>NZ_JRYR02000001.1:0-243446 GCF_000807855.2 Flammeovirga pacifica
GAAAAGTAGCCAACCGCCGTATACGAGACCCGTACGTACGGTGGTGTGAGAGGCTCTCCCTGTCAGTTTTTACTGACGGGGCGGTCTACTCGATTAGCGAGTTTTTTAGTTTTTCTAAATATTCAATCTCTTGTTTTAATTCTCTTTGAGCAATATTAATTCTCTCTTCATCAAGCATTTCTTCAGTAATATTATTCATTTCAATCTTGTACATCTCTAAATCAATATTAAAATCATAACTAAAATGATAATGAGGGTTAGTAATACTTCGTGTCAAGGAACATTGATGTATAAATATTGTCCCTAATTGAGAATTACTAAATGAGGCATAAATAAGGTATTTTTCTCCAACTTTATAAGGCCACCAAGAACAATATGATTTCCCTTTTAAATCACCTTCATAAGAAATTATATCGGTTCCACTAAAATATTCTTTTGTAGGGCCTTTATATTGAGTAAGAACTTTCAATTTATAAACTCCATCTTCTTCATTTTGACTTATAACCTCACCAATAAATATCAATTCTGTATTTTCGATTGCTGAAATACTCTGAACTTGAATATTATAAGGTTCACAATCACAAGATAGAACCTCTAGTGATATTAAAATTAGAATAATTAAAAAGTTTGTTTTCATTTTAGTAATATTCGCTAACATTGAATAAACACAATGGCGTTTATCCCTTAAATTTTAAGAATATACACCATATGGCACATATCCAATAGTAAAAAACACTCCCAACCTCTTAAAAAATAGTTTGCTGTTAGAAGATTGAAAGTTAGGAACAAGGTAATTAGTATGACATTATTTATCAAGAATTTGTGATGGGTTTTTATGAAAGTTTTTATCTTATTTTTTTTACTCCTTTACGTTCTTAAATCAGTTGTTTTCTTCGGTGAAATATTTTGATTTAAAAGAGGAAAGGATGCAATGAAATATCTATCCTATGTTTCCTACATTGATGCATTGAATAAACAACAACCTATGTACGTTTAGATTTTTATCACTTTTACTCATTGTACCGTTTTCTTCAATTCGCTTGAAAAGTGACCTATACATCAGTGTAGTCATTCATTTTACAATCAAATTCAAAATGATTCAGTGATGGTTCTAAAATTTTATTCTTTATTGATCATTTTATTCTTGTTAGTACTGATATATTGTACCGCACTTTCAATAATTTCAATATCAATTTCTGTTACATCTCCTATAACTTCTCCATCCAATTGTAATAACTGAAGTGATTCAAACTTGATTTTAGCTTTGTCAGTACTGTATACATTTCCATCAGCTTCTTCTAAAAAGCTTTCATCAAATTTTGATAATCCGACAAGAATAAGGTCTTCGAAATCCATTTCTGGAATAGCTACCAATTCGAATTTACCATCAAAGGGATTAGAAATACTGTTTAGTGGTACACCAGTGCCAAATTTTCTAGCATTACATATGGCAAGCATAATACCACTTTCATTGTATTCTTCACCGTCTATTTCAATGGTATAATCAATGATATTGGTAATTCTAAGCTGCTCTAAGAAATATTTGATATAAGTAGTCATACCTCGCTTACTATCCGATGAATAGCCTTTTACTATTTGAGCATTAACTCCTATATCACCAATGTGTAGACAATAATGTTCTTTATTGACTTGAATAAGGTCTAAACCTGTTATAACATTGGAGATAATTAATTCTTTAAGTGCTTCCATAGGGTCAGAATCCACAAAAAGTTCAACCGCCATACCATTAGCAGACCCAAGAGGGATAATACCCATTGGAATATCTGTACCTATTAAAGCCGTAGAGGTAAATAATGTAGTTCCATCTCCACCAACAGAAGCTATTCTATCCGGTTGGTAAGATGATATTTCCTTTTTTAAATTTTCTAGGTCATTTACTCCAGAAGTATAAAAAGTAACATGATGGATACCATAGATATCTAAATATTGTTTAGCTTCTTGTAAAAAAGGTTCTTTATCAATATCACCAGAAATAGGATTAACGACAAATAAAATTTTCATGGAGTAAGAGGTGTTGATTGTATTAATTTTAGAGACAATAAATATAGGAAATTAATACTAGTGATCTATAACTATAGGTGTTGATCTCTGTTTTTTACTTTGATCAACTCAAATGTATTTAGATTTAAACAGCTTAAAAAGCCTAATTCAATTCGATGTTCGAGACTTGGGCGTTTAGCATAGGCACAACCCGAATCAAGATTGATGACCTTTGCTTTTGCGTCAACAGTTTTTTCAATTTCACTAATATATGTTGGAGTATGACCGTGTACAAGACGTTTCTTTTTTAATACATGGTTGATCACATCTTCTTCAGGTAAAGGTTTTCTTACTGTAAGCATTTCCTGAAACCCTTTTTTAGGTTTTGGAAGGTCAAAGTCAAACCCTGCATGTGTAAAATGAAAATCTTCAATTACTATTTGATAGGGAAGTGTATTTAAGAACTCTTTATGAGACCAATAAATATATCCATCTTCATTTAAGAGTTTTCTTTTGATACTAGGGTTGAAAATTTGAGTAACAAAACGCATAAACCTTGGTTGGTAATTCTTTTGTTTGTTGATCAAATTTTGTTCATGATTACCACGGATGGTATAAATAGAGTACCCATCTTTTTGAAGATCAATAATGTATTCTATTACTTCAAAGCTTTTTGGTCCTTTGTGTATATAATCACCTAGGAGCACCACAAAGTCATTAGGGGTAATGCTTAGTTGTTCCTCTAATAAGTATTTTAAGGTATCTAAGCAGCCATGAACATCACCAATTGCAAAACGGCGTATATATTTTTCGGTTTTGAGTTTTAACTTTTTCAATGCCGATCGTTTTTATTATTTCGACAAAGGTATAATTTTGCGTCAATTAATTAAAATATGTCTTAATTAATTGACATATTCTATTAAAAGTCAGTGGTTTAAAGTGTTTTTGTGGAAATAGTTATATATTTTTGCTGTTGATAAGTTAGAGTTACTAACACTTTGCTACTTTGTTGATCTTTAGAATGTTGGTAACTAAACCAAAACATTAACAAAATACTCGAAATAATACAATTCCTGAGATGTATTTTATACACTTGTAAATATAATTGAACAACAATGTTGATAAGTGATAAAAATGTTGATAACTTGTTATTATTTAAATAGTACAATTTTGAAGATATGGAAAATCCTATTACAGCCTTTGGTCTAATCAAGAATTACCGGAAGAAAAATTGGTCTGGAGATCTTTCTGCAGGATTTGCAACAGGAGTGTTGCTCATTCCCCAGGGTATGGCTTATGCTGTAATTGCAGGATTACCTGTTGAGTATGGTTTATATGCGGCATTAGTGGCTCCAATTGCATATTTCCTATTCGGAACCACCAATAAGTTAGTTATTGGACCTGCAGCATTAGATTCTATGCTTTTGGCTTCAGGTATTGCGTCTTTGGGATTGGCTCTAACCACAGAACAATACGTAGCTAATGTATTGGTTGTCGTTTTTCTTGCAGGATTATTTCAGATAATCGCAGGGTTATTAAAGTTTGGTTTTATAGCTAACTTTTTCTCTCAACCACTATTAAAAGGTTTTACTTCTGCAGCTGCAATACTTATTGCCTTTAGTCAGATGGGAGGGTTGATAGGTATTAAAATCAATGATGCTTCCTTTTTTCATCAAGAATTATTTCAATATTTTCAAAAGTTACCTGGGCTTCATCTTCCTACAACAATATTAGGATTAAGTACATTAGCGGTTATTATTGTCGCTAAAAAGTTTAAATTCAATAAACTGACTACACCATTCTTAGTATCATTAGGAATTCTTATTAGTATTCACTTTGGTTTTGAAGAAATGGGAATTCAGGTAATCGGAGATATACCTAAAGGGTTGCCTCAACTAAATGCATTAAACTTTCAGGAAGTTGATCTATTAAAAGTATTGCCCATTGCATTAGTGGTTTCTATCATTGGTTTTACAGTATCCAATAGTATTATAAAAAGTGTAGAAGAGGATAATAAATCCTTGAATATAAATAAAGAGTTTGTAGCATTAGGCATAGCCAATGTTGTAGGTGTATTTTTTGGAGGATACCAAGCAAGTAGTAGTTTTTCTAGGTCGGCCATTAATAAAGAAGCAGGAGCAAAAACTAGGATGTCTAATTTGGTATCATCTTTAATGATAGCAGTTGTATTACTCTTTTTTACACCAATATTTTATTACTTACCTAAAAGTATTTTAGCGGCAATTATTATTGCAGCAACCCCTTCATTATTTAGCTTTAAGTACTTTAAAGACTTGTATCACCTGAGAAAAAGAGAATTTTTTGTGGGTATTTTTACCTTTTTAATGACATTAGAATTCGGCGTTATTATTGGGTTGATTGCAGGGGTCTCGGCTTCTATGTTTGTCTTTTTATACCAGACACTGAAACCTCATTTAGCTGTTTTAGGTAAAATTGGAGATACTAGAGTGTATAGAAATATTTTAAGATTTGATGATGCCAAAGAGCAAGATCACATTATAATAATAAGAATTGATGCACCTCTTTATTTTAGTAACATTCGATTTGTAATAGATGAAATCCAAAATGAAATTGATAGTCGATCAGAGATCAATTCATTAGTCATAAAATCAGAAAGCATTAACTCTATTGATATTACCGCTTTAAATGAATTGAATTATTTTATTCATCATCTTAAGAAAACAGGAATTCAAGTGTATTTCTGTTCTGTAGTAGGTCCTGTAAGAGATTTACTTTATAAAGTAGAGTTAGTACAACTTTTAGGAGGTGAGCAACTATTCTTGTATTTAAATGATGTGATTGCATACATTCAAAACAATAAGGAGTTCTCCGATAAAAAAGTAAGTATAGCTAATCAAAACTTAGACGTTTTAGGAGGAAGTAGCTTTTAATTGATTGAGATAAAGGTTTATCCTTTTAACTTATCACTTCCAAATCCAAAGATTGCACCACAGATACCTCCCATTAAATGTGCCATCTGAGAGATATTATCGTTGCCAAATGCATCAAAAATTTCTTTTCCTAGAAAAACCACAACCACTAAAATGAAGGTTAAAGGAATAGATCCTTTTTGAACGTTCACTACAGAGCTTAATAATATCAGCATAAATACAATACCACTTGCACCAAATAAACCACTGTTTAAGAAAATTGCATTAATTAATCCTGTAATAAATGCGGTTAGTAGCATCATAGTGAGAAGTTGTTTACTCCCGTATTTTTCTTCTAAAATAGGACCTAATAATAAAATATAGGTGAAATTCCCTAAGTAATGATCCCATCCACCATGACCAATAACATGGCTAAATAATCTAAAATAACTCAAAGGATTGGTTAATCCCATAGAACTGAATGGAGCAACACTGAAAAAACCTGTGAGGTCAATACCAACGTTTTTCAGTACCATGAATGCAGCACAGATAAAGGTAAATGATAAAGTAACTGGGGCGTTATATTGTATGCGCATAAGTTTTTTCTCAATAATTTAATACTAATATAGTGTTTAACCTCCACATCCAATTATTTTATTGAAATCAGGTGGGGTGTCTTCCTCTTCATTAATATCGTTCTGATTTTGATCAATCTCTTTTGAATTTGGGAATAAATAGTGAATAATCCCACCAACACTATTGGATTTTGCTCCTGTAACACTTTTCAAGCAATTGATTTCTTTGTGTAATCTCAAGTTACCCAAAAAGGCAAAAAGTAAAGCTTCTTTATGGTTGATTATTTTTTCATTCGGAAGAACAACTTCAATATTGGAACAATACGTTCTAATTCTTTCAATCATATAATCATTAAAGGCTCCTCCACCTGTGATCAATAATTTAGGTTTTCCAAAACGTATTTTTGAGTGCACTTCCGCCTGATCAATAATTCTTTTAATCTGATAAGCGGTGTGTTCAATACTAGTTGCTAATCGATCTTCAATTTTATCAATCTTATTTAGCAAAGGAAGATAATGTGTTTCCACCCATTCTTTACCTAAGGATTTTTTTTCAAAAGTTTGGTAGAAAGGAAGGTGATTCAATGCATCAAAGATTTCTTTTCTAACCAATCCTCTTCTAGCAAAAGCACCTTGATCATCATATTCTTTACCCAATGTCCTCATGTAAATGTTGAGAGGCATATTGGCAGGGCTAGTATCAAAAGCGATGGTTTCATTATCAACTTCGTAAGAAATATTTCCGATTCCACCTAAATTCAACCTGTAATGAAACTGGCTAAATAATAATTGATCGCCGATAGGAACTAATGGAGCACCTTGACCACCAAGAGCTACATCACCCACACGAAAATCATTAATGACATTGTGTCCACAAGCCACAGCAATTTCAGGTCCTGCACCTATTTGAGAAGTGATGCCTAATTTTGTTTGATGGAAAATGGTATGACCATGACTACAAACATAATCCACTTTGAGTTGATGTTTCTCGATAAAACATTTTGCTAATTCTCCTAGTTTCTTACCAAGGTCACGATCTAATTGTATATATTCAAAAGCAGAAAGATGTTCTGCGGTGTTGAGACGATTTCTCCACTCCTCAGAATAAGGATAGCTTTCTACATAAGGCATATAATATTGCCATTGTCTTTTGCTATCTTTCCAAAATTCGGCATAACAAAGATCCACGCCATCCAAGCTGGTTCCAGACATAATGCCAATAAAACGGAATTTATTCTTTTTGCTCATGCTGTTAATTTCGTAACTCTAAATTTAATTTGAAACAAAATATCAATGAATAAACCTACATTAGTCGAAATAGTTACAATTGGCGACGAAATTCTATACGGTCAGATAACAGATACCAATTCTCAGTGGATGGGAACTGAACTTAATAAAATAGGCTTAAAGGTACTTCGTAAGACTTCAATAGGCGATACGAAAGAAGAAATTTTAGGTATACTAAAAGAAGCAAGTAGTCGAGCCGATGTGGTCTTAATAACAGGAGGTTTAGGGCCCACTAAAGATGATATTACGAAAACTACGATTGCAGAGTATTTTAATGTAGGTATGACTTTTAGAGAAGAAGTCTTAGCTAATTTGGCAGAGCTGTTTAAAAACAGAAATCGTAAGATGACGGATTTAAATAGAATGCAAGCTGATGTACCCTCTAATGGAAAAGTTCTGATGAATGATGTGGGAACTGCACCTGGAATGTGGTTTGAAGAAGACGATACTATTTTTGTTTCTATGCCGGGTGTTCCGAGAGAAATGAAGTTCTTGATGAGTAACCATGTATTACCTCAATTACAAGCTAAGTTTGATACTCCTCACATTGTGCATAAAATGCTAAGGACCATGGGGATTCCGGAGTCTTTACTAGCACAAACAATAGAAGATTGGGAAAATAACCTTCCTGAATTTATCAAATTAGCTTATTTACCAAGGTTTGGACAAGTACGATTACGTTTGACAGCAGTAGGAGAGGATAAATCAATTTTAGAAACTTCTATTGCAGAACAAGTTGAAAAACTAAAACCACTAATTGGAGAGAAGTTATACGCGGAAGAAGATGTAGAAATAGAGTACATGATTATGGAAAAAATGATTGAAAAAGGCTTGAGTTTGGCTACCGCAGAATCATGTACTGGAGGATTTGTAGCACAAAGAATTACTAAAATGTCGGGTTGTTCTACTTTCTATAATGGAGGCATAGTATCATATAGTAATGAAGTGAAAATGTCTCAATTAGGAGTGAAAGAAGAAACTCTTAAAAAGTATGGTGCCGTCAGCGAACAAACAGCTTTGGAAATGGCTGCTAATGTTAAAGCTAAATATGGTGCTGATTATGGTATAGCCACTACTGGAATTGCAGGACCAGGAGGCGGTACTGAGGAAAAACCTGTAGGTACAGTTTGGATTGGGATATCAACACCAACAGAAACGAAAGCAAAATTACTTCAGCTTACGAAACAAAGGGAGGTAAATATTACTGCTACATCGAATAATATTCTGCAATGGTTGTATGATGAGGTTAATAATTAACTAAATATAAAATTACAGGTTGTCTGATTTAATTATTAGACAACCTGTTTTTTTTTAATGTGTAGCCGGCTTCACTTTCATAAACTGAGTAAACAGTAAGGATAGCACACATAAAAATGCTCCGCCATAGAAAGGTAGAGTCCAATCTTGCAGCCAAATATATCCGCCTAATAAAGGAAGAAAAACAGCTACCACATGGTTAATGGTAAAACCAACAGCCATTGATGGAGCAATATCTTTTGGATCTGCCGTTTTCTGGAAATACGTTTTGATTCCAATAGAGAAACTAAAGAAAATGTGGTCAATAACATAAAGTCCAGCGACAACCCATCTATTTTCTATAGTGGCATAGCATAAGAAGACTACTATTAAACTGACATATTCGAAACTAAGCATCTTACGTTCCCCGAAACGATTTAATAATCGTGCAATGATAGGGTTGAAATACATAGAAACTATATTATTCAGAACAAATAGGATAGTTATTTCTTGAATGGTGAAATCATATTTTTCCACCAAAAGAAGAACAGCAAAAACAACAAATACTTGTCTTCGTGCACCACTCAATAAATTAAGTACATAAAATAACCAGTACTTCCCTCTAAATATCATTTTCTTATGTTGAGGGATGGCATCTTTATGGATAGGGTTTTGAAAAAGTGCCCAAATACCCGCTCCAACAACAGCAACACCAATCATGATATAGATGGAATTAAAATCTGTAAGGAAAGTAAGACCGTAAATAAGTCCTCCAATAGCAATATTAGTAAATGCCATAATTGACTTTAACCGTGCCATAACATGCGGACTTTCTAACTTACTGAAATTTTGAAGAGTAAGTGATTGATTGGAAGTTTCGAAATAATGAAAACCTATAGACATAATCAGAGTAGTATACATTAATCCCCAAAACGAAGGAAACATACCTGTTATACCAATACCAACTCCCATCACAATAATTGAAATAGAAGCGAACTTATCTTCTCGAATAAACATTAAGAAGAGTAAAGCAGTCACTACAAGGAAGCCGGGGACCTCTCTAAAAGATTGAATTGCCCCAATATCAAATCCATTTAATCCAATTTGATCAACAGCAAAATTATTAAATAATGTACGCCAACCCTGAAAACCCAAAGCAGTTGCTATGGATAATACCAATAGGAAAATGTACATCGGATTCTTTTTTAGTTGGCTAATTGCTTGTTTGTCCATTGTTGTAGTTTTTATGAATCACAAAGAAAAGAAAAATTGTTGAGAAATTTTTTCGTGGTTTATATTGTAATCACATGATCATTTATTAGATTGTTGTATCAATTATTTGAATTGAGTGAAATACCGAGCTATACTTAATTATTAATTCAAAATATATGTCTGAAATCCAAAAAGTAGCACCTGAATATATCGAACATGCTTTTACTTATGAAGCATACAGAGAGGCTCTTGATGCCCTATTAGCTAGTGATCCTACAATCATTAATTATGAAGATTCTCAGCTAGTAGATTATACTAGATTGAATGTCTCAAGAATGCAAAGGATCGATAAAACTAATCGACTAAGGGATGATTTGAGAACGGCTGCGAGAGGATTGAACAGAAGTGTATACTGGTTAGTAATTACTGAAGGTTGGTGTGGAGATGCTGCGCAGAGTATTCCTATTATTGCTGAGGCAGCTCAAGTTTCAGAAAAAATTGACCTTAGATTTGTCCTCCGAGACAACAATGTTGATTTGATGGAACAGTTCTTAACCAATGGATCAAGATCAATTCCTAAACTAGTTGTTGTTTGTCAGAAGACCTACGAAGTGTTAGGAGTATGGGGGCCAAGACCTATAGAATTGACTAATCTTATTCCTGAAATTAAAAAGGAAGCCAACGATAATAAACAGCAATTCAGTATTAAAGTACAGCAGTGGTACAATAAGAATAAAGGAAAAGGAATTATGAAAGATCTCGAAGAGATCATCACTAATATAAAATAAATAGAAGCACCTATTCAAAATTGAGTAGGTGTTTTGCTATACAATTATTCATTTTTAATACATCCATTTTGTCTTCACATCATATTGTTAGAGATGACCAAGAACCTGCATTGTTAGTGTTACATCTCGATCAGCATAACTTACCAATTATAACATCTTTATTAGAGTGGAGTCCTATCGTCATTGCTAATCAAAGAACAGCCGAACAATTAATTACTTTGGATATTAAAGTTGACTGGGTGATGGTGACAGATGATTCTCAAGAGGAAATTCATGAATTGATGCGCAATCAACATCCCTATAAAGTAAAGAATATCGAGAAAGGAGAGGTAGAAGCGGGGTTGGAGTGGTTAGTGGAAGAAAAACACAATGCAGTCAATGTCATCAAGAAACAATATCCTGCTTCTGAACAAGCACGAGCTTTAAATGAACATAATTTAGATACTGTTGTATTGTTTGATGATCATTTTAAAGCAATGATTTCAAAAAAAGATACTTTTGAAAAATGGATGAGGGAAGGCCAGGTAATTAGAGTGTTAAGTGCCTCCTCGATTGAGAATCTGATTGAAAAAGAAGATCACTTTCAAGTGAAAGAAAATGGTATGGTCAAAATAAAAGCCAAAGCTCCCTATTTTGTATATGAAAAGTGGGGATGATACGAATTTTGTAATTGTATTTGTTGTTTGAACAAATATTTATTTTTTCTCCTTTTATTTTAGAGATCATTCATTAACTTCGTGTTTCCATAAGTACTATTAAGAAGTATGAATCAATATACTATCCCATTTGAGAAAGCTGGGCTCTACGGAAAAATGTTTTTAGATTATTTATCCGGACAAGACCAACTTAAAACACTATACAAACATACACCTTCCATCGACTCATTTGATGCAATCATTGAAAGTCGACAATCATTCCCTAAAGTACAACGAGAACTTTTAGTGGATGTGGTTAGTGAACAGTATATAAATATTCCTAATGCTCCAATTCCTCAAATCCTTCAATTAGGAGATGTGAATACATATACAATTGTTACTGGACATCAGTTAAACATATTTACGGGTCCACTATTTTTTATTTATAAAATAGCAGCAACCATTAATCTTTGTCATCAATTGAAGCAGAAATACCCAGAGAGTAATTTTATTCCCGTGTATTGGATGGCTTCAGAAGATCATGATTTTGAAGAAATAGCCTCATTTAATTTAGGGGATAAAAAGTATACTTGGGAACATCCTGAAATAGGAGGTCCAGTAGGTCGTTTATCACTAGAAGGCATAGATAAAATAATTGATCAGATTAAAGATATGCCAGAAGCATTTAAACATGCTTATTCTGAATTTGATAACCTGACAGATGCGACAAGATCTTATGTGAATACTCTCTTTAAAGAGTATGGTTTGGTTTGTTTTGATGCAGATGATATTCGTCTGAAAAGAGAATTTACATCCATCATTAAAGAGGAGATTTTTCAGCAGCCTGCTGTAAAAGAAGTAGAGAAAGCCAATCAGGTAATTTTAGATGGTGGATACAAACCTCAAATACATGCTCGAGACATTAACCTATTCTATATGGAAGACAACAAACGTCTCCGTTTAGAAAAAGTAGGTGATGTTATCAGAACAGTTGATGGAGACGAACAATGGTCTGAAGCAGAAATAAATGAACTGATTGATAAATCTCCAGAAAAATTTAGCCCTAATGTGGTTTTAAGACCTGTATTACAAGAGGTATTATTGCCTAATTTAGCTTATTTAGGAGGTCCTGCAGAGGTTATTTATTGGTTACAACTTAAAGGTGTATTCGATCATTATCAAGTGAACTTCCCAATGGTACTACCAAGAGGTTTTTGTTTATTGATGGATGATAAGTGTACGGTGAAATGGCAAAAAACAAATTGGGAATTAGAAGATATCCTAAAGAGTGAAAGAGAAATTGAAGAGAAAGTATTGTCATCTAACCAACAAGTAGATACTGATATAACTTCTCAGTTGAATCAAATCAATACACTTTATGATGATATTCTTAAGAAAGGAGTAGAAGTTACGCCTAATTTGGAGAAACACATTATTGCAGAACAAAAGAGGGTTTTGAAAAGAGTAGAACACACTCAAGCAAAATTGATAAAAGAGGGTAAAAGAAAACTAAGAGATGAAAGCGAAAGAATCTTAAAAGTGAGGTCTTTCATTTTACCCAATAATGCACCTCAAGAAAGAGTGAAAAATATTATGGAATTCTGGGGTTTTCATCAAGAAATGATACAAGACTCCGTCAATTGTTTAAACCCACTCTCTTTTCATTTAAATATCTTATGTAAAGAGTGCTAGGTCAAAAAATAATGAATAATAGAAACGGACAGGAAACGGTAAAGTATTCCTGTCCGTTTCTGTTTTTTAAGGGTAGTTATCAGATGATGATATAAAGTAATGCCCCTAACATTTTTATTTTGTAGAATATACATCTCACTTTCCTATCTATTATTCATATTTTTAGTGATCATAATACCATAGAAATCATCAATTTAAGACTGATGGTAAAGCTTTTGGATTTTCTTCTCTACTATAAGATGTAATATTCAGAACAATGCCTTAAATTTGCAGTAAATTATTACGATAATATTTATTTATGACTCCCTATATCAAAGAACATAAAGACAGATTCTTAGCAGAACTTTTTGATTTGCTTAGAATTCCATCTGTAAGTACAGATGTTACCTATCAACCAGATATTAATAAAGCAGCTGCATTTATTGCACATCAGTTAAATGAAGCAGGTGCTGATAAGGTCGAGGTTTGCCAAACAGCAGGTAACCCTGTCGTTTATGGCGAAAAAATTATTGACCCTAAATTACCTACAGTTTTGGTCTATGGACATTATGATGTTCAACCAGCTGATCCGATCGATTTATGGGATACACCTCCTTTCGAACCCACTTTAAAAGACAATAAAATTTACGCTAGAGGAGCTTCTGATGACAAAGGTCAGATGTACATGCACGTAAAGGCTTTTGAGTCGATGATGAAGAACAATACATTAGCGTGTAATGTCAAATTTATGATCGAAGGGGAGGAAGAAATTGGTTCTGTGAACCTTGGTCAGTTTATAAATGAAAGAAAAGCGAACCTTGATGCAGATGTAATTCTTATTTCTGATACAGGAATGATCAGTATCGATACACCTTCAATTACTGTTGGTTTAAGAGGTCTTAGCTATATGGAAATAGAGTTGACAGGTCCAAATAGGGATCTTCACTCAGGTATGTATGGTGGTGCGGTACAAAATCCATTAAATGCAATGGCAGAAGTAGTAGCATCATTAAAAGATGCTGACGGTCATATTACTATTCCAGGTTTCTATGATAAAGTTGAAATTCTTTCTGACGAAGATAGAGCTAAAATGGCTAAAGCGCCTTTCAGTTTAGACGATTACAAAAAAGCGTTAGCTATCGAAAAGGAATTCGGAGAGAAAGGATATTCTACTAACGAAAGAACATCTATTCGACCTACATTAGATGTAAATGGAATGTGGGGTGGCTATACTGGAGAAGGAGCAAAAACAGTGATTCCTTCAAAAGCTTATGCCAAGATATCTATGCGTTTGGTGCCTCATCAATCTTGGGAAGAAATTTCAGAGATATTTACGAAGCATATTGAATCTATCGTTCCAGACGGTATTCTGGTAAAAGTAACAACTCATCATGGAGGTACTCCAGTTGTTATTCCTACAAATTCTACAGAATTTAAAGCGGCATCAAATGCTTA
The DNA here is from genome assembly GCF_000807855.2 of Flammeovirga pacifica. Taxonomy (GTDB): domain Bacteria; phylum Bacteroidota; class Bacteroidia; order Cytophagales; family Flammeovirgaceae; genus Flammeovirga; species Flammeovirga pacifica. Next base: position 13,752 of record NZ_JRYR02000001.1, read on the forward strand.
TGCAGAAGCGTTTGATGGTAAAGAACCTATTCCTGTAAGAAGTGGAGGTTCAATTCCTATTGTTGCTTTGTTTAAAGAAGAACTAGGGTTGGATTCAATTATGATGGGCTTTGGTTTAGATTCTGATGCTATCCATTCTCCTAACGAAAAGTTTGGGGTAGATAATTTCTTGAAGGGTATAGAAACCATTGAATTATTCTATAAGCATTACGCTGCTATCAAATAATTGAATAGAAGGTCTTATTAATGATATTTTAAACTATCAAATAAGACGTCTTTACATATAAAAATAGGTTGTCTGATATAATTATGAGGCAGCCTATTTTATTTTTTTGATCATACTGCTAGGTGTACAACCATATTTATCTTTGTATAACTTCCCAAAATGAGTAATACTACTAAATCCTAAAGCATAAGTACAATCTGATACATTATGTGTTCCCTCCTTTATCCATTGGTGTGCTTTAGCTAGTTTGTAATTATTGATGTATTGTAAAATACTAATACCTGTCACATCCTTAAAAAGTTTCCTCAGCTTACTATAACTACAATCGGTTAAATCAGACAGCTTTTCGACCGTAATAACCTCCATATAATTGTCTTCAATATGATTTTTAATTTTGAAGACTTTTTCAATATCAATATCAGGAAACCTTTTAGGAAGGTTATCTAAACTAAATCTATTCGAAATTTTATTCGCAAAATTATAGAGGATTTGATAAGTAAGATAACTGAGTTTTAGCTGATCAATTTCAAAATTAAAATCACAAGATTTGGCCTCTTTAATTAATTGATAGGTAGACTTAGAGATGTTTTCATAAATAATAAAAGGAGCAGAGGAGTTGATCATACTATCAATCGAGGTGTTTTTATTTTGATTGTACTTCTCAATAAACGATCTACTAAGTTTTATGGAAAATAAAGAAAAAGGGGTGTTTTCACTAAAATAAAAAATCTCATCCTCTTTTAGGTTAGACCAATATTTTTTATTCTGAACACTAAAATGATAACTTTCTTTGGGATCTGTGAGCTGAAATGGATTAAGAAAGTAGGAAATATCAAAACAGTCCTCTTTAGATTTTTGCCTATAGAATTTAACGGTTTCATTGATATGTCCTTCGGTATTAATAATTTCTATTCCATCACTAATGGTATGAGTTTTTATAGAAAACCTTTCTCCTGGAATCTTAGACTCAATCATCCCGTCTTTCACTTGATATCCATGTGCAGATGCAATATCATTTATGACCTCTTTAGCCTGACTTGACTTGATAATATATTCTTTCATAATGTCATTTAAATATGTAGTAAACGAAAGAATCTTAGATTGAAAATAGAGGTTTATGGTGTTGTAAAGTTAATCATTCGCTATTGATGTATGAATAGACTGATTGAGTTTAACAGTATTTAATGTGAAGATGTCAGAATGAGAGAATTGAAAATCACTATCAAATAAAAAAGATCGCAGAGATGTAAGACATTTGATGTATCAAAATAACAAAAGATACGATGATCAACAACATTATAAAAACCACCAGAAAAATACAGTCAAATGTATTGTTTTATCAAAAACAATATGATGAATTAATCCAAAATATTGAGGTAAAGAAAAGAGAAATTCAATCTGAAGCTTCTTTAAAAATTAATGATTCAATATTGCAAAATGAGATTAGTGCCCTAGAAGAATTATCAAAAGTTGAAACGGAGAGCAATGCTCTAGTGGATAAATTTACTTCTATGAATAAGACGGTATTGAATTTTACTCATGACGCCAATGAGGTGATGATTGATTTGTTAAAAGAACAGGCAATACAATCTATCAATAACAATAAAATATTAGATGAAGAAAATAAATTAGCCTTGTCGCAAAAAGCAACACATGATTTAGAAAATTTGCAAGACCGATTAGATCGCATTTTTAAAAGCGGAGAACTTAGATGGGATGAAATGAATGAAACTTCTAAAAATAACCTAAAAAAAGTGAGTGAAAACTTAGAAGAATTAGTTTCTAAAACTGGAGACTTCACAGAAGAAGTTTCTCAAAAACTAATTTACTAACTATGTAAAACGTGCAACAAACTAACATTTATTGATTCAGAGTTTATACTTTTTAAGCAGACTATTGGTTTGGGTGTAAATAGGGTGGTAAGTAAACTTATCACCCTTTTGTGTGTTTTAATACTAATATTGACCCATATTAATTGAAACATCACTATTAATTAGAGATAACTCCTTCTATACTTTAAAAAAATGTAACGATAATGAATAGAATAAGATAAAACGATTATTTTTGCCTTCAGAAAAACGAAAAATTATTTATGTCAAAAAGAAAAACGATTTTAAGGGTCGAGAACTTTGTAAAATCTTATGAAGAAGGAAAATTAGCTGTTAACCATTTATCATTTGATGTAAAAGAAGGTGAAGTGTTCGCATTGATCGGAAAAAGTGGTTGTGGCAAAACGACTTCCTTAAAACTTTTATCTGGACAATTACGACCTGATGATGGTAGTGCCTACATATATGGTGAGAGAATCTTAGGTCCTCACGAACGTTTATTGGCAGGACACGATAAAATTGCATTAGTAGAGCAAGATTATAATCTTTTTAATCATCAGACGGTTGCTGATAATATCAAATACCCAATTAGAAGGTCAAGTAAAAAATATCAGGATTATCGTCTCAAAGAACTTTTGAGAATCTGTGAATTAGAAGATTATAAAGATACGAGACCAAAAGAATTATCCGGCGGACAAAAACAAAGAGTGGCCATTGCAAGAGCCATTGCAGATGAACCACCTGTTTTATTATTAGACGAGCCTTTTTCTCATCTAGACATGGCTATGAGATCTGATCTTAGAAGAATGGTAAAAAACATTGCCATCGAAGCCAATATTTCTGTGGTATTTGTAACTCATGATACACATGATGCCTTATCTATGTCTGATAGAATTGGTGTGATGTCACAGGGTACAATTTTACAGACCGCCTCTCCCGAAGAGATTTATAAACAACCTCTTAATGCCTACGCAGCACATTTCTTTCCACACTGTAACGTGTTAACTTCTGAGGAGTTAAAAGCTGTAGGTGTCAATAAAGAAGAAGGGGAATATATGGCAAGACCAGAATGGTTGGGTGTTGTAGAAGCAGATCATTCTGATAAAACAGCTACATTAAAACATATCGACTACTTTGGTAATGCAAGTTATGGGCAATGGGAGTTTGAACAAGGATTTAGTGTTTGGATTCATCATGATAGCTTTTTTACCATCAAAGTAGGAGAAAAACGTAATATTATTCTACTTGATCATGTTGATTGGTGGAAACTACAAACAAAATAAAAATAGACTTCTTACGACATATTATGAACTTCTTAAAAACAACTTTATTTTTTTTCTTACTATTTATCATAGGTTGTTCCTCTCAAAATAATAAAAAAGAAAATATCTCAAAGACTAAATGGAGAGCGGCAATTACCAATGATCACCAAAAAGATATTCCTTTTTACTTACAAGTAGAAGGGGAAGGTGAAAGTCAGGTTTGGACTGTGATTAATGGTGAAGAGCGAATGCAATTAAATGACGTGTATTACGAAGGTGATTCTTTACACGTTCCTTTATTAATTTACGAAGCAGAAATTATCGTAAAAGAAACTGATGAACATCTTTCAGGAAGGTTTTTAAGAAAAGAGGCGTATTCTTTAGCTTTTAATGCTGAGAAAGGAAAAGCTAAAAGGTTTACAAGCACTAAAGCTCCTGAAGTTGATTTTACTGGGAAGTATGCAGTGAAATTAGGAGAAACAGAAGCGATAGGGTTGTTTGCTCAAAATAGTGAATACGTTACTGGTACTTTCATGACGGCTACAGGAGATTATCGTTTTCTTGAAGGCATCGTGGAAGGTAACAAAATGAAATTATCTTCTTTCGATGGTGTTCATATTTTATTATTTGAAGTTGAGTTAAATGGAAATCAATTAGAAAATGGTAAGATGTGGTCTGGTAAAAGTGCTTATAAGACTTTTCAAGGCATTAAAGATGATAGGGCTAAAATGCCTGATCCAACAAAGCTAACTTACTTAAAAGAAGAGTATTCTCATATATCTTTTGCTTTTGAAAATGCAGAAGGGAAAGTAGTTTCTTTAGGAGATGAACGTTATGATGATAAAGTAGTAATTCTACAGATCATGGGTTCATGGTGCCCGAATTGTTTGGATGAAAGTAAGTTTTTTGCTCCTTTATATGATACTTACAATAAAGACGGCTTAGAAATTATAGGTCTCTCTTTTGAAAGATCAGAAGAAGCAGAAAAAGCATTCAAAAGAATCACAAGGATGAAAAATAAGCTCAACCTAAATTATGAGATTTTGTATGCAGGCACTCCTCAACAAACGGCTGAAGCTTTACCTATGTTAAACAAGGTGATGTCTTTTCCTACATCAATAGTAATTGATAAAAATAGAGAAGTTAGACAAATTCATACTGGGTTTACAGGCCCAAGTACAGGAGAATATTACGAAAAGTATGTGGCAGAGTTCACTCAGCTTATACAATTATTACTTGCTGAAAAGAAAAGTTAAAGCTTATTCAAAGTTATAGTTGATAGGTTAATCAGGTATTTTATAAATTGCAATTATGTTAGCATCAAGTTTTTCTAAAGATAAAGTAGAAGCAGGTTTAGATGAGGCAGGGAGAGGTTGTTTGGCAGGACCTGTTGTAGCTGCAGCTGTAATTTTACCTAAAGACTTTTCGCATCCAGATTTGGATGATTCTAAAAAGTTAACGCATAAAAAAAGAATGGCTTTAAGAGAAATGATTCTCAAAGAAGCTATTGATTATAAAGTAATAGAAGTTCAAGCAGAAGAAATTGATAAAATCAATATTCTACAGGCTTCATTTACTGCAATGCATCGATGTGTAGACGGTTTAAAAGAAAAACCAGAATTATTATTGATTGATGGCAATAGATTTCGACCTTACAATGGTATAGAACATGAGTGTATTGTTAAAGGCGATGGTAAATTTTTAAGTATTGCTGCCGCCTCGATATTAGCAAAAACACATAGAGATTTATTGATGACTCAATTATCTGAAGAGTTTCCTCAATATGGTTGGGAGAAAAATGCAGGTTACCCTACAAAACAACATAGGGCAGCAATAGCAGCTCATGGCACTACTCCATGGCATAGAAACTCTTTCAAGCTTTTACCAGAACAAAAAACAATTCAATTTTAATGAAAAGGTACCTCTATATACTACTATTCACTTTATTATGGGCTTGTGAAAACCCTAAGCCTTTTGGGGATTTGTACGTACAGGTAAGAGATGAACAAGGCAAAGAGGTAGCCAATGGTAAAGTAAATCTTTATGCTACTCATGAAGATTTTGTCGATCAAAAGAACCCTGTTGCATCAGAAGAAACTACCGATGGAAATGGTTTAGCCTTTTTCTTGAAATTAGATAGTGGGTCTTATTACATTTCTGCTTCCTTATTAAATGAAGAGGAAGGCATTGAGAAAAATAATTTTTTAGTCAATACAGAGGTAAAAGTAATAACAACAGAAATTGGATACAGAAATTCAGTAACTGTAATTATATGGGATTCTTATATTACTCATTTAACTTCCCCCAATGGGAAAAAATGGGTAATTACTAAAATGGTCGAAAGTGGTTCTGGAAATGAAATAGAAATACCTGATTGTAGTAAAGATGATGAGTGGGTTTTCTACAGAAATGGAACTTTTCAATACGATAACTTAGAAACCACCTGTCCAGGAGGAGCAAATGAGAGTTTTGAAGGCAACTTCTCTCCTGTAGGAAATGGTTCTTATATCTTGATACAAGATGAGGAAGAAGTAGTTCGATACGGATTATATATTATATCTGTATCATCTACAGAAATGTTGGCTCAACTGGGGCCTAATTTGATTTATTATAAGCTAAAGTCTTAGAAGATGAATATAGGAGATAAAGTAAGAAGCTTACACGATAACATGGATGGTATTGTGGTAGGTTTTAAAAAAAATAATATTGTTGAGGTAGAAGTAGACGGTTTCCGTATGGATTTTATGGAAGGTGATCTAGCCATTGTATCTCAAGTAGAAACGGATGAATTTGGTAGTGTAGAAGAAGAAGAAAGAGTAGTGATACCTTCTCTTAAAAAGAAGCAGCATTCAAGACCAAAAGCCGCTCTACCACTGATTTCAGAAAGAGGTTTATTCATCGCATTTGTACATCAAAATGATCAAATTCTTGATGTGTACATTTGTAATAACTCAGATTTAACCATTCCTTTTGTTTTAGGAACAGAAAGAAAAGGTGAATATAAAGGTGTTCATACAGCAGTTTTAAACTCTAGAACACAGCTAAAAGTAGATCAGGTAACCTTACAAAACTTCGAAGAATGGCCCGCTTATGTATTCCAATCTTTGTTTTTTTATGCGGGACCTAGTGTAAACCACGAACCCCTTGTAAAGAAATTAAGATTTAAAGCGTCTACTTTCTTCAATAACAAAAAAGAAGTTCCAGGAATGAGTGCCGATGGTTATGTATTCCAATTGGATGTGAAAGCTTTAGAGGCTGTGGATGCAGATAAATTAAAAGATGGTATTCTTGAAAGTAAATCGCATCAAACAGCAGTAGAAAAAGTAGTTCAAAAACCTAATTCTGAAATAGATTTACATGCAGAAGCTTTAGGGTTAGATCCTAATATGGGAAATACAACATTAAGCATGCAAATCCTTCATTTTGAGAAAGAATTGGATGCGGCTATAGTGAATGGAATGGATCATATTACTTTTATTCATGGTATAGGTAGTGGTAAATTAAAAACCGAGATACAAAAAAGATTATCCAAACATGCTGATGTAGAATACTACGAAGATGCTCGTAAAGAGAAATTTGGATATGGTGCCACTTATGCTAAACTAAAATAAGAATGAACGTAAGAATTGCCATTGGACTTGTACTTTTAGGCGCCGCAATTTTAATTTATGGGGTAAGTGCTCCTAAAGTTAATAATGAAGCAGATGCTTTAGAAAAAGCAATTCTAAACCAAGACAATTTACATATTGTCGAAGGTGTTGTAGACTCATCAAACTTTTTGATTGAAAGTTTTTTAGTAATCGCTTCTAAGGAAGAATTCACAGGAGCGGGGAAACACAATGGATTTAAATCTGTAGAGAAAAAAGTTCAAGACCTTAAGGTAAAAACACCAAAAGGAATCGAACTACTTGTTTTTGATCAGGTACCTTGGAGAGGTGAAGATGTTGCTCATATCTTATTAGAAGAGAAGACAAGTTCTAACGCACCCATTCAATGGTTGGGTTTAAGACAAGGAGGAAGGATAATTGCTGTGGGCGAAAAACAAAATGATAAGGTATATGTAAAATATGCTTATGCAGGTGATTTAAAAGATTATTTAAACCTTTTAGAAGAAGGTTCTAAAGTTTTAAATATAGTCTGTGCAATTTTAGCTTTTATAGGTCTTCCATTATTCCTTTGGGGAGTAATCAAAAAATAAGTTCCTTTTAAATAGAACAATAATACATAATTAAGTATAAATCGGAAAGTCACTTTTATTAAGTGACTTTTTTTATGATCTTTATATTTTAGTCAATCACAATAAGTGAATTAGCAAACTCTCACAACTTATATGCTATCAAAATACAAACTATTCGTTACTGCTTTATTTCTTTTTTTTCCCTTTTTCCTCTTTTCTCAACAAGCGAAAGTGATTAGCTATGATACTCAGATAGCTTTTGAAAATGGGAAATTAAAAAAGACAGTAGATGTAGCACTTCAAATTAATGATAAGAGAGCTGTAGACCTTGGGGAGATAGAAATACCCTATAATTCTTCAATGAGGATTAATCGTGCCTATATTTTGGATGCCCAAGGGCAACTTGTCAAAAAACTGAAAGGAAAAGATATTAACACCAAATCGTTAACCGAAAATGCTACTTTTTATAGTGATGCAAATATCAAATATTTTACCTTAAAATGGAGCTCCTTCCCTTATTCTATTCATTATTCTTACACAACTTCAGTAGATAATTTTATAAGTATCACTCATTGGATACCTTTCATTTATAAAAATATAAACACCGAATCGGCAACATTAGAAGTTGTACTCCCTAAAGACTATGAATACAAAGTCTATGAACAAAAAGGCGGATTTATCAAACATGAAAAAAAAACGGATGAACATGTGATTTTATCATGGGAACTTGATCCTATGTTAAGTGTAAAAATAAGAGAAGAACGTTTCTCTGCACATATCCAAGACCTTTTACCTATGGTCTTAATTACTCCAAAGAGCTTTAAGTATGGTGAAATAGGTGATCTGTCAACATGGAATTCTTATGGTGATTGGGTATATAGTTTGTCTGAAGGAATGGATGAATTGACGACTTCAGAAAAAGAAAAAGTCCATGCTTTAACAGATCATATTTCTACTAAAGAAGAAAAAGTAAAGGTGCTCTATAATTATCTTCAAGAAAACACTAGATACATAAATGTTTCTGTAGATATTGGAGGACTTGTGCCTTATCCTGCTTCTTATGTTTGTGAAAATAAATACGGCGATTGTAAAGCACTCACAAACTATATGAAAGCCTTATTAAAAGAAGTAGGAATCCCATCTTATGCAGTAGATGTAAAAGCTGGTAAAAAGGTTAAAAAGATTATACATGATTTTCCTAGTCAACAATTTAATCACGTTATTCTTGGTGTGCCCTTAGAGAATGATACCCTATTTTTAGAAAACACCTCTAAGTATTTACCCTATAATTATCTAGGAGACTTTACTTATGGTAGAGAAGCGTTATGGATAGAAAAAGGTAATTCTAGACTAATAACTTTACCCAAGTATACTACACAAACAGCCAAAGAAGAATTAGATTTACAATATACTTTTAATGAGGATTTATCGGCAAAAATTGACATTCAGTGGACTGTTAGAGGAGCCCATTTTAGTAATATTCTCCATGTAAAAAACCTGACCAAAGAGGAAGATAAAATCAACTATTTTAAAAACGTAGGCTTAACCTACAATATCAATGTAGAAACCATAGAATTTGAAGAGAACAATAAGAGTGATGAGATTAAAGTTCATATTAAAGGATCTTCAAATAAGATAATAAGAAAGGTGGGGACTTTATTTGTGATTTCACCCACGAGTTTTTTTGATACAAAATTAGAAGGAGTAGATGAGCGAATTAATGATATCGTTATTCATCATCCCACTCATCAACAAATAACAGTAAGTTATGATTTAGGCTCTTTGAGCGATAGGTATGTTGAATTATCACCAGAGAAGATTATAAGGTCTAAGTACGGTAGTTTTGCGATCACTTATGAAAATTTAAAAGACAAACATTTGGTGAAAATGCATCAGACTTATTTATTACCAAGTGCCACTTACCCTAAGGAAGAATACCAAGATTTTTATGATTTTATTAAAGATATTGAAAGAATCATGAAAGACTCTAATATTATACTAAAGCGAACAATTTAAAGAAATGAAAACACTATTTAATTTATTTTTTCTATTGATATTTTTTGGATCAATCAATAGTTACTGTCAAGATATTACCATGGAATATGGTAAAGTAAACCTATTAGACTTTAATATTACTATACCTAATAATGACGATGCCTATGTGCTGTTTGATAAAGGGGAAGTGAAATTTTCTTACAATGAAAGAAAAGGATATGTAGTTATCTTTACCAAAACGAAAAGAATTCTAATTGGATCAGATAAAGGTATGGAACAAGCAGAAGTTGAGGTACCTCTTTATCATGGTAGCAATGGCCCTGAAGCTATATATTCTTTTGAGGCCTGTTCTTACAATATTGAAAACTCAGCGATTGTAACAGAGAAAATTGGAAAGAAAGACCTTTTAGAAGAAAAACTGACTGAAAAACATTACATCAATAAATTTACTTTGCCTAAAGTAAAAAAAGGAACAGTCATAGAATATACCTACAAAATTGAATCACCTTATATTTTTCAATTACCTGAATGGAGGTTTCAAGATAGAATACCTACTAAATTTAGTCAGTATACTATTTCAATGATTCCGATCTATAGTTATATTTATACCACTCAAGGGATCAGCAAATTCAGTTCTACAAAACAAAAAATACTGAATGGTAAGTTCCCTTATCATGGCAAAAATTACGATGTGATAAAGTATGAATTCGTCATGGAAAACACAATAGGATTTAAAGATGAAAAATTTATTTCGAGTAGAAGTGATTACATCCAGCAATTACAATTTCAGCTGAGTGAATATCAATCTTCAACGGGCTCAATTGTGAAAGTATTAAACACCTATGAAAAATATATTGATGAATTAAGAAAGGATGCCCGATTTGGAAAGTACATTAAGAAGTCTACTTCTTTTGCAAAAAAAGTATTTGAAGAGCATCCAGAATTAATTGAAGGAACGAAACAAGAGCAAGTCGAAAAGATGATACGATTTGTAAAAGATGAATTGAACTTTAATAAGATAGGGTCAATCTTAGCTGATGCTTCACCTAAAAAAGTTTATGAAGACAAAGAAGGCAATATAGCTGAAATCAATTTCTTTTTAGGTGGGTTATTAAATGCTATAGGTGTGGAAGTTGAACCAGTTATTTTATCTACAAGAGGTAATGGCAAAATTAATAAAAAATACCCCTTTCAAGATAGAATTAATTATGTAATTCTTCTTATCAATATTGATGGGAGAAAAGAATTAGTAGATGCTTCAGAACCTTTATTAGATAACTTTGTATTGCCTATTCGATGTAATAATGGAGATGGTTTAGTTATTGGAGCCGAAACTACTGGATGGGTAAAAGTGGGGAATAAATCTACTTCATTAAATAGTACAATTGTAATGATAAATGCTATTGATGTAGAAAATAAAGTAGCTAACGTCAGCTACGTAAACAATACCAATAAGCTTGAAGCGTACAAAGAAAAATTGAAGTTTGAAAACAATAATGACTTAATCAAGAAGAAATTGATCGATAGAGGGTTTAAGTCACTGGATAAATTTAAGTCACAAAATTATGATTCTTACATAAGAAACTATCGAATTGCTGCTTCTGGAGCAACTGAAATAGAAACGTTTCAGGAACATGTAGTCATTCTTCCTTTCTTAAAAATATATGATGATGAAAACCCCTTCACCCAACATATAAGAACATATCCGATCGATTTTGTCAATGCAGTTACTAATTACGGAAAATCTACGATTGTAATACCAGAAGGATATGAATTTGTAGAAGGTCCAAAATCATATTCATTAAAAAATTATTCCTTAGATGTTATCATTGATACTAAATTAGAAAATGATAAAGTATCTGTTGAGTTTAAGTTCAATATTAAAAAAGCAATGTTTGCACCTGAAGATTATTTCATGATCAAAAAGGTCTACGATAAATATCTAGAATGTATCACCACTCCTGTAGTATTAAAAAAGAGTGTTGAACAATAGAAATTTAAAAGGTTATCTCTTATCTTAAAGAGATAACCTTTTCATTTTATTATGAAACTCAACAACGAATTATATATCCTTGATGGAGGCCTATCGAATGCCATAAAGAGATTAGGAGGAAACATCAATGATGAATTATGGACCGCTCAACTTATTGATAAAAATTCAGATCTTATTGTCAAAGCACATTTAAATTATTTAAATGCAGGAGCTGATATTATTATCACAAGTAGTTATCAAGCAAGTATCGACGGATTTACTTCAAAAGGTTATACTTTAAATGAAGCTGAAGAACTCATTATCAAAACCACAAATTTAGCTTTAAAAGCCAAAAAAGAATATCAAAAAGGAAGTTCAAAAGAAGTTTATATAGCAGGAAGTATTGGACCGTATGCCGCGTATTTAGCAGATGGGAGCGAATATACAGGCCAATATTCTGTTGATAAAAGTATTTTGTATGAATTTCATCAAAAGAGGATCAAGTTATTAGATAAAACACCTATAGATTTATTTGCTGTTGAGACGATTCCATCATTGGAAGAAGTAGAAGTTTTGAATGAAATTTTACATGACACAATCCACAAAGCTTGGGTTTCTGTGGTCTGTAAAAATGGGAAAGAATTAAGTGATGGTACTTCTATCAAAGAGGTGGCTCAATTGATTTCCTCCAATACAAATATTTTGGGAATTGGTATTAATTGTACCCATCCTAAGTATATCAAAAGTTTAATTAGTGAGATTTTAAATTCGGATTACAATAATAATATTGTCATTTATCCTAATGCAGGTATGGTATATGATGCCGACACAAAAAATTGGATAGGGACATCCAAACCAGAAGAGTTTATTCATTTAGCGAAAAAATGGAAAAAACTAGGAGTGAAAATTATAGGAGGTTGTTGTGAAATTGGAGAAGATCATATTAAAAAGCTGAATGATGAGCTAAGAAATTGATTTTAACTAATATAAATAGTATAATTCTTGGTTATATTATATAATGTTTGCAAATTATATTAGGTACAACTTATTTTAAATAGAATTCTTCAATTCTAAATTAAAAACAACTTTAGTTCATATTTTACAAATAGTAAACACTCACTTAATTTTTACACACAGACTATGACTTTTATCTCAGCACTTGACGCATTTAAAAAATGGGAGTCAGAAACTCCTAACCTTCCGTTTTTACATCAGAATATCCATGGAGAAAAATTAACTGTTACTTATCAAGAAGCCGGAGAACAATGTAGAAGAATGGCTACTGCCCTACATAATATGGGTATAGAAAAAGGGAGTCACGTTGCTCTTTTATCAAAAAACTGTTCACATTGGATTATGGCTGACCTTGCTATTCTTATGGCAGGCTGCGTAAGTATTCCTATTTATCCAACAACGGATAAAGATACAATAAAGATGATCTTAGAACATTCAGATTCTAAAGCAGTCTTTATTGGAAAACTAGATGATTATGCATCTCAAGAAGAAGGGGTGAAAGCAGTAGATATTCCAAGAATTGGTGTTGAAATGCATGGGGTAAAAGAAACACATGGTTGGGATGAATTAGTGAAGAAAAATGCTCCTCTATCAGATATTTATCAACCGGGTTCTGATGATTTAATGACGATTCTTTATACTTCAGGAACAACAGGTAATCCTAAAGGAGTAATGCATAAATATGGTAGTGTTGAATTTGCTGTAAAAGAATTTGAACATCATTTTGATTTACCTAAAAACCCGAGATTCTTTGCATTTCTATCTTTAGCACATATTGCAGAAAGAGCAGCATATGAATTTATTGGTTTGTATTTAGGGGGCTCAATTGCCTTTCCAGAATCTTTAGAATCTTTCCCTGCAAACTTAGCAGAAGCAAAGCCTCATATGTTTTTTGCTGTGCCAAGAATTTTCCAAAAATTTCAGGAAAGTATCTTAAAGAAAATGCCACAAGGCAGGTTAGACTTGTTATTAAAAATACCTTTTATAAATAATGTCATTAAAAAGAAGATTACAACGGCTTTAGGTTTCCAAGAAGCTGTTTCTGTCATTTCTGGTGCAGCCCCAATTTCTCCCGATTTACAAGAGTGGTTTAAGAAATTAGGTATTGATGTTAATCAAGGATACGGTATGTCTGAGGATGTTTGTGTATCTCATATGAACTTCCCTGGCATGAATAGAATAGGATCTGTTGGATTAAAATACGATCATATTCAAACCAAGCTTTCAGAGGAAGGAGAAGTAAGAGTAAAAAGTGATTGTTTAACCTTAGGATATTATAAGGAGCCAGAAAAGACAAAAGAACTTTTTGATGAAGAAGGATTCTTAAAAACGGGTGATTTAGGGGAATATGATCATGACGGTTACCTATCAATTGTAGGTAGGGTGAAAGATCAATTTAAAACAGATAAAGGGAAGTATATTTCTCCTAATCATTTAGAATTGCCACTATCTGATAACCATTTTGTAGAGCAAGTTTGTGTAGTAGGTACAGGTATCCCTCAGCCAATTGCATTAGTCATACCTTCTGAAGACGGTAAAGCTGTAGCAAAAGAAGAATTGAGTAACTCTTTAAGTGAAACTTTAAAAGCGTTAAACGCTACCCTTCCGAATTATGAGAAAATTGCCAAATTGATTGTTATGAAGGAAGACTGGACGATAGACAATGGTTTATTGACTCCAACACTCAAATTAAAGAGGAATAATTTAGAAAAGATTCATCAGCCGTTTTATAGTGAATGGTTTGCTAAGAATGATACAGTGATTTTTGAATAATATTGAAAAAAGTTTGAGAGATGAGAATTCTTTCAAACTTTTTTTTTGTTGATATGCAACCAATGGAATATTATAATGTCCTTATAATGAATCAACAAAAATCTTTGCAATAATGAAAATTCTATTTCTCCTTCTCGTCTCAATCGTTTTCTATTCTTGTAATATAAACAAGTTTAGCTTTGAATCTGAAAATACCAAGCAGATCAAAGAAATTGAAAAACAAATCTTAAAACTTCAAGTACAAAAAGATTCTTTACAAAATAGTGCTGTCTATTTTCAATTTTCATAAAAAAAACACCCCTAAAAAATAGGAGTGTTTCATCTATCGAAAGTAAACTACAATTATATAGTTTGTACTTTAAAGTCGATATCAAATTCATCGGCAATGGCTTTGTCACCTAAATCATCAAAGAAATTATTTGACCCATATTTCAAACCAAATTGAGTACGATCAATTTTAATTTTACCTTCTAAAACATGTGCTTTACCCTCTTTAGTTAACTTAGAATCAAAAGCAATTTCTTTTGTAACTCCTTTAATAGTTAAATCACCTTTTAATTTGTGTACATCACCTTCTTGAGCAACTTCTTTAATTGTAAACGTTGCAGTTGGATGTTTTTCTACATTAAAGAAGTCATCACTTTTTAAGTGCCCATTTAATTTTTGTTGCCATTCTCCTTCAAGGTCAGTTGAAGATAAAGATGTTAAATCGATAACAATTGTACCTTCTTTAACTTGTCCTTTCTTTATTTTTAGTTCACCATCTTTTACAGCAACAGTTCCTGTATGGTTTGAACCTACCACTTTATATCCTGTCCAGTTTACTTTTGAATGTTCTGTTGAAATCTTTTGAGCAAAAACAGATACAAAAGTAAATAACAATACTGAAAGTGTAAGAGTAAGCTTTTTCATAAGTATAAAATTTAAGTGTTTTTTTATTACACTACAAACATATGTATATATAATATTTGTTCCAACAAATAAAGTTTAAAAATGAATTAGTTAACTTTATTTAACATTTAAACAGGGTTCAATTTTTATGTAGGTTTTAGAAGAATATTTAGTAATCACTTAGAAAATAGGGATAATGACATCTATACTTACAAAGAGAGAAATGGGATGGTAATTTTTGTTTAATGTCTTATAACTTCTTATGTAAGTGTGGTTTAATACAATTTGAATCGTTATATTAAAGGGTACATACATTAATTTACTCCACATATCTAACAAAATGAATAAGATCACGGCATATTACATATTACTAGCAATTGCAGTTTTAGGTTTAATTGTAATTTCTTATTCTTTGGTACCCAACCTACCATTAAGTAAAGAAGCTGTATTAATATTACAAGCCATATTAATCACAGTCTGTTTTACATTGCCGTTTAAAATTTACAACGATGCTCACAATACCGATCAGAGCGAATCTACAGACCTTTAAGGTCTTTTTTTTATTTTAAATTTTGACAGTTCAGTCAAAAATAGGTTATTTGCAAAAAAACAAGTGTAACAAAAGTCAGTTGACTCAGTAAATAAATTACAATTATGGCTGGGAGACCAAAAATTTTCAACAGGGAAGAAGTACTTGATAAGTCAATTCAATTGTTTTGGGAAAAAGGATACGAACAAACAAGTACTGTCGAGTTACTCAAAGCAGTTCAATTGAACAAGGGAAGTCTTTACAACGAATTTAATTCGAAGGAAGAACTATTTATTGAAGGGTTAAAGCAATTAGAGACCAAAGCTTTAAATGCATTTGAAGATAAATTAAAGACATCTGATCAACCTTTAAATGAAATAAAACTCCTTTTTAAAAGTATTATTGATAGCAATAATGAAGATAATTGTAAAGGGTGTATTCTTGGGAATACAATTATGGAATTTGCAGGACAAAACCCTCAAATTGTCAAAGAAGCTTCATTTTACATTGTGAAATTAGAATTACTTTTTGAAGAATATATCGAGAAAGCTAAAAATAATGAACAGTTTTCTTCTGAACATTCTTCTAAAGATATTGCTCAGTACCTAATAAATTTTTGGAACGGTATAAACGTTTCCAGAAGAGTTTATCAAGAGGCATCGGTATTAGAAAATATGATTAACTTTCATCTAACAATATTAGACTAATGGATTTATTAAAAGAATATAGAGATAGAAGATCTGCACAAAACAAAAAGGTAATTGATAATGCAGATAAGGTTGTCAAGAGAATTTTTAGCTTAGATACCATAACATTTCATGATGGAGCATTAGATGCTAAAACAAAAGAAATGATAGGTTTAACCACTTCACTTGTTTTGAGATGTGACGATTGTGTAAAATATCATTTAGAAAAATGTGTAGAAGTTGGTTATACTAAAGAACAAATTATCGAAGGTATGGCTGTTGGTAATGTAGTGGGAGGAACAATAGTTATACCTCATCTAAGAAGAGCTGTAGAATATCTAGAAGCCCTATTTGATGAAAAAGAGAATGCATAGATATTTCCAATGATATTACGAAAAGAGAGATGAATTATTAAATTTGTCTCTTTTTTTTTCACCCAATTCTTACTAATTTATATATATGTTGTAATGACATCAATTATGAACTTGAATTTGATGAATTGAAGTTCAATAATAAATCACCCAAAACTAACCCTACATGACTAAGCAAGAAATTATTGATTTACTAGAAGATAGTAGACATAACAAAATTAAAGTAGCTATTGTCGATATTGATGGTGTCCTGAGAGGGAAATACATGCACATTAAAAAGTTCATTTCGTCTCTTGAAAGTGGCTTTGGTTTTTGTGATGTTATTTTTGGTTGGGATATGGTAGATGAGTCCTATGATAATGCTAAAGTGACTGGTTGGCATACGGGTTATCCAGATATGCCTGCAAGAATTGATACGACCACTTTTAGACAAATTCCTTGGGAAGATGATTTACCTTTTTTTCTAGCTGATTTTAGTAAAGAAAATAATGATGAAGCTACTGTTGGTCCGAGAGCCTTATTAAAAAGAGTAAAAGCTAAGGCAGAAGAAATGGGTTTTACTCCTTTGTTTTCTCAAGAGTTTGAATGGTTTAATTATCAGCAAACAACCTCAGAATTGCATCAAAAGGAGTTTAAAAACCTAACTCCTTTAACAGAGGGAATGTTCGGTTACTCTATTTTGAGATCATCCGAGAATAGTGATTTTTTTCACGATTTATTCGATCTATTAGAAGAGTTTAATATTCCATTGGAAGGTTTACATACAGAAACAGGGCCTGGTGTTTTTGAGGCAGCTATACAATATAGCGATATTGTGTTAGCAGCCGATAGAGCCACTTTGTTTAAGTCAGCTGTAAAAGAAATAGCCTATAAACATGGGATTATAGCCAGTTTTATGGCAAAGCAAAATAAAGAGTTACCAGGCTGTAGTGGTCATATACATCAAAGTTTATGGGATAAAGATGCTCAGCAAAACCTGTTTTTTGATATCAATGAAAAAGATTGTATTTCTAAAACAATGCAATCTTATATCGCGGGTCAATTACATTGTTTGCCGCTTCTATTACCAATGTTAGCACCTACTATTAATAGCTACAAAAGGTTAGTAGAAGGTGCATGGGCACCTACTACATTAACTTGGGCGGTAGATAATAGAACAACGGCACTGAGAGTCCTTCCATTTGGAGAAAAATCGTCGAGGTTGGAAACTAGAGTTGTAGGGTCAGATGTAAATCCTTATTTAGCCATGTCTGCTTGTTTGGCAGCTGGATTATATGGTATAGAAAACAATTTGACTTTAAGCACACCTCAGACTATTGGTAATGGTTATAAAAATACGGATCATGGCACTTTACCTACCAACTTATGGGAAGCAACTCAGAACATGAAAAACTCTGATTTAATCAAGTCATTCTTTGGCGAGGAGTTCGTAGAACATTTTTGTTTATCAAGAGAATGGGAGTGGCGAAAATTCATGAATGAGGTGACAGATTGGGAAACAAAACGTTATTTTGAAATCATTTGATCATGTTAAATATACATCAAACATATACCTATAATTTTCCCACTAAAATTCGATTTGGTGTTGGAGTAATTCAAGAACTTGCACCATGCCTTAAAGAGGAAAATATAAAGCATCCTATGTTAGTAACAGATGCTACTGTTCATCAATTACCATTCTTTAAAAAGTTAATTACCCAACTAGAAAATGCTCACTTTAAAGTGACGGTATACGATAGAATGCATAAAAACCCTGTTAAATCAGATGTTTTAGGTGGAAAGGAACTCTATAATGAAAATCAATGCGATGCTATTGTTGGCATTGGTGGTGGAGTAGCTATGGATGTTGCAAGAGCGATTACATTAAGTATCAATCATCATAGAGACCTTTTTGATTATGATGATTTGATTGGAGGTGATCAATATGTGACGGAAGAAGTACCTTTGTTTTTTACCGTTCCAACCACTTCTGGAACAGGTAGTGAAGTAGGTCGTTCTGCTATAATATCTGATGATGTCACCAAACAAAAGAAAATTCTATTCTCACCAAAATTATTAGCTAAAATAGTATTTGCAGATCCTAACTTAACGTTGGATTTACCGCCTTTTATTACGGCTGCCACTGGAATGGATGCTCTTACGCATAACATGGAGGCTTATTTATCTAAAGGGTTTAACCCCATGTGTGATGGTATAGCATTACAAGGAATTAAAATGATAGGTAATTCTATTGTTAGTGCTACCAATTCTCCAGATTTATTTTCACGCTCAAAAATGATGATAGGCTCGCTGATGGGGGCTGTAGCTTTTCAAAAAGGTTTAGGTATGGTGCATAGTTTGGCTCACCCATTATCTAGTTTATTAGACATGCACCATGGGTTAGCGAATGCCATTTGTTTACCTTTTGGCTTGGAATATAACCAAACAGGATTTGAAGATAAATACAATATCATGGCTTATACGATGAGTTTAGGGTCTAACCAAGGTAAGAACTTAGTAGATTCAATTCATGTTATCAATGAGCAATTAAATTTACCGTCTAATCTAGCTTCACAAGGAGTGAAGGAGGAACATATAGCTCCATTAGCACAATTGGCTATTCAGGATTTTTGCCTTCCTTGTAATCCTAAAGTGGTTAGTGAAGACGACTTTAGAGAAATCTATACTAAAGCATTACATTATGATTAAGATAGGTATTTCTTCTTGTTTTATGTACCCTGATATATCTAGGCCTACATTTGGACCAAAAACACTTTCTTATGTTGAAAATGAAATGATGGAATATGTGGCTCAAGACAATGTACTACCAATTTTATTGCCTGATCTTAAAAGAGACAAAGTGATAAGAATATTAGATCAGGTGCAAGGGTTAGTACTGCAAGGGGGAGTAGATGTTGCTCCTGAAACCTATCAAGAATCTCCAATTGGACCATGGAAAGGCGATGCCTACAGAGATGAATACGAATTATTTTTAATAGAGGAAGCACTAAAGAGAGGACTGCCCATCTATGGAATTTGTCGTGGTTTTCAACTTTTGAACGTCTATTTTGGAGGAACACTTTATCAAGATACTATTACACAAAGACCAGCCTCCTTAGTACATCGATCTGCTGTAAAATATGATCAAGTGTATCACTCGATTTCAATAAATAAAGGAACACACCTATATGATCTTTACCCCTTTGATCATCAAGTTCAAGTCAATTCGATTCATCATCAGGCCATAAAAGACCTCGGAAAAGATTTAGAAATTTGGGCGCTTTCTGAAGATGGATTAATAGAAGCATTCGGAAGCAAGAAATATCCTAAAGGAAAAGTGATGGGTGTGCAATGGCATCCAGAATTCTCGAATACTTTGAAAGAAACTGTCATTAACCCTCAACCATTATATCAATCATTTTTAAAACATTCTCATGAGTAAAATGGATATTATTAGTCCCTCAAATGGGATGGTATTAGCAACAATTGAAGAAGACACAAGAAACATATTATCCGATAAATTGGATCACCTTCGTATTGGTCAGAAGGCATGGAAAAAGAGAAGTATTCATGACCGGTTGGATTGTATTGTGAAATTTGGAGCGCTTGTCCTAAAACATATTGATGAGCTTGCAAATATTTTAACAGACGAAACAGGAAAACCTATCACCCAATCTTATAACGAAATTAAGGGAGCCAATAATAGAATTGAGCATCTCAAACAATATGCTATTACAACATTGGCTGAAGAAGTTGTGCCTAACCTGGAAGGTACTTACGAAAAAATTGTACATGAACCTTTGGGAGTGATTGCCAATATATCTGCTTGGAATTTTCCCTACAATGTGGGTTACAATGTATTTTTATATGCTTTGGTAGCGGGTAATTCGGTAGCTTATAAACCTTCTGAATATGCCACTTTAACTGGGCTGAAATTCCAAGAATTATTGTATGAAGCCGGTGTTCCAGAAGATGTTTTTCATTGTATGATAGGAGGCCCTGAAGTAGGGGAGTTTTTATTACAAAACGATTTAAATGGATATTTCTTTACAGGTTCTCACAAAGTGGGGTTACATGTGGCGTATAAAACCTTTCAAAAGTTAGTCCCTATCCAATTAGAATTAGGAGGTAAAGATCCTCTTTATGTGATGGAGGATGTTTTGGATGTAAAACAAGCGGCTATTAATGCTGCAGAAGGAGCATTTTATAATAATGGACAGAGTTGTTGTGCAGTAGAAAGAATCTATGTACACGAAAAAATATATGATGAATTCACTACAGCGTTTGTTGAAGAAGTAGCCTCCTATAAAATAGGAGACCCTCATGAAGCCGATACTTTTATTGGACCATTAACGAGAAAAAATCAATTGTATTTTTTGAAAGAACAAGTACATGATGCTTTAGAAAAAGGGGCTGTTTTGATGATAGGAGGGCATAGAATTACAGGGGACGGATATTATTTTGAACCAACCGTGATAAAAAATGTGAATCATACGATGAGCCTTATGAAAGACGAGTCTTTTGGCCCTGTGATAGGTATTCAAAAAGTAACAGATGATGAAGAAGCTTTTTCTCTGATGTCTGATACTTCTTATGGATTAACGGCTGCCGTATTTTCAAATGATAAAGAAAGAGCGTATGCACTTCTAGATCGATTGGATACAGGAACAGTCTATTGGAATTGTTGCGATAGAGTAAGTCCGAATGTTCCATGGTCAGGAAGGAAAAATTCTGGTATTGGTAGTACCTTATCTTCCCAGGGAATACGTATTTTTACAAAGCCGAAGGCATACCATTGGCGAAAACCATAAATCTACCTCAATATGGATTATTGAGGAACCCTTTTTTCATTCAAAGAAACACATTTAACCAACCTTTTTAATGTTAACCACTACCATTAATTTTTTGAATAGATCAGGCAGTTCTATCACAGCTCAGTTAAGTTTACCGGCAGATGAGAAGCCATTAGCATATGCTATTTTTGTTCACTGTTATGCTTTTTCAGATCAGACTTTTGCCTCGGATGCAATTGTTAGAAGTTTAAATCAAAAAGGAATAGGCATTTTTGCTATTGATTTTACAGGGAAATTAACGGGTAATGCAAAATATAACGCCTCCATAAATGATATATTAGATGCAGCGAATTACTTAGAAGAAAATTATAAAGCCCCTCAATTATTAATAGGACATTCTATTGCAGCATCAGCTTGTTTGATAGCAGCAAAAGAAATGAAATCTTTAGAAGGCATTGTTTCCATTTCAGGCATAGTAGAGAAAGATCAACTAGAAGGTCGAATCAAAAAGCTGAAGACAATGACGAAATTTGAGTTGGGTAAAAACAAGTTGAAAATTGAAGAAGAACTAGCCACAAAATTAGTAGCCAATTCTTTCCATTCAGATATCAAGCAATTAAAATTACCTATCTTATTGTTTCACTCTCCTTTTGATGATGTCGTACATATCAATAATGCAGAAACAATATATCAATTGTCTTTCCACCCTAAGAGTTTTATCAGTTTAGATAAAGCCAATCATTTTCTAACGAATGATGAAAATGCTGCTTATGTTGGAGAAATGATCGGTAGTTGGTCAGAAAGGTATGTCAATATGACTAACGATAATCCTTTGGTCACTCAACATCAAACTGCAGTGAGAATTGGTACAACTCAATATATTACAGAAATTAAAGCAGGTAAGCATCATCAAATTGCTGATGAACCGATAGAAGACGGAGGGAAAGATTTAGGGCCGAATCCGTATCAATTTTTATTGGCAGGATTAGGTGCTTGTACAGCAATGACTTTAAGAATGTATGCTAATCATAAAAAATGGCCTTTAGATGAAGTCTATGTTCATTTAAATCATGAAAGAGAATACCTAAAGGATGCCAATGAAACAAATAAAAGAACAGCGAAATTAGATAAACTGTATCGTCATATTCAAGTAAAAGGAGACTTAAGCGATGAACAACGACAAAGATTATTGGAGATAGCAAACAAATGTCCTGTGCATCGTACGCTTGAAAATAATCCAATTATCATTACAGATTTATTGGAAGAATAATAAATTGAAGTAGTAGAAATTTATCTTTTTCAAGATGTAGAGGTGTTGATCAAAGCACCTCTATTTTTTTCCATAAGAAGGTCCTGCATTAATTGTGAAATTTAATTTTATAAAGGGGTTGAAATAATTGGCTTGAACTGTTTGAGCATATTTATCAAATCCCTTTTCGAGTAATTGATCCCACCCTTGAGTAGATTGATTGTCAATTTGTTTTTCATCTACAAAAGATAGATTGGATGATCCCATGTAATTACAACCTAGTAAAATACCGAACTTGTGATTAGGATAAATACTGATACCGCCACCCAATCCATAACCTAAAAAAGTAGAATTGTTCATGTTTACATTTTGATGTTTATCGGAATGGTTAAAGTAGGAGTCAAAAATAAAATCCCCTTTTGTGTTGACAGATCGTAGGCCCATTTGAATATCAAAGAAAGGGCGAAGTGTACCTTGTTGAGACATCAACCGGAATAGTGCATTAAAATTAATAGCATTAGAATGTGATTTGTATTCTTTGACTCTGTAAAGGTGGTGCAAAGTTTTTTGATCGATGATACTATATTCAAAGTTTATACCGATCAAAAATGGCGATTTAGGAATTTGATAAAGGGCATTTAATGATAGTCCACAGCTAAATTCTGTGGTGAGCTTTTGAGCAAAATTACCTGTGGGTATAAAACCACTACTACCAATACCTATTTCTAGTTTTTGGGCCAATAAATTTTGATAGTTGAGCAAGGTAAAGCAAATCGTTAATATTAAGAAAAGCTTTTTCATTGTAATAAATATCAAGATCCAAATATAAATTTGGACTTGTGGGGTAAAGGAAATTATTACCTATAATATAGCGCTTTTCGGTCAGTTTTTGGGCTTATTAGACATAAAAAAATCCCATGTGTTTTACATGAGATTTTTTTATAAAATTGATTTTATCTATCCTTCTTAAATATACATCACGCTTTCTGACAAAGGCTTTCTTACCTTTTTCAGATTTTGATATACATCATCTTCTGCTCTATATCCAATAGGTAGAACCACAGTAGATTTTAAGCCATGTTCTGCTAAACCTAGAACTTCGTCGTACTTTTCTGGTAGGAAACCTTCCATAGGTGTACTATCTACTTTAAGTTCAGCACAGGCATTTAATAAGTTTCCTAAAACAATGTAAGCTTGTTTTGCTACCCATACGTCTTTGTCTTGATCGTTGATTGAAGAAACGGTGTTGACCATCATTCCCTTGAAATCTGCGATAGCTTCCTCAGGAATTTCTCTTGTTTTAACGATATTATCAATATAGGCTTGCACATCGTCTACAGACAAAGCACTGTGTCTTGCAATAACAATTAAATGAGAAGCATCCACCACTTGGTTTTGCCCCCAAGAATGTTCTACCAATTGTTTTCTTACGTCTTCATTTTTTACAACGATAATTTTCCAAGGTTGTAAACCGTAAGATGATGCAGTTAAGTTACCTGCTTCAAGAATTGTATTGACGGTTGCTTCATCCAATTTTTTGGTTGAGTCAAACTTTTTTGTAGCGTAACGCCAATTTAATGATTCTATAATACTCATAATAAGTGTTTTTTCGATAATAGGTGTTTAAACAAATAATGTTGCAATATTAAAGAAACTAATAGTATTAGCAAATGTTTTACAGTTTTCTTTTACGTATGGTATTTAAAATTACCCTTTGGTAAAAAGTAGAATAACTTAAAATAGTTGATGTAAAACTTCAGCAATAAATATCCCCCAATAGTTAGCAATAGCATACCCCAAGGCACCTGCAGTCATACCAGAGACAACTACATGGTTGTTGTTTAGTGCTTTGGCAACAGGGCCAACAAAAGCAGGTCCGTAAAGACAAGCAGTCGAAGTAACCAAAAAAGTATCGGTATCAATTTTAAAAATTTTTGATAATATCAAATGGAAGAGAATACCTAAACTCATCACTGTAAAAGTGTAAGCAAGAAAGACACCACCGCTATTAATAAATTCATTAAAATTAGATAGACTTCCCAGTCCTAGACAGAAGAGTAAAATAAAATATTCACCAGTGGTATAACTCCCTTTAATGTTGCGTATTTTATTATTGAAAGAAGCGATAAGGCTTAATGAAGTGACACCTAAAATAATAAAGATGGCATCCATACGGTCAAAAATAAGTAGGGATAGACCAACACAAACACCTAGAATAATAACCACTGTACCAATAGCCTTAAGTATACTAATAAGATTAGGAGACTGAAAGGTTGGATTGTCAATATGATTGACTTGATTCGATGCTAAAGATTGATATTTCGGGAGAATTTTACCAATTACCTTTTGAGCGATACTGATTAAAAACAGCATCCATACCCCACCAAGGAGTAAATCGGCAGTATTCATGAGTACAAAAGTATCTTCAGCTGCATTTAGAGCAATACCTATAGAAGACATATTAGGAGTGCCTCCTGTGTAAAGCCCAATAGACATACCAGATATAATGTGGGGGTTGGCTACATCCTCTTTAAAAATAAAGAAGGCAATTATAGAAGAAATGGTAATACCCAAAGAACATAGGAAAAAAGAAAGCAAAGTAGATTTAGCCTCTTTAATCCACATGGGTATATTAGAAGATAAAAGTATTAGACCAATAGAAAGAGGCACAGATACTTCAATTATTGTATTGGTGATGGATACATCTAATGGCAAATCAATATTACCGATAACAATTCCAATACCGTAGGCAATAATTACAGTGCCTATTTTTTCTAGAAGGGGAAATTTTTTAGTTCCAATAATTAAAATTAAAGGAACTAAAATCATAAAGACTATTTGGTACATATGCTGAAAAAAAATTTCAACAAAGGTAGTTATCTTTTAATAGTGAATATAGAAACAGTTTAGATTTTTATAGTATTCTCTATATACAGGGGTCTCAGGTTATTTTTCTGTGTGGTGTCTTTGAATCACTAATTTTAGAGCAGTAAGTTTAGATTCAAGAATTTCTTTTTTCATTCTTACTTTTCTAATATTATTTTCTAATTCTTTACTCGATTCTATATTCTCATTTATTTTAGATAATAGAGAATCCACCAGCGTCTTTGAATCTTGTTCTTCCATAACGATAGCTGTTTTTGATCTTTGTAACAGTACAAATAACGTAGGTTCTTTGATTAAAGTAGAAATTTTTCATGTAATGCTTGTTAAGGTTAGCCTAATAAGTATTAATTTCGGTGATTATTATCACCATATTATGATGCGATTTAATTTAGTTTTTATCCTATTAGCTTTCTTGACTTGTCAATTAAGTGCTCAAAGCGATTCACTCAACAAGCCACAAAGTGAGTATTTAATTCTTTCTTCACAGAATGATTTTTATCAATACTGGATGCAATCTGATAGAAATTTCACCAATGGTATCCATTTAACATGGGCTAGTCATCATTTTAATAATAAAGTGATGGATAAGCTTTTAGTTGGGTTAAAGAATCCTACTCAAAAAGAATTTAGTTTAGGAATAGGTCAAGATATGCATACTCCAGAAGATGCTTCAAAATCTGAAGTAGATTCAACTGATCGACCTTACGCAGGTTTACTTTATGCTACTTATAAAAAAGTGACCTCTGATTATTGGAGGACAATAAGAATCGAAAGTAACATTTATGTTGGTGTACAAGGTCCTGCCGCTTTTGGTGGGCAAACACAAAATTTTATGCACTCTCTATTTTTAGAGAATAAAGACTTTGAAGGTTGGCATAATCAAATTGGCAATGGATTGATTTTAGATGCTGATGTATCTGTTCATAAAATGCTGCCTTTTGTCGGTAAACTCTACGAAACAAATGTTTTTGCGAAACTACATGTAGGTACAATCTATAATTATGCACTTACTGGAGTACAGTTTAAGTTTGGTAAATTTAACGACACCTATTATTCCAAAGAAGGAGTGAGGCAAAAAAAGCCTCCTTATCTCCATGAAGGAGAGAAAATGAGTAAAGCCCGAAAGAAATTAATGAAGAAAAGAGGACTTGGTAATACATTTCAAAGCCTTTTACCAAGTTTAAACGAAGTAAAACAAATCTATTTCTTTACGGAGTTTCATGTAGGTGGTCTTGCTTATGATGGTACTGCACAAGGTTCTTTGATTCAATTTGAATCGAGTCCCTATGTTTTAACACAAGATGCAATACAACCATTAATATTGAACTGGGTATATGGGGTGAACTTCAATATTAAAAGATGGATGTTTAGGTATTACAGAGTAGTTGAAAACGATTCTTTCAGAAATAAAAATTTGTTTGGTTGGGGGGAGATATCTCTTTACTATGGGTTGTAATTCAAAGGATTACCTTGACTTGCTTGTTTTTTTTTTATATTTTGAGAATTGACTACTGCATATACATCATATAAATTATTATTTGTGGATTTTATATTACTAAACAATTTCTCAGAAGCTAATTTAATTATTGATTCAAACTTAACAATACTTTATTTTAATAATGAATTTTGTGAAAGTTTTGGGTATAACCATAAGGACTTGATCAACCACTCAATTTCTAAACTTATAGTTAACAAAGAGTCCTTCAATACATTAAATAGTTTTATAGAAAAAGATAAAAAAATACGATTTGAGGATAATATATACCTTAGTATTCAACTTGAAAATAAATCTATTCAGGGTGTACAGTTATGCATAAACAAAATTTCTGATGATGATGATTTTTACCGTTTGTCATTAACACCTACAGAAGATTTTGATAAAATAAATCAGAAAAATAAAGAAAATGTTGATGTTTATTACTCCTTAATTTCACACAATGAAGATCACATATTTCAATTAGATGCTCATAAAGAAATTATATACATAAACCACGTCGCTCCCGGATTAATAAAAGAGGAAGTGATCGGTACAAGTGTGTTGAACTATTTACCGAGTGAAGAGTCTAAAAAAGTCGTAGAAGAAGCTCTTGACTCTTCTATTCAGACAAAGAAACCTACTCAATATCAAGTGGATTTTGATTCTCCTAATGGTAAAATCTATTACAATACTTTTGTTACACCCATTATTGAGAATGATCAAGTTGTAAAACTAAATCTTATTACCAGAAACGTGACTGATCAATATTATTATCAGCAAGCGTTAGTACAGAGAAACCATTTCACAGAAAAATTATCTCAGAATACCCAACATGGTGTATATATATTCAATATCAAGAAATCGAAAAATATATATAGTAATAACAGGTGTGAAGAGATCTTAGGGTTTAAAAGGAATGAGTTTAGAAATATGGCCAATAGTCAGTTTCTTGATCTGATACACAAGGACGATAAAAATAAAATCATAAGACATTGGCAAAGGTTGCTAGAATCCAATGATACAACAACGAGTTTTGAAGTGGATTATAGATTTAAAACCAAAGAAAATAAATGGAAATGGTTAAGGTCTAGAGACTCGGGTTTTGAATTTGATAAGCATGGAAATTTAGAATCCATTTTGGGTTCTTTTATGGATATTACCGACATTATTAATTTAAAAAAATCCGAAAAAGAACTTATTCAAAAAAATCAAGAAATTGAAGATTTTGTCTATTCTGCATCACACGATATTAAATCACCAATAAATAACGTAGCTAAATTAATTGATTTTACAATTTCTAATGGCGAACCTTCAGGAAGGTATATGGAAGTCATTAATAAAGCGGTGCAAAGATTAAATCATCTTGTAATAGATGTACTTGATTTTAAAAACTCTGATGAAATAATAGAGTTTGAAGAAGTAGATATAAATAGCCTATTAGGTGATGTACGAGACGATTTAAAAACGGAAACATTAGAATCAAAAGCGAAGATTAGCTATACTACTTTCCCGAAAATTGTAGCTAATTATTTTGGTTTATATAGGGTTTTCCAAAACTTGATGAATAATGCCTTTAAATTCAGAAATAAATCAAATGAGCTCACCATTAATATTGAATTAGAAAATAAGGATGATTTTTGGGTATTCTCTTTTACTGATAATGGTATCGGAATTCAAGAAGATAAATTAGATTATGTGTTCGAACCTTTTACAAAATTACATAACCAGAGTGAATATTCAGGTAGTGGTTTAGGTTTAGCTAATTGTAAAAAAATCATTCAGCAATTAGGAGGTGTGATAAAAGCAGAGGGAAACAAAACGGGGGGGACTACCTTTAGTTTTAGTATTTCTAAGAAACTTCAAATCATTAAAAAAGGAGATGACAAAATTGACACCTCCTCTTCTAAGATATGACTTGTCCTGAAAAAAGTTGACAGTTAAAAATACATTATACCCATCTTCATATTGCTTGTAGATGGGTTTTCTTTTTCCATTTTTTCAACTTCACCTTTTGTTGTAAATGAGCTTGGTTTGGAGTTAAAAGACCTATAGAAAAATGAGGTCTAGTTTGGTTATATAGAGCAATTGACTCTTTAACTTGTGTTTCCATAATTTCTTTACTTCCAAAATGAATATCAAGAAGGAATTCATCTTTAAGTATTCCATTAACCCTTTCTGCTATTGCATTTTCATAAGGATCAGCTTGTTCAGTCATACTGATTTTAATATCATTCGCGTTTAAAATTTTTGTATATAACTGACTGCAATATTGAAGTCCTCTATCTGAGTGATGTATCAATTTTTCATCATATATACGACCCTTTAAAGCCATTTCTAATGCTTCTACAGTGGTTTCAGCCTGCATGTTATTAGATAATTTATAACCTACAATACGTTTAGAGTAAGCATCTGTAATTAAATGTAAGTAATGGTGCTTTGTATTACAAGTTAAATAAGTGATATCAGCTACCCATACTTGCTCAGGACGATGAATATGAAGTCCTTTTACACAATTTGGATATTTACGCATCCAGTGTTTTGAATTCGTTGTTTTATGATACTTTTGTTTTCTACTTACTAGTAAATTAGATTCTCTTAAATATTTGAACAACTGATCCCTACCCATTTTTATTTGATTAGAAGACAAAAAATCTTGCATCAAATAATGTAGTTTTCTTCCTCCTAATTTTGGAAGTAACGACCTGTATTTCATTACTTCTTGTTTTACTTGATCAAGATAGTCTTTTGATTGTGACTTCTTAGTAGAACGCTTATAGAAAGCTTGTTTTGTATAACCAAACAGTTGACATAATTGCTCTGTTGTTAAAGCATTTTCTGTTTTTATTTCTTGAACTGCTTGGTACCAGACTTTTTTACAATCTTAATATTCAATTCTCTTTCAGCTATCTCGATAAACTTTTTGTATGCATCTAATTCTGCATCTTTTTGTTTTAAAGCTTTTTCTAACTCTTTTTCTGTTTGTCGTAATGATGCCTCAAGGTCTTTTATACGCTGTTGCTCTTTATCTTTCATTGGTCGTCCTATGGATTTATATTTTGTGTGAGACAATTTACCATATTTTCTTAACCAACGAGCAATTGTACTATGACCTGCAATCGAATATTTTCTATGAAGAGCTGCTTTTGTATAAAGCCCACTTTCAAATTCTTCTACAACCTTTTGTTTGAATGATAAGCTGTAAGATATTGGGGATTCTGAAGATTTTGCTTTTCTGGTGTTTGACATAAATTTATTACAATTTAGTCAACTTATTTTAGGACGTTACAATATATTAAATAACCCCATTCACATCATCGAAAATGGGGTGTTTTGGCTTATTTTTTCTTTGCCCAAGAATCTTTTAATCCAACTGTTTTATTAAAAATCAAGTTGTCAGAAGTAGATTCTTTGTCTAGAATAAAGTACCCTAAACGTTGGAATTGGAAATTATCTCCTGCTTTATTTTCCTTTAAAGAAGGTTCTACTTTACATCCTTCCAATACTTGCAATGATTCTGGATTCAAGAAAGTTTTAAAATCAATACTTTCTTTTGTTTCAGGATCTTTTCTTGCATCCGGAGCCTCATCAGAGAACAAACGGTCGTAAAGGTTTACTTTGGCGTCTACAGCATGTTCTGCAGATACCCAATGCAATGTTCCTTTCACTTTCCGTTGAGATTCTTCTGTTCCACTACCAGATCTAGAAAGTGGATCATAAGTACAATGAATCTCTGTGATGTTCCCATCTTCGTCTTTCACGCAACTTTCACCTTTTATGATGTAAGCATTTTTCAAACGAACTTCTTTACCTAAAGTAAGACGGAAGAACTTACGGTTAGCAGATTCTTTAAAGTCTTCTCTTTCGATATATAACTCTTTTGAGAATGGTACTTGACGAGAACCAGAATTTTCATCTTCAGGATTATTCTCTGCTTCTAACCATTCTGTTTTTCCTTCTTCATAGTTATCAATAACTAATTTGATAGGATCAAGAACAGCCATTACTCTTGGAGCAGTTTTATTCAAATCCTCACGAACAGCAAATTCTAATAAAGAGACATCAATAACGTTGTCACGCTTAGTAATACCCACTTTTTCAGCAAAATTTCTGATAGATTTAGGTGTGTAACCTCTTCTTCTTAATCCTGAAATTGTAGGCATACGAGGGTCATCCCATCCGTTTACAACGCCTTCTTCAACTAATTGAAGAAGCTTTCTCTTAGACATGACTGTATAGTTCAGGTTTAGTCTTGAGAATTCTGTTTGTTCAGGACGGATTTTTCCTTTTTCAGCCAATTGATCTAAGAACCAATTATATAAAGGACGATGCACTTCAAATTCAGTTGTACAAAGAGAGTTGGTAATACCTTCTATGTAATCAGACTGACCATGTGCCCAATCATACATTGGATAGATACTCCATTTGTCACCCGTTTTATGGTGTGACTTTTTAATAATTCTATATAAGAATGGGTCACGAAGGTGCATATTTGAGTTGGCCATATCAATTTTAGCTCTCAATACACGAGAACCTTCATCGAATTTTCCTTCTCTCATTCCTTCGAACAACTCTAAGTTTTCTTCTACCGATCTATTTCTAAATGGAGATTCTGTACCTGGAGTAGTAGGAGTTCCTTTTTGAGCAGCAATTTCATCAGCTTTTTGATCGTCTACATAAGCTTTCCCTTCTTTGATAAGTTGAACAGCCCAAGCATACAATTGCTCAAAGTAATCTGAAGTAAATTTCGGTTCGCCTTCCCAATTAAATCCTAACCATTGAATATCTTCTTTGATAGCATCTACATATTCTTGGTCTTCTTTGGCAGGGTTAGTATCGTCGAAACGAAGGTTAGTACCTGCACCTTGGAATTCCTGTGATAGACCGAAGTTTAAACAAATTGATTTTGCATGACCGATATGCAAATAGCCATTTGGCTCAGGAGGGAAACGGAATAATAGTTTTCCTCCATTCTTGTCCGACTTTAATTCTTCCGTGATTTTTTCACGAATAAAGTCCATTCTTTTTTCACTTTTGTTCTCTTCCATTGTTCCAATGAAATTAAATAGTGTAGGTAGAGATTGGTCTACCTACATTATGTAAATGCTTAATTATTCTCTTTTAACTTATTGATCTCTTCTATGGCAATCTTGATTCTTGATGCAACTTCTTTAGCACCTAGAACCTCTTGCATAATCATTAAGTCTGGACCACCACCTTTACCAGAGATAGCCACTCTCAAAGCAGGCATTACTTTACCTAAATTGATTTCATGTTTCTCTAATACAGCAGTGAAAGTATCTTTGGCAATATCAGCCGTAAACTCTTCCATGCCTTCTATTGTGGCAGCATAGTCTTCAAGAACTGTTACTCCTTCAGGTTTCCACTTCTTTTTTACGGTTTTTTTGTCGTATTCAGAAGGAACTTCATAGAAGAAACGTCCGTCTCTCCAGATCTCATGAGGGAATGTAACACGCTCTTTTAACTGATTGGCTACTTGCGCAGCTTTTTCAGGAGTAGTAGCTACACCATCAGCCTCCATGTCAGCCATCAAGTATTGAGCTAATTCTTCATCAGACTTTTCCTTTAGGTATTGTTGATTAAACCATTTTGCTTTGTCGATGTCGAATTTAGTGCCTGCCTTAGTCACTCTTTCCATAGTGAATTCTTCTACTAATTCATTTAGCGTAAAGAATTCTCTTTCGTCTCCAGGATTCCAGCCTAAGAAAGCTAAGAAATTGATGAAAGCATCATTTAAGTAGCCATCTTGTTTGAATCCTCTAGAGATATCACCAGTAGCAGGATCTTTCCACTCTAGTGGGAATACAGCAAAGCCCATTTTATCGCCATCTCTCTTACTTAATTTACCATTTCCATCAGGTTTTAGTAATAAAGGTAAGTGAGCAAAACGAGGCATAGTATCTTCCCAACCTAAATATTTATATAATAATACATGAAGTGGGGCAGAAGGTAACCATTCTTCACCTCTAATCACGTGTGTAATGCCCATTAAATGATCATCCACAACATTAGCAAGGTGGTAGGTAGGCATACCATCAGACTTCATTAAAATTTTATCGTCAATTGTATGAGAATGAACCATTACCCATCCTCTAACCATATCATTTAATCTGATTTCCTCTTTTCTAGGAACTTTTAAACGGATAACATAAGGATCACCATTCTCAATTCTTTGCTTTACTTCATCAGCAGAAAGCGTAAGAGAGTTGGTCATCTGCATTCTTGTCATCGCGTTGTATTGAGGTGTATTTACGCGCGCTTGTTTTAAACGCTCACGCATTTCCTCTAATTCATCAGGAGTGTCAAATGCATAATAAGCAAGGTCGTTTTGGACTAATTTTTCGGCATATTCTCTGTAGATTTCCTTACGCTCAGATTGTCTGTAAGGACCACATTCCCCTGGTTTCCAAGGAGCCTCATCAGCTACGATGCCCGCCCATTCCAAACTCTGCTTAATATATTCTTCAGCACCTTCCACAAAGCGGTTCTGATCTGTATCCTCGATACGTACCAAGAAATCGCCACCATTGTGTTTGGCAAAAAGGTAATTAAATAATGCAGTTCTCACTCCACCAATGTGAAGAGGTCCGGTAGGACTTGGCGCAAAACGTACTCTTACTTTATTTTCCATTTTTATATGTGATATAATTTTTTCTAGTAATCTGCAAATCTAATCAAATCATCGAAATAAGTTTGTTTTTATAACCTATAAGTTGAAATAAAACGCCATCGATTTAAAATCATTATTAGATAATCCTATGTGAAAATTAAAAAATGAGGAAGTGCTGATACTTTTGCCTCTATATAGGTGTGGAATTAGAATGCACAAAAAAAGGCGACTCTTTCGAATCGCCTTCTTCTAAAATGCAAGAATATATTATTTCGCATCATAAGCCCATTTTAGGTAGACAGATCCCCATGTGAATCCACCACCAAATGCAGCTAAAATGATATTATCGCCTTTTTTAAATTGTTTTTCGAAATCCCAAAGACAAAGAGGAATAGTTGCTCCAGTTGTATTGCCATACTTTTCGATATTAATACAAACTTTGTCATTACCAACACCCATTCTTTTTGCAGTGGCATCAATAATTCTAAGATTGGCTTGATGTGGTACTAAATAAGCCACATCATCTGCAGAAAGATTGTTTTGCTGCATAATCTGAGCAGCAGCCGCAGACATATTTGTAACAGCATGCTTAAATACAGATTTACCATCTTGATGAAAATAGTGATGTTCACCCATCACTTGTTCTTCAGAATAAGGAAATGCAGATCCTCTTTTAACATTAAGAAGTTCTTTTCCTGATCCATCAGAAAACATTAAGGCATCGACTACACCTAACTCATTATGAGGTTCCAGTAAAACAGCGGCTGCACCATCACCAAAAAGAATACAAGAATTTCTATCCTTATAGTCAATTACCGACGACATCTTATCAGCACCAATAATAACTACTTTTTTATAGTTACCTGATTTGATAAAATTTGACCCCATTTCTAGGGCATAAATAAAACCAGAACAAGCAGCCGAAACATCAAAAGACATTGCTTTAGTTCCAATAGCTTCCCCAACAAGGTTGGCTGTTGAAATAAATCCCATGTCTGGTGTAGAAGTAGCACAGATAATTAAATCTACGTCTTCTCCATTGATGTTTGCTTTGTCTAGTAAGGCATTTACAGCATTTATTGCTAATACTGAAGTCCCTTTAGTTTCGTCCTTTAATATACGTCTTTCTTTTATTCCTGTACGCGTAGTAATCCATTCATCGCTAGTATCGACCAGTTTTTCTAGGTCTTTATTAGTCAATTTATGATCAGGAACCCATCCAGCTACCGCAGTGATAGCAGCATATTTAGGATTCATATCTATTTAGTTTGTGATGTGTGTGTAAAAAATACTTGGTACAATATGAATCCTAGAAAGAAAACATATCTAATATTGATGCAAAACAAATAAAATTATCCGATTAACAAAAATCTAATGAATTAAACGAATAATATTTTTTGCCTGATAAATTGAAATGAAAAAAGCATACCTTCAGATGAAACTGAAAGTATGCCTTCTATTTACTAGAATTAAATTTGCTATTTTTTAGGTAAGTCAAATTTTATTGGATCTTCTACTTTCTTAGTAAGAAGAGCAATTTCTAACACTTCTTTAGCATCTTTTACAAAATGAAGTTTAAGACCATCTGTATATTTTTCTGGAATATCTTTTACATCTCTCTGATTTCTTTCTGAGAAAATGATTTCTTTAATTCCAGCTCTTTTTGCGGCTAATAATTTTTCTTTAATACCGCCTACTGGCAATACTTTACCTCTAAGAGTAATCTCACCTGTCATTGCAAGTTTTGCTTTCACTTTTCTTTGAGTGAAAATCGATACCATAGAAGATAACATGGTAATACCAGCAGAAGGACCATCTTTAGGAACAGCACCAGCAGGAACGTGAATATGAAGATCGTAATTTTCAAAAATACGATGATCAATTCCGTACTTATCAGCATTGGCTTTTAACCAAGATAGAGCAGTGGTTGCAGATTCTTTCATGACATCACCCAACTGACCAGATAAAGTTAATCTACCTTTACCTTTGTTCAATGAGCTTTCGATGAATAGAATTTCTCCACCAACTTGCGTCCATGCTAAACCAGTGATCACACCTGCATAATCATTATCAGAATAGGTTTCTCTTTCAAAAATTGGAGCACCCAAATATTCTATAATCTGATCAGGTCCAATTGACTTTTGATATTCCTCTTCTAAGGCAATAGATTTTGCAATCTTTCTAACAACAGAACCAACCGTTCTTTCAAGTCCACGTACACCCGATTCTCTAGTGTAGTTTTCAATCAAGAATTTTAAGCCTTTAGCAGTGAAAGTGAAGTCCTTCGCTTTTAACCCATGTTCAGATCTCTGTTTTGGGATCAAATGTTTTTTAGCGATTTGTTCTTTCTCTTCGAAAGTATAACCAGTAATTTCGATAATTTCCATACGGTCCCTTAGTGCCGGTTGTATGGTATCTAAAGAATTGGCTGTAGCAATAAACAATACTTTTGATAAATCGTATTCAACTTCTAAGTAGTTATCAACGAAGGTACTGTTTTGCTCAGGGTCTAATACTTCTAATAAGGCAGAAGAAGGATCTCCTTTGAAATCATTGCCAATTTTATCAATCTCATCTAAAATAAATACAGGGTTAGATACTTTTGATTTTTTGATACTTTGGATGATTTTACCAGGCATTGCACCTACATAAGTCTTTCTGTGACCACGAATTTCAGTTTCATCGTGTAAACCACCTAAAGAAATACGGTTATATTCTCTACCTAAAGCTTTGGCAATCGAACGACCTAATGAGGTTTTACCCACACCCGGAGGGCCGTATAGACAAAGGATAGGTCCTTTAATATCGTTTTTAAGTTTTAGAACGGCTAAATATTCTAAGATACGCTCTTTCACTTTTTCTAATCCTTGATGATCTTTATCTAAGATTTTCTGAGCTAATTTTAGATCAAATTTATCATCAGTAACTTCATCCCAAGGGAGGTCAAGAAGAAACTCACAATAGTTCATTGATACTGCAAAATCAGCCGCAGCCGGATTAGAACGTTGAAGTTTTGCTAATTCTTTATTGAAATGCTCATTTACTTCCTCAGGCCACTTTTTCAAGCTTGCTTTAGCTTTCATTTCAGCAATTTCCTGATCAGGGCCTTCAACACCCAATTCAGTTTGTAGCACTTTCATTTGCTGACGCAAGTAGTAATCTCTCTGTTGTTGATCGATATCTACATTTGTTTTGCCAGCAATCTCATTTTTGATCTCTAATAGATTAACTTCCTTATGCATTAATTTAAGGAGTTTTTCTACTTTCGTTTTACCGTTAGAGACTTTTAAAATCTTCATCTTTTCATTGACATCAGCATTGATGTTTGTAGCGATGAAATTGGCTAAAAATTCTAACTCACGGATATTTTCTAGAGCATGAGATGCTTCTTGAGGAATGTCTCTATTCAGACTTAATATCTGATAAGCCACATCTTTTAAAGAAGATTCAAGTGCTAAAACTTCGTTTTTACCGATTTTTGAAAAGTCTTCTTCCATTACAGAAACTTGACCTATCATATACGGCTCTTCTGCGGTAATATTTTTCAGTTCTATTTTCTTTCTACTCTGTGCGATAATTGTCAAATTACCATCAGGAAGCTTTAAGATTTTTACGATCTGAACTAAAGTACCATATTGATGTAAATCCTCTGCCGTAGGTTCCTCTACCGAGGCGTCTTTTTGAGCAATACAAGCAATAAATTTTTTCTCATCATAGGCCTTATTCACTAGTTTGCTAGATTTCTCTCTACCAATTGTAATAGGAATAAGTACATTAGGAAAAAGAACCATATTTCTAAGCGGAAGTACAGGTACGTCTTCCAACTCTTCAATACCGTCCAAATTATAATCACTATCAACTTCGTCTGAAATAACGGAGATAATAGCATCATTATTTATATTTGATAAAAGGCCTTGGGCCAATGTGTCTTTTGTTCTCATATAAGTTTGTCTGAATCTTAGACTGCAACAACACAATTAAGTGATAATAACTTAGCAATATATCAACCAAATAAATAAAACTGACATATTTTCATAAATGCTGACAAAGTTGTCATGGTATGGTGTAATCTTTGTGAAATATTAACCGAATAAAAAAATTGGCATAACGTATCAGATTTTATAATTTGATCGTTATACAATTGCAAGTTGATTTAACTATTACACGTAATCTGAAAAATTGGTTCCTTAATCGTTGATATTTTAAGGACGCTGTTATATATCATGAGTAAAATCTTCAAAGGAGAAGGGATATTAATAATATTACTCTTAACTATATTTTTATCATCATCTGTTTTCTCCCAAAAAAGGAAGAGAAAGAATAAAAATGCTCAACAAACTGAACAACAAGAAGGCAGTGGATTGAGTATTCAGGAGTTTCAACCTACAAAAATTAATAATGTAGTGAAACTGCCTGGCTTGCAATTTCCTAACATTAATAAAATACCTCAATATTCTAATAATGCTATGATAGCTCAAATTGCTCGTTTAGAAAGAAACAAGCAATGGGAAGAATACCGAGAAGTATTGTATAAATATGTGACCTCATTTGGTATCAATAATTTTGTAAACCCTGTAGATGTAGACCTACTTTGGCGTTTAGCCAATGTGTCAGAGTATTTGGGTGATCACGCATTAGCCAAAGAGACGTATCGATTAATCTTAAGACACAATAGAACAGATATAAGCAAAGCTTTAGCACATTATGAAGAACTTACTTTATTCGATAAAACACTATATGCTAATATCAACGATTATTATCGTTTAGTCGAAAAAAGAGCTTTGATTGATACTCTGACCCCCCCAGAGGATGTTCTAATAGAAATGGGACCTCAGGTAAACTCAGACTTTTCTGATTATGGAATGACACTTGGAGGAGAAAATCAGTCGGAATTGTTATTTACAAGTAACCGTTCTGAAACAGATACCTCTGCTTTTAATAAGCAGTTTAACCCCAAAAAAAATAACGAAAATATCTACATTTCACACAAAACCACTGATGATATGTGGGGGATGGCAGAACCATTAGAAACAATCAATACCAATTATAACGAGGGTTCTCCTTATTTAAGTAAGGATGGTAATACGCTTTATTTCATTCGTTGTATGACACCTGAAGGATATGGTGATTGTGATATTTATTACAGCAAAAAGAAAGAAGATGGCACTTGGGATGAAGCGGTTAATTTAGGACCGAAAATTAATTCTTATGCATGGGATTCTCATCCTTCTTTATCTATGACTGAAGATACATTGTATTTTGCCTCTGATAGAAAGGGTGGATTTGGTAGTTCAGATATTTATTATTCTGTAAAAGATGCTAAGGGAGCGTGGGGCAAAGCAAAAAACATTGGTCCATTTATCAATTCTAGAGGTAGTGAGTTAAGTCCTTATCCACATGTGAAATACCCTATATTATATTTTTCTTCTTCTGTTGGTATCGTCAATTTCGGAGGTTTTGATATTTATAAATCATTTATTGTAGAAGGAAATTTTTCTGAACCTAAAAACGTAGGACCATTAGTAAATGGTGCTGGAGATGAATATTATTTTGCGATAGATGCAGAGGCGAAACAATTGTATTATGCCAAGTCTAAGGTAAAAGGAAATCCAAATTTGGATATGCAATCTTTTCCTTTACCTATGGAAGCAAAACCGAATAATACAGTCCGATTTTCAGGTAGAGTAGTTGAACCAACCACAGGAGAGGTATTCAAAGGGGTAGTAACTATAATTGATTTATCGGATAGAGTAGAGGTTGCTCCTAAAAAAATTAGAGAAGACGGTTCTTTTGATTTTGAACTAATCAACGATAAAAAATATTTATTGGTAATTGAAGGAGATAATTTTTTCCAGATTGAAGAGATTTTCTTTGTTGAAGGAGACAAGCATGTTCAAATCCCTGCAGTTTCTGTAAATAGTTCCTTGTCTTTTGCATCAATAGATTTTGATCCTGGCAGTGCCAAATTAAAACCTGAAATGGAAAACAATTTACATTTGGTTATTGATTTTCTTGTGAAGCATAATGATTATAGATTAATTGTTACAGGACATACAGATTCGGATGGTAACCATGATGCCAACCTTAAATTATCAAAAGAAAGAGCACAGTCCATCAAAGAATTTATAATTAACTATGGAGAGTTAAGTGCTGATCGGGTCATAGCAGATGGAAGAGGTGATTTTGATCCTATTGTAAAGAACCCCCAAACTCCCGAACAAAAACGATTGAACAGAAGAGTAGAGTTTAAAATCTTCTTAGATGAATACCGAATTTCTGTTCCTGTAGATGATAACAATATTGATTGGGGAGATGAATAACCCTGTTTGCTGGATACCATAGAATAAAAAAACAGTTTTTTGTAAGACATTTTTAATCGTTTACTCTCTGTATTTTCTGATAATGAAATTGAACAGAATCAATATTATTCTATCAAAAATTGTTGGATAAGTAGTCCTTTACTCTCATATTTGAGGACACATATACATATAAACATTTAATTTTGATCTTTTACTATGGATAAAGTAATGGCTATGACTTCACAGGAAGCAATGGAGATGGAGAAGAAGTATGGAGCAAACAACTATGCCCCTCTTCCAGTAGTGCTTTCTAAAGGTGAAGGTGTATTCGTATGGGATGTAGAAGGAAAAAGGTATTACGATTTTCTTTCTGCTTATTCTGCAGTAAATCAAGGTCACGTTCATCCACGTATTTTGAACGTGATGATTGAACAAGCCTCAAAACTTACTTTAACATCTCGAGCTTTTTACAGCGACCAATTAGGAATTGCTGAGAAAAAGCTATGTGATACTTTTGGCTTCGAAAGAGCTATTTTGATGAATACAGGTGCCGAAGGAAACGAAACTGCCATCAAATTAGCACGTAAATGGGGATATGAGAAAAAAGGTATTCCAGCCAATGAAGCAATCATCATTGGAGTAGAAAAAAACTTTCACGGTAGAACAACCACAATAATCTCAGCTTCTACAGACCCTGTAGCAACAACTAATTTTGGTCCTTTTATGCCTGGATTCAGTATCATTCCTTACAATGATTTGTCTGCGGTAGAAGAAGCACTTCAAAATCCTAATGTAGCGGGTCTTTGGTTAGAACCAATTCAAGGAGAAGCCGGAGTTTACTTACCTGATGCAGGTTATTTAAAAGCTTGTCAAGAACTATGTAAAAAGCATAATGTTTTATTCATGGTAGATGAGGTACAAACAGGTGTAGGTAGAACAGGTAAGCTTCTCGCTTCTGACTATGATGAATTTAAGCCAGATATGGTAATCTTGGGCAAAGCGATTTCAGGCGGATTTTATCCTGTTTCTGCAGTGTTAACGTCTTCTGAAGTAATGGATGTCTTTAATCCTGGGGAACATGGTTCTACTTACGGAGGTAACCCATTAGGGTGTGCTGTTATGGTAGAAGCCTTGAATGTTCTTGAAGAAGAGCAACTGATGGAAAACGCTTTCCATTTAGGAAATATCTTTAGAGAGAAATTGACAGCACTTTGTGAGAAAACAGATCTTCTTGTAAATGTTAGAGGAAAAGGACTTCTAAACGCTTTGATTGTAAATGATACAGAAGAATCTTCTACAGCTACAAAAATTTGTTATGAATTGATGCACAAAGGTCTTCTAGCCAAACCAACACATGGTAATATTATTCGTTTTGCACCTCCTTTAGTGATTTCTGAAGAGCAATTGAATGAATGTGTTGAGATCATTACTGATGTAGTGATGAACTTCGAAAAATAGATTGATTTTATCAAAAAGTAAAAGGTCAGTTTCTGAAAAGAAGCTGACCTTTTTTGATGCACTTTAATTACATAATACAATTATAATTAAGTGTATTTGTGACGACTTTTGTTGGTTTTTTTTTCGAAATGACCAAAAATTTGAGTGTTTTATTGTACTTATCTCTGAAAGTGTTTTATTATTCAATTAATCTGATTTAAAAATATATGTTAATATATTGTTCGTAATTAACACATCTTATGTTTGTGCTATTGATCAATGCTGGAAATTTTACAGGTCTAGACTAACTATTTTTATATAACTATTTTTTTTAATGAAAACCATACATTTTTTTTGCCTCTCACTATTGTTGATGACATTTACTGTCGTCAGAGGACAGCAAATAAAGACTAATGAAGACTATAATACAGAGTTATTAGGTCATTCTGAAAATGATTCAATAGAAAGTGATACTATTGAAATTCCTGTATCAAGGATTAGTAATTATCTCAAATTACTTAAAAATGATGATGAATCAATTGTATTATCTCATGGTAAAGAGTATGTATCTTTTGATAAAGAATTAGATTCACCTGTAAAAGGTATATCGAAAGATATTCAGGCTAATCAAGGTCTCTCGTTAAGCAGTTTTAATAACCTGCTAATGGAAAAAGAATTGCCTTTGCCATTTCAGAAAGATTTCATAAATCATATGAAGGAATCTGAAAAAAAAGAGTTAATTCAGGGAAGAAAAAAGTATTTAGAACATTTCGTTATTGATAACGAAAGAAAGGTACAAAACGATTTATTTAATTCAAATCCTTTGAATTTAAATGAAAGTGCATCTATTGTACAAAGTGCAGCTAGAACATCAGAAGATCTTATTCCAAATAAGAGTGATTCACTAGTTTGGTATGAAATCAAAAGTGATACTGATTCTATTTATAAAAGAGCAACTACCTATCAGTACGATGGTTTAGGGCATTTAACTAAAGAAACCGAACATATAACATTATCTGATAATTCAGTAATAGTTTGGTCTGAAGTTAGTTATGCTTATGAAGGTGAAAAACAAATATATTACGAACAGAAGGACCGTCGACATGGTAAATTAAAAACGGTTGAAAAACAAGTGACTGAATACCCGGATGATTATACTGAAGTTAAAGTTACTTACCATCTTGATGATGCTTATAATTTTAGTTTAGAAAAATATAGTAGAAAAATACAAAAATATTCTACAACTGATAGTAGTCTGATTTATGTTGAACAAGCATATTATAATAATGGACAATGGGAAATTTCTAGTGCTTCGGATTATGAGTATGAAGGAAATACTAAGATAGTAACTAATTATAATTCTTATTACACTTCTAAACTAGCACCATATCTTAAGATATATTATACTTTTTTTAATGATCATTCTTATGCTGAAATTATAACTCATAAATATAATTTGATTACTGAAGTATTCGAACCTATTTCAAAACGAACAAACCTTTTCAATGAAGAGGATTTTTATTATGGTTATGAAATTGAAAAATATGATTCTAATACTCAAGAATGGTATAAATATTCTAAAGAAATATATGATCATATAGTAAAAGATTTAGAAGAAGGAGTTTATTCTTACTCTGATTATGATTGGAACGCAGAGGATGAGTTATATTATTTAACTGAAAAAAAAATAAATAGGAATGAAGTAGACAACAACAACACTTCTTATGATAGATATATTTATACAAATAAAGGTGAAGTAGAAGTCTATACTTACGGTAACGAAGTAATTAGAGATGAAAATAATAATTATTTATCTGTTACTTATTTTGAAGGAATTAATGGCGTAAAAACTATTGATTATAGATATTCATATGAATATGATGAAAATGGAACTCAAAATGGCTATTTCATCGTACGTTATGATGAAGACTCGAAAGAGTTGGTCAAAGATTTAGGTTATAAATACAATTGGTTAGGTAATGAAATTCTTTCTTATGAAAGATATAAAGGTGAATTTACGGATGGCGAATGGTTAAAATACTCTAAAAACGTTTATAAAAAACCATACAAAAAATCAGGAATACATCAAATTTACGGCGTTGAAAATAATGAATGGGTTCTAGAGGAAACTCATGATTATGAAAAAGAGAATGATAAAGTTGAGATTTACATTAAAGAAAATATTGATGGTACTTTAGTTAATTCAGAGAAACTCGTACAGTCTTTAGAAGATG
The DNA here is from genome assembly GCF_000807855.2 of Flammeovirga pacifica. Classification (GTDB taxonomy): domain Bacteria; phylum Bacteroidota; class Bacteroidia; order Cytophagales; family Flammeovirgaceae; genus Flammeovirga; species Flammeovirga pacifica. The sequence goes on from NZ_JRYR02000001.1 coordinate 57,459, forward strand.
GTAAAACAATTTTAGAAAAGTACTTATATGATAATGATTCTTGGAAGAAAAACTATAAGTATATAGAAATTATTGATAAGGCAGAAAATTTATTACATGGAGAGTATTATAGTGCCTCTGAAGATAAATGGGTGGCCGATGAGTTTGAAAAATTCGAATATGTATACAGCAAAAGGTTCTCAAGAAAAGTAACGAAGAAAGAGGTTTACGAAATTGAAAATGATGTATTTAAATCGGAACCTAGTTACATATCTGAATATACTTACAATGAAGAAGGAGAATTCCTTAGAAAACTTTATTCAGATAAGAATTCACCGGCTAATTCTAGTCTTGAAGAATATAGATATAACGATAATGGAGACGAAATTTATTATGCTTTAAGTGAAAATCTTGGTGAAGATGGTAATTATAAAGAATTATCAAAACAAGAAAGAGAATATATCTATTCAGATTTTGGAGATAGTTTTCTAACAAAGTATAATGAGTATTCTTTTGTTTTGAATCAATGGCTTGAAGTTGAAAAAGCTATTAATACTTATGATGATCAATTTAGGTTTTTAATAAAAGAGAATTATAATAATTATGATGTATACAAAAATGACTTTGAAAGTGGTAGTAAGTATGAGAATACTTATAATGATAAGTCAATAAATACTTTAAGTAAACAATACTTGAATGGTGAATGGGTAAATGATGAAGAGGTGTTTGTTAATTACGACCAATATGGAAGGAAAATTAACTATAGAAGAAAGCATAGATGGTCTGAAAGTACTAACTCTTTTGGATCAGGTTATGGTTACGACTATGAGTATTTAGAAGATGATCATTTGGTAGAGAAAAAATATGCTTCATATGTGTTAGTAGATGGAGAATTTGAAGTAGGAGATTACAGAGAGAGAACGTTTGATGTAAATAACCGTATTTTAACACAAGTAGATTTTGATAAAAGTGCATCTATAAAATATACGAAAACTGAATACAATTATCTAACGTCTAATTCTTACTCTATTTTAAAATCTAATAAAAGAAATGAAGAAGATGTTTATGAGGTGAAATTGTATACGGAGAACGAAACAACTAATGATGGGTATACTATTATAAGTTCTGATTATACAGACGAAACTAAATCAACCTTTATTTCAACATACACTGATTATATTCTTGATAAATTTAGTGGCACTTCTTTAAGGTCTGAAATAAAAAGAGCTAATTCTCCAACAGTTTTAAGTTATTTAGAATCGTATTATGATTTAGACTTTTTTAATGAAGGAGTATTTATTTTAAATTCGTCAGATGGTTTATGGTATAATGATGATAAGTCTTATCAATTAGAAGAAACTTATTCTAATGGTTTATTATCAACTATTGATGTGTATTATAATAACGGTACTCAAGGATCTCCTAATTATCAGTTATATAAACAATATCTAATTTCATATGAAAATAATAGGGTCTCTAAAATAGAAGACATTAGTACTTCTTTAGCAGTTAAATATGATTTTGAGCCTTGTATGCATAACTCAATAGCTATTACAACTTCAGAAATATCTGGGAACTATTTAGAAAGTGATAATATTCCTTATGTAAAGAAGAAAAAATACGCGGCACAGAATTATGGTGACCAATCGTTTTATTTATATTTTTATAACACCACTTTCGAAAGAGATTACGGTAGTTTCAGAAAATATAACGTCAAAAAAGTTATGATTCAGAGTGCATACTATGGCTCTAGTTCTTTTAATAATTATACCTATGAACTTAACGAAAGAGGTAATAGAATTAAAACGACTAGGATTTTAGGAAGTTACGAAAATGGTCAGCATGTAATGGAAACTAAAAATGTTAATTATTATAATCATTTTGGAGACAAAGTTCAAGAAGATGTTTTATCATATATAAATAACAAATGGGTGCCAGTATCTAAAGAGTTAACTTATTTTGAGGGAGACACAAAAGTTGTTGAAAAACAACAATGGGAAAATGATAAGTTTATTCCTGATACAAAAAGGTTATATTCGAATGATCAGTCTGGCTCAACTATTTTAATACAAGATTATATTGATGGGAAATATCAAACTACTGAGGAAATAAATGAATCTTATATAGATGGTGCGTATTCTTCTAGTGAAGTTTTCTATCAAAATGGTGAAAAAGTTGGTGGTAGTAAAGAAGCTGAAGGATATAATCAGGATGGTGAATCAACATTTACCTATTATGTTTGGAATGGTGAAAAAGATGAATTTGTTCCTAAATATAAAAGAGAACATTTTGATTATTATATAAATCTTACTGTTCAAGAAGAGGATATTGATTCTTATATGTTCTATGAATACATTGATGAAGAATGGGTGAAATCGAGATACTATTTAGACATAGATGATGATAGAGCAGGTGCAAGTGACTATTTAATCGAACATTTATATGATGACAATACAAAACAATTTATTCCACTGTATAAAAAGTTCGGGAATATGTACTACCTATGGAATAAAAATACCGAAATGTTTGATGGCGTTCGTTTCGAACGATATAAAAATATCACTGAGAAATATGATGCTAATTCAGATTCTTGGAAATTATTTGAAAGAGCGTCTTACAAAGAATCTGCATTTATCTATCACAACATTCCAAGTACAGTAGATAAATTCATTACCCCTTCAATTACTATAGAAGCAACATCTATTGGAGATGTTACAGCAAGTGTTGTAAATGGAAATGTTGACTTAGAAGGGAATGAGTTGACTTTTAATTCAACAGGAATTCAGTTGATTAGTTTAGAGGCGGGTAGTGTAAGTGCTGCTAATTATACTCAAACTTTAGTACCGATATTAGTGGTATCAACAGATCCTACTTCAGTAGAAGAATTTGATCAAAATAAACTTTTAGTTTATCCTAACCCTGCAGTAAATAACTTGAATGTAAGTTTTACAGAACAAGAAAACATTGTAGGAATATCAATCTTCAATTTAGAAGGGAAAATGGTTTTAAATACTAATCAAAACCAAGTAAATGTTTCCACTCTAGCGAGAGGTGTATATTTACTAAAAATACAAACATCGAATGGTGTTTATTCTTCAAGATTTATCAAAGAATAGATACGAATAGAAATAAGGTTTACCGACTTAAAAGGTCAGTATCTGCAAAGATGCTGACCTTTTTGATTTTCTATCAAAAGAAAAGTGATCCATTACTTATCAAGATCATACTTAAATATCTTCGAACTTATCTTTCTTGAATTTAAAGGTGTTGATTCGAGTGGAATAGGTAAAAAGGAGCAAAATATAGTAAGAAATCTACTTTAAATTCAAAAACCCAAAAGAGAGTAACTGTACATATATTAATACATAGTTTTATTACTCACCTATTGGAAAATGGCGTAGATTTAAGGTACATTCAATCACTATTAGGACGTGACTCTTCGAAACGATCCAGATTTATACCCATGTGATTACTAGAGTAGTAAGTGATATTAAAAGTCTATTAGATAATTTGTAATATATATTAAAATAATTAATACTTTTATTTGTATGTTAACATCTGTTTAATATATTTGGGGAGCTAAAAATATTTGTGGATATGTGCCATATGGTGTATATTCTTAAAATTTAAGGGATAAACACCATTGAGTTTATCCAATGTTGTGCACAAAAGAATCAACTTAATAAATTAGAAATGAAACATTTAATTTTAACTGTATTAACCGTATTTACAGTTCTTTCAGTATCAGCGAAAAAATTTGAAGTGAAATTTGCGAACAAATCAGCACAGCAAATTCAACTTTTCTATCAGATTATAAAAGATGTTGAAAAGGAAGAACCTAAGTTCATATTTAAACTGGATTTATCACAATCCAAGTCTTACACGATTAAGCTAAAAAGAGGACAAAAAGTAAAATTCATAGGATATGGCTCTGGAGTTGAAACTCTTCCTGTTATTCGAGAATTTAATGACTTAAATAACCAGATGACTAATGAGATTGAATTGGTTCTTCCTAAAGTTGAAAAACTCAATATTGTCGAACTAAATGAAGTACTGGCAAAACTTGGAAACGATAATGTTTTAAATGTACTCCTTGATTCAAACCAGTATGTTAATGACAAGATGCCTCCCTTGGGAGCTTTTATATTTTACAACTCTAAAAAGGATAAAACCTTAACATTAAAGCCGACTTTCTGGAAAAATGAAAATGATTTAAGAATTTTTGATAATAAATATTTCGACATAATTGACCACGTTAGTTCTGCTAACTCAGCCAGCTTGGGCTTGTCTGGAATACCATTTTTAAATAAGCTTGGAGCATCTTTCCAAAACTCTAATTTGCTTGAAATTATTTGGGAAATTGAAAATGCTCATTTTAAGCAATGGCAACCTACAGATAATAATGTTTTTCAAATCATAGCAGATAGTAGAAATTCAGGTTTTATTAATTCATGTGTAACAGAGATGAATACTGACTCATTAGCAGGAGGTGATTATAAATTGTTCTTCGTTTCTTCGATTTATGGTGTTGATAGAATCAAGGTATCAGCTAAAAAATACAATAAGATTAATATCAATGCAGAAGTAAATTTCAGCGAACCCGTAACTCCAAACGTTGAGGTAATAAAGCCAATCCAAGCAGAAGCCACCTATGGTTATATGAAAGAAAAACTATATCATAATGTAGATTCTTCTCTTAATTTATCATTACGAGTCTTAGTGCTTGACTACACAAGTGCTCTTAACACTCATATTTCAACAATAGCTAAACAAGCTCAAAAAGTGAACGCAGAGAACAGTGCAAATCGTTTAAAAGGGGAGATTGTAAATCTTTATACTGCTTTAAAATCATTGGATTCGACTTTGATAAATACTCAAGATGTAGAAGTTATAATCCCAATTGTTGATATCACACCTGACAAAATTTTAATGCCCCTTGAATTTGACAGTTTAGGAAATGAAATCACTCCGCTTGAGGTTTCCCAACTAAATACACGTATCAATCAATTCAATTCACTTTTATCTCAAGTAAAAGAAAAGAACTCGAAGTTTAAAGATACTTTAATAAGCATCGAAAACCTTAGTCAACCTACTGATTATTACAGGATTGTGCAATCTACAAATCCGGCAGTACTAGACAAAAGAGTCCTAAATGCTTATCTAAAGAGCCAAAATTAAAGTGCATGACAAAACCTAAACGCAATAACGCCCTACGGGACGCTACAGCGTTTAGCCAAATCGTTATGTCCCATTTCTTCTACTGTACTCTTTCTTACAGTCCCGTGTCCTTTTGGACATAACTTTCTTAAGATCTTATAATTCTGATGTATGATTTTTTCGTGAGATGATCGATCTGAAATTTTACGCAATGATTTCTGATTGTTATAAGCATCTTTACAACTTAAAGAGCAAAACTTTTTATCCGATCTCCCTACCAAAATAGGTTCTTCACAATAGAGGCATTTTTTGTTATTCATGAATCGTTATTTGTTAAGCGATGAACTTTAATTTAATACATTACTTTTTAAAAATAAGCTAGTATTACAATTTAATTCAACCGTTGATATTAATAGAAACTTTAAAATAGCCATGTATTACACGAGTATACCCGTGTAATACACGGTTAATTGGATTGATTTTATAAAATTTGTCATAAAGTAAAGTTTTACAAAACCTTTATTCATATGACAAAGTCTACTCCTGATATTCGTTTAAATCCGATTAAAATCAAAAATCAAAAGTTCATCAAATTATCATTCCCTATGACAGATGGAATGAAAAAGTTGGTAAAAACACTACCTGAAGTAAAATGGAGTAAAGAATTGGAATGTATCTTTATTCCAAATAGCTATAAAAGCATCCAAAATGTATTTACTACTTTTAAGGGTATTGCTTGGGTAGATACCAAGATGGTGTTTCAGAGTAATAGCAAAGAAGAACTAAGTAAAAAAGAAGTAGATTCTTATGAAACGCTGTATAAAAAGATAAAAGCCCAATACCCCAATACCCTCAAAATAGGTCAATACAACTTATTACATTGGTTAAAAAGTTAGAACTCTTTAGATATTCATTAAATACAGCTTTTATATATACTTCTATGCTTCAAAAATATATATTGTTTCTAGAGGAAAACGGATATCAAGATATTAGCAAGTTGGAAGATGGGCCTCAATCCAAAACTCTCTTAGAAATAGATTATTGTTTTCACAATGTACAACGCCCAAGAAAAAAAGATAAACTACCTGTTGTGTTAAGTATTGATGAAGTAAGGCAATAATTGAAAATACTAAGAATCTAAAACATAATGCGATTTTAATGATAATTTATTGGATTAATAAGTGAGTTAATTCATCTTGACCTTAAAGATATAGACTCAAAAAGAATGTTGATTAGAGTGGAAGAAGGAAAAGGCAACAATGACAGAAACACTTTATTATCTGAAAATACCTTATTAATACTTAGAGAATATAAACCAAAAAAGTATCTATTTGAAGGCGAAAAAGGAGGTAAATACAGTAAAACTTCTGTTGGTAAAATTTTAAAAAGAGCTGTTTTAAAATCTAAGATCCAAAAGAGGGTAATAGTACATACTTTACGACATAGCTTTGCTACTCACCTATTGGAGAATGGTGTGGATTTAAGGTACATACAATCATTATTAGGGCATACCTCCTCGCAAACCACTCAGATTTATACTCATGTGAGTACCAAAGTGGTAAGCGATATAAAAAGCCCATTAGATAATTTGTAATATATATTAGAATAATGAATATGTAGATTTGAATATTTAAAGTCATTTAGTAAATTGGAAACATAATTTTTACTAATAGTTATATGCCATATGGCGTATATTCTTAAAAATTAAGGGATAAACGCCATTGCGTTTATCCAATGTTGGCACCAATTTGAAAAATGACTGTAGAACAAAAAACATTATGGAAAAAATTAGAAGAATTCCAATTGGATGATTTTGATTCTACATTTACTTTTACCGACAGATTATGTAGAGAAAATGGATGGAAATACGAATATTCCGTACGGGTAATTAATGAATACAAAAAGTTCATTTTTTTAATCTGTATTTCTGACCATCCGTTAACACCTTCTGACCAAGTTGACCAAGTTTGGCATTTACACCTTTTATACACACGTTCGTATTGGACAGATTTTTGTAAAAATACTTTAGGAAGAGAAATACATCACGGACCAACTAAAGGTGGAAAAAGTGAAAAAGAAAAATTTGAAGATTGGTATTCTAAAACAAAAGAATTGTATTTGAAAACATTTAATAAAAATACACCATTGGATATATGGCCATCTTCAAAAGTAAGATTTGGAGAACTAAACTTTAGGAGAATTAACCTTCATAGAAATTGGATAGTTCCCAAAATTATAAAAGTATGATTAAAGAACTAACTGATTTATCACCAGCAGAAATCTTGCTTATTGAAAATCCTCAAGTAAAAGTTGACAAACTTGCAAGAGTTACTTTCTTTGACTTAATATTAAAAGAAGTACTCAAAATAGAAACTAATGGAGAAGCATCAAAAAAGGACAAGAAAAACCCAATAGTTAGTTTAGGGAAAGCATTTAACAGCTATCAACCATTAAAACACGAATCCATATTTCTGTCTGTATTCACAAAAGATAATGACCTAAAAGTAAAACTCTCAAACCTATTAAAAACCGCATTCGAAAAGATTAAAAATAGTGAAGACTATAAATTAAAATATATTTATTCTGACCACCGAATGAAACAATATTTTAAATCTAATTTTTTTCAAAGATTGTTAGGAATAAAAGTCATTTCAGAAAATGGAATAAATGTCCAAAAAGAAATAAAAAGTGAACTCAAACGAATTAAAACCAATACAACCAAAAAAGTTAAAGGCATAGAAGAAACACTACTCTCTCTTAATGGGAATATTGTTCTTATACCCAAAATACCAACCGAAATTTTCGAACTGATAGAAAAAAAGAAATCTAATTTCAGAAAAGAGAACTCTGATTCTGTTTGGGTCGATTATGGTTATTCAGATTTATACTACTATAATACGACCAAAAATCAATTCGATTTAATGGCTATAAATGATTCTGATTTTATTCCAATAATTGAATCTGTCAACGGATTTGATGATTCATCAAGCGATAGTGGTTGCGGTTCAGATGGAGGTTGTGGTGGTTGCGGGTAAAAAACTGGTGCCAATAATTAGGGCTTAGTTTGGTCTGAAAGACCTAAAATTAAGCCCTAGTTGAATAAAGGCGGTGGGTTATATATTGAAGTCAGTATGGAACTTAGGGTAGGCTTTTCATTAATTTGAAAGGTCTTTTTTCGTAATCAATTTTTCAATGATTCTTAAATCTTCTTTTCTACACACCTTTTTACCTCTAAAGAAGAATAGAAAAATACTTGAAAATCCTCAATTTAAGTAACTGTGCATACATTAAGACACAGTTTTGCCACCCACCTATTGGAAAATGGCGTAGATTTTAGATGCATCCAATCATTAGTATGGCATAACTCTTCGAACACTATCTAGATTTATACCCATTTGATTACTAGAGTAGTAAGTGATAGTAAAATTCGTTAGATAATTTGTAATATATATTATAATAATGAATATTATTTAGTAAATTAGAAACATTAATTTTCACAACATTCTACTAATATTAATCCTTAAAGAAACTCTCTTTTTTCAAATGTTATATTTTAAATTCCTTCTGTTTTTATTATTTATAATTTGTAATATTTCACCTGTAGAAGGTCAGAATAAAGACACTACACAAGAATTTTCAAATTTAGAAGCTGATAATGACAGTATCTTATCAAAGTTAGATTTACTAGAAGATAAAGAAGTAGTATGGTTGCTCTATTATTCGAAGGCACAATTAGATTCTACATCTTTTAATAAATTAATTTCTGTTACAGATTCTCAAATTGCTAGAAAATTTGCAATTGATGACATTAGTAAAGGGTTTCCACTTTTATTACTTTCAAATTGTAGATGTACGAGAAGTATTAATTCTGGTAAAAAATATTTCGAGCAGAAATATGATATATGTTATTATGAATATGGTTGTGAAGCACCACCAATTGAAATAATGATAGCATATAATCAAGAAATCTTCTCATATTTAACAAAAGTGTATAATAAAAAATGGTTACTTGATATCAATCTTGATGTTATAGGTTTAAAAGAAACTTATTAATAATATTACATTTTTCAACATCAACTAAACTCCAATTACGGTTGAAACAACCGCTCACGTAGTTTAGTCATCACATTAGCAAACTTAAAGATTAACCAATGAAGCAGACTTTTAAACTAAAAAATGGTGAAATTTCATTTGATAAAGAAGGAATATCAATCATAGACAATGCTAAAAAGCAATATAGTTTCCGAATATTCTCATCCATCCTTTGGACTTTTTATGGGATAATATCATTTTTAAGATTCATGAAAACTGGAGATCAATTCTTACTTTGGACAGGCTTATTTATAGGAACTTCTTATTTCATTATATTAATTATCACATTATTTCGATCTACTAAAAACAATATTAAAACCCACGAAATAGAATCATTGGCAATTAAGCAAAGATTTGGTAATAAATTTCTTGACATTAATTTGGTTGGAAAAAAAGTAAGAAGAGTAAATCAAATTGATAGTATCAATCACGAACTCAAAGAATATATAGACTTGAACTTTAAAACAAACTGATAATACGTTTGCTTACAAAATCTAAAAGTTATTTAAGAGAAATGGTTATTTGAGACCTAGCGCATCAAAGAATTGGTTTATTTTTAGGCAAAAAAAAATAACATTGCTTTGGCTAAGTGACAGTAGACAATTTAGTACAATCAAAGAATGCCTTACTACTCTTAGACATACATTGGCCTTTATTTTACATCGCAGATAAAATGAAAAAATTGTTTTTAATATTAATGTTCATTGGAATAACTAATTTATTAAATGCTCAATCAATAGATTTTTCTAGCATAAGGTTAAATAATTCTATTCCCTCCATAATAACATTAACGGAACTAAAATCATTAAATATAAAAATCGACAGTATAAAAGCTATTCCAGTTGAAATGGATATGGCTACTTTTGATTCAATAGTTTATGTCGGGAAGACCTATTTTGAGTATTATAAAAATATAGATAAATGTGTTTTAAGTGTTGTTGACTTTGATCAAGTATCAACTGAACTAATAATAGGTAAAATGAAATTTAATAATACAATAACTATTAGTGAAGTATCAAAATATTTTAATTTAGATTGTAGTTCTTTTAAATCAGCAAGAATATATAGAAATAAAGCAACATATAAAAGTTGTGAAATACCAATATCATTTAAAGGAGAAATGACAGACAGTAGGATGATTTTATTCTTTTTAAATGAGAAATTAAGTAGAATAGACTTTAGTAATGATAGTTAAACTAACTCAATTGTAATTGTCAAATTAAAATAGCGACAAAAAATACTCTTCATAGCCGTATCCGTTGGCAAACCATTTACATTAAAGAGGAATTACAGATAATATTAGGATAAATGAATAAGAAAAATGCGATACTATTGAATATACTCTTGATTAGCTTGTTCTATATTTTTCGAGTAACATTTTTCAACTGGATTTTTCTGTTCGAATTACTAATGTTTTTAGAAGTAATTGTCGTGTTGACTTTATTATTAAGGTTAATATCAAAAAAATATAGAATTTCTAAAAACATTAAAATGACTGTTGTTCATATCTTATTGGTTGTTTCTATGTTTATAATTATTGGTGATTTTATTTCAGTTGGGTTTTTAAATATATTCCATGGAAAGACAATTCAGATATTTGAAAAATACAATACAATAATTTCAACTGCCGATCGAGTAAGTGGATCATGGATTATCGAGGATAAATCATTTAAAGAACTTCTATCAGAAGATGAGTACTTAACTCTTCGAAATAATTTTAATAAATCAAGTCCATGTCAATATCAAGATGGGTATTGCTATATTGAGTTTGGAGGATTTCTTAAAAATATTGGTGGATATTATTCTGATTTAGAAGGAAGTCAAGATGACCCATTAAGTCTAGGATTCACTAGGATTAAAAGGACGAAAATTCTTACGGATAGTTGGGGTATTTATTACAGATGATTACCAACGGATAAAACCAATATTAATACTTTTACTGATCATCTTAATGCGGAAAACGAAACTTTAAAATTGATATTTTATCAATGCTAAAAGAGATAGATTCTATTATAAATTTATAAGGTTGATACAGTTTAATTTAAACCTTACAAGGTTCTTATCACTAGAGCATTAAAAGAATTGACATGAAGTTACTTATCATATTATTATTTTTACCAACAATTGTTTTATCACAAAATTTGAAATCATCTTGTGAGGTAAAAGTGGATACTCTTACCAATACTTCATATTATTTAAATGTGGATGTACAAGCAAAATCTATTGATAGTAGTAGTTCAATAGTGAAAGAGCTTTCAAGAAAAATGAAATTTAGTCAGGAGGCTAAAAGAAAGGGACTTGATGGAGTAAAGCTTTTTGCATTATTTTTAATCACTGAAAATGGTGATGTAACTGGTGTAAGGATTTTGAGAGGAGGTGATTATTTAGACAACAAGGCAGAGATAATATCAATACTAGAAAAAAAGAAGTATACTCCAGCAATTTGTAAAAATAAAAAAGTGGCCTCAATGCAATCATTTACATTGCAATTATGTTATTAATGATTCATAGAGAGTTACGGGCCACAATTTGACCAAAAAACAATAAATATTCGCATTAGATAAGAGAATTCAATACTAAGAACATTAGAATAACAAGAAGAAGAAAATACAATAGATATCCATCTGATTCCATCTAAGGTCGATCAAGAAATATTGGTGTTGATCGCTCTTTTTGTAGTTCTTAGTAGCTTCTTATTGTGGTAATTTTGAATTTAAAGGGAAGTCATTAGTTTTATTAAAGGACGGATCATTTAGATTTAGTTATCGTGGATGTAATCAAACTAATGGGTATATTAGAGGGCAATGGACAAAAGCAAAAGGTTATATAACTATAATCGCAGACGCTAATGATAATTTACTTGACTCGAAGTACCAATCTAAGGAAAACAGTATTTTACCAATCAATTTAGATAATTCGAACTTTGTTCTTTGTGAGTTGTATACCGACAGATTTGAAATGTCAGCGTATACCAATTCATCTCATCTAAATCTCATGCTATAATTGAGACATATGATGTTCTTCTAGTAGTTAAGGATTCATTATGCAAATAGAAAATGAAGAGAATAGCATTCACAATATTTACATTATTCATTTTTTCTGTCAACACCTAATGTCAGTAAATTGAGATCACTTAAATAGAAATATTAAAATGATAGAATATTTAAACTCTTTTCAACTCTTTACGGATAAAGAGATAAATGAATTTATAAAATTAACCCAAACCAGGTTGCTAAAGAAAGGGGATTATTATATGACCCAAAATGAGATTTGTAATTCATTGAGCTTTGTGAAAAGTGGTATTTTCCGTTCATTCTATTACTCAAATAATGACGATGAAATAACTTATTGTTTTACATTTCCTGACAATTTATTAATGGCTTATTCTTCATTTATTTCTGAAAATAAATCTGAAGAAAATATACAGTGTTTGACCGATGCAGAAATAATTTCGATAGCAAAAGAAGATTTACAAACCCTTGCAAAATCCAATAATAATTGGTTGATGTTTTTGAAAAATATTGCAGAGAAAGAATATGTAGAACTAGAAAAATGGATCTTTAATCATCAAAAAGATAAAGCACAACAGCGCTACTTGGATTTGATAACAAAACAGCCCAAGTACATTAAAGAAATACCGCTACATTATATCGCTTCATACCTAGGAATAACCCAAAGGCACTTAAGTAGAATACGTGCCAATATTAATTATTAGACAAATGTCCTACTCATAAAATTTCTATAGGTTATAAGTTTGCATAAGATTTAAACATAAATAAATAATCGTATGAAAACAGTAATTTTAATAGGAGCAAATGGTAAAATGGGACAGGCAGCTTTAACCGGCTTAAGTAAACATAAAGTGATCACAGCGGGACGTTCTGGCTGCGATTATACAGTAGATATTACTAGTGTCGAATCTTTAAGAAATTTATTTAAAGAGGTGGGTCATTTTGATGCAGTTGTCAATACTGTAGGAGTTTGCGAGTATGCCTCTTTTACAGAAATGACAGAAAAGCAATGGATGACGACTATTTTAAGTAAGATGATGGGACAAATAAATATTGTTCGCATTGGTCAGGAATATATTGCTGACAATGGTTCTTTTACACTAATTACAGGTATTCTAAACATCAAACCAATTCCTTTTGCAATAGCTGATGCGACTACAAGTGGAGCTATAGATACATTTGTGCAGTGTGTTGCCCACGAAATGCCAAGAGGGATTCGTGTAAATTCTATTAATCCAACAGTATTAGAAGAAGCTTGGGATGTATATGGCGAAATGATGCCAGGTTTTCAACCTGTTCCCGGTAGTTTAGTAGGAAAAGCATTTGAACGTTCAGTAGATGGGTTCATTAACGGTCAAGTACTTTACGTTGATGCTTAAATAATTGCAGGTAAAGAAATAGAAAGATTTTTTATGACCATATATCAATAACAAAGAGGTACTGTTTTAATCATCAAGAACGATTGGATGATTAAAACAGTACCTCTTTAAGTATTTGTGGATATTTATTGCTGTTGCTTTGTCGCAGCAATCACTATTTCTCTAATATTTACACCTTGAGGTTGATTGAAAGCATACCAAATAGCATTGGCAATATCATCTGGATTTAAAACACCTCCCATTTCATTCTTCCAATCTTCATAGCCATCCTTAATTTCTGAAGAAGTAGTATGAGATAAAAGTTCTGTTTCAACAGCTCCAGGGGCAATAGTTACCATTCTTACATTATCTGCAGCCGCTTCTTCGCGAGCATTTTCAGTAAGTGCATGAACACCGAATTTTGTACCACAATAAGCCGCATGATTTCCAAAGGTTTTTCTGCCTGCAATAGAACTGATATTAATAATGGTCCCACCTTGTCTACTTCTCATCTGAGGCAACACAATCTGCATACCATTTAAGACACCCAAAATGTTTACATCAAACATCTTTTTCCATTCTTGAGGATCTTGTGTAGCAACATCTCCCAATAACATCATACCTGCATTATTGATAATGGCTTCTGTAGGACCATATTTTTCTTCCGCTTCTAAAACAGCTGCTTTAAAAGTAGTATAATCGGTAACATCTACGCCTTTAATCATAGTTTCCGAAAGTTGTAGCTCTTCCATTTTTGCTACTCTACGTCCTAATAGGAGTAAAGGATGTCCATTTGAAGCAAATAATTTAGCAGTAGCGGCTCCGATACCAGAGCTTGCTCCAGTGATAACAACGAGGCCTTTTTTGATAGGTTCCATAATGAGTTATTTATAAAATGATATCCAAGCTCTTAGTTTTCGTACAATTTATTATTTAGATAGAACTTGGAGTAAATAATTTAATATTCTTTTAGTCTGAAACAAAGTGACTTACGTTTTTTAGTCGACTATTTTTTTATTTAAGTGATACTGATTACTATCTGATGGAGCGTTTTCACGATCATTTAAACCGTAGTCTCGAATCACCTGACACACTTTGATATTGAAATTAGAAAAGATATGATCCATCCCTTTTCCTTGTCCTTCTCTATGTTGAGTTTGATTACGCCATTGTTTTATCGCTTCTTCATTTTCCCAATAAGATAAGGATAGCACTTTGCCTGGTGTTTGTAAACTTTCAAATCGTTCAATAGAAATAAAGCCATCAATTGTAGACAATAAAGGTTTCAATTCTTTGGCAATATCTAGGTATTCTTGCTTGTTTTCTGGTTGAGGGAAAACTTCGAATATTACAGCAATCATTTTTTTTGGTTAGTTAAGTTTTTTACTGCGGCAAAATTACATCAAATTCACAATGTTTAGATAGATAGTTTTTAATTATTAACGATACAATGGATATAAAAAAAACGTTCTCCAATATAGAATTGGAGAACGTTTTTTGGAGTATATGATAAATCAATTTAAAATGAAATTTATTTTTGTATTATAAAACTTCATTTCCTTCTTCATCTACAGGGTAGGGGATGTAAACAAAATTGACAAAATCTTGATCGATCACAAATAAGCAACAAAACTCTTCGGGATCTTTATAAGACTTTTTAAACTCTTCGTATTTGTCTACAAGAATTAATTCTTTTTGTAAAAATTCTTCAGCATAAGAAATACCATAATTCCACTCTAAGAATTCTTTTTGTTGTTTCCCAACAATATGTTGTCCTATCTGTAAATCTTCTTTAGATACAGGAAAGATGGGATACTTAGAGAAATTTCTTTTTCTAATCTGATAAGAAGCTTCTTTTAAAACAGAATATACTTTAATAAAATCTTTAGTGATTGTACCAAGGTATTTTCCTTGACTATTTAATTCTGGTGTATTTTGCATAATCGTATTTCTTTGATCAGGAATTTCTTGAAACCAATTTATTCCCATTACAAAATTCTAAAGTATTCTTCATTTTACAAAACATATGATGAATAACCTCTGAATTATCAAGATATATTAAATGATGTAAGGTGAATAAGCGATGAAATCTTACTCAATAATAATTTTCTTTATCAATTTATGATCGATCTCTACTAGATAGAAACCTGCTTGTAAATTTTGTACCGATACCACTCCATCTGTTTTAAGCTGTTTTTTGATAGCACCAGATAAATCAATAATCTTAACATCAACCAAACTCTCCAAACCATTAATAGTAAAAGTATTTGTGGCAGGAATAGGGAAAATGGTGATATCATTTAAATCGTCATGAATTGAAGTAACAGCTCTTTCAATTAGTTCAATATTTATTTCTTGTTGTCTTAAATCATTTGTTTTAATAGTAAGGAAAGTGGCAGCCTGTTCATTCACTTTTGAGTGGTATTTAATCTCAATACCAAGTGTTTCTTGAGGTCTTAGAAACGTGATATTTTCATCATATATTAAAGTAAAATCATTGTTATTGATAGCAAGATCATTCAATTCAAGGATATCAGTCCCTTCATTTTTTAATTGAATTTTGTAGGAATTAATACTTGTGAAATCAATACTAGCAATAGGATCATCAGATGATAAACTCTTAATTTTAACTTTTGGAATTTCTACATTCATTCGTACAGTATAGCTAAAATTGTCTGTAAAAGGCTCGTCTGTTGTGATATTTACTTTCGTATTAAACACCCCTGGAGCCAAAGGTGAAGCAGTCATTTTAATGATTTTCTTTTCAGAAGGTTCTAAAATTAATGGTAATTCAAATTCTGAAAAGTGGATATCAAAACCATTATTATTTTCTGCTACAATAGCATCAATTCTGAGAGGTGCATTCCCTTTGTTTTGTATGACATAATTGTACTCAAAAGGCTGCTCATAATGTAAAGGACCATATTCTTTGATGTCTCCATTCCAAACCGCTATTGTATTGTCAGTATTGCTCATATAGAAATATGATTTCACCGTACTTCCAATCAATTTTACTTTTTGAATAGGATGCTGATAATCGTTTGAAGTGACAATGAGAACTTCTTCTAGGTACTGCTCTTTAAGATTTGGTGGGCACATCAACGTGATCATTCCATAACTTCCGATAGCTATTTTATCTTTTGGATAATCTACAATGCTAAAAGAGGATTGTTCAGCCTTTTCAAACCCAACACTTTTTACCTCAAGTGGAAGTGTTCCCTCATTTTTGACCAATAAATTGATTGTTTTCCCTTTATTAATATCTATAAGATCAAAATCTATTGGATAGGAGGTGGATACAATGTTTCCATTGTAATTTAATTCAGCTTCATGAAATTGATGATGCGCATGAAGTAGCAAACGAAGTTTTTTATTTTGATGACTATCAGATGTGATATCAATTGGAAAAGTCTGTTGGGCATAATTATGACCATTGGGAGAAAATACAAGTTTCACTTTTTGCCTTTCATTGGGGGCTATTGTGCCGTTTGTATAGTCAAATGAGAGCTGATGATATGGGTCGTTGACTTCAATAATATCAGTAATATTTAAGGTTTTATTCCCACGGTTTTTGATGTACAAAGAATCAGTAATAATAGCATTGTTTTTTGACGCTGTAAGATCAAATCCAACAGAATGGTGAAATTCATTTCCATCAACATCTTCAAAACTAATGGATGCTGCTTCAATAATCGTAGAGAAATTTACTTCAATAGAAGGTTGGTCGATATCTGATGTAAGGAATGTTAGTTTAACCTCCTTTGTGCCAATACTATCCGGTGTTAATTGTAATGTGATAATCTGAGATGTTGTAGGAGGAATTGTAATAATTGAGCTACTGTTTTGAATCTTGTATTCGCTAACATTATTCCCTTCTAATTGGACCCCATTGATGACTAAATCAGCATCACCCTTGTTTTCTATTAAGAAATCAAATGAATGTGTTTGATAAGGTAAAGCAGACTTTTGAATGTTATTAATATCAGAAAGTACCTTACCATCAATAGATGCTTTTACAATAGGAGATAAGACGTGACCAATCAATTTTAATTGATAAGAAGCATTTTGACCTCTTTCCAATTGATGTTGAATAAAAGTTTCAAATGTACCTTTTGAAGTCGCCTTAAAAGTAAAGTTATTATTGTAGGCTTCTCCATGAATAAACCCTTTTTTATCGCTGTATGAAGAAGTAATGTTATTTGTATTGCCTTTTAATTCTGTTTTGTCTACATACATATATCCTTTACCAGTGTTTTCCATTTCCAATGGTAAAGTGAGTTGTTGAACCTATTGTAACATCACCTATATCTATTGTTTGGTTATGGATAGGAAAATCTGAAGACGAAATGCTCAAATAACCATCATCTTCATTGGTCACAAAATGAAAACTAATAGAAGATTGTGTAGGATCTGACGTTTTAAAAGTGAGCGTATTTTCTTTACGTAAAATATCAGATGAGGCTGAATAAAAGCATGAAATAAACCCTTTAGTATTCGGAGCAATGCTTAGATCTCCTGATGTTGGGTAATACCCTATTTCATGGCTACCGTTTGATAGAATATCAGAAATGATTAACTCTTCTGAAGTAGAAGTGTTGTTTAAAATAATAGTGAAATATAAAATAGAAGAACTTATTCCTGGGTTTCCAAAACTAAGTGTAGCATTGTTATCTACTTTTTGTTCAGCTTGTCCATTAAAAGAAGTTGAAAGATTTAAGCTTCCTTGGCCATAGGTATTGATTGATAAAAATAGAAGCTGTACAACGACAGTTAAAGCAATAAAATATTTAATCATTAGTAATAAAGGGAATAGAGAGGTGAATAGACGTATTTATAATTTAGTGATGTAAAATTATTCTATTTATGTAAATTTAACAAAGTAAAAATAGAGGTTTGGCCAATTAATTGATGTGTATTTTTTTATTATTACAGTTTATTATTTCGTTATTAGTGATAAATCAAAATATAATCATGATATGAGATTCCGGAATAGCAATAAAAAATAGAACCTGATGAACTTTAACAAGCATTTGTAAGCGTCTTAAACCGGAGAGGAGAAGTGCATAAAAAAAGGCCTTCCTTTCGGAAGACCTTGCTCTTTAACTGATGAAGTAAGTATGTAGTTTAGTCTATTTGCTTAACTTATTGTTCGTTGAAATGAATATTACTCTTCCATGGTTTCCAAACTTATCAAAAGCAGCTACTTGAATAGCACCGTCTAATTGAATAGGTTGTGCATACTCAGAAGACTTTTCTGTAAGTTCTTCTCCTACTTTTGCATAGCGAATGCTTAAACCTGGATAAGCAATGTTCGCACTCACATAATTGTCTTTAACTTGAACACCTACTGGAGGGATTCTATAATTTCTACCCCAAGCAGCAAAACGATTGAACTCTCTTTGTCCTAATGCGTTAGCAAAAGTGTTCCACTGTTGGTCTAATTTCTTTTCGATGACTACGCCTTGTTCTCCACGTTTAACAATAGATTGAGCCCATGCTCTTTCGGCAAGTGCAATCATTTTAGGGTAAATCATGTATTCTAAACGATCGATACTTTTTAAAGTCTCTGCCCAAATAGCACCTTGAATACCTTTGATATGCGTTAACCCTTTTGCTGTTAATCGTTCTTTATCTTTCATCTCATCTACTGTTAATTCTCCGCCTAATCTTAGTTTATGATCAATATCGAAGAAATGTGTAGGTAGATAATTGAAAATGTTTCTGGTATCATTGTAGTCGCCCCAATAGAAGCCAGGTTCGTCTATTTCTTTTGTATAAGCCATATCAAAATATAAACTTGATACAGAAGTTAAGATAACGTCATACCCTTGATTGGCTCTTTTGTACCCAAAATCTTCC
This sequence comes from Flammeovirga pacifica, assembly GCF_000807855.2. Classification (GTDB taxonomy): domain Bacteria; phylum Bacteroidota; class Bacteroidia; order Cytophagales; family Flammeovirgaceae; genus Flammeovirga; species Flammeovirga pacifica. The sequence continues at coordinate 76,915 of NZ_JRYR02000001.1, forward strand.
GTACCTACACCCCATGAGTTGTCCCATGCATTTAGTGTTAAGTTTTCAGGCGACATGCCTTCTGCATGATGAAGAATATCATCCCACAATTGAAGTTTTACATTATTGTCTTTAGCCATTTTGGCAATCCTAACAGCGTAGTATCCTTTTATTGCTTCTACATCTTTAAGATTGTTTTCTTTCATAAACTCCTTACAAATTGGAGATTTTTCCCAAACGCCTTTTGCAACTTCATCACCACCAAAGTGGATTGTTTCTAAAGGAATACCAGCTTCTTTGTAAATCGCTTGAAATTCTGTAATTAAAGCTTCTATAAAGTTGTAAGAAGTTTCTTGGCAAGGACATATGGTGTTATCATCAAAACCTTGTACAGAAGAATACTCAGAAGTATCATTAGGATCGTTCAATAAATATTTATTGGCTTCGGCATCCGATTTACCTGCTTTCTTTAAATTTTCTGCTCTATACTTCATTGCGTTAATGGCAATACGAGCATGTCCCGGGATATCAACTTCTGGAATAATTTCGATGTTTCTTTCCTGAGCAAACTTTAAGATCTCGATGTAATCAGCTTTAGAGTAGTATCCATTTGATACATCATCAATACCTTTTGCACCAGAACCATAAGAAGGAATTGTTGCATATGGAGAATCAGGATGTTGTCTTTTTGAACCAATCTCAATTAATTCAGGAAATTTCTCTAATTCAATTCTCCAACCTTCGTCATCTGTTAAGTGGAAGTGTAAGGTATTCATTTTATAGAATCCCATCACATCAAGAAGATTTAAAATGGTTTCTTTTGTTTGGAAGTTTCTTGCCACATCAATCATAAAACCTCTGTACCCAAAACGAGGGTAATCTTTAATTAAGGCTGATTTAATGGTAGTACTTTCTCCTTTTAAAGGTAATAATGCTCTAAGCGATTGAATACCGTAAACAATTCCTTTGTCTGTACCTTGAATAGAAATGTCTTCAGAAGTAATGTTCAATACATAACCTTCTTCAGAGTTAGGTACGTTCACCTTTTTCTCTATCAGAGCAATGAAATGTTTTGAAGTAGCTTTTTCAACAATTGCCACTTGGTTGTCAGTCGCTTCTTTAATATATGCTTGTAAAAGCTTTGCTTGTTTATTGGTTTTCGAAGAAGATTGGATTTCTTTGATTGATGTGATATCAATCCCTCCTTTACCTTCTGTAACTTGAAATGGTGTTGGTAATATCTTTTGAGAAGTATTCAATTCAACTTTTGATAAAGATTTATTTTTATCGAACCTGATGAATTCATCTTCTACTTCATAAGTATCTGTTTCAGAAATTTTTGCCATTTCTGGTGAGAATTGACCAATTTCTAGAGAAGGAGTATAAAAGTTCTCTTTTCCGTTTTCATCAAATACAAAATAGAAACCATTGGCTTGGTCTGTATATTTGATAACAGCACTATTTGTATATAAATCTAGAACTAGACTGTCACCTTTCTGTAAAGCTTTAAATGATTTAGAAGGCTTTACTTCGAAGAAGTCCCCATTAATTCTTTTAATAATTACTTGGTCGGAAACAGCTTCAACATCAACTTTTGTACATGGCTTATTATTAAAATACATAGACCAGTTTTCTCCTGTTAATGTATTATTGCCAATGTTTTTTATAGTTAGTTTAGCAAACGATTCACCTTTTTTATTGACATCGTTTCCGATTTGTTGCCAATGAATAAGAAGGTCATGTTTATTGTTATCTTTTGTTCCAACACATCCGTTTAGTCCTAGAAAACCTAGTACTAAAAATGTAATAAAAATTCTCATATGATTAGGATAGACCATTGATGATCAAATTATTTATTTTTCTAAAAGCAATCTACTTTTTAATAAGTGTATAATGAAAACTTTTAGATAACCGGTGAGTTTTTTCCGTTAAACGACAAGAAAAGCGGCGTAAACTGTAATAGGTTAAATTATAGCCGAAAATATACAATAATGTTGCTAAATTTTTTGCAATAAATAATTTTTAATCAATCCAGTATTGTAGATAAAAGTGATATATTATTTACAAATACATGGTGTTATCAACATCTATTTATCATCATATCATTAGAATACTCTTACAATATTAAATCCAAAATAGATCTCTCCTTTGGACCAATCTCCTGTGGCATAGGTAAGGTAAGAAGGAGGTAAGTTGGCTTGAGCATTTGAGAATAATAATTGAAAAACATGTCCACCTGTTTCTAAATCAACCCCTAAAGACAATGGATTGAGGTAAGGGTTTTGGGAAGATCTAGAAAAGTTATGATCGTATTCTGCAGTTAAAGCTACACGTTTTGAGACCTTGTAACGTCCACCAATTCCAACTACAAAATAGTTATAGACATCGTAATCGCTATACTTTAAGTTTTGTCTTACATACTTAGGAGAAAGTTGCAAGGAAAGATGATCTGTGAATCGACGCGACATTTGTAATTGAAACAAATAACTGAAGCGATCAATAGTTGTTAATTCTGTATATACTTGATCAGAAAGTTGAGTGTTAGCGTAAAAACCACCAAAAGCAACTAGGTGAATAGGCATATTTTCATGCTGTTCTAAAAGTTTAACTTTTAATGATGCATTGACAGTTTTACGATATGTCTCTCGTCCAATAGCTACGTTTATCCTATCAGTAATTCCATATAACAAACCGATATAGGTATTGGCATTATCTAAACCGAAAAATGTGGATATTCCATCATTTATACTACCAAAACGGTGAGAGATAATCATATGAAATTCCTTTTTGGAAGCTAATTTGGTCGACTGACCGTTGATTATCCTCGTTGCCTTAAATGCAGGCATTTCAAACTGATCTGCAGTATCCTCAGAATTTATTTCATCAAGTAAATCATCTTGTGCAAAAAGTGATGACATACCTATAAATATAGAAGCAAAAAGAAAGAGAAGCTTTTTCATGATTTTTCAAAAAGTCTTAGTTGAAGATGAATATGTACTGTTTCAGCAATTTTTTGATAAACAATTTTAGGAATCTTGATTTTATAATCTTCTGGCTTCACTATCAACTTAGTAGTGATATCGTAATGATTATCTTGAAAATTGATTTCTATTGATCCTTTAACGGTACGTTCTTCTCCATGTATTTGAAGTGTACCCTCATAATCATATTGTCCAGATTGCTTAGGGATAAAATTTTGAATATTCCCTTTAAAAGTAGCTTTAGGGTATTTATTAGATTCTAAATAGTTTTCATTGAAATGTTCTTGCATTAAAGCAATAGCAAATTCAAAACTATTAATGGGAATCACAGCAGCTATGTTTCCCGTTTTTTCATCTAAAATTCCGATCAAGCCCTTAGATTCAGCTTCTATTGGTTCAAAAGCAGGAACAGAAGCCGAAAATTTACAATTTCCAGCTTCTGTATAATATTTGGTTTGACTAAATGTGCTTGTTAAAAAGAAGAGAAATAGTACAATTGTTAATTTTGTAGCTTTCATTATTCGTTAAAGCCTCCTTCTGCCCAATCTACAATGGCTTGAATGTTTTCTTGTGACATTAAACCACCTTGTGGCATTGGGTTATTAGCATCTCTAATCCTAGATAGTACGTTGCCATTTTCTGTTGCTTGTTTTGCTGTTGCGAAAGTATGTAAACTTAAGCCAGCTCTTGGATTGGTTGCACCATGACATCCCGTACAGTTAGAAGATAATATTCCGGCTACTGTGCCTGAGTAAGTCACTGTATTTGTATTATCACTATCGTCATTATCATCGTTTGATGATGTAGGATTCGTTGTTGTAGGCGTTGTGTTCTGCTGAGGTGTTAAATCACCTTCAGAACATGCAACGAAAATAAATAAGAGTAGGAAAGTTAGAGTTGATAAGAATTTCATTATGATTGAGTTTATGATTTACTCCCTATTAACTCTAAACAACTTGATTTGTTTAAACAAATGTTGATTATTATCAAAAATAAAATAGGTGCTTGAGCTCAACTAAAATGACTACTCTCAGAAAATGAAATGTATATAGTTTATTCTTAAAATTTTGAAGTGATATTTAGCTTATTCCTCACTATCTGTGATTTTCTTAAACGTAACAAGAAACGACACAATCTTCCTAGTATCATATCACCCCCAATGTAAATAAAAATACTCCCGATAGGGGGATTAACTGTTTGGAAAATCCACTGATACTGACTCCATGACCAAACATGTAAGTTGGTTCCAATAACTTCAATCCATAAGACCAAACAACTCATGATAAGGTAAAAGCTACTAAATTTTTTACGGTTTAAGGCCCAGAAAAATAATAGACCTAAAGCAACACTAAGTGTATCATTGAAAAAGAAGCAAACGAATAAAAATAATAGAATAAAAAATAGGGTAAGTACTTTTCGAATAGCAGCTTTAGTGTCAGTATCAAAAAGTTGATTTATTTTCCAACCTAAAGAAAATACACAAGCATGACCTACGGGTACATACAACGGGATATTGTTTCCGCGATAGTCATACATATCTAATATCACACAACATAACAATTCTCCTAACCATGATAGAGGAATCATTATTATCATTAAATATTTGATTCTTAAGGAAGAAGTTGTAAAAAGGTATATAAAAAGCAGTAAAACTAAGAGGGATGTGATGAGTTTACCATCAAAATATTGATCAGCAAAAAAGGAAGAATCAAAAAAGAGAATAGGTAACCAAAGAAAAGCCAACAGTAGATGTCCTATTGTAGAGAAGTAACGTTTTAGATGCATAAGGTTAATAATAGAAACCTATCAATGAATAAATAATGATTTACAATGTGCTAAGATACTACTATTTTTTTATGCGTTTTAGTTTAGCCTAAATTCAATAGGTAATCTAAAATGTATAACATATATCTTAATGGAAAAACAAGAAATATAAATAAAAAGCTGAAAATGGAATAAAGTACAGTGCTATCAACATTTTTAACGGTATTGGTCGATTGCTGATAATTGGATGTATAAGATTGATCATAATAAGCTACATTATTAAGTAATGTATTTGCATCATTATCTAACTCCTTTTCAAATTCTGGAATTACCTTGTTGATAGGTAATTGAAAATAGCCTTTGTGAAATGGTATAAAGGCAATCATTAAGAACAAGGCAGATAATAAAATATACTGCAGTTCCCTTTTAATAAATACATAAATATACATGGCATCTTATCATTAAGTTTTCTCGGGTATGTATTTTTTTACGAATCTATTTTAAGAAAGTTGGAAGAGGAGGGTGTTATTTATGAAAGTTTGTAGATTTTAGAATTAATCTAAAAAAAAGCCATAACAACGGGTGTTATGGCTTTATATTATTTAAAATTAAACAATTAGTTTAATTTCATGTCTTTGATGATTTTATCAACTCTTTCTTCTAGTAAAGCATCCGCAGCATCAAACTCATTCACAGAGTTAATTGTTGTGTTAACGCTAAAATAGAATTTGATTTTTGGTTCTGTACCTGATGGTCTTGCTGAGATTTTAGTACCATCCTCTAAGAAGAACTGTAATACATTCGATTTTGGTAAATTGATTGTAGATTCTTCTTTAGAAAGTAGGTCTGTAGCAATAGAAGATTGATAATCTCTCATTTCTAAAACTTTAGAACCATTGATAGTTGCAGGAGGGTTAGCTCTAAGATCTTTCATCATTTGAGCAATCTCTTCAGCACCAGTCATACCTTTCTTCGTGATAGAGATTAGTTTTTCTTTGAAATAACCGTGTTCATGATAAATATCTATCAATTGTTCGAACATCGACTTACCTTCATTTTTATAGTAAGCAGCCATTTCACAAATCATAGAAGCTGCAGCTACAGCATCTTTATCTCTAACATCATCACCGATAAGGTAACCGTAAGATTCTTCACCACCTACGATAAAGTTTTCTTTACCTTCTTTTTCTTTGATGACCTCAGCAATGTATTTAAAACCTGTAAGTACATTGTAACAAGGCATATCGTTGGCAGCAGCAAAACGATCAATTAAATCTGTTGTCACAATTGTTTTACAAACAAAGTCGTTGTCTTTTGCTAAACCAGCTTTCTTACGAGCAGAAATAACATAATTAAATAGTAACGCAGCAGTTTGGTTACCATTAAGTAAGGTCCACTCACCTTTATGATTTTTGATAGCAATTCCTACACGGTCAGCATCAGGGTCTGTACCTAATAAGATGTCTGCATCAATTTCTTTTGCTTTTGCTAATGCCATACTTAAGGCTTCAGCTTCCTCAGGGTTAGGGTAAACAACTGTAGGGAAATTACCATCAGTTACTTTTTGTTCTTCGATAATGTGTACATTTTCGAATCCTAAACGCTCCAAGATTGGTGGTACCATTGTGATACCTGTTCCGTGAATTGAAGTAAAGACGATTTTAAGGTCTTTTTGAGCCTTGATAGCTTCAGGAGAAACACATAATTTCTCAAGCATATCTAAATAAGGTTCATCTACTTCTTTATTGATACTGACAATTCTATCTTCGCCACCTGTAAATTTAACTTCATCAACAGAAGCAATTTTATTTACTTCAGCAACAATATTTACATCATGAGGAGGAACAACTTGTCCACCATCATTCCAATAGGCTTTAAAACCGTTGTATTCACGAGGGTTGTGAGATGCTGTAATAACAATACCAGTATCACATCCTAGGTGACGGATGGCAAATGATAATTCTGGAGTAGGTCTTAATGCATCAAATAAATATACAGTAAAACCGTTAGCAGCCAATACATTAGCGGCAACTTCAGCAAAAAATGGACTATTGTTTCTACAATCGTGAGCGATAACCGCTTTTGGTTTACCATCCACTTGTTGATTGACATAATTTGCTAAACCTTGAGTAGCCATACCAACAGTGTATTTGTTCATTCTGTTAGTACCCACACCCATAATACCTCTAAGGCCGCCTGTTCCAAATTCTAATGATTTGTAAAAGCTTTCTGTTAACTCTTCAGGGTTTTCAGATTGTAATCTTTTTATTTCAGTTTTAGTTGCTTCATCATATGATCCTTCAAGCCATTCTGAAACTTTTTGTGCTATTATTTGCTCCATGTCTATTGTAAAGAATTGAGATATATATTTTGTTGCAAATTAACGGAATAAAATCCCAAAACATAACTGATAAAAATCAATTTTTTTTAAAACTCTCTTATTTGATGAAACATTTACAAGCATTTACGTATTATTAATATAGGGTATAATATAATTGACTACTTAGATACACTACTATGTACCCTACACTGCTACTTATGAAATCTTACTATGACATATTAGAAATTGCCCGTTTCTCATCAAAAAAAGAAATCAAATCGGCATACAAAAGAATGGCTAAAAAATACCATCCTGATGCTAATTCTGATTTTAAAACTGACGGAGAAAAATTTAAAGAAATAGCTTACGCCTATGAATATTTGATGAACGATTATCAAAAACAGCTTTATGATAATTGGTTAATTTATCAAGATGAACTTTCAGTACGTAAAACCTCATTTGAAGAAGATGATTTTTCATGGACAAGTACCACAACGAATGAAAACACAAAAAACAATGCAGACTTACGGAAAGAAGATGACCAACGTATTTTTAAATGGGGTACCATATCTGTTTTGGGTTTTATTGTTTTAATATTTTCTGCCGTATTTGGTTCAAGGTATTACTTCGATAGACAATACGAAGAGGAATTGATCATAGAAAAAAAAGCCATTCATAATGTGATCAAACTATCAGAAGAAGGACATTATGGAAAAGCTTTGGTGGAGGCAAAACAAATGGAACAGACCTTACATATTCTTACTGAACAGAGGGATGTGTTATACGATAGCCTTTTGAATGAGGTAGATATTGTTTCTTTGTACTTCTTCCAAGAAAGATCTTTTGATGAAGTGGTCGCATTACTATCTGAAGTAGAAGAAGAAGTTGGAACGAGTATGCCCAATGAGTTGTACTGGAGGTTGGCTGTAGCTCAGTTCAATACAAAAAGATATCATCAGTCTACTTATATTTTTAGACAAATGATTTTAAAAAATAGATTTGATTTTAAAGCTCATATGGGACTTGCAGAGGTGTATTCTTCTGGACTTAATCAACCTGAAAAAGCAATCGATATATTGTCAGGGGCAGCGAATCTAACCAATGATTTTTACGAACAAACTTACGGTAAGGCTTATGCTGTGGTACTTTCAGGTAATGATGTTCCCGAAGATCATTTTGCTATTTATTTATTGAGAGCACGATTATTAAAAACACTAGGTAGACATCAAGAAGTAATACGAGATTGTAAATGGGGGACAAGAATACGACCGAAAGATTTTAGGTGTTATTATTTGCTAGGAGAAAGTTATACCGCACTAAGGCAGTATGGTCAAGCGTGTCAATCATATCAAAAAGCGTCTCAATTGGGGCATATGCCATCAACAAATAGATTTACGCAATTGTGTATGCAATAAAAAAGGTTCATGTTGTACACATGAACCTTAGGTAGTAATTAGTTATTACTATATAATTTGTTTCGGATATCTTCGATTCTCATCAAAAGCTCCGAATCTGCTTTGTCATATTCATTTTTTAGTTGAACAGGCTCGGCTTCTCTGCTTGGCCCATAAATGCGTTTGCTGTTAAGGTTAACGCCTGGGTTTGGTGCGTGGTTGTGTTGGCCAAAACACGACGATAGTGTCACCAATACCGTAAACACACCTACATAATTAAAAAACTTTTTCATAAAATTTTGATAGTGTTTGTTTGACTAATTGCGCAAAGTCACACAAAAATAATTAATCATTGTGTAATAGCAATAATTTAGGAAGGTATTTGTAAAGATTAAAAAATAGGGACCTGACTTTTAAAAAAAATGAGTATTCTCAGTTAATGCTATTTTAAATTGAAAATCCTTTTGATTCGCTCCTTTTTTAAAAAGTAAATTTTGTACGAACAAATAATAAATTGATGTTCAAAATTGTGCATTTTAGTTCAAAAATTGAGTTTTTCTATCTTTTATATTAAAAATTAGATGGAGATACTTTAAATATTTGTATAATTCTGTAAATTATATTTCATATTTATAATTCTAAGTATAATTATTGATAACAATATATTTAGAGATACAATTACAATTTAATTTTGTGTTTCAATTTTTAAAAATCAATGATTAGAATGTCGTATTTTGTATACAACTTGACATGAATAAAAAACCAAATCTTTCTGCAATAGAAATTTACTCTGAGAAAGTAGCGGATGCTATATCTGATGAATTCTTCTCTGATAATGACTACATTACCGGTATCCAGATTACAAAGTTGACAAATATAGAAAGTGTTAACCTTTTTGTGCTGAAAAGAATTTTTGAGAATTGGCAAAAAGAAGCAATTAGAATTCAAAGCCCTTATTTTGATTATTCTGCCGAAGCTGTTCGAGAATCATTATCTCACCTGATGAACGCTTTGTCGAAAAATATATATATTTCTAGAATTCATTTCTTACCACTTTTACAAAAGGCAATAAGAGATGTTTTAATTTTAACTTTCTCACCAGAAATTTTCTTTGATGAGTTTTTTGGGGTGCAAGGAATGAAAATTCCATTAAAGAATTATTTGATTCCAATGTTTGGGTATATCAAAATACATCCAAAGTTGGTAAAAGAAATTCAGAATGCGATAGAAGAAGAGGCAGGGATCAATATCAAAAGAACTGAGGCGATCAATATTGCTATAAATATTGTTAGAAAACATCCAGAATTAATGGAAGATCCTCAAGAAATTATTGCTGCTTTTAATGAAATAGTACCTGTGGGTATTTTTGAATTACACCCAGGCTTCTTAGATGAACCACCTGTTGCAAAAGTAGTAGATGATATAGAAGAAGATGAACCTGCTATTGATATTCAAGAGTTTTCTTCCAATGTTGTTTCTTTTGAAGTGACAAAAGAGGAGAATAATACGATAACGGAAGAAGAGGAAGCGTCGAATGAAGTAGTCATCGAAACATCTTCTGTTCATGAAGATAACTTACCAGAAGAGGATGTTAAAGAAGAGAATACTCTTTTTGAAGAACCTGCTTTTAGTGAACCAGAATTTAAAGTAGAACATAAAGAAGAGCCAGAAGTAGCTATTGATGATATTGTTGATGCCTCTTTAAAAAGCTTTTCTGATGAAGACGTAAAAGAAGATAATACATCAGAATTTGAAGATGATTCTATTCAAGAATTTGTTTTTGAAACGATAGAAGAACCAGAAGTTGTAGCACAAGAAACTACTGTAGAATCAATTCCTGTTGCTGAAGAAACCACTCAAGAAGAAGTGATTTCACCTTTTGAGGAAGAAGAGGTAACTTCTCAGATTTTAGCTACTGCAGAAAAAGAAAATGAATCTAACGGACTTTTAGATCAATTTAAATCTGAAAGTATAAAAGAAAATATGAATTTAAACGATCGATTCTTATTTCAAAAAGAATTGTTTGGAGGAGATCAATCGGTGATGAACGAAGCAATTAACAGAATTGATAATTGTGAAGATTATACCGCAGCGATAGGTTTAATTAAATCGGACTATGCAGTGAAATACGATTGGGATTTTACTTCAGATGCTGTAGTAAGTTTTATTTCATTAGTTGATAATAAATTTTAGTACAACTTCTTTAAAAGAAACTCTTTAAGCAGGTGGGCATTTACAATTGGAAAAATTTCTGATTTTAAATGTTCAGCTGCTTTATTATTTTATTAGGATTTTTTCTGCTCTTTCAATTTCTGAGTAATCAGATTTTGTTTGAGCTTATGAAAGTTAGCTTCAGGAATAGAGGCAATTAGATTTTTAGTAATTTCAGATTGAGGATTTTTATAAATGTCGTAGGCTAAGCCCCATTCAACAATTTCTCCTTTTTCCATTACTATGATTCTATCAGATATAAATTTCACCACTGCTAAATCATGAGAGATAAAGATATAGGTGAGGTTAAATTTTTCTTTTAGATCTTGAAGTAGGTTCAACACAATGGCCTGAACCGAAACATCAAGTGCGGATACAGATTCATCGCAAATAATAAACTTTGGTTTTGTAGATAAGGCTCTTGCAATACATATTCTTTGTCTTTCTCCCCCCGAAAACTCATGAGGATATCGGTTCATGTAATTGGCACTTAAACCTACTGTTTCCAATAGTCTTATAGCTTCTTTTTTACGGGTTTTATCATCAGAATAGATCTTATGCACTTGCATAGGTTCTATTAATGCTTGCCCGATGGTAAGCCTTGGATTTAAAGAGGTATAAGGATTTTGAAAAATGATTTGAATGTCAGAACGTAAATTATTCAATTCCCTTTTAGGCATATTGGTCAACTCTCTACCATCAAAAATCACTTCACCAGAAGTAGGAGTAATCAATTGTAATATTGTTCTTCCTAAAGTTGTTTTACCACATCCGGAACGCCCTACTAAACCAAGAGTTTCTCCTTCTTTGACTTCAAAACTTATATTTTTTACCGCCTGAAACTCTTTTGTGACTTTTCCCCAGATATTTTTCTTTATCGGAAAAGCAACATTTAAATTTTTGACTTGTAAAAGAGGTTGATGTTCTAACAGTTCTTTTTCTTGCTCTATTACTTGGTTATCATCAATTGCATTGACGATTAAAGCTTGACCTACAGACATAAACCTAGCCTTACTTCTTCCGTTACCTCTTGTTTCTGTAGTGAAATCATTTAAGGTTGGAAGTCTTTTTAAAGCAAAATCTAAGCGAGGTCTACATGCCAATAAACCTTTAGTATAAGAATGTTTTGGTTGATTAAAAACATCAAAAGCAGTTCCGTATTCCACCAACTTTCCTTTTCTCATTACCGCAATTCTATCGGCCATTTGAGCCACAATTGCTAAATCGTGAGAAATGAAAATAGTGGCAGTATTTCTAGTCTTTTTAAATTCATTAAAAAGATCTAAGATGCCTTTTTGAGAGGTTACATCTAAGGCTGTTGTCGGTTCATCGGCAATTAATAAGCTAGGATTACAGATCAAAGCTATGGCTATTAATACCCTTTGTTTCTGTCCTCCCGATAACTGATGAGGATAAGAATTGAATACCTTTTTCGGATTACTTAACTGACAAGTAGCAAAGGTTTCTAAAGCCCTTAACTTAGCCGCTTTTCGATTTATTTTTTCATGAACAATAATCGTTTCTATTAATTGATTTCCGCAAGTAATAGCAGGGTTTAATGAACTCATAGGATCTTGGAAAATCATTCCAATATCACGTCCTCTAATATCTTGAATTACTTTTTTAGGTACCTTTAATAGATCGACACGTCCTTCTGTTTCGCTATGAAATACTATTTCACCATCAACCTGTCTAGAAGATTTATTTAATAATTGAAGCATAGATAGGGCTGTCACAGATTTACCTGAGCCAGATTCTCCAACTATACCTAAAGTTTCTCCCTTTCTAAGAACAAAGCTGATATTTTTTACCGCAGGAGCTTGCCCTCTTTCTTCGTGATTAAAAGAGATAGATAGTTTTTTGACTTCTAGTAGTATATCAGTATTGCTCTTATCCATTGATAATATTAAAAAATCTTTGAAAGCGTAATTTATGAATAAATATAATAGGGGAGTTAATTTTCTTTATTATTTGCTGATGTTTCTTATATCATCTCTATTCCAATTACAGTAATATCATCCCTCTGAGAGATATTTCCTTGATGAACATCTAAGGCAGCTTCTAACAAATCACCTAAATCGACTAACGGTTGATCAATATGTTTACGAATATATTCTTCGAAATAACGTCGACCAAACTTATCATTGTTTTCATTGTTTTGATCAAGATAGCCATCGGTTAACATTATAATATTATCACCCTTATTTAAAGTAATAGATTTTGTTTCAAAAGTACGGGTTTCAATTTGTTTACCTCCAATAAACTTCCTGCTCCCACGAACTCTTTCTAATATTTGCTGTTGCTTCCTGATGATATAAATATCACTTTTTGCCCCTGCAAACTCTATTTTTTTAGTAGGAGAGGGCGAATCGTAAAACTTAATTAAGGCTATATCCATACCATCATTAATGGTATTTTCTTGTTGTCTTAAATAGTTTATGATACGCTGATTGATCATCTCTAATATCACAGCAGGATCTGTAGATAAAGATTTCTCTAAGACCTCTTGTAATATAGTTTTTCCAATCATCGACATCAATGCGCCTGGTACTCCATGTCCTGTACAATCAGCACAAGCAAAAAATTGATGATTAACATTTTCTTTATCGATTACTTCTCCGTGCCAGTAAAAATCGCCACTTACAATATCTTTAGGTCTGTAAATAGCAAAAAAGTTCTTGAACTTACTTTTTAATAATTTCTTAGGGGGTAAGATTGCATTCTGTATGGTCTGTGCAGCACGTATACTATTCGTGATTTTAATATTTTGATAATTTACCTCCATTAAAGCATTGTCCAATTCTTCTTTCACTAATTCAACTTTCTTTTTTTGAACCATGGTCTTTCGGATAAACACAAAAAGTCCAATAACAAGTAAGGATAAGCTTAGAATGGATATTGTATATACAGCCAACTGTTTTTTGTAGTCTTCCTGAGTAACATTTTTCACAGAAAAAGCTGATAAAAGAAGTGGACTTATATCGGTTTTCTGAGAAACGACAACATGTTCAGAAGAATTAATTATTTCTGATGTTGGTAGGTTTACATTTGCACAATACGAATTTGTAGTAAAGTAAAGTGTAAGTAAAAATATAATATTTATGAGAAATCGTGGGTACATTAATTTTTGAAAAGTAGCGTAAGATTATCAAGGGTTATATTTGGCGTTATACAATAATTACACAAAATACGATTTTATATTCAATAGTTATGAATATAATGATTTAAATACTACGAATACATTCAATTATTCGATGAAACCTCAATTATCATGAATTGATTAAAGGTTTTGCACCATTTTATTAAGGTAATTACCCATAAATTTCACGTTTTTAGATATTCTAAGTAATTGATTTGTAATTAAAATATGATCAGGTAGTTGCTTGATAACAGGAGATGATTTTATACCTACCTTTATTTCATTTTCACGAATAGAAGTAAGTTCATCCGTTTTCTTTATTAAAAAAGAAAGGTGATCTGACATATTGGGTTGGACTTCAATTTCCTTTTCTTCTTTAATCGCTATTGCAATGTTATTTAACTGCATTTTGATACAGTCTACAAATGGAAGCAGTTCGGGGAAGGTGTATTTTTTAGAAAGACGTTCTGCATTAGCAGACAAGGTAGCTGTGTGGGCAAACAACATTCTACTTGAAGCAATAAAAGCATAAAGGTTTCCTCCTTCAAGTTGTGTACTTTTGGGGTCGCCTAACATATTCTGGAAACTCACAGATAAGTTAGCATTAGCTAATTGCGCCTTTTTTCTTGCCAATCGATAGTTATTTTGATCAAATGATTTCGTTCCCGTATAACTTAATATTACTTCAGAAAAATAATAACAGTCGGCTTCTACCGCCTCTAATAGTTTAGTTTTAATCTTTCTGATTTCATACTCAGGAAATATCAAACTACTGACCACAAAGGCAATGATTCCACCTATGGCTGTGTCTAAAACTCTGGTAATAGCCAATTGATAAGTAAATGGTGTAGACAAAGAAATCATCAACAATATAAAAGGTGTAAGTAGGGTGATTCCTGTACGGTAATCTTTGGATAGAGTGGCAAATGTACCAATACCAAAAGGGATCAATAAAATGATATAGACAATTGGAGAATTGAAAATGTCGAGTATACCTAGTGCAATCAATATTCCTAAGATAGTACCAACAACACGGTGTAACATGCGCTGTTTGGTAATAGCAAAAGAGGGCTTTAGAATAACAGAAATACATAACCAAACCCAATAACCTCTATCCAATTCAAAATATCGGGCAATCCCCATTCCTAATAACATGGCAATAGCAATACGTAAAGCATGTCTAAAGTGAATAGATTTAATGGTAAAATGATCGGTTAATGTTCCTTTTTCCATTGGAGTTCTAAACAGAGGGAGATTTACCCCTTCAGTAAAACCAGCATTATCGGTGTTTTTAGTATCGGTGTAAGTAGATGTTTCGGATATTGTTCTATCAATACGATTGAAATTTCTCATGATATTCTTTACTTCAGCTAGAATATCAATGGGAATATTTCTTTGATGATCATCTCTTATACGTTCGAATTTATCTTGTAAAGCATCTAATTCTTGATGATGCCTTTTCATGAAATCTACTTTCTTTCTTCTAGTAATAGCATTGCCTAAAATTTTAAGTTCATTCCCCATTTTAGAGAAAACATCTTGCATATCAGAAAGTAAAGTCGTTTGATGTAAATGTTGATGTAATTCTTGATAAGAGATATGTGTTGCGGATGCCTTTTCGAAGATATCAATAGAGGCTCGCATCATTAATATTAAGGACCTGCCAAGAGGTGTTGCTCCTTGTAAAGCAGAACGTTGTCCTAATAATAAGGTTCTAACCTCTTCTTGTTTATGGTCAATCTTAGTTTGTAAATCAAATAATCTATTTTGTGTTGTAGTGTTTTCAGGATCTGTAAATAAGGAAGCTTTAGTATTAAAATAATCAGACATCAATACATAGCATTCCCCTAATATCATTTCAATACTAGCATAAGGACGAATTTGCCATAGAAGTAAAGAGTTAAAGGTATACCATATTCCTCCTGCAAGTAGAAATATTCCCATGATACCAATAGTACTGATCTGTAATCCAAACCCCACACCTAAACTGACCGCTATTAAAATACTATTTCCTATCATGGTGGCTCTGTTGCCAAAAACACTCATGATTGCAGACGCAAATACGGTTAAAAATAAATAGATCCCAGCAAAAATAGGGTACGGCATTAACAACGCCATGATAACGGAAGCAATAGAATTTATAAAAGCGCCTCCAATTAAACCCTTCGCTTTTTCTTTTATATTTCCAGGTGAATCAGATAACCCAACGCACAATGCTCCAATAGCCATATTAGTACCTTCGGCGATGTGTCCTGAAAGTAAACCCACAATTAATGGAGCAATGATGCACCACGTCATGCGTAAGCCATTTGAAAAATAAATGCTAGATGTAAATTGTTTAATTCGATTCATACAAGAAATGAAAACGATAGGTGATTTAAAGTGGTATGTAATATGATTTAACTTGGAAAAGGCTTTTCCAAAATACAAATATCGGATATTATACACCTCCACAAGCAACTTATGATATTATTTTCATCTTGAAAAATCTTTGTTAGTTTTCTTTAACAAGTAATTTCAATCCTTAAAATTTCTAAATACGTTAAATATAAATGCAAATGAGTTGCAAATTCTATTACCTTGTTGTTACTTGCGACAGTATTGCAATAAATTAATAAACTTATAATATGAATATCAAATATCTTATCCTTGCTTTAGCGTTAATTGGTTTTGTTTCTTGTAACAACGATAAAGACGAAAGTAATCCAGCTCCAACAATTGAAAATTATACTGTTTCTGGTCATGATGATCACGATCATGCTCGTTTAGCTGAAGATGATCACGCTCACATTGTTCCTGGTGAAGAAGCTGTTGTTGAGGCAGATACTAAAGGTACTAAATTAAATTATGCTCAAATAGATGTGCATTGGGGAGCAGGTCATGAACATTCTAACGAGAGAACTACTGAAACTGAAGAAGGTGTACAGTGGACACAAAAATATACTTACTGGTTTGGAATTAGTGCTGAAGAAGCAGAAGCAAAAGGTGCATACAACTATGCGTTAACTGCTGCTGGAGATTTCCCTAACGAATATGAATTCCACGAACATATCGATGTTCCTACTACTTGGACAAAAGATGGTGTTACGGGTCCTGTAAAAGAAGGTGATTATCACTTTGTATTATTCCTAGTGGATAGCGAAGGTCAAAGAACTCAAAAAGCTTTAACTGTAGAAGTACATGCTGAAGAGCATGATCATCAGTAATAGTTTTAAACTATAAAGTTGTCTTTTAATGAGACAAAAAAATAAGGGACTGTTTCAAAACAGTCCCTTATTTTTTTGTTCAAGAAAAACTATTCTAATCCTAAAAAAGTGGAATCGGTCAGTGTTTTTAAGAAAGTTAGAATCATTTCTCGTTCTTCTTCAGAAGTGGAAATTCCCTTTCTCATCTGAGGAGCCAAACTAACATAATCTTTCACTCCATTTTCATAATGATCAAATACCTCTTCTAGCGTTTGAAGCCTACCATCGTGCATATAAGGAGCTGTGGCAAAAAGGTTTCTTAGGGTTGGTGTTTTGTATTTTCCCATATCGTTGTCTTCCAATGTAATTCGTCCTCTACCTTGGTACAGTCCTTCTAATGTATCTGGAAAAACATTATCTAAACCTATGTTGTGATAATTGAAATCGGTAAAGAAAGGAGAGGGGTGACAACTTCCGCATTTTGCTTGAAAAAGAGACATTCCTTTTAACTCATCGTAAGAAAAATTGATTTCTCCTCTTAGGTATTGGTCGTACCGAGATTGGTTACTTATTAAGGATCTACAATAAACGGCTAAAGCTCTTGCTATGTAAGCACTTTTAATTTTTTTTGTTTGATAAGCTTTTTGGAATAACCTTGGATATTCGGGATGATCATTTAAAGTGTTCACCATTTCTTTGAGATTTGCACCCATTTCATTGGGGTGCGTCAAGGGACCAAATATTAGCGATTCAATATTTTTAGCTCCACCTTCCCAAAACCATCCATTAGCCCAAGCAATGTTGATGAGGGGTGGGCTATTTCTTTTTAGAGGTTCTCCTGTAATACCATTGGTACTTAATGCTACATTTTCTCCGTAACCATATTTTTGATCATGGCAATCAATACATGCAATTTTACCATTTCCCGAAAGAATAGGATCATTAAAAAGCATTTTCCCTAAAGCTACCCTTTCTTCGGTCATCAAATTCCTTTTGGGATCAGGAATATTTTGGTATGAAATGACAGAAGCTTGTGGATCTTCTTTTTTTGAAGTTCCACAAGCTCCTAATATCATCATACAGCTTAAATAGGCGATTATTCTACTGTAATTTCTTTCCATTCGAACATTTGTGCGTAATTGTCTGCAATTTTTTGAGTATTTGGTCCATACATCGTATCGTTGGATGAATCATCATTTAAATCAATATAATAATTCACAGGTCCTACGTCTGGATTAGTTTGTTCTGGTAGGTTTTTGTTGCCAAAAATATAATCAACATGAACATCTAAATTGATGGTCAAATTATTATTTCTATCCAAAGAGATTTCTTTGTTTGTAAATCGAATAGTTCTGTAATTGGCATCACTTCCAATATGATAAACAAGGCCTCTTCTTGTAGAATCAGCAAGTATTCTTTCCCCTTTTAAATACAAAAATTTATATCCGGTATTCCAATCCCAAGCCATACCATTGGCAGGGTCTAAATCCCCAATTTGATCGGTGCTATAATTGGCGTTATTATCTACACCTACAGAGAAATTGATTTCGGTATAATAACTATTTGGTAAATCTTTGATGACAATTGCTGTATCAGGATTGTCAATCATTTCAACTAAATGATAACTTTCGGGTACTTTATAATAATGAGTTCCTGTAGTATCTCTAAGTGTGATATTAGAAATATACATTCTGAAATCGTCAAAAAAGTAAGTCTGATTTAACGCATTTTGATAAGGAGTTTGATAATTTAAAGGAATAGTATTTCCTAATAGTTCATGTAATAGGTTAAGCTTAATAGTGATTTGTCCTGTTCCGGGTACATCAAAATTCTCTTTGTGCTTTTCACACGACATAAAAATCACAAAGGCGAGAAGAGTAAAATAACGTACAATTTTCATATTAGAATTTATTTTTATGCATCATAGATTCAACAGGCTTCATGCTCCTATTGTTATATTTTGCATCTTTTTTTATGTGATAATAGTTTCTGATGTCACCATCCACTTTGATATAAAATAACTGTCCAATTGGCATGTTTTTATACAATTTGACTGGTTGTGCAACGCTAATCTCTAAGGTCCAAGTATTACAAAAACCAACATCACCTGCTCGGGAGTTTGCATTAATACTTATCCCCAATCGGCCAACACTTGATAACCCTTCTAGGAAAGCCACATGAGCCAACGTCTCCGTATACTCTTTTGTTACTCCCAAATAAATTTTACCAGGATATAGCACAAAGCCATCGTCCGGAATTTCAAAGGTGTCGATCTCATTATGCACTTTAGCATCTAAAATATCGTTCTTATATACAGCTAAATGACGCCCTAAATGGACATCATAAGAATTGGTTCCTAAGGCTTCTTTATCAAATGGTTCAATAAGAATATTTCCTTCCTCAATCTCCTGTAATATTTGTGTGTCTGAAAGTATCATTAGATAGTGTTGCTCAAGGCAATACTAAAAGTGGAATTATATAATAAAGATAACAATATTTTGCTATCAAAAAACGAAAATTTAAAATTAAGAATAAAGCATTATTAAATACTAAAATAGTGAGATTATTAGGAAATATTGATGTAAGAAAGAAGGAATAACTAAATAACTAATAAGTATTAGGTAATAACTAATAGGGAACTGTTACTTAATTAAAGTTAGTATTTAGGAATTAGAAGTTAGGAGCTTTTTATACGCTCCTCATGCCGTAGACGCGAATTAATGGGAATAAGTAGTAACTAATAGGGATCTGTTACTTAATTAAAGTTAGTATTTAGGAATTAGAAGTTAGGAGCTTTTTATACGCTCCTCATGCCGTAGACGCGAATTAATTAATGGGAATAGGTAGTAACTAATAGGGAACTGTTACTTAATTAAAGTTAGTATTTAGGAATTAGAAGTTAGGAGCTATTTATACGCTCCTCATGGCGTAGACGCTAATTAATTAATATGGAATAAGTAGTAACTAATAGAGGGGGCTAATCAAGGGACTTATTTATGCGGTAAATTATGTAATCTTTGATAGGTATGCTATTTCCCATTTTCTTTTAATACTGCTTGTTGAAGATAGGCCATGTATAAATCTTTCGCATGATGTGTCATTTTTATTATTTCCTTTTCATCTGTTAGCCATTGATCAAATGAGATACTGAGGTAGTGTTTGGCAGTTTCAGGGTCAACGTAATCGTTAGTAATAAAGATTTTTGCAGGATGATCACTTACAAATTCTAGAAAAGGAACTAAGGGCTTTATATACTTCTTTTTACCACTTAATTGATAATTACGGCCTAATTGGAGATGCGAAATATCTACATCTCTACCAATCAATTTATTGATCATCTGAATGATTGTAAGTTTAGGTCTAAGATTAAAAGTGAATAAGGGTTCTGGTGTTTCCATCCAGATTTCAAAAACCATTTCTCTAGAACTTCCTTTGTTAGAATTTTTGTGATGTTGTAAATCCTTGGCTATAAATGTACATCTGATTTTTTCAAATATGATTTCAAATTGATAGTCACAATCAATACGAGAAATTCTGTACTCTTTAAAGTTGAAATCACAACTATTGTCAGCATATTGCTCATAGATATTTCTCCATGATTCAAAAGGGAAGTCGATGTTGAATGTAGTTTGCATGATTAAAATCGAAGTTTAAAAAGAATAGTGGTGATAGTTTTATTACCCTAATTTTACTATTTCAAATTATCAAAAAAGTGTAATAACATCAAATAAATACCTCCTAAAGAATTATTAGTTTTTACCTATTATATATTACTTGTAAAAAATGACAACACCAATACTGATGTTGTCATCTACTATAACTCTTTCTAATAGAGAATAAACTCCTAATTCCTAACTTATTTCCCTAGTCGAGTGCTACAGTTATTCATAAAAAAGGTATTAGTTATTCTCTATTAGTTATTACCTAAAAAACGTTTTATTCTACATGAAGAACAAGTCCTTTTAAGTACTCGTTTTCAGGATAGAAAATATTAATAGGGTGGCAGTTTGGTTGTGATGTTTGATGAAGGATTCTTACATTCCTGTGCGCCTCTGCAGCTGCTTGGAATACGATTTTTCTAAAAAGTACTTTATCCACAACTTGAGAACATGAGAAAGTGAAAAGGATACCGCCCTTTTTTATCTTTCTGAATGCCTTAAGGTTCAGTTGTTTGTAACCTCTCGCTGCCTTAGTCAATACTTTAGATGATTTCGCAAAGGCAGGAGGATCAAGAATGACAACATCATAGTCATTGCTTTCCATGGCGTTAAGATGATCAAAAACATCGGCACAGTAACCGGTGTGTTCTCCATTGTCGAATCCATTTAGTGTTGCATTTTCATCACACAATTCAATTGCAGATTTAGAGGCATCAACAGAATGAACCAATGTAGCACCTGCTTTAAGGGCATACATTGAGAACCCGCCACTGTAAGAGAAGGTGTTCAATACTTTTTTATCTTTAGAGTACTGGCCTACTAAAGAACGAGCATCTCTTTGGTCTAAGAAGAATCCTGTTTTTTGACCAGTTTCTACATCAACCCAAAATTTGACCCCATTTTCTAGTACTTCTACTTTCGGACTTCCCTGCTTTTCTGTTAACCACCCTTTGGGTGTTTCAACATTTTCTAAGCGTTTAGAAATTTCTTTCGATTTATTGAAAATACGTTCAAAACCTAAGTTTTGTATCGCTTTAATAATCATAGGAGCAATTCTATCTACACCTTTGATAAGGATTTGAATAGAAACAAGATCATTATAAACATCCGCAATTAAACCGGGGAAGAAATCGCCTTCACCATGAATCAAACGAAAACAATTGGTTTCATCTGTGAGTACATGGGCTTTTCTTAATGCATAAGCAGAAGCTATTTTATTGTTCCAATATTCTTGGGTAGTCACCTCTGTCGGTCTTCTTGTGTATTCGAATACACGACAAACAATTTGATTACCTGGGGCGTAAAAGCCATAACCCAATAATTTCTCTCCGACAACGATTTCTACAATATCACCATCTTCAAGTTCTTCAGGCATTTTCTCCACTGCTCCCGAATAGATCCAAGGGTGACGGTTATCTAACGCCTTTAATTTATTTTTCTTTATATATATCTTTTGCATTGCTGTAATTTTTTTCTTTTTACTAAAGGATTATAACTTAATAATCTACTTTGCAGATTTAATTAGTTCTATCAATAAAATGGTAATATGAATCAAACTCAAAATTCTTACTACTATTATCGAACTTCTTTACCCGAAAGAGTATTCTTCAATTTCATTAAAAATTCAAACGCTTTTGGCCCAAGTAGTTTTCGAGGGATATTGACAAGTTTTTCATAACGAATGAGTTTGGAGTAATAAGCATCCACTTCTGGAGACTGATTATGCTCTTTCACAATAGCCCAAGTTTCTAATTTACTAGGGATAGAACTTGTTTCGCTCAAACCTCCAGCCGCATATTTGGCTACATTCATTGATATATGTTGAAAAGAACATCCCTCAATAAATCGATTATAGATGAAATGGAAATCAGCAGATATCTTCCAGTTTTTCCATTCAAATGGATGTTCAATAAGTAGCTGTCTCTTGACGAAAATGGCTTGATGACTACAAATCATTCCTTTCCAAAGGTCATTTGGTTGTCCTCCTTTTTTGATTTTGACAAAATGATCATAGACCACTTCATGATCACCATAAATTAAATCAGGCTGATCAACCACTTTTTTAAAGAAAGTAGATAAGGTTTGAGCATCATAAAACTGATCTCCAGCATTCATGAATATCACATACTCACCTGAAGCGAGAAGAGTACCTTTATTCATGGCATCATATATCCCTTTATCGGGTTCAGAAACCAATACATCAATATTATTTTTATACTTATTAATGATCGGAAGTGTATTGTCATTAGAATTTCCATCTACAACAATATACTCCATATCGGAAAAATCTTGTGAGATGACACTTTGCAAAGTGCCTTCGATTTCACTCTCACAATTCCAGGAAATAGTGATAATACTTACTTTTGCCATGCTGCAAAGATAGGAGAAAGATAGAAGTTGAAATATAAATTGATATATATTAAATGCAGAAGTGATTAAAATAGCGTTCAGAAATTAAAAACTTCCCGCTTTATTTTTATTTTTGCAGGTTGTCGATTGGACAAGAATATTTTTGATTAAAATAAAGAATGGAGCAACTTATCATAAATGGTATTGCAGAAGCGGTAAAATCACTTTACGGTGTAGAATTAGAAGCTTCACGCATTGCACTTCAACCTACAAAAAAGGAATTTGAAGGATCTCTTACATTTGTCACTTTTGGTTTGACAAAGCAGTTAGGAAAAAATCCTGTAGAAATTGGAGAAGCTATTGGTAACTACTTGAAAGAAAATGTAGATGCCGTAGCAGATTTTAATATTGTAAAAGGATTCCTCAACTTAGTTATCAGCGATTCTGTTTGGGTGACAACTTTAGCCCAATTAGTAGAAGACGAAAACTATGGTAGGGTTGCTCGTAATGGAGAGAAAGTAATGGTGGAATATTCTTCACCAAATACAAACAAACCATTGCACTTGGGTCACTTAAGAAATAATTTCCTAGGTCATTCTGTTTCTTTGATTCTAGATGCTGCGGGATATGATGTTCAGAAAGTAAACTTAGTGAACGATAGAGGTATTCATATCTGTAAATCGATGTTAGCTTATGTAAAGTTTGGTAACGGAGAAACGCCATCAGCTACAGTTAAAGGAGATAAATTAGTGGGTAATTACTATGTAGCTTTTGATAAAGCCTACAAAAAAGAGATTGCTCAATTGATTTCTGACAAACAAAGCGATTATCCTTCTTTATCTGCTGTAGAAGATGTGAAAGCATTAAAAAAAGCGATTGAGGCAAAGGGTGCATCTAAGAAGAATAAAATTCCTTTAACAGAGGAGGAAAAAGTTCAAATAAAAGATATTAAAGCTCTTTTAGAGTATGCAGAGAAAAATGCACCTCTTTTATTAGAAGCACAGGAAATGCTTCGTAAATGGGAAGCAGGGGATAAAGAAACTGTAGCTCTTTGGGAGAAAATGAACGGATGGGTATACGAAGGTTTCGCTCAGTCATACAAAATGATGGGAGTGGAGTTTGATAATGTATACTACGAATCTCAAACTTACCTATTAGGTAAAGATATTGTTCAAGAAGGTTTAGACAGCGGAGTATTCTTCAAGAAAGAAAACGATTCTGTTTGGATTGACCTTAAGAAAGAAAAACTGGATGAGAAATTAGTATTAAGAGGGGATG
Organism: Flammeovirga pacifica; assembly: GCF_000807855.2. Classification (GTDB taxonomy): domain Bacteria; phylum Bacteroidota; class Bacteroidia; order Cytophagales; family Flammeovirgaceae; genus Flammeovirga; species Flammeovirga pacifica. Next base: position 101,174 of record NZ_JRYR02000001.1, read on the forward strand.
GTACTGCTGTGTATATGACACAAGATATGGGTACTGCCGACTTGAAATACAAAGATTTTGGTATGACTAAGTCAGTATATGTAGTAGGTAATGAGCAAGATTATCACTTCAAAGTACTGAAAGCCATCATGAAGCACTTAGGAAGATCTTATGCAGATGGTATCTATCATTTATCTTATGGTATGGTAGAACTTCCTGAAGGTAAAATGAAATCAAGAGAAGGTACTGTTGTAGATGCAGACGATTTAATCCAAGAGATGATCGACACAGCAGAAGAACGTACAAAAGAATCTGGTAAGATTGATGGTTTCTCTGATAAGGAAGCAAGTGTATTGTTCAAGCAATTAGCTCTAGGTGCTCTTAAATATTACTTATTGAAAGTAGATCCTAAGAAAACAATGCTTTTCAATCCTCAAGAGTCAATTGACTTCCAAGGAGATACAGGTGTGTACATTCAATACAATCACGCTAAAATTCAAGCGTTACTACGTAGAGCAGATAAAGACGGTATTAATTATACTACTTCTACTTTCAAAGACCTTACAGAGTTATCCAATGCGGAATCTGATTTAGTGGCTCTTTTAGGTAAAATGAACGATAAAATCACAGAGTCAGCAGATGCCTATGCACCATCAATTATTGCTAATTATGCATTTGATGTAGCGAAGCAATACTCTAAAGTGTATTCAGAGTCTCCAATCTTCAACGAAGAAGATGAGGCAAAGAAAGCATTCAGAATTGCATTGTCAGCACAATCTGCAAAAGCAATCAATAACGCTTTAGCATTGATCGGTGTGCAATCTCCTGAGAGAATGTAATTTAGGTAATAAGTAATAGATAATAACTATAATACCGTCACTAACCTGTTTTTGAGTTAGGAACTAGGAGGTAGAAGTTAGGAGTTAGTGCACTATTAATTAGATAATAATAGATGGCAATATCAGTGATGGTATTGCCATTTTTTTATAAGTAATAGATAATAACTAATAACTTTTTGCTTCAAGACTAATATAAAAATTATAAACAGGTTAGTAACCAAGTGAGTGTTCCCATAAAGAGGAGCGTATATCGAGAAACTCCTAACTCCTAACTCCTAACTCCTAACTTAAACCTCTTTATTACCTATTCGTTATTACCTATTACTTATCCCCTGGGATTAACATTCGTTAAAATTCACTACCTTTGTAAAACACGTGCGATTAATAATTACACTTAAACACTAACTTTTACAATACTATGAAACAACAAACACCAAAAGGAGACTTACTCCTTAGAACACTTGCTATGCCTGCTGATACCAATGCTAATGGAGATATCTTCGGTGGTTGGATAATGTCGCAGATGGATATTGCTGGGGGGATTTTAGCGAAAGAAACGGCTAGAGGGAGAACGGTTACGGTAGCTGTGGATGGAATGACTTTTCATAAGCCTGTAGCTGTAGGAGATGCAGTTTGTATTTATGGGGAAGTCGTGAAGTTGGGGAAAACCTCTATGAAAATCCATTTAGAAGTATGGGCAAAACCTTTATTAGAAGGGCACGATGATGTAGCTAATTATTTGGTGACAGAAGGAATGTTTATTTATGTAAGCATAGATGATAATAAAAAACCGAAATTAATTGAGGTCAGAAATGAAGTCGCTTAATAATAATTAAACGATTTAATCTGTTGAATACGATCACTTTACTATTTTAAATAAATACTAAGGTGATCGTATTCTTTTTTATAGTTGGAGTAGTAACAAACCAATAACCCTGAACTATTAATGATTTTTTGACGTGGTGATGTTAAGGCTAAAACCCTTTTGTCAAAAATGCTATTTAACTCACTAGAATTCACCTTATTTATTCCTATTGTATTTTTACTGTATTGGTTTGCCTTTCAGAAAAATACGAGACATCAAAATATTTTTTTGGTGATAAGTAGCTATGTCTTTTATGGTTGGTGGGACGAGAGGTTTCTAATTTTGATTTTTCTTAGTACAGTATCAGATTTCTGGATCGCACAACAAATAGGACAATCAACCAATAAAAGATTAAAAAGAAAATGGTTGTATTTAAGTCTTTTTGTCAACTTAGGTGTTCTAGGCTTTTTTAAATACTTTAATTTTTTCTCAAAATCATTTACTGATGCTTTTACTATTCTTGGTCAAACTCCCTCTGATCCTTTGTTATTGAACATAATCTTACCTGTAGGTATCAGTTTTTATACTTTTCAAACCTTAAGTTATTCTTTGGATGTATATCAAGATAAACTAAAACCAACCCAAGACTTTATATCTTTTACTGCCTATGTTAGTTTCTTTCCTCAATTAGTGGCAGGGCCTATCGAAAGAGCAAATCACTTACTTCCTCAGTTTCAAAAAGGAAGAGCTTTTTCATATGATAAGGCCACAGATGGAATGCGACAAATTTTATGGGGATTGTTTAAGAAAGTTGTCATCGCAGACAATTGTGCCGAATATGCTAATTTGATATTTAGTAATTATGAAGATTACTCTACGTCTTCTTTGTGGTTAGGGGCGATCTTCTTTAGTTTTCAAATTTATGGAGATTTCTCTGGATATTCTGATATAGCTATTGGTCTATCAAGGTTATTTGGTTTTGAACTGATGCAAAATTTCTCTACTCCTTATTTTTCTCGAGACATCGCAGAGTTTTGGAGGAGGTGGCATATCAGCTTGTCTTCTTGGTTTAGAGATTATCTATATATACCATTAGGAGGAAGCAGGGGAGGAACCTATCAAAAAATAAGAAATGTATTTATCATCTTTATTGTAAGTGGCTTTTGGCACGGGGCTTCATGGAACTTTATTATATGGGGAACCTTAAACGCATTGTTTATTTTACCCTTAGTGCTATTTCAATTAAATCGAAACCACTTAACTATTGTAGCGTCTAATAGGAGGTTTCCGTCAATCAAAGAAGTTGGGCAAATGTCTTTCACTTTTTTCTTAACATTGATTGCTTGGGTCTTTTTTCGATCAGAATCCTTAACGGATGCCTTTCAATATTTACAAGGGATGTTTACATTTTCAGGAAATATAATTCCTACCCAACAACTATTTGATGCTACATCATTATCCATTAAAAAATTATTTCTTTTGATAGTGATCTTTCTTTGGATGGAATGGATAAACCGAGAGAAAAGACATACCCTTGAAAAGTTCGGAACCACTTGGCCTAGAATAATAAGGTTCGGATTCTACTACTGCTTATTGATATTCATTTTTATGTATTCTGGAGACGAACAAGAATTTATTTATTTTCAATTTTAATTATGAAGAAATACCTCATACATACCGCTCTTTTTTTAGGGTTATCTTTATTTTTCTTCATTCCGCCACTTAGCCTTCTGATGGTGACAAGAGAAATATTCACGGACCTTGATCCAGTTATTCAGTCTAATGAACCTTATCTTATTGGGTTCGGCATGAAAGAGGAAAACTACAAATTTTTAAAGTGGCAATCACTCTTAAAGCAAAATAGAAAGGAAGTACTCGTATTAGGGTCGTCTAGAGTATTACAATTCAGAAGTGAAATGTTTACGACTAGTTTCTATAATGCAGGGTTCACAATTAAGAAGATGAGAGATTTTCTCCCTTTTTTGACACATTTACCTGAAGAGAAGTATCCCAAAATATTATTGATAGGATTAGATCAATGGATGTTTAACCCAGAAACGAACAAAATTCATAGTCATTATTTTCAAAAACCAATTTGGGAAAGTACGGTCTCTTATTTACCAAGTATGCACAACCTTTCTAAATCATGGAAATACCTTATTGAAGAAAGGCAATTGCTATTACAAAGACATCATAAGCATTTTACTAGGATTGGGATTAATGCGACTGTTTATAATACAGGCTTTAGAAACGATGGAAGTAAGTACTATGGGTATCAAATTTATCATTTACTCCATCAAAATCAAGAAGTTTATGATTATCAATTCTCAGATACCTTTAAAAGAATAGATAAGGGTAAAATGAATTTTGAATATGCCTTTAAGTTAGATCTCAATGCATATAACGATTTATATATGCTACTTTCTTTTTGCCAACAGCATGAAATAAAAGTAGTCGGTATTTTACCTCCTTTTGCTAAAGTTGTTAATCAAAAGATGTGTATATCCGGAAACTATCAATACATCGACAAAATATATCCTCAAATTCAACCTCTTTTTCAACAATTTAATTTCGAATGTTATGATTTTAAGGATATGTCAAACTTTGGAGCGACAGATACAGAAGTTTTAGATGGTTTTCATGGCGGGGAGAAGATGTATCTACGATTATTAATCCAAATGCTTCAACAAAAATCCATACTCAATCAAGTTTGTAATAAAAACCGATTGGAGAAGGATTTAGAAAATGCAGTAAATCCATTGAAAGTGTATCCGAATTAAGAAAAAGTTTCAAATAGTGATTACACTATTTGATGAGAAAGATCTTTTAACAAATTAATATTTGGCTAAGAATTAGCTCTGGTGTTTTTTTATTGAATAAGCAATTTATGGAGAGTCCATCATTGATTTTACTTTCATATTTCTATCACCCTTAGTTTTTTAGCACCTCTGAGAGAGGTTTTTCAAAATGTCAATAACTAAACCTGGTTACAGTTTATATCTTTCAAAAAGTAAGTTTCTATATTTTTGAAAATGAATCGTTTATTAAAAAATCATTAAATGAAGATCTTTTAGGATAAAAGTATAAATTAACCAATTATTATTCTTACATTTGGGATGAGATTAGATAACAAACTTGTTTTTTTGGTTTTAAAGTTAGTCCGACTGGTTTTTAAATTGTTCAAACTTTTGATATTTCATCTCATGTTTTTATTATTTTTATTATTTGTAAGATGAATATCTTTGTAGCAAAATTAAATTACGAGACTCAAGAAGACACTTTGAGAAACTTGTTCGAAGGTTTTGGTGAAGTCTCTTCAGCTAAAATCATTATTGATCGTGAAACAAACAGATCTAAAGGATTTGGTTTCGTAGAAATGCCTAACCAAGAGGAAGGCATGAACGCTATCAACCAATTGAATGAATCGGAATTAGACGATCGTACAATCGTAGTTAAAGAAGCGAGACCTAGAGAGCAAAACTCTAGAGGTGGTGGCTTCAACCGTGGTGGCGGCGGCGGATTCAACCGTGGCGGTGGTTATAACCAAGGTGGTGGTTATAACAGAGGCGGATATGGTAACGATTATTAATCACTATCTAGTATAGTTGATCTATATAAATTATTCGTATTTAAAAAGGCTATTTCACGAAAGTGAGATAGCCTTTTTCTTGTTTGAAAGATTTTGTTTATTGGATGTAGTGGACCTCAAATTTAAGAGGATGTTATCTTCTTCAAATTTTACCCCTTTGTAGATAATTGTATTGGAGTCTATTTTTTGCCATAAAAATTCTGTAAATTGATAGATGTCTATTGATATAACAACCCGAAGAAGAATTCCTGTTTAGTACCCAATCGTAGAATGAGAACACTATTTACTTTACTTTTAACAACCAGTTTTCTTTGTGCTTTTGCTCAAAATAATAGTAAGAAAGAAGCAGAAGTATATAAAGAAATTCAAAGTCTAATTATTGCTGATTCTATTTATAGAACTTATTTACGAGATCAAATTAGTCGGTTAGATTCTTTGGTGAAAGGGGATCAACCTCAAAAACAACGATTTGTAAAAAAGGGGATTCCTGTAGCCCCTTTTGCTGATACAATTTTTTATGTCCATAGTAAGGGGCACATGTCAGCTTTTAAAAGAGCACATGCCATATCTGATTCTATTCGAAACATAACAGAACATTCCTTATTTTCTTTTGATTCTGTAGAACTCTCTGAATTCGAAGATCATTATCAATTGGTATATAATGATAAAATAATACACTCTATAGATACATTAGATGCCTTAAGAGTGGGGATGTCAAGGGAAGATCTGGCGATAGATCGAAAGGATAAAATCAATAAGGCGTTACACGATAAAATTTATGGGCAGGGGAAAAAAGCTGGTTTTTATGCTTTTATTGGGTTAGTTATATTAATCTTATTAATTAAGATAATCAATAAAATCTATCATTTTGCTTTAAAGAAAGTAGTAGAGAAAAATTGGTTTAAAAATATATGGGTGAAGAATGTAAGAGTACTTACAGAAGAAAATCAATTGAGGTTCTTAAGATATATCTTACTATTCTTACGTTTCGCTTTCATCTTATCTTTAATTTATTTGTACCTCCCAATTGTAGGTCAATTCTCACCTCCTTTACAAGATATTTCAGATCGCCTATTGGGCTATGTAATTGATCCTATCAAAGATATCTTTAAGTCAGCTTTAGCCTTTCTACCTAATTTATTAAAGATCTTTATTATCATCGGTTTCTTCCATTATTTTATAGAACTGATAAAAATATTTGCCGAAGCGATAAAAAAGGAACGCCTTAAGGTGCCCGGTTTTTATCCAGATTGGGTACAGCCGACAATGAAAATAATTCGATTTGTACTTTATACTTTTATGGTGATTATGATTTTCCCATTATTACCTGGAGCAGAATCGAATGAGTTTAAAGGAATTTCTGTATTTGTAGGGGTATTACTATCTATTGGTTCAACATCTGTGATCACCAACGCTATTTCTGGTATCGTTATCACTTATATGAGGAGGTTTAAGATTGGTGATTGGATAAAAGTAGGTGATGTTATGGGCGAAGTAGTAGAAAGATCTATGTTTGTGACGCGATTGCGATCACCTAAAAATGAAATTATCACATTACCTAATAGTAAGATTTCTGATTCCCAAACTATTAATTACTCTCAACCTATTAATCGATATAAATTAATAATTCATACTACTGTGACAATCGGTTATGATGTTCCTTGGCGTCAAGTACATGAAATGCTAAAAGAGTCTGCTGAAATGACTGATGGACTTATAGCAGGTGAAATACCTTTCGTATTACAAACTTCTTTAGACGATTATTATGTGAGTTATCAATTAAATGCGTATACTAAGCAACCTGAGAAATTAGGAAGGATTTACTCTCGATTGCATCAGAATATACAAGATGTCTTCAGTAGGGAAGGAGTGGAAATCATGTCGCCTCATTATAGAGCCAATAGGGAAGATAATGTGATCACTACACCTCCTTTTGAAAAGATGCAAGAAGTAGTAAAGCCTAAAAAAGAAGAGATTAAACCTGTAGAAAAGGAAGAAAAAGAAGAGCCTGGAATTAATGACGATGCCACAGAACAACCGCCAGAAAAAGAGTAATCGACTAAAAAACATTCTCCATTTACCATTAATTTTGGTACGCTCTGTTGTACAACTAATGTATCAATATTGGTATATCAAAAGAAGTTTACAGCCTTATCTTTCTCCCTTCGAAAAGAGGAATGATGGATCATTGTCTAAAAAAGATTTTGATAAAATCAGAAAATATTACGGGTTAGCTGTGACCGGAATTTTAGGAGAATCACTTTGTGTATTAAGAGGAAAGGGAATGACTTCCAAAGAAAGGCATACTAGTACTTTCCAAGCGTCAATCACAGGCCTTATAGATGATTATTTTGATGAATATGGGATGACCAAAGAACGCATGCAGTCATTTTATATGAATCCTGATACCTACAATGCTCAGAATGATGCAGAACAATTGGGTTTGATTTTATTGAAAGAAAGTTTCAAATATCACCCCGATACAAATAGTTTAGTCAAGTTAATGCATGAAGTAAATCAAGCACAAGCGGATAGCCTTTTACAGGAGAAAGGGAACTTAACTACGCAACAATTAAAAAACTTGACTTTATTTAAAGGAGGAAGTTCTTTTCTTTATTTCCGTTCTGCATTTCATCATCAAATAACTGATAAAGAGAAAGAAGCTTTGTACTTATTGGGAGGAATTACTCAATTTAGTAATGATATTTTTGATGTGTACAAAGACAGAGAAGCCGCTGTTCAAACCCTATTAACAAGTACTCGATCTATTAGAGAAGTGAGGCTCTATTACAATCAATTAATTCAAGAATTTAAATCTAAATTAGAAGGGTTGCCTTATAAAAATGTATCAAAAAGAAAGTTTTTTATGCAGTACTCCTTAATGGTTTTTTCGAGGTGTTTTGTGTGCTTGGATCAACTGGAAAGTCTAGAAAAGACCACCGATGGAGCGTTTCAACTTCATCATTATAAAAGAGAAGAACTGATATGTGATATGGAGAAAATAGGGAACTTATGGAAGTCTTTGGTGTATGCGGTAACAATATAAAAACGAGGGAGTCATACTAATCATGTTATAATTGTCATCCTGCGATAACTTTAATGAACATCTAGTAAGACTCCCTCTAAATATTAAATTTTAGTGACTATGCTTAATAAGTGGATATGAACTTATTGTGGCAATAACCATAATAACCAAAGCAATTGATGCTAGGATTTGGCTGGAAGCATTATCTGCATGAATCACTGAATTGAAAATCATGTAATCCAATACTAATAAAGCTACTGGTACAGCTATCATAATGAAATTTTTCATGCTATTCTTTTTAAGTTTGTTTATTCTCCTATTTATTCGTTTTAAATAGGTTAAGTGTTTGATTGTCACAGTTTATTAAACGTTTTGCGGGGGTTGTTTAATAGTTTAATTAACAATTGATAGGAGAATTTGTGTCTTTGCAACGTTTATCACTTGAATTTTAATTTCTTAAACAATAAATTCGAACAAACTATAAATTTATGTTGACAAGAAGACCTCGTAGAAATAGAAAATCGGCTGGAATTCGTGCAATGGTGCAGGAAAATCAAATTACAGTGAACGATTTTATTTTCCCTCTTTTTATGATTGAGGGAGAGAACAAAAAAGAAGAAGTAGTATCGATGCCTGGCATATACAGATATACTTTGGATTTGTTGGTGGTGGAGATAGGAGAGTGTTTAGACTTAGGAATTACCACTTTCTGTTTATTCCCAAGCCTTGGAGAAGACAAAAAAGATAGCATGGCTACTGAAGGTCATAATCCCGAGGGTTTATATCAAGTAGCTTTAAGAACGATAAAAGAAAAATACCCTGAAGCAGTGTTGATGACTGATGTTGCCATGGATCCTTACAGTTCTGATGGACATGATGGCATCGTTAGAGATGGACAAATCATCAATGATGAAACTTTAGAGGTTCTGGGTAAAATGGCTTTGGCTCAAGCTGAAGCAGGAGCTGATATTATTGGTCCTTCAGATATGATGGATGGTAGAATTGGTTACATAAGAGAAGTTTTAGATGATGCTGGATATACCAACGTATCTATCATGTCTTATTCTGCAAAATATGCTTCCGCTTTTTATGGTCCATTTAGAGATGCTTTAGATTCAGCACCTAAGTTTGGTGATAAAAAGACCTATCAAATGGATCCAGCGAATGTTAAAGAAGCATTGATAGAAGCTGAATTAGATTTTGTGGAAGGAGCAGACTTCTTAATGGTCAAGCCAGGTATGCCTTACCTTGATGTGATCAAAACATTATCAGAAAACTTCGATATTCCAATTACAGCCTATAATGTATCTGGAGAGTATGCGATGTTAAAAGCAGCAGCTCAGAACGGTTGGTTAGATAACGATAAAGCGATGATGGAAATGTTACTGTCATTTAAACGTGCAGGAGCATCCGCTATCTTAACTTACTTTGCTAAAGAAGCAGCAGTATTGTTGAAGTAAAATAATTATGCGTTGTAGTTATCATTATAAGTAGCTAAAAACACTATTTATAAATGACTATGCATCTAAGATCATCCATCTAAGACGAAAGTTTTGGATGGATGTTTAGTAAATAAATATTTGAATTCCCCATCTAACTTAAACTTAAAAATGCATTACCATATCTCCCCGTCTCTTCATCCTCATTACCTTCATTTTAAAATCACTTTTACTGCTCAAACAGAAGATACTTTATTGAGGTTACCCTTATGGAGACCAGGAAGGTATCAGGTTCAAAATTTCGCGAAAAATATTAGAGGGATATCGGCTTCCCAAATGGAAGAAGTTTTAAAATTGACTACCGTTGGAAGAAACACATGGAAAGTAATAGGCGCAAAGAAAGGCCATCAAATAGAAGTGTCTTTTGATTATTATGCCCAACATAAAGATGCTGGAGGGACATGGGTAAGTAATGATTTTTGGCTCATTAATGGAATTGGATGTAGTATTTTACCTGAGGGGTTAGAACAAGAAGCCATTACGCTAAAGTTAGATCACCCAAAGGATTTTGAAGTGGCTACCAATGCAAAGTTGAGTGGGGGAGAATATCATTTTGCTCATTTCGAAGATTGGACTGAATCTCCTTTGATGTTAGGGAGGAATATGCATCACCGTACTTTTGAAATGGATACTATTGATTTTACGATATGGATCCATGGAAACGTATCCCCCGAATGGGATAAGATATTGACCGATTTTCAGAAATTCACAAGAGTACAGTTGGATATATTTGGAGAATTTCCCCATCAAGAATTTCATTACTTGATTTTGGTTCCAGATTTCAAACATTATCATGGAGTAGAGCATCATAAAAATACGGTGATTACTTTAGGGCCTGCAGCAGAATTTAATACAGTTGAAATGTATAATAATCTGTTGGGAGTGAGTTGTCATGAATTATTTCACGTTTGGAATGTCAAACAAATACGACCGAAAGAGTTACAACCTTACCCTCTTTTTCAGGAAGCCTATTTTGATACTGGTTACGTAGCTGAAGGGGTAACCACGTATTATGGAGATGAAATTTTATATCGATCAAAAGCTTTTGATAACAAGCAATATATTAAAGAACTAAATACCTTATTAACGAGACATTTTGAAAACTTAGGAAGGCATCACCTTTCTGTGGCTGATTCTTCTCTAGAATTATGGGTGGATGGCTATGAAAAAGGAGTACCCCAAAGGAAGACCTCAATTTATGTAAAAGGAGCACTTTCGGCTTTAATTTTAGATGCTAAAATCAAAAAGAAATTCAGCGGAGAGAAGTCTTTGGACGATATCATGCGATTAATGTGGTTGAGATTTGGAAAAACTAGCATAGGTTATACTTCAGCCGATTATCAAAAAATTGCAGAAGAAGTTTATGAGGCATCTTTAGAGGATTATTTTAATGAGGTCATATTTGGTACAGCACCTCTGGAAGAAAAGGTAATGGAAGCATTGGCTGAAATAGGTTTTTCTACAGAAGTAACAAGTACAACATCAGATGTCTTACAATATAGATTTGGGATAAAGCTTGACGGGAAAGGTATAGTTACTGACTGTGAGGAGATTAGTAATGGATTGATTGAAGGAGATAAGGTAGTTGCAATAAATGGTACAAAAGGGGATAAGAAACTGTTGAATGCTCTATCAAAAGAGGGGAACAAATTGACGATAACTTTTATAAGAGAAGAAAAATATTACACAAAAGATATAGAAAAGAAGAAAGAATTGTATTTTTCTAAGATTTACGTATCCAAATGTAACGAATAGGAGTAAATGGGTGTAAACAAATTTAAATAAACGATAATAACTATTACATTTGTGTTGGGTGCTGAATCTATAAATGATTCATGAGCAAACAGGACAAACATTAGATCTACTTACCTATGCGTAAACTTCTTCTATTACTCTTCACTTTTTTGTGCGGCTTTACTATGGCACAAGAAAGAAGTGCGGTCGACTTATTTTTTAAGAATGCTGAAAAATTTAGAGCAGCAAAAGACTATGATCGTGCAATTTTAGAATATTCTCAAGCAATTTCTATAGCAGATTCTTTAGCCAAAGTACGTTATTGGAAAGGAGTATGTTATCTATTAATCAAAGACAGTACCAATGCAGTAGCTGATTGGAATAGAGCTTTGGAACTCGATAACAACTACATTCCAGCTTACTTAGGTATTTCAAATATTTATGAGGCACAAAAGGATTTTGAGAACTACAAAAACATTAAATTGATGTGGTTAAAGCACGAAAAAGATCCGATAAAAAAGATCAAATTGTGTTTAGAAACTACAAAGTTCTTTTATGATAAAGATATGTTTGAAGATGCTGAGGTGTATACTAAAGTAGGTATCGACCTTTCTCCAAATGATATCGATATTCTATTCTTAGATGCCAAGATTGCTAATAAATTAGGAAGACATCAAGAAGCGATTTTAACTATTGATAAAATCATTGAGATGTTTCCTTCTTATGCCAAACCACAACAATTGGCAAAGTATAAGTACGAAAAAGGCTTGGCTTTCTATTTATTAGAAGATTACGAAAGAGCAATGCCACTCTTAGAAGAGGCGAATATGGGTCCTTTCCAGTCGAAAGTAGCTAAATTAAAGCCAGATTATTACTTCTCTGTAGCTAAGGCTTATGAAGATATCTATGAGTTCGAAAGATCTAAAGACTTGCTTCATAAAGCAATGAAAATAGATTCACGCTACATAAAGGCAAACATCTTATTGGCAGATATTATTGTAAAAGAAGAAAATCACCATAAAGGTATTCATTACTTTGAATTAGGGTTAAAAGATTATCAAGGTAAGGACAAGACCTATTTATATGCTTATAATGAGTTTATTGATATCTTACTTTGTTCAAAGAAGTACGAAAAAGCCTTAGAATATGCCAACAAAGGCCTAGCTAATTTTAATCGTACAAGAAGCTTATTGTATTATAAAACAGTAGCTTTATTCAAATTAAACAAAAGAGAAGAGGCCATTAATACAGGATTAGAAATGCAAAGTGATCCCAATATAACTCCTCAAGATTATGTAAAGATCTCCCTATTAATGGGACATATTTACGGTATGGAAGACCCTTTGAAGTGTAAGCAAGCATTACAAGCTGCTCGAAAGGGCCCTTACTTCCATGTCGCGTCTTATTCATTAGATTACTACACTATGTTATCTATTGATAAACAGACATTGTAAAGTGTAATTATCAAACGCTATATATTTCTCATAAATAAAAAAGCAACCCTTGGGTTGCTTTTTTTGTGATAGATTTTTTGACCATCTAAAGGTGTGAAACAAAAAAAGTTACCTCATTTTAAAATCAGGTAACCTTTCTTTATGTAGATCTCTAATGCTCTCTGGAAGTTCTTGTTGTATGAAGTCTTCTCTAGTTAGAAATTGATCACTTTATGTAAACTTATTGGACACTGCGTCATTTATTGTCTTTTCTTATGCTTTTCTTTCTACAATAAATTCACTCTTGGTCATTCTTTGTTTTTTAGCTTTAAGCTTTAATAATTTTCCTTCTTTATGATCTCTAAAATAATTCACTCTTAATTTTAATATCAGAGGAACAAAGTACAATGAAGTAATGATACAAATAAATAACATTAAATCATTGATATATAAATTCATGATAAATGATGATGCAATAAAGAAGATATTAAACGCAATAATAATCATACTTGCAGCAGCATGTGTAATTCCTGTTCGTATTAGAATATGGTGAATATGTTTTTTATCAGGACTAAATGGAGATCGGCCATTAAGTATTCTAATAGTGAAAATTCTTAAAGTATCTATAAATGGATAAATAAATAAGGCGATAGCCATACTTATTGGATCATTTATTTTATACAGGTGGTTTTCTGGTAAAGCATAGTCTACATTTACAAAAAGTATAAGTGAAGTAGATAGAAAGAATCCTAAAACTAAAGCACCTGTGTCTCCCATAAATATACTCGCTCTACCCCAATTGTAGTATAAAAAACCTAAACAACCTCCAAACATACTGACCATGAGTATTGTATACAGTTTTTCATCAATTAAATAGAACCATACTGCGAGTGCAAAAGTAATTACCGAAGCTATACCACCTGAAAGGCCATTGATTCCATCAATAAGATTAAAGGAATTGGTTAACGCAATTATTACAAATATACTTACAGCATAACTGAACCAAATTGGAAAATGAAGCCCAGGGAAAATAGAGTAAAGTGAATTGATATGTATATCTCCAAAAATGACAATAACAGAGGAGGCCATCAATTGAATGAACAATTTATTTCTAGGGCTCATGGCTAGCATATCATCCCTAACTCCCATAAAAAATACTAGTATTAAACCAAAAAAGAGATAGTTTAAATCGTACATTCCAGATTTAGGAAGCCATAATAAAGACGATAAAATAAAAGCAAGGAATATACCAACCCCACCCATACTTGGGATCATATCAGTGTGTACTTTTCTTCCTCCTGGAAGGTCAAATACATTATTTTTGATAATGACTTTACGTACCTCAGGTACCGCAATAAGGGCTATACTTAAAGAAGTAAGAAAAGTTAATGCAATTCTCAGCATAAATTAGTTTGCGTTAGACGCGGTATTAATAAAGAATAAAACAGAAATTAAGAATTTATTTACAAAAGTAACCTTTTTTTTGAGAGTCAGATAATATTACTGTTAATATTGATTTTCAATGTAGTATAAATTAATAATAACTAATAAAAACAAAGATTTACCTTTCTGTTAACTGTTCATGATGAAGTTTAAAATCTTCATAAGTCATTTCTATCCCTTTCTTTAAATCTACTTTATGGTGCCATCCAGCATTATGAAGTTTAGAAACATCCATTAATTTTCTAGGCGTACCATCTGGTTTAGTACTATCCCATACTAACTCACCTTCAAAACCCACAACATCTTTTATGTTCTCAGCTAATTCTTTGATGCTTAAGTCAACACCTGTGCCAACATTCACAAATTGTTTCTCATCATAATTTTGCATCAAGTAGAAACAAGCTTCTGCTAAATCGTCAACAAACATAAATTCTCTAAGTGGTGAGCCAGAACCCCAAACCTCCACAGTAGGAGAGTTATTCACTTTGGCTTCATGGAATTTACGTAATAAGGCAGGTAATACATGAGAGTTTTTAGGATGGTAATTATCGTTATAACCATACAAGTTAGTAGGCATTGCCGAAATAAAATTACAATCGTATTGATCTCTGTAGGCCTCGCACATCTTAATACCAGAAATCTTAGCAATAGCGTAAGGTTCGTTAGTCGGTTCTAAAGTATCCGTTAATAAATACTCCTCTTTTAATGGTTGAGGTGCCATTTTAGGATAAATACAAGAAGATCCCAAGAACATGAGTTTTTTCACTCCATGTACATAACTTTGATGAATTACATTGTTCTGTATCATCAAGTTTTCATACAAAAACTGACCTCTATAAATGTTATTTGCCAAAATACCACCCACTTTGGCAGCTGCTAAAAATACATATTCAGGTTTTTCATCATCAAAAAACTGAGTAACTGCAACCTGATTAGTTAAGTCTAATTCCTTTGAAGTTCTAGTGATGATATTAGAAAACCCTTCTTTCTCTAATTTTCTAACGATGGCTGAACCTACCATACCACGGTGTCCAGCTACATATATTTTTGATGTTTTTATCATTATCTTCAATTATTGCAAAACGCATTAAATCATCAAAAGCCCATGAATTAATTCATGGGCTTTTGATGATTTTGTGATGTTATAAAATCTATTCGTACTGATTTAAGATATCGTGACCACCTTCCAATAGGTATTTCTCTTTCTTAAATAACTTAAGATCTGATTGCATCATATCTTTAACCAAACCATCTAAATCATATTCCAATTCCCAACCTAACTTTTCCTTAGATTTTGTAGGATCTCCTATCAATAAATCTACTTCAGTTGGACGGAAATATTGAGGGTCTACTTTTAGTACTATTTGTCCAATTTCAATTTGGTATTGAGGGTTTGAACATGCTTTAACTTTAGCTACTTCATCTACACCTTCTCCCTCAAATTCTAGTTCGATACCTACTTCTGCGAATGACATTTTCACAAAATCACGAATAGTAGTTGTCACTCCGGTAGCAATTACAAAATCTTCCGCTTTATCTTGTTGAAGGATGAGCCACATGGCTTTTACATAATCTTTTGCATGACCCCAGTCACGTTTTGAGTTAAGGTTTCCAAGGTATAATGTTTCTTGAAGTCCTAATGCAATTTTTGAAACGGCTCTTGTAATCTTACGAGTTACAAAAGTTTCTCCTCGAATAGGGGACTCATGATTAAATAAAATACCATTGCAAGCATACATATTATACGCTTCACGGTAGTTGACAGTCATCCAGTAACCATAAAGTTTTGCTACAGCATAAGGAGAACGGGGGTAGAACGGAGTGGTTTCCTTTTGAGGAACTTCTTGAACTAAACCATATAATTCCGAAGTAGAAGCTTGATAGATTCTTGTCTTTTCTGTTAAACCTAAAAGTCTCACTGCTTCTAAAATTCTTAACGTACCTAAACCATCTACATTACCTACATATTCAGGAGTATCGAAACTTACTCTAACATGAGACATTGCTCCAAGGTTGTAAATCTCATCGGGTTGTACCTCTTGAATAATTCTTGTAAGGTTCATAGAATCAGTGAGATCACCATAATGTAATTTTAACTTTACATTTTCCTCATGAGGATCTTGGTATAAATGATCGATTCTATCCGTATTGAATAATGAAGAACGCCTTTTAATACCGTGTACCTCATATCCTTTTTCTAATAATAATTCAGTTAGGTAGGCGCCGTCTTGTCCTGTAATACCTGTAATGAGTGCCTTTTTCATTTATCGTCTAAAAGTTATTTTTTTATAAATTGAGTAATCTTTGATAGATTCTTTATTGCTAAGGTAAATATTCCACCTATTTTATTATGCTTTAATGCCCAATAATCTTCTTTCATCTTGTTTTTTATGGCTTTAATACTATTGTTACTTGCTCCACCTAAACGCATTTTTACAATTGTTTTTGGTAAATATGCTGAAGTAATTTGATGTGTACCAAAGTAGCGTAGAATAAGGTCATAATCTGCGGCTATTCGAAGTTGGGTATTGTATAACCCATACTTTTTATAACATTCATTTTTTATATATAGAGTAGGGTGTGGTGGCATCCAGCCTCTTTTTAATTTATGATTAATAAAATCACTACTTACCCAATTACGAATAGTTTTTGTAGGATCTTGTTCAGCAACATAATGTAAATCACCATATACAGCATCTACATGAGTATTTTTAAAAGTTTGTGCAATTTCTGAAACTATAGTAGTTGATGCAAAAAAGTCATCAGAATGCATAAACCCGACAACATCCCCTGTTGCTAAACGTACTCCTTTATTTAGTGCATCGTAAATTCCTTCATCGGGTTCAGAAATAAATGTTGTGATTTTATTTCCGTAAGACGAAATCATTTCTACTGTGCCATCAGTTGAACCACCATCAATAATTATATATTCTATGTTATCGTAATCTTGGGATAGAACGGAATGAATAGTTTGTTGAAGTGTTTTTTTGTTGTTGAAGGATGCAGTAATGATGGAAATTTTCATATTTTGTAAGTTTAGCCTATATGTCAATAGCCCTCGATTAAAGACGTCGGCTATTGATGTAATTTATACTGTGGTTGGTGTATCTACCTTTGTCTCGAAATATTCTAAAGTTCTTTTTAATCCTTCCGAACGATCAACTTTTGGAGTCCAATTCAAAATTTCTTTTGCTCTAGTGATATCTGGGCGACGTTGTTTAGGATCATCTTTTGGAAGGTCCTGATAGATAACCTTACTTCCTGAATTAGTTAATGTGACAATTTCTTCTGCAAACTCTTTAATCGTAATTTCTTGTGGATTACCGATATTGACAGGTTGGTGTTCATCAGACATCGTAAGTTTAAAAATTCCATCTACTAAGTCATCTACATAACAAAATGATCTTGTTTGAGAACCATCTCCAAAAACTGTGATATCTTCACCTCTTAATGCTTGTGACATAAACGCAGGTAATGCTCTACCATCATTCAGTCGCATTCGGGGTCCATAAGTGTTGAAAATTCTGACCATACCGGTATTTACACCATGGAATGTATGGTATCCCATTGTAATGGCTTCTTGAAAGCGTTTTGCTTCATCATATACACCTCTTGGTCCAATTGGGTTTACATTACCCCAATAAGATTCTGGTTGAGGATGTACACTTGGGTCTCCATAAACCTCAGAGGTAGAGGCAATAATAAATCTTGATCCTTTAACTCTTGCTAAACCTAATAAATTATAAGGTGCTAAGGAACCTACTTTCAATGTCTGAATTGGCATTTCCAAGTAATCAATTGGTGAAGCTGGAGATGCAAAATGTAGAATATAATCTAGTTCACCAGATACGTGTACATATTTAGTTACATCATGATGAACGAATTCAAAGTTCTTATTTCCAAAAAGGTGTGAGATGTTATCTTCACTTCCTGTTAAGAAGTTATCCATTCCGATAACGTAGTATCCTTCTGAAAGGAATTTTTCACATAAATGTGAGCCTAAGAAGCCTGCTGCTCCTGTGATAAGTACTCGTTTCATATTATTCGATTATTTTTCTTTCTCTAACTTTGATAGCAGGATTACCCTGATAAATAGAATATTTTTCTAAGTTTTTAGTAGCAACAGATTGTACCGCCAAAATACTATGGCTTTCTAAAGTAATATTAGGACAGACTACGCTTTTTGCACCCACCCAACTTCCTTCACTTAGAGTAATGGGACCTGTAATAAGATCAAAAGTAGTTTTTGTATAGTCATGATTACCACACAATAGAAGGGCACCTTGTGAGATACAAACATTGTCTTCTATTATAACTTGATCTAAATTATCTATCCAAACATTTTCTCCAATCCAAACATCATTACCTATAGTTAATTTCCAAGGGAACTTAATATTAACAGATGGTTTAATAAGTACTCTTAATCCAATTTTTGCTCCAAATAAGCGTAAGAAAAATATCTTAGAGGATGAAATAGGATTGTATGGATTTTTTAAGAATAATAAATTACAAAAGTACCAAAGGGCTTCAATGAATTTATTTTTTCCTCTGTTGAAGTTTGGATTTTGGAAGTGTTTTAGTTCTACTTTTTGTAACATAGCATTTATCTAAAAAGTTCTGTGTATTTTTCTTGATAATTTGCTTGTTCTATAAAGCTACATGCTAGTTTTCTTGCTGATTTCTTTCGAACACACCATTCTTCGTCACTTTCATTTGCAAGTGTAATAAATATTTCTTGCCATGTTAATATTTGAAGCGGAATTGTAAATCCAGCTTCACCTAGGTTTTGCCAAGGTGTATTTTCACTGATACAAATAGGTATACCGCTTCCAAGGGCTTCAAATATGGCATGACCAAAATTTTCACCTAAGGTTGGTAATGTAAATAAGTCATATTTTTGTAATGTCTGATCGACTTGATTTGGTGTTAAGCTACCTTTAAAATTAACTTCTATGTTAGGTGTTAATTTTGATATTTCTTTCTTTAATTCATTGTAATAATCCTGTTCTTTAATTGGTCCATAAATATCATAATTAATTTTGATGTCATTAGGGACTTTACCTAAAGATTTGATTACGAATAAATGATTTTTTTTGCGTGCGATAAGACTAATAGTGGTAATATTTAATTTATTAGCTTCTTTTCTTTTTGGTTGAATGTCTGCTGTGATTCGAGGAATATTTGAAATTGTTTTTATTCTACAATATTGACCAATATATTTTTCAATATCCTCTTTTTCTGTTTTATCAGTAGCGTGCCAAGTAATTTTATTTTTTGATAAAAATGGCTTTAAAAGTTTTAGATATATATTTTTCTTAGTGCTTTTCAGTGCTAATGCACCTTCTTGTAGCATTCCTCTTGGAGCAATGATAATCTGTTTTTTTAAAAACAGAGAAATCAGTACTGGGTAAACAGTACATATAAGAGAAAACATTCCTTGAATATACAATGTATCTACTTTACATTCTTTAATTAGATTTTTTATTGTTATAAAATTCTGATGAGTTTTATCTGCATAAAAAACTTTAGTATTTTGACTGAAATTAACCCACTGATTTTTTTTAACATCTAATAATGTACCATCTAAATCATAGCAAGTAGTATACACATAAAATTGAAATTTACTTTCTAATTGCTCTACTAAATTTGTACATGATTGTATTGGACCTCCTGCTTTATAAGCAGGGGTGAAATAATCGTAAAAAAGGAATATTTTACTTTTCATTTGCCAAATTATAAATCTTATTAGCCCAGATATTACTTTCAATTCGTTTACTTAATTCAAGACTTCTTTTAGAAAAAAGTAATAGATCATTTACTGACAGTTTAATCATTTTTAATAAAGAATTGGTCAGTTTATGTTTATCTTTTGCATTAAATAGAAAACCATTGTAGCCGTTTTCAACAAAGGTTGTTGTAGCACCACTTTCATAAGTGCTTATTATAGGCATACCCATGAGTACGGCTTCATGTATCACAACACCCCAAGGTTCATATATACTGGGTAGAGTGAAAACACCGCCCTCTGATAAAAATTGTTGTAAATCATTCGGGTGAATAAAAGGTATATGTCTAATTTGGGGGTGATTAGTGGGTATTAAATCTTTTAATGGCCCATTACCAATAATTTCTAGTGTCCAATCAGGACACTTATTAGAGATTTTTAAGAATGAGTCTATAAGATTATCTAACCCTTTTTCTTTGACTAATCTCCCTATAAAAACGAATCGTTTATTGATTATTGTTTTCTGTTGATTAAAAATTGAATCATCGGCACAATATAAACCAGTGACTATCTCATTATTTGAAAAGCCTAATCTTTGGGCATATGGGAATTGATATAAACCTGAAACCCATATTTTAGAAAAATATTTTTGTAAATAGAAGGGTGCAGCAATTTCGGCTACTTTTTGTTTAATGGAACCAAACCATTGATTATCCATACCCATTACTGTTGGTATTTGTTTAGACTTGAAGAATTTATTTACCTTAAGAAAAGACTTATTGTTCCATCCTGCTGTGTAAATTAAATCGTAATGAATATTTATTATCTGATCATAATTTAATTGATCAACATTAAAAATATTAATTTTTTCTTCAGATTTGATGACAAAAGGAGCATCTTGACTCGGCGGTGTACGATACACGTCAAATTGAATGTTATGAAAATCTCTTGCTTTTTTTAATCCATTCATCCAATATCCGGTAAGTCTTGTAAATAAAATTAGAATTTTCATTGTTTTTTATAAATTTTTCATTGTAAAGGAATACTTCATTCTTGAAATAAAATAATTACCGTTTTTTACTAAAGATATTTATTAGCATTTCATGACTTTATCAGATTCTAATTTATTACCACTTTGCACTCCCCAATACAGGAAAAATAATGGAGTAAAACCATTCATTGAAGCAGCCATCCATGATTCAGTAATGCCAGAAAACAAAGCAGTGATAAGAAATGCAATTGCCAGTTGAGTATTTTGAGCTTTTTCAAAGACTTTTTTTATAAAGTAAGCATAGCAGGCCATACCTATTAGTCCTATATTTAAAACTAAACTTAAATAAGAATTCCATATTCCATTCCATGCTCTTGGAGCATTTTCCCCAAAGTATTTCATTTTATATATATATATGAAGCGGTAATCATACATCATGCCATTACCAACCCATAAGTTATTTTGAGCTTCTTTCCATGCGACTTTCCAAACATCAGTTCGTCCGCTAGCATCCATAAGGCTGTTAATTCGTAGTTGTTCTGAAAGACCTAAAGATTTAATAACGTTGAATATATCTTGTTTTTCAATATTGAAATATAAAAAAATGATTACAAAAAAAACAATTATAAGGAGTATTGGTTTTTTTGATAAAAAACGTACCGTTAATTCATATATAACAATAGAAAAGATAGCATTACGGGAACCAGTTAGGATTACAAGAAATATTAAAAGTATTCGGAAAACAGTATTATTTTTTTTTGTGAAAAGTGAAGGGGCTTTATCATGGATAAGATCGATAAATGGATAAGCTAAAACGATGAGTATACCTAAGCCATTCGGATTGTGCATCAGACCTCTAAATCGACCAGCCAACCACACATCTTTACCTATAGGGACAAAGAGAGAAAGTACATTTACACTAAAAAAAAGTAAAAGAAATAAATAAATTATTTGATAATAACTTAAAGCATTTTTTTGTAAAAGAATTTTGTTAAGGTTGAAAATAGATAATCCTACAAAAAGGTAAGCTATAGCTCTTAAAAGTGCACCTGAATCGTTGAAAATTCCAAAACTTGTAGAAATTAAGGCCCAAATTGTTAGTGGCCATAGATATATTCCATTATTTGAACTAAAAATTTGGTATCGTAATAAGTAAATAAAATTAATCCCGATAATAACAAAACGTAAGTTATTTGCAAAACCATAGGAACCACTGATATTGTCACCCAAAAAGAAAGTAGTCAAAAAAAGAATTAATAGTAATTGTGGAGTATGGTCTTTTGATTGTGTAATCATAAAATAAGAAGCAACTGCACTAGCAACAATATAACCTCCTAGAATACCAGAAATTATTGTAAGGAATAGTGAACTCCATACAGTTTTATATTGATTGCATGATATTAAAATGTTTTTCAATGGAATGTTTTTTTTATCAACTTGTAAAAGTTTTCTACCTATAGTTTATGTGAATTAAGTATGAACTAATAAATGATAGACTTAATTTCGATGAATATTGATTTCTTTTATAGTTTTTTGGATAACCTTTTCCCAAGTAAAGCTTTGCTTAATCTTATTTACAGATGATTCACCCATTTCATTAATTTGCTTTTGAGATGTATTTAGTGCAATATTAATAGTCTTTGTTAACTCATTTTGTATGTTTTTGGGGTTTATTAACCAGCCATTAGTTTTGTCAACCATTATAGAGTTTGCACCAACATCTGTAGTTATTATAGCACATCCTTGTGCCATGGCTTCTAGTATTACAGTTGGCATTCCTTCACTATAGCTTGGGCAAAGTAGAATGTCGCTTTTTGATAGTCTATCTTTTATTTGATTTTGATTGATTATTTTACCGTGGTAGGTAATATTTACATTATTTTTTATTTGTTTTTCTTCTGGTATGGGTCCGATAAAGTCACATATTATGTTGAATCCTTGTTTCGTCAATTTTGAGATGGCTTGATTAATTTCTTCTATGCTTTTCCTTCGTTCATATCTACCTATAAATATGAATCTAATAGATTCTTTATTAATCATTAAATTAGAAGCATTGTTGTTACCATTCAATGTTGATCTTATAAAGCTTGTGTCTATACCATTTGGTATTTCAACCACTGTACCTTTTGTGGCACCTTGAGTATATAATATTTCCGTGAGTTTTCCTCCTAAAGAAATTTGTTTTTTAGCTTTTTTAATAATGATAGACGCAGGAATTCGTAATAAAAGGTGTTCCAATTTATTTTTAATATTTACAGCATGTTGATACATTTCTAGGCCATGTAGATTGCATATTAGCTTATAGTTTAAGGAGGTGTTACTTGTATACCACCCAGTAAATCCTTGACTGTAAATGGCATCGTATGATTTTAAATTTATGACATTATATAATTTTTTTGAGAAAAGATAACTTTGATAAATGTAATGCCCTAGAAACATCTTTACCTTGGGTTTTTTAATTTGATGAAAGCTTATATTTTGCAACTCTTCTCCTGTGTAATAATCTACTAATTTAGAGACCTCAATGATTTCGGGATGATAGATGTGTACCATTATCCCTGCTTTAGCCCAATGTTTAGCTAACATGTAGCTGTGTTTTTGTATGCCGCCTATAGTAGAAGGAAATATTCCATCTGTGAGTAGTGCTATTTTCATTTTTTTGACCTAGTTAAGTCGAAGATCTATTCGTGTATAAGGAGACCTTAAATCAAATAATTACCTCGTTAATATTTTTTTAAATACCCAGTTATAGCCCTTTATTTTGTGTAATCCCATTTGCAAGCCACTAATATAAATTTTAAATATACCTTTAGGCTCATGAAATGCCATGATTTTGGCAAATAGAGCATTACGTTCCATCATTTTTAGTTTCCCAAAATCATATTGAACTTGAGTACTTAAATAGGCAGCAATATAAGTACCATTTAAAGACTTGTTTAGTTTTACATTATCAGGTCTAGTTTTAATAAAATCCAACATATTATGGTTATATAATTTAACGGCGCTAATAAAAGTAGCAGCAAAATCATAAGGTTCCTTTATATTTCTATTTTCATCTATACGGTAATAAAAATCTGGTTTGTCACCAACAACTACCTTATATTTTACATTTTGCTGTAATAAAGCTCGTGTATGTAATTCAACATCTTGTAAGCGTGGGTAATTTATATTAAACCCCTTTAGCTTTAGCAGAAAATGAGTTTTCCAAATCGGGGAAGTAGTATGCCAAGGGAGCGTGTGTGATAAGAACATATTAAGGTGTTTACCCTGTGGTGGTATCCATTTTGATGGACTATCACCAACACGGGTATAAAAAGTACCCCCAGAGAAGATCCAAAAGTCATTATGTGGATGATGTTTAATAGTACTTACACGATTTTTTAAACATGTATTAATTAATAAATCATCAGAATCTAAAAAAATACTATACTCGCCATTAGCCTGTTCTAAACCAATATTACGGCATGATGAACCGCCTTTTTGTTCTTTCTTTCGTTTTATCAGTTTAAATCGTTGATCTTGGGCAGTAAACGTATTAATAATTTCAATAGAATTGTCTGTTGAGCCATCATCAACAATAATAGCTTCCCAGTTATGGTATGTTTGTCGTAGTAAACAATTAAGAGTTTCGGCAATATATAATCCCTTATTGTAGTTGGGTATGATGATGGATATTAGCATTTTTGACATTTTTAATGTTATAATTAGATTTACAACAATATGTTTGAGTGTTTATTATGATAATATGTTGTTTGGCTATTTTTATTTAATTGTTTTTAATAATTAAATAACTGTTTTTTTATTATATCAAACACTAAATTTGAATTTATCAATTTTAGTTTCTTGATTATGATTGGATTCTTTATCATTCAACAACAAAGTTATATTATAACTTCTTCATTTTTTTGAACCATGATACTTCTTTTACTTATTAAGTATTTTTTAAGCTTTGATAATACCCTTGATGCAAATTACCATATGTTGAGCTAAATTTAATACTCTACACATTTTCCAAAAGAGATTTCTCTTACTATGATCATTTAATGAAATGATTAAATAATTATAGTACTTTGAGAATATACCAACAATTTATTTCAATAATATATTCTATTTTCACCGATTGAAGTTTTCACTATAATGGAGTAATACTATGTTAATTAGGTGTTTGTGTAATCTTTTTGTTATTTAGAAAGGAGTTGTGATCATATTTTCTATTTTGATGCACCCACCTTTTGAATACATGATTTTCTAGGTTATTCTCTTCAATTTGCTTTCACTTCGATTTTTTAATTACAGTTATTTCTATAAATCAAATTTTCTTATTTGTAGGAGCTTACTTTATTCTTCGTTTACATGTAACTATTCCATTATTTATTTATCTAATAAATGTGGTGATTAGTAATTTTTCTTATTGAATTATATTTATAGGTGTTATTTGTTTGTATTATATTTTAAGTATGCGGTGTATAATATAGCAAAAGATACTTATATTTTTTTTAAAAAATGATATTGATGGTGGAGACTGAATAATGACTTTATATCCATAAAAACTAAGTAATTTTCGACCTAAACCAACAAAATGGTAGTATTTATTGTAACAACCTTCAGAAATTAATATATTTTTAAATAACTTATTGTAAATATTTAGAGAAAATTGTATAGAGTTTTGACGACTACTCCATACTCCAGTTTCTGTTATACGATATACAGAAGTACTATCAGCTAAACAGTAAATTTTACCTAATTGAGCACACGCCAAACCGACTAATTGATCGCCAGATGGATGATTTAAATATTTTGTTAATGTTTGGTTTATAGAGCTGTAGTTTCTTAATAAACATGTTTGTGTGGAGGGGACAAAGCCTGAAATAACATCTTTTATAGTAAATATATGTTTTTTATGTCTTTGTTGGGTAAAAGAGTGATTGCGTTCTATTTTTACAACCCTGTTACTAAAAACTAGACTGTATTCCTCATTCTCCTCTAAAAAGTTAACTTGTTTTTTTAATTTATTAGGGTTAATCCAATAGTCATCACCCTCGCATAAGGCAATGTATTTGCCTGTACAAGCCTGAAGCGTTTTTATAAAATTAGGCATCATACCTAAGTTTCCTTCAGATGGTAGTAGTTCAATGATTTCAGGATGTTTCTTTTGATATTTTTCACATATTTTTCGTGTATTATCCGTACTACCGTCTTCTCCAATAATTAATTGAATAGGAAAATCCGTTCTTTGCATCAATACTCCTTCAATCGCTTCGGCAATATAAGCTTCGTGATTGTAGGTGATCATACAAATCGATACTAATGGTGCTTTTATTGTTTTACACATTCTATAATAATTTGCTTATTTCATGTATGTCTTTTTTTCTATCTTTTATATATTTAGTGGGTACACCTCCATGTAGTTCCCAATGAGGTATATCATTTTTCACCAAACTCATTGCTCCAACGACAGCACCTTCCTCAAGGGTAATGTTGGGCAATAATATAGAATTAGTACCCACTTGGACATAACGTTTTATTGTTATAACTCCTCCTGTTACATTTGTATATTCTTTTGGTACCATGGGGCTAATCATAAACTCCCCCGAAAAATCATCATTGGCACTAAATATCGTACAACGTGGGGACAATCCTGAATAGTCTTCCATTATTATTCCCATTTTTCCATATAATGC
The DNA here is from genome assembly GCF_000807855.2 of Flammeovirga pacifica. GTDB lineage: Bacteria > Bacteroidota > Bacteroidia > Cytophagales > Flammeovirgaceae > Flammeovirga > Flammeovirga pacifica. Next base: position 127,917 of record NZ_JRYR02000001.1, read on the forward strand.
TGTATATGCCGAAATATGAATGTAACTCCCTAAAGTAATACTACCTGATAAAATGCAGAAATCATCAATACGTACGTGATTACCTATACTAATTTTTTCAGGGCTATAAATCGAAGCTTTATCAGAAATGAGTACATTCTCTCCGAATCTTTTAAATCCTAATTTCTTAAGTTGTTCTTTGGTTAAAAATGCCATTATATTTTATTAATTCTCTTTGTATTAGTATTTTAGTGACCGAATAATTAAACGACAGATTAAATCTATTTCTCCTTTGGTGATGTCATAATATAAAGGTAAACACAATACACGTTTAGAAATGTCGTCACATACGGGTGTATCTTGTTTTTTTAAATAGGGGAGATGATTGAGACTAGGGTAAAAGTAACGGCGAGGGTTGATTTCGTTTTTTTCTAATTCACTTTTTATTTTGAGGCACTCTTCTTCATTTTTAAATAAAATGGGATAGTAGCTGTAATTGTACTCCGTACCTTCAGGTAATTCGGGTCGAATTAATCCCTTATCAATCAACCAATCATCATACTGTTGACTATCCTTCTTACGCTTAGCAATAATTTGATCCAAGTAAGGTAAGTTACATAGTCCCATGGCAGCATGAAACTCTGAGTTTTTTCCATTGATACCTACACCATTAAATTTTCCTGGTCCATCATGCCCAAAATTGCGCATAAAAGCTAGGCGTTTGAGTAAATCAGGATCTCTGGTTACTATAGCACCTCCTTCTATAGTATGAAACAGTTTAGTAGCATGTGTACTCATTGTGGCAATGTCACCGTAGGATAAAAGACTTTGACCTTTATAACAACTACCTATTGCGTGTGCAGCATCGTAAATGACTTTCAATTTGTATTTTTTTGCAATTCCTTCAATGGCCTCTATATCGCAAGGTATACCATATACGTGGGTTGCGATGATGGCTGTAGTTTTATCCGTGATGCATTTTTCAATACTTTCCGGATCTATATTTAAAGTGTTGGAATTAATATCAGCATATATTGGTATACAATGCTCCCAAACAATAGAAGAAGTTGTCGCTACGTAAGAAAATGGTGTGGTAATGATTTCCCCTTCTAATGCCAAAGCTTGTATGGCCAATTGTAAAGCTATGGTGCCATTGGTAACAAAAAGCAAATGATCTAGATTTAGCTTTTCTTTTAAGCTCAATTCTAATTCATTAACACAAGGCCCATTATTAGTGAGCCACTGTCGTTTCCAAATAGCTGTTACGTGCTTATTGTAAGCCTCCTGTGGTGGCATGAATGGTTTTGTAACGGGTATCATTATATTAATTTTTTAAATTGAGTTTTCCTTTGATCATTTGCCACATCAGTACACTGCCTTCTGCTTTGAAAGCTAGGTTTAGTATGGAATAGGTTACTACAAATAAACTACCTTGAACCAATAGATTAAGCCAGTGATTACCTATGTAGATATAATTGTATTGTATATAAATTAATGGTATACTTATTAGTATGGTTTTTACTATGGAGCCAGTAAAAAAAGACCATGTGACTTGTAGCTCTTTTATTACAAATAGATAATTAAGTGTAAGGGCTAATACCATACATCCAGAATATGCATATAAATAACTTTCTAGGTTATAGATAAATAAGAAAGGGAAAGCACAGGTAAATATTAGCTTTTTAAATATCTCTAAATGTAAAAAGGCTTTAGAGTTCCCTTTGCTACTGAGTACGTTTACTAATAGTGCACTAAGAGGATAACCAAAACCAGCCAAAGCCATAATACGAAATAAAGGCACAGATGGGAGCCATTTTTCGGTGAATATGATTACTATTAAATCTTCCGCTACTAGGTAAATAGCACCGATCATCAAAAACACTGTGAATAAAAGAATACTATGAATTTGTTTGACCACCTGAATGTACTTTTCATTATTATTTTGTATTTGTGAGAGCATGGGAAAGAGTACTGCAAGCAAACTCCCAGAGGAGTAACTTATAATCATATTATCTAATCCTTTTGCTCTTTGGAAGAAACCTAATTGTGCTGGTAAGTAAGCCTTACCTATAATTATGACATCTAAACGGGTGTAGACTATATCTAATAAACCAGATAAGAACATGCGAAAACCAAATGCCCAGAGTTGTTTTAATGCTTTTAATGAAAAATTAAAAGCAGGTTTCCATTTTGCTACAGACCATATCAATAGTAGGTAAACTGTATTGGCACTTAGTGTTTGGGCTACTAGAGCCCAAACACCATAACCCTTAAAAGCTAAGTAAATACCTAAAATACCACTGATAATGGCACCCACCATCCGAAATTGCACAAAATACTTAAATATGAGTTGCTTTTTAAGGTAAGTATTTTGTATGGTAGCTAGACCGTTAATAGTAAAAGATAACGACATTACCCTTGTGATATTAAGCAGCTCAGGTCTTTCATAGAAATGGGCCACGTAGGGAGCTGATAAAAACAAACTGATGCTCAATAGTGCAGCAATACTGGTATTGAACCAAAACACACTGTTATAGTGTACAGGGAGTAAACGTTTGCGTTGTATCAAACTACCACCTAGTCCCATATCGGCAAATACCATAGACATACCAATAATAACATTGATCATTGCCATGAGTCCGTATTCTTCGGGTTCTAATAAGCGTGCTAGGAATATAGATATAATAAAACCCACACCTTGGTTACCGATGCGACCAATGAAATCCCAAATAAATGCGGTGGTTGTTTTCTTTTTTAAGTTAATTGACAAGGGGTGATATTTTTTTTGTGATACAATTTAAATATTGAGATTATTCTGTTGTTACACACTTAAACTAAATTATGATCAAATTTGTTATTACTATTATTATAACGTATGTGTTTATTAATATTTTTTCAAACATGCTTATTATTGGTAGTTGTAATCTATCTTTAGGTAAATGATGTCAGGGTTTTGCATGGATTCAATTTGATAAGTTTGATATTCTATATCAGTTGTATTTAAATAATCAATTAAAGAGTTACAAGTTTTTGAACTTGTACAGAATGCGAAGTCAATTTTCTTAAGTCTTTTTTTGTGTTTAGGGTTTTTATTAAAAAGGCGATCAGGATATTCAATATTTTTGGTTTTATTGTATACAGAATAGTAAACAGGGTATGAGCAATATATATAGGAGTTTGTATTAAATTTTTGTTTTTCAACAAACTCTTCTATTCTTGCGTACTTATTAAGTCTTTCATAAGACAACTGTATATTAAATAGAATAGTGAATAGTATATAAAGGCCTATTAGAGTAATGTTTAATTTAGATTTTGGAATTAAGGATAATAATATTATTGAAGGTAAATAGCCCATCCAAGTATAATAAAATGGGTATCTTCCAATAATACCCATAAAAAGAGGAATTATTGTGCAAATAATAAAAGGAGTGAGAGAGGTGTTATTCTTGTTTCTATTCCTAATGTATGAAAATGTCAAAATAATTATAACAATTAGGTATTCTTTATTAATTAAATAAGCATTATATATTCTAATGTATAGTGGTTCTTGTTGAATAATAGAATTATTTAAAGCGGAATTCCATTTTTCTATAAATTGTAAATCTAGACTTAAGTATTCTAGGATACTAGGAAAAGTATGTAAAAGATTATAGGATAATTCTTTTGCACTTTCTGAAAAACCAAAAATTCGGATAATATATCTTATTGGTGTTATACCATTAAAATTTAAATAATATAAAAAAGAAGAAAAACCAACAACTAAACCAAGTGAAAAATATGTAAGTATTTTAAATATTCTTATTTTTTTTTGTGGAAAAATTAAAAATAATGTAAATAATATTAAGTAAACTATAGGTACTTGAGAAATACCTGACCAATAGATAACGTAACCTCCGAAAAAGGAGATGAAATATTGATATTTTTTTTCTTCTTTTATTGAACGGATCAAAAGTGCTGAAAAGGAAATTACAACAAATGCACCTACAGCGTCTATCCGACCACTATTTCCTTGAAAAAAAATGGTATATGACATAAAATACAATAAGATGAATATGATTCTCTCATTTATGTTTGATTTGAGTATATCTTTTAAAAAGATACGATCAATTACAAGATATGTGCAAATAACAAATAGCAAATTAAAACTTCTTACACTAAAATATGATATATCAAAAAATGATAACCATATAGTTAAAAATATTTGATGTAAATAAATGAAACTAGGGTCTACAAATTTATTATGTTGCTTAAAAGCGATCACCGGTTCCAGAGTCATAATTTCATCAATCCATGGTATAAAAGGAATAAACCTCATAATAATTAAATGTGAAATTATACAAATTGATAGGGTAGTTATGTATTTGTAAAAGGTTTTGTTTTGTATCATAGATGTTTATAATTAGTAATTATTGAGATTATGCTAGAGAGGCTTTTCAATTCATAATATAATGGTAAACGTAAAAGTTGATCCGTATATTCGTCACTCAAAGGACAGTCCTGTGTCATGTATTGTAGTTTTTCAATATACTCACTTTTGTGTAAGCTTAAATAGTGAAATACCGCATGTATATTTTCGTTTTTTAGGTGTTTTATCAACATGGTACGGAAATCCGCATTAGGGCAGATTAAGTAAAACATATGACCGTTGTTGGTGGCATAATCAGGGACAAGCGGTAAGTGAACTTTATTTTCATTGGCCCAATCCTTTAATCCTTCGTAATAGCCGTTCCATATTTCTTTACGACGCTGTTGTATGCTGTCCATTTCTTCTAATTGGGCATATAAAAAAGAAGCCGTCAACTCGTTAGGCAAAAAGCTCGATCCCGTATCCACCCATCCGTATTTATTGACTTCACCACGGAAAAACTCTGCACGGTTGGTGCCTTTTTCCCAGAGTACCTCGGCACGCTTTTCAAAGCGATCGTTGTTAATGGCCAAGAGTCCACCCTCACCACATTGTATGTTTTTGGTTTCGTGGAATGAAAAAGTAGCCAAATGACCAATGCTACCCAAAGCTAATTTTGCCCCTTGGTCCCCTAAAGAGGAATGGAGTTTAGTTACTGTATAATAACTATCTATGGCCTGAGCAGCATCTTCAATCACAAAAATATTGTGTTTTTTAGCTACCTCCATAACTATCTCCATGTCGCAAGCTACTCCTGCATAATGAACAGGTACAATAGCCTTGGTTTTGGGTGTGATTAGGCTTTCTAAGGAGCTTTCATCCATACCTGGATGATCCTTACGGCTATCTGCAAATATCAATTTAGCTCCTTGACGCACAAAAGCTAAAGCTGTACTCACAAAAGTATAGGAAGGCACAATGACTTCATCGCCCGGTTGTATATCAATCAAAAGCGCACACATTTCCAATGCATCGGTACAGGATGTGGTTAATAGCGTCTTTTTAAAACCAAAGCGTTCTTCAAAGAAAGCTTGGCATTTTTTGGTATATACGCCATTGCCACTGATATGTCCAGAGTAGACTGCTTGGTATAGGTAATGTGCTTCTTTACCAGTAAGGTAGGGTTTATTGAATGGCGTTTTCATACAGTTTACTTAAATTGATTTCTAAATGTATTTACATTATACGCTTGATTATCTTCGTCTAACATTTTGTCAATTCGAATGAGACCCTTCCCGCAAACAATTACTGGTTTACCTTCTTGAACAAAAATCTGTTTACCTATTTGTCGGTTTTCGACTTTAACATCATTTAAAACTTTAACTTCTGATATTGTATAAGTAATATTATTTAAAATTGATTTAGCTCCTTCAAATGGAAAAGATACTGCATTAACAAAGCGCTCTATTTTATCAGCATTCCAAGACCAATCAATAAAATAATCATTATGGTTTCTCCATAATGAATAGCTTGCATTGTTTTCATCTTGAGGTGTAAGGTGAATTAATTTTTCAGTCTTAATTGTTTTGATAAAATCAAGGCTTAAGCGTTGATAAGTTTCTTCAAGTAACTTAAGAACTGTTTGAATTTTGATTGGGTATTTGATATGAATCTCTTCTTGTTTAAAAATAGCACCTTTATCGTATTCTTCTGTGGATTGTATTAAACTAGCACCAATTTTACGTTCCCCATTGATAAGAGCATTAACAGTAGGGGCAAAACCACGATATTTTGGCAATAGGGAATCATGTATTACGTAAAGGTTGGATGTGTCTTTAATTATAAACTGCCAGCCTATTGCTAATTTATAATAAGTCGTTGGTATAACAAGTTTGTGGTATTTATCAAATACTGATATGTTATTTTTTCTACATATGTATGTTATCCTATCATAAGAATTGTCAAACGTATTTTTGTCATCATACGTAATAACAGCGAATATGATTTTGATAAGTTTATTTTCAATTAAATACTCTAGGACTCTATATCCCTTAGAAGTATTAAGATATAAAACAATCATTAGTTACAATTTATTTTTTCATCTACAATAACAATTGGTCGGTCCTTTACTTGGTCAAATATTTTACCAATATACAAGCCCACCATGCCCAAAACAGTAATAGTTATTCCACTCAGTAACCAAATAGAGATGATTAAACTGGCATAACCCATAACTTTGATATTCCCCAACAGTGCTTGAATGAGGTAAAAAATAACAGCAATCACACTTAAAGCTGATATACTCAAGCCTAAACGAACCGTTAAGCGCAAGGGTTTGTCAGAGAAACTTAAGATTACGTTACTGGCCAATTTTATAAGAGTTGCCAGAGTATATCCTGAGCTGCCTTCTTTGCGCGAAGCATGTTCGACATATATACTACTTTGTTTAAAACCAACCCAACGCACCATGGTGGGAAAGTAACGCACGGCATCTTTCATTTCCATTATTGCCTGTATGACCTTTTTATGGTAGAGGCCAAAATTTGCAATTTCAGCGTTCTGCTCCGTTCCCGTTAAATAAGCTAAGGTTTTATAAAAATACTTAGAACTTAATTTCTTAAAGAAACCATCTTGTCGGTTTTGTCGCTTCGCAAATACGATATCGTAGCCTTCTCGTGCTTTTTTCATCAGTACAGGGATTTCCTCTGGTTGATCTTGTAAATCACCATCCATAACCACTACCCATTCTCCCTGTGCTTCTTTTAGTCCAGCGTATATAGCATTATGCTGCCCAAAATTTCGAGAGAAATTGATACCTTTGATAAAAGAATGCTTCATGCAGAGCTCCTGTATAATTTCCCAATCGTTTAAAGGCCCTTGGTCATTCACAAAGATGATCTCAAAGTCATCAGTTAAAGTTTCTTGAGTTCTACGTGCGATTTCCTTTAAAAAAGGAGCAGTTTTGTAGCAGGGAATTACTATTGATAGTTTCATTTCAATTATAAAGTGGATTATTTCGTGCTGATATAGAATAACCAGCCGACAAAGGCTAGTAAAACTTTAACGAAGTACATTAAAAAAGAGATCATAATGGCTAGGGAAGTATCCACACCATAAAAGGCTAAGATACCTACAACGGTTCCTTCACGTACACCCAAACCGCCTAAGGATATGGGTAATACTGTAGCTATATATACGACAGGCATGATCACTAAAAACTGTTCGAAGCCAATGGGCAAGTCAAAGAAAAGCACAAAGGAAAAGGCGATAAGTATGTCGCCCATTTGTCCCAATAGCGATAAAATAAGGGTAGGCAGAATAGTTTTATAGCCTATGTTCACTTTTTTATTAATAATCCATTTTACCACAGGTATGCAGGCAAATGCTAAGGTGGGTAGGGTATACCATACATAGGCGGGTAGCACAGTTTTAAAATTCAAGCCTGTAGGCAGTTCAATAAATATGATGCCTAAGCTTCCCAATATTCCTAGTGTATATAGTCCGGCAACGCGTTCCACTACAGTGATGATGGTGGCTGTTTTTGTGTTAGCTTGGTACTTGGTAATGAGTTCGCGTGTACGTATAATGTCACCCCCAATGGCACCGGGCAAAAAGATGTTGAAAAAGGAGCCTTTTAGATAGTAGACATATAGATTTTTAAAGTCGGCTTTAATATTCAAAGTATTTGTCAGTACTTTCCATCTGCAGGTCATTAGGGCTAGTGCACTTAATGTTATTATTAAACCTAGTAATAGCATAGGAATAATACTCCAATTAAGATTTTTGAATACGCTAAAATCTACTTTAAAAAAAAGAAACAATAGCATCCCAACAGACATCAGTGTTTTAAATAGAAAGCCTAAATTTTTTGAAGTAAAATGTTGTTTAAGTACAGTAATCATCTGAAGTTTATATTGTATTTAACCCTATAGCTTAAAGAGCATCTTGTTTTACCTTTTTAATTAAATACTTCCCATAACCTGTTTTAGCTAGTGGTTTGGCTAATTCTATTACTTGTTCAGCATTTATAAAACCTTGTTCATAAGCAATTTCCTCTAAACATGCGATTTTTAAACCTTGTCTTTTTTCAATAGTTTGAATGAAACTACTTGCTTCAATGAGAGAATCGTGGGTACCTGTATCTAACCAAGCATAACCGCGACCCATTAATTCAACTTTTAATTGTTGCTTTTTTAAGTATTCCTCATTCACACTGGTAATCTCTAGTTCACCACGCTCTGAAGGTTTAATGGTTTCTGCAATTTTAATCACATCATTGGTGTAAAAGTACAGGCCTACCACAGCATAATTTGATTTTGGTTTACTTGGCTTTTCTTCAATAGAAACCACTTCACCTTTATCATTAAACTCTGCCACACCATACCTTTCAGGATCATTAACGTAATAACCAAAAACAGTAGATTTTCTTTGAGTTATCAGATTATTTTTAGCCTTATGAAGAAGTTCAGTCATACCGTGACCATAAAAGATATTATCGCCCAATACGAGGCATACATCGTCATCACCAATAAATTCTTTTCCTAAAATGAAAGCTTGAGCAAGACCGTCGGGGGAAGGTTGTTCTACATAAGAAAAACGAACACCTATATCTTCCCCATTTCCTAATAACTTCTTGAAATTGGGTAAATCATGAGGAGTTGAAATGATCAAAATATCCTTTATGCCTGCTAGCATTAATACAGAAATAGGATAATAGATCATGGGCTTATCATATATAGGCATCAATTGTTTTGAAATACCCTTAGTAATAGGGTATAACCTTGTGCCAGAGCCGCCTGCTAATACAATTCCTTTCATTTTATTTTGAATATTGAAGTTCGTAATATTTTTGATAATTACCAGAGGTTACATTTTCTAACCATTCCTTATTGTTAAGAAACCAGTCAATTGTAATACTTAAGCCTTGTTCGAAAGTAACAGAAGGTTCCCAACCCAATTCTTTATTGATTTTAGAAGCATCAATAGCATATCGCAAATCATGACCTGGTCGGTCTTTAACATAAGTAATTAACTTTTCAGCAGTTCCATTACTCCGTCCTAACTTTTGATCCATTTGCTCACAAAGTACCTTAATTAGATCAATATTTTTCCATTCATTGAAACCTCCAATATTATACGTTTCATAATTTAGCCCTTTATGAAAGACCAAGTCAATTGCTCTAGCATGGTCTACAACATACAGCCAATCCCTAGTGTAGTTACCATCACCGTATACAGGAAGAGGTTTGTCGGTTAAAATATTATTAATAAATAATGGTATTAATTTCTCTGGAAACTGATTTTGTCCATAATTATTCGAACAATTAGTAATTACATAAGACATACCATATGTTTCACCATAAGCTCTCACAAAATGATCAGAACTTGCCTTAGATGCAGAATAAGGTGAGTTAGGATCATAAGGAGTGGTCTCTTTAAATAAGCCCGCTTCCCCTAAAGTACCATATACTTCGTCTGTACTTACATGATAGAAACGTTTGTTTTCCCAATTGTCTTTCCATAAATTTTTGAAAGCGTTTAAGAGAACCATTGTTCCTAAAATATTAGTTTTTGCAAATGCCAAAGGATCAGTGATAGAACGATCTACATGAGATTCAGCTGCTAAATGAATAACACCTTCAAATTGATGTTCCTCAAAAATACTGTTAATGTAAGCTTCGTCAGTAATATCGCCTTTAAGAAAAGTATAATTCTCTTTATCTTCGATGTCTTTTAGATTCTCTAAGTTGCCAGCATAGGTTAGTAAATCTAAATTATAGATATGGTACTCAGGGTAATTATTCACAAATAATCTTACTACGTGTGAACCAATAAATCCAGCACCTCCGGTTATAAGAATTTTTTTCATTATAGTTTATTAGAGATAAGTTCTTTTGGTAATATGCTTTTCACATCATAAATAATTGTTGATGGAGTTTTAAGGGAAACCCAATCTAAATTTTTGAATTCAGCATGTGAAACTGTCAATACAATGGCACAATAATCAGAAGAAATAGTGTCAACTAACTCTATTCCATATTCTTCTTTGACCTCTTTCTTAGAAGCATATGGATCATATATATCTAAATCGACACCAAATTCTTGAATAACATCAATTACTCTAGAATTTCTAATATCAGGACAATCTTCTTTAAATGTGATACCGAGTACTAATACTTTACTGTTTTAATAGCATGTCCCTCTTTCAGCATCAATTTAATCACTTGATTGGCTACGTGAGATCCCATACTGTCGTTAATTCGTCTACCTGCTAAGATCACTTCAGGGTGATAGCCTAATGCTTCAGATTTATAGGTAAGGTAATAGGGATCAACTCCAATACAGTGGCTCCCATCAAACCGGGACGGAAAGGAAGAAAATTCCATTTTGTACCCGCAGCTTCTAATACTTCTAAAGTATCAATTCCTACTTTATCAAATATCTTTGATAATTCGTTCACAAAAGCAATGTTCAAATCACGTTGAGAGTTTTCAATCACTTTTGCAGCCTCTGCTACTTTAATACAAGAAGCTTTGTGCGTTCCAACGGTAACAATAGTAGCATATAAAGTGTCTATATCGTTAGCAATTTCAGGAGTAGACCCTGAAGTTACTTTCATGATATTGTGAACACGGTGCACATGGTCACCTGGATTAATTCTTTCTGGAGAGTAACCAGCGTAGAAGTCTTTGTTGAACTTCATACCAGCAACTTTTTTATAATACTGGAATACACTCTTCTTCTGTACAACCAGGGTACACTGTTGATTCGTAAATTACGATATCACCTTTAGTCAATACTTTTCCTACAGTCTCTGACGCTTTTTTCAGAGGAGTAAGGTCAGGAGTTTTGTACTGATCGATAGGGGTAGGAACAGTAACGATATATATATGAGCATCTTTGATGTCTTCTAATTTTGAAGTATAAGATAAGCCAGTTGCTTACTTTAATTCTTCTGAACTCACTTCAAGAGTACTATCAGTACCTGCATTTAATTCATCTATTCTTTTTTGGTTGATATCAAAGCCAGTAACATTGTAGCCATTTTTACCAATTCAACAGCTAAGGGTAAGCCCACATATCCTAGACCAATAATTGCTAGTTTTTTCATTATATTTTATCTACATTTTTCTTTTGGCAAATCACTTTTACTCCTAAATCAGGTAAAAGCAATTCCAAATTCCCATTGGATTTTATATTTAAAACATCAGCTTCCACACCCATAAATCCACCTTTTCTCAAAAGCACTCTATCACCTTCAGATATTTCAGCATTAAAGATTTGATCTTCTTCTTCTACTTCACCCATAAATCTTTTGAAAGCATGAAGGTGAATTTCTTGAATGATGGCAGGTTTCCCTTGCCAATACACAAAGCGAACAGCACCAGGGTCTTGAAGTACATTCCATCGTTTGTTTTCTTCTACTTTGATAAAACAATAAGAAGGGATAGCGGGAATGGTGACTTTCTTTTTTCGATCACTCCATTGTCGGAGTGTAGTATATGTTGGACAATAGACTTCATAGCCTGCTTTTTCTAAACGATCTGCTACTTTTTTTTCGTTGCGAGGTTTAGTATACAATGCCATCCATTGTTTTTGAGGAGTATCCAAAGTGTTATTATTAGGCTGACCAGATTTTTAAATGCGGTCCATTTATATTTTGTGGATTTTTTTTTTGCACGGTATATATAATTTCTTTATGGATTACTTGTTGTGCTTTATCCACTAAATTCTTGAGATAAGTTTCATCCAAGTCACCTAACATCAATAATTCTATCTTGTCTGATGATTTACCATCAGCAATATCTCCAACTAAGTAGACTTCTTCCAGATTACCAATGCGGTTCAATATATTCTCTATTATAGTATCAATACCCACATACTTTTTTATAATGGCTTGAATATCCACAAATAAAGGATGAGCAGTATTGACTTTAAATAATTTTTTATTCCCTTCTGAAAAAGATTCTAACATCTCAGCTTCTTCCAACCGATTTAATTCAACTCTTACAGAATTAGTAGATTCTGAAAACTCCGTAGCTAAACCTCTTAAATAAGAAGTATTGGATGGATTTAAAAAGAACTTAAGAAGTAACTTCAGTCGTGTTTTGGAGGTAATTAAGGCTTCGATCATGGTGAAAGTAAGGGAGTTAAAAAAGGTAGATATAAGTAATAACTTAAAACTAAATTTTTGGATTTGTTTTTAATAACCCTTTCTAATGTTCCTGATGTAGTTGTTGTATAATATTTTTGAGTATGATATCACTTTTAGAATAAAATGATTCATGAAAATCAAATAGTTATGAATTTTTAGAGGAAGTCAGTATGAAGATTCACACACGGCTTCGCCACGTCAGTCACATCTTTATTTTTCCGCAACTGCTTTTCCGTAGCGAGACAAAAATGAATTTTCATAACAATAAGTACAAATATTTATGAGTATTTTTTTTACTCGAATTTATAAGGAGCGGAAAATGAAGACATTGTATACTTATTGATGGTTTAGAACTCATTTATTGAGTTGTATTATTTTTAGAATAAATATTGTTTGATTTATAATAGGTGTTTTTTTTACAGTTATATACTCTGAGAGGAAGATAGAAGTTAGTAGATAGAAATTAGGAGTTATCTCTAAATACGCTCCTCTGTATTTGTTTAGAGGTTGAAGCTCTTTTTTAAACTGCGTCAGATAATTTCTAGTTTCTAATTGCTCACTTCTAATTTTTGAATAGTATTAGAATCAACAAGCATCAAAATTTTATTTAATCTCTCAAAAAATAATTCCTAGTTCCTAACTCCTAATTGTTGAATACTATTAGAATCAGAAAGAACCAAATTTTTAATTAATCTTTTAATTTCAGATTAAAAGAGTTCAATAAAACTGTTGCTATTTCAACTTCTTAAATGATTTTTTTTTATCAAAGAGTAAATTTCTTTGTTTTAATGTATGATGTATTATAATTTCGGGTTTTAAAATTGATTTTAGTTAGGATTATTCTTTTAATCCCCAAAATATATTCATTAAATGAAAGAGATCAAAAATATCTGTTGTATTGGAGCAGGCTATGTGGGTGGCCCTACTATGGCAATCATCGCTTTAAAAAACCCTGGAATTAAAGTTAATATTGTTGACATCAACGAAAAGCGTATCGCAGATTGGAATGATACTGATTTAGATAAATTACCAATTTACGAGCCTGGTTTAAAAGAGGTAGTAGCTGAGACACGCGGAAGAAACTTATTTTTCTCAACAGATGTAGACCAGGGAATACAAGACGCAGATATGATTTTTATTTCTGTAAATACGCCTACGAAAACCTATGGTAAAGGAAAAGGTCAGGCAGCAGATCTTAAATATATTGAGCTTTGTGCGAGACAAATTGCTCGTGTAGCCAAGAGAGATAAGATTGTAGTTGAAAAATCTACTTTACCTGTTAGAACAGCAGAAGCACTAAAAGATATTTTATCAAATTCCGAAAGTGGATTCAATTTTGAAATTCTTTCCAACCCCGAATTCCTTGCAGAAGGAACCGCAATAGATGATTTATTAGATCCAGATCGTGTACTTATCGGTGGTGATGATACACCAACAGGGAAAGAAGCCAAAAATACTCTCTCAGCGGTATATGAAGCTTGGGTACCTAAAGACAGAGTTTTACAAACCAATGTTTGGTCTTCAGAGTTATCAAAATTAACTGCTAACGCATTTTTAGCACAAAGAATTTCATCTATTAACGCCATGTCAGCTTTATGTGAAGAGACAGAAGCAGATGTAGATGAGATCGCAAAAGCAATTGGTATGGATTCTCGTATCGGGCCTAAGTTCCTAAAATCATCTGTAGGTTTTGGAGGTTCATGTTTCCAGAAAGATGTTTTAAACTTAGTATATATCGCAAAATCATACGGTCTAACAGAAGTAGCAGAATACTGGAATCAGGTAATTGAATTGAACGATTATCAAAAACGCCGTTTCGCAGATAATATCATCAAAAAGTCTTACAATACAGTAAATGATAAAAAAATAGCTTTCTTGGGTTGGGCCTTTAAAAAAGATACCAACGACACAAGAGAGTCTGCAGCTATATATGTAGCTGATCATCTTCTAGATGAAAATGCACATATTGTAGTGTATGATCCAAAAGTACCAGCTGAACAAGTATACACTGACTTAGAATATCTAAAAAATCATGATCCAGAAGAAATTCGTAAAAGAGTAAGCATTGTAAACGACCCTTACGAAGCAACGAACGAAGCTCATGGTATTGCCGTTTTAACGGAATGGGATGAGTTTAAGTCTTACGATTGGGCCAAAATCTATTCTTCAGTTCTTAAACCAGCCAATGTGTTTGATGGTAGAAATATCCTCAACAAAAAGGCTTTAGAAGAAGTAGGTTTTAATGTTTATAATATTGGTAAGTAGGGGAGATGCCTCTGCAATTATTATACAATACTAACCAAAAAGAGCTCAGGCATTGATGTCTGGGCTCTTTTTGATTGGGGTGGTTGTGTCTTCTCACATGTATGTTAGGAGCGATCCCCTTTGTAGGTGTGTAGTGCTCTGTATAACGTAAATGATGGGATGAATCCCATCATTGTGGACGTTTTGGTCTTCAGTATCATCTAAGTACCCAAGAGATGTTGTAGTTGAGAGAATACCGAAAGTTTCACCATAAGGTAATCTTGAAAAGATGTCTCCAACGAGGGGTTTTAACCCCTCGTACGTCCGGGTGGTCCGTATGCCGTGTACGCGGGTACCTATGCAGAGTGTACCTCCACATGTGTATAGTTTCGACTCACATGTATATCAGGTGTCGTATGCCAGAAGTTATCCCCCTGTCCCCCTTGTACGTGTGCTCTGTATGACGTAAGCGATGGGATGAATCCCATCGTTGTAAACGTCTTCACTTTCGGTATCACTAAGTACCCAAGAGATGTTTTAGTTGCGAGAATGCCGAAAATTTTCACCATAAGTAATCTTAAAAGACGTCTCCAGCGAGGGGTTTTAACCCCTCGTACGTCCGGGTGGTCCATATGTCGGGTGTCCATACGTCCTGGTGATCTCTACGTCCGGGTGTCCCATATACCGAGTATATCCAGGGTGCGTATCCCATGTATAACCTCCTCACACATGAGTGTACTAGTGACATCATCCACTTACCTCTTCTTAAAACAAAGCTGTCAAATTCATACTCCCAATATGGTTCATCTTCACCCCTTCAGACTTCCTTCCATCATATTGCACCCTCAATTGAAGTCCATTGAAAAGTGTTTGAGTCCAGGCTACATTCCATCTGAAGTTGGTGCCTACAGCGAGGGCATTTAGCATTTCGTAAGCGATGGCAGTATTTTGGTCTCCAGCATATTCTTGAATTATAGCAGAAGCTTTTGTAGTGATGGTAAATAAATTGGCCTTACTCCATTTTGTTTCTAATGAAAACTCGTGAGTACTTCCTATTTCTGAATTGTTTTCGGAGACAGAGGCGACTTCTCCATTTTTGAGAGTGAAGGTGTAGCTACTTGTAAATCGTGTGAAGATATTGGGTTGATAGGAGAGGGAGGGAGTAATACCTTGTTCAAGTATGGTATAGTTCCGATCGTCTAAGAAGTCGGAGCCGGAGAAGATATTTCTTTTGGTGAGTTCTGTTTTGAGAGTGATTTTTCTGCTGAAGTTTAACCTGCCACCCAGAGTATAACGGTTGTCAGATCTATTTTCTCTTCCTTGAGTGAGGAGTTGTTGATTCTCTAGCACAATGACTCTAAAGTCTGCCCCGTAGATTGGGTTAGATCGATTAAAAAAGAAAGTGTTTCGGAAAGAGTATTTATAAGCTAGTAAATCGTCTGTTGAAGTAGTAGAAAGTAGAGGTAAATAACGGCCGCTGATGTCTTCGGAAGTCGATTTTTTATCCATTAGGAAAGCGGTAGTGTTAGAAAAACGACTCAAAAATTTAAGAGTACTCATTTTTTTTCTCCATGTTCGAGGAGCATTTAGATTGGCTCTTAGGTTGATGCTTGATCGATACGCAGGGATGTATTCATTGGTAGGGGTGAAAAAACGGGCGTATTGCCTTTCGTCGGGGTTTTGAGCCAAGAAAAATTCATTGAGATCTTTAATACCATCTCCGTTGAGGTCCCTCCAAGTATGAGTGCCTTTTCCGTCGGCTACTCTTACATAGACAAATTCCCTTTGTAGTTCTCGGCTGCTTGAAACAGTGTAGGTGCCATTGATTTTTCCTATGCCTTTACCGATAATGAGACTACCATTGATCCTACCTTGTAAACTTTCTTCATTTTGTGGAGTCGTATTGAGATAATCTGTCCATTTTCTGTAAATCACACTGGCATTGATATTTCCTTTTTTACCACTTTTTCCTAATTGAAATTGATAGGTTTCCATTTTTGTTCTTAGCTGTAAAGTTCCATCAATGGGAGTTTGATCTTCTCGATAACTATAATCCAGTTGGTAATTCCATATTAGACTATCTCCTTTTTTGAGGTACGCTTTATGTTCGGTGAAATTCATCCATGAGTTAGAGATTGAATCATTTCCCATATTGGTCGTCGTTTGTTGATCCGATTGGAAACGATACCCCGGTGTAATAAAATTCCCTTGATAAAAAGTTTCTGCTTTTAGTCTTTTCCATTGAGATTGTTCTTGAGTTGCCCATAAATCGGCATTCATCCAATAGGCGTCTAAGTTTAAATGCCACTTATTAAGATGGTATTTGGATTCTATTTGATGTTGTTGACCAGTTAAAGCCGACTGTCTATCTCTGAAAGCTACTTGATATGATATACTTTTTCCGGTAGTGTCTGCTAAAGTGATGTTTGACATCACATATTTCTCTTCGGTGGGAGGAAGGCTATCGTAAGGTAATGTCCAATCTCTATCAAATTCAATAGAACGAAAACGATCGATAGGTAAGAAGTCTTTATTAAGGTACGTTACCTGAGTGGTGAAATAGGATTTCCAATTTTTCCCTAGTGCACGCCCAAGAGAAGAAAACTGAAACTGTAAAGCATGTCCTTGATTGTTTTGGTTGTCTAAATCAGAAAATAAATTTTGATCTTGATTGGAAAAAGCTGCATCAAAAGTGACACTTTCATAAGCAGAAATATGATAAGTTCCTTTTGTAGTAATCATTTGTTTTTGATTGGGTGCTTGCAAACGCCTTACTGGCAAATGATCCCCTTGAGGAATACCATTGAGAGGAGAAACCCATTCATATACTCTCCCAAAAGGAGTGATTTCTTTTAGTTTATAATCACCTAACTGTGGGCCGACTTGAGAAAAGCCGGCACTAAATAAAGGAGAATCGGTAGCAGAAGCTCGTCTTAGGCAAGTAGTAGGCAGTCCGTTTTCTGTGAGGGTATCAATAAAAGTATACAGCACTCTATTTTCATCAAAAACCTCGACACTATCTATAGCAGGGGCATAAGCATATTGTAAACTATCTCCAATACTCGATAGGATGGCTTTATCAGCATCCGATAGACTATAAAATAAACTAGAATTCCTATCATCTTTCTCTTGATACACTTGAAAAGAAGCCTCCCATTTTTGATGTTCAAAAGATTGGCTAGCTTCTACAATAGAACGACTATAATATTGAACCGCATATTCATAATCAATACGAATACGAGTATATTGAGTGATGATAATTTTTTCATTAAATGTAATTTCAGAGAGGTTGTAGTCAATGACATAATCAGCATCAAAACCACGCTGCAATAATTTTCCATCAATGTACACTTTCTCCGAGTTGGCAATAATCACAATATTGGACTCTCCATTGGGAGCTGTTAGGCGGTAGGGTCCCAAAACACCATCAATAGGAGCGATATTGGCAGAGTAAAATTGTCCTTTAGCTAAAGAGACCCCACCAGCAGTTGTCGATCGAACTCCCCTCTTTTTATTACCCACCATCACTTTTCCTTGCACACCTTGTGTATTTTTAAAATACCTCAAAAAAGTACTTTCCTTGTCATTTTTCATCACAATATCACCCGCATTTAAAACAGCATTTTTATGTGCCAGTTCAATAAAAACCTTATCAAAATCCTGAATTTGTTGGGTATTTCCCTCCGGTTGAAAAGGGACATCTTGATCAGTAAGAGTAGCCGTTAATTTTACATCCTCTGTAATATTTCCTTGTAATTGTAAATTCATGGCAGAATTAACAAAAACATCTTGACTGTTTCCCATAGATAACCCACGCGTTAAAGAACCCGTCTTTTCAATATTAGGTGCATAAAATAGTTCTTTCTTCTTTTGTTGCTCCTCAACTACTAAAACATATTCCTCATTACTCTTTTCAAAACCGTACCCACCAGCATCGTAAATATCCTTAGAACGGTGTTGAGTGACCTCTTCCTCCAATTCAATAATCCTATATTTAACATGAATAATTTCATCTCCCGTAATTGTATCACCCAAACTATTCAAGAAATAAAATTGTCCATTTTGTATTAGAGGTATTCTTCCGTCCGTGTTTCCTATAATACTAATACTCTGAGGTAAAATCACCTCATTCCCCACATTTTGCCCATAGACCTTTACCCACCTTTCCTTTTCAGAAAGCGTCTGCCCAAAAATATTGAGGGAAAAACAACAGAGGATGAAAACGAGTAATCTCAAAAAATCTTAGTTCTACAGATGAGGAATAGAATAAAGTTAAGAAAAAACCAAAAGAATCAACAACAGAGCGATGAATCACCAAGAAAAACCCCTCGTCAAGAATGTATCCCCAGCAATAGAAAATAGTTCTAATCTCATTAAGACAGAGTATTCCTTACCATGTATGAGATCTCAACTCTACTCCCGTCCGCAACGAGGGGGCACGTTCCCCAAGCCTGAGCAGTCACGTACAGGTAGCACAACTTTAGTATAAATATGATGTTATTCCTCCAAAATAGCAGTGCTTCCTCCCCCAACAAAACCAAAACACTAAAAAACATACTTCATTCTTTTACATTCCACTTGTTTCATACCACATTTTCCC
The DNA here is from genome assembly GCF_000807855.2 of Flammeovirga pacifica. Classification (GTDB taxonomy): domain Bacteria; phylum Bacteroidota; class Bacteroidia; order Cytophagales; family Flammeovirgaceae; genus Flammeovirga; species Flammeovirga pacifica. Next base: position 147,240 of record NZ_JRYR02000001.1, read on the forward strand.
TTTATTTTGCCAAGTAAAGTGGATCACTCCATCTAGCGCTAAATTTTCTAAATAACATACAACTATTTTTTTAGATTTGAAATATATTAAAATACTCTACATACTGTTTTTTACCTTACTTTTTTGTGGGTGTGTCTCTAATAAAAGGTTGGCCTATTTGAAAGAAGGTGATGATTACAAAGAAATTGAATTAGATTATGACTCGGTAATGAGATCTGAGAAAGTAATACCATTACAATTGTTGACCCTACGCCCATTTGATCAAATTAAAATTGAGGTAAAAACAGCAACGCCTGACGAATATAATCCTTATCTTTTAATAGATAGGTCAAATGCTAATAATTTGCAAAATATTGGAGGGCCTTTGGGTACTATTGTTGGGTTTAATATTGATGAAAATGGAAATATAGAACTACCACTTATTGGAGATGTGAAGTTATCAGAATTGACTATTAATGAGGCTGAAAGGCTACTTCAAGGCAAGTTAAAGGATTTAATGGATGAGCCAACGGTGTATATAAAATTATTGAATTTTAGATTTACAGTCTTAGGTGAAGTAAAAAGTCCTGCAATTTATGGAACTCTAAATAGGGAAATATCAATATTAGAAGGTATTGCTCAGGCAGGTGGTGTTGATGAACTAGGAGATAGATCTAGAATCAAATTGATTCGCAAAAATAATGATATTGCAGAAGTGGTGTATATAGACCTAAATAGTGAATCCTTCATAGCAAGTCCATACTATTATTTACAGCAAGAAGATGTGATTATTGTTATGCCTTTAAGGCAACGCCCATTCTTAAAGTATTTTAGTCAAAACTTAGCTTTAGTCACTTCAATTACGGGTTTAGTGATTTCAATTGTAACTTTAGTAACTACAAGTAGATAAATGGCTTTGCAAGAAAATATAAAATTTCAAGAGGATAAAACTATTAAAGAATTAAAGAAATGGTTTTTTCTTTGTTTAGAAAATTGGGGATGGATAATTCTATCAGTTATTATCTCACTTGGTATTGGTATTGTTATTTCTATGCATCAAGTATCAGTTTATGATATTAAAGCTGATATAGTAAAAAAAGGGAATACAAATAAAAGTGATGGGTCAGAATTATTATCAATGTTGTCTACTAATACTGAATCTTCTTTTTCTAAGGTAAACATTGAATACGAACAACGGTTTTTTACATCGAAAGATGTTTTATTACCTCTTATTATTAAAGAAAATTTAAATGTAAATTATTTTTCTGCAAAAATATTTAAAGATGTTCCTCTCTATTATGAACGACCTTTTACTTTTTCATATGATAGAACATCAGAATGGGTGCCATTTCATATTCAAATAAGTTTAAATGAAATATCGGAAGAATATTTTTCATTGCATTTTAGTGATGATCATTTAAATAATAAGTATTCAAAAAAGAAATTTAAATATAATGAAATCGCAGTTTTAGATGGTTTCAAATTTAAAGTGATTAAGAACATTGAAAATAATATTAGTATTTCTGATATTTTTATTACACTTCAAGATGATGATCATATTATCAAAAGTTTACGAAGAAAAATAATATTTCAACAAATAGGTAATGCCAATAGTGATGTTCCTTTATTTAGTATTTCTTCAAAAGGGGCTTTACCTAATTTTGAAAAAAAATTAATTAGTAGTTTATTATCTTCAGTGCAAGATGTTGATAAAAAAAACAAAAATTTTGCGATACAACAATCAGCTAAATTCATTCAGCAACAGTTAGAAATTATATCTGATTCTATGCAACTTATTGCTAATGATATATATGATTTAAAAACAAAGAATAAAGAATTGTCAGGAGGTGCGAATTTAGCCTTTGAAAAAATTTACACTTTAGATGAAAAAAGGAAAGAACTACAATTAAGTATTCGTTATTGTGATTATTTGTTAGAAAAACATAAATCGGGTTTAGATCATGATGTAATTATGCCCGAATCATATGGTATTACGGGGTCTCAATTATCAAGTCTATTAGATTTATATACTGATTTGAAGCTAGAAGATAATTTATCAAATGAACGTATTCAAAACTCAATTATTTTTCAAGAAAAAGAAAAAGAAAGGGAAAAGACATTAAAATCTTTAAATGAAAAAATTGGAGATGCAATTCAAAGTACAAGAAGTGCTCTAAATATTCGACTTCAGGAATTAAATAAAGAATTAAGAAATGCAATTAATTCTTCTAACGTTTTATTGTCTGAGGAAAAGGTATTAGGTGATTATGAAAGGTTATTTAAAACTCATGAAGGACTTTATCAATTATTGTTAGAGAAACAAGCAGAATATAATATTAGAGCAGCTAGTACGATTTCTGATTACAGTATAATTACAGAACCTGAAAGTACTGATGCACCAGTTTATCCGAATAAGTTGAAAAATCTAATGATAAGTGTTTTGTTAGGGGCATTATTTCCATTGGGTATACTTTACTTATTAGTAATATTTGATTTTAAAATTAGGGATGAAGAAGATATAACCCAAATTGTTGATACCACATATCTAGGGAATTTAGCTAACATTGAAACATCAGATAAGCTAATCGATCCTTTTACAAGATCTGTATCTGCAGAGAGTTTCAGAAATATTAGAACCAATTTACAATTTCTTGTAGGTGATAAAGATAAGTTTTCTATTGTATTTACTTCTTCAATTTCTGGGGAAGGTAAATCTGTTTCATCCACAAATATTGCTAACTTTTACACTACTTTAGAAAAGAAGGTATTATTAGTAGGTGCCGATTTGAGGAAACCTGTCTTAGATACCTTTTACCCTCAGTTGAATAAAAACCTTGGTATGTCTAATTATCTAAGTTCAGGAACAACTATTGAAGATTATATCCAAAAATCTGAAAATGAGAATTTAGATATTTTATTGTCAGGAACTATACCCCCTAACCCTACAGAATTATTACAAGGGAAAAAGATGAAGGAGTTATATGAGGAACTGCAATCAAAATATGATATCGTTATTTACGATTCTGCCCCTATAGGTATTGTTTCGGATTCTAGAAATTTAATGCGTTATGCAGACTTGGTTTGTTTTGCTGTAAGACAAGGATATACGCCTAAGGCACAATTAGAAAAAACAATTGTTCCTGTTACTCAAATGGAAGATGTGAAATTGGCATTGTTTATGACAGATGTAAAGATGCACAAGAAAGGAGGTTATCAATATTCTTATTATGGAAAAGATTACATATCTTACTTAGAAAAATGATAGGTTTTTAATGATATTTAAAATAAATAAATTAAATTTAGGAGAAAATTAAGTCAATACCTTTTAATGATAACAACATGAAAGAAAGGGTATTGTAAAATTAGAAAATGCGGTCATGAAAAAAATACTTTTATTACTACCAATATTATTTTGTTTTCACACAATCTTTGCTCAAAGTCATAGAACTCTCAACTTAATTGAAAAAACAAACTATACTTTGTTTGGAGGTAGCATAGGTGGTGCTTATTATTCTGGTACATATGCCAACCAAAGTTTTAATCATTTAGATTTTGGAAGTATCAAGCCTAACTTTAACTTATTTATTCAACATAAATTTGCTAGAAAGTGGCATGCAAAATTCCAATTAGGCTATGTGAATATTGGGTCAAAAGACAATTACGAAGAGAGAGTAATTGGAGAAGCCAACCCTTATTACAATGAGAAAGCCTTTTCAACAAACATTTTTGAAGTTTTACCTTTGTTTATTTTAGATCTTGGTGTAGATCGTAAATCTAAATCGAGAGGTGCTTATAAAGGAAAAAAAGCCAATCACTGGAACTGGTACTTACAAGCTGGTTTAGGTACTTTCATAGCTGATGTGAATAACTATGTCGTGAATAATGGAGCAGGTACTTCTTACATGAAGGCAGGTGGTTTAATGGCTGTCGGTTTAGGTGTAAGGTATGCTGTAAAAGAAAAGTTAGTACTAAACCTTGATGGTTTATTAAGAGTTTCTTCTTCTTCTGAATTAGATGGTTCTAAATCTCAAGCATTACCAACAGATATGTATGGAACTATCAATTTTGGAGTTGCTTACAGACTGCCAGGTAGAAGATTTTTACGTTAAGAATATAAGATATCATTTTATATATATGAAAGACTCTCATGAAAATGAGGGTCTTTTTTTGTGGCCTAAAAGGAAGCAGAAGTTTAGCGGTGATGATAGCCTATACTCTTTCTTTATGGGGTTGAGTAGCGATATTATGTATCTCTTTATATTGAGGGTATATACTGCCTTTTAAGATGCCCCTATATTCTGACTTGAGCTTTCAAATGCAACGTGAGAGCACTTGATGAGGATAAGTACTATTTTATTATAATAGGTATGTCTGATAGTGTCTCAGAATAGATATTTTCATCTTATTTTTATTGAAACCCATCAATTAGGACGAAATAACTGTTTTTAAAAGAAGGAAAATTACTGCTTATTTTATTATAATTTGATGTGAATATTTCTTTTTTACCATCCATAATCATAAGCTTTCACAGCGTATCACTCAAATTATAGATATAATATTCAACAAATTCCTATTTATTACTCTATATAGTTCTTTTTTTTTGAGGGTCAATTTTCTCCTTTTTCTTCCAAACTTTATCAAATCTAGTGATTTTGACTCCTGTTTATTTTAGAAACTGCATTAGAATAAATCAATATGATATTCAAATAGTTACATGTTTGTTTGGAGTGAAAAACATTTAAAATAGATGAATGTTTATTCAATAAGTCAAAATGTAGAGATTTGATCAATTCTAATCAAAAAAATTGCACTTTTTTTATGATTGTACTTTTCTAAGATGATGCTTGTATGACGTAAAAAATACCCTTATAAGCAAAATGTTTGAATTGAGGTACTGAGTAAAGATATTATAAAAGAAAATGGTATTGTAGTGAGAAAACTACTATTTGTATATGCACAATGTTAGCAAAAAATGAAGTGCTCAAACTCTAATTTTTCCTCAAAACTTTTTACTTTAAAATTTGTAAATAAAAATTAACGTCCTTAACATTGCATCAACGATAAATTAAATAAAACGATTTATTTAGCTTTAAAAACTAATTGAGAGAATACTACTAAAATGATAAATACTAATGTTATTGGTTGGAGTAATGAATTGAATATTAATGATCAAGGATTTACAAAGGCTTGGAATGATAAATTAATAAAGCAAAGTTTAGAGACTTTAATAAATACAACTCCAGGAGAGAGAGTACTTTTTAAAAGTTATGGCTGTAATTTAAAAAAATACAATTTTGAAATAATGAATGAACTCACTATTCAAAAGATTCAACAAGAGATATATCAGTCTATTCAGAAACATGAAACACGATTAATTGATTTTGAAGTAACTGTTAGAGAACAAGACGAAAAGGTCTTATGTGATGTTTCCTATAGTACAAAATGGGGAAGCAATCATACTACGATCAATTTGAAACTATAATTTCTAAATACTGGATGCTACAACGATTCTCAAAAGGGGTATTTCAGTTTATGTTTTGGATTATAGCAACTCAACTACTACTCTTAGAAGCGAACTATACTATTTCTTTATTTACAATTCTAGGGTCATTTTTCATGATCAGTAAATGTAAATTTTTTATGCTGGAATATTACCAAAAACACTATTATTATTTAACTATGGGAGGGATACTACTTCTCACAGCAACAATTTTCTATTGGAAGACAACATTAGGTTTTTCCATTACTTTAGGCACACTTCTGTCCATTTTGAATGGTCAGACGCTGTTTATCGATTCATATGCTTCCTTGGGGAGCTTTATATTAGGTATTGTAGGAGCATTTTATGTTCCTACAAACTATCTAATACCATTTTCAATCTTGATGTTATTTTTTATACTGTTTAACGTTTCTAGACCACAGACTTTTTTCACTATTTCAGAGCAGGAACAATTCTTAGAAAATAGGAAGACCTCTAAGAAATTAAGATTTAGGTTTGTATTGATATTATTACTAACACTGCTGATTAACGTTCATATTTGGGAAATTTTGGATAGGCAATATGTATTTATTGCTTATCTGATCTCCCTTATGATTATTGGAATTATGTATACTTCTTATAGGAGTTTATATGTTTTCGTTAGTGATAACTTGGGTAGCTATTTTGTTTATCGATTGCCATTTTACAGTCTTCTCGTTGTGATTTTCATTTTTACATCTAAAAGTGCTTATTTTTACTTCTATGAAGATAATCAACTTGAGCAAATAGTTCACTTCTATAGCATATGCTTCTCTGGTATAGCTCTTTTGATAAGCCTTTATTTGTTACTATTTAAATTGAATGAAGGTATAAAATCAAGTTTCAATAACAATTATCAGTTTTACTGGAAATCAATGGTTGATTTTATTGGTATTGTGTTTATTGGTTTAGGTGTTATCATTTTATTACATCATTTTTTACCATTAATTGTAGAGGTTGTAATCGTATGTGCATTGGCTTTTTACTTCAGTACTTTTGACAGTTATAATAAAAAAAATATAAAGGAAGCGTCAGTTTATGGTGATCATTTTTATCCCATTGAAAATACTAAAAACACAGTTTTACTTCAAGAGCAACTTTCTTACGATATTTTTGGAGTGTTTAAGCAGTTGAAAGGTAGGTTGTTAGGAGGTGAGCAAGGAGAGGTGTTGCAATTTGTAGAGCAATGGTATTTGCTAGATTTGATTCCTTTACTGGATCAAGCCAAAGAGAGTGAGGAGTTTTGGAGAAATGTTCATCTACAAAAGATTCTAAAACTACATCATGAATTCAACTTTGATCAAAAAACGCTACTTTCTATAGATTATATTGAACAATTAATGTCCTCAGGTAAGGAAGAAGAAAGAATGATGGGGATCTATTTAGCACGATTTATTAGTGCTGATCAACGGGATCGTATTTTTGATGAATATAAGTTGTTTTGGTCTGAAAAGGAAGTAGAAGCAGTTCTGTTTGTGTCCATCATCAAAAAATCTAAAATTAGGCTTTCAGCATTTAAGAATGTAGCAGAAAATAAATTATTGATGTATTTAATATCAGGTATTTATCATCAATTTATTCATCTTGATAAGGTTGAAGATCTACCTCTACTTTCTACATTAGCCCAGATTAAATTGTTCTATTTCGATAATAGAAAGTTAGATGGGCAATTACTGATCGATCACTTCAAAGTCCATCCTATTTGTGATCAAGAATTAGGATATTTACTTTCTAAAGTAGAGGCATCTTATTCTCTTAAGAAGTTCTTAACCAATACGATAAAGGAACAAATATATCAGTGTTATCATCTTTTGTATGGAATAAAGCATCACTTTAACAAAGAGTATGATTTGAAATTTTTTCAATTGATTGAAAGTTTATATTATCAATTAAACTATTTATTTGGTGATGATCAATGGATGAAATTTGATCAAAAAGATGCTTTTTACTTCATACAAAATAAAGTTGATGATGCTTTTGAGTTGAAAAGCCATCTGCTATTACTCTTCTCGTCAGATAGTTGGAGTAAAAAATATCAACGCTCAAATGCAAAATGGAAATTAAGTTTTGAGCCCAACGATTCTAAGAAAATTATTGATTATACATTAGCTGCTTTATAATAAGTACACTATTTTTTATTCTTAACGATTCAATGATGTTTAAAGAGATTTTACATGAAATCCTCTTTCCATTACTAGATTTCTTAAATAGTAATGAAAAGTTAGGACTGAAATTATATATGGGAACTCCAATTGGAGATGAAATAGGAGAAGGACCCACCGATCCCTCGCTTTATGTGATGGTGTCCCAAATGAAAGAAGAGAAGCTCTCTGGTAGGTTACAACACAAAACTTATTTTGTCACAGATTTGATCTTTAATATTACTGGTGCATTGGATTTAGAAAAAGAACTTTCTTGTTACGATGCAATTTTGTCCTTCTTTCAAAAGTACCAACAAGTTTCTTTACAACATGGGAATATTGATATTTTATACAAAGGAGAAATTAATGAAGTGGACGTGTTAAGGATGAAAGATCCATTGGCTGAAAGAATATTATTGAAGTACTCTTTTAAGTATTTGCAAAATGAAATTACGAAGTCTTCTCAAAGCGCTGTAATAGGATGGAGTTAGATCAATATCAAAATCAGATGCATTTTACCGTTAGTGGTAAGTCAGTTATTGATTTTAAATTAATTGATTTACCCTATTATTTAAGGAATGCTTTTTACTGGGAAATCGAAACTGCTACAAAACAATTTTTTGAAGAAAATGGATTTTATTTTTCAGAAGGAATTACACAATTAAAAGTGGGTAACAGGGAATCTTTTATTGAACTATTCCAAGATTCGAAAGATTGTGTTATACATTTGAAAGTAAAATCACAATTTTTTGACTTCCTTAAAGAAGGTGGTTCACTTCAAAATCAACATTTTTTCTTGAGAGACAATGATCAGTGGGAACAGAAAAATGAAAAGTATAATACAAACGGGCACTTTGAAGAAAATGGAAGAATACTTTATACATTTCATTTGCCAGTAAAACGACTTTTTGAAGAGAAACTAAAAAAGGAAATAAGGATTCAGGAGAGACCTTTGTTTTTATTTCTTCAGCCTCAAAATAAAATTTCGAATAATTTAATTTTTGATACACAAAAATGGTCCTACACAGATCAGAATTTTTTTGTTAGCCAACAGCCTTTAAGGTTTAGTGCTCATCATCATTTTTTAAAATACACCACTTTTGAAGATAAAGAGACGCAACAGGTTTATAAAAATTTTCAATTAAGTGGGACCCAAGGCTTTTTTTCATGGAATAATCAATTAGGATTAGTGTATCCTATTTACCTATAAAACTAGAAATATGACTAATTACTCAACTCCAGGTGTGTATATCGAAGAGAAAAATGCATTTGGAACTTCTGTACCTGCTATAGCTACTGCAGTCACTGCTTTTGTTGGATATACCGAAAAAGCGGAAAAAAATAATAAATCGTTAACGAACCTACCTACAAGAATTACTTCTATTGAGGAATTTGAGACTCTTTTTGGTGGTAGATTCCAAAATGATTATTTACTTGAAGAATCCGATAAAGATGGAATCTTATTTGAATCGGTTCGATATAAATTAATACCAAATCATGCTCCTTTCTATTTATATGATGCATTAAAACAATATTTTATCAATGGAGGTAAAGTAGCTTTTATAGTATCGGTAGGGAACTACACAAAAGACGGGGAGATTCAAAAAGTAAATGTAAACCGTATTGGGAAAGGATTCGAACAGTTAAAGTCTTTTCAAGAACCAACTTTGTTAGTGGCGGTAGATCAATTAGCCTTAGAAGCTAAAAAAGCACAATCTGTGCATCAAAAAATGCTAGCTCATTGTGCTGGAGAACAAAATCGATTTTCTATTTTGGATGTTCCAGAAGGCAATACCAATAGATATGCTTCTGATGTTGATGCTGTAGAAAACTTTCGAGAAGGTATTGGTAATGTAGGATTAGCGTATGGAGCAGTTTATTATCCTTGGATTGAAACTGTTGTATATCAATCTACTGATTTTACTTATGAGAATTTTGGAAATATAGAAAAGCTACAAGAACTGTTATTAAAGGAAGCAGAAAGCATTCATCCTAATAAAAAAGCGATAGAAGAGGTTTCTAAGCAAATTCAAAAAATTTCTAAAGATGGATATGATGAAGCACTTCATTTTTTGATTCAAGGTATATCGCCTCTTTACAATAAGTTGTTAGAGGAATTAGCAAGAACATCTAATATTCAACCCACTGCTGGAAGTATTGCCGGAATGATGAGTCGAGTAGATGATGCAAGAGGAGTTTGGAAAGCTCCAGCCAATGAAGGCTTGGTTGGTGTTTCAGATGTTACATTTAAAATGAATAATCAAGATCAAGAAGATTTAAATGTAAACCTTTTTGGGAAAAGTATTAACGCAATCCGAAATTTTAAAGGAGAAGGCGTCTTAGTTTGGGGAGCTAGAACATTGGATGGAAATTCTCAAGATTGGAAGTATGTAAATGTACGTAGGACCATGATTTTCTTAGAGCAATCTATCAAAAATGCTATCAAAAGGTTTGTTTTTGAACCAAATACAGCACTTACATGGCTTTCTGTAAAAAGTTCTATTGAGACATTTTTAACTGAAGTTTGGAGAGCAGGTGGTGTTGTTGGTGCAATAGAAGGGCAAGCTTTTCAGGTGAATGTTGGATTAGGATCAACCATGTCTCCACAAGATGTATTAGAAGGAAAGATGAAAATATCTGTCAAAGTAGCCGTGTCTAGACCTGCAGAATTTATCGTGATAACTTTTGAACAAAAAGTGCAAGAAAGCTAAATCATTTTGTGTGTTTGAAAATAAGGAATAGCCTTAAAATCAATTAATCAACTATTGAAATAAACTAAAATAATGGATAAAAGTACAGAATACCCAATTCCAAGTTTCCGTTTTACGGTAACAATAGATTCTGAAATCATTTCTTGTCAGGAAGTGACAGGACTTGAACAAGAAGTAAGTATGATAGAATATCGAACAGGAGATCATCCCAAGGCAACAAAGATGAAGGTACCCGGTATTCAAAAAACATCAAATGTTACTTTAAAAAAAGGTGTTTATAGAGAAGATACTTTTTTGTTTGATTGGTTTAATGAAGTCAAAGATTTACAAAATACAGGTGATTTTACAGAAGCTAAAAAACAAGTAGTCATCTCTTTAATGGGGCAGGACGGGGATAATGACATTATTATCTCTTGGAAATTAGAAAATGCATTTCCAATTAAAATTACTGCACCTTCATTGAACGGAGGGGATGATAATATTGCAATTGAATCGGTAGAAATTGCCCATGAAGGTCTTACAATAGAAGCTTAATGTTTTTTCCTGCTCAAAATTATCTTAAAGGATACAATTTCTTTGTGAAAACTCTTCAAGGTTCAGAAAATGAAATAGATGTAATGAACCAACGTTTGACTTATAATGTTGGCTTTCAGTCTATATCAGGTATTGAATCTGGAATTAAAACAAAAGAAATTAAATATGGCGGACAAAATGCTTCTGTATTTATGGTACCTGATGGAAGGATAGTTCAGAAAGCTACTTTTAAAAGAGGAATGGTCACTTTAGGCAATAGCTTAATTGATGACTTTTCCTCATGGATCGCACAACATTTACTATTATCAACTCAATCGAGGTTAAATAGAACAGTAACTACTAGAAATTTGATGGTAGGTTATTTAAATGGTCAGCAAGAGCCAGTAAAAGTTTGGGGCTTGTATAACGCTTATCCTATCAGTTGGAAACTAAGTGAAATGAATGCGATGGAATCGAAGATTGCTGTAGAAGAAATCGTGCTTACTTATTCTCATGTTTTAGGGATTACTTGATTAAAAATTATATCATTTTATGCTACTCTCACCCTTACAAAAAGATTTAGAATTGACTGAAAACATCTTGGAAAAGATGCTTCATCATGCTATTTCATTATGTGAGCATGCTGGGATAGATATTTTTTCTGAAAAAACTAAAGAGTTATTAGTATTACGAAAAATAAGTATTATTAAATTACAGGAAGAATGGGATACTTTGCATTTTTCTTATCATGCGTATAGAAGTGAATTTAAGAAAAGCAGAGTTTTAGAAGAGATGAAAATTTTCTTACAAAAACTATATACACATCTATATCAAGTTAGTGCGTATTTGCCTTATAAACATGTGGTTAGTCAATTTAAGTTGAGTTCTTTGAGTGATTTATATACAGCTTTTGAAATGTATATTTATCAACTTAAAAAAGTAGTTAAAGAATTAAGAGAAATACCTTTGGCTACTATTGTTAATCAATTGGAAATCTCATTATTTCAAACTTATGCATCCATTTTATCGAAGGTATATCTATTCCAAAAAGAGTGGAATTCGGCATTAAAGTATTTCTTATATGAGAAAGTGGAAGGTATTGAATATAGGAAAGCACATCCTGCAGATACCTATTTATCATTTTCTTTGAATGATGGGATTTCTGTAGCTAAAGTGGGTTCTGAGAAACGATTTATAGCCAATGATAATAATGATAGGACATACAATACTTTACAATTAATTCACCCCGTATTTGTTAATACTACGAAGGTTGAAAAAGTAAACATATCACACTCAAGTAAGCGAGAGTATAATGTAAAAGGTAAGGTGATTTCTTTGGTGAACGAAGTCGATATTTTTGAAACTACAGAGACCAATCAAATTAAAATTGATACACTTAATAATAATGCTTATCGGAAATTGAGTTTAGGTTTTGGTTTTTATGATTCACTACTCTATTTGGCTAATGGACACAGAATGTTGTCTATTCAATTGTTTTTTGAGGAAGCCGAGTTTAGTCAATTGCTTGATAAAGTGAAGCATATAAAAGATTATACCCATTGGATAGATGAGAGTTTACCCCGAATTTTTGATAATGCTTTTATAATTTTTATTTCAACTTCAGAGGGGCTTTTGAAAGTAAATGAATATCAAATGAAAGTACAAGAGGAGAAACACTCTTTTGAAATACTTATAGAATTTGATAAATACTTTCCGAGTATTACGTCACTTGATTATGAAAAAGATCCAAAGATTATATTTCAATTAAATAACGAAAGTTATGCATTTGCTTATTCTTTATTGCAAGATTTAAACCTTAAGGAATATAGAGTTGTTCAAGAAGTCAGTCAGTCTAAAAATTTAAAATGTTATAATCAACAAGGAGTGATTGATATTTCAGCTCCATTTTACCCATTTGGTTTGAAACCATGTGTGGGCCATCAATTTATATTTGGTGATAAAGAAATGTATGCTAAAAAAGTAGAGCATTGCCGCTTAGATATTTCTTGGAGTAACCTACCTAATCATGATCAAGGTTGGAAAGGGTATTATCATCAATATGATAAGCAAAATTTTGATAACAGCGACTATCAAGTAGAGATAGCTTCTTTGGAGAAAAGTAATTGGAAAATGATCAATGAAGAAGCTCATTTATTTGATGGGGAACAACAATTATCGACCACTTCATCCATGTCTATTCCTTTGTTTAATGATAGTATTCCTGTTGAATTGCTTTCAGATGAATACAATAATCTTAGTGCAGATGGATTTATTAAACTTACTTTAAAATCTCCCAGAACAGCTTTCGGACATGATATTTATCCTACAGTATTGAGTAATCATTTACAAAAGAAAAAATGGTTTTGGCAAAAGAAATCAATGGAAGTAATTGCACCTCCCATTGCTCCACAAGTGAATAACATCAGCTTAAATTATGCTACTACCTATTCTACTTATTTTCATGATTATCATCAAACTGGAAAGGTGAAGTTCTTTCATTTTGAAAAAGGACAAGAAGTATTTTCATCGCCAAGTCATTTATTACCTAAGGTGAGAGATGATTATTATTTTCAGGTTAAAGTAAGTAATGTTTCTGAAAATCAGTTAGTAACGCTTCTTTTTGATTTGGTAATTAAAGATGAGTTTCAATCTGAAGAACAACTTCAATGGGAGTATTTTATGGAGGGTAAATGGAAGATCTTTGACCATAAACTATTGATGATGGATGAAACACATCAACTTTCTCAAACGGGAGTATTGATGTTCTCTATTCCACCTCATTTTTCTGAAAATGCCATAACCATAGGAATGAGGGTGAACAAAGAAAAAGCAAAGTCTATTGAAATTAGAGGGATTCATGTGAATAGTATGAAGGTGAAAATTTCTGAGAATAGCAATGTAGACCGATTAATGAATTTACCCAAAAATGGAATCAAACGTTGTATGGATATTTTACAAGGGGTAGGTAAAATTGAGCAACCTATTGAAGGGAATAATGGCTATAAGGCTATCAATCAAGAAGCTTACTTTTCACAGGCGGCTTTTGGTTTATGGTCGAATGGTCAGTGTTTTTCTGCTTCGGATTTTCACTATCAACTAAAAAATATATTGATCAATAAACCAATTTATGCTTTAGGTGAAAAGGAACAAGTCTATTTGTTAAGTCAGGAAGAAAACATTTTGGTGAAAGAAGAAAAAGAAAAAGCATTGAAGGAGATTGAGCATCAAACGACAGCTTTTATGAAATTAAAGTGGGGGAAATCCTCCAAGGAAAAGTTGAAATTTAATGTCAATATTATATTGAAAAAGGGATACCCTTTAGGGGTGTATAGAGAATTAATGTTACAGAATCTAAGGGATTTTCAAACAGAAAATATGACTGTTTTTAATTGCTCTGTCTTGAAAGATTTTATTCAAAATCAACCTTATGTGGAAAGATTAGAATTGTTAGAGGTGTATCATTTATATATCTCGGAAGGACAGCACCTCATGAATAAATATGAAAAAGATCAAATGATTCTACCTTATCATTCATGGTCTAAGTTTACTTGGGATCATGATCATTCGGTAGTTTGTACAATGGAAGATGAAGTATCTATTTTTGGTATCGATGAAGATTATATTATCAATGAAAACTAATTATTTATTCTATAGTATTTTAATGATGCTATGTATTGTACATTCTTCAATAGGACAATCATGGCAAGAACTATTAAAGGAAGAATTGTCTTCAAATGATACTAATGTTGTCAGTTTAGATTCTGTAATAGTGAATCAAAATGATGAAAATGGATTTTTTTTAGCGAAATTGGATTCTAATGATCTTACTTTAGATACCTTAATAAGTAAAGATTCTTTGCAGTTAGTCCCTCCTTTAAAAAGTATACATTCCTCTCTTGCACAAAGTAAAAAGCAAGGTATTTATTCTACTATCTCAAAATCTCCATTACCTTACACACTTAATGATAAAGCATATGTTTTTGGGTGGCATCCTCATTGGATGAAAGAAGCTTACAAGGCATATCAATTCCAATTATTGAGTGGAATATCGTATTTTAGTTATGAATTAAATCCTCTTAATGGTGGATATAAAACAATTCATGATTGGTCTACTACTTCATTAATAGATTCAGCGAAAGTATATGAATGTGAAGTGTTTTTATCCGTAACTAATTTTGGGTATCATAACAATAAAGTTTTTCTGGATAACAAAAAGAATCAACAGCTTCACTTTTTCCAAGAAATTACACGTTTGATAAAAGAACGAGGCGCAAATGGGGTAACAATTGACTTTGAAATGATCCCTAAAGGATATGATCAATCTTTTTCGAATTTCATTATTCAATTGTCAACTTATCTAAAAACATATGATTCTAATTATAAAGTAAACTTAGCATTGCCTGTTGTCGATTTTAATCAATCTTTTGAAGTTGATAAGTGGCATCAATATGTAGATTTATTTTTTATCATGGGCTATGACTTTTTTGGATCAAAAAGTGAGATTGCTGGCCCTATTGCTCCACTTCAGACAGGTGATATTTGGGGGAGTTATCATGTAGAAGGAAGTGTGCTAAGTTATATCGCAAAACAAATTCCAACGAAGAAAATTATCCTTGGTTTACCTATGTATGGTAGAACATGGACGACCGAACAACTCACAATTCCATCAAAAGTAAAACAATTTGTGACTCATCAGACTCTTGGGCAAATTTTAGATAAACATCAGGCATCTATCATACAATTTGACCCGATTTCTAAAAGTAATTATGTGTGTTTAAAAAATAGTGATGGTGAATTTGAGCAAACTTGGTTTGATGGGGTAGAGAGTCTACAGTTAAAAGTGGACTTTATAAAAAAAATGAAATTAAGAGGGGTAGGTTTGTGGGCATTAGGTTACAATAATGGTAGAAATGAAATTTGGGAATTGATAGGTCAAAATTTTGGTCAACAGGAAGATAGCGTTGTTTTAGCTAGTACTCCTTCTTCCTTCATTTCTTTAGGTAATTTTAAAAGATGGAGTCGTTATGCATTTACCATCATGCAAGATCCTTCAAGATTATGGCGCAATCCAAGACCATTGTTTATGATTATGTCAGGGATAATTGGTTTGAATGTTATGCTACTCCTTCTATTATTCCGTTTCCGCTGTGTATTTAAATCTAAAGGGAAACTAAACATAAGAATGCTCTACTTTTTAGTTGTGGGCCTAAGTGTTTTTGTCTTTAATATACTTTTTCAATGGATTAATTGGCGACAGGCTTTATTGTTTTTTGGAGGCTTACTCATCGGTGGTGTTTTCATCTATTTATGGAGCTATAAAATGATGGTTAAAAAGGAATTACCTTAACTATGAATATTAAAATTGAACAGATAAATATCAAAATTAAAGTAGCCTCTGACGCAAGACAAATTGCTTCTAATGAGCACGAACAACAAGAAAAAATTGTACAAATTATTAGACAAGAGGAAAGAGATAAAAATAAAGCATTACGAAAATTAAAAAATAGACTTTGGGACTAAATCAAGACATACAAGTAATCATAAAAGTGGATAATTCAAAAATTGATGAAGACGCCTTTTACATCAAAAAATGTATTATTAATCAAGAAGTTAATATAGGAATGAAAGCTGTTTTGTTTCTGTTACTAACCTCTGATGAACGCTTAGCTATTAAAGTAGGAAGTACCTTGTCTATCGAACTAAAATCAAATAGTAATAGAACAGTTTTTAAGGGTTTTGTATTGAAATATGGTTATTCAAGAGAGCTAAATCAACGCTATATGAATATACAAGCGGGCGATATTTTTGATTTAATGAAACAAAGTTGTAGTAATCAATTGTATGAGGGAGTACATTCTAAAGTAGCAGATATTCTATTGCAAAAATGGAAGGTGGATTACCAAGGAAATATAAAAGAAACCTCTTCTAAAGGGGAGGAAGAAGTGATTCTTCAGTATCAAAAAAATGATTACGATTTTTTATTAGAGCAGTTAAAAATGACAGGTTCTATCATCAGTATTAATTCTAATGCTGAATTTAAAATAGTTCATTATGAGGAATTATCAGATAATATAAATTTGGCTTTGAATGAGGCCATAGCCTATGATATTCAGTACAATGGATTAGGAACAACGTCCTTATCAAGTATTGCTTTTTTTAATACAGAAGATCAGTTATTGAATGTAGAAGAAAGTAAGTCGATTAACCCTAAATCCAACGGATTAGAGGAGGAAGAACAATGGGCTGATTTATCTAAAAAAGATGAGGGGTATTATTCTAATTATCAAAAATTATCTGTAGATGATTTGAAGGAGAAATATACCTTTGATGTTGCTCTTCAAAACATGACTCAATGTCGAGGATATATTTGTTCTGATCAATTTCCAGATGTTGAAATAGGAGAGTGGTTAACGTTGGAAGATGATGGAATTTCGGATACCGTTTTTATTACGTCTATAGAGTATCAATTAGAAGAAGAAGAGAAGAAAGTGATCATCAATTTTGGAGAATCATTGTTTATTGATGATTCAAAAAAGGAAGATTCTAGCTCATTACATTTAGGAATTGTGCAACAAGTACAAGATACTGGAGATATTCATTCGAATGATAAATACCTGATACAGGTGGAATTGCCCTATTTCACAAATAACCCTTTTGTAGATAAAACAACACAGTTTATCTGGGCCAAATTAATGAGTTCAAGTGCGGGCAGTGGACATGGTTTTTTATGGGTGCCAAAGGTAGGCGATCAAGTGGTTGTATCTTTTCTAGGAGACACGTTTGACCACCCTATAGTATTGGGTAGTATATATAAAACAACGGATGAACATCCACAGGTAAATGAGCAACAAAATAAGGGTTTCTTTACTTCTAATGCTTTGAAATTTTTCATGAATGATGAGACTAAGCATATTGAAATGTCTACTGAAAATTACGGTATAAAGATGAATGAAGAGGAAGAGTCTTTGTCGATTTTTATGGGAGAAGATATTCAGTTGATAGCACAAGCCAATGGAGAACTTTTGATTAAATCTTCTTCAAAAATCACTTTTGAAAGCCCTGAAATTTTGATGAAATCTGAAAATAAATTAACGCTAGATACCGAAGAATTAAGCCTCAATGGTAAGCAAAAAATTGAGGTAAATTCTGATGGTGATTTTGTAGCCTCAGCTACAAAAGCGTTGAGTATTGATGCTAATAATAGTCAGTTAAAATTAAATGCCACCCAAATATTAATGAATAGCTAATGAATTTGTCTAAAGAAAATGATTTACACATCTGTACGGCAAAAGGTACGCCAGTGAGTTATAATGTAGTACAACCTTATTCTTCTGTGTTGTCGAGTAATCAGAAAGTACTTTCCTCTCAAGTTGGAGGACCATTATTGCCATGTGCTTGTCCTTGTTGCGCTGCCTCAACATCAGTTTTTATTGATGGAAAACCGGCTATTAGAGCCAATATTGATGCATTTGCTGGTGGTCTTGTGATGGTTGGTATCCCCGAAATAATAATAGGAAAGTAATGATTAGTATTAAAAGTAAGGATAAAAATAAAGAAATCACTTTACCATTCTTTCCTGATACTTTAAAAAATTCTTATCAGAAAGATATGGATAAGAAGGAAAATGCTAAAGGGTTAAACATCAATCATAATATTGAATTTAGTATTTATCTAGATACCACAGGGGCTATACCGTCAACAGTTTCATCTATAGTTAATACGATAAATCAACTCACCGATTTATTTTTTGTAGGTGCAGATTTTAATAACCCTATGAATCTAGTATTTCTAGATTTTAAAGCAGATAATGATTTTTCAGAAGAGAAGAAGAGTCGTAAGAAAACGCCTGATACCTCTTCGCCAAAGGTCAATCCTATCTTTCAGGAAATAGGGTATAGATGTGAGATGTTTACCGCTGACTATGAGTATTTCGATCAGCAAGGTAATGTACTCAGAGCCTTGCTTCATTTTAAATTTAAAAGTGATAGGATCAATCCGAAGGTGGATAATGTAACCAACGGAAATAACCAAGGAACTCAGCAGACAAATATTCAACAAACACAAGAACAACTACATGAAGAACAATCTCAAAATACAGCTGCTCAACTTAATGCTTCTAGTGTGGATTAGTTGTGCTCCAATGTTGGCTCAAAATACTCTACCACTACCCTCTATGCAAGTGGATATTGAAGGAAAAAAGGTAGATGTTTTTTATATCGTAATTCAAAAAGAAAAGAGCTCCCTATTAGCAGTTCAAAATGAAGTAATCAAGGCTTTTTCTCAATTGGATAGCAGTTGGGTAGTTATGGACGATTATTCTTCTAAATGTCTGTATCAATTGATGTTACAAGATAAAAATTATAAAGAGAGAGGGAAGGTCATATTAGGTGATGAGACTTTTTTATTTCATTATCAATTGACTCATAAGTCTAGAAATTTAATGCGGAAAGTTTTAGAAGAAGAACCCTCTTTCTCAGAAGTTTTTTTGATCAAACATATTCAGAAACTATTCAAAAATCAAAAAGTTAAAACAGTAAATGTAAAGATGCCAATACAATGAAAATCAGACTTTATATAGTATTTAATTTATTTTTTGGATTTGTTTATGCAGAACATTGCGGAGATAAACTACACCTTGCTAAACAGGCATATCAATTAGGTCAGTTAGAAAAAATAGATAGCTTATTGTATGACTGTATTGCCTCTAATGCGTACAATGAAGAAGAAGGAGAAGAAGCCATCGTATTATTTTGTTCTGCTCTTTATTTTGAAGGGGAACATGAAAAGGCATCAAAGGTTTTAGTGAAATATCTCAAGAAAAACCCGTATTTCATTCCACGTAATAAGGTGTTAGAAGAGTTTCAGTATGTGTTAGATCGAATACCACGAGATCCTATTTTTTATATTCAGGTGGGAGCTGGAATCAATGGAACATTACCTGTTAGTACTTCGAATTATACGATTGGTTTTCATAATGATCCTCCTCAAATGATCATGGGAGGTGGATATCAAGGGCAATTATCGGTTGGGGTGAACCTTTTTCCTAATTTACAATGGATGGTTTTTTCAGAATGGACCAACCAACGATTTTCAATTAGTGAATTGCAGCTAGAAGGAGGAAATACTTTTTCTAAAGAAGAAGAATTAAATTATTTGACCTTAGGAAGTAGTCTTCAAATCAATTTAAAAGCAAGCAATAGAAAAAGAATAAACGAAGGAACATCCAGAATAAATAAACCCTATTTGTATTTAGAACTTGGTGGAAGTTTTAAAAAGTTAGTGAATGCAAATGCGCAGATTTCTTTATCTACTTTTAATGAAGGTGTTTCCAAAGAGGTAAGTGATCACCTTGATACTCGATCTCAAAGGCGGGAATATCAACTATCTGGAATGATTGGTATAGGTTTTAAAAAAAATATTAAAAAGGGCTGTTTGATGTTCAAAACCACTATAGATGTTCCTTTTCAATCATTTAATTTGGCATCAAAAAGGTACGATAGCCCTCAATTATTATATACTTATGGATATGTCGATCAAGACATATGGCTACCTTCTGTAGCTTTAAATGTAGGGTATCAATTTCAATTTTTTCGATTCAAACATGGCACTTCAAGATAGAAATACTTTAAAAGAGTTTTTTAAGAAAGGAGCATTACCATCAGCTTCTCATTTTTCTGATTTGATAGAATCTTCTGTCAACAAAATTGATGATGGTCTAAATAAAAATATGGAAAACGGATTATCTGTTACGCCAGTAGGTAGGTCAGAGAAACTGATAAGCTTCTTTAAAAATATTGAAGAAAAGTCCCCTTTATGGAGCTTTGATATTGATAAAGCTACAGAGAGTATTCATTTAAAAGATAAAAATAAGAATAGTCTCATCTCATTTACGCATCAGAAAGTGGGTATTCAAAAAGAAGATCCTCAATATACTTTAGATGTAAATGGTTGGATAGGAGCGGAAGGGGTTATTGGAACGTATAAGCAAGGCAAAATTCCTGGCGATGGGAAATGGCACAACATATTAGAAAATTTGTCTGGTTGCCATATGTATGAAATTGTTGCTGGTATAGGAAAAAAGCAAACAGGCAAGTACAGTATGATTATAGCTAATGCTGTAAGTACTTATGGAAAGTCGAAAAGTGCAATTGATTATACACGAGCATATTATGGGGTAAGGTGTAATCAAATCCAATTAAGATGGAAGGGAGATGTCTTTAATTACGCTTTACAAATGAGAACAAGATGTGATTATGAAGATGATATATTAATTAAGTATTACATAACAAAAAAATGGTATGACACTTTTATGGATGATGATGAAGCGAATGTATAAAGTATTACTCTTACTGTCTTTGTTTAGCTGTGAATTATTAGAGGATAAAAATATAAATGCTCCTTTTTTATATGTTATAAGTGATAATGCTCCTTTAAAAGGTGTTAGTTTTCATTTCACACCCAATTATACCTCAATTATAGCTAACGAAATTTCAGTAGATTATGTTAGTGATGGCGATTTTTTATTGGGACGGAATCAAATAGGTAAAACTTCATTTTGGAGAATTAATGGTCAGAGTGAAATTCAATCTATTAATGAGATTTATAATTATGTATTACGAGAAAAAATACTTGTTAATAATGAGGTGATTCTTATGGGTGATTCTCTAGGTTTTCCTGTGTATAATACAATTAATGGAGAAGCTATTTCGTCATATGTGTCTTACAATGAATATGGTAATTGGTTGATGCCTAAAGATATCTTACTACATAATAACCAAGAATATTATTTTTTTGAAGAAGAAGTGAATGATCATGTAAGAGTGGTACTTCAAGTATATGAGCAGAAATTATTGATCAATCAATATTCTTTTTGGTTAAATTTTGCTGATGTAACCTATCAATATGCCGATTTTAATGATGAACTATTAGAAGTATATATTGGAGAGTCTATTGATGAGGGGGTATCCATCAAAAAAATAAATTTTCAACCGGAATTAAATGAAGTGATAGGTGTTGAGCAAATTTTAGAAAGAGGAAGAATATTTAAAGTTGATAATAGAATTTTTTATGCTGAGAAGGAAGATCAAGATATATGGTTGTTTTATAAATCTACCTCACCTTATTTGAAAAATAGATTATCAGAAGTAAAACAAGTAAATTATTTATATTATCCTGATTCGAATAAGGAAGATTGTTATGTTTCATATGTGGATAATCAACACCAATATAAATCGGTATATATACAAAACGGAAAAATTAATCAGTTAGGTAATCGTGAGAATACGATTATTAATGATATTCATCGATCCGATCATTATGATCATCGTCTTATGACCATGAAAATGAGAGGGGAGTTTAAAGTAGTTTATGAGCGAATTCCATTATAAAAAAAGAAACACTTAAAATATTAAGTGTTTCTAAACAACATTATCGTCAAATGAATAGAGTGTATATAAAATTTTTTTGTTTCTTTTGCGTATTTCCATATCTATGACAACCATTAGTAATAGGTGGACAAAAAAAAGACAGAAAATTTTAAAATATTTTATAATGAGTGGAATTTATTTTCATATTCCTTTTTGTAAACAGGCTTGTCATTACTGTGATTTTCATTTCAGTACATCAATGAAGCTAAAAAATAATGTAGTGGAAGGGATGTTATGGGAACTCGATTTTCAGAAAGAGTATCTACGTGAAAATATTGAAACAATTTATTTTGGTGGCGGAACACCTTCTATCTTATCTATTCAGGAATTAGAAACCTTATTGGACAGAGTTCATAAAAACTTTGATACCTCACAAGTAAAAGAATTGACCTTAGAGGCGAATCCTGATGACATCACTAAAGAAAAATTAACTGCTTGGAAAAAATTAGGAATCAATAGATTATCGATTGGTTTACAATCTTTTTATGGCCCACACTTAACACTCATGAATAGAGCACATAATGCCCAAGAGAGTTTAAATGCTGTAAAAATGTCTCAAGATCATGGTTTTGATAATTTGACCATCGATTTGATTTATGGGATACCATTTAAAGATCATTCTATTTGGCATAAAGATTTGGAAACCGCTTTATCTTTAGAAGTACCACATATTTCATCTTACTGTTTAACTGTAGAAGATAAAACAGCTTTAGGTGTATGGGCAAAAAAAGGGAAATTTAAACCAGCAGACGATGAGTTTGGTGCAGAACAATTTGAACACTTAGTAAGTAAACTTAAGAGCAATGGTTACGAACATTATGAGATATCCAATTTTGCCAAGCCAGGGTTTTATAGTCAGCATAACAGTGCGTATTGGAAAGGTAAGCCTTATTTAGGTATTGGACCAGGAGCTCATTCCTTTGATGGAAAAACATCAAGGCAATTTAATGTGAGTAATAACTCTAAATATGTCAAAGCAATAGAACAAGATCAGCTTTTATTATTTGACAAGGAAGACCTAAGTAGAGAGGATGGTATTAATGAATACCTGCTTACAACACTACGCACCATATGGGGTTGTGATTTATCGGTATTAAAAGAGAAATACCAATTTGATTTATTAGTTGAAATGAAAACTGAATTAGAACGTTTTCATCAACAAGAATGGATTGTTGTGGAAAATAATCATTTGAAATTATCTGAAAAGGGGAAGTTATTTGCTGATCAAATTGCCAGTGAGTTGTTTGTTTAGAATCATTTGTTGAATAAATAAGCGTGTTCGTTGAAAAAAAAATTAATTACGGAATATCCTCTGCACTTTTGTGCTAAGATCAATTAACGTTATTATAAATAAATCAATGAAAAACTTATTCTTCCTAACTTCATTTTTATTACTTCAACTAACTGTGTTTGCGCAGCGTCCAAATGGACCTTCTAATAAAAATGGTCGAAGTGGTTCAAGACCTAAAATAGGGACCGTAACAGCTAAAATAACCGATGCCGATACTCAGGAACCTTTAGAATTTGTTACAATAGCATTGTATTCTGCAAAAGACTCTAGTTTTATTACTGGAGGAGCCTCAGACCCACAGGGTAGAATTAAGATTACAGAGGTACAAGTAGGTAAAATGTATGCAAAGCTATCTTTTATTGGCTATGATGAGACAATCACCAATGTTTTCATGATCCAACCAGATGAACCTGAAAAATACTTAGGTAATTTGGTCATGACAGCTTCTGCAAAAGCGTTAGAAGAAGTAACTGTAACTGCAGAAAGAGACATGATGGAGTTGGGGATTGATAAAAGAACCTTTAATGTAGCTCAAGATTTAACAACTGTAGGCGGTTCTATGACAGATGCCTTAAACAATATACCTTCAATAGATGTAGATCAAGATGGCTCAATAAGTTTAAGAGGCTCCTCAAACGTCACTATTTTTATTGATGGTAAACCGTCTAATTTAACAAGTTCATCCACATCTGATATCTTAGATCAAATTCCTGCAAGTTCGATAGAAAGAATTGAGGTAATTACTAACCCTTCCGCTAAATATGATCCAGAAGGTACAAGTGGAATTATCAATATCGTATTAAAAAAAGATAGACAAGGAGGTTTTAATGGTAATGCGAGTGTCACTGTAGGTAATAATAATAAATACAATGCTTCGGTAGGGTTGAACGCCAGAGTAGGGAAGGTAAATGTTTTTGGTAACTACTCAGGTAGATATAATGAACGTTGGCAGGAGAGGAATTCAACCCAAAAGAATTACGATAGAGAAACAAATGCTTTTACAGGCTCAAATACACAGAATTCTAAAAGAGAAGATGAAAGAGTTTCTCACCTTTTTAAAACAGGCGTAGACTATGATATTAATGATTATAATAACGTATATGTAAATGCTACTTTTAATACCGGGGAGAGTACAAAAAAAGAGGAGCTATTCATCAATTATTACGATCAAAATAATGATGGTTATGATCTACTTTTAAGAGATAATACAAGTACAAGAACGTCGTCTGCACAAGAATATAATTTTGGATGGCATAGAACATTCTTAAATCCAGATCAAATATTAGATGTTTCTGGCCAAATCTCTCGTCAAGAAGGAATTTCAAGAGGTGTGTTCGATGAATATAGTCATGATGGTAATGGAGGTTTGGAAACTTCCCCTTCTTTTCAACAAAGAAACGAAAATGACCATCCAAATGAAATCTATATTGCTCAAATCGATTATTCCCATCCAATTACTGATAATTCTATCTTAGATGTAGGAGTGAAATCAACCATTAGAAAAATTGGAGCTGATTTTACATCAGAAAGTTTACAAGGTGGTATGTGGATGCCTGACGATTCATTAAATAATAACTTCAATTATAATGAACAAGTACATGCAGCATATGCAATGTACCGTCATGATTTAGGTAAATTTGGCTATCAGGTAGGGTTTAGAGCTGAACAGGCTTATACTACTTCTATTTTAGATGAAAATGCATTAACTGATAGACAAGAGGTGGATAATAATTATTTTGCGATTTATCCCACTTTGCACATGAGCTATAAATTTGCACAGCAAAGAGAGGTTTCTTTTGGTTATAGTAGAAGGGTAAACAGACCAAGAGGCAGAACATTGAATCCATTTCCAGATTATTCCAATCCACAATCTTTAAGAAAGGGTAACCCATACCTAAAGCCAGAATTTATTGATGCCTTGGAAGTTACTTACCAACACGGTTGGAATGATATTACTTTAACAGGTTCTGTTTATTACAGATATACTCATGATGCCATGCAAAGAGTTACTAACGCAACTCCTGAAGGGGTGACTATTATGACTTGGGAAAACATGGATAATAAACAGAGTTATGGTTTAGAGGCAATTGCTACTTATAATATGACAAAATGGTGGAAATTTACAGGTTCTACCAATATTTATAATTTACAAATTACAGGTAATTCGGGAGAATTAGATTTATCTAATCAGGCATGGGCTATGTCAGCAAAGCTGATGTCTTCTACGAATTTGACCAAAACAACTACACTACAATTGTCAGGTAGATTCAGTTCAAGAAGAGTAACGGCACAGGGACATATTGAACCAATGGGTGGCTTGGATGTAGCAGTTTCTCAACGTTTGTTTAAAGGGAAAGGCACATTACAAGCTAGAGTATCTGATGTTTTAAATACCTATCAATTTAATGTCTACAGCGAAGGAGTTGGCTTTACTTCAAATATGGTGGCAGATTGGGAATCTAGAGTTGGATACCTAACATTCTCTTATCGATTTGGACAGATGAAGAAGTCGCATAAAAAGAAAGGGAAAAAACAAGGAAGCCGTAGCAATAGCGGTGGAGATATGGAAGATATGTTCTAATATTTATGTAGCTATTCAGTTTGTTTGTACAATGTTATTTTTATGTAAACTTACACAAGAATATTACATAGGACGATATTCTTGTGTAAAAATGCTTATTTTGAGTTACTTACTGATATTAATGCATACATTTTATGACTGAAGAACTACTTAACTATTATGATAATTCACCCTTAGCTGTAACTATTTACAAACGATTAGCACCAAAGAAATTTGAAATATGTTACTGTAACAGTGCTAGTCAAGATATGGAAGGGTTATCAGAAGAGGAGTATCAAGGTAAATTGATTGAAGACATTTACCCCAATTGTTTTGACATAGGCTTGGTCGATGTTTTAGAGAAAGTATTTAACTGTGGAACAACAGAGGTAGTCCCTTTTGTTGGGAGCAATTCAAAACACTCTTTAGTATCGAAACGTACGAATAGAATTCAGAAATTAGGAGACCCTTTTGTAGTAAGTGTCTTTTCTGATGATTCTCAGACCTATTCCTATATCAAGCAAATTGAAAAGGACAATAGGAAATTAAACCATGCTTTAGATTATACCTCACATCATTTACGGGGAAATTTATCTACATCATTGGGTATTTTAGAGCTTTTTGACGCAACTAAAGTCTCAGATGATGAAAAACAGTTTTTATTGAAAATAGTAAAACAGAATTTAGAGAATATTGATTCTAAAATTCATCATTTAGTGACATTACTTTATAATGAAGTAAAAGCAGATGAGAAGCTTTTGCAAAAACATAAATTTAATTCATTTCACCTTAGGAAATCAAAAGTATCTTAAGCATCAATTTATATTGAAAAAAGAAAGGCTGTCTCATTTTTATCTGAGACAGCCTTTTTATATAAACTACTAATGAAGTCTATTACATCATACCTGGCATACCACCACCCATTGGAGGCATAGCAGGAGCAGCAGCACCACCTTCTTCCTTCTCATTAGAAACTACACAGTCAGTAGTTAATAACAATGAAGCTACAGAAGCAGCGTGCTCAAGTGCTAAACGAGTTACTTTAGTTGGGTCAATAACACCAGCTGCAACTAAATCTTGGTACTCTTCAGTACGAGCGTTGAAACCGTAGTTACCTTCACCTTCTAAAATTTTATTTACGATAACTGATGCCTCTAAACCAGCGTTACCCAAGATAGTTCTCAATGGAGCTTGGATTGCAGTTTTAACGATTTGAACACCAATTTCTTCGTCTGGGTGAGCTGTATCAACAGAATCAAGAACAGAAGCAGCTCTCAATAGGGCAGTACCACCACCAACTACGATACCTTCTTCAACCGCTGCTCTTGTTGCTGCTAAAGCATCATCAACACGGTCTTTCTTTTCTTTCATTTCTGTTTCTGTTGCAGCACCGATATAGATAATTGCAACACCGCCAGCTAATTTAGCTAAACGCTCTTGTAATTTTTCTTTGTCGTAATCAGAAGTTGTGTTTTCGATTTGAACACGAATCTCAGCAACACGAGCAGCAACAGCATCAGCATTACCTGCACCGTTAACAACAACAGTATTGTCTTTGTCGATGATCAATTTTTCTGCTGTACCTAACATATCGATAGTAGCATCTTCTAACTTCATACCTGTTTCGTCAGAGATAACTGTACCACCTGTAAGTACTGCGATGTCTTGTAACATTGCTTTACGACGGTCACCAAAACCAGGAGCTTTAACAGCTGCTACTTTTAATGCTCCACGGATTTTGTTTACAACTAATGTAGCTAAAGCTTCAGAATCTACATCTTCAGCAATAATTACAAGAGGCTTACCTGTTTGAGCAACTGCTTCTAATACAGGAAGTAATTCTTTCATAGTTGAAACCTTCTTGTCGTAGATCAAGATGTAAGGAGATTCCATATCTGCTTCCATTTTCTCTGTGTTAGTCACAAAGTATGGAGACAAGTAACCGCGGTCGAATTGCATACCTTCAACAGTTTTTACTTCTGTTTCAGTACCTTTTGCTTCTTCAACAGTGATCACACCATCTTTACCTACTTTTTCCATTGCTTCAGCGATCATTTTACCGATCTCTGCATCGTTGTTAGCAGAAATAGTCGCTACCTGCTCAACTTCTTTGTTTGTTTCAACAGTTTTTGAAGAGTTTTTCAATTCAGCAACAATCGCTTTTACTGCTTTATCGATACCACGCTTCAAGTCCATTGGGTTAGCTCCAGCTACAACGTTTTTGATACCTGTAGTGAAGATAGATTGAGTAAGAACAGTAGCAGTAGTAGTACCATCACCTGCTTCGTCAGCAGTTTTTGATGCAACTTCTTTTACTAACTGAGCACCCATATTTTCGATAGGCTCTGCTAATTCGATTTCTTTAGCAACTGATACACCATCTTTTGTTACGTGAGGTGAACCGAATGATTTTTCTAAAATAACGTTACGACCTTTTGGTCCTAAAGTAACTTTTACTGCGTTGGCTAATGCGTCAACTCCTTTTTTTAAACCTTCGATTGCTTCAGAATCGAAATGAAGATTTTTTGCCATAATATTTTAAAGATTAATTGTTGGTCTTTGCCAACAAAATAATGTTGATGTTAAATTTAACTATGAAGTGTTTACTTCAGATAATATTCTATTTGTAATTATACAATTGCAAGAATGTCAGCCTCACGCATGATTAAGTAATCACTACCGTCAAGGTTTAATTCTGTACCAGAATATTTACCATAAATTACAGTGTCTCCAACTTTAACTGTCAAAGGCTCGTCTTTTGTTCCGTTACCCACTGCTACTACAGTACCTTTTTGAGGCTTCTCTTTCGCATTGTCTGGAATAAATAGACCTGATGCAGTTTGTGTTTCAGCTGCTGCAGGTTCGATAAGTACTCTGTCCGCTAAAGGTTTAATGTTCACTTGTGACATTGGAATCTATTGTTTTAAAGTTATTAATTATTCAAAAAATAATGTCCCTAAAAATAGGGTTACAGCATCGGACTTTGCCAAGAGTGTGCCAATAGATTTTTTGATAAAATTTGTCAGTTAAATGTGTCAAAATGTCGTGATGAAAAGTAGTACTAGAATGTGACACTGTCATTCCTATTCATGTTGGGGTCAAAATGACACAGTATTTATTTATATCGAATAGGTAATAAAGAATAACTCATCTAAAATATTTTAGTAATAGGAAAGAGATTTTGATGATTAAAAGTTCAAGTTTTATCTATTTTTACTGTAAAATCTATCGATTTACTTCGTTAAAAATGAGTGGAATAAAAGCTTGTACTTCTAATAATTTATGTGATTTTTGTTACACAACATTAAAAAACCATCCGCCATATTGCAGTATAAACTTACACTCGAATGCAAAAAAGTACGTTCATCGCTCCTTGGATAGGGGATTATAAGAAATCATTTTTGTCAGGTGATATATCTGCAGGAATTACCGTAGGGATTATGTTAATTCCCCAAGGTATGGCCTATGCTAGTTTGGCAGGGTTGCCACCTGTCTATGGGTTATATGCTGCGATGATCCCACAATTAATTTATGCATTTTTAGGAACATCAAGACAAGTTTCTGTAGGCCCTGTTGCCATAGATTCTATGTTAATTGCTGCCACTGTAAGTTCTGTTGCCTCTGTAGGATCAGAAAATTATCTCTCTGCCATATTACTCCTAACATTGATCATAGGTGTCTTTCAAGTTGTTTTTGGATGGATAGGATTTGGCTTTTTAGTGAATTTTTTGAGTAAACCTGTTATTAGTGGTTTTACTTCTGCAGCAGCTTTTGTGATAGGAATTGATCAATTGAAAAATATTTTAGGAATTGAAGTAGCAAGAGGAAATACTATATCGACAGTATCTGGAATTATAAGTCAATATGATATATATAATTATGCCGCTTTAATGATTGGATTGATAGGTATCTTTTTGATTCGATTGACTAAAAAATGGAGTAAAAAAATACCAGGCTCTTTGGTCGCTGTTATCGTAGGCTTACTTATCATGCAGTTCATTCCTATTGATATTGATGTTTTAGGAGTGATTCCTCAAGGAATGCCATCGGTCACTATACCTGTGTTTGATTTAGAATTGATAAAACAATTATTACCATCAGCTTTAGCGATTGCATTAATAGCATATATGGAGTCGATTTCTGTGAGTAAGGCATTACAAATGAAACATAAAGGGGAGTATCAAATCGATAACAATAAAGAATTTGTTGCTTTAGGAATGGCTGATATTATAGGGTCCTTTTTTGGTGCTTTTCATACGACAGGTGGCTTTAGTAGATCTGCCGTAAATGAACAGGCAGGGGCTAAAACAAATTTGGCTAATATTATCAGTAGTGGTATTTTATTCGTGACACTTTTATTCCTCACACCCTTTTTTGAACAACTTCCCAAAGCTATTATTGCTTCTATAATATTAGTGGCAGTATATGGTTTAATAGATACCTCTTACCCTAAGTTTTTATGGAAAACTAAGAGAGAAGATTTTTACATGTTAATTATCACCTTTATCATCACTTTGATTGTAGGTATACAAGAAGGCGTTTTATTGGGGATGATATTAAGTCTTTTGTTGTTAGTGAAGAGAACGGCAAAACCACATATCGCCGTATTGGCAAAATTAAAAGGATCTACAGAATATCGTAATACAAAAAGGTTTGATGATGTTGAGGAAAGACAAGATATTCTGATTATTAGACAAGATGCACAGTTGTATTTTGCAAACAGTAATTACTTCTCAGAAAAAGTAAAAAATGAAGTAAAAAAGAAAACTGATATTAAAGTTTTAGTCCTTCATTTTGGAAGTGTTTCCAATATAGATTCGACTGCCTTAAGTGTATTAGAAGACTTAGTTTATGATCTTAAACAGGAAGGAATAAGAACCTATTTTACTGATGTAATTGGTCCTGTACGTGATTTTCTCACTAGAGTAGGATTAATGCACCGTTTAGGTAAAGATCATTTCTTTTTAGATGTTCAATCTGCTATAGATTTTTACGATCAAAAAGGAAATCAAATAGAATTAAGACGTAACTTTGAAAGAGCGATTCAGAGTAACGATTTTGAAGAAAGAAAAATTTAAACACATTATTATATAAACATATTCATCGAAGAACATTATGAAAATTGAACAAATTTACACTGGTTGTTTGGCTCAAGGTGCCTATTATATTGAGTCAGAAGGCGAAGCTGTCATTATTGACCCACTAAGAGAAACCAAACCATACTTGGACAAGGCTGATAAAGAAAATGCCACTATCAAATATATTTTTGAAACACATTTCCATGCTGATTTTGTATCCGGACATGTGTCTTTAGCGGAAGCAACGGGAGCAAAAATTGTATTTGGACCTACTGCAAAAACGTCGTATGCAGCACATATTGCAAAAGATGAAGAGGTATTTACTGTTGGTAAAATTACGATTACAGTTTTACATACTCCTGGACATACACAAGAATCATCTACCTTTTTATTAAAGGATGAAAACGGGAAAGATGTAGCTATATTCTCAGGTGATACTTTATTTATTGGAGATGTAGGTAGACCTGATTTAGCGGTGAAATCTGATTTAACCAGAGAAGACCTTGCAGGTTTGTTATTTGACTCGTTGAGAAACAAAATTATGCCTTTAGCTGATGAGGTAATTGTTTACCCTGCACATGGTGCTGGTTCTGCTTGTGGTAAGAATATGAGTAAAGAGACATTCGATACTTTAGGCAATCAAAAAGCAAGTAATTATGCATTGAGAGCTGATATGACAAAAGAGGAGTTTATTAGTGAAGTAACAAAAGGTTTGAGTACACCTCCTCAGTATTTTCCTAAGAACGTTCAAATGAACAAAGAAGGATATACTCATATCGATCAAATTTTAGCGAACGGTAATACACCATTAAATCCTCAATTATTTGAAGAGGTAGTTAATGCTGAAGGTGCTTTAATGTTGGATACTCGTTCTCCTCAAACGTTTAAAGATGCTTTTATTCCTAACTCTATTAATATTGGTGTAAAAGGTGGATTTGCTCCTTGGGTAGGTGCTTTAATTGTTGATTTAAAACAACCTATTGTAATTATTGCAGATGAAGGTTCTGAAGAAGAAGTGATTACTCGTCTTTCTAGAGTGGGTTATGATAATACTTTAGGTTTCCTAGAAGGAGGAATTGAGGCTTGGAAAGAAGCTGGTAAAGAAATTGATCAAATTGAATCTATTTCTGCAGAAGAATTAAAAAACAGATTATCAGGTGATATTGAGGTGATAGATGCTCGTAAACTTTCAGAATATGTTTCTGAGCATATCAATAGCGATAAAGTGATCAATAAAGCCCTTGATGTAATTAATACTGAATGGAATGATTTAGATAAAAATGCCACTTATCACATTCATTGTGCAGGAGGGTATCGTTCTATGATCGCATCATCCATCTTAAAGTCTAGAGGCTTTGAAAATATCATTGATGTAAAAGGAGGTTTTAAAGCTATTAAAGAAGCAGATATTGAAGTGACCGCTTTTGTTTGTCCTTCTACTTTGTAGTATGTAGTAGATGTCTTTTAATCAATAAAATAATCCCAGTTCCTAAATCAGAAACTGGGATTATTTTTAATAAAAGTGTATTACCAAATTCTATACGTCATACCTATTTTACCATAAAGGTTGAATAGATTAGGATCAACAACTTCATATCCATTAGGGAATATACCATTAAAACCCCAAGCTATTTGAGCATCAAAAGTGAATTTATTCACCTCCTTTTGAATACCAAATTGAGCACCCCAATCGAAGTTAACTAAATCGTCACTGTAATCGTAAGGAGTATCTTTGCCAATAGTATTTTCATTTCCTGCAATGTCTTCTATAGTTCCCCCAGAATAAAGAGTCCCATCAAAAGAACCATTAACCATAACAGCTAAATATAAACCAGCTAAAACATTCCAACCATTGTCTTTTTTTCCAAGGTTGGTTTTGAATTGAACAGGAATTTCAATGTAATTTAAAGAAATGTTTGTTTGTACATCGCCTGTTACATACCCTAAATAATTATCACTGATTTTAAAGAATTGATTCTTTACAGTTGCTTCTGTTGAATTTCCTTTATGTGTATATAAAAGTTCTAGATGTAAATAATTTCTATCTCCTTTGATGGGAATGTTGACATAACCACCGATAGAAGGGTTGAAAGTAGTAGAAAAAGAGAACCTTTCAGGCATATTTTGGAAATACATAGGTACTGAAGCACCAATATTGAAGCTAGCTCTCGCTCCCCATTCTTTTTTTGGTTTCTCTTGTCCAAAAGCAGAGAAAGATAAAAGGGCAGTAAAAAGGATTACTACCCAATAATTTTTATAATTCATAAATAGATTAATATTCTATAGAAATATTATCGACGAATAAGGTACTTCCGTTAGCACCTCTAAAGAAGTCTCCGGCACTAGATGATGCAAATACAATGATGACATGTGTAGGTGTAGTTTCGGCAGCAGCCCAACCTGTTTCTTCCTCACGTAGCTTAAATCCAACTTCAGGATTAGCAATTTCACCATAAGTAACATCTAGCTTACGTGATGTCCAATCAGATACTGTTTCACTGCTTTGCATTGCCGCAGTACCAACTCTTAAGATCTGATCACCTTCTCTTTTTTGTAAATACATATATACTAAACATGAATCTACAGCATCTTCGATTACAGTACCTACAGCACCTGTATATTGTTTGTAAACATCGCCAGGTGTATACTTATAATTAAAAGACATAGAAGTTGGTCTTTTAGTATAAGGAACTCCTAATTGGGCACTTTTAGCTGGATCACTTAAGTTTAAATCAAACTGTCCAGTATAAATTGTAGCAGATGCCAAACCAGTAATTGCGATTTCTTTAGTTTCTAATTTAGCAGCACTACCACTCACAACATCTTCCATTTCTTCATAAGCATTGACAACACCTAGAAATGTAGTTCCAGGATTTGAAGTTTCCCAACCCTCAGGGTTACCATATTCACCTTGAGAATAATCATTGTATTCCCATTCGTCTAATGATAGATTTTCTTCAAATTCTGAAGATACTTCTACTACCGGATCATCATTATCGTCTGAACAAGCAAAAAATATACTGATGATACCTAATAATAAGAGTTTGTTGATCAATTTCATTATTAATAAATTAAGATTGAAGATTTTTTATTTGTACTGGTGTAAATTTTTAAAGAGCACAATAACACCAGACTTTGTATTTCGAAATAAATATAAAACTATTCAAAGTTTATCCAAAGTAAAGGATACATTTATCCTTTGATGTGAAGTCTTTTAAAAAACGGCTGTAATTTATTAAAAAAGTCAGTCGATACATTTTTTCTTAATAAATAAAGGACATTCCTAATGGAAGATAACTCTTATAAATTAGATTTTATTCTTTGTATAGCTTCCTCTAACAAACTTCTAGAACAAGCTGTGTTTAACCTCATAAAGCCTTTACCTGCATCGCCAAACATTGTTCCATCTTGTACACCGACTTTCATCTTTTTATAAAAGAGATTTTTTATCTCTTCTTGAGAATTTCCAAGAGCATTACAATCAAGCCATATTAGGTAGGTAGCTTGAGGTTTCATCACCTTAATAGGAGTGTCACTTAATGCCTGTGTTACATAGTTAATATTTTCCTCAAGATGTACTAAGAGTGCTTGATACCAACTTTCTCCTTTTGTGTAAGCAGACTTCATTGATTCCGTAGCCATTAATCCACCAAAATCTAAATGCATATGTTTTACACGTTGGATGTATTTTTCTTTTAAATCATTATTTTTAAATAGGAGGTAGGCACAATTTAAACCAGCCAAATTAAACGTCTTAGAAGGAGCCATACAGGTCACCACTCTTTTCTCTGCGATTTTAGAAAGAGAAGCAAATGGGATATGTTTATTCCCGAAAAACATTAAGTCGGCATGAATCTCATCAGAGATGATATTACAATCATATTGATCACATAATGATAGTATTTTTTCTAATTCCTCTTTGTTCCAAACTCTTCCTGAAGGGTTCTGAGGGTGACAAAACAAAATTAATTTTAGCCCATTAATTAATTCTTTTTCGAATTGATCAAAGTTGATAAAATAATGATTGTTTTTGTTGATGAGTGGAATATCTACGAGGGTTCTATCATTCCCTATAATATTATCTTTAAAAGGAGGATAAACTGGAGAAAATATTCCTACTTTTTCTTTGGGTTTAGTAAGTGATTCTACAAGCAAACCTAGTGCAGGAACAATACCAGGTACAAATACAAAATCCTTTCTATGCACTTTCCATTGATGTCTTTTGTCAATCCAATCAATTGCTGATTGCCAAAAAGAATTGTCTTGTAATGTGTATCCATAAATAGGATGTTGGATACGTTCTGTTAAAGCTTCTACAATTTCAGGTGCGGTTGGTAAGTCCATATCGGCCACCCATAGTGGAAGAATATCGTCGGTTCCGAAAAGTACCTTTCTCAGGTCATATTTTACCGTTGAGGTGTCAGAACGATCAATTTTTTGGTTGAAGTAATCGTGGTTCATTTTTTTTTAGTTATGGATTTTCAATATAAAAAATAGGGTTGGTTCATACTATGAACCAACCCTATTTGTTTATGATTTATTGAAATTACTACTATTAATCACAATCATAGAGCTTGCCAATTGAACCTCTATTTGAGGATTGTTCTTCTCCATTCAAATATGATTTGATATTGAAGTTAGAATACAGACCATCAAAAGGTGATGGTACAAGCATCCAAGTATGAGCAGGAACTTCTATGGTAGAGGCAACAACACCGTTATTACCTATGATTTCAAAAGTCAATGCATTCTCAGTAGGGTTTTTAAGTTGGAATACATTGTAAGAATCTAAGCTACTTGCAGCAGGTTTTCCAGATTCTAAAGAACTCCAATAGTATTTAATTGAATTTTTGTCTTCTTGATAACCTGGTATTAACCCACAAGCTACATCTTGTTTGATATCATCTAGGGTCATAGAACAATAATCTATACCTTCTAGATTTTTATCAGATGTTAATGGGAAAACATTTCCTCTTACCCAACCTTCACTAGATCTTTCACAAATAGTATGGAATGAGAATGAAATAGTTTGTAAGCAGTCATCACCTGAATAGTTGAAAGCATCTAAACTAACTCTGAGTTCTTTGCTAGTTAAATTATTCAATTCATCATACCAGATTGTAGTTCCAATTTGATCTCTATTTCCATCAAATTGACGACCATTTTTTACCCAAATTTGAATTCCTCCAGAAGACGAGATATTTAAGTCATTAACATCAAAATCCCATGCAAATACAATTTCATTTGTATTTGCATCATAAGAAGTTGTGAATGATTCGCTCGATAATGTCTCTCCACAAGTCACGAAATCATCTTCATATACAGAAACAAAGTTTATATCATAACCATCCGGAGTATTTGAGTTTGTATCTTGGATCTTAATCCATTGAATGGTTTTTCCTTCTAAATCGCTTAGATTAAATTCATTATTAGCGATAGACGCCAATCCAACTTCTGTCCACGAACCCTCTAGAATACCATCATTTAGGTATCTATCCGTATTTCCTTCTAATACAGAAACAGTAGCTTTTTCTGGGTAAGCCTTATAAGCATCATCTATATTATCGTATTCTTGTGCTTTATTCCAAGACGTTTCCACAAGTTGAAGAGTAGTTTTAGAAGTTACTAAAACTGGCTGTGGTAGTTTCATTAAAGCATAACCATCATTTCCTCCAAGAGAGACAAACTTATTACCGTTTTTGTTGTAATCAGCTATATCAGCATTTGCTGAGTTTCTTCTTGACTCTCTAGAAACATTATGGTTGTCTTCTGATAAATCAAGCACATCGTATTTATCAGCTCCCATTCCTGGACGGTAGAGTTTAATTTCTGCATATTGATGGTTTTCAAAGTCCCCTCTATACCATTCTGAGAAATAAGCACCATCAATTTCTTTATTTGAAAGTTGATTGTCATTTTCTGTATTTACATCGAATGCTTGGGTAGAGGCCATATCACCCCAATTATGTTTTAATAAGCTGCCGTCAGGAAGAATCATATCGGGTGAGGCAAGTAACTCACCTGTCAAAGTCCAAAGATTTAAATTAGTTTGCTTGTGATGAGAAGTGAAAACCATGTTGTCACCGGTTAATGCAGCACCTGTAACTCTTTCGTAATCTCTTTTATGGAAGCCAAATACTTTTCCAGCACTAAAACTAACAGAAGGGTTTGTGCCCCACGTCCATTGTAAGTCAAGGGCAACAGCCATATTTCCTTTCCATTGAGTAAAAGAAATTAAACGTTGTTGTTCAAAACCATCAGTTTCAGAACTATTTTGAGTAAACAAGATGTCTCCACCTCTAAATTTAACTTTCTTCGGATTAAAAGGAGTCGCATCATCAAAATAATCTTCTCCATCATCAGTGGTTTCAACATAGTTGTCACCAGAGAATTTGAACTTCACAGCATGAACCCAAGTTTGTCCCTCATATGATGTTCCTTTTAAAGTAGGATCTGTATCCTCCCAAATGTTCCATCCTCCGTTAACTTTTGATGGATCCTTTGGACCTCCAGGTCCGTTATCTGCCACTACTTTATAAAATCCAGCTTTTCCAGCCAAGAATAAATATCCTTTTTGGTCAACATCAACTTGAGTGATTGCTCCAGAAAATTTATTTTCTGAGTGCGTACTTATATCTATTCCTTCAGAGTCAAAATGGAATAAATTCAGTTCTCGGATAGCATTTCCATTTTCTAGATCCACTAAGAAAATCTTACCAAGTTTAGAGATTACTACTGTGATATATCTATTGTCAGGAGACACACACATATGTCCACCAGCAGGAAGATCATCTGTAACCAAAGTAAGATTTGCATCTCCCATTAATCCTTGGAAGTCATAATCAACTTGGTATATAGTTGATTTACCATTAGCAGAGTTGAGGAAAAATACCTTTTGGTTAAATGGCATTCTTAAATTGGCAGGTTCATCACCTTGTTCGGAGTTTTGAACAGGTTCTTGCAGTTTATGTTGACAAGAAAATCCAATCAGTAACAACAGGGTCAAAAGACCATTTTTTAAAATAGTTTTCATAGTTAAATAGAAGGTAAAGTTTTAAAAAGAGATTAAAATAGTTGAAGATGAAATGATAAAAAGCTGTTGGATTATTCATTAACAATAGCATGTTTTTATCATGGGAATCTATAATCTAATAATAAAGATCTTATATAGATTTAGGGTAAATTTTTGTATATCTTATTTAGATAAATTAGTTGTTTTGGGTATTAAATAAGTAAAGAAATTTATTTAAATCGAAATTACTTATTAGATGCTGAATTAACAATCTTTAAAGATATTAAATAGCGTAAAAGACTAATAAATACCTAATAATGGTTACAAAAAAGCCTACTCAAAAATACGAGTAGGCTTCTTCTATTTTACATAGATTAAAGTGCTTGTCCGTTGTATGGAACTTGTTGAATTGTAGAATTAGAATAATTAGTTCCTCCAGTATACCAGAAATCACATATAGACGAAGAATATATTCTTCTGTCACCTGATACACCTGGATTTTCCATTGGTAGATCAATGTAATTCATGCCATCATTGCCTTGTGAAGGTGTGTAAAATCCAGATCCATCTCGGTATCCATCTCCAAAAGCAACTACCACTCTACCTTCTGTGAATTGAGCGCCACTCCAAGGTTTTTTACGTAAATCCTCTTCTCCTTTTTTAACAGAGACAGTGGCATCCGCTGTAATATCAGCTACCCAGAATTGGAAGCCTTTAATTTCTGATTCTAAACTAGCACTCCATTTTACTCTGATATGTCCTGGAACACTTTCAAAAGTTAATTTGTTGGCAGTAGATTCACAAATATCTTGAGCCGAAGGATCACAACTGAATGATATTTTGTCAATCACAAAATCATTGCCATGCCATTTATCTGAAATTTCTTCAATACCAATTTCTATAACACCATTTTGGGAAGCCGTAAACTCTTGATTTAAGTGTGACCATGCAACATTACTAGGATCTGTTTCATGTAATATTACGACATCAGAATAACTTGTTTCCATATTAAGGAAGCCAATATTTGACTTGATATACATTCTTAAATGCGGATCGTTTGTATTCTTACTAATAGGTATGGCATTTAATGCTTCAGCAGAGAAATAATAAGTCTGACCGGCCAACACAGGAATATAGGTTTTGAAGAAAGTTTTTGAAAGATCTGCATTTTCGTCATAAGAACTCCTGTTAGGGTGATCGTTCTGAGCAGCGTTGACAACTAATGCCTGTGTATTTAGATCAACATCTACAAATTTATTATGAACATTATAAGGGTTGTTTGTTACAGACGCTAGCCCTTCATGTTCTTGTTTGTCTAAACGATCTGCCTCTGTATAGGTAGTATAATTTGCAAAAAATGTTGCATTGTCACTTTCGAAATCTCCGAAACCAAAATCTTCACAATATTCAGCGTAAGCAGATACAAAGTTGATATCAAAACCATCAAAAGTACCACTACCTGCATCAACAATTTTTACCCATTGAATAGGAGTGCCATTAGGTATACCTGTTTTAGAATAATCAAAAATGTTTTCTGAAATATAAGCATCACCTACTTCAATCCATTGTCCTCCCATACCTTCGTTAATCCAAGTGTTATTTACATATCTTGGTTGATTGTATGGATCGTTTGCTAACCAAACATATACTTTTGCTTGTTCATTGTATGAAGCTAATGCAGCAACAGCATCTCCGTTGTAATTTGGTTTTCTGTTCCAAGTGGTTTCTACTACTTGCAATCTAGAAGATGGAGTAACAACAGTTGGAGCTCTAAATCTCATTACTGCATAACCACCTTGTCCTAGTGCGGTGAACTTATAAGCTTTACTTCTAAGATCGGCGATGTCAGCGTTTGCAGAATTTTGACGAGCTTCAGTATCCATATTAGGGTTATTCGCTTCATCAATCGTAGCGCCATGTACCTTAGTAATCGTACCAGGTCTATATAATTTCATTTCAGCTAGATTCCAATGATCTTTTTTCCAATCACTTGTTCTATCACCGTTAATTTCTCTTTCTCCGAAATTACCATATTCACCTTCGTTCTCTCCTAGATCAAATTCTTGAGTAGAAGCCATATCCCCCCAATTGTGACCTTTTTTATTTTCACCTTCCCATGGTTGACCATCAAGATAAAGAATAGGAGTATCTACAACTTCTCCATCTAAAGTCCATAATTGCAATTTATTTTTAAAGTGATGAGAGGTAAACACCATATTATCACCACATAAAGCAGCTCCTGTTACTCTACCTGTACCTTTGAATTTACCTTGTTTTGTAGGATGAGGTGTTCTTAATCTAAAGATTTCTGCAGCGTTATATGAAATAGTAGCATCATGTCCTTTGTTCCAATTCCAATCTAATTCTAAAGCAATAGCTCTTTGTCCCCATTGAGTAAAGGAAATTAATCGTTGACCTTCAAATCCACCAGTCTCTTTAGAGTTTTGAGTGAAAAGAATATCACCACCCCAGAATCTAACCTCACCTTGCAATTCGGTACCATTAAGTTCTGTAACTTCTGCCATATCTTCAAAGTAGGCTTCAGGTAAATCGATTTCGTCATCGTCTTTATTTTCCATTTCAATATTTCCTGAATAAGAATAAGGAATAACATGAGCCCATATTTCACCATCATAAACGGTGTTTTCTAAAGATTTATCCACATCACTCCAGATATCTGAACCTGTATTATCTGTAGGGTCATCACTTCCGCCTTTACCATTGTCTTTAATGACTCTAAAGAATCCAGATTTACCAGCTAAAAATAAAAATCCATCTCTATCCACATCTACTTGTGTGATTTTTCCACTAAATTTATTTTGATAATGAGTAGTTATATCTATTCCATCAGGATCATATCTAAATAGTTTAATTTCTCTAACAGAGAAATCAGTTAAACTAACTAAGTAGATTGTACTTTTACCACTTACCACAACAGTAATAAAATCATTCTTTGGAGAGATACACATGTGTCCTCCTCTTGGTAAATCCCAAGGTTGTCCATCTTTGGTTAATTCTAATTTTGTCATTTCTGCAATAGAATTACCTTGATCATCTGTTAGGGCAGTACCTAAACCTTGGAAGTCGTACTTTAATTCGAATAAAGTACCAATTTTTTTTCCATCAACAACATCATTGTTCAATAGAAAGAGTCTTTGATTAAATGGCATTCTGAGGTTGGAATGCTCTCCATCCTGTTCATAAATCTGAGCAGGTTCTTGGAGTTTATGGGTACATGAGAACCCAATGAGAAGTAGCATGGCAAATAAGCCAAATTTGAAAATAGTTTTCATAGTTTAATAAGGAAATTTAATAGAAAGATAAATGTCTATAAATGACGAATACTAATAGTCTTACAGCACAAAAGTTTGGATAAAAACTACCGCAATGTGCGGTAGTCTTTGTTCTTCTTTTTTGATAAACTAACTACTAATAATCTATATATTTTTTAAAAGTTTTCATTTTGATAAATTAAAATTATAGTTGATGTCTTTTACAGTGTTTGAGGAATAGTCACTTCCTCCTGTAAACCAAAAACTACAGATTGTTTTTGAGTAAACTTTGCGATAACCATGTTCTGAGGTGTGCTCAAAAGGTATATCGATATAGTTTAGATTTTTACTTAAAGCTGAAGAGGTATAAAAACCATTCTTTGATATGTTTTTTTTATCAAAAGAAACTACGACACGTCCTCCTTTGTATAAAGCACCTTCCCATGCTTTTGTACGTTCATCAAGAAGATCCAACATTCCATCATGATCTTTGTCTCTTCTATAACTTACCGTGGCTTCTTTTTTGACATCTTCAATCCAGAACTCAAACCCTTTAATTTCATTTTCTATGTGTTTATCCCAAAAAATACGCACTCCATTTTCATGTAAATTATAGGATAAAAATTGATTAGAACAGGTGCAGTCTGAAGTAGTATGAGCAGCTACAAAATTAAGATCGAACCCACCATTTTTCCCAGCAGGAGAGTTTAAGTCAGTTGCATCTACTATTTTAATCCATCTTGAAGATTTGCCTTTAAAATCATTCAACTTAGATAAATCAAATAAATTATTATTATTCACTGCATACCCAATTCCTTTTGAGTAATATTTATGTGCTTTATTTAAAGGGATCCAATGTCCGTTATCAATTAGTTCTCTTGTTAATGTCTCATCATGTGCATGTTTGCCTATCAGAATAAAAGCTTGTGCCTTTTCAAACCATCCATTTGATTGAGCGTCTTTTATATTTGAATATTCTCTTTTCAAATCCCAAGAGGTTTCCATAATTTGGATCGTATTACTATGCGTTATTTCACTGTCGAATTTTAAGATAGCAACACCGCCCGATAGGTTAGTGAATTTTTGAGGCTTTTCAATACTTCCTCTAAAATCTATAATATCAATATTGTTGTTATTAAATCTGTCATCAATGCTTACATCATCTTCAGTAGGTTGGTAGTTGATAAGTTCGTGTTTTTCAATAGCTGGTTTGAAATATATAATACTTGCGTAATTGCTAGATTGATTTCTTAAATCAATCCAATCACCTCTAATTTCTCGTTGAGTAACTTCAGTGTATAATTCTGAATTAATATTACTTAGGTCATGTATTTGAGTAGAAGCGATGTCATTCCATTTTATTATTTTCTCAGAAGGTAATCCCTTATTAATAAAGAGGGTAGGACTTGCTTTGAGATGACCTTTTAAATCCCATAAATACAGGTGGTTTTCTTCACTGTAAGAAGCTAAGATGTATTGATTGTCAATAAAAGTAGCACCTGATAGTGGGCTTAACTTATTTCTCTTTCTCAATTCAAAAGATTCTTCTGACAATAAGCGCACCTTTTGATATTGATGGTCCCAATCGATGTGAAGTTTTTCAACATTATTATACTTCTGATTGAGTAGAAATATAGATTTTGTTTTTGGAATATATACTAGATTCCCACTAGTGAGTTTAGCTTGACTATTATCATTTTCTGAGAGTTCATATTGTGTTGCGTCTAACTCCTCTATCCCTTTTAACCAGATATTATCTTTTTGAACATCATTCTTTGCATTTCTAACTTTATAACATCCACTTTTCCCAGTTAGTATTAACTGACCTTCATGATTGACGTCTATTTGAGATACATGTTCATTGAATAGTATATTTTGATTCTTCTCTTGATCATTTAAAAAAAGAGGTACAGGTTGTACATTATAGGTGTTTTTAGAAATTGGGTTTTCTATATCAATGAAATAAATTTTCGATTCCTTTGGTACAAAAACAGTGAGATAGTTATTTGATTTATCGATACAGATTTTAGCTCCATTCGAAAAATGAAATGTTTTATTATCCAATAGTAATTGAATAGATTC
Source organism: Flammeovirga pacifica (assembly GCF_000807855.2). Classification (GTDB taxonomy): domain Bacteria; phylum Bacteroidota; class Bacteroidia; order Cytophagales; family Flammeovirgaceae; genus Flammeovirga; species Flammeovirga pacifica. Next base: position 190,823 of record NZ_JRYR02000001.1, read on the forward strand.
AAGTTGAATTTTATTCGCTAGCTTTTTGATATCAAAGTGAACAGCAAAAAGTTCACTCCTATCATTATACTCCCCTAAAAGAAAGATACGTTGATCAAAGGGCATTTTGAGGCCTTTAGGATCTTTATTAATAGGATTCATGAGGTTGGGTTCATCATGTTTTTCATTACATCCCAACATCAGTCCTACAATAATCAGAAATATTATTGCAGAGAATTTATTCATGGTAAAGAAAAGAGAATGTAGGTTATTTATTTGAGTAAAGAGTAGCTTATAAATTTTTAAATTTAGTAGAGCTGTATTATAGTTTTTGAGTTGATGTTAAATTAGGGAGAAGTTGTTGAAAAACAATGAGATACACAGAATTTGTTTTGTTTTGGAAGGAAAATACCTAAAAAGGGGGATGGTAAATTTGATTAAAAAAAAGGCTACCCCAAGAGGGTAGCCCATGAATCTGTTATTGTACAATTTTGTTATTCAAAAACAGATACGAAGTTGATGTCAAAGCCATCTGGTGTTTTAGAGTCAGTATCTTCAATCAAAATCCATTGAATTGTAGAACCTTCTAAATCACTTAAATGATATTCATTGTTGGCAATAGAAGCTTTACCCACTTCTGTCCAAGTTTCGTTTAATAATTTTTCGCTGAAATATCTAGCAGTATTATTTGTTAATACTTTCACTGTTGCTTTCTCAGGGTATGCCTTAAAAGCATCTTCGATTGTAGTGTAACCAGAAGATTTGTACCAAGAAGTTTCTACCACTTGAAGTGTAGTACTAGAAGTTACAGTAACAGGTTGTGGCAATCTAAAGATAGCGTAACCACTGTTTCCACCTAGTGATACAAACTTGCTACCATTCTTGCTATAGTCTGCAATGTCAGCATTTGCTGAGTTTCTTCTAGATTCTTTTGATACATTATGGTTGTCATCTGATAAATCCAAAACGTCATACTGATCAGCACCCATACCAGGACGGTATAATTTTATTTCTGCATATTGATGACCGTCAAAGTCACCTCTATACCAATCTTCATAATATTCACCATCAATTTCTTTATTCGAAAGTTGATCATCATTTTCAGAGTTTACATCAAATGCTTGTGTTGATGCCATATCGCCCCAATTGTGAAATAGAGTACCACCTTCACTTAATTCCATTAAAATATTAGAGGCGATGATCTCACCATCTAATGTTCTTAACTGTAAGTATTCACTTTTATGATGTGATGTAAGTACCATGTTATCGCCAGTTAAAGCAGCACCTGTTACTTTACCTGCGTTTCTACCAATTTCACCATTTTTTGGTGTATTTAAACCACCGAAAACTTTACCAGCATTAAATGAAATTTGCTCGTTTTCGTAATCCCAATGTAAGTCTAAATAAATAGCAGTTCCACCTTTCCATTGTGAGAAAGATATTAAGCGTTGGCTTTCAAACCCATCAGTTTCTTTACTGTTTTGAGTGAAAAGAATATCTCCACCTTTGAATCTTACTTTCTTAGGATTAAATTTTTGATCTAATTCGAAGTAATTTTCTTCACCATCTTCTGATGATTCAACACTAACACCTCCAGCAAAAGAGTAATGGATCGCATGTACCCAATTAGTTCCATATTTATCAGTATCAATATTATTTTTCTTTAGGTAATCTTCGTCTTGTTGTTCCCATATTTCAGACCAGATATCTTTTTTATAACCCACATTTCTTGGGTCTTGAATACCATTGCCTCTGTCAGCTACAACTCTAAAGAAACCTGCTTTCCCAGCGATGAAAAGATAGCCATCTTGATCAATATCTACCTGAGTAATGCCGCCAATTTTTCTACCTTTACTATTTTTAAGGTTACTAATCAAATAGCTAGAAGGATTGCTTTTCACGGTTTCTATTGAAACTTTATTTGGGTTGTACGCCATTAAAGTTGCAGAACGAACTTCTCCAGTGTTTATCTCTACTAAAAATATTTTATTTTGTCTTGCAACCACAACTGTTAAGAAACGATTGTCTGGAGATACACACATATGTCCACCTTTAGGTAAGGCTTCTGATGTATTTAGCTTTGTAAGCTTAGCATTTCCAATTAGACCTTGGAAATCATATTCTACTTGGTAGATCGTAGAATTATTACCTGCTGAGTTTAATATAAAGACCTTTTGATTAAAAGGCATTCTTTTGTTTGAATCTTCCACTTCCGCAGAAGATACTTTTAGATCTTCTATTTTGTTATGGCATGAAAAACAGCCTACAAGAAGAGTGAATAATACCGTTATGGTAGTTAGCTTGTTCATAATAAGAAATAACTTTGAATAGTATTTAGTAAAGAAAAAAGTATTTGTGTTTTAACAATTTAAAAATTGGATATCCAATTTGGGGTAAAATTTATTTGTTAAATAATTTTCACAAAAGAACATTAGATTAATGTTAATTACAAATATTTAATAAAATATCTATCAAAATTAAAGAATAGTTGATTGATATTGAATCATTTCATGGTTTTATATAAGAGATGTTTTTTTTGGTATAAAGTTTGAATTATGAGATATATAAACATAAAAAAGCTATCCCAAATTGAGATAGCCTTTCATTTTTTGATAAACTAACTACTAATAATATTTTTAAAATACCACATTTTTATAATGCGTATTATAACCATAATATGGGGGATTTGCGATAAGATCGGATTGTTTTGTGGTTATTAATTTATAAAATGTGGTAAAGAATTTTCTAAGGTAATTTTTAATATATAGCTAATATAATATATCATTAACCAATTTAAAAAATAATATAGAATTTTTTTTATGTGTACGTAGAAATATACCTAGAATAGGAACTTTTTTATATGGGCTACTATGACTTTAATTTGATAAATGATCAATCATGTTTATTTTTAATATACCCAAAACTTAATTTACATTGTTATATGGTTACTAGATTATACATTCCATGGAAGATGCTGTTTAAAGATCTATGGTTTTCTATTTTACTAATTGTTATCTATTTACTGTTTTTATCTATCCTTGACGATGAGCATCTTTTAAGTCAGTTAAGTTTACCATTAAGTATCATTACTGTGCCAGGTACTGCCATTTCCTTACTTCTTGCTTTTAGAACAAATTCTTCTTACCAAAGATGGTGGGAGGCAAGAATGGTTTGGGGTGCTATTGTTAATGATTCAAGAAGTTGGGTAAGACAATTAGTAACCTATTTACCAAAAGACCCTGTAGCAAAAGAATTACTTATCGAAATGTCACTTAGACAATCAGCATGGTGTTATGCTTTAGCAAGGCATTTAAGAAAACAAGATCCCACAGCAGATGCCGGCCCATTGTTAAAGAAAGATGAAATCTCAATGCTTCGTAAAAGTAAAAACGTGCCCAATGCTTTATTGTATTCTCAGGCTCATTTATTAAAGCATATGTTTAAAATGGGTTATATCGATTCTTATCAGATGGTGCAATTGGATACTACCTTGTGTAAATTAACAGATGCAATGGGGAAGTGTGAGCGTATTAAAAATACAGTATTTCCGAGTATGTATACATTATTATTAGAAATCTTGATTTACTGTTTCATCTTTTCTGTACCCTATGGATTGGTAGAAACAAATGGAGCTGTATTATTAATAACATCTGTTACTCTTGCTCTTGCTTTTCTTATTATCGAAAGAATTGCAACGTATCTACAAGATCCTTTTGAAAACTCTTCTTCAGATACTCCAATGCTTACATTATCTAGAACAATAGAAATTAATATTAAAGAAGAAATAAAGTATAAAGATTTACCTCAACCTTGGAAACCTGAAAGACCTTATGTTTTGATGTAGAGGTTTATTTCTTTTTATATATTTGTATTAAAGACATAATCAAAAACAAATGGACTTAGAAAAATTATCTCAAGATTGTATGCAAATTGCTATTGAAGCAGGACATGCAATAATGGAAATTTATAATCAAGAAGATTTAGGCGTAGAGATTAAAGAAGATAACTCTCCTTTAACTTTAGCTGATAAAGCATCACATGAAGTGATCATGAAAGGATTAACTGCCTTTGATTTTCCAATTTTATCTGAAGAGGGTACATCAATTGAATACTCGGAAAGAAAAGATTGGGATACATATTGGTGTGTAGATCCTTTAGATGGTACTAAAGAGTTTATCAATAGAAATGGAGAATTTACAGTGAACATCGCTCTAATAAAGGATAAAAAACCTGTAATGGGTGTTATTTACGTTCCTGTTAAAGATATGATTTATATTGGTGTAGTTGGAGAAGGTGCTAAAAAAGGAGAAGCAGGGATTCTAGATCCTATAACAGTGCAGTGGAAAGAAGGAAACAGAGTAGCTGTACGCTCAAAATCTCACGCTAACCCTGCTGAGGAAGAAGTTATTTCACACTATGCAGCTACAGAAGCAATATCTGTAGGGTCTTCTTTAAAATTCTGTATGGTAGCAGAGGGTAAAGCAGATCTATATTACCGTCACGGACCAACAATGGAGTGGGATACAGCTGCTGGTCAAGCTGTTGTTGAAGCTGCAGGTGGAAAAGTGTATGTTGGAAGCACAGAAGAAGAAGAGTTTACTTACAATAAAGAAAATCTTCTAAACGGCAGTTTCTTAGTATTAGGGAAATAAGTTTACCAACATATAAAAAAACCACTTTCAATTCTTTTGAAAGTGGTTTTTTTATGAAAATATTTTTCTGCGATTTTCAATAGGGATGGTCGTTGTTAAAAGGCCTCCGTCATATTGAAATAAACCAAGTTTTGACCTGCTAATGGATCTCTACCAAAATCAACTCTAAAATTCATTCTAGGTTGTACTTCCACTCTTAAACCTGCACCAAAGTTAGGAAGTATACCACCAGGATTCCATAAGTCTGGTCCAACCATTCCTACACCACCCCAAGCAGCAAAACCAAGCTTAGAAACTAACTTTGATTTAGAATTAAACATATGTCTATATTCAGCCATTGTAAAAGCAGAAGTCTTGTCTCTGTATTGCCCTAAATAGTATCCTCTTAAATCAAATGGAGATCCAATTAAAGACATATCAGTAAAAGGAACATCTCCATAAGAAGATCGAACTTTAGCAGTCCATGCTAATACTCTTCTTTTTCCTAAAAATGGTAACAATTTATACTGACGATATTCTGCACTCATGAATCCCCATTGGGTATCTGAACCTAACCATGTATCATAGTATCGAGCAGTTAAATCAAAATATATCCCTTCCCATGCATTCGCTGGAATATCTCGGGTGTCATAAGAAACTTCAAAACCTAAACCTATATTAAAAAAGTCTGTTCCGTCGGGTTTTCCACCCTGTTCTATATAAGTTGGATCAATCGCCATTACTGGAGATATTTCACTAAGATTTCTATAAGTTACCTCAAAGGATGGGCCTAAGAAAAAATCGGAGTCACCTAGTCTAAATAGGACAGAACCAAAATTAACAATGGAGTTTTGAAAAAACTGAGTTGTAGTATCACTCCTTACTGTATTCTGATTTGTGTTGAAACCTACGCCGTAATAGTTGTCATAATTATTTCGATATTGTAATTGCCCAAAGTATCTGATCTTATCATTTTTAAAAAATAATTGTGGTTTAGCTATAACATTAAAACCACCAGAAGATAGCCAAGCCAAAGAAATAGGAACAACAGAACGGTTTAAATTTGGATCAACTGTGTCTATTTTAAAAGTAAACAACATACTTACTCCGATAAGGAAACCGTAATCTGGAGTATATCCTGGTCCTCCTAAAATACTAAAACGTAAGTTTTTTCTTATTTTCTCTGGTTTCTCATTTTTCTCTGTTTCCTGAGTAGTAGAGTCTTGCTGAACATTAGTGTTTTGTGCGTATGTAAACTGCACACTAATAGTTAACAAGACAACTAAAAATAAAGTTTTTCTTATTTGATGAAGGCTCATAAAAATGTAATTAACTTAAATTCATCCATTTTTTCTGTGATGAATAAACGAAATTAGTGAAAGAATTTTATTGATCTATCTTTTTCATTATTAATTATCATAATAAAAAAAGGCCATCATATAATGATGGCCTTTTCTATTTCCTTTAATAACCCAAAAACTATTTCTTATTGCTGTTTTCGTTGATCAATTTGAAGAATTAATTTCACTTTTGCAACATTTATTGTAAAAAATACGTTTTATATTTTGATTTTTATCGTCGAAACCGGTTGCGATCAAAAATGTTTAATTTGAATTTCAAAGATGATGATTATGGATCTGAAAGAAATAAGATAAAATAAAAAAGTCCATCATAAAATGATGGACTTTTCTTTTCCTTTAATAACCCAAAAACTATTTCTTATTGCTGTTTTCGTTAACAATAAATGAAATAAAATTAACTTATCAAAGAAAAAATATAATTAATTACTGAATTGCTTCTTTTTTTATACTAAAAGTGATTTTGATTGTTCTATACATTTTTTTAAACCAAGGCTACCTAAGTCATAAATTAAATGGTGTACTTTATCTAATTCCACCTCTGTTATTGTATAATTAGATAGTATATAAAGGGTGTTTCCAAGAGGCCTTAATAATATGTTATTAGATAAAGCCCATTGGTATAATTCATTTCTTATTGAATTGAAATAGGAGGTTTCGTTTTCATTATCATATTCAAAGGCTAGGATAGTTCCTGTTCTTCGAACGTTTTTAAAATAGGGTAACTCTTTGATTTTTTCATGAAACTGATCTTGCTGATGACAAAGCCACTTTATCTGCCTTTGTCTAGTCTCACTCATCAACATTTCTAAACTTTTTAAAGCTACTGCACAAGTGATGGGATTTCCTGTAAATGAATGTCCATGAAAGAATGTTTTCATCATGTCGTCTACTAAATAGGCACTGTAAACTTCTTCTGAGCATATAGTTAATCCCATTGGAAGTATTCCAGCAGTAAGTGCTTTAGAACAACACATAATATCAGGTGCATTATTTTTAAGATGATGTGTGGCAAACAATCGACCTGTTCTAAAAAAACCTGTCATCACTTCATCTGCAATACATAATGTTCCATAGGACTGTGCAATACCGATGAACTGATCTAGTAATTCTGCTGAATACATTCGCATACCACTAGCGCCTTGTACCAATGGTTCAAAAATAAATGCACATGCTTCTTCAGAAGAACAATAGGTTTGCATAAGTGCTATTACAGCGTCTTTATTTTCCTCAGTCGGAAAAGGCAAATACTCTACATCAAAAAGATAGTCATCGAATGGTGCAGAAAAAGGAGTTCTGGCAGCCATGGAAAGTGCTCCAAAAGTATCACCATGGTAAGCACCTTCAAAAGCAATTACTTTCTTTCTTTTATTATCACCCTTATTCCAATAATATTGTATCGCCATTTTGAGGGCAACTTCGGTAGCAGTGCTTCCATTATCAGAAAAGAAAAACCGATTGAGCTTACCTGGTAATAGGGGTTGTAACTTCTCTGTAAATTTGATGGCAGGTTCATGTGTAAAGCCAGCAAAAATTATATGATCTAAACTTAATGCTTGGTTTTTGATCACTTCGGCTAACTCTTCGTTCCCATGCCCATGTATATTCACCCACCAAGAAGCAATAGCATCAATTATTTCAGATCCATCTTCTAAGGTTAGAATAGAACCTTTTGCAGACTTCACTGGCAGAGGGGGAGGTGTAAGTGTTTGTGCAGTAAAAGGATGCCAAATATGTTCTTGATCTCTTTCTTGAAGCGACTTATGCATTTTGAAAAAGTTTAGTTCTAAGATTTTCTTTTAATTGATTTGCGAAAGCATAAATACTTTCTTTATCGACTTTTTCTAAAGTAGGGAGATGGAATAACTCGGGACAATTAGCATGTTTTAAAATGATGCTTTTAGTAGCTTCATTATTATCACCATTGAACACAATCCCCACTAAAGGTAGACCTCTTCTTTTCAATTCATTAATTGATAATAAAGTATGATTGATATTCCCCAAATAAATATTACTGACTAATACAACTCCCAATCCAAGTTTTTGAGGAATGTCAATCACCATATTTTCATCATTTAAAGGCACCATTATACCTCCTGCACCTTCTACCACAAGATGTTCTTTTGTATATTTTGGAAGTTGAATATCTTCTAACTGAATTACTCTATTTTCTAAAGCGGCCGCCGCGTGTGGCGACATAGGGTGCTCTAATAAATACGCTTCAGGTAGTTTTTCTTTTGGAGTATATAATAAACTGTGTACAGTATCTGTATCTGTAGGATAGCCTGCTTGAACTGGTTTCCAATAGTCGGCATCCAATGCTTCAGTGAGAATGGATGATACAATAGATTTACCACTATCTGTCCCAATGGCTGTAATAAATATTTCCATTTTTATTTCTTTTTTGCAATGATAAATAAAGGATGATAGGTGAGAGGTACCTGATTATTTTCACTAAAGTGATTGTAGGAAACATTAAAAGCTGCTAATCTTTTTTTGTTCCACACTTCTTTGGTTTGTTGCATACCGTTCACCCCGGTTTTTTTGATGTGTTTTAGAACATCAGTAGCCGAATTAAACCATAAATCTTTAGTCCATTCCCATGATTTTATGACCTCAAAATTATTATCTTCTAAAAGAGTTATCCAATGGTTCAAATCATGATAAAGTAAGCCACTTCCCGTTATCTTTTTTATTTGCTGATAGTTTTTCTTACCAAATGTGCTAAATGCAAAAAGACCATCCATAGATAAAGAATGATTGATTTTTTTGATCAATCCGTTAAGATTTTCCATCCATTGAAAAGCAGAAGAAGATACGACTAAATCATTATTTTCAGGAAACATGATTTTTTCTGCATCACCTTCTAAAAAAGATAATTGAGGGTAATCATCAAGTAAATGATAAGTACAATTTTTATGTAGATCATTTACCGTGTTTTTGTGAGCGATGTGTTTTTCTAGTTGTTCTGTTAAGAATCCACATCCACACCCTATTTCAAAACTATTTTCAAAATGCTGGTTAACTAAAAGAATTTCCTGATATAATTCTTCACAAATCATTTTTTGAACAGCAGCTTCTTGTTGGTAATTACCTGCATTTTTCCCAAACCGTTGCTGTACTTTTACTTTATCTAAAGGAATCATAAGTCAATACTTGTTGGTTGGAAACTGGTTAAAAATTCTTTTCGATGAAAAGGGAAATGTCCGGTATCTATCACTTCGATAGTACTATTTTCCCAAGCTCTTAATTGATTTTTAACAGGGAAAATCCTATCGTTTTTACTGACAAAAACGGAATGAAAAATGCTGTTGTCTTTAAAGGGTTCTATAGAACCTAAAAAGGATAACTCTACTTTAAGATTATCTATAGTCCTATCAGATTGTGATAAAAATTCTTGAGCTTCATTTCTTTGATCAAAGATTCTAAACACAAACTTTTTCCAATTAATTTCTGATAATCCATTTAGAGTACCATTGAAAATTGCTGGAGGTATCCCTAATTCTGCATCAACCGGTGAGAGCGTACCATTTATACCTATTCTATCGCCATTAATTGTATTTTGATCTAAAAAATGCGCAGCTACTAAAACACCAAAAGACCAAGCAATACAATGTACTTTTTCATAATGAAGTACTTCTTGATTTATCTTCTCAAAATCTAAATGAGAATAATGATAGATCATGAGAACATCTTCATCAGGAGAAAATGGATAATTTTTGAAATATGAAGCTGTTTGCCCCCAACCACTAAAGAATAAAACCAATTGGGTATTATTCCCTTTATTAAGCCATTGATATTTCATGATTTGTGTGTTTTAATTGATGAGTAACTTCCTTACAAAGCTGCAGGATCTGACTTTTTGAATGCATACTCGTTAACGATATCCTTAGCCTACTCTTATTTTTAGGTACTGTTGGATAGCGAATAGGGCTACAAACAAGTTGATGATCTTCTAAATGATTGGAAAGTTGAATTGTGGATTCATTGCTTCCCACATGAATGGGTTGTATGTAACTATCAGATACCACTTGATGACCAAATCCTTGCATCAATTGATTATAGTAATTGATATTTTCTTGGAGTTTATCCCTGCTCGAATACATATCAGGAAGTTTATCCCATACAAAATTCATCCAAGCTGCATTTATTGTAGGCAAAGCAGTAGTGAAAATAAATGATCTGCATTTATTTATAAGATAGTGTTTAACCACCTGACTACTAACTACAAATGCACCAACGCCACCTAAAGCTTTACCACAAGGTAAAACCAAAATATCAACCTCATTGAGTAAACCAGAAGAAGCTACGCATCCTAAACCATTGTTGCCATAAGCCCCAACACTATGTGCTTCATCAATAATTAAGTAGCTATCAAATTGATTTTTAATATCTGCTAATTTTGATAACTCAGCAAAATCTCCATCCATAGAAAATAATGACTCAGAAATGATGTAGACTTGTCTAAAGTCTTTTCTTTTCTTATTTAAAATATCGGTTAGATGCTGATAATCTTTATGACGAAATCGTTCAAAATGTGCAGAGGATAGACGTATTCCATCTACAATACTAGCATGATTAAGTTTGTCGGAAAGTATCAAATCACCTTTCTGAGGTAAACAACTAAGGATACCTGTGTTGGCATGCCAACCACTATTCATGTATAAGCAGCCTCCTTTTTGATAAGAGGAGGCTACTTTTTCTTCTAGTGTATTAAAAATCTGATGATTTCCTTCGAGCAATCTAGAAGAAGCACTTCCAAAATTGATACTCGTTTGATTGTCTATTTCATTTAAAAACTCTTTTTTGAAACTTTCATTTGAAGCGATACCTAAGTAATCGTTAGAAATAAAAGAAGTCATGTTCTGTTGATCCCTAATAATTTTAGCATCATCAAAACGGTTAGAGTCTTTTAAAGATCTGAACTGATGCTCATCTTGAAGAATAGACAATTCTTTATCAAGATGTTGCATATTATATAGTTGGTGTTGCTTCTATTTCCTCTTTAAATGAGGCTCTTGGAGTTAAACCTAGTAGGTTAAACATCTGTTTGTCTGCGTCTTCTTCTGGGTTTGGAGTGGTTAATAACTCATCACCAGCAAAGATAGAATTGGCTCCAGCCATAAAGCATAATGCTTGTGCTTCTGTAGACATTTCGGTTCTACCTGCAGATAATCTAACCATAGCTTTAGGCATTAATATTCTCGCCGTGGCAATCATACGAATCATTTCCCATGTTGAAACCATTTTGTTTCCTTCCATCGGAGTACCTTCAACAGGAACAAGAGCGTTTACAGGTACTGATTCTGGATGAGTAGGTAATGTAGATAGTGTATACAGCATCGCTATTCTATCATTATCTTTTTCTCCTAACCCAATAATACCACCAGAACATACTGAGATTTTGGCTTTTTGAACATTAGCAATAGTTTCTAAACGGTCATCAAATGTTCTTGTCGTGATTACCTTATCATAGTATTCTCTACTTGTATCAAGGTTATGATTGTAGGCATATAATCCTGCTTTTTTTAATTGATCTGCTTGATTTTCATCTAACATACCAAGAGTAGCACAGACTTCCATTCCCATATCATTGATTTCTGATACCATGCCTAATACATTATCGAAATCTTTGTTGCTTCTTGCTTCTCTCCAAGCAGCTCCCATACAAAAACGAGTAGAGCCATTGTCTTTGGCTTGTTTTGCTTTTTCGATAACCTCGTCTTTTTGCATTAATTTATGAGGCTTGACATGAGTGCTGTATCGTGCAGATTGTGAACAATAACTACAGTCTTCTTTACAACCACCTGTTTTAACTGAAAGGAGAGTACAAACTTGAACTTCACCTGTTTTTTGAAATTCTTTATGGATAACTGATGCTTTGTACATCAACTCCATTAGTGGCATATTGTAAATTTCTGCCACTTCTTCTTTTGTCCAATTGTTGCGTATTTCAGTCTGCATAATAGTATTTTTTTGATTTATGAAAAAGACACAATGATCCCATTCGATAAGGGATATCGTTTAAAATAATTCGAGAAAATTGGGGGATTGGAAATCTAGTTAGCTTAGAAAGATTGAAAATCGTTGAGCAAAGAGTGTCTTTAAATAAATCAAATACTAGTGTAAAATCACTACTGCCAACTTCATCTAAGCTATGGATTGCTACCATTGTAGTTAAGAGGTCAAAGTCTTCGTTACTTTCTTTATCATCATCATCTTGATCAAATAGATAATTAACAACAGAAGTTTCGACTCTTAATACCGGAGCATTTTGGTGCATGTTCACATTAAGCACAGCAATTTTGATTTCACTTTTCAGTGAATTAAATATTGCAAAGCCCTTACGTGACCATCGTTTAAAAATTGCCATAGGTAAAATTTAATAATTATTCCAATGGCAAAGTAAACATACTTTTTTGACAAGAAAAGTGTTTTTAATCATCTTTTATAGATGAGTAAGCAGTAGTAGGGGGTATTTTTCTTAAGACTTGATAAGGGTTATCTATGGGAATACTAGTTGATAGTTCTGTTTTGTTTCGACGTAAAATGATGTCCAATTAGAAAAATAGACATGCCAAACATTAAGAACATAAAAACATATTCAAATAAATTATTCATAAGGCTAGTGTCTTCAAAGTCAATGAAGAAAAGGTTGCCTAGACCGACAATTAGGGTTAAAATAACAAGAAACCACCTGTATGCATTCATAAGGTTAATAGTTTAATTAATAGAATTATATAGTTAATTTAAGTCTATACAAACAATTTAATTAGAACTATAGGTAGTTTCAAAAGATGGTTGTTAATGAATTTATATTCGCAAAAATGTGAAGTTTTATTAAGAATAATTATTTAAAAAGTATGCTATTCTCCTTCATCTAATTCATAAGTGTTACCTCCAAATAATCCTTTTGGTAAAACCTTTTTCATGAAGGATTGATCTCCTTCTTCAATACTTTTTACTTCCTCTTTTGCATCTTTAAATGCATCTTGCCAAGCAGGGCCAAAGCCCATCATGTTACTGTTTAATTTATCGATAGCGAGTTGAAAGGCATGATATGTCATCATTTCTTGACGGCCAGGTTTGTTCATTAATGCTTTATTAGTGACTCGGAGGTTCTCATTTTCTCTTTTTAAGCGTTCAATTTCACCTTTTTTATTATTTATAGCTTCAGCATCAATCTCCATTTTATCATGCAAATGAGATTTTAAACGTTTAATTTCTTTTTTTTGACTTCCTAATTTTACCCATGATTTGATTTGGATAAATAAAGCAACCCCTAGACCAGCTAGTAAGCCAAAAAATAAAGATTGTAAATCAAAAGTATCAAACATAATATTTTCTTTTTGATTAATTTACGATAATTACACCACAGTGTAAATATAACGTAAGAATTATTTTAAAAGTTTGATAATTAGAAAGCTTCACCAATTCTAAAATATATCCCCCAATCATCTCTTCCTACAGCGGCATCTAATCCTACGTTCATATGATTTTTAGGAAACACATTGTAGCGGTATCCTACACCAGCTCCAGGAAGTAAAATCCCATTTTGAGAAGATTCGTTGGCTCCAGAAACAGTAGCAAGTCCACCAAAGAAATTGATGGCCATTTTTTTATGAAAGTTCCAACGGTATTCTGCTTGAAGGTTATACATTGCATTACCTCTATATTTAGCTTGTGTATATCCACGTATGTCAGATTCACCAACAATAAATTGCTGATTAAAAGTTAAGTCTCCAACACCGAAACCAATATATGCTCTAGTAGCAAGAACATCTCGACCCTCTTTAAAAGGGAAGAATTTATTAAAATCTAAAGTGATTTTAGTATTTGTCTGTTCATTTCCGAGAAACTTTGGGTTGAAATCGATATTTACGTTTCCAATCTGTCCTTTTGTAGGATAATAAACATCATCTCTATGATCATAAGAAACAACAAAGCCTAAAGTATTTAATTGAGCCACAAAGGTAGTGTCACTTCCAGAATCGAATTTATTCTCAAAGTCTGTATACATATAATTCACCCCTAAATAAAGGTGATTAATGACTTTTCTTTGTATCTCTCCGATGATAAAATTAACTCCTGTCTTATATTTAATAAAGCCATTAATTGGCATGCCTACAAAAGTTTGATAATTAAAATTACCTGTACCAGCAGCAACGGTTACCCTATATTTATCTTCGTTGAAGTAGAATTTTGAAAAACCTAAAGTAAACCAAGATTCGTTGGTAGTATACATACCTAAAACTCCTGAAACAGAAGAAGGTGATATAGTATCTTTTTCACTTAGATTATACATGCCCATAGGTAATGCTCCCATTGAAAGTCCTAAAGTTCTATCATAATTGATATAAGGGATAGGCATGAATTGAAATTTTTTATCACTACGTTCTCCAGCAGATCCACCAGTATCAAAAGATTGTGAAAATAGAGAAGTAGAAGAAATAATAATGAGTAGTAAAAAGGAAAGATATTTATTCATAAAAAATCAGATTGAATGTAATGTATATCGAAGGTACAAAAATTGTATTGAAGAGAGAATTGAATGAATGAAATATTAATGATAAAAAAAACCTCTACACAAGGTATAGAGGTTTGATCATTGGTTTTTAGTTTTATATAAGTTGTTAAAGATCAAAATATGAAGCCAATGCCAAATTCTAGCAAATTGTCTTCTTTAGCGGCATAGGGGCCAGTTGCACGATTATTTCTAAACTGATAATCGACTTTTAATGCAATTTCTTCCCTAGGTTTAAAGTTTACACCAATTGTAATAATGTCTGAATTGAAGTGTACCATATTGGCATTTGATTCAGCTATTAAATTCTTGTTGTAATTTTTATGAGTATCTATGTACTCGTATCTTACGAAGAAGGGTACTTTAACCTCATGTGGGTCAATAATAAAGCTCTTCTTACGTAGGAATTTTCGGTTTTGAAACAGTGATAAAAGATCAAAGCTACCTTCTACCAAATAACCGATATTTTGATTGGCCATGACTTCTCCAATTCCACCGTTAGCTTGTGCTGTCATATCAAAAATATCTTTTGTATTAGACATGTAGCCAGTGGTGGCAAGCGCCATAAATTCCCAATTTTTCTTTGTGTATTTTGCATATGCAGAATACAGTTGGACTACTGCATCTGCTCTTCGTGTACCATTATCAGAAATTATTTCTTGATTATTTCCGGCTTGACCTATGTAGGCAGATCCACTAAAAGTCCAGTCTTTTAATCCTACAAAATTTATTTGGGGATTGACCGAATAAGTAGTGAATGCATTGCTATCAAACCTTGGTTCTCTTCCTGAACGAATAAAAGTACCACTACGGAAAGCACTTCCATCTAAACCTTGTGCAAATCCTAAAGTATAATTTACACTAGGAGAAATGATCCCATAGAAACTAACTCCCATACCCATCCAAGTTGATGGAATAATGATACGCTCTACATCTGATCTATTGACAGAACCAAACATGACAGGTTCATCATTGTTATTGATATAGCCCAAGCTTAAAGGATATAAGCCAGTCCTAACATTAAAAGATTTATGGATAGAAAAATCCATAAATGCTTCAAGTATTAACTCAAAATGATCGTTACCATTGGGGTCTTGAAGGTATTCTACCATGACCTCTGAATTCCAGATAATTTTATCTGTAAATCTGTATCCAAAGAAGGTTGAAAATCTATATAGGTTGTTGTAAGACAGTTCAATGTCGTCTTCCATGCCAACTGGTATATCGTTTCTATTTACCATAGAAATCTCTCCAAAACCAGATACACTCCATGGCTTTTCTGAAAAGAAAACTTTAGAAGCGGCCTTTGCAAGACCAGGCTGTTGTTTAAATTTTGTTTCGTGTTTTTCTTCTTCCTCAATAGATTCTTGAGCAATGATTTCATTACTTAGAAAAAATGGAAAGACAAGAAAAATGAATAAATATGTTTTTTTCATTAATTCTACGTTTGTGCATTAAGAAATTGATTCTCTTAAATAAATGCGTACAGAAATTCTGTCGCTAAATATTAGCACATACGTCGAGGAGGGGGAGGAACAATACTTTTTATGGGTGTCGGATAATTTCGACCTAAGTAGAAATGCTGTTGGTCTGTTTTTGTTTTTAGCTCGATTACGTCATCAATTACTTGTGGTATTGATGGGTATACTAAACATACAATTGGAGAAAAGCTTTTTTGTTCGTTGTGAGAAAATGGGTTGTCTTCAAAGTCATCGAAGTTATCCTCAAAAATAATTCGTGCAAAAAATTCAACAAAACTTTCAATTTTGTCTTCTTGCTCAATAAGATATTGTGGATTGTAATTCGCTTGAGAGACAAGTACAGCATCAATATCCACACTATAATTCAATGTGTGGAGAGCA
Organism: Flammeovirga pacifica; assembly: GCF_000807855.2. Taxonomy (GTDB): domain Bacteria; phylum Bacteroidota; class Bacteroidia; order Cytophagales; family Flammeovirgaceae; genus Flammeovirga; species Flammeovirga pacifica. The sequence goes on from NZ_JRYR02000001.1 coordinate 207,177, forward strand.
ACCCACACAGTAAAGAGTGAGTGAGCTATTTTTTGATATGATAACTGTATTCTCAAAAGTATAAAAAGGTATAGTAGATTACTAATTGCAAAGAAAAGGATTTCCCTTAGATACTTTGGTAATAAAAAATGTGAAAAATGTTTTTAGATCTTAATAGTAGAATATTATCAGGTATTTAACTACATAGGATATTACACTGTATTGATTTAAGAATTATAAAAGTCGTTGAAACATATAGAATGTATAGGTTATGTTTTTTGTATTCTAATCAATGTATGATCAATGAATTTATAATTATATATTTACAACATCATTGATTACCTAAATTTATTACATATGTCAAGTAGTTATCAGAATGATTTAATTGAACTTCAAAAAGAAATAAATCGTCTGGAAAAAAAATCTAATTCATTATCATTTTTAAGATTGATTCTTGTAATAGTGACAATCATACTGTCTGTTATCACCTATAACTTTCTTCCAAATTTCCTTTGGGTAACTATTCTTTTCTTTATATCAGTTTTTGTGGTGGTGGTAAGAATTCATCATAAAGTGATTGATAATCTACAAGAATGGAAAACGAAATACTTGTTGACAGAAAATGAGGAAAAAACGCTTAGGGGTGAAGTCAATATGTATGATAATGGGGAAGAGTTTATTTCAGCCAACCATCATTTTGCTAATGACCTAGATATTTTTGGAGAATATAGTCTGTATCATTTTATCAATAGAGCAAGAACAAGTATGGGGCGTTCTAAGCTTGCTTCCTATTTTAATGAAATATCAGATATCAATTATAAAGAAATAAAAGAAAGAAGAAGTGCTATTCAAGAGTTAAGTGAAAATAAAAAATTCTCTTCTCAATTTCAGTATCTTCTTTATGGAAATGATAAAGATCAGGGGTTTAAACATATTGAAAGTAAAAGCCTTGAAAATTTTTACTTGAATAAAGAAAAACTATATCTAGTCTACTCTTATTTAGTTCCTTTTGGATGGTTAGCTGTGCTTTATGGTTTGTTTTCATCTCAAGAATGGGTAGGTCAACTAAGTGTGGTTCTTATTGTGGCTAATTTTGTAGTGATGAATAAGGTAGGTAAAGGAGTATCTGCATTTATGCATCTGTTAAACAATAGTGCAATTACCTTAGAGAAATTATCTAAAGTAACGTCTTTAATCGGTGAGGAACATTTTACATCAGAATTATTAAAGAGAGAAGTCTTGAAAATTGGTGATGGAAAAGCTTTTACCAAGCCAATTAAAGAGTTGTCAACGATGATACAACAGTTGGATATTAGAAAGAATATGGCAGGGTTAATTGTTCTATATGCTATTTTTCCATTTGATATACGACTAGTTAAAAAGATCAGAAAGTGGTTTCAAGAAAACCCACAACTTTTCAATAATCTATATGATGTAATAGGACAATTAGAAGCGTTAAATAGTTTAGCGATTCTTCAAAAGAATTATCCTGAATGGGTGGAAGCCAATTATACCGATAATAAAGAAGTGGTTGTTGATGGAGAAAACATTGGACACCCACTTATCTTTAAAGGATTAAGTGGTAGTGAAGACGGTGGAGTTGTAAATTCTTATGTTTTATCTAAAAACAACAGGGTAAGTATTATTACAGGATCTAATATGTCTGGAAAAAGTACTTTTTTGAGAGTATTAGGCATTAATTTGGTTTTAGCTTATGCAGGTAGTGTTGTTTGTGCAACAAAATTTGAAGTAGGAAATCCTGTTAAACTGATTACCTCTATGAGGATATCGGATAATTTGAGATTAAGTGAATCTACTTTTAAAGCAGAATTAGAAAGAATTAAATTGATTGTTGAAGCTATAAATTCTAATAAGAGATACTTATTTCTGGTTGATGAGATGCTGAGAGGAACAAACTCTGTTGATAAATTAAAAGGGTCATTTGCTTTGTTAGAAAAGCTAAAAGAAAATCAAGAAGCATTTATTTTAGTCGCTACACATGATCTTCAGTTATCAGAATTTGAAAATTCTAATCAGGAAATAGCAAATAATTACCATTTTGATTTTGATTATCATCAAGGAGGGTTTGAATTTGATTACAAACTGAAAGATGGAGTATGTAAAAAGTTTAATGCATCCTTGTTAATGAAGGAGTTAGGTTTAAATACTTAATCAACTTTAAAATAAGAAAAGGCTGTTGATTTACTTCAAAAGAGAATCAACAGCCTTTTTATTATAATTTGATTATGCTTTTGTAATTAGAGCAACAGCATGAACAGCCATCCCTTCTTCTCTACCTACAAAGCCCATTTTCTCTGATGTAGTCGCTTTTAGTGATATATCTTCAACATCTACATTCATGACTTTTGCTAAGCATTCTTTCATATTTGGAATATGAGGATTGATTTTTGGCCTTTCAGCAACAATAGTACAGTCAACATTTCCTAATTCCCATCCTGCATCACGTACTATTTTCATGACGTCTGCCAATAGAATTTTACTATCAATGCCTTTGTATTGAGGATCTGTGTCAGCAAAGTGATAGCCAATGTCTCGCATGTTTGCTGCGCCTAAAATAGCATCACAAATAGCATGAATTAGAACATCAGCATCGGAATGACCAATCAGGCCATGAGTATGATCAAATTGAATTCCGCCTAACCATAATTCTTCTCCTTCACCTTGTCGGTGTACATCGTAACCTTGTCCTACTCTTATTTTCATATTATTTATTTTTCTACAAATATAGATATGCAAATGAAATATGTTGAATAAAAATGGATTTTAGAAAGATAAACCAAAGGCAAAATAAACACCGAAGTTATTTGAGGTAGGGGTATGGTATGTAGTTCTCCAAATGGTGTAAACCCTTAAGAATTTAAAGATATTTTCTACTCCAGTACCAACTTCTACATAAGGAAGGCTTGGATCAAGTGCTTTTGCTTCTCGGTTAGGGTCATATTGTTCTCCTTCCAGTAATTGAGGTCTAGCAGCTTGATTAGCATTTTTATTACTCAAATCACCATACATGATGTTACAGATTCCGACCATTCTCCATCCCAGCTTTTTGATTAATGGAATTCTATTGAGAACGTTACCATCAAAACGATGAATCATTTGAAGAGAGGTCCATTTATCGCCTACAAATTCACCAAGATCCATTAAGTTAAAAGCGTATCTATTATATAATAAAGGTACGTTATTACCAAAAGGCATGGCTAAAAATGGGAAAGGTGCCTCAGTAAAAATTAAACCTCCTTGTAATACATATGTTGAGGTGCCAAACTTACCTATTTGTGCTTTTTGATCTAAACCTACACGAACTTGTTGATAGGAATAGTTACTTCCAAGAACATTAGGGATGCCAGCAGTGTAATCTAATGAGATTCTAGGGCGATTATCTTGAGCAACTAATTTTCTATAGTTAGCTCTGTTAGTGACATATCTGTGGCCTAAGCCATAAGTCATCTTAACATAAACTTCGGTACCTACTAAGCGATCATAAGTAGGTTCGTTGTTTTCAAAATCACCATCTTGTTTGTAAGGAAATAAAGGATCTAATATCCTGTGAGAGATTTTTGTTAAGACATTAAATCCTCTCGTAATATCTTTTTCGTACCAAACTGCAGCATTCTTTTCCATGTAAGGATAGCGCATGTCACCCCATCTTAAGGCTGCAAGAAATAATGGTCTACTATTAAAATTTGCTTGGTTTACACTTACCCTTCTAAGATCATTATAATAGGAAGCCCCAATTAAAGACCAATGTTTTCTATTAATAATGTATCTAGCTTGACCGCCGTATTTCCATTCTTTGTCTTTTGTGCCATAAGCGGCAAATCCATTAAAAGACCATTTTTTAGAGAATTGGTTATTGGTTTGAAAACCTAATTGAAAACGATGTTCCTCAACACTATTATTGGCATACAAAAATGGGATAGGGCCGAGTTCTATAGGGCCAAACCTTTTATGTCCACTAGTTACCATATCACCAACGGATGCAATTAATTTCACTCTCGGTGTTGCTTCAGCAGAGTCGATCATACTAAAAACTTGCTGTTCTTTATCAGTAAGTTGTGTAGGTCTTTGCTCTGTCCAAAATTTTTCATCATTTACATCAATTAGTGCATCACTATCCATTTGCACAGGTTGATCGTAAAAATTTCGGGGTTTAGGCTGGTCAATAATAAAGTTATTATTGTGAATTTTGATATTCAATTTCACCTTCGCCCATTTGTCAGCAATTTTACCAATACTAATTATGAAGTCTTGTTTTTTCGGTAACCAACCTGTTTTACCATCACTTTTTTGTATTGGAGTATAGACCTGATTTAAATGTACTGAATCAACAAAGTTGATATTAGCTTCTTTATTTAATTTCGCATCCCATTTAATTAAAGCAAAATGATTGGCAGAATCAGCAATATACATTGTACCCGTAAAAGCGAGATCTTCCTCCCTTCTTGGTTCAAAGTCTATTTTATGACAGTCAATGCCATCTATATTTACTTTTTTGGGTTGAAGAGTATAGTCATAATAATTTCGCCATTCAGATGTTATCGGTGAAATAAATTGTTTGGCTAAGAAATTAAAAGAGTTTTGATAGATATTAAAATCAATAAATGATGAACCGACCATTTGAGAAATCATTTCACTATCATCAGGTCCAACACTTCTAATTCTTGATTTTTCGATTACTTCTGTCTTTGCATCAGGATTTTTTATATAATATATTTTTGATATTACCTCTGAGCTAAAAATAGGGATCACAGGTTGTCCGTTAGCATCAAGGATAGGTTCAAAATTTTCAAAAGAGTCAAGAATGTCTGAGACCACTTTTTTATTTTTAAAGTTCTCATTTACATTTCCTACCCAAATATCAGATTTAGTATAACTGTCATATTCATAAGACTTTAAATCTCTGATATTGTTGTCATTTTTATTTTTTTGAATACTTCGAAGTATAGCCCAAGCTGGATTTTCCCATTTCTTGGATTTGATCACAACTTCATCAAGTTGAGTAGAACTTTCTTTCAGTTTTAGAATCAGTTTCTTATTAAAGTTTGCTTTGGTGAGTTTTTTAGTAGTGTGTTCATAACCAGTGAATTTAGCTACAATAGTTTTACCATTATAATCGTCTATTGTAATCGAAAAATACCCATTGTTACTAGTTAAAGTACCGGTTGTAGTCCCTTCAATATATACACTTGCAAAAGGTACAGGAAGATCGCTTCCTTGCTCAATCACCTGACCTTTAATGGTGATTTGTGCAAATGTTGAAGCAGAAAATAAAGATAAACAAGTCAAAAAAAATGGTATGAGTTGCTTCTTAAAGATGTGACTCATTAATGTATAAAAAGTGAAATAATGAATGATTGGAACAAATTATGAAAAAAATGTGTTTTTAACTAATATTTACATTTATGTATCTTGTTTTAATATGATAAACATATTTTTTATGCCAATTAATTGCAATTTGATTGAAAATACTCCCATATCCTTAACAAAATCTTACTCATTTGACTAACTTGCAGGCTAATAATTTTTTTACGCCAAGTACCAACTATGCTAGCACTTGTTTTCTATCTTCCGTTTCTTTTAGTTTTTGCCATTTTAGGTATTTATGTAGAGCGAAAAGTTTCTGCTTGGATGCAGGATAGAATAGGGCCTGTAAATGTAGGACCTAAAGGTTTATTACAAACAACAGCCGATATTCTGAAGCTTTTAGTAAAAGAAGATATTATTCCAAAAGCAGTCGATAAACCAATATTTAAAGTGGCTCCAATAGTCATCTTTATGCCTGTATTTGCTGGGTTTGCTGTATTGCCATTTACCAATGATATATATGGTTCTCAGTCTATGGTTGGTGTTTTTTACATTCTAGCGATTTTATCATTAGAAGTATTGGGTATTATTGCAGCTGGTTGGAGTTCAAATAATAAATATGCTTTATTTGGTGCCATGAGATCAGCTTCTCAAATGGTATCTTATGAAGTACCTATGGGATTGTCTGTATTATGTGTTGTCATGACGGCTCAGTCGTTAAATACTGAAATTATTTCGCTACAGCAAGGCGTATTTTCTCCTGATACCAATTATCTTTTTGGATTGAAAGCTCTAGGTATTGATATAACAGGAATGGGTGGGTTACTTAATTGGAATATTATTAGAAACCCATTTTTATTGATAGCTTTTGTGATATTCTTTATTTCATCTCTAGCAGAGGCAAACAGAGCACCATTTGATTTACCTGAAGCAGAAACAGAATTAATCGCCGGGTATCACACAGAATACTCAGGAATGCGTTTTGCGTTTATGATGTTAGCTGAATATGGGGTAATGTTATTAGGAAGTGTCTTTGCTGTAGTTTTATTTCTAGGTTCTTGGAACACTCCATTTATTAATATAGGAAGTTTGCAATTGGCAGACTGGACTACAGGAACAATGGGAGAGATGTCAGGTTTTATTTGGGGATTTGTGTGGCTTATGAGTAAAGCTCTTCTATTAATATTTATACAAATGTGGATTAGATGGTCTTACCCTAGATTAAGAGTAGATCAATTGATGACTTTATGTTGGAAATACCTTACACCAATAGCTTTAGTATTAGTGTTCATTACAGGAGTTTGGAGACTGTTAATGATTTAGGATTTTAAGAGTAAAGTGATTTATTAGAAAAATAAATTCTGTTTGATTATTAATTACCTTATAAATCGAATAAAGATTTTAGAGCCATCCATAGCTCTTTTTTCTTGTCTGTGTCAAATAATAATTTAGATAAACTATCTGCAGCTACAGCTGGGCAATCATCGATTTCGGTAGGCACATATTTAGGTATTTTCTGATCTGATAATGGACTGTTATCACCATTAATGAAATACAACAAATGCTTAGGTGTTAATTTCTTGATTATTACATCAAGCTGATCTTTTTGTTCTAAAACATTGACAACAGCTACCTCTTGAAGGGATAATTGTAAAGCCCCTATAATTTTTAATAATAACTTAAATTCTTTACTCCTGTAGATATCCACACCACTATGTTCAATTAATATAGTAATATGACGTTTGTTTTCTCCGTAATATTCTGTGGGTAATACTTTTTTTATTGACTTCTTCATAGGTAGAACAACATCAGCTTTCTTATCGACTGAAGATTCTTCCTTTTTCTCAGAAACATCACCATTGATCTTAGCCAATTCCTCTTCAGGAATTTCTACATCCTCTAATTCTTCTGGGAATAGATACAAAGTATCGAACATTTGAGATAAAAAGCCTAATTCGTTTTCCATAGTTTCAAAGATAATTAAAACTGATAAATCCTGCTTAATAAATGAGAGATGTTCTTCTTATTATCAAAGAATATTTGATTTAATTTTAAACAAAATCAACAATATTTAATGTTTTAGTATATTTTTTTTTTGATATATAATATTTACAATTATTTTTGGTCTGAATTTTTTTAAAACCTAATCGAAAAAGATTATGACTTTTAGTTCTAAATATAAAAACTTAGGTAAACTCGCTATTGTATGCGGTTTAGCTACAACAATGTTTGCATGTGGTGGATCTGCAGATTCTTCTAAAAAAGAAGATGCAAAAGCAGCTATCGCAGCGAAAAAAGAAGCATCTGTAGATTTTAATATCATATTAAATAATGCTCCAGACCCTACTTCAATTCCAGTATTGTTGGAAAGAAGTGGTGCTGAATTTGACGCTTCACTATTAAACTCAAAAGAAAATGCAAAATCATATGTGTTGAAAGACGCATCTTCTGCATTAAACTTTGGTGTTTACATCTCTGATATTGCTTACTTATCAGCTTCAAATAAGCCACAAGAAGCAATTGATTACTTTACAACAGCAAAACAACTTTCTGATAAATTAGGCATCACTAACGCTATGGGTAAGGACCTTAGCGATAAATTAGAGACTGCTTTATCTGATAAAGACGCTATGTTGAAAGTGATTTCTGAGGCAGAAAGCAAAGTAAAAACATTTTTGAATACTAATTCTCAATATGATATTGCTGCTCTTATCGTAACAGGTACTACTTTGGAAGCATTGCACATCTCTTTAGGTTTAGTTCAAAATGCTCCTAAAGATCTTCCATCAAACGTTAGAAATGCAGTTCTAGTAGATTTAATGACAGCAGTAGCCAATCAAAGAAAATCTATTGATGCTATCGTTGAGATTTTAAAGCCATTAGAAGGAACTAACAATGATACTCAAAAGTATTATTCAGAGTTCGTGAAATTGCAAAAGCAGTTTGATGCATTGAAATTTGATGAAAAATTAAAAGAAAATAAAGGTGGTTATCAATTGAAAGCAGAGGATTTGAAAGAAATTACTGCTACAGTTGAAAAACTAAGAACAGCTACTGTAAAACTTTAATTACATAGATATTCATTTTCAAGGTCCTGTGTTTTGAACACAGGACTTTTTTTGTTTATTTAGAGTAGGTTTGAATAGATACTATTATTTATCCTTTTACATCTATTACAACAATTTAGTAAAGTGATCATATCACCTAGTGTATGATTATCAAATGATCTAACTTATGAACGAGAAAGTCTTAAAATCTCTAACAAAATTATTTGCGATCATGGCAAATGCAGATGGCTCTATTGATGAAGCCATTGAGATTTTGGAAGAATATCTAAAGTATACACTTCACGAAAGTAATATCAATAAATACATTGAAATTTTTGAACTACAAGCTCGTAAAAATGCCAGTGTAAATGATATTCGTGAAATTGCTAGTTATGCTGCAGCTGAATTAACGCTAAGACAGAGAATAGTTATCATTATTGAATTACTTGAATTGGCCTATTCGAATGATGTGTTTTCTGAAGAGGAACAAAAAATCATGAAGGTGATTTGTGAAGCTTATAATATTGAGTTTGAAAGACTGAATAGGATGCAGACTTTTTTAACTACAAATGATATTACAGAGCTTTCTCAAATTCATAATTGCTTAACGATTTCTAACGATGAAAAAGGGTATGGAGGTAAAAGACATTTAACTAATCAAAATGTAAAAACTCCTTTATCTGTTTTATATATGCCTTTGGCAAGAATGTACTTTGTGAAAACAACCAGTGAAGATACAATCTACATTCTTAATGGGGAAAAAATGATAATGAACCGTTGTTATCCTCTGGATGTTGGCGGGGTAATTAGAATAGGAGGAAAAGCGGGTAGTAATTTATACCATTCAGAAGTGTCTTCTGTTTTTGTAGGTATTCAAAATGTTGACCCTATTTCATTTGAAGCCAATAATTTAGATTATTTCTTTGGGAAAAAACAGGGACTTCATAATATCAATATAGCCGAAGAGGGAGGGAATATGGTAGCACTTATGGGTGCATCAGGTTCAGGTAAATCCACTTTATTAAATGTATTGAATGGAACTTACAAGCCTAAGAATGGTGAGGTATTAATCAATGGGATTAATATCCATAAAGAGCCAGAAAAGATTAAAGGTGTTATTGGTTATGTTCCACAAGATGACCTTCTAGTAGAAGAGTTGACAGTTTATGAGAACCTTTACTTTGCTGCGAAACTAAGTTTTGCTAAATCTACTCCAGAAGAAGTTGAAAAGACCATAATGAGAACTATAGAAAACTTAGGTTTATATAGTGTCAAGGATTTAAGAGTAGGTAATCCACTTGAAAAGACAATTAGTGGTGGACAAAGAAAAAGATTAAACATAGGCCTGGAGCTGCTGAGAGAACCTTCTGTTATGTTTGTTGATGAACCAACTTCAGGTTTGTCATCACAAGATTCTGAAAATGTAATAGACCTTCTTAGACAGCTTACCTATAGTGGTAAACTCATTTTTGTCGTGATACATCAGCCATCTTCTGATATCTACAAAATGTTTGATAAACTTGTAGTATTAGATGTAGGGGGGTATCCTGTGTATTATGGTAACCCAATTACTGCAGTTTCTTACTTTAAAGGGGAGGCCAATTATGCTGATACTCAAAGTGAATGTTTGAAATGCGGAAATGTAGATTCTGAACAAGTTTTTGAGATTTTAGAATCTAAAGTTCTTGATGAATACGGACGTAGAACAAGAAAACGTAAATGGCAACCTGAATATTGGTGGAATAAATTTAAAGATTCGATCAAGGTACCTTCTATCGATAGAATCAAAACGGCCCCTAAAAACGTTTTAGAGATTCCTTCTAAACTAAATCAGTTTAAGATTTTTGTTTTGAGGGATGTTAATACGAAATTAAACAATAAGCAATATATGATGGTGAATATGGTTCAAGCACCATTTTTAGCGTTAATGCTTTCTCTTATTGTTTATTTCTATCATTTTGATGAATTAATAATTAGGGCAGATTATGTTTTTAGAGAAAACATGAACATGCCTTCTTATATCTTCATGTCTGTTATTGTAGCTCTTTTCTTAGGGCTAATGATTAGTGCAGAAGAACTGATAAAAGATCGGAAAATAAGGAAAAGGGAAGTCTTCCTCTCGTTAAGTAACCAATCATACCTGTACTCCAAAGTGGCTATTCTCTCGGGAATGTCTGCCATTCAAGTTTTGGTATTTGTACTCATAGGCAACACAATTATGGGTATTAAAGGATTATATATAGAGTACTTCTTGATGTTATTTTCTACCGCATGTGTGGCTAATATGATAGGCTTAAACGTGTCAAGTGCATTTAAGAATGTGGTTACAGTCTATATATTGATTCCAATATTATTGATACCACAACTATTATTAGGAGGTGTGGTAGTACAATACGATAATATCAACCCAATATTTAAAAATAAACAAGGGAAGGTTCCTTTAGTGGGAGAATTAATGGCCTCAAGATGGGCTTTTGAAGGGTTGATGGTAGAACAATTTGCTGATAATGAATTTGAAAAACACTTCTTTGAAATTGATATGGAGATCTATCGTTCTGACTTTATGAGAACATATTATTTCCCTACATTATTAAGTAAGTTGGATGAAATGAAAGTTATTCTACATAATAAAAATGCAGACTTAACTGATGAAGAAAGAAGTAAAGCGATCTACCTATTTGACGAGAATTTCCTATTATTAAAAAATGAACTACATAATAAGGTAGATTGGGATGAATTAGACCAAACACCTAATATTTCTTTGGATAATATTTCTGCAGAGAATTTTAATCTAGAAATGTCTGATCAGATATATACAACAATTACTGATGCTAGGAAGCATTTTAATATGAGCTATATCTATTGGAAAAAGAAAAGAGAAGATAAGGTCTCAGAATTATTGGATAAATATGGTAAGGAGAAATACCTAAAGTATAAAGATAATTATACCAATACACGTATCACAGAATTTGTGACGAATTCAATGGCAGAGAAACGAATTGTAGAATATGGACATCATCTTATACAAAGAGTATATCCTGTTTTTAATTTGCCTCATGAAAGTAATTCAACATTTGATTTTCGGACACACTTTTTTGCTCCCAAAAAACTGTTTTTGGGGCAATATTTTAGCACATTTTGGTTTAATATATTAGTCCTATGGCTAATGTTTACATTCCTTTTTGTGGCATTATATTTTAAGTGGTTAGCTAAGTTTGTGTATTGGTTAGAAATGAAATTTGCTAACAAAGATACAATAAGAGCATAAAAATCACGTTACTGAATAAACATTCACAAATCAAAATTTGTTATTTTTGAAGATCAGAATTGTCTTTTTATAATAAAAAGTACACTTTGTGAATATCGTATGTAAATCAATTTAATTAACATGAAAAAACTGTTTTATACTTTACTAGTATCAGTATTATCTATTACTGCGTTACAAGCGCAGACTACTACAATTGGAGACGTAGAGCTTCAAAATGCTGTAAACATCGACGGAACATCTCTTCAACTTAATGGTGCAGGTATAAGATCAAAATACTTTTTATCATTATATGTTGGTTCATTGTATGTGCCATCAAAGATCACTGACGGAGAGAAAGCACTTGCTACAGATCAAAAAATGATTCAATTAGACATTATCTCAAGCTTAATTAGTAAGGAGAAAATGGAAGATACAATCAAAGAAGGTTTCAATAACTCTATGAATGGTAACATAGCACCACTTCAAAAAGAAATTGATAGCTTTATTGCTGTATTTAGTGAAGAAGTGGAAGTAGGAGATATTTTCCAATTCGTTACTAATGGATCAAAATTGAAAGCTTTAAAGAACGGAAAAGAATTAACTTCTGTAGATAATGCGGAGTTTAATAAAGTTCTTTTTGGAATTTGGTTAGGTGCTAAACCTGCTGATAAGAAATTAAAATCAAAAATGTTGGGCAATTAATCCTAGCAGTTTTATTGAATACGTTTTTTGTTGATTCTCAATAAAAAATAGAATACTAAAAGAGGCGATTTCAAAAATTTGAGATCGCCTCTTTTTTATTACACAATTACACTCTACACGATATTGAATTACATTGATTCAATAGATATTTTGTGGATATAATTATTAAGCTGAGTTGCTTTAGTAAAATGTTTTATTTTTTGATGTGAATAGGCAGTGCTGATTTGTTCATGATTGGATAATAGGTTCTTATTAAAACTATTATTAGGATCTAGAACCATAATTTTTTTGAAGTAATCAGAAAGTTGTACTTGAAATAACTTGAATGAGTACCACTCCAGATACCCAGACCATAAATAATCAAGGCTTGAACGATCAGAAATATAATAATCCAATTGATTAACTTCTTGAAGTTCTGTTACGGCAAGAATTACTTCTTTTAATTCTTCAAAATTGGTGTTGTCTTTCCAGTGACAAATTATAGCATTCATCTCTAAAGACCACTGAACATCAGCGGCATTATTTTTAAAAATAATCATGTTGAAAGTAAGGGTATAAATTATAGTTGGAACTTAATAAAATATGTTGCGATAATACATTAATATCAGATTCTAAAATTATACTTTAACGACTTGTTGTCTGCTTATGCAGAAGATATTGATATCATTTATACAGAATAGGTTAAGTGTTGTAAATCTAGATACACAATTGTCATGAACAGTTGTAAATCTTTCAACAAGATACCATAAAACTATGTTAATTAGCAACTTAGAGTGATATAATATGTGAAATTTAATTTTTTTGACAATCAAACGGAAAATCTGATACTTTAAAATGTACACCTCTATAAGAGTAATGCCACCACTCTGTACTCGTTGGCCCAAACCCATATTTAAGCATAGTGTTCGCTAATAATTTTCTATTTAATAGTACTTGTTTTGATAATTTCTGATAACTCGGCCAGGCCTCCTTCCCGAAATAATCATAATGTGTTCCCATGTCTAATTGTTTTCCTTTGATAGTACATAATGTAAGGTCAATAGCTAAGCCTTTATTATGCCATGATCCAACACGAGGGTCGGCCACATATCTTCTATCTGGATAGGCTTTCCACATCCTCCATTGTGTAGAAAGTGGGCGGTAGGCATCGAATATTTTAATTCTGTAACCTTGTTTAACAAGTTCTTGTTGTACCTTTACCAATTGTAAGGCCACACTTTTTCTTAATAATGCTTTCGGACAATCGTAAAGTATTGTTTTCGTGAAGTTATTTGTAGTTGCGTATCTTATATCAAGAATAAACATACTATCTAACTGAGAAAGATCAACAAATGCACTGTCAGGAAGAGTTTCAATACTTTTCCAGTAATTGCGTTGTTTTATATTTTGGGAGATCATTTGATTAATTTTGCGATCAATAGAATTATTAGATAATATAGTATCGCAGGAAGTAGTGATCAAATGAGTTGGTGGAGTTGTATCAATACAGGAAATCAACGAAAGTGTTAATAGAATAAATATTGGTAGTTTAATCATAAAAAAGGATTTGGAAATGAGTTTTCATAAAGGAGAGGAAATTTTTTTAGGGAAGCAACTTTTAGGAGAACTGTATGCTTGTTCCTCTGAGTTTTTAAATGATCCTGAAAAAATGAAGGCTATCATGGAAGAAGCAGCATTGTTTGCAAATGCCACCATAGTTCAGTCAGTATTTCATCATTTTTCTCCTCATGGAGTTTCTGGAGTAGTAGTCATCCAAGAAAGTCATTTTGCCGTTCATACTTGGCCCGAACATCATTTTGTTTCTGTCGACTTTTACACATGTGGTTCAACGGCTTTTCCAGAAAAAGCGATGAAGTATTTAGTAAAAAAACTAAATGCGGAAACTTTTGATATTCAGGAAGTAAATAGAGGGCATTTGTCAAAAATTAAAAAATTAACTCGCAGTACTTAAAGAAGTGTTCTCCTATCGTTAAACTTTTTATTTAATATGAAGTTTTCTTAATGGATGACTATACAGCATCAATAAAAATATTTATTACTTTTGCATAATTATTATCAGACCAAACTTACAAAAAAATGGAAGTTACAATAGATCAAAAATCTGGATATTGCTTTGGGGTTGAATTCGCTATTCAAATGGCTGAAGAGGAGATGGAAGAATCTGGAAAGCTATATTGCTTAGGTGATATTGTACATAATAGTATGGAAGTCAAAAGGCTGAGAGCTAAAGGACTTGTTGTAATAGATAAAGAGAATTTAAAAGATCTGCGTGATTGTAAAGTTTTAATTAGGGCCCATGGAGAGCCTCCAGAAACTTACAAAATTGCCATAGAAAATAATATAGAATTAATTGATGCTTCTTGTCCTGTAGTTTTAAAATTACAGAATAGAGTGAAAAATGCATACGATAAATCAGAGGATGTTAAAGGGCAGCTAGTGATATATGGTAAGCCCGGTCATGCCGAAGTAATTGGTTTAACTGGTCAAACTGGAGATGATTGTATTATTGTCTCATCCATTGATGATTTAGCGAATGTTGATTTTAATCGCCCTGTCACCTTATTTTCTCAAACGACTAAAAGTACCAAAGGATTTTACGAAATTAAGGCTGAGATTGAAAGAAGAATTGATGAGATCCAAGGAGAAGGTCAACATAAAGAAGCTTTTAATGCCAACGATAGTATTTGTCGACAAGTATCAAATCGTGAACCTCAAATGGTGAAATTTTCTGGGGAAAATGATGTGATCATTTTTGTAAGCGGTAAAAAGTCATCTAATGGTAAGGCATTATATAATGTATGCTTAAAACATAATCCAAGAAGTTATTTCGTAGAAAATGAAGATGAGATAGATCTTTCTTGGATAAAAGAAGGTGATAAAGTAGGCATTTCGGGAGCGACATCAACACCAATGTGGCTTATGGAGCAAGTGAAAGGGTATTTAGAGAGTAATACAAACGCTTTAGTATAGCCTTGATAATTAAAAATATAACTTTATAATAAATCCTTAAAATGTTAAATTTAAGGATTTATTTTTTTGCACGTTTTATTTTTATTTACACATATTTATGCATGTTTGCATTTATTTGTGAAATTATCTGAACTTAATTTGCACGTTTATGCATGTTCAGTTATGTTTGTGTGTGTAAAGAGAACACTTATTTAATCTGACGCTGTAGTAATGTTAAAATTAAAAGAAGAGAGACATCAATTTATTCTAGACGAAATTAGAGCAAATAATAAAGTGCTTTCTTCAGAACTAAGTACTCGTTTAAAAGTTTCTGAGGATACTATTCGAAGAGATCTTCGAGAGCTTTCTGATTTAGGAGCAATTAGAAGAGTACATGGTGGTGCAGTGAAAAACAATAATGAAATCAATCTTGAAGACCATTCTGATTCATCTGCTTATATTCCTTTCAGTTATGAAGATAGAGAGGTGTATAGTAAATCAAAGAAAGAAAAGATAGCCGAAAAGGCAGTTTCATTATTAAGAGATGATGATGTGATTCTTATTGATGGTGGTACCACAAATTTGGAATTAGCTAAACGTATTCCTAAAGATTATAAAGGTACGATCATAACAAACTGCTTACCAATTGCTACGAAATTAGTAGAACATCGTTTTGTTGATGTATACTTTTTAGGAGGTAGGATTTTACCTAACGCATTAGTGACAGTTGGACATTCAGTTATTCAAGAGTTAAAGGAAATCAGAGCTGATATTTGTTTCTTAGGCACTAGAAGCATTGATGTTCAAAGAGGAATAACTGATATCGATAGGGTTGAAGTGGAAGTGAAGATGGCAATGAGCAAATCTGCAGAAAATGTAGTTTCCGTTGCGTCATCTGATAAATTATTTACTAATCAGCCGTTTTTGTGTGTTTCTTCTAAAAATGTAACCACTTTAATTACTGAGTTAGACCCCAATGAAGCTGCTTTAAGACCATTTGTAGAAAATGGTACGAAAGTATTGTAATTGGATTGTATTATATGCTTGTTATTGAAATAAATATTCAAATTCTATTCATAAAATAATTATAAAAAGGCTTAATTTCTAAAGTAATGTACTCTCGTTCGAAAGAACAATTTATCTGTCTAGTAGCTACACTTTTATTACATTACTTTGGGATTAATATATCTCTAGGAGAATTAAATTCATCTGTCTACATTTAAATCAAATAGTCTAATCTTACTCTCCTAGACCAATTAAAAATAGATATTCATCAAAATTCTAATTTCTATTCATTTTTCAAATTATGAAAAAACACTTACTTCTGTTATTAAGTGTACTATTCTGTGCTTTTAATAACCTTTACGCTCAAGACCGTACTGTAACTGGTACAGTTAAAGACGCGACTGACAATTCAGCACTACCTGGTGTAAACGTATTAATTAAGGGTACATCAAATGGTACTGTTACCGATTTAGACGGTAACTTCTCAATCTCTTTACAAGATGGAGAAAATGCTTTAGTCTTCTCTTTTATTGGATATAAGACTACTGAAATGGATGCTTCTAATGCATCAAATCTTTCTGTTTCACTAGAGGTTGATGCAGAACAATTGGACGAAGTTGTAGTAACAGCCTTAGGTATCGAACGTTCTGAAAGATCTTTAGGGTATGCAATGACTGAAGTTAAAAGTGATCAATTAGGTGACGGAGCTGCAACCGGTAACGTAATGAACTCACTTTCAGGTAAAGTTGCTGGTGTTCAAGTAGCTCCAATTGGTGGTGCAGGTTCATCTTCAAGAGTAGTTATTCGTGGTAATGCCGTTTTAAGTGGTAATAACCAACCTTTATATGTTGTTGATGGTGTACCTATCTCTAACGAGACATTAAAGGATGCGGGTGATAACTCAGATTCTGGTGACGTGAACACAGGTGATGGTCTATCATCAATTAACCCTGACGATATCGAATCAATGTCAGTTTTAAAAGGTGGTTCTGCAACTGCACTTTATGGTTCAAGAGCAATCAACGGTGTTGTATTAATTACAACTAAATCAGGAAAAGGTAAAAAAGATAGATCTGGTATTGATTTCAGTACTGGTGCTTCATTTGATGTAGTAGGAATTACTCCTAATGATCAAAAACAATATGCAATGGGTACTTTAGGTAACGAACCTTCAAACCCTAAAGCACAAACTTCTATGTGGGGTCCTAGAATTACTGGTCAAAAATCATCAGCTTATTATGATGGTCAAGAAAGAACAGTTTCTGCTTTTGATAATTACAAAGACTTCTTTAATACTGGTGTAACTTGGAACACTAACGTTTCAGCTTACAGAGCCAACGAAAATTCAAATGTTCGTTTCTCTTATTCAAATATGGATAACAAAGGTATGGTAGATAAATCTACTTACAAGAGAAACTCATTTAACCTAAGAGGATCTACTAAAGTTGTTAAGAATATGACAATTGATGGTAAATTAACTTACGTGAATCAAAAAGCCCTTAACCGTATGGAAATGGGTAACTCAGTAAATAACTACATGGGTATGATGGTAGGTTTACCAACTACAATTGATCACAATTGGTTGAGAAATTACAAAACTGCTGATGGGCGTCCAATAGGTTATAACGATAAGGAAACTAACCCTTACTGGACAATGAATGAAGTAGTAAACGAAGATGAGTTGAACAGAGTAATTGGTATGGCTTCTGTAACTTATGAATTTACAGACTACTTAAAGCTATTAGCTAGAACTGGTACAGATTATAATGCATTCCGTCAAGATGTACTACAACCGTTATATACACCATTTTATGAGCAAGGTAGAGCATATCAAAGAACAAACATCTCTATGGAAAACAACTCAGATTTCCTTTTGATGTTCCATAAACAATATGGTGACTTCGATATCACTGCAAACGCAGGTGGTTCATACATGCACCAATTAATTAAGTATACTGATACAGGTTCTTCGAACTTTAACTCTGTGGATTTCCAAAACCCAGGTGCTGGTTCTCAAGTATTCCAACAGTATAGCTCAAGAGAAAGAGCAATTTCTTCTCTTTATGCAACAGCTTCAATTGGTTATAAAGGATATTTATTCTTAGATTTCTCAGCTCGTAACGACTGGTCATCAACACTTCCTTTAAATAATAATTCATTCTTCTACCCATCGGTGTCTGCATCATGGATCTTCTCTGATATGGATTGGACTTTACCAGATTGGATGTCATTCGGTAAAGTAAGAGCATCATGGGCACAAGTTGGTTCTGATACAGATCCTTATAGCTTAGCACTTCAATATTCATTGGATAGCTGGAATCACAATGGTATCAACATTGGTAGAATCGAAGGAAATAATATTCCAAACAGAACACTTAAGCCATCTATTCAAACATCATATGAAGTAGGTTTAGACTTAAGATTCTTCGAAGATCGTTTCGGTTTAGATATCGCTTACTATAAATCTTCTGCGGTAGATCAAATCTTACCAGTAGATATCTCAAAATCTTCTGGTTATGAAAGAGCGATTATTAACGCAGGTCAAATTGATAACTCAGGATGGGAATTCATGTTCAATTACAAACCAATCATGAAAGATAATTTCACTTGGGACATGACATTAACTGCTGCTTACAACCAAAACGAAGTAGTTTCACTTTCTGAAGGTGTTGATTTCTACCAATTACTTAGTGTAAACGGAGTGTCAGTTCAAGCAATTCCTGGTCAGCCATATGGTAC
This sequence comes from Flammeovirga pacifica, assembly GCF_000807855.2. Classification (GTDB taxonomy): domain Bacteria; phylum Bacteroidota; class Bacteroidia; order Cytophagales; family Flammeovirgaceae; genus Flammeovirga; species Flammeovirga pacifica. The sequence goes on from NZ_JRYR02000001.1 coordinate 226,170, forward strand.
TATCGTTGGTTCTAAAGCTTTACGTGATGGCAATGGTAACTTGGTAGTTGATGATAATGGTCGTATCCAAAAACAAGATGGTAACCACGAAATTGGTAACGGTATCCAACCTTGGATGGCTGGTTTTAGAAACACATTCAGCTACAAAAATTTAACTCTATCAGTATTGATTGATGGTAAATTTGGTGGTGATGTTTACTCTTCTACTGAGTCTTCTCTTTATTCATTAGGTAAACATGAGAACACATTAGTAGGTAGAGATGAGTTTTATGCTCACAGAGATCAAGGAACAGGTAACGGGTGGAATCCTGGTAACTTAGTTACAGTAGATGAAAACGGTACGTCAACTCCTTATACTCAATCAGTTGATCCAGAATTATACTACGGTTCATATGCTGGTATTAGTGAGTTCCATATGTATGATGCATCGTTTATCAAACTAAGAGAGATTTCATTATCATACAGATTCTCTAATGATTTACTTTCAAAAACTCCTTTAACAAACCTTTCTCTAACAGCAAATGCTTTTAACGTAGGTTACTTATGGAGAAACACAGATAACGTTGACCCAGAAGCTTCTTTTACAGCTGGTAACGGTCAAGGTATCGAGGTTTCAAACCTTGCTTTACCAAGAACATTTGGTTTTAAATTGAACGCAAGCTTCTAATCTTATTAATTCGAGAAAAAATGAACTTAAAGAAATATATATTAGGTACTGCTCTAGCTGCTTCAACACTAGTAGGATGTACTAACAATTTCGAGGAGATAAACACCAATCCTTGGACTTCTAATAACCTTGATGTTAAACATTTGATGACATTCTCTCAATTGAAGATGTATTCAAACGGAGCTGAAGCATGGAGAGGTAATCTTATCATGAGTGGTCCAATGGCTCAAAACACTGCTTGTTTATACTCTCAAGGTATTGGTTTTGGTGTGAGTGATGGATTTACTTCACCAACTTTTGACTTGATCTATGGTGATGTGTTTAGAAATATCACTGACGGTATCACTCGTTTAGAAGCAGAAGGTGGAAAAGAGGGGCAAGTAGCTCAATTTGAAATCATTAAATCTGTGAACCTTTTGAGATTAACTCAAATGTATGGTGATATTCCTTACACTGAAGCAGGTAAAGGTTTTACTGATTTGGTTTACTACCCTAAATATGATGCTCAAAAAGATGTATTGATTGGAATTGCAGAGGATTTGAAAAAAGCAAGAACTGCTTTAGAAGGTGCTAATGATTCTGATTTGATAGATTATGATTTGTATTCATCAGGTGTTCCAGGTACGGCGAAATACATCAAATTAGCCAACTCATTAATGATGAAAATTGGTTTGATGATGTCTGAAGGTGACGCTACTGAAGGTGCTCGTATCTTTAACGAAGGTTACAAAAATGCTGGAGGTTACATTCAAGATTGGAATGATGCTGTATATGTACAACACGTTTCTGCTGGTGGTCCTTGGGGTGAGCACGTTAATGGTACTGGTATTGCAGTAGAAGGTCAAGTAGGTGGTTTCTCTTATCCTTACATTTCTGAAGCAGCAATGAAAGCGATGCAAGACAATCAAGATCCTCGTATTTTCCGTATTGTTTCTCACTTCGATTATACTGGAGGTGTAAACAAAGCAATGACTGATACAACAAAATACAAGAACTTTGATCCTTACTTAAAAGCTGGTGATGAGGGTACTTTTGTTAAGGCACACTATAGAGGTGTTCGTTTAGGTGATAACGGTGATGGTAACCGCGGTGTATTTTTTAATGAGACTAAAGGTTCTGCACAACAAGCTGCTTATTGGGTAAACCAAAATGAAGGCACAACTGAAAGTGGTGAATATAAATTCGAAAACGAAGGTCAATTCATTACAATTGCAGGGCTTTCTGCAGCAACTTTCAATCAATTGGCTCCATCAATCGTAATTGGTGCAGATGAAGTACAATTTATGATTGCAGAAGCATCATTATTACCAGCATATGGTGTTACAGATGCTAACGCATTTAGAAATGGTGTTGAATTAGCTTTAGATAAATATGATGCCTTGAGATTTCCAGGAGCAGATACTAGAGACTTATTCGTGGATCTTTACAAAAGACAAACAAATTCATCATTTGATTTTGCAACTGCTAAAACAAATTATGTAAACAATGCTGTTGCTCGTTACACGGCGGCAACTGACAAACGTGATGTAGTGGTATATGAGCATTGGATTGCTTTAACTGGTAATGGTTATGATTCGTTCGCACTTTGGAATAGAACACATTTACCTTCTTTTGTTCCAGCGGTTGTTCCTGAAGCAGATAGAAACTATGATCTTCCGAAGTATGCTAATGATCCTTTAGTGGATAATTCTCAAGTGCAAACTGGTGTTCAAGAAGTTCCTCTTCACCGTGGTGGTGTAACAAACTGGGCTCGTCCTTCTCGTTTCCCTTACCCGAACAGAGAGTTGAATGTGAATGCTGCTAATTCTGCTGAAGCTATGACTCGTCAAAGAGCAGGTGTAGGTGAAAGCACTAACTTCATTGCCGTCAAACAATGGTATAGTAACAAAGGAATCTAATATTTCCTTTTGAAAATAAAAGCGAAGTTCTTCATCTAGAAGAGCTTCGCTTTTTTTATGCAAAAATTTGCATGTTTACAATAATTAAGATAAATCATGCGTGTTTGTGCGTGTTTAGTGCTTGTTTTTGTCTGATATTACTTATTTTTGCTGTATAATAAACACTTAACAGTGCTTTGAAAGAACCTAAATAATTGCAACGTGTTTCTAAATAACTATATCAAATCAATTACTGCATGGGTCTGTTTGGGGGCATCTTTGATGTCATGCTCAACATCAACTCAAGAGGAATCAACTCAATCTAGAGATTTACATTTAGTAGATTATGTAAATCCTTTTATTGGAACAGGAGAACATGGTCATACATTTCCTGGTGCTACTCTTCCTTATGGAGGTGTACAATGTAGCCCAGTGAATGGTGTAAGTGGATGGGACTGGGTATCTGGTTACCATATTTCTGATTCATTAGTAGTAGGTTTCGGCCACCAACATTTAAGTGGCACAGGTATCGGAGATTTAAACGATATCATCATTATTCCAACAGCTAGCAAAAAGAGACTAAACGCCAAAGAACAAGATAGAACCAAACTATCTTACACAGAAAAATATACACACGATACAGAAGTTGCTCAGCCAGGATATTATGCCGTTACTCTAGAAAACTCTGGAATTCGTGCAGAAATGACTACTGGGTTACATACAGGTTTTCATAGATGGACTTATCCAGCTACAGCTACATTACCTTCAATGATTGTCAATTTAGGTTTTGCTGTAAACTGGGATGGAGTGACTAAGACACAATTAAAAAAGGTGGATGATTTTACAGTAGAAGGCTATCGTTTCTCTGCAGGATGGGCTCCTGATCAAAGAGTTTATTTCCAAATGAGATTTTCTCAAAAGATCAAAGATATTTCTATCCAAAAATCAGGTGCACGTTTAGTATCACAAGTATCATTTGAAAAAACTGATGGTCAAAATCAGATCACAGCTGCAGTTGGTATTTCTTCTGCTTCACCTCAAGGAGCAGCATTAGCTGTAAAAGAAGAAGGTCAAGCATTTGATTTTGAAACTAAAAGAATTGCTGCTTCACAAATTTGGGAAGATGCATTAGAGCAAATCAAAATCACAACTAAGGATGAGAAAGCTAGAGAGATATTCTACACAGCTTTGTATCATTCTAAAATTGCTCCTGTAACACATTCAGATATTGAAGGTAATTATTGGTCTGCAGATCAAAAAGTGGAAAAAGCAGAAGGGTACACTTATTATAGTACCTTCTCATTATGGGATACTTTTAGAGCAGTACATCCTTTATCTACTATTATAGAATCTGAAAAAAGAAATGCAGATTTTATAAATACAATGTTAGAACACTTCGATGCAACAGGAACACTACCAATTTGGGTGTTAGCTGGTCAAGAAAATAATTGTATGACAGGTTATCACTCGATGCCGATTTTAGCTGACGCAGTACTTAAAGATATTGAAGGTATTGATGCGAATAAAGTTTTACGTGCCATGAAGGTGACTTCTATGCAAGATCAAAGAGACTTAAAAGCATACAAAGAATATGGATTTATACCTTTTGATAAAGGGGAAGAATCAGTAACTAAAACTTTAGAATATGCTTACGATGATTGGTGTATTGCTCAAGTAGCAAAAAAAGTGGGCGATGAAAAAGCTTACAAATTATATATGAAAAGATCTGAGGGATACAAACCTTTATTTGATAAAGAAACTCAGTTTATGAGAGGATTTAATACAAAAGGAGAATTCCGTACACCATTTGATCCTGCAGAAGCGAACCATAGAGAGAATACAGATTACACAGAAGGTAATGCATACCAACATTCATGGTTTGTATTACAAGATGTTCAAGGTCTGATAGATTTATTCCCTTCTAAAGAAGCTTTCGGAGCTAAATTAGATGAGTTATTTACTGCTTCATCAGAATTGAAAGGGGAGAATGTATCTCCAGATATTACAGGTCTGATTGGTCAATATGCCCATGGTAATGAACCATCTCATCATATTGCCTATCTCTATAATTATGCTGGTACTCCTTGGAAAACACAGGAAAAAGTACGTGAGATTATGGACACTCAATATGACAATACTCCAGAAGGTATTGCGGGTAATGAGGATTGTGGACAAATCTCTGCATGGTATGTATTTAGTGCTTTAGGTTTTTACCCAGTGAACCCTGCACAAGGTGTTTATGTTATAGGATCTCCGTTGTTTGATGAAGCTCAAATTGAAACATCAAATGGTACTACTTTTACGGTGAAAGCTAATAACGTATCAAAAGAAAATATTTACATCGAATCCATTCAATTAAATGGTAAAAAATTGGATCGTTTGTATATCAATCACAAAGAAATTATGGATGGTGGAACATTAGAATTAGTGATGTCAAATACCCCAAATAAAACACTAGGAGTAAATACACCACCACCATCGAATAAATTATAAATATTAACGAGGAACTTAAATAAGGCAGGGTATTTTTAAATATCCTGCCCACAAAAGCGAACATGAAAACGACATTAGAAATTTGTGCTTATACGGTTGATTCGGCAATGAATGCGCAAGCAGGAGGTGCTGATAGAGTAGAATTGTGTGGTGGTAGATTAGAAGGAGGGACTACACCAAGTAAAGGCACAATGAAAGTAGCAAGAGAGAAAGTAGGTATTGATATTTTTCCAATTATCAGACCTAGAGGAGGAGATTTCTTCTTTTCAGATATTGAATTTGAAGAAATGCTCGAAGATGTGAAGGTAGCTAAGGAGTTAGGAATGAATGGAGTGGTGATTGGTGCTCTTACTGCTGAAGGAGAAATTGACATTGAAAGATGTAAACCTTTGGTTGATGCTGCCAAACCCATGCAAGTTACTTTCCATAGAGCTTTTGATATGACTAAAGACACTAAAATATCTTTAGAAAACTTGATACAACTTGGTGTAGATAGAGTATTAACTTCGGGACAGAAAATGACTGCTCCAGAAGGAATGGAAACTCTAAAAGCATTGGTGGATCAAGCAGATGGTAGAATTGAAATTATGGCTGGAAGTGGTGTTTTACCTACTAATGTGAAAGAAATTGTAGAAAAAACAGGTGTTTCAGCAGTACATTCATCTGCCTCTAAAGTGATAGAAAGTGCTATGAAATTCAAAAATGAAAAAGTAGCCATGAGTAAAGATAGCCTCGACTCTGAATACCAAAGAAGTATTACCTGTGAGCAAGTGGTATCGAACTTAAGAAGTGAATTGACAAAATAGACTGATCAAATAATACTATCAAAATGAAACTTAAATTTGTAACCTCTCTAATTCTTGCAGCTTTTATGATAAGCTGTGGACCAAAAGAAATCCCATCTATTGGTGATCAAACATATCATGTTTTTGAAAATGAACATTTGTATTTTGATCCTGATTTAACCAAAGATGGTATTAAGGAAAGTGATACAGCACCCTTTTATATTGAATCGGGTCGTATTATGTTGAGGAAACTAACAATTCCTAAGTTTCAACGCGAAACAAAAGTTTCAATCGTTGTAGAAGAAACATCAGCAGGTGATCGTTGGGATAAAGCTGGTTCTGTTTTCGTAATGCCATCAAAAGGAGCAAACCTTTTATCTGTTGCTAAAGGAGAATTTAAATTGGCTCATACAGAGGATGCGGATCAAACCGATGAATTCCCTGGAATTATTGCAGAGGGCGACTATCAACCATCTGTTGAACTAATGCGTTTCATGACTCCATTTGGTGTAGGTCATTATTCTGAAGATACTGTCACTTATCCTCATAGAATGCCATCTTATGTTGATGGATGGGCGAAAAAGGCAGTTTGGAAACAAGATATCACACAATTAATACCTTTGTTAGAAGGAGAGATTATTATCGGTGTTCATATCGATACTTGGACTAAAGAAGGCTATAAAGTTGATGTGAAACTTCATTTTGATGAGTCTGATAATGCATATGATCCGGCTAAAAAACGTTGGGTTTCACCAGTATTTAATACAGTAAGATACATACCTCCGCAAAAAGGATGTGATAAATTCCAAAGAGCAGATGTAGGAACTACTGTCAATATTCCATCTAATGTAAAGGATGTAAATTTAGCCTATATTACTACAGGTCATGGTGGACATAGTGGTGGAGATGAATTTGTGGAAACAGAAAATATCATCAAGTTAGACGATCAAAAATTATTTAGCTTTATTCCTTGGAGAACAGATTGTGCTACTTTCCGTCGTTTTAACCCAACAACAGGGGTTTGGTTAAACAAAAGAAAAGCATCTTATATCAATTGGAAGAAAGAAAAATATGAAGAGAAAATGGTAGAAGAACCTATTGCATCTTCAGATTACTCTAGATCTAATTGGTGTCCAGGTTCTGATGTGCCTCCAACAATTATTCCTGTTCCTAAAATTTCAGGAGATCATAAGTTGACTGTTTCTATGCCAACTGCACAAAAATTGGAAGGAGATCATCAAAATTTCTGGTTTGTATCGGCTTACTTCTTTGGAGAATTAAATTAATAGAACATCATTGGGGAGTTGAGTTAGATATCATCTAGTTCAACTCCCTTTTATCTAAATATTATATGAACAAAATAACCTCTATACTAGCTGTCTTTACACTGTTGTTAACAGGGTGTTCTGACAATTGGAATGTAAACGAACTAACTAAAAAGAGTTATTCTCTAGATACAGATTGGACTTTTAAACAAGCCAATAAAGAGAAGTGGTACCCAGCGACTGTACCCGGAGTTGTTCACACAGATTTGTTCGATAACCAATTGATCGAAGATCCTTTTTATCGTGAAAACGAAAAGAAGCTTCAATGGATTGAAGAAGAAGATTGGGTATACAAGACCACATTTGATGCTCCTGAAGATATTAAGGAGAATCATTTTAGTTTACAATTGGAAGGTTTAGATACTTATGCAGATGTAAGACTGAATGGTAAAACAATCTTATCTACAGACAATATGTTTGTAGGGTATGAAAAAGAAATATCAAGTCTTATCCAACAAAAGGGAAATACTTTAGAGGTGTATTTCCACTCTCCAATTAAGGTGACAAAACCTTTAAGAGAAAAAGCAGGTTTTGAGTATCCTGCGGATAATGATGCTCGTGCAGAGAAATTCTCCATCTATTCACGTAAAGCTCCTTATTCTTTCGGATGGGATTGGGGCCCTCGTTTTGTGACTTCAGGTATTTGGAGACCTATCAATATTATTACTTGGAATAAAGCAAAAATTGAAGATGTTCATATTCAGCAGAAATCATTAAATGATGATTTGGCAGAATTGTCTACATCAATTACAATTCAATCAACAAAATCTCGAAAAGTAAAAGTACGATTAGCTTCTGATGACATTGGTTTTCAATCAGAGACAAAAGAAGTAGAACTAACTTCTGGTGAGAATGTAATTGATATATCAGCTGAAATAAAAAATCCTGAAAGATGGTGGCCTAATGGTTTAGGTGAACAAAGAAGATACAATATCAATGCACAACTTCTTATTGATGGTAAATTAATAGATCAAGAATTGACTAAAATCGGGTTGAGAACAGTCGAATTAATTAATGAGCCGGATAGTTTAGGAGAAAGCTTCTTTGTGAAAGTAAATGGTCAGCCTGTATTTATGAAAGGGGTAAATTATATTCCTCAAGATAGTTTCTTGCCTTCGGTTACTCAGGATCGTTACGATTGGATGATCAAAAGTATGTTAGATGCCCATATGAATATGGTTAGAATTTGGGGTGGAGGTATCTACGAGAGCGACTACTTTTATGACCAATGTGATGAGCAAGGACTTTTAGTATGGCAAGACTTTATGTTTGCATGTACAATGTATCCGGGCGATGATGCTTTCTTGGATAAAGTAAAAGAAGAGGCCACTTATAACATCAAAAGACTAAGAAATAGACCTTCTTTAGCATTATGGTGTGGAAACAATGAAGTGGGTGTAGCTTGGGACAACTGGGGATGGCAAGATTCTTATGGTTGGAGCCAAGAAGTACAAGATAAATTAACGGGTGATTACGATAGATTATTTAAGAAATTATTACCAGAAGTAGTAGGGGCACTAGATCCAGGTCGCTTTTATTATCCATCATCACCAATTTCAAATTGGGGTGAAATAGATGACTTTTCAATTGGTGATAATCACTTCTGGGGTGTTTGGCATGGAAAATATCCATTTGAAAGTTTCAAAGAATATGTACCTCGTTTTATGAGTGAGTACGGTTTTCAGTCGTTCCCATCTTTTGAATCCATTAAAAAATTCACAATTGAAGAAGATTGGGGATTAGAAACGGATGTGATGAATACTCATCAGAAGAGTTACACTGGTAACGGGTTGATTAAAGTATACATGGAAAGAGATTTTGATGTGCCTTCTAACTTTGAAGACTTTGTATACGTAGGAATGTTACTTCAAGCAGATGGAATGCGACAAGGGTTTGAGGCACACCGTAGTAATATGCCGTACTGTATGGGTACTTTGTATTGGCAATTGGATGACTGTTGGCCGGCAGCTTCTTGGTCGTCTATTGATTACTTTGGAGAATGGAAAGCATTGCATTATGCTGTGCAAAGATCATTTAGACCTCAATTAATTGTTACTGATTTATCTAAAGATCAAATCGAAGTGAAATTAGTGAATGATGAATGGAAGAAATTACCCGTAACATTAGAAGTAGAATGGAAAAACTTTGACGGGAAAATCATCGCTAAAAAAGAAATCAAAACTACTTTAAAAGATAATGGAGTAGTGACTGCAATAGACGAGAAAATTACTTCTTTCTTTGGGATGATTCCATCAAAATCTTTACAAAAAGGAAGTTACCTGTACTTAAAAGTAAAAGGTAAGAATAATGAATTGCTTTCAGACAATTATGCATTCTTTGTGAAGCCAAAGTATCAAAAACTTCCTTCTGCAGAAGTGGCGACTAAAGTTGTGAAAGAGAATGGACAGTTAATGGTTAAAGTCACTTCTGATGTATTTGCAGAAAGTGTTGCATTAAGTATTGATGGTGAAGAAGTAGTTCATTTTACAGATAATTATTTTCACTTACAAGCGGGCGAAGAGAGAACAATTGTAGTAGAAAGAACGGATTTCACAGCAGAGCAATTAAAGGATAAGTTATTAGTGAAATGCCTAAATAACATTAAATAGATTATAAAAAATAGGAGAAGTAACAATGTAAAGTAATATTGTTTTTCTCCTATTTCTTAAACTATTTTAAATCTCCTAATAATTGAAAACCTACCTAAATTTTCTCCAAGAACTGATTATCTTGTATGCATAAATGAGGTGATTAATCAAATTAACTTATGATTAGCAAAAGCATAGAAAAAACTATCCTTTAAAAAATTATTACTGCATTAAATAAAGTTACTTAATCAGAGTTTTTTATTACTTATAGTTTCCGATAGATCATAAATCAGGAAACGAAAATCAAAATGAGATGCGAAGAAGAGATTTTATTAAAACTACAGGGATGCTATCTACAGCAATGGCTTTATCAGGAAGCCAAGCGATAGCTTCTAAACTATTCGAAGATGAATTTAAATCACAACGACCAGCCCTAACAGATAGAAAATTCACTTCTGAAGTGGTAGAGAAAGTCATCAAAAAAGTAGCAAAGAGAATAAAGGATCCTGAATTAAGATGGATGTTTGAGAACTGCTATCCTAACACTTTAGATACAACCATTGATTTCGAAGTGAAAAACGGAAGACCTGATACGTTTGTAATTACAGGTGATATTCCTGCCATGTGGTTAAGAGATTCTACGGCACAAGTATGGCCTTATCTTCCACTTGCAAATGATGATGAAAACTTAAAAACCATGATCAAAGGTTTGGTCAATAGACAAGCCGATTGTGTGATTTTAGATCCATACGCTAACTCATTTGAAAAAGATGAAACAGTAATGTCAAAGTGGTCAAAAACTGATCATACAGATATGAAGCCTGGTACTCACGAAAGAAAGTGGGAAATTGATTCTCTTTGTTATGCAGTTCGTTTGGCAAATGGCTATTGGAAAACTACTGGAGATGCGTCCATTTTTGATGAAAACTGGCAAAAATCAGCAAAGCTTATACTTAAGACTTTCAAAGAGCAGCAAAGAAAAGACGGAGTAGGACCCTATACATTCTACAGAACAACGTCAAAACATGAAGATACATTAGCCAACTGGGGAGCAGGAGCATCTATTAAACCTTGTGGATTAATTGTATCATCTTTCAGACCTTCTGATGATTCTACTGTATTGCCATTTTTAATTCCTTCAAATTATTTTGCAGTAGCCTCTTTAAATCAATTGAATGACATTTACACTAATGTGATTGGGGATAAGGCATTTGCAAAAGAATGTGCCGATTTATCGGAAGAAGTGAAAGAAGCTTTAGCTAAATATGCAGTAAAAGATCATCTTGATTATGGTAAAATATTACCATTTGAAGTAGATGGATATGGAAATCAATATTGTATGGATGATGCCAATGTACCAAGTTTATTGGCCTTACCGTATTTAGATTGTATTGATGTAAATGATCCACTTTACCAAGCAACAAGAAAGTTTGTTTGGAGTGAGGATAACCCCTATTTCTTTAAAGGTAAATTTGAAGGAATTGGAGGCCCACACGTAGGTTTAGATTATGTATGGCCGATGTCTATTATTCAGAAAGGACTTACATCTACATCTGCAGATGAAATAAAATGGTGTTTAAAGCAGTTGAAGGAAACACATGCAGATACAGGGTTTATGCATGAATCTTTCCACAAAAATGATCCTAAGAAGTTTACAAGATCATGGTTTGCTTGGACCAATACGTTGTTTGGAGAATTAGTTTACAAAACGTATCAAGAACATCCGGAAGTATTAAAAACTTCTTTATAAAATTTAATAGCTACCTGATGTGATTTTTTACATCAGGTAGTATATATTAGCTATACTATTTCCATAAGAAATTATCCGTAAGGATTTATCGTATTAACTCAATCATCCACCGTATTTTATTCTAAATAATGACTATCCAAAAAGTTAATATTTTTATCATATTAATGTTGTTGAAATTTGGAGCAATTGCTCAAGTTTTACCAACACCAGAAAGCTATTTATGTTACCAAGCAAATCAACCTATAGAGATTGATGGTGCTTTGGATGAAGCAGATTGGGCTAAAGCAGAATGGACAGAACTATTCCTTGATATTGAAGGAGATCAAATGACCAAACCAAAGTTTGATACGAAAGTGAAAATGCTTTGGGATGATCAATATCTATATATCGCAGCAGAGATGATTGAACCTCATTTGTGGAGTACAATTACAGAAAGAGATGCCGTGATTTATTTAGATAATGATTTTGAGGTGTTCATCAATCCGTTACAAGATTCTCCAATATATTATGAATTTGAGGTGAACCTTTTAAACACTGTTTGGGATATGATGATGCCAAAACCTTATCGCGATGGAGGTCGAAATATGAATTCTTGGCATATCGAAGGATTAAAGTCAGCAACAAAAATGTTCGGAACCATTAATGATCCATCTGATATAGATGAAAAATGGACCGTAGAAATTGCCTTCCCATTATCAGTGTTATCACAAGAAAGACCTGATTTAATCTATCCAGTTGAAGGAAGAAGATGGAGAATTAACTTCTCAAGAGTAGAGTGGCAACATGAAATTGTAGAAGGTAAATACACAAAAAAGATCAATCCTGAAACAAAGAAAGCTTATCCTGAGTACAATTGGGTATGGTCGCCTCAAGGTGCTATAAATATGCATATGCCGGAACAATGGGGGTATTTAGAATTTACTAAAAATAAAGTAGGTGATAAGAAAAATACCGATGTTTCAGAATCTGAATCAGAAAGATTATACAGACAATTATTTGATGTTTACAGAGCACAAAGAGCTTTTAAACATAAAAATAAGAAGTATGCTAAGAGTATGAAAGAATTGAAATTCACTGATAAATTTATGTATAACAATAAAGAAGTGAAGCCATATATTCAAAATATACCTCATGGATACTATGTGGTTTTAGAAATACCACAAGAAGACCTCACCCTCATGGTGAGACATGATAGCAATGGAGAAATCATCAAGAAATAAATATTGACACATAACTTTAAAAGAAGTTATTACTTAATTATATCATCAATTACTTAACCTAAGTACCGAAATGAACAAGAGAGAATTTTTAAAACTAGCTGGATTAACGACAACTGGCGTCATGATGGGATTACCTGTAATGGGAAAATCAACCAAGCTTCCTAAAAGATGGATGTGGTTACATGCTCATGATGATTGGACAGATGCCCAATGGGAAGAAAAATTAGATAAGTTAGTAGAAATTGATATCGAAGCGGTTCTCTTAGGTGGAAGTGAGAAAACTTTCAAGAGAATGTATCCTCTATTAAAAAAGAGAAACATTGAGATGCATGCTTGGATGTGGACTTTAAACCGAAATGGTGATAAAGAAGCAAAACAACATCCTGACTGGTATACAGTAAGTGGTGATGGAAGATCTTGCTACGATTATCATCCATATGTTGATTATTATCAGTGGGTGTGCCCATCGAAAGAAGAGGTACAAGAGCACATTATAAAACAAGCAGTATCATTAGCAAAGATTGAAGGGGTTAAAGGTGTACATTTAGATTATGTAAGATATTCTGATGTTATTCTTGCGTCATCATTACAACCGTTATATGGTATTGTTCAAGATAAAGAATATCCAGAGTATGATTTCTGTTATTGTGATACTTGTCGTGATAAGTTCTTGAAGGAATCAGGTCAAGATATTCGTAAGATGGAAGATCCTACTCAATCAGAAGAGTGGAGACAATTCAGATATGATTCTGTAACTCATCTTGTCAATAAAATTTATGATGAAGTACATAAAGAAGGCAAATTGTTATCAGCAGCGGTGTTCCCTTATCCTGAATTAGCAAGAAAAATTTGTCGTCAATCTTGGGATGATTTTAAATTGGATATGGTTTTCCCAATGGTGTATAATGGTTTTTATGAAGAACCTTTAGAATGGGTGAAATTTGCTACAGAACAAGGTGTGAAATCTGTAAAACAAAAAGTGAAAAAGCCAATTATTACGGGTCTTTATACTCCAGATCTTAAGAGTGTGGAAGACACTAAGAAAGCGATAAAATTGGCAAAAAAAGGAGGATCTAAAGGTTTTGCTATTTTTGATTTAGGAGGAATGAAAACACCACATTGGAAAGCATTAAAAGACTAAGTATTAATGAAAAAAATAATATCAATTATTTCACTTGTAGTTCTGAGTATAATTCAAGTGAATGCACAAGATAAAAGCTTAAAATACATGTCTTTTAACGTTAGGTATAACAATGCTGACGATAAAGAAAATGCTTGGCCTAATCGTAAAGATTGGGTAGCTGATATTGTGAAATTCTATGATGTAGATGTATTAGGAGCTCAGGAAGTATTAAAAGATCAATTAGTTGATTTAAAAGAGAGATTACCTCACATGACTCAAATAGGTGTGGGGCGTGATGATGGAAAAGAAGCAGGGGAGTTTTCACCCATCTTTTATAATACTAAAGAATTTAAATTAATAGATTCTGGTACTTTTTGGTTATCTGATACTCCAGAACAACCATCACAAGGTTGGGATGCTGTATTACCTAGAATTTGTACTTGGGCAAGACTTAAAAGTAAGTCAACAAAACGTACAATTGTAGTGATGAATTGTCATTATGATCATCAAGGAGATGTTGCAAGAGTTAATTCTTCTAAACTTTTAATTAAGAAATCTCAAGAACTTTCGAATCAAGGAAAATATCCTGTAGTTTTAATGGGAGATTTTAATACAGCACCTCAAGAGGAACCTGTGAAAATCTTAAGCGATTATTTCCAAAATACTAGAGAAATTTCATTAACTAACCCATTAGGCCCTATTGGTACATGGCAGTCTTTTGATTACAATAGTACATTGGATTCACATATTGATTTTATTTTTACTTATGGGTATTTTAAAGTATTAAGATATGCTCATATCACAGAAGCAAAAAATCAACATTTTCCTTCAGATCACTTACCAGTGTTTGTTGAGCTACAATAAATTGAATAAAAATAATGAGGTATTTTAAATTATTTACGTTACTAATTATCACCTTTGTTTCTTTTTCATGTACACCTAACTATTTAGTAGTTACTTCCCCCGATGAAAAATTAGCGGTAGAAGTATCAACCAATGACGATGGTAAAGCATGGTATAGCGTTACATGGGCAGGGGAACCTATCATAAAGAAATCTTACTTAGGATTTGAATTTAAAGATCAACCTTCTTTAGACAGCAATTTTAAAATTGTTGGTGAACTAAGAAATACCATGAACGAAACATGGAAACAACCTTGGGGAGAAAATAAAAAGGTAAAAGATCATCATAATCAATTAAGAATTCAGCTTCAAGAAAAAGATGGTTTACAACGCCGATTGGATGTTGTATTTAGAGTGTTTGATAACGGTGTTGGTTTTAGATATGAATTTCCTGAGCAAGAAAACCTGAAGGAGTTTGTTATCATGAACGAAAAGACTCAATTCCAATTATCAGACAATCATGAAGCATGGTGGATTTGGGCAGATTATGATACCTATGAGAAATTGTACAATCATACTGATGTCGATTCTGCAACATGGGTAGCAACGCCTGTCACTTTCAAGACGAAAGAAAATTATTATGTCAGTCTTCATGAAGCAGCTTTGACTGATTATGCTGGCATGACTCTTAAACTAGATGATCAACAAAGATATACTTATGAATCGGTATTAGTTCCTTGGGCTAATGGAGATAAAGTAAGAACATCTGCTCCATCAGTAACACCTTGGAGAACAATTCAAGTGGGTAGAGCAGCTTCAGATTTGGTGAATTCTAATATGATCATTAACCTGAATGAACCCAATAAAATTGAGGATACTTCTTGGATCAAGCCAATGCAATATTTAGGTATTTGGTGGGAATTCCATATTGGTACCAAAGAATGGAAAGAAGGTCCTAGACAAGGAGCAACTACTGAGTCTGCCAAAAAGTATATTGACTTTGCTGCCAATCATAATATTGGTGGTGTAGTAGTAGAAGGTTGGAATTCTGGTTGGGATAAATGGGGAGAGAAAGATGCTTTTGATCACATCACTCCAGCCAAAGGTTATGATTTAGATGAAGTAGCTAAATATGCCAATGATAAAAATGTTGCACTAATCATGCACAATGAAACTGGTGGAGATATTCCTTCTTATGAGAAGTACATGGACCAAGCGTTCAATTTGTATGAAGAATTGGGAATTAACGCATTGAAAACGGGTTATGCTGGAGGTATTTTCCCAAGAGGAGAACATCACCATGGTCAATATATGGTGAACCATTACCGTAGGGTGGTAGAGAAAGCGGCAAAACATAAAATTATGTTAGATGCTCATGAGCCAATTAAACCTACAGGTATAAGAAGAACTTGGCCTAACATGATGACGAGAGAAGGAGTGAGAGGTATGGAATGGAACGGTTGGTCTGACGGTAACCCTCCTAATCACACTTTAATTCTTCCTTTTACAAGAATGTTAGGAGGTCCAATTGATTATACTCCAGGTATTTTTGATGTACAGTACGAAAACTCTCCAAATAGAGTAGCTTGGAATACTACAGCAGAAATTATGGATGAAGCTAGAGTACATACTACATTAGTGAAACAAATGGCCTTATCGATTATTTTATATAGTCCATTACAAATGGCTTCTGACCTTGTAGAAAATTATGAAAAGCATTTAGATGCCTTTAAATTCTTAGAATCTTCAACTGCAGATTGGGATGAAAGTATTATGGTCTCTGGCGAGATTGGTGAATATGCAATCACCGCTAGAAGAGCGGGAGAAGAATGGTTTATTGGTGCAGCAACTGATGAAACAGGTAGAGCTGTAAGTATCAATTTAGATTTCTTAGAATCAAATAAATTGTATAAAGCAACAATTTATACAGATGCTCCTGGAGCAACATATTTGATGAAACCTAAGAAATATGAAATCATAGAAAAGAATGTAACATCAGAAGAGGCGATGCTTATTCAGATGAATTCAGGTGGTGGTCAAGCCATTCACCTGCAATTACTTCAATAAATCTAGAGAGGATATTGAATATGAAAGAGGTGCTATTTAGTACCTCTTTTTTTATGTGTGTGCCCAAAATGGACACAGCCTTATTTTATTTTAAAGATATAATAATCTTCTAGAGGGTGCAAGTCCCTTATGTGCGGGGTACGATCCCGAAGCATTAGCAAGTGACAAGGTGGTTTTCCGTGAGGAATGCACTGAAGTAAGTCAAACGGCAAAAGTTGGTACTGACGAACAGAAACTACATAAGAGGCATCATTAATGGGATGAGCAAGCACATCTTTGTGAAGTCCAAAGGCGATCTAGCTCCACGACTATGCTGTGGCTTAATGATGTAGATGTAGCAGTGATCAATGGAAAGAAGGTGTCCTTACTTGGGGAGATCTCTTCGTTGCAGGTTCAACAAGAGAAGTCAGCCGAGGTCGTAGTAGGTAATAAAAGTACCGACAAGTTTCGGAGAACTCACCTTACTGAAGGACTGAAGGTTACAGTGTCTCAAATTTTTAATGGAGGCAAGAAATGTTGACACAGCAGTGGAATTTCTTG
>NZ_JRYR02000001.1:243981-380608 GCF_000807855.2 Flammeovirga pacifica
GTTTTGACGAACGCATCAAGAAACTTCTAGAAGTGCAACGTGGATGGGTGAATTATTTTAAGCTAGGAAGCATCAAGTTGAAACTTAAAAAGTTAGACGAATGGCTTCGAAATAGGCTTCGTTACTGCATTTGGCACGACTGGAAGAAACCCGAACGTAAGCGTAAAAACTTAATCCGTTTAGGTATTCCTCAAGGTCAGGCATATGCATGGAGTCGAACGCGAAAAGGTGGTTGGGCTGTAGCTCAAAGTCCTATTCTTAACACAACAATTACGTTGGGTAGGTTAAGACAAAGAGGTTACATTTCCATGATAGATATTTACACTAAGGCAACCGAAAAGTAGCCAACCGCCGTATACGAGACCCGTATGTACGGTGGTGTGAGAGGCTCTCCCTGTCAGTTTTTACTGACGGGGCGGTCTACTCGATTCCATTAAATATAAAAAGGCTATACTTTTATAAGGGTTCCATTTTTCTCCGACAGTTTTGAGCATTGTTTTACTTACTTTCAGTTCTTTGTTATAATACAGTTGATGAATGATATTCTTTAGATGGTAATCATCATAAGGAAGTATATTAGGTCGGTGTAAAGTATAGATTAAAATCATATCGATGGACCAGGTACCGATACCTTTTATTGATGATAAAGCTGATTTAACTTCTTCATCTGATAATTGTTCCCAATGATGGTTATTTTCAGAGAAGTAATCTATCACATGTTGAATTGTTTCAAATTTTCTCGATGATAGCTTTATTTGACTTAATGAGTGTTTTTCGAATTGGTCAAAATTGTCTAATGATAAAAAACGAATATCAGCTTTGGCGAGTAGGTTTTTAAAGATATTTTTAGTGCTCCTGTAGTGTATTTGTTGTTCAATAACGCAGCTTATTAAATCGTGTAATACGTTTTTAGTACTTTCCATTTGAAAGGGGAAAGTACTTGAGATAGTTGTATATAATACAGGATCTTGTTTTTTAAAATGATTTATTTCGTCAGTATACATATTTTAAAAAACTAAATCACTTTAGAAAAGTTCAAAAAAAATAGCTACAATTTGATGTTGTAGCTATTTTTAAAGTATCTATTTTTAGAATGAAGGAGGTAATACAACTTCATCTTCATTTCTTTTACGTTTCCATCTTTTATGTGTCCATAACCAATACTGAGGGTTTTCCTGAATCACTTTTTCAAGATATCTATTATGACGTTCTGTAATAGCACCATGTTCCTCGTTCAAAGGATCTTCTGTGACAACATCAAATGTAAGTTTGTAATACCCGCGTTTAACTTTGATGGTTTTAGTAAATATAACCACCATATCAAGTTCTTTTGCAAATTTTTCAGGACCAAAAAAACAAGCAGTTTCTTGATTAAGGAATTCAGTCCATATAACATTTTTACTGTAAGTAGGAGATTGATCTGCTCCAAATATTACAGCAATTGGATTATCATGTTTTTCAGCAAAGAAAGCTTTTGCATCATGTTTTTCTATAAACTCAGTACCAAATTGACTTCTTGATTCTTTCATTTTAGTATTGAAGAAATCATTAGAAAGTTTTGAATATAAAGCATGAACTGTTCTTCCTACAGCTCTTGTTGCTGATGTTGCTGCAAACTCAAAGTTATTGAAATGTGTACCAATAACGCAGATGTGACGGTCTTTATATTTATCTATTAAACCATTATCATCGTATTCAATATGTTCGAAGAATTCCTTTTCGGTAATACTGTATACTTTGAACGATTCAACAATTAAATCACAAAGATGAGCGTAGAATTTTTTCTCAATATCTTTTATTTCTTTATCTGTTTTTTCGGGAAAAGAATTTTTCAAATTGCTCCTAACAACACTAACTCTGTATCCTAATAATCTATATAAAACAAGGTATAGAAAATCAGAAAATAGATATAAAATCTTAAATGGGAGTAATGTAATCGGCTTTATGAATAATGTGTATAATATTTTTGTTATCATTCTAAAGTTTAAATATTTTAACTGTAATCGTCTATTCAAAACAAGTTGAAAGTTAATGAATAATATTGGTATCATTCCTTTTTCTTTCAACATTTACTATATACTAACGTAAAAACATATTTGAGTAATGATAAATCTCACTAATATATGATAATGTATTAAGATGATTTTTCAAGAAAGTCGTTTAACTTTATAGTACAAACCATAGGAATGAGATTTTACTACAAATCCCATTATATTATTTATCTTATTAAATCTACAAAATGACAAATTATCAATTAGGTATCTTTAATGAAGAAGGGAATATTTTTAATGTTTCAGAATTCGAAGTTACTTCATCAGATGTATCTACTATAAAGAAAGCGATTAGAAAAGCAGTTAAGCCAGTAGATGAAACTATTGAGATTGTGGTTTCATTTGGTAAAACATTACTTGAAAAAATATCACCTAATCATCTTCCAGATAAATTAAAATCTTTTGAGACGATAAAGGGTAAAAATGGTCATGAGATGCCATCAAATCAATCAGATTTATATTTTAGAATTATTGGTGGAGATGCATCATTGGTTCTTGATCAGACAATAAAAATACAAGAGGCATTGGATGGGATTTCTGAAGTTGTACTTTCAGAAAATGGTTTTAAATATAAAGATTGCAGGGATTTGACTGGTTTTGTTGATGGTTCTGCTAATCCAAAAGAAGAAAAAAAATATTTAGCTGCACTAATTCCCGAAGGTGAAAAAGGGGAAGGAGGAACATATGTATTTCATCAAAAATGGATACATAATCTTCAGAAATTTAATGAATTACCAGTAGGTGTTCAAGAGAAAGTAATTGGTAGAACAAAAGTAGATTCTATTGAACTTGAAGGTGATGACATGCCTGTAGATTCTCATGTGTCAAGAACTGATGCTAAACATGATGGTGTTGCAATGAAGATTTGGAGAAGATCTTTTCCGTTTGGTTCTGCTAAAGAAAAAGGATTAATGTTCATTACCTATACTTGTGATCCGTTTAGAGTAGATATTCAATTAGATAGAATGTTAGGTAATACTGAAGATGGACATTCAGATCAAATAATGAATTATTCTACTGCTGTTTCAGGAGCTTATTCATTTGCTCCCTCTACTTTAGAATTAGCAACAATTTTGGAAGACTAGAAAAACAATAATTTATATATGGGGCAGTAGGTGTACATCTACTGCCTTTTTTTATATACTTTTTATTACTCTACAAGGGTTTCCCACTGCAACGGAATTACTCGGTATATCTTTAGTCACCACGCTTCCTGCTCCGATGGTAACATTATCTCCAATATTAACTCCAGGTACAATTACTACATTTCCACCAATCCATACTTTATTACCTATCGTGATTGGTTTTCCAAACTCTACACCAGCACTTCTTTCCTCAGGGTCAATGGGGTGACCTGCTGTTGCAATCAACACATTGGGAGCAATAAATACGTGGTCTCCAATGGTCACTGGAGCAACATCAAGGATAGTGAGATTAAAATTGCTATAAAAGTGTTTACCTATTTTAATATTATAACCATAATCACATCGGAAAGGAGCTTCAATATGTGCACCAAATTTATTTCTAAAAAGTTCGTCTAATACTTCTACTTTAAGATCTACAGGGGAGGAATTGTATTCATGAAATAATCGTTTAGCTGTTTTTCTGTCTTCTACAAGAGATATATCATCTGCGTTATAGGGAAACCCCTTTATCATTTTTTCTCTTTCAGTCATATTCCATATTAATGTTTGTGCCTAAACTAAATGTAAAACATTTGATTAATAGATAGTTAAGTAATGGCATATTTTAATAATACTTAACACTATATTATAAATGAATATATACTCATCCATTAATTGTTAAAATCTCGTAAAAACAGTTACAATAAAAGATTATAACAATGAAAATTACTAAAATATTTACAATTGCAGCTTTAGCAACAATCATCTTCAGTTGTGAAAATACAGATAAATTAGAACCAGAAAATAGAACTCCTCAAGTAGAAAATCCTGAACATCAACATACACCTGATAATTCAGACCATCAATTTGAAAAAGTGACAGTTGGTAAACCAACAGTTGAGGATTCAAAATCAATACAATTAGTAGAAGGAAACTCATTTACACCTACAAGACCATTAAATGATGTTACTGTAAGTGGTACTAAAATATATGCTGTAGATGGAACTGCATTTGATAATAAAGTAGTTGCGATAGATCTTGAGAATGGTAACATAACATCATCTTTTAAAGCTGGTAATTATGCAACATTAAGTTATAATCCTTCTGGATTGGTTGTCGTAGAAGCAGGAGAAAGTATGATTGAATTAGGTTTAAACGGTGAGGGTGAAATCACAAATGAGATATATAAAAAGGAAAATCCATATGGATCTATGTTCGTTAACTATGTTCTAGTGGATGGAAGTGATACTTATTGGTTTGATCCTTCTGATCATATTCGAAAATATGCATTTAATAATGGGAATTTGACTGAAGATGGCACTTTGGATTTTGAATTAGGATTTGGAATGAATGCGACTCAAGATGCAGATTTTATTTACGCTTATTCAGGTGGTAAAATAGCTGTTGTAAGTAAATCTTCTGGTAAAGTAGAAAACACTATCGAAAATTTAACTGGAAAAGTAACGTTAGCTGTTAATGATAATTATTTAGTAGTAGGTAATAAAGATCAAAGTACCGTTAAAGTTTATCATAAAACGACTTTAAAAGAAATGGCCTCTGTAACTGTCAATCAAGTATATGATGTAGGAGTAAGTGATACAAAAGTGGTCGCTTATTCTAAAACAGAAAATAAAGTGACAGTATTTGATATACAATAAGAAATTAATTTGTGCTGTACTATCGATTCTAAAGAAGCTAACATTTTTGTTAGCTTTCTTTTTATGTGATATTTGTTACAATGTCCCTAAAATCAGTATTATATATTTGTATATCACTTAAATGATAGAAACATGAATTACAAAGAAATAATACAAAAAGGAGCAACATTAATTGATGTAAGGTCGGTAATGGAGTTTGAGGAAGGACATATTGAAAATGCGATTAATATTCCTGTAAATGATATTCAATCTAGAATGAATGAGGTGAAAAATAGTACGACCCCAATAGTACTTTGTTGTTTATCTGGTGGTAGAGCAGGAGTTGCTCAAGCTTTAATACAAGCAGCTGGGGTAAAAGAAGTATATAACGCTGGTGGTTGGGAAAGTTTAAGATAAATGATAAAATAAAAATACAGAGAAAATTAGATAAACATCGAGATAGTGTTAAAGCATATGTTGGATTACAGCATGTGCTTTTTATATTTGTCGAATCATAACCAAGGATGAATTAACTAAATAATGAATAATACTCGAATTATCTGGCAACAAAGAAAGATGATTGGTATGATTACCAGAATCTTTTTTAAAACTATTTTTCCATTTTTAGAAAGAAAAAACAAAGGTGAAATTCCTACATTAGAGAGGAAATTAAAAACGCCTCCAAAAGGTTTAATAGATGCATATGTAAAATGGTCGGGCGGCGATCATTCTAAATATAAACAATCTATACCACCACATATGTTCAGTCAGTTTGCACTGCATTTGGGTATGTCGTTATTGTGTAAAGTTCCCTACAAAATATCTAAAATAATTAATCAAGGAGTGAATGTAAAAGTTCATGGCGATCTTTTGAGAAACAAAAATATATTTGCTGAAACTAATATTATTGACCTATATGAAGAAAATGGTAGAGCTAGAGTAAAACAAAAAATGTATATAGGACATCAAAAGGGAGAAAATATTATTGAAATTACCTTGTACTCGGCTTTTATTATTGGAAGAAAGAAAAAATTGGATAGAACTCCAGAAGAATCTATTGAAATGGAGACAATCGGTCATTGGTCTGTAAATAAACAAGCAGGATTAGAGTTTGCCAAACTAACAGGTGATTTTAACCCTATTCATTGGGTAGATTTTATTGCCAAGAAAACTCCTTTTAAACAAACAATACTACATGGTTTAGGTCAATTGGCTAAAACGTTTGAATTAATTGAACAAACAAAAGGTAAGGTTAAAGAAATTGAATTGAAATTTATTAAACCCGTGAAATTGTCTCAAAATAGGGTAGATGTTAAGATAGCATCACACCCTATTACTGATTCCCCTTGTAAACTTCAGTTATGTGATACAAAGGGCAAACAACTTTCTGTTGGTCATGTTTTATACTAAATGGTAGACCCTTTTGTATAAAATGTCTTTTACCATTTCAAAGCCAGTATCTTCAATTTGAATAGGCCAAGACATTAAATTCATAGGTACCGGACCACTTTCACTATTTATTGCAGGTTGTTCAAATTCATTTTGATTAAATTTAAAACCACATCTTTCATAAAAAGTAATTCTTTTTTTATTGATTTCAGAAGTAGGTTTTTCAACTTCTAAGACAATACAATAGTGTCTAAATTGTTGTGTAAAGAAATTTAAAAATCTTGTACCTAGGCCAGTGCCTCTCACAGAGTCAGCCATTGCATAATATTCTATATATATAAAGTTAGACAATTGTCTATAAGCAATTAAACCATAGAGTTTGTCGTCTTCATAAATACCATGAAAGCTCAGTTCTCCTTCTTCTATAAGCTGGAGAATATCGTCTTTAGTTCTTTGTTCACTTAATGGGAAAGAATAGGAATAGATTTCCCATAGTTCTTGAAAGTTTCCTTCAGTTATCTGTATCATTTTCGTATTTTCTTTTAGAATAATCAATGTTACGATTATAAATCGTCATTGTTATTTTTGTTTAGCATTAGTCACTTTAATTTACAAAATTTCTCATCTAACTTACGGTTTTAATAAACATATTTTAAAGTAGAGTCTATTATATTTGCATTATCAAATCTTTGAGACAAAGAAGGTAATGGTTAAATGATAACATTAATTGACTGGTGTTAAGCTAAAAATGAAAAATAAAAGATATAATTATTTGATAGAAGTTCAGTATTGTGGTTATAGGTTTCATGGTTGGATGGTACAACCTGGATTAAAAACAGTACAAGGTATGATTGATAGAACTATCAATTTTTTATTGGATGGAGAAGTGAAGTTTAAAACCTTAGGAACATCAAGAACTGATACTTATGTTTCTGCTAATCATTCAGCATTTGAATTATTTGTATGGAAAAAGTTGGACGAAGAAGAGTTTCTTGAAAATTTCAATAAAAATCTACCACAGGATATTAAAGCTTTGTCAATAAAAGAGGTTGATGATAAATTTAATATAATTCAAGATAGTAAAACTAAGGAATACCAATACTTATTTACATTTGGAGAAAAGATACATCCGTTTTGTTCCCCATATATGATAAGTGTTGAGCATGATCTTGATCTGGAAATAATGAAAAAAGGTGCTAAGTTATACGAAGGCACACATTATTTTGGTAGATTCTGTAAACAACCAAAAGAAGGTGTTGATTTAATAAGGACTATTGATTACTGTGAAATAAAAGAAAATACTGAAATTACTGCATCTTTCTTTCCTAAGAAATCATACATTCTATATGTACATGGAAAAGGTTTTATGAGAAATCAAGTGAGAATGATGATGGGAACTTTATTCTTGTTGGGTAGAGGGGAATTGACGTTAGAAGATATCCAAAAGGCATTACTCCCAAGTGATAACACAAAACAATTAGGATATGTTGCCCCTGCATCTGCTTTAAATCTTTACAAAATCGAATTTGATTAAATTTAAAAATGATATAAAATAAAAAAAGTTACCGGCATGGCTGGTAACTTTTTAATTCCTTTAATAACCCAAAAACTATTTCTTATTGCTGCTTTATGAGTATAAATATAGCGCGATTTTTTTGTATTATCCAAGGTGTAGAGTGGATATTTAATTGCTTACACGGTGTGCACAGTGTTATATGTTATTTGTTAAAATATTATAATATTTTGATTTAAATGGTATTATTCAAATAAATAATATAATAATAACATTGTTCGTGCTATTTAGTCAGAATAATATTTTGTCAATATTTATATATACAATAATTGAAGATTTCACTTTTCTTAAGTTTTTATCTAATATTAATTTATGTTAAAATATATTTTAATACATCAATTAAATAATAACATTCTAAAAATTTTTTGGTTGAATTTTTGAAGACAATAAACAAACGAACAATTATTCCAATGAAAAAAGGCATCTTATTTTTATTACTCTTTGTCATCCTAGGAGGTGGAACAATATTTACCTACTTTTTTTATGCAGGTGAAATCAAGAATTCACTTCAATTCGATGATGGAAGGTTTGTATCTATCAAAAAATTTGTAAAGCAAGGTAAACTAGAATCATTACAACAAGCTAAACTACAGTTGTCATTAATATCAAGTGATTATAAAACTGATAGTGTTACTCTATTGTCTGATCAGCTGAATGAAACAGCTATGGTACAGGCAAAATTATCTCTTAAAAAAGGTTGGTATGGATCATCAGAAAAATATTTGAATTTGATATCACCAGATTATAAGGTAGAAGAAGTTAATTCAATTAAGGAGAAATTAGTAAAAGCAACAATAGAGGAAAATGTTCAGAAAACGAAGACTTACTTGAAAGAGCGAAACTTAGAAAAAGCTCAAATTTATTATGCTAAAATAGATACAACCTACAATACTAAAAAAAGAGCTTTTCTATTATCAAAAATAGAAGAACTGGATAACGAGACTAAAATTAATAAGGTACAAACTTTAATGGATGAGAAAGAATTTGAGGAGGCAAGAGATCTAATTATTGAAATTGATCCAAAATATAATCCCAAATTGCTTTCTGAGTTATCGGAACAAATCAATGAAAAAGAAAAGATTGCTTCATTATTAGACAATGATGGAGCAATTATAGCAGTTGTCGAGGAAGTAAAGAAAAAAATGAACGATCCTGATTCTTTTGAACATGTGGAAACTTCTGTTTTCGAAAAAGGAAAGAATTTGCAAGCACTAATGAAGTATAGAGAAATTAATACCTACGGAGCTAAAGAATTGAAAGAAGTTCAAGCAAAATTGACAAAAGAAGGTGAAATCAAAAAAATATCTTTAAAATGATAAGTTGGAGTGATTTTGAAAAAGTAGATATAAGGGTTGGCACTATCCTGAAAGCTGAAGTTTTTAAAGAAGCAAGAAATCCATCTTATAAAGTAGTCATTGATTTTGGTAAGGAAATAGGTGTAAAAAAATCTTCTGCACAAATCACAGATATTTATCAACCTGAAGATTTGCTTGGAAAACAAATCATAGCTGTTGTAAATTTTCCTCCAAAACAGATCGCTAATTTTATGTCTGAATGTCTAGTTTTAGGAGCAGTTGGAGAAAATAAAGTTGTCAACTTGCTCATTCCGGATCAACAAGTAGAGAATGGGCAAAAGATAGGGTAAAAAAAAGGACACACTATTTAAATAGTGTGTCCTTTTTATTTATTGTGGCTCTTGGTTGGTCATTCCAAAGTTCATTGGAAATTTAGGAGCTTCTTCAGTTTTACCTATTGGTCCAAATTGAGCCTCATATTTCTTTAAGTTATCCTGAAGAGCCATATATAATCTTTTAGCGTGTTCAGGGGTAAGAATAATTCTAGACTTTACTTTTGCTTTTGGTAAGCCAGGCATCATTCGAATAAAATCAATAACAAATTCACTATTTGAATGTGCGATCATGGCTAAATTGGCGTAAGTACCTTCAGCCACATCATCTGTCAATTCTATATTGATTTGATTTTCTGGTTTTTTTTCTTGATCCATATTATAATTAACTTTTATCTTCTTTTGCTAATAAATATGCTCCGGCATGAAGCATTTCATAAATTATATAATAATATCCACCAAGTGGGTGGTCTTCATCATATTTATCACTTTCAGCTAACATTTCAAAGGCGGCCTCAATCACTCTTTCTCTAAATTTGCCTGAAACATATTCTTTAGTGATTTTTGCTGCAGCTTCATGCTCAGACTCTTTAGACAAGTCTTTATGCTTTTTGATTAATACTGCGATTTGTTCATTCATATGGCAATTTAGTAGTTTGTAAATGAATTGTCCAATCACAAATAAAAAAACTTGTGCAACATTTAAAAATCAATTAATTTGATTGAACATTCAGCTTAACGATTCATAAGAGTTGAATGATTTCTTTAATCTAACAACTTAAAAACTAACTTATGTCAAATAAAAATGACAAAAATATGCATTCAATGTATATACATCCGTTCACGGATTTTGGATTTAAAAAGATCTTTGGGGAAGAAGCAAATAAAGATTTATTGATCGATTTTCTTAATCAATTACTTCCTGCTAAAGATCAAATAAAAGATTTAAAATATAAATCAACAGAGCATTTACCCAGTAATTTAACAGATCGTAAAGCTATTTTCGATTTATATTGTGAGAATCAATCTGGAGAGAAGTTTATTGTAGAACTTCAAAGGTCAAAACAGCAGTATTTTAAAGATAGATCTCTTTATTATTCTACGTTCCCGATTCAAGAACAAGCCATTAAAGGTAGAGTAGAAGGTAATGCCTGGAATTATGAATTGAAACATGTTTATATTATTGCCTTAATGGATTTTACTTTTGATGATAAAGAGGACTTTTTACATCAAGTAAAACTGATGGAGAAAAATAGAAATGAAGTTTTCTATGAAAAATTGACTTTTGTATATCTTGAAATACCCAAATTCCAAAAGAATGAAAATGAACTGCTTACAAGATTTGATAAATGGTTATATTTGTTGAAGAATTTAAATTCCTTTTTAAAACAGCCTAAAATTTTTCAAGAAAACATTTTTAGAAGGGTTTTAAAAATAGCAGAATATACCGGCCTTATGAAAAAAGATAAAGAATCTTATTTAGACTCACTTAAAACCTATAGAGATTATATTAATACTCTTGATTATGCACAGCAACAAGGGTATATGGAAGGTCGTGAAAAGGGTCTTGAAGCTGGTTTAGAAGAAGGCAGAAAGGAGGGTAGAGAAGAGGGTAGAGAAGAGGGTAGAGAAGAAGGACTAAAGAAAGGTATTGAAGAAGGAAAATATCATAAGGCAATGGAAGTGGCTAAGTCAGCCATAAGTATGGGTTTATCCAAAGAGGATACAGCAAAATTAAGTGGATTAACAATGATAGATCTTAAAGATTTATAGTTATATCTGTCATATTAAAAACTATTTATACCTCAAACTTTTATCATTGCATTCAAAATCATACTTTTGCACCTTATATTGAAAATCTCATAATTACATAATGATTACAGTTTCAAACTTAGGCGTTCAATTTGGCAAACGTGTTCTTTTTCAAGATGTCAATCTAAAATTTACCGAAGGTAACTGCTACGGCATTATTGGTGCAAACGGAGCAGGTAAATCTACTTTCATGAAAACTCTTTATGGAGCACAAGATCCTACTAGAGGTAGTGTATCCATTGGTAAAGGAGAAAGACTTTCTGTTTTAAAGCAAGACCACCACGAATTTGACGAATCTACAGTATTGGATACTGTAATGATGGGTCACGATGAGCTATGGGCTATCAAAAAAGAGCAAGAAGATCTTTATGCTAAAGAGGACTTCAACGAGAAAGATGGTATCCGTATTTCTGAATTGACAGAGCGTTTTGAAGATCTAGATGGATGGAATGCTGAATCTGATGCAGCCAACTTATTAAGTGGTCTGCACATCTCTGAAGATTTGCATTATTCTACAATGGCTAACTTAAGTGGTAAGCAAAAAGTACGTGTGTTATTGGCACAAGCTTTATTTGGTAAGCCAGATAACTTATTACTTGATGAGCCTACCAACGACTTGGACCAAGAGACCATCTCATGGTTAGAAGATTACTTGGCTAACTTTGATAGAACGGTATTGGTAATTTCCCACGACCGTCACTTCTTAGACTCAATTTGTACACAGATTGTTGATATCGATTTCCAAAAGATTTCTTTATTCTCTGGTAACTACTCTTTCTGGTACCAATCAAGTCAGTTAGCTTCACGTCAGCAAGCACAGCAAAACAAGAAAGCTGAAGAGAAAATCAAAGAATTGAAAGAATTCATTGCTCGTTTCTCTGCTAACGCTGCCAAATCGAAACAAACAACTTCTCGTAAGAAGATGTTGGAGAAATTGAATGTGGAAGAAATTCAGCCTTCATCAAGAAAGTACCCTGGTATTATCTTTACACCAGAAAGACAAGCAGGTAATAATATACTTGAGGTAGAAGGTTTATCTAAATCTATCGACGGGGAAACGATCTTTAAGAATGTTGAATTCAACATGCAAAAAGACGATAAAATCGTATTCATTTCTAGAGATCCTAGAGCAATGACAGCTCTTTTCGATATTTTAAATGAAAAGGATACAAACTTCGAAGGTGAGTTCAAGTGGGGTGTAACCATCACTACAGCTTATTTACCTTTGGAACATGCTGAGTTTTTCCAAAACGATCTTAACCTTGTAGATTGGTTAGGACAATATTCTCATGATACTTCTGAAGCATTTATTAGAGGTTACCTTGGTAAAATGTTATTCTCTGGTGAAGAGATCTTCAAGCAATCATCTGTACTATCAGGTGGTGAAAAAATGCGTTGTATGATGTCAAAAATGATGTTGACTGACGCTAACTGTTTGATCTTGGATACTCCTACTAACCACTTGGACTTGGAATCTATCCAATCATTAAACAACTCATTGATTAATTTCCCTGGTAACATCTTGATGTCATCTCATGACCACGAAGTAATTCAAACGGTATGTAATCGTGTGATCGAATTAACTCCTAACGGAATCATTGACCGTCATATGCCATACGATGAGTATATCTCAAGTGACCAAATTCAAGAATTGAGAGAACAATTATATGCTAAGTAGTGTATAGTTTAATTTATATAATAAAGGCCAGATCATTTTAATGATCTGGCCTTTTTATTTTGTGTTGACAGAATTACAATTCGTTCTTTTGAATTCCTTTTTCGGGATGCTTTCCAATAAAATTACTTAAATAAGTTTTTATCGTTAGAATATCTGCATCCTTATCATCAGTAGGCATAAAGTTTTCACCTATGACCACTTCTTTCTTTTTAAAACAAATACCAGCCATTACAATAGGTACATTTGCTCCTTTAGCAATGTGCCAAAAGCCACTTTTCCATTTTGGATTGTATGAACGTGTACCTTCTGGAGTAACAGCAATAATTAATTCTTCTCTCTCGTTAAACTGCTCAATAGCTTGATCAACTAGTCTTGTATCCTTTTTTTTCCTTTCTACTGGAATAGCCCCTAACTTCAATAATACTTTCCCTAGTAACCCTTTGCAAAGACTACTTTTGATAAAGTATTTTGATTCAAGTCCCCATATTTCTCTTGCAGGAACACCTACTATAAAATCCCAGAAACTTGTGTGTGGACCAACTACTACTACACACTTTTTAATATGATATGGAACTTCTCCTTTCACTTTCCAACCCAATAATTTGAAAAGCCATACCCAAAGTTTAATCATGGTGTTAACATTAAATTCATTAGTAAATCAACAGATTATCAGCAAATGTAAATAATCTAACTTTAAATATTACATTTTTATCATTAATGAATACAATACGTTGGTTGTAAAATGTAAAATTACGTTGCGATTAATGTAACATACAATCCTTTTATTTGCCCAACTAAATAACAAGATAAAATTTATATTTAAATGACAAGATTTATACTATTTCTACTAATCAGTGCTAATTTTTTATTTGTCGATCAAATATTTGCTCAGGAGTCGATAAGAACTAAAGGGAGTGATACTATGCTACCATTAATAAAAGCTTTAACTAATAACTACGATCAATTTTCTCATGAAACTTTCGAAGTATTAGGAGGGGGGAGTTCATTAGGTTTTAAAGGACTTCGAAATTTTAATATTGCATTAGCATTATCTTCTCGAAAAGTGAGATCAACAGAACAAGAGTCAATTGAGGATAACGAAGATCAATTAATTGAGAAAGTAATTGCTTTCGATGCACTTTCAATAATTGTTCACCCATCTAACAGAATAAAGCAATTAACTATACCTCAATTACAGAAAATATTTAAAGGTCAGATTACCAATTGGTCACAATTAGGTGGAGAAGACTTACCTATCCTTGTGATTTCAAGAGATAAAAATTCTGGGAGTTACAGCTTTATGAAAAATGAAATTGTTAGAGGGAATACTAATTCTAATAACATAAAAGAAGTACACTCGAATGCCAGCGTTGTTGAAAATGTGAGCAGACTAAAAGGAGCTATTGGATATTGTGGGATAGCCTATATAGAGGAAGTGGTACAGCCAATTTCTATAGCTAAAACAGAACAGAGAAATTATGTTTATCCATCATTTAAAAATGCATTAAATAAACAATATCCATTATCCAGACCTCTCTATTTTTATTATCGCATTTCTGATAAATTAAAACTCTCTTCTTTTGTCAATTTTACAATGTCTGATAAGGGCCAACAAATTATAGCTCATAAAGGGTATATCCCAGTATTATAAACTAATAACCATGAAACTATCTCAAAAAAAACATCAAGCTAAAAGTATTAAAACTAGATTGGTAGGGTCTTTTGTTGCTAATATTATTATCATTACTCTTCTTTTTTTAGTTTACGTCTACATTCAAAATATTACTATTAATGCTGAAAAAGTAGCTAAAGAGTTGAAAGAAATAACATCAACTATTCAGCATATAAAATCCAGTAAACAATCATTCTTATTAACTGAGACAATCAATCCATCTTTTTATGAGACTAAAGAAAATGTCTTCTTAGAAAAGCATAAAGAAGGTCTAGAATTGATTAATCAAAAGTTGATAGATATGTACAGCAACTCTTATGTACAATCTGCTAAAGTAATCCCTTCATTAAGAGTTCTCGATAAGGCATTAGGTAAATACTCTCTGACTTTTGATAGCCTAACCACAACTCAATTAAAAAGGGGATTTAAAAGTTATGGTGTTGAAGGTGATATGCGAAGAGCGATTTATAGTGTGGAGAATTCAGGATATTATTTAGATCAGGTGAAGATATTGATGTTAAGACGTCATGAAAAAGATTTTATCCTTAGAAAAGATCCAATTTATGAACAAAAATTAAGTCAGGTAGTAGATCAAATACTAAGTGATATTAAAAAAATGCCGATCGATAAATATGGTAAAATATATTTAACTGGAACTTTAGAGAAGTATAGAGATAATTTTAAAAATATGGTTGAATTGGATAAGCAATTAGGTTTTTACGGGCATTTTGGTCTTAAAGATAGATTGCAATTTCAATTAAATACCATCGAAAATCAATTAAAGCAAATTCAACAAGCAATGATTGATTATGATACTTTTTGGAAGAGGTTAAATATTGTATTACTTATTGTTTTTGCACTTTCGATATTAACGGTAAATGCAATTTTATTGTTTTATTTATTAAGTCGATTAGGAAAGCCTATTCATCAATTATCAAAATCGATTCAAAAAATTGTTGAAGATGATTTTGTGGGTGAATTGTATACCATAAAAACTCAAGATGAAATCGGTGATTTGTCTAAAGACTTCAATTTCATGATTCAAAAAATGAATGATAGAACTGAAGAAATTGAACTCCAAAAGGAAGAATTAGCAACAACTTATAATAAAATTGAGGTCATAAGAGAAATTGGAGCAAAGCTGAGTAAACATTTAAAAGTTGAAGCGATAGTGAAAGAATTCTATCATTCATTAAATAATACCTTAGAGTTTAATTCATTTTTAATTGGTATTTATCAGAATAATCAATTGCATTATCAAGGTTTTCGCTGCGATGGACAACCCTATAAATTTGAAAGGTCACTTTCTAAGGTCAGTCATCTAGGTGTACAATGTTTTGAAAGACAAGAATCCATCATTACCAATGATTATTCAAACACCAAAGATTTAAAACACTTTTTACCTGTAATTACATCAGAAAAAGTGAATTCATTAATTTATTTACCGTTAACATCATCCTCGAAGAAATTAGGTGTTTTAGCTATACAGAGTGATCAATTTAATGCCTTTTCTGATGTTCAAATTAATATGTTGTGGAGTATTGTTACCTATCTGATAAGTACGTTAGATACAGCAATAAACTATCAAGATATGGAAGGACAAGTGAGAACTAAGACGGCAGAAATCGATCAACATCGTCAGCAATTATTAAAAAATAATGAATTACTACAAGGTACTTTACAAGAACTAGAAGTAAAGAATTTACAACAAACTTCAAGTATTCAATACGCCAAAAGAATTCAGCAAGCTCTTCTGCCAAATATCTCGATGTTACAATCCGCTTTTGAAGATGCCTTTGTTTTTTACCGTCCGAAAGACATTGTTAGTGGAGATTTTTATTGGTTTGAACAAAAAGGAGATCTCATATACCTTGCAGTAGCAGATTGTACAGGACATGGCGTGCCAGGTGCTTTTATGTCTATTTTAGGGAGAGAAATACTATCTAATATCGTCAATACGAAAATGATAGAATCGCCGGCAGAAATCTTAAATCAATTGCATACTCGAATTAGAGTAGTTCTTAAACAAGATAAGGTAAATAATAAAGATGGAATGGACATTGGTTTTTGTGTTTTAGATACCAAGAAGAACACATTAAGATTTGCTGGGGCGCATCACCCTTTATACCTCGTAAGAAAAATTGGAGGACTTAATGAAGTCGAAGTCTTAGAAGGAAATAAACAATCTATTGGGGGGCATATCTTTAAAAAGAAAAAGTATGAGGTTTTTAACGAACACTTGATTGATTTAAATAAGCAAAATTCGATTTTATCTTTCTATATGACGACTGATGGATATCAAGATCAATTTGGAGGTGTAGAAGGACGTAAATATTATAAAAAGAACTTTAGAGCATTAATGTCTACCATTGCTAATAAACCTATGTACGAGCAAAAGTCTTTAATTGCCATGAACATGGATGATTGGAAGGGAGAAAAATATGCGCAGACAGACGATGTATTGGTGATAGGCTTTCAACCTCAAAAGAGTAAAAACATGGAGATTGATTTTTCGAAATTAGAAGAATATTTGTCGACTTAAAATAAGATTTCAAGTAAATTATTTCTTTGAGACTCTATTCGGATGCTCTTTCAAAAATGCAGACCATGATTTTTTAGTAGCAACATTTTGACCTTTTTGATAAGCGTGACAGACAGCTACACCTAATGCATCTGTTGCGTCTAAAAGGGTATTATCATCTATCTTAAATTTCAGGATCTTCATTAGCATATTGGCTACTTGTTCTTTAGAAGCATTTCCGTTACCAGTAACTGCGGCTTTCACTTTCTTTGGAGCATATTCTACAATAGGAATATCTTTAATAAGAGCAGCAGTCATTGCGACCCCTTGAGCTCTACCTAGTTTTAAAGCAGATTGAATGTTTTGGCCAACAAATGGGGCTTCTAATGCCATCTCGTCCGGAGCATATTCTTCAATAATATGACTTATGCGTTCATGAATTTTCCTAAGCTTTAGAGCATGGTTGCTATACTTTTTTAAGTGGATTACACCATATTGAACTAAGCTTAATTTTTGCCCTTTCACTAAAATTAATCCATACCCCATTTCCTGTGTACCTGGATCAATTCCTAGAATCAATCTTTCTTCTAATTTCTGCCTCATCCTTATATTTTTCTACAACGTGAGTCAAAATTAGACAAAAAAAATGGGATCTCCGACCTAGAGATCCCTTACAGCTGTTTTTGCAACTGTGAACAAACCACCCAAAAACTTTGATGTCTTAATTAAGCTACTTTTGATACATTTCTTTGCCAAATAGCAGCTTCCTCCGGAGAGTCAAATAATGTTATTTTTAAACTAGGTTCGCTTTCTAATAAATTTTCTAAGTTAATGATGGAAAAACGTGTAAATGGATCACAGTTATCCTCTATGATTATTCCAAAATTTTCCACTTTTAATAGTTTGATTTTCGGTAAATACCAACTAACTATCCATGGGTTTGAGCTCATCCATCCAGATTCAATAAATCTTGCATCAAGTAAAACAGTTTTTGGTTTAGAACCTTGAACATCTCTTAGAGTTGTTTCTAAGTGCTCATTAAATTGATCAGGTAAAAAGAAACCTCTCATTCTAATAGTCAACACTCCAGTTCTGGAATTTACATCCGTAGTAAAATTGGTCATATTCGATTGAGTTTTTGAGTTATTGTTTGCCTTTATGACACTATTTAATCTGTAATTGTTCATTCTTTATGTACAGTTTGATGTGCTTTTTATTGGTTAAAGTGTAGGTTTTGAACTAAAATGTGATGATCAGCGATAGCATAATCTTCAATAAATCTGGTTTTAATGATGCTTTTATATAGAATGACCAAGTAAATGTCATTTACT
The DNA here is from genome assembly GCF_000807855.2 of Flammeovirga pacifica. Lineage (GTDB taxonomy): Bacteria > Bacteroidota > Bacteroidia > Cytophagales > Flammeovirgaceae > Flammeovirga > Flammeovirga pacifica. Next base: position 262,397 of record NZ_JRYR02000001.1, read on the forward strand.
TAGAATAATCTTACATTGTAAAAGAACTTTGTCATGTTGAAGTATCAAAAAATGATAAATGAGAAAAATTTATACAATGATTTTAAAGGAATGAGAAAAAAAAGGGCATACATCAACTAAATATGTTAGTTTTGACATTAATTGGGTGATTTTGATAAACATTCATCTTACTCAATGTATTTATTAATAAACAGAGAGAAATAATAAGCGGTTTAGAATGGCTAATATTGATATCATAGAGAAGTATTTTGAGGATCTGACTCCAGTTCAAAAGCATCAGTTTGGGCAATTACAAGATCTTTATGCGGAGTGGAACGAAAAAGTGAATGTTATATCAAGGAAAGATATTGAAAATCTTTATGAACGTCATATTCTTCATTCTTTAAGTATCGCTAAAATTATTGAATTCAAACCAGGTAGCGAAATTTTAGACGTAGGTACCGGTGGGGGATTCCCAGGAATACCATTAGCTATTTTGTTCCCAAAAGTGAAATTTCACTTGGTAGATTCTATCGGGAAAAAAATTAATGTAGTAAACGAAATTGCGAAAACAATTGGATTAACTAACGTTACTGCCGAGCAAATACGTGCTGAAAAAGTAGATGGGGAATATGACTTTGTAGTTTCTAGAGCCGTAACTCGTATAGATGTATTGTACAAGTGGGTTAGAACAAAAGTATCTCATCAGCAAGGGCATGAATTGAATAATGGTATTATCTGTTTAAAAGGTGGTGATTTAAAAGAGGAATTCTCTAAGCTTAATAAAAAGAAATTCACTTTAACACCAATGACTGATATCTTCGAGGAAGATTTCTTTGAAACTAAAAAAGTAGCTTACGTTCCTATTGCTAGGTAATTTAATATGTCTAAAAAAGTCAAAGATTTCCAAGTTCCCGTTCATGAGCAAATGCTAATTTTCGAAAAGAAATTTCGAGAGCATATGCGTACTGATGTAGCTTTATTAGATCGAATAATGAGCTACATTGTTAAGAGTAAAGGGAAACAAATGCGCCCAATTTTAGTTTTTCTGACTGCGGGTGCAACAGGTCAAATCGTAGATCAAACTTATAGAGGAGCTTCATTAATAGAACTACTTCATACTGCTACACTTGTACATGATGATGTAGTCGATGATGCTGATTATAGAAGAGGTTTCTTTTCTATTAAGGCATTATGGAAAAATAAAACTGCCGTTTTAGTAGGTGATTATTTATTATCAAGAGGTTTATTGTTAGCCGTAGATAATGGAGATCATGAATTACTAAGACATGTATCAACTGCAGTGAAAGAGATGTCTGAAGGAGAGTTGATGCAAATTGAAAAGGCAAGAAGATTAGATATTACTGAAGAGGTATATTTCGAAATTATTCGTCAGAAAACAGCAACATTAATTGCAGCTTGTACTGCAGTAGGAGCCGCATCGAGTGGTGCTTCTGAAGAAATAATCAATAAGATGCATTTAATGGGAGAAAAGATAGGTATTGCTTTTCAGATTAAAGATGATCTTTTTGATTATGGTACGGATGAGATCGGTAAACCATTAGGTATCGATATTAAAGAAAAGAAAATGACTTTACCACTTATTTATGCACTTAATAATGCAAAGTGGTTGAAAAGAAAAGAAGTTATTTTTAAAATAAGAACACAGAATACTAATCAAAAAGTTGTTCGAGAGATCATAGATTTCGTGAAATCTTCTGGTGGATTAGAATATGCGGAAGAAAAGATGCACGAATATATTAATGAGGGTAGAGCAATTTTAGATGAATTACCTGATTCTGAATATAAATTAGCTTTGCATCAATTGATCTCTTATGTGGTAGAACGTAAGAAATAATCTATTTATTAATGAGTCAACACCGTCAAGATTTACTAAGAGAAGTAGGCAATTTTGTCGAACAGCTTTATCAAAAAGGTGTTAGAGATGTCGTTTTATCACCAGGCTCTAGAGTTGCTCCGTTAGCGCTTGCTTTTGCAAGACATCCTCATATCAATACAAAAACGGTAAGTGATGAAAGATCTGCAGCTTTTATAGCATTAGGTATCTCTCAACAAACCAATGCACCTGTAGCAATTGCATGTACTTCGGGTACAGCAGCATTAAATTATGCACCAGCAATTGCAGAAGCATACTATCAAAGAACTCCATTAATTGTAATTACTGCAGATCGTCCTACCGAATGGATAGATCAATGGGATGGGCAGACCATTCAACAGCAAAATATTTACGGAAAACATATAAAGAAAGCTTATCATATGCCTGTTGACCTTTCTCATGATGATGCCAAGTGGTATCGTCAAAGAATAGGAGCAGAAGCAATGTGTCAGGCTTTAGAATATCCTAAAGGCCCTATACAAATTAATTGGCCTTTAAGAGAACCATTTTATCCAGAAGCGGGAGAAGAGTTTATTTATGAGAGCACTCCTCAATCTAGAAGAGAGATTTTGCAATCGGAACCTTATTTAGATGATGAGACTTGGGAAGAACAACTTCTACCGTTATTTCAAGAAAATAATAAGATACTGATTATCGCTGGACAACAACAGCGAGATGAGTATACTGTTGAACATCTAAATAATTTAAATATACCTGTATTATCGGATGTTATCTCTAATTATGGTAATGTTGATAATGCTATAATTCATCAAGATGTATTTCTTTCGCCAAATACTTTTGATGAACTAAAACCAGATGTGATCATCACCTTTGGAATGAGTGTTATTTCTAAAAATTTAAAATTATTTTTAAGGAAAAACCCTCCAAAGTACCAGCTTCATATTCAGGAAGCGGGCGAGGTACCTGATCCTTTCCAAGCTTTATCAACTATTATAAGGTCAACGCCAGAAGCATTTTTTGATCAAATGTCTTCGAAAGAAGTTGAAGGAGATGATCATTTCTTAGAGGTTTGGAAAAATGCTGATGATAAGGTCAAAACAAATAAAACGGACTTTTTTGACATATTATCTTTCTCTGAATTAGAGATAGTAAATCATTTAATCAACGAGTTACCTCAAAATTCTGTTTTGCATCTAGCTAATAGTATGTCTGTACGTTATGCTAATTTTATTGGTTTACAACGTCCAGATGTAGATGTTTTCGCAAATAGAGGAACAAGTGGAATCGATGGAAGTACAAGTACTGCAATTGGTCATGCTATCAAATCAAAAGATAGGACTCATGTACTTCTAACAGGTGATTTAGCCTTTTTTTATGATAGAAATGCTTTCTGGAATAATTATTTACCAGACAATTTGAAAGTACTCTTATTGAATAATCAAGGAGGTGTAATTTTTAGAATGATTGATGGGCCAACAAGACAGCCCGAATTAGAAGAATTTTTTGAAACAGAGCAAAGAACAAATGCAGCTTCGTTGGCAAAAGAATTTGATATAAATTATTGGGGAATTAATTCTAGAGAAGAATTTTATTTTTCTTATCAAGAGTTCTTGAATGATTCTGATAAACCTTCGATTTACGAAGTGTTTACTAATAAAAGCATCAGTAAAAACACTTTTAAGGCTTTTAAAAAGGAAGGCTTATATTCTAAATAGAAATTATATTATTTTAATATATTCTTTGATAAACTACCTGTAAGAATTATTGCAGGTAGTTTTTTTATATCCGATCTATTTATGAATGAATGACTTAAGTTGTGTTTTTAATAAAATAAAGTTTAGTTTTGCGGGATAATACGACTTACTTTTCAACTTTACATGAAACTAATTAATCAATTCAAAAAAATATTTGTTTCTAAAGAAAGTGAAGAGGCGGATCCTCTTTTTAGAACTTCCAATCATGATTTTCATTATGATGAACTCTATCAAAAATTATTAGTAAAGCAAGATCAATTAAAGAAGCTTGAAGAAGCTGTTGTTGAAATGAAGTCTTGCTTCGATAATCAATTAACTGAAGAAGCTTATAATGCAAATAAAAAAGCTTTAAAAATTATGAGAGATAGTGATGAAGAAATTAAATATTAAAAAGTCTGCTTAAATTAATCTAAGCAGACTTTATTTTTTAAATAATACTTTCTCCATTGAGATCGGTAGTAAGTACATTCGACATATAATCAAAAAATGGTCTTAACGCTTGATAGGTTTTAACTACTTCTTCAACAAAGTTTTCACTCATCACCTCATCATTGGTAAAATGTCTCATGGCATAAAATTGTTTCTTTCTGATAAATTCTATGGCAGGGTCATTTTTATCAAATCCTTTTGGAGCCGTTTTTACTCCTTCACCTTCTAAAGTGCCAAAGTATTTTTTAAATGTTGTATCGTTAATAATTCCTCGGATCTCATCATCTCCAAAAGTAAACTCATCACGGATACGTTTTAGATCCTCTTTATTAGGGGCATAGAAACCACCGCCAATCATAGATTTTCCATCTTCCAAATGAAGGTAATATCCTCCTCTTAAAGCGGGTTTTAATCTAGAGAGATAACCTGAAAACCAGGTTTTATAAGGCGTTTTATCTTTTGAAAATCGAACATCTCTATAAATTCTATATAATTTATGAGCTTCTATTTGATCAGTATGGTTTAATTGATCTTGTATTTCAATAAATAAGCCTTTTACAGTTTCTTGATGTTGTTGGTAAACTTTTTTATTATCAGTAAACCAATCCTTATGATTATTATCTTTTAAGTCTGCTAAAAATTGAAATAGTTCTTTATTAATCATCTTATTGAAAAAATTTTTGATTTAAGTTCAATATACAACATCAGAAGGATAAGAAAAAAGGTCATCTTTTATATAATTGAGATGACCTTTTCAATATTATAATGATAATAGAATATCATTGTAATTGGACCTAGAATCTTTTAGTCCGTATACAGAAAGTATCTTGGAGATGTATGCATCATATTCTTCATAACTATACAAATAATGCTCATTGATTTCTTTAAGTGGTAATTGGACGGGATTTTCATTCCATCTAATTTGAATGAACTTTTCACCCTCTTTTTCAAGAACTAACCATGTTAAATTTGTTGCCATTTTAGACATTTCTGATTCATTCCATTGTTCCATTTCCATCTCTTTATATTGATCGAGATTTAGTAAAACTAATACAGGAACAACAGTGGTAGAGTGGGCAAAATTAAAGTTACCTTGATAGTCTGATCTTCCATCAATATAACTATTAATATTGCTGTGCATGTATTTTAAAAATGTGATGGCATGTTTATACGAAATATCAGAATTCTTAAAGCCAGGACCTTTTGTATAGTAAGATTTTATGTTATCAACATGAGACAATATTTTAGAATCTTCCGCAGTGAAAATTTCTAAATTCGGACCAAAACCTTCTGGCAAATTATGACTGATTTTAAAGCACTTAAATAGATTATTGACGATGTCATTTTTATTAGCGATGATTAAATTATGCTCCATATCATAGAACTTCTTTTTCTTATCTTCTAATAATTTGATATAGCTTTCTGTGAATAACTTATCTAATATTTGATCTCTTAATTCTTTATACTGTGCAGTATTCTGATATTCATCAATATAGATCTGCCAATTTGCGGAATCAATATAAGATTGATAAGAAGGAGAAATTTTAAAGGCTCTTAAAATAGGGTCATTATAGTCATCATAGGTAATATTGATAAATTTTGGTCTATTAACTTTTGAAGAAATACCTTCTTGAAAATTGGCCCTAGAATCTTGTGTTTTCGAAATTAAAGTAGATGTACTTTTAATTTTAGGGTTACTATTAAAGAACTCAGGAGCTAAATTAGCCATCCTTTGACCTAAAAGTTTATGTTCCTCTTCACCGTTTGAAGATAAAGTACCATAATTATCACGTTGTACTTTTAATAACAACTTAATTTCTTCAAAAAGGTGTTTGCCATTTTTTTTAAGGCCATTATTTAGCTTTGCATTTTCAAAAAGGTTGTAAAGAACAACATCTTCTTTAGGCTTGGTCATATATCTAGAACTATGTCGTGATAAATAGCCGACAAAATCTAAATTATATCCTTCAGGTAATGAAGTAACTGATTTAAAATTATAAGGTTGATTTTTCCCTAATTCCCATTCATCATAGGTGTCTATTTCGTCATTGACATTGGTAGTATGTCCACAACTTATAAGTAAGCCTATCAAAAGACTGAATATGAATTGTTGTAAGCAGATTGATTTCATTTTTAGTAGAGCCTTCAAGATTGCGATTGCTAAAGCAGATTTTTGTTATTGAAGGTTTGATTTAGTGATTCGTTTTTTCGCTTGATTTAGTAATGCAAAGGTAGGTAGCAAAAGAGGTTTATTATTTCAAAAAAAGTGAAATTGTTAATAGGTAAAGATTATAATTTCTAAAAAAAAATGGTGATCAGTTAAAATAACTGATCACCATTTAAACTATTTGGATTCCTTAACAGGTTCTTTCTCAACTAGTAAGAATCGAATTCCCCATCCAGGGATATTTTCATTTGGTATGTAAGTACCTAAATCTTCACCGTGAATATTCGACATTCTAATTTCTTTCACTTGCTTAGATTCTTCTAACGATAGGATGTTATCTCCAGCAGAAGCGTTCAATACAGTAATTAAAACTTGATTGTCTTTCATTGGTCTAGCAGCCGTAATAATCATTTGATCCGATTTTGGACGAACCAATGGAATGAATTCGTTATTTCCATTTTCACTAATCAATATGGGTTGTGAAATAGAAGTACTGAATTTCTTAGCTTTACTAGAAACATAAGTACCGTGTGGTTTTAGTACAAATCTGAAATCATGCCATCCATCTTGACTTGCTTTGTAATTGGTTTCCCAATAATTATTCATCAAGTAAGCATAAATAGTTTGTGTTGGTTTTACCTCATTCACCCAACCATATGATAAAGCATCTGTAGTAATTTCTCCTAGTTCAATCATTGGAGCATCTGGTGAAGCCCAAGTGATACCATAATCTAAGTTAGATACATCAACATATCTTTGTACTGTGAAGTAGTTCTTACAAGAGCCAGCCAATTGTTCTTTCTCAGGAATATATTCACCAAAAGGAACGTCAATTCTTACTGTACCTCTTTCAACATTGAAAGGGAAAGCAATATGTACTCCTTCAGGATCATAAATATTAGTTTTATTGATTATGTTATCAATCATCACCTCATTTGAATAAGCATTGATGCTAATCAAACGTTTCCATTCTTCAGTACCAGGTGCCGAAGATGAAATTTCGATGGTAGAAGTTAAATCACCTTTCTCAATATATTTAATAGTGATATCATCAGAAGTAGTTAAAGGAGATTTAGGATTTCTACCTTTCACATAATAATAATCATTCAATCCTTTAAGAGACTTAGTATCTGCCAAGTCTTGCTTTGTGATTTTATCGTAAAGTGAAATTATAGCACCTGTATTAGGATCAATTTCAACTTTTACTTGATCATTTTCAAAGCCATTTTCATGGTTAATTACTTTTTTAGTTGATGAAGCATCGCCAGGAGTAACAAAAATTTCTTTAGAACCGAAGCCAGGCATATGATTAATCCAAACGGCTAACTCTCCAGAGGCTAACCTTTGAGTAGGTAGTACATCTCCTTGACGGTTCAATACGATATCACCTTGTGAAGACTGCTCTGCTGAAAGTTTAATCAGATTAGCTCTGTCCCAGCTTAATGTATTGGTAAGAGTAACTCCTTTTTCATCTTTTGTAGAGGCTAATGCTTTTGCTAAAATTGCATCAGCAATACTATCCGCTTTGATTGCAAAAGATTGTTTAACGGCCCATTGTGAATGAACAAAATCCGCTTCAGGTTCAGAAATAGAATTGTATGCACCCCATGTATGCTCATTATAAAGAAGTACATATCTCCAAGCTTGTTCAAATTCTTTATTTGGAATTTCAACATCGTTCATAGATAACAATGTCATTGCTTGAGATAATTTTTCTGATGCATTTCTTACTAAAGCAGTTTCTTTAGAAGTAGATCCTGCACCATCTTCCCAATAAGGAGTGAAATCACCTTTGACAACAGGAATTTCATCGCCGTATTTATTTTCAAATGCTTTGAATGATTCTGTAGTATTAGACAAAATCACTTTTGGCGTTTCATATTTTTCATTCCATTGTTTTACAGACTCAGAAATACCTTGATCTACAGGTCCATTATCAGAACCTACAGTATATCTTAATGTTGTTATATCGTATGGATAGTTTCTATCATTTAATTCATTTAAATAATCAAAAACAGATTTTGGTGTTAATAGAACTTTTAAATCTTTAAAACCAAGTCCTGTATGAAAGTGAGAATACCCTTTTTCATGTACCCAAACTAATACCTTCTCTTCACCAGAAGGAGAACTCCAATAGAAAGGACGATCACCCCAAGTAGAAATTGTTGATCCAATTCTGTGGAATACGTTTGTACCTGCCGATAAATATTTCACTCCAGAATGAGCTAAAACAGGAACGATACCCCATGTATAACCAGGAACATCAGTAATCATTGCAGATTCTAATGGAACTCCAGCCTCTTTAGAAATTTCTAATGCATCGAAGGTAGATTCTACTAATTCTTGAGGATTAGACAATCCAGTAAGCATGTTACCATATAAACCATCTAATTCGATAGAACCATTTTGTACAGCTTCAATAAATGCAGCTCTTTTTTCAAGAGAAGCATTTTTTAAATAACTTTCTACTGCCCACATTACTTCAACAGACCATTTGAATTTAGAATACTCAGGATAGTCTTTCGTCTTTTGACTCATCATGACAGCGTCATCCAAGTTTTTCCATTGTACTTTTTCTACCTCATCTTGAGTATGAGTATATCCAATATCTACATGAGAATGATGTAATAAGTAAAGATCGTAATGCTTTACAGGGTCTACTTTTAAAATACGATCATCTAATACTTTCTTACCAGCCAGTACTTTTACAGGAACATCTTTAGTTTCTGTTACTTTATCCACCTCAATACGGAAAATATTTGCACCAACGTTAAGTTTTACTTTTTGCTTCTCTTTACCTGCTATTATAGTAGCACTTGTTGGATCTCCGTAGTGAAGAATAGTTGTTCTTAGAAGCTGTTTTGGTCCCTTTTTAGTATTGATTACAGCCGGCTCTTGTTTCCAGCTTACATTCCCATCTAAGCCATAACGGAAAACCATCATCCAACTTGATTTACCAACATTAGGTGCCACAATTTTCATTTTGATAGGCTCACCTTTTGGAAGATCTTCCGTTTTTACTTTTAGGAAAGCATAACCAAATAAGTCGCTATAAGCATCAATCATCGTTCCTTTAAAAGTAAGGTTAGATTCGTTGGGGCCATCAGCAATAACATCTTGTAAAATACTTTCTTCTGGTGCAGTGAAAGTGAAATATTTTTTATCGTTAATGTAGATATCATAGCTATATTGTGCTCTATCAATATCCACACCCATGATTAGACCAAATTCTACAAATTTACCATTATAGTTTTTAGGTACAGATTCCGCTTCCCATTCCATCACTTCTTTTCCGTTTTCACAACGAACAAGCATTGTTTGGTTAGCATCCTCTTGTGGGGACTTGTAAGGCATTATATCGCCATGTACATATTTTGTAAATCCTTTTAAGAATTTAGAGTCCTGAGCGGATAAGTTCGAAATTAATATTAGCTGTAATAATATGAAGCTAAATGTAAATGTCTTGAGTTTCATTGGTGACTATTTAATTGTGGTTCTATTAGGCTGATAGTCGATTACTATAATCATACTTTACTTTTTCGTTGAGTTATTTTGTCCTAAAAATGGAATTAAACAACTCAATCAGTATGTTTAAACATACCTACAATACAAAAGTGTGAATTTCTGTGTAAAGAATACATTTATTATTTGTTAATCTACAATTGTTAACAATTTAAGCTCAATCGGTTGTTTTTTTTTAAATGTAGATGATGAATGGGTTGTATCTATCTGAAAATTAATCGTTAACAGATTTCAGGTATTTATTTTTGACCTGAAATGGGAAGTATTATCATAGATATTATTGTCGCAAAAAAATAAGGTCTTCAATAGATATAACAACATTTGATTTAGTAACTTGGTAGAATAAAGAGTAGCTTTTGATTTACGAGGAGAAGCTCAGTTATAAAAAACTAATAATAACATTTATGAATTTTAGACATTCCCTGATAGGACTTTTAAGTTTAGTCGTATTCTTTGGTTGTACCGAAAAGGAAAAATATGTATCAAAAGAAAAAATTAATGACAATATCCTTCAGGAAATAGGTGTTTCTGTTTCAAAGGAACAAAATAGGATAGTCACTTATTCTAATAAACGAAGTGCTTATTTTCAAACTTCCTCACATATTCTAAATTCAGAATTATACAGTTGGTTTGATGGATGGAATGTTGGTCAAAAAAGAATATTTACAGATTATAAAGTTGAAATTGATGGAGTTGCTTTTGATAGAGAAAATTCTGAGGTGATAGCGTATCCTCATTATTTACTAAGAAAAACACCTTTAGCGGTTGAAAAAGTGATTCTCTTTGATGATCAGGATGTAATTTATGTATCCTTAGAAGCAGTTCAAGGACAAAATACTAAACTGACTTTACTTGGAGATCAAATCAAACAAAGTGATAAAGATAAAGAAGCTATTTATTATACTTCGTCGGAAGACCCATCAAAAGTTTTAGCAGTAGCCCCTTCTCATAAAGAGAACATTTCAAAAGATGGTATGGCAACGGTCACTAAATCAGGAAGAGGTGGTTTTTATATTACGATAGCCAACAATAAAGAAGAAGCTTTAAAATTAGTCAAAGAAGCTAGACAACATCATGGAGAGTGGTTCAAAGAGAGAACTGAGCGCATGACAGATCTAATTACAAAAAATACATTTATTCATTCAGAAGATCCACATTTTGACCAAGCCTTAAATTGGTTGACTTTAACAATGGATGAAATGGTGACTCACCAAAGAGGATATGGTATTTATGCTGGTATTCCTTGGTTTAATGAATATTGGGGACGTGATACTTTTATTTCAATGCCTGGCGGTACTTTGGTACTCGGAGAAACAGATATTGCTAAAAAGATTTTATTATCTTTTGCAGAGGTTCAAGAGAAAAAGTCGTCTTCAAAATATTATGGTAGGATTCCTAACATTGTAAAAATGGAATCACTTAACTACCATACAACAGATGGTACTCCTAGATTTATTGGTCAATTATTAGAGTATATCAAATATTCTGGTGATAACTCATTGATAAAAACAATGTACCCTACAGTGAAAAGATCTGTGGATGGTGCATTAAAAAATTGGGTGAATAAAAAAGGATACTTAACTCATGAGGATGCTGATACTTGGATGGATGCTCGAAGAGAGCCAGACAAGGCTGCTTATTCGCCAAGAGGAAGTTTTGCCAATGATATTCAAGCATTATGGTTCCAACAATTAAATGCAGCTATTTATTTTGCTGAATTTACAGGACATAAAAGTGATGCGAAAAGATGGCAAAAAGTAGCAGATAAAGTTCAGGATAACTTTATTCATGACTTTTTTGATGGCGATCATGCTTATATGGCGGATAGAATAGACCATGATAATCAACCTGATTTCCAATTCAGACCAAATCAATTGTTTGCAATGGACTTTATTACTGATGATACCCAGAAAATGAAGTTAACAAGAGAAGTTTGGGAACATCTAGTGTACCCTTGGGGAGTGGCATCACTTTCACAAGAAGATCCTAATTTTCACCCTTACCACTTAGCATGGGAGCATTATCATAAAGACGCTGCCTATCATAACGGTACAATTTGGCAATGGAATAATGGATATGCTATGCAAAGAATGATTGAAAGTGGTCAGGAAGATATTGCTTTCAAATTGTTTGAAAATATGAATATCCAATCTTTAGATATGGGAGCTGTAGGTAGTATGAATGAAAATGCGGATGCTTTTCCTCATGAAGGTAAGAATTACCCTAAGTTGACAGGTACTTATATGCAAGCATGGTCTAATGGAGAACAATTAAGAGTTTGGTATCAATACTTCTTAGGTATTAGACCAAATGCCATCGAAGATAAATTAGTTATTGCTCCAAGAATTCCTTCTAAGCTGAATGTGTTGAAATTCAAAGAGAAAATATTTAAAGTACAATTAGAAGGTGAATTTGAAAGAAAGGACGGAGTAGAAACATATACTTATGTGTTAAATGATAAAGATATTAACTTTGTTTTTGATCATAAGTTATACCAAGATCTTGAAATCGAGGTGAAAGCTGGAGAAAGAGTAAAAATCACAAGAGATCAAAAAGAATTAACGATCACTGTTTTCTCTAAAGAAGGCAAGCAAAGAGCATTAAAGAAAGCACATATCGATGATGAATTGAATGCTCGTCAAGCTCTATCTGATGAAATATTTGAAGGTACAAACTTCTGTAAGCCAGCATTAGATAAGGAATATGAGTGTATGAAACAGACGTTTCAGAAACAATAGATTTTAAAGAACAAAAAAAGGCTCGTCATGAATCATTTCATGACGAGCCTTTTTGGTTAAGAGGATATTTATTTTCCTTGACCGAAAACTGACATAGTATATGTAGCTACCCAAGCTTTCTTTCTTTTATCAATATAATCATAACCTAAATTACCTTGTTTGTACCAAAAGTTATCTTTTTGATAATTTATTTTGTTACTACCGGCAGTTACTTCTTTATATCCTTGAGAAACTAATTCTTGCATATAAGAAACCGAAGCATCTCTTACAGCTTCTTTGCTTCTCCCAATGAATTGGATATTAAAACCAACCAATCTTTTTTGAGAATCAAATTTACATTTATAAGCTACATAATAATCAGCCATATTCTTTTTATAGCCTTTCATTCCATTATAAATGATGAATTTTTTCTTTTCTCTATCCTCTTCTTTTCTATAAAGTTTTTTGAATTTTTTGTATTCCATTTTATAGGTATACTCTTTATCCAATAATAAATTTTGAGCAAATAAAGGCGTGACCCCTATCAAAAAAAGTGAGATGAGTACAATTAACTTTTTCATTAGTTTCTTTTTTGGTTTATTAAAAATGCATTTAAGAATGCTAATTATTATTTAAATATAGACACTTAAAGTGATAGCATCGACAAATATTTTAATCAAAAATTAAGGGACGATTTCAATATTGGGGTTTATTTCTTTTAACTGTTCACAAAATTCCTCTGAAAGTTCAGGTGTAAAATATATAGAATCGTATTTGTGATAATAGATAATCATGCCTTTTTTAAAGGATAAACTAATCTTTAAACCAACATATTTCCTAGTATTTAATTTTATCTTACGAATTTTATCAATATTGATTTCCCCTTTAAACGGACCTGCTTTATATTTTACTAGTTTAGCATTTTTGTCAATAGACATATAAGAAGTGACTAAAAAAGAGACAATAAGCAACAAGCTTAAACTGATGATAATTAAAGAAGAAAGAATAACAGCATAAGGCCCTTGACCAAATTGGAGAATAATTATAGACATTACACTGAATAGCATTATCAAAATTAGTATCCAAATTATTTTAGCAAAGGTATCTACTCGACTGTAAAATCTATTATTTCTCATTTCAGTATTATTTATTGTTTAATGCTTATTATTTTTGGGCTCAAATAGTTGTTTTTAATGCAATAGATTTATCAAATGTGAAATTGAATGGACTGACTTAAAAAAGTGATAAAACTGACTCACAAAATTTAGTTCACTAAAATTTGACACATAATCAATATACAAAAATCCTAATGAAGTTAATGAACAATAAGATTAAAATAATTGATATCACACGAGTTTATCATGGTTATCTCAATGTAGATAAAGTTACTTTAACACATCAAAAATATGATGGTTCAACCTCAAAAGTAATGGATAGGGAGGTAGTGGTTAGAAATGATGCGGTAGCCGCGGTTTTATATCACCCTTTAGAAAATAATTTTTGGTTTGTGGAACAAATAAGAGTACCAACAGTATTTAATGGTTCAGGATATCTATGGGAATGTGTTGCAGGCTTAATAGATGATGGAGAATCTCCAGAGCAGGCTATTAAAAGAGAAATATTAGAAGAGGTTGGTTTTGATGTATCTCATTTAGAATCTATTGGATCTTTTTATTCAACTCCAGGTGGCTGTTCAGAAAAAGTGCATTTATATTTTGCTCATGTTGAAAATCAAGTACAAAAAGGAGGAGGTTTAGTAACAGAGAATGAAGATATTAAAGTGATCAAATATAATTCTACTGAACTCAAGCAATTGTACTTTGAGAAAAAGATAGAAGATGGAAAAACGTTAATAGCTGTCCAATGGCTTTTATTACATCACCCTCAAATAATTGATAATAAGATGTAGATTCTAACTTCCACTCCATTAACTTTGAGATAAATTAATTCTTATCGCTTGAAAACAACCAAAAAAAGTTTCTTTAAAGAGGTGTGGGATATTGCCCTACCTGTATCATTGCAAAGTGTTCTTCAATTTGCATTAAGTATGATTGACCAAATCATGGTTGGCCAGTTAGGAGAAACTGTAATTGCTTCTGTGGGTCTAGGAAGTAGGCTATCTTTTATATTTCTTGTGGCCATTACTGGTTTAGCTAATGGGGCAGGTGTATTTGTTGCTCAATTTTGGGGTAGAAATGAAAAGGATAAGATTTCATTTTTAATCGGAGACTTATTAAAGTTGGGAATAGTCGTGACCGTCATAGGGGTTGGGTTAAGTATAGCATTTCCACACCAAATACTTTCTTTATTTTCTGAAGATACTGAAGTGATCCGATTAGGAGGCCTTTATCAACAAATTATAGCTATTGGTTTTCCTGCTGCTCTTTTAAGTGCGGCTTATAGTGCATCATTAAGAAGTATAGGACAAGCAAAATTGGTATTAAAAATCAGTTTGATAAAGATTATTGTCAATACTGTATTCAACTATATGTTGATATTTGGCTTTGGTGTGATTCCAGCATTAGGAATGGAAGGAGCCGCATGGGCCACTATAATTGCCATGTGGTTAGAAGCTATTATTCTATATATTTTAGTTCGATATAAACAATTTCCTGGTGATATTAAGTGGAAACATCTTTTCCATTTTGATAAGCAAATGCTTTTGCCCCTGATAAGTATTTCTGCTCCTCTAGTTTTAGGCGAGATATCTTGGGCTATGGGTGAAACAGGCTATTCTATGATTTATGGTAGGATGGGCACTGTTGATATTGCGGCCATGACCATCACCATTCCATTACAAGTTTTATTCTTTGGCTTTTTTACTGGTTTAGCTTCAGCAGCGGCTATATTAATTGGATACGAATTAGGTCAGAATAACTTTAGAAAAGCTAGATTATACGGGAATAAGTTTACCATCAATACTTTTTTTGTCGGAATTGGTATGGCTTTTTTTATTGCTTTATTAAGCCCGTTATACATAAAGCTATATGAGGTATCTCCGGAAGTCTCAGAGATAACACAAACTTTGTGCTTTATCTTCGCATTCTTATTTCCTATAAAGATGACTAACTATATTACAGCCGGTGGAGTATTAAGAAGTGGAGGGGATACTAAATTTACGACATCATTAGGTTTAATAAGTACATGGGCATTTTCTATTCCTCTAGGTTGTATTGCAGCATTCTATTTTAATTTACCAATATACTGGGTTTATGTAGTAGTTTCTATTGAAGAATACTTGCGTTTAAGTGTATATGTTTGGAGGAAGAATACAGGGAAATGGGCTAGAAATTTAGTGAAAAAATAAAGGCTACTCTTTCGAATAGCCTTTGCTGTATTTTGGCATACTATGCACCTGTACATCCAAAAATACAACTGAATGTCTTTACACTAAATATACAAATTATTAATGTTAGGAGCAACTGTATTTACTTTTGTAAACATTACTTTATCAATAAAGTTCACTTATTGAATATGATATTTATGAAATTGATAATTTGAGCTATCTTTTAGTGAGATATATAAAAAATATGTATCACATTTAATTAATGTAGACAATCACTTTTTCTATAAAAAATGCAGGATATTTTTAATGAGGTGATATTTGATATAAATATCATTTTCTCTTATCTATCATAGGTTTTTTATTATAAAAGGGTTGCTGTAATTATACAACAACCCTTATAGATTTTATACATTGATTACAATTTTACTCTTCAGAGTATGCATCAATAATACCACCTGTTAATCTTACAATTTCTGTATTAGTGGCTATTAGGTTATAAATCGCTGTTAACCTTGAGTTTTGAGCATCTAAATATTGAATTTGTACATCTCTAAGGTTAAATGAATTGATCTGACCTGTTCTATATCTTTCCGTTGACATGTCTAAGTTAAGTTGTGCAGCAGTCACCTGTTCTTCCGTAAGTTCTAATATTTCTCTTTGTAGAGTATAGGTATCATATACTTGCATCATCTGATTATTTAGACTATGCGACATTTGTTGTGTTTCTATATCAGCTATTTGCTTATTAATAACAGCTATTTGTTTAGACCTAGATCTACTTCCTCCCAAATAAATAGGGAAGGATAGCGTAGCACCTACCATACCACTCACTCCATTAATGTTGAAGTTGGGAATACCTTGTGCTCCTCCATAATTATCTGTGTATTTTAAACTAGCACTACCTGCTAAACTAGGAAGGTATGCAGCTTTCGCTAACTCAACATCTTTTTGTTTAATAATTATATTGATATAATTATTCTTTAAAGTGGAGTTGTCAGCATTTACTCTTGCTAATAGCTCAGATAAGATATAATCTTTCTGAATAGCTTCAAAAGTTTCAGTCAGGTTGTATAATGTTTGTTCTTCCTGAGGAACACCCATAATGTAGTTAAGATCACGAAGTTTTAATTGTAATTTGTTCTTTTGATCTAACGATGTTCTACGGTCTTCTAACCAAGCATTTTGAGCTTGTAATACATCATAGGTTACTGCTTGTCCTAATTCCTTCTGACTGATTGTATAGTCATACCTTTCCTTAGATAATGTAGCCAACTGTTCAGATACTTCTAATCGTTGTTTTTCTAAAAGTGCCTCGAAATATCCAACAATTATATCTTTGATCGTATTTTCGATGACCACTTGAGCATTACCTTCGGAGTAATGTTGTAACTCTTCTAGCTGACTTTTATTGATCCATACCTGAAATCCATTGAAAATCGTGAAATCTGTTTTTATTTGAGGAGAAACAGTACCTAGGTTAGAGTTCATGGCATGTGACCAGTTATGATTCCAAGCGACATCAGAAGAAACGGTAGGGAACATACCAGCATTTTCTAAAGTATTATTGATCTTAGAAATATCAACATTTTGACCTGCTATTCGGATATCATAATTGTTGACCAAACCCTCCGATATTGCATCAGCAAGACTGAGGTTAACAGTTTGTACTATAACACTATCAGCTTGTGCCCAAAGATTACTGATAGTAATCAAAGACATTCCGATATATATAATTAATTTTTTCATTTGTCTGTTGTTAGAATAGTCAAGAAGTAGGAAGCTAATCATCTGCTTACCTACTTCTTTTATTATTTAATGAGACACTAATTGATCTTTTTTGTCGGTAGATAATGCTTCATTTACTTGTTCCATTGCTTTTTCAGCGGCAATTTCTGTAAACACATTTTCTACTTCTTCACGACTAGGTTTTTTACCTGTGAACAACCATTTTTTACCTCTACGAATATCATTAACCACTTTTATCAAGACAGGTAAAATAAGTAGGATAAATGTGGTGCCTATCAAGATACCATACGATAGTGATACAGCCACAGGAACTAAGAATCTAGCTTGAACTGAAGTTTCTAGTATCATTGGATATAAACCTATGGTAGTCGTTAATGTCGTTAATAAGATGGGTCTAAAACGAGACTTTCCGGCATTAATAATTGCTTCATCAAAGGTCATCCCAGATAATAAGTCTTGATTGAATTTTGATAAATAAACTACAGCATCATTAATGATGGTTCCAGATAAAGCTACCATACCTAAAATAGAGAACATCGAAATGGCTTGACCTTCAATACCATGACCCCACATTGCACCAATTATACCTAGAGGTATCATGGCTAGAATCATTAATGCCTGAGTAATTGATCTAAAGTGAATCATTAAAATCATCACAATAAATAGGAAGGCAATAATGAAATAGTACATCAATTCTGACGAATCTTCTTTAGAAGACTTTAATTGTCCTTGATATTCCGTTCTGACATCTGGGAACATTTCATTCATTACTGGTAAGGACTCTTTCTCAAGTTCTTCAATAATAGGAATACTTGGATCATTCGCGTTAAGTAAGTAAGCTTCAACACGAATTTCTTTCTCACCATTATAATGATTGATAGCTACAGGACCTCTTGTTACTTGGAAGTTGGCTAATTGAGCTAATGGATACATTCCGTCTACAGTACGGATACGCATTCTTTCTAGATCGCCTATCGTATTACGGTTTTCTTTTTTGTATCTAACATAAATTCTAATCTCATCTTTGTTTACTTGAAGTCGTTGAGCTTCAGCGCCAAAGAAACCATTTCTAACTTGTGTCATCAAACTAACTTCTGTAAACCCAAGGGCATATGCTTTTGGTTTTAGTTGTAATCTGATTTCTTGACCACCGATCTGATTATTATCGTTGATGTTATAAAGTGCAGCTTGTTTGTTTAATTCTTTTTTCAAGAATTCAGCAGCACCTTCTAACTGATCATATTCATGACCAAGTAATGATATTGATACTGGAGCACCCCACATGTTATTTGCACCTACAGATATCTTTCTTGCTGTAGGTTCCTCTCCAATCATTTTATGGATTTTAGCTTGAATAGTACTTACATCAACAGGAGACTCAGAGAGGTCTTCAAGAATAACAAATACTTGTCCTGTATGAGTACCGTTTTCTGCACCATTAAAGGCGTTACCAATACTTACAAAGGTAGTTTTGATAAAATCGAAATCAGTATCATATTCTTTTTTAAGTTGCTCATTCGTTTCCCAAGTGATATTTTCATATTTAATTAAGTACTCTTTTGTACTATCTTGATGAATACCTGGTTTCAAAGCTAAATCGATATTAAAGAAATCACCTGGAGGGGCAGGGAAGAATGTCATTTCAATTACTCTACCACCTATCAAACCTACTGTTAAGATGATTGCAGCAGTAGGAATTGCTAAACCAAACCACTTATGCTTTAATAAAAAGCGAAGGGCTGGTACATATAATTTATCTCTAAACGTAAAAATGAGTTTATCTAACTTTTCACGAACAGAATTGAATTTACTCTTTTGTTTTCTTGGAGTTAATACTTTAGGATTACTAATGTGAGCTGTTAGTAAGAACATACCTTCAAACAATGAGAACAACAAACAGAGAATAACAACAAGCGCCATCTCACTCATCATCTCTAAACCTGACTCTAAGAATAGGAAAGGAAAGAAGGCAATAATTGTTGTTGATACCGAAGTTAATACGGCAGGGATTACCTCCATTGTACCATCAATTGCAGCTCTAATAGGTGATTTTCCCATTTCGTAATGGGTGAAAATGTTTTCGCCAATTACAATACCATCATCTACAAGGATACCGATAATTAGAATCATACCGAAAAGGGAAATCATGTTTAGAGTAACCCCCATTAGCGAGGCGAAAATAAACATACCTAAGAATGAACTAGGAATACCCCACGCTACCCAAAGTGAAAGTCTAAAGCTTAAGAACAATGATAATGTGATAATCACAAGCACTATCCCCATTAAACCGTTTTCAATAAGTGTATCTAATCTAGAATTTACAATCGTAAGGAAGTCAAAACTGATCATCATCTCGGCGTCATCATGCTTTGCATTAAACTCCTCGATATAATCATTTACATACTCCGAAATTTTCTGTAAATCTTCTGTATTTAGCTTTTGAATTTGAATGGAAATATTTCTTTGTCCTTTGTTCCATACCGCATTTGGTACATCTTCAAACTGAAAGTGGACATCGGCTAAATCACCAACTTTAAGCACTCTACCGTCTTGTGTAGCTCTAACTACAATATCTTTAATATTGTCTGCATCTGCAGAACGGTAACGGGCTAATACAGAAATCTCTTCTCTAGAGTTTTTAATTGTACCACCTGTAATATCAATGTTGTTATTCGCTATGGCTTGTTTTATATCATCGATAGATATGTTATACCGGCGAAGTAAATCCTCATCTACTTCGATAGAAATTTCTGTATTAGGAAAACCTGAAATATTAATCTGAGAGATAATACCAGAGGCTAAAAAATCATCTTCAATACGTTGTGCGTAATCTTTGATGACTCTTAAATCATCACCTTTTAAATCAAGGTACATGGCACTAGTCACTTCCCTTTTCTTTGAAACGGATGGTTTTTCGGCACCTGCAGGAAAGTTTGAAATACCATCTACAGCGTTCTTCACATCCGTCAAAACTTCATCAATATTCGCTTTAGCTTCTGTAGTTACAGTAACGGTGGCTATATTTTCAGCAGAGACCGAATTGGTTTCTTTGATACCTGGTATTCCCTTAATTTCATTTTCTATCAATGTGGTTACACCTTCATCCATCTCCTTAGGAGAGGCGCCTTGGTAAGCCACTGATACAGTTATGACTCTTGATTCTAGTAAAGGGAATGAAGCTTTTTTCATTTGAAAAATTGCAATCCCACCTAATAATAGGATAAGCAGTAAGGACATGTGCGCATAAAACGGCTTCCTTACAAATGCTTCAACTAATTTTCTCATAATAATTATACTGGAATTGTCGTTAGCTTCTAATATTGACTTTAGCACCTTCTTTACCATTGAAAACAGATTCTTCAACTAAAACATCTTCATTCTGAAGACCTTTAATAAAATAGCTGTCATGGTTTGTTTTGATTACCTGAATTTCCTTTTTAACTAAGGCATTTTTTTCCACTGTAAAAACATACTTTCCTTCCATTACAGCTTCTCTAGGTAATTCTATCACGTTATTAATAATATCACCTTCAAATGTTACCTGAACAAATTGACCTTCGTAAATATCAGATTTCGTAGTAGGGTGTATGTTTACAAATACCTTGATAGTCTGAGATTGGGCATCAACAATTTTTGATTTTCTGATAACAGTACCTTGAATTTCTGTTGGAACTCGACTCTCGGTTTTGACCATTACTTTATCGCCTTTCTTAATCCATTTAGCATTTAATGGTTCTACTTCGACCACTACTTCTAAAACATCTGTTCTAGAAATAACACCGATCTCAGTACCCGGAGAAACAATAGATCCAGCTTCTAGTCTAACAGATTTAAAAGTGCCATTAAAAGGAGCATTGACATTATACTTATTCAAGTTGATTTCTGATTGTTGAATGGCAAAGTATTCAGTAATTACATTTCTTGAAGCAAGGAAGAAACGTTCTTGATTTGAATTAATTTGTGGTAATTCTGGTAAGGGTTGATCTATTTTTACTGAAGTAAAGAAGTCATACCATTTTTGATACTCCTCTTTATAATCTATTTTAATATCAGCTAGGGTAGAAGCCATAGTATTCATAAAACTCGATTTACTCGACTTTAAAGCGGCTTTCATATCTTCATCAAAAATATGAACTAATCTTTGTCCTCTTCTAAATGTATTTCCTTCTTTTAACTGAACTTGGGTAGGAGTAATTCTACCAGCTACTTCAGAAGATAATATAAATGTTTGCGCAGCATTAACACGACCATGGAAAGATTGATCATTTTTTACATCAGTAAAGTTTACTTTCTGTGCCTTAATTGATATAACTTTTTCTTCTTTTATTGCCTTTTTGGGGTTGGGTTTATTCTCTATAAGTTTGAACGATAAAAAGGCAGAACCTCCGATAAGAATAATAACGCCAAGGATACTAATAACTTTCTTAGACATTGGTATTTATTGTTGATTGATTTTTTTATTATATAAATGATGAAGCGAATTAGCATCTTTATATTATTAATATTAAAATTTATCAACCAACACCCTCCATCTTTCAACAAAACAAAGAATACAATCAATTTTATGGTTTATTGATAATATCTTTAAGTTTATAGATAAAAAGGTGGTTTTTGTAGAACATTCTATTTTTTATCAATCTCAATCAGTTCATTTGAAAAAAAACATCATATTCATGTTCGGAAAATTGAAGAAGGTTCAGAAATTTCTATTATTTACCCTAGGGTTGTATCTATTCATGTTCATGTTTGATTATTGGATAGGTCCCTTGTATTCTTTAGCCAAATCAAGTATCAGTATTAGTCTTTTTATTTTTGTTGTTAGTCTTAATTCTATGGTTTTAATACCACAGTTATTTATCAATAAGAGTAAAAAAGTTTGGTATGTAGTGTCTATTATATTGTTATATGTAGTCACCATAAAAACAAACCTCTTTTTTAATGAGTTGATTTTTCCTCTATTAGATCAAGAAACGTTCTTTAACGAGAATGAACATTTAAGGGAAAGATTACATGGAGTGTTAGAATTTAAATGGATTTATCCTTTTGGCTTTGGGAGTGTGTTTATACTCATCACGATTATAGTATCAACAGTACTTACTGTAAGCGAATATGATAAAGAAAGAAAAGTAAAAGAGGCCAAGTTGAGAGAGGATAAAATGGAAGCAGAATTGAAATTTTTAAGATCTCAAATTAATCCTCATTTTCTATTCAATGCTTTAAATAATATCTACACATTAAGTTATATGAACTTACCAACAGCACCAGACAAAATTGCCCAATTGTCTGAAATGCTAAGGTATTTATTATACGATTGTAATGAAGAAAGAGTAGAACTGTCTAAAGAAATCTCTTATCTACATAACTACATTGATTTCCAACAGCTAAAAACAAAAGATAACCAGAACATTAATTTTGATATTAATGTGAAAAATAATAGTCGTTTAATTCCACCTGTATTATTAGAGCCTTTTGTAGAAAATGCATTTAAATACAGTCGTTTGGAAGAAGACGAAGATGATGCGGGATTTGTATCTATTCTCCTAAAAGAAACGGAGGACCAATTAATATTTGAAGTAAAAAATAGTATTAATCCTCAAAGAACAATAAACAATGATCCAACAAAGGGAGGAATTGGAATTAACAATGTTCAAAAAAGACTTGAATTAATCTACCCTAATGAACATCAATTAAGTATCTTGGAGGAAAAAGATGTATTTAAAGTAAAGTTGATTATTCACCTTTAATAAACTTAGGAATATGACCTTAAAAACAATAATTGTTGATGACGAACACTTAGCAAGAAGTTTAATCAAAGATTATGTATCTAAAGTGCCCCAATTAGAGCTGATAAATGAGTTCAAAAATGCGATAGATGCTATGACATTTTTACAGTCTCACCCTGTAGATTTGATTTTTTTGGATATTCAGATGCCTAACTTAACGGGTATTGAGTTTGTGGAAACAATACAACTCAATAACACAATGGTCATTTTTACCACTGCTTACTCTGAATATGCGATAAAAGGGTATGAGTTAAATGCGTTTGATTATTTATTGAAGCCGATCACTTTTCCAAGATTTCTTCAATCGGTAAATAAAGCGATTAAACAATTTGAATTAATTAATCAATCTTCATCGAATAGGGAAGAAGAAGAGATAGAGAAAACCTCTAGGGTGGATCAAGTAATCACAAAAAAGGATAGTATTAGTATCAAAGCAGATTATAAGCTTCATCTAATTAAATACAATCACCTGCGTTATTTGGAAGGTCAAAAAGAATATGTATCATTTCATACTACCACTAAAAATATCCTAGCACTCGCATCATTAAAAAAGATGGAAGCAGAATTACCAACTGATCAATTTATTAGAATTCATAAGTCTTTTATAGTCAATAAATCTGAAATCGAAAGCCTTGAAGGAAATATGCTAGGACTTGGTGATGTTGAGCTCCCTGTAGGTCAAAGCTATAGAAGTCAATTACTTAAGTTGTTTGAGTAAAAAAAGCAATATCTTTCTGAAATATTACTTACATCTGTATTGATTTAGTGTTTAATTAGTATTAATGACTGATAATGTGTATATTATGAGAATAAATAAGACTGATTTGTGAAGATATCTTCCTTATAAGTCATCTCAATAACTATTACTCACTTAAATTATCCTTAAACATGAATTTTACACCAAAACGTATTCTTGAAGATCCACATGACGTCAAACCTTACCCATCAGTAGATCAATACATGACTAAAAAACTAATTGTATTTACACCAAATCAATTTATTGAAGAAGCCATGGAAGTACTTGTTGAAAATAAGATTTCAGGTGCTCCGGTAATCAATGATGAAGGGGATTTAGTAGGTATGTTATCTGAAAAAGATTGCTTACATATCGTATTAGAAAGTAGGTATTTAAATTTCCCTGCATCACAAGGTAAGGTGAAAGATTACATGACAAAAGCAGTAATGTCGATAACACCAGATAGAGACGTAGTGGAAGTAGCTATGTTATTTAAGAATTCAAACTACAGACGATATCCAATAGTGAAAAAAGGTAAACTGATAGGCCAAGTAAGTAGAAGAGATATCCTAAGAGCAGCGATAGATCTAAAATCTACCACTTGGTAAAAACTGAATAAAATAACATTTTCTACATCCAAACTTATCTTAGGTACTTGATGCGTTGAGTACAAAAAAGGGAACAGTTTTAAGCTGCTCCCTTTACTTTTGTATTTTACTTGAAATACATTAAACAGCTTACTTAGCTGCAAAAATATTAACGGCTACTTCAATATTATCTTTAATAGCTTTATCTCCTAAGTTCTGGAAAATAGTACCTGATTTGAACTCAATACCGTATTTTGTTCTATCAAATTCAAGCTTTGACATTGCGTGAACTTCACCGTCATGAGACATTGTTTGCACTGTAAATTCTACAGGTGTTTTAATATCTTTGATGGTAAGATCTGCTGTAACTTTTAAAGCATTATTTTCACCTTTCTCTACATTAGTAATAGCTAATGTTGCTGTAGGGTACTTATTAACTGCAAAAAAGTCATCATTCTCTAAGTGTCCTTTAAGTTTACCATTTTTTGGATTATCAGCAGCATAATCTTCCACAGTAATCGAAGTCATATCAATTACAAAAGAAGAGCCCACGGCTAATTGACCATCTTTAATGATTAATTTCCCTTCTTTGATGCTTAATTTACCAAAATGCTCATCACCAACAATTTTAGATCCTTTCCAATGTAAAGTACTTTTTTCAGTATTTACATTATAGTCACCGTCTTCAAAAGTTACAGCGTGAGAGTGAGAATGGGCACCATGAGAATGTCCATCATGTTCATGAGATTCATGTTCTTTTGCAGAGCTTTGCTTTTCTCCACACGAAAATAAGCCTAAAGAACAGATAGAAAGAATGCTTAGGAAGTTTAAAAATTTCATAGTTTAAAAAAATATTAATTAGTCTTATCCGAATTTACTTCTTCCACAGAAATAATATTAGGATACATTGAAAAAATTGGAAATCTGAAACCTACAACACTAAAATCATAGGTCTTATCTTGTTGAATTTTGGCATATATGTCGGATGAATTTAATTTAAACCAGACCCACGTATCAATATTTTCGAATACATGTGATTTGCCATTACTATCTAAAGTATAAATCAAATATTTTCCGATTCGATCTTTACTTTTGTTATCGTCGATATTACCAAAACTTCTTTCAGTTTTTGTAACTGTTGCAGTAATAGTTCTTCTATTTACTTTAGGAAATACCCAAATGAAGATAATGAAGACAACAACTGCAATACCAATATAAAGTGCTTTTTTCATTAATATACTTTTTTTAGAGGACCTTTTAGTCTCTGTTTTCGTTTTGTATTTTTCTCAATATATCGAATTTCTACTTTTAATTCTTTAATTTCCTCAGGAGTTCTTTTTCTAAGAACTTCTTTTGTAATAGGATCAATTTCAAACTTCAAATTTGGTTCCATAAGAGGAGATAATGTAGAAGCAACACCCGATAATACTGTTTTTGCCCAATAATTAAATATAAATTTATTTTGATTACGGACGTTATAAATATGTCCTTGCTTCATTGATGGAAACCTTGGGTTTTCTTCCCTTATTAAGAGGTTGGCAACAGAACTAAAAAATGCATTTCTCTTAAGGTTACCATCTTTCTTTTCTTTATCTTTTAAGACATCCACTTCAAGGTTTTTGTATCGGAACTGCATATTTCCTACCGCAAGAGAATCGTTGGCTAAAACTTTAAAATACATTCTTTTGAGATGCCCATCTTTTACTTTGACCATCTCAAGACGTTCAATAAGTGGGTTTAGCTTAACTAAATCCATTTCGCCAACTTCGCCTTCATAATAATAGGTGCCTAGAGAATCTAATGGAGGTATTCTAAAATACATTTTTAGATCACCACCTTCATTCATTAATGTTCCTTTTACAAACATTTCTGCAAATGGAATGGAATCTAAAGTGGTTGTATTGTTAGTTAAATTAAAGATCTGCCCAGTGAAATTTTGAAGTTGAAATTGCCCTGATTTTCCTCCAGTAAAATCGGTATCTACTTGTGCATCTTCAATAGCCCCTTTAAATTCTTCATAATCTATGCTACTATCTGTTATTGTGATACTATCTAGATTGAATATCAGTTTAGAATCTTCAAAGATAGTATGAGGCATTTTAGGCTTTTTCTTGAACGGGTCAGCAGGAATTGATTTGTCTCTATAGGCAGATAAATTTAACTGATCGACTTCAATGCCATTAAGGTGAAGGGAGTCTCTATAAACATATTTATTGAGGTGTATTCCTCTCACCAATAAATCAGGTATTGAAACTTCAATTCTATCTGTTTGGAACTCGTTATAGACTCCAAAATCCTTTTTAGAATACTTTGGGTCTACTTTGAAGTTTTTGACATAAACATCTTGATAATGGGAGTTATAGTTTAATGAGTCAAATTTTAAGGCATACATTCCATTGCCTAGATTAATAGAATTCTGCCCTAGTGTAGCTACAGCACTTTTAAGTCCGATGTAATGCTCTTTATCAAGGAGTTTTTTATTGAGATCAAAATCTTTAATAGTCACATGAATGTTTTTTAGAGTATTTTCAGATGACCTTGAAATCAGTGATTCCTTGTGATTATTAGATTCATTATCTATTTGGGAAGGAGATAATGGATAAATTTCAATGGTTTGCCCAATAGTATCTTGTAGCATTTTGTCAATTAAAGCAATCTTTTCTTCCTTAGATAATTTTTTGGATCTCTTTATTTTTTCGGATTTTCTCTTGATTTTACTTTCATTGATTTTAGCCTCTTTTAGAACAATAACTTCTTTATCTCTTTCCATTAAACGAGAGTAAGTAATTTTCTTCTTCGGTCTTCTAAAACTAATTTGACTACTATCAATATCAATATAACCTACATGAATTGATTGGAATTGATTTAGAATTTTATCGACTTTTTCTTTTGGAAAGTTTTTCCCTGCAAAAGAGCCAGTAGTAACTTTTTTCTTCTTTTTATTGACAGGGGTGATGTAATAAATATTCTTTCCTAAGACAGAATCTACATCAATCTTCTTCTCATAAAGTAAAGATTTAATGCCTGCCCCTTTAATCTTTAGGTCTCCAACAGCAATAGACATTAAAGAGTCTAAATTACTTACTTTTTGGAAAGCTAATTTGGGTGTGATATCCGTGTTTTGACAATAAATACTATCGCCTTTACTATCTGCAACAATTAATGATGAAGTAAATTTCATAGGATTTTCATCACTTTCTAATTGTAGTCCCTTTAGTGTAACGTAAAAATCCTCTGGGGTGATTTTACTAATATGACGAATAGAATCCGGCTGAGATTTGATATTGTTCAGCTCAAATTTACCACCATAAAAAGTAGCGAAATTTGTTGTTTGAGGCTTGTTCTTAACTAATAATGCAATATCATCAGCACTTAAGTTGATTTTACCAATATTGATATAGTTAAGTGGGATTTCTTTAGGACCAGCTTTTTTAACCTTTGTACTATCTTTCTTCACCAAGTTTAGAGAAATAATACCTCTCAAACCATCAATATTGATTTCGTCAGCAACTACCTGTTTTAAATTAGTAAGTAAATGGTAATCGAGACCTTTAATATTTACTTCATTGATTCCACACATCACGTGATAGTCTTTAATAAGCTTCTCTTGAGTAGGAATAATTGTGATACCATCAATAAGTAAGTCTTGTTTCTTAGCATCGATTTTTAATAAAGAAACTCTTGCTTGATGATGTATTTTATCTAGAGGGAAATATAAATCATTTAATACAAAAAATAATTCATTCCAATCTATTCTATCTTTACTCATTTCAAAACCTTCCAAGTCTAAACCTGTAGAAGAGGATTGCATCAGCAAAGATTGATCAGGATTATAAACAGATAAAGGCCCTTTTCTAAAATGTAATTGATTAATTTTTAGAAATTTAAATGGATTTTTTTGAGGATTGTTTTTAGCAATTTCTTCCTTTACTTTGGCCTCTTTTAATTGATCTTGAAGTTCTTTTAATGGTAATTTGACATCGGCACTAGGTACCTCAATATAAATACGATTAACGATTAAGGAATCTGTTTCAATAAACTTCTTCCAACTAATATTCTCTAAAAATACTTGATCGATATAGGTGTTTACTTTTACTTTATTCTTGGTAGTATTTTGACTAGAAACATTGATGCCATGAACTTCAAAAGTACTATCTGCTAAAGTAAATGAGGCTTTTTCTAAATTTAGATCATAACCTTTTATGTCTTTTAAACGAGTATCAAAGACTTTGATACTTGCATCACTTAACTGAAAATTTAAAGGGTCATGAACCGGTAATAATAATGTATCGAGATTCACTTTTAAATTTTGTGCTGTAACTCCTTTATCATCATAAATAGAATCATTAGGTAAGTGTAAAGTTACTTTTGCGTTGTTAATAGCAGTGCTATTCAATTGTATAAATTGATGTTTCCTGTCTTTTTTAATTTTTACAGGTTTCTCTGTCTTCTTTTTGGGCAGCCAAACTTCAACTTTTGGTTGATTAAATTCCATTTCGTCAAACACAAGAATACTATCTAAAGGTTTCTTGAGGAAATCTATGTAATTAATGTTGGAAAGCTTAAAACTTTTAGCTGATGC
Organism: Flammeovirga pacifica; assembly: GCF_000807855.2. GTDB lineage: Bacteria > Bacteroidota > Bacteroidia > Cytophagales > Flammeovirgaceae > Flammeovirga > Flammeovirga pacifica. The sequence continues at coordinate 291,543 of NZ_JRYR02000001.1, forward strand.
TTTAATTTTAGCTTTAGAGGAGACATTCTTACTTACCTTATAAGGTGAATATAATGGTCTATAAACTTTTAAATTATGATTATTCGAGTTATAGTAAATACTCCCTAGGCGTATGTAATGACCATTTTTTAATCCCCAGTATTGATTTCTTAATTGAACATCAAAATAATTGAATGCTAATGGTATTTGTTTTTTAAGAGTAGCGTTATCTACATTAATATGATAAACATGCGTAGTTAAATCTTTAACCTCTCTTTTTCCTAACTTATCACTTTCTAAAGGGATGTTGGCGTTATTGAGACTGAATTCATCAATCTGAATACGTTTTAAAAATTGGGGTAATTGTGGGGTCGATTTCTTCTTCTTACCCACTTTTGGAGAGGAGTTAAGGTTTAGTTCTACTCTAGGTTGAGAAATCTCGACTCTTCTAACATTTAAAATACTATCGTATAAGAATGTAGAGATATCAATGCCTTCTAATGATAATAATGGGATAGAGGCGCCACTAAGAGGAATTTCATTATCACTAATTTTGTAAAGTGATGTATTATATATTGTAAGGGAACTATCAAAAGATGAAAAAGTGAATTTCCTTAAAGAAATACCAATAGGAGATTTTTCTAGTTCTACTTTTAAATCTTCAGAAGTTAAATCCAAAGCACTTATATGTATGGGTACTAACTCTTGGTATAAGGTAGTGGAGTCTAAATAGATATCATTGATCTTGGTGGTTAAATTACCAATTCTAACCTGTTGTTTTTTTGATTTAGTATGATCAATAAAGTTAATATCAGAGTTATTAATAAAAATATTTCCAACACGATATCTGTTAAAGTTTTCACTCTGCTTATCAAAAAACTTTTTTAGTCCATCAAACTTTTCCTTGTCAGTATCCTTAACGGTAACTTTTGGTGTTTTTCCGTGTTTGTATTTATGAATTTCAGCACTTACACTATCAAAAGCGATATTACCAACATAGATTTCTTTTTGAAATAAAGCACGTAATAACGAAATGTTCTGTAGTTTTATTTGATGTGCCTTTAGTTGGACCAGGTTTTCTTTTTCAGCTAAAGGAAGGCTATCATTTTTTAAGGCAAAGGCACTATCAGGTGAAAATAGGACATTATCTAATGTAATTGAACCACTTGATAAAAAATCATGAACAGACCAACCGGCAATAAGTTTAACATCAATATTATCAAAATCGATAGAATATTTGTTATGCGTTGCTGTTGGAATACCTTTCTTAAGAACAATATCACCTACAATTTCCTCAGCATAATTATTTAATGCGATATGAACAACCCCAAAAATTAAAAATAACAAGACAATCAAACCTATAAAAGAATACAAAATAGTGTTGGCTATCCTTCTTCCAATAGATTTGGCTTTTTTAGGTAAATCATTAGATGAACCCTGTTCTTCTTTATTTTCTATGTTTTCAGTACTCATTAAAAAAATCTCAGAGCGTAAAGCAATTTATCTCTTGAAAAGAGTGGTACTCTTATTTTACTCTGTTACCATTGATTCTATAATACCATCACGCATCCAAAGTTGACGATCGGCATTTTTGGCTAATTCTCTATTATGTGTAACAATCACAAAAGTTTGATTAAAGTTATCCCTTAATTCAATAAATAGTTGATGTAAACTTTTAGCATTCTCAGAATCTAAGTTACCACTAGGTTCATCAGCAAAAATAATTAGAGGATCATTGATTAATGCTCTTGCTATAGCACATCTTTGTTGCTCTCCACCAGACATTTCTGATGGTTTATGTTCTGTACGATGTCCTATATTTAAAAGCTCCATTAATTTTTGACCTTTCTCTTTCACATCGTCCAATTCTTTTCCTGCTATTAAGGCAGGCATGCAAACATTTTCTAAAGCTGTAAACTCAGGGAGTAAATTGTGAAATTGGAAAACAAAACCAATCTTTTCATTCCTAAACTGAGCTAATTTATCTCCATTTAAACGTGTAACCTCAACATCATCAATCCAAACACTTCCTTCTTTTGGGGTGTCTAGTGTACCTAAAATTTGAAGCAAGGTACTTTTACCCGCTCCAGATGCTCCCATAATAGAAACAATTTCATTGGCTTTGATTTCTAAATCAATGCCTTTAAGTACGTTCAACTTCCCGTATGATTTTGTGATCCCTTTCGCTCTCAGCATATTTTATGTCATATTTGAATGCAACAACCATCATGTCATCGCCTTGTTCTACTCCTTTTTTCCAGTCGTGAAAAACTTGATATAATTTTTTACACTGTTCTGCCATTGGCAAGTTAGAGATTTCAATTAAAAGTTTTTTGAATTGTACCTTTTTAAATTTTTCTCCATCTGCATTAAACTGATTAGCAAACCCATCGGAAAATAAATAAATAATAGCATCTTCACTTAATTCAAAGTCTAAATTATCAAATTGTGGCGTGATGTCATCAAATACGATTCCTATACTGCAGAAATTACTTTTAATTGTTCTTAATTCACCATTTTCTATAATGATAAGAGGTCTCCTTGCTCCAGCAAAATTAATTTTTCTTGTGCCTTTTTCAAAACGGCAACAAGCGATGTCCATTCCATCGCTTATTAATGTATTAGTATCAATTTTAAGTGCATCTTTTAAGCAGAAATCTAACTTAGTTAATAATTCTGCACCAGAAATCCCCTCATTTTCAGAAATAATTTGTTCTAAAAGCTGATTACCAATGATAGAAATTAATGCAGCAGGTACACCATGATTGGTACAATCAATTAATAAAAGATAGATAAATTGGTCATTTTCATGCATCCAAACAAAATCACCTGTTACTTCACTTTTAGTAATCGTAAGATTAAATGATTTAGGAAATAAGCGGATAAAGTTGTTATCACAATTGATAAGGGCTTTTTGAATGGTAGCAGCATACTGTATACTCTTACTTACTTTTGAGTTGATGACTGCTAGTTCTTCATTTTTACTCTCTATTTCATTTTTACTTTTTTCAACACGCTCCCTAGCTTTTGCAATTTCACGGGTACGTTCATCTACTTTCTTCTGTAAAATTTCTTTTTGATCCCTTTCTTGTTTTAAATAGTAGTAAAAAAGGTAGAAGACAACGATAAGAATACTTAACACCACAAGTGCGATTACACTTCTTTTTTGATAGAAAGGTTTATCGATAGTAAAAGTTAAAGAAGTTTCGTCTTCAGAAGTTACACCACCCGCATTAATTGCTTTAATTTTAAAGTTGTAATCTCCTGGGGGGAGTTTGGTATAAACTGCTTTATTTATGGATGTAGGAGGACAGAAGTTTTTATCAAAACCTTCTAACATCCATTGATACTTAATTTTAGTAGGGACATTCATAGATATACCTACAAAACTAATTGTAATATGATTAAACTCAGGAGGTAAAACAGCATTGATAGGTAAATGTGTAATAGGGTCAATACCTTCAGAGAAATCACTCCAAGGAAAGTTATCAGAAAATACTTTTACATCCTTAAATAATATTTTTGGCGTCTTTTTACTATAAACTTGATGATTGGGGTTTATCTTTACACCTCCATCTTCAGTGCCAAACCAAAGATTACCTTCAAAATCTACAGAAGCACTACCTCTTTCATAGCCTAGTGCATTAAAGCCTTCGTCAGTTCCATATCTTTCAATTCGAACAATATCGTTTTCTAAAGAAATTAAATGATTGATTGAAGTATTACTACCAGCCCAAACATTACCAAATTGGTCAATATTTAGGGTTCTAATGTTAGTGGATGATAATTTTTCATCTTGAAAACTAATTGCTGCTGATTGATCATCTCTAATTTTACAAATTCCACTTTCAGAAGTAGCAATCCATAATTGCCCCTGTTTATCAAATTTTAGATCATTGATATATAAACTAGGGATTGATCTATCTTTTTTCTGATATATCTTGATGATATTCCATTTAGAATCTAAATGAATTAATCCTTTACCCATTGTTCCAAGCCATACACTTTGATCCACAGGAGAAGTGATCCCTTTAGAAATACGGTAGTTTTGAAGATATAGGTTAAGGTTGGATACCTCTAATAAAGAATCTTTTTCAATACGGTAGATGTGATTTAACGCGGCTACATAAATATGCTTTTCTTTTTTAAAAAATGTAGAAGGGTAATCTTCAATGTCATTTTTGTTTTTTGCCTTTAAAGGGTGCCAATACCCGTTCTTATAACGAAATACTCCATGATCTGTTCCTATTAAAAAATGCTTTTGATCATCTTCAATAACATCAAGTGATCTTGTGTTAATAGGTAAGGCAATTTTACCTCTGAATTTATTGTTTTTAATAACAGTCAAAGCTCTTTCAGACCCAAGTATGGTAGAACTATCACTACTTTGGTAGGTGTCTAGAATATCAGAGGCAACACTATAATTTTTTGAGTAAAGAGTATATATGTCACTATTATAGCGATACAATCCGTTTTTTGTAGCCAGCCAAATACCTTCATCATTATCTTCTACTATATCGTTTATTTGTCTAGAAAGGCCATTTTTCTTCGTCATATTTCTAATAACTTTTATGCCTTTAGTAATATAAACACCATTAAATGTAGTGCCTACCCAAAGGTTTTTATTAGAATCTTCTAACAGACATCTAATTTTCTTGTTTTGAAGAATTTTAAATGCACCTTTCTCAAAATTATTCTTGTTGTATATAATAACGCCATCAGTGGTACCAATAGCGATTCTATTATTTGTTAAATGTCGGATACAAGTAATGTATGCACTAGTTTTATAATGATGTTTTAAAGAATCTCCATGATAAACATAAAGTCCCTGTCTCTTCGTGCCTACCCAAATATCACCATTGTCATCTGCTGAAATTGATGTGTATGTTAATTTAGGGTTGCCATGAAAGTTATCTAGTTTTAAATAGGAAGTAAGTCTAAAAAGTTCGTGGTTAAGAGTAACCCCCCATACTGTTTTTAGATTTGAATCATAAGATATTTGTTGAACACGAAATGATTGAGTGTCATTTTCTATATAACTATTGATTTTTCTATTGTTGATATAGTTCAGTCCATTGTTTGTGGCCACCCATATGCCACCTCTATCATCTTTAGTGAAATCATTGATGAAGTTATTTGATAAACCATTTCTTACATCAATAGTAGTAAAAGACTGTCCATTATTAATATTAATACCAGCATCAAGAGTACCAATTAATATGGCACCATTATCACCTTTGATTAATGTGTTACAATTATTTTGACTAAGTCCATCATGAATCCCAAAAGATGATATATTGAATTGTTGAGCAATTAATAGATGTGATGGAAAAAGAAATATGAAAAAGCAAAAGAGTAATCGATGCATAAATAAAATAAAATCAATTCTTGCTATGAAGTGACAAGATAAGTCTAATAAATTATTGTTCATTAAAAAAGCATGACTAAAAGTAATACTTTTTATCATGCTTTATTATTAATGAAGGGATCTATTTTTATTTAATACTAGATTTCCTTTCAATTAAATTATTTTGAACCACCTTAGTGATAGGCGTGAACTCTTTATCATTTTCTTCTTCTTTTATTTGTTTAAAAAGAAGTTTCGCTGATTCGACACCAATATTAATTCCAGATTGTTCTATAGAAGATAGGGGAGGATCTAATAATTGAGAAAGTCTCCAATCTCCAAAGCCTACTATAGAAATGTCCTCAGGTACCTTTTTACCAAGCTCTTTTAAAGCATTCATAGCTCCAATTGCTGTCACATCATTGTTAGCAAATATGCCATCAAATTCTAAGTTACTATTAATGATGCTTTTCATAGTCTTGGTAGCTTCAGAAAGTGTACCTTCTGGGCAAGGGATGATTAAGTTGTCATCAACAGGTATATTATTTTTTGATAATGCATCCTTATAACCATTAAGACGTAAAGAGCTAATCGATAAGTTGTCAGGTCCACTAAGGTGTACAATCTTTTTACAACCTTGTTTTACTAAATGATCAGTGGCCATAAAAGCTCCTTGGAAATCATCAGTAATCACCTTACTAACGTTTATATTTTCAGAAACTCTATCAAACATAACTAGTGGTACCCCTTTATTAACGATACTTTCGATATGTTTTAGTTTCTTAGTTTCTTTGGTCAGAGATATTAGTAAACCATCCACTCTACTAGAATACATGGCTTTAACATCTACCTCTTCTTGTTCTGGAGATTCATTAGAAATACAAATCATTACGTTGTATCCCTCCTCATAAGCAACAGATTGAACACCAGAAATAACATTAGCAAAAAAGTCGTGTACAATTTCTGGGACAATTATACCAATAACAAAAGATTTTTTATGCCTAAGACTTAATGCAAGAGAGTTGGGTTGATAATCCATTTCCTCTGCTAATTTATTGACAGCGTCCTTAGTTTCTTGACTGATATCTGGATGATTTTTTAATGCCCTCGAAACAGTAGATTTTGAAATTCCAAGCTGATTCGCGATGTCTTGCATCGTGTATTGTGCTTTTCTCATGCAGTTTTTTTCTATTAGAAGAGTGAAAATTGTACTGATATGTGAAAAGATATACATTATGAATGAAATGACCTATTCATTTTTAATTTTTTGTAAAAAATTGCGCAACCGATTGAAAAGTTAGGTCCATTTAAAATGTTGTGTTTTAGGAGGTTTTGTTGAATTTTTTTTTAAACTATTTTCATTCATTTAATAAGTTCCTGTATTTAAGTAAATTTTAAGAATTTAAGATATGTTTATAAATGACTAATTTACATTTAAACAGAAAGATATTTTGATAATTCGCAATATGTTAGTTGTAAATATTGAAATTTAATAAAAAAATAGATTTATTGAGGCGTTGTAGATTTGTTTATTGAAATCGGTTTCGGAATTTTTTTTTGATAAATTATTATAAAAAAATTGCTAAATGTGAAGAAATAATTCTTTGTAGTATAAATAATAGTACTTATTTTGCATTACCAATTGAAACGAAAGTGGATTTGGTAATTGTATTATTCTAAGATGAAATTTTGTTTATCTATAATTACAGTAAAAATTTTTTAAAAAAAATTAACCTACATATAGTTACTAAATGATAATCTTAAAATGATACTTGTCTATTTGTCTAACTGTTTAAGTATGAAAATGAGCATTAACTCTACAAAGCAATTTGCTGCGACGATGCTGCTTTTATTATTCTCTCTTGTAACATTTGCTCAGGAGAGAGCTATTAGCGGTACTGTAGTAGATGAGAACGGCGACACACTTCCTGGTGTAGCTGTATTAGTAAAAGGTACAACTAAAGGTGGTACTACCGATTTTGATGGTAAATTTAAAGTTACCCTAGCGGACGGTGAAGATGTACTTGTTGTCTCTTATATTGGTTACAAAAGCCAAGAGATAGTAGTGGGTACATCCACAAACATTGATGTGGCTATGGAAGTAGACGCAGAACAACTTGAAGAGGTTGTCGTAATTGGTTACGGTAGTGTAAAGAAAGAAGATGCTACTGGTTCAGTTCAAGCAATTACTGCATCTGATTTCAACCAAGGAGCGATTACTTCACCACAAGACCTATTAAATGGTAAAGTGGCTGGTGTACAGATGACTTCATCAGGTGGTGCTCCAGGTGCTGGATCAACTATCCGTATTAGAGGTGGTTCTTCTTTATCAGCTTCTAATGATCCTCTAATTGTTATTGATGGTGTACCTATCGATAATGAAGGAGTTTCAGGTATGCAAAACCCTTTAAATACTGTTAACCCAAATGATATCGAGACATTCACAGTACTTAAGGATGCATCAGCAACAGCAATTTATGGTTCAAGAGCATCTAATGGTGTAATTTTAATTACTACTAAAAAAGGATCTTCTGGTAAACTAAAAATTGATTACGCAGGTAATGTATCAGTAGCTACTGTTCCTAAAACAGTAGATGTATTGAACACTAACCAGTTCAAGGACATGGTTAATAAAAGATACCCTGGTCAAACTAATGTTACAGATTTAATTGGTACAAATGATACTGATTGGCAGAACGAAGTATTAGGTTCTGCAGTTAGTACAGACCATAACGTTTCAGTTTCTGGATCAGTTAAAGATGTACTTCCATTTAGAGCATCAGTTGGTTATACTTATAACGACGGTATTTTAAATACATCACACCTTGATAGAACAACTGCTTCATTAGGTTTAACACCTAAATTATTGGATGATCACTTATCAATCAACGTGAATGCTAAATTCATGAACGTGAAAAACCAATTTGCGGATAATGGTGCAATTGGTTCAGCTCTTGGTTATGACCCAACTCAACAACCAAAAGACCCTGCAGATGTTTATAAGAGATTTGATGGATACCACACTTGGATTGATCAAGGTACTAACAACCCAATTACAATTGCTTCTGCAAACCCAGTAGCATTGTTAGAGCAAAAAGATAACTCAGCTACAGTAAATAGATTTATTGGTAACGCTCAGTTCGATTATAAATTCCATTTCTTACCTGAATTAAAAGCAAACTTGAACTTGGGTTATGATTACTCAAACTCTGATGGACGTACACTAGTTCCTCCTACAGCTGCTTTTGCTTTTGCAACACAAGGTGATTACTCTCCTTACAAACAAACTAAGAAAAATGAGTTATTAGATTTTACTTTACAGTATACTAAAGACTTAACATCTATTGATTCTCGTATTGATATCATGGGTGGTTACTCTTGGCAACATTTCTGGAGAGAAGAGTATTCTTACTCTAATAACTTTGCAAATGATCAAGATCCTCCTCGTCAACCTGAAAGAACATTTAGAACTGAATCTTATATCGTTTCTTTCTTTGGTAGATTGAACTATACATTCAAAGATAGATACCTATTTACTGCAACAGTAAGAAATGACGGTACTTCTAGATTCTCTCCAGATACTCGTTGGGGATTATTCCCAGCTTTAGCTTTTGCATGGAATATGAAAAAAGAAGGTTTCTTAGCTAATTCAGATGTTGTAAGTGGATTAAAACTTAGATTAGGTTACGGTATTACAGGTCAGCAAAATATTAATAATGGTGATTACCCTTATTTACCAACATATACTTCTTCACAGAATACTGCTGATTATGAATTCTATTTACCAGACGGTACTCCTTATTATAGCACAACATTAAGACCAAGTGGTTATGATGCGAACATCAAATGGGAGGAAACAACTACTTACAATATTGGTGTTGATTATGGATTCTTGAATGATAAAATTACAGGTACTGTTGATTTCTACCAGAGATATACTAAAGACTTGTTAAACGTAATTCCAGTACCTGCAGGTTCTAACTTGACTAACCAATTACTTACAAACGTTGGTGATTTGGAAAATAAAGGTGTTGAATTCTCAATCAATTACAAAGCTATTTCGACTTCAGATTTACACTGGGATCTTGGCTTTAACGTAACATATAACGAGAACAAAATTACTAAGTTGACTCAAGTAAATGACCCAGGTTACAAAGGTGTATTTACAGGTGGTATTGCTGGTGGTACAGGTAACACAATTCAAATTCACTCAGAAGGTTATCCTGCAAGCTCATTCTTTGTTTACGAACAAGTTTATGACGCAAATGGTAATCCTTTAGAAGGTGTTTATGTAGATCAAAACCAAGACGGTTTAATCAATGATGATGATAAAGTTAGAAAAGAAGATCCTGCACCTAATGTTTACATGGGTATCACATCTAAGATGACTTACAAAAACTGGGATTTCTCTTTCGCAGGTCGTTGGAACTTTGGTAACTATGTGTATAACAACGTTGCTTCGAATAACGGTTACTTAAATGGTATTTACACTTCAACTGGTGGTGGTTACTTAAGTAACAGACATGCAGACATTTTAACAACAGGTTTTAATGATGCTCAATACTTCTCAGATTACTATGTACAAAATGCTTCATTCTTTAGATTAGACAACATTATGTTAGGTTATAACTTTACTAACCTTAAAAATGGTGCATTGAATTTGAGAGTTTATGGTACAGTAAACAACGTATTTGTTGTTACTCCATACAAAGGTCTTGATCCTGAGATTTCAGGTGGTATTGATAACGATGTTTATCCAAGACCAAGAACATTCTTAGTTGGTGTTAATGTTGGATTCTAATTGAAGAAATAAAATGAAATTTAAAAATATATTTAGATTGAAATACATCGTTGCACTTGTTGCAGCAGTATCTTTCACATCTTGTGTGGGTGATTTAGATACCACACCTATTGACCCAAATACAATTTCTGGTGCTAATGTATTTGATGATCCTTCTAACTATACAAAAGCATTAGCTAAGTTATATGGTGGCTATGTTGTAACAGGTCAACAAGGTCCTGCAGGTCAAGGAGACATTGGAGGTATCGATGAAGGTGCATCTCAGTACATCAGACGTTATTGGGAGTTACAGCAATTACCAACTGATGAAACAATCAATGGTTGGGCTGATGGTAACTTACCTAAATTAAGTTACATGACTTGGGGATCTAATAACGAATTTATTTCTGCATTATATTCAAGAATTTTTTACCAGATCTCTATCTGTAATGAATTCATTAGAAATACAAATGGTGTGGATATCACTGTTGATGGAATTTCAACTCAAGAAATGAATCGTGAAGCGAGATTCTTGAGAGCTTATTCTTACTGGCATGCCTTAGATTTATTTGGTAATGGTATTCCTTTTACTACTGAAGCTGATGGTGTAGGTAAATTCTTACCTCAACCAGCAGGTACTTTAGGTGGATCAGAATTATTCAATTATATCTCTTCTGAGTTAAGAGCTATTGAAGGTGATTTAGTTGCTCCGGCTCCAGGTCAAGAATCAGGTAGAGCAAACAAAGCTGCTGCTTGGATGTTATTGTCTAGATTATATTTAAATGCTGAAGCTTATGGCTTATCAGCAAAATATGATTCTGCTTTGATTTATACTAATAAAGTACTTAATGAAGGTGGTTATTCTTTAGTGACTGATAATCAAGGTTCACAGTATACTGCTTACCAAACATTATTCTTAGCTGATAATCATACATCAGGTAGTGAAATTATTTGGTCTCATAATGAAAATGGTTTAAGATCTAAATCATTTGGTGGATGTACTTACTTAACTCACGCAGCTATTGGTGGTTCTATGAATGCCAGTGAATTTGGTGTGAATGGTGGATGGGGTGGTAACCGCTCTATGAAAACACTTACAGGAACTCTTCAGTTTAAAAGTGCTGATGATAGAAACTTAGTGTATACTGACGGTCAGCAAGAAGAAATTAATGACCCAACTCAGTTTACTGAAGGTTATGCTATTGCTAAGTTCAGAAACATGACTAGAGCAGGTGTTGCTGGTTCAGATCCTACTGGCGATGTTGTAGATATTGATTTTATTGTATTCCGTCTTGCTGAAGCTTACTTAAACTATGCAGAATTAGCTGCTAGACAAGTTCCTGGTGCTTCTGTATCTCAGTCTAGAATCTACATGGATGCGCTTTATGATAGAGCTAATGTTCCTGATGCTGATAAATTGTCTCCAACTGAATTAAACAGTGTTGAAAGTTTAATTAAGTACGAAAGATCGAGAGAGCTTTATTGGGAAGGTGTAAGAAGAACAGATTTAATTAGATTAGGTCAGTTTACTGGTGGACAATATGTTTGGCAATTTAAAGGTGGTGATAAAGACGGTGTGTCTACTCCATCAACTTATAATGTTTGTCCAATCCCATCTTCTGATTTAGGTGCAAACCCTAATCTTAAGCAAAACCCTGGTTACTAAAATCAGTTCTAATATAAAGATATAACAATGAAAAAATTTAATATATTACTTATTGGATTCACTCTGATTTTTGCAATGTTTGCATGCTCTGAGGATCCAAAAGAACCAAAATTAGGAGATTCGTCTTCTAATGTATCTGGAGAAATTTTACTGCCTGAAAATGGTAGTACAGTACAATTAGATACTGCTAATGGTGGTGCTGATTCTGTAGCAACTACATTTACATGGTCTGAGTCTAACTACAATGGTATTTCTTTAGCAAGAAACTATACAGTAGTAATCTCAGATACGGAAACTTTTGAAAATGTACAAGCTTTAGGGGATACTCCAAGTGGTGAGTTGCCTGTAAATACTAAAGCCTTAAACAATGCTTTAGTAGCTTTAGGTTTGTCTGTTGATACAGAACATACTGTTTACTCTAAAGTTATTACAATTGTAAATGCAAATGTTGATACGCTTTCTTCTGGAGAGCATACATTCAAAGTTACTCCTTACTTATCTGTAATTAATTACCCTAAGGTATTCTTACCAGGTGATTTTTCAGGTTGGAATAACAATGACGAAATGTATACTATAGCATCAGTTAATTTTGATAATAACTATGAGGGATATATGCCTCTTAAAACAAAATCTGATGGTACTGCTGCTTCTGGTCAATTTAAATTTGTAACAATTGGCGGAGATTGGGGATCACAATATGGTCTTCCTAATGGTACAGGTGTACCAGCTACAAGTCCAGCTTCGATTATTTCAAAATCTGGTAATGGTGGTAACGACCCAGACAACTGTGAAGTACCAACAGATGCAGGTGATGCTCCTCAATACAGAATCCAAGCAACATTTGGTGCTGATGACGGATCATACACAATTACTCCAACAGTTTGGAGAATCGTAGGTGATGCTACTCCAAATGGCTGGCCTGGTGATGCTCCAAATGATAAAAATGATACAGATATGACTTATGATCCTGCAACAAACGTATGGATGGTTACTGTAGATTTAACAGCTGGTGAACTGAAATTCAGAGCTAATTATGATTGGGGATTAAACTTTGGTCAAGGTGATAATGGAAGTAATTCATTAAGTTTAGGTGCAGGTAACATTCAAGTTGCTGAAGCTGGAAACTATACAGTGAAACTAGATCTTTCAGAAGCTCCTAACTGGAGATATGAATTGATTAAAAACTAGTTTTTAATATAATTGTATTTAAAGCAGCTCACTTCTTTATGAAGTGAGCTGCTTTTTTTATGAATATATTTCAACCGATTGCGCTACCGTTTGCGTTTAAATATCAGAAAATCAGTTAGTTAAAAAGTTGAAAAAAAGTAGTGTTATTCCTACCTTTATAGGGGAATATGAAAATACAAACTCTTTTTAGACTAAATTATGAAAAGACTTTTACTTAAGACTGCTTATTTATTTTTTGCTTTACTAATAACAAATGCAGTTCAGGCACAAGTAAGCACAACACCAGATAAAATAGATGTATTAACAGAAGAGGTAACAATTACTTTTGATGTCTCAGGTACTGATGTTGCTGGTGAATCTGATTTATATTTATGGGGATGGAGTACGGTAGGAGATTTTCTTACGAATGGTACTTGGGCAGCATCTTCAGAAGCAGCAAAATTAACAAAGAAAGAAGGTAACGTTTTTACGTTCACTTTTCCAATCACTAATGGTGATGCTACTTATAAAACTATTGCTGAAATTGTTGGGGCAGATAATCCAACTGCAATTAAGTCTGTAGGTGGTTTAGTCAAAACAAAAGATGGAGGAAAGAAAACAGGTGATTTGGTGATACCTATTGAAGAATTAGCTGTATCTGTAACTGTTGTTTCTCCTAAAGCTACAGATGTATTCTTAGAAGGTGATAAAATAGATATTCAAGCTACTTCTCCAACTACTTCAGAATTAACCATTAAAATTAATGGAAGTCAGGTGGCTACTGCAGAAGCAACAGAGATCTCTCATACAATCGCATCTGCAAGTGCAGGAGCTTTAAAAATTGAAATCTCAGCTAGTGCGGGTGGTTTAACTGATGTGAAAGTTCTAGAATTTGTTGTAGGTAACACTATTCAAAAAGAAAATAGACCTACTTATGCCACTTTATTGGGGCCCAACTATAATGGTAATGAAGTAACTCTAGTTCTTCAAGACCCTATTGGTAAAAAGGAATTTGTAAATGTTATAGGGAGTTTCAATAATTGGGAAGATAAGTCTGCTTATCCTATGAAACTGGAGGAAGATGGAGACACCAAATATTGGTGGTATACTTTCACAACTCTTGATCCTGATACAGAATATATATATCAATATTTGATTGACGGTACTCTTATTATCGCTGATCCATATACAGAGAAAGTATCCGATCCTGATGATAAATGGATTGATAATGAAAGATATCCAGGGTTAATTGCTTACCCAACAGATAAAACAACCTTTAGAGCATCTACCTTCAAAATTAATGAAGAAGATTACGTATGGAAAACAACTAATTTCACTCCAGTACCTTTAGAGGAAACCGTAGTTTATGAATTGTTATTTAGAGATTTTACGAAAGAGCAGACTTATGAAGCTGCTACTGCTAAATTAGATTACATCAAAGATTTAGGGGCAAATGTTATTCATGTAATGCCTGTAAATGAGTTTGAAGGTAATTCATCTTGGGGATACAACCCTAACTTTTATTTTGCTCCTGATAAATACTATGGACCTAAAAATAAATTTAAAGAATTTGTTGATGAGGCACACGCTCGTGGTATTGCTGTAATAATAGATTTAGTTTTAAACCATTCATTCCACTCTTCACCTATGGTAAGAATGTATAATGATGGAGATTATGGTGAACCAACCTCTGATAACCCTTGGTTTAATGAGAAATCTAACTTCACTAACCCTGGACTACAATGGGGAGCAGACTTTAATCATGAAAGTGAATTTACTCAAGCATTAGTGGATAGTGTTAATGCCCATTGGATGAAATACTATAAAGTTGATGGATATAGATTCGATTTCACAAAAGGTTTTAGTAATGAACTAAAAACAGGTGATGATGAGTGGGGTAGTAAATACGACCAGAAAAGGGTAGATATTCTGCAAAGAATGAATGCTGAAATCATCAAAAGAAATGGTGATGCGTATGTGATTTTTGAGCATTTAGCAGACCTTTCAGAGGAAAAAGTATTAGCAGAAGACGGAATCTCATTGTGGGGTAATATCAATCATGATTTTAGAGATATTGTAAAAGGCAATAATAAAGACATTAAATGGCAATCTCCAAAAGAAAGAGGAATGCCAACTCATGGAGTGATGTCTTATATGGAATCACACGATGAAGAACGCTTAATATATGATTCTGAAAATCATGGTTTAGTTTCTCAGACATATAATTTAAAAGAAATTGAAAATGGTATTGGAAGAGCAAAACTTGCTTCAGCTTTCTTTTTCATGGTTCCAGGACCTAAATTGATATGGCAATTCGGTGAAAGAGGTTACAATGTATCTATTAACCAAAAAGAATATCAAGGGGAAGTTAGTGATAGCCATAGAACCTCTGAAAAACCATTAATAGAAGACTTTGATACTCAAAATGATGATGTTCGTAATGAACTTTATAAAGTATACGCCGCTTTATTAAAACTAAGAAATGATTATAATCTTGGAGGCCTAGCAGATGATAAATTTGTGTATGACCTTACGAGTGATATGAAAACTATTTCTTTAAATGGAGCTGCTATTAAAGTAAAAGTAGTAGGTAACTTTAATCTAACTGAAAAAGATTATACCTATGACTTTAGCGGAGATGCTGATACGTGGTATAGTTATTTCAATAATGGTGAAGTTGTTCCTGCATCTGGTACTGTCACTTTAAACCCGTCTGAATTCCTTGTTCTTACCAATATACAAGTGACTACGCCTGAGGCTGGTTTAGTAAAAGGTTTTGAGAGAATTTTTGAAGTAAATCCATATGGTTTTACTGAAGATGATGAAGTGAAAGTTTATTTTAATGCTGAAGCAACTGGAAAAACTTTTGAAGGTGATGTTACTCTTGAAGCAGGCTTAGTGTTAGATGCTTATGGTTCTGGTAATATTTCAAATGAAAAAACAATCGTAATGTCTAAAGAAGGCAATAAATATGTTGCTTCTTTTACACCAAGAGAATTCTTTGAAATGAGCGATGAAGACTTTCCTTATCAAATGTCTTTAAAAGCTATTGCAGGAGATGTTTCTGAAAGCCCTCAATTTGTTTCTTTTGAGAACAATAATAAATCACTTTTTATTGTTGGAGATTTAATGAATGTTGCCTGGAACCCTTCAAACTCTATTGAGATGTCTCCTGATGGAGAGGGTGGTTTCGTAATTGAAGAAGTTACTGTTGTTAATGGGCAGGTATTTAAGTTGATTGACCAACAAGATTGGAATGGCGGTCAATGGGGATACGCCAGTGAAGGTAAGCTTAAAGAAGCTAAGGGTGAAGGTGGAGATATTCCATTTACGCGAAATGGTACTTGTACTATTAGAGCAAATATTAAGAATCTTACTTATGTGATTGATTATGATGTTACCAGCATTACAGATAAAATTTCTAATAGTGAAGTAGTTGCATCACCAAATCCTACTTCTTCTATTATTAACTTATCTAGTGTTCGCTTAAAAGGAAGCATAGAATGGATTGTTAGAGATCAAGCTGGAAGAGTAATTCAGTTAGGTACTCAACACCAAGTGAATGGACAATTTTCAACTGATTTATCAAAATTCTCTTCAGGTATTTATTTCATTGAACTATTTACATCAGAAGGAAGAATTGTGAAGAAAGTGATTAGAAGATAGTCTGTTTCTAAAAAATAAATTGAAGCCTACAGCATTTGTTGTAGGCTTTTTTTATTTTACAGATATATCAACTATTCTGAAATGATAAAAAAAGTAGAACCCCCATTTTGGTGGAATGCGTTTGCAAGGAAAGAATTACAAATTTTACTATATGGTACTAATATTAGTCGATATACTGTAAATATAGAGGATAATAATGTTGGTGTCGTTTTGAAAAACTGCATCAAAACGAATAACCCTAATTATCTTTTTTTAGAAATTCTATTGCCTAAGAATTGCCCTTCAGGTTCATTTTTTATTCATTTAAATGATGGAGCAAAATATGTTGAATATGAATATCATATTTATCAGAGTAAATTAAACCCCAAGTATCAAATAAAAGAAACAACAATTACCCAACAAGATGCTATTTATTTGATAATGCCTGATAGGTTTGCTAAAGGAGGTGATTTTACGTCAAAGAAACTATTTGAAAAAGAAAACAAGAAAGTGCCACATGCACGTCATGGAGGTGATCTTCAAGGTATCCTTAATAAGGTAGATTATATTAATAATTTAGGGTGTACAACGCTTTGGCTTACTCCAATAGAAGAAAATAATGCACAATCTTTTTCCTACCATGGATATGGTATTACTGATTTTTATTCTGTAGATGAACGTTTAGGAGATAACCACTTATATAAAAAGTTATCAGATAAAATACATAAAAAGGGAATGAAATTGATAAAAGATGTCGTTCTAAATCATATTGGAATTGAACATAATTGGCTCAAAGATCTTCCCGATACTTCTTGGTTAAATAATCAAACTTATATAGAAGGAGATAAAATGTCTTATCATGGAACGAACTACCATGTCAATACTGCTTTTGACCCTTATGTATCTGATGAAGATCTTAGAGCGACCCAAGAAGGATGGTTTACAGATCAAATGCCCGATTTAAATCAAGATCATCCATTATTGGCAACCTATTTAATTCAAAATACTTTATGGTGGATAGAATATGCTCAATTAGATGGTCTTAGAATTGATACTTTCGGTTATGTATTTCCTTCTTTTAATAATGACTGGGTAAAGGCTATAAAATTAGAATTTCCGGCACTATATATTGTTGCTGAGATTTTGGTAGGGGAGACTCCTTTTGCTGCTAAGTATGGGCATTATAACACTTACAATGTATCAGCAGTTACAGATCTACCGTTAGCATTTACAGCAGTGAAATCATTTCGTTCATCAGATCGATCGAATTTTTGGGAAAGTGAAATGCATCAATTGTATAATCAGTTATCTCAGGACTTTTTACATACGAATCCATACCTTTTGATGACTTGTTTGGATAATCATGATATAACCAGAGTTTTTTCAAAAATAAAATCCATAAAAAGATTAAAGTTGGCACTTGGGTTTCTTTTGACCACAAGAGGGATACCCCAACTTTATTATGGAACGGAGTTTTTATATGAAGGACTTGAGAATGATCATAGTTCTCTCAGGGAAGATGTAATGGGAGGTTGGAAAAAAGATAAGAAGAACTTATTTGAGAAAAAGGGGAGGACAAAAAAACAGAATAAAATATGGGATTATTTATCAAGGTTATTACAATGGAGGAAATCTTCAGATGCAATTGCCAAGGGGAAATTAGTACATTTTATACCTATTGATGAGGTCTATGTATATTTTAGAATAAGTGATTTGCAGACCATCGCTATTATCATCAATAATAATGATGATACAACACAGTTAATCAATTTTGAAAAATATAAGAGTGTTGTTGAAAATTTCCATGTGGGAATAAATATTCTGTCAGATAAGAAGGTTGATTTATCTATACCTTATACCATAAATCCACTAAAAATTCACATTTTAGAATTAAAAAAAAGAGGTAAATAGTGTTATTTACCTCTTTCCAATATGTTTTATTGATGATTAATATCTAGTAGAACTCATCAAATAATTTTTCACGTAATCTTCTACACCTTCCTCTAAAGAAGTAAAAGGTTTATCATAACCGATACTTCTCATTTTTTGCATTGTAGCTTCAGTGAAGTATTGGTATTTATCTCTAATATCTTCTGGAGTTGGAATATATGAAATATCCTCATCTTTACCCATCGCCTTAAATGTCGCTTTTGTTAAATCAAGAAATGTTCTTGCCTCTCCAGTGCCAACATTGTAAATACCTGAATCTTTAGATTGACGGTGATGCATTAAGAACATCATCATTTCTACCACATCTTTTACGTATACGAAATCACGTTGTTGTTCTCCGTCTTTATAATCAGGGTTATGCGATTGGAATAACTTCATCGCATCAGTTTTGCTAATTTGATTGAAAGCATGAAATATAACCGATGCCATTCTTTCTTTATGGTATTCATTAGGACCATAAACATTAAAGAATTTTAATCCAGCCCAAAACATTGGCTTTTTATCTTGAGATAAGGCCCATTTGTCAAACTCATTTTTTGATTCGCCATATGGATTTAAAGGCTTAAGATTAGGTATGATAGTTTCAGAATCTTCATAACCAAGTTCACCTAAACCATATGTTGCTGCAGAAGAGGCATAAACTAAAGGAATAGCATATTGAATTGTTGCATTCCACATTTTCTTCGTATACTCAGTATTTAAATGAGCTAAGATTTCTCTATTAAATTCTGCAGTACTTGTTCTTGCACCTAGATGGAAAATGAATTCTACTTCTAAATGATTTTTATCTAACCAATCAAAAAATTCCTCCCTTTCTACTTTCTCAAGAATGGTTTTCCCTTCTAAATTTTTGTTTTTTTCAGGAAAAGAGAAGTCATCAACAGCTATAATTTGATTAAAATTATCCTCATTTAATCTAGAAATCATGCAACTTCCTATAAAACCAGCTGCACCTGTAACTACGATCATAATTTCTTTCTTTTGATATTTGATTGGTAAAATTGCTAATTCTAATAATTAGCAGTGCGAAGATACAATAAAATGATCAAGAATTTTGCCTTGAATCTATTTGGCTATGAAATGTTATATAGATTTTTTCATCAACTTTAGTCAAATAGAGTTTCGAAACTTAAATCTACGAATGCTGTTATTTAATTGGTCTTGATGATTTTGAATTCAGTCCTTCTGTTTAGGGCTTTACCTTTCTCAGAGGTGTTATCAGCCACAGGTAGAGAAGAACCATAACCTTTTGATTGTAGTCTATATTCAGGAATTCCGCTTTGATTTAAATAGCGTAATATGGCATTAGCTCTCGTATTCGATAAATTGATATTGTAATCTTCATCCCCTACATTATCAGTATGCCCCTCAATAAGAATATTTACTTTGTCATTAATTAAAAGAAAATTAAGTAAGGCATTTAATTCTGACATGGAATTATCTTTTATTACACTTGAATTGTGGTCGAAAAAGACATTTTGAAGTGTTACTTTTTGGTCTACTGCTATAGGGTTAAGTTTAATAACAATAGAAGAGGTGTCATTTTTAATAGTGAAATTTCTAGAGTAAAACTCATAACCCTTTTTCAAAATATTGCCACCAAGTTCAACATTAGAAGGCAAATCAACTAAGACAATATCTCCATTCTGATCAGAGATTGTATTTCTTAATAAAATATTTTCTTCATTATTGTATAGTTGCAATCGTGTTCCTGGTATGGGTAATTTCGTTTCTGTATCTATGATGGTTAAAGCTACTTTTTTTACGTTAGTAGCAATAATTTCATCTAATACAGGGTCTTCTAATTGAGCAGTAATTAATTCTTTACTTATTTTATAGAGGTCATAATTTCCTACACCTCCAGGTCGATTAGATGCCACAAACAGTACATCACCATTAGTGTTAGAAGAATAAGAAATCTCATCGAATGGAGAGTTGACTACTGTTCCTAAATTTACCTTTTCAGACCATTTACTTCCATTTTTTATACTATAAAAAATATCATATCCTCCCATACTTGCTTTAGAATTTGAAGCATAAAATAATGTATCACCATTAGTAGAAAAATAGGGGTTTAAATGATTGGATTGATCATTAGGGAATATAGGTGATGCTTTCGTCCATTTTTTACCGCTTCTCTTTGCAACATAGATAGTGCTAAAGTCCTCTTTTTTTCGTTTGCCTGAAAAATAAAATTCCTTTCCATCTGGAGTAAAAGTACCACTACCTTGTTGATAGAAAAAACTATTAATTTGATTAGGTAATTTTGTTTTCCCTTTTGGTATTTTTTGATGATTGATCTCTTCAAATCGACTATAAGAAACCACTCCTTGTAATGCTCCCTGATACATCACCATAGTTTTTCCAGATTTGGATATACTTGTCACACTACTATTTCCTTCAGGGTTAATAATATGATCTCTAATGATCTCAACATGATTTGAATCAATATTGAAATTATAAATGTTGGTATAGTAATCTCCATTAATATCAGGAGAGACACTGTTTTCAGATTTTCTATCAGAACTGAAAAAAATCTGAGGTGAATTAGGATGTAAGTGTGCTTGGAAATCATTCGCTGCAGAATTGATTTCTTTTATGTTTTCAATGTGAAACTGATTGATAGTTGCTTTTTTTCCTGCATTCACCTGAGAGATTAAATCAGTGACTTTTGTTTTAGATGGTGAAGTCACACCATCATACAATTGATTATATTTTGTATATAATTCTAATGCTTTATCCCATTTTGATTGAAGGTGAGCAACCTTTCCAGCGAGGAAGAGAGTTTTTAAATTGTCTTTATCAATAGCCAAAGAATTACACAAACGAATATCGGCACTGTCTAATTCATCTTGTAAGTAAAAGGTAAGCCCAATTTTATACTGTAATAAAGCATTTTGATGATTAAACTTATCAACCTTATAATAATAGAGTAAAGCACTATCAAATTGATGGTAATTTTCTCTGAAATTATCTGCAATATTGAGATGTCTTAAAGCGACTTTTAATTCGTGTTTTTGATTGGGGAAATTCACTTTATCAAAAGCTTTATCACCTTGACTAAAAACGTTTTGTGATAATAAGCAAAGTATAAATGTGAGACACTGAATAATAGAAATGAATGGTTTCATTTTTAATGTACAAATGGAATAATATTAATTTACTCTAAGGTGAATAATCAAGATACCAATAAATTCTTTTAACCCCTTATATGCACCGTGATTTTATTTATAACTCTATCAATTATAAGAAATATGAATTTAAGAAAAACTGTTAATTGTATTATTTGATGAAAACTATTTCAATAATCAAATAAGATGTTAAAAAATGAAATATTTTGTGTCTAAGTCTCGTACATAAATGTATTGAATACAAACAATAACAATTTATGAAGACATTAATAAAAATATTTGCCTTATTATTCCTAATTGGATTATTTCTTATGATGAATAGAGTAAATCATACAGAAGAGGTAAATATTACTATTGATAAAACTTCACAAAGTATGAAGCCACAAGCAGCTTCTTTTGCTAGATAAGAATAAAAAATATTTTATATAAAAGAAAACCTCCAAGCGAATACTTGGAGGTTTTTTATTTTACATTAAAGTCTCAATCCCTTACACCAATTTTTTGTTTTGATATAAGCGGAATGGAATATTAATTTGAGATCATAATCTTTTGATGATACAATTGACCATCAGTTGTTTTAATATTAATGATGTATAAACCATTACTTAAATCAGATGTATTGATTCTCGTTTTATTCTGTTCTAAATTATATTGTAAAGAATGAAGTTGACCTGAAATATCATAAGCCCTTAATTCTTCAATAGGTTGAGATAAATTATCAATGAAAATATATTCATTAGCAGGTTGAGGATAAAGGTTCAGTTGAACTAAATCGTTCTCAACGCTAGTAACATCATCTTCTCCAACCGTATAATCAAACGATAAAGTAGAACAGCCATTTTCAGAAATTGCTTCTACAGAATAATTACCAAATGTAGAATAGAAAATTGAACTAAAGCCACTACTAATCAGTTCACCATCTAAATACCATGCATAGGTGTAAGAATCATATACATTAGAAACAAATAATGAATCACCATTTGCAATAATTTCAGGTGTTGAAATTACATCAGATTTTGTGACATGTATCGTATCTGACAATGCAATACAACCATTAGCATTTCTCACTCTTACAGAATAAGCTCCAACTTCATGTATAGTTAAAGAAGCTGAGTTTTGCAGTTGCATTGGAATTTCTCCATTGTACCAAGCATACGTAACGTCTTCTTCGTTTACAGTAGTTTTGATCGTAGCTAATACTTCTTCATTGAAACAAAAATCAGTAGCTGTTGTTGGCTCTACATCAACCGTTAGATTGTCTGAGCAATCGAAACCTACGCCAATTTCTGCAATTTTAATATTAAGATCAGACCAATAAGTATGTGAGATAAAACATGAGTAAATACCCACATCAAAAGCTGACATATTTTCTAGAGTGATACTGTTGTTTTTAAACGTTCCTTGAATGATACCATCTTTATACCATGTAAATACGTATTCTGGTTTTATTTCGATAGGAATACGTACAGAATAAGCACCTCCTTCTATAAGAGCTACATTTTCATAATAAATAGGGTAGTTCTGTGGTATGTATTTAGTAATTGTAGACTTGTCATACCCTTCGAAATCATCAAAGAATAAGTAGTTGTCTGCAATATCTAATTGTACATTGGTAGGTATCCCTTCAATAGTCTCTAAAAGGTTACTGTATAGTATAAGTTCTTCTAAAGATGATGGTAAAGCACTCGTCCACTCTGAAATCTTATTTCTAGAGAAATCAATTTTAGTCAAATTATTGAAAGATGAGAAATCAATATTAAGATCTTCTAGCTGATTACCTGCAAATGAAATGAAATTTAGGTTCACTAAACTAGACAAGCCGAAGTCTAAGTTACTAATGTCATTATCGTTGGCAATCAAATATAAAAGTTGAGAAAGATTTCCAAGATCAGGTAGGGTGTTGAAATTATTCTCGCTTAACCACAGTGTTCTTAGGTTAATTAAGTTACCTAGATTCGTAATATCTTCATCATCTAAATCATTATTTGATAAGTCAAGATAATTAAGATTAGGAAGGCTCCATAATTCACTTGGAAGACTAGAAATGTTACTTCCGTATAATTTTAATGATTCTAATTCATCAAAATGATTAATTAAGCTAGATAGTGTAGAAACACCTTCTAAATCATTCAAGTCTAATCCAATAATACTACCTGTTTCTGGATCAAAACTAAAATTAGGCCATTCAATAATTCTCTGTGTGTCATCAAAGTCTACATTCATTTCTGTAAATAATTGATGTAGAGCGATTGAATCCTGCTCTGAGATCAACGATTTGTAGATCAAATTAATAGTAGCAACTTGATATTCTAAACCAGCCCATTTAGGATCTGTTTCATTGACCATTAGAGTGTATTTACCTTCTTTATTTAAATTAAAGTTTTCAACACTTAGCTCAAAATCTCTAGCGTAAAACTCACCATTATAGTACCAATTGTAATCTAACTGACCATTATATTCTATATTGATCTGATCATAAGTGTAATTAGAATATTGAGTAACTTCTACTATTTCTACAGTTTCATTATAATTCTGAGGGATAAAATCAACGATATTAAGTAAAGTACCAAGGCTTTCTAAGTCATCATAGAATAAGATGTTATCCTTAAGATCAATAGAAATTAAATTAGTTAAATCAGATAAACCTGAAGGAGTTTCTGTCAAACCTAAACTAGATAGATCTAAATGTACTACATGTCCTGAAGAATCAATATCGGTATCATTTGATAGCCAGTTTCTGAATCCATCTGCAACTACATATTCAATATTATTATTATCTAGAATAGCTTGTAATTTAGTAATATCATTATCTCCTAGAAGGTGATTTACTGTTCCTTCATAAACTAAGAATTCAAACCCAGGATATACAGATGATGAATGGTAAAGCTTATAAATACCATCATGGTGTAATCTCATGTCAGCAATAGTAAATGTGTTACTATTAGACATTAAATCGTTATCATCTTTTTCCCATCTATAACTCAATACTTCATAAGATGTATTTGGCGAAAGTGTGATGCTTTTACCATGCTTTACATTAATAGTCTTTTTCTCAGTATCAAATTTTTGAGTTGTATTTGTAATCGAAGTTCCTTCTAAACTAGATAGATCGTCAAAATCATCAAAGTATAATTTGTTGTTATCAATATTTAGTTTTGATAATGAAATTTCATACATGAAGCTTGGAATATCTTCAATATTATTATTTGCCAATGATAGATCTTCTAAGTAGATCAGGTCTTGTACTTCAGAAGGAATTGAAGTTAATTCTAAATCATCTAAGTTTAAACTAACCACATATCCAAAGTCGTTAAAAAGAATATCATCTTTCCATTCTCTCATTGGTTTAGTATCATCGTAAACTACTCCAGCATTATCAAGAATAAGTTTTAAAATTTCCTTATCTGCATCACCAGGAGTTATATCTAAATTAAATTCGATATCTACAGTAAAACGGAAATCCGATTCTGCTTCTGTTAATTTAATAGTGTAATCACCTGCATGTATTAATGAATCAATTGCAAGGGTAGAATTATAGTTAGAAATATCCTTAAAAGTGCCATCTTCTTGTTTCTTTAACCAGGCATAATTACTAGCATAATAACCATTATCATTTAAGTTGTAAGTAACAAGACTAGTGATGACATAGCTTTTTTCAATTACATCAAACGGTGTGGCTGGATTATAATTGATTAAAGGAGATATACCAGGGATAAAATCGTAAAACTGATCAAAATACAGATAATTATTATCAGCATTGATTGTCACGTCTTGATACTCTCCAGGTAGTAACTCACCACCTTGTTCTAACTCAAGTGGACCAATAGGAAATTCTCCCTCACCTTCTCCTTCTCCTCGATCAAGGAATTCCAAGTTGCCATTTAATGTCATTAGGTCCCAAGCATCGATGTTTTTATCTTCAATATGAATAGCTTCTAATTCACCATATTCATTAAGATCTATAATATTCTCCATTCCTTCGAAATCAGCCATATCACCTGACCAAGAAGATAAATCTTCAGGAGACCAAGTTACTCCAAAATTGGATGTAAAATCTCCTGTTCTAAACTCAAGTGAAGATAAGAAATTGGTTAGAGGAGTAAGATCTTCTGAAACTATGAACCCTGTTGGTAAGTAATCATACACTGTTGTAACAGTTGGTGTAATAAGAGAAGTATACACTTCATGTTTAATATAGGTTTCAATAGTAAATCTTCCTGGTGTGCCTGAGATGACATCTGAGAATTCTGTCGTAGGGATTTTAACCAAAGTAAAATGAAGACTTGCCTCGGTTTGTGGATCTGTTATTGTCCTTTCTTCTATTTCAAAATTGGTAATTTCGGCTCCTAGGTATTTAACAACAGGTATTTCCTCTTTATCTAAATTTCTGAGATTACCAGTGATTGGATCAGTCACACTTAAAGATATTTCTACATACTCTGTGTCATCGTTAATTATATTTCTTTCAGTAATATAATTATCTATGTCAACTACAAGTTTAGCACTAGCATTATGGTCTTTAACAATGTGTTTAATTGCGCCACTGTTATTTCCTAAGTCATTACCATTAATTACATATAGTGTATCACCAATAGATGAAATAAGTCCGATGTCAGCACCAATTAAATATGGTCTTTTCTGAGTAGGGTTGTTTTTGATATTCAATTGAGAAGGGAACATCATTGGGCTAATCCCTAAAAATTCTCCTACTTCAAGTTCGAAAGGTCTCGCATCAGCTTTTACAGCACCGTCTAATTGTTCACCTAGAACTTCTAGAGTAACAAATTCTCCTAAGTAGATACCTGTGGTGTTTTTTGCAAATAGGCTATCTTTTATTGTTGCTGATGAAGCAAAAGTGAAATTTCCTGTCTCTTTAATTTTTAAACTAGTTAAATCATATGGAAATTCTCCACCAAAAGCCAATGTATAATCTCTTCGAAGACCATCAGATGTGTTGTCAAAGATTAAATTACCACCTTGTTGTATTGTACTTCCATTAGAAAGAGAGAAAGTGTTCGTAAAAGTGACTGTGTCTGAAGGATGTTCTACTTTAAAACTACCATTTGTAACTTTTACAGAAGGACTGATGATGACATTACGAGG
This sequence comes from Flammeovirga pacifica, assembly GCF_000807855.2. GTDB lineage: Bacteria > Bacteroidota > Bacteroidia > Cytophagales > Flammeovirgaceae > Flammeovirga > Flammeovirga pacifica. The sequence goes on from NZ_JRYR02000001.1 coordinate 318,311, forward strand.
TATATCGCCTTTAGCAATATTAAAACTAGAATAATCAATTGAAGCATTGACTTTATCATTTGTTGTAATGTGATCTCCTTTAAATGTTAGAACAGGTTCAGGCTGACCTACAGCCAAAGATTGAGTGTAATCACCTGACAAATTGTTATCAAGATGTAAATGATTATTGATAATTAGATTTACATAGTCAGTAACAAAGGTACTCGTTGAATTAGTAGTTAAACTATTTAATTCAAATACGGGTGGCGAAGCAGGGTAAGATTCTAGATTTGATGAAGTAATAAAGTTAGCAGCAGTTTCAATAGTCATTTCATTGAAAATATTATTACTAAAGTCATCGTGTGAAACATCATGTTTAACAAAAATAATGTCTTTTAAATTAGAAGGATGACCTGTAATATCCCAAATATTTTGTCCCAAATACCCGTCTTCTGTAGAGGTAAATACTTTACCGTAATTTGAAGTGATGACTTCTAAATCATAAGCTTCGGCAAGAACAGGCTCTAAAGCATTAAATGTTACATTGTCTAGTGTTCCTGAAGCATCTACTAAAAAATCTACTCCACCAATTATAGCTTTTGAATGTATTTTTAATTCATTACCATTAGAAAAATTAAAACCGGCTTTATCTGTGATTTTTGTACTGATTGAAGCACCGAAATCTTTTACATTTTCAGTTCCTTCAACAAACCAACTTTTACCAGGAATTCTTCCATAATCTGATCCTTCAATGTCTTTGATAGGTTCACTGTAAGCATCATAATTATTTAAATATAACACGATACCAGTTTCTCCTCCAGAGGAGTAGTTGATTTCATGGACATTTAATTTAAATGAGGCATCCACAAAAGGACCTGGGCCATCTTCCATAATTTGTCCTTCTATTGGATAATTAATACTAAATGGTGCAGCTACTTCAGTTTTTAGATCTACTTGAATATGTGAATCGTATCCTGCTACAATAGAAATAGGTTGGGAACCTCTGATAATATCTTCAGAACCTTGGTAAGCAAGTTTTAAATTAATGGCTTCAAGAGTTAATTTTTCGTAAAGTGTTAATTCATTAGTAATATTGATCACTGCCTCGTTATAATCTAAGTCTGTAATTGTAGTATTTGACTTAGTTAATAAATTATCAAAACTTAATTGACTGATATTACCTAAATTAATATAAGATTTTGCATCAGGTGCCCCATTACCCATAATTAAACTTGCATTAGAAGCATCTAGGACATTACCATACACTTTTAGTTCATTATTAATTTGGAGATTACCTATAAAGTAAACTATAGCAGAACTTTCGTTAACATCTTCTACTTCTACAAAAGATGAAATAGGACCAGAAACAGAGAAGTTTAAATTTTCATCAGGATAGATTTTAAAACCTTTGGTCTCATCTGGAAAATTAATATTTCCTTCACTATTAAAAGTATGGCTGATAATTATATCATCAAATGAATTGATAAATCCTTTATTATTCCCTCCAATCTCTAAATAAGTAGAAGAACTATTAATATTTAAATATCCAGTATTAATAATTGAGGGACAAATCAATGTTGTATTCGTACCGGTTATTGTTAAATTTTGTTTGTTGAGAATACTTTTTGAAATAATTGTGGTATTATCATAAAGGAAAATAAGACCTAAATTGTCTATTAAGTTTGATGTAATACCTCCGCTGCCTTCAATAGGTTCAACTAGATTTAATTGTCCATTTGCATCTATTGTTAATAGATCTAAGTTTACATTATAACCTAATTCAACAAGGTGGGAAATTAGTACTTCAGCATTTTCGTCTTCAAAAAGGGGAGGCATGCCATTCTTCCAAACGCTTGGGGTATCCCACTCTCCATTCTTTATTGTTGTATATGGAGCTCTAAATTGTTCAATAGTTTTAGTAGTTGGGTTAGAGAAGAGATAAGTCAGACCTTGAGAGTATACACCACTTCCCAAAGTAGTCCAATCACCAGTATGATTAATCTCTGTTTTACCATCAAGAGTAAATTCATAATTGTCGCCTAAACTAAAGAAGGAAACACTTTGGTCAGCTCTAGAAAAGATACTGTATTTTTCATTACCGATTTTGGCAATTTGTAATTGATTATTACCAGTATTGCCAAGGGTGTTTAATTGAAGAGTACCGCCTGTAACAAGCGAGAATGTTTGATGATCTAAAGATAAATATGTTTCGACAACCTCAACACCATTTTTTAGACCAGTAACGTAAATGTAAAATTCATCAAAATCTTCATAAATTTCTACATCAAAAATCTTATCATAATTTTCGGCTGTAATCAGTTTATTCTCAAAAATATCATCTCCAGCTTCAAAAGTGATTAAATATAAATTTTGCTTGCCTTCTGAATTAATTACATTTAAAGAAGAGGTAGAATTAAGGTTTTGATTGAAGAAATATGGATAAGTTGTTTCAGTGGTACTAATAAACGACTCTTTAGAACTATATCTAATATTTGTATCTGTGTAATCTTTTGTAGAGTAAATATAGTTATCGCCAAAAACTTGTAATGCCTTATTTGTTTGGTTATTAAAAAAAGAGAATTCTAAAAACTTACCAAAGTTGACAAAATAATTCAAATTTGAAGGAGTAATCGATTCGGTTTCTTTTTCTGTCCAAACTCCATTGTCAATTACATATTTAACTATACGACCTGTATGTGCGTCATATTGAGGGTCTCCTACATAAATTGTAAAATCATTTTCAAAAGTGATGTGTTGTCCGAATAAACTGATATCATCTTCTACCGCACTAGGGGTAAAAGAATGGTTTGTGTCATAGGGGTATCCTAATATAGTGCTAGAATCTAATAGCTTCTGATTTACCGTTATGATATCATTTTGAGATGAAACAGTAGCATAACTCCCATCAATTTGATTTACTTTGATGTAAACGAAAAATTGTCCACTTCCATTTTCTGCTACCCATATCTCGTCGACATTACTAGCTGTTTTTACAAAGTTAGTGTTGTTAGAGTCATTATTATTGATATCCACATAACCACTAACTGTAGAAGGGTAAAAGACATAATCATTGCCATCCACATTGATCGTTCTTTTAGTGTGCTTAATTTCTACATTTTTTTGATGTACAAGAGCATTGTCTTTGTACTCATAGAAATTTATTTCACCATTATCACCATGTGTAATGATTGTCTTTCCATCAGGCGAATAAGAAATCTTGTTCCCAAATACCCCAGCATTAGGAGATGAGAAATTAGTCAGTTGCTCAAAGTTTTGTCCATAAAGTATTGTACTTGAAAAAGCACAAAAAATACTAATAGTTAGAGCAGCAATAAACCTTTTGTATAGTTTATTCATGTTAGTTATTGAAGTTATAAATTAAAAATTAACTCAGTCCGTTTTTGTTAACGAATGTTATCGTACCAAAGTTGTGCAATTTAACTTTTATCTTGATAAAATACTATCAAAATTCATCTTGAATTAAAAAATCAAAAGAAATATCACATTCTGATTTAATTTTGATTAACTTTCTTGTGTTAATGCTAATACAATCAATCAAAAATGAAATTTATATATACGATTTGTCTATTTTTTGTTTGCTTATTTTTCAATTCATGTAAACAAGAAAGACTACCTCTCCAGAATATTTCTTATTCCCCTACATTAATCAATGAAAAAGTGAAGAGTAATAAGGAAATGGATCAACTTATTCAACCTTATAAGAAGCAATTAGATGCTGAAATGAATAAAGTGATCGCCTCAGTATCAGAAGATTTAGTGATAAGTAAACCAATTAATTTATTAGGAAACTTCTTATGTGATTTATCATTAGATCAAGCTAAGAAAAATGGTTTTGATGCAGATATAGTGTTAATGAATAATGGCGGTCTTAGAGCCTCAATATATGCTGGGGATATCACTCAAAGAAATGCATTTAAATTGATGCCTTTTGATAACATGTTGGTGGTCGTATCTATGAAAGGTGAGGCCATGAAAGAGATGTTTGATTATTTAGCCAAATTTGAAGAACCTACCAGTGGGTTAACAATGGGAATAAAGAATAAAAAACCTATTCAGCCAATGATCAATGGTAAAAAGTTTGATCCAAACAAAGTGTATACAGTTTTAACTTCGGATTATTTGTATCACGGCGGAGATCAAATGTTTTTCTTTCAAAAAGGTCTGAAAATGGAGAAAACGGGTTTATTAATGAGAGAAGCAATAATCCAATATTGTTTAGATAAAAAAGTCATTAATGTAGCTCATAATAAGAGGTTGTATCAAACAAAATAAATTTATGCAAAGTAGAAGACAATTTGTAAAAACATTATCGAAATCAACAGCTTTGGGTAGTTTAGGCTTGTTATTACCTTTGGAAGTACTTTCACTTCCCACCACTCCCACGAAGATCACAATTTTACATACAAACGATACCCACAGTCAAATCGACCCATTTCCTTCAAACCATAAAAAGTACCCAAACATGGCGGGGATCTCTAGAAGAATGGCTTTTGTAGACGAAATAAGAAAAACTGAAAAAAATGTTTTACTCTTAGATGCTGGAGATATTTTTCAAGGCACTCCCTACTTCAATTTCTTTAAGGGAGAAATAGAGTTCAAGTCTATGAGTACTTTGAAATATGATGCGGCAACCCTTGGTAATCATGATTTTGACAATAAAGTAGATGGCTTTTCTAAAGTATTACCACATGCTAATTTTGATTTTCTGATTACAAATTATAATTTCAAAAACACTTCCTTAGATGGTAAAACAAAGCCATATAAAATCTTTAACAAAGGAGATGTTAAGGTAGGTGTTTTTGGTATTGGTATAAAATTGGAAGGGTTAGTTTCAAAATCTTGTTATCAAGAGACTGAATGGGTGAGCGGAATTGAAATGGCTCAACAATATAGTCGTCAATTAAAACAGGAAGAAAAGTGCGACTTAGTTATCTGCCTCTCTCACTTAGGGTATAAAGCTTATAGAGAAGGTGACGAATCTGATTTAATGCTTGCTGAAAAAACAAAAGACATAGATGTGATTATCGGTGGACATTCTCATACTTTTTTAGATGAACCTAAGGTGAAAAAGAATGCGGAAGGAAAGGGTGTTTTGATTACACAAGTCGGCTATGCAGGGATTAAAGTTGGACGTTTAGATTTTTATTTTGATAAAGGTAAAAAGATTGCTTATTCGTCCGATAACTATGATAGTTATGCAGTTATATAAAAGGGAAACCTTTATATTTTGAATTTTATAGTGCAATTGTGAAAGAAATGAATAGGAGTTTTGATGTGATAATAATAGGAGGAGGACAATCTGGACTATCTGTTGCATATTATCTTCAGCTTTTAGGAATCGATTATTTGATTATCGATGAAAATGACAAAGCTGGAGGTTCTTGGAATAGAGGTTGGGACTCTTTGCTATTATTTTCTCCTGGTATTTATTCTTCTCTTTCCGGTTGGATGATTCCGCCTCCTAAAAATATTCAATACCCTAGTAAAGACGAATTCGTCGATTATTTAGAGGCGTATGAGAAAAGATATGATATGCCTATTGAAAGAGGTATTACTGTACAAAAAGTAGAGAACTATTCTAAAGGTTATCATGTTTTCACAGGAAGAGGAGTGATTAATGCCAAAGTAGTCGTTGCTTGTACAGGGGCAACGAGTACGCCTTATATGCCTCAATATGATGGGATAAGAGATTTTAAAGGTCAGATTTTTCATTCTTATTTCTATAAAAATCCCAGTCAAATAGAAGGGGAGAAAATATTAATAGTTGGAGGAGGAAACAGTGCTGCTCAAATAGTTGCAGAATTGTCTAAAACAAAAAAGGTACAATGGGCCACAAGAAGACCTCCAAAGTTTTTACCTAATGATGTTGATGGTCGTTATTTATTTGATCAGGCAAATAATACCTCTGAAAATGAGAAAATAGAACAAAAGAAATTACTTGGAGATATTGTCATGTTAGATGATGTGATAGAGGCTAAAAAGAATGGTTTTTTAAATGCTAAGCCCTCTAATTTCACATTTTACGAACAAGGTATAGTTTGGGAAAACAACGAAAAAGAAAATTTTGATGCTGTTATTTGGTGTACTGGATTTAAACCAAATTTTTCTTTTTTTAAATCCTTAAATATTGTTCAAGACCATAAAATTGAAACAGAAGGCACCAAAATAATTGGTTACGATGGTCTTTGGGCTGTTGGTTATGGTGATTGGACAGGATATGCCTCAGCAACAATTTATGGAGTTGGTAAAACAGCCAAAAAAACTGTTGAAGAAATATCAGAATACCTTTTAAACTTTGAAGATTTTGATATTAATTTTTAAAATAATTTTTATTTTTTGAGTACAATCTATTTTATAATCTCTTTACTGTATGAGTGAAGAATGCAATAAGACTACTTTTCACATTTTTATAACTCTAATTCTTATTTAACTTTTACTATGAAATTTATTAAAAATTTATTCTATTTACTTTTATCTATAAGTATTTTAACTAGCTGTGGCTCTTCTGAAAATGAAGATAATATGGATCCAACAACACTGCCATCTACTGATGATAATGATGATGATGATACGACCTCAGGAGATGGAGACGGTAGTGCAACAACTGTTATTCCTGATGTTTATAAAAAAATATATGGAGCTACAGATATGTATATTGATGGTGATATGATAGTGATTGAAATGGAAGGAATTCCAGATCACAATAGTCCATATTATGAAAATACTTCATGGGCATCTGAAAGGTATGAAGCTTACAATAGTCAGGATTTTAGAAAAAACCCTAATGTGATTGCTTCTGTTGATCGAACAGTTAGAATGCCTTTGAACCCTGAAGAAGCAAGTAATCATCAAGAAACTCAATTAGGAACAATGGGTATTGCGTTAAATGGCGTAGCTTTTTATAATCAATATGCAGGACCGAATAATCAGGCTTTAACAGATGAAATCTTCTCTTTTGATCAATACAATGGTCATCCTCAAAATGTTGGAGTTTACCATTACCATTTAGAACCGACTTATCTTACATCACAAGATACAGTAGGTAGAGATGGTTTATTAGGATTCTTACTAGATGGTTTCCCTGTTTACGGACCAATGGAAAATGGATCAGCTGTGAGTAATAATGATTTGGATGATTATCATGGACACTCACATGTTACGTCGGATTATCCTGACGGAATTTATCACTATCATATCACTTCAGAAGATCCTTACATAAATGGAAATGGATACTATGGTACGCCAGGTACAAGTACTGAGTAGTACGTTGCTGATGATATCTTTATTCACTTCTTGCTCTCCCCAGCAAGAAGTGAATGATAACAAGCAAGATTACAGTCAGATAATATTTAATGCTGAGGATATTGCTTTTAAGCAAAATCAAGGCATAGTATATGTTGATGGTGATGAATTTAATGGGTCTTTGTATTGGTTATACCCCAACTCATTAGATACGCTAAAGGTGAGAAGCTATTCTAAAGGATTAAAAAATGGGGAATGGAGGAAATACTACCCTACAGGAGTTCTAAAAGAAAAACGGTACTTCAAGATGGGGAAAAAGGAAGGAGAACATATCGGTTATTTCATGAACGGTGATACCCAATTTATTTATCATTTAAAAAATGACGTTTATGAAGGGAACAGTAAAGCATGGACTCAAAATGGCACTTTAATTAGAGATCAAAATTATAAAAATGGTTTTGAAGAAGGTGCTCAAAAAGTTTGGTATGATAACGGAAAAATAAAGGCCAATTATATCAAAAAAAATGGACGCAGATACGGATTATTAGGAACAAAAAATTGTGTAAACGTATATGATGAGACTATTTAAGGTTATTTTTATCATTGCTTTGATCACTTCTTGTCAACAGCAAAAGAATATTGAGCTACCCTTCTATAATACACCAGATTTTACCCCCATTTTTATAGATCAGGAAAAAGAAGTGAGTGAGATCGTTACCCATCAAATAGGGAGTTTTTCCATGTCAGACCAAAATAATCATAAGGTTACTGAAGCAGATATAAAGGGGAAAATTCATGTAGCAAATTTTATTTTTACTAGTTGTGGAAGTATTTGCCCTATCATGACAGAGAATATGAAAATTATTGATGCTGGTTTTAGTGGTGATCCACAGGTAGAAATATTATCATTTTCAGTAACTCCATGGATTGATAATGTGGAGGTATTAAAAGAATATACTTTGAAAAACAATATTAAATCTGACAATTGGCATTTCCTAACAGGTAAAAAGTCTGAAATTTATGATCTAGCAAGAAAATCTTATTTTGCAGAAGAAGATATAGGTTTTACTAAAGATTCTACAGAGTTTTTACACACAGAACATGTGATATTAGTGGATGCAACTCAAAGAATAAGAGGGATATACAACGGTACTTTGAAATTGGATATGAAACAATTATCCGAAGATATACAGACTTTGAAAGATGAAAGAGATAGTAATATTTTTTAGTATATTGATCTAATATTAAAAAACTAACCTCTATTCATTTTATGGAATTCGGAAATATAAACTATCTGGCAGTTCTAGTAGCTGCAGTGGCAGCTTTTATACTTGGAGCAATATGGTACTCAGCTATTTTTGGTAAAACATGGCAAAAAGAACTTGGGTTTACCGATGAGTATTTACAAAAGGCTAACATGGCTTTAATATTTGGAAGTAGCTTTGTTTTAATGTTTATCACTTCTTTAGGTTTAGCTATGTTTAATGCACATACCGGCCACTCTTTAAATGCCTCATCAGGAGCTTTTCACGGATTAATGGTAGGATTAATATTTATCGGATCTTCCATGGGTATTAATTATTTATATCAAAGAAGGTCTTTGAAACTATGGTTAATAGATGCAGGTTATCAAGTAACCTTCTTAACTATACAAGGAGCAATTATAGGAGCATGGCATTAAAAAAAAGAGAGGCGTTGACCTCTCTTTTTTAATTTAATATAGTTTTTATTGATATAAAAGCTGATTTTGTTTAGATATGGCTTCTAATAAGCTATATCTTAGCAGCATCAACTCTTGGGTTATAGTCTCAAGAAATTCATTCCAAGCAGCGCTTACTTCTTGGAGATGATGATCAGCAAATTCAATATCATTTAAAGTGTATTTAAACGTATAATTTGCTGCTTTTAAAATGTCGTCAATTGACATTTTTTTCTCAAAAATAGTGTTATCAAAAGTATCATCAGTTTGTTTTCGAAGAATTACATTTTTAATCACTTCATGAGATAACTCATTGATTGGAAAGTTCATATAAGATAACAAATCATTTAATGAAATAGGCATCTTAGAGACTTCCGGAACTATTAATGAAAAACCAAGGTGGATTTCCTTCTTAAGAATTAAATGCTTCATGGTTTATTGTTTTATGTGTTTATTTATAGATTTATACGTATTACGATAAGAAAAGATTCATTACTTTTGTTAAAATTATATATATATTATCCAATACAATGAAATTAGAAAAAATCAATATTTACCCCATTAAGTCATTAGACCCTATTACCGTAAATGAGGTTCAAATTACTGAAGGAAAAACGTTAGTAAATGATAGAAGGTGGGGGATATTTAGAACTAGTGATGGACGAACAGTCAATGGGAAAAAATACCCTAAAGTTCATCAGCTGAGAGCTAAGTTTGATTTAGATCAATTAAGTGTAGAATTAAGAGATCAAGCGAAAACTGATTTCTTTTCATTAGAGGATAGAAAGTTGCTAGAAGAGTATCTTTCTGATTATTTCGAAGAAAATGTAGAAGTAAGAGAGAATGATGCTACAGGATTTCCTGATCATACGAGTGGAAATGTAGGAGCATCTTTAATATCTACAAATACTATCGATTGGGTAGCTAAATTATATCATCTTTCTTCTGATGAAGTGGTTAGAAGAATGAGAATGAACCTTATTATTGAAGCTGATGAGGTATTTGAAGAAGATCAATGGATTGGTGTAGACAAAAGTAATCCTCATCAAATTAAAATAGGTGATGTGGTCTTGAATGCCTATAAACCTTGCGAAAGGTGTCCAGTACCAACAAGAGACTCTTTTACTTCTGAAGTAAATAAAGGTTTTCAGAAAACTTTCGTAAAAGAGAGATTAGCATTACAAAAAGATTTATTAGACCATCCATTGTATGCACATGCTTATATGTGTGGTATTGTTCTAAATGTACCACAGATATCAATGGGTAAAGTATTAAAGAAAAATGATGCGATTATTCGATTGTAAATGTTACTAAAATTAACGTTTTACATCTCATGATATTATTTTGATAAGTGCATAATAAACATTTTTATATGTTCTTGATATCCTACATTATGTACTATAAAACTATCAAAAAATATCTATAAATGTACTTTTTAAGTGTTTATTGTAAACTTATAAAAGGGTGATTGTCATGATGATAATTCGAATTATTCTTTTATTTTTACAAAGAAATCAAAATTAAATAATAGAATATGAAAGTTGCTGTATTTGGTACAAAATCATACGATAAAGAATTCTTTAAATTAGAAGGACTTAATACCAATCATGAATTAGTATTTTTTGAATCAAGATTAAGAGTAAAAACGGCTCCATTAGCGAAAGGTTTTGATGCTGTTTGTGTCTTTGTAAATGATGTTGTAGATACTGAAACTGTAAAATTACTTGCCGAATATAATATTAAAGTGATTGCTTTAAGATGTGCAGGATTTAATAACGTAGATTTGGTAGAAGCTGAGAAACACAACATTTCTGTTGTTAGAGTTCCTGCTTATTCTCCATACGCAGTAGCAGAACATACATTAGCTTTAATTCTTACTCTGAATAGAAAAACACACAAAGCTTATAACCGTGTTAGAGAAGGTAACTTCTCTTTAGATAGGTTGACAGGTTTTGATATTCATGGAAAAACAGTTGGCGTAATTGGTACGGGTAAAATCGGTCAAATTTTCGCTAACATTATGAAAGGTCTAGGTTGTAAAGTCCTAGGTTTTGACTTGTATCCTAATAAGAATTTAGAGAAAGACAAATTATTGAAATATGTGTCTTTAAATGAATTATTAGATCAGTCTGATATTATTTCTTTACACTGTCCATTAACTCCACAAACGCATCATATTATTAATGATCATACAATTTGGAGAATGAAGAAAGGGGCAATGTTGATTAATACATCAAGAGGACGATTAATTGATACAGAAGCAGCAATTAGAGCTTTATCAAAAGGTCATTTAGGTTACCTAGGAATTGATGTTTATGAACAAGAAGAAAAGTTATTCTTCAGAGATTTATCCGAAACATTGATTAGAGATGAGAAAATGTTGAATCTTATGTCATTCCCTAATGTTTTAGTTACTGGCCATCAAGCCTTCTTTACAGATACAGCTTTAACTCAAATTGCTAGAGTTACCTTAGGAAACTTAACAGCATTTGAAAAAGGAGAGGAGCTAGTAAATAAAGTAGGGTCTGAAGCAATTAAAAGCTAAACAGAAACGAAATCTCCAATAAGATATATTAACGCTTCAATTAATTGAAGCGTTTTTTTTTCTTCAAAACGCGTAAATAGCTCGATACTAAAGATTTAATTTAATTTTAAATATAATTATTGTTAAATAAGACCTGTGATATACAACTAATTACCCCAAAGTTGAAAACAATTACATCAATTCATCGTATCTTATTAAGAAGAATTTAAGAAACCAAAAGACTTATTATAGATATGAAAAAAAGACAAGCAACTACATTAGTTACTGCAATTGCTGCTGGTGCCGCTCTTACTACTGGTATTGTTATAAAAACTAGACAATACATGCAAAAAAGAAGATTGGATGAAAGCGATTATCTATATCCTTACCTAGACTATATCAAAGAGAAAGTTAAAGCAGGTAAAGAAACTATTATTATAACACCTGAAGATTCTCCTTTTAAGTTTATTACTTTATCTGTAAAAGGAGATGGTAAAAAGAAATTGATTATTGCAGATTATGAAGGGGTAGCTTTAAAAAGAGGACGAAAGGATCTTTTGAAGTTTAAAAATGGAAAGCTTACTTTCTTGAAGCCCATCAATGAATATGCAATGTAATATTAAAATATAAATTAAAAAGGCATCACTTTTACGAGTGATGCCTTTTTAATTTACACTAAATTGTGTTTTATAATAACAACCCTACTTTCAAACTTAAATACCTTAAATTTAGGTAATCTTCATCTGCAAATAAGTGATTATATTCAACGCCAGCATAGAAATTAATGGTTTTAAATGCTTTTGATCTTACTCCAAACTCAGGTACTAAACCATATTTCCAATACTTCATTTTCGTTGCAAAAGTGTTACTTCTAACTGATTGATCTAACAACAATGGAGAGATGTAAATCTCATGAGTCATATAATAGGTTGCGATATTTAATCCAAAGTATGGGGTTAAAAATCGTCCAGATTGAATACTATAATTAAATTTTAGCATCATAGGAACAAGATTAATGTTCTTAAGATTACTTGATATTATACCATTACCAATATGACCATTTTCTATGGATTTACCAGATGATAAGTACCCTGTTCCTAAGCCCGCAGAGAAATTAGAATTGCCTATTTGATGTAACCATGACAGTTCAACACCATTTAAGTCAATTGTAATATCATCACCTGCTGATTTTGAATTAGTATAACCCAATAGAAATTGATTCTTATTTTGTGCAGAAAGATGATCAGAAATCAAAAGAAGTAAGCTAAAGCCAAAGAGTACTTTGAATAGACTTTTATTCATAACTGGTTTTGTTTCATTTTTAATTAGTTAATACAAATATAATAAAGTGGTTAAATGGTTTAACTATTTTAATATTTTATCACACTTGTGTTAAGTATAATTTAGAACTATTTAGAGTTGTGGACGAATCTTTAGTATTAATTACACAAAAGTGGTTTTTTGTTTAATATGTCTTAATTTTGGTGATTTGAGGTAAATAATTTCTCAGAGTCACAAATTGTACGCTGAGATACCATACATTTGAGAAAACTAACCAAATTGAATAAATAATATTTACTACTAAAATGAGATTTTTATTACTTCTAGCAATTTGTGTGTGTGCACTAACTTCTAATGCTCAACATATCACTGGGATCGTTTTGGATAAAGAAAACGATGATCCATTACCTTATGTAAATGTAGCCTGTGTTAAAAATGATAGTATATACTCTATGACTATTACTGACTTTGATGGGAAATTCGACTTAGAAGTCATAGAAAAGTCAGATTATGACGTCAAATTCCTTTTCACAGGTTATAAACAATTTGTGAGGACAATATCTATTATTGATGATTTAAATGTTTCCTTAGGTAATGTCTACTTAGAATCGAATATTACCGAATTGGAAGGTGTAACTGTTACTGCTGAAAGAGAAAATGTGAACATGACGGCGAATGGTATGAGCTTTAATGTTGATGATGATGGTGGGACAGATATGGAGGATATTATTTCTGCAATGCCTTCTATATCAATGGATGAAAATGGTGAAATCTCGTCAAACGGAGAAACGGTGGTAATTTTAGTCAATGGTGAAGAATCAGATTTAGATAATCCATTGGAAGATATTCCTATGCAAATGATTGATAGGGTAGAACTTTTAAATAACCCTCCTGCAGAATTCACATCAGCTACATCGGCAATAAATATTGTTCTAAAAGAAAACGTGAAATTGGGAAACCATATGCGTATTCTTGCTGAGGGCGGAATGCCTACACAACATAAGGTTAATGCTAACTATTCGATCTCAAAAGATAGGTGGTCAACCTCCATTAATGCGGGGTATAGACATCAAGAAATGGGGTATTATTTGGAAAATGAGCGACTTAATTATGGAAATAATCAAAGAGCCTCCACACGAAATGATCTAAATAAAACCACAAATTATAATGTAAACTGGGTGAGTTCATATGCTATTTCTCCAAACGATAAACTGAAATTATTGTTGACTTATCATCAAAAAGAACAAGATAATGAAGGGAAGGAAGATGAATACCTATTTAATGTAACAGGAGATCCAAACTATAGAAATAACTATAGGACAATTATAAATAAAAGAAATACTAGTAAAGTAAGGGCTCAATTGAATTACGATAAAAACTTTTTACAAGAAGGTAGAAAGCTTAACATTAGGGCTAGATGGTCTATCGATGATTTTGAGCAATACAATGGCAATACAACCAATACTAATTATCTAGCAGATTCTTCTTGGCGATATAATGACGCTCGTATTACTGAAAGAAATAGACCAGCACAAAATTACTTTGTATCTGTAAAATATGTACATCCATTTAATGATAGGAGTACATTGGTTACCGGATTTAGAAATAATACAACAGTACAACAGACGGATGAGAAATTCTATAATTTAGCAACTGACGGATCTACTGTAGATAGAGGTAGAGGGACACAGTCTACAGATTATTTAAATCAGAGGTTTTCTGGGTATTCTTCATGGAATTATTCTTTCTACAATGACTTGACGTTTAAAGCAGGTATTTCTGTTGAAAACTCTAAGGTAACATCTGATATTATTGCTTCTGATACCACTCTCAACACCAATAATTCATTCTGGGTTGTCAATCCAAATTTAAGTTTGAGTAAGAAGTTTAATGAAAAGTGGATGGGTAACATCTTTTATACGTTTCGTATGAACACTCCATCAGAAAGACAAATGAACCCATTAGTAAATGATAATAACCCCTTATTTATTAGCTTTGGTAACCCTAATTTAGGTTTGCAGAAATTTCAGAAGTTTAATCTTACTGTAACTAATCAACAGGAAAAAGTATCTACAAGAGTTGGGCTGTTTTACAGAAACATCGCTGATGGTGTCGAAAGAGTGTATCAAACAAAAGGGGATACCATTATTGCTTCTTATGATAATATTGTCAACAAACATACTTTAGGTAGTAATATTTATGTGCATTGGCATTTATCAAAGAATCAATCTTTAATTCTATCTGCAGATGTTTATAACGATATTTATAACCAAAGAATTGATGAAGAATTACCTGCATCTGAGTGGATGTTTAATGGTAAATTGACGTATAAGGCTAAATTCTTTAAAAATTATCGTGTAAGATTGGTAGGGTATTATACTTCTGAAAGAATTGAATATAATGGTACTGTTCTTCCTGCAAGTGGTGTTGATGTTAGTATGTCAAGATATATCGCTAATAGACAAGGGAAGTTGTGGATAGTAGCTCAAGATATTTTTCAGACAAGAACGTATCATAGACATACTAGATCTCCACAATTTATAGCCAATAGTTTTACTGATCTTCCTTCTGTTGTTAGGGTTGGGTGCTCTTGGTCTTTTTATCCTAAGTCTTAATCAGAGCATAGGTTGAAATAAAATCAAACATAACCTATAAATAAGTAGAAGGTTGTGAATAAAAAATGTCCTGAAAAATCAATTTAGTTTTTCAGGACATTTCTTTTAATACTTCATTCGATATCTAAATTCTAGCTTGATATTTATAAAGTTGATGATATCTACCTTCTTTATTCAATAGCTCATCATGTGTACCTCTTTCAATAATATTTCCTTGATGTAATACCAATATCTGATCTGCTTTTTGAATTGTACTTAATCTATGAGCAATCACGATAGTAGTTCTTCCTTTCATCAATTGATCCAATGATTCTTGAATTAGTGCTTCACTTTCAGTATCTAAATTGGAAGTAGCCTCATCTAGAATAATGATTTTCGGGTTGGCAATAATGGCACGAGCAATAGCAACTCTCTGTCTTTGGCCTCCAGATAATTTCACTCCTCTTTCACCAATGACTGTTTGAAGTCCTTCATCGAATCTATCAGTAAACTCACTTACATATGCTGAATCAACAGCAGCCTTAAATTCTTGATCCATGGCAGTAGGGTTTGAAAATTTGATATTTTCTTCGATGGTACCTTCGAAAAGAAAATCATCTTGTAAGACCACCCCTAGATGTTGACGGTAACTTTGAAGATCAACATTTCTAATATCTTGACCATCCAATAAAACTTGCCCTGAAGTTGGATTTAAAAAACTAGCAATTAAACTGGCTATCGTTGTTTTTCCTGACCCAGATGAACCGACTAAAGCGGTAATGCTTCCAGATTTTGCTTCAAAATTTATATCATGTAAGACCCCTTTGTCTTCCTCATATTCAAATTGTACATCTTTAAGCTGAAGATCACCTTGAATATTTTGTGGAACGGCTTCTTTTCTCAATGGATCATCATTCTCGCCACTTAAATTCATTAATTCTTCTGTTCGGTCTAAACCGGCAAAAGCTTCAGTAAGTTGAGATCCAATGTTGCTCATTTGTACAATAGGGGCAATCATAAACCCTAAGTATAAAGTAAATGCTAAAAAATCGCCGACTGTTAATTCACCTTGAATAATTTTATAACCTCCAATACCCATAATACCTGTAGAAGCTACTCCTAATAAGAAAGTGGATGAACTTGTCATGATAGCGGTCGAAGTCAAACTCTTCTTTACATTTCTATATAATCGATCTACACCCGCTTCAAAAATCTTATTTTCTTGCTCCTCAGCATTAAAACCTTTGATGATACGAACACCATTTAAAGATTCGGTTAATCGACCTGTGACTTCTGCTTTAATCTTCCCTCGTTTTCTAAATATTGGGCGGATGAACTGAAATGCTTTAAGCGATATTACACCAAAAACTGAAATAGGAACCAAGACAAAGAAAGTCATGGAAACACTAATGTTAACCAATAATACGAAAGAAATAACAGCCGTAATTGTACCTCCAATTAATTGAACGAGACCTGTACCTACCAAATTTCGAACGCCTTCTACATCACTCATAATTCTTGATACAAGAACACCAGATTTAGTATTATCAAAATAACTGATAGGAAGTGAGATGACATGCTTTTGCACCTTTGCTCTTAGTTGAGCAATTAAATGTTGAGCTTCTACCGAAAGAAGTCTTGTTAAAAGAAAACTACTAATAGCTTGTACAAATATGGAAGAAATAACAACGATGACAATCGTTTTTAGCATTTCAAAGTCTTTGTTGACTACTACGTCATCCATCAAGTATTTACTTGCTCCAGGAAGCACTAATCCACAAAGTCGATTAATGATAATCAAAGTGAGACCAATCAATAGTAGTTTCCATCGTGGCCAAACAATTTCCTTAAAGACTTTAGTTATCGAAACCTTTTTATGGGGTGTATTATCTGTTTTCAAAGTGTATAGAATATTAATTGAAGACTATTAACCCGATTTCATTAAAAAATACTATTGTTATCTCAGGTTATTCAATCGTAATGTATAAAACCAATCAAAGATAAGATATTCGGTCTAAATCTATGATAAACATTACAGTGAGTGAAAAATATTTTTCTTAGCAATAAGAAGATTAAAGTTTAATCATTAGAAATTTCACCATAATAAAATAAAAAAACCTATCCTTAATGGATAGGTTTCAACACTTTACGTGTTTAAAAGTTAGTATTTGGGTTGTGCGTAATATTTTGATGTATTCGGGTTTCTTATGTATATCTAAATTTAAGATTTACTTAAACGGATGTAAAAAATGAATTGAATTTTCTTTATATAATTCAGTGTTTTCATTTTATTTTTCTATTCACTACTTAAGTTTTTCACATTTCTGATTTTTATCCCATTATTCTTGATAATATTTTGACACTGAAGGAAATGTCTTACTTCATGTGCAATTAGAAATCTAAAGGTATCTCCCGTTTTTAGTTTTATCCATTTACTGATAGTAATAGGGATTCTTACTTTTTCTAGATTTAACTCATTCGCTTGCAGTAATAACTGTTTTAATTTATCAATTTGTTGATGTCTAACATCCAACACAGAGGTGTCAAGGTTGCTTCCTATAGGATTTTTGTCAGATGGAGCTGGCATAGGGTTTTTAACGATATTTTCTTTTGGAGCCATCATATTGGAAAAATAATTTCCTAGCCATCCACTTTTATACACTTCGTGATTTCTTTTTTGCGATTTAAGAAGTGCTTTCTCAAGATGTGGAATATAATATTCGCCATATAAGTTTAAATGATGAATACATTCTAAAATTGACCAACTCTTTTCGTTAGATCGAAGGTTCAATTCTGTTACTAATAGGGATTGTAATACTTGAAGTTTTTCAAGATTTTGATCTAAATCATTATTTAGCGATTGAAGTAGACTTTGATAAGCAATTTTCATAATAGATGTAAGAGTTGAGAGAAATTATTTAACTGCAAGAAAGAAATTTATGAGTAAAGCTTTCTTGATCGAAATCAAGATTTCATAATTCGACTTAAAGTTTCTGGTGTCATTCTTAAATAGTGAGCAATGTATTTCAACGGGATTTCTTGAAATAATTTTGGACTTCGATCAAAAACTCTTTGAAAACGATCCTGAGGAGAAGTGATCATTAAATCTAATTCTCTTTCAGATTGTTGTCGAATTAAATCTTCTAATAATCTAATGTAATAATTTTTAAATTCAGGATGAGAAGAGACTAAAGTAGATAGGTCTTTTTTTTCAATAACAGCTACTGATGTCTTTCTTAATACTTCAATGTCAAAAAGCGAAGGAGTATCAGTAAAGAAAGCTGGGATGGAAGCAATTATGGAATTTTCATACCCTAATCTAACAGTAATAATATCTTTATCACCAAAGGTGACTCTTACCGCTCCTTTTTTTATCCAATATATTTTGGAAGCATTTTCTCCTGATTTTAATATAAAATCACCTCTTAAGTACTCCTTTATAATAAGTTCTTTCCCTAATTCCTGTTGTAATATTTCTGATAAATCATTTCTCATGAATTGAATGTAAATTTATTCTGTTAATTTGCGTCAGATTTTCAAACTCAACAAAAGTTGAGACATTCTAACAAATTAAATTATGACTATCCAACGAGTTATTTCTTTTTTTAGTATCCTTTTTATTTCTCTACCATCTTTTGCACAAGATTTTGTATTTGAAGGTTTGATCAATTCGGAACTAAAAGTAAGAGTAAGATATACATTAAGCGAAGATAATAAAGTAGAAGGGTATTGTATTTTTACTGAAACCACAGAAAAGCATTTGCTTACTGGTGAAAAGACAGCTTCTGGTGACCTAATCTTAAAACAAAAAAACGGGGAACAATTTAAAGGTAAAGTAATGGCTTCTTATATGTATAAAGGAAGCTACCTTAACAATGAAGGTGTAGAGCAAGGTTCTTTCTTGTTATCAAAAATTGATGCTACAAGAGATGATGATGAGCAACTTCTGACAAATAAAAAAGAAGCAGCAAATACAGAAGTCAACCAACTTAGTGAAACACAGAAAAACGAGATTTTTAATGCCTATTTGAAAGAATTTAAAGAGTGTAATCAAAAAGGTATTGATCCAATAAAGTGTAGACAATATACCGCCAAGGCATTTTCTGATATTTATGGTGTAGACGATTTTAAAGATCCATATGTAGGAGGGCAGTTTTTAACAATGACTGAAGCATATGATAAAATTGCTGCAGATAATTCTTGGGAAATGATTGGAGAAGGTAGTGCTACTGCTTTTCAAGAAGCACAAAAATTAGCCAATGCAGGTGATATAGTACTATTAGCTTATCCTTTCAAAGGTTATATTCAAATAGCAATGGTTAGAGTAGGTGAGCTAAAAATGTCTTCTAAGTGGGGAATGAAAGTACCTTCAGTAGGTTTATTCTTTGCGAATACTCCTGAGAAATCTTCTGCCTCAAAATCTATTAATTATATTTGGAGAGGACCTGACAATATTGAAATTTGGGTGAAAAAATAATTTTCATACACACCATATTAAAAGCACATTAACTACAATAGTTGATGTGCTTTTTTTGTATTATTCTAATGATTATCACCCTTTAATTAATTTTTTTGAAACTAATATGATTCATAGTTGTTTTATCTTAAAACCATAAATAGAACACTATGAAATCAAGGAAAGCAAAAATTTATCGTCTGTTGCTTCAAACTTTAGAACACGCAGGTGCATCGCAAGAAACAATCAACAAAAGAAAACAACGTTTGAAAAGCTTACTAAGGATTAAAGCCTTTAATGAAATATCTAAAGGAGTGATTTTCGAAACAGATAGTAGTATTTTTGTTGTTGGAGCGCATTTGCCTTTTCTTATGTTCAAAGGCAAACGTGTGATAGGTATGACGACAGATTCTCCTATGTATCGCCTTTTTAAGGGTAAGAAAGATGGTGACGTAATTGACTTTGGAACAGATAAAGAATCAATTTCTATTCTATAAATTTTTATATGCCTTATTGTTGCATTGGTATTTTATATATCTTTGCCGTAAATGAATGCAATCAAGAAACATATTATACTTTTAATGATCTTTGCCTATGGAATTTCCTTAGTGCATACAATCATTGGACATGTTCACGAAGATGGTGAACAGAATGAATATGTTTGTAAAAAAGATGTTGCATTAAATTCTGAGAATCAAAGTAATGACATCATTGACCATTGCGATGATAATCTATATGGTCTTTTGTCTTGCTTATTAGGACAGATTCATCATACTGATAATACACAAAATTTCACTAATAATGTTTCTAATCATTTGACGCAACCATGTCAGATGAATACATTAAAGAAACAGAGATTAATTGATTTTTATACTATTAGTCTACCGTTAGAAAAAGGATTTATTCCTCATTTTCTTTATCAAAAACTACAAACCCAGACCTCACAATCTTTACTTTTCCTTCGGGGTCCCCCAACAATCAATAGTTAATTTTTTGAACTACTTATAATTTTATAAAGTAGCCTTTTTTATTTCATCCTGTATACAATTATTGTACAGGGTAAAACTATCTATCAAACATTTTTATTAATGATTAATCAAATCATTTCCTTTTCAATAAAAAACAAATTATTGATTGGAGTGGTGATGTTATTTTGGCTGATCGGAGGTATTTGGAGTATTTCAAAAGTACCTGTTGATGCAGTTCCTGATATCACCAATAATCAAGTGCAAGTTATTACTCAAGCACCTAGTTTAGGAGCTGAAGAAGTAGAACAATTTATCACCTATCCGATTGAGTTGGCCATGTCCAACCTGCCAGATGTAATAGAGATAAGATCTGTGAGTCGATCAGGTTTATCTTTGGTCACAGTTGTTTTTAAAGATGAAGCCGGTACTTACTTGCCCCGTCAATTAGTAGCTGAAAAATTACCAGAGGTAAAAGAAAATATTCCTTCAGGTTTCGGAGACCCATTTATTGGACCTATTAGTACTGGTTTAGGGGAAATATATCAATATACTTTAGATGTAGATCCAAAATATAAAAAGGAATATACGTTATCTGACTTAAGAACTATTCAAGATTGGATAATCAGAAGGCAGATGGCTATGGTTCCTGGTGTGGTAGAAGTCAATGCTTTTGGGGGGTACATCAAAGAATATGAGGTGGCCATTCAACCTGACCGATTGAATGCAATGGGCATCACCATAGAAGAAGTTTTTTCTGCCTTAGAAACAAATAACCAAAATTCAGGAGCAGCATATATTGTCAAAAATCATAAAGCCAACTTTATTCGTGGAGAAGGTTTGGCAAGAAGCTTAGAAGACATAGAAAATATTGTGGTGGCGAATCAGGAAGGGATGCCTATTTTAATTAAAGATTTGGCAAAAGTTCAATTTGGTCACGCCGTGCGTTATGGTGCACTTACTAAAGAAGGAGAAGGAGAGGCAGTTGGCGGTATGATTCTTATGCTCAAAGGAGCCAATTCTAGAGAGGTGATACAATCGGTTCAAGATAGAGTAGCTCTTATTCAAAAGTCATTACCTGAAGGTGTTCAAATCAAGGAATTTATTGCTAGAAATAAATTGATTGATAAAACCACAAGTACCGTTTATACTAACCTTACAGAAGGAGCACTGATTGTGATTTTTGTATTGGTATTGTTACTCGGTAATTGGAGAGGAGGCTTGGTAGTAGCATCTACAATACCTCTTTCTTTATTGTTTGCTTTTATGATGATGTATCAATTTGACGTTTGGGCAAATTTAATGAGCCTAGGTGCTATTGATTTCGGAATAATCGTAGATGGAGCGGTAATTATTGTAGAAGCAACGGTCTTTTTGATGATGCAAAAGATGAAATCAAGCGGCATCTTGACTTCTGAAGGAAGAGATGAAGTAAGTCAGAAAGCTTCTTCAAAAATGATGAACTCTGCTTTCTTTGGACAATTAATTATCTTAATTGTTTTTGCTCCAATTCTTACTTTAGAAGGTGTAGAAGGAAAAATGTTTAAACCAATGGCACTCACTTTTATGTTTGCTATGGTGGGTGTAATGATATTGTGTCTTACTTATGTTCCTATGATTTCCTCTTTATTTATTCGAGTACCTAAAGAAGAAAAAATTGGATGGGGAAGTAAGTTAATTTTAAAATTAGAGCAAGTTTATGAACCTCTACTAAAAAGTGCCTTATCAAATGCTAAATGGATAGTGGGTAGTAGTCTCATAATTTTGATTAGTAGTCTTGGTCTATTCTCTACTTTAGGAGGCGAATTTATGACTCAATTAGACGAAGGTGACATCGCATATCATGTGATTTTAAAACCAGGTTCGTCTTTAGAAGAAAGCATTGCTGCAACTACTCAGGTAGAAAAAATCATGAAAGATAATTTCCCTGAGATTGAACAAGTAATGAGCCGTATTGGGGTAGCAGAAGTTCCTACAGATCCTATGCCTTTTGATGTAGCCGATTGTTTGGTGATTTTAAAGCCAAAATCGGAATGGGTATCTGCAGACTCAAAAGAGGAACTCATTCAGCTTATTAAGGAAAAGGTATCAGAATTACCAGGTATAAATTATGAATTCACTCAGCCGATAGAGATGAGGTTTAACGAATTAATATCTGGAGTAAGAGAAGACATCGCCATTAAATTGTTTGGAGAAGATTTAGATATTTTGGCCCGTAAAGCGGAAGAGATCTCCAAGCTAATTGGCTCGGTAGAAGGCATAGGGGATATGAGAGTAGAAGCCACGGATGGTTTACCTCAGATTTCTATAAAATATAATCGTCAGAAAATAGCGCAATACGGAGTAAACATTCAGCAATTAAATGATTTAATACAAACTGCTTTTGCAGGTAAATCGGCAGGGCTAATTTTCGAAGGAGAAAAACGATTTGATTTGGTCGTTAGGTTTGATAAAAATGAAAGAGCTTCTGTTGAACAACTCAATGAGATGTTTATTCATTTACCTAATGGAAAACAAATTCCTTTATACATCCTTGCGGATATTCAATATGAATTAGGACCTATGCAAATTAGTAGGGATAATACACAGAGAAGAACGTATGTTGGGGTAAATGTTAGAGGTAGAGATATTCAATCTGTAGTAAATGATATACAGCAAACCTTAGATGAAAAACTAGACTTACCACCTGGCTATTTTATTAGATATGGTGGGCAGTTTGAAAACCTCGAGAGGGCGAATCATAAATTGAAGGTTGTAGTGCCTATTGCTTTGATTTCCATCTTCCTTCTATTGTTTATTGCATTAAAATCATGGAAACAAGCCTTAATGATCAATATGGCCATTCCGTTTGCTACTATTGGAGGTATCTTCGGTTTATGGTTAAGAGGGTTACCTTTTAGTATTTCTGCTGGGGTTGGCTTTGTAGTTTTATTTGGTGTGGCTGTCTTAAATGGTTTAGTATTGTTAGAAGGTTGGAATGAATTAAAAAAAGCTAGTGATCTCTCTTTAAAGGAGAGAATAACACAGGGAGCTAAAAGAAGAATTCGTCCTATACTTTTAACTGCACTTACCGACATACTTGGATTTTTACCAATGGCAATTTCTACAACGGCAGGTGCTGAAGTACAAAAGCCTCTCGCAACGGTGGTAATTGGTGGGATGATAACCTCTACTATACTCACATTATTTGTGCTTCCTGTTTTATATCAAATGGTAGAAAATAAATCAAAAATTAAATTGACGCCAAATACATTCATGTTGATCATATTGGGTGGTTTAGGCCTTTCATTTTTTAATGAAGCTGCTGCTCAAGATGAACTGAAGTTAATTACGACTCAGGAACAAGCGATAGAAGTAGGTTTAATTCAAAATGGATATATCATTAATGCTTCAAAAGGAGTAGAAGTGATGGAAATTGAGAAGAAAAAATCATTTGATATTCAAAAATTGAATGTTGATGCTACCTATGGACAGTACAATAGTTATCATAATGATTTAGGGATTGAAGTTTCTCAAAAGTTTGCCTTTCCTACAGTGTATTCTAAGCAAAAATCACTGGCAAAAGAGAAAATAGAAGGAGCAAATCTCACTTTAGAGTTAACTAAAAGTGAAATTAAGAGAGAAATAAAAATAGCTTGGGAAACGCTTACCTATTTAAAAGATAGAGAGGTGTTGATGCAATATCAAGATAGTATTTACAAGGAGTTTCAAAGAGCTTCTGCTGTTCGTTATGAAACAGAAGCAAGTAATTATTTAGAATTAGCTTCTGCAGAAACACAGGTAATGAAGATAGAAAATGATCTCTATTTATTATCAGCTGATATTTTGATGCAGGAGAATAACCTAAGAGTACTTTTGCAAGACACAACAGAGATACAGTTCCAGACTAACTCTTTATTGAAAAAAACGTCGAATACTCTTTCATCCTCTGAAGAGGTATTGAATCATCCTAAACTGAATAAGATTAAACATGAAATCAGTATTTCTAATGCAGAGCAAAAGGTAGCCTCAGCAAAAATGTTACCTGATATTAAGTTAGGTTACTTTAATAACTCAATGACGGGAAGTATTCTTCAGGATGGTAGTGCTGCATCTTCTTCTACAAGGTTTCAAGGGGTAAGCCTTGGTGTAGGGATTCCGTTATTTTATGGGTCGGAAAAGGCTTCTATCAATCAAGCTAAATTAAAAGCACAGATGGCGGAAGTAACAGCCGATCAATTCACTATTCAACTAGAAGGGGAGTATTACAGGTTAATACAACAGAAAAATCAGTTGGAAGGATCGTTGGCTCATTATGAATCAAAAGCATTACCTCAAGCAGATAGAATTATTGATTTTGCTCAAAAAAGCTTTTCGCATGGTGCTATAGGCTATGTGGAGTATTTTCAAAATATCAATCAAAGCTTAGAGATCAAATACAATTATTTGAATACGCTTCATAATTTCAATCAAGTAGTCATTCAGTTAGAATACTTAACGAACAAATAGAACATCATGAAATACATATATATATTAATTTCAACTTTATTTTTAGTGAGTTGTGCTCAAGAGGAGTCACATCAGCATCACGACGAACATGAACATGGTCATCATGACGAACATGAGGATCACGGGGATGAAGTTCATATCACTCCACTTCAATTTAAAAATATGAATATGAAGTTAGGAGCATTCCAAACTTTAGATATTGGAGATTATGTGATGACCAATGGTACTTTAGAAGTGCCTCCACAAAACGAAGCGTCTGTTACTGCAATTATAGGGGCGAATATCAAAAAGATTAATGTTATTGAAGGAGAAAAGGTGAGAAAAGGACAAGCTTTAGCTTACCTTAACCATCCAGACCTAATTAAACTTCAAACCGATTATCAGGTCAAATCACATCAATTAAAATTTTTGGAAGAGGAGTACAATCGACAAAAAAGGTTGTATGATGAGAAAGTGGGTTCGGGTAAGGATTATCAAAAAGCAAGTTCGGATTATTTTAGTGCACAAGGCGATGTGAAAGGCTTAGCTTCTCAAATTAAAATGTTGGGGTTAAACACATCAAAAATAAAAGAAGGAAAAATTGTAGAGTTAGTACCTGTTTTTTCTCCTTTGTCGGGATATATCAAGAAAGTTATGGTGAAAACCGGACAATACGTATTACCTCAGACAGAGATGTTTCAGGTCATTAATCTAGATGATATTCATGTAGATTTAATGGTATATGAAAGAGATATCGCCAAAGTTAAAGAGGGACAAAAAGTTGTTTTTAGAACTGAAATGCACCCTGAGATTATTCGTACAGCAAGTATCTTTAATATTGGTCGTTCTTTTGAATCAGACCCTAAAGCAATTCATCTTCATGCGGATATTCATGATCTAAAAGAGGAACTACTTTCTGGTACTTATGTAAGAGGAAAAATCATGGTTAATTCTAAAGAGGCGAAGGCGCTTCCGGAGGCGGCAGTGGTACAAGAAGGTACGGAGCATTTTATTTTTACTGCAGAAAAAGAAGGTGATGAATGGTCTTTTAAGCCTAAAAAAGTAAAGATTGGATCTATCGATAATGGGATGGTAGAGATTAAACCTTTGGAAGAAATCAATGAGCAAGCAAAGTTGGCATTAAATAATGCATACTATTTGATGGCTGAGATGAAAAAATCTGAAGCGGAACACCATCATTAACAGCAAAAATTGAAGAGTAGAGGAGGTAGTATAATTATGAAATAGGAGAACCTATAGATAATAATATATTACCTCCTCTATTTTATTTAGTGATTTTGGCGTTAAAATTGATGTATTCCGAAATAAAAATTGCTCAAATTAAGGAGATTACAATGATCAATGATTGGGTAGAATCGTATGCAGATGACCTTTATAGATGGGTACTGAAACGAACTAATGATGTTCAACTTTCTGAAGATTTGGTACAAGAAACCTTCTTGGCCGCACATCAGTCTTTTGATAAATTTGAGGGCAAAAGTAGTCCGAAAACATGGTTGACTGCCATCCTTAAGTATAAATTGATGGATCATTTTAGAAAACAAGACAAGAAAAAAGAGAAAGTAACCTCGGATTTTTTCTTTGATGATAAAGAACATTGGAAGAAGGATAATAACCCAAACTTTTGGGGGGAAACAGAAGAACACCTTTTGGATAATGCCGATTTTCAAAAAGTATTAGCGGAGTGTCTTACTAATCTTTCTGACCGCTCTCGTATTGCTATTACGGCAAAATTTCTTGACGAAAAAAAAGCAGAAGATATTTGTCATGATTTAGAAATAACAACGTCTAATTATTGGCAATTGATTCATAGAGCAAAGCTAAGTTTAAGAAATTGTCTTCAATTAAAATGGTTTAAGAATTAATAGTATGATGATTACTTGTAAAAAAGCATCGGAATTAATCGATAAAGAAGCTGAGGTGGGGATTAGTATGGGCGAAAAGGTTCAGCTATCATTTCATACTTTTATCTGTAAAGCCTGTAAGCAATATCGAATAATGAGCGATCAATTAGGAAATACGTTACAAAAATTTATCACCAAAAATCACGAAAATGCTTCTTTATCTGAGGAAAAAAAAGCAGATATTATTAAAAATATCAATAAAAGTGATGAGAACTTGTAAGGGTAATAGTTTACCTACGACTAATCTGCAATTGATACCGACGGACTTGCGGTAAAGTTGTGGATTAAGTTAGTGAGTTCGAAGGTTTTTAAAGAGGGGTTTTGCCCCTCTTTTTTTGTTTGAGGGGTGGAGTCCTTTGTACGAGGGGTTGAAACCCCTCGTTGTGGACGTTGCCTTTTGATTGTTTTTTTGTTTTGGTTGTGGTTTTTGTATGAGGGGTTGAAACCCCTCGTTGGGGACGTTGCCTTTTGATTGTTTTTTGTTTTGGTTGTGTTTTTTGTATGAGGGGTTGAAACCCCTCGTTGGGGACATCACCTTTTCATTGTTTTTTGTTCGAGGGATGAAGTCCTTGTTGTGGACAATTTTGTTTGATATTAGAAATCTTCGAATGCGAAGTATTTGAGCTCATCCTTTAGTTTTTGGTTGCTATGTTTTGTCCATTGATTCAGAATGTAATTTTCGACTTTTTTTACTCGATCTGGACTAACGGAACAAGAATAATAGCCATTTTGCCAATTGAAATGGTTTATACCTAATTCTTCATTAATCATTTTACTTGATTTTCCTTTTAGATATTTAACTATAGCAGCAATATTTTGAGTTCCTCTTAATCTTATTAATGCGTGTACATGGTTAGTGTAACCGTTTACAACATATAATTGAATCTTGTATTCATCTGATATCTCAAAGAAGAGTTTATTCAGATAATTTTTCCATAGTGATTGATTGAAGTACTCTCTAGAATATTTGGTGTTCCATACCACATGAACCCATAGGTTATTGTTTGACTTTGTCATAGTTAGAATTTAGTAATGAATCGTTCAGTATATTGAAGTTACACAAAGAATTTATAATAAGAATAATAGATATCAATCATTATTCATAAAATGATGTGAAACATCATACATATAAACATGAGTATCTTTAATCTATAACTCAAAAAAACGAAAGAATCCATTTGCAAAGCTGTCCCCACCGAGGGGATTTATCCCCTCGTTTATCCCGGCAGGTCTTACTTTTACAAGTTTACCTCCTCTCAACATATATATAAGTATGAGTTTTCCTTAATACAAAACTCAAAAAAAACAAAAGCATCCAATAGCAAAGCTGTCCCCACCGAGGGGATTTATCCCCTCGTTTATCCCGGCAGGTCTTACTTTCACAAGTTTACCTCCTCTCAACATATATATAAGTATGAGTTTTCCTTAATACAAAACTCAAAAAAAACAAAAGCATCCAATAGCAAAGCTGTCCCCACCGAGGGGATTTATCCCCTCGTTTATCCCGGCAGGTCTTACTTTCACAAGTTTACCTCCTCTCAACATATATATAAGTATGAGTTTTCCATAATACAAAACTCAAAAAAAACAAAAGAATCCAATAGCAAAGCTGTCTACATCGAGGGGTTTCATCCCCTCGCACGCTACAAGTTTTTACTTCCTCGCATGCTCCTCCTTTTCCAGGCTTTCCCCTCGCACACTCCTTCTTTTACACGCTCCCCAAAAGTCATACTTAACAAGTTCCACCACCTTCACAGTTTACAACACCAAACCAATCCCCAACATAGGGCCACTTAACCTAATATCATTTACTTTTAGCTCATTGTATCCTCCCTGAAAGTAAAATCTATTGATATATAGTTTCATCGCCACAGTACCTTCAACCATAGATACATCATCATCTAAGAAAGAAAAATACCATTCTGTGTATAGGCTGATAGGTTTGAAAAGGTAGATTTCAGTACCAAGATTAATGTTCCAACCCGAAAAATCATCTGCAACAAAGAGATGAGAATAACCTACACCTGCCCAGCCATCAAAACCAGTATAGGCAAATAGGTGATAAGAAGCATTGGCATGTAGAGTACCTAAATAATCTGGAGAATAATTCTCAATTTGTTCTTTATAAAAGTTACCTTTTACAGACGCACTAAACTTTGGAGAGAAATTTAACCTCGCCTTAATATTACCTCCTTGTAAATTATTGGACTCCCAAATGTAATTTGCTTCAAATTCACTAGTGAAATAAGTGCGGCCTTCCATATTTCTAGAAGTTTTTCCAGCCCCTTTAGAATAGTAGGGATATTTCTGTAGTCGCATAGGTGCTCCATGCATTTGTGTTAGTTCACTTTCTGAAGGAACCATATTAATTACAGTAAGAAGTACATCACCAAGGACAGAATAATTATTGGAGTTATTATTATCTGATGAAGAAGTGTAGTAGCTTTTTTGTTCACTTTTGCTCTTTGTGCTTTTTTTTATGCTATCAATTTTTCCTTGACCTATTAAGGATAAAGGAATAGCGAGAAATAGAAAGAATGTAATAGTTTTCATGTTATTATATTAAAAAGTGAGCTATTCTAATGACAATTTGTAAATGATATATGACAAATGTACGTTGTTATTGTGAATGAATTGGTAGTTTGTATTGATTAAAAATGAACGAGTAAAATCACCTTAATATGTAGTTAAAAAGAAGAAGTGTTTGTTCATTAGTAGTTCATCAATATTAAAAATTTGATAATATAAAATGTAGCTGATAAAATTAATGAGTCTTACATATTTGCTCCCGAAATTAATTAAAGACAAGCAAATGTATAAGACTTTACTACTAAGTATAGTACTCTTTTTTTCTTATATCCTAGTATCAGCACAATCGATAAAAGGAACAATTATCGATGAAAATGGTGAAGCATTAATAGGTGCTTCTGTAGTCATAGAAGGAACAACTAATGGAGCTATTGTAGGACTAAATGGATCATATGGTATTAAGGGAGTTGAAAATGGAGCAACAGTTACACTGAAAGCTTCATTTATCGGTTTCCTTACACAGACAAAGGAAGTTTCCATTAATAAAGAAACTATCGTTCATTTTACGTTATTACCCAATCATAAAGAATTAGATGAAGTTGTTGTGATGGCAGCAAGAGAATTAGATACCGATGCAAGTGCACGTGCTACAGAACAACACGCTGCAATGGTATTGAATGTAGTTTCTGCTAATACAATAGAATTATCACCAGATCTAAATGTTGCAGATGTAATGCAAAGGATCTCTGGTGTATCATTAGAACAGAGTAATGCAGGGGTAGGTAGTTATGCTATTGTTAGAGGGATGCCGAAAAGGTACAGTTATACTTTGGTGAACGGAGTGAAGATTCCGTCTCCAGATAATAAAAATAGATTTGTACCTCTAGATATGTTTCCTTCTGAGTTATTGGATAGAATAGAGGTAACCAAAGCATTAACCCCTAGTATGGAAGGAGATGCAGTTGGAGGAGCAATGAATTTGATCATGAAAAATGCCAATGATGACTTCAGCTTCAAGATCAACGCTTCTACAGGTATGTCTACTTTATTTATGGAAGGAAGCGGACAAGATTTTCTTACCTATGATCAATCACAAACCAATAGAGTTGCACCACATCATAGAGCAGTGCCTGGATATGAGGCCTCTTTTCGTGATTTCACCACTGATAATTTAGTAATCTCTAAGAAAACTAATCCTATTGATTTTAATATTGGCACTTCAATAAGTAATCGCTTTTTTGATGGGAAATTAGGAGTAGTAGTGGCAGGGAATTTACAGAAATTACATAGAGGTTCGGATACTCATTTTTATAACATAGGCTTTGCAGATATAGTTAATAATGTGATGTCTTTGAATACCTATCAGCATAGACAATATTCATCAGAAATGACAAGGGGCGGTGTCCATAATAAAATTGATTATTTCTTTAACCCCAAAAACAGTATCAGTTTATACAATGCTTTGATCTTTGAAAGAGAGGATCAGGTGAGAGAAACAGAAAGATTTAGATTATGGGATGGAGAGTATAATCCTGAAACAAATAGCGGTACAGCATCTTTAATAACCCGAATAAGAACCACAGAGCAGCAAATCTATAATTCCACCCTACAGGGTAAACATGATTTATTACCCTTTTGGAATTTAGATTGGTCTGCTGTGTATTCTATTGCATCCAGAAAACGTCCTGACCAAATGGTATTTACTAGAAATGCCTCTTATGTAAATGGAGTACCAAAACAAGTAAGGGTAGAAGATTTTGGCGGACAGTACAGACAATGGGAAGAAAATGACGATAGAGATTATACCGCTTATTTAAATAACACATTTGATCTTCAGCGTTTTGGAGCCTTGAAATTAGGTGGCTTGTATAGAGATAAAGCAAGAACAAATTCATATATCAGGTATAACTTTAAGCCACAGAACGACGAGACAAAAGTGGATGAAGATTGGCGATATGATGAAGTGACTTGGACATTAACTAACCCGAAAGGGGGACAAACTAACCCTTTGAATTATGATGCTCATGAAAAAATATTAGCCTATTATGGTGAATATAAACTGACTCCTAGTAAACGTACTGAATTGGTCGGTGGAGTAAGAGTGGAACATACAGATCAGGGATATGAACTGAGAAACCCACGTTATGGTGAAGAGCCCTCTGCCAATCAAACTTATGTGGATTACTTACCGTCGTTACATTTTCGTTATATGATAAATGAAAAGTCAAATCTAAGAGCATCTTACTTTAGATCTGTTATTCGACCTGGCTTCTTTGAGATTATTCCATATGAAATCGGTGCAGAAATTTCTGATAGTGAATTTACAGAAAGAGGTAATCCAGATTTGGAAAGAACGATTACAGATAACTTTGATTTACGATATGAAGTATTCGCAGGAGTTAGAGATAACCTGTTTATTGGTGCATTCTATAAAAACATCATGGATCCTATCGAAAATGGTATTATGGTAGATGACAGAGGAAATACTTTTGTACAACCTGGGAATTACGGATCTGCTATTAATTATGGTTTAGAAGTGGATGCTACCAAATATTTTAGAAACTTCGGAGTAAAGGCCAACTATACCTATACACATTCGAGTATCACTACTTCTAAGATTATGTATCAAAGAGAAGACCCTGAGGATAGTTCTTCTGATATTGTACCTCTTCAAGTAGATCAAACGAGACCATTACAAGGTCAAGCTAAACATATAGGTAATGTATCGTTACTTTATAAGGATCAGAAAAATGGATTTGATATCCAATTAGCCAATGTTTTTACCGGTAAAAGAATAGAGCAATTGATGGTCTATTACGAAAAAGACTATTGGCAAAAAGCAATGTGGCAGATGGATTTTTCAGTCGAAAAACATTTCGATATGGGTCTGACGATCTTTGTTAAAGCAAGAAATATTCTAGATACACATAGAATCTTATTTATTGAAGAAGCATCCACAGAAAATCAATCTAAATATCCTGCTCAAGGTAATGTAGGCGATAATTTGGTGGTACGTGACGATCGTTACGGACGTAATTTCCAGATTGGACTGAAATATAAATTGTAAAACTATTATAACTTTTCTTTCATATTTTTCTAGATCAAGATCTTAACAAATCAACTGATATAGGTTTAGAGCAAAACTTAATTAATCAAAAAAATGAAAAACTTAAACAATTTCTTGGTGAAAGGAACTATCATCCTTTCAACACTCTTCTTTGTGTCTTCATGTACAAACGATAACGATGAAATTTTAGATAATGACGATATCGAAAATCCAGACGAGGAAGAACCAGCAGAAGATATCAATATTACTTCCACTTACGTGATTTCAGAAGATGAAACTTGGGAAGAAGGAATTACAGTAAACTGGGGTGGACACGTTGTGATCGAAGAAGGCGTGACTTTAACTATTGAGCCAGGTGTGAAAATTCTTGCCAATAAAAATGCAGCACCAGAGTTTTATATTAAAGGTTCATTTCATGCATTGGGAACAGAGGAAGCACCAATTTATGTAACTGTTCCTGAAGCTGACAGAACTGAAGATGCTATTTTAAATTTGGCCGCTTGGGGTGGTTTTATCTGTACTGCATCTGCAGAATCTTTTGTACTTGATCATGCCGTAGTAGAATTTGGTAATGCTGTTCTTACAGACGATCATATTTCTATTCAAGAAGGATTAGTAAAATTAGAAGTAGGAGAACCTTCGTATGGTTTCTATTCTGAAAACCCTAATACTAAAGTGGTAGTACATAACTCAATTATTGCTTATATGTCAGACGATGCATTCCGTCCTGAAGGTGGTCAGATTTCATTCTATAACAATGTATTTGCTTATATAGGGTCTACAGGTGGTGAAGCTTTGAACATCAAAAAAGGAACTACTGGCGATGTAGCTTACAACTTATTCTATCACATTGCTACAAATGGTCCTAAATGGTCAAATAAAAATGGGGTAGATGTTCAGTCGAACATCAACGCTTACAATAACACAATTGTTTCTGGTGGATGGAGAAGAAACAAATCAGGTCGTGGTGGTTCTGTAAACATCGAAGAAAGCGCTAGAGGTAAAGTCGTAAATAATATGATTGTCAATTGTCGTTATGGTGTTCGTATTGTGGGTGATGAAGAAGGTACGAATGTCGATATGGAGAACACTACAGTAGACTACCAATATTATTACGGTAATCATGATAGAATGACTTCAGAATTTGCACCTAGCAATGGTTACTTAAAAGCAATTTCAGAAAACTCTATTGCTGGAGGAGATCCAATGTTCGAAAACTATAATGTACAAACGGCATTTACGATTACTGAATCAACACCTGGCGATGAGTTTCCTACACCTAACGAAGGAAGAAAATTTGAGGAGTGGAACAATTATGATTTCCACCTTAAATCGAACTCAGAGGCATTGACTTCAGGAACTGTAAACGTATCACCAATGTACGGTTCAATTACTGTAGCAGGAAAAACCTACAGTGTTCCAAGATCATCAGATTACATCGGTGCATTCGGAACGAAATAAAGCAATTATTTGAAATGATTAAAAAGGACCACTTCTATCAAAGGGTGGTCTTTTTTTATAAATAAAATCCTAATCATGAAAACCATCAAAATACCTTTTCTTTTCTTGTTATTTTCTCTCCTTGTTTATTCATGCGAGACTTCTAACGACGAAATTGTCTACCTTCCTGAAGGTCCTGTTTTTGATGAGGAATTTCCCATCACTGTACTTCCATCAGCAGCAGATTTAAGAACAAGTAACACAGTATTTATCGAGCCGATTCAGAAAATAATTGATGCTACCCCTTCGGGAGAGGATTTATATATCAATATCTTTAAATTTTCTCAAGGTACATTGAGGGAGAATATCCTAAATGCTCAGAGAAGAGGGGTAAACGTTCATATGATTTTGGATAGTGATGAAGTGAATAATTATACAGCAAAAGTATTTCAAGACTCCATTACTACATTTGTGAGATACAATAATTATTTGGATAGTAAAGCCATCAATCATAATAAATATGTATTAAGTTCTGCTATCAGTACATCCGATTCTTTAAGAAGAAATGTAGTTCTATCTACCAGTTATAATTTTACCGCAGGCGATAATTCGAAATATCAAGATATGGTCATTTTATCGAATGAAGCCTTGTATCAGTCTTTTCTTTATAATTTTAATCAAATGATTGAGGTAGAGGAAGAGCAGACCCTACAAAACTGGAAATTCACTTGGTCGGAAACAGCCGATTATAAAGTAGGTTTCCTTCCGAAGCAATCAGGAGATGATATACTTATGGATGTATTTGATGAAACCTCTTCCTCTGCAAAAGTGGTCATCATGAATTCTAAATGGGAAGATGATAGGCCACAACTTGTCACTACTTTAAAAAGGTTATTAGATCAAGGTACAACCCTTACAATTATTGCTCCTCCATCAAGAACAGATAACCTTGATATAGCTTGGGAAAACCGTTTGATAGAATGGAGAGAGACGTATGTAAATTTCACTTTACAGTGGATATCTTCACCAAGTTTGCATAATAAAACCATTTATATAGAAGATGGAGCCAAAAGTGCCGTTTGGACCGGAGCACATAATCTTCGAGCTAGATCATTGAGGTTTAATAATGAGGTGATGTTGAAAGTGACTGATGTGAAAGTGCTAGAGGCTTACAAGGAATGGCTTGATGGTGTGATGAGTGAATAATTACTTTTCATTCAGTCAAAAACTAAGGAAGTAAAGCTTTTGATGAAAAAAATACATCTCTCTTCCTCCATGCTACATTGAAAAATGCAGGTGGGAGGAAGAGAGATGTTCTATTATTTGGCCTCTGCAGTAGCCCCTTTAAAGGCACTCCATTCATCATCTACCTCAATAATATTATGCTCATTTGCATAATTTTTATAGATGAAAAGCATATCAGAAAATAAACTTGGCATTTTGTCTTCAAGAGGAGTACTTTCAGAAGGGTCGTTCACTACATCATATAGATGCCATAGACCATCTCCAAACATACCCGGTCTTACTTTCATCAACTTATAATTACCTTTCATGACATAGGCATTACCGAATAGCTCAAAAGCATACCAGTCCATATCTGTTCTAACGTAATCTCTTTTACCTTCTAAGAAAGGACGAGCACTTATGCCAGAAGGCTCCACTATCTTCCTATTTTTGTAGGTTGTACCAGGATGATGAATTCCTGCATAATCTAAGATAGTTATACAATTCTCCAGAATAAACACCTTCAGGGCGGTCATAATGTTCTCCATTTAAGGTCCAATGTTCTTTGTATTTTTTATGTATAAAACCTTCATCAGAGAAGATTGGGGTCATACGCTCGTCGTTCCAATGGTTAGAGCCCCCCATAAGAATCCCAAACTCTTTTGTAAAACCCCATTCTATAGGCTTTTTCCCACCAGCAGCTTCACCTCCAAGGTGCCACTTACCAGATTTTAAAACCTCATAGCCTGCATCATTAAATAATTCAGACATTGTAACGGCATTATCATTTAAATATCCTTCGTAGCCAGGCTTACCTTTTGATGCTGGGTAGAAAGAATAATCAAAAGAGCCTAAACCAACTTCAATATTATTACACCCTGTCATTAACATAGATCGAGTCACCGAACATACCGGAGATGCATGGAAATTGGTAAAACGAACCCCTGCCTGAGCTAACCAATTAAAATTAGGTGTTTCTATTTCTGATCCATAAATGCCTAAATCCCCAAAGGCGATATCATCACCGATAATGAGTAAAACATTTGGTTGTATATTTTTTATTGTGAGTACAACTAAATAATAGCAGACTACTAAGCAGTATTAATAATATCTTTTTCATCACACTTTAATTTTTATAAGAAATAGTTTTTTTTGTAACTCTTGATAAGCTACTCTACAATAATACGGCGATGAAAATTGAAATTCATTGATCTATGATAAGATAAAATCATCCAAATTACATAGATTTTTATCCAAAGACACAAAAAATGAACCCATATTCACATTGTTATAGTGTAATTTATAATTAATATATTTACATTTGTTAATATATTCGACGTATGATTATTAACTACTATTTTTAATTTCTACCTATGAAAAAAATTATACCCATAGCTTTGTTATGGTGTGTGACCTCTATTTCTTTTGCTCAAGATTATAGTAAAGACGTGACTTTTACAGAGGACAAAATAATCAACACCACACAAACAACAAATGCAGCTACTTCAGACATCACTTATTTAGGAAGTGGAGCAAGTTATGATTTAGAGGTAAAAGATAATTCTACATTTACTATAGACCTTCAAAGTACTTATACTTTGTCAACTAGAGGTACAGGAGACACCAATCCAGGGGTGAATGCAGTTGAGTTAGTAATAAGAGAAGGTTCTATGCTAATTATTGATGGTAACCTCGATATTGGAACACATACCGATATCACCTTGCAAGGGAATATGATTATTACCGGAGATTTATTGAATTCTGATCGTTTAAATAATGGTGGATTTGGTGATATAGATATTAAAGGTGATGGACTTTTGTACATTGGAGGTTCTGCTAATCTAGACTTTGTTGATCCAGCGAATGCAAAGAACATTTTTATAGAAGAAAGTTATGAAACACCTAACGATCTTACCCGAATTGATGATGCCGAACGTGCATTATTAGATAGAAACTTGGGTTCGAATCCATTTTCTACAATTGACGGGTTAGATGTAGATGAGCATAATTACGATATTGATTTATGGGCAGCAGATCAGATAATTCCTGATGATCAAATAAACGATGAATTGACAAACACTCCTTTCCCAGATATTAAGGTAGTTACAGCTTCAGGCTGGTACAATCAGTACATAAAAATTAGAGGTGAAGGATTCGACGATGGAGAATTATCTTCTACTTCGTTATACTTTAATTCTCCCATTACTAGTTTGGATGACTTGGAAGATATCCTACAAAATATCAAATGGTCTGTAAAGAATACTGTAGTAAATGATAATGTTCTATTGCACCATGATGGAGATGAAAAAAATGATTTTTCTAATGAAATAAAAACAGAAATCACCGATTACTTTGCTGATTCTAGAAAGATTATTATTTCTTTTGTTGATGCTGCTCCGGAAATTGAATACATCGCTTCTTCTGGTAAAATGATGGCGGTAACTGTAGAAGAAATTAATATTAATACTTCCGATGGAGATTTACCTGTAGAGTTAATTTATTTTACGGGTGTGAAAAAGGCTGATAACATTGTGGACTTAAAATGGGCAACAGCCACAGAAGTAAATAACGATAGATTTGAAATACACAAATCGTTGGATAAAAAGAATTGGTCAAAAATAGGAGAGGTAGCCGCCCAAGGTGGGAATAGCAATTATAGAATTGATTACTCTTTTGTAGATGAAGATGTAAATAGCCAACAATACTATAAATTAGTACAAGTAGATTATAATGGAGACACGGAAACATTTGGTCCAATTCGTATTTCTGCAGAAGAAGAAGGAGACTTGTTAGTGAGTGTTTTTCCTAACCCTTTAGAATATCAAGAAGAAGGACAGCTATACATTAAAGGAATATCGCTTACTGCTAATGTACAGGTAGGTATTTATACAAAGTACGGTAAATTGATACAGCAATTTGATATTAATGAACTTGAGCAAAATTCTATAATCACACCATTAAGGTTCAAATTAGCAAGCGGAATGTACTTTATAAAAGTAATTAATGGGTCTCAAGTAGTAACAACGAAATTACTTATTAAGTAATCACTTGTATTCATTTTAATAGAAATACATCAAATTAAAGTAATGCCTTTATAGGTAAGAAAAATGAGTTGGAGTATTTCGGATAAAACGTCTTTTAAATTCTCTTTAGTGTTATGAATAATAATAAATAAAGAGGGATTAAAAGACGTTTTTTTAATCACAAAAACGACAGTCTTATAACAATGTGTAGACCCCAAAAAGATTGTTCTGAAAAATGGAGTTTCGGTAATCGAAATAACCATCGATAATTCTTTAGATTATTGGTCAATAAAGTCTTAATATATCTTAATTGACAAATGTTTGTTCATTATTTATGAGTCACTTATAATAAAATAAAATTAATTTTGCCATACTAATTAAAATGTAGACAAACTACTTATAAACCTAATTCACTTCATAAATGAAACCACTATATTTCATTACAATTTTATGTTGTCTAAATGTTGCTTCATTTGGACAAGATTTTAGTAAAGATGTTGACTTTACTAGCCACAAAGTAATTACAACTACCACCACTACAAATGCTGCTACCACCGATATTACTTATACTGGAGTTGGTAATAGTTACAATTTGGAGGTGAAAAACAATTCTACTTTTACCATTGATCTGCAAGGAACTCACACTTTATTTACAAGAGGAGATGGACCTACGGCTAAACCAGGAAAGAGTGCCGTTGAGTTGGTCATAGAAGAAGGCTCTATGCTAATTATCGATGGTAATCTTGATGTGGGTTCACATACCGACATTACCTTACAAGGTAATATGATTATTACAGGGAATTTATTGAATTCAGATCGTTTTACTAATGGAGGATATGGTGACATAGATATTAAAGGAAATGGACTTTTGTATATAGGAGGTACTGCTAATCTAGATTATATTGATCTAGAGAATGCCGAGAACATTTTCATAGAAGAAAGTTATGAAGCACCCCACGATAGGAGTCGTATTTCTGATGAAGAATTTGCATTATTAGAGAGAAACAAGGGTTCGAATCCGTTTTCGACAATTGACGGCTTAGATGTAGATGAGCATAATTACAATATTGATTTATGGAATATAGATCATATTAACTCTGAGGATCAATCAAATGATGAGCTGACAAACAACCCTTTCCCAGAGATTAAGGTAGTAACGGCTTCAGGCTGGTACAATCAGTACATAAAAATTAGAGGTGAAGGATTTGTTGATGGAGAATTATCTTCTTCTTCTGAATTCTATAAATTGCCAATTACTAGTTTGAATACCCTAGAAGATATCATTAAAAAAATCAAATGGTCTGTAAAGAATTCTATGGTAAATGATAATGTCTTATTACACCATGAAGGGAATGATAAAGATGATTTTCCTAGTGATGTAAAAAGAGAAATCACCGATTATTTCAATACCTCAAGAAAGATTATTGTTTCTTTTGTTGATGATGCACCAGAAATTGAATACGTCGCTTCTTCTGGTAGAATGAAGTCGGTATCTGTAGAAGAAATCAATATTTTTACTTCTGATGGAGATTTACCTGTAGAGTTAATTTATTTTACGGGTGTGAAAAATGTTGATAACACTGTGAACTTAAAATGGGCAACAGCTACAGAAGTAAACAACGATAGGTTTGAAATATATAAATCTTTGGATAAAAGAAGTTGGAATAAGATAGGTGAGGTAGCCGCACAAGGGGGCAATAGCAATTACCGAATTGATTATTCTTTTGTAGATGAAGACGTAAATAATCAACAGCTCTATAAATTAGTACAAGTGGATTATAACGGCGATACAGAAACATTTGGACCTATAAGTATCTCTGCCGAAGAAGAAGGAGCATTGGAAGTGAATGTTTTTCCTAATCCATCAGATACTCAAGACGATGTACAATTATATATTAAAGGGATTTCTCTTTCAGCTGAATTGCAAGTTGGTGTTTATACAAAGTACGGTAAGCTGATAAAAACTATTGAGATCAATCAAATAGATCAATCGAGTATGATAATGCCATTAGACCTAGGCTTATCGAGTGGTATGTATTTAATTAAAGTACAAAACGGAGTAGAAGTAGCTAATTCCAAGCTACTGATTCAATAATTCATAAAAATGATTTCCCCTTCATTGTGGAGCATCAGAGAAGTAGTTTGTAAAGTCGGATTTGAATAATATAATAAATACCATAAATGTAGCATCCCGTAAGGAACTCTATGTTTATGGTATTTCATTTTTAAAGTAGTATTTGATATACAAACGATGCTGAGGTGTTCAAAAAGAAATAAAAAAAACTCACCCTTAACATAAAGGCGAGTTAATTGTTGTAGTGAATTAATTGTCTAATTTCTTTCTTCCTCGAAAACAAACGATCCAATGACTTCCCCATTGGGATTAAATTGTCGCATTGTAATTTGATCTCTATCAAATAGACCTTTTTTATAGGTGATCATCACCATAACATGTCCATCATGATTGTTTTCTGTATATATCTTTTCTCTATTGATTTTCTCTCTATAAGTATAAGTATTGATATAAGGTGTTTTATCGTTCTGACCTGTTACAAAACTTAATTCAATATTATCTTTATGCACTACCGCATCAATTTCTAAACCAGCAAAATGAGCTTTTTCAATATCAGTTAAGCGTGGGTAGGCATCCATCTCGGTTATTTTAAAACGAGTTTGTGCTTGGGTACTTGTTCCTAATCCAATACATAATAACAAGAAAAATAGTTGAAGTAATTTCATAATCATTGTTTTGGTTCACCTCTATCAACGCATCTACATTGTAGATCATTGATTCTCTTATAAGTTATTAAGAAATATATTGGAATTCAAGCATTTGTGTAAATTCTGATTTTGTCTTCTATTCTTCTATTTATCATAGTAAATAGTATAAAAAACAATGATAATGAGCCAATTGAGGAGGAAAGTGTGATTTTATAGAATACTTTTTTGTCTTCTGTTTTACAAAATCAAAGTATTTGTAAGCGATAAGTTTCTTTAGATTTTAAATACACAAGCGATAAAAATAGGAAACTACTTATCATTATAATGTTAAAAATCCCACTATGGTATTGGAATGATAAACATTACTTTTATGAATAAATTACTTACACTTTCACTTACATTGTTACTCTTTTCTTATGCTACTTTTGCAGATGATCGTTATTGGATAGGCGCTTCAGATGGCAATTGGAATAATACTGCAAATTGGTCTGAAACATCTGGAGGTACTCCGGGGGTAAGTGTTCCCGGTACTACAGATAATGTCTTTTTTGATAATAAAGGCTTGGGGAATGTTTTAATAGATATAAACTATTCTATCGCTACTCTTTCGGTGGATGGAGGTTTTACTTCTGAAATAGATTTTGATGGAAATACCCTTACTATAGTAGGAAGCGAAAATGTAGATATTTTAGGGGGAACGTTAAGTAATGGTGCTTTAATTATTAATGATGCAGACAGAGATGTGAACCTAAAAAATTGCCTCCTTAATGTAACATTAAATCTAACAAGTGGTCAATTTTATTATTCCAATATGGAGTTCGGCGAAGAGGCCACTTTCACATTAACCGGTACTCCAGAGCTCTTTTCTTATGGATCAAATACTTTTAAGAAAACAGCCTACTTTATTAATAATTCTAGTAGCTATTTAGAAATTGCCAGTAACCAAACCAATATTTTTGAAGGAGATCTTCATATCGAAAATAAGAAAGATGGGGAGATCATGTTGGTAAAAGTGGGAACGACTACGATTAAAGGAGATTTAACCTACTTGAGTAATTATACAGCTGTATCTTCTACAACCACTAATTTTTATGTTGTGAATAATGTGGCAGCAAAACTCAATATTGAAGGAAGTGTTACTCTAGAAACTCAAAATACCCAAAATCAAGCTTTAATTAAATTTCCTGTTAACGGACAAGTGACCATTGATCAGGATTTGACAATTAACAACTCGGCGACCTCTTCACAGTCGCTTATATATGTTAGTGGCAATGCAAAATCAAAAATAAATGTCGGTGGTAATCTATTGATTAATAATGATGGAGCAACAGGAACAAAAAAAGAAGTACGTTTTCCGGATAAAGGAGAAGTTTTCGTTTTTGGAACGACAACAATGAATAACACCGCTACATCGAATCAAAATTTATTGATTCTTGGCAAGTCAGGTAGTGGTACTTTTCATCAGTCGGCTACTTTTAATAATGAGGGCACCAATAATAAATCTGAAATAATAGTGGGTGAATCGGGGAGCTTTATTTTTAATGGTGATGTGACCTTAACCAACAATTCTACTGCAACTAATGCATGGATTGAGGTAAGTAAAAACTCTGGTACTTCGGTGACATTTAATGGGGATATCACTTTAGAGAACACAGAAAGTAGTAGCGGTTACATTCAATTTGGAGCACAAGGAGGGACAACCACTTTAGCAGATACCCAAAAGATTCAAATAGCGGGTGATTTAGCCTCCAACTATCAAACAGACTTACATTTATATAATTTCACTCAAACTGGCACTACTGCACAAACTCTTCAAATTGCCAATGGGGTTATCGATCTTAGTAGTGCATCATTTGATGGGGAAGTCACTTTTGAAGCACCACAGATAAAGCTAGGAGACAACGTATTTAATGCTGCAGCTATACTTACTCAAAATGGAACGGAGGACGTCTATTCTAAAGGAAACAATACATTTAACGGGATCACACAAATCATAAATACAGGAACAGGTACATTTAGAACGGGTAATAATAGTGGTAATGTGTACAATGATCAGGTGACTTACGAAACAACAACGGGTACAATTGAAGAAACTTCTGTATCAAAGACCGTCTATAAAGGAGATGTGATCTTAAATACAAACGGACAAGTGGAGCTGGGAAGAGGAGCAAGTGGAGTAATAGAATTTAGTGGAGTTGCCGATCAGAAAATTGAGGATGCTTCTGGAAATTCTTCAGCAATTATCTCTCATTTGATTGTAAATACTGGGGGAGACTTGCATATTTTATCTCCTACCACAATTAAAAATAGCATAGACTTCACCAATGGTATTGTACAAACAGATGCATTTAATGTATTTCAATTAAATAATGGTGGCACAGTCAGTAATGCATCAGACCTGTCTCATGTAAACGGTCCTATCACTAAAGTTGGGGCAGACGCTATAATTTTCCCTATTGGAGACGGAAATGCCTATCACCCCATGGGGATTAGCAATCCTCCCGGAACGAATTCAAGCTTTGTAGCAGAATACTTTGTAGGAAGTAGCAACTTAAGTAATAAGGAAGTAGGCATTGAAAATGTTTCTACGTGTGAGTATTGGAAACTGACCAATGCACAAAACCATGCAGTAGAAGTTTCTTTACTTTGGGATGACTGTTCTGAAATAAATGATTACAGCACTTTAGCGATAGGAAAATATGATGGAAGTGAATGGAAAAACTATGGAAATGCAGGTATTGCTAGTGATGAGGCGGCAAAAAGAGCCATTTCTGGTACAACACTTTCCAGTTTAGATGAAGGAGCCAATTTCATCACCTTTATTACAACAAGCCCTAGCAACGATCTACCCGTTGAATTACTGTATTTTGATGCACAACTAAATAATGGAAAAGTAACTCTGCAATGGGCAACAGCCACAGAGAAGAATAACGATCATTTCGTGATCAGTAAAAGTACAGATCATAGAAATTGGCAAGACATCAAGAAAATAAGAGGGAATGGGAATAGTCAGACCAAGATTACTTATCAATATGCTGAAGAGGCAGGGCAAGACGCTGTAATCTATTACCAATTGAAACAAGTAGACTTTGATGGAACAGAAGAAGTTTTTCCAAGCATAAGAATTAATAATTCATCGGAAGATACCTACCTGTATGCCTATCCAAATCCCGCCACCTCCAATTTAATAATAGAAGGAACAGACCTACAGACACTTCAACTTTTTCATTTCACAGGGGTAGAAGTCACTCAAAAGGTTTTCCAAAAAGCGATGCATGAAAACAAGGTACAATTGGATATTAGTACCTTGATACCGGGCGTTTATGTCATTAAAACAAGGTATGAGAATTTGAGGGTGGTGAAGGAGTAATATATAAGAAGACATAAGTGATAAAGTAAAAGAAAACCTCTCTGGCTCATTTATTATGGGGCTGGAGA
The DNA here is from genome assembly GCF_000807855.2 of Flammeovirga pacifica. GTDB lineage: Bacteria > Bacteroidota > Bacteroidia > Cytophagales > Flammeovirgaceae > Flammeovirga > Flammeovirga pacifica. The sequence continues at coordinate 362,906 of NZ_JRYR02000001.1, forward strand.
GGTTTCTTATTATTAAATAGTTTTGATGAGGGGGTAAATTATTTTACGACTACGCCGAATGCTTCTAACATTTGGTCTTTACCTTGGAGTGCCATTTCTGCTACTAAAATCATTTCGTTGATTTTATCTTTCAGCTGACTTACTTTTTCATTTCTTATCTGTGTCAAGTTTTGTGCTTCTGCTTTAAGTTGAAACAATTGTGATTTAAGTAAAGCAACTTCATTAGTGAGGGCTTGCATTTCTTTTTTGACAGCCTCATCAATACGAATAATTTTCACCCTTTCAGATACCTCAGGACTGTTTTCTATGGCTTTATATAATTGAGCAGATTGATTGATGAAATCTACTGTTTTAATAGAAATCTTTACATCTAATCCCAATGCCTTGAAGTTTGAAGTGTCGCTTTTGTATAGTTTTTTAAGTGCCGTTCGGTGCAACTTAAATTTCTCACTTAATCGTTCCATTTTCATTTTGTACTGCTCAGAAAGTTGCTTAATTTCTAAATCTTTCTGTTCATTTTGCTCTTGTACCTCTTTTGTCTCTTGGTATAGTTTAGCGGTTACCTCTATCTTTTTGGCATCATATCCACTTTTTTCCATTTCAGTGCGGATGTCTTCTACATTCACTGCGTTAGTTAAGATTAATTGAGTACGATCTAATAGATCTTTAACATTTAGTTTTGATACTGACATAGTTTTGTTGTTTTAATAAGAAATAGCTTCCTTTTTCTTTCGTTTCAATAGTTGTTTTCCATCGTCTATCCAATTTTGGCAGTATTCGACCTATTTTTCGTCATCATATAGGACATTTCTAAGACGATATAGCACAGATCTTCAGTCATGTATAGTAGTTTCTCAATCATCAATTGTTTTACAATCGTCATATAAAACTTTTCAAAGATGATATTGGATTTAGCAATAGTTATCTGTCTATTTCTTCGACAAAGAAGAGACAAAACAGTACTTGAATACGATCCTGATGAATAATATACAGAGACTACTCCTAAAAAGAGATGCTTTGGAGCAAATAGAATGCATGTAGCCATAACCAGACATGACAAAATGAGAAACAATTATAGTGAATCATAAAAACAGTGAGAGCGTATTGCTTAGTTGTGATAAAAAATTAAAGTACCTAGCGTAGAAATCGTTAATGCTAGATGTCTGTTAAACAGTTGTGTGCAAGTTTAGGGGTTTGAGGGGAGGATTGCAAATGAAACTTAATAAAAATAAAGAAGGGATAAGGTATTTCTGTTTCCTTAAACAGCTACTTCTATAGGAATGGTATTTACAGTTGTTTATTATTTACTTATATCGGTTTATTCATTGTATGCCAAAATTGATTAACTTGTCACTACAATTAACACACACTATAATTCAAGCACATTACCCTTAAAGAATGGCTAAAAAGACAACAAAATCAAAGAGCATGGAAGAAACGCTCTGGGACTCGGCAAACAAATTACGTGGTACGAATCATAAGAATGCTACTTATAGGTTAAATGTCAAAGTACAATATGGAAAAGTAGTATTAATAGATTTTGGTAATGGAGGATCTGTACATAATGGATAAAATAATTCGGGTTATTATTGGACAGGAGGATTTTTATCGAAAAGTAGAGATTGGAATACTGGTATAGTGACAAGTGCTTCTGCTTCAGTGAGTATCACCCATGATAATGATACAATCACAAAATATGATATTTTGATTAAGTAAAGTTCATACAACTTACAATAATATAACAGAGTGCAGTATTATGGAAAGATTATGGTTTTTTAAAAGTAGTGGTTCAGATGCTACCTACGGAGATGGAAAGGGATGGTATAATGACGTTATATCAAAACAATATGAATTTGATAATAAGGTAGCGAATAGTCAACAAATAAAAGAGGGTGATAAAGTTTTAATCTTTGATAAAATTAAGGCTTTGGGACAGGCAAAAGTAGTTAAGCTAGAAAAGTGGCCATGTAAAAAAAATATATATAGATGTCCTCATTGCGATAATACAACTTTTGATAGACGTAGAACTAAAACACCTGAATATAAATGTGGGAAGTGTAAAAAAGAGTTTGATGAACCTGTAATTGAAGAAATTGATATTAATAAATATCGTGTTTCGTATGGTGATACTTTTAAAGTGATTAATGATGAAATTTTAATAACCTCTTTAAAAGATGGTACAAAGTATTTTGTCAAGAACTATAATAGAAATATGTCAATTCAAGCTTTATCAACTGACATACTAAATGATTATAATTTGAATAACATTTTAAATGAAAATGGCGAAATGAATAACTATTCGAATAAAAGTTTTATAAATATTTTTTTGGATGATTTAGAAATTTCCAATTTATTCTATCATAAACTCCTCACCACCCGCTTCATCTCTTCTCTAATTTCAAAACCCTTTGTCCTCCTTTCGGGACTATCAGGCTCAGGAAAAACCAAACTTGCCCAATCTTTTGCAACATGGATTTGCGAAGATGAAACTCAATATGAGATAGTAGCAGTAGGTGCAGATTGGACCAATAGAGAACCTTTATTAGGTTATCCTAATGCATTAAATTCAGAAGAATATATTAAGCCAGATAATGGAACTTTAGATTTAATTATAAAGGCAAATGAAAATCTGGATAAACCTTATTTTCTAATTTTAGATGAAATGAATTTAAGTCATGTGGAAAGATATTTTGCAGACTTTTTGAGTGCAATGGAATCAAAAGATTCAATTAAACTCCATGCTTTAAATACCATAGAAGGTGTTCCAGATAGAATTTCTTTACCAAGCAATTTATTTATCATTGGTACTGTGAATATCGACGAAACCACGTATATGTTTAGTCCCAAAGTATTAGACAGAGCTAATGTTATTGAGTTCCGATTGGATGAAAATGATATTGAAAATTTCTTTAATCTTAAGGGAGGAGTTAATATTGAACTTTTAAAGGAAGCAGGAAAAGATTATGCATCTGATTTTATTAAAAAACTAAATGATGATTATACAACAGAATCTGAGAATGTAAAGGATATTCTAATACATTTCTTTAGAGTGTTGAAGAAAGTAGGTGCGGAGTTTGGTTATCGCACTGCTGGAGAAATCTCAAAACTTACAGCCGTATTAAAATCACTAGATGATTCAATAAGTTTTGATTCTCAAATTGATATTGCAATCATGCAAAAGGTGTTGCCTAAGTTACATGGTTCAAGAAGAAAGTTAGTTCCTGTTTTATTAGAGCTAGGTAAACTTTGTACTAAAAATTCCGCAGATATAGAAGATTTTGAGGACCTATCTAAATTAGAAGTGAAGTATCCAATTTCCTTTGAAAAACTTCAAAGAATGTATCAGAATGTGATTGATAACGGATTTGCTAGTTACGCAGAGGCTTAGACTATGGAAGTAAAATGCTTAAATATAGTTACAGAAAGAGGGATTGAAATTATTATAACTCCTCAAGCTGAAAATAAGCCTGTTTTATACGAGGTTGAAAAAGAAGTAGCTTACGAAAATGCAGAGTCACCTTATCAATTAGTAGAAGGTTTTACTTATGAGTGGGAGATTAAAGGTAGTAGTCAGTATACTTTAGAAGAAGACAAAAATATTGTTTTTCGTTCTTCAATTGATTCAAATAGAGGTATAATCAAACCCAATATTTTTGTAGGGACTTTATCTATTTATATCCAAAAGGAGGGTGTGGAAGTTGATAAAATTCTTTTAGAAGTACGATCTTTAAAAGCAACGTACAGAAAGGATTATCGTCAAATGCTTTCTGATATTTCGGAATATTGTACTGATTTAATTATGCAAGTAAACACACCAATAAATCAGAGCTATACGATTGACCATAAAGAAAGTTCAAAGAGTCTTTATCAAAAGTTTTCTTTTGTGAAATCAATAGTAGATTCCTACGAATTCGAAGAATCTATTCATCAGGTATTAGAAAATCCTAATAAGAAATGGAGCCAAGAAGAAGAGAATATTGATGCCTCTAGAGTTCGCAGAATAGACAATAAGATAGCAAAGCAATTTTTGAAGTCAAATGATAGAACTCCACTTTCTAATAAGAATGGATTATCATCTTTGCCTAGAAAAGTATCAACCTTTAGAAGAATTGATTCAGTTGATACTATAGAAAACCAATTCATAAAATTTGTATTAGAAAATTATCTCAACTTTTGTGTAGATTTAGAAAAGTTGATCAAAGAAAAGCATTCCCAAGAAAGTAAATTTAGATCTGAAATAAATCAACTAATTAATACTTTAGATATATGTTATCAGCATCAATTATTCAGAGAAGTAAGTAATTTAAAAATGATGCCTAGTAATAATCCATTATTACAGAGGAAATCGGGTTATCGTGAGATTTATAAATCATGGTTAATGTTTGATCTTGCTGCAAAACTAATATGGAAAGGTGGAGATGATGTTTATGCAGTAGGAAAAAGAGATGTAGCCACTTTATATGAATATTGGGTGTTTTTTGCTCTTTTAGAAATAATAAAAGAGATTTTTAATATCAACCCGAAACAAATAGATAATCTTATTTCCAATACTAAAGATGGATTAGGACTACAATTGAAACAAGGTTTTCAAACGGCTTTAGAAGGAGAGTATAATGATAAGGGGAGGTCATTAAATATTAGGTTCAGTTATAATCGAACATTTAGTAGTAACCAAAATATCCATAAAGAGGGAAGTTGGACTAAACAAATGAGGCCAGATTATACTTTGTCAATTTGGCCATCTGAATTCGATGAAGATCAAGCTGAATCTAAAGATGTAATTACCCATGTTCATTTTGATGCAAAATATAAGGTCAATAATATCACTCAATTATTAGGCGAAGACAACATAGAGGACAAATCAAAAAATGATTACAAACGAGTTGATTTATTGAAGATGCATGCATATAAAGATGCAATACGACGATCAAGTGGAGCCTATGTTATTTATCCTGGAGGTAATGAAAGCGATCAGATAAAAAGTTTTCATGAAATTCTTCCTGGTCTTGGTGCTTTTCCAATGAAACCTACCAGAGATAAAAATGGTCAATACGAAATTAAAAAATTTATAAAAGAAGTTGTCAAACATTTTATCAATAGATCTTCACAAAGAGAACATTTGTCTTACTTCCAAAATCAGATTCTAGATAAAGAAAAAGATATCAAAACAGATGTTTATTTACCTGAGATGATTGGAGATGTTCGATTAATACCAAAAGAGGTAAACGTTATTATTGGTGTGTTTAAAAATGAAGAGCACCTTCAATGGATTCAATCTCAAATGAAGTACAACCTAAGAGGAGATGCTGATCGTATGGGAGGAATGCGATTAACACCTGAGTTACTGTCTTCTAAACTTTTGTTATTATATGATATAAAAAATCATAATAGACAATATATTTATGAAATTAAATCTAACGGACCATCCATAGAACTTAAGTCTAGATTAACAAATTACCCTTCACACGATTCTATTGAACGTCAATATTTCATTTTTGAGTTGGAAGAAGTAGAAGATGAGAAGTTTAGAAGCTATTGTTTTGATGTAAAAGTATTGGATGGATTTAACATAAATGGGGTTCCTATTATATGTGACTTGGAATCTTTGGCTAAACATGTTTTGTAATAAATGAATTTGGGTAATTCATGCTTTTAAACAACTAGCAATATGGCAAAAAAAATATGGTATAGTACACCATTAACATGGTACTGGAATGAAATTTATAAGACACAGAAAAGAATTACTCCTTACTTATCTGACGAGGATGTTTTTAGAAGTATAAAGTATAATATGTTAAACGTACCTCTACAAAAAAATGAATCTAAACTAAATAGGATGTTAATTGCAGGAGGTCTTGATTTATGGAATGAGGATTTAAAAGGGGATTTATTACATATTTTTTTCGCTGAAAAATATTTAAGAGATTATCTAAAGGATATGAAAATATCAGATTTAGAGAGTATAAGAGATTACCTATATGCTAACGGAAAAAAGACAGAGGTAGAATATACTTGGTCCAGTGAACTAGAGAATGAAAGTTGTGTGTATTATTCAATAGGTTTACATGTTCCTTATGAAAAAGAAGCACTATCATTTAATGTTATACTTTATGAAAATTCGACAATTGAGATTTTCTTTAATAGCGGTCAAAACAGCGGAATAATTACAAATATCCATTATCAAGATTCCTTATTAAAGGAAGATGAAAAATCAAAAAAGTTGTGCGAAATATTTAGGTTAGCTATTAATACTATAACATATATGAAATGCTTTCCTGAATCTGTCAAAGAAGGAGTACCTAAAATAACAAAAGGTAAAGAAGAAATTAGATCAAATAATAATGTTATAATAAAACCTTCTTTAAAAATTCTAGGAGATGAAAGTACTCCAAATGCAAAAATCCCACATTTTAGAAGAGGATATTTTAAGGTTTTAAAGTCTCCAAAGTTTAAAAATAAAAGAGGGCAAGTAATATATGTATCAGAAACTATGGTTAGAGGAAAAGCTAAAACATTATATACATCTGATACTTTAAAGGAAAATGAAATACCATCAAAATGAGAAACTTATTTTTAGCTAGTTCCATCGCTTTATTTGTAGCGATGGCACCAATGCCTTCAGGGTATTATACTTTAGTCAGAATATTAATTTCCATTAGTGCAATTGTTTGCCTTTTGGAAGAATATGGAAAAACGAGCTCCCTAAATTTAAAGGCTGTTTTCTTCTTAGTTGTATTGATATTTTTTAACCCAATCTTTCCTATTTATCTTCATGATAGAGGTATTTGGGCTCCAATTGATATAATTGGGGGGATTGTTTTTGGGGTGAGAGGTTTGAATACTCCAAAGAGTTAAAAGTGAAACTAATAAATAGTCCCACTATCAATTGATAGTGGGACTATTTATTATTGAACTATTTTAGTCAATATGATATTATAATAAGTCTTTTTACCACGACTTGTAGATTTCACATAACTTAAAACTAATTGTGAAGGTGTGGATGAAATAATATTCATTTTTTCTATACCATTAGTAATATCAGAAAATTTAATATCAATGCCAGGTTGTCTTCCATTCAGGTTTATGCGATCTTCAGAAATTGTAATTTGATGAGCTACAGCAAACTTTTTAGTTTTAATTTTAGCTTCATTTGATCTTAAAAGGTAATAATGAGATATAGAATAAGTGCCATAATGAATATCTGCTGAATTTATGACCTTACTACTGTAAACAGAAGCAGACATAATAGCATTTGCAGCTTTAGAAGAAAAAGCACTACTGCTCATAGTTTCGGCAGTTTGATTAATTACAAAAGCTACATTTCCACCAAGCATTGCAGACTGAACTTTTATTTTATCGTATACCCTTGCTTGCAGCTTTGCTACACTTGAAAATTCTGTTGTGCCTTCTGCTTTAGCAGAAACATCACCTAATTTAACTAATCCCTCAACTTCTGTTGCGACATTTGATATAGATACATTTTCCCAATCTTTCCCTGTACTTACGTTTTTATAATTAAGGAATTTATGGAGTTTTTGAACTCTTCCAGAACCAAAGCGTATTTCAGCAACAGAAGATTTTTTCATACCATTTAATAATGCTTCATTAGGGTATGAATATTTGATTTCACTTGCAGTTATTTCTTTTACAGAAACAATGACCTTCTCTCCAACAACAGTTAAAAGAGTGTCATTTTTTACTTGTGAAAAAGTTATATTGCTAATAAAAATTAGGAATATAAACGAGATAAAGAAGGAGTATTTCATGAATACTTGTTTGTTAAATAGTTTGATAATTTAACAATAATAAATACTATGCTTAAATACTCAATAATATATTAATCAATAAGTCTTAATGCTCTATGGATTAATTAAATGTGTTGGTTTTGAGATAAATAACAATCTAGGGAAAATATCTTTATTCATATTTTTTTGATTTTATCTAAGTGTGATAAGTTATTTTGTAGACAATAGTCCGTTGCTTGATAGTCTACAAACCATGAATTTTATTTCATGGAAAATGTCAACGTCCAATTTGGGATAAGGGTGAGAAATCTTCGATTGAAGAAGAAGGTTTCTCAAGAGAAGTTTGCTGGTTTGATTGAGATAGATCGGACCTATATGACAGATATAGAAAATGGAAAGAGGAATGTTTCTCTTGCCATTATTCAGAAGATAGCCAAAGGCTTTGATCTGAAAATATCTGAGTTGCTAGAAGATTTATAATTAAAACTTCTAGTACATATAGTTCCATTATTCTTTACTCAACAAACCGTAAACATGATCAACTTTCAAGAAAATGATCTGTCGTTGGAGTCACAATGGCGAGCAATTATATTATTTGGAAAGAATTCGGCTACTTATAAATTCGCTTTTGCTAAGGCTTTACTAGAGTTGGTCGATAAAGAAAAAACAAGAATATCGTTAACTGATTTGTCTGAGCCATTTTCAAGGCATATTGTAGAGCATTTAAAACAAAACGAAAAACAAGGAACTTCGGCATCTAGTAAGTTTTTACAGGCTTGTAACGATCATATAAAAGGTAATTTATCACAAGAATTATTATTACAACAAACGGAAAAGCTTGGTTTTAATAATGTGGTAGATGCTTTTCAGAATGTAAACAAGGGGGTAATTCCTAATCCTTTTTATCATAAAGATTATAAGAAGGGGAAGAAAGATATTGTGATTACAGATGATCTTTTGAAACTCAAAGAATCGTTTCATTTTCAGAATTTTAATCAAGAAGTAGAAGGGAGGTGGAAGTTGGTGGAAACTGCTTGGAATCTTAACATTAACCCTAATCTGTTAGAGGTTCGATATGATGAAGGTTCAAGTTTATTCTACATTGAGGAAAATGACTTTATGAGACGGGTAGACATCACTTCAGTACGTAATTCTTTAAATGGTTATCAGAAAGGAAAATGCTTTTATAGTTTTCAAGATATATCTATTTTAGAGGGTTCACTTAAAGTATGTGATGTAGACCACTTCTTGCCTCATATCAGTAAAAGAGAACATGCTCAAGCAGGTGGGAATATCAACGGCGTTTGGAATTTAGTATTATCAGATAGCTCTATCAATAGAGAGAAGAATGCAAGAGTTCCAGCACTAAGATTCTTAGAAAGGTTACATCATAGAAATGAGTTTTACATTCAAAGTAAACATCCATTGGCAGAGACTATTATTAACCAAACTGGAAAGACGGAACAACAACGTAAAAGCTTTCTTCAGAAACATTACGATATTGCTAAAAATAGATCAATTACTACTTGGTCGCCTAGCATAGAACTAAAAGGAACATTTTAATGAGTACAGTATTTAGTCAGTTACCAGAATCAGCTAAGATTTATCAGGGAGAACATTTCTTTTTGATTAGAGATGGTTATGCAGTATCACCTGGCCACACTTTGATTATATCCAATAAAGAGAAAGTAGATTATTTTGAATTATCAGATGTGGAACGTAAGAACCTAGACGAGATGATATTGAAAGCGAAAGAATTGGTGGAGTTAGAGTTTGAGCCTGATGGATATAACATAGGAATGAATTGTGGTGAATATGCAGGTCAGACAGTAATGCATTTTCATTGTCACTTAATCCCTAGATATAAAGGCGATATGGATAACCCAAGAGGGGGAGTTCGACATTGTGTTGCTGGGAAAGGATATTATTAAATTTATTATAGAAGGATGGCGGAATTTCCCCATCCTTTTTCTATCTTCATACTATAATTATCATTGCTACTAACGATTCATCATGAACAAAACTGATACTCACTACCCCGAGTTAACAGCGATTCTGCGGGATAAAATGTCGTATCCAACAAGAATTTTAATGAAAAGGCACCTTCTAAAAGGGGGGATTTTGGACTTTGGCTGTGGCCATGGAAAAGATACTGAAGAGCTGGCTCAATTAGGTTACTCAGTAGATAAATACGATAAGTACCATCACCCTACATTTCCTAAGAAGAGATATACTACGGTCATTTGTCATTATGTTTTAAATGTGGTGGGAACGCAAGACCAATCTAAGATCTTAGCAGAGGTTTCTATGTTATTGGCTCCGGGTGGGAAAGCGTATTTTACGGTAAGAAGAGATATATTTAGACCTGGAATAAGGATTCATAAGTATCATCAAAGACCAACATACCAGTGTAATGTGATTTTGCCTTTTAGGAGTGTACTTAAAACAGATCATTGCGAAATTTACGAATACACAAAACCTTTGGATAAAGAGATTATTACAGAAACAATTAGTGTTACTGCCTTATGGAAGGATAATAAGATCAGGTATCAGAAGAAAGAGATGCCAAACAGTAGAACAAATAAAGCCATAGGTTTACTGCATGATTTATTGAAGGAAGAGAAATGTAAGTTCTTTATTCCATCTATTGAAAAAAGGTATAAAGAAAGAAGAAATAGTCTCCGATTAAGAAATTATGATTATGCGCAGGAGGGGGGGTATTTTATAACCATCAATGTAAAGAATTTTAGGCGAGTATTTGGTATGGTGAAAAATGGGGAAATGTATTTAAATCCATTGGGGGAGATGGTGAGAAATGAATGGTTGAATTCCTCTTTTCGGTCAAATGTCACCGTAGAAGATGTGATAGTGATGCCAAACCATATTCATGGTATTGTTGTTATTAATTATGCCAAGAGAAAGATAAAATTTGAAAATCGAAAATTCAGAAGTCCATCAATGGATATCAGTGCAGTGGTAAGAGGATTTAAGAGTGCGACCACAAAGAAAGCAAAAGAGATGGGGTTTAAATTGGAAGGTTCATTGTGGCATAGAAATTTTCATGATGTGATCATCCGAGATCAAGAAAGGTATGAAAACACCGTTCGATATATCAATAATAATCCGCGGAAATGGGGTGAGAAATATTGTGGAAAATGAATGCATCATCAAAAAATGATATCGTTATTTATTTGGTGTTGCATTCAGGGGCGTATGGCATACGCCCGCATATATTTCAAATAAAATGATCCATGCATCAAAATCGGAAGAAATAATAACGGGCGTATGCCATACGCCCGTTTATAAATGCTTTATTCTCGAAGATCATTTTATCAAATCATCAATATTTCATTTTAAAAATAAAGCCCAAAGTTAATATTGAATCTCATGTGCCACTCGGCATCAGCATCACCATAAGCAAGGGCAGTATTATAATTAGGTCCTAACCACGACTGGTTTTTGCCAGCCGCTGCATCAATATAAGTATAAACTGGTCCAGCTGTAATCATACAACCTGTAACGTTTTGGTAGGAATCGTAGAAAGATGCTTCTGTTTTGTCCATAAAACCAAAATCGTTGTAGAACACAAGAGAGCTAACAGGCCCCCATTCTACAGGCTGAGTAAAACTTAAGCCTAAAGTGTAAGTGGTAGCTTCTGCTGCTACAAGATAAGGAGCTCCATAAGCGGTAAGAGCAACAACATCTGTTCTTTCTCCATCAGGAGCATCAGCATTCTTTTTATAATGAGAAACTTGAGCCTTAAGATTCCATTTCTTTACATCAAGCTCATAATAAGCGGCAGCAGCCCAATGGTTACCCATTCCTTTAGTATCAAGGTTGTACATGCCTCCGTACATACCAGAGACACCAACTTTATGTGCGAACTCACCCGTTTTTAATTTCTTTAAAACATTTAGGTTGAGCTGATTGGTTTCTTTGTTTCTGTATTGTAAAGTGCCATCACCGTTCTCATCAATTGATCCTAGATCATAAGAATAGCGACTATTGGAAGCATCAGAATAACTACCAAATGATAACTCTTCAGCATTTTTAAAGAAGGCAACACTATATTCCCAACTGTCGTTCGAGTGGGTGTACTTCACACCCATGTCATGATCATCTTCTAAGCCTAAGTAGTAATTTAAACTGAAGAACCAGTTATGGGAGTTGTAGGTTGTTATACCAAATGGTACTTGTGTTAATCCTAATTGAATCTGATCTTCTTCTGTAAAATCATAATCAAACCATCCGGATTTCATAAAGAAACCACCAAAGGCATCAGAATATATTCTAAGGTCGGCTTTTAGACCAATACCTTTATATTTTGCCTCAGGACGTAGGGAGAACATATCGTAGCCAAAATCGCCACCTCTCTGTTGATGTCCTTCTTTCCAAGATGAATTATTATAGTTAAAACGTAATGCACCTCCAAAATGTACTTCAGGTTTATCTTGTCCGAAAATTGAAAGTGTAGAGAAGAAGAAAAAAGATAGTAGTAGATATTTTTTCATGATGTAATAATGCGTGCGAAAATTATTTTTTGAGAGTGGAGGAGGTGGTATCAATTAGTTTTTTTCTCTTATCAATAACCCAGGAATGAATTCCTGGGCTGTTGATAAGAGGTATATTCTATGATAAGATCACCTCTATGAGTAATTTATTTTTTCTTTTTCTCTCTTCTGTGTACTTCTCTATGCGATTTGAAGTGTTCTTCATAATAATCACTTAATGCTTTATAAAAGGAGAAGCACATAATGATAATAAGTATGGCAAACGGTAATCCAGTAAGGATAGATGCAGTTTGTAAGGCAGCTAATCCACCTCCCATCAATAGAACGCCTGCAATTAAACCTTCCATAGAGGCCCAGAATATTTTTTGTCCTACAGGAGCATCGTGTCTACCTCCTGAAGTTAAAGTATCTACTACGAACGATCCTGAATCTGATGAAGTGACAAAGAAACTGGTCACCAAAATGATAGTCAGGATAGAGGAGAAGGTAGTAAATGGATATTGTTCTAATAAATAAAATATAGCAGTGGCTACGTTTTTATTTACTGCTTCTGTGATACTGTGATTACCCATTAATTCTTGGTATAAAGCACTACCTCCAAATACAGATAACCATAGGAAAGTTAATAAAGCAGGAACAATGAGTACACCTAAGATAAACTCTTTGATGGTTCGTCCTTTAGAAATACGAGCGATAAAAATACCTACGAATGGAGACCATGAAATCCACCAAGCCCAGTAGAAGACGGTCCATGAATTCTGCCAGTTTTTCTCCGAAGCAACACCTTTGTAAGAGTTGGTCCAAAAACTTAGCTCAAAGAATTCATAAATGTAGTAACCGATATTTTGAACGAATGATTTCAATATGAATAGGGTAGGTCCAATAAATAATACTAAAAGCATTAACCCCAATGCCAAACGAATATTCCATTCGCTTAACATTCTAATTCCTTTATCAAGACCTAAAACCAAAGATAGCGTGGCAAACCCAGTGATGATAACAATAAGGATCAGTTCTACCGTATTAGAAGACTCAATACCAAAGAGATAGGTAAGTCCTGCGTTTACCTGTTGTACACCAAAACCTAATGAGGTAGCTAGACCAAATAAGGTGGCAATAACAGCAATAATGTCGATTAAATCTCCTATCAAGCCATAGATTTTATTTCCTAGTAATGGGAAGAAAATCGAACGGATGGTAAGTGGTAACTTTAAGTTGAAAGTAAAGAAGGCAAGTGCTAATCCTACTACAGCATACAATGCCCAAGCATGTACTCCCCAGTGTAAAAAGGTAATGCCCATTGCTTTTTCAGCAGCTAAAGCAGGCGATCCGCCGTCTTTCATAAACGGATTACTATTAAAGTGGAAGATAGGTTCTGCTACCGACCAAAACAGTAAACCGATACCCATTCCGGCACTAAATAACATGGCAAACCAAGCTGTTTGTGAGAATTCCGTTTTGGCATCTTGTCCACCAATTTTTATTTTTCCAAACTTGCTAAAACCTAGAAATAAGGCAAAGAAAAGCATACAGTTTAAAAGCAAAATAAATAGCCAACCGACATTATTTGCAACAGTATTTTGTGTTTCTTTGAACCACTTTTCCATGGGTTCTCCGACAATTAAGGTACTTACAACGAGTACTAATATGATAAATATAGATGCTAAAGAAACGGTGGCATTTGCTTTAATGCCCCAAAAGGTTTTTTGATCACTACGAACGTGGCGACTCATATTGCTATTTTTAAGTGACTAAGAAACTGATGTTCTTAGGATATTGAGATGTTCTTAGCGCACAGAGGGAAATTGGAGGGAAGTTAACCAAACTCGGGGGGAGCTCAAAGTTAGATGTCACAATTCACGTAGACAAGAAAAGATGCAAATCAAAATATCAAATTGATTATCTCACAAAATTACGGATTATTCCTTGTATACCGAATTGAATAGGGTTTGTTAAGATGATAGTACAATATTATCGTGGAGATGTACTATTACTTGAAGCAGATCTTCTTTAGCTTATTTCCTAAGCCATTTCCTTCCTTTCACTTCCACATTCTTATAACTCCATGAAGATATCAAGATAGTGATTCCAATGAAAATGATCATATATGCCAAATGCATCCATTGGGGTAAAGTCTCCCAACTAAATTGCGCTTTCCAAATCGGAAACTGAAACCAGAAAAAGAAGAAAACTAACCCGTGCATCAGATAAAGTGAATAGGAGATATTACCTAAGAATTTTAGGGAAGGGGATTCCAAAAATGAGCTTACTTTATTGTTATTATAAGCTGTTGCAAGTAAGAGTAAGGCGAATAAAGGGACGAATAGCAAATCGTGCCACATAAAGTGAAAACCAATGCCGATACTTATCATCAGAACAATAAAAACAATGTCTTTTGATAGAAGGGATGCTCCGATTTTCTTATCAAATAATTGATAGATATTGACGCCTAAAATAAATTGAAATAAGCATCTTAGCCAACCAAAATCCCAAGTGATGTCTAAATTATGGTTGGGGTGGAAGTGCACTAACATCACTAAAAGACCAAATGATACTATAGAAGAGATCATCCATCCTACCTTATTTTGTTTTCCTAATGCTCCAAGAATAAAAATGGTAATGAAGTAGGTCCAAAACTCTGCACCAATAGACCACGATGGCATATTCCAAGATAGGAAATGATAGAAATTCATTGCGTTCATCATGGTGAATTCGGGTAGTAAAGCCTTGAGGGAGAAATAGAGTTCCCAGCTTCCATCAATTAATTGAGGGTAAATTTGGCCAAATACCAATGCCCCAACAATGGTAATCACTAAAGTAAATAAATGAAGAGGGTACAGGCGACTAAATCTACTCCATAAAAACTGTTTAACTTTTTTGTAAGTAATACCTTTTTTAAATTCTTTTCCGTATACGTGATAAATGATGAAACCACTTAACAAAAAGAAAAAATCCACCCACAAATATCCTTTAGCAAAAATACCCGTTTGCGTTCTATCCAACAGACTGCCTAGATCACGATAATAGGTGCTTACATCAATATGAAAAATGATGACCCAAAGTGCCGCAATGCCTCTTAGTGGTGTAAGAGAAGAAATGTAATTATTAGGGTTCATAATTATTGATTACAAAATTTAATAGCATCAATTTAAGCATATATTTTTTTTAATAAAGTAGTGGAGTTTAATTTTGAATGACTAAACTAAAATTTAGAAGCAAACATGAAATTTATCCAGATATTCATCTTATTTCATTGATTTATAGCTTTTACTAACCCACCCATATTAATTGTACTATTATTAGAGTGATGACTTTTTTAGAATTACTGTGCCTTACTTTTAAAGATTAAGGAACTTGAGCAGGCTCGAGATTTGGTTATGGGATAATAGGAAAGGTGTTGTATCAATAAAATGGTGCATGAAAGAATGTTGATAGATAAATACTTTTGTTCAACACTTTATAGATTCAGCACCTATGATGAAACCAGCTGATTTAGTCTATTAAATGACGGTTTGATTTTCACTTGACTAAGTGGAAATACAAGAAGTGCTCTAATGTTAGGAGTTATTAGAATTATTGCGTGTTGATTTATCAATCATTAACGAGAACCAGAGGCTATTTTTAATATTTTTGCATGTTTTTAAGTGCTGCTTTTCTATGCAACTACTAACAAATGAATCATTTTAAAATCGATAAATTAATTAAAAATGAAAAATGGTAATCCTGCAGTTGTAGGTTTAGCGGGTTTTGGTTTGACTACACTTTTGTTGCAATTCCATAACTTAGGTTGGATAGGGTTAGGCCCTGTCATGGCAATGGGTATCATCTTTGGTGGATTGGCTCAATTTATTGCTGGTTTCCAAGAACAAAAAATGGGAAATAGCTTTGGCTTTTCTGCTTTTGTATCTTACGGTGCATTCTGGATGGGCTTATGTATTATTTGGTTGTGTAACCATTACGATGTGTACAAATCGTCTCATACAGATGTTGGATTTTACTTGTTGGCATGGATGCTTTATACGGCAATTATGTTTGCAGGATCATTAAGAGTTTCTAAAGCAATGGCTTTCACCTTTGGTACGTTGTTATTAGGATTCTTATTTTTAGTATTGGAACACTTTGTATCTGAAGCTTTCAAAACAATTGCAGCCATAGATTTAATTATTTGTGCATTAGCTGCTTGGTATATGATGGCCGCAGCAATTTTGAATGAATTGGCAGGTAAAGTAGTTTTACCATTAGGTGATAAGATTATTAAGTAATTCCATCTTAGAAAAATATAAATAGAGGTTATCTCATGTTTTAAATGAGGTAACCTCTATTTTTTTTATTTAAAACACCTCATTTCTTAATTTCCTCATTCCTCTATTCACTAAAGAGGTAAGGAAATCGAATTTATCTTCAATGTTTAAAAGATGCTTTTTAATCTTTTTGATTTTGTCATATTGATCTAACGGGGAGGTGTCATCTAGAAGAGAGTGAATCATAGAGAAATCACCTTTTACTTTATTAGACGAATAATTTTGGATGTCGGCAAACGTGTGGTAGTCTTTATCAAGTTGATCTTTGAGATCAAATATTTTAGATTCATCATGATAGGTGCATACTAACCAATCATTCTCTAATTTTTGAATTTTATTGGTTCTATACATATAAGACCCATCCTCATGCCGATAGGATTTTAATTTATGTTCCTGAGTTTTTTCTGTTTGATATACTTTTTCAAGTACATCAAAAATGCCAAACTCTAAGACATTCGGAAAGAGTTCTTCAATAAATTTCCCTTTGTAGTTCACACCTTCAACGCCGTCCATTTTTCTGCCTGCATCATTGTAAAAAATAAATCTATATTTCCCTTCGCAGATTCTTTCATAAACAGCAATTCCATACATTGAATGATCAAAGTAATTAAGTAGCAATTTTTCCATATAGGAGAGTAAATGTAGTAGTGATAAGTAAAGTCAGTGATTGTATTTTAATAATTTACATACTTAGTTTTAGATTTGCAATTGAATGAAATAAAAAAGAAGTACAAGTAGATCGCTGATCCTATTATTTTGAGAGGATGTATGAGGTGTTATTACATTATAAAACATGAATTATAAAGAAATAGGGCCTATAAATAGGTTACAAAAGGTAACGAGCCTCACTTTACATTGTTTATTGGGGTCATAATCAATAAATTTGTGGTTACATTGTTCGTATGACTTCCAAATCAATTATTTTTTTAATCGTTGCAAATCATCTACTTTTCTCAACTTTCATTTCAATTATTATAACAATGTAAATCATATCTTCTCAGATTTTGGAATCATACGTATTGATTACTAAATACTATGAAACAGCTACTTTATACTTTATTCATTTTTTTCTCTTTTAACTTATTTGGACAAACAACTTTAGAAGGGACTTATACCATTGGATCGACAGGAGATTTCCTGACATTT
>NZ_JRYR02000001.1:380618-580274 GCF_000807855.2 Flammeovirga pacifica
GAAAACACAATATCCTTTAAAATCGGAAAGAGAATCACAATCTGGGTTTTACTTTAAGAAAATTGATGGCCTAGAAATAGAAGGTCTTACTTTTAAAAGTGATTCTATATCCACCAAAAAAATAAATACGATTTTAACTGTAAATAGTGTTATCAGTATTGATTCTTGTACCAATGTATCCATCCATAATATTATTGCGGAATCTGATACAATTAAAGAATCCACTTTTGAAATGTATGCTTCTGCTAACCTGAAATTTAGAGGAGTACATCATGTAGTTATTGATTCTGTTTATTTAGAAGGAGCTTTTTCTAACATTGCCTTTACCACCAACGACAGTTCGACCAATGTGGAGGTAAGTGCTTCTACTTTTGAGCACTCTGCTTTTGACTTACTGGGAAGACTTCAATTGGGGGATAAATTCTATATTCACGATTGCGATTTTTTATCGAGAAGACATTTCGGGGCTACCAATCATATTTACTTGCATGGTAATCCAGTAGATTTAAAGTTACCTGAAGGATATTTGGGAGACGTTGTTATTCGTAACAATTACTTTAATGGAGAAAACTCAGCATCCAATACAAAATGTATCTATCTACAGTATTTTGATGATGCAATTATTGAAGATAATGATCTTCTAGGAGGTTATTACGCAATATTTGTCGTTAGTGGAGATTCCGTGGTCATCAATAGAAATAAAATTGTAACTGATGTCTATAAAAACATAGAATGTGGGGGGAATAATAAGTATTACCTAACAAATAATACATTCATATCACATAATGCTAGTTACAATATCCATGATCAGTATACTTACGAAGAATTAGTGATTGCAAATAACACTTTTTACAGACAAGAAATTCCCACGCATACAAGTGCATCATTTTTATACATAGATACTTTCCAAGGGGATTCATTGGCCATTGTCAATAACTTATTTGTGATGGCAGATACCCTAGACAATATCATTAGACTGGAAGATTTTAAACAAAATCTTGATACTTCCACTTTTACAATCGATCATAATGTTGTTGTGAAAAGTAATGATACGGCTCATTTTAATAAGTATTATTATTTCAGAAATATGGAAGTAGGAGACGATAATGATGTAGATTCTTCTTTTGTATCATTAGAGGATTGGCAAAACTTCCATCTCGCATCTGATCAAAATAGTTATGTTACCTCCACACATAACTTCACTTATTTACCTTCTCCAGCAACAGAAAGCCGACTTTTTATAGATTCAGCAGACTTCCATATGAATGATGGCACTACGTTTAGAAAAGGGACGTTCCTCAAAGATCTTCCAACAGATAGAGATGGAGACCCAAGAACGGAATTAGCCGGAGTGGATATCGGGGCAGATCAGTATTATCTAGGAACTCAAGTAGCGTTCGAAACATGTGATGAAGATCTCACCTCACAGATTACAGAAGGTCACAAAAACATTACATCTTACTTATGGTATTTCGGTGACGGAGCAACATCAATAGAAATGACTCCCACCCATACTTATGAGGCCATGGGAGAATATACTGTATCATTGGTTACATGCGATGTGACTAACTATTGTGATAGTGTATCGTTTAAAGTCAATATCGAAGATCAGAACTGTAAATTTGAAGATCCTACTTTCTCTCTCATCGATCAAACCTCATTTGTGGTATACCCCAACCCAACAAAAGGACACATCAATTTTAGTAGTTATGAAATAGCAGGCCCAGTAAATGCTCAACTAGTAGACATGAATGGTGCTATTTTATATGAAGGTTATGAAGAATTAAACCAATTAGGTACAGAAATCAGTCAAGTTTTATCTCAACTACAATCTGGTATTTATGTCCTTAAAATAGAACAGGAAGGAAATAACTACACAAAGAGAATTGTTTTAGGAGAGTAAGCGAGAAGTACTTATCTATGATAATTTCATTATCCTCCTCCATAGTCCAGCGTTTTGGGGTATGGGGGAGGATTTTTTTAGGGGTGAAAGAAAGTAGAGCAATGGAGTTTACATTATGTTTTTCCTCATCCATTATCAGCCCACGACTTAAGTCGTGGGCTGATGATGGATGAGCTTTGACTTCTTTCTCGTGCTTATGATGATGAAATATGAGAATTTAATTGTAGTTTAGAATTTTCGATTCATCATTCAAATTCTAACTAAATGCCTCATCAAAACAGTCAATTATGGTTTCATATTATTTGGACTACAAAAAATAGAGAACCGGTCTTTACAAGAGAAATGCTTGTTCATAAATTAGCTCCTCTCTTAATTCTTATTTCTAAAGAAAACGAAATAGACCTTCTATTTATGAATGGGTATAAAGAGCATTTGCATTGTTTAGTACGTTTAAGAAGTACACAAAGCATTGCTCGAGTAGTACAGAAATTAAAGGGAGTTTCAGGAAGAAGGATTAACGAACAGTGTTGGTTTCCTTTTGAGTTTAATTGGCAAGTAGGATATAGTGCTTTTTCGGTGAGTCCTGATAGAGTACCAACAGTAATTAATTACATCAAAAAACAATGGGATAAACATCAGAAGATGGATTTTTCTTCAGAATTAAATTATTTAGAACAAAATAGCCATCATCATCAGCCCACGACTTAAGTCGTGGGCTGATGATGATGTTTAACTGATTTAGAGCGTCTTTTCAGCTTTGACTTCTTGATAACAGTTCTCAAAATAGGTGATATCGTCCGGAGAATACTCATTAAAGAATTTTTTGATAGCATTCTTGGAAAGTAAACCGTTCCCTTGTTCTAGGTAATTAAATAAAAGAGAATAATGATGTTCTTCCATATCATATTGTGCTTTTACTTTCTCTTTGAAAGCATTGAAATGAAAAGTAAGAGTTAATTCATTAGGGATTAAAACTGTAATCGCGTAGTCAAAACATTCATATAAGAAAAGGCTAAAAGCTGTAGCATCAAAAAAGCGGTAATAAACTGCACTATCAGAAAGTACTTTAACATTTAGATCTTCTGTTTCTACCCAATCAATATAATCAATTATACTGTTAGAATAAGCACTTAAAACTTTACTATAAGCCTCAATATGGTAACGGATAGCAGCAGAAATTGGGAAAGTGCCGTTAGGTAGAGATATCTTTTTAAGACTAAGAATGTGATTAATTAAATAACGGTGAACTCTTCCATTTCCATCAAAAAAAGGGTGGATATTTACAAACCCAAATGCAACGGTAGCAGCAGCTATCATAGAGTCAAAATTACTATCACTTTCAACAAGCGATATTGATTTATATAACCCATTCATAAGGGGGGCTATATCTTCATGTCGAGCAGAAATATGTGAAGGAATGGGTTCGCCTGTTTCATAATCATGTTCACCTATAAAGCCACCTTCAGTACGAAAACCCAATTTATTGAATTTAGACCCCTTCATAATTTCTTGCTGTAATGACAAAAGAAAGGCATCAGTTACAAGGTGTTTTCCTGCTTTACGTAAAACTTTGGCAAATTCTTGTGCTCTTCGATTATTAATTTTTTCGCCTTCAATAATAAAAGAAGACTTTGAATCTTTTAGCAGAAGAGAATAAGCCATCTTTTCAATTAAGATAGTATTCGTATCAGAGGACACAAATAAAGAGGAAATGGAGAAACCTTTATATTTTTCAGTATATTTTACTATTTCATCTGTTTTAGTGGCTAAAGGACAGAAGTCTGATGTTCCAGGTAAGTTATTGATCACTCTATGTCTTTTAGAGACTATTCCTTCAGATAACCCAAACTGAATATTTTCATCTAATGCGTTGACATATTCTTTTCTGTATTTTAAATCGGGAATAGGAAGCGTTTTTTTCGAAGCAAACTCTACTAAAAACCAAATACGTCTTGCTGTTTCACCTGTATGTTTAATTTGAACAAGTTCAATAAGTTGTTCCTCTTCTAATTTTTGGGATAATAATGCGAAGAATAATAAATCAACACCTTCATTCTTTAATGCAAACTGTATATGATAAAATAAGGCTTCTAACATAGTAATGCCTTCGTTATCCTTAGGAAAGCCCTTTACCTTTTTATCATAAAGTGGAATAGGACTTTGCATTGGTAACTCAAATGTTTCAATAACAGCCTTATAGCCAATACTAAACATTCCGTTCTTTTCTTTTGTGAAAAATGGTGCGTTCATACAAGAATCTAGATTTATTTGTTCAAAAGTACAAATAAATGGTGCGTTTTTGTAAAATATAGTAAAAAATGGTGCAACTCCATCACAAGCCCATGACTTAAGTCATGGGCTTGTGATGGTAGTTCAGATAGAATAACATTCATTATTCTACGTGTGCATAAAGAGTGCACTTGTCAATTTTAAGTTTGTATTATCATTAAAGAAAAGGATATCCCATCATCAACCCACGAGTTAAGTCGTGGATTGATGATGGTGGACTAAGTTATGATTACTTATAAAGAAATATATTGATGCTCAAGGATTTGAAATACTTTCACAGGTAAGTGGCTATTTCCCTCAAGCTCAAAGTATTTTTATGAATGATGTGACTTTTGAAGATTTCTTTGAAGGTGATACTGGTACACCTTCTAAAATTGATTCTTTACCTAACCTAACTTTAGAAGAAGAGAAACTATATCGAAAAGTTCGATCAAATAATTATCGTTTAGAACGTGAAAAAATTCCTAATGATCATGTAATTAAAATATTAAGCAAAAAACAGTAAAATGATTATTTTAAAGGCGATTTTTTAAGAATACACAAATTTTGTGTGTTTGACTCATTAACTAAAGTCTAAAAAAATATTACGAAAATTTGAGTTCCCCCACAAAACAAAAAAACCGTCCCTACATTACTGTAAAGACGGTTTCTAGTGGAGTCGGAGGGAATTGAACCTTTTGTGTATTACCGTCTATTATTGTCTTTTTTATACTAAAAACGTAATATCTCTTCAAATTTATTGTAATATTGTTGATGGATATGGATTGCAAAACAAAAATGTTATCCCCAATGTTATCCCCTTTTTTTAATCTCTCTTTTTTATTCATTGGTTATTATGGCAACTGTAAAATTATATTTGAAAGACAAAAATGCTCATAAAGTAACAAAAGTTATTTGTGCAGTGTCTGACGGTAGAGGAGTTTTTATTAAAGTTCCTACTAGTGTGTCTGTAAATCCAAAACACTGGAGTATTAAGAATCAAAGAATCCTATCTGCGAATTCAAATGCAGTTGCTTTAAATCAACAACTTGAAAAATTTAAAAATCGTGTTTTCACTATTTATCTTGAAGCGAAAAATAATGGATTGCAAGCAAACTCAAAATATATAAAGGAACAATTACATCCTAAAGAGAATACAGTTACTAAAGAAGAACAGTTTTGGGATGTTTTCGATAATTATCTTGAATTAAAAACAAACTCTCTTTCAATTTCAAGTATTAAAAAGATAAAATCATTGAGAGTACATTTAAAGGGTTTTGAGGAAAAGAAATATATCACTTTTGATCTTGAAAAAATGGATCAGATGATTTTTGAAAGACTTCAGGATTATATGTATAAAGATGCAGATCTCAATGTTCAAACCACTGCAAAGTATCTTGGTTTGTTTAAGACTTTCTTGAATTGGTGTAAATCAATGAAGATTGTTGATAATGATGATCACAAACAATTTTCTCTAACTCATCAACCAGAAACATTAAAACCAATTTTAGATGATAAGGATATAGATAAGTTAAGAACTGTATCATTAACCAATAACTATTTAGATAATGCGAGAGAGTTACTTATACTTTCTACGTTAACGGGTCTTAGATTTAGTGACTATAGTAAAATTAATTTATCACAGATAAGAATAGATTCTGAAGAAAGAGAATATTTGGTATTAAGACAAACTAAGACTAATGAAAGGATAGAAGTCCCTTTAAATTCAGAATCCTCTCGTATTGTTCATGATCTTATTGATGGTAAAGTTAGAGCGATAAGTAATCAAAAGCTAAACCAGTATGTAAAAGAGGTCTGCAAATTAGCAGGTATAGATGACCTTTTTGAAGTGGATGAATTTAAAGGAACACAAAAAACAACTTATCAGAAACCTAAATATGAATTAATCACAACTCATACAGGAAGAAGAACATTTGCCACTCGTCTTTTATTAAAAGGTGTACCTACTAAAACAGTAATGAAGTTTACAGGTCATAAAGATGAAAGAAGTTTTTCAAAGTATGTAAACATACCTAAAGAAAAAGAAATGGATTTGGTACGTATTGCTTTAGGTTAAAACTAAAAACAATCTTAAAGTTTTAGTTAGAAAAATGTAGTTTAAAGATTATTTAGTCTCATCGCCACCAAGATTATCATTTTGAATCTGATAAATTTTGTCTAAATCTAAATGACTAATATGATCGGGAATTGGATCAGTAGGTAGTGAATCTATTGACATATCTGGGTCTAGAAAATCTTTAATGATATAAAACCCATTATGCTCCAATTGATTTCCATCGTCATCAGTATAACCATATCCTTTATAATTATCTTTTGGATAATCAAGTTCATACTTTTTAATATAACCTTTGATTTCAGTATAGGTTTTATTTAAGAACTCGACTTTATCCTTAATGTTAACTTTATTGTTTAATACATTATAGACATTTTCAAGGACTTTAGGGTCATTTTTTAAGCTTTCTAATGTGAAAATATCTTCACACATGCTTTTTAATCTATATTGGAGTCCATCAAAATATTCACCAATTTCATCATTAAGTTGGGTTATGTCATATATCAGCTTTTTAAGCTGATATATATCGTTGAATTGTCTTTGTAAATCACTCATTAAATCCATCATTTGGATAGATTTCAAAAGTTCTTTGTTATCTTTTGATAATGATGAAGAATCGAGGATAACTTTATATGTTAAATCAGTTGCAGTATTGAAGAAATTTTCGTCTGGTGGTGGGAAATCATCACCATAAAGGACATTTTTGTTTTCTCCAAAAATTATATATTTAAAATTACCTCCAGATTCGATTAAATACCTTAATAGAGCTTCAGTTGGTTTTTTTTTATCTTTTTCAACCGCAGAAATAAAAGATTGAGATACATTTAGTACTTCAGAGATTTCATTCTGAGTGATACTGAGTGCTTTACGGACTTTTTTTATCCTTTCACCATACTGAATATCCATAAATGTTTAAATTTATTTTGAAAAATAGAACCTAGGTTCTATTTTTGAACTTTAACGGTTGTTAATATATAATTAGAGTCTACTGAAAAAGTCAAAAAGCATCAAAAAAGTAGCTTTCAATACAATTAAGAGCTATTTGAATGAAAATTTCACAAAAAAAGTGCAAGGTGTAATCCCTTCATACGCTTATTTTAGGCTGTTTAACAAAAAAAAAGACTTGCACTTGATATTAAAACTAGCATTTAAAAGTCATTATATTCATTGATTATGATATAAATAAGCTGGTTTAAACAGATCTATGACTTTTTCAGTGAGCCATAATTAATACAAAAATAAGACAATCTTTTAATAGTTTATATATTTTTTTAATACAGGTTAAAAATGATAGAAAATCCTTTTGAAGCACTATTTCTAAAGCTAAGCTCTATTGAATCGAATACAAAAATTCTTTCTGAGAAAATAGACTCTTTAAGTCAAGAGTCTAAAGCAAACAATGACATGTTGACTATTCAGCAATTTTCTGAAGAGTATAATCTTTGTAGGTCAACGATTCACAAATTCATGAAAGATGGAAGATTAAAATATCATAAATTTGGTCGGAAGACTTTATTTAAAAGAGAAGATATTGAAAGATGTTTAATAACTAAAGGAAAACATATGTAATACTCTTTATTAAATTTAACCTGTGTATAAATAAAAAAGGTAAAACGACTGCAATCGTAATACCTTCAGATTTTATTTGTACACAGTACAATTATACTAGATGATAAAGTTAAACAATTCACCAGACTTGAACAATATTTCAAGTCTGGAAGATACTGTATTGCCCAAAAATACATTAAAATCAGAGGTGAAATACCCTTTTCCACTTTATGTATTTTCAAAGTATATACAAGAGACTCTATTAGAATTACAGGATGTATTTTCATTTGAGAAGCCATACACAGCGATGACAACACTTGTTGTTTTAAGTGTAATCATTGGAGGAAAAATGAGGGTGATTGTGAAAAATGGTTGGACTACAATTCCAAGTATTTATACAGCTATTATTGGTAACTCAAGTATTGGTAAATCGCCAGCTATCAAAATCATTTTGAAAGTGCTTACTTCTATTAATGAAAAAGAAATAGAAAGGTATGAAGCAAAGAAAGCAGAATGGGAAGCAGCTATTGCAGGAATGAATGAGACAGAGAAAAGGGAATTTATTTTAGAAAATAAAGAACCTACTCGTAAACGTTTAATCACTTCTGATGCTACACAAGAATCGTTATGTCATCTATTAGCTAAAGATTCTTTAGTGCTTTTTAAAGATGAGCTGATAGGTTGGCTAAAAAGCATGAATCAATATCGTCAAGGTGCTGATATTGAGTTTTTCTTGAGTGTATTTAATGGGCTTGTGGGTGAGGTAGATCGTGTAGGTAAGAATTTATATGTGAAAGATCCATTTCTTTCAATAATAGGAGGAATTCAACCTAGCATTTTGCCTCAACTTACAAAGAATGGAAATGGTGATAATGGATTTTTATATCGAATTCTTTTTGTCATGCCAGAGAGTGAGAGTGTGAACTACCTCTCAGAGAAAGAGCTTTCTAGTAATCGTTTAGATACGTTCTACAAGAAAATGGAAGGGTTGTATGATGCCTTACAGGACGAGGAAATGAGATATATTCCTTTATCTCAGGAGGCAAGAACCTACTTCATCAGTAGCTTCAATCATTATTTGAAAGTAGCATCTGAAACAAAGGATGATGCTATTATTTCCGCTTATAAGAAAGTTGGTGATTACATGCCACGTTTTGCATTGTTGCTTGAAGTGCTTCATCAATTATTTGATGATAAACTTGGCGTACATGTGGAGAGTATATCGTTAGCAAGCATGGAAAAAGCTAAATTGCTTTGTGATTATTTCATTGGAACCGCAAATGTAGTATTAGAGCAAACTCATGGTAAATCTACATTACAAGGTAATCATCAATCCTTTTTAGATTTGATACCTGAGAATACGCTTGTAACAACATCTGAACTTCATAAAATCGCAGAACAAGTGGGCATTAAAACGTCCAACGTCAAAAACAGAGTGCTCCCAAAATTACTTGAAAAAGGGATGCTGAAGAAGACAGATAAAAGGGGGGAATATATCAAAAACGTCAGCTAGTGTATACTATGTAGATTATGTATACTAGGGGTGAAAAATACTCATTTCAATATCAAAAACGCAGTTTTTCAAAGGAATGTTAGTCTACATTGTGTGTATACTATGATGTAGACTAACACCCAAAAATTAATTAATTCATTTAATATGACATTTTCAAATCAAAAAACATGGAGTATCCGGCTTGATACTCGAAGGGGAGATCACACCCCAAAGAAAGTGATATGCCCCAATTGTGGGAAGAAAAAATTAGTAAGATATTTCAATTTTGAAACCAATGAATACCTCCAAAATGATGAAGGAAGGTGTGACCGCCAAGAGAAATGTGGTTATCATAAAAAGCCTACTTATTCTAAAAATGATGTGATCTTTCGACCTAAAAAGATTACTGTCAAAGAAGAGTTTGATATCCTAGAGAAGCGGTTACTTTATCAGCAAAAAGGAGAAAGTCAGTTTAGTAATTCAATAATTAACAAATTCGGGACGGGTGCTTATTGGCATGTAAATACTCTCTATAATTTGAGTGCTTACAATTTCAAATCGAATCATTCTTTGGATGATGCAGTGATGTTCTGGCAAATCGATAAGCAGAACCGAATTCGCACTGCTAAAATAATGAAATACGACCAACAATTGAAACGAGTGAAGAGTGGATATTCAACGGATTGGTTACATAGTATTTTAATGAAAGAAGGAAAACTAAACTCAAACTTTCACTTAAAGCAATGCTTCTTTGGAGAACACCTATTGAATCAAGATTTGAATAAAACTATTGCTATTGTAGAGTCTGCAAAAACAACGTTACTGGGGGAACTTTGGAAGCCACAATATACATGGTTATCGACAGAAGGATTGAATGGTTTGACCCTTGATAAAGCAGAAGCATTAATAGGTCGAAAGGTAATTCTAATACCTGATTTTAGTGAACAATCCAGAGAACTATGGAAAGAAAAAGCAAAGGATATCCAATTGAAATACCAAGTGGATATACAGCTCTCAAACATAGGAGAATCATTAAATGACGGATCTGATTTAGCCGATCTAATCCTAAGTGACAAAGAAATAATCAATAGTATCAAACAACGTTTTGGCAACGACTTAATGCTACACCCTAAAAATATAGTAGGACTTTATAAACCACTGTTTAAGAGTGGATATTCATATTCTTTTATGGATATGCAGGATATTTTAAGTGGTTGTAATACAGGTGTATATCCTGTATATCCATGTATGGATAAAGTAATGGTCTCATTAATAGAATGGGGTTGCAAAGAAATAATTAATGATAACAAAATAATATTTTAAAATGAGAAAAATTGAATTAGCAAACTATATAAAATTGGTTGATAGTTATGCTGAATTATTAGAATCAAGACCTTATGGAATGCGTTATAAGGCACTCTACAAAACAGTTCATGTATTGGTTTATTTTCTACCAATTATGAGTATTTGCTCAGGAGTCTGGTTTGTGAAATCAACATTTGATTTACTCTTTCAGCCTATGGTTGCATTAATCACTTCAGGGATTGTGATATTGATTTGGGAGTATGCAAAGTCAGTGAGTATTTCGTCTTTGTTTCAATCCAAATACAGAAAAGAACCTATTGGTCTATTGACAATATTAGCACTGCTATTTAGTTTAGGAAGTATCTATTTTTCATGTAAGGGAATTGATCAATGGTATGTTGAAGTAAAATTGGATACGACTGAAATAACAGCAAACTATGCATCTGAAAAAAGTTCATTGGATAGTATCGCTGATACAAGGAAAAGTTTCTATGAAATAAAGCTTTTGCATTTGGATAAGGCAAGTAAGAAACGCTGGGGACAGATGCTTTCAAAGGAAGAAAATCTAAGGGTTTTACAGTATGAAGATCGTTTAAGACAAATTGATTTAAACCTTCAAAATGATAAAAAGAAGCTAGAAGACACCTATCAAACTAATCTTAAGAAGCTAAGGAATGAAAGTGAAGAACCTAGAATTATTTTGGTGATATTATTCCTTCTCATTGACTTAGGAATTGCATTTGGTTATTGGTTTATCGTCTACTATCAATATCAATCTGTCAATGAACTTTCCACGCTTATTAAAATAAAGCCAGATTGGAAAACAGCTTTGACAACACTACATCAAGAACTACATGACCATGACATAAAACATGGAAATTATAACGATAAAGGCGGTTTGCCTAGTACCGACCCTCTTTCTTCAATCAAAGAAAAAGAAGAAGCACTCTTGTCTGCAATACATAATGGATGCAGAGACATGAGGAAACTATGCAGTTTAGGGTTTAATCCCTCACAAGTTAAACAAGCTCTAAAGGAGCAAAACTAATTTCATTACAAATGGAAAAATTACAAGAACAAGTGATAGCCCTCTATGAAGAAGGGCTGTCCTATCGCAAAATTGGGGCAGAAGTAGGTTTGTCTCACGGAAAAGTAGGAGAGATCATAAGAGGAAGAGCCTCTTTGAAAGGAAATCCTCCTATGGATGGAACAGAACATGAACAGATTCATGATGATTTTGTTCCAACAGAATCGACTTCTAAGAAGTTGAAGAAAAAGTCTAAAAAAGACAAGGAAGCTAAAGCCATGAAAAAACAAATGGCTAAGATGCAAAGCGAGTTACAGTTTTATAAAGATGAGCTTGAAAAGAGTAAATCCAAAACGCAGGAGTTAAATGGTGCCTTAGAATTTCAAGAAAAAGAAGGAAAACTTCAACAAGAAATAATAGAGCACTTTGAAGAAATATTAGCTGTAGATGGAGTATCAATGTGCAATGAAGAGGTGTTGCATGTGTTTAATGAGCTTTGGGATTGGAAAAGGGAGGTCTCAGAAGCACCAAAACTCTTTAAAGCATTCAAAGAAGAGTATTTCCTCGTTGTCAAGCTTTCGGATTACTTTGAACAAGGACTAAGAAAATTTGACGAAAACAACTCTTTAGAGACAGTTAAGTTTAACTTCTCACCAGAAGTAGTAACAGAAATCGAATCATTCATTTAAAACCGAAAAACAATGCTTAATCTTTTTTTAAAGAACCATATCAATCAAGAAGAAGAATTCAACAACGAAGAGTCAATAGTAGATGTTGAAGCAGATCAAACGGAAATCATAGATGACACTTCAGAAGATAAAGAGTCAGAAGAACCACTTTCAGGAGGTTTTACAGATGATTATTACCGATTATTGGAGAAAAAAAGAAGTACAGAAATTTATATAAAATAGTACTAGCTTTTATCCCATTTTTAGAGCAGATTTTCCGCAAGGAGGTCTGCTCTTTTAGTTTTATACAGTTAGTCTACATTGAAGTATACACCGTAATGTAGACTAACTTTTATCTAAAAACTGTAAATACAGCTCAAAATTGAAGGTTTTGAGGAGTTAGTATACAAAATATACATAGTATACAGTATTTTTTTTAAACTTATTTAAAGATCTATTACATGATGAAGGAAATCAAAAATTATAAATCAATGACCTTATCAAAATCAAAACTTTGATGTTCTCCCAATTGTACATACCCCAATTGATTAGTGATCATTTGTGTATTTCCAATTTGAAAATCCATCATATTGCGGTGGCTATGACCGTATATCCAGTATTGAACTGTATTTTCAAGGATAAAATCTGTCTTATCAACACAAAATGCCTGATTTAAAATACTACCATAGAAGTCGGGGTGGTTACATTCTTTACTTGGTAGATGATGTGTAATGACGATCTTATTTTTAGGTTTATTAATTTCAGATTGAAGGAAATTAAAACACTTTTCATGTATGTCATTATACTTTTCAATATCTATTAATTCACCATTATATTTGATACGATGAAAATCATTCATTCTACGTTCGATGATGGTATTATGTGGTGAAACCTTAGACCAAAGCGTAGAAAAAATCAAGCGATAACCATCAATCACTGTAGAGTAGTTATTAACTAAATGAACATTGGGTAGTATATCCATGCAATAATAGTCTAGTGTAATACTTAAATCAAACCCGTTATAATATTCATGGTTGCCAGGAATCAAAAATACACGTTTAAATTGTGTGGATACTTTTTGTATAAAATCCAATTCAGCAAAGTCTTGATCTAAGTAATAGGTATCACCTGCAATAATTAATATATCTCCTTCAACTTCTAACGGATTTTCTTTTATCCATTTTCGGTTTTCCTCAAATTCAAGGTGTAAGTCAGAGCAAATTTGGATTTTCATAACGTAAAATTTAGGACTTAGTCTACATTGAAGTATACACCGTAATGTAGACTAACTTTGACTTAAAAACTCTAAATACAGTTCAAAATTGAATGTTTTGGGAAGTTAGTATACGAAATATATAGTTACCCCAATAGTTTGGACTGTCTAAGCGGAAAAGAAGGATCAACGTATTCTGGTATTCGCAGAGCGTAGAGATACTTTGGATGCCTTGCAGGAAAAATTACAAGCAGATTTTTCATTGAAAGAGGCAGCCATTAGAATGTTTCATGGTGGTTTGAATGATATTCAACAACAAGAAGCCGTAGAAGATTTTGGTAAAGAAGACTCTGCTGTTCGTTTGTTTTTAGCTTCTGATGCTGGTTCTCAAGGGGTCAATCTTCATTATTACTGTAATGTGATGTTCAATTACGACATTCCTTGGTCGTTAATCACTTTAGAGCAGCGTAACGGACGTATTGATCGTTTCGGTCAGCAAAATACACCTTACATTTATTATTTAGTCGCCAATTCTGGTTTGGATGGCGTAAAAGATGATCTTCATATCGTCAATAAATTAACAGACAAAGAAGAAGAGGTACATAGTACTTTGGGAGATGCGGGCTCTGTAATGCATCTCTACAATACAGACAAAGAAGTAGAATATGTTGCAGAAGCGATTACTGACAACAATCAGGCTTTTTTAGAGAAAGAAGAAACGTATGGATATGCACAGGAGGAAGAAGGAGATAGCTTTGATTTAGCAGCTTTCCTTGAGGAAGAAAGTACTCCATTAACGCTTCCTGATGCAAAAGAAGATAACAGAGGGGATGATATCAAATTCTATAAAGATGACGACGAGTATTTCCAACGTCTGATTGGTTATCTAATAGACAAAGAAATGCTTTCGGAAGAAGACATTCATATCGGTTCGGATAATATGATCTCCATAAGAAATACGGAGGCCTTACAAGATATATTGTATGATTTACCAAAAGAAGCGAAGCCATCTGTAGGTGAGTCGTATAAACTTACTACTGATAAAGAGGCAATACAAAGAGGTATTGAGGAAGCGAGAAGGAAAAAAGGAGAATGGCCCAAGTGGCAAGTGTTGTACGACCTACATCCTTTAGTGAAAGTTTTGATGAACCGTTTGGTGGGTAGTATTGATAAGGATTCTGCTTTGGCGATCAAAACCACTAAAGTTAACGAAGGGACATCGCACTATATTTTCCATGGGCAGGTTTCTAATGCGTTAGGGCAGCCCGTACTTTCAGAGTTCTTAGTAGTGTCTATAGGCACTATGGGTAATCTTATAGGTAAACCTATGGCCTTAGAAGATTGGTTAAGACAGCATCCTATCCATGAAGAAACGTATACAAGAGAGATTACAGAAGCAGACTTATCGAAAGTACAAGAGAACTTAGATATGGCTTGTATGATGGCAAAAACTCCTTATCTATTTGAAAAACAGACCAACAGACAGTTTGAGATGGAGGAGCGTATGAAGGAATATCAAGTGAAGTTGGAAGAGTGGAGAGAGAAATCTCATGCCACACTTGAAATGAAATTTGAGGAGACAAGCAGCACCATTTTAAAGCGTAAAAAGGAAAAAATGGATAAAGAGATCAATGCTATCTCTGATGAAACTTCTCAATATTTCAACGATATGGCTACCCTATCCAATGAACCTTATCTAAAATTGTTGGCAGTAGCCTTTCATTAATATTCCACGATTGAAATCGTGGGCTTATGATGTGAGAGGTGCATCAACAGCCCATGAATTCATTCATGGGTGAAGTAAAAGAAATAAACATCCCATCAACAACCCATGATTTCAATCGTGGGCGTATGATGGAGAAAAAATACATTATGCTAAAATTCATTCACAATCACGGAGATTTCTTCACCTCCAACTATTTTGATGATAACCTGATCAGTAAAGTAAAAGCAAAATCAGGGTATGCAGAAGAAGACCTTAAAGAGTTACAAAAAAAGGTAGGTCGCTTAAAAGAAGATTACTTTAACTTTAAGAAAGAGTACATCGGTTTACGCCGACCAAAAGATAAGATTAATGCCACGCACACGTTTCATACCAAGCTATTGAAAGCATTGGGGTATGAAGCTGAACCTAAAGATTACAACGAATTATTTTTATTGAACGATGATCAAGGTATTCCTGTAAGGCATAAGTTGTACAGAGCAGATCATCCACATTTGTTTGTGATGGAAATGCAAGCGATGGTGCAAGAAGGTGATGTGCCTCCTAAAGGGCTTTTCGAGCAAAAATACGTGGACGAAGACCCAGTAAACGACCAAGTGAAGTTGGAGTTTAATCAGCGTTCACAACGATATACTGCAAGCCAATGGGAAAATGTATTTACTGTTCCCGAAGATATTGATATTTCACCTGCCATTATAAACCAAGCCATAGGAGAGTTGTTTTTGTTGGATCAAAAAGAACGCCCTCAATATGTATTGCTCTTGGCAGGAAATCAGGTGTTTTTAATGCGTGATGACAAATGGGGCAGAGGAAGCTATTTACAGTTCGATTTGGAAATGCTTTTTGATGAAGCGACTAACAATAAAGGGTATTATGCCCTGTTGTACTTCATGATTTCCAAAGAGAAATTGGCTCCCGATGCAGACGTTATTCTGATGGATCAATTGGATGAAGAATCCCATAAAAGTGCTTATGCAGTAACAAAAGACCTAAAAGAAGGCGTAATAAAAGCCGTAGAAGGTCTTGCCAATGAAGCCGTATATTATCTCTCAAAAAACACATCATCAGCCCATGATTTCAATCATGGGTCACAAGATGTAGATGCATATCATGGGTCACCACGAATAAATTCGTGGGCTGATGATGGGAATACCAACGTGTCATTAAATGCAGACGACCTCAAAAACGATTGCCTTACCGTAGTCTATCGTTTGTTGTTTATTTTCTTTGCAGAATCTCGCCCAGAGTTAGGCATCCTCCCTATGGACGATGAAGTCTACAAGAAAGGGTATTCTTTAGATATGCTGCGCGATTTGGAGCAAACGCCCTTAAATACCGATGCTCACCGTAACGGCTACTTCTTCCACGATTCTATTGCACAACTTTTTGCTTTATTAAAAGGAGGTTACCGCAAAGAAGATGCTATTAATAAAACGGGCAACAACCGTAGTTTCTCTATGAAACCGTTGGATAGCCCAATGTTTGATGACGGGCATTTTAAAGTATTAGAAGGCGTTCGTTTCCGTAATTATGTATGGCAAGAGATCATACAGCAATTATCTCTTTCTCAGAAGCAGAAAGGAAAGCAGAGAGGTAGAATTTCTTATGCCAACTTGGGTGTAAACCAGTTGGGTAGTGTGTACGAGAGCTTATTGGCCTTTAGAGGTTTCTTTGCAGAAGAAGAAATGATAGAGGTACACAGAGCCAAGAAAGCCAAAGAGACTTCGGAGAAAGTAGTGCGTGAAGATGGTTCTTTCTTAGTGCCTCGTAGCCGTAGGGACGAGTTTAAGGAAACGGAAATCTACCAAGAGGAAAACGGAGAGGACAAAAGAATTTTACAGGGTACATTCTTGTACCGTTTGAGTGGGCGTGACCGACAAAAATCGGCTTCTTTTTATACACCGGAAGTCTTGACCCAAACCACTGTAAAATATACCCTAAAGCCTATTTTAGAACGATTGGAACAAGGGGAGATTCGTGCCAAAGATTTACTAGAAATGAAAGTGCTTGAGCCTGCTATGGGTGCAGCGGCTTTCCATAACGAAGTGATCAATCAATTGGCAGAAGTGTATTTGGAAACAAGGCAGAAGGAGAAGAGAGCCAATGATGATAAAAATTGGAAAGTACCTCCGGGCAACTACCAAGATGAACTCCAAAAGGTGAAAGCCTATATTGCCACCAACAATGTGTATGGCATGGATTTAAACCCTACTGCCGTTGAATTGGGGAAACTGTCGTTATGGCTCAATGTAATTCATAAGGGCATGGAACCGCCTTTCTTTGGGTATCGATTAGGGGCAGGTAATGCCACTGTAGGGGCTTGGTTGCGTGCTTATAAAAAAGACGATATTGAATTTATACCTGTGGGCAATACAGGTAAAAAATGGGAGAAAAAAGAATGGTGGGCCAAAGCACCCCGTAAACTTTCTTTCTTAAAAGGTGAAGGTACAATCAACCGTAAAACAGGAGAGGTGTATCATTTCCTTTTGGCAGATAAGGGCATGTTGGCAGCTGCAGATCATAAAGAATTGTCGAAACGTTTTCCTGAAGCGAGTAAAAAAGCCAAAGAGATGCGTTTGGAATGGTTGCTTCCTGCTAGAGCCGATGAACGCCAACGCTTAGAACGTATCTCTGCCAAAATTGATGCCTTATTGGTGGAATGGTCGGAACAACAAAAAGCTATCAATAGACTAACGGCTTCTACCGAAAAGATTTGGGGAATGCGTGAAAGTCATGAAGAACAAATGGCGTTGGATACCACCGACTACGAACAGAAAGAACGCCTCATACAAACGCGTGACCTGAGCAATTCTCCTTACCACAAAATTAAAAGGGTAATGGACTATTGGTGTGCTTTATGGTATTGGGATCTCAAAGATATTGAAGACCTCCCGACCCGTACACAATGGCTCACCGATATTGAAGCGATTCTTTCTCTAACCCATGATTTAAATCATGGGCTAATGACGGACGACATATCAACAGCCCATGACTTCAATCGTGGGCTAAGATCGAAAGCCTCCCAACGCGATTTCGAAAAACAGGTCCTCGACCAAGCCAAAAAGCTCAAAGCAGGACAGCTGACCATAGGACAGGAACACTCTTCGCTCCGACAAGAACGCATTGCCGAAATGGCGCAACGCTACCATTATTTCCACCCTCAATTGGAGTTTGTAGAAGTATTCCAAGATAGAGGTGGTTTTGATGTGATTGTGGGGAATCCGCCTTGGGTGAAATTAGAATTTGAAGAAAAAGGAGTGATTTCTGAAAAGAATCCAGAAGTATTAATTCGTAAAGTATCTGCTCCACAAGTAAGAAAATTAAAAGAAGGACTCTTAGCTGAAGATCCTCATTTAGCAGGTCTTTTTGATGAAGAATTGTATGAGTATCTCGGAGGTTCAGCCTTTTTAAATGCTTTACAAAACTTCCCATTATTAAAAGGGCAACAAACCAACTTATACAAATGTATTTTAGAAAATGCTTTTGGATTATTGGCACAACAAGGTTTTGCAGGTTTGGTGCATCCCGAAGGAACATATGATGATCCTAAAGGAGGAAAAATGCGTGAGGAGATTTACCAGAGATTGAAGTATCATTTCCAATATAAAAATGAATTATCTCTTTTTGCAGAGGTTGATCATCATATGATATTTGGATCACATGTATATAAAGGGAAATTAGATAATCAAATTGATTTTGAATCAATCAATAATTTATTTCACCCTAGCACAATTGATGCATCTTTTGTTCATTCAGGTAATGGAATATGTGAAGGGTTTAAGGTTAAAGATGATCAAACAGGTAAAATGTCTTGGAATGTAAAACCTCACAAAGACAGAATTATTCAATTCACAGAAAAACAATTAAATATTTTAGCTCAAACTTTTGAAAATTCATCAAATGGTAAACAAGCTAAATTAGTTTCTATTCACTCTAAACAGATCATTAATGTTTTAGAGAAGTTATCCAAGTTTGAAGGGAAAGTAGAAGATGTTCCTTTTGTTGTTTCTGAAGGTTGGCATGAAACCAATGCACAAGATAAAGGATGGATAAAAAGAGAAACAAAATTCCCTAATCTCCAAGAATGTGAATTAATTTATAGTGGCCCACATTTCTTTGTAGCAACTCCATTCTACAAAACACCATATGAAGTTTGTAAACTTAATTCAGATTACGACACCCTAAACCTAGAATCTACCCCAGAAGATTTCGTACCAAGAACCAACTACGTTCCTGCCGAAGACCTAAGACAATTTAGAAGTAGA
The DNA here is from genome assembly GCF_000807855.2 of Flammeovirga pacifica. Classification (GTDB taxonomy): domain Bacteria; phylum Bacteroidota; class Bacteroidia; order Cytophagales; family Flammeovirgaceae; genus Flammeovirga; species Flammeovirga pacifica. The sequence goes on from NZ_JRYR02000001.1 coordinate 400,105, forward strand.
ATTAAAGGCTTGGAGAATGGGAAGGAGTGGATTGATGAGTATAAAGTATGTTTTAGTAAAATGCTTTCAATTGCAGGTGAAAGAACATTACAGCCAGCTATTATTCCACCTAAAGTATCACATATTTTTGGAGCAATTTCAATAATTTTTAAAGATGAGAAAAATATAATTGAATTATCAGGAATAACAGCTTCAAGCTTATTTGATTTCTTTGTTAAAACAATAGGGGCAGGTAATTTAACTGATAATAGATTAAGATCATTTCCTTTAGGAATAGATAAAAAATTCTATCCCCACCTAGCCCTTCGCACCCTCCTCCTCAACAGCCTCACCAAACCCTACGCCGACCTATGGGAACGCAACTACGATCCCACATTGAACAGCATGCAATGGAGTAAAACAGACCACCGCTTACCAAACTTCACCAACTTAAAACAAACATGGGAGTGGGCGACACCATTACGTACTTACTATGCAAGACGTTGGGCATTAGTAGAAATAGACGTCATCACCGCCATGGCATTAGGCCTCACTCTAGAAGAATTACAACTCATCTACAACGTACAATTCCCCGTCCTCCAACAAAACGAAGACGACACATGGTACGACCAAAACGGCAAAATCATCTTCACCTGTAGCAAAGGCCTCACAGGCGTCGGCATGGACCGTAAAGAATGGGAAGCCGTCAAAGACCAACAAGAAGGAACCGTCACGCATACCATTGAGAAATCAGAAATGTATAAAGGGGAGGAAGTGGTGTATTATGCTCCTTTTGAGAAGTGTGACAGGTTGAAGGATTATGAAGTGGCTTGGGGGTATTTTGAGGGGGTGTTTAAGTAAAATGATCGTTGGCCCACGATTGAAATCGTGGGCTGGTGCTGGGTGTTTATTGTTTGATTTATAGTTGAAATCGATAGACATTTAGTGTGAAGAAACGATTTGTGTTTATCAATTTTAACGCTATTTTTTTGGAAATTCACTTAAAAGTGAATTATTTTGAATTCAGATAAGTTATTAAAAGTGGGATATTATACTATTAATGAATTTCAAACGTATGAAAATGTAACCTACTATACTTTACAAGAAGTAGATGAAGAAGGAGAACCAATTGGTGATTCAGAGACAGACCAATTTATTGGGAGTTTTATGGATACCGAGTACCGTTCAAATATTCAAGAACTTTTTAAAAGTATCGAAATTATTGGAGAAGAATATGGGGCACTGGATCGTTTTTTTAGACATGAACAATCTGCCCATGGATTACCACCTCCAACATCGCTATTTTCAACCATTTTAAATGTTTCAGATGCAGAAATACCATTACGTTTGTATTGTCTAAGAGTAACAGAAGAAGTAGTTATCTTATTTAATGGTGGGAATAAAACAGCAGAAAAAGCACAAGATTGTCCCAATGTGGCACCACATTTTAATTTTGCGAATAGAGCTGCAAATAGTATTGATCAATTAATTCTATCAAGAGATATCCAAATCGATGGAAAAGATTTAGAATGCTCTGAAACTATAGAACTATAAAGTAAAACAGATATGCCAAGTAAATACCTTCAAGAATTAATGTCAGACATGCCCAAAGAGAATGAAATCTTTGTGGAACTGTCATTAGGTTTAATCAACCTTATCCATGAGGTTTTGGAGAAAAAAGGTTGGACCCAAAAGGATTTAGCCAAAGCTTTAGGCAAAAGAGAATCAGAAGTAAGCAAATGGCTTACGGGGTCTCATAATTTCACTTTTAGAAGTATTTCAAAGTTAATGGCCGCTTTAGACGAGAAGCTATTAGAAATACCTAAAATGGAAAAAGTATCAAATAATAAAGAAGTAGTATTTACAACAGTAGCATTTACTCCTTCAAAAAAATATTCAAAATCAGGTTTTAGTGTAAGGAAAAGGTCACAAACTACTTTTAGTGATCTCTCTCAAAAAGCATTTGATTTTCAAGCATCATAAAGAACAATGGAGAATAGAAATATACCCTTTCGGTTTGCAAAAATTGAAACAGATGAATTTGCTACCATAGAAGGGAATTTTGATGAAAGTAACGAGACCTTAGGGGTAGAAAATGGATACGATTTTGGTTTTAATGCCGATGATAAAGCGGTTGCTTTCACTTATAAATTAACACTTTTACAAGAACAACAACCTTTTCTTATTCTTAAAGTAACAGGTTTTTTTGAAATCGAGCCTAAAGCATGGGAAAATCAAATTGAACAAAAAGAGCAATATATTTTTCCAGTAAACTTATTACAACATCTACTCACATTAGTGGTAGGAACAACAAGAGGGATTATGCACACCAAGGTATCAGAACAACCTTACAGAGACTTTGTTCTACCTACTGTTAATGTCACTGAAATGATTAATGAAGATTTTGTTTTTGATAAAGAATAAAATTATTATAAAACATCAAGTAAAGATATAAATAGGCAGAAATATGGAATATTACGATTTTCTAAAAGAGAATTATAAAGAGGTTATACCTATTTGCATTTTTATAGCAACAACTACTTGGGGTGTTGCTTATTTTATTTTCAAAAATCAACTGAATACAAAATCAAGTACAATTGAAAACTTAAACACAAAAAATTTAACTTTAAAAGAAGAGCTAGAAAATCTAAAGAATAGTAATGATCAGTCTTCTTTACAAATTAATTATGAATACCCTAAAATTGATTTTAATGGTAAAAATATTTTGTGTAACAGTATTCGAACAGTAAAAAAAAGTGACCCATTATCAGTTTCTGCAATTGTACCAAAAGGTAAAACATTATCGGTTGAAATTACTGGACCAAAATCTCTATGTAAGGGTGATACGGGAGCTTCTTGGGGTTTTTCTAATAGCACAAATTGGTCACTTGATGATTATCATAAAGAGAATGGAGGGAGACAGATGATTGAAGCTCATGAAGGGATTGCGAAATCAAAATTTCACGCATTAAGGGATGGTCAATTTACTATAACTGTATTTGAAGGACAAGAATGTTGGACAAAAGGTTTGTTAGTAAATAATTGATTGAAGAGTTACTCAATGTCAATTGAGTGCAAATTTAACTATTGAAATCAAGAACTATTGATAAGGTGAATTCACCTATTTTTTTATATATTCGTAACACTAAAAAAACATCAACTTAATCAAACTATCATGCTCGTCTTTCATCAAGCAGAAGAAGTTAAAACCTCCATTATAGAATACCTAAAAGCCACTTTTAATTTTTCTGATAGAAAATTGAGGGAGGCTTTTTTAAAATTAATAGAAGATAAAGAAGAAGGACTGATAAAAGGACCTTATATCTCTTTACGTTTACCCTACAGGAAAGAGTTTGATGCAGAAATACCTTTAGATATTAAGCCTAGTTTTCCTCCTTTTAAACATCAATATGAATCTTTTTGTCGATTAACAACAGAGGAGGATAATGTTCCAAAACCCACTGTTTTAACTACGGGTACAGGTTCTGGTAAAACAGAGTCCTTCTTATTTCCTTTATTAGATTACTGCTATAAGAGAAGAGATACTTTTGGCATAAAAGCGATTGTAATGTATCCAATGAATGCATTGGCGACAGATCAGGCACAACGTTTTGCAGAAGAGATATACAAGAACCCTTTAACAAAGGGTAAGATACGCGTAGGTTTATTTATAGGCACTGGAGGAAAGAAAGATAATCTTCCCAAGGAGATGAGTAATGTAAAAGTAATTGAGGATCGTAAGACAATTTTAACGAGTCCTCCAGATATATTACTGACCAACTTTAAAATGTTGGACTTTGCTTTGATGCGTGAAGATTTTGCTTCCATTTGGAAACCTAATTTTGAAACACCAGACTTACTTAGATTCATAGCTTTAGATGAATTACATACTTATGATGGAGCACAAGGGTCAGATGTAGCTAACTTAATCAGAAGATTAAAGTTAAAGTTGAATTTACCTCAGGGGCAATTATGTCCTGTTGGCACATCAGCAACAATTGGTTCTGGTGAAAATTCAAAGCAGTTATTGGCAGAATATGCTACCAAAATCTTTGGTGAAACTTTTTCAGAAGATAGTATTGTAGGTGAAGATAGATATAATGAGGAAGAATTTTTCGGTGATAAGGAATTAAAACAAGGTTTACCAACTGCAAGTTTAAAAGATACATTACTGGCTTCTGATGAAACGTATGACACTTATATCCTTAGGCAGAAACGACTTTGGGGTATAAAACCAAGAGTTAATCCTCAGAAGTTAGGACAAGAGCTTCTAAAGTTTCAGATAGTAAAAGATATTGCAGCAATATGTAATAAAGGTATAAGAACGGTAGATACATTGGTGACTGAATTAGATAGAAGGAATTTGGATTTTTCATCTCTACCTTTCTATGATAACTTTGCGAAATTTTCACCAAAAGAAGGAGTTGTTTTATCATTACTTGCTCTTATTGCAGAAGCAAAAGCAGATAAAGATTTCCGTTTCCCTTTACTTGCTATTCAAGGTCAATTATGGATTAGAGAATTATCAGGAATTGGTAGAATAGTAGATGGTAATTCAAAATTTATCTGGAGAGAAAATTTTAAAGAAGAAGATGAAGAAGGTCGGAAATTACATCCATCGGTATCATTCTTTTGTAGAGATTGTGGACATTCAGGGTGGTTGATGACAAAGCCTGATACTAAAGATGCTTTTAATGCAAGTCCATCAGTTGTAAACAATAAATTTTTTAGAAAAGATAAAGAAGTTTGGCTTGTAGGAACAGAACCATGTACAGAAGAGTATAATCCTACTGATACCAGAGGTTACTTTTTAAATGTGCATACCTTAAAACAAGAAAGGAAAAAAGCAGATGATAACATAGAAATCTATGCTTATCAGAAGCTAAATAATAAAGAAAAATTTGAAAATAGATGTCCTTGCTGTAATGCAAAAGATACCATTGCAACTATCGGAACAAGAGTAAGTACATTATCTTCTATATCTACAGCACAGATTTTATCATCTGATTTAGATAAAAATAAAGAAAGAGATCGTAAGATGCTTTCTTTTGCGAATGGAGTTCAAGATGCAGCTCACCTTGCAGGGTTTGTAGAGGCAAGAAACTTCCGATTTACATTCAGATCAGCCCTCCAAAAGGTAATCAATGATTTAGATGAACAAGGGGAAGAGATAAATATAAAATCTTTATCTGATTCCTTTAAAGAGTATTGGAAAAAGAATGCGGATGATAAAACACCTATTGAAGCTTATCTGTACAAGTTCTTTCCATCGGATAAAATAGGTGATTTTGCTGTTAGAGATTTTAAGCTGAAAGAAGAAAAGTTTGATTACTCTTTCATCAAAGAATATGATCAAAGGGTTGACTGGGAAATTTGTAGTGAGTTTGGGTATAATGCAACCATAGGTAGAACGTTAGAGAAGACACAATCATCAGCTACATACTTTGACATAGATAAGTTAATTACTGCTTTTCAAGTAATGAAGCCTTGGTTGATTGAAAATAGAATGGAGTTACTTGAACAGGAACACTTTTTATTATTCTCTCTTGGTATTCTTCATCGAATGCGTCAAAAAGGTGCAGTAGATCATTCGTTCTTACAAAAGTTTAGAACTACAAAAAGTGATACTTTTAATTTGAATTGGGCTAGGGATGATAGGCACTTTATGAATAAAAACTTCGGGCCAAGTAGTAGAATTCCAAAGCTGATTAGTCCATCTAAAAAGTTTGATGTTTATGATAGCCCAATAACAAAAGGAAGTACTGCCAATTGGTTTCATACTCATTTTAGAAAAAGTATTTCCTCTAGATATGCTGTCTTTACTGATAATGTAGATGCTATCAATGATTTCTATTTAAAGTTTTTCGAAGTATTGACAGAGATTGATCTTTTAGATGTTAAAGAAGCTGATGGGTCTATTTTAAATTATGCTATAAAGCCTTCAGAAATCAAAATCACAAATCAAGTTCAAAATTATGAATGTGATAAGTGTGGGCATGAAATAAAACTCGGAGAAGAAGAGGATGCAGTTTTTGATAATACATCCTGTTTGAAATATAGATGTACGGGTCATTATATAGCTCAAGATGAAGTTCAAGAAGGTTATTATCAGAAAGTATACAATAGAAAAAGATCACCTAGGATATATGCCGCTGAACATACTGGTTTATTAGAGCGATCTAAAAGGGAACAAGTTGAATATTCATTTAAACAGCGTCCGTTTTTTAACTCTATTAATACTTTAATAGCCACATCTACTCTTGAAATGGGTATTGATATTGGAGATCTGAATGTAACGATGAACAGTTCTGTTCCCCCTCTTCCAGCCAATTTCTTACAAAGAGTAGGTCGTGCAGGAAGAAAGACAGGTAGTGCACTCATCTTAAATTTTGCAGGTAGGAAAGCTCATGATAAATATTATTATGAAGAGCCTATGAGTATGATGGCAGGTGAAGTAGGTACACCTGGATGTTATCTTGAAGCAAAAGATATATTAAAACGACATTTTCTTGCCTACTGTATTGATACATGGGTTAATAAAAAGGGAGAGGAAGCAAGAATTCCTAGCAAGATGAGAGTTTTAAAACTCTATACTCTTGATGTAAAGAGTTCGATCTTTTTCGGCAGAAAACTAATTAATTTTATTGCGGAAAATGAAAATGACTTAATAAATACTTTTAGAAGTACTTACCAAAGTAACGTAAGTGGCGAAGAAATTATTTCAGCATTTAATTCTCTTGAAAAACATGTTATTGGTGGTGATAGTAGCTACCTCTCTAAGCAAATTGAATTACATTTTAATAATGTTAGAGAGGAGATTAATCAACTTAACAAAAAGAAAGATGATATAATCGACGATATTAAAAGTAGAAAGTTAGCCAAAACAGATTCCGAATATGAAGAACTTTCAAGGGAGATTTCTAATATCAGAAGGACTATAAAGGAAATTAATGAAAGGTCTGTTATCGAATACATGACCAATGTAGGGTTACTTCCCAATTACGCATTCCCAGAAACGGGTGTGAATCTTAATGCCAATATTACATTTAAACAAAAAAGTAATGAGGTAAAACCTTTACCTCCCGAAAATATTGAGTTGGTAAGACCTGCAAGTAGTGCCATAAAAGAACTTGCTCCAGGTAATGTATTCTATACTCAAGGTCATAAATTAAAAATCACTGGACTGAATGTTTTAAGTTGGAAAGAAGAGGCTGTAGATATGCGTTTCTGCTCGAAGTGTGACCATATAGAAGAAACATATAATGCAAAAAATGAGGCTTGTCCTAAGTGTGGAGATGAATCTTTTGCATCCGTAACAAATACTCATAAATTCCTAAGATTAGAACGTTCAAGGTCTATAAATTGGGAAAAAGATACTCGACTAGATGATTCTTCAGATGATAGAAGTAATGCATTATTTGCATTAACAACCCATTTTAAATTTAAAGAAGATAGTTCGAGAGGAGCTTTTGCATTAAAGAAAATTCCTTTTGGTATAGAGCTATTTGAAGATGTAGAGATTACAACAGTTAATTCGGGTTTACCTATGAATTTAAACGATAAAGGTAGATCTGTAAAAATAAATGAAAAAGAAATTCCAACTTGCGGCTTCATAACATGTAAAAAGTGTGGAAAATCAACTCCTACAACGAAGCATGATTCCAAGCCTGGCAATAAAGAAGCGATTGATTATCATTACGGTTGGTGTTCTGAGAAAAAGAAGCCTTATAAAGGAGAGGTAGATGAGTTATTTGAAGAGGTGTTTTTGTACAGAAGAATGAATACAGAAGCAATAAAAATAATGCTTCCAGTACAAGATTTTGAGACCCTTGAACAAATAGCACTTTTTAAATCAGGATTATTGAGAGGTATTCAAAACTATTATGGAGGAAATCCTTCCCATTTATTCTTACAAGATTATCAAGAATATGATCAGAAAGTTGGAAGGATGGGACAGTTTTTAGTTCTATTTGATACCATTCCCGGAGGAACAGGATATTTAGGAAAACTTTTCCAAACAAAAGTATTCTCTGAAGTTTTAAGAGAAGCTTATAAAGCAATTAAAACATGTAATTGCCAGAATAATGGAAAAGATGGTTGCTACCATTGCGTTTATACTTATAGTAATCAATATGAGCAAGATCAGCTTAGCAGAAAAAATGCAGAGACTTTATTTGGCCGATTAATGTCATCTATTAATGACTGGGATCAATTGAAGGATGGCTTATCCAAAATACAAGATTCAGGTCAAATTGAAGAATCTGAAATGGAAAAGCGTTTTATTTCATTATTGAAAGAATTTGCTTTATCTGATGAGAAGAAAAAAGAAGGGTGGGACTTTCATACAAAAAGAGATAGTGGCTTTAGATATGAGTTAACTGTTAAGGACAATAATAAAGAATTTACTTGGGCAATTGATCCACAAGTTAGTCTGAGTCATACTGATGGAGTTAAAGTATCAAGTAAGCCTGACTTCCAATTTAGATGTATTCAATACCTTGAAGATGGAGTCAACAAACAAGAGGAATTAATTAACTTTCCTAAAATCAATATTTTCACTGATGGCTATCAATATCATGCATCAGATTCTAATAATATTTTTCATAAGGATATTCAGAAAAGAGATGCAATTTTAAGATCAACTTCTAATTATTTTCAAGTATACTCCTTTACTTGGAAAGACCTTGACTTGTTTAAAGATAGTCTTACAGATGCTTTTTTCAATGAGCATCTTTCTTCATTAAATAAACTATCTAAGAAAGTAAAAGATCAGTTTACTTCACCCAATGGGCTAGTCACCAAAAAGAATTCAATTGAACGATTCTTATTTCATCTATCGAACCCTGAAAGAGAATTTATTAAAAAAGAAGTTACCAATGTATTTATGGGATTTACTCCGTTTGTCCAAAATCAGATTTTTACTGAAGCTGAAGTAACTGAATATCTTTTAGGAAAAGATAGGAATGAATTAAAGTCAGAATCTACTAGTCAACCTTTTCTAATTACAAATATAGATACAGGTATTGATGATGTAGAATTAAGGTTGTCAATAGGTTTACCTAAGAAGAATACAAAATCTTATATTGATATAGTTGATGATAAGGTAATTAATATAGGTAAAGAAAACTGGGAGCTGTTTTGGCAATATTACAATACATTCCAGCCAATGTATGATTGTTTAATTGAACGAATCGAAACGGTTAAAGAAGATATCTTGGATGAGTCAATTATTGAAGATTACTCAGAAGAGTATCATAAACTTATTAAGTTTTGCCTTAGTAATAACATAACAGTAATGGAAGAAGGGTATGAGTTTGAAGATGATAATGGAGCTGTTTTATGTGGTGCTGAAATAGTAATTACATCTCCAATAAAAATTGCTCTATTACCTTTTGAAGGAGATGAAGAAATAATGAGAAATCAAGGGTATACAATTACTGAAACTATTGAAGAAACTATCAATCTTCTAAATTAATTAAAGTATCATTAGTCCATGGTTTCAATCATGGAAAATATAAGAAGAACATGAAATTATTTTTATACGATAAATTTTGGGATTCATTTATAGAGTTACCCAAACAAGTTCAGAAAGCAACGAAGACATTTATTGAAAAATTTAGGACCAACCCAAAAGGAGAGTCTCTTCATTTCGAACATATTAAAAATTTAAAAGATAAAAATCTAAGATCTGTTAGAGTTGATCAAACGTATCGAGCTATTGTACATCAGCCCGATAGAGGTGATATCTTTCATTTACTATGGATAGATCATCATGATAAAGCATATCGTTGGGCTGCAAATAAGATGTTTCAATGGAATGAGCACACTAATGCTTATCAAGTATATGAAACGAATGAGGTTAGTGAGTCTTTACCTAAGAATACGAATGATAGTACTCTCAAAGTGGAAGATACTTCTAATTTTATGGAATCTTATTCACAAGAACAGTTATTGAAAATAGGAGTACCAGAAATATTGATTCCAAGTGTTCATCAAATTAATGACCTTGATGATTTGGAGAAAATGCAGTCTCACCTTCCTGAAGATGTATTTGAAAATATCTTTACATTATTTGATGGAGGAGATATTGAATTGCTAATTGAGCAAGTGCAAGAAGGAATGCAAACTGTAGATGTTGGTGAAGATGATCACTCTGCAAATAACCAACGTTTCTTTATGCAAATCACAGCGGAAGATAATTTAGATGAAATTCTGTCTGAAGATTTTAAGAAATGGAAAGTGTTTTTACACCCATCCCAACGTAAGCTAGTCACTTCTGATTATAAAGGCCCAATTAAAGTAACAGGAGGAGCAGGAACAGGTAAAACGGTAGCTGCTATGCATAGAGCAAAGTATTTATTGAATAAGTCTTCTCAGTCAAGAATTCTATTTACAACCTACACAAGAAGCTTAACAGCAAACTTAAAGAAAGATATTAAGACATTAGGGATACAACCTTCTCAACTTAGAATTGAAAATATTGATAGTGTTGCTTCTGATATAGCAAGAGGTGAAGGAATTATACCATCAGATGCAAAAATCATTTATAATAATAGTGATGATTATAAAAAATTGTGGGAGGAAGTATTGGAACAAAATTTATCAAAATATGATGCTGATTTTCTTGCTTCAGAGTATTTAGATGTGGTATTATGGAATAATGTACAGGACGATAAAACCTATTTTAGAACACCTAGAACAGGACGACAAAATCGCCTAAATAGAAAAGAGAGAAAAGATGTTTGGGAAGTCATTGCTGCCTATCAACAATATTCCACTAAAGAAGGTTATTTCTTAAAAGAAGAAGTGATGAATAAGTTAGCAAATCATTATTCTTCAACTGAAATAAAACCATTTGATCATGTATTAGCTGATGAAATACAAGATTTTTCAAATGCAGAACTTCGCTTTCTAAGGAGTATTGTGAAGGAGGAATGTAATGATTTATTCTTAGTAGGAGACCCTCTTCAAAATATATATGGGAAAGCACTAAATTTCTCTAAATGTGGAATAAATATTCGAGGTAATAGATCAAAAAGGTTAAAGGTAAATTACAGAACAACTGAAGAGATTCGAAGAATGGCTGTGAGCTGTATTAAGGGAGTTACTTTTGATAATTTTGAAGGCGAAGAAGAAAAGAAGAATGGTTATGTTTCTTTAATTAAAGGAACTAAACCAACTTATAAAGTATTTAAAACTCCAGAAGAAGAACATAAAGAAATTACTTCACAAATTATTGAGAGTATAAAAAATGGAGAATTAGATTATAAAGAAATTTGTATTTCTGCATACAAAAATGACGACCTAAAGGATTTAAGAAAAGCTCTTCATAAAGAAAGTATTCCTTATTTTGAGCTTGGTAATAATACCGGAGATAAAGAAGGTGTCAATATTTCTACCTTCCATAACATGAAAGGATTAGAGTTTAAAGCAGTTTTTATTACTAAAATTTCAAAAGGAACTTATCCTTATAAGCCTTATAGATTCAATGATTGGGACATTTCTAAGCAAAAGAAAATGATCGCAAATCAAAAATCTTTACTCTATGTAGCTATGACAAGAGCAATTGCATACTTGAATATTAGTGGCGTTGGTGAAAGAATTGAAGAATTATAAAATATGTTCAGCCTACAATGGTATTAAATATATTACGAGTGTTGTATTTTTGTACTATTTTAATAAATCTAAGTATGTTTATTGATTGTTTCCGTATGACATTCGTAAAACACCCGTAAAAACGCACTTTTTACTGGTTTTGCCTCCGTGTTGCTTCCGTTATGATTACGTTATTACATCCGTGAAACAAGCTTAAAACGCAGGTTCTACTTTCGTTTAAATTGTACTTTTCAAATGCAATCTCAATTGGTTATTTAAAGTGCTCAGTTCTAAATTTGAAGATAAATAGCTGAGATCGGATGCTTTTGAGTTTAATCTTGCTTACAAGAAAGATTCAACCGATAAGAATAAGATGAGTTGAAGTATACTTCAAAATACAATTGAAGTATGAAATTGGAAAGGTAGTGAAGCTGGTCAAATAAATGTTATCCCCAATGTTATCCCTCTTAAACAAAAAAAACCGCCCTTACATTACTGTAAACGCGGTTTTTAGTGGAGTCGGAGGGAGTCGAACCCTCGTCCAGAGAAGTACTCTGTCAAGCCTTCTACATGCTTAGTTTCACTTAAATTTTCGAAATATACCCCGCCGGAAACAACCAAGATATATCCTTATCTGCTTAAGCTTCATCATCAACCCACAGTAGATATCAGACTAGATCTATGATTTCGGCACCGTCAAATCTCTGCCCAAAGATCAAGGCGGAGGACGATGTAGCTCGGAAACGCCGTTAGGTCACTTCCATTTAAGCCCATGTGTCTACAACCCTAAGGGAGACTAGGCAGCCATAGCAAAAGAATTGCCAACTGAATTTTGGAACTATCTTTTAAGGCTCTCATCCCATGAGCCTGCATGCTTATACTTGCAAAATAACAACCTGTCAAAACCAGTCGACCCCGTATGGGTGACCATTCCTTCATTTATGAAGGGATTGCAAATATAGAAGAATTTTTTGTATTCAAAAAAAAAGAAGAAAATAATATTAAGATGCAGATGATAGGTAATAACTAATAAATAATATTGGGAGATCAGGTTTGTTTAAATAAGAGGAGATATTAATTAGGAGTGAGGAGTGAGGAGTGAGGAATTAGAAACTAGAAGTTTACACAGTTTGTGGTACACTCCCTTTCATCCCCAACTCCTAATTCCTATCTCCTAACTTCTAATTCCCATCTCAAGTTATTACTTATTAGTTACCATAAAAACTCTCCTTAGCCCCAAATCCAAACTCCTAATTCCTATCTCCTAACTTCTAATTTCCATCCTCAAGTTCTTACCTATTACTTATTAGTTACAATAAAAGCTCTCCTTAGCCCCAAGTTCCAACTCCTAATTCCTATCTCCTAACTTCTAATTCCCATCTCAAGTTCTTACTTATTACTTATTAGTTACGATAAAAACTCTCCTTAGTCCCCAAATCCCAACTCCTAATACCTATCTCCTAATTTCTAATTCCCACCCCCAAGTTCTTACCTATTACTTATTAGTTACGATAAAAACTCACCTTAGCCCCAAATCCAAACTCCTAATTCCTATCTCCTAACTTCTAATTTCCATCCCCAAGTTCTTACTTATTACTTATTAGTTACAATAAAAACTCTCCTTATCCCCCAATCCCCAACCCCTAATTCCTATCTCTTAACTTCTAATTCCCACTCTCAAGTTCTTACCTATTACTTATTAGTTACAATAAAAACTCTCCTTCGCTCCAAGTTCCAACTCCTAATTCCTATCTCCTAATTTCTAATTCCCACCCCCAAGTTTTTACCTATTACTTATTAGTTACCATAAAAACTCTCCTTAGCCCCCAAGTTCCAACTCCTAATTCCTATCTCCTAATTTCTAATTCCCATCTTCAAGTTCTTACCTATTACTTATTAGTTACCATAAAAACTCTCCTTAGCCCCAAGTTCCAACTCCTAATTCCTAATTCCTATCTCCTAACTTCTAATTCCCCCTCCCAAGTTCTTACCTATTACTTATTAGTTACAATAAAAAATTTCCCCAATTAAAATTCTAAACTTCTCGCTTCTTTTTCTTTGCTTTTTATCGAATCCCTGCCTGTTTATGCTTGTTTATTAAAAAACACTGCATGATTTAACGTGTTTTATGTTATATAACAATAAATACTATTAAAAAATACAATTTGATTGCGCGTGTTTGTGCGTGTTGTTACGTTTGTGATGTACTAAAAACACTTATTAATAAGAGAGGCATATTAAACCAACTAAAAACAATTTTTATATGAGAAAACCATAACTATTTAAATGAGAGTGCTCACAGAAATTTATTGCTATAAATTGAGCACTATAATATAAACTAATCTTAGAGATCTAACTTTTATCATTACTGAAAATCATCACTACATTAACTCAGAGCTTTTTTAGAAATTGCTCTTTTCAGTAATCAAAATTAGACCAATAAAAAGGAAATGAGGCCACAAGCCGATTATTGAACATTACTATACTAATCAAACCAATCATGAATAGAATTTTCTTGATGCTGACAAGTTTTATCTTGTTTTCAGCAGGGGCTACCTATGCTCAAGAAAGAACAATCACAGGTACTGTAACAGATGCCAGTGATAAATCTGGACTTCCGGGTGTAAACATTTTAATTAAAGGAACATCACAAGGGGCGGTAACCGACCTTGATGGTAACTTTGCAGTACAAGTAGAAGAAGGCCAAAATACTTTGGTATTTTCTTTTATCGGTTATCAAACTACAGAGTTTAACATTGCAAATTCATCTAATGTAAAAGTAGCATTAGAGCCAGATGCTGAAGAATTAGAAGAGGTTGTTGTTACAGCCTTAGGTATTAAAAGAGAAGAAAGATCTCTTGGTTATGCCGTTTCTGAAGTAAAATCAGATGATCTTGGCGAAAACTCATCTGCCAATTTAATGAACTCATTAAACGGTAAAGTAGCAGGTGTACAAATTACTCCAGTTTCAGGACCTGCATCTTCATCTAACGTGACCATTCGTGGTAATGCAGTGCTTTCTGGTTCTAACCAACCACTATATGTAGTGGATGGAGTGCCAATGAGTAATTCAAATTTCGATAATGCCAGTGACCACGATAATGGTGGTATTGATACTGGTGATGGTCTTTCTTCTATTAACCCTGACGATATCGAATCGATGTCAGTATTGAAAGGACCTGCAGCAACAGCATTGTATGGTACTAGAGCCATTAACGGTGTGATTTTGATAACAACAAAATCAGGTGAAAAAAGAAAAGGTTTAGGTATTGATTTCTCTACAGGAGTTAACTTCGATGTAGTAGGAATTACGCCAACCATGCAAAATCAATATGCACACGGTACTCAAGGAGCCTTCCCTACAGATCCAAAATCATCTGAAGGTAACAGAATGTGGGGTCCGAGATTAACGCCAGGTATGACTACTGATAAATATTATGATGGCGTTGAAAGAACAGTTCAACACTATGATATTTATGATCAGTTTTACAAAAACGGTGTAACATTCAATAATAGTATTGCATTAACGGGCGGTAATGAAACTTCTAATGTTCGTTTCTCATATTCAAATATGAGTAACAGTGGTAACGTAGAAAATTCAACTTTTGATAGACATACATTTAACTTAAGAGGATCTACTAAAATGATCAACGATAAGTTGACATTAGATTCAAGAGTAACTTATACGCATCAGGAAGCCAACAACAGGATGTCTATGGGTAACTCAGTATACAACTACCAAAATGCATTGATGGGTATTCCAAATACTGTCAGCATGGATTGGATGAAAAATTACAAAGATGCAAACGGTCGTCCTGTTGGTCATAACCAAATTAATTCTAACCCATACTGGACAATGAATGAGGTGATGAACAAAGATAGACAAGATCGTATGTTAGGTATGTTAAGTTTGAATTATGAATTTAATGAAAACTTAAACTTAGTTGCTCGTGGTGGTACAGACGTTATCTCATTTAGACAAAACGTTTTAGATCCATTGTATACTCCATTGTATGAGCAAGGTAGAGCTTTCGAAAGAACGAACTTGAACACAGAAAACAACTTCGATTTCTTATTACAATATAGCAAGAAGTTTGGAAACTTTGATTTTAACGCAACAGGTGGTGGTTCATACATGTACCAATTGATGGATGCTACTGATGTAGGTTCTGTAAACTTCGTTTCTGAAGATCAACAACACCCAGGTGCTGGTTCTGAAAGATTTGTAGATTTCCAAAGATATGAAAGAGGTATCGCTTCAGTTTATGCAACTGCATCAATTGGTTATAAAGGCTACTTATTCTTTGATGTATCAGGTAGAAATGACTGGTCTTCTACATTACCTATTAATAATAACTCTTATTTCTATCCATCAGTATCTACTTCGTGGGTATTCTCAGATATGGATTGGAATACTCCTGATTGGTTATCATTTGGTAAGTTAAGAGCATCATGGGCACAAGTAGGTTCTGATACAGATCCATATAGCTTGTTCTTACAATATAATGTAAATGGTATGCAAGGTGGCGGAATGAATAGCGGATATTATTCAATGGGTGGCATTGAAGGTCAAATCATCCCTAACCAAAACTTAAAACCATCTATGTCTAATTCTTATGAATTTGGTTTAGACTTAAGATTATTTGATAACAAATTAGGTATTGATATCGCTTACTACAATCAAGTAGCTACCGATCAAATTCTTCCAGTAGATGTTTCTAATGCATCAGGTTATAATCAAGCTTTGATTAATGCAGGTGAAATTCAAAACAAGGGTGTTGAATTAATGATCAACTATTCTCCTGTACAGACAGATAATTTCCGTTGGGATATGATGGTTACAGCGGCATACAACGAAAACCAAGTAGTTTCTTTAACAGATGGAGTAGAGTCATACTTACTGATGCCAACTTCTGGATCAGTATCAGTACAAGCTATCCCAGGTCAAGCGTATGGTGTAATCATGGGTAAGACATACGAAAGAAACGATGCTGGACAAGTAGTTGTTGACGAAAATGGTCTTCCATTAGTATCTGATGAAGTATCAGAAATTGGTAATTCTATTCAACCTTGGATGGCAGGATGGAGAAACACATTCTCATATAAGAGCTTCTCATTATCAGTATTGATTGATGGTAAGTTTGGAGGTCAGATTTACTCACAAACAAATGCTTCTATGTATGCAAATGGTAAGCATGTGGATACAATTGAAGGAAGACACGAATTTTATTCAGGACAAGGATGGAACCCAGGAAACTTAGTTACTGAAAGTGGTGAGGCATTTACTGGATCTGTTGATCCGGAATTATATTACCGTCAGATGGCACTAATTGATGAGCAATTTATTTATAATGCTTCATTCATTAAGCTAAGAGAAGTTTCTATTTCTTATCGTATTCCTTCACAAAAGTTAGAGAGAACTCCATTTAGAAACTTATCGGTTACTGCCTACGGAAATAACTTAGGTTACTTATGGAGAAATACACCAAATATCGACCCTGAAGCATCATTTACTTCTGGTAACGGTCAAGGTATTGAAATGTTCAACATGCCATTACCAAGAACATTCGGTTTTAAATTAAATGCTAACTTCTAATCTAGATCCAATGAAAAAAATTATTATAAATATATTCGTATTGGCTTTAGTAGCCCTTACTTCTTGTACAGATCGTTTTCAAGAAATGAACGATAATGACTATACAAGTGGTGATATGGACCCTAAGTATCAATTCACTTTTATTCAAGCAAAAATCTTCTCTAACGGTCACGAAGGATATAGAGGTAACTTGATTATGGCAGGACCAATGTCAGGTTTAACTTCAAATCCTCAGTATACTCAAGGACAGGGTTTTAATAGAAGTGATTCATTTACAGAAGCTTCATGGACTTTATTATTCGGTGATATCACTAAAAACATCGAAGATATTAGAGTTCGTTTACAAGCAAAAATGGATAATGAGGGAGAAGAAAATACAGGTAAGCTAGCTCAGGTGGCTATCGTTAAAGTGATTAACTTCTTAAGAATTACAGCACTTTATGGAGATATCCCTTACTCAGAAGCAGGAAAAGGTTATTCAGAAGGGATTTTATATCCTAAATATGATACTCAAGAAGAGATTTTTGAGCAAATGATTGCTGAACTTTTAGAAGCTAGAACCAATTTAGCAGCGGGTAATTTATTCTCAGAGGATTACTATTACGGTGGTAATGCAGATAGCTGGGAGAGGTTGTGTAATTCATTATTGATGAAAATTGGTATTTACATGTCAGCAGGTAATGAATCTAGAGGTCAAGAGGTTTTTGCCGAAGCATATGGTACAGGTAAATATATCTCTGCTCTTTCAGAGTCTGCGATTCTAGAACACAATGAAAGTGATGGCCCTTGGGGACAAACAACAAATGGTTCTGGTGTAGCCAATGAAGGTAGAGTAGGTGGACAATCTTATCAGTTCTTCTCAGATAAGGCGTTGGTATCAATGCAGAAACTTCAAGATCCACGTATCTTCTGGGTAGCTTCACATATCGACAATTCAGGTTCTTCTACAGCAGCATTTGCCAATACATCAGAATATTCTAATTTTGATCCATTTGCTTACAATGATCAAGATGGTGATGAGTTTAAATATGTTCATTACAGAGGAGCAAAAGAAGGAGACCGTCCTGATGGTAACCGTGGTATTTATATGGTTGGTGATAATGTTGGATACTCAGCTTACACTATTACTGAAGTTGATGAATTCGGTAATTCTTATAATAACTTAGGTTATAAATTTAGCGAAGGTGGTCAATATGGTCAATTAGTTGCAGTTAGTCCTGCTACTATATTAAATGCCACATCACCTACTATTGTTTTCGGTTCTGATGAAGCACACTTTATGATTGCTGAAGCGGCACAAAGAGGTTGGGTAAGTGCAGATAAAATGACACATTTTAAAACTGGTGTTGAACAAGCAATTAAAAAGTATCCTACGTTCTTTGGAGGAGGAGATTACGTAACAAGGTTTATCGACTTGTACAAAGATCAATCTAACCCATCATATAACTGGGAAGATGAGGTGCAAAATTATGTAAGCACTGTAGCAAGTAACTTAGGATCAAATGGCGATCCTTTAGAGGCAATTGTTTATCAGCACTGGTTATCTCAAATTGGTAATGGTTACAACTCATTTGCGATCTGGAATAGAACACACTATCCATCTTTTGTGAAGCAAAATATTTCTGGAGAGGATAGATCTATTTCATTACCGGTAATGAATGTGGATCCGTTAAAAGATCAAACTGCTTCTAAGGTAGGTACACAAAATATAGAATTGCATACTGGTGGTATCACAAATGGTAATAGACCTGCTAGATTCCCTTATCCAAATAGAGAATTTACAGTGAATCCAACAAATGCAAATGATGCCGTTAGAAATCAAAATGATAATCCATCATCAGATTTCATCTCAGCAAAACAATTTATGAGCTTTTAATCGATGGTTTGATAAAAGTAATTTGATATAATCAGAGTAGTTCAAAGAATGTTATTCTAAGAATTCAGGTTATGGTCAAGCATTCAAAGGGTACCTTTTTAAGGTGCCCTTTTTGTTTATATCAAGAATAGTATATAATCCTTGAAAGAATCTTAGTGTAATTAAAAAAAATGGGAACAAAATGACCACTAAGGGTAGTTATCGTGTAAACCAATTATTACCAATGAGATATTTCCTGTTAATACCTATTTTATTATTTAGTTGCGAGGAGTATAAAGAAATAAACTCATTTTCATCGCAACATACTAACATCATCAGTGCCTCTGATTGGGATGTAGATTCCCTTTCATTGCACACAAATTACTCACTAGAACCTGGTAGTTACTCCACACAACTTGAATACGGTCCCGGTAAAGTTGATGTCAACTTTTACATTGAAGCAAGTAGTATTGGTGAGATAAAATGGCACAATACAAAACCTGTAGATAAGACGTTGGTTAAAAAGTATTTTGAAGGAAACGAAGATATTTTTTTTCTGACCAATACTACTGTTGGAGAATGGAAGTATAAGGAATACGAAGAAGTGTCTACAGTGGAAACTTTTACCCCAGGTTTTTTGATTGTGGGTGAACATCGTATAAAAACAAAAATATATGAAGACGACCCAACAAGGATTTATTGTACCTATGAGAATAGGACTAACCTTGGAGAAAGAACATATCGTTTTCAAATACAATTTTATTTAACACCTCATTAAATGCTGAAAACTTACTACTTACTTGATAAGTAGGACACCTCAAAAGAAGTGAGTTAATGTAAAATTAATTGATGTAGAATCTTATTTTTCTAAAGTATGCTTTCTTTAACTTTTAGCATGATTAATAATAATTTAAACCTCAAGTTTTTTGTACCTCATTTCTACCATTCCAGAGGCATATTGTTTGCTGGATATCAATTTGAATTTGGAGATTTTTCCAAAAGGAGAGAAGAGAGGGACGCCATTACCCAATACTACTGGAGCGATGAATAGTCTCATTTCATCAATTAACCCATTGTCTTGTAGTAAGGAGTTGATCTTGCCACCACCAATTAACCATATATCTTTATCCGATGGAAAATTCTTTAAAGAACGCACCGTACCCATAACATCTTCAGAGATAAAATCAATGTGATCTTCTTTTAACTTATCTCGATTTTTAGTGATCACATAATTTATTTTTCCTTTATAGGGAAAATCTACACCCATATTTTTGATATGCTGATAGGTGGTGTTGCCCATAATTGTGGTGTCGATACTTTTGTAGAATTCATCATAACCATAGTTTTCATCATTATGGGTGAATTCATCCAACCATTGGACCCCTCCTTTGGCATCAGCAATTTTGCCATCAATACTCATGGCGATATAGGTAATTATTTTTCTCATTTGATTTATTTTGGTTCTATGTTGAGTAAAAGAAACATTAACAATTTAATCATTTAAAGATAGAAATTAAAAATCGAATATTTTTGAACTTTTTCTCTTTTCTATAGTTAATAAAATATTGAATTAAACTACTAGGAAGCTTGTTTTAGTAGTTTTAAACTATAATTATATCAAGAATGTAATTAATAGTAGAAAATACACTAATTATTAAACATTACTGATCAACTTACGTATAAAATTTATATATTATTCTGAGAACTATTAAAAAAACACATATATATGAAGCCATTAAAATTCGGATCAATACAATTAATGCCCATTGCTCAAATAGGAGTAGTTTTAACTTTTGTGTTATTAGGTTTAGCCGCTTTTGCTAAGTATTATGTTCTATCATTAGGAATAGAAATACCACAACGTTATTACATATATGTACCTATATTAATTTTTAGTGGAGTTTGGCCTTTAATGATTAATAGAGGTATACAACCTAATCCCGAATTTGAGACGGAAAATTAGAAATATTAATATTCAAGATATACAAAGTGCTTCATCAATAATTAGGTGAAGCACTTTTTTTTATTTCTTATTTTGATGAGTTAAAGTTAGTAATATAGTTACCATTCCTCTTCATCCACTGTTTCATCATTTTTATAAATTGATGGAAGCATTATTTCTTTGTATACAACAAAAATTCGGAGTAAAATGATGGTCAAAATCGGTATGATTTCAGTCAGTAGTCTACTAAATCCAAAGTGATATAAAACGATATAAATACTTGCTCCCACACTACTTATTGTAGCATATATTTCTTTTTGAAATATTATTGGTATTTCATTTACTAAAATATCTCTAGAAACACCTCCAAATGCACCTGTAATGACTCCTAATATTATACAAATGATGTAAGGGAAATCAAACGTTAATCCTATTTGAACACCTGCCACTGAAAATAGCGCTAAACCTATGGTGTCAAATAACAATAGTGATGTTCTGAACCGGTCCAATTTGTCTTGGAAGATCATTGCACAAACAGCCCCAGCTAATATAAAATAGATATAACTAGGATCCTCCATCCAAAAAATATTCCTTCCTTCTATTAATACATCTCTTAATGTTCCTCCACCAACAGCAGTAACAAAGGCAACAATCAGTATACCAAAGGGATCTAGTTTTTTATTCATGGCCACTAGGGCACCAGAGATTGCAAAAGCAAAAGAACCTACCACGCCGATGTAGTAAATAATTTCGTTCAATGAAGTAGTATTTATGGTTAATTAATAAATGGCATTTCTAAGAATTTTATTTTTATAGAAAAAGCCATTGAAAATTCAGGGTGCAAAAATGAAATAATCTTTTATTTCATCAAATAAGTTACTAAAAGATTTACACAAAATAATTCTTAATATGTTGATTGTTTTTAATCCCCTTCATTAATCAAGATTAATGCTTAATAAATTATGCTATTACATATAAAATTTTGTTAGTTTTGTAAACTCAATGAAGAAGAGATTTGGGAATGACGAATAAGTGAATTCGTCAAACTTAAGTTAGAAAGGACGCAGCATGGCATACATCATATACGATACCGAAACCACAGGTTTACCGAAAAATTTTAATGCACCATTATCAGATTTAGAAAACTGGCCACGAGTAGTACAATTGGCTTGGCAACTTCATGATGATCATGGTAAATTAATTAAAGCACAAAATTTAATTGTACGCCCTGATGGATATACCATTCCATTTAATGCGACAAAGGTACACGGTATTACGACTGAACATGCTTTAGCCGAAGGTCATCCAATTGCAGATGTTTTAGAAGAGTTTAAAGTAGACTTAGCTAAAGCGGATAGGCAAATTGGTCATAACCTTCAGTTTGATATTAATGTAACAGGAGCTGAATATCTAAGGGCAAACATAGAAAGCAGTATCCTAGAAGTGGAGGTGATTGATACCATGAAATCGTCCACTGATTTTTGTGCATTACCAGGTGGTCGTGGTGGTAAGTACAAATCTCCAAGCTTAACAGAACTTCATAATAGATTATTTGGTGTTCCTTTTGCCGATGCCCATGATGCGGCTTATGATGTAGATGCTACAGCACGTTGTTTCTTCGGTTTGATTGAGCATGGGGTAGTTACTCCTATTAATGATGTGGCTGTTGAGGCGGTTATATATGATGCTCCTGAATTAGATGAAGCTAATTTTGCTTTTAAAACAGCTTCTAAAAATAAAGGTAGAGGATCTATAAGTAAAGAAGAAGGTTTAGCTCGTCTAAAAGATGTGCCATTTACTCATCTTCATACCCACACCCAATTTTCTATCTTAAGAGCAACTTGTACCATTGGTGATTTGGTAGCGCGTTCAAAAGAGGAAGGCGTGCAAGCAGTTTGCTTAACCGATCATGGTAATATGTATACTGCTTATCACTTTGTAAGGGATGTATTAAAAGCAGAATTAAAACCAATTGTGGGCTGCGAAGTATATATGGTGAATGATCGAAAGAAAAGAAAATTCACTAGAGATGATCCGGACAGACGCTCCAATCAGGTATTGATTGCTAAAAATAAAGATGGGTATCATAATCTGGCTAAATTATCTTCAGAAGGTTTTATTGAAGGAGCTTACACAGATAGAGATGGTACATATGCTAGAATTGATAAAGAAATACTTTTAGAATACAAAAATGATCTAATCGCTACAACTGGTGGGCTTCAGTCTCCGGTCAATAACTTGATATTAAATGTAGGTGAAGAACAAGCAGAACAGGAGTTTGTTTGGTGGTTAGAGCATTTTAAAGATGATTTTTATATAGAATTATGTCGTCATGGTTTGGAAGAAGAAGACCATGTAAACGATGTATTATTACGCTTTGCTGAAAAATATGATGTAAAATATTTTGCGGCAAATAATGTCTATTACATAGATGAGGAAGGTGCTTCAGCACATGATATTCTCTTGTGTGTAAAAGATGGAGAAAAGCAATCTACTCCAATTGGTCGAGGTCGAGGATTCCGATTTGGTTTCCCTAACCACGAGTTTTATTTTAAGACGGCTGATCAAATGAAAGAATTGTTTTACGATTTACCTGAGGCTATTGAATGTACCCAGGAAGTTGTAGACAAAATAGAATCTTATGTATTAGCTAGAGATGTACTTCTTCCTGCTTTTGATATTCCTGAGGAGTTTAAAAATGAGGAAGATGAGAAAGATGGAGGAAAAAGAGGAGAAAATGCATTCTTAAAACACCTTACTTATGAAGGTGCCAAAAAACGTTATGGAGAAATTTCAGACGATATTCGCGAACGTCTAGATTTTGAATTAAAAACCATTGAGAATACAGGATATCCGGGTTATTTCTTGATTGTACAGGATTTTACAACAGAAGCTCGAAATATGGGTGTATCAGTTGGTCCTGGCCGTGGTTCTGCGGCAGGTTCTGCTGTAGCATATGCTATTGGTATTACCAATGTGGATCCCATCAAATATGATTTACTATTTGAGAGATTCCTTAACCCCGATCGTGTATCCTTACCCGATATTGATATTGACTTTGATGATGAAGGTCGACAAAAAATTATCAACTGGGTAGTAGATAAGTATGGCTTTAATCAGGTATCGCATATTATTACTTATGGTACTATGGCAGCGAAATCATCTATTAAAGATACAGCCAGAGTAATGGACTTGCCTTTAAGTGATGCAGATAGAATTGCAAAATTAGTTCCCGATATGAAGCTGAAAAAGTTATTCGGTATGTCTGATGATCAATTATCAGAAAAGCTGAATAATGAACAAATTGAAATGGCCAATGCCTTAAAATCTATTTCAACAGAAACAGGTTTAGAGGGACAGGTTTTAAATACAGCAAGGGTCTTAGAAGGTTCAGTAAGAAATACAGGTATTCACGCCTGTGGTATTATCATTACACCCGATGATATTACTAAATTTATTCCGGTAACAACAGCAAGGGATGCGGATCTTCTAGTAACACAATTTGATAACTCTGTGGTAGAATCTGCAGGGATGTTGAAAATGGACTTCTTAGGTTTAAGAACCTTATCCATTATCAAAGATGCTATCAAATTAATTAAACAAAGACATGGAGTTGACATCGATCCAGATGATATTCCATTAGATGATAGAAAGACTTACGAATTATATCAAAGAGGAGAAACCAATGGTACTTTCCAATTTGAGTCTGCAGGTATGCAGAAACACCTTCGTTCTCTTAAGCCCGATGTTTTTGGTGATTTAATTGCCATGAACGCCTTGTACCGTCCAGGTCCTTTGGAATACATTCCGAACTTTATTGCTCGTAAGCACGGTGATGAAGAAATTGTGTATGATATTCCTAAAATGGATGAGTACTTAGCCGAGACCTATGGTATTACAGTCTACCAAGAGCAAGTAATGTTACTTTCTCAGTCTTTGGCAGGGTTTACAAAAGGTGAAGCCGATATGCTTCGTAAGGCAATGGGTAAGAAGATCTTTGCATTACTAGAGCAGTTAAAACCTAAGTTTATAGAAGGTGGTACATCCAATGGTCATGATCAAAAAGCACTTGAAAAAGTGTGGACTGACTGGGAAGCCTTTGCCGCTTATGCCTTTAACAAATCTCACTCCACCTGCTATTCTGTAGTAGCATTCCATACAGGTTATCTAAAAGCCAATTACCCTGCAGAGTATATGGCTTCTGTGCTTACTCATAATATGAGTGATATCAAAAAGGTGACTTTTTTTATGGAGGAATGTAGCCGAATGGGTATTAAAGTATTAGGGCCTGATGTAAACGAATCAGAATATAAATTCTCTGTGAACGAAGACGGTGCGATTCGTTTTGGTTTAGGTGCAGTGAAAGGTGTTGGATCAGGACCAATCAATGCTATTATTGAAGGAAGGCAAGAGAAACCGTATGAATCAATTTTTGATTTCATAGAAAGAGTTAACCTAAAAGCAGTCAATAGAAAGGTAATGGAATCTTTGGCCTATGCCGGAGCATTTGATGATTACCAATTTCATAGAGCACAATATTTCCATATCCCAGAAGGAGAGAAGTTCTCAGGTATTGATTTAGTTCTTCGTTATGGTAACCGTGTTCAAGCGGATAAGCTATCTGCTCAAGCCTCATTGTTTGGTGGCTCAGATGGTGGATCTGTACCGCCACCAAGATTACCTGAAGTAGAAGAATGGTCAAAATTGGTAGAACTTCGATTTGAAAAAGAAGTAGTAGGGTTCTTCATTTCTGGGCATCCATTAGATATGTATCGAATGGAACTAGAAAACTTCTGTATTCCGGTTAAAAATATTGATTTACACAAGCAACAGGAAATCAAGGTGGGAGGAATGATCACTGAAGCTAAGATTCTTGAAAGTAAAAATGGTAATAAGTTTGGTATATTTTCAATTGAAGATTACGAACAGATTACCCAAATGGCCATGTTTGGTGAGGCATTTAATAAACACCGTCATTTCTTAAATGAAGGAGACTTTGTTTGCGTGGTTGGCAATGTAAAAGAAAGCTATAGAGATAAAGGGAAGTGGGAGTTGAATCCAAAGAAAATTATGGCACTTTCTTCTGTAAAAGATCATTTCTGTAAAGGCATTGATTTATCTGTAGATGTAACGTCATTAACTGACGATACAATTATGGAATTGGTACATATAGTTGAAGAACACCAAGGTAACAGAGAGATGTCTTTAGAGGTATTTTCTAGAGAAGATAATATGGTCATTAATTTGTTTTCTAAGACCTATAAAGTGGACCCTTCAACAGAGCTATTAAATAAGCTAGATTTGCTTGAAGGAATAGAATATAGAGTGTTTTAACTTTTATTGAAAAAAAATATAATTTATTATATAAAGATTACGATAATGTAATATTTAAGTAATAAGTAGTTATGTAAGAAGAAAGTGTGAATTCACACGAAATATTATTCTAAGTTTTTTACTTTTTTTAATATTTTATATTGTTAATTAATGTTTGTGTAATAATTACGTTTAAATTTGTTGTAATATTCTTATTTTCAAAGAGTTCAAACTATTTGCATACAAAATAGATAGTTTTTATTATTGTATTGTTAATGATACAAAGATTATATCTATTGCAACAAAATTAATTATCATGAGCGAAGTAAAAATCGTCGCGGCTGCTGAAGCTGCTCTTACCAAATTAACGAGTCTAAATAAGAAAGGAGAATACGAAACACAAGTTAATGATCTAACTTGGGTATTAGCTTCATTCAAAAATGACGGTAACCCAGATGGTGTTTTTGAAAAAGTAGCTGAGGCACAAACTGTTTTAGCTAAACTTAAAGCTCAAAAACCAAGAAGTGTAGCAAAAAAACTAATGGATCAGCTTTCTGAAGCATTAGCTTAATACAACTTCTACTGAAAGGAATTTAAAGGTTATCATTTTGATAACCTTTTTGCATTTATAAACATTAGTATTTAGTATATTTGATGTATAATATCAATGATCATTAGACATGAAAAAAGTAATTAAATTTTTTGCAGTAGCAGCCACTGTTTTTATGATGAGCTGTGGAACTGCTACTTCAACTTCTGAGGAAGGATGCTGCGTAAAAGCGAATACAGAATCTTGTGCAACTTGTGAAAAGTGTAGCAATGGAGATAAGTCAGATTGTAAAATGAGCGACGAGACTGCTATGCACAAATGTTGTAAAGAAAAGATTGCTAACGGAGAAAAAGCATGCTGTTCAAAAGCATCATAAGTACCTGCTAGTATTCTAAAAGAATAATTAAAATCCATGTTGTATTGCCGATCAACTTTATGTTGATGAATTGGTGATATAACATGGATTTTCTGTTTTATAATTAAAATTAGTTAGAGAGGATGGAAGGTTTTTATTAAAAACAGCAGCAATAAATTTTATTACGCTTAAGTTATTTTTTATATTGTTGTACAATCCAAATTACTATGTATAAAAATTTATTACTCTTTCTATTTTTTTCTTCGTCTATTTTATTTGGGCAAAACTCTAAATTTGAATTTCATTCTTACGGAAGGGTAGGTGTTTCTTCATCAGTTTATGAAGAAAAAGTAGGCTCTCGGTTAAATTTAAGTCATCAGGGTGCATTGGGTGGTCGTCATGAAGAAAACGACTATATAGAAATGACGGTCGTAGCTAATATTGATGAAATATTTTCTATGGATGAGGATAAGCCCAATATTCGTTTCGTTTTAACAACACAATCTTTCTCTGGAAATAACACTTTTATTGCTAACAACACGGTCATAAATTTTGCAGAAATGTACCTTGAAGTATATGATACTTTGTTTAATATTCCTGTTTCTTTATGGGTAGGAAGTAGGTATTACAGAGATAAGAATATTGATATGGCAGATTATTGGACTTTTAATAACCTAACGGGTCAAGGTTTTGGATTTCAATACGGTAATACAAAAATAGCCTTAGTAAGTTCTTTGGTACTTCAAGATCAGCCTGGAAATCCATATGGAGATGAATTATACGATGATGGTCGACAAAAACATGTTTTGGCCTTACAACATAAGATACCTATCAATGAGAACCAATCCCTACACCTTTTAGGAGAATATCACTTTACAGGTTTAGATTCTTTAAAAAACCCTGCTTTTATAATAGATAGGGTCAGTGATTATGGTTTTGTTGGTGGTGTAATGCATCGCTATCAAAAGGGGAACTTTATTAATAACTCCTCCGCACGTTATGGTACTAGAATCGCCAATGGCCCAGGTGATGATGGTTGGTCATCAAGAACGTTCATCAATTTTGGTAATCCTAACTTAAAAGGGCAATATGATGGTGCTAAAGGATTAAATCTAACAGAGAACTTTGTTTGGGATATTAATCAAAAATGGGGTCTAATGGGATATGCTGCCTATAGATACGCTATTGGTGCTAGTTCTCCGGTATTTGTTGGGGATTCTAGACCAAATGAAAAATGGGATTTTACAATAGGTGTACGACCTCAAATATATTTATCCAATAAAATTCAATTGATATTAGAATATCATTACCAAATGAGAGACTATCAGGAGTATACTAACGGAATCGTTGGTTTTGATCCTGGTTTAGGGGTAATGAATAAATTTACTATTGCTCCCGTCTATGTTCCAACTGGAGAAAGGACGTTAATGGCTAGACCTCACATTCGTTTTGTTTATTCTTTAGCTTTCTATAATGATGTTGTAAAATCAAATGGGTTGTCTCAATTTTATGAAGCAGGAAATCAAGGGGATTTTGGTCAGTATATAGGATTGAAATCTGAATGGTGGTTTTAGAATATTGCCACCGATATATCAAATTATCGATGGCAATAAGGTGTGATTAAAGGCTTACACTTTCACCAATAGTTGGTAGTAATAATTCCTTTCCTTTTTTATCAAACTTTTCGATAGCTGCAGGTTTATCGATTACAATCGGAGGGAATGTATCATAATGATAGCCTAAAATCTTATCACATTCAATAAACTCAGAAGCAATGACTGCATCGTCTACTCCCATAGTGAAATTATCACCAATAGGGAGAATAGCTAAATCCAATTTAGGAGAAGTCATTGGTATTAGTTTCATATCATAAGTTAAAGCAGTATCACCAGCGATATAGATACATCCTTCTTTATTTGAAAGGACAAATCCACCAGGGTTGCCTGCATAAGTACCATCAGGTAAAACACTTGAATGAATTGCAGAAACATATTTAAGGAGGCCAAAATCGAAATTAAATTGTCCGCCATGATTCATCGGATGACCATTTAAGCCTTTTTCCCCATAATAAGATATAATTTCAAAATTAGAGATTAGTGTTGCTTTTGTACGTTCAGCAATGCTTTCTACATCCAGCACATGATCTTGATGGCCATGAGTAATTAGAATATAATCAGCTTCTAAGGCGTCAATATTGATATGGTTTGCTTTTTCGTTAGCAGAAATAAAAGGGTCAACTAAAAGTTTTTTCCCTTCAGTTTCTATCAATAAAGATGCATGTCCGAGATAAGTAACTTTCATAATTTAATAATTGTTAGCTTGAAAATTTTTGAATGGATACGTATGATTTTAAATAAAATATTAAAGAATAACCAAACTATGTAATGGTATTATAATTTATATTTGATATTCGGTTAATAATTTTTATTTTTATAAATATATAAATCAAAGCTTATAAATTAGGACTTCATTATAGTTAAATGATATTTTTTTATATAATGATTGATGAAATATCCTGCTTAAGTTCTCAAATTAAATCTATTTACTCAACATCAAAATGGAATATTATTTTGTTTATGATGCTCTCGACTATTCTTTGATTCTAAAGACCACTAAAAGAGCAATTTTAAAAAAAGAATTCAGTATTACACTTAATAATAATAAAGTAAAATTATTAAGAAGTAATCACCCTGTAATGATATTATCAGGTAGTAATAGTACAAGAAGACCTCTGTTTATATGTCAAAGCCCTCTTTCAGAGGAAGATATTGAAGGGTTATTCGTTAAATATCAATTAGATAAGTTTTATGTCAATATGGAGGAAGAAGTCGTTTAATCTATTTCGATAATTGGCTGAAATGCTTTTATACTAATTTTTACTTCTTGTTCCAAAACTAAGCTATCTGCAATTTCAGGGTTCGTAGTTACTTGAATGACTTCCTTGCCAATAAGCAAGGTGATAATCCCTAATACATCAACACATTTAATGTTGAGTACTTTTGCGTCTAGCCTAAATTTTCCTTGCAGTGGGCTTGGATTAAAATAGAGTAGTGGAGACGTGAGTTCTTTAGATTGACCATTCTCTATGGGTAGAACTTTATTGCAAAGTTTAAAAATCTCTGGAATATCATGACTAATCATTAATGTTGTAAGCTGAAATCGTGCATGAATTTTTAAGAGATAATCTTGCAGTTTACTTCTTAATGATGGATCAAGTGCTGATAAAGGTTCGTCTAGGAGTAAAATTTCAGGCTGTTGAATGACTGCTCTTGCGATGGCTACTCTTTGCTTTTGACCACCCGATAATTGATGAGGAAAGAGGGTTAGTAATTCCTTCAATCCCATGATAGTGATGACCTCTTCAGAATTATCCTCTTTTTGGTTTTTATTGGTAGCGTAGTTTAAGTTTTGCAGCACTGTTAGATGAGGAAATAATGCGAAATCCTGAAATACCATTCCTACTTTCCTTTTCTGTGGAGGAAGTGAGATGTTTTTAGATGTATCTACCCATTTTATTCCATTGACTTCTAAAAAAGTATTGTTTGCATCAATTAACCCAGAGATAATATTGAGAAGTGTAGTTTTCCCAGCTCCTGAAGGGCCAAAAATACCTATAAAGTCTCCTTGCTCAATGTTTACATCAAATGATACATGGAATGATGCCTCTTTAAAGAGATGATTAGCTTTAATTCGTATCATGGTTTTGATTTTTACGTTGAATGATAAACATAAAAAAGAGGATCAAAAAGGAGAAGATCAATAAAGTAATTGAATATTGATTAGCAGCAGTAAAATTCATCATTTCAACTTCATCATAAATGGCAATAGAAGCCACTTGAGTAACTCCAGGAATATTTCCACCTATCATTAATACAACACCAAATTCTCCGACAGTATGAGCAAAAGTCATAATACAACCTGTAAATATCGACTTTTGAATAAATGGTAAACTAATTTTATAAAAGGTCTGAAACTTGGATTTCCCCATTAATGCCGAAGCATGTAAAAGTTGTGGAGGTATTTTTCTAAATCCATTGACAATAGGCTGAAACATGAATGGGAAACTATATATGATAGAACCCACTACTAATCCTTCAAAAGAGAATAAAAGTTTTATACCCAAAGTATCTTTTAGGAAACTCCCAATAGGGTTATTAGGGCTAAAAGCTTGGAGTAAATAGAACCCTATAACAGTGGGGGGAAGAACAAGAGGTAAACTAAAAAGAGATTCAAGAAAAGAACTACTCCAATTAGAAAAACCACTAATTTTATAGCTTAGTGGAATGCAAATCACCAATAAAAATAATGTGGTGATCAATGCTAATTTAAAGGTGATGAGTAGGGGAAGCCAATTCATTTAATATTAGTTCATTAGTTTTAATAAATGCACATGCTTCTTCATTCAGTTGTAAATTTAAACGATGAAGTGAAGTGGAAGAAATAAGAGAAGAAATAGTACCTATAATGGTAGATAAATAAACTCTAGAAAGAACATCTCCTTCTTCAATTTTAATGATTTCACCCTTTATCTGATTTTGTACACTAATATCCTCAAGATAGTCTTTACCAAGAAAGACCTCTGAATCTTTAAAAAAAACTTCAACTTCATCCCCAATTTTGTAATTGACTTTGTTTATTTCGTGGTCAATTATCAAAGCACTGAAAATAACTTCACCAAGTTTGATTTTTAATTGATGAATATTCTCTTTGCCATAAATTTGATCTATTTTTCCTTTAAAACGATTCAATACTTATTCTTTATAACCATTAATTATTTTTTGACCTTCGTCATTCAACATCCAATTTAAAAATTCTTCTGCTATTTCTTCCTGATTATTTTTTATAACTACACCACCTTGCGCAATTGGACGGTAAAGAGAGGGGTTAACTTTTATCCAATGCCCTTTATTTTTCATAGCTTCAGAATTGACAATAAATAAAGAAGTAAACCCTACATCAACGGCTTGATTTACTATATATTGATTGATTTGAGAAATACTTTCCCCAAACACAATCTTATCTTTTATAGTAGATTTAGATAAAGCATCAGCACAAACCGACATTGCCGCAATACCATAAGGTGCTGTTTTGGGGTTAGCAACTCCTATTTTTTCTATTTTTGTATTATTTAGCATGTTGATTTCATTCAAATCATCATGTTTAGTAGACCACAAAACTAAAGTGCCGTAAGTGTATATTTTTGGTGAAGATGTAGTACGATCTTGTTCATATAACAATGTGGGGTATTTCATATCAGCACTAATGAAAACATCATACGGAGCACCATTATTTATTTGATGGGAGAGCTTGCCTGAACTACCAATAATTAATTCACAAGGGATGCCATATTTTTCAGTATAAGTATTTGATAATTCTTTCATCACAAATGCCATGTTAGCAGAAACGGCTATTCTCAATACTTTTTCCTGTGGTTTCTGACAACCAAATAGAAGTAGGAGAATGATGAAAGGTAAAGTGAATAGTCTATTCATATATAATTATTTGATGTTTAGTTGTGGTTATTTTAATATTAACAGTACCCCTTTTTAGGTATTTTGATGGTAAACTTTAGCGTTTATGATAAATTTTTTGCTTCTTAACACTGTCTACAACTTTATTTTTGACGGATTTATGTATTACAAATGTCTACTTACTAATATAGAAAAGCAATTATCATTTAACTGCTATTTCAAATATCCCGAAGCTCCCTTTCAATTTATTTTTGAGGAAGCGATTTTTACTGTCAAAAAAATAAGTAATAAAGTAGTAAATGAAGTGCCCCAAGGAGAGTTATTTATAAAAAGAAATAAGTTCTATTTAAAAGATGAAGCTGGTAATACTATTAAGCTATCATTTAAACATGCTCAAATTAAAGGGGCTTAGTCATCAAAACTCATTAGAAATTCATTTTCTCCCATTATAAAAATGGGAAATCCTTGTTCTTCATAAGCTTCAGCATGCTTAATTTTAGTGGACTTAAAGCCATTTCCAAATTTTTTAAAATCTTGTTTCCCCACAACCAAGTAATCTGTTTGAGGTGAAATCTGATCTGGTAATACATATCCGCCGACGTTTATCACCTTTTGCATGGCAGACTTTCTATTCATCTCACTCAATCTTCCTGTAAAGCACACTGATTTTTTATAAAATCTATGTTTAGGATCGGGTTGACTAGGACTTGCAAAAACATATTCTTTTTTTCTTTTATAGGGTCTTCCAGATCCATAAGAATTATATCCTTGACTACTAGATACAGTGCCAATTTTATGATCAAACTTTTGACTTAATTCTTCTAAAGATTTACACTGATGCTCCTTTAACATCTCAATACATATAATAGCAGAAGCCATTGCGTCACTTTCTGCATTATGGTGATTAAGTTGAATGTTAAAATGATTGGAGAGGTTTGCTAACCCATAACTCGTTAAACCCGGAAAAGCTTTTCTTGACATTACTAAGGAACAAAAGAAGTCAATAGTTGGCAGTGCTGTTCCATAAACATTCAGAGAACTTAAAAGAACGTTCATGTCAAAACCAGCATTATGAGCCACTAATGGATATTTTGTAAGTAAACCGGATAAGTTTCCCCACACATTGTCAAAAGTAGGGGCTTCCAAAGTCATTTCAGGAGTGATTCCATGAATAGAAATATTCTTATCGAAATAATAATTCGGAAAGGGTTGAATTAAATGATGTTGTGTATCTACTATTTCGAGATCTTCAACAACGGCTAATCCAATAGAACAAGAGCTGGTCTTTTTATCGTTGGCTGTTTCAAAATCAATCGCAATAAACCCCATAGAATTTTGATTAAAAATATTTACGTATCAAAAAATTAAAAATACAAATTTAAAACTACCTATATAAATATAATGTTTAGGTATTTTTTTTCATTTTAAAATGATGAAAAGGTTTTATAATGTATAATCCTCAAATTATCATGAAAAGCTATCAATTGTAGTCTTTGTTGAGTAATATTACACTTAATTTAACTGACAAACCATCTATGCGTAAAACTGTATTATTCTTTCTGATTATCATTACTGGATTTTCATTCGTAGTAAAAGCACAAAGTGACATCGACTTATCTGCAAAAGATACGGTTTATAAAAAGCAAATTACTGCTTTTCCATATCCGGCTTATGCACAAGAAACAAGTTGGGAATTTGGTGTGCTTTCTGTGTTTCAGTTTAAAATGCCAGATGCTACTTTTGGAACAAGACCCTCTAATGCAACTTTTATAGGTTTTTACACTTTAGAAAATCAGTTAAGATTAAAATTAGAACATACAATTTTTACAAAGAATGAAGATTGGTTATTTGAAGGTACATGGGAACATTCCAAATATCCTGAAAAGTATTACGGTATAGGAAGTAACAGTTCTGCTGATGATGAACAATTAGTAGACTGGAGTAAAATAGACTTTAGACAACAAATTCTTAAAAAGCTTTCTGATAAAATGTTTTTAGGAGTGCAATTAAGATATGCCAACTATTGGGATATAAGTCTTGGTCCTAAAAAAGATGGAACTCCAGGTGATGTGACTACTCTTCCAGGTTATGAAGGCGGAAGTGTTTCAGGTTTAGGGTCTACATATAAGTGGGATACTAGAGATTTAGTATTATCACCATCAAAAGGTTTTTTCATTGAGGGTAGGTTTGAGGTGTATCACAAATATTTAGGTAGTGATTATGACTTTAATGTATTGACTCTTGATTTAAGAAAATATTTTGATTTAAGTAAAGAAAAAGAAGGAACTTCTGTTTTAGCTTTTCAAGGTCTCACAAAGCAAACATTTGGAGAGTTAACCCCTTTTAGAGAGATGGCATTAATGGGGGGATTAAATATGATGCGTGGGGTTTACGAAGGGAGATATAGGGATCAAAAAATGATTGCTGCACAAACGGAATTTCGTCAATATTTATTTTGGAGAATAGGTATGACTGCTTTTCTTGCTACTGCTAATGTCTTTGATGAATATGGCAATTTTACGGGTCAAGATTTTAAAATTGCCGGAGGTGGTGGTTTAAGGTTTTTGATTAATAAAAAAGACAAAGCATCGATTCGTGTAGATTATGGAATAGGCCCAGAAAAAAGTTCTGGACTGTACTTAACTTTTGGAGAGGCATTTTAATAAAATTCATATTGATAATTTATCCAAAAATCAAGTATAATTTAATAGTTGTTTGAATTTTACAAGAATATTGAAATTATTTGAATTATAATGAAACTAAAAGATAATTAAGGTGTCATTGTGTATTCTTAGATTTATCCATTAAAAAATAAGTAAAATCAATACGTATATAGCCGTTAGCCAACTAATAAAGAGAGTTTTAGATTATTGTGTGAGTAATATACTTTTTTTTAAAAGTGGTATTACAAAATTACTTTTACAATTGATGGTACTATAGTATCAAAAAAGTACAATTTTTACAGTAAAAGGAGTAGTGTATCCTTTACTAATTTTTTTATATCAGTCAAGCAAAATCACACTAAATTTCAATGATTTTTTTTTATTAAAACTTACTTATAAAATGTTTGCTATTATCAATAAAAGGATATTTATTTGTTATAACGGAGGTGCTTAAAGTAATTTGCATTTTACTTTGGTGAAGAGGGAATCAGGTGTAACTCCTGTACTGTACCCGCAGCTGTGATATTATGAGAATGAATTTGTGAAATCCACTGCATATTTTATGTGGGAAGGGTAAAGTTCAATTATAATATAGTTTAGTCAGAAGACCTGCCTTTGTTTTGCTTGTGACCTCCATCGGGTGAATGGGGAGCATCAGAATTTGTCTTTGTATTTCTGTGTTTTATACAAGACATAATTGGATCGCTTATAAAGAATTTAAAGCATTGTGTTGTTGATGAATAACAATTTGCGTTTTCATCAGTTGTATAAAAAAATATCCAAAACAATGAGTTTATTAGATAAACGTGTAGCTTACAAACCATTTGAGTACCCAAAGGCTCAAGAATTCATAGACGCCATTCATCAAACATTCTGGATTCACTCTGAAGTGAACTTTGATGCTGATGTGCAACAATTCAAAACGAACCTAACAGATCAAGAACGTGACGTTATTGGTAACATTTTGAAAACATTCGCACAAACAGAAACTAACGTTCAGGATGATTTTTGGGGGGTGATAGGACAATTCATTCCAAAGCCAGAAATTAAAGCGATGGCTATAACATTTGCTGAAAATGAAGCAAGACATGCATCGGCATATGCACGTTTAAATGAATTATTAGATTTGGATAATTTTGAGGCATTCTTAGAAGACGAAACAGCAATGGAACGTCTAGAGATGCTTTCACAAGTAACTGTGGATAAAAATGGAAATGCAAAGCCTCAAGACTTACTTCAAAGCATTGCAATATTCTCTTGCTTTACAGAAAATGTAAACTTGTTCTCTCAGTTTGCCATATTGTTATCCTACAAAAAATTCAAAAATCAACTGAAGGGTATTGGTAACATCATCAAATGGTCTGCAAAAGACGAAAATTCTCATGCAAGAGCAGGTATGTGGTTATTCAATACTATGCTTGCTGAATATCCAGAGTTAAATACTGAAGAACTTCAAGAGAAAATTTACGAAGCTGCTAAAATTTCTCATGATGTAGAGGTACGTTTACTAAATGGTATTTTTGAAGACGGTGAATTAGAATTTTTACCGATTGAACATTTAGTTCATTTTATGAGAGACCGTTTGAATAAATCGCTTACAGAAATTGGTTTAAAACCAACTTTTGAAGTTGATAAAGAAATATTGAAAAAAATGCAGTGGTTTGATGAAGAGGTATTTGGTTTAGCCCATGACGATTTCTTTGCAGTAAGACCTACTGAATATACAAAGAAGACACAATCAGTTACCGCTGATGATTTATTCTAAATAAAATTGATACTTTAATTCCACACCCTCATATAATAACATGTCTGAAATTACATTAACTACCGAAGCCTCAAACCAAGAAGCGAATCCACATTGGATGACTAAAGAAGGTCTTCAAACTTTGCAAAACGGCTATTTACTTGAAGGCGAAACTGTAAGAGATGCTGTCACAAGAATCGCAAAAGCAGCAGCAAGTCGTTTAAAACGACCTGATTTTGAAAAAAGATTCTTTGATGCGATCTGGAATAACTATTTATGTCCAGCTTCTCCAGTATGGTCTAATATGGGAACAGAAAGGGGACTACCTATCAGTTGTTTTGGTAGTTATATTCCGGATAGTATTGCAGGTATTGGTTCTTCTTTGGGAGAGGTAATGATGATGTCTAAAATTGGTGGTGGTACATCAATAAATATGTCTGATGTAAGACCAAGAGGGGCGAAGATTACAAATAACGGGACTTCAAACGGTGTTTATCCGTTTTTAGAAATGTATGATTCTGTAATTAACGGAACGAATCAAGGTAGTACAAGAAGAGGAATGTTGGCTGCTTACTTAGATGTTGAACATGGTGACATCGATGAGTTTCTTACAATTAAAGACGTAGGAAAAAGTATACAAAACATTTTTATGGGTGTAACTGTTTCTGATGCTTTTATTGATAAGGTAAGAGAAGGAGACAGACGTTCTAGAGAAGTTTGGGCTAAAGTAATTAAGTCTAGAATCGAAAAAGGCATTCCTTATGTTATGTTTAAGGACAATGCTAATAATCAAAGACCAAGGTGGTACAAAGATCAAGGGTTTGAAATTAAAGCTTCAAATTTATGTTCTGAGATTATGCTTCCGTCTAACGATGAAGAGTCGTTTGTATGTTGCTTATCTTCTTTAAACCTAGTACGTTATGACGAGTGGAAAGATACAGATGTTGTTGAGACAGCTATCTTCTTCTTAGATGCCGTAATGGAAGAATTTATTGCAAAAGCTAAAGGCATAGAGCATATGCAACGTGCTGTGAACTTTGCTAAACATCATAGAGCTTTAGGTTTGGGTGTTTTAGGCTGGCATAGCTTCTTACAAAAGAAGAAAATTCCTTTTGTAGGTATTGCAGCTGATTCTTGGACGAGGATTATCTTTAAGCAAATCAAAGAGCAATCTATCAGAGCTTCTGAGAAATTAGCGAATGCTTATGGAGAACCTAAAGTGATGATGGATACGGGACGTAGAAATGCTACTTTGTTAACTGTAGCACCAACGACATCTAATGCATTAATTGCTGGTGGTTATAGTACAGGTATCGAGCCTTTAGCTAGTAACTACTATGTAATGGATTCTGCAAAAGGAGTGTTCTCAAGAAAGAATAAACTACTGGTAGAGTTATTAGAAGAAAAAGGAATGAACGAAGATGAGGTTTGGAAACAAATTTTAGCTGATGGAGGTTCTGTACAAAATATCAAAGGATTATCTGATGAAGAAAAAGAATTGTTCTTGACTTTCAAGGAAATCAATCAGATGCAAATTGTACGTCAAGCTGCCTTACGTCAACAATTCTTAGATCAATCTCAAAGTTTAAACCTTAACTTCCCTCCAAATACACCTGTAAAGGATATCAATGCAGTAATGTTGGAAGCACATGCACTAGGCGTGAAAACATTGTATTATCAAAGATCAGAGAGTATCCTTAGGACGCAAATGAATGTAACCGATGACGGTTGTGTTTCTTGTGAAGGATAATGAAAATAAAATATAAGAAAAAAGCTGTGTAGAAATACACAGCTTTTTTTATACTTATCAAAAATTTGATGGTATTAAATATTAGTAGTTAGTCCTATATAGCGTATTTAAAAATACACTATATCAAATGTTTTAATTTCTTGACAAGTACCCCTATACCCGTGAAGGTATAGGAGACTTGTCTATAAGTATGGCGGGAGAGTTTCCCCGCGCTCAAAAATGAGCCAAACTAATTAAAATCCAATAGTGGAAGTGTTTGGAATATCTCTCATACAGATTAAGATTTATCTTAATGAGTACTTCGTTGCATTTAGTAACGGAGAGAGTCTCTTTTAAATTAGATTGCTACTTATAATTAAGAAAGTTGAAGTGTAAACACTTCTTTTTTTTAGGGAATGTCAGGAAGATAAAACTTCCTGACACTATTAGCGAAACCATAGACAAAAGCTTCACTTATAACCCGCCATATATTTTACTTAATTGTACTTTTATAATATTGCTCTTTTAGATTGGACATAAAGAGTATTAGTAAATAGATTTCATTTCTTTTGTTGCGGCAAATAGTAGTTATTATTTGCTTTTTTCATTTCATTTTACATTACAATAGTACGATAAAGTATTTATTTTTACAAATATTATAAACTCAGTAGGATAGTGGTAAAATAACTAAAATTGCACTATTTGAATATATAGCCTGTTTTAGTGTATAATGTACAATTTCAATCGGTTTCGGATGGTTTCTGGGATGATATTTATATATAAAATAGGGGTGCAATCGGTTGAAAAATGGATGATAATTTCAATTTTATATGCTTATTTCTTTTAAAATTTGTACAATTCAAGTGTGATTTTTTTTTGAAAAAATATTACTTTTTTTGTTTAAGATTGTCTCTGCTAAATATTTACTATATCCTTTGAGGTTGAGGTACTTAAAATATGAAAGAGAAGCTTAGAATAGGGGAGATATATTAAGGTAAATAACAAAGTAGTGGGCATTCATGCTTAAAATAAACTGTAAAACAGATGAGAGATCTACTCATTTAAATCGTCTGGATGATGCTCAATATTATCATGTTCATCATGAGCATAAAAAAACACCATCAAACAAGGTCTGATGGTGTAATAGATTTATGCGAAAAAAGTATGAACTATGTACTTATAGTATATGTTAGCATCTAATATCCTGTATTCTGATTCAAATTTGGATTTGCTGCAACTTGAGATGGAGGAATAGGGAATAAGTATCTTTTTGATCCATCAGAAGGGAGTCCCTTAGATGGTAGCCAGAATTGATACTCATCTCCATTGTCATTCTCTCTTAATTCAAAAGCATCTGAATCATTTTCCATCTGTTTATTCTCCCAAACATCAAGATATTTTCCAAAGCGAATTAAATCTTGTCTTCTTACGCCTTCCCAGCATAATTCCCAACCTCTTTCCATCAGAATGAAATCTAAAACGTTTTGAACATCACCACTAGACAATAGCTGTGCATAATGTGTATTAGCATCAGCAACTGCTGCTCCACTTTTAAAACGTTGTCCATCTGTTCTTAGGGTATTGATTATTTGCATCGCTCCAGCTTCATCACCTTTTCTTGCAAGGGCTTCTGCATGCATTAATAATACATCAGCGTATCTCATAATAGGGAAGTCATTACCAGACCATCCTCCCCAAGAAACACCTACTGCACCAGCATCAGGCTCCCATTTCATAAGTCTAACACCCTGAGTTTTATTGGCATCAAATAGAGGTAATTCTGGCTCATGTTGAACAATGCTACCGTCTACCTTTTCAAACTCTGTATAGAATTGATCTTTTCTCAAATCATCATCATGAAAAGAAGAATAACGATTGGTCATAATAGAGAACCCATTCCATTTAGAAGGAACAGACCATTCCTTCCCTTTTACTTTGTAAGTATCATAATGCACACCCCAGCTATTACCATGATTACCTAGTGGATCATCAGCAGTATAAGTGATACTGAAAACATAGTCAGAATTAGTTTCTTCATTTCCCAGATTAAATGTTTCTAAGTAAGAAGAGTAAACACTATACCCTAACGTTTCCACTTTTGATGTATACTCTATTACTTTATCCAATTGTGCTGATGTAGGTTCGATAACAGTAGATCCATCTTGGAAATAAACACCTGCATTCAAATATATTTTAGCCAATAGGCCATAAGCTGCACCTTGACCCACTTTAGCATAAGCAGGGTTTTCAGGAAGTAAATCTTTTATGGCTTCAAGTTCATCCACAATAAATTGTGTAACTTCTGGTCTAGAAGAAGCAGGAGTATCGCCATCATGTAGAGAAACTAGAACTAAAGGAACATTACCAAACATGTCCATCAAAACGAAATAATAATAGGCTCTAAGGAAGCGAACTTCAGCTTTTGTTTTGATAATATCTTCAGTTTGTTCAAATGAATCTAATGATTCAATCAAACTATTTGCTCTTGCGATACCAGTGTAAGGAGCATTCCATAAACCAGGTAAGTGAGGGTGATTTGCATCCCAAGTATGGGCATTTAATTGAAGCCATTTTCCTCCATCGTACCAGTCACCACCTCTAGTAGGAACAAGTGTTTCATCAGAAGCTACTTGATTGAACCCCCAATAGTTTTCATGATGGTAGAAACTTCTTAAAGAAGCATATACGGGAGCGACTGCTGACGGTAAATTTTCGGGATTTTGGAAATATTCGTCTGTAACAGAACTATGAAGTTCTTCGTCAAGATTAGTACAAGAGGATGCTCCGATTAGTGAAGCCATTGCAAAAAACTTGATCCATTTATTTTTAGTCATGATTGTTTCGTTTTAGTAAAAAGAGAGATTAAAATTCAACTGATAAACCACCAATGAATGTTCTGGCAGCAGGGTAATTGTTGTAATCAATACCTACAGGAGGGACTTGGTTGCCAGCGGCAGGAGAATTCACTTCAGGATCATAACCAGAGTAGTTAGTAATCACGAATAAGTTTTGTCCTGATACATATAAGCGTAAATTCTTAATGTACTTTACCTCAGACATGTTGAAAGTATAACCAAGAGTTAAGTTTGACAGTCTTAAGAAAGAAGCATCCTCAATAAATTTTGAATTGTATTTTGTTGATCTGATGTTCTCATCTACCGCATTTTTCATCACATTATAAGTGGTTTGATCACCATAAAGATCATTTGTTGATGAGAATTCTAATGCTGTATTATTAAAGACTTGATGCCCAAAAGCTCCATTAAAGAAGAAATTAAAATCAAACTTCCCGAAAGTCATAGAGTTATTGATACCTAATGTCCACTTTGGAAGTGCTTGACCAAGAACATGTGATTCTTCAGACTCAATAGCATTTCCACTTTCATCTAATCCTTCGAATTTAGGACCATAAAAAGTACCGTAAGGTAAGCCTGCTTTGATCACTTGAGCAAATTGTCCCACTTGTCCACGACCACCTACAGCACCAGTAAGTATTTGATCATAATCTCCAATATTAACTACTTCGTTTTTGTTATAAGCCGCTACAATACCCGTTTGCCAAGTAAAGTTATCTTTTGAGAGGTTGACTGTATTTAATGAAAGTTCAATACCTTGATTTTTAACTTCCCCAACATTTTTAAGATACCTTTCTACTGAAGCAGGTTGAGATGCTTGTAATTCGAGTAATAAATCTTTGGTATTTTTTTGATAAAGATCTATTGTACCAAAAACTTTTCCTGCAAATAACTCATAGTCTAAACCAATATTGATTTGTGATGTCTCTTCCCACTTTAAGTCCGGATTAGCATAGTTGTTATAAGTAACTCCAGAACCAATGCCTACAGCACCGTAAACTTTATCACCAGATAACGTAGGTAAAGATCTATAGTTTCCAATTTCTTGAGAACCAGTAATACCCCATCCAGCTCTAAGTTTTAAATCACTAATGACATTATTATTACTTAAAAAGGCTTCTTGAGAAATTCTCCAAGCACCCGATACAGAAGGGAAGACACCCCATTTATTATTGTCGCCAAATCGAGAAGATCCATCTGCTCTAAGAGTACCCGTAAAAATGTATTTATCCTTAATACTCACATTCGCTCTACCGATCCAAGAAATAAGTTTATTAGACTCTTTGTTTGATCCAATGATTAAGGCTCCACTTGCTGCATTTAAATTGTATTCAGCAATCTCATCAATTTGAAACCCTGTAGCATTCGTACTATTTGACTCAAACCCAAAAGATTGATAAGTATAACCAGCTAAAGCATTTAGTTTTACATTACCAAAAGTTTTAGAATAGTTTAAAGTACCTTCAAATAGCATATTATGTAGGTTCATATTTCTAACGTCAGCATTTCCATTGCCATCGCCAACCCATTCAATAGTACCTGGTAAATAAGCATTTCTTTTTGCTGAGGTAAGATCGCCCCCTACATTGATTTTACCCTTTAGGCCTTCGATAAATTCGGCTTCAATAAAAGCATTACCTAAAACTCTTTGTGTATTCGTGAAATCTCTAACATTCGTTGCCATAATGTATGGATTCTTCTCTAATAAATTGGCAGAAGAATAGTCTTGCGGCAAGAGTGGAGACATACGAATCATATTGTTGATTACACCTCCATCTAATGCACCACCAACACCATAAGGAAGGTTGTTATTCTTGGTGAATGAACCCATCATATTGGCCCCGAGAGTGACTTTATCAGATAATTTTTGAGTGATATTCATACGACCACCAATTCTTTCCATTCCAGAATTGATCATGATACCGTCCTGATTTAAATAGTTTACAGAGAATCGATATTGCGTATTACTAGTTCCACCAGAAACACCTAAATTATGGTTTTGTGTCATAGCTTGTTGTGTCATGACATCTTGCCAATCTGTATTAGCACCCAAGTCTAAAGGGGTTGTACCCTCTGCAGCAGTTGCTGAACGATATTCATCAGCAGATAGTACACCAAGTTTTTTCGAAATAGTTGATACTCCAAAATAAGCATCATAATTGACCTTGGCAGTCCCTTCTTTACCTTTTTTAGTCGTAATGATAATAACACCATTTGCCCCTCTTGCTCCATAAATAGCTGTTGCTGAAGCATCTTTCAAAATATCAAAAGATTCAATATCGGCAGGGTTGATAGATGCTAAAGGGTTTTTTGGAGCAGAATTAGAGTAAACACCGGCTGTTCCAGGATCAGAAGATCTATTGTCTATAGGAAATCCATCAATTACATAAAGAGGTTCATTGGATGCTGTAAGCGATGTACCACCTCTTACACGAATACTCACACCTGCACCAGGTTCACCAGAAGATGGAGTCATTTGCACACCAGCAATTTTACCTTGAATCAATTGATCTGGAGAAGTCATAACACCTTGATTAAAATCCTCAGCTTTTACCGAAGACATCGCGCCAGTAACATCTTTTTTCTCCATCTGACCGTAACCAACAACCACTACTTCCTGTAATTGTTTGGCATCTTCTTTTAG
This sequence comes from Flammeovirga pacifica, assembly GCF_000807855.2. Lineage (GTDB taxonomy): Bacteria > Bacteroidota > Bacteroidia > Cytophagales > Flammeovirgaceae > Flammeovirga > Flammeovirga pacifica. Next base: position 444,396 of record NZ_JRYR02000001.1, read on the forward strand.
ATTGATCGTAAAAGTAGACTGATTATTTATAGAGATGACTTGATCTAAAAAACCGATATAACTTATCGTTAATGAAGTAGCATTTTCTGGGACAACAATAGAGAAATTTCCCTCAAAGTCGGTAGTAGTACCTTTAGATGTTCCAGTGACAATAACATTTACACCAGGGAGTGGGCCGCTACTTTCATCGAGAATTTTACCAGTTAGTTTTTTTTCTTGAGCATACAAAGTGGACGTAAATGCTATTGTCATTAATAGCATTAGACTGAAGAAACGTAATAATTTTTTCATTAGTAAATGTAGTTTTAAATGGACATGAAACGGACATGTTCAAAAAAATAGTTAGGACATGTTTGTGTAGTATAAAACATGTAGGAGCAGTTCTAGAATAACTCTTAGACAATAATCAATAGCAGAATAGTTAGAATTCATTTCATAGTTGCGCAGTAGATTGCTTTGTGATTGTCTTATACAATTGTAAGTCTTATAAAATTGAATTACAAATTGTTATCTTTTCATATAGGAGGCTTCTGAAGTAGTATTTTTGCATTATTTTTTGATAGATACTTTGTGGTGTTGCGTAAAGTTGCGATACATGTTGCGCAATCGGTTGTTTATTACAGCTAACGATTTTTGTTTTTTATATACATTGAATCACTAAACTGATTGCGCAACGGGTATAGTTAATTTAAAAGTGTATCAAATACTCTTATGTTTATTGTACAAAATGAACATTATAAAAAATGAAAAAAAAATGAAGATTCTTATGAATTTTGATGACTGAAAGGGGATTTCATTCAATATTATATGGTCTTTTATGCAATTTGTGTTTAATTTGCACTGTGCTTATCACGAATGACATAAGAGATCGGGCTCGTAGATGTCATGGCAACCGTTGCTCCCAGCAAAAGGTGCCAAATCCCGCCTCGGAGGTGTCCGAGAAAGATGAGCTATAGCATTCAATTGGGAATGGAAGTCTCAACAATAACTTTTAAGCACGTTTTATCTCTTTAATTAAAAGAGGATGTGAAACGTAACTTCAAATATCAGATGTCGAAAAAACTCCAAGAGTTAGCAAAAGAGCGTGTGCTCATCCTAGATGGTGCCATGGGTACCATGATTCAAAAACATAAACTAGGTGAAGAAGATTATAGAGGAGAAAGATTTAAAGATCACCCTTGTGATGTAAAAGGGAATAATGATATGCTTTCTATCACTCAGCCAGATATTATTCGTGATATTCATAAACAATATTTTAAGGCAGGAGCTGATATCGTTGAGACGAATACTTTTAGTGGTACTACTATCGCTATGGCCGATTATCAAATGGAGCCTGATGTTTATGAATTAAATTATTCATCGGCAAAATTAGCTAAAGAGGCAGCGGCAGAATACACTGAGTTAGAACCTCACAAACCTCGTTTTGTTGCTGGTGCTGTAGGACCAACAAACAGAACAGCATCCATTTCTCCAGATGTAAACGACCCTGGTTACAGAGCCGTTACTTTTGATGATCTTGTAGAAGCTTATTATTTACAAGTACAGGGACTTGCAGAAGGTGGTGCAGATACAATCTTAATCGAAACAGTATTTGATACATTAAACTGTAAAGCGGCTCTTTTTGCAGCAGATAAATATTTTACAGATTTTGAAGAAGGAAATGTAGTTCCTGCTTTTCCAGCAGGGAGAGAAGATGAATTTCCTAACTTATATAAAGGAGAGCGTTTGCCATTGATGGTATCTGGAACAATTACAGATGCATCGGGTAGAACACTTTCAGGACAAGTAGTAGAAGCATTCTGGAACTCAATCAGACATGCAAATCTATTTTCTGTAGGTTTAAACTGTGCTTTAGGAGCAGATTTACTTCGTCCTTACATTCAAGAATTATCTCGTGTAGCTGATGTTAATGTATCAGCTTATCCAAATGCGGGTCTGCCAAATGAATTTGGTGAGTACGATCAAACATCAGATGAGATGAGTAAAATCTTAGAATCATTTGATGGATTAGTCAACATCATTGGTGGGTGTTGTGGTACTACGCCTGACCATATTAATGGTATTGCTGAAACATTCAGCAAAGCTAAGGTGAGAGAAATTCCAACATTGGAGCCTTTCCAACGCTTAAGTGGTTTGGAGCCTGTTACCGTTAAACCTGATAGCATTTTTGTAAACGTTGGAGAAAGAGCTAACGTAACAGGATCTGCAAAATTCCGTCGTCTGATTGAAAACGGCGATTTTGAAGCAGCTATTGCAATTGCAAGACATCAAGTAGAAGGTGGAGCACAGGTGATAGACGTTAACATGGATGAAGGGATGTTGGATTCTAAGGAATGTATGACACGTTTCTTAAACCTTATCGCTTCTGAGCCTGATATTGCCAAGCTTCCTATTATGGTCGATTCATCGAAATGGGAAATCATTGAAGCTGGTTTAAAAACACTACAAGGTAAAGGTATTGTTAACTCTATCTCATTAAAAGAGGGAGAGGAAGACTTTATTCATAAAGCAACCGTAATTAAAAAATATGGAGCTGCTGCTGTAGTAATGGCGTTTGATGAAGATGGTCAAGCCGATAACTTTGAAAGAAGAAAAGAGATTTGTTCTCGTTCATATGATATATTAGTCAATAAAGTAGGTTTCCCTCCACAGGATATCATTTTTGACCCCAATATTTTGGCGGTAGCTACTGGTATTGACGAGCATAATAATTATGCTGTTGATTTCTTTAAAGGAACAAAGTGGATTAAAGACAATTTACCTCACGCATTAGTAAGTGGTGGTGTTTCTAACATCTCATTCTCATTTAGAGGAAATAATGGTGTTAGAGAAGCAATGCACTCTGCATTCTTGTATCATGCAGGTAAGGCAGGTATGGACATGGGTATTGTCAACCCAGGTATGATCGAGGTATACGATGATATACCAAAAGATTTATTAGAACGTGTTGAAGATGTTCTTTTAAACAGAAGAGATGATGCCACAGAACGTTTAGTTGATTTTGCTGAAACTGTAAAATCAAAAGGAAAGAAAAAAGAGGTAGACTTATCTTGGAGAGAAAACTCTGTAGAAGAACGTTTGTCTTATGCATTAGTAAAAGGTTTAGTCGAGTTTATTGATGAAGATGTTGAAGAAGCTCGTCAAAAATTTGATCGCCCAATTCAAGTAATCGAAGGTCCATTAATGGATGGGATGAACGTAGTTGGTGATTTATTTGGTGAAGGTAAAATGTTCCTTCCTCAAGTAGTGAAATCTGCTCGTGTAATGAAAAAGGCTGTTGCTATTCTAATTCCTTTTATTGAAGAAGAAAAAGCAAATAATCCTGAGATGTCTGCTTCTTCATCAGCAGGTAAAATCTTAATGGCTACTGTTAAAGGTGATGTTCATGATATCGGTAAAAATATTGTAAGCGTTGTATTGGCTTGTAATAACTTCGAGATTATTGATCTTGGGGTAATGGTACCAATGGATAAAATCATTAGAACTGCGGTCGAAGAAAAAGTAGATGTTATCGGACTAAGTGGTTTGATTACTCCTTCTTTAGACGAGATGGTGTATGTTGCTGAAGAATTAGAACGTCAGGAGTTAAATATTCCTGTACTAATTGGAGGAGCAACTACTTCAAGAGTACATACAGCTGTAAAAATTGATCCACAATATTCTGGATCGGTAGTACATGTATTGGATGCGTCGAAGTCAGTGCCAATTGCTTCTGCTTATACTTCTGAAAACAAAGAATACCGTCAAGAGGTCATTCAAGAGTTTAAGGATGAATACGCTGCATTAAGAATAACTCACGCAAAACGTCAGGGAGCAAAGAAATTAATTTCTTTAGAAGATGCTCGTAAAAATAAACTAGCGATTGATTGGGAGACTTCATCAATTTCTAAACCTTCGTTTTTAGGAACGAAAGTATATGAAGCATTTGATCTAGAAGAAATAGCGAAATACCTAGATTGGACTCCTTTCTTCCAAACTTGGGAACTTGCAGGACGTTATCCAGCAATTTTAAAAGACGAAATTGTTGGTCAACAAGCAACAGATTTGTTTAAAGACGCTAAAGCGATGTTGCAAAAAATCATTGATGAGAAATTGCTTCAAGCAAATGCAGTCATTGGTTTCTTCCCTGCAAACAGTGTCAATGATGATGATATTGAACTGTATCACTTCGAAGAAACAGATGTAGAATTACCTGATGCAGAACACCATCATTCTATTTTCTATAAAGAAGATCGTTCAAAGAAAACAGAATTACTTTGCCACCTTAGACAGCAAAATAAGAAAGCTGCAGGTAAACCTAATTTCTGTTTGAGTGATTTTGTGGCTCCTAAAGAAACAGGTAGAGAAGATTACGTTGGTGGTTTTGCAGTGACTGCAGGTATTGGTTTGGATAAATTAGTTGCAGAATACGAAGCTGATCATGATGATTATAATAGTATTATGGTCAAAGCTCTTGCGGATAGATTGGCGGAAGCCTTTACCGAATTGATGCACGAAAAAGTAAGGAAAGAGATTTGGGGATATTCAAAAGATGAAATCTTGAATAACGAAGACTTGATTGATGAAAAATATCAAGGTATTCGTCCTGCACCAGGTTACCCTGCTTGTCCTGATCATACAGAAAAAGACAAGTTATTCAAGCTTCTTGATGTAACCAATAATATTGGTGTAGAACTGACAGAAAGTTATGCTATGATGCCTGCTGCTGCAGTTTCAGGTTGGTACTTTGGAAATCAGGAATCAAGATACTTTGGTTTAGGCAAGATCAACGAAGATCAATTAAAAGATTATTCAGAAAGAGTGAACCGACCAGAAAGAGAAATGAAAAGATGGTTGGGTACTGTTCTTCTTTAAAAATAAAATTCAAGAAAAAAGTTTGGGTGTTTATCCAAACTTTTTTCTTTTACTGACATTTGTGTCTATTAAACATTTAGTCTTTTTTATTAGGACTTAATCCATTTAGCTTTTTACTTCTTATATAATTTTTTTATTTTCACTATTATAAATTATGTCTTCTGAAACATCAAGTTGTATCAAAGACATTACATATTGACCACCATATATTTAGACATAAATGAGCAGATTAGTATCACTGGAAAACGCCGTATTATCAGTTAAAATTTCAAGAGACGGAGCTGAATTACATTCAGTATATCATAAACAACATCAACAAGAATATTTATGGCAGGCAGATAAGGAAGTTTGGGGTAGACATGCACCCGTTTTATTTCCTATTGTTGGTCAAGTAGAAGAAGGATATTACGAAGTAGATGGAGTAACATATAAGCTTCCTCAGCATGGTTTTGCAAGAGATATGGAGCATAAGTTGGTTACTCAAGATGAATTGTCTTGTATTTTTGAACTGAGATTTGATCATACAACTATTGAAAAGTACCCTTATAAATTTGTTTTCAGAACAATTTATGAGATTAAAAATAATAAGTTAAGTATCACCTATCAGGTAGATAATCTTGATACAGAAACGATACATTTTTCTGTAGGAGCACACCCTGGTTTTAATACCAATTTTGTGAAAGGAACTTCTTTTGAGGATTATGTTATTGAGTTTTCTGAGCAAGAACCTTTTGAAAGATTACTTTTAGATAATGGTCTTAGAAGTGGGGCAATTGAACATGATGCGTTGAAAGGAGAAAAAATCCTTCCTTTAAAATACAATACTTTTAAAGATGATGCTATCATTATTGATCATTTCAAATCGGAATACCTAGATATTTATACAAAGAAAGATACTTCTAGAAAATTAAGAATTGGATTCAAAGATTGGCCTCTTTTAGGTATTTGGACTCCTGTAAGTAAGAATGCAGACTTTGTTTGTATTGAACCTTGGTACGGTGTAGCTGACTTAAGAGATGACAATCATAATTTTAAAGAAAAATATGCCAATCAAATTTTAGAAACAGGAAAAACTTTTTCTGCTACATTCACTGTTGAGATGATGGATGATGAGTAATATAGAAGAGGCTGTTTGGAGAGAGGTACAATCTGTTAAGGCACATCAAATAGGACCAAAGTATAAAATGAAACCGTCTACCATTTCTGAGATTTTTCAGGAGGTGGCAGGGAATCATTCGAATGCCGAAAAATTCGGCTTAAGAGAAATGATGAAAAACGGTCATGCTTGGGTTTTAGGAAGTATTAAATATGAAGTGAAGCAATGGCCTAAATGGACAGATAATCTTCATATTACTACTTGGGTATTTGATGTTCAAAAGTTATCCTCTCAAAGAAATTTTTTGATTAAAAATGATCAAGACGTGGAGATTATTAAGGGATCTTCGAATTGGTTTGGTATCGATTTAAAGAGAAGAAGACCAATTGTTATTGAAGAATTTATGGAGGAGGTGAAGACAAGAAATGATCTTGTTACCTTAGATAAGCCTTCAAAACTGCAACCTCCTTCATCACAAGATTTTGTGACAGAGCGGACAGTAGTTTATTCTGAACTTGATCCGGTAAATCATGTCAATAATATCAAGTACTTTGATTGGATGCTCGATAGTATTCCTTATTCTTTTAAATCAAAAAAATTGGTAGAAGTTGAAATCAACTACTTGTCTGAAGTGTTGTTAGATCAAAAAGTGAAGATCATTACAGAACAGCAACAGACCAAGAATAGTTATCACCTTATCACTGGAATTTATAGAGAAGACAAACCTGTCTGTATAATACATTCAAAGTGGGAAGTATAAAAAAAGAGATGCAAATACTTAATTTGCATCTCTTTTTTTTGATCAATTAAACCTATTTACAGCTTAGTTCATCCCTCCAGAACTATGTAATTTCCTTGCTTTTCTACCTTGGAACTGTCCACCAAAAGCATAAGAGAATGACACTCTATAAACGGGGCGTTCTTGTAAGTAATAAGTCTGTTCTTGAAAGTCACGACCATAAACATCTTTCGTAAATCCGCTATTGATGATATCATCAATTTTGAAAGAAATATTACCTTTCTTTTTAAGAATAGCTTTTTTTACAGCCAAATTCAAAGCGTATGTAGGCTGAGTAATATTTTGTGCATCATATTGTTGACCTGCATATCTACCCATGATCTGTATTGTAAAGCTTTTGGGCAACATAAATCTTGTATTCAATTTTGCTGTCCAGTTGATAGGATTCGCATCAGTTGGAACGGTAAATTCTTCGTTTTCGTCTTGAATTTCTAAGTAAAAGAAATTTAGATTTGCATCAATATTCCACCATTTTGCAATCTGATAATTGGCAGAAATAGAAGCTCCACCAGTGATTGAAGAACCTAAGTTGGCATAAGTATATACTGTTACATCATCTACAGAATCGTATCTAGAAACATTTCTAATAATGTCCGTACTGTGTCTAACATATAAACTAGTATTTAAACCTAGCTTTCCTTTATTTAAGCCATGGTCAAAACTGATAGAGTTAGTGTAAGAAGGTTGTAGATCTGGATTACCCACAGTTACCGTAGATGAGTTTGAACGTTGTTCTATAGGTAACATATTGAAAATACTTGGGCGATTAATTCTTCTAGAATAGCTTAGCCCTATTGTATTAAAATCACCCATTTTCTTTTGAATATGTAGAGTAGGGAACAAGCTTGCGTAATTGATACTGTACGTTGTGTCTTGACCACTTTCCGTTTTCACTTGACCTTCAATAGTTGCAATCTCACCTCTTAAACCTGCTTTGATAGAGTATGTTCCTAATGCAATGCTATAAGACCCATAAGCAGAATTAATGTATTGATCATAATCATAACTATAGTTATTAACAACACCTCCTAAGCTATTACTAATTTTTGCCGAAGCATCTAATAACTCTCCTTTATAACCAGTTTCTAAAGATGATTTATCATTGATTTTGTGTGAGTAATCCACTTTTAAAGAAGCATAGTTCCAATTGGCATCGGTGTTAACAGAAGAGTTTCTTTGTGTATCATTCTCTAGAGTAGAAGAGGTAGAGAAAGTAGAAGATCCACCATTGTAAAATGCATCACTTTCTAATGTTCCTTTTTTAAATTCTTTTCTATGATTTAAACTAAAAGAAGAACCACTTGCTCTATTATTTTGATCTCCAAATTCTTTCTGCGAGCTAATCACTTGATCGCCTTGTAGATTAGAATTAACGAAATAGTTTTTTTCGCCACCTTTCCAATCCCAAAGTTCAGCATAGAACGTAATAGTATTGGTAGAATCTAAGAAATAATCAGCACCTAGTTTGGTGTTATAATATCTACCATTTCTGATGTTATCGCCTTGTTGATCAAAAGAAGGAATACTTTGATCGGTATAAATTCGCTTTAAATCTTTTTTATTTTCAAATCTATTTTCCCCATAAGAACCTTGACCAAAGAAGTTGAATTTTTTGATACGGTAATTTAAACCTAAATAACCATTGTATTTTTCTCCTGTACCTGCACCAATATTTGCACTACCATTAAGACCTTTCATTTTGTCTTTTTTGGTGATAACATTGATAATGCCTGATAATCCATCAGGGTCATATTTGGCAGATGGGTTCGTGATTACCTCAATTTTTTCGATAGAACCTGCAGGTAAAGTTTGGAATATCTGGGCAGGATCAATTTGTGATGGTTTTCCATCAATAAGTACTCTTACGTTACTTTCTCCTCTTAGGCTGATCGCTCCATCAGAACCTACACTAATTTCTGGGATAGTTTGCAATACTTCAGATACTGAGTTTCCTTCAGCAATCATAGCATCACTTACATTCACTACTTTTTTATCAATAGATCGTTCGATACTAGTTTTTTCTGCACGAACTTCAACCTCTTCTAGTTGTTCAACGTTTTCACCTATTTTGATTTGTCCTAAATCAAAATTGATAGCATTGACATTAATTTCCTTTTTTAAAGTGGTATAACCAATAAATTGTACGACAAGTGTATACTTGCCAAAAGAAACATTCTTGATTTTAAAATTACCTTGATCATCCGTTAGACCACCACCTAAAGAGATATTTTCCTTATTGGTGATAGATACTGTTGCATAACCTACGGGAGAGTTATCTGCTTGATCAATAATTTGACCTTTAATTGTTCCTTTTTTGTCTTCAGGATTATTGTTTGAAAAGGCAAATGAAGGAAGGATAAGAAGTAGAATTAAATTGACACTAATGAATAGAGTTCTCATATAAAATAATGATGATTGAAAGTTATAATGCAAATTTAGAATTTTTAACTGACAATAATCATCACATTAACACATTATTATGAGATGTTTACATTGTCTATAAAAAAAGCAGGTAAAAGTGATTTTACCTGCTTTTTATCCTTTTTATGTAAATCAGAATAATTACATATTTTTAGAATCAACTTTATGATTAAGTCCTGGAGTGACATTCATATTATACCAAGCGAAACCAAAAATATCTGCATACTCCTCTATAATCATACTTGTTGGTTTTCCAGCACCGTGTCCAGCATTAGTGGCAATTCTAATTAAAACAGGGTGTTTACCTGCATCTTTAGCCTGAAGTTCTGCTGCAAACTTAAATGAGTGAGCTGGAACAACACGGTCATCATGATCTGCTGTAGTAATTAATGTAGATGGATAAGCGACACCTTGTTTTACATTATGATAAGGTGAATATCCTTTTAAATACTCAAACATTTCTTTAGAGTCTTCTGCGGTACCGTAATCATATGCCCAACCTGCACCTGCAGTAAACTTGTTGTATCTAAGCATATCTAATACACCAACTGCCGGGAAAGCTACTGCAGCTAAATCAGGACGTTGAGTCATAGTAGCACCTACTAATAATCCGCCATTAGAACCACCACGAATGGCAAGTTTTTCAGTAGAAGTATAACCTTCTTTTTTAAGATATTCTGCTGCAGCGATAAAGTCATCGAATACATTTTGTTTCTTCATTTTTGTACCTGCAAGGTGCCATTTTTCACCGTATTCTCCTCCACCTCTTAAATTAGGGACTGCATATACACCACCATTTTCTAACCAAACTACATTGGCCACAGAAAAGCTAGGTTGTAGACTTACACTAAACCCACCGTAACCGTACAATATAGTTGGGTTTTGTCCATCTTTTTTCAGTCCTTTTTTGTAAGTGATGATCATTGGCACTTTTGTACCATCCTTTGAAGCATAAAAAACCTGCTCAGAAGTATAATCGTTCGGATTGAATTTTACATTTGGACGAATATATTCTTTTGATTCTCCTGTTTTGATATTGTATTCAAAAGTAGTTGAAGGCATTGTGTAAGAAGTGAATGTATAGAACAATGTTTTATCCTCATCTTCACCATAGAATCCGGATGCAGTACCCACACCTGGCAATACCACTTCTTTTTCCTTTTTACCTTTTAAATCGTATTGGTAAACCTTAGAAATAGCATCTTTCATGTACTTAGCAAAAATCTTTTTACCTGAAGTACTAACAGATAATACATTTTCTGTTTCAGGAATTAAATCATTCCAATGTGCTCTTTCAGGAGCGTTTACTTTTGCAACTACAACTTTACCATTTGGAGCATTGTAATTGGTTTCAATCCAAAACTGCTTTTTATCAGAATAAATGATGCTATGGTTGTTATCAAAATTATCGACTAAAGTAATGATAGGAGCATTCTTCTTCGATAGATCTTGAATATATAATTCATTACCAGTAGTGTTTACCGCTGCTGTAATGACTAAATATTGTTGATCATCAGTAACATAAGCCCCTACATATCTTCTTGGAGTTTCGATGCCACCAAAAACAAGTTTATCCTCTTTTTGAGGAGTACCCATTTTATGGTACATTAATTTATGGTGCTGTGTCATACCAGACAGTTGAGAACCGTCTTTTGGTTGATCGTATTTGCTGTAATAGAAACCTTCGTTCTTTTTCCAAGCGATGTTAGAAAATTTGGCATTTTTTACCGGTGCTTCTACAATTTCTTTTGTTTTGGTATCGATTACATAAATGTCTCTCCAATCAGAACCGCCAGTAGAGGTAGCATAAGCAGCCAATTTACCATCAGGTGTAAACTTGATAGTAGAAAGAGACGTTGTACCATCTTCTGAAAAAGAATTTGGATCTAAAAAGATCTCTTCAACTTCTGAATTTGGCTTTTTACGGTACAAAACATATTGATTTTGAAGACCATCATTTTTATAAAAATACAACCATTCTCCATGTTTTCTAGGAGCAGTTATTTTTTCATAGTTCCAAAGTTCAGTTAACCTATCTTGTATTCCTTTTTTAAATGGAATCTTAGATAAAAACTCTTGTGTTACTTCATTTTCTGCAGCTACCCATTCAGCCGTTTCAGAAGATTTGTCATCTTCCAACCATCGGTAAGGGTCTGCTACTTTAGTGCCGAAGTATTCCTCTTCGACAACGTCTTTTTTTGTATCAGGATACTTGTGTTCCATATGTTTGTTGCAAGCAGTAAAAGTGGCTAAACTTGAAAAGAGGAAAGCCGATAGGATATTTTTGTTCATTTTTAAAAAGTATGTGGTTAATTTTGGCATAATTTATAATTGATTTAACAGGTATTCAAAAATCAACTCTTAAAAAAACTATAATTTCGCCTTTCATTAGTATAATATCATTCAGCCGTTTGAAGTTGGCTTGGTATTAAATATTAATGGAATGACTTTTTTAAGCGATTTATTAAAACTAACCAACTAATTCTAATGAAAAATTTATTGATTTGTGCAGTTTCATCTTTAATAGTATTATTTTCTTCAAACATTTTATATGCTCAAGATAAAGGAGGGAATATAGAGTTCTCAGGAAGTATAGGTCCTGCCTTTGGGTCGGATAAAACAAAATTTTATGGTAATGTTGAAATGAATTATTTCATGGCCTCTAATATGACATTAATGGGTGGCTATGAATATATAAACCAGGGGAATTTAATTTTAGGTTCTAGAGTATACATTGTACCTGAATTTCATTTTTCAATGAAAGGCGTACTTGTAAACACCACAGATTTTGCCTTAGGGGGAGGGTATTCTAGGTATATAGACCAGAACCTATCTTTACAGATTAATGGTGATTACTATTTTGGTAGAAATATTTTTGCTTTAAGTTTTGGATTGGGAATTAGACTGTAAGTACTTATTTATCCGTGGTTTATAGTATTTTTTTGGTAAAGTGATGTTAGAACTTACATTAAAGAATTAATTTGTTAAGGTATGGTAACTCTGTGTACTAAGTATGTTATCTTTATGTTGTACTACTAAATAACGAAATATAATAAGTTTTCTTTAAACAGATAGCCTAATAATTATTTCTTTCCTTATAACATCACATATGATGTGTAATTACACCTATTAAATTAATTCACATGTTAAAAAAAATACTAATGCTTCTTTTGGTATCCTTTTCTATGCATACCAATATCTATTCTGCTACAATAAATTGGACTGCTTCAGGCGATGGAAACTGGTCAGATGGTGCTAATTGGTCTTCCGGTTCTGTACCTGATGAAAATGATGATATAACCATTGATTGTGGTTGTACAGTTACTGCCACAAGTGATATCAATATTGGAGGGTCATTAACGGTAACATCAGGGAGTACTTTAGATTTGGATAACCTTTATGATCTTACTCCAAGTCAGAATGATGCTACGATTACAAATTATGGTACTATTCATAATGTTGTTGATCTTAAATCAAATCATGATGATATCGTAGTACATAATTATGGTTTCTTATCAGTCCAAAAGTTAGAAGACAAGCACGATGATCATAGTGCAATTTATAATAATTATACTGGGGGTGAGATAGAAGTGACTGTGAAAATTCATTTCCATGGAACATTTAATAATTTAGGTTTATTAAATGCGGATACCTCTGATAAGTTTGACTTACATGGAGCCACTTTCACAGGTGGAGGTGAAATTATTGCAAATAATATCAAGATTCATAAAGAAGGTACAAGCTATGCTAGAGTCGAGGATATGAAGTTTACTACAAGTAATGGGTGTAATGACGGTGAAACTGTAACATTTAATTTACTTGAGTATGATGACGTAAAAAGTGCAGATAATGGTACTGATGGTTTTAGCTTTGATCAAGATAACGTATTTATATGTGGGACGAATGCAGTTGGAGTAGATTTACCTGTTGAACTAGTATTTTTTAAAGGAAAAATATCCGATTCAAAAAATATACTTTATTGGGAAACGGCATCAGAGGAGAATAACTCACATTTTTCTATAGAACAGTCAACAGATAAACTTTCTTGGAATACAATTGGTGAAGTGAATGGTTCAGGTAATTCAAAATCTACTATTGAATATAGTTTTAATATTGATGAACCTTTACAAGGGGTAATACATTATAGATTAAAACAGGTCGATTTCGATGGTGAATTTGTCTATTTTGGTCCTGTTAGTTTATTGAATTCTCGATCTACCAAAACAAATGAGTTAACTGTTTTTCCTAATCCTGCAACAACTCATTTCAATATATCAAGCCCTTCAATGGAAATTGAGGTCAACCAAGTACAACTATTCAATAGTCATGGAATAAATATTACGAATAAAGTTAATTTTGAATCTATCGGAAAAAATCAAATTTCTGTTGTTTATGATGGTCTAGAAAGGGGTTTTTATTTTATTAATGTGAATGGTACAACTACTAAGATTTTAGTGAACTAGTAGAATTATCTAGAAGGTGTATTACTGATTCTATTTATTATCCCTCAGTCATAACTTTAAAAAGTTGACTGAGGGATAAAATTGTTATTAAAAGCCTAAGAATACTTTACCGATATTATCAATGACATCGGAGGTAGTGACAGATTCAATGCTCATTTGACTACTTGCATAGTCTCCCGCTTTTCCATGAATATATACTCCTAAAATTGCCGCTTCGAAAGGTTTATATTTTTGACCAAGTAAGCCAGTGATGATGCCTAATAAAGCATCTCCACTTCCGCCTTTGGCAAGGCCTGGGTTTCCTGTAGAATTAAAATGGATTTCACCATTCGGTAGACAAACAGCGGTGTTCGCACCTTTTAATATGATGATCACTTTTTTATCCTGAGCCATTTTTGAAGCGGCTTCTAATCGATCAAAAGAATTGATGAAGTGAATATCAGCAAGTCTTTCAAACTCACCAACATGAGGTGTAAGAATAGAATTTTCAGGAATGATATCCCACCATTCTTTATTTTCAGAAAGTAAATTAAGAGCATCAGCATCTAAAACTATTGGTTTATCTGCATCTTCGATTATTGAACGAATCGCTTTTTTGGTTTGCTCATGCTTACCAATACCAGGTCCAATACCAATTGCTGTGTAGGGTTTTAGTAAAGTTGATGCAACAATATGATTTCTAGAAGGATCTGCAATACACATCGCTTCTGGACAAGTAGCTTGCAAAATCTCATAACCACAAGAAGGTACTATTACTGAGGTTTTACCTGTACCTGATCTTAAAGCAGATCGAGTAGCTAATTGAATTGCACCAATCATACCTTTACTTCCTCCAACTAAAAGAACATGACCAAATTTCCCTTTATGGTCAAATCTTTTTCTAGGTTTATATATTTTATGTGCTGACTGAGAAGTTGTAAAATAAAATTTGGAAGTCGTTTCTTGAGCATAGTTCTTATCGAGACCAATTTTCACGATGTGTAATTCACCAACATTTTTTTCGTTTTCTGGGAATAACATCGAAAGCTTAGGTACTTCAAGACTAAGTGTTATATCAGCTTCTATAATACTATTAAAATGTGTAGAATAATGATCGGTGTAAAGTCCAGAAGCAATATCAATGGAGATGACAGGTTTTTTAGATTGATTAATCGTTGTGATAACATCTAAGGTGATCCCTTTTGGAGGTCTAGAAATACCAGAACCAAAAATACAATCAATCACTACAGTGTCTTCCTCTAAGTCGGGAATGTCAGCAACTTCTTTGATATGCGAACAATTGATCTTTTTTGGTAAGTGTTCTAAATTTTCAGTAAAGTCTGCTGATGGAGTATCTCCAAAATGTACCACATATACTTTTACATCAAATTGTTCATTGGATAATAGTCTTGCCATTACCAAACCGTCTCCACCGTTATTACCAATACCGCAAAATATACTAATGTTCCTGTAATCGCTACAGTTTTCGAGATACCAATCAGTTAATTTTGTGGCTGCACGCTCCATTAAATCAATACTTTCAATGGGCTCATGTTTAATAGTGTATTTGTCCCAATCTCTTATTTGTTGTGCTGTATATAGTTTCATGTATAGTTTTTGACAGTTGTAATCAATGTTCTTCCTAGTATAATTTAAAAAGAAAACTTTTAAAATCGTATCAAACGACATTAAAATTTTGTGTATTTGCTGTAGTTTATTTTCTATAGGGAATATTTGATGTAATACATTTAAAATCAACATTAATATTGATCATTATTTATGGAAGTTAAACAAATGTGAATAAATTGTATATGACATTAATTAGGTAGTTCTTGGTCTTAAATAAGTATTAAAAACGATTACCTTTACGTTAAATAAAGGATATGAACTATAAAATTTACTAGATAAAGATGAAAAAGATATTATTTATTGCCCTTCTATTTGTATCACAATTTATTGTAGCTCAAGATAAAGTTGCCGTTTTTGATATGGATGGTACTTTAATTTCTGAATCACCCAATTATGCTTTGGCTGAGTTTGCAAAAGAGTACAGTATGAATCAAATTGAAACTATTGAAGATTTAGTAACTGAACTAACAAAATTAAGTGAGAGCCCTAAGTATAATAAATACTTAAAATCGTTTTTTAAGAAAAATGACATTCGTGTTTACCCTCACATGATGGATGTGGTAGATAGCCTAAAGAAAGAAGGTTATAAACTTGTGATCTGTACAGGATCTGAGGTTCGTTTTGCCAAAGAGGTAAATAAACGTTATTTTAATAATGCTTTTGATGTTGTTATTGGTTCTGAATTTAGAGCTGAAAAACTAAAAGCAAAAAATATCAATATTAACGATAAAGAAGGAAAAGTTGATAATTTAAAATCACAAGGGATTATGCCAACAATAGTTTATGGTAATTCTCATGGCGATTTTGCAATGATGAAATACGCTGGTAACGGTGTACTTGTTATCCATGATGATAAGGAGAACAAGGAATTCGATAAACCAGAAGAATATATTAAAGAATGTAAGCAACTAGGTTTTAAAACACTTTTAATAAGTGATTGGAATTTAGAAAATGAAGAAGCTTGGAAAAAGTAATCCATTTATGTTTCATAAATAAAAACACCTCCATCAATATTTAAATTGATGGAGGTGTTTTTTTATCTATAATAATGGAATTAAAGATTTGAAATCACTGACTTTTGATTTTCAAATTCACTCATCATTTGCTCAACTACCTCAGCAGCACTAGGTACATTCTTAATCTGTGATGAAATTTGTCCAATTTCTATTTCTCCTTCGGCTAAATCACCTTCGAAGATACCGCGTTTAGAACGTCTTTTTCCTAATAATTCTTTTAACTCATCAGTAGAGGCACCTCTTGCTTCAGCTTCAGCTACTCTTGTGTAAAATTCATTCTTTACTAATCTTACTGCAGTAAGGTCTTTTAAAGTGAGTACAGTCTCACCTTCATCTACTTCAACAATTTTATTTTTAAAATTATCGTGGGCAGATGATTCTTTAGTGATGGCAAAACGAGAACCTACTTGTACACCTTCGGCACCTAAAGCAAAAGCAGCCAACATTCCTTTTCCTGTACCGATACCACCAGCCGCAATGACAGGAATATCTAGTTGTTCGGCAATAGGTGGAATAAGACACATTGTAGTAGTTTCTTCTTTACCATTATGTCCTCCAGCTTCAAAACCTTCAGCGACAACAGCATCAACACCTGCATCTTGAGATTTTACGGCAAATTTTAATGAAGAAATAACTTGAGCTACTTTAATGCCATTAGACTTTAAAAAGCCTGTGTATTTTTTTGGACTACCTGCAGAAGTAAATACTACGGGTACTTTTTCGGCAACAATAATTTCCATCAATTTATCTACTTCAGGATAGAAGAGAGGGATATTTACACCAAACGGTTTATCTGTTGCTTGTTTACATTTTTGAACATGCTCTAAAAAAGTTTCAGGATGCATAGATCCAGCTCCAATTAAACCTAATCCACCAGCATTACTTACTGTAGAAGCTAATTTCCAGCCACTACACCAAACCATACCTCCAGAAATAATAGGATATTGAATGTCAAAAAGTTGACAAATTCTATTGTTTTTCATCTTCATATTGATTGTGTTAATAGCGGGAATTTAATCATTTTTTGATCACAGAATAAGGACAATTATCAACATATTCAATTTTAACACCTAAAGGTGATCCATAAATAAATAGAGGGTCTTGATCATGTATTAATTAATCTTTTATCAAGTATTTTTCTGGAATAGGATGTTCTTTGCTCTCATTTGTCCAAAGGATATTCGTTACCCACCAACGTCCATTCAATTCAATCATTTGATAACTCGAAATACCTCTTCCGTTTTCACCTTCAGAGTCTTTTGCCTTAAAGCTTTCAAAGACTTGAGCAATACCTTTGTATTGATCAATTACTCTAGAAATGTGTTTTTCTGAATAACCTTCTTCATAATAAGGATCAGTAATCAATTCTAGAAATTCATTTAAAGTAACCGTTTCAACAAAAGTGGTATCAGTATCTTGCATTCTGATGGAAAATTGAGCAGTTGGAAGAAAAATAGTTCTAATTGCTGCAGTATCCATTTGTTCCCCTTTGCTTATAGAGATCTGTTCGAGTAATTCGTTTAAAACTCCATCAATAGTTTTGAAAGAGTTTTTTATTTGACATGTTCCGTAAAGTGAGGAAAGAAGTAAAGTAATGAGGAATAGGTACCTTTTCATAGTATTGTGTCTTATCTTATTAATTAAGGTAATAGACACAATACAAATGAAATAGGTGGGTTTTAAGTTGTCTGTTAATCAAGTTATTTATAGTGTTATCAATAGTCTTCTACCGACCATTAATAAGAGTTTCTTACTTTTTACAATAGTTTTAATTGTTGATAGTACAAACTTATTGAGGAAGAACGTAATATTGATACGTTCAAAAAAAGAATTGATTTTTTTATGGGAAATAAAAAACACCTCCTACTAAAATGACCATTGACCATAAAATAGGAGGTGTGTATTATGAGTGAATTTTAATCATTCAATTCTCTTTTCCATTGATGATAAAATGAATTTATTTGTTTTTCCATACCGATAGAACTGCTTCTTCCATGCCCTGGGTGGATAAGCATATGAGCAGGCTGTTCATCAATCAGTTTGATAACGGATTTTTTTAAATCTTCAAGGTTTGCTGTTGGTCGATCCCATTTTCCAACTGACGCTTCGAATAAAGTATCACCAGTGTATAGGTCATGCCCAATTTTAAAAGTAACGCCTCCAATAGTATGCCCTGGGCAATGGATCACAGAAATTTGTTCCTTCCCTAAAGGGATAATGGTATTTTCATTTATCTTGATGATTTCCATTTTTGATAAATCATACCTTTTGTGTTTATGAAAGAAACCAAATCCATTTAGATCATCATTCATTAAAACTTCATATTCTATTTCATGAATATATATAGGCACATCAAAGCAATCTAAAGCTTCCATATGATCAATATGAGCATGAGTTAGAAGAATACCAATGACTTCTAATTTTTCTCTTTTAATGTAATCTTGAATTTTATCTTTTTCGTAACCTGGATCTATGATAAAGCATTTGCCCTCTCTATCCAAGATATAACAATTGGTGATAAAATCACCCGAAACAACTAATTTTCTTATAGGATATAATTTCATATTTCTTCCAATGGAAATTAATGGTATAACACTTATTTCAATAATTGATTTTAAGATCAATAGCCATTTTAAGAATATCTTGGATAAGTACTAGATCTAAATCTTGATTTGGATTGATAGGAAGAACTTTCATTTTTTTTCGAGTTCCTGATTCTAATTTATGATGCTGAAGTAATTTTCCATCGACAAAAAGGATGTAGGGCTCTTCCGTTTTTTTATCCTTCCATAAATAACATAAAGGTTTTTTTTCAATACAGAAGCAAGGCATACTATATTTAATTGTTTCCTCTATTTTGGGGTTTGCATCAATTATGATCGATCGAAGGGCTAGATAACAGCTTTTATTGGGTTCTTTCTGTTGGAGGTAGAAATGTTCTTTATCATTCATTTCTAAAAATAAATTTAAATAATTCATTTTAAAAGTAGGATAGAATAAATCTGATAAGGTTAGTTGTTTAAATATTGAAGTATCCTAAATGAGAAAGAATGGAATAATAAAAAAAGCTCATCATTTTATATCAATGATGAGCTTTTGAGTTTTAAAAAGGTTATGATGCTGCACAACATTTAGTGGTTTGACACCTACAATATTTTCTATTATAAATATGTAAAATTATGAGCACCATAGTGGGTAGGTATATAAATTCTTCCATCAGATGTATTAACTGTAATTTCTCGTTGATGAGAATGAAAGCTAAGAGGGACCATGTTATCCACATTGCAGGTTTCATCCAATGGCTACTCGTATTTTTTGTAGACTGGAAAACGGCAATAAATGAGATAAAAAGAAAAATTGGATCAATGACTTTCCACCAAATAGGGAGGTGAGCTCCACAACTTGCTGCACAAGAACCGACAACAAACAAAAAAGGTGTAGCCACACAATGTATCAAACATATAAAACTTGCAATGGCACCAAATTGATCAGAACTATTTTTAATGATTTTCATAAATATATTTTTGCGACACAGTTGCAAAAGTAAATAAAAATTGTCAATAATCAACATTAAATTATCCTAATGGTAAGTGTGATTTATTGAGATTATATGATGTAATCTTCTATTGAGAGTTATTTATCAACTTGTTTATTAGTTCTTTATATCCAAAAGTACAATCAAATAACTACTAGTGACACCTGAATTAAAACAAAAAATTATTCTTGTAAAACGAAATATTGATTATGAAATCACATGATCAACCTTTAAATTAATTTGAAATGAGTTAAAATATAGAATAATGAAAATATTAAACTTCATCACTTTAACTATCACATTGATTTTCTTCTGTTCAAGTGCAAAAATTGAAGAGGATAAGAAATTAACTAAAAAGAAAAAACAACCTAATATTATCTTAATTTATGCTGATGATATGGGAAGAGGAATGTTGAGTTCTTGGGGACAAAAGCATTTTACAACACCCAATATCGATAAATTAGTAGATGGCGGGATGAAGTTCGATCATGCCTATGGAAGTAACTTTTGTGCGCCTGCCCGTGCAAGTATGATTACCGGTATGCATGACTGCCATAAGCAAAATGAATATTATACTTTAACTCGCCCAGGCATTTGGCTTAAAGACGCTAAAGACGTAGATGTCGATAAGATCGAAGAACAAATTCATGAAGTTGCACCAACTAGAGAAAATGAGGTGTATTTAGCTACTGTTGCTAAAAATGCAGGATACAAAACTGCTCAATTTGGGAAACTTGAGTGGGGTTTTGCAACAACACCTGAAAGAATGAAAAATCATGGATGGGATGATCATTATGGTTTTTATGACCACCGTCGATGTCATGGTTTTTACCCACCTTTCCTTTTTGAAAATGGTGAATTGATAGAAATTGAAGGCAATACACATGCAGATTGTGCAGTCACTCCTAAAAAAGAGACTCCAGAAAATTTCAAAATTAGATGGGATTTTACCGGGAAGAAGCAATATTCTGAATATTTAATTTTGGATAAAATGCTTCAATACATGGATGATAATAACCCTAATAAAACGGATCAACCTTTCTTCTTATATTATCCGACACAATTACCTCATGGTCCCGTACAAGTGCCTGAAATTGATAAGGAATTGATTAATGCAGAAGGTTTAACATCCTTAGAAAAGGAATATGCTACTATGGTAAAAATCTTTGATACCACTGTAGGACAAATTTACGACAAGTGTGAAGAATTGGGTATTTTAGAGAATACGATCATTATTTTATCTAGTGATAATGGACATGAAGTACATTATGAACAGGATGGGAGAACTTTTAGAAGGACAACCAGAGATGGAAAGCCAATTGATAACATCACAACTAAATTTTATAGTGACGAAGGAAACGATGTATTTGATGGTAATAATGGCATGGCAGGGTTAAAAAGAGACAATTGGGAAGGTGGTGTAAGAGTACCTTTAGTTTGGTATTGGAAAGGAAAAATAAAATCTGGAAAAACCTCTAATCAGTTGGTAAATAACTATGATATCATGAACACTATAGCTGATATTATTGGTGTTGATCAAGTAGAAGGGAAAGATAGCTTTTCTTATGCCAATACACTTTTAAAGGGAAAAGGAAAAGAGAAAGACTATACTGTGTTTGCTTCAAAAATAGGTCCTGCAATTGTAACTAAAGAAGGTTGGAAATTACGTTATCACATTAAAGATGATGTTTTCCAATTGTACAATATCAATCAGGATTATAGAGAAGAGACGGTATTAAATAATCAATATCCAGATAAGGTTGCTTCTCTAAAATCTATTCTATTAAAAGAATGTGATGGAGATTATAATAATGGTGGATATCCTCAATTTTTTGAACCTGATCCAGTAATTAGAGCAAGGAAAGCCAAAAAGAAACTCAAAAACAAAAAGAATTAGTTGGATAAAAAAAGGTTGTCACATTTAAATGCATGTGACAACCTTTATCTTTAGAAAAGGAGTTTACAAAATATATTTAAACTCACTTTCAGTAATTATCTTTTTAAAGTTATTGGTATTCAATAATTCGAAAATAGCCGCCTTTTTATCGTCACTTTTTTCATAGTAGGATTGACAAATTAGATACCCCATTGTATATCCTAGATTACTCGGTCGATCATGGATTGCACCACCATTATGCATCCAATTAGATAAGTCTGTACTGTAAGCATCATTTTTCAGTTCTTGAATGATAAACTCGAAGTTCTTTTTATTATTTAAATAGTTTAAATTTTGCTGTACCCCAGGACTTGGAGTCTTATTTTCTGATAGGATAGAAACAAGAAAATCACAAACACCTTCCTCTATAATCTTACCTAGCACTTTATTAGCATTTTCATGATCAGAATACGATTGCTGAAAATGCATCAACTCATGTACTAAATCATAAGACATATTATCAAACTCAGTAATAGAATTTTTTTGCCAATCATTCAGATGCTGTAATGGCATACTATCTGATTTTGCAAACATAGTTACACCAATAAATAATCCTAATTCAGTTAAGGTTCCAGAACTATTGATTAAATCAGGGACAATGTAAGTTTTAGGAAATACTGCTTTAGGATATAACTCCGAAAACCTTACCATCATTTCATTAGCGTTGCGTGCTACTTTATCCAATTGATTTTTAGAAATATGTTTTTCAAGATATTGGTAGTAGTCCGAGTTATTTTCAATCATAACTCTTTTCATATTCTCTACATTTTCATAACGAATATGGTAGTAATCTTTTAAGGCATAAGATCCTTCACAAATATAATTTGATAAATACTGATTTGCGTTTTGTTTATCATGTATTGATTGATCAAAATATTTCCAAAACCTGTCAGTAGGAGTGGTCAAAATTTCGAAGTTCTCTATATTTTCGTTTCTCTTCTGAATGATCTGAAGTAAAGAATCGACTTCATTTCTTAAAGTAATATTATTCCCCCCTTTTTCAATGCCTAATTTTTCTAGAATGATAGGGTCATTCATCCCAAAATCAATCGATCTCTTAACAGAGAGCAATGCACTATCTATTTGATTGCCTTCTCCATATTGCCATGCAGAATAGAAAAATAGCTCTGATGATTGATTACTTTCTCCAGCCTTATAATAGAGTTGACCTGCTTTATTATGTTGTCCTATTTCTCTTAATGAATCACATGTAGTTCCAATTTTACCAATATCAATTAACTCACAACTATTATTATTTATTTGATTTTTACAGCCGATGAACAGAAAAAGTAAAGGAATGAGAAGAGATATATTTATTAAGAGTTTCATTATTTACGTATTTATAATTTGATGAATACTAAAATTAACATCAGAGTATTCGATCAATTTACAAAAAAAAGAGCCAAGAAGAATATCTTCTTGGCTCTTAACACTTATAGTTTTGACAAAATTTCTTAGTTGAAAATGAAGTGGAATGGTCCTACGCCAGCCTCTTGATTTTCAAATTTTGGAGTACCTGTTTCAGAATAAATACTGTAGTAACCAGCATTTTCGAAATCAGGAGTGATTGCAACATAAATATCTTTTGTAGCAGGGTTTTGAGCAACACCTGTAAATCCTTCACCAGTAATGATTGTAGATGAAGACTTATCAGCTAAATTCATTTCAACAATTTCAGTTTTTGTTGAAGGCCATGATTCAGCACCAATTACGAATGCTTTTGTACCATTTTCTGAAATGTTTACAAAACCATCGCTACCAATACCTTCATAACTAATTCTTGCAGAAACTTCTGTGTAATCACTGCTTAATTTAATTAGACCTTTGTTTGCTGCTTCAGCAGGTAAAGACCATGTCTCAGAAGCTGAAACCCAAACATTGTTAGCATAATCAAGTACAAAATGCTGAGGTACTGCATTTACATTGATGATTGTTGGTTCTGCATCAAGGTCAGAAACATCATAAACTTCAACATTGAAAGATGCAGAACTAGCTACAAATAATTTTCCATTGTGGAATAGAATTCCTTCTGGACTTAAACCACAGTCAATGCTTTTAGTAACTTCTCCTGTAGATAAATTGATAACTAATATTTTAGGATTAGCGTATGAATAATCTGGTTGTTGTTCACCCCACATCGTTACATATGCAGTGTTACCGTCAAATGCTGTATATCTTGGGTTGTGAACGTTTTCTTTGATTTCGAAATTCATTTTTAATGTTTGAGCATTAGCAATGATAATTCTATCTGAAGCAGCTGCATTGATTACTGTAACAGTACCGTTAGAAGAGAAACCTTCAATTAGCCCTAAAACTTTCTCATTGTTAGCAGACTCAAAAGCACCTTGAGAAACTGTAGTATCTTCATCTACGATACTAACACCAGTAATAGAAGATGTATTCGGCTTACCAAAAGCTCCTGCATTACTTAACTGAAAACCAGATTGTCCAGGTACATAAGGTGCAGCATCTTTATCATCTACACATGAAGTAAATACAAAAGCTACTAACGCAAAAAGGATTGAAAATTTGTAAAATTGTTTCATTTTAGATTTCTATTTTTAAAAAGTGAAATTGGCTTTCATCATATAATTTCGCCCAGGCATAGGGTACTCTTCGTAATTCTGATAAGCCTCGTCTGTTAGATTATTGACTTTAAACGTGATTCTTAAAGCCGTTTTATTAAATTGAATCGATTTGCCTACAGCTGCATTAAATACACTAAAGGCATCAAGATTATAATAATCATTTGATGTTGTACGTTTACCAATTGCCTGATGATCAACATTGATAAACCATTTGTGATAATTCAATGTGACATAGTTTTTAAATTGATTTTTTGGGACATAGATTAATTGTTTTTCTTTATCCATATTCTGAGCATCGGTAAAAGTATAACTTAAACCAACTGCCCATTTTAATCTATGATTCGAATGGTAGTTATCTAATTTTGCAGCAGACTCCACACCAAAAGAACGAGCATTCTTTACATTTTTGGCATAGGTTGGATTACCTGGAACCCATAGAATTTTATTAGAAGTTCTTAAATAGAATCCAGTGACATTTAAGTTAAATCTAAGGCTGTTTGATGTAAGCGTATAATCTCCTCCAAGATCAACATTGTAACCATCTTCAGGCTGTATATTACTGTTGGTTTCACCTCCCCAATAGCGTTCATTAAGAGTAGGAACTCTATAACTTCTACCAACAGAGCTCTTTATGGTTAGCTTATTTTTTTGATTATCAATTGCTAAGTAAGTGAGGTTAGCAGAAGGGGTGAAAGGAGCCACATAGCCAGTTACCCAAGTTTGTCTAATAGTTGCTGAAGCAGAAAGTCGATCATTAAAATCATATCTTATTGCCGCAAACAAAGAGCTTCTTGTTTCGGTTGTATTGGCTGCATAGGCGTAAACATCTGGCCAAATATGATTTACTGTACCACCTAATAGTAAAGTAGCTTTATCACTTAAGGATGTTTCTGCTCTATAATCACCAATAATTCTTTCAGAGGCTATTTTTGATTCTCCATTAAGAAGATAATCATTTACATAAGCTACACTTGCATTATGCGTCCATTTTGTCCCATCAATTTTATAATTTAATACCGCTCTAAAATTCTCATTGGAAAGAGAATCATATCTAGAAGGGTTTAAATTATCACCCATAATTGGCTGTATCTCTCTTTCGTCTTTTGTATACCAAAGATTTAAAGATATTTCTGAATTGGCTGTAGGTCGAAAATGACTTTCATGAAGAACACCAAAATGGTTAAAACCTGCATTGTTTTGTGTTTGTTCTTCTTTTGCATAATCGTTGTAAAAAGTATAATCATTGTCAGCACTTTGATATAAAATGGCAGATTTGTGTCTCCATTTATCATTACCATATTGTGCTTTGAAACCATAAAATTGCTGATTAAAACTACCATAAGCAGTTTGTAATTCAAAACTGTTTTTTTGATTCCATTTGATATTATCCTGAAGTAAAATAGCTCCACCAACAGCCCCTGAACCATATTGTGCACTACTAGAACCGTATTGCACATCAATATCATCAAAGTAAAAAGTATTAATGGTAGACATATCAGTTTGACCTGTTGTCATACTATTTAGGTTGATCCCATGCCAAACAATAGCTGTATTTTCAGGAGAAGAACCACGCATAGATATTGTAGATAACTGCCCCGCTGCTCCATATTCTCTGATGTGCACACCAGCTTTATCCCTTAATAGGTTAGCCAAAGAACCATCGTTAGCCAAAGCCAATTGAGTACTGTCAAAAGACTGTATATGTGTCCCTTGACTATAATATTTCATTGTTTTTGCAGTAATCTCAACTTCTTTTAATTCTCTATCAGGCAATTGAAATTCATCCTGAGCAAATAAAGAAATAGAAGAGAAGAGAAATACTATTGAGATAATTCCCTTAGTCATTATTTTAATTTCTGATAAAAGTATAGTTGATGGTCAGCCAATAATTCTGGATGAAATATTTTGATTAAATCAGCAATAACGATTTCAGGATGTAAGTTGCCTGTCGCCCAATAATCGCTTGCTAATCCACCTCTCATTCTTTTATTATGATTGTAGACTTCTCCATTTTTAAAGGCATCGAACTGACCGTAACGAATGTCTTTATTGATGATATCATTTAAAGAGAAAGTCGAACCTGTATTGATCCAAATTTTAGCATCTTTACCTTTTGCATAAACAGCTTCAAGGTCTAGCTGTAAACTACCTGTCTGATCTGACTCACTCCAAGGGTACGTCGCTTTACTTTGTTCTAAAGCTTTCGCTAAATAAGAAGCACCTCCCGGTACAGACCACATCCCTTTATAAGGTAATCCGGTTAAAACTTTTGGAATTGATGATGCCTTTTTAGCAATGTTAATATAGGAGTTAAAGTCAGTTTCAATCTGATTAAAAAGACTGTCTGCTTTATCTTCTTTATTAAGTAGTGCACCAAATAACTTTACCCATTCTGCTCTCCCTAACATATCATTTTCTTGCCAATCGGTATTGGATAAAATAGGAATGCCAGCTTTTCTTAAAACAGGAAATGAATTAGACGTAACGGTAGAATTACCTACCACCATCACAAGATCTGTTTGAGCCAAGATAATTTTTTCAGAATTATCAGTGATATCGTATCCAACAGTAATAATTTTACCATTATCCATTCTGTCTACGATTTCTTGACTATACATATAAGTTTTATCTACATATCCTTTGATGGCGTCAATAGCTCCTAACTCTTCCATCATTGTGGTTTGAGAGGTAGTAGTCGTGACCATATTTTGAATAGGAACACGTATAACTTGTGAAGTAGTGAATTCTTGTGGTATGGATTGACCCTTTTGTAGAAGAACAAAAGAGGTTTTTTCTTCATTAAACGGATTAATAAGGTGTAAAACTTTATAGTTTTCCTTATAGTCTAAAGAAAAAGTTTTAGCGTATTTAACTTGAAGGGGAGTTGAAGTAACACCTTGAGAAGTACTGTAAGTAGCTGAATTTGATTGTGTTTGACAGCTAAAAATAACTATCGATAATACTCCAATTATTGAGAGTATACTAAAATAACGTTTCATTTGTTTTACTTTACACCCGAAGAATAATTTCTAACAAAAGATATCCTGACTTCTCTTTACTGTGAGCCTTCCCGGTATTACCCAGTGACTTACCACAAACCTATTAAATAGGAAAAGTTACAGTAGCGGGGACTGTTTTGGAGTTACACCAAATTCCCTTTTGTTATTGCAAATATGGAAGAAGAAAAATTAGAAACCAATTTCAATGTAACGTTTATTCAGTGATTGTCATCATTTGTAAAGATGATTTTTTTATAATTTGGTATGAGAAAAATACCATAAAAAAAAGAGGAGAAATAAAATTAATTATTAACTCCTCTTAGTAAATCATTTATTTGATGAGTTGACCGATCTCTTTTTCAGTAATTAAGGGTTTCAAGCCGGTAATTCTTTTGATGATAATTCCATCTTTGACAATAAATTGAGTAGGAAAACCTTCAATATTTAATGTTGTTTTTAATGTCGAAAGGTGTTCATCTGTTACTCTGAAATGTTGAACATTTTTGTCTATGTCAATATTACTAATGCTTTTTTTCCAGTTAGCAATAGATTGATCAAAAGAAAGGTAAACGAATTTAATAGTAGAGTCTTTGTATTTTCTAGTTATTGGAGGGTAATCTTCTTTCAAAGCTTTTTGACAGAACCCACACCAGCTTACCCAAATATTTATTACATATATTCCATCATCAAAACTTTTTGATAGTTCAGTACCTTCAATATTAGTAACTGCTATTTCTTTAGGAAATTCTTTTTGTTCAAAACCCTTTCTAAGTTTCGCCAAACCAGTAAGTTCTTTTATTTGTGATGATGACGGGTATGTGTTTTTAAAGATTTCAACAGATGTATTAAATGAGTCATTACTTAATGTATCATTGTAATAATGGTATTTTGAAAGGTATTCAAAAAGTACTTTTTCTTGAAGTTCTTTATTCTTTATCACATCATTATTGATCTCTTGAAACCTTGCCAAGTTAGTATTTGATGTATGATTGAAACGTCCTTTTTCAATGCTACTAATATTTTCTTCAACAATAGTAATTTGAGTATGAATACTTTCTGCAATGTATTCCGCTAGGACAGGACTTGAATAGATCTCAGTATCATTTAAATCAAAATATTTTAATACAGAAATGAGATGATTTCTATTATTTGTTCTAACCGTATCAGGAAATTTCTCCGTGTAAATAGTATTAGATTCAATCCACAAAGCAATTACATTTCCTTTACTTTCATTGATATAATCTTCAGATAATTTTCCTTTGTAAGCAATTAGGGTATCTGCCATATTGGTAAAAACAGCTTCCAATAATTGATTAGAGGATGTAAAGTCTTTGTGGTTCGCAAGGTTATTGATGATATTCGAACTCTCATCAATCTGTTTCATGAAAGTATAATGATAATTTAAACTATCTGAAATTTCTTCCCTTTGTTTATCGAAATAATAAGGGTCAAAATAGGTCGTTCTTATCTCCTTTAATTCATTTTTTATATCCTTGTGATTTTGATGACTATATGTACTTCTTTTTAATAATTCACGTGTTTGTTTGTATTTCATGAAATCACTTATAGCCACATTCTTACGTTGGTCTTCAGTTCTATTTTTAAAATAACTATTGTATTCTATTCGAATTGAATCACGTTTATCGTATAGACTAGTATAGGACATCTCTTTTTGATTGATTAGTTCGGAGTATTTATTGCTATCGATCGATCTAAACTCCCAATACGCACCATTGTATTCCGCAAAAGGTGATTCCATATCTACCCATAGGGCAACTTTATCGGATAGTCGAAAAGTATTACCTGCATTTAATGAATACCCTTCAGCTGTGCTGAAATTTATAATATCTAAATGTCCCTCATAAGTGGTTTTGGTTTTTGGATCGTCATAAACTAATTGATAGTCTACATCTTGAATATAGTTTTTACCATCTCTATAAACGAGTTGTATTCTGCCTTTTGAGTTTTTTCTATTACGGATATAAGGATAAACATTATAAAAATCATCTTTACTTAATGGAATGAAAAAATCATTACTTTCAATTTTGATGACTTCATAATTCTCACGAATAAATAATTTACCAGACCCTTGAATTTTTGAATTCACACTTTTGTATGTGAGTACATAAATCGATGATCCTTTTTCAGAATAAAGGTCTTCCAATTCATAATCAAATGAGCTATGATTAAATAAAGGTCCATTTTTTATGATATTCCAAGTGTACCCTAATAAGAATTTAGAGCGAATAAGGTTGCTATTTCTGTAAAAGTCTTCAGTTTCTTTAATGTTTCCACCTTTTTCTAATTGTCTTTTTTCTTTTTCATTGAGGTTAGACAAATCCCAAATTTCATCATAATTCCAATTGTGATTTTTATTCTCTCGGAGTTGATCAAATAGTAGATTGTAAATACCAATATAAGCAGTGATTTCGTGTGTTTTTTGATCGAATTCATTAAAATAAATGTCACCACTTCCTTCCAAACCAGAAATAAATGCATCATTCTGATATTTCAATTCAGCATAGTAAAATTCGCCCAGATAGGGAGTTTGTCTAAACTCATTTTTAAATTTCTTGGAGGTATTTTGAATGATTTCTTTTACCGTCGGCATCTTTGATTTGACGACAACTAAATCCAATTCAGTAGCATTAGCTTTAAGCTGAATATCATTGCTCATCATCAAAGAAAGCTTTGAGATAGGAATGAGTTTTTTCTCATAACCTATACAGGATACTTCTAAAGTATCTTTTAAATATTCGGTATTAATTGGGAATCTAAAGAATCCATTTGTATTTGTTGCTGCACCAATAAATTTCCCTTTAACCGCAACATTAGCAAAGGGAATAGGAGAGTTGTTACTTTGGTCTGTTAGTTTTCCTTTTAAGTCTTGAGCAGTTAAAAGAGTACAGGTAAACAAACCTAGTAAGAGCAGATAGATTGATTTCATTTTCTTGTTAGTTAGTCTTTGGTCTACAAATTTACTCCAAAGAAATAGTTGAAAAATTGATCTTTAAGTCATTAGATCAGGAGCAAATATAATAAATTAATTAAGTCGCGCAACAGTAATACCTGTATTCAGTTTACTGTTTTTCAGCCATTCAGCAAGAGGCTTATCTGTTATTACCACTTTGCCTTTTGATTGTGAAGCATGAAGCAGGTAGATTCTTCCATCTTCTTTACGGAGAGCTAATCCAACGTGAGCAACATCTAATCCTTTTACATTACAGACTAAAGCGATGATATCTCCAGATTGGATTTTTGATTCAACTTTTGAAATATCTTTAATATAGATTTGAGATAAAGGAGTTTGGTTAAGATCATCTTCGATTAATCGTATAGCACTAATTGCTGAATCATTTTTTACTAATTGATCATATGCAGTAATATGAGTACTCATAAAATCAATGTTTTTATCATAAGTCTGTCCACCTATTTCTACAGTAATGTCTTTTACAATTCCTTTTGCTTGATTATTTCTTACCCAATCAGTAAAATAATGAAGCCTAGAAGTATACCCTTTCAACTTTCCATTTCGATAGCGAATGTGTTCAAGTATACTTGCATAATGTTCTAATGTTCTATATTTTTCATTCTGATCACCAGTATATAATTTTGTGAGAGCAATCATATTTTCCACAAAAGTGGTACAATCGAAACCAGTAAAATTAATAACCACCGTTTCCTTCTTAATATCTATATCAAGTGTCTTTTCCATGTAGGGCTCTCCAAGAAAAGTTTCTGCTATGCTTGTTATTTTTTGAGAAGGATTTAAACTATCTAAATCAATTTTATTTAAAGAATCAATTTTAGTTTCGAACGCTTTTTTATTGGGAAGACTGCATGTAACTTGACACTTCCCATAAAAAGTGATAAATAAAAGGCAAAATGTGACAAAGAATTGTTTAGACATATTATTTTTTAGCAATTTTGTGGACAAGCTGAATTTACATAAAACTTCAATAAAGCTGACAAATAAGTAGCAACTTCATTAAAGTAGTATAAAGTTAACTTTTGCTTTCTTGAATTCAACGTATAAAATTACATAAGGATGTTTAATAAAACGCTAACAATTTTTATTTCATTCATTTTTTTAGGTTTATCTACTCTTTTCGCTCAAGATATAAGTGATAACCCTGATAATGATAAATATATTGGACAATTTAATGGTGAAGGGAAACGTCATGGATCTGGCACTTACACTTGGGAAGACGGAACTGTTTACCAAGGGAAATGGAGAAATGATCTGATGGAAGGACGAGGAACTTTAAAATTTGCCAATGGAAATAAATATGTAGGTAACTTTTTTAAAGGTCAACCATTTGGAGCAGGTGTATATACTTGGGCCAACGGAGATATTTACCAAGGTGGGTTCTTAGATGGGAAAATGCATGGTAGAGGAGTTTTAGTTACCGTAAATGGAGAACGACATGAAGGTACTTGGAAAAATAATCAAGTAGATGGGGAAGGACAACATTGGTACCCTAATGGAGCACAATATATAGGAGAGTGGAAGTTTGGCAAAAGACATGGTAAAGGAATCATGTTGTACCCTAATGGAGATACCGAACAAGGTGAGTGGAGAGAAGATGAATACATTCCATGTGACTGTGTACGTCAGTCATTATCTGTAGAAGATTCTTATAATGAATCGGAAGCAGTATTTATTGCCAAAGTTTTTGAAGTTGAAACTACGGATGAAGGATATGATAGAGTTGGGTTAGTAGTATCTGAGTATTGGAAAGGAGCTTTATATCCTAAAAGAAAGGTATACATTAGAGCAGGTTATAGTTCATGTGATTTTGTGTTTTTTGAAAATGAAGAATATTTAGTATATGCTCGACCATATGATTTCGATAAGTCATTGTACTATCCAACAAAATGTTCTAGAACAATGAGTCTTCAAATACCATTAGCACAAAGAGATATTGAAACTCTAAGAGCTATGTCTTGTAACTTCGATGAAAATGACAATAGAAAAGTATCTTTTGATTTTACTGATGATCCTGTTTGTGGTTGTGATGGAAAAGATTACAAAAATCCTTATCAAGCCTACAAAGGTTTAGTAGGACATTGGTGGGCTGGAACTTGTGAAGAAAAGAAGATAAGAGATGAAGAACTTCGTAAAAAGAAATACAAGATCAAAGTCGACATCAAAGAGGAGAAGAAAGTAGAGGAGAAAGAACAAAAGAAACAGATGTATAACTATGTCGAAGAAGATTAATTCATAAAAGAAATAATAATTCAGAAAAGATGCTTAACTTCAATTGAGCATCTTTTTTTTATTCAAAAACTAAGCAAATGGGATTATTTAATACCCTAATGGGTAATGTGTCTTCTCACGATATTGAAGACGTAAAAGAACAATTTGGTTTTGTTCTAGCTTCTGACGAAGAATTTGTGAGCGCCTACAAATTAGTAAGAGATCAATGGATTTTTACTAATAAGCGACTTATCGTAGTCGATAAGCAAGGGATCACAGGTAAAAAATCGGAACTTCTATCTATTCCATATAAAAATATAGAACTATTTTCTATGGAAACTAAAGGTAACTTTGATGCAGATTCAGAATTAAAAATCTGGGTAAAAAGACTTCCTGAACCTTTAGAAACTAAATTTGGTAGCGATAAGGATGTAAAAGAGGTGTACCGACTACTTTCGGAAGGTACATTGTAATCTTATAAAAAAGCAAAGCCACTTGAGTTACATAATACCCAAGTGGCTTCATAATTTTAATATCTTTTCTATTTCATGGTTGAAATAGTAAACCTTACAAATTTGTCTTTGATTGCCATGTATTCATTGACAATAATATCTAACTTTTCTTTAAAATAACTGTATTTTTCAAACGTATCGTCAGTAACTATTGTATTGTTGTTCATGGTTAATAATGAATCGTCAAAATCGTCAATCTCAGCAAGTATATTATTAATTTTCCCAACTATTCTTTCATTATTTATTTTGAAAGTGTTGAGTTTTTGTTGCTGGTATTCATCAACTGATCTTGTTAAATACAAGTCAATACGATCGTTTGAAAGCTTTATCTCATTAATGTAAAAAGTAATCTCATTCGTCCAGAATTTGATTTCAGATTTTACATCAGAAATATACTTTAGCAAACTGATGGTCATATTTTTTTATTTTTTGTTATAGTATAAACAAACGACGGTTTAATAAATCAGTTGCTTTCATTAATCTTTATTTTTGATTTTTCGATTCTTTCTAATTTATTTACAATTGTTATCATTTAAAATGCTAAAAAAGGGACTTTTTTTTAACCTTAGGCATTTTTGATTATTTTTTTACCAAGTAGTTAATTTTTCTCATCGTTTAATTTTTATCTATGAATAACTTAAGCACTATCATCTTAGGTTTATGCCTTGCTGTCATTATGTTAGGTATGGGCTTGTCTTTAGTACCTAATGATTTTAAAAGAATAGTAAAGAAACCACTTCCTGTTTTTTTAGGTTTAGTTTTACAAATTATAGGTTTACCATTGGTTGCTTTTGGTATTGCTTATGTTTTAGCATTACCTTCTTTTATTGCTGTCGGATTAATGATTCTAGCGGCCTGTCCGGGTGGACCAACTTCTAACTTAATTACACACTTAGCTAAAGGAGATACAGCATTATCAGTGTCATTAACAGCTATCAGTAGTTTCTTGACAATTTTGACAATACCATTTGTAATCAATTTTGGGACGTCATTTTTTATGAGTCAAGATCAGAATATTATGCTTGATGTACCAGAGACAATCAAAAAAATTATGATTGTAAGTGTTGTACCAATTGTATTAGGAATGACGATTAGAAAGTATCTTCCTAATTTTGCGCATAAAATGGCAAAACCAACAAAAATTGCTTCAGCCGTTATATTAATAATCATGATTGTAGGTATTGTTGTGAAAGAAAGAGATAATGTGATTGAGTATTTTTCTCAAGCAGGAATCGCTACGTTGGCTTTAAATGTTATTACTATGTTGATGGGTTATGGAGTGAGTCGTTTGTTTAAATTAAATAAGGCACAAGCTACATCTATTTCTGTGGAGACAGGTATTCAAAATGGAACAATGGCAATCACGATAGCAATTGGAATTATGAATAGAGTAGATTTATCCATTGCTGCAGGTGTTTACTCATTAATTATGTTCTTCACTTCTGGAGCAATCATTTTTCTCTTTTCGAAAAGAAATGAAAAAGAAGAAGAAGTTTCTACTTTAGAATCTTAAAAATGATTTTTTAAAGGTATCAAATTAGAGTTACTAGGCACTTTATATCAAATAAGTTTTAAATATGATATAAAGTGCCTAGTATTTTTTTTGAAATACATCAAATTTCAAATTAAATCTATTATTTTCGCAGATTGAAATTATGTAGCTTATGGTAGCTATATCAAAAGAATAAAACATTCGATAATGCAAATTCTTAGTGAACAGGAAGTACTCCGTAGAGAGAAAAGACAACAAATAATGGATCTTGGAATTGATCCATATCCAGCGGCAAAATATGACGTAAACGTTTCTGCTAAAGATATTTTAGAAAACTTTGAACGCAGACCAAACGATTATGGTACAATATCTATTGCTGGTCGTCTTATGAGTGTTCGTGAAATGGGTAAAGCCTCTTTTGCAGAACTTCAGGATGCATCTGGAAGAATTCAGGTGTATATTGCTAGAGACGAAATTTGTCCAGGTGAAGACAAGACGATGTACAATAAGGTGTTCAAGAAACTATTGGACCGTGGCGACTTTATTGGAATCGAGGGTTTTGTATTCAAAACTCAAGTTGGTGAAATCAGTATTCATGCTAAAAGCTTGAAGGTTTTATCAAAATCTTTGAAACCTCTTCCTGCTGTTAAGACTACTAAAGACGAGGACGGTAACGAAACTGTTCACGATGCATTTACTGATCCAGAATTAAGATACCGTCAACGTTACGTTGATTTGGTTGTTAATAAAGGCGTTAAAGAAACGTTCTTAAAAAGAACAAAGATCATTAATGCTATGCGTAAATTCTTCAATGATCACGGTCATTTAGAAGTAGATACGCCAGTATTACAAGGTATTCCTGGTGGAGCAGCGGCAAGTCCGTTTATTACTCACCATAATGCTTTGGACATTCCATTGTACTTAAGAATTGCCAATGAGCTTTATTTAAAGCGTTTGATCGTTGGTGGATTCGATGGTGTATATGAGTTCTCTCGTAATTTCCGTAACGAAGGTATGGATAGAACGCATAACCCTGAATTTACAGCTGTTGAAATCTATGTAGCTTACAAAGATTACAACTGGATGATGGAATTTACTGAACAGTGTTTAGAGCATGTTGCTGTTGCTGCAAATGGTACAACGGAGGCTAAAGTTGGAGAGAATGAAATTTCATTCAAAGCACCTTACCGTCGTGTGACTATGGCAGAAGCAATTATGGAACATACAGGTAAAGATATCAATGGTAAATCTGTTGAAGAATTACGTGTTTTCTGTGATGAATTAGGCATCGAGCACGATGAAACAATGGGTAAAGGTAAATTGATTGATGAGATCTTTGGTGAAAAATGTGAGGGGAACTATATCCAACCAACATTTATTACTGATTATCCTGTTGAGATGTCTCCATTGTGTAAGCGTCACCGCGATAATCCTGAATTAACAGAACGTTTTGAGTTAATGGTTAACGGTAAAGAAGTAGCAAATGCTTATTCTGAGTTGAACGACCCAATTGATCAAAGAGAGCGTTTTGAAGAGCAAATGAAGTTAATGGAAGCAGGTGATGACGAAGCAATGTTTATCGACCAAGATTTCCTTAGAGCATTAGAATACGGTATGCCTCCAACATCTGGTTTGGGTATTGGTATTGACCGTCTTGTAATGATGTTAACTAATAATGCCTCTATTCAAGAAGTATTATTCTTCCCTCAAATGCGTCCTGAAAAATGGCCTGAGGCTTCTTCTGAAGAATCATGGACAGCTATTGGTGTTGAAAAGGATTTAATTCCTGTGATGCACAAATTAGGTTTCTATATGATTGAAGATCTTGCAGATAAAGTTGCTGGTAAACTTATGAACGATTTTATCGGTATGAAAAAGAAATTGAAATTAAAGCAGATACCAAACCCTTCTAAAGATTTGGTAGAAAGCTGGATTTCTAAAGCAGCGGCTAAATCAGAGTAATTGATATAAAGATTATTCTTTATTCAGAATATAAAAAAGCGATGGATTTCTTCGGAAGTTCATCGCTTTTTGTTTTTATTTGAGGTAATATTAATTAACTGAATAATCATTCATATATAAAATATAGAATGATATAGACCAATAAACATAAACACATCATATGAAAAACATCTCTGTAATTGGTTCAGGGACAATGGGTAATGGTATTGCTCATGTCTTTGCACAAAGTGGTTACAAAGTATCCTTGGTTGATATTTCGAATGAAGCATTAGAAAAAGCACTAAAAACGATCAATAAGAACCTAGATCGATTGCTTGCAAAGGAGAAGATATCAGAAGAAACCAAAAAAGCTACTCTTGATAATCTATCTACTTACACAGACATGAAAGAGGGGGTAAGTAATGCAGATTTAGTGGTTGAAGCTGCTTCTGAAAATATAGATATCAAATTGTCTATTTTTAAACAGTTGGATGAACTTACTCCAAGTCATACCATTTTAGCTTCAAATACATCCTCTATTTCTATTACAAAAATTGGAGCGGTTACAAAACGTCCAGAACAAGTAATTGGGATGCATTTTATGAACCCAGTACCAATGATGAAATTGGTTGAGGTGATCAATGGTTATTTAACATCAACAGATACAACTGATGCTGTTGTTGAAATGTCTAAATCCATTGGTAAAGTACCTGTACCTGCTAACGATTATGCGGGTTTCGTAGCTAACAGAATTCTAATGCCAATGATTAATGAAGCGATTATATCTCTTCAAAATGGAGTAGCAGGAGTAGAGGAAATAGATACCATAATGAAACTGGGTATGGCTCACCCAATGGGGCCTTTACAATTGGCTGATTTTATTGGCTTGGACGTATGCTTATCTATTATGAGAGTATTACAAGATGGCCTAGGTGATGATAAATATGCACCAAGTCCGTTGCTAGTAAATATGGTAGAGGCAGGGATTTTAGGAGTAAAATCAGGAGAAGGTTTTTATGATTGGGTCGAAGGGAATAATAAATCTTTAGTAGTATCTAAAAGGTTTAAATAGACATGAGATAGACTATAACGTTCAATTTTTTTTCAAAAAAATAGGTGATCAATTCTAAAATTGATCACCTATTTTACATTAGAAAAGCTTATTATTTTTGGCTGGCATTATAGGTATCTAATATTTTACCTAATTTTTGAACATCAAATATCTGCCAATGATTTTCCACCTTTCTTAATTTTATCACAAGATCGTTGACTACATCGGTGTTGTCTAACTGAATTTGTAACGTCAAACTTGCTTGTGTATCAGAAACGTCTCTTGTTTTAATTCCTTTGTAATTTGCACCGTTGCCATTAGCTAAAGCTAAAAGACCGATTACATCGGCACTAACTCCTTCTACTGTATTTGGTAAGCTTATATCACCTGAAAGTATGCCATTTTCAACTTGTTCTTTTACAGCAGAGATAATGGCAGGTTTCATCATTGCTAATAACCCAATAGAAATATCCATTTCGCCGTTATTTTTATCTAATTGATAAGCAACGTATTGATCTACAATGCTTTCTAGAACGGCATCAGTGTCTACATATTTATTAAATTCTTCAACATTTTTATTATCTATTGCATTTTTTATTTCTAAAAAAGTCACTTCCGGAGTATCTTTCATAGAATACATATACATACCACCTCCAAGGATGATAATAAATATTGTAATTAAAGCTATTGCTAGTTTTTTATTCATATCTAGATTAATTGAGGGAAACTATTTTGATGAGAAAATATGCAATAATCCTGCTACAGGTGTGTAGAACAATAATATTTCTGGATTTTCCATCAAAGTATCTACGACCGAAGATACGGAAATATCTAATTCCTTTTGTTTATCAACCTCAGGTTTAACTAATTCTAATTGTTTCTCAAATTCTTTAGGATATTCCTGTTCTTTTGTTAACTCTTTTTTAAGTTGATTAAAACTGTTGAAATGTTGTTTAAAAATGATAGGCCATAATGCTGGGAAAAATTTAAAAGCTCTACCAATATTTTTAGTATTTACTTCTAATAAGTCCATCAAATTATAGGGTTTTTGACCATAAAGTTCAACTGCCTTATCTAATTCAATCTGCATTTGATCATGAATCTTTTCGCTTAATTCATATATTTCCTCTTCCGAGATATCCTCAATATTTTTTTCTCCAATCATTTTATAAGGACTAATTCTTTTTCCTCTCACAAAAGTTAAATTAGCAGGGAAGGCAAAATAGAATAGCCAAGGTTGGATAGGTATCATTGTAGTCATGAAACCAAGCGGTAAAAATGGTATACCCAACTTTTGAACAAAATCATTGATTATAGAAACACTGTAACTAAAGGGGTTGATATATTCTCCATTAACAGTAGCGAAAGGTATAATGTCTGTTTTATACTTGATACTCATTCTAAGAGTAGAAGTAGCCAATCTCTGAAGCGTATATTTATTATCAAACCCTTTACCAATACCAGGAACACCTTCGGGGTATACTAAAACATTACTTGCATTGGTATGCATAGCTGTTTCGTAATTCAGCCAAGTAGCGTCTAAAGCACCTAGTTTTTTCCAGAAATTAGGAAGAATAAAAGGATTCATAAACTTACTTCTAGATAGGGCAGGGGCTGTAATCGCTCTAACAGAATTTTTTAGATTAAAATCACTTTTTTCGAAAAGTCCAGAAACAAAAGAAATGGCATCCCAAGGGAAAGCCATTCCAGAATGATTACTCGCATAAATTAATGGAGCATCGGGGTTATTTCTTTGTGGTAATTCATCAAAACCTATAAACTTAATTCTAAAGTAACCATCATTAATAAATTGAATAAGTAATTTACTAATACTGTATGCGTACCCCATATCAAAATGATCATCTAAAATGTGAGCATTTTCTTTAATTTCTTTTGGAGCATTATCATTAACTAAAGAAATACTATGATTTTTTTTGTCAACCATCTGCTTTTTAAGTTCCGTTTGAGGTAACATATAAATAGGTTTTAAATTTACCTGTATGGTCTTGTTTTGATCATACAAATAATCCTTTCAACATATTCAAATGTACATATAAATGAATAAAGTAAAAAAAGGATACTAAGAACATTACCTTATTAAATATTCATCGACATGAAATTTCCATAACCGTTAGTCAACTGACCGTAAAAGAAAACGTCAACAGAGACTAAAGCAAAGATTATTACAGCTAAAGCAGCAAAAGCATTTTGAACTAACATCTTTCTTAAAAACAGTTGGTAGCATTTAAGAATAACAGCAACATTAGCAACGATTAAATAAATAGTAAGGAATATAGTCATAACAATAGTGTTTAATTTTTTTTAAGAGCTACCTAATTAAACCGCGTTTGATTAAAGAAAGTTTAACTATTAGTAATAATATTTGTGAACGTGATTTTGAACCGAATTATGACTTAAGTTGCTTAACAATTATTTAAGAATGTGTATTTTTATTGTTACATTGTAAAAGTAACTATTCACTTATTATTGATAACCAAACAGCACATGAATCAAATATCATCTAATATGGATATTGTAGAACTCAGTAAAGCACAGAAGAAATTTGCCGCAAAAATGCTCAACCCTTTTAAATTTAGGGTGTTTACTTTAACTCAAGTCCCTTTGGGATTTATTGCAGGTATGAAGCTAGAATCTTTAGAAGGTAAGGTATGTGAAACTTCATTGCCCTATAAATTTTTGAATAAGAATCCTTTTAAGTCAACATATTTCGCAGCTCAAAGTATGGCAGCTGAATTATCAACAGCTGCACTTGGTATGTTGCATTTAAGTGATCATTTAAAAACTATAGCTTTCATTATAGTAGATATGGAAGCTAAATTCGTAAAGAAAGCCACTGCTAAAGTAACATTTACTTGTGAAGATGGAGGGTTAGTTCAAAAAGGAATTGAGAAGGCGTATTCATCAGGTGAAGCCGTAGAAGTGAAAATGAAAACGGAAGGTAGAATGCCAGATGGACAATTAGTATCGACATTTTATTTTACTTGGTCATTTAAAAAGAGAAAATAAGAGCAAAAAAAAAGCAGATCATAATTGATCTGCTTTTTCTAGTGTTGTGTGTGCGATTGTGTGTTTCAAACAATCAAGAGACGTTCTCAAAATCTCCTGATCTAGCATTGTGTTATTACTATATTGTTTATCGGTATTACAAAAGAAGTAAAAGTGTAGTTATTACGCAAATCATTAGTGTATTTTTTACATTTATGGTTCATTTTTTAACATTTTTAAACATATTTAGTACCCTAATGCCCTTCCATCGCCTCTTTTAACATCAGAAGCACCTTCTATCGTAGAATCATTTACAATTAAAATACAATCCATTTTACCCAATTGTTCCGTTTTTTCTAGTTGATGCCCCATCGATTCTAACTGTTTAATTGTTGTAGTGTTTAAAGCACCATCTTCATAATAAATTTTATCAGGAAGCCATTGAGAATGGAATTTTTTAGCATTAACTGCTTCTTGCATACTCATT
Source organism: Flammeovirga pacifica (assembly GCF_000807855.2). Classification (GTDB taxonomy): domain Bacteria; phylum Bacteroidota; class Bacteroidia; order Cytophagales; family Flammeovirgaceae; genus Flammeovirga; species Flammeovirga pacifica. The sequence continues at coordinate 485,400 of NZ_JRYR02000001.1, forward strand.
CCAAATTGTGTTACATTCAAAATTGTTTGTAAAACAGAGGTGATAATAGTTGATCCGCCTGGCGTTCCTACTACTAGAAATAGTTCATTATTTTTTAGAACTATACTTGGAGTCATACTGGATAACATTCTTTTCTCTGGAGTGATTTCATTAGCCCTTCCACCCACTAAACCAAATTGATTAGGAACCCCTGGTTTAATACTAAAATCATCCATTTCATTATTTAAGAAGAAGCCAGCATTTTCTACATATAATTTACTACCGAAATTTCCGTTGAGAGTAGTGGTAATAGAAACTGCATTTTTGTATTTATCTACAATAGAAAAGTGAGTGGTTTCAAAACTTTCAATTGTTTGTACACTTCCTGCTTTAATTTCTTGAGAAGGAGTTGCTTTATGAGGATCAAAATTACTTAACCGACTTTTAATATAATTGTCAGAAAGTAACCACTCTTGAGGTACATCTATAAAATCAGCATCTCCGAGATGTGTTGATCTATCTGCATAGGCCCTTCTTTCAAGTTCTACTAAGGTGTGTACCCATTCGACATCATTAAATGACATTCTGAAACTATCAATTTCATCTAAACTCTTTAAAATTTGAGCTAAAGCTATACCACCAGAAGAGGGTGGAGGCATACTAATTAACTGAAGAGAGTCTTGAAAGGAAACCTGAACGGGCTTTCTCCATTTAGAAGAATAAGCATCTAAATCATTTTGTTGGATAATACCCCTGTGTTTTTTCATGGATTGAAGAATATGTTGTGCTATTTCTCCTTTATAGAATCCATCTCTTTTATTTTTTTGAATGATTTTTAAGGTATTTGCCAATGATGTATATATGATACGCTCTCCTTTTTTCCATGTATTATTTTTAGTAAAGGGGATAGGCCTTAAATTTACTTGTTGGAAATCAGTGATATATTGATTGATTTTGTTTGCTTCAGCTTCTGTTAAAACAACCCCTTCTAAGGCTAGATCTATGGCTGGTTGTAATAAATCTTCCCAAGGTAGTGATCCAAGCTTTTGATGTATTTGAACCATCCCATCAACAGTTCCGGGTACTCCTATGGCCAAAGCACCTTTTAATGAAAGATCTTTGATTGGATTTCCTGAATCGTCTAAATACATATTTTTAGAAGCTAGTTGAGGTGCTTTTTCTCTAAAATCTAAACTTCCAACTTCAGCATTTGATTTTCTATACACCATAAATCCACCACCTCCAATATTGCCTGCTCTTGGGTAGGCAACAGCTAATGCAAATTGAGTTGCAATTGCGGCATCAAAAGCATTACCACCTTTTTTTAAAATGTTTAAACCAATTTGAGAAGCTAAAGGATGAGCAGTTGAAATCATGGCTTGAGAAGCGATAGTTCCAACTTCTTTTTGATTCGATTTTTTCTTGTGGGAACAACCGCAAAATAAAATGAGTACGATTATGCAGTAAAATTTATTCATTAAGCTAAAAAATATTAGGATTATGGTTAGAATCTTAAAAAAGATCAAGTTAAATATAACTTTTCCACCTTATATTAATATGATTCTATAAAAGGTTATAAATTGCAAGACAATCAAAATAATACGTACAAAATTCTAGGAATTTATAGATAGATTATGAGTCTGGATATACGCAAAGTAACGACAAAAAAAGATCAAAAGGAATTCGTAAATATCCAATTTGATTTATATAAAGGAAGTAAATATTGGGTGCCCCCAATTAAAAAGGATGAATTATCTATATTTTCTTCAGATAACCCATTTGTGAAATTTTGTGATACAGAATTTTGGCTAGCCTATAAAGATGGAAAATGTGTAGGTAGAATAGGTGCGATCATCAACCACAAGTATAATGAGAAAGCGGACGAAAATAATGTGCGTTTTACTAGGTTAGAATTTACTGATGATAGAGAAGTAGTTCAAGCTTTATTAGAAACTGCTGAAAAGTGGGGTAAAGAAAAAGGAATGACTGGTATTGTTGGACCTTTAGGATATACCAACCTTGACCATCAAGGTATGATGATCGAAGGACATGATCATTTACCGTCAGTTGCTTCAGAATACCATTTACCTTATTATAAGGAACATTTAGAGGCTTTAGGTTATGATAAATTAGTCGATTGGATTGAATTTAGATTAACATTAGATGAAGAAGTAATTGAGAAAGGTAAAAAAGGTGCTGCTCTTTTGATGAGAAGAACCAAAACCAAAATTATTTCATTCAACTCATCAGATGAATTAGTAGCCTATGCAGACGATATATTCAACTTATTAGGAGAGTCATTTAAAGATCTTTATAGTGTTATTTCTTTCGATAAAGATATGGTAGAATACTATAAGAAAAAGTTCTTGAAATTATTATCGCCTAAGTATGTGAAGGTATTATTATCAGAGGAAGATGAAATGATGGGCTTTGTTATTGGCATGCCGTCATTATCAAGAGCACTTCAGAAAGCAAATGGTAGTATTTGGCCTTTCGGATGGTATCATATACTTCAAGCATTGAAGAAAAATGATACATGTGATTTCCTTTTAACAGCTGTTCATCCAAAACTTCAACGTTTAGGTGGAGGAGTAATGTTAGTTGGTGAGCTTCAAAGAACAATGCAGGAGAACGGAATCAAATACTTGGAAACTACAGGTATGTTTGAAACCAATCAAAAGGCAATTCAAAACTGGAAAAATTACGATCATATACAACATAAAAGAAAACGTTGTTTTACTAAAGCATTGTAATTTCTAGTAGAAAATATAAGAAAAGGTGATCTGATGGTCACCTTTTTTTATATCTAATAACAAAGTAAGATTAAATGTGCTCTAAGCGTATAATTTCTGCTTTATATTCATTTTCCCATGTAGATCTATACCATTGAGCAGCATCTTTACCAACAAATCTCCAATGCCAAGCCTCTTTTCTGATTTGACTGTCTTTTCTAAAGTAATAAGAAGGTATCCATCCATACTCATGGGCATGCGTTAACAGCCATAAGAAAAGCTTTGTATTTTCACCGCAATACCTGATGTCTATTGTGGTTAATAAATGATGTTCCGAATAGCCAGGTTTTTCAGCATGTTGATCACCGTACTTATTCATCATGTAAACCTGAGTACTTTTATTTCTGTAAGATGATTTAATATTGATAATAGCATTGTGGATACTCCCTGCTTTTTTCATATCAATATAAGCCTGATAAGCAGGTAATATCAGTTTATCATTATCAACGTCTACATATTGATATTTATCTAACCGAATATATTCTAAATAATTAAATGGTATACCTATGGGTAAATTCATGAAATCATAATAGATATATTTCGGGTCAATATCGATACCTTCTTTTTGAGCAACATAGGTACTTAAATTTACTCTTAACTTCCAGTATTTTTGAAGTGGATCTTTAGTACTGTCTTGAGCGATTAAAGAGTAGGGTAGAAGGAAAAGTAATAAAATGTGTTTGTAGTTTTTCATATACATATAAAAAAAGGGTAAATCCGAAGATTTACCCTTAAATATAAAATCTATATTTTCAATCTACAATTATGCGTTGTAGATGTGAGCTACTAGATCAAGAACTTTGTTAGAGTATCCGATTTCGTTGTCATACCAAGATACAACTTTAACGAAAGTATCAGTAAGAGCGATACCAGCGTTAGCATCAAATACTGAAGTTTGAACCTCACCAATGAAGTCGTTAGAAACAACCATATCCTCAGTGTAACCAAGAACACCTGCTAATTCACCTTCTGATGCTTTTTTCATTTCAGCACAGATTTCAGCGTAAGTAGCTGGTTTTTCTAAGTTTACAGTTAAATCTACTACTGAAACGTCTGGAGTTGGAACACGGAATGCCATACCAGTTAATTTACCGTTCAATGCAGGAATTACTTTACCTACAGCTTTAGCAGCACCAGTAGAAGAAGGAATGATGTTTTGACCAGCACCACGTCCACCTCTCCAGTCTTTCATTGAAGGACCGTCAACTGTTTTTTGAGTTGCAGTAGTTGCGTGAACTGTAGTCATTAAACCGTCTTTGATACCCCACTTGTCGTTAAGAACTTTAGCGATAGGAGCTAAACAGTTAGTAGTACAAGAAGCGTTAGAAACAACATCTTGACCAGCATATTCGTTGTTGTTTACACCCATAACGAACATTGGAGTTGCGTCTTTAGAAGGAGCAGACATAACAACTTTCTTAGCACCTGCAGTGATGTGCTTACGAGCAGTTTCGTCAGTTAAGAATAAACCAGTTGATTCAACAACTACTTCAGCGCCAACTGCGTCCCACTTCAAATCTTCAGGGTTACGCTCAGCTGTAACGCGAACAGTTTTACCATTAACAACTAAGTTACCGTCAACGATCTCAACTGTACCGTTGAAACGTCCGTGAGTTGAATCGTACTTTAACATATAAGCCATGTACTCAACATCGATAAGGTCATTGATACCTACTACTTCGATATCTTCTCTTTCTACTGAAGCACGAAATACAAAACGTCCAATACGACCAAAACCGTTGATACCTACTTTAATTGCTGACATAATTGTTATATAATATTAAATTAATAAATAATTTTTTTCTAACTATTTGTATAAACGACTTTGAACTTTAATTGTTCATATCATTTACACTTGCAAACATATATTAGTATCTTCTGTTATGGAATGATATTAATCATTATTTGTGGTCAATTTCATTACTTTTTCATTTTTGTTAAGTGTATCAAATACTTTTAAATCAACCTTTTAAGGTGTAAAAAAAGGTATTTACGATCTTTTGTGGTCGTAAATACCTAATAATGAAAGACTACAATTAAGTGTAGATTGTCCGGTTAATGCAATAGATACTTTATAAAATCTTATTTACTTGTTTAGATTTAAAATTGCGATTAACTATTGTTTGGCAAATTTCTTTTTTGTTTTGATTTTTTATCTCCGAATATAAAATCAACCAAGCTTCTCACTTCTCCATCTTTATTAGCTTGTTGGAATCTTTTATAAATCTGGAAGTGTTTTTCTGGATCTACATTGAATTTATCCTTGCCGTCTTCTAATTTCATTTTAGATCGATGAAATAGCTGACGACAGTGATCTGCTTTTTTCTTAGCAATATCAGTGATCTCATTATAATTTAAATTGAAGGCCTCTTTAAGAAGGTAGACTCCAAGTTCTGAGTCATTCAATCTTTTCATCATATTCTTTAACCCTTCAGAAATTTCTGAAGCCTTATCACTAGACCATTGATCGAATGGATCAAAATGAAAATTGTGAGTGATATTAGACCAATTATCAACTAAATGTTCTTTTTTTCTTTTTAAAGCGTCAAGATGATTTAGGCAAGTATTGGTGATTGTTTTTATTAAATAATTCTTGATGTCTTCGATCTTTGAAAGGTCTACTCTCATGATCTTCAAGAATGTTTCTTGTACCATATCTTCCGCGTCGCTTGCGACACCAAGGATTCTGTAGGCTACAGCATACAATAGTGGCCTATATTCTGTTATGGCTTGTTCTGCTGACATAGAGTTACAAGTGATAGTATATTATTTAGTTTATTCCATTTAGGAATATCATATCTTAAATTATTGGTCGCAATTTAATGAATTAATATTTGATTTAGAACATGATTATCGATAATAAATACAATTTCTAAATGAATTAATACAATTGTCATCTATGGGTAATAATATCAATATTTAGGGCTATAAAAGTGAATAATTATTCATTATTTGAATAATTATATTTTGATATAAAGAGTAGGATATCTTGATAAAACACAAAAAAGAGTTTATGGAAACCACAAACTCTTTTATCATAACCCAAAAACTAACTATTACTCTTTTATTTTATATATCTTAACTCAATTGATATTGAGGTGTTTTCTTTAATTGTTTATAATTATAAAAACGGCTGTTAATAATATATGTTGACTATATCGTGCTAATAAAGTTAAATATTTTAACATTTTATTTTGAGTCATAAACCTTGAAAAACCGAAACAATAAAAGAGCTAGGAGAAACTCCAAGCTCTTTTTAACATAACCCAAAAACTAACTATTACTCTTTTATTTTATATATCTTAACTCAAATTAATTGAGGTGCTTATTCTTAATAATGTTATAATTAAAAAAGCGAATAATTGTGATTCTGGTTGAGTTTTAGGTGCTAATAAAGTTAAATATTTTAACATTTTATTTTGAGTCATAAACCTTGAAAAAACCGAAACAATAAAAGAGCTAGGAGAAACTCCAAGCTCTTTTTATATAACCCAAAAACTAACTATTACTCTTTTTTCTATATATCTTAAAATCAGTTCAACTGATTGTGAATATCTATTCATTTTATATTAACATATACGATGTTAAATGTGTTTGGTTGAGGTATTTTTACTAACAAATTTTAATGATTATATATCAATTTAAAACAAAAAAGAGCTTAAGGAAACCCTAAGCTCTTTCACCCAAAAACTAACTATTACTCTTATCTTTCTATATATCTTAAATCAAGATAACTTGATTGTGAATGCGTATTCATTTTATAATTTAATTAACGTTGTTTTTATTAAGTAGTTACACGTTTATTGTCAATAAGGTTTAACATAATACCAAACTATTTATACAAAAAAGAGCTTAAGGAAACCTTAAGCTCTTTCACCTAAAAACTAACTATTACTCTTATCTTTCTATATATCTTAAACCAGGTTAACTGATTGTGAATATCTATTCATTTTATAATATAATTAACGTTATTTTTATTGAGTAGTTTCACGTTTATTGTCAATAAAATTGAACATATTGAAAATTGAAATAAGCAAAAAAAGAGCTTAGGAATATCCCAAGCTCTTTTCAACCCAAAAACTAACTATTACTCTTTTTTTCTATATATCTTAAATCAGATTAACTGATTGTGAATTTCTATTCATTTTATAATATATAAAACGCTCAAAAAGAAGATTAGTTACTCTTTTATTGTAAACAATATTTAAATTTTCAAATAATTCTTAGATAAAAAAAGAGCTTAAGGAAACCCTAAGCTCTTTTCAACCCAAAAACTAACTATTACTCTTATCTTTCTATATATCTTAAAACCAGCAATTCTGGTTGTGAATTCTTATTTTTTTTATAGTAATAGAAACGTAAATTATGAGGAGAGGTTTCTAATAAAATGTCAATGATGTTTAACATATTTTCAGATGGAACTAAAACAAAAAAGAGCTTAAGGAAACCCTAAGCTCTTTCACCCAAAAACTAACTATTACTCTTATCTTTCTATATATTTTTAAACCAGATTAACTGATTATTTATTCAATTTATATTAACATAAACGGTGTTAAATGATGCTTGGTTTCTTATGTTTTGCAAACAAATTTTAATGTTTGTGTGTTATTGTCAGTATTTAGAATGATGGTAAAAAAAGAGTAAGGAGATACCCCTTACTCTTTTATCATAACCCAAAAACTAACTATTACTCTTATATTTCTTGACTTGATATCAAGTGTGTTTCAATATTCAATGTTACAAATATACAAGCTTGAAAAATCGAAGTAAACTTTTGATTTTTAACAAATTGTAATGTCAATTAATGATTGTAAAATCTAGAATATTGCTTGCACTTCTTTTTTAAGCTCGTTTAGAGCTAATACGGTAGGAGTTGCCTCCTCAGAAATGCTTTTCTCTAAAATTACTTTCGCTAAATCCAGACCAGTGGCGTCAGCAGGAAGTTCTTTAGCAGAGTTATTAATAAAAGAGATAGATTGTTCTTTTGCTCCTCTAATCATTTCCCATAAATCCGGGGAAATATAGATTTGCTGTGATAGGTTATGGTTAAATTCTTCTTTGATTGTCATAATCAAGACCTGTTGCGTAGAAATTGCATTGAATTCCTCGTAATTCGTTCGGTCTAATATTTCTGTGTAAGAAATCCTTTCTAAAAATAATGCTAACCTCTCATAAGCTTGTAGCTTTAAAGGTAAGGTCTGTTCTTGTTGATCGGATTTCATTTTGATTGATAAAGTGTCATATTCCTTCTGAAGGAACATTTTCACGATATAAAATGCACTTAAAAGTACTATACCCGCAGGGACAGTAAGTTTTAATAATTCTATTAATTCTGTCGTCATAGTTTAAAAAAATTTTGATGCAATATTAGTAACCTCTTTTGTGTATATCAATATTTACAGACTAAGATTGATAAAAACCTTTATTTTAATCAATACTAACACATCATTATACTTTATTCTCCTTTGATTTACATTCAAGGTAATACTAAACGATTGCACCCGGTTTTATAGGGATATTAAATTTTTTGATGATTGATATATTTATTTTCACTAGTAAGGAATAGAATTCCTTGTGTATTCATTATCAATTGCCCGATTCTAAATTCAAATATTATGCTATTTGAAATACAAATGCTTATTTTTGATTCTTTATAACAGAAAATAACCAAATGCTATAGGATAGTTATTAATATCTTTTGCAACTTCATCCTATACTAGAGATAGAAATGTTATGTTTTTTCAATCTGGGAGAGTCTCTCACTAATCTGAGGTAATGACTTATCAAATTAATTTTAAGAATTATGTTGTTTTGCAGGGAGTATTTATTTGCTCAAATTATACTTGTATTCATATCATGTGATATATATGCTCAAGGTATATTAGATATGAAAATAGAAAAGTCTCCACATCAACATTTAATATTAAATCTTGATTCAAATGAAACTTATGAAAGTATTTTTATAACATTGATCACTGATGATGTAGGATTAGTAGAAGTAAATAAATTTGTTCAAGACTTTGATAGTGATTCACCTTATATTTTTGTATATCTAAACGGAAAAACAAGTAAAGTTTTTTTAGAAAGTTCTACTATCATACCATTAGAATTACAAGAAAACTCTACAATTGTTAAAATCAGAGGGTATTATTATAATTCCAGTATTGGATATTCTAAAATATTTGAAAGGAAAATATAATTGAAAACAATAGGTAATGTTTAGTCATTAAACGTTAGTACCTAACTGTTCTGGATTTTTAGTGCTAGCATTATCTTGAACTAAAATATTGAAGAAGATGATGTCTTATTACTATAAAACAAGCCAATCTATTTGAGGATAGATTGGCTTATCTTGTTTACTATATTATGTTTTGTAAAATCAAATTACTAATTCGTTTTTCTATATAATAACACTGCTAATGCATTGATGATAATCCCATAAATTCCAATAATGAAAAAGTTCATTTTTACATCGGCCCAAGAAGCACCCTTTAAAAGAACATTTCTCATTATTTCAATAAAGTATCGAACAGGATTTAATAGAGTAAGGTCTTGAGCCCAACCAGGCATATTCTCAATAGGGGTAAACAGTCCACTTAAAAGCACAAATACAATCATAAAGAACCATGCTATAAACATGGATTGCTGTTGTGTATCAGATAGAGTAGAAATAATTAATCCTAATCCTAGCACTACTAGTAAATAGATCATCGCAAAGGCAAAAACAATAGAAAGTGGTCCTTGAATTGGAATATCAAAAACTAGTTTAGCAATTGATAAACCTAGACTTAATACAAACATTCCAATACACCAAAATGGAAAGAGCTTTCCAATAATAAATTCTGCTTTTGTAATAGGCGTTACATTCAATTGCTCAATCGTCCCAATTTCTTTTTCTTTTACAATGTTCATGGAAGTGAGGAAAATACCAATCATACTTACCAAAAGGACTAATAGGCCAGGAACCATATAAAATTTATAGTTTAGGCTGTTGTTGTACCAGTTTAAATTGGATATATTTATTTTCAATCCATTTTTTAATAAAAGACCTTTTTCTTGAAGGTAATTATCTTGGAAATCACGAATGATAGATTGTGCATAATTCACAGACACACCCGCTGACATACCATCTATTGCATCGACTTTGGCAGAAAGCTGTGTGGGCTGATGATGAATGATATTTTTCTCAAAATCTTGAGGAATCTCTAAAATAATGACAGCTTCACCCGTCTGTAAACTTTCGCCATTATCAGCATCATAAGGTGTGTTTTGAAGTATATTAAAATAGCTTGATGAAGCATATTTTGAGATCAATTGTTGTGAAAGCGAGGATTGATCTTTATCAATAATTTCCATATTGATATTATGAACATCGAAAGTTGCTGCAAAAGACAATACCATTAATTGCATAATGGGCATCAAAAAAATGATAGGAAGCATTCCTTTGTCTCTAAATATCTGTTTGAATTCCTTTTGAAGAATAAATTTAAATCTCTTCATAATTAACCCAGTCTAATATTAAATCTTTTGATACTCACACCTACGAGTACCACAAACATTCCTGCTAGTACTAATGTCTCTTTAAGTATTTCTGAAATTGTTGCTCCTTTTAACATCAATGCCTTAATAATGATATTGAAGTAAGTGGCAGGAATTACTTTGGTTACCATTTGTAAGGGTAAGGGCATGTTGTGTATAGGAAAAATAAACCCAGATAATAGCATGGTAGGTAAGAACAAAGCAAATAAAGAAATCATTAAAGCCAGTTGCTGAGTTTTTGCAACCGTTGAAATAAAAATACCTAATGCTAACACTACCAGGCAATACAACAGAATTTCGAAAGTGATTAATCCGAAATGGGCTAGAATTGGAACTCCAAAAACAAACTTCCCTAGGAATAAAATGAAAACGGCTATACTAAATGAGAGCGCTAAATATGGGATCACTTTACCTAAAATTATTATTGAAGGGTGCATGGGTGATGCTAATAAAACTTCCATAGTACCGGTTTCAATTTCTCTTGTGATAGCAATTGATGTCATCATAGTACAAATCAACATCAGTATTATGGTAATTAAACCGGGTACAAATGTATAGGCCGATTTTAATTCAGGATTATACCTCATCTGAATTTCTGTATTGATTTGAATAGGAGGACTACTTCCAAATGTTTTTTGTGCATTCTCGTACAAGAAAGACTGAATTTGACCTTCTAAAAAGGCTCCAATTTGAGTCCCTGTATTTGGATCTGAAGCATCACAAATGATCTGAACTTTAGCTTCTTTATTTTTTAAAATATCCTCTTCAAAATGGGGTGGTATAACGATTGCCGCTTTAATTCTACCTTTTTTAAAGGATGTATTTATGGCTTCTTCATTCTCTAATATTTCATCAACTTTAAAGTAAGATGTAGATAAAATTTTATTGACCAATTGATGACTTGACACCTCTTTAGATTGATTTAACAGAGCAACTTTTACTTCTTTGATTTCAGTTGAAATGGCAAATCCAAATAATACAATCTGTACGATAGGTATCCCAAATAATATCAATAGGGTTCTCTTATCACGAAAAATGTGATAAAACTCCTTTTTTATAATTCCTTTTAAACGATCCATCACATTATTTTAAATTGTATTGATCGCCCCTAGCTAAGTGAATGAATACTTCATCCATATTCTGAGCGTTAAATTCTTTCTTCAATTCTTTGGGTGTTCCATACCCATGAATTTCTCCATGAACCATCATAGAGATTCTATGACAATACTCTGCTTCATCCATATAATGGGTAGTCACAAATACAGTCATCCCTTGATCTGCTTTTTCATAGATCATTTCCCAAAATTGTCTTCTTGTAATTGGATCTACACCACCTGTAGGTTCATCTAAGAAAACCACCTTAGGGTTATGTAGAGTTGCAACAGAAAAAGCAATTTTTTGTTTCCATCCTAAAGGAACTTCTTTGAGTAACTTTTTTTTGATGTTCCCTAAGTCTAATCGTTCTATAAGTTTTTCTCCTCTCTCTTTTATTTGTGTATTTGATAATCCATAAATACCACCATAAAACGTGATATTTTCCATTAAAGTAAGATCATTATACAAAGAGAATTTTTGAGACATGTAACCAATATTTTTCTTGATTTTCTCTTGTTCTGTGAATACATCGTACCCAGCAACTGTTGCCGCTCCAGAAGTAGGAGACAGTAAACCAGTCAGCATTCTCATTGCTGTACTTTTACCGGCACCATTCGCACCCAAGAAGCCAAATATTTCCCCTTTTTTTACATCAAAAGTGATTTTATTGACCGCAGTAAAATCTCCAAATGTTTTGGTTAATTCTGTTGATTCTATAATCTTTTCCATAACTCAGAGATTTAATTTTTATTCATCAAACTGATAAACACATCTTCAATAGTAGAGGCTGTTTTTCTAATTTGAATAGAAGTTAAACCACTTTCTTCAAGATACAGTTTGATATCACTTTCAATATCTGTTGCTCTAGCATCTGTATAATGTACTTCTTCTCCGAAAGGGAAAACACTATCAAAATGAGTGTATTCTCTTAGTTTTTTGATCAGTTGATAATTCCCTTCATGACATTGAATAGCATATAAAGTCTTGTCAAAAGCTTTTGATATATTTTCAGGCAGATCAACGTTGAGAATTTCACCTTTGTCGATTAAAGCGATACGATCACATAAATTGGCTTCGTCCATATATGGGGTGGAGACAAAAATGGTGATATCGTGATGATGAAGCTGTTGGATAATATGCCAAAATTCTTTTCTTGACACAGGATCAACACCTGTAGTAGGCTCATCTAAAAAGAGTATTTTCGGATAATGAATCAGGGCAGCACATAAAGCTAACTTCTGTTTCATTCCCCCAGATAATGCACCTGCTTTCCTTTTTTTGAAGGGCTCTATCTGTTGGTAAATATCTTTAATAAGATCATAACTCTTTTCGATGGTTGTACCAAAGATATTGGCAAAGAAAGAAAGGTTTTCTTCAACTGTTAAATCTTCATAGAGAGAGAATTTTCCAGGCATATAGCCAATATGATTTCGAATAAATTGATAATCTGATATAGGAGATTTCCCCATCACTTGGACTTCTCCTTCATCAAATAAAAGGAGGGAAGTGAGGATACGCATTAGGGTTGTTTTTCCTGCACCATCAGGACCGATCAAACCAAATATTTCTTTCGGTTTTACCTCCAAGGAAATATTTTTTAAAGCTTGTACTTCCTCATAGTTTTTTGATAGATTTCTTATGCTAATCATCACATTAGAAATTTATTTCAGCTGGCATTCCTATTCTAAATTTACCGTTTTTATTCTCTACTTTCACTTTAAAAGCATAGACCAAATTTACTCTTTCTTCTTTTGTTTGAATAGTTTTTGGAGTAAACTCAGATTTAGCAGATATCCATTCAATTTTACCTTTAGTGGTGTGCATTTCTCCATTACTGTTATCCGTCATTATAGTAACTTCCTGACCCACTTTTACATTTTCCAATTGACTAGCAGAAGCATACGCTCTCACTTTTAAGGTAGAAAGTTTGGCAATTTTGAATAGAGGTCTACCATAAGAAGCAATTTCAGAAGCTTCCGCATATTTTTCCAGTACAATTCCATCAATAGGAGACGTAATCTTAGATTTACTGATTTGTTCATTTATGACATCAATCTTTTTACTTAGAGGCTCGTACTGAGACAATGTAGCTCGATTACTGTCTTTGATTTTTCGTTTCGTGGCAATCAGTTGTTTTTCATTAATTGCAATGCCTGCGTTAATCTCATCTAATTGTTGTTGTGTGGCAACTTCAGCTTTAAAAAGCTTTTCTAAGCGATCTTTATCGTTTAATAATTTCTTGTGTTGTTCTTCATAAACAGCAATTTGTTCATGAATACTCATCACTTTAGAACCAAGACTTCTGATATTTGCTAGCACTTCTTCTTTTTGTAATGTTAACATCACAGTATCAATTACACCAATGTGTTGTCCAGCTTTTAATCTGTCACCTTCTTCAATCTCAAATTGTGTGAGAGTACCATTTCCTTCCGCAGAAACAATGACTTCTACAGCTTCAAAATTACCATATGCATCAGATTTTTCTTCATTGATGTTACATGAGAAGATGATTGAACTGATGCAGAGTAAGACGATATATTTTAAATTAATTTTATTCATGGTTTTTATATATTAAAGTTGACCTTTAATCATGGCTAATTGATAATTGGTATGAAGTAATTGTAATTCGTGAGAAGATAAGTTGAGCTTTGCATCAGACAATTGATTAATGGCCGTTACATATTGTGATGAGGTAGCAGCTCCATTATCTAATTTACCTTTTGCTCTTGTCAGGTTCTTTTCTTGAATTTTAATAATCTCATGATCCTGAATAATCAGCTGTTTTAATTGTTCTCGATTTCCTTCCACCTGAGCTATTTGAGAAGCAATATTTTTATCAAAAGTTTCCTTTTCGGTGTTGATTACTTCTTTTTGAATTTGTATGACTTGTCTTTCTTTTTTGTTTTTGCCAAAGTCAAAAGGTTGCCATGCAAAACGAAGTCCCACTTGATAATAAAAATCTCCATTTATTTCGAAGAAGTTATAAGGGTTGGGCGTGCCATAACCTCCAATACCATAAGCATAGATTTTAGGAAGTCTTTTGGCTTGAAGAAGATTCGTACTAGATTCCGTTTGTTTAGTTTGTAAACTAAACATCTGAAGTTCAGGTCTTAAAATCGCCTCATTTTGAGAAGCTATCACAGGTCTTTCAAGAGCAATATTTTGCCATTCATTTTCTCTTTCTAACCAGACACAAAGTGCTTTTAAAGCACCATTTTTTTGTGCTTTCACTGAATACAGCTTCTGTTGAGCTTTATAATACTCAACTCTTAATTGATCGGAAACACTAGGAAGAATGGCTCCTTCTTTTTCTAAAGCTTCCACTTCTTTTAATTGATTTTCAATTTCCTTAATTACTCCCTCTTCCAGCAGTTTTTCTTGTTCCTGATAGTTAAGAGCAGAAAAATAAATGGAAGAAACGGTTTCTTTAATACTGTATTTCTTTACTTCGTTTTCTTGTACTTTTAAAGCGTACTCATTTTCTTTTTGAGTTACTTTTTTGTTTTTGATACTACCATCATAAATCGCATACTCCACATTAGCATAAGTACTCCATTGTGTATGCGGTATGTCCGGAAATATTTGTGTCTGACCAACTAATGGATCAACAGGTGAGATCACATCAGAAAAATAACCGACTTGCCCTTTAATAGAAAATTCAGGTAATCGACCTTTATTTAATCTCTCTTTTTCTGTCATCAACATTTTTTCATAGATTTCCTGTTGTTGATTGATAGGGTGTTTTTCTATCGCTTCTTGTTCAGCTTGATCAAAAGTGATGATAGTTTGTGCTGATAGGGAAGAAGAAAGCAATACAGTTAAAATGAACAGAGATAAGTTTATGTATACTTTCATTTTTTTATTCCATCTAAAATGATTTTCGGTAATTCTAATTTTCTTTTTTCAAGGTATTCATCAAATGATTCTCCAGCCACATCTGTCAAAGAAGATACCAAAGGTTTTGCGATAAATGGAAATACACAAGCGGCAATAACTGAGGTTAATACCTGCACTGGATCAACCACTTTATATTTATCGCTACTTTGTAATTGCTTAGAAAATTGATCAATAAGTTTTTTGACCCTTTCCTCAATAAAAAAAGGTAAATTATTACGTTGTAACTCACCTACCATAAATGCGATCATATCAGGATTTTGACGTAGTCGATCTATATAGCTATTCACGAAAAATTGAATTTTTTCTTCCAGTTCCATTTCTGAGGAGAGTATTTCTATGAGTGGAACTATGGTCTCAACACTCACTTGTTTAAAGACCTCTTGAAATAGAGTTTCTTTATTTTTGTAGTAATAATGTACTAAAGCTTTGTTCACTTCGGCACGGTCAGCAATTTCTTGCATTCTAGCTCCATTTTTACCTTTTTCTTGAAAAACGGCTCTTGCAGATTGTATGATTTTTTCTTTGGCTTCCATATGATTAACCTTTTGGTTAAGTAAAGTTAACTAAATGGTTAGTTAAATCAAAAACTGATCATAATTTTTTTATTTTATTTAATGGTATTTATTAAAAGGACTCATTATCAGTTGATTTGAATAATTGATAAAGTTATTATTTGTGTTGGGTACAGAAATATCCTCACCGATATGTCTTATATTTAGTATTAGGAATAATAGTTTCAAAAAAAATAAAATCACTTTAGATAATGCAATACAAGTTTTTTGGTAAAACAGGCCTTAAAGTATCTGAACTTTGTTTGGGTACAATGACTTTCGGTGAAGATTGGGGAACTGGAACAGATAAATATACATCGCAAAAAATATTTGATGCTTTTGTAGAAAAAGGAGGTAACTTTTTTGATACGGCAAATTTCTATACCAATGGAACTTCAGAAAAATATTTAGGTGAATTTATACAGAAGAATAGAGAACATCATGTGGTGGCGTCAAAATACACTTTAATAGAAAATGCAGATCATCCCAATGGATCGGGCAATTCGAGAAGGAATATGATGAACACTGTTGAAGCATCCTTAAAAAGAATGAATACTGATTACATGGACATTCTTTGGTTGCACATGTGGGATGGGACTACTCAGATTGAAGATATCCTTAGAGGAATGGATGATTTGATTTCTCAAGGGAAAGTCTGTTACATTGGTATTTCAGATACACCTGCATGGGTGGTTAGTCAGGGTAATACGTACGCAAAACTTAGAGGTTGGGAACAATTTGCTGGTATTCAGGTCGAATATTCATTAATTGCTAGAGAAGTAGAACGTGAGCTGATTCCAATGTCAGATCATTTTGATATGAGTGTTTTAGCGTGGGCTCCTCTGGGAGCTGGCATCCTTTCTGGTAAGTACAATAAAGGAATGATTGACCAAGGAAGGCTATCAGAAAATAGTGTCAAATTTACTGATCATAATTTAAATATAGCTAGAAGGGTAGAAGAGTTTGCCAACGAAATTGGAGCAACCACTTCACAAGTCGCTTTAAAATGGCTGATGAAGAATAATCAAAAAGTCATCCCTATCATCGGTGCTAGAAAAGTAGAACAAGTGCAACAAAACCTAGGTGTCTTAGATATTGATCTAACAGAAGATATGATGACTGAATTGAATAAGATGAGTAAAATTAATCTTGGTTTCCCTAATGAGTTTCTACAGCAAGATAATGCTAGAAATTATTCTTTTGGAGGCTGGTATGATAAGATTCAGTTTTAAAAAAGAAAGGTAAGTAGATGAACTACTTACCTTTTTTTGTATCCTTTTTTTATACCGGCTTTATCCGATTTAAATGATTTTTTCCTTTGATATGGAGTTAGATTCTCGTTACTAAACTTTTTCTTTTTTACTACAGGTTTATCCTCAATGTTTAGATGTTCATAAATAAACTTTCTCTCGAGTTCGATAACACCACCAGATTTTAATTTTCTGATTCTTAATTTCTCTATCGACAGACGGATTAAACGTAAGGTAGGGAAACCAACAGATGCTGTCATTTTTCTCACCTGTCTATTTTTTCCTTCATGAATAGTTAATTCAATAAAAGAAGTTGGAATATTCTTTCTAAAACGAACAGGAGGATTACGCTCTTCTAAATTTTCAGGTTTCTTTACCTTAATACATTTGGCTGGAAGTGTAGTGTAATTTGATTTGTTGACAGAAATTACGGTACCTTTTTCTAACTTTTTAATGGCTTCATCAGTGATATCACCATCCACCTGAACTAAATAAGTTTTAGAGTGTTCAAATTTTGGATGAAGAAGCTGATGATTTAATCCTTTATCATTCGTAAGAATTAATAAACCTTCACTATCTAGGTCCAATCGACCGACAGGATATACATCAGTAGGAAATTTTCCTAGAGATTTAAGGGTTGGTCTACCATCCGCATCAGAAAATTGAGGGAGTACACCAAAGGGCTTATTAATTACAAAATATTTATTGTTCATATTTAAATAAATGCAGGGGTTCCAGTAATGTCAGCACCAAGAATTAAAAGATGAATATCATGAGTTCCTTCATAAGTAACAACTGATTCAAGATTCATCATGTGTCTCATAATAGGATAATTACCCGTAATACCCATTCCACCAAGTATTTGTCTTGATGTTCTAGCAATATTTAAAGCCATTTCAACATTATTTCTTTTTGCCATAGAAATTTGTGCAGTAGTGGCTTTTCCTTGATTTTTTAACTGACCTAAGCGCAAAGCTAACAATTGTGACTTAGTAATTTCAGTTAACATTTCTGATAATTTTTTTTGAGTCAATTGAAAGCTACCTAAAGTCTTATCAAATTGCTTTCTTTCGGATGCATATTTAACCGCTGTTTCATAACAATCCATTGCTGCTCCAATTGCACCCCAAGCAATCCCATAACGAGCTTGATCAAGACACATCAATGGTACTCCTAATCCATCTTTAAGGGGCAATATATGATCTTCAGTTATAACTACATCATCAAATACTAATTCCCCAGTAACACTGGCTCTTAATGACCATTTATTGTGAATTTCGGGTGCTGAAAAACCTTTCATTCCTTTTTCAACAATTACCCCTTTAATTCGTCCTTCTTCATTCTTTGCCCAAACAACAGCTATATCTGCTATAGGGGAGTTGGTAATCCACATTTTACTTCCAGTAAGAATGTAATGATCTCCCTTTTTGATTAATTTAGTTTCCATTCCATTCGGATTAGAACCATGATTAGGTTCTGTTAAACCAAAGCAACCTAAGAGCTCACCTGTGGCTAATTTTGGAAGGTATTTTTCTTTTTGTGCTTCGTTTCCAAACTGTTCAAGAGGAAACATCACTAAAGAGCTTTGTACGGAAGCGACCGATCGCATTCCAGAATCTCCTTTTTCTATTTCTTGCATAATTAATCCATAGGTGATGTAATCTAATCCGCCACCTCCGTATTTGGTAGAAACAGAAGGTCCAAAAACACCCATTTCACCAAATTTTGGAATTAATTGAGAAGGAAATGTACACGCCTGTGCGTGTTCTTCTATGATTGGAGTAATCTCTTTTTGAACAAACTGATGCACGGAATTTTGTATCATTTGTTGTTCATCAGTAAGCAAGTCTTTAATTGAATAATAATCAGTCATAGGTGTTGATTGGTTATAGATTAAAATAAATACCAATATTTTTAATTATTGTGTGATATTCTATTCTAAAATTACGGAAATTTTGAACATTTTTTTAACTTCGTGCTTCACTTAAATTAATTAATGATGGCATTCGACGTAGTAGGAAAGTTAGAAAAGATATTCGATGCTCAGCAAGTTTCTGAGAGATTCAAAAAAAGAGAGTTTGTTCTTTTAATTCAGGATGGCGCATATCCTCAATATATTAAGTTTCAAGCAACTCAAGATCGCTGTAATCTATTGGATAGTTTTAACGAAGGAGATGATGTAGCTGTCACTTTTGATTTAAAAGGTCGTCCTTATGATAAAGGTGGTGAAGTAATGTATTTCACTAACTTAGAGGCGTGGAGAATTCAGCAAGCAGCTGCATTCCAACCGCAAGCACAACCACAATATGGAGCTGCACCGTCTACACCTGCACCAACATCGCAGGCTCCGACAAGTACACCAGTACCTACAACACCAACAGAAAATATAGCTTCATCAAATGATGATGTAACAGATGACCTTCCATTCTAGAAAGTCTCTTATATAATGAAAGCCACTCCAAAAGTAGATCTTATGGAGTGGCTTTTTTATTTAATTGTGATTTTAAAGAAGGTTTGTTCTGTTCAGGCATCTACTATATCGTGTTAAAATCAAAAAAGGAATCAACTTATAGTAAATAAATTGATTCCTTTTTTTATGCTGACTTTAGATTATCTCTAACCGTTTTGTGCTTTTTTTAATTTTTCAGCTTTGATCTTATCATAAGTACTGTTTCTCAAAGGAAAAGTTTTCTTGTAGGTCAAACATTTCCAACCCCATTCTAAAGGACCAAATTTGAAATATTTTAACCAGAAATAACTGTAAGTTACTTGGAATGCGTAGATCAAAACTGCCAAAGTGAAAATTGGAGCTAAGTTCATTTGCCCTCCAAGACCAAATCCTATTCCGTAGAAAATAACAATACCAATAAAAGTATGCGATAGGTAATTTGTAAATGACATCTTACCAACAGCTGTTAATGGGAAAAAGATGGTTTCACCCCATTTTGTGTAGTAGATGATAGACAATAGAGAAGCATAAGAAATTGCTAAACATAATTGTCCAAATACCATAATTGCTTTATAAGCTAAATCACTAGGAGTAGCAGCAAATAATGCCATAGATCCACCAATATGATAACCTATAAAATGACTGATTGCACCTACAGTAAAAAATCCGAAAAAGATTTTCCAAGATCTACCTACTACAGTAAAGAAATCTTTTGATTGTAAATAGAAACCAAATAAGAATAAACCTAATACTTTAAATGGTCTACCAGAAGGTAAGAAATCAAACCATCTCCATACTACATTGTGTAAATTCTGTTTGAATGTTACTAATAGATTACCACTCTCAAAAGCAGCTACCACAGAGGCAGGGTCTTGATCCAAGTAAGTCTTTTTTGCTAATGATTCTTCTGGTGACATCCATCCTGGAGCGACCATCATAACTATAGCATCGATAACCAATGGAAATGCCATTAAGCCAATCGACCAACCTAATATTTTATTTGAAGGTAGATTTCTAAATTGTATAAATACAAAAGCCATCATGCCGTATAACATCAGAATGTCTCCAGACCAGAATAGCATATGTATAAAGCCAAATAGAATTAGAAAGCCTAATCTTCTTTTATATACTTTTAAAAATGCGTCTTGATTATTTCTTTGTCTATCATATTGAATATAAAAACCTACTCCAAATAAAATAGAAAAGATACTATAGAATTTAGTATCAATAAAGAAACTTAAAAGTGAATATAATGTGTCATTAAATTCATGATAAGGTAACTGTTCTAAAGTAGTAAAAGGTGTAAACTTAAATAGACTCCAACTAAGGATATTCGCAAATAAAATTCCTAATATTGCAAAGCCTCTTAGAGCATCAATTACTCCAAGACGCATGTTACCTGTAGTTGGGCCGATAGTAGATGTTGGTGTAGTTTTTTCCATTAATGCAGTTTTTATTGATAAATCTTAATGATTCTGTAATTTTATATTAGTACTTTATGAATCGTTCCTAATCAGTGCTTAGTTACGATTCAACTGTTAACATAATTCTTGTTTTAACAATAATGAACACACCGAAGTCTTTTTTCTCACATTTTAACATAAAAATTATATTTTTTATGTTGTTCATAGGTCATTTATGCTCAGCCCAAGAAACTGAAAAAAAATATTTTGACACCTCTTGTTGGACATTTTGGAATGTAGATTATCAAATGAATAATGGTGATTCTTTGTTTTTTGAAGGAAATACAAGGTCTTCAGCTTTTGATAGCTATATAGTAGATGGATTAAAAATGAACAGAGCCCATGTGATGTTGGGGTATGCTCATAAATTAACTCCAAAATTGTATGTAGGAGGTTCGATTAGATCCGTTTTTGAACCCAATTGGAATGTCTGGTTTTGGAGAGCCTTTTTTCAACATAATGGACAAATAGGAGGCAAGTTAGATTTTCAGAAAAGGTTGTCCTATGAATATGTTACTCCTCATGAATTGGAAGATAAACCTGGTGAACGATCTGAATATGGACGATTTGGTATATGGGCTTTATTAGGTAAGAATTTTAAGATTGGACAATCTAATTTTAGAGCCGAATTTTCTTATGAGCTTTTTATTCATACTCAAGACGAAACTTCTGAAGACCGATTAGTAGATTTAAGTAGACTAAGAGTCGATTTTTATTATCAGTTGAATGATAATATTCGATTGGGAGCCTTTGCTATGCGTAATACAGAGTTTTACTTTGCTCCATCTACCTTACCACAATATGATGAGGATGGAAATGTTATTCAGCCTGGAAAACCAGAAAGAAATTTAAATTTGATTACACCAGTATACGGTTTGACTTTTAAATATAGTATTCGACAAAAAGAGGAATGTAATTGTCCTGGTGAAAAGAAAAGAAGAAAAAAATAAGGATTGATTTTTCAACCAATCCTTTTTAAAATATTTCATTTATTTTAAAGCTCTACCAAAAACAAGGTTTTTTCTTTGTACTCTATCCAAATCTTTTTTATTAAGGGTAAACATACCTTTCATTAATGATTTGTAGTAATACTCATAAGCCTTTTCCATATCACCCTTTCTTAGGTGATAATCTCCAATCAATTCATATGCCTCAGCATTATCATTAATTTGAATTGAAGCATCCAACCATTGTTTGGCGAGTTCTAAGTCTGCATTCCAATTAATATTAAATGATGCAGCTTTATTTAGTATATACCAATCCCCTTTTTCAGCAGAATTAACCATTTTGATTAATTTAGACATCTTATCTGATGTGGGAGCATCTTCAACATTTGCAAAACTTGAAAATGAGAAAAGAGTGATAACAGCGATAGTGATAATAGTTTTCATGATTTTTAATATTTAGGGAGAAAGAAATTAATTTGACACATTACAATTGATTGTATATATAAATCTATGTTAAGCTAAATGATTTAAATATTATCATTAGAATATTTCGATTCATTATTTAGTGCTTGACCGAAGACTAAAGTTTTTCTTTGTATTCTTTCGAAGTCACTTTCATTTAAGGTAAAAACACCTTTAAGTAAAGCTTGATGATAATAATTATATGCTTTTTTCATATCACCTTTTCTTAAATGGTAATCACCGATTAACTCGTAAGCTTCTGGATTATCATTAATTTGAATTGAAGCATCTAACCATTGTTTAGCGAGTTCTAAGTCTGCATTCCAATTAATATTAAATGATGCAGCTTTATTTAAAGTTTGCCAATCATCTTTATCGGCTTTATTCACCATTTTGATTAACTTAGACATCTTATCTGATGTTGGAGCTTCTTCCACATTAGCAAAGCTAGAAAAAGAGAATATTGTTATTAGTACTAGAGAGAAAATAGTTTTCATTATTTAATAATTTAGAGAGTAAGAAAATTAATTTGACACATTTAACAGTTATTCGATATTTATGCCATAAATTCATAAGTGTATGATTATCAGTGTATTATACTGTAAATTAAAGTATTGTTGCAAATATCAACTGTTCATTATCGTTCGTCTAATTTGATTTTTTTCTATTTTAGTACAGTATTCGCAAATATTTAATAATCTTATTTTTTTATATAAAAACTATTCATGAATAAAATAAATAAGGCAGCTAGTATTTCTATATTGATTGTAGTGATTGTTGCATCATTGATATACTTAAAAAGTATTATTGTCCCTTTGATACTTGCTGCTATTTTTTGGCTAATTGTAGTGGAGGTAAGGACAATGATTGGTAAAGTAGCTACATTAAGAAATATCAAAATGCCTGTTTGGCTTCAAAACCTATTTGCCACCTTAATGATCTTTACTATACTTTTTTTAGTAGTGAAATTATTAAGTTTAAGTATGCAGAACTTATCTGAAAGTATGACTCATTATGATGGAAACCTTCAAAAAATGGAGGAAAAAATTAATAAGTTATTTGATATTAATGTAACACATTCTCTTAATAAGATGGTTGGTGACACTAACTTCACTAATTTATTAAGAACAGTATTAAGTTCGGTAACCGATTTGTTTGGAAATGCATTTACGATAATATTATATATTGTTTTTCTATTATTGGAAGAAAGCGGGTTTGGTAATAAAATAAAAGCAATGTATCCTAACATCAACGATCAAAATAATGTTGTTTTAATGTTAGAAAGAGTAGGCAAAACGGTTAGTAGTTATCTTACTTTAAAAACCTTTGTTAGTGTAATTACTGGAGTTTTAAGTTATATCGTCCTTTTAATTGTTGGTATTGATGCTCCTTTCTTTTGGGCTGCCATTATCTTTTTACTAAACTATATTCCAACAATTGGATCTTTAATCGCTACTTTGTTTCCATCATTATTTATTATAATTCAGACTGGAGAACCGAGTGTAGGGTTGATAGTTTTACTTGCAGTGGGTGGAATACAGGTAGTCATAGGTAATTTTGTAGAACCTAAATTAATGGGCAATTCTTTAAATGTTAGTAGTCTTGTTGTGCTGATTGCTCTAGCTTTCTGGGGCACTCTCTGGGGTGTAATAGGGATGATTCTTTCTGTCCCAATTACTGTATTAATGATAATTATTTTTGGAGAATTTCAAAGCACAAGAAAAATTGCCATTCTCCTTTCTGAAGATGGTAATATAGGAGCTCCTAAAATTAATAATCAAAATAAAGAGGAATAAATAAAGAGAGGTGGTTTTATGAATTAAAAACCACCTCTCTTTTTTTATATAGTTGTATATATAACTTATGATGCAATGCTCATCAAATAGGCACAGAGCATTGCTCCATAAGTTCCTAAAGCATACCCTAAAACAGCTAATAATACACCAACAGGTGCTAATGAAGGGTGAAAAGCAGAAGCGATAACAGGTGCAGATGCAGCACCGCCAACATTGGCTTTACTTCCAACTGCTAAGAAAAAGAAAGGTGCTCTTATGATTTTCGCTGTTACAATCATAATAAACACATGAATAGCCATCCAAACTAAACCAACAACAAGTAATCCAGGATTATCCATCGTTTTTGTAACATCCATTTTCATTCCTATAGTAGCAACTAAAATGTAAATACAAACACTCCCTAATTTTGATGCTCCATATCCTTCAAGTTCTTTGGCTTTAGTGAAACTAAGTATAACACCTAAAGTAGTTGCTATTAATACGAGCCAGAAAAATTTACTACTCATTACACTGGTTGAAGGGTCTGCAACATTTGAAGAAATGTAACTACTTAAGTTATCAGCACTAAAATGAGACAACCCAACAATCCCAAAAGCAACACCTAAAACAACGATGTAATTCGTTAAAGTAGGGTTTTTACTAATTTTATTCTGATATTCTTGTACTTTAATTTTCAAGTCTTCAATAGCAGAAGAATCCGCTTTTAACCATTTATCTATTTTATCAGTTTTACCGATACCCATCAATAAAATAGCCATCCAAATATTGGCAACAATAATATCTACTGCCACAATACCTGAATATAGAGATTGATCATATTTATAGATTTCTAACATGGCAGCTTGGTTGGCTCCTCCTCCAATCCAACTTCCCGCAAGTGTAGCAAGACCTCTCCAAGCTTCTTGAAATCCAACACCGTTAAATGTTTCAGGTGAAATAGCGGAAACAATTAAAATAGCTAGTGGCCCACCGATAATAATACCTACAGTACCTGATAGAAACATTATTATACTTTTGGTACCAAGATTAATTATACCTTTTAAATCAACACTAATAGTCATCAATATTAAACTGGCAGGAAGAAGATAATTCTTTGCCATTTGGTATAAATTGGAATGCTCAGGGGATATTATGTTTAATGTACTTAAAATGGAAGGTAGGAGATAACACATTAAAAGGGGAGGGAAGATTTTATAAAACTTAACCCAAAGTCCACTTTTAAGTGAAGATGTATAAAATACGAAAGCTAAAACGGCCATCAAAAGGCCAAAAACAGTCGCATCATTAGTGATAAAAGGCATATTTATGTTTTTGTGTTTATATAATCATACAACATTACAAAAAAACAATGAATTAAATAAAAACCCTTCATTAGAAACTATTTACATTTTAATACTTGACATGTAAAATAGTTTGGAATACATTTGTGAATGAATGATCATTCATTAATATAAAATCTATCAATTTAGTTTAAAAAAGAATACAAAATGAAAATTAAAGCTATAGTATTCTATTCATTGGTTTTATTAATTGGTTGTAAGCCTTCTCTTTTTGGACAAGAAATAAGTAGAAGGGATATGGCAGAAAAAGCAATCAATTATTCTCACCTTTTAAAGATCAAAAGGAATGAGATTAAATCTACAGAATACGATAAACAGCGAGCAATGTACACCTATATTCCTAAAGTAGGGGTAAAAGGTGGATATGCTTATTTACTAAATGATCTAACTATCAACAGAGATATTACTGACTTAAAATCTAATGGATTAAACTCTCTAACAAATGCTAAACAAGGTATTGTCAACGGAATAGGAAGTTCTGGTCTTCCTCCTTCTGCAATTGGTATTATGGAGCCAATAGTAGATGGGGTATTTAGCAATTTAAATGGTTTAGTAAATCAAATGCCTAATGAAGTTTCTCTTTCTTTAAGAGATAATCATTTATGGTTTTATGATGCTTACGTGGAAATGGTGATTTTCTCTGGATTACAGGCACCAAATTATGCTAAAGCTGCTGAAGCAAAAGCAGAAGCACAAAGGGCAATGATGGAAAAAGATGAGCACGAAATCATAATAGAGGTAATGGATTATTATGATAAGCTAGCTGTGATCAATCAATCGATGAAGGTATTGGAAGAATCTCAAAAGAGGTTGGACAAGCAGACTCTCTTTGCAAATAAAGCCAAGGAGGTAGGATTGGCTACTGATTATGATTTAAATAAAATTCGAATTGCCGAAAAAGATATCACTGCTAAAAGAATCGAACTTGTTGCATCTAAAGATTTAGTCCTTCAAAAATTAGAACAAATGACAGGACTTCCAAAGGAAGACATAAGTAGCATATCTCCTTCTTTAGACATTTGGTTTGTCGATGAAAACGAAATTAATCTAGGAAATAGAGCAGAAATTAAAGCCTTAGATCATTCAATAGAGGCTTTAGAAAGAAAACATAAAGCAGAACAATTTACAGCTTTACCTCAAGCCAAGGCTTTTGCACATGTAATGCAAGGTGGTTCTAATTTAACTTCTGTTGATCCTGTACCTTTTGTTGGGGTTGGAATGAAATGGGAGATTTTTGATGGTTTACAAAGAAAACGAGAAGTACAAAAATCAGCGTTAAATGTAGCTTCTATGAGAGAGAAAAAACAATATGCTAATGAGATGGTAGTTCTCGATTTTGAAAAGAAAAAAATGGAATGGAGAGTAGCTACTCAGATGGTGGATGTAGCTTATCAAAAATTAGATGGCGCTCAAACAGGCTTAAAAATTAGATCAGAAGAACTAAAAAATGGATTGGCCGATGTGAATGATATTCTTTTGGAAATTTCTGATTATGAAAAAACACAATTAGAATACATTCAGTCTATAGCACATCAAAGACATACAGCTATTGCCTTACTAGATGCCATGGGAGCGTTGAATTTAGAACACATCAAAAACTAGAAAAAACATTATGAAAAATATAATATTAATTGGGTCTTTAATAATGATAGCTTTTGGTTGTTCAGAAGCACCAAAACAAGACAATCTATACAAAGGGAAATTAAAAAGAGAAGTGGTATATGTGGCTTCTAAAGTTCCTGGTCGAGTACTTGAAATGAAAGTAGAAGAAGGCCAACAAGTAAAGGAGGGAGATACTCTTTGTATTATCGATTTACCAGAAGCTGAGGCGAAGCTAGATCAAGCATTAGGAGCTGTGAAAGCAGCAAAAGCACAATATGAAATGGCCTTTAACGGAGCCACAAAAGAACAATTGGAACAAGTTGATGCGGCATATAATGCAGCAGAAGAACAATATAAATTTGCCCAAAAAAGCTTTAATCGTATTGAGGAGATGTATAAGGATTCTTTAATTTCTTCTCAAAAATATGATGAGGTTCGCACAAAATATTTAATGGCTCAAGCAAAATATGAAGGAACTTCTGCTAAAAAAAGAGAAGTGATTTCAGGTGTTCGTAATGAAAAACAAAGAATGGCATTAGGACAACTAGAAAGAGCTAAAGGTGCTTTGAAAGAGGTGAATATAGCTTTAGGGGAAAGATATATTATTGCTCCAAAAGCGATGAGAGTTGAATCAATTTCTCTTCAACAAGGGGAGTTAGCTTTACCGGGATATTCTATTTTTACAGGATATGCTGAAAATACAACCTTTTTAAGATTCGCTTTATCTGAAGAAGAAGTTTTAAAGTATCATTTAAATGAAAAAGTGACGGTGCAATTAGCATTTGATACATCTATTCAATTAAAAGGAAAGGTGGTTAGTATAAAAGAAGAGATGTCTTATGCGACTAGAAAGTCGATGAATCCTAATTACGAAATTGATCAATCTTTATATGTATTAAAGATTCGTCCTGATAATATGAAGCAAGCTGAAAAGTTGTTGACCAATATTACTTTAGTAATGCCTAAAAAATAGATCATGAAAGAATTTAAATCATTTTTCAAGCTTGTAAAAAGAGAGTTAAAGTTATTCTTTTCAAATGATGTACTTGTTGCGGTATTTTTTGGGGCTCCAATTTTCTTTGGGCTTTTAGTAGGGTTCACTTATCAACAGGCATCTGTAAAACAACTGAGTATTGCAGTAATAGATCAAGATAATAGCCCTTTGAGTCATAAAGTAATTGATGCTTTAGATGAAAACTTTTATCTACAAGTAGATCAAATTAGCTATTTAGAGGAGGATGTTAAACATGATTTGCCAAAATTTGAGGCCATAGTGCGTATCCCCAAAGGGTTTGAAGGAGATATTAATTATAAGCGTCATCCACATATTCAAGTAGAGGTGAATGGAGCCAATATGATTACAGGTAACTATGCTAATATTGGTATTAGAACTGTTTTAGGTACATTAAATGCTGGAATAGAGATTTTAGGGTTACATAAATCAGGAATCCCATTGGAAACAGCGAAAGAACAGTGGGAAGCATTTTCTGTTGATGATACTAGGTATTTTAATGCTACATCTAATTATCTAACATTTATATGGCCGGGTATAATTGGAGCAGTTTTACAGCAAGTGTTTCTATTGGCAATGGCACTAACATTTAGTAAAGAACATGAAGAAAATACATTTGGAGAAATAGCTTCTATTACTACTAATCCTTTTACTGTATTTTTTGGGAAAGCTATTCCTTATTGGATCATAGGTGTAACGTTATGGATTGGTTTACAGTTAACACTGTTCCCATTATTTAAATTACCTATGCCATCGAATTATGGGGTTTTATTGGCTATTACTAGTGTTTTTATACTATCACTTACTTGTTTAGGAGTTTTAATTAGCTGGTTACTTCCATCTCAATTAAAAGCTACTGAGGTACTGATGGTAATATCAACACCTAGTTTTATACTTTCTGGATTTACTTGGCCATTAAATGCAATGCCGGAGTGGATTCAGAATATTTCCAACTTAATTCCTTTGACTCATTTTCTACATGCTTTACGTAAAGTATTACACTTCGATGCCAATTATTCAGATGTGATACTCGACGTTCAAAATATGCTGATTATAGCTTTAATATCATTTGTTGTAATGTTGATATTGCTTTACAGGAAATTAAAGGCAACAAAACTAGTTGATTAAATTGATAAATTGGACACCTTCGATATTTTATTGAAGGTGTTTTTTTATAAAGTAATTTCAAAATTTAACCATTGTTGATTATCCCAAATATCAGTATGAGCTAAGTTAGTAGTAGAATAAGGAGGGGTTAAAAATATCATCCCATTACCATAAAAATTAAATTGATAACTTTTATTTTTTGGAATATCACTAATATTAAATCTCTTTTCATAATAGTTTTCGCTTATTCTTTCCATTTTTATTCTTTGATGTTCTTGAGGAAGAAAAGAAGCATAAAGGAACATATTTTTAAAAGTAAATTTATCTGCAGTTGTTCTTTCCCAATAAGTATATAAATCTTTTGATTTAATTTCTACAAAGAATACTACTTCATCACCTTCAATTCGATAACCTTTAATATTTCTTTTTCCAGGAATTTTATAGGTAAAGTTATAGTGTCTCAAACCAGTATAATGACCTAATTTATTGTAAGCATAAAACGGTGGGTTCACCCAATAATCATCGACAATAAATTTAAATTCACCCCAATTATTGATGTTTTCATCAATTTTAAAACCTTTGACAAAAATATTACCCTGTCTTTCCATAGTGTAATATTCCGTCCATTCATTAAAGCTTCCTGCTACTTCTACTTTACGAATAACATCAGGATCATAGAGTGCTTTAATGCCTTGGTTGTCATTAATTGTGGAATAAATGGTTGGATCAAATACGAAAAATATAGAATCGCCTTTAATTTTATAACCCACTTCGTATTCTGTATCAATAATATACAAACACCATATTATATATGATCTCAGAAGCTCATTTTCACGAAAAGGCTCCATGTGAAAGTTTTTTGATTCATTAAAGGTAGGAGTAGCAGCATATCGATCATTGATCACAAATAGAAATTCTCCGCCAAACGGAACAATATCTTCCTTATGGAATGTAATCTCCCAGTGATTGTTTTTTTTGACTAAAGTATATTTATCATCTTTTTTATATTGACTGAAAGTGCCAATTACTTGAACCTTTTCAATAGTTAAACTCTCTTTTTTTATGAAATATTTTTTTGTTTCTTGAAAATGAGGAGCCTGTGGAGTTTCAAAGAAATTAGTTCCTTCCAAATCAATAAAATTGATGATTTTATCCTCATCAAACA
Organism: Flammeovirga pacifica; assembly: GCF_000807855.2. Classification (GTDB taxonomy): domain Bacteria; phylum Bacteroidota; class Bacteroidia; order Cytophagales; family Flammeovirgaceae; genus Flammeovirga; species Flammeovirga pacifica. The sequence goes on from NZ_JRYR02000001.1 coordinate 515,846, forward strand.
CAAAAGAAATACTATCTTCAGTGAGCTCAAAACCAATTAAGTCATCTCCTGTAGAAAACATTAAGTTATAATGTGATTCTTCGCATGAGAAAAAGAAAAATGATATCAATACAATACAGTATCTCATATTTTTAATCCTTTGATGACCATATTACCTTGAGTCAACTCATTTATTATTTCAGTTTTATTACTGCGGCTTATAGATATTAAATGTTTATCGATTAATATACAGTTCCCTTCAATAGCATCTACAGCGTCTTTATTGATAATAAATGATTTTTGTACTTTAATAAAGTTATTTGGTAAATGACTTTGTAACTCTTTTAAAGTTAGATGGGTAAGGTATTTATGATTGGTCGTTACAATATTGATATAGTTATTTTGAGCTTCTATGATCTTAATCTCATTAAACCATATTTTTTTTATTTGTTGATCTACTTTAATAAAAATAAACTCGACATGATCCGTATTTTCTTTTAGATATTGTTCTTTTGCTTTTAAACAGCTTTTGTAGAATCTATCAAAAGAAATGGGTTTTAATAAATAATCTAATACATTGATTTCATACCCTTCCAAAGCATACTCAGTGTAGGCAGTGGTTAGAATCATGATGGGTGGATTTTTAATTGATTTGACCCAATCGATTCCGGAAAGGTAAGGCATATTGATGTCACAAAAGCAGATATCTATAGAAGTTGAATCTATAATTTCTTGGGCTTCCATGGCAGAAGAAGCAGTAGCGGTTAATTCTAGAAATGGAATTTGTTCTACATAACTAGCTAAACCTTCTCTTGCTAATTCTTCGTCATCAATAACAAGGCATTTGAGTTTAGAATTTGATGTTGGCATAATAGACATTATTCAGTTGAAGAGTATTAAATTCTTGGGCATCACCGTAAAGTAAATGAAGTCGCTTTTTGATATTAGATAATCCAATTCCACTATATTTTTTGTCTTCTTTTAGTGAAATAGAACTTTCATCTACTGAGTTTCTTATTTCAAAGACACATGAATTATCTTTTTGTTGCAAATATAGTCGAATAAAATTGTCTTCTTTTTTATTTTGGGAAACATATTTCATTGAATTTTCAATGAGGGGAAGAAACAATAGGGGTGGGATTTGAAAATTTTTATCTTCTATTTCTATTACCTTTTCAATAATTACATCTTCTCGTCTTCTAAATTGTTGAATTTTGAATAGATGATTTAGGTAATCTACCTCTTTTTGGATTGGGACAAAATTTTGCTCGCATTCATATAATTGATAACGAAGCATATCGCTTAACGTCATTAATAGTTCTTGTGCTTTTTGTGGATCTTTGACGATTAACCAAAAAATAGAATTTATAGTATTGAAAAGGAAGTGAGGGCTGATTTGTCCTTTTAAAAAATTTAGTTCAGCTTTCGTTTTTTCGAGAATAAGTTGTTGTTTATTCCTTAGTTGTTTTAAATGTTCAAAAACAATTTCTATTCCGGCACCTACACCAAAGGGGAAGAAAACTATAATGAAATCATCGGCAGTGATGACAACACGATTATAGGATGGTATATAATAATTCCACTTTAATTCCCATAAGATTTGATTATACAGAAACACTAAAGTGATGTAACCACCAATTACTAATAATAAAGCAAGAGAATAATTCTTATGCTCTATCAATTTTATACAAAAGTGAACAATTACGACAGAACCAATACATAAGGTAATTGCTTTTAGAAAATCTATTAACATGAAATGGTATAAACCTAACCATTGCCCTTGTTGTATAAAGTAATCGTTATATAAATACAGAAGAAAGAAAACTAATGTATAAATGAAAATTGAAGTTAAATGCGTTTTTTTTAAGTTCATGTTTATTAATTTTCTTTCTTCTGTGCAATTTTCTTAGTAGAAAAGTTTAAAATCTTAAAAACTAAGATAAATGATTTTATTCAAATCTATCTAATGAAGAATTTAAATTACATGCATCTGTATATAGAGTTTTCTGATATTGATCTTGTAAATCATCATCAGTCACAATGAATAAAAATGATAGGTTACTACTTAAATTATTAGAACTGTAGATTGCATTATAATCGCCTACGCTTAAATCTTTAGTTATTTTAAAGTTATAATATAAAGTGTGGGAGGCAATTCTTCCTACAGTACCTTCTTGAATTAAATTGTTGTCGCTATCATATATTTTGACTTGTAGTGTTTCCACTGGAGTACATGATCCAAGATCATTGTTTGAATTAATGTGTAATGAAAGAATACCTTTTTCTTCATCATCATTAAGAGATACATTACTTTGACCGGATAAATTGATAGGGGTGATTCCACCTTGATCATTGTTATCACTCGCACAAGAAAAAAATAAAGAAGATAATAATAGGGTAGATAAAATGAGGTTAATAGTTTTCATAAGTCATATTGGGTTAAGAAAAGAAAGAAATTAGGTAGCTAAAAAAAGCTTTAAAATAACAAGTATTAAAAACGTTGGTGTAAACTTTTCGCTTATTTAAATAGGCTTTATTTCATGTTTACACCAAAGTCTTTTTATATAGGAGTATAAAAGAGGTTTATATTAAAGAGTATAATTTACCTCCTCGAAGTAATTATTGTGCACTACAAGAAGATACATAAACTACTTCATTGTCTATTTCTGCATCCTTTTCGAAATAGAATGAAGTGCTCTTAATAATACTTTGAGTATCACTGTTTTTGATTTGTAATTTAAAAGTACCACTTTCAGAATTTAAGTAAGTTCTGTACTCATATTCTACATAGTTAAGAGTAACAGTTTTAGTTTCAATAATAGCATCAGTTTTTGCATCTATTAAAGAAACTACAATTTCCTCTGAAGGAGAACAATCACTATCTTCTAACTTAATAGAAACATCTAAGTTAGCATTTGGAGTACTTTGATCTGCAGGTTGCACTTGATTATCATCATTGACATTTAGGCTAATTGGAGAAATACCACCGTTACCTGCATCGTCAGATGCACAAGAGAAAATAGTCATTGATAATAAAAGACCAGCTAATAGTTTTAATTGAGTATTCATAAAAAAGATTTTTATAGAGTAAATATTCGTTTTAATACACTTCATAAAATTCAATAATCTTAAAGATTTATATCTTAAAAATTTGGTGAAGTGCTTGATTCAAAGGGTAAAAAGAAATAGGATGTAATTATACTTTGCTACTAGTAATACAACTATCATATCGTAATGTTAGATGAACAACTTGATTGTTATCACCCGATACAATCAGTTTTTGAGAACTAATGATTTTATCTGTTTCTTGATGGTACAATTAAATTGATAAATCCCATTCGGAAAATCTTCAAGCATTTGATAAGTAACTTCTTTGCCTGTAGTAGTGATAGGCACATTTACTTTAGTTACTTGATAAACATCTATCACCCTTAATTGAAATATATTTGTGTTATCACACTTACCTTCATCAGGTTGAAGTAAAATAATATATTTATTACTGTTGGATTGATTGGTATTGACATTATTAGACACTTGACCTTTCTGGTTTTGAATGGGTCCTTGATAAAAACCAGGAGGAGGTTCATCCAAAAATAAATCACAGGAATAAAGGCATAGAGACAAGAGGAGTAATCCTACTCGTTTTACAATAGTTCTCATAAATTATTAATAGTTAATTATGTTTTATACCAGGCTTCCTTGGGTAATTGATGCAATAACTTGCTTTTTAAGTGGTCTACTTATATTGAATAAGGAATCGTTGATAACAACAGCATTTCCCTCAATAGCTTGAACACAATTGATATTGACGATAAATGATTTCTGAATCCGTATAAAAAGATCTTTAGGAAGAACCTTTTCAGCATCTTTTAATTTCATCAGAGAGGTGTATTTCTTCTTCTTTGTGATAATGTTGATATAATTATTTTGCGCTTCAACATATAAAATATCATCAAAGAAAACTTTATTAATACGATTATCTGATTTTATAAAAATGCTTTCAGCTTGGAGAGCGTTATTGGATTGACTTTTTACTTTTTTGATTTTTAGAGCCGCTTTGTAAAAACGGTTGAATTCCATAGAAGATAAAAAATCTAGGGCATCATTATCAAATGCAGGAGCTGCATCTTTTATATCGTCAGATAATAAAATAAATGCAGGACATGTAGATTTAGATGCAATCCAATCTAATCCTTTTATATAGGGTAAATGGGCATTAATGAAAATCACATCAAGTAAATGAAAATGGCTTGAAGCATCTGCCTCTAAAGGAGAAGCATGCACTTCTTTTAACTCAAGAAAGGGAACTCTCTTGATACAATCCATCAAACTTTTTTGATTTGATTCATTAGCATCCAAAATACCACAATAATATTTTATTTTGGAACTCGGGTATGGCATTATGAGATGATTATTATGTTGTCAGAGGTAAAGAAAATTGGGGTAAATACTGATCAACATAGATACTTTTATAATAATGAATAGATCTAAAGCAGGGGCAATGGGTTAAAGTAGTGATACATAATAAGTTATTTATAAAATCAAATTAAGTATAAATTCAATTTTTTAAAAGTGTTATTTACGAAAAGCATAAATTTATGTGTGAAATGATAAAAGGACACCCTAAGATGTCCTTTTACTATTTTTTATAGTCGATTTATGATGACTAGTTTTGTTTACCTGCCAATAAATAAAGTGCTGCCATTCTTGTAGCTACACCATTTTCTACCTGATCAAGTATAATTGCATTTTCACAATCAGCCACATCAGAAGTGATTTCAACACCTCTGTTGATAGGACCGGGGTGCATTACAACAATCTCTTTATCTAAAGATTCTAGTAACTCTTTGTTTAAACCAAAGTGTTGAGAATATTCTCTTACCGATGGGAAATTTTTAACTAATTGTCTTTCCATCTGAATCCTTAGCATATTGGCTACATCACACCATTCTAATGCCTTTCTTAAATCATGCTCTACTCTAACACCTAATTGATCTATATATTTAGGGATTAATGTATGAGGACCACAAACCATTACTTCAGCACCTAGTTTTTGAAGGGCAAAGATGTTAGATAATGCTACTCTAGAATGAAGAATGTCTCCAACTATCACTACTTTTTTACCTTCAACTGTACCTAATCTTTCTCTAATGGAATAGGTGTCTAAGATAGCTTGAGTAGGATGTTCGTGAGTACCATCACCAGCATTTAAGATAGTAGCGTCGATATGATTGGCCAAGAAATGAGAAGCACCAGGGCTAGAATGTCTCATAACAATAATATCTACTTTCATAGATAGAATATTGTTGACGGTATCTAATAGTGTTTCTCCTTTTTTTACCGAACTACCACTTGATGAAAAATTGATTACATCTGCCGAAAGTCTTTTTTCTGCTAACTCAAATGAAAGTTTTGTTCTTGTAGAGTTTTCGAAGAAAATATTGGCAATGGTGATATCTCTTAATGAGGGTACTTTTTTGATAGGTCTATTGATAACCTCTTTAAATTGATCAGCTGTTGAGAAAATTAATTCCAAATCTTCTCTAGTGAGGTCTTTAATTCCCAGTAGGTGCTTCGTACTTAACATTATCTATATTTTTTCTTTCTTCAGTCTGAATCTAAAAAAAACGGCAATCTATTGAAAGCCGTTAATATCTATTGATTGATAAGCCATAAATTATCATCTTCATGACCATCTTCTTTCCACTCTGCAGTGATATATTGTGATTGAATAGAGTTGACTACCTTTCCAACATAAGAAGGTTCAATAGGTAAATCTCTACTATATTTTCGATCAATGAGGCATAAAAGTTCGACTTTACTAGGTCGGCCAAAAGCCATCATTGCGTCTAAAGCCGATCGAATAGATCTTCCAGTAAAAATTACATCATCTACTAAAATCACTTTCATATTTTCTATTAAAAAAGGGATTTCAGTCTTACTTGGAGTAAGAATATTTTCTCTTCTACGGAAATCATCTCTATGGAAGGTAATATCTAACTGACCACATGGGACATCAATATTTTCCATTGTTTTGATTTTCTGTTTTATTCTTTCTGAAAGAATAATTCCACCTTGTTGCAACCCAATAATTACAGTGTTGGAAAAATCACCATGATTTTCAATAAGTTGCTGACTCAATCTACTGATAGTGATATCTAGTAATTGACCATGTAAAATACTTACTTTTGCCATTTTATCTTTAGAAATTGAACAGGAATTGTTCCCTATTTATTCTATCTTACAAGTTTACAAATTTTCTCTTAAATTGCTGTAAAAACCTTGCATATTGATGAGTTCTTTTAACGATTTACAATGTCTGAATAAATGATGTTTCTCTTCTACAGGTTTTTCTGCTAAAGTATCAAAGTCTACAAATACCATTTTTTCAAGTATTTGTTCTTCCATTTCAGGGTCGTAACCTAATTTTAATGAGCCTCCAACTGCTTCTACGAGAAAAAACAATTCGATGCCATGTAGGGGTAAATCATGAAACTCATGAGTGAAAAGGTGCTTTTTTAATTCAACCTTCAAACCTGTTTCTTCTAGAAATTCTCTTTTAAGAGCATCATCTACAGTCTCACCATATTCGAGACCACCTCCTGGAGGTGCCCAAAATATACCATTTGGACCAATTCCTTTGTGTACAGCCATCAAGATTTTATCATCTTGTACTAGAACACCACAAACTCTTACTCTTAATTTGTGTCCAAAAGTTTTTTCAACTGCCTGATCATTTTTCATAACCTCGAAATTAAGAAAAACTTAAGTGTCATAAAATTATTTTTATCGACATTAACTCTGGAACAAAAAAAAAAGTACTTGATGTATCAAGTACTTTTCTTAAGATTAAATTTCTTTATAAAGTGTAAGATCAATAGGTTCTTCTCCTAAATCCAATGTTTTTGTGATTGGATCTCCTTTACTATCGAAATAGGTAAGCTGATAGCTTTTTCCTTTTTCTAAGTAAAATTGAAGAATGTCATTCATATCTTTTAAAGGACCAGCAGTTTTACCGCTGTCTATTATTTTTCTATCTGCTGATATAGTAACATCAGATTCTACACGATTGTTACTAATTAACGTACAAGCTTTGTTTTTGAACATTTTTATACGAACAGCCACTTTACCTTCTTGACCTTTATTGTTTGCTTGTTCTTTGTTCCATAAATCAATATATCTTTCAGTTACATTGTGTGCGTGAACATATTTGATATCATAATCCCAAACAAGAGGGAATGCATATTCTGCAGGTTTCCAAGATGAAGCATAAATCCAATTTTTAGCTTCCTTTGTATCTGCAACACCAGCATCTGCTAAGAACCATGATTTGTCTAATCCTGAAGGGTAGTATTCAGTAAAGTACCATTGACCATTCAGCCATACTTCGTTCCAGTTATGATTACCTTCCTTTGTCGTCCAGTTGGGTGTTCCCGCTAATCTAGTAGGGATACCTACACTTCTGAATGCATCTGCTAATAATACAGATAGTCCAGAACAAGAGGCTAATCCTTGATCAATTGATTCATATGGAGATTGATCTGGCTTTTCACGTTCCGTCGAATACTTCACATTTACAACATCAATAATTGTATCATTGATTACTGTAATTGCTTCTTCCATTGTTTTACAATCTTTAACGATAGGGGCAAAACGATTGTAGAAATCTTGTCTCCAATCATCTCTTCTTTCATTCATTAAAGCATAAGGTATCACATCATTATAGAATACAGAATCAGGAACTTCTGCAGCCCATTTAAATTCGTTTCTTGCTTTGTATGCTAGATTTACATTATTGATAAGGTATTCTGAAGATAATGTTTTTAGATCTCTCTCTGGCATATATGCAATCAAAAAGGCCATCGCATTGACTTGTTCTTGAGGCATTGCATCAATTGCTTTTTGTAATTCGTTGCTATTAGATCCTGCTTTAGCTAAGGCATTGTTTAATGCTTGTTGATATTGTTGATCAATCTTAGAAGATGGAGTACATCCAAAAATCAATAATAAACTCGAAATAACGAGTAATAACTTTTTCATTTTCACCTTGATAATTGATTGTTTAATTAATGACATTAAATTACAATTATTTCGTGTTTTTGAGTGTTTATGATTGTTATTACTTATTAATGAGGGGGTAAAAAGAAAAAGGATGCATGTTTTTGCATCCTTTTTTAAAATTTTAGTAATTGATGTCGAATTTAAAATACTTCGGCAATCAATTCTTCAAATTCTTTTGTGTCTGGAGAAGGAGCAAAACTATTAATTAGTTTCCCATTTTGATCAATTAAAATATATCTTGGAAGTGTGTATACTTTATAATTAGAATAGAATTGATCTACCTGTGATGTCCAAATATTATTGACATCATCTTGTTTTGAATAATCAATATACTCTTTCCAATCTTGTTGATCACGATCTACTGATAAAGAGACGAAATCTATATTTTGGTCTTTATATTTTGATCGTAGCTTTTTAATCTGTTTTTGTTGTTTATCAGAGTTCTCATTCCAAGTTGCCCATACATCAATGTAAACTAATTTCCCTTGATGTTTTTTAAGATCAAAAATCTCTCCTTCGGCATTAAAAGCATGAATAGAAGGAGCTACACTACCGTCTTTCATCCCAGAATTATTTTTAAGAAGATCAACTAATTCGTGCTTATGAGAAAAGTTGGAGTAATCGTGTAAATATTGATACAGAGATGCTTCATTGTTATCAGTTAAGCCTTGGTTTGTAATGGCTTCACTAATATTTGAAGCCAATAATTTACGTTTGATTCTTATATCAATATCTAACTTTTCTATTTCTGTAGTTCTTAACGCAAAATAGTATTCTCCTGATAATTGGAAAATATCATCATTTAAATAAATCACATTAAGATAAGCAGGGATATAATAAGATAGGTAATTAAAGTTTTCTCTATAAAGTTCCTCAGTAATATCTAAATCAAAGTTTTCGATAGCGAACTGATCTTTTAGAATAAAGCTTTCATCTCTTGCATACCCAACTTGAATGGCGTGTTTTATATTTAGAAAAGCAAGATCTATTGTAATAATGCTCTCTAATGTTTTTTTCTGATGAGGCGATAAATCACTACCTACATACCCTAATAATTGCTTTTGTAAATCAATAGAAATACTATCAATAGCGTCTTTTGGTATTTCTTTAAAAGGATTATTTTCAATAAAATGGTCAAAAGCAGATTGCATATCAAAAAGAGATTGATTGTATTTCGCTAAATGTCCTTCAAACTGAAATAAATTATCTTCGGTTCTATTGATGATAATCTCTCCTTTAGGTTGAGCAAAAAATTCGATTTCAATGTCTCCATCTTTTAATGTAACGAAGGCATCTTTTGGTAAATCATAAATTAAACTATTGCCTTCTCTTGTAGTAGGTATCTCAATTTCTGAGTGAGAAAGGGTACTATTAATTACTAATTTAAGATCATCACTAATAGCATTTTCATAAGTGATAATATTTTCTTTGCTTGAGCAACTAAAAATAAGGGTAGTCAGAAAAAGAATATAGTAGTATTTCATTGCTTCAGAGAAGTTATATTAAAGTTTATAGTCTATACTAATCATAGAATTATTATGCCAACTTTTATAATTAATCCATGATTGAGCTTCATGAGATAAAGAGAGATTTAATTCAATTTAAATTGGATATACCTTTAAGAGAAAAGGCATAAAAAAACGGATACATTGACATGCATCCGTTTTCAATATAATTGGTAGCGATTAAACTACTACATTGACAATTCTCTTTGGAACGAAAATGAACTTTTTAATAGGCTTATCTTCCACCCATTTTTGTACAATTTCGTTAGCAAACACTGCTTCTTTAGCTTCTTCTTGAGAAATATCAATTGGTAAATCCAATTTTACTCTCATTTTACCATTGATAGAAACAGGATATGTATGAGAAGCCTCTACTAATAATGATGCATCAAAAGCAGGGAATTCAGCATTAATAATTGAATCTTTTTGCCCTAGTGCAGCATGCCATAACTCTTCAGAAATATGAGGAGCAAAAGGAGATAGGATAATTAATAATTTCTCCAATACTTCTTTCTTATAACATTTAGCAGCAGCTAATTCGTTTACACATACCATAAATGCAGGAACGGTAGTGTTCAAGCTTAGGCTTTCCATGTCTTCACCTGCTTTTTTGATTGCTTTATGAAGAATCTTTAAATCAGCAGGAGTAGCTTTTTCGTCTACAACAACTAGCTGTCCAGCATCGTTGTAGAATAATCTCCAAAGCTTACGAAGGAATTTCCAAACGCCGTCAATACCTTGCATCGACCATGGCTTAGATTGCTCAATCGGTCCTAAGAACATTTCGTATAAACGAAGTGTATCAGCACCATATTTTTCAATCACAACATCTGGATTTACAACGTTGTATTTAGATTTTGACATCTTTTCTACAACAGAACCACAGATGTATTTGCCATCTTCTAAGATGAACTCAGCATTGGCATAATCTTGACGCCATTCTTTGAACTTATCAGTATCAAGAACATCGTTTTCAACGATATTTACATCCACATAAAGTGGTTGAACTTCATAGTCTTTTTTCAAACCATGAGATACAAATTGGTTGGTTCCTTTTACTCTGTAAACAAAGTTAGAACGACCTTGAATCATACCTTGGTTCACGATTCTTTTGAATGGTTCCTCATGACTGATGAAGCCCATATCAAATAGGAACATGTTCCAGAATCTAGAATATAATAAGTGACCAGTAGCGTGTTCAGTACCACCAACATAAAGGTCTACTTGATTCCAATATTCAGCAGCTTCTTTTGATACGAAAGCCTCTTTATTTTGAGGATCCATATAACGTAAGAAGTACCATGATGACCCTGCCCAACCTGGCATTGTAGTTAATTCGTAACCAAACTTATCATCAAATTTCCAGTCTTTAGTATTTCCTAATGGAGGATCTCCTTCAGGAGTTGGTAAATATTTCTCTACTTCTGGTAAGTCCAAAGGAAGTTGAGAATCTGGAACTAATTGAGGAGTGTCATTTTCGTCAAAATACACAGGCACTGGCTCACCCCAATAACGTTGACGTGAGAATACAGCGTCACGAATACGGAAGTTTACTTTTGCCTTACCTTGTCCGGCAGACACTAATTTATCGATAGCTACTTTGATTGCCTCGTCTGACTCTAAGCCATTCAAGAAACCAGAGTTGATCATTTTACCTTTTTTGACTTCAGTAGGATCTTCCATGTCTTCAGTTCCTTCAATCACTCTTACGATAGGTAAACCGAAGTGATTAGCAAAACGGAAGTCACGATCATCTGAAGAAGGAACGGCCATTACTACACCTGTTCCATAACCAGCTAATACATAATCAGCAATCCAAAGAGGAGTTTTTTCTCCTGTTAAAGGATTGGTTACATATGAACCAGTAAACACACCAGAAACAGTTTTTACATCTGATTGACGTTCTCTTTCTGATCTATTTTTTGCAGTTTCAACGTAAGCATCAACTGCTTCTTTTTGCTCTGCAGTAGTTAATTCAGGAATCAATTCATGCTCAGGAGCAAGTACTACATAAGTAACACCATAAGTGGTATCCACTCTTGTTGTAAAAGCAGTTAATGTAATATCTTTATCAACTACTTTAAAATCGATTTCACAACCAATAGATTTACCAATCCAGTTACGTTGCATTTCTTTTAATGCATCCGACCAGTTTAGTCCTTCTAAGTTGTTCAATAGACGATCAGCGTAAGCTGTGATACGCATCATCCATTGTTTCATTTTTTTACGCTCAACAGGGTGTCCACCTCTTTCAGAAACACCATCTTTTACTTCGTCGTTGGCTAAAACAGTACCCAAAGCAGGACACCAGTTTACCATTGCTTCAGATAAAAATGTCAAACGATATTGAAGTAAGATTTGTGCTTTTTCATTTTCTGAATAAGCTTTCCATTCTTCAGCTGTGAAAGGAGTAGAGTTATCGTCACATTCAGCATGAATACCTTCTGTTCCTTTAGCTTCAAAGTGAGCAATTAACTCTGCAATATCTTTTGCCTTATTAGCGTCTTTATCGTACCAAGAATTAAATAATTGTTGGAAAATCCATTGTGTCCAACGGTAATAATCTGGCGAAGAAGTCTGAACTTCACGATTCCAATCAAAGCTGAAACCGATTTTATTCATCTGACCTTTAAAAGTACTGATATTTGCCTCTGTTGTAATTGCAGGATGCTGACCTGTTTCGATCGCATATTGTTCTGCAGGAAGACCAAATGAGTCAAATCCCATTGGATGTAATACATTGAATCCTTTTAATCTCTTAAATCGAGATACGATATCAGATGCGATATATCCCATTGGGTGACCAACGTGAAGACCAGCTCCAGAAGGGTAAGGGAACATATCCAATGCATAAAACTTTGGCTTATTTTTATCAACATCTACTTTATAAATGTTGTTGTCTTGCCAATACTTTTGCCACTTAGGCTCAAAATCATTATGATTAAATTCAGACATACTGTATGTTGTATTCTAAAAAATAAAATTCTCTATTTCGTTTGTTTTTCGTGTTTCTTCACAAAAAATCAAGCAAAGATATAAATAATTACGGTTTGATAAATGTAATCACTGATGGAATATCAGATTTTCAAAAAAGAAAAAAATAAACGTTAATTATAAGACCTCTTTGATGATAAATTTTCTACCATTAAAAGTAATCTCCTCTTCTTTGGTTTTACCCACAAATAAACGACCTATGGGAGATTGGGCAGAAAGAACAAATACTACTTGATTTTCAAATTTAACCTGACCAAGACTAACAGATAAGTAATATAAACCAACATTCGTAACAACTAAACTTCCTGGTCCTACACTTGTGAGTTCAGATTCTTTGAGTTCTTCCATGACTCTTAACAACTGAAGGTTTTGAGAAAGTTGCTCACCCATTTTTTCTTTTTCTAAATGAGCCATAGCTCTTGCTGTATCATGCTTATCCCCAGCTGTACTTCGGGTTTCGGCATTGGCAGAGTTTTGAGCAGAATTCATTGCTTCTTCTGCAGATTTTATTTTTTGAATCACTATTTCTTTACAGTGACTTTTGAGTCTCAATTTAAAGTCTTTGTCCATGGATTAATACGAGAATTTTCTATTGACTAAATTCTTAATTTGGTTAAATATAGTCATAAAAAAAAGGCCTACCGAAGTAAGCCTTAATCTATATGGGATGTTTACTTTTTTATTTTTCAGAAGTAGTTGTCTCTTCAGAAGTTTTGATTTCTACTTCTGAGAATATATCTACCTGTCCTCTAATTAAATCTTGAAGTGTTTCTCTTTCTCTAATTAAATGAGGTTGACCATTAAATACTAATACTTCAGCAGGTCTAAAACGTGAATTGTAGTTAGAAGCCATACTGTAAGAATAAGCACCAGCATTTTGGATAGACAGAATATCACCTACCTTGATTTCGCTGATTTTACGATCGTATCCAAATGTATCTGTTTCACAAATGTAACCAACAACATCATAAACTCTTTTAGGAGCAGAAGGATTTGATACATTTATGATATGGTGGTACGCATCATACATCATTGGACGAATAAGGTGATTTAATCCTGAATCAACTCCTGCGAATACAGCAGCAGGTGAGTGCTTTAAAACATTTACTTTAGTTAATAAATGTCCTGATTCTGAAACCAAGTATTTACCAGGCTCAAACCAAAGCTCTAAATCACGTCCGTAGTTTTTACAGAATTCTTTGAATGCTGCAGACATTTTTTTCCCTAACTCAGGAATGTTGGTTACAATATCATCTTCTTTGTAGGCTACTTTAAACCCTGAACCCATATCAATAAATTGAAGATTCGGGAAATCTTTAGCACAGTCAAACATCACATTGGCTGCCATTAAGAATACTTCAGAATCTAGAATGTCAGAACCTGAATGCATATGTAAACCAACAACATTGATATTGTGACTTTCAACAACTTTCTTTACATGTGACATTTGGAAGATAGATACTCCAAACTTAGAACCGATATGTCCTACTTGAATTTTAGCATTTCCGCCCGCTGTAATGTGTGGATTAATACGAATAGCACAAGGGACTGTATTGCCGTAGACATCTCCGAAATGTTCTAAAACAGCAATATTATCTATATTGATAACAACACCTAAACTAACTGCTTCTTTGATCTCGTCAAAAGAAACAGAATTGGGTGTAAATAATATTCTTTCTTTAGGGAAGCCAGCTTCAACACCTAGCAATACTTCCTGAATTGATACACAATCTAAGTCAACACCATATTCTTTTACTAACTTAAGGATACTTAGGTTAGACAAAGATTTCATTGCGTATTTAATACGTAAGTTCACACCAGAAAAAGAATCTCTTAAAGTTTTTATCTGTTGGATGATCTTATCAGCATCATAAACATAAACTGGAGTTTGAAATTGTTCCACAATCTGTGTTACAGGTACGCCCTGAATGGTATATTCTGAATTAGTTAATTCCATTTTCGGAAATTATTGTATGTGATAATTTTACTATTTAACAAAAGTAGAGAGATTTTTGTACTACTCCATAATATTTGATTAAATTGACAAAAATAACAACGATTGTTTTAAATATAACATTCGGTATTTTATACAACTAGCATGAGCAAATTTTTTCTATTAACCGTACTGTGTATTACCATTCATTTATCAAAAGCTAATGCACAATCTGATTTTGAGTTATTAAAATCAATACATACAGAAGATAAAAGTTATGTAATTTCTAATTACAGTATTCATTCTGCTTTGGGTATGCTATCATTATGTACGGAAGGGGATGCTCAACAAGAAATCCTACGTTTCTTTGATGTTGATTCTGAAGGAGCTTTGGTAAAGAATCATCAGAAAATCACATCAATATTAAATAGCTTTAATAACGAATTTTCAATAAATAATGGCTTATGGATGGATAAGCCCTATCATTTGCAATCGAATGTGAAAAAAGAGTTGATCAACTATTATCAGCTTTATTTTAAATCCATTTCATTCAAGAACTCCGAATTGGTAAAATCAACAATAAATAATTATGTGAATGATAAAACGGAGGGTAAAATTAAAGAAGTGGTCTCAAAAGTAGAAAAAGATGATAAAATGCTACTTATAAATACGGTTTTAATGAGAGCAGCTTGGAAAGATCAATTTCAGGAAAAAAATACCAAAGAAGGGGAGTTTTTCTTAGAGGATGGTACCACAATAAATATTAATTATCTCTCGGATTTAAATAGAAAAGCATTTTGTTTTAAGAACGATACCATAAACGTATTGAAGCTACCTTTTGAAAATGATAAAATGGAATTGATGTTGATTTCATCAAATGTATTCTCTATGAATGAATTACTTTCTAGTAGTATAAATAAAAATACTATATCAGCTCTTGAAGCTAAGATGAAAGAAAAAGAGGTGTTCTTTAAAATGCCAAAGGTGAAAATTACTTATACTAAAGATATCATTCCAGAACTTAAAGGAGTGGGGTTAAACCATATTTTTTTCCCAGGTCAGGCGGGATTTACTAAAATGGTGAAGCAAGGAGGCGAAAATTTATATGTTTCTAAAGTGATGCATGAATCTATTATTGAATTTAATGAATGGGGAACAGAAGCTGCCGCAGTAACCTCTGTAAGTATAAGTCGTTCTGCATTACAACCTGAGAAAGAAGAATATTATTTCAATCAACCTTTTATCTTTCTGATAAAAGAAAAAGCAACCGATAGTTATTTATTTATGGGTGTATATCAAGGGAAATAAAAAATCCCAACCACAATTAATTATTGTGATTGGGATGAAAAAATTAGTAGCCAAGCTAATGTTTAGACTATAATTAATTTTTTATCGATTCAGGAAGAATGTCTTTATTTATTTAAACAGATGTCTTCATATTTCTTATCAATCTCAACACCTAAAGCTTTTGCCTTCTGGAATACATTACATGCTTTGTATTTATCTCCCTGTTGGAAAAATAATTGTGCTTGAGTATAGAATAATTCAGCCTTTATTTGAGAATAATTATCTTTAAATCCCTTCGTTTGACTAAAATCATCTGCTTTAACTAAAGCAATTTCGATTTGAAGTAAAGCACTATTTACTTCTCCTATTTCAGCATATGCTAAAGCTTGTTTATTTAGTACCGCAATAAATTCTTGGTGGTTTCCTTCCGTTTCATCAAACGATTTGATATATAAATCATATTGTTTAATGGCTTGAACCTTCTTTCCATTATTGTTATGGATATCACCCATTAATAAATAGGCTGAAGGATCAGGGTGAGTGTTATTGCTAGTGGGTAAGGTAGAAGAAACCATATAAGCATTGGCATAATCCATTGCCTGATATTCACCATTAACGCCTCTTGCTGTTAATGTTTTAGAGTTTAATTGCTGGTGTTCTGAATAAAGTAAGGCCATCCTTAAATTGGCTTCAGAGTTACCTAATGCTAAAGATTTCTTATAATGTTTTTCTGCTTTTTGAGGATCTGCAATAGTTTGACATTTGCCATCTTTATAAATATCCCCTAAATACAACTCAGCTTCAGCACTATTTTGGTCAGATGCTTTGTTTAACCAATTAATTGCAACGGCTTTATCATCATTATAATAGTATTTGCCTAACATTAATTGTGCTTCCACATCTCCTTGATTTGCTCTGTATGTTGCATATTCTAAATCTGAATCATCTAGATATTGGGCAACATTTATTTTTTCTAATTCTATAGAAGCAGATGTAATGCCATGATTTGCGGCTTTTATATACCACTTTACAGCTCTTTCTTCACTTTTCTGAACACCACGACCTTCAGCGTACATCTTACCTAGAAGGTATTCTGCTGTATCAGATCCTACATACGCGGCTTGTCTTCTCCATTTAAAAGAAGAACTCCAGCTTTGTTTTACAGGAGTTGTGCCATTTGCATAAATATCAGCTAAAGTGAGCATAGCCGGTTGATAATCTTGCAAAGCAGCTCTCTGACACATTTCTAAAGCTTTCTTTTGATTTTGGTTCTGATTATATATTGAATAAAGCTTGTATTGTGCCTCCGCATTATTCATTGATATTGCTTTATACTTTAGAAAGTCAATGTTATCATCTTCCATTAAAGTATTAGGATCCATGTCTCTTAAAATCATATCAGCCTCACGAATACCTTCATTGGCTGCTTTTAAGAAATAAGTACAAGCAAGTTTGGCGTCTTTAGTTTGATTTAATCCATCTTTATAAAAAAGACCAACTTCATAGGCTGCTTTAGCATTACCGTTATCAGCAGCTTTTTTGAAATAAGAAAAGCTTTTTTCTAAATCTTTTGGAACATCATTTCCTTTCAAATATTTCATCCCAAGCATATAATCAGAGGCAGAAGAACCATTCTGACTCATATATTCTTGGTAATTGATATCGCTATCTTTTTGATTGTAATTGGAAAGGTTTAGTTCTTCTAGTTTTCCTTTGACAGACTCGTCGCCATCTTTCCAAGCTCGTAAATAATAGAATATGGCAGAATTCAGGTCTTTAGTGACATGCTTACCTTCAGAGTAATAATCTCCTAATTCTACACTCGCTATCTGGGAGTTGCCATCAGAAGCTATTTTTAAAAGTTTGATAGTAGATCCATAATCTTGTTTTTCTTTTTTGATTTTAGCTAAAGCCATTGATGCATCAACATGGCCAAGAATAGCAGCTTTTTCATAATAAGAGGCTGCTCTTTTCATATTAATTTTTTCGATCTCTCCTTTTTGATAAATCAAACCGAGCTGATAATAACTGTCAGCGTCATTATTAAATTTTGCTTGCTTTTTTAATTGATCAATATCTTGACCAATAACATTTGAACAAACCAAAATAAAAAGTAAAGAGATGAAATTTATTGTATAATATTTATATTTAGTCATTCTATTTTCTATACTCTGCAAAAGATAGGTTATTATACTATACATCTATAACTATTGCAATGGTCATTTTCTTATATTTGAACATGATTTTTTTTAAAAAAGTCGAAAATCAATAAAAAACATTATCAATTATAAATGAAATTTGAGTTTTCCTACTTCCCTATACTACCAATTCTATGCTTAATTTGTTTTTTTAATAGTAAACTAATTGCACAGGATTCTCTAGGGACTTCATTTAAAAAAGGACGAGTTCTTTTGTCATTATCTTCTTCAACAGATGCTATCAATTTTTATGATCAATCTATTAAGTCTCCTGTAAAAGGTGTACAAACAGGTTATGATATTAAAACTGATGCTCATTTTTTTGTAAAGGACAATTTTAGTGTTGGGGGACGTTTAGAAATGAATAAAAAGAGTATTGATAACCTTGTAGCTACAAGTCAAGAATATTTTAAAATGAGTTTAGTGTTTAGGAGGTATCTTACTAAAATGAGCAACGGTGGGATTTACCCTGAAGCTATGTTGACCTATGGAAGAAATTTTGTTGAGACAAGTTATTTACAGCCTCCTGCTCCCGTAGATCAATCATTTAATGGTAACGTAATAGGAGGTGGTCTTGGCGTTGGTTTTACTTATTTAGTAAAACAACATTTCGGAATTGATATCGGTCTTAATTATAATATTTATCGTTTATTCGGTGAAATTGATGATAGAGTACTTTTGTCTAAAAGTAATACTGAGTATACCGAATTACATGTTTCTTTTAGGGTGGGTTTTGTTATTTTGCTTCACGATAAAAAAATCTGATGATTAAAAAGTTATTATACCTATTAATATCAATATTGCTCTTTGGTGTAGAGGGAAATGCACAAAAGTCAAAAGAAAATTTTTTGATAGAGACAGACACGATAAAGTTGACGAAGTCCACTCAAATTATTGGTCTTCCCATTGTTTTTTATACACCAGAAACAAGCTTTGGAATTGGTGGGGGGTTACAGTTTTTTTACTTAGATAAAGTAAATAAATTCAACCTACGCAAAAGTTCAATGATGATTGATGTAATATATACTGCAGAAAATCAATTCTTCATTGACGTTAATCCCAAATTGTTTTTCAAAGAAGGGAACTACTATCTGGATGCAGCTTTTAAGTATAAAATTTTTCCCAATTCATTTTGGGGGATAGGTCCAAATACTCAGGAAAGTAATAAGGAAGGTTACAATATGAGTACTATAATGGTTAGGGGAGACATTTTAAAACGTTTACCCGAATCAGATTTAAATTTCGGTGTCCAATACAGATTTCAAAACGATACCTTTTTAGAGAAAGAAGAAGGAGGAATGATGGACTCAGATTCAATTCCAGGTAGTGAAGGAGCAATAGTTAGCGCTTTAGGTTTTGTATTTAATTATGATGATAGAGATAATATATTTTCTCCAAATTCAGGAAATTACTTTCAAATGAATACCTGGTTTTCAAGTATTGTGTTAGGAAGTACCTATTCTTTTAATAAATATATTGTAGACCTCAGAAAATATTTCTCTCTGAATGATAGAGTGATCTTAGCAACGAGAGCCTATTTAGAAAACTCTTATGGGGAAGTTCCCTTTCAGCATCAATCTTGGTTAGGTGGTGGAGATAGGATGAGAGGTTATTTCAGAGGGCGATATATTGATGATCAATTATATACTTGCCAAGTAGAAATGCGATTTAAAGTTCATAAAAGATGGAGGGTAAATGCATTTGCGTCCTTTGGAGAAGTAGGTCCAACCGTTTTAGATTTATTTGATGGATTGAAATTTTCTGGTGGTGGCGGAATTCGCTATAAATTCTTAAAAGAAAATGACACCCTTATCCGATTGGATGTAGGTGTCAACAGAGATCTTGGTACAGGAATCTATTTTGGTGTCAACGAGGCGTTTTAATCATAAAGAAATTCAAAGGCACTTCTATAAGCACCAATTTCATTTACAAAATCAAACATCTCACTAAAATACTTATTCCTAGTAATGGTAGCAGAGTCACCAATCATGACAAGCTTTTTCTGTGCTCTAGTCATAGCTACATTCATTCTTCGAGCATTGGCTAGAAATCCAATTTCACCATCTGCGTTTGATCTTACCATACTGATATAGATAATTTCCCTTTCTTGACCTTGGAAAGAATCTACTGTGTTTATATTGATTACTTCTTTAAATTTTTCTTTTATATCTGATTGATACAAAGCTTTTCTTAATACTTTTACTTGTGCAGAGTAAGGTGTAATGATTCCAATGTTTGCAGGAACACTCTGAAGTTTTATCAAGTAATTTTGCAGATGCTTGATTAATAAGTTGGCTTCGTCAATGTTATAAGTACTCAAAGATTCAGGATCTAATTTCTCTTCATAGCCAGTTCCAGCAGTATCAATAAATTCTAAAGGAAGATCGTCATCAAACATCTTCCAATGTTTATTATCCTCATTAGCTATAAGTTGGTTATCATAGAAGTATTGAGACGAGAACCGCATGATGTCTTCATGCATTCTATATTGAATTTTCAACATTTTGTCCACCTCTTTTTTATCAATAATACGTTCAAAAAGAGTATATTCAAGCCCTTTTTTAGCCGCTTTTAATGATTTAATGGTAGGAGGAAGTTGTTGATGATCTCCAGCAAATATTAATTTATCCGCCTTTAAAACAGGTATCCAACAAGCTGCTTCTAAAGCTTGCCCAGCTTCATCAATATATGCAACTTCAAAACGTCTACCTCTGAGCATAGGTGTTGTAGCACCAACAAGGGTACAGGCGATTACTTGAGCATTATCAATCACATCTTTTGAAATGTATTCTGATAAGGAACGAATTTCTTTTCTAAGTTGATTGGCTTCTTGATAAAGTTGTTTTCTTTCTCTTTTTTGATCAGACCCGAAATTACGTTTGAATTTTTTTGCTGCGTCTCTATGTAAAGTTTCTTGTTGTTTTACAGCTTTTAGTTCCTTATATCGTTGGTGGTTTTTGATTTTAACATCTAATGTTTGATTGATGATTTTATCATCAACTCTAGCAGGATGCCCAATTCTGACCACGTTGATTCCTTTTTCAGCTATTTTCTCAGCTAAAAGGTCTACGGCTGCATTACTAGGGGCACAGACTAAAATTTGTTTCTTCTTTTTCAGTTCTTGATGCACACATTCTACAATAGTAGTTGTTTTACCTGTACCAGGAGGGCCGTGTATTACCCCAATTTGCTCTGAGGCTAAGACATGCATTAACGCGTCGTTTTGACTCTCATTTAGTTGTGGTAATTGATATGGAAAGATTTTAGAAAGAGTAGGCGTTTTATCACCTAAAATAATTTCTTTCATTTTAATCAAATCCTTGTCCTCAGAAGTCATGCAAATGTTTAATGCACGATTCATCTCTTTATAGGTACTTTCATCAAAAAGTAATTGAATCCCTAATTTTCCATCATGCAACCAATCAGGTTCTTCGTCTGCATTTAATGTGAAAGCTATTTCGTTACTTTTTACATAATTGATTACAGCTTTTGAATTGTCTTTTGCTTCTATGTTATTTCCTGCCTCTGAAAAAAGAGCAATACTTTTACCGGTAGAAAAGCTATGACTTTGAGAAATAGTACTATCTCTAGAGATTTTGATCACAATACGATCACCAGAATCATAACTTATATTTTCAAGTTTTACAGGATACCAGCAGACACCTTTTTTCTTTCTTTCTTCTACAGAAGTATCACTCATTAATTTCTGATACTGATCTAAATCTTCTTTCCTTTCTTCCTCCAGTAAATCAATCTGTAACTTAAAATGTTCTTTTATATTCATATTTTTTTGATGACGTGCAACCTTTACTTTTCCCTTATGTCTTTGGAATGTATTTGATAAAACAATAATGTAAAAAACGGTGTGCAATTCCGAACACTTGCGTTCGTGTATGAGACACATAATTATTGAATTATCAAAATTTAGCTTAATTATTTGAAATATTTGTTATTTACTAAACGTATCTCTATAATTGTTTCAAATATCTTCAACCTGAAGTCAATTTAAAATAATATTTTGATGAAGCTCAGGTTTAAAAAGGGTTTTTTACTAGTGTCAACTATTTAACTTCCAAAAGATTTATTTTGTAAGAACCCTAGTGTTAAATTAATAAATATCGAGTCAAAATTTACATACTCTCAGGTTTTGGCGAGATAAAAAAGTGTCAAATTATTAACAAGATGAAATTAACAACTATCATTTTTGGACTATTATTAGTTCATGGACTGTCTTTTGGTGCCAATAATTTTAATGGCAATGAACCAAATGCAAAAGGAGCTATCTATGGTAAAATTTATGACCTCTCCACAAAACAACCACTAAGTTATGTGTCTGTTGGTTTGTTAGATCAAGAGAACAAAACCGTAACAGGTGGATTAACTAAAGAGGATGGATCATTTATTTTATCAAAGGTACCTCATGGTAAATATCATTTAATCGTACAATTTGTAGGATATAGTAAACTACAAAAAGAGGTGGAAATCAACTCTAAAACATCCAAAATTGATATTGGTGATATACATTTGGAAGCAAGTGTAGAAGAGTTGGATGAAGTTGAAATTGTTGGAGAAACTCAACTTATAGAAAACCACATTGATAAGAAAGTGATTAATGTGAGTAAGGCAATGATTGCAAATGGTAATTCCACTTCTGAAATTTTAAATACCTTACCCGAAATTAATGTAGGGGCAGATGGATCGATTTCTTTAAGAGGAGATAACAATGTACGTGTTCTTTTAGATGGTAAACCTTCTCAACTAGATATTGGTCAATTATTGCAATCATTACCTGCAGATGCAATTGAAAAAATTGAAGTAATTACCAACCCATCTTCAAAATATGATCCTGATGGATTGTCAGGTATTATCAATATTGTGACAAAGAAAGATGCATTAAAAGGTTTGAATGGTAATTTCAACTTAAATGCAGGTAGTAACAATAAGTATTCTGGGTATTTAGGTTTGAATTATCGTGTATCAAAGTTTAATTTCTTTGCTCAGACTTATATGAGTGATGATGAATGGGACAATACAAGAGAAATGACAAGAACGTTTGAAGATGAAAATATCAACAAGTTCTATCAAACGGAAAATATGAATGAAAACAGTGGTTATTCCATGTACAAAGGTGGTTTTGATGTTTTCTGGGATTCTACAAATACAACCACTTTATCAGTACAAAAATGGCAATGGAAGTCAAATAGCTTATCAGATTACAATGGTTTTCATATAGATGATAATGATCAAATTGTAAGTACTGAGTACCAAAGGGGACGAAATTATAACCTTGGTGGAGGATATAATTTTAACATCAACCACAGGAAAGATCTAAAGAATGGTGAATTAGAGGTAGATCTATTTGCTAATACTGGTGAAGCTGAGTTTACTCCAGAAAATGCTTATAAGCAAGGTGAAGATTGGGTGCCATTAAATAGAAATGGTAATAACGCCAATTGGTTCTATGGATCGTTTCAAACAGATTACAACCAAACTATAAATGAGAATTCGTCTTTTGAAGCTGGATACAAAGGAGAAGTGTTGAAAGCTAAATTAGATATTGAAAATATTAATTACGTATCAGATGATTCATTAATTTATAGTTACCCATATGAAAGTCAGATTCATGCCATGTATGGATCTTATTCTCTGAAGTTAAATAAAACAAGAATCAAAGTGGGATTGAGAGGAGAAGTAGCTCACATGGAAGGTAAGTTAGATCAAAATGCTGTGACTGATACTTCTTTTGTTATTGACTATGCTAGTTTATTTCCGAGTATTCATATCAAGCAAAAAGTAGGAGAGAAGAGTACTTTTGGCGTCAGTTATTCAAGAAGAATTAAAAGACCTGATGTTATGCAGTTGCTTCCTTCGGAGATGTCTTCCAACCCAAAAAGTGTTGTGATTGGTAATCCAGGTTTACAGCCTTCTTATACCAATTCGATGGAGTTGTCTTATAATTATATGGGGACAGGAAAAGTGAGTGTGAATGCAGCGGCTTACATGAGACATAGTACAAATATCATCCGTGAAGTATTAGATTATAGAGAAGAAACGGATGTTACAATTACTACTTTTGCCAATTTAGGTGAATCAATGACAGGTGGTGTTTCTTTATCATCTGATTATAAGATGTTGAATTGGTGGAGTTGGAATGGTTCTTTAGATTTATACTATTTAGATATTAGCGATGAAAATCAAGAACTGACTATTCCTGTAGAAGGTTCTCCATTAAACTGGTCAGCTAAGATTAATACGAAAGTAACTCCTATGAAAGGATTGACATTACAGTTGATGGGGCGTTACATAGCCGATAAATATGATGCTCAAAGAATTACGCAACCTGCTTACTCAATGGATTTAGCCATTAAGAAATCAATATTGAAAAATAAAGGATCAGTGAATTTTAAAATCAATAATTTACTGTACAGTGGTGAGTTGAGAACAGTATATGGTAATGGATTCCAAGAATTTGTAAACTATCAGCAAGAAAGCCCAGTATATAGAGTCTCATTCTCTTATGCCTTTGGTGGCCAATTTCAAGGTAGACAAAAAAGAAAATTATCTTCTGGAGGAGGATTATAAAATACAGTAATAAATAGATGAAAAAAAGGCTAGAATCAATTTGTTGAGACTAGCCTTTTCTATTTTATTTTAAAGATTTCCATCCACCGGCATTGTATACTTCCTTTACACCAGCTTTTTTAATCATACTCAATGCTCTAGAAGCTCTAACACCTGATTTGCAACAAACTACAAGTGGTGAGCCTAGTTTTAATACTTGTGGCATAAATTTATGAAGTTCATCCACAGGAATATTAATAGCTCCTGTTGGGTGACCTGCCTCAAATTCACCTTCTGTTCGAACATCTAAAATTGCAGCACCATTGGCTACTAATTCTTTATAATTGACCTTAGGGCCTAAACCAAATAATTTTCTTATAAATCCCATAGTAATAATGTTTTTATCAAATATAAATGCTCGAAGTTGAAAGCTTTGTGATAAATGTTACTTTAAAATAACTTTATTTCTTCCTAAAGTGACAGTACCAAGTTTTTCTAGTTGTTTCAATAATCTAGAGATCACTTCTCTTGATGTGTTGAGATTAAGTGCAATTTCTGAGTGAGAAACATGAAGTTCCTTACTTTCTTTTATATCACTTAATTTATGTAGATAGTTTAATAATCTTTCATCCATTTTTTTAAAGGCAAGTTCATCAATGGCTTTTAATAAGCCATCAAACCTAACTTTATAAGCCTTCATAACAAAGTCTCTCCATTCTGGGAAACGAAGCATCCAATTGTCAATTATTTTAATAGGTACTTTATAAACTAAAGCATCTTCTTCCGCTGAAACTCTTACTGCACTTTCTTGATACATCATAGAAATGGTACATGTTTCCCCATATTCTAAGTAGTATAAAAATATTTCATTTCCTTCTTCATCTTCTCTTGTTACTTTCAGTACACCTTTTGTAACAATAGGGACGAAGTTCATTTCTTCGTTTAGGTCAATTAGAAATTCGCCAGACTTGATCTCGACAACTTCTCCATATTCTAAAAATTCTTTTTGGATAGGGTGGTTCTTGTCGGTGTTAGGGAAGCTTATCTGAATAAATTGTTGTAGTAAGTTTTGCATTTTGATACACTCTTTATATATGATGGATTTATCATATGACAAATATACACGATCAATTTAATTCAAGTATAATTATTAGAGCATATTTGTAATAATTCAAATATGCTCTAAAATCTAAATATCAATGAACTATTTCTTACGAGTAGCCCAACTCCAAACTAGTCTAGCATCTCCAGTAGAGAAATTATTCATTCTATCCAATTCTGATTGGTTTTCGAACTCAGGACCAAATTCTTCATCCATTGTGATGAGGCCGAAGTCTCTATCTTTAATATTAGCTAGTATTTTTCCTACTTTTTGTACAGCCTCTTGTCCAATGACCAACCAAGGATTACTTCTACCCAAAAGATTAGTTACCTGACCGAAAGTGTCTTTACCTAGAGCATTTTCAACATCAGATAGAATTTGACCTGCGTCTCTCATGTTTTCCCTAGAATGTCTTAGAAAAACTCTAACTTTAACTCGTCGATTTTCGGGCATTGGTCGATCAAAAACAAATAAACCATCTGCTCCGACTGCATCTTGGGGTTCAAAATAGATTTTATTTTCTGCTCTTGGTTTAAGTTGAATTACTCCATGATTTTCATTTGGTACAGTTGTCATTACCCATTTATCTTTCTCAGTAGGGTGTTCTGTAAGAATGACAAAATATAGCTTCCATCTTTTTTTAGAGCGTAAAATTTCTAGTTCTTCAAATTCTAATAAAATTTCTTCCATAGAGTAGTTTGTTTTTGTCTGTAATTATATTAATTAAATTAAGGTACGCTTTAAGTTAGTGATATTTAATGTATTTCATTAACTTTTCACTTTCAAATTATATATCATGACGAAACAAGAAGTAATAGACCAATTAGACATGACGCCACACCCAGAAGGTGGATTTTATGTGGAGACTTATCGTTCTCATAAGACAGCGTTTGTCAATAAAAATGAGCTAGAGAGAAATATCTCTACAGCTATTTATTACCTTTTAGGAGAGGGAGATTATTCAACTTTTCATAAATTGAAATTTACAGAACTTTGGCATTATCACACTGGTTGTCCTGTTGAGGTTGTAGAAATTACTCCAAAAGGAGAGTTGATTAAAACAATTGTAGGGATAGGATTAAAAGAAGGTCAACAACCTCAATATGTTATTAAAGGAGGGAATTGGTTTGCCGCAAGACCTTTAACTAAATCATCAGAAGATTATGTACTTGTAGGCTGTACTGTTGCCCCAGGTTTTGAATTTGAAGATTTTGAGATTGGATTATATGATAATCTAATAAAGGAGTTTCCACAGCATAAGGAAATCATCTCTTTATTTAAAAAATAAACTTCATACTTATTGTAGAAGTTATAAAATAGTTGGAAGGAAAATTTCAAGTTGTTGTTTCTTATTCTTTGTAAACGATACTTGGTATTTTCCTTTTAATTTTTCAATAATTTCTGAAGTGATGAATAAGCCTCTAGAATAATCATCATGGATGAAATTGATAGACATCGATTTATCAAAGCCATTATTAGAAGCAGAATAGTCTCTTGGCGAAACATTATCAGTAAATATGATCATCACTCCTTTCTTATCCTCTTTTATCTCTATTAATAATTTAATCTCTATATCTCTAGAAACTAATTGAAGTAAGGTAGTAGATATGTTTTTGAATAAAAGGTCAATTCGAGTGCTATCAGAATAAAATTCAACATTTTTCATGTTGTTCATGATTGATAATTGAATATTATACCCTGACTGATTTAAAAACTCTTCAATAATATCAGTGATATTTTCAAATTGAATAAGAGAAGTATTTAATTCTGTTTGTTGATTATAGTAATAAGCAAGTATTTTTTGAAGATGCATATCCTGTGTCCAAATCGTATCTTCTAAATGTGGTAGAAGGTCTTTACTGTTTTTTGGACTCCCTTTCATTAATTGAATAATTCCTTGGATAGTGGTTAAAGGACCTCTAAGATCATGTGCTGCTCTATAAATGAAGTGATCTAATTTTTCTTCAATCTTTTTCTGATTGGATATATTTAAAAAGACGGCATTTAAACCAATAACTTTCTTTTCTTCAACAATAGGAGACAAGAAAACCTCAATTGCTTTCCACTCTTGATCATATAAAATTTTAAAAGAGGCATGTGATGTAGACTTTGTATCTATTACTTCTTTTTGGAAAGATACAATGTCTTTTCCTGCATCATTATTTATAATCGAACTTAATGTACTTCCAATTTGGTCTGGAGCTAAAAAGTTAGACAGTTGTCTTTGATGCCCCGAACCAATCCAAGTAAGTTTTAAGTCTATATCAAATTGACATAACTTAATTTTAGAGTTATCAAGGATAGCTTCATACCTTTGTTCATTATTTTTTAACTCTTCTTTCGCCTTTTTTAAGGCCGTTAAGTCTTTAATAAAACAAACAATATAAGGAGAGTCATCGTCAGATGATACTATGGAAGCAGTTATTTCAACAGGTATTAATGCCTTATTTTTTGTAATTATTGTCACCTCTTCAATCAAATGTTTCGTCTTTTTAAGTTTGTCTAAAACAGTTTTTAAATGAGGTTGAAGTTGTTCTGGTATAAAATCTTTAAAATGTGCTTTCAAACACTCATTGGTGTCAAATCCTGTCATTTTAGAGAAGGCAGGGTTAGCATACATTAATTTTTTATCGAACGGATCTATCCAAATTATACCATCAATAGAGTGGAAGTATGTATCTTGAAATCTTTTTACTTGAAGCTCATGTTCATTGTTGTGACGAATAAACGAGATATTTACGTAAACTTCATCTATGTAAAAAGGAGTTATTTTAACATCAAAAATAAGGGGTTTTCCATTGAAAGAAACGGTAAATTCAAAATTGACAATATCCTGTGTATCAATACTATTTTGTATGTTTTGTTTTAATAATATTTGATTTTTAGGAGATAAACCTACAGCAATAGATCGCCCTTCTTCAAATGTGTGATTACCTTGAAGGAAGTTTTTTGAGATAAACTTGACATTACCTGTTCCAGTGACTATTAGGTAGTGTTCAAGGTTGCTCTGAGATTTAGCTTTGGAAATATGTCTATTTTGAAGTAAAGCTTGCATCAAACTTTAGGAAAGAATACAATGTTGATTTATTATTTAATATCTAAATATAGTTAATAATTTTAAAAATTAGCTTCAATTCTTAAATAAAAAATAAAAGCAATTTAAATTCAAAATCAAAAAAATTATTTTTCATTATAAATATTACATAAGTAATTGATTTTCCTTAATTACTTAATTTGATTTAGGTGTTGCCAGCAAAAGCCACTTTCATCATCTGTTTTTCTTTTGCACCTTGTTCCTTTTTTTGTTGTACCATGACATCGACCATCTAGATGTATTACTGTATTCGTTGAATTTGGTTTAGTTTGACTTGTATTTTTGGTTACTTTAGATTTTTTTCTTTCCGAATAAAATGGCCAAAAAGTTAAATTTACATTTTCTTCAATTTGATCTTCTAGTTCATCAGGAATACCACTGAATAAGTCCATTCCTGTTCTATTCTCTAAGGAATCAATACTAACTACATAACTTTTTAAAGGGGATGAAGAACCTTGATTGGGGAGAATAAAACAAATAGCTTCATAAATTTCATTGTCTTCATCTACAAAAAGAGCGACTTTGTAATAATAGTTAGGAACACTCACTTGATTTTTACCAATGGTCTTTAATCCATCTTCTAAAATTGGCCCTGTTATAATATATAGGCTTTTTAAATCGTAGGCCCATACTCTAAACTGTTCTTCTAAATTTTTCCATACCCCTCTATTAAACTCTGCAACTTGAGGAGACATGTTTGATAGGTAAAAACTTTCACTCATGGCAGAAGTATTGAAAGACATATCTGCAGCTGGAGCCAGATGACCTCTGTCATAGCCTGATCCTTTATAATCGGTAAGGTCAGCTGAATATGTAATCACGTTATGATCTTCTCTGAAGTCGTTACTTCTTTGTGCAGCTTTGAATAGTTCTTTTTTAGTGAGTTCATAAGCTACCCATGCCGCTTGTTCATGATCTTCGTTATAACCAATTGTAAAATAATTATGTTCAATAATTTGGACATTATGGGCTTGCCCTGTAGAAGTAGGTAGCCATTCAATTGGAAAATCATCTAAATTCTGAGCAAAAATATTTTGATTAAAAATTAATAAAAAGGGTAATAAATAGGTATAATATTTT
This sequence comes from Flammeovirga pacifica, assembly GCF_000807855.2. GTDB lineage: Bacteria > Bacteroidota > Bacteroidia > Cytophagales > Flammeovirgaceae > Flammeovirga > Flammeovirga pacifica. The sequence goes on from NZ_JRYR02000001.1 coordinate 545,640, forward strand.
TGTAACATGGATGGAAGTGAATATTGAAATTTGCAACAAAAATATTTTTTTTCAGGAGAAAAGGTGAAAATATTTAAAAATATTTTGACTTATTAAAATCTTTTCGTCAATTGAAAATCAGTCTAAACATAAGAAGACTATAATTTACTGTTTATAACTGCTTTTATTAATACTTTTAAACTTGTTGGTTTACTGCAAGTTCTTTACTTAACACTAAAATATGACTTCAAATTTTAACCCTAGACCTTTATTGAAAAAGGATCTACAATACATGCTACAAGAAAACCTAATGGGGGATTTAGGAAAACTTCTATTTGAAAAAAGTTTTACAGAAGAAAATTATCAAAACTATAAAGAGTATTCAAATGGAGTGCTTAATCTAGATCTTTTTATAAAATCAAATTCTGATGTAAAACCTAACAATTATGGTTTTCTTATTCTGCATGAAAATAATTATAAACATCGTTTAGATGATTTAAAGAATGCACTGCAAACATGTAATTATTTATATATCATTATTGATCTCAAAAAGAGAAATCATTTATATGATTTATTAATCGAAGAAAATTTAGAGGAGATTGGAATTATTGGTACACTATCAAGTTATCAATTGGATTTATGTAGAAGAGCTAAATGGCGTAAATCTGAAAGGGAGTTGATTTAGTTTAAAGGTAAAACCTTTAATATGTTAACAATGCTCTTATGTCTGTTATGTAATCATAAAAACACTATAATAAGTGTAAAGATTTATTTTAGTGGAAAAATAATTTCCAAATTGGGTATGGATTTACGTTAGTACAATCTAAGCGAATATCCTGTAAAACCTAATTTAGAACCATAGTCTTCATTATTGAGGATTATGGTTTTTTATTTATGTATTATAATTTACAGAAGTTCTGTATTGGGGTTCCATTTAACCTTATCTAGATCTTGTATTTGATTATCAATAATCTCAATTCCTTCGTTTTCTAGTAAAGTTTGCATTTTATTGGTTTCATCAAAATGATGTTTGCCAGTTAAAAGGCCTTTTTTATTTACTACTCTATGTGCAGGTACATCTTCTAGCATGTGAGAGGCGTTCATCGCCCAACCCACCATTCTTGCTCCATTTTTACTGCCTAGATATGCTGCAATATCACCATAACTTGCCACTCTACCCTTTGGGATTAATTTAACTACTTCCCAAACATCTTGAAAAAAGTTATTATTCTTTTCCGACATTATCTCCAGCATTTAAAATATTATTGTAAGTAGTTTGATAAATGAGTTGTCCATAGTTCTTTAACCAAGCAATAACTTCTTCACTAGTTTCAGAACTATAAGGTTGATATTCTATGCCAAGATCCTTTGTTTTATTTTTAATCATATCAACGATAATAGGTAGATTTTGCTTTAAGTTTTGCGACAATTCCTTTAGCTCTGCAACACTGGCTTTTGCGGCATCTGTAGCGGCTTTTTGTAATGCTCTTTCTTCTGCTAAGACATCTTGTTGTAATAATTTTTCAGATGACATTTCTATAGAATCGACTTCTGAATCAAAACTATCAGTAAAGGAATTCTGTTTCTTTTTTTCTAAAGTAGTGAGTTGTTCTTTTAATTTATCATCAAATCGTTTAGATAATTCTAAGCATTGTTCTTTTTCAAAAATAGTCATAGTAACCCAAGTTTTTCCAAGGTAACTTTCCCAAAGTAAGGTATCACTTGGGTTTAACATCATTTGAGCAATTACTTCGTCTTTAGAAGTTAAAGATTGTGCATTTGATATAAATGGAATCACTAAGAGTAAGAAAAAGAACTTAATTATTTTCATATCTTGATAAATAATATATTTTTAGCGTGATAAGGTTGTTAATAAACGTAGTATTTGATTATTTTTAAAGTACAAAAATACTACCATTATTGAAGTGAAAGAGTTCATTAAAATCTCTATCTTTTATATTGATGGCATTATTATTTATGATTAAAAAAAATAAAGAGGGTTGTTGTGCTCTTTGTGAAAAAAATACGACACTTACTTTTCATCATCTTATTCCAAAAAGCAATCATAAAAATAAATGGTTTCGAAAAAACTTTGAATTGAAAGAAATGAGAGAGAAAGGAATTATGGTTTGTAGAAAATGCCATAGTTTTATTCATAAATCTCATTCTGAAAAAGAATTGGGTAAAAACTTAAATTCTCTTGAGAAACTATTGGAAGAAAGACAAATTAAAAAGTATGTGGATTGGGCAAAAAAACATTAATTTATGTATAAAATATTATTAGTAAAACTATCGATATTCTTGTTGTTGACGTCATCTTTATCAGCACAAGATCTTGAAGTCCCTTCACCCAAAAGGTATTTAGAAATAAGTCCATTAATAAATTCATATAGTGGTGATCTTGGTAGATTTAATCAAATTAATGGAGGTGTTAATGCAGCTTTGGTGTTTAATAAACCAAGAAGAGGGAACTTCAGATTAGATTTTACTTATATGTATGTGCAGGCTAGTCGATTGAGAGGTGCCGACTATGTGCCCCCTTTAGAAGAACCTATTCCTAATGATTATTTTCAATCTCACACCATCAACTTTTCCTTATCATATATGTATAATATCATAAATAAGGATAATTTTAAATTATATATATCACAGGGTTTAGGTTTGTTTTATTACGACCCAATGGATGAAGAGGGGAATAAATATATAGAGAATTTTTCAGACAATGATAGAGGGTTTTATATGACTAGAAATGCTAATGAGACCTATACCAATTTTACAATGTCATTACCAACACGATTGGGTATTATGTATTATTTTCCAGGCAACTTTGGTGTCGGTTTAAGTAGTACTTTTTATAATCCACTGACTGATTATCTGGATAATATTTCTGATTTTGGAACAGTGAAAGGAAACGATAATTTAATGAGTGTCAACTTTAATTTTCATATACCTTTACAATATCAAAAGCTAAAAAAATAGAAGAGTTATTCTTCTATTTTAGTTAACATGTTGTCCTCGTCTACTTTTCTGTAAAAACAAGAAGTTCTAGGCTGATTGTCTTTGTTTTTAGTATGACAAGCTCCTTTACCCATCATTTTTACTTTGTACAATAGTGCATCTTGATCACAATCAGTTAGGATTTCTACCATTTTAAGGTATTCACCAGATGTTTCTCCTTTTGTCCAAAGTTCATTTCTTGATGTACTCCAGAAAGTGGCCATACCTTTCTCCATCGTGACCTTAAGAGATTCTTTATTTCCCCATCCTTGCATCAAGATTTCCATAGAGTCTACATCTTGTACAATCACAGGTACAAAACCACCTCTTTTCTCAAATTGAATATCAAGTAATTTCCCTTCTTCTAATGCTTTTTTATCCATAATTTAAAATTGTAATGTGAAATGTTGTTTTGGTTGTTTTTTTCTAAAAAAACATAATCCTAGTTCATATAAATCAACACTTATGCCAATACGGTCGTTGCTTCTAATTTCTGACCAAGCCTTCTTCATATCGTTCGACCAGTAAATATCATCAAAAACAAATAAAGTATTTTCATGTGAATAAGGTAAACATAATTCAAAATATTTAATTGTTGCCTCATATGTGTGGTTCGCATCAAAATAGACCAGGTCTAAAGGTCCTATTGAAACTAATTCTTGAGGAAGTACACTGTCTATATTGCCTATTATTGAGCGAATATTCTTGAATTGTAATTGGTGAAATATATTTTGGGCTTGTTGTGCAGTAGCAGGACAGCCTTCTATGGTGGTTACATTGATATCTTTAGCACTACTACATAAATAACAAGTAGAAATTCCCAATGATGTACCAAGCTCTAATATATTTTTATATTTATATTGATGGATTAGCTCGAATAAAAACCGTCCTGTTCTTGGAGAACAAAGAGAATATTTAGCAATAGATTGAATAGATCTGATCTTAGATTTATTTTTCTTTGATCCAGCTCCTAAATCTTTTATTTCTATAGTTCCATTATTTGCTAACAAATGTTGCCTTTCTTCTTCAATCTCATCGAAAACATAATAATGTTTTTCAGGTTCAATGATCTGAGTATAAAGGTGGTAGATAAAAGGGGAATGTAGCCCATGTGCATTCCCTGCGGTATATTTGTACTTTAGAAAGTCTAAAACTTGCATATAGTGTTAATTAATAGTTCATTATTCCCCGTTAGTCCTTATCTTTGCGCGGATAAAATGCGAACTTCTTCGCAAATATCTCAAAAGAAATAATCTTCTGAAACAAGAATTGTAATATAAATGGGTTTAAAATGTGGTATTGTTGGTTTACCCAATGTAGGTAAGTCAACACTCTTTAATGCTTTAACTAGTGCAGAAAATGCTGAATCTGCGAACTTTCCATTCTGTACAATTGATCCAAATGTAGGTGTAGTAACCGTTCCGGATCCTAGAATGAAAGAATTAGAAAAATTAGTAAATCCTCAAAAATCGATACCTACAGTAATCGAGTTTGTTGATATTGCTGGTTTAGTTAAAGGTGCTAGTAAAGGTGAAGGTTTAGGAAATCAATTCCTAGCTAACATTCGTGAAGTTGATGCAATTATTCACGTAGTAAGATGTTTTGATGATCAAAATATCGTTCACGTAGCTGGTAAAGTTGACCCAGAAGAAGATAAAGCTGTAATTGATATGGAGCTTCAGTTGAAAGATTTAGAATCGATCGACAAGAAGTTACAAAAAACAGTAAAAATGGCTAAAACTGGTAATGCAGAAGCCAAGAAAACAGTTGCATCTTTAGAGAAATTTAAAGCACATTTAGAATCTGGTGAAAATGCTAGATCTTTTGATGGTACTGAAGATGACTGGGAAGAAGTAAAAGATTTATTACTTCTTACTGCAAAGCCTGTGATTTACCTTGCTAACGTTGATGAAGAAGGTATCAACGAAGACAATGAGTTGGTGAATCAAATGAGAGCAATTGCTGATAATGAAAATGCACAATTAATTAAAGTTTGTGCTGCTATTGAAGAGCAAATCTCAGGTTTAGAAGATGAGGAAGAAAAAGAAATGTTCTTAGGAGAATACGGACTGAAAGAATCAGGTCTGGATCGTCTAATTAGAGCATCTTACACTCTTCTTGATCTAATTACTTACTTTACTGCAGGTGTTAAAGAAGTGAGAGCATGGACTATCTGTAAAGGATGGAAAGCACCTCAAGCTGCAGGAGTAATTCACACAGATTTTGAAAAAGGATTTATTAGAGCAGAAGTAATTCATTACGCAGATTACGTTCATTTTAAATCTGAATTAGCTTGTAAAGAAGCTGGTAAACTTTCTGTGGAAGGTAAAGAATATGTAGTTGAAGATGGAGACGTAATGCATTTCCGTTTTAACGTATAAATATTTTGACACCAATTCCAATAATATTGGGATTGGTGTTATTTTTATTATACCCAATTTTATTAATTATTCTCTTTTTAAATAATTGATTAAAAGAGAATTACGCCCAAGTCTATTAATCCTCCTATTTTTTTGTAAAAGCAATCAAATTGATATCTCAATAATTTGATTGTTTTATGTTTCGTTAAACCTAAAAATAATTGGTCATATATTCGATTTACATCTATTTACTTTGTATTTTCGTGGATTGATAGTCTATTACAAAAAGAATTTATTGATAAATGGACAGTGTTCAAGCAAAGAAAGATAAGCCTACAGTACTTTATGTAGATGATGAACAACAAAACTTAGTTTCTTTTAGAGCTGGTTTTAGAAAAGTTTACAAGGTACTAATTGCAAATAGTGGGGACGAAGCTTTAGAAATACTTAAAGAAGAAAGTGATAATATAAGTGTGGTTATTTCTGATCAAAGAATGCCGAAAATGACTGGTGTAGAACTCTTCGAACAAGTAAGAGGTTTATACCCAGACATTATGCGTATTGTATTGACGGGATATAGCGATGTTCAAGATATTATTAATGCCATCTCTAAAGGTGAGGTATACAGATATATTACTAAACCTTGGAATAGAGACGAATTGATGGTAACTATAGATAATGCTATTGAAGCGTATAGTTTAAAGGTGGAGAATAGAAGATTATTCTCATCTTTACAAGAAGCTAATGAGCATTTAGAAGAGAAAGTCAAAAAGAGAACTAAAGCCCTTCAAAGACAAAATGAAGAGTTAATAGAACTTGATGGCGAAAAAAATCATTTGATTGGTATTGTTGCACATGATTTAAAATCTCCATTAAGTCAAATTGATGGACTTATCGAACTAATGAAGTTCGATATGGAGACATTTTCTTCTGAGCAAAAAGAATACGTTGATTTAATTCAACTTTCAATCAAAAAACAAGAAGAGTTAATTAGCCAAATTTTAGATTTAAATGCTTTAGATTCAAAAGCATCAAATTTAAATTTAAAAGTGCATGATTTATCCTCTCTAGTTAAAGATGCTGCTGAAAGGTTTGAACTGACAGCTGAAAAGAAAAAAATAAAATTAGAAGTTTCTGTTGAGGAAAATCAATTCGCTAAGGTGGATGAAACATATTTTGGTCAAATACTACAAAATTTGATTTCAAATGCGGTGAAATTCTCAGAAGAAGACAAAAAGATTTATATCTCAATTCAACCGGACGAAGATTCGTACCAAGTTCATGTAAAAGATGAAGGTCCTGGATTGAACGAAAATGATAAAAAGAAACTCTTCGGAAGATTCCAAAAATTATCTGCTAGACCTACAGGTGGTGAACACAGCACAGGGTTAGGTTTGTCTATTGTCAAAAAGATGGTGGAAGATATGGAAGGTAAAGTTTGGTGTGAATCTGAAGTAGATAAAGGAGCAGATTTTATAGTCTCCTTTAAACAAGAAACTGAAGCTTAATCATCATAAAAGAATCTTTATCTACTAGGGTAAAGATTCTTTTTTGTACAACAATAGAACAATTCTATTTCCAATGAGTTCTTATTGGAAACAATTTAGATTATGAAAAAAGGAGTTTTACTAGTAAACCTAGGTACCCCAGACAGTCAGAAAACCCCTGATGTACGAAAATATCTTAGAGAATTCTTAATGGATGAAAGAGTGATTGATATCCCTTTCTACAAAAGATGGCCTCTAGTAAACCTAATTATTGCTCCATTTAGAGCCCCTAAATCAGCAAAAGAATATGAAAAAGTGTGGACAGAGAAAGGTTCACCTTTATTGTTATATGGTATAGAGTGTAAAAGACTATTACAAGACAAGTTAGGACAGGATTATGCGGTTGCTTTAGGAATGAGGTACCAAAGTCCTTCTATCGAGTCTGCTCTTTTTGAATTGAGAAGTCAAGGTGTAAAAGAGATTGTAGTATTACCATTATTCCCTCAGTATGCATCTGCAACTACAGGTTCTGTGATGCAAAAGGTGATGGAATTAGTAAAAGGTTGGCAAATTGTTCCTGATGTTTCATTCGTTCAGCATTACCATAGACATCCTTTGTTTATAAAAACATTTGCAGAATTAGGGAACAAATATTTGAGAGAACGAGAATATGATCATGTGTTATTTAGTTTCCATGGTCTTCCTCAAAGACAAATTGTAAAAGCAGGAATTGATACTTGTTGTAAAGCAAAGGGAGAAACGGAATGTGTAAATAAAATGTATGGTAAAAATACATTTTGTTATAGATCTGCTTGTTTCGAAACGGCCGATTTGATTGCAAAAGAATTGAAATTAGAAAAAACACAGTATAGCGTTTGTTTCCAATCTAGATTAGGGAAAGATCCTTGGATTCAACCTTATACAGAAGATGTAATTATCAATATCGGAAAAGAAGGTAAGAAAAATGTTTTAGCTTTCTCTCCTGCATTTGTAGCCGATTGTTTAGAAACTACTGTTGAAGTAGGGGAAGAATACAAAGAGATTTTTGAGGAAAACGGTGGTGAACATTGGCAACTTGTCGAAAGTTTAAATGATCATCCACAATGGATAGATTGTCTATCAGATTTAGTTAAAGGGAATGAAAGTCAAGTCGAAGAATTAAAGACTTATTGATTTCCATTGAATAGATATATTAACGTCCTGCTGTTTTTTGATTTCTTCAAGATGCTGTAGGACGTTTTCTTTTTCAATCTTTTTTTCCTTTAATTCATCAATACTTTCAATGAATGATAGATCTTTTAATAAATCTTTTACTAACGAGGCATTTTTCTCATTTTCTATTGAGATTACTAATTTTGTCATGATCGTAATGTAGGTTATTAAATTATTCGGATGTATCTTATATAATAATTACGCAAGCAGTAGCTTTACGTTAATCTGTGACAATTAATATTTCTAAATCGACAAGATTACGTAAGCTTTTTTTAAAAACTGTAATCAAATATGCCTGATCAGACTAAATTTAAGATCCTGAAGCTACTCTTAAGGCTTTATCGAACGATCTTCACTAACCATAAAAATTGGCAATTTCACCTTCATAATTGGATAGAAAAAAACTTACCGTTCTTTGAGATGGTATTAGGTGTATTGGCTTTATTTAGTTTGGTATATACTCAAGGTTTCTATCATGAAGAAGCCGAATTATTTCATTTTATTCGGTATGATAGGTGGTTAGCAACTACCTATTCAATTTTGATTGTTGTGAAATTGATCAATGTAAAAAGAAAAAATATCGATTTCAGAGAATATATAATTGACATATTCTTTCTCTTACTTTTCATTTTTATAATCACATATCGAATTACCTTTTTACATGAGTATGAGTTAAATACCGAAAATTCAGGATGGGTAACCTATACAGTAATTGTACAAGTAGCTATGATACTTGCTTCTATGGTATCGTTTTCTAATAATAGAAATTACTGGCTCTTTTTTACAACAAATAGTACTGCAATGATATTTGGCTCTTTACTCGCCATTATTATTATAGGTACATCTTTACTTATGCTGCCTACATCTACCAACACACCAATCTCTTGGGTAGATGCTCTATTTACAACTACTTCAGCTGTTTGTGTAACAGGTTTAGCACCATTTAATGTATCAGAAGTACTGACTTTTAGAGGACAAATGGTATTGATGGTGTTGTTTCAAATAGGGGGATTAGGGATTGTTACACTGACTACATTTATAGCATTGTCAATTCAGAAAGGAGTAAAGACAAAAGAAGAAATGATTATTCAAGATATGATGGAATCTGAAAGTATTAGCTCTACCTCAAGAATCTTGAAAGGTATTGTTAGTATCACCCTAACTATAGAAATGATTGGGGCTATTGCTTTATACTTTGCATGGATAGATCTTGATTTAACTACTTCAGAACTTATTTTCGCATCTATATTTCACTCAATATCGGCCTTTTGTAATGCAGGCTTTTCAATATTTCCAGAAGGTTTACAAGGAGCAGCATTCGCTACCGATTGGTTTTCATCTTCTATTATTATGTTATTAATTATAGTAGGAGGCTTAGGTTTTAAAACCTATAGAGAAATGATTAGCAAAAGAAAAAAGAATCGGAGACATTTATCTTTACAATCTAAATTGTCATTAAAAATGACAGCTATGTTAATTGTTTTAGGTACGGTAGGTGTCTTTTTTACAGATTATGATTATTGGATGCAAAAAAGCGGAGGAGATATTTTACTTCAGACTTTATTTACCAGTGTAACCTGTAGAACAGCTGGTTTTTCTGTTGTTGAAATAGGTGATTTATCGCATGCAACGATTATGATGATGATCTTACTAATGTATATCGGTGGTGCTCCAAATTCAACTGCAGGTGGTATAAAAGTAACCACTGTGGCATTACTATTTTCTTATTTTTGGGCCTTAGTTAGAGGTAAATCTACGGTGAATATAGGATGGAATACAGTGCAAAAAGCAAGTATTAGAAGAGCAGTAATTGCTTTCATGGTCTCCATACTTATTTCTTTTGTGAGTTTATTTATCTTAACCCTATCAGAAAAGCATCTCGATTTAGCAGATATTACATTTGAATTCTTTTCTGCATTAGGAACTGCTGGTTTGTCCAGAGGAATTACTGCAGATTTATCTATAGTTGGAAAATTAACCATCTCATTTGTGATGTTTAGTGGTAAGATTGGACTTTTTACCCTTGTGTCACTTTTAGGTGAAGATGAAGAAAGTTTTGAATACCGTTATCCTGAATCCCCTATTTTAGTAGGTTAGTCATGAAGAAAGTAAATAAAAGATTTGTATTAATAGGCATGGGTGCATTTGGTGTTGAAGTAGCCAAATCATTACGTGATAACAATGAAGACCTGTTGATTGTGCTTCATAATCAATATGATAGTTTTAAAGATTCTAAAGATTCATTGATCAGCTTAAAAAAGTTAAGAGAAATGGGATTTGAATATTTGTATGAAACAGATACTACAAATCCGATGGCATTAAAAAAACACATTAAAGAAACTGATGCTGTTATCTTATCTCATGGTCAAAATTTTGAGACTAAGTTATTAACTATTGAAGCACTTAAGGATATTGGTGTACATGAGATCTATGCTCGTGCTACAAGAGATATACATGCAAGAGTATTGAATAAAATGGGTATCACTAGAGTTATTTTTCCTGAGAAACAAGAAGGGAAAAGATTTGCTTTGGAACTGCTAAATAGAAAAGCCCTTACAATCGATGAAGTATCTCCAGGAGTTTATATCAGTGAAACAAAACTACCAAAGTCCTTCATTGGAGAAAGTGTAAGGAAGCTTAGATTTAGAGATACAATGCATGTATCAGTGATCTGTTTAAAAGAAAACTCATCGACTTGTTACTTAGAAGGAGAGGAAAGAATAATAATCCAAGATTTTAGAGATATTACACTTACTGATCGTCATACATTAGTGATTGCCGGAGGTAAGGAAAGAATTAAACATGTAGTGAGTATGGTCGAGAATTAATCTTGATTCACTGTTAAAGAAGAAACTAAATGATTTAAATGGTCAAATTGTTTTTCAAGGTCAAAATGTTCAACACAAGTTATTCGAGCATTTTGGCCTTTTTCTTTTAATACCTCTTCAGTGGTTTGACAAATCAATTTTAAATGTTGAGTCAGTTGATTGTAATCTGAAGGTGATGATACCCAACCACAGTTAAATTGACGTACTATTTCGGCACCTTCTCCTTCGCCATGATAGATGATTGGTAGACCTACACTCATACTCTCATATAGTTTTGCAGGTAATGTTCCTTTTACATAATTGATTTGGGAAATCAAAGCTAGATCATACTGCTGCAATACGTCAGGTACTTCTTGATAGGGAATAGAAGTGTATAAGTTAACGTTTTGAAGTTGTTTCTTTTGGATGATATTTCGAATATTTTGTGCATCCACTCCATCTCCATAGATATGCAGTTCAATACCCAATTGATCAAAATCGACTTCATCAATTAATTTAGAAATACCATGTGCTACACCTAAAACACCCATGTAAACTATTCTAAACTGATCTTTTTTAATCCAATCTTTTTTCTGTTGAAAAACAGAAGTAGCTGCACCAATTCTATAAATTTCAGGAGAGCCAAACCCTAGTTGCTTAATATATTTTTGCGACTCTTCGGATTGTGTGATTAAAAGGTCTGCTTTTTTATAATAATATTTTTCTAAACGATGTAATAACCTATAAGTCAGAGACTTTTTAGATAAACCATTGATATCAACCATAGCTTGAGGCCATAGATCACTAACGTTTAAGATAAGTTGAATACCGTATAATTTTTTTGCGATAAGCCCAAAAATAGGCAAAGAAATAGGTGGGGTTTGAATCAATAATACTTCAATCCCTTTTTTCTTGATAATAGGTAATGAAGACAACATACTGATAAGCATACTGCTCATACTTATCAGACGAAAAACCATATTATTTTTCTGGGAAGGAAGTAACCAATGACGTATTACAGATACATTGTTCTCTTGATAGCTATTTTTCCAAGTAAATAAGTCTTTTATAGAAACGTTACCTTTTGGATAATAGGGGTGAGAGGTGAAAACAGTGACATTATGCCCCTTTTTTGCAAATGTTGTTGCTAAATATTCAAATTGATGTGGAGCAGCGCCAAAATCGGGAGGATAGCAATGTGTAACCACTCCTATCTTTTTAGAAGTTTTATTTAATTGCTTGTGTAATTTTTCTTGTATGTTCTCTGTGTATAATGTCATTTAACCCTTCCTAGCGATCTACTTCCCCCATAATAATATCAATTGACCCCATGATCACAATCAAATCTGATAAAAGATTGCCTTTACCTAATTCTGGCAATACACTTAAGTTACAAAAACAACAAGAACGAGCTTTTAAGCGTTCAGGAATATCAGATTTTCCGTTAGTACGCATAAAAAATCCCAATTCTCCTTTAGGTCCTTCAGCTCTAGCATAATAATCCATTGCTTTAGGTCTAATTTTCTTAGGTACAAATTCTTGTGGATCAAAAGTTCGATCTCTTTTATGATCCTTCGTTAACTTTTGAACACATTGTTCAACAATTTTGATAGATTCAAAACACTCTTCTACACGTACATAAGTACGATCCCAACAATCACCAACACTTCCCATAATACCTTTGCCAACAGGAATGTCGAAATCTAATTCTGGATAGACAGAATAACCATCTACTCTTCTAAGATCGTGAGCTAAGCCAGAACCTCTTAAAACAGGACCGGAAGTAGCATAGTCTAATGCTGTACTCAAAGGTAGAACACCAACATTGGCGGTTCTTTCTACAAAGATCTTATTATTGATGACCATTGTTCTGAATTCTTCCAATTTTGGTTTTAAGTAAGTGATAAATTCTAAGCACTTTTCTTCAAAACCCACTGGAAGATCATAATAAAGACCACCTACCCAAATGTAATTGTAAAGCATTCTAGCGCCCGAAACCCATTCGAATAATCTTAATATATGCTCACGGTCACGCATCATCCATAAGAAAGGAGTGGTGGCGCCAGTATCTAATACATAAGTACTTACAGCTATAAAATGAGAAGCAATTCTATTTAATTCGGCACATAGTACTCGAATGTACTCTACTCTTTTTGGAATCTTATCAGTAATTCCCAACATTTTTTCAACTCCCATAGCATAGATGTGTTCCGAGTTCATCGAAGCCACATAATCCATACGATCGATATAAGGGATAATTTGCTGGAAGTTTAGATTTTCAGCATGTTTTTCAAAACATCTATGCAAATAGCCTAAATGTGGAGTAACATCTACTACATATTCACCATCGGTAAGCACTTCCACCCTAAGAACTCCGTGAGTTGCAGGGTGATGAGGTCCGATGTTGAGAACCATTTCTTCTGTACGTAAGTTCTCTTTATTGTAGAAGTTTTTAGATGAATTCACTAGGTGATTTTCATCGTATTGATATTGAACCTGTCTTTTCTCCATCAAAAAATTTGCTGTTTGTCAAATAGATTTATTAACAAAAGTCGTTAATAATCCTTGAAAAATAAAAACTGATTACAAAGATGAAAAAAAAAGAAATAAAAATGATCCAAAACATCAGTTTAGTTATTAATGATAAGAAAATAAGTCTATTTTTGTCGATGACTTATATGACTTCAGTTGGAAGTCATGCCTATGGGCCATTTCACTTTTTTCGAAATGGGTAGTAGTAACATTTTTGACGCACTTTAAATCGTTTTTTAAGATGGGAACACCACAAGACGAAACTCAAAGTACTGAGTTAAACGAGCAAAACTTGACAGAAGAAACAACTTCACAATTTGATGATGTAGCAGACATGGATGATGTTGCAGATTTCGGAGATGATGAAGCCACAACTGTGGAAGAAGAATTACAAGAGGATAAAGATTTCTCTGGTTTCAGTAAAGAAGAATTACTTGCTGAAGTTCAGAAAATCGTGAATTCATCTGATGTAGTTAAAGCTGAAAAAGTATCTAAGAAAATTAGAGAAGCTTTTGATCCAATTGTAAAAGGAGAAGAAAAAGCTGCAAAAGCAGAGTATTTAGAAGCAAACGGTAATACTGAAGGTTTCGAATACCATAATGCGGATGTAAAATCATTCAATGATGCATTTTATGCTATCAAGAATGCAAGACGCCAGCATTTTGAGCAGATGCAGACAATGAGAGAGGATAACCTGAAGAAGAAAAGAGCTATCATCAATCAAGTAAAAGAATTGATTGAAAACACTGATGATAAAGGTGTGATGCAAAAAGTAAAAGATCTTCAGAAGGAGTGGAAAGCAACAGGTGCAGTACCTCAGCAATTTGCTGATGAAATATACAAAACTTACGGGGCATTATTGGATCGTTTCTATGACCAAATGTCTATTGAGTTTGAATTAAAGGAGTTGGATAGACAACATAATCTAAAAGCAAAGAAAGCCCTTATCGAAAGAGCTGAGAAACTTTTAGAGGTAGAGAATATTTCTGAAGCAGTTGTTTTATTAAACAACTTGCACGAAGAATTTAGATCTATCGGACCAGTTCCTAAAGAAGAAAGAGACACTATTTGGAATGCATTCAAAGAAATCTCTGACAAGATCTATGAAAAGAAAAGACAATACGCAGAAGAGTTTAAGGTTGTTTTAGATCAAAACATGAAACTTAAGCAAGCACTTTGTCTTAAAGTAGAGCCATTCTCAACTTTTGATACTGACCGTATTAAAATATGGAATGAAGAGACAAAACGTCTTTTAGAAGTACAAAAAGAATGGGAAGCAATTGGTCCTGTACCAAGAGAAGTAGCTTCTGGAATTAACAAACAATTCTGGGCTAACTTTAAACAATTCTTTGCGAACAAAAATAAATTCTTTGAAGTATTAGAAGCACAAAGAGCTGAAAATCTTGATAAGAAAAAGGTTTTAGTAGCTAAAGCTGAAGAATTAAAAGAAAGTTCTGATTGGAATGCTACAGCTGATGCTTTAATCGCTCTTCAAAGAGAATGGAAAGCAATTGGACCTGTTCCTGAGAAATTTAGAGATTCTGTATACCTTGAGTTCAAAACTGCTTGTGACGCTTTCTTTGAAAGAAAGAGAGACAAGAGAAAAGAAGAAAACAAAGAGTATACTGAAAACTTAAATAAGAAAGAAGAGATCATTCTTGAATTGAACAAATTGACTGAAGATGAGTCTAAATTTGATCAAACACTTCTTGATGAAAAAACAGCAGCATTCTTTGCTATTGGTTTTGTTCCAAGAAAAGAGAAAGATGCTATTGTTGATAAATTCGTTGCTGCAGTTGAAGCTTATGTTGCTACTGCTGAAGAATTAGACGAGAAAGGTAAACTACAGGCATTAGCGGGTATTTTTAATAAAATCCCTGCAGGTGGTAGAAAGTTCAGAAACCAAGAGCAAAATATCAGAAACAAGATTAAAACTCACGAAGATGATATTGCTTTATGGCAGAATAACTTGGCGTTCTTTGCTAATTCGAAAACTGCTGATAAATTATTAGCAGAATACAATGGTAAGATTGAAGCTTCAAAAATCGAATTGAAAAAATTAAAAGATCAATTGAGAGTGATACAATCAATCGAAGATTAATCTTTTTAGATATTAATATAGAAGCCTTACAATTAATTTTGTAGGGCTTTTTTATGCGTGACTACTGCACTGTTCTTACCTAATTTTACCCTATTAATATTAAACCTAATATTTTATATGAGCAAAGATAATTTAATTAAAAAATTTTTGTTAGTCTTAGTTTGTACCCTTTTTGGCTGTTCTGCTAATACTCAAACAAAAGAAAAACTACAGCAAACTGATTTCGATATTGAATCTGTCAATAATAATGTTACTAGTAATGAAGAGGAGACAATCTCTGATGATATAGAAATTGAATGGGACACGGCTTGGAATGTTATGACTAAAGAAGAGCAAGAAGATTTATCCCTTTATGGTTACGATACTTCAGATACTTTTATCGAGTTTGATCAGAAAACCATTGACACAAGAATACTTCAACATATTACTAAAGGAAAAGAATATACTTCAGGAAAGAAATATTCAGACCGTTTTATGATTATGGTCGATATGGGAATTCATTCAGGAAAAAATAGAATGTTTGTCTATGATTTAAATCAAAAGAAAGTAATCAAAAAAATGTTGGTGTCACATGGGTGTGGCGACCATACTTGGGGAGTAGATTATACTAGAAACAATCCTAAGTTTAGTAATGTACCCAACTCTCATTTATCATCGTTAGGTAAATATAAAATAGGAAAAAGAGGGTATAGTAATTGGGGAATTAATGTCAATTATAAGTTACATGGCTTAGATGCTACGAATAATAACGCTTTCCGTAGGGTAGTGGTTTTGCATTCATGGAATGATGTAACAGATGAAGAGGTGTACCCTGATGGTGCTGTAGAAGGATATGGATGCCCTGCAGTATCTAATAATAATATGAAATATCTCGATAGTCTATTGAAAAAAGAAGATAAAGCGGTACTGATGTGGATCTATCAGTAATTTAGCATTTTTTAATTGTTTGAACTGAAACATTTATAGTAGAAAGTAGGTATAAGTAATTAGAAGTTAGATGAATACGCTTAGTAGATAATAAAAAATTGAGAGAGAGTTAGATAGTGAACACCTCCCTGTTGTTACAGAGAGGTGTTTTTTTATTAATTCCTATAAGTCTAAGTTCATTTTGATTCCGGCTCTAAACCATCTTCCTGGTTGAGGTATATTTCCGAAATCGTAATATTCTACATTGAAAATGTTTGACGCTTCAGTATAGAAATACATCATTTTGTATTGATAGCTTAAACGTAGATCCACTGTAGCAAATGGTTTGTAATCTGTTTCTTGTGGATTGAATTCTGCATCATATGCTGTATAACTACCGTTTCTATCTTGGTAAATAAACTTCCAATCTGCAATCAGTTGGTCTAAGAATACTTTATGTTTCACTCCTAAAGTGACTTTATGATTTAAATGATCTAAAGCATAGTTAGATACCAAAGAATCAGCAGCAGCTTTATCCACATTTAAACCTAAATAATTAACACTAACTGTTTTGATGAATGAACTTTTACCCGTTAACTTTTCAATATTAAATTGAGAATTAAAAGTTAGACCTCTAGTATCTAGTTCTGTTAGGTTTTGAGCTTGCCATTTATCTTCTGAAGGATATTTTACCCAATCAATAATGTTTTTACCATATCTTACAAATAAAGAAGCACTTGCGTGATACCATTTATTATCCAGCTTAGCACCGATTTCATAAGTGGTTGCTCTTTCTTCTTTTAAATCAGGGTTACCATTGTTTGTGGGTCCTTGATAATACAAATCCGTGTAAGTAGGAATACGCATAGCTGTATTAGCCGTACCAAATAACCTTAGGTTATCTGTAAGTGCATAGGAAAGGTCAATACCTGGGAAAATATCAAATCCATCATCACCAGATTCAGCTAGTTGAGTATTGTAATTAAACATCAATCCTGCTGAAGCTGTAAATTTAGAAAGAACAACATTGTGCTCTAAGAAAATAGAATAGTTATATCTTTCTTTCCCTTTAGTATAAGCTGTATTATCTACTCCATCAATTGATATTGGATCATCAAGATCTTCTCCTAAAACATTACTAAGAATTCCCTCATAACGTGCATCAAAACCAATAGATGTTTTACCTAATTTTGATGGGATTATCGTGTTTATATTAAAGCCCATTGCATCCATTTGATGGTAGTTATGGTTAGTATACCAACTAGCAGGATTATCTCTATACAATTCAAAACGATCGTAGGTTCTATTCCAATAGATTGTAGGGCTTACCTTAATTTTTCCTTTATTTGTAAACCTTAAAGAACCATGGTAAAGTTTATTTCTTTCGTATTGATTAGGGTATAAAGGAGTATAAAAAGAATTAGCTCCAAACCCCTTGTCAGAAATACCTGCTGTTAAATCAAAAGTACCAGCATTCACATCATAGCTACCATGGTAGTAGAAAGTGACATCCTCAAAGTCTGTATTGTTTACATATCCATCACTTTTTTTATAAGATCCAGTGATTAAATGTCTTGTCTTACCAGAAGTTAAATTTACACGACCTGTATATTTTTGTAAGCCATATTCACCAGCCATAACATGACCATAAATATTATTTTTATCCAAAGGTTTTGTTTGAACATTGATTGCCCCTGTAAAAGCATTAGCACCAAATACTCTAGAAGCAGGCCCTTCCAATACTTCAACAGCATAAGCTGCCTCCATGTCTACAGGTAAAAATAAGTTTAAGTGGCCTGTCTGAGGGTTGTTCATATTGACACCATTTAATAAGATTAATGATTGATCAAAAGAACCACCTCTAATATTAACGTCTCCTTGTACGCCAAGAGGTCCTCTAGAACGCATATCAACACCTGCAACATAACTTAAAACTTGGTCGAAACTCTGCGCAGGCATTGCTTGAAGTTGCTCACTATCAACATAAGTGACAATTCTTGCTTGTTCTGAAAATGTTTGTGGTACTCTACCCGAATTAATAGTTACTTCGTCTAAGTAGAATTCCGATAGTTTAGTTGAATCTGTTTCTTGAGCATGAGAAAAGAAACTTATCAATCCGAAAGTGAACACACAGTAATACTGTAAAATTGATTTCATAAGAATAAATAATCTGAAAAAATGAAATAATAAAGAGAAGGCAATCTTGCAAGAGGAGTTGCAGGCCTTAATGCACTTTAAAATGATTAAAGTGAGAATGAAAATAGAAAATTAGTCAATGAAAGGGTCATCATCCTGTTTTTGTAAACCGATTAGTAAAGGTTTAGGATGATGTGAAATCACACATGGAGAAAGAGCGATCGTTTTTTTTACCACACATATTTTAACCACCTTTTTCAAGGTGTTAAATACAGAGTATTTTTTTCGCGACCATCTTTTAAAAAAAACCATAAAGTGATTATTTCAACTTTTTTAAGACATAAAAACGTAATCTTAAAAAAGCGTTCTTGATAGCGCAAATTTAGGAATCAAAAGGATAGTAACAATAAGAATTAGTATATATCGACTGTTAATAAATTTAATTACTCATGTCGTATATTTTTTGTTTCAATACATTAAAGATATCACCCATTTCTAGACGATCAGCATCTTTTGTATTCAAATTAATTGATTGTTGATTTTGATTTACAACTTCTACAAATTTAATTTTCTTAAACGTATCAGTTGATTTAAGATTTAGGCTTTGTGTAGCCTCAAGCATTAAATCAAATAATTGATTTTCTGAATAAGTGCTTGCTTCTACAGTTTGATTCTCTTGATTAAAAAGGTTTTTGATTTTACTTTTTAATGATTTTGAAACAAAATTCTCTACTTTTCCATTAGTTTGGAAAACACTAGAAGTTAATAGGATGTTATTTTGTCCTATTGCCAATTGAGAAAATAAGGTAAATAATATGATTGATAATAGATGTTTCATAGATTTAGTTTGTTTGATTATTAGCTTTCTATATCGAAGGCAAAAATAATGAATAGATATGAGATTTTAAGTTGATGTCAAACAAATTTATGCCTTGTTAGAATTTATTAAAACAAATATATAATGATCGTAGTTACAGGAGGTTCTAAAGGAATCGGAAGAGCCATTGTTGAGAAATTTTCTAAAGACGGATTTGAAGTTGCTGTTTGTGGTAGAAACCTTGAATCTTTAAAAACTTTGAAGGAGGAATTAAAGGGAGCAGCAGAAATTCATATTTTCCAAGCTGATGTTTCTAAAAAAGAGGATTGCACTAAGTTTATTGAAGGTGTTAATGCTCTAAATAAACCAATAGATATCTTAGTAAATAATGCTGGTGTTTTTGTACCTGGCTCTATTCATGATGAGGAAGAAGGAGCGTTTGAAATGATGATGCAGACGAATATGTATTCAACATATTATATCACTCGTGGCTTCATTAATAAAATGATGGCCCAAAAGAAGGGGCACGTTTTTAATATTGCTTCTGTAGCTTCTTTTATGGCTTATACTAATGGAGGATCTTATGCTATATCAAAGCATGCTATGTTAGGGTTTTCAAAATGCTTGAGAGAAGAAATGAAACCTCATCAAGTGAAAGTAACATCTGTTATGCCAGGGGCTACATTTACGGCAAGTTGGGAAGGTGTCGACTTACCAGAAGACCGTTTTATGAAAGCTAATGATATTGCTGAATTAGTTTATTCTGCTTATAATTTATCTCACAGTGCTTGTGTAGAAGATATTATCGTGAGACCTCAGTTAGGAGATATATAAATGATTAATGATGATATTTATATCATTGATTTGATCTTTAATAGGGGATACCTCTTATTTATTATCTAAAATTGGGTTGAAGTACTAAACAAAAAAACCTCTTGAAAGCTAAGCATTCAGGAGGTTTTTTTATTGATATTTGTGGTTATTTATCAGTACATAACTGGTCATATACATAGACATGCTCTGCAAAGTCTTTCCATTGGAATTTATCACCTGCGTAATATTTTCCGAAAATGTCTGGGCACTTAGTGAAAATAACTTTTTGACCTTCTTTTTTGTATTTTTTCTTTTCGATTTCAATTGCTCGATTAGAACCTGTATCTGTCACTAAATAGGATTTATCAATACCTCCAGTAACTTTTACACCTGCAATTCCAATACCACCAGTTTGTTTGGCATTGGGGTCTTTGTACACCTTAACAACATGATCAAATCCTGGGTTAAGTAATTGCATTAATGCAAATTTGTTTTTCTTACCAGGTAATAAGGCTTGTTCGTAATAAACATATTCTTGATCTACTACATCTTCAAAGTTTCTACCAGCGAGTTCTTTTATAGAACCAGCAGTCATAGACTGTTCGAACTTAAATAAGTCCTTTGGTTTTACAGCAAATTCTTTGATGTCTGCAGCCTTAAATTTAAACTTTTCACCTTCCGCAGTTTTAATTGTTACAGATTTTAGAACATTATTGGTGAGAGATGCGGTGCTTACTTTACCTGTGATTTTAGTACCATCATTTTTGACTACATAGGCTTCTTTTGATTGTACCATACCGTTAACAGATAAAGCAGGTACGAACGATTGAGCGAAACTAATCGTTGTAAAAAACAACGAAAGTAGGGCTATTAGACTACTTTTTTTCATTAGATATATTTTTTAAAAATATTAATAGGTAACTTTAATAACGTCAATAAATCTAATTAGGATAAGGATTTGATGTTTAAAATGTTTTTAATTCTTAATATAGTTCTTGAGATTCTGAAAAAAATAAAACTACAGAAGTGAACAATTTGATATTTTTCTTGATGTGAAAATAGTTGAAATAAAAAAAGCCACTCTTTAATAGAGAGGCTTTCATTTCATTTCTTCTTTATATTACTCAGCAGGTGCTTCTGTTGGAGCCTCCGCAGGAGTTTCAGGAAGTGTAGGTACTGTCATTTCAGTAGCACTTTCTACACTGTTAGAAGTTTTAATGTTTGCATTATTGTCATGAGGAATAAACATGTTTACACCAATCGACAATACTGCAAGAGAGATAGCCAATGCCCATGTAGCGTTTTCTATCCAACTTGATGCTCTTTTTGCACCCATCATTGAGCTACTTGCAGCTCCCATATCTCCTGTAAATCCTCCACCTTTAGAGTCTTGTGCTAAAACTAATAAAATTAGTAAAACACAAACAATGCCGATAAGGATTATAAAAAATGTCATCATTGTATTGTGAAATTAATGCTTTATATATTAATTCTGTTTTAAGAATTCAATTCGTTCTGCAAAGAAACTAGCTTTATTTGGATTTTTCAAGATAAGATGTTGATAAATTGAGATTGCATCCTCTTTTTTTCCTTGTCTTTCCAATAATTTAGCATAACTCTCTGTTTGTGGCGTTGAAAAACCCTCTAAATTCACTTCTGTTAGATCAATTTGATCTGAATTTGAATTTTTGTCATCAACATTTTTTTGTGTTAATGTTGGTGAAGTGCCAATAAAGTGATTGATGATGTCTTTTTGATGTTCCTTTTCGTTGACTTCTATTGGATTGAATTGAGTGAATTCAACGATGTTTTCATCATTCATTTCATCTACATTCTGTAAATAGTCCTCGTCTTTAATCGTTTCATCAAATGCATTGATATCATAACTTGGAAAAGTATATTCTTCAATACCATCATCAAAATATTTTGACTCTTCTGAATCATTCTTCTCAGTAGTTAAAGTTTTAGTGTCTTCATCTTCTTTTAATTCATCACTTAAACCATTAACTATTTCATCTTCTGACTGATTTTTTGTTTGAAGATAGCCTTGGAACCTATTCATCATCTCTTCTTCACTAAGAATATTGTCTTCTTGGTTTTCAGGAGAAGAAATAGGAGTTTCATCTTGTTCAGAAAGGTCAAACTCTTCAATGAGGTCAAAACCGCTATCCTCTTCATTACTTGATGTAGGTACCTCATTGGTATCGTCTTCTATGCTACTTTCAATAGGAGCTGAAGACTCCACAGGTTCTTCATCAATAGGTTTCCCCGCTTGCATTGCTGCAAGTTCAGCAAGTATCTGATCAGCCACACTGGTTTCTACAATATTTTCGTCTGTAGTAGAATGATCTACGTTTTCAAGATCATTTAGTATTTGACTTGCTACGTCTTCATTTTGTTCATCAATATTCGATTCATTTGAATCTAAAGTATCAACGATATTTACTTCCTCAGTGTTTTCTGTTTTTTCTTCTTCAACAATTGGATCAATTGTTATATCCTCTTGTTCAAAAGTGGACTGCACTTCTTCTTCTTCAGGTTTTATTTCATCTGAAACAGGTTGATGATTGTCATCCATTAAGATATCCAATGTATGATGATCATCTGATTGAAATTCTATTCCACTTGTATCAGGCAGATTGATATCAGAATCAAAAGAGGTATCTAGAAAAGATTGTAATGAGGGTCTATGCGCAACATATGCTGCTGCCTTTTTTACATACTTTGCTTTACCTTCTTCTGCCTTAGCTAAAAGAACATATAAAGCAGAGAAGTAAGGATATTTTTCGATAGCTGTCTTGATATCTTCTATATCCCTATATGAAACCGATTGAGGATTCTTGAGTAATGATTCTATTTGAGGTAGTTCCACTGTCAAAGAAAAAATATATGTAGTGATGGGGGATAAGTAAAAAAATGGATATGGAAGATTACTCATCCATATCCAAATATACATTTTTTTACCAATCTGCGAGTGCTTTTTGGAAAGTATCGTAAATAATCTGCTCAAATATCACATCAATTGCTTCCGTTTCTACAGATTGTACGGTTTGGTTACCACTAAAATCATAGAAGAATGAGAAGCCTTGTTCAAAACTTTTTTCATCATCATAGTTATTGATGAAGTTAGTTTTTACTGTAATAGTGAGTCGTTGTTGTTGCGTTTGTTGTGTTTCACCACCACCAGGAGAAACAGGTGTTACTCTATACCCTGTAATGGCTCCACTAAATTCTATGTCTCCTTTTTGACCTTGTTCTGCAGGTAATAAAGAAGTATTTCGAAGGACATATTGAGTAAAATCGTCTGTAAATTGGAAAGCCATTGTTGCAGGGCCATCACCAGCTTCATTTACATAGGGTTCAATAGAAAAAGTTTTAATTCTAGGGTCAATATTTACCCCAGAAAAAGTAAATCTAACTCCTGTACAAGCAGAAATAACAACTAACGGAAGTAAGATTAATAATTTATAATGTTTGAATTTATTCGTCAAGTTCATATTGTTTGATTTTTCTATATAAGGTACGCTCAGAAATACCAAGATCTTGAGCTGCATACTTTCTTTTATTATTATTTTTCTGAAGTGCTTTTATAATTAACTCCTTTTCTTTCTTTTCGATAGATAATGATTCCTCTTCCTCATCTACCTCTACCATATTATCAATATCATAAGTGTTATTTTGATATTCATCATCACTAGTAATAATGATTGGTTGATTGTCCTGAGTAGGACGAGGAGGGGTGTAACTTGTTGGAGTAGGATTTTGTCTAACAGTTAATGATGTTTCTGCCGCAGGTGTTGTAGGTGTAGCAGCTTTTTTGTCATCCATAACACCATTAAACAATTGGGGGTGGTCTTGAAGTACCGTATTGATATTTGTATTTCCTTTCGCTAATTGAAGAACTATCTTCTTTAGATCGGTCATATCTTGTCTCATATCAAAGAGTACTTTGTAAAGTAGATCTCTCTCGTTTAACCCCGCATCTTCCTTTTCTAAAACAGCCAATTGATTGTTTCTTGAGGGAAGATATTTTAGCATGGTGTTTTTCTCAACAACTCGTTCTAATTCTAGTGCAGACATTTGCTCCGCTAAATTTTTAAGTTGTCTAATGTTACCCGGGAAAGGAAAGTTTATAAGAATCTGTTTAGACTCAGAAGTTAAGCTCAGTGGCTGTACATGGTATTGTTCTGCAAAATCAGTAGCAAATTTCCTGAAAAGCAATTCAATATCATTACCTCTTTCTCTTAAAGGAGGTACTTGGATCGGCACGGTATTCAAACGATAATATAGATCTTCTCTGAATTTGCCCTTTTGTACATTTTTAAGAAGATTGACATTAGTAGCAGCAACGACTCTTACATCTGTTTTCATCACTTTCGATGAACCCACTCTAATAAATTCTTTATTTTCTAGCACTCTTAGTAAACGAGCTTGTGTTTCCACAGGCATTTCACCAATTTCATCTAGAAAGATAGTACCGCCATCAGTTACCTCAAAATACCCTTTCCTAGCTTCGTTAGCTCCTGTAAAAGATCCTTTTTCATGGCCAAATAATTCAGAATCTATTGTGCCTTCAGGAATAGCTCCACAGTTAATAGCGATAAACTTACCATGCTTTCTAGCACTTAATTGATGTATGATTTTAGAGAATGATTCTTTACCAGATCCACTTTCACCTGTAATCATTACTGTTAGATCTGTAGCCGCCACTTGAGTAGCTACCTGAATAGCATGATTTAAGCTTGGTGCATTACCAATAATTCCAAATCGTTGTTTAATTGATAATATTTCT
The DNA here is from genome assembly GCF_000807855.2 of Flammeovirga pacifica. Classification (GTDB taxonomy): domain Bacteria; phylum Bacteroidota; class Bacteroidia; order Cytophagales; family Flammeovirgaceae; genus Flammeovirga; species Flammeovirga pacifica. The sequence continues at coordinate 570,579 of NZ_JRYR02000001.1, forward strand.
CTGTTCTCCATAATTTATATCTCAAGTAATCCTATTTGGTCTATTAAAGATGACTAAATGTCATGTCAAAATTACAAAAATATAATAGGAAAGAAAACAGAAAGGATTATTTATGATTAGAAAGGTTTATTAAAAAAACAAAACAAAAACGATGTTAAACTAATATAATTACGAATTAGAGTTGATTCTTATCTGAAACCTGTGTTATATCTTTACTGCACGAATCAAAATATTTCAATTTATTTTACTGGTTAGAGTACTATCTTATTAAAACTGTTTTTATCATGTCAATCGAATTAAGATCATCAAAGCTATTGGTAGCTTTATGCCTTAACAAAGGCAAATCTATGCAACAAATATCAAAATTATTAGGGTTGCCTCTATGTTCATATGATTTGAACAAAATAGCTCAGAAATTGAAAGCAGATGGAATGCTTACAAACCTTGAGGTGAGTCCTAAAGGAATTTTTGCTGAGCCTACCGAACAAGCTATGGAAAGAGTGAATGTTTACGCAGCTTAATTAATAGCTTATGACAACAAAGTTACTATAACAAAAAAATGCCAGTGATCAAATCACTGGCATTTTTTATTTTAACTCCATCTATATTCGGCTCGATCACCTAGTTCATGTTCGATCTCGAGTAGTCGATTATATTTTGCTATTCTCTCACCTCTACAAGCAGAACCGGTCTTTAAATGACCACCATCCATTGCTACAGCAAAGTCTGCAAGGAAGGTGTCTTCTGTTTCACCAGATCGATGTGACAGAAAATATCTCCATCCAGCATCTCTACACATTCTAACAGCTTCAATAGTTTCGGTGACAGTGCCAATCTGATTTAGTTTAATTAAGCAAGAATTAGCTAAATTTTTCTTGATACCATCTTTGATATATTTAGTGTTTGTGACAAAAATATCGTCACCAACAACTTCTATTTTATCGCCATATTTTTTTGTGAACTTTTTAAACCCCTTATAATCTTTTTCAGCAAGTGGGTCTTCCCATAAAATAATAGGGTATTTTTCTAACCATTCACCTGCTAGATCAATAATGTCGTCAGAGGTGACTTTACCTTTACCAGACCAAACCAAATTATAATTGTCCTTTAGATTTGTGCAGAATGAATTTGCTGCATTATCAACAGCAATCGAAAGGTCTTTACCGGGTTTGAAACCTGCTTTTTTTATTGCTTCAATAATTAGCTCAATTGCAGCTTCATTACTTTCACAATCGGGGGCAAAACCACCTTCATCTCCAACACTAGTAGCCAGTTTTCTTTTCTTTAAAATACTCTTTAAAGTATGAAAAGTTTCTGCAACATATCTTAGACCCTCAGTAAATGTAGGTGCTCCATGTGGTACAAGCATAAACTCTTGAAAATCGACACTGTTATCAGCATGCTCACCACCATTTAAGATATTCATACAGGGAACAGGTATTCTCACTGCATTTGTCCCACCAAGGTATTGATAGAGTGGTAGGTTAAGAGATTTCGCTGCTGCTTTTGCAATTGCCATAGAAACACCTAAAATAGCATTGGCTCCAAGTTTGGATTTGTTTTCCGTACCGTCCAATTCAATCATAGTGTAATCTATGTCTTTTTGCTTTGTTGCATCCATACCAATCAGAGCATCAGCAATAGTAGTATTTACATTGTTGACAGCTTTCAGGACTCCTTTACCTCCATAGCGTTTGTCGTTATCTCTAAGTTCTAAAGCTTCATTTTGACCGGTTGATGCGCCAGAAGGGACACTAGAAAATTCTTTCGTGCCATCAAATAGTTCTACGTATACTCTAAGCGTAGGATTACCTCTAGAATCAAGGATTTCTAAGGCATAAATTTCTTCAATAAGGGTTTCCATTATTAATTGAGTTATTAGTTATTGGGTTTGAGTCAATTAATATACTAATCTATACTCTTAAAACACAGAATTATGTTATTATTGTTAATTAATTAATATCACTTTTAAGTACAATGAAACTAAAACTAAAACTCTTTTTATTGTTTCTATTGATTCATTCAGGTATTTCTGCTCAACAACTTCTTGAAGGTAAATTACTTGGAAAATGGAAGATCAATGAAATACAAATGGATTATAAGTCCTTAGGATTAACTCAAGAAGAATTTTTTGAAGTGAAGAGACAAATATCAGGTCAGAGTTATCATTTTTTTGAGGATAATAAACTAATTATTGACTTACCACAATATGGAATTACTTGTCAAGGTTTTTGGCAAATTATCGATGATATTTTAGTCATTAATTATAATGAGGAAGGTGAGGATGTAGAAGAAATGTATATGTACGAGGCAATCACAGATGAAGATTTACTACTGTATCAACCTGCTGATGAAAACGGTAAGGGATTTTATAAAATGTATATTGAAAAGAAAAGTCTTTAATTTCCGCAGTGTCTTTGTACTTGATAACGTCCTTCTTTTGATCCTAATTTTGCAGCTGTTTCCCAAAATAAACAGGCTCTATTTACATCTCTCTGATCTAAAAAGTAGTTCCAACCCATATAATAGTTGGCCTCTTTTTTATAAGTAGGATCATGTAATATAACTGTAAACTGATCTTTGGCGGCATTAAACTGCTTCGCATTCTGATAAGCAATCCCTAAATTTAGAATAGTTTTATTCTCGTATCCTAAAGTGTTCTTTGATTTTTCTAATGATTGAATTGCTCTCTGATAATCCAATTTTAACTCGGAGTAAGTGAGTCCAAGCCAATAATAAACTGCAGTGTTATTAGGGTTGTATGAAATTGATTTTTCTAGGTAGCCGATGGCTTTATTACCCAATTTTCGTTTGTAATAAGCTATTCCTAGATAACAATAGGCATCTGAAGCTATTTTTTTATCTTGTTCATTGATCTTAAATAACTGTGGTTCTAATATATCTATCGCATTATTAGATTTATCGATATTAATATATAAACCAGCAGTGATGATATCGGCAAGAATTGGAGATTCATGTTGATGTAAAAATTCTATTTGTTCTTTTACAATTGCATCATGTCTCAATTCGAGGTTTAGTTTTGCATCTTCATACGTAGTTGCAGCCAGTTTACTCTGGCGTTGGACGAAAAAAGATATTAACCCAGCTATAACTACTGTAAAAGCACCAACCGTTAATGGAACAAATAATTTATTTGTCTTCTTTTCTCTTGAAATAAATTCTTTCTTCTCTTGTGCGTACTCTTCTCTTTTCTGAGTTTTATATTGTGTTTCTACGGTATCAGTGTAGGTTTCATTCGTAAAGGATGTTACTGAAATACCATGATCGTAATGAAACTTTTTACTTTCGTCACTTAAAGTCTCATAAGCTTCATTAATTATTTTAAACCTTTCACTCTTTTCAGGATCATTTCCATGAATATCAGGATGAAATTTTTTGGCAAGGGATAGATAAGCTTTTTTTATTTGACGTTTGTCTGATTGTTGATCTATACCTAATATATCGTAGTAATTATTTCGCATCTAAATTGTTATTCAATTAATTCTCTGGGTAATAAAATCATGAAAGCTACTTCACGTAAAAAGTAGAAATATTGATAATACATTCAGTTCACTAATTCCCTGTTGCTGAAAATTGTGTGGCAAAAATACAATATTTTACTTAAAGGCTAACTGAAATTGTCTTAATTCAGTTCAAATTTTTACAAAAAAAATGATACTAAGTGTTGCCTAGTATCATTTTTCAAGAATAATTTATACAAATGAGTTATTTCAATAAGAAATTGAAATCATCAGAAGGTTCTAATTCATAAGGAGTTTTATCTTTTTCAAAAACTCTAGCAGAAAGAGTTCCTTCTAAAGATATCTGATCTCCTTGTACATGTAACCAAGATCCTTCTCTTAGGCCTACGACAATTTGGTCGTTATATGCATGGAATTCTTTAATTCTTGTTTCTCTAGTTTCACCCATGTGTTTTGAAGAAGGATCTGGATCTAAATAATGTGGGTTTAAATTAAATGGAACCAATGCTAATGCTTCTAAAGAAGAGGGGTGAACAATAGGCATATCATTCGTTGTATTAACAGTTAAACCTGTAATATTAGAACCTGCACTTGTACCCATATATCTTAATCCCTCAGCTACTTTTTTACGAATACTAGGGATAATGTTTTGTTTTTGAAGTTGATCCAATAATACAAAAGTATTACCTCCACCAGTAAATATGCCTTCTGCAGCTTCTATTGCTTTTTTTGGATCTTCAAATTCATGTAAACCTTTCACTTTGATACCGAACTCAGCAAATTTGTCTTTAGCAACTTTAGTATATTCATCATGTGAAATTCCACCAGGTCTTGCGTAGGGGATGAAAATAATTTCTTCGATTGATTTAAAGAAGGATTGAATGGAAGATTCACAGTAAGCTAAATATCCTTTACCGTGTACAGTTGAGGTACTGACAATTAATAGGTTTCTTGTACTCATTTTTTATTTAATTGATAATGTTAATAGGTAGATCACCTTAGTTTTTTATACTAAGGTGATGCTAATTTATGCTTTGACAAAAAAGCGTTTCAACCACGATTGATCCGCATTTTTAATCCAATTTTTTCTATACTCGCCTAGATTGGGTACTGTATTGTCAAATATTTTTGTGTCAGGTTGAATTGTGTTTTCATTAATTAATGATTTTGCTTGATTCATTGGGAATGTTTTTACTTCATTACCATCATCATAAGCAACATTAGTTCTTTCAAACAATGACACAGAAAATTCTTCTTCAAATTTTCTGATTAAACCGACACATTTATCAATGGAACAGCCAGAAGCAGCAGAACTTTCTTCATCAACTGCTATCACAATAAATATATCTTTTACGATCTCAAAACTACTTTGTAAATCACTTCCGTGAGCATTCCAAGTATCTGTAAATTGTTTTAAAGCTTGAGATATAACACTACTTTCTTGTGAAGTAAATTTTCTATTAGATTGATAGATCCAAAGTCTTGAACTATCTGATAAATTCGATATTGATGTATACATAATTAAAATTTTATGCAATATAATTGGTAAAATTGGAAATACTGATTCCAAATGAAAAAGACGAAAACAATAATTTGCTTTCGTCTTTAATATTTAAACTAAATATGATGTAGGAATGTTTATAAGCCTTTTGCTTCAGCGACCATTTCAGCTAAATCAAGAACTTTAACATCTTTCTCTTTTTCTTTGTTTTTGATACCATCACTAATCATAGTCATACAGAACGGACAACCAACTGCTACTACTTTAGCGTCTGTTTCTAAAGCCTCTTCTGTACGCTCAATATTGATATCTTTATTACCTTCTTCAGGCTCTTTAAACATCTGAGAACCTCCAGCACCACAGCATAAACCGTTGGTTTTACAACGTTTCATTTCTACTAAATCAGCGTCTAATGCTTGAATCACGCTTCTTGGTGCTTCATACACATTATTTGATCGCCCTAAATAACAAGAGTCGTGGAATGTAATTTTCTTTCCTTTGTATAGTTCACCTCCTTCAAGTGTTAAACGACCTTCATTAATTAAAGATTGTAAGAATTGAGAGTGGTGCATTACCTCATACTCACCTCCAAGGGCAGGGTATTCATTCTTTATAGTGTTGAAGCAGTGGGGGCAAGCTGTAACGATTTTTTTAATTTCATAAGCATTAAGCACCTCAATATTTTGCATTGCTTGCATTTGGAATAGGAATTCGTTTCCAGCCCTTCTTGCCGGATCTCCAGTACAGCTTTCTTCCGGTCCTAATACTGCAAAGTTAACGTCTACTTCATTTAATATTTTTACAAAAGCCGTAATGACTCTTTTATATCTATCATCGTATGACCCAGCGCAACCTACCCAAAATAACACTTCAGGGTGTTTACCTTCAGCGACCATTTCGGCCATTGTTGGGACTTTTAAGAAATTATTTTCAGCCATGTGTGTTTAGATTATGCGTCTTGTTTTTGTTTTTCTGTTTTTTCAACTTGTCTAAGTTCTTCACCCCAATTGAATCTATCGCTTGCAGCAAAAGCCCATGGAGCCTGGTTGTTCTCAATGTTTTGGAATACCATATTCCATTCTTGAGGTGTTCCAGATTCTTCCATTGCTACATAACGTCTCATCTCAAGAATAATATTTAGAGGGTCAATGTTTATAGGACAAGCTTCTGCACAAGCGTTACAACTTGTACAAGCCATTAATTCTTCTTTCGAAATAAAGTCGCCATACAATAATTTCCCATCATCTTGGAATGTTCCATTATTAGCATCAATATTTTTACCCACTTCATCCGCTCTGTCTCTCACATCCATCATCACCTTACGAGGTGAAAGCTTTTTACCTGTGATGTTAGCAGGACATTGAGAGGTACAACGACCACATTCTGTACAAGAATAGGCGTTCATTATATTTCTCCATGAGAGGTCTTGTACATCTTTAGCTCCGAATGTAGGCATCTCATCAGATTCACTGCCTTCTACATTTTCTACAGGCATACCAAGCATGATTTTTACTTCATTAGTCACAGATTCCATATTATCCATTTTACCTTTAGGTGTAAGTCTTGCAAAGAAGGTATTAGGGAAGGCTAAGAATATGTGTAAGTGTTTAGAGTAAGTGACATATACTGCAAAAGCAAAAATGCCAAGAATGTGCACCCACCATGCTGTTCTCTCAATGCCTATAAGCGTAGTCTCTGAGAAGTTACTGAATAAAGGGACAAGGAATTGTGACACAATAAATGCACCTACTTGCGGATAATGATCGCTACCTAAACTTTGAAGAGCTGCATCAGAAGCATTCATAGAAAGTAACATACTCATAAGAATTACCTCAGCATATAGGATGTAATTAGCATCTCTGTAAGGCCAACCTTCCATTTCTTTCATGTGAAATCGTGGTATTCTTAGTGCATTTCGTCGTACTAAGAAGATTAAACAAGAAACAGTCACTAATAAAGCCATTACCTCAAAGAAACTGGCAAGGAAATAATAAACACCTTGAGGTATGATATTCGAAAATAATCGATGCTGTCCGGTAACACCATCAAGTACTATTTCTAAAACTTCAATATTTATTAAAAGGAAGCCAGCATATACGGCAAAGTGTAAAAGTCCAACGATAGGTCTATCAAACATTTTTTGTTGTCCAAAAGCCAATCTCATCATGTTGCCAAAACGCTTTCCTTTGTCTTCTTGTTCTTCTATTCCTTTACCTAAATTAATATTACGGTAAATGAACTTCGCTCTTTTGGATACTAAAAAACCTGTATATCCGATTGCGGCGACAAAAAGAAGTTGTTGCACAATCTGTATCATAGTGTTGTATTTTATGTGTTTATGTTATCTAAATAACTCTCCGATAATAAAAAATGTTATGCATGCAGAGTATTTTATGCTAATAAAGTAGTTTAATAGGAGATTTACAAATATTTACTATAAGTTACCCTTACTAAATTACACTTTGTGAGAATATAATAATAATAAGATTCTGAAATAAAGTGCTTTTTACACTTATTGAGAATAGTTCTAAATTGATTTCATACAAATTATCAACTTATTCTAATCGATACATTGATTTGTTGTAATATCTTTATTTTTTTTAATGTCCTGTTTTTTCGTTGTACTTTTAAGTTATTTCAGATGAATAGTTGAATTGAAAACTATCAAATCAAATTTATTTTATCAATGAGCATTCTAAAACATTACTTCTACATATCTCTCTATTTTCTCTTACCACTTCAAGTTTACTCTCAGGCTGATAAGTGGGAAAGAGTGACTTTATCAGATTATGAAAATAAAAAAATTAGGTATTCAGATTTTGTTTATGACCCTAATGTAAGAACAGTACAACTCTATACATTAGGTGGAAATACCATCAATAAACAATTAAATTTACCTATTACAAGCTTACAAAAGAGAGTTCCTATATTATTAGAATTCGATGTCTTTGGGGATGATGCCGATTACTACGAGGCAGAATTGGTGCATTGTAATAGAGATTGGACGCCCTCTGAATTACAGCCCATAGAATTTATGAAAGATTTTAATTCATTTAAGTTAAATGACTTTGATTTTTCGATGAATACAAGAGTACCATTTGTTCATTTTAAGTTTCAGTTACCTAGCGTTCAGATGTCTGGTAATTATATTATAAAGGTGTACAGAGAAGGGAAAAAACAAGATTTAATTATCACTAAACGGTTTATAGTATCTGAAGAATCGGCTTCTATTGGAGCATCTGTAGAAGATAGAATTGGAGGGCAGAGAAGGTATCAACAACAAATAAACGTTTTAGTAAATTATAGAAACTTAGTATCGGTTAATTACAAAAGAGATTTTAGTGTTTGTATTTTGCAAAATGGTAGATGGGATAATGCTTTAGAAAATTTAAAACCCAGATTTATTAGAGGGCATGAGAATGTCTTAGATTATTCTTACACTAATGGAGAAAACTCATTTATGGGATCTAATGAATTTAGAGTATTTGAGACAAGTAGTATCAATGGTGGTGGTCCATCTAATTCTTCTACAGATGTGCTAAAGAACTTTAATAGGGTACGTTTACACTCTGATCTTGTAAGAAATGGTAAAGCATTTAATCAGCAACAAAACGATTACAATGGAGGGTATGTGATACATTCTTTTGGTAAGCAAGAACCTTGGTTGGAATCGGATTATATGGAAGTAGTTTTTAATCTAAAAGCAGATGCACCTTTCCAAGGGACAGTATATGCATATGGTGCTTTTTCTGAATGGCAACTAAATGATGAATACAAATTACTATATGATGCATCTAAGAAAGCATATGTAGGAAGTGCTCTCTTAAAGCAAGGTAGATATGACTACATGTACACCGTTTTAGATAATTCACAAACTAAAAGAGATGACAGAATAATAGAGGGTAGTTTTAACTTAACAAAGAATATTTACAACATTATTGTGTATTACAGAGGGCCTGGAGATCGAGCTGATAGGGTAGTGGCAATAAAAAACATAAATACAAACCGATGATAATTAATGTGTTTACATTGGTTAGCATAAAAAAGTTAGTAACAAGTTTGCGAATTAAGCAAAATACACCCACCTTTGCACCGCATTAAACAAAAACGCTCCTGTTGAAGGGTACTCGGGATGTAGCACAGTCCGGTTAGTGTACCTGGTTTGGGACCAGGGGGTCGCAGGTTCGAATCCTGCCATCCCGACCAATAAAGAACCTTTATTAGGATGGTCCGATAGCTCAACTGGATAGAGCAACTGCCTTCTAAGCAGTAGGTTCCAGGTTCGAGTCCTGGTCGGATCACGTTTTGTTTAGTGCCTTCCTTATGGAAGGTTCTTATCGGGATGTAGCACAGTCCGGTTAGTGTACCTGGTTTGGGACCAGGGGGTCGCAGGTTCGAATCCTGCCATCCCGACAACTAAGAACCTTTAAAGGATGGTCCGATAGCTCAACTGGATAGAGCAACTGCCTTCTAAGCAGTAGGTTCCAGGTTCGAGTCCTGGTCGGATCACTGAAATATTAAAGCCTCCTTATGGAAGTTTCTTCGGGATGTAGCACAGTCCGGTTAGTGTACCTGGTTTGGGACCAGGGGGTCGCAGGTTCGAATCCTGCCATCCCGACACGAAGAATCTTAAGGATGGTCCGATAGCTCAACTGGATAGAGCAACTGCCTTCTAAGCAGTAGGTTCCAGGTTCGAGTCCTGGTCGGATCACA
>NZ_JRYR02000001.1:580461-754257 GCF_000807855.2 Flammeovirga pacifica
GACCAGGGGGGGTTCGAATCCTGCCATCCCGACACGAAGAACCTTAAAGGATGGTCCGATAGCTCAACTGGATAGAGCAACTGCCTTCTAAGCAGTAGGTTCCAGGTTCGAGTCCTGGTCGGATCACAGTGATCTGATTAAACCGATAGCATTTATTTGTTATCGGTTTTTTTTATCTAAATATATTTTCATTGTAGTATTTATTTGGTTCAGTTTTTTCTATTGATGTGTTGAATATCAATTACAATTATGAAAAAGCTTAACTTTATTTTATTTTTATTATTTATCTCTTCAGTACTTCATGCACAGGATAAGAAATTTTCTTTTGGTTTAGGGCCTGGAGTTTCTATGACTAATTTTAAAAGTGGGTCTGATAAATCTTATGGGACTGGTTTTGATTATTTTGTCAACTTTTTTTATCATCTAACTCCTAATATTTCTGGTGGAATAGAATATCAAAAAGTTAATGTGGGTTTAAAGTTTGATTATGCCCCATATAACTTAGCTGATATAGAAAATACAGGTATAACCAATATATCCTTAAAGGGATTGTATCACTTTGGAAATAATGCTTTTAGACCTTATGTAGGTATTGGAGGTGGTTATTACCATGTTAATCCTGGATCTGCTTCCATAGATAACCCCTTACCGATTGGCCCTGAAAAGATAGTATTTGATTTTGAACCAAAGTCAGCAGGTGGATTTGCTCCAGAAGTTGGGGCTTCTTATAAAGGGTTTCAATTGTCAGCTTTATATCATGTTGTAGCTGGTGTCGATACAGAGTTTTCTTCTGATCCTATTGTATATACAAACTTAGAATTTAGAGCCTCTTACAATATTTATTTTGGCAATAGATAGTGGTTCATTCATTTATAAAAAAGGCCTGTTTATTAAAAGTAACAGGCCTTTTTTTTGTGATTTAACAAATATTTATGTGCTATTTTGATAGTGTGAGGGTATTTTATATAAATGTTAAAATTCATTAAACAACTCAGCGGGGATACTTTTTCGTTTTTAAAAAATACTTAACAACAAATTTTATTATCTCACAAAAATCATATCATGAAAAAGTTAATATTCATCTTATTTCTATCCTTGATGGGAATTACAACTTACGCTCAAGATAAATTATTTACAATTGGATTTGGTGGAGGTATCTCCAATGTTTCTGAAAAAGGTACAGATTTAGATATGTACGGGTTAGGTGGTAATTATCATGCACTAGCATTATTTAATATTACTCCAAAATTATCAATTGGAGCAGAATATAGTGGAACATATGCGGTATTAGCTCCTGAAAGTTTAGATAAATCAAATTTTGAAGCCACAAAATTCAAACACTTTTCTGGTAAGGTATTGTACAACTTTGGTGAAAGTAGATTAAGACCATATATTGGTTTTGGAGTTGGTTCTTACAGTGTAACACCTGGTAAAATGAATATCGAAGATAGCAATAACCCTGTAGTATTGACTTTTAATAAATCAACCACGGTGGGTTATGCACCAGAATTTGGTGTTAATTTTGGTTGGTTTAGTCTAGCTGCTATTTATCATATTGTTCCAGATGTTGAAGTATACAATGCTGATTATAAAGCAGTAAATGTTAATTATAATAGCCTAGAATTTAGAACTACATTCAATATCAACTTTGCACAAAGATAACAGTAGATATATTGAGAATAAAAAGATCACTTTGTAATAACAGAGTGATCTTTTTTTTAAAAAATACCTAAAAAGGGGGATGAAATTTCACTATTAAAAATTTATTTTGCAATTGACTTTATATTAAATAATTGCTTTATAAATTTACCCAATTACCCAAACTATGATTAAGCAAATTGCTCTTTTTCTGTTATTTACATTCATTTTTATAGGTTGTGAGAATCCTATAGAAGGAGTTGATGTAAGTGTTTCTCCTGATCTGTTTCAACAGACTGCCCAAGTTCAATTTTTTGATCCATCGGGTCAAGATCAATTAGAAGGAGAAAATGTATTATCAGTTGAGATATTAGGTGATGATGCCGCAAAATTATTAAATGATGGAGGAGAACCGAATCATTTAATTACTGATGGTATATTATCTTTAGCTGTACGACCTGGTTTGTCACAAGAAGAACCAATCAGTGTAGTTATAAAAGTAACTGGTGAGAATTATTTGACAACAACTTTGCCTCTTACTATTTATGCAGAAGACACAACAGTATTAATTACGGCTAATTTAGTCAATCTCAATAATGCTCCTGAAGGTGTGAATGTAGAGAAAATAACAGCACCACTCACAGGAAATACTTTAACAAGCAACTTAGAAGTGATCACTAACCCTTCATCTGAAGGAGGAGTATCTTCTAAAGTAATCATTCCTGCAGGAACAACATTTATGGATGCTGATGGTAATCCTATCACGGGAACTAACCTGTCTGCCACTTTAGTTAATTTTGATGCTTCTTCCCAATCAGCTTTGTCGTCTTTTCCAGGTGGATTTTCTCCTGTAGGTGTTTTAAATGAAAATGGAGAAATGGAAGGAGATATAAGTTTTATTACGGCAGGTTTTGCTTCAATAGATATGTATATTGATGGGACAGAAATAAAAGAGTTTTCTCAACCCATCCAAATTACTACACAAATTAATCAGGATGTTTTGAATCCCGATACTGAAGAAAATATAAAAGTGGGGGATGAGGTTCCTATTTGGTCTTATAGTAGAGATGATGGTACTTGGGAGTATCATAGTACAGAAACAGTGAGCAGTTCTAATGGATCATTAGAAGTGAATTATACTACTGATCATTTAAGTTGGTATAATTTGGATTATTATGGACGTCGTTGTAGTAAGTATATTAGAGTTTATACTCCTCAGCGAGGAAGATGGTGGTGGCCATATACTTGGACACAAAACCCCTCTTATCAACCGACAACAATTTCCTTTAGTGCTAATAACATTACTCAAAGTAATTCTAGAAGAGTATTGATGTCATTTGTTTGGGCAGGCACAAATCAACCTATATCATATTCAGCTACAAAGCAACATAATATTTACGATGGAAAGAATTTGAATTTATTAAATGCTCCATTGGGAAGACCTTTAGAATTAGTAATATACTCAGGGTTAAGTAGGTACCGACCAGGTGAGATTATCTATAGATCACCTTCTTTTACTAGCTGTTCAAATGCTTTTGTAAATGTTGATGTAAATTCAATAATTAGTAAGTTTCCTGAAAAGGTTAATGTAACTGTGAATTATAAAGGTTTTTGCGGAGAAAGGGAAGTAAGAAGATCACAGTATCTTTATATGTACGATGATGATTATGGATATTATAGATATGTAGGTTACGTTTATAGAGGTAGAATAACCATAAGAAATATTGAATTAAATAAATCGTATACATTTAGAATGTATTATAAAGGAAGAAGATATGAATACCCTATGAGCTTTACGTCTACTTCTGTAAGTGGAGAAGTTCAAGTGCCACAAGAAATTTGTGAAAGATTTTTCTAAGACGAACTAAATATTTTTAAAATCATTGATTAAAAAAAGCTTTTGGGTTTTATATGACCCAAAAGCTTTTTATATAAATTGTGTTTTGTTACATTTTTTAAAACGCATACCCAACCTGAATCACAAACCGGAGACCACCAGACCAGGTACCAAAATCTCCATTGGTCGATATCTCTTTGCCTTCTAAAGCTCCATCTAAAACCGGAAATTTAGCAACAAGGCTGTCTCTTATTTTGGATAGTACTTCGTCTTCATCATCAATTTCTACATTGGAATCTATTTTTAGTTTTCCTCCATAAAATCCATAACCAGGGCCAATCATGATTAAATCAACCGCAATTCTCTTTTTAATAATAAATTGATAGCCTAATTCTACACCTATATTTATGATGTTGACTGAGCCGTTGAATTCAGCATAGGAGCTAGTAACTGGAGCACCTAAAGAATCAATGAAATTTAAACTGTTTTTAAAGTTATAGCGGTAATAAGCAACATAAGGTCCCCAATACAACCCATCAGGGGCAAATCCTCTATTTCTTTTTTTGAAATAGCGTCTATAATCGGCCGCAATAGAGAATCCTGAATTATTATGGTCGCGAGCTACAAGAGAGTCAGCAATAGCCAAATCACCTAATTTGGGAAAGGTTAATAATCCAACATTAAGAGAGACAGATTCGAAATCACTTATTCTTCGCTCATATCCTAAAACAAAATTATTACTACCCCATAATAATTGAGGTGTTAGATTATATCGAATAATGTTCTTCCTCATCATTGTAATAGATGAATCATAAGAAAACATTAATTCTTTGGAGTTATTTTGACTGAATAGAGGTATTGAAAAATAAAGTAATACGATCGTCAGGCATAATAGTATTTTTTTCATATAGAGAGAATTAAAGAGAACAATTGTAGATAAGGTAATCACTTTTCTATTCTAAGTTAGTCACTTAATAGAAAATTTACCAATTGAATTAGCCCAAAATCTAACATAGCTCCAATCGGTAATCCTAGAAAAAATCCATAAATAATTAAGCGATTAAAATAGACCCCAGCAAAGCCGTAAAAGAGCTCTTCAATTTTTTGAGGATCCATCATATTAATTTCATTGACAACAATTCCTTTAAAATCAATTTTTCGAATTAATTTACTTGAATGAGGGATGGCTGACTTCATTAACCCTTCAAGCATCTTATCGAGTAAATAATCTTTTGTTTCTCTTTTTAAAGAATGATTGAAGTTATCTAAGATGATATGTGATAATCCTCCGCTGATATCTCTAATTTGTTCTTGAACTTTATGATTTTCAATAGAGCGATATATTCCTCTTTCTAAATCATGTAGCATTTGTTGCTTATCAAATAAATGGTGTAATCCTTTGTTTCCAATCTCTTTTGATAGAGAAGAAGCAAGGTGTTTGATCAACTTTTGGAATGACCTCGATCCTAATAATATAGAAAAAGTATTCTGTATACCTTTTTCTAATTCTTTATCGTCTACACCCTCAAATATATCTTTTACCTTCTTAGAGAGTATGATTTTATTGAAAATGTCAATAATCATTACAAGCAGATCATTTACAATTAAGGCAGATTTTTGCTTGTCATTTAACTGAATGTCGATATGTGATCGAATAATTTCTATTTCAGGAGCTAAGTTTCGACTTAGAGAATCGTATAACTCTCCTTCTGTGACGTCTCCTACGTTTAATATATCTTCAATTTTAGTATTGAAGACTTCATCAACAATCCGATTTAGAACAAATTGAATAGATTTTGTGAGTCTTTGATTTGTTAATAGACTTTTTACAGTGTCTCTTAAAACATCATTTTGTATACTTATTTCCAATTCTTTTACCTTTGTTTCTTTAGCGATAATGGAAATTTTATGCTGAATTTTCTGAGTGATTTCTGGTAACCCCCTCAACAATAAATCAGGTACTTTGTTGTTGACCAGGTCTTTGGTTGTTTTTTTGATAATACCCTCATAAAGTACAGATAAACGGTTTTTGGATTTAGCCGTTTCATAAATTCTCTGAGCAAATTCTTCATCACTCTGATTCATTCTTTTGATGATCATATGCATTAATTGCTCGATCATCCCAATACTCTGTTCTTGAAGTAGCTGATAAGGTCTTCCGCCAAATAAATCTCTGATAGGTAAATCTTTTTCAGAATATTTTAATATCTGACGTTCAATTACCTTAAATATCTTGTCTTGGAAATTAGAATCATTCATCGATTCATCGATGAAACCCCATACTTTTTCTTTTATCTTATTTTTATTGTCATGAAAAAGGGGAACTTCATTTAATGTTTTTGATCGATATTGAATTAATTTATCTCTAAAGATCATCTTTAATTCATCAAATAAAGTGTCATCCTGAATCCAATTATTAGTTTTGGTAATTTGTCTCTTCAGTATTTCTCTTACTCCTTCAAATATTTGCTCTACAAATTTTTCAGGTAGTGCATCTTCAAGCATTAGATCATCTTGCAATAATAAAATGACTCTTTTTGTGAAATATGCCGAGAGTGTTGTATAAACAATTTCTTTTTGAGAAAGATTAGCAAAAGTATTTTCAAGGGTTTGAGCATCAATATCAGTGAGTTGATCTAACTCACTTTCCAATGCTTTAATGCTTTTTGATGCATAATCATATCTATGTGTGAATAAATCATTTGCAATTACCTTACTTACTTTTTTACTGATGTTCTTCTTCTCAGTATCGAGTAACGTATCGATAGTTTTATAATCGCTTTCTACAAAAGTGTTGAAAATTGTAGATTTTAAAGATCCAAGTTTATCTTCAATGTCAGAGCCAATTGATTCCTCATTAAGTAGTTGTTGTCCAACGAAATCGCCCATGTTTTGTGCGAAATTGGATTGATTACTTGAGATAACACTAGGAGTAAAAGGTAATTTTAAGCCAAATAAATATTTAGGTCTATAAGGTCTAAATATCATTTTAATAGCAATCCAATTGGTTCCTAATCCGGTTACACCATAAACACAAGCAATAGTAATAAGTAGGGCAGTGGTACTATCGCCAAAATGTATAAAAGATGTTATTCCTCCTGCAATTGCTCCCAAAATAGCACCAAAATAAGTAATTGGCTTCATGTTGTTGCCCATAAAACCTTTCACCATTTCAGGTAATTGCTGATGCTTATTATGTAGATTTTGTTCTACAATCCTACTCACTTGCCCTTGCATCAATCGATTTATATTTCTATCGATATACCCAATGATAGCATTAGTGAGTTTAAGAGGTAATGATGATATTTTTTCTACCACACCAATTAGATCGTGGATCGGCCTTTGCTTGGTATCATCACTAATTTTTCTAATTAATTTTGAAGCTAACTTTTTTAATTTTGGCGTTATCTTTTGAATGGATGAAGGACCAAAATAGTTTGCAAAGTGTTTATTTTTGATCTCCTTCCAAATAGATTTCTCTAAATTAGGAAGAAGAGTTTTCTTTTCGTCGTGAAGCGTTTTATAGGAATATAATTGGACTTTTTTTCCAAATTTCTCAATGGTTTGATCATTGAATATAGAGTATAGTGGTTGATTCTTGATTCTGTTGATTCTTTCAACTACTATTTCTTTTCCTTTATCAGTTGATTTTCTTTGATATAAAAAATCTCTTACTAATTTTTCATCAATTAGATAATGAGTCAGCTGTAGGAGGTCATTTTTTTGACGTTCAGCTGGCCATAGTTGACCTACTTTTCTTTCTAAAACCACAGACATAGAGTCTGCTCCTTTTCCTAAAAGTTTTTCATCCACTAAAGAAATCACTAACTGATGTAAAACCTCAGTTAATTTATCTTGATTAAATTTTTGAAGAAGACTACCTAAACTATGTTCTTTTAGATAGTTAATGATAAAGTCGGTAGCTTCTTGTGCTAGTTCTTGAGTTTTTTCATCTGTTTTCTGGTTATTGGCAATTTCTATTATTTTATCTACTACCCCGAATTGTTCAGAGACAGAACTATATAAAATATTGACAAGCCATTTACCTATGGTTGATGAATTTTCTTCAAAAGATTGGTTGACAAGAGCATTAATTTCAATTCTATTCTCTTGAATCCATTCAATAACAGCGTCTAGAAGAATAGGAATATTTTTACGAATGAATTTTTCGAAGTTATCACCTATTGCAGGAGGTAAGATTTGAAAAATACTTGTTTCTTCCTGTTTTAGAACATCAATAAAAATATAAATCAATCTTCTAAACGGAGCATTTTCACTTGTATTACTTAGCTCTTTAGAAAGCACTTGATGTACTTCGTTAGCAATCTTTTGATGATCACCACTACCTAAAATCTCCGAAATCTTCTTTTTAGAAATACTTTCGCTTAACTGAAATATTAATTTCGAGGCTTCTATGTTTTCTAAAAAGCGATGAATAAATGCATCAATAGGTAACTCTCCATCTTTTAAGGTCTCATGTAACTCATCAAAAAAATGAGTAGTATACGAACTAACACTATCAAAAATAATAGGAGAGAAGACATCCGATACTTTTTCTCTTTTGAATTCATGCCAAATATCATTGGATAGAATTTCTAGAAAGTGCTCATCTTTTAGTGTTTCAACAGATAAATCATATATAGACTCACTAATGACACTTACTTGCTGTTGAGAAGTGAAATCAGCTATTCTTAATTCTGAAAGTGTGCCGTTAAGTGTTTTTCGAATAATATCATCTAGCTTATCTTCGATGATTAAAATCAAACGTTCAATTGATTCATCAATTCCGGGTATATCACTAAGTTTTTCGTCTTTAGCAAATTCTGTTCGTAATTGATTTTCGATAAATTCAGTTAGCATAATTAAAAATGCTTCTCTAAATTTTTCTTTTTTTACTTCTTCACTGATATTATCATGACGGATAATTTCTGATTCTACCAGCTGAGAAATATTTTTTATAAAAGTATCTTTTGTTTGTTCAACAATACTAGGTATGCCTAATACTTTTTCAAATAGCATTCGTAATGCTAAATCGTTGGTTGTGTATCCTACTACAGCACCTGAGATAATTTTCAGAAATAATTCACTGATCATAGTATAAATTTGCAATAATCGTTGAAAGAAGCAAAATAATAATCCTTAGAATGAAGAATAATGTACTTCAAATTTTATTTATTAACATAATTCCCTTATTCAATTGATACATACCGTCTTTATTTTCAATTTTAAAATCATTGTGTCTTTTTAATAATGAAATGGTTAAAAATACGACCTCTGAAAATATGTTAAATGTGTATTTGGCAAACATTCATTTGCACAAAACTGATAAGTGTCATTACTACTATCATTATTTCTTTTCTATATTGCAACCGGTTTATGCTAAATGTGACTTAGAAATTTTAATTTATTCGTTCTACTAAATTTTTTAACTATCATAATTAGCAGGGTTTTAGCAATCGCTAAAAAAGTATACAAACAATGAGTGAAACACTAGATAAAAACGTTTTGGAAAATTCGACAAAGCAAAAGAACCATACAGGTCCTTTCCTTATAATGGTAGGCCTTATGTTTATCGTTGGTTTTTTAACTGTAGTTAACCAACAATTCCAAGCACCACTTCAAGAAGCATTATTGTCTGAAGCAGGTGGAATTAAAAACACCCTAGCGACTTTTATTACTTTCGCATTTTTTATGGGGTATCCAACAATGGGTAATATTGCCTCAAGTTGGGTAGATAAAAAAGGACATAAAACTACCTTGATTTATGGTTTGATTATGTTAGTCGTTGCCTTAGGTATCGAAGCATTATCTGCTAAATTTGCACATCTTCCTAGTATTGAAGTTACAGGAGGAAGCCATGTACCTCAAGCATTCTTTATCTTTATTTTAGGATCATATGCTTTGGGTTGTGCTTTAGCGGTATTACAAACAGTAATTAACCCGTTTTTAGCAGTATGTCAAGTTCCAGGAACGTCATCTGTTACACGTTTAAGTATTGCTGGTGCTGCTAACTCTATTGGTACTACAATAGCACCAATCTTTGTAGCAAGTATCATTTTTGGTGGTATGGCCCCAAAAGTTGCTCAAATTTTATTGCCTCTTGCAATTTTGATGGTTGTAGTAGGATCAGTAGCTGTAGTACTAGGTAAGTTAGAATTACCTAACCCAATGGCATCAGACGATGAAGAAGAGTCTAATGTAACAACAGATTTAACTAAATCTGTGTGGAGCTTCAAACACTTAACACTAGGTGTTGTTGCCATTTTTGTTTACGTTGGTGCTGAGGTAGCAGTAGGTTCAAATATTGTACTTCACGCAAAACAAATTGGTATTGAGAAAGAAACATATGCTTTAATGGCAATGTTATACTGGGGATCAATGTTAGTGGGTCGTTTATTCGGTTCAGTTTTAGCAAAAGTTCCAGGTCAAACTCAATTATTGGTAACTTCAGTGGTTGCTTTAGTACTTACTATTGCAGGTATGGCAACTGAACAATTATGGTTATTAGTAGGAATTGGTTTAATGCACTCTATTATGTGGGGAGCCATTTTTGCTTTAGCTATCGATAAGTTAGGTCCATATACAGCAAAAGGTTCAGGAGCACTAATGATTGGTGTTGCTGGTGGTGCTATTCTTCCTTGGGTACAAGGTGTTAGTGCAGATGCTTTAGGATCATGGCAAGAAACTTGGTTTATTGTAGTTCTTTGTGAAGCATACTTAATCTATTATGCTTTAATTGGTTACAAACCACAAGAGTCTGCTGAATAGTACATTCTTGTTAGAAATATTGAAAACCACATTTATTTTTAAGTAAATGTGGTTTTTTTTGCTCAAAAAAAAAGTCTACGCCATTAGCTTAGACTTTTCCCTCATTCTGTAACTGTTGAACTATTGTGCTATCTATCTTTTAACTTTATCTTACTGTACTTGTAATCTAGGTTTAACAGGAAAACTATTTCCTTTACTGATATTACAAATTTAGAGATAAGTAAATGATTGTAAATGAGTATTATGCCTATTTCATATGGGTGAAATACCTATTTATGTAATCAATCAACAGTTTACACATTAATATCATCAAATAATTTGTGCTTGATGGCATACATTACTAATCCTGCTACATTACGCTGACCAGTCTTTTCTAACAGATTACGTTTATGTGCATCGACAGTTCTGAGGGAAATAAATAATTTTTCTGAAATCTCTTTATTGGATTGTTGATCTATTATTAATCTTAAAACTTCTTTTTCTCTTGGTGTTAAAATGAAGTGTGGATCATTGATACTAGCTTCATTTGATTGATGATCTTTGTAACTTTTGATAATATTCTTGGTTGCAGAGGAACAATAATAGCTGTCTCCATCCATCACGGCTCTAGCAGCTTTTAGTATTTCTTCTTCTTTGCAATCCTTGAATAAATAGCCATCAGCACCAGCATCTATCATATTTCTAATATAACTGCTATCCATCATCATACTTAAAGCAATCACTTTTATATGAGGAAATAGCTCTTTTATTTTTTTTGTAGCAGAGATACCGTCCATACCCTTCATACTTATATCCATAAATATTAAATCAACATCCATGGCATTTAATGCATTGAAAGCTCTTTCACCACAATCTGCTTCTGCAATTACATTAAAATCATCAAGGTTTTTAAAATAAGATCTAATGCCATGTCGAATGACACTATGGTCGTCTACTAATAATACTCTATGTTTTTCCATCGTCAAATAAATAGTTAGCTTGTAAAGATGGGGATCTCTACAATAATACATGTACCGAAAGTGGGAGAGGACTCCCATAAAATAGAGCCACCAATAGAGTTTACTCTATTTTTCATACTGACAAGTCCTAAGCCTTTAGCATTACTTTTTGATAATGCTTCATCTACATCAAACCCTTTTCCATTATCCTCAATCGTTAACTGTAATAAATCAATATCCTGAATCATTGAGATATTAATGGTTTTGGCCTGTCCATGTTTAAAGGCATTAGTAACTGCTTCTTGAACTACTCTTAATAATAATAGTTGTTTTGATACAGATAAAGCATTTTCATCGTACTTGTGGAAAAAGTGCAAACTTTTATCACTTATATCCTTGTAATAATTGACCATTTTATCAACCGAACCACTAAATCCCCTTTCCTCAATGGAAGTGGGCATAATGTTATGTGCTATATTCCGACCTTCTTTGATGGCCTCTCTAACTTTTTCCCTTATACTACATAATTGTTCATTTTCTTGATTATTGATGGTTTTAGAATTTTTAATGAACTCATCTAAAAGATATAAGGAGGCAGTTAAAGTTTGACCCAAACCATCATGAATCTCTTCTGCGAATCGTTCTCTTTCTTTATCTTCTGTTTCTATTACAGCTTTTTGTAAACTTTCTGATTGAATTTTGAAATCTGTAATATCTGCATGTTTACCGATTACCCTTGTTACTTTTCCGTTAATATCTTTTTGAACGGCTGTTTTTAATAGAGTCCAAATAGTATCACCATTTTTATGAAGCATTCTGAAAGTGATCTGAAATCCATCTTTGATAAGAATATCCCTTTGTAAGGCTTTCATTACAGTAATCCTATCTTTTTGATGAATCATGGAGAGAAGAGTAGTAATGTCTTTTTCTTCAGCAGGCTGATCATAACCCATCATTTTGAAGAAATCAATAGAATAAAAGACTTTACGAGTTAAATGATTCCAATCCCATAAACCCTCTCTAGAAGCTTCAATAGACAACCTTTGTCTTTCTTCATTGTCATAAATTGCTTGAGTGTCTTGATTGGAAAAATCCTGTTCTAAAGGTAAATCAGAAAGAAGAGAAGTGTCATTAATCAACTCACTAGGTAGTGATTTAGCTTGGATTAGGGCCAGTAGTTTTTTTTCTTTTATAGAATGTTTAATGATTTGAGAACGTAAAGCTAAGATTTCTTTATGGTAATTTATTTCTTTTTTACTTTTGGTTGGGAAAGAAATCCAAACAAAGATATTGTCAATTTTAGTAATTAATACAGCGTGTTTCTTATGAGTGATCTTACAAGTGATTTGTCCCACCCAGTCCTCTTTATTCTTTAATAAAGCATTGGGTGTTTTGTTACTTTCCTTACTGAAATCAAAAAATGAGTGAATACTATTTTTATTTTTTTTGATATCGAAATGTAAATTATAATCCAATAAAGTTCCAATACCATCGATGATCGCAAAATGAAGTAGATTATCTAAAATTAGCTTTTCTAAAGCAGGGTTTTTTAAGGATAATGTGATAGTATTTTTATTATTTGAAGTAGTCATAATGAGAATTGAGTATACAGTAGGTTTATACTCAATTTACTACATTTTTTAAAGAAAGGGGTAAAGATGTAGGCTATTTTAATTTATTGAAAATTTTGGTTGTAAAGTAAATTCTGGGATTTCTACTTCGAAAATACTGTTTTCATTAATTTTTTCCATTACATAGCTTCCACTCATTTTACCAACGGGGGAAATAAAGTGACAGCCTGAAACATATTCAAAACTGTTTCCAGGTGTTATTGTTGGTGTTTTTCCAATGACACCTTCACCATTTACGACTTCTCTTTTATCACCTGCAATATCAGTGATGATCCAGTTTCGTCTTAAAAGTTTTACTGTATTAGCACTTAGATTAACGATTTTGATTTTATAACCAAAAACATAATGCCTTTTATCAGGCACAGAATACTCAGGCAAGTAATAATTATCGACTATTACTTTTATACCTTCTGTGATAGCAATTTCCATAATTTACATTTATTACAATAAATGAATTTTTTTTCGCTAAATAAAGTAATCCGATCAATAATTTTGTAGTAAGATCGAGTAGCTCCTGTATCATTATCACTATTTGAGTAAATATTAATACTATAATTATATAAGCGCTTATATAAAATATCATCAAAATGTTGTAAATGTATAAGTACTTATATATTTTTGTTCTATCATCAACACATAAGTTATGGATTATTATCAATCTGCAGGAAGTTTAGTATTAGGTAGTCGCTTGAAAAGAATTAGTGATAAATTTTTACTCGAAGTTGGTAAAGTATACCAACAAAGAAATATTGACTTTGATCCGTCGTGGTTTCCATTTTTTTTCTTACTAGATCAAAATAAGACTCTTTCATTAAGGGAAATTTCTAATCAATTAAATGTAAGTCATTCAGCAGTATCTCAACTTGCAACGGCACTTATTAAGAAAGAACTTTTAGAAATGAATCGCTGTGAAACGGACGGGAGAAGAAGAATTATTCAACTTACAGAAAAAGGAGAAGCATTACTAAGTCAATCTAAGCCAATTTGGAAAGCACTGCAAGACACCATGATTGAAATGACAAATAAAGGCGATAGCCAATTGTTGAAAGAGCTTTCAGATTTAGAAAATTATTTAAAGGAAGAAAAGTTATCTGATCGAGTTTTAAAAAAAATAGAACTCTAATTCATCCTGATTTATAGGAGACATTTATCCTAACAGAGAAATACTACATACTAAGCATATAAACACTATCATGAAAAAATTTAATTACGGTATTGATCGTCTGACGGTAAATATTGCTTTGGATATTGCAAGAGGTAATATTCAGGGTGTATTAAATACAAAAGCAAAAGAGTCAGTTTTAAAGTCACAAGCTTATGTACAAGAAATTGTAGCCAAAGGTGATGTGGTTTATGGTGTAAACACAGGGTTTGGTCCATTGTGTACTACAACAATTTCTGAAGAAGATACTTCAACATTACAACATAAAATACTTCAATCTCATAGTGTTGGTGTTGGCGAAGTTATTCCCAAAGAGGTTTCTAAGTTAATGTTAATTACTAAAGCCCATGCTTTAGCACAAGGCTTTTCTGGTATAGCATTAACCACTTTGGAAAGAATAATATGGCATATCGATAAAGATATTATTCCTACTGTACCTGAAAAAGGTTCTGTAGGAGCATCTGGAGATTTAGCACCATTATCTCATTTATTTTTACCATTAATTGGTTTAGGGGAAGTATATCAAGAAGATGGATCGAAGGCATTAGCTTTGGATGCTTTAAAGAGATTAGGTGTTCAATCACTTACTCTAGGACCAAAAGAGGGCTTAGCATTAATCAATGGTACTCAATTTATCCTTTCACATGCGGTAAAAGTAATCGAGAAATTAGCGAATGCGCTTGATACTGCTGATGTTATTGGAGCCATGTCTTTAGAAGGTTTAATGGGATCTTCAAGACCTTTTGAGCCAGAATTACATGCGATTAGAGCTTATAAAGGAACACAATTGGTAGCCTCTCGATTAAGAGAAATGTTAGCGGGTTCTGAGATTTTGACATCTCATTTAGATTGTGATCGTGTACAAGATCCTTATTCATTAAGATGTATGCCTCAGGTACATGGAGCTTCTAGAAATGCATGGTTACATCTCAAGGAAATAGTAGAAGTTGAATTGAACTCTGTAACTGATAATCCAATTATTTTAGATGCGGATAATGCTATATCAGGTGGTAATTTTCATGGTCAACCATTAGCTATTCCTTTGGATTATGCAGGTGTAGCCGCTTCTGAATTGGGTAATATTGCCGATAGGAGATGTTATATGATGATAGAAGGGAGGTTTGGTTTGCCTAAGCTATTGATGAAAGATGTAGGTCTTAATTCTGGTTTTATGATCCCTCAATATACATCAGCAGCATTAGTTACAGAGAATAAAACGCTTTGTTTCCCTGCTTCAGCAGATAGTGTGCCTACTTCTTTAGGGCAGGAAGATCACGTTTCAATGGGATCAATTTCAGGAAGAAAGACCTTAAAAATAATAGAAAACTTAGAGCAGATTTTGGCAGTAGAATTACTTTATGCGGCACAAGCTCTAGATTTCCGTCGTCCTTTAAAATCATCTCCAATTATAGAAGCTACACATTCATTTGTAAGAGAAAGAGTGTCTCATGCGGATCAGGATAGAGTTTTAGCTTATGATATAGCTGCAATGCACAGTATCGTAAAAAGTGGTGCTTTAGTAGAGATTGCGAATAAAGTAGCAAAAGACCACAAGATCAATTTGAATGGAGAATTTAAAGAAGAATTTAACTATTAATCTTCTTAAATTCATTTATCCATAATTGAAAATTAAATTTTAAAACACATAGATAAATACATATAAACATGGAAGCGTCACAATCAGCACAAAAGAAATTTGAAGCATTTTTAGAAAAATATGCTAAACATCCACACTACATTCCACCCACAGGATCTGAATTGAATGCCAAATCATGGCAAACAGAAGCTCCTCTACGTATGTTTTTAAATAACCTTACGGATGAAGTAGCAGAAGATCCAAATAATTTAGTGGTTTATGGAGGTACAGGGCAAGCAGCTAGAAACAGAGAATCACTAGAGAAAATTATCAAAATATTATTAGAACTTGATAATGAACATTCTTTATTAGTACAATCTGGGAAACCTGTTGGCGTGGTTAGAACTCATGCTGAAGCTCCAAGAGTATTAATTGCTAACTCTAACTTAGTACCTGCTTGGGCTTCTTGGGAGCACTTTCAAGAATTAAAAGAAAGAGGTTTAATGATGTATGGACAAATGACGGCAGGGTCATGGATTTACATCGGAACTCAAGGTATTTTACAAGGAACTTACGAAACGTTTGCTTCATGTGCTCGCCAACATTTTGGAGGAGATCTAAAAGGTCGTCTACTTGTTACAGGTGGTATGGGCGGTATGGGTGGAGCTCAACCTCTTGCAGCAACAATGTGTGGTGCAGCAATGCTCGGAGTTGATATCGATCCAGCTCGTATTCAAAAACGTATCGATACAAAATATATAGATAAAATGACTCATTCTTATGAAGAAGCGATTGAATGGGTAACGGAAGCAAAAGAAAAAGGAGAGGCTTTATCTGTAGGTTTGGTTGGTGATATAGGTGATGTACTAGAACGTTTAATTAAAGATGGAATTACTCCAGACGTTCTTACTGATCAAACATCAGCACATGATCCTGTATATGGTTATATTCCAAATGGTTTATCTCTTGATGAGGCGGCAGATCTTCGTGAGAATAACCCTGAATTATATAAAGAAAAATCTTTGAAATCTATGGCTAGACATGTACAATTCATGCTAGATTTAGAAGAGAAAGGTGCAATTACATTCGATTACGGTAATAATCTTAGAGAATTTGCCAAACAAGGTGGTTGTGAAAATGCGTACAATTTCCCTGGTTTTACTCCAGCTTATATTAGACCTTTATTCTGTGAAGGAAAAGGCCCTTTCCGTTGGGCAGCTTTATCGGGTGATCCACAAGATATTAAAGTAACTGATCAAGCATTAAAAGAAGCTTTTCCTGAAAATACTCATTTGATTAAATGGTTAGAAGAGGCAGATGAAAAAGTAGCTTTCCAAGGACTTCCTTCAAGAATTTGCTGGTTAGGTATGGGGGAAAGAGAAAAAGCAGGAGTTATTTTCAACAACCTAGTGAAAGAAGGTAAGCTAAAAGCGCCTATCGTGATTGGTAGAGATCACCTAGATTGTGGTTCTGTAGCTTCACCAAATAGAGAGACAGAAGCAATGAAAGACGGATCTGATGCAGTTTCTGATTGGCCGTTATTGAATTTAATGTCTAATGCTACAGGTGGAGCAACTTGGATCTCATTCCACCATGGTGGAGGTGTAGGTATTGGTTATTCTCAACATGCTGGTATGGTAGTATTAGCAGATGGAACGGAGAGAGCAGAGAACTGTATCAAAAGAGTTCTTCATAACGATCCAGCAATGGGTATTTTCCGTCATCATGATGCAGGATATGATATTGCCACTAAAGTGGGAGAAGATCATAATTTGATCATTAAGTAAATAATCAAAAAATAATAGAGGTTACTTCAAACCTATTTTCCAAATAATAATATAAAATTGGGAGATAGTGTTTAAATGAAATGACCTCTATTTTTAATTCATAGATATGAAAAAATTAATTGGGCCATTTTCTCAAGTACTAACTCTTTCTGGACTTTCTCTTAAAGGAAGTATTGAAGACGAAGAGCTTGAAATTATTGAAAATGCAGGGGTTAGTATTGATAAAGAGGGGTTCATTGTTGCCATTGATCTTTTTAATAATTTTAATCAAAGTGATTTTGATGAAGTTGAAGAAGTGACTCAAGCAGCAGTATTAATACCTGGATTTGTAGATTGCCATACTCATATTTGTTGGGGAGGAAATCGATCTAGAGATTATGCTATGAGAGTGGCAGGTAAGCCCTATTTGGAAATAGCAAAAGCTGGCGGCGGTATTCAAGATTCGATGAGAAAAACTCGAGGAGCTTCTGAAGAAGAATTGATTGAGGTTACTGTCGCACGTGCAAATCGTCATTTTTCTAGAGGAGTAACAACAATCGAAGTAAAAAGCGGTTATGCTTTAGATATTGAGAATGAATTGAAAATGCTTCGTGCTATAAAAAAAGCAGATCAAAAGACTTCACCTCAATTAATATCAACATGTTTGGCAGCTCATATGAAGCCCAAGGATTTTGATGGAAGTGCGATAGAATATCTCGATAGAATATTAGAAGAGTTACTACCTAAAATAAAAAAGGAAAACTTAAGTAACAGAGTAGATATCTTTACAGAAGAAACTGCATTTAATGTAGAGGAATCCACATATTATCTTCAGAGAGCAAAAGAAATGGGCTTTGATATTACGGTACATGCGGATCAATTTTCTACTGGAGGAGCTGAAATGGCTGTAAAGTTAGACGCATTATCTGCGGAACATTTAGAATCGAGTACAGATAAAGAAGTAGCATTGTTGGCTAATTCAGAAACCGTAGCTACTGTATTGCCAGGAGCTTCGCTTGGCTTAGGAATGCAATATCCACCGACAAGAAAATTATTAGATGCAGGCGCTTGTGTAGCCATTGCATCTGATTGGAACCCAGGTTCTGCTCCAATGGGAGATATGTTAACTCAAGGTGCGTTATTAGGTGCAATGGAAAAATTGTCGACTGCAGAAGTTTTTGCAGGTATGACTTTCAGATCTGCAAAAGCGTTGGGGTTAGAAGATAGAGGTAAATTAGAGGCAGGGAAATTGGCTGATATGCAAGCTTATCCATGTGATGATTATCGTGAAATTCTTTATAACCAAGGAATGTTACCTGCTTTTAAAGTTTGGAAATTGGGTAAGTAAAATAGTTTATTCTTAATTGAAATACCTATCACCTGAGTTGGTTGAAAACACATTTTTGACGAACTCAGGTGATTTTTGATTAAGAGAAATGTTCATTTTATTTGAAAACTTTTTTAATTAATGTAATTCTATAACAATCTGCGAATTATGTGATTTGAAATTCAATTTGTAATTTTATTTCAGTTATCTTGTCATTAATTTTGATGCTATTTCTTAATTTATATTCAGACATAATCACTATTTTTTTGCTATAACTATGAATTACTCGTCAACTTTCAAAGATTTAAAGGGCCCTAAGGGGAAACTATTGGTTGGAAACGTCTTAGATTTAGATAAAGATCGATTGCATCTTCAATACGAAGATTGGGGCAATGAATTTGGAAAACTCTATAGATTGAAATTTCTGACCACTCCAGTTACGGTTTCAACTGACCCTGATTTTAATGCTTATATATTAAAAAATCGCCCAAAAAAATTTAGAAGGTTATCTAAATTAGCCGAAGTTATTAATGATGTTGGAGTAGAAGGAGTATTCTCTGCTGAAGGGGATGATTGGAAAAAACAAAGAAGAGTGACACAAAAAGCTTTAGACAAAAGGCATGTGGAAGCATTTTTTCCTAAAATAATTCAAGTGGCTAATAGGTTAGATAATTATTGGTCTAATTCACTAAAATCAGATCCAAATCACCCACATTTAACACAAGATTTTATTCGTGCAACCATTGATGTGACAACTAATTTGGCTTTTGGTTATGATATGAATACCGTAGAGAATAGTGAAAATACCACTCAGCAACATGTAGAGAAGATTTTCCCGAAAATAAATCAGCGAATTAATAGTCCATTTCCATTTCATAAATATTTTAAATCTAAAAGCGATAAAGATTTTGAAGTTTCAATGTCTTATCTAAAAGAGGTATTAGGAGAAATTATTAGTGAGACTCAAAAATTATTGGACGAAAATCCTGAATTAAAAGAGAAGCCAACTAATTTCTTAGAAGCGATGCTAGCTTCCCAAGAAAAGGATAATCCATTTACTTGGGATGAAATTTTTGGAAACCTTTATACAATGCTTTTAGCGGGAGAGGATACTACTTCAAATACTTTGACTTGGACTACTTATTTCTTAGCAAAGTACCCTGAAGTTCAAGATAAAATTAGAGCGGAGTTAAAGGATGTCATAGGTGAGGATGGATTTCAATCTTTAGATCAGCTAAAAGAGCTGAAATACATTAATGCAGTAATGAAAGAAGTGTCAAGGTTAAAGCCTGTAACACCTAATTTATATATGCAAGCTAATGAAGACGTTGTGATCAATGATATATTCTTTCCAAAAGATCATTTCTTTATATTACAATTAAGTGCTGCAGCACGATCTGAAGAATTTTTTGAAGAAGCCTTAGATTTTATTCCTGAAAGGTGGATTACTGAACCTTCTGTTAACAATACTTGTCCTTACAGTGGACACATTAAAAAAGAAGATGCAGCCAAACCATTTGGAGGAGGTCCGAGATTATGCCCAGGAAAGTATTTAGCTGAAGTGGAATTTGCAGTGTTTTTATCAACTTTAGTCAATAAATACCAAATAAGGTTTAGCTCAGAAAAAGATGAAGTTGAAGAATTATTTGCATTTACAATGCAAGCCAAAAACTTAAACGTTATTATGAGTGTATTACCCATAAATGATAAACAGGAAGTAGATAATTATAATTTATCTAATGCGTAATATAACTATAATTATTTTTTCTACATTAATACAAGAAACTTGTTAATGACTGAAATTAAGGTCAATATAAAAATCAGTAAGAATTGTTAATACTTCTTCTCATTTTTTTTTGATTTTTATTAGAAAGATTGTAGTTTGAATTGTTAATATTGCGGTCGGATAGTTTAATCGACCATTGAAGATCAGTCTTCATTATAAAAATTTATGAGCAAAATAAAATCGTTCGACTTGTCAAATGTCAAGTTATCTCAATTAGTAATTCACAAGGTTGGGAATAAGACACAAGAAGAACCAATAGAACTTTCGGAATTTGAAATAGAACTTGAGAATTTTACGCCTCTGTATAAATCAGTGATGGATTATTTTTTAAGATCTTTCAAACCAGGTCCAATGTATCATTTTGCAGTACCTGAAGGAAAACAGGCAATTTCTGAAAATGAAATGTTTAATGCTGCTGATGCTTTATTTGTAAATCCTTTCGAACAATTTATGGTTCGTTCTAGAGAAATGTCTGAACTTCTTTATGAAGCTTCAACTCATCCTAGAATTAAAGGAGGAGAATTATTCGTTGCTTATTTGAAAGACTGTGTTGTAGATGGAGATTTAGTCGATGCTATCGGATTGTTCAAAGCAGAGCATAAAGAATTGTTTTTACAAGTAGGAGATAAAACAGATGTCGGTAATTTTGAACTACAACAAAATGAAGGCGTAAGTGTTAAGAAACTTGATAAGGGCTGTTTGATATTCCAAACAGAACAAGAGAAAGGTTTTAAAGTAATGCTTAAAGATAGTCCTACGAAATCTGTTGAAGCCCTGTATTGGAAAGAAACTTTTCTACAGTTAAAACCTAGAGAAGATAATTATTTCCATACTCAAAACTATATGGAGTTAACAAAAGGATTTGTGGAAGAAATTTTTAACGAAGAACACGCCGTTGAAAAGCCTGCACAAATCGACTTGTTAAACAGAAGTGTCAAGTTTTTCTCAGAAAAAGAAGATTTTAATGTTGTTGATTTTGAAAACAATGTTATTGAAGAGCCAGAGGTAATCGAAGCTTTTCAAGAATATAAAGTCGACTTTCAAGAGAAGAAAGAGGTGCCAATTTTTGATGAATTCAAAGTTTCTAAAGAAGCAGTGAAAAAATCTAAGAAGGAATTTAAAAGCCTTATAAAATTGGATAAGAAAATTACGATCACAGTATCAGGGAATGAGCAAAACATCGAAAAAGGTTTTGATACTGAAAGAAATATGAATTATTATATGGTATATTTTAACGAAGAAGAATAACCCTCTTTCTTTTAATAAAATCGCATTTAATAATATTAAGAGGATTAACTAATGTTATACTTCATTATATAAAACCCTTAAATTTTAATTGCGTATATCATATAGGTAATACAAAGTACATCATTTAATAACACAAAAAATCATTAAAAATAATACTATGGATGCAGTAAAGATTCTTCTTGTTGAGGATGATAGAATTATCGCCTCACTTGTTAAAAAATATTTAGACATCAGAGGATATGCCGTAAACCACGCTGAAGATGGAGTGGAAGGTATGAAAGAATACGACAAAGCTGATTATGATTTAATCATCATGGACGTAATGATGCCTCATAAAGATGGGTATACTTTAGCAGAAGAAATCAGAGCGAAAGATCCTTATATTCCGATTTTATTTATGTCTTCAAATAATCTTCCAAAAGATAAAATTAAGGCATTTAGAATTGGAGCCGATGACTACGTTACAAAACCTGTAAATGTAGAAGAACTTTTATTACGTATTGAAGTAATTTTAAAACGTCAAAAGTCGGAGCCTAAAGTAGAAGTTGGAACTGATGATGATCCACATGAGATCAAAATTGGTAACTATATTTTAGATTTCCCTTATCAAAAGCTTTCAATCGGAGACGATACACGTAAGTTAACTACTCGTGAAGCTGAACTTTTAAGATTCTTACATCGTCACAGAAATTCATTAATCAAACGTGAGTATATCTTACAAGAAGTTTGGGGTGATGACGACTACTATAAAGGTCGTTCACTAGATGTATTTATGTCTCGTCTAAGAAAATATTTAAAAGACGATTCAACAATCGAAATCTTGAACGTTCACGGTATCGGATTTAAATTCTTAGTTCAAGACTAATAATTTAAAATAAAAAAATTTTAAGCCTGATTACTTAAAAGTAGTCAGGCTTTTTTATTTTGCATTATGAAATTAATTGAACTTATTATTTCTGGGATTCAGTTAGAATTAATCATGATTGAGGAACGTTCTAAAATTGCTACTGAGCGATTTGAGGCTTTGGTTAATTCTAATATTTTTGATAATTGGCAGGTGAAATATATCATTGAAGATAGATTGATAAAAATTACACCAAATCAAAGTGATGTACCATATAATGAACGACCGGTGACAAGAGTAGATTATGATGCACCTGAACATAAAAGTGGCATGTTGTCATTTATTGGTCAATCTTCTAATCATGTGTCTGATCATTTAATGTTTGTATTGAATAATAATGATGCAGTAAATTATAATGGTATTTGTGCACCAATCGCTGCACTGACAATAGATCATCAAAAAAAAGTGAGTTTATTAAAAGAAGGGATGTTTATTGAAGAAATAAGAATAAAAGAGATAGAAAAAAGCGAATTATTAGGACGAATCCCCACTTTTATTTGAAATCTCATTTTATATCGACCATATTTGTTAATTGAAACAAGACAAACTTTATGGTTACTTTTTTACATTATATGTTAGCCTCCGCTTTTTTATTTAGTATCGGTTTGGCTATTGCACTAACTAAGAGAAGTGCCATTGTAGCTTTAATGGGAGTAGAGTTAATGTTGAATGCCGCAAATATCAATTTAGTAGCATTTAATCTTAAAAACCCAGCTTTAGCAGATGGTCATGCTTTTGCTATTTTTGTAATTGTTATAGCTGCTGCTGAAGTCTGTGTAGCTCTAGCACTTATCATAAAGCTGTTTCAATATTTTAAGTCAGTGGATTTACATCAACTTAATCAGTTGAAAGAAAAATAAAATTATAAAACTGAGCTAACTGAATATCGAATTGAATAGTATAGTTTTCATATCTTTATTGGCTGTTATCTCTCCATTAATAGGAGTGTTTCTCATTCAGCTAATTGGAAAATCAGCTTTAGTGGATAAAATAGGTACTACTTCTATAGGGATTAGTATTCTTTGTAACCTCTTTATGTTTTCGCATGTGTGGGGAGGGTCACCTATTTCATTAACTTTTGATTGGCTACAATTAGGTGAACACCAATTTGAATTGACTTTTCAGTGGAATGTACTTTCGGCGGTTATACTTACTATGGTAAGTATCATATCTATGTTTGTACATATTTTTTCTTCTGCATATATGCAAGGAGACCCTGACTTAAAAAGGTATTACTCTTTATTAGGGTTGTTTACTTTTGCCATGTTTGGAGTCCTCATCTCAGATCACTTAATTTTTCTTTATCTTTTTTGGGAATTAGTAGGGTTCTGTTCTTATATGCTGATTGGATTTTGGCGAAAGAAAGAAGCTGCAGTTTCTGCTGCTAAGAAAGCGTTTGTAATCAATAGAATTGGAGATGCGGGTTTTATGGTCGCATTAATGGCGTTATACTTACAATTTAATACTTTAAGCCTTTCTGAAATACAAGTTTCATTTCAAAGTATAGATCTTGATTCCAGCCTTTTAGTATTGGCAGGTATTGGAGTAATGTTGGCCGCTATGGGTAAATCAGCTCAGATACCATTTGCAGTATGGTTACCAGATGCAATGCAAGGTCCAACGCCAGTCTCAGCTTTAATACATGCTGCAACAATGGTTGCTGCTGGTATATATTTATTAGTGAAATGCTATTTCTTTTTACCAGATTCTGTTTTGCTATGCATAGCATTAGTGGGAGGAATAACAGCATTTATTGGTGCTTTTTCAGCACTAACACAATATGATATTAAAAGAATACTAGCGTTTTCTACTATTTCTCAATTAGGCTATATGATGTTGTCAATTGGAGTAAGTGATCCTTCTTCATCCATTTATCACCTTATCACACATGCATTTTTTAAAGCAGGTTTATTTTTAGGAGCAGGTGCTGTTATACATAGTATGCATCAAGTTTCTTGTGATATATGTAAAGGATTTGACCCTCAAGATATACGTTGGATGGGTAACTTAAGGAAACACATGCCTAAGACATTAATAGGTTTTTCTTTATGTCTAGCTGGTTTAGCAGGTGTACCATTTACTACAGGTTTTTTATCAAAAGATGCTATTCTGACATCAGTTTTGGCTAAAGGGTTAAACGATGGAGGTATATGGATTTTTATTATGATTTTAGGTTTTCTAGCAGCAGCATTAACCGCGTTCTATTGTTTGAGAATGTTCTATCATATCTTTTTGAAAGACCTAGGAATAGCAAACCATAAAGTATGTCAAGAGTGTTTGGTATTACCAAAAGAGGTCGGGACTAGAATGTACCTTCCTGTAATGATTCTTGGTTTTTGTTCATTATGGATTTCTATGACATTGAATCCATTCAATACTTCAGGTTCTTGGTTGCAACAGGGAATAGGTATTCCAACTTTAGATCATCATGAATATCATATTTTAGCCATTGTTTTATCAGTGGGTATGCTTCTTTTAGGGCTTTTTATCGGATATATGATATTTATTCAGAATAAAGCTCAGGCATTAAAAAAGTCATTAAAAGTATCTTTTTTATATAAATTATCTTTCCATTTTTTCTACTTAGACCATCTTTATAAGTTTGGTGCTAAAGCAATAATTACTACAGGTGAACGATTAGATAAAATACCTCATGCAGATGAGTATTTTGTAAAAGCTGCTGTAGTTACTTCTGAGTTTATCAGAGGTTTTGATGATAAAGTAATTGACTTTTTTGTCAAATGTTTTGCCGTAGGAAATGTAGTTATTGGTCATGTTTTAGCCTGGTTTGATAAAGAAATTATTGATGGTTTTGTAAAATTATTCACTCGTTTTATGAAACTACTCGGTGACATTTTTAGAAAACCACAAGGAGAAAGATCACAAAGCATGATTGCATGGTCGATGGTATTGATCGCTATTGTAATAGGTATTTTGATATAGTTATAAACGAACTAAACGTTTTTTTTTGAATAGATTATGAGTCAACTTTTGCTCACTTTATTAGTTTTTGTTCCCATTTTAGGGACATTCGTAATTCTTCTTCTACCAGACAGTATGAAAAACATGTTTGGGAAGATTACCATAGGCATAAACAGTTTTCAATTGATAATTGCCACTTATATTATATCAAAGTATGAAGGACTTCATGAGACAATGAATGGAGTGCTTTCTTTGGATAATTATCAGTTTCTAGAAAAGTATGATTGGATACAATTGAATCTAGGAAGTTTCGGAAAACTAACAGCAGAATATTTACTTGGAGTTGATGGTTTAAGTAATTCAATGATTTTGTTGGCTGCAATTGTTTTATTGATAGGAGCCATATCATCATTAGAAATAAAAAGAAAAAGAAGAGGGTTTTATGCACTTTATCTCTTATTAAGTGGTACAATCATGGGCTGTTTCTTAGCCTTAGACTTCTTCTTATTTTACTTATTCTTTGAATTTATGCTTTTACCAATGTATTTCTTAATTGGTATTTGGGGAGGAAAGAATAGTGAATATGCTTCTATAAAATTCTTTATTTATACGTTAGTAGGATCAATTTTTATCTTAGTGATCATGATTGCTCTTGCTGCTTCTGTTATTGATCCTTCTGCAACAGCGGTTCAGTTAGGATTAGTTAATCATCTTGATCAGATAACTCCTGATATCATCAGTAAGGTACAAACTATGTTGATTTCTGGAGAAATTGGTCAGTCTGATTATGTGAGAACATTTACTTTGGTCCATATGATGGACGCAAAAAATTATATACCAGATTCAATTTTATCTTTAGATTATGGTGCTACACTTTTTGGGACGAATGTTCGTTTCGTAGCCTTCTTGATGGTATTTATTGGATTTGCAATTAAGTTACCAGTGGTTCCTTTACATACTTGGTTACCGGATGCCCATGTTGAAGCACCTACTTCAATCTCTGTAGTATTAGCAGGTATTTTATTGAAAATTGGTGGGTATGGTATGTTGAGAATTGCCTATTCAGTTTTCCCTGATGGAGCACAGCATTTTGCTTGGTGGATTGCTTTTGGGGGAGTAGTGTCTATTCTATATGGTGCTTTTGTAGCTTTAGGAACGCACAATTTGAAGAGGCTTATCGCTTATTCTTCTGTTTCTCATATGGGATTTGTAATGTTAGGTATTGCTTCTCTAACAGCTGAGGGTGTTTCTGGTGCTATATTTCAAATGTTCTCACATGGAGTTATCTCCTCTGCTTTATTCTTAATAGCAGGTGTGTTATACTACAGAACAGGCGATTTAGAAATAGAAAGTTATAGTGGGTTATCTTCAAAGATGCCTAAATATACTATGCTTGCTACCATTGCCTTTTTTGCGTCACTAGGTCTGCCAGGATTCTCTGGTTTTATGGCTGAATTATTTGTATTCCTTGGTGCATTCAATTCTTCTGCTGTAAATCATTTAATACCTAGATGGATGACTGTTACTGCAGTGTTAGGTTTAGTATTAAGTGCAGCTTATTATTTATGGGCTATGCAAAGAATATTCTTAGGAAAATACTTCTTGAAAAAAGAATCTTGGGAGTCATTACTAAAAGACTTAACACCAAGAGAACTCTTAATGCTAGCACCATTAGCAATCATGACATTAGCATTAGGTATATATCCGAAATTATTAATTAATTTAATAGAAGGATCAGTAACTGAATTAGTAGAGTTTGCCAACTATGTTGGTGCTGATTATATCAAAACAATTATTGGGGGGTAAGGTAATGAAGGAGTTAGATATAGCAAGTAAACTAGACATAATTACAAGTAGTCTTCCATTTCTTAAATCAGAAATATGGATTACTGTTCTTCTACTAATGGTAATCATCATTGATTTGTTACCATTAAAAATGAATAGGAGACATTTATACCTTATTGCTCTTTTGGGGGTTGTATTGGATATTTTTGTCTTACAATTTCTTGTTGAAGCTAATCATCAAACTTTTACCTCTTTTACTATTGTTAATACGGAGTGGACAGTTAAATCAAGAATTTTACTTGATGTTTGTGCTCTTTTATTTTATTACTTTTTATGGAGTAATAAAACAAGATATGGTGACAATGATAAAAAACTATCAGGGGAGTCAGAGTGGATTACACTTAGTTTAGGGATGTTATTGGGAGGACATACTTTGGTTATTTCTAATGATTTTATTTTTGCCATTTTATCCCTAGAGTTAATATCACTTCCGTCTTATATTCTTACTGCATTTAAGCATAATAAAGTAAGTACTGAAGCTGCAATAAAATACTTTCTATTTGGTGCTGTTTCTACAGCAATTACCATTTATGGGGTGTCATTAATCTATGGTATAACATCAGGAATCGATTTACCTTCTTTACAAACACCTCCACAAACACATTCTTCACTATATGTAATAGGTTTAATATTTATTACAATTGGATTCTTATTTAAATTATCAGGTTTTCCAATGCATATTTGGGTACCTGATGTATATGAATCTGCCCCTATAGAAGCTGTCGCTTATTTTTCTACTTTACCTAAAGTAGCAGCAGCAGTTTTTTTATTTCATTTTTTCGAAAATGTAGATATTATCAATAACCATTATTTAGGTCTTTTTATATTAATTGCCGCAGTGGCTTCAATGTTTATCGGTAATCTTTCTGCTTTGTATCAGAAAAGTTTAAGAAGACTGATGGGTTATAGTTCTATTGCACATGCCGGTTTCATATTAATAGCGTGTTTAAATACCGCAGAGATATCAGCTAATGCGTTATTCTATTATTTATGCACATATGTGATTGCTAATTTTGCTTTCTTTATTTTTATTAGTGAAGTAGAAAAAGAGAAAGGGAATGATTTATTGGAATCAATTAAAGGTACTGGTTGGAATAATGCTTCTTTGGTTTGGGGACCGGCTATTGTATTGGTAGTAATTTCTTTAATAGGTTTACCTCCAGTGGCTGGTTTTACAGCAAAAGTGTTGATATTTACCTCTTTATGGGATGTTTATCAAATTAATAATGATCAGTTCTACATGTTAGCAATGATCTTAGGATTATTAAACACAGCTATATCAATAGCCTATTATATTAAAATTCCATTTCAAATTTACGATCGTAATACCAAAGCAGGATTACAAATATCTGCTCTAAATAAGTCAATAATTTTTATTTTAGGATTAGGTTTATTTATATTGTTCCTAGTTCCAGCTATTCTGTTATAAAAGGAACATTTGAGCTCATTGGCTTTATTTGTTTAAAAATTATTTATTATGAATACTGATATATGGCTTTCCATATTTTTAGTTGTTTCTTTTTTATTTCTAGCTATTCTT
This sequence comes from Flammeovirga pacifica, assembly GCF_000807855.2. Classification (GTDB taxonomy): domain Bacteria; phylum Bacteroidota; class Bacteroidia; order Cytophagales; family Flammeovirgaceae; genus Flammeovirga; species Flammeovirga pacifica. Next base: position 609,350 of record NZ_JRYR02000001.1, read on the forward strand.
ATATTCAAACAATATAAGGTGGTAAGAAAGATCAAGTTTGAATCTGATAAATCTAGTATTAGAGATTTTAAGATGCTACGATTACTTATGGAGCATTCTCCTGATGTAATTTATTCTGTAGATCAAAACTATAATTATCTGACTTTCAATAATGCCCATTCCAAAGCCATGAAATCAAATTATGGCTGTAATATTAAAATTGGTGGAAATATTTTAGAATATATGAATATCAAGGATGATAATACATATACTAAAATTGATCTAAAAAGAGCATTAGAAGGTGAGTCATTTACTACAATAAGAGCTTTCGGAGGGAATGATAAATATAAGCAGAATCATTATGAATCAACTTATTCTCCTATTCATGTAGATGATGAAATTAATGGTGCAGCAGTCTTTGTAAGAGATATCACAGAACAGTATAATGCCAATCTAAATTTAATCCGATCGGAGAGAAAATATAAATTACTTTTCCATTATAACTTTTTGGGCACTCTTATCATGATAGATGGAGTGATAAATGATGCTAATGATACAGCTGTAAGTTTTCTAGGACTCGAAACTCATGAATTAGTAGGATCTACTCTAAATGATTTATTTAAAGTTGAGGAAAGCTTGAATTTAGATGAGCAAATTAAAGAGTTTTTCACGACTTATGAACATCCTAATGGAGATAAATTGTATTTTATTATCCGTGAGCAAACAGTTTCGGATTTAAAAGAAAATCATCAGACAGTATTTATCGAAGATGTTTCCTCAAAATATAAAGCAGAACAACAATTAATCAAGGTCAATACTCAAAGACAAGTATTGTTAGAAAGTGCCAAGAGTTATATTTTCTCGATCAATAAAAACTATGAAATAGAAACCTTCAACACAAAGTTTAAAGATCTATTTGAAGATAAAATTGATTTTGAGTTACAGCCTAATCTAAGTATTAAATCACCAAAGTTAAAAAGGGAGTTGTCCTTTTTTATTCCTCATATAGAACAAGTGATGCGATCAAAAGAATTGGTCGAAGTTGAATTTGAAATTTCACAAGATATTATTTTTCAATCTACAATTTCACCATTGTTAGATGAGAATAATAACTTATTTGGTGTGGCAGTTTATAGTATTGATATCACCAAAGAAAAACAAAGAGGAAGAGAGATTGAGCAATTAAATGCATCTTTAGAACAAAAAGTAGAGGAGAGGACATCAGAATTGGGGCAACAGAAATTAAAGCTAAATTTAGCCATGGATGCAGCACAAATTGGTGCATGGTCTTATATTAAAAATGATGGATTTGAGTGGGATCAAAAATTCAGTGAGATTTTCGGAATTAAGTATGATCAAAATATTGAAGCTGTTAAAAAGATAAGGTCTTTGATAAAAGACTCTGATCTTGAAAAAGTAATTGATTTAATCCAGAAAATTAAAGCGGAAGAATTAGATGAAATTGATTTATTAGTTAAAATTAATCACAAGAAATTAGGCTTACAGTATATACAAGTTTATGGAAGGTCTTTGAGAGACAATGGCCGTTATGAAATGTATGGAATGATTTGGAATATAACCAATCAAAAAAATATTGAACATGAACTTGAACAAGCAAAAGAACTAGCGGAGAAATCGAATAGAGCAAAATCGATGTTTTTGGCCAATATTTCTCATGAAATACGATCACCCCTTAATGCAATTATTGGTTTTAGTAATATTTTATCTAAAAAATCTGAAGCACTTAATTTACCAGAAGAATATATCGATCAGTTAAAGTATATCTATTTAAATGGGGAATACTTATCTGAACTTATCAATAACTTATTAGACATGTCAAAAATTGATGCAGGTAAATTAAGTGTCTTTTGGGAAGAGATTGATATTCGAGATTTGATCAATATGGTGGTGAAAATTCATGAGGTAATCTCTTCTGAAAGATCTATTCAAATCAAATTATTTATTGATGATGCTATCCCTAATAGGGTAGTTTTAGATGCCACTAAATTAAGACAAATACTTACTAATTTATTGTCAAATGCCATCAAGTTTTCTCAAAAGGGAACATCAATTATGGTCGAATTACAAAAAGTAAATGAGGAAATTATTATCAGCGTTAAAGATAAAGGTATTGGTATTCCTCAATCTAAATTAGATGTAATTTTTGATTCTTTTGAACAAGCAGATAAATCAGTAACTAGAAAATTTGGAGGTACCGGCTTAGGTTTAGCAATTACTAAAAAATTAGTCAAATTATTAAAAGGAGATGTTCGAGTTTTTAGTGAAGAAAATGTTGGGACCACATTTACCGTTTCCCTTCCTTTAAAGGTAAACCCATCTAAAGGTGAAGAGGTTGTTAACCAGGAGGTTATTGAAAGAGATTTTAATTTTGAATACCACGTTTTAGTAGTTGAAGATAATAAAATGAATCAGATCATGATGTCAGCTTTATTAAAACAACTAAAAATTAATATCGAAATAGCCAATAATGGGGAAGAAGCAATTGATAAAATTGAGGGAAACCATTTTGATCTGATTTTAATGGATTTACATATGCCTATTATGGGTGGGATTGATGCCACTAAAATCATCAGATTCGAAAAGAAAATATTGGATATTCCTATTGTAGCTTTAACAGCAGACACATATTGGGATAAACGATTTGAAGCATTTTCTGTAGGAATGAATAATTATCTTACTAAACCTCTAAGTCGACATTCGTTATTACAGGTTTTAGAACAGTATCTCATCAATTTTGATCAGACAAGAATTAATTATTTAGACCCTATAAAGCATAAAGCCATTATCGAAGAATTGAAAGAAATTCCGAATTCTACGATAATGACTGATCATGATAAATTGGATCGCCTAAAATCTTTAAGACATGTTCTTCAAGATTATGATACAGGCTTTATTGAATATATTGATTTTCTAACGAACGCAATCGCTAATAAGAAAGAAATTGAAATCTTTTAGACTAACTAAAAAAGATGGAATTAGTAGTCACTTTGGCTTCCAATTGATGTAATATAGAATATAAACCAAAATAGGTTCTGTTTAAATATAATCCATCACGTATTCCTCTTGGCTTCTTTGAATTTCTTAATATTTTTTGATTTTCTTCGTTTTCAGCCAAAGCGGTAATTTCTTCAAAGTAGCTAGGATCACCAAAGTCAAAAGTTTCTGTATGAAATGGTCTCGCTAGTATACTAATCATAGATTTGAACAATTGATCTAGGAATATTTTGTCCTGATCAGAGTCTTCATCATAGATAAAGCGCATGCTTTTGAATACATCTTTTCGCTTCTCCTCATTTTCCATATTTTCAGGTATCATCAAATCAAAATAGTTTTGATAGAAATCTTGAGGAATTACCTTTACACAGCCAAAATCTATAATACCCAATAGACCATCTTCAGAAATAATGAAATTCCCTGGGTGTGGATCAGCATGTACTTCTTTTAACTGATGAACTTGAAAATCATAAAACTCCCATAAAGCCTGACCAACCTTATTTCTTATTTCTTGACTTGGATTCTTCGCTAAAAATTCATTAAGGTGATCACCATCCAACCAATCCATTGTAAGGATTTTCTTTGATGATAAATCTTTATAGTAATTGGGGAAATAAATATTATTGATATGAGCACAAGCTTCAGTAATCTTTTGAGAGCGCTCTAATTCTAATTCATAATCTGTTTCTGATAAGAGCATGACTTCAACTTCCTGCATGTAATGATTTACATCCTGTTCGTTGAGTCCCATCATTCTTACAGCAATAGGCTTTACTAGTTTTAAATCTGAGCTTACACTTTCAGCAACCCCTGGATATTGAACTTTTACCGCGTACTTCTTTCCATCTTTCTCCGCTAAATGTACTTGACCAATACTTGCAGCATTTACTGCTTCTTTAGAAAAAGTATCAAAAAGTTGATAAGGAGCTTTGCCGAATGATTTAATGAAAGTCTTGTTCACAAGAGGCAAAGATAGAGGAGGAGCAGAATATTGTGACATCTGGAACTTCTCTATGTAAGCTTGTGGAAGCATGTTTTTATCCATACTCATCATTTGAGCCACTTTAAGTGCACTACCTTTTAATTCACTTAACGCTTCGTATACATCAGAAGCATTTTCTTTATGCAATTCTTCTTTACCTGTATATTCATTATCTAAAACTGATTTAGCATAATGTTTAATGTAATTGGTACTAACTTTTGCACCTACCTTAACAAAACGAGATACTCTCTGTACTTTGGAAGATGGAATTGTTTTTTGGGATTTATTATCTATCGTAGCCATAATTATTTTTGGAATATAAATTTCGCAAATGAAAACGCAGAATCTGTAAAATTAGGTCCAATGAGATCCATTATAAGATGAACACTTTTTTCAACTGCTTCATCCGTATTCTCTTTCTCATTTGAAGTGTCTTCTGCCCAATATTTTATGATTAAAAATAATTGAGTCAACATCACATTGATGTAATAGTCTTGAATAAACATTCGTTCCTCTACTTCACCAGTAGAAATACCTTCTTGAATTAACTGAGTTAAAAAAGGAGTGATTGTTTCTACAATTTTTTCTCTTCTATCGTTCACCTCTTTTAACTCAAACGGGGAATGAATGTTTGAGGAATAGGTAAAGAAATCTTGATGTTGTTGTAAACCGACAGATAAATTGAAAAAAAATGAAAGCAGTTTTTCCCTTACACTATATTCTTGAAAATTAGGATCACTACTAGCATTTTTTATTGAGGTTAAAATCGTATTCGACCAAATATTATTTTCAATAGTATTATTTGTTAAGGATGATATTGTGTTGGGGTCAATGTCATCAGAATCATCATTGATAAATATCTCTTTTAATGTATTCGGCCTCTTATTATTAGACGAAATATAGTTGATATAAGATATTTCAATTTTTTTTTCAAATTTCTTCATAAGAGTTTAGGTATTTTAATTAATAGATGTTAATTTCATTCTTGAAGTTTGTTTGTTAGTTTAGTTTATTAAAGTGGAAGGAACCTCTGATTTTCGGGGGTTTCTTTTTTTTTGCTATCAGAGCGATACTTTATGTATCAAATGTATATATATGAGAACTTTAAAGTATTAGAAAAGTTGCAGATATTTCATCGATTATAATTAACTATCAGAAAAACAAAAGTTTATAGTTGTTGATAAATACTACATAGATTACAACTACAATTATATCAACTTCATTCTTAATAGAATTTTATTTTTAATAATACCTTTTAGATTGATGTACTAATACAATTTCCTCCTTTTATTATCCAATCAAGTTACCATTCTATAACACATGTTTGTTTTTTATTTCTTCCTATTATTTAACTTTGTGAGTTATATTTGATGAAGTATAAAAATCTCAATTTCAAAATTCAATAAATCGTGAATAACAAGCAAAGTGTCGCTTTATTCGATAAGGCTCAGCATACTATTCCAGGAGGTGTGAATTCACCAGTTAGAGCATTCAAATCAGTAGGAGGAACACCACTTTTTATTAAAAGTGCAAAAGGTGCCTATATCATTGATGAAGATGACAATGAATATGTAGAATTAATTAATTCTTGGGGTCCAATGATTTTAGGTCATGCACACCCAGTAATTACATCAGCTGTACAAGAAGCTGTAAATAATTCATTATCATTTGGTGCTCCAACTTCTAAGGAAATTGATATCGCTGAGTTGATCTGTGATATGGTACCTTCTATTGAAAAAGTGAGAATGGTAAACTCAGGTACAGAGGCAACAATGTCTGCTGTTAGAGTAGCAAGAGGGTATACTGGTAGAAATAAAATGATAAAAATAGAAGGTTGTTACCATGGACATGGTGATTCTTTCTTAATCGCTGCAGGTAGTGGTGCTGTGACTATGGGTGTTCCAAATAGCCCAGGAGTGACTGAAGGTACTGCAAAAGATACTTTACTTGCACCTTATAATGATATTGAGAAAATTCAGCAATTAGTAAAAGAAAATAAGAACGAAATTGCTGCATTAATAATAGAGCCTGTTCCGGGTAATATGGGATTGGTGCTACCAAAAGATAATTACTTACAACAGTTAAGAGATATTTGTACTGAAGAAGGTATCGTCTTAATATTTGATGAGGTAATGACTGGCTTCCGTTTAGCTAAAGGCGGTGCTCAGGAAGTGTTTGGTGTTACTCCAGATATGACTACTCTTGGTAAAATTATTGGAGGAGGAATGCCTGTAGGTGCTTATGGTGGAAAGAAAGAAATCATGGATTTTGTAGCTCCAGCAGGGCCGGTATATCAAGCAGGAACCTTATCAGGAAACCCTGTAGCAATGGCAGCCGGAATGAATATGCTACTTCATTTAAATGAAAACCCTGATGTTTATACTGAGCTAGCAGCTAAAGGCGAAAAGCTTGCAAAAGGAATTCAATCTGTTTTAGATAAGCATAATTTACCATATAAAGTAACTTTATTAGGTTCTATGATTTGTATTTTCTTTACTGATCAAGAAGTGAATAATTTTGCTGATGCTCAAACAACTGATACAGAAAAATTCGGTAAATTCTTTCATCAAATGCTAGCAAATGGAGTGTACTTACCTCCATCACAATATGAAAGTTGGTTCTTATCAAACGCTTTGACTGAAGCTAATTTGGATCATATTATTGAAGCTGTTGATAAATCATTAGAAGCAATTAAATAAGCCTATGTCTCAGAGAAGAAAAGGTTTTCAAGATAAAAAGAAAAATGTTGTCACTTGTTCTAAATTCAAGTGGCAGCATTTAGTGCTTTATGGCTTTAGGTTAGAGAAATCTAAATGTCCACAATGTAAAAAACAACCCGAATATTCCGATCGAGAAAGGATGTTTATCGATTTAGGATTGGGTTTTATTTTCGCTAGCATTTTTGTTACCTTGCCAATTATATTTGAACGATTTGATCTAATATTAGGTAATTTGGGGTCCTTTCTCATTATTCTAGTATTAGTATTAGGCATTAGATCATATTTTATAAACTCCTTCCCTAAGACTAAGAAGTAGGGATTAATACACACATATGAAAAATACAATTTCAAAAATCTTATTGGGTGCTGCTATTTTTACCCATATAGGTTTTACTGCAAACGCACAAGAAGAACCTCGTAAAGAAGCTCCAAAGAATTGGTTTAACCTTAGCTATGAACAAGATGGTGTTTATGGAGTTGGAACCGAAAGAGCATACGACGAGATTTTAAAAAATAAAAAATCAAAAAAAGTTGTGGTTGCAGTGATTGATAGCGGAATCGATATCGATCATGAAGATCTTAAGGACGTTATCTGGAAAAATAAAAAGGAAGTTGCAGGTAACGGTAAAGATGATGATAACAACGGTTATGTTGATGACGTAAACGGTTGGAACTTTATTGGTGGTGCTGATGGATCAATGGTGAATGAAGAAAACCTTGAGGTAGCTCGTCTTTATGGAAAACTTAGTAAGAAGTTTGAAGGAGTAGCTGAAGGTGATGTAGCAAAAGCGGATAAAAAAGAATACACTTTGTGGTTAGAAGTGAAAAAAGCTTTCGAAGAAGGCTACACTAAAGCAGAAGAAAACTATACACGTTACTCTACATATTTACACCAATTTCAAAGAGGAAAAGCATTATTTATGGCTTATTTCGATTTAGAAGATGAAGGTGAAATTGTTGGTGCGTTAGAATCATTTGATTCTAGTGATGAAGTACTGATGGGAATGAAGGAGATGACATTAGGTCTTCTTTCACAAGGTGTTACAGATGATCAGCTTCAAGAAGGTGTTGACTACTTTGAAGGTCAGGTGAAATCCAATTATAATTATGAGTTAAATACTCGTGAAATTGTTGGTGATGATATCGACAATAAGTCTCAAAGAGATTATGGTAATAATAAAGTAACAGGTCCTGATGCTCTTCATGGTACTCATGTTGCTGGAATTATTGCTGCCTCAAGAGGAAATGAAATTGGTATGGATGGTGTTGCCGACAATGTAGAAATTATGGTTGTCAGAACTGTACCTAACGGTGATGAACGTGATAAAGATGTTGCAAATTCAATTATTTATGCTGTTGATAATGGTGCACAAATCATTAATATGAGCTTTGGTAAACCTTATTCGCCATACAAAGGAACAGTAGATAAAGCTGTTAAGTATGCTGAATCAAAAGGAGTACTTCTAGTACATGCCGCTGGTAATGACCATAAGAATACAGATAAAGGAAATAATTTCCCAAGAGATAAATATGATTCTGGCAAAACTGCAAAGAATTGGATAGAGGTTGGAGCATCAACTTGGATGACTGATGAGAAACTCCCTGCAACGTTTTCTAACTATGCTAAGAAAAGTGTAGACTTATTTGCTCCAGGTTTTGATATTTACTCAACAATTCCAGGTTCAGAATATACTAATTTAAATGGTACAAGTATGGCATGTCCTGTTGTTGCAGGTTGTGCAGCTGTATTAATGTCATATTATCCGAACTTGTCAGCAGTACAAGTGAAGAAGATTTTAATGAAAACAGTAACTCCATTGAAGAGTAAGGAAGTATTGTTACCTGGTTATAATAGTTTAGAAGAAGGTGAAGAGCCTCAAAAAGTTAAATTTGGATCATTATCAGTAAGTGGTGGTGTAGTTAACTTATATGAAGCTGTAAAATACGCTGAAAAGATCTCAAAATAGATTTGAGAATCCATAAAAAAACCTTGAAGAGAAATCTTCAAGGTTTTTTTTTATTCTATTAATAAGTTATCAATTAATCTAACTTTACCTAAATGAGAGGCTATGACGATAGCATAACTCTTAGGTAAATGCTGATCATCCACTCTTTCTAAAGTATCTGTTTTCACAATATCTAAATACTCTAGGTGGAATGATGGGTTTTTATTTATCTCATCAATACCCCATTCTAAGACATCTTTCGGAGAGTGATTACTTGAAAGCATATTTTTCATCTCCGTTATTGTTTGATATATATATGGGGCTATTGATAACTCTTCTTCAGTAAGTCTTTGATTTCGTGATGACATCGCCAACCCACTTTTTTCTCTTACTGTAGGGATGCCCTTAATATCAATTGGGAAAGAAAGGTCGTTGACCATTTTCCTGATAATTAAAAACTGTTGTAAGTCTTTAAGTCCAAAGTAGGCCTTGTTGGGTTCCACCATGTGAAAAAGTTTACTGACAACAATACCTACACCATTAAAGTGGCCTGGTCTAAAGGCACCTTCCAATCTTGTCTCTAAGGTTCCAAAATTAAAAGCAAGCATACTCTTTTGCGACACACCATTAGGGTACATTTCTTCTACACTAGGTAGGAAAACTGCAGAACAACCAGCATCCTTTAATAATTTAAAGTCTTGTTCATGTTGTATGGGGTAATGCTTTAAATCTATGGCATTATTAAATTGGGTAGGATTAACAAAAATACTACAAATAGTTACCTCATTTTCTTTAGTTGAATTTTTAATTAAAGTGAGGTGACCTTCGTGCAAAGCACCCATTGTAGGAACAAAACCGACTGATTTATTTGTTTTTCTACAATTATTTAAAAATTTTTTTAAAGTGCTAACTTGGTCAAAAACGTCCATTTTAAGGCTTGATTTTTAGGAAATAATTTATTAAGTAAAAAGACTATTTTATGTTAGTTTACTCGTAAAGGTTGAATTTAAGTAAGTTCTTCCGTACTTTTGCGTAGAAAAGGTGTAAATACGGTAAAATATGTCGAAATTAAAAATTCTTTACGTTTCAAGTGAGATAAATCCATTTTTGAAAACTTCTGAAGTTGCAGACTATGTTAGAAAGCTACCTCAACATATGCAAGAAAGAGGGATGGAAATCAGAATTATGGTTCCTAGATTTGGATTAATCAATGAGCGTAAGAACAGATTACATGAAGTGGTAAGACTTTCGGGGATGAATATCGCTGTTGGTGAAGACGAAAAACCACTTACCATTAAAGTTGCTTCGATACAAAGTGCTAAACTACAAGTATACTTTATAGATAACGAGGATTATTTCCACAGAAAATCAGTTTTCAGAGATAAGAAAAGCGATGAGTTTTTCTCTGATAATGATGATAGATCTGTATTCTTCTGTAAAGGCGTAATCGAAACTGTGAAGAAACTTGGTTGGGCTCCAGATGTTGTACACTGTAATGACTGGTTTACTAGTTTTATTCCATTGTACTTAAAAACTTCTTATAAAAATGATCCTATGTTCAAAAATGCTAAAACAGTATTTACTGTTTATGATACGCATTTTGATCATAAATTTGATCATGAGGAGTTAGCCAAAAAAGTAAAAATGTTAGACATTGATGACTCAATGCTTTCAGAACTTTCTACAGCTGATTACAATAGCTTCATTAAAATTGGATCTGAATATGCTGATAAAGTTACTAAAGGATCTAATTCTATTAATGGTGAAGTAGAAGAAGTACTTTCTACGTACGGTGAAAAGGTAACGGAAACGGAGCCAGAAGGAGAGGAATATGCTGATTCTTATTATGACATTTACACAGGCTTAACTGAATAGTTGGACTGTAAATCATATTTTCACAAAAAAAAAGGTTATTGAAAGTGTCAATAACCTTTTTTTATTTGTGATCGTCTTAATTATTTACAATTTTTGTCCCACCGTATTTATACTTTGCTTTCAACCTTTTTTAAAATACCATTGTCAACAATGTAGAGTAGGAAGCAATATATTTTGAGTAAAAAAATCAAATGAGCAATAAATTTTTATTAAGAGCATTTTCTCTATTATTAATCACTTTTTCATTTTCTTGTACAAGAACTGATTTACAGACAATCATAATTGGAGGAGACTTAATTGATGATCAAACGAAAATGTGTTATGTCGATACTTTAGAGATCGAAATTCTTAACATGCATATCGATTCTATCGCAACAAAAAATTCAAACTATTTATTAGCGGGTTATGTTGACGAAGGGACACAAATTGGTAAAACATCAACTTCATCATATACACAATTAAGTATAGGATCTGAAGAAGGTTTGAACTTTGAGGATAGAACATTAGATTCTATTTCATTTTCTATAGCTTTAGAAAAAGAATCTATATATGGAGATACTTCAAAATATATTACTTTAGAAGTTTACGAAATCACAGAAGATATTATCGGTGATTCTACATTGTATTTTGCAGAGGATACTGTTAAAACTGATGCAGTGGTATTGGGTTCAAGAACTTTTAAACCTTCTGATGTTACATCAGATACTGTAAAGATTCAACTTGATAATAAATTCGGTCAGAAAATTATTGAAAATGCAGAGTATGCAGATCAAGAAGATTTTGCTAGTAAGATTAAAGGTTTAGCTCTAAAAGTAAAAAGAGGAAATGAGTCTGCTTGGTGTGGTAAATATTCTCTTGAAAACTTTGGTACAGTAGTGACTATGAATATGCACTACCTTACTGATGATAGTGATCAAGATACTGTTAGAACGCAATATTACCTAGGTTTTTCTCAAAGATTTAACAACATCACTTATGAGCCAGGTACACTTACATCTGGTATTAATGTTGGTGATGTGATAGATTCTGAGCAAACGAATAATAAAGGATTTGTTTTTGAGGGAACAGGTTTAGTTGCAAGTTTGAAATTTCCGGAAGTTAGAAATCTATTTGTAAAAGCACCGGGTACATTTAGCGGAGATGATAGTTTAAGAGAAGTACATATTAATAAAGCAGATTTAATTATTACTCCAATTGGTGTTGAAGATGCAGAGGGTAAAATTTTCCCTGCTGATAATACACCACCGCCAGCACTTCTGAATTTTGGTTTTAAAGATGAGAATGGAGAAATAATCCGTCTGTCTGAGACCAATAGAAATTATAGATATTTACAATCACAATACCCTTCTTCTGGTGATCATAGTATCTCGTATAGTGGAAACACTCAAACATATACGAGTGCGAAATTAGCAACTTATTTGCAAGAACGATCAATAAATCAATATTATGGCTTACCTTTGCAAGATGACGGTTTAGTTATATTACCTTCACAGCAGAATCAAAATGTTCGTAAATTGATTTTTGCTGACGATAAAAGTCAAATGTTGCATCCGTTAAATGGACAAACTATGAGAATGCGTCTCGTAGTATATTATGCAGTATTTAATGACCCATTTTTTGATTGCAAATAATTATTATTCATCTTAAAATTTTTTAACTATGTGCGGAATTGTCGGATATGTCGGGCAAAGAGATGCCTTAAATATTCTGATCAAGGGTCTTGAGCGCTTGGAATACAGAGGTTATGATAGTGCTGGAATCTCTCTCATTGATGAAAATGAAGTAAAAGTATTTAAGTGCAAAGGGAAAGTTGCTGATTTGAAAAAACAAATTGATAATCAGGATACAAAAGGCTCTACAGGTATAGGTCATACCCGTTGGGCAACCCATGGTGCTCCTAACGATGTGAACGCACACCCTCATTATTCATCAGATAGTAATTTAGCAATGGTACATAATGGTATTATTGAGAATTATGAAGCTTTAAAAAGCCAACTGATTGAAAAGGGACATATTTTTCATAGTGACACAGATACAGAAGTATTTATTCATTTTATTGAACAAGTACAAAAAGATAACAATTGTAGTTTAGACGAAGCAGTAAGAATTGCACTGAAAGAAGTAATTGGTGCTTATGCTATCGTTATAACACAAAAGGACAACCCAGGTCAATTAGTAGCAGCAAGAAAAGGATCACCATTAGTGATTGGTGTAGGTGAAGGAGAATTTTTCCTTGCATCAGATGCTACTCCTATAATTGAATATACTAAAGATGTAGTTTATATTAAGGATGAGGAAGTGGTTTTACTTAAGGATGGAAATATGACCATTACTGATGTAAAGAACCAGGTTCAGACTCCTTACTTACAAACATTAGAGCTAGAGCTTGAAGCTATTGAAAAAGGAGGCTATGATCATTTTATGATGAAAGAGATCATGGAACAGCCAAAATCTGTAGCAGATTGTTTAAGAGGTAGAGTCATTGCTAAAAAGAATCATGTTAAACTTGGTGGTGTTTTTAACCACTTTGATGATTTATTAAGTGCTAAGCGTATTATTATTGTTGCATGTGGTACATCATGGCATGCTGGCTTAGTGGCGGAATATATTTTTGAAGAGTTAGTAAGAGTACCTGTTGAAGTTGAATATGCTTCTGAATTCAGATATAGAAATCCAATTATTGGTAAAGGCGATGTTCTAATTGCTATTTCTCAATCTGGTGAAACAGCAGATACTTTAGCTGCGATGAGTCTAGCTGAGTCTAAGGGGGCAATAGTATTAGGTGTTTGTAATGTGGTAGGTTCTTCAATTGCGAGAAACTCACATGAAGGTGCTTATACTCACGCTGGACCTGAGATTGGTGTAGCAAGTACTAAAGCATTTACTGCTCAGCTTACTGTATTAACTACAATGGCTTTGATGTTAGCCAAAGAAAAAGGCTCTTTAACAGAAGCTCAATTAAGTGATTTATTGACTGAAATAGAGAGTATTCCTTCTAAGATAGAGAAAGTATTAAAATCTAATGACTCGGTGAGAGAAATTTCATCTCTTTATAAAGATGCTAAGAACTTTTTATATTTAGGTCGTGGTTTTAACTTCCCAGTTGCATTAGAAGGCGCTTTAAAATTAAAAGAAATTTCTTATATTCATGCAGAGGGTTACCCTGCTGCTGAAATGAAACATGGACCTATTGCTTTAATCGATGAAGAAATGCCTGTAGTTGTTATTGCAACAAGAGATAGTTCTTATGATAAAGTAGTGTCTAATTTACAAGAAGTAAAAGCAAGAAGCGGTCGTGTGATTGCTGTAGTGACAGAAGGTGATGTGTTGATACCAGGTATGGTGGATCATGTTATTGAAGTTCCTGATACTCACGAGGTATTAATGCCAATGATTTCTTGTATCCCATTACAATTATTATCGTATCATATAGCTGTAATGAGGGGTTGTAATGTAGATCAGCCAAGAAACTTGGCCAAATCTGTTACAGTAGAATAAAAAATAATAGTAACCTTTCACAATGAAAGGTTACTTCTTACTATAATAATATGGAAGACGAATTTAGCTATAACACTGGACGGTCAGATATTGTCCTAAAGGAGTATGGTAGAAATATCGAAAAGTTAGTAAAGTACATCTCTTCATTAGACGATAAAGCTTTAAGAACACAATACTCTTACACTTTAATTGCTTTGATGAAACAATTACATCCAATACAAAAGCAATTAAGTGATAGCCAACAACGTATATGGGATCACCTTCAGGTGATGTCTGAGTTTAACTTAGACATTGATGCACCTTATCCGCTACCAACGGAAAATCAAATGCGTAAAAAGCCTAGAACTGTTCCTTATACTCAAAAAAGAATTCGTTTTAAGCATTTTGGTAAAAACTTAGAATCAATGGTTGAAAGCGCCTTACTTCAAGAAGGTGAGGAGAACCTTGAGGACGCTTTCGTTAAAATCATTAAGTTGATGAAGTCTTTTTATTCAATGCAAGTGAATGATAACATTGAAGATGAAGTAGTCATCAATACATTAAATACCTTATGTAAAGGAAGGTATGATGTTAGACCTTTGAAGAAAAAATTCCCTGATGCTTTTAGAAATATAAAACTTCCAGCATCAAATGTATTAACGCAAGGGAATTCTACTAATCCAGTACAAGGTGGAGGAGGAGCATCAAATAAAAAGAAAAGAAGAAGGAAAAGAAAATAATTATCCTCTTAGGTAAGTAGTGATATAATATAAAATACCTAGTGATAATAAAAACATAGAAGTTACTTTTGTTAGTTTTAAATATCGACTAGAAAGACTTAACATAGCACATAGCAAACATGCTAAAACAGAAAATGTTAGGTCATAATTAAGGGTGTAATCGTAATGGATTGGACCCTTTATTGTTAATATGGAAGAGGCTACTAGATAGTTTATAATATAAGAACCCATAATATTCCCAAAAGCAATATCTTGTCTCTTTCTTCTCATTACAGAAATTGTAGTGATAATTTCAGGCAAAGAAGTACAAATAGCCATAATACTGACACCAATAAAGCGAGCACTTAAAGAAGTATATTCACTCAATAATAATGCTTCTATAACAGATATATAGGCTCCAGCTCCAATGATTAGAAGACCTACAATAATATCTCTAGCAACATAATGATGATGTATTAAACCTTTTGGGATTTTTTTAATCAGATAGATTTCTTTTTTATTCTTACTACTCGCAAAAATAATGATGTAATATGTGATTAAATAACCTATCAGGTAGAAAGAGTCAAAAGGAGTGAGGTAGTTATCTTCAGTATTTAGAAACAGCTTCTTGTTTAATAAGAAAAACAATAAGCATCCACTTCCAAGTGCGAATATAGTATCTCTCCAAATATTTTTTGATAGAACTCTTACCTTGATGATAAATGCGGAAATACCTAAACCAAAAACGATGTTGAACGTATTACTCCCGATAATTGTCCCAAAGGCTAATTCTTCTGCATTCTTATATACTGAAATAGTTGAAACACAGATTTCAGGGATAGATGTACCTAATGCAACAATAGTAAGACCAATATGAACACCAGAGAAATTTGATTTGGAACTTAATGCTGTAGCACCCTTTGTTAGCATTAGTGCACCATATCGCATTAATGCAATGCCTGAGAGGCTGAGAAATATATGAAATAAGACAGAATCCAATGGAGAATTATAATTGTATAGTAAAATGATCTGCGTCTAAATGAGAAGGAAATTTCTCTCTTATATTTTGTACCTCTTTATAATTAAGGGTAATAATTTGAATTTCATCTGTATCAGATAAAGTATTGGCTACACGCCCTTTTGGTGAGTATACAGCAGATTGACCATTATAAGGTACCCCGTTGGCATCTTCTCCAATACGATTAACACCAATGGTATAAGATAGGTTTTCTATTGCTCTAGCCTTTAATAAAGTATTAAACGCATCAATTCTAGGTTGCGGCCAATTGGCAACACAAACTAAAATATCATAATCATTATTGGTATTTCTACACCACAGTGGAAACCTTAAGTCGTAACAGATGATTGGATTAATTCTCCAACCTCTAAATTCTTCGATCACCTGAAAATTTCCTGGAGTAAATGCCATATGTTCAGAAGCCATTCTAAAAAGATGCCTTTTATCATAATGAGAGATGTCTCCATTAGGTCTTGTAAATAATAAGCGGTTATAGACATTTCTATCTTGACGAACAGGAAAACTACCAATGATAGCAGCATTCATCCTTTTAGCTTGTTGCTTTAGCCATTTACTAGTTGTTAAACCAATGGGTTCAGCTTTTTTAGCTGCCTCATTATGAAAACCTGTTGTAAAGAGTTCTGGCAGTACCACAAGGTCAACTTCTTCAGTAATTTCCCAAAGTTTTTCTTCTAAAGTGGCTAAATTAGCTGTTGGACTCATCCATTCTGGAGAATACTGAATTAGTGCAACTTTGAAATTTTCTTGATGGTGTGACATATAACTATCTATTTATCTAATCTACCGACAAAAACCACATAAAAATAATCACCAGTATTTGAATTTTGAAATACTGCCCCACCAAATGTGTTGGCATTTCTATTTTCTAAAGTACTTCTGCAAGAATTGGCCATTACTTTCACAATATCAGGTATAGGATCTAAGATATTGTAAGCAGCATATGCAGTACAACCTCTCATATCAGTACTACCAGTTACACTTTGTATTCTTTTTTTGTGATAACCGTTTTCTTCTTCTTCTTTAGTAAGTTGTTCCCTGTTCATAGGGTTATTTGCTAATTCAGCGGCAAAACGTTTAGCTTCTTCAAAATAAGCATTGTTTTCCTCTAGAGTACTTAAATTATTCTTTTCTCGGTGTTTATTTATTTCAGTCATGAAATAACTATCCAGTGTGGTTGGTGTATTCCAGCTTACTTCATCGTTTTTGCATCCAAAGAATAATGATGCGATTAAAAGCAGTGTAAAAAGTCTCATTTATAAAATAAAGTCAATAAAAAAGCTCCTAATATTAGGAGCTTAAAGTTAATTATTTTTTCGGAAACCTCATTCTATATCCGTGAGGGACTTTCCCTTTTGTGATATTATTCAATTTTCCTTTAATTAATCTCTTTTTAATGGCTGATAAATGATCGGTGAAAAGAATACCTTCAATATGATCATATTCATGTTGAATAACACGAGCAGTCATGCCTGTAAATTCCTCTTCTCTTTCTTTCAATTCATCATCAAGATATTTAATGATGATACCTTCAGGTCTGATTACTTCACCATTTACACCTGGTATACTTAAGCAGCCTTCATCAAAACCAACATCTTCACCAAATTCTTCGATAATTTCAGCATTGATAAAAGCACCTTTGTAACCTTTTTCATCACTTTCTTCATCAATCATTAGGTTGGAGTCAATAACAAAAATTCTTTTATTGAAACCAATTTGAGGACCAGCTAGACCAACACCAGAAGCTCCTTCCATTGTTTCAAACATGCTATCAACAAGTTCCCCGACGTTTTCTAATTCCTCTTTTGTATAATCCTTTGCAACTCTTTTTAGAATTGGATCACCATAAGCGACAACTGGATAAATCATTTATATATTACTTTAATGGATTAATAACTATTTTGGTCTAAAAAAGATTGCAAGATAATTGCAGCACTTATTTTATCCACATTTCCTTTAACTTTTCTGTCTTTTTTCTTCATGCCACCTGCAATCATAGATTGTTCGGCCATTTTAGAAGTAAAACGTTCGTCAATATATGTTATCGGAATAGAAGGGAATTCAATAGCCAATTTTTTTCCAAAATTTTGAGTTGGTTTAGTATTGTCTGTCGCTTTTCCGTCTAACCCTTTAGGAAGTCCAATGACAAAATGCTCGACCTCTTCTTTTTGAAGATATTCTTTAATAAACTTCATGATGACATTTGTTTGAACAGTTTCTAAAGATGAGGCTATCATTTTTAAAGGGTCTGTTACAGCAAAACCAGTTCTTTTGGTCCCATAGTCAATGGCTAATATTCTTCCCATAATTTTTTAAAGAGCAGCTTTTGCTTTCTCTACTTCTTTTTTAGAGTTTCCGATAAATATTTGATCTTCTGCAATAATAACAGGTCTTTTTAAAAAACTATACTCTTGAAGTATTAACGATTTATAATCTTCTTCAGTTAATTCCTTTTCATGCAATCCCATAGGCCTAAATTGCCTAGATCTTCTGCTAAAAAGAGATTCGTAACTACCAGAAAGAGATTTCATTTCTTCAATTTGAACTTCTGTGATAGCTTCGTTTTTAATGTCCTGAAAAGTATCAAATTTATCTTCTCCAATTTCTTTGATAATTCTTTTACAAGTGGAGCAAGTAGATAGGTGAATTATTTTTATCATTATTTTGTAATGATTTCTTGTATATTTTTATAGATATTATTTGCGATATTATCCACAGGAAGATCATTAGGATCAAGACCAAATGGATCTTCAATTTCTTCAGAAATAGTAACAATACTCATGGCAACATAATAAATGATGATTACCGCAGGAATCGTCCACCACTCAAGATTTTCAATTAAACCCAAAGGCATAATGATAGCATAGATATAAATATACGCTCTCAAAAGGTAAGTATGTGATTGTGGCATTGGAGTTTTGTGAATACGCTCACATTTCCCCATAATATCTATTAATTCATCAGAATTCTCAATCAATTTTAATAATTGAAAGTCTGTGATCTCACCTCTGTCATATACTGATTTTAAGCGTACCTGAATTAATTGGTTGACAGCATTAGGAACATGGTCCCAATTTTTTAATTCTTTTATTATCTCTTCATCTAAGAAATCTAATTCTTGATAAATTACTCCAGATCTTAAATGTTCTTTTAATACAAAAGGGAAAGCAGATATTAAACCAAATAGTTCTGTCTTTTCTTTACTATCAGGTAAAAGTTGTTTTACCTGAAGTGCATAATTTCTAGAGGTGTTCACTAAACCTCCAAGTACTTTTCTTGCTTCCCACCAACGGTCGTAAGCTGTGTTGTTACGAAAAACCAATAAAATACCTAAAATAGCACCCATCAGGCCAGGTAAAGTAAAGTTAGTTTCGATGTCAACATGTCCTAGTTCATGAATAGCACATAAAATAGTAGTCGGGATTGCAATCCATAGAAGGTCTACAGCCAATCTCTTAACTAAATATCCTTTATAAGAGAATATCAAAAAGAAAGTAGATTGAGCGAAGTTCTTTTTAGGCATAAAAAATAAAGTTAAACCGTACAAAATAGACTAACTTAATAATATATTTTGTACTTGAGATTCTTAATCACTTTGTCAAAAATACAAATGTAAACAAATGTGACTAATCAATTAAAGTTTTGTGCATAATTTTGGCTTCACCTTTAACAGTTATCTTATTTTGTTCCGATTTTATAGTCGTTTTAATAATCGCGGTCTTTCTTCTAGAATCAATTTCAGTAATTTCAAATTCCGCTGAATAATTTTCATCAACAAACATAGGTCTTAAGAAATCCATATTTTGAGATAAATATACAGAGCCATTTCCAGGGAATTCTGTACCTAATACTCTTGAAAATATAGAAGCGGATAAAAAACCATGCATGATAGGTTTTTTAAATGGAGTATTTGCAGCAAATTCCTCATCAATATGGATAGGATTAGTATCTCCTGTTAGACGAGCAAATGCGTTTACGTCTTCCTGTGAAAACTTGAAATCTACTTGGTAGGATTGTCCAATCTGAAGCATTTTTATTATTTTTAGTGATAATCGACATCAAATAATATTCAAAAAGGTGATTAAAGTCTCCTTTTTTCAAATAATATTATTAGTTTTACATTGTGAATTCAAAACTTGTATAAAAAAATTAATTTATCAAGTAGTGTTTACACATTATTTTAGAGTTATCTTTTTTCATTTTCATATTTACTGAACTAAAGGTGTTGTCAATGACGAGACCTTTTTTTATGAAAAAAAGTAACAATTAGGAAACTATTAGTTGACAAAATAGTTCCTATTTAAAAAAATTCTAAATAACTTTGCAGACCGTAGTAATAGTATCTTAATGATACCGTACTTTTTGTAGTGTTACTAAGATTTTTTAATACGAATTTCTAACAATTAATCATAAAAAAAATGCTGAAGATCAACGATCTAAAAGCTTCAATTGAAGACAAAGAGATACTTAAAGGAATCAACCTTGACATTAAAGAGGGAGAAGTTCACGCTATTATGGGACCAAACGGTTCTGGTAAAAGTACTTTAGCTTCTGTATTAGCAGGTAGAGAAGACTACGAAGTAGATGGCGGGGATGTTGATTTCGATGGAGAAGACTTGTTAGAAATGTCACCAGAGGAAAGAGCACAAAAAGGTTTATTCCTTGCTTTCCAATATCCTGTTGAAATCCCAGGTGTTAGTAATACTAACTTCCTAAGAACAGCGGTAAACGAAGTTAGAAAAGCAAGAGGTGAGGAGCCTTATAATGCAGCTAATTTCATGAAAGAGATGAAAGAAAAAATGAAAATTGTTTCTATCGACAAATCTCTAATGAGCCGTTCTTTAAATGAAGGATTCTCAGGTGGTGAGAAAAAAAGAAACGAGATTTTCCACATGGCTATGTTGGATCCAAAGTTAGCTATTCTTGATGAGACAGATTCAGGTCTAGATATCGATGCTCTTCGTATCGTAGCAAATGGAGTTAACACATTGAGAGATGGTAATAGATCATTTGTAGTAGTTACTCACTACCAAAGATTATTGGATTACATCGTTCCTGATTTTGTTCACGTTTTATACAAAGGTAAAATCGTTAAATCTGGTACTAAGGAATTAGCTTTAGAATTAGAAGAAAAAGGTTACGACTGGATTATCCAAGAAGTAGAAGGTAACAACTAAAATACCATCTTACATGAGTACAGTAATTGAAAACGCAGCACTTAAAAATAGTGCTTTAGAATATATAGAGGAAACGATTGAAGCTGTTCCAGAATTAGTAGAAGTGAGAACTTCTGCTGCTGAAGGGTTTGCTGAAAATAATTTCCCTTCTATCAAAGACGAGGAGTGGAAGTATACTAACGTTAAACAACTTGTCTCTTCAAATTATGCATTTGATGTTAAAGAAGCAGCTATTTCTTCTGATGATATCAAAGGTTATTTAATTGAAGGTGTTGAAACATTGGTATTTGTTAATGGAAAATACAATGCAGGCCTTTCTAACTTTAATTCTTCAGAAAAAGTTTATATCAATACTTTTGCTGAAGCTTTAAACTCTGATAAAAAAGAACTTTTATTAGAGAATTTTGGCAAGCATGCTGATAATAATTTACCATTTGTTGGTTTAAATACAGCTTCAACTACTGAAGGTGTTTTTATTC
This sequence comes from Flammeovirga pacifica, assembly GCF_000807855.2. Lineage (GTDB taxonomy): Bacteria > Bacteroidota > Bacteroidia > Cytophagales > Flammeovirgaceae > Flammeovirga > Flammeovirga pacifica. The sequence continues at coordinate 630,755 of NZ_JRYR02000001.1, forward strand.
ACGCAAAGCGTAATGCAATTAAAGAAGAGTCAGTAATGATTTTAAATGTGGTTTCACAATCAAATTTAGTCATTCAACCTCGTCTTTTAGTGATTGCAGAAGAAGGTACACAAATTTCATATGTTGAAAGAAATGCTATCTTAAATAACGCTGAAGGTACTTTAGTAAATGCAGTTTCAGAAGTAACTATTGGTGAAAGAGCCAATGTAAATCATATTAAAATTCAGGATGAGGACCAATCTACTCAACTTGTAACAGTAACAGAGGCAAAACAAGCAGATAATTCTGTTTATGATAATGTGACTATTACAACAGGTGGTAAATTAGTTCGTAATAACCTGAATATTTCTTTAGGAGAGCACTGTGAAGGTCATATGACTGGTCTATATCTATTGGATGAGAAATCTTTCGTAGATAACCATACAATGGTAGATCATAAAATGCCTAACTCTTACAGTAACGAGCTTTACAAAGGTATTTTAAGTGGGAAATCTAAAGCGATTTTCAACGGTAAAATCTTTGTTCGTGAAGATGCACAAAAAACAAATGCATTCCAGTCTAACAAAAACATTTTATTATCTCCAGATGCAGTGGTAGATACTAAGCCTCAATTAGAAATTTGGGCTGATGATGTTTCTTGTTCACATGGTTGTACAGTAGGTGCATTAGACGAGGAGCCAATGTTCTACTTAAGAGCAAGAGGTATTCCTGAAGACCAAGCAAGAGCACTATTAACTTATGCATTTGCTGGTGATGTTATTGAAAAAATTAAGAACGAAGCAATTAGAAATGTCGTTCAAAGAATGGTAGCAAATGCAATGGGTTATCCATTAGATTAAACTACTTAAGATCAAAAAAAGGAGACAGAAATGTCTCCTTTTTTTATGCACTTTTTGGTTTGTGTGAGGATATGACCATTGTTATCTCTCTTGTGATTTTATCTAAATCATCTGCACTTGACTTTAAATGATTTACAATTTCTTTCGCCATGCTGTCATCAGATGAGTTAAAAAGTTCAATTAATCCCATGATTCTGCATAATGGTCCTCTAACTTTATGTGAATTAAGGTAACAGTACTTCTCTATTGCTTTATTTTGTGAATTGAGTAAAGCTTTTAGTGTGTCTAATTCTTTTGTGGTTTCAGATATCTCGTGAGAATTAATATTACTGCTATTTAAATTATGCTGAATATTTTTCATGAACATCATAATCTCCGTTTTGAGAACTTCAATACGGCTGATACGTGCTTTGATACTGTCTAATAATTCCTTTTGGGTAAAAGGCTTTGTGATATAATCATCAGCCATTAGGTTCATACCTTTTCTAATATCATTTCTATCACTCTTAGCAGACAGGAATATAAACGGCACACCAACGGCCAAAGGATTCTTTCTTAATTCTTTTAAAAAAAGGTAACCATTCATAGCAGGCATCATAATATCACACAGAATAATATCAGGCATTTCTTTCTTTAGCAGATCTAATGCTTCATGACCACTTTGAGCAGATAAAACATTAAAATCGTTAATTTCTAATAGGTCAACAATACTGTCAAGTAAGTTTTTTTCATCATCGATAACAAGAACAGTTGTATCGTTCATGATAGGGTAAATTTTGGGTTCATATAACACTAACATACACCTAACATAATTCACCTTCTAGAAAGTTTCCTCAACTACCAATTAATGAAAAAGCAGCCCAATAATATGGGGAATTGTAAACTCTTCCTTGAAATAGTTTAATTTTTGCTTTCTGTAAAGCGAGAGAAATGTCTTTGTTTTTGGTAAGCTCTTGATAGAAATATTGCATGAAAAGTGCAGAGGAAATATCATTAATTGTCCATAAGGAAACTACCGAATTTTCAACACCTGCATACTTTAATGATCTTGATAGCCCGATAAGTCCTTCTCCCTTAGAGATCTTGCCTAAACCTGTCTCACATGCTGATAATGTAACTAAACGTGCGTTTAAATCTAAATTATATATGTCAGATGCGAATAGTAATCCATCACTTTTCTCATCTACTAGATAAATAAAAGATTGATTTGGATTTTCTTCATTTACCACTCCATGAGTAGCAAAATGAATGTAACCACTATTTGAAACATCTTGATCTTTTAATAATGATATTTTCGCTTTTTCATAGATGTAATTATTTGTAGACCATCCTGCATTTTCAGTTATTGATTTTATCTCGTTAACTTCACTCAAAGTACCTGGTAATGGATCAAATTCATCTATACCATTACTATCTTTAAACTGTATAGGGGCGAAGCAAGTTAATGTGGTATTAAAGTTATCAGCATTCGATTCTTGAAGTGCAATTGTTGCTGAAAAATTATATGATGTAGCATATTTCTTTACTAAAAAAGGAAGGTCTTTCGGATCCGTATTTTCTGATACAGATGTATAATAGAGTATATCAAGAGGTATGCTATTGATTTTACCATCAGGTATGAAGATTATTTTTTCGATATTCTTATTAAAAGTAAATGGCAATAGTCTATCAGTTAAATATTCTGTAGACATTGATATGATTTCTTCAAAATTAAATTTCAAACCACTTTTTAAACTTACGATTTCATCTTTAAAGTCTTCATCAAAGTCTTGAGTGAATATGTATAATTGTTTATTTGCAATTAAAAAGATGTACAAAAGTTCTTCTTTATCAGCAATAAAATAACTCACAAGGGCAGTATTTTTGGGAAGTTTCTCCTTTATTTCTTTTGCAGTAATGGTTTTGGTACTGTACTTTAATTGAAAATACTTAGGATAATCCGTTTCTAATTGATTGATAAACCGATCTAGATCTGTTTCTTTTTCAAAGAGTTGTACAATTAACTGTTCTCTCTCATCAACAGAGGAAGCATTAATAATACCTTTTTCTAATCCATTTATTTCATCTCTAAAGTTGTTTTCTTTTTCAATGAGTGTCTTTGGAATTCCGGCAAAAGATTTTGCATGTGTGTCTTGAATTGCTTGTTGTAAGGTGGCTGATTTACTCCATTCCATAAAGTCAAATGCCTTATTATTCCATTTTTCTTTAGCGATGGAAGCTTCACCTAAAGCGATCGATAAACGTATTGCATCAGCGTAAATGTTATTGGTTATTTCAGATAATTTGATTTTATCTTGTTCACTTTTTTGATTTCCTCTTATCTTATTGATTAATTGATGTGCTAATTCGAGAGACTGAATACCTAAGTTTAAGTCATTGCGTTTGAGGGATTTACCGTAGTGAATTTGTTCAAGTACTTCAGCTTTCTTTTGTAATGCAACAAGATTAATAAAAGGGTTAAGGTAGTTACTAATAGAGGGGAAGTCTTTGATGTTTGTAGAATTGAATTCATGATTATTAGCGATCAATGCTTTCTGAAATAAAGCTAAACTATTTTTATAATCTCCTTTGTCAAGGGCAATATCACCTTGTTTGATATAAATATTAGCAATTTCAGGGTGCTTGTTTCCAAATACATTTTGATACAATTCTAAAGAGAAATTATAGTATTCATTGGCTAATTCAACTTGACCACTTTTTAGATAAGCATCGGCAATAAAAATGTAGGTAAAAGCTACGTTGGGGTGCTCATCACCATAAAACTTTGACCAAATATTAGAAGCTTTTTCAAATGAATTGATCGCTTTATCCACAAAGAAATTTTTCTCAAATAGAATACCCAAGTTAATATAAATAGATGCAATGCTTGGGTGATCTTCATTAGGGTACACTTTACGGTATTCTTCTAGTGCTTTTTCATAATTAATTTGGGCTTTAAATGTATCATTTTTAGAGTGAACAAGTCCAATGTTTATAAAGCAATTGGCTTCTAGGATGGGATCATTTAATTTTTTCGCCAGATTTAAAGATTGATTTAAGTATTCTGTAGCCTCATTATTTTCACCAAGTTGCCAGTAAGCAGTGCCTTGTAAAGAATAATTCTCTACAAAGAAGAGTCTATACTGATCATCATTTTGAAATTCTTTGAAAGTTGTAATTCCTTGTGTTAATACATTAAGTGCATCGTTAGGAAATCCTTCATTTTCTAATAGAAATGCTTTTGTATTTATGATACTTAGATAAGTAGGGTTTGTCGCATCTAAATTTTCATCATCAAGAATTTTATAGGCTTTTGTATAGAGGTTCTTCTGACCTAAAATTTTTGCCTTTAATGCATGAGTTTCATTTAGATATTGAGTATTGGATATTGTATTTAATATGGAATAAGATTGATCTATTTTTCCATCAACATAAAGTATTTTTGCAGAGTCAAGTAGATCTTGTGCAAAAGTTTGATTAATAATTAAGAGAAATAATATAAATAACTTTTTCATGTTGATTAGATCTGATGTTTAATTGTTAGGTTAAGAACAAAATCCCTATTCAAAGCATCAGGATTCTTGGGTCTTTGTTGAGCTGCGTATGCACCAAGTAAGTTCATCGAGAAATGAGTAGTAAAGTTATAACTCATTTCGATAATAGAATTGATAGTTAAACCTTCACTACCATCTACCAAAAAATTACCGTCCTCAATAGATTCTACATATCCTTTTTCAGGCTTATATATACCTAAAACACTTGGAGATATAGACCATTTTGAAGTTTTTAAAGTATATTTTATCCTACCACTAATATCCATTTTTCTATCTAAATGTCTGGTAGAAGCATAATTATTAGCCATCCATTCTCCTTTAGGGTCATCTTTCCAATAGAAGGGGTCATATTCATGATTTTCTAATGTGGTCAATGGCTGTTGGTAGCCTAATGAAAAATGAAAAGATTTAGTGTAGAAAGATACACCAATTAGACCATCGTAAGTACCTAATGAAGTTTGATAAAACATAGGGAGAGGTTTTCCATCTAGCTCTAAATTTGCATCGTTAGTGGGTATTTTTCCCCCAATTACAAAACTACCTGACCATGTTTCATTTTGTAAGAATTGATAGGAGTAAGATAAAGTGACATCTCCTAAACCTTGAGTGGTAGTTAGAACAGACTCTTTAACAGAATATAGTCCCTTTAACTGTATCATACTTCTTTTTGATAAATAATAATCAAAAGATAGTCCAGCGCCATAGTCAAAGTCTCTTTCTTTATATATTTGATAATAGGCTAAGTACCCAATAGAGAAATTACTATTCACACTTGATTTTGTTACTTTATCATTGATAGGGTTTAAAGCTCCTGTAGAACAAACGCCTGCGTCACTGCATCCTTGTGAAAAGGAAGCAAATGAAAAGATAAAAATAGCAATAGTAGTTAGTAGGTATTTTGATAACATATTAGAAAAATAACGAGTTTAAAGAGTTTATTTGAAGAGCGTTAATTAATTTAGAGACTAAACTAATAATAATTGAACTAAATTCTAAGATATGTCCTATCAAAAAGCATTAATTTTAATACTTTTTTTGTGCTTTTCTAAAGTTCATTCTCAATCAAAATATCCTCAATTTTATCAAGCTTCATGGGAAGATATCGTATGGGTAGATTCTGTTTGGAAGTCTTTAAACGATGAAGAAAAAATTGCTCAACTTTTTATTGTACCTCATTATACCAAAGGAAGTTACAAAGAAGTAAAGATGTTGGTGCAGAAATATAATGTAGGTGGAGTAATATATTTTAAAGGTGATGTAGATGATCAAATCAATGCTATCAATAACTTAAATAGTTTTTCAAAAACACCGCTTGTACATACGTTAGATGCTGAATGGGGTTTGGGTATGAGATTGCCTAAATCGGGTATTTCTTATCCGTATGCGATGACTCTAGGTGCAATTGAAAATGACGAACTTATATATCAAATGACATCTCAAATAGCGAAACAACTGAAGCAAGTAGGAGTAGGTATAAGTTATGGACCTGTAGTAGATATTAATAATAACCCAGAAAACCCTGTTATCAGTTATAGATCATTTGGAGAGGATAAAATGAAGGTCACCTCAAAAGGTTGGATGTATGCTAAAGGGTTGGAAGATCAAAAAGTTTTATCTGTAATAAAACACTTCCCTGGGCACGGAGATACCAATGTTGATTCTCATAAGGACTTACCAGTAATACCATATTCTAGATCTCGTTTGGATAGTCTTGAGCTATATCCATTTAATCAACTTGTACAAAAAGGTGTAGGAGGTGTAATGACTGCACATTTGTCTGTACCAGAATTAGACCCTAAATACCCTTCATCATTATCTGAGAAAATGATCAAAGGGATTTTAAGAGAAGACATGAACTTTAGAGGAATTGTTTTTACTGATGGTATTCTAATGGATGCAATCACAAAACAATATCATTCTTATGGTAAGGCAGATGCTCAAGCATTAAAAGCAGGGAATGATGTCGTTGAGTTTACGAATCATATTGGTGTAGCGATAAAAGAGGTGAAAACCTTGATAGATAATGGGGAATTGTCTTGGGAAGAAATTGATAAAAAGGGATGGAAAATGTTATTGCTAAAACGTTGGTTGATGGTAGACGAAAAAACTATTGTGAAGAATCACCCAACATTTGATCAAAAAGCCGCAGAAGTTTTAATTCAGAATATTGCTGATGAAGCAATGACCTTGTTATTAAAAAAAGAAGACAAACCCACTTTTACAGGTACATCCATTGGAGTGGTTAATATTGGAAAAAAAAGTGATCAATATTTAATAGGTCAGCTTCAATCACAAGGGTTTAAGGTTGAAAGTTTTTATTTATCCAAATATGCTAATTTAACACAAATCAATAGTCTGATAAATAAGCTTCATAGTTTTGATAATGTAATTACACAATTTGGTTCTTTTTATATGAGTCCAAGAACTAAAAATATTGCGGTAGAATTAGGGCAAGGAGATCATATTAATCCTAATCAAAAGTATCCGTACGGAGTAACTTACAGCATGTTAAAATACATGGAGGTTTCCTCAAAAATTAAGAATCACCATGCTGTGTTTTTTGGAAACGCTTATGTATTGAGATCATTTAGAAATTTAGATCATTTAAGTTCTTTGACTATTGCCTATCAAGATCTACCACAGTTAAGGAAATCTTTTTCAAAGGTGATTATTGGTGATATTAAATATAAAGGTATCCTTCCTGTTAGTATTGACGATCGCTTTAAAGCCGGAATGGGAATAAAAAAATAGATTATGAAAAACTTTATTACAGTAGTACTTACATTAATTATTTTTTCTTGTTCAGCATCAAAGCAAGACAATACTGCAGAAGCACAGAAAGAGTCTACACCTCCAATAATTGTTGGTGCAGAGCAAACTGAAAAGTATGTTCCTTATATCAAAGGTAAGAAGATTGGTCTTTTGGTGAATCAGACTTCAACCATAAAAGGGATTCATATAGTGGATTCTTTACATAATAGAGGCTTAGATATTCAAATGATATTTGCTCCAGAACATGGTTTTAGAGGTAATGAGGATGCAGGTGCACATGTAAAAGATGGTATTGATCCGTCTACAGGAGTAAAGATTTATTCTATTTACGGGAAAAATAAAAGACCAAGTCCAGATCTATTAAAAGAAGTAGATATCATCATTTTTGATATCCAAGATGTTGGATGTAGATTTTATACTTATATATCTTCAATGCATTATATGATGGAAGCTTGCCAAGAAGCAGGGGTTCCTTTGTTGATATTGGATCGACCAAATCCAAATGGAATGTATATAGATGGTCCTGTTTTAAAGAAAGAGTTTACCTCATTCGTAGGTATGCATCCTATTCCAATTCTACACGGGCTTACAGTTGGCGAATTAGCTAGAATGATTAATGGAGAAAAATGGTTAAGAACAAAAAAAGAATGTGAATTGACAATTATTCCAGTATTGAACTATAATCATGCAATGGAATATTCTCTACCCATTAAACCATCACCGAATTTACCGAATGATCAGTCAATTAAACTTTATCCATCCCTTTGTTTTTTTGAGGCGACTCCAGTTAGTATTGGTAGAGGGACTGATTTCCCATTCCAGGTAATTGGCTATAATAATAAAACGATGGGCGAATTTAATTTTAGTCCAAGATCAATAAAAGGGGCTGCATCGAATCCGGTATTGAAAGATCAAAAATGTTATGGAGAAGATTTGCGTAATGTACAACAGGGTGGGTTAGACCTGAGCTATATTATTGGTTGGAACGAAAAATTTAGTGAGAATGAAAAGAAATCCGTTATATCTAAAAATAAATGGATGGATTTATTGTCAGGAACTGATTCTTTAAGAATAATGATTGATCAAAAGAAGTCTCAAAAGGAAATCAAGGATTCATGGCAAAAAGACTTAAAAACTTATAAACAGATAAGAAAGAACTACCTTATTTATACTGATTCTAAATATTAAAATACCTTAAAAAGATTAAACCACGTTAACATTTATCTTCATCCATAATAAGTGAATAACCGTTCATAATAAAGAAGTTAAAAAAATAAAAATATTTCAATATTATGAACTACACATCAGAAATACAGGGAATGTGTCCTTTGGCACAAATGGGTGGAAATGCACATAGAAACGCTCCAATTCCAGTGGAAGGAAATATGGTTCACGCAAAAGATGTTACGGATATTTCTGGATTATCGCATGGTGTAGGTGCATGTGCTCCTCAACAAGGTGCATCAAAATTAACTATTAACGTTAAAAATGGTATTATAGAAGAATGTTTAATTGAAACAGTAGGTTGTACAGGTATGACTCACTCAGCTGCTATGGCTTCAGAGATATTACCTGGTAAAACTATTTTAGAAGCATTAAATACAGACCTTGTATGTGACGCAATTAACGTGGCAATGAAGGAAATTTTCTTACAATTTGTATATGGTAGAACACAATCTGCTTTCTCTGAAGGTGGTCTTCCAATTGGTGCTGGTCTTGAAGATCTTGGTAAAGGATTAAGATCTCAAGTAGGCACTACATATGGTACAAAAGCAAAAGGGGTGAGATACCTAGAAGTTGCTGAGGGTTATGTTACTCAATTAGCAATTGATGAAAACGATGAGGTAATAGGTTATCAATTCGTTCACTTAGGTAAAATGATGGAAATGATTCAAGATGGTCAAGATGCCAATGATGCAATGGAAAAAGCAAAAGGGACCTATGGCCGTTATGATGAGGCAGTTAAATACATTGATCCTCGTCATAATTAATCCCAATTCCATTAAAATTAAAATATTAATCACCTTAAAGAAATTTCAATCATGGCATTATTTGAAGGATACGATAGAAGAGAAAATAGCATAAAAACAGTTTTAGATCAATATGGATTTGAGACTATTGAAGATGCGAGAAAATTAGTAGAAGAAAAGGGTGTTGATGTATACAACATTGTAACAGAAACTCAACCAATTGCATTTGAGAATGCAAAATGGGCATATATATTAGGTGCAGCAATTGCCATTAAAAAAGGTCAAACTAAAGCGTTTGATATAGCAGCTACATTAGGAGAAGGTATTCAAGCTTTTTGTATTCCTGGTTCTGTAGCAGATCAACGTAAAGTAGGTCTTGGACACGGTAATTTAGCAGCTCGTTTGTTAAATGAAGAGACAGAATGTTTTGCTTTCTTAGCAGGTCATGAATCTTTTGCAGCAGCAGAAGGAGCAATTAAAATTGCATTGTCAGCAAATAAAGTGAGAACAAATCCTTTACGAGTTATTTTAAATGGTCTAGGTAAGGATGCTGCTTACTTGATTTCAAGAATTAATGGATTTACTTATGTGAAAACTCAATTTGATTACACAACAGGTGAATTAAATGTTCTTGAAGAGCGTAGATTCTCAAAAGGTCCTAGAGGTGAAGTAAAATGTTACGGAGCAGATGATGTAAGAGAAGGTGTTGCAATTATGCATAAAGAAGGAGTGGATGTATCTATTACAGGTAACTCTACTAACCCAACTCGTTTCCAACATCCAGTGGCTGGTACCTACAAAAAAGAACGTTTTGAGTTAGGTCAAAGATATTTCTCAGTGGCATCAGGCGGTGGTACAGGTAGAACACTTCATCCAGATAATATGGGTGCTGGTCCTGCTTCATACGGTATGACTGATACTATGGGTAGAATGCACTCTGACGCTCAATTTGCAGGTTCTTCTTCAGTTCCTGCTCACGTTGAAATGATGGGCTTAATTGGTATGGGTAATAACCCTATGGTTGGGGCATCAGTAGCCGTAGCTGTAGCATTACAAGAAGCATTTACAGCACAGACTGTATAATAATATAGAAAATGAAAAAGGGTAGCTATTAGTTTAGCTACCCTTTTTTTGTGCCTGATTGTAACGAGAAACATCACTTCATTTTTAAAGATATCAAATTTGATCATCAAGTTATCATAGATGATTTCACCTTTTGTAACAACATAACTAACATTCCATTCTTTGTCAAAGAAAGGCGTTCCTTTATAATTAGTGTTACCTTCCTTAAAGATTAAACCTGTATTTAAATGATCAGTATCTACTAACTCATATAGGTTCGAATTAGTTGTGACTTGTCCATATGTAACGTTTGTTACAGATATAAATAAAGAAATAAGGATTGAATAATAGAGTTTCATGATAATTAGTTTAATTTGAAATGGAGTTGAAAAGAAAATAGTATTTCAATAATCTCCAGTATAAAAGTTTAATTAAATTGGTTAAAAAATTAGAAGCCTTAGTGCTACTAAAAGAGTATTTTCTAATTGTAACAACCTGATTTATAACTATCAAATATTGTATTTATGACACCAACAATAGTCATTATTGTCATTTTTTTATATTTCCTCTTATTATTCGGAATATCTATACTGACTTCGGAAAAGGGAGAGAAACAAAGCCAAACATTTTTTACAGCTAATAAATCATCAAAATGGTATTTAGTAGCCTACGGAATGGTAGGGGCAACTTTATCTGGGGTTACATTTATTTCTGTACCAGGAATGGTAGCAAAAGGTGGATGGGGATATTTACAGTTTATGATGGGAAATATGCTCGGGTATTTAGTAATAGCTTATGTGTTAATTCCTCTTTTTTACAGTAAGCAATTTGTAAGTATCTATGAGTATTTAAAAGATAGATTTGGTGTCAAAGCATCAAAAACCGGAGCTTTGTTTTTTATGCTATCTCAAACTATTGGAGCTGCTTTTAGACTTTATTTAGCAGCTTTAGTTTTACAAATTGCTTTTTTTGAAGCTTTTAATATTCCATTTGCAGTTTCAGTATTTGTGATCATTTTATTGATTTGGCTATATACATTTCAAGGTGGTATTAAAACAATTGTTTGGACTGATACTTTACAAACAACTTTTTTATTATTAGCTGCTGTTTGGACCATTTATACGATAGGTTCAGACTTAGGATTAACACCATCAAGTATGGTTCAAACGATCTCTGAAAGTGAAATGTCTACTATATTTAATTGGGATTGGAAATCTCCAACTTTCTTTTGGAAGCAATTGTTGGCAGGAATGTTCATTACGATATCAATGAATGGCTTAGATCAAAATATCATGCAAAAGAACCTTACTTGCAAAAGTAAAGGAGAAGCACAGAAAAATGTGTTGTCATTTGCTGTAGTCTTCTTTTTATCCACTGTTGTTTTCTTATCACTAGGGGTTTTACTATATGAATATGCTGGATACAATGATATTCTTATTCCAGCCAAGGCAGATGAATTATATCCTACATTGGCACTTAATTACTTTGGGACATTTACGGCTATTGTCTTTCTCTTGGGTATTATAGCTGCGGCATTTTCAAGTGCTGATTCTGCTTTAACTGCTTTAACCACTTCTTTTTGTGTTGATTTTTTGAGATTAAAGAATGGGATAGAATCAAATAAAAAAAGGAAATTAGTACATATAGGTTTTAGTCTCTTATTATTTGTAGTGATTGTTGTATTTAGAGCTGTCAATAATGATAGTGTTGTATCTGATGTATTTAAAGCCGCAGGCTATACCTATGGACCGTTATTAGGACTTTTTGCTTACGGTATTTTTTCAACCAATCAAATTGATGATAAAAAAGTATTAGTAGTATGTTTATTAGCTCCAATACTATCATTTGTTTTGAATACTTTTTCAAAAGAATTGTTCTTTGGGTATCAATTTGGATTTGAGATTTTATTAATCAATGCTGGTTTAACTATTTTAGGGTTATGGTTCATAAGTAAAAAATAAATGTAATTGATATTACAATTTTGGTTGTTGGTCGAAATTATCATGAGAATTCATATAATTAAATAGTTTTGTTTTTGTAATGAAATGAAAAACAAATGATGGCTTCCAAACGAATTTTATCTCTTGATATTTTTAGAGGACTAACTGTAATCTTAATGATTTTGGTGAACAACCCCGGTAGTTGGTCTCATATTTATCCTCCTTTACAGCATGCAAATTGGCATGGTTGTACACCTACAGATTTAGTTTTTCCATTCTTTTTATTTATTGTAGGTGTATCTATTTCCTTTTCGATGTATAATGCAAAGAAAGAGGAGAGTAAAAGACCTCAATTACTAAAGAAAGCAGTTTGGAGAGGTCTAAAATTAATAGGAATCGGATTGTTTATTTCTCTATTTCCATTCTTTGATTTTTCAAGTTTAAGAATACCTGGAGTACTTCAAAGAATAGGATTAGTTTTTATTTTTGCTACCACAATATTTTTATACAGTGATATAAAAAACATAATTGGTATTCTAGTATTAATACTGATTTCATATTGGGGAATGATGACATTAATTCCAATACCCGGTATAGGTACACCAGATTTAGATGATCCCAATAAAGTGTTGTCAGCATATATAGATTTTAAGCTGATGGGGAATTATTTGTGGTCAGGTTCTAAAACATGGGACCCTGAAGGGCTTTTAACAACTTTACCAGCCATCGCTACTACTTTATTAGGTATTATAGCTGGTGTCTTAGTGAAAACATTGGATAAATCGATCATTGTTAAACGGTTAATTATCATTGGGGCGTGTTTAACAATTGCAGGAGCAATTTGGGGTGTGGTATTTCCTATAAATAAAAGTTTGTGGACCTCTACTTATGTATTGTATACTGGAGGCTGGGCATACATCACATTAGGTTTATGTTACTATATTTTTGATGTCAAAAATTTTAATCCTAAAATAACATTAGTACCTCATGCATTTGGACTCAATCCTATGATCGCCTATGTTGTCGCAGAATTAGGGGCTAAATTGATGTACATTATCCCAATAAATGGGACTTCATTAAAGGAGTATATATATCAAATTATGATGAATATAGGTTGGAGTAATGAATTAGGTTCATTCGTTTTTGCAATAAGTTATGTTGTGATTTTATACATTTTTGTACTTATTCTTTATCGAAAAAAGATAGTAGTTAAAGTATAAAAAAAGCCGCTTGAATTAGTTTCAAGCGGCTTTTTTTGAAGAATATTTACGATTAAGATACAATATCAAAAGTATCTCTAGCAATCATAACTTCCTCATTCGTAGGAATGACGCATACTCTTACTCCATTATTATCTGGAGAGATATCAGCCTCAATACCCATTACTTTATCATTTTTTTCATCATCGACGACGATGCCTAACCCTTCAAGACCTTTAAGGATTTCTCTTCTTGCCTGAGCAGAATTTTCACCAATACCACCAGTAAAAATAATAGTATCTACACCACCAAGAGAAGCCATGTAAGTACCGATATATTTTTTCACATCATAATGGAACATTTCTAATGCTAATTTGGCATCATTATTACCTTTATCAGCAGCAGATGATACGTCTCTATAATCAGATGAAATACCTGAGATACCTTGTAAACCAGACTTTTTATTGATCAATTCAGAGATTCCTGCCATATCAAGATGTTCGTGCTCCGCAATGAAAGGTATTGCACCTGGATCAATAGAACCACAACGAGTACCCATCATAAGTCCATCAGTAGGAGAGAATCCCATTGAAGTTTCTATAGATTTACCATCTTGTATAGCACTTAAAGAACCACCATTACCTAAATGACACGTAATGATTTTTGATGTTTTATCATCGCCATAAATTTCTTTGGCTCTTAAAGAAACATATTGATGAGAAGTACCATGGAAACCATACTTTCTTAATCCATACTTTTTATATAGATCAATCGGTAAAGCATATATAGCTCTATGTTCTGGTATACTATGGTGAAATGCTGTATCAAAAACAGCTACTTGAGAAATACCAGGAATAGCTAGTTCCATTGCCTGTACACCTTTGATGTTAGCGGGGTTGTGTAGAGGAGCTAATTCAATGCAAGATTCGATGCCATGCATTACATCTTCATTTATTAACACACTCTTTGCGAAGGCTTGTCCACCATGAACAATACGGTGACCTACAGCAGATAATTCATCTAAAGAAGAAATGATCTCCATATTTACATCCGTAAGAATGCTTAAAAGGAATTCAATACCTTTAGCATGGTTAGGAATATTTAATTGGAGTGAACTTTTTTTGCCTTTAGCATTTTTGACTGTAATTGACGCGTCTTTCAGTCCTATTTTTTCAATCAAACCTTTACCGATTACCTCTTCCGAAGGCATATCAATAAGCTGGAATTTGATTGATGAACTTCCAGAGTTAAGTATGAGAATTTTCACTATTTAAATGAATTTACTTTAGATATAATTTTTCGTATTGACAATATCTACTTATGATTATTAAAATTTGGGGATAAATATCATCTTTTAAAAATATTAGCCATTTCTTAGTTAAAACTATACATTGTCATTATTATACTTACAAATTTTATATTTTAAGATTGAAAAAAAGAGATTGAAACGTTTTAGTGAATCAATCTCTCTTTTGTTTAAAACCTAAGGGTATTAAATATTAAATCATTCCTTTGGGCTCTACTTTAACTCCTAATAATAATACATCATCCGTCTGTTTTTCTGGCTTATTGATGTCATTATTTTTCCAGTTATGGAAATAAGTATTGAATGCGTCTTTTTGTTCTTCCATTGGCTTGTTGGATAGTTCTAAAATCAGCTCTCTAAGTTTTTTACTTGAGATTTTACGATTATGTTCACCACCAAACTGATCCTGATAACCATCAGAGAAAAGGTAGAAACTAGTTGGAGTAGATAGGGAAATACTATGTTCGTTGATTACCAATTTTTCAATTTTGGTACCTAAACTTAATCTTTCTCCTTTAATGCTATATATTTTGCCTTTTTGAACAAATACTAGTGGAGTGTGTGCACCTGCAAATATTACTTTATTGTTGTTTCTATCCCAAACTATAATTCCAAGGTCCATACCATCTTTAGAGTCTTTTCCTTTTAATATATTTGTGAGGTTTTGTTGCATCTCGATAATAATTCGAGCAGGAGAGGTGATACCTCTTAAGTTGACTATTTTATCTAAAAATCCGCCTCCCATTACAGACATCATAGCACCAGGTACGCCATGACCAGTACAATCGGCTGCAACTAAAATAACTTTATTCTCTTTGGTATTTTCTGAAACCCAATAAAAATCACCAGAAACAGTGTTTTTAGGTTGATACATAATGAAAAAGTCTTTAAATAATCTTTGAAATTCTTCTATAGGAGGAAGAATATTACTTTGGATTCTTTTAGCATAATTAATACTGTCTTGAAGATTTTTCGTGACAGTTTCAAGCTGTTTGTTTTTAACCTCCATCATGTCTCTTTGGGCAGCAATCTCTTCATTGATTTGTTCCAATTCGACATTTGTCTCAGTCATTTTATCATTCATCGATTGAAGTTCTTCTGACTGAGATGTTATTTCTTCATTCTTTAATAAAAGCTGGCTTGCTTGAGTTTCTAGCTCTTCTTTTCTTTCTTCTAGTTCAACAGTGGCTTCTTGCAACTCAGCAGTTCTTTCAACTACTTTATACTCTAGTTCTTCTTTGGCTTTAGCTTCCATTTCAAGCATTTGTTGAATTGCTTCATTTTTTTGCTCTCTATAAACAGCATACTTTTTACTTAAAGCCACAAATAACAGTGGAGCAAGGAATAAGTCACCAAAATCTAATGCGTGTTCAGTGAAGAAATTGTCAGGTAAATGTCCTGTGGCAAATCCAACAAAAACAAATAAGCCAATGCAGTAGATACCCCATGCAGAAATATAATATCTCGCAATTCTTTGCCCTTTACTGTAGGCAATAAAACCTAGTGCTAAAGACATTAAACTAAAAGGAATTGAGATAGCTGTCACTAATTTAATAGCGGCATAATATGAAAGGAATATACTAGTTACGATAGTTGCAAAAGCAAAAACAAAACCGACGATATTTATTCCAAATGCAACATTAGATAATTTCCTTGTTTTGAGGAAGTACAAATTGAATAATGATTCCCCAAGCATCCATAAAGCAATAGATAAAGGTGTTATAATATTTGCCATTTGGGGCAGAGAAGGGAATAAATATTGGAAAGTATGTCCAGTTAATGAAAATGTAAATAATATTTTTGCAATTAATGGAAGAGGATAGAGTAAATAAGAGAAATCTTTTGTAGGTAAGTAGGTGGTTACACTAAGAATGCAAAGCATAGTTAAGATACCTAATATAATACCATAAGATACTTCATACTTCGAGTTAACTTCTGCATATTTCCAAGGTTTGTAAAAGAACATTGGTAATTTTACAATACCATCAGTTTTTACTCTAAAATATACTGTTGCAGCTTCTTTTGATTCTAGTGTAATTGGAAATAAATAATTGTGATGATCGATAGGTCTTTCATCAAAATTAACGTGATCTCCTGTTACGAAATGATTTTTAAGTTTATTGTTCTTTACGATAAAAAATTCTACTTCATCTAAAGGTGCGTAAGGTACTTCAATAAGCCAATCACTTACATTTTCATCCATATTTTGGATGTCAATTTTAGCCCATAAAGATCCTTGTCCATACTCAAAGTTCACATTTGAATTACTATTCCAAGGGGTAAATTTGCTAAACGATTTCACAGAAACATCATCAAATTCTAAAGTGTTTTCCATGTCCATGTAGAAATAGACAAATGGTGCTCCATTTGAAGATTCTTGTTCTTCGCTTAAATACAGGACCTCCTCCAATGACGATCCAAATGAAAATATTGGCATTAAAATGCTCAATATTATGAGTTTAATAAATAATTTCATTGTGTTATTTCGATGCAGTTTAATAAGTGAAGTAAGTTGTAGATTATTATAGTACTTAATACAGAAAATAATATAGAGTCGTATATTGTATTTTTAGTTGATCAACATTATCATTGATATCTTTACAATAACATATTTTTACGTAGAATAATACAAAATTAATGCCTAAGTATTTTTTATTTAATCCCTATTGTGAGCTATCAGTAGCTAAAAATGCTAGAAATTATACTCCAAATAAACAATTTAAGGTGTTGTCTAACGACTTAAGTACACTTCCAGTTTGGTTATTTGGTGATAAAGTCTTCATTATCAATGAGTATGGGGTTAAAAATAGATGGTCCAATCAACTCAAAAAGTTATTTAATAAGGATGTAAGTTTTTTATCATTAAAGCAATTACAAAATAAGGTAATTGAGAAAAAAAGCTTTTTAGTATGGGGTAATTCAATTGATTTTGTGGAGTATTTTTCAAAAAAACCTTATGAAATTAGAGGAATAAATGAATGGACTCTTTCGGATAGAGCCTTGTATCATAGGGAAATAGGGTATAAAATATTGGATTATATCATTAACCTTAAAAGAGAATTTTATATCTCAAAAAGTTTAAAAGGGTCATTTTATTCCTCAGAAATAGAGGTACTTGAAGCTTTCGAAAAGACGTTTGATAAGTTCTCTAATGGAGTTGTTTTTAAGTTGCCCTTCAGTGCATCTGGCCGTGGATTGTTATTATTGAAGAAGAAGGAAATGAATCAAGCAATAGAATCTTGGATTGAAAGTGGGATTTCTGTGCATAATTCTATACTTGTTGAACCTTGGTTAGATAAATTGATGGACTTTTCCCTATTATATGATTTTAATGAAAAAGGGATAGAGTTTTTAGGAGTAACTGTTTTTGATGCTTCGTCTACTGGTCAATATGGAGGAAGCCTGTTAGGAGATTACAAGAAAATAATGCCTGAAGAAATTTCTGATGTTATTTCTGTTCTTGCTAACGATCTTATGCAAGCATTTAAAAGAACTAATGAATACAATTATCATAAAGGAAAACTAGGAGTAGATGCAATGATAATTAGGAGTGATGATGGGACTTTAAAGGTTCACCCTTGTGTAGAGGTGAATGCAAGACACACTATGGGACATATCACATTGGGGTTAAGAAAAGCAGTACACGACCCAAATAGATCTAGGTGGGTGATCACTACTAAAAATCAAATAGAAGATTTTCATCAATTTGAAAAGGAAATGTCTGAAAAGTATCCTTGTAAAATGAAAAACTATAAATTAGAATCAGGTTTTTTTCCGTTAGTTGATGTAAATTTGGTGTCTCAATATTATGCTTACCTTATAGCAGACAAAGAATAACGTCTTATCATAAATGAAGAAATATAGACTTAAATTAAACGAAATAAACTTTCGATTTTTACAGAGTATACTTTTTAAACTTGCAGAAGCATATAAAGATAAAATGCCTGAAGATATCAGTCATCAATTACTTTTAGAATTGTATGATGCTAAATTTAATATATCACTTTTTGATACTAACAAAGAAAAAGTAATGCAATTGAATCGTTCTCAAGTGATGGCATTTCATATATTTTTGTCTGAAATTCCTTTAAAAGGGGAGATAGATTTAATCAGAAATCAATTATTTAATGATTTTGATGTTTTTCTAACATAAGATCAATCTAAATTATGTTGCAGTAACTCTTTCCCAAATTTGATGATACTTTCCATCATATTGGGATGAGATAAAGAATGACCACTTTTATCAATGATATTTAGCTGACTATTTGGTAATAATTCGTGAAGCTGTAATGCAGAAATTGAAGGGGTAACAAGGTCATTTCTGCCATGGGTAATATATACAGGGCAGATAATTGTACTCCTAGCTATAAGTTCCTCAAGACTTTTATTATTAATGATATTGGGTGATTGAATGAAATAATGATTTTCTATTCTTGCACAAGCAATAGCATAATCAGAAGGGCTCCATTGGTAAAGTTCTTCGTAATTAGTGTGTGGATGTTCTGAAGCGAAAGATTCCCATAATAACCAATTCGTACAAAATTGCTTAAAATCAGGTCCGTCCATTGCTTCTTGATAAGATTTTAGGAATACATTTAAGTTGGCTTTATTAATACCTTGATGAAGGATAGAAGCAACATCCGCATACATAGTAGGTGCTGCGGAATAAAATAACCATTCCAACTCTTTTTGATTGCAAAAGAAAATACCCCATAAGTTTAAACCTTTTACATATTGAGGATAATAGCAAGTATAAGCCAATGCCAAGGTAGAACCCCAACTTCCTCCATAAATAAACCAATCTTTAATATGTAACCTTTTTCGTAACTCATCAAGATCGTTAATTAAGTACTCTAGGGTATTGTTATGTAGACTTCCTAATGGTCTGCTATTTCCTGCACCTCTTTGGTCTAACGCAATTAATCGAATTGCAGGTGTATCTTTAAAAATTTCAGAATAGCCCTCACTTAGTCCTGCACCAGGACCGCCGTGTAGATAAAGCACAGGAACACCCAAAGGATGGCCAGATTGCTCATAATAGAGTTCATGTCCATCTTCTGTTATGTAATATCCCTGATCGTAGGCGTTCATGTTAAGGTTATTCTGGTTTTAATTCTTCAAGTTCATCAACTTGCATTGTCCACTCTTCCCAATTCTCAGTGGCTTCATCAAGTTGATCTTTAATTTCTTGGTATGTTTTATTTACTTCTGCTAATTTATCAGTATTTCCGAATATTTCCGGATCCCCCAAAGAACCTTCAACTTCTTCTTTCTTTTCTTCAAGTTCCATGACCAATTCTTCAAATTTTTCCATTTCTGATTTGGCCTTTTTCATTTTCTTTTGCCATTCTTTAAGCCCAATATTTACATGTTTTTTCTTTTCTTTCTTAGGCTTGTCTGTTGTATTTCCTTCTTCTTGATCAAGTTTTTCTAGTAATTCCTTTTCTTGGTCTTGACGTGTTTTCCATTCAACCCACTCTAAATAAGTTCCTGGGTATTCTTTCAGTAACTCATCTTCAATGTACCATATTTTGTTGGCTACATGTGAGATAAAGTGACGGTCGTGAGAAACAATAAGGTAAGTGCCTAAATATTGTTGAAGCGCTTGAATTAGAATATTTACAGAAGGAATGTCTAAGTGGTTGGTGGGTTCGTCAAGCATTAAAAAGTTAGCTTCAGAAATAAGCGTCTTGGCTAATGCAACACGTGATTTTTCTCCACCTGATAATACCTTGATCTTCTTGAATATTTCATCTCCTCCGAATAAGAAACAACCTAAAATGCCTCTTAATTCTTGCTCTGTTTTATCAGATCCCGCTTGCTTTAGTTCATCAAGAATCTCATTTTCGACATGTAAATCTTCTAATTGATGTTGTGCATAGAAGGCTGTAATTACATTATGACCACCTTTTCTTTCCCCTTTGTCAAATTCTTCGCGTCCAGAAATAAGACGAAGTAAAGTTGATTTACCCTTACCATTAGCGCCAATTAAAGCGACTTTGTCTCCTCTCATCAACTGTAAGTTGGCATTCTTAAAGATGACTTTTTCATCATAACCTTTGTCAAAATCATTAAGTTCTGATATAACTTTTCCTGGTTGTTGATTGAATTGGAAGTCCATATTGATTTCTGGATTGTCATTTCTAACATCCTCAATCATGTCCATTCTATCGAGCATTTTAACTCTAGATTGAACTTGTTTTGCTTTAGTCGCTTTTGAACGGAATCTTTCTATGAAACGTTCTGTTTCTTTGATTTTTTGTTGTTGATTCTCATAAGCGTTTTTCTGTAATTCAGCTCTAAGCTTTCTTTCTTCAAGGTAGAAAGAGTAATTTCCTGAGTACGAAGTTAAACGACCTTGAGAAACTTCTACCGTTTGGTTGATGGCTCTATCTAAAAATTCTCTATCGTGAGAAACGATTAATACCGCTCCCTCATAAGTAGAAAGGTAGTTTTCAATCCATTGAATAGAAGGGAGGTCCAAGTGGTTGGTAGGCTCATCAAGCATGAGAACATCAGGTTTCATCAAAAGAAGTTTACCTAACATTACACGCATTCTCCATCCTCCAGAAAAACTATGTAAAGGTCTTTCTAATTCGTGATTTTTAAAACCTAGTCCAGCTAAGATGGCTTCTGCTTTTGATTTGATCGTATACCCTTCCATTGCCTCAAATTTTTCTTGAAGCGTAGCAAGTTTTTCGACTAATTCTTCTTTATAATTTGTCTCCATTTCATGAAGCACTTTATCAATTTGTGCCTGAATTTGTAGAACAGGACCAAATGCTTCCATGGCAACACTTAGAATAGAATCGTCGGTTTGATAGGATAGGAGGTCTTGATTTAGGAAACCAATTGTACATCCTTTAGGCATTGTGATAGAGCCTTCATCTGGAGTTAGATCACCATGAACTAGTTTTAACAATGTGGTTTTACCGGCACCATTATGCCCAACAATACCAATACGGTTTTTAGGGTAAACAGTTAAAGAAGCATTTTGATACATTGTTCTGCTTCCAAAGTGAAATGATACATTGCTAATAGCTAACATAGTGATATATAATTAATCAAAAAGTGGAATTACGAATTAGAAAAAAAGACCTACAACACGAATGTTATAGGTCTTTTGCATATTGAGGAGGTTAATTACTTAACTTTCTCGATAACTGCTTTGAATGCTTCAGGGTGATTCATAGCAAGGTCAGCAAGAACCTTGCGGTTCAATTCAACACCTGCTTTATGTAAGTTACCCATGAATACAGAATAAGACATATCACCGTACATACGAGTAGCAGCGTTGATACGTTGGATCCATAAGCTACGGAAGTTTCTCTTCTTATGTTTACGACCGATGTAAGCATATTGCCAGCCTTTTTCAACTGTATTTTTTGCTACTGTCCAAACATTTTTACGAGCACCGTAATAACCTTTTGAGAACTTAAGGATTTTTTTTCTTCTAGCGCGAGACGCGACGTGGTTGACCGATCTAGGCATTTTTTTCTAAATTTAATAAGTTTTGTAAATCAATTTGTTTGATAAAGTAATTGTGAATGTTTGACTTATAGCCAAAGCATTTTTTTCACGTTAACTGTATCAGCCTTGTCTACCTCACCCATCAAAGTTAGGTTACGCTTTTGTTTAGTCGTTTTCTTAGTTAAGATGTGCGACTTGTAAGCGTGCTTTCTTCTGATTTTGCCAGTACCTGACAACTTGAAACGTTTTTTCGCTCCAGATTTAGTTTTAACCTTTGGCATTTTACCTTTCAGTTATTAAGAGCCTAAACTCTTAAGGTGAAACATTTATTAAGATGCGATTACCTACGGCAGCCAATAGCCTCGGTATTTCGCTTGCATTGATTGTGAAATTCATCACAAAAAATGCACACCTGTATAAAACAAGCGTGCAAATTTAATCAATATTATCGTTAAGTCAATAACCAATAAGGATTATTTACTTAATTTATTTCTTAGGTTGATTAGGAGAGATGAACATGATCATTCTACGACCTTCAATACGCATCTGACCTTCAATTTTACCGTGTTCCTGAATTTTTTCAGAAAAACGTTGTAAAAGTTCTCTACCTCTGTCTTTGTAAATGATTGTACGACCATGGAAATGGACATACGCCTTTACTTTATTACCTTCATTCAAGAATTTTACGGCATGCTTTGTTTTAAAGTCTAAATCGTGTTGATCGGTGTTTGGACCAAAACGAATTTCCTTTACAACTGTTTTAGATGCTTTAGCCTTTAACTCTTTTTCGCGTTTTTTCTGCTCGTACTTGAATTTCGAGTAGTCAATAATCTTACAAACAGGAGGTTTAGCGTTAGGTGATATTTCTACTAGATCTAAATCTAGGTTTTCAGCCATTCTTAAAGCTTCATCTCTTGAAAATACACCGTTTTCTACATTTTCACCAACTAATCGAACTTCTCTGACTCTGATTTGGTGGTTGGTTCTATGAGAATCTTTTGCCATCTAGGAACTTAATTTCGTTTAAAAACTTTTTAAAATTTACTAAAATTTCAATTCTATTTAACTACTTTTGATAATAGTTAGTAGAAACATAAAATTCACTGCTAAGGTACTAACTTATTTTTTTCTTTAACTATAAACTTCTTAGAAAAATGTGAAAAAATTCAATTTTTAATAAAACAAAGAAACATTAACAATCAATTCAAGATTAAACAACCATGAAAAAGCTCTTATTTTTAGTAATAACAATTCAATTATTTATCTCTTGTAATAAAGAGGAAGATCCAATCGCACCAACAATTACTTCAGGAATCAATAAGGTTTACCTTAACAATCTAATGAAGCAATGGTATTTATGGAACGATGAATTACCTGAGACAATTGACATTGACAAATACGACACTCAAAACACAATGCTCGAAGCATTAAAGAATGACCAAGATAGATGGTCATTAATACAAGATAAAGCTGAATATGAAGCATATTATCAATCAGGTACTGTAACAGATGAAAATACAGGGGCTCATGGTCTTTATTTATCTGTTTTTGAAAATGGAGATTTGTATATAAGGTTTACTTATCCAGGGTCTCAAGCATTTTCAAATGATTTGGATAGAGGATCAAAAATCAATAAAATTAATGATGTTGATGTCAGTACTGTAACCACAGAAGAAATCAATAATTTATTAGGAGCAAACGTAAAAGGAGTAACTAATAAATTTGAAATTACTACTCCAGATATTTATGTATACAACGATGAAGGAGCTTTAGAGAAGCAAGATGGAGTAACTAAAACAATTGAAATTTCTAAGGAAGCTGTAGTTGTTGCACCTATTGTACATAAAAATGTGATTACCGTTAACAGAAATGGTCAAAAGGTAAAAGTAGGACATCTTGTTTTTATGTCGTTTATAGAAACTGCTGAACAAGCATTAAATACAGCCTTTGCAGAATTTAAAGCTGAAGGAGTTTCTGAAGTGATTCTTGATTTACGCTATAACGGTGGAGGTAGAGTGAATATTGCTGCTCAGTTATCTGGGTTATTAGCACCTACAGAGGCGAATGGAAAAGATCTTTTTAGATACAGACACAACAATAGACAAGCTGAAGAAAATAGTGATTATCAATTGGAAATAGAAGATGCTAATCTAAATTTAGATAGAGTGTTTATGTTGACAACAGGTAACACTGCCTCAGCTAGTGAACTAATGATTAATGCATTAAGACCTTTTATGGATGTGCAAGTTATTGGTGAAAGAACACATGGTAAGCCAGTAGGTAGTTATGGTTTCGAGAACAATAACTTCATTTATTCTATTATTTCTCTTAGAATTCTAAATGCCAATAATGAAGGAAATTATTTTGATGGTTTAGCTGTTGATCAGGTTGCAGGTGATGACCCTTCTTATAACTGGGCTGACACAAGAGAACCGATGCTTTACCAAGCACTACAAATGATACAAAATGGTGCTTATGACGGAGGGTCTGCTGCTAGAAAAGGACATTTTGATCTTGATAACTTCAAAGATCATGATGATAAGTATAAAAATGTATTTATTATCGATAAGAAAGAATTGAAAAATTAAATTCTATAAATAATTTTTTTTAAAGTAAAAATGACTTTATCAGTTATTTGGTTTTAAAAAGTGATAAGAACCCTTTGTGATAACGTTTTATTGCAAAGGGTTCTTTATCTTTGTAAAAAAGTGGCTGTATTACACTTTTATCGATTTGGAAAATCTTTTTTCTAAGTAGGATAACAGGTAGACTAGTCAAGCTTTGAACATTCAAATACAAAGTTTTATCCATATAAAAGGCAATAAATGCAAACTGTAGGCAAAGTTGGGGTGCTCATTATCGCAGCAGGTGGTTCTAAGAGGTTAGGAAAACCAAAACAATTATTAGAGTACAAAGGGAGTACTTTATTACAACATAGTATTGATAAAGCAAAAAATCTTCATAATGCTGAAATAGCAGTTGTATTAGGAGCGTATTATGATGAATTATATCCTGTAATTGAAAATGAAGGGGTTCACATCATAAAAAATGAAAATTGGTCGAATGGACAGGGAGGTAGTATTGCCACTGGTGTTTCTTATTTTGCCAATCATCAAGATAGATTTTCTAAAGTATTAATCATGTTATCTGATATGCCTTTGGTTAAGGTTTCTCATTTAGGTAATTTGATAGAAAAATCAAAAGACACGAAAATTGTCATGTCAAAATATGATGGTTTCACAGGTGTACCTGCTGTTTTTGATCAAATGGTATTTCCTGAATTGACGCTTTTAGAAGGAAATTTTGGAGCTAAATCTATTGTAAGAAAGAATAAACACTCTTTTGGTTCAGTAGAATCTAGAGTTCCATTTTTAGATGTTGATACAGAAAGTGATTATCTTAAGCTATTAAAGCTAAGTAAAGAAGATGATATTTAATTTAACTTCTATAAATCAAAAAAGGCTGTCAATTTATTTTGACAGCCTTTTTTGTAAATCAATTTTTTTGATGATTATTTCTGGAATTGACTTTTTAAACGAATTTGCGTCAATTTACTTTTTGTATCTAAGGCAAAATCGTTATTAATGATCCAATCATAATAATGAGGGTCTCTTTTTAATGTTTCAGCAACTGATTTTCCTTTGTATTTACCAAAGTTAAAAATAGCCTCCCCTTCATTATTTAAAACCATACGGCCGGCAAAATCAACT
Organism: Flammeovirga pacifica; assembly: GCF_000807855.2. Classification (GTDB taxonomy): domain Bacteria; phylum Bacteroidota; class Bacteroidia; order Cytophagales; family Flammeovirgaceae; genus Flammeovirga; species Flammeovirga pacifica. The sequence continues at coordinate 656,556 of NZ_JRYR02000001.1, forward strand.
AGGTTTTTAGCAGTAAGATCATGCAAGGCATTCATATCATTCTTAACAGGCTCATATTCTTTCCCGTTTTTATCTTTAATACTTACCCCTTCATAATGTTTCACTTGAGCATCAATCACGTCTAAAGTGGCAATAGTATCGGCTTCAGCAGAGTGGGCATCTTCTAATTCTCTACCGCAATAGAACTTTAGAGCAGCACCTAATGTACGAGGCTCCATCATGAAGAAAATCTTCTGGGCATCGACAATTTTTCTTTGGCTAAAATCAAATTCTATTCCTGCTCTAAGAAACTCTTCAGTAATTACAGGTAAATCAAATCTTAAAACATTGTATCCACCAATATCACTTCCTTTCATAAAGGCAGCAACATCTTTGGCTATTTGTTTAAATGTTGGTTTATCCTTGATGTCTTCATCATATATACCATGTATCTTACTAGAAGTACTTGGTATATGCATTTCAGGATTACATCTGTATGTTTTTATTGTTCTTTCCCCATTGATATCAGCCTTAACCATAGAAATTTCGATGATTCTATCTTTAGTGACATTGGTTCCCGTGGTTTCCAAATCAAATACAACCAATGGGTTTTTTAGATTCAAATTCATTGTTGGTAGTAGGATTATTTACTATTCTTCATCAGTAGTTTTACCTAACCATAGTTCTCTTAAACGAAGTTCTTCCTTGGAACAATTGTCGTTTAATTCGAATATATTTTCTTCTATCTGATGATTGATTATTGTTTTCGTTTTCAATTTAACAATTTTACCTTGTCTTCTTACAGTAACTTTAATTTTTGTGTTTTTTTTAGGAGAGTTAATCACACTATCTAAAATGTCGGTGATGTTTTCCACTGTAAGATCAGTATCATTATATTTTAATAATACGTCTCCAACTTGAAATCCCATTTTTAAACCGAAGACGTCCATATCACTTATATCTTCAATAAAAAGTTCTTCTTGATCGTTCATAGAAATACCTATATTTCCAAATGTGCCTGTAGGAGTAACTCTTTTTTCAGCATAGTCAATTCCCACTTTCTGGAATATTTCTTCCAAAGGAAGTCTATTATTATCTCCGACATATTTATTTAAATATGCTGTTGTTTCTGGTATACCACTCACTTTGCCTATAATATCAAAAAGGTCTTTATCTTTAAAAGACTTATCACTGCCAAATTTTTCTGAAAGTGTAATCATTAAATCTCTTAAGTCTTGTTGTCCATTGCTATTTTCAAGTAAGACAATATCCAAACCTAAGGCTATTAATGCTCCTTTCTCATAAACATTAGGGTATTGATCGCCGTGTTCATCCAAACAACCTTTACTCATTTCGGTAAAGGAAAGATCTCTGTCGTAAAGTTTAATTGTACTTAATATTTTCTTATTTAAGGCATTCAAATAAGTTTCCCTTTCAATTACATTTTGTTGTACTAATGCTAAGCCAGCAAAATATTCAGTCACCCCTTCATACAACCATAAATGCTCAGACATTTTAGGTTCCATGTAATCAAAATTGGCAATCTCTTCTGAATGAATGCTTAGAGGTGTAATAATATGAAAAAACTCATGGGCCGCTATATCTTGAATAATTCTGAGGATACGGTTAGGTGAGCCATAAGGGAGAAAATAAAATGAGCTATTCCAGTGTTCCAAAGCACCCATCGCTCCAGAAATTCCTGGTTCATCCGTAAGGTAAATAATGAAAGTATAACGGTCAGTTGGTAATTTACCTTTTAAAAAGGCTTCCTGTGCTATAAGGACATCTTCTAGTTTTTCAATTACTAATGAAGCATTAATTTTTTTATTTGGAGAATGTAAGCCTATAAAGACCTGAGTGTCGCCCACTTGAATACTTGCAGTGTCAGGTTGTGCATACATTATAGGGTTATCTACCAACCTGTGATAATTGGGTACAATATAATGATCCAAAGTATCAGAAGTGAATTCTTTTTTAAGGGAAGTAGAACCGTAAAGCGTTTTATTCTTTTTTATTTTAATTTGAAATGGGTAATCTATTTTCTGATCAAAAAAACCGAAAAAACCATGATTATTAAGAACAAAATTATTGTCTTTTTCAATGTTGGTACCTGCGGGTTCAAACACTTTTTGTGGGAGTCTAGTATCCCAAGTATCATCTACAGAATAAGAAATTTTGTGTAATGATGTTGCATTAGAGATTTCCCATCTATTTTTATCGATTTTTTTGACGGGCAATTCATCACCTGATTTTGTTTGTGCAGAAAACTGATCTATAAACCGACCAAAATCATAAATTTTGTATGTTCCTGGTACAATTGCAGGAAATTGAAATATCACTTTATCTTCCTTTAAAGAAGTAGTTAGATTTAGTTCTACTTTAATTTGATCGTCTGTGACGTTATTTAAATCTAGATGATATAAATACGAAAAGTGATCTTGACCAAATACATTAATTTGAATTGATAAAAATAAGTAGAGACAAAAAAATTGATAATATTTCATTTCAGTAAAAAACATAAAAAAATATCATCTCCGATAGGAGAATAGGAACTTTTGCAAGTTAGGAAAATTGAATCATTTCTATATGTTAGAATAGTATTTAAAATAAATTTATTTTGGCATTATAGGTAGGACTCCTTAAGTGATATGATGTTTTTACTAAGTATTTATAAATGAAAACTCAGCTTAAAAAACCACTGATTTCATTTCTTATATTACTCATAACATATTGTGTGTGAGGATGATTTTGATATTTAAGACTTTTAAATTAGATTGTTTTTCTCTCGATGACTTAATTGATATTTTTTGATAACTAAACTCTTCATTACAGCAATTATGCAAACTTTAAAAATAACAGTTTTTTTATGTTTTATTGGAACAATGATTTCCTGTAGTAAACCATCCCTTTCATTAGAATGGAAACAGCCTGTTACTGAAGAAGGATCTATAGCAAAAGAAAATTTCAAGATATTAAAACCAAAGGATATAAAGTTAGATACAACTATTTCTAGGTTTTTGTCACCTGTTTTTGATAGTTTGTTGTCTGAAGCCGAATTAGATAAATTCAATCCTACTACTCACGAGTTTCAATGTTCTGATTTATGTTGTCTGGAAATCAAAGAAGATATCAATGAAAGTTGGAGAGTGATTGAAAGTACAAGGAATTGTGGTTTGGAAGGAGTCGAGATTTCGAAATGGATTTATAAGAACAAAAAACTAATTTTCTATCAAGATGTTTGGGTAACTGATTATTCTGATACTAAATCTGACCATTACATATTAGATGAACTTTACATAAGAAATGCATCAGATATAAAAAGTTTAGAACGAGAAATAACGATAGAAGAATTTGATAATCATTTTTTTAATAAAAAATATACATCAAATAATCGAACCACAACACAAATAGAAGCAGCGTCTCGAAAAAAGATTGAAGAAATATTTACTCCTCACGAATTCTAAATTTCGTTATTTAAAATTAACATACGTTGCAACAAATATTTTCAATTCAGTAACATTCTCCTTACTTTTGTATTCCTTTTGAATTTTCGAAAGTGATTAATAATCAATCAGTAATGAGAAAAGTAGCCTTTTATACACTTGGTTGTAAATTAAATTTCTCTGAGACGAGTACTATTGGTCGTCAATTTGAGGAAAAAGGATATAAAAAAGTGGAGTTTGCAGATACTCCAGATATATATATAATCAACACTTGTTCTGTAACGGATAATGCCGACAAAAAGTGTCAGAAAATTGTACGTGAAGCAAAGAAAATTTCTCCAAATTCTTACGTTGCTATCATTGGCTGTTATGCACAGTTAAAACCAAAAGAAATATCTGAATTAGAAGGAGTGGATGCGGTACTAGGTGCAGCAGAAAAATTCCGTTTATTAGATCTTTTAGATGGTTTTGTGAAAACTGAAGAACCTCAGGTATTAGCAAAAGAAATTAAGGAGACGAAAGAATTTGTTTCAGGTTACTCCATGAACGATCGTACAAGAACATTCTTGAAGGTGCAAGATGGATGTAATTACAAGTGTTCTTTCTGTACAATCCCTCTAGCAAGAGGGAAGTCGAGGAGTGCTAGTATTGATGATATCATTAAAAATGCGAAGGAAATTGCAGCTTCTGATGTGAAAGAAGTTGTATTAACTGGTGTAAACATCGGTGATTTCGGTATTATTGATGGGAAACGTCAAGAGAGACTCATTGATCTATTAAAAGAATTAGATAAAGTAGAAGGTATAGAGCGTTATCGTATCTCTTCTATTGAACCTAATTTATTGGACGAAGAAATTATTCAATTCTGTACACAATCCGATAAATTTGTTCCTCATTTCCATATTCCTCTTCAGTCTGGTTCAGACAAGATGTTAGAGCTAATGAGGAGACGTTACAGAACGGATCTGTATCAATCTAGAATTACTGAAATTAGAAGTCAAATGCCAGACGCATGTATTGGTGTTGATGTAATTATTGGTTTTCCTGGAGAAACAGAAGAAGATTTCTTAGATACCTACAATTTCTTAAATGAATTAGATGTAGCTTATCTTCACGTCTTCACTTACTCTGAACGTCCAAATACTGATGCCGTGCATATGGATGGCGTTGTACCAAAGGCTGAAAGAGCAAAGAGATCTAAAATGCTTCGTATTCTGTCTGATAAAAAGAAAAGAGCTTTTTATGAGACTCAATTAGGAACCACTAGAACAGTTCTTTTTGAACATGATATTGAAGAGGGAAAAATGTTTGGTTTTACAGAGAACTATGTGAGAGTAGAAGCCAAATACGATCCTGCTTTAGTAAATGAGCTAAAAACAATTGAATTAGTTCAAGTCAACGACGAAAATATTGTTGAAATTAAAGAACCAGAAATCATTTACGAAAAACACTAATAAATTAGTGGAGTAATTTGATTTTAATTGGATTCTAAAGAAATAAAAGTAGGCTGTCTCTATTTATTACGAGACAGCCTTTTTTAGTAAATAAAATCTGAAGGGGGGAATGAAAATGCTTTTATGAGTGTTCATCACCAAATACTTCTTAAATTCCTATCATTTGCTATAGTTATCTCGCAGAACAAGTTAACTTTGCACAAAATATTGTTTAGAATTTATGCATCAACCAAAGAGAATATACCTTGTTCGTCACGGACAAACCGCTTATAATACCAAACGCATCGTTCAAGGAAGAAAGATAAATGCTGATTTAAATGAGAATGGTCAGAAACAAGCATCATTATTATTTGATGCTTATAAAGACTTTCCGTTTGATAAGCTTTATGTTACTTCATTAAAAAGAACACATCAAACTGCTCAAGGGTTTATTGAAAAGGGGATTCCCCATGAAATAATGCCAGAGTTTGATGAGATGGATTATGGAGATTATGAGGGGAATTCTATTGATGACTGTGTTATTGATGGATTAACTGTACAAGGGATTTCCGATGAATGGGAAAAGGGTAATTTTGATGCATTTCCTAAAGGAGGTGAACAATTAATGGACGTTCTTCGTCGTGAAGCTGAAGGTTTGGAGAAAATCATGGTGAACGAAAACGAGAGAAACGTCATGATTTGTATGCACTCTAGATCTATCAGAATATTCTTATGTCTTCTATTAGACATGGATTTTGATAAGATGAAAAACTATGCTCCCAAAAATACGGGTGTTACAACATTAGAGTTTAACGAGTATACTGGAGAATTTAAATTAGTTGAATTCAACAATATTGATCACCTTGGTGATGATCCTCAATTAACTTTCTTACCAAGAAAAAAGGGAGATACACCAGAAACAGTTGCTCAAGAGGCAAAGGTGGAGGAAACCTCTGAAGGATTTAGAAAGTTTAAATTAAACAAACAATTATATCAAGTTTGTGAAGAACTTGGATATGAAAATCCAACACCAATTCAAGAGAAAGCGATTCCGTTAGTATTAGCGGGTCATGATTTATTTGGTATTGCTCAAACAGGTACTGGTAAAACAGCAGCTTATCTTTTGCCACTATTGTACAAGGTAAAATATGCTCAAGGGAACGATCCAAGAGTATTAATATTAGTACCTACAAGAGAGTTGGCAATACAAGTTGGTAAGGAAGTAGATATATTAGGTAAATACACCGGTTTGAGACATGCAGTGGCTTATGGTGGAATTGGTCCTAAAACTCAAATTGAGCAAATTGAAAACGGTATTGATATTTTAGTAGGCACGCCAGGTAGAGTAATGGATATTTACTCTAGAGGTAAGCTGAAAACAAAATCAATCAAATATATGGTCTTGGATGAGGCAGATAGAATTATGGATATGGGATTCATGCCTCAAATTCGTCAAATGCTAGAAATCATTCCAAGAAAACGTCAAAATTTACTTTTCTCAGCTACAATGCCTGATATTGTAGTGAAATTAAGTGAGGAGTTTTTGGAGTATCCTCAAAGAGTAGAAATTACTCCTCAGGCAACAACAGCTGAAATGGTTGATCAGTTTTTATACTATCTACCGAACTTCAGAACGAAGCTTAACTTCCTTGAATATTTATTGAATGAAGAGGATAATGAATTATCTCGTGTGATTGTTTTCGTGAAAAAGAAGGATCATGCTAATGGTATTTTTAGTTACCTAGAAAGAAAAATTAAAGGGGAAGTAAAAGTGATCCATGCAAATAAAGGTCAGAATGCTAGAATTAATAGTATTCAAGCCTTTAAAGATGGAGGAGTAAGAGTTTTAGTTGCTACAGATGTAGCAGCAAGAGGTATTGATGTGAGTATGGTTTCTCATGTGATTAACTTTGATGTGCCTGTAATGTATGATGATTACGTTCACCGTGTTGGTAGAACGGGGCGTGCAAATAATACAGGAGTTGCCTTCACTTTCTGTAATGATGCTGAAAAATATCATTTAAAGAAAGTAGAAAAAAGAATCAATAAAGAAATTCCAGTACTAGAATTGCCACTTGACTTAGAATATGGTGAAGCACCAAAAGATGAGAGACAAGAGATGGCAATGGAAATCGATAGACAAAAGAAAATCGAGGATCCTAATTATAAAGGAGCCTTCCACGAGAAGAAAAAGAATAAAGATAAAGTCGATAAAAATCGAAGACTTAAAAATAAATCTTCCATGGAAAAACAAAGAGCAAGTGGTAAAATATCTGCTTACTTAGGTTCTGGAAAGAAGAAGAAATAATAGACTACAAAGGCTGTCTTACATATTGTGAGGCAGCCTTTTTTATGATTACAACATATTACAAGTAATCATTATGTATTAGGTGAAATTATTAATAACCATTAATTATCCTAGAAATTTAAAAAACAACAATAAAAGTGTTCAATTACAGTAGGATAAGTTGACTTTTATCGATCTTAATAAAAGATTATGATTATTCTCTTTCTCATTCCTTAAAATAGTTTAATTTTGCAATTATGTTGCAAAAGACTTTTTTCGCTTGTGTATTGATTTTAATGTTCATACACAATCCCTTATATGCTCAAGAACCAAACTTCAAAGGTTCCATTTTAGACGAATCTTCCGAACAACCATTAGAAGGTGTTGAAGTGTTTTTTAATGGTAAGATGGTTGTATCCGATAAACGCGGACGCTTCAACTTCTATTATAATTCCTCTGTAGTAGAGATAAGATGTCATTTTCTTGGTTTTAAGGATTATACAGTCCAATTAAAAGAGAATAGATCTAAAAGAATCTTTATGGAAGAAGCCTTCCAAGAATTGGAAGAGATTGAAATTCATGAACACGGTCATGATGATATGTCTTTGGCAGGGATGAATTTGTCGTCCATAAATGCTTATACTTTGGATGCAGAAAAAGGGACTACTATTGCAGAAACTTTATCAAAAACTCCGGGTGTTTCTTTCATATCAACTGGTGTTGGTATTTCTAAACCAACTGTAAGAGGAATGGCAGGTTCCAGAGTTGTTGTAAGTGTAGATGGAGTAAAATTGGAAGATCAACAGTGGGGAATGGATCATGGTCTTTCTGTTGGCCAACCCAATGTAGATGAGGTCGAAATTGCCAAAGGAGCAGCTACTTTGAAATACGGATCTGACGGTCTTGGTGGTGTAATCAAAATGAAATCTCCTCAACCCCTTGGTAGAGATGGAGTAGAAGGGAAAATTGGATTAAACTATAAGAATAACAATAAATACTTTAGTGGTGACGCTAAAGTAAATGGACAAAAAGGAAAAATATTCTACCAAGTTTCTGGAGGATATGAAGACTTTGGTAATTATAGAGTTCCAGCAGAAGAGTTTTCTTATTTAGGAGGCATTTTCAAATTAAAGGATGGAATATTAGTCAATACAGGAGGAAGCATTGGTTCATTTAAAACAACCGTAGGTTATGAAGGAAACCATTGGGTACATAGTGTTTCTTACAGTTTGTTTTCTGAGTCTGTGGGCTTGTTTCCTGGTGCAACAGGTATACCTACCAATAATTGGCTACAAAGCTTTGAAGATAAAAGAAGACCTGAAGTTCCCAAACAAGAAATAGATCATCAAATGTTGACTTACAACTCTCATGTAGATGTTTGGGGTGGTAATATTTGGTTTGATTTGGGGTATCAATACAACGATCGAAAAGAATTATCTGACCCTGTTAGACATGGAAGGCCTTTAAATGAATATGGTTTTGTTGCTAACCAATTGGATTTAAGAACAACATCTGCTAATGTTCACTTCGATAAAGAAGGAAGAGTTATGCATTGGGAGGTAGGTGTCAATTTTGAAAATCAACAAAACAGAAGAAGTGGGTTTGACTTTTTAATTCCTGATTATGATCAAAATACTTTTGGTGGTTATGCCATGTTTGGATTGCCATTAAATGAGAAAGTGAAAATGATTGGTGGTGTGAGGTTTGATTATATCACATTTGCTTCAAAGGCTTATTATGATTCTTATTTTCAAGATCCACCCAACTCTGGGAATCCATGGCAAAGAGTAGATGATATCGACAATCAATATGAAAATCTGTCAGCTTCATTAGGAGTACAATTCAAAATGTTTAATCAGATTGATGCTAATACCAATATTGCAAGGACTTTTAGAGCACCAAGAGCGAATGAGTTAGCTTCCAATGGTGTTCATCATGGTACATTTAGACATGAACAAGGTACTCCCGATTTGAATCCCGAACAAGGTTATCAATGGGATTTTAATATGTCTTATTCAAAGAAGAAAATCAATGTAGCGTTAAACCCGTATTTTAATTATTACACTAATTATATTTATTTATCAGCACAACCAGAACCTTCTCCTTTGCCAGATGCTGGTCAAATTTATAAATATATAGAAGCGAGTGGTTATTTTGTAGGCTATGAGTTTGCTTTAGATTGGGAGGTGAGAAGAGATATCAAATTACATAATTCAGTAGAATACGTGTATTCTCAAAATACAGAACGCAATAGATCATTTTCATTTGTTCCTCCCTTATCATCTATGACAGAACTAACTTACACACATACTGTTATCAGTAACTTTCTATCAAAACCCTTCGCAAGTGTCAATCTACAACTGACAGGGGATCAGAATAGGGTAGACATTAATGAATTAGAAACTCCTGGCTATGGTATTGTCGGGTTAAAATTTGGTACAGCATTTAATATGCAAAGAGTATATGGTAATTTAATTTTTAGGGTTGATAACCTTTTTGATAATAACTATATGCGTCATTTATCAAGGTATAGAATTTTGAATTTACCAGAACCAGGAAGAAACTTTTCTATAAACCTCACAGCTTGGTTCTAGGAGAAATATTATATCAACTCTTTAGTTTAAAATAAAGAAGTTTGAGGAAGCTGATGGTCTTTCAGAAATAATTCTGCAGAGGTCATCAGTTTTTCTTTTTTAGCAATATCCATCTTATCATAATTATTGATGAGCATGCTTAGTCTAGGATTTTTCTTAAGTATATCCCTATGTTTATCCATGAATCTCCAGAATAAACCATCCCAAGTAAATTGCCAATCTCCTTTTTTATAATTACTCATTTTAAGGATATAATTACTGCTAGAAATATATGGTTTAGAGGCCATAAGCCCTCCATCAGAAAACTGACTCATTCCATATATGTTGGTTACCATTACCCAATCGTATGCATCAATAAAGTACTCCATAAACCATTGATAAACTTCATCAGGATGAATTTCACAAAGGAGCATAAAGTTACCAAGAACCATTAATCGTTCTATATGATGACAATAGGCAGTTTCATTAAGTTTTTTGATAGTTTGATCAATAGGAGGAATCCCAGTCGAACCATTATATAAACTGTCAGGCATTTTTTTAGTAAACTTCCAAAAGTTCTTTGTTCGTTCTTGTCTGCCATTGGCCTCATATATTCCTCTAATAAATTCTCTCCAACCAATTATCTGTCTTAAAAACCCTTCATGAGAATTTATAGGTACATTTTTATTTTCATAGAATTCATTAGCATGGTTAATCACTTGATAGGGAGTAAGCAAGCCAATATTGAGCATTGGTGAAATGACACTATGGTTTAAAAATGATTCAGTAGAAACAATCGCGTCTTCATAAACCCCAAACTCTTCATACCTTTCATTTAAAAACAGTAATAACCATTCTTCTGCCTCTTTGAAGGTAGTAGGATATAAAGGAAGTTCTTCTAAAGTACCCAAATGATCACTGTAACGATTATTGACATAAGATACCGCTTCTTTGTAATAGTCGTTTTGAGGTAATTTTTTTAATGATGGAGGAGTTTTTTTAGCAGGATATTTTTTTCTATTATCAGTGTCAAAAGACCATTTACCACCTACAGGCTCATTGTCTTTATCCATTAATAACCCTAATTTCTGTCGTTGTTTTTTATAGAACTGTGAATGATGGTATTTCTTTTTCTCATTTTTAAAATAGTCATCATTGTCTTTTTTTGAATTGATGAATAATGGAGAAGAAAGCCAATTCAGATGAAATTGTTGTAATTGACATTGTTCTATGATTTTTTTAGAAAGCCAATCATCTACAACATCAATACAATATATTTGATGATAACCTTCTGAGTAAATCCTCTCAAATAAATTAGTCAAATGTTTTTCCTCAATGTATTCAACATGATATTTCAAATGGATTAAAAAGTCAGCATACCATTTCATAGTGGCTCTGTGATAAGCTAATTTTTGTTTATGAAATTTATATTGACTAAAAAATAAGGGGTCTTCTATTATAAAAAAGCAATCCACTTCTTGCTTAAAAAGTGGAGATTGCTCAAATAACTGATGAGGGTAAATAAGGGCGGCTGTTTTAGACATCTATATTGCTTTTGAAGTATTATTTCGGGTGTGTAAAACTAAAATACGATTTTTTTCTTTTTGTACCTCCTCTGTTTTACGGTGTGAATAGATTTTTAAACGAGCGGCTTTCCCTCTTTCTTTTAAATTGATAATTGGGTCAGGATAATTAATTGATTCAATCCCATTAAAAGCCAAATCTAAACGGGTCATAGTCCAAGGTTCGTGGATATAACGTTTAGGAATGTCATTTAATTCAGGAACCCACTTTTTAATGAATTCCCCTTCGGGATCGTGATCTATAGATTGTTTAACAGGATTGTAGATTCTAACAGTATTGACTCCTGTGGTTCCCGCTTGCATCTGGAATTGAGTATAATGAATACCCGGTTCATAATCTAAGAAAAGGTTGGCTAAATGAAATACGCCTCTTCTCCAATCTTGATCCAAATGATGACAAAGGAAACTCACTAACATAGCTCTCATTCTGAAATTAATCCATCCTGTAGCTATTAAACAACGCATGCTAGCATCTATGAGTGGGAAACCAGTTTGACCTGTTTTCCATGCTTCAAGAAATTTATTATTATTACTGTAATGTAAGCCTTCGAAACCTTGATTAACACATTGGTATTCGTACTCACTTTCTGATTCAAATTTTTGTATAAAATGACAATGCCATTTTAATCTTGTCAAAATACCGCTAAATGCTCGACCATAAATTGCTTTATTAGGGTGATTATTAACGAATTGATAAGTTTGTTTAATACTTATATTCCCCCAAGATAAATAGGGAGAGATTCTCCCACAGCTTTTTCTGCTTGCTAAAGGTTTAGAAATGAACTTATGATAATTCTTGCCTCTATCCTGAGCAAATGATTTTAAATACTTCCAAGCATTATCTTCTCCTGCAGGCTGTAAATTTCTATTATACTTTTCTAAAGAATGTTTTATTGAGGATGGTAAAAGAAAAGGGTGTTGTAAATTTGAGGTATTTGATGGTGAAAAGACGTTTTTGATGATAGGGGAGTTCATTGTTATTTTCCATGCTTCATCCCAGCCCATTCTATTGTTTATTCCTCTTATAACTCCATCTCTTTGGTATTCTTTCCATTCAATATTTCTCTCATGAAATAACTTTTTTATTTTCTTATCTCTAGTATAAGTAATATCAATTCCACTTTCTTGATAAGAAAATACAGTATTAATATCGTATTGTTCTGTGAAATACGAAAAGGCTTCGTAGGCCTCGGCGTATAAAATTTCTACTTTTCTATTATAAATTGATAAGCAATCATTCATTTTTAAAATAGAATGATATACGAATTGTAAATGTCTCTGTGATGTATCTTTGTAGGATGTAATGGAAGGTTCGATTAGATAAATAATGATATAGGGCAAATCGGATTTTTCAGCTTCAAATAAAGCCTTGTGATCTTGGGTTCTTAAATCTCTTTTAATCCATACAATATTTAGTTTTTCATTATTCATAATTGAGAAGAGTTAGCGTTTACTTAATTTATTGAATGTAATGAGCCTTTGATGGTTCGATTTAAATTTTTTCATTTCACTTGAACGTTTTTTCAAGTGTTTACTGCTTTTACCTGAATTCACTCTTTTCCTCCACAAAATGTAGCTTCTTCTCTTGAGTGTTTTCATCATTATGTCTTTGACCTCTGATTCTGATAGACCAAATTGGTACTTGATTGCGGAAAAAGGAGTTTTGTCTTCCCATGCCATTTGAATGATTCTATCAGTATCTTCAGAGTTCAATATTTTTTCCATAATAACTAAACTTAAAATCTTATATTTTGTTTAACGTTTTAATAAAAAAATTAAACAAAAAAAGAGCAAGTAATTTTACTTGCTCTTTCTGATATATATAATAGGAATTGATTAGTTCAAAACTGCCAATGTTTGTTGTGCAATTTCTAACTCTTCGTTAGTTGGAACAATCAATACTTTTACTTTAGAAGTTGGAGTTGAAATTTCTTCAATATCAGATGCTCTTAAGTTGTTATTCTTTTCTGCATCTAATTCAATTCCTAAACCTTCAAGCTCAATAGAAGCATAATGGCGAATACCATGATCATTTTCACCAACACCAGCAGTGAAACAAATAGCATCAGCACCATTAAGAGCAGCCATGTAAGCTCCAATATATTTTTTAATACGGTAAGTGTACATATGAGTAGCAAGAATGGCTACTTCATCACCTTTGGCAAAACGATCTTCAATATCTCTCATATCAGAATCGCCAGTTACACCTAACATACCTGATTTTTTATTTAATAGATCATATACCTCATCAGATTTCATATTTAATTTATCCATTAAATAGAAAACAACAGCAGGATCAATATCACCAGAACGAGTACCCATCATCAATCCATCAAGAGGAGAGAAGCCCATAGATGTATCGATACATTCGCCATTTCTAACTGCAGACATTGAACATCCGTTACCTAAATGAACAGTAATGATTTTAGAATCTTTGTCTTGAAGTCCTAAATGATCAATAGCTGCTTTTGAAACATATTTATGTGACGTACCATGCATACCATAAACACGTACACCATGTTGTTCATATAACTCTGTTGGTACAGCATAACGGAATGCTTTACCAGGCATAGTTTGATGAAAAGCAGTATCAAATACAGCAACTTGAGTAGCTTTTGTGAAAATTGCTTTACAATCTTCAATTCCTTGTAAATTGGCAGGGTTGTGAAGCGGAGCTAATTGAAAACATTCTTTAATTTTAGCTTCAACTTCTTCAGTAATTACCATAGTATCACTAAAGAATTCACCACCATGAACAACACGGTGTCCTACAGCTTGAATGTCATCAGTATTCTGGATTACTCCGTTGTCTGCATCTGTTAATAAAGCAACTACCTCAGTTAAACCAATGTTGTGGTTAGGAATAGGTAATTCTTTTTTTGTTTTAGTAGCATTACCTTCTTTATCGAAAGTTTTATGAGTAATGATTCCATTTTCAAGACCGATTCTTTCAACGATACCTGAACACAATACTTGCGTACCATCCATCTCAAACAATTGATATTTCAGAGATGAACTACCTGCATTAATTACAAGGATTTTCATTTTTATATGAATATTTATAAATGATATTTCAGCAAAAATAAGAAAGATTACCCCTTACTACGTAAGAGGTAATCTTAATATATTTGAAGTAAATCTAAGATTTACTATAAATTCAACCAACAATTAAGCTTGATTTCCTTGAATTGCAGTAATAATAACTGTATTCAAGATGTCCTCAACTAAACAACCTCTAGAAAGATCATTTACAGGTTTATTTAAACCTTGAAGAACTGGGCCAATTGCAATTGCACCTGTTTCTCTTTGAACGGCTTTGTAAGTGTTGTTACCTGTATTCAAATCAGGGAACACAAGAACATTAGCTTGACCTGCTACCTCAGAACCTGGCATTTTTTGAGCACCTACTGTTGGATCTACAGCCGCATCGTATTGGATAGGGCCTTCGATTTTAAGATCAGGACGCTTTTCTTTTGCAATTTCTGTTGCTTTTCTTACTTTTTCAACTTGCTCACCCGATCCTGATGAACCAGAAGAGTAAGATAACATGGCGATTTTTGGTTCAATACCAAAAGCAATTGCAGTCTCTGCTGAAGAAATTGCAATTTCTGCCAATTGTTCAGAATTAGGGTTAGGGTTTACAGCACAGTCACCATAAACTAAAACACGATCAGGTAAACTCATAAAGAATACTGATGATACTACTGAAGTACCTGGTTTAGTTTTGATCACCTGAAGTGCAGGACGGATAGTAGCTGCAGTAGTGTGAACTGCTCCAGATACCATACCATTAGCATCACCCATTTGTACCATCATAGTACCGAAGTAAGAAACATCAGACATTGCATCAGTTGCCATATCTAAGTTCATTCCTTTATGTTTTCTTAATTCATATAAAGTATTTACATACTCACTGAACTTAACATATTCAACAGGATTGATAATCTCAATTTTATCAAAATCGATAGTGATAGCATTTTTTCTAGCTACATCTATGATTTCTTCTTTATTACCTAAAAGGATAATATCAACAATATCTTGAGAAGCTAAAATAGCTGATGCCTCAAGTACTCTGTGATCATTACCTTCTGGTAAAACAATTCTAGCCTTTTTCTGACGTGCTCTTTCTGTAAGAGTGTATTGGAACATCTTAGGAGTCATTCCCTTCACTTTTACTTGAGCAAGTAATTCAGAAAGGATTTTCGAGTCAACGTGTTTATCAAATAATTCTTTTGCATAAGAAATTCTTGATAAATCATTTGCTCTCATAGAAGCATGTACTTCGTTGGCAAAATTTGCAGTCAAGTAAGTGTTCTCTGGTACAGATAGGATAGGGAACATATCTTGCATACCTTCAATCAAGTGCTTAATAGAATCATCAGGTTCTAAACCTGTTGTTAAAAGCATACCTGAAATGTTAGGGTAAGACTGTGCTTTGTGTGCTGAGATAGTACCTAAAACAACATCACCTCTATCACCAGGAGTAATTACCAAAGAGTTTTCTTTGATTTTAGGTAAGAAGTTTTGCATTTGCATTGCTGCAATTGTGATATTATCCACAAGTACATCTAGGTTTTTCTCACCATAAAGTACTTTTGCATTCGTATGTTCTACAATATCTCTTACTGTAGGGCTAGACATTCTATCATCAGCAGGGATTGTTGTAAGTAACATTTTATTCCCTTTGAACTGTTTCGCCAATTCTGTGTCAAGATCAGTAATGATATCAGTATTGACACGGTTAACAATTGATCCAATGACGTCACAATCGTTAGAAGCAAAATCATCAATTGCAACTCTTAATGCATCAATACAATCATCAATTGATTTATTGTGTGCATTAGTAAGAATAAGTACAGGAGATGCTAAGTTTTTAGCAAATTCAATATTTAAACTATGCTCTAATGTGATACTGTTTTTGTAATCAGAACTTTCGATAAGGATAAAATCGAAACGCTCTTCAAGACGTTTATATTTAGAGATCACAATCTCTAACATTTCATCTTTTTTACCTTGAGAAATTAATTCGTTAGCTTTTTTTAATGTAAGCCCGTAAGCTTCATCATAATTAAGGTCTAATCCGAAATGATCAATAACTAATGAAATATGTTCATCTTCTTTTCCAGAATTATAATCTCCAATCACAGGTTTGAAAAAACCTACTTTTGAACTTTTACGAAGGGAATTTTCTAAAATTCCTAACGCAACTAATGCTTTGCCACTATTTGGCTCTGCAGTACTGATGTAAATCGAATTCGTCATCTTATTTATTACGAGATTGTTGTTTGTATATGTGGTTAGTATGCGGTTAATATTACTTAACAGCAATACATGAGATTTCTATGCCTACATCTTTTGGCAAACGTGCTACCTGAACAGTTTCTCTTGCAGGAGCAGTTGCTTCCTCAAAATAGGTAGCATATACGTTGTTAATACTTACGAAATCGTTCATATCTCGTACGAAAATGCTGCATTTAACAACGTTACTGTAGTCCATTCCTGCTGCTTCAAGAACATAGCCTAGGTTTTTCATTACCTGATGTGTTTCATTTTCGATACCATCAGACACAAAATTACCTGTAGATTGATCAATTGCAATTTGACCAGAAACGTAAAGAGTATCGTTGTTTAGGATTGCTTGTGAGTAAGGGCCCAATGGTGATGGAGCTAACTTACTAAAGATTACTTTTTTCATGAGAGTTTGATAATATTCAGATATAATTTTGTTACAAAAATATATACTAAAATCAGCTCTCATAGTGACACATGTCAGTTTTCACATTAATTATGTAAAAATTGTTGAATTTGGTCTTTAAGAATACTACTACTTGTCAAAAACGTATTAATAATTTCGATATAACCCTTTTCATCGAAATCGTCCAATAGATAATCTTTTTCAAGATGTAAGATTACATCAGATAAAGAACTAACTCCTAATATTTGAAATGATGGTTTTAATCTATGTGCCACTTTTGCTATTGTAGACCAATCATTATAACTTTTTGCTTCGTTGATCTCCTCCATGCCCTCATTGAGATTTGTAAGGAAAGAATCTATCATTTTTGTTACAAAACTATCGTCACCTCTAGAAAGTGCCTGTAATTGTGTTAAATCGTACATTTTTGGGTTCTGAACAGTACTCATGGGCTATATTATAAATTTAAATTATCTGCTAATCTTGCCATCTTTGATCAATTGGTAAATCTTTGACTTACTAATGTTCAGGATGTCTTTTACATAATTTACTCTACCTTTGTATTTTTTCAAAAAATATTCAATTATTTCGATGTTATATTCTTCAAGAGTTCGTTCTTTTTCAAGAAGGTCTTTCTTAAATTCAACTTTTTCTAACAATATGTCTACTCCTCTAATTTCATTTTCATCTGCTAAAGTGATAGCTAATTCAATCAAAGCTCTTAATTGTCTAATATTCCCAGGAAAAGAATAATCTTCCAATTTTTGTTTGGCTTCATTGGTTAATGATTTCTGAGGTATATTTGAATTTTTTGATATGTAGTTCTCAATAAAGAATTGACTAAGAGGAATGATATCCTCTTTTCTTTCTCGTAATGGGGGTAATTCAATGGGTAGGCCTAATAAACGATAATATAAATCTTCTCTAAATTTACCTTCACTGACCTCATTTAATAGATTTTTATGAGTAGCTGTAATCAAACGTACATTAATTGGAATAACTTCATTGCTACCAATTCGAGTTATTTCTCTTTCTTGTAATACTCTTAATAATTTTGATTGTAAGTCAAGAGGAAGTTCACCGATTTCGTCTAAAAATAAAGTACCCCCTTCAGCTTCTTCAAATTTTCCTTCTCTTCTTTTTGTAGCACCCGTGAAAGCTCCTTCTTCATAACCAAATAATTCAGACTCTATAAGTTCATTAGGTATAGAAGCAACGTTAATAGCCACAAACTTCCTGAGTTTTCTCGGTGAATTTTGATGTACTGCTTGTGCAATCAGTTCTTTACCAGTACCTGTTTCACCAACAATATTTACATTGATGATGGTTTTAATTGCTTTCTCCATTACATCAAATACCTTTTTCATCGCTTCAGATTTCCCTTTGATAAGGTATGAATAATCGGTGGGTAGTGAAGACGTAGAAGTAGCTTGATATTTTACTAGAGATTTTAAAATATTGATTTCTAACTGATCATCATTTAATAAAAAGGAAGAAAAACCAAAAGCCTTTGTTTTCTTAAAGTAGGAATAGCTATCTATTGATGATATTAAGTAGGAGTCAATGGTATTGATATCAATAGATGAATAATTAATTAATTCGTCATCTACGAAGATAACATCAAGATGTTGATCATTTTTTTGAAATTTTTCTTCAGAATCAAAATGAATCAAGTGATGATGATCCATGATTTGAGGCTGAATAAAACAACTTAATACAGTGTCGTTACTAGTAATTATACCGATTCTCATATTGAAAAAAAAAGGAGTACTTCAAAAGTACTCCTTTCTTTACTGTATTAAAAACAGTTTATAATTTTTTAGCCGTAACCATCAAATCTTCTTTTTCGACATGACGACCTTTTAAAGCTTGGATATGTCTAGCATTGTTTCCTTCAATTTTATTCAACAACTGAATTTGTTCTTCAGAAGCTTCAAAAATGATTTGATTAATATGCCAAGAAACTGTTTCAGTGTATGGAGCAGTAGTTAATGATCCACTATAGTGATAATAATGTTTCATTTCTTCACAACCATATTTACCAAATAGATCTTCTAAGTTAACCTCATAATCAGCAACTGTTGCAATACCATGCTTATCTCCAGGAATCTTATTTAAAAATTCATTGATGAATGGGTTTTCTTTACCCATTTTAAATAGGATACCTATTACTAAGTAATGAGGTTTATCAGAATGCTCATTGGCTAAAACATTTACCATGTGCATTTCCATAGGATAAGTAATGCCATCAATTTGGTGTTCTGATGGTGTATGAAAGTGCAACTGATTAAAATTGTACTTTACTTCATCAAAAACAAGTTGTGATGTAGAATCAAAATCAAGTTGAACTGTATGCCCTTTATTTTCTACAGCATTACAGTGTGCCTCAATATTTAATTTAGAATTTACAACTCCATCTACCTTATCAGTTAAGATATTAATTGGAGATTGAATGTCGCCAAATTCTGAATCAGGAACAGCATACTCATGTAGTATTTCATTAGATGCTACATGGTCGTTGTTTATGTTTTTAGTTTCAGGACTACACGCACAAAATAGTAATCCAATTATGCAAAGTTTGAAATAAGAAAGTTTCATCATAACGAGCGGATAATTGTACCTTGTTATTAATAAGAAATTTGAATACTCTTAACAAGGTGCAAGTATATAATTTATTAAATAGTCATCAAGTGATTGTTAATGGTCAAATTTAATAATTTTCATCATCAAATATCAAAAAATGGGGAAAGTTATTAGTTAATTGTTTTAAATATAACACCATGTGTTATTTAGGTATTTATTGTTTGAATTTTTCTTAACAAAAGCATCGATATCCATCTTTGTAACGTATTAAATTAAACACAAATTAAGTTTATCAAAAAATAGTGCGATGTTAGTATATAAGTTTGGAGGAACTTCAGTGGGTTCAGCAGAGAGAATGATGCAAGTGAGCGATATTATCGTTGGCGGCGATCAAAAAATTGTAGTTTTATCAGCAGTTTCTGGTACTACAAATTCTTTGGTGACTATTTGCGACGCTTACTATGCCAATGATAAAACATTAGCAGACAAGTTAGTAGAAGACTTTCGTCCGAAATATGACAAACATATTTTTGAATTATTACATGAGGAAGCTTCAAGAAAAGAAGCTAATGCATTAATGGAAGAGAAATATGCTCTATTAAAATCTTACAATGTAGATAGTTTCTCTGAATTAGAAGAAAGAGAAATTCATGCTCAAGGAGAGTTGATTTCTACTAAGTTAATGCAGTTATATCTTCAGGAAAAAGGAGTGAATTCCGCTTTAATCCCTGCCTTAGATTTTATGCGTACAGAAAATGGTGAGCCATTGTACCCTGAAATCGAAAACAGATTGACTAAAATTCTACAAGAAAATTCGGATATAGATCTATTCATTACTCAAGGTTACATTTGTACAAATGAATTTGAACAAGTAGATAACCTGAAAAGAGGTGGTAGTGATTATACAGCATCAATTATTGGCGCTTGTGCAGGAGCAAAAGAAGTTCAGATTTGGACTGATATTGATGGTATGCACAACAATGATCCTAGATTTGTTGAAAATACCAAAGCAGTAGAATGTTTAACATATGATGAAGCAGCAGAGTTAGCTTACTTTGGAGCTAAAATTCTTCATCCTCTAACTGTTTTACCTGCAAAGAGAAAATCAATTCCGGTCCGTTTGAAAAATACAATGGTACCAGAAGCTTTTGGTACAGTAATAGGACCGCAATGTGATCATACATTACCAGTGAAATCTATTGCTGCGAAAAATGATATTGTGGCTATTAAAATTAAATCATCTAGAATGTTGATGGCTTATGGTTTCTTGAAAAATGTTTTCCAAATTTTTGAAGATCACCAAACGCCAATTGATATGATTACTACTTCAGAAGTAGCCGTATCTTTAACAGTTGATAAAACGGATGCATTGCCACAGATCATTAAAGATTTAGAGAAATTTGGTAAAGTAGAAGTAGACCATGATCACTCAATTGTATGTGTTGTTGGTCAATCATTAATTGAAGATACAACGGTTGTTTCTCGTGTTGTAAATGCAATTGAAAACCTTTCTGTAAGAATGATTTCTTATGGAGGAAGTGCTAATAATATATCAATCTTAGTACCTACAAAAAATAAAAATGAAGCATTGAATCTTTTACATAATGCGCTCTACAATGAGACTTTAGTATAGATTTAGTGATTATTACAACTTATATATTTAAAATACTCTTACTTTTTGTAAGAGTATTTTTTTGTTTTAATTTTTATAATCATATTCAATTGTAAAAAAATCTTGATTAATACAACTGACAGATGTTTTTGAAGTATAGTTATTGACTTAATCAAGTAAAAGATTCTTTGTTAAGTTTAGATAGGTTTTTCGTAAATTTGTTGAAATTTAATTGCACCCCCGAATAAAAAATGTCTCGCTTTACTTTTAAATATGGTCTTTGTTTCTTGATCACATTGTTTTTGTCAATGTTGATTACAGATTCTCATGCCCAGATAAATGCAAAGCTTGCAGAGTATTACAAAAGGAGAGCCAATAAATACTTGGTTAAAAGTCCTCAATTGCATGAGTATTTTTCAATTAATGAAGCAGGTATAACATTATATCCATCTCCACTTCATAGAAAACAAAGAAAACCCGAATTTTTTGTTAGTTGGGATGAACTATCTGTCTTAAAAGACGTTTTTGAATTTTCTGATAGAGAATATCAATATCAAGTTTACTGTACAAAAGGAGTGAGACCATTTACTTCTGATACCCGAATGTCTATCAATATATTGAAAGGCATTACGAATATTACACCCACTACAATTATGAAGCCCTTATCGGGTATAAGAGTAGCCATAGACCCAGGACATATTGCTGCAGACATGAAGATGGCAAAAGTAGAGGGGAGGTTTATTGATATGAAGTTAGAGGATGGAACTAAGATTCAATTAAGAGAAGGAGATCTTACATTAACCACTGCTTATGTTTTAAAAGATAGCTTAGAAAAATATGGAGCAGAAGTATATATGACCCGTCAAGGTGCTGTTAATGCAGGAGCCTCAAAAAAAACATACAATGTATGGAAGAAAAAACATTTGCAGAGTAAGTTATATGGTCAGAAACTTACCAAAAAACAAATGATGCATATCTTATATCATTCTCCAGAATCAAGGATATATCGTCAATATTATTTGCAGGATGATTTAGAGATGAGAGCAGATTCTATCAATTATTTTAAACCTGATGTAACTGTTGTATTGCATTACAATGCAGATGAGTTAAACTCAGGATGGAAAAAGCCCTCGAGAAGAAATTTCAGTATGGTCTTTGTTCCAGGCTCTTTTATGGCTAAAGAATTAAAATCAAAACGTGATCGCTACGATTTTTTAAGGATCCTCATTAGTGATTATACAAAAGACTCCTACTATTTGAGTAAATTTATTATGAGAGAATTTGAAGAAACATTAAATGTACCTGCAGTCGGACCTCATAATGAACCTAGGTATTTAAAAACAGTGGGAATGTCTCTAGGTAATGGGATTTATGCTAGAAATTTAAGGTTATGTCGTCTTTTAAATAGTCCCATTTGTTATGGAGAACCATTATTACAAGACAATGAATATGAATTGAGAGCCCTTAACGGAAATGATTTTAAAACCAATAAAATATCTCCTAGAGTAATAGAGGTTGCCGACAGTTATTTGAAAGGGATAATGAACTACATTCAATATCAAAAAAATCAAAACACTCCTTAAATAGTAATATTGTAAATTGATCAAAATTTAAATTGGTCAAATTGGTATATGACGAAATATTATTATAAATTGCTTTTCGGTAATTTTTAGAGATTTACTTCTATTTTTTTCTAACAATTACGATTTATAGTTTGGGTAATAAATTTTTGTTTTCACCTATTTATAATGTCAAATTATAACACATATAATTTAAACTTCGAATTATTACTTGCCAAACATATTGACAACTACTTTTATACCGTATTAAATGAAAAAGGCTGTACTTAGATTAGACCATACTGACAGGAGGATCTTAGATATTCTTCAAAAGCAGGCAAAAATAACCAACGCCCAATTATCAAAAGAAATTGATTTATCTCCAGCTCCAACGTTGGAAAGGGTAAAAAAATTAGAAAATTCTGGTATCATTGAAAGTTACCATGCCAAATTAAATACTAAAGCTTTAGGATTAGGTGTAACTACTTTCGTGAATGTGAAAATTGAAAAACACAATCAAGAAAATCATACATCTTTCTTAAAACAAGTAGATCAAATACCAGAGGTTATCGAGTGTCATCACGTTACAGGTAATAGTCATTATTTGTTGAAAGTAATTACAACTGATATAGAAGAATACCAAAGAGTATTGTTGAACAAATTAAGTGAAATCAAGGAAGTGGATGATTTGCAATCCATGATTGTGTTGTCTTCACCAAAAGATGCACACACTATTCCAGTTCCTTAACCGATTTACTCTTCCGAACTTTAAATACACAATTCAATTATTTTAACTGATCATTTTTTAATGAAAAAAATTACACTAATTGGTGCTGCTTTCTCATTGTTTTTTGGGACTGTAAGTGCTCAGGAATTAGAACTAGAATCTGATGCTACGCTTTTAAAAAAGTATATGTCTACCATTACTGAAGCAGAGCTAAAAGATCACCTATCTATTATTGCATCAGATGAATATGAAGGTAGAGAGACAGGGGAAAGAGGTCAAAAAATGGCTGCTGATTATATAGCAAAGTATTTTTTGTCACAAGGCCTAGTTGGTCCTGTAAAAGACAATCCTAATCCATATTTTCAACAATTTGATCTTTATTCTTCAAAATACAGTCGTTTTGATATCACTGCAAATAATAAAAAAGTAGAGTTATTTGACGATTTATTTCCTTATGGTAACTTCTCTTTAAATAAAGATACTGAAGTTGTATTTGTTGGTTATGGTGATTCAACTTCTAAAATGGATGACTATGCTAATGCTGATATTAAAGGAAAAGGTGTAGTTTTTTATCAAAACTCTCCTGAAGAGTATCTTGAAGAAGATGATAAAGCAAAAGGCTTAAGACAAAAAGCTAGATTAGCAGCTGAAAAAGGTGCCGCTTTTGCAATCATTCTTTCTGATTCAGATGAGGAATATTTGACTCAGACAAAACGATATGCAAGTTTCTTGAAAAAAGGAAAACTATCTTTTAAAAAGCCTGATAGCAGTAAAGAAGAAAAAAGCTTTGGTGTAATTCTAGCAAAGCCATCTACATTCATAGCAATGTTAAATAAAGATGAGGCGAAGTGGAATAAAATGATTCAGAAAAACCTTAAGAAAGGAAATAGACCTGCTCATGAAAGTTTCAATATCAGTATTAATGCTGAATATTCAACTCGTCGAGTTCCTACAGAAAATGTTTTAGGTTTTATGGAAGGAACAGACCTTAAAGATGAAGTTCTTGTTATATCTGCACATTACGATCATGTGGGAATTATTAATGGAGAAATTCATAATGGAGCAGATGATGATGGTTCTGGTACAACAGGTCTTTTAGAATTGGTAAATGCTTTTTCTCAAGCGAAGAAAGAAGGGCATGGCCCGAGAAGATCTATCTTATTTATGACCGTAACTGGAGAAGAAAAAGGTTTGTTAGGTTCTGAATACTATTCTGAAAACCCTATTTATTCAATGGAACAGACTATTGCAGATCTAAATATTGATATGATAGGTAGAGGAGATGCTGATCATAAAGACAATCCAAACTTTGTATATACAATTGGTTCGGATATGTTATCGACAGATTTACATAATATACACTTAGAAGTGTCTAAGACTTTTAAGCCAGACTTAACCATCGATTATACTTATAACGATAAGAATGATCCTAATAGATATTATTACCGTTCTGATCATTATAATTTCGCAAAACATAATGTACCAGTTATATTCTATTTCAATGGTACTCATGAAGATTATCACCAACCAACTGATACGGTAGATAAAATTCAGTTTAAAGAAATGGCAAATAGAGCACAGTTAGTTTTTGCTACTGCTTGGGAGCTGTCAAATAGAGAGAAAGCACCAGTAGTAGATAAAACAGATACTAATCAAAAGTAGTAGTCTACAACGAAAAAACACATCTTGATTTAATTGAGATGTGTTTTTTTTATGCTTGAATTTTAGTTTGTTGATCAACTTTTATTCCTTCTTTGATAGCAGTACTTACTAGCTCTTAAACAACAAAGGCTACCTCAATACAATGAGATAGCCTTTATTGTTTAATAATATATTGAGATGATTAATTATCATCATTTGTATTTTCTTCTTCAAGAGCTTTTTTCTTCCTCATTTGTTTTAAACGTTCAATGTATAAGGGTTCTCCATTATAATTTTTATTTAAAACTTGAGTGCCATTCCAAAGAATTTTTATTTCGTCTTTACTTACCGAAGGATCTCTAGGCATACTATCTGTAAGGTCATCACGGGTTCTTACTCTTTGGAGTAATTCTTCTTTTTCAGGTTTTTCATCAAATCTATTCTTAAAGCCAGGTAAGAATTTATCTGGTCCTTGAATCTTACTTGGTGGTAATACAGTACTATTTGATCTAGCATTGTATTTAATGTTTTTCACCTCATTACCCTCTTCAAAGTATAAGGTCATTAAAGGGCAACTAGATTTATTTAATGCATAAATGTTCTTTTTATCATCAGTAAGCTGGAAGAACCTTGTCATACCATTTCCTTTAACATCTACTTTATCAAGTTGATTATTTTCAAAATGGGCAATAATCTTTTTGCCTTTTACCTGGTTGAAGTTTTTGATGGTGTCTTCTGATATAATAAATCCATTACGATTCAGATACAATCTTTCAACCCCTTTAGAGGTAATGTCAGTACGTATTACATCACCAGTCATTTGAGATTTTTGAGCCCAAATTCTAGGATCATTATAAAAATAGATCATTGAGTCGTTGTAGAAATAAATTAATGAGTCACATCTAGACTGCATATCTTTATTCCACATCGATACTTTATAATGAGCATAAAGAGTATTCTCTTTTGTAGTGGTATCATTAATAGAATGTAAAGTATCGGCAGCTAGATAATACATGTCCATCCAATTACCTTTGATTGGTTTACTCATTAAAGCGTTTCCATACGCAAAAGTAGAGCTATCCTCTCTTACAACTACATCTGCATAAATAAGGGCAGTGTCTTGTTTTGAGAAAAAGATAACATTACCTTCTGCTTCAGAATTACCAGTATTTTTATTAGTGTCAATTTTATCACCAATAAGAATGTATTTTTCATTTTCTACTACAGCAGAACCTTCAAAATGTACATTGCCAGATTCGGTATTGTATGTACCGGCATTGGCTTCAACATCACCGTCTTTACTTTCAATTTTTGTTCTAGATTCAAAAACGGCATCTTTTGTTTGTCTGTCATAGATTAATTTTTCTGTTTCAAGATGTTGTTCTTTCACAGAATCGTCCATGACTACATTTTTCACGAAGATGAGTTCTTTCTTCTTCAAGTAACCTTCAATAGAAGTCAACACCATTGTTTCTTGTAAAACTTTACCTCCTGTGAGATATTTGGCGTCTTTGGTACTTGTGTAATAATAAAGTTTATCAGTGATCAGTGTAACATCATCATCAATAAGTTTTACAACCTTACCTGTGATAATTACTACACCTTTATTTTTATCATAATCTAATTGATCTCCGGTAATTGTGGTTTTTTTATCCACCACTTTTACTCTTCCAGTTGCGATTACCTTTTCAGTTTTTGTTTCCTGACGAGCTTCATCACAATAGATTGTGGTTGATTTTTGAACCATTTTTACTCTTTGTTGTGGAGAGCCGTAAAAAATCCTCCAACCAGAGATACCTTTGGATCTTGGAGCAGAAATTTGAACTCTATCACCTTTTGAAGATTGTGAAAACACATTCAACGAAAGTAAAATGGATATAATTAGAGATATGTTGAAAAAGATTTTTTTCTTCATAATAAAGTTTCTTCTTTAATAGATCGAGCAAATTTTTAATTTTGCAAGCCTGCAAATTTATCCTTGTTTTATCAAAAAACCATAGATATTGTATTATTTGTAGTTAAGCTTTTTGATTTAATATGAGAATCAAGGGGTAATATTCTTAAATTATTAACCTGACACATATGTTAGACATTCAAAACCATTTTATTGACCAATTTTTAACTTTTATTAATCATAAAGGTATTACTAAAAAGCATTCAATTTTGTTAGCATTTAGTGGAGGAGTAGATTCTGTAGCACTTGCTTTACTATTAAAAGAGGCCGGTTTTACCTTTGCTTTAGCGCATATGAATTTTCATTTAAGAGGGGAGGAAAGTAATGAAGACGAATCATTTGTTCGCAAGTTTGCTAAAGAACATGAAATACCTCTTTATGTTGAAGAAGTAGATACATTAGGAATCAAAAATATCACAGGACAATCGACACAAGTTTTAGCAAGGGAATTAAGATATAATTGGTTTAATGGGTTGATAAAACAATACAAGTTTGATTTTGTAGCTACTGCTCATCATCAATCGGATAGTGTAGAAACCGTTTTGTATAATTTGATTAAAGGTGCAGGTCTAGAAGGTTTGCATGGCATACGTTTTAAGAGAGATAATATCATTCGTCCATTATTATTTACTGATAAAGAAAGTATCAGGAAATATGTTCAATCAAATAATCAAGATTGGAGGGAGGATTCTTCGAATGAAAGTAATAAATATGCTCGTAATAAAATTAGAAACGAGTTGATTCCTTTGATGAAAGAAATCAATCCTAAAGTACAGGATTCGATTGCTACAACATCAAAAAAAATTAGAAAAGTAGAAGCAGCATTTTTTCATGAAGTAGAAAATTTCAAAAAAGAATGTTGGAGAAGAATCGACAAAGGATATCATGTGAAAAGTAAGGCCTATATCGATGAATCTCACCATATGATTTATCTCTACTACCATTTAAAACAATTTAAATTCGATTATGTAACAGTGGAGAAGTTATATGATCATTTAGATCAAACAGCATTGACTTTCTATTCCACTGATCATAAATATGTTGTTTATACTTTACCAGATAATTCTTTCCATTTGCTTGAAAATGAAATGAACGATCAATCTTCTGAAAAATTATTTATTGAAGAGGAAGGTGAATATCAATTGAATGATACTTTTATTAAAGTCGAAAAGGTTAAAATTAATGATTTGAAAGCGATGGATAAAACGCTGACTTATCTGCAAGATAAACACTTTCCTTTCTGGATTAGAAATGTTGAAAAAGGAGATAAGATAAAGCCTTTTGGAATGAAAGGTAAATCGAAAAAAGTGTTTGATTTACTACAAGATGAGGGTATACCTTTTTATTTAAGAAGTAATGCTCTTATTATTGAAGATACAAAACAGAAAATTTTATCTGTAATTGCTGTGAGAAACTCAGAATTATTGAGAATTGATAAATTTCCTGCAACCCTATTTCAAATTACTGTAAAATAAATTGTAGTTTTGGTTATGATCAATATTTTCAAAAAGACATATACTGCAGAAGAAAGATCTTTATTTGATTTTATGAGAAGAGGGATCCTTTTTTCTAAACTATCGGATGAAGAACTATCCAAATTTGCTCCTCATTTACACCTTAGACATTATACTAAAGGCGAAGTGATCTTTTTTAGAGAAGATCCTAGTCAGGCTTTATACTTAATCAATAGTGGTATCGTAACTCTTAATATTGATATTGAAGACAAGTTTGAAGATTTAGTGCACTTAAAAGCAACGGAAACTTTTGGAGATAATGCAATATTAGAGGGGACAAATAGACCGTATAATGCTGTATGTTTCTCAGATCATGCAGATGTATATGTTATACCGAGTACCGTAATACATGATATTTTTGCTGAGAATATAAAGATTCAGGCAAAAATGATGATGAGTATGGCCGAGATTTACGATCGTTTTACCGGACATTTATTTAGAGCATATAAAGAATCCTTCGGATTTTTTGACCTAGGAAGAGCATTTATGCCATTTTAATTAAATAAAACATGACGAATGTCATGTAATGTAGATGTTTTTTGTATTTTTGCTGATAACAAACCAGTTTGATATTTGTTGCATTAATAAATAATAGTTAACAAACTGGTTGAAGTAGTAAACATATGAAAAGTAACGATACGACAAACAAAGGTATTTTTTACAGACGATTCGGCGTAGTGACCGTGTTTGCGGTCTTTTTTTTAATATTGGTAGGGGGAATTGTTAGAACTACTGGTTCTGGTATGGGATGCCCTGATTGGCCTTTATGTTTTGATCAATACATTCCTCCAACGGATGTAAGTCAATTACCAGCAGATTATAAAACTAGATATGCCATACAAGGTAAAGAGATTGCAGACTTTTCTGCATTTAAAACTTGGGTAGAATATATTAATCGATTAGTAGGAGTATTAATCGGGTTATTTGTGTTCTTTACTTTAGTTTTTTCATTTAGTTATTTCAAAAAAGATCCTATAGTTACTTATTTTTCTTTTCTAGCTTTTGTTTTGGTTGGAGTAGAAGGGTGGTTAGGATCTAAGGTAGTTGCCACAGACCTTAATCCATTTATGATTACGCTACACATGTTGTTAGCTTTAGTAATTGTAGGGATTTTAATTTATGCCGTTGCTAGGTCTAAGAAACAAGAATTAAGTTACAAAGATCCCGAAAATATAAAACTGGTAAATAAGTGGATATTAATCATCTTATCCATGTCAGTTGTTCAAATAGTAATGGGAACTCAAGTTCGTGAACATATTGATGAAGTTGCTTTATCTATGGGAGATAACCAAAGAGATTTATGGATAGATCAGTTAGGTTTTACTTTTTATTTTCATAGATCATTCTCAATAATTGTAGGAATTTTAAACATCATCTTTATAAAAAATGTTTTTAAAGGTACAGAAGCAAAACACCCTGCTAGATTTTGGTCCATTGTATTATTTGGATTATTGACTACAGTAGTTTTATCTGGAGCTATTATGGGACATTTTGGAATACCAGCATTTTTACAACCAATTCATTTATTATTAGGTTCATTAATTGTTGGTGTACAATTTTACATCGCATTATTAGTCAACCATTCTAGAGTTTTAGGAAACGTAAAGAAGGTTGAAGAAACACACTCAAAAAACGAATTAGCATAAAATGATTGTCGCAGAAACAGGATCCGCTACTTCCACTCAAACTACAAAAAGTACTCGAGTTAAAGACTTCTATGATCTTTTAAAAGTAAGATTAACAGGAGTAGTTGTTTTCTCAGGAGTATTTGGATATTTATTAGGGATGGAAACCTTCTCTATCAGTGCAGTTATTGCGCTTGCTGTAGGGAGCTTTATGATAACAGGTTCAGCAAATACTATTAATCAAATTATCGAGAAAGATTATGATAAGATGATGAAGAGAACGCAGAACCGTCCTTTACCCTTAGGGATAATATCAAGAATGGAAGCAGGAATTTATGCTTTTATTTTAGCTCTAGTAGGAACAATTTTGATGGTAGTATTTGTAAATACTTATTCTGCGATATTGTCTTTAGCTTCTTTAGTGCTTTATGCATTTATTTATACTCCTCTTAAAAGAATAACGCCACTTTCTGTATTAGTAGGAGCTTTCCCTGGTGCATTTCCACCAATGATTGGTTGGGTTGCTGCAACAGGGTTCGTAGGCATGGAAGGAGCAGCTTTATTTGCTTTGCAATTTATGTGGCAATTTCCACATTTTTGGGCAATTGCTTGGGTTGCTGATAATGATTACAAAAAAGCAGGATTTAAGATGTTACCATTTAATGGTAATAAAGATGTAAATACAGCGATACAAATTTCAATGTATACCATGTTCTTATTACCGATTGGTTTTTTGCCAACACAGTTGGGAATGACAGGTTTTGCATCAGGTATCATTGCATCATTAGCAGGAGCCGCATTTCTTTATCAAACTTTCGGGTTGATTAAGGAGAAAACAGACAAAGCAGCATTGAAAATCATGTTTACTTCCTTTGTTTATTTACCTATTGTACAAATCGTTTACCTTATCGATAAGATTTAATGAAAACTCAAATTTCAGCAGAAAACGCACCTAATCAACCAGTAAAAATTCACCCTAAGAAATTTGCCATGTGGCTTTTCATTGTGAGTGTAGTCATGATATTTGCCGCTCTAACAAGTGCCTATATCGTAAGACAAGCAGAAGGGAACTGGGATTCGTTTGATTTACCTAACATCATGTACGTAAGTACAGCAGTAATATTACTAAGTAGTGCTACAATGCATTGGGCCTTTATTAGTACTAAAAAAGATGATTTTAAAAGTCTAAAGATAGCTATATCGATTACAGCATTATTGGGTTCTGTCTTTTTAGTGCTTCAATTTATAGGGTGGGGACATCTTGTAGACATGGAAGTGTTCTTTGGTGGTAAAGATTCTAATCCATCAGGATCATTTGTATATGTTCTTACAGGTCTTCACGGGCTTCATATCATCAGTGCTATTATCTATTTATTTATAATATTAATAGAATCATTCCTAGGTAAAATTCATAAAGGAACCATTGTCAGAATGGAGATGTGTGCTAATTATTGGCACTTCTTAGACGCTTTATGGCTTTACTTATTGATATTCATGTTGTTGAATAGATAATAGTGATAAATGTCATTAAAAAATATCACAAATGTCATCAAATAGTTGTTTTTATAAAGAAACTCATATTTATTTGTAAACAGATAATTTTTTAAAAAGACATTATAAAATTTAACATCCAATCTTTATGTCGTCATCTACATCTTTGACACCACTCGAAATTTCTAAATGGGATGGAGGGGAAAGACCAATGAATGCAAGCTATGGAAAGCTAATGATGTGGTTTTTCTTAGTTTCAGATGCATTTACTTTTGCATCATTACTTATCGCCTATGGAGTAGTGCGTTATATGCATCCAGCTTATGAAGGTGCTTATTCTAAATTTGAATTTGCAACAAGTTCAGATGACTTTTATTGGCCAATCCCGGAAAAAGTCTTTAATGCTTTTCCAGGTTTGCACGGTATGGATATACCTTTAGGTTTTGTAGGGTTGATGACGTTTATTCTGATTTTATCTTCAGTGACAATGGTATTAGCTGTTGAAGCAGGAGAGAGAAAATCTCAAAAAGAAGTTGAGAAATGGATGTTATGGACCGTTGTTGGTGGTATCACATTCTTAGGATGTCAAGCTTGGGAATGGTCTCACTTTATTCACGGTTCTGCAGAAGGTGTTGTTAGAGATGGAGTACGTATTTTCGGTGCGAACTTGCACGTGAATGAATACGGTCCTCAGTTATTTGCTAACTTCTTCTTCTTCATTACTGGTTTCCACGGTGTTCACGTAACTTCTGGTGTAATCATTAACATTGTGATTTTTTACAATGTAGTAATGGGTACTTATGAAAAGAGAGGTTCATACGAAATGATTGAAAAAGGAGGACTTTATTGGCACTTTGTCGATTTAGTTTGGGTATTTGTATTTACCTTCTTCTACTTAATCTGATCTAACTTATTTTTTCATTTCAAAAAACATTACACTTATGGCACACTTTGATGCATCAATGACTCCTGAGGAGATCAAAAAAGCTAAAATGAAAACTGTTATGAAAGTAACAGCTATATTAGCGGCGGTAACTATCGTAGAATTTATTTTTGCATTTGCATGGCCTGACGGGTCTTCTAGAACAATTCTTAATATCTTGTTCTTAGGTCTAACATTCTTAAAGGCTGGCTATATTATCATGGAATTTATGCACTTAGGACACGAAACGTTCTTACTTAAATTTGTGATATTATTCCCATTGTTATTTTTAGTTTGGCTATGCGTTGCTTTATTTGTTGAAGGTCAAGCCATTCTAGATGCTTTCCTTAATTGGTAGCTAATAGACATTGAATACAAAAGAGTATATCTTTATATGGTTTGATTTCTTCAATTTATTGAAATCAAACCATATTTTTTACATAACATAATGAGTAAACCTAATCAAAAAAAGTGGGTGTTTTTATTTTTACTAATAGGGATCCCATTGGTAATATTAGTTTTTCTAAAGAGTTTTGGAAAAAACGAATACCGTCTTGAACCAGCTGAAAGCCTACAAGTTTATAATTTAAAATCAGTGAATTGTCCTCCCAATGAGGTTGAAGGTACTCATAGAATACCTGATTTTGAATTTATAGATCAAAACAATCAAACTTATTCAAATAATAATCTTGAAGGTCATATTTATGTGGCTGATTTCTTTTTCACATCTTGCCCTGATATTTGTAAAGCAATGACTTCAAGTATGCTTAGAGTGCAAGAACGTTTCAAAAATGATAAGAACCTTAAATTAGTTTCTTTTAGTATAGATCCATCATATGATACACCTGAAGTATTAAATTCTTATGCGGATAGAAATGGCATTAATACTTCAATGTGGTCATTACTTACTGGAGATAAAGAAACCATTATGAATTTAGGTCAATGTGGTTTTTATATTACCGCAAAAGAATCAATGACAGGAAATTCAGCATCATTATCTCACAGCGACAAATTGATTTTGGTCGATAAACAAAAACGTATTAGAGGTTTTTATAGTGGAACAGATCAAGACGATGTAAAAAGATTACTTACAGAGATATCATTATTAATGTTAGAAGAGGATGGAACAAATTAATCAAAAACTAAATAAAGGACCATTAATTACAATAGCAGTGTTATCAATTGCTATACCGTTAGTAGTGGCGATATTGTTGTTTATACCACAGACAGGTAAACTTGGAGATTTAGACGTTTCTTTTTTACCTCACTTGAATGCGGTGATTAATGGTAGTTGTGCTATTACTTTATTCTTAGGGTTTTACTTTATTAAAAAGGGTAATACAGAATTACATCGACTAATGATGTTGATATCATTTGTTTTAGGAGCTATATTTTTAGTCTCTTATGTAATTTATCATTTTCAAGGAGGGCATACCGTTTTTGGTGATTTAAATGCTGATGGTATACTATCTACTACTGAAAAACAAGAAGCGGGTTCTTTGAGAGTAATTTATCTTATCTTATTACTGGCGCATATAGTTTTATCTGCAGCAGTTGTTCCCTTAGTACTATTGTCTATTTATTTTGCCATCACAAACCGTTTGGTTCTTCATAAGAAAATTGTGAAATGGGCTTATCCAATTTGGGAGTTTGTAGCAGTAAGTGGTGTAATCGTTTATTTTATGATCAGTCCTTATTATGTCTAGAATTATGAAAAAACATATAATTTTATCTATTGCTCTACTTCTTGTCAATTTTTATGATGTATATGCACAATGTGCTATGTGTAGAGCTACAGTAGAAAATAATATATCAGATGGTGCTTCTCAAGTGGGTGCAGGTTTAAATACGGGTATTTTATACTTGATGGCCATGCCTTATATTTTGATCGCATCAATTGCTTATATTTGGTATAAAAAATCACAACAAAATAAAGTGAAAACTACATTAGCGTAGCTATTAGACAATTTCATCTTTACTTTGGTATTAACTCTCTTATGTTTCGTACATATGAGAGTTTTTTTGTAATTTCATTTTTGATTGATGTCTTCATAAGAACTTCTCAAAACTTCCACTCTAATCCTGTTAATGTATTGCCTATATGCAAGCAAAAGTATTTTTTAAACAACTTGTCAACAGTAAAAGTAAAGCTCTACTAGGTCTTTTCTTTTCATTTTTATCTATTATAATATTTTTAGTAAATGTGGAATATTATAATGATGAAAAATACGATGTTTTCGTAGAAAATAGAATACAGCAATTATCTAAAGTTGCTGATGATGTGATATTTGACATCAAGAACAATATTAAAGAGGTAAGTGAGGATGAACCCGATTTTAAAACACTATTATCATTAAGTTCATTGCCGGTATATATTTATGAAAAAGGTGTTCTTCAATATTGGTCAAATGATAAGCTCAAACTTAAATACATAGAAGATAAATTATTTACCTACTTCGTAGAGGATGTGGTTAAAAAGGGGAACTCCTTTTACTACGTACGTAAATCTAATATCATGTTGTACAATCAAGATTACGAAATTTTCGTGATTGTACCATTATTAGAACTGAGGGATTATCCAACAACTATTATGTCCCATTATGTGGATGAATTTGTCTTTGGTACAAATGAAATTCCAAGAATAGATAAGTATAAAGTCAACGAAAACTATAAGCCAGTATACTCTAAGCATAAAAATTATTTGTTCTCTATTGATGTTTCTAAACAGGTGTCTATAGAATTATTTCCGTGGCATATTTTTATATTTAGTGTGCTTGTTGCTACATTCTTTTTATTATCCGCTCTAAGTTCTTTTATCACAGAGTCTATACATAAAGGAGCATCAATATATATAATGCTTTCTGTTTTTGTTATTGGTGTGTTGGCGTTACATGAAGTTGTATTCTCCATTGTCAATAATCCAATCATAAAAAATGAGTATGAAATATTGTCTACTTTAGGTAGCCCTCTTATTCCTGCTTGGGATTCTATGGGAGTAATCTTTATAGATTTAATTTTTATACTGTTAGTCTATCGATGGGTCACTAAAAATTTCAAAGATTTGTTTTCTGTGCAATCCATGAAAACATTGAATGTTAAGGTGAAGGTAGCTTTATCATCTTCTTTAATCATTTTATTATTCGTTATTCTAAACCTTTTAGAAGCGGTTTACTTAAATGTTTTACAATATGCCCTAGACTTAAATGCTCAGTTTAGTGTTTTTGATATCAGTATATCATATATCCTTGCTCATTTAATTATGCTCCTTGGCTTTCTTTTAGCGGGAGTCTATTCTCATGTGGCATTCAGAATAATAGGGTGGTGGTTAGATTTCTATGGTAAAGCACTCGCCATGTTATTTAGTTTACTAGTGATCTTCTGTATTCAATTTATTATTGAACCATTTGACTTAATAGTAATCAACGTTTTATCAATATTTACAGGGGTAACATTAATTTTCGATACAACTAAATATCTAAGGACAGGTAAGTTCAAAGCTATCATGTATTTGATGTCTCATATTATGTTGTTTTCTGTTTTAGCTGCAGCTGTAATTGAGAAAAATGATACACAGAAAGATGAGGAGTTTAAGCAAAAATTTGCCTACAAGTTAATCACCAATGATGCAACACTTAAAGCATTTCTTAAGGAAACTATTAATGATGTACAAGATGATGATAGGGTAATAGATGCCGTTGCTTTTTTAAATAAACCACATGCTATAGAAGTTACCAAGTTAATTAAAACTGATATCATGGATCTTTTTGGTCATCGTTATGATATCAGAGTGAATATGGCTTTCGATAATGGACAAGTGGTAAATAGTGAGTATACCTATCAGCAACTTATTGATAATTTTTATGATGGACCAAAGAATGTTCCTTCTGATATTATAGGTTTAAATAATAAAATGGATTTACAAAAGGGTACTTATAGTTATCTATGTAATATTCCAATTATTGATAAATTCGAAGTAACAGATACTATTGGTTATTGTTTGATTGAATTAAACACTAAATCTTTAGAAGGGAATTATTTACAGTCTTCCATCCTTGATGAAAACTATAATATCAACTATAAACAAGAAGATTATTCTTATGCTATTTTCTTTAAAAAAGAATTAATATTTAGTTCTGGAGATTATACTTATACCAACGATTTTCTTCAAGAATTTGAAATTGATGAAGGTTCTACACTAGTTTCTAACTTTGAATACAATGGTTTTGAGCATTTATTACTTCCAAATGCGAATAATCGAATTGTGGTTATTTCATCAAAGGAGTTTAATATTTTTGATTTTATACGTACTTTTTCTACCTACTTCACTATTATAGTCTTTTTTGTTTTTTCTTACTATAGTGTAAAAAATTACGTTGCAGATCCTAAAGAATATAACCGATCATTTTCTTCAAAAGTACAAGCTTATTTAAATGTATCTATTTTCTTTCCCATCTTCACTTTAGCCATAGTGATGGGTTTGGTAATGGTGAAATCATCAAGAAATGATATTCAAAGACAATATATAGAGAAGGCGCAAACAGTGGCCATCAACTTGTTTCAAAGTACAGATATGGATGTAGTTTGGACGCAAGAAAAAGAACTAAAACTCGATAATTTTATTAGTGAACTATCTAATATTATGCAAGCTGATATTAGGTTTTACGATAAGAAGGGATTCTTAAAAGCTACTTCTGATGATGAATTATTTGAAGCAGGAATCCTTAGTGAACAACTAAATCCTATGGCCTATGTCGGTATAATGCAGGATAAGAAAACACGTCTAGTCTTAAAAGAGAGAATTGGTAATCTAGAATACAATACTTCTTATATTGGTCTAAAAGCTTTTAATACAGGAGATGTGATGGGAGTGGTTAGTATTCCGTTTTTTAAATCATTGAATAGGTTTGATGATAGAACAGTGGAAGTAGTTACTACAATTATGATCATTTTCACAGTGCTATTTATTACTTTATTACCAATAGTCCATTATGCTGCCTTGTCATTATTGAACCCAATAAAATTGATTATTCCTGAACTAAATCGAATCACTTTAAGTAAAAAGAATGAACCGATTAAGTATAATTCTAATGATGAGTTTGGGCTTTTAGTAGGGGAATACAATAAAATGCTTTCTAAATTAGAAGAAAGTAAGAAAGAATTAGAAAGGAGTCAACTTGAAAGTGCCTGGAAAGATGTGGCTAAACAAGTAGCACATGAAATTAAGAATCCGCTTACACCAATGAAATTGTATCTACAACAATTGGAACGTGTAGCAACAACAGATGAAAACCCTAAATTGATAAAAGCAACAAAGATGCTAATAAGTCAGGTAGATACACTTAGTGGAATTGTAACATCTTTCTCTTCATTTGCTCAGATGCCAGTACCTAAAAAGGAAGTATTTAATCTTTCTAAGGTTATTTTAGAGTGTATTATGCTTCATTCGAGTAAAGGGAAAATTCAATTCTCAAATACTCAGGTGGGCCATGATGTTTTTGTAGAGGGCGATGAGAAGTTGACTGCGAGAATCTTAGCTAATTTGATATTAAATGGTATTCAAGCAGCTAAAGATGATGTCCCTTCAAATATAATTATTGACTTATATGAAAATGGAGAGAAAGCGATTATCACTGTAATTGATAATGGAAAAGGTATACCAGAAGAGTATCAAAGTAAGGTGTTCATTCCCAATTTTACTACTAAAGAAACAGGGTCAGGAATTGGTTTGGCTGTTGCAAAAAGAGGAGTAGAGCAAATGGGAGGAAGTATTTGGTATGAAACCAAAGAAAATGAAGGTTCATCTTTCTTTGTTGAATTCTTGATGTCTTCAAAAGAACAATAATCTTAAGTATATAGATAAAAAAGAAAGGCTACCATATTTTAAAAATAGGTAGCCTTTCTTTTTATGTAAGAATGTTAAGATTACACACCTGTATAATTATACGGAGTAATTACTTTTAATTCTTCTTTTATCTGATCTGAAACAGCTAGTCCATCAATAAATGTTTGGATTGATTGTTCAGTGATTTTTTCATTTTTACGAGTTAAATCTTTCAACATCTCGTAAGGATTAGGAATACCTTCTCTTCTCAAAACAGTTTGAATAGCTTCTGCAACTACTGCCCAGTTATCTTCTAAGTCAGCTTTTAATTGATTAGAATTTAATTCTAATTTATTCAAACCTTTCTTCAATGATTGAAGAGCAATAACGATATGTCCTAATGGAACTCCTACATTTCTTAATACAGTAGAGTCAGTTAAGTCTCTTTGTAATCTTGAAATAGGAAGTTTAGCTGCTAAGTGCTCAAGAATTGCATTAGCAATACCTAAGTTACCTTCAGCGTTTTCGAAATCAATAGGATTTACTTTATGAGGCATTGCAGAAGATCCAACTTCATTTTTGTTGATCTTTTGTTTGAAGTACTTCATAGAAACATATTGCCAGATATCTCTAGACATATCGATTAAGATAGTATCAATACGTTTGTAAGCATCAAACATTGCTGCTAGGTTGTCATAGTTTTCAATTTGTGTAGTGAATTGAGAACGATTTAAACCAAGACCATTGTTCACGAAATCGTTACCAAATTCTACCCAATTAATTTCTGGATAAGCAACGTTGTGAGCATTAAAATTACCTGTAGCACCGCCAAATTTTGCAGAATAAGGAACGGCTTTTAAAGTATCTAATTGTTTCTTTAAACGGTAAGTAAATACTTTAAATTCTTTACCTAAACGTGAAGGTGAAGCAGGTTGACCATGTGTTAATGCCAATATTGGTTGATCTGACCAATCGTCTGCAAGAGTATCAATTAGAGCAATCACTTCTTCTAACATAGGGATCATTACTTCTTCATTTGCCACTTTAAGTGATAAAGGAATAGAAGTATTGTTTACGTCTTGAGAAGTCAAGCCAAAGTGAACAAATTCTTTTTGTTCTTTAATACCTAAAGCTTCGAATTTTTCTTTGATGAAATACTCAACAGATTTCACATCGTGATTGGTCACGCTTTCAAATTCCTTTACTTTAAGGGCATCTTCCATAGAGAAATCAGTGTAGATTTTTCTCATTGAAGAGTATAAAGAAGAATCAAAATCTTTTAATTGAGGAAGTGGTTTTTCACACAATGCAATAAAGTATTCAATTTCTACCCATACTCGGTAACGAATTAATGCAAATTCAGAAAAGTAGTTTGATAAAGATTCAGCTTTACTTCTGTAACGACCATCAATAGGAGAGACCGCTGTAAGTTGATTAAGCTCCATTTTTATATAGGAATTTGGTGATAAAAATAATCAAGTCGCAAATATAAGGTGAACGGTCTTATAAAAAAATATTTAATGATCTTTCACCAATCATCCCTTGTTAAATAATCTTCTAGTACTATTCAAAGATGTTAGATTAGGATCATAACTGGTCGTCTTTAGCCAGAGGTATATTTTAAAAAATCTTTTTGATCAATCTTGATTATTGTAATGCAATTATATTAGTTAATAATCAGAATCAACATCATCTGAATCAGAATTTTGTACCTTAACAGGTTTTAAATCAACTAAAGACCATTTAACTAAGGCACCACATAAAGCGGATAATCCTCCAGTTAAACCACCAATGATTGCAGTGATTAATCCAATAAAATCATTGGAAGGAACTTGGAACATGGTGGATATTCTTCTACTTAATTCTGAACCTGTATATAATTGAATAAAGGCTGCGTATAAACCCCAAAGTAAACCTAGAGCAATAAATGCGATACAAAATGTTTTAAAGAAATTGGACTTTTCATTAAGTATACCAAAGGTAAAACAAGGGATAGCAATAATCCACCAAGGAAAATAAAATTGTAAAAGTGCACATATAAAAAATAAAGTGGCACCGTATATTATTTCGTTTTTATTTATCATCACTTCTTTAGTATCTCGATTTTTATTAAACCTTCTGGTGGAGTAGCAGATATAAAGGTGTCTTTTTTGAAAAAGTCTACCTTGAATAACTCACCTTTATTAAATTTTTCTATTTGATTATCATAGAAAGGACTTCCTGCATTACCAGATTGTCCTCCAGGAATAACTTGATAAGCAAGAGGGCCATTTTTTGTCATTTCTACTACCATTCTAAAGCTTGGACCATGTCCTTCTTTAGTGGCATTAATAATTCCTTTATAACCACCGTTATCAATATTCAAAGCATGAAAGCCTGGCAATAGACCCATGTGTTTAATTTTTGTGCCTTTATATTTAGACCACAACAAGTTTTCTTCTTTATTTTCTTGTTTCCATTCTTCAACATAATTCACAGAAGAGTGAAAAGTGTTATTAATAATGTCAGAAATACTTTCGATTTTGGTGGTTTCTAAAGCATCAAAAAAGTAAAGAGAAGAATCATGTTGTAATAAATAAAAAGTGGTTTCTCTTGTAGGTAATCTATAATCTTTGGTTGGATGATTATGAAATTCATCCCATATATCTGCCATTAAGTGGTTTACCCATTCTTCAAGATAAATCGGAGCAACATCATCTTTGTTGTAGTGATAATCCCATTTTGATAAAAGATCATAGACCTCTTTCTCTGATGGGTTAAACTGCATTTGATCTAAATGATTTAATAAGAAATGAAGGTTTTCTTTGGCAAATAAACTGTAATTGTCATTTAATATTTTAGACATATCATTTACTGTGAAATTCTGACCGGAATCCAATAATTGATGTAAACGTCTATTTCTGTAATATTCATAATATTGTCCATAAGTATAATATGGATATTCTTTCCCTGCAGGATTTTCATTAGCTGAACTAACAAAACCTTTTTTCGGATTTAAGACATTGATATTATGATCTTGAGGTATATAACCCTGCCATTTCATATCTGATCGGGCACCATTCATCACAAACTTTCCTTGATCTACCCACTTATTTGGGAATCGCCCTTGAATATTCATGGCTATATCATTGTCACTTGATATGAACGCGAAGTTTAGAGAAGGACCAGAAAAGAATTTTAATGAATTACTGAATTGCTCATAATTCTGAGACTTATTCATTAAATAGATCGATTTTAATTCGCTAGAAGGATCATGTGCTGACCATCTTAATGCATATCCTGCTCTTTGTTTTTCATTTCCAAAAGATTGGTCATAAACAATAGGGCCCCAAATAGTATATCGTATTGTATCAAGAATAGATTCCCTTTCTCTAATTTTTATTTCTTCAATATTTAATTCAAAAGGTTCATATTTTCCATCTACTATATAGGTAGATAAATGGTCATGATCACTGTATAATATTTTATACCAATCTTTATCATCTCTTCTTGCACTTGTTACTCCCCAAGCAATTTTATCGTTATAGCCCGAAATGACACAAGGAATACCAGGGATACTCATCCCCATGACATTCATTAATGGAGTGGTAAGCTGATTAGAAAACCATATTGATGGCAGTGATAAATTTAAATGTGGGTCATTGCTTAAGATGGGGTTTCCATTTTTTGTTTTACTCCCTGCGACAGCCCAGTTGTTACTACCATTATCAGGGTCAGGTTTGTAGTATACATTTTTCTTTAAACCAGATAAAGGTTTGAAATCACTAGGTTTTTTTGGTTGAACTATATCATCCCATTCAGCCCAGATACTATCGTTATTGACAATAGGTTCTTGACCAGGTAATATGTTTGGGAATAATAAATCAAAGTTTTTCTGACCAATTTGCTTTAAGACATTAGTGTTTTCAAAATCATAGTCAGTGCCTGATAGTGAATATTGGATAAACTTAAAAATCAAACCTATTTTAAGTGGTGTCCATTCTTCAGGTTTATAATTGAAAAATTTATATTCTACAGGGTAGTCTTTAAATTCTAATTGATTAATGTAAGCATTGACACCTTCAGAATAAGACTCAATAACTTTGTATATTTTTTTATCTTTTTTAGTTTCTTCAATAAACTTCTCGGCAGCCATTCTTATTCCTAATCGTCGCATTTTTTTGTCGTAATCTACCGTAGCTTCTCCAAAAACTTCTGATAAACGACCACTAGCAGCCATAGCTTGAAACTCCATTTGCCACAGACGGTGTCTAGCAGTTATATATCCCTGTAAAAAATAAAGGTCATGCTCATTTTCTGCGTAGATATGAGGGATTAACAATGAATCATAAAAGATCTTTGCCTTATTATTAAGGTTTGTGGTATGAATCTGACTTTTTAGTTTGTCGTCATTTATTTCATTCTGCCAGAATCCATGAAAAGGATCCAAAAAACGACCAAAAGGAGGGAAGTTGTTTATTTTAGAGTCTAATGCAACAATACAGAAAAAAGTAAATGCACAGATTATTCCTGCTATGGATGACCTCATATTTATATTTTAATGCGAAGGAATTTTTTTCAATTAAAAAAGTATCGCAAATTAATTAACCTATTCTTCCAAATCAACACCTTAATGGGTTATTAATGGAATAATATCGTCTGGATGATGAATTAAATGAGTTGGATTTTCTTTTTTTAAAATCGAGGCATGATTGAAACCCCAACTTACAGCAATAATATTCATTTTTGCTTGATGACATGCAATGATATCCCTTACTTCATCTCCGATATAAATGCATGACCCGTGCTTCTTCATTATTCTTTTTAATGTTTTTTCTTTTTTGAAAAGTCTCGGAGCAGCATAAATTTCATCTATATAATTATTTAACTGCTGATGTTCTAAAAATAATTGAATATTCTGTTTAGAATTTGAACTTACTATGACCAAGTTAAAACCTAAATCATATAGTTTTTTAATGGCATTTTCAATCCCTTCTACTAATTGTTGATCAACTATCTGTTTGTTCATTCTTTTTTTAACCTCATAAATGAAAAATGGTAGTTTCCACTTTTTTATTTCTATGGCTTTAAGTAATTCTTTAGCCGAAAGTTTACTGACATCTCGACTATTTGTATCTATTTCTTTGAGTCTATATTTTTTACTTAATGACCGTACAATACTTTCAATTAAGTGGTATGATTGCACAATAGTGCCATCAAAATCAAAAACAATAGTTAAATTATTTTTCATCTGAATTAAATAATTTATGTTCGCAGTATGATTGAGAAAACAAAGTCAATTCCCTTTAGAATAGCTTTCTTAGGATTAGCAATAATACCTTTTTTTTTACTGAATATCAGTATTGGTTCTTCCGAGATTTCATTGAGCAGTATCATTAATGCTGTGATACACCCATCAGAAGAAACTAATGGAATATATACAATTTTTTCTTTAATAAGGTTACCTAAGGCAATAGTTGCTGTTTTGGCAGGTGTCGCATTATCTATTAGTGGGTTATTAATGCAAGCTTTATTTAGGAACCCTATGGCAGGACCCTCTGTTTTAGGGATTAATTCTGGAGCCTCCTTAGGTGTTGCTTTTGTGTCATTATCGGCAGGTTTAGGTATCGGTACTTCTGCTTATTTACAATCTTATGGTGCTTGGCTTACTATTTTAGCTTCTTCTATCGGAGCAGGTTTAGTCATGATGATCATTTTGATTATAGCACATAATTTAAAAGATAATATAGCATTACTTATAGTTGGTATTATGGTCGGAGCATTAGCATCTTCTCTTGTAGGAGTAGCTCAATACTTTTCTAGCCCAGATGCTTTACAAGAATATATACTTTGGACTTTTGGCAGTTTAGGAGGTATAGTGTACGATCAGATTATCGTGATGATGATTATCATATTTGTAGGCATAATTATAAGTGTGACATTATGTAAATCAATGAACCTGATGATCCTTGGAGAACATTATGCAATATCAATGGGGTTGTCATTAAAAAGGTATCGTTTTTTAACTATTTTGGCTGCTAGTTTATTGGCAGGAAGTGTCACAGGATTCTGTGGTCCAATTGGTTTTATAGGCATTGCAGCCCCACACTTAGCAAGAGTATTGGTAAGAACATCAGATCATTTTAAATTACTCCCATTGTCAGCATTTATTGGAGCGATAGCAATGCTTGGTTGTGACACAATTTCTCATATTAGTGAGTCAGGAATAGTATTGCCAATAAACTCAATAACATCCTTGATTGGTGCTCCAATTGTTATTTT
Source organism: Flammeovirga pacifica (assembly GCF_000807855.2). GTDB lineage: Bacteria > Bacteroidota > Bacteroidia > Cytophagales > Flammeovirgaceae > Flammeovirga > Flammeovirga pacifica. The sequence goes on from NZ_JRYR02000001.1 coordinate 701,259, forward strand.
AGCCATGTTAAAAGGTAGAAAGTCATCATGATTACTTTAAAGATAAACGATTTAATTACAGGGTATCATCAAAAAAATAAGGAGAGCCATAAAGTAGGGCATTATCCCTCTTTAAGTTTATCATCAGGAGATTTTGTGGCCTTAATTGGACGCAATGGTATTGGTAAATCAACCTTATTAAAAACGTTGTCTGGAGACCTTGAGCCGTTAAGTGGTGAAGTGTTAATCGACGATCAATTAGTGCATCAGATGTCGAATGTTGATCGCTCTAAATTGATTAGTTTTGTATTACCTAATGTTCAATTAAATGGTAGATTAACAGCCAAAGAAGTAGTGATGTTAGGGCGTTATCCCTATATAAATTGGTGGGGAAAATCCTCTGAAAAGGATCTTCAGAAAGTAAATGAATCTCTTGATAATGTAAATGCATCACATCTTAAAGATCGGGACGTGAATACGTTGAGTGATGGAGAAAGGCAAAAGGTCATGATAGCAAGAGCTTTGGCACAAGATACTCCAATCATTTTTTTAGATGAATCTACAGCTCATTTAGATTTACCTAATAGAGTTGAAATATTTCAACTTTTGAAACAGATAGCACGAAAACAGAATAAAACTATCTTACTTTCGACGCATGAAATAGAAATGTGCCTACAAGTAGCAGATTATTTATGGTTGCTTCAGGAAAGTAAGTGTATATACGGAACTCCAGATGTTATTATAGCAAATAACAATATTAATGAGGTATTCAACTCTAATTTTGTTGGTTTTGATACTAAAAGTGGAGTTTTTAATTTTTGTTCATTTGAAAAAAGGTTTTCTTTTGGCATAAAATTAGACGTAAGTAAAGCAGATTATATAGGAAGTCAAGATTTAGAAGTTAGAGTTCATTGGCTACATAAAAAATTGATATCGGAGGGATGTGTGGAAAATGATAATCCGATGATCCATATTACTTTAAAGCTAGCTGATAATAAAGAACTTCTAGAATGGCACGTGAATAATACGGGTAAAGAAATGGTGTATCAAGATCATAATAGTCTTAATTTACTTTCCTTAATTACTGAAGACTTTAATATTTGATATTAAATACTTCAGTAATAATTGATACTATATTTAATCAAAAAGTTTATATTTGCTTAGTAGCGAATAAGATATTTACAATTTTTTAATATTTAGATCTCAGAATGGAGGTTAATAAACTATTTAACAAATTATTCTTTTTTACTCTGATTTTTTTTGTTCCATACTTAGCTATTGCGCAAAATCAGACCATTAAAGGGGTAGTTCTCGATGAGGACCACAATGGAGTATCATCTGCAGTTGTATATGTGGATGGCCAGAAAGTGTCAACCTCAAATCTTAAAGGGCAATTCACTTTTGAAACTGCTGATAAGAATAAGATCAAAAATATTAATGTAATAAAGACAGGGTATAAAATGCAGACTTGGGCCACTAATGGACCTAACAAGATTACTGTCTTATTATCCTATGCTCCAGTTTATATAGAAGGTACTGTATTAAAAGGTAAAAAGCCTCTTAAAAATAAATTGGTAAAAGTAAGTGGAGCCCCATTTACAGCCGTAAAAACAAATATTGATGGTAAATTTAAACTTAAAGTAAGCCGTAAATTTATTGTTAAAACTTCTACTGTTTTTCTTGTAGATGGAGAACCTGTTTCTTCTAGTCAATTCTTTTTTAGTAAACAGCTAAATAATGTAACGATAAATCTTCCAGAAGATAAAAACTCTCCAGAAAAACCAACAGTAATTGCTAAAAATTCAACAAAGACAAAATTAAAAGCAACTACACTAGTAGAAGAGAAAGAAGAAGATATTTTTTTAGATCCAATTTTAGTAGTTGTAGTCTATGATGAAGATATATCCCCAGCAGATTCATTATTGGTCAATGTAGATCAACAAGAATTTGTTACAGATAGAAATGGTGAATTTGAAGTTTATGCTGATTCGTTAAATGAGAATACACTAACTATAGATAACTATGAGATTGTGAAAACAAAATATGATTATGAAGATAATTATATGTTTGTTTACATCAGTAATAATGATGAAAACGGCGGTCTCAAACAAGAACCTAATATTGAGTATTCAGAAAACTTCCAAACAGTTTTCAATACGTTAGAAGCTGAAAAGCAAATATTACAAGAAACAGGAGTGAGTCTTAGAAAAGAGATTCAAAAGATTTCTGAAAAACTGGAAAAAGATCAAGATTCAAGAAAGAAAGAGGCGGCCTTAAAAGCATATCTAGAACGATTAACTACCTCATTGATTGAAAATGAATTGGCTTATGAAGATGCACAATTCAAAACAAATCAAATGATGGAAAGAATGAGGTCTCAGATAAATCAGCAGACAACAACGATTGAGCAGATCGAGATAGAAAAGGAGTCGGTTGAAAAGGAAAGAATGCTATATTTTATTATTGCAGCCATTTCATTAATCCTCATCTTTATTTTCTATAAGAACCTTCAGAAATTAAAAGAACAACGTGATGATCTTAGAGAGGTGACCGAAAGATTACAAGAAGCAAAAGATGATGTGATTAAATCACATGAAGAAATGCTTTCGGTAAAAGATATTGGTCAAAAATTCACCTCTCAATTAGATTTTGAGAATCATATGGTAGAACTTCAAGAGAGTGTAAATGAATTATTACCTTCATCAACATTTGGTATTGGAGTCTATAATAAATTAGAAAGACGTATTGAGTTTAGAAACCAAGTATCGGATTTGGGTGTTGAAACATTCTATTCAGAATCAATCGATAATCCTTATAGTCTTGCATCTTGGTGTTTTAATAATGAAGTAGAGTTGATTATCAACAATTTCGATACAGAAACAAATCTTTATATACCACAATCAAAAGAGAGTTTAAGTAGTAGAAACAAGTCGGTAATTTACATGCCATTAATAATTGATTCTAAAGCGATTGGAGTGATAACAATTCAGGCTGTCAATGAAAATCAATATGAAGAATTAAATGTTTCTACATTAAAGTCATTGGCTTCTTATGCATCAATTGCGGTATCCAATAATATTGCATTTAAAGAATTAAAGGAGAAAAATAAGAGTATTTACGATAGTATGCGTTATGCTAAGACTCTCCAAAATGCGATTTTACCTTCAGATAAAATATTAAAACAAAGCTTTAACGACTTATTCTTACTTTATAGATCTAAAGAATTAGTATCAGGAGATTTCTATTGGTACAAAGAAAAGAATGTTGATGGTAAAGTTAGGAAGTTAGTGGCAGTTGTTGATTGTACAGGACATGGTGTTCCAGGTGCATTTATGTCTATGATTGGTAATGCATTACTAAATGATATTACTAACACTAAGACAAAAATTCCTACAGTAGATATCCTCAATGCACTGAATGAAGGTGTACAAGATTCTCTAAGACAAGAAGAGTCTTTAAATGATGACGGTATGGATTTAGCTTTAATCAGTATTGAAGAAGGGGAGAATGATGAGATGGATATTGAATTTACTGGAGCAAAACGTCCATTATATGTTTATCATCAAGATCAGCATGAGTTAAACGTAATGAATGGAGATAATAAATCTATTGGTTATTCAACTCGTCGAGTAAAAGAATTTACATCTACGAAATTCAAATTAAAGAAAAACGATATCATTTATCTTACTTCTGATGGGTTTGTAGATCAAAATAATATTGGTAGAGAAAAAATTGGTTCATTGAAGTTGAAAAACTTACTCAGTAATAATGCTAACCTGTCAATGGATGAGCAAAAGAAATTACTAGAATCAACTTTAGATCAACACCAACAAGGAGGGGTGGAACAAAGAGACGACATTACAATAATGGGCTTGAAATTGTAAAGCTTCCTTTTCAAAAAGTAAAAAGGCTATCTCAAAATTTTGAGATAGCCTTTTTATTTGATCTATTTTTTAAGATGATTTCCTTAAACTATAATATTCCAATTAGTGAAAAAAGAATATTTAAAGACCTAAGTTGTTGAACTAAGGTTAGTAAGAAAAGTTATGTAACATGATAGGCATCACTAACATAAGAACATCTTCTGTTTCTGGTTGATCTTCAGGAACAATAAGACCTGCCATACCTGGCTCAGATAGTCTTAATGTTACACGATCAGAAGAAATATTGTTCAATATTTCGATTAAAAACTTAGCGTTAAAACCAATTTCTAAATCTTCACCATCATGTTCACAGAATAAACGTTCTTTAGCTTCATTAGAAAAGTCTAAATCTTCCGCAGAAACAAATAATTCATTGTCTTGAACCTTAAAACGAACTTGATTAGTTGTTTTGTTAGCGTAAATAACAATACGTTTTAAACAACCTAATAAAGCTTGACGATCAAGTGTTACTAAATTATTGTTGTTTAAAGGAATTACATTTTCATAATCTGGGAATCTCTCATCAATTAATCTAGAGATTAGACGCATTGTACCAAAAGTAAATACAGCATATTGCTCATTAAACTCTAAAGATACATTTGTTTCATCTGCAGGTAAGATATTCTTTAATTGAGTCAGTGCTTTTTTTCCTAAAATGATAGGTTGCATCATTCCAGAAACCTCAATGTCATTTCTTCTGTATCTAACTAAACGATGTGAATCTGTAGCTACAAAATCAGAATGCTCTTCAGTTAAATTAAAGAAGACGCCATTCATGTTTGGTTTCATGTCATCGCTACTCGTTGCGAATAGAGTAAATCCAATGGCATCTAATAAAGTAATAGAAGACATTGATAATGCACTTGACATATCAATATTTGGATTTGAAGGATAATCTTCAGCGTTTTCACCTGCTAATTTATATCTACCGTTATCAGAGGCGATTTCAATAGTGTAGGTGTCAAAATCAATAGAGAAAGTAACTGGTTGCTCTGGTAAGTTTTTCAGGGTATCAGTTAACATTCTTGCAGGAATAGCTACATTTCCATCAGAGTCTGCTTCAACATTAATTTCAGAAATAATTGTTGTATGCATGTCAGATGCAGTAATTCTTAGTAAACCACCTGAGATCTCGAAAAGGAAATTTTCAAGAATAGGCATAGATGGATTATTAGGAATGACCCCATTTAGCATCTGAATTTGCTTCAGAATGGTAGATGTTGAGGCTGTAAATTTCATTTTAAATCTATTTTTAAATATTAGTAACCAACAATTGTTCGAACTTCAGCTAATTTTTTGTGAGCAATTCGTCTTGCTTTTTCTTCACCTACGCTAAGTTCTTTTTCTAATTCGTCTAAATTAGACATATAATAATCAAACTTTTCTCTAGCAGTTTCATACCTATCCAAGATCAAGTTTAATAAGGCTGTTTTAGCATGACCATAACCATAGTTACCGCCTTCATAATTAGCTCTCATTTCAGCAATTTGCCCTTCAGAGGCCATTAATTTATATAAAGCAAAAACATTACAAGTATCAGGATTTTTAGGTTCTTCTAAAGGAGTAGAATCTGTTTGGATTCCCATTACTTGTTTTTTCAATTGTTTTTTAGGTAGAAAAATGTCAATCACATTTCCATATGATTTACTCATTTTACTGCCATCTGTACCAGGAATAGTCATCAATTGTTCATTGATAACAGCTTCTGGACTAACAAATGTTTCTCCGTAAGTTCTATTAAATGCAGAAGTAATATCTCTAGTAATTTCTAAATGTTGCTTCTGGTCTTTTCCAACAGGCACTTTTTCGGCATCATATAAAATGATATCACATGCCATTAATACAGGATATGTAAATAAACCTGCATTCACATCACTTAATTTGTCTGATTTATCTTTAAATGAATGGGCATTAGCCAACATTGGAAAAGGAGTAAGACAACTTAAATACCACGTTAATTCACAAACTTCAGGAATTTTAGATTGACGATAAAAGATATTCTTATTAGTATCGAAACCTAAAGAAAGCCAAGCAGCAGCAGTTGCATATACATTTTCTTTTCTAGTTTCTGCATCCTTTATGGTTGTCATAGAATGTAGATCAGCGATAAAGAAGAATGCTTCGTTGTCACTTGATTTTGATAGTTCGATAGCAGGTTCGATTGCACCTAGAACATTTCCTAAATGTTGTCTGCCAGAACTTTGTACTCCTGTTAGAATTCTTGCCATTATTGTGTTATCTGACTTGTCTAATTAGTTAAATTTTCAATCTGTAAAATTAATAAAAAAAAGTGTTTTCATGAATAAAAAAGATAGAGTTTAAAAAATTTAATGATTAAGTGATTTAAAACTCAAACGTATGAAAACAATATATGATAAGTAGCCTTTTATTAAGTCTTCTTAAAGAGCTTATAAGGATATAACTTAATTTTAAAGTCATTAAAAATTTACAAGTTTAGTGATGAAAAACATTGATTTAAACAGTAGGCATTAATTACATTGTGTAAAAATTAAATTCAAAAATTTATAAATGATATATGGCACTAATTAAAAAAGTAAAAGGAGTTGCTCCCGAAATTGGAGAGAATTGTTTCTTAGCAGAAAATTGTACTGTTGTAGGAGATGTTACAATGGGGAAAGATTGTAGTGTGTGGTTTAGTGCAGTTGTAAGAGGGGATGTAAATACTATCAAAATTGGAGATAAATGTAACATTCAAGATGGTGCGGTTATCCATGCTACTTATCAAACGTCTGCTACTACCTTAGGTAATAATGTTTCAATTGGTCATAATGCTTTAGTACATGGCTGTACTATTCATGATAATGTACTAGTAGGAATGGGAGCAATTGTTATGGATGATGCTGTAGTAGAAGAAAACGTTTTGATTGCAGCAGGAGCAGTAGTTTTACAAAATGCTAGATTAGAATCAGGATATTTATATGCTGGAATACCAGCCAAAAAGATTAAACCATTAGATGATAAATTAAAGGCTGTTTTTGAAAGAACGGCAAATAATTATGTGATGTACAGTAGTTGGTTTGATGAAGAATAAATAAAAAAGGGAAGCAATTTGCTTCCCTTTATTTTTTTTGCTTGACTTATTCGTCATGCAGCCATTCTTTTTTTGCTGTAAGTTCTTCTTCAGACTCTCTGTAGTCAGGATCGTCTACACAACAATCTACAGGACATACAGCAGCACACTGTGGTTCTTCATGGAAACCGATACATTCAGTACACTTATCAGGAACGATGTAATAGAACTCATCAGAAACAGGTTCTTGATCTGCATCTCCTTCAATAGAGGTACCATCTTCTAATTCAATAGAAGTTAAACTTGTGCCGTCACCCCAAGTCCATTCAACTCCACCTTCATAGATGGCAGTGTTTGGGCATTCTGGTTCACAAGCTCCACAGTTAATACATTCGTCGGTGATAATGATCGCCATATTGAAATTTTATGTTTTAAAAAGCGTCTTTTGGTTAGTGGTTCGCTAACGATATGAGACGTTTTGTTTGTTACACAACTAAACTAAGATCATGAATAAAAGTTTATTTTGATCTTCTACTTTTACAAAGGTGTATACTTAAATATAAAAAATCAATACCCTACCACAATAAGGGACTAAAAAAGTTGAATAAATCACTACTTTATTATCATTTATTATACAGATATAACTTTTAGTTATAAAGAGAACCTTGAAATAGTTCAATTGAGGTTTGTATTATTATTATAACGTGTTGTATTTATTTGTCAAAAATGAACTTCACAAGATAAATGTTTTAGAAAATTAAAAATTATAGGTATTATTAAATAAACGTTAAAATATTTATCAATTAAACTCTTATATAATGTACAAACTCATTAGATATGCCCTAATTTTCAGCTTATCAATCTTAGCTTTCTCTTGTGATGAATCAGAAGATGAAAATGAGTTCTTCAATACATCTCCGATTACTGGAGATTGTAGTTTGTCTTCTTATACTTATGTTCAAAGTCTAGATAGTGCGAGTGTTAATTTTAGATATATTGAAATCAATAAAGATTATGAATATACAGAATCGCAGTTAACGTCATATACATATGATTTAGAATACACTGTTCTTGATACGAATTACGTAAGACAAAGTCAAACTAGAGCTTACAAAATTGATTTCTCTTACAATTCAGACGGAACTTTTTCAAATGTTTCATCGGGAACAGAAGAGCTTTTAGAAATTGTTAATGTTGATGGTAGATTATATTCTTTAAAAGGATCTTCAACAACAGGTTCGACATTTGAACTAGTATTTGAATATGATGCCCAAAATAGAGTAGAATATATAGTAAACGCTGAAGATGTTTCTTCACCAAAAGAAGATATAGATTACTTAAAAATGACTTATAATGACATGGGTGATGTGTCTAAAATGGCATATATGGATGGTGATTTTGAAGCTGCCTACAACGAGTTTAGATATAATGATGAAATGAGAAACCCTACTCAAGGTATGGTATTTTATATCATCTCTATAATAGAAGCTGGTTCATATGATATTTATGGTGACCCAAGTAAACTTAGTAGCAGTATCAGTGAATTTTTCAGATTGTATCAATATAATCCTCAAAGAGAAGATTATGATTATACTGATTGGATTCCTAAAGATTACATCATGGAATTTAATTATGAAGTAAATGATAAAAACTACCCTGTTTCATCAAGTTACAAAGAAGATTATACAGATGTGATTCGTGAGACTTATAGCGAAACATTCTCGTACACTAATTGTCAATAATTGTAAATAAGTAGTTTAAGTGTTATATTTACAAATACACTTAAACTACTTTTCTAATTATGGAATTAATTATTGGCATTATTCTCATCTCAATGCCGATTCTTTTTGCTCTAGGTCTTTTGGGGTTTATGATGACAGGTCCGAAAGAAGAGCCTAAAATGAATCATTTAAATGTTGAAGATAAAGAAGAAAATCACCCTTCATTTGAAGTAAAAAAAACGATCGCAAGTTAATGCAATCGTTTTTTTTTGTCGTAATAGATTTAGATTGAGCTTAATATAATCTTTCATATGAATCATCCCATAAGGAGTGATTCAATTATTTTTTCTTCTCTTTTTTATCCTTTTTTTGGTGAAGCGTATAAACTATACCAATATTTAAGGCGTGTTTAAATTGAATAGCTTGACCTGTTGTGTTATCGTCTTTATTAACTTGAACGTCTGGATCGTAAATTAATTGTGTTCCAAAATTACATGATAACCAATTGTTGACTTTCATATCGATTAGTAAGTCCCAATTGACTACCCATTCGCCTAAACGATCATATTGTGCAAACATGTTATATGTAGATGTTAAAGCAACATTTTTAACGATTTCCTTTTTGATGCCAAGTTTAAAATTCATACCTGTTTGATCTCTAAATTTCTCTCCAGCATTTAAACCGTATTTTTCAGAGAAAACAGTATCAGCAACAAACGTCATTCTATTTGCCACAGGAGAGTAGGTAGCATAAATCCATTTAGCAGGAGTATAGGTAATACCAATGTTAGCATTTAAATAACCTGGAGCCATAAATGCTGAAATTTGAGTCTCCGTTTCTTGTTTAATAGTTTTACTAGGGTCCGAAGGGTCAGGAATATCTTCTGTTTTGTATTCATAACCTTTATCAAATTGAGACCTGAAGTCTATAGCAGCTGTAAACAAGAACTTTTTTTTCCATTTATAACTATAATCGAATCCAATGATTAATTGGTCATCGGTTTTTTTCATTGGAAAAGTAGATTCCGATTGATTGATCATACCATAAGCCATGTCAGTATGTATTCTTGTGATAGCATTATCGGTTTCTCTAGATAATTTATAAATAAATGTACCACCGAAAGAATATGAACTAGTACCACCACCGGCCCAGTTCACTAGACCTACATTAGAAAGATTGGCACCAATTTTACCTTCTTTCTTCCATGGACCTTGTGGTTTAACTGCTGTAGAATCTTGAGCGAAAAGGTTTGATGTTGCAAAAGTGAAACTTGAAATCAAGCAAATGAATAGGATTTTCTGGATTTTCATTAAGGTTTTATTTTTGGAATTTTTTGTTTTCAGTGTAAACATGTGAAAAAAAATTAAAAAATAAAATGTATTTCATGAATGATTCCTTTTTGTAATTCATTATATCTACAAATAATTCTTTTTTTACGGATATAATAGGTTAAATGAATCTTAAAAAGATTTTATCCGTACTATTAAAGAGTGACTATTTTTTATTATTTTTGATATAAGACCCATTTCGATTTTAATATCAATGGAGTAAAGTCATTACTTATTCTTATCATATGAAATATTTATTATCCCTATTCATCATAACTCTTTTTTCATTTAGTTTTACTGCCAAAGAAATTATCGAATGGAAAAATATTAATACAGCTATAGATCAATCTGATAAAGATGATAAGCCAATTTTTGTAGATGTTTATACAGATTGGTGCGGTTGGTGTAAAGTTTTAGATAAAAAAACATTTCAACATGATGAAGTTGTTGAGTATGTAAACGAGCATTACCATGCTGTAAAATTAAATCCTGAAAAAGAAGGTTCATTTTCATTTAAAGGAAAAGATTATACCTATGATGAATACATGAAAAAGCATGAGATCAATAGTTATCCAGCTATCATTGTATTACATCCAGATGGTAAAGAAAAAGTTTTTATGGGTTATAGAGACTCAAAAAGCTTCTTAGAAATATTGAAAAAGTATAAAAAACAAGTGGATTAATTCGTAATTCAATATTTCTCTATATATTAGTATATCATAGATTAAATTAATTATATATGTCAAAAAGAAAAAAGGCACTTTTCTTACCTGTGCTACTTGTAGGGTTGGGGTTATTTGGATTTTCAATTTTAGCTAGAATTGATGCACCCGAAAATAGCAATAAGAATATCATTAAGAGAAGTCTGATTTTTACAGCTTTAGAAAGAATACACTATAATTCTATAGAGATAGACGATACTTTTAGTAAAAATGCTTTTCAACAATACTTAAAGATATTAGATCCTAATAAAAGGTATTTTTTAAACTCTGATATAAAAAAGTTTGCAAAATCTGAGGATAAACTAGATGATGAGGTAATCAATAGCGGAGAAACAGATCTTTATGAGTTATCTGTAAAAGTTTTTGATGAAAGAAGAGAAGAAGTAAAAAAGATTACTGAAGAGATTCTTGCCAAACCTTTCGATTTTAACAAAAAAGAAACTATTCAGTTTGATGCTGATGAAATGAAGTTTCCAAAAAATGAGAAAGAACGTTATACTCGTTGGAGAAAAACATTAAAATATGCTGCTCTTTTAAGAATGAACTCTAAGCTAAAAGCGGAAGAAAGTAAAAAGAAAGATGCAGAGGAAAAAGGAGAAGAGTACAAGGCAACTTCTTACGACGAAATTGAAGCTGATGTAAGAGAAAAAGTTCTTTCTAACTATAGAGATGTATTTGATTACATGGAAAAGCAAGATGAAGAAGATCATTATGCTAATTACCTAAATTCAATGATTTCTATTTATGGCCCACATACAGAATATTTTGCGCCAGAAAAGAAAGAACAATTTGATACCGAAATCTCAGGTCATTTTGAAGGAATTGGAGCACGTCTTCAACAAACAGGAGGAGAAGTGAAAGTAGTGAATATTATTACTGGATCAGCTTCTTGGAAACAAGGCGATTTAGAAGCAAATGATATCATCCTTAAAGTTGCTCAAGCTGAAGAAGAGCCTGTTGATATCAGCTCTATGTCTTTAAAAAATGCTATTAAGTTAATCAAAGGACCAAAAGGAACGGAAGTTAGATTAACAGTAAGAAAGCCAGATGGTAGAATTACTGTTGTTCCAATTATTCGTGATGTGGTTGTCATCGAAGAATCTTATGCAAAATCAGCAATTATTGTTGATGAAAATTCTGGCAAAAAGATTGGTTTAATTGACTTACCAAGCTTCTATGTTGATTTCAATGATAGAAATGGTAGAAACTGTGGAAACGATATTAAGCAAGAGATCATCAAATTAAAAAATCAAAATGTTGATGGTATCGTTTTCGATTTAAGAAATAATGGTGGTGGTTCTTTAGGGGATGCTGTTCAAATTGTAGGTCATTTTGTTGGTAAATCACCTGTAGTACAAGTGAAATCAAAAGGAGCTGGCCAAAAAACTTTAAAACCTGAGGACAATAATATTCTATATGATGGTCCATTAGTAGTAATGATCAATAGAATGTCCGCTTCGGCATCAGAAATTGTTTCAGCTGCCTTACAAGATCATGGTAGAGCTGTTATTTTAGGTTCTAGATCTTTTGGTAAAGGTACCGTTCAAAGATTTATTGATTTAGATAGAATGACTAGATCGGAAGATTTAAAACCATTAGGTTCTTTAAAATTAACGATCCAAAAATTCTATAGAATTAATGGTGAAGCCACTCAAGTAGATGGTGTAACTCCAGACTTATTATTGCCTGATACTTATGGTTATTTAAAAGTAGGAGAAGAGGATCTTCCTTTTGTTCTTCCTCATGATAGCATTGAAAAGGCAAAATACAATATGTGGGCTGAGCAATTACCAATAGCAGATCTTAAGGCTAAATCAGAAGTTCGTGTGGAAAAAGATAAAGTTTTCCAAATCATCGAAGCCAATGCGAAACGTCTGAAACGTCAAGAAGAAAAGAAATTCTTTACATTAAATTTAGAGGAGTTTAAAGCTGAGCAAAAGAAATTAGACGAAGAGTCTAAGAAGCTTAGAGAAGCTGAATCTGTTCATGAAGAATTTGATGTAAAAGTAATGAAAGATCATTACCCATCTTCGAAACCTGATTCTGTAATTCAAAAATCAGAAAGCAAATGGGCTGAAATCATCCAAAAAGATGCTTACATTAAGGAAGCAACAATGATTATTTCTGATATGATGATTCAATAAGAATTGAGTATAAAAAATAAAAAGGCCTGTTACATTGATAGATGTAGCAGGCCTTTTTTTGTCATTACCTTAACTATTATAAATAAAAAAAGGTTGTCTTAATGAAAAGACAACCTAATTATTGTAGCGAGAACGAGAGTTGAACTCGTGACCTCCGGGTTATGAATCCGACGCTCTAACCAACTGAGCTACCTCGCCGAGTCGTGCGGACAAATGCACTTATTTAAGTCATCGTAGCGAGAACGAGAGTTGAACTCGTGCCCTCCGGGTTATGAATCCGACGCTCTAACCAACTGCGCTACCACGCCAAGTAGTGCGGACAAATGCACTTATTGATGTCATCGTAGCGAGAACGAGAGTTGAACTCGTGCCCTCCGGGTTATGAATCCGACGCTCTAACCAACTGCGCTACCACGCCAAGTAGTGCGGACAAATGCACTTATTGATGTCATCGTAGCGAGAACGAGAGTTGAACTCGTGCCCTCCGGGTTATGAATCCGACGCTCTAACCAACTGCGCTACCACGCCAAGTAGTGCGGACAAATGCACTTATTTAAGTCATTGTAGCGAGAACGAGAGTTGAACTCGTGACCTCCGGGTTATGAATCCGACGCTCTAACCAACTGAGCTACCTCGCCATTTCGGTGTGCAAATATGGGGTGATTATTCTAAAAAAGCAACATTCAAAAACCTTAAATTTTTAAATTATTGTAAAGAGCTTTATAAGTCATTAATCTTGAAGTAAATAAAAGTGCACTTTGAAATACAAAATTAGTATGTTTTGATATAAATCTATTTAAACCAGCATAAAATGAAGATGAATCTATTTTTCCTTTCATAAAAAGGAGAAGTGTTTGAAAATTATTCTTTATTATCTGTTTTAGGGTTGTTACTTAATGACATTTTTAGGATAATTGTAAACCATAAAAATATCATCTAATATATACCTAATATCGAGTTATGGCAAAATTCAAATATCAAGCAGAATATGAGTTTAGGGTACCATTACATAAGCTATACCCTTATTTTATCATGCCTAATTTATTGAAAGATTGGTTTGCTGATAAAGTTATTGAAGACGCTGAACAAAAGACGATTACTTTTGATTGGGGGAATGACCATAAAGTGGGAAAAATAGCGGTTAGAAGACAAAATCAGCATATTAAGTTTGTATTTAAAAGTGATGAAGAAGAAAAAGCTTCTTATTTAGATTTTAAATTTGAATTTAGTGAATTAGCACAATCATCTTTTATCACTGTAACAGACTTTTCGGATATGGATGATATTGATGAGTTGAAAGAATTGTGGGATGAGTTTTTTGGTCGCCTACATGAAATAATAGGTGGCTAATTAAAGATTGAATAGAGAAAATCTATTTCGATCGATAACAGAAGAAGGAATATATGTCATTTGAATTTTCAAATAAATATTTAAAACAATTAACTCGTGCTGTTGAGCAAAATGAAGATGAGTATATCATTAATGAATTTGATGGTATGCACTCTGCAGATATATCAACAGTAATGGAGGGGCTTAATGCCGAGGATTGTAAATATATTTTAGAATTACTTCACCCAGAAGTAGGTGCTGATGTAATTTCTGAGATAGAGGATGATACAAGAAATAATTTCTTAACCTTATTTACTCCACAAGAGTTGTCCAAATATATGGACAATACTGACTCTGATGATGCGGCCGATATTCTTAACGATATGCCTGTTAAGGTAAGAGAAGAGGTATTGGCAAGTATGAATAATAATGAAAAGGTGCAATATATTATTGATCTTTTACATTATGAGGAAGATTGTGCAGGTGGGTTAATGGCCAAAGAATTAGTGAAGGCCAATATTAATTGGAACGTTTCTCAATGTATTGAAGAAGTAAGACGACAAGGGCAAAATGTAGATAAAATTTACACTGTTTATGTGGTTGATGATCATGATATCCTTTTAGGAAGAATATCAATGAAGAAACTTCTTATTGCAAATGATGACACTAAAGTGTCGGATTTGTATGAGCCAGAGATTGTGAAGATATATTCCTACCTCGATGAAGAAGAAGTGGCTGATATCATGCAGCACTATGATTTAGAGGTTATTCCTGTAATTAATGTCCAAGGACGTTTATTGGGCAGAATTACAATTGATGATGTTGTCGATGTAATTACTGAACAGGCAGAAAAGGATCAACAGGCCATGTCTGGTTTATCCGAAGATGTAGAAGAAACGGATAGTTTGATTGCAATGGCAAGGGCAAGATTGCCTTGGTTAATTGTTGGAATGTCTGGTGGTCTTTTAGGAGCAAATTTCTTAGGAGGATTTGAAGAAGAGTTAAGTAGAATTCCTGCCATGGCTTTCTTTATTCCTCTAATCACAGCTACAGGAGGTAATGTAGGTATTCAATCCTCTACTATTGTCGTACAGAGTTTAGCAAGTGGTGGCTTCCAAGGGTCTTCTTTTAATCGTTACTTAAGAGTTTTAGTAATTGCCATTTTAAATGGTTTGACTTTAGCTTTATTAGTATATGGTTTCAATATGATCTTTTCCGATAATCATCAATTAGCGTTAGTGGTATCCTTTGCTTTATTCAGTGTAATTATGATTGCCTCCTTTATGGGGACAATAACACCTTTAGTATTAAGTAAATTCGGAATAAATCCAGCTTTAGCCTCAGGGCCATTTATCACTACATGTAATGACCTTATTGGTCTTGGTGTTTATTTCATGGTAGCTAAAGCACTGCTTCATTAATTGTAAATGACGGCTACTTATTTCAAGAAAAAATTACTTATTCCAATTCAGGTTTATACCTTTGTAATATGTCAGAAAAAAATAGAACAGAAGTAGATCAACTAGGAGAGTTTGGTCTTATTGAGCGTATATCAAAAGACGTTGAAATTAATCATCCAACTACTATCAAAGGTATTGGTGATGATGCAGCAGTTATTGATTGTGGAGAGGATTATATGGTGGTATCTACCGATATGTTATTGGAAGGTATACATTTTGATTTGAGTTTTATGCCATTACAGCATTTAGGTTACAAAGCCATTGCTGTTAATGTTTCAGATATTGCGGCAATGAATGCATTGCCAGAACAAGTTACAGTTAGTATTGCGATTACTAATAGATTCTCAGTAGAGGCTATTGATATGATATATCAAGGTATTAAAGCAGCTTGTAAAAATTATAATGTTGATTTAGTAGGAGGAGATACAACTTCTTCTCGAGCAGGGTTAGTAATTTCTGTTTCAGTTACTGGTAGAGTAGCAAAAGATAAAATCGTTTACAGATCGGGAGCTAAGAAAGGTGATATTCTTTGTTTATCGGGTGATATTGGTGGTGCTTACATGGGACTTCAAGTATTATTAAGAGAAAAGAAAGTTTATGAAGCCAATCCAGAAATGCAACCTAAATTAGATGATTATGAATACATCGTAGGCCGTCAGCTAAGACCTGAGGCCAGAACAGATGTGATTCATGATTTGAAAGAAATTGGTATTGTACCTACTTCTATGATTGATGTTTCTGATGGAGTAGCATCAGAGATTATGCACCTTTGTAAGGCATCTGGAGTTGGAGCGGCTATCTATGAGCAAAAACTACCAGTAGACCAAAGAACATTTGATGCTTGCCACGAGTTTAAAATTCCATCTGTTACACCTGGATTGAACGGCGGAGAAGATTATGAACTTCTATTTACTATTGATCAAGAAGATTTCAAAAAAGTAGAAAAGAACCCTAATATTTATTTCATTGGATATATAGATGAAGCTGAAAATGGTGCTAGAATGGTTACAGTAGGTGATCAGGTAGTTCCTATTTCTGCACAAGGATTCAAACATTTCTAATTTATGGCAGGACATAGTAAATGGGCCAATATAAAACATAGAAAAGGAGCTCAAGATAAAAAGCGAAATAAGTTATTTACAAAGTTAGGTAGGGAAATAACAGTAGCGGCTAAAGAAGGCGGTGCTGACCCAGAAATGAACCCAAGGTTGCGTCTTGCAATACAAAATGCCAAAGGTTCTAATATGCCTAAAGACACTATAGAAAGAGCCATAAAGAAAACTCAAGGTAATGATGATATTACTTTTGAGGAGTTAACTTACGAGGGCTATTCTAAAGGTGGTATCGCTATTTATGTAGAATGTAGTACGGATAATACAAGACGTACAGTACAGAATGTAAAGAGTTATTTTGCAAAACTTGAAGGTTCTTTAGCAAAGAACGGTTCTCTTGAATTCCTTTTTGATAGAAAAGGAGTGTTTACTTTTGAAATCTCTGAAGAGTGGGATAAAGAAGACCTAGAGTTAGAACTTATTGATGCTGGAGCAGATGAAATTGAATTTGAGGATAACTTAGTTCAAGTATTATCTGCAATGGAGGATTTTGGTACAGTCAATAAAAAGTTAGAAGAACTGAATATTGAAGTGTCAAGTGCGAATCTTCAACGTATACCTCATACCACTAAAGAAGTAGATAATGATACTTTTGATTTGGTCATGAAATTAATCGATAGACTAGAAGATGACGATGATGTTCAACAAGTATTTCATGATCTTGAAATGACTGAAGATCAAGCAGAACGTCACTTTTTAGAATAAAATCTTAGATTTGATAAGTCTAATAAACACCTCATGAAATAAAAATTTGTGAGGTGTTTTTTTGTGTCAAAAACAAACAGTTTCAATCATCCAATTTTGACTAAATATTAGATCTAATTTAGATCATGAACTTATAAATGCAGTATAGAAATAAAAAAAACTCCTGAGAAATAATCACTTCTCAGGAGTTTTTTAATGGAGTAATTTATCAATTACTTTTTATTGACATTGATTCTATGTAAATCAATTTCTTCATCTTCATCTTCAAAGTAGAATGCATCTGTACCTTCAATTACAGGTTGCATTGCATCTTTGTTGACATCAAATGTATATAATAAACAAGGCAATAATGTAAGGTTAGTACTCATGGCAACAATTAATGTGACAGAGGTAAGTAAACCTAACGCTTGAGTTGCTCCAAAAGTAGATCCCATAAATATGGCAAAACCACAGAACAATACAATTGATGTATAAAGCATCGATGCTCCTGTTTCTCTCAGCGCCATGATAATGGCACGTTTCATATCATAGTTATGCAAGATGATCTCTTGTCGATATTTTGCTAAGAAGTGAATCGAATCATCTACAGAAATACCAAAGGCAATAGAGAATACAATGGCAGTACTTGGTTTAAGTGGAATTCCCAAGAATCCCATCATTCCCAATGTAAACAATAAAGGAATCATATTCGGAATTAACGAAATAACGATAATTCTAAGGTTGCCAAATAATGTACCCATGATAATTGCAATTAGTATAAAGGCAATTACCATACTTTGTTTCAAGTTCTTAATCAAGAAATCATTTCCTTTGATAAAAATGAGTGTCGAACCTGTAACCGTTGCTTCTATATCCGTTTTTCCTTGGATTTCTTTTAATTTAGGACGAATCACATTATCCACCAATTCATCCATTTTTAATGATCCAACATCAGCCATAGATGTGGTTAAACGAATGTATCTTCCGGTAGAATCCATCATGGCATTGGCCATTTTTGACGTTTCACTATCAGTACTATTTCTAGCATACTTCATAATGTAAGTCATTTCACTTCTAGATGGAATTTTGAAATACGCAGAGTCTCCACCATGGAAAGATTGATTTGCGGCTTTCAAGAATGTAGTCATAGAAATAGGAGGAGACACTTCATCTAATGATCCGATGAATTCTTGCATCTCATCTATTTTCTCTAAATATCCTTTTTTCATATACCCTTTTTTACGTTGGGTATCAATAAGGATTTCTAAAGGCATTACACCACTGAACTCACTTTCAAAAAACTTTAAATCTTGTTTTACATGGTAATCTTCAGGAAGATCATCTACCATATAAGACTCAGCAGTTACTTTATACGAGCCATAGATAGACAAAGCTATCATTGCAGCAGTAAAGAAATAAACTACTTTTCTATAATGTAAAACTAGAATTTCTAACTGATGGATTAACCAATTAGTTGGCTTAAATTCTAGATGTTTTAAGTGTCTTACATCTGGGGCAGGTAAATAAGAAAATACAATTGGAATAAAGGTAATAGAAATGATAAAAGTGACAGCAATGTTAATTCCTGCTACAATACCGAATTCCATCATGGCTTTAATACCTGTTGTAATCAATACCATAAATCCAATAGCTGTAGTTGTATTTGTAATTAAAGTAACTACACCTATTTTTTTAATAATAAGTCCAAGAGCATCTACTTTTGATAATCCATTGGCATAAGCCTGATGGTATTTATTGAGTAGATATATACAGTTCGGAATACCTATTACCACCAGAACAGGCGGAAGTAAACCAGTAAGAATAGTAATTTCATAATTGAATAAGGATAGGGTACCCATAATCCATACAATCACAATTACAATTACTAAAAGAGGGTAGAATACAGGAGAAAAAGATCTAAAGAAAAGGAACAATACCAAGGCTACTACACCAATTGATATGCCCAAAAAGATCATTGTTTCACTCTTTACTTTACTAGCCATAATAGAACGAACATATGGCATACCTGCATAGTACAGTTGGATATCAGCTTCTTTTGAAAAAACTTCCGCTTTTTCTTCCAACTTCATCATTACAGCAGTTCTGTTTTTGGAGTTCAATACTACTGGGTCCATATTAATGACCATAGCTGTAGCGCCTCCTTTAGAGATTAATCTATTTTCATAGGCTTTAATCTCTTTCACTTTAGATAGGATACTATCTAATTCTGCTTGCGACGTAGGTTTCTTTTTGAAAAATTGCTCAATTTCAAATTTTTGATCTTGCCTGTTGGCAATCAAGTTAGGAACATCAGCGATAGAAAGTACATTTGTGATACCTTCCAACTCTCTAATCTCCTCACATAAATCAATAAACTTATTGAAATTTTCTAACTGAAATAATTTGGGGTCTTTCACACCGATGACAAAAGAAGAAGCATCTTCACCGAACTTCTCTTGAAAATCGTTAAAAGCAATCATATCAGGATCGTCATCAGGTATAATTCTGATGTATTGATAAGACCACTTTACATCTTTGGCTTGATACCCCATAAATACTGTAGTCAATGCAATGACTACTAAAATTGGAATACGGTTACCAAGTATAAAACTTGCAATTTTTTTCCACATAAGTACAGAACAAAAAAAGTGAGGGAAACCCCTCACTATTATATTTTTTTATTGATTGAAACCTAACATTTTAATGGCCGCAACTGCAGCCTCAACTCCTTTGTTTCCATGCTTACCACCAGCACGGTCAAAAGCTTGTTGTTCTGTATTTGGTGTTAAAAGACCAAATACAACAGGCTTATTGTATTTTAAAGATACATTAGTTACACCATGTGCAACAGCATCACAAATAAAATCAAAGTGTTTTGTTTCTCCTTGAATCACACAACCTAAACAAATAACAGCATCAACTTCTTCGATTTGAGCCATTAATTGAGCTCCAAAAGTTAATTCAAATGCACCAGGAACATCTTCTCTATAAATATTTCTTTCAGAAGCACCTTCTTTAAGAAGAGTTTCTACTACTGCACCATGTAACGAATCTGTAATCTTTGGATTGTATTCAGAAACTACAATAGCAAATTTTTTATTAGAGATGTCTATATTTTTCTTCTTAGAATATTCACTAAGACTTTTTAAAGCAGTGGCCATTTTTTGATAATTTTTAAATATAAATTTACAAGCTTACAAAGTTATCAAATTTTATGGCTTATAATAATGTCTTTCAGAAATTATATGACCAAAAATTCAAATAATTGTAAGCTTGTAAAATAACTTAAATTACCTTTTAAATTAATCCAATTTTTCTAATTTTTTTTGAGGTTGAATTAATTGAATGATGTAAGCGATGATAATCACTGATAGACAACCAATCACATTGAACCATAAATAGGGCACTTCTGTGAATTTAAATAGATAAATGATGATTCCTTCAGAAATTAATCCGCCAATGAAAGTGGCATTTGATCCAATTTTTTTGAAAAAGAAAGCAATCATAAAAACTCCAAGAATTACACCATATACTAGAGAACCCAAAATATTTACCGCTTCAATTAATGATCCTAATTGATTCGCAAAAGTGGCAAACAGAATGGCGTAAATACCCCAGCCAATACTTACTAATTTAGATACTTTTAAGTAATGCTTTTCATCGGCCTCTGGTTTTATCATCCTTTTATAAATGTCAATGATAGAAGTAGAAGCCAAAGCATTAATTTCAGAAGAAGTAGAAGACATACTTGCCGATAAGATCACTGCTATGAGTAAACCAATTAACCCTGCAGGTAAATAATTAATGACAAAGCTTAGGAAAATGTAATTGGTATCTTTAGTATCGATACTTTCATCAGTTGCAGCAATTTTGGAAATGATTTCAGCTTTTTGACTTTCGACTAATTCGTTACTATTGATCAATTGATTTTTAGTTGAATTGATTAGTCCATCATTACCGTTATTCAAAGCATCAGCGTAAGCAATAGCTGCTTTTTGTCTTTCTTTTTGAACCTGTTGATAATCTGATTCGTATTTTGAAAAGTTCTCTACTTTATTTTTAGCATCCTCTAAAGCTACTTTATTAAATAGAACAGGAGAGGTTTGGAATAGATAGAAAACATAGACCATTGCACCAATGAATAAGATCAAAAACTGCATTGGAATTTTGATCATACCATTAAACAGAAGTGCCAATCTACTTTGTGCAATTGATGCTCCACTTAAATAACGTTGTACTTGTGATTGATCAGTGCCAAAGTATGACATGGCTAAAAAGAAGCCTCCAATTAAACCAGACCATACATTGTATTTTGAAGTGGGATCAAATTTAAAGTCAATTGCATTTAATTTTCCTGATGCTCCAGCAATATGCAAAGCATTATTAAATGAGATGGAATCCGGCATCATGACCACTACAAGAATACCAGCTAACAGCATGCCTATAAATATTACTGCCATTTGTAGCTTTTGTGTTTGGTTTACTGCTTTTGTACCACCAATAACAGTATATGCGGTTACAATCACACCAATACCAATATTTGTATAATTGATGTTCCAACCCATTAAGGAAGATAAAATTAGGGAAGGAGCGAAGATGGTAAAACCTGCAGCTAAACCTCTTTGTGTTAAGAAGAGAATTGCAGCGAGTGTTCTTGTTTTAAGGTCAAACCTTTTCTCTAAATACTCATATGCCGTATAGACATTCATTTTATGATAAATGGGGACGACAACTATAGAGAGCACCACCATGGCTAAAGGTAAACCAAAGTAAAACTGAACAAAACGCATCCCATCAACAAATGCTTGTCCTGGAGCAGATAAAAAAGTAATTGCACTTGCCTGTGTAGCCATAATTGATAAGGCTACTGTAAACCATTTTGCTTCTTTGTTTCCAAGAAGATAGCTATTCATGTCTTTTTGAGCACGTGTTTTCCAAATGCCGTAGATAACAATAAAAGCTAAAGTACCCGTAAGTACGATCCAATCTATATAACTCACAATAGTTTAGTTAAATGCGTTAGAAAACCAAGAAAATAAGGTAATTAAGCCAATTAATTCAGCAATGACTACAATGTACAATTGCTTCCAACTTTTACCAACAGGAGGTTTTTTTTCATCTTCCATAATTATTTTCCTTTTTTCGGATGAGGTTTATAGTTTAACATATTAGCAAAGATTCTATAGGCTCCAGAAACACCTGCTGGTAATTCTCTAAACCAAGAAATTCCACTGTAAATAAATGCCCCCTGACCATAATCAGCGACAAGTAAAGCACCATCAACAGGATCTTCATTTGGATCTTGCATTCTCAGAATTGGTGTGTATTCTTCTCCCCATTCATTAGGGAAATACAAACCTCTTTCTTGTACCCATCCATCAAAATCATTTTGATTAATTTTGTTAGGATACACCATCAAAGGATGTTTTTTAGCCAGAATTTCAACTTTACTTTCTTCAACAGTGATTCTATCTCTTGAAAGCTTTAATTCTTTATATGGACCAATTTGTTTTGTTTTTAATCGATGAGAAGTATTGTATTGTACAATAACACTTCCACCATCATATACATAATCCATTAGAATAGGCTGTAGATATCTCATGTTTTCTAAAACATTATACGCCCTAATTCCAATCACCACCGCATCGTAGTTTTTCAGGTGATCTTTAGTGATATGATCATGATCTAAAATATTTACCTGATAACCTGCAGTAATAAGAGCTTGAGGTACTACATCGCCAGCACCCATTACATAAGCAACAGATTGCACATTACCTCTATCAATATTTAATCTGATTAATTTGATATTTGCATCAACAAAATAATATTGTCTGCTAATGTGTTCGTAATCAATAATATTTAACCCTTTGTCTATTTTCTGCTCTTTATCAGTCGTTAGGTAAATATTGAAAATTTCATCACCTTCTTTTTTGGAAGGAGTGACTATAAATTCGATTTCAGTTTTATCACCTCTTTTTTCTAAGTCAACTTCTAAAGATGCCTTTGTTTCAATTTTCCATCCTTTAGGAAGATTATAATTGACCTTTCCTTTTACTTGATCTGTTTTGGCAGTAAAACTGACTTTCACTTTTTTAGTAGCTTGATCTCCAAAGATTAATGTATTCTGATCAATATCAATAGTAGCAGGAGGGACGATTCCTAATGGAATATAAACTTCACCTAAAGCAGGGTTTATTTTTTTCTGCCAAATATTTAATGTTTGTTTGATCTTGATTCCTCCAATCAATAGTTCAGCTTCAACAGGAATAGCATAATTATTTTCTGGTTGACCGATCATTTTTTGATTATCCACCCTGTACATACCTTTTGATGCTTTTTGAGCTAACCAATAAGGTTGTGATACAGGATAATCAGAAGGAATAGACACCTTGATATTGGTTTTGATATTTTTATTGTAAGTTAAATCAGTAGATAAAGCTTCCTCTTTTAACTGTCCAACTTTGACATGAGTTAATTTGATGTCTTGTTTTGATCTATTGATAGTTCTTAATTCTATTTTAAGACTATCGCCTTGTGCTACTTGAGCGTCTGTAACTAATGCTTCAAAGAAAATACCGCTACACTGTAAAATTAGTTGATCAATTTTTTTAGATTTCTTGATGACCCAATAATCGTTTTGATCGAGTAGTTGTAGTTCTTTTTTGATTTTTATTAATTGATTGATAGAAGCGGAAGGATTAGAAGGAGTAAAGTTGTCTTGTAATTCCTTGATTAGGCTTTCAACTTTAGATGCATTGTCCACTCTTTTCCAAGAGGTATCCACACCTTCCATTGGTGAGGTACTCATTTGTGCACCATCAAGTAGTTCGAAATATTCTTTATTTTCACCTCTTTGTAAAGCAGCTCCAAAACCCTGACATCTGTGTTTTGAACGAGCAGCCATGGCAATTTCTCCTACATTTTTACCTAATACAGGGATGTAATCACCTGTTTCTAAGCTTACAAATTGAGAGGCATCAAAAGATTCTCCTTTACCTCGGAAAAACCATGAGTTGGTGTTCCACATAATTCTTTTGGGTTGCCAAGGAGATACATATTTTAATTGCTCCGGGTATTTAGTAGAATCGCCTGCAATTTTATACGCTTCTAATGCGATAATTGCAGAAGTAGTATGATGTCCATGAGTTCTTCCACCACGATTAGGTGAAAAACGAGTGATAATAATATCAGGTCTAAATCGACGGATATTCCAAACAGCATCTGCTAGTACTTGATCTTTATCCCAAACCGAAAGAGTTTCTTGAGGGTTTTTAGAATAGCCAAAATCGTTAGCTCGGCTAAACATTTGTTGTCCGCCATCCACTTTACGGGCTTCAATTAATTCTTGAGAGCGTAAAATGCCTAATTCTTCTCTAATTTCAGTACCAATCAAATTTTGTCCTCCATCACCTCTAGTTAAAGAAGTATAAGCAGTTTCATAGCCTTTTGCTCTTGCGAAGAAGGCAATTACTCTTTGGTTTTCATCATCAGGATGTGCCGCAAAATACATTACAGCACCTAATGTGTTTAAATGATTTATTTCCTGAAGAATATTAGATACGTTTTCTTGCTGGGATGTCTTAGGTGTTTGGCCAAAACATATAGCATTTAAAAGAATAAGGAATAAAGTGGCGGTTAATCTCATTATTGAGGTTAGTAAGTGGTAGGTTTGAATGAAAAATGAGGTTGTCTCATAAATTAATCATATTATAATTAACATGATTTGTAAGACAACCTCATAAGATATGTTTAAAGATTAAATCTCGTCTTTATGAGATTTTTTCCATTTCTTAGAAGCATTAGGTAACCAAGCTTCTATGTCTTTGTTTAATTGACCTTTAAAGTAGTTGTAAGCACCATCAGGTTTTGCCTCACCAAAATTACGGGCAGCAAAAGCAGCTGTTAAAGCATCATCATACTTTTCTTGTTTTGCAAGAATTTGAGCTTTTACCCAGTTATTCCAGAAATAATTAGGACGTACGCTGATTGAGTTTTCAATTAATTCTAATGCTTTTTCAGGATTAGATGAAGCATAGAAGTTAGCTGAGTTTTGGTAAGTTCTCCAAATGTTTTTAGTACTTGCAGCAATATTTTCTTCAGCTAATTTATCTGTAGGAACACCAACAGTGAAGCTTACCATTGTCTTGTCCCACCATAAAGTAACTTTTGCTTCATCTTGCTTTACAGCTTCGATCAAGTAAGTTAATCTCTCTTTAAATGGAGCAGCTTCAGGCTTTGTTTTGAAAGAAGCAACATCGTCTGCTTCAATACCTGCAATATCTTGTTTTCCTTCTTTATTATAAGCGAAAATACTTTTATTTGCACCGTTGAAGTGGAAAGTCCACTCAGCATTTTCTTCTAAAGATAAGAAGATATTGTAAGTGCCTGCTTTTACTTCTTTACCACTAATTTTAACATCAGTAGAGAAAGTGATAGCAGTTGGTCCGTTAGCACCTGCTCTCCAAGTAGTTCCAAATTTTTCTAATTCTCCAAATACTTTTCTTCCTTTTACTGCAGGAGCAGAGTAGTTAACTGAGATTTCAGAAACGCCTACAGTTTGTTTTACTTCAGCAGCAGGAGATGGAACTGGAAGTTGTTGTGCAAAGGCACTCGTTACACCTAGTAATAGTGTAATGATTAGTGAAAGAGTTGATCTTTTCAACATAGTGTATTAATGTTTTATGAAATTAAATGAAAGTTTAAAAAGTGTCGAAAGATTGAAAATTGAATTCAGAAATTCAAGTTTATTATCTTAAATATTGTTTAAACAATTATTGTGAGGAATGTTGTTGGAGAGGTGAATTTTTAGAATTGCTATAAAAGAACAAAAAGGTCCCGTAAAACGAAACCTTTTTGCAACCCAAAAACTAACTATTTCTCATAGCAATCTTGAATGATTGCTGAGACAAATGTAATAAAATATTTATAAATAATATTGCAATATTAATATATTAACATGCTTTAAGGAATGTACTTTAGGGGTGAATTTGGACCTATTGGGAAATCAAAGATTAACCATATTGCCATTAAAACGACCCAAACAATAAGAAAAGCAATAGAATATGGTAACATGGTAGCGATAACAGTACCTATACCAGCTTTCTTATCATAACGTTGGATGAATGCAACAATTAACGCAAAATAAGACATCATAGGTGAAATAATGTTAGTAACACTATCTCCAATTCTATAAGCAACTTGTGTTAATTCAGGAGAAATCCCTAATAACATAAACATTGGGATAAAAACAGGAGCCATTAATGTCCATTTTGCTGAAGCACTACCCATTACAAGATTAATAAGTGCAGCTAATAAAATAAAGCAGATAAGCAATGGAATTTCATGTAATCCTAAAGCCTCTAAAAACTCAGCACCTTTAATAGCCGATATTAAACCGATATTTGTCCATTTAAAATAGGCTACAAATTGAGCAGCAAAGAAAACAAGAACAATATATGAACTCATTGTTTTCATAGACTCACCCATGCCTTTCATGATATCAGCATCAGATTTAAATGTACCCGAACCTTTTCCGTAAGCAATACCACAAACAGCTGCAATAATAAAAATCCATGAAACAATACCTTTCATTAACGCAGAACTGAAAATATTAGTAGGGTCGGATGATTTTCTTAGAAATCCAGATTCAGGAATAATACCCACCATGATGATGGTAAATAAGATCAGAGCGGCAATTCCAGCATATATTAATCCTTTTCTTTCTTCTTTGGTAAGATCATGCATTTTTTCTGCAACTTCATCTCCTTTATATTCTCCTAATCTTGGGATGACAATTTTTTCTGTGACAAAGGTGCCTGCAATACCAATAAAGAAGGTAGACACAAACATGAAATAATAATTACAAGCAGCATTGATTTGATAACCGCCATCAATAATTTGAGCAGCTTCTTGGGAGATTCCTTGTAAAAGTGGGTCGATTGTTCCCAAAAGTAAATTTGCAGAATAACCACCAGAGACACCTGCAAAAGCAGCCGCTAAACCTGCGATAGGATGCTTACCAAAAGCTAGAAATATCACAGCTGATAAAGGAACTAGTAATACATAACCAACCTCACTAGCTGTATTTGATAAAACACCGGCAAAAACCACGACAAAAGTGATGATCTTTTTAGGCGATTTTAATACTAGAATTCTAATAAGTGTACCAATTAATCCAGAACCTTCAGCAATACCAATACCTAGCATTGCAACTAAAACTACACCTAATGGTGCGAAATCAGTGAAGTTTTTCACCAATTTGGTAAGGATTAAATACATGCCATCTTGTGAAAGTAGGTTCACGACAGTAATCATTTCGTCTTTGCCGGGGTGTTTAACACTTAGACCGATAAGAGAAAATATCCATGATAAAATAATAACAGCAAAAGCAAAACCTGCAAATAGTGTCGCAGGGTGAGGTAATGCGTTACCTACTTTTTCGATAAAGCTTAAAAATTTATCAATAGGGTTTTTTTTAACAGAATTATTTGATTCGTTCATTTAGATAAGATGTAATAAATTCATTATGATGGAGTATCTCCCAAAAAATTGGTGCAATTTAATTAATGCTATTGCTACTAACAACCAATTAATTACCGATTAATATTTATTGTATCAATTTACATTTAGGTCGTCTTAGATAATTATTAAATTATAATAATGGTTTTATAGAATTATTATCATTTGATAAATTAAGTACGTCAAAATATTTTTTTTCCATATCTATTCTTAATTTGACCATTGATTAACGAACTATATACCTATTTATGGGATTAAATTTAGATAAAAGTAATCAGCAGGGCTTTGGAACGGCTCCTGTATTTTTTACATCAATTAGTACCATACTTGGTGCGATCTTATTCTTAAGATTTGGTTACGCTGTAGCTAACCTTGGCTTACTCTCTACACTTTCAATGGTTTTGGTTGGGCATTTGGTAACAATACCAACTGCAATGGCAATTTCTGAAATTGCTACTAATCAAAAAGTACAAGGAGGGGGTGTCTATTATATTATTTCAAGGTCATTTGGAATAACAATTGGAGGTTCAATAGGTATTTCATTGTATCTATCTCAAGCTATAAGTACTGCTTTTTATATCATTGCTTTTGCAGAAGCATTTCGTCCTTTGTTTCCACTGCTAGAACAATATGGTATCGTCAATCTAAATTTAAGATGGATTACAATACCAATGTCTATTGGATTAATAAGCTTAGTGATGTACAAAGGTGCCGAACTTGGTATGAAAACTTTGTATATAGTAGTGGCTATTTTATTCATTTCATTAGTATCCTTTTTTATAGGTAAAACAGATTTTTCTGAATCACTTGAGGTGATCAACTGGAGTGGGCATATAGCAGATGGCGATAATTTCTTTAAAGTATTAGCAATATGTTTCCCTGCATTTACGGGTATTGCGGCCGGGGTAGGTTTATCAGGTGATTTAAAATCACCAGAGAAATCTATACCGATAGGTACTATGTTGGCAGGGATATTTGGAATGGTTATTTATTTATTAGTAGCCTACAAATTATCCATCTCAGCATCTTTAGAGGACTTAGCAGGAGATCCATTGATAATGACGGATATATCATTTTGGGGACCACTAATTCCGATAGGATTAGCAGCAGCGGCATTATCGTCTGCAATTGGATCAATTCTAGTGGCACCGAGAACATTACAAGCCATAGCTGAAGATAAAGTACTACCCAATGGTGCTGTAAATAATTGGTTGTCAAAAATTAAAAAAGGATCAAATGAACCAATTAATTCTTCTTTAATCACCTCTGTGATTACTTTGATATTTGTTTTAATTGGAGATATTGATGTGGTAGCTCAAATTATTACCATGTTTTTTATGGTGACTTATGGTGCGATCTGTTTAATTAGTTTCTTAGAACATTTTGCTTCTGATCCAGCTTATAGACCTGTATTTAAATCAAGACCAATTATATCTTTAGTAGGTGCTTTAATGTGTGGGTATTTAATGTTTAAGATATCGGCAACTTATACATTTATCGCATTAATATTCATGGCGTTATTGTATCAAATGGTGCGTCAGTTTACACCAAATAAAGAGGGATTAAAAGCAATTTTCCAAGGTGTACTATTTCAGTTAAGTAGGCAATTCCAAATTTTTCTACAAAAAACAGAGAAAAATGATGTGGAAGATCACTGGAGACCGGCAGTTGTTTGTGTAAGTAGAAATACATTCAAACGTTTTTCAGCTTTTAATTTAGTAAGATGGATTGCACACAAATATGGTTTCGCTACTTACATTCACTTAATAGATGGGTACTTATCAAAAGAAACGAATAAGAATGCAGAAAAAGATTTAATGCGTTTGATTAAGATTTCTGAAGCAAGCAAAAGTAAAGTCTATTTAGACACGATGATTAGTCCATCGATGACATCAGTAATTGCACAGGTGATACAATTACCTTCTGTTGCAGGTAAAGAAAATAACATGCTGATGTTTGAATTTGCCAAAAAGGATCCAGATAATGGGTTAAAACAACTGATAGATAATTTTAAATTAATGTCTGTTACTGGTAATGATATATGTGTTTTAGGTTCTGATGAAAGAAACTTTGGAGTCAAAACGGAAATACATATTTGGCTAACTCCTAAGGATTTAGAAAATGCCAATCTGATGATCTTGCTAGGCTTCATTATTATCGGTCACCCAGAGTGGAAAAAAGCGAAAATTACTTTATTGGCTTGTTTCCCAGAACCGGAGTTAGAAGATAGACGAAATCAAATTCTAGATTTAATCAAGACAGGTAGATTACCTATCTCAAAAAATAATGTTCGATTGCTTACTCGAGCGGATAATACAGATATGAAAACAATGATCAATCAAGAATCTCGTGATGCAGATTTAACGATTATCGGAATCCGTTTAGAAGCAGCTAAGAAAATTAACGAACAAGTTTTTTACGGTTACGATGATATCGGAGATGTATTATTTATTCATACAGCTAAGAGAAAAGATATTTCTTAACGATACGATTTTAGACTGATAAAAAAGGAATTCACATACGTGTTATGTGAATTCCTTTTTTTATGATTTTGGCTTTCGAAATTATAGTCAATAGCTACTATTCATGCATTTTTTTGGATTGAACTCACTGAAAATAATTAAGAATTTATCTGATTTATTTTGGGCTTAGTACTTAATTAAAAAATAATCAATATATTGATTGTAATAACACCATTTTTTAAACACACATATAAACACAATCATGACTTACTATTATCGATTAGGGAATATTCCCCCTAAGCGTCATACACAATTCCGTGATCCTAAAGGAGAACTCTTTCATGAAGAATTGGTGAGTTCATTGGGGTTTTCTGGTATTTATTCTAACATCTATCATAAGAATTCACCAACAAAAGTAAAACGTATTGGAGAGTCACAACCTTATGGTTTTAAGAAACTTGAGAAATACGGTCTAAAAATGACTCATTTGATGACATCAAAATTCCAAAGTAAAGGGAGTGATTTTCTTTCGGCAAGAGTACCACTAATGTTTAATTCTACATGTTGTATATCATTATGTTACCCTAAGAGTTTTAGCATGCCTTATTCTTTTAAAAATGCTGATGGCGATGAAATGATATATGTTTATGAAGGAGTAGGGGTTTTACACTCTCAGTTCGGTGCATTAAATTTTAAAAAAGGAGATTATATCGTCATCCCAAGAACAACCATCTATCAGATTGAAATGGAGAATGAACAACCTCCTAAATTTTTAATTGTTGAGTCTAAATCACCTATAGAAACGGTTGGTCGATATAGAAATGAACTTGGTCAATTATTGGAACACTCTCCTTATTGTGAAAGAGATCTACATCCTCCAACATCATTAAATGATTACAGTAATCATAAAGGAGATGTAGAAGTGAAAATAAAGAAAGAGAATGAATTGCATAGTTATTTCTATGGGCATCATCCTTTTGATGTAGAAGGATGGGATGGTTTTCTTTATCCTTATACTTTTTCAATTTATGATTTTGAACCAATTACAGGTCGTATTCATCAACCTCCTCCTGTGCATCAAACGTTTCAAGCAAGAGGTGCTTTTGTAGTCTGTTCTTTTGTCCCTAGGTTATTTGATTACCATCCTTTGAGCATACCTGCACCTTACAATCATTCTAATATAGATTCGGATGAGTTATTGTTTTATACAGAAGGGGAGTTTATGAGTAGAAAGGGTATTGAACAAGGTGCTTTTACATTGCATCCCGGAGGTATTCCTCACGGACCACATCCTGGTACTGTTGAAAAAAGTATTGGTAAAAAAGAGACAAAAGAATATGCCGTTATGATAGATACGTTTGCTCCTTTGTACCTAACAGAAAACTGTTTGCCCTACATTGATGAGAATTATCCATATACTTGGCAATAATAAAAAAAGGTGGCTATTTATTAGCCACCTTAATTGTTTAATATTCTTCTTCCTTTTTGGAGTACTGAGTAATTGCAGATAAGTCGTTTTCGTTAATGTAGTTATACAATCTTGTATAACCGATATTCAATAAACGACTGATTTTAGCAATACTTTTTCCTTCGTCAAGGTATTTTTTAATTAGATCTTTTTTACGCTGAGCAATCTCTTTTCTGTGTGATTGTCCCATTTTTCGAATACGATCTAACTGTAATGGTCTTTGTTCTAATAAACGTGTTGATTTATCAGCCTGTGTTTCCCAAAATAAATTAACCTTATTAAGGTTTTTATAGTCCCAATCCCTGTAAGCCAATTTATGTGCATTCGAGGGTTTAAGTTTTCCAATATCTCTAAGGATGATTTCAGCAATAGCTAAAGATTTCCATTTGCCATCTTCGTTAACACGAATGAATAGGCAAGAACCATTATCCGAAATGCGATGATATTTCTCTTTGTACATGAAATAATCATGACCATCTTGAGGCTTATTCCCAGTTTTCTTTGAAGCTTTACAGCTTTTGACAAATTTTTCGGAATAGTCAGGTATATATTTCCTTTTAGTGGCAAACCTTGTTTTTAAAGTACACCACTCTAGGTTGTTAACATTGTTATTCGATTTGTCTCCATCCTTATGGATAACAATTTCGTCTTCTACCTTAGGCTTGTCGAGAAATAATTCGGCAACTAATCTATGGACATAGTAAGATTTCTTTTTGCCATTCACCTTACAGTCAATAGACAAATAGCCACCTCCAATATCACGTCCTTTGATAATTTCACCTTTTTGAGAACGAGCATATGATTTTACTTTCCCATTATTACTGATTTCATATTTTTTATCAGTAAACGGAAGTTCCAACCAAGTTTCTTCTTTATTTGTTTCGGGCGAAGTCTTACTCATAATTAATTTTGATAAGTGGTTAGTAAAAAATGAAGTGTGTTCACGTTGTTGAAAGAGTAAAAGTTTATTTCTTAGTTTTTAGTTTTTAACTTTTTTCTTTGTATTTGTATGCTAGATATGATAACACATCACCAAATGTGTCTAGGATTTGTTTAGTATTATCATCTATTTTTTTTCCTCTAGTTCTTAGTAATAATAACCCAAATATTCCATTTATACAAATTTGTATTGGATTTGTAATTAAACCATCTGCAAATTTTAGGTTCTCATCAATATGGGGAAGTGCCTTATTGTAAACCTTTTGGTAATCTTGGTCTTCTTCTAATAGTTGCTGATGAATTTTGGTAATATTATCAACTTCATCTTGTGCCCATGAACAATGTCCTTCTTTTGTAACGTCTTCTTTCTGCATTAACTCAAGTAATTCTTTGTGCCATTGAATGACATCTTTTCGTTCTTGATCAGAAAGTTTTGTAATATGATTGACAACATATTCGCTGATGTTATCAAAGTTAAAATCAAATGCTCTTAATAATTCTTCTGATTGATATATGTAAATGATATATTCACATATATTCTGTTCTTTCTTTTGCTGAGCGATTAACATTTTAGTCGTATAAATAAAAAAATCGTACAAATCTATTTTTACAAATATAAAAAAGGGAAAAGAAGTTACATCATCTTATCCCTTTTAATCATAAAATATTTTGTATTATTTCTTTCTTTTAAGGCTTAATACTTCTTGGTCTAATCTCCAGATTGCCTCTTGCATATCATTAATGCCTAAGCTTTGTTCCTCCTCTGGGAAGTCTCTTTGTATATGAGCGACTAATTTCCACATTTCACTGATTTCATTCACCTCAACTTCATAAGGAGAATATCTCAGGTTAGTAGATTTTAGAATGTAGGTATTATTAGCGTCAATATTATCGTATACCTTTTTAAGAACGAAACCTTCGGATCTAGTAGTGACAATACATACTTGTCCGTCTTTAATGGCGTTCCAATCTTCAATAAATTCACCAATAATAATTGCACCTTCTTCTAATGGAGGCATAGAATCTCCACTAATTTCAAATGCTCTATATGTTTTGCCTTTTGGTAAGAAAGGAAGACTATATCTATCTAATTTACTAATAAAGTTTCTATCAGAATAACCTGTAGCATATCCGGCTCTTGCTTTTTCCGGCACCATTTGAATATTTTCCTCCCCTTGTTGGTCGGTAGATATTGTAAGGATACGTAGGTTGTCTCCTGATATATGATCTTTTGTATTTTCTTTTTTCTCTAGTTCTAAAGGATCCAATTTGGTTAAATCTTCCTTTAAAATTTGATCAATAGTTACATTAAAGAAATCACAAATTTTTTCTAATCTAGTGTAATTGGGTTCTGCTCTTCCATCTTCATAGGAAGATATTGCACTTCTTGAAACTTGGTCTTCTCCTGTACTTAGTCTTTCTCCTAAGTCAGTTTGACTCAATTTACCATCTTTCTTTTGTCTTAGGTGTCTCAAGTTGGCACCAAATAATGAGGTGTTTTTCGACATTTGGTATTATTTTAACCTATGAATACTTAAATTTTTATCAATTTATGATTTTGAACATTTAATGTCAAATAATTTAGCTAAAAAAGAAGATTTAGTGTGTTTGTTAACAAATTGTATATGATTTTAGCACTATTTGGGGTGGGAAAGCTGTCTGAAAGTAGATTTTACTATTAAAGTATTGACATTTTCTTATACGTTTCTTTTGTCTTACAAATTGAATTATCGATTTATTCTTGTATTACTTATGAAATGTTACATCAATGTAGTAATTTGAAGTTACAAAACATTCATTGTTATTGATAACATAATTGTGAACTCAAAAGACTATAAAGTAAGCTTCTCAATTTCAATAAACCCGATTTGTTTTATTAATTGTTCTATTAACTAATTAAAAGGCAGTTGTATTGCCAAATATAAACTTCATTTACATATATGAAAGGTTTTTTCAAGACAACATTAGCAGTAATTGTTGGTTTTTTTATTTCATCAGCCATCATTTTTGCTTTTTCAATGGTGTTTTTCATTGGATTAATTGCAGCATCAAGTTCAAGTGAGCCTACCAATGTCGACCCTCAAACAGTTTTGGTTCTAGATATATCAAAATCAATTAAAGAAATAGGAGAGGTAGATCCTTTTGAAAAACTGAATTCTAGTTATTTCCCATCAAATGCAGCTATTGGGTTGCACGATTTATTGGATATAATAGACAAAGCATCAAAGGATGATAATATCGTTGGTATTTATTTAAAAGGAGGTACTTTCGGAGGTTCAATGCCTATGGCTATTGAAGTGAGAGAAGCACTTGAAGAATTTAAGGCAAAAGAAAAATTTGTTTATGCTTACGCTGATGGTATTTCTGAAGCTGGTTATTATGTGATTTCAGAATCAGATAAAATATATTTAAATCCTCATGGAGCATTAGAATTTAACGGACTCTCTTCTGAGATGATGTACTACAAAAAGTTCTTTGAGAAAATTGGAGTAGAGCCAGAGGTATTTAGAGTAGGTAAATACAAGTCAGCGGTAGAACCTTTCATTACTGATAAAATGAGTGATGCCAATCGTGAGCAAATCACTTCTTACTTAAATAATTTATACAATCATTACTTAGAAGGAGTTGCAGCTTCAAGAAGCTTAGACTTAGAAGAGATTCGTGATATTTCTAATAATATGAGAATTAGAAATGCAAAAGATGCTTTGAAATATCGTTTTGTTGATGAATTAGTATATGTTGATCAAGTAAAACAATACATTGCTGATGAATTATCTTTAGAAACCCCTTCTGATTTATCTACAATTTCTTATACGACATATAAAGGTGCTTTAGATCCAAGGTCTCGTCAAAAAGGAAGTGGTAAAATTGCTATTCTTTCTGCTGAAGGAGAAATTATTTATGGACCTAAGCAAAACGGTCAAAGCGCTATTAGTAATAAAGACCTTATTTCTGATATTAACGATCTAGCTGAAGACGATGATATTAGTGCAGTAGTTTTAAGAGTTAACTCTCCAGGTGGTAGCGCTTTATCTTCTGATTTAATCTGGAGAGCTATTCAGAAACTAAAAGAGAAAAAACCTGTTGTAGCTTCGATGTCTACTTATGCAGCTTCTGGAGGATATTACATCTCAGTTGCTTGTGATAAAATTGTAGCTTATCCAAATACAATTACAGGATCAATAGGAATATTTGGTCTTGCTTTTAATCCTTCAGAACTTATTAATAAAAAGATGGGATTAAAAACGTATGCTGTTTCTACGGGTAAATTCTCTAATTTCCAATCTGTATTAGACGACTTTAATGATGCAGATAGAGCTATTATTCAACAAAGTGTGGAAGAAGGATATGAAACTTTTACAACAAAAGTAGCACAAGGGAGAAACATGAAAGTAGAAGAAATTCTTAAAATTGCTCAGGGTAGAGTTTGGACAGGAGAACAAGCAAAAGAAGTAAATCTAGTTGATGAACTAGGAGGAATTGATAAAGCTATTGAAATGGCTGCTTCTTTAGCAGATTTAGAAGAAGGAGATTATAAAGTGAAATACTTACCGGGTGAAAAAGACTTTTTCCAAGACTTGTTATCGGAGTTAGATAACTCTGCTAAGGTGAGTATCAAGAATTACCTTTATGGAGATTATTCTTCTTACTTGGATAAAACTTTATTTTGGATGAAAAATAAAAAAGGAGTTCAAGCAAGTTTACCTTTCTATCAAGAAATTGAAGGTTTTGAAAGACCTTAATTATATTATATATCAAGAGATTTTTTTTGATTGAACTATTAATAATACAAAAAGCTTCTACTTAATTGTGGAAGCTTTTTATATTTTTCAGATATAAGTATTGATTTTTTTTCTAATTCTAAACTATCATTCTTTTATTTCAGTTATTAAAATAGCTGTTGCATTATTGTAACTTTCAAAGAATTCATTTGATTCATATGACATCTTTTGCACTGAAAGTTTCAATACATTTTTACAATGTTTATCTTAAGTATAATAAGAATACCCAACTACTACAGTATGAAAACGTTGCCCACCAAAGATCATTTGTCTAGGTTTATCGAAAGACTCTACGAAATAAAAGAAAGTAATTCGAACAAAGTTACTCAAGCAGATTTAAAGTCTATGGCTCTTGAAATGGGCTTGACTGATTTGGATTGGGTGAGAATGCAAGATTTATTTTCTTCTCATTTAGCTAGAGCTATCGGATACCATAAATATAAAAATTGGGACGATTCTATATACGAATTGGATCAAGCACTTACCATCAATCCATTTGACAGTAAATGCTTTTTTCTGACGGCTTCATGCTATGCTAATAAATATTACGAAGAAGAAAGGAAAACAGATAGGGAACAAGCCATTCATTTCGCAAATAAAGTTTTAGAAATAAATCCATTAGACGAAAAGTCATTACAACTACTAAGTTCTTTAAAGAAAGAGGCAAGGCAACGAAAAATTATTGAAAGAGAATCAATTAAAACACTATTAGTAGCATGTTCTTTTGGGGCAGTAATATTTACTTCATTAGCCTATCTGACGCTATTCGATATGGTACCTACAGTATCGGTTCCTTATTCAGCTGAAGTCACTCAGAATTTCAGTAAAATAAATCCAGATGTACAATATTTTAGTGAGGATAACCAAGAAGGGCACTTTTTTCACCTTACTAGTAAAGTAGTTAAAGTCTTTGAGAAAAAATCAGCATTAGAACTTCAGGGTAAGATCATGTTTAATAATAATGATAACTCTATTATTAATTTTAATTGGAAAGATAATGATGACAATGTAGTCCATAAGAAAAGCTATTCATCTAATCATTTACATAATATCAAAGATCTCAACGGAAAATTTAAAATAACCGAAATAATTGACTCCGAAATCGCTAGAGATATTTCAACCATAGAGGTAGTGATGGATTAAGTGATTCATTATTAATTATTTGCATGTATTAAGAACTTGATAGGAATGAGTGTCTTGAGGTAAAAATCAAGGACTTATTCTTTTTTTTTATAACAGATAAATCACATTAACTTATTTTTTAAGGATGTTTTTGAATTAAATATGAAGAAATAATAAAATTAACCTTACTTTTGGGGGCATATTCAAGCAGTTGAAATCATATACGCACAATGGTACTCTTTTTTCGAGGCAATACAGACAATGTATTCGCAGTACACGCCGGTAAGGCATTAACTCAAGATAATCTTGAAAAACTATCTTGGTTATTCGGAAATGCTCAAATTCTTGAGCAAAATTCACTAGAAGGATGGTTTATTGGTCCACGTAAAGAAATGTTGACTCCTTGGAGTACTAACGCTGTGGAAATCACTCAAAACATGGGTATTGAAGGTTTGATCCGTATTGAAGAATTTCTTCAAGTTGAATCGGAAAAAGCCGCTGAATTCGACCCAATGTTGCAAGCACTTTATGAAGGATTGGATGGTTCGATCTACACAATTGATGTGTCGCCAGAACCTATTCAATTAATTGATGATATAGCTGCTTATAACGCTGAGGAAGGTTTAGCATTAAGTGAAGAGGAAGTAACTTACTTAAAAGAAGTAAGTGAAAAACTTGACAGAAAACTAACTGATTCAGAAGTGTATGGATTTGCTCAGGTAAATTCAGAACACTGTCGCCATAAAATCTTTAATGGTATTTTTGAAATTGATGGAGAAGAAAAACCAACTTCTTTATTCAAGTTAATCAAAAAGACTTCTCAAGAAGCACCTGATAATATAGTGTCGGCTTATTCTGATAATGTAGCTTTTATCCAAGGACCTAAAGCAGAGCAATTTGCTCCAAAAACTCAGGATAAACCAGATTACTTCGAAACTTCAGATTACGAATCTGTAATTTCATTAAAAGCAGAAACACATAATTTCCCAACAACTGTAGAGCCATTTAATGGTGCTGCAACAGGTTCTGGTGGTGAAATTCGTGACCGTGTAGCCGGTGGTACAGGTTCTATGCCTTTAGCTGGTACAGCAGTATATATGACTTCTTACTCTCGTCTTGATAAAGATAGAAAGTGGGAGGATGGAATGAAAGAACGTCCTTGGTTGTATCAAACACCAATGGAAATCTTAATTAAAGCTTCTAATGGAGCATCTGATTTTGGTAACAAATTCGGTATGCCTCTAATCGCAGGATCAGTATTAACTTTCGAGCACGAAGAATCTGACAAGAAACATGGTTTCGATAAGGTGATTATGCTTGCTGGTGGTGTTGGTTACGCTAAGAAAAGAGACGCTTTAAAAAATAAACCTGCAAAGGGAGATAAAGTGGTTGTCATGGGTGGTGATAACTATAGAATTGGAATGGGCGGTGGCGCTGTTTCTTCAGTGGCTACTGGCGAGTTCTCTAATTCTATTGAGTTAAACGCTATTCAACGTTCTAACCCTGAAATGCAGAAGCGTGTGTACAATGCTGTACGTGCAATGGCAGAATCAGAGGAGAACCCAATTGTTTCAATTCACGATCACGGTGCAGGTGGACACTTGAACTGTTTATCTGAACTTGTTGAAGAAACAGGTGGTAGAATTGATTTGGATAAATTACCAGTAGGTGATCCAACTTTATCAGCAAAAGAAATTTGTGGTAACGAGTCTCAAGAAAGAATGGGATTAGTTATCAATGAAAAACATATTGATACTTTACAGAAAGTTGCAGAGCGTGAACGTTCTCCATTCTACGTTGTAGGTGAGACAACAGGCGATATGCAATTTACTTTTAAAGATTCAAAAACAGGAGAGGCACCAATCGATATGCCATTGGACTTAATGTTTGGTAGTGCTCCTAAAACCATCTTAAAAGATACGACTATTGACCCTAACTTCTCTCAAGTAGAAGCTGATGCAGTTAAGGTACATGAGTATTTAAATGATGTTCTTCAGTTAGAAGCTGTAGCATCTAAAGATTGGTTAA
This sequence comes from Flammeovirga pacifica, assembly GCF_000807855.2. Classification (GTDB taxonomy): domain Bacteria; phylum Bacteroidota; class Bacteroidia; order Cytophagales; family Flammeovirgaceae; genus Flammeovirga; species Flammeovirga pacifica. The sequence continues at coordinate 741,012 of NZ_JRYR02000001.1, forward strand.
CAAACAAAGTAGACCGTTCTGTAACAGGGCGTGTTGCTAAACAACAAACAGCTGGTGAATTACAGTTACCATTGAACAACGTTTCAGTGATGGCTTGTGATTACAGAGGTAAGGCAGGTATTGCTACTTCAATTGGACACGCTCCAGTTGCTGCTTTAATTGATCCTGCTGCAGGTTCAAGAAATGCTATCTCTGAAGCATTAACAAACTTGGTTTGGGCACCATTAGAAGGTGGTTTAAAATCAGTTTCACTTTCTGCTAACTGGATGTGGCCTTGTAAAAATGAAGGTGAAGACGCTCGTTTATATAGAGCAGTTGAAGCTTGTTCAGACTTTGCTATTCAATTAGGAGTGAATATCCCAACAGGTAAAGATTCACTTTCTATGACGCAAAAATACGGCGATGAGAAAGTATATTCTCCAGGTACAGTAATTATTTCTTCTGTAGGTGAGGTATCTGATTTAAAGCAAGTAGTTGAGCCAGTAGCAAAAGTTGGTAAGAAATTAATTTATGTTGATTTGGCTAAAGATGGATATGCATTAGGCGGTTCTTCATTAGCACAAATTTTAAATAAAGTAGGTAAAAGAGTTTCATCTGTTCAAGATGCGAACTATTTCGCCAAAGGTTTTGAAGCAATTCAAACTTTGATCAAGCAAGGAAGAATTGTTTCTGGTCATGACGTTTCTGCAGGTGGTTTAATTACTGCTTTATTAGAAATGACATTTGCTTCAAAAGGTGTAGCTTATAACGTAGATATCTCTGAGCTTTCTCAAGAAGGTTTAGTAAATATCTTGTTCTCTGAAACTCCATCGGTTATCTTCCAAGTAGAAGACGAAAGAGCTTATTCTAAATTAGATGAAGCTGGAGTAAATTATAAAGTAATCGGTACGGCAGTAGAAGGCGATGCAACTACAGTGAAGTTCCAAGAAACTACTTTAGAATTTAATACAGAAGAACTTCGTGATGTATGGATGAAAACATCTTATTTATTAGACAGACAACAGGCAGGTGCTGAATGTGCTACTGAACGTTATGAGTCTTATAAGATCACACCATTACATTACACTTACCCTGAAAACTTTACAGGTCAACTTTCTGCTTATGGAATTGATGCTGACCGTAAAGAAAGATCAGGTGTTAAAGCAGCAATCATCCGTGAAAAAGGGGTGAATGGTGATAGAGAAATGGCTTACTCTATGCACTTAGCTGGATTTGACGTGAAGGACGTTCATATGACTGACCTTATTGCTGGTAGAGAAGATCTTTCTGATGTTAACTTTATTGTTTTCGTAGGTGGATTCTCTAACTCAGACGTTTTAGGTTCTGCTAAAGGATGGGCAGGTGCTTTCCTTTACAACGAAAAAGCGAAACAAGCATTGGACAACTTCTACGCAAGAGAAGATACATTGTCATTAGGTGTTTGTAATGGTTGTCAGTTAATGATTGAATTAGGTCTTGTAACAAAAGGACATGACCAAAATCCGAAGATGTTACATAATAACTCTCACAAATTCGAGTCTGGTTTTGTAAACATGCAAATCCCAGAAAATAACTCGGTAATGTTGAAGTCATTATCAAATACTCGTTTAGGCGTTTGGGTAGCTCACGGTGAAGGTAAATTCGATCTTCCTTATGCTGAAGAAAAGTATAATATTGTAGGTAAATATGGATATGAAACATATCCTGCTAATCCTAACGGTTCTGCATACAATACAGCAGCTTTAGCTTCAGAAGATGGTAGACACTTAGTAATGATGCCTCACTTGGAAAGAGCAATCTTCCCTTGGAACTGGCCACATTACCCAGAAAGAAACGACGAAGTTTCTCCATGGATCGAAGCATTTGTAAATGCTAAGAATTGGGTTGCCGAGAAAACGAAATAATCAATAAAATTGATATATTTAGCCTCCACATTAGTTTGTGGAGGCTTTTTTTATTTTAGAAAACACTATGAAAGGATTTAAAACAGTTGATGCCTATATCAACGGGTCAGATCAGTGGGGGAATGCCTTAGACTTTCTTCGACAATTATTACGGAATACTGAGTTAGAAGAAGGTGTAAAATGGGGAGCTCCAATTTATATGATTAACGGAAAGAATGTAATTGGAATGGCTGCTTTCAAAAATTATGTAGGACTTTGGTTTCATCATGGGGCACTTTTAAAGGATACAGATAAAGTCTTATTCAATGCACAAGAAGGAAAAACGAAAGGACTAAGACAGTGGCGTTTTCATGATTTTGAAGAATTACAATCTGCTAAGGAATTAATTATGAGTTATGTAGATGAAGCAATTAAAAATCAAAAAGAAGGGAGAGAAGTGGTGATGAGTAGAAAAATAACTTCATTTTCACTTCCAGAGGTACTTGAATTGACTTTAAAAGAAGATCCTTTATTAGATGAGGCTTTCAATTCATTTACTCCAGGTAAACGAAAAGAGTTTGCTGAATATATTACATCAGCTAAAAGAGATACCACAAAAATATCAAGAATTGAAAAGATTAAGCCTATGATATTAAACGGTGTTGGATTAAATGATAAGTATAAAAAGTAAATAACTTTTCATTGATTAATTTTTCTAATACAATATTTGTTTAAACAAATAAAATACATAAATTTGTTTAAACAATTATGACAAATCATGAAAAAGATACATCAAATAGTGACAATAGGAGCACAATGGCCCACATTAGATCCATTTTTATTTACGGCACATCACAAAGAAATTTATCCGAAAGGGAATGAAGATATGAGTATTTCAGCTTCATTAGAAGGTCGAAATATTGGAAGCGATTTTTCTAGTAAAGATGGTTGGAGCATGTATCATGGTAGAAAAATACCCGGTTTTCCTTATCATCCTCATAGAGGATTTGAAACGATTACAGTAGTAGAAGAAGGTTTTGCGGATCATTCTGATTCTCTTGGTGCTTATGGTCGTTTTGGCAATGGCGATGTTCAATGGATGACGGCAGGGAAAGGAGTACAACATTCAGAAATGTTTCCTTTGCTTTCAACAGACAATGATAATCCATTAGAGTTATTTCAGATTTGGTTAAATCTACCTGCAAAAAGTAAAATGGTAGATCCTGATTACCGTATGTTATGGTCTGAGGATATTCCGTTGATTAAAGAAAATAACGATCAGGTGAGTATTAAAGTAATTGCAGGTAATTACAAAGAAACAATAGGTGTCGGCACTACAAAAGATTCTTGGGCGAGTAACTCAGAGCATAATGTAGCAGTCTGGAAAATACATTTAAAAGCAAATACTACTTATCAATTACCTGCAACAGAAGAAGGAACAAATAGAACAGTGTATTTTTATAGAGGAGATGAGGTACAAGTCGAAGATCAATTGATCAATGAAAATTCATGTATTCATGTCAACGAAACAGAAGAGATTACGCTAAGAACAAATTCTTCGGAAGCTTACTTCTTAATCTTACAAGGGAAACCGATCAATGAGGCTGTGGCACAACATGGTCCTTTTGTGATGAATACCAAGGAAGAACTTCAAGAAGCATTTAATGATTATCAAAGAACAGAATTTGGAGGTTGGCCTTGGGAAGCGAAAGAAAAGGTACATGATAAATCAAAAGGACGATTTGCAGTCTATCCAAATGGGAAAATTGAAGAAAAATTGAAATAGTTGAAGATTTTATTGTCTAATAATAAGAGTTAATTGTTATTTTTGTATGAACGATTTTTTTTAATATGAAAATATACAAACTACTGTTGTCCTTTTTCTTCTTCCTCTTTTCTTTTTCTTGTAGTCTAGAAAATGATGGGTTAGACGATGAATCTTCTATACCGAATCAAGAGGTGAAACAATTATTGAATTATAATAATATTCAAAATAATGATGAAAGGGCATTAAATCAATTATTAATTTCTGATGAGTTTGGAGAGACTTTGAAAAATCAAAGAACTACTATTCAAACTAAAGAAGGCTTTGAGTTGGTGAAGGATGGATTAACCTACACGTATACATTCACTGATTATACAGACGAATGGAATAATAATTATGATGGTGAATTAGTCACCCTTTATAATACAGAAGCGAGTAAGGTGAATAGAATTGTAAAATATAATGATCTTACCATCAATGGAAATACCTATAATGGTGAAAAAATTATTGAAGGCAATCAGAAACAATATTTTAGTGAAGACCTCACACAATTTACGATTGAAAGAAGTGAAACGGTCAACTTAATTTTTGGGACAATTGATTTTAAAGACAACAATAAAATCACAAATAGAGAAGGACGTTGGGGTACTGAAACCTTCATTCAATATAATGTAGCCTCTCAGTCTTTTAACTGGACGGTAGAAAGAGCTGGAGTAACTGCAGGCGTATTAAATGATAATAGATCATACAATACGCAAATCATAACACCTTTGCTGCTGACTAGTGAGTGTGAGTATTCTTATAATGGTATTCCATTAAGTGGTTCAATAGATTATTCGTTTAATGTTGCAGACGAAGATTTATTAGCCAATATAGATTTTGGAACCGAATGTTCTCGTGAGGTGACGGTGAAGTTTTCGTCGTCTGAGGAAAGCTACAACGTGAATTTTTAAAGAGGTGAGTGAAGTTGACTAAAGCTTAGGTCAGTTATTGAGCAACAGGTCTCTATACAATATAAAATGAAAGGGTCAACTTCAATAATAGAAGTTGACCCTTTCATTTTTAATCTTGATTGGCCATATAAGTTTTCAGATAATTGGGTGGTAATATCTTCAATTTTGCTCTAATTTTTTTTCTGTATTCTACTAACTCAGGAAATTGATGAAAGAAAATAACTTTATCTTCTTTTAGATTAGTAGGTACGTTAATATCATCCAAAATAAAGAAGGTCCAAGATTCTGCAAAATCTTCTTCCGGACTTTCACAAGCATAATCACTTACAAAGTCTTCCTCATGATCAAAATAGAAATCGACTAATTTCTTACCCTTTCTGTTTTGACTTTTTATAGCATCAATTTTATCCCATTTGTTTAAGAGATCAATCGGCCAAAAAGCAGTGATATACTTATCTAAATAACTTCCTTTAATTGCATATCCTTCAGAAGTGAGGTAGCCTTTGGAATCGTCTTGGTATTCATCATCTGAGGGTTGCATCTGAGAGGCATTTAAACAAATCAGATGGCCAAATTCGTGGATTAAAGTATGCTGATACTCCTGAATGTATAAAGGGTCTTGATTACTGAAATCCATATCAGCCACATCAAATTCTACCGTCCAATGTTTATTGGATTCATCCATAGAGTTAAATCCGCCTAGATCTTCTTGTATGCCGTCTGTGTACAATCTAAATCTCACGACATATTTATTGATGAGATCATTAGGGAGTACTGTTGTGAAATAATTCCAGTAAACAGTTCCTTTGTCATCATTATAAGAATTGTTTGTTTTTAATGCTCCGTTTTGGATTTCCCAAATACCAACAGTTTCACCTACTTCATCCTCTAATTCATTTTGGGCATAGGTATAGTTAGTGATGTAAAGAATCAATAATATGAAATAGGTCTTTTTCATAGGTGATTAGAAATGGTCATAACTTTAAATTAAAAAAGCCTATGAGATATCCCATAGGCTTCTTATAATAGTACAATATTTTATTAGTGTAAACTACATCCACACTTCGGAACTGTAAAATTATTGGTTTGTTCGTGCCATTCAAACTGAGGATTATAGCCTTCTTCTTCCCAATAGAATTTCTTTCTTTCCTTACCGTTAGGTAAAGCTTCATTCATTGTTTTAGAATCGTAAACTACTCCATTGATCATTACTTGATGGATACTTTCTGAGTGACGAATGTCTTCCAATGGGTTTTTATCAAGGATAATTAGATCGGCTAATTTTCCTTTTTCTAAAGATCCAATGTCGTCATCAAGTCCTAAGTAATGCGCACCATTATAGGTAGCAGAACGAATAGCTTCCATAGAAGTCATTCCACCTTGAGCTAACATCCATAATTCCCAATGTGCACCAATACCTTGTATTTGACCATGTGCACCAAGGTTAACTTTCACTCCTTTATCAGAAAGCATTTTAGCCGATGCTGAAGTAGCAATGTGACCAATTTCATACTCTTCTTCAGGAACCATAGTTCTATGTCTTGAGCGACTGTCAATAATTGCTCTTGGAGTAAAATTGAGTAGTGTTTCTTTCTCCCAAACGTTAGTGTGTTGGTACCAATAATATTCACCATTCACACCACCGTAGTTCACAATTAAAGTAGGAGTATAGCCTACATTAGTTTGCGACCAAAGTTCTTGAACGTCATTAAATACTGGGGTAACAGGTATATTATGTTCGATACCTGTATGACCATCCAAAATCATAGACATATTATGATAGAAAGTGGATCCTCCTTCAGGAACAACCATGATCTCATTTTCTTCTGCGGCTTTAATTACCTGCTGACGTTGATCTCTTCTTGGTTGATTGTACGATTTAACCGAAATCGCTCCCCAAGCCTTAGTTCTACGAATGGCAGATCGAGCATCTTCAAGAGAATTAATTTTTGCTTTAAAATCTCCATCAGCTCCATATAAGATCACTCCTGTAGAATAAATTCTTGGTCCTACCATTGCACCTGTTCTTACCATTTCTGATTGATTGAATACCATTTCAGAATTTGCTGAAGGATCATGAGTAGTAGTTACCCCATAAGCCAAGTTAGCGTAGTAAGGCCAATTTTGTTGCGCTGATAGTCCTAAACGGAAAGCACCAAGGTGAGCGTGTGCATCAACAATACCCGGCATAATTGTTTTACCTGTACAGTCGATGATTTCAACATCTTTATTAACCGATAAGTTTTTACCGATTTCGACAATTTTATTTTCTTTGATTAAAATGTCAGTACCTTCCAATACATCATCTTTTTGATTGACTGTAATGATACGAGCATTTTTTAATAGGATAGAAGTACTTGGTTTAGAAGAAGCCAAAGTTAATCCAATTTCAACCCCTTCAGATAGAGGCTCAACGGGTTTCTTACCTTCCACAAACTCAAAGCTATTGGCCAAATTAGTAGTATAATATTCATCGCCTAACGACCAATGTAAAGATTGACTATCGTCTGACCAATGGATATTATAACCTGCATCTCTAGCTACTTGTGCCACGGGTACGGCTTTCGTAGAAGACGACAAATCTATTGGCTTGCCTGTTAATGGCATAGGAGCGATGTACACTTTAAACAACTCTGTAAAAGCAATCCATTTGTTATCCGGCGAGGGTACAAATTGATTGGTGTATTTTGTAGTGAAATGTGTTTTTAAATCTTGACCGTTTAAGTCTACACTTTTGAATGCTTTCTTTAATGATCCGAAGAAGAATCCTCCCGATTGGAAGAAAACACGATCTCCCTCTGGGTTAAATCTTGGGAAATCTCCATTCTCACTAATTCTTTTGCTATTGGATAAATCATCTAACTGAACTACATAAATACCGGCTTCACCTGTATATACATACCCTTGCTGATTGTTACCACTTTCTTTTACAAATACAATTGATTGGCCATCAGGAGAAAACTGTGGTCTTCTGTAAATCCCTTTAGGTAAATCGAGTAGTTGTTCTTTTTTTGATTTGATATCTCTAATGATGATATGTCCTTTTTCTTGATCATTCCAAGTCACATAAATCATTTTATCCCCTTTAGGAGATAAGCTAGGCTCGTATTCAAAAGCTGTATTTTGTGATGTTAGACGTTGAGGTTTCCCTTTAGGTAACTTCTTACTGTATAAATAACCGGCGGCATGGAAATAGATCGTTTTTCCATCTTTAGAAGTAGTGACATTTCTTAAAGCTTTGGCTTTGAAATCACTTGGTGCTACTTCGTGTTTAAAACGTAAAGCTTCTGAGACTTTTTGATTTACCTCTGCTTCAAAAGGAATGATTTCGCCTTTTCCGGTAGTGGTATCGACTTTCCAGATTTTACCTCCTTTACCCCAAATAATAATATGTTGGTCGTCTGGTGTCCAAGCATATTTAGGAGATGGACCAAAGATAGCCCAAGCTTCTTGCTGGTCTTTTTCTAATTGATCAAAAAGTGGTTTCTGAGAATTGGTTTCAAAATCATGAATGTATAAAACTGATTTTGTTCTTACTCTTCTTATAAAAGATAGTTTCTTACCATCATGAGAAACTTTAGGTCCGATAGCTCCACCTGGGCCGCTCACCACCGTTTTTATTTCACCATTCTCTCTATTATAAGATTTGATAACATAAATCTGATTATTAGGGTCTTTATTGTATTGGAAGAACCCTCCAGGGTACATATCTTCTACAAAGTAAAGTAGTTCGCCATCAGGAGACAATTCAGGTTGGTTAATATCCTGTTGCTCATTTTTACGAGGAACCAATTCAATACCATCGCCTCCTGAGATATGATACATATACATGGCTCCAGCACCCAAAGAACGTGTAAAAGTAAAGTGTTTACGAGCAATAATGTACTGACTGTCTTCCGTCCAAGTAGGGTTGTTTAAGAGTCTAAAAGATTCTTTAGTAACTTGTTTTACATTGGATCCATCAGCATTCATCATCCAAATGTTGTCACCACCGCCAGCATCAGAAGTGAAGGCGATTTTTGTACCATCGGGAGAGAATTTTGGTTGTACTTCCCAAGCCATTCCTGAACGGATAACTTTTGCTTTTCCACCTGAAATGGGCATCGTATAAATATCACCTAATAGGTCGAATACGATAGTTTTACCATCAGGGCTAACGTCAAGGTTTAACCAAGTACCTTCATCAGTTGTAAAACTGATTTCTTTTGTAGTACGTTGAGGGTCATTGACATTCCATTTGTCTTCTTTGTCTTGTGCTTGTGATAAGTTGAAAACAAATAAGCTGCTGAGTACAATAAAAAAAGTATGCTTATTTATCATATTAGAAGTTTTATAAAATATTGAAATTGTTGCACACAAGATCATGACCTAAACTTCATTATCAAAACATTCGATAGCAGATCCACAGAGAATTATAAAATAATAACAAACTTTATTCTTAACATTGTCTTTACCATAAAATGATGAAGTAATGCTTTTGTAAGGAGTGGGAGATGTGTGGATGGTTTAGCTCTCTTGATCTGGATTGTTTTCTAATTCTTCTTCAGAAAAAACCTTATTTAATTGATCGTTTACCCAATAGCCAATGATCACTTTATCTGTTTTTACCCACTTTCCTTTACCGTTTTTCATTCCTTTTTTAAATGAACCAGTATAATAGGTACCGTCTTGCTCAATTAAAGTACCTTCCCCTTTGAAAAAGCCTTTGTTGAAATTACCTACATATTTTCGTCCATCTTTATAATAGTAGACTCCTTTGCCTTGAGGTTTCCCTTTTGTGAAGTTTCCGCGGTATTCATCCCCATTAGAATAGTATAAAATACCGTTGCCATTTAAAGCACCGTCAGAAAAATGGCCTTCATATCGAGAACCATTGGCCCATAATAGAATACCTTCACCATCAAATTCATTTTTTTCAAAACTACCTTGATAGATGGTACCATCTTCCCATTTTAATTCTCCCTTGCCTTCAAAATTACCATTTAGAAATTCACCTTTATAAACGGAATGGGCATAAGTAAATGTACCCTTACCATTGGGGTAGCCATTTGACCAATCTCCTTCATATACATCTTGATTTTTATATAGCATTTTACCAACACCATCATTACAGTCTCCAGAAATACATTGGGCTGCAGTGATATGATAAATACCAAAAAGAAAAGCGAGAAGTGATAGTATATTCTTCATAAGTGGATTTGTTTCCTAATTTCAACATAACGGGTTCTAATCAAAGAACATTATTAAGGTGAGAATTTGAAAATTGATCACATCTGTTAAGAGATAGAAAAGTTTGTTAACATTTTTAGCTTAATAAAATAAAAGGAAAAACTGAATAATACCTGCACAACCACCTAAAATGGCACCCACTACAATAAGTATCCATTCATCTTCTTGAAAGGCAGGGCGTAGAAGTCCTTCGAAATCATCGTAGGGGAGATCCTCAATTTTCTGTTGAATTTTATTCTGTAAATCAAAGACTTTTTCGGCGTAGGGAAAAGCATCTCTTATACAAATATGAAATTCAGACATGAAAGTAAAGTGCGCAATGTTTTTGATAATATCAAGGTGTTTTTTTGTTAGTTTTTCATCGACAAAACTACTAATAGGCAATTTGATTTCCTCATAGGTTTCGTCTACCAATTCAGAAATTCTATGTTTAAAGATTTCAGAAAGCTTATCCTTACCAGTATTTCGTAAAGTATACCTAAAGATTCTTTCAATAGTTAGTATCCTTGTCGTAATTAGATGGGCATATTCATAGGCCACTGTTTTCTGACGTTGTAGAAAGAGCCCTTGAAACTTCATACCGAAAAAGTAAATAGGTTCTTTGGGTTGGAATATTAATTTTAACGCTACCCAATTGGTTAAGTAACCGGTAAGAATTCCGAATAGAGGTAAAAGCCACCAAGGGTTATAAAAGTAGGCAATCACCATTTGGATTAAGCCAAAAAGGAAACCGAAGATTAATCCAGACTTTTCAATAAACTTGAACTCATCTTTACCACACTTCCAAAAAATAGTATTCAATAAATCAGGGTGCGTTACAACAGTATCAAGAGTCAATTCTTTCAAGTCTAACATTTCTCGAATGTTCTGACCTATGTCATGTAACACTCTGTCCGTAACCTTAGGCACACGTTGTTCTATTGATTCATAAATCTTTTCCCTCACCGTTAATGGAGCTTTTTCCCAAACGTTAGGCATTTCAGATCTCATCACTAAATCGACCGCATTTCTAGTAACAAGAGAAACAGAATCTTTAATTTCTTCGTTGACAATATCTGGGTCTAATAAAGCAAATTGCTCTTCAATTTTAAGAAGTTTACTTGTAATTAACTCTACAGCTTTAGAAGCAATAGATAAAGATTTAGCAGGAATGATACCCTGCCACCCAAAAGGTTTAATTCCCCAGAATTGGACAGGGTAGAACATCATCTTAATGGCTGCCGCATTGGTAAACCATCCTACAAACCCACTTATTAGAGGGATAGAGATATATAATAAAATATGTGATGTTGTGAAGTTGTCCATACCACAAAGTTATTGAAATCTTCATGAGTTGGCAATGAAAAAACATAAATCATGTATCGTCTATATTGAATTCATCAATAATATAAATGAAACAACATAAGTGTAAAAATAAGAAGTCTCCTAATAGAAGAATTTTATTGTGTTACTAAAATTCTTGCTGTTCCAAAATATCCAGTCCACTATAATAAATAAATACTCGAGTTAAACGTGTATACTCGTGTAAAACACGACTAGTAAATTTATTTTCGATAGTTTATAATTAATGGGGAGTGCTATACTCTCACAAAGATTTATGATCAACATTTGTGTGGTAGGATATAGTCAATCAATAAGATAGATTACTTTTTTGAGTACCAAACTTTAGAATTAAAATAAATAAGTTAGATGTTATAGGTTATTTGTATTATAAATTAGAATAGTGAATAATTGGGTTTGAATATTTAAAGTTGTGTGGTAAATTAGAATCATTAATTTATACTATTGGGTACATGTCATGTGGCGTATATTCTTAAAATTTAAGGGATAAACGCCATTGCGTTTATCCAATGTTGTGTGGCATAAAAAACAGCACCCTAAAACTTGAAAATACAACCTTATGAAAAGAAATATATTATACTATCCGACAATTAACATTCCCAATGAAGATTGGATAAGAAACGCACTGATATATTGGGATGAGATTAGTTCAATCGTACCTATGGACTACAATGATAATCCCGTAATAGAATTAAATGGAAACATGCGATTCTTAAAAGATGAAGGCTTTTTTCGTCCGATTTCACCTAATACTTTGATTAGGAATGCGAATGTATTTAATACTATTGACGACTTTGAAATTGAATTTCTTGAAATTATTGAAAGCCGTGAATTTGGGAGAGTACGATTTCCTTACTCTGGTTCTCATAGAATTCATAATACTAAAATGCGACCTCCTGAGAATTATGACATACATAATGATAAAGTAAGTCATAATGTTTTACATGCATTGGCAGACAGAGGATTATTGGAGCGTGATTCAATGAATTCTGAATGGATTAAAGTTGAGCCAAAAACAGCATTGCTTTACATGTCACTGCTTGCAAAATATATTGCAGAGCTTGATACTGAATCAACAACTATTGGGACAGATAACTATTCTTATGAGATTTTGAATTTTAATGCAAATAGTAGACATGATAATGTTTCATGTTTTAGTAGTAATCTAAATAAAGTATTACCGACCCCAACTCCAAATGTTTCATTTGAGAAGATTTTAGATTTTAAAAAGGATAGAAAAGATGAATTGTTGAAATTCCGTCAAGAAATTTCGAATTTTGAAGAGAAGGTCTCTAACTCAGAATCAATTAAGGAAGTTAAAAGTCATATGATTGAATTCTCAGAGAAAATTGAACTTGAAGTAAATGAAATTAACAAGTGCTTTAAGGATGCAAGAATACTAACAGTTGCTAAATCCTTAAAATCATTGATTAGTATTAAATCTCCGACATTACTATCATCAATTGCAGTATATGCAGGAAAAGCAACACAAATTGCAAATCTTCCTATGGGATATACAATGGCAGGATTGTCTGTGATGGGTGGGATAGAATTATTTCATAGTTACATTAGTGCAAGAAATGAAAGAATTACACGTGAAAGAGAATCATCATTTTCATATTTATATCATGCTGATAAAGCAGGATTAATAAGAATTACGCCACACAATCGAGTAGACCGCCCCGTCAGTAAAAACTGACAGGGAGAGCCTCTCACACCACCGTACATACGGGTCTCGTATACGGCGGTTGGCTACTTTTCGGTTGCCTTAGTGTAAATATCTATCATGGAAATGTAACCTCTTTGTCTTAACCTACCCAACGTAATTGTTGTGTTAAGAATAGGACTTTGAGCTACAGCCCAACCACCTTTTCGCGTTCGACTCCATGCATATGCCTGACCTTGAGGAATACCTAAACGGATTAAGTTTTTACGCTTACGTTCGGGTTTCTTCCAGTCGTGCCAAATGCAGTAACGAAGCCTATTTCGAAGCCATTCGTCTAACTTTTTAAGTTTCAACTTGATGCTTCCTAGCTTAAAATAATTCACCCATCCACGTTGCACTTCTAGAAGTTTCTTGATGCGTTCGTCAAAAC
>NZ_JRYR02000001.1:754503-780460 GCF_000807855.2 Flammeovirga pacifica
CAAGAAATTCCACTGCTGTGTCAACATTTCTTGCCTCCATTAAAAATTTGAGACACTGTAACCTTCAGTCCTTCAGTAAGGTGAGTTCTCCGAAACTTGTCGGTACTTTTATTACCTACTACGACCTCGGCTGACTTCTCTTGTTGAACCTGCAACGAAGAGATCTCCCCAAGTAAGGACACCTTCTTTCCATTGATCACTGCTACATCTACATCATTAAGCCACAGCATAGTCGTGGAGCTAGATCGCCTTTGGACTTCACAAAGATGTGCTTGCTCATCCCATTAATGATGCCTCTTATGTAGTTTCTGTTCGTCAGTACCAACTTTTGCCGTTTGACTTACTTCAGTGCATTCCTCACGGAAAACCACCTTGTCACTTGCTAATGCTTCGGGATCGTACCCCGCACATAAGGGACTTGCACCCTCTAGAAGATTATTATATCTTTAAAATAAAATAAGGCTGTGTCCATTTTGGGCACACACACGCGGTATAGTTAATAAGGGTTTCAGTGGTATTTGGGGTGTAGTTACCCGCCCCAAATTTCGCTGTAACTTGATTAGTAAAATGCCCGCAATCCCTTACTAACCATACCGCCACCGTTATGCTTTATTAAAAACCAACCCGATAAATACAAATAATGCCAATACTAAATGATATAATTGATTGGGCGGAAAACAAGCCCGTTTTTTGGCAAATTGCCATTGACCGTTTAATCAGAAACAATGAACTATCTGATAATGATATTTCGGAACTAAAGGAAATCTGTAAAGTAGATTATGGATTATCAGACTTTGATTTTGATGAAGTGGATTTTGATGATTTAAGAGACTTCGCAAATAATGCAACAAGTAGTGATGATATAATACTCTCTAAAATTTCCAATGTAAACAACATAAACGCACTCTCAAAAACTAGTGAATTAAAATTTGCTTCAAATGGTCTTACACTTGTCTATGGAGATAATGGTTCAGGAAAATCAAGCTATGTGAGCATTTTAAAACACGCTTGTAATACTAGAGGAAATAAGCCTAAAATAAATGATAATTTATACGACTCAACTTGTTATGGACAAGATAAAAAAACAGATATTGAATATACAGTTGATGGAACAAATTTCAACACAGTAAATCTTATAAATGAGGTTGTAAATGACTCTGTTTTAAAAAGTATTGATGTTTTCGATACGTTTAGTGCGAATCATTACATTGAAGGAGAAGATGAAATTGCCTTTATTCCTCAAGGGCTTTCTATTGTAGAAAAATTAGCTGTCTGTATAAAGAAAGTTGAGAATGAACTAAATGCGGAATTTTCAAATCCTGCATTAGAGAAATTTGACCACACTCTTTTAGAAGTTTCAGATTGTTCGACTGCTAAAACATTTCTTGACAATTTAAATTCAGAAACTACACTTAACGAATTAAGAGCAGAATCAATTTGGAATGCAACTAAAAACTCTAGAATTGAGGAGCTAACCAATCAAATAGATAAATTAAAAGCAACCGACCCAAAGAAAATTTTAAAAGAAAACAAGGATAAGATAAAGCGTTTTGAGGTTTTACTAGACAAATTTCAAACACTCGAAAATAATTTAACGGGAGAAAAATTAGAGGACTTAAAACAAAAAATAAATATTCTATCTATAACAAGTAAAGCACTTAAAGAATCCTCTGATAGAGCATTCTCTGAATTACCAATTGAGGGCGTTGGCAATAGTTCTTGGAAATTACTTTGGGAAAGTGCTCGGAAGTTTTACAACGAAAGTACCGAAACAGAAGATTTCCCAAAAGTTAATGGAGACAGTAATTGCCCTCTTTGTTTTCAAGATTTAGGGGAAGATGCAAAAAGCAGATTTAATGCTTTTGAAGATTTTGTGAAAAACGATATTCAAAAAACTTTTGATGAAGCTTCTGATAAATTTGATTTAGAATTTGAAAATTTAAATAATCAGGATTTTTCATTTGAAGAACAAAAACCAACAACAATTGAGTTAGATGAACTGATTGATGAATATTCGAAAAATCAGTCACAATATTTAGAGTTACTTTCTAAGCAGAAAGACTATTTAATTGGGCTTTTTAATTCTAAAAAATCAGTTGAATCCATTAATTCAATTGAAATTGAGAACACACCCAAAACCCAAATTCAAAACCTCATTAAAAATTTAAAAGAAGCAAATGAAAAACTAGAAGTCCAATCAATTGGAGAAGATTTAAAACCGCTAAATAAGGAACTAAATCAATTAAATAGCGAAAAAAAGATTTTTGATTTTAAACCCAAATTAGGTCGTGAAATTTATCGACAAAAAAAGATAAAACTGTTAAATAAGTGTATTAGTAAATGTAATACTCGAATGATTACTAAACTTAGTAACGATTTAACAACAAAATACATAAGTCAAAATCTTAAACAGAATTTCAAATTAGAGCTTACCAAATTAGGTTTTAAAAACATCAAAATAGAGACCGAAACAAAAGGACAAAGAGGAAAACAATATTACTATTTAAGACTTGACGAACAGAACGCAAACGGTATCGCATTAAAAGACATATTAAGTGAAGGAGAACATAGATGTATTTCCTTGGCGACTTTTTTGTCTGAATTATCCATTTCAGAACATAAAAGTGCTGTAATTTTTGACGACCCAGTTTCATCACTAGACCATAAATGGAGAAATAAAATATCAAAAAGAATTGCAGAAGAAGCTTTGGAACGACAAGTTATTGTTTTCACTCACGATATTACATTTCTTCTTATGATAGAAGAACATTCAAAAAAATTAAATTGTCCTTTAGAAGTAAAAAGCCTTACTAGAAAGAAAACTGAAACTGGAATAATCGCTACAAATCCACCTTGGGATACACTATCTGTAAAAAAACGAATTGGAGTTCTAAAAAACGGCTTAGTTGATTTAAAATTAACCGAAAAAAAACAAACAGAAGAAATCTATAAGGAGGGAGTAAAACTTTTCTATGGTAAATTGAGAGAAACTTGGGAAAGATTTATTGAAGAAATCCTATTAAACAAAGTTGTTCAAAGATTTGGTAGAGAAATACAAACGCAAAGAATAAAAGTCCTTACTGATTTAACGGATGATGACTATAGTTTAATCGAAGAAAATATGAAGAAATGCTCAACATATATGACTGGTCACGATTCTTCGGGTGCATTAATTGAAAATATTCCTGACTGTGATGAAGTTGAAATAGACTTAAAAGCCCTAGAAGATTATTTAGTTGAAATGCGAAAAAGAAAAAGACAATAAATAACCAAGCATAACAATGTATATAAAAAATAGGAGAAACAGGAGTAAAGGCCCTGCTTGGATTGGAAAAGTTGAGTTCTCCAAGTCAGGGGGAACTGCTTATTTTAATGATAAAGTATTTAAGCATTTTGGCAAAGGGCATTACGGAGATATTGAGACTGGTGATAGTTATTGGATATCTGGAATAAAAAAAAATGGGAAGGACAGGCACGTCTTTGGAAAAGGTAAAATTCAGATTGATAAACTTATTGTGAATGAGTATCTGCAACTTGTTGACTTTGTTTAACTGAAACCTAGCAAATTTGAGCTTGTAAATATTCAATCGACAGATAAAGTCAGATTCAATGAGATTTTAAATGCTAAACTGGATGCAGGTTTTGATTTTGAAGCTCTAAGAGAGAAGGAGATTCATAAATTGACTGATAAAGAATTATACTTTCTTATTGGAGAATACATAGAAAATGAAAAGAATTCAATGTATAATAAAGGAAGACGTTCAATTAAAAAATATCGTATTGAATTAGAAGAGGAATATGAAAAAAGGACTGAATAACGAGGCGACAACAATATATAAAAATTATAGCTGATAAAGTATTGAAAGCAAGGTCTGTAGCCCGCTTCAATTTTTGTGTAATTTGACTGAAAAGCACCCTGCAGTCGGCTACTATCCTTATACTAACCGTTGTAATGTATTGGGAACTGTTATACTTTCAAACAAATGAAAAGTAATTCAAATCTTTCTGTAGAGTATTTACTTAAGATTGGCAGGAAAGAAGTTTTTCATAAATCTCTAATACTCTTTATCTTATTAATCATTTTTGGTATAATACTATCAAAAATGTCAGGATTACATTTGATTATTGTAATTCTAAGTATCTTAGTGCCATTCATTGTTTCATCCTTTTATTATAAAATGAAGCGAGTTAAATGGTTAGCTTGGTCATGTAGTAATGTAATGGACATACATAGGTTTCACCGATTAGCTAATAATGAAAATTTAATAATTAGGAAAGCTACAAAACTTGAGAAATACTTTTTGAGTGAAAATGAGAAATTACAACTTGATCACTTTGAAAAAAGTTTATCTTATGGCAAAGAGAAATTTATAGATGACCCAAGTTTATCAGATTCAATAGAAATCTATTACGATAATAGATTAATTACCTTCTGGTTATTATTTATTACAACAATTTTAGTTTTTTCAATCAATCAAATATTCATTCGTAGTAAAATTGATTTATTAAATTTAGAGTTAATAATATTTGTATTACTAAGTATCCTATGTATTTACTTTATTATCAACTTGATCATAAAATTATCTGACCATAGTCCACAATTAATATTAAGTTCAAAAGGGATTACCTGTAGAAATGAAACATATATGTGGAAAGATATTCTTAATTATGGTGTAATTTTAACCGGTGGAAGTAGACTTAAACAACATCGATTTTTGATAAATACAAAAAGTAATCATCAGCTAATTTCTCTTTTCTTTTTGAAAGTGAATATTGTAAAATTAAAAAATCAATTATTCATTTATAAAAATAGGAAATCAAAATAAACACATTACAACACCAACTAAACAGCAAGTCTCTGCCAACGCGTCCTCGCTCGCTTTTTAGCAAATTCGTTGTGCATAATTATGAAAAACACATTCTACATATTAATATTATGGGCTTCTTGTTCAGCTTTTGGACAAGAAAAGTCAATTGATAACACCTCGTTATTCAATGAAATTCTAAGCAACCCTAAAACTAAGATTGACAGAAAAACCTATCCCAAATCGATTATAAAAGAGTTTTACGAGTTAAAACTTAATGAAAATGATTGGACAGCATTTAGAGAGTATTATCCAAATAAGAACATAAAAGAAAAAGGAATATTTCTAAATGGAGATTATTTTGGTATTTGGAAAACCTATGATAAAAACGGAAATCTTATTTCGGAAATAAACTATTTCCTTTCAAAGAAAATAAAAGGGAATGATTTAGGATTTGAGGAAATATTTGACCTATGCAAATCAAAAGCTGACCAAATAATCCAATCTCATTTCGGAGAACAAAATAATTTTAAATTAAATGCTTCAAGAAGCTATTGGTACAGCGACAATAATTCAGGTACTTGGTTTGAAAAGCGGTCTGAAAAGCCAAAAGAATTTCTTTTAAGATATTCATACAATGCCTCAGACACTTTGAAATTCGGAGTTGTCGAATTGCACTTCAACTCGGATTTAGAGTTAATACGTGATAAAGCAAAAGGACTTCTAAAAGCTAAACCATACGAATTCAAAATTGACTACTTTAAAGCAAAAGAAATTGCTACATCAAAAATGTATGGGATAACTAATCATCAAAACGCTTTTAAGGAAAGTGAATATCTGAATTTAATTTTTGACGAAAGTGATGATTGCTATAAGTGGATTATTTCTAAAGTGTCCGAAACGAAATGGAAATCATACAAAAACACAAATAGCGGAACGATAACTGGAATTGGGAAAACGCTTTTAATTAATTGTTCAACTGGAGATATAGAAGAAAGTGAATTCGGAGGAACAATAATTGTAAATTAACTATGCACAACATTGTATAAAAATATTAGCGGTTTAGTCGCCAAAACGAAATAAAGAAAATATAAAAAAGGGTCTATGTATAACCGAAAAGTTAGTGTGTAAAAATCCGCTATTAATCTTATTCTAGACCGTTAGCGTTCATTAGATACAGCTGCAACAATGAAAAAAAAATTGGAAATACTTTTTTTAATAGGAGTTATTGTTTCGATTACCTTCTTATACTTCTATTACAATTATAAATTTTGGACACATTATAAAACAGATGATTTTAAGACTTTAATAGAATATAATGGAGAGAATATCAAAGGATTAAGAGGAAGACAAATATTGATACATAAAGAGTTTGAAAAGTACATAGAACAAATTGATAGATATGCAAGTGATAACAATGTAGAATTAATAATAAATCAAAGTTATAGGTCTGACAAGCAGACTATCCGTCGGACAATAGTTGAACCTGGAAAATTGTCGAATCATCTTGCTGGATTTGCGATAGATTTCAATATTAAAAGTAAAGAAATAAAATTCTTTGCAAAAGATTTAAAAAGGAGTAACCTAAGTAAGTTGCCAGACAATGTTCAGAATTTTATTAATGATATTCGTAAAAATAAGGATTTGAGATGGGGTGTTGATTTTCGCAGAGAAGACCCAGTGCATATTGACAACCCAATAAATTTAAAAAGTAAAAATAGGTGGATTGAATTTAGTAAAAATTGCACATTGGATTATTCAAATAAAATTCTGAAATGGAAAATTTGGAAATAATAATAACAAAATGCTAACAATGCATAAAAATAATAGCGTTATAGTGCTGTTTTCAAGGTGTTTAGCACGCTTCAACTTTCTTGTAACTTGACAGGAAAGTGCCTCGCAGTCGGCTACTATTCTCATACTCACCGTTCTCTTTCATTACAATAAAAACCTGAAAATTTAAAAGAATAGATTATGGAATATAGTGAGTTGATGCTTATTCACTTGGTGACAGTTGTTCCTTGTTTTTTTATTGGGACAATATTATTATTGATAAAAAAAGGCACAAATCTTCATAAAAAACTTGGTCTTGTATATATGATCTTAATGATGATTACAGCTTGTGTTACTCTATTTATGCCAGCACATTTGGGAACAAGAGTTTTAAATCATTTCGGTTTGATACACAGTTTTAGTTTTTTAACTATTTACACAGTTCCAACAGCATATATTGCAGCGAAAAAAGGAGACATAAAATCTCATAAAAGAAAAATGATATTACTCTATTTTGGTGCAATTATCATAGCAGGGGCTTTTACTTTTACTCCAGGTAGGTATTTATATGAAATATTTTTCAGATAGAAATCACAAAAAAAGAATTAAACGATAGAGAACAATGTGAATAAGTAAATCTAGCCTTATGTGAAATATCAAGCCTTTGAGCTCGTTTGCCGTGGTGCGAACTTCATAAGAAAAAAGGATAATAAAGAAGTTAATTCCTTGCAGACACCTTTACATTTTCGTGTTTAGTAGGAGCTTTTTGTGATGCAAAACGAGGCATTATAATCATCGTTCTTTGCAATATGGGCAGGCTTTACAAGTCTCTTAAAGAAAAAAATAATCCCAAATAGAATTGGGATTATTTTTTTATTATACATTAGACCTAACTAATAATAATATAACACTAAATCGTTAGAGTTACCATAAGAACATGAATCAATCCACGATAAAAATTGATCTTTTTGAGAGCTATCGCTTATGTGTTCATTAACTTCGGTACGCAGTTTTTCTAAATTTTCGCTTCTACATGACAATACAATTGGAAAATCATCAGGGGTTGGAATATTTTCAATTTGTAGATCAAAGGCTTTTAACTCTTTTAATTCACATATTTCAGTAAGATTAGTAGGGTACCATTCACTATTATTTAGGGAACTGCCATGAATCAGGAATATCCTTTCGAATATATACCAATACAAATAGGCATATTGTGGATCAAAATCTTTACCATTTAACATGTCTGTTATTATCTGTATTACAGGATCACTAAAAGAATCTGCTAGGTCTTTTAATTCTTCTATATACTCTTTTTTATGTTCCTCGCTGAGGTTTAATATTTGCTGCTCTATGCGTTTAATATTCGTTTTTATAGGTGTAATTCCGTAACTCATTATAAATTAATTAGAAGTTATAAAAGTGATGTTATCAATATCAGATGCTCTAAATATGGTTGTTCTATCCTTCATGAATTTTTCTGGTATGTATACCTTTTTAAGGTTTTTAGAACTAGCAAATGCAGAGCTACTTAGTGTATCTATATGCTTAGGTATAGTAAGCTCTGTAAAATTATTCTCAGCAAAGCAATCGTTATAAAGAGTATTTACTGATTCTGGTAAATCAAATTTAGATAAGGCATTACCTATAAAACAAAACATTGGTATGGTACTAATGTTTTCTGACTTGATAGTAAGTGTTTCTATCTGATTTCTTCCAAATGCCCCCCCACCGATTTTTTTTACGTTTTGAGGAATAGTGATTTCCTTAAGCGTATTTTTATAAAAGGCATCTTCTCCAATATATTCTAGTTGTTCGGGTAGTTCAACAGCTTCTATTCCTTTGTTATAAAAGGCATCTTTCAAAATTTGAGTTACCGGCTTGTTGTTGATGAAGGTAGGTATTGTAATATGAGTATCCTTACCAATGTAATTTAGGATAGCAATACCATTAGTAACTTCTTTGTAAGAATAGTCATTGCATTTTGAATTTTCAATTTGATCTTGCATTTTCTATTTGTATTGTTTTAAGATAAAACTGGATGTATTATTCCACAAAGGCGTATAATACAGCCTTGGAGTTCAACTTTTGTTAGTGTTATTTATATATAATTTTACTCTATACCCTGTGCATCATTAAGTATTCTATCAATAAACTCAGTATTAATTTTTAGTAAGAGTGATAGATTGTGAAGAATTTCTACTTCTTCTTTAGCGATTTCACCATCTGAGTAAGAAATAATGGATAGATCGCGTAATATATTTAGCTTTTGCATTACGGATAAAGACACATTGAGTTCTTTAGATATGTTTTGCAGCTCGTCTATTATTTCATCTTGTGTATGCTCGCTAATAGTCATCATACTAGTGGTGAAAACATCTTGATTAACGATAGAACGAAGAGCTTGTATTTCCGAGTCCTCAACAACCCCATCAGCAATAGAAATCATATAACCACCAAAGAACATGAATTTCTGAATTTTAGCACCAAACTCAGTATCTGAAGCTAAATATTCAGGCTCCATAAGCGACATAATCTTCTTGATTTCATCTTCCATCTGATCTTCTGTAATCTCTGCATTTACAGAAGGGATAAACTGTTTAAGGGTTTCACTCTTATTAAACAACTCTAGGGCTTTAATACGAAGAGGATTAAATGGGTGAGTGCTATACCAATCAGAAGGATCATGATTAGAGTCGTTCATTACCGCTTCTAAATCAACAAATTGCTTGATGTATTCATTTAGTTTAAAATCCAATGAATTGGAAGTTACACCAGATGATAACTTAAAGAATGTTTTAGCTACAACCTCAAAATTTCCACAGCATAATAAACCGGCTCTATCAGCACTTATTTCGGCATTCCTGTTCCAGGCGTACAATTTCATTGCATGTAATGGAGAAAGAATATTACACCCAACTTCTAAAATATGACTTACAGGATATTTAAAATGTTCAAAAAGAACATGACCAATCTCGTGTCCTACTACAAAAAGAAGTTCTTCTTTCGTAAAATTTTCAAGCATCCCCGATGAAATAATAATGTATAGCTTATCCTCTTCTGGAGGATAACAAGCAGCGTTGAATTTATTACTTTGGTAAACAAAGAATTCAATACTCGATTTTAGCTTTAGTATATCAATACAATGATCGGCTATCTCATGTAGATTTGGAGCTAATGCTTTTGTTAATCTGAGACTAGATTTTAATAAATGACGACGTGATTTAAATACCGGATTATTATCCTTAATTTCATTTATTGTTTTCTGAATTTCTTTATCTTCATCAAACTCTAGAATATAATCGCGGTCACCATCGTAGACCAATAAGTCCAAATCAATATCTGTACGGGTACTTTTATATGTTTCGATAACACTCATAATATTTTTTTATTAATAGTTGAAGGGTATTTTTTTTGATCAAAGTTGTTTAAAGTTATATGGAAGATCTATGAGTAAAACTTTGATTACATTGACTGAGATTCATTATAACTGAGAAATAAAAAAATAATCAATACCAATGATAATCAATTCATGACTCTCGTGATTTCTCTACAACCTTAAACAACTTCATGAGAAATAGTACTACTATATATCTTCAGTAATAAGTATTTACTAAAGGTTATTTTCTAGTAACTCATTTAGTTTTTCTGTTCTACTTTTTACATCATCAGCATTCATAATTGGGCTATGATCTACTTTTAAAATGCCATCTGAAAAAGAATAAGCATGTGTAGGGTTATGATGATTATTCTCGTTAACAATCAGTACTTTTTTCAAGGATTCTTGCAAAGCCTCTTTACCCATGTCGTCAGCACATATTGCTGTAAAAGCTTCAACTAAAGGTTGAAAATATACTTTAGGATAGGAGTCAGCTAGCAGGTGATTAAAACGCTCTTCGGCTACGAGCGTTTCCCATTTAATTTCCATTTCAATCTCAAATCCAGCCACCTCATTAATTTGCTTTACTAATGCAGGTAGTTGTTCTTGCTCAAATTGTTGTGCGATTCTTCTTTCTTTAAGTCCCATAATTCTATTGTTTTAAATTTAGTTATTTGTAATTTTCATCAGATTCCCTTTTAAGTTGAAAAGGGCAAATACTTCTTCGTTATTTCGTTTTGCCATCAGGTTATTTCCTGCTGGTTCAACCGCAAAGCCATTCTGATTTAGGTAAGCGGTTAGACAAGATTTATGCGACACGTTCATCGAAGCGATTAATCCTGTAAATGTTGATATTACGATAGGGGTTGGTGTTTCTTCTTTTTTCGCCATCAATTCCGAATTGGTTAACACGTAAATTTTGATGCCGTTAAAATCAACAGGAAAATAGGCGGTTGCATTGCTTACTCCAGAAGCAATCATGGCATAATAATGTCCAGGATCAGTTTCAATTGATATTTTAGGTACAGTGAATTCTTCAATATCATTCGCGATACCTAATTCACGCATTTGATTGGCCGTACTCAATAACTCATCGGGTATACCACTTTGAGTATTTCCCCATCCCCAAAGCCAAGTTTTTTGTTTTGGCGAATAGGTGCCTAATATTTGTATAGGCACTTCGATTTCTTCACCAAAACGAAGAATGCCATCCAATAAATTAAAATCCCATTTTTTGTCGCCTATAATTTCGGCACAATGATTTTGTTGTTCGTAGGCTGTGGCTGCGTGTAAATTAAATAGGTCGTCAGTACTTACTTTAGTTTGGTTTGTGTCTGCAATTACTGCTTTAGAGCTAACGTTATTTGCCGAAGTCGAAGTGTTTTGCGTTTCAACTTTTTCATCAGAACTTCCTCTTTCTGCAAGTTTTCGCTCTAACAAATCGCATAGTACTGAAATCCGAGGCTCCATATTATCAGCATTAATAACAGGATCTAGATTAATGGTTAAAATCTTGTTTTCTAAGGTATACCCAGTCTCAGGATTGTGAATATTACCTTCATTTTTTATGACTACTTTTTGGACTCCTGCCTGCAGAAGGTTCTTTCCAAAATCGTCGATGCAAATGGCTTTTAAGGCTTCAATTAATGGTTTAAAGTATATTTTCACATAAGTATCATGATACAAATGTGCAAAACGGTCCTCTACCATTGTTTCCCATTGTACTTCAAGGGGTAAATCGAAACCTGCAAATTGATTAATTTGTTCTTTCAATGGAGGGTATTGTTCCTCTTGAAAAGCTTTTATAGCTCGTCTTTCTTTAAGTCCCATAATAGTAGGTTTATAAGTTGTTTAGTAGGGCATTTTCAATATCAGATGCTAACGTATCGCTTAGAGCTTTCTGGTATTGAATAGATAAATTAATATGCTTGCTTTTTGATTTATCAATTGAAAAACCTTTATCGCATAGTGTAATTTGTAATGATTCGATAACGCACCAAGCATCTTTCCCCATAGTATCTGAGCAGACAGAATTGATGGCTTCTACAACCATACCTATAATATCTTTAATGTTTAAGCGATCTGTATCACTCAAGTTTTGCATTGGCAACAGAATATCAAAGTCTTGATGTTTACATTTAAGCGCCTCACATTCTGCTTTTATCCAACGTTTAAGTTGTAAAAGACTAATTTTCTCATCATTGTTTAATGCACGAGGTATTTCTCCTTTGCTTAATAGACTAGCTATTTTCTCAGGCTGATGTACTTCTATGGCAATGATATCAGAAGCATGAAAGAAGACAAGTGATTTAGTAGCTTCCGTTTGAAAGCAAACATGTATACCCTCTAGGTCGGTTTTATCTAAGGAAATGATAAAGCCATAAATGGATATTCCTTTACGTAAATGTAAACTAACAATCGGTTTAACTTCTTGCTTTGCAAGTTGCTCTAAAAGAAGAGTTGTATTAAACGCTTTGTATTTTTCTGCCGATGCAATCATATTATTTTGTTTTTGCTTCAGCTAATGTATAGGGTAGTTTTTGGCTTACAAAAAGCACTTTATTTTCGCAGCTATAAATTTCATATTCGTTATTTCTCTCTTGGTAAAGGGTGTATGAGGTAGGCTGATAATTGGATAAGTAATCGAGTTTGGATACTCGATTACTTCAATGATACATGGTCTTTAGCTTTTCAATACTTTCTGAAGTGATGCTTTTTTTCGTGTAGATACAGGTACTTCTGAATGATCTTTTAGGGTTAATATATTATTGCTATTAATTGACTTAATATACTTTAGGTTTACTAAATGTGATTGATGAACTCTAAAGAAGAGGTCTGAATTTAAAACGCCTTCGTAATATTTGAGATTACGTGAAATTAGTATTTGCTTTTCCTGGGTGTAAATAGTGGTGTAGCTGCCATCGGATTGACATCTAATGATATCATTTACATTGATGATGTATTGATTATCGGAAGTCTTTAGTAAAAGTTTTTCTTCGCCAACATCAGTTGTTACAGTTGTATCACTTAACTTTTTGCTTTCTGAAATTGGAATGTTTTTATGAACAAAAGATCTAAATCGTTTAAGGCAATCTTCCAACTCATCTATATCAATGGGCTTTAGAAGATAATCAAAGGTGTCAAACTTAAAGGCTTTAATGGCAAACTGATCATAGGCGGTTGTAAATATTACATTAAAGTTGCCTTTGTCGCAAGCCTCTAATACCTGAAAAGCATTACCGCCGATTAATTCAATATCGAGCAATACCAATTGTGGCTTTACGCTGTTGATAAGCTGAATGGCATCCTCTACATTATCAGACTCACCTACAATATCAATGTCTTCGGCAATGATAGCAAGCATTTTTTTGAGCGTGCTTAATGCATTAAATTCATCTTCTACAATAATTGTTTTTATCATTTACTCTTAAGTTTGAATTTGACAATTGTTCCCGACGCATTACCCTCTGTATCTAGTAAATCAATCACTTCAAAGGAATTTTCTTCACCTAAACGACGTTTCTTTAAACGTGATAAAAATACATCTGTAGCATGTATTTCGTTTTCAGTGTGTTTGTACTTTTTCATTTTATCACGACCAATACCGTTATCTGAGATAATAAACTCAAGCTGCTCGTTCAGTTCATTAATAGTCACCTTTATTTCACCTGGTCTTTTCAAGTGCTTTAGTCCATATTCAATAGCATTTTCTATAAAAGGTTGTAGCAGCATTGGCGGAATTTGTATCTGCTCGGCTTTTATTTTTTCATCTAGTTTTAGCTGATATGTAAACTTATTATTAAAACGAGCTTGTTGTGTTCCAATGTAATTAGATAGCATATTAATTTCCTGATCTAAAGAAATATTCTCTTTACGTACATATTCAAAATTTTGTCGCATTAAGCGTGAGAATTTTGCAATTAGTTTTGTCGATTTAATAGTGTCACCATCCAGGATGATATTTTGGATGGCAGCTAGCGTATTGAATATGAAATGAGGATTCATTTGAATACGTAAAAGTTTCTGTTCTAAATCGGCAGTTTGGTTGGCAGTGCGTAAACGGTAGTTGTTAAATGAAAGTATAAGTGCAAGTATTAATAGCACTAACGTTAGCGCGACGATACTAAATATTATTCGGTTCGATCTGTTTTTTTCGGCTTCTTGCTCAACCTCTTGTTCCTTTTTTAGTACTTCATATTTTACATTGGCAAATGATAGTAGCTCTTCTTTTTCTTTTGCCCAACTGTAGTATTGTAAACTATCTCTATCGTTCTGATAAGCAATAGCTGTCTCGTAGTTTTTTGCAATAAAATTGTTGGATATAAGTTGGTTGAGTATTTCAATCATTTCGGAATATTTGGCTTCCGATGAGTAAATATCTAAAGCCTGTTGATAATAATAATTAGAGGAGTCTATCTTACTTTGTAAAATGTAAGCCTTTCCGAGTCCTTTAAACGGGGCAGGGTTAATAGTATTACCGGTTTGGTTTAAAGCAACGGATTTCTTAAAGTAAAATATAGCATTATTAATATCACCTACCATCATATGAGTAAAACCTAGATTGTTATAGGTACTAACCAGAGGCCTGATATCTTTATTGTTAACCATTACATCGACTGCCTGTGTAAAATAAGTAATTGCGTTATTGTAATCTTTTAGTCTCAAATAAATGGCACCAATATTATTTTTACAAGCCGATATAGAGGCAGTATCCTGCATTAATGTAAACAGTGAATCTGTTTTAAGTATGTACATTAATCCGGTTTCGTAGTCGTTTAGAGAAATGTGTATATTAAACAAGCGATTATATACTTTGCCTAACAAACGTGGGTTCGATTGTTCCTTAGCAATTTTAAGTGCTTTAAAAGCCACTTCTTGTGCTTCTTGATATTGTGCCAAATGTGCGTGTGCCGAACTTATTGTCACCAAACACAAACCTGTAGTGTAATAATGCTTAGTATCTTTATAGTAATCATAGGCTTTTGAACTGTTTACAATTGCATCCTCGAATTGTCGGTTTAATACATTTATTTCACCTTTTAAAAAATAGATATGAGCTTCCTCCTCCTTGTTATTTGATCGGTTGACCATTAAGCTATCAAGTCTGATTAATGCGGCATCAGCCTCGGTAAATGATTGTTGGTAAATAAGAGAAACTAGCTTTTTAAAATCAGTAGCTTCAGTTGTATTAGTATTCTTGGGTTCACTATAACAAAGGAGAGGTATAATCAGAAAGAAGAAGAATAGAACAATACTGTTTGTTTTTAAATGCATACATGCAAAATGTTAGTTTCAAAAAATTTGGTTTATTATAATGCATAAAGGTATACATCCCAACCTAATAAATGTCTATATGTGATATACAATTATAGAGAAAATGGATAATACTTTCAGCGCTAGATTATAAAATCCCACTTGTAATGGAATTGAAATTAAAAGGGTA
The DNA here is from genome assembly GCF_000807855.2 of Flammeovirga pacifica. Taxonomy (GTDB): domain Bacteria; phylum Bacteroidota; class Bacteroidia; order Cytophagales; family Flammeovirgaceae; genus Flammeovirga; species Flammeovirga pacifica. The sequence goes on from NZ_JRYR02000001.1 coordinate 769,904, forward strand.
ATAAGCTTAATACGGTATAAGCCATTTGTTTTATCATCTTTTTAATTGTTATAACTTTATTGAGCCTCTGTTATGCGATTTCCCTTTTTATCGATAAAAAACCATTCATCACTTTTAAGAGTGGTATGTTCATCCCAATCTTTTGTAGTCTCACAATTAAAGGCAACCTGAGCAATGCCATCATAAAAACGATAAGCACAGCTGTAAATACATGGGATTACAATTTCTCCATTTTCATTAGCAAACCCCACCTTACCATTTCTCTTTACTCGAAATAATCCTTCTTGGGGTTCATCAATCCAATTGTCGAAAAAGTAAATATCAAAAAGTCTATTTTCGTTTCTATCAATGGCAAAAACTTCGTTGTTGGTTTTTATACTATCAAATACAATGGCAAAATGTTTTAGCGTATCTACCCAACAGTGGCTGTATTTACCTATGGGTATAATGGTATCGCCTTGGGCATCTACATAACCAATAGGAGATCCTAATTCAATAAGCGAATCGCTACTAAAAGCAATTAAGTAGTTGTCGGGTGCATCAATGGTTAAATCTGTGTAAACAATGATATCCTCATCTGAATGAGGTACTTTGTTGGTTTTAAGTAAGCTATATGTACAGCCAATAATTACAATAATTATTATAATTATCAATAATGATTTATTTTTTAGCAATAACATGTGAACGATTTATGTATATTTTTTTTCTAAAATAGCTCAATCTGTCTCATCAACTAATCAAAAAGTTTTTATTATTAATGAGTTGAAGGATTAACTATTTTATAAGTGAGCTGAAAAGAGTAGGAGCAAAAGTACTAGAAATAGATTTATTGTTTTTAAATTGTTTACCGTTATTTTTTTGCCACAATAAATGTATTTTTTTGACTTATGTCTATTCTCTACAATTATCCAATATTAAGTATAATATTAGCCTTGTTAATAATGAATTTTATAATACGAAAAATAACTGGATTCAAAAAATCACCATTATTAATGTTATTATCCTTAATAGGAATGGCTTGTAGCCCTTATAAAGGCCCAGTTGATAAAAGCATATCTACCTCTTATTATTACTCTAAAAAGAAAGGGATGATTTGTTATAGTTGGATGGGTAACTGGTTTGAACTTGGGAGTATTCACTTTAAAGCAGATATAGAATCCTTTGAAGTATTAGCTGAGTATTATGCTAAAGATAAAAACCATTCGTATTACAAATCAGAAAATATTGATCATGAAGTGGACCATGCATCGTTCAGGGCGGACTACTTGTTCTGTTATGATAAAAATAATGTATATGTGCCTTTAAAATATGTGAGTGATAATTATCTTGATGAGGCTGAAAAGGGACATTTCCTGAAGCCTATAAAAGGAGCGAATCCTACTACCTTTGAAGATATGGACGATGGGTGGAGTAAAGATGATAAGTATATTTTTTACAGATACAACCCAACGGAATTAGATCGTAATAGTTTCGAAATAATAAACAAAGCATTTGTGAAAGACAAGGACAAGGTATTTGCTCTTGAATTTGATAAGATGATACCCACAAACATAGATGTGTTGTCCGTTAAAAAACTCAACGAAAGGTATGTATTCGATAGTGAAAATGTATATGATTATCAGGAATATATAGATGGGGAGAAAGTAGGTTCATTACTAACAATTCCATATTCGAATCCTAAAAATATTTATATTAAAGAGGAAAAGTATTTATTTGTAGAAGAGAGAGTATTTTATGATGATACGGAATTAGTAGGTGTACATTCTGCTACATTTAAAATTGATACTAAGGATAATATGTATGCTTTAGATAAAAATAAGGTGTATTATTTTGGAGAAGAAATAGCCCAAGCCGATCCTAAATCTTTTACAATACTAGATTATTGGATATATGCCAAAGATAGTAAGAGGGTATTTTACGAAGGGAAAGAAATTAAAGGGGCTGATGTAGAAACATTTGGTCCTGTAGAGAATGATAAAACAAGTTTCCCAATGCACAAAGACAAAAACCATATTTATAAAAATGGCGAGGTGTTTACAGAATAATGCTAAGGTACTACGATTGTATTGCTATCAATAAAACTTCAAGTATCATGTTTAAATACATTTTATCCGTTTTTATACTACTAATATTACTATTTAGTGTAATCATCTATAATGCTATCAATAGTTTTGAATTAGTCCCACATCCTGAAAAGTATGAAATAGATTATTATCATCCAGAAACAGTTATTTTTGAACCTGATACATCAATTTCAGGAATATCACTTTTCTCTAACGTTTCTTATCAAGATTTTTTAAAGGGTAAAAAACAGATTCCTGTTGATGGTGGTAATGATAATTTTGTTCTCATTTTTACGAATATAGGAGAGACACAATTATTAAAATTATACGAACATCCAGAACAACAAAATCATCAGTTTACAGAATTTGAAATCACAAAACCATCAACAGCTAGAGTTGAATCTTTTCTTTCAGCTAATATTGATGAATTTATTTCAGAAACAGGGATTAAGATGGATATGACTATTGGTCAAGTTAAATCAATTAAAGGTGAACCTAAAATAGTAAATGTAGATGAATCTGAAATACAATTTACTTACATCTTAAATGATTCCATCGATAAAGGATTTCTAAAAAGACACGATATCCCAATATATTATTCAGAGTTTAATTTTACGGAGGGTTATCTAACAAAATATAAATTTGGTACTAGGTATCAATAGTATTTCATAGAAGTACTACAGTAATTTAAATAATTATACTTGGCTTGAATTAAGAAAAAACGAGTAGTCACAATAACTATAATTCATTGTAAGCTTTGTACTAAAATTTTAACTCTGTACTTTTAATCCGACTTTATTTCTTGAGCGGAAAAGTCTACGACATTTTCGACAACGAAATCATTACCTAAACTAAAGGCATTATTTCATATTTTTTCAGACGATAATAATTTCTTGAGGAAACGTTTTAAATGGATGATTTACTAAATAAGTAGATTGATCTAAATTTCGATAGTTATTAGAGCGTTACTTGAATTACACACAATGAATAGGAAGAAATTTTTAATCACACTTGGACTATTAGGCACTTCTACCATATTGTTTCCTGCCAAACTTATCAATTCTATTGCAGACAATTGGAGCAACTTCAAGCATATCTATTCAGACAATAAACTGAAAGGAAAATTTTTTAAGTTTTTACAAAACGTCTTTAACTTATTTCCTGAAAATAAGTTGCATGAATTGATTTCAGAATCGACAAACAATAAATTTACCGACAAAGAAATTTATTTAGATGTGCAATCTAAACTTGATGATATCAGTCCATTTTTATCAACTTTTCAGTATGCGTTACCTTCCCTTTTTAAACAAAAGGAAGAAATGGCCAGACAAAGTTTAAAGCTTCTAGAACCTGGCGGGACTTATAAAGGCTATTTAGAAATAGGCTCTTCTGGCAGATATCTAGATTACTTAGAAGAGAAAGTAAACATAGAAGGCAACCGGTATTATGCAGATGGTAAAGAGCCAGGATACTCAGTACCAGAAATGATAGATAGAGGGCAAGTCTTTATTGGAGCCGATTATATTCCTCTAGCCGATTATAATACCAAATACTCGGAAATCATAGAGAACGAAAGTTTGGACTTAGTAACTATCTACATTGGTTTTCACCATTGCCCCATTGACTTAAGAGAAACATTCATTTCATCAATACGAGATACCATGCGAATGGGTGGGAAACTCATCTTAAGAGATCATGATTGTCATGATAAAGATCAAGAGACTATTGTTGCTCTGGCACATGATGTTTTTAATATGGGCACACAAGAAACGTGGGAATACAATGAAAATGAAACAAGAAACTTCTATTCGTTAAATTTCATCACTCAGTTCGTTGAAAAAATCGGTTTTAAATTCGAATCGCAAACCCTTTATCAAGAAGGTGATCCAACGAAAAATGCATTGATGCTATTTACAAAAATCTAAACTTCATGAAACAACTATTAAAACTATTTCAATTTTTACTCAAGTTACCAGGCAATTTTTTTAAGTTTATCCACCGTAAGAAAAGGTACGCTATTCTTTTTTATGTGTTGGTAGCATATATTCTCTCCGTAATTATCATCATTAAAACCGCTGGCGATCCAGAATTTCATAAAGTATTAGAGAATAAAACGGTAAACGATATTACTCAACTCAACCCTATACAAGTAGGTGCAGTAATTCAACCGACTAAAATAGAAGATGTCATTAATGCAATACAAACAACCACAAGACCAATTTCTGTTGGAGGTGGTCGGTTTAGCATGGGTGGACAGGTGGCTTTTGACAATAGCCTCCATCTTGATATGCGTCAATTCAACAAAGTACTTCAACTAGATACAGAAAAGAAACAAGTGACAGTACAACCCGGTATCACTTGGAGAGATCTTCAGAAGTACATTGACCCTCATGATCTTTCAATAAAAATCATGCAAACGTATGCGAATTTTACGGTTGGAGGCTCTATTTCAGTGAACTGTCATGGACGATATATTGGACATGGACCAATCATTTCATCCGTCTTAAATATTAAACTTATAACTGCTGATGGCAATTTAATTAATGCGAATAGGGCTGAAAATACAGACATTTTTAATGCAGCAATAGGTGGTTATGGCGGAATAGGTGTTATTGTTGAAACGACTTTGCAATTGGAAGAAAATGTTAAAGTAGAAAGACAAACTAACTTGGTAGAAGTACAAGATTATCTCACCTTTTTCAAAGAGAATATTCGAAATAATAAAAAGGTCATCTTTCAAAATGGAGATTTATATCCTCCTCATTTTGATTTGATAAAAAATATAGCTTGGGTTGAAACGGATAAAGCGCTCACAGATACAGTAAGAGTAACACCTACTGGATTAGACTACAGTTTTGAACATCGATTATTAAAAGTTGTTGCGTGGGGAGATTTTGGAAAATGGATACGTAGAAATATTTTTGATCCATACCTGTATAGAAATGATGTAGTGACGTGGAGAAACCGAGAAGCTAGCTATGACGTCAATGAACTTGAACCCAAATCGCGGAAAGAATCAACTTATGTATTACAAGAATACTTTATACCTATAAACAACATCGAGTCTTTCATTCCTAAAATGAAAGCCGTTTACGATCAATTCGATGTGAATGTTATCAATGTTTCCTTGCGTCATGCTTATCCAGATAAAGAATCAATGCTCTCATGGGCTCCTGAGGAGGTGATTGCTTTTGTGATCTACTACAAGCAAGGCACTAATAAGGAAGCAAAAGAAAATGTAAAACAATGGACTATGGCAATGACTGATGCTATTCTTAGTGAGGGTGGTACCTGGTATTTACCCTATCAGCCACAAGCATCAGTTGATCAGTTCAATACAGGTTATCCAAATGCCAATGCGTATTTTACTTTAAAAGATTCTATTGATCCACAGCAACGATTTAATAATAAATTACTAGATAAATATAATCCATACATTGCTGAAAGGATTGAAAAAGAAGGAAAAACCATTAATGGTTACTATCGAAATGAAGAACAAACAATCTTGACTGTACCTGAGTGGTATCTAGTATTTAATCCGAAAGAATATTCCGATTATCTTGAATCTGGAGCTAATCCCTCAGACTTTCCTTTTTATGCTTCTATAGACGAATATTGGTCGCTTTATGATCGTTCATTAATGTTAGTTTCTGATGCTTATCCTCCAAATGATGAGTACATCACTATGTTGCAGGTGATAGGTGTCTCAGTCACATTAGAATATACCATAAAAATATTCTATGAAAATACGATGGGTAGATTATTTAGCTTCTTTCATAACGGTACCAACTCTGATGAAGAAGATATAATTAATCAAGCAAATAGAACATACAGTGATTTTATCTATGATACAGCATGGTATGAGTTTGAATTTCTACCGTGGATAAGTAAAGTTTGGAGTACATCTAACACCAAAGAAAGTAACTGGTTGCGAAAAGTTGAACGTAAAACCCTCTTCACTTTTGAATTCTTATTTAAAGCGGGTTATGGACAGCTCATAGGCTGGGCAGCGAATTCTACTTACGAGGAGCCTGTTACTGATATCTATGTATTAGCAACCTCTTCAACAGAAATTCCAATGAATAATGAGCTCAAAGTCTATTCTAAAAAGGATAGTACTTATCTACTTAGTATTAAACGTTGGGGTGCTTTCACTACTAATTTAATTGCACTTGCTGATCAAGAGGTTCAGATTCATAGAATTGGAGGTAATGATGAAATACTTGTGAGCATTATTGCCCCGAAAAATTTCTCATTACAATCAAACAAGATAAATGTACTCTATGAATCAAATATTGTTACTGATAATAGTGCTAAAAGATTAATATACTTTATGCCAGTATCTGAGTTAATACCTTTCATTAGAAGCATGAAAACAGAAGGGTTGGAGATAGAACATATTTATGACTATTAAACTAAAACATATACGCTTAATAAATAAATTTTCTGATGAAAGTTGGCACACATAAATTCTTAAGTAAAGTAATGAAAAAAAATATTGGGTTATTATTATTTCTATTAACCTCATGTGTTTATACTATAAAACATGAAGATGGTTTTTATCATTACTCATATTGTACTGCAATTGCAGGAGAAAAAAGTGAATATCACTTATTTAAAAGTCCTCAAAATAATGAAGTTGATAGTATTGATCTGATAATCAAGATGATCGAAAAAAAACTAAAAAATATTTTAATTTTGCTGCATTTATTGAATACAGTGTAGCAAAAGAAAATATCAAAATTAAAACTTATACTGATTCAATTAAAAAACTAACATTAGTACCCAATATTTATTCTTTGAAAATTAGTTGTATTGGATATAATGATTTAATAATAGATAACTTGTTGTTAGAAAAAGGAAATAAGACTGAAGTAATAGCGGAAATGTGAGGAGCTAATGGATTCGCTGATTATGATATTAGAAGTAAAAGGAAACTTACGAAGTTTCAATTAAAAAGAAGAATCAAGAATCTTGAAAAATAATCTTTTTATAACAATCAATAATTTATACACGTGTGCCAATAATTAGAGCTTAGATTATCTTAAAATCCCCCAATTTAAGCCCTAGTTAACAAAAGACGATGTTTAATTGAAATACTTTCTTTTATAGGAGAAAGTTAGGAAAGACTTTTCATTTTCATGAGAAGTCTTTTTTACTTTTTAGGAGGTAAGTATCAAAACTATTACCTCTTACAATTTATATTTCTTGCTTACTAACAAATAACGATTACATTGTTTATGTAATTCAACATTCTGACAGCAAACTATTTTTTAAGATGTTGAGAGTGTTTTTTACTATTATTTAAACTGCATGATCTAATAATAAATTAAATCGACACCATAACACTATGTGAAAATGCATTAAAACATATCATACTCTAATCGTTGTATGCCATAAAAACAAACACAGAGAATTCAATAATCTAGTGCAACAAAAGTTATTATGTAAAAAAGATTGAGAACAAAATTGATTAACTTACCTTTAGTCAGAATTTGAATAAATAGATGATTAAACAATTATTGTATGAAACTTTATAAGCACATTTTTTTCTGCATTCTATTGCTTATAAGCTTTAATCAGCTTTTCGGTCAATACCAGCCTAAACCTGTCGAGAATAATATCATCGGAACTGACCTGTCAATGGTAAAAGCAATTTTGGATAATGGTGGAGTGTATTTAGTAGATAATGAGCCTGTCAATGTTTTTACAGCATTCAAAGAAAATGAATATAATTATGTTAGGTTAAGGCTTTTTCATAAACCCAACGGGCAGGATGGAGTGGTTAATTCTTTAACATATACTTTAACTTTAGCCCAAATGGTAAAAGATGCTGGAATGAAGTTTCTACTTGATTTTCATTACAGCGATACTTGGGCAGATCCCTCTCAACAAACTATTCCCAATGCATGGGTTGGATTGGATTTTCCCACACTTAATGATAGTATCTACAATTACACGAAAGAAGTCTTGAATATTTTTGATGCTCATGGCCTTATGCCTGATATGATTCAAACGGGTAACGAAATAAATCACGGAATTTTATGGCCTACTGGTGGAACTTGGATAGACGACAAATCGAATTATAATAATTTTACAACTCTTCTAAAATCAGCTATCAGAGGGGTGCGTGAATCAAATCATGGCAGCAATGTGCCTGTGATGTTACATGCTGCTACCGGTGGTTCATACGAAGACAGCAAAAGCTTTATGGACAGTTTGCTTTATTATAATGTTGAATTCGATATACTTGGTTTAAGTTATTATCAATGCTGGAATGGAACTTTGAATGATTTAGAAGACAATTTAACTTATCTAAGTTCCAATTATAATCATTCGATAATGATTGTCGAAACAAGCTATCAATCAGATGGAGAATCGCCTGATTATTGCGTTATCACCCCCGAACAAATTCCATTCCCTTATACAGAGCAAGGGCAATTTGATTATCTACAGGCAATTTACAAAAAGCTAGGCCTACACAATAATATCAAAGGAATGTTTTATTGGGGAGGGGAATATATTTATGCCGGTGATGTAGGAGGTTCATATTCATCACTATTTCATTGGCAGGGTAACGCTAATAAAGCTCTTGGGGCATTTTCAGAAATTACTAATTCAGTTTCACCAAATAAACCCTTCGATGCAAGTATCGAAGTTTTTTCCAACAGAAATAAGCAATTATTTATTAATACAGAAGATAATATTTTGATAAGAAAGGAAATTAATATTTACGATATTACAGGGAATTTAGTATGTTTTAGAAGTCTTATAGGCCGAAATAATGTGATAGATATTAATTTTTTATCACAAGGGATATATTTTATTGTTATTCATAATGAACAAAATCTAATTTATAATAAAAAACTACTAGTTTACTAATTTTATTTTGACAATGGGCGTATTCATTATATATACAAGAGAATAATTGTAAGATCACAACTGTAATATATCGTTTGATATGGCATATAATAATTAGGGCTTAGATTATCTTAAAATGCCCCAATTTAAGCCCTAGTTGAACAAAGTCGGTGTTTGATTGAAACACATTTCCTATAGGAGGAAACTTAGGGTAGACTTTTCATTAATTTGAAAAGTCTTTTTTGTAATCAATTTTTCAATGATTCTTAAACCTTCCTTTTTACACCTCTAAAGAAGCATAGAAAAATACTTGAAAATCTTCCATTTAAGAAGAAAGTAGAGGGTGTAAAAACCTAGGCTTACTTTCATAAGCAAAAAATTAGAGAAATATGGAGTTAATTGATTACTGTTGTATTGAGATTTTTCTTTTTTGGAGGAGATCTTTGTGAGGCAAAACGTGGCATAATAACCATTGTCCTTTTTCCAGGACACGGACACTTTTTAGGATCATATCCCAGTTTTTTAGTCGATATTTTAATCCAATTCCATTCCTTAATTTTAGGAGGCTTGAAAATGGTTTTACACTCTATGTCGGGTATAGAATCATTTCGTTTCAATGTTGGTAATTGTATCGCCCGGTCATCTCTGTCGATATATCTTAAGGCATAAACATAATGCTTGAAAGTAGTGTAAGAAGTGTTTTGTTTTTCTTTGAGAAGAAGTAAATAATCATTAATTTGATCATCGGAAAGTACAAGTTGTATCTTTTTAAAATACAATGAAATACTAGCGATAGTTCGGATGTAGTTTTGAAAAGTAGAAGTAGATTTTCCGCTTAAACTCATGTTACAATACACTTGATCAAACATGTTTTTGAAACCTAGAACAACACGTTTCGCTTTTTCGACTATTGTCTCTTTTTTTTCATCTTAGTCAACTATTAGTTATAAAATCAATTAAGATATAAAGGCAAGATATTGAGGGCTTTATCTAGAGAAGCTTTTGTTCAACACTGTATAAAAGCATTAAAACGCATTTTATAGTAAACGTTGGCGTTCATTATAAAAAGTAGATTAAGTGAAGAATTTCTCAATCGAGAGTATTAAGATTGACTAATTATGCAGATAGAGAAATATCACTCTATGAGTTAAAAAGAAAATCAGGATTTGAATAAGATTATCTAAAATTCAAAGCAACAAAGATGAAAAAGAGTTTTGATATGGTATTAAAAAGGGAAAGTTGGTTCTTAAAATAAAAATGGAATGGATACTAAAATCATGTACATTGAATTAAAATCGGGATTCTCAGATGATGGCCCTGCTTGGATTGGAAAAGTTGAGTTCTCCAAGTCAGGGAGAACTGCTTATTTTAATGATAAAGCATTTAAGCATTTTGGCAAAGGGCATTACGGAGATATTGAGACTGGTGATAGTTATTGGATATCAGGAATAAAAAAAAATGGCGAGGACAGGCACGTCTTTGGAAAAGGTAAAATTCAGATTGATAAACTTATTGTGAATGAGTATCTGCAACTTGTTGACTTTGATGAACTGAAATCTAGCAAATTTGAGCTTGTAAATATTCAATCGACAGATAAAGTCAGGTTCAATGAGATTTTAAATGCTAAACTGGA
>NZ_JRYR02000001.1:780564-1295478 GCF_000807855.2 Flammeovirga pacifica
TTGATGAACTGTAGCAAATTTGAGCTTGTAAATATTCAATCGACAGATAAAGTCAGGTTCAATGAGATTTTAAATGCTAAACTGGATGCAGGTTTTGATTTTGAAACTCTAAGAGAGAAGGAGATTCATAAATTGACTGATAAAGAATTATACTTTCTTATTGAAGAATACATAGAAAATGAAAAGAATTCAATGTATAATAAAGGAAGACGTTCAATTAAAAAATATCGGATTGAATTAGAAGAGGAATATGAAAAAAGGACTGAATAACGAGGCGACAACAATATATAAAAAATAATAGCCGAGATAGTAGTAAAATCAAGGGTCGTAACCCGCTTTAACTTTCTTGTAACTAGACAGGAAAGTGCCACGCAATTGTTACTATTAATATACTCACGTAACACAAATAAAATGAGACAGAAATACATATATATAATTCTAGTTGGACTTTTTTTAATTGCTTGTTCGATTAAACAGATACATAGAACATATATAGGTAACTGGTTTGAAAAATCTCTTGATTTCTCAGAGTCTATTATGTTTCATGACGATAACAATCTTTTTGATTTCATACTTGAATATAAATTTATTGGTTCAGGTGGATCAGACTTTAGACCAAAAGAATTTATTTGGTTGCGAAATTCAAATAACCTTTTTGACTTCTTTGAGATAACAAAGAAAATAGGTTTGCAAAGATTAATGAGTAAAGAACAGTATAATCGGATTCTTGTGGAGGAGGATTACTGGGGGAACGATTGGAAAGATAAATCGCTTAACATGATTGTTGATAGTTTAATTCTAACTTACAACTCAAAAAAAGATTCAGGTTATTATTATACAGATTTCTGGAAGAGACGTTGTTCAGAGCAAAATGACAAAATAGTTTTACAGATTTTAAAACAAACTGATTCATTTTACAATCTCGACAAGATTCAGTTTTCTGATAAAATAAATCGGAATGATTTGTATGAACTGATGTTATATAATGTGGAACTGAATGAGACAAAGGACAGTTTAGAATTGAGGTATTTAACTATAAATTATTTCGATTATCTTAAATCAAACGGACTTGAACATTCATCATACAATCTGATACATGAGACTTATCTAAATCGATATGTTCTTGATAAGAGAGATAGTCTTTTAAGGACTTTGAATTATGATACGATTCCAGAACAAAAGTATTGGGATACAAGAAATAATGCGAGTTGGATTAAAACATATATGGATAATGGACCATAAATTACGTTTACTAATAATTCGGGCTTAATTGAAGAAAGACGGTGGGTTGTACATTGAAAAATCAAATTGAAAATATGCTATTTGATTCTGATAATTATAAAAGAAGTCCTCATTATTCTGAGAAAGAAATTACTTTAGAACAAGCAGATAGTGTACTTTTAAGTTGGAATTTAAAAAGGTTATAATATCTACTAAACTCCAAGTCTCGGTCGACAGGACCTCACTCATAGTTTTGTATTGTATTAGGGATCAGCCACCAAATAAACAATGAAAGCATATTCAATCTTGATATTTCTCTTTTGTTTAATTTCATGTAATAGTGAAACTTATATTAAACTTGGTAAAGATTATAGAAAAACAATTCTTCAAATTAATATTGATACAATAGACAACTATAAAAGTTTATACAAGACAATAGATAGCTTATTATGTGATAATTATGAAAGTCAAATCCAACTCCTTATTAAGGATAAGAATGACAATTATAAAATTACTCTAGTAAATAGTTGCTCTGATGATATATTGTGTTTTAAATCTAAAAATCTTTTATTTATTAAAAACGATTCCATTTATAAATACAATATTGGAGTTTATGATTTAGATAGTTTAAGTAGTTTGATCATTTCTGATTTTACAAATAATGGATTAAACTCAAAATTAAGTGAATCTCCTCATAAATTTGTAATTTCAATCGCTCAGCCTAATTTACTGGATATGAAGATTTTTAAAGAGAGGTTATTAAAAATTCTTCATAGTTACATCCAAACGAAAATAGGTTTAGAAAACTTAAAAATAATGTTAGATGTAAACACCAATTATAAATTTGAAAGCATACCATATGAAGAAGATTCAATGTACTTAGAAATGGATTCTTTACTATGGGAATTTGAAAAAACACTATAACAACAGCTATACTCTATCCACCGGTAGACATGCCCACTAGTCGTAGTTAAAGCCATTCTGTTGTGTGTTTTTGATCCTATACCCCAGAAAGACCTTGATTTCTGAAGCTAACAGATATGATAAAATGTAGTAACACAATGAATTATAGAATAAAAATTCACCGTTAGTTAGGATGGCAAAATACGAAAGCCCGGACAAAAATGATAGAGAACAATTTTGATATAAAACTATTAAAACTTCATTGGACAAATGACGTTGATGACCCGACTGACCTTTGTGCACACGGACACGTTTTTGTGAAAATTGGAGACGAAATCGTTTCAGACAAAGACAGTTTAGAAGTGACCGTTAGTGCTACTGCCTTGTATTTAATGCGAACACTTAAAGACAACTATAAAAAAGATGACTATGCAAGTCAAATATTACCTTGCTGCGGACATTTTATTATTGCTGATGATGATAACGACTATGTGAATATTTGTGGTTGTCCGAGTGGTATTGACTGGACAATCATCCACACAGAGGACAATAAAATAAAACATATATCAGACAACGGTCAAGAAGCAATTATCGATAGAGAACAATACAAGAAATTGGTTTTGGATTTTGCGGACCAAGTGGAGAATTTTTACAAAACAAGTTCACCAAAGGCAATTCCGACTGACGACTTTGACAAGAAAGGTTACTTGACATTTTGGAAAGAATGGAAAAATTTACGAGACGAATATAAATAAAAACGTCACACAATAATGTGTATAAAACCAAGTGATTTATCGAGTTTTAGAACATTGAATCAGCTCAGTGTAACTTGACAAGTAAGAGCTTCGAATCACTTATGTTTCTTACACTAAACGTTAAGACAATAAAAAAAGGAATTTAGAAATAATGATGACAGAAATAAGAAACACGATTGAAAGCGACTTAGAAGGACTTAAAGATGTACTTGATTCAAGTGAACTTTTTCCTTCTGAATATCTTGATGAGATGATTTCGGACTATTTTAAGAATCCTGCAACAGAAGAAATTTGGTTCACAAATGTGTCCGATGGGAAAATTATTGGACTCGGATATTGTACGTCTGAAAAACTAACTGACGGAACATACAATTTGCTTGCAATTGCTGTTAGGAAAGACTTGCAAGGAAATGGTGAAGGTAAAAAGATGATTGGCTTCATTGAGAATCTTCTACTTGAAAAAGGACATAGAATACTAATTGTAGAAACGTCAAGCGACCCAGCATTTGAATTAACAAGGAAATTCTATGATCAACTTGGTTACAGAAAAGAAGCGACTATTCAAGATTTTTGGAAAGACGGAGAAGACAAGATCGTTTATTGGAAAAAATTAAAATAAAAGCTGCATATAATAATTAGAACTTATTTTGGTCTGAAAGACCTGAAATTAAGCCCGAGGATTATAAATTGAAGTCAGTTGGGTACTTAAGGAAGACTTTTTATTAATTTGAAAGGTCTTTTTTTGATTTCTTTTCTAATGCTATTTATCCAAAGAAACATGACCTCAGGAAGGTAAATGGAGTATATTTCTAAATACTTTCCTAAGCAAAATATAATTGATCAAGTAAAAAAGGGATCGAAAATTTTCATCAAAAGACATCACATTAACTTGATAAAAAAGACCATATCATTTATCTTGAAATTGTCTTTCAATCATCTAATAGCAAACTATTTTTTCTAATGAGGTTGGAAGTATTTTTTACAATTGATATGTGCCATATGGCCTATATCTGGAAAATTTGGATGGATAAACGCCATTGTGTTTATCCAATGTTTTAAAGCATTGAGCGCAGAAAATGAAAGAACTTTTAAAAAAGCTAAAACTTATAGATTATTTACATACAGAACTAATAATTCAACAGAATGACTTTGTAAATAAATTAAGAAATCATGTGGATGAAGGAAGTACAGGGATTTTCGCTGACACTTTTGACGTTTTTTCATCTAGCAAGAATGAATATAAAGGAGAAGTTAGCTTTAATGGATTTAAAATAAAAAGGAGAAGGAAATTCTTTGACACGAATATGAATATGGCTGTCGCTAACTGGACGTATAGTCAAAAAGAGGGCAAACTGATTATTAATACAGAAATAAATGGGTTTCATGGAATGGTGATTCCTTTTTACATTTTTTGCATCATCATTTATGGAGCCTTCATTGTTGGATTGTTGTCAGCTGATAAAATTGGTGGAAATGCCCCTGGATTAGCTTTACCATTCATTATCATACATGTTGCTTTTATGATGGGAATACCATACTTTATAATGAGAAGAGGTACTAAAAGGCTAAAACACGAATTAGCAAGAGAGTTCTTCTATTTAACAAAATGAAAACACTTTGGCTCAGTGCAAGATTGAAAGTTTATCGCTTTCTATTGTCCTATACTAAACGTTGTGCCTAATGATAAGCCGTCCAAGAAATCAAAATGAAAAATACAAAAGAAATAAATATAAAAAACAGACAAGAATGGAGAGAATGGCTTGAATTGAACCATTCAAAAAAGGATGCAGTATGGCTGATTTTTTATAAAAAAAGTTCTTCAAATTTTAACTTAAGTTGGAGCGAATCTGTTGATGAATCTCTTTGTTTTGGCTGGATTGACAGCACAAAAAAGACTATTGACAACGAGCGGTTTAAACAATATTTTAGCAAAAGAAAACCTAAAAGTAATTGGTCAAGAGTTAATAAAGAAAAAGTTAAAAATCTTATCGAGCAAGGATTAATGAGAGATGCAGGGTTCAAAAGTATTTCTATTGCAAAAGAAAATGGTTCTTGGACTATTCTAGATTCAGTTGAAAATTTAGAAATTCCAAATGAATTAGAACAAGCATTTAAATGTAATAAAGAAGCAAAAGAATACTTTGAAAATCTCTCGAAGTCTGAAAAAAAAATACTCTTATATTGGATAGTTTCAGCTAAAAGGGAAGAAACTAGAACCAAAAGAATTGTAGAGATTGTTGAAAATGGTAACATGCAGATGAAACCTAAACAATTTAGATAAAAACATCTTACAATACGGTTTACAGCAAATAGGGTGTTTTGTAGTAAAAGGTCTTGCATACTGTATGTTTTAAATTGGCCTTGAATGACAAGACGAATCATCTTAAACTAAAAATTAATATATGAAAGCATATTGTATAAGTGGTTTAGGAGCAGATCAAAGAGTTTATAATAACTTAGAAATCAAATATGAAAAGATATCTATAAGTTGGATAACTCCTTTAAAAAATGAATCGCTAAAAAATTATGCAATTAGATTATCTCAGAAAATAGATCAAGATGAAGAATTTATTCTTATTGGCGTTAGTTTTGGAGGTTTGATAGCGGTTGAAATTTCCAAAATACTGAAACCGAAATTTACAGTTTTAATTTCAACAATTGAAAAGTCATCAGAATTACCTTTTCTTTATCGTTTGGTAAGTAAGATGAATTTTGTGAAATACCTTCCATCAAAACTTTTTCATATGCCCTTCTTTATTGCCTCATTTCTTTTTGGGACAAAGAATCTATTATTAAAAGAGATCTTACAAGACTCGGATTTATCATTTACAAAGTGGGCAATAAACACGTTATTACATTGGAAAAATGAGACAAGTATAAATAATTGTGTTAAAATAAATGGAACATCAGATTTGATATTATCCTCATATGAGTCAGATTTTTATATAAAAAATGGACATCATTTTATGATTGTTGATAGGGCAGATGAAATATCAGAAATAATTAATACGTATACTAATCATTAAAAAAAATAAACATGAAATGTATAAACTTAATTTTAACTATTTTACTTCTAAATACTTTTTGTACTGAAGCCCAGAAACACCCTTTTGATGACTATTTTACAAGAGAACTAACTGTGGAACAACTTAATGAGGATTTGGATATATTGAAAATGGGATTGGAGAAAATACATCCTAGCTTAAACCAATATATATCAGAAAAGGAGTTTGCCAATTTGTTTGAAAATGAGGGTCTGCAGGTAGACTTGGATTTAAATGTACAGGAGGCTTACAGAAAAATATGTAAAATAGTAGCTAATGTAAAATGTCAACACACGATCGCCACACCACCGGATAACTTAGTCTATCGGATGCAAAAAAACGGAAAATTCTTCCCACTGAGAGTTTTTTGGGAATTTGATCCTGTAAGGGCTTTTGTGATTTTTGATTTTTCTAAAGAAGCTGATCTATCTCCAGGTACAGAAATATTCAGTATTAACGGAAAAAGTATTCAGTCTATTCATGATGAATTATTACCTTTTTTTCCTAGTGACGGTAACATATTAAGTAATAAACAGAGTAGATTGCAAGTTGGTGTTGACTTTCAGTTTTGGTATTACCTTTTGATAGAAAGACCCGATAGTTTTTTAGTTGAACTATCAGACAATAATAGACAGAGTTATACAAAAAGTTTTCAGGCGGTTACTTTTAAACAATGGACAAGAAATTACAGAAAGTATCTTTCCCAAAAGGATCCATTAGTTAGAGAATATACGGACTATTATTCTGCTAAAGAAAAGCTAAATAGGAAAGAACCAATTCGTTATAGATACCTTTCTGATAGTATTGCTCTTCTAACGGTGATGAATTTTGATGATTCTGAAAAGTTCAGTACAGTTATCCCTGAAGCATTTAGTGATTTTAATAAGCAAAATGTTCAAAACCTAATAATTGATGTTAGGTATAACGGTGGAGGAAACGATATTCTTGGTAGAAAACTATTTTCCTATCTGATAAACCAACCTAGTACTTATTTCGATTCACTTTATTCGAGTACAGGCATCTCCGATACTACATTTCTATTTAATAATACCGATAAAAACCGAGCTTGGTTTCAGTATACGTTACCATTGGTTGATAGTTTACCTGATGGAAGATTTGCAACAAAACCATCAATTAATGAAGGGTTATTGGTTCAACAACCAAACAAAGACAACTTTGAAGGAAATGTATATATTTTGATGAATGGCCGAAGTGCCTCTACCACAGCCGAATTTTTGGCCTCGGTACACTTTAATAAGTTAGCCACCTTTATTGGTGAAGAATCAGGAGGTGATTATCACGGAGGAAACGGAGGTGACTTTGCCAAATTAAAATTACCTAATTCTAATATTCATGTGCAAATACCACTGACCAATTATGTTATGAACAGTCAAGAAAAACAGTTTTATGGTCGTGGGACCCTGCCTAATTATCCAATCACTCCATCAATAAATGATTTTTTGATGATGAAGGACCCAGATTTGGAGAAGGCTTTAATGCTGATCGAAAAAGAAAAAAGAAGGTGATAATTAAGGTTTAGATTGTTTAGAATAATCAAAATTAAGCTCTATCTTGAATAAAAACATTAGAGTATTCAATACAGACTGTATAGAATTTCTAGCAGGCTTTTCATTTATTTGAAAGCTAAATGCAGTAAATATCCAAGCATCATTACATAAACGAAATGTAATAAAATAGGTACAATACAAGGTAGATTACGAATAAGAATCCCATCATGTCAAAAATCAAAATAAAAGGTGCTCGACAAAATAATCTTAAGAATATCAGTATTGACATCCCAAGAAATGAGATTGTTGTTTTTACCGGTTTATCTGGTTCAGGAAAGTCATCTTTAGTATTTGAAACAATAACAGCAGAAGCACAGAGACAGCTCTATGATACCTTTTCTACTTTTGCCAGAAGTAGACTCCCAAAATTTGATCAAGCCGATTATGATGCTATCGAAAACTTGTCTCCCGTAATTTTATTGGAACAAAAGCGAATTTCAGGCAATTCAAGGTCAAACGTTGGAACTCTTTCAGAAATTTCAAGTTTTTTAAAATTACTTTTCTCTCGGATTGGACAACCAGAAGTAGGTATGTCTAATCATTTTTCTCCCAACACACCAGAAGGAATGTGCCCCACGTGCGGTGGTTTGGGTAAACTAAACGATTTAGAGATTAACCAAATTATTGATTGGGACAAATCGTTAAAAGAAGGTGCAATTTTATTCCCAGATTTCAAAGTGAATTCATTGGCTTGGAAAATAATTGCCAATACAGGTTTTTTCGATTTAAACACACCTCTAAAGGAATACTCAAATGACAAAATTGATTTACTCTTTTATGCTGATGGGGAAAAGTTTCAGTTTGCAGGTGGAGAAGAAGGCATTGATGCAAACTTTAATGGGATTGTTACCAAAATAAAAAGAGGTTTTCTGAAAAAAGACTTTAACAGCTTATCGAAAGCTCGACAAAAGATTATCCAACAATTTGTAACTACAAAACCTTGCCCTTCATGTCAAGGAGCTAGGTTAAAGAAAGAGGTATTGGATTGCCGAATTAATGGAAAAAACATTTATGAATTAGGGAAACTTCAATTAACAGAATTACTTGATTTTTTCAATAGTGTACCCAATCAAACAGTTGAAACAGTCTTAGAACAATTGAAGCATCGGACAAAGAATTTGGTCAATATTGGCATAGGATATTTGAATTTAGAAAGAAGTACAGGCACTCTTTCTGGTGGTGAAGCACAGCGTGTTCAATTAGCCAAACAACTGGGCAATAGCTTAACAGAAATGCTCTATGTGCTAGATGAGCCAAGTGTTGGTTTACACCCAAGAGATGTAAAATTAGTAGCAGACCTTTTGATTGATTTAAAAGAGAAAGGGAATACCATTTTAATGGTTGAGCATGATCCAGATTTAATTAAGATAGCTGATCATGTTATAGACATGGGACCAAAAGCAGGACGTTTAGGAGGACAGGTGATTTTTCAAGGTAGTTATAATCAATTACTCCAATCAAACACCCTGACTGGTCAGTTTATGAAACAAAAAATTTATGTAAAAACTGAATTTAGAGCATGGACAGAGACCTTTGAGATTAAAAATGCCTCAGCAAATAACTTGAAGGGAATAGATGTTCAAATACCAGCAAAAATTTTTACTTGTATAACAGGAGTTGCAGGTTCTGGTAAAAGCTCTTTGATTCACAAGGAATTTTTAAAGATTCATCCAGAAGCGATTGTAATTGATCAATCTCCCGTCGGGAAATCTATTCGTTCTAATCCTGCGACCTATACAGGTGTTTTTGATGATATCCGAGATTTATTTGCTCGGTCTAATGAAGGAACAATTGCTTCCCTCTTTTCTTTCAATAAAGAAGGAGCCTGCGAAAATTGCAATGGTTTAGGTTATATCATGATGGATCTAGCCTTTATGGATCCAATTAAAACTACTTGCGAAAAATGTGGAGGACACCGATACAACAAACAAGTAGAATCATATTTGTTAGATGGAAAAACTATTGTTGATGTATTAAACTTAACAATTAGTGATGCACTTCAATTTTTTAAAGAACCGAAAATCTTAAAAAAACTTCAAGTTTTAGAAGAAGTTGGTCTTGATTATTTACAACTCGGTCAGCCTTTGTCAACTTTATCAGGAGGTGAATGTCAACGTGTGAAATTAGCCAGTGAATTACATAAAGAAGGTAACATTTATATAATGGATGAGCCTACAACCGGCCTGCACTTATCTGACATTTCCAAGATTATAGAACTGATAGAAAAGCTTGTAAAGAAAGGGAATTCTGTCATTGTAATAGAGCATAGTTTAGACATAATGAACAATGCAGATTGGATTATTGATATTGGACCTGAAGGAGGTAGTAATGGTGGGAAAATTGTATTTGAAGGCACTCCAATAAACCTTCAAAAGAAGAATAATGGCTATACTGCGAAGTATTTAAAAGAATACAATAAAAAATAAAATGGTATGCTATAATTAAGACTTAGTTTGGGCTGTAACTAATACTTAGAAAAATAGAGCTACTTGGAGAAACAGAAGATAAGTTAAAGACAATAAGGTGATAATTACTAAAATGGAAGAACTAAAAAACTATCTAAATCATATAAGCGTTTTAGGAGAGGAGACATTTAATATCTTACAGAATTACTTCGAACCTATTGAGTTGAAAAAACATGAGTTTTTCATTAAAGAAGATAGTTATGCTAAACAAATAGGTTTTCTACAAAAGGGAATTGTTAGAGCATTTTTTGTTAACAATGAAGGGAAAGAATATAATAAACAGTTTTTCGTTGGGCCATCTATAATCGGAGCATATTCATCGTTACTGACGAATCAACCTAATAAAATTGCACAACAAGCATTAACTGATTGTCAAATACTAGTAGCTGATTTTAAAAAGGTAGAAGCACTTTATGACAAGCATCATGATCTTGAGCGATTGGGTCGAAAAATAGCGGAGTATTACTTCTTAGAGAAAGAACAAAAGGAACTTGAAATGGGCTTGTTAGATGCCGACAAAAGATATGAGTTAATGAGAGAGAAATTTCCTAGCATAGAGCGTATCATCCCACAGTATTATATAGCATCATATTTAGGCATTTCTCCAACTCAGTTAAGTAGAATTCGAAAAAAATTAAGTCAACCTTAATTCGTTTACATATGTAAATGGAATCGAATATCTAATCCTTCAATTTTGTCAGGTAATTAAATCATAATTTATCATGACAAATAAGAATAAACTCTCAATCATAGTAGCAACATTCGCTTTTTCCTTTACATTATTTACTGGTTGCGCTATTCATCCGGTAGCTTGGACACCCCCTTTAAAGCCCCAGTTCGAAGGGAGTACAGCCTTAAACGAAAAACTAACAAAGGCTACACAAATAGATCTATTAGGATATTACGGAGCAGAAGAATTTGTTGCAGATAAACTAGGTAATCTTTATTGCGGTGTTCACATAGGAGAAAATGATTTCTCTTCAGGTGCGATTCTAAAAATAAAACCTGATGATTCTGTCGAAGAATATTTACAAACCGAAAACTGGGTTACCGGAATGCAGTTTGATAAAAATGGGGCTTTAATAGCCTTAATGAATGATGTTGGTTTGATCAGAATCAATCAAGATAAATCAATAGATACTTTACTGACAAAAACACCCGACGGTCAATCCATTCGAATGGGAACGGGTCTAAAAATTTCTTCTGATGGAATCATTTATTTTGTGAATATGTCCTCTACAGAGAAAACCTCTATGAAGTACATTAATAAATTGATTTTAGAAATGAAGCCTACCGGTGGAGTTTATGCTTATGATCCACAAAAAGGTATTACTACTACTTATTCAGAAGGTAATTATTTTGGAAACGGATTAGAAATTTCTTCTAATGAAGATTTTATATTGGTATCTGAAACGTCAAAGTATAGAATCTTAAAGTACTGGATTAAAGGGGACAAAAAAGGAGAGTCAGAAGTTTTTATGGACAACTTACCTGGCTTTCCAAACAATATCTCCAAAAATAATAATGGGAACTTTTGGTTAGGTTTTACCACAAAACGGAATGACCAATTGGATAAAATTCACTCTAAAGTAGGAATGAAAAAGTTTGTCTATGGTCTACCCACTTTCATTCAACCTCAACCGGAAAAATTTGGAATGGTGTTAGAAATTTCGGAGGAAGGTGAAATCATTAAATCTTTATTTGATACTAAAGGAAGTTATGTCTCTGAAGCAGGAGCTATTATAGGACATGAGGGATATTTGTATCTAGGCGGAGATGTTGTTTCGTATGTTTCAAAAATTAAAAATTAAAATAGAAAAAAGAGTTTAGTGTAGGGTTGTGAAATATGGCTAATAAATTTATTATATTATCAGTACACATTTTATGTTCCATATTAATGCAAGACTTAAGATCTCATAGTTTGTGAAGAACATTACAAGTTGGCTCCATTTAAGTTTGAAGGAGACATCAAAAAAGTAATTGTAGATTATACTAAATAAAAGTTTGCAACTCTTTCATATCACCTTAGGATTACTCTGATAGACTATTTCTAGGGTGATTTTTTATTTAGAATCCGAAATACTTATAATTTAACTTGTGTCAGTATATTCTAGTAGATTTTTTCATCTATTGATTTTCAAATATTTAAACTATAAATTAGTGCCATATTCAAAACAACGGATAGCAAACTATTTTTTAAAACTTTTGTGGATTTTTTATGGTATACGTCATTTCTCATTTAAAAAATGAATAGAATCATTTTACTAATTAAAGGTAATAATCAAGTCAAAATTATTACAGAACAAGTGGAAAAGTTTAGAAATGCTATTGAATATTGGTTTGAAAACAGAAGTTTCAAAATAAAAAAACGTGATATAACAATACCTTAGATGAAGAACTGCTTTAGGATACATCTAATGTTTGTAAAAAAATCGATGAAACATATATTTAATTTATTGATACTAATGGTCGCAGGTTGGTCTGTAGGATATGCTCAAGAGTCGAATTCGAATTCTGAAGCAAATTATATCCCGGCTGATTTTCCGAAAAACTATGTTGTGGTAGAGGAATGGATAAATTGTACAAAAGGAAAATATGTATTTAAGTCTACTAATGATTATATATTCATTCATGATTGTATTGGGGATAGTGAAATCTATGATTTAGGTAGATGGGAAAGAAAAGGTGATACGATTTTAATATTTATCACCCATACGATAGGAACAAGACCGATAGGTGAACCAACTAATCCTGAATATAAAAGTGCAGCGGTACCAGAGGATTACCTTACCTACAAGACTTATGTTCATTTTGAGTCTTGGGATGAAAAAAAGAAAATTATTAATGTGAATGACTTTCTACATTCTATGTGTACTATTAGTGAAGAAGAAAAGGCATCTCATATAAAAATTAATACAGATAATTATTTAATTCCCGGAGATTATAAATATGTTTCGTGTAAAATCCTGACGGAGAATGATATTAAGAACCATAGTAAGTCTGAGTTAAGGTTAATGAGAAATGAAGTATTTGCAAGATATGGCTATCGGTTTAAATCAGATGACTTGAGGATCTATTTTTCAAAAAAGGATTGGTATTTTCCCAAGTTGGATAAAGCTGACGAGTTTTTAACTGATATTGAGATAAAGAATATTGATTTAATTAAGAGACTTGAGAAACAATAATATTGTTAAAGTATTAAAGGTGAACCTAAAACCTTAATCAATTAGGTGTATAGAGTTTATGGAGAAAGACATCCACATAGTCGGTCAAAATATATAACGACACCTTATAAAATTGGATGGTGAAAAATTATAAACTGACCATAATTCACGTAGTTATTATACATTTTACTTCAACAAATTTAGGCTATGAATAGAAAAATACTTTTTACTTATACCATACTATTTATGAGTATGATTGCTTCATTTCAATCTCATGCTCAACAATTTCAAGTTTTATTAATTACCGAAACCTCAGGTTGGCATCATGAATCAATTGATGCAGGAGTAAGAGCCATTAATAAATTGGCTGCAACACATAATTTCAAAGCTGTAAGACAGCAAAATTCTGTTCCAATTACCCTTGAAAGGTTGAACCAATTTGATGCTGTCATTTTTCTAAGTACCTCTGAAGATATTTTTAATGAAAAAGAAAAGAATGCTTTTGAACAATACATTCAATCAGGTAAAGGTTATGTTGGAATTCATGGTGCTTCAAATACTGAATATAATTGGGAATGGTATACTAGACTAGTAGGTCGTATGTTTATTATTCATCCAACTGTTCAAACAGCACAAATAAATATCATTGATAAAAATTTCCCTGGGTTGGAGTCATCGCCAAGCAAAATGATTTTTACAGATGAATGGTATGAATTTACAGAGGCAAAAGTCGAAGGATTAAATTACTTGATCACGGTGAATGAAGAAACCTATAATCCTACTGCAGATTGGGGCTATAAAGAAGGTCATGGATATGTTAAAGGTAATGGCATGGGTGAATTTCATCCTATATCATGGTACCATGAGTTTGATGGAGGGCGATCATTTTATACTTCATTAGGTCATATTGATCTTATTTATGAAAACACATGGTTTTTAAATCATATATATGGTGGAATATATTATGCTGCTACTGGGAAAGGGATAAGTAAAACAAAGCAACCCTCAGAGTAATGTATAGGAGAGAAAGCTTTTGAAAAAAATCTATTTAAGTGTAATGGATTATTGATGGAAAGTTTATTTATACTTTAAAATAAAAAAGAATCTTTTGAGACTAAAATTTGGGGAAATCATACTTATCATGTTTTATAACCAGGATATTATGTAGTGGAATAATGAATATGAAGACTTAAATATTTAAATTAGTATGGTTATATGTCTTATGTTATATAACCATTCATAAAAATAAACGCCAAGAGGTTTATCCAATATTAGTATTCTTTAAAGCAACAGCACAGCAAATGGACTTTCAAAAATTTACACCTGCTCTAACACATATGATATTGAATCCTATAAAGTCAAAAAATACGGAATTATTAAAATTTGCTTTATATGATTTAGTTTTTATTGATATTTTAATCTTAGAACAGGAGTGGAAGTTCCCTCATGCAAGAAGCCGAAGTGAAAGTTTATACTTATATATATCCAGAGGAAATAAATTCAATCAATACACAAAAAAATACATCAAGATATTTTTATTGAACCATTCAAGATTAAGAATAAAAGGATACAGCTAGAGAGATTAATCAAAGAAGTATTTCCCATGTGTGGAAACGGTCAAGGATATAAAGCTTTACAATTAAGCCAAGAATTTAAATCATTCGGTATATTTTATCCAACATTTATTTTTAAGGATTTCAATATATTTTTTTTAAACGCTAAGGGCAGAGACCTAAAAAGTAAAATCAAGCTAAGTTTAGATCACTATAATACACGATTAAGATCTAAAGATTTAACAGCCAAAGAACTCAAAGAGATTCTTCAGGATATAGGTTCAAATATTTTTTTATTAGAAAATTTCAATGCTGATTTAATAGAAAAGTTAAATTTTAAGCTATCACTAGGCTCAAATGAGAAAGGTGCATTAGAGCATAATTTCAATTTTGAAAACATATATGATGTGATGTCACCGTCTTTATTAATGAATATGGATATAATAGAATCATTTTCTAGTTCCTTCGATCAAAATTTCCTTTTTGAGTCAGCTAATCATTATTCACCATTACCTTCTTCTGATGGTTATGACTCTAGTGATTTTGATTTTGGCGGAGATTTTTAACCCCACAACAATTATTTGTGCTAAACATCCAAAAAGTTTAGTCCTAACTGAACAAAGTTGGTGAGATATCCATTGTTGAAAGTATTGAATTTAGAGTAGACTTTTCATTGATATGAAGGGTCTTTTTTTCTTTACTTCAAAAGTGAATTTTATTTACTCATAAATTAAAACGAGAAGTATTAACTCTTGAACCATTACTTCTATAGCACCCTTTGCTGAATAGTTTAGTTGTTTTCTTGTTAAATTTAAATTGTTACTGTAACATTGTGGTACTCAACTAAAAACAGTAAGTCTCAATTCAATCAGACTCTCACAATTGTACTTATTTACAATCCAAACCAATATGAAAAACTTTCAAATACTACTATTACTATGCTTCATGTGTAGTTGTCATCAAACTTCAACAAATAAAGAAGACAATAATGCCACAAATGCACAAAAACTAATTGTTGTGGAACAAGATTATATAAAAGCCAAAGAATTAGCTTCCAAAGAAAGTAAACTACTTTTCATTGATTTTTACACCACTTGGTGTGCACCATGTAAACAATTAGACAAACTTGTTTTTGAAAATGACTCCATCAAAGAAATATTGAGTAATGATTATATTTTACTGAAATATGATGCCGAAAATGATACAGTTTTCCATTTATCCAAAAAGTATCATGTGAGTAGTTATCCAACTGCAATTGTCTTAAATCCAAAAGGCTATGTTGTAAACAGAAAATATGGGTTTCCTGGAAATGATTTTAGGACCTTAAGTCAAAGTGTATTGGAGTTTACAGAGCAAAGTGTCGCATTAAATAACCAAAATGAGTATATAAAAGGATATTCAAATACCATAAATAAGACCAAGTATCCTCAGTTTTATATCGATTTTGTGAATCGAACTAATATTAAACCAAAAACTTCTGATATAGTTAGTTTTATTAATAGCAAAGAAAATTTCTTTGTAGAAGAGGATTTTACCACACTATTTTACTTTGGTCGTAAAGCACCACCAAGTGTCGGAGATATCATTGCAAGAGATAAGGAAAGGTACTTTGACCTTTACGGAAAACAAGACGTAGAAGTACTTCTATACTTTATTGCATCAGCAAAATTTAATGAGGCGATCATAGAAAACGATCAAGAGAAATATAATCTTGCTGTAAAATTTACTAAAGAGACTCTTAGCCAAGATTGGATAGATGATATTTTACCTAGTTTTGAAATTGATTGGTTGAAATCTCAAAATAAGTGGCTTGAAGTCTTTGAAGTGTATGAAAAAAGGAAAAATAATGGAGATCTTAAAGAAGGAGAGATAAATTATATATGTTGGGATGTTTATAAAAAGTGTGATGATCAAGAAGTGATCACCAAATGTATTGATTGGATGAAAGAAGTTACTGATAGCAAACCTAATTATGCTTATTTAGATACCTATGCATTTCTCCTCTTTAAATCAGGCAATAAAAAAGAAACCAAAGAAATCGCTAATAAAGCTATTGAAATGGCTAAGCAAGAAAATGAAAATCCTAAGACATTAGAGGAATTGCTTGAAAAGCTATAAGTTTCAATTCAAAGTAGAACTTTATCTGACAAGAATTTCTTGACAATACGAATTTGCAAGGCTATTGATTCAATTAAATTAACGACAATGAGATTGAGTTTTCGGAGTAATTAGAAAATCTGAAACAAATTGACCATATGCTTTCTATCACTTTTTGATCATTCAACTCAAGATATTATCAAAAAATCTCAACGTATCTAAGATCCATATAAATGGTATTCAAAACTTTTATATAGCATTTGACTCAGTATTAAATGATACTCTAAATGCGATAAATATTTCAAATATTAAAAATTATAATGATTTTTATGTTCGTAGTAAAAAAGACAAGTATATTAAAGTCAATTACTCGAAATAAATTATATTTTTTACAATAATAACTAAACTCCACTTCTCGGCTGATGTGCCTCCTCGCTCTCAGTTTAACCATTATGTGGTATTAATTAAAAATAAAGACGCTTACATAATATTAAAAACTTAAAGATGAAAAATTATAAACTTGAAGTATTGTCACTATTTGCAATAGTTTTTACTGTAGCATCCTCTTTTTCACCGCTGAGTGAAGAAAGCAAAATCTGGAAAGCTACAGAAAAGGCCAAGAAATTTGTACATGAAACTATTGTCATTGGTTTTTTTGCAAGTCCTTATGGAGCAGGATGGACTGAAGATAAACATCTTCATGATTATCTAAATCGAGCAAGAGCAACAGGTATTACAGGACATGATATGACACTCGCTGCCGCGGGACACACTTGGGAGAATTTCATGAATGAAAATCAGAAATGGCGTTCAACTATGGCTCAAGATAAGGATAAATACATTTTTGTTCGAAGTGTGAGAGATATTGAAGAAGCACATAAAAGGGGGAATACTACTGCTGTGATCTGGAATTCGCAAACATCTACAATATTAGACGGTGATTTAGGTAAAGTGGCCACACTAAAAGAAATGGGTATCAGTAGTATGATATTGTCTTACAACGACTTATTCAGAGCAGGATCAGGATGCTTGGCCGAGTTTAACGGAAATACAACGGGTGTAACTTCTTGGGGCCTTTCAGTTATAGATGAAATGGTGAAGCACGGAATCATAGTTGATTTGAGTCATATGGGACCTATAATGACAAATGGCATTATGGATCATATGGACAAAAATCACCCAGGTGTTCCTTATGTTTTTACTCATTCATTACCACATGGATTATATAAAGACGAGGCTAATGCTACGCCTAGAGGGTGTTATCGAAACATTACTGACGAAGAGGCGATAAGAGCAGCAAAATCAGGAGGATACATATCTCCGACATTTACAGAATGGATGATGGATGGTGTTTGGCCTGAAGATATAACGCCTCAACAGTGTGCCGATATGATTGACTATTATGTAAAACTCGTTGGTATAGATCATGTAGGTATTGCCACTGATGATATGTTTACGACTAAACCTACTATGGACTTTGTGGCTAAGAATAGTGCAATGTATGCTGACGATGGTTATATGGTGGATGCTTTCAATAAAGGAGCATCTGGCTGTGGTGAACTGGCTAAAATATTACCTGCTATTACAGATGAACTTTGGAAACGAGGATATAAAGATAAGGATATCGCTAAAATTTATGGAGGAAATAAAATGCGTGTCTTTAACAAAGTATGGTAATCTCAATAATCTAATTCTAGCAATAAGTATGGTGCATATCCTTAGACATATGCACCATACACTGAACGTTGTGTATAATGTAAATGACCAAAGCGATTACAATTAATCTTTCAGTGGCCTAATTTTTTAAGAGATTGGAAGTGTTTATCTAATATTGTAGTCAATAAAAATTCGAGAAATACATGAGCCTTGAAGTACCAATAATTATTCTAATTCTAGCTATTCCTACTTATTTCATTTGTTTATGGGGATTGAAAAAACGAAAAGCTGGAACTGATAGTAACAGGAAATGGCTAGCTTTAATTCCTACATTCATTTTTAGTCCATTAATTTATGTTGGGCTAATAATGATATGGATTTTCTCAATATCATATTATCCAACTAACGACTTTAACCAAACAGAGTGGAATTCGAATGTCGAAGAAAGATATAAAATGTCTGAAGACATTATTGAAAGTAAAATATTGATAGGAAAAACTAATACTGAAGTAATTGAGATACTAGGAACAGATTTTTTATCCAATAATATTAGAAGTATTACCTACGAATTAGGTCACGTTCCTAGACTTTTTAATATCGATCCTGATTATTTAGAAATTAAGCTGGAAAATGGAATTGTAGTAAGCGTACACCAATATGAAGGGTAATAGAAAACTACCCTAAAAAATAAAACATGAACTTTGAATTAAAATATATAGATCATCAAGATGAACTTTATGATCAAGCAAAGAAAATAAGAATTGATTGTTTTTTTTCTGGTATGACGAATGCAGAAGAATTAATTAATGATGCGTATGAAAGGATTGGAAATCATCTAGTATTAATTAATAATAAGGGGCAAGTTATTGGAACTGGACGCTTTCATACAATGAATTCAATAGGGATAATCTCTCAAATGGCAGTTAGGAAAGAAAATCAAAAAACAGGAATTGGTGCTATACTATTGAATGAACTCATTAAAAAAAGTAAAGCTATTGGAATGAACCAAATTGAATTAAGTGCTAGAGAAACCGCGATCAGTTTTTATAAGAAAAAAGGATTCAAAACTTTGGGTGATAAATATCCTTCTATTAAAACAGGAATCATACATCAAAAAATGATCTTGATAACAGAAGACCTTACTTAATATATTTATGCATGAACTATTTATAGGATGTTAAATGAAAAGGTTGTCTCATAAAGAAATGTGACAACCTTTTCTATTGCTATCTTATCAATAAGATACTTCCTTGTTTTTCTAAAACAGAACCATCTTTTTCTGAAGTATATCGGACGGTGTAATTATAATTACCCGACATCATTAGTGCATTTTTATAGGTACCGTCCCATCCATTTCCAACAGTACTTGCTTCAAATGAATTGGTATATTCTCTATGGAATATTGATTCGCCCCAATTGTTATAGATATGTAAATCGATATCAACCGCATAAGCAGGTTCTAATAAGAACTCATCATTATTACCGTCTCCATTTGGAGTAAATGCATTAGGAGCAAATAATCTCGCTGGACAAATTTGATTCACATGAATAGTATCCACAGTAGAACATCTTGTGTCGTGTGTTTCATCAATGACCATGACAGTAAATACACCCGATCTATCTTTTGTAACTACTCTAGTTGATTCCCCTGTGTTCCAAGAGTAAGTGAAATTATCACCTTCAACTGCGGCTATTTCTAAAATATCACCAAATTCAAAACAGAAAGTAGTGTCTTGTAATACACGTTTAGGGTTAGGATAGAAGGTAGCGGTATAATCATGGCTATACTCACATCTAGTTCCAGATTCATGTTCTACAATTGTTTTTAAAGTATAAGTACCACTTTCCAATACTTCTATGGTCGGTGTGGTTTCACCAGTACTCCATTCGTAAGTCTGAACCACTCCAGGATATTCTGGTACTCTACCATCAAATGTAACAGGGTCTGTTTCACAAGACTCGAAGTTAAATCCATCAACAACATCAGGAACAATATGTATAGTAACATCTTGCGTTGTTGTACATCCAATAGTATTGGTAACGGTTAGTGTATACGTGGTCTCCTCAGATGGACCCACATTTATAGTTGCTGTGGTTTCTCCGGTAGACCAAGCGTATGTAACAGGTACATCCGTTGTATTTGTGATTTCTGTAGTGCCCTCAGTACAAATCCAAATATCTGTTGGCATAGTAAGTACTGGCGGAGCAGTAACCGTAATACTGTCTACATAAGTATTAGTACATCCTCCTGCATTGGTTACTTGCATTAATACGGCAAAGGTACCTGCTTCAGGGAATTGGTAATTCGCATCAGTGGTTCTTGTATTGTATACCCCAAAGTTAGGTCCGGCATTTTCATCATAGTTAAAGTCCCACTCAACAGTTTGTATTGCATGGTTTCCACTAGAGGCTAATTGAGGGGTAGTATTCATAAATGAAGCAATATCACCAAGACAAATATCATTCACTGTAAACCTTGGGCTAGGAACTTCATAGATCTCTACATTATAATTTGCAATATTTGATACACAACCTGATGGAGTTGTAATTCTCAAGTTAACGGTATGTGTACCTATAGCGTTGAACGTATAAGTGATATCTCCATTCGATGAATCATCATACACACCATCATTATTAAAATCCCATTCGTATAAACTATTTGGCTCAGGAGAGATAGAATTTTCAGTATTAAAAGTAACTACTTGACCCTGGCAACCAAATCCTCTATCAGGAACAAAGCTTGCCGTAGGTGTTCTATAGAAAGTGATTAATGTTGTATCGCTTGCACTACAAGTACCATCTAACTTATTACTTACCTCTAAGACGGCTTTTGCAGTTACCTGATAAGCACCATCATTAAATACAGGATCCGCAAAGGTAGCTCTATGAGAAACTAATCCCGTTTGAGTACTTACCGAACCTCCATTAATATCAATTAATTGCCATTGATAATCCATTCCACTCCAATTGACTTCAGATGGTTGAATTGTAAAGATTTGGTTATCACAACCCGTCAATCCTGTTTGAGGAAGCGTCACTTCAGGTGTTCTTAAGAAAGTGATAAGTTGTTGATCGGTTGATGTACCACAGTTATTAAATGTATTTGTAGTAGTCAAACTGATATGTGCTTTCACATAAGAGGCATCCGAAGGTATGGTATTGATCGTGATATTAGGAGCATAATCACCGTTACTGTTGATACCCACTGAGGCTCTTGTATCATTATTTTGTATATCAGTGTCCAATTGATCGACTGTCCAATTGTAATTGAAATTATTGATGTGCTCTTCATTAATAGGATCAACGATTGCTGTTGTTGTATTACAACTTAATAAAGAATCGTTGCCTAATAATGCCATCGGTGTTCTAAAGAAGGTAATGTCAATAGAATCTGATGCTGAATTACAATAAGGATTACTTTGGTTACCGATCGTCAGTTTATAACGAGCAGTTACTTGTGCAGCTCCTTGTGGGAACTCAGGTGCAGACAATACCATTTGATAATTAGAAACAGTAGGTGTTTCAACTAGGTTGATACCAGAGTGATCAGAAACATCACTAATTAACTGCGTTCGTTCCCAAGTATAATTAAAATTGTTGACTTCACTTTGAGTAGGTCTAATGGTAATGCTTCCACTTTCACATGAGGTAATAGGAGAGGCAATTAAACTAACTGTAGGTTGCTTATGGAAACGCACCGTTGTGGTTTCAGTATCTGCACAACCGCTCACTCTATGTGTGGTTACTAATGTTAAAGCAACTTCGATATACGATGCACCTGTTGGGAAAGAAGGATTATTTAAAGTGAATTCATGCCCTCCAGTTCCTAGAGAAGTAGTATCAATGGTACCTGAATTTAATCCTAAGTCATCTGTAATAGTATAAGACCATACATAATCAAAGTCGGCGACTAATTCCTCACCTGTTTGGATCACTATATTTTGATCTTCACAAATATCGCTAGCACTAGCGGTTAATGTATTTACAGGAACTCTGTAGAATTCAACTACATCATTCTGAACGGTAAAACAAGAATTGGTTTGATAAGCATTTCTTGCAGTAACATCAACATTTACCTCTACAGTACCAGAACCACTATCAAAAGTGAGCCTATTCATTTCTAGACTATCGTAATTTGATAAGGTATCAATTGTACCGCCATTTACAGCATTTAATGTCCATTCAAATACATAGTTACTTCTTTGATCAGCCGTTATTGGGAATGTTAATGCCTTAAACATCGCTTGAGTACCACATCCAATAACATTGGTATTAAGGGTAGAGGCCAATATTGGAGTTTTGAAGAAACTAATCGTAATTTCTTTAGTAGTTACACAGCTATTTGTCGCCAAAGGATTCATATTGGTGATCTCTAATTCATAGGTCACATCAATTTGAGTTTCTCCTTGGTTGAATATCGGAGTATTGACTACTAAGTCTTTTACATTAGGATTTACTTCAGTCACCGTACCATTGATTTCAGTAAGCTTATTCCATCTATACTGATAATCGGATACTACTTCTGCAAAAGGAGAAATACTAATTTCAGTCGCACAAGAATCATTACCTGCTTTTGTTGCAGTGAAATCAATATCAGGAACTCTAAAGAAAATCAGAGTATGTTGTTGATTGTCTCCACAGGTAGGTCCGTTAGGGTTATTAACGGCTAGATCGAATGTGATTTCAACTTGAGAACGACCGTTCATGAAATCATCATCATCAATATGTAAACTGATATTTTGATTGTTATCCTGACCGTTGATAATATCTGCAGTAGTACCATTGAACCCATCGATTGAAGGAATAGTCCATGTATAATCAAATCCATTGATGGTCTCATTTCCAAACGGACGAATCGTAACAGTATCTAAAGCACATTCCGCATGATTATCTGTAAACGATATCATTGGCTTTCTTGCTAAGGTAACGGTGTAAGATGTATCAGCACTACAGTTATTATTTAACTGATTTTGCGCATCAAGATCTATTTTTGCAGTGATAAGTGCCGCTCCATCAGGGAAATCATTTGGATCAGTATCAATAGTTAATGCTCCTGGAATTGAGGTATCGAAATTCATCAGATTACTGATACTAGACGCATTATCTGTATAAATACTATCGATACTCCAATTGAAGGTGTAATTGTCAGGTCGTTGTTCAACGGTCTGAAGAGTAAGATCAGTATCATCACAGACATTAAAATTAGAAGACGTAAGTCCCAACATTGCTTCACGATCAAAAACAACCGTTACCTGATCGGAGGTAATACAACCATTATCCATATTCATCACTTGCAATTCATAAACTGCAGTAACTCTCACTCCCGTATTAGGGAAGGCAGGGTTGTGATCTAATGTAATAGTGTGTGTATTTAATCCGCTCTCAATTGGAAAAATACTTCCAGCTAATAAATCAATACCATTGTCAGTTAGAATACTTATTCTATTCCAAGTGTATTGATAACCTGGGTTGTTAGCTTCAGTAGGGAATAACACCACTTGAGTACCTCTACAGACAGGACTTAGGTTTAACAAGGAAAGATCCGTCTGTGGTGTTCTAAAGAATGTAAAAGTAAACGTTTCCGTATCTGTACATCCTCCCAACTGATTACTAACATCTAATTGATACGTCACATCAATTCTATGACTTAAAGAATCGAATGCAGTGACAGAGAATTGTAAGTCTTGGCCAGCATTGGTACTTAA
Organism: Flammeovirga pacifica; assembly: GCF_000807855.2. Lineage (GTDB taxonomy): Bacteria > Bacteroidota > Bacteroidia > Cytophagales > Flammeovirgaceae > Flammeovirga > Flammeovirga pacifica. The sequence continues at coordinate 804,696 of NZ_JRYR02000001.1, forward strand.
TGTATCAATACTACCACCATTAATAGCTACTTGCGACCAAGTGTAACCGAAATTTGGAATTACTTCTGTTCCAAAAGGACGGATAATGTTGATTTGCTCACAGGCAGAAGAGTCTAAACTTTGAGTAGCCGCTATGATTGGTATTCTATGGAAAACAGCATCAATAGTATCTCTACTTGCACAGCCCATTGAGTTATTATTTTCGACAACAACTTCATAACTATACGTCATCTGACTTGCCCCTGTAGGGAAGAACCCTGTTTGATCTACTGGAGTATTCAACACCAATGCATTATTTAAAGGACTAATTGCTGGAGCAGTCAAAGGTTCTGCATTAGGATTATGATCTGCTAATGAACCAATCAAATTCCAATTATAAGTGAAATTAGGAATGTGATTTTCTATGGTGTTAAGAGTTAAACTACTGCTAGAACAAGTAGGGCTAATGCTTGCAATTGTGGCATCAGGTGTTCTGTAGAAAGTAAAGCTGACTGTTTCTGTATCATTACAAGTTGTCGATTCTGAGTTTTCTACATAAACAGTATAGGTAACATCTATTTGATTTGAAGTTGGATCAAAGACAGGTTGATCGAAAGTAACCGTTTGATCAGTGGTTGATGAAAGTGAAACAGTACCACCATTCACACTCACAGCCGTCCAAGTTGTGGTGAATCCGCTAATGTCTTCATTATCAAATAAAGTGATGGTATTGGTGTTATTACAATCTAAAGCTCCTAATGATTGAATTACATTAATATATGGAGTTCTAAACATGCTAAAGTTGATATTTTCAATATCATTACAAATGAAGTTACCGAGCGTATCTTGGTTACTTACTGTTAAGGTATAATCAGCAACAATTTTATGACTTCCAGAATCATAGAGAGATTTCGCAAATTCTATATTTTGTGTTGATGCTGTATAAGGTCCGTTAATAACGATATCACCACCAATAACACTGATACTATCCCAATCGTAATCGAAACCATTGATTGTTTCAGTACCAAGACTGCTAATCAAATTCACCGTATCACAACCCACCATATTTTGGTTGATTACAATATCAGGCTGACGGTAGAAATAGAATCTAAACGCAGTATCTTTCTGACAAATGGTATTGGCATTGTTTTGTACATTCAAGGTCACATCAACTAAAACAGTATCACTTCCTGCATTAAATACTGGATTGTTTAAAGTAAGATCTTGACCTATAAGGCTAGTGTTGGTAATACTACCTCCGATAGGATTTATAGTCCAATTAAAATCAAAATTTCCTGAAACGTTTTCACTGCCATATGAAGTGATGATATTTTCAATTCCACATGCTGTTAAACTTTGTTGGATATCAATAGTGGCAGGGCGATAGAAAATAAGATTTGTATCTAAAGAAGCGACACAAGAATTCTGATCTGAATTTTGAATCTCAATGGTCATAGGAATAACAATCTGATTACTTCCATCAGCAAAAGCATTCATAGGAATATCAAGAGAGAAATTCTGGTCGTTCACTTGGTTATTGATACTATCAAGAACGGCTTGTGGAAGGGTAGCCCCATCTGCACCTGCTCCAGTTATATTGAGAGCATCCAACGTCCAAGTATAATCATAACCCATAGTATGAGGAATGTTTTCAGTCAATCCTAAAGGATAGAAATCGATAGATAACCCACAATCACCATTTGTTCTTTGTTCAACAAAAGCAGTGAAATCAGGTTGACGGAAAAGGGTAGTCGATAAACTCGAAGAATCGGTACAAGCAGCACTATTTGTATTGAATGACTTGAAACCATATTGAGTATCGATACGGGTAGCATTCGTTGCAAAAGTATCCACCGTTATGGTGAGATCTTCATCTGTTAAACTAGAAGTTGTAATACTACCTCCGGTAATTGATAATTGCGACCACTGATTGGTGAAGCCAGTAATGGATTCTGAAGCAAAAGGTATCATGGTTAATGCATTACTACAACTATCATTGGCTAATCTTGTGTAGGTAAGATTGACAACTGGTTCACGGAACAAAGTGAAATTAAATGTAGTATCATCATCACACATAGAAGCACCGGAGTTGAGCATCGTAATGGTATAATTAGCATCAATTTGAGAAGCACCCGGGCTAAAGCTTCCTACATTAAACGTCACATCTCTATTACCATCGGGCGAGGCAGGGATTGTAGCTACAGTACCTCCACTAATTGTATTCTGATTCCAATCAAAATCTACATCATTCAACATTTCATTATGAGAAGAAACATTGATAGAACTTTGACAAGCGCCTGTTAAGTTGGTCAATTGTATTTCAGGCGTTCTATAGAAAATAAAACTCACTGTATCTTCATCATAACAATCGTTCGATAAAGTATTGATCACTCTCAATTTGTAATGCACATACATGATAGACTCTAAGGTGTTGAAGCTATCCACTTGTACATTTAATTCCCTTTGCGCTAAAGCGGAATTGTCTGTAATTGCACCATTTCTAATAGAGTCAATAGACCATACATAAGTGTACCCATTGACATCCGTAGGGAAAGGAGAAGCACTAGCTATCCAATCACATTGATTGGCCTTTTGTGCTAAGAAAGGATTTTGAATATCAGGTGTTCTGTAGAAATGTATATCAATAGTTTCAACATTAGTACATGACATATCTGCTGGAGCTAATTGATTTTCCACTCTTAATTGTAAGCTGATAACAATATGAGATCCTGCATCATCAAAATCAGCATCAGTGACACTAAAAGTTGTGTTTTGAGTAGAGTAAGTATCACCTGCATTATAAGTACTACCATCATATCCAGTAATACTTGTGATGTCCCAATAGTAATTATAGCCATTGATTACTTCCGTATCAAAAGGCTGAACAGTAGTTGCTAAGTCACATGAATCCGTACGAGTTTCTGTTAGGTTGATATCAGGGTAACGAAGGTATTGGAATAAGATCGTAGTATCGGTTGTTGAGCAAGCTGCTAAATTTGGATTAGAGTGTTTCATTTCCAAAGTCATATTGAACTGAATCATGTTACTGCCATCAGCATAAGCAGCATCAGGCATTCTCAATTCCATATCTTGTCTATTAGAATAATAGCTAATAGAATCCATCACAGAACTAATTAATACTCCACCTGTAGCTCCTATAACAGACCCAGGATCTAATGTCCACTGGTAATCAAACCCACTACCGTGATTAATGACTTCATACATACCTAGAGGCTGAGCTCTGAATAACCCTCCACAAAGGCCAAATGGATCATTTTGACCATACATTGAAAAATCAGGATTTCTATAAAGAATAAACTCAACTGTATCTGTATCTAGACAAGTAGTGGAAATAGTATTTTGAGCAATCAATTCATATTGAACAGTAATTTGAGTAGAGTGGAGAGCAAATGTATCTACCACCACTTCCAAGACATCAGCATTGGCCGCAGAATTTTGGGTAACTGCACCACCCGTTACAGATAATTGTCGCCATTGTCTATCAAAAAGTGGTAATGCCTCACCATTGAAAGCTTCTATTGTTTCTATTTGAGCACAAGAATCAGCCCTTGTCGATAAGAATTCTATTTCAGGTTGACGATAAAAAGTCAAATTAAAAGTGGAATCATCATCACAAGTATGTGCAGAACTATTGGTAATGGAAACAGTATATTGAAGATCAATCTGAACAGCATCGGCAGTCCAAGTGTCAACATCCACAATAAATTCACTATTGTTATTGGTAGAATCAACCGTACCTCCAGTGATGTTATCTAAATGCCATATGAACGATTCGCCATTATTCGTAAACGCTTCATTCATTGTAGAAAGAGTAATACTAGAATTTTCAACAGCACAAGCAACTGACATATTAGAGAAGGTAATCTCTGGCGTTCTATAAAACTCAAAGTTGACATTCTCTTCATCATAACAAGAAGGAACTTCTGAGTTGAAAACTCTTAACTTATAGGTTCCATCAATTTGTAAACTATTCGTTGCGAATGAATCTACATCTAAAGTAATCTGACGGTTGGCTAAAGAAGTATTGTTAATTGCACCTCCGTTAACTGTAACAGGAGTCCACACATACATAAACCCATTGATATTGGTAGGGAATGGTTCAATGGTACCTATATGATCACAATTAGACAATTTATGAAAGGCAAATCCAGGGTCAATAATTGGCGTACGGTAGAAAGTCAAAGTATCATAAGAGACATCCTGACAAGAAGTGTTTCCAGCATCTAAAGCATTATTGACATCCAATTGTAAGGCTATCGTAATTTTAGATTCCGTATCAATAAAATCATCATCAGAAATAGTAATACTAATATCTTGTGTATTGGCTAAGTTACCAATGCTTAAATCATTGGCAGGGTTTCCATCATTTCCGTCATACCCTGTAATGTCAGTAATCTGCCATTGATAGTTGAAACCTGCAATTGTTTCTGTGCCAAAAGGTTGTAAAGTGGAAGCGTAGGCACAACTATCTACTTTCACTTCTTGCATATCAATTACTGGAGGACGCTTAAAGCTTAAAGTAATGGTGGTGTCTTCTGAACAAGTTACATTAGTGTCTGTATGTTCCATATGAAGATCTAAAGACAATAAGATCTCATTACTACCATCTGCAAAAGCAGTAATCGGCATGATTAATCCAAAGTTTTGATCATTTACTTTATTCGTAATTGAATCCATAATGGCAGTTGGAAGGGTAGTACCATCCGCTCCGGCACCAGTAACATTATCAAAGGTCCAAGTATAATCAAACCCAGTGGAATGATTGATAATTTCGGTCGTTCCTAAAGGATATGCAAAGGCATATAATCCACAGGCATCTAAAGGAGTTGTAGCGGTGTAATTATCTACATTAGGTGTTCTATAGAACTTAAATTCTATGGTATCAATATCAGTACAACCAAATGAATCGGTATTTCTAGCAGTTAATTCATAGGCCACCACAATGTAGGCGGTATCTTGATCGAAGGTATTTGCAGTAACCGTAAGGTTTTGATCACTTAAAGATGATGTAGATACCGTACCACCTCTTACATATAACTCTTGCCAAGTATAGTTGTAACCTGCAATTACTTCTGTGCCGAATGGTTGTAAAGTATTGACTAGCGCACATGAATCTGTTCTTGTTTGCACAAAAGTAATATCAGGTGTTCTGTAAAATGTAATATCAAAAGTAGAATCGTCATCACAAGCACTCATGGTACTATTCATAATCTGGAGATTATACTGAGCATCCAATCGGTGTGAGCCAACATCAAAATTATCTACTTCAATAATGTATTGATTTCCATTGTTGGTTGAATCGATAGTACCACCGGTTAAGCTATTGACATTCCAAAAGAAGGTCGCACCACTTAAAGCTTCACTATTCGCTGTTATAGTATCCGTTAAAATACAATTGATAGATGACGGAGTGTAATCAATTTCTGGTGTTCTAAAGAATTGAATGGTATAAGATTCTACATCCACACAAGTAGGAGAATTAGTATTACTCACCGTTAATTCATAAGTGGCAGTAATAATAGTTTGATTCAAATCCCAACTTGCAACTGTTAGGTTGATATCTTTATTATTTAATGCATCTTCAGATAAAGTACCACCAGAAATAGAGGTTTGATTCCAAGAATAGGTATACCCAGAAATGACTTCGGTTCCCGATGAAATTTCTGCTTGAGCTGCACAAGCATTTCCTCCTAATTTTGTTTCCGAAAAGTTGATGTTTGGTGTTCTATAAAAAACTAAATCAAGATTACGATTTAGTCCACAATGAGGATTAGCATCTGAACCGTTATTAGGATTCTGTTTCCTGACTCTGTTATTCATCCTAACAGTAAATTCAGACGCTCCATTTGTAAAGTCAGCATCTGTAAATGCCAGGGTTCTTGTTTGATTGTATGAATCGGCAATAGCAGCACCTGAGTATCCAGAAGTTACACTCACCGATCTCCATCTATAATTGAAATCTAAAGTTTCTGTATGATGGTTTAAAGTCACAGATAAATTACATGGGTCTACTCTAGGATCAGTTAAAGTGAAGTTTCTAGGTATTCTTTCTAAATTGATCGTTAGCGTAGTATCCTCCTGACAAGTAGAACTATAAGTGTTTTCTACTAATAAAGTGATTTCAAAACTTAGATTCACCGAATCATCAACAAAGTAATCTTCCGTTAGTGTTAAACTTAAATTTTGATCACTTGTATTTGTAGTAACTTGATTGACTAAATCCCCTAAAAATGCAGGATCAACATTGTGATCAGCTACATTACTTGTCATACTCCAAGAGTAGTTGTAGCCATTGCCGTGAGGTAATGATTCTGTATCAAAAGGAGTGAAACTAATTGTGTATTCATTTCGATCAGCAGTACTACAGATAGGTACATTTTGTCCCCAATCAGAATAATCAGGTTGTCTGTAGAAATAGAATTCAATACTGTCTCTATCAGCACCTCCAATTGAATTGGTTACATCAATATAATATTTAGCATGAATACGTGTACTTCCTGCATCAAAAGTATTTGGGGTGATCGTGAAATCTTGTAAAGAAGGATCAGTGATGTTCACTGTACCGCCAGAAGTAACAACATTACTCCAAGCATAATTAAAGCCGCTAATTATTTCCGTACCAAAAGGTTGAGCGACATAGGATGCTGAAGTGCCACAATCTACTAAAGTAGTATCTAAATCAATTCTCGGTACTCTATGGAATTGTACATCTACCGTATCATAAGTAGTACAGGCAGTAGGGAAGTTATTATCAATAATTTCTAATTGATAACGAATGTCGATCACACTTTCTCCATTATTAAAATCCGTTTCGTCGGTATCTACTGTAGCATTATGAATATTTAAAGCTGATTGGGTTACTGTACCGTTGGTGGGTCCTGATAAGACAGACCATTGATAAGCAAAATTGGTCATGTTATTGGCAACTGGCCTTAATTGAACGGTTACATCATCATTGACAATTATACTATCTTGACCAATTTCTGGATCTGGATTTTCTCTAACATTAACGGAGATATTGTCAACGTCATTACAACCTCTTGCCGTAGTCACAATAAGACTAACATTATAGGCTCCTGCTGTTGCATATGTATGTTGTGGATCTTGTGCATTAGAAGTGTTTCCATCTCCAAAATCCCAATACCATGCAATGATGTCGTTTACATTGGCAGGAATATCACCTGCTCCAATAAATGTAGCTAAGTTGGTATTATCTACTGTTGAACGATCTCTGAACTGCATGGCTTGACCCAAACAAACTTCATTTGGAACACCATCAGACAATCTTTCTGCTTCTAATTCAGAATCTGGATTGTTAAACATGTACACCAAAGTGTTATTGGAGTTGGCTACAAAAGTATGAGTACATCCTTTATTGGTAGTAACAGTCAAACTTGTTGTTAATACTTGGTCATTACCAATTAAAGAGCCATTGCCATCTAATTGAGTAGAAAAATCGATGGTTGGAAAACGGTGGGCTAATGTGTCTGTACCACCAAAATCAATAGTACCATTGGAATTGAAATCCCAATCCCAACGTACTATTTCATCATCGGTTACAGGAGTAATAGTCGAATTATCAACAAAGGCTACATTACTGGTTTGACAGACATTTTGATAAGTAAAATTGGCTGTCGGATTTGCATTAATCACTACATTATTTTCAGTGAATGTATCAATACATCCATCCGCAGATGTGGTTCTTAAATTGACAATGTAAATCCCTTGATTAGGGAAAGTATAAGTAGTCACACTATCAGTTGTGGTAATGTCGTAGGTTCCATCGTTATCAATATCCCATTCAAATTGAGCAATGGGAGCATCATTATATATACCAAAATCGGTAGGTCTAGCATCTAATGTTGTGGGAGATCCTTCACAGACTTCAGTATTGGTGAAGTTTGCCACAGGAGTAGCGTTGTAAATAACACGTATATCATCGGACATCATACATTCTGTCTGACCGGTACTATTATTTGTGGGATCAATTTTATCAATATAATTGGTTACAATTCTAGCTTCAATTCTATAAAGCCTTCCTGTAGCTACATTAGGATTTACAGTCCAAGGAGTAGAGTAACTAGGTCCATGTATAAAAGTGACATCAGGATCAGTACCACCATCAGCAGCACTAATTAAAGTTCCATCCACATACCATTGGTATTCTAAATCCCAATAGTACATGTATTCTGTAGTTTCAATGGTATCTGAAGTATTGTATGAGCTATTCCAAGCCATATCCTCTACATTCAAATTGTAGCTACCAATATCCGTACATAAAGTAATGTCATTGGATGATATATCAGGACAACTTAATACCGTCATATCTCCTGAGTATGCTGCTGGATAAGAACAGCCGTTTTCATCAATGAAAGTCAAATTAGGAGTGAACGTACTAATAGGAGCCCCTCCCAAAGTAGAGCTATAAACGAAAGTATTTAAACTATCTGTACCCAATTGACCATCACCAGAAGACCATTGGTAAATTGTATTGGTAATATCAGTATTTGGATCATCAACAGGGAAGGCAACCATCTGAGTAGTAGCGGGAGCAAATCCTATTTTCTTAAGAATTTCATAACTACCTGAAGTACCGCCAACAGTAATAGATATAGGAACTGCTGTGTGCTGACATCCGTGATCATCAGTTACAGTTACTGTTGCATCATATGTACCTGGCGAATCATAATAATGGGTTACTGCACCTGTGGTTGTGGTGGCATCTGTACTTCCATCGTTATCAAAGTCCCATTCCCAAAGTGCTATATCTACATCATATAAATTATTTGAAATATCTAAATCATCTCTTCTTTGAGTGTTCCCAGCAGTTTCATCGGCATTATCCCTAAAACTTACAAAACCAGGACAAACCAAATTAGTTACGTTAGGAGTGAATCTCGCCTCTAGTTCTCTCATTGTAGGTACTGTGAAAACAAGGTCTTCATTATCAGAACAACCATTTTCATCAGTTACTTGCACAGTTAATGTATAAGCACCAGCAGGAAGAGATAATCTAGCTTGATCATTAGTTAAAGTGTTTGGGGTAATTTGACCAACTCCAACACCACCCGTAAAGAAATCAATAGTGGCAGTATTTAAATTGTATACTTCGTTTGCATCTAAATCTAAATCAAGTACTGTGATTACTTCATCACAGATATAATCAAAAGAAACGAAATTACTATGAGGATTTGGGAATGTGAACTCAGGTTTAGTAACCGTTATGTCATGTGTGTAATTGGCAGAACATCCATTAACAGTTAATACTAAAGTAATGGTATGAGCAAGGCTTTGTGGTGAGTTTGGTGTGGTAAATACTACTCCTGTTAAATCAGGAACAATACCACTTCCAGGAACAGTACCTGATGCTTGAGAAGCTCCATCAACAAACCATTCATAGGTGGGGTTGGTAGGAGAAAACATCAAATTAGTACCTTGGAAGGTGAGACTTTGATTAACACAAGCGGTAGCAGCCCCAGTTACGGTGACTGATCCACCTGTGATTTGAATTGGTCCTAAAGTTTCAGAGAAAGTACATCCACCAGCTGTTGTGACGGAAACTGTTCCATTATAATTACCTGGTATGGGAAATGAAGTATTGACAATACTCGTATTACTAGCAAAATTAAATTGTATTGTAGGGTCTGCAATTTGAGTGAAATTCCAATTATAAACGGCTCCTAAATTGCCATCACCTGCATCAAAAGTTAAATTTTGATTGATACATGTGCCTGTTGATGTAGAAGGGGTTGGAGCAAGTATCGGAAGTGGTCCAGGCATGACTATCGTCGTGTCTTCAGCATCCGAACAACCATTACTAGGTTCTGTAGCCGTAATTCTAACATCTACGGTCGAACTTTCAGGAATTTCTCCTTGAGGATACCCCACAAATGTAGGGAAGGTAGGTTCAGCTAAGAAATTATGATTTTCATCTTTAGTGACAACTGATGACCAAGTAACTGCGTCAGTAGCACCATTACCGGGTGGGTCAATAATTAAAGTCCATTGATAATCAGTATCTGCTGTACCTAAAGAATTATTGATGAAATTTAATACAGTAGGAGTACAATCATCGGTAGTCAATTCATGTTCAGCTTCCGATGGATTAATCGTCACAGTTCTTGTTGTTGGTTGACCTGTACATCCATTAATTACAGCTCTAATACTTACTTGAAAAGTAGCAGGTAATGCAACACGATTATCATCTACAATATCTCCATAATAAAATGAGCCATTTCCACTTGGTCCGACAGTGACCCAGTTTAAATTACCAGCATATTGATATTCATAAATAATAGGGTAATCACCAGACAAACCAAGTCCGGCTGTATCTGCGTTGGTTGTAGTAGAAAAATTGACAGTCGTACCAATACATATCGTAGTGGGGTTGACATTTAACGTAGGGAAATCAAAGACTTCACCTACTTGATAATTATAAGGAGTAGAAGTATAAGAACATCCAGCATTATCACCAATTGGATCTAAAGTGACTGTATGTTCAATTTCGTAAAGACCATGTGGAAGGTTTGTAAAAGTTAATGGGTTATTGGTGTAGTTAGTAGATACACCTGTATTCGTATTTAATACATCCCATGATTCTGAATTAACGGTAAAAGGATTTGCAATTGTCGCTCCTGTACGGTCTGTCCAAGTAACGGATGGTGTAAATGTATCGCTTGAAGGTTCACAAGCAATGATAGGACCTGTTACATTAATATTTAGCGGAGCAGAATAAACTTCGATAGTATTTAATGCACAATTATCATTAGGATCACCTGTTTGAGCATCAAACCAAAGTTCTATATTATGAAGACCAAAACCGGATACATTCAATGTATCGGTCATTTGATTGGCGCCTTCAGGAATACCACCATCTACTACCCAATAAAAATCAGTTACATTTTGTAGATTGATCGCATTGACAATTACTGAAAAGTTATTGCTACAATAATCAACATCATTAGCATTGATTGAAATACCAGCTTGAGGTAAAATAGGGATCGATTGAGTGTCAGTAAAAGAACAACTATTATCGACAATACCATTTATACTAGCATCAATATTGACAACAATAGGAGTAGGAGTTGCATTACTATAAGTATGGCTGGCTATATCACCAACATTTATTGTTTCAATAGTTCCATCTCCCCAGTCCCAATCAATAGTACCTCCTGTGAATAAAGGATCAATTGGATTAGGATTGTAAGTAATTACATGAGTATTACATGTACCTGAAATAACAGCAGCTTGGTAAAGAGAACTTACATCTCTAAATGAAATGGTTTCTGTATCTGTAGATGTTCCATCACAATTGTTCAAAGAAGATGCTAAAGAAACAGTAAAGTCTGATCCACCTCCTGAATTAAAAGTATGTGAAATGGTAGCGGTATTGGTGGTGTCAAGGGTGCCATCACCAAAGTCCCAATAATACGTAGGACTTACAGAACTACTATTCACATCAATAGATGAAGCTGTAAAAGTAACTAATTGGGAGGCAGCACAACTTATAGTTTGTGAGGCTGTGAATGTGGATGTAAAAGGAGCTTGGACAGTTAAAAAATTAGTTTCACGATAGATGAATGAACATCCATCAGAACTTGTACCACTAAGTGCAACTTCAAATTGACCAGGGTTATTTACGGTAATGACTGCGGAATCACCGTTGACAGTGTATAATTGATTATCAACTAAGAATTCCATGGACGAAAATGTACCTGGAGTGGTATTGTAGAGGGTTACATTATCATCTACACATACATTTGTTCGATCGGCATAAAAAGACCCACTAGGTTGATTGTAAACTACTATAGAATTAACGGCTGTACTCAATGTTACGGTGCCGTCAACATCATCATCATAAGTAACAGAAACACTATATAACCCAGGTGTGTTAAACTGTTCGAATGGATTAGCTAAGCTTGAAAAAGGCGTAGGAGTGCCTCCTGAAATGATAGACCATGAATAATTAGAGTAGTTATGCCCAGACTGAGGGCTTACACTAAATTGAATAGCGAGACCGCCACAACCATTAATAATTTGATTGGGATCAGAATAAGTAGTGCTATTATATTCTCTAACAATAGTTTGTCCTAAAAGATGATTACTCAATAATAACAGTGTACATGTTACCATAAAGAGCAATGATCGTAATAACGACTTGTTCATAGCAATTAGTAGTTCTTGTAATTATACAAATAAGAATGTGGGTCGTAGATTCTCTTTGTATCCTGGGTTAATAATTTGCTTTAGGTGGTTTAATAGTTATACGGGTACATACTATCAAACGACTATATAATAATTTACAAAAAACTACTAATTGTAAAGATTAGATGTAAGAAATGTAAAGAAAGAAAATATATAAATTGCACTATTCTTATAGAATAGGGGATGGACAAGGTAAATCCATAGGTTTACGTTTTGGTTTTTTTCGATAGTCCTTGTACAAATTAAAAGTATATTGAAGACTTATTTCATGAGAATTAGCATGTTGTTGTGGTAAGTCTGACATGGTTATATCATAGCTATATCCAAAGTTTAAGTTTCCCATTTTGATACCTGTGAGAAGTACAATCGCATCATGATTGACAGCATTATCCTTTTCTGCTGATTTAATAAATGGTAGACCTCTATACCATACTCCTAGGAGTAATGGTTGGTAATGGAAGTAAGCACCAAGGCTTAACTGATCACTTTTACCTTGTGATTGATAATGCATAGCAAGAGTGATAGACTTCTTTTTATAATTGGGGATATGGGTACGATGTCCTTTATATTCTAATGGTATCATGTAGCCACCTTCTATCGTTAATCTTGAAGGTAAGAAACTACGTTCACCAATAAATGAAATGTTTGGTCTGTTCATGTGATAATAACCAATACCAACCCAGTATTTCTCTCCATATAACATGACTCCCGAATTTACATCAGCGTATCCTTTTTGAGATTGAATAAATGTTTCGTTAGAAGCTCCTCCAGTAAAACCAAACGAATCTAACTGATCATTAAAGACTAGCGCTGAGACATCTAAGTTATTTTGGCCGTACCCAACTTGTAGTCCAATGTTCAATCCCATGTATTTATTAATAGGGATCGTATATGAACCCGATGCTGTAAAAGAAGAGTGTTTTAAGGGTGTTCCCTCGTTTACACCATAATTATCATTTTTGATGATAGCCCCTAAAGAAAATCGTTTGTATTTGAAATTATGATCAAAAGAGGCAATAAAAGATTGAATCCCAGCGGGAAGTCCAACCCATTGATTTCTGTAATTGACAATGGCTCTCGTTTCGCCGGTACTACCTGTAAGTGCAGGGTTTAGGTACAATGGTGTTGCGTAGTATTGCGAGAATTGTGTGTCTTGGGCATTAATGTTACTACTAATTATTAGGCAAATTGTAGTAAGCAAATAGCTGCAATAGTTTTTCAAATTAGGTCTCATTTTAAAAGTAGGTGGTTTTTATATGGAGAACATAATCAAGAAAAAAATCGTTTCTTCTAAAAACAGAAAACTATTACATGCATTTGGATATTGAGTGTACTTTATTTTGTGTTTTGAGTTCCTTGAAAATTAGATTATTTATAGATGATATTACTTTTAGTAATTTTAGAGTAAATATAAATATATTGATATAATAGGGGTTTGTGATTTAGATTTCTTTCAGTTTTGCCTCAATTCTTACTATATAAAAAAACTGCTGATAAATACTTTAAAGATCTATCAACAGTTATTTATGATTAAAAGCTAACGAGTTTAGCTATTACTTACATCATTTTCAGGTTTTGTCTTCCATCTTTCATGAAACCAAACCCATTGATCGGGTGCTTCTCTTATGAATTGTTCTAAAGCCAAAGACATATTTTGAGTATTTACCTGTATATCTTTCTGATTATCTCCAGTTCTAACCAAAGGAATTTCCTCACGTATCTCAAGAACATGTTTGCCATTCTCTTGCATTTTTACAGCTGCTGGAATAACAGCGGCATCCGCTTTTAATGCTAGCATTGCAGCACCAATAGGAGTGGCAGCAGGTTTGCCAAAGAAGTCGACAAATGTATTCTGTACTTTATTAGTGTCTTGATCAATCAAAAGAAAAGCCATACCGCCATCTTTCAACATCTTAAACATTTTAATACTTCCTCTAGGATCCGTTCTTTCAACAAAATCGGCTCTACCGTTTCTATTACTTCTTCTATTGTTTACTACTAGTTCATTCAATTTGTCATCATGAAGTTTTGCTCCAATAGCAATACAAGGGTAATCATTTAGATTGATATAATAACCTACCATATCAAAAGCTCCTCTATGACAAGTTAAAAAGACAACGCCTTTTCCTTTATCTAAAGCATTTTTTAAATGTTCTTCCCCTTCGATATCCATAATTTCTTTAATATCCTCTACATTATTCATAGAAGGATACCTTATGATATCTGTAAAGTTTCTTCCTAAATTTTTAAATACTCTTTTGGTAATCGATTTAGCTTCTTGATCTGTGATTTCATCACCATAAGCATATTTAAGATGTTTGATAGATAGATCTCTTGTTCCGGGCATAACACGATAGGCTATACTTCCTAGGACAGAGAATTCCCACATCAAAAGTTTTCTTGGAATTAAATTGGCCACTTTTAGAAAAAAGATCACTCCCCAATAGATGAGTTCGTATTTCACTTTTTTCCAACCTTTATGTTGACTCATATTAATGTAATTCTAGTAAAAAAGGCAACGAATAAATTATTCGTTGCCCTAAATATAATGTATGTTTTCGAATTAAACGTCTACTTTAGCGTAGCGTGCGTTCTTTTCGATAAAGTCTCTTCTTGGAGCAACTTCATCACCCATCAACATAGAGAATAGGTGATCAGCTTCGGCAGCAGATTCAATATCTACTCTATTCATACTACGGAATTCAGGATCCATAGTTGTGTGCCATAACTGCTCTGGGTTCATTTCACCAAGACCCTTATAACGTTGAACGTTAACTTTTCCTTCATCGCCACCAAATTCTTGGATAGCACGGATACGATCTTCTTCTGACCAACAGTACTTTTCTTGCTTACCTTTCTTCACTAAGTAGAATGGAGGTTGAGCAATATAAAGGTAACCTTGTTCGATCAATGGTTTCATGTATCTGAAGAACAATGTCAAAATTAGAGTTCTAATATGAGAACCATCGACATCGGCATCGGTCATGATGATAATTTTGTGATAACGAAGTTTTTCAAGATTTAACTCTTTCTCATCATTTTCAGTACCAAAACGAACACCAAGTGCAGTAATGATATTTTTGATTTCTTCGTTGTCGTAGATCTTGTGCTCTTGCGCTTTTTCAACATTCAAAATTTTACCTTTTAATGGTAAAATTGCTTGGAAAAAACGATCACGACCTTGCTTAGCAGAACCACCTGCGGAGTCGCCCTCCACTAGATATAATTCACATGCTGCAGGATCTTTTTCAGTACAATCAGAAAGTTTACCAGGTAAACCAGTTCCTGTAAGAACGTTTTTACGTTGCACCATCTCTCTTGCTTTTCTAGCAGCATGACGAGCTTGTGCAGCTGTAATTACTTTTTGTACAATATTTTTAGCTTCTCTTGGGTGTTCCTCTAAGAATGTCTTAAGAGTTTCAGTTACTGCAGAGTCTACAGCACCAGCCACTTCAGAGTTACCTAATTTTGTTTTTGTCTGACCTTCAAATTGTGGTTCAGGAACTTTCACAGAGATAATAGCAGTAAGACCTTCTCTAAAGTCATCACCAGAGATATCTACTTTTACTTTATCTAAAAGACCTGTATTATCAGCATATGATTTTAAAGTTCTAGTTAAAGATCTTCTAAAACCTGCAACGTGAGTACCTCCTTCATATGTATTAATATTGTTCACATAAGAGTAAACATTTTCAGAATATGAAGTATTGTAAGTCATTGCCACTTGTACTTGGATATTTGACTTTTCACCTTCCATGAAGATAGGATCAGCAAGAAGCGTTTGTCTCGTACTATCTAAATACATTACATATTCGCTCAAACCACCCTCAGAGAAAAATACCTCTTGTACAACTTGTCCCTCTTCGTCTTTGTGACGTAAATCTTTAAGATGAATACGGATACCTGCATTTAGGTAAGCCAATTCTCTTAAACGAGTAGCAACTGTATCATAATTGTAAACACCAACTGTAAAAATGCTTAAGTCAGGCCAGAATTGAACAGTAGTACCTGTTATATCTGTCTCACCAGTTTGTTTTACATCATATTGAGGAATACCTGTTTTATATTCTTGTTGAAATATCTTGCCAGCACGATGTACTGTAACTTTAAGGTCTTTAGAAAGTGCATTTACACATGATACACCTACACCATGAAGACCACCAGATACTTTATATGTGTCCTTATCAAATTTACCACCAGCGTGAAGTACAGTCATAACAACCTCTAAAGCAGATTTTTTCTCTTTAGGGTGTAAATCAGTAGGGATACCACGACCGTTGTCTGATACTGTAATAGAGTTATCTTCGTTTACAGTAACATAAATATCTGTACAATAGCCAGCCATGGCTTCATCAATAGAGTTATCTACAACCTCCCATATAAGGTGGTGTAAACCCTTAATACCAATGTCTCCAATATACATGGCTGGTCTTTTACGAACAGCTTCCAAACCTTCTAAGATCTGGATATTACCGGCTGAATAATTGTCTTTTTTTTCTTCCATATCTTCATTAAAAAATATCTGCGAAACTAGCTTTTTTTATGCTTATAAACAACTAGAACAAGAGTTGATACTGTTACTTACTCGCATTCAATGTGTTTAATCTTCTTTTAGCTTCTGCATCTATACTATTTTTGTAAGGATGTTTAGGGTAGTTTAAAGCTTTTTGATAAAATAATATTGCATTTTGCTTATCATTTAGCTCTTGATAAAGTTTTCCTAAATTTAAAGCTGCATTAGCCGGGTAATAAACTTTAGGTTTTTCACCAGCAAATTTTAGCACCTCAAGATAACACTTTATTGCTAAATTTCTATTTTTTGACTCTTGATTTGATCGCCCTAAACGATAATAATATTCTAATTTATCATCTTCGTTAAGCGTATCAATTTTAATAGCGTTTAAAACCTTAATTGACTTCTCATAGTTTCCTCCATCAAATAACATTCTAGCATAGCTAATTGATCGATTAGGGGCCGTTTCTTCCTGTACAAATTTTAGAGCATAACGATCCAAATTCATATATTCTCCACCTAGTTGAATAACACTATCTAAATAAGGGTTTCCCTCGATAGGTTTATTGTATTGTAACCAGCTAATCATCAGTTTTTTGTAATAAATATCTTTGACGTAATCTGTGTGGTATTCTTTGAGATATCTATTAAAATAAATTGTAGCATTTTCATAGTTTTCAACATAGAAATAGGCACTACCTAAAAGGTAATTGTAATAGCCAAACCATTCAATTTTTTCTGAAATAGATTTCAACTCTTGAAGGGACAATTGCGGGTAATGCATTTTGATATAAACCCAACTTAAAGCCACTTTTACATATTCATTATTGGGGAACTTTTTTTTCACTCCTTCTGCTAATACATAAGTCAAATCTCTGTCTTTGAGTAGAAAAGACGTCATTAGTAATTCAGTAATGTGAGCTTGAGAACTTATAATTTCAGAATTGTGGTTTTTAGCTTCATTCAAATATTGATACTGAAGTTCTATAGACAAGGGGTTAAACCCAAGGAAATTTCTTAGCCAATGATATTCATTGGGAACTTCTTTAATGGCAATCGAAATAATACATGCATTTAGTTTAGAGACAACATCTGTACTGTCTTTCTTTAGGTTTTTTACCGAAGATTGATAACTCTTTTTTAAATCCCAATATGCTCTCCAAAAGTTCCCTTCTTTAATTTCTGTGAGACCTTTAATTATTAATAAATTATTCTCGAAAACTGAATTTTTTGAGGTGCTAGGAATTTTCACATCAGCTTGTGGAGATAATAATATTTTTAAGTAGGTTTCTACATCATCTTTTGGATAGGTTTGATCTAACGTTTGTGAATGTACATCACAAAAGAAAATAAGGAGAACAATTAAAAAAAATGGTAATTTCAAAATAGGTTGATTAACTTAAAAATAGCTCACCATAAAGGTGTTTTTACCTTATTATCAAAAAAAAATTTTAATAACTATCATCGAAGTAAACTAAAAAAAATTGGAAACGTTATTTTTTTTAGATAATCTTGTTCTTTATCACTAATAAAAAAATATGAAGTTTATTGTTGAAATCATTTTACCTGAAGTTTTAGATCAAGAATTAATTGATTTATTACCATCACAATATCAAGAGATAGGTGAGATGATGAATGAGGGGATTATATCATCTTTTATGTTGTCAGATAATGCTCAAAGAGCTTGGATAACTATAGATGCTACATCTGAAGAAGAGGTTGATAATATTCTTGCAGCGTTCAAATTATATGATTTTGTTGATATGAAAATTATGGAGCTAAGTATCGCTGAGATGGCTTCTCCAACTGTACCGACATTTTCATTAAACTAGAAAATAAATATTTTCATAATACAAGCCGTTCATATTGAATGGCTTTTTTTATTGTTTTACTTCTTGTGGATCTATTTAATGTAAATTGCACGTATTTTGCTATAAGATTAGAAATCCAAATAAAAAGATATTCTAATGCAGAAAAAGAATTTACTAAGCATATATTTTTTATTACTTACTCTATCAGCATTTTCTCAAGGGGTAGAATCTAATCCTATGATTTTGAAATTGGGAGGATATGAAATGGTCTACAGTGAAGAGAAACCAGACGAAATTGAGTTTCCAATGAGTGATGTAGATATCATACCTCTTAGTGGTGATAAAACTTTTGCTACTTTTAAATATCAATCCAACTCAAAACACCCTAATAACCAACAAATACTTCAAACATATTTTGATAAAGTAAGATCACTAAGAGGAAAACCTTTATATAAAGGAGATAATTTTGGTTCTTTTCAGATAAAATCTAACTCCAAAAAGTTTTGGTGTGTTATAGAAACTCACCAAGGAGGAGAGTCTTATACTGTAACGATAATCGGGCAAGATAAAATTCAAGAGGCAGAAACAGCACAAGAGATGCTAGAATTATTGAAATCAAAAGGTACAATAGATTTGTATTTTCAGTTTTCAACGGGTTCTGCAACATTATCAAAAGCTTCTCAGCAGACGGTAGACGAATTAGCCAAGTTATTAAAGCGATATGCTCCTAAATTAAGACTTAGTATTGAAGGACATACCGATAATGTAGGTAGTGTGTCAGCAAACAAGAAACTTTCACTTAATAGAGCTATATCAGTGAAAAAACAATTGGTAAGACAAGGAATTGATCCAAGTAGATTAGAAACTGTAGGATGGGGTTCTGAAAGACCAATTGATACAAATGATACAGAAAAAGGAAGGACAAAAAACAGACGTGTTTCCATAAAAGCATTAAACTAGATATATTTACAACCGACAAATTTTTGTCGGTTTTTTTATTACCATATGAGATACCTACTTTACACATTATTTTTATTGACTCTATCTTCTTGTATTCAAGAAAACAAAAGAAATACAGCATTTATTAAAGGAAGAGATGCTCTCAAACAAAAAGAGTATAAAACTGCTATAACACAACTTGAAATGTGCTTGTCTCATGATAGTACTTTTTCAGATGCATGGAATAATTTAGGAGTAGCTTATTACGCTACAGAAAATCTTCAAAAAGCAGAAGACGCCTATAAAAATGCATTGATATACGATTCTTGTTTTATTGATGCTTATCATAATTTAGCTAATTTATATTATGATAAGAATAACTCAACGGAGGCCATCAATTACCTTAATCTTGGTTTGGAATGTGATCCTTCTAATCACGATTTATTAATGAATAGAGCAACACTGTATCAAGATCAGGATGCTTATGATAATGCTTTAAAAGATTTACATAAATTGAAATCATTCTCCACACAGAATGATGTTTTATATACCAATTTGGGATATACTTATTACAAGATAGATCAGTTAGATTCAGCTTTTCATTATTCTTTGATGGCAATAGAAATTAACGAAAATAGGCATGAAGCCTATAATAATCTTGGGATGATATCAATGAAAAATAAATCCTTAGTAGAGGCATCAAAATATTTTAGTAAAGCAGTTTCTATGTCTTCTACTAATTCGTTGTATCGTTTTAATTTGGGAGAAGCTTGGTTTTTAAACAAAGAATTTGAAAAAGCGAAATCGGCTTTCAATATGGCGATCTATTATGATGAACGAAAATATCAAAATAATTCATTGGTATTTGCCAACTCAATTATACTTCATGATCAAAAATCGTCTGATAAAATATTAAATTCTTTAGGGAGTGATAGTGATAATTTCTTTTCAAAGACCTATGATCAACTAAAATTAGTAGGACATAAATCAACATTTTGTCAATATTTGAATAGCATTAAAGAAAAAAACTATAAATTTGACGATCGTATTTATCAAAAATGTAAATAAGTTTATACATTTAGAGATGAATAGAGTTTGAATAAGATTTCAAATCTGAAATATTTCCTCAAACGCTAACAAAAACTGAAATTACAACCATATGGATTATAAAAATCTTCTTTTAGAAAAAAATGAAGGTTTGCTTGTTGTCACAATCAACAGAGAAAGTAAGCTTAACGCACTTAATGGAACAACATTAGAAGAGTTGAAGAGTGCTTTTGAAATGGCCTATGACGATGAAGACATTAGAGCGGTAATCATTACTGGAAAAGGAGAAAAAGCTTTCGTAGCAGGTGCAGATATATCTGAATTTAAAGATTTAAATGAACTAAATGCTAGGAAATTCTCTGAAGAAGGTCAAGAGATCTTTAATGGTATCGAATCTTGTCCTAAACCTGTCATTGCAGCTGTTAATGGTTTTGCCCTCGGTGGAGGTTGTGAACTTGCTATGGCTTGTCATATACGAGTAGCTTCTGATAATGCTAAATTTGGTTTACCTGAGGTTTCTCTAGGAATTATTCCTGGTTACGGGGGAACACAACGTTTACCACAGATAGTAGGTAAGGGAATTGCTAATGAAATGATCTTTACTGGTGAAATGATTTCTGCGCAAAGAGGTCATGAAGTAGGTTTGGTTAATCACGTAGTTCCACAAGCAGAGTTAATGGATAAAGCTAAATCTTTAGCAAATAAGATTTTAGCTAAAGCACCAATTGCTATCTCACATGCTATTGATTGTGTAAATGCCTCATATACTAATACAGCAGGGTATCAATCAGAAGCCAATGCTTTTGCAAGTGCAATTAAAACAGAAGACTTTACAGAAGGAACTTCTGCATTTTTAGAAAAAAGAAAGCCTGATTTCCAAGGTAAATAATTATTTATAAATTGATTTAGACCTCTTTGTACTTCATTTAAAGTGCAAAGAGGTTTTTCTATTCATATAATGTTTAAAAAATTATTATCTGATACTATTATTTATGGACTAACAACAATCTTAATGAGGTTGATTAATTATTTGTTAGTTCCTATTCATACTAAAGTTTTTGATGTAGAAGATTTTGGTATCTTATCTTTATTTTATTCTTATGCTGTAGTGTTTAACGTAGTCTATACTTATGGTATGGAAACTACTTACTTTAGGTTTGCCACGAAACATAAAGACAAAAAAGAAAAGGTATTCTCTCAGATTTTATCATCTGTAATCATCACTTCATTAATTTTCTCTGGGATTTTATGGGCAAGTACACCTTACATTTCAGAGTATCTAAATTACGAAAACTCCTCATCATTTGTTAAGATATTTGCTACTCTTTTTGCAGTGGATGCAATTCTTGCCATTCCTTTTGCAAGTCTTAGAGTAGAAGGGAAAGCAAAAAGATTTGCCGCCTTAAAAATCATTGAGGTGTTTTTAACAGTAGGATTAAATTATTTATTCCTTGTTACCTTTCACGATTTATACCAAACAGCTGAAGCGGGGAGTTTTCTTACAAAATTCTATGACCCAAGTTTTGGTCTAGGATATTCATTTGTTGCTAACCTAATATCAAAATCGATTATTTTAGTTTTACTATCGGATAAGTTACTCAAAGTAAAATTACAATGGTCTTGGAAAGCGATGAAACCTTATTACAAATATGGTTTTCCTTTACTTTTTTCAGGATTAGCCTTTGCAGTAAATGAGGTTTTTGATAGAATATTGATTCCAATATTATTACCTGATGACTTTTATTCATATGGTAATGCTGAATACGCATTAGGTGTTTATTCTGCGTGTTATAAATTATCAATATTTGTCACATTTACAGTGCAGGCATATAAATACGCTGCAGAACCGTTTTTTTTTAATCAAGCTGAATCCAAAGAATCTCCTAGAGTTTTTGCCAAAGTGATGTATTACTTTGTCATAGTATTAATGCTTATGGTAGTAGGTGTTACAGCCAACTTAAATTGGTTAGCTTCGATATTTATTAGAAACAAAGAATATTTAATTGGATTGCCAGTAGTACCAATATTACTTATGGCAAATATATTTTTAGGAATGTATTATAACCTGTCAGTTTGGTTTAAAGTGACGGATAATACAAATTATGGTGCAATGATTAGTTTTGTAGGTGCGGCAATCACACTTTCATTAAACTTTTTATTGATACCACTATTAGGATTTTATGGAAGTGCCGTTGCTACATTCATTTGTTACTTTACAATGATGCTTTTGGCCTATCTATTAGGAAATAAGTACTATCCCATCCCATATAATGTAAAAATGATCTCTTTTTATTTGATATTGGGTGGTGCATTTTTAGTTTTGTTCTTCCAACTGCCAAAACAAGATTTTTGGCCGCAATTGATTACTCAAAATGTATTGTTTATCGTATTTTCACTAATTATTGTAATCATTGAAAGAAATTTTTTTATTAAGATTCTAGGTAATCGAAAGAAGTAGTTATTAACATGAAAATTAAAGTAATAAATAAAGGGCATCATTCATTGCCAGAATACCAAACAGTTGCTTCAGCTGGTTTGGATTTACGTGCTGTATTAAATGAATCGATCATCCTTAATCCTCTAGAAAGAAAATTAATTCCAACAGGTCTTTTTATTGAATTGCCCGTTGGATATGAGGCTCAAGTACGACCAAGAAGCGGTTTGGCATTCAAATATGGTTTAACTGTTTTAAATTCCCCTGGTACTATTGATGCTGATTATAGAGGTGAAGTAAAAGTACTTTTAGTAAACCTATCTAACGAACCTTTTGAAATTAAAGATGGAGAAAGAGTTGCTCAGATGGTAGTGGCTAAACACGAACAAGTTGAGTGGGAAGCAGTAGATGAATTGTCAGATACTGATAGAGGTGCTGGCGGATATGGAAGTACTGGAAAAAAATAACAAAAAAATATTTAATAATATGAAAATTATTG
The DNA here is from genome assembly GCF_000807855.2 of Flammeovirga pacifica. Classification (GTDB taxonomy): domain Bacteria; phylum Bacteroidota; class Bacteroidia; order Cytophagales; family Flammeovirgaceae; genus Flammeovirga; species Flammeovirga pacifica. The sequence continues at coordinate 828,143 of NZ_JRYR02000001.1, forward strand.
TACCAATGGCAGGTCGTGGTTCAAGACTACGTCCTCATACTCTTACAACTCCAAAACCATTAGTAAAAATTGCTGGTAAGCCAATCGTTCACAGATTAGTAGAAGATTTAGCAGCAATGTCTGATGAAAAATTAGATGAAATTGCTTTCGTTATTGGTGATTTTGGTGAAATTGTTGAAAAAGAATTAATTGGTATTGCTGAGTCATTAGGAGCGAAAGGTACTATTTATTATCAAGATGAACCACTAGGAACGGCACATGCCATTCTTTGTGCAGGAGATAGTATGGACGGTAACATTATCGTTGCTTTTGCAGATACCTTATTTAAAGCAGATTTCTCTATTGATAAGTTTGAAGACGGTATTATTTATACACAAAAGGTAGAAGACCCTTCTGCTTTTGGTGTCGTAAAACTTAATAACGATGGGTTTATTACAGACTTTGTAGAAAAACCTCAAGAGTTTGTTTCAGATCAAGCGATTATTGGTATTTATTATTTTAAAGAAGGGGAGCGCTTAAAAGCTGAACTTCAATATTTAGTAGATAACAAAATCATGAACGATGGCGAATATCAGTTAACTGGAGCTTTAGAGAATTTGAAAGCAAAAGGAGCTAGATTAAAGCCAGGTACGGTAGAAGAATGGTTAGACTGTGGTAATAAAGATGCCATTGTAAATACTAATCAGAGATATCTTACCTATATCGAAGATCAAGAATTAGTACATGATTCTGCAGAAATGGATAATGTAGTTTTAATCAGCCCTGTTTATGTAGGAGCAAACGTTAAGATTAAAAATGCAGTAGTTGGTCCTTATGTATCTGTAGGGTCTGACACTATTATTGAGAATTCTGTTGTGCAAAATTCGATTGTTCAAGAATACTCAGATATTAGAAAAGTTAATATAGAAAACTCTGTGGTAGGTAACCATGTTGTCTACAGAGGGCGATCAAAAGATTTAAGTATTGGTGATTTTACATCAGTAAAAGAATAATATTTATCTTATTATATACTAAAACAGCGTATAAATTAACATACGCTGTTTTTTTCATTTAGTAATTTTGTAGATTTAAGTAAGATTTAAATTATCTTTATTGATATACTCTTATATTAGTAAGGTATAATTTGACATCCACCTGTATTTTCAGGTGATAACGGATACTAGATTTTTTGGGATATCAAGAAATATGAAAAAATACTCTTTTAGCTTATATACATTTATTGTTGTGTTTCTTCTTGGATTATTATCGTGTGATGTAGCTTTTGCACAAAAGAAGAAAAAGAAAAGAAAAAAGAAGGCTAAAGATACCATGGTGGTTTCTATTGAAGAGCCCTCTAAAAAAGATTTAAGAAAAGCTGAAGAGTTATTTGTTTATGCAGTAAACGAATACTTATTAGAGGAATACAATCAAGCTATTGAACTTCTTGATAAATGTAATAAGCTTAATCCTAAAGATGATGGTATTAAATACCAAACAGCTTTAGCTTATAATAAACTTCAGATTTATCAAAAGTCCAATCAGTATGCTAAAAGAGCTTTAGAATTAGATCCTGATAATAAATACTACTATAAATTAGTGGCTCAAAACTTTGAGATGCTTTCTCTTTACAAAGATGCACTTGGTGTTTTGGAGAAGCAAATTGAAGTAACAGGAGACGATGAAGAAGCATATTTTCAAATTGCAATGTTGTACCTTCAAATGGGAGCCCCAAGAAGTGCCATTGAATATTTTGATATTGGTGAAGAGAAATATGGTATTAATGATGTCATCGTTAGACAAAAGCAAAGAATTTATATTCGTTTAGGAGATCTTGATGCTGCTTTAAACGAAGGTGAAAAACTTATTAATGCTTACCCTGATGAGTTAGAATTTAAATACTCTCAAGTGCGTCTTCTTCTTGGAAATAATAAAACAGATGAAGCTGTAGAAATTTTAGAGCCAATATTAAAGAACCATCCTAACGAGGGGACAGTTCACTTTTTATTAGCGAATATTTATAGAAATAGAGGGGAGTCAGAAAAATATTATGAGGAATTAAAAGTAGCATTCAGTTGTGATGATACTTTAACAGATGAATCTTATAATATATTGAATGGTTATCTTCAGTTTACTTACAATGATAAAAAACGTCAGGAAGCGGAAGAGTTAATCAATATTGCTTTGGAGTCACATCCTAATGATGATAGAATTCTATCATTAAATGCTGATTTCTTAGTCTCTCAGAAACAATACGATCCTGCAAGAACATTCTATTTGAAATCACTTAAAAAAAATCCGAATAATTTTAAGTTATGGAAACAGGTGATTTCAATTGATTGGGAATTACAGCAATTTGATTCAGTAGAAGTACATTCAGATTTAGCCATTGAATATTTCCCTAATCAGCCAATTTTATATTTATATAGTGGTACAGCTAAAATAAGTAAAGAAGATTATGAAGAAGCTGTTGTTATGTTTAACCAAGGTTTAACTGTAGTGGTTGATCCGAGCTTAAAAACAGATTTTAATGCTCAACTTGGAGACGCTTATTATAAATTGGATGAAGTTCAAAAAGCATTTAATAAATATGATGAGGTATTGAAAGTAGATCCAGTAAATGTCTACGTTCTTAATAATTATGCATATTTCTTATCCTTAAGAAAGGAGAAGCTAGAAAAAGCAGAAGAAATGTCTCATCAAACGATTTTAGCCGAACCTGAAAATGATACCTTCCTAGATACTTACGGATGGGTACTTTTTGTCAAGGGCGATTACGAAAAATCAGCAATACATCTTAAAAAGGCTGCAGATATTTCTCAGTCAGCCACTGTAATAGAACATTATGGAGATGTTCTTTACAAACTAGGAAAGGTGGATGAAGCTGTAGATCAATGGAAAAAAGCAAAAGAAATTGGTGGTGAAGTTTCCGATCATTTAGAGGAAAAGATCAACCAAAAGAAATATGTAGAATAGGAAAAAGAGATGTGAAAGCATCTCTTTTTTTATTCATCATCATACGGATCATCTTCATCAGTAAATTGTTCTTCATGGTTTCCTGATTCTCCAGTTGAGGTATTCTGAGATGTAGTATTAAATGTCTGTAGTAACTCTGGGTTTAGCTTTTCTTTTTCAGCTAAGTATTTCAATATTTTAATTGTTGGGTAATAATTACTACAGCCCTCTAAAGATTTTTGAAAATACCTTTTCGCAAGATTTAGATTATTGGCATGTAAATAAGTGATAGCTAAATTATAATGCAATGCAGGGAAATAGGGTAGTCGCATCTGCATTTTAGTATATAAATCAGCTGCTTCTTTAATTTCTCCACATCTGCTCGAAAAATTAGCTTCAGCAAGTTCGGTGAAATCAGGATGATGTCCTTCATTCGCTTTATACCATTCCATAAACGTTCCGGGAACTCCAATAAAAAACATGAAGTTTTTTAAGAAATTCTTGTGGAAAAATTCGATGCCTAAATTATCACCACCATAAGAAGAGGTCGTTTTCCAATAGAATTTCTTTTTCCAATAGTAATATTGATATTGTTTTCGTTTTCGTAAACGATCATAGTATCCAGTTTCTGGACAAATATCAAATTCTTCTCCATTAGAAATTAGTAAACCATGTTTGTCGCTTATAGAATTACATTCTTCACAATATTGATATTGAGTTTCTAATTGATTATCCCAATCAATAGGGTTGTCACAATGCCCACAAATTCTTTTTTTCTTTGCATTTCTTGTTTGGAAAATATCAAATGCTAACTTTATATCTTTAATCATATCAGAAGAGATAACCAAACAGTTATTTTTCTGTATTATCCATTCAGATGTGGTTTTACCTACTAAAGGGTAATTAACAAATGTGATTACAAGATAACCCTTATAGTAATTTATGCGTAAAATATCATGATATGTGATTAACTCATTGTTTAACGTAATCCCTTGTTCATTCACATTACCAAGCTTGGGTATTAAGAAATTTCTTTTTCTTTTCTCATTGTATGTTCTGAAAGAAAATGCAAATGGAGTTAATTCATTCATAAAACTTAAAAATCATTTTAATATGATTGTTCTTTGCAAAAAAATATTGGTTTGATATAAACTTTTAATATTTTTGCATTACGAAAGATATAAAAAATCAAAAGATATATACAACGTAGAGATACGTTTTAAAGATAATTAATTTGACACTAGTAGAAAACCTGTCGCTCATGGCGTCAGGCTTTTTTATTTTCAAAATTTCTATTTAATTTCCCATAATAAAGTAGATGTCGGGATTCAAATTTGATAAATGTCTCACAAATCATAACAGACGACTACATTTCACTATGTGCCGATTGTATCAACTATAACTCATCCGTTTAATGAAAAACACAACCAAATTCTCCATATGGTATTTTTTAAGTATTCTTGGAGGAATGCTATTTTTAGAGACTCTATTTTTTTCAGGGCCAAATGTAAAGGAAATGTCTTACAATCAATTCAGAGAGAATTTGACTGAAGGCAAGATCGAACACATTGTCATTTCTGATGATAAAATATATGGTAAAATGATTAAGACAGATGATTCATTGTCTGTTGAAAAAGAAACGCCTCAACTTACAGAGTCTGATACCACTAAATCAAGACTAGAAAATAAAAGCGAATTATGGAAAGTAAGCCCTGAAGGTAAATCAACACCTTGGAGTATGAGGCTAAGCTATGAAAAGCGTAAGGAAGAACTAGCAAGACAATTTTATGTGATCAAGTTAGAAGATCAAAATCTTATTGGTGATCTTCAAGACAAAGGCATTGATTATAAAGGTGTAATTGAAAATGATTGGTTAGGTAACTTTTTCTCTAATTGGTTAATACCTTTTTTAATACTCATCTTTATTTGGGGATTCTTTATGAAAAGAATGTCTAAAGGCGGCGGAATGGGAGGAGGTGGAAATAACTACCTTAATGTTGGAAAGAGTAAAGCAAAAATATACGCAGCCGATGCTGAACATCTTCACAATTTTGATGATGTAGCTGGTTGTGATGAAGCGAAACAAGAATTAACTGAGGTGGTTGATTTCTTAAAAAATTCTGAAAAATATACAGATCTAGGAGCGAAAATCCCTAAAGGTATTTTACTAGTAGGCCCTCCGGGTACAGGTAAAACTCTTTTAGCAAAAGCAGTAGCTGGAGAGGCAGGTGTTCAGTTCTTTGCTCTTTCAGGTTCTGATTTTGTAGAGATGTTTGTTGGTGTAGGGGCAGCTAGAGTTAGAGATCTATTTACGCAAGCCAAAGAAAAGTCGCCTTGTATTATTTTTATTGATGAACTAGATGCTATTGGTAAAAGTAGATCTTCTAATGGCATGTCTGGAAACGATGAGAGGGAGAATACCTTAAATCAATTGTTAGTTGAAATGGATGGTTTTGCTGCTGATCAAACTGTTATTGTACTTGGAGCAACCAACAGACCTGAAATTTTAGATAAAGCTCTCTTAAGACCAGGAAGATTTGATAGACAAGTTCAAGTAGATCGTCCAGATTTAAATGGTCGTTTGATGATATTAAAAGTGCATTCTCAAAAAATTAAATTAGGAGAGGATGTGAATTTAGATGAGATAGCAGCACAAACTGCTGGTTTTGTAGGAGCAGATCTAGCTAACCTTTGTAATGAAGCTGCATTATTAGCAGCAAGAGAAGGAAATACAGAAGTACAACATCAAAATTTCTTTGATGCTTTTGAAAGAGTGGTAGCAGGATTAGAGAAAAAGAATGCTGTTATTAATAAAAACGAAAAAAGAACTGTGGCATACCATGAAGCAGGTCATGCTATTGTGGGTCACTTTACTAAAGGAGCAGATCCAGTGCGAAAAGTATCTATCGTACCAAGAGGATCGGGTGCTTTAGGATATGTTCTTCAGGCTCCAACTGAAGACCGCTTCTTAATGAGTAAAGAAGAATTGATTGGAAAAATTAAGGGACTACTTGGAGGACGAGCGGCAGAAGAAATTAAATTTGGCGTAGTTTCTACAGGAGCATCCAATGATTTAGAAAAAGTAGCATCTATCGTGAGATCAATGTTAACAGTTTATGGTATGAGTGATCACTTTCCTAATTTATCTTTGCAGAAAGAAGGACAAAGTAGTTTCTTAGGAAATGGTGGACAAAGTGTTAGAAGGTCTGAAGATTTAGAAAAACAAATTGACCAAGAATCATTGGCCATCATCGCTAGATGTTATGAAGAAACCAAAGATTTTTTAAGAGAAAGAAATGATGATCTTGAAAAATTAGCAGGTATTCTATTAGAAAAAGAAATATTGGATGAAAGTGATGTGAACCGAATTCTTGGTCCAAGATTAGTGACAAATGATTAGAAAAGAAGAAAAAATTAATCAATTAATTGAGAGAGAAGTAAAGAAATTAAAGAGGTCAATAAAATCTGGACAAATACCTATAGAGGTAATTTCCTTTGATATTTTTATTGATAATTTAATTGACGATTTTCAATTTGATGAAACACAAATGGATTATGTGAAAACTAAATCTCGTGAATTATTAACTGAAAATAGTGTGAAAATAAAAGGGATTTAATTGATAAATCACATGTTTTTTTACATATTGAAGGATTGGGACTTGGTTCCAATCCTTTTTTACTAACTATATTTTTACCAATTCAACACATATAACATGTTTTTTGTAAATAGTCAGGAGTATAATAAATATACTCAAGATGACCTCTCAGTATGGAGTATTCTATTTGAGAGGCAGATGAAAATGCTACCTAATTTGGCCGAGAATGAATTCCTACATGGAGTTAAAACAATTGAATTTACAGCTACGAAAATTCCAAACTTCAATGAATTAGATCGTATTCTTGGAAATCAAACAGGATGGGGGATTACTCCTGTAACTGGGTTAATTCCAAACAAAGAATTTTTCGAGCTTCTAAAAGCGAAGAAATTTCCTTCTTCGTCATGGTTTAGAAAGCTGAAAGAACTCGATTATTTAGAGGAGCCTGATATGTTTCATGACATTTTTGGACACGTACCTCTATTAACGAATAAAGACTTCTGTGCTTATCTAGAAAAAATGAGTGTTATTGCTTTAAAATACATAGAAAATGAGCATATCATAGAACTCATTTCTAGATTATACTGGTATACGGTAGAATTTGGTTTGATTCAGACAAAAGAAGGCCTTAGAATTTATGGGGCAGGTATTCTTTCTTCAAAAGGGGAGTCAGAATATAGTTTATTTAGTGATGTTCCTGAAAGAGCAGATTTTAATGTTTTAGAAATATTAAAAACACCTTATATCAAAGATAAATTCCAAACCAAATATTGGGTAATTCATCAATATAGTGATCTGACAAACTCCTTAGAGGAATTAGATCAATTATTAAAACAAATTTCTGAAGGCAGTTTAGTTGTTGAATAAGGATTCTATTTCAATAGATTTTCTATGAATTCAATATGTTTTTCAGGAGAGGACATAAAGGTAAATCTATCGATTTCTTGAAATGATTTTTGATATACCACAGTACTTCGTTGAACCAACGATAGCTGTGGTATTTCTATTTTTAGGTATTTTGATAATCGCCTTTTTGGGTCAGATAGTATAGGATAGGGGAATCGTTTCTTTTTTAGTTTATCACTGATTTTTAATTCAGATAATGAACTAATTAATAGCAGTTGAACTTCTTGTTCAATTAAACTTGAGTAGATTTCTTTTAGGGCTTGAAGATGTTGTTGATCTCTAAGTGTATCGACATCATTGATGAAAACCAATAGGAATGTTTGTTTTTCTAATTGGCTAAATTTAAAGACTTTTTGATTGTAGTCTCTTAGTTCAAAATTTTGAAAAAAATGCATGTAAGAATAATTCTCTAACTCGAAACTATAATTTATGTTGAAGCAGAAAATGGGTCAAAGAAAAAAGGCTATTTCAATGAACTTTGAAATAGCCTTTCTCTGAATTACTTAAGAATATTATGTCCAAGTTTATCTCTCTTCGTTTCTAAATACTTTTGATTGTATTTATTTGGAGAGATTTCAATTGGAATATTTTCTACAATCTCAAGACCGTAGCCAATTAAACCGGCTCTCTTCTTTGGATTGTTTGAAATCAATTTCATTTTTGTGATGCCTAATTTTCTTAAAATTTGAGCACCAACACCATAATCTCTTTGGTCTGATTTGAATCCTAATGCTTGATTCGCCTCTACAGTATCCATACCTTCCTCTTGAAGTTTATAAGCTTTTAGTTTATTAATTAAACCAATGCCTCTTCCTTCTTGATTCATATATAGTATTACCCCACGACCTTCTTTTTCGATCATTTCCATTGCAGCGTGTAATTGTGGTCCACAATCACATCTACATGAGCCAAATATATCGCCAGTAACACAAGATGAGTGTACTCTTAACCAAACAGGATCATCAGTATCGATATCACCTTTAATTAAAGCTAAGTGAAGTTCACCTGTATTAGTTTGTCTAAAAGCTTTTAGATTAAAGTGTCCGAATTCTGTTGGCATATCAACGCCAATTTCTTCTTCTACTAAAGTGTCTTCTAATTTTAAACGGTATTGAATAAGATCTTCAATACTAATCAGTTTTAAATCGAATTTCTTAGCCACTTTCACTAAATCAGGAAGACGTGCCATAGTACCATCATCATTAATGATTTCTACCAAAACACCTGCAGGTTGAAGCCCAGCTAAACGAGCTAAATCAATTGCAGCTTCAGTATGACCAGCTCTTCTAAGAACACCACCTCTCTTTGCTTTCAAAGGGAAGATGTGACCAGGTTTACCCAATTCACTTGGATCTATAGAAGGGTCTGTTAAAGCACGAATAGTTTTAGAACGATCACTTGCAGAAATACCTGTAGTACAACCGTGTCCAATTAAGTCAATTGATACTGTAAAAGGAGTTTCAAATGCAGCGGTGTTTTTACCAACCATTAATTCAAGCCCAAGATTTTCGCATTGGTCCTCAATTAAAGGAGCGCAAATTAAACCACGACCTTCTTTAGACATGAAGTTGATAATTTCAGGTGTTACTTTCTCAGCAGCACAAACAAAATCACCTTCATTTTCTCTATCTTCATCATCAACAACAACTATAATTTCGCCGTTTTTGATAGCTTCAATAGCTTCCTCGATAGAGTTCAGTTTAAAATTTTCTGACATTGTTATAAGTGAGTAAGGACTCTTAATCCAAATAAGTATATATGTGTTACAACAAAGTTATAAAATTTGATGAAACTACATACATAAACTAGTTAACGTTAGTGTTTGTTTATAGGAATTGTCCAACTAATTTTTGTTGGAGTTAAATATTAAAATTCTTGTATCAATTTTACATCTAAATAAATGATGTCAAAACAATACTTCCTATAAAAATCAAACCTCCTATCATGTACAATAAAATCATACTTGCCTGAAGCCACTTCTCGTCTTTATTTTTACTAAATTCATAAAGACGTGTTCCAAGAAAAATACAAATCATACATGCAATAAATATCGTAGTTTTATGATTTAGTGGGTCTCTAGGTATAACCGAATAATTTTTATAAATAATATCACCTAAACCTAATCCTATGAGAGCACCAATACCAATAAATCTCTTTAACATGATAAATTTGATATATTTTTTTGCAAAGGTAGAATGATTCTACATAGTTCATAATTTTCTTACCTATTTTTGGCAGTAATCCTATCACCACCCCTTAAAATATTTATAAATGGTCCTATCAAAAGGTATATCAGGCTTTGATTCATTTGATAATAATAAAATTGAAGAAGAACTTTGGAAACAATCTATTCAGTCATTTTTCTCTGTGAAAGCAGAAATTAACTTCTCTGAAAGGTATAGTTATAATTATCATATAATTGAATATCAAAACAGTCTTTACTTACTCTTAAAAAATAAGTATTCAGACTTTTATGCCGTAGCAGAAGTTATTGATGATGAAGAAGAATATCATAAAATACCGAAACATAGATTTATTAACCATTCTGAAATAGTTTCTTTTTTAGATGCTATGGGCTTCCAATCCATAGAAGAAAAGCTTTTAAGTTTAAATATTGATACTGCTAATCCTCTAATAACAAGTTTACTACAAAACTTATCGAAAGACGAATTGAAGCAATTCTCTAAAAAGAAGCCTCAAAATATAGCACAAATAGTTTTTAACGATTGGAAAAAATAAAGATGATATAGTCAGATTAGCTTGAATTAAATTGTATATGACGCTTAGAAACTTTATTTTTGCCACCTAAAATAGAATTGTAAGCACATACAATATTTATAAAAATATATGTTTGATAATCTTAGTAACAGAATTGACCGAGCGATAAAGAATCTGAAAGGTGAAGGGTCAATTAGTGAAATCAACGTTGCATCAACGGTAAAAGAAATCCGTCGTGCACTACTTGAAGCAGATGTTAACTTTAAGGTAGCGAAAGAAATTACTAATGAAATTCGTGAGCAAGCCTTAGGTGAAAATATTCTTATTGACGTAAAACCAGGTCAATTATTTACTAAAATTGTTAGTGATAAATTAACTGAGTTGATGGGTGGTGAGATGACTCCATTCTCTCCTCAGGGATCTCCTGCAACAGTACTTATCTCTGGTTTACAAGGTTCAGGTAAAACTACCTTTACTGGTAAATTAGGTGCTCGTTTAAAGAAACAAGGTCAACAAGTTCTTTTAGTAGCTGCCGATGTTTATCGTCCTGCCGCTATCGATCAGTTAGAGACTCTTGGTGAGCAAATTGGTGTGGAAGTTTACACGGAACGTGAAAACAAAAACCCAGTTAGTATTGCTGAAAATGCAGTTAAACATGCAAAAACGAATGGTAAATCGATTGTAGTAGTCGATACTGCAGGTCGTTTAGCTGTGGATGAGCAAATGATGAATGAGATTGAAGCTGTTAAAAAGGCGATTAATCCTTCTGAAACTTTATTCGTAGTAGATTCAATGACTGGTCAAGATGCTGTTAATACTGCGAAGGCATTTAACGATCGTCTTGATTTTGATGGTGTTGTTCTTACTAAGTTAGATGGTGATACTAGAGGTGGTGCTGCTCTTTCAATTAGAAGAGTAGTTGAAAAACCAATTAAGTTCATCTCAACTGGTGAAAAATTAGATAATACATTAGATGAGTTCCACCCTGACCGTATGGCCCAAAGAATTTTGGGTATGGGTGACGTTATCTCCCTAGTAGAAAGAGCTCAACAAGCTTTTGACGAAGAGGAAGCAAAACGTTTGAACAAAAAGCTTCGTAAAAACCAATTCGACTTTAACGATTTATTGTCTCAAATTCAGCACATCAAAAAGATGGGTGATTTGAAGGACTTGATCGGAATGGTTCCTGGTTTAAATAAGATGGTAAAAGATCAAGAAATTGATTCTAATGCTTTCAAACCAGTAGAAGCAATCATCAACTCTATGACTCCTCACGAAAGATTAAATCCAGATGTATTGGATCAATCTCGTAAGAAACGTTTGGCTAATGGTTCAGGTACATCTGTACAACAAGTGAACAACCTGATCAAACAATTTGAGGAGATGCGTAAAATGATGAAGAAAGTGAACAAAATGTCTGGAATGCCTGGTATGGGTAAAAAAGGAAAAGGACAAAAGAAAGGTTCGATGCGTTCACGTTTAGGCGGTGGAAAAAGAAGAAAATAATATCAATTTGATATAAATTAAAAAGACCAACATCTTAATTGATGTTGGTCTTTTTTCTATTAGCAAACTTAGTTTATATCTTAATCAAAATAATCTTTTAGAACTTCAAGCCCCATTGATCTGGAACCTTTAATTAAGACAATACCATTATTGATGGGATGATCTTTTAAGTACTGAATAGCATCATCTTTATGATTAAAAAACTGTGCTTTTTCAGAGGAATGTTCAGCAAATCGTTCTCCAATAAACAGACTTGTCTCAAAACCTAATTCAATTGCTTTATCAATAATGTTTTTATGTTCCTGAGAAGATATATCACCTAACTCAAACATATCGCCTAAGACAACATATTTCTTTTTATCAGAATCAATTAATTTAAGATTTTCTAAAGCAACTTCTACAGAAGAAGGGTTAGCATTATATGCATCTAATATTAATGTGTTTTTCTTCGTCTTAACAATCTCTGATCTATTATTTGAAGGAACATAAGAAGAGATTGCTTCATTCATTTTATCAGCATCAATTCCTAGATTTTTACCTACACAAAAGGCCGTTTGAATATTTTCGAAGTTGTATGCTCCAAACAGATTGGTTTCAACGGTAGTTTCTTTTCTATCCTCGTATACAATAAAAGGATTCACTTCTTTGAAAATCAGATTTGAAAAGTCGTATTCTCCTCCATAAAAAACAGGACTTTTCATTCTTTTCGACATATTCATCAATAATTCATCCTGTGAATTGATATAAATGATGCCATCGTTTTTGATGAGGTAATCAAATATTTCACTTTTTGCTCGGATGTTCTGATCGAAACTACCAAACCCTTCAATATGGTCTTTACCAATATTAGTGACAAAACCATGATTTGGTAAAGCGATTTTTACCAACTCTGCAACTTCACCAACATGATTATCACCCATTTCTATTAGGGCAACTTCTGTATCTTGTGGCATTTCTAGGAGAGTGAGAGGTACACCTATATGATTATTGAAATTACCCTTTGTAGCATGTGTCTTGAAAGTAGTTTCACACACCTTTAGAAGTATCTCTTTTGTCGTTGTTTTTCCGTTAGAACCTGTAATGGCAATAACAGGAATATCAAACTGTTGACGGTGATATTGAGCAAGTTCCTGTAGGGTAGATAGAACATCATCTACCAAAATATATTGTTGTGAGGTAGCAATACTTTCGTCATCTACAATAGCATAAGAAGCCCCTTTTTCTAAAGCCCCTTTGGCGTATTTATTGCCATCAAAATTCCCGCCTTTGAGGGCGAAAAATAATGCATTTTTAGTGATGTTTCTTGAGTCGGTTGTAATCCCGTTAGCACTTAAAAAAAGCGAATATATATCTTGAATTTTCATCAGTCTAATCTAAGTTTACCACAAAATACAAGCTTATTTTTAAGGAATCCAATATTTGAATATCTAAAAACTGACAAAAATCATTTTAAACAAATTCTATTATCATTCATATATATTAAATAATTAGTGCATTTTTGCGTGTAATTTTTTTTATAAACAAGTTTTACAAACTAGCATAATAAATCACATGAAAGTAACAGTAGTAGGTGCAGGTGCAGTAGGAGCAAGCTGTGCAGAGTATATCGCAATTAAAGATTTCGCAGACGAAATCGTACTAGTAGATATCAAAGAAGGATTCGCAGAAGGAAAAGCAATGGACTTAATGCAAACTGCTTCTTTGAATGGTTTTGATTCTACAATCACTGGTGTTACAAATGACTATGCTGCAACTGCAGGTTCAGACGTAGCAGTAATCACATCTGGTATTCCTCGTAAGCCAGGTATGACTCGTGAAGAGTTGATTACAACTAACGCAAACATCGTAAAGACAGTAGCTGAGAACTTAATCAAGCATTCTCCAAATGTAATTCTTATTGTGGTTTCTAACCCAATGGATACAATGACTTATTTAGCAGCAAAAGCTACAGGTCTTCCAAAAAATAGAATCATCGGTATGGGTGGTGCTTTGGATAGTGCTCGTTTCAAATACCGTTTAGCTGAAGCTTTAGATTGTCCTCAATCTGACGTATCAGGTATGGTAATCGGTGGTCACTCAGACGTAGGTATGGTGCCATTGATCGAAAAAGCTACTCGTAATTCAGTACCAGTTTCTGAATTCTTAAACGAAGAGCAAAAATCAGGTATCGTAGAAGCTACTAAAGTTGGTGGTGCTACATTAACTAAATTATTAGGAACTTCTGCTTGGTATGCTCCAGGTGCAGCAGTATCTGAATTAGTTAAAGCTGTTGCTTTAGATTCTAAGAAAATGTTCCCATGTTCAGTACTTCTTGAAGGAGAGTATGGTTTAAATGATCTTTGTATCGGTGTACCAGTTCTTATTGGTAAAAACGGTATCGAGAAAATCGTTGAAATCGAGCTTTCAGAAGACGAAAAAGCAAAATTACATACATCAGCAGAAGGCGTTTCTAAAACAAACGGTTTGCTTGAGGTAAATGCATAATTAATCTATTTATAGATTTATAAGAGAAGCCACTTTTTTTAGTGGCTTCTTTTTTTGTTTTAATACAATTCAAGAGGAAGATTTTATCAATTTATAGTAGGGTTAATTAATTGAGTTAATAAAGCTGTGTATTTTTATATTTGTGATTGAATATTAAGAAATTTTACCCTAATTTATTAACTTTGATTCTATTTTAAAGGAAGGTAGATACTTTTATCTTTACTTAATCTAAAGCATGAATAATCATGCTTTACTGACAAACAAAGACACCTAATATTATATGAAGATCGGTATTGTTGGAGGAGGAATTTCTGGTTTAACCACAGCTTTTTATCTAAATAAAAAGGGTTACGATTGTACAGTTTTTGAAAAAAATGATATTGCTGGCGGTTGTATTTCCACTGATCATATTGATGGACGAATTTTTGAAAATGGTCCAAACTCATTATTGTTTTCATCAAAGCATATTCAATTTATTGAAGAAGTTGGTTTTAAAGATCAATTAATCGAAGCCGAAGAAGTAAATAAGGATAGATATATTCTTAAAAATGGTAAGTACCATGTTTTACCTTCGGGGCCGCAAAACTTTTTTACCAACAAATTTTTCTCTGGCAAAACTAAGTGGAAAATAATGACAGAGTATTTTAGGAAAAATACTCCAGTTGAAGAAACGGAAACAGTTTATGATTTCTTTCTAAGAAGGTTTAATCAAGAAATCTGTGATTATGCTTTAGACCCATTTGTTTCAGGAATTTACGCTGGTGATCCTGGCAAATTGGCTATTAAAGCATCTTTTCCATCATTATATGAAGCTGAGAAAAATTATGGCTCGATCATCAAAGGGATGATTAAGAAAAAAAAGGAGAATAAAAATTCAGGTTCTACCACTGAAAGAAGAACTGCTTATAGCTTTAAAAACGGTAATTTTTCATTTGTTCAAAAGTTGATAAATCAACTAAATGTAAAAACAGGTTTTGAAGTAGCAAGTATCGAAAAGCAAAAGGATAAATTTATAATTGAAAATAGTCAGGAGAAATTTGAATTTGATCAAGTTATTATTGCTTCAGATGCGTTTTCAAGTATTAATATTTTAAAGAAAATTACACCTAATGTAGCTCATCAATTAGAGCAAATTCCATCACCACCTATGTGTGTTGTACATAGTGTATATTCTAAGGAAGCGGTTAAAAACGCTCCTGTCGGTTTTGGAGGTTTAAATCCTAAATTAGAAAACTCTTTTACTTCAGGATCAATTTGGACGTCATGTATATTCCCTAATAGAACAAATGCTAAAGAATCGATGATTACTACTTTTGTGGGAGGGATGCAAAATATAGACAAAACAGAATTACCAGAAGAGATAATTAAAGAGAACGTAGCAAAAGAACTTAAGACCACTTTAAATATTAGTTATCCACCTATTTATCAAAAAGTATTTAAGTGGGACAAGGCTATTCCTCAATACACCAAAGAGATTTTAGACCTTTGGGAGGCGATAAAAAGCGAAAGATTGGAAGGTTTACATTTCACCACTAATTGGTCGGGTGGAATTGCAGTTCCAGACTGTATTGATCAGGCGATCAAATTAACCGAAAATTTTGAAGCCTTAAATTCATAAATAAATACCTTGTTTTTAAGATTTTAATCAAATAGCCTATAAAAAAGATAAATTTTTATGGGCTTATCTTATACATACTATTTTTTAATTCTATTTTTGCTAGGAGGAATTCTCTTAATAGATTTAACTCATAATATCTAAACATAAACGATATGAAATTTTTTATTGACACAGCTAATTTAGAAGAAATCAAAGATGCTTACGCAATGGGCGTATTAGATGGTGTAACAACAAACCCATCTTTAATGGCAAAGGTTGGAGTGAAGGGTAAAGAAGCTGTTCATGCACATTATAAAGCAATTTGTGATATTGTTGATGCTAATGTAAGTGCAGAGGTTCTTTCAACTACTTATGAAGAAATGATTAAGGAAGGAGAAGAATTAGCAGCAATCGATCCAAAGATCGTAGTGAAAATTCCTATGATTGAAGATGGTGTAAAGGCAATCAAATACTTTTCTAACAAAGGAATTGATACCAACTGTACTTTAATCTTTTCTGCAGGACAAGCATTATTAGCTGCTAAAGCTGGAGCTACTTATGTATCACCATTTATTGGTAGATTAGATGACGTATCTACAGATGGTATGCAATTAGTTGAAGATATTGTAACAATTTTTGAAAACTATGGATTTGGAACTCAAGTATTAGCTGCTTCAGTTCGTCATCCTATGCATATTATGCAGTGTGCTGCTATTGGTGCAGACGTAGCAACGTGTCCACTAACAGCCATCAAAGCATTATTAAACCACCCATTGACAGACAAGGGATTGGCTCAGTTTGTAGCTGATGCTAAGAAAATGGAAGAATAATAAAAAGGGATGTTGTGTTTTTACATAGCATCCCATTTTTTTAGCTATTAATATATTATGTATATAATCAAAGTGAAAGGGAAGGCTAAAATCCCTAATTATATTCAGTTACGTGACGACAACTTTGTTTTAATCGCTTACTTTAGAGCAGATAGACCTTTATCGAAATTAGAAAAGTACGGTTTAGGGGGTAAAGAAGAAGCATTAAAAAATGTAATTGAGCATTTAGAATTTGGTAAGATTCAAAAACTAGAAATTTAGATCGGATGAATTCAGTAGTTACTTTAAGAGATGTAAAACTCAATATTGACGGAGCGATAATATTAAAAGATATTTCAATAGACATCGCATCTGGTGAATTTGTGTATTTACTAGGACCTACAGGAAGTGGGAAATCATCATTATTGAAACTATTGTATGCCGATCAGCAACCTAGTGAAGGTGTGATTAAAGTGAATGGGTATCAAGTGGATACCATCGTTTCGAAGGATGTGCCATTTTTGAGAAGATCACTAGGAGTGGTTTTTCAAGATTTTGAATTACTTACAGATAGATCTGTAGAAGATAATTTAGAATTTGTGTTGAAAGCAACAGGATGGAAATCAATTCAAAAAATCAATCAAAAAATTGATGAAACTTTAGAAAAGGTCCACCTTTCAAAAATCATAAGACAAAAGATGCCTCATCAATTATCAGGAGGTGAACAACAAAGAGTTGCTATAGCTAGAGCCTTATTGAATAACCCTAAAGTTTTAATTGCTGATGAACCGACAGGTAATCTAGATCCGAAGGTATCACGTTCTATACTTCAATTGTTTAAAGAAATCAATAATGAAGGAACTTGTGTGATTATGGCTACACATCAACATTCATTTTTAAGACTTAATCCAGAAAGATCAATCGTATTTGAAAAAGGAGGAATTAAAGACATTTCCAAAAAACAAGTACAGCAAAAACTAGACTTAAATCAATCCTAATGAACTTATCAGTAATATCAGCAATCTTAAAAAATAGATGTCCGTCTTGTAGAGAAAAGAGTATTTTTACTCATACTGCTTATTCAACATCATTTCAAAAAGTACATAAGAGATGCCCAAATTGTAATTGTAATCTCATACCAGAAACCGGGTTTTATTATGGGGCAATGTATGTTAGTTATGCTATCAATACAGCTATTGTTCTTGGGGTAATGTTTGTTTTTACAGTCATTTTAGATATTGATAATGTTTATGTATTACTTTCTGCAGCAATAGGACCAATGATTTTTTGTATGCCATTAATATTTAGATTATCACGGTCAATTTATTTACATCTAGTAGGAGGGATAAAATATCAAGAAAAAAAATAAGCACTTGTATATATCAAGTACTTATTTTTTATAGATTTCATTAAGGGATTTTTTTCTTCTTAACTCTTCCTTGTTTTTTCTGAGGGGCTTTTATTATTAATTTTTCAATCATTGATTGATCACCTTTAGTGAATTTAATTTCATATTCCCCTTCATCTAAATAGTATTTACCATTCTGTTTCTCTTGTAGTATATACTTCTTTTGATATACCTTTTCATAGGTCTTTTTATTTGATGAATCTATAGTGAAATTATAATCAATATAGTTTAGCCCTTTATCTACATTATATTTATTTTCAAACAACACCTTATCTTTTAGGGTAATTTGCATCGATAATTCTCCTGATGCATTGGTAAATACAGGTATTTTTATAGATGATTCAATAGGTACGCCCCATTCAAAATATCCTTCAATTTGTCCCCATTTTTTATTTAAAGTAACATTACTCAAAGGGTAAGTTGTAATTTCTGTATGAAAAGATTTTTGATTTAAAGACTGTATGTCAGCTAATTTACCTACATAAATACTTCTACCATGTGTACCAACAATGATTTCATTTTCTCTAGGTTGAATAGCTAAATCGTGAATTGCAACTCTAGGTAGGTCACCAAAAACCATAAATGAATTTCCCTTATCAAATGAAATATATAAACCATGATCGGTTCCAACATAAAGTATATTTTCGTTAGACGGATCTTCTTTTACAACGTTAATGCATTCCGCAGGTAGATCGTTACCTAACTTTTTCCAATTTTGCCCTTTATCATCTGATACATAAAGATATGAGTTGAAATCATCAAAGCGATAACCGTTCAAACTAATATATACTCTTTCAGCATTATACTTTGATGCAATAACTCTACTTACCCATAAACCTTTTGGTAAATCTGATGAAATGTTAGTCCATGTAGCGCCAACATTTTCTGATAGTTGAATCATACCATCATCTGAACCTGTATAAATGAGTCCGAATTGTAATGGAGATTCAGAAATTGAGGTGAGTGTACCGTAAGGAACATTTCCTTTGATACCCCCGTGTGTTAAGTCATCAGAAACAGCTACAAAATTATCACCCTGATCTAAAGATCTATGTAAACGATTAGAACCAAAGTAGATGACGTCATAATTATGCTTAGAAACTACGATAGGAGACTGCCAGTTCCAGCGTAATGGTTTTTCACTCAAAGTATGTTTAGGAGTGATGTAAGCCATTTTATTAGTCTTCTGATTGATTTTATAGTAATTCCCAAATTGATATCCAGTATAAATAGTTGTATTGTCTCTTTCATCTACACCTATTTGCATTCCATCTCCACCCATAACGGATTGAAAAGGATACTTACCATTATTTTGCCATTCGCTATTAATTTCAGCATTTGACGATCCAACCCAAACACCGTTATCTTGTAAGCCTCCATAAATATTGTAAGGTTCAGCCATGTCGTAGTTTACAGAATAAAATTGTCCGACAGGGAAACTGTTACATTTAAGATAGTTCTTACCTCCATCATAAGTAATATTTACACCACCATCATTACCCAAAATAAAATGCTGAGGATTATTAGGGTTAATCCATAAAGCGTGATGGTCCACATGAACATTATCATTTCCTAGATCATTCCAAGTTTTCCCACCATCAGAAGATCCTAAAAATGGAACTCCTAAAATATAGATTTGATTATCATTTGTAGGATCAACTCTAATGTTTCCAAAATAATAACCAAAAGTATAAACTACTCTGTCAAGATAATTGTCATGCGTCTTTGTCCAATTTTTACCCCCATCTTCGGATACATATACTTCTGCACCTTTTACTTGTGTATTGAAAAGGTCTTCTTCGGCATCTCCTAGGTAATCAACCAAAGCTTTTGGAGAGTATTTTTTGTTTTTAATATCCTCTTTTATTGATGTAGCGTTGTATTGATTAGGAAAGTTATAATGATCTAAATAGGCATTGATATCATTCTCATCAAGTGTTAAGAAATCTTGATCAGACATTGACTTTAATTGATCAAAATGTAAAGAAATAGTCTTCTTTGTAATCTCTTTTTTGTTATCCTGATTATCTAAAAAGGCATAAATTTTATTAGAGTTTTGTTTAGAAATACTAAGTCCAATTCTACCTACACCTTCTCCTGTAGGGAAACCTGAGTTCTCAATAGAAATTTTATTCCAAGTAGTACCGCCATCAGTAGATTTAAAAATACCAGACTCTTTACCCGAAGCCTTGAAATTCCACGCTTCTCTATGTCTTTCCCATGCTGAAGCATATAATATATTACTGTCTTTCGAATCAATCACTAAATCAATCACCCCAGTACTATCAGAGATAAATAGTGTTTGTTTCCAAGATGCTCCACCATCCGTAGATTTATAAATCCCTCTATTAATATCTTTTGAGTATAAATTACCTATAGATGCCACCCATATATTATTTTCATTTGATGGATCTAAAACTATTCTTCCAATATGTTGTGTGTTTTCTAATCCTATATGAGTCCAACTTTTACCATTGTCAGAAGATTTATAAATTCCATTTCCAGAATAACTTGACCTTGATGAATTATTTTCACCTGATCCAATGTAAATAGTATTTTCACCTTCTTTCCATTGTACGGCAATATCACCGATAGTCATGCTGGCTTCATTTTGAAATAGCGGAGTGAATTGAACACCTGCAGTAGTACTGTACCATAATCCACCTGAGGCAAAAGCACTATAAATTTCATTAGGTTGTGTTGGATTGGCTTCAATGTCAACAACTCTTCCACTCATTACTGTAGGCCCGACATTACGAAAGGGTACATTTTTAAAGAAAGAGTTTTCTTTGAGCTTTTGATATTGTTGAAATGAGGAAGTTCTATTTTCAGAATTTTGAGCTAATAAATAGCTACCTAAAAACAAGAGTAGAAGTGAAGTGGTTATTTTTTTCATTTGTATGTTTATTTGATAATAAATAAATGAGTTAGTGAAATATTGAAAAACAGTGGATGGTTATAACTGTGTGCGATCTTTGAAATGATAAGTGATACCAAAAACAAGATTGAATTGTAAATACATCGCTTCAGTATTATAATTAATATCATTTAGTTCTTTATATGGACGAGCATTTAGATTAACTAATTGTGGATCTCCTTTTGAAAATCCTAGATCTGAAACAATACCAGCAATTACATTAAACCTAGGGCCAAACCATTCCACTCCAGAAGAAATATGATATAAATCCCAATATTCATATGAAAGTATATTCTCTTGCGTAGGGTTAATTTTCCTATCATCAAGGTTATTAAAATCGGTTCTAAACCCTGATAATAGATTGATTTTATCAAACAGTCTATTTTTAAAACCAATAGCAATATTTACTATCTGTTTATTAGCAACCCAATATTGTCCAAATTCAACATTTTGTGGTGCAAAAACTGACTGTTCATCTTTCATCCCAAAAATACCATATCTATCGATAGGACCGAAATAACCGATACGGCATGATATTTCTGATTTATTAGTATGATAACCTAAATTAATATCAGCAGTAAAAGGATGTTTGTACTTACTGTAAATTTTCTCTTGAGAAGACACTACTTTATGAATATTACCTTGTTCATCTTTAGTGTCTAGAGTCCTAATTAAATTGGATTTTGATAAAAATGGTAAACGAATATCTTGTGTTTCAAAGTTGAAACCAAGGTTAAAGTTATTATTTACTAACCAAGCAACCCCAAGTTTCCATAAGATAGAAACTTGATTAAAACGTACATTTTTATAATCTATATGATAATTAGTTATTTCGTTATTATTACTCCATGTTTGATTCGTGTTATTGGTGATCTGAGCATTTTTAATATCAACGAAATGTGTGATTCCAATTCCTAGTTTATCATTTACTCTAAATGTAGTTCCCACTGCAAAGCGATCATTTCTAACACTGCTTTTGTAATTAAAATAACCTTCATATAAAGCATTTGATTCAGGATCGATACCAATATTTTGTGAATTATATTCTTGTTTAGAATTGAGGAGGTTAATAATGGCATAAGTAACTTTGAAATTCTTCTTATCTAACTTAAAAGCAGTACCTGCTACCATTTGAGGTTTAGTTTCCATGGTATTCATTTTAATATGTATACCATCTCCAGCACCATTTTTTATATCAACTATAGTATAGCCAATTAAGTCTGATGTGAAAGAAACGTTTGGAGTCTCAGTAAATGCTAAAGCCCCGGGGTTATAAAATATAGCACTATTATCATTTACTCCTGCAGATAATGAACCACCTAACAAGTTGCCATTTGCACCTTGTTGTTGTTGCCAATAGAAATTACCTTGAGCAGCACAGATAAAAGGGAATAAAATTAAGGTAAAAGTAAATAGATGCCTCATGAGAAAGACCATAAATAAATTGTAATTAAAAAAAGCCATCATTTCTGATGGCTTTTTTTTTATGTAAAAACCTTATTTCGTAGGATAAGGTCTAGCAACTTCTCCTGTATAAATTTGACGAGGTCTAGAAATTGGTTGATTAAGATTTCTAGATTCTTTCCATTGTGCTATCCAGCCTGGAAGACGTCCTAGAGCAAACAATACTGTAAACATTTCAGTAGGGAAGCCCATTGCTTTGTAAATGATACCTGAATAGAAATCTACGTTAGGGTAAAGTTTTCTAGCTTTGAAGTATTCATCATTCAATGCTTTTTCTTCTAAACCTTTTGCAATTTCCAATAGAGGATCATTAATACCTAATTTATCAAGTACAGCATCCGCGTGTTTTTTGATGATTTTCGCTCTAGGGTCAAAGTTCTTATAAACTCTATGACCAAAGCCCATCAAACGGAATGGATCTTCAGGATCTTTTGCTTTCTCGATAAATTTATCAACGTTACCACCACTTGCATGAATGTCTTCTAACATTTCAATTACCGCTTGGTTAGCTCCACCATGAAGTGGTCCCCATAAAGCGTTAATACCTGCAGCAATAGCAACATATAATGAAGCTTGAGATGAACCAACAACTCTAACTGTAGCAGCTGAACAGTTTTGCTCGTGATCTGCATGTAGAATTAATAGTTTGTCTAAAGCATCAACTAATATTGGATCAATCTCATAATCTTCCACAGGAAGACCGAACATCATTTTCATGAAGTTCTCGATATAACCTAATTTGTTTTCCGGATACATTAGTGGGTGACCAATACTTTTCTTGTAGACCCATGATGCTAAAGTTGGTAACTTTGCGATCAATCTGTGTATTGTAAGGTCAACCATTTTAGGATCTCTATTTGGATCCAATGATTCAGGATGGAATGCCGTAAGAGAAGTAACCAAAGAAGATAACACGCCCATAGGGTGAGCATCAGCTGGGAAACCATCAAAAATTTTACGTACATTTTCGTGAACTAAAGTATGACGAGAGATGTCAACTTTGAATTGCTCAAATTCTTGAGCTGTTGGCAATTCGCCATTGATTAGTAAATAAGCTACTTCTGAGAAAGTAGAATGCTCACATAAATCTTCGATTGAGTAACCTCTATATCTAAGAATACCTTTTTCACCATCAAGGAATGTTACCTCACTTGTGGTAGAACCTGTGTTCTTGAAACCTACATCAAGGGTAATTAATCCACTTGTTGCTCTCAGTTTACTGATATCTACTCCTAGCTCATCTTCTGAGCCTTTAACTACTGGTAAATCGTAAGTATTACCTTGATAAGTTAATTGCGCTGTGTTTTCACTCATGTTTTTTTCTGACTTTGTTTGAGGTTTGTTGTGGTCAAGTTCTACTTCTTGCATTTCGGTGTTAATTATATTGTTCGCACGTGTAAAAAAATCGCATCATGGGGTTACCATTGATTTGAGTGCCTAAATATATCTTAATAATAATTTTTAAACAAAAAATTTACTCTTTTTGACGTTGTTATGGTAAGAATTTGTTAATTATCAACGAAAAACTTTTTCAATGATAGAAATGACTAATGTCATTATCAATCCTGATAAATATTATTATTTCGAAACTTTTCATAACCTTTTCAATTTTTTATTCAGTTTTTTTTTGAACTTTAATAATGTTTGTGATAAGTTGTTTCGCGCGGGAGAAATCTTGCAAATGCCATTTTACAAAAAAGACAAGAATAGAGCTTATATATATATGTCAAGAAATTTATTAATAGTCGAGTCACCTGCAAAAGCCAAGACAATTGAAAAGTACTTGGGCGAAGGTTACACCGTTAGGTCTAGCTACGGACATGTTAGGGATTTAAAAAAAGGCAACGATGCAATAGACGTTGATAAAGACTTTTTACCCACATACGAAGTGTCGTCAGATAAAAAAGACGTCATAAGAGAATTAAAGAAATTAACTAAGGAAGCAGAAACTGTTTGGTTAGCGACCGATGATGACCGCGAAGGAGAAGCTATTTCTTGGCATTTACAAGAAGCTCTAAATTTAAAGAATAAGGATACTAAAAGAATTGTCTTTAGAGAAATTACTAAAACAGCAATTCAATCAGCGATTCAAAAACCAAGAACAATTGATATTGATTTAGTCAATGCCCAACAAGCAAGAAGAATACTTGATAGACTTGTAGGTTTTGAACTTTCACCTGTTCTATGGAAAAAGATACAAAGAGGTTTATCTGCTGGCCGTGTACAAAGTGTAGCTGCAAGGTTAGTTGTTGAAAGAGAGAGGGAGATAGAAGCCTTTAAACCAAAAGATTACTATAGAGTTGTTGCTAGTTTTGATTTAGGTGGTAATAAAGCATTAGAAGCCGAATTAAACACAAAATTCAAATCAAAAGAAGAAGCGGAATCTTTCTTGAATGATTGTTTAAAAGATGATTTCAAGATTTCAGATATTAAAACAAGACCAGGGAAGAAATCTCCTGCACCTCCGTTTACAACATCGACACTACAACAAGAGGCAAGTAGAAAACTAGGATACTCTGTAGCTGCTACGATGTCTATTGCACAACGTTTATATGAAGCTGGTCACATTACTTATATGAGAACAGATTCATTGAATCTATCTCAAGAAGCTATTCAATCTGCAACTCAAGAAATAGCAGATGTTTATGGAAATGACTATGTGCAAGAACGTCACTTTAAAACTTCTAATAAAGGTGCACAAGAAGCCCATGAAGCAATTAGACCTACTAATTTTAAAAATCATAAATTAAAGTTAGAAGACAATAGAGAGGCAAGATTATATGATTTAATCTGGAAAAGAGCAGTAGCTTCTCAAATGTCTGATGCTCAACTTGAAAGAACAACAGCTGAGATTACATCACCTAGTAGAAGCGAAAAGTTTACGGCAAAAGGAGAGGTAATTAAATTCGAAGGTTTCTTGAAGGCCTACATCGAATCTAATGACGATGACGATTTAGAAGAAGATGAGAATACTAAAGGAATGTTACCTCCTTTGAATGTTGGACAAGATTTACCAATTAATACTATTAACGCTACTCAAAGGTACACAAGACCAGCGGCGAGATATACAGAAGCAAGTCTTGTAAAAACTTTAGAAGAAAAAGGAATTGGTAGACCATCTACTTATGCACCTACAATCTCTACTATTCAAAAGAGAGAGTATGTTATTAAAGAAGCTAGAGATGGTAAAGAAAGAGCTTACAATCAATTGACTTTACAAGATGGTCAGGTGATTAGTAAAGACTTGAATGAAACATATGGAGCTGAGAAGGGTAAGCTTTTCCCAACAAATATGGGAATGGTAGTGAATGATTTCTTGGTGAAACATTTCCCTAAAGTGGTCGATTACTCATTCACTGCAAATGTGGAAGAGCAATTTGATGAAATTGCCCATGGTAATATGGAATGGCAAAATATGTTGAAAGACTTTTACAAACCATTTCATGATAATGTAGTAGATACTGAAGAAAATGCAGATAGAGCTGAAGCTCATGCAGAAAGAGAATTAGGTATTGATCCCACAACAGGTAAAAGAATTATTACTCGTCTAGGACGTTTTGGTCCAATTGTTCAAATTGGAGAACAAGATGATGAAGAGAAAAAATTTGCATCACTTAGAAAAGGTCAATACTTAGAGTCTATTACTTTAGAAGAAGCACTTGAGTTATTTAAATTACCTAGAACTCTAGGTAAATATGAAGATAAAGTAGTTGTTGCAGCAATTGGTCGATTCGGACCTTATATTCGTCATGACGGTAAATTCGTTTCTTTAGGAAAAGAATATGCACCAGAAACGGTAGAACTTGACACAGCTATTGAATTAATTTTAGCAAAACGTGAAGCAGATGCTAAAAAATTAATTAAAACTTTTGAAGAGGAAGAAAACCTTCAATTGTTAAATGGACGTTGGGGAGCTTATATTTCTTACAATAAGGCCAATATTAAAATTCCTAAAGAATTAAAAGAAAAAGCGGCTGAGTTAACTTACGAAGAAGTAAAGAAGATAATAGAGGAAGCACCAGCACCGAAAGCTCGTGGTGGAAAGGCAGCAGCTAAAAAGGAAACTAAAACAACTGCAAAAAAGGCCCCAGCCAAAAAGACCACAGCGAAAAAGACGACAAAAAAGACAGTTGCTAAAAAAACAACAGCAGCGAAGAAAAAATAAAGTCATCACACACCTAGTTTACTAGGTGTGTTTTTTTTTGTAAACATTTTTTATTCTAAAAGATCTTAAAATCTCATTTGTAAAAACAGCGATTTTCTACATTAAATTAAAAAAGACCCAATTATTTCCACTAATTACCCTTTTTAATTTTGAATATTCGCATAAGCAAATTTGACTTTTGTTTTATTTTATTTAGAATTGTATTACCAAACTGTAATGATTTATATCATTGCGTTAAAAATATAGCAATACACTAAACAAACTTGTGCACCCAAAGGGGTAAAATATCATGAATATTCACGAATACCAAGCAAAAAGTATTCTTCAAGAATACGGTGTTAAAGTTCCAGTAGGATACGTAGCAGAAACTGCTGATGAAGCTGTTGAAGCTGCCAAAAGACTTAACGAAGAAACCGGTACCAACTTTTGGGTGGTTAAAGCTCAAATCCACGCAGGTGGTAGAGGTAAAGGTGGCGGAGTAAAAGTTGCCAAAAGCCTAGAAGAAGTAAAAACACTTTCTGAACAAATCATCGGAATGCAGTTAGTTACTCCTCAGACTGGACCTGAAGGTAAAAAAGTAAACAAGGTGATGATTCAACAGGATGTATACTATCCAGGTGAGTCAGAAATCAAAGAATATTATATTTCTGTTTTATTAAACAGAGCTACAGGTAAAAATATGATCATGTACTCTACAGAAGGAGGCATGGACATTGAAGAAGTAGCTGAAAAGACTCCTGAATTAATCTTCCATGAAGAAATTGATCCAGCAGTAGGTATCCAAGGTTTCCAAGCGAGAAGAATTGCTTTTAACTTAGGTACTTCTGGTAAGTCGTTTAAAGAGATGGTAAAATTTGTTACAGCTCTTTACAATGCTTATGTAGGTATTGATTCTGAAATGTTTGAAATCAATCCTGTTTTCAAAACATCTGATGATCAAGTTATGGCAGTAGATGCTAAAGTAGGTCTTGATGACAATGCTTTATATCGTCATAAAGATATTGCAGCAATGCGTGATGTATCTGAAGAAGATCCTACAGAAGTAGAAGCTGGAGAATCTGGTCTTAATTATGTGAAGCTTGACGGTAACGTTGGTTGCATGGTAAACGGAGCAGGTCTTGCAATGGCTACTATGGATATGATTAAGCTTTCTGGTGGTGATCCTGCTAACTTCCTTGATGTTGGAGGTGGAGCTAATGCAACTACTGTAGAGGCTGGTTTTAGAATTATTCTTAAAGACCCTAACGTAAAAGCAATCCTTATCAATGTATTTGGTGGTATCGTTCGTTGTGATCGTGTTGCCAATGGTGTTGTTGAAGCTTACAAAAATATCGGAGATATTCAAGTGCCGATTATTGTACGTCTTCAAGGAACAAATGCTGAAGAAGGAGCTAAGATTATAGATGAATCTGGTTTAAAAGTTGTTTCTGCTATTACTTTATCTGAAGCTGCAGACAGAGTAAAAGAAGCTTTAGCTTAATTATAAAAAGACTTTAATCTTTAAAGCAGTTGAAAGCCTCGGTTTTCAACTGCTTTTTTTATCTTTGAATATGGAATTTATCTTAAAGCCCCTTTCGAAAATATATGATGCTATCACGCATCAGAGAAATAAATCTTACGATTCAAAACCGTTTAAAACAGTAAAATTTGATCTGCCTATTATAAGTGTAGGAAATCTTTCTGTTGGAGGGACTGGAAAAACGCCATTTGTCGAATTTTTAATTGAAAGACTTAAGGATAAATACTCATTAGGAATATTAAGCAGAGGGTATGGCCGAAAAACAAAAGGAGCTATCATAGCAGATGAAAATTCTACCGCTAAAATTATTGGTGATGAACCTATGCAATATCATGGGAAATATAAAGATATTCAGGTAGTAGTTTCAGAGCTTAGAGTGCTAGGTGTACCATTATTTGAGGAAGTAGATTTAATCATTTTAGATGATGCTTTTCAACATAGAGCAATACATCGAGATTTAAATATTATGCTTTCCGATTATAATAAACCTTTTTTTGAAGACCATGTTTTACCATATGGAAGACTCAGAGAAAGAAAGGAAGGAGCAGGAAGAGCTGATATAATAATTTTCACAAAATGCCCTAGTTCTATTTCAGAAACATCAGTTAATCATTATAAGATTGAAACTAATAACTATACCAATGCAAAAATATTTTTTGCTGAAATAAAATACGGTGATTTTTATGGTCTACATTCTAATAAAAAAATTGATATTACTGATGATATCACTCTATTAACATCAATTGCGAATACTGACCCGTTATTAAGCTATTTAAATGAAAATAAGTTAAATGTCTCTAAGCATTATAAATTTAGAGATCATTATTCTTTTACAGAAAAAACGATTCAAAGAATTGAGAATGAAATAAAGGAGGGTGTAGTATTGATTACCGAAAAGGATGCCGCTAAATTAAAACCAATTACAAAGACATCTCATCTCAAATTTGTGGTCATTCCGATTGAACCTAAAATATTATTTCATAAAGAAGAAGAGTTAGTAAATTTGATTCAAAACGGAATTAACTCAAAAGAAGTTTAATTACGCTGGCGATTTTATTCAAAAGCTTCCCATTTATTGTGTTCCCAATTAAGTCTTTCTAGAGGCTTGAATTTCTTCTTATAGTCATAAAAAGAGGGGATATCGTAGCAGTATCCATGATAATAATAGATGAAATCATTCGCCATGCCAAATTGAATTTCTAAAAGCATGGTTAAAATTCCTAGACTAAATTTAGAATAAGAAGGATCATACATTCCATAAATGGAAGAAAGTGATTTCTCTCCTAAACCAATATAACTGATGGCTATAATCTGATCTTTATCATAAACTCTTAACTCATATATTTTTGTTGGAGTTGCTGAGGTATTTATCTTGGCTAAAAAATCAAAAATGGAGTTAGGTACATTATCATGAAATTTCTTCTTATGTATTTCAAACATTTGATGCGTAGTGTCATCAATAGAGACCTTCTCGATAGAACAAGTGAAATCTACCGCTTTATTTAAAATCTTTTTTTGAGATTTTGATAAACTAAATTGTAGTAATGGAATCCTCAAAGGCAAAACATTACAAACTTGATCGTTATGAAAATTAATATTATATCGGAAAAAGTTTTCACCAAAATGACGGTAGCCCGCGGCTAATAAGTAATCGTATTGAGATGGTGAAACATAACTTTTACTAAAATCATCTACTATATATTGTATTTTCATATAAATGAGTTAATTCAAATTGACCGAATCATTAAACAATTTAGGTATATACTAATTTATATAAAAAATTACAGATCTATTTGATAAGTTAATTTAAAACAATTCTTGATTTTATAGATCAACGTCAATTTTATTGATAACTTTGTAAAGAATAAAAAGATTTTTTAAATGATAGAAAAGATAGGGGCAAATAGTTCATATTTTGGAAATATAAAAGAAGCTTTTCAAACTTCACTTCAGGGATTAAAACTATCTATTATCCACTTAAGGAATGCACTACTTAATAAAAGAGTAGGTAATCAATCCTTTAAAAAAGATGGTTATTTTGATCCTGAGAGTTCTGTGGTAACATTAAAATACCCAGAGGAAGCCTTGCCTGTTCCAGATAATGGTAGATATAAGCTTGATTTAGAGATTGATGACTGTATTGTCTGTGATAAATGTGCAAAAGTTTGTCCAGTCGATTGTATTGATATTGAACCGATTTTATCTCAAGATGTTATTGGTGAAACATCCGATGGAACTGCAAAAAGGATATATGCAGCTAAGTTTGATATCGACATGGCAAAATGTTGTTTCTGTGGTTTATGTACTTATGTATGTCCAACAGAATGCCTGACAATGACAAAATCTTATGATTTTAGTGAGCTTGATATGAGAGAATTAACTTATGGGTTTGCTGAAATGTCAGAAGGTGAGGTAAAAGAGAAGAAAGCTTTATTTGACGAAGCGCAAGCAAAGAAAAAAGCTGAAAAACTTCAAAAGAGTGCAACTTCCGAAGAACCTAAACAGGAAGTGTCTAAAAGACCGAAATTTACACCAAGAGTAACAAAAAAATAATGATCGTTTATATTTTTTACTTTCTTGTGGCTGTGATGTCCATTTCATCTATTGCATTATTTTTTACCAAAAAAGTAATATATAATGCAGCCTATTTATTATTTGCACTTTTAAGTGTTGCAGGTTTATTTGTAATTTCTGCATCTGACTTCTTAGCCATCACACAAGTGATGATCTACATAGGAGGTGTGTTGGTTTTATTGTTATTTGGTATTATGTATACTAAAAATAAAGACGACGAAGGTGTTATTAGTGGTTCAAAAAGAACAGGACTTGGCTTAGTATTAGGTGGATTGTCATTTGGTTTATTAGCTAATAGTATTTTGCAAGAAGAGATGATTGTAATTGCAAGTGTCCCTGATCAAAGTGTAGTAAATATACTTGGAGTACAAATGATGACTAATCATATCTTTTCTTTTGAATTAACGGCCATTTTATTATTGGTTGTGTTAATTGGAGCAGTATTTATCACTACAAAATCTGAAAAAAAGATAGATCATAAATAAAAAATTTTATATATTAATATCCACAATCTATATTTGTGGTCCGAAAAAAAAATAAAAATACGGTCTGATGTAATATTAGATCGTTTTTGATTATAAAATATTGAACATGTCAAAGACAACTTTTTATACACACGAGGGACTTCAGAGATTATCTGAAGAACTTAATGATTTAAAAACTAAAGGTAGAGCAGATATTGCTAAACAAATTGCAGAAGCAACGGATAAAGGTGATTTGAGTGAAAATGCAGAGTATGATGCTGCCAAAGATGCTCAAGGTCACTTAGAAGCTAAAATTGCTGAATTATCTAATTTAGTTGCTAACGCAAGAGTAATCGATGAATCTAAATTAGATACTTCAAAAGTAGGTATCTTATCGATAGTAAAGATTAAAGCACCAACAGGAGCTGAAATGTCATATACTTTAGTCTCTGCTAAGGAGGCTAATGTTAGAGAGAATAAAATCTCGATAGACTCGCCAATTGCTCAAGGTTTAATGGGTAAGAAAGTAGGGGATATTGCAGAAGTAAAAACCCCAAGAGGGATAATGAAATTTGAGATATTAAATATCTCATTATAATTAGAAGAGCGAATGAAAAATCATTCGCTTTTTTTATGTCTTTACCTGACTCAAAAACTTAATATTTTATTTGATGATAAAATACCAAGGCTATTAAAAAAAATTAACACCTGATCAAAAGGTTCACTACCTAAAAAAACATTGATTTTCTACCCAAAAATGCATTAAATACTAAAATCACTGTTTTAACAATATTTTTGTCACCTTTATAGATATTGAGATTAGTTAAAATCGCATTATCAATTAGTCATAATTATCAAAAATTATAAATGTTAGCCTTATGGTACAAGAACTAAAAATTAGAGATCTCACAATGAGAGATGGACAACAATCTCTTTTTGCTACTAGAATGAAGCAGGAACAAGTTGAAAGATTGTTACCTGATTACCAAAAAGCAAATTTTTATGCAATGGAAGTTTGGGGTGGTGCAGTGCCGGATTCAGTAATGAGATATTTAGGAGAAAACCCTTGGCATCGTTTAAAAAGTATTCATGATGCAATTGGTGACGTAAGTAAACTAACTGCATTATCTAGAGGTAGAAACCTTTTCGGTTATACTCCTTACACAGAAGAAATTATTGAAGGATTTTGTAAAACATCAATCAATAACGGTTTAGGCATTATGAGAATCTTTGATGCTCTTAATGATACAAACAATATTCAATCTACAATAAAGTATGTAAAAAAATATGGAGGAATTGCAGATTGTGCAGTTTGCTACACAATCGATCCTCAGTTTTCTACAATGGACCGTATCAAAGGGTTCTTTACAGGAAAACAAATTCCAAAGAAAGTATTTACAGATGAGTATTTCTTAGACAAAGCTTTGGAAATGCAAAGATTAGGAGCAGATATGATCACCATTAAAGATATGAGTGGTTTGATTCCTCCTATGAGAGTTGCAAAATTGATCAAATTATTCAAGTCTAAGTTAAACATCCCAGTAGATTTCCATACTCACTGTACTCCAGGATATGGTTTAGCTGCTGTTTTAGCTGCAGTAATGAGTGGTGCTGATATTGTTGATACTTGTATCTGGAACTTTGCAGGTGGATCTGCAGGTGTTGCTATCGAGTTGATGTATGTCTTCACTCAAAAATTAGGTATCAAGTTAGATGCTAATATGGAAGCAGTTGCTGAAATCAATCAAAAACTTATTGATATCAGAAAAGAGTTGAAAGATTTTGATGCTTACGATAGTTTCCCTAATCCTTTCAACCCGCTTACAGATACTTTACCTGCTAATGTTGATCAATTATTTGATCAAGCTATTTCAGCTGTTAAAGGAGAAGATGAAGAAACATTATTGTCTGTATGTCACCAAATTGAGGATTACTTCAATTTCCCTAAACCTAATACAAAAGTGAAGGAAGCAGAGGTTCCAGGTGGTATGTACTCTAACATGGTAGCTCAATTGAAAGCACTTCAATCTGAAGAGATCTTAGATGAAGCAATGAAATTGATTCCTCAAGTACGTATGGATGCTGGTTTACCTCCATTGGTTACTCCAACTTCTCAAATTGTTGGTGCACAAGCTGTAAACGCTGCACTTAGCTTAAAAGCTGGTAAAGAAATGTATGCAAATACTTCTAACCAATTCATTAGCTTAGTGAAAGGTGACTATGGTAAAACTCCAATTCCAGTAAAACCTGAGTTTAGACAACAAATCTGTGGTTTTGCAGAAGAAAAACCATTTGATACAAGTTCTTATAAATCACAAGACAATCCTACTTTGCCAGAATATGGTAATGTGAAATTAGCAGAAAACTACGAAGAGGTATTGTTATTAGAATTATTCCCTCTTGTAGCTAAAGGTTACTTGAAAAACTTGAAAAAAGAACAATGGGAAGCTAATAAACCTGTTGAAGTTGTCGAAGAGGTAGTAGAAACTAAAGCAGCTGCTGCTGACTTGAAATTAGGAAGAAAAATCAATGTTCCTATGCCAGGTAAAGTTTTAGATGTTTTAGTGAAAACAGGAGATAAAGTAGAGAAAAACCAAGCTATATTGATCTTAGAATCAATGAAAATGGAAAATAATATTCTTTCTGATTTTACAGGTTATGTAAATCATATTTTTGTTGAACCTGGTGATACACTAGCATCAGATCAAATTATGTTTGACCTTGTTAACTCTGAAGAGGAAATTACAGCTAATGCTTAAGACGTTTAAGTTGTAGTTTAATACCTGAGTTTGATGAATAATTTCATCGAACTCAGGTAACTAAAAAAGCCACTCGATTTATATCGAGTGGCTTTTCTATTCATAATGATTGCTTAACTAATCAAATATGATAGTCTTATTTTTGTAAGTAAGTAACTTACGATTCACATGCTTATAGAGGGCTCTAGATAAAACAATTTTTTCTAAATCTTTACCTTTACGAATCAACTCTTTAACAGTGTCTTTGTGACTGACTTTAGCAACATCCTGTTCAATTATAGGACCTGCATCAAGATCTGTAGTTACATAATGTGAGGTTGCTCCAATAATTTTCACTCCTCTTTCATGTGCTGCATGATAGGGTTTAGCTCCTACAAAAGCAGGTAAGAAGGAGTGATGTATATTGATAATTTTAGCAGGAAAAGTTTCAATAAAATTTTCTGATAGAATCTGCATATAACGAGCTAAAACAATAAAATCGATATTGTTTTCTTTCATCAATTTTATTTGTTCAGCTTCAACTTCTTCTTTATTACTTTTATTGATATCAAAATGATAAAAAGGAATATTGAACTTATCTGCTACTTTTTTTAATGTCTGATGATTACTTACAATCATTGGAATATTGACCTTCAATTCACCAGAATCAGCTCTTGATAAAATATCATATAAACAATGTGACATTTTAGTTACAAATAAGGCCATATTAGGTACTTTATCACTAAAATAAAGTTTATAGGTCATATTGTATTTTTGTGCCAACAAAGTATTGAAATAATCTTCAATTTTATCCTTAGGTATTAAAAAAGCATCTAATTCAAATTCAACCCTCATGTAAAATCTATTTTCATCACGATCAACATGTTGATCTAAATAGACAATATTCCCCTGATTTTCATGGATGAATTGAGTGGTATATGATATAATTCCCTTTTGATCGGGACAATGCATTAATAATATTGCTGTATTTGTACTCATATTATAATATTTCTATTGATGCCAATAAAGAATCTATATATTTTCTGTGATTTGCTAGACGAGGAACTTTATTTTGCCCACCTAATTTACCTCTACTTTTCATCCAATTATAAAAAGCTTTTCTCTCTAAGAAATGTACTTTTGGAGCAATTAACGCTAGATCTTTATGTCTTTTAGCATCATAATCTGAATTGACTTCTCTTAATTTATCATCAAGGGTACGAATGAAAAGTGCTCGATCATTTGGAGGATATTTAAATTCAATAGCCCACTCATGACCGCCCTTTTTACCCGATTCAAGATAAACGGGAGCAGCAGTAAAATTGCGTACCTCGGCATTAGTTGCCAATGAAGCGGATTTAATGGCCTCCTCAGCATTTTCAATAACTACTTCCTCTCCGAAGGCATTGATAAAATGTTTGGTACGACCCGATATTTTTATTCTGTATGGATATTTTGAGGTAAACCTTACAGTATCACCAATCATATATCTCCATAAACCGGCATTAGTCGTGATTAGTAAAGCATAATTTTTACCAATTTCAACATCAGCTAGTTGTACTACATTAGGATGGTCATTTTCTAATTCCTCGGTTGGAATAAATTCATAAAAAACACCATAATCCAGGAGTAATAAAAGTTCATCGTTGTTGGTGGTGTCTTGGATGCCAAAGAAACCTTCAGATGCGTTATATACATCCATAAAACTCATGTCATCTTTACCAATAAGTTTTTTGAACGTTTCTCTATAAGGACCAAATGCAACAGCACCATGAAAGAAAACCTCAAGATTAGGCCATACTTCTATTAAAGTATTCTTACCTGTTTTTTCTAATATTCTTTCAAATAATACTAGTGTCCAAGTAGGGACCCCAGCGATGTTAGTAATGTTTTTGTCAATGGTTGTGTCTGCAATTTTTTCAATCTTGCTTTCCCATTCATCCATTAAGGCAACTTCTAATTCAGGAGCTCTCATAAACTCAGCCCAAAAAGGAAGGTTTTTCATGATGATGGCAGAAACATCACCACTAATTGTACCTGAATTAAAATTGTGATTCTGATAAGTACCTCCAATACCCAGACTTTTACCAAACATCACCATAGTAGAGGCATGATTATTCATGTAAATTGTCAGTAAGTCTTTACCTGCCTTATAATGACAATCTTCAAGAGCTTCTTTAGAAACCGGAATGAATTTACTTCTAGCGTTAGTAGTACCAGAAGATTTTGAGAACTCAGATATTTTTGTCGGCCATAATATATTTTGTTCACCATTCATCATTCTTTCTATATATGGATATAAATCTTCATAGGTAGAAATGGGAACATTCTGATGATAATCTTCTAAGGATTTTATATCAGAAAAACCGTATTTTTTTCCAAATTCAGTATTTTTCGCTGTAGATAAAAGATCGTTAAAAAGTTGTTGTTGAACATCTACAGGATATTGCTTAAAATGATCAATTTGATGCATTCTTCGCTTCGTAAACCATTGTATAGCGGACGAAAGTAATTCCATACAAAACTGGGTTAGAGCATAGTTAATGTAATAACACCTTTTGGATGTGTAAAAAAAAAGGATACTCTTTATTCAAAAGAGTATCCTTAAAATAATATTATTTTTTTACTCAGAAAAATCTTTTTTCTTATACTCAGCGTATTCACCAAAGTAAGCCTTTCTTACTTCAGGATCGTTGATTAATTGATCTGGTGTTCCATCTCTAAATACAACTCCACTTTGTAAAATATAAACTCTATCTGTAATAGAAAGAGTCTCAGTTACATTGTGGTCAGTGATAAGAATACCAATATTTTTCTTTTTCAAATTGTAAACAATTCTTTGAATTTCCTCTACTGCAATTGGGTCAACGCCAGCAAAAGGTTCATCAAGAAGTACAAAACTAGGGTTAGTTGATAAAGTTCTAGCAATCTCCGTTCTTCTTCTTTCACCACCAGAAAGAGACATACCTAAGTTGTCTTTTACATGGGTTAAAGAGAATTCTTCTAAAAGATTTTGTACTCTTTTGTTTTTCTCTTCTTTAGAAATTTTTTCCATTTCTAAAGGAAGCATGATATTTTCTTCAACGGTTAATCCTCTAAATACAGAAGGTTCTTGAGCTAAATATCCAACACCCTTTTGAGCACGTCTGTACATTGGAAGTTTAGTGATATTTTCTGACTCTAGATGAATCTGACCATTGTTAGGTTTTATAAGTCCTACGATCATATAGAAACAAGTAGTTTTACCAGCTCCATTTGGTCCTAATAAACCAACAATTTCACCTTGTTCTACTTTAATAGAAACATCATTCACTACTGTACGCTTACCGTAATGCTTAATAAGGTTATCCGCTTTTAGTATCATATAATTTATAATATTTATATCATTGCTATGAAGCAATAAAGATAAGTCTTCTCTATGAATAATAACTTCAAAATTAATATAAATTTCTTCCCTTTGAAGTTACTTACAATTAGCTAACTTTTTTTAACATTCATTTTCGTGGTAGAATATCAGTAAAATAAGAATCGGAGACAATTTCGCCTGAATATGCCTCAAATTCGTTGGTGTCGATTTGATAAATACTTAGAAATTTATCTCTAGTTTCATTTAAATAAAACCATTTTTTCAAAGTACCTATCACTTTTTTAGTTTTAAAAGAATATATAAAACCGTTTTTACCGTACTCTAAATAATAGGGTTGATGATAGAATTCATAGGTATTATTTGCTTTACCTCTTAATTTGATTTCAGTATCTAAATTATCTTTTATTCTAAAGATATTCACCTTTTGGCCAACATATATTTCAGGAGTTGAATTGATGTTGTCCTTAAAGATTACCATTTCATTAAAATCAGACTGATCTAAAGTAGCTGCTTCTAATATGGAAAATTTTTCTTCATAATAATCGTCTCCTAAAGAACGTTCTTGATGATCAATGACTTGATAAGTTCTTGTTCTATAGTCTGCTAAAAATCCTATTTGAATATCATCTATAGACAGTGTAACAGGGTCGTATTTTAATTGTCTTTGTACTTTATACTTGTAGATGTTACCAAACAGTGACTTTACTTTTGGACTATGTTTTTTTAAATAGGAAGGTAATGATTTTAGGTTTTGCGATTTAATGAAGGTGTATCCGAGTGAACCTAATGCAAATAACCACCAATACTGAAATCCAGTAGTATATAAAATGATATTTGAAATAAGTAAGAGACGTCTCGTTCTTTTAAAATTCTTTGAAAATCGATCAACTTCTTTTTTTAATACTATTTTTTTTTCTTCGGGCAGAGTATTCCTTTCCTCATTAAACAGAGGATACACCTGATCTTTTCTTAAACTAGGCCAGAAGTTTTCTTGAATAAGTTTTATTGGATTGAAATTCATAATTTAATTAATTTGACTACCTAAAATTATTCAAATATTACAATAAATCAATATTAAGGGGATAAACTTTTATTAATATTTATTTTAAACTACGTTGGTATGATTTTTTCTAAATCAATTTTATTACATTTGTAGAATTACTAACCTTAACCGCTTTCAAATATATGGCAGTTGAAAAATTACGATATTCAGCTGAGGAATTAGTAGAGTTCGAAACCCTATTAAACCAAAAGCTAGAAGAAACAAACAAAGAATTAGATCACTTAAAAGCATCAATTTCAAAAGATACTAGTGGTCAAGATTCTAATCACACAGGAGGGAAAACATTGGAAGACGGTGCAGATGCCTTCGAAAAAGAACAGTTGAATCATTATGCTGCTCGAGCCATGAAATACAAACAACAAGTTGAAAAAGCGTTGATTCGTATTAAAAATGGAACTTATGGAGTATGTGTAGATTCTGGAAATTTAATTTCTAAAGAAAGATTGAGAGCTGTGCCTCATACACAACAATCAATTGAAGCGAAATTAAAAAGAAAATAATTCTAAAAGTTTAAATAGACACTTAATAGTTCAACTATTAAGTGTCATTTTTTATTATGAAAGATTCAGACATTTTAGGTAAAATCGAAGCAATGGTTTTTATTTCTGATGAACCACTTCAAGTGGATGAAATCATTGCTTTAGTTGAGGAACTTTCAGAGGGTACGATTTCTCTAAATGAAAAAGAGACTTTAAATTTCATTCAAAAACTAAAGGATAAGTTTAATGATGAATCCTATTCATTTGAACTTGTACAGAGTGGAGAGGGGTTTTGTTTTATGACAAAACAAAATTACAGTGATGTCGTCAATGCCCTATTAAAAAATAGATCGAAGAAAAGATTATCAAGATCGGCGTTAGAAACACTTTCAATTATTGCTTATCGACAACCAATTACTAAAGGAGAAATTGAAAAAATAAGGGGTGTTGGTTGCGATTATGCAATGAAAAAACTTTTGGGTAAGGAATTAATAAAAATGAAAGGTAAATCCGAAGCTATTGGTAGGCCTATGTTATATGGTACTACTGATAAATTTTTGGAGTACTTCGGAATTGCATCTTTAAAAGATTTACCATCTCCTAAAGAATTTAAAGAAGAAGATTTAGAAGATGCATCAACCGATACCAAAGAAGTAGTAAATTAAAACATATAAAAAAATCCCACTATTTGTGGGATTTTATTTTTTTAACTTCTTTTAGTGATTTCATCACGAATATTTGCGGCTTTCATGTAATCTTCGTTATCAATTGCTTTTTGTAATAAAGAATTCAATTGATCTATAGATAAATGTGTAAAACCACTTTCATTATCTTCTTCATCAACTTCAAGAGAGAGTTCTTCTTCCTCTTCCTCCATACCTTCAAAATCTTCGATTTCTAAATCGTCCTCATCATCTTCGAGGTCATCGGCATGTTCTACTTCATCTTGCTCAAGCTCTTCTACTTGAATACCTGCTTCACCCATGATATTCTCAAAGGCATAAATAGGGGCGTTAAAACGTATACCTATAGCAACAGCGTCAGAAGGTCTAGCATCTAATATAACTTCCTCACCATCAGCTGTAATGATATGTATATCAGCATAAAATACCCCTTCCTTTAAATTTGAAATTTGTATATGATTGATGCTTGCTCCAAGTTTTAATGCAAAACTTTTAAATAAATCATGGGTCATTGGTCTATTTGAAGAGATCTTTTCGATTTCTAACGCAATTGCTTGCGCTTCAAACATACCAATAATGATAGGTAGTCTTCTATTACCATGTTTTTCACCTAATACTAAGGCAAAAGAACCGTGAGAAGTATGGCTAGCTGAAAGCCCTAGTATTTCTAATCTTACTTTGTTCAAGACTTCTATTTTAAATTATTAGTACAAAACTAAAAATTATCAGCAAAAAATTAAATTGAATTTTGTTGACTTAGTTGTTTTATGGCAATATCTAATTCATCCATAGTATCAACTTCACTTAAAGTGTGATCTGATAATGGTTCGATTAATTTTATATTGGCATCTTCTAAAACGTCTCTTAATGAATTTTTTCCAAAAGCTAAAGATTGTAATAATCTTAGATATGCTCTAGGTTCCCAAATACCTAAAAGGGGTTGTGGGGAGCCTGTATCTTTGGATTTGTATAATGTGGCTATTTTAGACGGGTCTCTTTGTTGAATTAAATGCATGATCGTTTTATCATCAACAAAAGGGAGGTCAATAGCAACTGTCATCCATGCGCAGTTAGGGTTTTGCCTAAATGCAGATAATAATGCCCCGAATGGACCAAGATCTATAAAAGAGTCGGGTAATAGGTCAGCCTGATCTGAAAATTCTTTTAACTGTTGTGGTCGACAAGACATAAAAGCTTTCATTGTATATTTAGTAAGGATCTCTTTCATATGAAATCTTTGTTCCTTACCGTGATAATTAATTCTGGCTTTATCTTTACCGCCCATACGCTTTGAACGTCCCCCTGCCAATAAAAGTCCATTAATATTTCCTGTATCTGCCTTTAATGTTATTTCAATAAATTGAGCAACAGCATGAATATTATTAATATCAAATATTGGTTTGTGTTCTAAATTATGAATTCTTTCATAAAGAATAGGAGGGATATCATCTTTAGTGGCATCATCTGCTAAAACAACGCAAAGCACATTACTCAACCTATTAATTTTTCTATGTAATGTAGGCGTTTTGTCTTTATCAATGATAAGAATTTGCTTTGATGCCTTAAAGTGGTTACCATTAATAAACGCAGCATCAATATCATTTAATAAAACATGACGCTCAGGTACACTAAATGCTTTTCTGAAATCTGCTCTAGAAAATGTTATCTTATCTATAATTTCTACTCTTGCTTTATGTGATAATGCTTTGGAAGAATCAATTCCTAATTCTTTCTCCATTTCAGAACTTTGATGGTCACAATCGATATAACCAAGATTCCAATTATCTGAAAGGTTCTCTATTAATCTAAAAACAAGTTCTTTAACCTTCCCTGGAGATGTTCCAAGGAATGCAATTTCTGTTCTGCAAAATCTTCCCACTTTGGGTCTCACTAAATCACTCTCTTGCATAATCTTGTTATTTCTTTCTCTAAAGTTGCAAAATCATTTTTACATTGAAAAATCTTTGAGATA
This sequence comes from Flammeovirga pacifica, assembly GCF_000807855.2. Classification (GTDB taxonomy): domain Bacteria; phylum Bacteroidota; class Bacteroidia; order Cytophagales; family Flammeovirgaceae; genus Flammeovirga; species Flammeovirga pacifica. Next base: position 869,503 of record NZ_JRYR02000001.1, read on the forward strand.
AAGTATTTGGAACAGCGTACTGTTTTCCATCATATGTCTTCACCCATGTATGTGAAATGACATTATTATTACCTAAAACATTCAATATTTCTAGTCCTATTTGAAGGTTTTTCATAAACTCTTCACTAGGATTTTCTGACTTTTTATTTAACGCTATAATTTTATTGAACCCTAAATCTAATCGCATATACTCGTTTCCACCGCTAAAAGCATTTCTATATTCGGGTTGATCTGGAGGGCCAAAAGGTAAACCAGATCCGAACATAAACCTTAAATTCATCCTCATTGTAGGATTATTGGGTAAATGATCTTGGAAAAACATGGCTAAAGTTACTCTTTGATCTGTTGGTCTTCGAATATATCCTCTAGGATCTCCTTCAATTTTTTCTTTTGTAGACATCACGCTCAAAGCAACCCATGATTGAGTACCTGGAATAAACTCACCACTAATTCGAGTATCTATACCCATAGCGTAAGCAACCCCTTCATTTTCTCCTGAATATCTAATTCGAATATTGTCTACATTGTATGGAACAACATTCCAAAGGTGTTTGTAATAAACTTCTGAAATCAACTTAAATGGGCGACCCCACTGTTCAAAATTATAATTTAAACCACCTATAAAGTGCATTGAACCTTGTGCTTTCAAATCCAAATTTAAAGTACCATCAGGCTTACGCATTTCTCTGTAAAAAGGAGGTTGATAATACACGCCAGTAGCGAAGTTAAAGACAATATCTTTTTCCCACTCAGGTTTAAATGAATACTGTAAACGAGGGGAGATGTTGAGTTCATTATTGATAGTCCAATACGTTCCTCTTACTCCTAAAGTCATTTTATGTTTATCATTAGGAGAAAGATAAGTTGTTTGATAATATCCAGAATAACGTTGTGAATTAAGAGTGTTAGTAGCATCTAATACATTAGATACATCGATCACATAGTCAGCTGAATCTTGGAATTGATATTCTGACAATTGATCATTGATATCCTCAACTTTCAATTGTACACCAAATTCAGAATACAAATGATCATTGTGATCCCATTCATTACGATTTTCAATAATAAATATATTCGCTTTCAGCGTATTTCTAGAGTATTGATAACCTCCGCCTATACCAAGTTCTGTAGAACAATCGTTGATGCTATTGAAATCTTGTGTATCACATATTCTATAGGCATTTTCTAAATTGCTTCTTTCGCGTTCTTGTGTAACTAATGCTGAGGTAATAATATTTGAAGTGAATTTTTTATTGAAGTGATGAATCAATTTTAACCCTCCTTGGAAAGTGTCATAATCTAATTGTTCTTTACCTTCAAAAGCAATAGTCAAATTACTTACACCTTCTCCAGTTTGAAAATTAGATGATCTAGTAGATGGAAAAACACTGTATCTATTTGAAGCATAAGATAGAATAGCATCCAAATAAGTTTTTCCTTTTTTTCCTTTACCTGATAAATCAAAACTTAAATAAGATTGAAAATCACCAAACCTCGGTCTATATTCTCCCTCAGTTTGTAAAGTATTTAATAAATATTCTGTTGATTTATATCGAGCACTAGCAATAGCGGTATGTTTTTTATTTTTTGAAGCACCACCCACTGTTAAACTACCTCCAAGTAGAGACGCTTCTAAAGTACCTTCAAAACTTAATGGTTTCTTGTAGGCAATATTCAATGTACTTGAAAGTTTATCACCATATTTAGTTTCCCATCCACCAGAAGAAAATTCAATATTATCTACCATACGAGAATTGACAAAGCTCAAACCTTCTTGTTGGCCAGCTCTTGCAATAAAAGGTCTATAGATCTCAATATTATTTACATAAACTAAGTTCTCATCGAAACTACCACCTCTTACAGAATAATCAGAAGATAGTTCATTGTTGGAAGCAATTCCCAATGCACCACTTGCAACTAATTGTTGTGTAAATTCACCAAATCCAACGGGAATTTCTTGTAGGTCTTCACCTTTTACATAAATTGAACCTGCTTTTGTTCTTGTTTCTTCTTCTTTTGTACCAGTGATTTTTACTTCATCTAGCTCAAATATCTGCTTGTAAAGTTTAATATCTAAAGTTTTTATCTCCCCTTTATATAGTTTTATCTGAAATGCTCTAGGTGAAAAATTAGGGTGATTAAAAAATATAGTAGTTAAAGAATCAGAATTTAATTCAAGAATATAGGCTCCCTCATCATTAGTGATATAAAAGTTACTTTGATCTGTTCCTGCCTGAACCATAGCCGCAGGGATAGGTTGACCTATCGAATCTAAGACAACACCTCTTAATGTTGCATTTTGTGCTAATGTATCTTGATTACTTAAACAGGTTAATGTCAGTATAAAAAATGATAGAAATGTAAGAGTTCTCAATTTTATGTAGTTATGAACAAATTAATATATACTCAAGGTAATTTATTCTACACCTCAAATCCTACTTAAATTTAATAATTTTGAAATCTTTTTGCATCTTACAAAAAAAAAAGTGTACAATTGGGAATAGTAAAACGATTACTATGTCTAGATGCATACTATTGTTATCGCAAATATCTACTGATTAACTACTATAAAGCTATGAATACAACTGTAATTGATAATGTGAGAAATTATTTTGGTAAAGAGTATCCTGAAGATATTTCTTTAGATCAAGCATATTTACATATAGGACATTTCTTTGGATGGATTATTCTTAATGATCACTACAGCGAAGAATATGAAGACGATTTTGGTACTCAAATTTTACACTTTTCAAGAAAAGATATTACACCTATTATTCTAGCAGAAACTTTAGATGGGGTACTAGATATTGATTTATTTAACGAAGAAATACAGCCATTTATTTTAGACTATTATTGCTCTGGGGATTACCTAAATGATTACAAAGATGCTCTAATGAAAGAACATGAATCTATGTTCCATATTCATGATAATTGGGATAACTTTAAGATCGTGAGTGATTTATTAAGTCAAAGGCTTAATGCTTGGAAAAATAAAAAATAAATCATTTGATATTAATCTGCTTAATTCTCGTAATAAAACATAAAAATCTTTAATTTTAATTTTGGTCACACCACAACTAAATTGAAATAACCGAGAATGAAAGGATCTCTCAAACGTCTTTTCTTTGGAATCCTAGTTTTATTTATCTTACTATTAGGTTTTATCTACGGCATATTAAGAGTGCCTTATGTTCAAAACTATGTAGTAGACAAAGCAACTAAGTATCTATCTGACAAAACAAACAGTGAAGTTAAAATAGGGTATATAGCCTTAAACTTTCCGAAATCATTAGTACTCGAAGATATTCTCCTTAAAAACCCTAATGGAGATGACTTTATATCTATTCAAGACATTGAAATTGATGTAGACGCTGAAACAATTTCATTAGAGAAAATTGTTCTCGACAAATTTGCTGTCAACAATTTAGAAACTCATGTTAGTGTGAACGCTAAAGGTGAATTCAATTTCGATTACCTAATCAATGCATTTGCTTCAGATGAAGAGGTTGAAGTAGAAGAAGATACAACTACTTCAATTATTCCACCAATCATATTAAATGATATAGATTTAAGAGATATTTATATCACTTATATTGATAGCGTTTTAAACTTAAGTACGAAGTTAAAGTTAGGTAGACTTTATACTGTAATCCCAGAGATAAACCTAAATACAGGGGAATATAACATAAGTAATGTTTTACTTGAAAATAGTGAAATTGATTATCTTCAATTTGGTGAAATGCCTGTTTCAGAAGAAGATACAACTGCAACATCATCTACAGATTTCAAACTATTACTTTCAAAATTAGATATTAAAAACGTTGATCTTACTTATGATGATCGCGTAAGTCCTCAAAAGGCAGTTGTGCATATAGGACATTGGAGTGTATTACAACACACGTTTGACCTTAACAAACAAAAAATAGCTTTAGCTAGTATAAATCTTGACCATTCTAAAATAGAGTATCAAATGACATCTGATACTACTATTGTTACTCCACCATCAAAAGTTTTGCCTTTAGAACCACTGACAAGTTTAGGTATTGATTGGGATGTGCAAATTCAAGATATCAGTATAAATGATTTTAACCTGAAATATGATGATCAATTATATACTCCTGTGAAAGGCTTAGATCCAAATCATATTCAATTATCAAACTGTAATCTACGTACACATGACATTAAAGTAAATGATCAACAGATTTACATAGATCTAGATCATTTTGATATGAAGGAGAAGTCAGGTTTACATGTAAGAAGTTTATCGACATATTTAGATGTACAACCTCAAGAATTAAATGTCAAAGAACTACTTGTCGAGATGAACAATAGTTTTTTATTAAATGACTTAAAATTAAACTTCACAAACCTTTATCAAATCGGAGATTATATTGATGATTTACAATTTGAAAACCATTTAAAGAGATCCCATATATCTTTCGTTGATGCTTTAATTTTTGATCCAAATTTAAAACAAGATTCTGCTGTTTCGCCTTATTTAACTTCTACAGTAGATGGAAGTATGATTGTAAAAGGATCAACCAAACAAATGAGAATTTCTAAAGGTAAATTAAATTCAAATTTAGGATTAGTTACTGACTATGATATTGAATTAAGAGATGTAATGTCTGATGATTCATTATATTTTGATATCAAAATTGATTCTTTGAATTTCAATACCCAACCTCTATTAAGTATCAATTTAGAAGATAGTATAAGAAATGCATTTGATATCCCTCCTCATATTCTAGGTGACATAAAACTTAAGGGCAAAATAGATGATCTAGAAGGAGACATGAACCTTAATTTAGATAATTATGGTGCTTTTGATTTGCAATTTTTGTTGCTAAATGATGATGAATATAAAATAACTACAAACACTCGAAAGTTAGCTGTTGGTCAAATATTGAAAGACAGTACGATTGGAGATGTGAGTACTTACTTAACGGCAGTGGGGAAAGGGTTCGATCCTGAAGATGACTTAAAAGCCTTAATTACTTTTAATTTAAAAGAAGCGGTCTATAATAATTATGATTACGGAGGGTTAAAAGCAAACCTAGATATAGATAGAATGTCTGTAAAATGGGATGCAAAAACAAAAGGTGAAGGTGCTCAATTTGTATTGAATGGATATGTTGATATGAATCAAGAAATCCCTCTAGCAGATATTCATGGTAACATCGACCATCTCGACTTCTATAAATTAAACTTGTATTCTGATACTTTAACCATAGGTATGGAAATTGATTCCGATACCAAAGGTTTTGATATAAAGGATTTAAACTCAACTCTAGCGTTAAACGATTTCTACATTTATGATGGTAAAGAGACCTATGAGTTTAAACAAATAAAGCTACATGCAGAATTAGATTCTACTCATATTGCGGGTCGTTTATCAGCTCCATATATGGAAGGTGCTGTAAATTCAGACTTACCATTGGATTCTTTGACGGATGTTTTAGGAAGATATTTTTCTCAATATATATCGTCAAGAGAAATGATAGGAGCACTTCCTCCATCAAAAGGAAAAATGAATGGTTATTTAAAATTAAGTGATAGTGAATTATTGACAAATGGTATTATTGAAGGATTGGATTCATTAGTACTTAGCAAATGTGATTTTAATTTTGATGCCGCTACGAATACATTCGATTTTGATGTATTATTACCTAGAATTACCTATTCAGATATAGATATTGATTCTACTTATTTGTCACTTCATGCAGATGGTACAGTCTTTAAATATGGCACTGGGTTCAATAGGTTGAGGTATATAGGTTATGAAGACTATGCTTTACATCATTGGAGTTTATCAGGCGAAGCAAAAGACAATGATCTAACGTTTATAACGGAGGGTAAATCAGAAGATTTACAAAAACAGTGGCTTTGGGCTGGTGGAGAACTCAGCCTAGATAGTACAACTTATAAATTTAGTCTAGCAGATCATCTAGTAGTTAATGCAATGGATTGGAAGGTAGATAAGGATAATTATATTCTCTCAGATGGAGGGTTACCTTTTATTAATAATTTGAGATTAAAGCAAGAAAACCAAGAAATCAATTTTTATAGCTCTCAATACGACAAACAAGACACCGTTTATAAATTTGAAATCAAAGATTATTCTTTAGATAACTTGACTTACAATAACACGAATGATACTTCTCTTATTAATGGTTTGATTAATATGGATGTAGAAATCGGTGATATTTCTGAAGGAGGGAAGTTACATTCAACTTTAACTGTTGATAAATTTGGCATATTCAATAATATAATTGCAAGTTTAAAGAATACAGCAACCAATACATCAAACATAAATATCTATGAAAACCATACTATAATTGATGGTCCAATAGGTAACATGACCGCTGATGCTACTTTTAATATGGTTGATACTTTAGCTCCATTAGATTTGTCTATGCAAATAGATAGTCTTCTGATAAAACCTTTTGAAAAGCTTTCTATGGGTTATTTATCCAATTTATCAGGTGGTTTTAGTGGTAATATGAAAGTAAGAGCGGGAGGCTCGAATCCTCTTTTCGTAAGAGGTAAACTAAACATGAATCATCCTACTTTTAAAGTAGATATGATCAATTTAACCTTATTTGGTTTAGACGGTTCAGCTACGTTTGGTGATAAGGGGATTACCTTTAATCAATTTGGTTTCATGGATAAACATGAACATTTAGCTTTACTTGGAGGTAGTATTAAAACGGAAGATTATACATCAATGGATTTTGATCTTAAGTTTTCAGCTGATGATATCGTTTTGATGAATTCAACATCACAAGACAATCCTGAATACTTTGGAAAGTTGATTATTGGTAATATTACAACAATTAAAGGGCCTATTGATCATTTAATTATTGATTCAGATATTCGAATATCAAGAGGTACAGATTTGACCTATGTTTACATAGATGGTGGTTTAGGTGATGTGGATACCGGGGACGATATAATTGAATTTATTGAGGAATCTGATACTACTAAAATCAAAAAGAAGTCTGATAACTATGAGTTAAGTGCAAAAATAAATATTGATGATAAATCATCTTTTAGAGTCGTCATAGACCCTAGAGCAGGAGATGCTTTAACTTTAGTTGGTGGTGGTACATTAAACCTGAGAATGGACGCTGGAGGAGATTTAGTAATGTCAGGTCAATATGAAGTAACTAAGGGTGATTATAGCATGACTTTTTATCAATTAATGAATAAACAGTTACTTCTAGAAAAAGGAAGTTCGGTATTATGGACCGGCGATCCTTATAACCCTCAAGCTGACATGACAGCCATCTATGAAATAGGAACTTCACCGTATCCATTAGTGGCCAATCAAATTAGTCAATCTGAATCGAATAAATATAAGTCTAAAAGAGATTTTAAGGTATATATGAATATGAGAGGAGATGTGATTACACCAGAACTCTCATTTAAATTAGAATATCCAGAAGGAAGTCAAGGAGGTGATAAAATTGAATCAGCAGTGGAAAACCTCAATCAAGATGAATCACAATTAAATAAACAGGTATTCGCCTTGTTAATTTTAGGAACTTTCTTAAATGATGCAGGTGGTGATGGTGGTTCTACAACGGATATGGTCGCTGGTTCTGTCAGCTCTATTATTAGTCAGCAATTGAATAATGTGACAAATAACTTAACGAATGGTTTTGTTGATGTAAACTTTGATGTAGATTCTTATTCCCAAAATAATAATGGAGGAGGTTCTTCTAATAGAACTGATGTAGGTGTAACATTAAAGAAAACTTTATTCAATGATCGATTGAGTGTTTCTGTAGGAGGTAAAGTAGCTGTAAATGGAAATGAAGCACAAAATAGTTCTAATACTTTTAATACGGACTTCTTATTAGAATATAATCTTCTAACTGATGGTACACTTAAAAATCGATTATTCAGAACTGTTGATCCACAATATTTCACACCAGATGTTTTTAAGACAGGTGTTTCAATAGTATTTACAAAAGATTATAATCAAGGAAGAGAGTTATTTATAAGAAACCTGGATAAGAAGAAAGATATTAGAAAAAGAATGGGTATGATCAAAAGGTCTAATACTAGTGGTGGTATGATGAGTGCTTCTGATTCAACTCAATCAAATGGCATGCAGCCTTCTAATACTGATTCAACAAGTAATAGAAGTATGCAAGAGGCGGAAGTAGACTCTACTAATAATGCAGGTATGAAACCGGCATCAACAACTGATTCAACCTCTTCTAATAGTACAATGAATCCAGCAAAAGTAGATAGTACAAATGTAGAAATGGATGTAAAAGGAGACTCAATTCAACAATCATCAACTCTTCCCGTACAAAATGATTCTACATCTAACGAACCTAAAAAGTCAACCTCTTTTATAAAAGACTTCACTCCGTTCTACCATAGAACCAAAAACATTTTATTAGCAAGTAATGAAAATTAATAAGTACATATATATTCTTGGTATTACTTTTATTTTCTTCGGATGTAGCATAACAAAATATATCGAAGAGGATAGAAGTATTTATACAGGAGCGATAATCAAATATGATACTCCTGACAGTATTAAGGTGGATGATGATTTAAAATATGATCTATCTGAGAATCTTAGTATTAGTCCTAATAAAAAAACATCTTCATGGTTTTATTATAAAGCCCAAAATGCTAAAAGACCAAAAGGATTGAAAAAACGTTTGAACAATACATTTGGAGAAAAACCAGTGTATTATGATGAGAACGTTTCTAAAAAAACAGTTGAATTATTAACGTCAACTCTTAATAATAATGGCTTCTTTGATTCAAAAGTAAAGTATCATAAAAAATATGACTCAGCGGCTAAATCTATGTCAGTAGATTATTTAGTTGTTGTCAAAGAGAAACCGTATGTTTTAGATAGTATTCATTGGGATTTAGAAGAAGAAAATCCATTCAATAATAGAATAGAAAAACTCAGAAATCTTTCTGTTCTAAAATCTGGAAATAGATATTCTTTAAAAGCATTTAGAGAAGAAAGAATAAGATTAAATAACGCATTAAAAGATAGTGGCTACTATTTCTTTAGTTCTAATTATTTAATGTTTGATTTAGATTCTGCAAATAGAGATAGAACTATTAATGTCTATGCTAATTTTAAAGAAATGCCACCCAAAGTGACAAGACAATATGAAATTGATTCAGTAGTATTACAGCCCGATTTTGATTTGGATGGTTTAAATGTATCGAAAAGGAATCATAAAAAAGTCGATATAGATTCAGGTATTGTTTATTTTGGAGATCCCGTAAACCTTAAACCAAGAATACTTGATGAGACATTGCAATTAAGATCAGGTGAGAAATACTCAAGACATGATCACCAAGCTTCATTAAAGCAATTCTCTGGTCTAGGTGTCTTCAAATATGTGAATATGGAGTTCGAACCTAAAGAAACAGTTGATCCATATAATGGGAAGATGAATGTAAATGCTAAAATGTCTCAGGTTACTCTTCATTCTGTTTCTACTGAACTTTCTATGTCAACATGGTCTACTGGGTATACAGGACCGGAATTAGACTTTACATGGAAAAATAGAAATACTTTTGGAGGAGCGGAAAAACTATCATTCACTTTATTTACAGGGGTACAAAAACAATTTGGTGGTAATTCTAATGGAGTAGATGTCATCTTTTGGTATGGTTTCGATACAAAACTATCAATACCCAGAGTTATTGCTCCTTTTGATGTTCGACCTGGTGGTGATTTTTATATTCCTTATACCAATTTTGGTTTAGGTTTTAAACGTTATCATTTCTTTCCTTCATATACCCTAAATTACTTTAATACAAGCTATGGTTTTGATTGGAGAACAAATGAAGAAATTAGACATACATTAAATCCAGTTTCAATAAGTTATCAAGCAACTGGTTCGACAGATGGAAAAGATATTGGTGAAGTATTTCCTTCACTAAAAGAATCATTTCAAAATCAGTTTATTTTAGGGTCAAATTATACTTTTGAATATGCTCCAATTTGGGATAAAAAATTAAAGAATAGTAGTTTTTATTATAAAGGTAATGTGGATATTTCTGGTAACCTTTGGTATGCTATAATGCAAGGTACTGGCCAAGAAAAAGATCCTGTTGATAATCAATATAAGATTCTTGGAAATCCATTTTCTCAATATGTCAAACTAACCAATGATTTTAGATATTACTTTAAAACAACTAAACGAGGAGAAATGGCTACAAGGTTTGTTATAGGCTACTCAAAACCTTGGGGTAATTCAAGTACTTTACCTTTTATTAAACAGTATTTTGTTGGTGGTCCTAACTCTATCAGAGCATTTAGATCACGATCTTTAGGACCTGGTAGTTTCTATGATCCGGATGGTATAAATACAGCGGGTTCTTTTGGAAACTCAGGAGGTGATATTAAAATTGAAGGTAGTTTTGAATACCGTTATGATTTACATCAATATTTAAAGCTAGCCGCCTTTTTTGATTATGGTAATGTTTGGTTAGCATCAGCAGATCCAGAAAGACCAGGAGGTGAATTTGCCCTTGGAAAAGTAATAGAAGAAATGGCGTATGGTGCCGGAGTTGGTGTAAGAGTCGATGTGCAGTTTTTTGTGATCCGTCTTGATTTTGCCATTCCTTTAAGAGTGCCATATACCCCAGATGATGGAGATAAATGGGTAATCAAAAAGCCGTCATTTAATCAATTAGTTTTCAATCTAGCTATTGGATATCCTTTTTAGCACGACATCTACATCCATTTTTTATAGTAATAAGTACTGCAATCGGGTATACAAACAAAAAAATTGTTTAAAATCGGATATTTCCTATCAAGAATTGCTTTAAAAAAGTACTATTTCTAATTACGTTCATTAAATTGTGTTGAGGTAATTAGTCTTATCTAATACTAATTTGACGATTAAAAGTTGAATTAGTTCTGTACTTCTTATTTTTGATTAAGTTTAAAAATAATAGATCAATGATCTCATTCAAATAAGTTGGATATTACGGAGTAAAAGAGAATAGATATGACATCTTATAGTTTATTTGGTATAACAACTAATGACGCTTAATAAGTTGATTTTTCACATCAACGATATGAATTAAAAACAAAATACTTTTATTGATTTTTTTATTGTAATAAATGCTTTTTTCCACTAAAGTAAAAAATATACAAAGACTTCAGCAGATCATTAAAATTCTACTGAAATATGGTTTCGAAGATGTTGTTTCTACTACATCTTTAAAGCGATTTGTACCCATTGATGATTGGAAAAGAGACAATAAACCTGTTTTTAAATATAGTAGAGCGGAAAGGATTAGAATGGTGGTCGAAGAACTAGGCCCAACGTTCATCAAGTTTGCACAAACACTAAGTAACAGACCCGATATACTTCCACAAGATTTAATTGAAGAATTTCAAAAATTACAAGACAGTGTTCCTCCTTTTTCTGAAGAGGAGGCAATAGCTATTGTAGAAAAAGAAACAGGAATGAGTCTAAATGATTTTGTTTCTTTCTTTGATAATAAACCATTAGGAGCGGCAAGTATTGGTCAAGTACACAGAGCAAGATTAAAAGATGGGAAAGATGTTGTATTAAAAATACAACGTCCTGGTGCCTATGGACAAATTCTAACAGACTTAAGACTATTAAAAGAATTTGTAAAACACACACATCCATTTTTTATTAAATACGGCTTACTTAATCCTGACGATATTGTTGAGACCTTTGAGGAAAGTATCGTCAATGAATTGGACTACACAATTGAAGCAAAAAATTTAGTTCAATTTAGAAAAGCCAATAAAGGAAAGGATCATTTACATATACCTTATGCCTTCTTAGAATATACAACTAAGAAGCTATTAGTGATGGAATATGTTAGTGGTTGTAAGATTACAGATATAAGAACGATAAAATCTTGGGGGCTATCCTTAAAAGATGTAGCCAATGCTGGTATGAATATTTACCTTGATCAAATTTTTGAACAAGGCTTTTTCCATGCAGATCCTCACCCAGGCAATGTTTTAGTTCAGCCAGACGGCAAAATCATTCTAATAGATTTTGGTATGATTGGTCGTTTATCAAAATATCAACGTTTTGCTCTAGCTAATTTTTTAGCTTCTATGGCTCGAAATGATGCAAGAGGAATGGCACTTCATCTACGACGAATAGCCAAAGAAACGGAGAATGAAGATACGAAAGCTTTAGAGCAAGATTTAAGTAATATGGTGGATCGTTATTATACACATGGTAACGAAGAAGCCACTATGGCTGAAGTGACAACTGCATTACAAGATATCATTTATAAACACTCTTTATCAGTTCCTGGAAGTATTTTTCTAATACTTAGGGCATTGGCTATTTTAGAAGGAATCATCAATGTAGTATCTCCTGATTTAGAAGTATTACCAGAGATAGAGCCTTATGCCGAGAAATTAGCTAAAGAACAGTTTTCATTTAAAAATTTAAGCTCTGATTTTTATTATACATTTTATCAATTGTCTTCTTTATTTTATAACCTTCCGATGGAGGTTCGTTATATTTTAAAGAAAACAAGAACAGGTAAATTATCCTTGAATGTTGAACATAAGGGATTGGAACCTTTAATTCAACAAAAGAGCGAAGCTGCATCCAATTTAAACATTGTCATTTTAATAGCAGCTTTATTAATTACTTCAGGTATCATCATGAATGCACCAATACCTTATTCTAGTAGAAACTTTTTAGGCATGCCTATCATGAGTTCTTTAGGTTTTATATCTGCATTTTTAATGATTATCTATTTAGTCTTAAAACCAAAAAAATATTAGATAAATGGCCTCTATTTTTACGAAAATTATTGCAGGAGAAATACCTTCACATAAAGTATATGAAGATAATAATTACTATGCTTTTTTAGATATTTTCCCTGTTCAAAAAGGACATACTTTAATTGTTCCAAAAAAGGAAGTTGATGATATGTTTGATTTAGATGATGAAACTTTAAGTGGGTTATATATTGCTGCAAAAAAAGTTTCTAAAGCCATAAAAGCAGTATTCCCATGCAATAGGGTTGGACATGCAGTAATTGGGCTTGAAGTACCTCATGCACATATGCACTTGATTCCGATTAGCGGAATGTCTGATATGAACTTTGAGCATAAGCTGAAGTTATCGAATGAGGAATTAGCAGATATAGCAAAAAAAATTAGAGAACAATTATAGATTATTTATTTCATAAGTTATGACTTTCAAAGAGGCGGAGAAAAGAGTAGAAGAACTATCTAAATTATTAAATAAATTAGATATTAAATATAGGGAAGGTACTCCTGATATTTCAGATCAAGAGTATGATGATTTAATGAATGAATTAATTTTATTAGAAAAAAATCATACTTCCTTATTAAAAGTGACCTCGCCTTCCCAAAGGGTTGGAGGTGAACCGTCAAAAAACTTTGAAAATGTAGCACATAATTTACCAATGCTTTCTTTATCTAATACTTATGATAAAGAAGATTTAATTGACTTTAACGATAGAATTAAAAAAGATTTAACTATTGATGAAGTTGAATATGTATGTGAATTAAAATACGATGGAGTAGCGTTAAGTCTTACTTATGAAAATGGAATTTTAGTTAGAGCAGTTACTAGAGGTGATGGAGTTAAAGGCGATGATATAACTAGAAATGCTAGAACAATAAAGAGTATTCCATTACAAATATTGGGAGATTGTCCTCCAATTCTTGAAGTAAGAGGAGAAGTATTTATGAGTAAAACCTCTTTTGAGAAAAATAATATAAAAATCTCAGAAGAAAATGAAATTAGGAGATCAAAAGGAAATAAAGAACAACCTCTTTTAGCTAATCCCCGAAATGCAGCGGCAGGTGCACTAAAACAGTTAGATCCAAAAAAAGTATCAGAAAAACAATTAGATATGTATGCATATCAAATTGCTTCTGAAGATGAGAAAATCACGTCTCATTTTGAAGGATTAGAAGCTTTAAAAAATTGGGGTTTTAATATTCCTGATACTTTTGAAGTTAGATCCGATATAGATGAAGTTTGGGATTATATTAATCAATGGAGTGAGAAAAGAAAAGATTTACCTTTAGAAACTGATGGTGTTGTTATTAAGGTAAATAAAATGGAGTTGCATAATAAATTAGGCAATACTGCAAAGAGTCCACGATGGGCAATTGCTTATAAATATAAAGCAGAAGCAGCCAAAACTCCTTTGTTATCAATAACTTATCAAGTTGGAAGAACTGGTGCAATCACTCCTGTTGCAAATTTAGCACCTGTTCAATTAGCAGGTACTACGGTTAGAAGAGCCTCTTTACATAATGCCAATGAAATCGAAAGGTTGGATTTACATTATGAAGATATTGTATATGTTGAAAAAGGAGGGGAGATCATACCTAAAATTACAGGTGTAGATAAACTAGCTAGAAAAGAATCTGCAAAAAAAGTAGAATATATCTCTCATTGTCCTTCTTGTAATTCTGAACTAGAAAGAAAAGAAGGGGAGGCCCAACATTATTGTAGAAATTGGGAGTGTATACCTCAAATTAAAGGCAGAATTCAACACTTTGTTTCTCGTAAAGCGATGAATATTGATTCATTAGGTGGAGAAACAATCGATCAACTCATAAAAATCGGTTTGATAAAAGATGCAGGAGACCTGTACTCATTAAAACCAGAAGATTTGAATCAGTTAGATCGATTTGGAGATAAATCAATAAGTAAATTATTAGCAGGAATAGAGGAATCAAAAAATATTCCTTATGAACAAGTTATATTTGCTTTAGGTATTAGAAGCGTAGGTAGTACTATATCAGAAAAATTAGCAGAAGCATTTACAACAATTGATGCGTTAGCTGATGCATCTGAAGAAGAAATTGCCGAACTATATGATGTAGGTGGAACAGTTGCAGTGGAAGTAAAAAAGTTTTTTAATTCAGAATTACAACTTTTTTTCCTAGAGAAACTAAAAAATGCAGGTATTAAATTTGAACTTGAAAAACAAGATGTAAAAGATACCTTAGATGGTAAATCATTTGTTTGTACTGGTAAATTCTCTATTTATTCCCGAAATGAGATGCATGCTGAAATCAAAAAAAATGGAGGCAGTGTAAAAACTAGTATAACCAAAAATGTTGATTACCTTGTTGCTGGCGAAAAAGCAGGCTCTAAGCTTAAAAAAGCCACAGAACTTGGTATCACAATATTGACTGAAGACGATTTTGCAAAAATGATAACTAACGAATAATGATACAAATTTTTAAAAATAAAGTATTAGGTAATCAATTATTTAATAAAAGATTAGATTCTAAGAGAGAACATAATAATAATTTACCATTAAAAGATGCCAAGTCAGTTGGTTTAATTTTTTATATAAAAGATCTCGAACAATTAAGATCACTTTTAAATGAAAGTAAGATAGTAGATAAAATTCTACCAAAAGGAGTAAATAATATTGAATTTGTTTTTATAACAGAAGAAAAAAAGATCGAATTTGATGTTCCTTTTGGTTACAAAGTAATACCACTTTCAAAAGTTAATTGGAATAAGAAAAGTCCTGAATCAAATATTGAGAATTTTATTAAAAAAGAATTCGATTATTTATTCTCTTTTACTTATGGAATTTCAAAAATTTTAGATCAATTAATTTCACAATCTTATGCTACATGTAGAGTAGCATTAGGAGAACACCAAGATGTTTCATCTTTTGAAATGAAACTAACTTATGATCAAGTTTCTTTTACAGAACGAATACGTGAAGCAGTTGATATTTTACATAAAATGCATAAATAAAAAAAGGGGATGATATTAAAATCATCCCCTTTTTTATTATTCGATCTAAACAGGAATTAACCGTTGTTTTTGATCTCTTGGATATCAAGACGGATATCTTGAGCAAGCTTTTTGATATCTTGCATGTTTTTTCTTACACGAGTTCCAGCGGCTGCTACTTTGTTATTGTAGAATTTTTGAGCGTCCTCTTCAGTTTGCTGGATAAGCTCTTTTAGTTCTGTGAATTTGTCCATTTTACTAAAAAATTTCTATCGATGAATTAAAATATATATATCACAATTTATACATTTTCTTTGATATTGCACAATTTTTCAGCACAAAAAAAAGGATAAAAACCCGTTTTTTTTCACGAATTCCTATCCTTTTATCATCTAATTGAATCTTAATTCTCTATGAGAAAATTTGAGGTTCTGCTTTCGCATACTCACCTGATTCAAGTTTATGTTTTACTGCCTTAAATGCTGTAATTGTTTCTTCAACATCTGCAATAGAGTGAGATGATGTAGGAATTAAGCGAAGCATGATAACATCTTTAGGTACTACAGGGTACACAACTACAGAACAGAAAATATTATAATTTTCTCTTAAATCCATAATCATATTTACTGCTTCGTTTTGACCACCTTGTAAGAATACTGGAGTAACAGGAGTATCTGTTTTACCAATATTAAAACCATTTTTAGTCAAACCGTCTTGTAAATGAGTAGCAACTTCCCAAAGTTTATCTTTAAGCTCTGGCATTGTTCTCAACATTTCTAAACGCTTAAGGTTACCTTTAACCAATGGCATAGGTAAAGTTTTCGCGAAAATTTGAGAACGAGTGTTGTATCTTAAATATTCAATAACTTGTTCGTCTGATGAAATAAATGCACCAACCGAAGCCATTGATTTTGCAAATGTAGAGAAGTAAATATCAATTTTATCTTGACATCCTTGTTCTTCACCTGCACCAGCACCTGTTTTACCTAATGTACCAAATCCGTGAGCATCGTCTACTAACATGCGGAATTGATATTTATCTTTAAGGTCACAAATTTCTTTTAATTTACCTTGGTCACCCAACATACCGAATACACCTTCAGTAATTAAAAGAATAGCACCACCTGTTTGCTCTACTAATTTAGTAGCTCTTTGTAATTGTTTTTCACAGTTCTCGATGTCATTGTGTGGGAATACAAATCTTTTACCAACATGCATTCTCAAACCATCAATAATACAAGCGTGACACTCTGAATCGTATACTACAACATCTTTTCTGTCAAGTACTGCATCAATAACAGACATGATACCTTGGTAACCAAAGTTTAAAACCATTGTATCTTCTTTACCAACGAAAGAACTTAATTCAGATTCAAATTCTTCAATTAGGTTCGAATTTCCTGACATCATACGTGCACCCATAGGGTAAGCTAAACCGAATTCAGCAGCAGCATCAGCATCAACTTTTCTAATTTCAGGGTGGTTTGCTAGTCCCAAATAGTTGTTTAAACTCCAAGTCAATACTTCTTTTCCTCTGAAGGTCATGCGAGGAGCAATTTCTCCTTCAAGTTTAGGGAAAGCATAATAACCATGAGCCATTTTGGAATGTGACCCTAGCGGTCCTCTGTCCTGAAGAAGTTTTTCAAATAAATCCACGATATAGTCTTATTTTAATGTTTGAAACATTATTATAATTACAATCTTTAATATTTAGTAAAACGTCATATTATGACCCAATGTTCATTTAATACACGCACGTTTTCTAAATCCAAATACAAAAATCGTTTATTTAACCATTATACGGGTAATAATATTCCTTGATTTAAGAAACCTTAACAGAAATTACCAGCATTTATTTCATTGTGAGCCCCAAACCCACATTAATTTGATGTGACCAACCAAAAGTATAATCACCATTAAAGTAAACTAAACCGATTTTAAACATCAAACCAGCGGTAAATTTCCAAGATTGAAGCCTATAAATATCTAAAATTTCATCATCCGGAATATTTAGGCTTTCATCTGTAAGATTTAAAAGCGTATAGTCCCCTTTCAATTTTGTCTCATTTTTAGTATAAACATAACCAGCACTTGTATATATAGTAAGCAATGGAAGTGTTTTAGAAAGCATTGCCTCAAAATTTCCTCCCTTTGTTTCAAACATTAATAACCCAGGATCAACAACAGGAGCTATCTGAGAATTATCTAAAGGGTATTGTCCTTCCAATTGGGTATAACCGGCAAATAAACTGAAATCAAATGGTGATTTCTCGTTGAAAAACCATTCTGCAATGTTGTGTTTAAATCCGGCACCCCACATTTTAATGACAATGCCATTATACTCAACCTTAGGAAAAAGCTTTCCAATCAACTCAGTATTCTGACCTACACCTAAACCAATCTTTATTGATGGTAAAACTGAAAAGTCAATATTTATACCTTTAGATGCAGGGATGACAGCTTCAGATCCATCATCATTTTTTATACCGATGACAGTTTCTTGTGTATTGCTACCAAAAAAAGTAGGAAGGTTTTTATTACCAGAAATAACTCTTACACCTTCTATATCATCAACATTAAAGTAAAGAGCATTATCAGGCATTATTATTCCTGCAGTAGAGACTGATATATCGAAACCTATGGGTTTATGGGGACGTGCAGTATACATCCATCCTAGACTTGTTGACCAAGCATAACTTTGGGTTAGGGGAGTGGAGTAACGTCTAAATACCTCTAAGCTTCTTTGCTGTGCTTGAGGTCCATTTGTGGCAAATAATGATAAAACATCCTGTGAAAAAATAGGATGTACAATAAAAGAGACGAATAAAAGGAGTAGTAATTTTTTCAAGGTTTTCAAAGTTGTATGAAAAATTACATAAAAGATTTACAATAACCATCATTCTTGTTGATTTTATTCTATTTAGGTTGCAACTTGCAACTATGAATATATATCAATTAGAACAAATTGAATTAGAATTTGAAATCTTAATTCAAAAGGATAGACGTAATTGGCTAAGGGTGGCTAAATTATTAGATAAAATAGAATCTACTCA
Source organism: Flammeovirga pacifica (assembly GCF_000807855.2). Classification (GTDB taxonomy): domain Bacteria; phylum Bacteroidota; class Bacteroidia; order Cytophagales; family Flammeovirgaceae; genus Flammeovirga; species Flammeovirga pacifica. The sequence continues at coordinate 888,311 of NZ_JRYR02000001.1, forward strand.
TTTATATAAACTAAGAGCAAGGTCTTTTACAGAATATGTGAAGGATTTATCAAGAAAAAATGGGATTAATATTTCTACATTATGGAGAGCTAGATCTGGAGCAAAGTTATATGCTGAATTATTAGGTATTAATGATGTAGAAGATATGGATGAGGCACACGTTAAAACTACTCCAGAACAATTAGAGACCTTTAGTAAGGTTAGAACAATAGCCCCACAACGAATAGTTGATGAGGTGAAAGAAAAAATGATCTCTGGTGAAAATATGAGACATGAATTACGTGAGTTATGGAACATATATAGACCATTAAAAGGAGGGAAGACAGAAAGGGGACGAAAAAAGACAGAGGAACATACTGTAGTAAAAGATAAATTGAAATCTCAATTTGTAGTGCCTTATCAGCTTACTGATTCTAATAAGAATGATCATGTTAAAACAAATTCATTAGATAAATATTGGGAAGATTTGAAGAAGATGGAAAAATACCAAGTTTCATCTGAAAATGTCGCTAGAGCAAATATTATTAATGCATTGAGGTCTGAACAATGGTTAGCTAGAACATATGCAGAAGATTTCACTTTTAAACATGAACATCTAATTAGTTTTAGATTAGGGGCTTATACAGAGATTGATATATTATCATTATGTAAACCGAATAAAATAACAAAAGAAAGACCTCAGTTTGTTGGTATTGAAGTAGTTACGAACTTGGATGATTTCAAAAAAAACAAACTTAAAATTGAACAAAAGTCTCAATACTGTGATCATTTTTACATAGGAATCCCTTTAAATCAGTCATTTATCGATGAAATAACGAGTTTTTGCGAAGCTAAATCTATAGGTATAATATGCGTTAGCGATCAATTAAATGAAGATTCTAAGCACGATTGGAAAATATTGAAAAAAACCACTAAAAATACCTTAACGCCACAAAACGAATACATTATTATGCAGAAATGTATGGAACGTTTACTAGGTTGGACATAATAGCTAGTAAATCCCTCTTACTATGCAGTACAATATATATAATATAATTTATGTTATGTTAAATAGGAATTCATACATATCTTTTATACTCATCTTCTAGTTAAGTAATTTCGCTTATTCAATTTCATAGACTTTAAAGTATGGAGTATTTAGTAATATCCTTCTAGGAATTCTGAAATGCTTTTGTGTCATCACAGTACAAATTCCAATTTGAATACAGCCTTATTGATTTTGAATAATATATACTCATTCTATTTTAATGAATTTTATTCAATTGATTCAAAAATAAAAACGAAAAATCAAATAATTGCCCCTCTCCTCTTAATGTATTTAACTAACTGATATACAATTTATTAAATCTAAAATATTTAATAAATTATTTGGATATGTAACAATGTTACTATACTTTTGAAAAGTCGATTAATTAAAAGAACAAATTCTTCAAACTATGAAAAAGTCTATTTTAAAAATTTTAGCTACTACCCTATTTGCTATTCAATTATTTACAGTAAATGCAACAGCAAGTGATGAGAAGAAAATTATAAAGTCTCATACAATTGATGTTTCTCAAATTGTTATGACTATCCAATATGGGGATGGTTTCTTTACTCTGACAAGAAGATTGTTTAAGGCTTTAGATAAAAATCCCGAAAATGTAACTTGGGAAGATGTTTTTTTATTGAAGACGATATATGAAGAACAGAAAGGTAACGATAAGTTAAAAGTTGGAGATAAATTTATCATTGTAAAAAATGAATTTATATAAATGAAAAAAGGGTGATACATTTTATTGTATCACCCTTTTTTGTCTTTGGTTGACTATCTTAACTCTAATGCTACAACATTCTCAACATGATACGTTTGAGGGAACATATCTACAGGAGTAACTTGAGTGACTTTATATTTCCCATCAAGTAAAGCTAAGTCTCTTGCTTGTGTAGCTGGGTTACAGCTAACATAAACAATTCTTTTAGGTTCTACCTCTAGTATTTGGTTGATCACATCCTCATGCATACCTGCTCTAGGAGGATCTGTAATAATAACATCAGGACTACCATGTTCTTTAATAAATTTCTTTGTCAGAATATCTTTCATATCACCAGCAAAGAATTTACAGTTAGTAATACCATTTAAGTCTGCATTAATGTGTGCGTCCTTAATAGCATCTTCAACATATTCGATACCTATTACCTCTTTGGCTTGTTTAGAAACAAACTGAGCAATTGTACCCGTACCTGTATATAAATCATAAACTCTTTCCTCACCCGTTAATTGAGCAAAATCTCTAGCAACCTTATATAAAGTATAGGCTTGTTCAGAGTTTGTTTGATAGAAAGATTTTGGTCCTACTCTAAAACGTAATCCTTCCATTTCTTCTTCAATATATGGTTTACCATTGAATACATTGAAGGTTAAGTCTTGGTAAGAATCATTTCTCTTTTGATTAATAACATATAGTAAAGAGGTGATTTCAGGGAATGAATCTTTTAAATGATTCATCACTAAATCTATTTGTTCTTTGTTATCATCATAAAACTGAACCATAACCATAAGATCTTTAGTAGAAGAAGTTCTTATAATTAAGTTTCTCAATAATCCAGTATGCTCATAATGATCAAAAGTAGTTAAATCATTATCTAGAATAAATTGATATATTGATTTTCTTATTTTATCAGCGGGCTGATTTTGTAGAAAACAATCGTTTAAATGAAGAACTTTATTCCACATACCAGGCAAGTGTAAACCAACACCTCTATGTTCAATACTTTCATCACCAGAATCAAGTTGCTCTTTTGTCAACCATCTATTTGATGTAAAAGTATAATCCATTTTATTTCTGTACTCTTTAGTTTTTTCAGAACCTAAGATGGGATTAAACTCAGGGAGTTCAATTTTACCTATTCTAGTTAATTGATCCTCTACTTGTTTGTGCTTGTAATGCAATTGAGATTCATAACCTAACATTTGCCACTTACAACCACCACATTCACCAAAATGCTCACAAAAAGCATCTACACGTAAATCAGATTTTTTATGGAACTGTATAGGTCTAGCTTCCATAAATGATTTACGCTTTTTAGTCACTTGTAAATCACAAATATCACCTGTTACCGCACCAGTAACAAAAACAGTCATATTATCTTCTGTTTTAGCTATTGCTTTACCTTCAGCACCGATATCGATGATTTCTATATTTTCTAAAACGATATTTTTCTTTCTTCTTGCCATTTTGGTATAATTTAGTCCATTACTTTTTGTAAGCGTTTTACAGACAATGGATCTTTACATTGCAAAAGTAATTCACTTATACTGAGATTTAAAACAGGGTGAATATACTTCGGGATAATTTCTGTTAATGGTTCTAATGTGAACCTTCTATCTTGAATATATGGATGTGGAACAATTAAATTCTCTGTTTCAATTATATCATTATCATAAAATAATATATCGACATCAATTATTCGTGCCCCCCATTTTTCTTTACGTATTCTTCCTAATTCATTCTCTATCTGCTGTGTTATCAGAATTAATTCTTGTGGAGAAATATTGGTAGATACTTTTATTGTTTGATTATAATAAGACGGTTGGTTTTCTTTACCCCAAGCGGCAGTTTCATAGATATCAGAGATTAAATCAATATCACCGATATATTTAATAATTAATTCAACTGCTTTATTTAAGGTGAGCAGCTTGTTACCAAGGTTTGCTCCTAATAATATTATTACTGAACTCATTTATTTATTTTTCTGCAAAAATAAGCATTAGAACGGATAACCAATACCTATATTAAATTCTGTTGTGCCTTTTCCTAGAAAATCATAGCCTGCAATAAATCTTGAACCTTCTTGTCTTGCAGGATCATAAATTTTTGTGCCTACATCTAAACGAATAATTAAAAATGAGAAATCTATTCTAGCACCTAAACCAGCTCCAACTCCAAATTCTTTCCAAAATCTTGAAAGTTCAAAGTTACCACCCGGTCGTGTTTTATCTTCTTCAAGCAACCAAACATTGGAGGCATCAATAAAAAAGGCCCATTGTAATAGTCTAGAAATTTTATATCTCCATTCAACATTAAACTCCATGATCATATCTCCAGGTTGTTCATAGCTATAATCAAAAGTGCCATTTTCTCTTTGTGGAGGTGTATATGAACCTGGTCCCAATCTTCTTGGTCGCCAAGCTCTATTTGAATTACCACCACCTGAAAAGAAGTATTTTTCATAGGGTAATGCATCTACTTCTCCATATGATTTAGCAACACCCATATGGATTCTTGAGGCAAAAATATGTTTCTTCTTCTCCCCAATTGGAACTACTCTTCTAAGATCAAAATATAATTTATAGAATTTATAATAGCGCAAACCATAAATAGAACCAGCTTGACTACCTGTCCAATCATTTACGAGATCTAGGAAATTACCACCAATCTCTCCAAACAATTTAATGTAAGTGGCTTTTGATGTGCCATTCACATAATCACCTCTCATTCTAGATAAACTTAGGTGTGAACTTGATACAAATGAGTTATCAAAAGAATAGTGTAAGGTGTTTCCTTGTTCGGCCAATTGTTGAAGACGAACTCTAAAGTCATTACTTAAATATGGAGTTCTAATAGCATTCAAATCAGCTAAAGAAAATTCAAAAAGATCTTCTTTTCTATTTCTCCATTCATAACCAAACTGACCTTTTAGGTTTAATCTTGTGTATTCGGGTCTACTAACATATGCTAAATCCGTTAAGATCTTAGTTTTAGCTGTTCTATAGTAGTAGAGATCATTAAGTTTTGATGAAAAAGGAATTAATGGTCTAGGAATTTTTAAAATAGTACTGAAACCATATTCTGTTCCATTATATAATTCATCACTAGTTTCTGTTACCGAAGCTTGTGCTTCTAATGAAAAACGACCTCTAAATTCTAAAGATTCTGCTCCTCTAAATATATTTCTACTCTTTAATGATATACTTGCAAAAGGACCCGGCAACGATCTACTAACGTTCAAACCTGTTTCAAAAGCATATTGATATTTGTTAAATGAGCTAGTATAGATATGAGCGTTTAATGAGTCTTCTCCTTGCTTGATATATTCTATATTCACAAATTTGAAGGCATCCATTTGACTTAAAAAGAAACGTGTATCATTAGTCAATGATTCATTAAATGGTTTTGACTCTTTTAAAGCCATCTTCCCGTTTAATATTTTTTCTTTGTACTTTTTGGAATGTTGTATATATGTGATGTCATTATATTCAGTAGAATCAGTTTCCGATTGATCATTAGGATCTGTTTCTATTTTAATGTCCTTGACATAGTATTTAGTATGCGATTCCTTATCAACAGGTGGAGTAATAATCAATTTTACATCAACTAACCCATGCGTCTTATTAGTGTCCACTTCATATTTGATATAATTTGAATTAAAATCAAAATAACCATTATTCTTTAAAAGCTTAGTTATTCGATTTCTTTCAACTTGTAATTTTGATTCTGAATATTGGGTCTTCTTCTTCAGTTTAGATTTACGGTCATACGTCTGAATTAAATTCAATACTTCTTTATCATTAATATCAAGAACTATTTTATTTATTATCCAAGGTTTTTGTTCATCAATAGAATAAATTTCTCTTATGAAAGGATAATATTCGGTACTAACAGTATCAAAACTATGCGTAACAGTTGCATTTAAATAGCCTTTTGTGACTAAATACTTTTGTATACTTATTGCTGCATTTTCCGACCCTTTTTGATTAAAATAAGAAGGAGGCTCACCTGCTGACCTCATTAACCAATTTCCTTTTTCAAGTCTTTGATTTAATTTCTCTGTTTTTGAAATAGATTTAGATTTTATTTTTCTAAGTTTTCTAATGCCTCGTACTGAGTCTTTTATACTTCTTTTTTCTAAACTATGAATTTCACTGTAAGTAGTATAGAGGTCTAGTTGATATAAACTATCGAGTTGAGCTCTGTTTGTTTCTATTGTATTTAATAACTCTTCTTCTTTATAGCTAATTAGCGTTTCATAATAATCATTTAAATCTGATAATTTGACACTGTCCTTAACAGATTGTTTCTCATAATACTTTGCCCCTTTTTGATAAGCAGCTAAAGGAGTTCGAAGACCAGTACCTAAAAATGTTCTGTTGGGTTGGTTTCTGATTAACTCTTCTAATATTGATTTATCAGCATACTTAACACCTTCTATTCGTTGTTTAACCAATAAGGAGTTTTCTTTCTCTAAATCTTTGTAAGATACACAAGCTGAGAAAATAAAAGCGATTCCAAATAATATGTAAAACTTAGTTTTATACAAAAAGAAAGTATTAAGAAGTGAATTTGTATTCTAAACGAGGATGTAAAAAATATAGTGATAAAAAATAACTCATCTTTACGTATAAATTTATCGAAATGTAATTAAACACAATAAAGATGAGTGATATATATTCTTAAAAATATTTATTCATTTATTTTAAAAAGGAGGATCATTTGATGGAGGAGGAACATTGTTATTATTATCTTCATTCCTATTTAATTTAGAAGGGAATGTCATCGGTTGATCATCATTCTGGTTAGCATCATCTAAATTAAGATCAGGAGGCAATGCATTCATTTGATCGAATGTTACTTCTCCACTTGGCATATTAGCAGGAATTGGAGCACCTGCGAAGCCACCCATATCCATACCTCCCATCATGTCATCACCCATGAAAGAGCTTTCTTCCCAATCCGTAAATTTGGTGTATTGTCCAATAAATTTAAGGCGAACATTTTCCAATCCACCACTACGGTTTTTAGAAATAATAACTTCACCCATTCCTTTAGTAGAATTACCTTCTTCATCCTCATCTAAACCATAGTATTCAGGACGATATAAGAACATTACCATATCAGCATCTTGCTCAATTGAACCAGATTCACGAAGATCGGATAGTTGAGGTCTCTTGTCTCCACCCCTAGTTTCTACTGCTCTAGATAATTGAGATAAAGCAATTACTGCTACATTCAATTCCTTCGCAATTTGTTTAAGGGAACGTGAAATGAAGGCAATTTCTTGTTCACGATTACCTTTGGATTTATTGTCTCCAGCACTCATCAATTGAAGATAATCGATAACGATTAGCTGTATATCATGTTGTGCTTTTAATCTTCTACATTTTGCTCTTAATTCAAGAACCGTTAATGCAGGAGTGTCATCAATATATATTGGAGCTGAAGAAAGTTGACCTGTTTTGTCTACTAATCTTCTCCACTCTTCATCACTTAGGTTACCTTTTTTAAGTTTTTCACTTTCTAGTTCGGCTTCAGCAGATACCAAACGTTTTACAAGTTGTGCTGCAGACATCTCCAAAGAGAAGATTGCTGTTGCTTTTTGAAAACCAACAGATGCATTACGACAAGCGGATAAAATAAAGGCTGTTTTACCCATTGCAGGACGAGCCGCAATAATGATTAAATCAGAAGGTTGCCATCCAGATGTTACTCTATCTAAACCTGTAAATCCAGAAGGAACACCTGTCATGCCATCACCATTGTCTTTTAATGATTCAAGCTCCATGAAAACTTCTTTTACTACATCACTCATTCCGACATAGTTTTTACGAACATTTTCTTCAGAGACTTCAAATAGTGAGTTTTCCATCTTATCTAAAAGATCAAAAACATCAGTAGTATCATCATAGGCTCTTTGTTGAATTTCATTGGATACACTTATCAATTTTCTTTTGATTGAGTATTCCTGTAAAATTCTAGCATAATGAACAACATTGGCTGATGATGTGACATTATTAGAAAGTTGAGCCACATAAGAAACACCTCCTGCTTTCTCTAGCTCCCCTTTCTTTTTTAGTTCAGTCACTATTGTCATGGCATCAACAGGTTCAGATCTATTGAAGATACCTACAATCGCATTGTAAATCATTTGATGAGCTTCACGATCGAAAGTCTCTGCTTTGAGAACTTCAATCACCTCATTAAGAGCCTCTTTTTCTAAAATGAGAGCACCTAACGTTGCTTGTTCGAGCCTATGATCACATGGTCGTTTTTTTGCATTCATCAACTCATTACTAGCTGCTGTTTCTAGCGACTGATTGGGAAATGCGGATTGTATTAAATTACTTCTTGAACCTTTTGATTTATCCATAACACAAAATTAAGCAGATTTATCATAATTTGTTCTATTCTTGAGGCTTGCTATTGATAATTATTTGAAACAAAAATTATTTTCCACATTTTCAATTTGATAAAATACATGTTACTCCTCCAATAAAGACATGCATAAAGTAAGGAATACCATATTTTTATTAATTAAATCTTAATTGTAAGAACAAAACTTATAATAATTGAAAGTAAATTCACTTAAATACAACCTTTCTACTATTTTTGTAAAAATTGATTAAGAGTATACAACATAATTAACATACATGAGAGTTCATTTTATAGCAATTGGTGGTAGCATCATGCATAATCTTGCCATCACTTTGAAAGAAAAAGGCTATAATGTTAGTGGGTCTGACGACAATATTTACGAGCCAGCATTATCTAACTTGAAAGAAGCAGGTATTTTACCTCAAGAATATGGCTGGAATCCGGAAATAATCACAAAGGATATCAATGCTGTAATTCTTGGGATGCATGCTAAAAAAGATAATCCAGAGTTACTTAAAGCTAAAGAATTAGGACTTAAAATATATTCATTCCCTGAATATGTTTATTCTCAAACTGTCAATAAGCAAAGAATAGTTGTAGCAGGTAGTCATGGTAAAACAACCGTTTCATCTATGATTATTCATGTATTAAATTATTGGAATATTGATTGTGATTATTTAGTAGGTGCTTCTTTAAAAGGAATCAAAAGACCTGTTAAAATCACAAACACGGCTCCTGTTATTGTTTTGGAAGGTGATGAATATTTATCTTCTCCACTTGATGATTCTCCAAAATTCTTACATTATAAGCATCATATTGGTGTTATCACTGGTATTGCTTGGGATCATATCAATGTGTATCCTGATTATGACGAATATGAAGCTCAGTTTAGTAAATTTATTGAGTCATCGCCAAAAGCAGGTGTATTGGTTTATTCTTCAGATGATAAAGTCTTGAAAAAATTAATCAAGAAATCTACAATTTCTGGAGATGTGGATGTTATTCCTTATGATAAACTAAAATCTAAGGTAAGAGATGGTAAAACAATTATTACTGCTGGAAGTGATAATACCGAAGTAACCGTTTTTGGTGATCATAATCTTAGAAACATGTCTGCGGCGATGGAAGTTTGTAAAAGACTTAACGTTAGTAGAGATGAATTTATTGAAGCTATCGCATCTTTCGAAGGCGCAAGCATGAGAATGCAATTATTAGCTGATAATGGTTCAACAAAAGTATTTAGAGATTTTGCACATGCTCCTTCAAAGGTGGCAGCAACAGTTCACGCTGTAGCAAACCAATATAAAGAAAAGCTGGTAGCTTGTTTAGAATTACATACTTTTAGCAGTCTTACAGGATCTTTCTTAAACGAATATTCTAAAACGTTGAAAGATGCAGATCAAGCTTTGGTGTATTTTAATCCTAAAGTAGTTGAAGGTAAAGGTTTACAATCAATTTCAGTTGATGATGTGAAAAATGCCTTCAATCAAAAGAACTTAGAAGTATTTACTTCTGAGAAGGAATTGTACGAAAAGTTATCAGGAATAGATTATTCTAAAAAGAATCTTTTACTAATGTCTTCTGGTAGATTTAACGATATGCCTATTGACGAATTGGTGAAAAAGATTTCATAATATAATTGAAGCACCACACCAATTGTGGTGCTTCAATATTTTACTATTATCTAGCTTATTTACTAATGATCCAAACAAATATTTCCCTCCTACCTTTTCATACTTTTGGAGCAAAGGTGAACGCAGATTTTTTTACAAGCGTACAAACTGTTGAAGACTTAATTGATACTATTAATGATAATTCTAAGAACTTCTTAATTCTAGGAGGTGGTAGTAATGTATTATTTACTAAAAACTATGAAGGCTTAATTATCAAAAATGAAATTCCTGGATTTGAAATCATACAGGAAAATGATCAATTTATTGATATCAAGATTGGTGCTGGAGAGAATTGGCATGATATGGTAATGAAAACTGTAAGTCATGGATGGCAAGGTATTGAAAACTTAGCACTAATTCCAGGTACAGTTGGTGCAGCCCCTATTCAAAATATTGGAGCTTATGGAGTGGAAGCAAAAGATGTGATAATAGCTGTAGATTATCTCAATTACGAAGATCTTAAAGTAAAAACCTTTACTAATCAAGAATGTAATTTTGGGTATAGAAACTCAATCTTTAAAAATGAATTAAAGGGAAAAGCATGTGTTGTAAATGTTACTATCCGACTTAACAAACAGTGGGATTTTAATACATCTTACGGAGCTATTAACCAACAATTAGAAGAAAAAAATATTACAGAAGTTACACCGGAAATTCTAGCAAACACTGTAATTGATATAAGAAATTCCAAGTTGCCCAATCCTAAAGAAATAGGAAATTGTGGTAGCTTTTTTAAGAATCCAGTACTACCTAAAGATGTTGTTAACCCAATTCTTGAAAAATATGAGAATGCACCTCATTATAAAGTAGGTGATGATTTTATTAAACTACCTGCTGGATGGTTAATAGAAAAAAGTGGGTGGAAAGGTAAAACAAAAGGAAATGTAGGTACCTATGATAAACAGGCTTTAGTCCTTATAAATAAAGGTGGTGCAACAGGTGAAGAAGCTTGGGATCTAGCGATGACTATAAAAAGAGATGTTTTTACTAAATTTGGTATTGATATAGAACCAGAAGTTAACATCATCTAAATGCGAGCATTATTATCCAAGGTACTACCAGCATTTGGAATAATATTTTTTATTCTAATCATAGGAACTATTGGCTTTATGGCAACAGCCGATTTTTATGTCGCTCCTATGGACGCCTTTTTTATGACCGCAATTACTATCACTACAATTGGTTATGGCGAAGTCATACCTTTAGATAATAATCCTGTGGGTAGAGTATTTGCAATTTTTATTGCATTCTCAGGAATCGGTACATTTACTTATATAGCAACATCACTCTCTGCCTTTTTTCTTGAAGGGCATATTCAAGATGAATTTATAAAACGAAGGACTTTAAGAATGATAAACAATCTTACAGATCATTACATTATTTGTGGCTTAGGTCGCGTAGGTTTAAGAATAGCTGAAGAAATCGATAGAGTTGATCAACAATTTGTATTTATAGAAAAAGACGAGGAGATCTATAGACAATTTCGTAGAACCTATAAAAATGCATATGGTATTGTAGGAGACTGTACAAACGATGAAACTTTAATTTCTTCAGGAATAAAAAATGCTTCAGGTATTTTTATTTGTACAAATGATGATAATCTAAATTTAGTGACTACGCTTACAGCAAGACAGTTAAATCAAGAACTAAGAATTGTTTCGGCAAATAAAAGTCCATCATTTAAAAGTAAATTATTATCTGTTGGTGCTAATGAAGTAGTTTCACCACACTCTATTGGTGGGCGGAGAATGGCTATGGAAATGATTCGCCCTAACATTACGACCTTCTTAGATATCGTAAGAAGAGATAAAACTGATATGTTTAGTCTGGAGGAGATTAAAATTCCCCCCAATTATATTGGTAAAACACTTGAATCACTTAAAATTTCTGAACTTCCCTCTACTCTAGTATTAGCAGTAAGAGAAGGTCATGAATGGTATTTTAAACCCTCTCACAAACAAACTTTTACTTCTTTATCTGTATTATTAATTATGACAAATGAAGAAGAAAAAGCGTATATTCTAGAAAGATTATCTATTGTTTAATGAAAATATCCTACTCCTATATTATACTTATTGTTTCTATCTTTTTTCTTAATTCTGCATTTGGGCAAGATTTAGAAGAAGACTCATTACAATGGGTAAATGATGAGGTAGAAAACTATAATTTTCAAACTAAAAAGGGACAATGGGTTATTGGTATGGGATATGGACTAGGTGTCTCCTATCAAAATCAAAATCTAGCATTTACAAACAGTTCAGTCCTTTTAGATGTTTTCGGTAGTATTCATTCTGGATATTTTATTTATGATAAATTTTGGGTGGGTGGTTTTCTCCATGGAGGTTTAAGATCAGTCTCTTTTAATTATTCAAACAATAATTTAGAATCCTTTTTTGGGGGTGGTCCTAGAATAAGAAAATATGTATTTAATGGCTTTTTCTGTGAATTATCTTATGGAAAAAGTAAATCAAGACTTTCCTATTCAGTTGAAAATAATGTAGCAAAGTTTGATGGGTATGGTAATATCTATGGTCTAGGTATTGGTTTTGGGAATTTTTGGACTAAAAGGTTTTCATTAGATATTCTGCTAAACTATTATTATTTAACGACTAATTACGATATTTACGAAACACCTAATACATCAAGTAATTTTAGCATTACGGCAAATATCGTATTTGCTGGAAAAAAAGAATAAAAAAATGAAACCAATATTTGGTATATGTATCTATAGCACACTAGCAGTTAGAGGAAAAAATGCTCACTCTTCAGAAATGACTACTCAATTATTATATGGTGAAGTATATAAAGTATTATCATTTTCTGATGATAATGAATGGATAAAAATAAAAATGCTTTTTGATGGTTATGAAGGATATATCACTTCTGGACAACATAATGAAATAGCTCCAGAATATGCTGAACGATATAAAAAACATGAACACCCAGTAGTTACTAGACCTATTTTCCCAATATTCGATAATCAGAAGACCATTCATTTATCTATAGGATCTACTCTCCCATTTCATTACGAAAAATGTAATGATACTCAAATTAGATATGCTCAATTGCATAGTGTGTTACCTTCTGAAAACGAAACTCATCCTTTGGACACAGCTTCAAATTATCTTGGAGTTCCGTATTTATGGGGAGGACGCTCAATTTTTGGAATAGATTGTTCGGGTTTTGCTCAGACAGTTATGAATGCTCATGGTGTTCAATTACCTAGAGACGCTTATCAACAAGCTGAAATTGGTGAGAAAATAGAATTTTCAGATACTAAGCCAGGTGATTTAGCTTTCTTTCATAATAAAAACGGAAGAATCACTCATGTAGGAATTGTATCGTATGAGAATAAAATTATTCATGCCTCACATTATGTAAGAGAAGATTCTTTAACAGAAGAAGGTATTTACAGTCAGAAGGAAGGTAAATTAACTCATCAACTCAGCCATATCATGAGAGTTTCTAGTAAGTTTAATTAAATTTTTATCTTCAAATTTTCTAATTGCTGATCTAAGGGAGTATTTTTATTTCCTTCCTTTTCTGGAATTAGAGACATTGCATATTCACTTAAACTTGTAATAGTTAAAGAAGGATTGACGCCTAGATTACAAGGTATAATTGAACCATCTAGAACATACATATTGGGATAGTTATTCACTTCAAACCTTTCATTAACAACGCCTTCATCTGATGATTCTCCCATATTACAACCACCTAAAATATGGGCAGTCATTGGTGTATTAAATGCTATTTCTGATAAGGCATTCAAAGCTACACCATCCACTTTTTTTGCATATTGATGCATAACTTTTTGTCCAATATCAATATATGCCGGAACAGCAAAGCTATTTTTGGAATCAAAACTTAAATTATAACCAAAAATCCCTTTTTTCCATTGTAATTTCAAGCTTTCCTCTACGGATTGCATCACTAACAAAATCAATGAATTTTCACCCCATTTATGTATTTTGAAAGTACTTCTGATAAAATCTAAAGGATTAGTAAGAATATTTCCCAACAATTTTACAAAACGAACACCTGTTTTACCAGGGCCTGTAGCTAAGGATGCCATTCTACCCATGGCACCTGATGAGGTATTATATTTAACGACTTCTATGTGTGTATGATCGTCAGGATTAAAATAAGATGATATGGCAACGCTATTATTTAATTTGACATTTGCATTACTAATACCACATAACATCTCAGAATTAGTTCTAATATTACTGCCTAATTGATCAGATAATTGATCTAGATTTTTTGTTTGAAATTTTTCTTTAAGCAAAAGTTTCATTGTACCAATAACTCCAGCACTTACAATTACACCTTTAGCAGATATTGTTCTTTTATTTTTATTAAAGAACGAGGTACTTGATTCTACTTCAACATGATAAAGGCCATCATTATACTGTATATTCTGTACATAAGTTTCAGGAAGTATTTTAGCTCCGAATTTTTCTGCAAAATATAGATAGTTTTTTTCAAGTGTGTTTTTCGAATTGTGAGGACAACCTAACATGCACCCTGCACATTTTTTACATGGCGATCTTTTAGGACCTAATCCATTGAAATAAGGATCATTTTCTTCTTTTTCAGCATCATCATAATAAACTCCTACATTAACACCACCAAAAGAAGACTCTTTACCCATATCAGAGGCGATTTCTTTTAAAATATCATCTTCTAAGTGAAAGTCTGTAAAAGGCTTTGAACCTAACATAAACCTCGCTTTGTCGTAGAAAGGTTTTAATGTAGCCTTCCAATTTTTATTAAGGTGTGACCATGCTTTATTATCAAAAAAATGATCTCCAGGATACATATGAGTATTTCCATAAACATTACTACCTCCTCCTACACCAACACCTCCAAGAATAAAAACTTCTTTAAAAAAAGAAAGACTTTGTGGACCAAAACATTTTAGCAAAGGAGCCCAGAGAAATTTTTTAATGTTCCAATCACTTTTAGGTAAGTCCTTATTTGTAATCCTTTTTCCTTTTTCTATCACTAAAACTTTGTAGCCTTTTTCTGAAAGCCTCATACTTGAGACACTCCCTCCAAAGCCAGAGCCTATTACAATATAATCATAATCAAAGTGTTGCATAATAGATAATAGTAATAATTTAATTCATTTAAGTGATGAAGTATTCACTCATTTATAAATATATGATAATCTTTTTAATCAAGAAATAAACATACTCTATCTTTTACATTTTGTAGGAAGTAAATGTTTTAATAATGAAAACAGTGAATAAAGTGAATATTATACTATTAATCCCATCATTTTTTTTTAATTTTAATAATGTATTATTGATTTTTTAATACAGAAATTATCATTTAATACATTTAGTAGCACAATCAAATAGCTATTATTACACTATAATAAACCCTATTTCATTTATATGAAAAAGTATTTTTTAATTCTATTATTCCTTCAAATCATTTCCTTTTCAGTGTTTTCTCAAGGGGTAATGTTAGCTGGTAAAGTAGGTACTAATATCAGTAAAATTAGATCTAACCGAACATCTGATTTTTCTTACAAACCTAACTTAACTTTTGGTGTGGTATTAGAAGCAGCAACCAATGATTTATTCAGTCTACAAACTGAATGTAGTTATAGCATGATGAGTTCTAAATATGAAGGAACCACTGTATATTTAAATTATGTTGATGTACCCATATTAGCCAAGTTTTCTACAGGTAAAAACAATAGGTTTTTCTTTAATTTCGGCCCTATGGTGAGTGTGATGACTAGTGCGAAAGAAAAAGGTCCAATTAATATAATAGATGGTAGTTTTGAACCTTCTGAAAATACCAATGAAAGAAATGTCAGTCGCTATTTAAATGATAGTAATTTCTCAATGGTTTTTGGTGTAGGTGCAATTGTACAAAATATTATGATAGATTTTAGGTATACTACTGGTATTACTGATATCTCTAGAGTGAATGGTGAAGATTTATCTATATCACGGTTCGATATTACGTGCTCTTATGCATTGATATTCTAATAAAAAATGTATCTTGTATAGTAACTCTAAACTAGTCAAAACAACATAATATTTGTTTTGACTTTTTTTATACTAAAAAGACCAATGGAAAAAGAAATTAAAGGCAATATCGTTGATGTTCATAATAGAAGAATTTACCCAGGAAAAGTGGTGATTTCAGGTGAATATATCAAAGAGATAACATACGACGAAAGTAGCAAAGGATTAACAAATTATATTCTACCAGGTTTTGTTGATAGCCACATTCATATAGAAAGTACTTTACTATCCCCTGTTGAGTTTTCAAGAATTGCAGTGAAATTTGGCACTGTTGCAACAGTTTCTGATCCGCATGAGATTGCAAATGTACTTGGTGTACAAGGTGTGGAATATATGATAAAGGAAGGTGCAAAATCTCCTTTAAAATTTAATTTTGGAGCCCCTTCATGTGTTCCTGCAACAAAATTTGAGACTGCAGGTGCAGAATTGGATGCATCAGACGTAAAATCATTACTTGAAAGAGAGGAGATTAAATACCTAACAGAAGTAATGAATTGGCCAGGTGTACTTCAAAAAGATAAAGAAGTAATGGCTAAAATTGAAGCAGCAAAAAAACTAAATAAACCAATTGATGGCCATGCTCCCGGATTAAGAGGTGAAGATGCTAAAAACTATGCAAATACAGGTATTAGTACAGATCATGAATGTACTACCCTTGATGAAGCATTAGATAAAATAGAGGCTGGAATGAAAATTCAAATTAGAGAAGGTTCTGCTGCAAAAAACTTTGAAGCCCTCTCTCCTTTGTTAAATTCTCATGCTGGACGATTAATGTTTTGTACAGATGATACACACCCTCATGAATTAATTAATGGACATATTGATAAGTTTATAAGAGCCTCCTTTAAACTAGGAGCTGATATATTTGAAGTAATTAAAATAGCATCCATTTATCCTATTGAACATTATAACCTTGATGTTGGACAATTAAGAGTTGGTGATTTTGCTGACTTTGTTGTAGTAGATAACATGAGTGAATTTAATACTTTAGCCACTTATATTAATGGTGTGGCAGTCTATGAAAATGGAAAGGTTAACATTCCAACAACTACCCCAGATATAATCAATAATTTTCAGGCTGAGGAAAAAAAGATTAATGATTTTTCATTAGATACAAAAGGCAAAAGTGTTCAAGCAATTGTGGTAGAAGATGGACAATTGATCACAAAAAAAGAAATATTTGAGAGCACTACATTAAGAGATAATGATATTTTAAAATTAGTAGTGATTAATAGATATTCGAATGAGAGTGCTGCAATCGGATTTATCAAAGGAATTGGCCTTAAACAAGGCGCTATAGCCTCTACAGTTGCCCATGACTCTCATAACATAATAGCTGCCGGATATACTGATGAGGCTATCACCAAAGCCGTCAATAAGGTGATAGAATTAAAAGGTGGCTTGGTCATTACTGATGGAACAGAAACATCTGCCCTACCTTTACCAATTGCGGGATTAATGTCTGATAAGTCAGGTGAAGAGGTGGCTGATATCTACATTAATCTTTTAAAAAATGCTAAAAATTTAGGTTCCACCCTTCATGATCCATTTTTAACCCTATCATTTGTGTCACTTTTAGTTATTCCGGAATTAAAATTAAGTGATAAAGGATTATTTGATGCAATTAACTTCAAATTCACCAATCCTCTGATAGACAAGTAATAGAGTAAATATTGCTTGAAAAGTGGAAAAAATACAGGCTATGTTAACCAGTGTAAATAATGTAAAGTAAAATCTTGTAATACAATTGATTAAAAAAAATATCAAAAAAACTTTATTTTTATTTTTGGATTGTTCGAAAATAAACCTCTATATTTGCATCGCTTTCTAGGAAAAGCAGCTCCCATAGCTCAGTTGGTTAGAGCATCTGACTCATAATCAGAGGGTCACTGGTTCGAGCCCAGTTGGGAGCACTTAAGGCTAACAAGTGAAATTGTTAGCCTTTTTTGTTTGAATAGCAAAAATGAATCGTTATTAATTCTAATTAATGCTATTAATTACAATTTTATTTATTAAAATTGCAGTTCGTGTGATTTAGATATGTTCTAAGTCACCTTATAATTTTAATGTCAACCATTAGTTTTACCAATCCCTATGGAGAATACTGTCGCCCAAAAAATCGAAGCGCTTTCGAAAGTTCAACAAATCGATAGCGAACTAGATGCAATCCGCAAATTACGCGGCGACTTGCCAGAAGAAGTTCAAGACCTAGAGGATGAGATCGTAGGTTTCGAAACTCGCATAGAAAACTTAAAGAAAGATCTTGGTGAGGTCGAGGCAAATATTGATCAATACAGAGGTAAAATCCAAGACTTCAAAAAGCGTATCACTTACTTGGAAGAGCAACAAATGAATGTTAGAAATAACAGAGAATTTGATGCAATTACCAAAGAAATGGAAATGCTTGATCTAGACATCCAAGTTGCTCAAAAGAAAATTCGTGACAACGAGGCTGAAGAAACAATCAAGCGTGAGCGTGTTACCGACACAAATGAAAGACTTGAGGAGCGAAGAAAGGATCTTACTACTAAGAAAGCTGAGCTAGATGAAATTATGGCTGAGTCTGAAGTAGATGAACAAAAACTTCTTAAGCAACGTGAAAAAGCAACAAAACATCTTGATGAAAGGTTATTAAGATCTTACACTAAGATTAGAGATAATTCATCAAATGGTCTTGCAGTAGTATCTGTAAAAAGAGGTGCTTGTGGTGGCTGTTTCAATACTGTTCCTCCACAAAGACAAGCAGATATCCGCGAAAAGAAAAAATTAATCGTTTGTGAGCACTGTGGTAGAGTTTTAACTGATGTTGAAATCATCGAAGAAGCAGAACCAACTCCTAAGCGTAGATCAACAAGAGGTAGAAAAGCTACTACTAAGAAAAAATAGTACTTTCTCTTTTGATAAAAAATAGCCCGATATTTACTATCGGGCTTTTTTTCGTTTTGTTGCCTCTCCTTTTGAGGTCAATAAAAGAAAATCCTAATTTGATTATTGATTTTACAACTACATAAAAGTCATGAAAATTGTTTGTATCGGTAGAAATTATGCTGACCATATCAGTGAACTAAATAATGAACGACCTGACCAACCGGTTATTTTCTCTAAGCCAGATACGGCTGTGCTAAGAAATAACGCTCCTTTTTACCATCCTGAATTTTCTTCAGATATACATCATGAAGTAGAATTAGTGGTTAAAATTTGTAAGGAAGGTAAACATATACAAGAAAAGTTTGCTCATAGATATTATGATCAGCTGGCAATAGGTATTGATTTTACAGCTAGAGATGTTCAATCAAAATTAAAAGCAAAAGGGCTTCCTTGGGATTTGGCTAAAGGATTTAACGGTAGTGCCCCTATTTCAGAATTTCATGATTTATCAAAATTTGATAATGTTCAAGACGTGAATTTCTCTTTAGAGGTAAATGGAGAAGAAAAACAAAAAGGTAATTCTAAAATGATGATTTGGAATATCAATGAAATCATTGCCTTTGTTTCTCAATACATAACCCTTAGAAAAGGAGATTTAATATTTACTGGTACACCTGCAGGTGTTGGTAAAGTTGAAATTGGAGATAAATTAACTGCATATATCGAAAATGAAAAGCTTCTTGAATTTGAAGTGAAATAATTTGAATGATTAGAAATGTGACTATTGGATTAATTTCTACACTATCCATATTATTTTTTTCTTGTGCTGCACAACAGAAAGAAGAAAGTAATAAAGTAGTTATTGATCCTATTGAAGAGAAAAAGGATACACTTTCTCTTGCTGAAAAAGAAGATTTACACCATATTTTTGACTCAACATTTACCCGTCTAAATAAAATTAGAGGGTTTAATGGTACTGTCTTAGGTGCTAAAAAAGGAGAAATTGTATTCAACAAAGCATTTGGTTACCGTGATATGCGAAGAAGAACCAAGCTTTATAAAGATGACCTTTTTCAATTAGCATCTGTATCAAAACAATTTACAGCTGCTTCAATTTTACTACTTCAACAAGATTCATTGTTAAGTATAAATGATAGTATAAGTAAATTTTATCCTGATTTCCCCTACCCAGGAATTACCATTAAAATGTTATTAAGCCACAGATCTGGCTTACCTAATTACATCTATTTGATGGAAATCCATATTAAGGATAAACAATCTCCTATCAATAATCAATTGTGTATGGAGTATATGACCGAATATAAACCAGGGAAATATGGTAGCCCTGATGGTCGTTTTAGATATTCAAACAGTGGTTACATGGTATTAGCTTCTATCGTTGAAAAAGTCAGTGGTAAAACATTTGGCGATTTCTTGAAGGAAAGAATATTCGATCCTTTACATATGGAAAGTACTATTACATTTGATTCTGCTAAAGTGCATGAAGAGAACTTTACCATTGGTCATACCAACTCTCGAAGAAAATATGAGGATTTTTTCTTAAATGGTGTTTTAGGTGATAAAAGTGTTTATTCTAATACTTCTGATCTTTTTAAATGGCATATGGCTTTAATGAGTGATTCATTACTGACTGCAGAATCAAAAGAAGAAGCTTTTAAATTCCAATCACCAAATAAAAAAGGAAACTATAATTACGGCTATGGATGGCGTTTATTTAAAACATCTCAAGATGAAATAGTTGTTTACCATGGAGGTTGGTGGAGAGGATATTCTACATTATTTGTACATTATCCACCAACAAACTCATTTTTAATTGTGTTAAGTAATAGAGTTAACCATTCTTTTAGTAACTTAGATAAGGTCTACGACGCTTTAGAAATACCAGAATTCAAAAGACGTAAATAATGAACAAACGTTGGAGTAAAGAAGTAAGAGGATTATTACAAAAGAAAAAAAGAAAAGAAAGTAATCGTTTTATTGTTGAAGGAAGAAAAAACATTGAAGAACTACTAAGATCAGACTTAACTATTGAGTGTTTATTTTATACAGAAAAATTACACTCAATAATTGATAAATACGATAATAAATCAATTGCAGTACTTCAGGAAACAACAGCCGAATTGTTAAAACAAAATGGTCATTTACAAACAAATGATTCAGGTTTAGCTGTGGTTCATATTCCTACAACTTCTATCCCCCATTCTACAGATTTAGAAGATTTATCTTTGGCTTTAGATAATGTCAAAGACCCGGGTAATCTAGGTACAATTTTACGTATTGCAGATTGGTACGGAATCAAAAATATTTTTCTGTCAAAAGAATGTACTGATGCTTTTGCTCCAAAAGTTATTGCATCTACTATGGGGGCTTTTACAAGAATTAATGTACATCAAGTAGATTTAATAGAGCTTCTCACTCAATATAAACAAGACAACATTGCAATTTTAGGTGCTGATATGGTAGGCACTGATATTCATGCTTATAAGAGTAATCAAAAAAGTGTTGTTGTTATGGGAAGCGAATCTCATGGTATATCTGAAAATGTATCAGGAATATTAAATGAGAAAATTACGATACCAAGATACGGACAAGCAGAATCACTAAATGTAGCTATTGCAACAGCTATTATTTGTGATAATATTGTTAGAAAATAGAAATAAAAAACAAACAAACTCTCTCACTTGTAAACATTTATTCGGAGTTAAAATGAATTATTTTTGTTCATTTTAATGTTAAGAGGTTGTGTAACAAGTACATTGCTATTTATTTATATGAAAAATAAAAACTACATCACAATAACAAATTTTTTACCTCAGGTAAAAGGTAATACAGTTAATTTTGCTCCGACTGGAAACATTTCTCTAGCGAAATGGATAAAGATGGATACTAGCAATAATTGGATTGAAACAATACTAGGTTACAAAAATACGGATATATGTTTGTATACTAATGGTGAACGCTCTTTAGAAGAAGCTGCCCATTTAGTTCTATCTGAAGGTGAAATAATGGATAAATACACTTGGAAGGATACTGTAGCATATACTCAGAATGAAATGATTAATATGATTCATTTAAACGATAAATTGAGCTGGCATGATTTTGCTTTTGCAGATCGTTTAATCATAAATGACGAATTTCCTTCTAACTACTATTTTGCGAAGAAAGTAAATCCAAATGCGCTTTCAAATGATAAGAAGATAAGTAACCTTTTAAATAAGGTATGTGAAAATAATAGATATATAGAAAGTGTAAATGACGATCTAAATATTTTTGTAATTGCCATCAATAATAATACTGATGAACAAGAACTTTTAAATATGATGGATTCTCTTCTTGTTGGCGGAAATGAGAGAATTTTAAGACTTGAAAGTCTATTACACAAAGGTGAACATCAAGTTAAGATCAAAAAGACTGGTGATCATCTTGTTCAATCATTGCAGTTTTCAAATAAGAACCAATCGAAAAGTTTCATCTTTGGAGTAATAAATGATAATAAATCAAATACAATTCAGTTATTGAATAATTTGATGAAAAATATTACCCCTGCAATAGAACGTATTGAAGACATTATGTCTCAGATCTAAAATAGTTGATCTTTTTTCTATATCTTTATAAGTACATTGATAATACTATTTTTTATTCTTTATCAAATAGTATCAAAAGAATTAGATTTTAGAAAATAATGATCACAGAATCATCATCAAATTATAATGATCTAGAGAAAATGGAAGTAACAGATTTGTTACTTTCAATGAATAAAGAAGATCAATCCGTACCTCAAGCAATTAATAAATCGATCCCTCAGATTGAGCAATTGGTGAATGCCATTGTTGCTAAAATGAAACTGGGCGGTCGATTATTTTATATAGGTGCTGGAACAAGTGGACGTCTAGGTATTGTAGATGCATCAGAATGTCCTCCTACTTTTGGTGTTCCTTTTGATGTAGTCATTGGACTTATCGCTGGCGGTGATACTGCAATTAGAAAAGCTGTAGAGCATGCAGAAGATGATGCTCATCAGGCTTGGAAAGATTTACAAGAATATAATATAAATAGCAACGATTGCTTAATTGGTATCGCTGCTTCAGGAAGAACGCCTTATGTTATTGGGGGAATGGAAAAAGCAAACGAAAATGGTATTCTCACTGGATGTATCGTTTGTAATCCAAATTCTAAAATGGCAGACGTTGCTCAATTCCCTGTTGAAATAATAGTTGGCCCTGAATTCGTGACTGGAAGTACCAGAATGAAAGCAGGTACGGCTCAAAAGCTTTGTCTTAATATGATATCAACTTCAGTGATGATACAATTAGGGAAAGTAAAAGGAAATAAAATGGTTGATATGCAATTGACCAATTTTAAATTAGAAAAAAGAGCTCAAAAAATGGTAATGGAAGAAATTAATGTTGATGAAACTACCGCACAAACTCTTTTAAAAGAAAATGGCTCTGTAAGAAAGGCCGTTGATGCTTACAAACAAAAAAATAATTAAAATCAATAACGTGACTTTCGATAATTTTGATCTAAACGATGATCTTTTGGATGGGATTTATTCAATGAATTTCAATGAACCTACTCCTATTCAAGAACAAGCTATACCTGCTATACTTGACAACAAAGATTTAATTGCTTGTGCACAAACAGGTACAGGTAAAACAGCAGCTTTTCTATTACCTATAATGCATCAAATCCATACCTCAGATTATGATGGTACAGATACGCATACAGTAATTATTGTTCCCACAAGAGAACTAGCACTTCAAATTGATTATCAAATACAAGGGTTAAGTTACTTTACTCCTGTTACATCAATAGCAGTTTATGGTGGAGATTCTTCCTCATTTTCCAATCAGAGAAATGCATTAAAACAAGGAGTTGATATCATTGTAGCTACTCCAGGAAAGCTTCTTTCTCATTTAAATATTGGAGCAAATGTAAGTAAGGTTAAAAACCTCATCTTAGATGAAGCAGATAGAATGTTAGACATGGGCTTTCATGAAGATATTTTACAAATTGCTTCGCATTTACCTAAACAGAGACAGAATATCTTTTTCTCTGCGACAATGCCTCCAAAAATTAGAACTTTAGCCAAAGAATTATTAAAAAATCCTTTGGAAATAAATATTGCTATATCAAAGACTTCGAAAAATGTTACTCAAAAAGCCTTTTTACTTTATGATCAGCAAAAAGGCTCAATGGTAGATTATTTAATGACACTAAAAGAATATGAAAGTGTTATTATTTTTACTAGTACGAAACAGAAAGTAAATGAAGTAACTCAACTCCTTAAAAAGCGAAAATTAAACGCTGAAGGGATTAGTTCTGATTTAGATCAAAAGGAACGTGAAGATGTACTTTTAAGATTTAAGGGACAACAAACCAAAATATTAGTAGGTACAGATATTATTTCAAGGGGTATTGATATTGATACCGTAGAATTAGTAATCAATTTTGATGTTCCAAAAGATCCTGAAGATTACGTACACAGAATTGGTAGAACTGCTCGAGCATCTAGAGAAGGTGAAGCGATTACATTCATCAATGAGAATTATAAAGAGCAAAACTCATTTTCGCGTATTGAGCAATTGATTGGAATGGATATTGAAAAACCACAAAATCCTAACTTTATTGGGAATGGTCCAGAATATCGTCCAGTGACTAAGAAAAGTGGTCAAAAAAGAAGTTTTAATAAGAACAAGAATTATAAAGGAGGAGGCAATAAGAATTTCTCAAAAAATAAATCAAATAATTCTGGTTATAAAAAAAGGTACAATCCAGGTGGTGGGCCAAATAATAACAATCAGTCTTAGATAAAATAAAAAAGAGGTTATCTCATCCATATTGAGATAACCTCTTTTTTTATATACTAACTTGTTATTATTAATTAGTGCTTTTCAATTCATATAATTCGGCCAATAGGTCTTCATTTTTTTCAAATGCAGAACCTATCACAACAATATCGGCTCCTGCATCAAATTTCTCAAGAACTTCTTCTTTGGTTCGTATTCCACCTCCTACAAATAATAATGAATTTGTTTTGCTACTCACACCTTTTACCATACTATTAGAAACTGTTCTACTCGCACCACTCCCACCTTCTAAATAAAATGCTCTCATGCCTAGTAATTCTCCAGCCATTACAGTGCTAATTGCGATGTCATCTTTACTGTAAGGGATAGGTTGAGTGTTACTCATGTATTGTACTGAAGTGGGAACCCCAGTATCGATCAATACATAACCTAAAGGAATTGCCTCTAAATTAGATTCTTTAACATGATGTGCGGCGTGTACTTGTTGTCCAATTAAGAATTCTGGGTTCCTTCCTGATATCAATGACATAAATAAAATTGCATCGGCCTCTTTAGTGACTTGCATTGAGTTTCCAGGGAATAATACAACAGGCTTTCCAAGTGATTTAATATCTTTAACAGTTTGTTCTAGATGATTAGTTGATAATAAGCTGCCTCCGACTAAAAAAATATCAGGTAGATGATTTTTATTCCCATTTTTTAAGAAAAAAAATACTTCATTTGACCACTTATCGGGATCAATGAGTATTGCTATTGTCTTTTTTAGCATACTTTTTCGCTTCAAAAGCCAATTTTCTATCGATAATTGCATTTGTTAATATAAGATGATTTAATATTTCTTGTTCTATAATGTGGAATCTAATAAATTCGCATGTGTTTCAAAAATAGAGTGAGAAATTAAATCAGTTTTAAATAAAACAGAGTTATTAATTTTTAATCACTCGATCATTTCAAATTTATATATTCGTTAATTAAGATTATGAGTATCGCAATCAACAAGACTAAGATCGTCGCGACAATCGGACCAGCAACAAGAGATAAACAAAAAATTCTTGAGTTAATCCATGCTGGAGCAGACGTTTTCCGTTTAAACTTTTCTCACGACGTTCACGAAGCTCACCAGCAGGTAATTGACTGGGTAGGTGAATATAATTCAAAATTCGGTCATAACACAGCGATTCTTCAAGATTTACAAGGACCAAAAATCCGTATTGGTGAAGTAGAAGGCGGTGCAGTTGAGATTGTAGAAGGTGAGCAAATCATCATCACTAATACTCCTGTTGTTGGTACTAAAGATAAAGTATCTACAACTTACACTAACATTGTAAAAGACGTTAAAGCTGGTGACAACATCATGATTGATGATGGTAACTTGTGTGTACGTGTTATTGAAGTAAAAGGTAGTGAAATTATTGCTGAAGTTGTACATGGTGGTAAATTAAAATCACGTAAAGGTATGAACTTACCTGATACAAACATTTCAGAAGGTTCACTTACAGCTAAAGATAAAAGAGATTTAGATTTTGGTCTTGAAGCAGGTGTAAACTGGGTAGCTCTTTCTTTCGTAAGAACTCCTCAAGATATCATGACTGTAAAAGATATCATCAAATCTAAAGGTTCTGATGCTAAGATCGTTGCTAAAATCGAACGTCCTGAAGCAATCACTAACTTTGATGAAATCCTTAAAGTTACTGATGCTGTAATGGTAGCTCGTGGTGACCTTGGTGTTGAAATTAAATTCGAGGATGTACCAATGATCCAAAAAGAAATCATCCGTAAGTGTAACAAAGCTGGTAAGCCAGTTATCGTTGCTACTCAAATGATGGAGTCTATGATCACTAACCCTCGTCCTACTCGTGCAGAAGTAAATGACGTTGCTAACGCTGTAACTGATGGTGCTGACGCGGTAATGCTTTCAGCTGAATCAGCTGCTGGTGATTACCCTGTAGAAACTGTTCAAGCAATGGTACGTATTTTATCTGCTGTAGAGCGTCAAACTACTGACATCTACAACAAAACTTATGACTTCGATCCATCAAAAGATAGCTATGCGGGTAACCTATTAGCTCAATCTGCTGCTGCAATCTCAAAAGATTTAGATGCAAGTTGTATCATCGGACTTACTCAATCTGGATTTACTGCTTCACGTATCTCTAGACACCGTCCTGATACTAATATCTTCATCTTCTCTTCTGATAAGAAGTTAGCTGCTACATTAAACCTTGTTTGGGGTGTTAAAGCATTCCATTTATTACCAAAAGAATCTTCTACAGAGACTTTCAAAGCCGCTGAAGATATCTTGGTTCAAAAAGGTTTCTTAGCTAAAGGTGATCGCTACGTAAACATCGCAGCTTTACCATTATCTAAATCAGGTAAAACTAACAGCTTAAAAATCGACATCGTTGAATAATTAAGCGTTTAGATATACTAAAGCCCTTCAAGGTAATCTTGAAGGGCTTTTTTTCTCTTAAAATTATCATGATATTCTTATTTTATTAAAATAGGCTGTCTAAATTTTAGGAATAATGATTATCTTCATCCCGCTAAAAAAGGATTATTGTTTTTTACTTAACCCTAGAATAATACAAATATTAAGAAAGGGTGTGAAACAACGTTAAAAGTACTATTATATCCCTATCAAAACCCTTATAACGTTGGAAAATTAGAATAGTAATTCGTTTTTTGTATATCATAAGCATAAAGGCTTTTTTCATATAAAATAGATACAACAGGCAATATGAAACTTCTGGATAAGTATATTCTCAAAAAGTTTTTTAAGACATTTATTTTTGTAGTTCTGTTATTAAATATCATCGTATGTGTGGTAGATTATACCGAAAAACAAGATGATTTCTTAAAACATGGGTTACAGTTTGGTTACATTTTTAAAGAGTATTATATCAATCTCTTTATACATTGGGTGAATACACTTAGTCCCCTTTCTATATTTATCGCTGTTGTATTTATGACAGCAAGATTAGCTTCTCATACGGAGGTAATCTCTATATTATCTAATGGTGTCAGTTACCAAAGGTTCTTAGCTCCTTATGTTGCTGGTGCTGTAGTTGTTGGTTTAGTAATTTTTACCTTAATCGGTTATGCTGTACCAATTGCTTCAAAAACTAGGGTTGCTTTTGAAATTAAATATTTAAAAAGCCCTTATTATTTCAACGAAAGAGATATACACTATAAAGTAAGTGATTCATCTTATTTATATGTAGAAACTTATAATAATAGAATTAAGCGTGGTTACCGCCCTACTCTAGAAACTTTTGATGGAAACAAATTAGTTGATAAAGTAATGGCCAACCGAATTCAGTGGGATTCTACTAAGGAAGAATGGACTTTTGATAGATATGAGAAGTATCATTTCAATAATGATGGCACTCAGAGTTACAATAAAGGAAATAGTTTAACCATGAAATTAAACTTAGATCCTAAATACTTTGAGAGTAAATATGCTTTACACGAAACATTAACCAATACGGAATTATCTGAATTTATTGATGCAGAGAAAGACAGAGGTGTTGGTAATTTGGGAGTTTATGAAAATGCACTCCAAGAAAGATATGCTTACCCGTTTGCGATTCTTATCTTAACAATAATGGGTGTATGTGTATCATCTGTTAAATCAAGACATGGATCGGGCTTTAAGATTGCGATGGGATTTGTTTTAGCATTTGTATATTTATTAATGGTATTGATGAGTAGGGCAATTGCTGAAGCTGAAACATTAAGTCCTTTCCTAGCAGCTTGGCTTCCTAATATTCTATTCTTCTTTATTACTATTTACCTTTATTTTAAGGTACCTAAGTAATTAACAAGATAAAGAACAAAAGAAGAGTCTAGCTAGTTAATAGTTAGACTCTTTTTTTTATTTTTGCATCCACATACTTTTAAACTTCCAAGATGTTCAACGACCAATTCAAGTTACACATCATTGTGTTTATCTGGGGATTTACTGCAATCCTCGGTGTCCTCATTGAGCTTGACTCATTTCAGTTAGTGTTTTACAGAACATTAATTGCAGCACTTTCTATGGGTGTATTTATGAAGATAAAAAAATGGGATACCCATCTTCCTAAAAAAGATATATTAAAACTCTTAGGTACTGGTGGATTAGTAGCATTACACTGGATATTATTTTTCACATCCGCAAAAGTATCTAAAGTAAGTGTATGTCTTGCAGGTATTGCTACAACGGCTTTATTTACTTCATTTTTAGAGCCAATATTTAATAGAACGAGTATTAAACCTTATGAGGTAATCTTAGGGTTATTTGTAATTGTAGGATTATATATAATCTTTCAATTTGAGTTTGATCATGCATTAGGTTTATCATTATCTCTAGGAGCAGCCTTTGTAGCCTCTACATTTAGTGTTTTGAACGGGAAATTCGTAAAAAGAATTTCATCACTCAAAATTACTTATTACGAAATGATCGGTGGCGCCATAACCTCGTTTATCTTGCTACCTTTTCTATCCACAGGGGAAACATGGCTTACTATTCCTTCTAATCAAGATATAATTTACTTATTGATCTTATCTTTAGTTTGTACTACAGCTGCCTACGCTGTATGTGTAGAAATACAAAAAAACTTAAGTGCTTTCCAGGTAAATTTGACAGTGAATTTAGAACCCATCTATGGCATTATATTAGCACTCATCTTTTTTGGTGAGAAAGAGCAAATGTCATCAGGTTTTTATTTTGGAGCTGGGATAATTTTACTTTCCGTTTTATCCTACCCAGTTCTTAAAAAGAATTATAATAGAAGATCTTCAAATAGTAAAAAATTACACGAAGAAGCTTTAAAGAGTTAATTTTTTATAGAATCACACTTGATAATTGGGGTTGTTTTACTAATTTAAATAAAACTAAAAGTCTTTGTTAAATAGACTAAAGTTAAAACAACCCCTATTATATGAAATCTCATTACAATCATTACTTTCTAATTAAAACAATTGTACTTTGTTTAATCACTCTTCTTTATTCTTGCTCAGAAAATGATCCGTCTTCAAAACAATTAAATCAAAGTGGACAGTTAGTTAACAGTACAACAAAAAGTAACTATTCTACATCAGAACTTAAATTAATTTCTACTATCGGAGGTTTTGAAAACCTTTCAGATCTTATAGAATTTGACATTGAAAGCTATAGTATAGAATATACTACAAGGGATATTAATGGAAACATTATTAATGCATCTGGTGTAATATCAATTCCTAAAACAGATCAGTCTCTATCTTCCATCTTGCTAAGTAGAGGAACAATATTAGCCCACTCAAATGCTCCAAGTGTAAATATTCTACCCACTTATGAATTAGGTGCTGCATTAGGATATATCATAATGACACCCGACTTAATTGGTTTTAATACTACTTCACTTTCTCCTCAAAATTATTTTATTAAAGAAATTACTGCCACATCAAGTATTGATTTTATGTTGGCATGTATTCAGTTCTTAAATCAAAAACAAGTAGATTTTAATGATGATTTAATATTAGCTGGATATTCTCAAGGAGGACATTCTACTTTTAGTATTGCTGAATCATTTGAACAAAAAAATACTTCCGAGTTTACTATTTCAAAACTTTATGCTGGTGCTGGAGGGTATTTCTTAAATAATGTCATGAGTGAAATTATAGATCAAGATACTTATGATGCCCCCTCTTTCCTATCTCTAATTGTATATTCATATAATGAAAATTATAGTTTAGAACTCCCTTATTCTTATTATTTCAATTCACCTTATGATAATAGAATAACATCTATCTTAGATGGATCGAATACAATATCACAAGCCAACAGTCAATTAACGAATGAAGTAGATCAACTTTTTACGTCTACATTTTTAAACTCAATTAAAAAGAAAGAGAATACTATAAATAATTTCCTTGCTGACAATTCAATCCAACCTATCAAATTCGAGTATCCTATAGAATTATATCATTCAATTAATGATGAAATATTACCTATATCTACCTCAGATAGTTTATATACCGTTTTGAATGAATTGGGTAACACAGTCAATTATACTAAAGTTACTGGTAGTCACTCAGATGCAGCAATTGATATATTGATTCGCATTTTTGATGATTTAAAACAATAATAATTAACGTATAATTAACACTTTACTGACTTGCATCAACAAATATTATTGAATAATCAATTATATTAGTTTTGTAAAACAAAAACACATAGAATCATGGAAATCAAAAATATTTTAGTCCCTACTGATTTTTCGGTAGAAGCAAGTAATGCTTTAGAAATCGCTGTTCAAATAGCAGAAAAAAATAACGCTAGTTTATCATTGTTGCATGTAATTGATGTGCCAACAATTAATCATTATGATAGCCTTAGTGTCTTTGGTGCCGGTGATGTAGGTATGGAAGACCCTGAGATTTATAGTCATTACACAAATAAATTATCCAAAGTAGTAGATGATAAAATCAAAAAGATCATCGATACTTATCCTAACATCAAAATAGAAAAGCATATTGAATTTGATTCTCTACAAAGACACCTAGCTGACTTTGTTAGTAAAGAAGAAACTGATTTAATTGTGATAGGTTCTCAAGGAATTAATGGTTTAGATGAACTATTAGTTGGTTCTAATACAGAAAAAATAATACGTTTATCTAAGGTACCTGTATTAACTGTAAAGAAACAGGATAAAGATTTTGCTCCTAAAAGTATAGTATTTGCTTCTGATTTTCATAAAGTAAATGATGGAGCGATTGCCACATTAAAATTATTTCAACAATTATATGATTCAAAATTACATTTTGTAAAAGTGATCACGCCTAGTAATTTTGAAGCAACACCCTACTCTATTCAACAATTAGAAGAATTTGCAACGAAGTATGGTTTCTCAAATTATGAAGTACATAGTTTTAATGATTTTTCAGAAGAAGAAGGAATAAGAGGATTCGCTCAATTTATTGATGCTGATATGATTACTCTTACTACTCATGGTAGAACCGGTATACAACATTTACTCTTAGGTAGTATCGCAGAAGAAGTAGCTAATCATGCAATACGTCCTGTTTTAACTTTCAATAAAAAATTGAAAGCATAGCCATAAATTCGTATTATATTTGATACTATTAATGCTCATTGAGATTATTTTAATGAGCATTAATTTTGATTAAAATCTAAGTTTTTGATAGTGATATAGTTGATTACACAGATCAAATTAAAGGTATGAAGTTTTAGATCTCCTGTTTAAATTTGTAGAATGAAAGTTAAAGAAATAGTAAAAAGTTTAGAGGTTTTAGCTCCTCCTGTTTATCAAGAATCATATGATAACTCTGGTTTATTAACTGGAAGTGGTAATGAAGAGGTAAAAGGCATATTAGTAGCATTAGATTGTACTGAAGTGATCATACAAGAAGCCATTGAAAAAGAATGTAATCTTGTAGTTGTGCATCATCCGGTTATTTTTGGTGGCTTAAAGAAACTGAATGGTAAAAATTATGTTGAAAGGACAGTTATAAATGCGATCAAAAATGATATTGCTATTTATGCTATTCATACCAACTTAGACAATATGAATAATGGAGTTAGTGCTAAAATTTGTGAGTTATTAGAACTTGAAAACTTAAAAATACTATCACCTAAAAAAGAAACTTTATATAAATTAACCACCTTTGTTCCTTCATCAGATACTCAGAAAGTATTAGATAGTATTGGTACTGCTGGTGCGGGACAGATTGGTAACTATTCTAACTGCAGTTTTTCATCTGAGGGAAAAGGATCATTTTTACCTAATGACAAAGCTACTCCATCAATTGGAACAGTAAATAAAGTAGAAAGTGTCACTGAAACTAAAATTGAAGTACAATTTCCTGTTCATTTAAAATCAAATATCATCAATGCATTACATGCTGCTCATCCTTATGAAGAGGTTGCTTATCATGTGACTAAACTTGAAAATGTAAATAAAGAAGTTGGATCAGGAATGTATGGTACTTATAGTGAAGGAATTGATGCAAATGTATTTCTTCAAAAATTAAAAGACACCTTTAAAGTTGGTGCTATACGCCATACTAAAATTATTCAGCCTTTGATTAAAAAAGTAGCCGTTTGTGGAGGGGCAGGTAGTTTTTTACTTGGAAATGCTAAGGGCGTTGGCGCTGACATTTATATAACGGGAGATTTTAAATATCATGAATTTTTCGATGCTGAAGATAAAATTATGATTGCTGACATTGGTCATTATGAAAGCGAACAATTTACAATAGACCTACTAATTGATTATTTGAATAATAATTTTGATAGTTTGAGAATACAACCAACAGAAAATAATACAAATCCAGTTCACTATTTTTCTTAAAGCAGTACACTTCTATTATTAAGAATTACAACACATACTAATAACACATAAATACAAATGGCAGAAAAATCAAGCATCTTTGATATGATAGGTCCAATTATGATCGGACCATCTAGTTCACATACAGCTGGCGTAGTAAGAATTGGCCGTGTTGGTCATAAAATGATAGGTGGAACACCAGATCACGCAGAAATAGTTTTTTATAATTCTTTTGCGAGAACATATGAGGGTCACGGTTCTGATAAAGCTATTCTCTCAGGCTTAATGGGAATGTCTACTGAAGATGAAAATATAAAAAAAGCATTTGAAATTGCTGAAGAAAAAGCGTTAGAATATGAGTTCAAACCTGTTGGTAATGCCTCTGCACATCATCCAAATACGATTAAATTAATTTTACAAAAAGGTGATGTAAAGCTTGAAATTGTAGGAGTCTCAAAAGGTGGTGGAATAATTTCTATTCGTCAAGTAAATGGTTATTCTTCTAATTTTAGTGCAAACTCCCCTACGCTAATTGTTACCGCAGAAGATCGTAAAGGATCAATTTCATTTATATCGAATCTCTTGGCTCAAGAAGACGTTAATATTGCAGAAATGACGGTATCAAGAAAAGGAAAACATCAAACTGCGTGTCAGTTTATTGAAATGGATTCTGCACCTAGAAACATTACTTTACAGTATTTAGAAAGTTTAAAATGGGTGCAAGATGTTACATTTTTACCAAATGTAGATGACTAAATAGTTTAGGTTAAAAATCTTTATTAAATTAACCTTTATTACTTTTTAATGCTACCGCATTTATATAACCATGACAAGAAACAAACTCCTCTTTTTTTTAATAACATCGATAACTTCCACTTCATTATTTGCACAAGATAGTAAATGGGATTATCCAAAATGTGTCACATACGCCATTGAAAATAACCTCTCTGTAAAACTACAAACTTTTGATTTGTATGAGAGAAAAGAAGATCTAAAACAAGCTCGTGCTCAGCGTGCTCCCAACGTTTCAGGTTTTTATAATCATAGTTTTAATAGAGGTTTAAACCCCGATCCTAATACCAACGTATTAATAAATCAAATTTCAAATAATGGTCAATTTGGAGCACAAGTCGGTGTGCCACTATTTGATGGTTTCAGAATTAACAACACTATTAAACAATCTAAGGTTAATATCTCCAGTTCTCAATACAGTAAGAAAAAGATGGAGAATGATATTACGCTTCAAGTAACAGAAAATTATTTAGATGTAATATTTAAATATGAGAACGTTGGTATTTCTGAAAAAAGAGCCACCAATTTAAAAAATCAAGTAGATAGAACTAAAAGGTTAGTGGATGCAGGTTCTTCTCCATTATCTGAACTTTTAGATTTATTATCTCAGAATGCAGATGCAGAACGTCAACTTACTGAAGCTGAAAATGCTTATAATATAGCTATGTTGACTTTGAAGCAATCTATGCAATTGGATTTCAATACGCCTTTTGAAATAGATATTCCAGAATTTAGTGAGCCAGATACATTACTTCAGTTTATCCCATCAAATGAAGTTTTTGATGAGGCTAGAAACATTATGCCTGAAATAAAAGCAGCAGAACTAAACATCAATGCTTCAGAATATCAGAAGAAAATTGCTAAAGGAGACTACTACCCTACAATAAATTTAAATGGTAATATAAGTACGGGTTACTCTTCTAATTATATCAATCGAAATGATCCTACTGATAATTCATTGATGAGACAATTTGAAGATTATTTTAGTCAAGTTGCTTCTGTACAAATGAATATTCCAATCTATAGTAGAAGGACCACTAAGACCACGGTAAATAAGGCAAAGTTGGCAATTAAGAAAAATGAAGTTCAATTAGAACAGGAATTAAATACACTAAGGATTAATATTGAGCAAGCATACATTAATGCATTATCTGCTCAAAAAACTTATATTTCAAATAAAAAATCAGTTGAATCGTTAGAAGAACAGTTTAGATCTGTAAATAAAAGATTTGATTCTGGTGCTGCGAATACTACAGACTACGTTGTTGCAGAAAATAATTTAAATATTGCAAGAGCGGAATTAAATAGGTCAAAATATCAATTTATTTTCTCTGTGAAAATACTTGATTTTTATTCTGGGAAAGAAATTATAATTGAATAGAGTGAATATTATGAAAACTATCTTTTTATTTTTAATGGGGTTGATTCTATCAACATCTATTTATGCTCAAGAATCTTCTGTATTTGGTGTATGGAAAACGATTGATGATGAAACTGGCGAGGCCAAAGCTTATGTAGAAATATATAAAGACCAAAATGATACCATGTCAGGTAAAATCATTAAACTACTTCAAGATGATGAAGATACAATTTGTGAAAAGTGTCCTGGAGATAAAAAGAATCAAAAGGTTATTGGTATGCAAATTATATGGGATATGATTAAGAATGGTGATCAATGGATAGATGGTGAGGTTTTAAAACCGGAAAATGGTAAAACCTATTCATGTAAAGTTTGGGTAGAAGGAGATAAATTACAAGTTAGAGGCTATATCGGTTTTGTTTATAGAACGCAAACTTGGTTAAGAGTTGAGTAAATCCACCTCTAAAATATATAATATAGAAAGGTTGTCTGATTTAAGTATTGGACAACCTTTTTATTCAAATATGGTTATGTTTTGATCATAAACTACAGTCGCTAAACTATCCATATATTTTATTGATGAAATGATTTTGAAGATAGATCTACTCCTATTTCTCATCATAAATAAAAAAAAAGCCTGTTTCATACTAAAATGAAACAGGCTTTTATATATTTATTGAAAAACTTACAGTGTTTCGTAAGTGTGTTCTTCCATAAATTTAGTGGTGAAGTTTCCTGATTGGAAAACATCATTATCCATTAAACGCAAGTGGAAAGGAATAGTAGTTTTGATTCCTTCGATAACGAATTCATTCAAAGCTCTTTTCATTCTTTTGATTGCCTCTGCTCTAGTTTCAGCAGTAACAATCAATTTTGCGATCATAGAATCATAATTTGGAGGAATAGCGTAACCTGTATATACGTGAGTATCTACACGAACACCTGGACCGCCAGGAATATGTAAAGTAGTGATCTTACCAGGACTTGGTCTGAAATCAAATTCAGGATCCTCGGCATTGATACGACATTCGATTGAATGTGCTTGAGGTGCATAATTCTTTCCAGAAATCTTATCACCCGCAGCTACTTTAATTTGTTCTTTGATCAAGTCAAAACCAGTTACTTGTTCAGTTACTGGGTGCTCTACTTGAATACGAGTGTTCATTTCCATGAAATAGAAATCACCGTGCTTGTCCACTAGAAATTCTACTGTACCTGCACCTTCGTATTTAATTTTTTCAGCACCAGCAATGGCAGCTGTACCCATTCTCTCTCTTAACTCTTTAGATAAGGCAGGAGATGGAGCTTCCTCAGTTAACTTTTGGTGACGACGTTGGATTGAACAATCTCTTTCAGATAAGTGACAAGCATTTCCATAGCTATCACCTATAATCTGAATTTCAACGTGACGAGGTTCTTCAACGAATTTTTCAAGATACATACCGTCATTACCAAATGCTGCAGCAGACTCTTGGCGAGCTGAATCCCAAGCTTTTTGGAATTCGTCTGGTGAATTAACAATACGCATACCTCTACCTCCACCACCTGCAGTAGCTTTCAAGATAACAGGATACTTGATTTTTTCAGCGATTTTTAGACCTTGCTCAACAGAGTCTAACAAACCTTCAGAACCTGGGATTGTAGGAACGCCAGCTTCTTTCATAGTAGCTTTAGCAGTTGCCTTATCACCCATTGAATCAATCATATCTGAAGAAGCACCAATAAATTTGATGTTATTTTCTTCACAGATACGAGAAAAATTAGCATTCTCAGACAAGAAACCATAACCAGGATGTATAGCATCACAATTAGTAATTTCTGCTGCCGCAAGAATGTTAGGAATATTTAGATAAGAATCAGTACTTGCTGCTGGACCGATACAAACTGCCTCGTCAGCAAATTTCACGTGCAAGCTTTCCTTATCAGCTGTAGAGTACACTGCTACTGTCTTGATACCCATCTCTGAACAAGTACGGATAACACGCAAAGCAATTTCGCCTCTATTTGCGATTAGTATTTTTTTGAACACGATGCTCTTATTTTTAGTAAGAAGTGATTTAATTATATGCTTTTATCATTCTAGTAGAATGATTAAGCTGGATCTACTAAATATAAAGGCTGATCGTACTCAACTGGAGACATGTTGTCTACTAATACTTTAACGATTGTACCTGATACTTCAGATTCAATTTCGTTAAATAATTTCATCGCTTCGATGATACAAACTACATCACCTTTCTTTACTGTTTCTCCAACATTTACAAATGTATCAGAATCAGGGTTTGGTGCAGTATAGAATGTACCAATCATCGGTGATTTAATTTCGATGTAATTGGAAGTATCTGCTGCAGGAGCTTCAGGAGCTGAAGGTGCTTCAACTGCAGGCGCTGCTGGTTGAGATGCAGGTAGTTCAGCTGTTGCAGGAGCAGCAAGTGGTGCTACTGGTGCTGAAGCTAAAACTGGTGCAGCTACTGGAGCAGCAACTGCTTCAGGATTACGTTTAACGTGAAGTTTGATTTCTGCAGTTTCTACATTTACTTCTTGCAAACCTGAGTTTGCAATAAAGCTAATCAGATCTTTTACCTCTGGTGCTTTCATAATGTGATAGTGTGTGAACTCTAAACCTTATTCCGGAGAACTCAATTTAAAGTTATATTTTGTATAAGATTAAATACTAAAATTATTTTTTAACACGCTCTACGTAAGAACGTTCTTGTGTGTTCACTTTGATAACATCTCCAGTATCAACAAACAACGGAACCATAATTTGTGCATTAGTTTCAACTTTTGCAGGTTTTAGTGTATTCGTTGCAGTATCACCCTTGATGCCTGGCTCTGTGTAAATCACCTCCATTTCAACAAATTGAGTTAATTCACAGCCAATTACCTCATCATCCGCTTCAACGTGGAATAATATATCAGCATTCATTCCGTCTTTTAATAAGTCGTTATTCGGAACTTGATCACTAGGTAATGTTACTTCTTCCCAAGTACTAGTATCCATAAAATGGAAACCCATGTCATCTTGGTAAGAGTATTGGTGCTCTCTTCTTTCGATACGAGCTGTAGTCACTTTATGTCCTGATGAGAAAGTATTATCAATTACTTTCCCTGTACGAACAGATTTTAATTTTGTACGTACAAAAGCAGGTCCTTTACCAGGTTTTACATGTTGAAATTCAATAATTTGAAATACATCGTTATTGTATTCAATACATAAACCGTTTTTAAAATCAGCTGTAGTTGCCATTTATATTAACTCTATTGACTTTTAACAAAAATGCTATGGTCTAATTATCAATTTTTAGACCAAATGCAAAAATACAAATATTTAGTTAGTATGCCCACTTGATATAAGCCGCACCCCATGTAAATCCACCACCAAAGGCAGCAAATACAAGATTATCACCTTTATTTAACTTATTTTCATAATCCATTAAGCATAAAGGAATAGTAGCGGCAGTGGTATTACCATATCTATGAATATTCATCATTACTTTTTCATCACCCACTCCCATTCTTCTAGCAGTAGCATCAATGATACGTTTATTTGCTTGATGAGGAACTAAATAGGCAATATCATTAGAAGTAAGATTGTTTCTTTCCATGATTTCTGCAGAAACATCTGCCATAGAAACTACCGCATGTTTAAATACGTGCATTCCTTCTTGGAAGATATAGTGCATTTTATCATCAACTGTTTGATGTGAAGGAGGATATAATGATCCACCACCTTTCATATGTAAGTGTGGAGCACCTGAACCATCAGACTTTAATACAAAGTCCATTACACCTTCTTCTTCTTCTGTTGGTTCTAATAGAACAGCTCCAGCACCATCACCAAATAAAACACAAGTGGTTCTATCTGTATAATCTACGATACTAGACATTTTATCTGCTCCAACTATAATTACTTTTTTATATTTTCCGGTCTCAATAAATTGAGCACCTGTACCTAATGCATAAACAAACCCAGAACATGCAGCATTAACATCATAACCAAATGAATTCTTAGCTCCCACATCGTGAGCGATAAGATTGGCATTTGCTGGGAAGTGCATATCTGCTGTAACAGTGGCACAAATAATTAAATCAATATCTTCTGCTTTAGTATTCGTTTTTTCAAGAAGATTTTCTACTGCACGAGCACCAAGGTAAGAGCTACCCTTTTCTCCTTTTAATATACGCCTTTCAGAAATACCTGTTCTTTCTAATATCCATTCATTATTGGTATCAACCATCGTCTCCAATTCTGCATTGGTAAGTACATAATCTGGAACGTATCCTCCAACTCCTTTAATTGCTGCTTTTATTGCCATAATCTAATAGGTATTTCTATAATAATTTTTGAATAGAATGTTCTTTCTACCCGATTCCAACATGCAAAGATAAACATCTCTAGCAATTTCTATATAAAACATAAAAAAAAGCCAATCCCTTTTTAGGAATTGGCTTGATTCTGAACAGTTTAAACTATTCAGCTGCTTCTTCTACATCTGATGAATTATCGATCACCACTTGGCCACGATAATACATTTTACCTTCCGACCAGAAAGCACGGTGTCTTACATGTGCTTCACCAGTAGTTTGGCAAAAAGAGATTGTAGGTTTATCCATTTTAAGGTGCGTACGACGCTTACCTCTACTCGCTTTCGAGATTCTCGATTTAGGATGTGCCATTGTTAAATTTTATTATATCATTTGAGTTTTTTCAAAATATCCCAACGAGGGTCAGTCGATTTCTCTTCTGTAACCTCATTGTCATCTTCTTCCAACATTTCTCCTTCACTTTCTGTTGTATAAAACAGATCTTCTTCTTCAACTTCATCTGGATGAAGTCTCTTAGTTGGTAAAGATAATGCTATCTGATCATATATGATCTGTGAAAAGTCTAGAGATGCTTCATTAAATGGTATTTTAATTAAATCATCTTCTAACATTTCGTAGTGATCTGAATATTTAAAGAATATACTTTGAGAAGAACTCATTGTTTCCTCATATTCTCTAAGTGATCTATCACTGAATAACATTATTTTTGCTGCAAGCTCCACTTCTACTTCAATAGCTGTTTCACTTTTAGCAAGGTGCAATATCGCGCTTCCTGATATATTTTCCATCAATTCAGATTCAAATAAATCTAAAAGCTCGCGAGATAACTCCAATTCAAACTGGTGCTTACCATTCTTCAGCCCAGCAATTCCTATACTATATGGTTTTTTCTTCTTCACCTTAATCTGATTTGGCTTGCAAAAATACAAAATCGACATTACAAACAAAAGAAATATTCATCTTTTACCGAAATTAATGGAAAATAAATCATTATTAGGCTTATTTTTGCTCTAATAGTAGATTTAATCCATCAGATAAAATAAAAATGAGACTCTTTTACCATAGTGAAATACGTGAAAGTGATGTAGAGGTTGTGTTAAACAGCGAAGATTCTAAAC
This sequence comes from Flammeovirga pacifica, assembly GCF_000807855.2. GTDB lineage: Bacteria > Bacteroidota > Bacteroidia > Cytophagales > Flammeovirgaceae > Flammeovirga > Flammeovirga pacifica. The sequence goes on from NZ_JRYR02000001.1 coordinate 928,776, forward strand.
ATATTGTCCGTGTGCTTAGAATGAAAAATAGCGATCAGCTGTATTTAATGGATGGAAAAGGTTTTAGATACATGGCTTCTATTATTGATGCGAATCCAAAAAAATGCAAAGTTCGTATTGATAATCAGGAAGAAATGCCTAAAGCAGGGAAAGGATTACACATTGGTATTGCCCCTACTAAAAATATGGACCGAACAGAGTTTTTTATAGAAAAAGCTATTGAAATTGGTGTAGAAAGTATCAGTTTTTTCTTTTCAGAAAATTCTGAAAGGAAAAATATCAAATTGGAAAGAATAGAACGTATTGCAATTTCTGCAATGAAACAATCTAGAAAATTTCACTTACCGTCACTTCATCTTTTAAAGAATTTCAATGATGTTCTTAGTACAACTATGGACCAAAAGTTTATTGCTTACGTTCCCACACAAACTACAGAATACTTGTTCTCTAAAATTAAAAAGGAAGGTGATATTATGGTATTAGTGGGACCTGAAGGAGGGTTTTCTGAAAAAGAAGCAAATAGAGCTAAAGAGGCAGGTTTCGACTGGGTAAGTTTAGGGAAAGAAAGATTAAGAACAGAAACAGCTGGAATAGTTGCAGTTCAATTGATGAATATGAAAACATTTATTTAAAATCAATTGGTCTTCTTAATGATTTACCTTAATTTCAATTGTTATCATCAAATTAATATCAATGAGAAAATTACTGACTCTTTTATTCTTCATTTGTACATTGCCTAGTTGGGCACAATTAACCAAAAATACCTACTCGCTAAAAATTGCGAAAGTAAAATATAGCGGTGGTGGTGATTGGTACGCAAACAAAACAGCTCTACCAAATTTAGCTGACTTTTGTAATGATAATATTGGGAGTAATATAGATCCAGATGATGAAATTGTAGAAATCAGTAGTCCAGAATTATTTAATTATTCTTATGTGTACCTTACTGGACACGGGAATGTTGTATTTTCTGATAGTGATGCTGAAAACCTTCGTAACTATTTAATTAGTGGTGGTTTTTTACATATTGATGATAATTTTGGTTTGGATAAATTCATTCGCCTAGAAATGAAAAAGGTTTTTCCTGAATTAGATTTTGTAGAACTCCCCTTTTCACATCCTATCTATCATCAAGTTTTTGAATTCCAAAATGGACTTCCTAAAATACATGAACATGATGGTAAACCTGCACAAGGTTTTGGTATATTATATCAAGGTAGACTAGTTTGTTATTATAGTTACGAATCTGATCTTGGAAATGGTTGGGAGGATCAAAGTATCCATAAAGACCCTGAAGAATTAAGACTTCAGGCACTTCAAATGGGTGCAAACATAATTTCCTTTGCTTTAATGGATTTTTAAGACTGAATATTTGTTTACTTTTTCTAATTAACTTTGTTTTGCACTGTTTTTAGAATTAATAGGAAAAGATGAAGCTGCAAGAAAGAATTGATGCCTTCGTGGCACTTGGTGAAAAATTAAAAACACTAGACGAAGAAACTTCTAACATGCTTTCTAGAAGAGCAAATGATGATAACGGTTGGTTTGATGAATCTACTGTAAATAATGCTCTTAAAGGAATAGAAAAAATGCTAGACCGTGAAGTGTTAACATCATGGGTCGAAAGCTATGATAAGTCGAATGATTCTTCATCAAATAATATTTTAGTCGTAATGGCTGGAAATATTCCTGCTGTTGGATTTCATGATGCTCTTTGTGTATTAATTTCTGGTAATCATTTACAAGGGAAGTTAAGCTCTCAAGATACATTCTTAATGAAAATCTTATTAGATTGGCTTATTGAGATTGAACCTAGATTCAAAGAGAAGATATCGTTACTTGAAGCTCCTGCTCAAGGTATAGATAAAGTAATTGCAACAGGATCAGATAACAGTACTCGTTATTTTGAGAAATATTTCAATAAATTCCCTCATATTATTAGACACAATCGTTCTTCGGTAGCAGTCATTAGAGGAGATGAAACAAAAGAAGTATTAGCTAAATTAGCGGATGATGTATTCTTGTATTATGGTTTAGGATGTCGAAATATTTCAAAAATATACGCACCGAAAGACTATGATTTCACATTACTAATGGCGGCATTAGAAGAGAGAGCAAAGTCTACAATAATCAATCATAAATTTGCTAATAATTACGATTATAATAAATCTATTTATTTAGTAAATAAAGTACCTCACTTAGATAATGGAGGTTTAATTCTTACAGAAAGTAACGAATTGGTCTCTCCTATTTCTGTGTTGTATTATGAAACCTACGAGAATGGATCAGACCTCAAAGATAAATTAGGAGCACATCAAGATAAGATTCAAGTAGTTGTTGCAGATCAACAATGGTTAGCGGGGACAGAAGATTTTGGACAAGCACAATTCCCATCTGTAGATACGTATGCCGATAATGTTGATACTATGAAGTTTTTATCACCAATAATGAGTTAAAATGAAGATAGTTTTAGGATCTGTATTAAAACCTGTAAACGATTCTAGAGTTTACAAAAAAATTGGCAAATCCTTGGCGAAATTACCTTCATCTAAAATATATATTATAGGTACTGCTACTGATCATAATGTAGCTGAAGAAGGAAATATTACCTTCTGCCCTATATTTACTGAAAATCAAAAAGTGATAGATCGTTACAAAGCGAACTATCACTTTTTTTCTTTTTTGAAGGATATAAAAGCTGATATGATAATAGTTCATAGTATTGAATTACTTCCAAGTATCTTGCTGTATAAATTCAAAAATATCAATTGTAAAATCATTTATGATATTCTTGAAAACTATCCACTAAATTTCAGGAAACAAGGTTATCATAAAAAAATAAATTCAATATTTTTATCAATTTCAGCTTATCTGCTTGAAAAGATCTCTTACAGATATTTGGATCACATATTTAGTGCTGAACAAACATACATTAAAGAAAAATCACTCCCATCCTCAAAAACTACAATATTAGAAAATAAATATGCAGGTGAAATATCCTTTAGAAAAAACAATCCTGATATCACCCATTTTGTGATGTGCGGAAGTTTAACTAAAATATTTGGCATCAAGCAATTTATTACTTTTGTTCACCAAATAAATCATTTGCATATTGATCGTTTTCATTTTACTATTATTGGAAAAGCATATGAAGACGAGATCATAAATAATCTTGCTCAATTAAATCAAGAGTTAGAGAATGTCACGGTTATCGGAAATGAGAACTTTGTTCCCCATGATGTAGTTATCAATAAAATGCTTGAAGCTGATTTTGTTTGCCTTCCATACCCACAAAACCCAAGCACTGAAAATTGTATTCCAACTAAAATGTATGAATGTTTGGCCTTAAAAATCCCTATGATCATTCATCAAAATAAACTTTGGACAAAAATTACATCACCTGTAAACGCTGGGATTTATTGTGATTTTAATAAAGTTGATGTTGTAAACCTGATAAACCAAGTCAACTCCTATACGGGTTATAGAAATAGTTCGAAACAAATTGACCCATTATGGCAATCTGAAGAGGAAAAATTGTTAAAAGTGATACAAACCTTATAAATTGCACCTCACAAATAACCTCAGTTAAAGATCATGTTAAGTCATTCAGAAGAAAATTATTTAAAAACGATTTACCATCTTTCCACCAAAGAATCCCCTGTTAGTACAAATGCAATTGCAGATGCTTTAAACACAAAACCAGCATCAGTTACTGATATGATTAAAAAGTTAAATACAAAAGGCTTTATCAATTATCAGAAATATAAAGGAACAACACTTACTGCTGAAGGTAACAAAGAGGCTTTATTGATTATTAGAAAACATAGATTATGGGAAGTCTTTTTGTTGGAGAAATTAAATTTTAACTGGGATGAAGTACATGAAGTGGCTGAACAATTGGAGCACATCAAATCTAAATTAATGATTGAAAGATTGGATGAGTTTCTAGGTTTCCCACAACATGACCCACATGGCGACCCAATACCAAATAAAAATGGTGAGTTTGATGTTTTAGAGGCCAAGAAATTAGCCAATATCAATGAAAATAAAAATACCATTGTAGTAGCTGTAAAAGACTCTAATAGTTCTTTATTGCAATACCTTGACAAAATGGGTATCGGGATTGGTTCTAAATTAACGATCACCGAAAAAATTGAATTCGATCAGTCATTAGAAATAAAGATTGATGGTAGAGATAAAAAAATCATCTCTTCAATGGTATCAGAAAATATATTAGTAAAGGAAGATTAAAGAAACATTATCATGAGTATCGAAAAAATCGATTGGAACCTATTAAAATCAATTAGCGAGACTCCAGGTGCTCCAGGTTTCGAAAAGCAAGTTAGAGAATTAATCATTAATGAGTTAAAATCCTATGTAGATGAATATTACACTGATAATATGGGAAATTTGATCACAATCAAAAGATCAAAAAGCGAAAATGCCAAAAAATTCATGTTCGCAGCTCATATGGATGAAATCGGATTTATGGTAAAACATATTGATGATAATGGATACATCAGATTCCAAACTCTTGGAGGATTTGACCCTAAAACTCTAACTTCTATGCGTGTTCTAGTTCATGGTAAAAAAGATTTATTAGGTGTAATGGGTTGTAAACCTATTCATTCTATGACACCTGCTGAACGTCAGAAAGTCATTACAAATGAAGAGTACTTTATAGATTGTGGTCTTTCAAAAGAAGAGGTTTCTAAGTATGTAAAAGTTGGTGATTCAATTACAAGACATCAAAACTTAGAAATGGTCGGTAACCTTATCAATGGTAAATCTTTAGACGATAGAGTTTGTGTATATGCTCTTGTAGAAGTAATGAAATCACTTAATGCAGAAACAATAGACTGTGATGTTTATGGTGTTTTTACTGTACAAGAAGAGGTTGGTTTAAGAGGTGCTCAAGTAGCAGGACATGGCGTATCACCTGATTTTGGAATTGCTCTTGATGTTACTGTTGCTAACGATATTCCTGGTTTATCACCTGAAAATTATGTTACCCAAATGGGAAAAGGTGTAGGTATCAAACACTTCGACGGTGGTACAATTTGTGACCGTAGAATGGTTGAACTCCTAGAAAATGTAGCTAATGAGAATAATATCTCAAATCAAGCCGAAGTCCTTCCTTTTGGAGGCACTGATACAGCCAACATACAAAGGATGCCTGAAAACGGTGCAATCGCAGGTGCCCTTTCTATTCCGATGAGATATTTACATCAAACTGTTGAGATGGCTGAACCTGGAGATGTTTGGGCAATGGTAGAACTTTGCGGGAAGGTTGTGCAGGAAGCAAAAAAACTAATAACTAATAGGTAAAACCGTATTATTAAAAGTTAGCAGTTAGCAGTTAGTAGTTAGAAATTAGGAGTTTAATATGATTTTGTAGATATTGAAATTTTAACGATTCATTAATATATATGCTACAAAACAAATCTATTGACTTCGCTTCAAGAATAATCAAACTTTGTCAGTTTTTACAAAACGAAAAAAAAGAATTCGTTTTATCAAAACAAATATTACGGTCAGGAACATCTATAGGTGCAAATATTGCAGAATCAAAATATGCTGAAAGTCGTAGTGATTTTAAACATAAATTGATGATATCTTTAAAAGAAGCTAATGAAACTATTTATTGGCTAATTTTATTAAAAAAAGGCTTATATATTGATGAAAAACAATATATAAGCCTTTATAATGATGGAAATGAGATTAAGAAGATATTAATAAAAAGTACCAAGACATTAAAATCAACTCCTAACTCCTAATTCCTAACTCAAATTAGGACAGCTTCTCTACAATCTCTTCCCCACTCAACATCTCCTGTTCTCCAGTTTCCATATTCTTCAAAGAATATTTCCCTTGAGACATTTCATCTTCCCAAGCAAGAACAACATATTGGATATTTTTGCGGTTAGCAAAGTTCATTTGCTTTTTCATTTTCGCGTTATCAGGATATAGTTCGGCACTAATTCCTGCATTTCTAAGTTGCTGAAGAAGTGGTAATGAGTAATCTCTACCAGCATTGTCAAAGTTGGTTAACATTACTTTTGTAGTTTCAACAGCTGAATCTGGATATAGATTTAATTCTTCTAATACATCATAAATTCTATCTACACCAAATGAGAAACCTACTCCTGACATTCCTTGTAGACCAAATACTCCTGTAAGGTTATCATAACGACCTCCTCCTGAGATTGACCCCATATTTACATTATTTACCTTTACTTCGAAGATAGCTCCAGTATAATAAGAAAGACCTCTAGCAAGAGTAACATCAAATTCTACTTTATCTGTATTTACACCTAACTTTGAAGTGTAATTGAAAACTTCTTCTAATTCTTCAAGACCTTTAAGACCAATTTCTGAAGAGGCTAAAAACTCCTTCATTTTGGCAATTCTTTCTTGTGTAGAACCACTCATATCATAAATTGGAGCCAATTGATCAACAGCTTCTTGGGTAAACCCTCTTTGCTCTGTTAGCTCAAGGTTTACTTTTTCAACACCAATTTTATCTAATTTATCAATGGCAACACACAATTCAGATTCTTTACCATTCTCTCCAATAGCCTCTGCAATACCAGTTAAAACTTTTCTATTGTTTAATTTGATGGTATGATCAGTAACTTTCAAATTAGTTAAAGCCTCTCCCATCATGGCTAATATTTCAGCTTCACATAATAAAGATTCTGTTCCTATTACATCGGCATCACATTGATAAAACTCTCTATATCTTCCTCTTTGAGGTCGATCTGCTCTCCATACTGGCTGAACTTGATAACGTTTAAAAGGGAAAGAAAGATTACCATGGTTCATTACAACATATCTTGCAAAAGGAACCGTTAAATCATATCTCAAGCCTTTTTCAGAGATTTTAGGTAATACGTGCTTAGCACCTTTTTCAAGATCCTCTCCTTTTACCTTTTTTAAAAAATCTCCTGAATTGACCACCTTAAACAATAGTTGATCACCCTCATCACCATATTTACCAGTTAAAACTGATAGATTTTCCATGGTAGGAGTTTCTAAATTTTGAAAACCGTATTTTTTATATACTTCTTTAATAGTATCTAAAATATATGTTCTTTTGGCCATTTGTTCTGGACCAAAATCTCTAGTACCCTTTGGTACGGTCGGTTTCTGCTTTGCCATCTATATAAATATGAATTTCTTATTCTTTATAAAGTGCGCAATTTACATCATTTTTAAAGGAAAAAGAAAATAGAAATACGATGATAATCGTTATTTCGATCAATGTTTATGACAGACCTTAATAAAAATCATTAAATGTTTAATAATAGCTTACAATAATCACCATTTAGGATTATTTCAATGTCACCATTTTTAGTTTTTCATTCCAATATCTTTACATCAACAAAGGTAAGACAATACAATTTTTAGTATTCCTTTTCTTTTGTTATGAATAATAAAAATAGAATCTGAACTGATTTAGTTCAGAAATTGAATAAAAAATTATTACTAAAAAATCATAAGATATGCCATTTAAAGTTTTAACTCCAGAAGAAGCGGCGTCACATATTTTCCATGGTGCAACAGTAGCATTCAGTGGATTTACTCCTGCAGGTTCTCCAAAAGTTGTATCAAAAGCAATTGCTGATAAAGCAAAAAAAGAACAAGAAGCAGGTAGAGAATTTAAAATTGGTATGATTACGGGTGCCTCTACTGGTGATTCATTAGATGGTGAACTAGCAAGAGCTAACGCAGTTAAATTCCGTACTCCATATCAATCAAATAAAGATATGAGAGGTGCTATCAATAATGGTCATGTGGAATATTTCGATATGCACTTATCTGGATTAGCACAAGAAATGAGATATGGTTTCTTTGGTGCTATTGATGTAGCCATTATTGAAGCTGCAGATATTACTCCGAATGGTGAAGTTGTTCTTACTTCAGGAGTTGGTATTTCACCGACAGCTGCTAAATTGGCTAAAAAAGTGATTATTGAATTAAATAGTAATCACCCTAAATTTATCAAAGGGCTTCACGATATCTACCAACCATTAGACCCTCCTTACAGAAAATCTATTCCTGTTTACTCTCCTGATGCTAGAATTGGTGATCCGGTACTTAGAATTGATCCTTCAAAAATTATGGGTATTGTAGAAACTAATGCTCCTGATGAAGTTGGTGGTTTTGCTCCTGTTGATGAGGTAACTCAAAAAATTGGTGATAATGTAGCAGATTTCCTTGCTGGTGAATTGAAAAAAGGAACAATTCCTTCTGAATTTTTACCTATACAATCTGGAGTTGGTAATATTGCAAACGCAGTGTTAGGTTCATTGGGTAAAAACCCAGGTATCCCTCCTTTTAAAATGTATACCGAGGTAATTCAAGATGCGGTTGTTGAACTAATGAAAAATGGTGATATCACTTTTGCTTCTGGATGTTCGTTAACAGTATCTCCTGAAGTTCTTAAAAACGATATTTACGGAAACTTTGATTTCTTTAAAGATAAATTAGTTTTACGTCCTCAAGAGATTTCAAATAACCCTGAAATTGTTAGACAACTAGGTTTAATTACAATTAATACTGCTATTGAGGCTGATATCTTTGGTAATATCAACAGTACACACGTTTTAGGTACTAAAATGATGAACGGTATTGGTGGATCGGGTGACTTTACTCGTAACTCTTTCTTATCAATATTTACTTGTCCTTCAGTAGCAAAAGGTGGTAGTATTAGTGCAATTGTACCAATGGTTTCTCATGAGGATCACTCTGAACACTCTGTAAAAGTAATTATTACAGAACAAGGTGTTGCAGATTTAAGAGGTAAATCACCACGTCAACGTGCTGAAGCAATTATTGAGAATTGTGTTCACCCTGATTACAAAGAAACATTAAGAGATTACTTAATGGTCACTTCTGGACATCCACAAACACCTCAAGCTTTGGATAAAGTATTTAATATGCACTCAGAATTTTTAACTTCTGGCGACATGAGAAATACTAAATGGTAATTATTCCATTTAAAATGATAAAAAAGGAGATTAATTAAATTTAATCCTTATCATAAAATAAAGGAGGTTGAATCATTTAAAAATGAAGCAACCTCCTTTGTTATTTTATAAAAAATGATCAACTATTTCATTCTACTTCTCTTAATCAAAAATGGTAATATCACTTGATCTAATTCTTTTTTTGAATCAACCTCGATATAATCAATTTTGTATTGCCCACATTTCACATTGAGGTCATGATAAATTTCAGAAATCTTCTTGTTATAGTTTTCTCTAATTTGAGAAGGACGAAGTTTTTCTTTTTGACCTGTTTCCACATCAACAAAGACCATAGGTTTTTCAGGGAAATCCAATTGAAGTTCTGTTTCATGGTCTGCTACATGAAATAAGACTACCTCATGATTATTGTGTTTTAGATGTTGTAAGGCAGCAAAAATCTCTTCTTGATTCCCCATCTGCCCCATCATATCACTAAATATAATTACGAGAGAACGTTTATGTATGGTCTCTGCTACTTGATGTAAAACTTTAGCAATATGAGTCTCTTTTTGAGGAGGAGGTTTTTCCAACATCTGTTGCAATTTCAAAAAGATTTGATGTAAGTGCGTTTTAGTAGACTTTACCTGAGTTATCTCTTCAATATCATCAGAGAAAGTACACAATCCAACAGCATCTCTTTGTCTTTGTAACATATAACCTAGTGATGCAGCGGCCATTGTACTAAAAGCCATCTTATCATAGGTTTTATCAGGATAGTACATCGAAGGAGAGCGATCTAAAATGATCATTGCTCTTAAATTTGTTTCTTCTTCGTACCTTTTTGTAAATAATTTATCCGTACGTGCATAGACCTTCCAATCAATATGTCGTGTACTTTCACCAGGATTATATAAATTATGTTCCGCAAACTCTACAGAAAAACCATGATAAGGAGATTTATGGAGACCAGTGATAAAACCTTCAACCATCTGCTTGGCCAATAGTTCTATATTACCGTATTGTCTTATAGTATCAAATGAAATCTCCTGCATAGTTCCTAAGTGATTTTTAATTAAACTTTCATTTATATGAAGTGGATCTAACTAATATAATGAAATTAAGTTTCAAGTATCAACTTTCTTCTAACTTCTTATTAAGTTAAATATGTTTCTTAACGAAAGCTCCCTTATATCCTTTAGATCTTACTTTAGAAGTAACCTTTCTTGCATCATTTTCTGAAAGATCACCATATATAAGGCGGTAGACATGTTTACTATTACTCCACCCAGACTGAATAAAGATGGTAGATAAACCTTTTTTATTTGCCTTTTTTCCTGCACTAATAGCTTTTTTTACATCAGAATAAGAAGCCATTTGAACTCCATAACCATTTTTAAGTACTTTGGGTGTACCCCATATACTATAAGTACCTGGAGGAGCAAAATCACCTTTATTTGCTGTAGATGTTTGTCTATTTGGTTTTTCTTTTGGAGTTTTCTCTTTTATATGATCATGATGAGTAATTGTATCATCACCCCCACCACTTGTACCAATTTTCACCTTAGTGCCTTGGCCATTTATATAAAGTACTTCAATTTTGACATTACCAATACCATCTTTTACCATATCAATTTTTGCAGCAGAAGCTTTAGACAAATCGATAATTCGGTGTGCTTTAAAAGGACCTCTATCGTTAACACGTACAACCACCCACTTATTATTTTTTAGGTTGGTCACCTTTAAATATGTATCAAAAGGCAATTCTCTATGTGCACATGTATATCCATACATATTAAAACGCTCTCCATTGGCTGTTTTTTTACCATGAAATTTATTAGCGTAATAGGAAGCCTGACCTTGTTTCGTATCACCTACTTTCTTCTGTGCGTAAATTATTGACGATACAAAAACGAGTATAAGCAGTAATATTTTTTTTTTGTTCATTTGTCTAATTGAAAAGTTTTTTAATATCAGCGGTAATTGAAATATGATGGATCATTTGATATAATAATTGAGCCTCTTCTTTAGATGAAAATTCACCTACTAAGACTCTAAATTCTTTTTCTCCATTCTTCCAACCTGTTTGAATAAGAATATCTTCAAAATTGTAGGCTGATTTTAATAATTCTGATTGCTGAATAGCTTCATTTATTGTGGAGAATGATTTAAACATTACACCAAAGCCTTGCTGTGTATATTGATTACCATTTAAATAATACGTTCCTGTTTTCGTGAAAAGGTTAACATTAATATCTACAGTCGTGTCTTTTTGATTTAACTGTTTCTGTGATGCTTCTTTCTTTTTGCGTAAAGTCTCAGGTGTATCCATCAAAGTAACTTCCACATGAGCATCTGTCAAACCAATGATATCCAATTTTTGAGCCGCTTTTAATGTAACATCAAGAATTCTTTGATTTGTATAAGGGCGATCAATAATTTTTAGTAGAACAGTTTTGCCATTATCAATATTCCTCACCTTTACTATACTTCCAAAAGGAAAATATTTGTGGGCTCCTGCTAAGGCATTTTTATCATATTTATAACCTCCTGCTGTAATTTTACCATCTCTATCATCTGGATAATAAGAGGCTTTTCCTATTTGTGAATAACCAATTTTTGTAATATTCTGTGCATTAGAGAGCACACCAAAATGAAGGACAGTTAGTAAAAAAAATAAAAATTTGTTTGTCATACTGGGTATATGAATTTTAAACAGAAATACAATATACGACAAAATTCATGTAATCTTGAAATTTGAAAATAAAGTGTAAAAAAAATGCATTTTTTTCTAAAAAGCCTTGGATATTTTAAATGATATATAAAAATTACAAAGTAATTGTAACTAAAAGATTAGGATTGTGGAAGAGAGAAGAGAAGAAATCTTTTCAAGAAAAGTTCGTGCTGGCAAACGCACTTACTTTTTCGATGTTAAGGCAACGCGTTCAAACGATTATTACTTAACTATTACAGAAAGTAAAAAACGTTTTAAAGATGATCAACCTGTATTTGAAAAACATAAGATTTTCTTATACAAGGAAGACTTTGACAAATTCGTTGATGCCCTTGGAGAATGTGTAGATAAGGTCAAAAATGATCTTTTGTCTGATTATGACTTCGAGGAAAATAACTACGATAAAAAATACAAAAGCGAACCTTTAGACAACGATTTATCGTACTAGTCAAAAATCTTTAATTAGTAAGGCTCCTGTTTTTATTTAAGCGGGAGCCTTTCTATATTTATATAAATGATGTAAATTCATTCTTCAAACTTATCCCATTCTATCTAAATTTTTTAATTAGTGTCAGAAAACAATAAGTCATCCTTAAAAGAAGTTGCCGCTGTTGCGAAATATTTTAGATCGTTTACTAATTTAATATTAATCGGTCTTGGTATCTTCATTTTATCTTGGCTTTCGGTACAGCTTCAAGATGTATTAGCCTATTTAGTGATATCACTGATTATATCATCTATATTACAAACGCCTACAAATTATCTCTCTAATATTCATTTTGTAGGATACCGATTTCCCAGACCTGTTGCAGTAATTTGTTCATTCATTCTATTATTCTCCATTATCAGTTTGTTTGTCTTTTTATTCTATCCTTTGATTAAAAGTCAGATAAGCGTTTTATCAGAAAAAAATCCAACAGAACTTGTATCAGTTATAGAAGGACCTATTATTGGTTTTGAAAACCTGATAAGAGAGTATGTTACTCCAGAGGCAGAGGAAGGGTTTCTGCTTACTCAAGTGTTAGACAATGCAAATAGTTTAGTAAAAAGTGATAGTATTAAAAATGTTATCAATGGACTTATCTCATTAACAGGTAACTTCTTTGTAGGTATAATGGCGGTACTTTTTATTACCTTCTTTTTCTTAAACGACCCTACTCTATTCAGACGTCAAATTATTACTTTAATTCCGAATAAATATTTTGAAGTTTCTATTTCTGCATTAATTAAAACTGAGAAACTTTTATCTAGTTACTTATTGGGTTTATTCTTACAAATGTTAAGTATCTTTTCTATTGCCACTATTGGTTTAAAAATAGCAGATGTAGAATACGCTATCACAATTGCAGTATTTGCTGCTGTTGCTAACTTAATACCCTACTTGGGCCCATTCTTAGGATTTACATTTGGCATGATGGTAGGTGTGTTAACAGATTCCTCGTTAGTAGAGGTATCTGATTATATTTTCTTGGGTGCCAAAATTCTTACCGTCTTCGGGATTGTACAAGTAGTTGACAATATTGCTGTTCAGCCTATCATTTTCTCTCGAAGTGTCAAAGTCCACCCTCTTGCAATCTTCCTTGCAGTTTTTATCGGTTCAGCTTTAGGTGGTGTTGTCGGAATGGTATTCGCTATTCCAACACTTACAATATTGAAAGTAGGCATGGAAGAATTTATGTATGGATACAAAAGATATCAGATCTTTAGTAAGAATAAAGGAAACGCATTGATGAAAAGTGAAGAGTAATTTTTCGTCTCCTTACCCACGACTGAAGTCCTGGTTTTCTGATGGTTGTATCCTTACACGACTAAAGTCGTGATAGAATAAAATCCTTGTTTATTCTTCGATCGGATTCCCACCCAATGCTATATCAAATTGTTTTTGCCCCCGAACAAATTGAGGATATTTCCTAATCTTATTGTTCTCTAAATTAATATGATGTAATTCAGGTAATTCCATAATTCCTTTTGGTACTACTTCAATATTACCATTGATAATCACACAAAAGCCTAAGCTTTTCATATTTTTAATTCCATTGATACTATGAAATTCGTGACCGTCAATCCATAAATCATGACAATCTGTTTTAAAGAAGTTTTTAGGTAGATTTTTCCAATTGGCATCTATAACTTGTATAGAATTGATGTACATGCCTGGGGGGAAATAATTAAAATTTGGACATTCATCTAAGATGATTTTTCCAATTGAATTAGAATTGGTTAAAACTTTTGGAAGTGATTTTAAAGAGTCACAGCCATGCAAATTAAGATATAGCTGCTGTTCTGGAATGTTTCGAAATAACTGATCAGGAAAACTTCTTATATTACAATTAATAAAATTCAGATTGGTTAAACTATCGAAATCCCCAATATAGGTTGGAATATTGTTTGATAAACAATCATTAAATGATAAATATTTAAGACCACTTAAATATTTAAAATTATTGAAATTATTAAATGAACCTCCAAATGCTTTTAGATTATGTAATTCAGTAATCTCTTTTGGTATGTCATTATGTTGGTTTACATATAGTTGTGAAAGTGTCTTTAATCTAAAAACTTCGATTGGAATACGTATAACTTTAGTTTTACTGAAATTTAAAGTTTGTAAATATTTTAAATCAAAAATTTCAATCGGAAGTTTGCTTACATTTGTACCCTTAAAAACTAATTTCTTTAAATTTTTGAATCTATTGATACTTGATGGAATTAGCTTCAAAGGAGCGTTATAAATTATAATTGATTCTAAATTTTCATTAACTATATTATCAAAATTCAATTCTTTTAGTTTTGTTTTTTCAAACTCAATTTTTTTTAAATATTTGAAAGCTTTTATTTCATCAGGAATTTTATCTATAATAGAATTTGAGAAATAAATTTCAATAATATGTGAATTATCATTATTGTAAACAAAATCAACATTATTATAATTATTCTTTAATATAGTTTTTGCTTCTGATTCAGTTAATGTTTGACATGAAATCATTGTTATAAATATTAATAATGTCGCTCCTATTTTAATTAAATACAAAGTATTCATAAATTTTAAATTCAATAAAAAGTGGAAATAATATCTAGACAGCCTCGCATTCAACCCTTTAAAATCTCATATTTGTTTACCCCCTTACCCACGACTGAAGTCATGGGTTTTTGAGGTAGTATCCTAACACGACTGAAGTCGTGATAGAATAAATTCCTTGTTTATTCTTCGATTGGATTCCCTCCCAATGCTATATCAAATTGTTTCTGTCTTTGAACAAATTGAGGATATTTCCTAATCTTATTGTTCTCTAAATTAATATGATGTAATTCAGGTAATTCCATAATTCCTTTTGGTACTACTTCAATATTACCATTGATAATCACACAAAAGCCTAAGCTTTTCATATTTTTAATTCCATTGATACTATGAAATTTGTGACCGTCAATCCATAATCTATGGCAATCTGTTTTGAAGAAGTTTTTAGGTAGATTTTTCCAATTGGCATCGATAACTCGAATAGAATTGATGTACATACCCGGTGGGAAATAATTGAAATTTGGACATTCATCTAAGATAATTTTTCCAATTGAATTAGAATTGGTTAAAACTTTTGGAAGTGATTTCAAGGATTTACAACCAAATAAATCAAGATATAGCTGTTGTTCATCAAGGGTTTCAAATAATGTTGATGGAAGATTTCTTATGTTTTTACAATTCCTAAAACTTATATATGATATCTCTTTAAAATTGTGAAAATCATTAGGAATAGATTTGAAAGTACTTCCTTCAAAAACTATTGTATTAATATTTTTTAAAAGATGAATATTTGATAAAGAATCAAATGTACCTCCAAACATTCTTAGATGTTTTAAATTATTAAGCTTGATTGGAATATCCTGACAATAATTAAGGTGTAATTTCTTTAACGAATCTATTGAGAATATTTGTTCAGGTATTTCATTTATTTTAGTATTAAAAAACCGTAGATCCTCTAATCTTTTATTATTAAGTAATTCATCAGGTAATTCTTTTATATTGGTATTATTAATATTCAGACTTATCAAAGAAGTGTAATCTTCAAAAGAAATATCTAATTGTTCAATAGGATTATCCGAAATATCAATAACTTTAATATTTTTAGCTTCGAAAAAATCATCATTAAACTCTTTTAGGGAGCAATTATTAATGTATATTTCTTCAAGGTTTTCAAAGTATTTAATTTCATAAGGAATTTTTTTCAACTCATTAAGTTCCCAAAATCTTACTCTAACTACCTTTTTATTTTTATTAGTTTTATAAGTAAAGTTTCCGTAATATTTATCATGAAGTGTTTCAATTACTTGCTTTTCATCGGTTTGATTACAATTAATCATAATAAATAATATTACTGTTAAAAGAATTGTTCTAATTATATATAAAGTGTTCATAGATTTTAAATTCTAGATAATCTCTTTTATACTACCCTAGTAATTCTCACACAGCCTCTCAATCACCCCTTCAATATCCGCTTTTTGTTTGCCCCCTTACCCACGACTGAAGTCATGGTTTTTTGAAATAGTACGTATCTTAACACAACTGAAGTCGTGATAGAATAAAATCCTTGTTTATTCTTCGATCGGATTCCCTCCCAATGCTATATCAAATTGCTTCTGTCTTTGAACAAATTGAGGATATTTCCTAATCTTATTGTTCTCTAAATTAATATGATGTAATTCAGGTAATTCCATAATTCCTTTTGGTACTACTTCAATATTACCATTGATAATCACACAAAAGCCTAAGCTTTTCATATTTTTAATTCCATTGATACTATGAAATTCGTGACCGTCAATCCATAAATCATGACAATCTGTTTTAAAGAAGTTTTTGGGTAGATTTTTCCAATTGGCATCGATTACACGTATGGAATTGATGTACATTCCCGGTGGGAAATAATTAAAATTTGGACACCTATCTAATGTAATAGATCCTATTTGATTTGAATTAATTAAAGATTTTGGAAGAGATTTAAAATTATCACAACCTACTAGATCAAGATCAAGTTGTTGCTCTTCTAATGATTTAAAAATAGATGAAGGCAAAGTTTTTAAATTTTTACAATTCCTGAAACTTAAAAAAAGAATATCATTAAAATTATCTAATGTATCAGGAACTACAGAAAAGTCACTATCATCAAAAATTAATATTTGCATATTCTTTAATAGTTGAACATTAGATAAAGAATCAAACTTACCCCCAAACATTATTAGCTTTTTGAGCTTATCAAGCTTGATTGGAATATCTTTAGAATAATTAAGGTGTAATCTCTTTAATGAATCTATTGAGAATATTTCTTCTGGAATCTCATTTATTTTAGTATTAAAAAAACGAAGTTCCTCCAAACCTTTATTTTTAAGTAATTCATCTGGTAACTCTTTTAAATTGGTATTATTAATATTCAGACTTATCAAAGACGTGTAATCTTCAAAAGAAACATCTAATTGTTCAATAGGATTATCCGAAATATCAATTACTTTGATATTTTCAGCTTCAAAAAAATCATCATTAAACTCTTTTAGGGAGCAATTATTTATATGTATACCTTCTATAAATTTAAATGATGCTATTTCTTCTGGGATTTTGTTTAAGTTTTCTAAATCCCAGAATAAAACATGTGTTAGTTGTTTATTATGATTTAATTTAAAAGAAAAATGTCCTCTGTATTTTTCTCTTAATTTATCTAATATTTCTTTTTCGTTTGTTTGTTTACAGTTAACCATAAGAATTAAAAGAACTAAATGGAAAAAAGATCTAATTATATACGAAGTATTCATAAACTTTAAATTCAATAAATAATGGGAATAAAACATCTAATTCAAAAAAATCGATTGTTGATTTATTATTGATCATTAGATTCATAAAATTTGAAATTTTATCATTTTGAGAAGTACTATTTGTTTTCATAAATCTTATTATCATCCTAAGATCCCCAAAATAATATCTACACTGTCTAGCATTCAACCCTTCTATATTCCCCTCAATATCCACCCATCGGTAATTTTTTACCTTAGGATCATTAGCATAATTTACTAGAACCTCTCTTAAATGAGTGGAGAAATTTTGGATTGTTTGTTCATACTCATTATTGAAAAACTGGTTTTTAAAACTATTCCATTTTTTTGAAGTTCGTTCTTGAAAAAGGTGTTTGATTTTTAGGAAAGAGGGATCTGTTTGATACGATTTTAATAGATCTGTGATGGTAGGGATATCGCCATGTTTTATGTTTATTTTGGGATTTTCTCTTTTGATCTTTTTAATCAACTTTTTAAAGTAGGTTTTATACTCTCCTGATAATTCAATTCCTTCAGCGTCAATTTCCATCAGTTCATTAGAATTGATGCCTTTATATACTTCTAATATTCGATGGAAAGGATTATCACCAAGGAACTCGAATAATTTTAATTCAGTCCCTATTTTTGATTCGGTATTTATTCCTCTTAGTCGCTTAAATAATTTACGTGCATTACCACTTAAATTATTCCATGATTTGGTTGAGAAGTCATTTTTTGAATCTAATTGAAGTCCTCCAACAAAAGATCCTACCCAATTTTCTAGCAGAAATTTCCCCGGTTTTTTTATAAAAGTTACAGTCAGTGCTAATTCTGGAAGTCCTTTGAACTTAAGTTTTGAGTCACCATTACTTGTTAATGTTGATAGGTTATTATCTTTGAAAAGTTGATGAATCATTGCTTGAAGTAAGGCTGAACTAGAAAATGCTTTTACTAGATCAAATTTTTCTATGTCCCTTAATACTTTAAAGAAGAGATATAATTCAGCGGTTGAGAATCCAATAAGCTTTTCATACATTTCTCTTGTTAATGGTATTTCTAATCTCAGTTTTACTTTTTCAGAATTCCCATTTCCAGATATTTTCTTTTGTATGTTGATGTAATCCGCTAAAACTTTTATGCCTTTTACATTAAGCTTTCCTAAAATTCCATAGCTTTCTTCATCAATTTCTGATGCATTATGATGTAACTTTTTGAAATACTCATTCTTGGCATAGTACGAATCATAGTCTTCAATTGATCTATCTGTTATGCCATTTACTTGATAATATTTGACTCTTGTTGAGGTTAAACGACCATCAAAGCCAACTTCTTTAGGTTCGTTATTTACATTAACATCAAAAGTAGTATCTACTTTATGTTTGCTTATGTAACCTTTTCTCAATTGCTTTAAATGTTCTTTTTTCTCTTTGAGGTTATCGAAGAATGATTCATTATTAGTGAAAATGATATACGCACGTTGTAGAAAGGCAAAGAAATGTTCATAAGAAGTGTAGATACCATTGAGTTCTCTAAAGATATCCATAGGAATTGTAGCACTGCCCTTTGCTTTTGTACTAATTTGACCATTATCTAAACCTAGGCTAATTGATGGAGATACATTTAAATTAACCTCTAAAGATTCATTTACTGTCTTAGATATCAAAGCTGAGGTATTCAATCCAAAAGCAATATTGATATTCGCATAAATTCTTCCTTCTATTTCAATAGCCAGATTAAAATTTATGGATATTAAACTGAAGTTATCAAATGATAATATTTCGTTTACTTTTTCGAATATATTATCCCCTTTTTGGATTTTGATGGGTCGACTCAACCAAAAACTTTCTATTTTCTCAACTCTCTCCCATTGTAAATCACTTTCCACAGTTTGTTTATAGAATTGCTCTCCAATCTTAGGTGTAAAATGTTGTGGTAAATAAATATAGCTCCCCGATTGAAGTTGTATTTCCTTTCCGAATGCTGTTTGAAAATAACCTGTTTTAAGATCTAAATTAGACCAAGAGTTTGCTTCAAGTAAATCCTTTACTGAAAGCCGTAATCTACTGCATATTGTCTCTAAAGTATCTCCATCCGCTACTAAATACCGATAACGGATCTCATTAAAATGTTCACAATCTGTTTTGAACATAAATATATCACCTCTTGCAGTTCCAATTTCTCTATTCTTAACTTCCTCTTCTATTTCAATTAAATTCTTTGAAACTCCACCAAGACTTATATCATTCACCCATTGATGCATCAAATGTTCAGGTATTAACTCATGAACCTCTTTAAAAATACCACAGAAATGTAGATCTTTTTTGAAATCTGAACCATACTTTTGATAATGAAATAATATGTTTTCCCAATTAAAATAATTCAATTCGGTCTGAAGGATATATTGCTGTATGTCCCTTATACATTCGTTCTTAAGATGAATTAATTTTTGAGGGTAACTATGGTCTACTTGACCTTTTTTTCTTGATGATGATATTTTATTTAATTCCTCAACTCTACATTTGATATCAGAAAGTGCTACATATAAAAACTCTGCTATCTTTATTTCATCCAAATCTTTTCCATCCGTTTCTGATGAAGCTAATTTATGAGCAATTGCAAAGCTAGACTTCTCTAGATTTTGATTTAATGACTGCCAAAGCTCAATTTTATATCGATTGTAATAAACTTGTTTTAATTTTTCTATACTCGGCGGATGCCCTTCTATTTTATCAAAAGAAATATTACTAATCGATGTACGTCCAAACCCTAAGTAATTGATGAAATTAGTTTCCAAACCTTTCCAATCCAACGGAAGATATTCATGTAGTTTATCTAACAAACTTAGGCAGTTATAATAGGATTCTATCAGACTATCTTTATTTAGTTCCTTATATATTTGATCTGCCAATTGATTGTAATCAATCGTTCGGGGTTGACTGTAGATAAAGTCTTCTTTCTTCTTAAATGCTGTTTGATAAATTTGATCGTACTCTCCTTCCTCTAAAACATCATTTAATATTTCCTTCACCTCCGGAAAAGTATACTGAATTGAAATAGAGGTACGTGATAAAAAAGGTGGATAAGTGTAATTGAACGTGGGGTTATTCATCACCACCTCTCCAAATTCATTTCTAAATAATTCTTGTTTTTTTACATGATCTTTGATTTGAGTATCAATAAGAGCACAGATTTCTAAATCTAAGAACCATTTGGGGGTCTTAGACTCGTGTTGAAATTCTACCAGTTTAAAAGTACTTGATGCAAAATCTTCCGTATTAATATCTGCTGATAATACATATTGGTGGATATCAACTATTTTAGGAGTAACTCTACGTAGTTCTGAGATATGTTTTTGAGGTAAT
This sequence comes from Flammeovirga pacifica, assembly GCF_000807855.2. Lineage (GTDB taxonomy): Bacteria > Bacteroidota > Bacteroidia > Cytophagales > Flammeovirgaceae > Flammeovirga > Flammeovirga pacifica. The sequence continues at coordinate 949,634 of NZ_JRYR02000001.1, forward strand.
GTCCATAAAATATTTTCCTCATATATCATACTTAGTGGAGTTATCGCTTCATACAAGCTGATATCATATTTTTCCTGATAGACTTTATTTATATACTCTACTTTTTGAGGATTCAATTGTAATTCCTCCAATAAAAAATTCTGTAATTTTTGAAATTGTAAGGAATTAGCATGATTACTATTTCTTGTAGGGTTGCTTGTAACTTTTTCTATTAAATCATGAATTATAGAACACATAAATTCAACATCATCATTACTTTGAAAAGTTTGAGTTGTATTATCAGCAAATAGATAACTTAAGATTTTTCGATTACGATGTGATAGTCTTTGGAATGATAATAAAGGAAGAAATTCAATATGTTGCTCAATACCAATTTTTAATATCAAATTAGCATATTGATGAATGATTTTCAAAGCTTTTTCATCTGAGAATATTGTCGTTTTATATGAGATACAACTCAATATCAATTCCTCTAATTCTATTATACTTTGATATAAATCTGGATTTATTGTAGCACGAGAATTCTCATCTACCTTTTGAGTAGTGATAAGTTTTTGGATATACTCTCCTAATATTTTATACTCTTGAGTGGTATAATTAGGAGTTTCTGAGAATGTAATAGTTGTAGAACTTTTGGTTTTATCACCCCACTTTCGAGATGGTGTTTGCTTCCGTTGTACTAGTTGCATTTGTAGGTAGTAGTTCTGAGAGATGTTAAGCTTTGTGCAATGTTAGTTATAATTGTAAATAAATGCAAATAAGATTATATGCTTTTTTTCTTCTTACTCACTACTGAAGTCATGGGTTTTTGCTTTAGTATTCTAACACGACTTCAGTCGTGTTAGAATTTATGTGGTTTCACAAGTTTTAGTGGCTTTATTTCTGTGATTTGGAACGAAATACGATAGACACTAATATTTGCATTAACACCACCAATGGCAATGCTGCTACTCTAAATATCGCCAATAAAACAATACTTGAGAGGATCAAAATATATCTAGCTTCGTTTCCTGTCCAACCAAAATTTTTGAACTTTAGTGAGACCAAAGGAATTTCAGCATTCATTAGATAAGATAAAACTAGAGTCAGTCCGACTAAAACATAAACATTCGATACATAAGCATCATATTGAGGATACCATTGCATAATTAAAGGTAACGACCCAATAATGATAGCCGTTGCTGGTGTAGGTACACCAATAAAACCATCAGACTGTCTTTCATCTACATTGAAATTAGCTAACCTGATGGCAGAAAAAGCGGCTAAAAGGAATGCTAAATAAGGTAAATAAAAATGTACATCGGTATACATCAATAAATGATACATGATGACAGAAGGCAACACTCCAAATGTTACCATATCAGCTAAAGAATCTAATTCTTTACCCACTGGAGAGGATACTTTGAGCATTCTTGCTGCAAATCCATCAAAAAAATCGAACCCTGCTCCTATAAGGATCATCAAGGCTCCATTCACTAAATTCCCTTCAAAACAAAAGGAAATACCAATACACCCTGAAATTAAATTCCCACAAGTGATGGCATTAGGTATATGCTTTTTCAAATTATTATAATTATACGACTTGATAAATCACGGACAAACACTTTACAGTAAATTCCTTCTCTATCTATATCTTCTATAACCCATGAATTAATTCATAGGTTAAAACTAACCTCTTACAAAAGGATTACTCCTTTTCTCATCACCAATTGTTGTAAATGGACCATGACCAGGATAAACTCTTGTTTGATTAGGTAATTGATACATCACATTAGCTATATTATCTAAAAGTGTTTGATGATCTCCTCCAGGTAAATCTGTTCTACCAATAGAACCTTTAAAGAGCACATCTCCTCCTAATGCAAAATCGTCTTCTTTAGAGTAAAAAACTAAATGTCCTGGTGAGTGTCCTGGTACATATAAAATCTCCAAAGTTGAATCTCCAAAGGTAATTGTACCTTCGTTTTCTAATAACTCATCAGCGCACGATTCTATAAAACCAGGTATACCATATCTAGCACATGAATCTTTACCAGAAGCAAGTGTTTCTACTTCTCCTTTTGGTATATATAATTTCACACCAAATGTATCCTGACAAAATTTATTACCAAATACATGATCCAAATGACAATGGGTATTGATAATTTTAACCACATTCAATTCATTTGACTCAATAAAAGATTTTAATTGTTCCTGCTCTGAAGCATCATAGCATCCAGGGTCTACAATAACGGCATCTTTAGTTTCATCCCAAATTAAGTACGAATTTTCTTGAAATGGGTTAAATGTGAAAGTTTGTATTTGTATCATATTCTATTTTTTATAAATCTCTATTCCTTTTGTATAAATATGTGACCTTAAGTCTTCATTCTTTAATGTATTCATCGCTACAATATCGAAAAAATAAGGCATTGGTGATTCATCTTCTAGGGCTGCATGTAGAGTGGCTACGTCTGTAAAATTCACCTTTTCTCCTACAATTGCTATATCAATATCAGAACCCTGTTTATAATTCCCCATTGCTCTAGAACCAAAAATATATGCTTTGGTTATGTGATCATATTTTTCTAATGTTTTAATGATATAATTAATATCTTCTATTCTTAGCCCAAATTTATTGTTCATTTTCAAAGAATTTAATTAAGTCTCTAAGAAGAAGAATATATTCTTTTTCTATTAGGTGAATTGCTTCTAGAGATAGGTCTTCATCATAAGTATGTGCCATTAAATTACGTTTATTCAAAGCATCAATCCATTGATGTCCCTCCTTAATAACACTAATTTGATAAGCTTGCTGTATTGTAGCCCTTGGAGACTTTACTTCATACCCTTCCGATTCTAAATAATCTTTCAGTGTTTTCCATGACAATTCAAAAGTCATTTCAAAAAATTGAATAATTCCAGCTCTAATGATTTCATCTGAATGGTCTCTTTTTAATGCTACCTCTAGTTTATTGAATGATTTTGATAAATCTTGAAATCTTTCTCTCCATCTTAATTCTTTAAAATTATCCATTCTTATTAATTTAAACTTTTGTATACAAGACCAATGACAACTGAGTTCACAATACAGCACAAATGAAATTTTGATTGCTTATATTTACCACAAATTTACAATTTGATTTTTAGTATGACAGAGAAGGTCGATTTTTTAATCGTTGGACAGGGTATTGCAGGGACAATTTTAGCAGAAACCATAGAAAATAATGGTTATTCCTATAAAATTATTGATGATGGGACGTTGAAAAACTCTTCGAGGGTCGCTGGTGGACTTTATAACCCTATTACTGGACGAAAAATGGTGAAGACATGGTTATGCGATATCCTTTGGGATAAATTGGATGACTTCTACCCTAATTTCGATTTAAAATATTCTACAAATTCCTTCAAGCCTATCAATATTTATTTCCCTTTTGATAGTCAGGAAAAGCAAACGGATTGGATAAGTGCGAGTGCAGATTCGAAATACGAATCATATATTTCTTCTTTTCATCCAGAGGGGATATATGAGCAATATATTCCTAATGATTTTGGAGGAATGGAAATACAAAGATCAGGATATTTAGATATCCCTGTCTTTCTAGATGCTTTTAAAGAACAAATCAAACTAGATAATAAATTGATGATTGAAACTTTTGATTTCAATCAATTACAATATGAGGATGAACTTACTTATAAAAATTTAAAAGCAAAACATATCATTTTTGCCGAAGGAAATAAAGTGGAAAACAACCCTTACTTCCCTACATTAGATTTCAGACCTGTAAAAGGAGAGTTATTATTGATTAAATTTAAGAATGCTCGATTCAATCATATTATCAATAAAAATGGTTTTATACTTCCTATTGATGATGAAGGTAATTGCAAGTTAGGAGCTACTTATGAAAGAGTAGAAGAAATGAACTCTCCCACTCAAAAAGGAAAGAATCAGTTATTAGAAAAAGTAGAATACATTGATGATGAATTTGAAATATTAGAGCATTGGTCCGGTATTCGTCCTGCTACATTTGATCGAAGACCATTTATTGGCACTTCAAAAGATTATAAAAATATTCATATCTTTAATGGTTTGGGTGCAAAAGGTGTATCTTTGGGTCCCTACTTTGCAGAATTACTTATTCAGAATATCATTAATGGAAAAGAATTACCAAGAGAAGTTCGATTGGATAGGTTATCAAAACAGCAAAGAATTAACTTGAATACAAAGGGATGAATTCACAACTCAATACCATTTTTTCAAAGCTTCAAGTACGTGGAGCACTTTTATATATCGTTTTTATTATTGCTATCCTCACAGGTTCAATAATAAAAATGTATACTGATGTACAAAAGGAAAAACAATTCCTTTACAATGCCATCGGAAGTTCATCAGCAGCTTTCCAGTTTAAAATAGCATCAAAAGAAATCAAAAAGACCGTTGCTGAAGTAAAGACATCAGGACTTGAGTTGTTTAAATTTACTCATGCATCCGTTTATTTCTTAAACGATAAAGGCACCCCTATTTTCTGGATCAACAATTCTTCTATAGACAATCATATTTTAGATAAAACAGCTCATAGAGAACTTCCAGAATCCATAACAAATAGATTTAAAAGACAACGGTATAAATCGTCTGAAAACTACAAAGAATACTTCATTACGAGGGTAGAAATAGATAATGCGTTACAAAGATCAATTGCATTGGTTATACCAAGAGTAGACTTGTGGTTAAACCAAAGCATCAATACATTACCCATCACCCTTTTAAGTATTCTATTAATTACGATATTATATTTCTTTATGGGTAGCTCCAACAAACGTTGGATATATCAACCCATAGATATTTTAATAAAACATTTAGAATACGAATCTCAAGGAATAGATTCAGAATTATCTAGAGATGTTCCTGCAGAGTGGCAAAATATTTTCCTTGAAATTGAGATAGGAAAAGAAGGCAAAAATAGTCAGCTTAACAAAAAAGAAACAGAAACGGAAGTCAACCAACGTTTCCATGCTCAATTGGAAGAACTCCGGTGGGCAAAGTCTCAATTGGAAAAATATCAAAGTCAAGGTAAACCAATTGAAGAAAAATCCACAATTAGCAAGATTTTTGATAATGCAAACATCGGTATCCTACTCACCAACGAAGACGGAGTACCTACTTATGTCAACTCCAAAGCCAAAGAACTTCTAGGCAAAGGAATAAAACCTCAATCCGAAGAAGATCTTTTAGATATCCGTAAAATCTTTATTGAAGGTACAGATGTCGAAATACCATCAGATCAACATCCTATGGTATTGGCTAAAGAAACAGGATTACCTCAAATTGCTAAGGCATTGGAGGTGTATAATCCTGATAATGGAGATAGACAGAAGGTAGTGATTTGTGCTGTTGGTTTTGGTTGTGGGGTTGGGTGTTTTGTGGTGTAATTTTTTTGAACTACTCAAACTGGTTTTTTAATGCTGTTTAATAGTATTGAGTTTGCAATTTTTCTTCCAATAGTTTTTATACTTTATTGGTTTTGTACAAAGGAGAATATTAAAGCTCAAAATATTCTTTTATTAATCGCTAGCTATGTATTTTATGGTTGGTGGGATTGGCGTTTCTTAAGTTTAATTGCTTTTAGTTCTTTTATAGACTTCTCAATAGGCAAAAAAATAGGAAAAACAGTAGATCCAAAAGCAAGAAAATGGCTTTTAAAAGCTAGTTTATTTGTAAACCTTGGATTATTAGGGCTTTTCAAATACTATAATTTCTTTGTTGAAAGCTTTGCAGAAGCATTTACAATTTTTGGTACCACAATACATGTCGACAGGTTAAATATTGTACTGCCTGTTGGTATTAGCTTCTATACTTTTCAAACCTTAAGCTACACCATAGATGTTTACAAAAGAAAATTAGAACCAACAGAAAATATTGTTGACTTTTTTGCTTTTGTAAGTTTCTTCCCTCAATTAGTAGCAGGACCAATTGAGCGAGCTACTCACCTCCTTCCTCAATTCCAAAGGAGTAGATATTTTGAGTACGATAAAGCAGTGGATGGAATGCGTCAAATCTTATGGGGACTTTTCAAAAAAGTAGTTATTGCTGACAACTGTGCATTTTATGCCAACATAGTTTTCAATAATTATGAAGATTACAATGGAAGTTCACTTTTGCTCGGAGCAATTTTCTTTAGTTTCCAGATATATGGAGACTTTTCAGGATATTCAGATATAGCAATTGGTACAGCAAGGTTATTTGGCTTTGATTTAATGCAAAACTTTGCTTTCCCTTATTTTTCTAGAGACATTGCAGAATTTTGGAGACGTTGGCATATATCACTTTCAACTTGGTTCCGGGATTATCTTTACATTCCTTTAGGAGGTAGTAAAGGTGGTACTTGGATGAAAGTCCGTAATACTTTTATTATATTCTTAGTCAGTGGTTTTTGGCATGGTTCCAATTGGACTTTCATCGCTTGGGGTGCATTGAACGCTATCTACTTCATACCTCTTTTATTAATGAAAAGAAACCGTAGTAATATGGATGTTGTTGCTCAAGACAGATTACTTCCGAGCTTGAAAGAGTTGTTTCAAATGGGGATTACTTATTTTATGGTTGTGATTGCTTGGTTGTTTTTTAGGGCAGAAACTATTAAAGTTGCTTTTGAGATGATAGAAGCAATTTTCACATTTTCTAATTTTGGAACACCTTATATCATTGAAGAAGGGACTGGAATTCATATTTTACCAAAGAAGTTCTTATTATCTATTCTAATCTTTTTAACTGTAGAATGGTACGATAGAACAAATACAACTTCTTTAGAGCCTTTCACATTGCTATCTAAATATGTAAGATGGTGTATTTATTTAGGAATTGGATTATCTATCTTCCTTTTTAAAGGAAATGAACAAACATTTATTTACTTTCAATTTTAATACCTTGAAAACTTTTATTTTTAAAACATCTTTATTTTGTTTAGCCTCAATCATTATTACATGTTGTTTAATATTTACAATAGATGGTCGTTCTGATCCATTTTATTTAAGATTTACGACAAAAAAGCAAAGTTCACTAATTTTGGGTACATCAAGAGCAGCTCAAGGGATTGTCCCGAGTATTTTTAGAGACAGTTTAAATATTGATATTTATAATTATGCCTTTACTGTTGGACATAGTCCTTATGGTCCTGTCTATTTAGAAAGTATTAAAAAAAAATTAGATACAAAAAACAAAAATAACATCTATATATTAGCCGTAGATCCTTGGGCAATATCTAGTTGGTGCGAAGAACCTGATAATATAAATCAATTCCGAGAAAATAAGTTGTGTTTATCCTATATAAATAATGTCAATTCATTACCAAATTTTGAATTTATTTATAATTATGATCAATCACCTTACAATTTATTTTTAAAAAAAACAAAAATGCTACTTCATACCGATGGCTGGCTGGAAGTGGAAATTAATAAAAGTGAAATATCTAACTCATCAAGATTAAAAAAAGAAGAAACTTACAGACAAGAACACTTACCTAGAACCAAATTCTCAACTGTTCGATTTCAATATTTACAAAAAACAATTAATTATTTAAATCAATTTGGTGAAGTTTATTTAGTTAGAATTCCTATTCATGATAAGATACTACAAATTGAAAATGATTTGAATTTTGACTTCAACGAAAAAATCACCTTATTAAAAGGGTATAAAAACTATTATGATTTCACACTTATTCGTAACCAATTTTTATTTACGGATGGAAATCATTTGCATCGCAGTTCTTCTAAAGATTTTTCTAAGATTTTGGTTTCAACTTTAATTAAAGATAATCTTTAAACATTTCCATCAGGACTTGAGTTGTTTATATACACTCAAGCATCCGTTTATTTCTTAAACGATAAAAGCATCCCTATTTTCTAAATCAACAACTCATTCATTGATAATCATATTTTAGATAAAACAGCTCATAGAGAACTTCAAGAATCAATAACAAATAGAATTTAGAAGACAACGGTATAAATCGTCTAAAAACTACAAAGAACACTTCATTACGAGGGTAGAAATAGATAACGCGTTACAAAGATCAATTGCATTGGTCATACTAAGAGCAGACCTCTGGTTAAACCAAAGCATCAATACATAACCCTTCACCCTTTTAAGTATTCTATTAATTACGATATTATATTTCTTTATGGGTAGCTCCAACAAACGTTGGATTTATCAACCTATAGATATTTTAATAAAACATTTAGAATACGAATCTCAAGGAATAGATTCAGAATTATCTAGAGATGTTCCCGCAGAATGGCAAAATATTTTCCTTGAAATTGAGATAGGAAAAGAAGGCAAAAATAGTAAGCTGAACAAAAAAGAAATAGAAACGGAAGTCGACCAACATTTCCATGCTCAATTGGAAGAACTCCGGTGGGCAAAGTCTCAATTGGGAAAATATCAAAGTCAAGGTAAACTAATTGAAGAAAAATCCACAATTAGCAAGATTTTTGATAATGCTAACATCGGTATCCTACTCACCAACGAAAACGGAATACCTACTTATGTCAACTCCAAAGCCAAAGAACTTCTAGGCAAAGAAATAAAACCTCAATCTGAAGAAGACTTTTTGACATCCGTAAAATCTTTATTGAAGGTACAGATGTTGAAATACCATCGGATCTACACCCTATGGTATTGGCCAAAGAAACAGGATTACCTCAAATTGCTAAGGCATTGGAGGTATAAACCCTGATAATGGAGTTAGACAGAAGGTAGTGATTTGTGGTTTTGGGGTTGGGTGTTTTGTAATATAAATGATTAAAATGAATCCAGAAATTTCTGTTGTAATTCCCTGTTATTGTTGTGAAAAAAGTTTAATGGAATTATATAAAAGATTAATAAAAACTTTTAATAAACTAAATATTACTTATGAAATTATTTTTATAAATGATTCAAGCCCAATGAATGATTGGAAAATTATTAAAATTCTATGTAAAAAGAATAGTAATGTTCGTGGTTTAAACTTTTCCAAAAATTTTGGTCAACATTATGCCATAACAGCTGGAATAGATTTTTGTAAAGGTAACTTTTTGGTTGTGATGGATGGAGATTTACAAGACCAACCTGAAGAAATTGAAAAATTATATAAAAAAATAAATGAAGGGTTTGATATAGTTTATGCAAGACGTGTAAATAGACAGGATAAATTCTTAAAAAAATTATCTTCTAAATTGTTTTATCGTACTTTTGATTATTTTACTGATAGAAAATCTGATGAAACTATTGCAAATTTCTCAATTGTAAATAGAATTGTAATTAAAACCTTTAAAAGATTTAAAGAACAAAATAGAATGTATCCGCTTTTTTTAAATTGGATGGGATTTAATTTTACATATGTTGATGTTCAACATTCCTCAAGAGAAATGGGAAATTCATCATATAGTATTCGTAAATTATTCAAATTAGCAAGTGATAATATTCTTTCTAATTCTAATAAGCCATTGAGAATTGGAATAACAATAGGTTTTTTTATTACAATCGCGTCTTTGTTATTTGGTATATATTTAATAATCGGGCATTCGTTTAACTTTTTTAAAGTTGAAGGTTGGACAAGTACAATGGTTTCTATATGGTTTATTGGTGGAATGTTGTCATTCAATATGGGTTTATTAGGTATTTATATTGGTAAAATTTTTGAAGAAGGTAAACAAAGACCAATTTATATAATAAAAGATGACACAAACGAACAAAATTGACTTATACCTTATGACTCAAAAAGGGTATAATACTCTTGTTTATATTTCAGAAAAATACTTAGATATAATCGGAATAATAATAATTGGTACTGATAAAAAAATTAAAAATGATTTTTCCAGTGAAATAATTGAACATTGTAAAATATACAATATAAAATACACATTAGACAAAAATTATTCCTCTGAAAATTTAAGCATAGCTATTTCATGGCGTTGGTTGATTAACACAAATGATTTAATAGTTTTACACGACTCTCTTTTACCTAAATATAGAGGTTTCTCACCATTAGTAAATATGTTGATCAATGGAGAAGAAAGAATTGGAGTTACTGCTATATTTGCAAATGATGAATTTGATAAAGGAGATATTATTTATCAAGCATCAACTGATATTAATTACCCAATTAAAATTCAAGAAGCAATTAATGAAATTTCGAAATGTTACAATAATACAATAGAGTATATTTTTTTAGAAAAATTAAATAATAGAATAATTTTCGGTAAACCACAGATTGAAAAAGACGCCACATACAGTTTATGGAGAAATGAAGATGACTATTTTATTGATTGGAATAATTCTGCAAAAAAAATTAAACGAACTATAGATGCTTTAGGTAGTCCTTTTGATGGAGCAAAAACATTTTTGTCAAATAACATTGTTACAATAAAAGAAGCAGAGGTTATCGAAGATGTTAAAATTGAGAATAGGGATAATGGAAAAGTTTTATTTAAAAAAGGTACATTTCCTGTTGTTGTTTGTAATGAAGGGTTATTGATGATTAAATCAATAATCGATAGTGATAAAAACGAATTATTACCACTTAAGCAATTTAGAATTAGATTTAAATAGAATGATACCTTTTAATAAACCCTATCTAACAGGAAAAGAAGCTCATTATCTTTACCAAGCAGTATACTCAGGTCATATTAGTGGTAATGGAAATTACACAAAAAAATGTCATTTGTTTTTTGAAGAAAGATGGGGGTTCAAAAAAACTCTTTTAACTACTTCATGTACTGATGCATTAGAAATGTGTGCTCTATTACTAAATGTTAAGAATACTGATGAAGTAATTGTTCCTAGCTTTACTTTTGTAAGTTCAGCTCTTGCTTTCGAAAGGCAAGGAGCTAAAATTATTTTTGCTGATTCTAGAAAAGACCATCCTGGTATTGATGAAACAAAGATAGAAGCGTTGATAACTCCTAAAACAAAAGCAATTGTTGTTGTTCACTACGCTGGAGTTGCAGTAGACATGGATATTATAATGGAGATTGCAAAGAAACATAATATTTATGTTATAGAAGATGCTGCTCAAGCTATTGATAGTTATTATAAAGGAAGACCTTTAGGAAGTATTGGACATTTTGGTACATTTTCATTTCATGAAACAAAAAATATACAATGCGGTGAGGGTGGTCTTTTAGCCATAAACGATGACACATTTATCAATAGAGCTGAAATTATTTGGGAAAAAGGCACTAACAGAGCTGAATTTTTTAGAGGTGAAGCGAATAAATATGGATGGAAAGATACAGGTAGTAGTTTCCTACCTAGTGAATTGAATGCTTCTTTTTTATATGCACAACTAGAAAACATTAATGACATTCAAAATAAACGAAAAGAGATTTGGCTAGCTTATTACAACAATTTAAAACTTCTTGAAGATAAAGGCTTGATCAAACTACCTTTTATTCCTGATTATGCTTCTAATAACGGACATATGTTTTATATCATTTTAAATGACATTAATCAACGTTCATTATTTATTAATTATATGGGTGGGCATAATATTAAATGTGTTTTTCATTATTTGAGTTTACATCAAAGTGATTATTACTTAAAGAAAAATGAATTAAGACACCTTGAAAAGAGTGATTATTATTCGGATTGCTTGGTGAGATTACCTTTATATTATGAATTAAATAATTTAAAAATTTTTGAAATTATAGAATCATTTTTTAAAAACTTTTTATAAAAAATCAAACTAATGGATCTAATCTTTGAATTTTCTTTTTATTTTTTTGTTACTTTAATAGGATTTTTGTCAACTTTTTTCCTTGGAGTTATTATAAATAAATATATTTTTAAACTTAAAATTAATAATACATTTATTCATCTTAGTATAGGTTTAATTACAAGTTCACTAATTATAGCTTTATGTATTACACAATTTAAAACCTTTTTAATCGGATTAATTCCTATTTATTTTTTTATTTTTTTTAAACAAAAAAATAAAAAAATTGAAATTAATCTCCAATACAGACATATATATATTTATATTCCCATATTATTATTTTATTTTTTATTGTTAAGTTTTTCTTTTGTTGATTTTTTTGAAAATAAAAAATTTGTTTTTTCAGATAGTGATTATATTTTTTATGCGAAAATTGCTAAATATTTAATAGAAACTGGTATAGAAAATTTCTCTTTAGATTATTTTCTATATGATAAAAGAGGATTAGCTCCATATCATTATACTGAAATTTGGTATTCAAGTATATATACTTTTTTATTTAATATAAACAGTATATATAGTTTAAATTTAATTTCAATGACTATATTTCTAACTACTATTATAATTGGAATTAAAGAAGTTTTTCAAATAAATACTATTCTATTTTATCCATTTTTAATTATTTTTCCGTTTTTTTCAACTTTTGGATGGATTCTGAATCTTGAAGTATTCAATTTAAAAGCTAGTGCTCCTATTTGGGATATTTCATTATTTGAACATAAAAAACATTTTTTTATTTATTTATCTCTAATATTAGGTATATTTTATATTAGAAGAAATGAATTTATAAAATTCACTTTTATCATATGTTTTGGTGCTTTTGGTTACATAATAATTGCACCATCAATATTTATTTCGGCAACAATAATTTTGTTATATAATCTATTCTTATCAAAAAGAATAAATTATAACCAATTTCTTTCAAATATGGTACTTTTAATAGGTGTGACTATAATAATAGGCTTATTCTATTATTGTAATTCTAATAATTCTGATTTAGGTACCGGGTTTTCATTAGATATATTAATTCAATATTACACTTCATTTGATACTATTAAAACCATAATTAATATCATAGGTAAAACAACTGTACAATCATTTATTGTTTTATTACCTATTTGCTGCTTAATAGGAGTACAAATTTTAAAAGAAAATTTTATTTACTTATTATACTATTCAGTTTTTTTCTTCAGCTCTTTATTATGTTATGCACTTACTCATCAGATGAGAGATGGAGATCAATTCTGGACAGCTATTTTTATTCCGTTAACAAACATTCTTGTTTTTGTAAGTATTTATCAAATTTCTAAGAATAAAAAAAAAATATTACCTAGCCTGATTTTACTCTTAATACCATTTTGTATTAATAAACCTTATACAAACTATAGTTTAAAATCAATTTATAAAGCCCCTCCTATTATAAATAAATCAACATTTGTTTATCTAAGGACAAAAAACAATTATTCTCAATCTATATTCAGTTGTTTAGAACAAGTTTACCAAGGTCATCTAAATAGCTTATCTTTTTTTACTGACCCTTTAAAAATTACTTGCTTAACAACTCAATATCTACCAGAAAATACTAATGAACAAAAAAGTATAAAAAAAAATACAACATTTTCACTATACACTAACAATCAAAAAAAAGAAAATAATTTTATAAGTTATCAACAATCACAAATAGATTTTATTAATGAATTTAAAATTGATTATCTACTCGCAGATACAACAGAAATTCCTGAAAACCTTTCAGTTTATTTTAAGAAAACTTCAATCGTAATTGATAATTATTATCTTTTTGAACGAATTTAATTTATGAACCCTATTTATAATCTTTGCATAACGCCAATATATTTAATATTAATCTATTGGTTAATAGCTCCTTTCTTTGCTAAAAGATGGACCAATAAGTATACAAAAAAGTATTTTTGGAGGGGTTTACATGCTAAGATGTTTGGTGCTATTTTTATTTGCCTTATATATCAGTTTTACTATGGTTATGGTGATTCTACTTTATATTTTTATAATGCCGTCAAAATATTTAAGGCTTTCAATATTGACTTTAACAAAGGAATAGAAATACTTTTATATAATGGTGATTTAGGATCTAATAATATTTATATTGAAAACAACTTTTATATAAAGAATTCTTCCACAAGATTGATGACTAAATTAACTTTTATTATCAACTTAATGACATTTAACTCTTATTATAGTACGTCGATATTATTTAGTTTTTGGTCCTTTTTAGGCTCGTGGAAACTTTATCAATTAATATCTACTCAATACAAAAAATACTATAAACAATTAGCTTATGCAATTTTATTTATTCCAGCTTGTATCTTTTGGAGCTCAGGTATTTTAAAGGAATCTATTACAACTGGTGCTATTGGTTTTTCTACTTTTTATTTTTTAAGAGGTATCCATAAAAAAAAAGTAGACTTTAAAGCTTTTATAATAATTTATTTATGTTTTTATATAACAATTAATGTTAAAGGTATAACGATATATCTTCTATACTTAAGTTTATTTATTTATTTGATAATTTTATTTTTAAGAAAATTTAACAATACTTTACGTTATTTTTTTATAATAATAATATTTTTATCATCTCCACTAATACTATATTTAAGTTATACTGAAATAATTAAAAATATAAGCCAAAATGACGAATTTAAACAAGCGCAAACTACTATATCTGGGTTTCAAGGTGATCATGGACGAATACAAAAAGGCCATGGAGGAGGTAGTGCCTCAACGTATACTTTAAGTAACTCAGGCGATATTACTCCTTTAGGAATGATTAAATCTATACCTGAAGCAATTAATGTTACATTATTTAGACCATATCTTTGGGAGACAAGTAAAATAATACAATTATTAGGAGCTTTAGAGAGTTTAGTCTTTCTAATGATGAGCTTGATAGTTTTAATAAAAATAGGACCCATAAAAATTTTTAATACTTTTATTTCTAATCCAATATTAATTTCTTTCCTATTATATTCCTTAATGTTTGGATTTGTTGCTGGATTTATTTCTTACAATTTTGGTGTTCTTCAGCGATTTAAAACACCAATTTTACCTTTTTACACTTCAATTTTAGTTATTTTATATTACAGTAATAAACCTCGGAAACTAAGAAAAAAAGTTAGAATAAAAACATAATGTTTCTTCTAACATTCTATCGAGGTTATAATAACTTTTTAGTTTTTGATGAGCATTATTTGACATTTCATCCCTTTTTTTAGGTTTTTCTAATAATTCTTGTATTGCTTCTGCATATGATTGAACATTATAAGGTTCTAATAATCTTCCTGATTTATTATCAATAATATGCTCATCCAAAGAAGGTACATTAAAAGCTACAACTGGTTTTTTTGCAGCAAATGCTTCCAAAACAACTACACCAAAACCTTCTGCTCTTGATGGTATAAGAACTACATCAGATGCGTCCATAAATCTTCTTCCTTCAGGGTGATAACCTATGAACTCAATAAAAGGTTCTAATTTTAATTTTTTTACATAATTTTTCAATTCAGTCTCTAGATGTCCACTTCCAACAATTAATAATTTAACATCACTGATTTTATTTTTCAAAATATCAACTGCTTCTATTGCATATTTATGACCTTTAAAACCTGTTAAACGACCTACCATAACTAATTGCTTATCACTTCTTCTAAAGAAACTATCGAAAGGTAAAGAATCCGGTAAATCAAAACCATAATGAATCAGATCTAATTTATTTTTGTTACTTATACCTAAACCAATATATAAATCTTGTAATCCTTTTGAAATAGCAAATGACCTATCAATCACTTTTTCTGCATAAGTTGCTAATAATAGGTAGATGTTTTTTTTCTTAAAACTAGGATCAAACCCATATTTATTATTATAATTTTCTTCATAACCATGTTTTGTAGAAAAGTAAACGATCTTTTTGTTTAGGATCCTCTTTGTCAGAGAAATAATAAGATCTGCATGCAATAAGTGAGAATGTATACCTTGAAAGTTTCCTAATATGTAAATAGAATTTATTTTCCTAATTACATTAAATAGTCTACTTTTTGAAAAATAGATTGTATGACATTTTACTCCTTTTCTTTCTAGAACCTCTCTGAATTTACCTTCTTGTCCTTTACAATTTAATGGTGTTAAAACTAAAAATTCAATTTCTATTTCTTTACTTTTATTTAAAACAGGTAATATATTTAATAAATAATTCTCAGATCCTGCTATACCAGTAATATTGGAAGTATGTAATATTTTCATTAATCAACTAAAGTTTGATATTGTTTAAACATTCGTTCTTGAGAAAATTCTAATAACATTTTATTTCTAGCATTTTTTGAAATAGAATTATAAATTTTCTGATTTTCCAAAAACAAAATTTTAGATATTAATTCATCAGTATTATTTACTTCAAATAATAGTCCGTTTAATTCATCTTCAATTATATTATTTATTCCAGGTATATTTGTTCCAATGACTGGTAAACTACAAGACATTGCTTGTAATACTGAAGTACACATTGTTTCTGAAAATGATGATTGTATATATATATCTGACTTTTGTAAAAATCTCAATAATTCTTTTTCTCCTAATAATCCTAAAAAATGTATGTTAGGTATCTTATTTTTGACAGTGTATTCTTTTAATTCATTTAAAGTAGCTCCTTCACCTGCCAAAAATAAATCATAATTAAACATAGAAATTTTATTTAATTTATTTAATGCATTTATAATCGTTTTTTGATCTTTTTGAAATGTAAAACGTGCAGCCATAATTAAATTATATGAGCGTTTGGGAAAATATGGTAATTTGTAAAAATTAGTATCAATACCATTATTTATAACTTTAAAATAAGTTTTTAAACTATATTTATTTAATATTTGATTTTTGTAAAAATCAGTTAAGAAAACAACGGTATTTGATACTTTTAACGAAAACAGTGTATATATTTTCTCAATAAGAGTTTTCGTCTCATTTGGAGTATGCTCAATTGATATTATTTTAGCTCCATATAAAATACTAAATATTTTCACAGCAAAAATCAAATTCGTACTATGAAGAAAAATAACTTCAGGTTTTTGTTTCCTCAAACATTTTACAACATTATAATAAGATATTAAATCAAAACCCTTTTTCTTATATATCACATTATAGTTCCTTTTTGAAACTTTATTTCTATAGTCCTCTGGTAATTTTTCTATTCCATAAAATATAAGGCTTTGATCTAGTTCATTATTTTTGTCACCTTGTAAAATTGAAAATACAACACTTCCGTGTCCTCCTAATCCAGAATATAGTATATGGGTTACTTTTTT
The DNA here is from genome assembly GCF_000807855.2 of Flammeovirga pacifica. Classification (GTDB taxonomy): domain Bacteria; phylum Bacteroidota; class Bacteroidia; order Cytophagales; family Flammeovirgaceae; genus Flammeovirga; species Flammeovirga pacifica. The sequence goes on from NZ_JRYR02000001.1 coordinate 966,687, forward strand.
TTTCATGAAAAAATTAAATATTTAATTATTGCTACTGTTCTTCTTTTGAATAACTCTTTAAAATTTAATTTGATAGCTTTTATTAACATTTTAACACTTTCGAGTTTCTTACTCTCCATAGATAAATACAATGACTGTAATGATATATGATTAGCTTCTATTATTGGAATAAGAAAACTATAATTATCAAAAAAAAATATATCCTTTTTCAATAGACAAATCATTTTATTAACTGAATAATCAATAACACTAGGATCTACAATTGACATAGTTCTCGAATTATGTTGAATAAGGTGAGCTGTAACACTGTGATTGAAATTTATTCCAAACCTTGCAATAATTCTTAAAAAAACATATAAATCTTCACCAATCGTAAAATTCCTATCTTCAGAAAATAAGTATTTTTCAGCAATATCAGATCTAAAAAATACACCAATAGGACATAAAAAATTATTGTATGATATCCTCATTAAGCAATCTTTTTCATTACCCAAAAAATTTTTAAGAACTATATTATTATCATTATCAACAACAGAATAATTTGAAAAATAAAAAGCACACTTATTTTCACTTAAATTATTGAAACCTATTGCTAGATGATCATTTAAATATATATCATCAGAATCTAAAAAACAGACATAATTTCCTTTAGATTTTCTAATTCCAAAATTTCGTGCAGCTCCTCTTTCTTGATTTTTTGTCCAAAAATACCTAATACGATTATCGGAAAATGTTTTAACAATATCTTTTGTATTATCAGTACTTCCATCATCAACAATAATAATCTCAAAATTTGAGTATGTTTGATTTAATACTGATTGTATAGCTTTCCCTATAAAATATTGTCGGTTATATGTTGGAATAATTACTGAAAAAAATATTTTATTATCTATATCAATCATTGAGTATTTATATTTATTTCTCCAAAACTGTTGTTGTAATTACAAATTTGGTATATAAAATGTTCTTCTTATTTCGTTATCTACATAATAATAATTCACATTTATTATATTTTAAATTTAAGCTTGATTTTTATACACATCATTTTAAAATTAATTAAACTATTCAAGTTAATTAATATATACCTCATTACTTATTTTTAAAGATATTATTTAGTATATAATAAAATATTAATATTCAAGGTTCCAAAGACTTTTTGGGAGTACATACATTAAAAATATATTATTTTGAATAATTATATAAAGAATCTAATCCAAATAATTTAATTGCTTTTTTTAAATAAATTAAATCTTCTGCACTTAAATGGTTATTATATTTTTTTAGTTTATAACTTAGTGAAGAAGTTCTAGATGGTTTTATTGTATATTTCAAACTTACATCATCTAAATATAATCTTAATGCATCTAAATTATCTCTCAAAATATCTTCATATTTTACTAACAAATATTCGGATTTAGTCATTTCGGAAATAGGTATAAAATACGTTAAACACCAAAGAATGATTAACTTTTTGAATGATGAATCTGCTTCATTAAAGATTTTCTGTTGTTCAACAGAAAGCATTGAATAGTACTTTTTTCTTAGAAATTGATATTCAATGTCTCCATTATCAAAACCTGCATTTTGCCATGATTTAATTGTTTTAAGAGGATCTCTAATCAATAATATTACTTTTATTGAACTAAAATTTGTTTTCAACCAACCAAGAAAAAAATTAACCCTTATATCTTTTATTAGTAATTTATTAATATTTTTTCTTCTTTTTAATTGATTAACCCATCTATTATCAATGTGTCCACTTATTACCCTCTTTGCTTGAAGGAAATGAATTTGAGATTTACTTGTTTTTTTTAATGATGTTGGGTATGTGAAATTAGAGACTTCGTTAACTTTAGTAGATATAAATGGTTCGAATAGTTCCTTATATTCATTATTAAAATTAATTATTTCACTTAATAATGTACTCCCACTTCTACCCATTGAGGCAATTAATATGACCGTCTCATAATTTTCATACTGTTTATTTATTCTAAATAGGTAATAATCCAGTATATCTATACTATTTTTTAATAAAAATTTTAATTTTCTTAGATAAATCATTCGCTCTTTTTAAGAATAACATTATTGATAATAAAAAAGACACAGGTATTTTTCTAAAATAAAAAAAACATTTATGGTAATGCCAAATAATAGAAGGTGCCCCCCATTTTGCAGTTTCTTTTTTAAGATTTTTTTTAGTTTCTCTAAATTTATATTCATCTCCCAACTTAATAAATAATGCGTAATATAGATTTGCGATTGTTTCATTCTTATTTTTAATCTTACTAGACAAAATAACTTCTTTTACTCTGTCAATAACTTTTAAAATAGAATCTACTTTTTCAATTGAATTAGAAGCTGTAATAGCATTAATATCTTCCTTCCTATATACTGCATAACTTTTAGTATTTATAAATCTTACTTTTGGAACTACTCTCAAAATATTTAAGATAAATTCTCCATCTTGATTCTTTTTAAGTAAAGTATCCCATTGTATTTTATTATCAACAATAATAGCTTTAGGGATAAGCCAAGAATGTAATGGGATAAATTGATCAGTATTTATTAAAATAGAAAGTAGTTCAATGGATTCATAAACTTCTTTCTTTAAGTTAAATATATTATTGTAGTATTTTTTTTTCACAAAAAATCTTTTGCCATTTATAAAACTTACTTCATTTGTTCTACTATTTAAAGTTTGATCTTCTAAAGCAGTTTCAGTTAGCCAATCATCACTATCTAAAAATTTAATATACTCACCTTTTGCATTTTCCAATCCAATATTCCTACATGTTGGGGCTCCTTTGGGCTCAATATCCCTTTCGTAGAATAAAAATCTATCATCATTTTTAATAAAATTATTAACTACTTCAATTGTATTATCAGTTGAGCCATCATCAACGATAATACATTCCCAATTTGAATACGTTTGACGTATTAAACTCGTTAAGGTTTCATTAATATATTTTGCTCTGTTATATGTCGGAATAATAATCGAAATCAGTTCCATTTAAAAACCATTTTTTTAAGTAAGAAAAACAATCTAAATATTAAATGATCCCCTTCACTAATCCTATTTAATAAAAAAAATTTTGATTTTAAATCGCCATTATTCAATGAGACTAAAGAGTACCAATATTGCCAATCAATTTTATCAACTTTCCCATCTAAAATTCTATTTTCATCATGAACATTTCGTATAGCTATAGGTCGGTTATTCGATATCCCTAACATACATTTTTCAAATGATAATCTCCATATAAAATCAGTATCTTGACCTAATCTTAAATCTCTAAATAATTCCATTTTTTGAATAGAAGATTTTCGCAATGTAAGTCCATTTAAATGAATCCAACCATATTTCCCTGTAATTAAAGCATAAAATAAATTTTGAGGTTTAATTTTCTCTTCAATACCAGTAAAATCAATTGGCAAGTTTTTATTATTAATTATAGATTTACATACTATCATTCTTTTTAAATGCTTTTCCTTAGCAATTTTAGAATGATACTCTACACCAATAACGCCATAAGTAGCATCAATATCATTATTATTATTTAATATCTCTATATCTTCATTAAACCTATTAGGTAAATAATAATCATCAGCATCTAAAAATGATATATATTTACCATTAGCTTTCTCTATACCCAAATTCCTTGAAGGCCCAGCTCCGTGATTTTTTTTATCAGGATGTTGATATAATTTAATTAGTTTTGGATATTTTTTTACATAGTCTCTACATATATTGATAGAATCATCAGGAGAGCTATCTTCAATTAAGATAATTTCTTTTTCTAAATCTATTGCTAATACTGATTTGATTGCTCTTATAAGGTATTTTTCAGCATTAAATACAGGTATTATAATTGAAATCATTGGATTGATGAGCATATTTGTTTTCTTACTTTAAATGAAAATATTAATATTAAACTTAGATAAACTAAAATACCTATGGTAATATAAATTACAATATTAAATACTTCTCCATTATTTATAAATGGTTTTATTAATACTATAACAACTAACATGAAAAATGAAGCTAAAAATTGGAGATAAATATTTCTTATCATATCTAAAAAATTTAATTCAATAAGTCTTATCATGATAAAAATATTTGGTATTGAATTTATACTACATGCAATCAAATAACACAAAGCTACTCTCTCAATTGAACCTAAATAAATACCAATAGATATGAATACAAATATATTCATTTTAAAAAAAACACCATATTTTAACGCCAAATCTGCTCTGCCTTTTCCATTATAAATACTTCCGTTCAAAGTTAATATAGATTGAATTGCACCTATCAAACATAAATATTTTAAAACAGTTGCACTTGCAATCCATTTAGTACCATAAAGAATTAAAATAATCTCCTCACTAATAGCAAATAAACCAAACATTGCAGGAAATGAAAAAAGTGAAATATAAAATATTGTATTTAAATATACTTTTTTAATTTCTTCATTATTTCCTTGTATATTAGATATTGCCGGAAATAAAGCTTGTTTCACTGCTGATGAAATATTATTTACAGGCATCAACATTAAAGTATATGCTCTATTATAATAGGCTAAAGGCTGAATTCCTAAAAATTTTCCTATTAGGATATTATCAATATTTCTTGCAAAATAATTAAATAAAGTATCTAAAGTTATATATGAACTAAATGAAAATACAGTTTTAAGATCTGACAAATCAAAGATTAATTTTGGATACCACCTTACTTTAATAAAAATTATTAAAGTATTCATAAGTATCAAAATGACATTTTGAAAGATTATTGACCAACCTTCAAAACCTAAAAATGCTAATATTAAACTTGTAATAGATGAGATTGTTATTGCTAAAATATTAACCTTTGAAATTAAATCAAATTTAAGTTTTCTACTTAATATTACTATGGATATACTTGATAATGGTGATATTAAAAATGATAAAGACGAAAAAAGTAAATAATTAACCAATTTGGGCTCTTTATAAAATTCTGACAACCAATTTGCACTAAATATTATTATTAATATTATAAAGAACGATAAAATATAATTAAACCAAAATATTGTTGAATAAAGTCTATCTGTAACTTTTTTTTTCTGAATTAAACTAGTTGTAAACCCAAATTCTTTAAATGTTGAGAAAAATGCTGTTATAATATTTATGATTGCAATAACCCCAAACTCTTTAACATCAATTAATCTTGCTAAATAAATTCCTGATAAAAATGTAATAATAAGTGTTGAGAATCTATTAAATAACAAATACTTCACACTATTCAAATAACTCATTAAATTTTAGAATTAATTATTGTTTCAAAATTTATTTTATCTTGATTAGACCAACTAGAGGCTACATTTATTATGTATTTGGAAGAATGATTTTTCTTATTATTTAATTTATTTAGTGATTCTAAAAAAATATTATCAGGTAAATTCATAAACTTAAATAACCTTTTAAGGTCTTGATGTTCTTCAAAAAAAATTTTTTCAAAAGATAATTTTATATATTTTGAATCATCCCAATTTGTATTTTCAATAAGTGAGTTATATTTTTTCCAATGCCATGTAACTTTTTCAAATTGAGTAAATTTATCCCATTTCAAATTAAAAGGATCTTTATCAAAATCTTTTGCTGTTAGTCTTGCTCTTGGATCTTTTTCACCATGAAATGTATAACCAAAACCATGTTCTTTACTTATTGCAGATCTTACATAATCTTCAGCTTTCCTTTCAATATGAATAATTTTCATATTTGGAAAGACTTTTTTTAAAATAGGTATTAATAACACTAAATTATTATTCGATTCTATATAAATATTTTTCTTTTCTTTTTTGAGAGTTTGTAAAATAGAATATCTATCTGATTTGAAAATATTTAATGCTTTTTTATCATCAACCAAATTTCTTTTTAATGCAACGCCTAAATCAAATGCATCTGGATTAGGTTCATGTAAAGCAATAGCGTTATTTAATATATCATTAAAAAAATGAGCAAAAAACTCTGTTCCTGTTCTCCCAGTACTTAATATCAAATATACCTCTATACCGGACCAATTTGATAATTTACTTTTAATTTGTTGTTGTATATTATTCAGAATATTCATAATTTTTGATCCAAAATGGAATAACTGCATCTTTAAAAAAGTTGTTTTTAATTATCTCACCAACAGGTCCTATGTCTGTTGACTTTAATGCTAAATCTAATTTATCTTTTAATAATTCAAAGTGGTCAATTTCAATATAATTAAGACCTAACCTTCGGAATTTACCATAAGGTAACCAACAGCCAGCTATTATTTTTGTTGAAGTATAAAAACTCTCCAATACAGCAGCTGACATTGCATCTGAAATGGGCATCTGAATAAAAACAGAAGTTAATACTCTTAAACATCCTAATTCTTCTGTGGATAGAAAATTTTCAATAAAGTGTATTTGGTTTGCAATTTTAGGATTTGCTATAAGAATCTTATTTTTATATTCAGTTTTATTGGGATTACCATAAGTGAAAGGTAGTACTAACTTAATATTTTGTCTAAGGATATATTGAATATCAAACTGTTCTAATATTTTCAGGTGATTATTATTCTCATTTGCGTTATGTCCTATCACTACAATTTTCTCACCATTTGTTATACCTAAAGTTTTCTTAAAATTATCTAGCTTTCCTTTAATATGAGTTATTTTATCAATAGTTTTAAAAATTACAGGATCAATAATGAATAAACCTTCTTTAATTTTAGCTTCATATCCTCTACCATATTTCACTAAAATATGCTCTTTCATTTCTCTATTTTGAACAGTTATAACATCTGCTCTATCTAATGCTTTTCTTATTAAAAGAATATCATTCTGTAATCCGCTCCTTAACAAATCAGAACCCCAAAAAGTAAGTATTAGTTTTGTTTCTAAAGGTAAATCTATTAATGGTCCTACTTTACCGCCAATAACAAAATGTGTATGAACAATATTATATTTTCTTTTTTTTATTCTCTGACTAATAATTAAACGAGCTATTTCAGATATAAAAACTTGTATGATATCGCCACCAATATGAGAATAACGATTTAAAATTATGCGAATAGAAAATATATTCGAGAAACAATATAATATAGCTCTAACTTTTTCTTTTAAACTGAAACTTATATCAAGATTTACTTTAGACCAATGGTTTGAAGGTTCTATATCTTTTTTACCATGATCAGTAAAATTATTAATATCAAAATGTAATGCTTTATTATGTTCATACAGGGCATTATAAATTGGTAGAATAAAATTTGCTTGATTTAATCCGTATGATAATACTTTGATTTTCTTCATATTTCAAAAGTCTTCACGCCCAATTTATTTGCTGTCTGATTGTATTCTTTCCATTCTCCGATATCAGACCAAGCATTTTCAGAAACAGGGTAAACCCCCACTCTTCCTCCTTTTTTTGTTATTTTTTCCATTAAATGTGTAATATGAAAAAACTCATCTTCTGGAATTTCATCTAATAATTCAGGTTCTAATAGGTATAGACCTGCATTCACTTGAAAAGTTAAATCAGGCTTTTCATCAACACTTTTTAAAATTCCATTTTCCTTAATATTTAAAATACCGTACGGAATAGAGTAGTTTTTAACAGCGGATACCAATGTTAAATCATTCTTATTGTGTTTATGATATTTATAAATTTCTGAATAATCTTCATCAATTAAAATATCACAGTTACTGACAAAAAAAGTAGTTTTTATTTTTTCTTTTAATAAGCGTAGGCTTCCTGCTGTACCTAAAGGTTTATCTTCTTTAAATGTGGCTATTTTATATTGTTTAAAATCCTTTATATAATTATCAATTAATTCTGCTTTATAGTTCACTGAAATATAAAATTCATGGCAATTTACTTTAGCAAAGTTGGAGAAAATAAGTTCTAAAATCGTTTTATCTCCTAGTGGAATTAGAGGTTTAGGAATAATATGAGTAATAGGTCTTAAACGTGTTCCTTTACCTCCTGCCATAACCACAACAGGACAAGCTACTTTTCCATAATTTCTAGAATGATCTTCCTGAAACAAGTCATTCCAAAAAACAATACGGTTTATATTATTTTCTTCATCAAGTATAGGAAGGAATTCCATTCTAAAACTTAACATTAAGTCTTTGATTTCTTCTTCAGATGACGAGGTATACCCTACCTTTACTTTACGCCCTAATGCCTTTTTTACTTCTACTTCTAAAGTTTGATGTTTTATAAGATAGCGTTGAATATCTCCTATGCTTAACAAACTAACATATTTACTATTCTCAGTAACAATTAGAAGCTTATTATCATTAGCATCCATTTTTTTAATTGCATCAAGTAAAGACACATTACTTTCAATAAATATTTCCATAGTTTATTTTTTTATTACTGGAACTCCCAAGTAAATCCCTTTTTGATTTAAACTTCTATTCACCAATGAGTGACTCCCAATAACAATATTACTATCTATTGATAAGTTATTATTTACAGTAGAATGACTGCCGCAAAATATATTATTAGCTAAATTCACATTACCATTTAATATAACTCCTGTTGAAATATGGCAAAAGTTCCCCACAACACAATCATGTTCAATTATTGCATTAGTATTAATAATATTAAAGTTTCCAATTTTTGTTTTTGAATTAATTACAGCATTGTGCATAATTACATTACCTTTTCCTAATTCAGCATGTTCAGATACATATGCTAGTGGCGAAACAATAGTAGGCCAATTAACATTAAGTTCTTCATTTAATAAATTAGAAAGTTTTACTCTTAGAGAAGGTGATTTAATTTGACCTGTTGTTAAAATGAAATTTTTACATGTTTTTGATAGTTGAGGTAAATCATCATCATTACCTATTACTTTATAATCCATTATAGGGGTACTCAAAAGCTCTGGTAAATCAACAATACCCAAAATATTATAATTTCCATTTAGTTCTATAATATCTATCACTGCATGACAATGACCTCCACCACCAATTAGAATAATATCTTCTTTCATTCAATTACACTACTAGGGATATTTACAATTCTTTCTTCTAATTTAACAGCAACCTTTTGGTTATCTTTCAAACAATCCGCAAACATAGGCATTCGCCACATTAAATTCCAAATTGGTCGTGTCATTACTTTTTGTTCATTTGAAAATGATAAAAACTCATCTTTTTCTTGTTTATCGTTAAAAGTAATTGTATTCAACCAATAATTTGACTGACTAAATTCCGGTTCTTGAAAAACTGTTACCTCTGTAGATAATTTTTCAATATATTCATTTGCTAATTTTCGCTTAGATTTTAAAAACTTTGGAAGTTGTTCTAATTGAGCGTAAACCAATGCAGCATTAAGGTTCGGCATTCTGTAATTATAGCCTATTTCATCATGATTGTATTCAAAGGCATGTGGTACTTTTGCAGTTGTTGTGATATGTTTTGCCCATTTTGCAAGCTTTGCATCATTTGTGATAATACAACCTCCTCCTCCAGCTGTTGTTATTTTATTTCCATTAAAACTAAAAGCTGCAATTTCACTGAAAGTTCCAGTATGTTTCCCTTTATAGTAACTCCCTAAAGACTCAGCTGCATCTTCAACTACAGAAATATTATATTCTTGAGCAATTTCTACAATTTCATCGATTTTACATGGGTGACCAAAAGTATGCATTGGCAATATTGCCGCTACTTTTTTACCACTTATTTTATTGTAAGGTACATTATTTCTCAACTCAATATTTTGCTGAAGATATTTTTTTAATGCAAATGGGGAAAGGCCTAAAGTTCTTTCATCTACATCAATAAAAACGGGGTCTGCATTACAATATTTTATTGCATTAGCTGTAGCAACAAAAGTTAAACCTTGTGTTAACACTTCATCTCCCTCTTTTACACCAGCTGCGAGTAATGAAATATGAATAGCAGAAGTTCCATTCACAGTTGCAATAGCATATTTTGCTCCTGTAATTTCACACATTTTTGACTCAAATTTGTCTACATATTCACCTACCGAAGAAACAAAAGTAGAATCTATTACATTATTGATATACTTTTTTTCATTCCCCCAAAAACGAGGCTCATGCAAAGGAATAAAATCTTCTTCTGATTTAAAAAGGTTTCTTATGACTGTAATTATTTTATCAAATAAGTTATTTTTCATTACATTTTACTGTCTAAATATTTACCTTTTTCTAAATGATTGAAATTTGGAATCATTTCATTAAATAAATCTACAATAGCAGATTTTTCCCATTTTTTATCCAACAACATTTTATTAATTGTAGATTCAAAGTTTGTTAATTTATCTTCAGAGTATTTAAGATTATTTTTAATAATTCCAAGGTTTACAAATTTTTCTAATTCGAGAATTTCATTATCAGTATAAAATTCCTCAAAATCTTTTTCTCCTGTAGTATCAGATTTTGCAAATAAACAAGGCCATTTGTTATTTTGTGGAAGAATTGTCATTAAATCTCTTGCCTCCTGTTCTGTCTCACATAAATAAGCTGTAAATCCTCTACTTTTCAAGTATTTAACTGCTATTTCAGAAAACGTAATCAAGTGTAAATCTTCTGATAATTTAGGAAAGAAGACATCTCTATTTTCTCCAAAAACACAAGACATTAAACATAATTCACCTGACTCTTGTGGTACAACAAAATATCTTTTTATGTCATTTGGAGCCACAAGCGGTTGTATTTTTTTAATTCTTTGATCAAAACTATGAAGAAGAGAACCATCAGAGAAAGCAACATTAGCAAACCTTGCCATAGAAACTTCAATATCTTTTGAACGTCTATGAATAAACATTTCCATAATTCTTTTTGATGCCCCCATCATATTTACAGGGTTAGCCGCTTTATCAGTAGAAACACAAAAATATTTTTTCACTCCTTTCTCAATTGCTTGCTGAAGTGTTTTATCTGTATTAAAGATATTCACCTTAATCATTCTCATTAAAGTATAAGGATCTTTTTCACTTCTAACATGCTTTAGTGCTGATAAATTTAGAATATAATCATATTCTCCATCCATTTCCCAAAAAACATCATACTCAATAGATCCAATATCTAAAGCAAATGTTTTAAATTCGCCATTGATATACCCAAAAGAGCTTCTTAAATCTCTTACTAACTCCACTAAATTATTTTCTGAAATATCAACTACATGAAGTTTTTGTGGATTTCTTTTGAAAATCTCTTTAGTAACTGATTGTCCAATGGTCCCAGCTCCTCCTAAAACTAAAAACCGTGAATTGTTTACAACTTTGGTCAGTTTATTTTCATTATTATTTATATCTAAATTAAAAAGTCCTTCACTTCTACCAATAATTTTATGCATAATGTGTATCTTAGTTTCGTAGTAAAATTGATAAAAAAAAATGAAATATTTTATAATTACACTGACATTAATTTTAATATTGAATATATCAACCAAAAGTCAGGTATTAATAAGTGATTCTTTAGCATTAGTTTCTTTAAAAATTGAGAACCCTAGTTCATTAATTAATTGGGAATTGAATGACCCAATTTCGACATGGGAAAGAGTGAAAATTGTAAATAACCGAGTTTCTGAATTATTGATTTATAATTGGAGAATTGAAAACATTCCAGATAATTTCTCAAATCTAACAGAATTAACATTACTTTCTCTTTATGGGAATACAAATCTAAATTATCCTGATAATATCAGCTCTTTAACAAAGTTAGAAGAATTAAACTTAGGTAAAATATATATTTCAAGAATACCAAATTTTGTTTTTACTATTCCTAACCTAACCAAATTAAAAGTACAAACAAATGAAGAATTAACTACTTATGACACAAGAATTAATAATTTTAACCTAAATTTAATTTGGTATCAAGAAAACAAACTCCCATTTTCCGAATTAGAAAAAATTGAATCTAAAAACATCTCGAACACTTGGATTTTACCCCAAAGAAATAGTGTCATAGGAAATGATACTATTGTTTATTACCAAAGTTCGTACCATTTAATTGCACCAGATACAACAAATAATAATGTATACAAATGGTATAAAGATGGTAATTTAATATCGGATGAAATAAACAATAATTTAATAGTAAATGAGGATGGTCAATATAATTGTGTAATTACAAATACTAGGTATACAGGTTTTAATGTAAGTTCTGCAAATATAAATATCACCAACAATACAGAATTTCTTAATGACTCGTTAATTTTAGTGAAATTATTTAATGAAAACATCTACAATAAATTAGAATGGCCATTACCTAATAATAATAATAATGTTTTATTAAAAAACTGGAAGGGAATAACCCATTCAGGTTTTCAAGGAGATAAAATTTCTACTGTACAAATAAGTAACTCAAATATATATTTTATTCCCAAACAATTTAATTCTATAAATCGTATTGATTCTCTTGACGTCTCAAGTAATCATCTAAATTTTGATCAATTATATGGGATAAAAAATATAACTGTAAATAGTTATCTATCTTATTCTCCTCAAAAAAATGTCGGAAAAGAATCATCTATAGGTTTTGAAGATACAGCATTGACAATTGATGTCGACAAATCAGTTACTGACACCTCTGGTAGAAATCAATACCAATGGTATAAGGATAACATAATTATTACAGGAGCAAACCAAAGAACTTATACCACGTCTGAAATAGGAACTTATCATTGTGAAATCACCAATCCCGATTTCCCTGACTTGACTTTATATCAAAATAATATTTTCATTTTCGATCAAAATCTTTTTAATCAAGACTCCACCATAGTACGTCAAATAAGTGAGTCAAATATTGGCAATACTTTAGGTTGGAACTTAAATGATCCTATTTCAACTTGGAATGGTGTGAATTTAAGAGGTGGACGAGTAAATGGATTACATTTAACCAATAAAAATTTATCAAACTTACCTACAAATATAAATAACTTAGATAAATTGGATAGTTTAAATGTATCCAATAATAATATAAATACCCTACCAATAACTTGGAATTCACTTACTGAATTAACTTATCTTGATTTTTCTGAAAACCAAGTTTCAACTATACCCCTTGAATTGTATAGTTTAAGTAATATTACACACCTTAATATAAGTAATAACATCATTGCAGTTTTTGATGATTCAATAAGTAATTTGATTTTACTTGATTTTTTTGATGTTTCCAATAACCTATTCACCTTTGATGATTTACTACTTGTAAATAAAGACAATATCACTTCTTTCAACTATACTCCTCAAGGACTTGCAGGGCAAGAACAATTTATTGGAACTGCTGGTATAATTGAAATTAGTGTTGATGCAACTGTAGATCCATACGTAACAACAAATTCATATCAATGGTTTTATGAACGAAATATAATTATTGGTGAAACAGAAAGAACTTATACCGTTAATAATCAATATGGTATTTATCATGTTACAATTTCAAATTTAGAATTACCTGGTTTAACATTAAGAACTTCTGATATAAATGTAACACCAGAAGCTACATTTGTGACTGATTCTTTAGCCTTAATTACATTACTGGATGGTAACCCAAATCATCAATTGGATTGGATAACTACTACCCCAGTTGGATCATGGGAAGGAATTAAAGTTGATGGTTTATCTACAAGAGTAATATTTATTGATGTTTGGAGTAAAAATTTAGATACTTTCCCTTCAAGTTTAGCTACTTTAGATTCACTTCACGAGATAAATTTTGGTTCAAATAATCTCACTTCATTACCCCAAGAATTAGATCAATTGAGCGCTTTAGAATATGCTAATTTTTCAAATAATCATCTAACATTTGTTGAATTGAATAAAGTCCAAATTGACACTAGTTATAATTTTGTCTATCAGAACCAGAAAAATATTGGCGAAGAAAGCACAACGGTAACTTTAGAAAATGGGTTCAACTACTTAATTGTACCTGATGATAGTAAAACTTCAGATGATAATTTCCAATGGTACCGCAATGGAGATGTAATTAATGGGGCAACTTCAGATTCATTAAGGGTGAATAATATTGGAGAGTATAATTACACTATCGTTAACCCTCATTATCCAGATGCACTTTTGTCCTCATTTAGTATTACTGTTGATGGAGAAGTCACAAGTATCAATGATGGAAAAGAAAGTATTATTAAAGTATTTCCTAACCCAAGTAACGCTCTTATTCATGTACAGACGATTTCGAGTATATATATATCAGATATATCTATTTATTCAACAAATGGCTCAGAAATGTACAGTGTTGTTAAAACATCAATGTCATTGAATAATTGGGAATTGAATATTAGCAGTCTTAGTAAAGGGGTTTACATCATGAAAATTGTCACCAATAATGATATTATAAATATTAAAATTCAGAAAAATTAATAAACCATGAAATTGTTTATTATTTTAAACTTTTCAATAGCATCACCCCACCCAAAATTAAAGAAACCCCTACTACCCCTAAGATAAAAATCATCAACCCATAAAAATAAAAAAGACCAAAACAGCATAAAAGAAGGACCTTTCCAATAATATTCACTTTCAATGTAAAAGTGATTTGTCCTTTTGCATTTAAATATATTTCTGAGAATATATAAATGCTCTGCGTGAAGATTAAAAAAGAAAGAATAGAGAATAATTGACCGCTTTCACGCCAAATCTCTCCGAAAAAGGTTATGAAGAGTAGCTCTGCAGTAAAATAGAAAATGATAGAAATCGATAAGGTCATCACTCCTATCATCAAAATTGATTTTTTGAATAAATCATGTTCTGATTTTTTGGAGAAGTAGGAGAAAAATAAATTCTTAGTGATTTGTTGTATCATCATGACTAATTGTTGTTGTATGGATTTCGCTTTGATATATCCTCCAACTACTATTGCACTACTTAAAGAAGAAATCACTAAAATGTCTAATTGGTCAAAAATCTTATTGATTCCCCTACTAAATGTTCTCTGAATAGCAAAGTTCTTAAGTACACCGATATCTTCTAGTTCAATACTAGGCTTCCATTGTTGTAAAAAGAATATGATACTACTTTGTATTGTATATCTACTTATAAAGTTAATTACTAAAGCATATACCCCCCATCCACAATAGGCTAAGGTTAACCCAATAATTGAAGATATGATTACCGAATATATCTGAGCTTGGGCAATTAACTTAAAATTCAAATCTATTTGTGCCTTTCCTATCATCATATTACTGATGCCATCAAATAAATAGAATATACTTAATAGTATTGATGGGTAATATGGAAAAGGGATAATTTCAAATAAATGAAAGATTGGATAAATTAAATTGAAAAGTATAAAACAGATTACACCTAAAACAAGTACTATCCAAAAGGCTTTACTCAGTTGTTTATCATTTAATCTGTTGTTCTGAACGATAGCCTCATCAATTGAAAAATCTTGAAATACTTGTAAAATATTTACAGCCACCATCATCATTCCAAACTCAGCATAATCAGAGGGTGTAAGAAATCTCGTCATAAATATGGAAGATATGACAATGATGATCTGACTTGTAATCTTTGATGAAACTTCGAATGTGAGATTTTTTATAAAACTCAATGTGCTAATGAATACTTTACTTTCACTAAAAAAATTTCTTTAAAAATAGAGAATAGTAAGGAGTTCGGAATTAGGAGTTAGGAGTTTTTTATATCAAACGGTAAAAATTATCGAAAACTAATGCTTTAAGGATACAAACTAGATCTATTTTTAGAAAAGATTCTTATTTTTGTTGCTTAATTAAACTAAGAAGATGAATAACTCTGCGTATATCACAATTGAAGGAATGGAGGGCTTGCAACAAGAAGTGCAGGTACTTTGGGAAGAAAGGAAAATAGTAACTGAGGCAGTTTCTGAGGCGGCAGCAATGGGAGATCGTTCAGAGAATGCTGAATATATATATGGTAAAAAGAAGCTTAGAGAAATTGATGGACGTTTGACTTATTTAAGACGTCGTATTGGTGCTGTAAAAGTTTTTGATCAGGATATTGATGAAAACAAGGCTATGTTCTCTGCTTATGTTACCTTTAAGGATCAAATAAATAATGTAATGACACTTCGTTTAGTCGGACCTGATGAAGCGGATATCAAAAAGCAATCAATTTCTATTGCCTCTCCAATAGGTAAAGCTCTTTTGAATAAGGAGATTGGAGATACTGTTGATGTCATTACTCCTGCTGGTAAAAAAACTTTCACTATTCAGAAAGTAAAATATTAGCAAGGCACAGCATTTGATTGTCTTATAAACATGAATATTACTTAAAGAATCTATAAATATGATCTATAAAAACATTTTTCTAACTTTTACTTTTTTACTCCTTACTCAACTAACAGCTGTTGCTCAAGATTGGTATGTATTACATGTTTCTGGTAATATTATGAATACTACTACCAATGCATTAGTAAAATCTGGAGATATGTTAGGTGAAGATCTAGCTCTTCAATTTGATACTGAAAATGCAAAAGCGGTGGTAATTGCTCGATCTAAAGGAAAAATGTTATTAGACGGAAGCAAGAGTACTCGAAATGAGAATGGGGAATTTATGAGTTTAGTTTCTCAAGTCCTTTTTCCTGTTCAATCAAACAAAATGATGAGTACTCGTCGTGTTACTTTTGGAGGTGAAATGGATATTTCATATTATTTCAATGGTGGATCTTATGTTTTCATGAGTGATTCTGTTGTTATGAAGGTTGATAAATTCAGATATCCCCTATCGGAAAACAAAAAAATGGCTGTGCGTTTTAATTCTGATGGAGAAACTTACAACCGTTGGATTGAAAACTATGGATCTGAAAATAACATATTAATCGATACAAAAGCTGTATTTGAGGGTGTTAACCCAAGTCATATCGATATGGTTGATGTCTATTATCTAGACATGAGTAACGATAAACCTAATCCTAAACATATTGGTAGTTTTGATCCTATCTTCATTAATGAGGACAAACTAAAAACTGAACTTATTTCTTTAAAAACATTCTTGTCAGAACATCAAAACGAATCTGATCAAACTGTTAAACAAGAACTTTATCAATATGTTCTAGATATTTACGGTAAAGTGGATGAGGAAATGTTTAAAGATTGGAGTAATGCTGTTGGAGTAATGTAATATCGAAGTTAGGAGTTGTTTAACCAGCATGTAAAGTATTTTACAATAGTCATAATAAAAATGGACTCTTAATAGAACTTGAACAACCTATTGTTATAATTGTGAGAGTACAATAATATTTTTTTAAATAATGAGCAAACCAAAGAAAAAAACTGACAGACTCATCTTCCGTATGCAGAACAATAGTGTTCTTATGTGGTGTGTTTCTATGTTTCATGCATTATTAATGATGTTTGGATTGATGTATTATATGTCGCTTGTATATGTAATGCCTGATGAAATATTATTAATTGAAACGCTTTCTATGGTAAAAAATGCTTTATTAGGTGTTGAAGATAAACCATCAAAAGATCGATTTTTATTTGTGAATTGTTCTTGGGAAAAAGGCTTGACAGCAAAAAGAGATACCAACGATTTTGTGATTGGTAATGTGGATATCACCAATAGAAAATCAATCACAAAATTTGTGAATCAACTTAATCAGAATCCTGATAATCATGAATACCTCTTGGTCGATGTTAGGTTTTATGATAAATCAGAAGATGATAGTTTGATGCAAGCTGCATTTGCTCAATCAAAAAATACTATTGTATCTTATCATAAAGGTGCAGATGGTAAACCTCATTATCCAGTGGTAGATGTTCCTATTGGTTTATCTGACTTACAGGTACAAGAACTTAATCATGAAGAAACATTTGTACTAAAATATCACATTATTCAATCGGACTCTCTAAAGTCCACACCTCTCCTAATGGCAGAAAATATGTATGGGGAGAAGATTGAAAAAGGATTCCTATTCAACAAGTTTAGAGGAAACTATATGTTGGATAGTTATATATTAGATTACCTAATTCGTCCATATGATATATTTGTTTCCAACGAATACATGTACATGCAGATGCATGAACTAATAAATATGCCTCCATTCTTAATTGAAGATTATACCAAGGATAGAATTATTGTTTTAGGAGATTTTGAGGATCATGATATTCATAAAACTATTTATGGTTTCCTTCCAGGGCCTCTAATCCTTACGAATGCTTTTATAACCCTTGAAAAAGGTTACAATAAAATCACACTCGGATTTTTTATTTTCATCTTCATTTGCTTCACTTATATTTCTCACAAAGCACTTACATTTCAGGATCTTGTCACGAAATTCATGCAAAAGTTTTTCAACTCAGATCATTTCTTAATGGAACTCTTACAAGATTCATTATTCTATCTTGTGTTTTTCGGGATAATGTCTGTTATCTCCTACTTCTTTTTTAATATTCATTTAACTGTTTTAATTCTTTCATTCTATATGTATGGAGTAGAACAAGGCTTACTATTCTACAAGGGTTATATTGAAGAGAAGTCGAAAGGGAAGTCTAAAATAACAGAAAAGGTGACTGAGGAACATCCCCACGATTAAAATCGTGGGTTACTTAAGATCTTATTTATAAGACTAAAGTCTTTATAAAAATATCTACAACCTAATTTTCAGAACACTTCAGTGTTGTGAAAAATCAACACTAAGAAACCCATGATTTCAATCATAGGCCTAACTATCTATGTTCATCTTCTCAATCTAACATCCCCACGATTAAAATCGTGGGTTACTTAAGTATGTTTTTTATAAGACTAAAGTCTTTATAAAAAATATCTACAACCTAATTTTCAAAACACTTCAGTGTTGTAAAAAATTTACACTAAAAAAACCCATGATTTCAATCATGGGTTCCTCTTTTTCTCTCCTTCTTGTCCTACCAACTACTTCTTAAAAACATCTCTAATACCTGCCATCAATAATTTACCTGACGCAGGGTTTGTAGCCAATGGCACATCGTACATATCACAAACACGCATTAGCATTTGAACATCTGGTTCATGTGGGTGTTTTCCTAGTGGATCTCTGAAGAAAAATACAGCATCAACATCACCTTCAGCAACCATTGCAGCAATCTGAGCATCACCACCTTTTGGTCCAGATAATTTACAATCAACCTCTAAACCTGCTTTCACTAAATGACTACCAGTGGTACCTGTAGCTACAATTTTAATACCTGAAAGAATGTCCATATAATCTTTAAAAAAGCCTACCATTTCAGCCTTTTTACCATCATGGGCAATCATAGCCACTCTTTTTAATTCGTTGTTCATAGTTTATGATAATTAAAAAATATTTCTAATTTGATATATTAAATTTAGTCCTATTCAATTCGAAATATAACAGTTATTTAGTTTTTGTAGAATGATAGATATTACCTTTTAGTTTCAATTCTATATTAAAGTTGAAAACTCCTACCTCCTACACACTAATTTAATACAAGGTTGATCTTATTATCCTACCATTACATGAGCTTCAGGATATTGGTAACTATTTGTATTTACCGTTGAACTCAAAGCGAGTGCTAAAGTTAATGTACCAACACGACCAATATACATTGATAGAATGATTACTACTTTTCCAATCGAAGATAATTCGCTAGTAATACCCATACTTAAACCAGCTGTTCCAAAAGCTGAAATTTGTTCAAAAATGAGAGGGAGTAATTCAATTTTCGGGTTCTCAAGTTCCGTTATACTAAGAATAAAAAGTGCAAGTAAATTATAGATAAGGGCAAACATAAAGATTGAATAAGATCGTTTGATGTTTTCATCAGAAATCGTCCTTTTCCTTACGACTATTCTTTCTTGCCCACGTATTATTCCTATAGATGATAAAAGTAATAAATAAAATGTGCTACTTTTTATACCTCCACCTGTTGATCCAGGAGCTGCTCCAATAAACATTAAAAATATCATCACTAAAATGGTTGGAGGTTTCATGCTACCAAAATCCATTGAATTAAAACCAGCAGTTCTAGTAGTTACTGATTGGAAGAATGAAGCAATGATTGATTCTACAAAAGATCGATCTTGTCTTAATGAATCAATTTCTAAGAAAAAAACCGTGATCATACCTACTAATATTAATATGATTGTTGAGTATAATGATATTGATGTCCCGATAGAATACTTTTTCCAAGGATTTTTTAATCGATCTTTAATTTTCGCTGGTGAGAAAATCTCTTCAATAGTAGTAAAACCAAAACTCCCGAAAATAATAATAATTCCAATCACCATATGCAAACCGTACATATGCCTTAAATCGATGATTCCAGTATCAAAGCGTGTGGTATCTAGTGCTGTAATACTTGTATTTAAACTATCAGGAAATAAACTGAATCCTGCGTTACAAAACGCTGAAACAGAATGAAAAATGGAGTACAATACTTTTTGTGTGAAGCTGTTGAATTGTAATGAATCCTCCCAAGCAAAGAAAATGGCTATAGCACCTATTGTTTCTATCCCTAAGGTTAATAATATTACTTTTCTTAATAATCCCGTTGCAGATGAAAGGTCTTCACTACTTAAAACATCTTGTATAATCGTTTTATGTTTTAATGATACACCTTGAGACATAAACGTAGCAAAAAACGTAGCGAAAGAAACAATACCAATTCCTCCTAGTTGTGCCAAAAGTAAAATCACTAATTGACCTTGCTCAGAAAAATATTGCCCTGTATCTACTACAGCCAACCCCGTAACACATGACGCACTTACAGATGTAAATAAAGCATCTAAAAAATTCAAACTCGACTCTCCTATAGTTGCTTTTGGTAACATCAAACAGAAAGCTCCAAATAGAATTAAAATGATGAAACTAAAAATGAAAGTGGTAGAAGGCTTTACTTTATATTCAGAAATCAATACCGACACTTTAGTAATTTCTATCATTACTAAAAAAGTCAATGCAGCATAAACCACATGTTGATATACTTGATTTACTTCTCGATCGATATTAAAACCAACAAAAAAATGAAATAACCCCAATAGAGTTATAAAACTTAGAAAGGCTCCTTCGAACCAAGTTGATTTAATAAATTCTAATCTATAATTGGTAAAAACCGTTCTTAGAGCATAATTACTTATATATATGATAAAAAGTACTGGTACTATATTTCTAATGAAATGTTCATCTGTTTGCTCCAAATAGAATCCATACTCAAAAATGACAAAAACTATTGATAAAGTTGAAGCCACTATTGCAGAAATTCTTTCGTATCGAAATACTGATGTCTGATACTTTAAAAGCCATTGATTGATAAAGTCTTTAGTACCGGTATTCATTTTGAGGAGTTGAGTGAAAAAGTTTGGAGTAATATATGAATTTTGTTACTCATCCAAACTATAAATATAAGTTGTGGGAATGTATTTCAAAAAAGAAAAAAGAAAATGTGATACTGCTTACAATGAATTCACTAAGAATGAGTTAGATATGAGTTTAATAATTAAATCTTATGTGTTGTTATAATCCTTTAATTCAATAAAAAAACACCCGCAATTTCTATTTGAGGGTGTTCCTTTTGTTCTTAAGAATCTATATAATTAATATAAAAACTAAGGTATATCAATATACTTGTGTGTTTGCAAACTCAATTGCCATTCTGGATTGTTTTTCACAAATTCCACAAGCATAGGTGTTACTTCTTGTCTCTTAGACCATTCGGGTTGTATGTATAACTTACAATCCTTATTCAATTTCTCAGAAAGATTGATAGCCCATTGTATATCAGATTTATGATAAACGACTACTTTAAATTCTGATGCTAATTGATAAGCTTCCTCAACTGGCTTCTTAAATTTCTTTGGAGATAAAGTGATATAATCTAAATGCCCTGTGAATTGATGAGTACCAGATGTTTCAATATTGATATGAAACCCTTCGTCTTTTAATCTTTTTGTAAGAGGTGCTAAGTTATGCATAAGAGGTTCACCTCCAGTAATAATCGCTAAACGACCTGGATGCTCTTTTGCATTACTAATAATTTCTTCGATATCTAAAACGGGGTGGGCATCTTGTTCCCAAGATTCTTTCACATCACACCATACACATCCTACATCACAGCCAGCCAATCGTATAAAATAAGCAGCTTGACCTGTGTAGGCTCCTTCTCCTTGAATCGTATAAAAGGCTTCCATTACTGGAAGGGCGTTTCCTAATTTCACTCTTTCTTTTAGAGAGTAATCTATTTTCTTTACCATTGAGTCCTTTTTTTTAATACGTTGGTTGAAAAAAAGCTCTTCAAGGGGTGAGGGAACCCTTGAAGAACTCGTATATAACAAATTTGGTGATAATATTATTAAAACACCAAATTATACTGATTCCTTAACACTTTTTCTTCTAGCAGATTCTAAAGTATTCATTAAAAGTGAAACTACAGTCATAGGTCCTACTCCGCCAGGTACAGGTGTAATCCATGAAGCTTTTTCTGCTACTTCATCAAATTTCACATCACCTTTAAGTGAGAAACCTGATTTTTTTGAAGGATCTTCAATTCTTGTAATTCCAACATCAACAACTACAGCACCTTCTTTTACCATATCGGCAGTAACAAATTCTGCTCTACCTAAGGCAACAATCAAAATGTCAGCTTGTTGACATTCCTCTTTTAAATTTTGAGTTCTACTGTGTGTTAGCGTAACTGTACAGTTACCCACTTTTGCATTTCTAGACATCAATAAACTCATTGGAGTACCCACAATATGAGAACGACCAATAATCACACATTTCTTTCCAGAAGTTTCAATATTGTAACGATCTAAAAGTTGAACGATACCATAAGGAGTAGCAGGTAAAAACGTAGGAAGTCCTAACATCATTTTACCTAAGTTAGTTGGATGAAAACCATCAACATCTTTCTCAGGATCAATAGCTTCAGTTACTTTTGTTTCGTTGATATGCTTTGGAAGTGGCAACTGAACGATAAAACCATCAACATCTGCGTTGTTGTTTAGTTCATCGATAGTCTTTAGCAATTCTTCTTCCGAAGTATCTGCATCAAACTTATATAAAGACGATGTAAACCCTACTTGTTCGCAAGATTTCACTTTATGATTTACGTAAGTTCTACTTGCACCGTCTTCACCAACTAAGATAGCGGCTAAATGTGGTTTCTTGCCTCCTTGGGCAGTCAGTTTTCTTACTTCTTCTGCAATTTCTATTTTTATAGCATTGGAAGTTGCTTTTCCGTCAATTAGTTGCATTGTATTTGATTTCGCACTTAAAAAATATTGAGAGGCAAAAATAATGACTTTGATTACTTTTTCATCACAATTGATTAATATTTTTTATTCTATTGGTGATATTTCTTTCTTTAACAGATACAAAGATCATGAATCGCATAAATATTGATTTTTGATATTCAACTTTTATTTTATTGATCGATCATCTTTTTAAAGCTCTTTACAATTAATAAAACTATAAGCCTCTATTTTTAGTTTGTTTATTGTATTTTTAAATTTGATAAAAATTTCAATAAATAAGCTTATGCCAATATTTCAGTTAGAAGAAGATAGTTTAATGTTCCCTCCTGCTCGCATGACAGATGAAAGTGGTATCCTTGCTGTGGGTGGTGATCTATCAGCTAAACGAATTATTGAAGCTTATGCTAGTGGTGTCTTTCCGTGGTTCAATCCCGAAGACCCCTTACTTTGGTGGTCGCCCGATCCAAGATGTGTCCTCTTTCCCGAAAACATTAAGGTTTCAAAATCAATGAAACAGCTGTTTAGGAGAAATACTTATAAAGTCACTTTTGACCAAGATTTCCCTGCAGTAATTGATGCTTGTCAAAAAATCTATCGTCCTGATCAAGGAGGTACTTGGATAACTGATGAAATGAAAGAAGCCTATATTGAATTACATCGAATTGGTTTTATGCATTCAGTAGAGGTTTGGGATAATGATGAATTAGTTGGAGGTTTATACGGTGGAGCTATGAAAAAAGCATTTTTTGGAGAATCAATGTTTTCATTTAAAAGTAATGCATCAAAATATGGTTTCATTACTTTATGTAAAAACTTAGAAGAACAAGGATATGAGATCATCGATTGTCAAATGCATACAGACCATTTGGCTAGTTTAGGGGCCGAAGAAATCCCTAGAGAAGCATTTTTATTATATACAGAAAGAAATCAACAAAGAGAATTTGATAAAATGGATTGGAATGAGAAATTTCGTTCTAATTTTTATTAATTTTCGGCGATATAATTAACATAGAATATTAAACCTACATATATAAACATGAACAAGGAAGTTGCAAGTTTACACCCAGTTCAAATTTGGGAAAACTTCGAAAGAATGAACGAGGTTCCTCGTGGATCTAAAAAAGAAGAAAGAATTATTGCTTTCACTAAAAAATTTGGTGAAGACTTAGGTTTAGAGACTATTGTTGATGATTGTGGTAACATTATTATCAAAAAGCCTGCTACTCCAGGAATGGAAGGTAGAAAAGGTATCATCCTTCAATCTCACATTGACATGGTGCATCAAAAAAATGCTGACACTGATTTCAATTTTGATACGGATGGTATTCAATCTTATATAGACGGAGATTGGGTGAAAGCAAAAGGTACCACTCTTGGTGCTGATAACGGAATTGGAGCTGCGACAATAATGGGTGTTTTAGCTTCAAAGGATTTAAAACACGGTCCTATCGAAGGTCTTTTCACTATAGATGAAGAAACAGGTATGACAGGTGCCTTCGGTTTGGTTGAAGGTGTTTTAGAAGGTGATATTTTATTGAACCTAGACACAGAAGACGAACATGAATTATGTATCGGTTGTGCAGGTGGTATTGATACAAATGTTAATTACACTTATACAGAAACTGCTGCTGAAGGAAAAGCGTATCATATTCAGTTAAAAGGTTTGAAGGGCGGTCACTCAGGATGTGAAATTCATCTAGGACGTGGCAATGCTAATAAATTAATGAACCGTCTTCTTTGGGAGACTAGAGAGAAATTCGGTTTAGAGATTGCTGAAATTGATGGCGGATCATTAAGAAATGCTATTCCTCGTGAATCATTTGCTAATGTTGTTATTGATCCAGCTAAAGCGACAGAATTTGAAGCATATATCAAACAAGTTGAAGCTGATTATCAGGTAGAGTTAAAAGTAACTGAACCTAACTTAGTGATCAACTTAGATGCGATTACTACTCCTTCAAAAGTGATGGATGTAAAAGCACAAGATGCTCTTTTATCTGCTATTTATGCCGCACCTTGTGGTGTGGTTAGAATGTCTGATGAATTAGAAGGATTGGTAGAAACTTCAACTTCAATGGCAAGAGTTCAAGTAAAAGACGGTAATGTAACTGTACAGTCTTTAACTCGTTCATCTGTTGATACGGCTAAATTTGATATTGCAAATCAACTTGATGCAGCATTTGCTATTACTGGAGGTACTATTGAACATGGTGGTGCTTACCCAGGATGGACTCCAAATGCAGATTCACAAATTCTTGAAGAAATGAAAGAAATTCATCAAGAATATTTCAAAAAACCTGCAATTGTAAATGCCGTTCATGCTGGTTTGGAATGTGGTATTATTGGTAGCCACTACCCTAACTTAGATATGATTTCATTTGGTCCTACAATCAAAAACCCTCACTCTCCTGATGAGATGTGTGAAATTAGTACTGTAGCGAGATTCTGGGATTTCTTGGTATTAACTTTAGAAAAAGTAGCTAAGAAATAAGTAATTATTAGGTAATAACTAATAAAGAATAAGTAATAGGGAAACCTATTAAATTTAGTAAGAGAGTCTGCATATATTTATTGTAGGCTCTTTTTTTATTTGTAAGGTGATTCATACACCTTTTTAAACTCCTTAAACTCCACTCCTTCGTAAGCCCCCTCATTCATAAAAGATAACATCAAGTGTAACTTTTGCTTTTTCATGTAACCTTGTACAGGATATGGATTAGCTTGAAGTTGTTCGTCCTTTCTTACCCACAAAAAGACGTAGGTTGGAAAACCCATATTTCCTCCAAGCAATGTATGTGATAATGATTCATAGGTAAATTCTTCTCCTTGAAATATTAACTTGGAATGATTTTCTGCATTAATTTTAACGGGATAAAAATGCTCATTGATATAACTGATTATTTGTTCATTCTTGAATGTTGTTTTATCCATCTTTTTACACCAAGAACACCAATCAGTATAAACATCAATAAAAAATTGTTTTTGCTCAGTTTTATTTTGTTGGATTGCTTCTTCGAAAGTGAGCCAATTAATGGTTTCTTGACATATGGCGGTATTTGTAATTAGTACAAAAAATAAAAGCAGGTATTTCTTAAGCATAAAATTAAATGGTTGTTTTGTGTAATTAGATTCACTTCTTTACTCTAAAAATCGTATTTTTGTAGAAAACATTGATTATGAATTCAATAAAAAACAAAATATCGAAAATCAAAGAGTTATGTGAATTGCATAATGTAGATAAATTATATGTATTTGGTTCCGTAGCAAAAAATCAAGATAAGCCAGAAAGTGATATTGACTTTTTAGTCAAATTCAGGCCTTTCGATATTACTCAATATTTTGATAATTATATGAATTTTAAAGAAAAGCTTGTAAAACTATTTCAAAAAAATGTTGATTTAGTTGAAGAACAAACTTTAAAAAATCCTATCCTTATTGACTCTATTAATAATCATAAAGAGCTAATTTATGGATAATAGAATTCAAAAATGGCTCTTTGATATCAAAATATCCATTGATGAAATTGAATCTTATTTTGCTACTGAACGAAAAGATTTTTTCAATTACAAATCAAATACAATGTTGAAAAGAGCAATTGAAAGAGATTTGGAAATCATCGGTGAAGCCGTCAATAGAATAATAAAAACAGATCCAAAATATATCAATAAAATCTCTTCAGCAAAAAGAATTGTCGGATTAAGAAACCAAGTGATTCATGCCTACGATAATATTTCTGATGAAAATATCTGGTCAATAATTATTAAACATCTTCCAATTTTGAATGAAGAAGTTGATAATTTGATTAAAAGTCAACAAAAATAACCACCAACCAATACCTCCTATTTAAATTATTAAATCCAATTCTCTACATTTACATTCGAAACAAATTAAACCATAAATTTTATGATTCTAAACACATACAAAAGCTTACTTGTAGTATTAGCAGTTTGCTTTAGTTTTTCTGTATCAGCTCAAAAAAAAGAACTAACAATCGAAGATGGGATAATGGGCTATTGGTCGTTATACCCTGAGTACAAATCTGTTTTATGGATTCCTGAAGGTAAGGGCTTTTATTCTCAAACAGATGAAAATCAAATATTAAAAGTTAATGCTAAAAAAGGTACTTCTGAAGTTTTAATCACTTTAGATGATATTAAAAACAGTAATGCTGATTTATCGCAATTAAATCGTCTTCCTCGCTATCGTTGGTTAACTTCGAATGAATTGATGTTCCAATATCAAAAAGCTTTTTATAAAATTGATATTGAAACTAAACAATCACAAAAAATTATTGATGTAAAGGGTGATAATGCAGATTACACATCAGATTTTTCTAAAATCGCCTACACAATTGATAACAATTTATACATCAGTATAAACGGTAAAGAAACTCAAATTACTGATGAAAAGAATAAGGAAATTGAATTTGGTAAAGTAGTTCATAGAAATGAATTTGGGGTGCATAAAGGTACTTATTGGTCACCTAATGGAAATGCAATCGCTTTTTACAGAAACGATCAATCAATGGTAACTGATTATCCACTTGTTGATATTTCTACAGTACCAGCTCAAAATAATCCGGTTAAATACCCAATGGCAGGGCAGAAATCTGAAGAGGTTACTTTACATGTATATAATGTAAATACTCAGCTGACTACTCCAATTAAAACCATAGGTGATAAAGAACAATATTTGACCAATGTTGTTTGGAGTCCTGATGAAAAATTCATTTATATTGGTATCTTAAATCGTGATCAAAACCATTTGGCATTAAACCAATATGAAGCAGAAACTGGTAATTTTGTAAAAACATTATTTGAAGAAAAAGACGATAAATACTTATCATTAACTCATCCGATGGAGTTCCTACCTAACTCTAATGATAAATTTATTTGGAGATCTGAAAAAGACGGGTTTGAGCATGTTTACTTATATAATACCAATGGTGAAGAATTAGCTCAATTAACTAAAGGAGATTGGGTAGTAATGGACGTAATTGGTTTTGATAAAAAGAAACAGAATCTGTTTATACTTGGAACAGACAATAATGGTTTGGACAGGGAAATCTATAAAGCCAACCTTAAATCAAAATCAGTTAAGAAAATCTCATCACTTTCAGGAGTGTATTCTAGTGTAAAGTTTGATAAAAGTAGCAATCTATTATTAGCATCATTCTCAAATATTGACACACCGAATAAACAATTCGTTTTAGATGCAAATGGTAAAGTAATCCAAACTATTATAGAGGCTAAAAATCCTTTAGCTGATTATAATGTTTCTACAATTGAACTTGGAACAATTAAGGCTGCTGATGGCACTACAGACTTAAACACGAGAATGATTAAGCCTGCTAATTTTGATCCATCTCAAAAATACCCTGTCATTGTTTATGTTTACGGTGGACCAGGTGTTCAACTAATTACGAACAAATGGCAAGCAGGTGCATCTTATTGGATGCAAACAGCTGCACAAAAAGGATATATTGTATATACTGTAGAAAGTCGTGGTTCTGAAAACAGAGGAAAAGATTTTGAACAAGCTACTCACCTACACCTCGGTGATGAAGAAGTAGATGATCAATTAAAAGGAGTTGAATATTTAAAATCTCTACCTTACGTTGATGCTGATAAAATGGCTATACATGGTTGGTCTTTTGGTGGTTTCATGACTACTTCATTAATGACAAAAGCTGCTGGTACATTTAAAGTTGGTGTTGCTGGTGGCCCTGTAATGGATTGGGATTTTTATGAAGTGATGTATACAGAACGTTATATGTCTACCCCACAGAAAAACCCCGAAGGTTTTGCCAATGCTAGTTTATTAGATAAAACAGCTTTATTAAAAGACAAATTATTAATCATTCATGGTCTAATTGATGATGTGGTTGTTCCTCAGCACTCGTTCAGATTCTTACAAGAATGTGTCAATAATAATGTACAAGTAGACTTCTTTACTTATCCTGGTCATCCACATAATGTAAGAGGAAAAGATAGAATTCACTTAATGAATAAAGTTTTAGAATATATCGATCAGAATATTTAATCTGAACCTATAGAAATTAAGAAGTAACAGTCATAAGGCTGTTACTTTTTTTATGAATTTATTTACATGAAGTATCAATTAATACTTAATAAATCTCAAAAACAGAAACTATTTAAAATTCTTACATTAACTTGTAAATTCATTTTAGCTATGTAAATATTGAAAGTAATTCGATATACTTTTACATGTCAAAGCTAAAAACATAGTGTACTCACTTACAGGGGTATATTGAATATCAATTTTAATTATACTTTTTCTTCTCAAAGGAAATCAAAGAAATGAAGAAACTTGCTTTACATTGGAAAATCATCATTGGTATGGGCTTAGGTCTAATATTTGGCCTAATGCTTAGTTATACAGAAAATGCTGGTTTTTCTACTGACTGGATAAAACCTTTTGGAACTATTTTCATTAGATTATTAAAACTCATTGCTGTTCCTCTTGTCCTTATCTCATTAGTCAATGGAGTTTCTTCTATGACTGATTTATCTAAACTTTCTAAAATGGGAAGTAGAGCTGTCGGAATATATCTAATGACCACTGTTGTTGCTGTTACAATTGGACTAATTCTAGTGAATATCGCAGAACCTGGAGCTGGTTTTTCTACAGAACTTAGAGAAACATTCATGACCAAATTTGCTGACACTGCCAATAGTAAAACACAATTAGCACAAGAAGTACAAGGAAGAAGTCCACTTCAGCCATTATTAGATATGGTTCCTGGAAATATTTTTGGAGCAATGAGTAGCAATAAAAATATGCTTCAAGTTATTTTCTTTGCTATTTTATTTGGTACAGCTTTAGTCGCTATTCCACAAGAACAATCCAAGGCAGTCAAAGAACTCTTTGCAAGTCTTGATAAAGTTATTTTAAAAATTGTTGATTTAATTATGAAGTTTGCACCTTATGGTGTTTTTGCCTTAATCGCTTCATTAATTACTGATTTTGCAGGAAATGATCCCTCCAAGGCAACACAGCTTTTAGCTGCTTTAGGGAAGTATTCATTTGTAGTACTTATCGGTCTTTTTACAATGATATTATTAGTCTACCCTACTTTATTAAAAGTATTTGCTAAAGTAAACTATAAAGAATTTTTCCAAGGTATCTTCCCCGCTCAAATGATGGCATTTTCAACATCATCTTCTGCTGCTGCATTACCCGTTACAATGAAACAAGTAGAAGAAGAATTGGGAGTATCAGAAGAAACTACAAGTTTTGTTTTACCTCTTGGAGCAACTGTCAATATGGATGGCACTTGCCTTTATCAAGGTGTTGCTGCTGTATTCATCGCGCAAGTATTTGGTTATGATTTATCATTATCTGAACAATTATCTATTGTAGTTACTGCAACTTTAGCCTCTATCGGTTCTGCTGCTGTACCCGGTGCAGGTATCATTATGTTGATTATTGTTTTAGAACAGTTAGGATTACCATCGGCTGGTATTGCGTTAATTTTAGCTCCTGATAGAATTTTAGATATGTTCCGTACGGTAGTTAATGTAACAGGTGATGCATCAGTTGCTATCTTGGTCGACAAAACAATGAATAATAAAACACCAATTGAATCTGATAACGCTTAAGTTATACTCTATATTCAATAAAATGTTTGATCCATTCTTGATGTAAAACTATACATCTCACTTTTAAAACAACTTGTATGCTCTATCATAAAAGCATACAAGTTGTTTTTTTATATTATCTTTGCACTCCATTTACACATAACTTTCATTTCATGAGATCTTTGGAATTATTAGCTCCGGCTAAAAATATAGAAATTGGTATGTCTGCAATCAATCATGGTGCAGATGCGGTATATATTGGTCCATCACAATTTGGAGCAAGAGATGCTGTTGGTAACTCCATTTCAGATATTGAGAAACTAACAAAACATGCCCACCGTTTTCATTCAAAGATTTTCGCCACAATGAATACTTTGATGTTCGATAAGGAGTTAGATTCTGCACATAAACAAGCATGGCAACTTTATGAAGCTGGTGTAGATGCATTAATCATACAAGATATGGGGTTATTGGAAATGGACTTACCTCCTATTCCTTTACATGCCAGTACACAAACTCACAACTACCACTTAGAGAAAGTAAAATTCTTAGAAAAAGTGGGATTTGATCGTGTGGTATTAGCTAGAGAATTATCCATCAAAGACATAGAAGAAATTCATAAAGCAACTAATGTAGAATTAGAAGCCTTTGTTGCTGGAGCTCTTTGTGTGAGTTTATCAGGTCAGTGTTACATGTCAAATAATGTGGGCGACCGATCTGCTAACCGTGGTGCTTGTGGTCAACCTTGTCGTTTACCTTTTGATCTTATTGATAATACAGGTAGAAAACTTGCTAATCAAAAACATCTTCTATCGCTTAAAGATTTAAATATGAGTGATTATGTTCTTCCTTTAGCAAGAGCGGGTGTCAAATCGTTTAAAATAGAAGGTCGATTAAAGGATGAATCTTATGTTAAAAACCAAGTTGGTAATTTTAGAAAAAGAATTGACTTTGTTTTAGATAAATATGGGGATGAGTTTGTAGCTGATTCACAAGGGAAAACAATGCTAGATTTTGAACCTGCTATTGAAAAAACATATAATAGAGGTTTTACGACTTATTTCTACGAAGAAAGAAATCCAGAAATTGTTCATTTTGATACTCCAAAAGCCATTGGTGATAAAGTTGGTGTGGTTAAACAAATCAAAGCCAATGAGTATTTGATTGAAATGGAAGAAGGTAAAAAATTAATTCCTGGAGATGGTTTATGTTTTTATGATAAACATGAGCAACTTCAAGGAATGAAAGTAGAACATGTAAATCAAGAAAATTGGATTAAAACCTCTCTTGTAATGGGTGTTCGTGTTGGTGCTGAAATCTATAGAAATCATGACCATCAATTTGTCAAAGAATTAAAATCTCAAAAGACTCAACGTAAGATTGAAAGTGATATTTCTTTAACATGGAAGAATCATACAATCACTTTATCTATAAAAGATATCTACGGGAATACCTATTCAGATAGTTATAAAGAACCTTTTGAGGCAGCTTCTAATAGAGAAAAATCAGAACAAAACTTAATTAAAGGTTTGAAAAAGTCTGGTAATACTATCTTTTTGATTAACAATGTGACATTACCTAACGGAGAATTACCTTTTATTCCTGGTGGACGATTAAATCAAATGAGAAGAGACTTAATTGAAGCTTTTGAGAATAAGAGAAATTCTGAATATAAACAATCTCCAAGATTAAATACAGATATTGATCATTCTTACCCCTTCCCTCAAAAAATTCAAAAATGGGATCACCATGGTAATGTATTAAATAAATTAGCTAGACAGTTCTATGCTAAACATGGAATCACAGAAATTGAAGAAGGGTTTGAAGGTAGAGAAGACAAATCAAATCTTCGTTTGATGACCACTAAACACTGTTTACGTTATCAAATCGGTCTTTGTGATGAATACGAAACTTTTGTAAAAGCTCCTGAGGATGTAAAATTCCCACTTTACTTAAAATCGAAAAACGCGAGATATAAACTTAAATTCAACTGTAAAGATTGTGTCATGATGATTGATGATGCTCCTGAAGAAGTGGAACAATAAGTAGTTTATGATATAAATATAAAAGGCGATCTCAAAATAATTGAGATCGCCTTTTTCTATATAAAAAGAATACTATTAATCTTCTTCTTCTTCATCACTTCTTAAGCTCGAAGAATCTTCCTTAGAAGAATCTGCAATAGAATCTCTCATTGTAGTATCAGCCTGTAAGTTTTTCAACTTATAATAATCCATAATACCTAAGTTTCCTTTACGGAAAGCTTCTGCAATAGCTAATGGTACTTCAGCCTCTGCTTCAATTACTTTAGCTCTAGATGATTGTGCTTTAGCTTTCATTTCTTGCTCTACCGCAACAGCCATAGCTCTTCTTTCTTCAGCTTTAGCTTCTGCTACTTTAAGGTCAGCATCTGCTTGGTCGATTGATAGTTTTGCACCAATGTTATCTCCAACATCAATATCAGCAATATCAATAGAAAGAATTTCAAATGCAGTACCAGAATCAAGTCCTTTACCTAATACTAGTTTTGAAATTTTATCAGGATTCTCTAAAACTTCTTTATGAGATAATGAAGAACCAATTGAAGTTACAATACCTTCACCAACACGAGCTAAGATTGTTTCTTCACCAGCACCACCAACTAATTGAGCAATGTTTGCTCTCACCGTAACACGTGCTTTAGCAACTAATTGAATACCATCTTGTGCTACTGCTGATACATTTGGCGTATTAATTACTTGAGGGTTTACTGAAATTTGAACTGCTTCAAATACATCCCTACCTGCTAAATCTACTGCTGCAGCCAATTTAAATGATAAAGGAATATTAGCCTTATCTGCAGAAATTAATGCTTTAATAACAGAAGGAACATGACCACCTGCTAAATAGTGTGTTTCTAAATCTGATGATGTTAAATCCAAACCAGCTTTAGTTGCTGTAATCAAAGAGTTAACTATGATTTTTGGGGGCACTTTACGAATACGCATTCCAACTAGACTGAATAGACTAATTCTTACATTAGAGAAGAATGCAGTAATCCATAAGTTTACTGGAACGAAATACAATAGTGCAAAGAATCCGATAATACCTAATAAGAGGATACCGGTAACAAATGGCAAAGTCATTTCTTAATTTTAGTTTATAAATTTAAAAAATTAGTTATTTGGTGGTAATATAGCATTTATATTTTATTGAAATGATGTTTAATATCAACTTTTTCTTTTGGAGAATTTTTAGATATTTGCATTTCATACAATTCAATTAGCTCATGTTCGATAATTACTATAATCTTCGTGACATGAACATTTGTTCGTTCGCTAACACATCGAACTAAGAATAGAATTAAATTATTATTTACTAACCAAAATTAATTTACACGTGAGTAAGACAACAACGGGGCATCCCAAAGGTTTGTATACCTTGTTTGCCACAGAGTTCTGGGAAAGATTTAGTTACTACGGAATGCGTGGTTTTTTTGTACTTTATCTAACCGCTGAATTGATCAATGGTGGATTTGGTCTTGATAAAAAAGCAGCCTATAGTATTTATGGTATTTTTACTGCATTAGTATATATCACCCCTATTATTGGTGGTATTTTAGCAGATAAATTGATAGGGCAACGTAAATCAATATACATCGGTGCTTTACTGATGGCATTAGGACAATTTACAATGGCATTATCAGTGGCTACTCACCACGATATGTTCTTAACACGTGAAATGTCACTTTACTTAGGTTTAGGGCTATTGATTCTAGGTAATGGATTCTTTAAACCAAACATCTCTACGATGGTTGGTGGTTTATATAGTTCTAATGACCCGAATAAAGATAGTGGGTTTACTATTTTCTATATGGGTATTAACCTTGGAGCCTTTGTGACTAACTTTATTGGTGGATCACTAGCTGAAAACGTTGGTTGGCAATATGGATTTATTGCAGCAGGTGTAGGTATGGTTATTTCTACTATTTGGTTCTTCTTAAGAGAAACTTCTATTGTAAGTGGAGAAACAAATCTTCCTGTAGGTATGCCTCCAAAAGATGACCCCGAAGCAAAAAATAAATTAGTTTCTAAAGATTGGTCAAATATCCTTGTTTATGTAGCTGGTATTACTGTATTCTCATATATTCTTGTTCATATAATAATTACTGTGGACACGGATCTTATCATGAATGTGGTATATGCTTTAGCTGTAGCAGGTATTTCATATTTAGGTTGGACTATCTTCCAAAATACTTCAGGTAAAACTGAGTGGAGCCGTGTAATTGTAATTCTTGCATTAGCTGTATTTAATGTAGTATTCTGGTCAGGTTTTGAACAAGCTGGTACATCATTCAATACTTTTGCAAACGAATATACGAACCGTAATTACCTAACAGGTATTTTAGGTGAAGAAGGAATTCCTGCTTCTTGGTTCCAATCGATCAATGCCGTTTTCATTATTATCCTAGCTCCTTTATTCACAATTATCTGGGATAAATTATCACAAAATAAATTAAACCCAAGAACTCCATTCAAATTTGCATGGTCTCTAGTATTCTTAGGTATTGGTTTTGGAGTAATGGCTATTGCAAATGATACTTACAATGAGTCTCAGATGTTGATTTCACCAATGTGGTTAGTAATGGTTTACTTCTTCCATACGGTGGGTGAATTATGCATGTCTCCTATTGGTTTATCAATGATCACTAAATTATCTCCTCCAAAAATTGTTTCTGTAATGATGGGTCTTTGGATGGGTTCAATTGCCTTAGGTAATGGCTTAGCATCTCAAATGACTGCTATTTCAGAAAAATATGGTTTTGATACATTCTATTTCATTACTATATATGCATTAGTTGCAGCAGTAATTGCCTTCTTGGTATCACCTATTTTAAATAAATTAATGAAAGGTATTCACTAGAATATCTAATTTAAGATAAATGAAAACGGTCATCAGATTAATTCTGATGACCGTTTTTTTATTTGATAACCAATTCTATAGGTTGACATTCGTTTTCTTGAACATTTAGATCTAATTTCTTTAAAGGCATCCTTCTATCAAACTGTATTTTATTCTGAACCATAAATATTTCATAGTTCCCATGCTTTAAAGGTACATGAAGGTTTTGTGTATTTTCACAGCTCACATCTGGATTACTTTCTTTTAGGTAACCTAAAAAATCAAATTCTTCCGTATCAAGATCCTTAATAAAAACAAAGAAACCGTGCTTATCTAATTTCTTTTCGTGAGAATAAAATATAGCATTCCCAACATAAGCACCTTTTTTTAATGGTGTTTTTACTTCAGCCCTATGGTCTTTAAATATGACCTCGTGAATATGAGCTGAAAACACCTCTGTTAAATCGTAGTTGACATCAAGATATACTTTTTCAAAAGTGGCATGTCCATTTTTGACTTTTGATATACCAAATACATTTTCTACATATTTTTCATTGTCATAATAGACCTTGGTAATTTTATCATCCTCAACAAATACTCTCGCATTCATGAGTTCTTTCTGATATTTATTGAAAAAGTCTTTGTCTTTGGGCATGATAATCCAGACTTCATGCCACCCCACATCAGGAGAAGGTAAAAGCTTTTTAGATTTGTGGTAATAATCCTTTAATTCAGAAACAGAATTTACTTGCTGTGCATCAACTTTGATAGTAAAAAACAAGACGAATAAGATTGATAGGGTTGTTATTGATTTCATAGTACATTAGGTTTTAACCTAAAATACATATAAATTAATTACTGATAATCAACAACTTAACGAAGTTATATATTTAATGACTTAACTCCCATTTATTTTTATCATTATAAAAAATTTCACCATTTTTCACTGTCAATGGTGACGCAAAATTATTGTG
Organism: Flammeovirga pacifica; assembly: GCF_000807855.2. Taxonomy (GTDB): domain Bacteria; phylum Bacteroidota; class Bacteroidia; order Cytophagales; family Flammeovirgaceae; genus Flammeovirga; species Flammeovirga pacifica. The sequence continues at coordinate 1,003,324 of NZ_JRYR02000001.1, forward strand.
ATATAACTGTCCTGTACCTAAACCATGAGGCTTATCAATTTCATAGTTAGCTGTAAATTGTGCTATAGCATTTAAACCAATATTAGACTCTAATGCTGATGTCATCCACCAAGGAATATTTCTTGATTCAGCATGGTTAATCCATTGTTTACAAGCTTCTAAGCCTCCTACTAAGGCAGGTTTTAAAATGATATATTGAGGATGAATAATATCTAACAACTCTTCTTGCAAATGATCCTCTATTCCTATTAATTCTTCATCTAAAGCTATTGGTATGGGTGTTTTGACACATAAATCTGCCATAGCTTCTAATTGTTTAGGCCAGATAGGTTGTTCTATAGAATGAATTTCAAAAACTGACAACCTATTTAATTTTTCTAATGCCTCATCAACAGCAAAAGCTCCGTTTGCATCTACCCTTAATGAAATCTCTTTAGAAGAATATTGAGACCTTATGTATTTTAAAAGTTCTAGTTCTTGTTCAAAATCAAGAGCTCCAATTTTCATTTTTATACAATCAAAGCCTTTTTCTAATTTTTGATCAATTTGTTCTTTCATAAAGGATTTATCTCCCATCCACACTAAGCCGTTAATTGGAATGGGTTGACCCTTAAAAAATGAATTATCAAAAATCATCTTTTTTCCTCCATTTTTTAAATCTAGGAGAGCAGTTTCAAAAGCAAAATAGAAACTAGGGTAAATATCTTTATCTATAAAATCAGGTAATTCTTCTAGAGTAACATTTTCTTCATTTAAGGTTTTGATTAGTATTTGTAACCTAAATTCATAATCATCAAAATGGTCAATACTTAGTCCTTTAAGTGTATTACATTCACCATAACCAATAATTTCTTGATCGTTTTGATCAAAAGCTTGTACGATGAAGCAATTTTTTTTTGTAATCGCACCTCTTGATGTTTTAGCAGGAAAATTAAAAATCAATTCCTTTTTAAAGTAGTTAAACTTAATCATCTTATAATTTATTCACCTGATATTCGTCCCCCAATTTGAAAGAGGCTAATTTTTCTAACATCTCTTCTTGTTCAAAAGTACCTTTTTTGAAATTAGAAATTTTGCCTATTGTATCATCATTTTGAAAAATCACTGATTCTAGCATCCAATCAAGCTTTCTTGTCGCTGGATTTCTTCTTCTAGTTTTATAAAAAAAGGCATCTCTATTCCCTAATAATACTTTATCTACTTTTGGATCGTCTAGATAACGAACATAACGTTGTCTAAATACTTTATCTATGGTAGTCTGATCATTAAAATTTTCTAATTGATATACCAAGGTTCCTTTTTGAGAATTTTCGATGTAACAGCTAAGTTCTGTTTCATTTACTTCTAAAAGTGCTGTTTTTCCTCGTCTACTGTCTTTGGTACAAAAATCAAATGCCACCATTCTTTCGGTTGGTTCTAATGCATCTGGCAATGCCCCTAAAAGTCTTCTTACGCTATTATATTCATCTACAGAATGACTACCTCCAATATTTCTAGCAAATGCTTTTAATAAATTGATGTCATTCTTATCAGATTGTATTAATGTGAGTAATAAACCTGAGGCAGACTCTAAGACTAAATAAGACCTCAATTCTTTAGGGTTGATGGTAACTGCATAACCATTCATTTGCCAATCATTATTTACCGTGATTGCTTCCTGTTTTTGCACATTATATCTTTTGGATTTAAGAATTCTATCTGCAAATTCTTTAGATATATGTTCTTGGAAATCATTTTTCTCTTTCAGTTTAATGAGATGAATTGTAATGTTTGTTTTAGAAAAGGGATCTTGATAATTCCCTTCTACAATTTCTTCTACATTTTTATTGAAATTTCTCTGAGTAATGCCTCTAGGATAATCAAATTCAACATTTCTACTGATACTGTTCGATCTTAAATTTAAATCATCAAAATAAGATAAAGACTTCAAAGAATTAACTTTAAAATTTTCACTATAAGGCAGTTGCAATAATAGATCTAACGAAGACCAACTTACTGGATAATTATCTACATCATTTTCATTTACAGGTAATAATTCTTGTTGAAGTGAATTATAATTTTGAACTTCTAATGAGTTTAAGCCATAGCTATCCTCTATCTTCATTTTTAGTGCTAACACATCTTCAAGGCTTTTCTCGGCACCTATCATTAAATGATACCACTTTCCATTAATATCATTTATCTGTGATATAGCATAGGGTTCTAAACCTTTTTGTTCTAGATATGAAATTCCATTCTCTAATTCATCATATTCTCGAAAAGAAGCAATTTTCACAGAAAAAGGCTTTTCGTCACTAAACTGTTCAGGAGAACATGCTCCGAATAAAAAAGCGATGGAAATTAAAAATAAAAATTTACTAGTATATTTCATTACGATGTAATCCAGTTGTTAGTATGTAAAGTTAATACACCTATTTAGTTTCATTTACTTCGGATATTGTTTCCATATCATTTTTAACTAAAAATATAGATATGATTTCATCTCCGTATTCTAATTTCTTTAAAATATCAAAGCCTTCTACTACTTCTGCGAAGATGGTATATTTCCCATCTAAATGATGAGTTGGTTTTAATGAAAAGAAAAATTGACATGATTCTGTGTCTTTACCTGCTGAAGCGATACCTAAAGAACCAGTCTTATAATTCAATTTAGAAAATTCAGACGGAATATTATAATCTAAACCACCAAACCCATCTCCTCTTGGATCTCCACCTTGTGTTACAAAATTCGGAACCATTCTATGAAAATGAAGGTGATCATAAAAACCGCTATCAATTAAACTAATGAACATACTAACAGTAGCAGGAGCCTCTTCCACCTTTAATTGTATGTCGATTTCTCCTTTTTCCGTTTTGATTCTTGCAATCTGATTTTGCTCAATATTTTGTATGTATTCCCATTGAACTCCTTTGTTTTTATGAGGTGTTTCAAAGTGATATTCATCCCCTTTTAATAAGGCAATTGTTTTTTCTATTTCAACAAATGCTTCAATTTGAAGTGGTAATTCTAATCCTGTCTTTTTCTGATCTAACTCATCAATTGTTAGAAGGTATTTACTGAATTTTTCTTTATTTTTTTGAATAAACTGACAGGCCAAATAGATTTGAGCAACATCATTCGTCTTTAAACATTCAGATAAAATTCTTTTTAATTCCTCTCCTTCTTTTGATGATACCCTCTTTTTTACAGAATACCTATCTAATACAATCTCAATTGCCGTCGTTTTTAACGGCATTGATGTAGTTGTCTTCCAAGTTTCGAAGGCAACATTTTGACCGAAATTAGATGCATTCAACGCTTTTAACCAAAGATTTTTTTCGTAAACAGAAGTTGAATTTTTAAAATGATCCATAGAAAAGTTAAACATCTTCTTATCCTTAGGTCTTTTTTGTAAAACAGCCTTCATGGCAACAGCTTTCACATTATTAAAATTCACTACCTCTAGAATATCAAATACTTCTTTAGCTTCAGACCAACCCAATTTCCCATAAATTGATTCTGCTGCAGTTAAAGCTACAATCGGATCATTATAACTTAAGTATTCGATAGATTTATTTATAACACCAGAATACCTCACTTTTTCGGTTGCTCTTAAAGCATTTTGAAGTACTCTACTTGATCTTTCATCATTCAAAATATGTTTAAGTGCAGTTGCACTTCCTGCACCTTTAGAGAAATTCTCAATCGCTTTAGTAAAGTTACCTCTTATTAAATCGTTTTTATTGTGCCTAGCATTTTCAAAAATATTAGAATTAAAAGTTTCCAACATTTGCTCACTGTCTATTCTAGCAAAATAAGCACTACACCATTCTTTAGTAACTTCACGTTTTGTCTTAGTGAAAATTCTCATAATTTGTTCTGCAGCATCATAAGATTGGTATCCCTGCCAATCATTTGCTCTGTGAAGACCTTTTACGATACCAAACATCACATCCTCGTCACTTAATACAAAGTGGGTAAGCAAGTAAATAGCCCCATCATTGGCACATTTACCTAAACTTTCGAACATATACTCTAGTAATTCTGTTTCTTTTTGATGTTTTACTATAAAATCAATAATAAATGGAGATAATGATGTTTCACCTATTTGCCCTAAAGCAAAAGCAGATGCTATCTTTATATCTGTATTATTAGATGTCAATAGAATATTCTTGAGATCTTCAATTGCTAAAGTATCTTGTACAGAACCAAGAGCAATTAATACTTCTTCTTGATAAACGGTATCCTTTAGAATCTTTAATAATTCTTTTGTATTACGTTCATCCCTAAGAGTATAAATTTCCCTAATTTTAGGGTCACTAAATTTATTAGTAAAAGTTTCTGATATTTCAGATTTTTGTTCTTCATCAGAACAAGAAAAAAGAAAGATACCAGTTAATAATAAATAAAAAATCGATAATAACTTATAGTTGCTCATTTGCGATAATATATGTTGATCGATAAATTAACCAATTAAAAACCTCATACACAAATTTTATGCGTGCAGTCGATATTATCATCAAAAAAAGAGAGCATTTAGAATTATCTTCTAATGAATTAAAGGAATTTTTACACGGATACTTAAAAGGTGATGTTACCGATTATCAAATGTCTGCCTTTCTAATGGCCGTATTTCTAAACGGTCTTTCAGATAATGAATTAAAAGTGCTTACTGAAACAATGAGAGATTCTGGAGATCTTATTCATTTAGAAGGAGTAGAAAGATTTTTAATTGATAAACATAGTACTGGAGGTGTTGGTGATAAAACGAGTATTGCTTTGGCTCCTCTTTTGTCGACTTTTGGCATCGGAACAGCTAAAATGTCTGGTAAAGGTTTGGGGCACACAGGTGGTACATTAGATAAATTTGATGCTATCCCTGGTTTTAAGTTTCCTGCCTCTGAGGAGGAAATGGTAAAAAGTATAGACCATAGTGGCATTGGCATTATGGGTCAAACTGAAGATATCGTTCCATTAGATAAAAAACTATACGCACTTAGGGATGTTACAGGGACTGTCGACAGCTATCCTTTGATTGCCTCAAGTATTATGAGTAAAAAACTAGCTGTTCGCTCTGATGGTATCATATTAGATGTGAAAGTTGGCGATGGTGCATTTATGAAGACCCTAGAGAATGCCCAGACTCTAGCTAATATTATGAGAGATATTGGTAGCATGTTTAATAGAAAAGTTCATATCGTTTTAAGTGGTATGGAACAACCGTTAGGTAATGCCATTGGAAATGGATTGGAGGTTTATGAAGCCGTAGAATCTTTAAAAGGAAATGGGCCTAAGGATTTCGAAGAGTTAATTACAACTATCACTGGTATCGCTTTAGTCCAAAAAGGTGATGTGAAAACTATTGAAGAAGGTATAAATATGGCTATTGAAAAGTTACATTCCGGAGAAGCAGTAACTGCTTTAAGAGATTTTGTTGCTGATTGCCATGGTGATGCATCTTATATAGAACAACCAGAAAAATTCTTAACAGCGAAATATAAATTCGAATTAAAAGCTGAAGAAAGTGGTTGCATTTCACAATTAAAAGCCGAATCTGTAGGTACTGCAGGCATGCTTTTAGGGGCTGGTCGTGAAACGAAAGACGATATCATTGATCATGCTGTTGGAATTGTATTAGAGAAAAAGGTAGGTGATAAAGTAAACATCGGTGACACTCTTGCTGTTTTACATTACAATAATGAAAATGATAAATTTAAACAGTCATTAGCATTACTTCAATCTGCATATGTGATATCAAATTCTAACATTGAAACTCCTAAAGTAATTCTTGATATTCAGTAAAAATTAGAGTTAATGAAGAACTTTTGTGGTTATAATTATTAATAATTGTAAAAGAAACAATCATAAACCACTCAAATAGTAAATTTGCCCGTTAACAAAAAAAACATAATTCAATAATATAAATAGATATGAGTATAGCTAAATACGTTGATCATACAATTTTGGCAGCTAATGCAACTGCCTCACAAATCATTACTCTTTGTGAAGAAGCTAAAGAACATCAGTTTTTTTCTGTTTGTGTTAATTCTTCTTTCGTTCCATTAGCAAAAGAACACACATCTGGAAGCGATGTAGCTGTTTGTGCTGTAGTTGGTTTCCCATTAGGAATGATGAACACTGAATCAAAAGTATTTGAAGCAAAATCAGCTGTTGAAAATGGTGCCGATGAAATTGATATGGTAATCAATGTAGGTAAACTTAAAGACGGAGAAAACGATTATGTTGAAAACGAAATTCGTCTTATTAAAGAAGCTATTGGTGAAAGAGTACTTAAAGTTATTATAGAAACTTGTTACTTAACAGATGAGGAAAAAGAAAGAGCTTCAAAACTTTCTGTAAATGCTAATGCTGATTTTGTAAAGACTTCTACCGGTTTTGGTACTGGAGGAGCAACTTATGAAGATATTCAAATTATGAAAGATGCCGTAGCTGGTAAAGCTCAGTTAAAAGCATCTGGCGGTGTTCGTGATTACGAAACTGCACAAAAATATATTGATATGGGAGTCACTAGATTAGGTACTTCTAGTGGTATTAAAATTATTCAAGGCGGTACAGCTGATGAAGGAAGTTACTAATTATTATGAGTAAAAGAGTTGTTTTAATCGTACTCGATAGTGTTGGAATTGGTTTTAGTGCTGATGCCGACGAATATGGAGATCGTGGGTCAAATACTTTAGGTCACATTGCAGACAGTGCAGGGTTAGATATACCTAATATGCACCGTATGGGACTTGGTAATATAGCGCCTCTACACGGTCTACCTTCTTTAGGAACTACTTCTGCTGCTTATGGTATGGCAAAGGAAATTTCTAAAGGAAAAGATACAACTACTGGTCATTGGGAAATTGCAGGTCAAATATTATCTGAACCTTTCCCTACCTACCCTAATGGTTTTTCTGATGAAATTATTTCAGCTTTTGAAAAAGCAACAGGTAGAAAGACTATTGGTAATAAAGTAGCATCTGGTACTGCAATAATTAATGAATTAGGTGATCAACACGTTGCGTCTGGAGATTTAATTATTTATACCTCTGCAGACTCTGTTTTTCAAATTGCAGCACATGAAGATATTGTTTCTGTAGAAGAACTTTATAAGTATTGTGAGATTGCTAGAGAACAGCTAAATGTAGGGCGTGTAATTGCCAGACCTTTTGTTGGAGAAAATGGTAATTATACTAGAACATCTAACCGTCATGATTATTCTTTAGAACCATCTGAGAATATGTTGACGAGAATAAAAGCGGCTGGTAAAGATTCTATCGGTGTAGGTAAAATTTATGATATCTATGCAGGTAAAGGATTTACTGATCATATCTACACTAAAAGTAATGAGGAGGGAATCAATAAAACTATTGACTACGTAAAGGAAGATAATAATGGTCTTATCTTCACCAACCTTGTTGATTTCGATATGTTATTTGGACATAGAAGAGATCTTATCGGTTACAGAGACGCTTTAGAATATTTTGATCAAAGACTTCCTGAAATTACCGATGCAATGAGTGATGATGATGTTCTTATCATTACTGCTGACCATGGCAATGATCCTATCTTTAAAGGGACAGATCACACAAGAGAACATATTCCTATTTTAGTATATGGTAAAAAAGTAAAACCGGTTAATATTGGTTTTAGAAATACATTTGCTGATATCGGAACAACTATAGAAGAATTATTATTAAATGAAGCGCCTACTACTGGTAGCTTCGCATCCATGATTTTATAAGATGAGTATTCATATTGGTGCTAAACCGGGAGACGTGGCTGAGATTGTATTAATGCCAGGTGACCCTTTAAGAGCAAAATTTATTGCAGACAATTACCTTGAAGATGTTGTACAATACAACAATGTAAGAGGCATGTTAGGTTTTACAGGAACTTACAAAGGACATAGAATCTCTGTACAAGGTTCTGGTATGGGTATCCCTTCTATTGGTATCTATGCTCATGAATTAATTACAGAATTTAATGTACGTAAATTGATTCGTGTAGGGAGTTGTGGTTCTATGCAACCACATATAAAGCCAAGAGATTTGATTATTGCTATGTCAGCATCTACAGATTCTTCTTTTAACCAAAATCGTTTTGGTGGAAAGGACTACTCTCCTGCTGGTGATTTTGAAATGATCAGAAAAGCTAACGAAGTAGCAAAATCTAAAGGTATTAAACCATTTAATGGTAATATTTTATCTTCTGATGCTTTTTATGGAGATGATGCTGATGAGTGGAAAAAATGGGCGAAATATGGTGTTTTAGCCGTTGAAATGGAAACAACAGCATTATATACAATTGCAGCTCAATTTAACGCAAGTGCTATGACTATCCTTACTGTATCGGATAGTTTAGTAACTGGTGAGGAATTAAGTTCTGAAGATCGTCAGAATACATTTACTGATATGATGGAAATTGCTTTAGAAACAGCAATTACTGACTAATCAGAATTGATTAATCTTATTTATAATCAAACCTTATCAATTGATTATATTTTAAGTATTAGATAATAATGGAGTTATAAATGAAGCTAAATTGTTTTTAGTTAATTTATAACTCCATATTTTTTTTATCTGAACCGGTCTCCTATTTTTGCATCGTTTTTAACTTCATTCAAACTTCTAATCCATGAAATATATCAAATACATTTGGGGCTTAACACTTTTAATCTATCTAGGATTAAATCTATTGACTTATATCTATCTTCCCGAAGAAGGTGTAACTGTACTTCAGAAAACCGGTAGTAGTACAGCAATTTTCATGACTAGAAGTGATTTCTTTTATGCTTCTATGGGGAGCTTATTATTAGTCAATATCTTCTTTATGACTATTGGTAATGGTATTCTATACTTTCCAAAAATCATGGTATTTGCTCCAAATAAAGAGTATTGGTATTCTAATGAAGAAACAAGAAATAAATTTGTAGAGATTGTCAAAGGATGGTCTAAAGGTATGGCTACAATTTTAACTCTTTTACTATTGACAGCTGTAGGAGCAATCTACCAAGCCCAAGGTCACGATCCTTTTGCTTTTAGAGTAGAATACTCACCAATGATCTTATGGGTCTTTGCAATAATATGGCTAGGCTGTTATTTCTTTGTCTTGAAAAAGCCAAATAACGTGACCGAGTAAAGTAATTTACAATATATCATATATAAAAATAGGCTATCCCAATACTATTGAGATAGCCTATTTTTTTATAAGAACGATAATTATGCTTTATCCTCTGTATTTTTTTTCTCTAAACAGTTTTTACAAACACCATAGAAGTTTAATGAGTGACTCTCAATTTCACAACTATAGATCTCTTCTACCATTTGTTGAATTTTTTGGATTCTAGGGTCACAGAACTCAAAGATCTCATGACACTCCTTACAAATAAGGTGATCATGTTGTTTAAAACCATGTGCTTTTTCATATAAAGCCAAGTTCTTTCCAAACTGATGCTTAGTGATAAGGTCACAATCAAGTAATTTATCTAGAGTATTATAAACCGTAGCACGGCTTACTCGGTAGTTTTTGTTCTTCATGTTGATATAAAGTGATTCAACATCAAAGTGCCCACCTCTACTATAAATCTCTTCTAAAATAGCAAAGCGTTCTGGAGTTTTTCTTAACTTCTTCTCCTCCAAATACTTGACAAATATTTCTTTAATATCTTCCATTCGAGCAAAATTTAATAATTGGAATTTAATTCTACGGCATCTTTTAACTCATAGATTAATCCCGTTTCTTGATCATTTAAATGAAGGGTACCTTTAAAAGACACTTCTTCCTCATCAATTTCTCTATGATTTTTTAGAAAAATTGCCACAACAGATTCAGGCCCTGCTCCTCCACAAAAAAAACAACTTGAAAAAGGATAAACGGATAACATGATGGAATTGTCTTCTGTCTCAACAGGTAGAACAAAACCTTTGATTACCACTTCCTTTTCACTTAAAGCTTTTACTTCATCAGTAAATAATGGAAAAGGAATATCCATCTCAAATTCCTCAGAATATTTATATTCCCAGTCTACATTTAATAGCTTTTCCCAAATTTCATCCTCTTGTAGTGAAAAAGACGAAAGAAGGGTTCCTAAAAGAATGAAAATAATTACGCGAAATTTCATCTGACTATGAATTATTTTCTGGTTGATTAGGAGGATTATTTCCTTCATTTCTGTTGAAATCCCCTTTTCTACTTTTCCAATGCTCCTTCTTATTATTACCTCTTGGTCCTCCTCCTCTAAATTTAGGATTTTGTTGATTTTTAGCTTTATTTTCAAGCATTTTTTGCTGTTTAGTCACTTGTGCTTCTTTGCGTTCACCAGCTTCTAATTCACTTAAATCAAACTCTTCACCTTGAGAAGAAGACTCAATAACTAATCTTTGATTTTTAATATTATCCTTTCTATCCTGCAATAATTGTTTTGCATTAGGGCGGATCATATTTTTAACCTCGTTATTTCTTACTTTGACAATGTCTACAGCTTGCATAAGTGCTTCTCTAAACGATGTCTCATCAGCAATACCTTTTCCTGCTATATTATATGCTGTCCCATGATCAGGAGATGTTCTCACTATATCAAGTCCTGCAGTATAATTCACTCCATTTTCGAATGCATGCAATTTAAATGGTATCAGCCCTTGATCATGATACATACATAGTATACCATCATAATTTTTAAAAGAGAAGGTACCAAAGAATCCATCAGCCGGGAAAGGACCGAAAACTAGATTTCCTCTTTTCTTAAACTCTTTTACAACAGGTCCAATTATATTAATTTCTTCGTCACCTAATAAGCCTTCCTCTCCTGCATGTGGATTTAACCCCATTACAGCAACCTTAGGTTTAGTAATACCAAAATCCTTTTTCAAAGACTCAATCATTACTTCTAGTTTTGCAGTCACTTTTTCTTTAGTGATTGCTGCAGAAACATCTTTAATTGGGATATGACCAGTAACAACTCCTACACGTAAATCACCAGAACAAAGAGTCATTAAAGTTTCTCTACCTTTAGCGAAATTTTCATTATAGTATTCAGTATGACCCGCATACTGGAATTTTTCACTTTGAATATTAGCTTTATTGATTGGAGCAGTAACTACTGCGTCAATTACTTCAGATTTTAAATCTTCAGACGCTTTCTCAATAGACAAATAAGCACAATTCCCTGCCTCAGGAGTTACCTTACCTGGATCAAGTTCTTGAATTTCATTCCAACAGTTAACCACGTTAATTTTTTGGTCGTGGATATAGCTGTTGTTATTATATTGATGATAAGTAAATTCCTCAATATTTAATATCCTTTTGTATTTGGTTAGGATTTTACCAGAACCGTATACAACTGGAGTACATATATTAGCAATCCTCTTGTCTTGTAACACTTTAACAATTACTTCTGGTCCAATACCATTGTAATCACCAATAGTGATACCTATGCGAGGTTTGTTTGATTTTCTATTCTTTAGAGTTTTGTTTTCCTTCATAATCTTATTAAAAGTAGAATTCAGTATTTCTACATTTTTTTCAATTAATCAAAAGTAATCATTTATGCTATTATTTCTAAGTTAAATTGTATTAACCTTAGATTGTTTTTAAAGATAAATTTTGACTTGTTATTTAACAGTTATAGAAACTTATATCTTTTAGTTATCAAGAAGACCTTAAAACATTATAAAATTAATAAAATTGGATTAAACCATAATAAAGTTTAAGGCAGCCCCTCTATCTAATATTTATCTTAGTCTTTAACCTTTAAAATGAGTATTTTTGTGAAATTGAACAGAAATGCTTTGTGTATGAAATACTTCATCAAACTTCCGTTTAATATTGTTGGCTTCTTTGTGTAAAGGATGACCGACATGTGTATGTGATTAAATTCCACGAATGAAAAGACTTTACTACTTAATATATATTCTCATTTTAACCGGTATTGTGAGCTATTGGGTGTACAACACTTTCTACTCAAAGGTAGAAGACACGCCCTTTATTTTCTCTCATGAAATACCTCAACATGATTTAGAAGTCAATGAAAGACGTCATCAAGAAAGAATTATCAAAGCGAATCAACCTGGTAAATTCCTTCAAATGATGAAATCCCTTCGTACACAAAAGGGAGATAAAAAATCAAATTATCAAATCGGTTACAAACAAAATGAACTAATTTTAAACTCATCAAGTAGTAAAAACCCCTATTTTGATTCATTATTTTGGAAAGAAAATGGACCATTAAATTTATCAGGAACTACATTTAGTGTTATTTCTGACTTAAATGATTCTACACAATCTTCTTGGTTTGCTACTACCTCTTCTGGTGACATATGGAAAACGACCAATAAAGGACGTAAATGGTTTAGTATTACCGATTCAATTCCTAATGTTCCGATTACGAAAATCGTTCAATCAAAATCAAAGCATAACATTCTCTACGCAATTACTGGCGAAACTTATGGTGAAAATTTCATAGTGAAAGGAGAAGGTTTAATCAAAAGCGTTGATGGAGGGAAAAATTGGCATATCTTAAACAATACTTTAAAAGAAAAATTTCAGGTCATTAATTCAATAATTATTGATCCAAAGAATGATAAAAAAGTTGTTATTTCAACCACTAGGCAAACTGAAAACAAAAAACTAATTTGCTATATTTTAAAATCAAATGACGGTGGCTTCACTTGGAATCAAGTATATGAAAGTGAAAATATAATTCAAACATTGACTTATCAACCTAGTAATTTTAATATTATTCTCGCTGGTATTAAAAATAAAGGGGTCATTAAAAGTATCAATGGTGGGAATACTTGGGGGAAAGTAGGTAATAATTTCATTATGGGTGGAAGAATCAACCTTGCTTTTGCTAAAATTAACACTTCCATTGTGTTGTGCTCTACTACGGGTAAAGGAAAGAAAAAAGGGAAGCTATTCGTTTCAATGGATGCCGGCACTAACTGGAAAAGATTATATATAGACACTCCTTTTGAACAAATCTATGGTGGCCAAGGTTGGTACAATAATTTTATTGAAGCCCACCCCTACGAAACCTATTCATTTTACATTGGCGGTGTAAATATCAATAAACTTTCGATCAAGAATTTTGAAACAGGTTTTTCAATAATAAAACCTCTATCTGATGCCTATTCAGAATATCACGGCCCTAATAATTATATACAAAAAACTGGCTTAACTGTACAAAAAGGGTTACATCCAGATCATCATCAGATACAAATTATAAATCAGAAAGACAGTGTTTTTCAAATGATCTCAGCCAATGATGGTGGTATATATGTTAGTGATATTAGTAAAAAACCAGGAGAAGAAAATAACACCTGGCAATTTAGTTCTTACGGTTTACATGCTACTCATTTTTATGATATTGATAAACATCCTTATCAAAATCAGTATATCGGAGGTTCTCAAGAAAATGGCTCATGGATATCTCCTATCAACCCCAATTATTACAGTAAATACAGAAGAGCACTTCCAGGGGATGGGTTTGATCTAATTTGGAATAAAAGCAATGCTAATAAAATTATTGGGAGTATTTATTACAATCACTTTTATCTTTCAAAAGATGGTGGTTATTCGTTTAAAGAATTGAATAATGGGCTTCTTGATGTTGATAAAGACGCTCCTTTCTACTCAAAACTAGCGAATACATCCGATAGACCTAATACTTTATTTACACTAGGAAAATCTGGTGTATGGTTCTCTGAAGATTTTGGTGAATCTTGGTTTTTAAGTCCCATTAAAAACAAATGGAGACTATTAAAATTTATGGATATTGAAATTTCTACTGCCAATCCTGATATCATATGGGCTGGTGCTGAAATGAGTAATAATTTTAGAATCCACGTTTCTACTAATGGTGGTAAATCATTCCGCCCTACTTCGAATTTTTTGTATAGAGGTAAAGAAATGGGCCAAGTTTCTAAGATTGTTTCAGATCCTATTGATTCTTTATCTGCCTACATCTGTTTTTCTTTTAAAGGTGCTTCGAAAATTATCAAAACCACCGATTTAGGCAGAACATGGAAAGACATATCAGGTTACAGCGATAATAAAGCGAAAAAATTACCTGATGTAGAAGTTTATGATCTATTAGTCTTTCCTTTTAATAATGATATTATATGGGCAGGTACAGAGATTGGTATTTATGAAACAATCGATGGAGGATTATCGTGGCATAAATTAAAAAGTAACTTCCCTCCAACTGCTGTTTGGAAAATCAAATTATACCAAAATAAAGTAATTGTATCTTCACAAGGTAGAGGTATTTGGAGCTTAATTCTACCTAGTATCAATACACCATCAATAACTACAACTTATATATCTAAAAACAACCTTCATTTAGAATTTGATCAGCCATTAAACACTTATGATTCTCTACAAATAAATATTGATGGCAAGAAACACTCTATCTTACCTGAACAATATATTGGTAACTCTTTATCGATTAAAAATATTACTAAAGCCTCGACTATCACTCCTATTGCTTATAAAGAATCTTTAAGTTATTCAGGCAAGAGTAAAAAGCACACTGTATACCTAAATAATAACGTAGTAAAGCATTTACATTTTGATCAAAATACAAATGCAGTTCACGAATTGCTATCAGGTGATTTATTTATTAATAATGAAGCTGATGGATTTATGAACTCTTTGCAAAGCCGTCATCCATATGAAATCAACAAAACAACATTTAGTTACATCAATAAAAAAATTGTAATTAGTGATAGTGTGAGTACTATTAACTATAAAGATGTTGCTTTAATAAATAAAGATGATTTTGTCAATATACAGGCTAGCAAAGATTTAACGCATTGGAAGGATATTGTCACCCCTTATAATTCATCAATTAATAGTGATTGGCTTTTCACTATCAATAAAAATGATGTAAAAGGAGCACAAAATCTAGAAGTATTACATTCTATAAATTTACACGACTATTTTGAAGCAGGTGACACAATAAACATAAGGTTTAAACTAAATTCGACCTTAAGTAAAAATAATTGGGGTTGGGCAATCACTTATTTTGATGTTCAAGGTAATCATGCTTCCGAAATACCGGCAATTAATTTTGATGATATAATTCCTATTCAAGCTAGTGTCTATCCTAGTGTAGTTAAAGACCAAAAAATCAATGTTGAAGTATTGAGTAACTCAGATAAATTGATGAACATTAAAATCATGAATTTAATTGGTAATAAGGTACTTGAAAGACAACATATTAAACTAAACAAAGGATGGAATAATTATCCAATAACACTTCCTACCTTAACTTCAGGTATGTATGTTATAAACCTTGAATATGAAAATAAAATAACATCATTAAAATTTATGATTAGTACTGAAAGTGAACTTCCTATTTAAGTAAGTTTTCTTTTTGATTGTTACAGTATTTGTTTTAATGAAATAAAACGACCTTTTTTGCAAAAAAATAAATTGATAATAAATAATTTTTATGGCCAACGTTAAACCAAAAAAGCATTTAGGACAGCATTTCCTAGAAGATATGCAAATTGCAGATGATATTGTGAATGCAATGACTCAACATGGCGGATACAAAGAAATCTATGAAATTGGTCCAGGTACTGGTGTTTTAACTACACGTTTGCTTAAAGATGAAAGATATAAAACAACTGTTGTTGAGATTGATACTGAATCTGTAGATTATCTTAAAGATGTTGTTGGTCTACCGGAAGATCAAATTATTGGTGGAGACTTTTTGAAATTAGACTTTGATAAAATCGCTCCACACCCAGTGGGTTTAATTGGTAACTTTCCCTACAATATTTCAACACAAATCTATTTTAAAGTGTTAGAACACAAAAATCAGATTACTGAATGTGTGGGAATGATTCAAAAAGAAGTTGCAGAAAGAATTTGTTGTAAAACAGGTGGAAGAACAGCAGGTATTTTAACTATTCTAGTTCAAGCATTTTTTGATGTAGAATATTTATTTACTGTCCCTCCAACTGTATTTAACCCGCCTCCAAAAGTAGAATCTGCTGTCATATCTTTAAAAAGAAATAATCGTAAAGAATTAAACTGTGACGAAAAACTATTTTTCAAAGTAGTAAAACAAGCATTCTCTACAAGAAGAAAAACACTTAGAAATGCTATGAAACCATTTGGTTTACCTGCCGATTTCGTCAAAAAAGATATTTTCTCTTTAAGAGCTGAAGCGTTAAGTGTAGACGACTTTATTCAATTAACTGAAGAAATAGAAGCGATAAGAAACTCATAGTTTTATTAGCTTTTCGATATGAGTGTATTTATTTTGTTTATCATATAAATGAAGTAAATACACTCCTTTTTTTATCCTAGATACATTAATATTTTCATCTTTATTTAACTCACCACTTTGAACAGCCTGCCCTGTGATATTATAAATTTGATATTTAATTTGTAATGAATTTTGAGTTTTAATATTCAACACATCATCCATAGGGTTCGGGTACACCTTAAAAGTAAAGTTATTTTTATGGGTAGATGTAATAGGTTGATAATCCAAAGTAATATCATAAGTCTTACTACTTTCAATATTTTTACTTTGTGAATTTTGAATTATATAAGTAACATTAAGTTCTTTACCTGATAAACTAATCTCGTTTAAATCAAATGCCCAACTATTCTCTATCAAATTTATTTCTCCAAAATAATTAATAAACTGATGCTCTAATGAATCACATGACTCATTAGTTGTAATTAGACAATATATTTTTTCCTCTGATAGAATGGGTTGGCGTAAATAAAATTGAGACTGTATTTGATTCTCGTCTTGTGTTAACTCCACATTGAATCTTTCACTTTTTAATAATGTTCTATCTAGGTTGTTATTGATAGTTTTGAGAAAATTATCTGAAGTTACTTCATCTATTAATTCTCCATCAATAAACACTAAAAATTCATTATCAATATGGTTTTGAGATGTGTTGTAATAATAATTTCTAGATAAAAAATGATCATTAGAAAAATGACAAGAGTTAGAGGAGTATATATTGACATCTACGAATCTTTTTTCTTTAAGATTCTTCTTTAGATCATCAAGTAGATCACCTTGATTTGTAAGTGTTGCATTTGGGAATATCTCTACTAAAGTCGAATGACTTTGTTCAAGAATAGAAAAACTTTTTAACCCTATTGAATTTGAAGATAATTGAGTAGCATTTCCGGTACATATTAACCTAAAAGCTATATTTCCTTGTTCTTTGATATTCGATAGATTGAATTTAATTAATTGATTTTCTAAATCATGGTAAGACCAACCGATCCCATTGGGATTAGAACGTATTGAATTATTATATACAGATGATACGTTATAAGGAAACCAAAATGTAGAATCTTGATCACCAAGCATTTCCCAAGAATCACCATAATCTGTACTATATTGAAGAAAGACTGCGTTTTTATTATCTAAATCAATATCTAAGGACATTTCTAATACAGGGATATAGAACTGTGATAAATCAAAAACAGGTGAATAAACAGCAGCAATACCCGTATGATTCAATGTATCAATTTTCAATATTTCTTGATCAATAACCCATGAATTTTGCTGTATAGAATCTGGCCAAAGTGTGAACTTCTCTTCGTTGTTGATTTTACCATAGACCCATTTCTGTTCTATATCTTTTACTGTAAAATTGAAAAGATCAGAGTGGGTTAGTATTGGTAAGATATATGAAGCTGTTGCACCACATTCATCTCCTTCTGAGGATGCCAAAACTCTTATATTTTTGACGTTTCCATCCGTGATACTAAATGGTATTACATCTTCTTTTAATGAATAAACCTGATTAGAAAAATCAATATGATCATTTTGCTCAAAGCTATAAAAGCGAGATTCAAAGGAAATTGGATCAAAAAAAAGTTCGTGATTATTTTTATTCATATAAATAATATCAGACTTCAAGTACTGAGTTACCTCCTTTTCTTTTCTTAATTGAATATTATCATCCGCAATCATTTGTTCTTTAAGAAAGTATTTCAATTTAAATTCTTGCTTTATGCTACTTTCTTTATTGAAAAGTTTATCAGCTTCAATAGTTATTAAGGTCTTATTATCAAAATCTCTCAAAATTGAATCTTTTGAATTAACTATCTGTATATGAGTATCTTCATTTTGGGAATAAAAAGAATCAATTGAAAGAATTATTTCATTTATTGTATTCATACAAATAGCTTCTTCATTACCTTCAATAAGTTTTTTTGTTGAAACCAGTACGTTTAAAGTGTCTTCAGAAATGCCTCCAAACTGATCTATAAATCTAGCAACTACAATCGTTTCACGTGTTTCATCATCAATTATTGTCGCATTTTCCCATAGATAGTTAGCATCTATTTTTTTTGATGGTTTAACCGTTAATCCAAGATTGTTTTGATAATTTGTAATGAATTCGAAATCTTTTATCTCTCTCTGAAGAACAAGGTCATCTTTATAGTCAAAATATACATTTGGTGTTTTAGAAAAAATGATTTTTGGGGCTATTTCTGATGTGACTCCCGCTTCGTTATGAAGTTCTACTTTTAATTGCAAATAGCCTTCGTCATTATCATCTAAAAAATCTACTTTTTTCAGATCGTCTGTTGTAAGAGTAAACTTTATTACTGAATCTGCTTTTACTTCATTAATTAATTCGATAGTCTTAATTAAAGTGGCAGTTGTATTCTCTATAATATCAATTTTTTTAGCCGAAATATCATTTCCAATTACTTTATTTTTCAATTCAATCTCTTGACTAAATTTATATTGATTTTCTAAAGGACTCCACTCCCACATATTAAAAGGAATTTCAATAAAATTCACAGAAAATGAAGGAGGAAAAGGTTTTTCAATTTTGGGCCCTTTAATGTTAGTTATTAGGTATTTATTATGACTCATGTCTTCAAAAGAAACTTCCATTAAAATGGATGTATTATCTGGAAAATTAACATCGGTATAAAAGTCAATATTAATATTCTCATCGATAATAGATGTTTCACAATACACCGCGTCATTATCTAATCCTAAAAACCTGACTTGTATTGTTTCTTCTAAAATATAAGAGGTAATAGTAGTGGGTATTATCAAATTAACTTGTTCAAAAATAACATAATCATCGGCACTTACTTCTTGACCTTGATAATTAAAAAATTGAAGTTCTTGGTGATTGTAAAAGTTTTCTTTGGGGACTATATAATTAAAATTATATCCCACCACCTTTTTGTTCATATTTTTATCCAAAGATGTAAAAACGATCTCTGCTTTATTAACAAAACCGTTTTGAGAGAGTAAAAATTCTTTGTCAAAATATGTTGTCAATTGACCATTAATCCATGACGGATATAATTCTTGATTATTATTATTTACACTAATATGACCTATAGTTTTATCATATGAAAAATCTTTAACTGTTGTAATTAAACTTAAAGTACTTGATAAGTCTAAAAAAAATCCTTCTGAATATAAATTGACTTTATTTATATCAAAGGGATCAAAATCAAAAATTGGTACTTTATCATCAATATAAAATCTCTTTTGAATACTCTTAACAGTATTATTATAAGTAACTACCAAGACACTAAGATCAATACTTTCACCTTCTAGGTGAAATAATTCAAATTCGCTAAATATTAGATCCGTATAGAAACCAAACTTGTTTTGATCGATGTATATATCTGGATCAGAAAATGGTATAGACAATAGCTCATCTTTATATTTTATTTCAATTTTTGATACCAATTGATCTATATTAACTCCATTATTTGTATTGTAATTTATTGTAATAAACTCATCATTATTGAGGTATAAATTCTCATCTTCAGTTGAAATATTTGAGATAAATAAATCTGAAAAAATGAAATCTTCATATTCATTTAATAATTCTGTTTCCGAATTAATTGCATTTTTATATTTAAATTCTAGTTTAATTTTATTATTAATTGAGAAATCTTCCCAGAATGATTGTTCATTATTACTCTCTAAATATTTAAGTCTTATTTTATTATCATGCACTTTTTCATATGAAACGGGGAAAATAGTCTTTTCATCATTTCCAGCAATAAATGAACAAGGATAATGATTTAGATCAGAAATAAAAACCAAATTATCTCCTTCTATTTCAATTATAAAATAAATAGGTTCTTCCAGAAAAATACTTTTTTGTGAGTTCTTTAAACCTGAATATCCAATTAAAATGATTGAAGTTTCATCATTACTTTGACCTTTTAATAGATTGTCACCTTTGGCCATCGGCATTGCAAAAAATAGCACGAAGAGAAATAAGCATGTAGTGACACGCTTTAGTATAAATAGATTAGTTTTTGTCATGAATCGTTAATTTGTAAATCGTTAATACTGCAAACATAAGAGCCTTTGTTAACAAGAGCAAATAATTAAGCGAATAATGTTGTTTATTTTTATATCATGAAATGTTTGTTATAAGAACAATTGTCAGTATATTGATCAAAAATCAACTTAACGAATCAATTATCCCGAAAATGACAATAAATCAAACTAAGTTTTACGAACTATGGTTAAATAATATTCCTGGAATCGGAGGAGCAACAAGTAAATTATTAATCAGTCATATTGGTTCAGCTGAAGAAGTCTATAAATCAAAACCATCTTCTTTAAAAAAAGTATTGGGTATAGGAGAAAATACGGTTCATTCTATCCAACAATCAAAAAAGTATTTGAGTAAGATTGAAAATGAAGTTAGGAAAATTGAAAAAGGAGATGTTCGTGTATTAACTTATACTGATGAGGATTTTCCTAAAAGGATGAAATTACAAAAAGATGCCCCCTATCTTATTTATGTAAAAGGAAAAGCGAAAGGTTTACATGCTGCTAAAACAGTCGGTATCGTTGGATCAAGATCAGCCAACCAATATGGTAAAGGTGTAACTGCTGAACTTGTTAGAGAATTGTCTCAATTTAAAGATATCAATATTATAAGTGGATTAGCTTATGGAATAGATATTCAAGCACATAAATCTTCATTAGATAATAAAGTGGGGACTATTGGAGTCTTAGCCAATGGTCTCAATAAGGTATATCCATCAATTCATTCAAAAGTTGCTCATGAAATGGTGAATGAACACAATAGTGGTTTAATTTCTGAAAACTTGATGGATTCTGAACCTGATGGGCCTAAATTTCCGGCAAGAAACCGAATTATAGCTGCTCTTTCTGATGTGTTAGTTGTAGTTCAAGGAATGAAAAAAGGTGGTGCTTTAATCACGGCTGATATTGCCAACAGCTATCATAAAGAGGTTTTTGCAGTACCAGGCAAAATTGACGACCCTCTTTCAGAAGGTTGTAATAATTTAATTAAATATCAAAAGGCTAGAATTTTAACTAATACCAATGATATCATTAAAATGATGAACTGGGATATTCAACCTGTGAAAAGTAAACAAACCATCTTATTTAGTGAGAATGATTTATCAAAAGACGAAATAGTAATTGTAAATTTGATAAAAGAACATGATTATCATATTGAAGAATTAGCAATACAATTACAAACACCTATTCCTAAACTTTCTGGTAGGTTACTTCAGTTGGAGTTAAAAGGAATTATAAAATTAAAACCAGGAAACATTTATGGTTTAAAATAATAATTATGAAGATAGTAATTGCCACTAATGCATTTAAAGGGAGTATAAACTCTATTGATGCTAGTAATATTATAAAAGAAGCTTGGTTAAACGTCCGTCCAAATGACACTGTTATAAATCTACCTCTTGCAGATGGTGGTGACGATTTTGACCATGTTGTTGGATTAAGAAAAAATGGTAAATGGATTGAAGTATCAACGAAAAATGCTTTAAATCATTCTCATACTTACGGTTATTATAAAGTAAATACTGCTACAGCTGTTATTGGATTGGCTGGAAACTGTGGTTTAAGTACTTTAAATGATAATGAATATGATGCTTTAAGAAGTACAACTAACGGACTTGGTATAACTATAAAAAAAGCTATTGATGATGGCTGTACAGAAATAATTATTGGATTAGGCGGTAGTGCTTCTACTGATTTTGGATTAGGAGCTTTATATGAATTAGGATTAAAATGTCTTGATCATAACAATGAATCAATTTTACCAAACGGAAGTAATTTAAGCGAAATTGTACAATTCGAACTTTCTGACCTTATAGAAAGCACCAAAAACATAGACTTTTATATAGCAAATGA
Organism: Flammeovirga pacifica; assembly: GCF_000807855.2. Taxonomy (GTDB): domain Bacteria; phylum Bacteroidota; class Bacteroidia; order Cytophagales; family Flammeovirgaceae; genus Flammeovirga; species Flammeovirga pacifica. Next base: position 1,025,481 of record NZ_JRYR02000001.1, read on the forward strand.
TGTCAATAATAAACTCTATGGCCCGCAAGGTGCTGCATATATATTTTCTCCACAAAAGGGTGCTTCAAAAAAAGAGGTAGAAATATTGGATAGAAATTTAAGACATATTGCTGATATTGCTCAAATTTCTACTGGTATTGAAGTTTTTGATGTAGAAGGTAGTGGTGCCGCTGGAGGTACTGCAGCTGGTTTTATGTCATTTTTAAATGCCACACAACTAAGTGGCAGCTCATTTATCATGGATTGTTTTGATATTGATGAACACCTTTTGGGTACTGATCTTATCATTACTACAGAGGGAAGCCTTGATAATCAATCACTGAATGGTAAACTTCCATATCAAATTGCATTAAAAGGTGATGATTTAAACATTCCGGTTATTGCACTTGTTGGAAATAATCTATTGAATAATTCTCATCAACATCCCTTCTCATCAATAATTAATATCAATCAAAAACTTGATAATGACTTCAAAAAATTTGCAGAAGAAAATTTATCATTAACTACAAATGAGTTGGCGAAGCTTATCTGTTTGTATAAATAAACTTCATAATTAACAGATTTAACAAAAAATTACATCATAAAAATAAGTTTTTTTATCATCTTGCATAGATAATTGGAATTGTATTTTTACTACAATAAATACTCTTTCAATTGAAATTACTCAATTAATTAATAGCAACCTTCCATCTCTATGACAAATACAATCAAAATGTATGCAACCATTTTCTTTACAATGGTTTGTATCCCTTTTGTTTATGGACAAAAAGAGTTTTATAACAACAACAAATTCAAGCAATTAGACGAAGAACTTCCAACTCCAAACGTGTACAGAACTGGTTCTGGTGCACCAGGTGCTGAGTATTGGCAACAAAAAGCTGATTATGTGATAGAAGCTTCTATTGATGAAAAACTCCATAGATTAAACGGAAAAGAAACAGTAACTTATTTCAACAATTCTCCGGAAACGCTTACTTATTTATGGATCCAATTGGATCAAAATATGAGAGCTACTGATTCTGATACTTACAAAATCAGACAGAACAAACTTAAAAAAGGAACAAATATCAATCAGTTGGCTGCAATTGATGGATTTCCTGAGTATGATGGAGGACACAAAATTCAGAAAGTAACTACTTCTGATGATCAAGATTTGAAATATACCATCAACAAAACAATGATGAGAATTGATTTACCTACTCCATTAAAGTCAGGTGAAAACTTTTCTTTCAAAATTGATTGGTATTATAATATCAATGATAGACTTCTTATGGGAGGTCGTGGAGGTTATGAAACTTTCGCTGAAGATGGAAACACTATCTATACTATTACTCAATGGTTCCCAAGAATGGCTGTGTATGATGACTTTAATGGTTGGCAACACAAACAATTCTTAGGTAATGGTGAATTTGCTCTTACTTTTGGTGATTATGATGTAAAGATTACTGTTCCTTCTGATCATATCGTAGCATCAACTGGTGAGTTACAAAACCCTGATGACATCTTATCTGAAACTGAAAAGAAGCGTTTCGACGAGGCTAAAAAGTCAGATAAACCTGTAGTTATTGTTACTCAAAAAGAAGCGGAGAAAAAAGAAAAAACTCAAGCATCTGATACAAAAACATGGCATTATAAAGCTGAAAATGTTCGTGATTTTGCTTTTGGCTCATCTCGTAAATTTATTTGGGATGCAATGGGTGTTGATATCAATGGTAAAACAGTAATGGCAATGTCTTATTATCCTAAAGAAGCTAATCCTCTTTATGGCCAATACTCTACAGAAGCCGTTGCTCATACACTAGAAGTATATTCAAAATATACAATTGATTATCCTTATCCAGTAGCCATCTCAGTAGAAGCATCTAATGGTATGGAATACCCAATGATTTGTTTCAACTACGGACGTCCCGAAAAAGATGGTACTTATTCACCAAGAATCAAGTATGGAATGATATCAGTAATTATCCATGAGGTAGGACACAACTTCTTCCCTATGATCATTAATTCTGATGAAAGACAATGGACTTGGATGGATGAAGGTTTAAATACTTTCTGTCAATACCTTGCTGAACAAGAGTGGGAAGATGGTTATCCTTCAAGAAGAGGACCAGCTGAAAACATTGTTCCTTACATGAAAGGTGAAAAAGATAATATCACTCCTATTATGACAAACTCTGAATCTTTAAAGCAATTTGGTAATAATGCTTATGGCAAGCCTGCAACAGCTTTAAATATCTTAAGAGAAACAATCATGGGGCGTGAATTATTTGATTATGCGTTCAAAGAATATGCAGAAAGATGGGCATTTAAACACCCTAAACCTGCCGATTTCTACAGAACAATGGAAGACGCCTCTGCTGTTGACTTAGATTGGTTCTGGAGAGGATGGTTCTATACAACTGAAGCTGTAGACATTTCTATTGCTAATGTAACAGTACAAGATTTAGATTCTCAAGATCCTAAAGTGGAAGTTGCTAAGAAAAAAGCTGAAAGAGATAATCAGCCTAAGCAAATTACAACTATCCATAATGAGGAAATTAAATTAGAAACTAGAGTAGATAAAAGACCTGAATTAAAAGATTTCTACAATAGTTATGATCCTCTTGATGCTGACATTGAAGATTACGATAACTATAAAAAATATCAATCAAAACTTAATAAAAAAGACAAAGAGTGGTTGGCTTCAAAACACTTTGTATATCAATTAGATTTTGAAAATGTTGGTGGTTTAGTAATGCCTATCATAGTTGAACTTCAATATGCTGATGGTACTTCTGATAAGAAATACATCCCTGCCGAAATTTGGAAAATGGATGATAAAGTAGTTTCTAAAGTTTTTGTTTGCGAAAAAGAAGTTACTCAATTTGTTCTAGATCCAAACAGAGAAACTGCAGATGTGGATACAGAAAATAACTACTATCCAAGAAAGCCTGAGGTGAATCGTTTCAAATTGTATAAGTCTGGTGCTAATCAACCAAGAACTTATGACAGTGGAAACCTCAACCCTATGCAAAAAGCAAAAAAGAATAAAAAGTAATTAAAACTTATAGCGACCTGCATATTTATTTATGCAGGTCGCTTTTTTATATCACATGCAAAAGATCAATCTACTCATTACTCTTACCGTATTTTCTCTTATTACTCTTCCTACTTACGGTCAGAAAGACGCTTACAACAACAATAAGTTTAAACAATTAGACCAAGAGTTACCAACTCCCAATTCGTATCGCACTGGAAGTGGAGCACCAGGTCATAAATATTGGCAACAAAAAGCAGATTATACCATTGAAGCTCTTTTAGATGAAGAGAAAAATCAATTACATGGTAAAGAAACTATTACGTACACTAATAACTCTCCTGATAATATAAAGTATTTATGGGTTCAATTGGACCAAAATATGAGAGCAACTAACTCTAATACCTATAAAATCAGACAAAATAGAATTGATGAAAAAGCAAATTCTAGATACTTTGAAAGTATTAGTGGTTATCCGAATTATGATGGTGGACATAAAATTTTGGAAGTAAAGTCTAAAGAAGGTGAAGATATTCCATATGTCATAAATCAAACAATGATGAGAGTAGATATGCCCCAAGAATTAAAACCTGGAGAGCATTTTTCCTTTAATATTAAGTGGTACTATAACATCAATAATAGAAAATTGATGGGTGGCAGAGGTGGATATGAAACATTTAAAGATGGCAACACTCTTTACACATTAACTCAATGGTTTCCTAGAATGGCCGTTTATGATGATGTAAATGGATGGCAAAACAAACAATTCTTAGGAAGAGGTGAATTTGCTTTAGCTTTTGGAGATTATGATGTTAAACTAACTGTTCCTGATGATCATATTGTGGCATCAACGGGGTCTCTTCAAGACTCAACAGTTTTAACAGAAACACAAAGAGAACGACTAGAAGAAGCAAAATATAGTAATAAACCTATTGAAATTGTCACTAAAAAAGAGGCTATCAAGAACGAAAAGAAAAAAGGTAAAGGAACAAAAACCTGGCATTATAAGGCAGACAATGTAAGAGATTTTGCACTTGGTTCTTCAAGAAAATTTATTTGGGATGCAATGGGTGTAGAACAAAATGACAAAATTGTCATGGCTATGTCTTATTATCCAAAAGATGCCTATAACCTTTATAATAGGTACTCTACAGAAGCTATAGCACATACATTAGAAGTCTATTCAAGAATGACATTCGATTATCCCTACCCTGTGGCTATATCAGTTGAAGCAGAAAATGGAATGGAATACCCTATGATTTGTTTTAATTATGGTAGACAGGATGAAGAAGGTAATTATTCATCAAGAATTAAATATGGTATGCTTTCAGTAGTTTTTCATGAAGTAGGTCATAATTATTTCCCTATGATTGTCAATTCTGATGAAAGACAATGGACTTGGATGGATGAAGGATTAAACTCATTTCTACAATTCGTAGCTGAACAAGAATGGGAATGGAATTATCCTTCACAAGAAGGTTTTCCTGATAATATCATTGAGTATATGGAAGGTGTTCCAGAAGGTATGTCCCCTATTATGACTAATTCTGAGTCTATCAAACAATTTGGTTGGAATGCTTATTCTAAACCCTCTGTAGCATTGAACGTTCTTAGAGAAACAATCATGGGTAGAGAATTATTTGATTATGCTTTTAAAGAGTATGCACAAAGATGGAAATTCAAACACCCTACTCCAGCAGATTTCTTCAGAACTATGGAGGATGCTTCTGGCGTAGATCTAGATTGGTTTTGGAGAGGATGGTTTTACACCACAGAGGCTTGTGACATATCCATTGCTGAGGTGATCACAATGCAATTAGATACGCAAGACCCTAATAAGGAAATGACTCATCTAAAAGCTCTTGAAAATGATAAAAGACCTACTATTACGGAAATAAATAATCAAAAAGAAGGTCTTGAAACAAGAGTTTCAAAAAATGAAAACTTAAAAGACTTCTATAATACAGACTACAAATATTCTGTTTATCAAGATGATTTAGACAAATACAAAAAGTATCAAAACAGTTTAAACGAAAAAGATAAAGAATGGATGGAGTCAAATAAGTATGTTTATCAAGTGAATTTCGAAAATGTTGGAGGCTTAGTCATGCCAATCATTATTGAGTTAAACTTTGAAGATGGATCTAAAGATAAAAAATACATTCCTGCTGAGATTTGGAAAAAAGACGATAAGATTGTTTCAAAAGTCTTTGTAACCGATAAAAAAGTCACTTCATTCTTTCTAGATCCGAATAGAGAAACTGCTGACATAGATACTTCAAACAATCATTTTCCTAGAAGAAATTCTGTCAATAGATTTCAGCTTTATAAAAGTAAAAAGTAGTATATTCATTCTATAATAATTACTATCTATCCTTTTTGAGATGAATAAAACGGAGATTTTAAAAATAACAGGAGAGCAATTGATAAAATTTAGCCAAGTATTTAAAGAGGCTAAATTTTGGAGAAAGTTAATGAAATACGGTAAAAAGGCAGGTTTCAAACTATCTTTTTATGCTGTGACCTTATTCTACACCATGTTGGATGAAGATACTCCAAACTCTTCTAAACTAGTCATCATGGGTGCTTTAGGTTATTTTATTATGCCAATTGATCTTATACCTGATATTGCTCCTGGCATAGGTTTTACTGATGATTTAGCCGCATTAAGTAGTGCTTTTTTTACAGTAGCACTTCATATTAAACCAAAACATAAGGAAGATGCTTTCCTAATTATGAAAAAAATATTTGGCAATGATCTCCAAATAAGTCAATTAGAATTTTAAAATACTACATCAAAGGCCTTGAAAACATCAAGGCCTTTTTTGTTACTAAAACATAACTGAAAGCTGATTAAAAACAGATTTTTCAAAAAAAGATTAACCTAACTTAAATAACGATAAAATAACTGACCTAATTGAACTCTACTTTGTCGTAAAAGGTATAAAACTTAATGTATCGAATACGAAAAATAATTTGTATGATACTTTTAAACCTAATTTATTAAACCATCATAACTATCAAGCAAATGATCAAACTACGATTCAAAGCACTTGGTATGCTTGCGTTAATTACAACTCTATTAGCGAGTTGTTCAAAACAAGGACCAGAATATGTTTCGGATTATGATGTCGTGATTACTAATTATGACCCTGAAAAAAAAGAACTATTTTCCGAAAAGAAATCTTTTGGTATGCCTTGGAAGGTTGTACACGTAGGTGATACAACTATCACAGAACCCACAGAATTTGATATTAAAATTCTAGAGACAACAAAAAGCGAAATGGAAGCTAAAGGATATACATATATCCCTGAAACAAGTAGTGACCATCCTGATATTGTTGTTTTATGTTATTCAGTAACAACCACAAGTGTTTATATGTGGTGGGATTGGTGGGGCGGTTACCCTGGTTGGGGCTACCCTGGATTTGGACCTGGTTGGGGATATCCTGGATATATGTATCCTGTAAGAGGTATATACGCCTATCAAAAAGGAACTGTAATGATTGAAATTGCAGAAAACATTCCTGTTCATCTACCTGCCGGTGAAGACAATGAAGTTAAATACCCAATTATGTGGGAAGGTGTAACTAATGGGTATACAACAAATACTCAAAATGAAATTATGAGAGTGGAGAAAAACATAAAACAAATGTTTGTCCAATCTCCTTATATCCAAACTGGTGCCTCAAACTAATAGTAATATGAAAAAAATAATAACTTTAGTGGTTGCATTAATGGCATTTTCTGCAACAACTTTTGCACAAGAAAAAATATTGTCATTACAGTATAGTATGGCTACTCCTAGTGGTAATACTGCCTCATTCACAGATGCTTCTAGTTTTAGAGGTGGTACATTAGAATATAGACATTTTATTAACCCAAGCATGAGTGTAGGCTTTTCTTTAGGTTATCAAAAGTTCTATAAATACCAAGGTTACAATACCGTAGAATTACCGGGTGGTGATGGTCATATTTCTGGTCAAGAGTACAACTATATTGATCAGTTTCCTATCATGGCTACTTATCATTACTACTTTGGAGAACAAGGTGGGATCAGACCATATATAGGTGGTGGTATTGGTGCAGCACACTATGAATACACTAATCAAATGGGATCTATGGCATACGTAGGAAAGCAATGGCATATGCAAATTGCTCCTGAAGTAGGTGTTTTATTCCCTATCGGTCATTCAGTATACTTACATACTAATGTAAAATATAATTATGCATTTGAAGCAGGAAATTATTCTGCTCAACAATATTGGGGATTCAACGTTGGTTTAGCATTTGATTTATAAACTTTACAATACCCCTTAACATTATATAGAAGACAACCTTTTTGGTTGTCTTTTTTTTATTTTCATTTTATTTTTAGACAAGCCTAAAAATATTTTCATATATTTGTACATCTACAATATTAGAAATTTCTGATGATCAAATTACTAAATTGGTTTAAAAATAAACTTGAGAAATATCCTCTACAATTTATTGAAGAAGATATATTAAAATCTCTTTTCAAATCAAATGAAGATGGTGAAGAATTATCCTCATTAAAGATTAAAAAAGAATTCAACAATTTGGACGAACTTCAAATTAAACAAGCATTAGAAAGCCTAATTCAACAAGACGACATCTTGATGAATGAAGATAAAATTATCATCAATCAATCAGGAAATAAAAAAGCAATACAATTAATTCGAAAGCATAGAATTTACGAGACTTATTTAGCAGAAAAAACTGGTTTCTCTAAAGAGAATTGGCATAATAAAGCTGAGGAAAAAGAACATCTCCTTTCGAATGAAGAAGTGGATCAAATGGACAAAGAATTAGGTTATCCTAAATTTGATCCTCATGGTGATCCTATTCCAACTAAAGACGGTGTTTTACCCAAATTAAAAGGTAGACCCCTCTCTAAAATTCAACAAAATTCTTTAGTAAAGATCATCCATATTGAAGATGAACCTAAAGAAGTCTACTTAGAATTATTGAAAAAAGATATTCATATCGGTTCATTAATCAGCATCAATACGATTAATAATAAAAAAATCTATACTTCTGAAAGTAGAAATTTTGAATTCTCAGGTGATGAACTAAAAAACATTCAAGTAGTTATTATTGAAACTGCGGAGGTATTACCTAAAAATATCTATCGTCTAACAGATTTAAAAAATGACGAAAAAGCAATCATACATGGTTTATCACAGGAATGTCGAGGTATTAACCGTAGAAGGTTGTTAGATTTAGGTTTTGTAAAAGGATCAAACATTGAAATTAGTATGGTGAGTCCTATGCAAGATCCAAAAGCATACTTGATCAGAAATACTTTGATAGCTTTGAGAAAGGAACAAACAAATATGATTTTAGTCAAAAAAGTGAATCTAGATGAGCAATAATCAAAAAAAGACACCTTGCGATACATGTGGTCAGAATCCTCAAGGTAGACTAAAGAGATTAGGTGTTGAGATAGAAAAAAGTGATTATGTCATCGCCTTGGCAGGGAATCCTAATACAGGAAAAAGTACCGTATTTAATAGCTTAACTGGTCTTAAACAACATACTGGTAACTGGCCAGGTAAAACTGTGGGACGTGCAGAAGGCGGTTATATTTTTGATGGATCAAAATACAAAATGATTGATCTACCAGGAACATATTCATTAATGTCTACCTCTGAAGATGAAGAAATTGCTAGAAACTTTATCCTATTTGGTAAGCCTGATGTAACTATTATTGTTGTTGATGCAGGTCGATTAGAGAGAAATCTTAACCTTGCACTACAAATACTAGAAATTACAGATAAGGCTGTATTATGTGTCAATTTAATTGATGAAGCCAAAAGACATAATATAGAAATAGATACAAGAACCTTATCTAAAGAATTAGGAATACCAGTGGTTGCTACTTCTGCATTAAGAGGTATTGGCATTGCTGATTTACTAAAAACAGTAGATGAGGTAGCAAAGGGTGAAATCAAATGTACACCTCATCGAATCAAAAATGTACCTAAAAAAATAGAAACGGAAGTCAAAAAGATTCAAGATAAAATTGAAAACTTGTATCCTAACCTTCCAAATAGTCGTTGGATTGCCTTTCGTTTGCTTGATGGTGATAGAGATATCATTAAAGCAATTGAAAATGGTGAGTTTATCAATGATAAATAAGTTGACTAATGAATAAAGAAGATCAAATAAATCAATTAATCTCAGAAGCAGCTGAAACTCGTTGGGAAATTGGACAAGAATTTCATGATAAGCTTTCTGAAAGTATCTATTCTAATGCTGCAGAAATTGCAGAAAAAACAGTACTTAAGGATCACGAAAAAGAAAACTTCAATTTAGATAGAGCGATTGATCGTATTGTAACCAGTCCTATTTGGGGGTTCCCTATTATGTTTTTGGTACTTGCGATCGTTTTATGGTTAACAATAGTTGGATCAAATGTTCCTTCAGAATTCTTAGCTTCTATCCTATTAGACAATGTCTACGTTTTCTTAAAAGCACAAGCTGATTTAGTAATGCCTTGGTGGTTATCAGGATTTCTAATTGATGGTGTATTTCTATGTCTAGCGTGGGTTATATCAGTAATGCTGCCTCCTATGGCAATATTCTTTCCTATGTTTACAATCTTAGAAGATTTAGGCTACCTACCAAGAATAGCTTTTAATTTAGATAAACTATTTAGAAAATCGGGTGCACACGGTAAACAAGCACTAACAATGTCTATGGGTTTTGGATGTAATGCTGCTGGAGTTGTAGCTACAAGGATTATTGATTCTCCAAGAGAAAGACTCATTGCCATTATCACTAATAATTTTTCATTATGTAATGGTCGTTGGCCCACACAAATTCTTTTATCGAGTATTTTTATTGGAGCCATTGTTCCTGATGAATATAAAACATTGATTGCTACAGCTGCCGTTATTGGTGTTGCTTTATTAGGAATTGGATTAACTTTTCTAGTTTCCCTTTTCTTATCAAAAACCTTTTTAAAGGGTGAAGTTTCTACTTTTACATTAGAATTACCTCCCTATAGAAAACCACGTATTTTACAGACTATTTATACCTCATTAATTGATAGAACCTTAATAGTTCTTTGGAGAGCATGCGTTTTTGCTGCACCTGCTGGAGCAGTAATTTGGTTAGTTTGTAATATAGATATTGGTGATCAAAGTATCGCCATTTGGATGATTGAAGGAATGGATCAGTTCGGATGGCTAGTAGGTTTAAATGGTGTAATATTACTTGCCTACATCCTTGCTATCCCTGCCAATGAAATTGTGATGCCCACTATTCTTATGTTAACCGTTATGACAACAAGTATTGCAGGTTATGGTGAAGGAAATGGAGTTATGTTTGAACTAGATTCTATGAGCAATACTCATGATGTTTTAGTGGCTGGAGGATGGACTTTTCTGACAGCTATCAACGTAATGATATTTAGTTTGATTCATAATCCTTGTAGTACTACTATCTATACTATTTACAAAGAAACGGCTAGTACTAAATGGACAGCAATTGCTTCTATCCTTCCTGTAATTATGGGATTCTTAGCTTGCTTTTTGATTACGCAAATCGCTAATATTCTATAAGGGTGAAAAAAATATACAGTTAAGCTCTCATTTATGAGGGCTTTTTTTCATTCTCAATAATTAATCTTCTCTTTTTGATTACTTTTATAATCTAAGGTGAAAACAAATTTCTAAGTAAATGACGAACCTGATAAAAGTTGCTGGAGCTGAATTAAATCAGACTCCTTTAGATTGGAATAACAATTTTAAAAATATAAAAAACGCAATAGAAACAGCTAAAGAGCAAAATGTTTCCATATTGTGTTTACCGGAATTATCGATTACTGGCTATGGGTGTGAAGATGCTTTTTATGCTCCTAATACTGAACATCAAGCCTTAAAAATATTAGGCAAGATACTTCCACTTACAAAAGACTTAGTCATCTCAGTGGGTCTTCCACTTAGATTTAAGAATAAACTATACAATACGGTTGCCTTAATAGTTAATCAGAAAATAAAGGGCTTCGTTGCTAAAAAGCATCTTGCAGGAAATGGTATTCATTATGAACCTCGTTGGTTTACTCCTTGGGTTGACGGGGAGTACTCTTCTATTGAATTTGATGATGATTATAAAGCCATATTAGGAAACACCTCATTTCCTTTTGGTGATCTCATTTTCAATGTCAACGGCATTAAAATAGGGTTTGAGATTTGTGAAGACGCTTGGGTAGCTAATCGCCCTGGTAGAACATTATATCACCAAGGAGTTGATATAATATTAAACCCTTCAGCTAGTCACTTTGCTTTTGATAAATTAGATGTTAGAAAAAGATTCGTATTAGAAGGTTCAAGAGCCTTTGGCGTCGGGTATATCTATGCTAATTTATTAGGTAATGAATCTGGACGAGCTATTTATGATGGCGGAGTGATGATTGCGTTATCGGGTAAACTATTATCAATTAGTAAACGATTTGCATTTTATAATTACAAAGTCACTACTGCTACATTTGATTTAGATATCGCTCGACTCGCCCAAATACAAAGTCATACCTCAAACACAGGCTCTGGAGATCATTTAGTTATAACAGATGATTATAGAATACCTAGAACCAATCCCGAAAAACATCAACCTGTAGAGGAAACTTGGGAACATTCTGAACATATTAAAGAGGAAGAATTTGGAAGAGCAGTAGCTTTGGGCCTATTTGACTACATGCGTAAAAGTTTTTCTAAAGGTTTTGTAGTATCATTATCAGGAGGTGCTGATTCTTCATCTATAGTCACGCTCATTCATTTAATGATAAAGATGGGTATCGAAGATTTAAGCCTAGAGGGATTCAAATCTAAACTCTCCTATTTCACTGCGTTATCTGATTGTAAAAATGAAGTTGAATTATGTCAACAGATTTTGACTACAGCTTATCAACCTACAGAAAACAGTGGTGATGTCACATTAAACGCAGCGACCGAATTAGCAAAAGCTGTTGGTGCAACATTTTATAATATTGATGTCAACCCAATGTATAAAGGATATCTAAATGCCATTGAAACTTCTATTGGAAGAAAATTAGGCTGGGATACTGATGATATTACCCTTCAAAATATTCAAGCCAGAGTGCGTGCACCTTCTGTATGGATGCTAGCAAATATTAATGGTGCCTTACTATTATCTACCTCAAATCGATCTGAAGCAGCAGTAGGTTATGCTACAATGGATGGAGACACAAGTGGTGGATTAAGTCCTATTGCTGGTATTGATAAGAACTATCTTAGAAGCTGGTTAAAATGGATGGAAACAAATGGTTTAGATAATAAATGGAGTATTCCTGTTTTGAAATTGGTAAACGATCAGCAACCAACTGCTGAATTACGTCCAAAAGATTCCAAACAAACAGATGAAGCTGATTTAATGCCTTATGACATTTTAGAAGAAATAGAAAAAATGGCTATTCGAGATAAGAAATCTCCTAAAGAATGTCAACTATTCTTATCAGCCAATCATCCTGATACATCAAGAGAAACGATAACTGCTTGGGTGAGAAAATTTTTCCAACTTTGGAGTAGAAATCAATGGAAAAGAGAAAGGTATGCCCCTTCTTTCCATTTAGATGATAAAAATTTAGATCCTAAAACCTGGTGTAGATTCCCTATTCTTTCTGGAGGATTTACCAAAGAGTTAGGTGAGTTATAAAAAAAAGAGGATGTTTCAATAATTGGAACATCCTCTTTTTTTATTTGTAATAAATCTCTAATTACTTGAAGCATCAATAATCAAAAAATTATTCATATTTTCTTTGTAAGACCTCATTCATAATAAATGCATCTTTAATTCTAGAAGGACTTTTGAAAAGAGATGCTGTTTTATTTGCTTTCTTATTAGAGTTTCTCTTTTTAGTAGTTCTATTTAAAATTGAAACCTTCTTCTCTTTTTTGGCAAAGTCATCATTCCAATTATAAGTATCATTTTCATAAGTTCTTCCTGAAATCATAGAAGGACTATATTCTTGTAAATCTGACTCTAATTGCCTTTCAGTTCGTTCTTTATCGAAAGGGTTATTAGCTTTCTTATGTTCTGTAAAAGCTTCATTATCAGACAACATCCCTAACAATTCACCAAAAGAAGATGGCTCTGCATTATTTACTGATTGATTTGAACTATAATGATCTTCCTCGTAATTAAAATTTTGATGAGGCACAATATTTTCATTATTAATAGTCTGATTTGGAGGTGTTTTCTTTTTATCTTTCTTATTTAAAGAAGATAAGTACCAATAAACCACTAGACCGATAACTGATATTAATATTTCCATAAACTAAGTTCCAAAGAAGTTTGCTGTTGTGTTCTTTAATATTTATTCTGTTATAAATATAGCACTTTTTGATAAAAATTATTGGTGATTTTTTTTTGAACTAAGTTTTACTCGTAATTTCGAGTAAATTTATAAACAATTATGACTGACATTATCTTAGCATTAATCGTTATCGTTCTTATTTTTTTACCAATCTTGATTTTTGGCAGAAAGAACAAACAAAATAAAGCGAAAAAGATTGCTGCAAAAAAAATAGAGAAAGACAATTACAACCGTTATATGCGAAGGTTTGATGATCCTTCTTGTTTAAATAAAATGGATATAATATCTACTCAAGTAGCCGGAACTAGATATTCTAATGACGATACAGGAGAAAGTCGACAAGATATATTAAAAAAAACAAAGGTTGGTGAGTTACTAAAACTACTTCCTGATGAATTAAATAGATATGACAACTCAGCAATTAGAGTTATAAAATTAAACGATAAACAGATCGGTTTTTTAGATATGGATTTGTCTATTGAAATAAAATCAAGATTAATAAATCGATCACCTGTAGAGGCAACTATTACCAATATATTTAACAAGAGTGGTAATTTAGAATGTGAAATTGCGCTACAGAGATACAGTCGTAAAATAAAAAAACAATAAAATCAAACAGACAATTAATAATAAAACAAATAATATTTACATGAAAAAGCTATCGTTATCTCTTATCACTTTTTGTGCATTAAGCATATGGGGATGTTCATCAAATAACTCTACTTCTGAACAAAATTCAAATGAGAAAAAAACAGAAGTAGTTAGCGAAAAATCGTATGCCTATGATGCATCTCAAACAATGGTCTCTTTTTCAGCTTTTAAAACAACTGATAAAGTAGCTGTCAGTGGACGTTTTCAAGAATTTGAGGTAAAAACTACTAAAGAAACTGTTTCTAATCCAATTGAAATTTTAGAAGGATTGACATTTGAAATTCCAGTGAATAGTATAGAAACAAACGATAAATCTAGAAATGGTAAAATTGTTGAGCATTTCTTTGGTTCTATGTTGAATACTGCAAATATCACAGGTACAGTTAAAAGTACTGCTAATGGTAAAGCTTTAGTTGATATTGCATTAAATGGTGTTACAAAAGAAGTAGCTTTAAACTTAAAAGTAAGTGAAAACATCATCCTTATCAAAGGTAATATTGATATGAGTGATTGGGATGCTTTAGGAGCAATCAATGCTCTAAATAAAGTATGTGATGATCTTCATAAAGGACCTGATGGCAAAAGTAAATTATGGTCAGATGTAGATTTAGTAATCAAATCTAAATTAGTTACACAATAATTTAGTGTAACATTAAAACACAATAAAAAGTCATACATATAAAATGTATGACTTTTTATTTTTATAAAACAAATCACATTATATACTATTCATCATCAGACACTTGATTCACAATACTTTCTTTATAAAATTTGTTTAAAAACTCTTTGCTTTGTTAAAATAAATCAGATTTTAGATAGTAGTTTATGACATTATGATAGAAAGTGATATTATTATTAACAACACACTATATTTAATAACTAAAACTAAAATCATGGGTAGGTTATCTACTAAAATTCACTTATTAAGAACAAAATCTATTGATCTTTTAGGGAAAGAAACATTTTTCCATTTCACAGTTGCCTTTTGGGTAACGTCACTATTTTCTGCCAATAAATATTTTATTATTGGCATTATCACTACCAGTTTATTTATTGAAATGATCGATTTAGGTAGAGATAAATCAAGTAATAGAATTAAATGTCAAAATTTTCTCAGATATATGACAGCTGATATATTAGGTATATTAGCAGCAATATTAGTTCAATAACAATAAAAGGAAGATTTTCTTCCTTTTTTTAATACTTAAAATTCGCATCGTACTTTTTAAGGAAGTTAGGTTTACCAATTTTCCCTTTAATTGCTGCTGTCCACCTTATACTTATTATCGTAAATGAAAAAAACACAGCCCCTCCTATCACGATTCCCCAATCCCATAAGATATAAGGGTTCCCCATCAAATAATATCTTAAAATACAGATCACAATAGTAAGTAAAAATACCTCTACAAAATACTGTTGAGACCAATAATCTAATCTAAATCTTGCAACAGTTTTTTTATAATCAAATGCTATAAATAGCATCCAAAAACAGTTTAATGCACCAAAAACTGATACAAAAATCCATATTATCAAATGTACATTCATTGTTATTGAGCTTGTAAGATTCACCTCTGTAAATAAATAAGGGAGATCTTTCACAAAGTACCCTTCTTCACCTGTAACGGCATCCAACAAAAAGTGAGTAGAAATCCCAATTAACATAGATATAAATATTTGATACCATTTATAACTTTTCGGGGGGTGATAAAACTGATAAAAGCGTATTGGACTAACAATCTTTAATATTGGTTTTAAATAGAATTTATTGATATAATATAATAAGATGCCTACAGGTAAGTCGTATATAAAAACACCGAGAATAGAATGTCCTACTTTATTACTTACTCTTAGTTCTAAAAAATGCTCAAAATCAGGAACCATACTACCAATTATTAATGCTGATATAGATAACCAATGTGAATATCTAAACATGGGTAATACAGCCATTGGATGTGCTATAGGAATGGGCATATTAGGTTAACTTTTAAATCTTTCTTTATTAAGAAGTTTTTCTCTTTTCTGAAGGGAAATTAAATTTTGGATATAGTAAGACGTACTTATCATTAATACAGAATAAAACAGGGTTCCTCCTAATAAAATTCCCCATCTTAAATATCCTTTGGGCTCCAAAACATCAATACCAATGTATAATAGAAGTATCCATAATAATGTTATTGTAGCTATTCTTAACCAGCTAATCTTCAATTCATAGCCTAATTCTTTTAAAGTAAAGAAAGATTTTATCATCTGAAATAATAGAACCATTAATCCTAGAATGGTCAAAGAATACCAAAGAAAAATGTAAAAAGGCATGCTAAAACCTAAAATTCCATCTACGTTAAAATTTAAAAGAGAAATATGCTGAACAAAATATCCAGATCTTGAAGTCAAACCATCAAAGATGATATGTGTAAAAACACCAATCAAAATAGAAACTAAAACTGATACAAAAGACCGAGTCCTTTTTATTTGCAACTGCTCAGAATAAAAAGCATTAAAAATAAATGGACGTATAATATTTATAAATATATAAAAGGCTATCAACCCTAGAGGTAAATCAAAATAGAATATCCCCCAATTGTGTGACCATATTTCTTACTAATATCTAAAATCAAAAAATGTTCAAAATCAGGAATCACGCTACCTATAATTAAGGCAGTAATCGATAGGTATTTATTCTTTTTCAAGAATAATACAAAAGCAGGGTGAGCAAAAGTTAGAGGCATTGAGAAATATTTTCCTTTCATTTAAACTCTAAAATACTAATTCATTTCGATAGTATTTAAGACAAAATCAATTTTCTTATTCATCTCCCATTCAACAGGAATCCAATGTATCTTAGTTTTCTTCTCCATTCTCCTAAACCATGTCATTTGACGTTTTGAGAATTGTTGAATTGCTTTTAATAAATCATTACGCATATCATCGTAACTTATTTCATTCAAGAGATATGAAGTAACATATCTATATTCTAAGCCGTAAGATTTTAATTTTTCTTGGTCTATTTTTGTCAGAAGCTGTTGTACTTCTTCAATCATTCCTTCTTTTAGCCTTTCATCTAATCGTCTTTCAATTTTTGCCCATCTTGTGTCTCTATCAATATTTATGGCAAAATTAAAAGTATCTAATTTAGGAATATCTACTGCTGTTAGATGAGTTTCTACCTTATTTTTAGTGAAATATTCAATCTCAATTGCTCTTAATAGAGACCTTTCTCTGTGAGCAATACCATCTATATTAATTGTTGATGTCGCATCAACGAGTGTTTTATAGTATTCAATGAGGCTTTCAAGAGATTTACCATCTAATTCTTTTCTCAATTTTTCATTTTTGGGTATCCAAACATCTTCATATCCCTCCAAAGTAACTGCTTCAATATATAAACCTGTACCTCCACTTAATATGGGTTGATTTTTTCTTTGAAGAATCTCTTTTACAGCATCAGAGTATAATTTTTGAAATAGATAAAGATTAAAATCTTGACCTGGATCACAAATATCTATTAAGTGATAAGGAATTTCAGTATCGTTTATCAAATAGTCTTCTAAATCTTTACCCGTTCCTATATCCATTTCTCTAAAAACTTGTCGAGAATCTGCACTTATTACCTCTCCAGACATTTGGTAGGCTAATTTTGTAGCTAAGGAAGTTTTACCGCTAGCTGTAGGGCCAGTTATAACAATTAATGGAGTATTATTTGAAGAATTTTCTTGTGACATACTAATATTCAATATCTATATTCAAAAAAGAATACGAACTTATAATATGGAATTAACCATTTGAATCTTTTTATGAACTAAGTTTTAGTTATAAGCAAAGGTAACACATCCTTGAAGAACACTTACTGAATTAATGTCATTAAAATTGAATATATACTTTTCTAAGTACTCAGTCTTCAATTCATTTATCAATAAGATTAAAAAATTAGTCTTAAATCAAACCAAAAAAGAAGCTGATAGAAATTTTTTCCTTTTTGCTTGTCTTATGACTGCAGGAGGTTTTACTTGGGGTATACTCAGTGTTTATTTTAATTTAACTAAGCCTGGTCTTATACCAATTGGATATGTAATCTTCAGCATTTTTAATATTTATGGTTGGTTAACATCAAAAAGAAAGAATATACACAAAGCACTACAGACTTTCTTATCCATATTATTACCTTTTATATTCCAATTAATGCTAGGCGGTGCTAGATCTACTGGTGTAGTAATGATTTGGTCTTTATTTGCATTAACAGCTACATTAGCCTTTTACAAAGGGAAAGCATTACTTTATTGGTTATTCATCTTTGTCGCATTTTTAGGTATAGTGATCATGGTCGATCATGAAATTGAGTATGTTACTCCAAATCAATTAAAGGATCATCACATATTCAATTTATTATTGATGATTAATTTCTCCATGATATCCTCAATGTTATTTTTCTTATCAAAGTTTTTTGTAGATCAACAACTAAAAACTATGGATGAATTAGTGGAGTCAAATGCTCAATTAGTTGCTGCAGAAGAAGAAGTAAGACAAAATTCGGAGGAAATTTTTGTTATGAATGATACTTTAAAAGACACCAATAAAAAACTTGAAGATGCCTATTTTGAATTAGAAAGAAATAAGAATGATCAAATTGAGTTAATCAATCAATCATTGATTGAAAGTATTGATTATGCAAAACAAATACAAAGTTGTTTTTTACCTCAGTTACAACGATTTAATGAAATAGTTCATGATGGTTTTATCTTTTTTAAACCTCTTGATGCTGTTTCTGGGGACTTCTATTGGTTTTATCAGAAAGAAAATATAATTGTTATAGCTGCAGTTGATTGTACCGGTCACGGCGTTCCCGGTGCATTTATGTCATTATTAGGAGCAGAATCTTTAAACAACATAATTATTGCTAGAGAAATCTACTCCCCCGATTTAATATTAAATGAGTTAGATGTTTTAATCAGAAAAAAATTAAAACAAGAAACCACTAACAATAAAGATGGAATGGATCTAGCTTTAACTGTTTTTGATACAAATGCTAAAACTGTTTCGTTTGCTGGTGCTAAAAATCCATTAGTATACATAGAAGAAAAAGAATTACATGTAATTAAAGGAGATCGACAACCTATCGGGATGTTTCATCCAGATCAAGAACCTAAAAAATTTAATAAACATATCTTTGAATACACTTCTAAAACCTGTTTTTATTTATATTCAGATGGATTTCAAGATCAATTTGGAGGAGAAAAAGGAAAAAAGTTCATGCCCAGAAGACTGAAAGAAACGTTACTTAAACATCACACACTCAGTATGAAGGTTCAAAATAATATGATAGGAAATACTTTTAGTACATGGAAAAAAGATGAGCCTCAAACAGATGATGTATTAGTTATTGGCTTCAAGATTAAATAAATTATTCTTATTTTAGCAGAGTAAAGTACTTTTTGATGATCATTTAATAGTGATCTCTTATTTTTTTATTTAAGCTTACTTTTAATGGCATTCAGAACTTTTAATGTTCTTACATTATTACTTTTAACTACTTTAATCGCTTGTAACAATAGCATATCAAAAGAAAGTTATAATGAAGAGAAGCAAACAATACCTACTCCTGAAGATGAAATAATCTTAGAGTCGAATAAAGATTTAGAAGATATAAAACAAAGAGGCAAACTAATAGCTCTAACTGCTTATAGTTCTACTTCTTATTTTTTATACAAGGGAGAAACAATGGGTTATGAATACGAACTCCTACAGCGTTTAGCTAATGACCTAGATGTTGATTTAAAAGTAGTAATCAAAACTAATACTGATAGTTTAAGATCTGCTCTTTTACGAGGAGAAGGTGATATTATTGCTTATAGCCTTGCAATTACAAAAGACCGTCAAAAAGAAGTAGACTTTACTACTCCTTTAATGCAAGTAAAACAGGTTCTTGTGCAAAGAAAACCTGAAAATTGGAAATCTCTTCCGGTTCATAAAATTGATCAAAAGGTGATAAGGAATGTGATAGATCTTAAAGAAAAAGAAATTCATGTTCGAACCAATACGCCATATCAATTAAGATTAGAAAATCTTGAAAATGAAATTGGTGAGGATATCAATATTGTATTAGAACCTCAAAATATTTCTACTGAGGAATTAATACATAGAGTTGCCGAAGGAAAAATAGATTATACAGTTGCTGATGAGAATATCGCTAAAGTAAACAACACATATTATCCTCATATAGATACCAAAACTGAAATAAGTTTTCCACAAAGAATTGCATGGGCTACAAGAAAACATTCTCCTATGTTGAGAGAAACTGTAAGTCATTGGTTAGATTCCATGAAAAAGACTACAGATTATTATGTGATTTATAATAAGTACTTTAAAAATACTAGAGCTCAACATAAACGATTTGATAGTAAATTCTTTAATACTCTGGAACATAGAGGACTTTTATCTACCTATGATGATATAATTAAAGAACAAGCTGATATAATTGGTTGGGATTGGAGACTGTTAGCATCTTTAGTCTATCAAGAATCAAGATTTGATCCTCACGCTAAATCATGGGTTGGAGCGGTTGGACTAATGCAATTAATGCCTGCAACTGCAAAACAATTTGGTGCACATAATCCAAGAGATCCTCGTCAAAATATAAAAGCAGGAAGAAAATATCTTCAATTTTTAGAGAAGTACTGGGATGAAATTGAAGATGTAGAGGAAAGAAGAAAATTTATTCTCGCCTCTTACAATGCAGGACAAGGACACGTTAAAGATGCACAGAGGTTAGCCAAGAAATTTAAACATAATGAGATGGTATGGAATGGTAATGTAGAAAAGTATATGCTTTTAAAGAGCCATAAACAATATTACCGAGATGAAGTAGTTAAATTTGGTTACGCTAGAGGAAAGGAACCTGTTAATTATGTACAAAGTATTCTAGAACGATATAAGAGATACAAAGAATTAATCAAAATTGAAGAATAAATAAAGAAAGTCATCAAATTCATCTGATGACTTTTTTTTATGATTAGTATCATTTAATGGCTTAAATACTTAACTATAAGTTGTTTAAATCGCAATATATCATGATAAAAATCATACAATTTAACGTAATATTTACACTTTTGTGTTTTTAGGTTTAAAACCTCCTATTTTATTATTATTTTTGTGGAAAATTTGAATATCTGTACTTAAAATATTTATTATGAGAAGTACTTATATCAAATACTAAATATAGACTTCAAGGTCCGAATTTGTCCATATAATATAATGACGTCAAAGCAAAATATAAATTATCAATTCACTAAGGAAGAAATACTTAATGATTTAAGAATGGCCTTAGAGAGTAGACATGCCAGTTTAATAGGTAGAAAAGAAGTTTTCATGGGAAAAGCTAAGTTTGGTATCTTTGGTGACGGTAAAGAAGTCCCTCAGTTAGCAATGGCTAAATTTTTCCAGAATGGTGACTTTAGATCTGGTTATTACCGTGACCAAACATTTATGTTTGCCATAGGTCAATTATCAATTCAAGAATTTTATGCACAATTATATGCTCATACAGATGTAGAAGCTGATCCTTCTAGTGCTGGTAGATGTATGAATGCACACTTTTCAACTAGAAGTTTAAATGATGATGGCTCTTGGAAAAACCTTACTGAACAAAAGAATTCTAGTTCTGATATTTCTTGTACTGCAGGACAGATGCCTCGTTTAGTTGGTTTAGCATATGCTTCAAAATTATATAGAGACAATAAAGAACTCAATACTTCGGATTTAGCGAAGAACTTTTCCATTAATGGTAATGAAGTAGCCTTTGGTACTATTGGTAATGCTTCTTCTGCAGAAGGTATGTTCTTTGAAGCAATTAATGCAGCGGGAGTTTTAAATATTCCAATGATTACATCAATTTGGGATGATGGTTTTGGTATTTCTGTGCCAAATGAATATCAAATGACCAAAAATGACGTATCTGCAGTATTAGCAGGATTCCAAAAAGAGAAGAACACAAACGGCCTAGAGATATTTACAGTCAATGCTTGGGACTACCCTGCCCTTATCAATACTTATAAAAAAGCAGTTGATTTAGCAAGGACGAATCATACACCTTCATTAATTCATGTTAAAGAAGTAACTCAACCACAAGGTCACTCTACTTCAGGTTCTCATGAAAGATATAAATCAGAAGATCGCCTAAAATGGGAAACAGACTATGATTGTATCAAAAAGATGAAAGAGTGGGTACTCGAAGAAGGATACGTTACTCAGGAAGAAATTGATGAAATCGATAAAAATGCTTTAGAAAAAGTAAAATCACAAAGAAAAGCTGCTTGGGATGCCTTTAAACAATCTATGAAAGGTGATCATCAAACTGCTTTAGATTTAATGAAAAGAGCTTGTAACGCAGCTCCTCAAAATAACGAGATTTTAAGATTATCTAAAGAACTTCAAAAAACAATCAACCCAATCCGTAAAGATGCTATTTCTGTTGTCAAAAAGGCATTAAGAGAGCTTCGTTTTGAAAATCTTGAGATTCAAGGTGATATGCGTGATTGGCTAAAGAAAGTAAAAGAAGAGAATCACGAAAGATATAGCAGTTATTTATATAGTGAATCTGAAGAAGCTGCCTTAAAAGTGGAAGGTGTTACACCTGTTTATAATGCCAACTCTCCTATGGTAGATGGTAGAGAAGTAATGCAAGCCACTTTTGATAAAATCTTTGAAAATGATCCAAGAGTTTTTGCTATAGGTGAAGATGTTGGTAAAATTGGTGATGTGAATCAAGGTTTTGCTGGACTTCAAGAAAAATACTCTGAGATCAGAATTACTGATACTGGAATTCGTGAAACTACTATATTAGGTCAAGGCCTTGGAGCAGCATTAAGAGGTTTAAGACCAATTATTGAAATTCAATACCTAGATTATATATACTATGCTATCTCGACTCTAAGTGATGATTTAGCATGTCTTCAATATAGAACTAAAGGTGGTCAGAAAGCACCTGTTATTATTAGAACTAGAGGTCACAGATTAGAAGGTGTATGGCATTCAGGTTCTCCTATTGCCGCTCTACTAAATAGCCTTAGAGGTATTAACTTCTTAGTGCCTAGAAACATGACTCGTGCTGCAGGTTTCTACAATACAATGTTAAAGTCTGATGAACCTGCTTTAATTATTGAGTGTTTAAATGGCTATCGTATTAAAGAAAAGATGCCAGAAAACCTTAAAGATATTTGCACGCCTCTTGGAGTTCCTGAAGTGATCAGACAAGGTACAGACCTTACTATTGTTACTTATGGTTCTATGTGTAGAATTGTTATGGAAGCAGCAGATCATTTGGCCAAAGTAGGTATACAAATAGAAGTGATTGATGTACAGTCTCTACTCCCATTTGATGTGAACCACATGATTGTGGAATCTATTAAGAAAACCAATCGTGTTATATTTGCAGATGAAGATATGCCTGGTGGAACAACTGGATACATGATGCAAAAAGTAATTGATGAGCAAAATGCTTATGACTTTTTGGATTCTAAACCAGTTTGTATTGCAGCACAACCACATCGTCCTGCTTATTCTTCTGATGGAGATTATTTCTCTAAACCTAACACAGAAGACCTTTTCGAAGCAGTATATCAGATAATGAGTGAAGTAGATCCGGTTAAATTCCCTGAGATCTAAACTACATTAATAGTATAATAAAAAAGGTGATGTATAATTTATTCTTCCTAAATAAGAGGATTAAATTATACATCACCTTTTTGCTTTTGATTAAATATGAACTTTACATTTTGAAGAAATGTCGGTAACATATTTGACAAAAGATATAAAAAAGAAATCAAAAAAAAACCACTCTAAGAGTGGCCTGAAAATTATTTGCTGCATTTCGAGGGAGGTCCTCACAAATAATTTTCTTTACAAAGGTATAAAGTTTTTTCATTCTTTTGAGTAAATACCCAAAACCTTCTCTTAAATTTCTATAATGGTTTAATTAAACTTAATCGATTTTATAGGTGATATACCCAAAACAATTGAACTTGGGATCAATAAACCTAAGGATGTAAGTATAACTATCGTCAAATTAATCAAGAAAATAGAATCCCAATGAAAACTAAACGGAACATGATCAAGGTAATAAGTAGAGGCTTCTAATGGTATCAATTTAAATTGTAATTGAATTACTCCAAAGATGAGTGCAACAGCATTCCCTATTACCATTCCTTTTATGGCCATTCTTATTCCATCAAAAATAAATATCTTCTGTAATAAACTATTATTTGCACCTAATGCTTTGAAAGTTCCTATCATAGCAGTTCTCTCCATTATAAGTATTAGCATGATAGAAATAACATTAAAAATAGCGACACTAACTATCACTATAAGAAATATCCAAACATTGTTATAAAGCATATGGAACCAATCAAAGAAATGAGCATATTTATCTTTTACACTTCTCATATGTAGGTGAACATCAACAAAATTTTCATCTATTTCATCTCCAATATTGTCTACTTTATCAAAATCATCGACTATAATTTCCATTCCACCAACCAAAGAATCTCCCCAATTGTTTAGACGTCTAACAAGGTTAATATCACCATAAGCAACCATATCATCAAAATCTTCTAAACCAGTACTGTAAATACCACTTATCTTCATTTTCCTTGCTTTTGGCGGCTTTTGTATGAAGTAAATAATTATATCATCATTCACCTCTAAATGCATCTTCGAGGCTAACGATTTACTGATCATTATTTCTTTTGTACCATTCTTTTCCACCTCAAGTTTTGGAAAACTCCCAGCCACAATCTCTTTATCCCACCTTTCGGTTTTGTACTCTTTTGAAAGACCTTTAATTAGTAAACCAGCAACTTCTTCTTTGGATTTTAATAAACCCCATTTGTGAGCGTAATTATATACGTTCTCAACATGTGGTAGCTCTTCCTTAAATTTATAAAGGTCGGAGTTATTTACGTTCACCGGAGGTTCTTCTTTACTTCTATTCATTGTGAATTTCTCCACATTCAGATGACCTACATGAAGGAAAAGTTTATCTTCAATTCCTTCCTTAAAACCGTAAAAAATAGAAAATGCTAAAATAAGTGCACCAACACCTAAAGCCACACTACCAATGGCAATTTTTGATATTAATTTTGTAAATGAATTATTACGATATGCACTTAATCTCTTGGAGATAAAATAAGGCAAACTATTTCTTCCCTTCATTCCTTATTACCGATGATTAATTATTATCAGAAAAAATACTCGACAATTCTTTATCGATACCTGTCAATTTGTTTTTACACCATTGAATTAAAAACTTAGCTCTTTTGGCTAATTTTGCTAATTCATCTATCGCTACATCTTCATTATCTATCTTATATTGAATTTCTTGAAGTTCTTTGAGCGCTAATTCGTATGTTAAATTATCGTCTTTTTCTGACATCATTTTTTTATACACTTATATTTCCTTCGAATTTAGTCAATTTTATTAACTATACTTTCAATTTTAAAACCTTTACCAACCGTTTCAATCATTTCTCCCTCTTTGACTTCTCCCTCCGTTAAAAGTTTCCCATTATGTAGAGTCATTGTATATCCTTTATTAAGGATCATTTCAGGGTTATTTGTCTCAATATGAATGTCTAATAATTCTAATGAATGTAATGCTTTTTGAATCTTTGATTGAAAACTATTTTTCAACTTTTCTGCAACATTTTTTAATTCATTTTCCTTATTCTGAAATGGATATTTAAATTCTTGTTTTCTTATTTCTAAATGAACCAATTCTTGTTTATTCTTCTCCACTATAGCATCAAAACCTCTTTTCAATAAGTTTAATTGATGATCAGTATTAATATGATTACGCCTTAATATACTTATCGATGTTTCTTGTATAGATTGATATGACTTATCTAATGAATTGATTCTATTTTTAATTAATGTGAGAAAATTTGTTTCTAACCTAAAATCAAATTTCTCAATGGTACGAATAGTATTTGAAATGAATGTATTAAACTTCAATTGAGTTTTTGAAGTCGTCAATTCTAAATTTTTGATTTCAAATTTGACCTTATTATTGATAAGTTTATTTATTGAATCATAATTAAAATTAACTGCTTGTTCGTATTCAAAATTTCTTGAAATGATAAATTGTCCTGCAGATGTAGGTGTTTTTTCCACTCTATAAGCTACAAGGTCAGAGATTGTCTCATCTCTTTCATGACCTATACCTGTTATAACTGGAATTGGACAATGTGCTATCGCCTCTCCTATTTCAAAAGTATCAAAAGCTAAAAGGTCGGTCTTTGCTCCTCCACCTCTAATAATACATATCACATCAAAAAGACTATGATCAATATTTTTAAGTTGATGAATAATAGTTTTAGTAGCATGAATACCTTGCACTTCACTATCAAATAATTGAATATTTATAGAGTAACCAAATTGATTTTGGCTTATTTGCTCGATAAAGTCTTCATAACCTGCAGCTTTAGAAGAAGAAATAACAGCAATATTCTGTAATACAATTGGTAAATTTAAATCCTTTTGCTTTTGAATTAAATTGTTATCAATCAGCTTTTGTATTGCAATTCGTCTTAGTTTTTCTAATTCACCAATAGTGTGGCTTTCATCGAGATCTAAGACATTCAATGACATCCCATATACAGAATGAAAGTGTAAATCTACTTCTATTGTAATTAAAGAACCTTGTCTAATTACTGAATTGAATGTATCTCCTAAACGCCTTTGCAGTACTTTTAGTGTTTGACTCCAAACAGTAACTTGTTGTTTTGCTATAATTTGCTTTTTATCTTTTTCAATGACCTCTAAATACAAATGGCCATGACGAAAAGACAAAGAAGAAATTTCAACTTTCACCCAAAATTGACCACTAACTTCCTTTAATTTATTAGCGATACTTTGGTGTAATTTTGATAGTCGAAATATTCTCTTACCACTCATCGTCCTCCTCTAATTGAAAATTAGTGTAAGCATTTCTAAGTTCTTTTAATGCATGTGCATCACCTACTTTCTGACAAATTTCCAGACCTTTTTCATAGATCTTTTCTGCAGTCTCTTTATCCTCTATTTGGACATAAGCATGTGCTGCATGGTAGTAAGTACCTGTATATTCTTCGTGTCCCTTCAATAAAATATCATAGTATTGAATGGCTTTTTTCCAATTATTATCAGATGCATATTCAGTGGCTAAACCATAAATAACAAAAGCATCATTTGGGTCTTCCTTATAAAACTCGAGAAGTTGATTCAAACGTTGAATATTCATTTTAAAAATTTAAAGGGAAATAAACTGGAAGTAATTGTGTTGCTCCAAAAAGTAATGAAAACAATAATGAAGTTAAAGCCATTTGTTTTAAATATGGATCCAATTCACTTGGTTCTGTTAAACGAGTTACCGCCCAACCATTTTTTCTTAAAAGAGGAAATATAATTACAAATAACCACTGAAGAGGTGATTCATAGTTATAATATACATAGGCTAAACCACAAATCATTGCAGCAAATAATAGGAACCAATGATAAAATACAGCCGCTTTTCTACCTATCCTCACAGGAACAGATTTTTTACCCGCTGCGATATCAGATTCTATATCTCTTATGTTATTTACATTTAAAACTGCTACTGCTAACAAACCACAAGATGTTGCAGGAAGTATTAAAGTCCAGTCCAATTCTCCTACTTGTAGATAATAACTACCAAGTACACCAACCCAACCGAAAAAAATCATAACACTAATATCTCCTAGACCAGCATAACCATAAGGTTTTTTACCTGCTGTATAAGTTATAGCTGCAATAATTGCTAAAATGCCTAAGCCAAGAAAATATAAAAACTCTTCAAAAGATGATATACTTTTATACAAAAGAAATATACCCGATAGTAAAGATAAACCACTAAATATATAGATAGCCGTTTTCATTGCTTGTTTAGAGATTTCTCCTGATTGTACTGCTCTAGAAGGTCCTTTTCTGCCTTCATGGTCTGCACCATTAACAGCATCACCATAATCATTGGCTAGGTTAGACAATATTTGAAGCAATACTGTAGTGAGAATAGTTAAGCCAAAAATGTCAAAACTAAAAAAATCCCCAAGCGTTTTGTATGCCAAAATACTAGCTAATACTATACTTGAAATTGCTAACGGAAGTGTTCGTAATCTAAATGCCTGAATCCAAGCTTTCATAAAAATGTTCTTAATGTCAAAAATCAGACAATAATACTTTCTTTCGATGACTTTTACACATATATTAAGTGTGTTTTAAAATAAACTAACATGAAAAAGAAAAAAATTGTTGTTTTAACAGGAGCTGGTATAAGTGCTGAAAGTGGAATTGCTACTTTTAGAGGTAGTGATGGACTCTGGGAAGGTCACGATATTATGGAAGTAGCATCTCCTGAGGGCTGGCATAAAAACAAAGAATTAGTGCTTGATTTTTATAATAAGAGACGTCGTCAAGGGATAAATGCAGTTCCAAATAATGGACATACTACACTGGTGGAACTTGAAAAAATGTATGATGTTAGCATCATCACTCAAAATGTAGATCACTTACATGAATTGGCTGGTTCGTCTCACGTAACACATTTACACGGAAAACTATTTGAAAGTAGAAGTACACTAGATCCACAACTTATATACCCTATTGATGGAACAGAATTAAATATTGGTGATTTATGCGAAAAAGGAAGTCAATTAAGACCCAATATTGTTTGGTTTGGTGAAGATGTACCTATGATGGACAAAGCAGTAGAAATTACAGAGGAAGCTGATTATTTTGTAATTATTGGTACTTCCCTACAAGTCTATCCTGCTGCAGGCCTAATTCATTATACAAAATCGAATTGTAAATTATTTTTGATAGATCCACACATCCCATCAGGTATAAATAAAAATGAAATTACAGTAATTGAAACATCTGCCACTGAAGGAGTCCCACAATTAATGGATTATTTCATGAAAATAGACTCAAAAGAGTAATTTTTTATACTTTTCTTTGTTTAAGTGTCATCTCTACATTATTATTACAATAGCAAATTAAACTGTGTTTCCCGATTGTATTATTTTCGACTAACTACATTATGAATGATTTATTAATTAACAAAAACAACAAAAACGTTCAGATACCACAAATTACTTTATTGTTTGATGAGAAAAGAGGTAACATTTATGGAGAATCATATCACATTACTGCTTGTCAATTATATAAAGAAGTTACGACATGGATAGATGAGTTCTTTGAGTTTAATCAAGATTTATCACTCACATTTGGTATCACTTATTTTGACACTGCCTCTTCTAAAGGTATTTATGAAGTATTAAATACTTTAAAGAAATGGCAAATGAAAGGTAAAAAAACATCAATTGTTTGGTATATCGCCGATAGTGATGATGATCTACTAGAAGAAATAGATGAATTAGCAGAAAATGCAGGAGTTCATATTTCAACAATTCTATCAGATAAATCGCAATTGATAGCAAGTTAACTTGATTAAAAAGTTTTTAAAATTAAAAAAGAGGCTGTTTCACAAATATGTGAGACAGCCTCTGCTATTTATACTGAAAAGAAATTATTTATTTCTTTAAGTTAATTACTAATATTCTTGCTCCTGGCAAAACATTGTATGCCCCATAAACCTTGTTTGAATTCGCATAATATACATTAGTACCATCAGATTGAACTACTGATGCCGCTTCATTAACAGGTTTATATATTGTTTTACCTCTAGAATTTATACTAACTACTGGAGTAAGAAAAGATTTATCTTTTGAATTTAAAGCCACTTTTTCTTCTCTTGTAATCGGAATATTTGGATCAAAGAATTCTTGAAAAACTAGATCATTATCTTCTTTGATATCTATTTTTTGAACATATATTTCAGATGTATTTTCAATATCATCTATAATATCTTGTGTCTCATTGGTTAAATAATTGAAACTATCAATGCTTTGTGAAAATACATTGCCAATGGTAATTGTTGATAATAGTAATAATAGTAAAGTCCTCATAATCATAACAGTTGTAAAAGTGAATGTTTACATATAGTAACGATTAAGTGAAGTAAAAAGATTCTTAAATCGTTGAAAAAGTTTACTAAATAATGATTATTAACAATACTCTATTACTAAAAACCATTAAAATGTGTCTAATAGTCTTTTCCTGTTCAAAATCACGCATAAAAAAAAGCCCCTATTTTCATAAGGGCTTTATTTTTATATATTTAATTATTTAATCTGATCTAAAACTTCAATATCAAATATTAGAGTAGAATTTGCTGGAATTGGGCCTACACTCCTAGAACCGTATCCTAATTCTGCAGGAATCATTAACATGGCTCTACTACCAATTGTTAAGTTTTGAACTCCTTCATCCCAACCTTTAATCACTCTACCTCTTCCTAATAAAAATTCGAAAGGTTTCTCTCTATCACGAGAACTATCAAATTTCTTTCCGTCCATTAAATATCCGGTATAGTGTACAACTACCATCTTACCCACTTCAGGTTTTACACCATTCCCTTCTTTAATGATCTTAATACCTAGACCAGAGTCTAAAAACTCGTAACCTATTCTATTTTTCTCAACGTTCCATTTTTCAACAGATAATTGAATAAATAATATATCATTAGCAGATAATTTCAACTTCTTATTATTAGCCATTTTTTTAAAAGCCAATACATCATTTACTCTATCAAAATCTAAATCAATTCTTTTTGATTTCTTTTTATTATTGAAATAAAAGTAATTTTTATCTACAACAAATTGAGTACATAGGTTTTCAAATCTCGTATCCTTAAAACAAAAGTCGATATCCTCGTCTTGTGGTAAACATTTATCGCACTGTGCTTTAATATCTAAACTTACAATTGCGAACAAAATGAAAAGTAAATTGATTGTTTTCATCATCTTAAAAAAATTGAACTTATTAATAAGTCAAAGATAAGAAAGGATTTTAAAATACATGATTTACTGTATCAAATGTTCATAAATGAACATCTACAAATAGTTTCACACTAAGATAACAAAACAAGAAACATGTCTTAAGTTACTGATTATCATATTGTTAAATAAACTTAAGATAGAATAAGGATCTATTGGAAAGATTTTAGTTCTTAAACTGTTAATATTACAATGGAAAAACTCATTTTTTTAATTTTTACTAAGTGATTTTAAAGAACGTACATATAGGTAATAGTAACTTCAAGATGTCTGAAGAAAGTAAAGCATTATACGATGACTATTGTAATGCCTTA
The DNA here is from genome assembly GCF_000807855.2 of Flammeovirga pacifica. Taxonomy (GTDB): domain Bacteria; phylum Bacteroidota; class Bacteroidia; order Cytophagales; family Flammeovirgaceae; genus Flammeovirga; species Flammeovirga pacifica. The sequence continues at coordinate 1,056,759 of NZ_JRYR02000001.1, forward strand.
TATGAACATTTAAAAACTTTTCAAGATTTTAGAAAAATTATCACTGAATTAGAATATAAATTATCCGAATTACTGATTCCTTTTATTGAAGATGAATTCGATTATGTTTATGAAGAAGAACTAATTCACTGTTTAAAGATTGTAGGGTTACCTGAAGGATTTCAATTACCTAATGACAACACTTTTGATGAGAACCCTGAAATAGATAAAGAAGCACCTTCTATTTCAAGTACCAAATTTGAATTTGATGAGAAATTCTTATTAAATGCAAAAGCTAAATCAAAAGATTTTTTACTTAAACTATTTAGAGATGTAGATCGACAAACAATTGGAGGTGTAGCAGCTGGGGTTGCCCATAATTTAAATATTGATCCTGTTATTATTCGATTGTTATTTATCTCTCCCTTTTTACTTTACTCTACCACAAAAATCCCTTTAATTTTTGCGATCACAGTGTATATTATCATGTGGTTGTTTTTACCAGAAAAGAGAAATATTAAGAGGGATCAAAATATTAAATTATTTTTTAGAGATAAAGAAAATAAAGTCCTAAGTGGTATTTGTGCTGGGTTATCTAATTACTTTGGTATTAATGTTATTTATATAAGGCTTCCATTAATTGGTCTATGTTTTTATTTCCATACATTAATTTTATTATATATTATATTTTGGATAGTAACACCCTATTCTAGAACCCTTAAAGATAAATTTCAAAGTAAAGGGAAAGCTTTTACTTTAGAAGAAGTTGAAGTCTATCTTTCGAAAACTATCAATCATGCTTCAAAGTCTCAGAAAGTATTAAGTTCAAAATTAGAAAGATTAAATAGTCGATTAGGTACTATTAATATAGATCCTATATTTATTGATATATTAAAAGTATGCAGCTTTTTGGTTGGTGCATTTTTATTTATTTCAACCATATTATCAACAATTATTGGAGTACCAGTATTAGCAATTGCCTTAAAAACATTTCAGTTAACTGAAATATTTAATTACATCCCAGAGAATCAAGAAGCACAATTATTTACAGGAATAGATAGGAATTTATTAACTACTCTACAATATAGTATCCCAAATACAACAGCTATAATTGCTTCAATACAATTCTTCACTCTTCAAATCTTATTATTTCTTACCTCATTATCTTTAATGATTTTTAGAAAAGTAGTAAGAACTACGGCTTTTATTGTTCTAACCATCTTATTAACTATTTCATCAATACTATTATTGACAGCTTTAAATATGTCTGTCCACAACTTTGATAACCAAGCGACACATAAAGAAGAAATCCTCATCCCATTGAGCTCAAATGACATTGAACTGTCTTTAGATAATGTTGGGGTGATACCACTAAATAAAGCCAATATTAATATCTCTCCATATAATGGTAATGACCTAAAGTTTGTCTTTCTTCAAGAAGCTTGGGGCAAAACTAGAGAGCGAGCTATCAAAAATGCTAAAGCAATTGATTATTTAACTACAATTGATGACAATAAAGTTATCCTGTCCTCTCATTATAGTTTTCCTAGAGGTGTAAAATATAGAAATCAAAAATTATCACTTAACATCTTTGTCCCTAAAGGGATACCTTTTATGGTTAATGAAGAGTTAAAAAAGTACTTGAATGATCAAAATATATTTGACTTTGATGAAGGTTTTAATCATGATATAGTTTATAATGAAAAAGGTAGTATAGAGACCTACAATAATGCCCAAAAACCAATCATCGTAAGTCAAAATAATGATGAGAATCTAAAGAAAATTCTAATAAGCCAAAAACGATTTGAAACTGGAGCAGATTCCATTTTATTATATGGAAATATTAATTTAAATGTAATTATTGATCCAAACTTTAAGGGCTGTATGCTCAAATATCCCAAGCAACAACAAGGGAATGATCTAAAAGTGATCAAAAATGAAAGGAATTTAAGATTATACCCAAGTGATTTTAATTCTAATAAAGTATTGGAATTAGCATTAGTAACTCCGAGATTAAATTACTTTAAATTTGAAGGTCAGGGCAAAATAATCTTGAACAAGCTTGAAGCTGATTCATTAGAAATTAATTTATCGGGCAATATAGAGGGTAATTTTAAAGACATCAGAGCGTCACATGTTGTGATTAATCTAAAAGGAGCTTCAATACTCTCTATGGAAGGCAAAGCAAATGATGTATACCTTACAACTAATGGTGGTAGTCATTTTAATGGTAGTGATTTTATTATTGAAAATATTAAGGCAAAAACAAAAGGCATGTCAGAAATGTCTGTTCATGCCTTAAATAATGCTACTATATTTCAATCTCCTCTATCTAAAGTAAATGTAGAGGGAAATCCATTACACTTTGAGAAACATACACAAAGATAAATCTATCTTCTTGTAATCATTGCTTTTCTATTGACTCTCCAAGCATTCAATCCTCTTACCTTTTTTGCTTCTCCATAAAGAGATAATGTCATTTTATTTCCTAATGATCCATTATCAATCATATACTCATCAAACATCACCGCTAGGTTCATATTTAAAGTCCTGATTGAATCTTCATCATTTACAAACTCAAAATCTGCCGTCACTTCATCAATAACATTGATTTTATAGACATGTTTATAAGAAGTCTTTTTGGTTGATAGATTCGTTAGAAAACCATTTCCATCTGGTTCTGCATAAAAAATATCAGAGTATTTATTTTTTGTTGTAAAAGAGGTATTATTTGTACTTGTAACAGTACTAGTAATTGGCGCATCCACAACAGAAGTTTCTATTTTCTTGGATTTACTGATTACTTCATTGATTTTTATCCAAATCTCATGTTGTTTCTGTTTCAGTTCATCCACAAGTGAAGCGATATTCTCAATACTTTTATCAGTATGTTCTCTATTACCTACAATTTGATCTTGTAATAAAGATTGTAATTCTTGTTGGTTATGGGTTATTCCTTCAGCAACTTTGTGGATAGCTTCGATTTCAGAATTCATTATTTCTTCAAACGATTCAAATTTCTCAGCAGAACGTTCTTCAATAGTATCCATACGATCTCTGAGCTCTACCCTTTCACCTTTTATTTTGGTAAACCTAAGCTCAACCTTTTTCAACTCATTGCCGTACTCGTCAGCAATATGATTGATCTCCTTATTAAGTTTTTCAAGTTGCTTTGTAAAAGTTTGTAATGCATCTTCTTTTACATATTCTGATTTCATATCAGAAACCTGAGTATTCAAGTTTTCAACTTGAAGTAAAAATTCACGAATAGATTCTTTATTAAAAGAATGTTCTTCTATTAAATTTAATTTTTCTACTAAACCAGAGAACTTTTGTTCAGTATTAATTGCTATTTCTTCTAAAGACTTTTTTCTAGAAAGTTGTATCTTTTCTGTAGTCTCTTCTAATTTATCTACTCTTTTTAATTCAGTTTCTAATTGTTCAATTTTTAGAATATAGCTTTTCTCAATAGAGTCTAATCTCTTATTTTCAGTTTCAAGAAGTTTAATCCTCTCATCCATTTGCTGAAAACGATTGAGTATTTCTATTTGGAAATTTACTTCATCCCCTTTTTCAATATTTTCGATAACTTGATGTATCGGTTCAGCATCAACGTCAAGATTGTTGTTAACGTTTAACTTTTCATTAAAAAAGTGGATTAGAAATGAATAGATAAAATTCGCTGTTTTTGAATCAGAAATATAGAGTTCTAAATTATTAAGTGATTTAGCATCTAAGATGTTATTCACATTTTCAGAAATTTCATTTTTGTAAGCAAATAGCCTATCAATATCCCAATTTGGTGTTTTTTGGGAAATTGTCCATAATTCAAAACAAAGATCATCGAAGAAAGTCTCTTCCATATCATGCTGTTCTATAAACTCACGTTTAGAGTAAAGATTAACACCTCTACCCTTAAGTTTAAAGCATTGCTTACCTTCTCCAATATTTCCTTTACCTTCTTTTAATAATGCATAAAAGCGGTAAACAGAATATTCTATGATTTGAAAAAAATGTATTTTTTTCTCGGGTTGAATCATTGATGAAATTGTCATAATTCTACCTATTATTAGGGTTTCTCGTAAAGTTAATTAAGCACCACAATTTGTATATGCATAACAACATCATTGATGTGCATATTAAGCTCAGGTTATTTTCAAACAGCAAATTGTATAATCATACAAAAGTAACACGAAAAACATGTTTTGATAATAAAAGACCATCTTGTTAACATTTATTATCTAAAAAGATAGTAAAATTTACTAACAATATAATATCTAATTAAATCTATAAAAAATCAAGTACACAATGCTATGATCACAAAAATGCTTTAAATGTTGCAATAGATTTTTTTTTAAATGATAATATTAAAAAAATTTATACATTTACATCGTTAATTTTATATACAAAACATCCATTTTTTAATAATGATTACTAAAAATAATATTCTCAAGGTATTCTATCTTTCATCTCTCCTATTATTGATGACATCTTGTGGCCCTAAGGCTCCAGAATTTACTGATCTAAGAGACCTTGACATGTTCTCATTAGATGATGGAAATTTTGTAATTAAAGCCGAAGCAGTATTATATAACCCTAATGGTGTTTCTTTAACAATACATGAAATACACGTAGATGTTTTAGTTAATGGAGATAAAATAGGTAATGTATATCAATCTGTGTCTTCTGAAGCAAAAGGAAAATCTGAATTCTCATTACCTTTAGAAGTTACTTTCCCTCCCAAACTACTTTTTTCAAATGTATTAGGTGGGATATTAAATATGGCTACTGGCGAAGATTTTGAAGTAAGATATACAGGATTTATTCGAACCAAAGTTTTAGGTGTAACTTTTAAAGTTCCTTTTGATCAAGTAGAAAAAATCGGACTAAGTATGTAATACTTAGTTGAATAAATTAAGGGTGGATTTATTATAATAAATCCACCCTTTTTTATATTGTTGATTTTTTAAGATTAATTGATGTTCTAAAGGATCTTCTCACATTATTCATAATAATTTCTACCATATGTGAATCTGTGGCTAATAAAAGGAAAAAACTTTCTTCATCTATATCAATAATATAAGTATCCTCCATAGCTCGACATGTTCCTATCCATGCGTCAGATTGACTAGAAATATAAGCTCCTAAAATTCTTCTTTTAGAATAGATAAAAGGATGTTCATCATCTACCTCACCAATTTTCACAGACCCACTTTTGACAATAAATAACCCTTTCTCCTTTAATTCTTCTGCAGTAATAATTTCTTTACCTTTTTCAAAGAATCTGATTTGTGAGATATTAGATAAATCTGATAATTCATCGCCCGTTAATCCATGAAATTCTGATAGATTTGAGAAATACAATGCTTTACTAAAAGTTAAGTGAGGTGCGTTAGCCCACTTCATATCATTAATATTTTTCAATAAATCGCGTAAGTCAGCTTCTTTATCTTGGGGAAGTCTATGATAAGCTTCTTCCAAAACATCTGGTTTATAAACTTGTAAAATCCAAGCAGACAACTCATACATCATCCTTTCTTGATCAAAAAGGTAGCCTACTAGCATTTCTGTATCGCATAATTCGGGATTATATGATAACGTATATAATGCACACGACCTTACCCATAAAGAAAGCCAATTCGGATCTCTATTACTTAACTTTAAAACTACTTGGTTTGATGAATAGTGCTCTCTATAGAATAACTCAGAAAGCTTTTTAACTTTATCTTCAAATTCAATATCTTCAAATAAAGGCAAGACATAATGTTTAATATCTTCTTCAATGAGTACATCAAGTAATTCGACAGCATAACCTATACTGTCAGAAGTTCCAAGGTCATGGTTTTTTCTAATTAATGAAAGTGACCCCCTATCATAAAGCATATTTAAAATGAGAAATATCTGATCATAATTGGTCATGATTTCATCTTGTAATGCTCTTGATAACAAAGCGGTGTGATGCGTGTTTTCGAGTTCTAAAGTTGCTGAAACATTCCAATAACAGTTATTGGCTTCCCTTTTTAAGGCCTCCTTCAAAAACAATTTATGGTACTCATCTTCTGCATTCCATCCTAAAGTACTTAATAATGCTAAGGCCTCGTAAGAAATTTTTCTTTCCGGGTAGGTAATTTTATCTGCCAATAGTTGCACAGACTCTTCACTACCAATTTTAGCATACGCCTGTAATATTAATCTTTGAGTGAGTTGTAATTGTCCATTTTTATGAAAGGCAGTCTCTAACATTTTAGCTCCAGACTCACCAACTGCTACAATAGCTGAAAGTGCAACCCTTTCATCACCTTTTATGGCCAATCGCTCTACTAATGCAGGTATAAAGCTTGAAAGGTTATGATAACCAACAAGGGTCATTGCTTCACAACGAACCGTATAATTATAATCTCGAATAAGTCGACCTAAAAAGTTGTCATAATTCTCATCATATTGATGGAACATATAACGCGCGGCCAAAACTCTCTCTTTTGGATTAGATGATTTTGTGAGTTGCTCTATATTATCATAACTTATTTCAGTATATACTTCTGCTTGTAATTCATTTGCTACTTGATTGGCTAAAGAGGTAAACTGCATCTCATCTCCTAAAGTACCTTTAGCATAATTTTTTAAAGAAGATATACTTTCATAGATACTATATTCTTTAATTTTTTGAAGTGCCTGTCTTTTATTGATCATTCTATGCAAACTACCATCATCTGATAAGATAGTCCTAAACAGAAAGACATCTAACCTTTCAATAAGCTTAAATAATAATGGAGCAACACGATGAGGCACACTATTCCATCTGGTCTGTAAAAGATTTTGAACTTTATTATTTTTGAATCTATTACCTATGTCTTCGTTATAATTTACTTCTGTTGAGTTTGCTGAAAGTAGGTTTTGAAGTGATATTCTGTAGAAGTTATACATCTTAAAAGTGATAAACACCCAAATACCTACGATTCCGAATATGACAAAATTATTGTAAAGTATATTGTAACTATTAATTTTTGATATTCCGATCATTAAAATACCTGCACAGAGAGTTGAAAATTGTGCTACGGTTCCTTCTACTAAGGTTTGGGCCTCATATCTAATTTCCGCAGGCAATGGGAAAAAGAATATTTTAACTGTCGGGTTTTCTAATGAATCTCTTAAGGCATCTGTCACTAATTTAGACATACTTATAATTAAAAAGAACATCAGGAAAGCACTTGATGATTGATCATGTCCAAATAAACTCCCTATCACTAAATCAATCACACAGAAAAATACTAGAATACCAGGTAACAGCATTAATGAATATTGCAGGCCATAAACTTCCAATATCCTATCATTTAAAAACGTCTGAACCAAGAAAGATACAATGATTACAAAGGCTTCAAAAAATGCTAAAAAGTTAGCCAATTCTTGTTCTTCTAAAAAGTATTGAGGAGTAACTGTCACAAAAGAATAATCTACAAAAGCTGCTGAAAAACTAGAGCACATTACAAATACAGAAATCACCAAAAAATAATTTTTATAATCTCTTAGACGTATTCTTTTGTTTGAAACCTTTTCAACATTTTCATCTACTGTTATTGCTTCAGCAGAGTGCATTCTAAATTTCTTTAGAATATATATTATTGATATTATACAGAAAAAGTAAGAAGTGAAACCTACCAATGATAAATAGGAAAGACTTGGCAATATTTGTTGAATAAAAGGGACACTAAAGAATGCAAAAATAGTGGCAAAAGCTTGACCTGTATCTATACCACCTGATAGCCTTTTACTCTGTGTAAAATTAAATAAACGACCAAATGCACCCCAAAATATCAACAAGGATATAGATGATATTGGTCCTAAAGTAGCAAAACCCAAAAACACCACCAATTCGTCATTATTGCCATACAATAAAGAAAAAGAGATCGTTCCCACTAAAATCAAATTAATAAAACTAGTATAATAGACTAACTTTCTAAATCCGATTACATTTTGAAGTTTTGAGAATAAAATCGTGAATATAATTCCTAAAACTCCTTGTGTAACTAAGGCTAATGGAAAATCATTTTCATTTCCGAATTTTGATATAAAAAGTGTATTGATGGATACACTATAACTCGCCATAAAGATACCAGTAAAAAATCCCAGCGTTAATAACGCAGCAATTCTTGACCATTCAGAGGATAAACCTCCTACCATGTTAAGTAATAGTCTTTTCATTAAGTTTTGAGTGTAGCGAGTAGTAAATAGCTTTTTATCTATTCTAAGATCGAATCCTATTTAAATTTAAAAAACTTATTTAAGTTTCTAAAATATCGTGCCATGGAAACAAAAAACGACCTGAATATAATATTCAGGCCGTAATAATCTTGGTTATTATAAGGAATAGTACTTTTATTCAATTACAATTTCATCTGTAAACATCCATGGATTATTTCCAGCTCCAAGATGCCATACAGGTAAAGCATCAAATGGAGTGGCTACCACTTTAACAAATTTATATCTCCCTTTTATTTCTTTTGAGAACCTTTTAATACCTATAATTGGATGATCATTTAGCATTTCTGTTTTATAGCTTCCAACTGATGTGAAATTTTCACCATCATTAGAAACAAAGAATTCTACTTCTTTTGGTAAAAAGACCCATGAAGAAGTATTCTCTAAGAAACCTATTGATACTTGATGTAAATCTTCTTTTTGACCTAAATCAATTACTGCTTCGAAGTTTTGACCACTAATTCCATCCCATTTACCATCTCTCAAGTTATCTGAAGCATAATCTCCATTCAAAATACCATTTACACCCGCATCATAAGTAGCATTTTTCTCATAATTGATTCTTAGCTTAGGATATTCTTCACCAGAATTATAGAATGCCTTTTTAAAAGCAAACTCTGATACTTTACTTGATTCTCCTTTTTTATCAAAAGCAATTGCCTTCACTAAGGTTGATTGGTTGATTGAAAACTCAGTTTCAAATCTAATTGATGACTTTGTTGGTGTTGTCCCGTCCAAAGTATAATATATCTCCACATCTGGTGTAACATCTTTAAATGTAACTTCAGTAGACCCTTTAAATAGGACAGATTTATTAGTGATATAAGGTCTATACACTACATCTTTCTTTTCAACGATAGAATTCACTTCTTCTAACGGTATTGCATGAGATGTTGGTCTAGATGATATATTAGTACCCCAATTAGATTTATTCTCACCCATATTGAATGCTAATACACCTCCATTTTCTAATTGTTGATGTGTAATAAAAGTCTTTTCGTAGTTTACACCATCTAATGTAGCAGATTGAATATATTCGTTTTTGGTAGATGAATGATCAGCAATAATTGTAAAATCATTACCATTATCCATATGTATAGTCACTTTACCAAAAATAGGGCTACCAATTGCATATTGACCATCAGCAGGGTTTACAGGATAAAATCCCATGGCAGAAAATACATACCATGCAGACATTTGCCCACAATCTTCATTACCACAAAGACCATCTCTTTCTGAAGTATACATTTCATCCATTACTTGACGAATCCTAGATTGAGTCTTCCATGGTTGACCGGCATAATTGTATAAATAAATCACATGGTGTGAAGGTTCATTTCCTTGAGCATACTGACCAATTAATCCGGTCACATCATGTGCCATATGATTATCATTCACAGCTTCCTGTTCAAACATCTGGTCAATCTTATCAATAAATTTATCATCACCTCCATGTAGGTCTATTAAACCGTTAATATCTTGAGGAGCGAAAAAATTGTAATGCCATGCATTTCCTTCTGTATAATTTCCTGCACCAAGTAATGAAATTGCCATTGGATCAAATGGTTCATCCCACGCTCCATACATGTTCTTACCTCTTAAAAAGCCAGTTTCTTTATCAAATAGTTGCTTATAGTTTAATGCTCGATTACTGTATTTTTTATAATCATCCATTTTCCCTAAATCTTTGGCTACTTGAGCTACAACCCACATATCAAAGGCATATTCAACTCCTTTAGATACTGAGTTAGATTCTTTTTCTACAGGAATAAATCCATCTTCATTGAACCAATTTAAGCCTCTCCTAGGATCTTCTGCTGCTGCAACCATTGCTTTATAAGCAAGTTCTTTATCAAAATCACCCTGCCCTTTATTAATAGCATCTGCAATGACTGGAGCCGAATGAAAACCTATCATTGTACCAGTTTCATTGGCAGATAATTCCCATACTGGTAGTTGTCCTGATTGTTCATATTTCACAATCATCGATTTAATAAAATCGTTATTTTCCTCAGGAGCAATCAAAGTAAATAAAGGATGTGTTGCTCTAAAAGTATCCCATAATGAGAACAAGGTGTAGTGAGTAAAACCTTCAGCTTTATGAATCTTATGATCCATTCCTCTATATTGATGATCTACATCCATAAATACATTAGGAGCAATCATAGAGTGATATAAAGCAGTATAGAAAATTGTTTTCTTTACTTGATCACCGCCTTCAACTTCAATTTTTGATAATTTTTCGTTCCAAGTTTGTTTGGCTTGATCTTTTACCGCATTGAAATTAAATCCCTTAGCTTCAGCCTCTAAGTTCTTTCTTGCACCTTCTACACTAACCGCTGAAATGGCTACCTTTACAGTAATAGCTTCTCCTTCTACTGTAGTATAATTTACTACTGCTTTCACATCATCACCATCAAGTTTATTAGTCTCTTTTAAATCTACACCTGACTTTGTTCCTTGAACAGAATCAAAAGGCTTAGAAAATTGAGCAACAAAGTAAACAAATTGATCTCTTGCCCAACCCGATGACCTTCTTAAACCTACAATTTCATTATCTGAAGTTACTTCAAACCATGTTTCTCTAGCAGAATCTCCAATACCGTGTTTTAAATCTAAAATAATATGTGCCTGATCAGAGGCAGGGAAATGGTATTGATGTACTCCTACTCTAGTTGTTGCAGTTAATTCTGCAGTAATACCATAATCTTCCAAGAATACAGAATAAAAGCCTGGAGATGCTTCTTCTTTCACTTTTTCAAAACGTGAACGATACCCTTCATCTGGGTTTTCTTTCGATCCGGCTTCAGTTTTGATTTCTCCTACAGTTGGCATTAATAGAATATCTCCATAATCACCTCCACCAGTACCTGAAAGGTGTGTATGAGAAAATCCCATAATTGAATTATCTGATGAATGGTAACCAGAAGACCAATCCCATCCTTCAATACCCGTATCAGGACTTAATTGTACCATACCAAAAGGAACTGTTGCTCCTGGAAAAGTATGACCATGAGCTGATGTCCCAATAAATGGATCTACATAATCAGTATATGATTTTGGCAATACTTCTGTTGCTGCCTTTTTATTCATTTGAGATACACAACTGAAAAGTAATGGTACCCAAATGAAAGTAATTAATAATTTTCGCATCCTTAGATTATTAGATTTTTTATTTAATGATAATTTCATCGATCATCATCCAAGAAGGTTTACCTGCTCCACCATGATTTTTTGGTAATTCCCCTGGATGTTTGATAATAATTTTTATGTCCTTTATATCTTTTAAAGGCTTTTTTAGTTGAAGAGTAAAATGGTTGATGTTACCATCAACTACTTTATTTATTTTCTTTGATACTTCTTTATATTTTTTTCCATCTTTTGATGCTAGAATTTTAAATTCATATGGAGACATGATCCATGATCCCATTTCATCAAAAGAAGAAAATTCAATTGTATTAATTACTTGTGCTTTCTCCCAAGTAAGAATAGCTTGTAAATCCTGACCATTAAACCCTAACCAAGTTTCATCTTTAAAATTATGACCTCCTACAATTGAATTAATTAAGGTTTTTGCTCCTTCATTTTGATAAGGTTTAGATGCCTCATCAACCAATTTTATTTTGGCAGAATTGCCTTTATGTAACTCAAATGATTTAATGATAGGGTCTCCGTAGAGTTTCCCATTTTTAAACCCTTGAAAATAAATATCTGCTGATTGATCTACTTTTAATGATTCATTTAATGCTACATATTCACCTGACTCATTCAATTTATACTTAATAGTAACATCTTTAATTAATGGTATTGCCTCTAAAGATATTTGACCATTATTTTGAGAAGTACTTACTGACATTACGTCACTAGATGGTCCATATGCTACTCCTAATTGATCTAATAAAGGATATTGTTTTTCAAGACGGGCCTCAAACTCTTTCAAACCATTTTCTTTACCACCAGACCACAATGCTTCTGAAAATGCAATAGCTCGTGGAAAAATCATAAAGTCTGCTCTTTTTTGATTAGGTATTCTTTCTGTCCAAACGGTACATTCTCCTCCTAAAATATGTTTAGCCTCTTCTTCATTTAAATCATCTGGAGTCGGATTAAATGCATAAACTTGAGCTACTTCAGTTGTTTTAGTATCATAGTCAAAATAACAACATGACGTTGGTGAAGCAATCACATCATTTCCCATTTTTGCAATTTTACTTATAGCTTGAGGGTCATGCCAATCTCTCCATAATTGAACAGTAGCTGTTTTCGACAAGCCACCTTCCATAATTTCATCCCAGCCCGTAATTTTTTTATTCATATTATCGACCATTTTTTCGACTCTGTGAATAAAATAACTCTGTAGCTCATGTTCATCAGCTAAGCCTTCTTGTTTAATTTTCAACTGACATTTATCACACTCTTTCCATCTACTCTTTGGACACTCATCTCCTCCTAAATGGAAATATTGTGATGGAAACAAAGGAATAATTTCTTTTAAAACATCCTCCACAAATTCATACACTTTTTCATTACCGGCACATAATACATCTTCGCTTACACCCCATCTATTCCAAACTTCAAATGGACCTTCTGTACAAGCTAGTTCTGGATATGATGCTAAGGCTCCTAACATATGACCTGGCATATCAATTTCTGGAATGACTTCAATCCCTCTTTCAGTTGCATATGCTACAACTTCTTTAATTTCTTCTTGAGTATAAAAACCTCCATAACGACTACCGTCTTTTTCAGTTCTCCAAGCTCCAATTTCTGTTAGTTTAGGGTATTTTTTTATCTCAATTCTCCAACCTTGATCTTCTGTAAGATGCCAATGAAACTTATTCAATTTATACCTAGTCATTAAATCAAGATATCTTTTTACTTCATCGATAGTAAAGAAATGTCTACTAACATCTAGCATTAAACCTCTCCATTTATACTTTGGTGAGTCTTGAATATCAACGCATTCTACTTTGTTATTTGTACCAATCAATTGCATTAAAGTAGAAAGGCCATTTCTTAATCCTATTTCTGTAGAAGATGTGATATCAATAGAAGTTTTATGCACTGTTAATCGATAAGCCTCTTCACCTAAATCAAATTCTTTCACAATGTGAAGATTGACATCTGCATACTCTTTTTCTGATTTTGATAGTTGAATTCCACTTTGTTTAGCTATCTGATCAATATAATAGTCAATATCTAACCCTGAATTTCCTTTTGATATTGTGGTTGTATTAGATAATAAAAATTCACCTTTATTCCATTTTACTTCTTTAGGTTGAGGAATAATAGATGAATGTTCTTGCGCTAGACTTAAAAAAGAAACGCATAGAGTAAAAATTGATAGTAGTAATAATCTCATTTGTTAGAAAGGTTAAGTTGGAACAGTCCATTGATGAACTGTTCCTATATTGTTAGCTATAATTATCTTACAAATTCTAATGTACCTCCTTGCATTAATTCAGCATTAGATATTTTATATCCTTTAATTTCCTTACCGTTAAACATCACTTTAGAAACTGTAGGATGCTCTTTTGTTTGGTTACCAATTACCGTTAATGTTTTTCCGCTAGATAAATGTACCACTGCCTTAGGGAATAAAGGAGTTCCCAAATCATACATAGCATTACCTGGGTTAACTGGGTATATTCCTAAAGAACTTAAGATGAACCAAGATGACATCTGACCACAATCCTCATTACCACAAACACCATCAGGTGTTGATTTATATTGAGTATTCATTATTATGTTCACCATCTTTTGTGCTTTGTGTGGCTTATTGATGTAATTATATAAATAAGCTACATGATGTGATGGTTCATTACCGTGAGCATATTGTCCAATCATACCTGTTGAGAAAATAGGTAATTTGTCTTCTGCCGTTGGGTAATAAGAGAACATAGAATCTAACTTTTGTTCGAATCTATCAGCACCACCCATTGCATCAATCAAACCTTCAATGTTTTGAGGTACGTAGAAGAAGTATTGCCATGCATTACTTTCACAGAAATGGTCTGTATATTCTTTTGCTACAAAATGCTTGATAAACTTACCATCCTTATCTTTTGGACGCATAAACGTTGATTCATTGTCATAATGGTTTCTCCAGTTTTCAGCTCTTTGAGAGAAGTACTTATAATCTTCCTCTTTCCCTAAATCTTTAGCGAATTGAGCAATACACCAATCGTCGTAAGCATATTCTAATGTTTTAGAGACCGACCAGTTTTCATGATCATAGTTTAAAGGAACATACCCTAATTTGATATAATCCTCCATAGAATCTCCAGTCTTATTCATAGCTGACGCTTTACAAGCTTCATAAGCTTTTTCAACATCAAAGTTTCTGATACCTTTAAAATAAGCATCTGTAATTACAGGAACTGCATGATATCCAATCATCATGTTCGTTTCATTTCCTTTCATCGACCAAACGGGAAGTAAGCCAGTTTCATCATAATGAGATAAGAATGATTGAATCATATCAGGAACTCTTTCTGCATGAATCATGGTATATAATGGATGAGCTGCTCTATAAGTATCCCATAATGAGAAAGTATCATACTTTTTATAACCTCTAGCTACATGATTTTTCTGATCAGCACCTTTATAGCCTCCATCAACATCAGATAATAATGTAGGAGCTAATAGTGATTGATACATTGCTGTATAGAAAACTTTTTTGTGTTCTAAATTAGGTGTAGTCACCTCAATTTTAGCCAACTCAGTATTCCATTTTGATGAAGCTTCCTCTTTTATTTGATCAAAATCCCAAGTGGTATTTTCTTTCGCTAGATTTTTCTCTGCTCCTTCAATCGATGCATTTGATAACCCTACTTTCACCAATACAATATTTTTAGCATCTGATGTATTGAAATGGAAATAAGCTCTTGTTTTCTTCGCTTTTATTTCATTTCCTTCAACAAATTTCAAATCCTTTGGATCTTCTGAATTCATTAATTCAAAAGATGTAAAAGGTTGAGAAAATTCTGCTACGAAATATTCTTTTTGAACATTGGCCCACCCTGAAGAAAATCTGTAACCGATAATTTTTTTATTATTGATTACTTTGAAGTATGTATCAGTTGGTCCATCCCAATTAAGAGAATATCCTAAGTTGAAGATAATTTGTGATTTATCATCTTTTGGGAATGTATACTTATGGAAACCTGTTCTATCTGTAGCTGTTAATTCAGCTTTGATATCATAGTCTAATAAATCAACCGAATAATAACCAGGTTCTGCATGTTCTTGATCATGAGAAAATAAAGATACTGGTCTTTTATAACCTGCTTCTTCAACTACTCTATTACTTTTCCCATTTAGTGGAGTTACTAATATATCATATAAATCACCCGCTCCAGTTCCTGATAAGTGAGTATGTGAGAATCCACCAATAGTAGAATCAGGCCAAAAGTAACCTGCAATTCTATCCCAACCAGAAATACCATTATCAGGAGATAATTGAACCATACCATGTGGCACCGTAGCTCCTGGATAAGTATTACCCGGACCATCTGTACCTACAAATGGGTTAACAAAATCAGTATATTTAATCGATTCTTGTTTATTCTGCTCGTTAGTTTTACACCCAAAAACAACAAATGCTATTATTGGAATTAAGTATTTAAATTTCATATCGTTAGGTATATAGTTTATAGATTTTTTTACCATTCCATTTTAAATGGAGCGTCTTCCATTCTGTTGCCTTTATCGGTATTATCTACAACAGCAAAGTTGAATCCGCTACGGATACTATAGCCACCGTATTCACCATCTTTATTTAAGGCTAAAAATCCAACTTGTAGATCTTCAAGTTTATTTTTATGAGTTTTAATAATTCTTTTCACAACAATCTCACATGCTTCTGCCGGAGATTTCCCATTTCTCATTTGTTCTACAACCATGGCAGATCCTGCAGTTCTAATGACCGCTTCTCCTAAACCAGTTGCACAAGCTCCTCCTATTTCACCATCTACAAATAAACCTGCACCAATTAATGGAGAATCACCTACACGACCATGCATTTTATAAGCTGCACCAGAAGTAGTACAAGCACCCGCTAAATTACCTTCTGCATCTAATGCTAATGCACCAATCGTATCATGGTTTTCAATATTAATAACAGGCTTATATTCTGATTTTTTCAACCATTCTTTCCAATCTGCTTCAGATTTTTCAGTTAATAGATTTTCTTCTTTAAACCCATTAGCTAATGCAAATTGTTTCGCTCCTTTACCTACAATCATTGCATGTGGAGTTTTTTCCATTACTAATCTTGCAACAGAAATAGGGTGTTTAATATCCTGTAAAAAGGCCACAGCACCACATTCATAGGCATGGTTCATAATACATGCATCCAATGTCACTTTACCTTCACGGTCAGGTAAACCACCATACCCCACACTTCTTTCATTAGGATCAGCTTCAGGAACTCTAACACCAGCTTCAACCGCATCTAGTGCAGTACCTCCTTCACCTAGGATTTCCCAGCCTGCTGCATTTGCACCAAACCCATGGTTCCAAGTTGAAATCATTACTGGTTTATTTCCTTTTCTTTTTCCTGCAAAAGTTAATGTAGATAATTGAGGGGTTAACAACGCTGCTGATGTTAACGCTGAAAACTTGAGAAATTCTCTTCTGCTACGCATAATATTGGTTTCGATTGAATTTATTTTATCTCATAAATGTTGACGTGTCAAAAATACACATTCAAGCATATAAACGCATAAAAACGCACAAACAAGCTTAAACTAATCATAATTATTAACAATATCGTGCAAAATGATTCAACCACGAAAAATAGAATATTTAACAACGCACATAAACTTATCCATAACATTTGCTGATTAAAGTTTATCCTGTTAACTTATGTAAGACCAAAAACACATTTAACCAATAAACACTTTATGAATTCAACTTCATCCAATCTAAAATCATTAATTCATCACCTAAATCAGCAAAGAGAAACAACCTACTTGGGTGGTGGTACAAAGAAAATTACCAAACATAAAGCGAAAGGTAAATTAACTGCAAGAGAAAGAATAGACCTTTTATTAGACCAACCTTCACAAGGAATAGAAATTGGCACATTCACAGCACACAATATGTACGAAGAACATGGTGGATGTCCTTCGGCTGGCGTTGTTGTTAAAATGGGAAAAGTTAGTGAAAGGTTATGCGTTATAGTTGCAAATGATGCTACAGTTAAAGCTGGCGCTTGGTTTCCACTAACAGGTAAAAAAAATTTAAGAGCACAAGAAATCGCTATTGAAAATAACATACCTATTATCTATTTAGTGGATAGTGCTGGTGTTTATCTTCCTCTACAGGATGAAATCTTTCCTGATAAAGAACACTTTGGTAGGATTTTCAGAAATAATGCTGTGATGTCAGCTCAAGGAATTCCTCAAATAGCTGCAATAATGGGAAGTTGCGTTGCAGGTGGTGCCTATTTACCAATAATGTCTGATGAAGCGTTAATTGTAGATGGCACTGGCTCAGTATTCTTAGCAGGGTCCTATTTAGTTAAATCTGCAATAGGTGAATCCATTGATAATGAAACATTAGGCGGAGCAACAACACATTGTGAAATTTCTGGTGTAACAGATTATAAATGTGAAGATGATGCAGCTTGTATACAACAGATTAAGCAATTGGTAGATAAAATGGGACATTCTCCCCTCTCCAATTTCAATAGAAAAGAAGCTTTACTCCCCAAAAAATCGATCAATGATTTGACAGAGGTTTTTCCAGAAGACAGGACTAAACCTTATGATATGATGAACATAATTGATCGGTTAGTCGATAATTCTGAATTTGATCAATATAAGGAAGGTTATGGACAATCAATGCTTTGTGGATATGGTCGAATAGATGGCTGGGCAATTGGCATCGTAGCAAATCAGAGAACCATTGTAAAAACTAAAAAGGGAGAAATGCAAATGGGTGGCGTCATATATTCTGATGCTGCAGATAAAGCCGCTCGTTTTATCATGAATTGTAATCAAAAGAAAATTCCACTACTGTTTATTCATGATGTCACAGGATTTATGGTGGGTTCTAGATCGGAACATGGAGGAATAATTAAGGATGGAGCAAAAATGGTCAATGCCATGAGTAATTCTGTAGTTCCAAAATTTTCTTTAGTAATTGGCAACTCTTATGGAGCCGGAAACTATGCAATGTGTGGAAAAGCCTATGACCCTAGATTAATGCTTGCTTGGCCAACTGCTAAAATTGCAGTGATGTCTGGAAAATCAGCGGCTACCACTTTACTTCAAATTAAGTTAGCCTCTTTAAAAAGTCAGGGTAAAACGTTGAGTAAAGAAGAAGAACAATCGTTATTTGATGATATAAAAAATAAATATGACGAACAACTTTCTCCTTACTACGCTGCTGCACGTTTATGGGTAGATGAGATTATAGCTCCTGAAGAAACAAGAAAATACATTTCTCTGGGAATTGAGGCTGCGAATCAGAAAATGAATGAAAAACCATATACACTTGGACTCATTCAAACTTAAAATTCATTTTTACATTGATAGAACACAGTAACGTCAATGATAAGAAGAATTGTCTAAAACCGAAAGAGGCTTTCATCAACGAATTGATGAAAGCCTCTTAAGGAAAAAACTCAAAGTGATAAGATTGCTGCCTATCGGCAGTAAATTCTTAAACTTTAATTATGCAGGAACTACTTCTAAAGCAATTTCGTGCTGAACTTCTTTGTGAAGATCAAGGATAGCAGTGTATTCACCGATCATACGGATTTCAGTGTTGAAACCAATACGCTTACGGTCAATATCGTAACCTTGAGCTTTCAAAGTGTCAGAAACTTGCAATGGAGTAACCGCACCAAATATTTTACCACTCTCACCTGCTTTAGCAGTAAGAGTTAATTTCAAGTCGCCAATTTTAGCTGCCAACTCTTCAGCATCTTGCTTCACTTTTTCAAGTTTGTGAGCTGCTTGCTTGATTTCCTCATCTCTCATGCTGATGTTAGCAGAAGTTGCTAAAGTAGCGTAGTTTTGAGGGATCAAGTAGTTTCTACCATATCCTGGTTTAACGTTAACAATGTCGTTTTTGTAACCTAAACCTTTGATATCTGTTTTTAAAATTACTTCCATGATTGGGATAAATTTTTAATATCTAATTTAAGATTACTTTAAACCGTCTGCTACGTAAGGTAGTAGAGCAAGTTGACGAGCACGTTTTACAGAAGTAGCAATTTTCTTTTGGAATTTTTGCGAGTTACCTGTAAGACGACGAGGTAAAATTTTACCTTGCTCATTTAAGAATTTCAATAAGAATTCAGGATCCTTATAATCGATGTATTTAACACCGTACTTTGTGAAGCGGCAATACTTTTTAGTACGCTCTTGTCTTCTGTTGATTGGTTCGTTTTGGAGACTCATTATGCTGATTTTTCTTCAGTTTCAGATTTTTTTGACCATTCGCCGTTTCTTCTTCTTTCGTTGAAGTTAACACCGTGCTTGTCTAAAGACACAGTTAAGAAACGTAAAATGTTTTCATCACGCTTCAATTCAACTTCGAATTTAGCGATGATTGATGGATCTGCTTTGAATTCAAACAGGTGATAGTGACCCGTAGATTTTTTCTGAATCGGGTACGCTAACTTTTTAAGTCCCATATCTTCTGAATGATACACGTCTGCACCCGCATCTTTCAGTTGATTTTCAAATTTAGCAATAGTCTCCGTGGTTTCGGAATCGGACAACACAGGTGTCACGATGAAGACTACTTCATAATGCTTAATTGCCATTTTTAAATAAAATTTTTGAATTAACTCAAAATTTCAAGCCCCGAACACAATTCGGGTCTGCAAAAGTAAAAATATTTATTTTGAATCCCAACAAAAATGTAAAATCATCACCTGGCTTAACAAGAATTTACAATATTGTAGCATTAGGAGCTAATATACTTTTAAGTTTTTTCTCTAAAGGTTCTCTTTTAAGCCCCTTTCCAATAATAACCACCCTATTCCACTTCTTCTCTCCTTCTTCCCAAACAGAACCAATTTCAATTTTTGATTCATTCCTAACTCCTTGAATGATTACTTTATTTTCTTCATTTTGAATATTAAAAATCCCTTTGAACCTGAAAATCACTTCGAATTGTAGTTGAAATAATACACTTAACCACATTTCCAATTTTACGGCATCAACTTCTCCTTCAAAAGAGAATGAATGAGATACTACATCTCCATGTTGATGTTGATGATTAAGAGGTACAAAACTTGTTCTTTCTTCTACCTTATCTGACTGGTATGAATTGAGATTAATTATATCTTTCGTGACAAATTGATCTAATGTCACTTGATCTACCAAAGCTAAAGGGTTGATCAATTTAGCTTGGAATTTTATATTCTTTATTTCTTCTTCTGTTGCTAAATCACACTTTGTGAAAACTAAATAATCAGCAAACGTTATTTGTTTCATAGCCACAGGATGATTTTTCACCGCAAAATCGAAGTTCTTTACATCAATTAAACCAATTGCAGCATTGATTTCAAATAACTGAGCAATGGATGGATCACCTATAAAAGCGGCAGCTACTCCATCAGGCTCTGCTATTCCTGTAGTTTCTATAATTAAATGATCAATCTTCTTTCCTGAGTTTAATAATTTCCTAAGGACTTCTCTTAATTCTCCATTTAGGTTACAACAGATACAACCGTTCGATAGCTCAAATACATCTTCTTGATTATCAATTACTAAATCTGCATCAATATTTACCTCACCAAATTCATTTTCGATGACAGCAAACTTTGTATTAGGGTATTTTTGAATTAAATTGTTTAAGAATGTTGTCTTTCCCGCACCTAAAAAACCTGTCAATATTGTTACCCCTATTTTATTTCCCATGATATTTATTCACAATTAGTATAGTAATTACTTAATTCCTATATCTTATATTTGTTTGTTTTGTGTATGTAAAATTTAGTAAAAAATTACGATATGAAAATCAGAAAAGCTTATAGTTTTGACGACGTACTTGTAGTACCAAAGTACAATACTATTAAATCTCGTAGAGATGTGAAATTCACTACAAAAGTAACAAAAAATCATTCAATTGAAATACCTATTCTTATTGCCAATATGGATACTGTTTGTGAAGCAGAAATGTGTATTGCAGTTGGTCAATTAGGAGGATTAGGAGTATTACATAGATTTTTAACTATTCAAGAACAAGCTGACGAAGTTCGTAGAGTAAAAGCTGAAGGACTATTATGTGCCGCTGCTCTTGGTATTAAAGATTATGAAGAGAGATTAGCAGCCTTGGCTGAAGCTAAGATTGATATTATAGTTTTGGATATTGCCCACGGTCACTCTGAAATGACTAAAGATACATTAGTTTTTATCAAGAAAAATTATCCTCAAATTGATGTAATGGTAGGAAACATTGCTACTAGAGATGCAGCTGTTGATTTCTTGGAATGGGGAGCGGATGCTTTAAAAGTAGGTATTGGTCCAGGTTCAATGTGTACAACAAGAATCATGACTGGATGTGGAGTACCTCAATTAACAGCTATAGATGATGTTTATCAAGCAGTTGGTGATAGAATTCCTATTTGTGCAGATGGAGGAATTAAACAACCTGGCGATATTGTAAAAGCTATTGGTGTTGGTGCTGATAATGTTATGGTTGGTTCTATTGTTTCTGGTACTGACGAAGCACCTGGCGAAACAATTACTACCGTTGATGGTAAATTTAAAACATATAGAGGTATGGCTTCTTTTGATGCTGCCATCTCAAAATTAAAAAAGGACAATAAAAAATCTAGAGAAGTAATTTCTGTTGAAGGAGAGAAAACACTAGTTCCTTATAAAGGGCCTGTTGAACCTATCATCAAAAAATATTTAGGTGGTTTAGCTTCTGGTATGACTTACAATGGCACTACAACGATCGCTGCTATGAAAGGTGAAGTTGAGTTTGTAGAAATGACAACGTCCGGGTTATACGAAAGTAAAGCACATGGTGTGAGATAATCACACACTTTAATAAAAAATAAAGCCTCACATTTTACAATGTGAGGCTTTATTTTTATATCTAAATATTAAGTCATTAAGACTGCTTTAAATTCGTCTAATTCTTTAAGGGCCTTACCCGTTCCTCTAACTACAGCTCTTAATGGATCATCTGCTACGTGCACTGGTAATTTAGTCTTCATTGAAAGACGTTTATCTAAACCACGTAGAAGAGCTCCTCCTCCAGTTAAGTGGATACCTCTATCATAAATATCTGCAGAAAGTTCTGGTGGAGCTGTTTCTAAAGCTCTAAGCACCGCTTCTTCAATTTTTGAGATAGATTTATCAATTGCATAAGCAACTTCAGAGTAAGTAACTGTGATCACTTTTGGAATACCTGTCATTAAATCACGTCCTCTTACTTCGAATGGCTCAATTTCTTCATCTAATTCAGTTAAAGCTGAACCAACTTCAACTTTAATTTTTTCAGCAGAACGCTCACCAATTAGTAAATTATGTTGACGACGCATGTAATCAAGAATATCTCTTGTAAATACATCACCTGCAGTACGAATAGATTGATCACCTACGATACCAGAAAGTGCTATTACAGCAATTTCAGTTGTCCCCCCTCCGATATCAACAATCATACTACCAACAGGTTGTTCTATATTAATACCAATACCGATAGCAGCAGCAATTGGTTCTGGGATCATGTAAACCTCCTTAGCTCCCGCATGTTCAGCTGAGTCACGAACTGCACGCTTTTCTACTTCTGTTATACCAGAAGGTATACAGATTACCATACGATGAGATGGAGTAAAAAATCTTTTACCCTCATTAATCATTCGTATTAAACCACGTATCATTTGTTCAGCGGCATGGAAATCGGCAATAACACCGTCTCTTAATGGGCGAATCGTACGGATATTTTCGTGGGTTTTTTCATGCATTTGCATTGCCTTTTTACCAACGGCAATTACTTTTCCATTCTGACGATCCAAAGCAATAATTGAGGGCTCATCGACAACCACCTTATCTTTTTGAATTATCAGGGTATTGGCTGTGCCTAAATCAATGGCCAAATCGCTAGAGAAGAAATCAAACAATCCCATATATATATTTATTATTTGCTATCAGTTTTTGTAAGAACTAAAAGAAGTTTATTACTAAAGAAATAAAGTCAAAATTATACCAATTTTACAAAAAGTGGCATTACTTCAAACTTCGATCTTGCAAAACAACAAAAACAAATACTAATAAGAAAGGACTTCACCAAATTAGGTGACATTTTTTACATCTGTTTTGGAAATTTACTATGTAATATCGTTCAAACTAAGTATACTTGAAATTGTAAGTGGTATTAACAAAAAATTTATAGAATGCATCTTCAAGAACTTTATGATTTAGAAAAAAGTGATCGATTAGATTTAGAAGCTCACAGTATCCAACCTGTTGCTGATGATTTTATCTTTAATGTAAATGAATTTGAGTTTTTAAAGTCTATTTATGATGTCAATGATAACATAAATGCATCATTATTTCCTTCTTTTGATCTAAAAGTAATCTCTGATCTAAAAACTCAGTTAGACAGCATTGATTTTACCGAAAAAAATAGATCATCTTTGGTACCACTTCTGAAAAAGGTCAAACTTTCTGATGATCAATTAGAGTTTCTTACTCCTATTTTGGAAAAACTTAATGAAGTAGAAACTGATTGGGAATTTAAAGATGAAAACAGATGGGAATTGATCGATTCCTTAAAAAATATCTCCGTTCTCTTTATGCTCAATGAAATTGAAAGAGAATTTGGTGAAAGCGATCTTTCTTCTTCAACAATGCTTACTGATGATGAATTTAAATTATTAAGCATTATCCACGAAGATGAAACAAAAAATAAAGACATTGTTCATATTGGTAATTTAACATTCAATTTAGCCCAGCTAGATTATATCCGTGAAATCATCACTACTTTAGAATACCCTGAAAACACTCCTTTAAATTTAGATCAAGAGAATTTCATTCTAAATATCTTAGAAAAATGCTCTCATTTAAATGAAGAGGAACCTTCAGAACTTCACACTTTCAGTATTAAAGAGTTATTTGAAATTGAGAGTAGTGCGAACACCAATCACGATGATTCCTCTATATTTTCCGACAACAACTTCTCTCCAGCAGAGATGAAATTGCTGAATGCGGTATTCAATAATAAAGATTTTGTCAAGATTGGAGATTCGAGATACAATACCAAGCAATTACAATCTCTTCAACGAGCGTTTGAAGAAGAAGTGAATTGGAATGAAATCAAGAGGTACTTCTCTGAATCACAGCAAGAATTAATTACTCATATCTTTAGAGTTTATGAAAATCAATTCTTAATTGAAGATGATAATAGTGACGAAACTAAACTTGATGTTGAGGTCTTTTTCTTAATGGATCAAATTGAAAGAAATGAGGTGGAAACAATGGGTTATGGCATTGGTGAATTAATATTTACTGATGAACAATTTGAACTATTGACCGCTGTATTTAGAAATAAAAAGTCCTACGAGAACAAATTACACAAGTTTAAATTAAATAGAATGGAGTTAGATAAGATTGAAAAACTATTCGATCAACTTCCAGCCTATCAATCAGGTAAACTTGTAGTTTCGCTCCCTAAGAAAGCTAAATTGTTTATTGATAACTTAATACAAACGGCTTCGGATAACGATCCTAAAATATAAATACAAAAAAGGCTGTTACAATTTAAAATTGTAACAGCCTTTTTTATTCAAGCAAAAAAACTTACTTTTTATTTTATATATAAAAAACCAATATTAATCATCTTCTTCTAGAATATGCATGTGAATTGGTAATTTAATTACTTCTTTAAAGTCTTCACCCGACTCTTGCATATCTTCATCATCCTCCTCATAATACCAATTAACTTCTACATCATGCCCGCTGGCTTTTAGAAGCTCTAACTTTCTAAATACTTCTACTAAGCATTTTGAAGAGCTTGTGTTGAAGTACTCTAATCTTACATCAAATATTGTTTTATCCTGTGGCTTTGTATTATACTCATCCAGCCAATCAAATAAAGGCTTGTAAAATTCTATTGAATTTTCAGGAATAGATCTACCTGATATCAAGAAATGACCACTTTCATATTCCATTTGTATGAGAGGAGTCTTGGGTGTATCTTTTTTTTAAAAATCTTTCATCACTGTGCTGTTAAATTGGTACGCTTACTTTAATGGTAAAAAAGGAATGAGTTTCATTAGTACTAGAAAACTCATAGTCTAATTTTTGACCAGATTTTCTAGCAATATCAATGATACCAAGACCTGCTCCCCCTTGTTCGGAAAAATCGCCATTACTCAAAACTTTTCTGTAACGCTTTTTTAATTCGTCAACAGAGAGTTCATTGATGGAATCAATCCTTTCTTTAAGAAAGTTCGCTGTCTCAATAGGCACATAATTGCCTGCAACAATGTAGTAAGCATTCTTATCTTTTGATAAGAGAAACAATACAATATTAGACGGTGGTTCTAAGACGGTTTTAGAATCTATTCCTTCAAAATGATGAAATATATTTTGAAGTATCTCTACAGCAATAACATTAATTCTTCTTTGCAGTTTCATTAATGATTCATGCTCAGATAATGTATCTTCAACGCGGCTCAGTATTTCTCCTAATATATCATCGTTCATGATGCCTTTGAAGGCGAATAGTTTATTACCATTACGACCTTTCAACTTTTCATATAGAGAATTTACTTCTGAATGCACTTCAATAATAGTGTTATCCAATTTTATCTAGCTCTCATTTTTAAACTTATGAGAATAATCATTACAATTTATTCAAGATAAGTTATAATCAAAAATGATACACAAAAAATATTTTTAAAAAATTATAAGTCGACGATCTCAGTTCCTTTATCAGTAAATTTGATTACCCCTAGTTTATAAAGAAAACCTAATAACTGTTTGAACTGTTTTTTGCTCATCCTGAATTCTTTTTTGATGTCATTGGGATGTGATTTATCATTGAAAGGAATAAAACCTCCTTTCTTCTTAATGAGCATCAATAAAGTTTTAGCCTTTTTATCAATATCGGTTTCGTCATAGCCAGGTTTAGACATAGTCAAGTCTAATTTACCATCAGGTCTGATTTTAGAAACAAATCCTTTTTGAACTTTCCCTAATTTAATATCACCATATATTTGGTTTTTATATAGCAATCCTAACCATTTCCTATTTACAATACATTCATATCCAAGTTCGACTTCCTGTGCAATATACATAAACACTTCTTGTCTTTCCTCAAAGTTTGAAATATCTGTTGATAAAAATTTATTCAGCTTTGAACTAGCAAAAACCCTTCCTGTTTTCCTATCTAAATCAATATATACTGTATATTTTCTTTTTTTTCTCATCTGCATAGTAGCAGACTGTTCAGAAAATGGTACAAATAGATCTTTAGATATACCCCAATCTAAAAAGGCTCCATTTTTATTAGTGTCTTTACATTCTAAAGTAACAAATTCACCTACTATACCATTGGGCTTTTCATGTGTACCAACCCAACGTCTTTCACTATCAGTATAAATAAAGACAGTGGTGTACTCTCCTACTTTTAATTCTTCATTAGCTAAGCGAATTGGCACAAAAACATCTCCTTCCTCATGGGTTAAGAAATATCCAAAATCTGTGATTCTCGCTACTTCTAATTCATTGTATCTTCCAACGAGTAATTTACTCATAATTAATTCCTATTTTTTGTAATATTTTTTTAAAATCTTCAGGAAGTTCAGCTTTTATTGATATCTGTTTTCCTGAAAATGGGTGTATAAAAGTATATGAAAGAGCATGTAACCATAAGCGATCTAACTCAAATTTCTCTAAGAACATATTATTATGACGATGATCTCCATATCTTCTGTCACCAATAATAGGATGATTTTCTCCTCTTAAATGTAATCTAATTTGATGCGTCTTTCCTGTAAAAGGTCTAGACTTTACCAACGTATAACGTGCAGTTTGATAGTTTCCAACTGGGATATCCAGTTCTACCCTCGCTAATGGTTGAATAAAAGTTTTCGCTGATTTATATACCTTATCATATCGGTTTTTTATGTCTTTCTCACAAAGTTTTTCTTCGCAAAGGTGACCTCTTACCAAAGATAGGTATAGTTTTTCAACTTCCCCCTTCTCATTGTTTAATTGTTGAAACTTAGCACTTGCTTCTGATGAAAGTGCAAATATTAAAACCCCTGAGGTTGCCCTATCTAATCGGTGACAGGGATATACATGTTGCCCTATCTGATCTCTTAATTGAAAAATAGCAAATTCACTATCTCTCCCTGTAATTTCTGACGGATGTACCATCAAGCCTGAAGGCTTATTGATGGCTATATAATGGTCATCTTGAAATAAAATATCCAACATTTATTAAAAAGACATAAAGATGATGATATTTTAAAACTAAATAGTACAATTGAACGTAACTAAATAGTAACTATATTTGCATATCGAACAAATATAATAGGTATTCATAGAGCTTTAAAAGAAAAGATCTTATTATACCTAAATAAACGGGATTAGTAACAAAGCAAAGATGTTAAAAATAATATTAATATTACTTGTTATCGGTTTTCTTTTCAAACAATACTCTAGAGTTATCATTAAATTTTTAATGGGAATTCTAGCTAAAAGATTAATGAAGTTACAGAAAAACCAAGCAAGAAACTTTCAACAACAAGAGAATTTTCAACAAGCTCAACAACAGGGTAATACTGTTGGACAATTCGAAAAAGCAATTAAA
The DNA here is from genome assembly GCF_000807855.2 of Flammeovirga pacifica. Lineage (GTDB taxonomy): Bacteria > Bacteroidota > Bacteroidia > Cytophagales > Flammeovirgaceae > Flammeovirga > Flammeovirga pacifica. The sequence continues at coordinate 1,084,791 of NZ_JRYR02000001.1, forward strand.
GTAGATGAAGATATGACAATTTTCATCCCTAAAAAGAAAAAATAAACGACGACATAAAAATGGCTCATGTGGAAACACTGAGCCATTTTTCATTTAATTTAAGTATAAGATACCTACTTGAACTAAACCAATTAAAAAGCCTAAAACTGCCCCCATAATCTCAATAAAGGTCAACTCAGATTTAATAACTGCCATAAGTAAATCTTCAAATTTTTCATCAGAAAAATCCATCACCTTTTCATAAACTACTTGTTCAATACTAATTGAACTAATATTATTTCCAATATCCCCCATCAGTTTAGGAATCATCTCGTCAACCGATTTTTCCATACCTGTTCTAATCTGATCAATGATCGCATCACCACCAAACATTTGAAGCATAGGAGCAAATTGAACTGCTTTTTCATCTACAAATTCATTCACCCTCTTCATTATACTCTCCCTTAGTTTCGATTTATTTTCTTCTGTATCTAGTTTTTCAACAATCATCTCAGGAGTAAATAAATCTTTTTCAACAATCACTCCTAGCCTTCTCGCCAAGGTTTCTTTTCGCCTTGGAAATACACCATGTAAAGTAAATAAGCCTAGATTGATTGGCTTTCTAGGGTGAAACAACATTTTAATTGCTACATAATTGGTTATCCATCCAATACCTGCTGATATAACAGGCAATACCCACATCAAATAATTCATGATCTACTTTTCTATTATATTTTTTAATGTTTTGTATAATTTAGCGGTCGGCAAACCCATTACTGTAAAATAGGAACCATTAATTTTTTCAATAAAAGCCATTCCAATCCACTCTTGAATACCGTAAGCCCCTGCCTTATCAAAAGGCTTTTTATTATCAATATAGTATTCCATTTCATTATGGGAAATTTCATTAAAATGAACTTCCGCTTTATCAGTAAATGAAATCGTTTGATCTCCCTTTTTGATTACTACAGCAGTGTACACATAAGAAATACCATTAGAAAGTGCACTTAACATTTCTAATGCCTCCTTTTTATCTTTTGGCTTTTCTAAAACTAGATCATTAACAACAACTACAGTATCAGAAAATATTACGATGGTTTGATTATCAATATCATCAAACGCACTTGCTTTTAAATGAGCAATATGTTCGGCCACTTTTTCTGGAGATAAATTAGAAGGGTATTTTTCATCTACCTCACGTACTTCAATAGAAAATTCAATATCCAAACCATTCAAAAGCTCTGCTCTTCTCGGAGATTTTGATGCTAAAATTATGTTATAATCTTTTGTCTCAATCATTTATAAATTATTAAAATATGATATAACCCCAAAGATAACTTTATCCACTAAAAGTTTTGGATCGTTTTCTAATATTTCAAATGAATGCTTTATTTGATCGCCCTCTAAAATCTTTATTTGCATATTTATACCATCATCTGTTTTATGGTATTTACCTTTTATTTGAAATACATTTTCACCTTTAATATAAGGACTAAATATAAATGGGTTGTATCTATTGTTTTTACTCTCTGACCTTATCAATAACTGTTTATCAATTTTATCAGCGAACTCTAATTCATCAATCCATGTAGACTCCTCTTCGAACTGAGTTGCTCTAATTCTTGGTATATTATTATTTAAATCAATATTATTTTTAAGTTGATCCGTTACTCTACCTATATCAAAACTATCTCCCCCATTAGGAATTCTCATTTCAGGCTGCTGAAAGGCTCCAAATCGTTCTGCTAGTCTTGGAACTTCATCGACAGCATTACCAAATAACAATTGGACGTCCACAAATTCTCCTTTTCTAAGATTACCTGTTTTAAAATAATCTAAAATTGAGTAGGTCAATAACCCTTGACCATATAACGTAGACTCATAACTTACTTTATCCGCCGATGCTCCAGCAAGTAAATACATTCCAGAACGACTTCTAACTCTTTCTAAAGCTCTTAGCCTTACCGACTCCTCGTCTACATTTCTAACAGCCAAAATCGTTTCGGCAAACTGACCTGCATTACATGCATCCATTATGAACACTTGTCGGGTTACAGGCATTTTCTTCATCCAATCCAACCACTCTTTTCCTGAAATACAATAATTGTTTCTAATCTCTTCTTCCTCTATATCTGCCGTAATCATATCCTTTGTTAGAAAATAGAAATCTTCTTCTCCTGTATTGAATTTTTTGGACATTCCATGCCCTGCCATGAAAATGAACAAGACATCGGAAGGCGTCATCATTTTACTTAAAGAATCGAAAGCTGCTTGTATATTTTCTTTTGAAGGTTGATTTTGAGGTTCGGTTTCATCTGTTGTTAAGGTTGTTATTTTCACTCTATTTGTTCCAAATAACTCTTCTGCAGATGTCTTAACAGCTTCAGAAATAGACGTAGCATCTTTTGCTGCATACTTTAAATCCAATGATGATCCACGATAATCAGATACCCCAATGACAATTCCATAGAAATTAGGTTCGGCTGTATTTTTATTATCACGGTGTTTAATTGTAAGTCCTCTACCGTTTAAAGACCCTTCAGTATTTTCAACAATTACAGTAATATCATTTAGATGCTCTGAGGTAAATAAATAATTGATACTATCTAAAGGGACGATATATCTTTCTTTTCGCCTTCCATTAACAAAAGCAGATTGAATGAAATTGGTTTTATAATTAGATATATCATCCAATACTTCTTTACCATTAACAAGCACACCTACTTTTCCAATTCCTCCACCTCTATCGGTGACATCAATTATTAATTTATTATTTCGTTTTTGAGTTTCTGCTTCTGGAAAAAGAGCTATTTCATTAATAATCGGAACTTGTCTTAGAGGTTCTCCAGTAAATAGTTTTGTAGCTAAACCTGGTTCCCAATACATATTTTGTAATTGATTCAGCTCAATAATTTCTTGATTTGCTACATAATATAGATCATTGATATTAGATTCTGACGCATCGAATAAGCCAGAGAAATGTTCTACCATCCAACCCGTTTCTCCATTAATATAGACACCTCCATATTTATTATTAGACTCAAGATCCCATATATTTATGCTAAAATCATTGGATAAAGTAAGGAAAACCTGCTTCCCTTTAAAATCGGCTAATTGTAAAATATCATTCGCATTCTGAGAGTAATCAAAAACTACAGAAGAAAGGTCATTAGTGTAAGATCTCAATACTCCATTTTGTCCTCCAACTAAGATGTATTGATCATCATAAGTAAAAACTGTACTCTGAACAGGTTCTTCAATATCAACAGAATGTATTACTTCGTAAGTCTCTGCATCAATTAAAGTAAGTTTATGTTTACCACCTATGATAATCTTATCTTCTTTCTGATTAAATTTTATAGACTTTATATACCAATCATCTGCATTAATAAGTTGGGTATCATTTGTTGTCAAATCAATTATACCAATTTTTCTATTGGATAACGCAAAAACAATCTTTGAACCACTATTATTTGTAGTAACACTTGTAATTGGATAATAAGAACTATATACTTTTGATGGTAATTGAGTATCAAAATCAAAAGTAAAAACATCGCCATTCTCATCAGAGAAAACTATTAAATGATGACTTAAAGAAAAAGCATGTGTAATAGATGAAGTATGTTTATAAGAATCATGCTTTTGATAATAATTACTTGGGTTCCAGAAATTGATAGTTGAATCTAAACCACAACTCATTAAAAACCCATTTGTCAGGTACCTTAAATAGGTGATTTGATCATCATGTGCTTCCCATTTCTTTAGATCTTTCCGAGAACCAAATTCCCATAATTTAATATCACCTTCATGGGAAGACACAGCGATATCTCCACTGTTTTTTGAGATGGTAAAATCAGTTGCTTTAGAAGTAACAGGTTTCCATGAACTTAATACTTTGAGATTTTTCACATCCCACATTTCAATGTCACCATTTAAATAGGATACAACTCCAATTTCACCTGTGGTGCTAAAAGCTGTATCTCCTACACCCTCTTTTTCTAAATGTGTGTTTCTAGAAAGATGCTTATTCTCTATTGTATAGAAATATGCATGATTACCAGTAGTAGTTACAATTAGCATATTATTCTGTTGAGAGTAGCTAATATCTTTCACTCCTGAACCATCAGGAATAATATCAAGCTGATAGATGGAATCGTTTTTTGTATCCCACCCAACTAAAGATCCATCCCAACTTCCGCTTACTAATAAATTTTGATTTTTAATGTATACTAAACCTGATACCCAATCATTGTGTAGTTTTCTCTTTGCTTTTAATCTTTTTGAATGTGGATTCCAAACCTGAACTTCTCCCTTAAAATTCCCAATAAAAACATTACTTGATCTTTCGATGGTTAAAAATCTTGATATTCCATCAGAAAAATTCTCATTCCAGTGATAAGTCTTATTATCATCATCTGTTTGCCAATCCCAATGATAAATATTTCCAATAGAATTTATATAAATAACCTTTTTATTCTCAAACCTCACCTCTTGTACAGATTCTTGTAGGTTTTCGATTTGATCTAAAAGTTCTCCTGTTTTAGTAGACCATACCCGAACTTTATGATCTAAACCTGAGGAAACTATATATTGATTATCAGAAGATAACGATATATCTGTGATACCTATTTCATGCGCATTTATAGTTTTGATAAGTCTTTTCTGACCTACATCCCAAAGTTTGATCTTTCGATCATCACCTGAAGAAATTACAATATTACCATCAGTAGAAATATCCAAAGCTGTCACAGCTCCTAAATGACCTTGAGAAAAAGTCAATGCAATATTATTTTGACAGAAAGCAGCTGGTAAACAAAAAAAGAGACTTATGTAAACCATAAGTCTCAATTTTAGTATATTATTTTTTATGATTGATCTCATATATGATTTACTTATTAATAGTAAATATACAAGTATCAAAAGATTTAGTCGAATTACTTAGTGAATTTTTCCCACAATCTTTCGTGGAAATAATATAGAATCATTTTCGAAAAAACTTCAATACTACCAATCGAGATCGCTAAAGTAAGTTCACCCGTGATAAAATATGAAATTACCATAGTATCTATAGTACCAACTGCTCTCCAAGATACTGACTTAGCAATACTTACCCATTTAGGCTGCTTACGTTTTCCTGTTTTTTCAGCCTCTAAATCAGCCTTTCTCTGAACTTTCAGTTTACGTTCTATTAATTTATCTGCTAACATGTAAGATTAATTTATACAATTATCCTTTTAGTCTACCAATTAAGTAGGCAATATTAAACATTACATTCGTATAAACAAAATGTAAAGCAATAAGTTGAATAATTTTCACATCTAGTATTTAAATTTATCTTGAAAAAATTGTATAATTCAATGTATTTGACTTAATTAACAATCATAAACAAAACGACCTCTTCTTTTAAATTGCTACAATCTCTTCAAACTAATGAGAAAAAGAAAAAACTACCCTGGTGAAGTACGTGTGTTAGGTACTAAAGATTATGGATTAATACTTGGTAGCTTAATGAGTTACAGAAATCAACTTCTCAGAGAGAACGATCCTTTTAAGCTTGCTTTTATAATCAAAAAAATGGCAGAAAAGCTGCAAGAACTTGATTATAAACACGCTTCTGAGTTAACTCTTTCTAAGTTAGGTATGAAAGAATTAAATGGAACATACTCTATCACAGATAAAAGAAAAGAGGATGTGGTAAATATTGCCAATCGTTATTGGAGAATGGGTAAAAAGAAACACGAAGCAGCAAAACTTAAGATAAAAAATTCAGAATTAAAGCAACAAAGCAAATTATCATCTAAAAAATCAACAAAGAAGAAAACAGAAGTATTAGAAGCATAAACATTACCTCGCTCTTCTCTTTGATTTAATTATTCATCTATCATGCTCATAAAAATACAACTAAAAAATTCTCCTAATCAGGTTATCGTAGACGATTATGTTTACGAGCATCTTAGCACCAATCCTTATTTACAAAGTATTGATTTCATCTATAATTTAAGAGAACATTCTTCGGGCAGGGCTGTATTTCAAAAATCATGGAGACAAACAAATGGTAAATACAAAACAGATACTATCTATTTACATAAATACATAGCAGAAAATTTCTTAGAAAAAAAAGATGATAAAAATGCCAGTCTAATCAGAATCATTAATGGCAATAGATTGGATTGCAGAATAAAGAATTTGACTTATGCGAATCGTTCTGAAATCAAGAGAAATACAAGATCTACTGTTAATAGAACGGGTTACATTGGAGTTTTAAAAGAGAAAAACAGATATAAAGCTGTTATTTACAAAGATAGAAAGCCCATTTTTATTGGTTCTTTCAAAAGTGCTGAAGAAGCTGCGTTAGCATACAATAAAAAATCAATGGAGCTGTTCGGTAAAACCAGAAATTTGAATAAAATAAGGCCTGTCTCTACGGAAGAAACTAGTGAAGAGCTATCAAAATAAATATACCTTACTAACTACTACTCTATAGAGAAGTCAATTTGACTTCTCTTTTTTTATGCTGTAAATCCTATTACCATTACATCATCTACTTGTTCTTCATCACCTTTCCAAGCTTGGAATTGGGTAGATAGAAACTGTTTTTGATCTTTAACAGGTAATTGATAACATGCTTCCAATATTTTCCTAAAGTTAGGGCTCTTCAATTTTTTACCTTTAGGGCCTCCAAATTGATCTGCATAACCATCAGAATAAAGATAAAACATCTTAGATTTATCAAAATCATGTATGTGTGTTGTCACTTGAGAAAAAGAATAAACACCTCCCACACCTCTTTGTGCACTCTTGACAATTTGATGCCCTTCTGCATCCACAATAGTCATACTCATACCTGCTCCGGAGAATTTAATGATATTCTTTTTTGTATCAATAAGACAAATGGCAATTTCCATCCCATCTGTATTCCCAGACTTTTTCTGTCTAAGCATACTTGACAACCTTGCATGAAGTTCTTCTAATATCTCAGATGGCTCAAATATTTTCTGAGAATCTACGATATATTCTAATGCAGTCTCTCCAACCATACTCATAAATCCGCCAGGTACTCCATGTCCGGTACAATCGGCTGCAATTAATATCCCTTGGTTTAAAGAAACTTGTTTGAACCAGTAAAAATCTCCTGATACGATATCCCTGGGGTTAAATAACACAAAAGAGTTAGGTATTAATTGTTTTACATAAGACCAATTAGGCAGAATTGCACTTTGAATCCCTTTAGCGTAATTGATTGAATCCATCATATCTTGAGATTTCTCTTTTAATAGAGTATTTATTCTATTTATCTCAATGGATTGCATTTCTAACTCACTCTTTTGATGTTTTAATTTACTATTTACTACTTTTTTATTTTTGTTTTCTACAAATAAGAAATAGACAAATAGTGCTAAAGTAAAGATGAGGATAATAGCGAATATCAAGATAATAGTTTGACGTTCTAAAATGATTTCATTTATCTCTTTATCTTTCTTAAGTATTTCGTTCTCTTTTGTTCTTTGTTCAACGAGGTATCGTACATTCATTTCAGCTAATTTCATTCTCACCTCTTCGTTGAAAACAGAGTCTTTATATAATTCGATTTGATCGTCGTATTCTAATGCTTTTCTGAAACGTCCTCTAAGCCTTTCAATATTTTTCAACTCTATAAAAGCATTTAAAGCCATATGTTTTAAACCTGAGTTCACACAAATAGCAGCCGCTTTTTTTCCATAAAAATTGGCTTTCTCAAAATTTCCTTTTTCTCTATGAATTACAGCAATATCTGTAAGTGTAGATACCATATTATCGGCATCATGAAGGTTTTGTTCATTTAATAGTAAAGACGACTGAAGATATTGTAAGGCTTTTTCTATGTGCCCCATTTCTAGATAAACTTTCCCAATGTCAGCATACGAGACGATCTGACCATATTTATCATCTGATTCTTCTCTAATTAACAATGCTTTTTTAAAGTAACTAACAGCGTTATTAAATAATTTAGAACCTTGATATACTCTACCGTAATTTGTATCTATATAAGCAAGAATTCTATCATCATTTAATTGATTTGCAATTACTTCTGCCAATTCAAGATGTATAGTTGCTTCGTCATAATGTTCTTGATATATATTGACACTTGCAATATTTATATGAGCATAAGCTTGATCTTCTAATGAATTTATGCCTTCAGATTTCTCTAGAGCCAACATAAATAATTGCATTGCTCTTTGATACTCTCCTTTGTTTCTTAATGCTATACCTTGGTAAGAGATCCCTCTGATTTCAAAAAAGTCCAAATCCGCTCTTTTACTTAGATCCTCTGAAATTTTAGCATATAAATAGGCATTATCTGGAGATACATTTCTGTTTAGCCATGATAATTCTAAGGCAGCACTTATTCTTAAAGAATCAGAAATCTCCTGCTTTTCAAATATTCTCATTAAGCTATCAAATTTAGGTACTTGATAAGTTTTCTGAGGATAGCAAAATGTAAAAGCTGTAGGCAGAAAAATCAGTAAAAAAAATAGTCGTATGTTAGACATGTAAAAAATGATAGATCTTTTGGAGTTAAAAAAAGCTTTATAAAAAAAGCTAGTCCAATATATGAACTAGCTTCAATTATTTCAATAAAAAGGGTATTTATCCTTTTCTTTCAATTGCTTTCTTTGCTGCTTTTACAATATCCTTAGCAGTCAAACCGTATTTCTCCATCAATTGAGCTGGAGTTCCACTTTCACCAAATGTGTCATTTACTGCAACAAATTCTTGAGGCACTAAATGATTTCTTGTTAATGATGAAGCTACAGACTCTCCTAAGCCACCAGCAATTTGATGCTCTTCTGCAGAGACAACACAACCTGTTTTCTTCACTGATTTAAGAATTGCTTCTTCATCCAATGGTTTAATGGTGTGAATGTTGATGATTTCTGCTGAAATACCTTCTGCTTCTAAAGCTTCTCCAGCTTGAATTGCTTCCCATACTAAATGACCTGTAGCAACAATTGTTACATCTGTACCTTCATTTAACATGATTGCTTTTCCGATTTCGAATTCACCTTCTGGCATAAATACTGGAATCGAAGGACGACCAAATCTTAAATAAACTGGACCGTCATGCTTTGCAGCTGCGATTGTTGCTGCTTTTGTTTGATTGTAATCACATGTATTGATTACAGTCATATGAGGCAACATTTTCATCATCCCGATATCTTCCAATACCTGGTGAGTAGCACCATCTTCTCCTAGTGTCAAACCAGAGTGAGAAGCAGCGATTTTTACATTCTTCTTAGAATAAGCAATAGACTGACGAATTTGATCATATACTCTAGAAGTAGAGAAGTTCGCAAATGTCCCTGTAAATGGAATTTTACCTCCAATAGTCATACCTGCAGCTACATTTATCATGTTAGCTTCAGCGATACCCATTTGAAAGAATCTCTCTGGGAAATCGTTTTTAAATGCGTCCATTTTTAGAGAACCTGTTAAGTCAGCACAAAGTGCTACTACGTCCTCGTTCATTTTTCCAAGTTCATGTAAACCCGCACCAAATCCTGAGCGAGTATCCTTTTTCTCTGTGTATGTGTACTTCTTCATTTGTGTATTTGAAGTAAAAAATGATTCTTTCAAATAAATTCGGTTACAAATCTAAGGTTTGTCTTGATGTTGACAAAATTATTTCACCAACAAAACCGTATATTGTCAAAATGATGTATAATGAAACATTCAGAACCCCTATAAAGGCACCTATTTATGAGAAAAAGATCAATTATAAATCAAAAATTTTAAGTATTGGATCTTGTTTTTCTTCCAACATTGGTGAAAAATTAAAAGAATACAGGTTTAATATCCTATCAAATCCTTTTGGAACTCTATTTAATCCTATCAGTATTCATCAAAACTTACGCTCCGCTTTACATACTTCTTCTTTAAATAATGACCACATAATTTCAGAAAATAATTTTGTAAAAAGCTTAGATTATCATTCGGACATCACCTCTGAAAGCACGGAAAATTTTCATCAATCTATCTTAGAAAAAAACTTGTTAGTCAAAAATCAAATGGACGATTTAGACTTCTTACTCATTACTTGGGGGTCATCATTTGTTTTTGAATACAATAAGACCAAAAAGATAGTCGCGAACTGTCATAAATTACCATCAAAAGAATTTACTCAAAGATTATTATCTCCAGAGGAAATTGTTCTTTCCTTTGATGAATTATTATCCTTTTTACCTAAAAAGACTACTATACTTTTAACTGTTTCCCCTATTCGACATTTTAGAAATGGCTTAACAGAAAATAATCTAAGTAAATCTATTTTGAGATATACAAGTCATATCCTAGAACAAAAATATAGTAATGTAAGTTACTTTCCCTCTTTTGAAATCATGACTGATGAATTAAGGGATTATAGATTTTACAAGGAAGATATGGTACATCCTACTGACCAAGCTATTCTGTACATATGGGATTATGTAAAAAATAGTTTATTTAATGATTCAACAAAATCTGTTATGGAAAAATGGGATAAAGTACTAAGAGGTGTCAGACATAAGCCTATCAACCCCGATTCGGAGGCTCATCAAAACTTTTTGAAGAAAATGATCACTCTATGTGAATCTATTAATGAAATTGAAAAAGACGATTTAATTTTAAGTTTAAAAGAACAAATTGTAACGCCTAAATCACATTAAGAATCATTTAGTGAATAAAAAGAAGATAACTATTATATAATTATGTTTTTGTGAATACATAAATCAAATTGTGAATCGTAAGTAAAATACAACATTAAAAATGAAAAAAATATTATTCACCTTTTCTTTATTTTTTAGTATAGTTTGTGCTTCACATGCACAATTTACTGAGGATAAACCCAAATTAGTAGTAGGCATTATTGTCGACCAAATGAAGTACGATTACATCTCTAGATATTGGGATAATTTCGGAGATGATGGCTTCAAAAAATTAGTCAATGAAGGATATTTTGTAAGAAACGGGCAATATAATTATGCTCCAACGGTAACGGGTCCCGGGCATGCTTCTGTTTATTCTGGTACTTCTCCTGCTTATCATTCAATTGTTCAAAATCATTTTTATGATCGTGAAAAAGGAAAATCTGTATACTGTGTAGATGATGAAAGATATGAAACAGTGGGTGCAGAAGGGAATTATGGTAAAAAATCTCCATATCGTTTAGCTGTTACTAATTTATCTGATGAATTAAAATGGGCTAGTAACTTTAGATCTAAAGTAGTTACTGTGTCAATAAAAGACCGCTCTGCTGTTTTACCTGCTGGTCACAAAGCTGATGGTGCTTATTGGTTAGATGACAAATCAGGTAACTGGATTACTTCATCTTTCTATATGAAAGAACTTCCTGAGTGGTTAAGTGAAATGAACTCAGCAAAAAAACGTCCTATTGATGAGTACATGAAAGGTAAATGGGAATTATCTTTACCTATCGAAAAATATACTGCATCCATGCCGGATGACAATGCATATGAATCATTAATGCCAGGTAAAAAGACGCCTACATTTCCTTATGATTTGAAGAAAATGTTAGCTGCTGATAGAGTTCGACAAAAATCAGGAAAGAAATATGATTTACTAAAATCAACTCCTTATGGCAATACTGTTGTTACTGAAATGGCAATGAAGATTGTAGATAACGAAAACATGGGTCAAGACAATTTCACTGACTTATTAGGCGTCTCATATTCATCAACAGATTACGCAGGACATGCTTTTGGACCTCAAGCCATTGAAGTTGAAGATATGTACATCAAATTAGACCAAGAAATTGCCACTTTAATTAATCACTTAGATCAAAAAGTTGGTAAAGGTAAATATGTAATTTTCTTAACTGCTGATCATGCTGGTGCTCAAAATACTAATTTCATGAAGAATGAAATGAATTTTGAAGTTGAAAACATCAAAAGTAAAGACGACAGTAAAGTGATTACCGATTACTTAGTTAAAAAATATGGCGAAGGAAAATGGATAGTTAGTTTCTATTCTGGAAGTACTTATCTAAATAGAGATCTAATTAAGGAAAAAGGGTTAGACCTAGAAGAGGTACAACTTGCTGCAGCTGAAGCACTAATGACAATGCCACAGTATGCAAATGCTATTATTGGTAAAGACTTAGAAAGAAATGAGTATACATTAGGATACAAAGGATTGATTTATAACGGATTCAACCCTCACTATTCACCAGATGTTACAGGCGTTTTAAAATCTCATTTCATGGATTACAAAAAAACGGGTACTTCTCACTTTTCACCATTTAAATATGATACTCATGTACCGATCATGTTTTATGGTTGGAAAATTGAACATGGATATACTCATGCACCTCATACAGTGACTGAGATTGCTCCAACAATTTGTTCATTCTTAAATATGACTTACCCTTCTGGATGTTATAGCGATCCTATCCTATTACCATTAGAAGATGATGACGATAATGACTAAATAATTAGTCAATAAAAAAGTGGTGATTTCAGTTATACTAGAAATCACCACTTTTTTTATGCTATACCATTTAGGGTTAACACAAATAATTATCGACCAAAGCTTTAAATTCATCAATTTGATTATCTACCCAACCCTCTTCTTTCTCTAATAAATCAGAAATATAAACTGCTACCTCTGGTGCAGCTTCTAAACTGGATTTAGCATCAAAAAGTAAACTTCTAGTTCTTCTTGATAAGATATCTTCAACAGTTCTTGCTTGTTCATTGATAACGCCCCAATGTACTTCTGCCCATCTATATGGAAGCTTTTCATGTATTGGTTTTCCTAACTCAGGTTTTTCAGCGATCAACTCCTCAATTTTATGAAGATCATTACCATATACACTTCTAACATCTAGACGATCAACTCCTTTTTTATAACCATGTAATAAAACATCTCTAGTGATGCACTTCACTCCTATATCTTCGTTCTTTTTCTCCATAAAATCAACAACATCTTCCGCCATTTGACGATATGTAGTCCACTTTCCTCCAACAACAGTAATTAAACCAGATAAGCTTTTCACAATTTTATGAGATCTTGATATCTTTTTTGTATCCTGATCTGTCGATTTCATAAGGGGTCTAAGACCAGCAAACACCGCCTTAACATCTTCCCTTTTAGGTTCCTTATGTAAATATTTTTTAGCTGTTTTTAGAATAAACTCGATTTCTTCTTCTAAAGCAATTGGCTCTGAAGACACTTCATCCATAGGAGTATCTGTAGTACCCACTACAATTTTATCGTACCAAGGCACTGCGAAAAGTACACGACCATCATCCGTTCTTGGAACCATAATCGAAGAGCTACCTTTTAAAAATTCTTTATCTAAAATAATGTGTACTCCTTGTGAAGGAGAAACTGTTGGTACAGCATCTACATTATCCATCTTTAAAATCTGATCAACAAAAACACCAGTAGCATTTATTACATTGTCTGCTTTTATATCAATTATTTCATTTGATTCTTGATCTTGAACCGTTACTCCGATTATATTTCCTTCATCCTTGAGTAGTTCAGTCACTTTCATGTAATTAATAATATCACCCTCGTAATCATTAATTGTTTGCATCAAAGTGATTGCTAATCGAGCATCGTCAAATTGACCATCATAATATCTCACTCCCCCCATTAACCCTTCTTCATTTAAATTAGGAATTAACTTTAAAGTTTCTTCTTTTGATATCATTTCTGATGGACCTAATCCTAATTTCCCTGCCATGACATCGTACACTTTCAAACCAGTTGTGTAAACAGGAGCATCCCACCAATCATAAACAGGTACTATAAATTTTTGATCATGAACAAGATGAGGTGCATTTTCTTTCATCAAACCTCTCTCTCTCAAAGCCTCTCTCACCATGCTAACATCACCTTGCTTTAAATATCGAACACCTCCATGAGCTAATTTTGTACTTCTACTAGATGTTCCTTTTGCAAAATCTAATCCTTCAACAAGTAATGTTTTATATCCTCTAAGAGTCGCATCTAATGCTGTTCCTAGACCTGTAGCCCCACCACCAATTACAATCACATCATATTTTTCAGTATTCTTTATCTGTTCTATTATCTTTATTCTTTTTTCCATATGTCTTTATTTATTAAGATTCTCACTATAATTTAATAAGAAACGTTAAGTATGACATATTTTTTTCTAATTTTAAAACAAATTCAACTGATTTTTAGTAGTGATCGTAAGATATCGACTATTTTGAGGTTATTTTTCAAAATTAACTCTTATCATTTTTTTCATTACACTCTTCACTTTCTACAAAATTATGCGTTATTTAAAGCTATTTATTGCTTTGATATTTGTTCTCTCAAATCAAATATTTGCACAATCTGAACAGCACACTATTAGTGGCTATATTAAGGATGATGCTACCGGAGAGACATTAATTGGAGCAACTATTTACTCACAAGATGCCAAAGTCGGTGTAATTAGTAATCCTTATGGTTTTTACTCTTTGACTTTACCCGAGGGGAAACATAACCTATTAATCACTTTTGTAGGTTTTCAAACTTTTAAAAAAGAAATTGACCTAACTTCAAATCAAAAAATTGACATTAACCTTAAGGGTAAAGATGTTGAATTAGATGAAGTTATTGTGACAGGTGAACGTGAGGACGCTAATGTTTCTGAAGTTCAAATGAGTGCTCAAAAGTTAGAAATTGAAACCATTCTAAAACTACCAGCATTATTAGGAGAAGTTGATGTTATTAAATCAATTCAATTACTACCCGGTGTTAGTACGGTAGGTGAAGGTGCAACCGGCTTTAATGTTCGAGGAGGTGGTGTTGGCCAAAACTTGGTCCTTTTAGATGAAGCTCCCGTTTTCAACTCTTCTCATTTATTTGGATTCTTCTCTGTATTTAATCCAGATGCTGTAAAAGATGTAAAGTTATTAAAAGGTGGAATACCAGCTCAATATGGTGGTCGTCTTTCTTCAATTCTTGATGTAAGGATGAAAGAAGGGAATTCTAAACAACTTAAAGTACAAGGTGGTGTTGGTGTAATATTTAGTAGACTTACTGTAGAAGCTCCAATTATAAAAGATAAAATGTCTTTCCTTATTGGTGGACGTAGATCTTATGTCGACATTCTTGCAGGTCCATTTCTCGAAGACGATTTACAAGGTTCAAAGTTTAATTTCTGGGATTTAACTGCAAAATTAAATTACGATATAAATGAGAATAATAAAGTATTCCTTTCTGGATATTGGGGACGTGATACATTCGGAACTGCTTCACTATTTTCTTCTAGTTGGGGAAATGTAACAGGAACTTTCCGTTGGAATCATTTATTTAATGAAAAGCTATTCTCGAATGTAACGGCATACATTTCTGATTATGATTATGCTCTAGGTGTAAATGATGTAAGTGATAGTTTTAATTGGGAATCAAGAATTAAAACATATTCCGTAAAACCAGAATTCACTTGGTATCTCGGCACAAAGAATACCATCACATTTGGTGGACAATCAATTATATATGATTTCGCTCCAGGTACTACTACTGCAGTAAGTGGAGGTCAAGAGCTTCCTCCTTTTTCTCTTCAAAACCAATACGGTTGGGAGAACTCTATCTATATTGGTAATGATCAAAAGATATCTGATAAAATCTCATTACAATATGGGTTAAGGTTAAGTGCATTTACTTATATGGGACCAGGAACAACTTATGAATATTATCCTGCTGATGAACCTAATCAAAGACGTGAACCTATTCCTGGATCAGAAAAAGAATATGGAGATTGGGAACCAATAGAAACGCATACCAATTTGGAACCAAGATTGGCTGTTAAATATCAATTTAATGAGAAAAGTTCAGTCAAGGCAAGTTATAATAGAATGGCACAATACATTCATTTAATCTCTAATACAAGTGCTGCTTCTCCCCTTGATATTTGGTCGCCAAGTACAAATAATATACCTCCACAAATCGGAGATCAATATGCCCTTGGATATTTCAGAAACTTTAAAGATAACATGATTGAATTTTCAGGTGAAGTATATTATAAGCCAATTCAATTTTTGTTAGATTATGTGGATGGAGCGGATTTATTGTTAAATCAAAATCTAGAAGGAGATCTTCTACCTTCAAAAGGACGTGCTTATGGTTTAGAACTTTATGTAAAAAAGAACACTGGTAAATTAACAGGTTGGGTAAGTTATACCTTGGCAAGATCAGAACAAGCCACTGCAGGTGTAAATCAAGGAATTTATTATCCTACAAGATTCGATCAAACTCATAATGTTACAGTAAGTGGTTTTTATGAAATCAACAAAAGATGGTCTTTATCGGCTAACTTTAATTTTGTAACAGGCACTCCTACTACTTTCCCGACAAATCAAATACAAGTTCAGGGATATAGTGTACCACATAACGTAGATGGTGTAAGAAATAATCAAAGAATAGGATACTATCACCGCTTAGATTTATCAGCAACACTTAATGGAAAAAAGAAACCAGACCGAAGATGGGAACATTATTGGGTATTTGGATTTTATAATACCTATGCTAGAAAAAACCCTTATTCAGTATATTTCCAACCCCAAACAGAAAGATCGCCTCAAGGGGTACCTCCACCAAACCAAGCGATTCGTTTATCTGTAATTGGCAATATTATTCCTTCTGTATCTTATAATTTCAAATGGTAATGAAAAATTTCATATATATATCAACCCTTATTATTTCTTTCTTCTGCATTAGCTGTGAAGATGTTATTAATGTAGACTTAGAAACGGGAAGACCTCAAATTGTTGTTGATGGTTGGATCAATAATAAATTTGAATCTCAAAAAATTAGACTTCTTTCAACTTCTGGTTACTTTGATAACACTACTCCTCCATATATCGAAAATGCCACTGTCAGAGTTTTAGATTTAGTTAATAATAAAACCTTAAACTTTACGTATGATAGTGATGGATATTATACATGGACTCCTACTACTCTAGCAGATACATTGATTGTTAGACAACGACCTGGTGACTTTGATAGAGATGGTGATGGGTTATATGATAATTATTATAAGTTAGAAGTAAGTGTTGTATTCGATAATAAAGACCTTCAATTTGAGTCTTATACTTCACTAGAAAGAGTACCTTCTATTGACTCTCTTTTCTTTCAAACATCAAAAGGTGATACAGAAAAAGATGACCAAATATATGGAGAACTCTTTGCTAAAGATTTTGCAGGTCCTGCAGATTGTTACTGGATCAAAACTTGGAAAAACGATAACTTTTTAAATAAGTCTTCTGAGATGCTTTTAGCTTTTGATATTACTCCAGGTAGAAGTGATTATGGAAATATTCTAACACAAGCTACTCCATTTATTCCTCCCGTACGGTTAGGTATAAACCTAAGTATCTCTGAAGAAGAAGATGAAAGAGGCGAGAAAAATTATGAAGTAGGCGATTCGGTTTATTGTGAAATCCACTCAATGACAGAAAAAGCTTTTGATTTTATGAGTGCGTCTAGATCTGCAATGGCAAATGGAGGGCTTTTTGCTACTCCTTTAGCTAATGTGCCTTCAAACATCGTTGCTTCTAACAAAGATGCTGAAGGAATGGTCGTTGGAGTTTTCTGTGGTTCTGCAATATCTTCCCTCGGCTATCGTATTAATACTAAACCCCCTTATGATAATCGTAAATTATAAAGGAGGGCATTAAAGAATAGTCAGTAGATTTTTTATTATGTCAATTCAACAGGAAGTTGAAAAATTCAACCCATCAAGGGATCGTGTAGAAGGATATTATTCTGAAAGTTACAAAAGGATTGACCGAAGTATGCAAATTACCTTACTAGGTATGTTTGTATTAGCATTAGGCCTATCTTTTGAAACTGGTAAGTGGATTATTGCTTTGGGATTAGCCACAGCAAGCACAATATCTTATTTTATATTATTGTACAATAGTACTCAATCTACCTCACCTAGGTATATATTAGCTTTCACGTTTTATTTGTTTCAAGTACAGTATTTAATTGTATCTCCACAAATACCTTATGCTCAATTTGCGTTTTTTGGGGTACTTACTTTACTAACCATGTACCAAAGTTGGTCGGTCTTGACATTGTATTTTATACTTACGGTCATGACCTACATTTCTTTAGTATTACTAGGTACGGATATGTGGTTGACAACATTACTTTATGAAAGCCTAGAAAATAGATCCTACCATGGTTTTGTATCCATACCTTTAATCACTTTCTTTTATTTTGGCACTTGTCTTTACATTTCTGAGAATTTAAAAAAACAATCTTATCGTAATGCCAGATATGCTATTTTCTTAGAAGATCAAATGCATATTGAGGAAAACACCAAACTTGCACAAGATATCGCCAATGGTAAGTTATATGAGAACTACGAAATATTCGAAAATGACATATTAGGCAACTTACTAATCAGCATGCGTGATCAAGTAAGGCTTCAGAAAGAAAGCGTCGAGAAACAAGGGTGGATCGCTTCTGGCCTATCTTCAATAAGTGAGCTTTTACTCTCGGTCAAGGATATTAAAAAACTAAGCACTAAGACATTAAGGGAAATAACAGAATACATGCAGGCTACTTTAGGTGCTTTTTATCTCTATGATAAAGAAAATGAAAACTTAGTCATTACTGCTTGTTATAGTCAACATAGAAGAAAAAAAGTAGGTGATACTTATAATGTAGGAGAAGGCCAAGTTGGAGAAGTATTCTTAAAGAATTCTCCTTCCTTAATACAAGTTATTCCTGACGACTACACTCCTATTAATTCTGGATTAGGAGAAGCTAAACCAAAAAATATACTCATAGTTCCTTTATCAATTAAAAATGATGTTGTAGGCGTTATAGAAGTTGCTTCTTTAAGAGAGTTTTCGTTTGAAGAGAAGTCATTACTAACTGAAATAGCTCCTTCTATCGCATTAACTATAAGAACTATTCAATCTACTTCTAAGACAAATGAGTTATTTGAAGAAGCTCAACAAACTAATGCAACACTAGTTTCAAAAGAAGAATCATTAAAAGAAAACATGTTCCTTCTTCAAGAAGCTAAGAACCAAATGGAAATTAAGCAGACACAACTTGAGGAACAAGAGGAAGAAAGCTTATTGTTCTTTGAACGTGCATTAGATGCAATGATTGCCTTTGATGACGAAGGAAACATTCTTCGACTAAACCCAGCTGCATCACATATATTTCAGATTGGTATTGTTGCTGAGGATCAAAATATCAAAAATATTCTTGGGAAGAGTTACGAAAGAGCTCTTAATAATAGAAAAACAATGAAACTAAAGCGTGCCTCTGGAGAGGTATTTACTGCTCTAGTTTTTATAACAGAAATATCAAGAGATGATACCGTAAGACGAATTGCTTACATTCAAGATATTTCTGATCAAGATAAAAAAGAAAAAGAACTAAGAATTTTATTAGATAGAGCTCAAATAAAAAATGAGCAATTATCTTTACAAGAAAAAACGATGAAAGAGAGTTTAATGCTCAATATCGATATCCAAGAGAAATTAAACACTGCTAATAAAAAGGTAAGTGATCTTGAATTGGAAATCGGCAAACTTCATCAACAATTACGAGATAAGAATTAATGAACACTCCAACTTTGAATACAATATCAGTAGATGATTTTAAAGCTGCAATGAGAAAATTGACAGCTTCTGTTACTCTTGTAACAACTAATGGAAATGATGGCAAGGATGGCCTTACAGCTACAGCTATCACTTCCCTATCTGACACACCTCCAAGTATTATTGTCTGTGTTAATAAAGGTAGTTCTGCTCACGAAAGAATCCTTAATAATAAAACTTTCAATGTACATATCTTAAACGATACTCAAGATGATCTATCAAATTGTTTTGCTGGATTTACTGGTAAACATGGAGAAGATAAATTTAATGAGGGTAATTGGGAGGTCAATAATTCAAATATCACTCTAAAAGGTGCATTAGTAAATATGGAGTGCTCATTACAAGAATGTCACGATGGGTTTACACACCATATATTTGTTGGAGTAATAAAAAAAGTACAACTAAGCTCTGAAGATAAGCCTCTTCTTTATGGAGAAGGTAAATACACTACAACGAAATAGTTTACATAGACTCAAAATATTACATATTTGATCTTATATTAATATATCCTATTCATCTTCAATAGGATATATTTTTTTGCCTATTTTTATAACAACGCATAAACTTATTAAACCCCTGAATCAATTATACAATCAAATATTTTGAAATCAGCAAATAATGCTATTAAACATTCTCAAGCATATAAATAAAGTCATAAAACAAGATTTTTAATCAAAATTAGATTCATCAAATATTATCCGATTTATTGATTTTGCACTTAAACAAGATGATATTTATGTATCAAAGTGAAAATTTAAGTGCGAAATGCTTGATTTTAAGATTCATTATTATTTTATTTAAGTATTGGAACTATTTTTAACCATAAATAGAATGTTTTAATTGTATTTTTATACATGTCCAAAGTTTAAAAATAACAATAGAAAATTGTACAATTAGTATATTTTCAAATAAAACTTATACCCAATTACTTTGATAGGATATAATATTTCTCCCATTAATTTAGAATGACTATGATTGAAGAGTACAACAAAATTATTGAGTCTTTAAATATCAAATTCATTAGATCCAACAGTCTTAATGTAATTCGATCTGTAAAAGTCTCCAACTTTTACGACGTGCAAAACACGGTAATCCAAGTAAAGTCTGGTGTTGTCCAGATTAGTGAAACTGAAATTGCTAAAAAAGGCGAGCTTGTTTTTATACCTGGTGGTAAATCAGTAGAAATTGCTTTTGGTGATACAGATACAACAGAAGTATCAAATGAAAGCTTTATCAATGACAGAGATTCTTATTTAAGAAAAATCACTGATGATGTTTCTATACATGATATTCAAACAAGTTTTACTTCAGTTACATTTGATGCCAAAGCTTTTGATTCAGTAAACTTCTTCAATTCATTAGACATCCCTCCTTTTATTTTACCAGAACAGCCTATTGTTAATGATGCGATTGATAAAATCTACAAGGAATCATTAGGTGAAAAGCCTGGTAAAGATAGAATTGCTACCAACCTAACAGAATATGCTGTTATCGAGGTATTTAGACATGTACTAGAGAAAAAACTGTTTGTTGAGCAAATTGCGACTAACTCTAATTACTTCAAAGATCCTCGTCTTATTGATATTTTCAATTTCATCAAGGATAATCTTTCAAGTGATTTATCTAACAAGATATTAGCTAATGTTGCTAACGTATCAGAAGATTATGTTGGTCAGTATTTTAAAATGCTTACTGGTATTAATCCACAAGATTATATTGAATACCAAAGAATGGAAAAAGCTGTTGAGCTTTTAAGAACTTCAAGAAAAAGTATTCGAGCAATTGGATCTGAAGTAGGTTATAAAGATACTGCTTACTTCTGCCGTCGTTTTAAAATGATGTTCGGAATTCCTGCAGGCAAAATGAGAAGACGTGATTCATTGATGAACGTCTAATAAAAATATACGCAAAAGGTGGAGGCTCAAGTTTGAGCCTCTTTTTTTTGTCTAAACATTTTTAATGTCTATTCGTTTTTGTTCATGAATTTAAGGTAAACATTTTCTATTTTTGATACCTTAATTCAATTTTATCTTTATTTTTGCCACAATAAACTTTCTAATCAAAATTCAATATGCATAAGCACTGGTACTGTAATAATATAAACGCTTACAATCGCAGACAAACCGTAGAAGTAAACATTGGTGGAATTCCTATGGGTGGTAACAACCCTATTAGGGTACAATCTATGACCACTGTAGATACTATGGATACAGAAGGGTCTATTGAAGAAGTGATTCGAATGGTAGATTCTGGATGTGAATATGTAAGAATTACAGCTCCTAGTATCAAAGAAGCTCAAAACCTTAAAGCAATCAAAGATGGGTTAAAAGAAAGAGGTTATGATGTTCCATTAGTAGCAGATATACACTTTACTCCCAATGCTGCAGAGGTTGCTGCAAAACTTATCGAAAAAGTAAGAATTAATCCTGGTAATTATGCAGATAAAAAGAAGTTTGATTTCATTGAATATGATGATGAAGCTTATAATGCAGAATTAGAAAGAATAAGAGAGAAGTTTGTTCCATTGATCGAAATTTGTAAAGAATATGGAACTGCGATGAGAATTGGTACCAATCATGGTTCATTATCAGATAGAATTCTAAGTAGATATGGTGATACTCCATTAGGAATGGTAGAATCTGCACTGGAATTCTTAAGAATTTGTGATGATTTAGATTATCATAACATTGTTCTTTCAATGAAAGCAAGTAACACACAAGTGATGGTACAAGCCTATCGTTTGTTAGTCCAAAAAATGGAGGAAGAAGGTCTGAAGCCTTACCCTTTACATTTAGGTGTTACTGAGGCTGGTGATGGAGAAGATGGTAGAGTTAAATCAGCTGTTGGTATTGGTACTTTATTAGAAGATGGTTTAGGCGATACAGTTCGTGTATCATTAACTGAAGCACCTGAAGCAGAAGCACCTGTTGCTGCTGCACTAATCAATAGATATAATCAAAGAGCTGAAAAAGCTACAACAATCGCTACTTCTATTGATAGCAGTCCCAAAAATCCGTTTAAATATGAGAGACGTAAAACAATAGAAGTTGATACTTTTGGAGACCATAATGTCCCAAGAGTTATTGCTGATTTTTCTCAAGTAGAAGATATTCAAATGGCAGACTTGAAATCAATTGGTCACCATTATTTACCTGCTTCAGATAAATGGGGAATGTCTGATCATGGTGCTGATTTTATTTACACTGGTCAAAGCCCTCTTCCTTTCATGTCTCCCAATGGTATGAAAAACATTGTAGATGCTGATATTTGGGAAAATGACTCAAATACAATTCCTCTTTTTCATGTAGAAAGTTTTTCAAATTCTAATAAAAAGCATCCTACACTTAATTTTATACAAGGTGATATTCATTCTTTCTCAGATGAGTTCATATCTTCTATAAAAGATCACTCATCGATCGTTTTATGGATTCGTTCATCTAATGAACATGCCATGCCTGAACTAAGAAGTCTTTTCTTTAAATTATATCAAGCCGGAATTCAAACTCCTGTTATTATTGAAAGAGACTATCAAGATGTCAGTGCTGATGAATTACAATTGTATAGTTCGACAGACATTGGTGGTTTACTAATTGATGGCCTTGGTGATGGTGTTTTCTTAAAACCATTAAGAGCATCAAATAAAAAAGATTTAATTGATCATCTTACAACTAGTAACCGTTTAGCATTTGGTATACTTCAGGCGGCAAGAACTAGGATGACAAAAACGGAGTATATCTCCTGCCCTTCTTGTGGACGTACCTTGTTCGATTTACAAGAAACAACAGCAATGATTAGAAAAAGAACTGATCATTTAAAAGGGTTAAAAATTGGGATTATGGGTTGTATTGTCAATGGCCCAGGAGAAATGGCTGATGCAGACTATGGCTATGTTGGATCAGGAAAAGGTAAAATAACCCTTTATCGTGGTCAGGAAGTAGTAAAAAGATCTGTTCCTTCAGAAAAAGCAGTAGATGAATTAATACAAATTATTGATGGAGATGGAAATTGGTTTGAACCTGAATCATCTCAATTATAAATATTAAAAAGAAGCCTACATTTTAAGTGTAGGCTTCTTTTTTCACTTTACTCTTATATTCAAAGCCAAATTCACCCTCTTTAACAAAGCATTGCCACCCTATTCTTTTCTTGTAAAAATAAATTTCCTATCTTTGCACGCTGATTTGCACGTACTAGCTCTGCACATCATCATGAAATGTATTACACGTACTAGCTCTGTTATCATTTCATCAAATAAAATTATTCATAAATCTCTTATGTGACAGCACTAGCGTAAGAGTGTAAAAAGTGCTCATATTTATTATGTCAGAACAATCACAAGACTTCAACTGGGAAGAGTTTGAGAACTCTCAATCAGCATTCGGCGACGGTTACACAGCTGCTGAAAAAGAAGAAATGTTAAAAATGTACGAAGGTACATTGAACCAACTGAACGAACAAGAGGTTGTAAAAGCTATCGTAGTTTCAATCACTGATCGTGACGTAGTTTTGAACATTGGTTTCAAATCTGATGGATTGGTTCCTTCAAACGAATTCCGTGACACTCCAGACCTAAAAGTAGGTGATGAAGTTGAGGTATTTGTTGAGCAACAAGAAGACAATCATGGTCAACTTGTTCTTTCTAGAAGAAAAGCTAAAATCGTTCGTGCTTGGGAGAATATCCAAAGTGCTTTGGATAACGACGAAGTTATCGAAGGTGTTATCAAGCGTAGAACTAAAGGTGGTCTTATCACTGATATCTTTGGAATCGAGGCATTCTTGCCAGGTTCTCAAATTGATGTGAAGCCTATCCGTGACTTCGACGTATTTGTAGGTAAGAAGATGGAATTGAAAGTGGTTAAAATCAACCACGCAAATGATAACGTTGTTGTTTCTCATAAGATCCTTATCGAGAAGGATTTGGAAGAGCAAAAACAACGCATCTTGAACAACCTAGAAAGAGGTCAAATCTTGGAAGGTGTGATCAAAAACATGACAAACTTCGGTGTATTCATCGATTTAGGTGGTGTAGATGGTCTTCTTCACATTACAGACATCTCTTGGGGTCGTATTTCTCATCCAGAGGAAGTATTGCAGCTTGACCAAAAAGTTAACGTTGTTGTACTTGACTTTGATGATGACAAGAAACGTATCTCATTAGGTATGAAACAACTTACTTCTCATCCTTGGGATTCTCTTGGTGAAGATGTTGAAGTTGGAGCTAAAGTTAAAGGTAAAATCGTTAACGTTGCTGACTACGGTGCGTTCTTAGAAATCATGCCTGGTGTTGAAGGTTTGATTCACGTATCTGAAATGTCATGGTCACAGCACTTACGTAACCCTCAAGACTTCATCAAAGTTGGTGACGAAATCGAGGCTGTAGTGTTAACTATCGACAGAGAAGAGCGTAAGATGTCACTTGGTATCAAGCAATTGACTGAAGACCCTTGGACTAAGCAAGATTTATTAGACAAGTATGCAGTAAGCACTAAACACACTGGTGTTGTTCGTAACTTGACTAACTTTGGTTTATTCTTAGAATTAGAAGAAGGTATTGACGGTCTTGTACACGTTTCTGATCTTTCTTGGACTAAGAAAATCAAGCACCCATCTGAGTTCATCAAACAAGGCGAAAAACTTGAAGTTATCGTTCTTGAAATCAACCCAGAAGAGCGTCGTCTTGCTTTAGGTCATAAGCAACTTGAAGAGAACCCTTGGGAACACTTCGAAACTGTATTTACTCCTGATTCAGAGCATAAAGGTACTATCATCTCTAAATCTGATAAAGGTGCAGTAATCGAACTTCCTTACGGTATCGAAGGTTTCGCTATGGCGAAAAACTTGAAGAAAGAAGACGGTTCTACTCCTGAAACTGGAGAGTCATTAGACTTCAAAGTTTTAGAATTCTCGAAAGATGATAAGAGAATCTTACTTTCTCACTTACACACTTATGCTGAGGTTGCTGCTCCTGTAAAGAAAGCTGCTCCTAAGAAAGGTGGTAAAGCTCAAGCTGGATCAAACGAAGAAGCTACAACTTCTTTAGGTGATTTAGATGCTTTAGCTAACTTGAAACAACAACTTAAAGACAAAAAATAATCGAAAGATTAAGTCTTAAAGTTTAAGAATACAGGTACGCCCTCCTATTAATTTAGGAGGGCGTTTTTATTATATAGACTTTTTACTAATATGGTATGTTAATTCAATATTAAGGTTGCGTATATTTAATCTTGTTAACCTATACTATTACACTGAATACCAATACCTTACATTGTTTTATCAAAAACATTTCAAAAAGAAATTTTTTGTTTTGTTATAAGATAATAGTTTTGCGCTAAGATTATTTAAGTTATTTAAAGTTTTGGACTCTTATTATTAAGTCAGTTTAAGACTATATCGAACACAGAAACATATAAACATTTAATAAATAGGACTTTACGTATTTGTATTTGATTTATACAAAGAAGTATTTAAGAAGATTTTACATTAAGTATCAATTTTAAAGTAGTAATCAACCCTATTTTTTATATTAGTTTTAATTAAGAATTCATTAACACTTTTGTAAATAAATAATCTATTCATTATAACTCTTTTATCTTATTTCAATTTATGAAAAAGACAATTTTGTTGCTTCTTAGTGTACTCCTTTCAATCACTACTTTTGCACAAGAAGCTACCACAATCATTAAAGGTATCGTCATTGAAAAAGAAGTTAACCAACCTGTAATTGGTGCTTCAATTGTAATCAAAGGCACTACTGTAGGAACGACCACTGATTTTGATGGTAACTTTAGTTTAAAAACATCAAAAACAGGAACGGTGACCTTAGACATTTCATTTGTTGGTTTACAAACAATAGAAATGGAAGTAGATTTAAATGGTTCTACAATTGATCTTGGTGATCAACTCATGGAATCAGATGCTATTGGTTTAGCTGAAGTAGAAATTATTGCATCAGTTGCTGTTGACAGAAAAACACCAGTTGCTGTATCTACTTTGAAACCAGAAGTTTTAGAAGAAAAATTAGGATCTCAAGAATTTCCTGAAATTCTAAAATCAACTCCAGGTGTTTATGCCACTAAATCAGGTGGTGGATATGGTGACTCAAGAATTAACCTTAGAGGTTTTTCTTCTGAAAACATTGCAGTAATGATTAATGGTGTACCCGTTAACGACATGGAGAATGGTTCGGTATATTGGTCTAACTGGGCTGGTTTATCTGATGTAACTCGTAGTATGCAAGTACAACGTGGTTTAGGTGCTTCTAAAGTAGCTGTTCCTTCTGTTGGTGGTACTATCAATATCCTTACAAAAACAACAGATGTTAAAAAAGGAGGAAACGTGATGTATGCTATTGGTAACAATGGTTATAATAAATTAAGTTTCACTGCATCAACAGGTCAAACTGAAAATGGTTGGGCTGTCACTCTTTCTGGTTCAAAAACAGAAGGTAATGGCTTTGTTGATGGAACATCATTCATTGGTTATTCATACTTTGCCAATATCTCTAAGCAAATCAATGCTTCTCATCAATTATCATTTACTGCTTTTGGTGCTCCGCAATGGCACGGACAAAGAAGAAATAAAATGAATCTAGCAGAATACAAAGCTTCTGGTAGAGGATTAAAGTACAATGGAGACTGGGGTTACAAGAATGGTCAAGAATACCACGTTTCTAGAAATTACTACCATAAACCTCAAATCTCATTGAATTGGTTCTGGAATATCAATGATAAGATGGATTTAGCTACTGTTATTTATTCTTCATTCGGACAAGGTGGTGGATCTGGTAGTGCAGGTGTAGATAAGTTCTCTCCTTCATTCAGTAATCCATACAGAAAAGACGGTCTTATCGATTTTGATAGAATCGTTGATGAAAACGATGCAAGAGGTAGACAAGGTTCTGAAACTATCTTAAGAAATTCAGTAAACAATCACTCTTGGTACGGTGGTTTATCTACCTTAACAAATCAATTATCTGATAAATTAACTTTAACAACGGGTCTTGACATCAGATATTATGAAGGAAATCATTACAGAGAAGTTAAAGACTTATTAGGTGGTCAATTCTATTTTGATCCATCTGTAGGAGGTGCTGAACCTGGTGCTGTAGGCGCTGAGAGAAGAGCTGTTAAAGTTGGTGATAAAATCCAATACAATAATGATGGTAATGTTTGGTGGCAAGGTGTTAATGCTCAATTAGAGTATTCTGATGATAAATTATCAGGGTTCGTATCTTTAGCAGCCTCTAATCAATCTTTTAGAAGAATTGATTATTTCCAATATAGACCAGAAAATCAAGCAACTGATTGGCAAAATTATTTTGGATATAATGTAAAAGGTGGTGCTAACTATAATATTGATTCTCGTCACAATGTATTTGCTAATGCAGGGTATTTCTCAAGACAACCATTCTTTAATTCAGTTTGGCCAACTTTCAACAACAATACTAACGAAGGTGTTGTAAATGAAAAAGCCTTGAGTTTTGAAGTAGGATATGGTTATAGAAGTAAAATAATCTCTGGTAACGTTAACTTATACCATACGACATGGAAAGATAAATTCTACAGAGCTTCAGTAAGGCCTGACGGTTCATCTGTATCTTACTCAGCTAACATTCCTGGTATTGATGCGGTTCACTCAGGAATTGAGTTAGATTTCGTTATCAGACCAAATGATAAATTAAACATCACTGGTATGTTATCTATTGGTGATTGGAAATGGGATAAAAACGTTTTAGATGTTCCTGTCCTAGATGATACACAACAAGTGATTGGTACTGTTGATGTTTATGCAGAAGGTATTCGTGTTGGAGATGCAGCACAAACAACCGCAGCTTTAGGTATTAACTATATGATTATTGGTGGTTTAAAAATTGGTGCTGACTGGAATTTATATGATAGATTATACGCTGACTTCAATGTAACTCAATTAAATAGTCCTGAAAGTAGTGTTGATGCTTGGCAAGTACCTACTTATAATTTATTTGATTTAAACTGTAGCTATAGATTCCCTATGGGACCTTTTAATGCTACATTTATTACTAAAGTAAATAACGTATTTAATGTAGAATATGTATCTGATGCATTTGATGGAGCAACTCATGATTTCCAAAGTGCACAAGTATTCTATGGTGCAGGTACTACTTGGTCTACATCATTAAAAGTTCAATTCTAATTAGAGATAACATTTTTCAAAAATGAAAAACTATTTTAAAAGTATATTTTTAGGTCTTTTCGTCTTAATTGGAGCATTTTCTTGTGACCCCTTAAAAGATATTAGAGATCAAATAGGAAATGGCGTTGCCCCTACTATAATTGATTATGAATTATTAGAGGGTGATTATGAATTATCATGTAATCCTAATGTTGTTAGGTTTGGTTCTTTTTCTGATCAAAATCTACCTCAAGATGACACATGTGGATTAGCTCAAATCATTAACCAAAAGTTTTTTGGAACGGATGGTGATATCATGAATGCTACATATAAGTTTTATACTGGTCCTATAAGAGGGACTGTAGATACTGTAAGTGCATTAAAATGGAAATCAGAATATAATGCTTGGGAGATTTCTCCTGTTTACACATTTACTGTTACAGAGGATGCTCACGTACATGAATACACATTGACTGACGCTGATTACGCCTCTCAAGGTGAAAGTTACCCTAACTTTGACTCTAGAGGTAATACGCAAGAAGATGTAGATCAGAAAATTGCTAATATTTTGAATTCTCAAACTGAGTTTGAAATTAAAGAAGGTGATGTTGTAAAGGTCAATTATGCTACTTATCCAGCTAATACCTATCCTTCACCAAGGAATTACAAAGCTTCATTGTAGATATACAAAATACATAAAAAGGGTTGATCATGAATGATCAACCCTTTTTTGTTTTAATGGAATGATGAAATTCCTAAATAGTTATTTTTTTCTAACTGTCTTCATGTTTTGTAATTGTATCATTCTTATCCCTGCTAAGCTTCCAAAAACTGATACACAAATAAAGAATGGAGGCATTAAATTTCTTAATACTTGTTTTCCATATGCTACAGTCATATAAATAATAACAACAAAAAAGCATAAAGTAAATACCCCAAATCCCATCACAGCATACTTAGAAAGGACTTTTTCTTTATTTAATAGTGTTTTATTTTTTATTATTTCTTTAAACGAATTCAAGAAATCATCATAGTTTTCTTGTACTAACTTTGATTTTTTGGGGGGATGAAATAAAAATTTTGAGTTACTGAACTTTATAAATAATGGAGACCTATCCCCTGACATGATTGATTGTTTTCTAAATTCAAATAAATCAAGGTCACTAAACTTATGTACTTCACCATTTACTGAAATAGTATTTTCATCCATTTCAATGACATATTCTACCCAATGAATTTTCTGATAATTTAAATAATAATATATACACAATAGTATGATAATAAATAACATAATTAAAGTATAAAAATTTAAACCATACATGAGTGGAAAATACAAACTTATACAGTTCATAAATATTAAAAAATAAGCCACAGCCATGGGGTGTTTTATCGAATGAAATTTGAAAGTCATTTTGAGAGAAATATTTAGTTAGGGATTAAAGAGATAAATAGTTTATAATATTGACATCAAATTTATAAAAAAAAGGGATGCCACAAAATTTGCGACATCCCTAATAGGTACAAAAATTAGAGTAATCTTTGTACTAATTATCTATTTTGTAATTGGTTCTTCTTCTAATAATAGTTGAAGAACAGTTTTAGCTGAATAAGGAACTCTTGTGCCAGGTCCAAAAATAGCGGCTACACCGTTATCATATAAGAACTGATAATCCTGTTCTGGAATTACACCACCAGCAAACACTAAAATATCCTCTCTTCCAAGACGTTTTAATTCTTCAATTAAACTTGGGATAAGTGTTTTATGACCTGCAGCTAATGATGACGCACCTACACAGTCCACATCATTCTCAGCAGCTTGTCTTGCTACTTCTTCAGGTGTTTGGAATAATGGTCCCATATCAACATCAAAACCAATGTCAGCAAATGAAGTTGCAATAACTTTTGCTCCACGGTCATGACCATCTTGTCCCATTTTTGCTATCATTACTCTTGGACGTTTACCCTCCAATTTCTCGAATTTATTCGCTAAATCTTTCGCTTCAGCAAAAGCTTTATCACCAGCTACCTCATGAGAGTAAACTCCAGAAATGTTTCTGATTGTTGCTTTGTATCTACCGAAATCTTTTTCCATAGCATCTGAAATTTCACCAAGAGATGCTCTACATTTAGCGGCTTCAACAGCCAACTCAAGAAGGTTACCCTCTCCTGTTGCTGCTGCTTTTTCAATGGCTAATAAAGCTGCTTCACATTTAGCTTGATCTCTATTTTCTCTTAATGCTTTTAAGCCTGCAATTTGACCGTCTCTTACCGCTGTGTTATCGATTTCAAGAACGTCAATTTCAGTTTTCTCATCAGCAAGGTATTTATTTACACCAACAATAGTATCTTGACCTGAGTCAATTCTAGCTTGTTTTCTTGCTGATGCTTCCTCAATACGCATTTTAGGAATACCTTTTTCAATCGCTTTAGCGATACCGCCATGCTCTTCTACTTCTTCGATAAGTTTCCAAGCTTTTTGAGCGATTTCATTTGTCAAGTATTCTACATAGTGAGAACCTGCCCATGGGTCAATTACCTTACAAACATTAGTCTCATCTTGGATATAAAGCTGAGTATTTCTAGCAATACGAGCTGAGAAGTCTGTTGGTAATGCAATTGCTTCATCCAATGCATTGGTGTGAAGTGATTGAGTATGACCTAGTGCAGCACCCATTGCTTCGATTGCAGTTCTTGCAACGTTATTGAATGGATCTTGTTCTGATAATGACCAACCTGATGTTTGAGAGTGAGTTCTCAAGGCCATTGATTTAGGATTCTTTGGTCCGAATTGTTTAACAATCTTAGCCCAAAGCATACGTCCAGCACGCATTTTAGCGATCTCCATGAAATGGTTCATACCAATTGCCCAGAAGAACGATAAACGTGGTGCGAAATCGTCAATATCTAAACCTGCAGCTATACCTGCACGAATATATTCTAAACCATCTGCTAATGTATAAGCTAACTCAATATCTGCAGTTGCCCCTGCTTCTTGCATGTGGTAACCAGAAATAGAGATAGAGTTATATTTCGGCATGTTCTTAGAAGTATAAGAGAAAATATCCGAAATGATTCTCATTGATGGTTTTGGTGGGTAAATGTAAGTGTTACGTACCATGAATTCTTTAAGAATATCATTTTGGATTGTACCACTTAATTTATCTTTTGAAACACCTGATTCTTCAGCCGCTACAATGTAGAAAGCCAATACAGGAATTACAGCACCATTCATTGTCATTGATACTGACATTTTATCCAATGGAATGTCATTGAATAAAACTTTCATATCTTCAACAGAATCAATAGCAACACCTGCTTTACCAACATCACCTACTACTCTTGGGTGATCTGAATCATACCCACGGTGCGTTGCTAAATCAAATGCTACAGATAAACCTTTTTGACCTGCTGCTAAGTTTCTCTTATAGAAGGCATTTGACTCTTCAGCTGTAGAGAAACCTGCATATTGACGAATTGTCCAAGGTCTTAAAGCGTACATTGCAGAATAAGGACCTCTTAAGAAAGGAGGTAAACCCGCTGCAAAATTTAGGTGTTCAGCAGTAGAATAATCTTCTTCCTGAAAACCTTTTTTAACTGGAATACCTTCAGCAGTAATCCATTTATTTTGTTCTTCCACTAACTTTTCTGGTGAAGTTAGTTGGATATTATTTAGATCTATTTTTGAAAAATCTGGTTTCATTTTCTTCAATTTTTGTCACCCATGTAATTAAACAATCTCTAAATCAGATTGGAACTGTTGTAGAGTTTGGATAGCGTTTGTTTTTACATGAACAAAACCATCTACCCCTGCAGCAAGATAATCTGCTTCTTTTTCGCCTGGATGTCCTGCAAGAATTAGTTTTTTGCTTTTAGCATCTGAAGATTTAAACTTCTTAGCAAATGCTTCAACATGTTCAGCATATTCAGGATCTGAAGAACAAATAACTATAATATCACCATCTGTAGCGATTGCTGCTTCAACTGCTTCATCTGCTGAATTAAAGAATTGCTCAACTGAAACGAATCCAGCTGTACCAAAGAAATCCATTGCAAAAGTAGAACGAGCTTTTCTCATTGCTAAATTACCGAACAAAGCATTGAATACTTTAGGACGATGACCACCGTCTTTTACAAATTTTTCAGTTCTTAATCTCAATTGCTCAAATTGAAGAGTAGCTCTTTGTGGGTGTAAAAGTTCTACATCTGCCAACTGATCATGAGGAATAATAACATTATCAGGGTTAACCTCTTCGTTCTGGTTTGGATAACGGTTTGTACCCACATAAACACTACGACGTTGAGAGATTAATTTCTCTTTTTGGTCACGAGTTTTACCAATTAAAGACTGGATATTTCCTGCTTTGAAATTAGCAATAAAGCCATCTTCAGCTTCAATTGTTTGGAATAATTTCAAACCTGAATCCATTAACATTTCTGTTAGAGAGTCAAGATAGAATGAACCAGATGATGGGTCTGCTACTTTACCAAGGTAAGCTTCTTCTCTCATGATATGAGAAATATTAAGAGCTACACGTTGAGATTGAGTAGTTGGTTTTTCATATGAAGCATTGTGTGCTTCAATATTAATTGCATTTACACCACCCAATACAGCAGACATCGCTTCTGTTGTATTACGAAGCATGTTTACATTTGGATCATAAAGTGATTTAGACCATAATGATGAATTACCAACGATGACGATAGATTTCTCATCAAAGTTTGCATCATATAATTTAGCCACTTCAATTGCTAATAATCTTAATGCTCTAAATTTGGCAATTTCATGGAAGTAATCTCCCGCTACTGCTGCTTGGAATAAAACATTAGATAAAACATTTTCAGGTGTTACATCAAATTTTGCTAACTGACTAATGTATTCCACTAGAACGTTTAGAGCAAAAGCCATTTCTTGAGTATGGTTAGCACCAGAGTTCACAAAAGGAAGTGAATTGATACATAATACTTTAAAATCAGGCATTTCTGATGTATAAGAAATTAATCTTGCTAAACGTTGAAACCCTTCAGCATCTAAAGAACCTGTAGTTGACCAATTAGAAATTGGATCAAAATTCACAAAACCTTTAGCTTTATCTAATGATACTCCATGAATATGAAGATATCCTACATAATCCTTAACTAATGTTCTAGGGTGAGTAACGTTTTCGAAACCAATAGAAACCATTTCAATGCTGATACCTTTTAAAGTAACTTCTAAATCAAAGTCTTTAATGTTACCTACATTGAAAATTAGTCCTTCAACGCCTCTTTCTAATAAGAAAAGTGCATTTTTATTTGCTTCTTCACTTGTCTCGCCTACAACATTTTGTAAACTCAACCAGTTAAGTCCTTCTTTATCAGAAGAAGGTAAAATATTTTTTAAGCTCTCTAAGGATGTATTAACTTCAGGTCTATCTTCTGGGTTGAAATACGGCTGAATTTGCATTCCGTTTTCCGTTTTCCAAACGAGCTTACGGTCGAAGTCAGCACCCTTAAGATCAGTAATAACTTTTTCTTTCCAAGTTTCCTTACTGATCGGCTCGAAGTCTGAAAATAACTTGTTGGCCATTTTTATATTATTTTTGATTATTTACTATTAGATAATGAAGGGTTAAAACTTTATTTAACGAATCATTATTATTTCATTTATTAAATAACACTACAATTAACTAATAGAATTTTTTAATTGTCGATAAATAAATGCAGGGTAATATGTGCCATAAATAGATTTCAAATACGGCACATATTTTATATTTTCATTTCACTCTACTAAAGTGATGAGAAGTAGGTTAAAAAACTCATTAAGATACCAGCTGCAACTGCAGAACCAATAACACCTGAAACGTTTGGTGCCATGGCATGCATCAGTAAGTGATTTGATGCATCTGATTTTAACCCTTCTTGCTGTACTACTCTAGCAGAATCCGGAACTGCAGAAACCCCTGCTGCTCCAATAAGTGGATTTAATTTTTCGTCTCCCTTTAAGAATAAGTTCATAAACTTAGCGAAAGCTAATCCAGAGAATGTTGCTATAGCAAATGACACTGCACCTAAAGCAAAGATTTTCATACTATTTAAAGTAATAAATTCACTTGCTTGAGTAGAAGCACCCACTGTAACCCCTAATAATATTGTAACAATATCAATCATAGAAGTACGTGCTGTATTTGCTAATCTCTCTGTATGACCTGATTCTTTAAGTAAGTTACCAAAGAATAACATCCCTAATAATGGCAAAGCACTTGGCGAGATAAATGTAGTAATGATCAATCCAATAATTGGGAATAAGATTTTCTCTGTCTTAGTCACCGTTCTTGGAGGTTTCATTTTAATTTTTCTCTCTTCAACCGTAGTCATTAATCGCATGATAGGCGGTTGAATTACTGGAACTAAAGCCATATAAGAATAAGCAGCAATTGCAATTGCACCTAATAAATGTGGAGCTTCTTTAGATGATAAGAATATGGCGGTAGGGCCATCTGCTCCACCAATAATACCAATTGATGCTGCTTCTTTTAAATCAAATCCTAATGCAATTGCTCCAATGAATGTTAGAAAAACACCTACTTGAGCCGCTGCACCTAATAACATTAGCTTCGGATTGGCAATTAATGACGAAAAGTCAGTCATTGCACCGATACCTAAGAATATTAAAGGTGGATATATACCTTTTTGAACACCAAAATAAAGATAACTTAAGACAGAACCTTCTTCATAGATTCCTATTTGATTTCCTGCCACGAAGGGTATATTACCAATAATCACCCCTGCCCCAATTGGAATTAACAATAGTGGCTCATAATCATATTTAATTGCTAAAAATATAAAGAATAAGCCGACGCCAATCATAATAAGATTAGGTACAGTAGCATTCGCAAATCCTGTCATAGAGATGAAATTGCTCAATCCTTCTATTGCCATAGTACTAAGACCTGGAGAAGAAGTAGCTGCTGCTTGGTTGGTGATTGAACCAATAGTGTGGCTAGAAACTACGCTTGCAGTTGCTGTAGCCCATGCTACTAATATAGTAGCAATTGATCCAAATATGATAAATATACGCTTCATTAGTTTCTCTTTATTTTATTTCATTATAGAGAAGTCTATTCCATCTCTACAAGAACCTCTCCTTGTAGTACAGACTGACCTTCTGATACTTTTACAGTACCAACTACACCGTCAGCTTCTGCTAATACATTGTTTTCCATTTTCATGGCTTCCATGGTCATTAACAAGTCACCTTGAGTTACTTTATCACCTGCCGCAACTTTTAATGAAACAATAGTTCCTGGTAATGGAGCTACTACATTGGTTTTCTTAGCTGATCTAGTAATTGCTTTAGGTGCAGAAGTTCTAGGAGCCGACGATCTTACCAATTTAGGAGTTTTAGAGGATTTTATCTCTCTTTCCATTTCCACTGTATAAGGAGTGCCATTAACTTCTAATTCAATAGCTTGTCCTTCTACATTTTTGATATGAACAGCATAATTATTACCATTCACATTGAATTTATATTTTTTCATTTTTTTGACTGATTAACGGTGAAGCATTCCACCATGAACGGTATAAATTTTTGATGACCATGGAGAGTAAGCCTTTTTCACTTTTTGAATAGTCAAGATGGTGTTTTCATCATCATGAGCTTCTTCCAAATAGTGGTGGATAGCTGCTGCAATTACAGCATTTACTTCTCCAGTTGTATCACTTTCTTTTTGTTTAACTGGTGCTACCTCTACTGCTTTTTGATGCTTTTTAGCATCAATATTCTTACGAATAACAGGCATCGCATAGTTAAAGAACAAGAATAGTATAGCCAAAGTAAGGAATACCAAAAGTAAACCTACTATGGTTACTACTAGACCCTCAGATAATTGTACTTGAAGTGTTTGATTTTCCATAACTTTCTTACAATGGTATATTTGAGTGTTTCTTAGGAGGATTTATTTCTTTCTTAGTAGCCAATACCTCTAAACCTCTACAAAGTCTAAAACGAGTATTTCTTGGCTCAATTACATCATCAATAAATCCGTATTTCGCTGCTTGGTAAGGGTTAGCAAACTTCTCAGTGTATTCATCCTCTTTGTCGTGGATAAATTTCTCTCTTTCGTTGGAATCTTCGATTTTACGAATTGCTCTACCTTCTAATACTTCTACCGCTCCTTTAGCACCCATTACTGCGATCTCTGCAGTTGGCCATGCATAGTTAAGGTCACCTCTTAATTGTTTTGAACTCATTACATCATGAGCACCACCATAAGACTTTCTTAAAGTAATTGTCACCTTTGGAACTGTTGCTTCACCATAAGCAAATAACAACTTAGCACCATGAAGGATAATACCGCCATATTCTTGACCTGAACCAGGAAGGAAACCAGGAACATCTACAAGAGTAACAATTGGAATATTAAATGCATCACAGAATCTTACAAAACGTGCTGCTTTTTTAGAAGCTTCAATATCAAGTACACCTGCTAGGTAACTTGGGTTGTTAGCTACGATACCTGCTGGTCTACCGTTAAATCTTGCAAAACCAGTAATAATATTTTTCGCATAAGATCTATGCGTTTCTAAGAATTCATTATTATCTGCAACTGAATGAATGACGTCGTGCATATCATATGGCTTATTCGGATCGTCAGGAATAATTTCATTCATTAAATCATCTAATCTATCATGAGGATCACTACAAGGAATAATCGGAGGATCTTCAAGATTGTTTGATGGCATATAACTGATCAATTTACGAATTAACAATAATGTTTCTTCGTCATTTTCTGTCATCATATGTGCCACACCAGATTTAGAAGCATGCATATTTGCACCACCTAAATCTTCAGTAGTAATCACCTCTCCTGTTACAGATTTAACTACTTTAGGACCAGTTACAAACATATAAGATGTTTGGTCAGTCATTAAAATAAAGTCAGTTAATGCAGGAGAATAAACAGCACCACCAGCACAAGGTCCAAGAATTGCAGAGATTTGAGGAACAACTCCAGATGCCATAATATTTCTTTGGAAGATCTCAGCGTAACCAGCTAATGATCTTACACCTTCTTGAATACGTGCACCACCTGAATCATTAAGACCAATAACAGGAGCTCCTACCTTCATTGCTTGATCCATTACTTTACAGATCTTTTGTGCAAATGTTTCAGATAGTGAACCACCGAATACTGTAAAGTCTTGAGCAAATACATAAACAACTCTACCATCTATAGTACCATGTCCGGTAACTACACCATCTGATAAGTATTGTTGTTTATCTAAACCAAATGACTTTGTACGGTGAGTTACGAACATATCATATTCTTCGAAACTACCATCGTCTAATAACAAGTTAATTCTTTCTCTAGCTGTTAACTTACCTTGGTCGTGTTGTTTTTCAATTCTTTTTTCACCACCACCGAGGCGTGCTTGAGAACGTTTCTCTACA
Organism: Flammeovirga pacifica; assembly: GCF_000807855.2. Taxonomy (GTDB): domain Bacteria; phylum Bacteroidota; class Bacteroidia; order Cytophagales; family Flammeovirgaceae; genus Flammeovirga; species Flammeovirga pacifica. Next base: position 1,122,975 of record NZ_JRYR02000001.1, read on the forward strand.
AGTTCTCTAATCTTGTCTCTGTTTGTACCCATAAATTTGTGCCCAAAGGGCTTTTGTCAAACATGATCGAATCAGGCCGATCATATTTATAAGTGTTACTATTTTGTTTTCTTTATTTCTAAACTTTAAAACAACAGTATTTAATACTTGATAATACCTTTTGTTAATTTAGTTACCATCACATTATTTCTTGTTGCCTCACAGTTAGTAATTTCTTTTAATGTGTTTGTTTTAAGGTTGTTATGGTAAAAGGCTTATTGAGTTAATTTGATAGTAAATGAGATTGTTACAAGATTATTCTTGTAACAATCTCAGTAGATAATTATAAAAGCTTTCGCGCTGTTAATTTTATCTTGGCAAGGTTAATAAGGTATTACTACTTTTTCTCACAAAGTTCAGTAAGAACACCATGAGTAGATTTAGGATGTAAAAATGCGATATCTAGACCTTCAGCCCCTTTTCTTGGCGTTTTATCTAATAAGCGTACTCCTTTTTCCTCTGCATCCTTAAGATTCTCTTCGATACCTTTAACTGCAAATGCCATGTGGTGCATTCCTGGACCTTTCTTAGCTATGAATTTCCCAATTGGACCATCTTCTGAAGTAGACTCTAAAAGTTCGATTTTAGTGTCACCTACTTTAAAGAAAGCAGTTTTCACTTTTTGTTCTTCTACTTCTTCAATAGCATAGCATTTTAAGCCTAAAACTTCTTCATAATATTTGATAGATTCTTCTAGATTTTCTACAGCTACACCGATATGTTCAATATGTGAAATATTCATTTTCTTATTTTTTTTAGTGGTTTAATATTGTTGTTCGCAATACCTGTTGTATTATTTTCTGTATCGTAAAATTGACAATTGAAGGAGTTAAAATCAGTAACATTCATCATCAAAAGCATAAAGTATTATCATATAATAGCGACTCATTTGATAACTAAAATTATCACAGCACTTCTAATTAACTGAATTACTGAACTTTAAAACGAACACATTTATCATCTTTTATAATTTTTTCTAAAATTTGTTATTGTTGTATAACTCAAATTTGTTTGTTACGATATCCTAATGAATAAAATTATTAATCTAATTGTATTGAATCGAAAAAAGAATTATTAGTTTTACATTGATAGTTCGCGATACCCGTTTCAAAAAAAATAGACATGAAATATAAAAGAAGAAAGAGATTATCTGCTGAAGAATATGCTAATGGTATTATCAATGGTGATAGAATAATCTTAAGTAGAGCGATCACAATAATTGAAAGTAAACTTGAAAATGATATTCTTCTTGCAGAAGAAGTTTTAGAAAAAATTCTTCCTTATACTGGTAAAAGTTTAAGAGTAGGAATAACTGGTGTGCCAGGTGTTGGAAAAAGTACTTTCATTGAATCATTTGGTAAGTATATCACTTCACAAGAAAAAAAATTAGCTGTTTTAACAATTGACCCTAGTTCTCAAATTTCGGGAGGTAGTATATTAGGTGATAAAACCCGAATGGAAGAATTATCTAATGACCCCTACGCTTATGTTAGACCTTCTGCAGCAGGTAGTGCTTTAGGAGGTGTGAATTATAAAACAAGAGAAACTATGTTGCTCTGTGAAGCTGCAGGTTTTGAAGTGATATTAATTGAAACAGTTGGTGTTGGTCAATCTGAAACAACGGTTAAAGGCATGGTAGACTTCTTCTTACTTTTAATGTTAGCAGGTGCAGGTGATGAACTTCAGGGCATTAAAAGAGGAATTATGGAGATGGCTGATGCAATCGCAATTACAAAAGTGGATGGCGATAATGTAAAAAGAGGACAATTGGCTCGTGTGGAATACCAAAATGCGCTTCATTTATTTCCTCCATCAGAAACAGGTTGGTCGCCAAAAGTAATGACGTGTTCTTCTGTAAATAAAGATGGTTTAGATAAGATTCTTGATAATATCATACAGTATCAAAAAGAAATGAATGAGAAAGGATATTTCTTTTCTAGACGTCAGGAACAAAACCTTCACTGGATGCATGAAACTATTGAGAGCTATTTAAAAAGAGCTTTCTATAATAATACTGATGTAGCATCTCAACTTGATACATTAGAAAATCAAGTTATACAAAATAAAGTCCCTGCCCTCACCGGTGCAAGACGCTTAATTGATATATATAATCAATAAGATTTTTTAAAGGCCGGTAAACTAAAATTTATCGGCCTTTATTATTTACTGACTCACTAAAACTAATTATCTAACGCTCCTAGATCTCCATTAATGATTTTTTGAAATCGTAATTATGTGAATGATTATTCACTTCAGAAATCATGTTCAAAAATTATGATCGTATATTTCGATTTATATTGAATGTAGATGCTATGGAAGATAGAATAAGAAAAACAATTACAAGACAATGTAGGGCAATATTCCCGAATACATTAAATGCAAACAATACTTTATTTGGTGGAGAAGCAATGAAATGGATGGATGAAGTTGCATATATCACAGCTACAAGATTCACCAGACAAAAAATGTTTACTGTAAAAACAGAAGACATTAAGTTTCTAAAATCGATTCACCCTAATAGTATCGTTGAAGTAATTGGTAAAATAGAGAAGGCAGATCCATTAAAATTAAGAGTGATTCTTGAAATGTATTCAGAGGACATGTATTCTGATAGCAGAGAAAAAGTGATGGAAAGCGTATTTATATTTGTTGCGTTAAATGAACATAATAAACCAATGCGTATTGATTATAGCAGATTTGAGAAGGAATTTGAATTAGTTTAATCTATGACGGCTAACCTTCTTTTTACAATCAAATTATTAATAAACTAGTAGAATTCTTAACTTCGTTTTTTAATAATCTACAGTTACTCATGATAAAAATTTGGCATAATCCAAGGTGTTCAAAAAGTAGAGAGTCATTAAAATTACTTCAAGATAATACTAGTGATTCTATCGAAATTAGAGAATACTTAAAAGACACTCCTTCTTTTGATGAAATAAGAAATGTAATTCAACAGCTAGGTGTTGCTCCATTTCAATTGATTCGAAAAACAGAAACTATCTATAAAGAGAATTTCAAAGGTAAAGAGCTTACAGATGATGAATGGATTCAAGCTATGACTGAAAATCCTAAGTTGATTGAAAGACCTATCGTCATTAAAGGTAATAAAGCGGTTATTGGCAGACCTCCTACTTTAGTTTTAGACATTTAAAAAAAAGAGCGTTGAATTAATTCAACGCTCTTTTTTTAGAACCTTATTCCTAAGATTAACATATCATCAACTTGTTCCCATTTCCCCTCATGCATCCAGTCATTAATTGTTCCTGAAAGTATCTTCTTTTGTTTATCTGTAGGGTAAGAAGCTATCTCTTCAAAGAGTTGCCTTAATTGCCCGACCATAAATTTCTTCGCTTTAGCACCACCGAACTGATCTTGATAGCCGTCAGTAGTTAAATAAACCATATCATTTGGCTGTAATCTCCAATGATATTGTTCATATACATTATTAAGCTGTCCACCTATCGTTTTACGTGTCCCTTTTAACTTTGTTAATTTTTGATCTCTAACAACGTAAATTGGATTTTTAGCACCTGCAAAAAACAAATCATTTTCTTTGATGGCGATTACACTCATATCCATTCCATCGTTATTGTCGTTATCTTCTTGTTGAAGATTATGAACAACTAAGTTATTCAACTCCTCTAGAATTTTTGAAGGCTCAACAATTTTTCGACCTCTTACAATTTCATACAATAGACTATTACCCATCATAGACATCAGAGCTCCAGGAACTCCATGACCAGTACAATCCACACAAGCATAAATTTTCCATCCTTCTATTTCCACAAACCAGTAAAAATCTCCACTGATTATATCTTTAGGCTGGTTAAATATAAAATTTTCTGGGAACGCCTTTTCAATTCTCTGAGAAGAGGTTAAAATCGATTTTTGAATCAAATGAGCACTCTTAATGCTACTATTTATCTTATTATTTTGATAATTGAGTTGTTTACCTTGCTCTTTTGAATGGGCTAAAGTATCTCTAAGAATATCATTTTTAGCAATCAATTCTTTATTCATTGACTCCATCTCAATCTTCGTGATTTCCAATTGGTTATTAGAAAGAGAAAGTTGGTTATTAAGTTTCTTCGTTTTCTTTTGAGTAAGAAAAGTAACGTATATAAAAATCAGTAATAAAAATAGAATAGCTACCGCGAAGTATAATACTTGTGTCCTTTGCTGAAGTTTTAATGTTTGACTAAACTCTAATTCTTCTAGTTTTACATTTTCATTTTTTTGAGTTTCAACCTCATAAAAAGTTTGCATATCAACTACAGCTTCTAGTTTTTCCCTATTAAATAAGCTATCAGATAGTACCAAACTCTTATTATAAAAATAAATAGATTGATCTTTATTGATGTATTTTAAAGTATGTGCAAGTTTTATTGAAATGATATATTCCCTTTCAAGGTGCTTAATTTGTTTACTAATAATGTATGCTTTTTCATAGGCTTCATATGCCTTTTCATAAGAATTCTCTTTTTGATAATAATTCCCAAGGTCTGTATAAGCATTTAACTTAGCATATAATATTTCTTTTTTATTCGCTTCCTTAACCGCATGAAGTAAGATTTTCTTGGCCAACTTCATGTCTTTTAAAGCTATCGCTAGTTCACCTTTGAGCAATAATAATTGAATGTATCCTTCGAAATCATTTTCTGGAGTAACAAACCCTTCCCTATCAATTGTTTGTATTATTTTTCTTAGCTCATTATACTCTTGCAACTCAACATGAATCTTCCCTTTATTTAGTAGAGCTAAACTTTTTAAATAATTTATTTGATGGCTATTCTTTTTATCTTTAAGCTTTTTAAGCTGATCAAAATTATTGTAAGCTGTTACATACTTTTTGAATTGCATATTGATTTCTCCAATATCAATTAATATCGAACCCTTCTTAACTACATCATCATACTCACTCACAATCTTTAAAGCCACTTTTAAAAGATTTAAAGCAGAAACCAATTTATTTTGTCCTAAATAAATTCGAGCTAGATGAATATTTGATTCTGCTAACAATTGAAGATTATAGCTATCTTCTGCAATTGTATAGGCCTTTTTACCATAATACTCAGCAGAATCTAACATACCCTCTAATCTAAAGTAATGAGTATATTGAATATTTAACCAATGTTGATCTTCTACTTTCGATTTTTCAGTTATCAAAAGCTGGTATATATCTAAAGTCTTCTTGATACTATCTAAATTACTTTGTTCGAACAATCGTTCCACGTCCGAAGTTACCTTATTCGATAAATCAAAAGTATGAGGTCCCTTTTGAGCAAAAAGCTTTAAAGGCAACATCATCCCGAGGATGAAAACTAGAATTATATATTTAGCACAGCTATTTTGATTCATTTCAAAGATAAAAAAGTAATAATCGTCAAATAATTAAAAAATACTTCTGTTTTATATCAAAAAAAGAAAATGATTTAGTAAAATTATAAAAGAAATATATTTAACCCAATCTTAGGTAACATATGAAACAATATTTAGGAGTAGATATCGGTGGTACAAATGTGAAATTTGGTGTTGTTGACACCAATGGTAATATTATCAAGAAAAAAAAGTATCCCACGGTATCTGTATCAGAAGGTGGCGATTTTTGTGCCAAATTCTCTAAGTTGCTTGCAAAAAGGTTACAAAAATTCCCAGATATTCAATCTGTAGGAATTGGTATCCCTGGTACTATCTCATCTGATGGTTCTTCTACACTAGATTTACCTAATGTAAATGGACTTTCAAATAAGCCTCTTGTGTCAATTTTAAAAGAAGATTTTCCAGATCTTCCTATTGTCATGGATAACGATGCTAATGCTGCTGCTTTAGGAGAGTTAGAATTTGGAGGTGAAGAACTACCTGACACTTATATTTTCATCACATTAGGAACTGGTGTTGGCGGTGGTTGTGTTATCGATGGCGAAATTTTTAAAGGAGGTGATGGTAATGGACTAGAAATTGGTCACATCATGTCATCTACTGGTAAAACCATTGAAGAAAATATCGGTAAAGCTGGTATTATAGAAATGGCTCAAAAGTATAAAGAAGAAGGTATTCTATCCACAAACCTTCCTGATGAATTTGACGCTAAGATGGTTGCTACATTAGCACATGATGGTGACGAATTAGCTTTAAAAGTATTTGAAGAAATGGGGAAATCCGTTGGAGAGTTAATTGTTTCTCTTGTAAGAGTACTTGATATTAAAACTATCCTAATTGGAGGTGGTGTATCAGAAACCTTTGATTACTTAAAAGGCAACATGTACTCTGTTATAAATGAGTTCTTACCAAATTACTATACTGATAAATTAGATATCAAATTAGCTACATTAGGTAATAATGCAGGTATCATTGGAGCTGCATCTTTAGGAGTATCTGCTCTTAAATAAATCATCTAATTATAGAAAATAGTCTATTTACGAGAAATGAGAATCAAATTTAATTTGGTTCTCATTTTTTAATATAATTATATTGATTTGTAAGTAATCACTAAGGTTTTATCTTTGCATAAACTTAATATTACAATGATAAAAATTGCAATTTTTGCTTCGGGAACAGGTTCCAATGCGTTAAAAATAATTCAACATTTTGATCAAAGATCTGATATTGAATTTGTTGTATTAGCCAATAGAAAAGAAGCTGGTGTTTTAGAAAAAGCCAAACAACTAAATGTTGATGGACACTACTTTTCTAAATCTGCTTTTTCTGATGGTACTGTTCTTGATTTTTTAAAAAAAGAAGACGTTAACTTCATTATTCTTGCAGGTTTCTTATTACTTATCGATAAAAACATTTTAAATTATTTCGATCAAAAAGTAGTAAATATTCACCCAGCTTTACTTCCTAATTATGGTGGTAAAGGTATGTATGGAATAAATGTACATAAAGCGGTGGTTAAAAATAAAGAATCTGTTTCTGGTATTACAATTCACTATTGTAACCAAGAATACGACGAAGGTCAATATATATTACAAGCAACTACGGCAATTGAAGCTACTGATTCTCCTGAAGAAGTGGCTGCTAAAGTATTAAAATTGGAACATTTTTATTTTCCAAGAGTTATCGAACAATTAATTAGTGAGTTTTCTTTACAGGAAGCTAACTAAATGATCTTATATAAATATAATTACAATGGGAAGAGCATTTGAATTTAGAAAAGGCAGAAAATTAAAACGTTGGGCTCACATGGCAAAAACATTTACTCGTTTGGGTAAAGATATTGTTATTGCTATTAAAGAAGGTGGTTCTTCTGATCCTGATTCAAACTCAAGATTACGTGCAGTTTTACAAAACTGTAAGGCAGAAAATATGCCTAAAGATAATATTGATAGAGCCATCAAACGTGCACATGATAAAGATACATCAAATTATGATGAAAAGCTTTTTGAAGGATATGCACCTCATGGTATTGCAATATTAGTTGAAACGGCTACTGATAATAATAACAGAACTGTAGCTAATGTTCGTAGTTATTTCAACAAATGTAACGGTAGTTTAGGTACTTCTGGTTCTGTAGAGTTTATGTTCGATCACAAATGCCACTTTAAAATTGCTAAAGGGGAAATTGATGAGGAAGAATTAGAACTAGAACTAATTGACTTTGGTGCTGAAGAAGTTTTCGTTGACGATGAAGACGATACAATTATGATTTATGGAGAATTCTCAAGTTTTGGTTCTTTACAAAAATCTTTAGAAGAAGCTGGACACGAAATTGTAAAATCAGGATTAGACCGAATTCCTACAGTAACTAAAAAACTTACTCCAGAACAAGAAGAGGAAGTAGACAAGTTACTAGAGAAATTAGAAGACGATGATGATGTACAAAATGTATTTCATACAATGGAATAAAATAGGAAAGGCAGTGAATATTCACTGCCTTTTTTTATGTTATATAGTATTTACTGAAGGTTAAATGTGGAATGAAAATCATACTCCTCTCCTACGTATCTATTCCACTGCTCATGAGATAAAGCTTCCACCTTATTTTCTGATACTGTATTCAAAAGATTTTTTAGATGAAGTTCCCAAGTCCGAATTTCTCCATTCATTGCTGCAGTCAATAACTTATCTTCAAGAATTGTAGCCGTCAAAACCCAATGATTATGCCCCACTAAAGCAATTGGATCATTTTGAGCTTTATCCAAAGCCCATATTTTACAAGTCCCATCAAAACTCAAGCTTATAAACATCTCATTATTGATAGCGATAAGCTCTTTAATACGAGAACCATGCTGATGAAATTCTTTTATGAAAGAGTAATTATCATTTGGATCAAAAGATTGTATTGCTCCGTTCTCAAAACCTATCAATAAATAATTATTGATTCTATTTAAACATGATATAGAAGTTGAAAATTTTGTAATTACCTGCAATGAGTCTGAGTATTTTATCAAAGAACCTTTATCTGTGCTCACTAACAAAAACTTATCATAAGAAAGCATATCAGTAACTTTACCAAACCCATCTATACTCCCTAATTTATTCAATTGTTTAAAATCAAAACTATAAATTGTAGAATTTTCATCTGATAAAAATATCTGATGATCACCTTCAATAATTAGTGGTATAAACTTTATCTTATCAAAGTCATTTGCTATCATATTAAAATCTTTATCATATACTGATAAATTACCTCGATGATCTATTAATACGATATTGCCCTGAATAAATTTAGCTTCATTTATAATCTGATTTAAAGCAAATAACTTTTCATCATTTATTAATGAAAAAACATTCCCTACTCCATCAATCATTAGTACATCATTATCTACTTGAAGTAACTTTCTAATACTGTTTTCCTGATGTCCAATGACATTATAATGCTTACCTTCATTTCTTTCTAAAGATTTCAAAAGCGTACTATAATAAGAGGCATCTTGGTTTTCTCCTCCATTATTTAAATACCCTTTTACTGCATGTAAAGCTAGAGATAAACTAATTGTATCATCTGTAACATTATGGGCTGCAAATGCTAAAGCTTTTGACGTAGATAAATTCTGAAGTCTTTCGTTTTCTCGATTCGCTTTTAATGTTTTTCTCTGTTCTTCTTTCGCCACTAACAAAGCAGCATTTGCCATTTCCTTTTGAATAATTACCTCTTGATAAGCTTTCTCTGTATTCTTCTTAGCAACTAAAGCATTCTGCTTTTGAATTTTAGCTATTTGTGTGGCTTTTTCAGCAGTTTTCTGAGCTTTAAAAGCATTCTCTTTTTCTTTATTGGCTATGTTCTTTTGATTTTGAGCTATTTGTGTTTGTTCTTCAGCAATTGATAAAGCTTCTATTGCATTAAGCTTTTCTTTTTCTGCAATGAGTGACTTTTGAAATGAAAACACTAACAATCCGATTGAATAAAATAGTACGATTATTCCTGTAAAAAATAAAAACCTACGTAACCACAATGATTTCTTTTCCACTCGTTTATCTGCTTTATTATAGGCCTCCTGTTTCTTTACTTCCAGGTAATAATGTTCTTCTAATACAAACCACTCTTTCGGAAAAAAACATTTAATAGAGGCCTGATAAACATCACTTTCAATAAACTGTTTAATCTCTTTAAATAACTTACTATCAATTTTTTGTTGATGAATTTCATTATAATTCCTTAAAATTGTTCTTGCCATATCATTACATTTCTGGTATTGTTTTGTAATGATTTGTATTTCATCAGAGTATTTGAAAACTTCTTTATTATTTAAAAGAATAATATAATTGTCATCCTTATTTATTATCGAAAAAAGAGACTTATAGAATGGGATCTGCTCTATAAATTTTAATACCTCATTATTTGATATATTAATACTGTCTTTTTGTATAAAATCATTGAAAGAACATTGAGAAAACCTAGTGACTAAATCAATACAATAGTGTTTATCGTTATTAAAAAGGACTTTATACAATACCTTTTCAATTACATCATCTCTTTGATTACTGTCTAAAAGCATCTCTAAAAAAAGAGGCAGTTTATTTTCATAAAAGATATAATCTAATAGAAATTTAATCTGATAAGTAGCATAAAAAGATAATGCTTTCGACAATTTAGAAATAAATGAAGGGGACACATCTAATCTCAAGTGCTGTAATCGGTCATTAATCTCTTCAATAGTATATGCATATTCTTTTATCTGAATAACTTTATAATCCTCTTTTAAAACTAAAGTAGTGTAATCCTGATTTAAGGTACTATACACTATTTTTTTTATATGATCACCAGAGATAGATTGAATCTTTTTAGATTTAATATTTTTAAAATTGACAAACAAAAGATATTGAATGGTATCATCCGAAATCAGTTTCTCTACTTCTATATTTTGATTATTACTATCTACAAAAATTTCAACATCAGGGATAAAGTAAATCACCTTTCCATCTTGTTGTTTTTGAGTAAGTTTTAAATTTTCATTATGCAAATGAATATCTATTTCACTGGGGTATAAAAATAGAAAAGATTCTTCCTGATTTTTTAAAATATAGTCTTGAATATAATGATGATATGTTATTTGTTTTGAAGCAGTAAGTTCCATTGTATTAAAAGATTCGTTAAGCGGTTTTTGAGTTGATTTAAAAGAACTTTTTCGGAAGTAGTAAGCATTTCTATAAGTTCTCTTTTTAAGAGTGTTTTTAGTTTTTTCAATAAATCTTCCAGTAATATCATTTCTTGTAAGGATAGATAATAGATATCTATTTTTTGATGAACACCTTTAATATTTGATACCTCTCCCTCAATTTTGTTTCTAAAACTTTCTTTTTGAAATCTTGGTAAAAAGGCGGGAAAAATTAATGACAACCTATGGTCAAAAAAATCTAATGGCAAATGATCTTCAAACCCATTTATTTGATGATATGCCATTACTTTATCATCGATTTTTTTTACTTCTCTGTAGTTTAGAAAATACTCAACCCATAGCTCCTTAATTTTATAAGTTTTCCTAACTTCTTTCCATGATTCTAAAGAGGTAAAAGTGATATTTGAAGATGGTATTTTGAAACAAATCCAATTATTCAGATTTTCATCTTGAGTTACATAAAAATTATCTTCTGAGTTAAAATGTTCCTCTATTAGATGTTTTATCGAATTAAGTGATTCTATCTTAAAATATTGATCACTTTTCATGATTGGTTTAGCATTCGAATCTGTTAAGTACCAACCAAAATTGGGTTCATGAAATAACGATAATAAATTTTGATGTTCTATTAAAAACCCTCCTTCTAATGAAGAGAGCTCATTAACGATTTTCTTTTCAAAAGACTGCCCCAAACTGATCGCCTCATCTTCTGATGATACTGTTGCTAAAACTTTACCTTCTAGTTCTAATTGAAAACATTGATCTACTTGCTGATAATAAATTGAAATGCGATCATTTAATTGATGAAGTAAGACTTCATCAATTATTACTGAACATGAATCAGGGAATGAATTATTTGAACTTGGTCCAACCCATTCTGATACCTCAGTATCAATTGGTAATAAATGCGGTATTATTTCGATCCTTTCACTTTCAAATGTGGAAACAAAAGTATCAGACACCAGAGATTGTATGCCTAAACGACTACCTAATTGTTTTAATAAAGGAACGTTTGAATCTCCTAAAAAAATATTTTCACCTCTACACCTATCCAAGATATATTGAGAAAGGTCTTTTAAAACTCTTCTTTTAAAGGATAGTATTTTATGCTGTTTTTCCTGGTTTGATTGATAAAAAAAATCATCTTCAATTAATCTATCTTCTAAAAAGATATTATACAAAGAAAGGTAAAAGTTGAGTTGATCATTCGTCTCTTCAAAAGTATCAATCCAATAATTTGATGTTTGATATGAAAAATAATCTGATAAGCTTAATAAATGATTAATCTGATCATCATATACTTTTTGAAAACTTTGAAGCAGTACATCAAAGGCCTTATTCTCTACTATCTTATCATATAACACCGAGGGTAATAGCTCTTTTATATTCTTTTTATCAATATTAAAATTTAAAGGAGGTCTTTGAATAAACTCTTCTTTCTTCTCTTTCTTAAAAGAAAAATCAATAGAAGAAAATGAATCTAAGAGTTTATCGTTAAAGGAATTAATAAACTGAATCCTGATGTTTTCATTTTTAATAATTGGGAAATATGTTTTGACATTTAGTAACTCAATCACTTGATTATTAACTGTAATCTCATCAAGGTGTACATTATTTATCCCCTTAATACTTAATAAAGAAGTCTTTAATTCATTTATATCATACCCTTTTGTCATTTGAATAAAATTTGGGTAATCATTTATCTGTTTTGTTTTATAAATGAATTGATATAAACGCTTTCCAAATTCTTCGCTAATATATTCTAGTTGAAATGTATCATTTAGATATATGGTCAGATCAACTGTTACATCAGATTCCTTAATAAATTGAATTTGATTTATTCTTTCAGAGAGGTTTCGATATTCTTGGTATTTAATGATGACCTCTTTTTCAATTGCTGTATCATTATAGAAAGGTAAAATGTATACATCAAACCAGCCATTAATAAAGTGGTTCTCTTTCTTAAGAGGTAAGAAAAATAATTTATCAATAGCTTGTAGATCATTAAGCATCAACCTCTGTAAATTTTCAACAGAAAAAGAGGATAGATTTTTAAAATAGTGTTTAGGGTATATAACAGAACTATTATCTTCTGAAATTAGAGAGTCCCAAAAAGATGCATTAGAACGAATAATTAAGTCAGAGAATAACGCTGACATACCTTCTATTAAGGTTATTCCTGTATCATGTAGCTCGTAGTTATTCCATTGAGTAGTTAAGTTTTTAAGACTATCAATGGCTTCTTTAAAGCAATGGTATGGATTTGAAATGTTCTTAATGACATCCTCTTGAGTAATCTGAGGATGATATAACATGAGAGTAGTTTACTTGTGATTTTTGGATTTTTTTGAACAGTTACAATCTTTTTCCGGCTGAATTAATTGCTTGTTGATTTTACCAATTAATTCATAGACTTCATAAAAGGGACGTTGACCTAATACCTCAATAATTAGTTGCACTTCGTTTTCTGTAAACGAAAAAGAATTAGTTTTCATAGTTAGATTAATTTGTTAAGCAATGTCGAAAACCAAATATATTAAAGAAGATAGAATCGTTTTAAGTCTAAGTTGTTTGTTCTTTAATCTATTCAGTAAGAATCGTGATGTAAAATTGAAAAAATAATAAGTAAGATCATAAAAAATTAATATTCAACATTTTGCACACCCAAAAAATTACATAAAAAAAGGCCTAAACATTAATGTTTAGGCCTTTTTTCTGTGATTTAATTACAGTTGTGCTGTGATTTTATCAGCGATTTCAGCTTTAGAACCTGCACCAATGTGCTTGTCTACTGCTTCACCGTTTTTAAATACCAACATTGTTGGAATAGAACGGATACCGAATTTAGCTGCTGCTTGCGGGTTAGCATCAACGTCTAACTTTCCGATTACTGCATCTGTTAATTCTGTTGCCAATTCTTCAATAATTGGAGACATCATTAAACATGGTCCACACCATGTTGCCCAAAAGTCTACTAAAACTGGCTTATCTGATTTTAATACTACTTCGTCGAAGTTAGCATCTGTAATTTCTACTGCTTTTCCCATAATGATATTTTTACTACATATGAACAAATTGTCATCTATTCAACTATCTTAAATAACGTCACAGATTACATTTGGTTGCACAAATGTAGTAAATTATCATTCATTTACCCAAGTAACTTTGTCAGATATATTATCTCTATTACCAAGTTTTTCATTATTAGAAATAGTTCCAATATAAAATAAACCCATTAGCTCATCTTCAGAATTTAATCCAAAATATTCTTGAGATTGAGGAAATTTTATTAAACCACCTGTAGACCAATAACCTCCATAACCTTTAGCCGAAACTCCTAGTGCTAAATTTTGAACTGCACATGCTACGGCTAACATTTCTTCTTGCTTTGGAATTTTGGGGTTATCCCCCCTTTTCATGATGATGGCAATTACATAGTTTGACAGCAGTGGTAGTTTTTTTAATTTTTCATACCTCTTTTCTTCAAACAGTTCTTTTGGTGTATTATCCTTATACACTTCGCCTTGAACGTTAGAAAGTTGTTTCAAACCTTCTTCAGCAAAAACAACAAATCTCCAAGGTTGTGTTAAGCCATGGTTAGGAGCCCAATTGGCATCTTCTAAAATGTCTAAAATATCTTCTTTAGGTAAATGCTCTTGTGTATATTCTAATGGATAGAAAGACCTCCTATTTCTAATAATTTGTGAAATTTGTTTGTACATAGTGTTATTAAATTTTATTATCCAAAAATAAATAAGTTGAATAAATTTTTCCGAAAATAAACTTATTATTTACAACAAGTTCATATACATTTGTGTTATATTAAGGTTAAACCCACCTTTCTAATTACTAACTCACATATAAACATAAATTATAACTATGGTTGACACAAACACAGTTAATTTTCAAGATACGAAAACTGCCTTTGAGTGGAGAAATGACATTGAATTAAAACAAACTTATGCCCTATTTGCTATGATGGGATCTCCCAGTTTAGTAAAAGTTGGGACGGCTTGTTTAAATTTTGCATTTAATATTAACTTACCAATTAAATCTTTAGTTAAAGAAACACTATTCAAACAATTTTGTGGTGGTGAAACTATTGAAGATAGTACCCAAACTATTGGATTACTAGGTAAGTACAGTATTGGATCAATTCTAGACTACTCAGTGGAAGGGGCAGAAACAGATGAAAGTTTTGATCATACAGTGGCTGAAATAATTCAAACCATTGAAAAATCAGCAGAGGATAATAATATTCCTTTTTCAGTATTTAAACTAACTGGTATTGCCAAAATAAGTTTATTAGAAAAAATTAATGATGGAATTACGTTATCTGTAGAAGAAAAAGATCAATGGGAAAAAGTGGTTCAAAGAGTTGAATTACTTTGTAAAACCGCTTTCGAGAAAGATGTTCGAATTTTTATTGATGCAGAAGAAACATGGATGCAAGGTCCTGTAGACCAATTAGCCCTTGATATGATGCGTAAATACAACAAAGATAAAGCTATTGTTTACAATACTTATCAAATGTATTTACACGCAAAATTAAAACAGCTAAAAAATGATCTTGACATTGCTCAAAAAGACGGTTTTATCTTAGGGGTAAAATTAGTTCGTGGTGCATACATGGAAAAAGAAGCAGAAAGAGCGGAGAAGTTGAACTATATTAATCCTGTTCAACCGTCAAAAGAAGCAACAGATAAAGATTACGACAGTGCACTTGAGTTCATAATGGAAAATCATAATGCTTTTGCTCTATGTGCAGGTTCTCATAATGAACAATCAAACCATCTTTTAGTCGAGTTATTAAATAGATATGGAATAAAGGAGAATCATCCAAATTTCTTTTTTGCTCAGTTATTTGGAATGAGTGATCATATTTCTTTTAACCTTTCAAAAAGTGGTTACAATGTCGCTAAATATCTTCCTTATGGTCCTGTAAAAGAAGCATTACCCTACCTCTTTAGAAGAGCTGAAGAAAATACTTCTGTTGCAGGTCAAGCAAGTAGAGAATTAACTCTTGTAGGAGAAGAAATTGCAAGAAGACGAAAATAAATTATACATTATTTCATTCTTATAAAACTCATTTATTCATCATTTGATGATAAATGAGTTTTATTTTTTATGGAATTGTACTATAAATAACAAAAATATTTATAAATTGGAATCAAATAAACTACTATAAATTAATCTTATACGAAATACAATGAAAGCAAGACTGTTATTTTTTGTAATAGGCTTATTCTTTTTAGTTGGTGTACATCATTATTTAACTGAAAAACAAGAAGTCTCAAATAAGGAAGCCAAAATAAATTATTCTAGTACTTATAAGAGTAATCAAAGTACCGTTGAATAACACTATTCATCCCTAAGTACTGTAAGAGGACTTACTCTTGTAATATTTCTCATATAGATAATTCCAACTAGAATAGTCAAGACAACTATTGCTAATGTTATTACAATGCTTTCTGATAAAGCAATGTAAAATGGTATATCAAATACGAAATAGGCTAATAGCCAGCTTCCTATCCATCCGAGTAGCATACCAGTAATAGAAGATAATAAGCCGATGAAACTATATTCAACTAAGCTTATTATGATCAAATTTTTTCTCTTTGCACCCAAACTTCTTAAAATACCTGCATCATTTTTACGTTGGTATTTACTAATTGACAAACTACTCCACAAAACGAGGAACCCTGAGAAAATGCATATTCCTCCTAGCCACTGAAATACAAAACTCACTCTATCTAGAATATCATTTATAGATTGAAAGATAACTGCTAAATCTATGGTAGAAATATTTGGAAAAGACTTCAACACTTTCGATTGAATGATACTCACTTTTTTCTTATTTTTCACATTGGCTCCTATCACATGAAATGCCGGAGCAGCTTCTAACACACCTGCAGGAAATAAAACTACAAAGTTAGCTTCCATACGAGCAAAATCTACTTCTCGAATATGGTTAATGTAAGTCTTCATTTTAAAACCTTGTACATCAAATATTAAAGTATCTCCTAATGTAAGTCCAGCTGATTCTAAATAAGAATTGGAAATCGATATAGGAATTACCTCATTTATTGAAGCTTGACCAATCCATTCACCCTCAAAGGTCTTTTCATTTTCTTTTAAATGATCACGGTAGGTTACACGATATTCTCTATCGAAAACCCATCGTTTAATTTTTCTTGTAGAATCGCTTAAAGCTTCCTTCTTTTCTTGATTATTAAGTGAAATCAAGTTCATTGTAACCACTGCTGCATCTTGTTCTACTGTAACAGAATCTTTACTTAACAAATGAGACAATTGCTCGACTTGATTTTTTTGTACATCATAAAAAATAAGGTTTGTATCTCCTTCCTTACCTACATTTTGTACTTTATCAATCAGAATTCCACGAATAGATACCATACAAATAATTAAGAAAACCCCTAATCCTATGGTAATACCAAGGATTAAAGTTTGATTGTTGGGGCGGAACAATTGAGATAATCCAAATTTAAAATTAAAGGATAGATGAGATATTCTTGTATTCTTTAAAAAAGTAATAAATAGCTTACTAATTAAGGCTAGTAAAGCGATTACAATAATAATGACCGATAAAAAGAGAATTGCCTTAATTACATCATCTAACTGCCAATAGGCAAAACCAAAGATAAATACTCCAATTAAGATACTCAGTATTACTTTTTGCACTAAGTTTTTGGTGTTTTGAAGTTGGTTTAAATTCCTTAATACAAACACAGGAGTAACATTAAGTATTTGTAATAATGGATACCATCCAAATAAAACAGAGATCACAACACTTAATAATACCCCATAAATACATGCTGATAAAGAAAAATCATTACTGACATCTACCATCAGTAAATCTGAAAACAAAATTGGAAAATATAGTTGAAGTGCAGAACCTATTATTGCTCCAATAATTCCACCTACTAAGCCAAGAAATCTTATTTGTAAAGAATAAATTAAAAAAGCTTCTCTAGTAGTTGCTCCTAAACATCTTAAAATTGCTACTGATTTCAATTTACCTTTGATATAAATAAATATACCACTAGAAACCCCTAAGCAGCCTAATAGTAAGGAAACAAAGGCAACTAATTTTAAAAAGGAATCGATATCATTAAAAAATCGTCCTATACGAGCTGTATTGTTTTCTGTAGTGGCCACACGAATTTTATTATTTTCGAGTAGCTTATCTTTAGATGACAAAAATGACTGAATATCAAAGTCTTGAGGATATTTAAAGAAATAACGATAATTTACTCTGCTACCTCTTTGAATTAATGCAGTTTCATTCAAATATTTGAAAGGGAAATATACAATAGGCACTGTAGCAGCCATAATACTACTTTGTCCAACCCCTTTGGTGATTGTACCTGCTACTTCAAATTTAGTTTGACCAAATTGTATGGAATCACCTACTTTAGCTTGTAACTGATACAATACCATACTATCAACTAAAACAATTTTCTCCTCATTTTCCCATCTTGACCAAGCATTTTGTGGTGAAACCTGCAACTTTCCGTAATAAGGAAAACCTAATTCTAAAGCTCTTAAGTCAACTAATCTATTTTTATCTGTATTTTCATTATAAGCTATTGATGCAAAATTAAATTGCTTAGTATACTGGCTTTCAAGGGTATCAAAATTAATTAAAATAGAATCATTAATAAGGTAATTAGTTCTAACTTCAAGGTCAGCACCTAATATTTCTTTCGATTGATTATCAAGGTCTTTTTTTACATTTTCTGAAAAAGTCATCATTGCAACCAAACTTGCAATACCTACAATTATAGAGGTAATAAATGGGCCAATTTTAGAAATACTTTGTTTAAGATCTCTATATGCATTGTTTACAACAAATTTTATCCTCATAATTCTTTAATGAACTATTATAAGTTCACTTTGTTTGTTTATAATCTCGTAAATAATTTTAACTTTACTTGTTAAGTTCATTATCTAAATTAAATAACTTTTATGGCATTTTTAGGTTATACCCATGATCAATTTCCAAAGTGGGTAAAAAAAGTCGAACAATTCCCAGTATTACTTTACATTTTAAAATGGGTTCTTATTGGAACTTTAGTTGGTGGGTTAACCGGCATAGGTTCTGCTTTATTTTTATGGGGACTACATTGGGCTACTTCATGGAGAGGTGATCATCAATGGATAATTTTTGCTTTACCAATAGGTGGTTTCTTAATAGGTGCTTGTTATTATTATTTAGGACAAAATGTAGTGAAGGGTAACAATCAGTTATTGGATGAAATCACTCGTCCAAATAAGATTATACCATTAAAAATGGCCCCTCTAGTTACAATAGCAACTATTGCCACTCATCTTTTTGGTGGATCTGCAGGACGAGAGGGTACAGCTGTTCAAATGGGTGGAGCCATTGCTGATCAGTTTACTAAAATCTTTAAACTCGATAAATATGACAGAAAGATTCTTATCATTTCTGGTATTGCAGCTGGTTTTTCATCGGTATTTGGTACTCCTTTAGCAGGTGCTATTTTTGGTCTTGAAGTTTACATCATAGGTAGAATGCGTTATGAAGCTATCTTTCCTAGTTTTTTTACTGCAATTGTTGCCAACTATGCTACACATCACTTAGGACATGAATTAGGTATTCATCATACCGATTACTTCGCATTGTTCTTTGATGGAATCACTATTCCTGAAATGACCATACAAAATTTATTAATATGTGTGACGGCTGGTGTTGCATTTGGTTTAACAGGTATGTTATTCTCAAAAGCTAATCATTTTTGGGGCAATTTATTTAAATCAAACATAAAATATGCTCCTGCCCGACCTATGATTGGCGGTGTAGTTTTAGCTATTGCCATTGTGTTGTTGAATATAAATCATGGTTTTGATTATGCGAACTATGATATGAAATACTTCGGTTTAGGTGTTCCTGTTATTAAAGAATCATTTACTGTACAAATGCATTGGTATGATTTCTTGATGAAGACATTAACAACATCATTTACCTTAGGCGCTGGCTTTAAAGGTGGAGAGGTTACTCCTTTATTCTATATCGGATCCACATTAGGTAGTTATTTATCTACTTTTGATTTCTACAATGCTATACCAGTTGCATTACTTGCAGGTATGGGGTTTGTTGGTGTTTTTAGTGGTGCTACAAATACTCCAATGGCATGTACCGTAATGGGTATCGAATTATTTGGGCATGAATCGGCAGTATTTATTGCCGTGGCTTGTATTACTGCTTATATGTTCTCAGGACATACTAGTATATATAGTTCTCAAATCTTAGGTAGTCCTAAACATGTCGGACAAGAAAACGAAAAAGGAAATACGTTATCTGAAATTGAAGTGATTAGAGAGAATGAAAAAAAACATATTGAAAATCACCACAAAAAAGATCAGGATAAAAAACAATAAATTTTAGAGCTATTCTTTTCATTGAAAAGTTGACAATAAAAAAGGGATTGAATTTAATTTTCAATCCCTTTTTCTTAGAATTTTTTTTCATAAATATGACAATAAGGCTTGCCTGCTGTCTTTTCATAATAGTCTTGATGAAAATCCTCTGCTATATAAAAGGTGGTTGCTTCTGTTACTTTTGTAACTACATCCACTCCTTTTGCCTTTAGTTGAGCGATTAAAATGAATGCTGTACTTTTTTGGTTTTCGTCTAAGAAAAATATCTCTGAACGATATTGAGTTCCAATATCTGGCCCTTGTTTATTTAGTTGAGTTGGATCGTGAGTTTCAAAAAATAATTTAGCCAACGATTCATAGCTTATTCGGTTTGCATCAAATACTACTCTACAAGCTTCTGCATGTCCTGTTTTTCCTGAACATACCTCTTCGTAAGTTGGGTTTTCATTTACTCCTCCTATATAGCCTACCTCACATGAAATCACACCTTTAGTTCTCAAAAAATAATATTCTGTTCCCCAAAAGCATCCGGAAGCAAAAATGGCTGTAGATAATTTTTCAGCTTTTTTCGCCTCAAAATTCAAAGAAACGGAATTCACACAGTGACGTACATTTTTTGAGGTAAAACCCTCACCTTTAAAAACATGTCCGAGATGACCATCACAATTACTACAAAGAATTTCTATTCTCTGTCCATCCTCATCTTCCACCTTTTTTATTGCTCCTTCTATTTCATCATCAAAAGCAGGCCAACCACAATCAGCATTAAATTTATCTTTAGAATTATACAATGGAGCATCACACCTTTTACAAGTGTAAACTCCATCCTCGGAATGATAATAGTATTTACCTGTATATGGTTGTTCTGTACCCTTGTTCTTGATCACCCATTCCTCAAAAGGAGTTAATTTATTCATAATTAATCATTTACTAAGTTATGCAAAAGACCAAAGGTTCTATTTACATCATTTTTGTCTAAGATTAAAGTAAACTCATTGGTAGTAGAAATCACCTCGACAATGTTGATCCCTTCCCAAGCAATTTTCTTCAATAAGTAGTAATAAATACCCGGTACTGAAGTGTTATCCTGTGGAAGTCTCATTGTTAATGAAGCAAGATTATCTTTCTTACTAATTATTTCTTCACCATGAAAAATATGAATCAATTGATCCAACATTTTTTTACTTGTGACAAGGTTTGTTTCATAAACACCTTTTGATGAAGCTTGAAAAACATCCTTCTCACCTTGTATAACTTTTAAAAGCTCTTGTTGTTTGCTTAATAAGGTTGGAGAATTTTTAAAAGTATAATCTATCAAATCAGATCTAACTATAATTTCTCCCATTTTCTTTAGGTAATCTAATACTTCATGCTCTATATCTAGCTTAGAAAGCTTGGGTCTTAACCTTTGAATTGCCATTACAACACCACCGATTTGGACGTCTTTCATCAACTTTTCCTCCACTTCTGGCATTATTTGTCTTGCTAATCCTGTGTAGTTCACAATACCATCTACGATTGCCTCTTCTAAGAAAGGTGACTTGCGAACAATTTCTTCTACAGCCTCTGCTATTGTTATCATATTTTTATATATTATATATTGAAGTTATAAATATAACAACTTGTTACGAAAAGGTTTTCTTTTTACTGAATATTTGTTCAATTTTGTCGAACTGTTTATTTTTATATCCGTATTTAGTATTATACCACATACAAGGTTAGAACATATATCAATTTATTTATAAATAAAACATGGAATCATTTATTGGACAAGGTATCGCACTGGTAACTCCGTTTACAAAAGAGAGAGAGGTTGATTTCCCTGCTTTAAAAAAGCTATTAGATCACACAAAAGACGCAGAATACTGGGTAGTGAATGGTACAACAGCTGAAAGTGCTACTTTAACAAAAAATGAAAAGAAACAAGTTTTAGAATTTGTAAAACAAAATAACCCGACAAATAAGCCAATCATGTTTGGTAACGGGAGTAATAACACAGCCGAGGTAATAGAGAACTTTAAAGAGTTTGATTTATCTGGTGTTGATGCTATTCTATCTGTTTGTCCTTATTATGTAAAACCTTCTCAACAAGGAATTATTGCTCATTACACAGCAATTGCAGATGCTTCACCTCTACCTGTATTATTATACAATGTACCTGGTAGAACTGGAGTAAACATGAATGTAGATACCATTGTTGAATTATCTAAGCATAAAAATATTTTTGGTGTAAAAGACGCTTCTGCTGATTTAACTCAAGCAATGAGAGTCATTAGTGCTACACCAGATAATTTCTTATATATATCAGGAGATGATGCGATGACTGTTCCAATCATATCAATTGGTGGTTCAGGTGTTATCACTGTATTGGGTAACGTTGTTCCTCAAGAATTTGGTAGTACTGTTCAACAAGCTTTAAATGGCAATTCGAAACAGGCAACTATGCAAATGTCTCAATTACTAGATTATACTGATGCTTTATTTGAAGAAGGTAATCCAGTTGGAGTAAAAACAGCTTTAGAGATTGCTGGAATTTGTAATAAAACAGTTCGTCTTCCATTAATGGAAGGATCTGAATTACTACAATCGAAAATGTCTGTGATGTATGATCAAATAAAGATTTCTTCTAAAAAATCTATGTTTGTTTCAAACTTTGACGCAAGACATGCGATCTAATCAAGATACCATAAAAAAAATCCCCTCATTATTAAATGAGGGGATTTTTTTATGTCTAATATTTTTATTGTCTGATATAAACTCTTATCGTTTGACCTGGATGAATTACATCTGACTTTAACTCACTTAACTTTTTAATATCTTCTGGCTGGATATCATATTTATTTGAAATTGAACCCAAACTTTCTCCTACTAATATTTTGTGATTAAAGAAAAAAGCTGGAACCTTCAATTTTACCTTTTCCCCTGTTTTAAAAGAATAATCAATTAAATAATTTTCTCCTTTTTCATTCAAGAGATTCTTTTCTGGTATTTTATATCTATTGGCAATCGCTGTAACAGATTCACCTGCTTGTGCAACATACCATGTGGTAAAATTCCCTTTTTCGTTATCTTTTATATTAGAGATCTGGCCCATCACGTTTGTCTTAATTTGATCTAACCTTTTTGTCTGTTCAGGACTAAAAGTATGTACTCTTAAAGACTGATCAATTTGAGAAACAACACCATCTAGCGTTTTAATAGCATGATCATAATTTTTTAAATCCCCTATATTTTTTAATACATCTGATTCAATTTTATTGAAAAGCTCGTTATTGGTATTTTCTACAACATCTTCGTCAATCACTTCAGTAGGTGTTGTAATGTCATCTGTTCCATCAGAAGATATATTTGATAAACCACCTATGATTACAGTAAACAATACCCCTAAAACAAAAGAAAATGAACCAATAATAGAGTAACGTATTTTGTTCTTTTTCGACAATCCCTTTTTACGGTTCTGTGATGGTTTTTTTCTAATTAATCGGCTTTTATCTTCAGAAGATATGGGAGTTTCATTAGTCTCATTTACTGTTTGTATTACTTCCTCTTTATTTCGTTTATCGAGTTCTTCTTGAAGCATACTCACTCTTTTCTCAGCATTAGTAATCCCAATTTCTTCTGCTCTTTGGAAAAACTTTAATGCTTGTCTTTTATTTTCAAAAGTACCCATACCTTTTTCACACATATCTCCTAAAAGATAAAGCATATCACCATCCAATAATATATCATCGGCATAGTCATAAGCTATTGCTTTAAAGGTTTCATCATATAAACCTTGTTTGTAAAGGTTTTTGATATCTAATAGTTTTTGGGTTCTATCTAAAGATGGCAATTTTAAAACTTTAAGTAATTTCACTTCAAGTTCCTTCAATTGATCTTCATCCTTTTCTTCTATAATCTGATGAACTGTCTCAACAACCTCTTCTCTGAAATTATCAAGCATTCTAACTTTATATTGAACAGACCCAAAAACATATGTATCTGGAGTACTTTCCTCTTCTTCATCTTCAAAAGACAAGGTAGCCCCTACTTCATAATCATCAGAAGGATCTTCCTGAACTACTCTTGGAGATAAGTCAGATATTATGACTACTTCATCTTCATCATTTAATTTACCAAAATATACTTTGCAACGATCGCCTATTACTATAGGAGTTTCTCTGTTAAATTGGTAGTGATCTTGAAGTTCTTGTATCGTCATTGTAATTAGAGATAAAAGTTGTTCTTTAGAGATTTGCTTCTCTTTTCTATATGAAATAAAAAATAATTAATATTCTAATTTAAACATTAATCATAAAGAAAGAAATAATAAATCAGCATTAAAATAATTTAATTTAATCTATATATAACTAAGAGATATCATTAAGTCTTGTCTATCAAATTTGTAAGATTAAAAACGTAAGGAAATCGAATAGATTTAAACCTATTTAATAAAAAAATGAAGAAACAGAATATTACAATCTAAAAACTACTAGCTTTGCTCAACATTCAATTTATAACTTTCAGAAAATGCTATCTAGCAAATCAAAATATTACTTCTTTCTTATTTTCACCACATTTATTTGGGGAATTAATTTTCATGTATCTCAAATAGCTTTGGCTCATGTTAGTGCAATGCTAGCGGGTACTTATCGATATATTTTAGGAGCACTTCTCCTTGGGGCTTTTATGTTGATAAAAAAACCAAAGAAAGAGGACATTATCAATAGTACTAAATATTGGAAACACATTATATTTTTGGGCATCACCGGTGCTTTTTTATATAACATCCTTTTCTTAGAAGGATTAAAACATACTACTGCTTTTAATGGTGTATTAATTATTGGTTTAACTCCCTTAAACACTGCCTTGATTTCAATTCCTATGTTGGGACATCGATTAAAAAGAAAAGAAGGCATCAGTATCCTCTTAGGTTTTGTGGGTATTCTATTTGTTATTTCTAAAGGAAATTTAGAAACGATCCAATCGTTATCCTTCTCAAAAGGAGATGTATTGATTTTAGGAGCCAATCTTAGCTTTTCTTTTGGAAATGTATTTATTAAAAAATATCTAGGTCACATCTCTCCACTATGGTTAACCAACCTTGTAACGTGGGTAGCTTGTATCAGTTTCTGTATTTATAGCGTTGGCTTTGAAACTTTTGTATTCCCTTTAGAAAGAGATTTCTTGCTTGCTGTATTTTTCATGGGGGCCTTATCCACAGCTATTTGTGGTGCCTTTTGGTTTATTTCAATTAAAGAATTAGGTGCTGAAACGAGCACTCTATTTACTAATTTAGTTCCTGTTTTTGGTACAACAGCTTCTTTTCTATTGGGAGAAGATATCACCGTTGGTCAAGTATTCGGTGGTATTTTAGTCATCACTGCACTTCTTATAAATAGTGTTCAGTGGAAGAAAAAGAAAACTATAGGGGCTGCTTCTTTGTAAGAGCAATCTTTTCCTCTTCTTGAATAAGTATATTTTCGGGTAATTGTTGGATAAAATCTTGTACAATCATTTGATAACATTCATCATATGAATAACGTGCAGAAAGAACCAACAACACCTCTTCCTCATTATTTTTCATTAATAGTGCTATAGGTGATGGCCGACCTAGTTTAAAAGAATCAGCATTGAATTGATAATTTTGAATACGAGTCTGTATTTCTATGTTCTTAATAATTGAGTCGTTTTGAACATTAAATTTAAAACTCTTCGTCACTATGGAATCCATTTGATAAAGAATATCATCATAAATTAACTGATAAGCCTTTCGTTTAGCTGCTGAAAAAGACATATCATTTACTTCCAGAATACTAACTAAATATTTTGGGTAACTTTTTTCATCAATTTCATATTTTGATATATACGTTTCAATCACTTGTTCTGATAGAGTTTGATCGCCAGGCAGTTCCAAGTACCCTACTTTATTAAGTATTTTAATGTACTTTTTAGCTTCTTTGATTGCTTTCGATCTTAGTTCTTTATTGGTCAGCTTCTTTTCTTTCTTTTTAAATTGAGCTATTGATGTAGTACTAATACATAGTAATAAAATAAAAAAACTAACAAGAATAGATTTGAAATAAAGTGTCATGAAAATATTTTTATAATTTTCTCTAAATTAGTGAATCAAATATTTTTTATACTATACTCTAAGCTAAATGATGGCAAATAGACATAAACTATTCCTTTCTTTAATTTTCATGGCTATACCTTTTTTTAATGTCTGTCAAGCACAAAAGTTAAAAAAAATTAGTGGTAAGGTGACTGAACCTATCAATGAAAATATAAGTATCAAAGAATTTAAACAAGAATTAAAAATGAAAGCCCAGATTCAAGCATTGGCAGATGAATTTGGAACTCTTATTAATTCTAATTCTGATCTGACTTTAAATAACCAAGGTACCACTGTAAATATGCTTAGTTCTTCGAATGTAAAAGGAGAATGGGTCAAAACGACTGAAATTAGCTTCAAATGGTTTCTTGAGGAAGTAGAAGAAAAACAAAAAGTTTATCTTTCTTGTGAAATAAAAGGTAAAGCAAGAGAAATCACGAAAAGTAAAGTTGATTTAGATGCTCAGCTATTAAAGTGTTCAAATACCAATTTATGTATCACTCAAAAATTTAAAGAAGGTGAGAGTTTGTACTTATCTGTAAAGACACCAATAGATGGGTATTTAAGTATTTTCATGAGAGAAGAAGGAACAGTATATCGTCTTCTACCTTATTCAAACTTAAGTGGTAATCAAAATAGTTGTATTAAAATAGAAGCCGATAAAGAATACGTTTTATTTGATGATGATAATGAAAAAGCCATTAATACTATACAAAAAAGATACATTGATGAGCTCCAATTATCAACAATGGGGAAAGACAAATTATTTAATCGTTTATATGTTGTTTTTAGTACTTCAAAGTACGATAAACCAATATTAAATACTGATAATGGTATTAAAACTCTTTCACCAGAAAGTTTTCAAGAGTGGATTTCAAATAATAAACTTTCTGATGAAAACTTTCAAGATCAAGTGATATACTTTACTGTAGAACAATAAAAAAAGCCTCCTCAAAAAGGAGACTTTTACATGAATCGTTAAAAGTTGATACCAAATTTTGTATAAAAGTATGCACCATTAAATCCCATTTGAACAGGGTCCCAATACCCACCTGTTTCAGTTGACAAGGGGTCTTGTTTAGATGGATACACATTAAATATATTGTTTCCTCCTAGGGTCCATTTTAACTTAGGAGTAAAAGAGTAAGTCATTGCAATATCAGTTGTCATTCTGCTTCCATAATGATCAATACCGCCATCCCAATCCATTAATTCTACAGAAGAAAAATGATTTAGACGAATCATTGATGAAAGCTTTTTATAACTATGATTTAAAGAGAAATTAAATTTTGTATTTGGTGCTGAAGCAAGCAAAAACATTTGTTCTCTTTCTCCAAAGTAAATATCTTCTTTTCCAGCTAGTTTTTCATTGGTAGTAATATCTCCCAATTCCATTCTATTGATATTACCCGCAATAGAAGTAGTGAAAGTATGTAAGTTTATATGATGTGTATAAGCCAATACTACATCTAAACCTACAGTTCTCGTATCTAAAGCATTTGTAAAGAATTGTGCTGCACTAACATTTAGTTTCTTCAGCTCATCTCCAATATCAGGATCGTCGTCAGTAAATGCTCCTGTTAAAACAATTCTGTCGTCAATGGCTACATAATAACCGTCCACCGTTAAAGATAACCCATCTAGTAAATTAGCTGTAAAACCTAAACTTGCATTAAATGCTTTCTCTTGTTTTAATTCAGGCATTCCTAATGCTTTTGCTAATTCACTATCATTTGGAGCAATTACTTTTTCCATCGTTTCCCCACCAACTACATCAGTAAAAATTGAACTGTAATGCTTTTGAGCTAAAGAAGGTGCTCTAAAACCTGTACTTACTGCACCTCTAATCGCAAAAGCCTTAGAAAACTCATATCTTGAAGCAATTTTACCATTAAAAGTTCCACCAAAATCAGAATAGTTTTCATATCTACCAGCTACAGCAATCATCCACTTATCCGTAATATCAGTTTCTACATCTAAATAGAATGCGATATTCGTTCTATGTGCATCTATTTCATTTTTTGGTCTAAAACCTGGAAAACCTTGAGCACCTCCAGGTACTTGTCCGTTAGAATAGTCTTTATAAGATCCTTCTTCACCTGCTCCAATACCATAAGTGTCTATTCTAAATTCTGATCCAAAAGCAACGTTTAATCCATTAAGAAAACCACTATAGAATTTAGAGGCACCTAATCCTGTTACATTTTGAGATAAATAATGTTTACCAGAATAAAATGATGTTGGTGAATTAACTCCAAGAGACGCATTTAATGTTTGATCTACAGAATACTTAAACTCATTATGACCAAATGTATTGTTAAGATCAACCTTCCACCCTTTCAATTCAGTTTTAACACCAGCACTTAAAGAGTAATCAGTTATATCAGAGATAATATTCGGATCAAAACCATTAGGATAAATTTCCGGAATATTTCTATCATCATCCGCTTCACGCGTCCATGCATATGATTCTCCATGTCTGAAACTTGCTCCACCAAAAGCATATACTTCTGTCTTATCCGCAATTGGCATGGCCGCGTTTACAAATCCTCCATAACCAGTTGATAATGCATCTCCAACATACGTTCTAAACACTTCTTGATTCTGAGGAACTCTGTTTGTTCTTCCTCTATGTTGATATTGACCTGTTACGTTAATAAAACCGCCCTCACCTAATTCAGTTCCGTAGTTTACATCAACGTTAGCTGTTTCGCCATCTCCTTCTGAATTGATACCAGTTCCAAGGTTTACTGCTACTCCATCTGTATTCTTTTTAAGTACTAAATTGATCACACCTGCAATAGCATCTGAACCATATTGAGCGGAGGCTCCATCTCTAAGAATTTCGATTCTTTCAATGGCTGCCATAGGAATAGCATTTAAATCTGTACCTGTATTTCCTCTACCTCTTGTTCCAATTAAGTTAACTAAAGAAGATTGATGTCTTCTTTTTCCATTGATAAGCACCAAAGTTTGATCTGGTCCTAAACCTCTTAAAGTGGCAGGATCTACGTGATCTGACCCATCTGCACCTGACTGTCTTTGAGCGTTAAATGATGGAGCAACATATTGTAATAGTTGGTTCATATCTAATTGACCTGTTGCAGAGGTCACATTTTCTAAGTCAATTACATCAATCGCTACAGGAGTTTCAGTCACGGTTCTATTTTGAGATCTTGTACCCACAATTTCAATCGCTTCTAATTCTTGTGCTTCTAACTCAAGCTTTATTGAAGAAGGTAAATCTTTTGCTTTCATTTCTATTGTTTGATATCCTATATATCGGATAACCACTATAGACTCTTCATCAACAGAGAATTGGTATTTCCCTGAAAATGTAGTAGTTGTACCATGTGATGAATTTGCTTTTTCAAATATCATCACTCCAGGGATCCCTTCACCGCTTTCATCGGTGATCAACCCTGAAATATTTATCTCTTTAGCATATACAACGCTATTTAATAAAAGAATAGATAATAGTGTGATTAGATGTCTCATTAATAAAATTGTACTTTAGGTATATTCATCTGATGATGATAGTAAAGATGTAGTGATGATTTTTAGATTTACAAGTACCGAGACATCAAAGTTTAAAAATTAAGAAGCATTTGCAATACCACCTAATTATAGTGTATTTATAAAAAACAAGGTGTTCAAAAATTAACACTCTAATAAAAGCGTTAATTTTTGAACACCCACATTAAAATACAACTACTTGTTAAATAATAACTAAAATTGCACTATTCCAATATTTAACTTAAACCTGATAAATATCCTGTAGTCCAAGCAGCTTGAAAATTGAATCCACCTGTTATACCATCAATGTCTAAAACTTCTCCAGCGAAATGTAAGTTTTTGACTTTTTTACTTTCCATAGTCTTAACATCGACATCAGTTAGTGCTATTCCACCACAGGTCACAAATTCTTCTTTGAATTTAGTCGTCCCATTTACTTGATATTTATCTGCTAAAAGAACTTCCACAATTCTATTCAATTCTTTTTTACTAAGATCTAACCAAAGCTTAGTTTCTGGAATCTCTAATCTTTGGATAATATAATCCCATAATCTTTGAGGTAATTCAAATGGGTTATTATTCTTA
This sequence comes from Flammeovirga pacifica, assembly GCF_000807855.2. Classification (GTDB taxonomy): domain Bacteria; phylum Bacteroidota; class Bacteroidia; order Cytophagales; family Flammeovirgaceae; genus Flammeovirga; species Flammeovirga pacifica. The sequence goes on from NZ_JRYR02000001.1 coordinate 1,153,197, forward strand.
ATTTGCTTTTTCTTCAAAGCTACCTTTTGATCTGCAACAAATACCCTCAACTCTTGATCCGATTTCTTATTATACCAAGAAACTAGGATTTCAAATTGATAATTTCTTTCATAAAGCATTCTTGCTCCCCATGCAGAAGTTCTTAGAATAGCAGGACCACTTAATCCCCAATGGGTAATTAGTAACGGACCTTCCTCACTAAGTTTTTTTTCTCCAACTACTCTAACTTTTGCATTATTAACCGACAACCCCATTAATTTAGTTAATGGCTTATGATTGATTTTAAAAGTAAATAGTGAAGGAACAGGATCTTCTATGGCATGACCTAACTTTTTCAGCCAATCAAAGCTTTCTTTTTTAGGTAACCCACCTACAGTTACAATTACCTTATCAAATATTTCTTCTTGATCTTTAAATGATAACTCTATTCTACCATCTTCTAGCGGGGATAGTTTTAAGACTTCTCGACTAAGGTGTAGACTGACATTGTTTTTCTTAGCTTCTGCTGTAAGACAATCTATGATGGTCTGAGAATCGTCGGTTTCTGGAAACATTCTTCCATCATCTTCCGCCTTAATTTTCACCCCTCTTTCTTTAAACCATTCTACAGTATGTTCTCCATTGAAACGTCCGAACGCTTTTTTTAGAAATCTTTCACCTCGCGGATAATTTTTTGATAATTTCACCGGATTAAATACCACGTTAGTGACATTACATCGACCACCACCCGATATTTTCACCTTGCCTAACACCTTAGATGTTTTTTCGAAAAGGTGAACTTCATTGTCATTATTATTTGCAGCAGTAATTGCAGAAAAATAACCTGCAGCTCCGCCTCCTATTACAGCAATCTTCATAATTTAAATATAAAAAATAAGAGCATGTTTACTTCGTTTTTGTAAACATGCTCTTAAAATATCATCTATTTTTATTTAATCTTTCTTAGATCTAACCGTCATAAATACAGCAACACCTAATAGAATCCAACATAAGTAACCTGCAATTCTAGAGATACCTCCACCAATTACATACGATTGAGGATCAAAATCGAAAGTAATTTCATGTGTACCAGCAGGAACTTGAAGTCCTCTTAAAACATAATTAGCACACACTATGTCTACTTTCTCCCCATCAATTTTGGCTACCCAACCTGCAGGATAATATACTTCTGAGAATACCGCAAAACCACCGTTTTGACTAGTAGATGTATATTTCAATCTTCTTTGATTAAATTCTACTAACTCTACTTTATCAGATCCACTTGCAGAAGTTTTTATTTCTTGCGGGAATCTTGACACATTCACCACTGCCTGCTTAGAAGGATCAATAGTTGATAAAGCTTCCATTTCTTCATTAGGAGAATTTACTTTTTCAATATGTTCTATAAACCATGCATGACCTAAGGCATTTTGATTTCTCACAACTGCTTGTTTAGTATCACCTAGTATAGCATATTTCATGTTCAACATATTCAATGCAGGAGTCTCTCTAATTTGTAAAGTATCTCCTTTTTGAACTGAATTAGCAAAAACTTGAATCTCTTTCGTCAATTCTCTCTCTACCAAATCTTGATATCTCCTCAATTTCGCAGGATAGTACCCACCAATCGATTTGTGGAAATAAGATGTTTGTGCTTCATTAAATATATTTCCTGTAAGATTAAGTACTCTGTAATCAGGATCTTTATCCGTCAAAATATATTTATCTGCAGCTGTTGGAATATGAGTTTGTTTATTGGTAGCTACTTTAAAAGAATCATTATTGATATATCTTTTTGCAACACTCCAAACATCACCTAAGGTAAGTACCCCTACTATAGTTAGTGCTAACCATAGTTTTATTTTGTTTTTAGAATAGAGGTAAAAAGCGGCACAGGCCAATACAATTAAGAACAAAGATCTAATAACATCATCTCTTATGATAGATATCCTCTCTGCTTCTAAAGCTTTTGTTAGTCCACCTATAACATTGGCATCATTTGTACCAAACATTTGTTGGAATATCATTGCATCTCTTTCTCCAGAAACATCCATAAAACCAGCTCCTAACCACATTAGTAGTAACAAACCACCTGTTACGCCTGTAGCTTTAAGGGCAGATTTTTGAGTTTTTTCATCCCATCCATCCTTAATAATTTTATTAAAACCTAAAGCGGCTCCCAATGCCATTACAACACATCCAATACCTAAGGCCATTGCAGGTGTTCTAAATTTATTCATTCCTGGAAGGATATCGAATAAAGTATAATTGAACCATTGCAAATGTTTACCCCATGCAAAGAATAATGCCATTAATAAACTACTAATTAACCATATTCTATCTCTTCTATCTAAGACAAATAAAGCCAATATAAACAGGAAAGAAAGGATTGCACCTTGATAGATTGGACCTCCTGTGAATGGCTGTTCTCCAAAATACAACGGCAACTTAAAGTTTTTATCTGCGACTATTCTATCTGCTTGTGCTTTACCTGCCAAGCGCGTTAATTCTTTGGCTAATGGACCGTCCTTAGAAATATTTTCTTGACTACTACCTCCATAAAAATTAGGAGCCATTAAAGTCAAAGATTCCATTTTACCTTCAGACCAACTGAAAGCATAATCTTTATCTAAGCCTTCTTCTGTATAGTTTTTTTCTTGCCCTGGAGCAGCAGACAATTCTTTTTTACCTCTAATTGAATATTCAGAATATTCTTTAGTGGTCCAAACTCTCCATAACTGTGTCGAAGCACCTAAAGAAGCTGCCAATAAACCAATTGGAACAACTCTAGTTAAAAAGACTTTAATTTCTCCATTCTTGAATGAATAATATAGCTCTGAAATACCATACATTAGACAAACAAAAATAAGGTAATATGTGATTTGATAATGTGATGCTCTTAACTCAACACACACACCAAAAGCTAATAATGCTGCACCAAGCCACCATTTTTTATCAAAAAGCAACCTCATTCCCCCTAATACAAGAGCGGAGTAAGCAATAGCATTTAATTTTGTGATATGCCCTGCCTCTAATGAAGTCACGAAAAACGTATTGAACGCAAAAGCAGCTGACACAAAGAAACCTACCCAAGGATTCACCCTAAAACACATCAATCCTATCCATAAGCAAAGCATTAATGAAAATACTACCATTGGACTTTCGTAAGAAGAATACAAACCAAGGTTAGTCAGTAAATACATGTAATGCGTTGAATCACCACTTAAACTTGAAAAAAGTAATTCGGGCATACCAGAAAACATAGCTGTATTCCAAAGAGCAGGTTCACCAGTTTTCTTTACTTCTTCTTGAGAAGCATGCGACATTCCTTCGAAATGAATTAAATCACTTTGATTAAGAGATTTCCCGTCAAAAAATTCGGGACTAAAATAGATGAGTGTAAGAATAAAAAAACAAGGAATTATTAGAGCCCAGTTATATTTCTTTAAGATGTTCTTGTCCATTAATTTTTTAGTTTTGCTTAGGATTCGGCAGTAATATCACTTTCGATTCTTCAATTTTGAAAAATCTCACTTTAATTTTTAGCATCCAAACTAAGCTATCATAATTTTTTCTAATTCTTTCAATAGTTGGTTAGCTTGGTGTTTTTCTTCGAAAAGTTCCACGGCCTCTTTTCGAATCTTTTCTCTATCAAATTGTTTAGGGTAATCCAACCAATTTTGAATTGCACTAGCTAATGCTTGATGTGATAGCTCGTCAATCAGATAACCATTCTTGTCATTAATAACTTCTTGCATTCCACCTCTTCTATAGGACATAACAGGTGTACCACAATAAAGGCTTTCCAACATCACATTTGGTAAATTATCCTCACGACTAGGTAAAATAAAAAGATCTGAGGCTGAGTAAGCATATGACATCTCTTCGACAGTATTTAATCTACCCACTGCTTTTAATTTATCAGACTTAAACAAATCTTTATCATAATCACCTACAACTAATATACTTACATCATTAGGGAGGTTACATATTTTTAAGGCATCAATTAATAAAGTAGCTCCTTTTCTAGTATTAGAAATCCTTTCACTCACAAACAATAATACTTTATTATTTTCGGGCAATCCAAATCTAGATCTAGCCTCTTTCTGCTGGTGAATTTGTACTTTATCTGTCGATAAACCATATCTCATTAGCTTATGAGGTTGATTTCCCAACAACTCTGATTTTTTAGAAAGATCAAGTAACCATTGAGAAGGAGCCATCACAGTTAAGTTAGTATGTGATAACGCCTTTTTCTTCAAATCATAAAATACCTTATCTACTTTTGTAAATTTTTTAAACCTATCATGATCTTCAAAATAATGGAAACCACCCTGAAATGGATTCATATCATGAAGAAACCAAACCACCTTTTTATTTATATTTTTAAAAAATGTAGGATAATCTATAAAATTGGCTACCCAATGGAGAATAACAATATCAGCTTCTTGAACTATTGGATGATTTTCTAAACGATATAAACTTAATGGAGATGAAAAACCTTCACAATTATCATCCTCATTATAATAATGAGGAAGTATTCTTAAGTTTTTATACAGTGTAGATACTCTTCTAAAATGAATGGATTTCCCATAGGGAAAAATAAGGTTTGATTCATTTCCCTCGTCTCTACATAGTACTTTTGAATCAATATTTAATTTTAATAAGCCTTCATGAAATCTTATGGCTGCATTGGCTGCCCCTCCTCTAGGATACGTTGATATATGAACTACTTTCATTATTTCTTTTCGAGATTTATTACGTTTTCTAAAGTATCAAAAGGATAACAATCGATCCATGAGTCTTTTGATAAATTTATTATTGTTTGATTCCCCCCTTTCAATTGTTTAGCAAAATACTCGTATAATTTGAATTGATTTAATTGTGATTCAAATTGTTCAACAGAATTCCCCCAAGAATTTTTGTCAGAAGCATTCTTTCTTATATCCTCTTTTTTTGTATCATAAAAGTGATTTATAGACGCTTTTTTAAAGTCCCTCATTATAGTTGAATCACATCCCAATAAATATATTTTCTCATATCCCAAATAAAGTAAATAAGGAATCATCATTTGTGGCCCAGTTACTGGTGGAATAATTGGTTTTGTAATATCAAGGAACTTATCAGTATGTCTTGAAAAGTATAAATACTTTATATCCCTATTTGGAAATACTTCAAAAGGGCTAAAGTATTCCAAGTTTTTATGACCGGTGACAATGATGGTATTTTCAGGTAGAATTTCATCTGATTTCTTTAACCAATCTTTATAGTTTTCTAAAACTAAAGGTTTATGATATGGTGCAAAAAAATGGGCAATAGGATTAATTTCCTTTATACTTTTATGTAGAAACGCATTACTAATTGTATAACAATCTTCTCCTTTTAAAAGATTTAAATCTTCTAACTTTAGGGATGGCCCTGTCGCTATTAAAAAACATCTTTTACCTTTTTTTGTGTTCTTTAACAAACTATTCTCCTCTATTAAATCTTTTTGTTTGAACTTTTTAAATTGATAAGAAGAAAAATGTTCAAAAAACTTGTTTGAAAACACCGGTGGAAGGAGGTCCTTTAAGGTTTTCTCTAACCCTACTTTATCCATTATTGATAAGATCTATCTGAATTTCAATCACTTCACTACACTTAATAATCATCACTTTTTTTGTAGATTAAAAATCCTTTTAAAAGTCATAAAGATAGTGTAGTTTTGATTACTAATTTATCCCGTAAAAATATGGTAAATAATTACAAGAAACCACAAGTAATCGCTGAAATTGGTTGTAACCATAAGGGCGATATGAATATCGCTAAGGAATTAATTCAACTAGCAAAATTTTGTAATGCTGATGTTGCAAAGTTTCAGAAAAGAAATAATAAAGAACTTCTTACAGAAGAACAATATAATGCCCCTCATCCAAATCCTCATAATTCTTATGGAGACACATACGGTGCTCATAGAGAATATTTAGAGTTAGATTTAGATCAACATAGAGAATTAAAGAACTACTGTGAGAATTTAGATATCATCTATTCAACTTCTGTTTGGGATGTTACTTCTGCTGAAGAGATAATACAACTTGAACCAGTTTTGATTAAAGTACCTTCTGCCTGCAATAATAATTTTGATATGCTAAAAGTACTAAGAGATGAATATAATGGTGAAGTACATTTATCTTTTGGCATGACTAACCAAGCTGAAGAGAAAGAAATCATTTCTTTTTTTGAAGAAAAAAACCAAGCTAAAGACCGACTTGTTATTTATTCTTGTACTTCAGGCTATCCTGTTCCTTTTGAAGATGTTTGCTTATTGGAAATTAGCCGATTAAAAGACAATTATCAAGATAGAGTTAAAGAAATTGGTTTTTCTGGCCATCATTTGGGGATTGCTATTGATAATGCGGCCTATGCGATTGGTGCTACATGGGTAGAAAGACATTTCACAAAAGATCGTACTTGGAAAGGGACTGATCATGCTGCTTCTTTAGAACCTACAGGTCTTCAAAAGTTATGTAGAGATTTAAAAGCCACTTATAAAGCTTTAAACTACAAATCTTCTGAAATATTGGAAATTGAGCAAGTTCAAAGAGATAAATTAAAATATAGAAAGGCTTAGAATGTCAAAGACTATTGCATTTATTCCGGTAAGAGGTGGCAGTAAATCAATACCTCTTAAAAACATTAAACCCTTTTGCGGTAAACCTTTGGTTTATTGGACAGTAAAAGCTGCTCAAGATTGTAAATATATTGATGAAGTAATTGTTGCAACAGATTCTAAAGAAATAGAAGACACTGTACTTTCTTTTCGTTTAAATAAGGTCAAAGTATATGAACGATCAACTGAAAATGCTCAGGATCATTCTAGTACAGAAAGTGTTGTTTTAGAATATATCACTAATAAAAAAGTTAATACTGAAGACACTTTTGTTTTAGTTCAGGCAACCTCACCTCTTCTTACTTCTTTTGATATTGAAAACGGCATCAATATTTATAATAATCAAGACTTTGATTCTCTTCTATCATGTGTTAGAGAAAAAAGGTTTTACTGGAATAATGATGGCACTCCAAATAACTACGACTTTACAAAAAGACCTAGAAGACAAGATTTCAATGGTATCTTAATGGAAAATGGTGCTTTTTATATTCAATCAGTAAAAGGCATCATTAAAAACCAAAATCGATTAGGTGGAAATATTGGTATTACTGAACTACCATATTATACAAGTGTTGAAATTGATGAAGAAGACGATTGGATAATTGCTGAAAAGCTAATGCACAAGCACATTCTGTCATCCAATGATTCCAAAAAGAAGATTAAACTCATTTTATCTGATGTTGATGGAGTACTTACTGATGCCGGAATGTACTATTCAGAAAATGGAGATGAACTTAAAAAATTCAATACTCGTGATGGTATGGCTTTTCAACTATGTAGAGAAGCTGGACTTAAAACTGGAATCATCACCTCAGAAAACACAGAGCTTGTTACAAGAAGAGGAAAGAAAATGAAATTAGATTTTGTTGTGCAAGGTAAAGCTCATGGAGGAAAACTCAACACTGCTATTTCAATTTGTAAAGAATTAAATATTTCACTAGATGAAGTGGCTTATATAGGTGACGACATAAATTGTAAGGAACTATTAAGTAAAGTAGGTTTAGCTGCTTGTCCAAATGACGCAATGAAAAGTATTCAATCTATTCACAATATTATAATTCTTGAAAAACAAGGTGGAGAAGGCTGCGTAAGAGAATTTGTTGAAAACTACATCTTAATCTAACAATGGCTTCATTTTTCCAACAAGTTCGAAATTGGTTACAAAAAGATGGGGTTGTCAGTATCATTAAAAACATGAACTGGCTCGCATTCGATAAGATATCTCGCATCCTTGTTGGACTGTTTATTAATGCTTGGGTAAGAAGATACCTGGGAGTAGAAACTGTAGGCCTATGGGACTACGTAATTGCTTTAGGAATGATGTTTTACAATCTTTCTACTTTTGGTATGGAAAGAATTGTTATAAGAGATTTAGTTTCAAAGAAATTTGATCAAACTGCTATTTTAGGTACTACTTTCTTTTTTAGAGCATTTTCATCTATTATTTCCGCTGCAGCTGTTTTTGTTTACGTTTCCTATTTTTCTGACAAATCCTCAGGGTTACTAATAACTCTAGGGGCAATAGTTGCTTCCGGCATTCTATTTCAAACATCTGATATAGTTCAATATTATTATCAATCTATTTTAAAATCGAAGAGAGCTGTTATAGCTAAAAACATTTCTTTCTTAAGTTTATCATTGATAAAGATCTTATTAATTGTCAATAACCAAAGTGTAGAAATGTTCGCATTAGTTAATACTATTGATTTAATGATTGGTTGTTTACTTATGTTCTTCTTCTATTTCAGAGACACCCACCTTCTTAGTAAATGGTATTTAAACAAAAAATATTTAAAACAATTAATTAAAGATTCTTGGCCCTTAGCAGTTTCATCACTAGCCTTTGTTCTATACAGTAAGATAGATCAACTTATGTTAGGCGAAATGAAAGAAACAACATATGATATAGGTATTTATGCTACTGCAAGTAAACTTTATGATATCCCAATTTCAGTAATAGGTGTTATAATAGCATCAGTCTACCCACCTTTCATACAGCTATTTAATCGTCAAGATAAAAGTATGTTTTTTGATAGGTATAAAAAAACAACTGCAGGACTAACATTATTAGGCTATTTAGGCTTTTTATTTAATCTATTTTTTGGAGAATATATAATCTTGTTTCTTTTTGGAGAAGACTTTCTTCCTGCACATAAGATTTTTTCAATACAATGCTTAAGTGCAATACTAATGTTCAATGCAGCTTTAAGATCTAATTATTTATCATTGACAGACCAACAGAAAGTAATTATGTATAGTACTATTTTTGGAGCAACTGCTAACATAGTTTTAAATCTATACTTGATACCTGATTATGGTGCGGTAGGTGCTGCTTATGCCACACTTATCACACAACTCATTTCATTATATGTTGTATCTATCTTTTTTAAAGAGGCTCGATCAATCACCTATATTCAATTAAGAAATCTCTTTTTATTAGATCTTAGGAGATTCTTAAAATAACCCTACCTTTCAAATCTCTTTTTCCTTAAATAGACAAACAGAACACCTAGGATAGCTGTAATCAAAACAGGTATTCCAACATTTAACCATTGCCAAAAAGCTTTTTCTTCTCTAATCTTAAAAGAATCTAGTGGTCGAAGAGTTACTTTTTTATTCCTTGCCATTATTAACCCATCCTGATCAGTCAAATATTCTAAAGCATTCATTACAAATTCTAAGTTCGATAATGATTGTCCTCTGTGTCTATCAAACTCTATTGACTCTACCCCACCAGTGATTGGATTAAATTCATTCTTCACTATATCACCATCTCCGATAACAATCACTTTTGTGGGTTTAGTAGATTGCTTCAATAAAGATTTCAATTCAATTCCTTTAGGTGGAAAACGATTGGCATATAATGATTTGAAGGTTCCTTCTAAAAGATAAGCCACAGGTAAATTTGGCTTATTAAAAAGTTCTTTCTGATTTACTTCTTTTATCTCATCCAAAGAGATGAGACTTGGCATTGGTCTAATTCTTGAATAACTTGATGTATAAAGTAAAGGCGTTTTCTTAATCCCCACAGATTTAACGGTATCTAATGTTGATATGAATTTACCATACACCACATCCATATTTCTTACGATGGGATGCTCAGAAAAAGTATTCATGTAAACATAATAAGGCCAAGGTAATTTTTTAATATTGGCTTTATCACCAAAATTACCCGCAACTACTTCGATTAAACCTGCTTGTTGATCTTGAATCAAATCAACATTTGTTCTTACTCCTAATCTAAAAATAAGATCTTCTATCCCTAAATCATATCCAAAAGCATAAGTACCTCCTAAAGGAATAGAATCCTTATTCATTTGTACTTTATCTAACAAAAACATGGCATTGCCCCCTTGTATTAGATACTGATCTAAGTAATATTTATCTCTATTTCTAAATGTATTTTTAGGCTGGGCAATAATAGCAGCATCATAATTATTTAATTGTGATAGATCTGTTAGCCAATTTAATTGATATTTATCTGAAATTGCTTTACTGAGCTCTTGTAATTCATTTGGATTTAACTCTGAGTGCCCCTGAACAATGGCTACTCTTTTATTGTTTTGATTTGACAATCCTTTAATTGCAGATGCCAATTCAAATTCAACGCCTTCTATAGATTGATTGATTTGTTCTTGTGCTGAACGAGCCTTGTTTCCTTTCAGTAATAAAACTCCTTTTTGTTTATTCTTATAAGTAATTAATGCTCCCGGATAAATAAGACGTTGTGTTTGTTCTCCATTTGCACCAACATCATATAAAGTAGTTTGAGGAATACCTTTTTCAATTAAAGACTTCTGGAATTGTTGTTTTTGTCTAGGGTCAGAAAAATCATTGGGATCAATAAATCTAAATTCCAATTGACCATTTGATTGTACTTTAAACTCTTCTAGGTTTTCTAATATTGCAGTTTTCAGATGCTCAAATTCAGCATTTAAAGGTCCATCCAAATAAACGTCTATGTTCACTCTTCCGTCTAAATCATTTAGTAACCTTTTTGTAGCAGGATTAATACTAAACCTCTTCTCTTCTGTTAAATCCCATCGAAAGAAAAGTTTATCAGAATGAATATTAAATAAAATCAATAATAAAGCTATTGATGAAAAAGTTAAAAGGTCTTCCCACTTACGCATAGAACAACTCTCAGATAATTAAAAAATTTAGCTACAAAAATGAGTTATTATCTAATGAAATCAAATTACAAGGGGTTCGATCAATTGATTGTTGCCTATTTTTTCATTTTTTTAATGGAAAAGTCGTTTAACAAGATCATATCTACTGATAAAAACAGGAGGCTACACTCGAAAAGTAAGATGATAAAGACGTAGTAGGCTCAACATCACATAAAAATATCCACCTTTATTAATAATTAAGCGACATTCACATCATAAAATTATTTTTTAATGTACTTTTGCATATTCAATAGGAATATAGATCATTTTAAATAGTGAATTTTAAAGATACATTAGATCAAAACTCAATTTTTGGTATTGTTGCGAAGAGTGCAAAGCAAGTTGGTTTTGATACTTATTTAGTTGGTGGTTTTGTAAGAGATCTCTTATTAGAACGCCCCTCTAAAGATATAGATATTGTTTGTGTAGGAAGCGGAATAGTATTAGCTGAAGAAGTGGCCAAACAAGGAGGTAATTTACCTTGTAACACTTTTAAAAGTTTTGGTACTGCTATGGTGAAATTCCATGAATACGAAGTAGAATTCGTTGGCGCTAGAAGAGAATCTTACCGTAGAGAATCAAGAAAACCAATTGTAGAAGATGGTACTTTAGAAGATGATCAGAACCGTAGAGATTTCACAATAAATGCGCTTGCTATTTCTCTTAATGAGGATAACTACGGCGATTTAGTGGATCCTTTTGGAGGAGTTGAAGATCTAAATAAAAAGAACATAATCACTCCACTTGAACCAAATATAACTTTCTCTGATGATCCTCTAAGAATGATGAGAGCGATCCGTTTTGCTTCTCAATTAACATTTGATATCGATCCTGATACTTTTGAGGCTATCTCTGAGAATAAAGAGAGAATTTCTATAGTTTCTAAAGAAAGAATTACTGATGAGTTAAACAAAATCATTCTTTCTCCTCTTCCCTCTTATGGTTTTAAACTACTTTTCACCTCTGGTTTATTAGAAATAATTTTCCCAGAGATGTATAATTTACATGGTGTAGAACGTCGTGATGGAAAAGGGCATAAAGACAACTTTTACCATACATTAAAAGTATTGGATAATGTCTCAGAGAAGTCAACGGATTTATGGCTGAGATGGGCTGCCATTTTACATGATATTGCAAAACCCCCTACCAAAAGATTTAACAATCGTGTAGGTTGGACTTTCCATGGTCATGAAGACAAAGGTGCTAGAATGACTCCTGGTATTTTTAAGAGATTAAAACTACCACTAAACGATAAGATGAAATTTGTCCAAAAATTAGTCAAACTTCACCTAAGACCTATCGCTTTAGTTAAAAAAGAAGTTACTGATTCTGCTGTTAGGCGACTTTTATTTGAAGCAGGCGACGATATTGATGCATTAATGATGCTGTGTCGTGCTGACATTACATCAAAAGATGGAAATAAAGTTAAAAAATACCTTTCCAATTTCGATTATGTCGAAACAAGGTTAGAAGCAGTAGAAGAAAGTGATAAAGTACGTAACTTTCAACCTGTAATTACAGGAGAATTAATCATGAAAACTTTTGGTATTAAACCATCTAGAGAAGTTGGACAGATTAAAGATCATGTTAGAGAAGCTATTTTAGATGGCAAAATCAAAAATATTTTAGAAGAAGCTCATCCCTTCATGATTAATATTGGAATTGAATTAGGGCTTACACCTGTTAAAACTGAAAACGAATAAACGAAGTCATAGATTTATGAATGATTTAATACTAAGAACTGCAAGAGGAGAAAAAACAGAAAGAACACCCGTTTGGTTAATGCGTCAAGCAGGTAGAATTTTACCAGAATACAGAGCTGTAAGAGCAAGTGTTTCTGGATTTGTAGAATTATGTCAAACACCAGAATTAGCATGCGAGGTTACTATTCAGCCCGTTGATTTATTAGGTGTGGATGCTGCGATTATTTTCTCAGACATCTTAGTTATTCCTGAAGCTATGGGCCTACCCTACGAAATGGTAGAAAAACGAGGTCCTTTCTTCCCAAATACTATTCAAACAGAAAAAGATTTAGGTAAGATTCGTGTAGCTGATGTTCAATCAGATCTTGGTTACGTATTAGATGCTATCAAGCTAACAAAAAAGGAATTAAATGGTAGAGTACCATTAATAGGTTTTGCCGGTGCTCCTTTCACCATTTTTTGTTATATGATAGAAGGTCAAGGTTCAAAAACATTTTCTAACGCAAAGAAAATGTTTTATACAGAACCAGAGTTCTCTCATAAATTATTGCAAATGATTACTGATTCGACAATTGCTTATTTAAAAGCTCAAATCGAAGCAGGTGCTGATATGATTCAAATTTTCGATTCTTGGGCTGGTATTCTTTCTCCTGAGCAATACGAAATATTTGCTATGCCTTACATCAATCAAATTTGTGACGCAATAGATGAAGTTCCTAAAACTGTATTTGCTAAAGGTGCTTACTTTGCTAGAGAGGCTATCGGTAAAGCAAATTGTAATACTATTGGATTAGACTGGAATATGAACGTAGCTGAATCTAGAAAATTAGCCAACGGTAAAGTTCTTCAAGGTAATCTTGACCCATGTGCTTTATATGGTTCTGATAAAGATATTGAAAAGGCAACAATTAAAATGCTAGATCAATTTGGACCTGATCATCATATTGCCAACTTAGGACATGGTGTTTATCCTGACATTAACCCTGAGAAAGTAAAAGTATTCATCAATACAGTAAAAGAATATTCTGAAAAAATGAGATAATAATCTCTTTTTCTAGTACCATAAATTAAAGGTCTTGTTTAAACAAGACCTTTTTTTGTTTAAATTTAAAACACTAAAAATCAACCCAATTAACATTTAAACAAACTTTTGTTGAAATAATAACCAATATAAATATTAAATTCTACTATATTTAACATAAATATAATACAGTAAAACCAAATATTATGAAGTGGCTTTCCAAAGGATTAAAAGATAAAGTCATCAAGATCAACAAACAACATAATGAGGTAACTTACCTCCCATACAACAAAACAAGATCATTGAACAATCCTGAAGAAAAAGTACAATTAGCTACTTATCTAAAAGTGATATATGAGCTTAAATACCCTGCAAGCCATGTAAGGGTTTGCGTTCCTGTTAAAATGGGATCATCCACTAAAGAAGCTGATATTATTGCCTACAATGATGACAAAGGACTCGAACCAAATATTATTATAGAATGTAAAAAGAAAGGAATTAGTAGTAGAGTTTTTAAAGAAGCTATTCATCAAGGCTTTTCTTATGCTGCTGCACTTTTAGGTAAGTTTGTCTGGACAACTGATGGAGAGCACAATAGCTATCATGAAGTTATTCCTGATCGAATAGGAGAAAGAACAAAAAATGAATTACCTATTTTACCTGAATTTAAATCAGAAAAATCATTTTTTTTCAATTGTAGAAAATGGTTTTTCAGAAATACAAAATCTTTCTTTCAAGTAATTGGTAGATCTATCAAACAACCTTTATTTATCCATTCTTTCATTCATGTCTTCTTTTTCTTCTTAGTCTTTTTAGGATGTTCAAAGCTTCTTTTTATCAATATTCATGATATACTAAATATACCTTTAGTACAACAATCATGGTATTCTTTAAAAATGGATTTTTCGTGGTTTTACATGCTTCTGTCTTTTATTTCATTATTGATAGTTATATCATTAAGTAATATAGTGAGCTTCATCCCCTCTTTAGGAAAGTCAAGATTATCCTTTAAACAAAAAGTATTCATTAGTTTTTTTATGTGTATCCCAATTTGGATCACTGTTAAACTTTATACCAAGTCTTGGTGGAATTGGGAACATTTCACCAAATTAATTGATAATAAATCATGGATGTTTATCCAACCCCACTTACTTATCTTACCAATACAGTTTTTAATCATTGCTAGTATTTTATCATTACCGAAGAATGGTAAGAGAAAAAAGAAAAAATGATTTCTTAGTATGCGTAAATCTGTAATATTTTTTATAACTTAATTATATATTACACCTAAACGCATATTCCCATGTGGAAAAAGACCCTTATTATTTTATTCTTTCCAATTCTAACCTATGCTCAAAATATTAATTTTGAGATGACAGACTTAGAAAAAGCGCAACAAAAAGCCAAAAATCAAAACAAAGATATTTTTATTGATTTATATACAAATTGGTGTATAAACTGTGAGTGGATGCAAGAAGAAGTGTTTAAGACGAAAAAAATTGCTTCTTATTACAATGAAAACTATATCAACCTATCAATTGATGCAGAATCAAAACTAGGTAAGCAATTTGTAGAAAAATATAAATTAAGTATCTACCCTACTTATTTGTATTTAAATAGTTCAGGTGAAGCTTTACACTTAGTCACTGGCTTAAAAACAAAGGAAGAATTTATTGAAGGTTCAAAAGAAGCTAAAGACCCATCTCAACAGCTTTTTTCTCTCCAAAAAAATATAAAACAAAACGCACATTCAGATATTAATGTACTCTCTAATTACATTTATGCTACTTATAAAGCGGCTTATGAAGATAAAAGTGTATTAGATGAATTTCTTTTAAAACTTAATGATGAGTTATTAAAAGAAAAATATATTTGGAGAGCATTAAAAGAAGCTTCTATGCACTCAGGTCTTCATTCTGAATGCTTAAATTATTTAGTAAAACATTCTTCTATCATTGAAGAAAACCATGGTATAAAAGAAATCATCCAAACTATAAATGCTGCAACTTCTCGTTCTATGCAACCTTATGTCTCAAAAAAAGACATCAAAGGCTGGGAAGAATTGATGGATTATCTAAAAAAATCTATGGGTAAACAAGGTGAAACACTCATGCTTGCTTATAATCCCACTTTTTATATTCAAATACAAAACTTTGATAAGGCTTATTCTTTAATGAAAGAAGGCGTTGCTAAACTACATAATAGAACACCTGATGTAAAAGCATATCTATATAGAAATTGGGCTTGGGATGTTTATCACTATTATAATGAGGAAACGAAACTTTCTAATGCATTAGAGTGGATCGATAATTCATTAGACATCCATTACAATTCAATTAATTTAGAAACAAAATCAGGTATTCTACTAAAATTAAAAAAATTCGAACAGGCTAAACTTACAGCATTAGAAGCTATCGAGTTAGCTAAAAAAGAAAAAGTTCATCCTACTTTAGCTTATAATGTTTTAGAAAAAATAAATGCAATGAAATAAAATATTTCATAACTATGTCAATGAAAATGTGATAGCATAAAGTCCAAATTTTGTCATCACTTTTTAATGACACATTCTTACAAAACCTCAATATTTATATCAATATTGAGGTTTTTCACTTTACAAGTGCTTAAATTAGCAACTTGAAAACTGTTTTAATTATTTTATAATTTATAGTACTAAATTCAGTTTTAATCTAGGCCCATTTCTTTACAAACACTTCTTTATACGTTAATTTTACAATAAATAAATCGTGAATCAATCTTCACATATCGTTTATACTTTTTTGACTTATATCTGTAATTAGCAATAATAATGAAAAGATTACTTACAATTCTAATTTTACTTACTTACCAACTTCAAGCTCAAGATTGGGCACAAATTCCTGTTCCAGCAAATGCAGGTGAAGGAAATGTTTGGGAACTACAGGACAACGTTTCTGACGATTTTAATTATTCTTTTGAGTCTACCAATTCAAAAGTAAATTTTGGCGATGATAAATGGTATAACTTTTATCATAACCATTGGGATGGCCCAGGTTATACTTACTGGAAACATGGTAATGTAACCGTTGAAGGTGGTAACTTGGTGATTGAAGCTGGGTACACTTCTGAAACAAATAAAGGAGGAACTTATGGTGTTGCATCTGGATGCGTTACGTCTAATGCAAAAGTTGTTTATCCTGTTTATGTTGAATCTGCAATTTCCGTTGCCAATATTAGTTTGGCTTCTTGTTTTTGGTTGCTTAGTCCAGATGATACAGAAGAAATTGACATCATCGAAAATTATGGCAATGTCAACTTTTATAAGCAATATACTCACATTAGCCATCACTCTTTTATTAGACAACCATTCACAGATTACCAACCAAGAGATTGGAATTCTTGGTACCCTGATAGTAGAGTGAATAATAATTATGGATGGGGTGATTGGTGTTGGAATGAAGGTCAAGGAAGACGTTATATGAGAATGGGTGTTTATTGGAAAAGCCCAAAGCATTTCGAATACTATATTGATGGCGAACTTATTCGTGTGATGTATTACAACGCTATTGCTACAAATTATAATGGTACTTGGGAGTATACCTACTTTAAATCTTTAGAATGGGAGGTTAATGGTTATAAACTACCAACAAATATTTCAAGCGGAGCACAAAATGGTTACACAGATGTCATTGTACACTCTACTTCTTCTTCTTTTGATTTTGATAAACTAAAAGAAGCTTCTAATGCCTCAAATGGTCATAGTGTTATTGATCCTGCTTGGTTTCAAGGTGGTGATGATAATGATGATGACAACAATGGGGTAACTGTTGAAGCAAGAGGTTTTACTAAAGAAATGGATATAATAATTAATGTTGAATCACAAGGTTGGTTATTAGATCAAACTCCATCAGAATCTGATTTAAATAATAAAAATAAGAATCAGATGAGGGTCGATTGGGTTCGAGTATACAAACCTGTCACAGATAATGGAGGTGTACGCCCTGTATTAGGAATTGAACTTCAACCATCAGAAAAAACATTAGGTAAAGGAAATAAACTTAATTTATCCCCTATTTTTTCACCCTCTAACGCCACTAATCAAAACGTAACATTTACCTCTAATAATGAAAATGTTGCAACGGTTAATGATAAAGGTGTGGTAAGTGGAGTAGATTTAGGAGAAGCATTAATTACAGTAACAAGTGAAGATGGTGGGTTTACTTCTACCTCAAAAATTATTGTTATTGAAAATGGTAAAGGTTCAGAATTTATTATTGAAGCTGAAGATTTCACAAGTACGGGAGGTACTTTTGATGATGGTGAAGTTCCCTTTGGAATGTTTTCTAATGATATAGGTGTCAATTTTGTTAATAAAGAAGATTGGGCTGAATATACTGTTACGGTACCTGAAGCTGGAAATTATTCTATCACCTATTTGATATCCACCCCGATGGATAATGCCAATATTAGTATTTTTGATAATGATACACAGATTGGTGAATCAACTAGAGTTGAAAAAACAGGTGGATGGGAAACATATGAGAATCAAACAGCTAGTTTTATAGCTCAATTAGAGGCTGGTGAAACAACTTTTAAAATTTTAGCTTCTGGAAGTGATTGGCAATGGAACTTAGATAAAATTGTATTTTCACCATATGTTGATAATACTATTGCCGTAGAAGATATTAATATAGATCAAACTAGTGCGTCAATTGAACGTTATACAACACTTCAATTAACAGCTACGATTGTCCCTGAAGACGCGACTAATAAAAAATTTACATGGTCGTCTTCAAATGCTTTTGTAGCATCAATTGATGAAAATGGTCTTGTTACTGCTAATAGTGAGGGTGAAGTGGAAATATTTGCTACAACAGAAGAAGGAAATATTAGAGCTATTTCAAAAATTATGGTCACATCTGCTAGTAATATTCCTGTAAGCGGATTAACCCTTAGTTCTTATTCTGAAGATATTAAAATAAATTCAAGTAAGACAATTACTGCTACAGTCCTACCGTCTGATGCAAGTAACAAAAATGTATCTTGGTTATCATCTGATGAAAGTGTTGCAACGGTAGAAAATGGTAAAATCAAAGGTGTAAGTGTCGGAAGTTGTACTATTACATCAAAAACGGAAGAAGGTGAATTTACTCAAACAATTTCAGTAAACATTACTGCTGACACCCCTACTTCTATTCACGACTTAAACAATAACTCTCTTGTGATTTACCCAAATCCTAATGTTGGGAAATTTAAAATAAAGGGTCTAGAAGTTGGTGTATATTCTATAAAGGTTTTAAATATATATGGCTCTAATGTAAGATCATTAGATAAAGTAAGAATTGAAAATGAAATAGAAATAGATCTAACGAATGTTCCTGTTGGAATCTATATTATTCAAGTAACTGATGGTAAAGACAAAAAATTTATACAGAGGATTATCAAAGAATAATTAAAAAAAGGCACTTTTAAAAGTGCCTTTTTTTAATCCTTATGTTTATTGATAAAAACAAACTCTCCTCCTTCGTCACCTACTCCATACAACACTCCAAATTGCGGTGCATTATTACTGTTATTAGCCACAATTTTATTAAAGCTATGAAACAAATTTGAGGCTGTCATGTACTTGTTATTATTATCTATTAAAGTTTGAAATAAATATTTTGAAAACACTGATTCATCCGGTACCGTTTTCAATGTCCCACTAGTCATGCCTTTCCTACTTTTCTTAAAATAATAATTAGTAATTGATTGAGATGGCTCTGTATTTATTGACCTACTTGTCTTAAAAATACTACCACTGAAACAGGCATCAGAAATTAAAAGCGTATGCTGTGCTTTAATACCTTTCAATTTTGTACTCAGATTAGAATTTGCAATCCATTGTGAATCATCCGTTTTGTGAGCGTCTGCGGGTAACCAATACCCCTCTGCGACCTCTTCGTCATAAACGCCATGTCCTGCAAAGTATATTATTAAATTATCATTTTCTGAAATTTGATTTCTTAAGGTGTTAAAAGCCTTCAGTACCTCTTCCCTGTTAGGGTCATTAAGGTGTAAGACTTTATCAGCATCAAAGCCGTATTTATTTTTAAGTATTTTAGTGAAGCTTTGGGCATCTCTATGTGGATATTTTAAATCTTGAATATTTTCATCAATATAATTTTGTACACTTATTACTAAAGCGTAAAAATGACCAATGGATTCTTCAAACGACCCTTTAGTTTCTTTTTTATTAACTACCAATCCTCTTGATGTAAATACTGGGCTAGAAAGGGAATTTGTAGTAGCCATTAAATTACCCTGATTAGAATAATTTTCAAGAATCTTAATATTGATATTCTTGATTGTAATGTTTTCTATTTGTATTGAAGTACCCTCCGCAACGAAACCCGTTACATCTTCTTTTTTTGTTAGAGGTTTGAACGGAAATCTTTTTACAAAATGCTCATTGATAAATAAGTAATAGGATAAGTTAATTTTCCTTACGGTTAATTTATTAAATCCGTTTACTTTAATGGATTTATGGTATTCCCATTCTACTATAGGAATTTCTTGTCCATTATTTAGTTCTTGGATGTGAAACCTGCCATCACCACTAAATACGAAACTATAACCATTATTTCCTTTGGGGGACATTCCCCAAATTAATCCATTTGCGTGAGTTTTGTTATCCGAATCATGTTTTATTTCAGTCTCTATCTCAAAATTATCTAAATTGGTATATTGAAATCCTGACTTTAATTCGATAACTGTTTCGCCAACATCATTCGAGGCTAGCTCATAAACACCATCAGATAAACTACTATGTCTAAATAAATCTTCACCATGTTCAACTATCTCCCACTTATGATTATTATTTTCAAATTCTTCTTTAAAAATTGTATTCAAAGAATGAGGAAGCACAGATTGGTATTGGGTGTAATCAATTTGAGCAGTTGAAATGATAGATGCTAATATAAATATTATACAAAGACAATATTTAATTGTAAATTTTGTCATATTCGATTAATGCTAATGATGTGGAGTAAGTTTTGGGCTGGTTTTTCACTTGCTGTACATCATTAAAAACTATTCACGAATACATAACGTTCATATTATCAATATAATACAATGATAATGTTGATAAAATACAATTACCCCGCTAAAACAAAAAGATCGTATGTGTAATAAATAAGCCTAATTACAATCCTTTTATTTCCCAAGCAGAAGCAGAATGATCATCAGAAACTGAGATAATTATATTTTCATTTAACCATAATAATCTATTCACCGAGGTTCCGTGTCCTGCATGTCTAGCTTTATCAATCACTTTAAGTAATCTAAAGTCCTCTCTTCTCCACACTTTTATAGATTTATCTTTAGAACATGTTGCAAAGTAATTTCCACTTGGATTAAAAGATATATCATTAATAGTATACATGTGTGCTACTATATCTTGTTGTGTTTCTACAAACCCATCTAAATTCCATACTCTCATATGTGCATCTCGACTACCTGAAAGCAAAAATTGGTTATCTCTTGAAATGGTTAAACTAAATACAGAATTTTCATGTCCCAATAATTCTCTAATTTCCATACAATTTTCAATGGCATACCCTCTGATTAAATGATCACTAGCACCCACCCAAAATTGTTGCCTCTCATGGTCAACAGCAATACTTCTGACTGACTTATCTGACACTTTTACTTTAGCAGTAATATTCCATTCATCAATAGATATCACAAACACCCATCCATCACCTGTACCTACAAACAGTTGATCTTTAGATTTTTCGATAGCAAATACCGCTTGATCTGTTAGTTTCATCGACTTCAATTCTTTTCCCGAATTCAAGTCTAATAGATGTATTCCTTCATTATTCTGACCTACTACCAATTGGTTTCTATCTTCTAAAGCCTCCATAGAATAAACCGTATTGGGTACTTTGGCAATCATTTTTCCTTCCTCTGGCGTATCAATATTCCATTCTACTACATATCCATCCGCTCCTGCGGTATAAAATAATTTAGGGTGAGAAGTTTTCACCACGCTATATAAACCATCTTTATGCCCACCAAATTGAGCTAATTTTTCTACCTCTAATTTTTGTCTATTCATCATATAGTTTTAATTGTTGAAACAAATATGACAATTAATTAAATAAAGTAAAAAATGAATTCTTGTAATATTTGAGTAATTTTGAAAATGCCTGAAATAATATCAAATAATATAAATCAAAAGATCTATTATAGTCTTTGGCGAATTGATGAATCAGAATCAGAGTTATTATCTGATATTTTTGAAGAAAAATCTGAATTTGAAACGATAAAAAATCAAAATAGTCGATTACAAACTATTGCTTCAAGAGTTGCTTTAAAAAGACTGTTAGAAAAACATTCATATAAATATTCTGGTATTCTAAAAAATGCTATTGGTAAGCCTGAATTAAAATACCTACCTCTATCTTGTTCCATCTCCCATTCAAAAAAATATGTATTAGTTTGTTTTTCAGACAGTAACCAATTGAATACACTGGGGTGTGATATTGAAAAAATTCAAAGTAGGATATTAAGACTATTACCAAGAGTTGCCACAAATAATGAAGTAAATTATGCTACTGATGATGCAATAAAAGCAACACAAATTTGGACAGTTAAAGAAGCCACCTACAAAGCATTTGGAAAATTAAACATTGAATTTAATAGTCAGATAAAAAGTCAAATTGAAGAGGATGAAATAAAAAAAGTTGAAATAAATGAAATTGATAAAGCAGCTTTAACCTATCAATTATTTTTTGATAAACACGAGGAAATGGTATTCTGTATTGCTTATAAATAAAATTATAAGACTCTTGTCTTGTACCACCTTCTTTCTTGTCTCATTGCTTCCTTAGGATCATGAAATAGAAAAAAAGGAACATCAATTTTAGACAGGTCATTTTCTATTTCTTTCATTTCTTGATCTCGCTTTCCTTTATTGACATCCCTAATCATTATTCCTGATATATTATTAGGAAATGCTTCTGCTATAGCCTTATAAGTATATGGATCTTTCTGACCTGAATCGCCCACTAATAAAAACTTTTGTTCTGGGAAATTATCAATCAAATAGCTGATTCTATTTATTTTATGAACATTCTTAAGTTGATCAATATTTGCCTTTGGTGTTCGAATAAAATCTCTCCAATTTTTTTGATAGCGTAAATAAATTGGACCAAGGGGAAATTTCCTTGTGATTAAAAATAGCTTAATTATCCAAAAAAGATTCATTTCAGAATTAGAAACATAAAATATCTCAGCACCCTGATGTTTCATTTCTTTATAAAACTTACTCATATCCTCAACCTCCTTTCTTTTGAAAGCATGTTTTACAATAGTTTGAGGTATGCGCTTTAGAAATGAAGTAGCGTGTGTAATTAAAATGGTATCATCTACATCAGATATGACAATATATTTAGGATTGCCTACATTATAAATACTTGATTTTGTAATCGTTGGAATTGTTACTTCCCGAGTAAAGTTTTTATCTAGAGCAAATTTTAAAGAATTATCTAGAAAATTTTCTGAAAAAGTCTCTGTTATTGATGTTTCAAATCTAAAAAATCCATTTTCGTCTACATCAATTTCAAATAGTTGACTACCTAATTTACCATATAGCTTATTCCCCACTTTATGGTTGTGACGATATAACTTCCATAATCTAGACACGTGTCTCCTAAAACCTTCTGGTTTCTTTGTTAGATCTAGTAACCCCGATTTGAAAGAAAGTAATTGCCCTTCAATCGACAACTTGTCTTTTGTTGTAAAACCTACTAATGGAAGTAAAACGCTTTTTAAACTCAAATTTTTGGTATTATATCAAATTAAAAAAGTAAGAACTCAAAAAAGAGATCCTCTATTGTGTGATTAATTTTATATATATGATTTTAATCTCACATTTAAATTAGATATTTAATACTAAATAAAAAAGATCGGTACACTTTAAATGTGCACCGATCTAATGTTTAGTTGAAAGTTTGTCTTAAATTCAGATTAGTCTGATAAATTATATTAGTTGGAAGATTGTAGTGTTAATTGTCTATTAAATATATTTTGATATCAGATTGTCAATTTGTAGACACAATCAATTTATTGTCTTTGTTTATGTTACAAATTTAATAATATTTTCATTTATTTCTATGCTATTACTATAAGATATAAGAATAATACTACGTAATTTATCTTTCTACTTTGATTTAGTTTAATTTTCATCGAAATGTTATAATTAATTTTGAAAATAAATTACCGCAAGAGGTTTTTTAGGCAACCGTTTTTTTTATCTTTGCTAAGAATTTACTCTAAATAAGAGATCATTACATGGAGAACTTTGTTGTTTCGGCTAGAAAATACCGTCCCAATACCTTTCAAACAGTTGTAGGACAAGAACATATCACAAACACATTAAAGAATGCAGTGTTGAGTAATCATCTTGCACAAGCATTTCTATTTTGTGGTCCAAGGGGTGTTGGTAAAACAACAAATGCTAGAATTCTTGCAAAAACAATTAATTGCGACAATCTCACTGAAGAAGGTGACCCATGTAATACATGTTCTTCTTGTTCTAGCTTTAATCAAAACTCTTCAATTAATATTGTGGAGTTAGATGCGGCATCAAATAACTCTGTTGAAGATATTAGGAACCTAATAGAACAAGTTAGATATGCCCCTCAGCCTGGCAAGAAGAAAGTTTATATCATTGATGAGGTACACATGTTATCCACTGCTGCCTTCAATGCTTTCTTAAAAACTTTAGAGGAACCTCCTTCTTATGCTATCTTTATTTTAGCTACTACAGAGAAACATAAGATATTACCTACTATATTATCAAGATGTCAAATCTTTGATTTTAATAGAATTAGTGTAAACGACATTGTCAATCAATTACAAAAAATTGCTGATGATGAAGGAATAAAAACAGATCAGGATGCCTTACACCTTATTGCTCAAAAAGCAGACGGTGGTATGCGTGATGCCTTATCTATGTTTGATATGATTGGTACATTTTCAAACAATAAAGAAATTGACTATCAAACAACTGTAGATAATCTTCATATCCTTGATTATGATTATTATTTCAAACTGACAGATTACCTTAACAAAGGAGAAGCTGCTCAGGCAATGTTAATTTTTGATGAGATTCTTAGAAAAGGCTTTGATGGTCATAATTTCATTAATGGATTATGTGAACACTTCAGAAATATTTTAGTCTGTAAAGATGACGTTACTCTAACTCTTTTAGATGTATCTGATAGTGTAAAACAAAGGTATAAACAACAAGCACAAGAAGCACCACAATCATTTATTATGAGTGCACTGCATCTTGGTGGTGAATGTGATACTAAATATAAGGAAAGCAAAAATCAAAGATTACACGTTGAATTGACTTTAATGAAGATGTCTCACATCAATAGAGCCATTCAACTTGCACAAATTGAAATAAAAAAAAAAGACTAGCTGAGTTGAAAGCAAAGCAAGCTAAGCTTGCAAAAAAAGAAGCTCCTTCCACATCAACTCAGCAATTTAATCTGGAAGAACACTTTAAGAAAGAGAGTGCTCAAGAATCGATGAAATCTACTACTCAGATTTCTGGAAATCTTGAAATGCTTAAAAGTGGTCTGAGCAGACAAGCCAAACAAATAAAAGAGGAGGAATTACAACAGGTTCCAAAACAAGCATCCGTTGTTTCGAGTATACCACCACCTCCTCCATCTTCTTATAATAGACATTCAAATGCTACTTCTCCTACAAAACAAGTAGCAACGTTTACCTTAGAACAGGCTGAAAAAGTATGGAAAGTCTTTTCAGATCAATATAAAAGAAAAGGTAAAAGTAAGTTTGCTTCTATATTACTAGAGGAATCTACAATAGATTTAGACAGTCAACTTAATATCATTATCCACATCACTAACTCTGTTCAAACTGAACATTTGAATGTGGTTAAACCCGATTTATTAAGACATCTAAGGTCAGAATTAAAAAATGACTCTGTAGAACTTCTTACAAAGGTGACAATGGTAGAAAATACCAATGAACCTAAGAAAATTTACAGTGGTATTGATAAATTAAAATATCTCAAAGATAAATATCCATCATTAACAAAATTACAACAAAAGTTAGGGTTGGAACTGGAATAAAAAAAGCTATAGTACATGTACTATAGCTTTTTTTGTTTTAAGCATTTAATGCTTTCAGAATATCATTTTCAATACTTTCAGGCTTGGTGGTTGGCGAATACCTTTTTAGAGGAGTACCATCTTTACCTATTAAAAATTTTGTGAAATTCCATTTTATAGAATTTACTAAAGTACCCGGTAAAGCTTTTTTCAAGTAAGAGAATAAAGGATGTGCATCTCCCCCGTTAACATCTATCTTTTTCATCAATGGAAAAGTCACTCCATGATTTAATTTACATGTCGCTTCCATATCATCATTACTTAAAGGTTCTTGCCCTGCAAATTGATTACAAGGAAAACCAAGAACAATAAAATCCTTCTCTTTGTACTTTTGAAATAAACCTTCCAATCCATCAAACTGTGGAGTTAAGCCACATTGTGTTGCTGTATTGACTACTAATATTACTTTACCTTCAAAGTCTGACATTTGTATATCATTACCTTGTGGATTTTGAGCTGTAAATGAATAAAATTGAGCTGACATATTTTTATTATTTTAATTTTACGTGAATTTATATCGTTCGCGATATAAATAAAAGTTTTTATTATACTTTTTTATATTTTTTATACGTTTGACTTAAAATATTTCATCAAACGGTCTTAATTTTTGCTAATGCATGATTATTGTTCATTGAAATCAGTAAGAATGATTAAATTGAACAAAATTTTATTTTTTAAGTTCCAACATAATTCCATAACCTAACAATCTTTTTAAAGGGAAATGGTTTTAAACAGAATGACAAATAGTATGAACAAAACATCAATCTTTACAGCACTGTTTTTGTCTATGATCATGGCAATTTCATTTACAGGTTGTAAAAGTCAAAAAAAGATTGCTGCTGAAAAGGCACAACAAGAGTTACTAGCAAAAACAAACAAGGCAATTCAAGATCTTGAGGCAATGGCCAATAAGGAGTACTCTTCTTTAGATGAATTAGCTCAAGATGAAGCACGTTTAAATGAGATTAAATCATATAACTTAGAAGATGCTACCGCAAATGATTTAATTACTAAAGTGGAAGCAAATTTAGCTTCACAAAGAACTGCTTTAGAAGAAAAATTAGCTGCAGAACAAAAAGCTAAAGAAGAAGCTGCAAAAGCACAAGCGCAAGAAGCACAGAAACGTGACATCTATTATTTAATGGATAACATCCAAGGTTCTGGTGATACTCAAGACTCTAATTTAATGATTACTGAGGCTTTAGCATTATTCTCTTCTCCAGATGTACCTGTTTTAATCGAAATATACAACGATGGTGATATTGTAGATTATGACAGACCTACAACTGCAGTTAAATATTTGAATAAATTGAAAGATGTTCAGAGAAATCCTGATAAAATCAAAGAATTCAAAACTGATGCAAATGGTAAAATCACTGAGCTGATTTTAACTAAAAAGTAATAATTAAATTGATTTCTATGATAACAGCTTCATTAAAGCTACTTATTATATGAATAAAATTAATGACAAACATGAAATCTATTAAAACATTAAGCATATTATTTCTTTGCCTACTAGGACTTCAAGTTTTTGGTCAAGATACACCAAAAGAAGAGCCTCCAATGCCTCCGGCAAGAAAAGCGGCAATCGATTCATTAGCTTTAGAAAAAGTTCACGATTTAAGTAAATATATTTCTAAAATTGGTGATAAAGAAACTTCTTTTTCTGAAGCAAGTAGAGTGATTGAAAGAGCTTTAGAATTATTCGTAGATGACGCACAAATTGGTGTTTCTACTTTAGGTAAAAGCCAAATTCGTTACTTTGCGATCAAGAAATATCTAGAGCGTTTAAATAAATTAAACTATAAATCTGTAAATATTGAGTGGTTCGACATTCAATATATTTCTGATCTAGAAAAACAACCTGATGGTAAATATGTAGGTGTTATCACTATCTACCAAAAGTTCACAGGTGTTACAGAAGATGGTATGGTTTATAAAGATATTACTAAGAAAGATATCACAATTTATGTAGAGCGTAAGACTACACAAATTGGTGGTAGAGAAATTGGTTTCTGGGATGTCTTATTAGGAGACATTAAAGTATCTGAAACTAAGAAAGGTTAATCTTCAAAAGATCTAAAATAAACTTGGTGATGAATTTGTATAAAGATTTATCATCAAGTTTTTTTTTACAAAAAAATAAGTCGTTTGACCAATTAAATAATTTGAAAAAGGGCAGTTAACACTTAACTTTACTCTTTGTGATTTATCAAGTTTTTTAATTTTCAGGACTTATACTTAAATGTAAACCCTGTTCAATACAAAAACGTATTTTTTTATTTATCTTCTAACAACAGAATGATTCAGAAAATTCACAAGGTAATTATACTTCTAGTACTTTCAGTCTTCCTTTTTGAAGGAAATTGTTATGCTCAAGGGATTGGTCATTATAAGGGTGATGAATCTAAGTTATATGCCGAAACTAAACAGTTTACTCAATTTGTGAAGCGCTTCAATAATGAAGAAGACATGAATGGGCAGCCCTATCCTACTGGCTCTTATAAATTTAGAGAATTAAGTATGCGTAAAAAATACTTAGAAGTTCTATTTGATAGTGAGAATGCCAGCCTTACAAAAAAACTTAAGAAAGATTTTATTGATGATGTAACCAACTCCAAAGCTCCTAAGTTTATAGAAAAACGTCAAGGAGGGTATTTTGCTCAAGTTGAAACAAGGTATTTATACAAGGGTAAAAACATCAATGTTACTTTATATTTAAGACTACAAGCAGATAGCCTAGGATACAAATGGGCTATTTTTGATGTCTATTCAGATGTACTACAAGGAATTCATAAAAACGACACCTCAAAAAAGAATTTTTTACACCCTATGAGTCATGAAATTGACTTCATGAATTTACATAGAGCATTTAGAGATCCGAATGAAATAGAAGATTATGGTGTGAATGGCTATAAAATGGACTATCTCTCTGTCTTATTTTATTTAGCTAAAAGTGGCGATCTTACTTTTGTAACTGTCAATAAAGTGAAATTCCATATATTTCAAATTTCAGGTTGGTATTTTTCTGTTGAAAAATTTGAAAGAGATTCTTATAATTCCGGATGGATGATATCTCAATTAATGCCTCTAAAAAATGAAGATATGGAAGTTTGGACACAACATATCCTTCAAAAAGACAAATAAATTAATATCAATAAGTACTGAACAATCTTATCTGTTCAGTTATTTTAAAGAAATAGAATCTAAATATATACAGTAATGAAAAAACTGTTTACATATTATCTAACACTATCGATGTTTTTTGCTCATGTATCTTATGGTCAAGAGAACAACGAAATATCTGCAGAGCGTTTAGCTAATTACAAAGATGAAGCTAAAAACCTTGTCATGTTTATAGAAAGTATTCTAAATGACATAGCAGGTGATGATTATACAAAACAAGAAAAGAATATCATTATTAATGATACTTATCTTAAGGCTTTTGAATCTGATAAAACTCAAATAGAGGATGATTTAGACCCTAACCGTCAGGTAGTTTCTAACAAAGATGTACAAGCTTACCTTAAAGACATTGATTTTTTCTTCGAAGAAGCCAACTTTGAATTTATTATTGAAAACATTGGGCATAGTGTGAACAATGATGGAAACTTATACTTCACTGTACAACTAACTCGTAAGCTGAAGGCGATTACAGTAATGAATGATACCATTGATAATTCATTAGAACGTTTTATCGAAATCAACTTAGATCCCGATGCTCAAGAATTAAAAATTGCTTCTATTTATACTACCAAGCTTTCTCAAAAAGAAGATATGGCACTTTGGTGGAATAAATTAGATGGTGTTTGGAGAGAAATTGTAGGTGGTGATATTGTCCTTGAAAATGATCTACCTTTAGGTGATGTCATTTCAATTATTGATTCGGTAATGATTACTAAAAATGATAGTACCACTGCTTTAGATGATAACATTTTTAATCACATTGAACACTTCCTTCAAAAGAAAGAACTTGATGTTTCTCTAAACCCAGAAATAGTATCTCTTGCTCCTTTAAGTAAGCTAAGAAATTTAGAAGACTTGAATATTTCTGGTACTGGTATCAATGATTTGTCTGCAATTAGAACTTTAACCAACCTTAAGACACTAAGATGTGAGATGACAGGGATCAATTCTCTAGACCCTCTTGTTTATTGTACAAATATTAAGGTCTTAATGATTAATGACACACAAATTGAAGATTTATCGGTTGTTGAGAATTTTGAACAACTTAAAGAACTATATATCTTCAATACTAATATTTCAGATCTTTCTGCATTGAATGGTTTAGAAGAATTGAGTGTATTATGGGCTAATGACACCAAAATATCAAATATTAAGTCTTTAAACTCTACAAAGCAATTACGCTCTTTAGACATATCATCTACGGATGTCACTTCTATCGATGCATTGTATGGACTTAAAAATCTTGAACAATTAAGCATTGATAATACACAGGTAAGTGACCTTTCTTCTTTAGCAACTACAACAGCTTTAAAGAATTTATCAGCGGATCAAACAGGTATTTCCAATCTTACTCCTTTAAGTAAGTTAGAACATATTGAAAGAATCTATTGTGATGGAACTAATATCAATACTTCTATCGCACAAAGTTATATGAGATCTCATCCTAAAACTTTAGTGATTTATGGATCTGATCAACTAAAAAATTGGTGGGAAAGTTTAAGTGATGCTTGGAAGCAAAAATTAATGGCTACTGCAGGGTTAACCACTAATCCTGAAAAAGAGCAATTACAAATTATAGCCAATATCAAAGAAATTGATATTCATAATGAAAGTGGTATTCAGAACTTAGAACCACTTAACTTTTTGATCAACTTAGAAAAATTAAATGCAGCAAATACAAACATCAATAGTATTGAAGCATTAAAAAGTTGCCCAAAAATTACAGAGTTAAATTTGAAAAGTACAAATGTGACAGATATTTCAACATTAGAAAATCATAAGTTACTTTCAAAACTAAATATTAGAGGAACTCAAATTTCTGATTTATCTCCACTGAAAAATGCTGAGAAATTATCAAAGATTGATATCTCAAATTCTAAAGTAAGTTCAATAACACCTCTTCAATCTATAGAATCTTTAAAAGTGATTGAAGCAGACAACACTCCTACTGGAGAAGGTGCATTTATTCAATTTGCTATTCATTCACAAGCTTTAGTAGTCTTTAGAACGGCAAAACTTCAAATGTGGTGGGAAGGTCTTTCAGATCAATGGAAAGAAATTTTTAGTACGGAAGCTAAAATTGGTAATAAACAGCCCGATAAGTTTGATTTACATCAAATAAGTAAGATTTCAGAAATTAATATCAGTAATCATAAAAGCATTAAAGATCTTAAGCCACTTCAAATGTTGTTCGATTTGAAGAAACTGAATATTTCTTATACTAGAATAACAGATCTTCAACCTATTTCAGATATTAAAACATTAGAGGACTTATCTATAGATAACACTCCTATTTCTGATATTTCACCTTTGGTAAATTTAAAAAATCTGAAGGCTTTAAATATTTCAAATACTTTAGTAGAAAAAGTAAGTATATTGGAGAGATTCACTCAAATGGAAAAATTAAAAGTATCAGGTATTGTGAAAGTTAAAAATATTTCTTTTGTGACCAAGATGCCTCAATTAAAAACTTTTGAGTGTTATAACACTAGTGTAAACAACCTGAAATATTTAGTTGGTTTGAATGAATTGAAAACCCTTAAGTGTTATAAAACAAAATTAAATCAGAAAAAAGTAGATACATTTAAAGCTCAAATGCCGAATGTTTCTGTTGACTTCTATTAATAGGATGAAGGAATAAAAATTCTAAACATCTATCAAAATAAATTTGATATTACACTCTTATACCTACCTTTGCTGGAAGTATAAGAGTGTTTTTTTTAATTATGGAACAATTACAAAAATTTTCTTTAGATGAAGTGAAAACACTTCAATCTTTAGCTGGTGCAGCAATTAATGATGTTATATATCATATTTGGAGCAATACCTCTAATGAACAAGAGGAATACCAATGTTTAGATTGGCTGGAATTAAGGTTTGATGATAAAACAAGACTAACCTTCACAGCTGGAGAAGAAAGTGATGGTATTAAGATCGTCGTATTTGACCCAGTAAAGGAACGCAAAAAACTCTTAGAACAGTTTGATGGAAAAATAGATATTAAGAGCTTCAGAGTAGTAAAAATGGACATTTGGAATGATATTCTAAATCAAAAGATTACCAATGTAAAGCTGACAAAAATTAAAGATGATTTCTTCCCAAATGATGAAATGATACTTGTTTTTGCTAACGAAAGCCAAATCAAAATATCTATATCATATGAGGACGGTTTGTTGGT
Source organism: Flammeovirga pacifica (assembly GCF_000807855.2). Taxonomy (GTDB): domain Bacteria; phylum Bacteroidota; class Bacteroidia; order Cytophagales; family Flammeovirgaceae; genus Flammeovirga; species Flammeovirga pacifica. Next base: position 1,185,255 of record NZ_JRYR02000001.1, read on the forward strand.
AGAAGAGTATGAAGATGAGCCTCCTGTGATCAATTCTTTAGATAACTTTCCAGAGGAATAAAAACATAACATATATATAAGCCATCAGTTTGATGGCTTTTTTTATTTTTCTTACATAAGTATTTTTTTTAGTGTAAGTAAACTTTTTTTGGTTAAAAAGCATTTATATAGATGAACACCCCAAAATTTTAGACCCTTACAGTTGAACAAACCCCCAAACCACCCATTCTATTTCTTAAAATAATTTAACTTTTTTTCATAATTGACATCACAAACCTTTATCTTTAGGTAAAATTATGATCTTCTAATCAAACTCGTTTGTGAAAACTAAACTTCTAATCTTCTTTATAGTAATATTTGGAATTTCCTTTCAAATCAAAGCTCAAAAGAAAACATATTACCACGATTCTACTTATTATAAGTCTTACAATGATTTTTTACATTTAAGACTTTATACCGTTTATAAATTTAATAGTCTAGTTGTTAATTCACATGATGAACAAAATAACCGTAGACAACTCGTCTATTCTCCAAATGGTAATATCAATTTAGGTTTTGGATTTAATTATAAAGGTTTAGGTATTAATTTCGGTTTCAATTTTCCTTTTATCAATAATGATGATAAAACACTTGGGCATACCAAAAAACTTGACATGCGTTCTTATATGTATGGAAGAAGGTATGCTATTGATTTCGGCCTACAGTTTTATAAAGGATTTTATCTTACTGAATTCGATAAAGTTACAAGACCTAACAACCCAAATCCTCCTTCTGAAATCCGAGGAGATTTAACAATTAATACACTTGGAATTACTGCCTTTAAAATCCAAAATTACGAGAAGTTCTCCTTCCGGGCTGCTTTTGCTCAGACAGAAGTTCAAAAAAAATCTGCAGGTAGTTTAATCTACGGCCCCTACTTTAATATGGTATTTACAAAAGCTGACTCTAGCCTTGTTCCTGAACATATTAGAGATGAATTCCATATTTCATCTAATGTTATAAAAGGGACCTACGGGAGCTTAGGGTTAATTGGAGGATATGCACAATCTTTTGTTCTTGGTGAACGCTTTTTCTTAACAGGCGCCTTAGCAGTGGGTTATGGTGCTACTTATGGTAATTATACTTATACTACTGATAATGGACATGTACATGATACTACTTGGAAAGGTGGTGTAAAATTAAATGGCAGAGTGGCTTTTGGTTACAATCATGGTCGAAATTATATAGGTACTTCATATGTTATCGAAAGTTATAACATAACAACAAATCATGATAATATATCTATGTATTGGATGGGTCAGTTCAGAATAAATCTAGTGAGACGTTTCAATTGGACAGTAAAACCTTTGGATTGGTTATTAGCAAGAAAAAGAGAAATAACTTCTTCCAAGAAATAAAAAAATAGCCTTTGTAATTACAAAGGCTATTTTTTTTATCAATTAAATGAACTGAATTAATAAGATGTGTTTCTACCAGAGGCAGTTACTAATCCTTTCAGTTTATTATTAAACTTCTTAAGGTTAACTAACTCTTCACAGCTCATGTGCATTCTATATCTCCAATAGTGATATTTAATTGCTGGAATATTAATTCTCTCAGCTTCAGCATCTTCTCTTCTTACTTCACTATCAATAGCTAAGATATCCTGAAGAGGGAAAATACACCAAATTGAGTCAGCATATAAATGCTGTTTTAAAACTTGTTCAGCAATCCAAGGCTCACAATCTTGAGGCGCTTCTCCCCAATTTCCTAATACCTCATTATAGAATCTTTGTGTATCTCCTCTATCTTCTTGCCACCAACCTCTTACAGTTGACATATCATGTGATGACGGTGAAGCAACAGAATCATATGGATAATTTGCTGGGTGACCAAAAGCAATAGATGGATCTTTAGGCATTCTCTGAATTTCTAAAGATAAGATCTCTAATTCTTTCATTACACCTGGAACACAATCAGGAACCATTCCTAAATCTTCGCCACAAATTAACATGTTAGTTGCCTCTTTAATAGCCGGAAGTTTTTCCATTGCTTGAGCAGACCAAAGTTCTTCTTGACGCTTAAAGAAATAATCAACATATAATTCCTGGAAATGATATTGTTGGGCAGGAGTCAACTCTGCAAAAGTACGTGACTTATCCATCGTTACCCTTGGTGCATAATGCTGTCCATCATCATAACCCAAAGCTTGAATTAGTAACACCTCATTATGTAAGCTATAAAGACCATCTCTAATAGCTTCTAAACGTGCCTTATCTTTATCGTCTTTAGGCTTTATATCATTAAAGTAAGCTTGAATTTTTACTTGTGAATCAAAAGCAGCTTTAAAATTATAAGCACTTTCCCACTTTTGCTCTAAAAATTCTTTCTTTACCCAATCGGTATCAGCTCCAAACATCTCACCTAAGAAATGTTCTCTAATATATGGTTTACAGAAACGATCATGATTAAATGAAACACCTCTATTTTCTAATTCACTAACGTGTAAAGGAAGTGCTGGTCTAAACTGACCTAATAAACCTTGAACTGAATCGATAGGAATCTCCCAAATTCTGAAGAAACCTAAGATATGATCAATTCTAAATGTTTGGAAATACTGTGATAGATGAGTCATACGACTTGTCCACCATGCATAACCGTCTTTTTTCATGGTATCCCAATCATAAGTTGGGAATCCCCAGTTTTGACCATTAACTGCAAAATCATCTGGAGGAGCACCTGCCTGACCATTCATATTATATAAATGTGGAGATGTCCAAGCATCAGCAGAGAATCTATAAATACCAATTGGAATATCACCTTTTAGAACAACTCCTTTAGATTGTGCATATTCTGATGCTTCTAATAGTTGAGCATGTAAATGATATTGTACAAAGACATAAAAATTAACCTCGTCTTTTACTTTCGATTTAGCATCAAATAATTTTGCTACTTTCTTAGCATCATAATTGGCGAAATCTTCAAATTTAGAAAAATCTGGTGTTTTATATTTATCTCTTAAATAACAGAATGCGGCATATGGTAATAACCACTCTTCTTGTTCTTTAATAAATTCTTTTACCTTCGCAGTTTTAAAGAAACTTGCTTTCTTTTCAGACCAAATTTCTTTTAAGTAGTCCATTTTAGCATTCATTACTGCTTCATAATCAACAGTATCTAAAGCGTTCAATGTCTTTTTCAACTTCTTCAATTTGGTCATCTTCTTCTTATCCTTAAGATCACCAATTGCTTCTAAGTTGATATATAATGGATGCAAAGCATATACAGAAACAGATGCATAAGGATATGAATCTACCCACGTATATGTTGCCATTGTATCATTTACTGGTAAAATCTGAACAAGACGCATGCCTGTTTCAGAAGACCAATCTACAAGACCTTTTATATCTAAAAATTCACCTACTCCAAGACCATTTTCAGATCGTAAAGAGAATACTGGTAAAGCTACACCCATACCTTTCCAATTATGTTTATCATAATTGAAACGATGGTCTGAAAATTTGACAGCTACTTTTGGATCATTTTCAATAATATTGAAAACGTGATCAAAACCGCCTTCTAATTCTGGAGCAGCATTTTTATCTTTTGTATTGACCAATACATATTTGTATTTCAATTTATGATGACTTGCTTTGATAGGTGTAGTAATTGTCCACACATTTCTATCTGCATCATATTGCATTGGTAAAGCTTTAGCAATATCCCACTCTCCTAATTCTTTAGAAGAACCTACAACTTTTGCTACATAATCCGAATTAATTCTAGGAACATTAACTTCAAATGTATAAGAGGTATCTTTCGTAGATTTTTTAGGTGCTTTTACTTTTGGTGTACTTGTTTGAAAAATCACATCAAATGCAGCTGTATCAAAAGCATTTTCTACTTCATGATACGGATTCCAAGAATCGTTTAATACTACTTTTGATAATTTTTTATCTATAGCAACTGTTCTAGGTAAACCAGCTTCTTTGTAAACAATATCATTTCCTTGATCAATTAATAAATAATTGTATTCAAAGGATTTAGCACGAGATTTTGATAAGTCAATTTCAGCAATCCATACACCTCCACCTAGGTAAGACATTTTTAAGGCATCGGATTTTTTTCCTTTTCCCAAGACAGCAATTGAACCAGATATAGCTAATTGTTGACCAAATTGGGTATCATAATGTATTTTGAAAGATACTTTCATCGAAGATAATGTTTTTATATATTCTTAGAATGGTCTTGATTTTATTATTGCAAGGTACTTCTACCTTTTTTCATAAGCTAAAATAGTATAATGTTTTAGCTTTATAAAGTAGTTCAATAAGGTATTTTTATATTTTTTTTTTGCAACGGTTTGCGTTACGGGATGCATGATTAAAATCATCAAATTTAATCTATGATAAATACTCTTTTTAATTTTTATTACATAAATCAATAAAACTTCCATTGCTTTCTGATCAAGCAGAATAACTTTCAAATTAAAATTGTAAGGAAATATAGTTTTGTGACACCAATAGATATCATAAATCAAAATTTCATCAAAATGAAAAAGAATCTATTTCTCTTAATTCTATCTCTTCTTTCTTTAAATTGTTTTTCTCAAGAAGAAAATACATTACCCTCTAAATATCAATATATTGATGGTTCAGTACAAATAGGTAATGATTTCGTAGGTTCATTATCCTACGGTCATTCTTGGGGTTTAGGCCAAAAGAAAAAATTTGTTCTAGGTACTGGTTTAAGGTTTTCTGTTTTTCAAGGATGGAATAATCAAACTAAAGAATTCTACTCTGCTCCTCCTGAGTTTTATGGTAAAGAAGAAAAACAAGATACACTTTCAATAAACTCACCTAATCAAATGAATATAGTACTCTATATTTCTTTAAGCTACCGAATCAAAAGTAAGTGGGAAGTTGGAATGAATATCGATGCAATTGGTTACACCTTTGGTAAAGATCAAAATGCTATTTATACAGGAAATGGGGCAAGTCAGAATACCACAGCACAATCTAATAATGTATCAGCACTACTCGTTGCAGCAAATGATATAGGAATGTTAAGTTCTGAGTTTTATGTACAATATCATTTCAACGATAAATGGTCAGGACGTTTGGGTTTTGCACATACTTTTACAGAGTACTCAACACCTACAGAACTTCAACCTGGCAATAAAAGGTTTAGAGGTGTAAGTGATGGTGTGATGATTGGAGCGAGATACAACCTAAAATAATACATAATGAAATATACACTCTTATTTCTTTCAGTCCTCTTATGTAATCTAACAACATATTCTCAAAATGTAAATTCTTCAAAGTCTAAAGTAGAATTCGAAATAAGTAACTTTAGAGTAAATACCGTAGAAGGTTTTTTTAATGAGATGACCGGTAATGTAATATTTGATGAAGACGACTTATCTTCTTCTAAATTTGATGTTTGTATTTCCACTTCAACAGTTAATACTGGAAATGAAAAACGAGACGATCACTTAAAAAATGAAGATTTTTTTGATGTCGAAAAGTATCCAAAAATCTGTTTCATCTCTAATGAGATTATTAAAGACGGTGATAAATTTATTGCAAAAGGTAAGTTGATGGCACATGGCGTGACCAAAAACACCAATATTTATTTTATAAAAAACTCAGACTCTTTGTCTGGAGAAATGAAAATAAATAGATTAGATTTTGATATCGGTAAAGATACTGGAACGTTTACAGTGGGTGATGAAGTAAATATAAAAATCTTCTGTTTCCTCAACAATGAATAAAAAAAGGCTGTCTATAATTAAATAGACAACCTTTTATCTTTATACGATTATAATTTTATCTAACTATAAACCTAAAAGTTTTATATAAGCTTCCAATTTTCATTCGAATGATATATAATCCCGATGAGTATTCATTGCTCAATTCAATTGGTTGAATACTACTACCTTCTCTGAAAAATATAGAATTACTATTCATCACTTTACCCTGACGATTATAAATAATATATTCACCAACTTTATCTTGAGCATTTGAAGAAATCAAAAGACTAAGATCATCACCACTATCTATAAATGTAGGGTATAACTTCCAATTTGAAATGTTATCAATATCAACTTTAATAGGACCGTAATAAGTTTTTGTACCATCAAAATCGTATTGTCCTAATCTATAATATATTCCAGCTGGAGTATTTACAGTTGTTGAATAATCAATTTTAACAAGAGAATTACCTGCTGCATTATGTTTTGAAACTTCTTCCCAATTAATTTTATCATTTGATATTTCAATGGTAAAAAAGTCTGAATTTTCTTCTGTAGCTGTAGCCCATGTTAATAAAACATCATCTCCTTGAATTTCACCTGTGAAAAATAATAATTCTACTGGTAAGTCAGGAGGAGCTGTAGGTGTAAAAGTTTTATCATCATCGTCATTTAAAGCATCACAAAACCCATCGCTATTACATGTTCTATTTAAATTATTCATATCAGCATCACATAAATCTGCAGTACCATCTCCACCATAATCTATATAAACACCACCATTTGAACCGACTTCAGGGTCTAAGCGTAAATCACAATTTATACCAATACCTTCATGAATAACAAATGCACCATTTATAGGATCCCAAGATGTCCCCCCATATGTAGTGGAAACTGTTACTTCTCCCGTTACTTCAATAATCCCATCTTCAGCAATTGTTATTGAAGTACCAGAAACTTCCATATCACCCGTATTATTTAGATAACCTGAACTACCTACATTAATAGATTGTCCACCATTAAATACAATACCAGACTTAGAATTAAAATTGCCATTAACATTTAATTCACTGTTACTAGAAGACCAGTTTAATTCCTCGGTGATAGTTAAATCCCCCCCATCTTCAACATTAATTATTGTTCTTTGACCAGAATGTTGAGAATCTCCGTCACTAATATTTTTAAATGTTGCTGTACCTCCATTTAAAATATTCACTTCGCCTCCGTCACCACCTCCGTTTTTATTCACTAAGGTCAATTCTGTGGAAACATTGTTTAGATTAAAACCAATATTAATATGAATATAATACCCACCACTTTCACCAAATAGGATTTCATCAGTAGATTCCTTTGGGTAACCATTTGTACAAGTACCGGTACATGTCCAATTACTTGTATCTTCCCATTGAGCTTGAGTTGAAAATGTAACGTTACCGTTTGGGGTATATACTCCTTGAGCATACCCCTCAACCCCCGTTATTATTATAAAAAATAGCAACGTGATTGTTAGTTTAAGTTTAAGTTTGAAATTCATAAGTCAAATAAATACGTAATAAGTATTACAAATTTAGAATAAAAAAATTCACATTTATTATAAAACGAATTTTAATTTCCATTTTTTTAACAACTCATAACATTGTACTTTCTTACGTCTATAAAAATATGTACATGAAGTTCTTATAAGTAATTAACCTCTGCTCTACTTAGTATAATTATTTTCCATAATGATTTTCTTATATTGAATATCAAATAGTTAAATAACTACTTTGATCTATATTCACACAACATAATTATCAATAAGCCCTTATACTATTAGGATAAGGGCTTACTGTTGAAATAAAATGAAATATTAAAGTTTTGATCCTCGTAACCTTAATGCATTAGATATTACTGAAACAGAACTAAAACTCATAGCTAATGTGGCCAACATGGGTGATAATAAAATCCCAAAGAATGGAAATAACACTCCTGCCGCAATTGGTACACCTAAAACATTATAGAAGAATGCAAACACTAAATTTTCTTTGATATTTTTCATCACTTTCTCTCCTAATTTGAAGGCCCTAACTAAATTAGAAATATCTCCTTTTAATAAGGTCACTTCTGCACTCTGTATTGCAATATCGGTTCCATCGCCCATTGCAATACCAATATTCGCTTGTGTTAATGCAGGAGCATCGTTAATTCCATCCCCTGCCATTGCTACAATTTTACCTTTTTCCTGATATTCTTTTACTAAAGCTAATTTATCTTCTGGTAAACAATCCGCTTTAAAATGATCAACGCCAACTTGACTTGCTACATATTTAGCTGTTTGTTTGTTATCGCCAGTCAACATGATCACTTCCATACCTTTTTTGTGTAGGTCGTGAACTGCTTTGATAGCAGACTCTTTTATTGGATCAATAATAGATATAGCTCCTTTTAGTTCTTCTTTTTCTAATAGATAAACAACCGTAGCTCCTTTTCCTTGTTCTTCTTCAATTAAGGAGAATTGTCTATCATTTAAAAGACTCTCTTTTAAGAATTTATGATTTCCCAACTGGATGAGTTTACCATTTAATTTTGCTCGTGCACCTTTTCCAATGATATATTGATAATCTTTTATATCAAATGTAGTATCATCTATTTCTTTAGCGGCTAAAACAATTGCTTTTGCCAATGGATGATCACTATTTTTATCTAATGAGGCTGCAGTTTTAAGTACGTGATCTTCCTCCCAATCTGAAAAAGAAAACACTTGATGCACCTTAGGTTTCCCTTCTGTTAGAGTGCCTGTTTTATCAATCATTAAAACCTCTACGTCGTTTAATAATTGTAATGCTTCGGCATCTTTTACTAAAATACCATATTCTGCTCCTTTACCAGTACCCACCATAATTGACATTGGTGTCGCAAGACCTAGTGCACAAGGACAAGCAATTAATAAAACTGCAACTGCATTGACTAATGCATAGACAGCAGCATTCTCTCCTGTATAGAAAAACATCCATGCAACGAAAGTTAAAACTGAAATACTCACCACAATGGGTACAAAATATTTAGCAATTTGATCCGCTACTTTTTGAATAGGTGCTCTAGAACGACTTGCGTCATTCACCATTTCAATTACTTTAGATAATAAAGTTTCTGTCCCTACTTTTTCTGCAGACATTACAAAACTACCATTGGTATTGATCATTCCGCTACTTACTTTATCACCCACTTTGACTTCTTGAGGAATTGGTTCGCCTGTAATCATTGAAGCATCCATTGTTCCATAACCTTCTAATATAGGACCATCTACAGCTACTTTCTCTCCTGGTTTTACTCTTACCTTGTCTCCGTATTCTATGTGTTCTACCGCAATAATAACATCTTTATTTCCCCTAATTACTGTTGCTGTTGGAGGAGCCCATTGAAGTAAAGCTTTTAATGCGGAGTTTGTTTTTGCGTGTGCTCTCAACTCCATCAATTGACCTAACATCACTAACAAAAGAATAGTACATGTTGCTTCAAAATAAACATCTACAGCTCCATTAGATTTAAATTGATCAGGAAAGACAGATGGAAAGAAAAGTGCGAATACACTAAAACTAAATGCAACTATAGTCCCTATACCTATCAATGTCCACATATTAAAATTCTTTGTGATGATAGAAGACCAAGCTCTTTTCATAAAAATCCATCCAGTATAAAATACCATCGGTATACTTAATACAAACTGTATTATGTTCCAAGATGTCTGTGACATGAAAGCTAACATTTGATGATGCACACTTGGAATAATATGACCTAACATTGCTATTAAAGCTACTGGAATAGTAAAAATCAAACTCAACTTAAATCTTTTGAGCATATCATTATAAGCCTCATTCTCTTCTTCGTCAGAAGATTCCGGCATCACCACCTCTAAAGGCATTCCACATTTATGACAATCCCCAGGCTCGTCATAAATTTCATCAGGATGCATTGGACAAGCATATTTTACTGCTGGTTTTGGCTCTGGAATTTTTTCCAAAGGCATACCACAAACAGGACAATCTCCCATTTCATCATATACTTTATCTCCTTCACACATCATAGGACAATAATACTTCCCGGCATTCTCTGATGTAATTTTAGGTTTTTCGTATTCTATCTTTGGTATATCATGTATAATTTTATCTGCATAATCTTTGGAGTCAACATCTCGAGATGAAATTTGTTCCTTCACCTCATACCCTGCTTCACCAATTATTTTATTAATACATTTTTGGCAGGCACCTTCGGTAACCACCCTTAGAATATTCCCTTCTATTATTTCCCAATCTATCACTCTTGGATCAGCATCAAGAAGTGGTTGCACTTTGGCTTCACACATCTTGCAACTTAACGATGTATCTAATGTTAACTCTTTCATCTTCTTTTTTTCTTTTGATATACAAATATACATTTGATATCGATCAAGATATGTACAACATTATAATTAAATTGTATAAGATTTTTGATGTAAAAAAAGAGATATTTCTAATTTGAAATATCTCTTCATTTAAATGTGGTTATAATTTAATCCCAACAATTAGAATATCATCGGTTTGTTTATGTTTCCCTTTCCAACTGTGTAACTCATCTTCTAGAATGGCTTTTTGTTTCAACATTTCAACATGTTTTTGCTTTTGTAGTAGTTCTCTATACCTTTTCTTTAGAAATTTCCTGAAATCTCTACCGCCAAATTGATCCTGATAACCATCTGATTGGGTGTAGATAACATCATCTTCCTTAAAGGAAATAACTTCTTGATCATATACTTTTTTCTTAAAAACGTGTCCACCAATAGGGAATTTGCCGCCTTTAAATACTTTAAACTCATTATCTAAGAAACCGTAAAGCGTTTGTTTGGCTCCTGCAAACGTAAGTTCTAAAGTCTTATAATCAATCGAAATGATTGACATGTCCATACCATCTTCCACAGAAGTTTGACCTTTACTTGTTTGAGCTCGTATTTCCTTATCCAATTCCTCAAGTATAGTTTTAGGTTCATGAATATTCGATATATTAACTAATTGGTGTAATAAATCATTGGCCATAATAGTCATAAATGCTGCAGGAACGCCATGTCCTGTACAATCAATTACAGCAATAATTTTTTTGGTATTACTAATCTCACTAAACCAATAAAAATCTCCTCCTACAACATCTCTAGGTTCCCATATTATAAATGCGTCAGAAAAGGCACGTTTAATAATTACTTCAGGTTCCATCAAACTCTTTTGTATTTTACTTGCGTAATTTATACTAGAATTAAGTTGATTATTGACTTTTTCCAATTTCTGAGAGTGTTCATGTAACATTTCTCTTTGAGCCAAAATCTCATCCGTTTGTTGTGTAAGTTCCTCGTAAGTAGTTGCTAGCTCATCATTTTGTTTTTTCAGTTTTTCCTTTGCTTCTTTTTGCCATTTTTCATAAGTAATAATGACAATAAGATAATAACCAAGTATACCTAAATACATAGTCCCTGAAAACACATAATACAAATCGTCTGCTATTTCATTATGAAGTTCTACTCCAAAATATTCAATAACGAATAATAACACTACTGCACTTATTGTAAAAATAGACCATATAATTCCAGATAACTTATTTGCATACCAATAAGCTGAAACGATTGTACATAATAACCACGCAATTATTGGTGAGGATACACCTCCAGAAGTAAATGCTACTACAATAAACCCCGAAAGAGTTAAAAAGGAATAAGCGTTGCCAATTATGAAAGGTGTTACTTTGAATTTAAAAAGACCAATTAATATAACATGTACTGCTAGAAAATAGATACATACTTTTACTCCTGTCGGATATAACATTACAAACTGAGAAAACAGCATGTATATAAACGATAAAATAAAAGTAGTTTGTAAAGTGGCTAGCAAAAAATTTGCTTTTTTAATAGCTACTAGATCATATTTTTCTTGATCTGAAAGCATCCACATTGAAAACTTAGATAATATATTCATAACATTAATATTGAATACTTTTAGATATTTTTGGAAGAAATATAAATTGATTTTTTATTTCGATGGTGACTAAACCACGATCTATTTTTGAAAAAATGTATTCCATGATTTTGAGATATACTCTTTTCAAATGCCTAAATAAAATTCTCATTCTTAGTAGAATTAGTTATGAATATCATTTTAGACGTCCCTTTTCTAAGGTCAATATCTCTTTCACTTTCCTTAGGACTTAATCTAATTTCAAGAGGTATATCTTCAAAAAAAGATCTAAACACGCTTATATTTTCACAATGAAAATAGGGTGATCCTAATGGAACATTTTTCAATTCGATTGAATAATGTTTATTCTTAAAATACCTTGTACTTTTTTTAAGCCCTTGTTTTTTAGCAAGAGAACTTTCTTTTTTAAGAATTGGTGCAAAAGCTGGTATATCTCGATTAATTGTATTTGTACAATACTTACGAGTAATTAAATTCATGTAACAAAAGGTGTGTTAGTTAAAAATGTAGCTAGTGTATCAAAAAGTATATTAAAAAATAATACAAAATGCTTGCATAGTTAAAAAATCTGGCATCAACCTTAAAAAATTGTTATGTAACGTTAATGCCAGTCTCAAATTTAGTTTGAATGTGATAAAAAACAAACATTTATTGTATTTCCTTTTTTAAATCTCCACATTTCAACATCATATCCCCATAATAGGGGTTTCTAACTTCCTTTACATTGGATAACCAAGATGCTCCTAAATCATCATTAGCCATTGGACAGTACATCAAATACACCTTTTCGCCCTCTGGTAATCCTAGTTTGGAAATCAAATTTGTCATTTCTTTGGATACACTAACAAAATGTCTTCTTCTTGTATCAATGTTATCTGCATTGATCATTTCAGATAATCCCACTTTTAATTGTTTAGAAGACATCATCCAATACATATGTGCATCGCCTTTAACCCCTGACATTTTTATAGCTTCAATATTTTCAGATAAGTCATTGATTAATTCAGTAGCCTTTTTATCATCACTTGCCACAAAAGCATCTTTTACCAAGATATAGCTTTGATAAGCCTTCTCCAGTTGTTTACTAAAAGTTGATGATATCAATTCCTTATCAAATTTCTCGGGATGACTCATTTTAGTCATATCCATTTGTTCATGATTCATTCCTTTTTTAGGGTTGATCATGCTTGGCTTTCCTTTTAGTTGTGCTGCAGCATCAACAGTATATGTCCCTTGAGTCACCACTTCTTCACCTTGTTTTAATCCGTTTCTAATGATGTACGCATTAGATAGCTCCGTCCCTAAAACTACTTCTCTCATTTCGAAAGTAGGTTCTTTTTCTCCCACTACTTTAACATATACAATTGATCTAGGACCTGTCCATAATACAGCAGACTTAGGAACTACAATAACATCTTCTTTCACCGGTAGTGTTGCCATTAATTTACCTGTCACAAACATTTCAGGTTTTAATTTATTTCCCTTATTATATACACTACCTCTAATTGATGCTACTCTAGTTTTAGGATTAATAAATGGATCAATAAAATCTATTTTTGTTCCAAAATTTTGACCTGGATAAGATGACACAGAGAAATTAATTTTATCACCTACTTTTAACCATGCAAGATCACTTTCATACGCATCAAATTTCACCCACAAACGTGATAAATCTGCCACATCGTACATCACTTGTCCTTCCATAATGTGATCACCTTCTACAACATTCAATTTAGTGATCACTCCAGATATATCCGCTTTGATATCAAATTCTGTTTTTACTTTTCCAGATTGATCAATTTCTTTTATTTGTTGATCCGTCAACTTCCACAATCTCAATTTTTCTATAGCTGACCTTAACAATTGAGGATTGCGATCTTTCACCTTTTTAGCTTCAAAATATTCTCTCTGAGCAGTCACTAATTGAGGAGAATAAATAGTAGCCAACTTCTGTCCTTTTCTAACTCTTTCTCCAATATAATTGACATAACTTTTCTCTATTCTACCCGAAAAATGAGCTGTTTGAGAAAAGGTTCTTCTCTCATCTACGGCTACTTTCCCTTGCATTGTCAATACTTTTTCTGCTGCTTGTTTAGATACTTGAGTGGTTTGAATATTAGCTAAGGCAACAGCAGATGCTGATAAAGAAATATGTGACATATCTTGTCCATCACTTCCTGAAGAAGCAGGAATAAGTTTCATACCGCAAATTGGACAATTACCCGGTTCCTTTTGTCTAATTTGTGGATGCATAGAGCAGGTCCATATTTGTTCTTTCGTATTGGACACATTTTCTTCATGATCATGTTGATGAGATGATTCTCCAGAAAAGATTAACCATCCAGAAAATAGACCGATGATGAAAACTAAAATAATAACACTATATGATTGAATATACTTTTTCATTTTTCTAAAATTTAAGATAACAAACAGATTCTACTCTTCTACTCCTTCTATATAACTTAGCTTTGCTAAGGCTTCCCACTGAGATAGTTCTGCTTTATGTTGTTTAAATTGATAGTTGAGGCGTTGGATTTGCAAACGCAATAATTCTAAAAATTCTGACCCTTGAGGTTTTGCAACAGCATACGCTTCTTGCTGAATATCTATTGCTTGATCTACCTGGCTTAATTGATTTTGAATTATGACAATATCCCTTTTCGCATCCTCTAATTGATTTTGAACCATAATGTATTCTGATTTTAATACATTTTCTGTTTCTTGCTTTTTTAAAGAAATACTTTGTTGTTGCATTCGCAATTGCTCTTTTTTTCCAGAGTATTTTTTCTGATTAAAAAGAGGTATTGATAGACCAACCATAGGCATAATTGTATTTTTACCAGCATTTTCAGCTGTCATTCCCTGAGGTTGACCTAAAACGCCATAATCAACACTTACTTTTATTTGAGGAGCTGCCGATTTATTGACCGTAGTGAGCTCTGCTCCTAACACCTTTTCAGATGCCGTTAGAGATTGAAGTGTTGGATTATAGTCCAAATTTATTTGAGAAGATGTATTAAACTGAAATTGATCTTCCAATTGTATATCACCTAAATCTTTATTGACCACTAATTGTAATTGCTGATACAAAACAAGACTATCCTGAATCAAACCTTCAATTTTATTTTTAGCATCTTCTTCTTCCATTTGTACTCTAAGGACATCCACCATAGACCCTTTAGAATTTTCATATTGGGATAATGCGATGTTCTCAAATGAAGATAGTATTTCTAAATTTTCTCGTGCAGAAACTAAATCTTTCTTATTCTGGATCATCTTAAAATACGCAGCTCTGACTGAATACCTAATCGTATTTTCAGTCATCATTTTTTGATTTTGAGCAAGCTGTACCTTTTCATCTACCACTTGATATTTAGTTGATCGAGTACCAAACCAAGGTAACATTATCCCAGCTGAAACTTTATGATTTAATGGTCCATTTCTTGTTTCCACAGGAGAAATACCATAACCATACATTACTTCTAAATTACCGGATCCTTGTCCTTTTATTATTTCCTTTTCAGAAGCTACAGACTGAATATTCTGTGCTTGTGCTTGAACACCATAATTATTTTCAATAGCTACATTGATATAATTGTCCAAAAATTTATTCTGTGCATTTATCTGAAATCCAGAAATTAAAAACACAAATAGGATATATTTTTTCATGATCTTTTTCATGGTTATTTCTTTTTGATTAATGCACTTTCTTTCACTGCACAATACAACGTAGGCACTACAAATAAGGTCAATAATGCAACTGTCATACCTCCAAAGCCTGGGATAGCCATTGGTTTCATTATGTCTGCACCTCTACCCGTTGATGTAAGAATAGGTATGAAAGCCAATAAGGTAGTTGCCGTTGTCATTAAACTTGGGCGAATTCTCTTCATTCCTCCTTCTAAAACTGCAAGACGTATTCCTTTTATAGTATTCGGTGAATGCGAAGCAAATGATTGATCAAGATAAGTAGCGATTAACACGCCATCATCTGTTGCAATACCAAAGAGTGCAATAAAACCAACCCAAACAGCTACTGATAAATTCACCGTGTCCACATTAAACAAATGCTTCATATTGGTTCCCAAAAGATTGAAGTCCATAAAACCAGGTTTGCTATATAACCAAAGCATCAAAAAGCCACCACTAAAGGCCACTGCGATACCAGAAAATACCATCAGGGTTGTTTTAACAGACTTGAATTGGAGATATAAAATGAAAAATATCAACATCAAACATATCGGCATAACAATAGATAACCGTTTTGCAGCTCTTATTTGATTTTCATAGTTACCCGAAAACTTATAATTCACTCCCTTAGGAACAATCAAAGAACCATCATCAATCTTAGATTGTATATATTCAGATGCTTGATCTACCACTTGAACTTCTGAGAACTCTGGTTTTCTATCTAATAAAACATACCCCGTTAAAAATGTATCTTCAGATTTAATACTCTGTGGACCTGCTACATAATTTATATTAGCTAACTCTTCCAATGGTACTTGAATTCCCAAAGGAACATTGACTAAAAATTTCTTTAATACTTCAGGATTGTCTCTGTATTCCCTAGCGTATCTTAATCTTACAGGATAACGTTCTCTTCCTTCTACAGTATAAGTTAAAGGCATACCTCCAATCACCATTTCTAAGGTCATTTGCATGTCTTTTACACTCATACCATATCGGGATAATTTCTGACGGTCCAACTCAATTTCTAGGTAAGGCTTTCCGACAATTCTATCTGCAAATACAGCCTCTTTTTTTACGGATGGAACTTCTTTCAATAACTTTTCTAATTGAATACCGAAACTTTCTATCGTTTGTAAATCAGGTCCATATACTTTTATTCCCATTGGAGCACGCATCCCTGTTTGGGTCATGATGAGACGAGTTTGTATTGGTTGCAACTTTGGAGCAGATGTTAAACCAGGAAGGCGAGTTGCCTTTACTATTTCTTGCCATATATCATCCGGAGATTTAATATGATCTCTCCATTGTCTAAAATATTTACCGTTAGGATCTAATACTAATTCCCCTTTTTCATCATATACATACTTATCATCGTCATCAACTTTAAATCTCAATCTATTCCCATTTTCATCTGCTTTATATTCAGATTTATAATTGATGATGTTCTCATACATACTGATAGGTGCAGGATCTAAAGGCGACTCTGTTCTACCAGACTTACCCACTACAGATTCAATTTCTGGAATGTTTTTCACCGCCATATCCATCAGTTGCAAGTTTCGTTTACTTTCAGAAATACCTGCATTTGGCATGGTGGTAGGCATCAGTAAAAAACTACCTTCTGATAATGATGGCATAAATTCAGACCCAATTCCAGGAAAGGCTTTATTCATATTTTTATAGGCTCTCGATTCCGTTAAGTCTATGCCAACTTTGTTACCTAAAGTAGTAAAAGGAGAAAATAGCTTTGAGAAGCCAACCCAAGCAGAAACACCTGCAAAAACAAGTGCAATCACTATAGATAAAAATGTGGCTTTATTATCTAAACATTTTGCTAAAATTTTAGGGTATAATTTGATAAATAACTGAAAGCCTCCTAAGATGAGGACGATTAATCCTGCTACAAAAATAAAGTTTTTAAAATCACTTTCTTCCGCCCCTAATGGTAGCCAATCCATAGCCAATAAATAAGCAATTACTATCGCTACAATACTGCTTCTAACTCTATCGTAATACTGATCTGAAATAATATTCTTAATGGGTTTTTCAAAAATATTATAGAGGCTAATTAGAACAACACCTAGTCCTAGACTTATGTGAGAAAATATCATTATTCCAACTCCTGTCAATAAAAAAAGATATTGACCTATATTCTTATTTCCCTTTTTCTGCTCATTCGACTTAAAGAAATAATAGGCAAATGTGGGTAAAAAGATGAGTGCAACAACAACTGAAGCACACAATGCAAAAGTTTTTGTATAGGCAAGTGGCGTGAATAGTTTCCCTTCTGCAGCTTGTAAGGTAAATACTGGAATAAAACTGACTACAGTAGTTGCAACAGCAGTAACAATAGCTCCAGAAACTTCCTCAGTAGCATCGTAAATCACATCAACAAGCTTTCTACCCTGCCGTTGATCAAGATGCTTAATTAGGTTTTCAGACATGACAATCCCAATATCCACCATGGTACCAATAGCAATAGCAATCCCACTTAATGAGACTATATTGGCCACAATACCCATATATTTCATGACTATAAAAACCATCAAAACGGCAATAGGTAATAAACTAGAGATTAACATAGAGGCTCTAAGGTTCCAAACCATGATTAGCACCACGATCACTGTTATTAATATCTCTTGTAGTAAAGCTTCATTTAATGTGCCTAAAGTTTCTTTAATTAGTGTAGAACGATCATAAAAGGGAATGATGGTTAATTTACTAATTGATCCATCTGGCAATACTTTTTGAGGCATACCTGATTGGATATCGATAATTTTCTTTTTAACATTATCCACCACCAACATTGGATTGGCTCCAAATCTAGCAGTGACCACTCCACCAACAGCCTCAGCTCCTTCTTTGTCTAAAATGCCTCTTCTAACCGCAGGTCCTTCAACTACTTTAGCTACATCTTTTATTCTAATAGGTACATTTTCATTTACTTTAATGACTGCTTCTTCTAAATCAGAAAGTTTTTTGATGTAACCAATACCTCTCACAAAGTATTCTGCATTATTGACTTCAATAGTTCTTGCTCCAACATCTAAATTAGAATTTCTAACCGCATTCATCACTTGATTAAGTGTTACATCAAAAGCTTTGAGTGCATTAGGATCTACATCAATTTGATATTCTTTGACAAAACCACCCACAGAAGCTACTTCTGAAACACCTTCAGCAGACATTAAAGCATATCGGACTAAAAAATCTTGAGTAGATCTTAACTCATCCAAATCCCAACCTCCAGTTGGTTTTCCATTTTCATCTCTCCCTTCTAAAGTATACCAAAATACTTGACCAACTGCGGTAGCATCCGGCCCTAAAGTAGGTTGTACCCCCTCTGGTAAAGTACCCGGAGGAAGACTATTTATTTTTTCTAATATTCTAGTTCTACCGAAGTAAAACTCCGTTTCATCATTAAAAATAATATTGATGGTAGAAAAACCGAACATAGAATTTGAGCGGATACTTTTCACTCCAGGAATACCTAGTAATGATGTTGTTAAAGGGTAAGTAATTTGATCCTCAATATCTTGAGGAGAACGACCCGACCAATTTGTAAATACAATTTGTTGATTATCACCAATATCTGGAATAGCATCTACAGATACTGGATTGTAAGGAATATATTCGTTGATTTTTGATTTAAAGGGGCTGTGCATCAAACCCCAAAAGATCACCAAAATCAAAGCTGCTACTGTCACTACTCTATTGTAGAGAAAGAAGCGCACAATTTTATTAATCATTTTGATAGTATGTTTTAAGGTGCCTCAACGTACTAATAAATTGTAGTACAGAAAAGCATTATTAATTTAATAAATTAAATTATTGACAACAATTATGTTGTCCCTTAAAATACTATACACGAAAAACCTCAAAAGCGATGTTTAGAGGCATATTGGAATATATGGGGGGTGTTTTTTCCTCGACGGAAGACAATAGTTTAGTATCTCCTACTAAAAATTTTAGTGCTTCTGGAAGAATAAAATGGTAAGCAGTTTGCCAAAAATTATTGACGATTTCTTTGTAAGCAACTATTGGGATATTAACGATATCAATAAGATGATCAAAATGATCTGTCACCTTAAGATGTTCCGTATTTTGTTCACAACATCCCTTTTTAGTTGAATCTTGACTGCTTTCATGAGTAGATTTATTACAACATGCATGCGTTTCTTGCAAGCTAATCTCTTTCAACATCCCATTGCAATAATGAGTGTTTACTACTACTCCAATTGTTCCGAGTAGTAATAAAGTTGAAAAGATTATATGTTGAATAGACTTTTTCATTGATACAATTTTAATTAAATAACGTGAGGGAGCAAAATGAGGTGTGAAGATTTAATAAAATTAACAACATTAAGAGGGCATTTTTAAGTTTTAAACAATTCATCTAAATATTCTGCAATTTGTACTGTTTAAAGTATTCACATTTTTAGTAATGAGAATACTACACAAGATGAATTTGATATTAGAAAATAAATTAATTACTTCAATAAAAGCGGTGTTGTTAAGACTATGTAGCAAGTTTCATTAAAATCAACTATTATTGTTATACAATAAAATCCCTTAGCTTTTGAAAAAAAATATACTTCTAATATTACTAACGCTTATAGGCTATCAATTAAATGCACAAACTATTGTTTGGGCTGATACAGTATATAATTTCAGTTCTGAATTATCTTCTGCTAGTAATTCTGCAAAACAAGCTTTAGGTAGACCTAATGTACCAAAGAATTTAAATCAACATTCGCATGCTTGGCTAGCAACTGAAGATAGTTTAAGTAGTTTAACTGTTGGGTTTTCATATCCTTTAGAAAATATTCATCAGATTATTGTTGCAGAGAGTTTTTACCATAATGCCATTCAACAAGTAGATATTATTACTGAAAGTAAGTCGAAAATAAATGTCTATAATCAAAAAGCAGGGACGCTTCAACATGGTAGTCTTATCAGTAACTTTTTCATTAAACCACCCAAAGAAAAAATCATTGGAATACAAGTGGTATTAAATTCACAAAGTTCAACCCTTAGGTGTGGTATTGATGCTATAGGTGTTAGTACTTCGACACAAACTATCAGTGTTTTACCACAAGTAAGCGAATTACTGATGGATGAGCTTGAAATAAAAAAGTTATCCTCTGATATCAATACACCTCAAAATGAAAACTCTCCAGTATTAGATATACGAGGCGAAAGATTACTTTTCACTAGGCATGTAGATCATCGACCTGTATTAATGCAAGGTCATCAAGAGAATGAAAGATGGGAAGTACAAGAAGTGATTTTTGACTCTACATTTAATATATTAGACAAGTACATTTCTGCAATTAGTCCAGATGGTATAACTGCATTATCTGTGATTGACGCATCTGGTTCTGAATTTCAATTAAGTACTTTTGAACTTTCTGATAGTGTTTGGATCAATCAAGAACAGATTATTATTCCAAATGTAGAATTACTGAAACAAAAATCCGATTTCTTCCTCTCGAATAGCCGTAAAGTAATGCTGATGTCTCTAACAGATCATCGTCAAGAGAACACCTCTAATTTATATGTTAGTTTTAAACAAGAGAATGGCAGCTGGTCTACCCCAACAAGTTTAGGGAATCTTATTAATACATTAGGCAAAGAATCTTCTCCTTTCCTATCAGTAGATGGTAAAACATTATATTTTGCTTCTGATGGACATCAAGGGTTTGGAGGAAAAGATTTATTTGTTGCTAAAAGGCTTTCGGATGATTGGACAGATTGGAGTTCTCCAGAGAATTTAGGAGGTAGTATTAATACTCCTAATAATGAAAGTGATTTATTTATACCGATCACAGGAGAATTGGGCTATTTTTCTCGCTCTGATGCTCAAAATCAATCTGATATTTTCAGTATTAAACTTCCTATTTTATTACCTCCAGAACCAGTTGCACTTATTTCGGGAAGTGTTTTTGATAAAAAATCTAAAGAAGCAGTCCATAGTAGAATTATATATACAGACTTATCTACTCAAGAAGAAGTAGGTACAGTATTCTCAAATGCACAAACAGGGAAATATTATATCACTTTGCCCTTAGGAAAAGAATATGGTTTCTTAGCTCAAGCAACTGGATATTTATCTGAATCTGAAAACATCAACTTAAAAGAGGAGAATAGTGCTATTAAGGCAGAACAAGAACTGTATCTTATTCCTATTGAAAAAGAAGCTCATTTAACGCTTAATAATATCTTTTTTGATCAAAATAGCAGCTATTTAAAAGATAACTCCTTTGATGAATTAAATAGAGTTGCTTCTCTTTTAAAGAATGAACCAAGTATAAAAAAAGTAGAGATTTGTGGTTATACAGATCATCAAGGTGATGCAAAATACAATCAATGGCTTTCAGAAAAAAGAGCCAATTCTGTTAGAAACTATTTGATTAAAAAAGGGGTAAAACAGGATAGACTTAACGTGATAGGCAAAGGGGAATTAGAACCTATTGCTGACAATAGTACTCCAGAGGGTAGAAAACAAAATAGAAGAGTTGTTTTTACCATCACTGAATTAGAGGAAATTAATTAAATGACCTCAATCTCTTTTTTTGGATATAATTTAAATCTTCCGTAAATACTTTAGATGTATTGATATAATAATAGATAATTGCATCCAATAGAATGCTTTTATATTTACTATACAATATTAATTGCTCGTTGGCTTTAAAAAGTTGATCTGCCATTTGTCCAAACCATAACTGAGGAATTTGCTTCTCTCCTACACAGCTTAATATATCCTCCATTAACAACAGCATTTCTTCAAAGCTGTAATTATCAAATAAAGTCTTCAACTGTTCTTTAACAATGTAGATGTTTTCTGATTCTTCAATTCCAGTTTTAAGATCTTTCAACCCATCTTTTAATTGTTTCAATCTATTGTTGAGTTTAATTAGATCTTCTTCTAACTCAATAATCCCTTCTTCTATTACCGCAATAGACAAAATAGATTGAGCAGATTCAATTTTACCAATAGATAAATAGGCCTCAGCCCATAGTTGAAATTCTTTTAAAGAAACTTCTTGAAAAGAATCTAATTTTTCGGACAATGAATCAATTACTGCATTATAGTTTTTATTCTGGTATTGTAAAATCAAGTCGACGTATTCCATTTTTTGTGGGTCTTCTACTTTTATAGTGATGCTTGTATAAACGATTTAAATAGGGTAATGATAGTAAGAAATCATATACATTAACCAAATATAAGATATGTTAAACTGTGAGTAGATTGTTACGAGAAAAATATTTTGAAATAGTAAATAACATCCTAAAAAATATAAGAATAAGTGTAATTTTACACATTTTTAATAATTCCTATATCTACTATATTGCTCACTATTTAATCTAAAAAGCATTGTATATTTACATAAAATAACTGAAAATTAAATCATTATGATTCGAGGATTCATGTTGATATTGACCATGTTGTCAATAGGAACATTAATAAATGAACTAACTGATCTCCCAATACCAGGCAATGTAATTGGCATGATCATCTTATTCCTTTGTGTACAATTTAAGATTATACCTTATGAATGGGTAAAAGATGCTGCCGCTTCATTAACAAAGAGAATGTCTTTATTCTTTATTCCTGCAGGTGTAGGTATGATGGAATATTTAGATCTTCTTCAAGATAACTGGGTCATGATATCTGTAACGATTGTTGGAAGTATGTTTGCAGTTATTTTAGCTGCTGGGTGGACAGGTCAAATTTTAGGTAAAAAGGATCAAAAATAATGGTAGAGATTATCAAACACTTATTTGAAAGTGAAACGTTTGCATTAGCTGCAACCTTAGGTTTATTTTTGATCTTTGAACAGGTTTATCAGAAATTAAAAACGCCTTTATTAAATCCTGTATTACTTACCATCATCACATTGATTGTTGTTTTAATCTATGTAGATGTCCCCTATAAAACATTCAAAGAAAATACACACATGATTCACTTCATGCTAGGACCATCTGTGGTAGCTTTAGGTGTTTTATTGTATGAACAATTACATACTATCGGGAAAAATGCAATTGCAATTCTTACAGCTACTTTTTTCGGTAGTGTTGCTGGTGTGGTTAGTGTTATCGTCATCGCAAAACTATTTGGTGCTGATTATGATCTAATTGTTTCAATGGCGCCTAAATCTGTCACCACTCCTATCGCTATGGGTGTTTCTGCACAGAATGGAGGTATTCCTTCGATGACTGCAGTTTTTGTAATTATTGTTGGAATTCTTGGGGCATCAATTGGTCCATTAGTACTTGAAAAAGTGGGTATAAAAAAACCTTTAGCAAAAGGATTAGCAATGGGTTCTTGTGCACATGGCATTGGTACGGCAGCAGCAATTCAAATTGGCATGGTAGAAGGGGCAATTAGTGGATTATCTATTGGTTTAATGGGTATTTTCACGGCACTAACTACTCCTGTATTATTAGAATTATTTTTCTAGAATCAATTTTATCAAGTTCTTTCTTAAACCTCTTATAGTTCCTCCTATTCTTCCCCCAGTCAAGCATCTGAGTAGGTAATGAACAAATAGATTTAAAATATATTATTGAAGTATTATTATCCTGAGGCGAAAGCTTCACTTCTATATATTCAGAAAATGAAGAAAAACTAAATCCTGTTGTAGCATATGCTCTAAGACTTTCTTGATCATTCCCCACTTTATGAAATCCAGCATTCTTAAGTGCAATTGTTATTTTTGACATATTATCATTAACTGACCCACAAAGAGTTTTTCTTGCCTTGTACTTTGCAGTTAATGCGTCTAAATCTTTGGTAAAATGCTTTATGGCAAATATGACTGTTATTGTTATAATCAATAACGGCAATTGAAATCCGATAAATAAATCCATAGTTATGTTTTTGATAGTGAATAGCTAATATAAAAAAATAATACGAATATTATTTAATACTTTCACCAAAAAACGTATGTCGTTCTAAATACCAATTAGCTACCTCTCCTTCCTCTTCATCACCAATCATAAAATCATCAACAGATCCATCTTTTCCTCTTGATTGCACTCCTTTTTGTTCAAAAATTGAGGTATCAGTAATGATCTTCTCTGTAGATAGCATCAAAATATTATCTGTAGAAAATGGTGGTTCTATGTATAATAAATCAGGATCACTCAACATCACTTTAGTTAAATAATCTCCATTCTCATCCTGACATATTTGCTCTGTAAAATTTTCGACAGCCACTTGGTTATGAGGAAATAGTAAAGTCATTTCACCATTACTTTCTAGTAAAAACACATAAATGTAACGATCTCCTGTTTTCCAATTGAGATACAAATTAGGATCGTTGTAAATCACTAAGCCATACTTTTCTCCTTCGATTAAAGCGCCTTCAGTAACAATTTCTTGATCTGATTCTCTTTGAAGCCCCAATTTGTAGGGAAAATTAGCCTCATTAGCGGGTACCTTAGATACTAGCCACCCTTTGATATTTCCTAACCTTTTAGCATAATCAGAAAGAACATATATTTTCTCCTCTGATTTCCAATCTGTTTCATCTGGAAATGGATTTTGATTACTGTTATTATGTGCATGTGCTCTAAGCCAAGCATATTCTAACTTATTATTTTCGTTAAAACGCCCGATTAGACGGTAATCATAATCTTCATCTTCAACCAATGCTACCTTTGGTTGCCCCGATAAGTCTCCTTGAAGACTTTGAGATACTTTAGTGGAAGGAGGAATTTCTATAAAAATTTTCTTCCCGTCGATTTTTTTCTTTAAAAGGTCTGTAAGCTTAGATAGTTTAGGCGTTTTTTTACCTAGATTATATTTCACATTTTCTACATCAGATCCTTCCCAACCATCGTTTGTTTGATAAACCAATAAGCCTACCTCTTGATCTAAAGGTGAAAATGCAAGTAGATTTTGTTCTAATAGTTCATCAGAAAGGGTTTTTAACTCCTCTAAATCAATATCAGTCACACCCATTTTCATCACCTTAACTTTCAATCTATCAGGACTAAAAGGTGCCCACTTACTCACTTTTAATAAATCACCTTCTTTTAATTCATCTTCCCCTTCAATCACTTTTGCATAGCATGAATTGATACCAGACAAAGAAACCACCTTTAAAGTAATTCCTTTTTCTTCATGGGTTAATTCAGCTCCTTCTACAAGGCCTATTGCATTCCCTCCATCTAAATGAATTTTGAATTTATTTTCAGCATCAATTACTGCTACTTTTACTCCCTGATAGCTATCAGATACTTCTCCAAATAAAGGTTTTGCTAATCGTTCTTTCGTTGCTTCTACTACGGGGTCTTGTCTTGGTACAGAATTATAAAGAATAATAGAATTGACTCTCTTAAAAATATCATCCGCTGATTCATGAATACTTCCCATTTGTAAAGACTTCATAAAAGCATATGTAAAAACACCATGAGATTGTCCTCTATGGTCTTTATATTCTTTTGCTAATTGATAATCTTGAGCGGCAGAAACAACCAATGCCCCTTTCTCTACTAAGTTTTTACTTTTAGGATAGCTTTTGTTTAAATCAATATCATCAACAGGTACATAACGAGATCTTAGTTGTTCAACATCAATTTTACCTCTTGATGAAGAACCCGAGAAACAGTTATCAAATACAACCACTAATTCTCCACCTTTTGATAAAATTCTCGATAAATAATTATTGATTTCAACATCTAAAATATATTCTTCTGTTTTTAAAACATCTGAAGGTACCAATGCCTCATGTTTTTTATCCGCTTCATAAAATTTTGAGTTTTTGATTTGGGCACCATGACCTGCATAATAAACAAATACATCATCGCCTTTATTAACCGAACGTATCAAATTCTCAAACTCTTTGACAATGCTCTTTTTAGTGGTTTGCTTTTCAGAAACCAATAATTCCATGTTCTTGGTATTGAAACCATACTTTGATTTCAACAAATTATATATGGAAGTAGCATCATTTACTGCCCCATCTAAATCTTGCCACTCAGCGTATCTTGCTTTTTTTGAATTGGTATAAGTATCAACACCAATAATCAAGGCATGTTTATCGTTAGCGAAGGATAAAAGAGCAAAACAAAATAATATAGTAAAGCAGAAAAGACGTTTCATGTAGATAAAAATTTGATGTTTTTTTTGAGCTATCAGGAAATCATTGATTTTGAAAAAAATAGATTTTTCTCAATGATTAGATTATGATTATATAAAGATACAATATTTAAGAATAATCTAATAATGATTGATTCACCTTGTAAGAATAAAGCTATTCTTTATGTATATGTTATAAATACCTTTAAAAATAGACATTACGGAATAATTCTTGATCTTTATAATTGTACTTTACTTTGATAGATTTCAATTGTATACAAATCAATTCAACATTAATTATGAAACAATTTTTTGTACTACTACTTATACTTTTTTCTTTACAAACAAGCAAAGCGCAATGGATGAACGAAAATCTAGAAGGAAAATGGATTGGCACCATAGACTTTGAATTGTATCCTGATTTGGTTTTTGTGAATATTGATTCTGTCATTAAAGTCAAATTATTCTATCATCAAGAAGAAACAGAAAAAGTAGAAAATTATAAGGAAACTTCTGATTCTCTTACTTTCCAAATAGACACTCCTTCTATGGCTGCTACTTACCGTGGTGTAATTCTTAACGATAGTACAATTATGGGTAAGCTAGAAGTCGGTTTTAAAACTATTGATTGTAACCTCATTCGAATTGCTGCTATCAATATTGAAGACATGGGTAGCTTATTAGGCTATTTTAGTTTTGAAGATGGAAGAGTGATACAAATTGAACCTTTTTATATAGATGGTACAACTCACCCACTACGAATTTTAGATTACTATAACGGTAAACAAAGAATACTTTATCCTACCTATAAAGATAAAAATAGAGTCACATTTGCGGCTGGACCAAAAATGGCTACTTCTTATCCAACGGATTTTACCATCACTTTATTTAGAAACAATGAAGGTGAAGCCTTAAGATTACAATATGATTCTTTTGTTGAAGGTACTTCTCTTAAAGAAGGAAAACGTTTACAGGAATTAGCTAATACAAAAGAAGTAATAGTCAAAAATGATGGAAATCAAATTGAAGGTACATTAACTTATCCCAATATTGATACATCTAAACATCCCTTAGTAATTTTTGTCCCTGGAGCTGGAGCTCAATTTAGAGGAAACTTATTTGATGAATATATAAGAACTCTTCCTTATTATGGAATTGCTACTTACGTATATGATAAAAGAGGATGCGGCTTGTCAACTGGTGATAGAAAATCTGCCAATTTTGATGACTTTGCTAGTGATTTAGAAGCAATCATCAAAAAACTAAAAAAGACTAAACATATCGATGAAAACCGAATTGGTTTAGTAGGTTTTGACCAAGCGGGATATGTTATGCCTATAGCACTTCAAGAGAATGAAGACATCCAATTTGTGGTCAACTTATCTGGTGCTGTTACTCCTTTTGCTGATCAAGAAATTCAAGCTTTGCAAAAACGTTTGACTGCCGATCAGTTTACAAAAGAAGACATTGCCATGACACTTAAATATCAAGAATTGTTTATGAAATTCTTAGATGATGGTCAAAAAACACCTGAGTTAATGGAGGTATACAATAAGATCATTTTAACTCCAATGATCGAATACATTACTACTCTTGATCAAACAGAATACATTGATTGGTGGAAAAGGTATTATCAATTTGATGCTAAAGAAAGTTGGGAAAAACTCGACATTCCTGTTCTTTGTATTTATGGTGAACAAGACAACCTCTTAGATCCTAATACTAATATTGAACGTATTCAATCATTTAAAAATAAAGACCTATTTACGACGAAGATTTTAGAAAAATCTAATCACTTTCTTTTAAGAGGTGGAAAACGTGGAGATGTTCAACTCACAGAAATTGAAGGTTATCACCCCTATTTATTCAAAACACTCAACGAGTGGATTGGAGAAAAAATGGGATTAATAAAGTAACTACTCCCAATTCTATTTACTCTAAGTAAAATTGGTTTAACACAAAGAAACCCTGATACGTTTTACATATCAGGGTTTCTTTGTGTTATGTGCAAAAAGCACAAGGATATTTTATAATACCTTACGCTTCGTTTTGCCAAACGATTTTTCTATTTTTTGAATCTACATTAAGGATTACTCTTAATGGGTTAGGTATAATTACCAAACGAGTTGGCTTACTTTCTAACTCATCT
This sequence comes from Flammeovirga pacifica, assembly GCF_000807855.2. Taxonomy (GTDB): domain Bacteria; phylum Bacteroidota; class Bacteroidia; order Cytophagales; family Flammeovirgaceae; genus Flammeovirga; species Flammeovirga pacifica. Next base: position 1,213,892 of record NZ_JRYR02000001.1, read on the forward strand.
ACCTCAACTGGTACACCTTGACCGTGGTTACAATCAAATTGTTTACCTAATTCATTAGCTCCAGTATCAACATACTCTTGAGCGATATAACTTAAAGGAGAAAGCACTTCAGTATCTACCTTGTATTCTTCGTGAACATCTCCTAGAAGATCTTCCAAAGTCTCTCCATACTCATCAATAAAATCGTCTTCTAATTCATGTAACTCATCCTCGATATCATCATATGATTCGTCTTCATAAGTTAATGCATTTAATTGTTGGCGTTTTTCTATGATAGCAATAAGTGCTTTATCAATTGCTGTTGTATCCATAATTATTTTATTAAGCAGATTAATGCTTTAGTTAAATTAATTTTCAAAGGTTGAATATCTAAATTCGTTTTGATCAAACAAAATAAATTTAAGGTTAAATATACAGAAGATTGAATTATTCCTATCATTTATATGCTTCCTTCATTCACAACAATTTGTAATGTATCTCTAGAATACTGTCTCATATAGACATCATCAAGGGATAAATTTAAAGATTGAATGGAGTCTTCATTATAATTTTTGATAGTCACTAACTCTAACTCCTTGATCATCTCTATTTTAAATCTATCATCAAAAAGGTGAATGAGTTTTTCGATCTTATCTTGTCGGTGATTGACACAGATGGAAAGTGATAATGCTGAATTTTTAATCATATTCACTTTAATATTTAAACGAGCACATTCTGTTAAGATCACTCCTAAATCACCTTTAGAAACATTAAGGTAATCTTGTTCTTCAAATCGAATAAAAGTCTGGTTTCCCTTAAAAATTACTGAAGGTGTTGTTGGAAAGTCTGCAAAGTCGCCAATTGATGTTCCTTTTGCTTTTGGGTCAAGAAATGAATTCACAAACAAAGGAATATTCTTTAATGCTAATGGTCGAATAGTTTTATTATGAATTACAGATGCTCCAAAATAGGTTAGTTCTGCTGCATATTTATAGGGCAATTTATCAAATTTCTCTACCTCTTTAATACGTCTTGGATCTGAACTCATAATTCCCGGCACATCCTTCCACACACATACTCTTTCCGCATCCAAACAGTAGGCAAAAATTGCTGCGGTATAATCAGACCCTTCCCTGCCCAAAGTAGTTGATTTGTTATTTACAGTACCTCCAATAAAGCCTTGTGTGACAACAATCCCATTTTGAAGATATTCTGGTAAATCGGCCTTGATCATTTTTGTGGTCCAGTTCCAATCAATACTTGCTTCTCTCCAATGTTCATCGGTTTGAATATATATTCTTGCGTCTAAAAACTTAGTTTCTACTTTTTCTTGATTTAGATAAGCTGAAATAATATGAGTCGATAATAATTCACCGTAACAAACTACTTGATCATAGAGTTCATCATTGGAAAAATATCTAAGTTTTAAGTTTACTTCTAAGTCATGTATAATCTTTTCAATTTGATTGAAAATACTTGCTTCTTTATTGATGAATAACTCATCAGCAATGGTAAGGTGAAAAGATTTTAATGTTTCAATTTCAGTTGAATAATTGTCATTTTTGATAAATTTGACAACAATTTTTTCAATAAGATTTGTTGTTTTCCCCATTGCTGAAACAACAACAACAAGTTCTTTCTGATCAGAAAAGTCTTTGATAATGTCTTTTACATTTCTAACAGCTGCTGCATCTTTTACAGATGCTCCTCCAAATTTGAAAACTTTCATGTTTATTTATGGCTTAATGGTAGTAAATAGGATGGATAATAGTGTTTTTGCTTTGATTTATTTTCCACAAATTAAAACAAAAAATGGATTGTCGCTAACTCTTTTTAAAGATAAATACTGATTTATTACTTCGTTTTATAAGATAAAAAAAGAGTAAAAAATGAAACTTTTACATATCCACTTTTTACTCTATCATAAATATTTACCTATTAAAGGCACAAACATCTAAAGGATGTTTAGAACTTAATCTTTTCAATTGCTGCTTTAGGATCTTCTGCTCCAAAAACATAGCTACCAGCTACTAAAACAGTTGCTCCAGCTTCAGCAAGTTTCTCAGCGTTTCCGCTATCAACTCCTCCATCAATTTGAATCAATACATCTGCATTAGCAGCATCAATCATTGATTTTAATTTTCTTACTTTATCGTAAGTTGAAGGAATAAACTTTTGTCCACCAAAACCAGGGTTTACAGACATGATACAAACGTAGTCGATATCATTAATTAAAAACTCCAAACAATCTAATGATGTATGAGGGTTTAAAGCTACTCCTGCTTTTAGACCTAATTCTTTAATGTTTTGAATAGTTCTATGCAAATGTGGACAAGCTTCTGCATGTACAGAAATCATATCTGCACCCGCTTTTTTAAAAGCCTCCAAGTAACGATCTGGCTGTTCTATCATTAAATGAACATCCATAGGCTTTTTAGCATGTTTCTTAATTGCAGCACATACAGGTAAACCAAAAGATATGTTTGGAACAAACATTCCATCCATAATATCAATATGGAACCAATCAGCTTTACTTTCATTGATTAGTTCTACATCTCTCTGAAGATTAGCGAAATCTGCTGCTAAAACACTAGGTGCAATTATTGTTTTCATTAGACTGATTATACTATTTTATAAATAATCTTGTTGCAAAATTTCGACAAATGTAATTCTTTTTCCATTATTTCAATGATAAAAGATCAAAATTAGTTTATACTAGGTTTAAATTAATTGTCTATACAACAATTGTGAACATTTTATCAAAAATTAATTTACAGCTAATCAGCAATTTAAATCGGTTTCTGAAATTAAAACATGATATAAATTATGAATTTATAAGTGTGTACTCTATACACTTAAATTGTAAATAGAAAAAGATTAGTTAGTTTGCAATGAAACTATATAACTATCCTGTTTTAAGTAATACAATATGAGTAAACAATTACCTCAATTAGTTAAAGATGACATGTGGCTTGAGCCACAAACAGAACAAATTAACGCTCGTATCAACTCTTATAAAGAGCTTAAAAACGGCTTGGAAAACAAGTACGGTTCTTTATTAGATTTTGCGAACGCCTATAAGTTCTTAGGGGTAAATTATGACCCAGTTAACAAGGGTTGGTGGTATAGAGAGTGGGCACCTGCTGCTCATGCTTTGTATTTAGAAGGTGACTTTAATAATTGGAACAGAGATTCACATCCTTTAAGAAGAATTGAAGGATCTAATGAATGGAATGGTGTATGGGAAATTTTCCTACCAGAAGCAGACTATAAAAATACTTTTGTACACGGAAGTTTCATTAAAGTAAGAATAGTATCACAAATTGGTGATCATGAAAGAATTCCTGCTTATATAGAAAGAGTAGTACAAGAAGAAGGAACGCCTAATTTTGTGGGTCAACTTTGGTTTTCTGATGAAACTAACTTTGATTGGTCGGACGATAACTTTGTTACCTCTTCGATAAAGGCTCCTATTATTTATGAAGCCCATGTAGGTATGGCTCAAGAGGAAGAAAAAATGGGTTCTTATAACGAATTCACCGAAAATATTCTTCCTAGAGTTCGAGATCTTGGCTATAACTGTATTCAGTTAATGGCTGTTCAAGAACATCCTTATTACGGTTCTTTTGGTTATCATGTAAGTAACTTTTATGCAGCTACTTCAAAATTTGGTACTCCAGAAGAATTAAAAAATTTAATTAAAACTGCTCACAGTATGGGAATTGCTGTGATCATGGATATAGTACACTCACATGCCGTTAAAAACCACAATGAAGGTATTAACGAATTTGATGGTACGGCTTACCAATATTTCCATGCTGGAGAAAGAGGTCATCACCCCGATTGGGATTCAAAACTTTTTGACTACAGCAAATGGGAAGTTATTCAGTTTCTAGGTTCTAATGTCAAATATTGGTTAGAAGAATACCACTTCGATGGATTCCGTTTCGATGGTGTAACTTCTATGTTATATCATCATCATGGTCACGCTGGCTTTGGTAGTTATGATGACTATTTCAATATGGGCGTAGACGTAGATGCTGTAAGGTATTTACAACTTGCCAACGACATCGCTCATCAAATTAAGCCTGATGTTATTAGTATTGCTGAAGATGTTTCAGGAATGCCAGGTTTAAGTAGAGCTATTGAAGAAGGTGGTATTGGTTTCGATTATAGACTTTCAATGGGTATTCCTGATTTCTGGATTAAAATATTGGAAGAACAATCTGATGAACAATGGAACCTTTGGGATTTTTGGTCGGTGATGCTAAACCGTAGAGCCAACGAAAAAGCTATTGCTTATTCAGAATCTCATGATCAAGCTCTTGTTGGTGATAAAACAATTGCGATGTGGTTAATGGATGCAGAAATGTATACTGGAATGGACAATGCTAGTAACAGTCTAGTTATTGATCGTGGTGTTGCATTACATAAAATGATCCGTTTCCTAACTTGTGTTATTGGTGGCGAAGGCTACTTAAACTTTATGGGTAACGAATTTGGACATCCAGAATGGATTGACTTCCCAAGAGAAGGAAATGGATGGAGTCATCAATATGCACGTCGTCAATGGTCTTTAGTTGAAAATGGATTTTTAAGATACCAAAAGTTAAACAACTTTGATGGTGCCATGGTCCATTTAGTACGTGAACATGATACACTTGCTCCAAATACACCAGTTAACCTTTTAAATATGGATACTGAAAACAGTACAATCTGTTTCCAAAAAGGTGACTTAGTATTTGTATTCAACTTCTCTCCTACTAACTCATTACCTGACTACAAATTCAATGTAGGAAATGAAGGTAAATATGAATTAGTTTTATCTACTGATGAGAATAAATTTGGAGGCTTTGACAGAGTTAAAGCAGGAAGTGAATATTTCACAGATAAAGACAAAAACATCTCGATTTACAATACCAATAGAACTGCTTTGGTATTTATGAAGAAAGACTAGTTAATCATATATTATTGCTCTCTCTTTATTCACTTATTGAGAGAAATAAAAAAGCCTGAATCTATATAGACTCAGGCTTTTTTTATACACACATTCTTACACTAGTAACTTCTATTTCTGAATAATTCTATAATTATCAAATGCTTTATGATTCCACCAAACTGTTTTGCCATACATTGTGTTTGTAATTCCTTCTGCAGCCACAGCCCAATTACTTGCATTTGTTGTTTGTTCTGAAATTGCATATGGAAATCTATTTGGTAAACCTAAACCTTTATATTGTGTCCCTCCTCTTACAAAAGTAAGTTGAGGATAGTTTGTTCTTCTTACCTCTACAAAAGCTTCCGGACCATTTGTAAAAAGAGAAATATACTTTTGTTCAGCTATCAATTGCTCTGCGTTAGAGATATCCCAAGCAACATTCATCTGACTTAAAGTTCTTTGAATATGTTCTTCCAAATTAGCCATTGATACCTCTACCACGTAACCATCTTCTTCCTCCACTTTACCTTCAGCAAAAGTGATTGAACCATTTTTATCTCCAAATGACGCCGTTTTGACACCATATTGCTCAATCAAATTATATTGTCTTTCAAAAGACGCTCGAATACCTTTTTCATAGGCCACTTGAGGCGAACCTGCTGCACTCACCCCCAAGTTCACAGCTGCTTCTGCTTTAATAAATTCTAGTTCTGCATAAGACATAATATGCGATACACCATTGGGAGTTGATCTATACAAAACACCCAATCTAGAACGATCTGCAATAGCGAACTCTTCTCCTTTGGGCACACCATTCTCCTGACCTGTATATTGTAAATCTGCGTGGTTTTTAGTAGAATCAAAAACAGTTATTGATGCTGGTGTAGGTGTCGCATAAATATACATTCTTGTGTCTTTTCTTTCTTTCAACATATCAATCATTGTTTTCGAAGAAGAAAAATCGTCTCTATTATCTCTCACATAGTTTTTGAAAAATGGATGTTCATATGGCTGAGTTCCAGCATATGTCATCATCGCATCATCTTCTATTGATGTAAAAACAGGATATTTTGAAACATCACTAAATATTCTTGTTAATCCGGTTTGAGCAGTGGCTGCATCCACTTTAGAAATATGTATATATAACCTAGCTGATAATGAATTGGCTAACCTTCTCCACTTTGAAGCATCTCCACCGTAAATAAGATCTGATTGAGATTCCACACTACCACCATTGGATAATAATTCATTGGCAAGAGATAATTGATCAAACAAATCAGAATAAATATCTTTTTGATGATCATATTTTGGCTGAGTGATTGTTCTTTCATAACCCAATGCTACTGTTTTGAAAGCATCACTGTAAGGAACATCACCCCATACATCTGTCATGATAGAAAAGAAGTAAGAACGCATCACTAAAATGGCACCTTCCATTGCTTCATAATTCGCAATTTGTTTTTCATTACCAGTTGGATTCTCAGACAACGCTTTTTTAGTTTCTCTTACTTTATGTAAAGCCAATTCTAAATCATACATTGATGCAGAACCATTATCTGAAGATCCAGACATGGCGTATTTCCAATAAGCATCTATTGCATTCGATCTGTATTCATACCAATCTTCATCTATATATTGAATTTTTGCATACTGTTGTGCCCATAATCCAGATGCTGTTAAATTAAAATCTTCTGCTTGAAAACCATAAATCCCTCCAATTCTAGAATAGGTTGCATTTGCAAATAAGTTACCCGGATTCACATCAGTAGGAAAATTAGGATTGGTTTGCATCTCATCAAAATTCTTGAAACAAGACGTTGTTCCTAATGTTATTATGATGGATAATATATATATAATTGATTTTTTCATTTTACTGTTCATTGAGGTCCTTAGAAATTCATTTTGATATTAAATCCAAAACTTCTTGGTGATGGTAATTGGCCAAATTCAAAACCTTGACCATCTAGTCCAGTACCAAACCCTGCTTGAGGATCTATGTTTGGTGCATTTTTATGAATCATCCATAAGTTATTACCTACAAAAGCGACGCTCATACCCTTTATTCCATACTTATTAGTAAAGGCTGATGGTATATTATAAGCGATAGATAATTCAGCCAATTTAATATAGGTAGCATCGTAAATATACTCTTCATGAATACCATAAAGTGATTGATAATAATCCTGAGTTGGTACTACTTTATCGTTTGTAGAACCATCTGGAGCTACACCAGGTGTTATTCTACCACCTTCTCTATTTATTGCTGTTACATCTAAAACACCAGAATATTCACCAAACATATTAGTTACTGAGAAAATATCTCCTCCTACAGAAATGTCTATCAATGCCGATAATGTAAAGTTTTTATAGGATACTGAATTTCGGATACCTCCTCTCCAATCTGGATTGATTGATCCTAATTTTTCCTTCTCATCTGTCTTCATGGCATAACCGTTTTCATCTACCATGATATTTCCATGATCATCTCTTTGGTAACCATAACCATAAAAAGTACCTAACTCTTCCCCTGGCCTAGCTTCGGTAGTCAATCCCCAATAAGAACCTAATACAAAAGAATCTACTCCTTCTGCAAGAGAAACTACTTCATTCTTATTTTTTGAGAAATTAAATGATATATCCCATGTCAAATCATTTGTTTGTATAGGAGTTGCAAAGACCATTAATTCAACACCATTATTATCTATTTGTCCGGCGTTGATATAAGAATATCTATAACCCGAAGCTGCAGATACATCTGCTGGTACAATTTGATCATAAGTTGACTTCTCATAATAAGCTGCTTCAAACCCTAAGCGGTTATTAAAAAATCCCATATCCAATCCCACTTCCCAAGATTGAGTTGTTTCAGGTTTTAAATCAGGATTGGCCTGTGTTGTTTCATATTTAAACATAGGATAACCATTGTATGGCAAACCAGATACATAAACATTGGATGTTGAATAAGGAGATGCTCCATTACCCACTTCAGCCCAACCTCCTCTAATCTTACCACTTGATATCCACTGAGGTAAATCCATATGTTCTGAGAAGACATAAGATAAGTTGATGGATGGATATAAAAATGAATTATTAGCTCTTGGCAAAGTAGATGACCAATCGTTTCTTACAGATATATCGGCAAACAAGAAATCTCTAAAACCTACAGAAGCAGTACCATATAATGAATTGATAATTTGCTCTTCAAAATAAGTGGTTGATTCTACCTGTCCCGTTGCATTGGCTGGAGTATATACTCCCGGAGATGCTAAACCAAAAGCGGTCATAGAATTATTTGAATACACTCTGTACATATTGTTCCCTCCAAAATTGGCATTCACATTCCAATCAGTTCCAAAATCCTTTGAAAAAGAGAATAAGAAATCAAAGTTGGTTTCATTCACAAAGTAATTCGACTCTGTAAATCCACCATCCGGATCGTTAATAGAATACATAGCTGATTTAGACAAACGATTTTCGTTATATAAATCAGTACCACCTTTCACTTTGAAATTAAGGTAATCTGTAATATTCCATTTTAAGGAAGCATACCCGTTAATTCTATCACGTAATTGAGAATTAGTATTTTCGTGTAAAATCCAATAAGGGTTATCATGATAATTATAGTTCCAGTTATAAGGGGTTCCATCAGGTTTTTTATAATCCTTCAGCATATTCGTATCTACCTGACGACCAAACCAAACAAATTGTTGCATCACGTTATTCTCGCCATAACCCTGTGCAGGTAAGTTATCAGAAGAACGTCTAGAGTAAGTTACTTTTGAATCAAACTGCAAGTTCTCATGAATTTTATGCCCAAAATTTAAAGAGGCAGAATAATTTTCCAAACCAGTATTTGGTACCATCCCTTTCTGGTCTGAATACATCATCGAAAAACGCACATGAGATTTATCCGTGGCATTTTGAATCGATAAATTTGTAGTAGACACATGTCCTGTTTCGAAGAAGTCTTCAACATTATTAGGGTTAGACACCCAAGGAACTGATTCTCCATTTGAAAAGAATTGGGGAATCATTAAACCAGCATCTAATTTTGGCCCCCATGATTCATCTACACCATCATAAGTACCACCATTTGCTCCATCAACAAAAGAAAACTGACCATTTAAACCCTGCCCATATTCATTCTGATAATTTGGTAGAATTAAAGGCTTTTGAAAAGTAGTTGTATTCGATAATGAAACTCCTAATCCTTCAGAACCTTTACCTGATTTTGTAGTGATTACAATTGCTCCGTTTTGAGCTCTTGAACCATATAATGCTGCTGCATTTGGTCCTTTTAAAACAGTCATCGACTCAATATCATCAGGGTTAATGTCATTGATTGGAGAACCAAAATCGGTCCCCCCACTTGCTGTATTCCCTGAGTTGTAAGAGTTATCTACAGGAACACCATCAATAATAAATAAAGGCTGATTATTACCAGTTAATGACGAATTTCCACGAATAGTTATTCTAGAAGATGCACCCGGAGCTCCCGAAGATGAGTTGACCATCACCCCAGCTACTTTTCCATTTAAATTATTGAGAACATTGTTATCAGAGCCTTTTAAGTCATCCCCTTTTACTTCTGAAACAGAATAACCTAAAGATTTTTTATCTTTCTCAATACCCAAAGCGGTCACAACTACTTCTTCTAATTGTTCCACATCCTCTTTCATTACAAATTCAAAAACTGTTCGAGTTCCAATAGCTACTGTTTGTGTTTGATAGCCAATAAGTCTCACTATTAAGTTTTCTGAGGTTTCTTCAGCATTAATCAGAAAAGAACCATCAAAAGATGTTACAGCTCCAATTGTTGTTCCCTCTATCATTACAGTCGCCCCCGGAAGAGTTTCTCCAGACGCGTCCATAACAACACCCTCAATTCTTCTATCTTGAGCAAGAGACATGACAGTCAAGCCCAAGAAGAAAAAGAGAAATTGTAGTACTCCTTTTTTCATGATAATAGTATAAAAATTGATTGATTGATAAAAATAGGCGGTAATTATACCGTCTAAAACAGATTAATATTTATGTAGATTTAGTTATGATTTTCTATAAAAGTTATGATGTAGTCGAGGGTACAGATTTATTTATTTGACTATAGCACAGATTTAATGTTACAGTTTAGCTAGGTACGCCTTTTTGATTACACTACAAGTTTAACAACGTACATATCACAAAGCCAAAATCATTTAACATCTAACAAGAAATACCTTTCAGAGGCAAGAAATAGATAAGTAATTGATATAATGAAAGTTACTATTTCTTTAAAAAATGTTATTCTTCATCAGCGTTAAGTAACACTGATACTTTTTTTATAAATAAAAAAACAAGAGATAATACATTGACAGATTGATCCTTAACAATTCAGTCCTTGAAAGTCAATACAACATAAAAAACACAATGAAATTTGATTTATTTATTTCGAATTACAAAAATAGAATAGAAAAAAATATTTTGAATTATTTAACTACAAAAAACAAAAAACCACTTCCCAAAATGGAAAGTGGTTAATTACAATTATGATTCTTATTTTACTATTTTCAACTTATATGAATTAGTCCTTGATGATGTAATCAATTTCTGGTGATTTCTCAGCAAACCAAACTTTCTTACCATATACCGTTTGATCGATACCTTCTGACGCTTTCGAGAAGTTAGTATAGTTTGTTGTTTGTTCTGAGAACGGATAAGGGAACCTATTTGGTAAACCTTGCTCGTATTGAGTTGCACCTCTTACCCAATAAATTCTAGGTAAACCAGTTCTTCTCAACTCAGCATAAGCTTCAGGACCATTAGTATATAGCGCTAAATATTTTTGCTCCATAATTACTGTCATAGGATCTTTTCCACTTGTATTCACTTTATCAATTACAATCTGAGCATCTTCTAAAGCTGTTCCTACAGTCACTCCATTTTCAGGAATCACTGGTGCATTGTAATCTACAATGTCAGAATAGTGCTTTTCAAAAGACGCTTGAATGCCTTGCTCTACTAGCGTATTGTAAGCACCAACAGGCACTCCCAATCTGTATGCAGCTTCAGCTTTGATAAACAATAATTCAGAATAAGACATCCAGAATGATTTTCCTGAAGGCTGATCTCTAAATAAGTTACCAATTCTAGAAACAGAGCTTAAAACAGGCATTTCATCACGAGGAACTCCGTTTTCTTGTCCAACATACTTAGGATCATTTTCATCTGAATCCGGAGTAGGTTGAGCATAAATGTATAAACGGTTGTCATTATTTTCTTTCAACATATCTACAGTATTTTTTGATACTGCAAAATCGTCTCTATTATCAATATATCTATTGAAATAGAATGGGTGCATGTATGGTTGAGAACCAAGGTATCTTAACTCAGCATCATCTGAATTAGATTCAAAAACAGGACGGTTACCATCTCCAAACAAAGCTGTTAAACCTTGAGTAGCAAATGCTTGGTCAGTGTAACTCATTCTAATGTAGATTCTAGCTGCTAATGAATTAGCTAATCTTTGCCACTTTGTAGTTGAACCACCGTAAATTAAATCTGTACCAGAATCAATTTTACCATTGTTCGCTAACAAATCATTCGCCTCTGCTAATTCCTCAAGAAGATCTTTGTAAATATCACCTTGGTTATCATAAACAGGTTGGAAATTAGTTATTTCAAATCCTAAAGCCATTGTTTGGTTTGCTTCAGTATAAGGAATATCACCAAAAGCATCCGCTAGGTTAAGAAAGATATATGCTCTTGTTGTTTGCATTGCACCTATCAAAGCTTGAGCGTCTTTTTTCTGACCTTCGTCTCCTGTTTCTTCAGCAATAGCTAATCTTTCACGAGCTGCTTTTAAACCAAGTTCAAGATCATGTAAACCTGCCATGTTTGGCGTAGATCCAGAATTTGTAATACCTGCATATAATCTTTTCCAGATTTCATCCATTACAGACGGACGGTACTCATACCAATCCTCGTCTAAATATTGGATTTTAGAAAAATGCTGAGACCAAATACCTGCGGCAGTTAAGTTAAAATACTGACCTTGGATACCATATCCACCACCTGTACTTGAGAACAAAACGTTAGCAAACAAACTTTCAGGTTCTACATGAGAAGGATAGTTTGGATTCTCACGTAATTCATCAAAATTCTTAAAGCATGAGGTTAAAGTAAAAGCGATAACCACTGCGTAAATATATTTTATATATTTTTTCATAATTGATTTCTTTTGAAGGAAGTACTATACTTCCTAGATGAGGTAAGTCTTGTTATTAGAATTGCAATTTGATATCAAATCCAAAGCTTCTTGATGTTGGTAATTGACCAAATTCAAAACCTTGACCTGACATACCTGCACCAAAACCAGCTTGAGGGTCAATATTTGGAGCATTTTTATACATCATCCAAAGATCATTACCTACTAATGAGAATGTAGCTCCTTTAATACCAGATTTTCCTAACCATTCTTGTGGTAATCTGTATCCAATTGATAATTGAGCTAATCTGATATATGAAGCGTCATAAACATACTCTTCATGGATACCATATAGTGATTGATAATAAGTCATTGCATCAACAGCAACTTCGTTTTTCTTATATCCACCGTTGCCATCAGGAACAACACCTACAGTTCTACCTGCTTCTCTATTTACAGCAGTTACATCAAGTACACCTGCGTATTCACCAAACATGTTTGTTACAGAGAAGATGCTACCACCAAACGACATATCAATCAATGCTGAGAATACGAAGTTTTTATAAGAGAATGAGTTTCTAATACCACCTCTCCAATCTGGGTTAATATCACCTAAAGCAGATTTTTCTGATTCTCTCATTGGGATACCTTGTTCATTCACAATAATATCACCTTCTGGAGATCTTTGGTATTTGATACCATAAAGAGTACCCATTGGTTCACCCGGACGAGCTTCAGTAGTTAAACCCCAATACTCACCAAGAATGAATGAATCTACTCCATCAGCCAATGATTTTACTGTGTTGATGTTTTTCGTAAAGTTGAATGAAACATCCCATTTAAAATCTGTTGTTTGTATTGGTGTTGCATAGATCATAAATTCAAAACCTTTGTTTTCTATTTCACCAGCGTTAATAGTAGTATATCTATAACCTGAAGATGCTGATACATCGGCATTTACAATTTGATCATAGGTGTTCTTTTGATAGTATACAGCTTCAAAACCGATTCTATTATTTAAGAACGCCATCTCTAAACCAGTTTCCCATGAGTTTGTAGTCTCTGGTCTTAAGTTAGGGTTAGATTGGATATCACCATACTTAAACATTGGATTACCATCCCAAGGAAGTGGAGAACCATAAGTGTTCATAAGCATATAAGGGTTAGCTGCTGCACCTACTTGTGCCCAACCACCTCTTACTTTACCATTTGAGATAAAGTTTGGTAAATCAAACTGCTCTGAGAATACATATGATAAGTTAATTGATGGATACAAGAAACTATCATTCATTGCTGGAAGTGTTGAAGACCAGTCATTACGAACTGATAAGTCTAAGAATAAGTAATCTCTAAACCCTACTGCTGCTGTAGCATATAATGAGTTAATTACTTGCTCTTCGAAGTATGTTTCTGCTCCTACTTGACCTACTGCGTTAGCTGGAGTATAAATACCTGCTGTAGCAAGACCAGTCACTGTCATTGCATCTCTTTTATAACTCTTATACATGTTGTTACCACCTGCATTAGCTGAGATATTCCAATCTTGACCAAAGTCTTTTGAGAATGATAACAAGAAATCAAAGTTTGATTCGTTCACAAAATAGTTTTCTTCAACAAATCCACCTGTAGGGTTGTTGATAGAGTGTTTTGCTGTTCTTGACATACGATTTTCAGAATAAAAATCAGTACCGCCCTTCACTTGTAAACTTAAGAAATCAGTAAAGTTATATTTCATTGAAGCATAACCATTCATACGATCACGACGCTGTGAGTTTGTGTTTTCATTCACAATCCAATACGGGTTATCGTGGTAGTTATAGTTCCAGTTATATGGAGTACCATCTGCTTTCTTATAATCTTTCAATTGGTTAGTATCCACTTGACGACCGAACCAAACGAATTGTTGCATTACGTTGTTTGCACCATAACCTTGTGATGGTAAGTTATCTGATGATCTGTTAGAGTAAGTTGCTTTCGCATCAAATCTAAGTTTATCATTAATCTTATGACCAACAGCCATTGAAGTACTAATGTTATTTAAACCAGTATTTGGCACCATACCTTTTTGATCAGAATACATTAATGAGAATCTCAAGTTTGTATCATCAGTACCATGTGCAATAGCTAAATTTGTTGTTGAAACATGACCTGTTTCGAAGAAATCCCTTACGTTATTAGGACTAGATGTCATTTCAACCGCTTCTCCATTAGAAAAGAATTGAGTTGCCATATAACCAGCATCTAATCTTGGTCCCCAAGATTCGTCAAAACCATCATGAATACCATTACCTTTACCATCCACAAATGAGAATTCGCCATTCATACCTTGACCATACTCATTTTGATAATTTGGTAAGATTAAAGGTGTTTGGAAAGTAGTAGTGTTTGATAATGTAATACCTAAACCTTTAGCTCCTTTACCTTTTTTAGTTGTCACGATAATCGCACCGTTCACGGCTCTTGAACCATATAAAGCGGCTGCGTTTGGTCCTTTAAGAACCGTCATCGATTCAATATCATCAGGGTTCAAATCTGAGATTGGTGAACCGAAGTCAGCACCACCTGAAGATGTGTTACCTGAGTTATAAGTATTATCCACTGGCACTCCGTCAATTACATATAACGGTTGGTTATCACCTGTTAAAGATGAGTTACCACGAATAACTACACGAGATGATGAACCTACAGCTCCAGAAGAAGAAGTTACTTGTACACCAGCAACTTGTCCGTTTAATGCACCTAAAATATCATTATCTCCTGATTTAAGGTTTTCTCCTTTTACCTCTGTAACTGAGTAACCTAGTGATTTTTTATCTTTTTCCATTCCCAAAGCCGTTACCACAACTTCTTCTAGTTCTTGAGAATCTTCTTCTAAGATAAAATTGATTACAGTTTGCGTACCAATTGCTACTTGTTGGCTAGCATAACCGATAAGTCTCACTTCCAGTGTTTCGCTTACTTCAGGTAAAGCAATAGTAAATTTACCTTCAAAGTCAGTTACAGCACCTACTGTTGTTCCTACTACCATTACGGTAGCACCAGGTAGAGATTCTCCTGAGGCATCGGATACTACCCCACTTACTTTCTTATCCTGAGCATACAAGTTTGCGATTGTACACAAAGTCAAAGAGAAGAATAATAAAACTCTTTTCATGTTAATAGTAAATAATTAATTGGTTTATAAATAATTGGAGTCCATCTCCAAGATCGAGTTGTACTTATATTTAGCTAGTTTTTACATACATAATTTAAAATGGCAAAAGTTATGAGTGATCAGCCATTCAAAATGTAGGAGATTTAGCATAAGATAAATAATAAGTTTCTTTTGAGTTTTTTAGCAGGTTTTAGTTCTAAAAATTACTCATATAAATAGCCTGTAAACAGGTTGATTTTGTTTTAGTTTTTTATTAAAATTTTTGATTTATAAAAATGTCAGGTAACTAACATTTCATTAATCGAATTGGTTTTTAGTTTTTTTATAGTCGCAAGGATACGACAAAGAATATTTTTAGTTCAAATCACTTAACTTAATTTAATGTTATACGATGATTATCACCTCTATTTAACTACTCATAACACCATGTAACATTTGATTAACATCAGAAAAATCTATTAAATGTCATAATTATACTTATTTCATCTTTTTGATGAAGAAATCACAACAATACCCCTATTATTTTCAAAATTCACGATAGAATTAAGAAATCCATACAACTATAAAAATTAGTCAAAAAAAAAGTCACCTCAAAAGAGGTAACTTTTTTAATCTAAACCAATTGAATAAAACTAATTCTTATAATTGATATCGGTGTTATTTGTGAACCACATTTTACCACCATAAATTAAATTTCCTTGTTCAATATTTAAGTCATTTACAGCTTTATTATAATTTGCTGAATTTGTTCTTGATTCTGAAATAGGATATGGAAAACGGTTTGGCAATCCCTTTCCTGGCCATTTTCTACCACCTTCTACTACATCAATAGCAGGCCATCCTGTTCTTCTTAATTCTGCATATCCTTCAATACCATTAGAAAAAATAGAAATGTATTTCTGTTCCATAATCACTCTTATGATTCCTCCTTCTTTAGAGTAATCCAATCGAGCAATCACTTCTGCTGCATCTTCTGCTACTGTTTTAATTTCATGACCATTTACAGGTACAATTGGAGCTTGATATGCAGAAGCTTCTGAAAACTGTTTCATAAAAGAAGATGTAATACCTTCTTCAATAAAAAACTGTGGCGAACCTCCTACGTCTGTAATACCATTCAAAGCTGCTTCAGCTTTTATAAATTGTAACTCTGAATAAGTCATCCAAAAAGATTTACCAGCAGGCTGATCTCTAAAAATATTACCTATTCTAGAAATTGTTGCTAATGCAGGAGGTGCTGTTGCTCCATTAATCTGACCCACATATTCTACTGGAATATTTTCCTCCTCATCCATAGATTGAGGTGTTGGTTTTGCATATACATACAAACGCTTATCAATAAAACTGATATTATCGTTAGCATCTTTAATTTGTAATAGATCAACCAAGTTTTTTGAAACGGCAAAATCTTCTCTATTGTCTAAGTATCTGTTCGAATAAAAAGGATGAACATAGGGCTGTGAACCTGTATACATTAGTTGTGCATCGTCTTCATTACTTTCAAACATGGGATAGTCGGCAGGATTTCCAAATATCTTTTTAAGTCCACCTGTCACATCAATTTCAAACCCTGCCTCAAACGTATTCACTTTATTCAATCGAGTATAATATCTTGCCATTAATGAGTTGGCTAATTTTCTCCATTGATTAGCTCTACCTTGATATATCAAATCAGCGCCACCATCAATAGCTCCTTCTTTTAGAAGCTCATTTGCCTCTTCTAATAGTTTAAATACAGTAAAATATACTTGATTTTGAGTATCATATTTAGGTTGGCTGATATCATTTTTAAAAGCCTCAGAATATGGGATATTTTCAAAAAATTAAGCAAAAAAAAAACACTAGACCTTAATCTAGTGTTTCTTTGGGCGAATGATGGGATTCGAACCCACGGCCCCCGGAACCACAAACCGGTGCTCTAACCAACTGAGCTACAATCGCCATTGCATACAAAAACAAAAACTTGGGCGAATGATGGGATTCGAACCCACGGCCCCCGGAACCACAAACCGGTGCTCTAACCAACTGAGCTACAATCGCCATTTTGTTTTTTTGCTGTGCAAAGGTAACATAATTCACCTTCTTTTTCCTAATCTTATTTCGCAAATGAATTCAAATAAGATACAATCATCTGTTTTTAAAGGAAATAAATATAAAAAAAACATGTTTAATGCTTATTTCTCGCATCAAACATGTCTTATTTTAAACACTTTTTATTGACAATCTCAGATTAATTATCTTTCAAATGTCAATCTTTGTCCTTTTACACTATCATTAAATTGACCATTTTCAAAAGCTAAATGTCCAGAAACAATCGTGTGTGTGATACTTGAAGAGAAAGTATGACCTTCAAAAGGAGACCATCCACATTTGTAGTGTAAACTTTCTTTATTTACTTCATGAGATTGATTAGGGTCTACTAAAACTAAATCTGCCCAATATCCTTCTTTAATGTACCCTCTTTTCTCTACATCAAATAAAATAGCAGGATTATGACATGCTTTTTCAACGATCTTCTCTAAAGAAATTTTTCCTTGTTTATGGAAATCAAAAAGAACTTGTAATGAATGTTGTACTAATGGACCTCCAGAAGGTGCACTATTATATTTATTACTTTTCTCTTCTAATGTATGAGGTGCATGATCCGTTGCTATTACATCAATCTTATCATTTAGAACACCAGCTAGAACACCTTCGCCATCTGCTTTTGTTTTTACAGCAGGATTCCACTTAATAAATGCTCCTTTCTTCTTATAATCTTCATCAGAGAACCACATGTGATGTACGCATGCCTCTGAGGTTATTTTCTTATCCTTCAATGGAATATCATTGTCGAATAACTCCAGCTCTTTCGCTGTAGAGATATGAAGAATATGTAAACGAGCACCGTGCTTTCTTGCTAATGCAACTGCTTTAGAAGAAGACGAATAACAAGCTTCTGCACTTCTAATTTCTGGATGACATTCCATAGGAATATCTTCACCATATTTCTCTATATATTTTTCAAGATTCTCTGCAATCATAGGATCATCCTCACAGTGTGATGCAATGATCATTTGTGCCTTTTGGAAAAGGTTAGCAAGTGTTTCCTCATTATCCACTAACATATTTCCAGTAGAAGAACCCATAAAGACTTTTATCCCACAAACATTTTTAGGATCAGCCTTTAAAACCTCTTCTAAATTATCGTTAGAAGCTCCAATATAAAAAGAGTAATTTGCTAATGAAGTCTCCTTAGCAATAGCATACTTTTCTTCCAATTTTTCAATTGTTGTTGTTGGAGGTTTCGTATTAGGCATCTCCATAAATGAAGTTACACCCCCTGCTACTGCAGCTCTAGATTCTGTTTGAATATTTGCTTTTTGAGTTAAGCCAGGCTCTCTAAAATGAACTTGATCATCAATTAATCCTGGTAATAGGTATTTCCCATTAGCATCAATCAATTTTTCTCCGTTGTGAGAAATAGAAGCTGCGATTTTTTCAATCTTACCTTCATTGATTAAAACATCAGTTTGTTTGATTTGCCCCTCATTGACCATCTGGGCGTTTTTGATCAGAATCTTTGACATATTCTTATGTTTAATATTTGATTCCACGAAGATACATCCCAAAAGATCCTTTTTAAAAAAAAAGCATAAAAAAAAGACCTCAATTTGAGGCCTTTTATAATGTCTGTTTGTCTAGTCTATATTAGTGGAAAGAACTTTTTCGTTCCTGTTGTATCATAACTATTTGTCTTTTAACTAATTATAAATACGGCACTATAGCTATCATAAGCTATAAAATTGATGTATCTTAACAAGATTAACACTAATTTAAGATAAATGAATGAATTATCACTCATGAATTAAGCTATGATAATTTCACCTATCATTCATTTTATCAAATAATATTTCTTTAATGAGTTTTAGACCAAACTAATAAGGTAATACTTAGTGTACATTGCCAAATTTTCTATATCTGATTAAAAAATTTAAGAATATCACCCATCACCTCAATCCTTTTTACCTCATGATTGATTGTTTCAAAAGGAAAACCTAATACAATTACTCTTCGATTTTCTTTTTGATAGGCTACACCAGCACTCTTATTACTTCCTAAGTATCTACCAATTACTGCCCCATAAGTATCTGATGGATCTAAAGCATCCACAGACTCTACTGCATATAAATGGGTATCAATATTTTTTGCATAGGTGAGATCTTTAAATGATTTGAAATTTTTATGTGTCGCTACCAAATTTCCTGTTCTATCAGCATGTGCTCCCCTACTTTTAAAATGTAAACTATTCGTTGCAAACAGCACGTCATTATGTTTCCTCCCTTTATGAATACCTTCATTGGTAAAAACCAAATCTGAGCCAACAAAAGCACCTGTAATTAATAATCTACTATCTTCTTTTCTTGAGAATTGGATCAATTTATCTCTAAACGATATTGAAAAACATTCATAGTCATACAATTTAGTCTTACGATTTAATGTTGACTTTTGCTCTCCTAATAATACATCAATAATTTTATATCTATTAAGGTCAATAGCACCATTTTCAACAGATGCTTTACTTGTTGATACAAAAGATCTTTTATAATAGAATAATGCTTTTCCATGTATTTTAGTAAAGTCGTGTGTATTTCCCCTGACTAATATAGTTTCAGCATCTGCATAACTTCCTCCATGTCCAGGGGTGTCATCATCTAACCATTCTGATTTTGGGTTATAATCATATTGCTTCCCTGTGAAACTCACATCAACACCATCTGCTACACCTTCATTTTCTGATGTAAAACCTTTATAGTTATCCGTTTCAATAGAACTCGGTCCTCCTATTCTTTCAAATGCATTGACAATAAGCACAGGATCGTTATGAAAATCAGCTAACGCCAATTCTTCTGTCGAAAAACTCTCCCCTCCCTCATTTAAGGCGGTCACCTTAAACTGATATAGTTTTCCTTTTTCTACCTTTAATTGAAAAGTCGAATCCTTTGTAATTTGACCATTATCCCAACCTTTATTTCCGATTTGTGTATACACTTTAAAATAAGTTGGCTTTGCTGATTCTTCTAGAGGATCTACTTGAGGTTTCCATTTTAGTATAGCCTTTGACTTTTCGAGTTCAACAGAAAATTGTGTAGGTTTTAAAGGACTTACTACATATTCTGTTGCATTTTGATATGCTAGATATTTAAGTATTCCTTTATAGATGGCACGACTCACATCAAATCTAAATTTAGGGTCCAAAGCAAATTGCATGTCCTTAAAATTCTGATGTGATAGCAACTCTATAAGTATGGAAGGAACATTAGTATAAACGGCTTCACTATATCTTCTATCCCATAGTTCTCTTCTATTCCAGATAGAATCATGAAGAACTCTAATATCATTTACGATTTGAGTTTGTACAATATCTGCTAAATCTCTGTTTGTAAATCTTGACTGACCTGAAGGAAATTCTTCTCCCTTTTTCATATTGGTGGTACTATATATCATTAAAGTACCTTTCGTAGTGTCTGATTCCGAAATTCCAGAATCAGTATGTAAAGCAACGGCAAGATCTATATCCAAATTCAAACCTGAAGAGGCTATTTCTGGGCTTAAAGCATAAGGTGCTCCTACTAACCAATTGACCCATTCTCCTCTGCATTGATAATCATCTTTATAATCGTTTTCATTTTCGTTTGGAGTAAATACATGTTTTGGAGCCCCGCTATATTGTAAATGATACCTAGCACCTTCCATAAAACGAGGTCTACCACTTGTAGCAGTCCCTCTCTGTATATTACCAATTCCACCACCAAAACGCACTGCATCTGCAGTAATCATAACATTTTCACCTTTGTCCAAAGAATGACTTGATAAAGTGACTTTTTCATTCTCAGAACCATTAAAAGTAAAAGTACCTAAGTAGACCCAAGTACCTCCACCGATCTTTTGATTAACGATAAATTCTTTCTTCTGTTCTTGATGATAAACAGTATATTTTGCATCGGAAACACCATT
Organism: Flammeovirga pacifica; assembly: GCF_000807855.2. GTDB lineage: Bacteria > Bacteroidota > Bacteroidia > Cytophagales > Flammeovirgaceae > Flammeovirga > Flammeovirga pacifica. The sequence continues at coordinate 1,235,144 of NZ_JRYR02000001.1, forward strand.
TTCTAAAGAGGCATAACTGATGTAAACAGCAAAATCTCCTTTTAATTTTGATTGAGCACTCCAAGTAATCACTTCTTTTTTATGGTGGGTAGGTTTAAACTTTCTATAAGTACCCATCGTGAAGGGCTCTTCATTGTCATTATAGATCATTTTATTTAGAAAACCCTCACCTCCGGCAAAGACCGTTCCTTGTTCCGAGTATCCTTTTCTATCCCCATCGTTATCTACCACTAAGGAGGTTTTCTGAGTATCTCTTTCCCTTGGTAATATTACTCTAGCCCCTGCTTTTTCTAACATGGGTGTTAAATATGGCAACACAAAAGAAGTAGGTAATAAATCTTCTACGGTTTGAAATAATCTGGCTCTTTGCCATTCCCATCTATTTAAAGAAGATTCGTAATACCATCCATGACTATTCCATAATGCTATATTTTTATTCTCCAGTCCCTTCGAAAAATGAATATTATCTATACTACTTACCCATTGAACTCTATTGGAATCTTGTAATGGCATTAAATTTCTTGATAGATCAATATCATGATCATTGCGATATATATTGGGTACTAAATCTTTTAACTCGCATTTTGGTGTAATCGGCCACCTATTCTTACGAGCAATTTTCACTTTCTCTTTTTCAGTAGATTTCCCTACATAAAACTTAAGATCATATTCTTGATATGTTTTCCCTAAGATGTTTCTCACTTGAAAATAAATATCTTCAACATCCTCATTTCTGAGTGGAGTATATTCAAATTGTTTACCAAGGAAAAAGTTAATCTTCTTCGATTTAGGTACTATCTGAACCGTTTCTAATTTTGCTGAAGTATCAGGAATAAAGTGATATTCTTTATTTATTGCTTTTTCTAAATATGACTTAAACTTATTGGTAACATCGCTTTTAGATTGTCCAATAAGTAGTAATGGAAAAAATAACAAAAGGGCAGAAAAAATCCTTTTCATTTTCAAAAAAGTAAGCGTTAGATAAGAAGAATACTATTTAGATGATCAAACCACATTCAATATAAACCTGAATCTTATTTTTAAATCAAATGGATAATCAATCGATAATCTAAAATATATTGCTCTATTATTTAGTTAATTGTAGTATTTACCAATTTGACAGTAATGCCATTGGATATTAGATTCCACTTGGTATAACTTGAGTAACACAATAAGTTAACCAAAGGTGAAAATATAAAATAAAAAAGACGGATAAAGTATCCGTCTGTTTCACCTTCAGTAATATAAATTAAAGGCTTTCACCTTTATCAAGTACTTTTCATTGTTTAGCTTAACGCTTTTATCACTAAACGTGCTACAATTTTTGCATCACTTTCAGTTAAACGTTCTTTACTAAATACTTCAGTTGCTCTTGCAGAAGCATACTGAATTGGTATTGCAGGAAAAACGGCGTTGAACATTTCAACGTTGATATCCTTTTGAATTTCACCTGTATTATACCCTCTTTCTACCATTCTTTTTGAGCTTTCTGGTATTTTTAAGACCATTTCTTTACTCATCAAGAAAGTGTAATCATTCATAAGCATATTGATAAACTTTGCTCTTGAAGGATTATCATTTGCTAAGTTAAATATTTCAACACAGAAATGATAGATCACTGCTTCTAAAGTGTCGTATTCTTCCATATATTTAAAAATTAAATTACGGAAATACTCAATATTAGAATGATATAAAGATTGAACTAATGCAGCTTTACTTGGATAGTGTCTATATAAATATCCATCAGCTACTTGTGCTTTTTTAGCAATTGACGAAACGGATGCTCCCCCATACCCCTTAGAAACGACCATTTCAATAGTTGCTTCCTTAATTCTTTGTAGTTTTGTTTCGTCGATACTTTTTGCCATCTTCTATCAGTTTCTGTTGTATAATGAATGAACGAATTCTCATTAATGAATATACAAAATTATAGGAAACCAATAAGCAACCAAACTTTTTTAAAAATATATGGATGTTAGCATAATAAAATATGCATTTTGAACAGATTATGGTAATAATTAATTAGTTCAAGGAATAACTTTAACTTTCCAAGGGATTTCTTCCTTCCTAAATCTTTACTTGTAATGTGAAGTAATAATTCCTTCCATCTGAAGGTATTATACCTGGACCTGGATACCCTGTTGCTCTTCTTGTAAAGTACATATTATTAGTAAGGTTATTTATACCTGACTCAATACCCAACCATTTAAAATTATATTTTGCTGATAAATCCATTACATAATAGCTTGGAATTGGACCATAAACGGCATCAGCTAACGGTTCTTCTGTATTCGCTGCATCTGTATAATGCTTTTCAACATAAGTATATTGAAGAGATAAATTGAAAGATTTATAACCTGCATTCAATCCTGTTTTGATATTAAAGGGAGGAACTAACTCAACATCTTTACCATCATACACTCTATCATCTGAAATATATTTACCTTGTATTAAAGCTACATTAGCAAAGAGATTCACATGATAATCTGATAAAGGTGAAAAAATATCCATCCATTTTATTTCTGCATACGACTCTACTCCTAACGTATATGCATCTGCTATGTTTGTTCTAATTGGATTTGCTGGGTTAGCCAAACCAATTTTATCATTGTATCTCAAATAAAAAGCACTTACATCATAATTTAACCACTTTAAAGCACCTCTTGCTCCTAAATCTGCAGAATATCCTTTTTCATCTTTTAGATTAGGATCAATTCTCACATTCGTATTTAAAGATCTTAAATCTGAATATGTAATGGCTCTATAATTCTGAGATAAGTTGGCATAAACCTCTAAATCATCTGTTGGTTTATAACTAAAACCAATACCTGCGATAAATATATTTCTATTGTTTTCTATATTATCCTCCATCGGACGAGTGATCTCTTCTATTAAACCATCATCGCCCGGTTCGTAAAACGTTTGCTGATAATACCCTTTACCAGTAGTTTGAATCATTTCAAAACGTATACCGGGTGTAATTGAGAATTTGTCTGATATCTGAAAAATATTTTCAGCAAAAAACGCGTAATTATTTATTCTAAAATTATGGTCTGATAATAAAGAATCTGGATGAGAAAAAGAAAAGTCAGCATCTTTACCATCCGAAGCATCACCTTGCTTTTTATCATCATTACCATGATAAAGACGAGAACCCACAACAAAAACAGAAGGCTTCCCTCTAAAATCATAATGCTGCATGTATCTTATTTCAGTACCAATATTTCGAAATTCATCCGCCACTAATAACCTTGGTTCATTATAAGGATCAAGTTTATTCAAGTTTATACCTAATGCATCTCTACTAGCAAGTAAGCCAAAATTTCTCATTTCAATTTTAGCTTTTGGAGAGAGTTGGTATTGAAAATTGACTGAAGCAATATTCCAATTCACTTTAAACCAGTTTTGATCGGTATAAGATGCCCTTGGATCGTTGTAGAATTCATCATCAGTTAAACCACCTGGCTGCTGAGCTAGGTAATCCATATGAGTTATTTCTACTCCTATTTTCAACTTATCATTGATATCATATTGTACTCCTGTAAATATTGTATTGACATTAAAATCAGAATTAGGTCTCCAGCCATCTCCTTTTTTGTATTGGTACATGGCATAATAATTCACTTTACCTTTTTGTCCGCCAATACTATTAAATGAATTAAACAGACCAAAAGAACCCACTGTCTGTCTTGTGACGAACTCAAAAGGTTTTTCTGTATTTCCTCTCTTCATTTTAAAGTTCAAAAGACCTCCAAATTGAGTTCCATATTGTAAAGAAGCGGCTCCTCTAACTATTTGAACTTCTTCTACAGCTTCCATTGGTGGAGTATAATAGCTTTCAGGGTAACCTAATGCATCTGCAGCAATGTCATAACCGTTTTGTCTTGTATTGAAATTAGAGGTCCTGTTAGGACTTAGTCCTCTACCTCCAATTCCTAGTTGAATTCCTGCTCCATCACTTTCCCAAATATTTAAACCTGGTACTCTATTATATACCTGACGAGAATTGTTTGTAGCTAAATTGGCAGTCAGATTATCTACCAAAATGACTTCACTCTTTTTCCCTTCAAAAATGGAAGTTCCTACTACAGCTTCCATTCTTTTAATTTCTGCTGATGACGAGGCATCTCTCACATCTACTTCCTCTAACAACGTTTCTAAAGGTCGTAAGGTGAAATTCAAATTTTGATCGGCATTCGTAATGGTTACATTATTTTCTAATGGTGAGAATCCATATAAAAAAACACCAATACTATAAGTTTTACCTTCTGATAAATTATCTAATTGATATTCTCCTTTATCATTGGTGATCACTTTTTGTGTTTTTCCTTTTATATATACATTCACTCCCTCCAAAGGTTGATTGGAAGAATCTAATACTTTACCGGATATACTCCTTTGTGCATTTACATAAGAAGCGGTAATAAAAGAAAGACAAATAAAAAGTAGTAATCTGTATTGCATAAAAATTATCCATTGAAAGGAAGAATCCATTCTTTAGGTAAAAATGAGTCTGAAAGTTCTGTTAAGTCGATAGTAGGATCAATAAATCTTTTACTTGATCGACCATTTAAAGACACAAAAGCATCTACATAAACTTTAGGAAACTCAATACCTTTTTTCTTGTATTCTTCTTTCAAATATTTAGCGTATTGTAAAATAAAATCTGGTTGAGTGGCCATCATTTTTTCTTGTAATGGCGTTAAATAATCACTGTTTGTTATTTCAATTCTATGATTATTTTCTGGGTTTTCCACATAAAAAGTAGCAGCTCCTGATTTTTCCATCAGCATCACTCTCCAAGAAAACCTAAATCCTTGTTCTGTCCAGAAAAGATTATCATCATAAAGAGCATATCTAAACGGAAACGATAATTGTAGGATAAAAAACAATAAGAATGAGGCTCTCATTATCTTTTGTGGAATAGAATTTAGTTTACCTCTCTGTACCTTAAAATCTAAGTTTTCAGTACTAAAAAAACGACTTAAGGCAATAATAATCTTTTCATGAAACTCATCAGAAAAGAAGATTAATGTACTCAAGATCATAATGAAAGGAAACATTCCGATAGGGAATAATAATGAAGTAATAATATGGAAAAAGATTACAGCTAAATAAGCATATATTCTTGTTTTCTTATTGGCCAATAAAAAGGGTACAAATAAATCGTAAAAACAACCTGCCCAAGAAAAGAAATAGGCAACCCATTTATATTTAAATAATGGACCTATTATCCATAAATCTGTTCTAGAAGCTAACCACAACTTTAAAGGTTGTGCTCTAAAAAGCCAATCTGCGTTTATTTTGGCAACACCAGCATAAAAATAAACTATAGCTAATTGTAATTTCACTACATTGATTGTCCAAGCAGATACATGCGTTCTAAACGTCTCTGGATTTCTATAAACATCGACTGAAAAACGTCTGTGAGCAGGAAGGAAGATCATGATGAAAGCCATCAAACTCACAAAATAATAATGATTTAGATAATTGGTTAGGTCAATAAGTTCAACATAAGTGAATGTCAAGAAGTAAGTTAATGCTGATAGTCTATAAAAGGCGCCAAAGGTAATTCCAATGGCAGAAATAATCATTAAAATGAAAATCAGATACATGCCCAAATCTCCCAAAGGGCTTATCCATGAAAAACCGTAATAATGAAAAAAGAACGAGGGTTGAATAAACTGTGAGTCTATCCAACCGTTCGCCCAAAATCTTATAGCACTCCCTGCCATCATTAGGCCAAAGATCATTCTAAAAACTACAAGAGGTGCAATAGAAACTTGTTTGTGTATGTATTCTTCTATTTTAGTCTCCATCACTATCTTGATAAGTAATTTTCACAGAAAGAATAGATGGCATTTCTGATTTTATCATTACCACCAACTTTGACATTTCTGTATACAAAGTTTCTACAGTCTCGTCTTTTTGATCTATATGATTTGAAAATGGATCAGAACATTTGTCTAATTGTGCCAAAATCACATCAAATTGATTATTGATTTTTTCAGAAAGGTCCTCTTCTACTGCACCTGCTGTATAATAAGCTTTCAAATAGTCTGCTAAACCTAACTCGCTACCGCCATTAAAGATATTTTTTAATGATGTAACATTCGACTTTAGTAAATCTAATGTTTCTTGACTGTAGTAAGCTTCTACAGACATTGGTGAAGAGTTACCTGAGATTGAATTTTTACCTAAAGCATATCCTACCCTCTGATTCTTACATCTCTCATAAGCTTTATTGAACTCATTAATAATGTAAGATATAGAACTACTTGGATCCACCCCTTCGTTTGAAGTGAATTCATCAGAATAACCTGAAGTCCATGAATCATAAATTGCAATAGCATCATTATTTACTGCATTCACCACTTTAGTTAAATACATACGACGATTTTCTTCTTGAGCGTCTGTAGTGTATAAATCTAATGTTGCCCCTACGTTTAATAAATAATCTAATGCAGGAAGACCTTTTACATTAAATGATGAGATAGACTCAATATTGAAATCACCAGCAGCAATTTTAGTTTCTATTTCAGAAAATTTAGTTGGAAAAGAATTGGTATTCACTAATAAGTTTGAAGTCAATGCTTCCCCATATTGAAATGCATTCACCTTAGCCCAATTACCATAAGCATCATCTAATTTACTTCTAAGGTCAGTAAGCGTAACATCATTTGTGTTTTCCAAAAATTGGTTTGTAGCGACTAGTAAAGCAGCTGTACTTTCTGAATAAGCCTTAAAAGCTGGTAAAATAAGGTTATCTGAATAGTTTTCTAACATTTCTTTTTGAGAAAACTCAACACTCACACTGTCCGAAGAATCATCACAAGAATAGAGTATTGTACAAAAAAGAACTGTAATAAATAGGTTAATTTTGTTCATTAGAAAAAATCAAATTTAGGTGTATGCACAACAACTCAGCAGATAGATTGTCTGCTGAGCTGATTATGTATTTGTAAATATTTTGCAAAGATAATTATAAATTACTCATTACCTCATCAGAGAAGCCATAAGTATTTTTAATTATTGCTTTAGCTGCTTCCATTTGAGCATTTAAAGCTTCTTTGTTAGCATTTTTAATATCCTCAACATAAAGAGAACCTAGTACCCCTGCAATTTCTTCGTTAGTGATCACTTTTGAAGTATTGTATTGTAAAGCTGTAGCAAATGCAACTGCCTCAGACCAGTGGTGTAGGATGTCCCCAAGTTCAGTATCTGAAATCACTGAGTTTGCATAGTGAACAACGTTTATTGCTACTAATTCTTCCCATTTGTTTTGGATAATAATTGCTTGAGCATCTCTTGTTTCATAGTCTTTATCAGAAATAGCTTGACGACCTGCAATAAATGCATTAAAGATATCTCCTCTTACATCATAAACATCTGCTCTTGAAGCAGCATATTTAGCCCAATAGTATTTTGTTGCTTCTTCGTTAGATAAATAATCTGTTGTTGCACCAAAGTAACCGAAACCTTCATCCCAGTAATGTTCCATGTCAGTACCTTTACCTTCAGTAACTGTTTCGTTATCGGCTCCTTCAAGTTTTTCTGGAGTTAAATAATAAGAAACAGATTGGAAGTATAAAACAGCACCCATTAGACCTTTTCCTACCATTTGAGCTGGCTCATGACCATTTGCATCAAATAATCTTCCTCCAATGATATTATCCATGTTACCTGATGCAGCTTCTGCTGAGGCAAAATAAAATGGAATTTGAGTATAAACATTAGCCAACAGTGTAGGATCGTTAGCTGTTTTACTTTCTAAATCTTTTGATGAACCAAATAAATCACCAGACTCGTTAGTATAAATCGCATTCATGTCAACTGCAGAAAGCTTAGTAACGCCATCATTACCAGATTTGATATATGATTCTAATGAATCTAACATCATGATTCTTGCTGTTTGACCAGAGTAGTCAACATTAGCAAAATCATAATCTGTTTTAGCAGAAGGAGTGCTGTCAGAATCATCATTACATGAGAACAATACTGATGAAATTGCAATTAAAGAGATAAGAGATTTAAAGTTTAGTCTTTTAGTATTCATTTTCGCTTTTAATATTTTTTGTAGCTGAAATTATTGTGAAACAAACGTAATGCTTATTAAGATTAATTACAAATAATAAACATATTATTTATAATGAGTTTAAATAAAAATAATATTTGTTTGAACAAAAAAAAGAGATCACTTATAAAAGTGATCTCTCAATGTCTGTAATTAAATTACAGCTAAATATATTTTAAATTCTAATTAGAATTTGAAATCTTGTTTGAATGCGTTCAAACCTAAGTATTTAGCAGTAGAACCTAATTTTTCTTCGATACGAAGTAATTGGTTGTACTTAGCCATACGGTCAGAACGTGAAGCTGAACCAGTCTTGATTTGACCACAGTTCAATGCTACTGCTAAGTCAGCAATAGTGTTGTCTTCAGTTTCACCTGAACGGTGAGACATTACTGAAGTATAACCAGCTCTGTGTGCCATTTCAACTGCTGCAATAGTCTCAGTCAATGAACCGATTTGGTTAACTTTGATCAAGATTGAGTTAGCGATACCTTCGTTGATACCTCTTTCTAATTTCTCTACGTTAGTTACGAATAAATCGTCACCTACTAACTGTACGCTGTCTCCACAAAGATCAGTTAACGCTTTGAAACCTTCCCAATCGTTTTCGTCCATACCGTCTTCGATAGAAGTGATAGGATATTTCTCAGCTAAAGCAGCTAAGTATTCAGCTTGCTCTTGAGAAGTTTTAACGCCACCTTTCATGTCGTTGAATTTCTCATAGTTGTATTTACCATCTACGTAGAATTCAGAAGCAGCACAATCAAGAGCGATAGTGATGTCTTTACCCCATACGTAACCAGCGTTTTCAACTGCTAATTTTACTGAATCTAAAGCATCTTCAGTTGATTCGAAAGCTGGAGCAAATCCACCTTCGTCACCTACTGCAGTAGAAAGACCACGGTCATGAATAACTTTTTTCAATGCGTGGAATACTTCACAACCAATACGGATAGCTGTAGTAAAATCAGGAGCAGCAACAGGTTGGATCATGAACTCTTGGAATGCGATAGGCGCATCTGAGTGAGAACCACCGTTGATGATGTTCATCATTGGAACTGGCATTGTGTTCGCAGAAACACCACCTACATATCTATATAAAGGAAGACCAAGTTCAGCTGCTGCAGCTTGAGCAACTGCTAAAGATACACCCAAGATAGCGTTAGCACCTAATTTTGCTTTATTTGGAGTACCATCCAAAGCGATCATTGCTTGGTCGATAGCATTTTGTTCAAATACAGAAGCTCCGATTAATTCCTCAGCAATAATTTCATTAACGTTTTCAACCGCTTTCAAAACGCCTTTACCTAAATATTCAGAACCACCGTCACGTAATTCTACAGCTTCATACTCACCAGTTGATGCTCCAGATGGAACTGCAGCACGACCAACTGTACCAGTCTCAGTTGTTACATCTACTTCTACTGTAGGATTACCTCTTGAATCAAGGATTTGTCTTGCGTGAACGTCTACGATTAAACTCATGTCTTCGTAAAATTAATAATTGTTGATTTTTTAAATAACGATCCAATATTAGACAATCAAAACGGTTTAAAACATGACTATTGTCAGTCTAGGAAAAAGACTATTAAAAGAATCAATGCATAATCTAAATAACTCTTTGTTATTGACCCATTTACAGATCTAACGGATAAAAAAAATACAAAAAATTATTAACAAATATTTTAGATAAAATTTAAATAAGTGTAATTTCAACACATTAGTTATCAGTGATTTATAAAAAAATTGAGATTGCTTTGTACTATCAAAACAATCTCAATTATATTAAATATACTCTCTGATATCTATAACTCTCATGCCTGCTCTTCTTGCTGCTTCTATTCCGGGAGCACCATCTTCGAATACCATACAGTATTGTGGCTCTACCCCCATCCTTATAGCACATTGCAAAAATGTTTCAGGATTAGGCTTGCCATTCTCTACTTGATCGTACCCTACTTTTACATCAAACATATGAAAAGCTCCAATTCCTGTTAAAGTATGCTCTATGAGTTCATCATTACCTCCTGTACCTATCGCCATTGGAAGTTTTCCAAAATACTCTTTTGCCACATCTAAAATTGGATCTATAGGTTTCACATCACCTTTTGATACTAATTTTAGATATTCATTTTCCTTTTTATCAGCGTACAAGTGTGCGTCGACAGAGAAACCATTTTCAGAAGCAATCTTTTCTAATATTTCTACTGTGGTAACTCCAGCTAATTCATAAAATTCCTTTTCAGTAAAATTATAACCTAGCTCATCAAAAACTACTTTCCATGCTAAATAATGAGTAGGCATTGTATCTGCTATAGTTCCATCCATATCAAAGATTAACCCTTTAATTTGAGGTGGAATATTAATTTTTTTCATTTTATCACTGATTATTTTTGACGAAATTAGTTAGAATTACCTTGTATAAAAAGAATTCAAAGAACTATTTCTTTGATAAAGTTGTTGCTAGATATTCATTTTCTTTCAGAATTTTATTAGCTACTAATGTGCTATAAAAACCATAACCTAAGATCATAAAAAAGCCTATTTTAAAAAATATACCTTCAAAAATAAGGCTACTATCTAAGATCCCTAATAGACCAATGTAGATTAAATACATAATAATAGGTCCACCTGTCGCAAAAAGAGGAGATTTATTTGTCATATAAGCAAAGAACATAAACAATCCTCCTAAAGCTGTTTGAATCCCTACCCCAAAAGTAAACCCTGTATTTTGTACTAACAATTGAAAGGCTACCATACATAAGTTAAATACACCAATACCAAAAAGAAGGTTTTTAGATAACTTCATTTTGTTTAATGAATCTTTAACCTCTGCCTTTTGGTTGATTTGTTTAGCTAGAAATTTCGATTGCTCCTTATCTGTTCCCAAAATTGGGTAATGACAGACCTCACAGTCTTGTTGAGTGCTTTCGTGTGTTGTTTCACAATTACTACATACCAATAGTTCCGCTTGTTCCATAGTTATTTTTGACGTTTAGACTAAAAAAAATGATTTTCCTTTAAGGATAATTTTCTCTATTCTGAAAAAGAAACCTATTAATGAGAGAAAGTTGTTAATTATAAATGATGTAAAAGACTTCAAATGTCATTCACATCATTATTTATTTCTTAAAATGAAGGTAATTGAACCATTTGTGATACCTTCTATATCAGCATCAGCTCTATTTGGAGCAAATGATAAGTTTCTAACTGCATCTTCATATTGCAATACTACTGTTCTTGGCACTGACCTAAATACAGTTTTTAAGGCAATTACATCTCCATATTCATCTACCTGAATATCAATAATTATTTTACCTGTTGCAGAAGAACGGTCATTCACAGAAGGAGGCTCTAACCAATTCCAACCAGGCATACTTAATGCTGATCCTCCAGATCCCCCATCGGATTTCATTTGAGTATCAGAATTTAAAGTACCTTTTTCTGTTCCTTGATTACCTTGAGCTCCTTCAACATTACCTTTATTATTAGATTTTTGTTGATCAGCGACTCCTGTACTATTGACAGGTCCCATCACATTTTGAGGAGTTTTAGGCTTAGGTTTTTCCTTCTTAACCTCTTCTTTTGGTTTTTCTATTTGTTCTTTCTTTTCTTCCTTTTTTATCACAGGTTTTTCTGTAACAGGAACAGGAGTTTCCACTTCTTGATCGGTTACTGCTTCAGGTTCATTCGTTGGAGTTTCTTCAGTAGGTACTTCCTCTGGAATATCTTCAACCACTTCTTCAACAGTTTCCTCTATGGTTTCTTCAGGTGTTGGTTCTGGCGTTGGTTCAGAAGGTTTTGGATCATCTAGAACATCATTATCTTCTACAAAAGGAGTTTCCGATTTCGTATTTCCAAACCCAGCGTCATCCATACCAAAAGCAACTTCAATTCCATATTGCGGAATTGGAGGATCTGGTGGAGACCAGACAATCGTATACCAAGCTAAAATCAATATACCTATAGTCACTAATGTTGTGAAGAATATTGAAATCCATCTATGCTTGAAATCCTGATCTCTTTCTGCCTTTGTTTTCTTTAAAGCCATAATTACTTTCCAACTTTAGAGGTAGGTTTTGTAGCTATTGACACTTTCGCTTTTAACCCTGCCGCTATACCTGCAACATTCACTAAATGTTGAACTGGAACATCTTTATCTACAGTTAATACTACTACTCCTTCTTTTTTCTGAGGTAGTACGTTCTTTAGCTCTTCTTCTAAATAGTTTAGTGGTACTTCTACTTCGTTGACATAATATTTTAAGTCCTTTGTAATACTCACAGACACCTTAGGCATCACTTTAGTTGATGTTTTACTACTCGGGACAGAAATTGGTAAACCTGAAGGTGTTACAAAGTTTGAAGTCAACATAAAAAAGACCAATAATAAGAAAATCATGTCCGTCATGGACGACATGTTAAATGATGGATCAATTTTATTTTCTTGTTTTAAGCCCATAACTTTTAATTATTTTGTAGAAGCTCAATAAATTCTATGGTTACTACTTCCATTTTATGTACTACATCAGCCATCGCTCTTACTAAATAATTATAAGCAATGTAAGCAAATATACCTACTGCTAATCCACCTGCTGTAGTGATCATTGCTTCATAAATACCTGAAGATAGTAATTTGGGGCTCACAGAACCTTCTTCTTGAGAAATAGCAATAAAGGCGTTAATCATACCAATTACTGTCCCAAAGAATCCAATCATTGGAGCAGCACCTGAGATCATACCTACTAATGCTAAATTTTTCTCAAGTTTGTAAAGCTCAATTTTTCCAACATTTTCGATACTTTTCTCAATCATTTCTAATTTAGAAGTGGTACCGATATAATTTAGACCCGACTTAATCATTTTCCCCATAGGGGTTTGTTCCTTGTCTGCGTATTTTTTAGCGGTTTCAATATCACCTTTTAATACATAAGCCGTCACTTTATCCACCATTTTGGTAGGATCTTTTTTGGCTTTTCTAATAGTCAATAATTTATTCACTAATAGATAGAATGCTATGACAAAAAGCACCCCTAGAATTACCATAGTGATACCTCCTTTTTCAATCAACTCAAAAAGAGATACTGATTCTTCAAAAACACCTTGCATACCTGTTTCAGGCATTGCTGTGTCTTGTAAAACGCTCATTAAAAAGTTCATCTATAGTACTGTTTATTTTAATTTTTTATTTTCTGATAATCCAAGCTCCTTTATACGATTTTTGCACTTTTGACAAATCCGCTTTGGCTTCTTGGTGAGAATTAAATCCTTTTACTGCTACTCTGAATTTTTTACCTGAAGCAATTACACCTACATGATCAAAGCCTTTGTTTTCTGCTTCTTTCACTGCTTTTTCAGCATTAACTTTTGCACCAAATGAAGCAATAACAATATGATATTCACCATTTCTTTCCGATGAGCTATTCACTTCTACTACAGGGTCAGCTTCTACTACCTGAGGTTCCTCTTTTTCTGGTACTGCTTCTTCAGTTGACACTTCGTCTGATGTTCCTTCTTCCGTAGAAGAATTTTCATTAGTCACATCGTTCTCTTCAGTTGTATTTTCAACAGCTACATCCTCTGTATCAATTACTGATGGCTTTAAGAAAAAATAGGCTCCAGCAGTGAATAATATGATGACAGGAATTGCAATAAATAACCAAATTGGTCTTTTTGATTTACTCTCCTCTTCATAAATATCATCATCAGCATAAATTGGTTCATCCTCAAGAATTTCTTCTTGTACTAATGGAGTAGCTGTGATTTTAGGTAAACCAAAACTATCAGGAATGATATTACTTTCACTTCTTTGTCTAAACTCTATCTCTTCATCATCAGACATTACAAAATATCCAAGATCACCAATAGGAGCTGTTTCACCATCTTCTAAACGCTGCTTGATGTTCATTACGAACATACTGATTTGAATTGCTATTTCTTCAGCATCATATTCTTCATTTTTAGAAATAAATTCCACTAAAGAATAGACTTCCTTGTCTTTTTCTTCAATCTCTGTTTTATAAGAGATATTTACATGTGGCGGCTTAATAAGATTTCCTGATGGAGAAAGCTCTGCCCCACTTTCTTCAGACCAAAAAGTACCCAAATCTGGGATAACAACAACGCACCAATCTAAAAGTGCTTCTTTTATTGCATCAGCAATCATGCGTTTATATTTATAATTAAAGAGTAAATATCAAAAATCATCAAAGTATTATATCAATACCATTTTACGCCTTTATAAAAAGACGTCTTTAATGTATCTATCACTTTTCACATACATTATTGATACCAATATATTTGAAGTAATGAAATCAATATGTAAAAAAAGTATTACAATAGACTATCAAACATCCTCTAAAATAAAGAATCAATATTTGATATGAAAATTCTTTTTGTGTTATATAATTAAAATCAGGCCTTCCTTTTAATAAAAGGGTAAAAAACCATTTGAATAGAGAGAAAACAGGCTTCTGTTAAAACTTATAACTCAAACCAGCCATTAATTGAAAACCTCTCACATCATACCTATTATAGTTTTGATACTTTTGGCTAAATAAATTATTTACCAGACCAAAAGCAGAAAGATTTTCGTTAAATTGATATTGAGCTGTTAAATTAAGATCAAAAATTACAGGTAAATTTATTTCATTTCTAACTCCTGTTGAAGGATCAAATTCTACTGCTTTAATTCCAATTTTATTATACAGTACTGCACCAAATTTCCAATTAGATAGATATTTATAATTAACCGTAACAGAGTTCTCTGATAAAGGACGATGATATGCCTTACCTATTAAAGTGTCTTGCACATTATAGGCGTTTAGACGAGCTTGGGCAATTACCTCCCACTCTCTTTTACTCCACATCCCTTCTAAATCAATTTTAAAATTACCTGTTTTATTATTGGTTGCATAAACCATCTCAAATCTTGATACATCAGTTACCGAATTCACAAAGAAACCCATATTATTCGATGAGGCATAGCCTATGCTACCTTTAACTCCCATCTCATCAGATAAGATGGCTTCAGCTCCTAATTCTATATTAATTACTTTATCCTCGTGCAATAAATTTAAATTATTATTCACCCAAGGGTTCTGACTTGACAATCCTTTATAGTTCACTAATTCAAGATCACCATCTATTTTTATATAGGCCGCCAATTCATCTTCACTAATTGTATATCTCAATAAAATATCGGGATAGATATAAAAGCCTTTATCATATTGAGAAGAATCTCCACTATAGGCTAATTTCAAACCAGCTTTAATGTATAAATCGTCAATAAATGTTTGATAACTAGCCCCCAATTTAAACCAACTCCTATTATTACTAATTTCTGTATCTGTTGTTGTTGTATTTGAATATTGATTGTAGGCTGCTTTTAAATCGACATTAATTTTTGTTTCCTGATTTATATCGAATGCTCCTCCAAGGTCTATACCTACCTCAATTTCACTTGCCTTATAGTGATCAAATGTATAATCAAAAATTACATCTCCACGCAGAGAGTAATTATTATCTGTAATGTATGATGGCATTTCATGACCCACAGAGAAATTAATGTTCTGAATAATTTGTTTGATACTATCTTGAGAAATCACATTTGGATCTGCATCGAAACCATAAAAATGAGTTCCTTGTCTTTGATAATTGACAGAAGCATTTGTAATACCATAATCAGAATACTTGGAAGCAAAGGCGTCAAATTCATTACGACTTTCAGCTGATAATTTTCTACCTACCGACCCTTCTTGAGATGATTTATGATAGTATTTAACACCATAATCAAAATCTGGATTGGTATTACCATTAATACCTAATTCAACATATGGAGTTAGATAATTACCAAAACCAGCTCTGATGTATTTATCATAGAATTTCTTTTCTTCTCTTTGATCCAGCACTGCGGGCAATTGTTGAGGAAGAGAATCAGCCACTTCTTCATTGATTAATTGCACCGAATATTGTTGAGGTACCTTTTTATTTTTTCTTTTTACCTTTTCAAGCTTTTCATAATCTCTACTCATAACAGGCAGTTCGAAACTAGATTGCTTCTCTATTACTACTTCTGCATTATCTAAGCTAGAGTTTTGTGCGTTTGACAATTGTAATGCTCCTAAAAAAATGAGCATACATAGCATTAAATTTCTCATTTATTTTTAGTTTGTTGGTGGAACAGTACTTTTATCTATCTTAATTTGTTTGATATCTTCTAATCTCTTTATGGCTATAAGCTTATCCTCTTGAGAAACAGTATATTGCTTCACAGACTCTAAAGTAGCTTTAGCATTAAATAAATCATCAATTGATATATAATTCTCTGCTATTAAAAGGTACGATTTACTGGTCCAAATCGGATAACCAGCAAATTTTTTCTGTACTCCTAATAAAGCTTCTGTACTTTCTGTAAACTTTGATTCCACCGTTTTCTTAGCATCTTCAGCTCCTCCTGCTTGACTTCCTTTTTTGTAAACTTTTGCCAACTCTCTTAAAGTTAGGCCTGCATGATATTGAGCTTGAGCACCAATCTCACTACTAGATTCTTTAGAAAGTTGATCAAACCCAGTGAGTGCTTTAAGGTAGTCTCCTTTCATTAATGAGATCTTTGATAAATAAAGTTTAGCTTCTAAAACATAACGAGTCATGTTTTCATCTATAATTTTATTCGCATAGGCACTAGCCGCAGTATAATCTTTTTCCTCAAAATGCGACTTCATTAAACCCAAATTCACAGACCAAGTTGTTGTTCTTCTAGTAGCAATCTTATCTAATTCATTGTAAGTTTTAATCGCGTCTTTAAATCGTTTTTCTTGCATTAGTAAATCACCAACATAACGTAACGACTTTTCCTTTTCAGGCATGTGTTCTACTTTTTCAAAAGCCTTGATTGCCTCTGTATTATTCTTAAGCATTCTGTATGAAAAGCCTAATGAAAAATAAATATCATCAGAGAACTTAGAACTTGGTGTAGTGGTAATAAATGAGGTAAGAGTTTGAACAGCCCTACTATATTCTTTTTCTTGATAAGGCTTCATAGCAGCATTAAAATCATCAATTAAAGTTGCATTACTTTCTGGATTTGCCTCTTTAAAAATTGATTTGTAATGTTCTAAATCTTGTACAACATAGTTTTCATTGTCCATTTCCTGCAAAGCTTCTATCGCATTTTCTGCTTCTGAAGAAATTGGATCTTTATCTATTAAAAATTTGTAATCGGCCTCTGCCAATTCATTTTTTGCTAGCAATGAATAGACTAATGCTCTGTGAGCAACGGAAGAAATAAACACAGAAGACTGAGGATATTTATCAATAACAATACTATATTCTTTAATCGCCTCTTCGTATTTATACCCTTCCCTTAATAAATTGGCAGCATGATAAGCTGACAATGGAGCAAAAGCAGACGTACTATATTCTGAAACAATGGATTTATATTGTCTAAAAGCATCGGTTTTCATACCTCTCGCTCTTTTAATTTGAGCTCTCTGATAGGCAATGTATTCCATATCTCTGGAACCATAGCTCTCTGCCATAGCATAAGATCTTTCTGCTACTTCATATTTATGGGTACCGAAATAACAATCAGCCCTTCTAACAATAGCTTCCGTTATTTTTTCTCTAGGCTCTGAATTCCTTCCTTGGTTGATGTAATAGGTATAATTATCTATTGCAGAAGAATAATCAGCAACAGCATATTGCACATAAGCTAAACCGTATTTTGATTTAAGATTGTATTCAGAATTCTCTGGTATTTGCTTATAGTAGTAGGCGGCCGTATCGTAATAAGAAAGTGCTGAATATCCTTCTCCTAAGTAAAAGTTAGATGCTTGCAACAGTTCATCGTTATACGGATATTTTTGAGACTTTCTTAAAAGTTTCACTTCCCCTGCCTCATCGTTATCATTTCCTAGTTCTACCGCTTTATTGAATGCGGCTTCTTGATAAGCCATTTTTTCAGCTTCAGTTAAATACGACTTCTTGTCCAGTATTTTCAATGCTTTTGAATAATCTCCAGAATTGACAAAAGCCAAATTCATTAAATTCTCAATTTCAGTATATCTACCTGAATTAGGGAAATAAGCTAAAAAGTAATCACATGCTCTTGGTACCTGTGCATAAAATTCTAGATCAAAAAGTATTTTACAAAAGTTATAAGAAGAATGTTCTTGAATTTCTTTATTGAATTCTAACAATGAAGCCTGTTCAAAACCTATCATTGCTTTTCCTTTATCACCCAAACTTAGAGCAACCACACCTAAATTATAGGCAGCTAGCTGAGCAAGTTTATCTTTTTCTCCACTATCTGCGGCATTAGAAAGATAGGGTAAAGCTTCCTTTGGTTCATCAATTTTAAATTTTGTATAACCAATTTGATAAGAAGTTATTCTATCAACGGCAAACAAGGGAATTTCCTTTAAATACTCCTCAAAATATAAATTAGCTTTCTCAAAATTATTCTTTTTAAAATATACCTTTGCTGCAAAAAGAAGTGCGTCCATTGGTAGATCAATCCCATCAGCTTTAGCTTGAGAGATCATTTTCAACATCTTATCTTCTTGTCCTAATTGATAATAAGCTAATGGCAATAATGCAAAGGCAAATGGTCTAATTTCAGGATCGTTTACTGCTTTTTCTAAATCTTGCGCAGATTTCTCATACTCTTTATTATCATATTCCATATATCCTGCATAATAACTTGACTTATTAGCGTATGGATGTGTCCCTTTTTTTAAGACTTGAAATAATTTGTTGGCTTCTTTTCTATTTCCTTGATCAAAATTAGCATAGGCAGCTTGGTAAGCAATTTTCCTATCTTCATCATCGTAAAAATCAAAAAATGGATCCTTATTAAAAGCCTCAATAGCTTTAGAATACTCCCCTTTTTCAAAATAATGTGACCCTAATGCTTTATAAGCTTTATTAGAGAAGGGATGAACAGGGTATTTCTTAACAAAATCTTCTATTTGTTTATCTGCATCTGGGTGTGCTAATTCCATTTGGCACAACGCTAAATAATATTCAGCTGCGATACACTTTTCATTTTCGCCACAGTATTTATTCGAAAATGTTTCAAATAGTCTACGGGAAGCAGAAAAATTATTATCTGTAAATAAAACCTTGGCTTTATTAAACAATCTCTCCTCTTCTGAGTAATATATCTGTTGTTGAGCCATTAGTTCTGTAATGCCTTTTAATATAAAAGCAAACATTAGGCAGTATCTAATCAGTCCTTGATTCATTATGAGTTAGGGAATTGAAGCAATTAAATTAATTCAAGTTTAATTGAAAAAGTAATTCAAAATAAATATTTTATCTCAGAATATCTGAAATAAGGTGATAAAAAAACGAATTTGGAGTTTTTAAAGCATGATTCCTAAAAAAATATTCTTCAAAAATAAGAAAATGAATTGAAACAAGCTGTATTTTATATTAGTACTTATATTTCTTTATTATCAACAGTTTGTTTAATTATTTATAAATACCATTTTAAAAATGAATAATTAATGAAATATTCTAAAAATATAAGTAAATTTGATATAAAATTGATTTAACTGAAGAAGTTAGATCATTTATTTTGTTCAAGTAATTAACTGAACTACATTATTAACTTTTTAAAAGTGTTTGACAATCAAGGGATAACACAAAACAATTATGACAAAACTTAAGATTGCAATCCAAAAGTCAGGTCGTTTGAGCGATGGATCTTTAAACTTGATCCGTCAGTGTGGAATTAAGATTCCTAGAATGAAGGGTGCATTAAAAGCTGAAGCTAGCAACTTCCCTCTAGAGTTTTTGTTCCTTCGTGATGATGACATTCCGGGTTACGTTCAAGATGGCGTTGCTGATCTCGGTATCGTAGGAGCCAATGAGGCTGTTGAAAAAGATAAAAATGTAGACACAGTCCATCATCTTGGTTTCTCAAAATGTCGACTTTCAATTGCTATTCCTAAAGATAAAAAATACGACGGTCTTAAAGATTTAGATGGTAAAAGTATCGCTACTTCTTACCCAAAAATCTTAGGTGATTATTTAAAAGAGAACGGTGTTACTGCTGATATTCATGAAATTTCAGGATCTGTAGAAATTGCTCCTAACATCGGTTTAGCTGATGCTATTTGTGATTTAGTGAGTACTGGTTCTACATTAATGCAAAATAACCTGAAAGAAGTTGAAAGCATCTTCGATTCAGAAGCATTAATGATTGCTACACCTGGTTTATCTGAAGAAAAGAAAGCTATTGTTGATCAACTATTGTTTAGAATAAATGCTATTCAAACTGCTGACAACAATAAATATATTTTATTAAATGCTCCAAAGGAAAATTTAGATACAATCATTAATCTACTTCCTGGAATGAGATCTCCATCCATTCTTCCTTTAGCTAACGAAGAGTATGTTTCTATTCATACTGTAATTGCTGAAGATGATTTTTGGAGTAAAATTGAAGCTCTTAAAGAGGCTGGTGCAGAAGGTATCTTAGTTGTTCCAATTGAGAAAATGATTCTGTAGAACCTATTGATCGCTTATGAAAGTATACAAAAATCCAGAGAGATCAGAATGGAATGACCTTCTTCAAAGACCAGCAATGCGTATTGAAGAAATTGAAAAACAGGTCACTCCTATTCTTAAGACAGTTCAAAAAGATGGTGATTCTGCTTTAAGAGCATTTTCAAGACAATTTGATGGTGCAGAAGTTGATTCAATCACTGTATCTGAGAAAGAATTTGAAGAAGCTATTTCATTAGTAGATGATGAATTAAAAGCTTCCATTGATATTGCTATAGAAAATGTTAGCAAGTTCCATGCTTCTCAAAAAACGGAAACGTTAGAAGTGGAAACAATGGAAGGAATAAACTGTTGGAGAAAGAGTGTTCCTATTCAAAAAGTAGGTTTATACATCCCTGGTGGATCTGCACCACTTTTTTCTACAGTAATCATGATCGGTGCTCCTGCTATTATTGCTGGATGCCAAGAGGTATGTTTATGTACTCCTCCTAATAAAGAAGGTAATATTCATCCTGCTATTTTATATACTGCTCAAAAAATTGGGTTAAAAAACGTATACAAAGTAGGTGGTGCTCAAGCAATTGCTGCAATGACTTTCGGTACAGAAACGATACCATCAGTATCAAAAATATTTGGCCCTGGTAATCAATATGTAACTGCAGCTAAACAATTAGCAACTAAAGAAGGTGTTGCCATTGATATGCCTGCAGGACCATCAGAAGTATTAGTTTGGGCTGATGCTACTGCTCACCCCGAATTTATTGCTGCCGATTTATTATCTCAAGCTGAACATGGCGCTGACAGTCAAGTGATTTTAGTTTCTTCATCAATGGATACCATAGAGAAATCAATGGTTGAAGTAGAAAAACAATTAAGAGTACTTCCTAGAAAAGACATTGCTGCTAAAGCTTTATCTCATTCTAGAAGCTTTTACATTGAAGACGAAAATGTTGCATTAGATTTAGTCAATGAATATGCAGCTGAACACTTGATTTTATCTTTGGATAATGCGGAAGAGGTCAGTGAAAAGATCATTAACGCAGGTTCTGTATTTGTTGGTCACCTCACTCCAGAATCAGCAGGTGATTATGCATCAGGTACAAATCATACATTACCAACCTATGGTTATGCTAAGAATTATTCTGGTGTTTCTTTAGATAGTTACTACAGAAAAATTACTTTCCAAAAAATAAATAAAAAAGGACTTACTGCTTTAGGACCACATGTGGAACGAATGGCAGAAGCTGAAGAGTTACAAGCACATAAAAATGCAGTCACTGTTCGGTTGAATTCTTTGAAATAATAAAAAAGGGTTGATGTTTTTTTAACATCAACCCTTTTTTTAGCTCTAAATTGGATTAAAGATTAAATGATAACTTTATTCCATCCATAAGCATATCTGTTCCAATGATTGCGAGAATTAAACCCATAATTTTACCTATTACAGCAATTAAGTTTCCTCCTAGTTTCTCAAGAATACGATCACTAAGTACGAAAGCTAGATAGGTCAGGAAAATCATAACTCCAAATACAACAACAACTATAGCTATTTTTTCATAGCCAGCATTTGTCACTTGGTTCATTGCTGTTACAATAGTTCCTGGTCCAGCTAATATTGGGATAGCTAAGGGAGAAACAGCTATACTATCTGAGTTTTCTTCTGTTTGATTCGTGCTAATTTTTGATTTCTTAGACATCAACATTTCAAACCCAACATAAAAAAGCAATACACCACCGGTAATTTTAAAAGCTGGAATTGTGATCCCAAATAACTGGAATATATATTTTCCTGCAATTACAAAAACCACAACAATTAAAAATGCTGTAAATGTTGATTTCTTAGCAATATGTTTCTTGTCCTCTTTTGTTTTATCTCCAACCACTCCTAAAAAAATAGGTGTATTAGCAATCGGATTCATAACAGCAAAGAAACTTAAGAATACTGTTAGTGCATAGGTTAATAATTCATGCATACTACTTGTTTTGATCTAATTTTTTCATCACTCGTCCGCAATGTAGCATCTCATCGCCAAAATAAGGGTTGATCACTTCTTCTGTTGCACTTAACCAATCTGCACCCGTATTGTTGAATGCCATCGGACAATGAACAACATAAACATCCATTCCAGCGTTCCCTTCTTCAGCAATCTTTTGATAAAATTTCGTTACTGTTTCGAATTCTTTTCTTTGTGCTGCTAAATCATCTGTTGCGACAATAATATTCACAGCATTACTCACCTCATCAGGAGTGTTTTCTGGTAAAACTGCTTGTAACCTTTTGGCATACGTTTGTGCTGCTGTCGGGTTAGAATTGATTAAACATTCAGACAGCTTAAAATATGCTTGATGCCCTTTGGCTTTTGCTGCATCATAAACTACTGGTTTTAATTCCACTTTCTCGTCTTTAACACGCTTTTTAGCATCACCCGGTTGGCATGAGAAGAAAGTAAAACTTAATAAAAATACAGGTAATAAAATTAATTTTCTCATTGTTCTTAAAATAAATCAGTTGAAAGATATTTGTCCCCTCTATCGCAAACGATAAATACTATGACACCTTTATCTATTTTCTTTGCTGTTTCTAAAGCTACATAACATGAACCACCACTACTCATTCCGGCAAATATGCCTTCTTCTTTCGCTAACCTTCTTGCTGTTTCTGTAGCTTGTTCCTTAGAAACATCTATTTTTTGATCGACACGGCTTTCATCAAATATTTTAGGTAAGTATTCTTTTGGCCATCTTCTGATACCAGGAATTCTAGCTCCATTTGCAGGTTGAGCTCCAACAATTTGAATGGCACTTGATTGCTCCTTCAAAAATTTTGATGTACCCATAATTGTACCTGTAGTTCCCATTGCAGAAACAAAATGAGTCACCTCTTGATTAGTATCTCTCCAGATTTCAGGACCAGTAGTTTTATAATGTGCTAAATAATTATCGGGGTTATCAAATTGATTCAGCATAAAATACCCTCCTTCTTCTACTTTTGATAATGCATAATCTCTAGCACCTTCCATAGATATTTTTTGTGGAGTTAAAGTTACTTTAGCTCCATAAGCTTTCATCGATTTCACTCGCTCAATAGTAGCACTATCTGGCATTACTAATTCAATTTCAACCCCCATTAAGCTGGCCATCATTGCTAAAGCAATTCCTGTGTTTCCACTTGTTGCTTCAATCAACTTCACTCCTTCTTTTAAATCCCCTCTTTTTTGAGCCTCATTAATCATATTAAAGGCTGCTCTATCTTTTACACTACCCCCCGGGTTTTGACCTTCCAATTTAGCGAAGATCTTAACATTAGGATTAGGGTTCATATTTTGTAATTCGACAAGTGGGGTATTGCCTACTAAAGAAAGTACTGAGGACATAAATTTTTTGTTTGAATGTAATTACACTTATCACTTGAGGTAAAAAATATCCCACACTAAATGATGTTTTTCATTTTCTCAAGTAAATCATGCTAAGATCTTTATTTTTTTGTTGGATATCAATAAAACCTAAGGTAATATTTTTGTAAAAGTTAAGTAATGAATACAAATGAAAGTATATGAAATTAGAGAACTATATCTTACTTTTGGCTTTCAATTTAAAACCGAACATAAAGAAAGAAATTTCTAACCTTATAGAACACATATACTTGTTATGACAGAACAAACATTAAAGAAAATTGCCCTTAATGATGTACACGAAGCTCTGGGTGCTAAAATGGTTCCTTTTGCAGGATACAACATGCCAGTCAGATATTCATCAGACATCGAAGAACATAAAACTGTTAGAAATGGTGTAGGTGTTTTTGATGTATCACACATGGGTGAATTCATGTTGAGAGGTCCAAAAGCACTAGATCTTATTCAAAAGGTTTCTTCTAACGACGCTTCAAAACTATTTGATGGAAAGGCACAGTATTCTTGTCTTCCGAATGATAAAGGTGGTATTGTAGATGATTTAATCATTTATAAAATCAAAGATGAAGAATATATGTTAGTTGTGAACGCTTCTAATATTGAAAAAGATTGGAACTGGATTTCTAGTCATAATACTGAAGGCGTAGAAATGGAAAACGTTTCTGATGAGTATTCTTTATTTGCAGTACAAGGTCCTAAGGCTTCAGAAGCGATGCAATCTTTAACTGAAGTAAATTTACAGGAGATGGGATTCTACACTTTCTCATTAGGTAAATTTGCTGGAGTGGACAATGTTATTATCTCTGCTACTGGATATACAGGATCGGGTGGTTTTGAACTTTATGTTCCTAATGCAGTAGCTGAAACTGTTTGGAAGAAAATTTTCGAAGCTGGTGCATCTTATGATATTAAACCAATCGGTCTTGGCGCTAGAGATACTCTACGTTTAGAAATGGGTTATTGCTTATATGGTAATGATATAGATGATACTACTTCTCCTTTAGAAGCTGGTTTAGGTTGGGTAACAAAGTTTACTAAAGACTTTATCAACTCAGATAATCTTAAAAAGCAAAAAGAAGAAGGTGTTACACGTCGTTTAGTAGGTATCGAATTATTAGACAGAGGTGTTCCAAGAGGTGGATACAATGTATTGAATCTAGAAGGAGAAGTCATTGGCAAATTAACTTCTGGTACAATGTCTCCAATGTTGGGCAAAGGTGTTGCTTTAGGTTATGTCAATAGACCTTTAACAAAAGCAGGATCTGAAGTTCTTATTGAGGTAAGAAATAGAAAGTTAAAAGCAGTTGTTTCAAAACCTCCTTTCTACAAAGGATAAGTACTTGGAAACTATAAAACATAAAAAAACCTTATCATTTAATTGATAAGGTTTTTTTATTGTAGTATATCTTTTACTTGAGGCCTGAGCTTTTCGAATAAAATAATCAACTCTGATTTATCTTGTAGAAAATTATCTACCCTACTATGTATCAATCTATTTTGGGAATCAATATCTAATGTGTCTAGATCTTTATCATCCCCTATGATACTCTCTGCATCCACATACTCTTCATAGAGTAAAACACCATCATATCTAGTGATTGTAAAGTGCAATACTGAAGAGTTCAAATCATCACCTGTAAGTGATGCTTGGAAAGTATCTAATTTCAAAGGCTTACTGTAAGTTAACTCATATTTTTTGGTATACAGAACACTACCATTCAGATCTTTCTGAAGGTCTTCTTCTTCACAACTACCAAGTAGTAGCAAAATAAAAATTCCGTATAGTAACCGTTTTAACAAAAGCACTCAGTATTATTTATAATTTCGTTACGCGAATATACTAAATTTTAACTCTTTAAACTTACAAATATTGAAATTTTGTTAAAAAATTAAATTTTATTGACATAGAAACCACACAATGAACTTTCTACACTAATGGATAATAAATAATAATCAAAAAAAAAGGTATCGAAATATATTCAATACCTTTTGTACCTGGGGTGGGACTCGAACCCACACGAAGTTGCCCTCACCAGATTTTGAGTCTAGCGCGTCTACCAATTCCGCCACCCAGGCGATTATAATAACATTGTTGTACTCGAGGTGGGACTCGAACCCACACGAAGTTGCCCTCACAAGATTTTGAGTCTAGCGCGTCTACCAATTCCGCCACTCGAGCAAATGTTTTATAACAATATTTTTTGTAGTACCTAGGGTGGGACTCGAACCCACACGTGGTTACCCACACAAGATTTTGAGTCTAGCGCGTCTACCAATTCCGCCACCTAGGCTGAAAATAAATCATATAAATAGTACCTGGGGTGGGACTCGAACCCACACGAAGTTGCCCTCACAAGATTTTGAGTCTAGCGCGTCTACCAATTCCGCCACCCAGGCATTAAATGAAGTATTTCCTACAGCTCTCCGTTTGAAAGCGATGCAAATATGCATGGTTAAAAATTAGAAAGCAAACTACTTTTCTATAGTTCTCTATCTCTAATCCTTAACCATTTGAAATTTAGTCTATAAATTTTTTAAAAATACTATCCCAACCCTCTATACGAGTACTAAGAGAGCAATTCTTTTAAATATTCATGATCTGTTAGGTCTATTTTAGCAGGTACAACACTTGCATAATTATTGTTAATAGCCCATTCATCAGTATCTTCTCCCTCATCAGACAAGACATATTTACCAGTTAACCATAAATATTTTCTACCACTTGGGTCTACTCTTTCATCAAATTCTTCTTGCCACTTCCCTTTGGCTTGTCTACAATACTTGATACCTTTAATTGGTTCTTCACTCACCTTTGGGAAATTCACATTTAATGCCACTCCTTTTGGCAATCCTTGATCAATAACTTTAGAAGCTACCTGAGTAATCAAAGATTCAGTATGAGTAAACTCTGCATCATGACTATAATCACAAACAGAAAAACCAACAGCAGGCAATCCTTCAATAGTAGCTTCCAATGCTGCACTCATTGTTCCAGAATATAAAATGCTTACTGATGAGTTACTTCCATGATTAATACCACTTACCACTAGATCAGGTAATCGGTCTAGAATATGATTTTTAGCCAATTTCACACAATCAGCAGGTGTCCCTGAACATTGATAGGCCTTTATATTTAATTTTTCAAATAGGTCAGACTCATGATATTTCAAAGGATCATGAATTGTAATAGCATGTCCCATTCCAGATTGAGGACTATCAGGTGCGACCACCACTACTTCACCAATCTTATGCATCACATTAACTAAGAATGCTATTCCTTTTGATGTTATTCCATCATCGTTGGTTATTAAAATTAAAGGTTTCATATTTTTTATCATTAAAAAAACGGGCAGTATTGCCCGTTAAATATAGTATTTATTAATTCAAGAAGGTGTTATAAAATCATATTTTGATTATACCATTCTTAACTTCCTTCCTCAGGACCAACAAGAGTATCATAATATCTTACAATCTGAAGAAAATCTTCACGATCTTGATAATCTAATTTATTTACTCTTATAAATGCTTCCACTTTATCTTTGTATTTACCAAAATAAACCAACATTGTCTCCAACTTTCTGGTGTCAACTTGTCTTATCTCAGCATACAAATCCATTAAATAAAAATCATAGACTAAAACTCTCCTCCTAGTATTAAAGTTCGACCCCCAATATGGATCATATGACGTTTCAGATATTTCTGCAATTCTTTCTCTAATTAATAGCACATAAGGGTCTCCATCTTCCAACAATTCAAAAAAGTGATTTTTCACATACCCTTTTGCTTGTTTGAATGGTAATGAATAAAAATACCTTTCCCTTTTAGTCATCGCATCCATGATTTGAAATGACCTTACATTTTGGGCTCCAAAAGATTTAATTACTCCATTAACGATAATTTGAATAGACTCTACCCCTTCTTCTAAAGAATATTTTAATTTTCCTTTTAATGTTGAACCATCATTAAGATCTACCTCACCAAAATGCCAATATTCGGAAGGGAAATCTTGAGCTTGAAGATTAAATGAAATTAGGAGGGCACTAATAATGCTTAAGATTCTAAGTTTTATCATCGAATGATAGATTGTGTTTATTGTTTTTAGGTGATTCATTTTCATAACAAACTTTTGAGATAACTAAATCTTCAATTGGCATCTAGTATTTAGCACTTATATTAATCACATATAATTGTCATCCTAAAATAGATACTCACCTTACTTAATTAAAAATACATTTATTATTTGTGAAATTGAAATAATATCGACGATTCTTCAATTCTTAGCTCAAAAAAATCCTATGATGATCTTAGATAATTAAAAGTCGAAAATTGAACTTTTTCAATAAATTTTATAACAAGTGAATAATTATTCATTTTTATAGCGAATTTTCGCTATTTAACATTTATTGATAAAATACAACATTAAACACTATTTAATATGCTTTTATTAAATACTAAACAATTTATAATACTATTTTTATAAATTAGTTGAAATGTTTTTAGCGAATTTTCGCTTTTTTTATTCATTTCGCTTTTTATATATTTGTGTCAACATCAAATCACCAATAGCTAACGTTTGTTTAAATGAAGACAGTATCTACTTTAACTGAAAAAAACATTGAAATCAAAGAAATGATGACAATGGAACACCAAAGTATTTTAACAGAAGATGCTTTGAAGTTTGTTGCTACTTTACATCAAAGATTCAACAAAAGAAGAATTGCATTATTAGATGCAAGACTTAAAAG
The DNA here is from genome assembly GCF_000807855.2 of Flammeovirga pacifica. Lineage (GTDB taxonomy): Bacteria > Bacteroidota > Bacteroidia > Cytophagales > Flammeovirgaceae > Flammeovirga > Flammeovirga pacifica. Next base: position 1,263,885 of record NZ_JRYR02000001.1, read on the forward strand.
ACAAGAAGAATTAGATAGCGGTAAATTGCCCACTTTTTTGGCTGCCACTGCCTATATAAGAAACAGTGAATGGACGGTTGCAGAGGTCAAAAAAGACATTCAAGACAGAAGAGTAGAAATAACTGGTCCTGTTGATCGTAAAATGATTATTAATGCGTTGAATTCTGGAGCCAATGTTTTCATGGCTGATTTCGAAGATGCCAACTCTCCCACTTGGAGTAATTGCATGAATGGTCAGCAAAATTTAAAGGACGCTGTCAATAAGAACATAAATTATACACACCCAAAAACTGGAAAGGAATACCTTCTTCATGACACTACTGCAACCTTATTTGTTCGTCCAAGAGGTTGGCATTTAGAAGAAAAGCACATGCAATTTGAAGGCATGAACTGTTCTGCTTCTTTGGTAGATTTTGGGTTATACTTCTTCCATAACGCTAAAACACTTATAGAAAACGGAAGTGCGCCTTACTTCTACTTACCAAAAATCGAGAGTCATTTAGAAGCGAGATTATGGAATGACATTTTTGTTTTCTCACAAGAGTATATAGATATACCACAAGGATCAATTAAAGCCACGGTATTAATTGAAACAATTTTGGCAGCATTTGAGATGGATGAAATCTTATATGCTTTAAAAGAACATTCTGCAGGTTTAAACTGTGGTAGATGGGATTATATATTCTCATACATTAAAAAATTGAGAAATATCCCTGGACACACACTACCTGATAGAGCCAAAGTCACTATGAATGTTCATTTTATGAAATCATACTGTGAGTTATTAATTCAGACTTGCCATAAAAGAAAAGCATTTGCTATGGGCGGTATGGCGGCACAAATACCAATCAAGAATGATCATAAAGCCAATCAGAAAGCTATTGATAAGGTTGCCAAAGATAAGACACGTGAAGCTTTAGCTGGACATGATGGCACTTGGGTCGCACACCCTGGCTTAGTTCCGGTTGCTAAAAAAGTTTTTGATCGTTATATGGGTGCTCCGAATAACATCAACAAACCTTTTCAATACAAAAAAATTAAAGCAGAAGATTTACTGAAAGTTCCAGAAGGCAATATCACACTTGCGGGATTGAGAACTAATATTGATGTAGGTATTCAATATATCAGTAAATGGTTAGAAGGACAAGGTGCAGTACCTATCTACAATTTAATGGAAGATGCTGCTACTGCTGAAATCTCAAGATCACAAGTATGGCAATGGATTAAAAATAAAGCCATTACAGCCGAAGGAAAAGAGATTAATGAAGTACTTTATCATCAAGTAATTGATGAGGTGATGCACTCCTTTAAAGAACTTTTGGGAGATGAAAGATTTCATCAATCAAAATTATCAGAAGCTAAAGTAATTTTTGACAAGTTAGTTTTGACAGATGAATTCGTTGAATTCCTGACGTTACCTGCTTATCAACAAATTGATTAAAGATATCAAGATGCAGAGGTAAATTGGGACATACATCTGCTGCCATCATCTTTTTTGGTGAGTACATCAAAATTGATGGTGGTCTTTTCCAGACATTTTCAAACTCTAACTTTTTTATCAGGCAAAAATTATTGCCCTGGTACTCTATTGTCTAAATTTTTATATAAAACCAAAAAACAACATCGATTATGACTAAGAATGAAAGAATTGAAGCGCTTAAAAAAGAGTGGGCAAACAACCCAAGATGGTCGAATATTGAAAGACCTTATACAGCCGAAGAAGTAATTAAACTTCAAGGTAATGTTGTCGTAGAACACACCTTAGCTCGTATGGGAGCTGAAAAACTATGGAAAGGGCTTCATACTGAAGAATATATGGCAGGACTTGGAGCTTTAACCGGTAACCAGGCCATTCAAGAAGTGGAGGCTGGATTAAAAGCTATTTACTTAAGTGGATGGCAAGTTGCGGCTGATGCAAACCTTGCCGGACAAATGTACCCAGATCAATCGTTATACCCTGCCGATTCAGTTCCAAAAGTGGTACAAAAAATTAACAACGCCTTGAGAAGAGCAGATCAAATACAATCTGTTGCTGACAAAGATGATATTGATTACTTGGTGCCGATTGTTGCTGATGCTGAAGCTGGTTTTGGTGGTAATCTAAATGCATTTGAGCTCATGAAAATGATGATTGAAGCTGGTGCTGCAGGTGTACACTTTGAAGATCAGTTATCATCAGCAAAAAAATGTGGACACCTTGGGGGTAAGGTATTAGTACCTACGCAAGAGGCCATTAATAAATTAGTTGCTGCCCGTTTAGCTACAGACGTTTGTGGTACTCCTACTATTATTGTTGCAAGAACTGATGCTGATGCGGCTAATTTGCTTACTTCAGATATCGATCCAAGAGATCGAGAATTTATTTATGGAGAAAGATCTTCAGAAGGTTTCTACAAAGTAAATAATGGTATGGAACAAGCTATTTCAAGAGGTTTGGCTTATGCTCCATACGCTGATTTAATCTGGTGTGAAACTTCTCACCCCGATTTAGCAGAAGCTCAAGCTTTTGCAGATGCTATTCATGCTAAGTTCCCTGATAAACTTTTAGCTTATAATTGTTCTCCGTCTTTCAACTGGGCATCAAAATTAAGTAAAGAAGAAATGGGAAGCTTCCGTGAGAAATTAGCGGCAATGGGCTATAAATTCCAATTCATTACACTTGCTGGCTTCCATGCCTTAAATACAAGTATGTTCCAATTAGCAAAAGCATACAAAGAAAGTGGCATGGCAGGTTACTCTCAGTTACAAGAGAAAGAATTTGCATTACAAAAAGATGGATTTAGAGCAGTGAAACACCAAGCTTTTGTTGGTACAACCTATTTTGATGCAGTACAAAATACTGTTACAAATGGTAAATCTTCAACAACAGCAATGGAGGGTAGTACAGAAACTGCTCAATTTTAATCAGAAGAGATTTAATGAAATAATTTTTCATCAATAGTCATAACAAACAACTTCCTACTAACATATTAGTTACTTGTTTTTATAAAGAACTCGCCTTTATGGGTGGGTTCTTTTTTTATTGATCATCTAAAACAAGTTCTTCTAGTTGTTCAATTTCTTCAGCTGTTGTAAATTCTTGATCATTGACATAAATACTTCCATTCGTTGCCAATGCTATGCGTTTATAATCTTTAATTACTTTAGGCAAACCTAGATGATTAATAGGTGCGTAATTTAATATGATATGAATCGGATTTTTTACTTGAGGCAGCAATTCAATATCTCGAACTGTAGACTGATTGTCCCCTACTAAAATAAAGGTATTGGCATCAGTATACTCTTTTTCTGCTTTTAAAATTGCTTCAATGTCATTTTCGGGTAAATCTCCTCCATCCCCTTTACGTTTCACCATTGACATTAAATTCATCACAGGCATCACTTTACTAGAACGTATAGAGTAAATTCCTTCTGTCTCACCAATTTTCTTTTGATGACTCATTTTTGTATCACCATCATTAAAAAATACGAAACCAATCACCTGATCTTGAGCTCTTTCTTTTATCAACCAAGAAAGTAGATCTAAAGTATATGGGTACATACTTCCTGTCCAGTCACTAACAACTACAGCTTTATTCCATACGTCTCTATTTTTTTCGAAAACTTTGGAAGTGGTCTCCGTTAATTGCTGGTCTTCTCCTAACTTTTTCTTGACAAGATGATGGAATTTATTATCAATATGCTTCCTTCTCTTTACTTCTTCTTCAGGTGATAAGTCTTGCCTTTTATGTTTATCATAGTAAACGACAATACCATGAAACTTTTGGGTAAAATCTTGTTTATTCTCACCTCCAACTTGTTTGATGATTCTCCATCGAATTACGGGGTCATCGATAGCTCCATCAAACCATTTAGAAAAAGCATGAATTCTATTCGTATTCAGTAACGAAAAATCAAAATTCTTTGGATGATCAGTATATACTAAAAGTACACTATCAATTTGAAGACGTGAAATATCATTTGCTTCTGGCAATTCTAAAATCTCAGATTGACCATAAGCCATAGGTAGCGTAAAGAAATGTTTAGTAGAATCTATTTCTAGTGTATGCACATCTCTGTAAGCTGCTCTAAAATAAAGTTGCTCAGCAGATTGTGCATACACATTATAAGTTATAATTTGAAGAATAAAGATTAACCACCATTGGCTATTTCGTCTAGTTCCATCCATCGCATCATTTTCTCATCAACTTCTTCCATCACCTGACCTAATGTTTCTGATACCTCTCTGATATCATCGGGTGATGTCACACTTCCATCAGACAATTTCCCTTCCAATTCTTCTTTTTTTGCTTCAAGAGTTTCAATTTCTTGCTCTAAAGCTTCGTATTCTTTTTGTTCTTTATAAGAAAGTTTCTTGGAACTTGTCTTTTGCACGACCTTTTTATCGTCGGCTTTTTTCTCTTCTTTTAGTGCCTGCTTCTTTTGTTTTTCTACCTCATCAAGGTAGGCTCTATATTCAGAATATTTACCATTGAAGTCTTTGATAACACCATCTCCCTCAAAAATAAATAAGTGGTCCACTAACTTATCCATAAAGTATCTATCGTGGGTTACCACTATCACACATCCTTGAAATTCCTCTAAGAAGTCTTCTAAAACACTTAGTGTATCTAAGTCTAGATCGTTTGTAGGCTCATCAAGAATTAGGAAGTTAGGATTCTTTAAAAGTATGGTACACAAATACAACCTTTTTCTCTCCCCACCTGATAGCGTAGAAATATACGAATGTTGTTTCTCTGGTGTGAACAAAAACTTATTCAGTAATTGAAGTGGCGTAAGTGTTGTCCCGTCTGACATAGTATGATTTTCTGTGATGTCTCTTACCACATCAATCACTTTTCTATCTTCGTCAAAACTTAAGCCTTTTTGTGTATAGTAACCATAGACAATGGTCTCTCCTTTTGTGATGGTTCCTTCGTCTATTGATTCAGTACCCGTTAACATATTTAGAAAAGTAGACTTTCCGACACCATTGTCTCCAACAATACCAACTCTTTCTTTTCTTTTAAAAATGTAAGAGAAATCATCAACAATTTTCTTTGTTCCGAATGATTTGTAGACACTTTCAAACTCAAGGATTTTTTTACCCAATCGGGACATATTCACTTGAATTTGAACTTTCTCATCTTTCTTTCCGCTATTTGCTTTTTTCTTGAGGTCGTGAAAAGCATCCATTCTATATTTTTGCTTTGTACCTCTAGCTTTTGGCATTCTTCTTACCCAATCAAGTTCCTTACGCATTAAGTTTTTAGCCTTTTCCACAGTAACGGCGTGGTTAGCTTCTCTTTCTGCTTTTTTCTCGATATAATAAGAATAATTACCTTGATGGGTATAGATTGTTGAATCTACCAATTCTATAATTTCAGTACAGATTCTATCTAAGAAGTATCTATCGTGAGTAACTAACAGAATAGATAGTTTAGAACGGGTTAAATATTCTTCTAACCATTCAATCATATCTAAATCCAAATGGTTAGTCGGTTCATCAAGAATCAATAAGTTGGGTTCTTCGATAAGGACTTTACTTAGGGCTACTCTTTTTTGCTGCCCACCAGATAAAGAAACCATTTTCTGTGCAGTATCTTCTATCTTGAAGGCCGTAAGAATTTGTTTCACTCTAGCTTCAGCATCCCAAGCTTTCATTTCTTCCATCTTAGCAGTGGCAATATCCAACTGTTTTAAAACGGCATCAGAATAGTCTAGTGTGGAAGCTTGTAAAGCTGCTTCATAGTTTTTAACGGCTCCTAAAATTGGAGAATCACTTGATAGAACGTAATCTAAAACATTCTGTCCTTCTTCAAATTTCGGTTCCTGCTCTAATAATCCTACTGTAATATCTTTATTGATGGCAATTTCACCACTGTCTAAAGATTCTTTTCCTGCTATAGAATTTAACAAAGTAGATTTACCTGTACCATTTTTTGCTACTAAGGCTACTTTCTGACCTTGCTGAATACCAAAGCTTATATTTTCATATAAGGGTTTTTCGCCCCAATATTTTGTTGCATTATCAACTGATAATAGATTCATTCTCTTCTAATTTTAACTTCTGACAAAAATAGAAGATTTCCATGGGTTTTGAACAGTTTAAAAGGATATTAATCTTTATTTAATGGTAATTGATGTTTAATATCAATGACTACATCACAGAGAATTCAATTCTTCTATTTTTAGTTCTTCCTTCATCTGTTGTATTATCTGCAATTGGCGATTTCTCTCCATATCCTTTTGCAGTTAAACGTTTCGCGTCAATTCCTTTTTCAATTAAATAATTAACTACCGCTTCTGCTCTTTTTTGAGAAAGTTCTTTGTTATAATTATCGTCTCCAATATCATCAGTATGACCTCCAATTTCTACTTGTATATCTTTATTATTAGACATAAAAGTTAAAATCTTATCTAGTTCAATTTGTGATTTTCTTTTCAGATTAAATTCGTTCGAATCAAAAAAGATATTATTTAAAGTGATGTTCTTCCCTGATTCAATTCGATCTAAAAAGATATCTAGCCTTTTACCATCCACTCCCATATTATGCGTATCAAAGGTAAGACTTTGAAATAGGTAGCCAGGGCGTGAAATGTAAAGGGCATATTCTTGATCTTGATTCAAAACGATCAAATATTTCCCCGTTTTTTTATCAGAAAGTAATACTGACTCTGTCTCTTTGTTTTCTAATAACTTTAATTCTAATTCTGCTTTTAAAGGCGTTTTTGTGATAGCATCATAAACTACACCTTCCAAAAAGCCACTTAAAACAACAGGTTGAATTTCTTGTGGAATATCAATGGATACTAAATGAGAATCTCTTGTACCATCCTCTTGAATTTCTTCCTTTGAAAAATAACCTTTAGATCCGTCTGCAGAAACAATAAATGCAACTTGATCTGTATGATCATTCACTGGATAACCAATATTTCTAACCTCTCCCCATTCTTGTGAATTTTTCTTTTCAGAGATAAAGATATCCAAACCTCCAAAACCTAAATGTCCTTTTGATGAAAAATATAGCGTTTGCCCATTGGCATGTATGTAGGGAGAAATATCATCATCTGTAGTATTGACAACGTCTCCTAAATTAACAGCTGGCTTCCATTGTCCTTGACTGTTTAACTCAGATTTCCATATATCTTTTTTACCTAACCCTCCTCTTCTATCAGACACAAAATACAACGTTCTTCCATCTGCAGATAATGAAGGTTGTGATTCCCACTCAGCAGAATTCACATTAGGACCTAAATTACGAGGCTTTAACCATGTATCACCTTCTTTAATTGCCATAAACAAATCACAACTACCATAGCCTGGTAAATCTCTTGTCGATTCACAAGAAGTAAAAATCATAATAGTTCCATCTGCTGAAATAGTACAAGTACCTTCATTAAATTTAGTATTGAGTTCTTTTACTTCTTCAGGCGACGCCCATTTCCCTTCCTGCTTTTTAATTTTATAGATATTTTCGTCTGTGTTTTTATCACGTGCTGTAAAATACATTTCTTCACCGTTGGCAGTAATCGCAGGGAAATATTGTTGGTCTTTTACATTGACAATTTCCCCTAAATTCATAGGGCTATAAGGCAATGCATTTTTCATGTTGGCTAATGCATAGTTACATGAGGCAATAATTTTATTCGCCGATTTTTTCTCCCTGTATAATTTCTTATCAGGATTAAAATCAAGAAATTCTATAGCATATTTTTTAGCTTTTTCATAATTCCCTTCCGACCACTCATATTGAGCTAGAGAAAGATGAGCCAAAGCATATTTAGGGTTATCACCACAACAATTCATTAATTGAGCATACAATGCTCTTGATTTTATATAATCCCTTTCTAATATGTACAAATAGGATAACAGATAATAAGAATCACCAAAAGTGGAATCTGCCGCAATTGATTTTTCTAAGAGCAATTTTGCTTCTCCAATTTGCCTTATTCTGATTGCTTCTTCCGCTTTAATAAAGTGTTTAGATGCTTTATTAGCGTTTTGTGCACCTACTACTGATGATAGTAATAGAAATAGATATATAAAAAATTGCTTCATTTATTTTTAAGTAAATAATTTCTCGGCTAACTCGGCGACTGTCCCAACAGGTATCACCTTCATTTTCAATTTAGTGAAATCAATTCCTTTAGTATTGTATTTCGAAATAAACATTTCTTTGAAACCTAACTTTTCAGCTTCAGAAATTCTATTTTCAATTCTTGATACAGCTCTCACCTCTCCACCAAGACCTACTTCTGCTGCAAAACATGTAGTAGATTCGACGGCTATATCTTCAAAAGAAGAAATTAAAGAGACCACTACCGCTAAATCAATTGCTGGGTCTTCTACTCTTAGACCTCCTGTTATATTGATAAAAACATCAGAAAAGTTAAGTTTATAGCCTGATCTTTTCTCCAATACCGCCAAAAGCATATTTAATCGTTTTGCATCAAAGCCCGTAGAACTACGTTGTGGATTTCCATACACAGATGGTGTAACTAAAGATTGTATTTCAACTAATAATGGTCTGTTACCTTCCATAACTGTACCAATTGCAATACCACTTAATCCATCGTCTCTTTGAGACAACAATATTTCTGAAGGATTGCTTACTTGTCTTAAACCAGAGGCAATCATTTCATATATCCCTAACTCTGACGTTGAGCCAAATCTATTTTTTGCTGTTCTTAGAATTCGATAACTCATATGTCTATCCCCTTCAAATTGTAGAACAGTATCAACCATATGTTCCAATACTTTAGGACCTGCTAAACTGCCTTCTTTAGTAATGTGACCGATCATTAAAACAGGTGTTCCTGTATCTTTTGCAAATCGGATTAGCTCTGCTGCACATTCTTTAACTTGAGAAACACTACCTGCGGCTTGTTCTAAAAATGGAGACACTAAGGTTTGTATAGAGTCAATCACCATTACATCAGGTGTCATTGTTTCTACATGGGCAAATATTTTTGATGTATCCGTCTCAGTCAAAACATACGTCTCTTCTGATGAAAACGGAATCCTCTCCGCTCTTTGTCGAATTTGTTGTCCACTTTCCTCTCCAGAAACATACAACACCTGCTTATTATTTAGAGATAAAGCAATCTGTAGCATTAATGTAGATTTACCAATACCGGGTTCTCCGCCAATCATAACTACCGAACCAGGAACGATACCCCCACCGAGAACTCTATTTAATTCTTCGTCTTGCGTAATTATTCTTGCTTCTTTCTCGTATTTTACCTCAGTAATTTTAGTCGGTTTTGCTGTTTCTGCCCCTACGTTTACATAACCACCAGATTTTGTTGCAGTGGAACTCATCTTCCAATCCCCTTTTTTAGGAGTTTCTTCCTTTTGAAGTTCCTCTACAAACGTATTCCATTCGTTACACGTAGGACACTTGCCTTGCCATTTTGGCGATTCAAAACCACAATTCTGACAAAAATATGCTGTCTTTATTTTTTTAGCCATTTGATGCTTCTCGTTCTATGTCTGATTTTCTGAGATGAAAGAAATTCTCTTGAATGTGATATTAGTTCTTAGATTTTAATTTTACAATTTTTTTGAAAAAGTTATCATCACTTTACAACAGGAAGTTTTTTTACCTCAAAATTGATCAAAAGTGATGATCAAATTGATAAATGGTCAAAAAAAGATTTTAATTTGTACTATAATTTTTTCAAGAGCATATTTCATCTTACATCTAATATGCCCATTGATTTGTGATTTTTTAATAGACACAAGTAAAATATAGATGTTAGAACTAGTTACATATCACGAAAACAGCCCATTACTTTTTACACAAGTTATTTTTTGGGTTCTTTTTGGGTCCATCATCATTATATATCAATTTATTTATAAAAATATTACGACTAGAAATGTATTGTTATTATTAGCAAGTTTGTATTTCTATTACATGTCTAGTGGTTTCTATTTTGTTCTTCTGTTATTTTCAACCATCGTTGATTATTACATAGGAAAACAAATATTCAATTCTAACGATAAAAAAACGAGGCGATTCCTAGTCACTTTAAGTGCTGCCATTAATTTATCATTATTGGCCTACTTTAAATATACTTTTTTCTTTACAGAAGGAGTTAATACTTTATTCGATTTAACCCTTGAACAAGAGAACTACCTTGCGGTATTTTTCAACACTGTATTTGGAGCTGGAATGGATACCTCGAATATATTTTTACCTATTGGTATATCCTTCTATACTTTTCAAACCATAAGTTATTCTGTAGATATTTATCGTGGGGACATTAAGCCAGTAGATAATATTTGGGATTTTGCCTTATTTGTTAGTTTCTTCCCTCAGCTTGTGGCTGGCCCTATTGTTAGGGCGTCTGAATTTATTCCACAGATTCATCAACCCTATAAAGTAAAGGAGAGTGAATATGGACATGCACTATTTTTAATTGCTTGTGGTCTGATAAAAAAGATCATGATTTCTGATTATATCTCCATTAATTTTGTGGATAGGATTTTCGAATCGCCTTGGTCCTACTCTGGTTTCGAAAATTTAATGGCAACATATGGTTATGCAATACAAATTTATTGTGACTTTTCTGGATATACTGATATTGCAATTGGTGTTGCTGTATTATTAGGCTTTAGATTACCGTTAAACTTTAATTCACCATATAAAGCTACCGATATCACAGACTTCTGGAGAAGATGGCATATTTCTCTGTCTTCCTTCTTGAGAGATTACCTTTACATCCCTTTAGGCGGTAATCGTAAAGGACAAGTGAGAACCTATATCAACCTTTTTGTGACTATGTTACTAGGTGGATTATGGCATGGAGCACATTTTAGGTTTATCATTTGGGGTGCGTTACATGGAGGAGCATTGGCCCTTCATAAATTATGGATGGAGTTTTTTGGAAAGAAAATTGGGCATTTTAAATATCAAAATATTATAGGAGGTGTTATCACATTTCATTTTGTCTGCTATGCTTGGATTTACTTTAGAGCAGAAGATATGCAACACGCCACAAGTATGATTAGTCAGATAACTACAAACATGGACCTTAGCATTGCGTTGGAAGTAATACTTGCTTACAAAAATGTATTTGCAATTATGGTTTTTGGATTTTTTATACATTGGATGCCTCAAAGTTGGAAAAACAAATTAGCTATTGAGTTTATTTCAATGCCTGATTTTGCAAAGGCTGCTTTTTTATTTTTTATAGGCTTTGTATTGTTCCAAAGTCGATCTTCAGATATACAACCATTTATTTATTTCCAATTCTAATATTGTTCACGTATATTTACAATTAATGGTGTTTATTATTATTATGTGCTCTTACCCTTCTAAACTTACGTTTTTATGCAATCAGCAACAATCTACAATCTAAGAAGTGCTCTATGTGCTTTTACTTTTATGTGTGTGACAACAAATTTATTTGGTCAAAGTATCAAACAAAAAAAGGCGGAAGAGTTTCTCCGTCTATCTGGTTTAAAAGAATATACTCTTCAAATTGATGAAATAGCTCTTGCTAAATCTGATGAAGAATTATTATTTCTAGATGATAGCCAAAGTAATCTTGAAATTAAGGCAATTATAAAATTGTACTTAAATCATGATAACATCAATCATCATATCAAAGAATATCTAGCTCATAAAGTGGATGAATCATTATTGAATCATGCTAACTTATTTCTAGAGAACCCTATTAATGAAGATATTCAAGGAACTAGAACAAGAACTTTATCAAGATTTGAAAAGATTGATAAAGCCAAATATGTCAATAGCTTTGACATGGAAAATGTCGATCAAGATCGATTTGACATTTGTGTGAATATTTATCAGTTATTGAAAATTGGTAAAATAACGGAAAGCATCTTACATCAAACCACCTTAAACGTATCTATGGGCTTTAATGAACATAAGTCCACAGATAAAAAGACGGAAGAAGAGATTAAAAACGAAATTGACATGATGTTCTCAGATCAATACCGTCAGGTAATGATGACGAATCAGATTGCCAATATGATGTATATTTTCTCAGGTATTTCTAACACTACTTTAAACTCTTATATTAATAAGTGGCATACATATGATGGAGAAAAAACACTAATATTAATGGACGAGGCTATTAATTACTCTTTTATTGAAGTTATGAAAGAAATAAAAAATCATGGCTCTTAAAGTTTACTCATCAGTTATGATGATAATTAAGAAGTTGAAACTATATATATAGTCTGTCTATTGACAAAAAATAAGGTGATCACATGAATTGATGAGATCACCTTATTTTTTATTCCATAATTTAGCATCTCAATCTTTCTATGCTCTCTTCTTTAACGAGTGAAACTATAGTATACTAGAACATCTGTTATCAGCGATAACAAAGCACCCTACTTCAATGATTAAAGACATGAGGTAGTTTAATCCTTATTTGGCATCAAGACTACCACCCCTATTAAACAGGCATAGTTTGAAACCATAATCTTACTAGGAACAACCTAATTAAACTACACAAAAAAAGGCTACCACATTTAAAAATGTGGTAGCCTAAATATTAATATCTTAAGTATATTAATTTATGCTTTATGAAATGGATTTAAACCCACCAAGAAGTCGTTAATATGAATAAGTGATTCATGTATCCCTTGAATAGAATCAGGGGTATATCTATAGGCTAAAGTATACAAAATAAATAAAGCATATAGAGACACTAAGAAATAACCACTTTTTGCTCCTAACCTTTTTCGTTTTGCTCCAATATAGAATATTAAAGTAGACAATAAGGTGAGTACTAATAAGATAATTCTGAAAGAACCTATGAAATCCATTTCAGCATCCCCAGACATCTCAATAGTTTTCCCAGACATCAAAGTATAAATTGTTAGAGGCAAACCTAATGCAAAACAAATGTCAAAAATATTTGAGCCTAAAGCATTAGAAATTGCATCGTTATAAGCACCGTTATTCGCACTCTTCACAGAGATGATCGTATCTGGAACTGAAGTTGCTGCAGCTGCAAAAATTAAAGCCACAATGTACATATCCCAATTCATACCCTGTCCTAACATTTCACATCCTTTAGTTAAAAAGTGACATGCAGCACCTACTAATGCAGTTGATGTTAAAAGTAAGAACCATGCTCTTCCGGTATTCATTTCTTTATTACCAATAATTGCATGAGATAGGTCTAATTGTAATAACGCTTTAATACGTCCACCTTCACCCGCTTCATACTCATACTCATCATGTTCATCTCCATGGTCATCCATTTTAATAAACAATAAAGAAACTACATAAACTACATATAGAGACATTAAGAATGCACCATGCATCCATGTTAATTCTTTTTCTGATACAAAAACGATTAAACAAATAATAGCTAACATTAAAGCCGTACCATCACGTAAAATCACTTTAGGATTTACATTGATGAAATTAACTTTTCTGTTAATTACGATAACGCTTATTATTACCGCTGCAGGGATAATCATAATATTAAATACCGCACTACCTGATGTAGTACCGATTCCACTTGCAAAACCTTTTGCGTCACCTGCTATGACCAAAAAGAAAAATGTGGTAAAAAGTTCAGGCATAGAACTACCTATTGCATCAATAGTTGCTCCTTTAACACCACCTTTCATATTTCTACCTAAAAACCCAGAGGCATCCTCGAATCCATCACACGCTCTCCAAATTACAATACAAGCAATAAAAATAATGACCAGACCTAAAAAAATTTCCATTCTTTGTTAATCTATTTGACTTATTAGTTTTTTTTCTTCCAATAACGCAATAATCCCGCCACACTCATAAAGGGTGGATTGGCAGCATCATATTGTTTTAATGCATCATCCTTCAAACCTAACACTTTTAACTCATTATTTACATATGTTATGAAAAGTTCTTCCATTTTTTCCTGAGAATAGTCTTTTTCCATATACATTTTGACAATATCTGCCATCTTATATAAGTCTTTTTCAAGTGCAATGAGGTGATTCACTACATCAGTAACGACACCGAAATGAGTTAAGTATAATTTAGCAGGAGAAATTTTACGAATTAAATCAATTGATGCTTGCCATTTCTCTAAATTAATATCCGGAGGAGGACAAGGAGCAACCACAGGACCCTCTCCAATTTTAACTCCCGCAACATCGCCAGTAAATAATAAATCTTCTATTTGCCACGCAATATGATGGTTAGCATGACCCGGTGTATGCCAAGAAATAAGATCAACATCTCCAACACAGACTTTTTCGCCATTTTCAACAGCTATTAATAGATGTTCTGGAATATTATGCATTTCTCCCCATAACCTATCCATATCTTCTTTATAAATCATTTTTGCTGACGCCATTAACTTTGAAGGATCAGCCATATGTCTTACCCCAAAAGGATGAAGATGAATTTTTGCACCATGTTCTGCAAATTTCCAAGCAGCACCAGCGTGATCTAAATGAATATGAGTAATAAATACATTCATAATATCTTCCACTTTATACCCCAAGTGGTTGATTGCTTTTTCTAAAACTGAAAAAGTGGAATGAGGACCGGTCTCAATTAAAATAGGACCTTCTGAAGTTTCAATTAAATAGGAAGCGATGGCTTCATCACAACCTAAAAAATTTAAATCGATGGGTTGAATGTTATGCATGATTATTATATATGTTTAGAATATAAATATGAGAGTAAATTTGAATGCAAAAAATGATTAGTATTACATTGATAAATTATTTTAAATCACTCTTCCCTATTTATTTAATTACGAAGTAAAATGAGATCACTCTAGAAATGTTTTTTGAGTAGTACCTATTATAATGACTCCTTATACCTACAAGAAATAAACAATTGCCTCAGATGGATAAAACCACATCATATATAAGAGAATATCTTCATTATTCATGCTGCTATTAATCACAATAAAATTTAAATTCCTGATAGGAAAAAAGGCAATTAATCTTTTTTCACCTTAAAAAATTCTATATTTATAGTTAGAAAGGTTAAACAATATCTTATTGTTTCATTATCCTAAGTTTATACTACTCTTTCATAATATCAATCTTAATATAAAGGTTGATTAAGTTAACAATATGCACTCGAGCTTACGTTTATTTTTTGTAATATCAATACTCGTTTTTTGTATTACCGAAGATGTATTTGCCCAGAAAGCAAACTTCTTTATCAAAGATATTGACATTATTGCGGATACTTCTGTAACCTCTCTTTCTGTACATGGCATTCATGATAGGAGAAGAAGAGGCGAGATAACCCTACCTTTTTATTTTGAAGATATTGAGCAAGTTTTTGAAGTAAGAGTGTACCTTAAAAACGAAGAAAAAATTACTGATTTAAAATTAATCCATGCCAATGATTTTAAAGTAATAGAGGAACCTTTGAGTGTAGGTGATAATGTATATAGGTTTAAACTTCAATTTGTAGAAACAACAAAAAACACTAAGCCATCATTTGTCATGAACTTATGGACAATTGACGGTCAAGAAATAACCTATGAGCAAAAATTGCTTCCTTACACCAATACAGTTGTTGAAATAGCTGATAAAAAAATATCGGAAGTAAGAGAATTATACATTGGTGAAGAAAAGGAGTATGAAATACTAAGTAACAGAAGGGACAATTTAAGGGTAGATAATATTTGGCACGAACAAAAAGACCTCTCTTGGAGACTTTTTGAAAGAGACAACAAACTCTACATTAGTGTATTACCCAAGTTTGTAAATACATTTTCTACTGAAATTCTTTTTGAGACACTTATTCCTAATATTATCAATGGGAAAAAGAAATACGAAACTATGCCACTAGCCTTAAACTTTAAGGTAAAAGCACCTCGTTTGACTTATTTAGCCACTGATAAGAATGAAATTGTTTATGAAGGTCCTAAATCAAATGAAGAGGGAATAGAATTACAAATTCAACAAAACCGTAAACTTCAACTTGAGAAAACATATAGAATTGAAAATCAAGAAGAAAAAGGGGGCAATTTAATTGCAGAGCTCTTTACAAAAAGAAACATGAGTAACAATAAAACACTCTGTTTATTACGTGTTTACGATTACCACACCCTACAAGATGGCTACCTCTATATAAAAGATGGTGATGACGCTAAATTCATTACCAACTTTAATATTATATCAAAAAATATTATTGAATCGATCGAAGTTTTAAGGCCCGGACGTAACTGGACAAGTAACTTGTCGGTCTTCCCTGGTGAAACCGTTTCTCTTAAGTTTTCAGGAAAACAGATGCAACATGCTCGTTATATCTTTGAAGGTTTAAGTAACAGAAATATTGACTCTGTAAATACTACCATGGAAATGCAAACCATGCAGATAAGTGTACCTTTAAATATTAGCCAAAAGGAATTAAAAATATACAATGGAAACGAATTTACAGGACATTCTATAACAATCACCGAAAAACAATCTCCTAAAAACTTTGATTTTGTGACTATCGATTGTGGTGATGGACCACGTATTGTAAGTCAAATCGAAAAGCCGATTTTTTATCCTAAAGCAATCACTGATGTTATACTTAAATTCAATACCGAAGAAATTGATGGCTTACAATTGTATGGTAAACAATATATCACATTAGATGTTAGAGTCATTGGCCCACAAGGGCAATTGATAGAACTGGCTAGAGATGAAAATATTGTGATCTGTCCTGGAGAAACTTCTCCTAGGCACTTTAACTATGAGAAAAACAATTGTACAGATCCACTAGTAACGCTAAACAAATATCTAGGGATAAAAACACACCGTTTTGAGGATTGGACTAAACTAGAAATATATATTACACATCAAAAAGATAAATATTCTGAACAGTCTTATCAAAAGAAGATTGAGATTTACGCTTCAAGGAGATCTCAATTTGATATTGACCTGTCCTTCCCTGCCGGTTTATTAGTGAAAAAAGCCAATGAAGACGATATTTCTTCTGGTATTAGTGGTATTAGTATCTCAGCAATTGCTCAATTTAAGTTCTTTAAACCTGGTACAATAGGTCGTGTTAGACCTTATCGTATTGGTGTAGGATCCATTGCTTTAAATGCCTTCAACCTTTCTGACAATGAAGACATTGATAGAGATTTAGGTATTGTAGCCTTAGGATCTGTCCATCCATTACAAAGACCCGGACGTAAATTATCTTTACCACTCTACATTGGATTTGGGTATTTCTTAAAAGCTGATACTTTCTTTTGGATGGTGGGGCCTGGAATTAGTGTAAGTTTCTAATTGGATTTAATCTCGCCTACATAGATTTTTGGAAGCGTTGTAGGAACAAGTAAATCGGGATGCTGTTTCCCTCCAGACTTTTCTTTTACCTCTTTTGATAAATAGTAAACTAATTCCTTCAATGATATCAATTGATTGCCTGTATAATCTGCTTTCCCTTTTGATATACCATTAAGAATAGAAGAAGTAAAAATACTGTAATCAGACGCTTCTTCATTTAACGATGATTCCTTTCCTGTAGCTGCAGCTAAAACCACTACCCCATTTTCATTCGATGATATGTTTCTATATCCTTCAACGTTTTGAGTATTTTTAAAAATAGCACCCAGTTTTTCATTATGCTGAGTATCCAAAATTAATATTACTTGAGCGGGGAATTTTGATAACTCACTCGTTAATTCTTTCCAGTTTAGAGAGGTGGATGAAAAAGAATTAGGATTGGTATCATAAGTAGTTAAATGGAACTGATCTTTATAAAAGGTACCGTGTGTAGACAAATAAACAATTACTATATCATTGGCACTAACTTGTTGATTCATAAATGACAAAGAAAATAATATAGAAGCTTTATCAGCGTCGCTATTGGTCAACCTAGTCACTTTTACATCATTATAAACATGTCCTCTTTGCTGTCCTAAAAATAAATCGGATATTGCTAAAGCATTTTTGTGTGCACCATTAATATTCAATACCTCATGTTGATGTTCTGAAACTCCAACTGAAAGAACATATAGATTTTTCTTTTCAATCACATCTACCTCCTTGAGTAAGGAATGAATGTCTAAATCCAACGTTTCATCTTCTGTTTCAGAAACAATTACCTTAGGTGGAGAAGTCCAATTACAATTTTGATTTTCAATAAACATGCGTAATGTCTTTTCCTCATTACCTACAGCGTATTCATGTTTAACATGATAGTTAAAATGATCTCCCTCTTTTGTTGTCTCAATATCTCTGATAACAATCGGTCGACCATCAATTAGTAATTTTATGGTCTTTACAGAAGTACTACTTTTAATAATAGCTTCTACCATCACCTTACCGTCAACAACAAATTCCTCTGCTTGAGGTGATATCCATTCTATTTTTGGTTTTACATCTGCTAATAATACATGTTCTTTCTCTTTTAAATCTAAAGTGGTTTGCGCAGATTGAAATCCTCCGAGAGTATAAATTTTTTGTAACACTTGTGGTTGATGGTACATTTTTGCAAAAGTACTTATCTCACTAAATTCAGGAAGATCTCCAAATTCTTTTTTCATTAACCACCCTACATATTTTTCCCCTCCAGCCGAAGCTGAATAATATCCTTGAGGCGACCAAACTACCCAATCATCGTTCTTAGAGATAAAAAGTGATACTAACAGCTCTCCTGTTGCTAGGTTCCATACTTTATATGTTTGGTCTAAAGAGAAAGTCAAGAGATATTTATCGGAATGTAAAGCACTCATTGCATTCACCTGCTTGTTGTGCCCCATAAATTGAAATTTCTCCTCACCACCTTCACTAAATACTTTTAATGATTTTTTATTACTTACTATTATTTGATTATTGATCTTGCCATAAGTAACAATTTTACCATCTTTTTTAGGGTCAACAGATAATTCAAGGGTACCATTTTTTAAAGTATAATCATCAACTTTTGACCAACCATCCTTAGACAACTGAGTTCCTTTTTGACTAGATGAGGTGTGCAACATTAATTTCATTTTAGTGAAATCAAAAGCATACTGATCATTATTATGTCCAGTATATAAATGATCACCCATAGAAGTGATGGAATCAAAATATTTAGATTGATTGGTGTAAACTCTTACAATTTTATCTTGATTTAGATCCCATAATTGCATTTCACCTTTATGGCCACTTGCCACGAGAATATAATCTTTTGATGAGTTTGCAAATTGGGCTGAAGACACTATTCCGTTCTTAGATTTGAAGCTTTTTTGTTGTTCCCATGCTTCAGTATCATACAATACTATTCTACCTTGAGAATCCGTTACCAATAATAATTCATCATTATCAGAAAAATCCAGGCTTGTAATAAAGCCTTTAGTATCGGTTAATGACGCTACCTCTGTACCGTTAGTATTCCATACATAAACTCTACCGTGGTCATCCCCTGCTACTACAAATTTGTTATCTACAGAAATTTCTACATTGGTAAATTTATCTGCTGTTTCCCATACTTTCATTAACGAGGCACTTTTCATACCTACAGACATAGAATACATTTTTACTGTACCATCAAACGAAGAGGTAACTAAACGACTACCATCATCTGATAAATCTATATTATATACTAAATCAGTATGTTCTTCAATAGTTAATTCTTCATAAGGTTCTTCTTCGAAAATTTCATTATCAAGAAAAGGCATATACCACACACGAACAGTTTGATCTACTCCAGATGAAATTAAATACTCTCCATCTGCTGAAAATTGTAAATCTGTAATTTTACCTTCATGCCCTAGTAAGGAGGCAATTTGTTCTCCTGTAGATAAATTTAGGATGGCAATTTCATGCTGATCTAAATTACCTCCAACAGCAATTAGTTTATTATCAGGTGATAATGAAAGAGCGTTATATTCACCACCTTTGCCTGCTTCATTTACATTACCCCAAAAAGTATTGATAAGTTGCTGAGATTTTGTGTCCCAAACTCTCATCGTTTTATCTTCAGAAACAGAATAGATTTTTTTATTGTTTCCAGAAAATAATACTTTTCTAATAATTGAGGTATGCCCTTTAGAATCCACCACAATTTCTTGCCCTTTTTCTTGGGCAATTGATGGTAAAAACGTTAATAATATCAGATAAAAAGAATATATAGAAATCCTCATTTTGAATTATGAAGCTTAAAAAATTAATTTTGTCTATGCAAAATAAAATTATTATCCGTCATTTTTAATTAAAATCGTATTTTTGCAACATCCACTAAAATAAAAGTGGTATTTTTTTTCGGTGATGAACTCATTACCTCATTTTTTCCTATACTTTTTATATCAATTGATCCGTCAAAAATTAGAACAATATTATTTAGGTCATGTAATTCTTAAAGCAATTAAATTGATCTTAGCTGCTTGGAAAGAATTTAATTTAGACCATGCTTATATATATGGAGCTTCATTAGCTTATTACACCATCATTTCTCTTCCGGCAGCATTGAACCTGCTTTTTACTTGGTTAACCACATTTTTTGATGAGGCACAAGTAAAAGAAGATATGATAGAAGAGATTGCTTTAATCACAGGTGATGTTGTCGCTTTAGAATTAGAAACTATGATCAATAGTTTGACGGCTTTACAGATAAACCCAACGATATCTACTACCATAAGTATTGGCACTTTAATATTCACTTCTACTTTATCATTTCATACATTAAAGATTGCTTTGAATAAGTTTTGGAAGGTCCCTAATCGAAAACAAAAATTCAAACAACTCATTATAGACCGATTAGTGGCATTCAGTATGTTACTTGTTGTAGGTGTACTATTTATAGTATTAATCTTTGTTGACTCAGCCATTAGTTTCCTATCTGATTTTATTCGAGAATGGATGACTACAAAAACAGTAGATTTTATATATGCTGTCCGACAATTAGTGACTATTTTGATTTCATCAGTACTTTTTACAAGTATCTATAAATTCATCCCAGATGTAAAAATCAAATGGAAAGATGCCTTTATAGGTGCAATTGTAACCACCATTTTATTTCAATTCGGTCAATACGGTATTCGTTATTATCTTACACATATTCAAGCCAATTCTTCTTGGGGAGCAGGATCGCCCATAATTGTGGTCATGGCATGGACTTTTTACTCTGTACAAGTGATGTTTTATGGTGCAGAGTTTACTTATGTCTATTCAGAAGAATACGGTAAAGGAATTGAATCTACAATAAATCATGGAAATGAATAATTATACATTAATAATAGCCGATAGTAATCATATTGATACCATAGCTCAGTTTCAGGTTGATATGGCATGGGAAACAGAAAGTTATAAATTGGATCTTTCTACAGTAAAACGTGGTGTTAAACACATCATAGACAACCAAAACCTCGGAAGATATGTCTTAGTTATGGATGGCGATACTTGTATTGCTTCTATGCTAAATTTATACGAGTGGTCTGACTGGCGATGCGGCAACGTTTTATGGATTCATTCTTTGTATGTAATTGAAACATACAGAAGAAAAGGTTTATTCAGAATGATGTACAATCATGTTAAAGAAGAGGTAGATAATGCTGATGATTTAATGGGATTACGTCTCTATGTCGAAAAAGACAATAAAAGAGCACAAGACACTTATAAAGCTATGGGGATGACAAAAGAACATTATGATATGTACGAATGGTTAAAATAAACCCTAAAGTCTATCTTTTTTTACAATATCCTCTTTACTTCTCATCTTTTAAGTATAAATTTGAAGTTTAATATCAAAATATCTTTTTCTACGAAGCAATCGATCTTGAAAAGAATAGTCTATATACTTTTATCTTTCCTTTTTCTATCATCCATCACTTTTGCACAAACTGATAATAAAGATGATGAAGAAGTAGTTGAAGGGCAAGAACCTAATAAGGATGGTGTTACCCTTGAACAGGATAGTTCATGGCTAAAAGGACCACATACTACTTGGTATCTTACAAAAGATGACGTTTATAAGATACACTTCGAAGAACATGTAATGGACTCTTCTTATACTCATTTACATCGTTATGATGTACATGGACAGAAAGGATACGTTCATCAAACTCTTGGTAATAACGCTAGTGCGTTAAGAAGCTATTGGGATCTACCCATCACAGATTTAAAGCAAACTATGGGCATCACAGCTTTTGACCCATATACTTTAGACCTAAATAAATGGCAATATTACAACGCTTACATTCCTGTTACCGATTTTAACGGTGTTGTTGGACAAGATAACAGGGGTAAAATTGGCGGGCAAATTGGTCGTAACATAGATCCCTATTGGGCTGCTGGAGTTTATTTTCAAAGATATTCAGAGCCTTACCTTATTGGTCGTGATAAAATCAGTAACTCTTATAACGGGCAAGTTCACACCGCATTTGGTCTCAATACTCGATACGAATCCAAAGACAATAAGTATAAATTAATGGCCAGCTTTTACCAATATTTCCATGAAGGACCAGAATCTGGTGGATTAGCCATGAAAAGTTTAGTCACTGAAGAACAATCACCTGACGACTTATTTGCTTTAGGAAGAGGGCAGCTTACCAACTATTTCCCTGATGGGGTGAGTTCATTTAAATGGAGTACCAACTACCAACTTTATCATCAATATGCTTTAGTAGATAGTGCTAAACTACAAGTATTTCATGAGTTTAATAGAAATCAATATCGTTATCAATACGCCAATTCTGAAAGTACTATAGCCACCAATAGATTGTATTATGATCAATTTAATGACCACACATACAACTATGTATTAAGCCTTGATGATAATGCAGGGTTTGCTCCAGGGTATCAACCTCCTGTTGATACAAATTATAAATATGGCGACAAGCCTTATGTAGGCTATAAAAAAGAATATATTGACAATAAAATGGGTGTAAAAAGTAGATTAGGCCCTACTTTTTGGTCAGGCTTTATAAAACATCGCTTTTACAGATATCAACAACAAAATTCTGACGACTTTACACCTATCCCTGTAGACCAACAATTATTTGTTGGGGGTGATGTTGAATTACAACTCCCTAAAAAATTAGGTGCGTTAACCGGACATGCAGAATATGACCTTTTAAAAGGGAATATATTTAATATAAATGCTGATATAAAAAGTAAATATTTAAACGGAGGATTTGTTCTTCAAAACACTCTTGCTCCTTTATTTACACAACAGTTCTCTAGTGTATTTTTGTCTTGGCAAAACGACATGGATCCAATTTCTAGACAACAAATATATATAGCACCTCAACTACCATTGGGAGAAAATGGTAATTTCTCTGTATTTGGAGAGGTCAATAATATTGGGAATTATATTTATTACAATAAATATGCTCGACCTGTTCAAGTAGATGAAAATATTACTTATTCTAGATATGGGACAAAGTTTAAGATTAAATTAGGCCCTATTCAACAAATAGCACAGGTAGTATATACTCAAAATAACAATCAAGAGGTAATGCCTACACCTGAAATTTTTGCCACTTATGAACTCTCCTATGTTAAAGAATTTAGAGATGGCATGATCAGTTTATATACAGGCTTCGATACAAGATTTATTTCTAGTTATTATGGATATGCTTTTAACCCAGTTACTCAGCAGTTCCATGTACAGAACGACTATAAAACAGAAGGAAACTTTAATCTAGACTTTTTTGTCAACTTCAAAATGAGAAGATGTATGGCTTTCCTTCGATTAAGCGATCTTATGAATTTAGCAGACGCAAGAAGTGGATACTGGGCTACTGCAGGTTATATGGGACCTGGCTTTGGCTTATCTTATGGAGTGCGTTGGTTAATGTTTGAATAAAATAATTATGAAGAACCTAGTTTTTACACTATTACTTTTTTGCTTGAGCAGCACACTATTCGCTCAACGTTTTATTGCTGTCGATAATTACGGTAGAAATAGAATTAAACTATACGAAGGGGACGAAATTCGTTTTAAGATGACTGGAGAAAAAGCAGTTTATCGAGATGAAATCTATGCGCTAACAGATTCATCTTTTTACCTTTCAAGAACTGGTACCGAAGTTCCTTTATCTGAATTATCTGAAATTAGAAGAGCAAGAATTCTTCCTAGAGTTATCTTTGGTGGTAGCGTATTTATTGGTACTGGATTTTTGGTTTCTAGTGCAATTAATCGGGATGAAGAATCGGTAAAAGCAAAGGATATTCAGGTTTATCAAGGTATAGCTTTTTATGCTATTGCTATAGCAATGCGCCCTTTCTTTTGGAAGAAATACCGTTTAGGAAAAAATTCTCAGGCACAAATTTTAGATGTCACAATCCGAAAAAAGCCTTGATTGTTAACAAAAACATTAGTAAGTTAGGTTAAACTTACCAACCCCCTTATGCATAAATTAGCGATTACTTGGAGCATTACCCTTCTATTATTAGGACATTTTGCTTTCGCAGAAAAAAAAGTCGACATCAGTTTTATGACTGAGGCTTCTGGATTTCGTCTTTTAGAAATAGCAGAGGATTCTTCCACTATCAAAAAATTGAAAGAAGTTGATGCAGAACTTTACATCGGTTTAATCGACTTTTCTAAAGATAGAACAAAAGCTTTACAGATATTCAAAGAGAATGGCATACAATGTCATGCTTGGCTCCTTCTGAATAAAGGAGAAGGTTATTTTCCCAATGCACACAATGCCGAATCTTACCTTAAAAGGTTTGAGCAATTTATTGCTTGGTCTCAGAAAAATGGGTTCCAATGGAAAAGTATGTGTGTAAGTTTAGCACCCTATATTACTGACCAAAGAATTGTAGATAATGGTTATATCTCTGTGTCAAAAGTTATTCTTAAAAGAATGATTAGCGGTTCTATCCAACACCAAGGAGATATTGAATATGGTAAGCTAAGAAACCTATCTAACAGAAATAATTTAAAAACGGTCAATATTGTCTCGCCATATTTAGTAGATGGTCGTGAGGTAAATGTAGATTCTTGGAAACAAATTACAGGCACTTTTGACATTCTACATGATGAAGAATATATTGAAATATTTAATCATTATACTACTTCTACCGTACTTACATTAGCACAATTAAAATCTTATCAAAGTGGGTTTAATACCATTATTATTGGTTCTGCTAACGATAAAAAACCTTTAAGTAAGGAGGAGAACCCAAGACCTTTACAGTGGAAAGAATTAACTCAATACGTTACTTTATTAAGGCAATACGATAAATCCATCATCATCTATGGATTGGATGGAGCTATCAAAAAAGACATTTTAAATAATTTATCGCAACATCTTACCGACGATAAGTTACCCAATTTAAAAGCTGCAGAAGAACAAATCATTAAAGAAAGAGAGAACACTCAAGTAATTTTATCGTTACTTTCTCATACAGGATGGCTCCTTTTCTTTGGTCTTTTCTGCTTCCTCACGTTCTTTATTGCCACGATAAGAACACTTAAACTCATTTTTTAATGCACCTTAAGGAAAGCATCTCCTATTGTCCGAAATGTGGCAAAAAGGAATTTATATTTGATAAAAAACGATTCGTCTGCAACAGTTGTCACTTTGACTTATACATCAATGCTTCTGCTGCTGTTGCTGCATTAATTCTTAACGAAAAAAATGAGTTACTCCTTTCCAGAAGAAAGTTTGATCCACAAAAGGACACTTTAGATCTTCCAGGAGGATTTGTGGATATCCACGAAAAAGGAGAAGACGCCTTAAAAAGGGAAATCAAAGAAGAACTAAATTTAGAAATCACCGAAATGCAATATTTCGGTTCTTTTCCCAATACCTATACTTTTAGAGACAACGATTATTATACGTTAGACTTGGCTTTTGTCTGTAGGGTCGCAACTTTTGACAATATACAAGCCAACGATGATGTAAGTGCTATTGAGTTTATTCCTTTGGATAAAGTGAATGTAGATGAGATTGGTTTGAGTTCTATTAAGGTGATTGTAGAAAGTTATTTAAAAGCTAATTTATAGGTTAAACCCCACCCTAAACACCCAAGGATCTTTCTGAATAGGATTATTTTCTTCTTGATACACAAAGGAATACAACAATTGAAAACTGATACCAAAAAAGTCTCCGAATTGATACGTATATCCTGTCCCTGCTCTTAGAGAGGGAAACCAATGTCTTTTGTATTCTGCTTGTGAGGGATCGGAGGCATTCATGCTTTCTACCTCTGCATCTAAATGTGGATATCCTTGTTTTGGGGTATATTGAGAAAATAAACGACCTCCATACACCCATAAATCTTTGTTACCTACTTTTGAATACCTCAATAAAGGAGATATACCAACATTGGTTTTCTTTTTGACTCCCAATGTTTTATACAACTGAGGGGCAAGTTCTACGCCTGGATATTCTCCTAAGGCAACGTTCATTCCTCCTCCTACTTTCAAGAACTTTCCTAAGTCTATGGTGGCATCAGGAATTTCTAGCTGATCTAACTCTGGGTTAGCAAAGGGTATGTCTTTTTTGGTGGAAATTTGAAACTGCCAAGGGCTTCCGTTGACGGGATCAACCCAACCTGTTTTTCGCATGGCGGAGGCTTCTATGGAGAACAATCTTCCTATTTTGAGGGAGTAACCTGCTCCTACTAAAAAGTCACTTTTCCAGCTTGAGGTGGTTGACTTTGCTACGCCTTCAGATGATATAGCTACGGAGTCTGCTTCGTAAAGACCATAGTATTCTATTTGTAAATAGGGCAACCACTTTTTAGGTTGTACTCTTACAAAAGCTCTTCCACCAAAGGACCAATCCGTTTGAAGGGAGTCGTAGAGCATGGAAATATTTGGTCCGATACCTACACTCCATGCTTCGCTTAATGGTAATTGTATGGAAGGAGAATACGTTACTTTTAAAGGATCTTGTTGCGATACAGTGACTGTATTACCTATGTTTAACGCTTTTGACAACATACCGATACCTTCGCCCAAAGACATATTTTGCATATCCTTAAATTTATCTAGGAGCTTTAAGTTTGGACTTTGGATTTCTTTGTTGGGATCAAATCCATTGAGATTACTTTTTATGACTTGATCTATTCCTTTTTTTCCAAAACCTAATGTGACTCCTGCCAATATCCCCCAATCGTTGTATTGGTAGTGATAGTTGATATCAGTATGTAAGGTGATGATTTTATCTTTCTTGTTTTTCCATGCGTAACCTCCTCCTACACTGATGTAATTGGTATGTGCTTGCCATCCATGACCTAAGGTCAACATTCCTTTTCGTTGTTCTCCCAATCGGTATTTTAGCTTGCTTTCTGCTAACCAACGCTCAGCGATATCCAAGTTCAAAGAGTCTGAGTTGAAAGAGATATTTAACCCAAACAAGGCTTCTAACTCCCATCGTTTGTAACGGTAGCTTAAGCCTGAGGTGAGGTATGGAGCAATGCTCCAATTTTCATCCTCCATTAGCCCACAATTGAAATCATGGGCTTTTGAGATACCTACTCTACCTCCTACAAAAGGTACCAATTGTGGTACCTCTCCCATTTGCAACAAGCTGTCTTCCAATTGTTGTTGTTGGAGGGTAGCTTGTTGTTGTTTTAGTTGGGAGAGCGAGGGGTAGGTTTGGGAGAATGTTATCCCGTGGATTAGAAGGAGGAATATGAATAGAGATTTTTTCAAAAAATATTTTGTGTTAAATTTAAAGACTTTTATGAATAAATTAGTTCAAAATGACACCGCGTTTAACACTTCGAACAAGAGTTTGAGTAATTATTATAAAATCAAAAATTTGCAAGTTATTTTATTCCCCTTTTCAATTTTGGTCACAAAAATATAATACTTAACCTCACCACCTAACCATTTTATTTCACGAAGTTTTTTATTCTCTTCAATTACTTTATTAAAATCCCACTTCTCAACATCATAATTATCTACCATAAAATCAGAACACCACCAATTATTGAAATCAAAATCACCTTCAAAATAAGAATAACATATTTCAACACTATCATTCCATATTTTACCATGATATCTATTATAGCTATTGGAATAAACAAATTCAATTATATAAAAAGAGTTCGATAAATCTATTCCTTTTTTCTTAACCAATTTTTTTCTTATATAATGAAAATATTTTAGATCCTCATCGAAGATATGGTTTTTCTTCCTGGATTTTAATTGTTCTTTTAAAATTTCATTTGAAATACTTTCAAAGTCTTGACATAAGATTTTATTCCAACAAAATATTAATGATATTAATAAAACATATTTCATAATCTATTCATTATTTATTTTTAGTCTATTAATAATAGGGTTGTTTGTTTCTGGATAGAATAAACTTTCATCTGTGATATAATTAATTATCATAGAATTTCTATCCCACATTTCATTTGGTCCAATACCATAAGATGCTCTTAGAGGAATATTATGTTCGTTCCTTATCATATTTTCATAATAAGTCGCATATTTTTCATTATTTGGAACAGTATCTAATCTACCTTTATCATTAATATATGAAAACCATATGCTATCATCTCTCGTTTTATCCCAAGTATCTTGAATATGTGCTAATTCATGACCTAAACCAATAAATGGATCTCTTAATGTATTATTAAAAACATCAATTCCTCCATTCATATTATCTGGATTCCACCCTACCATATTACCCTCTGGAGACGCTTGATTGCTTTTAGATTTCATTAAACTTACACCTCTTGTTGTATTCGAACTTAAACTTAAAACTAATGATTTTCCTACTTCACCTTCCATTAATTTATTAAGAGCACTAGAAACCTGGTTTACAAAATTCATATTTCCTGAATATTCTTCTCCTGATGAATTAATAAAGGCATAATTATTATCATTATTTACCCCCCAATGATACCTTCCACCTTCTGTAAATAGAAAAATACTATCTCCATTTACATCAATACCATTAATAGGATTATTTGCAACATATTGGTATGAATTTAAATTCTGATATTTTTGTGAATATCTATCTACAACAAAAAACGTCCCAAACTAGCATCATAATGTCTAGCCCTATAATCAATAAAACCAATTTCCTCCTGCTTCTCTTTTCCATGGTATTGGAATTTATGATCAGGTGTTCCTTGCTTTTCAATTCCCACCATATTCATACCAAATGGGTAGTAGTGGTTTTCTTGGACTATGTAGTCGTTGAAAGATACTCGGATATCATCAAAGTAAACATTTAACTCAGGTGATTGGTTATGAATATCTACTTTTACAAATTATGCATTGGCTGGATGGAGTTTGCAACTCTTGTCTTTAAATGCTTTGAGTAATGTAAGATTGCTTCGTTTCTGTTGGAAATCAATTTTTAATGTGTGATTATCAAAAATTGACCTTATGAATTATTATTCTTTTTGGTTTGATGTTATAAGTTCGGAAACTTATTCAATAACCAAGTTCCGAGTGACGCTAGCGCTTAACACTCGCGAACAGTGAGGGGATGTTTAACCCAAACAAGTCTTCTAGTCCCCATCGTTTGTAACGGTAGCTTAGTCCTGTTGTGAGGTATGGAGCAATGCTCCAATTTTCATCCATCATTAGCCCACGATTGAAATCATGGGCTTTTGATACGCCTACTCTACTTCCTACAAAAGGTTCCAACTGTGGCACTTCTCCCATTTGCAACAAGCTGTCTTCCAATTGTTGTTGTTGGAGAGTAGCTTGTTGCTGTTTTAGTTGGGAGAGTGAGGGGTAGGTTTGTGCCTGCAACACCTCTATTGTGAAAAATAAGAGCAAGAAGAGAGTGTATCTCATTTTTAGATGTTTGTTTTTTGACGTTATGTTGTAAGTCAAAGACTTAATCAATAGATGAGTTCTGAGTGACACTGCGTTTAACACTCCGAACAGTGGGGGTAGATGAGACTACTGAGCTAATTTTACTATACCTAACTTTTCTAACTCCTGTTGTGCCTGTTCTATTTGAGATTTTGTACCAATATAAAACTCGACAAACTCTATCCGCTCTTCACTTTCAGCACTTTTCTTTACTGTTCCATTAGCTCCTATAAAGCCTACTACTGTGTCAATTGGCACTTTTTTAATTTCACCAAAAGAAGGCAACTTATTATCAGGAGTTATTCTCTCGTAATAGTATTCAGGAAACTCTCGCCATCCTTCATTTCCCGTAAATTGAGTTTTTAAAACACCATTTTGCGGTATTTCATAAACACGTTTTTTCCCCTCGTACTTTGTAGGGATGCCGTCTTTTTGATTAAAAATGATTAACACGTAACCTTTATAATCTTTTGGAACAACAATAATTTCTTGCTCTCCGCTATCACAGCTAAATAACATAAACGATATTATTAAAGACAAAATCATCTTTCTCATCTTTCAAAGTCTGTTTGTACTTTCTTATTCCAATCTTCTACTGAATAAGTTGTTTCTCCCTGTCTAACACCTGTAAAGTTTCCTTTATCGTTAAACATAATCTGCATATTGACATTAAACAGCTTTTCCTTATTATCATCAACCAAACTATGCAATCCACCATTTTCCATCTGAGCACCTAAGAATAATTTTGTTTTGCCCGACTGGTCTGTGATAAACGATTCTGTACTTGGAAACTCATCTCCTGTAAATGACCCTGTAACAGTCAAGTGAGGATACCGATTAATGTTCTGAATACCAGAGAGGTACAAATCATGTAGCATTATGATTTCTTATAGAGTCAGTCAATTCTTCAATAATGTTTGTTTTTTCAAAAAAAGACTTTAAAAAAACATTATAATTAACACCAAAAATATAATTACAATCTTTAAAGTATATTCTATAGTAGAAAAAAAATACATTCTCAATTTTAATAAATTCACTTTTATGATGTTTCTTAGTAAAGATTACATTCTTTATAAAAAACTTATTGTCTTTTATTTGAATTTCTTTTATTAAAAATAACATTTTCAGAATTAATAATTGAAAGATAGCAATAGGAAATAATATCAATAATGTTCGTATTGTATCAGATGAAGATAATATAAATATTATTTCAAAAATTAGAAATATGAGGATCAAAACTCCAACGCTTCGATTTAAGTAAAAGTAATTTTTTATTGATAAATACATAATATAACTTTTAATGACTAAATTTTAATCTAATTCCTATTTCTAATCCAATTTCCCCTACAATACCTAATCCTCCTTTTGCTCCTGTTGCTACTGAACCTGATAAAACAGTTTGATCTTTTTCTACTTCTAATTTACCTCCACCTACAACTCCTGGTAATAATGTTTGTCCTACAGATCCTTCAACTTTAAAATTTGATTTAGGTCCTCCTCCAATACCTTGATTATATTCTATTTTACCTCCGCCTTCAATACCTTTACCTATTATCAAACCGTGAGTAGTTTTTACTTGAAAAAGTCAAAGACTTAATCAATTGGTGAGTTCGGAATGACACTGCGTTTAACACTCATATCTTTACATAAATAAAGAATAATACAATTTTCATAAATTGAAAATTATATTATTTGGGACAAGAAAAGTATTGCTTTAACACTAGATATATTAGAAATAAAGTACTAATAATATCGTTTCGGAGGAATTGACTTTCTTGTTTCTCTTTTCGAGCTAGAACAGTACCCAAGGAAGTTTCATTGTATATCTATCCTGTATTTTATGAGTAAAAGCGATAAAAGAGAATCCAAATTTTCTTCAATCCAAAACAATAAAACTATGAATCAAAAGTACAGTGTTGGTATTGATATTTCAAAAT
>NZ_JRYR02000001.1:1295488-1295870 GCF_000807855.2 Flammeovirga pacifica
TAAACACAAAAGAGCTTCCAATTAGTTTTACCATGGAGGCAATAGGTGTTTATCATGAGCAACTTGCTTGGTTTTTATATGAGAGAAATCAAATGGTTCATATCGTGTTAGCAAACAGAGCAAAAGCTTATTTTCAAAGTATCGGAAATAAATCCAAAAATGATAAAATCGACGCCAAAGGACTGGCTGTAATGGGAGCAACTCAACCTTTAACTATATGGGCTCCTATTTCAAAACAATTATATGAATTACGATCAATAACAAGACACCTCGAAGATCTACAGTCAATTAAAAATGCTTTACGAGGACAACTTGAGCAAGCAAATACTTCTATTTACTCTTCTAAAGAAGTAACAAGGAGTATTAAAAAAACAATGAAAGA
>NZ_JRYR02000001.1:1295880-2109263 GCF_000807855.2 Flammeovirga pacifica
GGGATTTAATCTTTTTATCAAATGGGTTGATAAACACAAAAAAGAAGAGCTTCCAATTAGTTTTACCATGGAAGCAACAGGTGTTTATCATGAGCAACTTGCTTGGTTTTTATATGAAAGAGATCAAATAGTTCATATTGTATTAGCGAACAGAGCAAAAGCTTATTTTCAAAGTATCGGAAATAAATCCAAAAATGATAAAATCGACGCCAAAGGACTGGCTGTAATGGGAGCAACTCAACCTTTAACTATATGGGCTCCTATTTCAAAACAATTATATGAATTACGATCAATAACAAGACACCTCGAAGATCTACAGTCAATTAAAAATGCTTTACGAGGACAACTTGAGCAAGCAAATACTTCTATTTACTCTTCTAAAGAAGTAACAAGGAGTATTAAAAAAACAATGAAAGAAATTGACAAACAGATTCTAAATGCAGAAAAGATGATATCTAAATGTATTGATATAGATCCTGTTTTAAGACAAAAAATAGAATATTTAACCTCTATAAAAGGAGTTGGAGAGAAAACAGCTGCAGTTGTAGCTGCTGAAACAGATGGTTTTGCACAAGTAAGAAATGCTAAGCAGCTTATTAGTTATGCAGGTTATGATATCAAAGAAAATCAGTCAGGTCAGAGAGTAGGAAAAACAAAAATCACAAAAAAAGGGAATGCTCATATTCGAAGAGCATTACACTTTCCTGCCTTAAATGTAATAAGATATGAAGTTGGAAGTTTTCCAAGCTTGTATGGTAGAATATTAGATAGGTCTGCTATTAAAATGAAAGGGTATGTTGCCTTACAGGCCAGGCTTTTAAGAATAATGTTTTCCCTATGGAAAAAGGAAGAATATTACGATGAAAACTACAACTGGCAAGAGAAAAGTATTAAAAAAAGTGGTAGCCAAACATTATGCATGAATGGCTACACGACATAGTTTATTACTAAACTTGCCTATATCTTCGAATATAATAAAAAATATATTTTTATAAGCCTCGAAATTTCATTTTGCAAAGAAAATTTGAGGAACCCGCGGAAGCGAAACGTTTTAGGTCATCTTAGAAAAATTATATGAATTTACTTGACTTTTAAGACAGTACCTCCGAACAGTGGGGGTAGATGAAGGTAAAGAGGTTGGTTTATGTTTAAATATTATTAATTATCAGAATAATATTTAATATATCTATTTGAAGAATATTGAGTAAAAGTAGTATCACTATCATATCTTTTTACTTCACGGAAGATCCAATTACCAAAAGAATCATATTTATAGTTTGAATACAAATATTTCAAATTATCTCCATTTACTATTTTAATTAAATCTGATTTATTATAAATATAATGTAAAGAATCAACCCTATTTGAATCTATATATTTATTAACTCTAAGTTTTAATAATCCATTATTAATAAACGATTTAGAATTCATGTATAAACTACCTGAAGAATAATAACAAAAATTTAAATTATTGATATCAACCTTATTGGCAATAAAACCATTAAATTTTTCATTAACTTTATATCCATACATGTAATCTCCATTTTCTAAAAACAGTCCCTCCTCTGTTTGATCAAATTCATCATTAAGATAAATGTCACAAGATGAAACTTGCTTATTTTTCATATATTGACTTATAGTAGTGAAACTATATTTTCTATTTTTTGTAATGTTTACTTCTTTTATAAATTTAATATTACTACGTAAATTAGGATCTATGTAATTATACTTTTCTTTTCTTGATCTAGAACACGAGAAAAAAAATAGTAAGATTATTATAGTGATTTTTACTTTCATTTCTTTAGCAATTTAATTTTCTTTCAAATCTTGTTGTATCACCGCTAGGTGTTACAAGCCTTCCCATACTTTTTTGTGTTCCACTAGGATATTCCCACTTTGTAGAATCTAATACTTCACTCCCAGCAGGTATTTGATCATTAACTAAAGTTGTTGTATTATTCTCTACTGAATTACTACCTTGAGGTTGACTTTTTGGTTCGTCATTAGAACCACTTGTGCCTGGCCGACTTAACATTTCTGTCAAAACTCCAAACATTGAATATAAAGATCCTGCCATTTCACCTACCATAGGGGTAGTATTTTTAGATATATTCTTATCATAAAACCAACCTGTATCGGATTCTCCAAGATATAAACTTGCCTTAGTTTTCAGTTCAATTCTTGATAAGTACACATCAAGAATTGAACTGAAAACTATCCTTTTTTTGGTTTAAAGTTAGCTCTTAACACTCTAAGCTATGGAAGTAAACTCTTCTCGTTTATTCACAATAAAGTACAAAATTAATCATGATTTACCTTTTATTATTTTTGTAATTATTTAATATTTTGCGGACATTCTCAGAATCTTTGAAAGTCATAGACATGAAAAAATAATTAAATGCAATTCCAAAAGAACCAATTATCGTAATTATATAAATATATATTTTAAAAATAGATACAGTAAAACCGTAAGTCATATAGACTATTAAACAACTTAGTAGTAGTATTACAATATTTAGCAGTAAAAAATGTCTTTCAAAAAAGTTTTTCACTAAAACAATATCTTTAAAATTTTGTGTACTTTCTTTTTTACATTTTGGACATTTATATAAAAAATTTTCTCCATAAATATTAAAGAGCTTTTTTCTACTAATAAATTGCTCTTTGATTTTTATTGTTTCAAAGCACTTTCTACAATAAATTACTCTTCTCATTTTCGTACATTATTTTTTTATAAGCTGTTGCTGCGATTTTCAACTTAAAAAAGTAACAATTATGATACTTCTTCCATTTGCAACATGCTGACTTCTAATTGTTGGTTTTGCAAAGGTTACTTGTTGTTATTTTAGTTGTGAGAGTGAGGGGTAGGTTTGTGCCTGCAACACCTCTAATGTGAAAAACAATAGCAAGAAGAGAGTGCATCTCATTTTTTGATGTTTGTTTTTTGTAATCTTAATCACATAAAGTAAATGGTTTTTCTATATCAAATCCCAATTCTAAAATCTCCTCATATGACCAACTCCCCCCATTTACAGGAGCTCTTAATGAATCAGGAGCTAATTTTTTAGGAGAACTTAAATCAGGATGTTTTATCAGGTATTCAATAATAAGTTTCTTTGATACATTTTTACTATAAAATTCCACACTATAGTATTCACTACCAATTCTATATTTATAACGTTTAGGATTCTTACCTGAATATAATGTTTCCTTTGTAACATAACCAATTGTGTATCTTATAGGAGAACAAAATTGATAATATATAAATATAATTATTGTCATTAAATTAACAGTTACACCTAGTATATCTTTACTTTTTTTATTTAAGTTTAAATTCATTTTTAATAAAATTACCTGTTGCTTTATTTATTAAATCTATTCCCCCTGAAGTAAATGGTTGATACTTTTTAGGAACAAGTACATTCATGGTTTCATAAACTTGGTTAGCCACTCCTGTTTCAATATCTACAGCTAATCCTGGTGTTAGTTATACTTCTTCATACTCCCATTTTCTTTAATATTAATAAATGCACCAGCAATTACTTTCGGTATCATGGTATACTTATTATCAGGTATCATTGAAAGGGACGCATCAAATACATCTACATTTTTCTCCTGCCCAGTCACAAGATTAGCAACATTTTGAAGAGAATAATCTATTGCAAAGTCTTTTGCCATAGAAAAGGTTATTAAACCATAACTTGCCGCAGCTGCACCTCCTGCAAAACCAACCAATCCATAAGCTAAAGGTACTGATTTATCTTGAGCATTAATTACCCCCATCTCTACAGGATTAGCAGTAATAGATACTTCATGTAAATCATAACCGCTAAATACATAATCTTCTCTCCCTACATACCACAAATTATTCATCTCTAAATCTATTAGATCTTGCTAGCTATTTACAAGATCATCCCATACTAAATCACCATTTTCGGCATAAATCCAATCTCTACCATCTGGATCAATAAAGTTAATTGGATTATTTGCTGTATAGTGATACGGAGTTATAGAAATGCTATGATCTGTTTCCGCCAAAGGATCCACCACAAACCATCTCCCCAAACTAGCATCATAATGTCTAGCACCATAATCAATAAAACCTATTTCCTCCTGCTTCTCTTTTGCATTGTATTGGAATTTATGATCAGGTGCACCTTGCTTCTCAATACCCGCCATATTCATACCAAATGGGTAGTAGTGGTTTTCTTGGACGATGAAGTTGTTGAAGGTGACTTTTGGATTACTTGTGTAGAGTATTTATAGTCACTCCCATCATTTTCCCACGCTTGAAATCATGGGCTTTTGATACACCTACTATACCTCCTACAAAAGACACCAACTGTGGTACTTCTCCCATTTGCAATAAGCTGTCTTCCAATTGTTTTTGTTGGAGAATAGCTTGTTGATGTTTTAGTTGGGAGAGTGAAGAATAGGTTTGTGCCTGCAATACCTCAAATGTGAAAAACAATAGCAAGAAGAGAGTGTATCTCATTTTTTGATGTTTGTTTTTTCAAGACATTACATGTTATAAGTTGAAAACTTATTCAATTACCAGATTCCGAGTGACGCTAGCGCTTAACACTCGTAACAGTCGGGGAACAGTGGGGTATATTTTTCTTGAAAAGAAATGATTTAATTAGAACATTAATAATTGAAAATTTATAATGATATAATCCTTTTAAAAAGGTTCTAAAACTATTACAAAAAACTTTCTAGAATTTAATTTAAATGGTATATATGAAAAATAATAATCATCAAAACTTGTGTTTAATTCATTATACATTTCAACTGAAACAATTTTTTTCTTAAATCTATAATATTTAATTTTTCCAATACTATATTTTCTATTTTTCTCAATTAATTCACTAGGAATTACATCATATAAACAGAAAAAAAGATTATTATTATTTAATATTTTTTTAACCTTAATATCCTTTTTATTTAAGTTAAATATATTAATACTATCTCCTATTACCATTAAAGTCTTATTGTTTTTATAGACTTCTAAGACATATGGTTTCTCAATTTCCATGATTCCTATATCTTGTGAAAATCCATCAAATGAAATAAAAAGCACAAAAAAAATACTAAACTTAATATCTAAATTAATTAACTGTCCCATTACTAATAATTGGTTTTAACCTATAATAAATATTCATTTCAAATTCCAAAGAACCATGATTTAAGTTTAAACTTCTTTTGTTCAAGAAGTTCATCTCTTTTAAATGACCTTTACCAGGTACACCCTTTCTACCATTTGGTTTTTTCTCTAACAACTCCTTCAATCATTTGAAATGATACTAGTTCTAATTGGTGGAATCTCTCCTGTTTGTAATAAGCTGTCTTTGTTATTGTTAGAGAGTAGCTTGTTGCTGTTTTAGTTGAGAGTGAGGGGTCTATTCCTTGAAGAAGGAGGAATGATATGTAGAAGAGGTGTTTCAAGAACTGTGTTTAAATAAAGTTTCTTTTAACTTACGAAAGAATATAAATAGTATTAATGAAATAATATATAAGAATATACATATTAATACTAATATCAATAATGATATAAATCGATTATTAATTGTTATTGAAAGTAAAGAATAAAGTCCAATAATAGGCTTCAAAAAATTACAATAAAGAATATCAAAACCTAATTCAATGATGAGAATTGGTAGAACCAAAACATACAAAACTATGAAGCTCAAATAAACAAATTGAAAATATTTTTTATTCATCAAAGTCATATTTAAAATAAGAAGAAAAATTAAAACAATATATTCCTATCTCAGCTGCATCTTTTGTTTCTTCAGTAACTGGCTTTCCGGTTACTGAGTCATTTTGATTATTTTTAAATTTTCCCACAATTGCAACTCTGTCTTTGCATGCTTTGGGTGATTTAAGTTCTTCTCCGCGAAATGATCCACCACAAACCATCTCCCCAAACTAGCAC
Source organism: Flammeovirga pacifica (assembly GCF_000807855.2). Classification (GTDB taxonomy): domain Bacteria; phylum Bacteroidota; class Bacteroidia; order Cytophagales; family Flammeovirgaceae; genus Flammeovirga; species Flammeovirga pacifica. Next base: position 1,301,816 of record NZ_JRYR02000001.1, read on the forward strand.
AATAATCATTAAACCCTATTTCCTACTGCTTCTCTTTCCCATTGTATTGTAAATTATGATCAGTGGTTCCTTGCTTCTCAAATATGAAAAATAATAGCAAAAAGAGAGTGTATCTTATTTTTTGATATTATGTTATATTGAATTGACCTTAATATACTTTTCTTCTGTGGTTTGATGTTATAAGGTTCTGTCATAAAAGACAAAAAAAAAATAGTATTTTCCCTATATTTATAATGATCGAATAACATATTTAGTCATAACCTATAGGTTCTGTAATAATTCTTATTATGCAGTTATTTTGATTAAAAAATAACAAATAACAAATTCCTATATTATATCTTCTAATTGTCTCGTATAAACTTAAAGGATTATATAGATTTAAATATTCAGCTCTCTTTTTAAACACTTCCAACATGAGAGTATTATTTTCCTTCTTACTGTAAAAAACGATATAATCACTATTCTTTCTATTTGTTGTCACATTTTGGAAGGAATAATAAATACGGTTGGTTTCATTATTATTTAAATTAAATCGCTCATAATTGATCTTTATTGTTTTACTTGGATAATTTAATTTAAGATGTTTTTTGTCATTACATATCTCTAAATCAAAATTTTCATTAAAATCTCTATATATATTCTGCCTGATAAAATTATCTACCTCTAGAACTAATTTACAAGAATCAAAAAAGCTTTGTAATGATAATAATATAAGTAATATTTTCATGACCAGTTAATTATTTATGTTTAAAACTTACAAAGTTTCCTTTTTTTAATTTTCTAAAAATCAGAGCTTTAACTCCAGTAAGTCTATATTCAATTATTTTTACATATATGTAAATTTCACTTCTTGAATTTTATCAAATGACATAATCAATAAACCCTATCTCTTCCTACTTCTCTTTCCCATTGTATTGTAATTTATAATCAGTGGTTCCTTACTGCTCAAATAGGAAAAAAGAGTGTATCTTATTTATTAATGTGATGTTTTAAGTCTAAGACTTAATCAAAAAGTGAGTTCGGAGTGACACTGCGTTTAACACTTCGAAAAATGGGGTGTCTTAATACTCAGAATGGTTGGAGTTTTCTGAAATGTTCATTTTAATCTCATATGGAAAATAATGAACAAAATTTCCGCTCTTCATCATAAAAATTACTCTCCATATTCTTTGTCCTTCTTCTACACAAATATGTTCAAAAGATAAAGTATTTTCCTTTATCCAAATAGTATCAATTTTTGAATTACTGTTAATTGAAAATAGAGAATCAAAATCACCTAAAAGTACTGAATTAAAACCTTTTTCTGATTCTTGATAGCAAGTTAATGTTGTAACAGCAGTATCCCCTACAGAAGGGTTTTTAATCGATACACTTTCTTTGATAAAACTAAATGCTTTCAAGTTTGTTTCACTAGAATCTATAATTGTTCTTGATATGAAAACATCATCTAAATCTTCTATAAAGCCTATAGGTAGATAGTAATCAATATACATTAATTTATTTGGTGTTTTTTCTGAGTAAACTTTAAGCTCCCCTTTCATTGCATTATTATAATAAGTAACAACACCTTTTAAGTTACCATTTTCCCAAAAATATGACGTTTCTCCGTAAAGTTTATCATCTTTTAGCTCAGATATTCGTTTAATATTCCCTGTTGAATAATATTCTCTTAACAGCTCTTCATTTTCACTTATTCTTTTGATTTCTTTAATTTTAAGTCCTGTCGTATCGTAAAAAACCTTATTTCCTGTTGAGGGATTAAATTCTTCTTGAATAACTCCATTAGAATAATAGTGCTTTTCTATATCTGAACAAGAAAATAATAGGAATAAGTATACTACTTTATATGTGTAACTAAACTTTATCATTATTTTATTCTTATGTTTCAACATTTGATTTATTTAATAACTTTTTTGAGACGCCTCACCTACAATAAGTAACAATTGTACTTCTTCCATCATTGGCAAAAAGCTATGTTTCAATTTTTGTTGTTAGAGAAGCGAGTGTTTCTTTTTTGTTTATGTTTGCTTTCTATCATCTAGTTTTAAGTCAAAGACTTAATCAAAAGGTGAGTTCTGAGTGATGCTAGCACTTAACAATCAGAACAGTTGGTTTAAATTAAATGAAACCAAAGTACCTTATTCTATAAAAGTATTACAAAATATCTAGAAAGGTGGCCTTATCGACATTTCAATATATGATAGATGCACTTTTATAGGAGTAAAATTTATTAAAGCTATTATTTGTTCATTAAGTATGAATTAAAAAGTTTACTTCTGACTTATAAGTTTAATCCAAAAAATACTAAATAAAAAAAGACCAACAACATATCACTATATCATTGGTCTTTCTATTTATCTAGTTCACGTGAACTTCTTTAAAATACTGAGAGAAAATCTCTACAGTTTTTGCTACTTGTTCTTTCGTGGGAGGTTCTACTCCTTCTAGCCCGTACTTCATTCCCATGGCCTCCCATTTGTGAACACCTAGTTTATGGTAAGGCTGAATTTCAATTTTTTCAATGGTTTTGTAATCCTTGAAACGCTGCCCCAGCTCGTGTAGATATTCTTCTTGATCTGACCAACCCGGCACTAATACATACCTAAGCCACATTGGCTTTCCTTGTTTCTCTCTCATCTCTGCTAACTTTAAAGTAGGCACATTAGAGACAGTAGTTAACTTATGATGCCAATCATCGTTGATGTGCTTTACATCTAGCATCAATAGGTCTGTATATTCTAGTAGTTCTTCTACTTGTTTATTCACTAAACGACCATTAGAATCCAAGCAAGTATGAATGCCTTTTTCTTTAAGTCTTTTGAATAACGTTAAGATTTTAGTTCTATGCAATAATGGTTCTCCACCAGAAATTGTAATTCCTCCTTCGTCTCCAAAATAAGGACGTTGGCGTAATACTCTCTTTTCTATTTCTTCTAATGTTACGAACTTCCCTCCTTTTACATCAAATGTATCGGGGTTATGACAGTATAAACATCTAAACTGACAACCTTGTACAAAGACAATAAAACGAATACCAGGTCCGTCATGAGTTCCAAAAGTTTCAATGGAATGAATTCGAATTTGTTCGGGATCCTTATCGTTAAGATGAGATGCGTCTTGCTGTGGATAAATGATACTCATTATTATTTATTTTTTCGTTTTCAGGCGTATATCAATATACGTCTTATTTTTTGTTATTGTAATTTTCAATGATCCTTTCTAGGAAGGGCAATCCCTCTAGAATGGCTGCTGGTCCGGGTTGAAGCATAAATAATGGATCAACTTCTTGATAATCTTTTGTCTTAATGAAAGGAACCTGATCGATATTATTTCTATTCAACAGATCTTGTTCATCAAACTTTCTTCCACACCAACAAAACAAACCTATTTCTGGTGCTTTATCAACTACTTGATTGAAATCAAAAAGTACTCTTTCTTGGGCAGATTGATATACACTCAGTTCGGAAAAGACATCTTCCCCTCCTGCTAGTTCAATCAATTCAGACACCCATTTAATACCTGTTATTAAAGGCGAGTTCCATTCTTCAAAATATACTTTTGGCCTTACCTTAATATGTTGTGTTTTTAATTGAGCACTGCGTACCATACTTCTCATTTTATCAAGAAATACTTGAGCTTTATGTTCAACACCTATCATCCTTGCTATCATTTCCAAGGTATTGATAATTTCTTCTACCGATCTTTGGTTAGTTATTAAAGTAGGAATTCCCTCTTTGATTAAACGAGCTGCAATATCAGCTTGTAAATCAGAAAACCCGATAACCATATCAGGCTTTTGTTCTAAAATTTTTTTATAGTTTGCTCCTGTAAAACCACAAACCATTGGTTTTTCTTTTTTTGCTTCTTCAGGTCGTTCAGCAAAAGCAGAAATACCCACAATTCTATGTGACTCTCCCAACATATAAAGCCATTCTGTTACTTCATCTGTTAGGCAAACAATTCTATTAGGAAATTTAGACGTATTCATAGGGATAGTGGCTTACTTTCTAAACAAGATAGAGGAATCTCCATAACTTAGGAAACGGTAATCGTTATCTAAAGCTGCTTGGTATACTTTTCTCCAATCTTCACCAATAAATGCGGCAATCAATAAAACTAATGTTGTCGATGGCAAATGAAAATTGGTCACTAAAGTATCGATCACTTGGAATTGATAACCCGGCATAATAAAGATAGAGGTTTCTCCATGTATATTATCTAAGTTATTTTCTTCCATATACTTTAAGATGGCTGAAAAACTTTCTTGTCTTGTGGGCAATGTAGCTCCACTTTCCATTCTTTCATAAGCTTCTAATTTATGAATATCGAATGTAGTGTTATTATCCAAAAGAAGACGAACACCGTACCAATAAGAAGATTCTAAAGTTCTCATTGATGTAGTTCCCACACAAGCTACTTTATGGGCATTAATTAAAGCTTTTACATTTTCTTTAGTGATAATGATCTGCTCATTATGCATTTCATGATCGGTTACTTTATCGGCTGTAATTGGCTTAAAAGTTCCTGCACTCACGTGTAGTGTTACTTCTTGTTCATCGACCCCTTGATTTTTTAATATATCAAGAACTTCATTTGTAAAGTGAAGCCCAGCTGTTGGTGCTGCTACTGCTCCTTCGTTTTTAGAATAAACTGTCTGATAGGTTTCTTTATCATCTTCAGTCGCAGTTCTTTTGATATAAGGAGGTAAAGGAGTGTTCCCTGCCGCAGAAATAATGTCCACAAAGTTCAGGCTTTCCTCTTCCCATTCGAACTTTACAAAACGTTTATCTCTGTCTTCGTGAGAAACAGTCAATTTCACAATCCCTTTCTCTGTTTGAACTGCCGCTTCTAATTTATCTTCTTTCCAACGCTTAAAATTACCAATCGCACACTCCCAAATTGTACCCGATTTCTCTAGCATAGCTGCAGAAATATCTCTAGTGGGTGCAATAGGATTAAGTAAAAATACTTCGATTTGTGCTCCCGTTGGTTTTTTAAAATACAAACGAGCCGGCAATACTTTGGTATTATTGAAAAATAAAGTGTAGTCGCTATTCAATTCATTAGTGATCTCTTTAAACACCTTGTGTTCAATCTCCCCTTCTTTGTACATCATTAATTTTGATGAATCACGTGGATTAGCTGGATGTGCCGCAATCCTCTCATTGGGCAACTCGTATTGATAATCGTCTAAATTTATTTCAGGTAATTTCAAAGTATTACGCTTTTGATTTAAAATTAAAAATTCATACAAATGTCGGAAAATGATTTGTTCATTAAAAGTCTTTTTGATGTTCATTGTTTAATTAATGTTTAGGCGAAAGTTCGCCTGAAGCGAAGGATGAATCATCTCTAAAAAAGGCGTTTATTAACACCCCTAAAATAAATACATTCCCTAAAGGCTTTTTAACAATAAAAATTTCCACTACTTTTGTGCAGTTTATTTAGACCATAGGTCAAATTTAATTTCTAACAGGCAACTCAACATGAGCTTTTACAAATCCGTAGTCAGACCTTTCTTATTTCAGGTAGATCCTGAGAAAATCCACCATTTTGCTGTTCGTTATCTAAAAACAATGTTTTCACTTCCTTTTGCTAAAGCAATTGCAAGAGGAATATACAAGGTAAACGATCCAAAATTAGAGAGAGAAGTATTTGGTATTAAATTCCCCTCTCCAGTAGGTTTAGCGGCAGGCTTTGATAAAGATGCAAAGATGATCGACGAATTTGCCAACTTTGGTTTTGGCTTTATTGAGATCGGTACACTTACTCCTGTTTCACAACCAGGTAACGAAAAGCCTAGAATTTTTAGATTACCAAGTGATCAAGGTTTGATCAATAGAATGGGATTTAATAATGAAGGTGTTGACGCTGCTGTTGAACGTCTTAAAAACAGAAAATCTAATGTCATTGTTGGCGGTAATATTGGTAAGAACAAAGTAACTCCCAATGAGAATGCCGTTGACGATTATACAAAAGGGTTTAATGCATTATTTGATCACGTAGACTACTTCACTGTAAACATTTCATCTCCTAATACTCCTAACTTAAGGGCGCTACAAGACAAAGAACCTTTAAAAGAATTACTAGGAACACTAAAGGATTTAAACTCTCAAAAATCCAATCCTAAACCTATCCTTTTAAAGATTGCTCCAGACTTAACAAATGAGCAATTAGATGATATTTTAGAGGTAGTTCAAGAGACTAAAATTGATGGAGTGATAGCTACGAATACTACAATTAGTAGAGATGGTTTAACGACTCCAAAAACAAGAGTAGAGGAAATCGGAATGGGAGGCCTTTCTGGAAAACCTGTTACTGATAGATCTACAGAAGTTATAAAATACCTTTTCGAGAAATCTGGTAAAACTTTAGATATTATAGGCGTAGGTGGTATTCATACGGCCGAAGACGCACTAGAAAAACTGGATGCAGGTGCTAAACTTGTACAAGTATATACAGGCTTTATTTACGAAGGCCCAGCATTAGTTAAAAGTATCAACAAGGCGGTCATTAACAAATAAATTTAAATTTATTGCAATTTTTTGAAACCTGATTAACACTTGTTCGTTAGTATAAGTAGAAAGATTGTTGTAGTTAATGAAATTGTCGAGGAGAGAACACTTACGCTTGTAGGTGTTTTCTTTTTTTTATGCAATTGCTATTTTTTTATCTTGATTCCAATGCACTACTTTTTCATCAAAAAGCTTGGTGAGACTTTTGCCAAAATAGTCCAAATTCAAAGGAGAAATTTCACTTTCTAGTTCATGCACAGACATGGGTTGTTTTTTAATCACCATTAAGATCTCATCACTATAATTGATGGGCTTTTCTTTAAAAGACTTTGCTTTTTTATGATGAATGCACACATCACAAACGCCACAATTATCTCCATCAAAATCACCGAAATACTCTCTAAGCATGATACTTCTACATCTTGTAGTGTTCTGTACAAAGTGAATCATCGCTTTAGCTCTTTTAAAATCCTGCTGTTTTCTTAGAGCATACAATTTTCGATCAATAGGTAAGCGTTCAGGCAAATGCCTAGGCATTAAGTACGTTACTTGCGGTCGTTCTCTTTTTGGTTTATAATCAACAATCTCCAAATTGTGTAGCTCTTGTAAATAGAAAGTCACACGATCTAAAGGAATCCCATTTTGCATCGCAATGTCCTTTTCATCGATTCGAACAAAGCTATTGTATAACTCCCCTCCGTACATTCTTAGAATACCTTTCATCAGTAATTCATGATGAGGGTGTCTTAATAGATAATCGTATAAATTGTCGGGAGTAGATTTTATTATTAAAGTTGGATCATGAAATACGCTTTCATTAAATAAAAGAATACCGTGTTCCTCCATCCTTTTTAAAGCATAATAAGTTTCTTGGGCTGGCAACTCATACTTTTTTATAAAAGGTTTGATATAAAAATCGAAAGAGCTCATCTCTCCGCTGCCTACCGCTAAACGGAACAAATTACCCAGGTTTTGATATACTTTTCTAATGAATTTAATATCCGGATGACGTTGTTCTACCCATTCTAAAAGTTTCTGCTTTGCATCTTGCTTCACTAATAAAATAGCATACGACTTTTCACCATCTCTACCTCCTCTTCCTGCTTCTTGATAATAGGCTTCAATACTTTCTGGAGCCCCAATGTTAATTACTGTACGCACATTAGGTTTGTCTATCCCCATTCCAAAAGCGTTGGTAGCCACCATTACTCTAACATGATCTTTGATCCAAGACTCCTGTCTTAGGCTTCTCTGTTCAGGCATCAAACCACCATGATAATATTCTGCATTGATGTTATAACTAAGCAGAAGACTAGCAATATCCTTGGTCATCTTTCTAGTACGAGTATACACAATAGAACTACCCTCCACAGAATTAAGAATCTTCAACATCTTTTGGGTGGTATCTATTTCCTTACTTACAGAAAAAGACAAATTAGGACGGCTAAAACTACCTTTAAAAACCGCATGATTTTCTTTAAATAACAGTCGCTCTACAATTTCCTTTTGGGTTTCTTTGGTGGCTGTAGCAGTAACTGCAATCACTGGGGTATCAGGAATTAATTCTCGAAGCTCACCTATTTTTAAATATTGAGGTCTAAAATCATGGCCCCATTGAGAAATACAATGTGCTTCATCGATCACCATTAATCCAACAGACATCCTTTTTAATCGTTCGATAAAAATTCTCGTTCTGATTCTTTCTGGTGATACATATAAAAATTTTACTCGGCCATTTACACAGTTTTCCAACAAGGTATCTATTTCCTTGATGGATAAACCAGAATAAAGTGCCTTTGCAGGTATCCCTCTATCATTTAATTGGTGTACTTGGTCTTTCATTAAAGAGATTAATGGAGTAATCACAATACACACTCCTTTTCTTGCGATACCCGGCACTTGGAAACATATTGATTTTCCACCACCTGTAGGCAATAAAGCAAGTGTATCAACCCCTGTAAATGCACTTGTTATAATCTCTTCTTGTAGAGGTCTGAATTTCTCATAACCCCAAAATTTTTTAAGTATTTGTTGAAAGCCCGCCTTCATGAACCATTAATTGACAATTATTTTATCATAAATCAAATATCAAAATTTATTTTATCAAATTGTATCTTATTTTTGCAAAAGAATAAAATAAAGAGAATTTCTCTTTAAACTAAACAAATACATCAGCAACAACAATGGAAAATACTATTGCAAAAAAGGTCGCTTCTTTGTTATTAGAGATCAATGCTATTAAAATCCGTCCCAATGATCCTTTCACTTGGGCATCTGGATGGAAATCGCCAATCTACTGCGACAACAGACTTTCGTTGTCACACCCTCACGCAAGAACCTACATCAAGCATGCTTTAAGTTCTAAAATACAAGAGCAATTTGCAGATGTTGATGCTATTGTTGGTGTTGCTACAGCAGGTATTCCTCAAGGAGCATTAATTGCTGACGCTTTGGGTATTCCTTTCGCCTATGTTAGATCAAAGCCAAAAGGACATGGAATGACTAACATGATTGAAGGTGAATTAAAGGCTGGAGCAAAAGTGGTAGTTATTGAAGACCTAATTTCAACAGGAGGTTCATCATTAAAAGCTGCAGATGCGCTAAAAGAAGCTGGTATTGAAGTACTAGGTATGGCTGCCATTTTCACTTATGGTTTTGATTTATCAGTCAATAATTTTAAAGAGGCTGGTATTCCATTAGTGACTCTTTCTAATTATGATGCAATGCTTGAGTTAGCATTGGAACAAGACTACATTCAGTCTTCTGATGTAGAATCTTTAAAATCTTGGAGAGTGAATCCATCTGAATGGAATCAATAATAAATTAAGGAGGTGAGATATCACCTCCTTTTTACGTTTTCGGTTTACTAAACCTTACATTTCAGGCTTAATACTTACAAACAGGGGGAACAATTAAAGTGTGTTTCTAGTTATTTTCTTACAATGTATTATGATCTAGCATTTGGTATTGTTTCGTCTCAAGAAAAGAAACTCACGCCAGTTGAAATCGACCAACTATTAGCCAAAGGATACTTCAGGCATTCTTTAAATATGGCTTCTTACGAAATGATGTACTTTGACGACAAGATGCAAGGAGTACTACCATTGCGTTGTCGTATGCAAGAAAATATGCTATCAAAGTCTTCTCGTAAGAAAATCAGACAAATAAAAAACAAATTTAATGTTGTCATTGAACCATTAAATTTAACTGAAGCACACAAGAAATTATTTACCGACTACCGTAAAGAAAGATTTGACGAGGAAGAAAAATCCCTTCTACACTACTTTGGAGTGGATTCTGATCAAGACTTACCTCTTATTCCATTTGACACCTACCAAGTAAGTTTTTATTTAGACAATCAATTAGCTGCAGCAAGTTTCTTTGACGTTGGAGATAAAGCATTATCCAGTTTAATGGCCATTTACGACAAAGATTTTAAGGAATACGGTTTAGGCTATATTTCTATGCTTTTTGAAATTGAATGGGCTCAAGAGCAGCAAATGGAGTTTTATTATCCTGGATACACTTTAGACATGCCATCATGCTTTGATTACAAATTAAGGCTACCTAATGTAGAATTCTTTGATTGGAACAATGAATGGTTAACATGGGATAATATTGATTTAAAGTCAACTAAAAGATACAAAACCTTACATTCAATAAATCACATTATTGAAGAAGTAAATAACTTATGTATTGTAAAAGGTAAAGTTGCTGAAGAACAAAACTTCTTTTCTAGTATGTGGCATGATATGTTTGAGTTTACTCAAGCTGTTGAAGCCCCTATTTATGCATCTTACCCTATTGGTAGTTACCATCAAATGATCATCATCTATTTACCGGATGAAGACACATTCTTGGTAAAACCTCATTTATTTAAATTTGACTCTGGTTTACCCGAATCTTTAAAAACAAACAACCCAGAGGATATTGCCTTATTTATAGGTGCTTATTTTGCACACCTACAACTTATTGATGTTCGTTTAACTACTGCATTAGATAATTTCCTTGCTATACTTAAAGGATCTAATATCGAATTTGATGTGGTGGAAACTTTAGGCAATGCAGCAAGACATCCAAACTACAAATGGATTTCTTTAAGAAAAGAAGATTCTCAATGGATGGTGATGCCTCTTTGGGATGAAAAGAAAAAAATGTACCTTTTTCACCCTATGATTTTCAAACATGATCAAAACAGATGGGTATCTCCTTTTGGATTATGTTCTGATGCTATCGCCATTTTAAAAATCTCTGATTATATTTGTTCAAAAGAAGATAACTGGCACAACTTATTGTCAGAAAATGATTGAAACTAATCATTACTAATGAGCATTCAAGATAATTACAGTTTTTTAGAACATATAGCAGACACAACAGAGGTTAATAACATCAGCTTTGATAATTGGCAACAGTTAAACTCTCATACCATTATCAGTATGGCGAGAAAGTTTTTAATCGAGAAAAATATTACCGTTAGAAAAATCCCTCTTAAAACCATATACGCTTTTATCACTGATAGTGGTTTAGAAAGCTTACCTAAACAACAACAAAGATGGGCTATCCTTTTTTCTAACGCCGTCACTTATAAAAATCCGTGCAAACAACATCTTACTTTAGTTAAAATACTAAGAGATGCCTCTTTAGAAGAAGTAGAAATTCTCCATTACCTTAAAAAAATCTCCTTTATTGAGTACGAAACTTCAAGAATTTGGATCAAAATTAAAGGTATTGAACAATGGGCTCTTCAAACATTAGATTGCTCTGGAATTGATATTGAAATAATACTTGAAAACTTATTGATGAAACGTCTTATCGAAATTTCTAACTCTGGGGAAGAGATGAGAATCGCTCCTTTGGGAATGCATTTCATTTTAGAATGTGAAAAGCCGTTTGGATTGAGTTAAAATAAGTAATAAATAATAGGTAATAGGTTTCACCTGAATGATCACTAATTAAATACATGACACCTATTGACCAATATCATGACTTATACTAAAAAAATATAATTAAAAACCTCCTGGTAGCTAAGTTATCAGGAGGTTTTTGCTTTAGTTAAAAATACTCATTAAGATTTAGGTAAAAAGCTCCGGCACCATCAGATCCCCAACCATAATCAAGTGCTAGATTGGTTCTTGATTTCTTATTAATCATTACCCTAACACCTACACCAGCCGCTGCCTTTAGATGTTCAAATAATTTCACTTTTAAATCATGAGACGACACTGTGGTACAGTTGGCAAAAACAACGGCTCCGAACAAGTCTTTGTTACGTTCTATAATAGGTACAGGAATTCTCCATTCTACCTCAGTATAAAACATATCGTTTCCTCTAAACCTACCTTGTGGAAAGGCTCTGCCTGATCTTCCCATCTGATCCCATCCTATAGAAGGCAATGCCATATAAGGTAAATTACCAGAAGTATGGAAATTACCATAAGACCATATCGCTAAAATATTCCTCGGGTTCTTTTTAGAAAGGCTGAAATAATCTCTATATTCTAACCATAATGTACTTGCTGATTGATCACTTCCCATCCAAGTGGGCATATATTTAAACTGTGCATTTACAAACCTACCTTTATATGGATTGGCTACATTATCTCTACTATCGTACACTGCATTAAATGAGACACCTGAGGTGGTATATCCTTCATGATCAAACCCATGTTTTTGACTGTATGCATAATGGTTTGTAATGACTGGAGGATCACTGTCTAAATCTAACATCTGATCTTTAATATTAGAGTACATATCTAAATGATATCCCAAACCTAGATAGATATTGGGCTTAATTTGTTTTAATGCTGTTTGATGAAACCTTATCAAGTCAAACTCCATCAGCTCTCCTTCATTGACTCCATCCTTATAATCCCCAAGTTGAAAATTACCATCACTGTTTACTAAAATATCAGATTGAGGCCCTGTTCCTAACCCAAAAGTAGGTTGAGAAGAGAAAAATAGACGCCAATCCCCTTGAAAAAACCACTCATTATTTGCTGAGTATGTATTAGACTTGATGGTAAACATTAATTGTTTTTGAGTGGTATGTGTAGCAGATAGCATAGCATTTGACATCTTTGTTGTTTTTGGATCTCCAAGATACATACCTCCTGAAGCTGCAAATCCATAAATGAAACCAAAAGCTGGATTGGACGCCAAAACTGGTAAAGGAGCCATGTACAACTGCCCTTGCTTCACTTCTTGGCTTTTTTTCTTATTATTCTCCTCTTCATCTTCTTGTGCATGTACACAAAATGATAGGAAACATAACAATGCGATAGTTCTTTTCGTAATCTTCATTTGATTTTAGCTTATTTAAAAATTTATTAATGCAAGTAATCTCACCTCTCATTGATCATTCTACTCCTCGTTTCTTGTTAGATCATATGATGGGTTTACCCTCTTTATTCAAAAAATGAGTTGATGTCTAAAAAAAATTTGAACACTGTTTCAAACTTTTAACAATTCAACTTATTATTTACCCTCCTCAAGTCAACTGCTATCAATACATCGTAATGCTTTTGACCTATTTCATATATTTTAAATTGTATTTGACCTATTTTTGTGTTTTTAGGTCATTTTTAATGCGTTTTAAATCAAAACTATTCATTAAAGTTGGAAGATTAGGGTGATTAATAATTTTTAAAACAACTTTGATAATTTTCACAACAACAATGTTACATCCATATAGTTAAAACAAGCACTTGAAGTGAATACTACTCCTACTTTAGACAATTTTGAAATGATGCTACAAACTAGAAGACTAACGGTACTATTTATTTAAGACTGATATATGTCGGTTTAATAAAGCGATTGTAGGATTTAAAGTAAAAAAAATGCCTCTTCTATTGTAGAGAGGCTTTCTAATTTCAATAAGTTGATGGGTAGTTCTAACAACATTTGCTGAAGATTAAAACAAAAAAAAGGCCACCATTATGGTGACCTCAATCTATATATAATTTTTCGATTACATATTCAATGCTCTGTCTCCTGTTGCAGCTAAACAAGCTTCTTTAATTGCTTCAGAATACGTTGGGTGAGCATGTGACATTCTAGAGATATCTTCAGCAGATGCTCTATATTCCATTGCCACAACACCTTCAGATATCATATCGGCAGCTCTAGGGCCAATAATATGCATACCTAAAATCTCATCTGTTTCCTTATCAGCTAGAACTTTTACTAGACCATCAATATCCATTGATGCTCTTGCTCTACCTGAAGCTCTGAATGGGAAAGAACCTGCTTTGAATGCTCTTTTTGATTCTTTCAACTCTTGTTCAGTATATCCAACAGAAGCTACTTCTGGCCAAGTGTAAACAACACCAGGAATCAATTTATAATTGATATGTGGTTTTTGACCGTTGATATGTTCAGCAACAAAAACACCTTCTTCTTCTGCTTTATGTGCTAACATTGCTCCTTTGATCACATCACCGATAGCATAAACACCTTCTACAGAAGTCTCAAGGTTTTCATTTACTTCAATTCTTCCTTTATCATCTAACTTACCACCGATTTCCTCAAATTTAAGTTTATCAGTATAAGGTTTACGACCAATAGAAACTAAGCAGTAATCTCCTTTAATTTCTACTTCTTTTCCTTTTTTATCAGTTGCTTTTACAACAACCTCTTCTCCTTCAACTTTTACTGACTCTACTTTAGTTTTCAAGTTGAATTTAAATCCTTCTTTCTTTAATACTCTTTGCATCTCTTTGCCCATCGCTACATCCATAGTTGGGATAAGAGCATCAGCATATTCAACTACTGTTACATCAGCACCTAAACGAGCATATACAGAACCTAACTCAAGACCAATTACACCACCACCAATGACGATTAGGTGTTTTGGAATTTCTTTTAATTCTAAAGCTTCTGTAGAAGTAATTACTCTTTTCTTATCAAATTCGATAAAAGGCAACATTACTGGCTTAGAACCTGTAGCAATAATTGTCTTCTTAGAGTTAATTACTTTTGATTCTTCACCATCGATTTTAATTGTGCTCTTGTCAACAAAAGAACCAAAACCTTGGTAAACATCAATATTATTTTTTTTCATCAAAAAGCCGATACCATCTGTAGTCTGTTTCACTACCTCTCCTTTTCTAGCGATCATTTTACCAAAATCGATCTTTGGAGTTTCTACTTCAAGACCATGATCAGCAAAGCGATGAATTGCTTGATGATATAATTCTGAAGAATCAAGTAATGCTTTTGATGGAATACATCCAACATTTAAACAAGTTCCGCCTAAAGTAGAATATTTTTCAATTAAAGCTACTTTCATTCCTAATTGTGAGGCTCTAATAGCTGCAATATATCCTCCAGGACCAGAACCGATAACTGTTAAGTCGTATATCATAAGTTTCCTTAATCAGGTGTTTTTTCTGAGAATCTAAGTAGTAAGCTAAAAAGATTCTATGTGTTTGTTATGTAAAATTTAAGAAAGGACTACAACGTATTGTAGTCCTTGAATTATGCTTATTGATTAAACATCCAATAATAATCTAATTGGATCTTCTAGTAACTCTTTCACTCTTTTCAAGAAGCTTACAGATTCTCTACCGTCAATAATTCTATGGTCATATGATAAAGCCACATACATTATTGGACGAATTTGAACCTCTCCGTTAATAGCAACAGGGCGCTCAACAATGTTGTGCATTCCTAGGATAGCTGATTGTGGAGCGTTAATAATAGGAGTTGATAACATAGAACCAAATACACCACCGTTAGTGATTGTAAAAGTACCGCCTTCCATTTCTGGAATAGTCAACTTATTATCTCTTGCTTTTAAAGCCAAACGTCTTACCTCTTTTTCGATATTTGCTAAGCTTAAAGTTTCTGCATTTCTAATGACAGGAACTACTAAACCTTTAGGAGCAGATACAGCAATAGAGACATCACAGTATTCGTTATATACTAACTCGTTACCATCGATAAATGCGTTTACAGCAGGCCACTCTTTTAAAGCTACCGTTACTGCTTTTGTAAAGAATGACATGAAACCTAATCCGATTTCGTGCTTATCTTTAAACATCTCTTTATATTTCTTACGAAGATCCATTACAGGCTTCATGTCTACCTCATTAAAAGTAGTCAGCATAGCTGTTTCGTTCTTCACAGAAACTAAACGACGAGAAACAGTTTTACGAAGTGCTGTCATTCTCTCTCTTCTTTGAGATCTTTCGCCTGCTGCTGCTGGAGCAGCTGCCGGAGTAGCCTCTTTAGAAGGAGCTGCCTTTTTAGGAGCAGGAGCAGCTTTTTGTGCTTTTTCAGCATCTTCTTTAGTGATTCTCCCATCAACACCTGTACCTTTTACTGTAGAAGGATCAATTCCTTTTTCAGCTAAGATTTTTGCCGCTGCTGGAGAAGCGTGACCTGTTGCATAAGTATCATTACCTGATACAGCAGTAGGTGCAGATGCAGTTGCTTGAGGTGCTTCAGATGATGCCGCCTCAGAAGGTGCATCGCCTTCCATAATTTCTATCTTACAAATTGGAGCACCGATTTCTAAAGTATCTCCCTCTTGAGCAATTACTCTTAAAATCCCTTGTCCTTCTGCTGTCAATTCAAATGTCGCTTTATCCGATTCGATTTCACAAAGTAGATCATCTAATTCAACGAAATCGCCATCTTCTTTAGCCCATGTTGCAATAGTAACTTCAGAGATTGATTCACCTACCGTAGGTACAACCATATCCATTACCTCACCTGTAGACTTAGGTCCTTCTGAAGAAGAAGCTGTAGCTTCAGAAGCTGCTTCAGCTGATGCTTTTGGAGCACCTTCACCTTCTTCAATAGTACAAAGAAGAGCACCAATTTCTAGAACGGCATCTTCAGTAGCAGTATCTGCAATTTGGATTACTCCATCTGCTTCAGCTACTAATTCAAAAGTTGCTTTATCAGATTCTAGTTCACAAAGTACATCATCTAATTCAACAGTATCGCCATTTTCCACTAACCATTTTGCAACAGTTACTTCAGTGATCGACTCACCGACAGCTGGAACGGTCATTTGTAAGCTCATAGTTATTTTATTTTTGGTGGTGAAGGTTTCCCTTCACCACGATAGTTCTAAACTAATTTTTTTCGAAATTTGAAGTGAGGTATCCCCACTTCTTCAAATTGATCTCCCTCTACAGAGTATTCTAACTTTTCGTAGAATGTTTTTGCCACTTCTCTAGCATGAACAACGATTTCGTCGTATCCATTGTCTAAAGCAAAAACTTCTGAGAACTGCACCATCAAAGAACCTAGATTTTTACCTCTTTGGTTTTCTTTTACCGCTACTTGACGCATTTTAACTTCTTGAGGAGAAATTGGTTTTAATACAAGGCAAGCAACCACCTCATCTTCATCGTTCATAGCCACAAAATGATGACTATCAAACTCTTCAGACAACTCCTCTTTAGAAAATTCCAACCCTAGGGGTTTTCTTAAAACCTCATCACGTAATTCTACTGATAAAAGGTACTCCGAAGAGTCAAATGCTATTTCTTTGATAATGTTCATGATCAAATTCTTTTATTATGGTTTCTTTCTTATTCGAAAGCTGCAGAAACAATTCTGTCTGTCTCCCTTTTATGTATTCTAGGGAATCCAGTTGCAGGTGAAGCACTTGGTTTACGAGAAACTAATCTCATTTTAATCAATTGCTCTTCATTTCTATATGCTCTCAAAATATACGTCCAATAACCCATATTCACAGGTTCTTCTTGAACCCACTTCAATGCCTTATGCTTCGAATATTTTGTAAGAATATCGTTCACTTTCTTTTCTGGGAATGGGTGTAATTGCTCTACACGAACAATAGCCACATCCTGTCTATTTTCCTTTTCTTGCTTCTCAAGTAAGTCATAATAGATTTTCCCTGTGCAAAGTAATACTTTCTCTACTTTTTTAGGATCTTTTATTGAAGCATCATCATAAACTTCCTCAAATTTTCCATTTGTAAAGTCTTCTACAGGAGAAACACACTTAGGATGACGAAGCATAGACTTCGGAGTCATCACAATTAATGGCTTTCTAAAGTCCCAAGTTAACTGTCTTCTAATAGCGTGGAAGAAGTTGGCTGGAGTAGTAAAATTACCCAATACAATATTGTATTCAGCAGCTAACTGAAGGTACCTTTCAGGACGAGCGTTTGAGTGCTCAGGACCTTGACCTTCGTAACCGTGTGGTAATAACATCACCAAACCATTTGACCTACCCCACTTACTTTCACCTGAAGTAATGAACTGATCAATCATTGTTTGAGCACCATTAGAGAAATCACCAAATTGTGCTTCCCAAATAGTTAATGCATTAGGGTTTGCCATTGCATAACCATACTCAAATCCTAGAACACCATACTCAGAAAGTAAAGAGTTATAGATATAGAAAGGTCCTTGTAGTTTACCAATATTGGCTAGAGAACTATATTTCTCATTCGTCTCCGCATCATTTAATACAGCGTGACGGTGTGAGAATGTACCTCTTTGAACATCTTGACCAGAAATACGAACAATCTTATTGTCTAATAAAATTGAACCGTAAGCCATTAACTCTGCAGCAGCCCAGTTAAACTCCTTCTTATCGAAGAACATTTCCTTTCTTTCTGCAATTAATTTATCAATTTGTTTTAACGGCTTAAATCCTTCTGGAACAGAAGTCAATGCATGACCTACTGCTTCTACTGTAGTTGTAGAAATAGAAGTATCAGGCGATTGATCAAAATCTTCATCTTGACCTCTCTTCAATTGTTTCCATTGAATTTCTAATTCTTGAGGTCTATATGGAAGTGGATTCTGACGTACATCATTCAAACGATCTTGAAGAAGACGACGGAATTCTTTGTCCATTTGTTTTGCTAATTGAGCATTTACTTCGCCTTTCTCTACCAATTTCTTGATATAGATTTCACGAGGGTTTTGATGCTTAGCAATAATATTATAAAGCTTAGGCTGAGTGAATTTTGGTTCATCTGATTCATTATGACCGTGACGACGGTAACAAACCATATCAACAAAAATATCTCTATTGTAACGCTGACGGAATTCAACAGCTAATTTCATAGCATATGCTACTTCCTCAGGATGATCACCATTTACATGAAGTACTGGAGATTCGATTAACTGAGAAACGTCTGTACAATAAATTGATGAACGAGCATCGTCAAAGTCAGTCGTAAAACCTACTTGGTTATTAATTACAAAGTGGATAGTACCACCTACATCATAACCAGCAAGGTTAGACATTTGTACAGTTTCATAAACTATACCTTGACCTGCGATTGCTGCATCACCGTGTATCAAAATTGGTAAGATTCTTTTCGAATCTTTTTCGTAAATAGAATCTACTTTAGCTCTTACTACACCTAAAACAACTGGATCAACAGCTTCTAAGTGTGAAGGGTTTGGAGATAGATCTAAACGAACTTTTTTACCATTGTGAGTTTCAATTTGAGATGAGAAACCTAAGTGATACTTCACATCACCGTCTCCCATTGTTTCGTCTGGCACCGCTTGACCTTCGAACTCGTTAAATACCTCATCATAAGTTTTACCCATGATGTTCGTTAAAACGTTCAATCGACCACGGTGAGCCATACCGATAACAACTTCTTCTACGCCTAAATCTGCACCGGTAAAGATAGCAGTATCAAGACCTGCAATTGTTGATTCTCCGCCTTCTAATGAAAAACGTTTCTGTCCAACAAATTTAGTGTGAAGGAAGTTTTCAAATACCACTGCCTCATTCAGTTTACTCAAGATACGTTTCTTGTCCTCATGAGAAAAATCGTGTGTCGGATATTCGTGCTCAATCTTCTTTTGAATCCATGATTGTACTTCAGGTTCTCTGATAGACATAAATTCGAAACCGATATAATTAAAATAGATCTTTTTTAATCTTTCTAAAATATCAGATAATTTAGCATTTCCCATTCCCAAGTAGGAACCTGCAGAGAATACCGTATTTAAATCATCTTTAGATAAACCAAAGTCTTCTAAATCTAATCTTGCCTTACGGTCTTTTCTTTTTCGTACTGGGTTGGTGTCAGATACTAAGTGAGCCCTAGATCTGTATGCATTAATTAATTGACGAACTGCTACTTCTTTTTGTAACATTTCTTCAGAAATTGATCCTGAAGATGGTCTCGCCGCACCATTGCTTGTTGTGTTTGCGTCTAATTCTGGGTTTTCGCCATATTTTTCTAATGAAAATTCGAAACCCTCAAAAAATCTTTTCCAAGACTCGTCTACCGAGGCTGGGTCTTGCTTAAATGACTCATACATCTGCTCGATGTAATCACCATGAGCATTCGCTATGTAGGAATATTTGTCCATGTGTTTGAGTGAGGTTTATTACTTGCTCACTACAAACATAACAAAAGATCTTTATTCATTATATTTGAATATACAGTTACACGAATACAAACCACTATCTTACTAAGACATAGATTTATAACTCATTTTTAATAAACTGTGATTTATACATCATTAAACAATTGTAAATGATTTATTATCAATTGTTTAGTAAATTACATAATACTAATAATATGGAATTTGATGTAAGATCTTTATGAGATGTTAAATTAAAAGAAGAATAAAATTTTTTATTATTAATACTTTTTTATCTTTATGTAAGGAATTGTACCAACACCTCAAACTACTTTTTTGAATGAAGAGAATCCTTCTACTATTATTATTATCTATTACTTCTGTCGCTTTTGCACAATCGTACCAAATCAAGAACGATAATATCATAAAAAATAAAATCTTGAGAGTTGGGGTGAGACACGACCCTCCTTTTGTTATTAAAGGAGTGGATGGAACATTCTATGGATTAAGTATTGATTTATGGCATATGGTTGCTGAAGACCTTCATCTAGTCTATGAGTTTGTGGAATATGAACATATGCCTGGCTTAATCTTGGCGTTATCAAGAAAACAAATTGACATTTCTGCCAATCCGATGCCTGTAAGTAGTACTAGAATTCGTCAGTTGGATGTTACCTATCCATTTATGACCACTTCTTTAGGCGTAGTTGTCAAGAAAAATAAACAAGACGAAATCACTATTTTCTTTTCCAATTTATTCTCGATTGGTTTTATGAAGTTATTTTTCACCTTAATCATCATCGTGTTTTTATTTGGTACTTTGGTCTGGTGGGTAGAAAAGAAATACAACGCAAAAGACTTTAGAGATGGTATTGAAGGAATAATGGATGGTATATGGTGGTCTACAGTTACTATTACTACTGTTGGTTATGGAGATAAAACTCCAAAAACACCTCTGGGAAGAGCTATTTCTATGGTATGGATGTTTATTGCCATTAGTTTAATTTCAAGTTTTACAGCCACTATTACTTCTACCTTAACTTTAAATCAGTTAGAAGGTAAAATAAATACTGTTGAAGACTTAAGAAGAATGAAGGGAAGTATTGGGGTTACTGCACATTCTGGTGCAGAAAGCTACCTATTGAAACATCAAATTAAACCAAACACATTTTCTACACCTGACGAGGGATTACTTGCCTTAGAAAATGGAGAAGTAGTCGCATTTATGCATGATAAACCTATTATGAGGTATATTATCAAAGAAAATGGGAATGAAGAACGTTTTGATATTTTGCCTTCCAACTTTAAACAAAATTACTATTCCTTTTTTATGCCAAGAAATAGCAAATTATACAAAAAAATCAATGCTGAAATTGTAGACAATATAGACAAAGATTCTTGGCATCGCTTACTTATTAAATACAATATGGATGACATCAAATAAAACTCCCAAACAACAATTAGGTACAAAAGGAGAAAACATTGCTTGCGATTATTTAGAGACTAAAGGATATACTATTTTAAGAAAAAACTACAAAGCAGGATATCATGAAATTGACATCATCTGTCAAAAAAATAGATTTCTAGTATTTATTGAAGTAAAAACTAGATCCAGTGTTTCTTTTGGTATGCCCGAACAACACCTGAGTAAACAACAAGAAAAAAACATCACTAATGCTGCAATACGGTTTACTGATTCTCAAAAATTTGATCAGTTACCTTTGGTAAGGTATGATATCATCAGTATAGTATTTCAGGGGTTAGAGTATAAACTATCGCACTTTCAAGATGCTTTTCATTAAAAAAACTCCCCCTCTTTTCAAAGGGAGAGTCCATTAGTTCAATCGATTTTTATTGCTTAATAATTTTAGTCCGAAGTACTTCTTTAGTTTCAATATTCGTTAATTCAACGATATAAGCTCCTCTAGGTATATCATTAACAGATAAAGATACACTTTGAGATCCATCCGTAGAAAAAGTAGCTTCTCTAAAGATGTGTCCCATTGTATTGTAAATCCTTACCGTAACATTTGATAAATTAAAGTTGGTAGCTAAAGTTAAATTACCATTTGTTGGATTTGGACTTGCCAATATTGTTGGTTCAGCAATTGATCTCTCAGGTGTCCTTATCGCAAACCTTGTAGCTGATGCATTGGATGAAACACTATCTTCTCCAAAGAAGAATCCATATTCCGCATTTGCTAAAGCCACTTCAATTTGTGCCCAACCTCTGTGATAACGTTGAGAATAAGCTTCCCCTGCCAAATAAGCAGATTCCAACTTAGCAAATTCAGGGTCTTCTTTATATTGAGGACGAATATCTAAGAATTTCACCCCTGTTTGAATAGTCGCTCCATTGGGTAATGTTCCTACAAAAGTATCTGGAACATAAACCTCTTGCTCAAAAATTCTAGCAAAATCTGCTCTTTCCTCTAAAGAGGCAACACCTTTATCATCACGATAAGTCACCCACATTCTATCTAAAATTTCTTTCGCTAGATATTGAGCTGCCGTATCTAAAGTCGCATGTTTTTCAGTAGCTGCTGCATAATAAATTAGTGTTTTAGCTAAAGATGCTGCAACCCCCAAATCTTGGTTATAGCTTGTTACAGTTACATGTAAATTAGCATTATCTCCAGGATTTACAGCGTTCCAAGTATCAGGTTCTCCGGTCCATTCTAAGCCTGCAGGAATATCGAAATCATTTTCACCTACTAAAACTGTTTCATTTACAGCCCATTTTGCCCACTTAGTAATCAAAGCTTTTGCTCTAGGATCATTATTGATATAATATAATTCAGCAATACGTTCCATAGACCAAACTTGCCATCCGAACCATCCTCCAGAACCTGGATCGTGATATACAGGATTTTCGTCATACGCCATTTCATAGAAAGTAGATTTCCCTGCAGGATAAGCACTATAATCACCATTCCAACTATTTGTAGCACCACCTGCGATACCACCTTCAGCAGATTGAAGCCAAGTATAAAACTCTAATTGACGATCTAAACTTGCACTCCAATCTTTTACACCATTAGCTGATACAGGTTTTAATTCTTCTACTTGTGATAATGCATATGCAGCTACTGGATTCTGATACCCAAAATGACAATGCGATGCTCCAATTCTAAAAGCCCAAGCTGCTGATGCATCTGTCGCACCACCCCATGACATATACCAAGACATTAAGTAATGTACATTATCATAACTTGTTTGCGATGTAGCGCTAGGATCTTGTGCTCCAAGTGGCTTAAAGTATTTATCAAACATAGCTAATCTCAAATAGTCACCCATTTTTGATGCTTTATCTAAATCTAAATTACTAAGACTCACACCTTGTTCTTTTGCATACTCATAAGCCCAATACATTACTTGAACTGCTCTTGCATCTGCATCAGGAGCAGAAGTATATCTCCATTGTGTTGAATATGAATTATCTTGTGTGAAAAGAGGTAAGAAACCATTCTCGCTACCCCAATTAAATGCTTCCCAAGAAGGATGAGGAACTGTTTCAAATACTGACTCTTGCTCTCCTCTTTGGAAGGTATTAATATAAGATGGAGCACTTACACCATCACCACGATTACCAAAACCATAAAAGTTATCGTTGTCTAATAACCAGTGCATTTGGTAAATATGAGGGTTTCCATAAGCTGCCTCTAATTCTGCAGATACATAATCACCTTTTACAGGATTCGTAAAATCTAATGGTGCAGGATATAAATTAGGCTCTGCAAACTCAGGTGCATAGGCTGCTGGACTTGATGGATCATACGCACTATTCGTAGGTTGATCTTCAGCTGTTGGAATAATAAATTGTTCCGTTTTTCGCCAAACTTCTTGTAACGGCTCCCAATCTCCTGTAATTCTACCATGCATTGCTTCTAACCACATCCAATAAGAATATAATTCTGAAGTTGATTCATGACCATGATCAGGAGCTTCCACAATTAGCGTCTCTACAGAGTGATGAGGAGATCCTTCAGGGCTAAAGTAACCATTCTTTGGATCTAAGTATTTACTTCTCATTTCTACAAAGCGCTGAATATATTCATTATCAGTTGTTGGAGGATTAACTATTACATCATCCTTCTTAGCTGAAATTGTAATAATTGCTTGATCAGACCCTCCTTTAGTATCAGATACTGTTAATGTTACATCATAATCACCTACAATAGTATAAGTATGAGTCGCTGATACACCTTCTCCAACATTTCCATCACCAAAATCCCAAGCATACGATAATGTATCGCCATCAACATCTGTAGAAGACGATCCATCGAAACTTACTACAAACGGAATATTACCTACTGTAGCATCTGCAAAAATATTAGCGACTGGTGGTGTATTCTCATTTGGTGGATTAGTTCCACCATCACAATCAGGAGCTGTAGATGTTGTACTAAAGTAAATAGTAAACCCTCCTGTCTTTGATACCATCACAAAATTATCTTGATCAGATGTCACCCAATAGTCACCATCAAATCCTGTGATACCAGATCCAGAAATACTTACACTAGGTTCAGCTACATCTAATGATGAAGTCACCTTACTTAATAAATCAACATACCAACTTGGTTGACCATTTTTTGAATTGAATGAGAATTGATACAATCCTTTATTTGCTAAATCCCAATTGATTGTAAAATCTCTCATATTACTCAAATCAGGTCCTCCCCCTCCTAATACATAAATATTTTTATAAGCTGTATGTCCTGTAGATTCAAATGCTCCAGCTTGAGGAGCTCCAAATGAACAATCTGAAGTAGCCATTAAAGACATACTTCTCATTGAAGACGCAGCAGCAACAGCGCCTCCACAATTTGGAGCAGTAGCTGAATTACTAAAGTATACAGAGAAAGTACCTGTTTTAGACACTAAAACGAAATCAGTACCTTCCATCCCTGCCCAATAATCACCATCAAATCCTGAAATACCAGAAGATGCAATAGTGACAGCAGGTTCAACAGCATCGAATGAATGTGTTACTTTACTTAATAAATCAACATACCAACTTGGTTGACCATTATTCGAATTGAATGAGAATTGATACAATCCTTTGTTTGACAAATCCCAATTGATTGTAAAATCTCTCATACTACTTAAGTCAGGTCCTCCCTCTCCTAATACATGAATATTTTTATAAGCTGTATGTCCTGTAGACGCTAGCGCCGTTGCTAATGGAGTTCCGAAATTACAATCAAAACTACCGTCATTTACAGAAATCACTTTTGAAGTAGCATCTGTTTTACCTGAAAGGTTAGACACCGTTAAAGTCACAGTAAATTCACCTACGGCATCAAAAACAGTTGAAACAGTACGACCATTACCGACAGAACCATTCCCAAAGTCCCATGAATAAGTCAATGTTTCATCATTTGGATCTATTGAGGCAGATGCATCAAATAAAACGTCTAGAGGTAGTGTTCCTCCTGTAGTAGATGCAACAAATGCAGCAATTGGAGGTGCATTAGGGTCCAAAACAGTCACTACTTCAGTCATTGGAGTTGATACATTTTCTCCATCGCTTACCGTTAAAGAAACTGTGTAAACACCAGGTTCTGTGTAAGAAGTGGATGGATTAACAAGAGAAGAAGAAGTTCCGTTACCAAAATCCCAAGAATAAGTAATAGGATCTTCATTCGGATCTGAAGACATTGATGCATCAAAATTCACAGTTAAAGGAGCAACACCTTGATTAACATCCATAGTGAACTTAGCAACTGGAGTTCCTCCTCCATTAGGTTCTGAACCAAATACTAATACACCATTATCATACACTGGAATTCTTGGTGATTCATCTTCCGAGTCTAAACCAAATGCAGACCAGTCATTAGAAGTATCATAAGGAACACCATTAGCAACTCTAAAGTTAACCTGTACATCTCTACGGAAAGCAGGATCACCAATTGGAGCAATTTGTTCACCAGCTAATGAAATTTCTGCGTAGTAGATATTATTAGCAGCATCCCAAGCTGCAACCGTCATAGAACTTTCTCCTTGAACAGAGTTTAATTCCGGTTGATAGTCAGCAATCGTATAACCTTCTGCTACTCCTTCCGAAATATCAAAGAAATAGCGGAACGATAATTTATCCGTCACTCTTGAAGGCCAAGCAGTTCTATTTTGAACCAATACTCTGATAGTACTTCCTGATGCGTTATTACTATTAAATTTAGAAAATGTTCTAATTTCAGCACGAGTTGGCACTTCTGGAATTGGAAAATCTGCTAGCGGCTCTCCGCCAAACTCTTGATACATTCTAGCAAGAGCACCTGTAAAACATGCATTATAATCACATGCTACTTCGTTAGCCACATAATCAGAACGATCATCTACAAATTGATCATTTGGCTCACCCGGACCACCTACTAAAGCACCATACAAAGTATGACTTGGATCTATTGGATTATTTAACAGATTATTTGCCCATGCACCATGTGCTGATCTATGATGAGGATTATAAGCAGGGTTATTACCATAACCTACCATAAAACTTCTGTTAATTGGATTATCACCTAATGCATAATTAATTTGGTTAACTGCAAAATCATGATACTTCGTCTTTTTCTCTGCAGTTGTTGCTACATTATCACTATAGATAAAAGCAATTAAAGCTGTATTCGAACTATGTCTCAATGATCCCCATTGCATTAAATGAGCCTGCCCTCCTGGGCTGTAAGGAATTCTATCACCTTCAAAACCGTCAGTCCAATAATCAAGATGTCTTTCAGCATCTGTTTTATATTCTGCTTTTCCTGTGAGTTCAGACATTAAAACATAAATACCATATGCTTTATCATCCCAAGCTAAACCCCATTTATAAGCCTTCATAGAAGTTTGTCCCTCATTTGATAAATTAGGATATTCTAATTCAGCTTTAGCTAAATAATCAGCATTACCTGTAGCTTTATATAACCAAGCAGCACCCCAAACTAATTCGTCTTGGTATCCGCTGAAAGAGCGATAAAAACCAGCTGCATCAGTAATTGATTCAGAATATACACCTCTATAATTATCTGCAAAAGCATATAATTCTTCAGCATGCTTTAGTAATAAAGCACTGTAAGTTGGATCAGATTCTTTAAAAACAATACTACAAGCTGATAAAGCAGCAGCTGTTTCTGCAGCAAGGTCAGAACCTGGATTTGCAGCATCAATTTTATATGCTGGTCTACCCATTGTCATCACCTCTGGAGAGCCCCAATAAGCATGATCAGGTCCACCTGCTCCAACTTGTCCATAAAACTCATTTGGACCTGTATGGCATTTTATGAAATAGTCTGTAACGAATCGAAGATTACGTTTCATAGCGTCTAACTGACCACTTTGTCTGTAGGCATCTTCATATTCAACGACACCCCAAGCTAACGTAGTGACACTAAATGCCATAGGGAAGCCAAATTTCACATGGTCACCGGCGTCGTACCACCCTCCGGTTAAATCAATACCTACATCAGATCCGTCATTTAATGCCGAATCATCTCTCCAGGTAACTCTATTCCAATCTGGCAATTTACCAGACTGTTGCGCTTCGTAAAAGAAAATTGATTTTTGCAATGCTTCACCGTATCGGTGCTGAGCAAAAATAGTAGAAGTAGGAATGGAGGCCCACAGCAGAATTATCAATAACTGCCTCCAGAAAATGTTGTTATGTATCATTTAATTAATCAAATAAATAGTTAAGTAAAAATTCATTGGCAGTATTTCTCTTTTCACTTACTCACGATGAGGCGCCTTCATCAAATCGAATTAGTGATTTTTGAAATACTTATTATTCATTTACATTGAATACAAGAGAATAAAGTTTCTAGCTTATGAGAATAATTGTTTTAGTTTTTGCCGTAAAATCATTTAATACATTTATGTAGTTTATCCATAACATATTATTTCCATGTACATAGCTAGTTTATTTTGGTTTTATTTTTAAACTGTGATCAATATTGAATTTATTTGATCATGTGTCAATTATTCCTAATTCTTTTTTTACTTTATTTTTACGTCATTATTTCTACTTAAATATATAAGTATTTAATAAACAGGTATTTACGATTTTATATGTAAGATTTATAATTTCGATTAAATTTTAATCAAAATGATTTCATAAAAAAAGGTGTTGAAATAAATCAACACCTTTTTTATTTATGCTTTGACTTGATCGTCCTTGACGACCCCTTCTTTTATTGCTTCCACAATGGAAGGATCTAATAGTGTTGAAGTATCTCCGAAATTATCCGTCTGACCTTCTGCTATTTTCCTTAAAATTCTACGCATAATTTTACCTGATCTTGTTTTAGGTAATCCCCTCACAATTTGTACTTTTTCAGGCTTTGCAATTTTACCAATCTTCTCAATTACCACTGCAAGAATTTCATCCTTAAGCTCGGTGATTGTTGAGAATTCTAGTTCATCAGAATCACAAACAACATAGGCATAGATACCCTGACCTTTGATCTCATGAGGATACCCCACAACAGCAGACTCGATAACCGCTTTATGCATATTGATCGCATTTTCTACCTCAGCGGTACCAATTCTATGACCAGAAATATTCATCACATCATCCACACGACCCATAATTCTATAGTATCCGTCTTCATCACGTCTACAACCGTCTCCGGTGAAGTATAAACCTTTGAATGTTGAGAAATAAGTATCCTTACATCTTTGATGATCTCCCCATGTAGTTCTTAACATTGAAGGCCAAGGATATTTAATACATAAGTTTCCTTTCACGCCTTTTCCTTCAATTTCATTACCATCAGAATCAACCAAAATAGGTTGAACACCTGGTAATGGTAAAGTAGCGTAAGTAGGTTTTGTTGGTATAACACCTGCTATTGGAGAAATCATAATACCACCCGTTTCCGTTTGCCACCAAGTATCAACAATAGGACATTGCCTTTTACCGATATGCTGATGATACCATTCCCATGCCTCTCGGTTAATAGGCTCACCAACGGTACCAAGCACTCTTAAACTATCTAATTTATATAATTCAACATACTCCAAGCCTTGAGCCATTAATGCTCTAATTGCTGTAGGTGCAGTATAGAAAATATTCACTTTTAGACGATCAACGATTCTCCAGAACCTTCCTGCATCTGGAAAAGTAGGAATACCTTCAAACATTACTGATGTTGCTCCCTCTAATAAAGGACCATATACAATGTATGAATGACCAGTAATCCATCCAATATCGGCAGTACACCAATAGATGTCATTTTCTTGGTATTGGAATACATTTCTGAATGTATACCAAGTATAAACCATATACCCGCCTGTAGAGTGCACTACTCCTTTCGGCTTTCCTGTTGAACCAGATGTATAAAGAATAAATAAAGGATCTTCAGAATCCATTACCTCTGGATCACAAGTATTAGGTACAGACTGGATTTCATCATGCCAATACACATCTCTTTGATCATCCATTTTGACATCAGCGCCTGTGCGTTGATATACAATTACCTTCTCCACATCCTCACATTGGAACAATGCTTCGTCTGCAATTTGTTTTAACTCAACTACTTTGTTACCACGTGGCCCTTGATCTGCTGTAATTAAGATTTTCGCACCTGCATCATTGATTCTATCTGCTAATGCTTGAGCAGAAAACCCACCAAAGATAACAGAGTGTATAGCTCCAATTCTAGCACAAGCTAAAACTGCAATAGCTAATTCAGGTACCATAGGCATATAAAGACATACTCTATCTCCTTTTTGGACACCGTTTCTCTTCAGTACATTAGCAAATAAACATACTTGCTCATGCAATTCTTTGTAGGTGAAAATTCTGTCTTTTTCATGAGGATCATTCGCTACCCAATGAATAGCGGTTTTATCCCCTCTTGATAGTAGATGTCTATCAAGACAGTTCTCTGTGATGTTTAGCTTACCATTAAGGTACCATTGTACATTGTAGTTGTCGAAGTCATATTCAACAGTTTTGTCCCATTTCTTTCGCCAAACAAATTGTTCGGCTACTTCTGACCAAAAGCGTTCTGGTTCAGACACACTTCTTCGATACGCAACTGCGTAGTCTTCTAGGTTGTTAATTCTGCTAATCATAGTGTTTAATTTGTTATTACTGAAGTTTTTCGGGTTTTAATATATATAGATGAACAAACATTGCACACTATATAGCTATACTGATGCTAAAAAAATATAGTCGCTATCTTTTTTCCCAGAAAATAACCATATATTTTGATCCAATATTCGTAATCATTGAAGTACCTTCTTCTAAATTTTCTTTATTGATGACAAAAGTTAATAGTTCACTATGATTCATCATTTTATATTGAGGCTTATATCCTATTTTTTCCAATTTAGGGATATTGTATTTTCTCACCCAATTCATCACAGAAACATGTGAAACACCTAAAATCCTTTCAATTTCTCTATAAGTAACTCCCTCAAGATATAACTGAAGTGCCTTGATCACAAACTTCAAATCAATCTCGTTACCTAGTTTCTGCACAGTAAAAAAGTAGTTACATTCTTTACATTTATACCTTTGTTTCCCCTTAAGAACTCCACTTTTAATAATTTTAGTGTCATTACACTTAGGACATACATTTTGTTGGTGTAGCATATATAGTGAATAGTTATTTTTGTAATAGTAAATTTAAAATAGGTATGTATTAGATATACAATTTAGCATAGCTATATCTATTTAGCACTATTAATGTAATTTATACACTATTTAATGAATTTTAACAACCTTCAAGATGTTTTACCATTAATGAATATACTTTATGATCGTTCTTAATTTCTCCATGAAATCAATAGAATTGATGGTTAACTACTCCTCCACATTTTAATGTTGAAATAGTTAATTGGCCCTATTAAAAAGACATCTCAAATAACTATACTAATTCTAATTGTGAAATTCATAATTCAATCTTTATATTTGATGAATACTCTTACAATATGAAGCACCAAAAAGCATATCATCTTCTTATCATTTTTCTATTCTTGATCTTTTCTCCTTTAGTCTTAAAGGCTCAAGAAGAAAGTATTCTATATTTTATGAATGATATGCCGCAAAGACAACACCTTAACCCTGCCCACAAGAGTGTATACAAAACTACTTTTGTTTTACCGAGTATGTATGCAAATAATAACTCTATCATTTTACCTTTTGATGTAATTATAGATGGAGGTGAATTTCCTGGCAATTTTGATTTAAGTAAAATACTCAGTGAACTTAATAAGTTAGAACAAGAAGAAGACCATGCTGTTCTTGATATAGCAGGAATATACATTACAAACGACAAAGTCGGTATCAGTTTTTTTGCTAGAGAAAAAGCCACCTTCCTATCCTATGATCACAAAATATCAACTCCAACTAATTTCAGTAATAGCCAAACAGAAAGTAAAGTACTAGATATCAATCATTATAGAGAATATGGAATAGGATTTAATTACAATATTAAAGACCGATTAACCCTAGGGTTTAATGCCAAGTATCTACAAGGTTTAGACAATCTCAAAGTGAGTGGAAGTGAACTTGATAGTACTCAAAATACAAATCAAGGAATAGTTTCTTATGAATCGGGTAAAAATGGACATGGTTATGCCTTAGATTTTGGAGCTTCATATCAAATTACTGATCATTGGATGATCGATATTGCAGTAACCAACTTGGGGCAAATACATTGGGGTGATACTTACCAATACACCGAAATTGATGATCTGTATCCAGTAAGCAATAATGATGATTCTAATATTGTTGAAAGTAATGAAAACTTTACCACCTTTCTTCCTATGCAGTTTGTTCTAGGGGGTAGTTATAATTTTGGACACAAATTTTTAATTGGTGCAACTGTAGGAGGCGGCTATTACAGGGATATTTTAAACTTAAAGTACTCTGTAAATATGCACAAAAGATTTGCTGATTTCTTAGGCTTAGGAATCAATTACACCAATGAAGGAACAGGAGTAGAAAAAATTGGAGCATCAGCTTCTATAGGTTTCCCTGGAATTAAAGCTTATGCAATTACTGAAAATGTTTTTGGTGTAGTAGAACAATGGGATTCTGATAGGTCATTAATGGTTAGAATTGGTGTAAATCTTAACTTCGGGTATGTAAAGCAAAACTATCTCAACAAAAAAGAAACTAGAGCAAGTAAAATCATGGAAGCTACTTGGTAAGGTCTATTCTACCCTGATACTCAAAGACAAACTCAATACTACTTTCCAATTCATGAACAAAATTGATTATATCAATCCTTTTATATCACCTATTTTAATTACTACTACTCCTTTATAAAAGCTTTTTAATTATAAATAAACTTGAAAAGTAAACTCCTTTATTAATCATAAAAAAAATCACATTTCCGAGCACTTTATTATTTATTAATTAATGAGAATTTTGATCAGCTCTATTTCTAATACAAAAGAGGTTAATAAATTAAAACAATAGATATATTTAATTTAATATATCTTTCGTCATCATTTTTAATAAAGGATTAAAATTATATTTGTATTCAATACATTTTATAAAAATATCATTATTTAAAATATGAGTTTAAAATTACGCCTAACCATCATGAACTTTTTACAGTTCTTCATTTGGGGGGCTTGGTTGATTACTATTGGAGGCTATTGGTTCCAAAACAAAGGATGGTCTGGAGCTGAGTTTGGGGCAATTTTCTCAACTATGGGTATCGCTTCAATATTTATGCCTGCCATTTCTGGAATTTTAGCTGATAGATTTATTGGTGCTGAAAAATTATTAGGTATTTTCCATCTCATTGGGGCTGTGATTTTATGCCTATTACCTGAGGTTGCTTCTCCATCCATGTTTTTTGTAGTGATGTTAATCAATATGATTTTCTACATGCCTACAATTTCTTTATCCATTACTGTTGCTTATTCTGCTTTACAGAAAAATGACATGGATATCGTAAAAGTATACCCTCCTATCAGAGTTTGGGGTACTGTAGGATTTATTGTAGCCATGTGGACTGTATCTCTTTTAAAAATTGAAACTTCTGCCGCTCAGTTTTATGTTGCAGCCGCAGCCTCTGCCTTTCTAGGTGTATATGCTTTCTTTTTACCAAAATGTAACACAAACAATGAGCATACAGATAAATCAATGATCGAAGCTTTAGGACTTGATGCATTTAAGCTTTTCAAGCAAAGAAAGATGGCTTTGTTTTTTATCTTCTCTATGTTACTAGGTGCCGCATTGCAATTAACAAATGCATATGGAGATACTTTCTTACACGATTTTGCTAAAATAGATATATATAAAGACCTTTTGGCTGTAAAATATCCAGCCATCATCATGTCTATATCTCAAGTATCTGAAACTCTTTTCATTTTAGCAATTCCATTCTTCTTAAAACGTTTTGGAATTAAAAATGTGATGCTAATGAGTATGTTTGCTTGGGTATTGAGATTTGGTTTATTTGCCATTGGTGACCCCGGAGATGGACTTGTTTGGATTATCATCTCTTGTATCGTTTATGGTATGGCTTTCGATTTCTTCAATATATCAGGTTCTCTTTATGTTGAATCTCAAACTGATGAAAAAATCAGAGCTTCTGCTCAAGGGTTATTTATGATGATGACTAATGGGTTTGGTGCTATTTTAGGTAGTTCTGTGTCTGGTGTAATGATTGATTATTTTTACAAAGACGAACAAGGGCATTTCTTATGGTCAGAAATTTGGCTTGCATTTGCAATCTATTCACTGGTCGTAGCTATTTTATTTGCGATCACGTTTAAACATAAACATGATCCTAAAGAAGTAGAAAATTTTAGTCACTAAAAAAACATCAACCTAATTAAAGGCAACAACTATTAAAGGACAATTTTTGCAAGAATTGTCCTTTTCTTTTATATTGAATTTATAAGCAAACAATTTTTTCATCTTTCATTAAACTCCATTTTTATGACTAATCAACTACGCCCTAATTCATCAAGGGCAACTCAAACTATTGTATTATTATCCACAACTATAGTAATAAGCTTACTATTAATAATGACCAATCTATTTCTGAAAAGTGCTATTTCAGAAATCAATCTTTTAGAAAGTGTCTATCAACATTCCGAAACCTTAAATGGACTCATTGGTTTAAATGCACTCGGACAAATTGCTAAAGTTTTATGTTTGATTTTAACAGCAATTTTCTTCATCAAGAGGTTTAGAAGAGCATCATACAATGCAAACCAAAGGATCACACATTTAAAATATAATGAAAGTGATGCATTATGGGCATGGTTTATACCATTTTTAAACCTTGTTAGACCTTTGAATATTATGAGTGAAATGTCTCAAGAACTTTCTGAATATTTATCAAAACGTGGGAAAGTTATTCATAGTAATTCATTTGCGCCGATTATTTGGTGGGCTTGTTGGATAATTAATAATATATTCGCTCAAATTGTCGGAAGAGTATCTGATTTTGAAGGCCTAGTTGGGGATTTAAATCTAACTGCTACTTTAATAATCGTATCACAATCTCTCAACATTATAGCAAGTTTAGCGGCTATCTATAATATAAATGAATACAATAAAATGGAAAAATTTTATTACGAGACAGATACTATTGATGCTGAAGAATTAAACATTTCAACAAATAATATATTGCCATCATTATAGGTTAAAATATTTTCATATTAAATAAGGCTATTCTTTAAGTTTAGAATAGCCTTATTTTTATTCTCAAAAGTGAAATATTCTTTATTTTTGAAACAGAATATTTCACTCCTCTTAATTATTATCATGAAATTATCTGATAAGGCCTTATTCAAAACAGATGCATACATTAATGGACAATGGGTTGCACCAAGTAATCAACATACATTCTCTGTTTACAATCCATATAATCAAGAAATAATAGCTGATGTTGCTGATTTGGGAAAAAAAGAAACCGAAGAAGCAATAAAAGCTGCTGCTTCAGCTTTCACTTCTTGGAAAAAGAAAACAGCTTCTGAAAGGTCGGCTATACTCAGAAAGTGGTTCGATTTGATGACGGAACACAAAGAGGATTTAGGAAAGATATTAACTCTTGAACAAGGAAAACCATTACCGGAAGCAATAGGTGAAATTACTTATGGTGCTTCTTTTGTTGAATGGTTTGCTGAAGAAGCAAAACGCATATACGGAGATACAATACCTGGTCATCAAGGAGATAAAAGAATAGTAACTATTAAACAACCTATTGGTGTTGTGGCTGCCATTACTCCTTGGAATTTCCCTAATGCCATGATTACCCGTAAAGTTGCACCGGCATTAGCCGCTGGCTGTGCAGTAATTGTAAAACCTGCTAAAAATACACCACTATCTGCTCTAGCCTTAGCTGAATTAGCTCATAGAGCCGGTATTCCAAAAGGAGTATTGAATATTATAACTACCCAGAAAACTAATGAAGTGGGTGAAACGTTAACTTCTAGCCCTATTATCAGAAAGTTATCTTTTACGGGCTCTACTACTGTAGGTAAAGAATTAATAAAATCTTGTGCTTCTACTGTAAAAAAGGTTTCTATGGAATTAGGAGGTAACGCTCCTTTTATTGTTTTTGAAGATGCTGATATTGATAAGGCTGTTGAAGGTGCAATAGCTTCTAAGTTTAGAAATGCAGGACAAACCTGTGTATGTTCTAATAGATTCTTCGTGCATGAAAATATCTATGATCAGTTTACCAAAAAATTAAGTATTGAAGTCAAAAAATTAAAAATAGGTTCTGGATTTGAGGAAGGGGTGCTCATTGGTCCAATGATCAACAAGGACGCTATTCATTTTGTTGATAATTTGATCCAAGATGCGTTATCGCATGGGGCACAACTCATTGAAGGAGGAAAAACATCCAATTCAAATTTTTCTATTTATCTTCCTACCGTTCTCACGGATGTCAACAAAAATATGTTAGTTTTTGAAGAAGAAATATTTGGTCCAGTGATTCCAATATTTAAATTTTCAACCACAAAAGAAGTCATTCAACTAGCGAATGACACACCTTATGGTTTAGCAGCCTATTTTTACGGTAGAGATTACGCCCTTATTTGGAAAGTAGCTGAAGCATTAGAATATGGTATGGTTGGAATCAATACAGGAATGATTTCTACTACTGTAGCTCCATTTGGTGGGATTAAAGAAAGCGGTTTTGGAAGAGAAGGTTCGAAATACGGTATGGATGAATACTTAGAAATAAAATATTTATGTTTTGGAGACATATCTGTTGATTAGGTCAATAGGGTTAACATTTTATAGCTTTGACTATACTTAAATAAACACCCAATTAATTGACACTCTCCGAAACTTTTCATTGTTTTGGGTGTAATTAAACAATACCTAAAAAACTAACAGAATGAAATCGTATACTACCTTCTTTATAATATTAATTCTATTTATAAGTTGTTCGATAGATAATCCTAAGAACTATCAATCAGAAAACTTGAAAATAATAGGTGTATCAGAACATGTATGGCAACATATTTCCTATTTAGACACTGAACAATTTGGTAAAGTGGCTTGTAATGGCATGTTAGTTATCGATGATGGAGAAGCGATTCTCATTGACACTCCAACAGGAAAAGAAAATACTACTGAATTATATCAATGGCTACAAGAAAATGACATTGAACTTAAAGCAGTGATTCCAACACATTTCCATAAAGATTGCTTAGGAGGTTTAGATTATCTACATAGTAAAGGTATCGAAAGCTATGGGTCTTATCTAACCATATTAAGTGCATCGAAAAAACATATTACTCCTCCACAAAATGCTTTCAAAGACTCTCTTACACTAATGGTCGATGACCATGAAGTTGAATTTAAATACCTTGGTAAAGGGCATACGAATGACAATATCGTGGCTTATGTTCCTAGCGATAAAATCCTTTTTGGTGGTTGTTTAGTCAAATCATTAAACGCAGGAAAAGGGAACTTAGAAGACGCTGATACTTTAGCATGGCCAATCACTTTAGCAAAGGTCAAAGATACTTATCCAACTGTGAAAAAAGTGATTCCTGGTCACGGTGCAATAGGTGATACTAAATTACTAGATTATACTATCGAGTTGTTCTCGAAATAAATACACTTTTCAGACTTTCTTACTTTTCGAAATTTGTTGATTGATCCAACCTACAATTGCTTTTAAATCATCAAAGGCAATATTAGAGTAGGGAAACACATCAAAAGCATCATCATTTTTTTTAGTAAGTAACAAATAGTGTTCTTCGTTCTTTTTGTTGAAATCAAGTCTTTTCGTCTTCTTAAGAATACTCAAACTTTTCAATTCTGAAGGGTGCAATTGGTAATCTTTTTTCAGGAAAATACTTCTATTCTGAATCAACAAATTTTGTTCGTCAATACTTATAGATGAATATCCTTTGGTGTTTCGTACTAAGCGTAAAACACTCATCACAAAGCCAAAAGCTGCTATCATCATTAAAAGATTGATAGAAAATTGTAGGGTTATACTGTCTGCGTAATTAATATTTAGGTATATCAAAATACCCAGTATAATTAAAGAACTAAAGGTGTAAATCAATTGAGTACTGACTTTTTTATCCCCCCAAGTAATTGTAGTAGTTTTCATAGCATTAAAAAATAAAAAGAGGATATCCTTTCAAAATCAGATATCCTCTTTTACTATCTTTACCAAGCATTGATTAAATCAATCAATTGGAAATAAAGCTCTTTTGAGTGTGTTGGGAAATTTGAAATTCTGACTTGAGTAGCTTTGTTTGGTCCATAACCACTACTAATCACTAATCCATTTCCTTCTAAATAAGACATGAAATCTTTTGGTGAACGTCCGTTTAGTATTTCAATTACGATCACTGTTTTTGAACGAACTCTCTCCTCTTTCACAGCATAATCTAAATCTTTATGCTCCTCAATAGCCGCATAAAGCATCCCTGCCTTGTAAACAGTTTCACTTCTTACGATTTCCATCTTACGACGAAGAAGATCCTCTGAGACTTTACCAAGAAGGTATATACCAATAGCATTTGGAGTTGCAGGAGTCATGTTTTTCTCTGCATTTTTAAGCAAAGTGAACATATCATGATAACCTCCTAAAAGTCTGCCATTTGCTTTAAGTGATTTCGCTCTCTCAAGGCATCTTTCGTTAAATAGCCAAACTCCCAGTCCTGCAGGCATTCCCATACCTTTTTGAACTGAAAAATACATACTATCTACTTTCGTTAGATCAATATCTACAAAAGGAATAGAAGATACTGCGTCAATAGCAATTAACTTATCAGGATGTTCTTCTCTAATTTTATAAATATCTTCTAGAGGAAATTGCACACCTGTTGATGTTTCATTTTGAGTAATAGCAATAAAATCACTATCCGTATCAATCTGAAAGTCATTTGTGTTAAAGCCTTCTCCTAACTCTTTTTCAATTTTTTGAGTTTGATGTCCCCAAGCCTCAGCAAACTGATGAAAACGTGTAGAAAAAGATCCATTGACAAAATGGGTACTTTTTTTAGAAATACAGTTTTGAGCTAATCTCTCCCATACTTCAGTTGCCGATCCTGTAAAAACCATATAGTAGTTGTCAGGAACATTCAACATCTCACGCACTTGAGATGTAGTAAACCCAAACATATCCTGAAACGCCTTACTTCTGTGTGAAACTACTGCAACATTCTCTTTTAAAGCCTGTTGAATATGTTGTTCCACTGTAAAATACAATTCACTTGGCCCTGCTGTTAAGTGAAATTTTTTCATAAAGTTATATTGTTAGTTTTTACAGAAATATACTTATTTCCAGTTATCTAAGAGTAATTCATCGGTATTGATATCCATAGAACATTTAAAATGCCCTTCTGGACAACTTTTTAAACCATGTAAACCACAAGGTCTAC
The DNA here is from genome assembly GCF_000807855.2 of Flammeovirga pacifica. GTDB lineage: Bacteria > Bacteroidota > Bacteroidia > Cytophagales > Flammeovirgaceae > Flammeovirga > Flammeovirga pacifica. The sequence continues at coordinate 1,340,487 of NZ_JRYR02000001.1, forward strand.
AAGAAAGTTTTTCTTTTACCTCAACAATTTTCGAATTAGATGATAAAGGTCCGAAACCTAACTCAGGAATTGTTGAACAAAAAATAGCAGTTACAGGTGCATTCATCGCACTTGCCATATGCTGAGGAGCGGAATCATTGACATAATTCATTTCTGCTCCTTTCATTAAGGCTGCAGATTGTAAAAATGAAAATTTTCCAGACCAATTGTATATTCCTTCTCTTTCAGCGGCGATAGCAATCTCATCACACAATTTAGCGTCTGATGGACCACCGATCATAACCACAGCTATTTCTACCGGAATTCTTTTAATCAATTCTACCCATTTGTCTTTATGGTATTGTTTAGTATACCACACAGAAGAAGGAGCAATTGTTACATAAGGTTTCTGAAACTGAGCCTTTTCGTAATCAATTTCTCTAGGGTACATTTTTGGCCCCACAAAAACGTTATCAGTAATATCTTCAATTAAAGATAAATAACGGCTTACTTCGTGGTTTTCTACTGCTCTACCTTCGCCCATCACATGTGGTTTTGTGATAGTAAAAGTTGAACTTAAAGGATTTTGTTCAAAACCTACCTTAGATTTTGCTCCAGAAAGAAAAGTCATGAGACCCGTAGAAAAGTATCTTTGTAAATTGATAACTCTATCATACCTACGGCGTCTGATTTCCATAGAAACCCTCCAAAGGTTTTTATTTTTATTTTCCTTTTTATTCCAAATGATCACCTCATTTACATGAGGGTTATTTCTCAATAGCCCTTCATTTCCGTTACGCACAACAAAATCTATTTCAGCATCAGGGTAGAACTTAATTAGTTTTTCTACTACGGCAGTTGCCATAATCACATCCCCGATGAAAGCAGTTTGTATCACCAAAAACTTATTCATTCTGTAAAATTCTAATAAGATTCTGAAATTTCCAATTTAAAATACAACTAAGGGGCTACTAAATTAAATAATTTCATATCTTCAAATAGAATACGTAATGTACAGTACCAATAATGAAGTCTTTTGTCTCGTTTAAAGAATACTTTAAACAAAATATACAACATCAGTTAGAAGAATTAGAGAAAAAAAGATATGCTATGCATAACAAACGATTACAGTTTGGCGGCTTAACTTTTCTCTTTCTATTTTTCACCTGGGTATTGATCTATTTAGGACAAATCAATATCTATGGTTTGTATTTTATGATCATCTTTGCCCCTTTTTTCTCTTACACCTATTTTCAAACACACTATCAAGATGATACTATTGAGATAGAATATAAAGAGTTAGTGGTGAGAGAAATGATGAAGTTTATGGATCCTTCCTTAAATTATGATCCTGAAGGATTCATTCCTTTAGATGAATGGAAAAAAAGCGGTATCCATCCCTTAATTCCTGATCTTTATACTGGTGATGATCTTATATCTGGCTCGATTGAAGGTACTTCTATGAGGGTATCTGAAATACAAGCGGCAACACAACTACCTCCTAAGAAAAATAAAGTACTTGATAAGATTAAAGAACAGGAGCCAAAGTATAATACTTATTTCCACGGTTTCTTCATGATCTTTGAGTTACAAGAAGAAGTAAAAACAGATGTTTATGTTTTTAACGATGATATTCAAGAACAATGGGGTCATGTTGGTAGGTTAATAGAAGAAAGTGATCCTAGGTATGGAAATTATGTACCTATTAGAGATATTAATTTTAGAAAGAAGTTTAAGGTATACGCTAAAAATAGAGCATTAGCTGAAGTTACCTTGAAGGATAATTTTATTTCTAAGTTATCTGAAATTTCACATCATTTTAAAGCTAAAGCAAATTGTACCTTAAGGGGGAAACATTTGTATGTTTTCTTAGATGTTAGAAAAGAGCTATTTAAAGTAGATACCACTCATTCACTAACACGTTCTTTTATTCTAAAATCCATCTATAGAGATTTAAGCATGCTTATTTCTGTTGCGCATACGCTGAATGACCCTGTTCCTCAAAATGATCAAGAACAGAGTTTTAGTAGTTTCGATAACAACTTTGGTAGTTCAACAAATGAGTTTATCCAAGATGAAGTTTTAGACTTTAATGCACAGAACTCTTCCGATTTTGAAGAGGAGGAGGAAGGTGAATATGAAGCTGATCAAATGGAAGATGATTTTGGTGATCATTTAGAAAAATCAGATGATGAATTATTTGGTACTGCATCACAAGAGTCAGAAGATGATATTTCTCCATCCCAGCATATGGAAGAGTTTGATTTTGAAAAAATGATGAGTGAAAAGGGCGATCAACTCCCTATTCATTTTGATAATGATAATAATTATGAAGACGAGGAGAAAGAATAGTATAAATTAGCTTTATATACCAATATTTTTCCCCAATTTTGTATGATAGTTATTTTATGGGTTTAAAACTCATTTATGAAGGTTATTCCGTCTAATCTTCGATTTCAATAAAGAATTGACATTTTACATAACATGGATAGTAAAAGACAACATAAATTTTCAAGATTAATTCAAAAAGATCTTGGCGAAATCTTTCAACAAAACTCTGTAGCAATGTTCGGTGGTACGTTCATTACTGTAACTCAAGTTGAAATTTCACCAGATTTAGGACTTGCAAAAGTCTATTTGAGCTTCTTATTGGAAAAAAATCCAGAAGCTAAAGTGAAAGAAATCGATAAGCAGAATAAATCAATTAGAAAAATATTAGCACAGCGAATTCGCCATCAAGCGAGGATTATTCCAGAATTAAGATTCTACTATGATAATACCTCTGAAGAAGCTGAAAAAATCGAAGATTTATTCAAAGATCTAGATATTCCTGAAGATAAAGGAGATGATGAGGAGGATGATATCTACACAAGATAAATAAATCCTTAAATTATATATCATGTTTGAGTCTCTTGACTCAAACATGATCTTACTGCAAACCATTTTTTGATTTACATTTAGTATGCTTTCATTTTTTAAGATTAACGACCCGTTAAGAGTCATTTTTATTTTCATTCTACTTGTAATCATTCGACTTCCTATTTGGCTTAGTGATATTCCACTATTAACAGAAGAAATTCATTGGCTCACATTAGGAGCAAAATTAGCCGAAGGAAAAGCAATGTACAGAGATGTATGGGATAATGTAGCCCCATTGTCTGCTGGTATTTATTGGTTTGCTGCTAAATTTCTTGGAGGAAGTAGAGCGGTCTACTTTGCTATTGCTGCCTTTTTAACTTCAATTCAATCCATCATGTTCAATTCCATGATGAACAGAAGTGAAGCATATAAACAAAAAACATTTATTCCCGGGTTTATCTATCTAATCGCATCTAATTTTAGTTTCGATTTCATGACCTTATCTCCCACCTTAATATCTCTTACTTTCCTTTTGATTGGTTTGAGAAGCTTATTAAGAATGGAAAGAACAGATACAGAACAAAGTATTCTTAATACAGGTGTATTTTTTGGATTAGCCGCTTTAGCTTATTTACCTAGCTTTTCTTTTCTATTGATGGGTATTTTTGCTTTAGCAACCTTTAGAGTTTCATCATTCCAACGTTTATTATTAGCCCTCATTGGATTTTCTTTAGTTTGGGGTGCTTATCTCGTATTTTTATTTTACAATCAAGCGTTAGAGAGTTTTATACAGGCAAGTATTATGTCTATTGGCTGGAATGATCATGATTTTATACAAAGCTGGGATCAAGTCCTCATATTATTAGGCTTCCCTCTCTTAATGTTTATTTTCGGATCATTTAGGACTTTTTCATATAATGCGTTTATTAATTCTCAACAAGCTATTCAGCAAGTAATGTTGATTTGGGTTATTACCGCTTTATTAAGTTTATTTTTCTCGATATACACTACTACTTTCCAATTAATTTTATTCGTACCCGCCATTGCATTTTTTACAGCACACGAATTATTAATGATTAGAAAAAGCCTAATTGGAGAAATAACAATCTTCTTTTACACTTTTACGCTATTAGCGATAATGTATGCAACTGCTTTCAATTTCATCCCTAAAAAACTAACTTCTCCTTATGAAGGGGCTTTATCTGTTGAAGTAAACGGATTGGATGAATTGGGAGAAAGAGTCATTGTTTTTGGAGATGATTTTAACTATCTCAAAGGAAAAAAACTAGCTACAGGCTACCTTAATTGGGAAGTAAGTAATCGAATATTTGATCGAATTGATTCTTATGATGAAATCAGATCAATATATAATTCTTTTGAAGAGGATATGCCTGACGCCATCGTAGATTTAAACGGTAAAGGTGCTCATGTATTATCTTATTTAAGTATTATAAAACAACAATACAAAGAGATTACTACAGAGAATGATGTTATTATCTATAAAAGAATAAAATAATTTGTTCTTTTATTTTGGTGTTTAATTTCTGTGCGTATATTTGAGCTATAAACGTAATATTTACGTTTTATTTACACATACTACCAATAAACACATGAAAAACATTATTGACCTTTTATGGCAGAAGTACATAAATGTTACTCCTTCTGCTGCAAAAATTCATGATATTTTCAAGAAAAAAGGCGAAGTGATCGAAAATGATCATATCGCTATTCGTACCTTTAATCATGAACTCGTAAATAAAGAGAGACTAGCTAAACCATTTTTGGCTATGGGGTACGAGTACAAAGGAGAATACACCTTTGAAGCAAAGAAACTCAAAGCTATCCACTTAGAACATCGCGAAGACAAAAAAATGCCTAAGATCTTTATCTCAGAACTTAGGTTAGAACTTTGCAGTGAATTTGTTCAGGAAGTAGCAGACACTTGTGTTGAGATATCACATATTGATCAATACAACACAGAAGACCTTCTATTACAAGGCAGAACTTGGGGAACAGCATCACATAAAGTTTATGAAAAACTCCTCGAAGAATCTGAATACGCTGCTTGGATGTATGTTTATGGATTCAGAGCGAATCATTTTACTATTTATGTCAACAAATTAAAGAATTTTGAGACATTAGAATCAGTAAATGATTTCATCAAAGAGAATGGATTCTCAATGAATACTTCTGGCGGGGAAATCAAAGGTTCTAAAAAGCAATTATTACAACAATCGTCTATTCTAGCCGATAAGCAAAAAGTGAATTTTATTGAAGGTGAATATGAAGTTCCTTCATGTTATTATGAGTTTGCTAAAAGATATCCAATGAAAGACGGGCAACTTTTCGAAGGCTTTATTGCATCATCTGCAGATAAAATCTTTGAAAGTACTGATGTTGCCACGGTCTAACCTTTTCTACCAATTCAATTAACTAACTTAAGTACCCCGTTAAACGGGGTACTTTTTTATTTTTAGATAAATATCATTCCTATTATACCTGCTAACATATAATACTTAATCCATTTACTAATGTCATGATAGTTTTTTACTGAAGATGCTTTATATAAAAGTCCCATCAAAATAAAGGCAGGTAACAATAAAGCAGTAAAATAATATTGAAAATATGGATTGGTCATTTGTGAAATAATCACTCCTGACATAATTACAAAAATCGCGAATAGTAAATAAACAAATACTTTTGTCTTCTTATCACCCCAAATAATAGGCAGTGTTTTACAACCAAACTGGGCATCTCCTTCTTTATCTTCAAGATCTTTAATTACCTCTCTTATGATTGACACAAAGAAAGCGAATAGACCAAATTGATATACGGCTCTATTATGTTCAATAAAATAAATATTGACTAAAAAAATTGACATAGAAGTCATCGCAGCAACACTAATATTACCAATAAATGCTCTTCTTTTTAAGTTATTTGAATATAACCATAGCCAAAATGTAGTAAAGAAAAATATGGATCCAATTTCTTTTGATAGAAATAATCCAATCATGATTGCTATAAAGTTAAAAATAGTGTGGGTAAAAATCGCCACCCTCCTTTTCATCACTTTACCTACAACTTGTTTATTTGGTTTATTAACTGCATCAATTTTAATATCATAATAGTCATTGATGATATAACCTGCTGCTGCAATTAATGAGGTTGACAATGTCAACAGCCAAAACCCAATATCAGTCAAATGATATTTCCATTCCTCAAAAGGTCCTATTAGAAATATTCTAGCAAACCATTGAGTAACAAAAATAATCATCAGATTATTAAACCTGACTAACTTAAGAAAGTCTTTTATCCCGATAAAAAACGATTTTTCCTTATTTGGTAAAATTGCCTGACTCATATTAATGCGCTTGTAACCAGTTTGTGCCTTCTCCTACTTCTACCTCTAAAGGTACCTTCATCTCGTAGGCATTTTCCATTAATTCTTTCACTTTAGACTTCATAAGTTCCAATTCGTCTTTATGAACATCGAAAATTAATTCATCATGTACTTGCATAATCATTTTAGATTGGAGATTTTGAGTATTCATCCATTGTTGAATATCAATCATCGCCTTTTTAATAATATCTGCTGCAGTACCTTGAATTGGTGCATTAATAGCGTTTCTCTCAGCCATGCCCCTTACCGTAAAGTTTCTAGAGTTGATATCTCTTAAATATCTTCTACGCCCCATTAGTGTGGTAACAAATTCATCCTCACGAGCTTTATTGATCACATCATCCATATATTTTTTTACAGATGGAAATTCTTCAAAATAAGCGTCGATAAGTTGTTTGGCCTCTGATCTTGGAATATCTAATTGTTGAGATAATCCGAAAGCTGAAACACCATATATAATTCCAAAATTGGCAGTTTTTGCCTTTCTTCTCATATCAGAATCTACCTCCTGTTCTGCCACTTTAAATACCTTGGCTGCAGTAGCAGTATGGATATCCTTTTTAGCTTTAAAAGCATTGATCATCTCTTGATCATTACTAAATGCTGCCATAATTCTTAATTCTACTTGAGAATAATCGACAGCCATAAATACATGATCCTCATCCCTAGCTACAAATGCTTTTCTAATTTCTTTTCCTCTCGAAGAACGAATAGGAATATTTTGTAAGTTAGGGTCAGTAGAAGACAGTCGCCCTGTTGCAGCAACCGCTTGATTGTAAGTAGTATGCACTCTTCCATCTTCTTTTATCAATTTAGGAAGGGCATCTACATAAGTACTTTTTAATTTATTTAGCTGACGGAAATCTAAGATTTTCCCTACTATATCATGTTGTCTTAATCCCTGAAGAATTTCTTCACCAGTGGCGTACTGACCTGTTTTTGTCTTTTTAGGCTTATCCACCAATTTCATTTTCTCGAATAATACTATACCCAATTGTTTAGGAGAAGAAATAGTAAACTCTTCACCTGCTAAATCGTAAATATCTTTTTCGAGTTGAACAATTTCATCTGCTAAGGTAACAGAATAGGTTTCTAAAGATGGAACATCCAAGTTAACACCCTCTTTTTCCATCACCCTTAAAGTTTCCATTACTGGCATTTCTAAGTCATAAAATAAAGATTCTGCATCTTTCTCTTTCAACTGACTTTCAAGGGCATATTTTAATTGCAGAGTAACATCTGCATCTTCACATGCATACTCATATACCTCTGTAAAAGGTATATCGCGCATGTTTTTTTGTTTCTTACCTTTCTTTCCAAGTATCGTCTCAATAGATACCGGTTTATAGTTTAGGTAATGTTCTGACAGGGTATCCATACCATGACGTTTGTCTGGCTCAATTAAGTAATGTGCCAACATGGTATCAAAAAATGGCCCCTTTACAGCAATCCCTAAATTGTCTAAAACCTGAATATCATACTTTAAATTCTGACCTATTTTAAGGATCTTCTCATTCAAAAATAAATCTTTAAAATGAGCTAATATTTTTTGATCTTTTTCTTTGTCTAAAGTTAGAGGAACATAGTAAGCTTCGTCTTTTTTTGCTGAAAAAGAAACTCCTACTGCTTCGGCTAATAAAGAATCTAAGGATGTAGTTTCTGTATCAAACGCAAACTCGCTCTGTTTTGATAAGTATTCAACAAGTTCTTGATACCTCTCCTCTGAATCTATTAATCTATAATTTTTAGCCACTGAGTTGATAGTATCAATTGGTATTTCAATTTCTTCTACTACTTCCTCTTGCACTGCTTTTGCTGCAGGAGCTGCACCACCAAATAATGACGTTTGCTCACCCGGTTTTGGTGCTACTTTTTTGGGTGCTTCTCCAGGGAAAACCCTTTTCAGGAGAGTTTTGAATTCAAGATCATTAAAAATCTTTACTAATTCCTCTTTATTTGGTTCTTTAAGAAGTAACTGATCTTCGTTAAATGCTACTGGAACATCTAATTTAATTGTTGCCAATTCTTTCGAAAGGATGGCTTGATCACGGTTCTCAGAGACACGTTCTTTTAACTTGCCTTTTAACTGATCAACATTTTCAATTATTCCTTCTACAGTTGAATACTCCTTAAGAAGCTTACAAGCTGTTTTAGGGCCCACTCCGGGAACACCTGGAATATTATCTACAGCATCTCCTTGTAATCCTAAAAGATCTATCACCTGATCTACACGATCAAGATCAAATTTTTCTAATACTTCTTTAGGTCCAAGAACTTCTATCCCTCCTTTTGTCGACGGTCTGTATAGAAAAGTGTTTTCATCAACTAACTGTGCATAATCCTTATCGGGAGTCATCATATAAGTCTGAAAACCTGCTCCTGAAGCTTTTTTTGCAATTGTTCCAATCACATCATCAGCTTCAAAACCTGCTAATTCTAATCTTGGGATATTGAACGCATCCACAATTTGTTTGACAATAGGAATAGCAATCGAAATATCTTCTGGAGTTTCTTGTCTGTTTGCTTTATACTCTTTGTACATTTCGTGTCTGAAAGTTGGAGCGGGCAAATCAAAAGAAACGGCTATATGTGTAGGTTCCTGCTTTTTGAGAATTTCTAATAATGAATTCACAAAACCCATTGGTGCACTTGTGTTCACTCCTTTAGAGTTAATTCTTGGATTTCGAATTAATGCAAAGTGAGCACGAAAGATTAGTGCCATGCCATCAAGCAGAAATAATTTTTTCATAAATTTATTAGTTCAAATAACAAGAACAGTAGTTTATTAAAAAGATGTTACTTGTCGAATTTTTATTGTTGCGAATATACAAAGATGAGAGGTATTTTGATGGATTATCACAAATGAATTTTAATTGTTGACCATTCTCTACTCCAAATCAAACTAATTCATTTTATTTGCCATTTGAAACTACTTTGTGACAAAAACAATTAGACCTTGATAGGAGAAGCAATTCAAAATATTCAGCAACAATTACTTTTTGCAGGCAACTTTAAAAATGAGGTTGCACTTCTAGGTAATCATTTGATAAAAACATTTAAAAAGTCATTTTTCCCTACTTTTCATGTAGATGATTTATTAAAAATGATGAGTGAGCACATTGTCGCTGATAGCGTGTCCTCACTTTTGTTTTCACCATCTGAATTATTGGAATTAAATGCTGATCCCATTCACCAAGCTTTTGATGAAATCTATCAAAAATTAAATGAGAAGGAGGTCTTTTCAGATTCTATCCATCAGTTGTATGAGAAAATTAATATTCTTGTAGAAAATGGAAGTGATAAAAAAGAAATCTATACCCAATTAATGGGACGTGAAGAAGGAGAAGAACTACCCGCATATTTTAATGGAATGTTTAAATCATTAATGAAAAAACATTTAAATAATGCTGGTAAAAATGCTCAATATCTTTACCCCTCATTTACCTTACCTCCTTTTTTAGATAATGAGTCACAATCCAATACCATAGTTTGTTATGATCTTTTGGTCTATTATTGGTGTGCCGTTTGTGTACCAGCCTCAAAAAGATCTTATGGTAATAGCCTTAGTTTTACGGATATTCAACCAAAAGGACAAACACACTTTGAGTTTAAGGAAGAGGATTCTAATCTGGACAAATTAATCAATTTAAATAGAGAACCTGTTCAAATTGTTTTTGGTACAATTCAACAAATGTCTTTAGGTAATAGAAGTGCTCACAAAGAATGGACTTCTAAGGTAAAAAAGGTTTTTTCTGGTGATCAAAAAAGAAACCCTGTATCCTATTGGCTTCTGTGGGCACAAAAACGATTGGGGAATAATGGCATTTTAGTCATTAGAGGAGATCATTCTTTAGCAGCTGCTCCAGAATATAAATTTTGGAGACAAAAAGTATCCGAAATTTGCCATAGAGTCTACATTCAGGCACATCCTTATTCTCAACAGTTAGTCTATTGCTTTATTTTCGATAAAGAAAATGATTTTGACGGGATATACTATGCTCCCAGTTACCTAGAAGATTTCTCAGAAATTAATAGAGACTCTGGAGATTGGATTACTTTATCTTCTGATGAATACAGTAAATTTTTATGTATGTATTCTGATAAAGAAAAAAGTATATTTCAAGATACTGTTAACCCTGTACCTCTTAAAAATAAATCTTGGGGAACAGATTTCAATAAAAAAATCCTCCATCAAAAAGTACTTGATTTTCAGAAGGAACAGCACTCACAAAATGGACAAAGTGTGATAGCCAATGCAGAGAAAAACAAGTATAAAGAAGTATATATTAAAGCCTTTCAAAAGCCTTTTGTTAAAAAATGGAGTTACATAAATGAAAGTGATCACAAAGCTTGGAATGCACTTCAGAAATTTGGTTTAGAACAAAACAATCCAACTATTTGTATTGGGACTAACTCCTCTTTTGGGTTTAATATTACGTTAGTCAATACCTGCGTACTTGGTGATTTTTTTGAAAGAAAACATCAAAGTAACCTTCTTCCCTATAAAATTTATAAAGCAGATGGGTCTTATCAAGAAAATATTACTGATTGGGCACTTTATAGATTTAAACAATATTACCTTCCGAGGCTTCCAGAAGCAGGTAAGAAAAGTACTGTATCAAGTATAAAAGAGTTATTGGATACTGAAATCATAACTATCGGAAGACACACACAACGTCTTCCTGTTTTACACAAGTACACCAATCAAATAATTGATATTCAACAAGATGATCAAAATGAATTAGACGAAATCCAACAAGTTTTGCTTAAACTTCAGGAGAAAATGTTACAATTATATAGAGGGGCTACAGAGAAGAAAAAAATGATTTCTGACATTAATACTTCTATTGCAAGATTATCAAAAGAGATCAAGGAATTAGGGAAAATTCAGATTGAACGTCAGTTAAAAGAATCAGAATTAACTAAAGAAAATATATTTTATTATTGCATAAGCCTACTTCATCACGAAAAATATCAATCAGATTATCAAAAAGAATTGATTGCTATGCCTCCGAGGATTCCTTTATTAGATGACTTTTGGAAATGGGCAAAGATTGGTAAAAAATTATATCAAAATACCATACAACTAAATCATCAAGACATTCTTTTGGAAGTGATTGAAAATGATGATTTCAATAAAGAAACTGATCTCAAAATAAACAGCAAGCAGTTTATCAGAAACATACATTTATTGCAAAATGAATTAAAATGGGGAAACTTATCTTTGATAGACTTAATTGCACAACAATATAAAGAGAGAAAACCACTCAATAGATCATTAAGAAAGTTCTATCAGGAGAAAGTCTCAGAGGTAAAAATGATTGAATTAATAAAAAGTATAGAGATGCAATCTCAAATACAAGTAAAATTAATTGAAGTTATGCCAGAGGAGTTGTTTGAAAATAAAAAGGCTGTACTTAGATTAAGAAAAAGGACTTAAGCTTGGAGGTTTACTTTATAGTTCCAAATTTTAAAGTACACTTTCTCTTGTGCTTCTGCAGAAGGATTTACATTTACTAACTCAGGGATAATATTATCTCCTTTATCAATATACGAAGCTATTTTTTTGCTATGTGTTTTAGGCACGTATCCTATCATTTTAGAATTGGCAAATACGGCAATAGCATTTTCATCATGTACATTTGTTGTATGACGAATTAACTTTAAATTCTGACGCATTATCTCCCACTCCTGATCAGTTGCAGAATAATATCGAAAACCAGAGAGATAGCCTTCAAACAATAACTCCTTAGAGACATTGTCAATTAAATTGTTAGCGTGGTTAGATTTAACCATCATGATTATATAGGGTATAGTTAATTAGAGTTCAGACAGTGTATATATTTGCAATATACAATTTTTTAATGGTATTGTCCAATAAAATAATTACCTATAAATGTTTTATAAGAATATTTATATTTTAATTTTACATCAGAACATCAAAAATTTAATTAAATAGATGAAAACCACATCAATTCTAAAGATTATCATCGCTGTAGCTATTCTTGGTTATTTGGCAAATTCTTTTTTTTCTTCAAAATCATCTGAAGGTCAAAATAAGTATTCAGAACGCATATTGAAGGAAAGAGAAGATAAAAACAAGGTCTTTAGGAATAAAAAGGAAAGTCCCTTAAAGGATGTAGATATTGCTCAATTTGAATCACTTAACTACTATCCTGTTGATTTTAACTATAGAGTAAATGCTCAATTAGATTGGGCAGAATCACCTGATAAATTAAGAATTGCAACTACGAAAGAAAAAGCAAGAGAATACTATAAGTCTTGTATTGCTACATTTAATATTAATGGTGAAACAGTAAAATTAACCTTATTAAAGGCTGTTCTTCCTACTCCTACTACTAAAGATCTGCTCATGGTTATTTTCAGAGATTTGACAGCAGATTCAGAAACATATGGTGCAGGTCGATATATAGAATTACATGGAATTAAAAAAGGTCAGATGCAAACGTATATTGATTTCAATACAGCATACAGTCCTTATTGTGCTTACAATGATGATTTTGACTGTCCTCTACCTCCTTTTGAAAATATGATAAATGTTGAAATAAAAGCAGGTGAAAAAAGATTTAAAGAAAATCACTAAATCTAGATTTCTGAAGACTTTTATTTCTATCTCGAATTCAATCATTTCAGAATTTGGAATAATTACAGTAAATTGATCATTATTCACAAATAAACAAGATACATTGGCCTTAGAAACGCTTCTCAATAAATTCGGCTTTAAAGGTGAAAAAGCAGCATATGCTGAACTTCATTTTTGGATCATGTGTTCATCTATGATTCCAATTATCAATATCTACATCACATTATCATCTGTAGAAATTGTATTCCTAAGAACTTTAATAGCCACATCTATTGTACTTTGTATTATTCTTTATAAAAAGATTAAGATCAAAGTTAAAATGTCTCATATTGTGATGCTCGTATTTACGGGTTTACTCACGGCCATCTATTGGGTTCTTTTTGTTATTGCAGCAAAAAAATCAAATACCTCTGTTACATTGGTGGGTATTGCTACAACCCCTATTTGGGTCAGTTTTATTTATCCTCTTGTAAGTAAAAAGAAGCCTACATTCACAGAAGTAATGACGGGGTTATCTGCTCTATTTGGTGTTTATATGATTTTTAGTTCAGGTTTTGCTTACAGTGAAGGTATGTTTGCTGCCATTCTAGCGGCTTTCTTTGCAGCTGTTGTTACAATTCTCACTTCAAAATATTCTAAGAAATACCATTATTTAGTCATTACATTCTATCAAATGTGTGGTGCTTTTGCGGCAACAAGTATGTTTTTACCCTATTTCTTAAAATATATATCAAAAGCTAGCTTCCACACTCCTACATCATTAGATATATTGTTGATTATCATTTTAGCAATTGTTTTTTCTATAATAGCTTACAGCTCTATTGTTAAGGTGATGAAAAATATCACGCCTTTTAGTGTTTCCTTAGCTAATAATGTTTCTCCAATTTATGGAGGATTTATTGCCTATATCTTTTTTGGAGAAAGTGAATTGATGGATATATATTTTTATGGAGGAGCTTTTATGATTGCCTTCGCAATTCTTGCTATGCCTTTAGCTAGATACTTTTTTAAATTAGATGAACTAGATGATAGCTCATCAACAACTACCTAATTTTATTAATTAGTTCGTTAGTGGTTAGACTCAAGACCAGTAAAACACAAACTGATAAAGTACCGAAAATTACAGCAATCCATCTACTTGTAGACATCCACCAATCTTTGTTTGATTGTGCCATTCTGTACATTTTCTCAGACAGTTCAATAATAGCTTCTGTATTTTGCTGTAAGGTTAATGTAAGCCCTACATCCCCTCTAAAACCAATCCTATCATCTACCTGTACGATACGTAATAAAATGGAGTTATATCGTCTTAAATGGTTTAATATATTATGCTTTCTGCTATCTGGCATTTCTATCACCTTTACTTCTTTTTGTAGGCGATGATTGATCTCTCTAATCTTATAAAAATCAGAGGTATCGGCACTTAATAAATAGCTTTTCTCTAATAATCTCATTTCTTCCAATAAAACGTTATTCACATAGGGATCTTCCTGTAATGCTTTAGTTCTTTTTTGTAAATCACCTATCATTCCAGACGTCTGAGAACCTCTATACTTTAACTGGGTAACAATTTTAGAGAATGTCTTTCTATGTTTACTTAATAAATCACTGAATTGCTGTAAATCGTCTTCATAAGCTACTTTCCAAGAATCATTAGATTTCATCACATCATTTACATAGGCTTCCAATTTCTTATCCATTCTATGGTATTCATTCATAATTGGAGTAGCCTGACGAGAGCGATGAAATTCCTCATAATGAGCTTCATAAGACAAGAATTCTTGAGCTGCTAATGTCATAGTCATTGTTTCCTGTCTAAGATCAATCACTTTTTCTACGATTACATCTTGGTCTTCGATTTGTCTAAAAGCGGAAAAATTAGACACAGCTATCACAAAACATGCAAAAAAGTAGCCGTAAAACCACTTTACAATTTGTCTCCATTTATATGATACTGTCCTTTTTTTCACTTAAAAATAAAATTTCAATTGAATTTCTATTATCAAAATATACTTAAGTTGGATGAACAACTTTCAAAAATTAAAGCAATAAATATTCCATATTACTTATTACTTATTTAAGACTTGACTTTGAATCAATTTAGACAAAAAATTATCTATTTCTAATTCCGATAACCACAAAAAAAATCACAGATTATAATTCATAACCTGTGATTTTAAAGATCTATATAATGTTAGATTTGCTTTTAGTGTTGCACTAAAATTGCATTTCTTTCATTTTCGTTTCTACCAATTTTCTTAAAGTTTTCCATATAAACTTTAGCTTGGTCTTCGTATTTTAGAGTTCCATAAACAACACTGTAAATTTGCTCTCCATTTTCCTGTGATACTTTTACATATGTTTTCCACATTTTATAATAAGCCTCAAATTGTTCTGCATATCCTTGTGCATCACATAAGCTTTTAGAAGAATACACTTGTACACCCCAACCATGAGCCGTGATAGTGCTAGTTAAGTCTACAAAATAAGATCTATTATTTTGTAATTGACCTTGCTTACTAGAACAAGACGCACTGTTTTTAGGCATATTATTACCATTTGCTACAGCACTTGAACTTGACTTAGAATTTTCTACAGCAGCAACTAATCCTTCATTCTCTGTTTCTAATTCATCAATTTCATCTTTAAGATTGCTATTCTCTGCTTGTAATTTACTTACATCAGATTTTAAGCTTTCCATCTCATAAGATAATTGCTCATTCATGGCAGCTAAAGAATTTGTCTTTTTCTCTAAATCATCCTTACTACTTCTTAATTCTTGATTTTCAGAAGTAAGTTGAGCATTCATTTGTTTTAATTTCTTCTTGCTCTGTCCATAAGATGAAAATGAAACAACAAAGGCAAATAAAAGAAATATGATAGGGAGATTCTTTCTAGTGGTTTTCATTATTGATAAAAATTGATATTTAATTAATGAGTTACATTGTCAGCAAAGACAAACGATAACATGGAATTATGAAACCTGTCTATTATAAAGCTAATGATTAAAGATTAAATTACCATTAAAGATGACAATTAATTTATCATACATATAAAAAAATACTCACGTTAAGTAGTAAAATTAAACTATTTACAGTTTAAAATGTACTTTAAAGTGAGTATTAATAAATGTATGACGAAGAATTATTAAATAATATTATTCATCCTTTTTTAATTGCTGCTTTAATTTATCCAATTCAGACAATTCTCCAGCATCAGTGTTATCTGCATTACCTTGTGTGGTATTTTGTTGAGAAGAGCCATCTCCTAGTCTCATTTTCTCTTTTAATTCTTCTAAAGCTAACGAAGAAGACCCACTACCTGGTCCTAATGCTTTGTTAATTTCATCATCAACAGTAACATTAGCATCTGCAATATCTCCATAAGATTCTGCTAAAGCTTCTTGTGCCTCAACTTTATCTTTCATTCTTTCCAACATTGCCATTGTACTAGAAGAATCAATTGACGCTAATTGCTTATTAATTTTAGAAGAAGCTTCACTTACTTTTGCTCTAGCTTTTAAAGTCTTCGCTTCATTTTCCCATTGCGAAATTTGTGACTTTAATTTTTGAACATTTTGCTCCATCTTAGCTACTTGTGCATCATTGGTTTGTACCATTTTCTCATGAGAGGCAACTGACTGGGCAGCTTGTTCTTTTTTATTCAGAGCTTCAGTAGCCAAACGATCTGCTTCTGCTGGATCTATTTGACCTGCCTGCCCCTTTTGAAGTAACATAATGGCTTTTCTTTCCCAATCCTTTGACGCTTGCTTCTGTTGTTCGTATTCCTTACGTGTACGAATAGCAATGGCTTTCACTTGGGCTAAACCTTGTAAACTACTATCTAAATCTTTTTTTAAATCTCGGATACCTTGATCTGTCATTTTTATTGGATCCTCTAATTTATCCATTGCCGAGTTGGCTTCTGATGACATCCAACCAAATAATCTTTTAAACATATTCTTTATTAGTTTTGTGCGTAATCAAGTAATAAGGTATAATTCTCACTAATCACCAATTTCAAAGCGTTTAGTGTCCCTTCTAATTCATTTTCATCAAGATTTACTAATTCAAGAGTATCTCTGTAAAGTAATCTATTCCCTTCCTCATCAATGACAAAAGCACCGTGAACAAAGTTTCTATTTTTAATCAGAAGTTGTTTATAGAAATCAGGTTTCTCATCCTTTAGGTCAATTAAATGCATTTCTACAATTAGAATTGGATCTTCACAATCTACTACTACATTTAGTAAGCCCTCTTCTTCATCTGATATGATAAACAATTGCTCTTGCTCATCCTCACTGATAATATCATAGCCAAGATTTAGTAAGTAACCTTTAACTTTTTCGAAGTTATTCATTTCGCGATTTTTAGTTAATTAATAATGTTTAATACGAATATAAAATAATTTTGATGCTATTTAGAATATACTATCAGTTTATTTTCAAATAATCCATTCAACATCAACTTATTACAAATTATTAAAAAATGATAAAATTACATCATCATGTAGAATTTTTGATGATCATTTTCAATCATTAAAATCAATTCAAAAAATATTAAAAAAAGTGTAACTATATTTGTTCAATCGGTTGAAATTAAGTTTTTTGCTTATTACAAACTAAATTATCAAAATACGCAACTATATATGCCAAAGAAAGTACATCTTAAAGAAACCCCACTGCTTATTGAAGGAGCTTGGGAAGTGTGTAACCAAGTTGGGGGTATCTATACTGTAATCAAGTCTAAAATCCTAAACGTATTACAACATATTGGCGATGACAATTATTGTCTTATTGGTCCTTATGTAAACAACAATATCTCTGCTGTTTTCGATCCAATTAGTGACGATGGAGATGATTTAGTCTCTAAAACTGTAAGATCACTTAGAAGTAAAGGATATGAAGTTCATTATGGCAGATGGTTAGTATCTGGTAGACCTAAAGTAGTTTTATTTAAGCCTCAAAATGAAGCTTGGAAGCTAACTGATATCAAAAAATCGAATTGGGAATCTCATAACATTCCATCGTTTGATGGTGATGATCTTTTTGATCAGACCATAATGTTGGCTTCTCAGATGACTGATTTCTTCCAAGAATTAGATGATTTAAATAATAATAAGCAAAGTGTTGTGGCTCATATGCACGAATGGATGGCTGGTATTCCTATCCCTGAAATTCGTAGAAGGAACCTTAACATAAAAACTATTTTCACCACTCACGCTACGTTACTTGGTCGTTATTTGGCAATGAACGACCCAGAATTCTATAAAAACTTAGAAAAAGGGACTTACAATTGGACAAAAGAGGCTGAACACTTTAATATTCTACCTCAGGTATCAATTGAGAGAGCTGCGGCACACGGTTCACATGTATTTAGTACTGTGAGTAGGCTTACTGCCGTAGAGTGTAAGTACTTATTGGGTAGAGAAATTGATTCGATAGTACCAAATGGTATCAATATAAATCGTTTTGAAGCTTTACACGAATCGCAAGTTTTGCATCAAAGATATAAAGAGAAGATTCACGAATTTGTCATGGGACACTTCTTCCAATCTTATTCTTTTGATTTAAATAATACACTGTACTTCTTTACTTCAGGAAGATACGAATACAAAAACAAAGGCTTTGATCTAACTTTAGAAGCATTAGCCAGATTAAATCATAAATTAAGAGTGAACAACATTAATAAAACTGTTGTTACATTCTTCATCACTAAGCAAGATTATCATACAATTAACCCTATTGAGCTTGAATCTAGAGCTGTATTAGGTGAGATTAGAAAGATTTGTGATGCGATGGAAAAAAGTGTGGGTGAAAGGTTATTCTATGTCGCTTCTAAAGGTGATATGATCGAAACGCCTACAATAGAAGAATTAATCCCTGAAAGTCTTCGTCTTCAACTAAGAAGAACGGTACAATCATGGAAAACTTCTAGGTTACCTTACATTACCACTCACAACTTAAAAGATGATGCAAAAGATGACATTCTAAACTTTGCTCGTACTTCTGGTTTATTAAACTACGAGGGAGACAAAGTAAAATTAGTTTACCATCCAGACTTTGTATCTTCTATGAATCCTCTTTTCGGTATTGATTATGATGAATTCGTAAGAGGATGTCACCTTGGGGTATTCCCATCGTATTACGAGCCGTGGGGTTACACACCAATGGAATGTGTAGCACGTGGTATCCCTGCTGTTACTTCTGATTTAGCCGGATTTGGTGATTTTGTCATCAACGACTTGAAACGTACAAAAGTGGAAGGTATTGAAACAATACATAGAAAGCATAGTGATTATTCACATTCAGCTGAGGAGCTAGCTAATTTTATGTATGATTTTGTGACCATGGAAAGAAGAGATAGAATTGCTCAACGAAGTAGAGTTGAACAATCATCTTATCACTTTGATTGGAATGAATTATATGATTATTATATCAAAACTTACAACCTTGTAATGGAAAGATAATCAGTCTATTTTTTCACAATAAAAAAGCCGAAGAAATTTAATTCCTTCGGCTTTTTTATTCTTAATCATTCAGAATACTCCTTGATATCACAATCTTTTGTATCTCAGAAGTACCCTCATATATTTGAGTGATTTTAGCATCTCTCATTAAACGTTCGACGTGGTATTCTTTCACATAGCCATAACCTCCATGTACTTGCACAGCCTCTACAGTTACATCCATAGCCACTTCAGAAGCGTAAAGCTTTGCCATTGCTGATGCCTCTGAAAAATCTTCTCCTTGATCTTTTAACCAAGCAGCTTTGTAAACCAACAAACGGGCTGCTTCTATTTTCGTTGCCATATCTGCTAACTTAAAAGAAATGGCTTGATGTTCACAAATAGGCTTCCCAAATGTCTTTCTTTCTTTAGAATATTTTAAGGCTAACTCATAAGCACCTGCTGCAATACCTAATGCTTGAGCAGCAATACCGATTCGACCTCCGTTTAAAGTAGACATGGCAAACTTAAAACCAAAACCTTCCTCACCTACCCGATTCTCCTTAGGCACCTTAACATCAGTAAAACTTAGCATATGAGTATCTGATCCTCTAATTCCAAGCTTATCCTCTTTCTTTCCGACCACAAAGCCGTCCATACCTTTTTCTACAATAAGGCAGTTGATTCCTTTATGACCTTTTTCACGATCTGTTTGAGCAATCACCAAATAAATAGACGCTGAATTCCCATTGGTAATCCAGTTCTTCGTACCATTTAGAATATAATGATCACCATGATCTAATGCTTCGGTCACTTGCGAAGTAGCATCACTACCTGCTTCAGGTTCAGATAAACAAAAAGCACCTATTGCTTCACCTGAAGCTAATGGTTTTAAATATTTTTGTTTTTGTTCCTCTGTACCATATTTTTCTAGTCCCCAACAAACTAATGAGTTATTTACTGACATAGATACAGATGCAGAAGCATCAATCTTAGAGAGTTCTTCCATAGCTACTACATAAGAAATGGTATCCATTCCTCCTCCTCCATACTTAGGATCAACCATCATGGCCATAAAGCCTAATTCTCCCATTTGTTTTACCTGCTCCTTTGGAAACCTTTGTTCCGTATCTCTCTCAATGACCTCAGGTAATAATTCAGATTGTGCAAAATCTCTTGCAGCATCTCTTACGGCCTGCTGCTCTTCAGTTAGTTCAAAATTCATGTGTGTAAATTGGTAATTGTGTTTAATGTGTGTGTTCTATTATCAAATATATCATTTAAAATAGAAAATTAAACATATGTTACTGAATAATCATTCATTTAATATCAATACTACTTATTTCTACAATTGTTTACAATAAAATATTTAGAATATTCTATCTCAAATTGCTTAAGATTTGAAAGATTATTTTCGAAAAGTGCATTTTATCAAAAAGGAGAAAAATAAAAAAAGCCCTCAAAAAAATTTGAGGGCTTCTGATATATATTGAATATTATTATCTCAACTGTTGACCAATTGTGAAGTGGAATTGGCTACCACTTGGATCAGATCGTCCTGGAGCAGCGTCGAAACCGTAAGCCCAGTCAATACCTAACATACCAAATGCTGGCATAAAGATTCTTGCACCAAAACCGGCCGACTTATACATTTCAAATGGGTTAAACTCATCCAATGTTGCCCAGTTATTACCACCTTCAGCAAAACCTAATAAATAAATGGTAGCTGCAGGGTTCAACGATACTGGATATCTAAGTTCCATTACATATTTGTTGTAAACAACACCACCTAGTCCATTCGATTCGTAAGGAACGATTGAGTTGTTTTCATAACCTCTTAAACCAATGGTTTCTGTACCTAGAAGGGCAAATTGTTGTGTTAAACCATCACCACCCATAATGAAACGTTCAAATGGACCTAAACCTTTATCTTGATTATAAGCAGAAAGGAAACCAACGTGTGCTCTAACAGCCATTACTAAGTCACCAATAATTGATTGGTACCAAGCATTATCAAACATCCATTTATGGTATTCCACCCATTTATATCTCTCTTCATCTGAAATTGAAGGATCTGAGAAATCTTTATCACCGAATGAAGAATAAGGAGGAGTTAAACTAACGCTTAATGATACTTGAGAACCTCTACGAGGATAAGTTGGCTGGTCAATACTATTTCTAGATATCGTTGTATTGAAAGTCAAGTTATATGAGTTACCATTATTATAATCTCCAAATCCTGTTGCATACCAGTTATTCAAATCATACTTAAGGAATGAAATTGAATTTGACATTGTAAACCAGTCATCTGGCCATTGTAATCTACGACCTAACGCAACCGTTGCTGCATTAATACCTAAACTACCAATTTTTACATCACCACTATATGAGTTCTGATTTGAGTAGTTATAACTTACTGTTAATGAGTTTGGCTTTCTACCTCCTAACCAAGGTTCAGTAAATGAAACTGAATAAGTTTGGTATTGAATACCAGATGCTTGAACTCTTAACTGTAAACGTTGTCCATCACCGGCTGGCAAAGGTTTCCATTTAGAAAAATCTGTTACGTTTCTTAATGAGAAGTTATTAAAAACTAAACCTACTGTACCTACGAAACCGTAGAAACCACCCCAACCACCAGATAATTCAATTTGGTCATTGGCCTTTTCTGTTAAACCGTACTGAATATCTACAGTACCATTTGACATATTAGGTTTCGGCTGAATGTCTATTGTTTCTGGGTCAAAATAACCTAGAGTTGATAGTTCTCTTTGCGTTCTAATTAAATCCGATCTTGAGAATTTCTGTCCTGGTAAAGTACGGATTTCACGATAAATTACGTGATCGGAAGTTTTTGTGTTACCGTTCACAAGAATTTTTGAAACGTAAGCTTGTTCACCTTCAAAAACTCTCATTTCAATATCAACAGAATCTCCTTCCACCATCACTTCAGTTGGTGTTACACTAAAGAATAGGTAACCATCATCCATATATAAAGCAGAGATATCTTGTCCGTTCGGGTTGAATGATAAACGCTTATTTAATTCAGTAGTATTATAAACATCACCTTTAGAGATACCTAATACCCTACCTAATTCTTCATCATTATATTTATAATTACCAGTCCAAGTAATTTTTCTATAATAGTAACGAGTACCTTCATATATATCAATATCAATACCTACAGTTGCAGGAGTTACATCGTAAACAGAATCTCTTAGTATTTCTGCATCTCTGTATCCTTCTTCGTTATAATATTGAACTAAACTTTTCTTATCATTTACATATTCTTCTTCAATAAACTTTGAAGGAGTGAATATTCTACCGAATCTCTTCTCTTTAGTCTTCTTCAGTTTACGCTTAACTTTCTTTTCAGTAAGTTTTTCAACACCAGTAAGATCAATTGTCTCAATCTTTACTTTAGAGTTCTTATTAACATCAATTCTTAATACTACGCTATTGGCAAGTACAGGATCTTTTTCTTTAACGATCTTTACTTCAGTATTTTTAAAACCTTTCTCAGCGTAATGACCTTTAATAACATTCTGTGTGTTACGAATCATAGACTCAGTAACAATTCTACCTCTAACCAATTGTACTTTATCAGTTAGTGTTTTTGCTTGACCTTTTTTGATACCTTCAAAATAAAATTTTGATAGTTTAGGTCTCTCTTTTAACGCAATTTGAAGATATACGTCGTTACCTTGTATCTCTGTGATATTTATTTGAACATCACCAACGATACCAAGTTTCCACAGTTTCTTTACTGCTTTACTGATTGCGTCACCAGGAATTTTTATCTTTTCGCCTACTTTAAAGCCAGCGATATTGATAAGTGCGTTTTTGTCGTTAAAATCGGCACCCACAACATCTATACCTGCGATAGTATATTCGACAGGTGTACCATAGTCTACGTTATACTTATTACTTTGAGAACCGTAGTTAGTTCCAAATTGAGCATAAGAGGAAGTTATTGCGAGCGTCCAAACTGAAATGAACATCAACAGTGATTTCACTGTTTTCTTAGATGATATCATGCGTCTTGCTTGATGTCTTAGTGTAACTTTTGCTTTAGATTTTAAGTAGTGAGTTGTTCACTTGTTTTACCATAACGGCGCTCTCTATTTTGGAAAGCTCCTATAGCTTCATGAAGTACTTCTCTTCTGAAATCAGGCCAAAGTATATTAGTAAAAAATAATTCAGTATAAGCAATTTCCCATAATAAGAAATTACTAATTCTTTGTTCTCCGCTTGTTCTGATGAGGAGTTCAGGATCAGGCATAGAAGCAGTTGAAAGATATTGTTTGATAGTATCTTGTTCGATAACATCAATTTTACCTTCTTTAAAATCTTCACTCATGCGTTGAGTAGCTTGAGTTATATCCCATCTGCCACTATAGCTTAATGCTAACACTAAAGTTAGACCCGTATTTCCTTCTGTTAGTTGTATTGCTTCTTGCAATTCTTTTTGACAGTCGGCTGGTAATTTAGATATATCACCAATAGCTCTAAGCTTCACATTATTCTTTGTCAAGGTTTTAGTCTCAGATCTGATGGTCGAAACTAATAATTTCATAAGGCCAAAAACTTCAGCTTTTGGTCTATCCCAATTTTCTGTAGAAAAAGCATAAAGAGTTAAGAAATCGACACCAAGTTCTGCACAACCCTCGGTTGCTTCCCTTACTGCTTTGATAGCATTTTTGTGACCAAAAATTCTTTTTGCTCCTTGTTTCTTTGCCCACCTTCCGTTGCCATCCATAATGATCGCTACATGTTTTGGTAGGTTTGCTTTATCTCTGTTAATACTCATGGTAAAAACCCCTTCTTGAACAATAAATTTATATGTAGACTATAATTAAGCTACTGAACGGCGAAATTAAAGATAATTCGAACAGTTATCAACCAATTTTGAATCAAAAGTAGAAAGTTTTGTAACTAATTTAATATTATGAACTATTTTTGTTGTTAATGAAATAACATTTTTTTAGCTATTCATCTCGATACTGTCGGATAATCAGACAGATAGATCAAGATTACTCTTTTTTACTATGAACAGACTATCACATTGGATTAATTTGTTAAATAAAACAATTGGAAAAGGAATCGCTTTATTTTCTATCATTTTAATTTTACTTGTATGTGTTGACGTTGCTTTACGTTATTTTTTCAATTTTAGTACTGCTGGAGTTACAGAATTAGAATGGTATTTATTTGGCTGTATTTTTCTGCTTAATGCTCCATACACTTTATTTAAAGATAAGCATGTTAGAGTTGATGCACTTTATCAAAAGTTTTCAGAAAAAACGAAAGCTTGCATTGATATTTTTGGAACACTATTTTTTTTAATTCCTTTTTGCCTTCTAGTGATTGATGCTAGTATTCCCTATGTATATAATTCATGGGTAATAATGGAGAAATCAACGGATGCAGGTGGTCTTCCTTATCGCTTTTTAATTAAAGCTGTTATTCCTGTTTCTATGGGGCTATTGTTATTGCAAGGTATCAGCTTACTATTAATGAAATTACAAGTACTAAAAACTAAAACTTCAGTATGATATTGTTTCTATTATTTATTTGCCTATTCTCTGCTCTTCTCCTAGGTTTTCCTGTTGCTTTTACGTTGGCAGGAATTTCTATAATTTTTGGTTACTTCACCTTTGGTACTGATATTTTTTACTTGTTACCACTAAGAATTTACGGCACAATGAATAACCAAATTTTAATTGCTGTCCCTTTATTTATTTATATGGGAGTCATGCTTGAAAAATCTGGGATCGCTCAAAGACTTTTACAAACTATGGCTATACTCTTGGGCAGGTTTAGAGGTGGTATTGCGATATCTGTTGCCATTGTTGGAGCAATGCTTGCCGCATCTACTGGCATTGTAGGAGCAACTGTGGTTACCATGGGACTGATGAGTTTACCTACGATGTTGAACAGAGGTTATAAAGAAGAGTATGCCACAGGAATTATAGCTGCATCTGGGACATTAGGACAAATTATTCCTCCAAGTATTGTTTTAATTCTGATGGGTAATGTAATGAACGTTTCTATAGGAGACCTTTTTATTGCCGCTGTCATCCCTGGGGTTACTTTAGTATTCTTATATATTGTTTATGTCTACGTGTATGCACGATTTAATCCTGACAAAGTCCCTCATTTTTCAAAAGAAGAGATAAAGGAGTTTAAAGAAGGCTTGTCAACAAAAACATTATTAAACACTTTCATTCTGCCATTTTTATTAATTATTGCAGTTTTAGGAAGTATCTTTTTGGGTATTGCTTCACCAACAGAAGCTGCAGGTATTGGGGCTTTATGTGCATCGATCTTAACTCTATTAGAAAAGAAACTCACTTGGAAAGTCATTAAAGAAGCCGCTTATGAAAGTGCTCATTTAAGTAGTATGGTATTTATGATATTGGTAGGTGCTACAGCTTTCGGATTAGTTTTTAGAGGATTGGGTGGTGATGACCTTTTAGTCCATTTTATTCAAGAAGCTGATTTATCTCCCTATTCATTTCTTCTCATTGTAATGATTGGGATATTTATCGCAGGCTTTTTTATAGATTTTATTGAGATTATTTTCATTTTCATTCCAGTAGTCACTCCCATTTTCATCATGTATGATATGAACCTACTTTGGATAGGTATATTGATCTCTCTTAATTTACAAACATCATTCTTAACCCCTCCTTTCGGATTTTCATTATTCTATCTTAAAGGTGTTGCACCTGATACGATCAGAACATCACACATATATAAAGGAATATTGCCCTATATTGGCATTCAGCTATTTTTGATAGCAGTAGTGGTATTTTTCCCTTCCATTGTCACATGGCTACCCAATTTTCTTAATGATTAAGAAAAAAATTAGTCTAATCAAGTAGCTGTGATCCACACTTCAATGCTAACTTGATTAGACTAAAAAATGATTACCTATTTTGGGTGTTCATCTGTTTACTCAGATTTTCTATCCATCCAATACCAACCTTTAATACATAGTAGCATCATTCCCAATAGGTAGATGAAATCTTCTGTAGGTATTGTTCCTATTCTCACCCCACTAAATGCTGCTGTATTATACCAAACAACAGGTTGGGGAGTTACACTCCCAGTGAGTATACCATTAAAAATTAAAAATGGACCAATAGTAATAAGGTAGCTATACCAAAATGCTTGATTAAGGTGTTTTCTAGAGATTAGAAAACCAAAAATAATTACCACAAGGTTCATGTATGAGTAGATACCTCCATGTAAAAATTGACCTAATGCAATTCCAAATAAAAAATAAAAAGGAAGTTCAGTTTTAGCTTCTGATTTTGGGAAATATGCTTTTATACATTCATAAATGAATAAAAAACAATAAGGGATGATGATGAAAAACATCCATTCCTCCAAAGGTAAGAAGGCAAGGTCTAACCCGATTAAATAATCTGGATTAAAGCCCCATTCTTCTGTAGCTGCAAAAAAAATATCCCAAGGCAAATAAATTGACCAAAGGAAAATCAGTGCATAAATAAGCTTACTCCATTTTTTATAAAAGGCCACTTTTTTATCAAAACTTAAAAAAAATGGCCCTGCAATGGCAATAAGGTTAATGACCAAGTATAAATTAAATTGCTCCGGCATTGTTATGCTTTATTTTCTTTGGTTTTGCTTTAGCTTGTTGCCAATATTTCATAGGAACTATCAACATCCCAAAACATTGACTATCGTACTTCCCTTGATTTTTATGGTGTACTTTATGTGCTTTTCTAATTGCCCTGAAATATCTATTATTAGTTTTATCAAACCATTTAAATCTACGATGAATAAGTACATCGTGTGTTAAGAAATAACACAAGCCATAAAGTGCTATACCTACTCCAATCCAAACAAAAACATATTGATTATACATCATTCCCAACATAATTCCCAACCATGAGGGAACTGCAAAAATAAGGAAGAAGGCATCGTTCTTCTCAAAGAAATTATCATGAGGTTCGTGATGATCTTCATGTAAATACCACAAGAAACCATGCATTACATATTTGTGAGTAGCCCAAGCTACAATTTCCATCACAAAGAAGGTTGTTAGTACTATTAGAGTATTTAAAAATATATCCATTTTGATTATAGATTATGAGCGAATACTTGTAATGTAAAGTATCCTAGAATTAGTAAAAAAATAAATATTGATAAGTTGTTTCTATTGCTAATGTATTTGACTTTTAGAAAAATAAAGATAGACATAAAAAACCACCATGTAAAATAATTTTTAAAGGGAGGCATTTGATCCGTCCAATACCAAAAACCGAGTGGTTCACATACAATTTCTATCAATACATCTAGCATCACAACAGTTATACTACTTATGATAACTGCCACCAATAATGGAAATTTATTCTTTTTTAAAAGTGCTCCTAGGTTACTACCCGCAATGGCTAGTATGATCCAATTGACAGGAATTACCAAAGGAACATCAAATACTTTAGGTCCGAGGTTATTTAAATAATAATACTCACCAAATAAAACACCATATGTCGTACCGTGCCATTCAACAAAAAAGCTGACCAAATAAGTAAATACAAACCAAGAATAGAATAAATAGTTTTTATTCTCCTCAAAGTACAGAATTACTAAAAGTGAACTTATTAAAAGAATAGGTGAAAGAGGTAATAACAATTGATTAAATGATGTAAAGGCTACAATCCCTCCTACAGCATAAAATATAGCTAAAATACCTTTTACCTTATTTTCTAAAGAATAAGATTTTAGTTTCAAAAACAGTTCTTGCTTACTCATTGATTAAAGTTTCAACAATTTTAGAACTATTTAAACAGAGAGGTATTCCTCCACCAGGATGCACACTGCCTCCAACAAAATATAGATTTTTATATTTATTGGATTGATTTCTTTGTCTATATAAAGCATGCGTGAGTTTATTACTATTCAAACCATAAAGTGCTCCTTTCCAACTTAATGTGTCGTTTTCAATAGTTTTTGGCGTCCAGTTTTTAGAACAAATCACTTTTTGATGTAAATCAACCTTTAAAAATTCTGATAATTTACTCTTTACAAAATTTTCTATTTCAGCAACTTTTTGATCTGTAAACAATTCAGGATTGGCTGGAACATTTATCATTACAAACCAATTTTCAGCACCTTTTGGAGCATCCTTTTTATTTAATTTACTACTAATATGAACGTATATGGTTGGATCTTCAGGTATTTTTAATTCCTCGAAAAGTTGAGTAAACTCCTTTTTATAATCATCAGAGAAAAAGATATTATGCAAATCCAACTCCTCAAATGAGTGATCTACACCCCAATAAAACACCATTGCTGAAGAAGATAATTCTTTAGGTTTGGGTGTTTTTATTTTCTCATTCAAGACCTCTGGAATAAAGAAGTTTACATCAGCATTACAAATAAATACATCTGCATGGTAAACATTATTTTGTGTGGCAACTTCTTTAATGTCTCCACCTTGATGTTTTACTGCTTTTACCTTTTCGTTAAACTTAAATTTAATGCCTTCTTCTTCTGCAAGAGTAGTCAAAGAGGTAATAATCGACCTCATACCCTCTTCAGGGAAAAATACACCATCAGAATGTTCTAAAGCACTGATGACTCTCATTATAGATGGCGTCTTATAAGGATTAGAGCCATTATACGTGGCATATCTATCGAAAAGTTGTACTAATTGATCGTTTTTAAAATATTTTTTATTGAATTGATGTAGTGTTTCAAACCAACCTAGTCTTGTTAAAACTGGTAAGGCTTCGAATACTTCTTTTGTGAAAAGATCTGTGATTTTTGTGAGACCACTTTCTAAGAAAATAGGTGATGTCTTTTTATAATCATCAATTATTTGATGCATAATTTCATTGACCTCTACCCCCCAAACTTTTCTTATTTCATCCGCAAATTTTTCAGCATCAGTGTAAGAAGTAAACTGAGTACCATCTTTGTAAAAGTAATTTGTGGCTATATCGTGTTTCTTGTATTTGAAGTAGTGTTTAACATCTTTATTGTAAAGTTCAAATAACTCTTCTACCAAATGGGGTAAAGTAAATAAGGATGGACCTCGATCAAAACGAAATCCATCCATAGAAAATTCTTTTAGTTTACCTCCAACTGTATCTGTCCCTTCTAAGACAGTCACATCATATCCTAGTTTGTTTATTCTTAGTGCCGCAGAAACACCACCTATTCCTGCCCCTATTACAATGGCTTTTTTCATAAAGTTATTTTTGATTGTATTTCTTGTTTGACTATATCCAAACATAGTGGGAACCAAGCGGTAAAGTCATTAGGTTTATTTTTTAACCATTGGTCCAATTCTTCTAAAGAAACATATTTTATAGCTTCTACTTCTTCTTTATTAATGTGCACATCTCCATCAAAATTCCCAATAAATACATGATCATATTCATGTTCAATTAGGCCATTTCCAAATTCAGCTTTGTACAAGACGTGTCCAACATGTATAGTTTCTGATTGAATACCTAACTCTTCGTTAAGTCTTCTTGGTACTGCACTTTCTAAACTTTCACCCGGTGATGGGTGACTGCAACAAGTATTAGTCCATAGTCCTCCAGAATGATACTTCGTTAATGCTCTTTGCTGCAATAATAATTCACCTTTAGCATTAAATAAGAACACTGAAAAAGCTCGATGCAACACACCTTCGATGTGCGCTAGTTGCTTTCCCATTGCCCCTATTTCATTATCTTTTTTATCAACTAAAATTACTTTTGGCTCCATACTATAAGATATTAACTTGATGTCTTACATAAGATTGAAAAAACAGTGCATATTTTTTAGGATCAGGAATACGTAAACGCTCTTCTAAAATAATATGCGCAGGTGTTTTCTTTACCTTTTTGAATAACCTAGTGTAATAAATATAAGCTAAATATACTCCGAAACGAGATTCTTTGGGTAGTTGCTTAATACCTTCAAACCCAAAATCAAAGTCTTTTTGGATATCATCTTCTACTTTTTTCTTTACCTCATCGTTCCAAGTAGAGATGTCTATATTTGGAAAATAAACCCTGCCAAGATCTCTTACATCAGCTTTTAAATCCCTTAAGAAATTTATTTTTTGAAAAGCTGAACCTAAAGCCATTGCAGAAGGTTTTAAACGCTGATATTCTTTATCATCACCATTTAAAAACACTCTTAAACACATAAGGCCAACTACTTCGGCAGATCCAAGTATATAATCTTTGTATTCTTGCTCCGTGTATACTTTTTTCCCTAAATCCATACGCATACTGCGCATAAATAAGGTGATTAATTCCTTTTCAATACCGTATTGACGAACCACCTCTTGAAATGCATGCAGTACAGGGTTAGTACTGATTCCATCATCGATAGACTTATAACAATCTTTTTCAAAATCGTCTAACAACTCTTCCTTATTATATCCATGGAATGAATCTACAATTTCATCTGCCACTCTTACAAAACCATAAATTGCATAAATAGGATCGCGTAATTGTTCGTTTAAGAATCTAATTCCTATAGCAAAAGATGTTGTGTATTTTACAGTTATTTCCTTTGATAACTTGTAACTAAGGTGATCATAAATTTTTTTCATAGTAATTTGGTAGTATTTAAGCGTTGACGTGTTTTGTTGAAGGTATTTTTTTTAGCACTTCTTTGGCTACTAGTTGTCCTGAAATGATTGAAGGAGGAACACCTGGACCGGGAACTGTTAATTGTCCAGTCATCATGACATTATCAATCTTCTTTAATTTAATAGATGGTTTTAAAAATGCTGTTTGAGTAAGAACATTAGAAAGACCATAAGCGTTTCCTTTAAATGCATTATAATCTTCTACGAAATCATTGTGTGCATAAGTTCTTTTACAAATAATGTGTTTAGAAATATCTAATCCAGTAGCTTTTTTTAATCTATCTACCATTATTTGAAAGTATTTTTCTTTAATTTCTTCTGTATCTTCTAAACCAGGCGCTACCGGAATCAATAATACAAGGTTCTCTCCATTTTCAGGAATTATTGTACTATCTGTTTTGGAAGGGATACTTGAGTAGAACAAAGGAGCTTTTGGCCAAGCCGGATCATCATAGATTTCCGAAGCATGTGCATCAAAATCTGTATCAAAAAACAAGTTATGATGTAATATCTCAGGTATCTCCATATCTAACCCAATATAATACATTAAACAAGAAGGCGCCATTTTTCTTTTTTCCCAATAGGATGCAGAATAATTTCTATGAGTTTCTGGAAGAAGTTGCTGATCAAAATGTTGGTAATCGCATGAAGCAATCCACTGTTCATGTTTCACTTCATCACCATTAATAACAAAATGTGATGCCTCTCTCCCTTCACAGGCCACTTTTTCAACAGTACTATTGTAATGAAAAACCACACCTTTCTGAATGGCTAGTTTTTCAAATGCTTTGGCTACAGATCCAAAACCTCCTGTAGGATACCAAGTCCCCAATTTTAAATCAGCATAATTCATTAAGCTGTATAAAGCGGGGGTTCTTTTTGCAATATCACCCAAAAACAAAACAGGGAATTCTAATATCTTTAAAATTCTTTCGTGTTTGAAGTATTTACGGATGTAACTAGCAAAATTATTGATAAGGTTTAATCTTGGGATATTTTTCACCACTTGCCATTCGGCAAATTCTAAAAATGAATAAGATGGTCTATGAACAAAATCATCCATTCCTATTCTATATTTTATTTCTGCCTCATCAATAAAATTAAGCAAGTGTTGTTTCGCTCCTTTTTCCCAAGACTCAAATAAATCTCCAAGTTCATCTAGGTCAGAGGGTATATCTGTATAATCTTTATCAGACCAATATATTCTATAAGATGGAGATAAGCGTTCAAGAGTATAATAATCTGAAACATCTGCTCCATTTTCTTTAAAAAAATTCTCAAATACTTCAGGCATCCAATACCATGATGGTCCAAGGTCAAAGGTAAAGCCATCTTGAGACCATGTTCTCGCTCTTCCACCAGTCATTTCATTCTTCTCATAAACATGTACCTCGTGACCCTCACTTGCTAAAGTGATAGCCGCAGATAAACCTGAAAAACCAGATCCTATGATTCCAATTGAACTCATTTTAATTTTGTTTAATAGTTTGTGACAGATTGTTCAACTAAATGTATAAACAATAGGGTTAAAAAATTGTTTTGTCTAATTTTCGGTAAAAAAATCATCAATAAGTGTAAAATACTAAAAAATAGCTATTTACTATACTTTTATATTATTTACTGATTAATAAAATTATCACTTTTATTATAGTTTATATACAAATATATTTTATTATTTAAAAAAAACGAGGGTTTAACTTGATATAAGTTAGACCCTCGTTCTTAATTTATTGTTGTTGATAACAATTTTATTTTTTCATCAAATAAACATTTTCAATCAATGCAGTATTCACATCAACATTCATGTTTTCATTATAGTCTTCAAATTTTAAATTGAAATTATTTACGCCTTTTTTCAATTTAACTGGAATATGATTCGTATTTCCTATACTTGACCATTCATTTGCTCCTCTTTGTGCCATTACTAAAGCGCCATAATTTGTATTGTTTACAAACAATGTTCTGATAGCACATTTATTATCTGTATTCCAAGGTCCACTACCATTTGTGTAAGACAACCAAAGCATATAATCTCCTGACTCAGGAACAGTCAGTTTAAATGAAACTTTTTTATTGGATGACTTCGATAATTCTAATACTCCAGAAGGAGCCTCTGTAATTTTCACTTTTTTACTCGCTCTTGCAATTCTAGAAATGTTTTTCACTACTAATTTCCCTAATTGAATTGGCTCTGATAAATAAGAAACATCACCCTCTGTATCAACTGCTCTTACTGCATATTCTGCTAAGCTTTTCTCACTAGTAACAGAGTATTTAGTATTACTTGTTGTTTCTATTCTCTTACCATTTTTAAATACCTCATAACTCTGAGCACCTTTCACTTGGTTCCATTCCAATACATCTCCATTTAATTGAGCTGTTGGTGTCGCTAAATGAAATTTATTATTGACTTTATTAGATGCTGTAGCTTCAGTGATATCATTATTTGCTAAGGTAATTTCAATTTTATGGTCACCACCTTTTGTTAAATCAAATACTGGTTTATTACTTTCTACCCCATCAATTTTGATACTTTTTACCTGATTACCGTATCCATTTAAAGCTATTTCTAATGTATTTTCCCATAACTTTACATTCTTAAGTACTTTAGACCCACCGTATCGTTTAGGAACAACAGGATTAAAATGTAGGATTCCTTTTTCATCAATAGAAATACCATAATATACTTTGTAAATCATAGCCATATTGCCTGATAAACTCCATAACATTTCGTCTGAATTTACTTCAGTATCCATATAATCGCCATCTTCAGCTACAAAATTTTCTTTGTTAGTTAAGAATAAAGCTGCTGGTCTATATATTGATGCCAAACCGTGTTCTAGAGCAGTACCATTTCCTGTTTTAGCAGATGCAATATTCCAATATGCTTGAAC
Organism: Flammeovirga pacifica; assembly: GCF_000807855.2. Taxonomy (GTDB): domain Bacteria; phylum Bacteroidota; class Bacteroidia; order Cytophagales; family Flammeovirgaceae; genus Flammeovirga; species Flammeovirga pacifica. Next base: position 1,374,296 of record NZ_JRYR02000001.1, read on the forward strand.
AAATGGCCAAATACCGTTGTTATGATAAGGTCTAATTCCTGGTATTTGAGGGTAAACACATGCTGCACCATAAGGTGTAATTGGTGATTTCTCAACTATCGTTTTTGCTTTTTCTTCAGAAGCTACATCAAAAATGATTGCTAAAGCTTCTCCTAGTGCCTCAAATTTGGGCGACTGAACCATGTAATCTCTACCATAAAGATATTGTGCATAATAACCTTTATCTTCCATCCATAAATGGTTATTGATTGCATTTTTAAGATTAACAGCAGATTCTTTGTAAGCCTTCGCTTCTTTTTCTTTACCAAGTAAGCTAGCCATTCTTGATGCAATTTGTGTTGCCTCATAATGATCTACATTGGTTCCTAAATTTAATGAACGATAAATATCTACATTATCCATCCATCTAGGATACGTTTGTTTTCTCCAATCTAAGAAAGAAGATTCTCCTCTCATTAAACCTGTTTCAGCATCATAAACAACCATCATATCATCATTAATGGTATTAGAAACGACTTCATACGCTTCTTTCAACCACTTTTTATCTCCGGTAGTTGTATAAACATTCCATGCTGCTAATGCCCAAGTCACCCTATCCGAAGATACAGGCCATGCTCCTCCAGAACCAGTATCCTGAATAATTCTATTTCTTTTAACTTTTCGTCTTAATGATGTTTTTGCTCTCTCAGGATCTAAAATAGATAAGCTTAATACAATCGAATAAGAAATATCTCTTGTCCAAACTCCTCCCCATTCTTTACCTGTTCTGAAAGTACCATCGGCTTCAGAATCTGCAACTAACTCGTTTAATGCTAAATTATATAATGCATTTACTAAAGGAATATCTGATTCAAAAGTTGGATATTTACTTAGATCCTTAGATGATTTCCACACTGGAGATGTGATTTTATCTGGATCAGGCTCATTCATATTAAAGGTAATTTGATAGATACCATCACCATCCTCATCTTTTAATTGTTCAAAATCGCCGAGATTATCAAAATCCCATTTCATTGGCGCACTACCACCTGCAACATACACTCCCTTAAAATCTTTTTTATAGATTTTCTCACCATGTACATCTTCATAGTAGCCTTTTGAATTTAAATCTTTGATCACTTTAGAAAAATCTAAACGGATGGTCACAGGAGTATTTTTCTCCAACCAATCCATTTTATCTAACTCTTCTGTATCTGCGTGTTGTTCACCAAACTTAATTATTGGAGAAGTATATTTTCCATTCTCCGGGCGAATGACTAATCGATGGTTTTTTCCATATGGTAATTCATCATCCTTTCCATTAATACTAAATTTAAATTCAATTGCACGACTGTAAGCATCTTGTAATGGACTCTTATAAGTTGAGCTCATTTCTTTATCGGAAACCACTTTAGCAGAATAATCTCCTTGATCTACATGATCCTTGTAAACTGAAAATTGGTCGGAATCATATAATGTATTTTTATCATCAGAATCACATCCAATCAGAAATAGACCTATAAATACAGAAAAAAGTAATCGTAAATTTATTTTCATTTTTTAAATTTTAAGTTTTTGTGTTTATACGACATCAATTTAAGAACAATTATCCTTTTTAGTTAATAACACTACATGAAAAAAATGTTATTTATTAAATCACTGATTTCATGCAATTAAAATACGTCCACCGTCATATCATCTTCTATCCTTATCACATTTTAAACAAAATTCATTTCTGAGTATTCTATTGATAATTGATATCACAATAAATTTCTTTATATACTTGTGATATCATTTCACTTTGATAAAACGTAATTCAATAAAATTGATTTTTCTGCTATGAAACTCCATATAAAAAATACTTTCACTTCTTATCTGCCTGCTGATAGTGATACCTCTAATTCAACTCGACAAGTAGAAAATGCTTGTTTTTCTTTTGTTGAACCAACACCTACTGCTCAACCACAATTAATTCATGTTTCTGATGAAATGGTGGATGAAATTGGCTTAAGTAAAGAGGATATTAATTCAAAAGAATTTCTAAATGTAGTGACAGGTAATGCTATCTATGACAATACAAAACCCTATGCGATGTGTTATGGAGGGCATCAATTTGGGCAATGGGCAGGACAATTAGGTGATGGACGAGCAATAAATCTTTTTGAGATTGAACATAATCATAAATTATGGGCAGTACAATTAAAAGGAGCGGGTTTAACTCCCTACTCTCGTCATGCAGATGGTTTAGCCGTATTACGTTCGTCGATAAGAGAATACCTTTGTTCTGAAGCTATGCACCATTTGGGCGTACCGACTACAAGAGCTTTATCTTTATCGCTCTCAGGTGATGAAGTCCTCAGAGATATGATGTATGATGGTAATTCTAAATATGAGGCAGGAGCAATCGTTTCTCGTGTTGCCCCTTCTTTCGTGCGATTTGGCAACTTTGAGATTCTAGCTGCACAACAAGATCATGCAACATTAAAGAAACTAGCAGACTATTGTATTGAACATTTTTATCCTCATTTAAATTTCGACTCTAAAGAGGTATATGTTGATTTTTTCAAAGAGGTCTGCAATGCTAGTTTAGAAATGGTAATCCATTGGCAAAGAGTAGGTTTTGTACATGGAGTGATGAATACTGATAATATGTCTATTCTAGGGTTAACCATTGATTATGGTCCTTATGGTTGGTTAGAAGGATATGATTTTGGGTGGACACCAAATACCACTGATAGGGTAAATAAAAGATATCGTTATGGCACTCAAGGTGAGATTGTAGGATGGAATTTATATAAATTAGCCAATGCTCTCTTCCCTATTATTGGAGAAGCTGATGGTTTACAAGATGCTCTTGAAGATTATAAAGACCAATTTACTCAAAAGTATTATCAAATGATGGCTGAGAAGTTAGGGCTTTTTGATCAAAAAGAACATCATGAATTGATAGATCAATTAAATAAGCTGTTGCATAAGACAGAGACTGATATGACCATTTTCTTCAGACAGTTGAGTGAATATTCTAGTATCAATACATCTGATTGGTTTCAAATCATTCAACCTTCCTTTTATTCTGTAAATGTTATAGTAGATCAATTAAAAGAAGAATGGAATAATTGGTTTAAAGCATATGCTACAAAACTGAATGATCAAAATTTAAATGATGAAATCAGGCAACAAAAGATGAATGCGATAAATCCGAGGTATGTATTAAGAAACTATATGGCTCAAATGTGTATTGATGAAGTAAAAAAAGGGAATTATCAACTTGTTGATGAATTATATCAAGGTTTAAAAAATCCTTATACCTATCAGAAAGACTTTGATAAATGGTATGCTAAAAGACCCGATTGGGCAAGAAATAAAGTAGGTTCTTCTATGCTTTCTTGTAGTTCTTAGCACATACATCTTTCTCAAATTCAATATTTTATTTTCAGTTTTTAAATTCTAACAGATTTTGAGTAATTCTAACTTCATTCTTGAATGATATTTATCTATTTTTACACGATTTTATAAAACACCAAGTAACATAGCATCATGACAAAAAAAGAATTATTTGAGGAGATCAAGAAAAAGGAAAGCTTTTTATGTGTGGGATTAGATACTGACCCTAACAAAATCCCTACTCATTTATTGAAAGAAGAAGACCCAATTTTTGAATTCAATAAGCAAATAATTGATGCTACTGCAGATTATTGCGTATCTTATAAACCAAATATCGCATTCTATGAGTCTTTAGGGCCAAAAGGTTGGGATTCACTTCAAAAAACATTGGAATACATGCCTAAGTCTCATTTTAGCATTGCTGATGCAAAAAGAGGTGATATTGGTAATACTTCTAACATGTACGCCAAGGCATTTTTTGAAAATATGGATTTTGATTCCATCACTGTTGCTCCATACATGGGTGAAGATTCTGTCACTCCCTTTTTAATGGATGGAAAATGGGTGATCGTTTTAGCTCATACATCAAACAAAGGTGGTTTGGACTTTCAACGTATAGTGAACCAAGAAACTGGAAATTATTTGTTTCAGGATGTAATGATCAAAAATCAGGAATGGGCCACAACAGATCAATTAATGTTTGTTGTTGGTGCTACTAGAGCTGAAAGTTTATTAGATGTTAGAAAAGTAGCTCCTGATAATTTCTTACTTGTACCAGGTGTAGGTGCACAAGGAGGAGATTTACAAGGTGTTGCCAAGTATGGAATGAACAAAGAATGTGGTTTATTAGTCAATTCTTCTAGAGGAATTATTTATGCTTCCAATGGTAATGACTTTGCTGATGTTGCTAAGAATGAAGCAAAAAAATTACAACAAGAAATGGCTACTTTATTAGAAAAGTATTTATAAACGTAAGCACTTAATGGATGAAACAGCTTATATAGCTTACGTACTAACCAACATATATTAACCAAGTACATATGAAAAATGCAATGATTTCTGGGTTAGGATTTTATGTCCCAGAAAATAGAGTAACCAACGATGATCTTGCTAAAAAAATCACTACATCCGATGAATGGATTCGTGAAAGATCAGGTATTGAAGAAAGACGTTACGCTGCTCCAGACGAGGCCAATTATCATTTAGCTGCAAAAGCAACTGAAGAGGCACTTGAAATGGCACAACTCACACCAAAAGATATTGATTTAATTATTTACTGTACTTTAAGTGCAGACTATATCTTCCCTGGTTCAGGTGTTCTTCTTCAAAGAGAATTGGGCTTTAGAACAATCCCTGCATTAGATATTAGACAACAATGTTCTGGGTTTGTATATGGTCTTTCTATTGCTGATCAATATATTAAGACGGGAATGTATGAGAATGTTCTTGTGGTAGGATCTGAGATTCATTCAAGAGGATTAGACTTTTCTGATGAAGGTCGTGCTGTTACTGTTTTGTTCGGCGATGGTGCTGGGGCTGCAATTGTTTCTGCTACGGAAGAAGATAGAGGTATTTTATCTACTCACATGCACTCTGAAGGAGAACATGCAGAAAAATTAGCTGTAATTGATCCTGGTTTCACTAAACCAGAGAGAAACAATCCTGACTTTTGGAAGCCAGGTGGATCCGCCTTCCCTTATATGGATGGACAATTTGTATTTAAAAATGCAGTAGTTCGTTTTCAAGAAGTAATTGCAGAGGCATTACAAGCTAATAATCTATCCGCAAATGATATTGATTTATTAGTCCCACATCAAGCTAATTTAAGAATCTCTAATTTCGTTCAGGCAAAAATGAAATTACCTGATGAGAAAGTAGTCAATACTATTCAAAAGTATGGTAATACTACTGCTGCTTCTATTCCAATCAGTTTAACTACTGCTTTTAAAGAAGGAAGAATTAAGAAAGGTGATATTATTTGTTTAGCTGCTTTTGGCTCTGGTTTTACTTGGGCAAGTGCAATTATCAAATGGTAATCCACCCATATAGATAGAAAAAGCCATTTCATTTTAAAATGAAATGGCTTTTTGCTTTTACTCCAAATCGTTTTCAGATTGCAAATACAACTGTTGTAAATTTTGGACGGTCTCTTGGCTTGGATTCTCCCACATGCCTCTTTGAATGGCCTCTAACATTCTTTCAGACATATCTTTTAAGGCCCAAGGATTATGTTGTTTTATAAAAGCATTATTTTCCTGATTAAATAAGTATTCCTCTGTGATACCTTCATACATAAAATCATCAATCAAATTTGTAGTGGCATCATAAGCAAATAAATAGTCCATAGTTGCTGCCATTTCGAAAGCTCCTTTATAGCCATGATCTTGCATTCCTTTTACCCATTTTGGATTGATCACTCTAGACCGGTAGACCTTTAATAATTCTTCTTTTAATGTTTTTATCCTAGGCTGATCAGGACGGGAATGATCTCCAAAATAAGTAACAGGCATCTCCCCTTTTTCTTTGTTGACAGCAGCTGTCATTCCTCCTTGAAATTGATAGTAGTCATCAGAATCTAACAAATCATGTTCTCTGTTATCTTGATTTTGAACAACTACATCTACATTCTTCAGTCTTTTCTTAAATACCTCATGAGCAGACTTCCCTTCTGTTTTGCTTCCTGTATATGCATACCCTCCCCAATTGATAAACACATTAGCTAAATCTTCCTGAGTAGTCCATTTTTTTTCATCAATTAAACCTTGTAACCCTGCTCCATAAGCCCCTGGTTTAGAACCAAAGACCCTGTATAAAGCTCTTTCATGTGCAGTTTTTGGAGTCAGACCACTTTCAGACCATTCTTTAAATTCTTTAGTATATCTTTCTTTAATAGGGTTTTCCTCTTCTGTTTCATCCAATACAGCCAATTTTTCTATGACTGCATTGTACAAAGAAATAACATCTGGAAAAGCATCCCTAAAAAAACCAGAGATTCTCAACATGACATCAATTCTCGGTCTTTTAAGGGTTATCATAGGAATGATTTCAAAATCTATCACACGTCGGTTAACACCCTGCCAAATAGGTCTAACACCGAGTAAAGCAAGTGCTTGAGCAATATCATCTCCACCTGTCCTCATGGTAGAAGTACCCCAAACAGAAATGGCAATAGATTTTGGATACATACCTTCCTCTTGTAAATATCTATCGATCATATTCTGAGCACTTTTACTCCCTAATTCATAAGCATTAGGTGAAGGTATTGTTCTCGTGTCTACTGAATAAAAGTTGCGTCCAGTCGGTAAAATATCCAAACGTCCTCTTGTAGGCGCTCCAGAGGCTCCAGCAGGTACGTGTTTTGCTTCCAACCCATTCAATAAATGAGTGATTTCATCAGATGTTTTCCGTAAAGTTGGTAAGGTATTATTCTTTATAAATTGAATGATTTCATTTGTTTCATGCCCAATACCTTCTATCTGATTAATATCAAGAATGATATCCGTCAAAATCGTTTTCGCACGGTTTTCAAGTACTTCCACAAGTTGTCCTACAGTTCTACATTTTACTCCAAAAACCGTAGATTCAATACTAGTATGATAGTCGGTTGATAAAGCATCGATATCTAAATGTAAATCAATCGCTAAGGCTTGTATAATACTTTTATTATCGCCTTGTGGTAAACGATGTAATGCTACAACAAGATCAATTAATTTTACATCCACTGGCAGAAGTCCATAAATATGTAATCCTCCTCTAATTTGAGCCTCTTTTAGTTCACATAAATAGCCATCAATTACTTCTAATAAAGTATCAATGTCTTTTCCATCATCATTTAAATCAGTTTGTAGATGGGTTGTATTTACTAACTCTTCAATTTTCTTTTTAATAAGATCAGCCCTTTTAGGATCTAATAAAGCTGACTCATAAAATTCATCAATCAATAATTCTAATTGTAATAACTCTCCATAATTTTCTGCTCTTGTCATTGGAGGTATTAAATGATCTAGAATTACCGCATGAGTACGTCTTTTTGCTTGGGTTCCTTCACCTGGATCATTTATAATAAAAGGATAAAAGTGAGGCACAGGTTTCATAATCATGGCAGGGAAACAAGTTTCTTTTGATAATGCGACCCCTTTTCCGGGCAACCATTCTAAATTCCCATGCTTTCCAACGTGAATTATGGCATCGACATCAAACTCATTTTGCAACCAAAAATAATAAGCTAAATAAGCATAGGTTGGAGGTAAATCGGGTGAATGATAAGTGGCTTGTAAATCGATATTGTATCCTCTATTGGGCTGAATACTTAAAAATATATTACCCAATAAAGTCCCCGGTATTAAAAACTCTCCCTCTTTATAATTCGGTGATGATCTTGGATGTCCCCATTGGTTTTCAATTTTCTGTCTTAACTCTATTGATATAGTATTATAATAACCATAAAAAGTTGCTTCATTAATCTTTACTTCTGCTGATTGAGATGATAAGGATTCAAGATCATTAGTAACATTACTCGTTATGAGATCCATTAATTCTACTGTATCATTGGGAACTGCTTTACCTAAATCATAACCTTCGTTTCTTAAACTATATAGAATTTGTAATGTACTAGCAGGAGTATCTAAACCTACACCATTGGCTAAACGACTATTTTTACTGGGATAATTCGGTAATATCACCCCTATTCTTTTATCAACATTTTGTTTCTCGCTTAATCTCACCCAAGCCATGGCATGTTCTGCCACAAACTCACAACCTTCTTGATTGGATTCATAATGAATTATTTCAGAATCCGTTAGTTCATCTTTTGCTTGTGCTTCTTTAAAAGCAATTACACTAGTAATTATTTTACCATCAACTTCAGGTAAAGCAATATTCATTGCGATATCTGTAGGCGGCAACCCAAAAGAACCTTCTTCCCATACTTGACGATTACAGCTAGCTAAAATTGCTTGTATGACTGGAACATCAAATTTTTCAAAAATTCCTTTTTTCTTTGGAGATTGAAAACCTTGTAAAGAGAAACCAGTGGTATTAATAATTACACTAGGCTTTTTAACTTGAAAATGATGTAATAATTCCTCAATTCTTTTTTCAATATCATCATCTCTATATGACAAAGCCATTAAGGTAATTGCATTACCTCCTATTTTTTCTATTTCGGATGATAATTGTAAAATTGGATCAAGATTATCTGCTAGATAATAGCTCCTGTAAGCAAAAATAAGTACCGATGGTTTCGCATTCTGAACAATTGGCTTTTTGATAATACCTGTTGAAGGACTGTACAGGAACAGATCATCAATATTTTGTATTTGATCCACCTCAAAAGAGATACCCAAGCAATAATTCATAATCAATTTGATCACTTGCCTTGTATTTTCTTTTCCGCCTTCGACAAAATATTGCCAAATTTCACTCACCTTTTGAAGAGGTAAAGAAGATAATTGCATTAACTCCAAATCAGGTTTATTATCACCTGGAAGAAAGATTAATTGAATATCATTCTCTTCAGCAAAAGTTGTTATTGCATCACATAAATAAGTAAAATAAGCACTTCCCCCTAATAATTTCAACACTACCACTTTAGCTTGTGAAACCACCTCTTCAAGGTAAGTATCTATTGTTAATTCTTGCTTAAAGTAAGTTAGGTTCGCTAATCTAAGGCTTGGAATTGATGAATTTTCTAAATACAATTCTGCATACGCTTTATTGACGGTGTATAATTCTGTATCAGCAGCTGATAAAAATATTATTTCACCTCCAGACTGTTGTATATGAAAGACACCTTCATCATTTGGATTCCACCCTCCTGGTAATGTTGAAATTAAATGCATAGTAAAAGTTAGTTTGTTTTTTGAGGAATCAAGTTGACATTTCTTCCTATTACTACTAAATGAGTTTTACGTTGTTCTCCGTCTTGCCAAGGGCGATCAAAATAATAATCAAAACGATCTCCAACACCTTGAAGAATCATTCTCATAGGTTTATTCGGAATATTGACAAACCCCTTGATTCTATAAATCTCTTGTTCTTGCACTAAAGTCTTTAACTCCTCAATTAATAACTTGATATCTGAAGTAGATGGAAACTCTAACAATTCCGTATTAATTTCATCATCATGTTCGTGATCATGTCCATGAGTATGGTGATGTTCATGTATAGAATGTCTGTCATCAAGATCGTCTTCTGCAGAAGCCTCAATACCCAATAACAATTCATTACTTACCGCTCCATTAATTACGGGAAGAATTTTAGTATTTGCTCTAATTTTTTCTTGAACAAAACTATTTATCTCTTGGTATTCCTCGTCTTTTACAAGGTCTCGTTTACTAACTAAAACTAAATCTGCACATGATAACTGATCAAGAAATAACTCTTCAATAGGAGTTTCATGATCTAATGAATCATCTGCCAATCTTTGTTTTTGTACTCTTTGTCGATCACAGAATTCGCCTGTTGCCACACCAACTGCATCTACTACAGTGATTACTGAATCAATCGTGATATGTGGTTTTAAGTCGGGCCAATTGACTGCTCTAACTAAAGGTTTAGGCATTGCTAATCCTGAAGTTTCAATCACAATATGATCGATTTCCTCTTTGTGTTCGATGAGTTGCAACATAGATGGAAGGAATTCTTCTTGAACTGTACAGCAAATACATCCATTAGAAAGTTCAATCAAGTTACACTCTTCATCTCCACAACCCGATTTAATGATATCTCCATCGACCCCAACTTCACCAAATTCATTGACTAATAAGGCAATTCTTTTCCCGTTTGCATTTTTAAGCATCTGATGAACTAAAGTAGTTTTCCCTACTCCTAAAAAGCCGGTGACAATTGTAATTGGTATTTTTCTCATGATAATTTTTTCTTTCTTTTATATAAAAATAGATTCCATTTTTCTTCTGCTACTCCATGCTTATCCATTTCAGATCTTGCCATTGTAAAAAACAAATCGGATAGTCTATTGATATAAGCTGCGATGTATTCATGAACACAATCAGGATCTTCATGAATCAGTGAAACCAAAGATCTTTCGCCTCTCCTTATTTGGGTTCTACAAACATGACATAGTGCAGAGATTTCATTTCCTCCTGGTAATAAAAAGTAATCTGAAGGGCTACTCATCTTTGATTCCAATTCATCAATCCACTGTTCACAAAACTCCGCACCATCTTCAGGTTTCGGATTCTGATTTTCTTTTTTAGAAGTTGATGGACGTGCCAAATGAGACATCATGTTCATCAAATCTTTTTGAATTCGATGTAAATTAGATTGCCATTCATGCTCGTTGCCTAGTTTAGCTCTTAGCAACCCTATGGTAGAATTAGCTTCATCTAAAGTTCCCAAACATTCTATTCGAGGTGAATCTTTAAATTCTCTCTTTCCTCCAAATACTCCTGTTTGTCCTTTATCTCCTTTACGAGTGTAAATTTTCATGTGTGAATGTATTTTCCTTTAAAAAATCAATGAGTTGTTTTATAATGTATGGCTCACCAAAGTAGAGGTGTATATAAGATGCCCATACATTTTTATATCTAAATATTTTTGTTTTTACTTCACCATTTCTAGCATTCCATACTTTCCCTGTTGTAGTAGTATTCTCTTCATTTATAAGTTGGGAATAGTGAAATTCATGTCCTTTTATTGGAAAGTCTGGTAGCTCAATAGTTCGGTACCCTAAATTCAATTTCATTTGCTGCATCGAACTACTAAAAGTGAAAACATTCGCCATCAAATGCTCTTTACCTTTAGCGTCAATTAAACTCTTTCCTAAATACATCATTCCGCCACATTCGGCTATTATTTTACCCTCATCTTCTGCATACCTTTTTATTTGATGGAGCATCTCGTGGTTGTCTGATAACTCTTTTGTAAAACATTCAGGATATCCGCCAGGGAAATAAATTAAATCTACTTTGGGTAATACTTTATCTTTTAATGGACTAAAAAAATGTACAGATCCTAGTTTTTGTAATGCATCAATATTTTGAGGATAGTAAAAATTAAAAGCTTCATCTTTAGCAATCCCTATTTTCAAACCATCATTCCCTTCCTTTTGGATAGGTTTGTCTTCAGCTATAATTGATTGTTGAGTAAGCTCTAATAACTTTTCTAGATCTATAGTTTTCTCAACAGATTCTGCAATTTTTTCAATTTTTTGATCGTATTGTTCGATACTATCAATTGATAACCCTAGATGCCTTGATTCAATTTTACAATCATCTAAGTAAGGAAGATAACCTAGTGAAGGTATTCCCACATCCTCGCAGGCTTCTTGTAAAAACTTGTAATGGCTTTTGGTATTTACCCTATTAAAAATCACTCCTTCAATCCTTATTTCAGGATCAAAGTTTTTAAATCCATACATCAATGGAGCCACTGAATAGGCTACTGATTTAGCATCTATCACGAAAATGACAGGTAATTTCAGTGTTTTTGATAACTCAGCGGTACTTCTTTCAGATTTTTTTGCTCCATCAAAAAGCCCCATCACCCCTTCAATACAGCTCACCTCTACATTATTTGCATAATGACTGTACGTTTCTTTTAGATGCGCTTCTTCCATCATATATAAATCCAAATTCACTCCTTGTCTTTGACAAGCTACTTCGTGGAACTTAGGATCTATGTAATCAGGACCACATTTAAATGGTTGAATGGACTTCCCTCTATTTTTAAGTGCTCTTAGAATTCCTAGGGTTAAAGTTGTTTTCCCAGAATTACTTGTAGGTGCAGCAATAATAAAACTAGATTTATGCATAACGATTTATGATTTAACGATCATTGGATAACCTGATACTATAAAAGTGACTTCTTGAGCTTTGTTCGCTATTTTTTGATTGATCAAACCGTGTATATCCGTAAAATTTCTTGTCATTTTATGCATAGAAATTCCTCCTAATCCGATTTCATTTGACACTACGATCAAATGGCAGTTTTGGCTGATCAATTTCTCCCAAATTTCTTCTGCTTTGACCAGTGTTTTCTCCTTATCAAATTCGAATTCATCATAAATATTTGTCAACCATAAAGTAATACAATCCACTAGTACAACCTTACCTGTCAAATCTTGTAGATGAAGGTTTATTTCTTCCTCTATTGTCTTCCATTTCACACTCCTTCTTTGTTGATGCACTTTAATTCTTTCATCAAATTCTCCATCTCCTTTTTTGGAAGTAGCTAAATAAATGGGTTGGTCACTTAATGAAGAGGCAAGTTTCTCAGCAAAAACACTTTTGCCTGATCTTTGACCGCCCGTTATTAAATGCACCTTTGCTTGTTGTTTCATTATTTAAGGGATTAGTTTTTCGTATTTAGCATTTAAAGTTTTTGATAGTTGTTGCATTATTCCTAATTGAACAACACCAAATTCAGTATCAAACAAAATCAATTGATTGACTTTTTTACAGTAATATTGATAAGTAGAAACTATATCAGAAAAAGTATGTTCAGCACAGAAATGTCCATCAGAAATCAAGACTAAATTTGCTTCATCACTATGGTTTGATAAAAGAATATTATTGACTTTTTTAAATGATTCTATCACATTGGTCTTACCTCCGCTTTCTAATTCTTGAAGATGATTAACCACCAAAGAAAAATTATCATTTGATGTGAGTATCACCTTTGCCTCATTATTTACAAGTGATATCAATGAATATGAAGTATGTATATTGGATTCCTTTTCACCCATTTTTTGTACCACTCCTTTGGCATACGCAACCATCTTTTCTTTATACATTGAGCCACTTGCATCAATAATAAATATGATATGCTTTTTTGATGATTCTACTTGATTTTTATAGTGCAATTCAAATTGATCTTTAGCTATATACTGTCCTACAGTTTTCCTTTGATCAATCGTATTTTTCTCTTTTCCCACAACCACATTTTGTTGAGATCCTGATGAAAAAATTGAATTGAATTTCACTTCATTCTGAGGAATTATTGGTTGAAAAAAAGGCTGCTCTTCACTCTTTTCTTGCTGTTTTTTTTCTTTCTCTTTTTGTTGCTGATCAGGTGGTGGTGGTGTTTGATTAGACTTATTACTTCTATGGGATAACACCAAATGCTGAATGGCTTTTACTTCCTTTACGGTAACTATTTTTAAATCGTGATAAGCCGCATAAGCTCTTGCCGTTTTAAATAATAAAATATCCGCTCGTAATCCTTCTACTCCTTCATCAATTGCTAGTTGAGAACAATAAGTAAATACCTCATCAGAAAGTTGTATTTGATTTAACTCCCCAATAGCGTACTGTACTTTGTTATACAATTGAATTTCTTCCTCTTGATATTGTGCATAAAATTCTTTTGGAGATTCATCAAAGCGTAATCTTCTTTTAATGACTTGCACCCTATCCTCAACATCATTTATAGTTTTTATATGAACGCTCAATCCAAATCTATCTTTTAGCTGAGGCCTTAATTCTCCCTCTTCAGGATTCATAGAGCCTATAAAACTAAACTGACTTGTTACTTTTTGAGATAAACCTTCGCGTTCTAAAAAGTAAAACCCCGAAGCAGATGCATCCAATAAAATATCCATTAAATAATCATTCAATAGATTAATTTCATCAACATATAAGAATCCTTGATTGGCTTTTCCTAATAAACCTTCTTTTAGGTGTTCCTGCTTATCATTAATTAGCTTTTCTAAATTTAAATGACCCATTACACGGTCTTCAGAAGCACCTATTGGTAGGTTAACAAAGGGGCGTTCCAATAATTGAGATAATGATCTGATAAGAGTAGTTTTACCTGTACCTTTATCGCCAATTGCTAAGACCCCGCCTAAAGAAGGATCTATACAATTTAAAAGAAGGGCCAATTTAAATTCCTCTTGACCGACAATTGCTGTGAAGGGAAATAACATAACTAAGCAATTATTGAATTATACATCCAATACAAACCAATAAGAATTGATGCCAACCCAGCACAACCATTCATCCATTTAAAAATAGAAATATTTCTCTCGATAAAACGACTTAAAACTGATAGCAAAGCGTAACTATAAATACCCATGGCAATAATAATCCCCACAGATTCTATCATTAAGATCATAATGGCATCAAAAGTAGTTTTAGAACTCAATATTAAGGCGGATGTCAATGCTCCACCTGTTCCAGCTAATCCGTGTAACATTCCTACCCAAAAAGAACGTGACATTGGATTCATTGCAATCTCTTCTCCTTGTTTTCCGTGGAGGTGAATGAGGTTACTATCTAAATGATCATGCTCCTCAATCTTCTTATGATCTTGCATCATTTCATTGATTTTATGATTCCTTTTGATAGAAACTATTCCTAACCAAATCATGATGGGTCCCACTGAAAATTCTGCCCATTGTGATAGATTTGAAACAAAGACTTCCAGCGTATTTTTAAACAGTAATGCCACTCCTCCTAAAAGAATTAAAGTAACAGAATGACCGAGTGCCCATTGAGAAGCTCTCAAGACATTTTTCATCGAGGTCTTTTGTTGTTTAATGGCATTTTCTGATGCTAAAACAGAAACCGCTGTGACATGGTCTGGCTCAAACGAGTGTAATACCCCTGCCATTAAAGGGCGAATAATATTTGCAAAAGTCATAGTTATTTTAGTTGAATAAACTCTCCATCTTTACTGATTAGATAAAGATGTATTTGTTTTGATTTTAATAATGAAGTAATATGATAGAAACACTTTTGAAGTAATGCCTGATAGAAATGCTCTTCCTCTTCAAAAGGAAAAACTTCTGGTAATCTACTTGCCATGTTTAATTGTTTCACTCGCTCAACAAGCTCTTGAGAGTACCCGCAAGAAGATGCAATGTCAGCGATAAAGTCTTTATCCCAACTCGAAACACAGCTATGTGTATCCAATTGTCCTTGTGCTAACTTCACAGCTTTACCAAGCATGATTCCCATCATTACTTCTTTTATTTTTTCTTTTTCTATTTTTCTTAGTGTGTCACCAATCCAGTTTCCATAATGGATGAAAGCTTGTTCTGAAAAGTTGGGATAGAGTTGTTTAAGATACTTTTCGCTTCTACTTCCAGAATTGATAATCAGTCGGTCAATACCATTCGCAATAGCTACATCTACGCCTTGTTCAATACTTGCGATATAAGAAGAAGAAGAATACGGTTTGACAATTCCTGAGGTACCCAAAATGGATAAACCATTCATAATACCTACCCTCTCATTTAATGTCTTTTTGGCTAACTTCTTCCCATCAACAACAAAGACCGTTACTGCTATGCCTACCTCTAAATCAAAATCATGAAGTAGTTTTTGTAGCGCATTTCTGATCATAGATCTTGGTACTGGATTAATGGCTGGCTCTCCTACCTCAAGCTGTAAACCTGGAAGTGTGACTGTACCGACTCCATCACCTGCAATAAATTGAATTTCCTGTTCTGAAATGAATTGCAATTGACATCCAATCTCAGCTCCATTGGTTACATCAGGATCATCTCCCGCATCTTTTATAACACTACATTCAGCACTAGATGAAGAAAATGAGCACTGTTTTATGGGTATCTTTAATACCTTATCAATGGGCAAATGAACATCTACCTCCTTTTGTACTTCTTGATGTATGATCGCTATTAAAGCCGCCTTTGCTGCAGCTGTAGCAGAAGTTCCAGTGGTAAATCCATCCCTCAATTCTCCTTTTGGTATTTTCTTTAATCCCATATCAAAAAGATAAATGTGACAATTCCTCTTCAGAGTACACCGTCACTTTTGGCGTTGGAAATTTAGGCTGTTGAATGATAATGATTGGGATTTCACAACTCAATGCAGCATCAATTTTTGTTTGTAAAAAACCACTTTGACCACTTTCTTTTGTCAAAACAAGATCGATATCATGTTTTTTTATCAAGTTGATTTCACTCATTATATTTTCTGATGGCCAACCATAAAGAAGGTGTTCTTGAGGAAATTTAGACTTGTAAGCAATCTCTCTAGAAGAATCTCTAGGGAGTATTCGAAACAATGCAAATTGATTTTCCCACCAAGGCTTCAATTTTTCAATTGTTTGAACTCCAGATAAGCTTAATAATCTTTTTCCTTGATATTTACGAAGCATTAAAGTGAGTGCTTCATTAAAATTAGACACCCAATGGATATTTTTATTGGAAGGTATTGATAACGGTTTGCGGGCAAAACGAATTACAGGAACGCTAACATCATCGGCTACCTGATGCACCATCGAGTGTAACTCCTGTGCAAAGGGATGAGATGCATTCACAATAGAAGTGATCTCCTCCTTTTTAATTAATTCTTTTAAGTTTGATGCATCTAGTGCTCCATGTCTATAACGAGACAAAGAATTATTCTTAAAATCAATCTTTGTTTTTGTTGAATAAATATATGGCACCTGATGAGTATCAAAATAATTCATCACCTTTTTACCCTCCGTAGTTCCTCCAAATAATAATACCATCCCTATGCTTCTTTGATTACAAACTTTTTATTTGTCCTGAAGATATGTTGCCAATCTGGACTGTATAATTGCGACCTATTTTTTCTAGCTCCAATTGCTTTTCCAACCACAATCAATACAGTTCTAGTCCGCTTACTATCCTTGACAATTTTAGCTAAGTCTTTTAATTTCCCTTGATAGATTTCTTCATCTTTCCATGTCAATCTATATAGAACCGCTACAGGGGTATTTTCATCAAAATGACCTAATAACTGCGCCTCTACTTTCTTTGCTATTCCTGCACTTAAAAAAATACACATGGTGGCATTGGTCTTAGCAAAATTTGAAATACTCTCTTCCGATGGCATTGGTGTTTTCCCTTCTCCTCTTGTCAAAACAATAGATTGTACCACTTCAGGGATTGTAAATTCTGATTTCAATACTGATGCCGCAGCACTAAAAGCTGAAATTCCTGGTACTATAAAATAATCCATTTCTAGTTCATCAAAAATGGTCATTTGTTCTTGAATCGCCCCATATAAAGAAGGATCACCACTATGCAAACGAACTACTGCATTCCCTTTTTTATATTGATCATACATCAGGGTTACTTGCTCTTCCAAGGTCATCATTGCTGAATTCCTTACAATCGCATTTTCTTTGCACCACCCGATCATTTCTTCCGGTATTAAACTACCCGCATATAAAACACAGTCTGCTGTTTCTAAATATCGTTTACCTTTCACCGTAATCAACTCTTCATCACCCGGACCTGCACCTATAATTGCCACCGCATTTCGCCTTTCATTTGATTTGTTCAATGCCAAAGCAAACGTGAACTTATCATTGTTATCCAAATGAATTTTTTGCTTTTCAACAATGACTTTCCTTTGATTGGCCATAATCATAGAAGTAGACTCTGATACGCCATCCACTCCAATTTTAGATTGTACCATCTCACTAGGATTGGGTACTACCACATTATCAATTTGTTCTTTTGTAAAAGTGAAAAACGGAAGATTGTATTTTTTGACAAAACTCAAGTAAGCACCTTGTTGTGCTTTAATATCAATGGAACCAAAAGAGGCAATCGAAGCAAAAGAGATACCTTTTGATTTTAACTCTGATTTTAATCGACTTTCAAATAATTCAAAATCTAATGTTTTAGAACAACCTGATCCTAAACTCAATACCTTAGGTCTATAAAATAGAGCTGGAATTGGGGTTGTGTAAACCTTGTAGGTAACTCCAATCAATAGATCAAATAATTTGTAGTCAATCTCTTTATCATCGTAAAACACTTTTACAAAATCAGGAAGAGTTCGTTCTAATGCTTCTGTACCTTTATCTTTAATATCAAGAAGTAATGCAGTGGGGCGATTATTTACGAATAGACTAATTAATTCATTCAGGGAACCTTCATGTTCTAATTGCCAATCGTATTCCTTTCCTAAAGTATCTAAAGACCATATCTCCTGTAAATCACTTGAGGTACTAATAATTGGTTGCCCCCCTGTAATTTGAGCTACTTTTTTTGCCAATTGATTTGCTCCACCTAAATGCCCAGCTAATACTGATTGAACATATTTCCCATGATCATCAACACAAATTATGGCAGGATCTGAGACTTTATTTTCTATAAAGGGTGAAATCAATCTAACACAAATACCCATAGCACTCACAAAACAAAATCCATCATATTTATGAAAATTATTTTCTAAAAATGCATTTAATGAGCCCACTTTCGATACAGAAGCATGTGCTGTAGAACGTGTTGTCACAACAATAGATTTAGGAAATTCCTTCTGAAGTATTAGTGCTTGATCTATACCTCTATCCGTAGTTGAAATGAAAGCAATTTTCTTCATAATTATATTTTTTGAGCAACAAGTATATGTACTGTGTTATATTCATTTAATTTTATCTTCACGGGATGTTTCAGTTCATATTTCAATTCATCAAAAACAGCCATGAATGTTTGGTAAGACTTTTCTAAAATAGTATTCATCACTACGATCCCGTTTTCTTGTAATACCTTATCTACCTTTACTATCAACTCTCTAAGTCTATTACCATGTCCTCCAATAAATACCGCGTTGGGTACTGAGTAACTATTTAAATCTTCATCAAAGAAATCGTTGATAGAAATATTTACTCCAGGACAAAAATGTGATTTTGTATTACTATCGATTATATCCTCACATTCTATCCTTTTTTCAAATGCAAAAACATTCAATTTAGGATAGTTCAGTTTTGCCTCAATAGCAATGGCTCCTGTGCAGCTACCAATATCCCAAAAGCATGATTTGTCCCATAACGATAAAGACTCCAAGGATAAAGTTCTGATGGATTGTTTGGTTATCATCCCAGGTCTTCCTTCTAATGTTTGAAAACTCCTATCTTCAAAACTCCTTGGGATAAATAATTCCGCCTTTTTGATTAAAAGGATACAATTCAGCTTCTTCACTTCATGTAAAGCTTGAGCATTTTCTAATGATAGTATTTGAATCTTCTCATCAGAACCATCTAATTCCTCGCCCACAATCACCTGATAATTAGTATAATTATGTTCAAGTAACCTTTTAGCTATTTTTTGAGGTGAATGATCATTATCTGTTAAAATCCCAATTAAAGATTCCCCCTGAATCAAACTTATATCAAGAGGCTTCCAAGTATGTCTTCCATGCAGAGATATTGTTTTAATATCACTGTAGTTTACTTGTGTTTTATGTGCTAACCTTTGTATGGAATTGAAGTAAGGATAAACTGTCATTTTAGCCTCAGGTAAAAGTCTTTTTATTGTATTCCCAAAACCAAAAAACAAGGGATCTCCCGAAGCAAAAATGATTACCTTTTGATCATATTGTGTGAAAGAGGAAATCACTTTTTGCATGGCACCTGAGATCTCTATCCAAATATGATCTTTAGGTAAAATCGATTGAACAATTTCATAATGCCTTTTACCACCAGAAAACACCTTCCCAGTATTGATTAGATTTTCTATATCAGAAGAAAGTTGTAACTGCGGATGATTCCCTATTCCTACTACAGTCAAATCCATATTTGAGTAAGCTACTTCTTCCACAGTTAAAAATAAATTGATGATTCCTCAACTGTAAAACAGGCATTGACTAATGCTGCCGCAATATTGCTACCACCTCTATTGCCATGAAGTGTAATCCACTCTGTGTTTTTAGCTTGCACAAGTTGTTCTTTTGATTCTAAAACATTGACAAAACCAACAGGAACACCAATGATTCCAATAGGATTAAAATCTTTATTTTCTCTAAGTTGTTCTGTAAGTTCAAAAAGTGCTGTTGGTGCATTACCAACCACAAAAAGAGCGTTAGGATATTGAGCTATAGCTCGTTTAATTCCTGCTTGAGAACGTGTTAAACCCTCTTGTTCTGCAAGCTCTAAAGTAGATGGATCATTCAAACAACATATCACCTGATTGTTATATTGTTTGGTATATTTTTTAGTGATTCCTGCTTGTACCATAGTGACATCAGTAATCACTACTCCACCATTCACTAAATAATCATGGAAAATATGAACTGCATTTTCAGTTGCCTGATAATGAATATGATCATCTAATACTCCCGTTGTATGAATGGTTCTGGTAATAGCCCATTTATCAGCCACGCTATGTTGTACATCCTTCAATTGATCCGTAACTATACGAAAGCTTTCTTGCTGAATTTCCAAACCTGTTTGAGGTTTACGATTTAGATATCCCCTTGGAGTAATTAAATGATTTTTATATTGATACGTCTGAGAGTTCCCTATCATCACTAAAGAAAACATATCTACTAATTCCACATCAAAAGTTCCTAATGTTTGAATGATGATTTTTTCTTCTTCTCTTGTGACCTGTCTGATAATGGCAATAGGTGTATCAGGCGAACGATCTTCTAAAAAGATCTTCTTTAAACGTTCTAGCTGCCAATACCTTTTCTTGCTTTTAGGATTATACAAACTACATACAAAATCTCCTTTTGATGCTGCTCTAATTCTCTTTTCAATTACCTGCCATGGAGTCATCAAATCTGAAAGTGAAATACAACAAAAATCATGACCTAGTGGAGCTCCTAACTTACTGCCTGCCGCCAAAAAAGCAGACACACCTGGCAAGGTTTCTAATTCAATTTCATCATTTTTTTCAAGTGAAACCATTTGATAAACAATGGCTGCCATAGAGTATATACTTGCATCTCCAGAACCTATAACAAGTACATTTTGTCCTTTCTTTGCTTCTTGAATGGCTACTTCTGCCCTTTCCTCCTCTTTTCCTAAAGGCATACTTATGGTCACTACACCCTCCTTAAAAAACTCCTCACAGAATTGAAAATAGTAATCATATCCTATAACAACATCTGCCATTCTAAGTGCATTTACCACTAAAGGTAAAATATATTCTTTATCACCAGGACCTAAGCCTGCTAAAGTAATTTTCATAATTATATTCTTGTATTTTTAATGATCATTAATGAAAAATATGGGACTTTTCGATCTTTCAGATCATCTAAAGAAGAGGTCATAAATTGTTGTGGAGTACCTAATGCTTCACAGTAAGTAAATGAAAGATTATTCTCTTTAAGCATTGGGATAATCTGATGCATTACTGATTTAATTTTCATTAAAATGATCGTATTCGTTTCCTCTAAAACCTTTTCGATATTTTCTCTAGAATCAAAAAATGGAAGGATTTTTATCGTCTCATTTAATAAAGCCAATGGTGTCTGACTTTCTGAAGCACCCAAATGGAAAGAGGTTATCCCTGGTATTAGAGTTACCTGTAATTGATGTTTTTGAAATCTTTCTAATAAATAGGAAAATGAACTGTACGTACTTAAATCACCCTCACAAACAATTGCAATTTTTTTTCCTTTGGTTACTTCACTTATAATATTTTGACAAGTCTCATCATAAACTGAATGAACAAACTGTCTGTCCATGGTCATTTTCATGTAAAACCCTCTCAGTTTCTTCGAATCAATATTTAAACCTTCTAAAATTTTTAAAGAATAGCTTTGCTTTTTCCCATCAGAAAAAATGGATCCCGGATAATAAATTAGATCAACCTTTTTTAAAGTTTTCAACCCTTTGACTGTTATCAAATCAGGATCTCCTGGACCTAAGGAAACACCATAAATTGCCGTTGTATTTTCCATTCTTAAATCCCTAACAAGTTTTTAAAACTCTTCACTACCCCTTTTCTCTCATTCACTTTTTCATCTTCCTCGAATAAGATCCCTTTTACATTTAAGTGATGTCCTATTTGCTCTTTTCCTTCTTCTTCTTCAAAGCCTATGATTTGTTTTCTGTACTTACATAACTGACAATTCATATTTCCTTCTCCATGTTTTGCCTGATCAAGTCTTTCATCAAAAGCTCTAAGAATTAACTCGTCTGCACCAAAAGCTTCGGTAGCAACATATTGGGTATCTGAGGATTGATTATGTTCTTCAACGGATTGATAGATTCTTTCTAACAGCACTCCAGTAAAAAAGAAAAATGGTATTACATAAACTCTTTTATAGTCTAACTTATCAAAAATTGGTAAACCCTCTGAAATATTAGGAAAAGCTGTTCCACTGTAAGCAACAGAAGTAAATCCAACGCCCATACCTTCCCATAACATCGCTGCTAGTTTATGAACATCAGAATTTGCATCTGGATCTGTAGTTCCTCTTCCAATTACCATTATGGCACTTTCCTTTCTATCAATAGGCGGTAATTTTGCTTCTTCTTCTTCAATCCTTTTTTGAGAAAGCTCTAATAAAAAAGAACTTACTCCTATGTGTTTCCCCATCTTTATTTCAAGATCAGGGTAATAGGATTGTATCGAATTCATCTCATAAGGAATATCATTTTTAGCGTGTGCACCTGCAAAAAGAATCACAGGTAATGCATAAATAACTCTCACTCCTTTTCTGTAAAGCCTCTCAACAGCGGCTTCATACAATGGATGACTAAATTCTAAAAATCCATAATCTACCTCATATTGATTTTCGTAGCGTTTCTTCAGAATTCCTACTAGATTTTTAAAAGCGTCTGTACCTGATTTCCTACGTGAACCATGTCCACATAGTAGTATTCCCTCTTTCATTTGTTAGTTTTTTGGATCGCGTTTTTTCTTAAGCTATTGATGTGATTCCCATTAGTTGAATTTGCAAACAATAATCCCACGCATTGTTATCAAGCCAAATGAAGGCAATCAAATCGCCCCATTTATTTTTTAATCGAACCCCTTTTTTATTGGTAGATAATTGCTCAAAATATTCAACACTAGCAATTCTTTGAGCCACAAGATCTTTGTCTTTTTGATCAATCGGGCCAATCACAAAATCAATAGTTTTTTCTTTCGTTTCTAATTCTAAAGTGTATGTTTTGTTATACACCACTTCTGTTATTTCCGAAAACTCAATTTTTTGACTAATAGGCAATTCTAAAGAAGAACTTGGGCTATTTTCTTTGAGATATAAAAACAATGGATAGGTATATTGATCTGAGGCTAAACCCTTAGTAATAGCACAAACACCTAATTGTTGATCTTCTTGTATTTTAAAAGGTTTTGGTTTAAATGGAGAGATCTGTCTATCAGATTTTACTTCTTCCCAATGTTCTTGATAAAGAAGGTATTCATTAACTGGTTTTTGATGTAGAATGTGACTTTCTACAATTTGCAAGCCTTTCTTTGGTGTTAATTCTTTGTACCAAAAATGTGGTTGAACTATACATGTGGGTGCATCTTCACAACGTCCATTACAACGTGTTTTTATAGTATGCGTACTATCCCATTGTCCTGTGTTTCTTAAGTATGCCCGAATACTTCTTATTACTGCTTCTGAGCCTGCCTTTTGGCAAGATCCACCATCACAGAATAAAAAAACATCTTTTGCTACAGCTAGGTTTTTGCCCATTATCCGATTGTCAAAAGTAGATGATAGGGCTTTGGAGAGAAATAGAATGACAATCTATTTATACATTATCTATTCTGTTGGAAGAATAATTTATCTGTATAGTTAGTTTATGATCACAACTTTTAATCCCGAAAGTCCTGTTAATTTATTTACTTCTAAGGCAGGTATTCTGACTTGCTTTCTTTAATTACACCTTCCCATCTTTCGACAGTGGTTTTCTGTAATTAAAGTACTCTAATTATAGAGTTAAAAGCTTACAGCTGCGGGTACAGTTTTGGATTTACACCAAATTCCCTTT
The DNA here is from genome assembly GCF_000807855.2 of Flammeovirga pacifica. Lineage (GTDB taxonomy): Bacteria > Bacteroidota > Bacteroidia > Cytophagales > Flammeovirgaceae > Flammeovirga > Flammeovirga pacifica. The sequence continues at coordinate 1,398,305 of NZ_JRYR02000001.1, forward strand.
TCATTCCTAAACAAAGGAACACCTTTTAAGTGAGGTAAAGTTAGTTAATTTCTATTTACAAACAAGTGTTCTCTAACACAAAGTCTACTCTTCTATCTACAGAAGTAAATGGAATTTCTATTACTTCGAAATTATATTTTTCATAAGTAGCAATTACCTTTTTTGATAATTGAACATGATAGTTATAAGATTCAGGTCGTTGTGCATCATTCTCGTAAATATCTTCCCAAGGTAAAGCCACAAAGGCTTTTTTCTGATAAAATTTATCAAACGGAAAATTCTTTAACGAAGAAGGTATTGCTCTATCTTGGTACTCCAAATAGGCGATCACATCAATTAAACTTCTATCTGTAAAACAGGCTTCTTCTAGCTCTATTAGATCATCGACTATCTTTTGATATACTAACCTGCTATATCTTTCAATGTTACCCCATGGCATTCCATCACTAGAATTTAATTGCTCTTGACTAATAATTTGCCGAGAGGCTTCTGATACAATTGGGTAGTTTTTTTCATTTAAAGCCTCAATTAAAGTCGTTTTCCCTGCCCCTGCAGCACCCGAAATAATGTACTTTCTCATTTATGATATTAGAAATAAATACACAAGAATTAAGACAACAGTAAGGATAGATGATCCATAATTTATTCGACCTACTTTAAATATTTCTTCATGTTGAATTTGCCTATCATTGGCACCTATATAGGGTTTGTCAACAATTTTACCACTGTACACATTAGGGCCACCAAATCTTACATTTAATATTAAGGCCAATGCCGCTTCAGGGTACCCAGCATTAGGACTACTATGTTTTTTCCCTTCTTTAAAAACTTCTCCCAACTTATTTAAGCTAAAAGTGTAAACTAGCATTACAAAAGCGGTTAGTCGTGAAGGAATGAAATTAGCAACATCATCTAGCCTCGCTGCAATTTTACCAAATTGTTCATATCTCTCGTTTTTATAACCTATCATAGAATCTAAAGTGTTTATCATTTTGTATGCCATGGCTCCGGGAACGCCAAATAATGCAAAATAAAACAGTGGAGCGATTACACCATCACTTAAGTTTTCTGACATTGTTTCTAATGTGGCAGTCCTTATTTGTTGCTCATTTAGTTGAGAAGTATCCCTTCCCACAATCCAAGAAAGTCTTTTTCTCCCAGCTATAATTCCATGATTATTTAGCTCGTCGAATACAGCTATTCCTTCTTTTATTAAGGTTTTATTCGCTAGACAATAGAAGAGTAAAATTACACCTAAAATGACTGACAAATAGATATGAATAGATTGTAAGTAACTTAAAATAAAGTAAGGTATGACAAACGAAAGGGTCACTAATATAATAGTCAACAACCCTCCTTTCCAAAGTTTGGCTCTTCCTTTATTTAGCATTTTCTCACCAATAGAAATCAACCTACCATAACCAACAATAAGGTGAGGTAAACTACGTGGATCTCCAAAGGATAAGTCTAAAACAAAAGCAACAACTAGTAGAATTATTTTATATTCCATAAAGAAAGCAGGTGTATTAAAGCTTGGTTTGCTTCAGGTTTTTGAACAGATAAACGGATGAACTCCCCATCAAGGTTAGTGAAATTTGTAGCATCTCTAATTAACACTCCATGATGAATTAGGTATGCTTTTAAATCTTTTGCCTTCCCTTTTTTCAGTTGAATTAAAAAATAAGTTGTATTGGTTTCAATAACTTTTAAATAATCAATATGACTCAATTGCTCTTGAAATACTTTTCTTTCAGCTATCAGCTCATCAATATTAAAAAGTAATTGATTGTAATGCTTAAATAGATATTGACCAATTTTGATTGCTAACCCATTCACACTCCATGGGATTCTTATATTTTTAAATTCCTCAATTAGTTTTGAAGAGGCTATTATATACCCTAATCTCAAGCCAGGAATACAGAAAGTTTTTGTAAGTGATCGTACAATAACAAGGTTGTCGTAGTTATTCATGAAAGAAAGACAGCTTTCGGTTGCTGTAGTAAACTCAATATAAGCCTCATCAATAATAAAAATAACCTTTGGGTATTTTATAAAAAGTTGTTCCAGTTCTTGAAGTGAAAAAACCTCCCCTGTTGGATTATTTGGATTACATATAAAGCATAGATCCCCTTTCACCTTATGATAGATTTCGTTCCGATCTATCAACTGATAATTTATATCATGAATACGGCACGCATCTTCGTACTCTGAAAAAGTAGGTACAATAATACTTGCTTCCTTAGTTCTAAAATGTTGAGCAATTAAATAGAATGCCTCAATTGCTCCATTTGTAAACAAGAAATTTGAAGGTGCTAAATTATACTTTTGTGCAGCTGAATCACTTAATTCTTCAGCACTTGGTGAAGGATAATTTTGAATACTTGCAATTTGCTTGGATAGTTCATTTAGAATAGAATTAGGACATCCTTTATAAAAAACATTCGAGCTAAAGTTATATTGAATTTCTTGATCTACTAGATGAAGGTCATCACCATGTCCGTTTAGCATATATCCTCCAATATTTTATCCATTTCTAAATTTTCTTCTACCCAATCGGCTAGTTTATCAAATTGTTCCGCTTTAAAGGATTTATAATCAATGGCTTTAGCCTCAGGAAATTTCACATTCAACAACTCATTTACCACCACTTGATTATCAAATACACCATGAAAATAAGTTCCCCAACATAAATGACCATCAAAAAAACCTTCTTTTACACCATTGACATCATTTAAAGCATATTGATCGGGAACATTTGTTTCTCCCATATGAATCTCGTACCCCTCACAATTATCTTCGTAAGATTTAAATTTAAAAGATTGCTGAACCGTTTGTTTTGTTTTTGATAGCGTCGTTTCTATATCAAAAATTCCAAGACCTTCCTCCTCACTTTTTTCACTTTCAACATGATATGGATCAAATATTTTTTTACCTAACATTTGATACCCTCCACATATCCCTATAATGGGTACATTGTTATATTTCTGTTTTAGAATATCGGCTAATCCTTCTTCTTTTAACTTCGCTAAATCATACATCGTATTTTTAGTTCCTGGAAGAATGATGATATCCGCTTTTTCTATTTCTTTAGGGTCTCTGGTATAATAAAGATGGATGAGTTCTTCGTTTTCTAAAGCCTGAAAATCGGTATAATTAGATAAATAATAATGTTTGACGACGGCCACGTTTAATGCATCATCCTTTGCCTTTATTTGTCTTTTCCTTAAAGCAACAGAATCCTCCTCCTCGATTATAATATCACTTACATAGGGTAATACTCCTAAAACAGGATAGCCAGTCAATTCCTCTAATTTCTTTTTACCTTCTACGAATAAAGAAGCATCTCCTCTAAATTTATTAATGATTATGCCTTTTAATAACTTCTTTTCCCACTCTTCTAATAAGGCAATTGTTCCGTAGACACTACCGAAAACACCCCCCTTATCAATATCAGCAATTAAGTAAACACAAGCATTAGCGGCTTTTGCCATACGCATATTCACTATATCCCTATGCTTTAAATTTAATTCACTGATACTTCCAGCCCCCTCCATTACGATAGGTTCATAAGATGTAGACAGTCGATGAAAAGCTTTTTGAGCTTCTAAAAAGAGTTGTTTTTTATTATCACCTAAAAAATATTCTTTAGCTGTTTGATCTCCAATTGGTTTTCCATGTAATATAACTTGAGATTTATTTTTCGAAGACGGTTTTAAAAGTACAGGATTCATTTCCACCTGAACTGGTAATTGACATGCTTCTGCTTGTACTGCTTGGGCTCTTCCAATTTCCAAACCATCAAAAGTCGCGAAACTATTTAAAGACATATTTTGAGCTTTAAACGGCGCTGGTTGGTAACCTTTGTTTTTCAACCATCGACAAATGCCTGTTGTTACCCAACTCTTACCAACGTCTGAACTTGTACCCACAAGCATTATGGGACGCATTTTACTCATAGTACTTATTTAGAGAAATGAAGTTTGTAGTTTTTTTGCGAAGTTATCAATTATTCAATTATTTCTAAATAATGAAATCCGCTTTTCAATAAAAAGTCAATTTCATTAATTTAAATTTCGCTTATGAATAGGTCTTTAGATGAAATTATTTTTAAGATCAATAAACCTTATAGATAATCAATTGTTATTTTAGTAGAGAGTTACAATTTATTCAATACAAATATGGCAAAATCTAATCAGCTACTTATCACTAAATTAAGAGAAGCCGCAGAAAATATCACTTTAGGTGCCGACTACATGTGGGGGCACCCTGGAAAATGTAACTGTGGGCATCTCGTTCAAGCAATCACCCCACTCAATGCAAAAGAAATATACCAAAACGCTCAAAAACAAAAATTAGATGAATGGAGTGAATTTGCAAATGACTACTGTCCTGCAAGTGGAATGCCTGTAGATAACATGATCGATGTTCTTTTAGATGTTGGTTTAGAGGTACAGGACATTCCTCATTTAGAATATTTGTCAAATAAAAAAATTCTGAAAGCACTCCCAGGTGGTTTTAGATATTTACAAAAAGGAAACCGAAGTGATGCCGCTGAATACATGCAAACTTGGGCGAATGTTCTGGAAGATGAATTAGTATAAAAAAATGGTTGTCTGATAAATCAGACAACCATTTTTCATATATAAAGAGATCAGTGAAAACCACTTATCCTGTGTTACAGCTTATTCGATATTGAAATAACCATCTCAGTACCTTTCCCTTTTTGAGCGTTCATATCAAAAGTTGCATTCTGTGCTTTCAATATTTTTTTAGCTAAATCAAGTGTTTTTATATCTTCAGTAGATTGACCATCATAACCCCAACCTCTACCGTTATCAGAAATTGATATTTGTGCTTCACCAAGTGAGGCGTACAATGATATTGTAATCTTACCATTTCCTTCTATCGTATGTGCAGAGCATCTAATTAAAGCATTGATCGCCTTTGTGAAAGAATTAGGGTTTACTTTTACTTTTGGAGCACCTCCTATTTGAGAATCAATACTCACATTTTCTGGGATTTTATCTTTTAAATCATCGATAAGCTCTTCCATAAACTCTTGGGGTTGAATTTCTTTCAGCTTCCCAAAATTATGGGTTGAAACCATTGTCAATTCTCCAACATCATCATTTTCAATCACTTTCAAAGAATCACCATGTACCCCCATTAAACGTGAAGAAGTATAAGCTTCATCTTGAAGGTCTGTTTTAGAATCTTCTATTTCTGGCAGATATTCGCCTGACATCTCTATGATCTCATCTTGAATCTTAGGTTTATTTACTTTTGAAGGTTTCACCTGAATTTCTTCTAACTCTCTTACCTTATCTTCTAGATAATTTATTTTTTCTTTTTGGGCATTATATGATTTTCTTCCTCGCTTTTGTTGACGTCTTCTCAGCACATCAATAGTGATACATAAGAAAGTTAAAACAACGACAACAGCAATCCATATCATTCTTTCACGTTCAAAAGCCGTAAAACTATAATTACTCTGAGCCATCGCATTAGAGCTAGAGAGTAAAAATGATGCTAGAAAAAACATATTACAAAAAAGGTATCTCACTGTTAATTTACTTTATGATTGTAGTTTTATTTATAGAACTGTAAAAAGATAAATTTATTTCAAGTTCAATTATAAATACTTAAACCCTCCGTACAGTTTTTACAAATATCTATTTTCTCTCTTCCTTTCAGAAGTTGTTTTCTAAAACTGACGTAGGATTTATTTCTCCATATTTTTCTAAACCCAATATAATCATTTTTTAAAGTTCCTAGTACGTATTTAGCATCTTTATCAAAACAACAAGGAACCACATTGCCATCCCAAGTTATCACTGCAGAATTCCATAACCTCCAACAATGTCTCTCCCATTTTCCTTTAAATTGATATTTTCCATCATCAGTCTTCTGATATCTAGAATATTGATCCAAAGTGGGTATTAAAGGAGATCCGTTCTCATAATCATAAATTTGAGCCGTTTTAAACTGTATATCATCAACCTTTAATTCTTTTGCTAATTCCTTTGCCTCTTCTATTTGATGTTCATTAGGACGAACCACTAAAAATTGAATAACCACTTCAGGAGTTTTAGATTTTAATCGATCCTTTGCAGCTACTATATTTCGGATACCATCCAATACTTTTTCGATATCGCCCCCTATTCTATACTTTTCATAAGTTTCTTGAGTAGTACCATCTAATGAAACGATTAATCGATCTAAACCTGATTTTACGGTAGCATCAGCATTTTGATCATTAAGATAATGTGCATTGGTAGAGGTAGAAGTAAACACTTTATGTTCGTCAGCTATCTTTACCATTTTCAAAAAGTTCTTATTTAAATAGGGTTCTCCCTGAAAATAAAAGGTCAAATTCATTAAAGTCCCTTGTAATTCTTGAATTACGTTTTCAAAAAGAGATGTAGAAAGCATTCCGGTATCACGGGTAAAAGATCTTAATCCACTAGGACATTCAGGGCATCTTAAATTGCACGAGGTTGTAGGTTCGATAGCAATACTAATTGGATCTCCCCAATGAACTTCCCAACCCAAATATTTAGAAATCTGATAACTAATAAAAATAAGAAATGCGTTATATATTTTTCTCAACGAGAGTTTTCTCATAATTGATGTTAGATCTGTTTGCGTACGATAAAATGCCAATTATCGTCTTTAAAAAAGGATGAATAACAAATTAAATCATTTTTCTTGGTAACTTAGATAACTGATAAAATTAAATCTGATGAAAAGTAGTAAACTATCTTTTTTAAGGTATCTATTAATAGATCGATGCATAAGAAGTAAACAAAACCCTTATCCATCAAAAATGTATTTGCTTGATAAATGTCGTGATGAATTTGGTGTTAATTCTCCTTCTACTATAGAAAAAGACTTACAAGCATTAAGACAGGAATTTGATGCACCAATTGTTTATTCAAAAAAGTTTGATGGGTATTCGTATAGCGATCCTCAATATAAATTACTGGGTGTAACCCTTACTGAAGAACATTTAGAAGCACTAAATTTTGTAGAAACCTTTTTAGATGAATTTAAAGCACTCCCTGTTTTAAGTAATTTTTCTGATGCTGTCGATAAGGTTTTGGATGGTTTAGATATTACAAAAACATTCAATAATGATAAACAGAAGAAATTTGAAAATTTTATTCACTTAGAGAAGAAAATCTATTCTAAGGGAGATCAACTATTTTCATCTTTGATAGATTCCACTAAAAATCATGAAGTAATACAAATACAGTATAAAAAATTTGATACTAATGATATAGAAACATACGATTTCCATCCCTATTTCATCAAAGAATACAAAGGTCTATGGTACATTACTGGGTATGCTGAAAATAGAAAAGCAATTCGGACTTTAGGCATTGATCGAATCATAGATTTACAGCTTTTACCAGACACACCTTTCCACATTGAGAAAGAATTTGATAGAGATGCATATTTTAAACATTGCATTGGTGTCACCTTAAAAGGTAAACCTCAAGAAATAAGATTATTGGTAAGTAAACTAGCTGCCAACTATTTTAAGACAAGTAAAATTCATGATTCTCAAGAAATAATAAATGAGGAGGAAGATGGTGTTGAAATTCACTTGAAATTAGTAGACAATAATGAATTAAGATCAATTATCTTAAGCTGGGGAAGTCAGATTGAAGTATTAGCCCCCTTTAGTCTAAGAAAATGGATGGCAGAAGAAATTAAAAAATTAGCTCAAAAATATTGAATTATTTAGCACACTTATATTTATCAAAGGATGATCAAGAAGAAATGTTTGGAAATTTTCTTGGCGACTTTGTGAAAGGAAAAAAACTTGATTATCTACCTCAAAAAGTAGAAAAAGGTGTACGACTTCATCGTTTAATTGATGAATACACTGATCAACATCCTGTCACTAAAGAAATACAAAATCGTCTACGCCCAAATGCAGGAAGATTCTCATTAATTGTAGTAGATATTTATTATGATCATTTTCTTGCTAAACATTGGACCTCCTTTGAAAAACAGATAGACTTATATGCTTTTGCTCATCAATTCTACGACCACCCTTATTGGAACAAAGATTGGGTACCTCAAAAGGCGTTAGATATGTATCCTTACATGAAAAGTTATGATTGGCTAAATGTCTATGCTAATTTAAGCGGTATGGAAAAAGTTTTTTCCGGAATGCAAAGAAGAATTAAAAACCGAGCAGAACTATCGAAAGCTGCTGGATGGTTAGAAGAAGATTATCAATTTTATCAGAAACATTTTTTTGATTTCTTTCCAGACTTAGTAAATTTCACAAAGCAACAAAAATTATAAAAATGGCAATTGTTTTCAGTAAAACTATATTTAACAATCTTCATAAATTAAGATATATTCTTCTTATCATCGCTTATTTTTTAGTATTATGGGCACCTATTATTTTTCAATCATTTGGAGTAATAGATTTAGTGAGTGATATCTCTCTTATTGTTCTATTATTTGCCATCGTAAATTTCATCAGAAAAAAAAATACTTATAATAAAGTCTTCACATTCATATCATTTATGATAATTTTTGGAAGAGGTGCGACAGTTGGCATAGAAAATGACAATGCTATTATAGTAAGTTGGATAGCACTTCTTATTTACTTCTGCTTTTTTCTCCGAATTTTATTAATTGAAGTGTGGGGAGCAAATAAAGTAAATTTGAATACTATTTTAGGAGCAATTGCCGGTTATATTCAAATCGGAGTAATTGCTTTTGCTCTTTTTAAAGTTTGTGATATACTTTACTACAATCAAGCGTTTTCTCAACCAGTTGAGGTTTCCGACTTGATATATTTTAGCTTTGTTACATTAACAACAGTAGGATATGGCGATATTTCTCCTGTAGCAGATGAAGTCAAAGCTTTTTCTGTTATTTTTGCAATGGTAGGACAATTTTATATGGCTATATTAATGGCATTACTTGTCGGTAAGTACCAGCAAGAACATGGAAAATAACATCAATAGAAAGTATCTACTTTATTTATTATTAACTGTGAAAACAACGACTCGTGGAAAAACTATTTATTAAAAAGAAAGAATTTGTTCCAGAAGTTAACTTTGATCCATCAAAAGGTCTTTTGGAAGTCAGTGGTCAATCATACCATGAATACACTGCTGAATTTTTCGAACCATTATTCAATTGGGTAAGTAATTACTTAAAACAATCAGGTCAAAATATTACATTAAATTATAAAATGACCTATTTCAATACAGCTTCATCTAAAAGTTTCTTTAGGATCATAGAGATGCTACAGGCCTACGAAGAAGCTGGAAAAGGAAAAGCCATTGTCAATTGGTATTACAAGAAAGATGATGAAGATATGTTAGAAACTGGAGAGGATTTCATTTCTGATTCTGGATGGAAAAATATTAACCTAATTGCTTACTAAGCAAGCAAAAAAAATTATTAGGATATATTTTTTTTAAAAAATCTTATTAAATTCCTTTCTCCTAAAAAAGAAAGGAATTTTTTTATAATATGACGCGAATTTATGCGTTATTGCATTATAATATGATTATTTTTTGATTAACATGTGAACTTTTCAAGACTACCTTCAAGTCATAAAGACTTTAAGACCAAAATCTTACATGATTAATTTAATGATTTCTAACTAATTAATAAGAAACTCCGTAATAAAATCAAACATTTAAAAATGATTTGACTTTTTATTACCCATACAACAGAATTATGATTTGGTTATTTAATTTTTTGCTTTTTGCTTATTTAATTTTATCGAACGTAGCTATTTTTGTACGTTTATATCGCTCTTTTTTACAATACCTCACTCCCATTAAAGGATATGCTTATATGATTCTTTTAGTAGGTGTTTTAGGAAGTATTGATTATTATGTTTATGATTTCTCTTACGGTAAATTTCAGATTTTTGAGAAAAACCAAGAGGTTTATAAACAAATCAAAGAAAGAGGAGTTGATTACAACAATTTAACGAGCCAAAATTAATAGATCAATAAGATCTACTATATGATATTATAAGCCTGATATTTTAAATAATGTCGGGCTTTTTTTATTTCTTCTAATCTATCACTGACTCACTCAAGTGAACACTAAGTAAGTCACAAAAATATTATAGACATTGATAAGGCTTTGTTTCTAATACTTAAAAATGATTTACTGTATAAGCTTAGTAATGCGGTACTGTCATTTTCTATCTCACAACATCAAAGACACCCCTTTTACAATTTGTGATATAAAAAAAGGCAACCCATTGTCTGGATTGCCTTTTATATCGTTTAGAAATGAACTAGTCGTCCTTTCCTTTTTTCTTTGCTGCTTGCTGTGCTTTTTGTTGCTCTTTCATTGCTTTATCAATACGAGCGGCAAAACCTCCAGCCTTTTTATTCGCATTCTTCTTTTTATTTTCATCCATTACTTTACGGATCTTATCTTCATTCACGAAACGCTTAGAAGCTAACTGTTGTACAATTGTAAAACAGTTTGAAACGAAATAGTAATATGTTAAACCAGCTGCAAAGCTGTTGAAGATAAATAAGAAGATTACAGGAGAAATATATGAGAAATATTTCATCTGTGGATTCGACTGTACTTGAATCTGATTTTGGAAGTAAGTATACCCTGCCATTGAGACAGCCCACAATAACGTAAATAACGATACGTGATCTCCGTAAAAAGGAATACTAAATGGTAAATCCAAAATTGAATCATATGAAGATAAATCATCTGCCCATAAGAATGCTTGACCTCTTAATTGAATAGCATTTGGGAAGAAGTTATACAACGCTACAAAGAATGGCATTTGAGCAACCATTGGAATACAACCTGAAAGCGGGCTTGCTCCTACTTTAGAATACAAGGCCATTGTTTCTTGTTGTACTTTCATTTGGTCATCACCATACTTTGCTTTAAGCTCATCCATTTCTGGCTTTAATAACCTCATCTTCGCCATTGATTTGTATGAGTTGAAAGTTAGTGGGTATAACACTGACTTTACTAATACCACCATAATGAAAATGATCAAGCCATATCCTAAATTAAAACCTTCCAAGAATTCAAAAATTGGAATGAAGATATATTTAGATAATGGAGTTGTCCAAGACCAACCTAAGTAAACGTTGTCCTCAAAACCAGGAGCAACTGCTTCACAAACACGGTATTCGTTTGGACCAAAGTAATATCTCAAATTTGCTTCAGAAATTGAAGCTAAAGGAATTTGCAATGAAATGTCAGCAGTCTTTACAATATCAAGACTTGCTTCATCTGTAGACTCTTTAAGGTTGGCAGCGTTAAATTGCTTATCAGTGATAAAACCAACATTAAAGAATTTTTGCTTGGCTGAAACCCACTTCAAAGGAGTAGAAATAGCTTCTTCCTCTGTTTTTGTAGAAGCCATAGATAAATAATCAAACTTATCTTCAGCAGTATAATAATTAACTGTAGTTTTCTGACGAGAAGTTTTCATATCCTTCTCAATGGCCATCATTTTAGAATTCCATTTGTAAGAAATGTTATCACCTGATACAAATTGCTTTGCCGTTCCTAAAACAAGTTCATAACCTACAACATATTGATCTTCCTCTAGCGTATAAATTCTTCTTAAGATTTCTTGACCCTGAGCATCTCTCGCAACCATTGCCACTTTATTTCCAGATTGCTCTGGCGTATAATACAAGGTGTTTAAGTCGATCTGACCAAAAGTCGTAGGAAGTAATTCTTGAACAGAGTAATTATCTTTATTTACTAAGTGTAATTCTTTTTTATCATAAGTCTGTTGAGTTTTGATTAAAACATCTTCAACTCTACCACCTTTTGAATTAAAAACAACTTCTACTTTATTATTACTAAGGACTAAATCTTTCTCCTCTCCATTCATTACAGCCGAAAACAGACCATATTGTTGTTGCAATACTGAATCTGGAACTACTGTAGGCGTTAATTCTGTTTGTTTGTTTTGACTAGCAGTCTCTAAATTTTCAACTTGTTCTGTTGCATTTTGAACCGCTTCCTCCTGTGGATCAGGCTGAAAGAAGAACATATAAGCAACCAACATAGCTGATAAAATCAGAAAACCAGTTGTTTGATTTTTATCCATAATTAAATTTTCTGTAAAAAACTTTTATATGAGAACTTTAGAGAAATCTGAGTACCCATTAAAATGTTTGCAAATTTAAGATTTTTAGTTTGAAGTTTTATCAAAAAATTGATAAAATAATAGGCGAATTAAATAAAATAAGAAGCCCCTTAATGCAATCACTAAGGGGCTTTAATATCATTTCAAAGATTAAGCACTTACAACTTCACCTTTGCTATTTTTCAATTCTTTTACTGCTTTAACAAAAGCCACAAATAATGGATGTGGATTTTCAACAGTAGATTTATATTCTGGGTGGAATTGTGCTCCCACATAGAACGGATGATCAGGAATTTCTACAATCTCTACTAACCCAGATTTTGGATTAATACCTGTTGCTTTCATACCTGCTTTTTCATATTGCTCCAAATATTCGTTATTAAACTCATATCTGTGACGGTGTCTTTCAGAAATTTTAGTCGAACCATAAGCTTCATAAGCTTTAGATCCTTCTTTCAATTCACAAGGATAAGCACCTAAACGCATTGTTCCTCCCATTTGTGAAAGGTTCTTTTGGTCTTCCATTAAATCGATCACAGGGTATTGTAATTCTTCTTCCATTTCAGAAGAATGAGCACCTGATAAACCTACTTTATCTCTACCAAAAGCAATCACAGCAGATTGCATTCCTAAACAAATTCCGAAGAATGGTACATTATGCTCTCTTGCAACAGAACAAGCATTGATTTTACCATCCATGCCTCTTTCACCGAATCCTGGTGCTACTAAAAGACCATCTAATTCTGTGATAATTTTAACGGCAACATCTCTTTCGTCTAAGTCTTCAGCTTTGATATACTCTAAACGTACTTTCACCTCGTTTACAGCACCTGCATGTACAAAACCTTCAACAATAGATTTATAAGCATCTGGAAGCTCTACATATTTACCTACTAAACCGATTCTGATTTCTCCTTGTGGATTTTTCAATTTTTGTAGGAAACTTAACCAATTATCTAAGTTTGGTTCTTGGTAAGCAGGAAGACTTAGTTTCATCAATACGATTTCATCTAATTTTTCTTTCTGCATTAATAAAGGCACATCATAAATTGTAGACGCATCGCATGATTCAATCACTGCGTTTAGATCTACGTTACAGAATAATGCAATCTTACGACGCATCTCCATAGGAATATGATGTTCAGTTCTACAAACCAAAATATTTGGTTGAATACCTGCTTCTAATAATTGTTTTACTGAGTGTTGTGTAGGTTTTGTTTTCAACTCCCCTGCTGCTCTTAAATAAGGCACCAAAGTAAGATGAATAACCATAGCATTCTGAGAACCTAATTCTAATCTAGCCTGACGTACAGCTTCTATAAAAGGTAATGCTTCGATATCACCAACACAACCACCAATTTCTGTAATAACGATATCGTAATCGCCATTTTCTGCTACTTTGTAGAAGTTTCTTTTAATCTCATCAGTAATATGAGGAACGACTTGAACGGTTTTACCTAAGTAAGCCCCTTCACGTTCTTTAGTGATGACATTATTATAAACTCTACCTGTTGTAACGTTATTTGCTTGAGATGTAGGAACGTTTAAGAAACGCTCATAGTGTCCTAAATCTAAATCTGTCTCTGCTCCATCATCTGTAACATAACATTCCCCATGTTCATAAGGGTTCATTGTCCCTGGGTCAATGTTAAGATATGGATCGAATTTTTGGATGGTGACAGAGTAGCCTCTTCCTTGTAATAATTTTCCAAGTGAAGCAGAGATGATTCCTTTACCTAATGATGAGGTAACACCTCCGGTAACGAAAATAAATTTGGTTTGTGTACGAGAAGACATACTTCGATGATTTCACATTATGTTTGTGCAAAACTAAAGCAACGAATTAGATTTAACAAATAAAGTATGTCAATGCTTGTAACTACTTTAAAAAAGTGCTCTTTGTTCGGCTTTTTCTCTTAAAATTGGGTAGGTAAATTTCCAATTGTAATCATTTTCGGATTTTTTACCGATATGATTCCCTATTTCTGGACACAAAATATCTTCGGGTTGATGAGCAAAAAAATAAACTTCTTGCAATCCTTGTTGTTTAAATCTATCTATTCTTTTTAACCAAAGATCTACCCTACTAAAGTCTGTTGGACTTAACTCATTCCCTACAAATCTGATCAAAATTACAGGGGTAGTAACACGCATATGTAACACATCTCTTCTACCTGCAACATCTGTAATGATCATTGCTTGACTTCTTTCTGTCATTATTTCAGATAAGTCGTTTAAAACGGCTTGATCTTTAAACCAAGAGTCATGTCTTAGCTCTAATGCCAAAGGTATATCTGATGGGTATTTTTCTAGAAAAGTAAAAAGCGACTTCCTTTCTTGTATATCAAAATCTGGAGGCATTTGTAACCAAGTATACCCTAATTTGTGTTCAAACAACCTCATTTGATCTGTAAACTCATCGACATCAGATTGCACATTATTTAAACGTTTTCGATGAGATACGCTTTGAAGCATCTTAGGGCAAAAACGGAAATAATCTCCTACAGAAGATTTCCATTTAAGAATAGTAGCCGATTGTGGTATACCATAGTGCGTACTATTTAATTCTATAGTATCAAAGTGTTGTGCATAGTGATGTAGAAAAGTAGAAGGACTTGATTTATCTGGGTAAATTTTACCTTTCCATTCTGTACAAGACCATGCTGGAGCTCCTAGTCTAAAATCAAAATTACCAACAAAATTTGGATGATTTCTTAACACCATTTGAGAATAAGGATCCTCTTCTGGTAAAGAAAAATCAACTCCCGAAATATCTTTTAGTCTTCCAAAATCCATACACATAGTTAGAAATTTAGATCAATTTTTGAAGGACAATATATAAAAAATGACTTACTTCTCCCCCTTTCTCAGATGATCTCAAGATTAATCTTTAGTCACTACAGATTGTTCTTTTATAAAATTATCTATCTCCTTATAATGACATTTACTGATTAATGTATTGATTTTCTCTTGGATTACTTGATCAGACTCCACATTTCTACTTCTTAAGGCTTCTTTCATCAAAGCTGAAATTTCAGATGTATGTGCCTGAGCCAAATCTAATAAGGGCAACTCAATAAGGTTATGGTATAAATTAGACTCTCTAGGAGAAAAAGAAATTTGACGGGCTGTTTCCAAAAGTGTTTGAGTGTACCTTGGAGCTAATTGAAGTAATTTTCCTATGTATATATAATCATCCAAGTTATCATCACTTGTTTCTATATAATACTTTAATTCTTGCAATCCTCCTGTATTCACTTCACTTTCAGCCATCATTTTTTCAAATGCAGTGATTGCTTCATCATGGGTTAGTTGATGAATTTCTTGAGCGAAACTTTTAAATCCAATGAATAAGAAAACAGATAATAGAAGATGTTTCATTTTTAATATATTTATATCTTGATATGCAAATTTAAATGAAAATGGTTCTTTGATAATCTTCAAGTAATTGTTTTTAACATTGTTTGTGTCATTTTTAAGATTTCACCACTTTCATTACTCCTACTTTACATGACTTCTATTGTAAGACAACAAACATTATCCATTTGTTTCATTGTATTCTTGATACAAACCTCTTTTTGTCAAGGATTAGAAAGGAAGACCAATGAAAACATAAGTAGACAATTTGCCTTAATCATAGGCACTGATAAATACAATGGTAAGCCGGATTGGGCTGATTTACAAAATCCAATTTTTGATGCTGAAACTATAGCTGATGTTTTCATTAATGAATACGGATATCAGACTCAAATCCTTAGAAACCCTGATAGTAATACTCTGTTAAATACCATCATTGATTATCATGAAATTCTTAAGAAGAATGATCGTTTCATTATTTACATTGCTGGGCATGGAGATTATGATGAAAGAATTTTTGATGATGGATTCATAGTTTGTCATGATTCCAAACCATTAAAAAATGATATGAATCGCAAAACATATATCTCTTATAAAACTGTAAGTAGTGTGGTCAATAAATTACCTGCAAAACAAATACTTCTACTTCTTGATGTTTGCTTTAGTGGTTCCTTTAATTCTAAGATGAGAAATTACCGATCTGCCCATCGATCGGATATCTACTCTGATATTGATGCTAGTGCATATGCCGCAAAAAAAATGAAACTAAAAACCAGAACAGTCATTACTTCTGGTGGATTAGCACCTGTTTTAGACGGAGTTGCTGGTCAACATTCTCCTTTTGCCTATAAATTAATTGAAGGATTAAGAGTATTGCCTGATCAAAAAACTATCATTACTTCTAACGATTTATATTCTTATGTATCAAGAGTTAAATCTCAACCTATAATTGGGCATTTTGGCGATCATGAACCTGCAGCTGAGTACATTATTGGAATGGCCAACTCTCAAAAAGGAAATGAAATAAAGGTAAAATATGAACCTACAATAGAAGATTTCATTCAGTCGAGAGGTGTTTCATCTTCTAATTACAATTATGATAAAATTCATGATTTAACAGGAAAAACAGTAGTTCCTCAAAAGTATTACATCCAATTATTATCGGAATCTAATGAAAAGGCTCTAGAAGAAAGTATTGATCTTTACAATCAAAAATTAAAACAACACTTATTGATTCAAAGAATTTCTATAGAAAATAAAGATTGGTATCGATTGTTTGTTGGTGGGTATGATGATCTGAATTTCGCGAAGAAACAATTATCAGAATTAAAACAAAAACACACCTCTGACAAACATTTTAAAGACGCATACATAAAAGGGTTCGAGCATCCACAGAATGACCTATTGAAAGATAATACATTGTATAATCTTCATTTAAAACCCATCAATATCAAAGGGTATGGCATTCAAGTATTTTCAGACCCCTCTTTATCTTTCACCTTGGATAAGGCAAGGGTTTATGAAGAACAATCAATTCCTGCATTTGTAGAAAAAACTAAAGTAAACAACAAAAATTATTATCGACTTATTATTCAAAATTTTAAGGATAAAAATAAAGCTGATCAATACCTCAATAAACTAAAAGGAAATACAGAAGATGTGAATATTCAGGGGGCGTATATCCGGAGTTTTTAAAATAAATAACCATAGAAGAGCATCAAAAAAAAGGGCTAGTTTCTATATAAAAAGAAAACACACCATTCCTATAAGAAATGATGTGCTAAATATAATCTGAATTGGTTAAACGACTCCTTCCCTCTATCAAGGAGTCGTCTTAAAATATACTTAAATGAAATGTGTACTATCCAGTAAAGGACCTAAATGAGAACTTGTACTCATTATTCATAAAAAAAATCTCTTTTTTTTAGAATTGATTCATTTTTCATCACTTATAGACAAAAAGTTATCCCACAAATCATCATCTAAAAAAATCAACGAAGAGTATAAAGACGTTTTTTGATAAAAAAAATAGGCTGTCTCATTCAATAATGAAACAGCCTATTTTTATATATTTAATTGAATCTTATTTCAATTATTTGCTCACTTTTAGCTTTACCTCTACACCGTCTAAATCTAGAACAGTAGCGTCTGCTACAGAAGATTCTACAGTAAGTGATAATGCTTGAGTTTCATCACAGATATATCCTTTAAATGACTCAAATGCTGCATTTACTAAATCTTCACCTTGCTCAGCAATGATGTTGATTTTGTCTTGCACTTCTAAGCCCATGTCTTTACGGAGATTCTGAACTCTGTTGACGATATCACGAGCGATACCTTCTTTACGAAGTTCATCTGTTAATGTAATATCAAGTGCTACAGTAATACCTTGATCTTTTGCCATTGACCAACCTGGGATATCATCCGAAGTGATCAATACATCTTCTACACCAAGAACTACTTCGTTGCCATCTACATCAAAAGTACATGAACCTGTAGATTCGATTGCTTTGATATCCTCTTGTGACATTTGGTTTACAGTAGCTGCGATACCTTTCATCAATTTACCATATTTTCTACCTAAAGTAGCAAAGTTTGGTTTGATGTGCTTCACGAACATACCTTCATTTTCCTCAGTCAGGAACTCAATCTCTTTGATGTTTACCTCATGTGAGATCACATCTTGAACCGCTTTAATCTGACCCGTCACCTTTGTATTAACATCAGGAATTAAAATACGTTGTAATGGCTGACGTACTTTCATCTTCTCTTTCTTACGGATAGAGTGAGTTAATGATGAAATTACCTGAGCCAAATGCATCTTTTCTTCCAAGTCGATATTGATCAAATCTTCGTTTACTTGAGGGAATTTCGCCAAGTGAACTGATTCTGCTTCGTCTTTACCTGTAGCTTTATTCAAATCCTGGAACAAACGATCCGAGAAGAATGGAGCAATTGGGGACATCAATACTGAGATAGTCTCCAAACAAGTGTATAACGTTTGGTAAGCAGCAATCTTATCGGCAGCATATTCACCTTTCCAGAAACGTTTACGGTTTAAACGTACATACCAATTCGACATATCTTCGATAGTGAACGATTGGATGGCTCTTGCCGCTTTTGTTGGCTCGTAATCGTTTAATGCCTCGTCTACTTCTTTGATCAAAGTATTTAATCGAGACAAGATCCAACGATCCGATTCGTGACGTTCTTCCATTGGTACTTCAGCTTCTGAATAAGTGAAGTTGTCCAAATTCGCATAAAGCGAGAAGAACGAGTAAGTATTATAAAGTGTTCCGAAGAACTTACGTTTCGTTTCTTTTACGCCCTCCAAGTCAAACTTTAAGTTATCCCAAGGGTTAGCGTTTGAGATCATGTACCAACGAGTAGCGTCTGCACCGTGCTCTCCCATTGTATCAAATGGGTTAATCACGTTACCTAAACGTTTGGACATTTTTACACCGTTCTTATCCAATACAAGACCATTAGAAATCACGTTTTTAAACGCAACATTGTCTTGTGTCATTCCAGCAATTGCATGTAAAGTGAAGAACCAACCACGTGTTTGGTCAACACCTTCCGCGATAAAGTCTGCAGGGAAAGAACCGTCAAAAATCTCTTTATTTTCGAATGGATAGTGCCATTGAGCGTAAGGCATTGCACCTGAATCGAACCAAACGTCAATCAAGTCTAGCTCACGATACATCGGCTTTCCATCTTCTGATACTAAAATAATATCATCTACGTAAGGACGGTGTAAATCGAATTCCTCTACTAGTTCACCGTTTGCATCGATGTACTTAGGATTCTTAGGCATTACTCCTGCCGCTACAGATTTCTTTACTTCTTCGGCTAACTCAGCTACAGAACCAATACATTTCTCCACTGATTCATCCTC
Organism: Flammeovirga pacifica; assembly: GCF_000807855.2. Classification (GTDB taxonomy): domain Bacteria; phylum Bacteroidota; class Bacteroidia; order Cytophagales; family Flammeovirgaceae; genus Flammeovirga; species Flammeovirga pacifica. The sequence goes on from NZ_JRYR02000001.1 coordinate 1,417,696, forward strand.
TGTTCTCCAAATAGGAAGAGGAGTACCCCAATAACGAGAACGAGATAAGTTCCAATCTACTAAGTTTTCTAACCAGTTACCGAAACGACCTTCACCAGTAGCTTTTGGTTTCCAGTTAATCGTTTTATTCAACTCTACCAAACGATCTTTTACTGTAGTTGTACGAATAAACCATGAATCTAACGGATAGTACAATACAGGCTTATCAGTTCTCCAACAGTGAGGGTAACTGTGGACATATTTAGCTACTAAAAACGCTCTATTTTCCGTCTTTAATTTAATGGCTAAACGAACATCCATCGATTTGTATTCCTTCGCAGCAGATACTTCGTCTTCTTCGTATTCAGCTTTAACGAATTGCTCACCAAATTCTCCCATTTCTTTTACATAGCGACCTGTACGATCTACTAATGGAAGAGGCTTGCCTTTTTCATCAAAAACTACAACTGCAGAAATACCAGCTTGATTGGCTACTCTTTGGTCATCGGCACCAAAAGTTGGAGCGATGTGAACGATACCAGTACCGTCCTCAGTAGTCACATAATCACCAGGAATTACTTCAAATGCTTTACCTTCAGGTTTCACATATGGTAATAATTGCTCATATTTCACCCCTACTAAGTCAGCACCTTTATATTCTCCGATTACTTGAGCAGGAACTAGTTTAGCACCTTTCTCATACGCATCGAAATCAGCATCCAATTGCTTTTTAGTCACATAAGCATTCAAACGATCTTTTGCTAAGATCACTGTAATTGGCTCATGTGTATAAGCATTGTATGTTTTCACCTTTACATAGTTGATTTTCTCACCTACCGCTAAAGCAGAGTTAGAAGATAACGTCCAAGGAGTTGTTGTCCAAGCAAGGACAAATACATCGCCGTGTGCTCCTTCAAAAAGAGAAGCAGACTTATCGTCTTTTTCCACTTTAAATTGAGCTGTAACTGTTGTATCTGTTACATCTCTATAACAACCTGGCTGGTTCAACTCGTGAGAAGACAAACCTGTTCCTGCTGCTGGAGAATACGGTTGGATAGTATATCCTTTATAAAGAAGATCTTTTTTGTATAACTCTTTTAGCAAGTGCCAAAGAGTTTCCATGTATTTTTTATCAAATGTGATATAAGGATCATCAAGGTTTACCCAATATCCCATTTGTCTTGTTAGCTCATCCCACTGCGATTTGAATTCCATTACAGTCTTCTTACATGCAGCGTTATAATCATCAACAGAAATCTTAGTACCAATATCTTCCTTAGTAATACCAAGCTCTTTTTCTACTTTAAGTTCTACTGGAAGTCCGTGAGTGTCCCAACCTGCTTTACGCTTCACTTGGAAACCTTTCAACGTTTTGTAACGGTTAAAAAGGTCTTTTACAGCACGGCCCATCACGTGGTGAATACCTGGAGCACCATTAGCTGAAGGCGGACCTTCATAAAAAACAAATGATGGATTTCCCTGTCTTGATGAGACAGACTTATCGAAGATATTTTGCTCTTCCCAATATTGGCGAATCTCTGTGTTCGCTGCTACAAGGTCAAGGCCTTTGTATTCTTTAAATCCCATTGGATGATGTAACTGTCAATTATTATATTAAAACTCGACCCATAAGGGTACAATTCGCACAAATATCGTAATTTGTTTCTAAATGAGAAACTAACTTTTGATGATCTTCGATATTATTTGCAACAAGGGATTAATAGTCAAAGAAATAATGATTTTTTAAATTGCTTTTTGAAGCGAATATTCGTGTTTATTTACAGAAAAAGAAGATTATTTTTTGATTCAACTAAAAAATAGACCTTTTCCATTAAAATGTTGTTAGGTGTACAAGCTTTCTTATCTTCATCAATTTATTTTCCTATTGATCAAAAGTATAATTGTCGATACTATAGAATCATGAATTTTAGATCTAAATTTTCTAATAAGAGGTTTATATCACTATAAACATCAAGCATTACATTTTTTTTGATTAATAATTTCCTCTTAATACAATTTCCCTCATCTCAGTCTCTTATGATAAATCACATAAATCCCCTATTTTTATAATTAAACTATTACTCTCTAAAATCAAAAATGCAAAACCTTCAAAAATCAACTACTACAGTTTTAAAGAAAAGAAAATCCACACTCTCTAATTATAAAATAGATGGCGAGATATTCATCCCCTATACTTCAGTAGGATTTCAAACCAAAAACAATATTGTAGGAAAACTTAAAAGGTGGATAGGAGGATTATCATTAGGAATGCTTTCAGTAAATCTAAGCTTCAATTTTTATGAGCTCTATACCCACGGCCTTGACTATTATGATTTTTATGATTGGATAACTTTCGTTCCTGATGTAATAGAAATAAGTGGAATTATTGGCCTATATACATTCGCACGTAGAATGAATAAAAAGTCTTTTTTATTCGAATTTCTCGGATTAACTGATGACGAAATTCAAATCAACTTATTTTATAAAAAACACAGAATTAAATTAAAAGATGTTTTAAACTATAGATTTTCTACCTCTCGCCACAATGTTAATTACTTGATTTTTCAGCTAAAAAATGGAAATGAGTATAAAATCAAATGGCTACAAACTTTTCTCATCAAAGAACATCAAGAAATTGTAGATGATTATTTTGAGGAAATTGATAAAAGAATTAATCAATAACAATCAATGAATATATATTTCATTTATTGTTAAGTATATAAGTTTTCCTTTTTTAATTACATGATACTATGCGATTTAATATAAATTTCCTCTTAGAATCAATCTTTTTTATCAGCACAAAATTTTCGTCGTAAAAATTATAATATTTGACTTCATTTCCATGGTCTCCAATGAATGTTACTACTTGTTCATATTTATAAATTTTATCATAAAAAACTCCCTCTAAATTACCTTGATATTCCGTCAATAAAGTATTTTTGATAACCTCCTGATGGATAATATATTCATTAAATGGATGTTGATATATTATTGATTCTCCCTTTGTTAATGGTAGATATTTCAATTCAAACTTTCTTGTTTTATATAATTTTTCTCTTTCAGAGTCATTTATATCCGAAAATTCTAGATGTGGATCAAAAAATATTTTTGTAGAATCCCAGTCTAACATTTTATAAACATATTTTTCTTTAATTAGAAATTTATCTTTTTGAAATATTCTTCTATTTTCGTATTCATATTCAATTTGAGAAAAATCATCTGTTCTATGTAAGTTACATTTAACAAATTCTTCTCTATCATATACTTTTAACTTATAACAATACTGCTCCTGAAAAACTTTGCTTTCACAGCCTGATAATAAAAAAAGAAGAAAAATTATTTTACTGGTATTCTTTTTTTTAATTCCCCACATGCCATTTTCATATTATTAGATTGAATAACCAATTCTATTCAAATAACTGAATTTCAAATTATTTGCAGTAAGCTAGACATTCCAAAATGTGATATATAATTAGTTTTTTTTGTAAAAAAAATTGTGAAGTACACTTGTCGATATTCTTTTAGAAATTTATTTCTAATAATATCATCCTCAATAGATTAAAATCTGTCTACTCTACTATTAAATATTAATACTCTTTACTAACTTAAGTGGTGTAAATTCAATCTCAAAAAATATGTTGATAAAAAAGTACTACTCCATAAAAGATATGATTTTATGGACCCGAAGAGAAACTATTATTTTCATTCTTTTATCTGCTATTCCTACTATTGCATTTGATCTATTCGGACAAACATGGATTGGATTACCATGGACTCCCATTGCTCTAGTGGGTACGGCAGTTGCTTTTGTTGTTGGTTTTAGAAATAATGCTGTATATGGAAGACTGTGGGAAGCCAGAAAAATTTGGGGAGGTATCGTAAACGATTCGAGAACATTTTCTATTCATGTTGGTGATATGGTCACCAATGAATATGCAAAAGAAGGTGAAGAGCTTACAGAAGAACAACTATTCTTAGAAAGACAACAAATTGTGCGTAGACATATGGCTTGGCTCACAGCATTAAGATATGCAATGAGATCAAAAAAGTCTTGGGAATCTTTTATGGATCATAGTACGAATAGAGAGTGGGCTCAAAAAATCCACATTCCTGAATTCTGTATTGATGAGAAAGACGCTTTATCTGAATATTTATCCCCTGATGAACTCAAATGGGTAATGAATATTGGAGGTAATAAAGCTGCATCTATTATAAAGTTACAATCAAAACACCTTAGAAAATTAAAAGAAAAGGGATTGATCTGGGAGTTTTCATTTCTAGCGCTTGAAAATATTTTAAGAACATTATTAACTCTGCAAGGTAAAAGTGAACGTATTAAAAACTTTCCATATCCCAGACAATACGCCACATTAAATGTCTATTTTGTATGGATTTTCTTGATCATCTTACCATTCGGTGTTACCCCTGAATTTGCTAAACTAGGTGATTCTATGTTAGGTGATTTTCCATTAATTGGTGATTATTTTATCTGGTTCAGTATCCCTTTTTCTACATTGGTTTCTTGGGTATTTCATACTATGGAACGTATTGGTACTGTAGGAGAAAACCCTTTTGAGGGATCAGCTAATGATGTCCCAATTTCAACGATTGCACGTTCTATTGAAATTGATGTACTCACTTGTGTTGGCGACCCGAACATACCTGCTCCTTTTGAGGTAAAAGAGAATGTTCAGATGTAATAAATAAGAATTCAGTATCAGTACCATATAAAAGTTTTCTCAATTATATTTGGGATACAAACTCTTTTAATTTTAGAATATATAAGATTTAAAGAGTAGTAATTTCTAAATATTAACACTTTTATATGATGTTGATCACTTTTTTATGATGATTATCATTACTTTTACAGAGTTGATAACAAAATAAGTTTCATCTCATACGCTCATATAAACCCACTTAATGATCTACGAAATAAAAAATAATGATCAATACGTTGTTCTTGAAGTAAATGGAGAACCTGATGTAGAAATCATGATTCATGCTTTAATGGATACTAAAGAATTCCTTAATGTAATGGATCAACCAATTCTTATGGTGATTACAGATCAATTGAATAAGCCATTTGAAATATATGAGAAGCATTACATTATTTCATCCCTTGATAAAATACATTTATCTAAGAAAACAAAAATATATATCATGACAAGTCTTAAATCAGGAGACCATCATTTGATAGAAACTTTTGGAAAAAACCGTGGATGGAATATTAAAACGTTCAAACACCTACCTCATGCAGAAGATATGATCCAAAGAGAGATATCTCCTTCCATGACTAAGAAAATATAAAACAAAAAAGGATTAGCTACTCACTAATCCTTTTTTTTATAAACTCATATAATATCTTATGGACTTTTCTATATCTTCCCATTCGATAAATTGATCGTAAGTACACTCTCCTATTTTAGTTAATAAAGAATGACTTAACTTTTTACCTGTATTCTTTTTATCTTGAAGTAAGTATGCATACAAATGCTCTAAATCACTTTCAAGTAACTCTACTTTACCATAAACTGATAAAATATATTTTTGGATATCCTTCAATTCTTCATCAGATAACCCAGTAAACTTTGTGGATAACCAAGCTTCAGCAATCATACCTACAGCAATAGCTTCTCCATGTAATAGTTTTCTACCTGGAATATCAAGTAGATAAGATTCTATAGCATGACCTATAGTGTGCCCAAAGTTTAATATTTTTCTTAATCCTTTTTCAGTAGGATCAGAAGTTACCACTTTGTCTTTTATATTAATAGAATGTGGTATAATAGCTTCTAAATCTTGGTCAGATAATGGTTTTGAAGACACTGTTTTCCAATGCTCAGCATCCTGAATCAAACAATGCTTAATAACTTCTGCAAAACCAGATCTTAACTCATTCGCAGGTAAAGACTGAATAAATTTCGGGTAAATTAAAACATTATTAGGTACTCTAAATACACCAATGTGATTTTTCAATTTACCAAAATCAATCCCTAATTTACCTCCTACCGAAGCATCTACTTGAGATAGTAAAGTGGTCGGCATTTGCCAGAAATCAATACCTCTTTTATATGTAGAAGCACAGAAACCACCCATATCACCAATAACACCACCGCCTAAATCTAAAACAGCTGCTTTTCTATCAAACCCAGCGTCCGTTAGTTCTTGCCATATATGCTGACAAGTCATTAAGGTTTTATTTTCCTCACCACTTTCAATTTCGATCAAAAGGTGATTTGGAAGGAATTCTTTAACGATTGGATAACAATCTCTTTTTGTATTTTCATCTACGATGACCCCTAGGTTGGTATAACCTTTAAGATCTTCAAAAGTAGAAGCGTCAACGCTTTCTAAAAAAGTAACTTTGTTGATACTCATCATACGTTTTTTAATACCTAATAGGATTCTTTGATGTATTATCAAAAAGAGGCGATCTCTTTTATATTGAAAAGTAGAGAACTATGATAAAATCAAAAATGTTTCATCCTCTCTACCGTAAAATAAAACGAGGTTGTCCCATTAAATAATGGAACAACCTCTTTTATGTATCCTAAAAAGCTTATGCTTTTTCTGTGTTTACTACTTTAGTTTGAACACGGATAGACTCATCGTGAATCAATTTGAATAATTGTTCCATGAATGATTTGCCGATACCTAATTTCTCAGCTTGTTCTGGACGGTTTTGGAAAATATCGATCCAACGACCTGCTTGGAATACAGTCAAGTTGTTTTCTCTTTTGTAATCTCCAATTTCGTTCACAACACTCATTCTTTGAGACATCACATCAAGAAGTTCAGTATCTAAACGGTCAATTTTCGAACGAAGATCATCCAATTTATTATTTACTTCTTCAGCATCAGTTGTGCTCTTTCTAATTTTTACCTCATTTAAGATTTCAGCTAAACGCTTAGGAGTAACTTGTTGAGAAGCATCAGACCATGCATTATCAGGGTCTCTATGCGTTTCAATCATTAATCCATCAAAATCTAAATCGATAGCTTTTTGAGATACTGGATAAATCAAATCTCTAGTACCACCAATATGTGACGGATCACAAATTAAAGGTAAGTTTGGTAATTCAGTTTTTAGGGCAATAGCTAATTTCCACATAGGTACATTTCTGTACTTAGTTTTCTCAAATGATGAGAACCCACGATGGATACCAGCAATTTGTCTGATACCTGCACCATAAATACGCTCGATAGCGCCTTTCCATAATGCTAAGTCTGGATTAATTGGGTTTTTGATCATTACAGGAACATCAACACCTTTTAATGCATCCGCAATTTCTTGGATGGTAAAAGGGTTAACTGTAGAACGAGCACCAATCCAAAGAACATCTGCACCATACTTAAGAGCTAACTCAACGTGTTGAGCATTTGCTACCTCAGTAGTAATAGGCATATTCAATTCTTTTTTTACATTGGCAAACCACTTTAAACCTTCCTCACCGATTCCCTCGAATGATCCTGGTCTAGTACGTGGTTTCCAGATACCTGCACGAAGCATAGTGATATCTATCTCTTCAGTAATCTGACGGCAAGTTTCCATCAACTGCTCTTCAGACTCCGCGCTACATGGTCCTGCAATGGCAATAGGACCGCCATTTTTAACTACAGACCAACTTTCTAATGGTTGTATATCTTTCATATCAGATTCTATTCAGATAGTTTATATTATTGCAAAATTACAAAAAATTAAAAATAATCAAGAACTTATTAAAATAATTATACGTATTAACATACATTTTTGATTATTTACAATAAAAAACACTTTATAAAGTGAATTTCGTATTAAGAATTACAATTTTGGCTTTACTTTGTATGTTTTGAAATTGCAAAGAAAGTAAATAAACAGCATACTTGTAAATTGAAACAGGTATGTTATGATTTTATTGGTAACGATTCGTTACCTTTACTTAAGAACCAGTATATATTTAACACGTGGGACAAGAAAAAAAACATTCTCAATTTCTGGAAGATCAAAATGTCATTCCTGATATCTCAAAAATTGCCGTAATTGGTGGAGGTAGCTGGGCAACTGCATTAGTAAAGATCTTATCTGATGGAGGTAAAACAAAATTACATTGGTGGATTAGAAATCAAGACGATATAAATCATATTAGACAATACAACTCTAATCCTAGATATTTACCTTCAGCTAAAATATCACCAGAGAATGTAATTCCGTTCAGTAACATAAAAGATGCGATTCGAGAAGCTAATACAATTTTATTAGCTGTTCCTGCTGCATTTATTTTAGATGCAATCAAAGATCTTACGCCAAAAGACTTTGAAAATAAATTTGTCATTTCAGCTATTAAAGGTTTAATACCTGATCAACATATTTTAGTCACAGAACACATCGAACAAAATTTCAATGTGCACCATAAAAGAGTAGCTGTAATTGGAGGCCCCTGCCATGCTGAGGAAGTAGCTATGGAAAAACAAGCCTACTTAACAATTGCATCTGGCAGTAAACGATTTGGTAAGGCTTTATCTGAAGCCATGCAAAATAGATATATTAAAACCACTTCTATTCGTGATATCTATGGCGTAGAATATTCTGCAGTAATGAAAAATATTGTTGCCATTTCTTGCGGTATAGCACATGGGTTAGGTTATGGGGATAATTTCCAAGCAGTACTTGTGTCTAACGCTATGCAAGAAGTGCAATATTTCTTAAAAGCAGCTTATCATATTAAACGAAATTTATTAGGTACTGCCTACTTAGGTGATATGCTAGTTACCTCTTATTCTCAATTTAGTAGAAATAGAACCTTTGGTAATATGATTGGTCATGGTTATTCTGTGAAAGCTGCTCAATTGGAAATGCAGATGGTAGCAGAAGGGTATTATGCCGTAAAAAGTATCTTTGAAATTGCCAAAAGATTAGATATCGAAAAAGAAATGCCTATAACTAGGGCTGTTTATAACATCTTATATGAAAGAATTTCACCAATTGTGGAGTTCAGAATTTTGAAAGATCAACTTAACTAACTATTTTGACGTTATAACACATACACTACTTGCTTTTACTTTGAAACAACATTAATTAAAATATAAAGGTGGTTTGACCACCATAAAGAGCATGGCTTATAATATGATGGCATTTATTAGATCAATTATATTGATTTCATAATGGCTGAAATATTAGATTCATGCTCTTTTTATATCCTGTTTGCAACAGTTCTTGTTCAAACATTGTTTTACACATACCAATTTAAACACACAATTATTTTTACTCACATGCTAACATCGGAGAAACAACTGCGTACAGATGTAGATTTCTTACCTATAAACGGTACAGATCACATCGAATTCTATGTAGGAAATGCAAAACAAGCAGCCTATTTTTATCAGACTGCTTTCGGATTCAAACAAGTAGCCTATTCAGGTCCTGAAACAGGCGTAAAAGAAAAGGCAAGTTATGTCTTACAACAAGGCAAACTAAGATTTGTCTTTACCACCTCACTCAACACCAATTCTGAGATCGCAAAACATGTACACCAACATGGTGATGGAGTTAAAGTCTTGGCACTTTGGGTAGATGATGCTCGTAAATCTTATGAAGAAACAATAAAAAGAGGTGCCGTTTCTATTCAGGCTCCCTACTCTATTTCCGACGAAAATGGAGAAGTAGTTTTATCAAGTATCAAGACCTATGGAGATACTATTCATACTTTTGTAGAAAGAAAAAATTACTCTGGCGCATTTTTACCTAATTTTGTTGCTAAAGATCCTCTAATGGAAGTAAAAGACGTAGGACTTAAATACGTTGACCACTGTGTAGGAAATGTTGAATTAGGTGAAATGGACCAATGGGTTAATTTCTACGAAGAGGTCATGGGATTCAAGTTATTGTTAACTTTTGACGATAATGATATCTCTACAGAATACACTGCATTAATGTCTAAAGTAGTGTCTAATGGTAATGGGTATGTAAAGTTCCCTATTAATGAGCCTGCTGATGGTAAAAGGAAGTCTCAAATTGAAGAATACCTAGAATTCTATAATGGCTCAGGTGTTCAACACATTGCAGTAGCCACGGATGACATTTGCTATACTGTTAAAGAACTTAGAAGAAGAGGCATTGAATTTCTTCATGTTCCTGAAACCTATTATCTAGATTTAAAAGACAGAGTGGGTGAAATTGATGAAGAAATCAACCACCTAAAAGAATTAAATATTTTAGTTGATAGAGATGAAGAAGGTTACCTTCTACAGATCTTTACAAAACCTGTAGAAGACCGACCAACATTATTCTTTGAGATTATTCAAAGAAAAGGTGCCAAGTCTTTTGGCAAAGGGAATTTCAAAGCATTATTCGAAGCTATTGAAAGAGAACAAGCTTTGAGAGGTAATCTTTAGATCGAAGTATTTCACATTAACAAGAGGTCCTATTTAAACAATCAAGAACAAGTTGATTATTTAAATAGGACCTCTTTTTCATTCACTCAACAACAATTCTGAATTATTGAGTTAAAGAATATTTGAATTGTACACCAAATGCAGTTGAAGTTCTTCTGAATGCATTTGAAACTTTAGGATCATTAATTGTTCGATCAAAATAGAATTGTAAATTAGCTCTATCGTTAAGCATATAATTGATTGTTGGTCTAAAGGCAAAGTTCATATTACCTGCAGTCACTACATTCTCTTCTTCCATTCTATATTGAGTAGTTTGATTATCTCTAATAGACATCGCCAAACGGAAAGTGATATCATTCTTTAACGTTGTCGTTCTACCTTTAGAACGGAAAGGCAATTTCATTCCTGCTGCAGTATAGCCAATATCAACGGTAAAATCATTACTTAATTGTTCTGTTACCTGAGCATTTGATAAATTTAATGATAACATTCTACCTTTATTATAATCAAATTTGATTTGTAAGTCATTCATCAATTTGATATTAATACCAATTAAAGGACCGAATCTTTCTTCAATATTCACTTGGTTAATCACATAAACAGGAACTAAGTTTCCTTCACTATCTGCTCTTGCATTTGGCTGATCATTTAAATCTCTATCAGGACCAATTTCTGTAGCATTATAAAGTAATGAAGAGTTATAATTACCTACTGTATAATTTGATTGATAAGCGTGAGCCAATGTTATTGACTTCACTTTATCTTCAAAAACTTTCCATTTTGACAAACCAGTATAACGCACATCCCAGTTAGGAATTGGAATTGATGAAGGGAAAGCTGATAGACCAACTCCTGAAGCACTTTGTCCGGTATAAGCTGCAATAAATGAAGGAATCAAAACATCCTGATCATTTTCAGAATATTGAGCACCTGTATTCGTAGAATTTAACCTATCCTTTACTGTAGTTCTATTATTAGCAAACTGATTAAATACTTCAGATTCATTATTTGCATTAGGTTTTGAGAAAGCAGTCCCCATTGAGAAGAAGCTAATTCCAAAAGTACCCGTTCTTGTTGGTGAAAAAGAATTATAACCACTAGCACCTTGATCAAATCTAAATACCTCAGAATATGATTCTGTTTTATTTGACGTCGAAGTCAATATCACTTTGAAATCTTTGAACGGCTCTAAGTTAGCTCGAATTCTATATTCTTCTCTTTTTGTTTGTACAAATTGATTATTCAGGTATTCACTTGGAGCCAACCATCCACTTTCTGCAGCTTTAAACCTAATATTAGGATCTTGACTACCTAATAAGAACGGCAATCCTGGAGCATTATTCTTGGAGTCAAAGCCCACATATTCTGCTGTAGGCATATAACCAGGAAGAGTAGTAGTATTATTTGCAGAATAAGTCATATCTATATCTTTCAACATAGTTAATAAACGAATTCCAGCATCACCTAATTTCTCACCTCCACTCTTAACAGGTTCTTTTCGTTCTTTTAGTTGATCATTTACTGCTAATAGTTCTTTTTCGGTTTCTTTGATCTCTGCAGCAATTTCTTCCAACTTTTTATTTTTCTTAGGATCTTCTTTTGTCAACTGAGCGTCCAAAGTATCCATCTCTACATTATAGGCTAGAATTTTTTCCTCTAGTGATGAATAATCCTTTTCTTTGATCTTATACTTTTCAATCTTAGATTTTAGCTTTGTTATTTTAGCTTCAATCTTTTTCTTATCAGCACCTACTTTATCTTTTTCAGCGTTTTGAATCTCCGTTTGCTCAGTTCTTAGGCTTTTTAGCTTATCTTTTAATTTTACTTTCTGATAAGCCAACCTAGTATAATCTTTCTTCGGCTTTTTAGGCTTTTTATTTTTATTTTTATCACCTGTTTGTTGTTGTTGATTTCTTGATCGAGAACGAGATCTACTTCTAGTACTCACACCGTTTTCTAAGTGGTTTACGTACCCAATCTTTTTATATATATTTTTGAAATCAAACTTAGAGTTCAATGATATTTGTTGCGCATTGCCTATTGTATTACCCAAAGTATCTGCAATTCCTAATGTTCCTGCAGTCCAATTTGTTCCTGCTACATATCTTGCATTTGCACCAATAAAGTCCAAACCAGGTATTTTATTGATTGGAATATTATACGTACCAGATAGATTTTGGGTGAACAACTTCATACGTCCAAAATCAAGTAGATTATTAATAATAGAATCTTTAGCGAAATCAGTATCCACTGCTCCTTCAGGTTCGTCTACTAATGCATTGGCTGTAGCTTGATAATCTATTTTCAAACTCTTGGCTAAATTCCAACCTAAGTTATACCCTCTATTGAATAAGAAACTCTTTTCGTATGTTGGTAATATTCCTTCAGTTACAAAACCTTTATCTTGTTCATAAGATCTAAACTGAGTATATCTATACTGACGGTCTAAATCTCCTCGAACCGTAATAGAACTAGGTAAAGGGTTCAAGTTAAAATCGGTTACTAAAGAAGACCAATCTCCTCCTTGGTTATCTTTAAAAGGCTCCCATGCTTTTAATGGTGATTGATAAGAATACGCTGCCCCTAATTTCCATTGTTTAAAATCTTTAGCTTCTGTATTCTTGTCTCTCATATTTCTATCAGAATATGATCCACTTAAACTAAAGTTTTCAATGTCCCAAGGGAAACTTTTGGCCTCAGGATTCATTTTTACCTTTGTAAGGTTTGCAATATTAATACTTCTCGCCTCTTCAAAATATTGTACCTGTTCTGCGTAATAATTACCCCTTACTTCTGATGATACATCGAGTGGAACATCAGGGTCTAATGGATCAAAATATGGATTAGAGCCTTTTCGATCATAACTCATATATATCGGTACAGATAAACCAATTCTATTTAAGAAAATCTTATCTAAATTGATATTAGCAGCTATACCAAATTCTAAATTATCTTCCATCTGACGATCTCCAATTTTATCTTGAATACCACCAAAACCTACTGTACTATATCTAACATTTGACTTGATATTAGCAAAATCAGCTAAAGTAGCATCAATTGAAGCATTTGCAGCCCAAGAAGAGAAAGTAGAATATTCTGTGGCTCTCAATTCATTGGCCCAAATTTTAATATCTTTATTGGCATTATCAGTTGTTTTATTCCTAACACCAATCATTGCAGTTTGCACAGCACTCATATCTGGATTACCGACAACCCTCACCCTATATTGTCTAACGTTAGGTCCTGCTGTTTCAAGGTTTGTTGGATAAGGAATGTCTCTATCTGCATTTTCGGAGTTACGTTGAATTTTAATTTTATATAACTCCTCTATGGCGACATTAATCTCATTTTCTCTAGGCCAAATAACTTCAGGTGTAGTCGATCCTTTAGGTGTGATCTTTAAAGGAACTTCTATTTCATAATAGTTATCTGTTAAATCAGTACCTATTCTTAAGAAACCCCTAACCTCATCATCTCTTGTTATATCTGAAGGAGATTGGGCATGGAGTTCCATCCGTAATCTTTTATAGTTGACTAGATTTAAGCTAAAATTCTTAAAAATACCTACTCCTTCATCTACTCTTAAATCTTCAACATTTAATTGAATAGATTGTTCATTGATTCTTCTTGTTACTGTAGAAGTTGCATCATAGTCACGTTCAAAACCTGGAGGAAGAACGTAAGGGATTTTTCTAGTTTGATCGTCTGTAACCCCATTTTGCTCAATATTTACTGATGAAATTTCAACTTTTGCATCTGCAGGTTGTAAATCTTCATCTTCAATATTATCAGTATACTGACGCCATTGAGCTCCTACTAATTGGAAGTTTAACATACGAAGTACAACAGGTTGTTCCCAATCTGTCATGAATAAACGCATGAACTTGATAGATTTAAAACTATCAATACCACCCACTTTAGTATAATTATTATCATCACGAATCGGAATTCTAACTTGGTACCAAGTCACTAATTCTCTTGACTCAGGAGCTTCTGATGTAACACGATCTACTACGAATTTATTATTTTCTAATTGTCCAGGACGGAAATCTAATTCATACTCAAAATAAGCGTTTAACTCATTTAAAGTATTATCGCCATTCAAATCTTCATTATTAGGATAACTTGAGTTAGAAGGTGTATAAGTCCCTCCTCCTTGATTTTCTGGAGAGTTACGTTCAGTACCATTAAAGCGTTTATATCTTTCTAAAACTTTTAGATTTTGAGCATCAGCAGCGTCTCCTAAATAATATTGGAAATCATCTCCTGAAGGGTCATCAAGGATAGCTTGGAGTGCCTCAGGTGTTAATACACCTGGTAATCTGTCTATAAATTCACTTCTAAAGAAATCAGCCTCTTCCGCACTGTTCAAACCATCGTAACCAATATCTTGAGCATCTCTAGGTACGGCAGTACTAAACACATTATTGACAAATTGAGTAGTTGGAGTATAACCCCAAATTGAACGGTTTAGTAGGTCTTTATTGGTTGTCATACCATTCTCGAAGAAATGTCTTCCATCAGGAACGACATCTTCAGAGACACTACCTAAATCGATAAATAGTTTACCACCAGTCGTATTGTTTCCTCCCTCAATTTCTGCATTTTTACCCGATATAAAAGGGTCCATCATCCAGAACTCGATATATTGTACATTTAGATTATCAAAATCGACGTCTGTGGTAATTGCTTTAGTTATTGCACCAAAATTTTCTTTTGGATTTCTCAAAGACCCATCATTATTTAAATCAGTATTATAATTATAAGGGCCTCTTTCTTGTGGATAATAAGCTAAATCAAAAGTGACTTCATTGGTGTTAATTTGATTTGCTTGACGATTTTTGAAGACTTCATCAAAAGGTACTAAACGCACATAATGATTTTGCATATCTTCATCAGTTATGTTATTAGGTCTGGAAGTATTACCTGTAGTATAATAGAAAACATTATCAATATTATACCAAGCCATTAATGCTCTTCTGTGATTATATGAAAGAGAATCTTCAGCAGTTACTGGAGGAGATATATTCCAACCTTGTTGATCTAAAATATATTCTGGTGTACTACCATGAGCCCAAGAAATAGGGTTTAATCCTAAATCATAAGGTACCTCAGCTCCTTCAAAATCATCAATATAACCAGTCCCATCAGTACCAATTAACGATGGTGTTCCGGGAATTAGTTGAGCAAATTCACCTTTAAAAGTAAACATGGATTTCTCTTGAGTATCTATACCAGGTATAGCATCTACCATTTTTGTTAAGAACCTCGATTCTGTAGTGTAATCCATTGTAAGACCCCACATTGTATTTTTTACAGGTTCAGATCCTACATTCACACGAGAAATTAAAGGCTTTTCAGAAAGGTGCATCAAAGTACCAGAAATGATAAAATCTTCACTTACATGATATTCTAAATCAACCCCTGCTAAGGTTTTGGTTTGGAAGTTAAATAAGTCGGCTCTTTCATACGTAATTCTAATATCTTTACCTGAATTCAAAACACCTTCATCTAAGATAGTTACTCTACCAAATTGATAGTCGACGGTATATTGAACTCCCTCTGTTAAAGTCACTCCACCGGCAGTAATGACCACAGAATTTTCAGCGATATTAATTCCTGGCAACAGTATTTCATTAGAGGATCCACCTTTATAGCTACCTTTCATGAAATATTTGTTCTGTTTCGTATTTAGAACAGCATCTGCTTGAGTTTTATCATACAAATCTGTGAAGACGTATTTATTTACTAAATCTGCTTCTCCAGTTGTAAATTTATTTTCTAAAGTTGTTCCAAAAGGTTCTAGTACAGGAAAAATAATTCTACCATTCCTTGAATCAATAGTCACTCCTTCAATATAGTCAAAGTTACCATCCTTTTGTAGTTCCATGTTCATATTCAAACGGTCTAAACCTGTCACCTCAATTAAAGGTACATTGGCTAGGTTCACACCTTCTTGAATAGAAGGATTGTCTACTCCTGTTCTATCATCTCTGTAGATAATTCTAAATTGAAAGTCTTCCTTTTGTATTGAATTAGCTTGTAATGAATAAATGTTTTTCATCATCAATTCCCACATAGGAAATACTTTCGAAGGGTCATTGGGGTCTGTAGTAATAATAGTTGAAGGACTTAACATTTTCATGTACATCACTTCATCTTGAGCTAGGTTCGGTAAATCTTCATTTAATTCACCGACTTTATATGTTTGTCCGTTATAAGTATATTCAAAAGCAATAGCTAAGATCTCATCATTTCTTAATGGAGTATTAATAGATAAATAGGCTAATTGCTGATTATAACTAAATTCTGTTGGTCCTAATTCTCTTGCAGAGCGTAAAATTTCAAATTCAGTACCATTCTGTAAACCTAAATTTTCTAATTGCCCTTTGATGGCATCAGAATTACGATTTAAATTTTTCACATTATCATATAATGTGTTGGCATCATTACTTGCTGCTGGATTTGCACTTCCTCCCCATGCAGGGTTATAAGGATTAGCTTCACCAAGGTCCATTAGACCTACTAAGTTTCTTTGTGTTTGTGTATCATTAGACCTATTGGTAACGTACACTTTCATACGAGTAACAACAACTCCAGAAATAATATTTGGTGTTGTTTTTAAAGCTTCTTCGTATTTATCTCGGAAAAAATGACCAATAAAAAAGTGTTTGTTATTATCGTATGTATCTGCTCTAAATTCGAATTCTCTATTTTGTCCACCATTCTTAATTGTGATCGTTTCTTGAGAACCTCTTTGACTAGAAAATACACTTGATACATAGAGGTTACCAAACCTCAATTTACTGTATACACCAAATAAGTTTTGTGCTCCCGAAATAAGGGAGTTACGTACATTAAAACTCACATTACCTACTTGTATATCTTGAATAATGTCATAATCATAAGCAGTGTATGACATATTATATTGTTGATCAAATTGGAACGTACTTTTAGTATCAAAATTGGCTGACATTTCTAATTTGTCTCCAATCTTACCAACCATACCTAAACCTACTTGCTGATCAAAGTTAAAACCTCC
Organism: Flammeovirga pacifica; assembly: GCF_000807855.2. Taxonomy (GTDB): domain Bacteria; phylum Bacteroidota; class Bacteroidia; order Cytophagales; family Flammeovirgaceae; genus Flammeovirga; species Flammeovirga pacifica. The sequence continues at coordinate 1,435,088 of NZ_JRYR02000001.1, forward strand.
GTTTCTTTGTTGTGTAACTGGAACCTGTGGATTATCTACCCTTTGAAATAGAAATCCAAAATCTAACATCGCATTACCGTTCAATTGAAAATCTAATGTTGATCCTCCAAATAAGAAGTCGGCCACTTTACCTAATTCTATATCTGGAATTAGTTTACCGTTGCCTTGTCCTGGTAATGCATCACCTCCATCTTGTTGTACCGATAGATTTTTATAATAATTGGCCATATTCTTCCTATACAGATAATCTCTGTAGGCGTCATATGGTAAATATGATGGGTTTCTATATTGTACATCATCTCCTATAGTTTCTTTTACATCATAACCTGTTCCAGAGGAATCAAGTTTAATTGTTGTATTCACATTAGGACTCGTACCAATTATAGGGGAACTATATTGTGGTGTAGACACAGGGTCTCCTAGCCTATCTTTTTCGTAAGGCTTTTGCGGTTTATACAGCGTTGTATCTTGGTCCTGCGGGTTAACCTGAGGATTTGATTGCTGTAATACGTTCAATACTACTAACTTTTTAACGTTTGCTGTCACATCAAACATTGATGTAAAAAAAATAAAAGCTAGTAAGTATCTTAAATTTGCTATGTTGAAGCGGAACAAAATGAAGTCAAGTATTTATGTTACTAAAATCTTAGGTTCGAAGACCTATAGCATTTATACATAAGAGTAGCAATAGATTACTATTGCAATTGTGAATAGAAAGACAAGCATGTTTGTATATAAAGAGTAATTTATAATATATACAATGATTATTTTGCTTAAGTGATAATTTGCTCAGATAAATGCTAAAAAAAAGTAATAGTAATATGCTTATAGGCTAATTCTGTTTTAATGCCAATTTAATTAATTTCTCCACAGATAGATCGTTGCCATGTTTCTTTTGAATAAGTTTGACAGATTTTTGAGCAGCTGCCCTAGTAAACCCTAAAGCTACTAATGCATCTATTGCTTCGTTGACAATACTTGTGTCTTGTGCATTTGCTATTGCGTTTTGAACAAGTTCTCCAGAGTACTGCAATTTAGAAATTTTATCTCTTAATTCAATAACAACACGTTGTGCTGTTTTAGCTCCAATTCCTTTTACACTTTGTATCGTCTTTACATCTTCTTGCATAATTGCAGAACATATTTCTGCGGTAGTTAAAGAAGATAAGAAAGCCAATCCAGTTGAAGGGCCTACGCCAGAGATACTTATAAGTTGTAAAAATACCGTTCTATCATTTTCAGAAAGAAAGCCAAACAATTGTTGCATGTCTTCCTTTACATAAAAATAGGTATAAAGTTTTACATTATCACCCTCATTGGCTGCACTATATGCACTTAAAGGCCATCTTATTTCATAACCTACCCCATTTACATCAATAATTGCTGAGGTAGGTGTCTTTTTGACCAGTTTACCACTTATATAGTAATACATTTTTATTAATAATCTTTAAATGTCTTCAATTGTGCTTCCATATCTCTCATCAATTCTCTTTTATCCATTGATGGAGCAAAAACAAAACCTTCTAAATAATATAAATGAGTACCCTCTTTGTCTGTAAGTAAGTAGCTAATAAAAGGTCCTCCCATCGAATAAGTATTTGTTCTCCACAAACCTCTAATTTCGACAGCTTGTCTACCTGCAACTTTTGCATTTTTAATTTCAGGAGTTACTTTATCTTCTGTGATCACATATGATTCTTTATTTTCAGGATCTCCATATAGATATGTTTTAGCCAGTTCATTTCTTAATTTAAGAATATGGTTGGCATCAAACTGCTCTTCATTAGTATATGGAATTTTCAAAAAGAAGATATTATTATCAAACGCGATCTCTGGATGTCTTAACCATAAGAAATTCTCATCAGAACGAGCTACTTTATATCCTTTTAGTAAAGAAATTTCAAGATTATATTTTTCCTTTAAGAATCTAGTAATTTTATGATCTCGTTCTTTTGTTATTTTTTCAGCCAAACGTTTATTTTCAATTTCATGAAAAGGTTGAGTTAAATAATAGATCTTATTTGGATCATCTAATATCTCCGCCATTTTAGCTTCATTTTCTGCGAAAAATAACATTACTGTTTGCCCTTTAGCCCAGACATCTTTTTTCACATAAAAGAACTTCTTAGTATCTTTCGCTAAGGCATCAATCACACCCTCTCCAAAAAAAGAATTTAATATAGCAGATTCTCTTCCTCTGTTATCAAATGTAGTTACAATCATTACATTTCTAGCTTGTCTTAATATACTATTAAAGCCAGACGGTTGCACTTGAGTTACTGTAAACTGAGGTTCATTTTGTGGTAAAATACCTCTTGTAGTACCAAGTACTTTTGTATACAATTGTCCTCCTATACTTTCTTTGGTTCCCCATTGTGTGGAATCTATCACTAAAACCATTTCACCTGGTTTACCTTTAGAAGAGGGTAAATAAGATTTTTGAATTTCAGTATGAGCTCCACTATTATCCATACAAGAAGTAAAAGCTAATAATACGAAGCCGAAGTAAGTTAGATATTTGATGATATTCTTCATGATGTAAGTTCGTTGTCCAATTTCTTTACATTGTATTTTTTTTCAATATAAAGATTTGAGTTGTGAATTTAACTTAAAATATTTTTGTTGACAATGAATACTTAGATATTGTCTAATATTAAACTAATAATTATAACCTATTCTATATAATCGTTCCTAAGACGTATTAAAATAGACTTTTCATCAGTAAGTAATTTGATATAATGTTGAAATTTGTCCTTATCAATCATTTTTGTATTTATAGGAAAAGACAACACCTCTCCTTTCATAACACTTCTAGGTAATTGAATGGGTTGTAATTCTAAGGTATTACTACTGATCGATTTTATATGTAATGTTTTCTCTCCAACATTTGTCACATACAAAGGAACAGTTATATCCTCTCCTTTTTGTGATTTGATGGTATACTGGTAATTGGATAAAATGGGCACAGACTTCTGTTGCGTCGCCCAATTCACTTTTATGGGTTCTTGGCCATGCTGATTGGCATCATCAGAAACATTCCCTTGCAGAATTATTGTGTAATGTGATATTTTCCCATCAGAAAGCATGACAATATTCTTATAGAATGGAGTCTCGCCTTCTACAGGAATAAATGTTATATTTAAGTGGGCGGTATCGCCTTTTACTATTTTCTGATGATTGACATAAGCATCTGAACAACCGCAGTCTGTATCTACCTTTAAAATATTTACTTCAGAATTACCGATATTTACAAAGGGGATGATAATTTGATAATTCTGACCTGCTTGTACATTACCTAAGTCTATTTTCTGATTCGCGAATCGCAGTACGCCATCTCTCTTTTGAGCTTGAAGCTTAGTTAAACAACAAACAAAAAAAATAATGATGAATCTAATAAAATACTTTTCTCTCAATACCTTTTTTCTTTCTTAAAATGCCTCTGATAATCTTATTTACATCAGCATTGTCTTTATATTTTGAAATGGCTTTTTTTAATTTTAGTGGATCATAATTACCACTTTTCTTCACATAACCAAATCCTTTATAAATGCCATTTTCAATTTGAACAATTCCTCTTTCATTGTCCTCTCGGCCTTTATCAATTAAGAACACATTTGGAGCACCGTAACTAAATCGCATCGCCGCTTCTAATGCTCTTTTATTATAATCCTCGGCTTGTTCATCTCCACAACATGCACCTTTACAGCTCTTTAAGTGATATCTAAAACATGCTTTTGGACTATGATCTACACCACAAAGTTTCTGACAAAGTGTATTTTTTTCGATCATTCTGTCGAGAATACGATCCGCTTCTTTTCTAGAAAACGTTGTTGTCACAGGATAATCACCTTCGCTTAATGGTGCAACTCTAAAGTTGATATAATCATTATCATCAAGATATTTATATATACCAAAATATTGTTTTGTTCTTCTCTGTGCTCTATTAAATCTAGGTTGATTTTTTTTGATCTCATCAGATTCTAATAGTAGAGCAATCAGTTCGCTACCTGTAATAGTGGTCTTTACATTCCTCACCATCTCAGCCATTCGAATGGCTCTAGGTGCACTTTTATTTGATAAATGTTGAAGAATTCGTTTTCTGATATTTTTCGACTTACCGATATATATCAATTCTTCTTCTTCGTTATACAAATAATATACTCCAGTTTCATCAGTTAAAGCATCAATAACTTCCTTTTTGATCATATAGTGTTTCTTTGAACTATACACATCATAAACAGTCATTTCTTCAAGGATATTTTCTGCATTCTCCTGTGCTAAAAGTAACTGAAAAAGCTTTGCAGTTGCTTCAGTATCACCAATAGCTCTATGTCTTTTATTATGAGGAATCCCGATCTCGTCACACAGTTTACCTAAGCTATATGATTTTTTTCCGGGTAGAAGAATTCGAGATGTTTCTACAGTACAAAGAGAGTTTCTAAGATAGGTATACCCTAGAAGTTTGAATTCGTCTTTTACAAAATTGTAATCGAATTCGGCGTTATGTGCAACAAAGGTACACCCCTCAGTAACTTCAACTACTTTTTTGGCAATTTCAAAAAACTTTGGTGCTTCTTTCACCATTGCATTTTTAATTCCAGTAAGTTGTTGGATAAAAGGAGGGATACTCATTTCTGGATTTACAAAAGATTCAAATCGATCTATCTCGACACCATTCTCTAAAACAATAATGGCAATTTCGATGATCTTTCCTCCTAAGGCTACAGAACCTCCTGTTGTTTCAAGATCTATTACAGCATACTTCATAAGTGTACAAAATTAATAAAAAAAGCACTCCTAATGGAATGCTTTTCTATAAATATTTTCATATTAAGATCGAATCATACAATATTTTACAATTATTGAATAATTCAGAGGAGGATTCTATTTTAGTTTAAGGGATGTGTAGACAGGAAAATGATCAGAAACCTCTCCTAAGTCATATAAAACCTTCCAATCTAAGAGTTCAAAGTGTTTTGTAGAAAAGAATACAAAATCCAATTGCTCTATAGGTTTATCTGTAGGATATGTAAGTGTTTTATCACATAATAGATCTTCTTTAGAGCACATTGCTCCAATTCTATCATCGTCATACATTTCTAAAATTGCTGCATTATCATAAGAAGGGTCTGAATTAAAATCACCCAACATAACAACAGGCATTGTTTCCGCAGTTCTCAAAAACCAATCTTTTAAGAATAATATCTGTTGAGTTCTGGTTTTTTGGTCAAATGCTTCAGTGTGAGCATTAAATATCATTACTTCTTGATCTCCTACCTTAACTTTAATTCTTTCTACTAGACGGTCTAAGTACATTGATGAATAATAGTAAGGTTGACTTTGCACTCTTGACAAAACCACTCTTTCGTAATCAACAATTTCAAAGTTTGACATGACTGCTTGCCCACTCAACATTTTTTTAAAATGCACAGAAATTGGGAAATAAGGAAATGGCACGTATTTCTTATCCCAATTAATTGAACGACAACCATTGTAAAACTTTAATGCTTGCGCAAGTTCTTGATATTGATTGACATGATACGATCGATTCCCTCCGAAGTCTATTTCTTGTAAAGCCAAAACATCTACAGGGTACTTTTTTAATCGCCCAATAATATCTTTCAAATTTTTATCATAAAATTCTTCAGTGGGTCTTACTGAAGTATTATTAGTCATTCCAGATAAGTATCCAATATTATATGTAATTAATGAAATGGTAGAATCGTTGTTGTTTTTAGATGATTCATTCCCATCAAATTTCATCACTTTAGCGTACTCCGACTTGTCTAAATTGGGTGATTTAGCCCAAAAAAAGAAAGCAAGTATCCCTAATATTAATACAATAATTATGTATAACACGATCTTAAATTTATTTTTCATAAATATTACAAATGAAGTATATCTGTTATTTTGGTTGACTTTAAGAAAAGTCTTATCTAATTAAAATAAAAACCTATTTAAATATTGAGGATTAAAAATCAAAATCATAGTAATAGTTCTCTTTTTTATCATCATTTCAATCTACTCTAAATAGAATTTATATAACATCAACGGATTGAAATATCAACTTTTGATAAAACAATTAAAATAGGTGAAAATTTTACTATCAATTGATTGAAATTTGAAATAATACCTATAAATTGTATTCAATATATTTCTGTCCTTATTTTTTTGACATTACATACTCCCTTAACAAACATACCGAATGTCTAATAAAATTAACATCTTATTTGTATGCCTTGGTAATATCTGTAGATCACCTCTTGCAGATGGTTTAATGGTTCATGCTATTGAGCAGAGAGGTTTAGACATTTATTTTTCTATTGATTCTGCTGGTACTTATGCAGGACATGCAGGCAATAGAGCAGATGAAAGAATGAGAAGAACTGCTTCTAGTCATGGTGTGGAATTACATTCAATTGCAAGACAATTTGTAAAGGCTGATTTTGATCTATTTGATCATATTGTTGTAATGGACGATAGCAATTATTCTAATGTAGAACGATTGGCTAAAAATGATAATGATAGGAATAAAATTTTTAAATTAAGATCATACGATAATCAGCAATCCAACAAAGACGTTGATGATCCTTATTATGGGGGAATGCAAGGCTTTGAAAATTGTTTTAGTGTGGTCAATGAAAGTGTTAATAATTTTTTAGACTTTCTTGTTCATGAGAACCAAATAAATACTAACAAGTAAAATGCTACATATTTTTAAGCAATCATTTACAACTTTACTTTTAATTTTCGCTTTATCCCTTCTACAATTACCATCTTTTGCCCAAACTAAGAATTTCGTGGTCGTTATTGACCCTGGACATGGAGGAAAAGATCCTGGTAAACCAAGAGGAAGCAAGGTACATCGTCATGAAAAAGACCTAAACCTCATCATTGCAAGAAGAATTGGAATGTTGATTAGGAATTCTATGCCCGATGTTCAAATATATTACACAAGAACAAATGATAATTATGTCAGTTTAGATGATCGTGTGAAATTTGCTGAACATGCGAAAGCAAATTATTTCATAAGTATACATAGTAACTCTAATCCAAATAAGTGGATTGTAGGGGCTAAAGCTCATATTGATACAGATGCTGATAAAATAAGCTTAGACTTAGCACATAGTATTCTAAATAGTATTGAAAGAAACACATTGATTCAATCTAGAGGTATTATGAACAAAAATGACAGAGGATACAATCTTTTTGTTCTTAAAAACACTTCGATGCCCTCTGTTTTAGTAGAATGTGGATTCCTTTCTAATCCTCATGAACGCATTTACCTTAACTCGTATAATGGACAAAAGGAAGTAGCTGAGGCTATTTATAAAGGCTTTAAAGAATTTCATGAAAAGATGCATCAGCAACAAGAGCTATACAGTGTACAAGTTTTAGCTACTAATAAAAAAGTACCTCATTCTAACTCTACTTTAAAGAAATTAACTGGTGCAGGTTTAGTAATCAATGAAAACGAAACAACTAGAAATCATTCTAAAATTTATAAATATACTGTTGGTACCGTAGCCACCCCTCAAGCAGCATATAGATTAAAAATGAAGGTAAGAAGCCTTGGTTTTAAAGATGCTTTTGTTGTGGCCTCTCCTCATTAAAATTGCCCATTTACCCTAGTACCAAAAAAATCATTTCTAAAATAATTTGGAAGTTTATTTTATACACTTTATAATTGTGTATCAATTCACTTATTAATAGTCTAATAATGTCATTAAAAACAATTACATATTCCCAGTATGTTTTGGTTGGTCAGTTCTTTGACACATCCCAGTTGTTGGCATTCTCATAATTATTAGATCTTATATTTCACTTCTATTTTCCTAGTGTACTCTCCCATTTCCAACCATAAATGGGTTTAAAGTCGTACATCATAATATTTCATTTAGATACACATCATGGACATTAAACTTCTTACTGTTCGTTCCGAAATTGCAGCAGGAACGAGAGGAGCTGGTATGGGCATTGACGCCCTTATCGTCGCATCATTAGATCAAAAGTCTACATTTTTCAGCGATAATCACGTACAAAATATTGACGACGTCAACAATATACTTTTCAAAAACAATCAATACCCTAATGCAAAACATATAGATGGTGTCCATACTATGCTTGAGAGAGTTAGTAATGCCACTTCAAATGTTTTAGCTAAAGGAGAAACTCCATTTGTTTTAGCAGGAGATCATTCTACAGCTGCTGGAACTATTTCTGGGATCAAAAAAGCATTTCCAAATAAAAAATTAGGCGTAATATGGATAGATGCTCATGCAGACTTCCACTCCCCTTTTACAACTCCATCAGGAAATATGCACGGAATGCCATTAGCAATGGTCACACATTTAGACAACCAATCCGAAGCTGTTAACCAACCTGATGAAGAAACTTTAGATTATTGGGAGAGAATTAAATCTGTGGGTACTTCTGAACCAAAATTAAGTCCTGAGGACATTGTATTTATTGGAGTTCGAGATACTGAAACTCCTGAAAATACTATTATGAATAAGTTCAACATCAAGAATTTCACAGTAGATGAAGTAAGAAAAAATGGGGCTATAGAAACTGCTTCTCAAGCATTATCTCATTTAAATGATTGTGATATGATTTACATATCATTTGATGTAGACAGCATGGATCCTAGTATATCAAAAGGCACAGGAACACCTGTTGCAAATGGTTTAACAGTAGAAGAAGCTTTAGCAATTAATACTACTTTAGTGAGTAATCAAAAAGTAGTTTGTTGGGAAATGGTTGAAGTCAACCCAACTCTAGATCAGCACAATACAATGGCGAATAACGCCTTTCACATACTTACCGATACGGTAAAATCATATAAACACTCAAGAATTGTCAAAGTATAATTACTTTACTATTCTTTATAAACATAAAAGCCACTTGACAATTCAAGTGGCTTTTTTTATATTTTAATTTATTTCAAATTATCTATTTACATCATACAATGTTGTCTCTGCAAATTTGAAATCAGAAATATTTTGAGAATTATCTTTAAACTTAACAAATACTCTCTTGATACCTGCTCCGGCTTCCAAGCTCCAAGTAAAGCTTTCTGCGTATGGTCTCCATACTGCTCCTTGGAATGATTGAGAATTTGATATCATCATAAATTTAGCATCTCTCGCTTTGGTGTTCACCGTAACTGTAGGCGAATCAACAGCTGTTGCACCACCATTAATTTTAACGTATTGTGGTATTGGAGGTGTTGTATCCAGAATAATTCGTCCTTCTGTTATTAAAGACTCGTTTCCTGCTTCATCTTTAAATTTCACATAAACGAATTTCTGACCATCAGTTGAGTGCTTGATTAACCAATCTTTAGAAGTGGCATAAGGCTCCCATTTGATATTTTGTTTAAAATATCTATCGTTAGATACTTTCATTTTCACAGCATCTTCCGCGTATATTTCTAAAGAAACTCTACCAGACTTTTCATTTGTATATTCTTCACCGTTGTTGATAATTAACTTCTCATTTACCGGCTCTTGTCTATCTAGAATAACACTTGAAGAAACCATATCAGTTACATTTTCTGCATCATCTTTAAACTTAGCATACACTGTTTTTTCACCGTCTTCTGCTGCTTCTAAATAATGATCATAAATATAATACTTGAACTTTTGCCATTTAGCATCAGTAAAATCTTTATCATTAGAAATCATCATTTGGGTCGCTCCTCTTGCGTTAAGTTTCACACGAACAACCGCATCAGGATCAGTACAGTATTTATCACCATTTGATACCAAAATACTACCTTCTCTTGGTGCATCAGTATCGACACCCACAGAAGCATATGTTGGTCTTGACAAATTGCCTACTTCATCTTTGAAGATTACATAAACGAATTTAATACCATCACCTTGTGGGAACTTCCACTTTCTAGCTTTAGAATACTTCTCCCATTCAGCACCTTTAAAGTCAGATCTTTCAGACAACTTCATTTGATGTGCTCCTTCAGCATTAATTACAAGGTTTACATCAGTTAAATTTGTCAACTTATCTTTTGCTTCAAGGATTTCTACACTTCCTTTAACAGGCGGTGTTCTATCTAAAGTTACATTCACAGAGTAAGTATCAGTAATATTACCTGCCTCATCCATAAAACGTGTATAAATTTCTTTTACACCGTCTTCACCTGGAAGTCTCCAAGGAATATTATATTCTGAGTATCCTATCCATCTGATTTTCTCAAAATTAGGATGGTTACTAATTTGCATTTTAATTGCATCTTCTGCGTTAACACGAATAAGTGCAATAGCATCTGGGTGATTCACTACACCATCCTTATGATTTTTAACTAGAATTGAACAGTTAAACGGAGGCTTAGTATCTAACTTAATATTATTCGATGCAGGTTCTGAAATATTCCCCGCTAAATCTTTAAAACGAACGAAAACAGTTTTCACACCATCTCCACCGTCTAATTTCCAATTTTTGATGGTATTATATGGCTCCCAATTTATATTCATAAATGTAGGATCATTACTCACTTGCATAAAATCAGCTTTACGAGCAAAGACCTTTAGTTTAACCATATGTTCTTTATCGATACTGTATTCTTTATTATTATCAATCACCAATTTACCACCAACAGGAGGCTCTGTATCAATTAGAATTCTATCAAAAGCAGGTTCTGAAACATTTTTTGCTCTATCCATAAAACGAACAAAAACACTTCTTAAACCATCAGCACCGGGCTGAAGCTTCCAATTCTTCATCTCTTCCTTATAAACCATCCAACGTGCACCATAGAAACTCTTTTGATTTGAAATCATCATAAAACGAGCATCTTCAGCACTAATTTTCAGATCAACAATTTGCTTATCATTCTTTAAAAGCTTGACGTTGTTTGCAGTGTCTTGCACTATACCTTCAGCAACAATATCAATTTTAGGATTTTGAGGAGGAGTTGCATCTAGCATTACAGAAGAACTGTAAATCTCTGATTCGTTATCAGATTGATCTTTAAATTTTACAAATACTGTTTTCTTCCCATCTCCAATAGGGAAATTCCAAACAGGAACAACAGGGGTATATGGTATCCATTGGGCATCGCTTAAAGATTCATTATTTGAAATCTTCATATGAGTTGCTCCACGAATAATCAATTGTAGTTTATGTTTCGCATGATTATCAATGAATTTTCTACCATCATCAATAATAACTCTTCCTAAATCTGGAGGAGTGGTATCAACAATTACTCTACCTGAAACAATCTTTGAATAGTTACCCACTTCATCTCTGAAACGAGCATACACTACCTTTTCACCTTCACCAGGAGGTAATTTCCATTGTACTTGTTCTGCATAATCAATCCAGCCATCACCACCTCTAATTTGAATATGTGATGCACCTTCTGCATAGAAGTTAAGCGTAACAACAGAATCTTTAATGTATTTCTTCCCGTCATTAATTTTCATTTTTCCATTAACAGGAGGCGTGATATCGATTGTTATTTTAGAACTAATAACTTCAGTTTGGTTTCCTGCGGCATCTTTGAATTGCACAAAGATTTCTTTTTCACCATCAAGACCAAGTAATTTATATTTTTCTACTTTTGGACGGAAAGGCACCCATTCTACTCCATGAAAGTCAGGACGGCTAGATATTCTCATCTTTTGAGCTTCATCAGCTGACAAGAATAAAGTCACCATTCTAGACTTATTATTAGTATATGGTAAACCGCCATTAATAAGTAATTCCGGATTTTGTGGAGGGGTTCTATCCAGTTCCACCATTAAAGTGGCAACCTCAGAGACGTCTCCTGTATCTTCGTTTTTAAAAACTGCATAAATAGTTTTTAAACCATCTCCTGCTCCTCTTCGAATAATAGGAAAATCAGGTTTTTCCCAATTCACTCTTTCCCAAACAACACCTCTAAAACTCTCATCTCGAGAGATTTTCATATGAGTCACTGCAGAAGAAGCCTTTATTCTCAAATAAACTCTTCCTTGTGGATCATTGGTTACAATCTTATCACCTTCAACATATATTGAACCTGAAACTGATTGAGCAAAACCAGTACTAACGGTAAGAAGAAAAATAAATCCTAGTAAAAAAATCTTCATAGAAGCTTTATTAAGCATATTGAATGCTACCCTTTTCTGTATAATCGAACAACAATAAATCATTAACTCTACAACGCAAGAATCTTTGAATTATTGAGTAATAATGACTCAATAATCAAATTACATACCAAGTCGAGTTTTAAACACTTATTTCTTTCAATATTTATTTAGGTAAGGAATTCTATATTTATTCTAAATATTAGTTCTCAATTGCTTAAAATATTTTATTTCTACCCGATTAAAATGTAAGTTTATACATTACATTATATAAACGAATTAAAAAATATAAGCATCTTTAAAAAATGGCTAGACAACGATTTGATGCATTGCGATTGGTAGAGGAAAGAAAACCCGTGAAAATTACTCCTCCTAGTAGCAAAGTTTCCGATTATTACGGTGAAAATACTTTTGGCTTAGCGGTCATGCAAGAACAGCTCTCCTCTGATATATATGAAAAACTTCAGAATGCAATTCATAGAAGTGAACAAATAGATCAAAATGTTGCTGATGCTGTTGCGACCTCTTTAAAAGCTTGGGCATTATCTAAAGGTGTGACCCATTATACTCACTGGTTTCAGCCATTAACTGGATCTACTGCAGAAAAACATGATGCTTTTTTTGAATTGAATAAAGATGGGCAAGCTATCGAACGATTTAAAGGAAGTGCATTATCAAGACAAGAACCTGATGCTAGTTCTTTTCCAAGTGGAGGCTTAAGGCAGACTTTTGAAGCTAGAGGCTATACTGCATGGGATCCAACATCTCCTGCTTTTATTATTGAAAGTGGTGATGGAAAAACATTATGTATTCCAACAGTCTTTGTTTCATATACTGGCGAGTCTTTAGACAATAAGGCACCATTATTAAAAGCATTAGAACGTGTAGATAAAGCAGCTACATCTGTATGTCAGATTTTTGATAGAAGCATAGAGAAAGTGCAAGCTTCATTAGGTTGTGAACAAGAGTTCTTCCTTATTGATAGAGCCTTGGCCGATGCTAGACCTGATATATTATTAACTGGTAGAACCTTATTTGGACGTACTCCTCCAAAAGGTCAACAATTAGATGATCATTATTTTGGATCAATTCCATCTAGAGTAACTCGCTTTTTACAAGAACTAGAAATTGAAGCTTACAAGTTAGGTATTCCTATTAAAACAAGGCATAATGAAGTAGCTCCAAGTCAGTTTGAAGTGGCTCCTATATTCGAAGAAGTGAATGTAGCCAATGACCATAACGTTTTATTAATGGACTTGATGAAGAAGGTTTCATCAAGACATAATTTCAGAGTTTTATTCCATGAAAAGCCTTTCGAAGGTATGAATGGAAGTGGCAAGCATAACAACTGGTCTTTAATTACTGATAAAGGCAAAAACTTGCTTCAACCTAGTACTAAAGCTAAAGAAAATCTAATCTTCATTACCTTCTTTATTAATATCCTTAAGGCGGTGTATGATTACTCTGATTTACTAAGAGCTTCTATTGCTTCTGCTAGTAATGATTTTCGTTTAGGCGCTAATGAAGCTCCTCCAGCGATTATTTCTGCCTTTATAGGTACTCAACTTTTTGATATTCTAACCGAATTAGAAAATAACGGTGATATAAAAGTAAAGAAAGGTGACAACATTTATATGAAGCTTGGAATTAGTAAGATTCCTCCTATCCTTTTAGATAATACTGATAGAAATAGAACGTCTCCATTCGCCTTTACTGGGAATAAATTTGAATTTAGAGCTGTGGGCTCTAACGCAAATAATGCTCGCCCTATGACTGTTTTAAATACAGTTGTTGCTAATCAATTAGATTTATTTAAAAAAGAAGTAGATAAATTGATTGAACAAGATGAGAAAAAAGAAGTGGCTATTATTGATATCTTAAGATCTTATATTCCTTCTGTGAAGAAAGTCATTTTTGAAGGTAATGGCTATGGCAATGAATGGGTAAATGAAGCTAAAAAACGTAAGTTATCTAATAATAAAAATACACCTCGCGCATTATCTGTATTAAAAGAAAGCTCAACAGCAAGGTTATTTAAAAGAATGAAAATCATGTCTCAGGTAGAATTAGATGCCAGACATGAAATCAGGCTTTCGAATTACATTATGAAGATGCAGATTGAATCTAGAGTAATGGCAGATTTAGCGCTTAACCATATTGCTCCAACGGCTATCCGATATCAAAATACGCTGATTGAAAATGTAAAAGGGTTAAAAGATATTGGGCTTGAGGATCAAACTGAAGAAACGATGATTACCATTAAAAATGTAGGTAAACATCTTATTCAAGTGAAAAAGTTAGCTCATGAAATGACTCAAGAACGAAAGCGAATCAACTCTATGGAAAACGTAGAAGAAAAAGCAATCGCTTATTGTGATGATGTCAAAGAAAAATACTTTGAAGAATTACGTTGGCACGTTGATAAGTTAGAAACTCTAATTGATGATGAAATGTGGCCACTTCCAAAATACAGAGAGTTATTATTTTTAAGGTAATCTTAAAAATTAGTCATCAAAAAGCCCGTTTAAAAACTGATTTTTAAACGGGCTTTTTTTTCTTCCACTAAAACAATAACTATCTAATTGCTTGCCTCAACCATCATTCCTCTACTTATCAAAAGCTGAGCAAAAATATAAGTCAGCATAATATAAGCTGTGGATAAATCAAACTCTTTGAATGTATTTAATCCTATCATTATATCTGAAATAATAAAAAGAAGAGCTCCTACTGCCGTAAAAATTGCCCATTTATCCTTTCTAATAAAGATTCTAATGAAAGCAAATGAGAACATCACTGAGATCATAATACTATATGCTAAAACTGGTGCATACAATATAGAATGATTAGAAGCGATATGTTCAGCGACATATATCCCTATTAGAGATAATACAAAAGGAAACACATACCATATAGGCTTATCTTTTACACCAGAAAAGAAAAAAGCAATTATATATAATACATGACAAATAAAGAAGCATCCTAAACCTATTAGCATAACATCTTGATCTTCACTAAACATCATGTATAGATCTCCTATCCAAGCAAAGAAAAAACCGATCATCATCGTTTTATATATGATAGAATTTTCTGATGTTTCTTTCCATGTTGCTGAAAAATAAATTGCTATAAACGGCATTAGTAAAGGTTTGGAGAACTTCATTAAAAGCATATCTCCTACATAATTACTGTAGATGTTTATGAAAAATATGAGTGAAAAAAGACCCCAGAAAATTTTCCTTTGTCGGTTATTCAAGGGTTCTTTTACAATTTTAGTTTGAGACATTAATAAAATATTTATAATACATTTCAATTAATCAAATCATGATTAATTTATTCAGAAGCGTCCATATCTTCAACTAAATCTCCTGCTTTTAATGTTTCTGAAATGATTCTGAATGGACCTTTAATAATTACTTCTCCATCTTCGATTCCACTAAGAATTTCAATATTATCGAAATCTGAAATACCCGTTTTCACCTCTCTAGGAGTTACTTCTTTTGTTTCTTTATTGTAGACAAATACAACTTCTAATAATTCAGAATCTTTTTTCTTAGAGTTGTTCAACATCGTTTTATTTTCATCCTTCACATCATCATCCTCGTCATCTTTCTTTTTCATTTCAGAACGTTTACGAGTAGTTACAGAAGTTAAAGGCACTGTAAGAATATTGTTTTTTGTCTGAGTAATAATATCAACAGACGCTGTCATACCTGGTCTAAATGGAGATTCAGCATTTTGATTCTCTACCATTAAGTTAGCATATGAATTTGGCAAAACACGAATTTTCACTTCAAATTCTGTCACCACATCTGAAGATGTTGCATCTTTTGCTGAGTTGGCAATTGCTGTGACCACTCCTTTAAATTTTAGATCTTTAAAAGAGTATGCATCTACATCGATTATAGCTGTATCAAATTTATGGACACGAATAATATCATTTTCATTCACATCTACTTGTGCTTCCATTTCAGATAGATTGGCAATACGTAACATTTCTGTTGCCGACATTTGACGAGCACCTACAACCATCTCCCCTTTTTCTACTGAAAGCTTAGAAATAACACCAGACATTGGAGCAAATATTTTTGTTAGTTGAAGAGACTCTTTGGCATCATCTACCTGAGCTTCTGCACTTTTTACAGTATATCCAGAGGCTCTCATACTTTCTTTCGCTGCTTCTAAATTGGCTTGGGCAATCTCAAACTCGGCCTTACTATTTTCAAACTCTTGGTCAGAAATCACTTTATCTTCCCATAATTGTTTATTTCTATTAAATGTAAGTTCTGATTGCTTTAATCTTGCTTCGTTCTGAGCGACATCTGCTCTAGATCTTGCCAACTGTGCTTTTTGAGAATTCAAAGATGCTTTAGCTTGATCTAAAGCTGATTTAAAGTTATCTGGACGAATCTGTGCTAACAATTGTCTTGTATGTACAGAATCCCCTTCTTTAACATATAATTCACGAATTTCTCCTGAAACTTCTGATGACAAAGTCACTTCATTAATAGGTTGCACTTTTCCAGAGGCACTTACTTTTTCAGTAATTATTCCTTTAGTTGCGGTAGCAAACTCTACTTTAATAGACTTAACTTTTGATTTATTATAAAAATATCCTCCTGCCATCATTGCAACAAGGATTATACATAATATGATATAAATTGTAGTATTGGAGCTCTTTTTCTTTGCCATAATAGTTTAGTGACTTTATGTTAGTATTCTAAGAGAAGTTTATATTGATTGGACTTAATTTGACTTTCAAATCAAGATAAAAAAATAATTTTAGTAAAAATATAGAATAGTTTCGAATTTCAAGCGTTATAAAGGCATGAATCGAACTAATTTTAGATAAAAATAATGAGCGTTTATCATTCCATCCTTGATTTACTTAAAAATAAGTGGATATTGTTCTCCTCGCCTGATTACCCTTCTGGAAAAATTAAAGATTTAAATATTCTTTGGGCTGATTACTTAGAGTGTTATCAATTACAAATGACAATCATGTTATTTAATTCCTCCGAAGTAAAAATAAGAATACCTTTAGAAAATGATAATGAAGAGTATTACATCAAGTTATTAAGAGGAAGTTTAGGAATTCTTTTTGATAAAGAAGAAGAACTTCGAAAGCATATTAATGCAGAAAAGGTGATATAAAGAAATTATATCACCTTTTTTATCACTTATATTTTTTCTAAAATAACAGCAGAGGCTCCACCACCACCGTTACAAATTGCGGCTAAACCTTTACTTCCTTTTTGAGCATTAAGAACACCCATTAAAGTTACCATTATTCTCGAACCTGATGCCCCTAAAGGATGTCCCATTGAGACTGATCCTCCATGAACGTTTACCGTATCGAGTGATAATCCCAATTGTTTTGCAAAAGCAAGTGTTACTACAGAAAAAGCCTCATTTACTTCCCAGAAATCAATATCCTCTTTAGTTAACCCTGCTTTTGACAATGCTTTCTCAGCAGCATCAGGTGGAGCAATTGTAAACCATTCAGGAGCTTTAGAAGCATCGGCAAAGCTAATCACCTTAGCGATAGGCTTTAATCCTAACCTTTTCACTGCATCTTCACTTGCTAATATAATTGAAGCTGCCCCATCATTTATTGTAGATGCATTTGCTGCTGTAACTGTCCCTTCTTTAGTAAAGACTGCTCTTAATGCCGGAATCTTCTCAAATTTTACTTTTGAAAATTCCTCATCCTTATCTACGATAACATCATCACCTCTTCTTTGAGGAACTGCCACAGGTATTATTTCATTTGAAAATAAGCCTTCTGTAGTTGATGAAGCTGTCCTTTTATAAGATTGAATCGCAAATTCATCTTGTTCTTCTCTAGAAATCTCACATTTAACAGCTGTAGCATCTGCACAGACGCCCATTGCATTTCCATTGTATGCATCTGTTAAGGCATCTTTTACTAGACCATCTAAAAGTTGACCGTGACCATAACCATGACCATATCTCCCTTTTGGTATGTAGTATGGAATATTAGACATCGATTCCATGCCACCAGTGACAACAATATCGTTGTCACCTAACATTATGGATTGAGCCCCTAACATTAAGGTTTTCATGCCAGATGCACATACCTTATTAATAGTAGTACAAGGAACATCATGCCCAATACCAGCGCCTAGTGCTGCTTGTTTTGCTGGTGCTTGACCAAGGTTGGAGGCAATTACATTTCCCATAAAAACCTCATTTACTTCTGATGCATTTATGTTTGCTTTTTCAAGAGCTCCTTTAATAGCAGAAGTTCCTAATTGAGTGGCTGATAGTGAAGATAATACACCTCCAAAGCTACCGATTGGCGTTCTTACGGCCGATACGATATATACTTCTTTCATAGTGTTATTAAGTGTTTAGTGTTTATTGGTATAAATGAATGATCTTTTCGGGATCATATCACAATATTAGTATTTTTTTTGAAATAAACGATATATCTTAAGATATCCTATATCAATAGTAAATCTGATAGTTATAGTGATATACTAAAGACCTATTTCCTCTATTCAGTAGCAAAAAAAGAAGGCGAAAATATTGACGTCAAGAGTTTAAATATCAGAATTAAAAATAGATTGAATACATTCTTCTAATTTAAAAACTTGTTGAGCATATTGATAGTTCAACCATACATAACTGTAAGGACTTAGTGGTGTATGTTCATCTGAATTTTCATTATATAATTTTTCTAATTCAGCTCTAGTAGAAGTTAACTTTAAATTGACTACTTCAGGTTTGTGGTATTTATTCAATCTTAATTGATTAACAATTTCATGAATTCTTGTTGAAATGAATTCTTGTTTTTCTTTTATAGAGTAAAGCTGACTTATGTATTTATTCCCAATTTCTGAAGCAATTGCACTTGAATTAAGTAATTCAACAATTCCGCCTAGTTTTCTCAAAATAATAGTACAATTCTCTAAATCTTTTCTTTTTGATTTCAGGTGTTTACTTTCTCTTATCACATGATCATAGGTCTTCCTCTGTAAGCGTAATGAATTATATACTTTTTGAATATCATCTAAATACTCTTTATACTGGAATTTCCCTTCTATTGTTGAAATATATAACTTATCAATCAACTCAATACTATTCGCCATTTCGAAACGTAATTCTTTAACTCCTCTAACAGGAAAAATGAAAGAAAATAATAAAGTAATTAATCCTCCACAAATAATATTACCAGATCTCCAAAGAGCTGATTCAATAGACTTATCCTCAGAAACTCCTAAAATAATAAGCGTGGTAAAAACGGAGACCAAATAAGCATATGGGTATTTTCTAAAGACATAATAAAAAGTGGGAATCAAAATAATTATTGCAATTGTTTGAAACCATAAATTGTTATGAAAAAAGAAATAGATGGTTACTGAAGTAGTTGAACCAATTATGGTTCCCAATATCCTTTGTTTAATTCGATGTATTATTCCTCCAAATTCAGCATAAGCACCTAAAAGCACAGTAACGGTAATACACATCCAAGTGCCATGAGGTATTTTTAAAACATTGACAAAAACAAAAGTGAAGGTGACAACAAAAATAGTTCTATAGAGATGAACTTTGTCCACATTCTTATAAATGTAGTCATCAATAGATTTTAATAGAGTCATATATAGTTTAAGAATTTATTAAGTGTACAATATAAAGTATTGTAACGAAAAAAGGCTACTTCTTTCGAAGTAGCCTTTATATATGTAGATTATATTCATCTATGAATTACATAGACTCATGGAATGTTCTTTGAATCACCTCTAATTGGTGAGCTCTTGATAATCTGATGAAGTTCACAGCGTAACCCGATACACGGATTGTCAACTGAGGGTAGTTCTCAGGATTTTCGTAAGCATCCATTAGTGTTTCTCTATTCAACACGTTTACGTTCAAGTGATGAGCCATACCGCCTTCTTCAGCAAAGTAACCGTCCATCATTGCTACTAAGTTGTTCACTTGAGTATCACGATCAGAACCAAGAGATTTAGGAACGATTGAGAAAGTATTTGAAATACCATCTTGAGCATCGTCATAATCTAACTTAGCCACAGAGTTTAATGAAGCAATTGCACCATTAGTATCACGACCGTGCATTGGGTTAGCACCTGGAGCGAATGGCTCACCAGCCTTACGACCGTCAGGAGTAGCACCAGTTTTCTTACCATACATTACGTTCGAAGTAATTGTCAATAATGACATTGTTGGAACTGCGTTACGGTAAGTTTTATGCTTCGCTAACTCAGTGAAGAAAATATGAGTGATTTCTTTAGCGATATCATCTACCTCGTCGATGTCGTTACCATATTTAGGGAAGTCACCTTCGATTTCGAAATCTACAGCTAAACCGTTTTCGTCACGAATAGGTTTCACTTTAGCATTTTTAATTGCTGATAATGAATCGGCAATAATTGAAATACCTGCTGCACCATAAGCCATATCGATACCTGGGTTAGAATCCAAGAATGCGAATTGTGCTTTTTCATAATAGTGCTTGTCATGCATGTAATGAATGATATTCATTGTTTTTACATAAACACGAGCAACGTCTTTCATTGTTTTCTTGAATTGCGTCATTACTTTGTCGTAATCCAAGTACTCATCACCAGTCATTGCATCAATATCATCAGCAACAAGAACATTTTTGTTCTCATCATGACCAGCGTTGATTGCCATTAATAATGCTTTTGGCAAGTTTGTACGAGCACCGAAGAATTGAATACGCTTACCAATATGTTGGTAAGATACACAACATGCGATACCGTAATCATCAGAACCTCTATTTGGTCTCATCAAGTCATCATTCTCATATTGGATTGATGAAGTATCGATTGATACTTGAGAACAGAAGTTTTTGAAACCTTCAGGAAGATCGTTAGACCAAAGTACAGTTAAGTTTGGCTCTGGAGATGCTCCTAAGTTATAAAGTGTTTGTAAGAATCTGAATGATGACTTAGTTACTTTAGTACGACCATCAGAGTACTGACCACCAATTGCTTCAGTAATCCAAGTTGGGTCACCACCAAAGATTTCATCATAAGCACCAGGACGTAGGTGACGAACCATACGTAACTTCATTACGAAGTGGTCGATATATTCTTGTGCTTCTACTTCAGTAATAGCACCAGTTTCAAGATCTTTTTCAATATAAATGTCCAAGAAAGAAGAAACATTACCAAGAGACATTGCAGCACCATCTTGTTCTTTTACAGCAGCAAGATAAGCGAAGTATACCGCTTGAACAGCTTCTTTTGAGTTTTTAGCAGGACGAGTTACATCACATCCATAAGATGCTGCCATTGTAGCAATATCTTTTAATGCTGAAACTTGAGAACTAATTTCCTCTCTTAATTGAATTTGCTCCGCAATATCAGCACCTGATCCAGTGATTAAACCACCTTCGATAGCTGCGTGATCATTTTGCTTTTGAGCGATTAAGAAATCAGTACCATATAAAGCTAAACGACGGTAGTCACCAATTATACGACCACGTGCATAATTATCAGGAAGACCAGTAAGGATACCTAATGAACGGTAAGTTCTAATTTCTTTATCATATGCAGAGAACACTTGGTTGTTGTGATCTTTAGCATAGTTGAATACATTTTCTACCGCTGGGTTAACTGTTTTACCTTTTTCTTCTACAGCGTTTTTAACTACTCTGTATCCCCCGAAAGGTTTCATTGCTCTTTTAAGCAACTCATCAGTTTGTAAACCAACAATTGTTTCTAATTCTTGGTTGATATAACCAGGATTATGAGAAGTAACAGTTGAGATTGTATCCGTATCGATGTCACGGCAACCGTCATTTTCTCTCTCCTCTTTCATTCCTGCTAAGCAGATGTCCCAAAGTTTTTTTGTTGCTTCAGTCGCTTCAGCTAAAAATGAAGAATCTCCGTAAAATGGTGTTACATTATTGATCACAAAGTCATATACATTAACTTCGTTCTGCCAAGCAGTACCTTTGAACTGAGATGTTTTTACAGCGTTTTCCATGTTATTTTTTTTGTTTTTCTTTACAATCTACATCAACACTAACGGTAATTTTTCACAATTAGATTAATGTATTTGAATTTATTAAATAAATCGGTGTTAAAATATGATTATTGTTATTGTTTAATCAACTCTTCCTCGATTTGTTTTTCTTGTTTATCTGCATCTGGTTTTACAAACATCCACCAGTAGATAGTTCCGACAAAGAAGGCTCCACCAGCAATGTTACCTAACGTTGCAGGAATTAAGTTTGTAATGATAAAATCTGACCATGCTATATCTGCTCCATTAAAGATGGCTGCAGGTATTACATACATATTTGCAATACAGTGTTCAAAACCAAAAGTTACGAATGTCATTACTGGAAACCATATTCCAATGACTTTACCCATAACATCTTTAGCAGCATAAGCTTGCCAAGCGGCTAAACATACCAACCAATTGGCTCCTACTGCTTTAAAGAATGTTTTATAAAATGGATTCCCTACTTTATGATGAGCTACATTTAATAATGCATCATGAAATACTTGTCCATCAACCACTCCTGTTAGTGTAGTAATAAAATAAGCTACAAACAGAGAACCAATGAAGTTACCTAAGTAACCAAACACCCATACTTTACCTAGCTTAGAAATTTTTTGATCTCTAGACAGTACTGAAACAGTCATTACTGCTGTACTCGAAGTAAATAATTCAGCACCTGCTATAATACACAGAATTAGACCTACTGGGAAAACAGCTCCCATAGCAAACTTTGCTAATCCTGGGTTTTCTGCTGCAATACCTGGCATCCCTCCTCCAACTACGATGGCTAGTAAGAAACCAAATGCAACATATGCACCGCCTAAAAAGCCAAATACTAATAGTTGTTGAACGGACATTCCGCCTTTTTGTAAAGCACCATTTCTGATGTTACTTAAAATATCTTTTGGTGATGAATAACCCATGCTTAAATTTATTATGAGATTTACCTCTCTTGGTTGTTACAAATATGAAGTGGCCTAAAATCTGTTTTGGTGACGACCGTCATCAATTTCACTTTTACAATAATTTACATATCATAAAGCTCACTATTACAGTCTTTTACCCACGATTTACTAACGATATTTTTTTTGAAATAGTTTTTAAAATTCATGTTGTTTTTCACTCATTACGAATCATTTAGAAATGAAAATTCTCACTTAGCGTAATGCCTCAATTTGCGAAAATTCGCTTTGCTTATAACGTATTTTGTACACGTTTATAATATCCTATTATTTGATTATCTTTATTTGATATAAAGTATTTGATAAAGTATAAAGCTAATACCATTATGGGACATCATCACAATCATCATCATACACACGGGCAACATGATGATAGTACTTCTAATATTGGATGGGCATTTTTTCTCAATCTAATATTTACCATTCTAGAATTTATTGGAGGCACCTTAACTAATTCAGTTGCTATCCTATCAGATGCGATTCATGATTTAGGAGATACTATTGCTATTGGTCTCGGATATTTCTTTGAAAAGTATTCAAATAAAAAAGAAAACAATACCTACACTTATGGCTATAGAAGGTATTCAACTTTAGCGGCTATCATTAATGTAATTGTTTTGACAACGGGTTCTATCATTATGCTTATTAAAAGTATACCTAGAATATTTGCCCCTGAAGAAGTGGATGCAAAAGGGATGGTAGTTTTTGGAATTTTAGGTGTGCTTGTCAATGGTGCTGCTGTTATCAAATTAATGAAAAATAAAAATTCAGCGAATCAAAGAGTAATGATGCTCCATATGCTTGAAGATACACTAGGTTGGATAGCTGTATTAATTGGAGCAATAGTCATCTATTTTTTCAATTGGCCTATTATTGATCCGATATTATCTACAGGGATAGCTATATATATACTATATAATGCTGTAAAAAACCTTTTTAAAATTCTTCCTATCTTTCTTCAAGCAACACCCTCCAATATTGACCCCAATAAAATAAAGGAGAGAATAAAATCATTAAAAGGTGTATTCAACATACATGATTTACATTTATGGTCATTAGATGGAGAGTTTAATATTATGAGTTTGCACTTGGTTCTTGATCACAATGTAAACAAAAACCAAGCTGCTCATATTAAAAAGGAAATACGGAATATTATCCAAAAAGATGAAATTAGACACATTACTATAGAAATAGAATGGGAAGATGAAAACTGTGATCTTCTTAAAGACTAAACTTTTCGAAGAGGTACTCCAGCCGTTTTTTCAGATGCGATCGCCACTTTATGGAAAGCGTCACCTACCCTTAATATTTCTTTTTTCAAAAATCCACCAACTTCAGCCAAATCAATTGTACCCGTAGTTATAGCTCCTCTGATATTGACGATGCTATCCTTGCCATCCAGTTTCTCTAATGATTTGAAAAACTGTTCTGCCTTTGTTTCAAATTTTTCTGTTTTTGTATTCTCCCAAACACAATACATTCCATTTAATTCGTACTTATCTACATTTCCTTTATGCTTAAATAATTCTTGGTTGATCTTATATGAAAGCTCTTGAACCTTTTTTAGCTGATCTACTTCATTATCTAAACTATAATCCCATCGAATATGCATTACAACAAATTCTTTTTGTTTTGGGTGATAAAATCTAGAAAACACCATATCAAATAAATCTGTTGCCCCTAAAAATTTATCGACCTCAAAAATAAAATGATACAGACCGAAAAGGACGATCATATATATTGCCCTGCCTAAGAAAAAGTCAGATTCAAAAGAATGAATGATATGTTTTATAACTTCACTAAAGGTTAAATCATCCGATACCATCCCTTTAATAATATCTTCGATTAAGATTGTTATAAAGATAACAGCAGTATACAGTAAGGATTTTAACCAAACTATATTCAATAGTTTAGTTCTATTCAGTTTTAAATCTATACCTACAGACTCTAAAATAACTACAACCTTACCTGTTAAAGCAGCAGAAAATGTAGCTGCACCTATATAGCCCCATTTAAAATCGATTTTGTCAGATATTAGCACTGCGAGTATCACTAATAAATTTAAGCCAATGGCAAAGTAAGTGGTAACTAAAAATGTTTTCTTTACCTCGTGTACAATTTTTTCTTTAAGGTTGCTCATCAGATGATTTTATTTTTTTGGTTAATTTTTGAAGTTCTCGTCTCAAATATACGCCTGCTAAACTAATAGATACTAGATCTGAAAAAAAGAAGGAAAACCAGGTGCCATTAATTCCCCAAAAATAGGAGAATATATACACAAACGGAATTCTAAAAAATAATTGTCGCATTAAAGTAAGCATCAATGCATCTCTAGCTTTTGCTAATGCTTGAGCATACATACTCGATATAATACCTACTGTTATAAAAGGTAAAGCAGCCATTACTCCCCACATTGCTGGAATACTTTCTTTTATTAATTCTTGATCTTTTGTAAATAAACCTGTCAGGGGTTCATCAAAAAAGAATAACAAAACAGTGATTATACTATTAATTACTACACCGTACTTTATTCCATTTATTACGGTCTCTTTTACTCTATGATATTTGGCCGCACCATAATTAAAACTACAGATAGTTAAAATACCTTGACCTAATCCTATGATTGGAAAAGTAGCTAACAAGAATAATCTACTCACCACACCATATACTGCTACACTTACTTCTCCTCCGTAATTAAATAATATATGATTTAATATTATTGCAATGATACTTGATGCAGCTTGCCTAGCAAAAGAGGCTGAGCCTAACCCTAAGATCTCTTTTACAATCTTTTTCTTGTATTTTAAATAGGTAATGGATAAACTTAAATGAGTATTACCTTTAATAAAGAAAAACACTAGAAATAAGAAACCAATCAAATAGGAAATAAGAGTTGCATATGCAGCACCTTCCATTCCCATATCAAAAGTTATAATAAAAATAGGGTCTAGAATGATATTACAGATACTTGGTACTACCATTGCAAACATTGCTGTCTTTGCATGACCTTCCGATCTTACAGCATTGTTTACTATCATGGACCAAGTTAAAAAAGGCATGCCCCATAATACTATATTAAAGTATGATTCAGCATAAGGATAAATATCTCCATTTGCTCCAAAAAAAAGCAACAGTTCTTTTTCAAAAAAAAAGCCCACAATAACTGCTAAAACAGTTAAAGTACCTCCAACTATTATCTGATTACCTAATACATTATTGGCTCCTTTTATATTTTTAGCTCCTAACGAAATTGAGATTAACGACGCCCCTCCCATTCCAATTGCCATACCAATAGATTGAATCATTAATATTAATGGTGAGACAACAGAGATACCCGCAAGGCCTAAAGTTCCTACCCAACGTCCTATAAAAAATGTATCAGCCATTTGATAAATAACCATCACCATCATTCCTGCAGCAGCAGGTACAGACATTTTAACTAATAGTCTTGGTATTGTCTCTTTCCCCAAATTAGTTTGTTTGGCCATTTTTTACATTTAGAATTTTGGATATATCAATTTACAATGAAGTTAATTAAAGATACTTTGAAACTATAACTTCTCGCTTTTTATTTTGCTGGTATTGCAACTCTAAATGTTGAACCTATATTTTCTTCTGATTCACATACAATGACACCCCCATGAATTTCTACAAATTCTTTGGCAATCACTAAACCTAAACCTGTACCTTGAATATGATCTGTGTTACTTGCTCTAAAAAAAGATTCGAATAAATGGGAGAATTCATTAAGAGGAATTCCAATACCTTTATCAATTATTTCAAACAGAAAAGACTCTCTTCTTACATTTATATTAATAATCACATCCTTACTAGAATATTTTAGTGCATTTGAAATTAAGTTATCAAAAACATGAGAAATTAAATCCATATCTAACCAAAAATGTGAAGTAGATAAATCAAAATTTAATTTTACCTCTCTATCATTAGAGGTTCGATCATTATACTCTTGCAAATAGGAAGTAAGAAACAATTCTACATCTACATATTCAGGATAAAAGGGTGTTTTACCTGCTTCAATTTTACCCAACTGCAATACCTCATCCATTAAAATATTTAAACGGTGAGACTCATTTTCCATTCTTGAAATGTATTTATCAATTTGTAAATCTTGGAGAGATGCTCCCTGTTTCTGTAATTTCAATTCCAATAAATCCAAATTGGTTAATATTGTAGCTAATGGGGTTTTAAATTCATGAGAGGCCATTGAGATAAATTTCGACCTCATTTCATTTAATTCTTTCTCCCTCTCAAGGTTTTTTCGTAATTCAAATTCAATACGCTTTTGGTTAAACACATTCCTAATAATCATAAAGTAGAGATAGTTATTTGAGAGGGGTAACATAATCATACTAATTTCAGTAGGAAACTCTTCACCATCAATACTCATAAATTCCCATTCAAATCTTAATTCTCCTTGTTTATCAACACTGCTTTTCATGTCTTTGAAAAGACTTAATGAGTTCATTCCTTTAGGCTGTTCTATAGGAGAATTTCTTTCTACCCAATCTAAGAAGTTCACCTCTCGTAATTTCCCAAAAAAAGTATTTACTTTCTCATTATATACATTAATCCTAAATTTAGAATCAAGTATAAAATAAGCATCAGATGATTTATCAAAGATTGTCCTAAATTTCTCTTGCTTAAATTTTAACTCATTAGGGGTATTAACAATGAATTGAGCAAGAGAACTTATTGGAGAGGTTGTTTTGTTTTTTTCTCTTTCAATCGTCTTTTTGTTCTTGAGTATTATTTCCCAAACAAGACACATAAATGTTAAAGTACATAATGCTATTTTTAATAGATCATTAGTAGATAAATAACATATAATGCCAACACTAAGAACTAAGAGTAAGGATTTGGGTTTGAATAAAATATATAGTTTCTGAATCATTTAAAGTAAATTATCAACCTTAATGAAGTTAATAATTTCACGTCAAATTATTTCATTTTCGACTTATCAAACATGGAATAATGCTGATTAAAATACTTTTTAGCCATTTCGTAATTAGTCATTTCTCTATCGGTAACACGAATTGGAGTTGTGGTTTTAAAATATACAGTAAGTACATTAAAAGTTGATTTCCCTATCACTCTTTGGTTTTCCTCCCAAGCAAGTAGTTGTTCTTTTATTTTCACCTTCTGTTTACTTCCTAATCTTAATGGGTAACTTTCAGTCATCTCACCTTGATCTATAGTTACTTTTTTATAGGCAAACATCACTCTAACTAACATCATTAAAGTAATTAATGAAAATAGTATTAATAATAACGTATTGTACCAAGTAACACCTGCAAATGACATCCACCTTAACGACCCAACCGTTAATGTGGTTGTGATTAATAAGAAAATACCTAAGGCAAAAAATGCGGGGGTTTTAGGATATAAAGCGATTGGCTTACTAACTTTCTTCTTTCCTTTCATTTTTATCCAAATAAAATGATTAATGCAGATATAAATGCTCCACCTGTTATAAAGATATTCCAATCACGTTGAGTACAAGCGGTAAAGCCCATAACAATTGCATTTACTAACATTACTAAGGCTACAATTGCTAATTGACCTAACTCTAAACCGATATTAAAGGCTAATAATGGTTCCCAAATTGATTCTTGACTACCCAACAAAGTTTTCAAATAATTAGAAAAACCCATTCCGTGTATTAAACCAAAGATAGTAGCTTCAAAAAAGTACCTTTTGAATGGTATATTTCTATGAAGATAATGTGGTTGATTTTTTTGATCTTTTGTATTAAATAAATTTGAAATACATACAATTAAAATTGTAATCGGAATTAGTGTTTCTATTAAAGCAGGATCAAATGGAATAAGATCTAAAGTGGATAAGGCTAAAGTAATAGAATGTCCTAAAGTAAACCCAGTTACTAACCAAACAATGTATTTTAGTTCTTTAGTACTAAATGTAGCTATCAAGGCTAATATGAACAAAATATGATCATGCCCTTGAATATCTGTAATATGTTCTATTCCAAGTTGTAAGTATAGCCAAAAATCTGACATTTGATATTATTAGTTTATATAAGTTTATACAAAGGTATATTAGAAATTTACTATAAAATCCCAATATCTTTTAATATGATTTTTCAATATTTATTATTAACAATAATCTTTCCTTTTTTGACCTTAATCAAGTAAGGATATCAAAATCATTTCACTCAAAATAAAGTTTATTCTTCTTTAGACTATTATTATATGTTAGAAATGAATATTTTTGATACTTCTAAACCATTCAATATAGTTTTCATGACGTTTTTATTTAGACTTTTTACTTTCAGCATTTTTGTGTTACTGCTTACCACGAATAGTTACAGTCAAGATTCTTGGGATAAAATCAAAAAGGAACACAAAGGGAGCATTACAGTATACTATATCCAAAACAAACCATTCATTTATTCCTTAGCCAATGGAAGTATGGGAGGCATTGAGTATGAGATGTTTTCTGAAATGATTAAAGAAAAGCGCAAAGAACTTAAAGCTGTTATTGATATTAAATGGGAAGCTGTAGATACATGGGATCAACTTTATAATACTATTTCGAATGAAAATGATGGGGTCTTTGGTATGTCCGGAATCACCCTCACAGACAGCAGAAAGGATCAAATTGACTTCTTACCTCCTTACATGCCTGATATAGAAATCATCATTTCATCAGAAGAAGTCAATATATTTCAGAAAAAAGAGAATTTTAATACCGCAATGCAATCGTTACAAGCGGTAACCATCAAAAACTCTACTTTCGAAAGAAATTTGGTGAAATTAAAAAATGAAAAACTTCATGCTTTAGAATATTCATACGTAAATAATGTAGAAGATTTAATTAATGAAATCGCCAATTCTAATGAACATTGGGGTTACACTAATTTATCAAATTATGCTTATGCACTTTCTAAAGGATTACACCTACAACGTCAACTTTTTTATCAAACAGAAAATCAAGGACTAGCAGTTATATTACCATTGAAGTCAACTTGGAAAACTCCACTTTCTGAGTTTTACAACTCTCCTACCTTCAAACCATATATCAATGATTTAATTCGTAAATATTTGGGTGATAAAATCACCGATTTGATTTGGGATATTTCATCTGATAGTAATAGTAGCTTAATTGATACTCTTAGAAATCAACAAAGAGAAATTGGTTTATTAACTGTAGAATCTGAAATTCGATTATTGAGATTAACTCAAAAAGAACTTGAGATTTCTCAACAAAATACTATTCGAAATATCTTAGTAGTTTCTCTATCTGTGACGTTACTATTTTTAGTAATGTTATTTCACTTTAATAATTTAGTAAAGAGATCTAATCAGAAATTAGGGCATCAAAATCAAGAAATTGAAGAACAAGCTAAATCATTAAAGAATGCCTATAAAGATCTTGAAACATTAAGTCAGATTGGAAAAAATCTTACAGCTAAGTTATCTGTAAATGATATTATCAAAATCGCATATCAAGAAATTAATGAGCTAGTAGGCACCCCTATTTTTGGTATTGGGCTGTATGATGAAAAAGATAACCAACTTAAATTTCCTTATGTTTTTGAGGGGGATGAACTCCTCAAAAATAAAGCTTATGATATGAATGAGAAAATGAGATTAGCAGTCATGTGCTTTGATCAAAAGAAAGAAATTTTCATTCAAAAATTCAGTACAGACCATAGAAACTATGTAAAGGAAGTATTAAAACCTATTGCTGGTAATAATGCTGAATCTATTATTTACATTCCGTTAATAGAGAAAAATAAAAAACCAATAGGTGTTTTCACAATTCAATCATTTGAAGCCAATGCTTTTGATAGCTATAAATTAAACTTAGTAAGAAACATAGCGATCTTTATTCGTATTGCTTTACAGAATGCTAGTACCTTCCATGTAAAAGAAGAGAAGCAGTTAAAATTAATGGAAGCCAATATCCATATTATGGAGCAAAAGGAATTGATTGAAGAAAAAAATCATGAACTGCAAACCGCTAATGCTGAAAAGAACCATTTATTAGGTATTGTAGCTCACGATTTACGTAACCCTTTAGCTAGTTCTATTACTCTTCTATCTATGTTAAATGCCAATGAGGATAAATTTGACGAAGATGAAAAAATGTGCATTGAAGGGTCGTTAAAGGCCATGCATCGTATGAACAATATGATAGAAGAAATCTTAGACGCTAGGGCTTCTGCAAACAAAGAGGAACAAGCCACTCAACAAGCAGCAAAAGATATCATTTCTGCATCAGAAATTGTTCAAAGTGTGATCAATGATTTTGAAACTTATGCAGAAAGAAAAAACATAAAACTTGGTCTAGATATACAGTCTGATGGTTTAGTTGAAGTGAATGAACAACATTGTCTTCAAGTAATTGAAAATTTGGTATCGAATGCCATCAAATTCTCTCCAAAAGGTACAAGTGTTGTTACAAGTATTGAAAAAACACCTGATTTTATTCAAATAAGAATTATTGACCAAGGGCCTGGTATATCTGATATAGATCAAAAGAAATTATTCAAGAAATATCAAAAGTTAACTCCTAAACCGACTGGTGGTGAAAAGTCTACTGGACTAGGGCTATCCATCGTAAAAAAATATATTGAAGAAATGGGTGGTGAGGTCGAATGTCAAAGTGAAGTGGGTGAAGGTAGTACGTTTAGTGTATTTTTACCTTATTTATAAAATATCATACATAAAAAAAACTTGATGAAAATAAATTATTCATCAAGTTTTTTATCAAGCTATAAACTTTCTTTTAACTGTTTAATACGCTCTTCGAAAGTTACTTTCGATATATCAACAGAGTTATTTTGTATTGTTTTAAGGTAATCCAATACCTCTGGCTGATGATCAGTACTTTTACCTGATCTCGGGTCAATATATTTCATTGTAGACCATAGAACTGTTTTTAATGACTTCTTAGCATCATCTAACATATAATATTCTACGGTGATAGAGTTTTCATCTACATTTATAATACTTGACTTTATACGTACCCACTCCCCTACAGCTGCTGGTCTTAAATAAGAAATTTGATGGTTGTATATTACCCAACCTGTACCAAATTCTTTATAAACGTCTGCAATATTATACCCATATAATTGAGGCACCCTATCTTCTCTAGCATTGAAAAAGTAATCAAAGTATTTTGCATTATTCAAATGGCGAAAAGGGTCACAATCCTGAAATCTAATGATTACCCTAGATTCAGTTTCTTGTGGATAGCTTTTTTGGTTATCGTGGTAAAATGGCATTTTTTATTGGAATCTATCGTTTCTATCAATCCATGAGTTACGTTTCTCCCATTTTAAGTCCTGAAGCATGGCTGCTTTTACAGCAATAGTAATATTGTATGACTGACGAGGACCAAAAGGAATCCAATTGGCAGTAAGTTGCCAACAGTGCAAATCTCTGGTTAAATCTAATGAGGTATAAGAAAATGAACCTAATTTAAAATCGTAACCAGATCTAAAAGCAACTTTCCACTTAGGGGTTAAAGACAAGTCACCACTAAATGTTAGTGTCTGAGTTACGGTAGGTTCTGCTAGTCCTAATTTACTATAATTTAAACTATAATTTAAAGACAATGACCAAGGAATATCAAAATCCATGTATAGATCTGGATTACGTCTCATTTCATCTAACATTTGACGTTCCATTTCATTTCTTGGCTCCATTTCATCTAGTTTCTTCTCTTTCTTTTCTTTACTTCCTTTGGGTTGTAATCTTGTACCAACTGCCACAGTTAAGTTACTTAATTGAGCTAGCCCTCCATTCGTTTCAGCCAATAAAAATTTTGATTTGTATTGACTAGTCACCACTTCTTTTCCTAATTCTTCATCGTATTGAGTATCTTGAGCAATGTAACGGTACGGGTCCCATCTTGAGTTTACACTTACATCTACTTTCTTAAGTAATGTTGTTCTAAATCCTGCATTAATATCAGACCAATTTAATGAATCTCGTTCAAAGTCATAACCAGAAGACATATTCAGGTTATTCAATATCATCGTTTTCTTTGCTTTTCCGTCTTCGCCTTTTCTTCCTGATTTCAGCTCAAGAATATTGTTAATTGAAAAACTCAATGCTTGACTTCTAGCACCATTAGGAGCTCCTACTAAACCTCCTTGAGATCTAAATACTTTTGTTCCATTAGTATTCGACTCATTAGTTTGAACCCATTGGTAATAATCAAAAGTAGGGTCACCAAAGTCAGGGTTAAAATTATAAGATATTGAAGGCTGAATTGTATGTCTTATTATTGAACCACCTTTCATGTTATAAAACATAAACATGTTAGTGTTAAAGCCAACTGATGTTCTATACTCGCTATATCTAGTCAATTCATTTGTTGTATCAACAAGAACAGCATTTTCAGATTCAAGATAAGTATAATCGTAACTTACAGGGTGCCAATATTCTTTGTAAGAAAAACTTGGTGATAAAGTAAAGTACTTCAACACTTTCATTTGAGTAGAAACAGGAATATCATGTGTTACTCCCCATCTAAACTGATCAGAATAATCACCTAAATTGGCCAATAGATCAGGATACTTTCCATCTTCACCTAAACCATCATCATCCGTATTGTCCGCTCCTACAACATCAAAAGGCAATTTATTCGTACCTAATTTGTTTGTCATCTCACCTCGGGCACTCATATTATAAGTAATACCTATTTCTGATATTGGGTTTGACTTTTTGAATAAAGTTTTGAAAGGTCTCGCTCTAGCCATATTCAAACTGGCTTCAGGTGCTAAAGTAGCTTCACCAGTTTGTACATTCTGTTGGTAACGTGTTTGTGCAGTAGTTGAGAAATTAACATTACCTACAGCAAAACTATTACTGTAACTTACAGAAGAGTTCATTGATGATTGCAAATAATCATTTGGGTTTTGAGAGTTATTTCTATTATAATCTGAATTGGCAATATTTACATTGGCAGAAAATCTAGAATTCTTTTTACTCTCTTGAGAGTGAGTCCATCGTATTGAGTAATCTGTCTGTGTTGAGACAGAACCATCATTTTCTTGAAATAGGTTATTGATATAATCAAACCCGAAACTACCACTAAACGCGTATCTCTTACGGTATTGTGATTGGGTTCTAACACCCCATCCACCTAAAGTGTAAGCAGATCCCAAAACTTGTAGGTTAAAGTAATCTGTTAGTGCTAGGAATACACCACCATCTCTTAGGTAAAATCCTCTATCTGTAGATTCTCCATAAGTTGGCATTATAAAACCTGATGTATTGTTTGTTGTTGCAGGGAAAATACCAAAGAAAAAGCCTAATGGTAAAGGACTTTCATTTAATTCCACTAAAAAGGGACCAGACACAATGTTTTTTTCTGGAACAACTTTCAATTTCTGAGTTTTAAAACCAAAATGAGGGTGTTCTAATCTACAAGTAGTGTATACATTGTCAGACATATACATCTCTTCACCGGCTGTCTTTTTCACTAGTTGAGAAGTAATAATACCATCACTTTCCTCAGTCACAATACCTTTAATTAAACCTTTACCAGTCTCATAATTATAAATCATTTGATTGGCATTAAAGGTAGATTGTCCATCCACAAAGACTGGTTTCTCTACAACATGACCTGTTGAATCTTTTATACCTTGTGCCTTTACAATATGCGTCACAAAGTTCATTTCTATTGACCCTGAGTTAAGCTTTTGTTCTCCAAACTCTACCTCAGCATTTCCTTTGAGGTACATCGTCTGTGTTCTCATCACAAAATCAGATGAATCAGCAGTATATTCCACAGGATCATCGATTGGATCTTCAACAGATGCAATAGACTCTGCTCCTTCCGTTTTTAAAAGGTCTAAAGTATTATATATTTCTTCAGGGCTTACATAATTTTCACTGTTAGAAAACTCTAATAAGATATTATCTAATTCATCAAAAACTTCAACATCAACATTGTCCCATTCGAATTCATCATCAGATACTAAAGCATTGTTTAGGTCAACGATTTGTTCTACGATATCTGGGTCAGACATATCTTTCCTCACCTGCTGCAATTCTCTATCACCTCTAAAAAGTATAGAATCAGAGAATGCATACAAGGCAGCCGCATACTTTTCTAAAGTCTCATTTTTAGAAGTAGCATTCAACTGTCTAATAGTTTTTGACAAAGTACGTACAGCCTTTCTACTTTTGGCTGTATCATTTTCTACTTTATAGAAAAAGGCGACATCTTCTTCGCTCAATTCTCCTGCTTCAGCATGTGTTCCTGAAAAACAAATAATCAGAAAGATGCTAGCAAGACCATACAATAGGTTTTGCAAAAAATTAAGTATATTTAGTGAACGACTAAAAAGCTTAAACATAAAGTCAGCATATAATTTAAGACCAACTTCATACAAATTTAATGTAATATTTTGAGTCTTCAAGATCAAAATCCAAAAGAAATGTAGATAAAATAATATTCTTTGATAAATTTGAGGAGTCTTAATGAAGCTGCAAGCTACAATTAGAACGAATAAATTCAAATCAAAACAATTAATCGTGTCCAAATTAAAAATCGAATTTTCAAACGAAGTAAAGGTCGCATTATTTGCAACTATCTGTTTTGTTGTACTTTGGGTAGGATATAACTTCCTAAAAGGAATAGATGTTTTTTCTAACCAAAAAGTCTATTACGTCGTTTACGATACTACTCCAGACCTACAAGTCTCTAATAATGTCACAATAAATGGCGTGAACGTTGGAAGAGTATCACAAATGGAATTGATGCAAAATGCTAATAATAAAGTTAAAGTAACCTTAGAAGTAAATAAAGACTATGCCATTTACAAGGGTACTGTAGCAACTATTGCCGATAAAGGAATGCTTGGAGATAAACAAGTAATTTTATCTTTTCCTGAAAAAGGAGGACTTGCAGAAGAAGGAAGTACTTTAACTGGAGATGTTGAAATGGGTATGATTGCCGCTTTGTCTGATAAAGCAGCGCCAGTACTATCTTCATTAGAGGCTACTTTAGATACCGCTAGATATGTTATGTCTACTTTTAAGACAACAAGTTCAAAAGTAGATCAGTTGATAGAAACTGCCAATTATAAGATGGCAAGTATAGACACAAAATCTTTGAATGAGTCGATTCATAATTTCGAGAAAATTTCTACAGATTTTTCTAAAGCATCTGCTGATTTACAACCTATGTTAGCATCTTTCAAGAATATTGCAGATTCTTTAGACAATGCGGACCTTAAGAAAACAGTAGAAGAAGCCCAATTATTATTAGCCAACATGAATAAAACGTTGGATAATGTAAACAATCCAGATGGTACTGTTGGTGCGTTACTTACACAAAAAGAAATGCATGATCAAATGGTGAAGACTTTAACAGACTTGGACTCTTTATTTTTAGATTTCCAAGCACATCCTAAAAGATATATTCACTTCTCTGTTTTTGGTAAAAAAGACAAAGCACCAAAAGAAGAGAAGAAAAAATAATTAGATTCAAAATAACAACCTAAAATGATCACAGGTAGCGAATTAATTACCCTTGTTAGGGATAATGAACTTTACAATGCCATGACGGCTTTAAAAAGAGAGTTCTTAAAAGTAGATCCTGCTTTTATGGACCTCAGTGATGACGACTTCATATCAATCACACTAATTTCACCATCCATTGGAATTGCACTTGCGAATGGCAGTGTAAGTCACTATGAAGAGATCACTTTAAGAAGAAAAGCGAGAAAACTTTCTAGAAGAAGCTTTTTTCAAAAAAATGATCCTTTAGCCCCTGCGTTAAAATATCTATCTTACAATTTCCCTGAATGGGAAGATCGTTTTTATGAATTAATTAAATTCACAATGCATTCTTCTCTAAAAGCGAATGATGTAATTCTAGAAACACTAAAAAACCCAGGTGCATTAACAGGAGATCTTAAAAGAGATATTTTAAATGCTCCATTTATTTTTGTGAAATTCCTTTCATTCTTATTTATGGAAGAAGATGATGATCTATTAAACGAAAGATCTATTACTGAAGTGGAATTAGAAAAAATTAAACTGATTGCTAAAAAGTTGGAAATTGATAATGTCCCAATTTTTCAATCATTTTTAAATTCTTTCGTCATAAGACCTTCAGGTATCAACTAGAAAACACCTTCAAATCAACAACTTTCTATGTTGATTTGAAGATATATTACTATAAGACGTTAAGTTTATTAAAGCGGGTAAGTAAAATTACCCGCTTTCTTTTATTTTTGTGATATGAGTAAGGAAGCCATCGAAATATTAAACAATGCAGACTTAAGAAGAACTGCAAGCAGAATAAGTATTCTAAAGATTTTCATGAGCATTAATGTTGCTTTATCAGAAAATAACTTAGAAGATCATTTATCTGGTATTTGTGATCGTGCAACTATTTACAGAACTCTAAAAACATTTATCGAGAAAGGAATACTCCACCGTGTTATTGATGAAAATAGCATCGTAAAATATGCTATGTGTAACTCAAACCATTGTTCGGAGCATGAACATTCTCACGATCATGTGCATTTTAAATGTCAAAAATGTGGTGATACAGAATGTATGGACGATTTACCAATACATGCGGTAAAATTACCTCAAGGATATTCTATAAACGAAACCAACTACCTTATTGTAGGAATATGTAAAAATTGTAACAAATAAGGTCACCCTTCATTTGTTACTGATTTATCCAATTAATGCCCTCTCAAAAAACTATTTCCTCTCAATTGCTAAAAAATAATATTATTTTAATATCACTGTGCAACCTTTCTAATTTTCATAAGTCTTTAAACTGAATCGAAACCATCGAAAAAATGACTGCAACACTTGAAAGATGTAGAGAAGGTGATAGAAAAGCACAATTTGAAATATATCAACAGTACTCTAAAGCAATGTACAACGTAGCTGTAAGAATTGTAAATAATTTAGAGGAAGCTGAAGATGTATTACAAGAAGCTTTTTTAAATGCATTCCGCAACATTCATCAGTTTAGTGGTACTTCAACCTTTGGCGCTTGGCTAAAGAGAATTGTTGTTAATCACTCTATCAACCATGTAAATAAAAGACGGATAGATTTTGTAGATACAGAAACGCATCCAATAGATCAAATAAAGGAAGACACTCCTATTGATGATG
The DNA here is from genome assembly GCF_000807855.2 of Flammeovirga pacifica. GTDB lineage: Bacteria > Bacteroidota > Bacteroidia > Cytophagales > Flammeovirgaceae > Flammeovirga > Flammeovirga pacifica. Next base: position 1,473,302 of record NZ_JRYR02000001.1, read on the forward strand.
AATCGATGTACAACATCGAAAAAATTAGAGAAGCACTACAATTACTTCCTGATGGATATAGAGTTGTTTTTTCACTCTATTTATTGGAAGGATACGATCATAGTGAGATTTCTGAAATATTAAACATTAGTGTTTCAGCCTCTAAATCCCAATATAGTCGTGCGAAAAAAAAATTAAGAGAAATTTTAATTGCATCAATGTAAATATGGAAAAATTAGAAAAATATATCCTCGAAAATAAATCGTCTTTGGATGTCTATACTCCATCTACAAAATGTAATGATCGTTTTAAATCATTATTATTTGATGATATTGAAAAAATATTTGTAAGCCAAAAATCTTTATTAGATAAAGAAGAGGCATCCGATAAAGTTTGGGACAATATCGCTGAAGCGCTAAATGATCAAACTGACGAACCAACTATAAATATTTCTTCTCCTAAATCTTTAGATAAATTTGAAGCCCCGTCTAATTTATGGGACAAAATTTCTACTGAATTAGATCAAGATGAAATACTGAAAAACGAGTTAACTAAAACATCAAAAAATAATACACAAACTAAAGAAGTTACTTTAAAATTTATTTATAAGTGGTTAAGTAGTGTAGCCGCTGCAATTGTCATTGGTATTAGTATTGGATTGCTTTTTAATCAATCAAATACAACACCTATTGAAAGTAATTCTGTTGCAGGCACTAAAACCGAGTGGAAACAAGCAGAACAATATTTTCATCAAGTAATTGATTCAAAACAGCTACAAATAAAGAAATTAAACTATCAAGATGTCAGATTATTATCCGATTTCGATTCACAGTTAGGTACTCTTAAAGACAATTACAAGGACCTTAAGAAGGAACTTAAAACGTCACCTCAGCCGGAGATCATTAAAAAACAAATGATCATTGTACTGGAGCTCCAAGTAGAGCTACTTAACAAACAAATGGAAATAATTATAGACCAAAACAAAGAAGAGTCACAAAATGAAAACATTCAACAATATAATATATAGTCTCCTTTTCTTCTGTGTTGCGATAAATGCCTCTGCCGCACAACAGCCTAATTTAATAGAAAAGAGAATTAATAAATCCTTTGATAATATCAATGCTAATTCGCTATTGAATATTAGTAACAGGTATGGCGATATTAATATTGAAACATCTAAAGATATTAATAAGGTCACTATTGAAATTATCTTAGAGGCTTGGCATAGTTCGAAATCAAAAGCAGAAAATACATTATCTTCTCTTTCTATTTCTGACAATTCTAGTGGAAATAACATTTCATTTAAAACGAATACTCCGAGTAACTCTTCTATTAATGATAGAAAAGGTTTTAAAATCACTTATAATATCAAAGCCCCTACTTCTATCAACATCAATTTAATTAATAAATTTGGTGGGATATTTTCTGATGATATTGATGGCAAAGCATTTATAGAAGTAAGCTACGGTAATTTAACTATTAAAGAATTACGAAATGAGGATAATGAAATTATTATTAAGTATGGCAACGGCGATATAGATTTTATTGAAAAAGCTTCTTTAGACACTAAGTACTTAGGTAAATTAAATATCGGACAAGCCAATGAGTTAGAAGTGACCGATTCTTATGGAAATATAAACCTTGGAACAGCTGGTATTATTTCTGGTTCATCAAAATATTCTAATTTGAATATCTCAATATTAAAAGGGCAATTGGATTACAAGATAGGCTATGGTAATATTAATATTGAAGAAGTTTCTAAAAGTTTTTCTGGTATCAACGCTAGTAGCTCATATGGATCTATCAAATTAAACTTTAATACTAATACAGAATTCTCTTATGAAGCTTATGTTAGGTATGGTTCTTTTAAGTCTAATTTATCTACCATAGAAAACTACTATCAAGTAGAACAAAATACATCTTCAGAATTCAAAGGGTTTAATCTAAAACGAAATAGTGAGAATAAAGTCTATTTAAAAGCGAGCTATGGTAGTTTAAAAATCAATTAATTCTGTTATTTTAATAAAATATTATTTTTAGAGACCTCCATTTCTTAAATTTGGGGGTCTTTTAATTTGGGATATAACATGTTATCTTTTTTGACTTATCCTCTTCTAAGATTTTCATCAAAAAAACGATTATATCTTCTATATTTACGTTGAATTAAAAAAAATGGACAAGCTAATTTAAGCCGACAAATTTAAACTCCTTATAATTAAAGAGTTATCATCTTTTAACATCGATGATATTTAAAACCTTTTTTTATCCGTCGCCTTAAATCTAGATTTGCAGTTATGTTGAGTAAGAGAATTATTATTGCTTGTGCAATTTTAGGTACATTATCCTTTTCTTGTAGTAAGTTTTCGAGAATATCTAAAAGTAGAGACATCAACGAAAAATATGATGCCGCTCTAAATTATTACGATAATAAAGATTATTACAAAGCCTCAGTATTATTTGAAGATATTATGGGGGCATTTGTTGGTGCTGCAGAATACGAGAAAATTCAATTTTATTATGCTTATTCTCAATTTGAGCAAAAGCAATATTTAATTGCTGCACATCATTTCAAAAGTTTCTTTGAAACTTACAACCGCTCTCCTTTTGCTGAGGAGGCTTTATTTATGAACGGTTATTCTTTATATAAAGATACACCAGATTATAATCTTGATCAGTCGGGTACTTCACAAGCTATTGAAGAATTACAAAACTTCATTAACAGATACCCTACAAGTCAATATGCTCAACAATGTGATGACTTAATCAATGAATTAAGAGCAAGATTAGAATTAAAAGCTTTTGAAATATCTAAACAGTATTCACACTTAAGATACTATAAAGCTGCTGCAATTGCTTATGAAAACTTTATGAAGGATTATCCTGATTCTGATTTCAAACCTGAAGCAATGTTTAAAAAGATGGAAGCTGAATACGAATTAGCTAAGATGTCCGTCTTTGATAAACAACAAGAACGATATGAATCTTCTGTAGAAACTTATACTAAATTTGGACAAAGGTACTCTGATAGTAGTGCTTATGCCGATGCTACTAAGCTTAAGAAAGATGTCGATAAAGACCTTAAAAAACACCTTTCTAAGAAAGCTGCTTGGGAAAAAGAACTAGCCAAAATTAAAGCTGATGCTGCGGCAGGAAAAATTTCTAAGGAACAAGCTGAAAAAGAAATGAGTGATGGTCCTAAAGAAACTAGGAAACAGAAGCGAAAACGAGCGAAAAACCTCGAACAAATACAGGAATCGGAAAGAGAAAATGAAGAGCCTGTAGCACCTGTTGAAACAGAAAAACAATAAAAATTGTCAAAGAAAGGACGTTAATAATGTATTAACGTCCTTTTTTTTTGATATTAAATCTCGAATTAAACATATTTAGCTAGTAATTGATGATTGCATTAAGTCCACATGTTTTTTAACAATTGACTTTTTAATACATCAAGACAAGAAATAATTATCAATAGTTATTCTTATATAACTTAACTTTTTGGACAAACATGCTCAATAATATCAGCTTAAAATTATCTTGGATATTTTTTCTTCCCCTTATTCTTGGAAGCTGCTCCACGACTTTAACATCAAAAAAACAATCTGTAAGTGAGGCTTCTCCTACTTTGATTTTTATTGACGATCATGCGATAAGTAAAGAAAACTTTGTTTACTTATATGAAAAGAATTACAAGCAAGACTCTTCATTTTACACTACAGAAAGTATTCAGGAGTATTTAGACCTATTCATCAATTTTAAATTGAAAGTTGTTGAAGCAGAGGACTTAGGTTATGACACATTAGATGCCTTCAAGAATGAATACAAAATGTATGTTAGTCAACTTGAAGAACCTTATCTAACAGAATCTGTATTCAATGATAGTTTAGTGAAGCAAGCATATGAACGTCAAAAAGAAGAAGTTCGAGCTGCACATATACTTATCAACTGTACAGAAGATGCTAGCCCAGAAGACACTTTAACGGCATACAATAAAGCTTTAGAAATTTTAGAACAATATAAGAGTGGAAAAGACTTTAGTACATTAGCTTTTGAATTTTCTGAAGATCCTTCGGCAAAACAAAATAAAGGAGATTTGGGTTATTTCACTTCACTTCAAATGGTTTATCCTTTTGAAGAAGCTGCATTTACTACTGCAGTAGGTGAAGTTGTTGGTCCTATTCGTACTCAATTTGGATATCACTTACTTCATGTTACTGATAAAAGAGAAAGATATGGAACACTTCAGGTGCAACATATCATGATTAAATCAAGTAGTAGAGCGTCTGAAGAAATTAGAAAAGAGCAAATTAAAACAATCAATAACATCTATGATAGCCTGCAAAACGGAGGTCAGTGGGATGTTTTATGTAAGACTTTTTCTGAAGACAAAAGAACATCTACAACCAAAGGTATTTTGCCTTCAGTAAATGAAGTTCGCTTCCCTCCTTCTTTCTTACAAGGAATAGAATCACTTAAAAACATAGGCGATATTTCTAAACCTGTGAAAACTGATTTTGGATGGCATATTATACGTCTGTATAAAAAAGAACCCGTTAAACCATATGATGTAATGTATGCATCATTAGAAAAAAAGGTAAAAAGAGATAGTAGGTCTTCTACAAGTAAGCAACAATTTGTTGAAAAACTTAAAAGAGATAATCAATTTGTAGAATTTCCTGAAAACAAAACATTGGCTTATTCTGTGATTGATTCTACTCTATTTGAAGCAAATTGGAAGCTGAATGATGAGGTTACTCCTAAAACTCAAAAGAAGACATTATTCAGCTTAGGTAAAAAGAAAGTGATAAATAATGACTTTTTTAATTTCATTCTAGAAAATCAAAAAAGAACAAACCAAGATAGTCTTGCCCTACTTTTAGATCAGTACTATGATAGATTCGTGAATAAGGTCTTAATTGAAGCTGAAAGAGAGCAATTACCTACTAAATATCCAGAGTTTGCTCACTTATCTCAAGAATATAAAGACGGGTTATTACTGTTTAGGGTAATGGAAGATTCTGTATGGAATAAAGCTACCTCAGATCCTGTCGCTTTAGAAAATTATTATAAAAATAATATCAATGATTATCAATTTGAAGATCGCGTTGATATTGACATTTACAATACAGGAAGTAAAGAGTTGGAGAAAGAAACTTTATTAATGCTTGATTCTGGTTATTACAAAGTTTTACCAACAGATATTACTTCTCTCTATTTCAAAAATGGAAGTTCATATCTATATAAATCAACTATTGGTGATTTGAACAATATTACAAATACGTTAAATCAAAACAATCAGTTATTTGTTGTATTCGATATTCAAATGCCAAAAAATAGTGGTACTGTACTTAAGAAAAATCGAATTAAGAAAATCACTGCATTCTTACAAAAGTCAAAAATTGACACACAAAAAATTCAATTTGTAGAAAGTGAAGGGAAACAAAATGTTGGTGTTAGTTTTTACAGCACACAATTATCAAACTATATTCCTACAAAAAATCAGATAAGTAATTTGTCTGTAAGCTTTGAAAAAGGTGTGTTTACTAAGGACAAACTTCCTTATGGTAACCAAATTGAATTTAAAAAAGGACGTTATCTATTTAAAGATAATGATAGATACATTATAGCAGTTGTAAAGGATTTCTTACCAAAAGGCCCAAAACCTTTTGAGACATCAAAAGGTGCTGTTATTGCAGATTACCAACAATACATTGAAAAAACGTGGCTAGACGAGCTACATAAAAAACATAATGTACAAGTAGATAGTGCTATATTAAACTCTTTATACGAGCATAAAAAGGCTATATAAAGTTAATATTAGAGGCACAATGTTAACTTTAAGTGAACATAGCAACTATATTAAATTACTCTTGGAGTAAATGCTTTGAAGAGTGCTATCATATCAATAAATTAGAGGAAATTCTAAGACAAATTAAAGTTATCAATAAGAATGCCTACTGAAGTTGAACGTAAAATACTCGTAGTAGATGACGAGCCAGATATAGTAGAAATATTAAGTTATAACCTAGAAAAAGAAGGATATAATGTAAAAACTGCTAATGATGGGAAACAGGCTGTTGAGATTGCAAAAAAGTTTTACCCAGAACTAATCATTTTGGATATAATGATGCCTGTTATGGATGGTGTTGAAGCATGTCGTCAAATCAAAGAGAATCCTGAATTATCAGAAGCACATATTATTTTTCTTACCGCAAGAGCAGAAGAATATTCAGAAGTAGCTGCATTTGATGTAGGTGCTGATGATTATATAGTAAAGCCTGTGAAGCCTAGGGCTTTAATGAAAAGAATTGAATCTATTTTTAAAAGAAAGAGTAAAAACAAGACATCGAAAAAAGACATTATCAATATTGGTAAGTTTTCTATCGATAAATCAAGTTATACTTTATACATAGATGGTGAAGCTAGAACTTTACCTAAAAAAGAATTCGAATTATTATACTTCTTGGCAGAAAGCCCTAACAAAGTGTTTAATAGAGACGACCTCTTGAGAAACATTTGGGGAGCCGATGTTTATGTTTTAGCTAGAACAGTAGATGTTCATATTCGACGTGTTAGAGAAAAAATAGGCGACGGATACATTAAAACAGTAAAAGGAGTTGGGTATAAGTTTGAAGCTTAACCTACATTTTACGACATTTGTAAACCTCATAACTAAATGTTGTGGGGTTTTTTATTTCAAAACATATCTAATATGTATTTCAACGCGAAATCTGTATCTCTATTATTAGCACTATGTGTTGGTGGCATTACTTCTGCCTTTTTATCCATATTGCCGGAAGTATCTACCATGGGGGCAATAGTAGGGTTAATCATATCGTTTTCTTCTACTTTCCTACTCACTTACTTTGTACTTGAGTTTATTTTTTTTAAAGAGATTGGAAACATCCATAGACAGATCCATGAATTAAGACAAAAACAAACCAAGAGTTCTTCTAAAGAAGTCAAGCAAAAAAATCCTATAGTGGATATTAAATCTCAAATAAACCACTATGCTAAAATGAAGGAGGATGAAATTGCTCAATTAAAAAAAATGGAGCAATATCGTAAAGAATTCTTAGCTAATATATCTCACGAGTTAAAAACCCCTATTTTTGCAACTCAAGGTTTTATTTTAACATTATTAGATGGTGCTGTAAATGATAAAAATGTGAGAGATCGTTTCTTAAAAAAAGCAGCTAAATCTCTAAATGCACTTAATATTCTTGTAGAAGACCTTTTGACTGTCTCTAAAATTGAAGCCGGAGAAATCAATATGGAATTTGAAGAATTTGATGTACAAATAATGCTAGTGGATGTTCTAGAACAAATAGAGCAAAAAGCTGAGAAAAAAAATATAACCGTTACCTTTGAAGCTCCAAATGATGACCCTATCTATATAAATGCTGATTACAACCGCTTAAAACAGGTAGTATTAAACTTAGTTGTTAACGGTATCAAGTATAATAAAAAAAATGGGTGGGTTAAGGTAATTTTGGAAGTAAAAGAAGATATAGTAACAATTAACGTGAAAGACAACGGTCAAGGTATTCCTGAGGAAGATCAAAATCGTATCTTTGAACGTTTTTATAGAGTTGAAAAAAGTAGAACAAAAAAACAAGGTGGATCAGGCTTAGGTTTAGCCATCTGTAAACATATTTTAGAACGCCATGATACTAGTATTTCTGTGGTCAGTACAAAAGAGGAAGGTTCAACTTTTTCGTTTGATTTAAAATTACTGAACGATACCGAAAATGAAGATACCGAGCTTTAAAAAGTGGATCATTTTTGAAAATGATAATTATATTTTAGTAAATAAACCCCCTTATATATCTAGTTTAGAAGATAGAGATAAAACTCTTCCAACAGTATATCAAGAGGCTAAAAAATACGCCGGAGACACTCAACTTTGTCATAGATTAGACAAAGAAACTTCTGGCGTTATGGCTATTGCTAAGAACCCTGAAGCTTACAGAAACCTTGCGATTCAATTTGAGAAAAGACAGGTAGAAAAAGTATATCACGCTGTGGTTGATGGTGTAGAAAATTTTGATGGAATCATGGTAGATAGAAACATTTTAGTTTCTGGTCGTGGTAATGTGAGAATTGATATCGAAGGTAAGCCTTCTCAAACACTAGTAAAAACAGAAGAGATCTATAAATTCCATTCTTTAGTTGCTTGTAAACCTTTAACTGGTAGAATGCACCAAATTAGAATTCATATGGCCTATTTAGGTAGTCCTATAATTTCTGATGAAGTATATGGTGGCCAAATCCCCTACCTTTCTCAAATTAAAGGAAGGAAATTCAAATTAAAAGAGGGTACTGAGGAACAAGCATTAATGTCAAGAGTTGCTTTACATGCAAGGTCTTTAAGATTTAAAGATGTGGATGGATCAGAAATATTTATTGAATCTGAATATCCTAAAGATATGAAAGCAGTGATCACACAAATGAAAAAATTCAAATAATATGATTTCTCCTTATTTTCAAGATCATATGTTGGGAAATGTTTGTTTTGGTTGTGGACTAGACAATCAAGATGGACTCCACATAAAAAGTTTTTGGGAGGGTGATCAAGCGATATGCGAATGGTTACCTGAAGAAAAATACCATGGTTGGGCTAACTTATTAAGTGGTGGTATTTTGGCTACTGTCATAGATTGCCATTGTATGGGCACCGCTATGGCTGATGCTTACAAAAATGAAGGTAGGGAACTAAATTCTGCACCTCATTATCGCTATGCAACTGGTACAATGAATATTAAATATTTAAAACCAACCCCAGTTCATCAAAAAGTTAGAATTGTTGCAGAAGTAACAGAAAGAAAAGGTAAAAAGGTAGTAATGACTTGCTCCTCGTGGTCAGGTGATACAAAAACTGCTGAAGCAGAGGTAATTGCTATTCAAGTCTTCAATAGCAATGATACAAAAGACACGAATCCATTTATTGATAAATAAATAACTTAATGCCTCACATTACACATCCCCTTATCGATCAATATATTGAAGATGTAGCTACTCCAGAAAATGAAATTTTAAAAGCATTAGACCGAGCTACACATTTAGAAGAAAATATGCCTCATATGGTCTCCGGCCATCCACAAGGTTTATTTCTTACAATGTTAGCTAAAGGAATGTCTGCAAAAAAAGTACTCGAAATTGGTACTTTTACAGGATATGCGGCTATAGCGATAGCACAAGGAATGCAAGAAAATGGTGTGTTACATACTATAGAAGTTGATGATGAAAAAGAAAAAATAATTTCAGAATACATAAAAAAAGCTAAACTCGATCATATAGTTCAACTTCATATTGGTAAGGCCGTTGAAATAATTGAAGGTTTAGGCGATCAATTTGATATCGTTTTTATTGATGCTGATAAAATGAACAACGATACTTATTATGAAATGTGTCTACCATTATTACGAAAAGGCGGATTTATCCTGATAGACAATGTTTTATGGAAAGGAAAAGTGGTCGATCAAAATGCCAATGATAAAATGACACAAGCAATTATGTCATTCAACAATAAAGTAACTTCAGACAAAAGAGTACAAAGTTGTATAATACCCTTACGTGATGGGATATTAATGGCTCAAAAATTGTAATTTCGCCATACAATAATTAATTTATTACGGAGAGTTATACTCTCAACCATTAATGACTTCACAAACTCAAGGTATACATAACCTATTATGAAAAAAATATATACTATAAGTTTACTTTTTGGAGCTTCAACACTGTTTACCTCCTTTAATAAACAGACTGATAATATCTCCTCAAATAAATCAGAAATTGTTGTCAATTATCAACCATTACAATCTGATAACCCTTATCCTATTATCACTAATGTTCAAACTAAAACAGTGAATGGTGAGGAAATCACTTTAGTTGATGCCAATAATATTCCAGCTTTTATTGCAGGACCAAATCAGAATTTAATGTTAATTGCCAATGCCTTGGGAGTTGATGTTAAAAAAATATACAAATTTAATGATATGGACTCTTTTGATGATCTTCAAGAGGGACATGTTTATTATCTAAAAGCTAAAAAGAGTAAAGGGCTAATCGTAAATCATACTGTTGATACTGAAAAAAACCTTTGGGAAGTATCACAAAGATATGGTATTAAGCTTTCTAAATTAGCGAAGAAAAACAGAATGAAAACAGACGAACCTCTAGCTAGAGGTCGTGTTTTATTCCTTCAAAAGAAAAGACCTAAATCTGTTCCTCCAAAAGTGGTAGACCTTCCACCTTTAGAAGAACCAATTGTTGAAGAAGAAATACAATCTAAGGAAGCCCCATTGGTGGAAACCACTGCTGTTATTTCTATAGGTGTTGATAGCGCCGCTCTTAACATTGATCCAAACAGCAAAACCCATACTGTTCAAGAAGGAGAATCTCTATTCACAATATCATCTATGTATGATGTTACTATGCTTGAACTTAAAGAATGGAATGACATTGGAGATAATTTAGCATTAGAAGAAGGACAGGTACTTGTTGTTGGTAAAGATGACGAAGTTGCTGTTGAAAATATAGTAATTTCAAATGCTGTTGCAGAAGAAGTTGCTGTTGAAGAAACAGACAACTCATTTGAAATAATGCCTTCCAATCAGAAAAGTTCTGGTGGTACTATTACTATTGGAGAAGCTGCTGTCGCAGGTGGTGCTGTCGTTGTTGCTGCTGGAATTGCAGAAGAAGAAGATAGCGGTAACACTGAAATGGCTGCTATACAAAAACACACTGTTCAGCCAGGAGAATTCTATTATGGTATTGCACGTCAATACGGAGTATCCGCTAAGCAGTTACAATCTTGGAACAATAATGTAGAATTACACCCTGGTGCTGAAATTTATGTTTCTAACCCTGAAGGACAAAATGCTTATAAAGCTGTCGCTGCAAACACAGCGATTGATGCGACAGGTGAATACACAGGCACTGTTTTAACACACACGGTTGAAGACGGAGAAACGCTTGCTTCAATAGCTAATAAATACGGTGTATCAGAACAAGATGTAATTAACCAAAACAAGAATCTTCAAGACCAAGGAGATTACCATAGACTTCCTATGTTCTTACAGATTCCTCAAAAAAATGATTCAGAACCTACTTTTACATCAAGAGGCCCTGCAACAACCACTGTTGATGAAACAATGTATCATCAAGCTGCTGCAGAAGTAAAAGAAGTAGACCCATATAATCAACCTGCTAAAGAAACTGAAGTAGTAGTTGCTACTACACCTGTAGCTGTTACAGCAACTGCAGAAGTTGCCTCTACTTCTAAAGCAGAAACTCATACTGTAGCAAAAGGTGAAACATTATTTGCAATTTCTAGAAAGTATGAAGTTTATCATAAAGATTTAATCCAATGGAATAACCTTCCATCAAATGGTGCTATTAATGAAGGGCAAGTTTTAAAGCTTACTGATCCAAACAGTGGAAGTGACACTTCTTTTCCAGAGTATCATATGGTAAGTGGTGGAGAAACTCTTTATTCTATTTCTAGAAAATATGGAATATCAATTAATGATATTAAAAAATTAAATAATATGGATTCTAACAATGTCAACAAAGGACAACGTTTAAGAATCAAATAATTTAATTCAAAATCTTATGAGCCATGATAGTCTTTACTATCATGGCTTTTTTTATGCCGTTAATTATAATTGACGATAATGTATAAATGATCTGCTTTTTCATACAAATCATTGATAGACAAAACTGAGACCTTTGTAAGGTTATCAATCACTAGATAATCTTTAATAATTCAATCTTAAATATTTCAATTTTGCTATCACTTATGAAAAAGAACATTATTATATTCGTTTTGATCCTTATTTCATTTATTTCAGTTCAAAACTCATACGCTCAAGGCTCGGTTTCAAACATCGCTATTGAAGATGAATTTCAACGTTATACCGATAGCTTAAAACAAACAGAATACGAATGGCATTTTCCTATTATGGGTGCTAAATTAAGAAAAATGGGATTTGATTTGCCTTTCCCAAATGGTATAATGATTAATTATGCTTACTCAAGTCAAGATCTAATGGTCAGTAATCTTAATGTTGGCTTCTCTCCTGATAAATTAATGAACGTTGATGGTTTAGCACGCTTTAATAGCATTACTCCAAATGTAAAAGCTGTTTCAGCAAGATATGACTTTTGGTTATTACCTTTTTTAAATGTTTATGGAATTGGGGGTTATATAAAATCAGAAACTCAAGTTTCATTAGGACTACCTTTTAATGCAGATTTCACAGCAAGAAGTGAAGGCCCTACAGTAGGTTGGGGTACTGTTGTTGCTGGAGGAGTTGGTCCTTTAGTTGTTTCATTTGATTACACCCAAGTTTATACTTTTACAGGGAGTACAGATAAAGCAACTAAAACGAATGTCTTTGGAGCAAGAGTCGGTCATATGTTTCGATTTAGAAAAAAACCATACAAAAATATAGTGGCTTTAGTAGGAGTTCAATATTTAGGCCTCAATAAATCTAGTGGTGGTAAAGTAGACATTGAAAATTTAGTAGGTATTACTCCTGAAGGAAAAATTAGAGCTAGTCAAAATTTAGATACTTGGTATGGTCAGCTGAACCCGACCGAACAACAAATTCTTAACCCTGTATATGAAGGGGCTAGTAGATACCTAAACAGCACAGACCCTGCGAATCTACATTATACTTTTGATAAAGCTTTATATTACCCTTGGAGTATGTCATTAGGTATTAATTACCAACATAATAAAAGGTACCAATTTACAGCATTATATTCTTTTTTAGGGAGTAGAAATCAAATTGTTTTTGGCGTCAATTATCGCTTTGGCTTTAAAGGTAAAAACCTTTTGAAAGGAGTAACTTTATAAGATATAAATCAAAAAACACTGAAAGGTATTCGAATAACGGATGCCTTTTTTTGTATATCAACCTATCATCAATTCGCACCGAACATTTATTAACAACAAATATTGACAACATCAATCTTTGAAGTGTTATTATACTGGGCTAGTCCAAAAATTTAATGAATGATCAATATATCACTAGATAAATTTTTGTACCTTTGCCGTGTTAAAAGTAAACGAAAAATTATTCAATTTTAATTATATAAATTATGCCAGGAACGGAATATTTTGGTGATGAAGAAAGAAAAGAAGTAATGGACGTTTTAGAGTCCGGAATGCTTTTTAGATACAATCATGATGATCAAAGAAATGATCATTGGAAAGCTAGAGAATTCGAAGAATTATTCCAAAATTATACTGGTGCAAAACATGCTCACGCTGTTTCATCTGGATCTGCTGCTGTAGCTTGTATGATGGCTGCCGCTGGAATCGGACATGGCGATGAAGTTATTTGTACTCCTTTTACATTTATTGCTCCTATCGAAGCTGTATTATTTGCTGGTGCTATTCCAGTATTTACTGAAGTAGATGAGACATTAAACTTAAGTGCTGCCTCAATCGAAGCTGCAATTACACCGAGAACTAAGGCTGTATTATTAGTGCATATGTGTGGTGCTGCTGCTGACTTGGATGGTATTAAAGCAGTTTGTGATAAACATAATATTAAATTATTAGAAGATGCTGGACAAGCTTTAGGTGCTTTCTATAAAGGAAAACACGTTGGCCTTTTTGGTGAAGCTGGTGCTGTATCTTTTGACTTCTTCAAAATTACTACTGCTGGAGAAGGTGGTGTTTGTTTTACAAACGACACTGATAAATATGAAATAATGGGTCAGTTCTCAGATCATGGTCACTCTCACGTAGGTGATAACCGTGGTATGGAACCTCACCCAATTATGGGTTTCAACTACCGTTTAGGAGAGCTTAATGCTGCTGTTGCAGTAGCTCAAATGCGTAAGTTGGAAATGATTCGTGAACAAAACAAAAAGAATAAAGCTATTCTAAAAGAACGTTTACGTAAGGAAGTGCCATTTATTACTTTCCGTTGTCTTCCAGATGAAGAAGGTGATTCTGCAACATTCTTAAACTTCTTTATGGAAACTCCTGAATTAGCGCTTAAAGCTTCAAAAGAAGTTCAAGGAGTAGCATATTGGTACACTAACATGTATCACTTTATTAATCAATGGGATCATTTAAAGGCATTAAAGTCTCCATACAAATTGGCTATTCATGATTATGAACATCGTCAAGATTGGAACACTATTGAATTGCCTAAATCACAAAACATCATTGGTAGACTTTTATCTATCGGTATCCGTGCAACATGGACTGAAGAAGAAATCAATGCTTTTGCTGACCAGTTAATTTCTCAATTGAAAAAAGTTGTAGCGTAAGACTTATGCATAAGAATTTTAAAAATATCGACAAAATCGTTTACGGTAAAGGTTCATTCAATCAAATTGATGACATCCTTGCTCCTAAGCGTGTAGAGAATGATAAATTCATGGTATTTATTGTAGATAAATACTTTGAAGGTAAAGATCTTGCAGATCGTATTCCTGCTCATGATGGTGATATGGTATTCTTCGAGGATATCGATCAATATGAGCCAACTACAGATCAAGTAGATAAATTAAGAGATCAAATCCTTGCAGACAAGGGTCTTCCTGCTGGTATCGTTGGTATCGGTGGTGGTTCTATTATGGATATTGCGAAAGCTTTATCTTTAATGGTAAATAACGAAGGGTCTTCTCAGTTATACCAAGGATTAAACCTTGTGAAAAACCCAGGTATCTACCACATGGGTGTTCCTACTGTTGCCGGTACAGGTGCTGAATGTTCTATGACAGCAGTTTTAACAGGTCCTGTTAAAAAGCTTGGCTTAAAATGTGATTGGACTGTATTTAATCAAGCAGTTCTTGATCCTGAATTATTAGCTACTGTTGATAGAAACCAATGGTTCTATACTGGTATGGACTGTTATATTCATTGTATTGAAGCTGAAAGTGGTTTATATTTCAATGCTTATTCAAAAGCATATGGAGACCAAGCTTTAGCTCTTTGTCGTGAAATATATTTAGGTGATGATGCAGGTCAAACTTTAGAGAACGATGAGAAATTAATGATTGCTTCTTTATTTGGAGGTCTTTCTCTTACTTACTCTGAAGTAGGTGCATGTCATGCTATTTCTTACGGTTTATCTAAAATCTTAGGAATGCGTCATGGTTTTGCTAACTGTATTGCTTTCAATCATCTAAAAGAATTCTATGGCGAAGCTGTAGATGAATTTAAAACTATGATTGAGACACATAAAGTAGATTTACCTCAAGGATTATCTAAAGAATGGTCTGAAGAAACAATCGACGCTATGGTAGAGGTTTCTTACAACCTACCTCACATGTGGAATCATGCGATCGGTCTTGATTGGGAAGAAAAATGGACAAGAGAAGATATTAAAAAGATCTTCAAACGTCTCTAATAATATAAAGATTGAAATTAAGTCCTCCATAAATTGGAGGACTTTTTTTATCTTCTTATTTTTTGACAACCATATTTATTTAAAACTATTCAAATGACTTCAAAAACAAACATTATTCTTGAAAAAGGTGAATGTAAAAATTGTAACTACCCTATTGATGACGACAAAAGGTATTGTCCCAATTGTGGTCAAAGTCGAGTAGATTACAATGTTAGCTTTTCAATATTAATAAAAGAATTTGCGGAAGAATTTATTAATTGGGACTCAAGACTTCTACATACAATACTACCTTTTTTATTCAATCCTTCTAAACTCACCAAAGAATACTTAAAGGGAAAAAGAATTAGATATGTACAACCTTTCAGAATATATTTTATTTCCTCTGTCATTTTCTTTTTTGTAATGAACCATTTAATCATTAACCCTGATGACATTACAATATCCAAAAACAATAATTTGACTGCTGCTGTTGATTCTATCGATTTAGCTTTAAACAAAAGTATAAAAGCTGAAATTGATCAAAATAAGAATAAACAAGATGATATTGATATTAATTTTGACGCTTCAGATATCACCGATTCTAAACCAAAATTCAGAAAAATCATTAATGCATATAAAAATAAAGATGATATTTCATCTGAATATATTAGAGATTCACTTGGAATAAATTCTTGGTTTGAATCAAAAGTGATTGAACAGGGTAAGCATGTATTTGATGATAATGGAAAGTCGTTTGTTAATGCAGCCTTAAGTAACCTTTCTATAGCATTTATGTTATTGGTACCACTATTTGCTTTATTCTTAAAACTGCTTTATATCAGAAAGAAAAATACAGATAATTTATATATTCAACATCTTATTTTATCTACTCACCTTCATGCCTTTTCATTATTCTGGTTTACAGTAATGTTGATGCTTGGGTACTTTTTCAAAGGTGAATTTATCACTCAGGTGAATGTTGTTATTTTCTTATATACTATTGTTAGTATCTATTTTATGCTTAAAAACTTTTATGGTCAATCCTGGTTAAAAACGATAATTAAAGCTCAAATTGCTTTTGGGTTTCACTTTTTTATCATCCTCATTTTATCCATTTCAGAATTGATCATATCCTACATCATATTCTAAAAAAAAGAAACCCACTGAGAGACGCTTTTCTCAGTGGGTCATAATATCAACCTAAATCCGTTTAATTAAACAGAAGCAGGTTTTTCATCGAAAATCGATTCTAAAATTGACATGGCAGCTTCTCTACCATCAAGTGCTGCAGTTACTACTAAATCTGCACCTCTTACGCTATCTCCACCTGCATAAACATTCTCTAAAGAAGTCATTCCTTTAGCATCTGTTTTTACAGCTCCCCACTTGTCAGTCTCCACTCCTGCATCGGTAATCCACTTCAATTTTTCATTATTGAAACCTAATGCAAGAATAAAAATATCAGCCTCAACAATAGCTTCAGATCCAGCAATTTCGCTTACTGCTTGACGACCTGACGCATCTGGCTCTGATAATTTCATATCTACGAATTTAGCTCCGTATACATTTCCATTATCATCTGCTACGAAAGATTTTGGAGATTTCAAGAAATTAAATTCAACCCCTTCGTCTTTTGCAGCTCTAACTTCTTTTCTAGAACCCGGCATGTTTTCTTCATCACGACGGTAGAAACAAGTTACTTTAGCAGCCTTTTCACGAATTGAAGTTCTCACACAGTCCATAGCAGTATCTCCACCACCAATAACAACTATACGCTTACCTTCAACATCATATTTCTTATCGAACTGCTTGTCTCCAATTTTCTTTTGAATGTTAGTCAAGAAAGGAACAGCCATATAGATGTTATCAGTATTGTATACCTCATCATCTAATGATCTACCTGCCATAGCACCTACTCCTAAGAATACGGCATCATAGTTTTTTCTCAACTCATCTAGAGTAATATCGTGTCCGATATCCACACCTAAATTTAACTCCATTCCAGCTTCTTTCAGCAATTCAACTCTACGTTCTACTGCTTCTTTTTCTAGTTTAAAACCAGGAATACCGTAAGTTAAAAGACCACCAGCTTTATCTGCTTTATCAAATACTACTGGCTTAACACCTGCTCTTAATAAGAAAGTAGCACAGCTAAGACCTGCAGGGCCAGAACCTACGATAGCAACAGTTTTACCTGTCATCTTATCAGCAAATTCAGGTTTGAAACCCTTTTTAAAGCCTTTCTCTGAAATCGCTACTTCAATAGATCCAATTGTAATTGCTCCAATTGTTTCTTCTTCATTACCATCGTTTAATGTACAAGCACCTTCACAAAGACGGTCCTGTGGACAAATACGACCCAAGATTTCAGGGAATGGTGAACTTTCGTTCGATATTTTAAACGCTTGCTCTAAATCTTTCTCAGCAATAAATCTTAACCACTGAGGGATGTAGTTACTCAATGGACAACCTACTGAAGAACAATAAGGGTTACCACATTGAACACATCTAGATGCTTGAGAAGCAGTTTCTGAGGTAGTATATACCTCATTTATTTCATTAAAATTTCCTACTCTTTCATCCGCAGGACGAAGTGTAGGTGTAATTCGTTCTATTTTAGTGAACTCGTACATAATAATTTCTTTTTGGTAAGGTATTGATTATATCTCGAGAAGGAGGTCTACTCCTTCTCGATAATCTATTAATTACCCTCCATTGGGTTTAATGGAGATTTCATGTCTTTAGATGTTACCATATAGAAGTAACGAACCTCTTCACGGAAGTGATCAAGAATATGCTTCGCTTTAGTAGAACCTGTTCTAAACAAGTAACTACGAAGAATTCTTTGTAGGTAGAATCTACCTTCATCTCCTTCATCTGTGTCAATACGAGTTGCTTTAATCAACTCTTGGTTCATTTTATCTATAAATGAGCTGTCTTTGTCATAAACAAATGCAACACCACCTGTCATACCTGCACCGAAGTTATTTCCTGTTTTACCAAGAATAACTACTGTACCACCTGTCATATATTCACAAGGGTGATCTCCTGTACCTTCAACAACTGCTAAAGCTCCAGAGTTTCTTACAGCAAAACGTTCCCCTACTTGACCTCTAACAAAAAGTTTACCTCCAGTAGCACCGTATAAACATGTGTTACCTGCTAAGCTTCTTCCTTCTGTTGCACCGTCTTTTGGAGTAATAATGATGTGTCCACCACTCATACCTTTACCAACATAGTCGTTACCAGTACCTTTTAAAGAAAGTAACATACCGTGGCTCAATAAACATCCGAATGACTGACCTGCTGTACCATTAAGATTAATCGTGATTAATTCTTTTGGCAATCCTTTTTTACCATGGAATTCAGCAATTTGTCCAGAAATTCTAGCACCGAAACTACGGTTAGTGTTTACTATATCTTTTTCAAGAACTGTTCTATAATGTGGGCCTTTAATTACAGGCATTAGTTCTTCTAAAATATCTTTTTCAAATTCATTTGGATCAAAAGGATCGTTAGATGCTTTCTCTCTGATATTTTTTCCTTCAGCGTAATATAATACGTCTTTGAAGTCGAACTTCTTCGCAAAATCATTGTCAACCACTTTTAACAAGTGAGTTTTACCAATCACTTCATCTAATGTCTCGTAACCAAGTTCTGCAAGGATTTCTCTTACTTCCTGAGCCATAGCTTGTAAGTAATTTACCACCCCTTTCACAGTACCCATATAGTATGCTCTCAATTGTTCAGACTGAGTTGCAATACCTACAGAACATTTATTTAAATGACAAACTCTTAAGATTTTACAACCAATAGTTGTCAATAAAGAAGTACCAAATGCAAAACTTTCTGCACCGATGATTGAGGCTTTTACAAGGTCTAAACCTGTTTTTAAACCACCATCAGTTTGTACTTCTACAAAATCTCTAAGTCCATTAACTTTTAAAGCATTGTGTGCTTCTGCCAAGCCTAATTCCCAAGGGTTACCTGCGAATTTAATTGAACCTAATTGAGCTGCACCAGTACCACCATCAGCACCTGAGATAATAATTTTATCTGCATATGCTTTTGCAACACCCACTGCAATTGTACCTACACCTGCTGTAGATACTAACTTAACACAAATTCTAGCCTTAGGATTCACTTGCTTCAAGTCATAAATTAACTGAGCTAAATCCTCAATAGAATAAATATCGTGGTGTGGTGGAGGTGAGATTAATGTCACACCAGGAATTGTACATCTTAATTCTGCAATCAATGATGTTACTTTTGATCCTGGAAGCTGACCACCTTCACCTGGTTTTGCACCTTGAGCTACTTTGATCTGAATCTCTTCTGCATTTCTCAAATAGTGTGGCGTTACACCAAATCTACCTGATGCTACTTGCTTGATCTTAGAGTTTTTGATGGTATTGAAACGAGATGGATCTTCTCCACCCTCGCCTGAGTTCGATTGACCACCAATAGTGTTCATTGCTTGAGCAAGTGCTTCGTGTGCTTCAGGTGAAATAGAACCTAAAGACATCGCTGCAGAAGTAAATCTTTTAGTAATTGATTCAATTGGCTCTACTTTAGAGATATCAATTGGCTTACGTTCAGATTTAAATTCAAAGAAGTCACGAATCATACGTAAACCTCTATTATTTACTTGATCTCTCAAATCTGCATAATCTTCTGCTCTACCTGTAACAGCAAACTTTCTTAAGCTTTTAGCAACAGTTGGAGCAAAATCATGATACTCACCACCTTCAGCATACTTGTAGAATGAACCTACTTCCAAAGGATACATCTTTTTGATATATCTTGTTTTGTATGCTGATTTATGATAAGCATTCAATCTTTCTTCGATATCTGCGAAATCAAGACCAGGAATCAATGCTTCACTTCTACGGAAACATTGACCTACAATGGCATTGCTTAATCCAATCACATCAAATAATGATGAATTTTGATAAGATTCGATAGTTGCAATACCCATTTTAGACATGATCTTTAATAAACCTGCATTTAAAGCCTTTTGAACTCTAATTAAAGATTTTTTACGAGTCATGTAAGAATCTGCACCTAAGTTTTCTGCTACTTGAAGTGCTGTACCGAATAATAAGTATGGATAAATACCTGTTGCTCCGGTAGCTAATAGAACGGCTGCTGAGTGGGAGTCATACACCTCACCTGTAACTGCAACGATTGATACTTGAGATCTCAGACCTTTATCAGCTAAATAATTACTAATGTAACCTACTGCCATTGGCATTGGGATCAACAACTGAGAATTAGATAATTGTCTATCATCTAAAATAACAATTGCAGTATCTTCGTCTCTTACAGACTTTTCTACTTCTTCACCTAAACGATGTAGAGATTTTTCTAAATCTACAGTAAAGGCTGTGTTGAATATTTTTGAATTATATTGATAATCATATAACGAATCTCCTTCTGTACCAAATCTTCTCAGTACATCGTAGTGTTCATATGATAATATTGGCGACATTGATTTTAATCGGTGAGCATTCATTGCTCCATCAATTAAAACGTTATTGTTTCTACCGAAAGTAACCGCAGTTGACATCACCATTTTCTCTCTTAATGGATCAATTGGTGGGTTGGTAACTTGAGCAAATTTCTGACGGAAGAAGTCTGTGAAGTTTCTTTGAACATTTGAGAAACAAGCAAGTGGTGTATCATCACCCATTGAACCTGTATCTTCTTTACCCGTCTCTATCATAGGACGAATAACACCTTCAAGAACTTCATTGGTAAAGTTATGGTAACGTTGTTTATCAACAACATCGTCATATCTATAATCACTCATAGACAAGAAATTCTTATCTACGTGCTCCATTAAGTACGCACTGTTTTCGTGAATCCATTTACCCCAAGGACGTGCATCCTTTAAGTAAGTATTGATTTCATCGTGCTTTAAAATTGTTCCATAACGAAGATCTATACCAATCATTTGGCCAGATTGCAATTTACCTTGCTCTCTGATATTATCTTCTTCAAGATCAATTACACCGTACTCAGAACTAATAACAATTCTATTATCATTAGTGATAATATATTTTGCAGGTCTTAAACCATTTCTATCCAACACACAACCAAGGTGACGTCCATCACAAAGGTTTAAAGCGGCTGGTCCATCCCATGCTTCAAAGTTACTTGCTGCATATTCATAGAATGATCTTAGTTGAGCATCTAAATTAGGAACGTTTTGCCAAGGCGCAGGAACTAATGATCTAGCTGCTTGGAAAAAGTCCATCCCTGCCGTTACCAAAAATTCAAATGCATTATCTAATGATGCTGAATCTGAACCTCCAGGAACTAAAATTGGGAATATTCTATCTAATTCTTCTTCTGTGAAAACATCAGATTTTAGTACTTCTTCTTTAATTGAGAAGTTGAATCTGTTGGCTTGAATGGAATTAATCTCACCGTTATGAGCTAATGTTCTAAACGGCTGAGCCAATCTCCATTGAGGAAGGGTGTTTGTTGAGAAACGTTGATGGAATACCGCAAAAGACACTTCAAATTCCTCTTGTTGTAAATCAACAAAAAGTTCTTTGATATGCGTAGGCATTACCAAACCTTTATATGAAACTACTTTTTCAGAAAAAGAAGGAATATAAAAACCTTCATCCTCTTTCAAAGCGTGTTCTACTTCTTTTCTCGTTAAATAAAGTAAAGCTGAGAAACGTTTTGTTGACATTAAAGCATTAGGAACTACAAATGCCTGTACAATTTCAGGTAGTAATTCAAAAGCTTGTTTACCCAACACTTCAGTATTTAAAGGTACTTTTCTTGTAAAAAGGACTTTTAAGTCATTCTTTTCACAATACTCTGAAAATACTTCTTTTTGTTTTGTTGGATCTGTCAAAAACATCATTGCCACTGCATAACGTTGCGGCAAATCAATTCCATTCATTTCAGCCTCTTTTCGCATAAAGCGATCTGGCATAGAAAATAAGAAGCCGGAACCATCTCCACTGACACCATCTGCAGCAATTGCACCACGGTGGATCATACGAGAAAGGGCTTCAATAGCGTCTAAAGTCATTTGCCTTGAGGGCTGGTTCTTGTAGTTGGCGATCATACCAAAACCACAATTATCCTTAAAGGCCGTTAATCTGTGTTCCATAAATAAAGCGTCTTCCGATTTTCGATATTAGTTTGGACTTTGGAGGTTTGTTGTTAGCTATAGCAACTTTTTGTTGAATTTCCTCAGAATAATAATTACTATCTATTCTATTTGTTTTGTCTTTTCCTCCTAAATCTCCTTTTCACAACACTCTCAAATATAAGAGTATTTTTTAATAAATCATTAATAAATACCACATCTTAATGAATATTTCGCATTAGAATTGAATATTATGACAAAATATATCAAGGTTGTTATATTTGAAACGTATAGTCTACTTGTTTAAAAATTGTATTTTATACATTTTATTTACGAATAATTCACTTCTTAAAATTATAAAATTATAGTGTATTTTTAGTCCATTGCAGAAATTAAAGCTTTTTTATTTTTTAGTGTTATCGAAGTTCTAGTATAATCAATCCAACCTTGCTTTTTATACTTACTCATTTGCTTTGAAACTGTTTCTCTAGAAGTCCCTATCAATTTAGCAATATCATTTTGAGAATAGGGATGTTTTATCGTTTCATTTTCATTAAAATTATCATCAAATAGATCTTTGATAAATTCTAACAAGCGTTCCTCTGCATCTTTACACACTAAAATCTCTAACCTTCTTTCAATTTTTTTTACTCTTAAGCCTATCAATTTATAAATAAACAAACCAAACTGTTCATTATCTCTCATTAGGTTCCTCATCTTATCAATAGATAAGAGACATAAGTATGTAACATCTCCTTCTGCTATGGCATATTCTTCTCTTTTAGCTTGCCCTAATAAAGTCTTCTCTCCAAAAATCTCTCCTTTAGATAGGATTAATTTCACCACCTCTTCCCCATCCTGATTGTAATTACAAAGCTTTACTTTGCCTTTACTTACCAAGTATATTTTTTGCTCATCATCTTCTGGAAAGTAAATTACATCCCCTTTTTTAAAAGAAAGGCCATTGGTTTTAAAGTAATCTTTGATTTTTGAAGGGCATAATATTGAATAAAGATCAAAATTATCCATGTGCCATATTTCACTCATATAGATTTTCTTTTAGGGTAAGATTAGTTAGTATGAATAAATTCTATTGTCATACTCTATTAAAAATAACCTTTTTAAAAAATAGAATCAAAGATTCTGCGTATCACTTCAAATTTAAACATAAAAAAAGGTGTCCGAAGACACCTAATCGTTTTTTTAATTTTTTATTGCTGGCTCAATCATCTTAAACAATTGATAATCGTACAATTCTTTATCCATAAGATGAGAGGGTGATACATTTTTTATTGAATTAAAAATCACTTCAGACCTATCTGGGTAATCCTTTTCCCAATCTTTCAGCATCTGCTTAATCATTTGCCTTTGTAGTTTTGGTTGAGAACCACATAAATTACACGGGATAATAGGAAATTCTTTTAACTGAGCGTATTCTTCAATATCTTTTTCTTTACAATAAGCTAATGGTCGTATAACGATATGTTTTTGATCATCTGTCTTGTAAATAGGCGGCATTGCTTCTAATTTACCACTAAAGAACATATTCAATAAAAAAGTCTCAATAATATCATCTCTATGATGCCCTAAAGCTATTTTTGTAACACCTAATTCTTCTGCGGCTGTATATAAGGTACCTCTTCTTAATCTTGAACACAAAGAACACATTGTTTTTCCCTCTTCTAACTTTTCAGTGACAATAGAATAAGTGTCTTTATTTAGAATTTTATAATTCACCCCTTTGTTTTCAAGGTATTCGGGCAAGATATGTTCTGGAAAACCAGGCTGTTTTTGATCTAAATTTACAGCGATAATCTCAAAGTCATATTTTTTTGTGGATTGTATATGAAGTAAAATCTCTAACATTGCATAACTATCCTTACCTCCAGAAAGACATACCATTACTTTATCACCATTTTCTATCAAATGGTAATCATCTATTGCTTTCCAAACGTTTTTGTGAAGACGCTTTTGAAGCTTTATTTGTTCTGCTGTTAATATTGCTGTCATTATAAAATCAAATTTCCACAAAGATACATGATTATAACAAAGTACCCTTGTGGAATATTTAAATGATTATTTATATCAAATGATAATCTAGTGTCCTACAACAAATTTGATTGGATTTCCAATAACATTACCATCTTGACTATGTCTTAGAATATAGACTCCAGAAGGCAGATCGTCCACATCAATTTTATATTTAATACCTGAGAATACACCTTCTGAAATTTTCCGCCCTTCTAAATTGGTTAATACCCACTCACAATTCATTATTTCTTTAGGAGCAGTAATATTTACCGTTTCTGAAGCTGGGTTGGGATACAATGACCAAACCAATTGTTCATAATCAATAGATGTTACATCAGAAGGGTCTGTAGAAACTAGATGACTGACAGGTACTCTAATCGCTTGATAAATTTCTTTGGTAATATTGTTTTGCACCAAGGCAATGACTTCCGCTTGAGAAGTATCATATACTTGAGGGTTATCCCATTGCACCGTAAATGTTTCAGAACTGCCTTTTGTCCAAGAACGGCCAAAGAAATTAGTCCCTTCTGCACCAGGTGCAGGTGACATAGATTTCATCACATTTTTATGTGTATATAATCCTTCAGATACTTCTATGCCGTTAATTTCTCTTTCGATAGTAATTAAATGTACTATCACTTCTGTTTCTTCTGCTGTAAAATTATTATTAGCAGTGATCGTAATTTGGATTTCATCTGCTTCTCCAACATTTGGTAATTGTAATGATATATCAAACTCAGGATCTAGAAGAATTCTCGACATAATTGGTTGGACATAATTCTTATTATTGATAAGGTCAAATGTAAAACCTTTGAAAGCATTACCATCTACAATAGTTGTTGGTGCATCAGAAATACCATATTGGAAAGTACGTCCACTTGGAGGTTCTGGGTTATCTAAATTAAGAGAATCTGATCGACCATCTTGTTGAATATGATAATTAATAGATATTACATCAGAGCTAAACTCATCGTTTATCACACTATCTAATCGATACATATTATTATTTACAGAAGCCTCTCCTGCATTGGTCATCGATTCTAAAATTACCGATTTCCTTCTATTTCCTATCCAGAAATTATCAATAAGGACACCTTCATCTTCTAAGTCTGAATTCGATTTGAAGGCAAACCTGAATCTTAAATGCTCCCTTTCGTCTCCTCTAAATTGGTCTAAGCTATGACGTATAGATTTTGACTCTCTAAAAATACCTCCTTCCGCTTCTGTAGAACCTGTCCATCCTACTGGGTCAGGTTGTTCTTGAGAAGACACTTGTCTACCTGGGTTAGAACGTATATTATTACTATTATACCAATTGATAGGATCATTGGTATTACCTAATACTTGCCATGTTTGTCCAGAATCAATAGAATATTGTAAAACAACACCATCTGTACCTGTTTCACAATCCAATTGCATATCAAAGGTTAACATTGGACGATCTAATCCAGAAATATCAAATGATGGGGTATTTAAGTATGATTCTTCTAGAATATTATAATTAGAGGTAAGATCGGTTACCCAAGCATTTGATGCAGATATTAACCGTTCTCCAGCCGCAAGGCCATATTCCCATGAACTTAAAACCCCTACTTGAATCCAATCGCCGTCATCTAAGTCGAAGTTTTCATCATATTCATCATCAGCTGAAGTTAAAAATACTCTTGGAAGAACATAAACTTCTTTCGTAAGAATCTGTGAACATCCCTTTACAGTGTTTACACTTAGTACCACATTGTATTTACCAGGGTTTGCGTATTGATATGAAGTACTCCCCTTCATGGTTAAGTCATTCAAATCTGCCATAATAGATTGGGAATTTCCATCACCAAAATCCCAATTCCAACTAAAGATGGAATCCCTTTCTGCTGGTGAAGAGAGATCTTCAAAAACCATATTTGCCCCAAATTCTGACACCATCCAGTTAAAATCAACTGTTGGAGGTGAGCCAATAAATACATTTTTAGATATTGATATATTCGAACAACCTTGACTTGTAAATATGGTAAGAGAAACATTTTTCTCTCCTGATGTTGCAAACTGATGAGTATAAGATTGTGCTAAAACTGGATCTGTAATAGTGTGTGATCCTTCATCTCCAAAATCATAAACCCACCTAACGATAGATGTAGTATCCATGATAACAGTAGAGTCTGTTAATACAACCTCTCTACTATCACACAATACTTGAGCTCCAAAATTCACCTCTGGAACATCAACTACTAAGAATGCATAATCAATAGAATCTTGACAATTATTTTCGTTCGTGTATATATATCTTATCACATGTGCACCTAATGGTGAATCTTCAACATCAACTGAGAAATTAGAATTATTTTGAATGATTGATGCCCCTGTCGGTGATGTAAAGAAACCTCCAGTGGGAGAACCACTTACACCAATCTCCCCTTCACTTTTACAATAAACACTGTCTTCCACTAATGAACCAACCATCGTTAATTCGGGTAATGGATGAATGGTTACTGTCACAGGAGTGGCTGGTCCTTCACAACCTAAATGAGTATCTGTCACATAGTAAGTATAACTAGTCTCAGTTGTTACAGTAGTACTTACTGTTGGAGTATAAGCTAAATTATTTCCGATGGTTGCGGTTAAACCGATATCTGAATACCAAGTCACATTATTATCAACCGAATTTGTAATTGCTAATTGATTGAATGTCCCACCTGAACAGATTTCAAATACACCATTAACTACAGGTGCATCTGGTGTTTTATTAATTATTATAGTTACCTGAGTAGTATCACTCTCACAGCCATTTACAGTTTGTGTCACATAATATACTTGTGAGTAATCTACTAATGAATTAGGATCAATTGGTGTAAATGTAGTATTAGTAGAGATTACCGTTGATAATGTAGGTTCATTATACCACTTCACATTCACACCTGATGTAATATTAACTGGATTAATAGTTTCACCTGAACAATACACATGGTAATTATCATCCACTATTGGTTTAGAAGCTCTAGGATATACTGGGATATCTACTTTTGTTGGTAAAGATGTACAACCTCCTACAACCTGAACTACCCAATAGTTTAATGTATCTAAAGTTGGGTAACTAGGTGCATTAATCATTGGATTAAATGTTTGAGTAGTAGATACTGAAGCTGTTAAAATTTCATCAGAAAACCATTCATAACTGGCCCCAACCTCTCCCGTTGCTGTGATTGACGCCAAAGGCTCATCTTCACAATATACAGGTATTGAACTTATGGATGGTGCTGCCGGTAAAGCTCTAATAATTATATCTACTTGGGCTGTTGCACTTTCACAACCACTAGCAGTTGATGTTGCATAAAAACTCACAATGGAATCATTAACAACATTGGTATCAAATGATGGTGTATAACTTAATGCATACGATGGATTTAATGCTGGATTAGTCTTCGCTGCATCGTCATACCAATTGACATTTTGACCAGTAGATACGCTTAAAGATGGAGGCATATCTCCTGAACATATTTCTGCCACTGGATTAAATGTAGGAGCATCTGGGGATTTAAATACACTAATGTTTAAAGTTGTTGCTGGTCCCTCACAGCCATTAGTCGTTTCGGTAACATAATAAACAAACGTAGTATCCCTAGGAACTACCGTATTTATCACTGGCGTAAAGTCATCACCTAAACCGACAGGTGTTACCGTATTTGTAGATGTATACCATTTCACATTAACTCCTGGATTTTGAACAGACATTTGTCCAACAGTTTCTCCCGAACAGTAAGATGTGATATTTGACACAGATAATACTGGGGCGACAGGTTTTGGGTAAATGGTGATGTGTACTTGAAGAGTATCACTTGTACAACCTTCTAAACTAGTTTGAGTAACATAATACGTCTCAATTCGTGTACTACTAACAGTTGGAGCATCATTAGGAGTTAAAATATTAGTAGTACTTTCCACTAAGGTTAATAACTCATCAGAATACCAAACAAAAGACGCCCCTGTTTCTCCAGAAACTTGAATATTTGCTAAGCCAGTATCATCTGAACAATAATCTGGTATTGTTGAAACTAAAGATGGTTTTATTGGTAATGGCTTTACATAAATTGTGTCATTAAAACTGTAAGTACAGCCCAATGAATTGACATACGCAAATGTTACAATATGTTGAGAATAATCACCTGTACTTGTTTCACCTGCAGCAACTGCAGCTACCGAAGGGTCAAATGATGCAGTACCATCTCCGTTATCCGTTAAACCTCCAGTATTTATTGTATAAGTACCACCAGGCATATATTGGGTAAGACCAGACATTGCTGTAAAAGTAACATTAGATTCTGAATAACAGATAGAATCACCTGAGGCATTAGTTGCTAAAAATACATCTTCATACCCATATACAGTAACAATTGAATCTACATTATTCGAACAACCTGTTGTTGGGTTTACATACTCAAAATTGATAATAAAATCTTCATCTCCATCATATAAATCTCCTCCAGCTAACATTGGATTAAAGGTTGCTGTACCATCTCCATTATCAACTAATCCTGGGTTTCCTGTAAATGTACCTGTACTCACATTTACCCCTCCTACTTTACCTTGTAAAGTAATTGGTGATTGATTAAAACAGAAATCGCCATTATCTGTAGGATTTACATAATCGTAACTTACTTGAGGTAATGGATTAATAGTAATTGTTGTATCTGTTGTTACGCTACAACCATTCCCATCTGCATAAGTATATTCTATATTATAAGAACCTGGGGTACTAGAAGATGGTTGTATAGTAATTGGATTTGATCTTGATGAGCCACTATTTACTCTAAAAGTACCTAATGTAGTATTCTGAACATTATCTAAGATAACATCCACTTGAAAATCAGGATCTGTTAAACAATAACTAATACCAGATATATTAATTTTTGCAGTGTGACTTTCTGTTACAGTAACTGATTGATCAAAACTATAATTTATCGAAAGTATGGAGTAACTACCCGTCACTACTACATCCTGACTTTGGCCTGGTCCTAATCCCAAAGCAGCACAAGCTACATCAGGGTCAAAAGTGGCTCCCCCAACAACACCTGTTCCTGAATAAGTAATATCTCCTTGACTCGGGCCTCCAGTTAATGAAGCAGGGTTAATTGCTTGAATAGTTACTGTTGGGTCATTTCTACAATATTGAGGATCTAAATTAAATGTACTTGATCCATCATAAACTGTATAGGTCACAGATTCTATTTTTTCACAAGGTCCATAAAGAATATGATAATTAATCGTATGAGTACCTTGTCCTGCTATACTTGGTATAAATTTATTAGATAAATTACCGTTACCATTACTAACAACACCTGGTCCAGAACAATAAAAATTTGAACTACCTAATCCTGTCATCGTCAAATTGACTGCTGTGCTTTGTAAATCAGAATAGTTGGTTGTACTTGGTAATGTCACATAAGATGATGGTTCTGCAGGTACATTCACAGAAACTACATTTGATTCTACTATACAATTTCCTGAAGTAGTAATTCTTTTAAAATTATAACTACCAGCAGTAGCAATATTACTAATAAAATAACTTTGAGATGTAGCACTCATTATATTCGAATACCCTCCTCCATTTAGTTCTTGTTGCCATTGGTAAGAATATGCTCCTGTACCTCCTGAAGATCCATCTCCAATTAAAACAATGGCATCATTTATACAAACAGTACCACTAGTAACATTTGTAATGTTTGTTCCTGCAACAGAAGGGGTTAATTCTATGGATATTTCATTTGAAGTACTTGTACATTGTCCACTCGATACTATTCTTCTGTACAGAATTGTACCACTAGTTGTGATATTACTGGATTCTGTAAAGTTTACTGTTGATGTCCCCACAGTTGACCAAGAACTTCCGTTATCAGTACTTTTTTCCCATTGATAAGTAAATGCTCCACCTCCACCTGTTGGCACAGCTCCGGTAAATGTTAGAGTACCTCCAGTGATTGAGCCACAATATTGTGTTTGTCCTGGTGCTGTAAGTATATTATTAGAAATAACTGGATTTATAGTAACAGTCACATCCGTAGTTGAAGAGACTGTTACCCCCCCGCTACTAACCTGCCTTCTATATTGATAAGTACCAGCAGGTAATGACACATTTTCCGTATAGTCTTCCCCACTAAAACTTAGTGAAGTGAACATTCCTCCATTAAAATTACGTTCCCAATCATAGGTGAAATTTGCACCATCTCCACCAGTTGCTGCATCTCCATTAATAGTAAATGTATTTGTTCCTGAACAGTATTCTATAGTCCCAGGTGCATTTATAGTATTCACTATTGGAGGTACAATTTTCACTAAACTACCATCTGTTGTTGTTGTAACAGTAGAAGAATTTCCAGCTGCATCTAAAACACTAATACTAAAGCTTACATCTGAATAAGTAGACATACCATTTACAACTAATGTCTTTGTAGCGGTATAGTCTAAAGAACTATTAGATGGAGTGATGGCTGAAGCATCTAGTGTTACAATATTAGTGGTAATCAAAGTTTCATCTGAGGTAAAGCTTAATGTAACATCATCGTTATTAACACCAATACTTGTATTAGCATTATTAGAAGCAATTGATACAGCTGTTAGCGTTGGTGCTGTTCTATCAATTTCTAAAACTAATACCTGAGAAGCTCCTTGATTTCCATACTCATCTTCTAAATAGTAGGTAAGATTATGAGTCCCTTCACTTAAAGTTGAAGTAATATTTTCTGATTGAGTACTAACTGTTGATACCGTTGCTCTTAGTACCTCCCCATCCAAATCACTTGTCACTACAATTACTGGATTGTTGGTAAGAGTAAGTCCTGTAAAATTTAACTGTGGTAATTGGTTACTTGTGATACCATCGCCCGTAACACCTGTATCTTCAGTAGGATCAGCATCCAAAGAAGCACTAATTGTTCCTATTGTTAAATCTTCTAATATATCTACATTGACAACATTTGAATTACTCGATTCATTTCCAGCTGCATCTGTAACAGTAGCATGATAAGGAAAATTAGCACTTGGCGTAATAGCTGAAGAGGTAACTATGTCGCTACCAGTTGAGATCCCCACCCCTTTTGATGTTAAGCCTGTATATAGCGTAATTGATGTTCCAACTTCTGAAATAACATTAAAAGATGGAGTAGTATCAGTTGTTTTTAAATCACTATTTGAAGTACCTGTATCTGATGATGGGTCCAAAGATATTGAAGGTGAATTGGGAGCTGTTGTATCAATTGTCAAACTAAAATCAGAGGTAGCTCCACTTTCGTTTCCTGCAGAATCTAATAAAACTGCTGTTAAAGTATGTGTCCCTTCAACTAAGGTCGATAATGTAATTGTTTCAGATGTTGACGCAACTACTCTATTCCCAACATCTCCATCATAGTTACTTCTCACAACAACACTGTATACGTCAGAAGTCGGGATACTATTTATTGTTACCTGAGGTGTAACATTATTGGTTATTTTATCTGAAGTAGATGAACCTGTATCATTGATAGATGTTGCTACCCAATCAATTGTAGTAGAGGAAATATCAGGGTCATCATTATCAATTCTCACTTTTTGTGGTGTTGATGTATAGGAAATATTCCCACTTGCATCTACTGAGTAGGCATAAAGATAATATGTCCCCTCTGACAAAGAAGATGTAATAATATTATCAGACCCTGTTGATATCGTGGAAGCAATAGTAGTCTTACCATTTTTTACATAAACTGTTTCACCTGATGTAGCGGTTACAGAAAATACTAAGCTATTGGCACTTGTAATTCCATCCGAATTAGAATAACCACTATCTGAAGAGCTTGATAATACTGGTACAGTGACTGGCGTTAGATTTGATGCCGATTCATCAATTGTAATGATATCTGTCGCATTCGTGTTTAAACTTGATTGTGTATAATTTAAAGTATACAGAGCTCCATCTTCGTAAGAGTCTCCTAATGCTACATAAATGTAATAACCTGTCCCTCCATCTGAAACATTATAAAATTCACAACTAGTAGTTGCATCACCTCCATCTTTATCCATGGAAAATGTACCCATACTTGTGTCTAACAAAGTACCTGTTAAATGATAGGCAAGAACTGCACTATTTGTAGTTGTAGCTCCTCCAGGTTTAACCGTAAAAGTCGAAACTGTTTGAGCAAAAATCTGGCTATTGATCAAAAATAAAGAAAACAATATCAATAGTCTGATTCTTGTTAGGGAGTAGATGTTATTCATGTGAGTAGTAGCAGTAAGAATAGAAAAGTTTAGTTTGAATTAATTACAAGTATAGATCAATCAAACTTATTAAACTTTATTAACTTTTAATAATTTACGTAAGTTTCTTTAATAAGTTATAGAAAACAACATTTTTCTAAGGGTTAGTATGTATGAAAAATCCAATTTTATTCTTTTTCTGAATTATCCACTAATTTAGATAAGTTGCCATCCTTATCTGTTTTTATAAGACAAATCTTTGATAGGTTACCAAAAATAGCAGAACCCACAACTAGAATATCACCATTGGATTGAACATAAATCTTTTCACCATAATCATCGCCTTCAAAGCCAAATCTCTTCTCCCACAACAACTCCCCATTTGGTGTGATCTTCATGATGTAAATATCAAAAGTGTTGTTCCCAAAATTACTAGCTCCAGTAATGAATATTCCTTCAGGAGTTACGTACATATCTCCAGCAGTTTCTTCTTTTTCACTTCCAAAAAAATAAATCGACCCTGGGTTACCATTGTCATCAAGTTCTGTGACTAAAATATTTGAATTTGTTTCCGATTTATGTTGTTCACCCAACACAAATCTAGTATTGGCATAATTGAGGATCTTCTTTCCATAATCATTGAAATTAGACTCAGGCTTTTTATCCCACACTGGATCTAAGAAAGAATTCACTCTAACGGTTCTCACATCAGAAATAAATTCTGAATTTCCATTAATCACTTTCTCTACGGTTACAGATCCAAATAAGTAATAATTCTGATTAGGCCCCTCTACAATAGAATTACCAAAATCATCTGAATTATTTAAAAAACCATTCACTCTTTCTAATGATAGGTTCATACCTACATCATATTTAATACTGATCATATTCCAATCAGAATTTGGTATTGATGTATCTACGTTTTCAAAATTTCGAACCTCTCCAATGATAATAAAACCATCGTCAGAAGTAGCTTCAATATCATTAAAATGTACTTGATTTACTGTGACGGTAGTGGGAGTAACTTCTTTATAGGTAAAGGATTCTGGATTACTTAAATTGACTTTAATAAGTAGTCCTTTGTTTACCCCATCTTCTTGACGGTTTCCTAAAATTACCAGTTCGCCATTATTAAGCTTAGCAATACCAACTGCATTGTCTGTAATTTCCTTACCTTCATTGTCGCCGGCTTCTAGATTTTGCTGCCATATTTCATTCCCTTCTAGATCTGTATAAATAAGAAGCATAGAAGAGTTTAAAGTAGCATTATCTGTATTTCCTAAAAGTAAAATTCCATTGTCATCAATTAAAAAATCCACTCCCTGTTCCATTCCTTCTGTCTGAAAGAATTTAATATAAGTGTCTCCAATTTCATAAGTTTCTTCATTTTCACAGGCCAAAATAAATACTGTGAAAATATATATGATATATCTATTCATTTTAATCAAGTGATCTATATTTTCTATAAATTTTTGGTTTGTAAAAATCAATGGCAATACCAACAGTTAAAGTAAGTACATCCATTCTAACATCGTTATCAACATATCCATAACTAAAGATCAATTCATTATTGCTATATCTTTGATTAGGAAGGTTGAAGTTCTGTAAAGCATAATAATAAGAAGCCATCACAGTCCAATGAGAATAACGCGTTTTCAAATAAAACCCAGCTTGTAAAAGACCTCCATACATCAATGCTTTTCTTTGTGAAGTTATATCGATGGGCGTTGCTTCAATATCTGCGATTTCATCATTATCATAATCCATTATACCTTCAATAGACGAATTCAATAATAATTTTGCACTTCCTCCAAATCCAATAAATGGTTTCATTTTCTTATTAGGGAGAATAACAAATCTCAATGTTAAAGGTATATCAAAATAATTTTGTGTTTCTTTTAATGTAGATGTGGAATAGTTTAGAGGTCTTTCAACTGTTTCAAAAGCAACACTTTCATAATTAGGTGAAGCATTAATTTGTAGATGGTGACTTAAAAAATAATTAAATGAAACACCAACCTTAAAATTAAGAGCTGATTTATATTCTACATCTTGATGATTGACTTCCGGTCCCACTCCAAACGTTTGTTTAACATTGGCTTGGTTATATGTAGCCCCACCAAAAATACCCAATGACATAATTGGTCTGGTTCTAAATTTTTTCCACAGATTTCTTAATTCTGCTGGGTCAGATGAAGTTGGTTTATATTCTGCATTTTCTCGTAATAAATCCATCATTGCCATTTCAGCTTCATCAATCCTATCTGAATATAAATAAGAAAGAATTACAAGTCTTCTGGCACTCAATTGTTTAGATGAGGATTCAAATTTACTATCAATACAATTTTGTAAAATAGTAGGCACTTGTAAAAGTTTACCTTCATTGTAAAAGGTATTTGCCTTATTAAAGGCTTCTTCACATTCTTGAGCATGAAGGCTTCCAAGTGTAAAAAATAAGATGAATAGCAAAAAATTGCATTTCCAATTGAATTGAAACCGCATAATAAATAGTTATTTTGATAGTTAATCAGACAATAGTTTTATTGGTCAAGAGTTTCTCCATTACAAACATTTCTGTTTTCAATGCCTTCTCCTACATACCTCACCCATTCTTTATCTGTCATTTCTTTTCTAGGCATTAATTCACAAACATTTGCCGACATTGTAGGGATATCTAATTCATATCTTCTTAAGTCATGTCCGGAAGTTCCGACATATAACAAGTTACCATGTTGTGCAAATGTTGCTTCAGAGGCCCAAGCTCCTAAATCATTTAATATAATTGGAGATTCGTTTGTTCTTCCATGTTCAACATTCCAAATACGTGCTGATCCATCTAAACTAGTACTTACTAAACGATGTTTGTCTTCATCAAACTTAAGACTGGTCACCTTAGTATCATGGCCTTGAAGGTTATCAATTTCAACCCCTTTTATTCTATCCCATAGAATAAGTTTACCATCTTCAAAACCTAATGCAATGGTCTTCCCATCCTCTGAGAATGCTAAGGCCGTACCTGCAATATTTTTCCCACCATAAACTACGGTTTCATCACAACTGCCATCCAAACAATATTTAGATACTTCGCCAGAATATTTTGTCACCCATAAAGAGCCATCTAAATTCGAAGTATGCATTGAGGTAATTTTTGAAGTGGATGATTTCAATTCTGAAAGAGCGTAAGATTCGGTATCAATAGTATAAATTTTCTGGCTCTGTCCACTCACAAACAATCGATCTCCATATTGATCAAATGATCCTGCCCAAAGCTGACCTTTGCTTACTTTTACCTTTTTCAATTCTTTAAATTCTGGATAAGAGAAAATCCTAACCGTGCCGTTTTCAGAATAAATGGCCGCTCTTGCTTTTGATTTTGATATAATTAAACCACGGATTACCCCGTTATTATCCGATACAATGGTTGATTCTAACTCACCATCTTTCCAAGATCTAATTGCTCCATCAGATCCAGCAGAGAATAAAGTATTTTGAGATTGATCATAAAACAGTGTTCTAACATAATCCTCATGACCTTTCATTAGATTAAAGTTTTCACCTTTAAAACCTTTAATTGCCTGATATAAACCTTGGAATACATCTGGATGAGGATTCAACCCTTTATATTGATCATTGAATGCATTGGCTTGAGAAGCTAATAACGCTTTTTGATCTGACGCTTTTAACTGTAATGATTTTACGGCCAATGCTTGTGCAATTGAAAGGAAACGCAAAGTATCAGCTGATGCTTTTGCTGCATTCGCATTGAGTTTTTGTATCTCTGCTTCTCTAGTTCTTTCTTCTGCTAATTGTGCACTTGCCAAAGCTTCTTCTTTGGCATTCTCCGCATTTACTCTTTGATTTTCTGCCTCTAATTGTGCTAACAAGGCTAACCTTGTTTGTTCTAAGGCTAAATTTTTCTGGAACTCAGCAGAGTCCAATGCCGATTGAGCAATTAAAGTTTGTTTCTGTGCTTCTTTGGCAGCTGCTTCGGCTTTTCTTTGTTCTTCCTCTGCTCTTTTTAAGGCATTCTCAGCTGCTTTTGCATTTTCGTTAGCCTTTTCTCCAAATTCTTGTGCTTCTTCTTTTGCTGAATCGGCTGCACTAGCTTTCATTTGTGCAAAAATCACAAGCATAATAGCCCCAATAGTTGCTGCAGCAAGAATTAAAGCTATAATTTTTGTTCTTTTGACTATTCGTTTTTGGAGCCTTTCTTTTACCCTTTGTTCTTCTTCGTATTCCTCTTGAGAATTTTTAAGAAAAGTAATTGCTCGTTCATATGATGCTTCATATTGAACAGCCCAAGCTAGGTTTGGTTTAAACCTTTCTCTCCATTGTATGGCAATGTATAAATCTGGAGGTCTCCATAAGCCTGCCTTTCCTTGTTGGTAAAGACTAGCCGCTTCAGACAAACGTTTGTATATTTTTACAGCTTCAAATTCCTCATCTACCCAATCTCTACAACGTATCCAAACACGCATTAAAGATTCATGAGAAATATCAACTACAGATTCGTCAGTTAATTCTACAGTTTGATCAGGGGTTAGTAAAGTACGTCCATTTGTTCTAAAACAATCAACTATATTTTTTACAACACTAATTTCAGTCCCAGCTATTTTGGCTAAGTTTTTAACTTTTGTAGGACGACGAATTCCTCTACCATCTTCTCCTTTTTCTGTTAGTGCCTTGAAAATTTTCTCACACACTAACTTTTCTTCCTCAGATAATTCTCGATAAGCCTCATCCGCATGTTGTGATAAAGCTTCTGCCATACCACCAATTGCTTCGTAATGGTGAATATCTAATTCATCTGATATATTCGAATGTCCTGTCCAATACTCCCAAGTTCTCATTAATGCGTGTTGCATAATGGGTAACTGGTCTTGAGTATCACCAAGATCGTTTAATAGTCGTTGTAATAACCTTGAACTAACTTTTGCTCCTCCAACAGCAGCAGGTCCATAAATTGCTTCCTGCTTTTGTGTTCGAGTCATCTGTGGAATCAAATAATGACTCTCATTAATCAAGTAAGTTAATTCAGGAAAACGAGCACAGTCCCCAATATAATCTGAACGCATTGTCATGACTACATAAATAGGAACTTTTACTTGTTTGGTGGCTTCTACTAGTAGTTTTACAAAAGCAGATGCCATTCCCATTGATAAGTCTTCTGATTCAAGTCTTGAGAATCTAAATAATTCTTCAAACTGATCAATAAGAATCAGAAAGTTCTCTCCTTCTTCTTCTTGAAGCCTTTCCACTAAAGTTATTAAACCTTTTGACGAAGAAAGTAGCATGGTTACAGCTACATTTAAAAGTAATTCTTTGTCTTCATCAGATTTTTGATGATAACTTTTAGTAGATTCTAATACCGCTTTCGCTAAGTTCTTTATCGGATCTGTACCAGGTCGAGAAGAGGAAACGTTCCAATGAGAACCTTGTTTCTCCATAAACCCACCTTGTAGGGCAGGAATTAATCCACAATAAATTAAAGATGATTTACCTGAACCTGATGCTCCTAGAGCTGCTACAAATCGATTTTTCTCTAATCTCCAAAGTACTTCTTCTGTTTGTCCATCCCTACCAAAAAACAAAAAAGTCTCATCCGTGCGGAATGGTCTCAATCCTGGAAATGGATTGAACTGTCCTGCAATGATCAGTTTTTGTGCATCTGTATTTGTAGATGAAAATGAATTCATATTAGAAAACTAGAGAAATCTATTTATTAAAATACAAAAAATCTTATTAAAGAGTTGATAAAAAACTAATTAAATCGTCTGAAATCATTACATCATCATCTGTAAAGACTCCAACCGACTGATATAGTGCATTTTGTTCTAACAACTCGGTTAATTTAGTGGCTAAAGAAAAAGAAGAACAAACAAGCGCTTTTATTTTCAAGGGTTCTTTTCTACCTAATCCAGAAGCTCTGAGATTATCCTGAAGCTTTGCTTTAATCCAAGCTTCAGGTGCTTCATCAACATAAATAATTGTGCTATTACACAACTGTAAATGTCTCTGATGCTGCCTTCTCATCATTTTAGCCCCTTGTCCAACATCCAAATTCAAAACACCAAACCCCATAGAATTGAGTTTCTGCTTAAGCCCTTCAGCTTTAACTTTATCTATATTATCATTCATAATATAAACCTTACGTTTATACATATCATCAATATCTTCTAAGTCTTTTTCATGCCTAGAATCCATTAATTCGCCGTGTAATATAGATTTGAAC
Organism: Flammeovirga pacifica; assembly: GCF_000807855.2. Classification (GTDB taxonomy): domain Bacteria; phylum Bacteroidota; class Bacteroidia; order Cytophagales; family Flammeovirgaceae; genus Flammeovirga; species Flammeovirga pacifica. The sequence continues at coordinate 1,512,228 of NZ_JRYR02000001.1, forward strand.
TTCTCAAGATCAGTCCTAAAAGTTAGGGTAAATTCGTGTTCATCTATATTTTTCAATAGCTTTTCAACATAAAACTTACGTTTATCGGTTTGAAAACGAATAGCTGGCGGCACCCAAACAAACTTTTTTAAAGCATTTTCATTCTGTTTTACATAGGTTTCTGACACTTTTTCTTCCCATTCTTGAATAGAGAATAAATCGTTATCAGAAGGTGTCCCATTCCTTCCACCTACTAGATGGATAGATAATTCAGATTTTTGAAGATCTTGCCATTGAGATTTTGATATTTCTTCGGTTTCCATACCATAATTTGAAGTAGGAAGTAATTTATACCCATAAGCTTTTAAGTCTCTTTTGAGTAGAATTCTTTCCATTCTTAAATCATCTGATGTCTCTCCTAAGAAAAGATATCTTTGACCTCGGCTACTTATTGATCTATCATTGTATTCATGAATATCTAAAGCTAAATCAGAGATTAATAACCAAAAATACACACGATACCCTTCTTGAATGGGTAAAGTTAAAGTGATCTTTTTATTTATTCTTGTCTCAAATTTAGATAAGTAATAAGGTTGAATTTTTTTTAATGAATCCGGTTGATATTCATAGGGTAAATCATGTAAGAGTAGCTTATAATTACTTTTTAAAGGATCAATTTCAATATCATTTGTGTATTTAGTATTATCCATCAAAAAATAAATAACTACATCTGAATCTGAAAGAATATGATGATCTTGGCTAACACGTGTTTCAATATCTACTTCTTTCATCTCTTTAAAAGAAACTTGAAGTGCATCAGATAATAAATATCCAAGCTCTTGATGTTCTTCATCCCGATCAGACTGAATAGAAACACATACAATTTGTATTAGCATAGAAAAATCAATTAGTTCTTCAGTAGTTTAAAATGTTTACCTAAACAAATATACATTCATTAACAATAAAGCAAATACGGTAAAAAAAACGACCCAACACAACATTGAATCGTTTTTTATCTTTAAAATTTATATTTATCAAAGAATTATACTAATTCACTCTCTGAAATTTCATCTAATAACTTCATATCTTTTTCAGATAATTCAAAATTAAAAAGTGCGGAATTTCTCAATAAGTGGTCTCTTTCTTCTGCTTGAGGTAAGGTTACCACTCCATTTTGAAGAATCCACCTAAGGGCAATTTGAGACGCATCTACATTATACTTTTTTGCCAATTTTTTCACTTCTTCTAATTCTAAGACCTCTCCATGCTTTAAGGCACCAATAGATATCAATTGAATACCTGTACTTTCACAGAACTCCAACATTTCTCTGTTCATTACAAGAGGATTGAATTCTATCTGATTAGTTACTGGAAAAACATCTGCATTATCAATTAGCATTTGTAATTGTGTAGTAGTGAAATTACAAACCCCTATAGCACGCACTCTTCTTTCTACATATAGTTGTTCTAAAGCACGCCATGTCTCTTCAGTTGATTCGTCTAAAGGATGTTCAATTAGCAGTAAATCAATATATTCTAGGTTTGACTTTCTTAGTGTCTCATTAAAAATGCTGATTGTTGACTTAAAACCATGAAAATCATCTCCTATTTTTAATGAAATAAATAAATCACTTCTGTCGATTGGAGATTCATTGAGTGCCTTTCCAAAGCCAATCATGTTGTTATACCTTGTGGCACAATCAAAATACCTGTAGCCGATACTTAAAGCTCTTTTTGTGGCGTTGTAAATTGGCATTCCTTCGGAAATTTGCGACACATTCATGCCTAAGAAAGGCATTTTTACGGTGTTACGAAGTGTGAAAGTTCCATTAATATCAAAGATATTGAACTTACGTCTGTTAAAGCTAATCATAATTTCTGTTGTCTATGGTTGTTATGTTATCGTTAATCTGTGTGTTTGTCTTTATGTATTAGCAATATCAATTAAATCTTCTTTACAAACATTGATAAATATCAGTGTAAAAAGTACTTTTAATCAGTCAATTTTTTGCGACCTTTTTTATATATTAGGTGTCTGCTTCAAGTGTCACAATACGACTTATCATCAGTTAATAATTGTACTTATTCTTCCACATATTCTTTAGTCGATTAAGCATTTCTTGTTCTCTTGGGTTTTGCTTTGGCTGATAGATTATTTTCCCTTCTAAACTTTCTGGCATATATTCCTGAGGGTGAAAGCCTTGAGGGTCATTATGAGGATATATATATGACTCTGAATAACCTAATTCTTTCATTAAGGACGTTGCTGCATTTCTTAAATGAAGTGGTACAGGTAAATCGCCCGTTGTCTTTACTATTTTTTGAGCATCTTTTATTGCTGCATATGCTGCATTACTTTTAGGCGAACTAGCAAGATAAGTTGTTGTTTGAGATAAGATAATTCTTCCTTCTGGCATACCTACAAAATGTACCGCTTGCATACAATTATTGGCCATAATTAATGCTGTTGGGTTAGCATTTCCTATATCTTCCGCTGCAGAAATGATTAAACGTCTTGCTATAAATTTAGGGTCCTCACCTCCTTCAATCATTCTAGCTAACCAATACACGGCCGCATTAGGGTCTGAACCTCTTATTGATTTTATAAATGCTGATATAATATCATAATGAGCATCCCCTTTTTTATCATAATGAACAGCTTTCTCTTGTGCAATTAAAGCCACTAGATCATCATCAATCAACAGTTCATCCTTCTCATTCTTTTTAGCTGCTTCTACAGACAATTCTAAAAGGTTCATCAAACGTCTCGCATCACCTCCAGAATATCTTAAAAGTGCCTTGTGTTCCTTAATATTGATTTCCTTCTTTTTTAATACTACATCCTGACTTAATGCTCTATGTACAAGTTGAAGAAGATCCTCTTTTTTCAAATTTTCTAAAACATAAACTTGTGACCTTGAAATTAAAGCCGAATTAACTTCAAAAGAAGGATTTTCTGTTGTAGCGCCAATTAAAGTGACAATACCCTTTTCTACCGCATTTAACAAGGCATCCTGTTGAGATTTAGAAAACCTATGTATTTCATCAATAAATAAAATAGTACCGTAAGCAAAACTAGCCTCTTTAATCACTTCTCTCACCTCTTTTACCCCTGCACTTACAGCACTTAATGTTTTAAAAGGTCTTTTGGTTGATTCTGCCAAAAGTCTAGCTAAAGTGGTTTTCCCAACGCCAGGAGGTCCCCATAAAATCATTGAAGGTATAGTTTTACTTTCAACCATTCTTGTAAATACTCCTTCAGGACCTAATAAATGTTTTTGACCAGCCACTTCTTGAATGGATCTTGGACGCATACGTTCTGCTAGTGGGGTAGCTACCATAATACTTACTTTAATTATTGATGTTGCAATTTAAATCAAAAAATGATTCTATTTATAGCAATTGTTTAATTTATTAGAATACTCTCATTAAATTAAATGTTATTGAGAAATCATCAGCATAAAAAAAGGCCAGATGATGTTTCACCTGACCTTCAAAGTATATTTTCTTAAAACTATCCTTTAGAAGAGTAGTTTGGAGCTTCTCTTGTAATTGTTACATCATGTGGGTGAGATTCCTTCACACCTGCACCAGTAATTTTCACAAATTTAGCTTCATGCAATTGTTCAATAGTACCAGCACCACAGTATCCCATACCTGCTTTTAAGCCACCTACTAATTGATACAATACTTCTTCTACTTTACCTTTGTAAGGAACACGACCAGCGATTCCTTCAGGCACTAGTTTTTTAACATCATCTTCTGCATCTTGGAAGTAACGATCTTTTGAACCTTGATTCATGGCTTCCACAGAACCCATACCACGGTAAGATTTAAATTTACGACCTTCAAAGATAATCATATCTCCAGGAGATTCGTCAGTACCTGCTAATAATGATCCGATCATTACTACATTAGCACCTCCAGCGATAGCTTTCACTAAGTCACCTGAGAATCTAACACCACCATCTGCAATAAATGGAACGCCCATCTCTTTCAAGACTGAAGCCGCTTCAAACACTGCTGATAATTGTGGAACACCAACACCTGCGATAATACGTGTAGTACAGATAGAACCAGGACCTACACCTACTTTAATACCATCAGCACCTGCTTCTGCTAAAGCTTTAGCAGCTTCTGCAGTGGCGATATTACCAACGATAACATCTAGATCTGGAAATTCTTTCTTTACTTTTTTCAAGCAGTCGATTACACCTTTAGAGTGTCCGTGTGCTGTATCGATACCGATTACATCAACACCAGCTGCTTTTAATTCTGATACTCTTTCCATGATATCAGCAGTAACACCTACAGCTGCACCAACTCTTAAACGACCGTACTTATCTTTACAAGCATTAGGTCTGTTTTTATTCTTAAGAATATCTTTGTAAGTGATCAATCCAACCAATTTGTTAGACTTACTTACGATAGGAAGTTTTTCAATTTTGTGTTCTTGAAGAATGTCTTGAGCTTCTCCTAAAGTCACACCATCTGCAGCAGTGATTAGATCACCTTTAGTCATCACATCTTTTACTGCAATAGTTAGATCTTTTTGGAATCTCAAATCTCTATTGGTTAGGATACCAATAAGAATTCCCTCATCATCAACCACTGGAATACCGCCAATTTTGTATTCCCTCATTAATTCGTTTGCTTCGAATAATGTTTTGTTTGCGGTTAACGTCACAGGATCTAAAATCATCCCTGACTGAGAACGCTTGACTTTTCGTACTTGGGAAGCTTGTTGTTGAATGGTCATGTTCTTGTGGATAAAACCTAATCCACCCTCTAATGCCATAGCAATTGCCAGGTCAGCCTCTGTCACTGTATCCATCGCCGCTGAAACTAAAGGTATGTTTAGTGCGATGTTTTTTGTCAACATTGTTGTAGTGGTAGTATCTCTTGGAAGAATTTCTGAGAAACCTGGTCTTAAAAGCACATCATCATATGTGAGTGCTTCGTACAAAACTTTACTTGGATCGATAGCCATTTGAAGCAAATAATTTAACTGTTATTATTTGCGATGCAAAATTATAACTTTAATCGGTTTCTCAATTATATTTTGAACTTTTTTTTCCGAATATACTATAATACTTAAAAAACTGATTTTCAGAGCATAAAAAAAGGACACACCTATTCATTTAGGAGTGTCCTTATCTTTTATGTGGGACGTATTGGATTCGAACCAATGACCCCCTGCTTGTAAGGCAGGTGCTCTAAACCAACTGAGCTAACATCCCAATTTACACTAAAACAAGTGTAGATTGGTGGGACGTATTGGATTCGAACCAATGACCCCCTGCTTGTAAGGCAGGTGCTCTAAACCAACTGAGCTAACATCCCAATAAATAATTTGATTGTGGGGCGTACTGGATTCGAACCAGTGACCCCCTGCTTGTAAGGCAGGTGCTCTAAACCAACTGAGCTAACACCCCAATAACACCTTCTGTGTAATAGGTGGGACGTATTGGATTCGAACCAATGACCCCCTGCTTGTAAGGCGGGTGCTCTAAACCAACTGAGCTAACATCCCAAAAAATAATTCTGATCGTGGGGCGTACTGGATTCGCACCAGTGACCCCCTGCTTGTAAGGCAGGTGCTCTAACCCAACTGAGCTAACACCCCAATAACACCTTCTGGGTAATTGGTGGGACGTATTGGATTCGAACCAATGACTCCCTGCTTGTAAGGCAGGTGCTCTAAACCAACTGAGCTCACACCCCAATAACACCTTCTGTGTAATTGGTGGGACGTATTGGATTCGAACCAATGACCCCCTGCTTGTAAGGCAGGTGCTCTAAACCAACTGAGCTAACATCCCAATAAATCTTTTTTCTTGACACCGTTTGTGTCATTGCGAGTGCAAAGGTAAGGGTAGATCTTATAGTTACAAACATTCTTGTGTAAAAAAAAGTAAATGATATAACTAAAGACTGAAATTCAAGCGTATAAAAAATTTAATTTTCTCAATAATAAAATCTTTATACGCTTGAAAAATATTATTTCTCTAACCTTTTGATTGCTTTTGCTGCAATTGTATCACCAATCGCTAAAGATGATGTTGCTGCAGGAGATGGTGCATTTAGCACATTAATCATTCGATCCTCCTCCACAAATAAGAAATCATCAATTAATCCTCCATTCTTATCACATGCTTGCGCACGAACACCAGACCCTCCAACTTTTAAATCTGATTGTTTTAAATCAGGAAGTAAACGCTGTAAAGCCTTTGTAAATGCTCCTTTTGAATAAGATCTATATACTTCACCCAAACCTGTAGGCCAGTACTTTGATGCCACTTTTATGAATCCTTTCCAAGTTAGCGATTCAGCTAATTCAGAAATATTAACGTCGGTTTTCTTATATCCTTCACGTTTATACGCTAGTACAGCATTAGGACCAGCCTCTACACCTCCGTTTATCATTCTAGTAAAATGAACTCCTAAGAATGGGAATGCAGGATCTGGCACTGGGTAAATCAAGTTTTTCACTAAATAGTGCTTACTTGGCTTGATTTCGTAGTACTCACCGCGGAAAGGAATAATTCTAACATCAAGTTGTTTTAATGCTAGTTGTGCTATTCTATCACTGTATAAACCTGCACAATTCACAATCAATTTAGATCGGAATGTTTCACGTCCAGTAATAACTTCAACACCAATACTTCCTAAACGAATTTCTTCTACTTTGCTATTGAATCGTATTTCACCATTATATCTATCAGTAAATACTTCAAGATATTTTTTAGTGACTTCAGTATAATCAATAATACCTGTTTGAGGTACATAAAGACCTGCTATACCTGTACAATAGGGCTCGTATTCTTTGATTTGAGCAGCAGTCAATCTTTTTAAATCAGTTAAACCATTTTCTACTCCTCTTTCATAAAGAGTATTTAAGTTTGCTAATTCTTTTTTATCTGTTGCTACTACAATCTTTCCACAAAGGTCATAATTTACACCCTCGTCGTCACAGAATTTAATTAATTGATTATAACCATCAATACAGTTGAGTGCTTTATGAGACCCTGGTTTATAATATAATCCAGAATGAATGACACCACTATTATGTCCTGTTTGATGTTGTGCTACATCACCCTCTTTTTCAAGTACAAGTACTTTAAGATCTGGTTTCTGTTGTTTAATTTTCATTGCGGTTGCCATACCTACGATACCAGCACCTACAATGATTACATCATAGACCATACTTTGTTGTTATTTTAGTTTGTTATTTACTAATAATGAGCTATCAAAAAGTTTGATAGCTCATTATATATTTATTTAAATTAAACTGCTGTTTCTTTCTTGAAAAGCTCAACGAAATCAGCAACTGTCATCGTTCCGATATCGCCTTCTCCTTTCTTTCTTACAGAAACCGCATTACCATCCATTTCTTTCTCACCTACAATTAGCATGTATGGTGTTTTCTGAACTTCTGCATCACGGATTTTTCTACCAATTTTCTCTGCTCTTGCATCTACAGTACCAGTAAACCCAGCTTCTTCTAATTTAGACATGACATCATATGCATAGTCGTTGTATTTATCAGAAACAGGAAGTAATGTAAATTGCTCTGGAGCTAACCAAAGAGGGAAATTACCACCAGTATGTTCAATCAAAATCGCAATGAAACGTTCCATTGAACCAAATGGAGCACGGTGAATCATTACAGGACGCTTCATTGAGTTATCAGAATCTTTGTATTCTAACTCGAAACGTTGAGGTAATTGATAATCTACTTGAATTGTTCCTAGCTGCCATGATCTACCTAAAGCATCTCTTACCATAAAGTCAAGTTTAGGACCATAGAATGCAGCTTCGCCATATTCTACTACCGTCTTCAAGCCTTTCTCAGCTGCTACTTCTTCAATATCTTTTTCTGCTCTATCCCAATCAGATTCATTACCAATGTACTTGGCTCTATCTTCTTTATCACGTAAAGAAATTTGTGCTAAGTAATCTTCAAAACCTAAAGATTTAAATACATGAAGTACTAAATCGATTACTTTACCAAATTCTTCTTTTACTTGATCTGGACGACAGAATAAGTGGGCATCATCTTGAGTAAAACCACGAACCCTTGTTAGACCGTGTAATTCTCCTGATTGCTCATATCTATATACAGTACCAAATTCTGCTAATCTCACTGGTAAATCTCTGTAAGAACGAGGTCTTGATCTGTAGATTTCACAGTGGTGAGGACAATTCATTGGTTTCAATAAATACTCTTCACCTTCGTGAGGAGTACGGATTGGTTGGAATGAATCTTCTCCATATTTAGCATAGTGACCAGAAGTTACATATAAATCTTTCGATCCAATGTGAGGAGTCACTACCTGTTGGTATCCTGCTTTTTGTTGTGCTTTTCTTAAGAAGTTCTCTAAACGCTCTCTAAGTGTTGTTCCTTTTGGCAACCATAATGGTAAGCCCTGCCCAACTCTTTGTGAGAAAGTAAATAGATCCAATTCTTGACCTACTTTACGGTGATCACGTTTTTTAGCTTCTTCTACTCTTTCTAAATGCTCTGTAAGCTCTTTCGCTTTCGGGAAAGTGATACCGTAGATACGAGTTAACATTTTGTTTTTCTCGTCTCCTCTCCAGTATGCACCTGCTACAGATGTCAATTTGATTGCTTTGATAAAGCCTGTATGTGGAATGTGAGGTCCTCTACAAAGGTCAGTAAACCCGCCTTGCTCGTAGAAAGTGATTTCACCGTCAGCCAAACCTTCCAATAAATCCAATTTATATGGATCTTCTTTTTCTTCAAAATAAGAAACTGCATCCGCTTTTGAGATATCCTTACGAACATACAAGTTTTTAGCTTTTGCTAGTTCTTTCATTTTCTGCTCTACTTTAGACAGATCTTCTGAAGAAAACTCGTAATCACCAAAATCGATATCGTAATAGAAACCGCTTTCAATTGAAGGACCGATACCCAATTTAACACCTGGGTACAATACTTCTAATGCTTCCGCCATTAAGTGTGCTGATGAATGCCAAAAAGTTTGCTTGCCATCCGTATCATTCCACGTTAATAATTTTACATTTGAGTCCGTTGTTAATGGTCTTGTAGCATCCCAAACTTCACCGTCTACTTCAGCGGCTAATACGTTTCTTGCTAGGCCCTCGCTAATACTTTTAGCTACATCGAGAGAAGATGCTCCACTCTCGAACTCTCTTACCGAATTATCCGGTAATGTAATTTTAATCATTGTGGTATAAAATTTTAATTATTCATTCTCCCATTTGTGCCCCTACAACTGACCACAAAATTTGCTGTGAGAATTTCGGTACGCAAGCTAACATTTTTACCTCTTTTTTCCTTACTATTTATTGGAATAAGTGTTATATCTTGTTTCGTTTAAAAATCATTACACTAATTATTGGAATAAAAGCCTAAAATTCGATTGATATTTTAACTACTCTTGATTTAAACGAAATAAAAAAATCAGTATCTGCTTTTTACTCATTAAGACAATTAAATCTGAAAATTCACAAAAACTTTTCAAACACTCAAAATGATAAAGCTTATTAAAAATGACGCTATAGTATCATTTTATATATATCATATTATAAAATTCTTAGGATTCCGTCATTTCTTTCCTATTTTCGCATACTTACAACCTGAGATTTAACTTGGGCCATTATTCACATACTTTCATTTTATTTACACAATGCAACAATTAAACGAGATATTAAGTCTGATCGACAGTTATATCGGTGGTTCTAATTGGTTTGTTGCTCTACTATTGCTAACAGGCTTATTTTTTACAATTTATCTTAAGTTTCCTCAAATACGATATTTTAGACACGCACTAGATGTTGTTAGAGGTAAATTTGATGAAAAAGATGACGAGGGAGATACATCACATTTCCAAGCTTTAGCAACAGCTCTATCTGGTACAGTAGGTACCGGTAATATTGCCGGTGTAGCTTTAGCTATTCACTTAGGTGGACCAGCAGCTTTATTTTGGATGATTGTTACCGCTTTCTTTGGTATGACAACAAAATTTGTTGAAGTATCATTATCACACAAATACAGAGAAAAAACTCCTGACGGAACAATGGCAGGTGGACCAATGTATTTCATGAAAAATAAATTAAACATGAAATGGTTGGCCGTTCTATTTGCTATTGCTACTGTTCTTTCTTCTTTTGGAACGGGTAATTTACCTCAAGTAAACAGTATAGCTTCATCTATCCATGCTACATTTGGTGTTGAAACTTATATTACGGGAGCTATATTAGCTGTTTTATTGGCATTTGTAATACTTGGTGGTATTAGTAGAATTGCTGCAGTAACTGAGAAACTAGTTCCTTTAATGGCTGTAGTTTACTTCATTGGCTGTGTAGCCGTTATTTTCTATAATATTGAAAATATTCCAAGTTCTATAAGTCGCATCATGTCAGATATCTTTAGTGGAACATCTGCTACAGGTGGTTTCTTAGGTGCTTCTTTAGCTTATGCATTTAACAGAGGTGTAAACAGAGGATTATTTTCAAACGAAGCCGGTCAGGGTTCTGCTCCGATTGCACATGCTTCTGCCAAAACAAAAGAACCTATATCTGAAGGTATGGTGGCTATATTAGAACCATTTATAGATACTATAATAATATGTTCACTTACAGGTCTAGCCTTATTATCATCTAATGTTTGGAGAGAGAAATTAGACAATAAATTTCAACAAACAGATTTAGTTGTATTAAGTCAGCAATATGATGATAGTAAGGAAAATCCAAATAACGATAGAGAAATATTAGCTAAACATATAAGTGGTGAAAACAAATTACCGTTATATACAGGTAGCTTAGAAGTAGTAAATGGTGAAATATTAAGTCCAATATCTATTATTCATGCAAGATCATTAGCTGAAAATGTTTCTATTATTTATGAGGATGCTAAGTTTACTGGAAAACTTAATGTTACTGAAGGTAAAATTAAGTTTTTAGACAAACTTCAGATTCATGGCAAATCATTAATTCATAGTTCTCCTTTAACAAGTGAGGCTTTTAAAAGAAGTTATTTTGGTGAAAAGGGTAAATATATTGTCTCAATAGGCCTTTTATTATTTGCTTTCTCAACAGCAATTTCTTGGTCATATTATGGTGATAGAGCTATGACTTTCCTTCTAGGACCAAAATCTGTGATTTACTATAGAGGTGTTTATGTCGCTTCCTTCTTTATTGGTTCTTTTGCTGATACAACTATTATTTGGACGCTGTCAGGCATAACCATTGCCTTGATGACAATTCCGAACTTAATTGGTATTTTGATTCTCAGTAAAGACATGAAGAGTAGTTTAGCCGAATACAAAGATCATATGAAAAATAAATTTGGGGCAGATATTTAAACTGTCTTCACATGAAAAACAAAACGCCTACCTTTAAAAAAAGGTAGGCGTTTTACTTTATGTAGTAACATAAAGTACGTAAACGAGTTGTTTACGATTTCAACCAGCTATGAAAACAAAGGTTAAGACATAATCTCAACTTTTGAATAATTAAATATAGTATAATCTTTTTATTAACAAATGAAAATTAAGAACATCAATATACATTTTATACATATACTGTAAGAAATTCTTTATATAATACAAAAAAGACAGCGATTGAAAATCACTGTCTTTTTTGTATTATTTTTATCTTAATGTCACTATTGTAACTCCAGCTCCACCTCGATCTGGGTGGTCATCAGCTACATTTTTTATACCTCTAAATGATTTTAAGTGACTTCTCACTACCTCTCTTAGTGCTCCTGTTCCTTTGCCATGCAGAATTCTAACTTCTGTTTCACCAAGCATAATTGCAGAATCCATAAAATCGTCTAAAGCATACATTACCTCTTCAGCTCTTTTACCTCTTAAATCTAATTGAGTATTAAAATCAATTCTTTTTTGAGTAAGATTAGATGCAGCACTCATACTCGAATGCTTTTCTCTAGTTTCTTTTCTGAAAGTCTTTTTACTTATTCTTTCTAGGCGATTTAATTTTACTTTTGTTCTTAATTCACCAACAAGTATTTCAGCCTCTCTTTGAGAAACAGAAGCTACCTCACCCATTGTATTTTGACCCTTAACTCTTACAGCATCGCCAACAACAATAGTTCCACCAATCACCTCAAAAACCTCTTCAGGTTGTTCTTGAGTCTTCTTACTTGGTTTATTAGAATTTTTGAAGTTTTCAATATTCTGTCTTAGTAATTTGGTCTTTTCTTTATCTGCTTTTGTTTCTTGAATTTCTTTAATTGCCTTTTCAATCTTCTGATTAGCAGTATCCAATACCTTCTGAGCATCTTCTCTTGCTTTATTCATGATCTTCTGTTTTTTATTCTGAAGATCAATAGATTGTTTTTCAAATTTTTCTTTTGCAGAAGACAGTTTCTGCTCTAATCTTATTATTTCTTTATTTTTTTGGTTGAGTTCTTTTTTCTCTTGTTCAAGATTTCTTAGTAACTCTTCCATGTTGATCTTTTTACGTCCTGCTTTATGACGTGCAATATTGACAACTTTCTTAGGCAACCCAATTTTCTGAGCAATCTCTAATGCAAAAGATGAACCTGGCTGACCTTGCTCTAACTTGTAAAGAGGTTGTAAATTCTCCACATCATATCTCATGGCTCCATTTTGAAGTCCAATCTCTTTTTCTGCATAGAATTTAAGGTTAGCATAGTGAGTAGTAATCACTCCCCACATTTCTTTCCTGTTCATTTCTTCCAAGATCGACTCTGCAATTACTCCACCCAGTTCAGGTTCTGTACCCGATCCAAATTCATCGATCAACATCAATGTTTTATCTCCTCCTTTGGTTAACATTGCTCTCATGTTAGTAAGGTGAGAAGAGTAAGTAGAAAGGTCGTTTTCTAATGACTGATCATCACCATAATCCATCATGATGTCATTAAAAATACCCATTTTAGATCCCTCAACCATAGGAACCAACATACCACATTGAAACATGTATTGCACTAGAGCTACAGTTTGCATAGCAATTGACTTACCCCCTGCGTTTGGTCCAGAAATGACCAATATTCTTCCTCTTTCTTGATCTAGTTCTATTTTTTGTCTTACTACATCTTCTTTTCTTCCTTGTTCTGTAAAAGAATTCAAAAGAATAGGATGAGCAACATGATACCAAGCTACAAGAGGCTCATTGACTATTACAGGCTTAATTGATTCTTGGTGCATGGCAAATTTTGCCTTTGCATTTATAAAATCAATAATACCTAAATAATTGTTTCCTTTTCTTAGACCAAGAACTTCAGGTCTAATTTTGTTAGTAATTTCAGTAAGGATTCTTATTACCTCTTGACGTTCTCTTAATTCTAAATCTTTAATTGAGTTATTTAGATCGAGTAACTCCTGAGGTTCAATAAATACTGTTTGACCTGTTGATGAAGCATCATGTACAAAACCTGTAACATGCCTTTTATGCTCAGCAGGAACAGGAACTACAATTCTACCTTCACGTAAGGTCGGTTTAGCATCATCTTTAGCATATCCACTTTTCTTCATTGTCTGAAGAACAGTAGCAGTTTTAGATCTTAAACTGTTTAATTGCTTATTTAATTGAGATCGTATACTTACTAATTCAGGAGATGCATTATCACGAATCTTCCCTTTGTCATCCAAAATCATATCAATCTGACTTAGGATCATAGGGTTAAATTCAACATGCTCACTCACTTTTACCAACTCAGGATAAATAGTAGGATCACATTCATTAAAGAATTGTAGACATTCTTTTAAAGTAGTTAAAGCAGTTTTTAGATTGAATAGCTCTTCTTCTAGTAAGAAAGCATTAATAATCTCCGATTTATCTAAATAATTGGCTACATCAATATATCCAGAGTGAGGAAAAGACTCCCCTGTTTGATAAATCTTGACACATTCGTCAACTTGAGCAGCTCTTTGTGTAATAAATCTTATATCAGATGTAAATCGCATTTTATCAACATAACTACGACCTACTTCTCCATTACATTTATCCTTTAAAATTTCTCTCAGCTTATCGAAGCCGAGTTTCTCTTCTAAATTTTTCGGATATAACATTGTTTTTTCCTCTTCTTTAAATCGCAAAATGATGATGCATTTTAATACATCATCATTGCTAAGTGTATATTATTAAATCTAATTTACCTTAGATTTTCTTTCATTAATTGAATCTCCTGCTCTAATTTCTCATACCACTCTGCTCCATATTTAGCTGTCAATGGACCTTTAAGAAATTGGTATACAGGAACTTTTAATTCTTTACCTAAGATACAAGCATCACTACATATTTCCCATTTATCATAGTTTACTGCATCATAAGCTTCATAATTTGTAATTCTAGCTGGATACAAATAACAAGAAATTGGTTTTCTGTATGTGATCTTCTCATCTAAGTATGCTTTTTCTATAGCACAGTGAAGATACTTTTTATCATCATAGATTGCATAGGCACATTCTCTGTTGTTGATAGTTGGCGTTGAGTAATCACCTTCAAAGTCTTTGATGTATTTCCCTTGTCTTTCCACTTCTTTAATGCCTTCTTCAGACATATATGGTTTTACAGCTTCATATACTTCTTCTAACTTTTCAAGTTCGTCATCATTTAAAGGTGCACCTAAATCACCTTCAACACAACATGCTCCTTTACATTTATCTAAGTTACAGACAAACTCTTCTTCCATCATGTCGTCGCTTAAAACAACTTTATCTACTACAATCACGGTATTACTATCTAAACATAAATTTTTCACAAAGTTACAAAAAACGTCTTTCTATCTGAAGAAATCACGAAATTCAAGTTAACTTTTGAAAATCAATTCAAACAATTATAATAAAATTGTAGAATACTAGACGTAATTATCAAAAAAATTAGAATAAAAAATACAACTACCTCTAATTCATATCATCATCTTCATAAAAAATGATGATTCAACCATAGCTAAATTTAAATCTCTCAAAAATAAAAAAGGTCGATTTATTAAATAATAAATCGACCTTTTCATATCTTATAAAAATACTATACAGAAACGTTATTGTCTCTTAAAGCATTATTTAATGATGTTTTTCTATCAGTACTTTCCTTTCTTTGACCAATGATGATAGCACATCCTACAGAAAATTCTCCAGCTGGGAATTTCTTTGTATAGCTACCAGGAATCACTACTGATCTTGGAGGTACATAACCTTTATATTCTACTGGTTCGTCACCTGTTACATCAATAATTTTTGATGAAGCAGTTAAAGTAACATTTGCACCTAATACCGCTTCTTTACCAATGTGAACACCTTCTACCAAGATACATCTTGATCCAACAAAAGCACCATCTTCAATAATTACAGGAGCTGCTTGTACTGGCTCTAATACACCACCAACACCAACACCACCTGAAAGGTGAACATCTTTACCAATTTGTGCACAACTACCTACAGTTGCCCAAGTATCTACCATAGTACCCGAATCAACATAAGCACCGATGTTTACATAAGAAGGCATCATGATTACTCCTTTGTTCACAAATGAACCATAACGAGCAATAGCATGAGGAACTACACGAACACCTTTTTCTGCATAATTGCTCTTTAAAGGAATTTTATCGTGGAATTCAAAAGGTCCAACTTTGATTGTTTCCATTTCAGCCAATGGGAAGAACATAATCACTGCTTTCTTTACCCACTCGTTCACCTGCCATCCATCTGCAACAGGCTCAGCACATCTCAATGTACCTTGATCTAATTCTTCAACTGTTGCTTTAACAGCATCAATATATTCTTGTTGTTGTAATAAGGCACGGTCATCCCATGCAGCTTCGATTAGTTGTTGTCTTGACATTTCCGAAAATGAAAACTTAATGTTTGAGATTATAAAAGCCGGAGCCTTTAATTTGAGATGCAAAAATACAAATTCAATTTGATGTTTCTATTGAACGCTAAAAAATAAACATAATACAACACTATCCGTTATATTTATAACAAAAAAAATGCCAACCCTAAGGTTAGCATTTTTATTTATTATATTGAATGTTTTAATTATTCAGAAACTTCTTTTGATTTGCCTTGATGCTCCTCCCAATCTTTTTCAAATTGTTCCACTACTGATCCATTAAATTGATATTCGTGCATCATTTCAGAATTTGGCTTTAAGATACCTTCCACTTCGTCTACCCAATCATCTTCAGCAACAGCAACAATTGCACTTGTTCCAGGCTGTAAAGAATTTTTGATATCTTTTAATAAATCAATTGGAATATCTAATGCATCACTTTTTAGCCAACCTGCTAATGCACCAACCCCCATACTTGCAGCAACAGAACCAGCGAGTACTTCAGCTGTGAAGATGGCAGCTCCATAAATGGCACCAAAAGGGCCGATCAATAACATTACTAAACCTCCAATTACAGCACCCCAAAAAGCATCTCGCCCTTCGGTATTGTGTAATTCAGTTTTTCCATTTTCTTTTTTTGTGATTACGGTGTAAGCATTCAAATCAAGCTCATCATTCTTTTCTTTTCCAAAAAGAATATCAAATTCTTGTTCTGCTTTTTGTACATCATTATAGACGGCAACGATTAATTTTTTATTAGAACTCATAATAGTAGATTTTTTAGATAATTGTGACTTATACGTTAATATTACACTTCTAATATCACTATTTTAATATAAGTTTTTGATGACGACCGTCATCTAATCGAATTCTTTAGTCATTGTAAATTCCTCATTATCAATTAACTTATTGATGATGACCCAAGATGCTTTTAATGCCGAATTATTTAAATCTATTACTACATTTTCCGTGTAAGGTTGTGGTAATATGATATTTTGAAATGTTGGATATTGAGGTAAAACAGCTTCACTTTCGTTTTGCAATTGATCTAAAGAAGTGATTAAATAAGTATAATCTTCTAATCTAGAAGTTCTCTTATCTATAAATTCAAAACAATTATTAGGTACAATTTTTAAGATCTGTGATGGATCTTCAATGTTAGGCAGTTTCCCACGTACAGTTGAATAAATCACGAAATATTTAGGGTAATCTCCATCTTCTGCTTTTTGAGGCATTTCCCATTTTATTTCAACCCCCTGATTAGATGCCATAATTTTTACATTACTTGGACTATGAGGTGCTACTCCATCAATCCAAGGCATTCTAGGCATTAATGCAGGTGTGCGATAAATTGATTTTAAAGAATCTGCAATCCCTCCTTGATTATTCCAAACCGAAGTTGAATTATATAAGATACTTCCATCTACTCCCTTCATATTCCTGGCAGTGATTAACTGTGATGGCATCTCTTTCTTATCTCCCCAACCTCTTTCAAGAGATCTATCTACTCTGTAAACTGCATGTCCTGCATAAAGATGTTTTCCAAATGTATTTTCAGACCACCATTCTAAAGTTGGGGTAAAAGGAATTGTTCTATGCTGTGTAGATTGATACAATTGAGGAGCAACATAATCTACCCAACCATTAATTAACCAAAATCGAACATCAGCATATAAATGGTCATAAGATGTATATCCAGATCTTGTTGGAGAACCATCGATATCCTCTTTTTCATTTCTCCATACACCAAATGGACTAACACCAAATTTTAATGATGGCTTTTTTTCCATTATTAATTGATGTACCCCTTCTACAAAAGAATTTATATTGCTTCTTCTCCAATCTCGGATACTTTCATTACCTACTCTGTATTTTTTCCACGTAGATCGATCAGATTTTATTTCTCCATGATCGGGATAAGGATAAAAATAGTCATCAAAATGTAGGGCATCAATATCATAATTTGAAATTAACTCGTCGATAACTGAATACACATATTGATGCACCTCTGGTATTCCAGGATTTAGAATCTTTAGTGTTTTATAGTCCATAATCCACTCAGGGTGAGTTTTAGAAATATGATCCTCACAAACTTTTACATATTGAGAATTTGTCACCGCTCTAAATGGATTAACCCAAGCATGAAATTCCATTCCTCTTTTATGAGTTTCTTTGATCATAAAATCAAGTGGATCATAAAATGGTTTCGGAGGACTCCCCTGCTGTCCGCTAATACTTAGCGCCCAAGGCTCTATATTACTAGGATAAATTACATCTGCACTTGATCTAACTTGAACAATTACAGCGTTCGCCCCTCTGTTTTGATGAAAGTTTAATAAAGAAATAAAGTCTCTTCTTTGCTGTTCTGCAGAGTCTTTTTCACTAAATGGCCAATCAATAGCATTAAGCGTAGCAACCCATACTCCTCTGAACTCTCTTTTAGGTAATGAATTCTGAGCAAATAATTGGAGTTGAGTAATAAGGAGAACAAAAAGCGTTAAATTAAAAAATATCCTCATTATGCTAGAGAGTTATGCCAATTAACTAGTGGAAAAAAATATATTTCATAAATTTGTCTTTCACAAAATTACGATAATGAATCAATTCTTTATAGAAAAATCAAAATACTTCAAGATATTATTTTTTTTACCACTTACCTTATTAGTAAGTTGTGATTTTTTTGGTCTTGATAGTGAAATGAAACACTTGACTTTAAAAAATTTAGAGTTACAATCCCAAATGGAAATTTATGAGCTTGACCCTGCCGGTGAATGGGTCGAAGGAAACACTGTTAATTATTATAATACAAGAGATAGTGTTGTTCAAAAGAATTTCATTGATATCAATCAAATAAGTAAAGGTAGTATTAATAGAATTCAAATTCAGTCTGTATATCCAACAGATTCTACTTTATATACTATCGACTCTGTGAAGATTTTCTTTTCTAACTTAAGTAGAGACATAGAGGTAGGTTATTTATATGAAATACCAGCCAATTCTACTCCTAAACTTGAGGACGCTCGTATCAATAATGTAAATAATGATGATTTAGGAGCCCTATTCCGATCAGATACGGTCATCATCAAAACAGATTTCCACCTAAGAGCACTCGTTCGTACTGACACACTGAGATTCCAAGTAAACGCCATTTATGGTTTAACAAATCACTAATTCTAACACATACATGAAGACCTTTTTTTATATTTTTATGGCATTATTATGCCTCCCCATTTTTTCAATTGCTCAAAACAATCAAAGTCCATTACAATTAGAGGACATAATGGGTGGTGAACATTTTGTTGGACAAACACCTCACAGCCCATTTTGGTCAAAAGACAGTAAAACAGTTTATTTTTATTGGAACAAAGAGGACAAATCATTTGATCAGTTATATAAAGTAGACGTTAAAACAAGAAAACACGAAATAGTGGATGCAGAGGAGCAAAAAAACCTTCCTTCTTCTAAAGCTGTTTGGAATAAACAAAGAACACTCTCCACCTATTCAAAAAATGGAAATATTTATCTTTTTGATGTTAAAAAAGGAGCTATTAAGCAACTGACAAATACCCTTGATAGGGATAGATCTCCTCAATTTTTAAATGAGAGTCATCAAATATCATTTAGACGTGGTAATAATATTCTCATTATCAATTTGAGTACTGGATTGATACAACAAATTACTAATTTCAAATCGGGTACTGCCCAAAAAGCGAAAATAGATAGTAATCAAGATCAATTTCTTAAAGAACAACAATTAGAGCTTTTTGAAATTGTTCAAAATAGAAAATCTAGATCTGAAGAAAAGAAAGCGCACAATAAAGCTTTAAAACCTTCAACTCCATCAGAAATTTATATGGGCAATCAATATTTATCTGATATTAAGATAAGTAAGGATGCAAATTTTGTAGTTTACTCTTTAGGAAAGTCTGCTGGTAATTATAAGACAGAGATGCCGGTTTGGGTAGAAGGCACAGGTTATGTGAAAATGCAAAATGCCAGATCAAAAGTGGGAAGTCCAGAAGATACTTACTCTAATTATATTTATAATGTTGAAGAAGATACAGTTATCAAAATAGATTTATCATCTCTTGATGGCCTTTCTACTTTACCATCATTTTATAAAGATTATGACCGAAAAGATGCCAACTACAAAAAAGATGTAGTCATGCATCCTCCACACTTTTCTCCTAACACAGGTCATGCCGTTGTAGATATCAGATCATATGATAATAAAGATCGTTGGATAGCTCTATTAAACCTAAATGATGGCACGACTACAACTATTGATCATCAACATGATGAAGCTTGGATCGGAGGACCTGGTATTAGTGGTTGGAATTTCTGGGTTGCTCCTATTGGATGGGTAAATGAGAGTACACTTTGGTATCAATCAGAAAAAACTGGATATTCTCATGTGTATACATATAATGTTTCTTCAAAAGAGACAAAGCAAATTACTAAAGGTAATTTCGAAGTATATACTACTGAAGTATCAAAAGATAAATCACATTTTTATCTAACATCCAATAAAGAAAGACCTGCAGAACAACATTTGTATAAAGTAGCTATTGAAGGCGGCGAGATGCTGAAAATAACTACAGAAGTAGGAAAACACGAAACATTGTTATCACCTAATGAGAAATTTATTGTAGATCGATATTCTTATTCTAATAAACCTTGGGAAATCTATCTTCAACAAAACAAAACAGGTGCTGAGAGTATACAAATCACAAAATCAACTTCGGAGGCTTTCGATAATTACTCATGGAGAGATCCTGAAATCATTACATTTAAAGCAGAAGATGGTCAAAATGTACATGCTCGAATTTATAAACCTTCTACTGAAAAAGATCAACATAAAGCTGTGATTTTTGTACATGGCGCAGGTTATCTTCAAAATGTGCATAAATGGTGGAGTGCGTATCACCGAGAGTATATGTTTCATAACATGTTAGTAGATAATGGATATACTGTTTTAGATATTGATTATCGAGCTTCTGCCGGATACGGGCGAGATTGGAGAACAGGCATCTATCGTCATATGGGTGGTAAAGATTTATCGGATCATGTAGACGGAGCTAAATACTTGATAGATACACATGGTATTGATGCTAATAAAATTGGTATTTATGGAGGCTCGTACGGAGGTTTTATTACGTTAATGGCAATGTTTAATGAAGGTGATGTATTTAAGGCAGGTGCTGCAATTCGTTCAGTGACTGATTGGGCACATTACAACCACCCCTACACTTCAAATATCTTAAACACGCCTGCATTAGATCCCAATGCATACAAAAAAAGTTCTCCAATTTATTTTGCTGAGGGTCTAAAAGGAGATTTATTAATTCTTCATGGTATGGTTGATGACAATGTTCAATTTTCTGATGTTGTTCGTTTATCACAAAGATTAATTGAACTTGAAAAAGACAATTGGGAAATGGCCGTTTACCCTATTGAACCCCACGGATTTAAAGAAACAAGTAGTTGGATCGATGAATATAAACGAATATTCAAACTCTTCCAAGATAAATTATAATCTAAAAAGGTAGTCAAAAAAGGCTACCTTTTTTTTGGTTTTTGAAGTATATTCACTTTTATTTATCAAGTAGAGAGTTGTAATATTTATTACATCCACATATTTTTTTAGCTTTAAAATTCGTTATATTAACATGGAATCACCTGAATTAAAGAAACTTGACTGTTCTTCATTAAATTGTCCTATGCCAATTGTAAAAATTGCAAAAGCTATAAAAACAATGGAAATAGGTGAACAAGTAGAAGTAGTAGCTACCGACCCTGCTTTTAAAGCTGATGTTGAAGCTTGGATTAGAAAAACAGGGCATAAAATGATTTCTTTTGTAGAAGAAGGAAAATCTAAGACTACAGTCATAGAAAAAACTAAATAAACCGAAATTATATTTCTCATGCAGCTAGAAAACCAAGAACTTAAAGCATATATCGACCAATTGGTTGAAGAAAAAGTGAATGAAAAAACTCATCATTTTCAGGATGAATTAAAAAAATTACAGGAATCACTTCCTCAAAATTTAGGAATACAGCAAAAAGATAAAATCACTATGCTTATTACAAGTTTTGAATTAGATAAAGTTATGCCTGCATTTATCATTGCTAATGGTGCTGCTAGTTTTGGAATGGAAGTTACCTTATTTTTCACCCTATGGGGCATCAATGCCTTAAAAGAGAAGAGCATTTATTCAGGAAAAAACATCAAAGAAAAAATGATTACTATGATGTTGCCTAGCCATCCAAAAACCACAACTATTTCACGTTTAAATATGATGGGAATAGGTACTGGTATGATGAAGAGTATGATGCAGGAAAACAATATCGAAACTCTGCCAGACCTTATGGATTTATCTATAGAAATGGGGTCAAAACTTATTGCTTGTCAGATGACAATGGGTATGATGGGCATCACAACGGATGAAATTCGAGATGGTGTTGAATATGGTGGAGTGGCTTTATATATCGAAGAGGCTTCTGAATCTGGTGTTACTTTAACTTTTTAGAATATCGTTTATCCTAATGAAAAATCTTAACGATTTAAATAAAAGAATTGAAGAATTAGAACTCCTTAATAAAGAAAAAGAGGAAAAAATTGCCGCTCTTGAAAAAAGTGAGAGAGCACTTGCTGATGCCAATGTAAGAGTTGCTGAACTTTACATGAATTTAGAAGATGCTCAAGAGAAAATTGTGGATCAAAAAAATGAGATCTTACAACAAAATGAAGAATTGAATGAACAACTTGAAGAACTTTCTCTTATAAATGAACAATTAAATATTGCTCAAACATTAAATGAAAATCTTCATAAACAACAAATTCAAGCAGATATAATAAAAAAAGCACACAATAGAATACTAAGTAGTATTCATTATGCTCAAAATATTCAAAAAAGTATTTTCCCTTCTTCTCAGAAAATAAAAAGTGTTTTTAATAATTATTTCAAACATTTTATTCCGAAAGATTTAGTAGGAGGTGATTTCTACTGGGTAAATAAACAAGGAAATTATGATATTCTTATTGTTGGTGACTGTACAGGACATGGTGTGCCAGGTGCCTTCATGACATTAATTGGTATTTCCTTAATAGAAAGAGTGGTTAATGTTTTAGGAATTACAAACCCCTCTGAAATATTATCACAATTAAATCAATTGATTAATGAACTCTTAAAACAAAAAGATATTGATTGCACTCGTGATAGTATTGATATGACCGTTCTAGTTAGAGATCGTTCAGAAAATACCATTACAATAAGTAGTGCCAAAAGATCATTCATAAAGGTGAGTGAAGATAAAATTCCTCAAATTATTAAGGGCTGTAGATATACAGTTGGAGATTTTAGTGATGGCAATAAAAGATTTATCAATCATGTATTTGATATTAAACCTAAGGATCGCTATTACTTATTTTCAGATGGATTAACTGATCAATTTGGTGGACCTAAAAATAAAAAATTAGGTAATAAAAACTTCAAAGAATTAATTACCTCTATACAAAATGAAGAGTTATTTCAACAAAGTATATCTATAGAAAAGTTCTATACTGAATGGATGGTTGATGAAGCACAACTAGACGACATGGTACTTATGGGTATCGAATTATAACATAATATCCTTATATTTCAATTAAGGTTGAGAACATAAAAAAAGGCGATTTCATAAATAATGAAATCGCCTTTTTAATATCAAATAATAAGATTATTCACCTACTTTTACAAGTACACGGCCGCTAATCCCACCTCTAATAATTTGATTTATTTTTTCTAACAAACCATCTAAAGTCACCTCTTCTGTAATATCTCCAGTTTCTGGTAACCATGATGTTGCAATATTATTCCAAACTTTCACTCTTTCTTCGTAAGGGAAGTTTTGAGAATCAATACCAATAAGGCTCACTCCTCTTAAGATAAATGGGAATACATTTAATGGTAAATCAAATGATGCTGCATTTCCACAACAAGTCACAACACCTAAAGGCAATGTTGCTTTAATTGCAGTAGCTAAATAATCTCCACCAACTGTATCGATAGCTCCAGCATAAAGTGGTTTTAATAAAGGTCTTTGATTTCCTTCTAAGAATTGATCTCTTGAAACAACATTTGATGCTCCAATTCCTTTTAAGTAAGGGATTTTTTCTTCTTTTCCAGAAACAGCGACAACACTATATCCCATTTTTGATAGCATTGCAACTGCATAAGAACCTACACCACCTGTGGCACCGGTTACTAATATATCACCATCTTCTGGTTTAACTTGGTTTGTAAGCTTATAGATACTCATAGCTGCAGTAAGACCTGCTGTACCTACTTCCATAGCCGTTTTTACGGTAAGACCTTTGGGCATTGGAACTACCCATCCTGCAGGTACTTGAATATACTCAGAGTATCCTCCCCAAGTATTCATACCTAAATCATAACTAGTTACAATTACTTCATCACCTTCTTTGAAATTATCATCTTTCGATGATACAACTACACCTGAAGCATCAATACCTGGTGTGTGAGGATAGTTTTTTGTCACACCGGGTTTCCCTAGAGCTGATAATGCATCTTTATAATTTAAAGAAGAATAGGCAACTTTTACCAATACATCACCTTCTGGTAAATCATTTATCGTTTTCGTTGCAATAGATTGTGTATATTCTTTATCACCAATCTTCTCTGTAACGAATGCTCTAAAATTTGTCATTTTTAATTATAATTTATGAAGTTATTATGTAGACTTAATTTAAACAATAAGGTTCACATTTACTATCTACAAACTGTATTAACGATGACAAAAAAAAAATGGCTTAGTATTCTTCTTAATGTTAGTAAATTTGTCCTATTTCTTACTAAAATATAATTTTGGATACTCGAAAAAAAGTTCTGTCGCCTCAGATAGCTCAGACCAATCATTTGCTTCTTCAAAAGACAAAGCTACACAACCACATGTAGGTACATTTTCTAAATAATCTTCCAAAAAATGATTTCGAATATCTGTAATACCAGGATTATGTATTACAAACATCACTGTATTTAAAGAATTATCGAGCAATCGAATTTCACCCAAAAGCTCATCATCAAGAATATGATAAAGATCTTTATTAAAATGTAAAGGAACATCTAAAGTTTCAGACATTTTTGTTGCAGTAATTTTAGTTCTTACAGATGGAGAACTAAAAATAACATCAGGTACAATTTGCTGCTTTAATATTTCTGATGACATTCTATCGAGGTCTCTTTTTCCTCTTTTATTTAATGGTCTATCAAAATCTGATATATCGGGATCATCCCAACACGATTTTGCATGACGCATGAATATTAACCTTTTCAAAGTCTCATTTTAATGATAATAGGTAAAATTAATAAGGGATTTTGTTAATTTAAAAATCATCAAACTTTATATTTGATATATTATCACTAAATTTAGGTATATTAAGATCATACATCATAAATGACTTTCGATACCAAATCAATTTGGCTTTTTCTTTTCATTTATGATGTGTTAAAGTGTACCTATTGTTGATCATCTGTTGAACAGACCCATTTTATAAATGTATTCATCTTTTTTCTGCCGCTATTCATATTTTAAGTCCTTAATATTCATTCTATTCTCGACTTTATCATTCACCGTTGAAGCACAAATCAATGCTCCTAAATATGTCAATGAATATTTAGCTATTGGTGTTGGTGCAAGAGGGTTAGCTATGGGTAATGCACAAACAGAAACTGTAAATGATGCAACAGCTGGCTATTGGAACCCTGCTGGACTACTTAATTTAGAAGATAGATTTTCTTTATCCCTAATGCATGCTGAATATTTTGCGGGTATTGCAAAATATGATTTTGCGGGTTTTGCTACTAAGATTGACAACCATTCTGCATTAGGAATCTCAATGATACGTTTTGGTGTAGATGACATACCTGATACGCGATATTTATTCGACCCTGATGGGTCAATCAATTGGGATAATGTACAAAGTTTTTCTTCAGCAGATTATGCTTTCTTATTTTCTTACGCAAGACAATTTCCTAAATTACCCAACCTTCAATTTGGAGCAAACGCTAAAGTGATCTATAGACATGCTGGTCAGTTTGCAAATGCTTGGGGATTTGGATTAGATATGGGTTTACAATGGAAAAAAGGTGCTTGGCAAGTAGGTGTAACTGCTAAAGACATTACAGGTACCTATAACGTCTGGGCTTATAACCCTGCCACATTTTACGACATATTCAAACAAACTGGCAATACCATTCCTGAAAACTCTATTGAGGTAGCCGCTCCTCGATTAATTGTTGGTGGCGCTAGAAACTTTTCTATTTGGAAAGCAAGTCAACAAGAAGATGCTGAAGAATTAATAGGTGCTTTAGTTTCTTTTGGAGCTGATGTCACTTTTGATGGCAAAAGAAATACCGTTCTTAAAACAGATCTTTTAAGTATTGATCCAAGAATGGGAGTTGAATTCCATTATAAAAAGATGATTTTCTTGAGAGGTGGTGTTTCACAATTTCAGTACATTAAAGAATTTAGTGGTAATGAAAAATTAGAATTCCTACCTAGCTTTGGAGCTGGTTTTGCCTTTAAAGGGTTTGTACTTGATTATGCACTAACAAACATTGGAGACATATCTACAGTATCTCTATATTCTCATATTTTTAGTTTAAAAGTTGATTTTGGGCGCACTCTAAAAAGAGCTTCAAATGCTCCAAAAACTGAAAAGTATTACTAACCTCACTTCAATCGCCTACTTATCAAACGATTAATTGGAATTTTTACTTTATTTTAATATCATTGGTAATTACTCTTACTTACACGTTATACTTTTTAACTTTAATGAACTTAAACAAAAGATCTTTACTTATTCAGCTCTCTTGTTTTATCTTTCTATTTTTATCTTTCTTTTCTTTTGGTCAAACAGATAATCATTATACAGCACCGAAAAACACTGTCACCTTTCATTCAGGAGACCCTTTAAGAGCTCTTTATGAATGTAATAGTTTACTTAAAAAGAATGCTAAGAATAAAGATGCTTTATTTAGAAGAGCTATAATAAAAACAGAATTAGGCGCTTATCATAGTGCTCAAAATGATTTTACGCAAGCACTAAATTTTAATCATAGTAATAAAGTTGAAATTTATTACCGTAGAGGCATCACCTATTTTTTGGAAAATGACTTTCTCAATGCCATCACAGATTTTGATAGTGCAATTAGCATACAACCAAATCATGTGGATGCTCTCTGGAAAAAAGCACAGTCTTATTATCATATAGGCGCTAGATCTCTCACTTTAGAGTCTTTAGATCAGATTTCTATCATACAACCAAACGACCCTATTATATGGCATGATATGGGTACTTTATACTATAAAAATAAAGAATTAAACAAGGCCAAAGACTGCTTTACTAGGGCTATCATAATTGATCCTAAAATGTCTGTTTCCTACAATCATAGAGGTATCATTTTTG
This sequence comes from Flammeovirga pacifica, assembly GCF_000807855.2. Taxonomy (GTDB): domain Bacteria; phylum Bacteroidota; class Bacteroidia; order Cytophagales; family Flammeovirgaceae; genus Flammeovirga; species Flammeovirga pacifica. The sequence goes on from NZ_JRYR02000001.1 coordinate 1,539,487, forward strand.
AAAATCTAAAAGATGCTGCAAAAGCCTTTGATGATTACAACAAGGCTATTTTTTACGATAGTTGTTTTGTGGAAGCATATAACAATAGAGGACTGATATATCTTCAATTTGAAGATTATTATGAAGCTGAGAATGATTTTACAACCGCACTTAATAAGGACCTTCACCTTAATAAAGAAGCTTTAAATAATCTAGCCATTACAAAATATCTGACAGGCAGACCAAAGGATGGACTTGAAGATATAAACAATGTCATTCAACATTATCCATTTTTTGCCATGGCCTATATTACTAGAGGTAATATTAAAGAAAGACTTCACGATGATGCCGGTGCTTGTTCTGATTGGCATAAGGCTGCTGAATTGGGGTTACTAACTGGACTAGAGTACGCACAAGAAACTTGTCAATAAAATTATTTTATGAAGAGATTACTTATCATACTATTTTCTCTATTTATAGGATCAAATCACATATTCGCTCAAGAAGATCCCGATACTCAGAATATCACCTTAAGTGAAGATGAGTTTGGGTTTGTCTGGCAATTAATTGGTTTAGGTGATAGTCTTTTCTATAATTTTGAACAACCTGATGAAGCTTTAAAGTATTATGAAGGTGCCTACGATTTCTTATCAGATAACTATAGTTTAAATAAAAAAATTGGCGATTGCTATCTTAAATCTGTCACAGAAGATAAAACCCTAAGCTTACCTTATTTAAAAAAAGTAATTCAAAATCATCAAGATTCTTTAAAAAGTGATGATTATTATAACATGGGTAGCTCCTTTCATTTTAATGAAGAATTTGATAGTGCAATTCATTATTACGAACTAAGTTACATCCAAGCAGACACAAGCTTTATCTCTACTATTGAAAAACGTATTTATGAATGTATCAATGGTAGTAAGTTCTATAAAAACTTCAATAATCATATCATTATTAAAAATCTAGGACCATCAGTTAATTCTAAATATGCTGACTTCTGTCCGTTAGTAGATGCTGTTGAAAATAGACTTTATTTTACAAGTAGAAGACACGAATTTAGAAACGACAACCCAGATATTCGTGACCATTTATCAGAAAACATCTATTACAGTCAGCGAAAAGATTTTATCAATTGGAATGAACCTGTACCATTACCTTATCCCGTAAATAATGATGATCATTCAGCGACAGTATCCATTAGCATGGATGGTTCTGAAATGATATTATATGGTAATGGAGATTTACTTTCTTCCTCAATGGAATCTGAAGGCTGGAATAAACCCAAAAAACTTTCTAAGAATATCAATAGTATTTTTGTAGAAACGTCTGCTTGTATAAATACTACAATGGATACTTTATATTTTGTGAGTAATAATGAATATCTATCTCTTGGTGGACTGGATATTTTCATGTCTATCAAAAATGCAAAAGGAAAGTGGGGTAAACCTATCAATATAGGTCCTGAAATAAACACCAAATATGATGAAGAAGGGGTGGCTCTATCCATGGATGGAAATACACTTTACTTTGCCTCAAGAGGACATGATTCTATGGGAGGTTATGATATTTTTAAATCAACAAAAGATTTTCAAGGAAATTGGTCAAAAGCTGAAAATTTAGGTATACCTATCAATTCTCCTTTTGATGATGTTTATTTTATGATCCGAACTAATGGTCGTCACGCCTATTATTCTTCTGCAAGAAAAGGCGGGTATGGAGAAAAAGACATCTACAGAATATCGATATTAGATGATGAAAAACCGTTATCAATAGCACGTAGAGATATATCTTACTTGTATCTAGATAAAGACTCTGTACATTTAGAAAGAGCAAAAACTCATCATGATCCTTTGATGGATATTAAGAAAAATACATTGACTGCAACCACTGATCTTCTCAAAACACTTTTCTTTCACGCTAGTTTAACAACTAAAGATTCTGTGAATCAAGTAGAATAACGTCAATAAATTTAACTGAAAAGTAGCACGTAATGTCTAAGTTGTTATTTTTGCATCTCAAATTTGAAGAAATATGATTTATATAAACAGAAGAGAGTTTTTTAACGCAGCTCATAAATTATATAATCCGAAATGGTCAAAAGAGCAAAATGAAGCTTTTTTTGGTCCTTGTGCAAATGAAAATTGGCATGGACATAATTTCGAGATGGTCATTACAGTAAAAGGAAATCCAGATCCTGATACAGGTTATGTAATGAATATGAAAGACTTAGGTCGTATCACTCAAGAACATATTATCAACAAAGTGGATCATAAAAACTTGAACATGGATGTTGATTTTCTTGAAGGTAAGATGACTAGTTGTGAAACTTTAGCTATGGAATTCTGGAAAATTCTTGCACCTAAAGTAAAAGAGTTTGCTCCTAATGCAGAATTACACTGCATCGAACTTCATGAAACTAGGAAAAACTTTGTTCAGTATTATGGAGAATAATCCTCTGTAGTGATGAACTATTAGATATTCTGAATATAAATAGTTATTCAGGATACAATACAAATAGAAAAGGCTCAATAATTACTTATTGAGCCTTTTCTATTTATAGATGATTATTAGTATATAATCAATAAATCTTTATTGTAAATATTTTTTCTTCTTGCGTTGAAATTTATTTATGCGTTTTTCATTTTCTTTTGATAATTGAAAATCACTTAAATACCAATAAACATTTCGACTAATTAATATATCTTCAGCATCCAATAGAGGAAGTAATTTGGTGATGATAGCATCGTTAATCAAATGGTTTTCTGATAAATGTGTAGTTAACATATTCACCTCTTGATAATCTCCATAATTCAGCTCCTCTAATAGCTGCTCTTGAAATGATGGGTTTTCCAATATATGACCGATCATCAATTGTCTGGATTGTTTTTTAAAGGTCATAGAAAGCAATTGTAGTTGCTGTTCTTCATCACTTATTTGAAGTAATTCTTTGATTTCGGAAGCATAAAGATCATTGGCTTTTCCTAGAAAGTAGACCCAATTCGCCTCTAGTTCTTTTGGATTGGAAATGAAGTATTCAAGAAGATAACTAATTACTCTTTCTTCATCTACATTCATCAATGTTTCAATTTCTTCTTTTTGTAAATGCGATAAAGATTGCTGTCTGATAGCCGATTTTATTTCTCTACTGTTCACCCAATGCCATAATGTAAAACAAGACAACGTGGCCCCTACTACTACATCTTTCTCTGTGATAAATGCTTTTGTTGCTCCAGAATATCCGTCCAATCCTTCTTCTTCATCAAGTTGTAAATCGTTATAAGTAAGACCATCTAAAATAGAAAATGGATCTCTTATTATTTGATTTAATTTCTGATAATCTTCTTGATCAAAGTCCAATGCTTTACCATCAACATATTTTTCAAGAGCTTGTCCTTTAGGAATAATCAATGCTGAAAAATCACCAAACTGATCCCACTCTAAAGTAACTGTAATGATTTTACATTGGTTTGTAAAACAGATAACTGATTCTACATTAGTTGTATATTTATTGTCCTCAGAAATATTTATAGTCAAATGCTGAGGATTTTCTTTCAACCCAGGATGGGATGCTTCCACTTGAAAAGAAGAAGGAGACTGAAAAAATAAAAAGGGTTGAAATAAAAAGAGTAAAATGAAGTTTATTTTCATCATAGTTTAAACACCTATTTCTTGATAAGGTGATAAGTTAAAAAGTCCCGGTATTTATTAGATTTCAGTGTATGTCATCTACTAAATACCGGGACAATATCATAAATATTATTGAGATTATGAATAACAACGAACTTCGTATAATCGAATATTCTTTTCTCCCCAAGTATTTTTTAATTTAAGTCGCATTCCAGTCGTTTTCTTTTGTTCAAAATCTAATTTGATCAACCTACTGATATTGTCCTCCACTTTAGCTACTGATTGCCACTTGCCATTCACTCTTATCTGAGCATCAAAATTCTTGATTAATTCTGGTGGTATATCATTTATCTGATCCTTATTTTTAGCAGGGTTCTTATGCATCATCAAATTACGATGAAGGTTGGTATTTCCTTTTAATTCAATTTTGGATAATGCCACAGGTATATCCCATTCAAAAATAACTTCAGCATCTAAACCATTTGATTCCCAATGGTGAATCTTATTATCAATATCTCTAGATGTACCGTCTACTAAGTATTGAGCGTCTCCAGATGCTGTAGAAGACACTGTGATTTTTGATGCCTTTTTAGCTAGATCATTCTCATCTTGAGCAGCTCTTCTAGGAATATATACATCATCTCTCAATAATTGCTCTTGTAAGAGATTAATATTTTTATTAGCCAACTCTCTAGGTGTCCATTTTTTATCCACACATATTTGTGCTGCTGTACCAATTGCTTGTCCCATTAAACCACATGTCGCCATAATTCTAGTAGACGATAACGCCACATGAGTAACAGATACATTACGACCGGCAAACATTAGGTTACTAATATTTTTAGAATATAAAGAGCGGAAAGGCACTTGATAAACTTCTTTAAACCTTGCATGAAAATAAGAAGGAGGCTCATTAGGGCTTTCAATTCCACCAGGACAGTGCTCATCAAAAGACCAACCACCGTAAGCTACAGCATCTTCAAATTGTATATTGTCTTGCATGTCCTTTTGAGAAAGGATATGATCTCCCATAAATCTTCTAGACTCTCTTCTTCCAGGAAATGAACCTACCCAATCTAAAGCAATATTCTCAGCTTCAGGAAACTTACCAGAGTTTTTGACATAGTCCCAAACACCGTGCATGTATCCTAATAATTTATGTCTATTTTCTTCAAAGTCTTCAATAATGTCGAATTCACTTCCTAGTTCAACCCACCAATAACCTTCTTTAAAATTCTTGATTCCTCTATCATGCATTTTGTCAGCTTCATACGGAATAGTAAACTTTGGAGCGTTATATTTAACAGGCTTGCCCATATCTTTTGTAATCATCATTACGGTAGCTCCCATTTGCCAACCATCTGCTTTATCTGGAGCAAAAGATTCATCAAATTCCGCTTTTCCTTCACGACCAGTTCTGTACTCTGCTCCTGCTTGTGCAGCCATTAAACCATCGCCAGAACAATCACAAAAAACATCTGCTTTGATCGTATAGTAAGTTTCTGTGGTAGACTGCCAACAAAGAATGTCCGTTATTTTATCTTTCTTAGTTTGAGCATCTATTGCTTGTGTGTTTAACATCACATCAAGATTTTCCTCTCTTGTGACAAAATCATATACAACATGATCCCAAACTGGGTAAGATTCCTGAGGATTATAATGCCAATTTTCTATTAATAATTCCTCAACAATACCTGTTTCTCTCTCAGTTCTATTTTTTCTTTTTAATCCTTTTACTCCATTTAAAGTCACTCGGATTTCAGAAGATGCATTACCTCCTAGAACAGGACGATCGTTTACTAATAACGTTTTTGCTCCCATTCTAGCAGAAGAAACTGCAGCACAAATACCTGCAATACCAGCACCTACAACTACTACATCATAAGTTACTGTTTTCTCTCTAGAAGGTATTCCTTTTTTACCGTTACCGACTTGGTACCAATTGTCTTTTTGCCTTTTCTTAGAGTCTGTAATCTGCCCCTTTTTGTCTTTAGCATTAGCTGATGATAGTCCTATTCCAGCGGCAACAGTCGCCATGGAAGTATTCTTAAAAAAATCTCTTCTTTTCATTTCTTTCTTTGTTGATGTTGTAGAACAAATATCAATACAACACCATAACTAAGTGTGATTGTCAATAATTTTAATGTCTTGTATAATATATTTTCATGTATGAGACACTCAAAAATAAGCTTTCCTTTCTTCCTCGTAAAAAAGATGACATTTAGATCCTATAATATAATTAGTAGACTATATCACGGTTCATTACTTTTTGATTAGCATTTATAAATGCTGAAACCACACCTAATTAATTAAAAAATCAGATCATTACTATCCCATAATTTATTTTAAGATGCTTTTTAATAAGTATCCTTTTTTTTATGCCCTCTCCTGTTTAGCTTTGTTCATTATCGTATTCTTAATAATGTAGCAGATGAAATACTATTTAATTGCTGGCGAAAAGTCAGGCGATTTACATGCCTCCAACTTAATGAAAGAAATTTTGGTCAACGATCCAGAAGCTGAATTTAGATTCTGGGGAGGAGAGGAAATGCAAAAAGTCGGTGGCACTATGATTCATCATTATTCTGATATCTCATTTATGGGGTTTTTAGAAGTTGCCAAAAATCTGCTTACTATTAGACGTTACCTCAACGAATGTAAAAAAGATATCTTATGCTGGAAACCTGATGTAGTCATCTTAGTTGACTTCTCTGGATTTAACCTTAAGATTGCTAAATATGTAAAACCTCGAGGAACAAAAGTCTTTTATTACATTTCTCCAAAAGTTTGGGCGTGGAATCAAAGTAGAGCAAAAAGAATACGAACAGCCGTTGATAGAATGTTTGTAATTATGCATTTTGAAAAAGCATTTTACAAAAAATATGATTACGATGTAGATTATGTGGGTAATCCACTTTTTGATGCTATCAAACAATTTACACCTTCTCCAACTTTCCTAGAAGAAAATCAAATTGATGAAAACAAAAAGATTATTGCAATACTTCCTGGCAGTCGCTATCAAGAGGTAAAAATGATCTTAGAGACTATGTTAACCATCATTCCTAAATACAATAAAGAGGAATTTCAATTTGTGGTTGCAGGAGTAGATAACCTTCCTAGCGAACTTTATAGTGAGGTAAAAGATCTAGGGGTAAAATTGGTTTTCAATCAAACTTATGATTTACTAAGCAAAGCTACCTCTGCTGTTGTTACCTCTGGTACTGCCACTTTAGAAACCGCATTATTTGATGTACCTCAGGTAGTGTGTTATAGAACAAGTCCGGTATCGTATAACATCGCCAAAGCATTAATAAAAGTAAGATTCATTTCTCTAGTAAATCTTATTGCTGATAAAGAAGTAGTTAAAGAATTAATTCAAAATGATTTCACTACAGAGAAATTGGCAGAAGAATTAGCTTTAACTCTTACATCAAAAAGAGAAAAGATCTTATTCGATTATAAAGAAATGAAAGATAAAATAGATACAGAAGGAACTTCTAAAAAAGCTGCTTCCTTGATGTATAAATATCTTACAGAAGGAATTCCAGAACAGAATTTCTAATTAAAAAAAAGAAGGTTGTCTTATTACAAAATGAGGCAACCTTTTTTATTCCCCCCACTCTACTCTTAAACTGTTTTCCATCCAAGGAAAATGTACTCGACTATACGTCCAAGGTAAAGTATTCATAAGAATATCATAGGTTGAATTTTCTACTTTAATGAGTATTTCATTACCGAAATTTAATCTAGCGTTTCTCATCAAAAACATGACTCGCAGACCATCGTTATCTTTATTTTTATACACCTTCCAATGTTGCTGTACAACTTCTAATAAATGTTCTACTTCATCCACATAAGATGATGGCAATTCTTCATCAAATTCTAAAAATTGATCTATAGGACATCCAGTAAGAAGTTTCAAAAAGATAACATTATCATCCAATTGAATATTACGCTTTTTCGTGGCCATATAATGAAGCACTTGTATGGCTAATTTAAGATTACCCTCTTCTTCAAATTGTTGATTAACTATTAAATCTAAAGATTTGAATAAATGTGGAATATATGGTGATAATAGACACAGACCAGTATTTTCTATAGCCAATTCTTGTCTTCCATTTTTCGATTGATAAGTAGAAGAATAAGAAGCAGAATGATCAAATAATGAATCGATGGTTTCTTCAGGTAGTCTAAAGAACTCTACGATTGATTTTTTAAAATTGATCACCTTTCCTGTCTCTTTCCTCCATAAATGCTTCTTCCAAAGCAATTGTAATAATTCCTTATAATTGATTTCACTTTTCTGAGTGGATAGCTTTAAATAACCTATCAAACAGTCTTTAAATACAAACACATCCATCAAGCTATTCTTCACTAATAAATTTTTGATGTATACATGTTGTTTGTTTTTTGTATTCATCTCTATCCATAACTCAAGATCATTACCTTTTATATTTGATAATAAAGACATCTCCGGTAGTTCATTTACCATCTTATTTAATTCGGATACATGATTTTGTATACATGTTTTAAAAAAGTGTTTTGGAAATTGAAGTTGATGTTTCAGCCAAGATGTAAATAATTGGTCTACTTGCTCATTAGTATCTTTTTGATGAATAATTTCCTGTTTTTCGTGTGCAGATAGCTCTAAATCATTCAAAAACGAGTTATCCAATACTTTAGGATATCTTTTATACATCCATTGTAGAAAGGGAATAAATTTCACCTTACTATTACCTATTTGAGTTTGAATCAATGATTTTACCTCATCAAATTTTGACTGGATTAGTAGATCAAAAAAGTTGAATATCGTTACTTCAGAAATCACATTTTCCTTAGATAAAAAAATCACCTCGTCTGTTTCTAGAATCAGATTTTGATTTAGTATATACAATTCAAATGATGTAAATGAAGAATACTGACTATCATAACACTTTGCTATTTTCTCCCAAGGGACAAACTGTAATTTCTCTTTTGCTATCAGCTTAAATTGTCGAAATAATTGTACCTCAGAATAAATAGATTTTAATCGATTACCTTTTAATAGTACATTGATTTCATCTAAAAAGAGATTGTTAGTTTTAAATTCACGTATGCTTTTTGAAGCAACACTTTCTTTCACCCAATTCATCAATTTTGATTGTAATTGAGCACCTAAAACATCACTTTTCTGAATTATAGAAAGCGTTTGTTCCTTTTTTTCTTGATGATGATTTAAAAGAATCTGGATAAAAGTATGTAGAAGTCCAATATTGATGTTCATCAAATCACCAATTAACTTATCAAGTATATCTTGAGGAAAGATGCTTGAAAGCTGATGACAATGTTTTACATAATGGTAAATCAAAAAATAGTCTTTAGCTATCAATTCTTTTGAGGAATGATAAATTATTACCACTTCATACCATTTTAATGTCTTTAATGGATTAGAAATTTCAAAATTGAAGGAAGCATTTTGATTTGAGAATGAAAATAATTGATCATACACTAACTGAAAATAGATTGTTTTTTCCTTGTTGACTTTTAGAAAAACATAAATATCTTCCACTATCTCTGTTTGATAATGTTCCATCAAAAGATCATTTAAAAATTGTCTTCCTAATTTTGATAAAACAAGCCATCTAAAATCTCTAATACTACCTTTTTCTCCACTTGTAAATCGCTTAATTTTCTCCTTTAAAAAGGTAGTCAATTCCTTTTGTGTCATTAATGATAAAAAAGAAAAAGCCTCATTTAAAGATTGTATATTCAACAGAGTATTTTCTAAGGTTATTCCTTTTGATTTCCCCTTTGTATTTAGATTTTCATCCCATTCTACCTCTTCATCCTCATACTTATACTCTTTCTCATTCTCACTCTCACTCTCAAGTTGTATAGAATTATCTTGATGATTAAAATCGAATTGTTTTTCAACGATTAGTTCTTCTACTTTCCATTGTATCTTTTGAGGGAGCGATTTTAAATCATCTTGAGCATTTAATTCAAGTATTTCAATCTCTAAACAATCAATGAGGATATCAGATGATACTTGAACACCTTGAAGAGCATTCATGATAGGCCCCACAAGAAACCCTTCTAAATTAGAATGAATGTAGTTTTTGATTTTTTGTAACTGAAGAGAATCAGTTTCAACGTCAATATTGACTTCAGAAATAGTTACGTTAAGCATAGTTAGAATCGTTGTCGTAGCCAAACTATTGATAGGAATAGCATATCACAAACATATAAAAAAAAGGATTAACTCACTTACAAATAGCGAATTAATCCTTTTTTTATCATGAATTCAATCTTTATGGATATTCTCAAAGAAATATACACTTGAATCTATAGTGTAAACCACCTCTATTTAAGGTTTCTTTTTTCTAGCTCTGTTCTATCCACAATAGTATATTTTGAAGGAATCTTAAAAGGCATTTTTATAGCCTCTTCTTCCACTTCAATTTTTGATAGGTTAATATTGACAGATACCTGAGTTGTAATATCAGATTTTTGAGTCCCCTGCCCAATATATACTTCTGTTTGGAAAGGAGCGATTTGTGTACTTTCTTCTTTTAATTTTTGAAAGTTTTTATAATCAACTACTGCAATTTTTTCATCCTTCTTTAGTTTCACTACAATCTCTTCTAACATTTGAGTAGAACGGTTAATAAAAGCACTCGACTCGTATATTTTATTTTTTTGAGTTAAAGAAAACATTTCCTCTTCTACTTTCACCTTAGAATTATCTATGAAAGTTTGAGGTAGATCTCCTGTAAATATCGATTGAAGTAGATCGTAATCAATCTTTGCTCCTAAAAGTAACTCAACATCATAATAACTTAATTTATAGGCTTCTTTACCCATTTTATCCAAAGCAAAAACACTATCTGTTGTTGCCAAAACTCTTAATCCTTCAATCTTTGCTACACGCATCGACATCCACATTTGTTTCCCTTTTTGAATTCTTGTATCAATGGCTAATTTCTGCTCCTTAGTCGTAGACTTAAATACTAATTTCCCTTTGGTTGATAAGTATTCGTAGTCTAGGTTCTTTACGTTCAGTTCAGACGATTTGCCATTAACCGTAATACCTGTTGATTTTTTTGCACATGAAACACCAACTACTAAAAGAAGCACTGATGCCATAAATATATTTGTAATTTTCACTTTAGCGAGGATCATGAGAGTTTAAAAAAAGGCAATTGAGTAGTTACCCAATTGCCTTTCAAATATAATCAAAAAGTTTTTAGAGTTTTGCTATCGCTTCCTCTAAAGCTTTGATTTTATCTTCAGCATCTTGCTGCTTCTGACGTTCCTTTGCCACCACTGCATCTGGTGCGTTGGCTACAAATCTTTCGTTAGAAAGCTTCTTTTGTACTGAAGCAATAAAACCTTTAGTATACTCTAACTCTTTTGTAAGCTTTTCAATTTCAGCTTCAACATCAATTTGATCTGCTAAATCGATAAAACATTTATCTGATTTGTAAACAAATTGAGTTGCTCCTTCTACTTCAGAATCAACCATTGATAGAGACTCCAAATTAGCCAACTTCGTGATGATACCACCGAAACGATCGTATACAGTTGCATCAGAAGCTAAAACTGACATCGGAAGAGGTACTTTAGGACCAATTTGGTTCTTGTTACGAATATTTCTCACTTGAGAGATAATTTCGAAAGCTGCAGTTGCTTGATCCAATAATGTTTTATCAAATGACTCAACCGTTGGATAATCAGCTACTACTAAAGCATCTTTAGTTTCTCTTTCACGTACTGCATGCCATATTTCTTCTGTTAAGAATGGCATGAAAGGATGTAGAAGGCTTACAATCTTTTCAAAGAAATTAATTGTCGCTTCTAAAGTTGCCTTATCAATTGGAGAACCGTATTCTGGCTTCACCATTTCTAAGTACCATGAACAGAAGTCATCCCATACCAGCTTATATACTGACATTAATGAATCTGACAATCTATATTTCTCATAGTTGGCTTCAACATCTTCCAATACTTGATTGAAACGTGCTTCGAACCAATCGATCGCAATTTTATTTGATTCAGGTTGTGCTTCCTCACTTACTTCTAGACCTTTTACTAAACGTAAAGCATTCCAGATTTTATTAGCGAAGTTACGACCTTGCTCACATAATTTCTCATCAAAAAGTAAATCATTACCCGCTGCAGCTGATAATAACAAACCTACACGAACACCATCAGCACCGTATACCTTCATTAAGTCTAATGGATCAGGTGAGTTCCCTAATGACTTAGACATTTTACGACCCTCATTATCACGAACAAGTCCCGTTAAGTATACATTTTTAAATGGTAATTCGCCTTTCCACTCATATCCAGCGATAATCATACGTGCTACCCAGAAGAATAAAATATCTGGACCAGTCACTAAATCATCTGTTGGATAATAGTAGTTGATCTCCTCATTTTCTGGTTGAGTAATACCATCAAATACTGAGATTGGCCATAACCAAGAAGAGAACCAAGTATCCAACACATCCTCATCTTGAGAAAGTTGGTCGATAGTGATATTAGCATCAATTTTTTGAGCTTCTACCAATGCTTCTTCTGCAGTTTCTGCCACTACAAATTCACCGTTTGGAAGATAGAAAGCAGGAATTCTTTGTCCCCACCATAACTGACGTGAAATACACCAGTCTTTTACATTTTCCATCCAGTGACGGTAGGTATTCTTGAATTTTGCAGGATGTAATTGAATATTATCATTCATTACATTCTCCAATGCAGGCTTTGAAATTTCTTTCATTGATACGAACCATTGAGTTGAAATTCTTGGTTCGATCACAGCACCTGTTCTTTCAGAAGTACCTACTTTATTTTGAAGTTCTTCTACTTTTACCAAGTTTTCAGAAGCTTCTAGATCTTTAACGATTTCCTTACGAACAACAAAACGATCTTTACCAGCGTATTGTGCACCACCTTTAGCGTTAATTGACCCATCTTCTTCGATGATATCAATTACTTCTAAGTTGTGCTTAAGACCTAATTCGTAGTCATTAATATCGTGTGCAGGAGTTACTTTTAGACAACCTGTACCGAATTCTATATCTACATAATCATCTCCAAAAACAGGGATTTCTCTATTTGTTGTTGGAACGATCACTTTTTGACCAATCAAATGCTTGAAGCGTTCATCGTTAGGATTCACACAGATACCAGCATCAGCAGGAATAGTTTCAGGACGAGTAGTTGCAATTGTAACAAACTCACCTTCTTGTCCTACGATTGGATATTTTACGTAATATAATTTAGAGTTAACCTCTTTGTGGATTACTTCCTCATCTGATAAAGCTGTTTTCCCTGCCGGATCCCAGTTCACCATTCTTGCACCACGGTATACCCATCCTTTTTTGTAAAGGTCTACGAATACTTTGATAACAGCTTTAGACAATTCGTCTTCCATTGTGAAACGCGTACGGTCCCAATCACATGAAGCACCCAATTTTTGTAATTGGTTCAAAATGATTCCACCATACTTTTCTTTCCACTCAAAAGCATATTTCATGAATTCGTCTCGAGAGATATCAGATTTACCAATACCATGCTCGTCCTTTAACATCTTTACTACTTTTGCTTCTGTAGCAATCGATGCGTGGTCAGTACCAGGAACCCAACAAGCTTCATATCCTCTCATTCTTGCACGACGGACCAATACATCTTGAATTGTATTATTCAACATGTGCCCCATATGCAACACCCCTGTCACGTTTGGTGGTGGGATGACGACGGTGAATGGTTTCTTATCAGGATTAGGCTCAGAATGAAAAAATTTGTTCTCTAACCAGAACTGATACCATTTGTCCTCTACGTCACGAGGATTGTACTTAGTCGCAAGCTCCATTGCTTTGATTTAAAAATTTCAGAAACAAAAAATAATAAAAGGCCAATTTCACCACTTGATAAAATTGGGAAAGCAAATTTAAATAAAAAGAAGAATAGTTAATGATGAATTAAGAATTAATAATTAGATTTTATTTCTGAAGGAGTGATTTTTTGAGATTAATCGGGTAAAAACGGAATAGGAATAAGTAAAAACTAAATAAAATTAGACTTAAACAAGAAAATATTGGACGCCGAGACACCGGATTTAGACAAAAACAAGATAATATTAGATTATAACCAACATGAATACCTAAAAAACAAAAACGAATTAGATAAAAACAAGATGAAATGTGACAAAATAATACTCACACCACTAGTTCAACTCCAATCATAGGTAACTTACCATAATTGGAGTTGAATCTTCTTTATCAAAAAGAAATGCTTTATTCTAAAAAATAAGTTGTCATAAAGTAACCTCTAGCTATTTAAGAAGCTCTTTACATTTTCCAAAGTTATATTCAACAGCTTTCTTCTTGCTTCTAAACTTGCCCAAGCGATGTGTGGGGAATAAAGAATTTTACTCTGATCTTTCACATCCTTAAATGGACTTTCTTGTACCATTGGTTCTACAGTAAACACATCTACACATGTTCCTGCAATTTGATTTTCATTTAAGGCATCCACCAATGCACTCTCATCTACAATTCCACCTCGACCCGTATTTAAAAGAATACTTGAGGGCTTCATCATTTTTAATTCTTCTACAGAAACGATGTTTTTAGTTGCATCATTTAACGGCGAATGAATAGAGATAATATCAGATGTTTGGAATAAGGTTTCTTTATCGACCAAAGTAAAACGTTCGTCTCTAGCAATACCGGAAGTGGAATAATAGATCACATTCGCACCAAAAGCTGTTGCAATCTCTGCCACACGTTTGCCTATATTCCCAAGTCCTATAATTCCGAATGTTTTACCATGAATTTCCTGAAATCCCTTTCCTATCCAAGTAAAAGAAGGGTGATTACTGTAAGAATCATCTTTCACAAACTCATCGTATTCATGAATATTATTCATCAATGACAAAAGCATAGCAAAAGTTTGTTGAGCCACACTTTCTGATGAATACCCTACTGCATTTTTCACAGGAATATTCAAAGCTTTCGCCGCCTCTAAATCGACGTTATTAGTTCCTGTCGCTGTAATTGCTATACCTTTTAGTTGAGTACAAGCCTTCATCATTTCTTTTGTAATCACCACTTTGTTTGTCACAATTACATCAGCCTCTTTAATGCGAGATAATGTGCTTTCTTTTGGTGTTAAAGGATAATGAATTACCTCACCTAATTGATCAAATTGTTGAAGTTCTGTTTGTACGTCGTTCCCTAGGGTTTCCGCATCTAAAAATACGATTTGCATAATTTCTTTTTTGTATTGACTGATGCCACAAATTAATAAATAATATCTCCTCACCACTATATCATCAGTTGATTTTTAACTTAAAATCTACCACTATTCTAAATGCTTAAATTATTGATCAAAGATGATGGTGTTAGTACAATCTTTCCAGAATATTAAATACCTTTGATCCATCCATCGGACATCAAAAAATCGAAAATTTGGAAGAAAATAAAAAAGTGATTGTAACAGAACAGTTTACTGTCTCAAAAAGGGAATTACTTCATTAAAGAAAATCTAAAACAATACGTCGACCAAATGGTCATCAAATAATATGCAAATCACTACTTGGAATAAATTAGATGATGCTTGGAAAAAGATCATTCTATTCAGCATTAAAGTACAAGAACACACTATTGAAAGTGATAAGGTTCATCAATTAATTGAAAAAGAAAACGACCTTAGTAAAGTCTATCAATCATTATTTGATGAAACTTTAGAAGTGATAAAATGGCCTGATTTCACTTTTTTCAATCGACTAATTCCTTTAGATCGCATTTATGCTTCTTATCAAAAAATTGATACGACAGATCCTTTAATGTTTTTCCCCTTAATTAAGGTAGCTTATCTCAATAATACTTCAATTTTTGAACTAGATGCATTAATGCTTTGTTCTTCTTTAGAGGAGTTATACATCAATGATACAGATGTCATGGATCTTCAACCTATAATGAATCATTCATTAAAAATATTAAACATAACTGGATTGGACATTGAACAATCCGACTTAGATACAGTTATTTTGAGACAACCCAACGTCGAAATAATAAAATAAAACGATCATGGAAAGTAAAGTGATCTTATTTGATGGTATCTGTAATCTATGCGACAAGAGTGTCCAATTTATTATTAAAAAAGAAAAAGGGGATATATTTCAGTTTGCCTCATTACAATCGGAAGAAGGGAAAGTACTTTTAAAAAAGTATCACTTAGATCCCAATTATACCGATAGTATAGTCTTAATCACTGAATCAAAAGCTTTTCTAAAATCTGAGGCAGCCTTGGAAATAGCAAAAGATTTGAAATCCCCCTATCAACTGTTAAGGTTTGGTACAATATTTCCTATATCCTTCACAGATTTCATTTATGATCTTATTGCAAAATACAGGTATACTTGGTTTGGAAAAAAAGAAGAATCCTGTGTGTTAATCCATCAACAGAAGAAATTTAAAGGAACTTCATAGTAAGTCACACAATATGCAATAAAATCAAACGTAATTAATATAGACACTAACATTTATATAATAATGATCGCTTTTGATTTAAAAAGAAAATTAGTATTTCTACTATTGGTCGTATTTACCTCTTCAACGTTTGCCCAAGACAAGCTAACGATGGAATGGTGGAATGGTCTTGATAAGTATTGGAAAGGAATCTTTACTTCTCAGATCATGTGGGATCAAGACGAAATGAATAACGAGGGTTTGCAAAAAATTGAAGAACTTACTTCAATTAATGCCTCTGGTTATGATGATTTTGGTGATGAAAGAATTGTTACTAAACTCACCCCAATTGAAAACCTCAGTAAATTAGAACATGTTGATATCTCTTACACAAGAGTAAAAGACTTATCTCCTCTTCAAAAATTACCCAATCTAAAAAGTTTAAATTTAGCATTTAGCAACGTAAGAGACCTTGCGCCTTTGAGTGGTCAAACTTCTTTGTCTGCTATTTATTTGTCAGGTACAAAAATCGCATCTCTTAAAGCTGTTGAAAACTTACCTTTAGAGAATATCGATTTATTCCAAAATAAATTATTTAACGATTGGGAATCTTTAGGTTCATTCAAAACATTAAAAATGTTATCTATTGATGAAACTAAAATTGAAGATTTATCTTTCCTATCAACATTAAGCAGCTTAGAAGAACTTAAATTATCGTATACAAATGTATCAGATTTGAGTCCTATTGCATCGCTTAAAAGCTTAAAGCTACTACAGCTTCAAAAAACGAAGGTGACTGATTTGTCTCCTTTAAAGAAATTGAAGCAACTAGAGCATTTAAACATTAGTAATACAGAAATTACTGATATCTCTAGTTTAAAAAGACTGAAAAATTTACACACTTTCTATTTCTCTGATAGTAAAGTTGAAGATATCGCGGCATTGGCAAAAACAAAAGCGATGAACGAATTAACGTTTTCGAACACGCCTGTAAAAGATTTGTCCCCAATCGCAGCCTTACCAAAATTAAGCATCTTGATTATTACGGGATCTCAAGTAGCCACACTAGATCCATTGGATAATTCTTCAAGCTTATCGATAATCTATTTCAGAGACGCTAAGGTTTCTGATGAAGATGTTGCAAAGTTTAAAGAAAAACACCCCAATATCGAGACTGATTATTTTTAAGACATAAAAAAATCAATCTTAAGGAATCATTTAAAGTGATTCCTTTTTTTATGCCCTATTTTTAAGAAAACCTTTGTTTTTTTAGCTGTAATTGATGATTAATCAATAAAACGACTACATGTATATGATGATTTAAAGAATTAATTTCACTTTAAAATCACTTATATAAAATTGCATTAACAAATTATTTCTTACTTGTTTTTTGGGTATGTAGATAAATAAGACTTTTTTTGCACTTGGATTTACATTTAACCTTCCTAGTCCAGTGAGTGAAGTAATTAAACACGAGTGCGGCATAGCCATGCTACGCCTAAGAAAACCGTTGTCATACTTTATTGAAAAGTACGGTACTCCTACTTATGCTATCAGTAAAATGTATTTACTGATGGAGAAACAGAGAAACCGTGGTCAAGATGGTGCAGGTATCGCAAGTATCAAGTTAGGTATGAAACCTGGCAAACCATTTATTGATAGAGCAAGATCGGTAGAGTCAGACCCGATCAACGACATTTTCAAAAAAGTAGGTAAGAAATTAAACAAGCTTAGTAAGGATACGGAAAAGTACCTTGACGCAGACTACTTACGTTCCAACATTCCTTTTGTTGGAGATGTTTACATGGGCCACCTTCGTTATGGTACTCATGGCAATAACACTATCAACCACTGTCATCCTTTCATGAGAAATAATAACTGGCGTTCAAGACAGTTAATCATGGCAGGTAACTTTAACATGACCAATGTAGATCAATTATTTGATCGTTTGGTAGAGTTAGGACAGCATCCTAAAGAAAATGTGGATACTGTAACGGTGATGGAAAAAATTGGTCACTTCTTAGATCTTGAGGTACAAGAATTATTTGATAAGTACAGAAAGACTGAAGATGACAACACTGTTATTTCTGAGAAGATTGAAGAAGAACTAGACCTAGGTCGTGTGCTTTCTCGTTCTTGTAAAGATTTTGATGGTGGTTATGCATTTATGGGTCTTACAGGCTTTGGTGGCGGTTTCGTTGCTAGAGATGTAAACGGTATCCGTCCTGCATATTACTACGCTGATGATGAAATTATTGTTGTAGCCTCTGAAAAGACAGCTATTAAAACTGCATTTAATGCTGACTACGACAAAATTCAAGAGATCAACCCTGGTCACGCTTTGATCATCGATAAACAAGCTAACTACAAAGAAGTTCAATACTTAGAACCTCAAAAGAAATTATCTTGTAGCTTCGAACGTATCTACTTCTCAAGAGGTACAGATCCTGCGATCTATAACGAGCGTAAGACACTAGGTAAGTTGCTTATTCCAAAAGTTTTGGAAGCAATCAATTACGATCTTAAAAATACAGTATTCTCTTACATTCCAAATACCGCAGAAACTGCTTTCTTGGGTATGATGAAAGGCTTAGATAAGCATTTAGTGGCTAAGCGTTTAGAATCTATCGAAAAAGGTGTATCTGGAGAGGAATTAGAGAAGATTTTATCTTTCCGCCCTCGTCAAGAGAAATTAGTTATCAAAGATGTGAAAGCTAGAACTTTTATTGCAGATGATGCAATGAGAGACGATATGGTTGCACACGTTTACGATACTACTTACGAGGTAATCCGTAGAGATGTAGATACTATTGTAGTTATCGACGACTCTATTGTAAGAGGAACAACATTGGAGAAATCGATCATACAAATGTTAGATCGTTTGAATCCAAAACGTATTGTTGTGGTTTCTTCTGCTCCTCAAATTAGATATCCTGACTGCTACGGTATCAATATGTCTAAAATGAAAGAATTTGTTGCCTTTAGAGCAATGATCAACTTGATCAAACGCAATGGCAAAGAAGATCTTTTAGATGAGGTATACTACCGTTGTAAATCAGCGCTTAGAAAAGACGAACCAATGTCTATCAACTATGTTCAAGAGTTGTATGATCAGTTTACTTATGAGGAAATCTCTGATGAGACTGCTAATATCATTAAATCGCACAATATCAAAGCAGATGTGAAGGTAATCTTCCAAACTGTAGATAGCTTACATGAAGCATGTCCTAATCATTTAGGTGATTGGTACTTCACAGGTAACTTCCCAACGGAAGGCGGTATGAAAGTAGCTAATAGAGCTTTTGTAAACTATATGGAAGGTAAAGAAGGCAGAGCTTATTAATATACAGAATAATATAAAATATTGGTCCAGTAGCACATACTACTGGACCTTTTTTTATATTTTGATATTTGAATAAAACAATCTTAAGCAATAGGCATTATTATAATATGAGCAATAGAATACTACTTCCTAATATTAGGTATATACATGGTTTTAAGAACAAAGAAGAGCGATTAATAAAAAGAGCGTTTAACGACTTCTATTTTCTAATTGAAAGCCATCACCAAAATCAAAATCCTGTAAAATTTAAGTCCGCCTATTGTGTGGCTTTAACAAAAACAATCATGGATGCAGATCTGCTACCTGAGGATGCAGACATTGAATCGGAAATTAACCAACGCTTCCCATCTATTGAAGCTGATAACATAATCGAAGAAATAGAAATTAAATTTAATGATGACGACCTTTTACTATTAAAGTTATATTATAACCACAAAATTGATACTAAAAGTATTGGAATGAGGTTAGATAAGTCACCTGTAGAAATAAATGATAGACTTGAAAAGTTGAACCGTTTGTGGCAACAGGACCTGCCACTTACAGAATACTTAAATCAGATTTATAAACGTGAAGTTTTCAAATCTCTTGATGCTATGATGATTCCCGTTCCTCAGAAGACTATTAAAAATGGTAGAACAAATACGGTAGGAAGTATTACTAAAGTTCAAAGAGGGTTCTTTAATAGAATTATTAACCTATTTAAATAAGGTGATTTAATCATATAATTGACAATAAAATAATAGAAAGAGATATTTGTGTTTTTATACTAATTATGTATAATTTGCTTTATGCTTTTAAAAAAAATTAAAGCATGGGTATCATGTCAAATAAATTATTTTTTTAATGAACAAACTATATTATCTGGGGTTGATTCTTTTTGGTTTAAGTACTTCAATCACCCTATCTCAAGAAAAAACCGACTTATCTAAAACCATAATCAAAGAAGGAAACTGGCACGGAGAATTTATCTATAACAGTGGATTAAGCTTTCCGATCTCAATTGAGGTTGAAAAAAGTAAAAAAGGTAAATTTTCAGGAACGCTTTATTGGTATAATTACTTCAATACAAAAACAAAGATATCTGGAGATCTGACCAAAAAACAGCCTGAATTTCATGAATATGAACTTGAGTTTGGTAAAGCAATGAACTTTGGTGATTATTTTATTGAATCAGTAAAAAATGACACCTTAATCGCCTATTCCACTAATGATGATACAAATCAAAAAGACGCTACATTTAGATTAATTCATGAGAGTAAAATCGACCAAGAAGCTTTAACTCAAATTGAAAAAAATATACAGGTTAATGTCGATAAATTTGGTACACAAGAGTTCTCATTTATCAAAAATGAGAAACTCCAACAAGAAGTTTTAGATAAAACTAAAGCGGTTGCTTTAGCAGATACATCTTATAGTAAACCTTTTAGAGTTGTTGGTTCGGTCACTCAAGAAAATCAGTTTTCTGGTGAGTTAGAAGGTTATTTCAAATTACCCAATTACACCTATCTGAAATTCAGAATCATGGGTATTGAAGTAATGTCTGGTAAAAACCCAATGGAGTCTTGGACCTACTCATCTATTGAAAATAAGTTGACTGTTAATGCTACAGAAAAAGATACTGAGAGTGAAGAATCTTCACCCATTATGAAAAGTAATCTACATGATCTTATTGAAAAAGGATATAAGGTTAGAAACTTTGGCGAGGGTAAAGTAAATGGAGAGGATTGTTATAGAGTGGTGATTGAAAAAGGAATGGATTACAGAGGTTTTTACTTCTCAAAAGACAACTTTTTCCCATTAAGAGAAGAAAAAGAAAGTGGTATTAATGAATACAAACTTAGAATGGAAGATGTCACTCCAATTATGGAAGAAATAGTCCAAATAGGTATGAAAGATAAATTTATCATGACTTTCGATTCTGTTTTTAGAAATCAAGAAGTGGATACTTTACTATTCTATCCTACTGAAGCAATGTTAGCTGTAAAAGTCAAACAAGAAAATTCACAAGTAAAAGGAGCTGATTATTTTAATGATAAAGGCATTGCGTTTTTTAAACAAGGCGATTACGAAAAAGCTAAAGCTGAATTTGACAATGCAATCAATATCAACAGAAATAATTCTACTTACTTTTCTAATAGAGGTAGAACTAATTTAGAATTAAGTAATTTTTATGAAGCTATTTCAGACTTTAACCAATCCAATCAATTAAGTGAAGGTCCAAAAGAAGAATTACATTATTATTTAGGTCTAGCTAAATTTAACCTAAAGGATTACAATAATGCCATTGTCGATTTTAATCGTGCTGTAAAAGAAGATACAGCACATTTAAATCGAAAATTTTATAATTACTTGGCTTTGTCGTATTACAACTCAAATCAAAAGGATTCTGCCATGGTCTATTTTGAAGTCTGTGCAAATCAAGAGGACGCTATTGCTATGGACTATTATAATTATGGCTATCTACTAAGAGGAAGTGAAGAGTATGAAAAGTCAATTCCCTATTTTCAAAAAGTCACTGACTTAGAACCAGAAAATGATCATTATAAAAATCATTTTGGTATTTCATTATATGCTGCCGGAAGATTTGATGAAGCAAGGGTTCAGTTTAAACAAGCAATATCATTAAACCCAAATGTTGTTGATTATTACAATAATTTAGGAGATGTCTATTATCAATTAGACTCAATAAATAATGCATTAGTCAATTACCAAAAAGTTGAAAACTTAATAGAGAAGGATAATGACAATATCTTTTTTAAATTAGGAAGGACTTATCACGCAGATGGAGATTATATAAATGCCATGAAATACTATGATAAAGCCATTGCGTTAAACACAACTAATGCTAAATATTATGATAGTCGTGGGTATCTAAAAAAGATTGTAAATGATAAAAAAGGGGCTATTCAAGACTTTACTACAAGTATCAATATTTACAATAAAGATCCTGAGATTTATTATCAAAGAGGACTAATTCAGAAAGACCTACATAATAATCAATCGGCATGTAATGATTTTCATCTAGCGGTAGAATACGGCCACAAAGAAGCCCAAAAGCTTATTGATGAAGATTGTAATTTTAAAGAACAATAATTCGGTTTATAAAAAAATCCCCTTGACTTTTACATCAAGGGGATTTTTTTATTTTCCTTCTTTATTTCTTAATTCCACAACGTGATCAGAAAGACGTTTACATAACTGATGTATCTCAGCAGCCATTTGTTCATCTCCTGTGGCATTCACTATATTTTGAGCCATACCACCCATTGCATCTATATAAAAGAATTTAAGCTCTTCGATGGTCATTTCTTTACCCCAAAGGCCAATTCTTAATGTTTCTTTCTTCTCATGATCCCAAATATTAAGATCAAATGCTCTTGTTTCTTGTAGTCCAACTTCTCCTGAGTCATCTGCTTTCCAAAAAATTTTTTCCGGTACATTTTGCTCATCAAGTTCCACTTTTAAACGAATCTGTGATTCTTTCATCTCCTAAAAAATAAGTTTGACTAAAACGTTTTGATTAATGATGCAAAGGTGCAATTTTTGGAGGAGTAATAAAATTATATTTACAATTGATTCCCTATGCTCCACAGATTTGTTAGAATGACTTTCCAAAAAGAAAAAATTGATGAATTTAAACATCTATTTAACCAAGTTCAACCAATAATTGAAAACTTTGAGGGTTGCCATTCAGTACGTTTATTAGAAGATGCTGATCAGCCTATGAAAATGATGACATTTTCTATTTGGGAAAATCAAACAGCCTTAGATAGCTATAGAGATTCTGAATTTTTTATAACCACTTGGAGGAAGACTAAGGTGATGTTTGAAGATAAAGCAGAAGCATTTTCTATGTTTGAGGTATAAAAAAGGGAAGTCTTTCGACCTCCCTAAATTTTATAAAGTATTGTCAATCACTACTAGTTTAGTGAGTTTACTTTTAAATGTTTTTTTGTTATTCCCTAAATAAGAATTCTCACCAAGTTTCACGTAACTATCTGGAATAAATAAATACTTATCAATAGCTCCATTTTTTAAAGGATAAACATCTTTTGAATCAATATTTCCTTTATAATCAACTTCTGCATATTGAATAAAATCAGTATTCAAATTGGTATAAAAGAACATTATTTTATCATCATATTGTTCCAAAAACATCCCTTTACTCATATAGGAATACCTATCAAATACTTGGTTTTTATGATAATTTTTAATCCAATTGATATTTCCTTTTTCATCAAAATTTACAAAGCATACATCACCATATTCTAGTTTAGAATTAGTCTGTGTAGACATCTTTCCAGTATTTGGGTCTGTAGATGAACTTACTTGAATAGTTTCCACAAAGTTCTCACTAACCAATGTAAATGTATTATTTTTATGGAAAAATAATCGTATTGGATCAGTGTCTGAATCAATTAAAATATCTTTTCCCTTAGCAAACTGTTTATTAATTTTCTCATCTTTATTTACAAATTTCGATGCTTTTTTAACGGTTTTGGGGTAGGCATCCGATACCATAAAATCTTTACGCTGCTCATTGGTAAAAGGAGTTCTAATACTATTCAGTGTTTTTAGTGTAATAGGATCCATCATCTCTACCATTATACCCTCTATATTTCTATCTTTATTTTTGATATCAGAATAATAACCAACAATACCTATACGTTCATTATATGGCTGTAAATAGAGTCCATTAGCAAAATATTTCGGGTGCGAAAAATCCTTGATAATCGCATTTCTTTTCCCATTTGAAAAAGCATATAAAAGATACTTAGCGTGCTTTTCTTTTTTTATCTTTACATTAGACAAATAATAAAAGGAACCTGCATCAGTTAATTTAATATTTTCTGATTTTATATAAGATGCCTTATCTAATGATGTTTCAATGGTAGATAAGTATCCGTTTTTGTCATACTGAGGGATTTTATTTAGCATCACCCATTGTCTCACACAATCTCTGTCTAAAACTTCTACATATACATCTGTTGATTTGCTCTTTTTAATAGCATTAAAAGAATAGATACATAAAAGTTCGTTATTTGGTGATAATTTATAATTGTAAGTACCTTGTCTGTTATGATTCTTATCTCCAGACTGTCTCGATACTAAAATAGGTTTCTCAAAACCAGAGTTATTGTCCATCATTTTCATTCTGTATAAATGATTGGCACCCTTGGAATAAGTAGAGAAAAATAACCATATTTTTTGATCTATATCCTGATAGATAAACTCATAAGTTTTATCAGGTGCTCCGTTTAAAACACCAAGTGAGACGTCTCCTAAAGAAAGTTCTTTCTTCATATTTAGAGCATGATCAAAAATCTGTAACTCAAGTTTAACTTTTGTACCTATTCCGACAACAGGTCCAAAAACAGGTAATCCTACGCCTACTCCTTTCCCTTTTCCACTGAGAACATAAATGAATTGATCATTTTTAGCTACTACACCAAAACTCATCTCTGTTAGTCCATTTTTAGTCTTTTCTCCAAATTGGAAATCTAAATTGTACTGAACTTGCCCGTTTGTGTTGAGCACACAAAAGTAACACATTAAAAATGTGTAAATAATAGTTTGCTTCATTAAAAAAATTAGTTGAATATAAAATAGTTGCTTATAAAAAAAGGATACCTAAGTATCCTTTCAAATATAATAAATTTTGTATTACTTTCCACAATATTCAGTTCCCGCTTCAGGAGTTTCGAATATTACCACTTTATAAAGTGCTGGTAAAGCTGTTTTAATCTTATTCCATACCCACATAGAAATCACCTCTGAAGTTGGATTTTCTAAACCTTCTACTTCATTTAAGAAATTATGGTCTAAAACTTTCCAGATAGGATTTACTACTTCATCAATTTCATTAAAGTCAATTACCCATTCGTAAGGCATTACTAATTCGCCATCAAAATGTAATTCCATTTTCCATGAATGACCGTGGATTCTTCTGCAAGGGTGACCTTCTGGCATATGAGGCAAAAAGTGAGCTGCCTCAAACATATAGGATTTAAATATCTTCATTGTGTTTGGTATCTATTTATAAAACACGCAAAGATAACAGTGCAATAATTGACTAATGGAGGATTTTAAACACCAATTCTTTAAGATTTTCGTCATCGGAAAGTGATGCTCTAATGCCTTTTGCTTTTAAATCGGCATCTTGAAGCGTTTCTATGACTTGTATCACCTTTATTTTGGGGTAATTAGTAGCAGCCTCTCTGTAGTCTTTGATAAAGTAAGGGTTAACTCCAATCATTTTTGCTAATGCTTGCTCATTCTGATTAAAGTTCTCATGCATTACTAATAACTTAGAGAAGTAAGAGAACAATGTACCAACCACTACTACAAAAGGGTTACTCTTAGGGTTGTTATTAAAGTACATAACAATTCTATTGGCTTTTAGAATGTCTCTTTTACCTAAGGCATTTTGTAACTCAAACACATTGTAATCTCTACTGATTCCAATATGTTTTGAAATTAGGTTTTCTGTAATTTCAGTTTGTTCATCATAATTTAGCATTAACTTTTCCATCTCATTAGAAATACGACTTAAGTCGTTTCCAATGTATTCAGCAATCATATTTACTGCTCTATCTTTAATTTTAAAGTTTTTGCTTTTACAGAAATCCTTTACCCAAGTTGGTACTTTATTATCGTATAGTTTTTTAGTATCTAATAAGATGGCATTTTTATCTACTGCTTTTTTTGCAGCTCCTCTCCCATCTAATTTTTTATTTTTTAGACATAAAACCAAAACAGTAGATGGCACAGGATTATTTGCATATTGAGCAAACATTTCTTGACTAGGTTTTCTATTAAAGTCTGGAAGATCTTGTGCTTCCTTCACAATAATTACCTGTCTCATGGCCATCATCGGGAACCTCCTTGCACTCTCTAGTACTTGCACAAGAGTTGTATCCTTACCGTAAAATATGGTTTGATTAAAACTTTTTTCGGCTTCTGTTAAAGCATTTTCTTCAACATATTTTGCTATTTGATCGATAAAAAAAGGTTCATCCCCTTGTAACACGTACAAAGGTGAGAAGTTTCCTTCTTTCATTTTTTTAAGTATCGATTCACTTGAAAACGCCATAAAAAGTTGATAATTGTTTGTCTTAATTAAGGTTGCAATTTATACCTTACAATATTGAAAAAAAAGAATATTGAAGTGTTTATCATCAATAAATATTTATAGAAGAAATGATGGGTATTAATTACCTGGCCTAACATTTATTCCATACTCAATAATTTTTTGGTTTATCGTAGTTCCCACCACATTATATCCAAAGAAAAAATCTGGATTTAGAATAGCAATAGAATAAATTTGTCCTGTTTCTGAACTTTGGCCAAGGGTACTTACATTAACAATCGGCGGATTCATTGCATTATCCGAATATTGAGTAATCCAATTATTAATAGCTTGTTCTTTCTCCTCTGGAGTATTGCCTTCTAAATTCCCCTCATAAATCGGGTTATAATCACATGATGGATTTCCATAAAACGGATTATCTACTAAACTACCATCACCAAGTCGAACAATAGAATCGTTGACATGATTACAATACGGGTTGCCAATTAATTCTGGATCAGTACTTTTAAATACGTAATAACTTCTACTTAACTTAGAGTAATCTAAATGAACTAATCCAATGTCTTTAGCATAATGAGCCACCTTTGTTTCAAAATCTTCTTGGTTGTCATCATTTTCTACATTGATCTCATTTATTGTGGCGGTAATATCAAATTGTTTATCATCAAACCCATAGAATCTCCCTACAGAGGCTACTTCATAACGTAAATCTGTTCCATCTTCACCTTGTTCACCTTGATTATTGTAAGCATTTTGATTCCACTTTAATCGATCATAAAGAGGATTGACCAACTTGACATAAGGAATCCCATTTTCATACTTTATAATTTGATTATCACGATAAGTTAAAACCCATACAGAATCTAAAACCCATTCTGCATTATTATTTTCCCTTTTAAATCGTTCTAACCGATAATTGGTATGTCCAAACCCATCATCAAAAGGTTTATCTATGCGCTCCATCAATTGAATTATATTCTCTCCAATAATCCCATCTGGATTTTCAGCTTCACCATAATTTAGTATAACACTATCCACCTCATATGTTATATACCATCCTTCTTCAATTGGATAATAAGATAACGCATCTCTATATGTTGGAGGTACAGTATTCGTCTGACAAGAATAAAAAGGTATTAGAGATAATAGGAAAACTATGTTTTTTAATTGTGCTATATGTTTTATAGTTCTTTGCATGTGTTATATCAAGTATTTCTTCCCTCTAAATTATCGAAAGAAATCAGAAATAAATAATTGAAGGATAGTAAAATAATATCAACACAAAAAAAACTGCTATTCATTTAATAATAGGTGAATAATTTATTTAATATTCAATCAGTAGTAAAATGATTGAAATAAAAAAAGAGCACCTAAAATTAGGTGCCCTTAGATTGTTGACGGCTTACACCTTCAACATGGATACTTCTGATAAAGTATATTTTTATATCACTATTAGATAAAAGGATTTGCCTCTCTATGATCTGACAGTTTTTTCAAACCATCCTCTAATTGTACCAAATCTTCTTCTTCTGGTGTATTAGATGAAGTGGTTTCTGATAATGGAACGTTTTGAGGGATAAAATCTCCATGACCATCTTTGTCAGAACCTGGTTTCGATAAATCGTACGGCCAACGATAAACGATTGGCAATGCACCTGGCCAGTTACCGTGACCTGGTTTTCTTGGAGTTGTCCACTCTAATGTAGTAGACTTCCAAGGGTTAAGTGGTGCTAAACGACCTTTGAACATACTCCAGAAGAAGTTGAATACAAAGATAAATTGACCAGCAACTGTTACCATTGCAGCAATTGAAATGAATGTATTCAAATCTGTAAATGTAGAGAATGCATCAAAGTTGGTAAATGAGTAGTATCTTCTTGGGAAACCTGCAATACCAATGTAGTGCATTGGGAAGAATACCAAGTATGCACCTAAGAAAGTCAACCAGAAATGAACATAACCTAAGGCGTTGTTCATCATTCTACCAAACATTTTAGGATACCAATGGTAAACACCTGCCATCATACCGAAGAACGATGCAGATCCCATTACCAAGTGGAAGTGAGCTACTACAAAGTAAGTATCGTGTAATTGAATATCTAGTGCAGAGTTACCAAGAATAATACCTGTAACACCACCTGAGATAAATAAAGATACTAGACCAATTGAGAACAACATAGCCGGTGTAAATACAATATTACCTCTAAACAATGTTGTAATGTAGTTGAATGCTTTTACAGCGGATGGTACGGCAATAATCAATGTCAATAACATGAATACTGTCCCCAAGAATGGGTTCATACCTGAAACGAACATGTGGTGTGCCCATACAATAAATGATAAGAAGGCAATACCCAACATAGAACCAATCATTGCTTTGTAACCAAAGATAGGCTTTCTTGAGTTCGTTGAAATCACTTCTGATGTTAGACCTAAAGCTGGAAGTAATACGATGTATACTTCTGGGTGACCTAAGAACCAGAATAAGTGTTGGAATAAGATTGGGCTACCGCCAGAATTGGACAATAACTCACCTTGAATAAAAATATCTGATAAGTAGAATGATGTTCCAAAAGAACGATCAAATACTAATAATAATGCTGCTGCAAATAATACAGGGAATGATAAAACACCAATAACCGCTGTAATGAAGAATGACCAAATTGTCAAAGGTAATTTACCAAATGACATACCCACTGTTCTTAAGTTAATTACAGTAGAGATGTAGTTGATAGATCCTAATAATGAAGAAGCAATGAAAAATACCATTGAAACTAACCATAGAGTCATACCTAATCCCGATCCAGAAACGGCTTGAGGTAAAGCTGATAATGGAGGATAAATTACCCAACCACCTGATGCTGGACCTGTAGAGATAAACAAAGATGCCAACATGATTACTGAAGCTAAAGCAAATAACCAATAAGACAACATGTTCATAAAACCTGACGCCATATCTCTTGCGCCAATTTGAAGAGGAATCAAGAAGTTAGAGAATGTACCACTTAGACCTGCTGTTAATACAAAGAATACCATAATGGTACCGTGCATTGTCACTGCGGCCAAATAGAAAGTAGTATCCATTTTACCTCCTTCAGTAATCCAGTCTCCTAATAGTGGTCTTAACCACTCTAGATCAGCTTCTGGGAAACCTAACTGAATACGGAATAATAAAGACAAACCACCACCGATGATTGCCCAAAGAATACCTGAAATTAAGTATTGCTTAGCGATTACTTTATGATCGTAAGAGAATACATAATTTGTCCAGAAATTGCCATGATGGTGATCGTCGTGATCATCATGACCTACTGCATTATGTTCTACGTCTAATACTACGCTTGCCATGTCTATATATTAAATTTTATATTTAATTCTAAAAAATTAGTTTGCTTGAGCTACTGTATTTTTTTCCGCTTTTTTAGCTTCCCATACAGCCATGTAGTCAGGGTTTTTCTCTAACCATGTCTTTTGCTTCTGTAACCAAGCATCGTACTCCTCTTGTGAAACTACTTTCACAATTTTTCTCATACCGAAGTGACCAGAACCACAAACCTCTGTGCAAGCCAACTCATAGTTGAACTTAGGGTTGTTAGTTTTTGCTCTCATTTCTTCAGTAGTGATTGTAGGAGTAAATTTAAATCTTGTAGGCATACCAGGAACAGCATCCATCTTAACTCTAAAATGAGGTAAGAATACTGAGTGAAGTACGTCTATTGCTCTAATTTTTAATTCTACTTCCTTATTTACTGGAAAATAGATTTCACGAGCCATAAAGTCATCCGTTGCGTTAACATCATCGAAGTCAACACCCATAGAGTTAGTATTATCGATGTTTGCCACATCATATTTACCTAACTTTAAATCTTTACCAGGATAACGAATCTCCCAAGCAAACTGCTTACCCATTAATTCAATTTGTACTGCATCATCAGAAGCAGGTGCAGTAATGTCTGACCATGCTCTCCAACCAAAGAATACTAAACTTGCCATTACAACTGCAGGAACGATTGTCCAAGCAATTTCAAGTTTATCGTTATCTGGATAGAAATCTGCAGTTCTTTTTTCAGAATGCTGAAAGAAGAAAGGGAATGTGAATAATAAAATGTGTGTCAAAGCAAATGCTAAGAACACAACAAGTAATGTAGTGTTGAATAAGAAATCAGTTTCTTTTCCATGAATTGACGCTGCTTCCGGCAAAAAATATTGTGATGCATCGTTGTAAGACCAATAGATTCCTATAAATCCTACTACGAGTAACACTGGAAAAAGTGCAGCATTAATCTTGTTACTTGATGATACTTTCGTGTTATCTCCTTTAGCTATCCCTACTAAAGTGATAATTCGATAAACCAAAGCTAAAACAGCTATGATAAGTATCGCTCCTGTGGCAAATAATAAAGCCGTTGTCATACCTTCTAAATAGTGTGTAGTTCGTGATATACTTTACATAGTGACATTTTGATCACCAAAATTGTTTTATGTGAAGTTTAGTTCCATAAAATTCTCTCAAATATATTAAAGAAATTCTTTATTGATGACATATATCATACTTTTTTAATGACTTTAAATGATATTTTATATAAGTTGATTGAATTTCAGCTCCTTAAAATCAAAAAAGGTCACTTTTTGTGAAGTGACCTTTATTATCAAATACCGGTTGAAACAGCTAATAATCAACTTTGATTACTTCTACCCCTGCCTTCTTCAATAAATCGATTCCAGAAGTATCTCTGTACTCTCTTTTGAAATAAAATTTCGTAATACCTGCTTGAACGATCAATTTTGCACAACCAAAACAACAACTGTCTGTACAATATATAGAAGCACCATCAGTAGAATAAGTAGATTTTGCAGCTTTTGTTATAGCGTTTGCTTCGGCATGCAAGACCTCTTCTTTAGTTTTTAAAACGATTTGTTTTTCGCCTGTTTGTTCATTTATTGTTTCCAACTCAAGCTCACAAGTATTTTCAAAACCTTTAGGAGTGCCATTGTATCCCATAGAGATAATGTTCCCTTCTTTTACAATGATTGCCCCTACCTTCAAACGCACACACCTGCTCAATTCAGCTATTGACTCAGCACAACGCATGAAAGCAATATCAAATTCTAAACTTCTTGACATAATTAAAAAAAATTAGATGTGAAAAAAGCCCACAGCCGAGGCTGTGAGCTTTATATAGTATTTCATGACTGAAATTATCTACTTAAATATAAGTTTCTTCTAGAGTAAATATCTAAGAAGAACTCATCCTTTAATGAATCAATGAAGTAAATTGCTTCACCTGTAGATTTCATTTCAGGTCCTAATTGCTTATCAACGTTAGGGAATTTATCGAAAGAGAATACTGGAATTTTGATTGCATAACCTTCTTTCACAGGTTTGAAATCAAAGTCAGTCACTTTCTTATCACCTAACATTACTTTTGTAGCGTAATTTACATAAGGTTCTTGGTAAGCTTTACAGATAAATGGAACTGTACGTGATGCACGAGGGTTAGCCTCAATGATGTACACTTTATCATCCTTAATAGCGAACTGAATATTTAGTAAACCTTTTGTTTTTAATGCCACTGCAATACGCTTAGTGTAATCTTTGATTTGTTCAATCACTAAATCACCTAAGTTGTAAGGAGGAAGAACTGCATATGAGTCACCAGAGTGAATACCTGCAGGCTCGATATGCTGCATAATACCAACGATGTACACATTTTCTCCATCACAAATTGCATCAGCTTCCGCTTCAATAGCTCCATCCAAGTAGTGATCAAGGAGTACCTTGTTACCAGGGATGTCGCGAAGTGTTTCTACAACATGTTGCTCTAACTCTTCCTCATTAATTACAATCTTCATTTTTTGACCACCTAATACATAAGAAGGTCTCACTAGAAGAGGGAATCCTAAGTCTTCTGCTTTCTCTAATGCTTCATCAGCAGTTTCGATTACATCAAATTTAGGGTAAGGGATGTTATTTTCTTTCAACAACGTTGAGAAGCTACCTCTATCTTCAGCCAAGTCAAGTGCTTCGTAAGAAGTACCTAAAATCTTGATACCATATCTAGTTAATTTTTCAGCAATTTTCAAGGCAGTTTGACCACCTAACTGAACAATTACACCTTCTGGATTTTCATGAAGGATGATTTCGTAGATATGCTCCCAGAATACTGGCTCGAAGTATAATTTATCTGCAATATCAGGGTCAGTTGACACTGTTTCAGGGTTACAGTTGATCATGATTGTCTCATAACCAGCTTCCTTAGCAGCTAATACACCGTGTACACAGCAGTAATCAAACTCAATACCTTGACCAATACGGTTAGGTCCTGCACCTAATACAACAACTTTTTTCGTTTTTGTTTTTGGTGATTCATTCTCACCATCAAAAGTAGAGTAGAAATATGGAGTTTTTGCTTCAAATTCAGCAGCACATGTATCTACAAGTTTCCATTGACGTTTGATATCAAAATCTTTGAATCTCTTATCAAATACTTGTGATTCAAGGCAACCTAATAAGTGAGCGATTTGACGATCGCCAAAACCTTTTTGTTTTGCTTCTAATAGAAGATCTTTACTGATTTCTTCTAGTGTAGTTTCTTGGATCTTTTTCTCAACAAGAACAAGATCAAGAATTTGACGTAAGAACCACTTATCGATTTTAGTAACATTACGAACTGTACGCATTGCGATACCCAATTTCATGGCATCCCAAATTCTAAACAGACGGTCCCAAGATGGATGTTCTAATCCGTGTAAGATTTCTTCTTGGTTTGTTACTTCTTTTCCGTCCGATCCAATTCCATTACGCTTAATCTCTAAAGATTGACAAGCTTTTTGTAATGCTTCTTGGAAAGTACGACCGATACCCATAACCTCACCTACTGCCTTCATTTGAAGACCTAGTTCACGGTTAGCACCTTTAAATTTATCGAAGTTCCAACGAGGGATCTTAACAATTACATAGTCTAATGCAGGCTCAAAGAACGCTGATGTAGTACCTGTAATTGGGTTTTTCAATTCGTCTAAGTTGTAACCAATGGCTAACTTAGCAGCAATCTTAGCGATTGGGTAACCTGTAGCTTTAGATGCTAAGGCAGATGAACGAGATACACGAGGGTTAATCTCGATACCGATAATTTCATCATCATTAGGAGAAACTGAGAACTGTACGTTACAACCACCTGCGAACATACCGATACCATTCATCATCTTGATCGCAAGATCTCTCATTCTTTGATAAACTGTATCTGGTAGTGTTTGAGCTGGAGCAACTGTAATAGAGTCACCAGTGTGAACACCCATTGGGTCAAAGTTTTCGATTGAACAGATAATGATTACATTACCAAGATCATCTCTTAACAATTCCAATTCGTATTCTTTCCAACCTAAAATAGATTGTTCGATAAGCACTTCGTGTACTGGAGACATCTCCAAACCTCTTTTTAATGCTTTCTCGAAATCTTCAGGGGCATTTACAAAACCACCTCCTGAACCACCTAGAGTAAATGATGGTCTAATTACTAGTGGGAATCCAATTTCTTGAGCAATCTCTTTTCCTTCAAGATAAGATTTTGCAGTACGTCCTTTACACACACTAACGCCAAGCTCAAGCATTTTCTGACGGAACAACTCACGGTCTTCTGTAGTTTGGATGGCATCGATATCTACACCAATGATCTCTACTCCGTAGTCTTCCCAAATACCTGCTTCTTGACAATCAATCGCTAAATTTAGTGCTGTTTGACCACCCATAGTTGGTAGTACAGCATCTATTTCATGCTTTTCAAGAATTTCAATTATGGATTTCTTCTCAAGTGGACGAAGGTAGACATTATCTGCGGTCACAGGGTCTGTCATAATCGTCGCTGGATTCGAGTTAATCAATGTAACTTCGATACCTTCTTCTCTTAGGGAACGTGAAGCTTGAGTTCCTGAGTAATCAAACTCACAGGCTTGTCCAATAACAATTGGTCCACTCCCGATGATAAGTACCGATTTGATGTGATTCTTTTTAGGCATTTTGCTATTCTTTAAAAAACATGTCTTAACACTCGGGATGCAAAACTAATCTTATTTGTAGAAAAAACATCATAAAAAATGGATAAAATCATCAAAGTAAAATTATAGTAAAAATTACTACACATTAACAAAAACTTCATCTATATTTGTATTTTTTCCAAAATCTACCTTTATGCTAACAAAACGAATAATTCCTTGTTTGGACATCAAAGACGGTAAAACTGTTAAGGGTGTCAACTTTGTAGAATTAAGAGATGCAGGAGACCCTGTGGAGCTTGCACAAATATATTCTGACCAAGGGGCAGACGAATTAGTATTTTTAGATATTACAGCTACAGTCGAAAAAAGAAAAACACTAATTGAATTAGTACAAAAAGTAGCCTCTCAAGTAAACATTCCTTTTACAGTTGGTGGCGGAATATCTACTATAGAAGATGTTTCTGCATTATTAAATGCCGGTGCTGATAAAGTATCAATTAATTCATCCGCAGTAAAACGCCCTGAATTAATTAATGAATTAAGTAATGAATTTGGTGCACAATGTATCGTAGTTGCTGTAGACACTAGGTATGTAAACGGAGAGCATATTGTACACGTAAGAGGTGGTAGAACTCCGACAGAATTACGCACTATACAATGGGTACATGAGTGTCAGGAAAGAGGTGCTGGAGAGATACTTCTTACTTCTATGGATCATGACGGTACAAAAGCAGGTTTTGCAATTGAATTGACAAAAGAAATCTCGACAAGTCTAAATATTCCTGTCATTGCTTCTGGTGGTGCAGGCTTAGAAGAACACTTTATTGATCTTTTTTCTCAAAATGCCGCTGATGCAGCATTAGCTGCTAGTATATTCCATTTTAAAGAAATCAGTATTCCAGACCTTAAACAACATCTAAGAGAAAATGATGTAGAGGTGAGAATTACACATTAGTTTTTTGACAAGATGAACACATTCATTCACGAAAATTGTTAACATCGGAGTAATCTGAAATTGTTCATTTAACAAATATGTCTTATTATTGCATCCACAAAAGAACACACTTTTTTGTGGATTTAGGTTTATTAATTGTATATCAGTCACTTAGAACAAACTTCTGTTTTTAAGTTTCGTATAATTGATTGTAGTAATTGTCAAACCTTATTCAGACATAAAGAATAAAACACTAACCATGTATATTGAAGTTTTAAAATCGAAAATTCACAGAGTTAAAGTAACACAAGCCGAATTAAATTATGTAGGCAGTATTACAGTGGATGAGGATTTAATGGAAGCAGCCGATATTATAGAAGGCGAAAAAGTTCAAATTGTAAATAATAACAATGGAGAACGCTTCGAAACTTATGTTATTACAGGAGAAAGAGGCAGTGGTACAATTTGCTTAAATGGTGCTGCAGCTAGAAGAGTACAAGTAGGTGATATTTTAATTCTTATTTCTTATGCTTTGATGAAACAAAAGAAAGCTAAAGAATATACACCGAAATTAGTTTTCCCTAATGATGACAATAAATTAGAAGATTAATCTTCTTAAGATAGATATTTTAAATTTGCCAACTTGATTTATTAAATTAAGTTGGCAAATTTATTTTATATTGAAGAAATTTTTCAATACCTCTTTTAAAAATCTGAGGTTACATTATCGTAATGAATATTAAAGAAATACTTAAATATATTTTCTCATTTTTTTTAGCGGGAGCGCTACTTTGGTTTGTATTAAAAGGCCAAGACTACGAGGAAATAAAAAAAACAATTATCACTTCTCATTGGCAGTGGCTTTTTGTTTCTGCATCTATTGCATTATTTAGTCATTATATTCGCGGTTTAAGATGGGGATTAATGCTAAAACCATTAAATCTAAAGACCTCTCAATCTAATTTATTTATGGCCACAATGAGTGGATACGCCGGAAATGTGGTATTACCTCGATTTGGCGAATTTTTTAGATGTGGAATTTTACAGAAGTTATCTGGAATCTCTGCTAAAACATCCTTTGGGGCTGTACTTATTGAAAGAGCCGTTGACATGATTGTATTCATCATTTTATTCGGCATAGCATTTCTAAGTCAATTTGATAAGCTTTACAAAATGGTCACCCCCCACTTCGAAACGCAAGGGGATGCCATCGAAAAACGTTTCATTCTTTTAGGTGTATTTCTTTTTCTATTTATATTAATAGGTATTGTCTTATTTTCCATCAGAAAAAGATTAACATCCACTGTCCTTTATAGAAAAATCCAATCCATGTTCATGGGAGTTTATGATGGAATGAGAGCCATTTTAAAACTAGAAAGAAAAGATCTTTATATCTACATGTTCTATACTTCTATTATTTGGGTTTGTTACTTTTTTATGTCATACGTGGTATTCTTTGTGTTAGACGATACTTCTCATCTATCTTTAGGTGTAGGTTTCGTTATGATGATGATGAGTGGATTAGGTATGGTTATTCCAACTCCTGGAGGAACCGGTTCTGTTCACTTTTTTGCGACACAAACGTTAATGGCTTATGGAATTGCTGAATCAGAAGCTTCCTCTTATGCCTTAATCATGCATACCTCACAAACAATTTTAGTATTAGTAGTTGGCGGATTAAGTTCTCTAATTGCCAACCATAAACAAGGACATTCTCAAGAAGTAATTTTAAGCGAAAAAGATGCACTCTAAAAATAAAATTGTCACTCTAGAAGACGCTCAAAAAATCCGTCAAGAATGGAAAAGCAATGGTGAAAAAGTAGTTTTCACCAATGGATGTTTCGACATTGTACACCTTGGCCATGTAGATTACCTTGAGCAAGCCAGGTTAAAAGGATCTAAAATGATTTTAGGTTTAAATACTGATGACTCTGTAAAAAGGTTAAAAGGAGAAGAAAGACCTATTAATAATGAGTACGCAAGAGCACGTTTATTAGCCGCTTTTGAGTTTATTGATATGGTCATTTTATTTGGTGATGACACTCCTCTAAACTTAATTTCTACACTATTACCCGATGTATTAGTAAAAGGAGCTGATTACACTATTGATAATATTGTCGGTGCTAAAGAAGTGATGAATAATGGAGGGTCAGTAGAAACAATAACTCTAGTTGAAGGATTCTCAACTTCTTCAATTATTGAAAAGATAAGAAAACATGGTCTTTAAGGATCATAAAAATATAAATCAAAAAAAATGCAGTGAGCTAATAACTCACTGCATTTTTTTATCCTTCTAGTTGATTGACCAGAATGACATATTTTGATTCTGCATCTTCTGCAGACATCCCTTCAATGTTTTTCCATGCATCCCATTTGGCATTGCCTTTAAAATCAAATCCTCCTGGACGTTCAGTATTCACATCACCTTCAGTTGCTTGTTTAAAAAAAGCGTAAAGCTTTAATAAATCATCATTTGAAGGTCTTTCTGACAAATTGTTTACTCTAACTTGTGCGTCGTTAAATGCTTCAGAAGCCATAAATAAAATTAATAGTTAAGGTGTAAATAATATATTAAAGAGAATCGCGCATCCACAATTCTGTTCTTCCAAATAGTTTAATACCTACATATCCTCTCATTTTTAAAACATTAGGACCGGCATTTTGAATACTCCCGCTATATGTTTTACCAGAATCAGGATCATAAACCTCTCCATCTTCCCATACGCCATTACCTTTGTATTGAAAATCCGAAAGCATAATCATGTTTTCTAACAACACTTCTCTTTTTGATGAATCAGGGTTTAACTTATCGATTCTAGGACCTCCATCCTCTTCTTTATCTCTAAGCATCCATACAATTCTACCTTGTGCTTTACCAGTATCATCGATCGTTATTTCTACCTTAGCATCTTTCAGTCCTGTCATCCAAATGCCTTCGATATTTTTTATTTGATTATCAGACATATTTTATATGTTTAGAGTATTTTGTTAAGTATTCAGACTGAAAGTAGCAAATAAAATTCATATTATAAAAAGAATCATTCACTAAAAGATTTATATCATTATAATATTAACCCAAAAAAAAGCACTTATCAAAAAATGATAAGTGCTTGAAAGTTAATTTACCAAATCAAAAAAATATTTTGATTACTAATGTATGCAATACTCTATATTGCTTCCATTGTATATTTATAACTTCCTTTAGATGGATCTAATATTAAAGTGATTTTGTAATTACCAGCACTCACTTGAATATTTGGACCTCCTTCAGAAAGTTCTCCCTCAGCTTCTCCTGCTCCTAAGTTAAAATCATCCCAAGAATGATTGGCTCTAAATTTCATTTCACCACTTGTTAAAGTAGTTTCAATAGACCAAGAAGAAGTAGCTGGATCTAATGTCATTTTTGTTTCATCGTTCCAACCGTCAGGTGTTGCATCTCCAATAATACCCCATTCTACAGGGATCATTTCATAAGTAAGTTCATCAATATTTACTTTTAATTGATATTGATTAGGGTTACCCACAGGAATATCGCCACCCGAAGCAGATAAAGTACCTTCAGTATCACCTACTCCATAATTGGTTCCGTCCCAGCTCTTGTCTGTAGAGATCTTGAAATTACCACCTATAATTTGTCCTTCTTCTTCTGCAGCCATCCAGAATGAATTCACATAATTTCCAGGTGCTTCATCATTATGGCTTATTACATCAGCATCATTATGACTCCATCCGTTGAAGTTACCCGCCAACCATAAAGTCGGTTGATAACCTAAATAAGGAAGTACATCAAAATTAGCAAGAGAAGTTGATAATTTAGGGCTATTATCGTGTCCGTCTCCAATATAAGATTCCACTCTAATTGCAACTCTTACTGTTTCTAATTTACTTGGATCAACAACACCAGTAATAGTATTTACTGTCTTACTAATTTCTTTTTCTAGTAAAACCGTTGATGTTGCACTTGATGAAGCCACTGTAATTACTTCTTCGGTATCATAACCTTCTACAGAAGCAATAACATTATACTTATATTCTGTTGCTTTACCATAGTCAGCAGCAGACCACTCTAATGTGGAGAACTCATCTTCTTGAGTTTCCTCTGTAAATTCGTAATATTTATCTTCAGGTCCATTAATTAATTCTGGACCTATCCATGTATTTTCACCTCCAATTTGAGCTAACTCTTTGTCATTATTACAAGAGAAAATACTAAAGGCAATAACTGCTAAGATTAATAATTTTTTCATAACTATATATTTTTAAGGAATTGATGCTTTCCACACCTCCTATTAATATCCAGGGTTTTGGTTTAAATTAGGGTTAGCACCAATTTCTGATGCTGGAATTGGGTACAATTCATATTTTGAATCCACATTATTGATACCATTTGGTGTAGATGTGTTTGTCCCTTTAAATGGCCAAGCCTCAACATTTTCCGATTTTGTAAATGAATTAAATCTTCTCAAATCTTGACGTCTATGTCCTTCCCAATACAACTCTCTAGCTCTTTCTGCTAAAATATTCTTTAGGTTCATTTCTGGAGTCTGCCCTTGTCTATTAGCTCTAGCCCAAAGTTTAGCAAATACCCCTCTATCATGAGCACCATATTTTCTCACTTTGATTTCTGCCTGCATTAACATTGCATCAGCTACTCTAAATACAGGGAAGTTCACTTCAGCAAATGTTGCATCACCTGGATTGCCATTAGAGTCCACATTTCTAAACTTAGTTACTGGAACACCTTCACTAAATTCATAGAAATTAGACACTTCTCTTGTATGACCATCACCATAAAAGAACAATGCTCTATCATCTGATACATTTTCAAAGTATTTATCCAAAGAAACTAAAGAACGGTTACCTCCCCA
This sequence comes from Flammeovirga pacifica, assembly GCF_000807855.2. GTDB lineage: Bacteria > Bacteroidota > Bacteroidia > Cytophagales > Flammeovirgaceae > Flammeovirga > Flammeovirga pacifica. The sequence goes on from NZ_JRYR02000001.1 coordinate 1,579,781, forward strand.
TCCTGGAGCGCCCATGTAATCTCTATCCATTCCACCACCTGTAGCTGCATTTATTAGGTAAGTCATACCACCCCATGTACGGGTCTGATTACCAAAATAATTTATCGAGAAGATCACCTCATTAAACTCTTCGTAATTATCCATTAAGAATAATGACTGATAAGCTGATTCTTTATTTTTTGAATTTTCTGATAATGAATATCTATTCAATACTTGTTCTACATAAGTTTCTGCCTTATCTAAATAATCACTAGGAACTAATGCTTGATCCAAATAAACAGGAGCGTTTAAATACATTTTTGTCAACAGCATGTAAGCCACACCAACATTAGCTTGACCAAACATACTTTCATTCGTTTTCACTAATTTTTGCTCACTGTTTTCATCAATAATTGATTCTAATTCAGTAACGATATAATTGAAAAGTTCATTTCCATTATGCTTTGCTCCCCAAGGTGATGGTAGGTCTGAACCTACTGCATTCTCTTCAGTAACTTTAGGTACGCCATTTCCATATAAATCCAATGCATGCCAATAAGAATAAGCTCTTAAAAATCTAGCTTCTGCGATTTGACTATTTAAATCAAAAGAAGATGCATTACAATCTCTAATGAATTGGTTAGCGATAGATATTTGATAAATTACTCTATAATATAAAGCCTCATTCAAAGTATTTGTTGCAGACCAAGTCATGGTAGACATATCAGGTTGTCCAGGATCACCCCAGCAATTTAATGCTTCATCGGTTGGTAATTCTTGAGCCTCCCAATATCTACGTAAATACTGAGACGCACCTTCATCAATACCACCTAAATCTCCATTACCATCAGGTCCTTGCTGTCCAGTAACCGCATAACCTGCATATAATTTCGCAAGACCTTTATTATAATCTTCTACTGATTGATATACTCTATCTTTAGTATCCACATTTGGATCTACAGGGATAGTATCTAATTGGTGTAAGCAAGACGTAAATGTAGTTGTTGCTAATACAGTTACTGCTGCTATATATTTTTTAAATGAATTAAATTTCATCTTGATTTCTATTTAACCGGTTATTAAAAGTTCACGTTAAAACCAATCATGTAAGTGGTTGGTCTTGGGTACATATTGTTATCAATACCACCTTGGATCTCAGGGTCAATACCTTTATAGTTTGAGAATACACAAGGGTTATTGACAGTACCAAATACTCTTAAAGTAGATTTCCCTTTTAAGAAGTTATTGAAGTTATAACCCACCATGATATTATCGATTCTCAAGAAATTAGCATCTTGGATATAGTAATCAGAATGCAATTGTCTTGTCTGGAATCCTGTATTATAAATATCAGTAGTTACGTTGTTTGTATTATTATTGGCAGATACATACAATTGATCGTAAGCAGAGTTGTTTGAATCTACGTTATTGTAAACCTGTGCACCAAATTGAGCACGTCCTGCTAAACTAAACTCCCAGTTTTTGTACACAATACGTGTTGTAAAACCGAAGTATAAGTTGGCCATTGGGTCACCTGCGATATATTTATCTTTCTCATCGATCACGCCATCACCATTTCTATCAACATATGCACCTTCGATTGGTTTACCTGCATCATCATAGATTTGTTCATACACTAAGAATGAATAAGGAGTATGTCCTACTCTATGAATTTGAATAGTTTCACCAGTACCGCCTGCAATTCCTCCAACTTTTACACCTTCGTAATTTGGATCATCAACTGAAGTTAGTTTTGTGATTTTTGAATCATTCCAAGTCATGTTCACACCAAAATCCCAATGGAAGTCTTGTCTTTGGATTAACTTCGCGTTTAATGCCAATTCCACACCTTTATTTTCCATTGATCCTACATTGGTTAATAACATATTTGTTAGGTTAGAACCTGCTGGAACAGGAATTACATTCAACAAATCATTTGTTACTCTATAATAAGCTTCAGCAGAACCAGTTAAACGATCATTAAAGAAACCAAAGTCTAAACCTGCGTTATAAGTAGTTGTTTCTTCCCACTTAATATTCTCATCATATCCTTCTGGACGAATTGTATTAATATATTCCCATTGCCCAGTTGCTGGGTTATAGAATCCATACTTTGAGTTATCATCACCCACTGTATAAGTAGGCATATAAGGATAGTTACCTGTACCAATACTTTGTTGACCAGTAACACCCACACCTGCTCTAAGTTTTAAATCAGAAAGGAAAGTTGCTGATTGCATCCAAGGTTCTTCATTGATTTTCCATGCCAATGCTAATGAAGGGAAAGTACCCCATCTATTATTTGAAGAAAATCTAGAAGTACCATCCTGACGTAAAGTTACAGTAGCCATATACTTATTATTGAAAGTATAATTTGCTCTACCAAAGAATGACATCAAATAATACTCTGTTGCCCAAGTTTGATTTTTAGTTTCATAACCATAAGCATTCGATTCTACTGTTGTACCTTCTTCGTAGAAGTGTTGCCATGAGTAACCACCCATCACATCAAATTTATGCTTACCAATTTGTTTATTGTATTGAGCATAAACATCAAGTAGTTCATTTCTTTTATTCTGAGTATAATCTGAAACATATCCACCTTTTTCATCACTTCCTGCAGGACCGTTATTCTCGTTCCAAGAAGTTTCCACACCTTCATAAATTCCACCTTTCGATGAAGAATAATCATAACCTGCATTTACTTTAAAAGTTAAGTCTTCAAAACCATGTACTTTATAATCTGCTTGTGCATTACCAATACTTCTATTTACGTTAGAGGTATTAGAGTTTTGGTTAATCATTGCCATTGGATTGGAAGGAGCATTTACTGATCTACCAGACAATGGATCATCTGAGTTTGTCCAAGTATGGTATCCTCCATATTGTGGGTATCTACTATCATATACTGATTGAGTAGGATCATATGACACTGCACTACCAATAGCTCCTGTGTTACCAAATTTGTTATTAACAAACATTCCTTTAACAGAGGCATTTACTGATAAATGATCATCTAAAAATTTAGGAGAAAGGTTTAAGTTCAAAGTAGTACGATCCATTGAAGAACCCTGTAATGTACCATTATCTAATGTATAACCAACTGATGCACGATAAGGTAACCAACCATTCACATTACCAGAAACCCCTAAGTTATGATCTGTTGATACAGATGTTTTATACACTTCATTTTGCCAGTCAGTATTCGCATCTCCTAATAAATGTTCGCCTGGTCTCCCCGACATGATGTCTCTATACTGATTTGCCGATAATACATCGATCTGATCATTTAAAGTATTTACAGATACTGAACCATTATAGTTTACATTAATTGTTGAAGCATCTGACGATCCTTTTTTAGTTGTAATAATGATTACACCGTTTGAGGCTCTAGAACCATAGATTGCGGTTGCTGACGCATCTTTTAAAACTGTCATTGACTCAATATCAGCAGGGTTAATGGCATTAAGAGGGTTTCTCATTCCTGATACTCCATCGTTATCTACTGGCACCCCATCAATTACAATTAACGGGTCATTAGATGCATTTAATGATGAACCACCACGAATACGAATTGTTGAACCAGAACCTGGAGCACCACCACCGGTAGTTATCTGAACACCAGCAACTTTACCTTGCAATAGCCCTTGAGGAGAATTAATTGTTCCTTTATTAAAGCCATCTGAATTAATTTGTTCAACTGAACCAGTTGCATCTTTTTTGGTTGTGCTACCATAACCAATAATTAGAACCTCTTCTAACTGCTCAGCATCAACTTCCATATTGATATTGAAGTCATTAGTAGTACCAATCTCTACTTTTTTCTTCTGATAACCAATATAACTAAACTCTAAAAATTCAGAATCAGAAGGAAGGTCTAGCATAAACTTTCCATCAAAATCTGTTGTTGTTCCTTGTGTTGTTCCAAAAATAATAACTGCAACACCAGGTAGAGGACCACCTTGTTCATCGACAACGGTTCCTTTGACTGTTTTTTGTTGTGCATATGCATTATTCCCCAATAAAAATAGGGACGCAAAAAGCAGGGCACAAACAAATAACCTGTTTGTGAATAGTAATCTTTTGATCATAATTAGGTAAATAAAATTTTAGGTGTACTCGATTAGACGTAATATGATGCTCATATTCGAAAAAATATTTTCAATTGATTTTTAATGTATTACTAATAAATACAATGATGTATATCGATAAGATATCACATACGAAAAAAAAGTACAGATTTGTTTTCTACATCTAGAGGGTTTTACTCAAGAGGTAATAATTGATTAATAATAATTCTATTGAAAGGTTTACCTCATAAGAGGATTTTTGATTTAAAAGGATATAAATTTAGGTTAATAATAACAAGATTATTTAGTTTTCACATTTCATTCTACTGATTAAAATTAGTATTTCGAAAAATACTACATGATTGCTTTTCCTGTAGTTTCTGTATGATTACAAGTGCAATATAAACACTTATGACATAGCTTCAACTTTAAAAAATGATAAAAAAATATTCAACATTAACACTCAAACAACCCGTTTCATGTGTATTATATTGTTTAAATTTGTTAGTTATGAAACTAATTTGTGAAACAAACTTAAACAACCGTTTGCAAGTACTGTGAAAGAAAGTTATAAAAACACTTTTTGTTTAACATTTTACAATATGTAAATAAAAAAAAGACTGCCTTATATTAATAAAGCAGTCTTAAATATTATCTATAATAAAATTCTAGTAAAGAATTCTAAATTTAATCGTATGATCGATTGCCTTCATATCTTCTAACAATTCAGGTTGATAAGACTGATCAATATCCGTAATTACATAACCAATATCTTCGTTAGTCTTTAAATATTGTCCTAGAATATTACAACCTCTTTTAGCAAAAACGTTGTTCATCTGTGCTAGGATACCTGATTTGTTTTCATGAATATGTAATAGACGATGTCCATTCTCTAATCTAGGTAATTGTACATTAGGGAAATTAACGCTATTAAATGAAGAACCTGTATTAACATACTCAATCATTTTACCCGGTACAAAATCAGCAATGTTCTCTTGAGCTTCAAGAGTACTACCACCAATATGAGGAGTCAAAATCAAGTTATCAATATTCTTTACAGGAGCATCAAATGTATCTTTATTGTTTTTTGGTTCAACTGGGAATACATCTATAGCTGCACCTGATAAATGTTTTGATTCTAATGCTTCTTGCAATGCTTCCAGTTCTACAACTGGCCCTCTAGCAAGATTCACAAGAATTGCCCCCTTCTTCATTTTCTGAATATATTCTTTAGTAAAGAATTTTTTGTTCTGAGGTCTACCATCAACGTGTAAAGAAACTACATCAGAAATAGCTAACAATTCGTCTAAACTAGAAAGTTTAGTTGCATTACCTAAAGCTAACTTCTCTACTACATCATAGTAGTAAACATCCATACCCATTGATTCTGCAAGAATAGAAAGTTGAGATCCGATATTACCATACCCAATAATACCTAATTTCTTACCTCTTACTTCAAAAGATCCACCAGCAGACTTACTCCACTCACCTCTGTCCATTTGACGCATTCTTAAAGGAATTTGTCTCATCAACATAATGATTTCTCCAATAGCCATCTCTACTACAGAACGTGTGTTACTGTAAGGCGCATTGAACACACACACTCCATTTTCTGTACAAGCATCTAAATCAATTTGATTTGTACCGATACAAAATGCTCCAACAATCATTAAACGATCAGCGGCTTCTACTACCTTACGCGTAAGCATAGTTTTTGAGCGAATACCAAGAATATGTACTCCTTTGATTTTTTCGCATAATTCGTCTTCGTCAAGTGCTCCTCCTAAAAGTTCCACTTGATAACCTTCTTGAACAAGTTTCTCTCTAGCATCCTGATGAATGTTTTCTAACAAGAGTACTTTGATCTTACTTTTTGGAAATGATGTTGCCATAGGGTGTTTGATAGTGAAAAGTATTTCTTCAAAACTATTGGCTTCCACATCCGCTTTAGCCAATACTTTTTCTCTTTTTATATTTTCTGTGAAAGCAAAGAATGTTTTTGCATATCCTGCTTCTCTTATTTCGTAGTCTGTGTATCCGTCACCAATTACTACAACTTCTCCATCAAGAGAAAGTTCTTTCATTAGTTTTACTTTTCCTTTGTGCTCTGAAAGAGGGTTGGAAGCATCAAAACCAGTTACTTCTTCCTTATCATTGTAAGTAAAAGTATTGGCATAAATATTCTCTTCTTTTATTCCGAACTCCGTCACTACAGGAGTGATAAAGTCTTTAAAACCACTAGAAACTATATAAACATTCTCTTTTTCTTGAGAGAAAAATGCTCTGTTTCTTTTTACTGACTCTGAAACTAAATGTTTCAATTCATCAGAAAGTTGTTTTACATCTTTTTTTGTTGCCTCTAGTAAGGCTAACCTTTGTTCCAATGCCTCTCTGAACGACAGTTCTCCGGCCATTGCTTGATCAGTAAGGTCTTTTATCTTCTTCCCTACGATCTCTTTTTTATCTGTACCTTCGTATAAAATATCACTTAATACATCAAGTGCTTCTACTTTAGTGAAAGTACTATCGAAGTCTATTACAAAAAATGTTTTGTCAGCCATGGTATAATCTGTCTTTCGTTGTTCCAATCGCAAACTCAAAAATATTATTTAATCATGACATTTTCATATTTTTAGTCCATTTATTATAAATTTAGCAACAAATTATCCGTATTAATTAGGTATTTATAGTTATTTCAATAAAAAATAAATCTAGAATTAAGGAATTAGTGTATCTTTTACCCTCTTAGGGAGCTTATCAAATACTAATTGATAGGAATGATTTATCCAGTCTTTTACGTCATTATCATTCATATCAGAATTTACATCAATCGTATTCCAATGTTTTTTACTCATATGATATCCAGCCCTTACTGCATCGTATCTTTCCCTTAATTCTAATGCTGTTTCTGGATCACATTTAAGATTAATACTTTCAAAAAGATCCACATTGGTTAAAGCAAACATTTTACCTGCAACCTTATAAACTAAGGTTTTCTCATCAAAAGGAAATTCTTCTGTCACCCCTCTTTTTTTTAAGCAAAAGTCTCGGAAATCTTCAATATTCATTGTGTTGATTTTTTTAATGGATATGACAAATTCATCATATTAAATCAATCTTCAAAAAGTAAAAGAGTTTAGTGAATATTTTTTCTTAAAATATTTTAAAATACAATAATGATCGTTTAATTTGCATCACTTTTTAATAGAAGACCTAATTGTTCTTAAAACTCATCAGAGATAACTTCTCAAACCTTAATATATGTCGATCAAATTTCTGTATTAAACACCTCCAACCCTATATTTTTTTTTGTAGCTCAATGGGATATTGTAGCTGAACACAAAAATATTTGTTCAAACAAATACTAAACTAAAACAATTCATTTTTTTATCAGTTAATGAATTGAAACAAAAACAAATTACTATGAAACTTAGTTTCCTGACACTTTTTAGCATCTTCATATTCTCTTCTACCTTATTTGCTCAAAAAGGTATTATTAGAGGAAAAGTTACAGAACTCCCAAGAAATGAGGCAGTTCCATATGCAACAGTTGTAATTCAAGGCACATCTAAAGGTGCAACGACTGACGACAACGGTAGTTATGAAATAACAGGTTTAGAACCTGGACTTTATAATTTAGTGGTAAATTATGTTGGATACGCTCCTGCTTCTCAAGAAGTTGAAGTAACCAATTCAAGACCTGCAATGATCAATTTTCAACTAAAAGCTTCTACACAAGAATTAAATGAGGTTGAAATTGTAGCCAATGGTTTTTACAAATCAGACGAAAGCCCCGTTTCAGTGCAAAGAATTGGTGTCACTGAAGTAAAGAGAGCACCTGGTGCCAACAGAGATATTTCGAGAGTACTACAATCTTTACCTGGTGTTGCCTCTACAGCTTCATTTAGAAATGACATTTTAATTAGAGGTGGTGCACCCAACGAAAATAGATTTTACCTTGATGGTATTGAAATCCCAAATATCAATCACTTTGCTACTCAAGGAGCTTCAGGTGGACCTGTGGGGATGATAAACGTTGATTTTATAGAAAATGTAGAATTTTATTCTGGTGCTTACCCATCAGGAAGAGGAAATGCTTTATCATCTGTAATGGAATTTACTCAAAAAGATGGTAGAACTGATCAGCATACAGCAAACATCATTCTAGGAACATCTGATATCGGGGTAACTTTTGAAGGACCTGTAACGGAAAAATCATCAATAATAGTTTCTGCAAGACAATCTTACTTACAAGCATTATTTAGTGTTCTAGGGCTTCCTTTCCTTCCTACTTACAATGATTTCCAAATGAAATATAAGTATGAATTTGATCAAAGGAATAAACTATCAATCATTGGACTAGGAGCTATTGACCAATTTAAATTAGCAGACTCTCCAGGTGATCCATCTGACGAAGATTATGAATCTAATGTTTACACATTAAATAACCTTCCAGAACAAAATCAGTGGAATTATACTGTAGGTGCTAAATATGAACATTTTCGTGACAATTCAACTTTCACATTTGTTGCATCAAGGAATATGCTAACTAACAATCAGTTTAAGCATCCTAACAATGATGTCAACCAATCAAAAATATATGATTATAATTCAACAGAGGCTGAAAATAAATTTAGGCTTGAAGGTATTACATTTACCAACAATGGATTTACTTTCTCTTATGGATTGAATTATGAGTATGCCACTTACACGAATCAAACGTTTCAAAAATTATATGATTATGATGATGATAAGTTAGTCACAGTTACTTTTGATAGTAATTTACCAATCAACAAATGGGGTGGCTTTGCAACTATTTCAAAAAAGTTAGTTCAAGATAAAGTAACATTATCCCTTGGAGCAAGAGTAGACGCCAACGATTACTCTGATACTATGGGCAATCTTTTGGATCAATTCTCTCCACGTTTCTCTGCATCATATCAGTTTACACCAAGATGGAGTTTAAACTTTAACACAGGTATTTATTATCAATTACCAACTTACACCACTTTAGGATATAAGGAAGATGATAAATTTGTAAACAAAGACAACGGTGTAAAATACATTAGAAACAAACAATTGGTAGGAGGTTTAGAGTACAAAATCCCAGAAAAGAACTTGAAGTTTAGTCTAGAAGGATTCCAAAAATTATATGATCAATATCCTTACTCTATAAATAATCAAATATCATTAGCCAATTTGGGAGCTGACTTTGGTGTTATTGGTTCAGAAGCGGTAACAAGTACTTCATTAGGTAGATCTAGAGGTATCGAATTCTTAGCTCAACAAAAATTCTATAAAGGTTTCTATGGTATCTTAGCTTATACGTATGTTCAATCAGAATTTACTAACGCAGATCCTAACACATATGCTCCTTCATCTTGGGACAGTAGAAACATTGTATCATTAACAGGTGGTAAGAAATTACAAAGAAACTGGGAAATTGGAGCAAGATGGCTTTACTCAGGGGGTACACCTTATACTCCTTATGATGTTGAAGCTTCTATGAATAGAGAGGTTTGGGATGCCGAAAGAAGAGGTGTTCGTGATTATGCACAAATCAACACATTAAGATTAGATGCATCACACCAATTGGATGTAAGAGTCGATAAACATTATTATTTTGATAAATGGAGTATCAACTTCTTCTTCGACATTCAGAATATATACAACAACAAAACAAAAGGACAATCTATTTTAACTACTGAATTAGATCAAAATGGTAGTCCTTTAGTTGATCCAAATGATCCAACAAAGTATGTTCCTAAAGAAATTGAAACTACAAATGGTTTACTACAACCATCAATTGGTATCATCGTAGAATTGTAATATTCTTAAAAAAATAAAGATTTACCCTTGTTTCTTTTAATTAAAGTGACAAGGGTTTGCTTTTTTATAAAATGTACCTTTATTTTGAAACCGCAAACCATTTACATCTTTTGTAGACGTAAGTGTTTATAAAGAAGAGGCAAGAGACTAGGCTCAAAGACCCTCTAGCAACCTTCATTCGTTGAAAAGGTGCTACATCCTAGCCTAAATATTTAGGAGCTATAAGCAAAAATAGGACGTCAGGAAGATTTCTTCTCTACTACTTATCCAATCTTTGTATCCTTTAATGTCTAGGCTTTGAAAAAAGTCTTTTTTTATGTCTCATTTATTAATTCGAAATTAAGAATAATTGATGCAAGAGCATTTTTATACATACAAAGAAAAATTTGACCTTGAGTTTGGTGATCACTTGGAGGGTTTTACACTTTCATATCACACATATGGTCAATTAAACAAAGACAAAAGCAATGTCATTTGGGTATGTCATGCACTCACTGGCAACGCAGATGTTTTTGATTGGTGGAACGGTTTATTTGGAGATGAAGCACTATTCAATCCGAATGATCATTATATCATTTGTGTTAATGTTTTAGGTTCTTGCTACGGATCTACAGGCCCTACATCTATCAATCCAAAAACATCTAAACCTTATTATTATACCTTCCCTAATATAAGTATTAGAGACATTGTTAATTCTCTAAATTTACTTAGAGAAGACTTGGGTATAAAAAAGATAAATACTCTCATTGGTGGATCACTTGGTGGGCAACAAGCTTTAGAATGGGCTGTATTGTACCCTACTCTAATGGAGAACCTTATTATTTGTGCAACGAATTCTAAACATTCTTCTTGGGGCATTGCTTTTAATGAAACTCAAAGAATGGCAATAGAATCTGACCCTACTTGGAAAGAAGAAACTGATACTGCTGGACAAACAGGTTTAAAAGCTGCTAGAGCGATTGCCATGTTATCTTATAGAAACTATAGTACTTATGAGGCTACTCAAAGTGAGAATGGAAATGAAACAACCGACTCATTTAAAGCATCTACCTATCAACAGTACCAAGGAGACAAGTTAACAAAACGTTTTAATGCTTATTCTTATTGGACTTTATCTAAAACAATGGACTCTCATAATTTAGGTAGAGGAAGAGAATCAGTAGAGAAAGCATTACAAAGTATTCAAGCATATACTCAAGTTATTGGTATAACAAGTGATGTTTTATTTCCTGTTTCGGAGCAACGTTTTATTACACAACATATCCCAAATGTAACCTATGAAGAAATCACTTCTTTGTACGGTCATGATGGATTTTTAGTTGAGACTTATAAGATTGCAGCTGCAATCAGTGCTTTTTTTAAACAAAAAAATAAAAAAAGAGTATTGATCTAAAGTTAGGCACACATTTTGATTTTGCTAAACTAGATATCCCTCGGGATTATTTATTCTATAAAGCAATATCAAATACCATGAAAAATATCAAAAAAAGACTCTTAGCTGCCCTTGCATTTTTGTTATTAGGAGTTTTATCTTTTTCTTGCTCTAACAAATACGGCAACGCTTCATCGTCATATTTCAAAAAAGAAAGACAGAAATATGAAGTAATGGACCAACATGCAGATTGCCCACAATTGGTAAAATCAAGAAGATAATTTCCTCTTATTAAGATATATTCTAATCCTTTTTTCGTGCATCTATGAAAAAAGGATTTTTATTATTTCAAATTATAGTAGAATAACGTATCTCAGATTTTTTTCATCTTCTCCACAACCAATCCAATATAATGCAACGTGAGATAGAAATTGCAGAGCTTAGAAGGCTAACCCAATATATAGACGATCAATTTGACTATGACTTTAAAAACTACGCAATGTCATCTTTTACTCGTAGAGTAAGAAGAGTCGTTGAATTGTATAAGTTCACTTCGGTTGATGCACTTATTAAACGGTTTAAGGAGAAACCAGAGTTTTTTCAAGAATTCGTTTCTGAAATTACAGTTAATGTAACTGAAATGTTTCGTGATCCTACTTTTTGGATTGCTCTTAGGGATGAAATTATTCCAGAAATATTAACCGAGCATAAAAAAATAAGTATTTGGCATGCTGGGTGTTCTTCTGGGGAGGAAGTGATTTCGATGTGTATTTTATTATCTGAGGCCGAAGCTTTAGATTCTGCTGTAATTGTTGCTACTGATATTGATAAATCAATTATTAATAGAGCAAAGAAAGCTGCTATTAGCGCAAAAAACATGGAATTAAATCAATCCAACTATGAGCGTTATGGTGGCAAAGGATCATTGCTTGATTATTTCATAGAAAAAGATGGCTTTTTTTATGTAAAACCAGAGCTATTAGATAAAGTTTCTTTCAGAATTCAAGATCTTGTCAAAGGGAATCCTTTTTCAAAATTTGATTTGATTTTATGCAGAAATGTAATGATTTACTTCAATCAATCATTGCAAAATGAAGTACTTAATAAACTTCATAATAGTTTATTTAAATATGGAAATCTTGCAATAGGATCAAAAGAATCATTAATTTGGTGTGACATTGCAAACAAATTTGTAGTGGTTAACAATGAGGAAAAGATTTATAAAAAGATTAAAGAGTAATTGATCCTATGTTTTTCAATGTTGACAAATCAGTTTTTGAAAAAACCTATAAAGGTATTGTCATAGGAGGCTCTGCAGGTAGCTTCAAGCCGATCACTCAATTGCTTGCTGATCTACCAAAAGATTTTCCCATTCCAATATTTCTTTGTTTACATCGTTTAAAACATGTAAGGCACGGTTTTATAGAAGCATTGTCTATTAGAAGCTCAAAACAAATAATTGAGCCTCAAGACAAAGAAAGTATTAGGCAAGGAATGGTCTATTTGGCTCCTGCTAATTATCATATGTGTATTGAATTAGGAAATTCAATCTCTTTATCAACTGAAGGGTTGGTAAACAACTCAAGGCCAGCTATTGATCTAACTTTTCAGACCGCTGCCTATACTTTTAAAGATAAAATGATCGGCATTTTATATTCTGGGGCCAATAAAGATGGCGCACTAGGTATGAAAGCCATAAAAGATAAAGGTGGTTTTACCATCATACAAGATCCTGAAGAAAGTATGATGAACACCATGCCGATGGCCGCAAAATCAGTTACAGAAATTGATTTAAGCCTCGAAGCAGAAAAAATTAAAAATTTTCTACTACGTTTATACAAGGCTCAGCAAAAATAAACGTTAGTAAATAAAATCTTGTGTAATATTTTCAGGCAATCTTCTTAGCATTTTGAAAACAACGCAGAAAAAAACAAATATTAGAAGAAAAGGGTCGAGATCAGATATCCGACTATATGGCATCATTGGCAGTGGTATTTTTGCTGCCCTTTTCACAATAATCATTTTTCTTGAAATCAAATTCCCGAACATCTTATCATTAGTGGGAATTTTAGATACAAAGCAATTTAATAGAGAGACTTACCTTTTAACTTTACGTTATTTGGATCTCACCTTTTTCTCAGCTTGTATCTATTTCATATTAGACAAATCCAAACCATTTAATATCTATCTAGGTATTGTCTTCCTTTTCATGTGTATCTATTCTATTTGGGATATTCATGAATTACCTACTTTAATTTTATCAAGTATGGAAATTACCGATGATAAAATTATAGGACAAGTGAAGGAAGTGGCCAATCCTACTTTTTATACTTTTGGATTTACATTCGCTATTTTATTCTTTTTCCTTTTTCGATTGATTTCGGACTTAATGAAAGATCCAGAAGATCAAATCATTTATGTTCCCAAATATTACAATAAAGAAAATCAAGAAAGTGAAGAAGAAAGGGCTGATGCGATTAAGGAACGATCGCAATTAATCAGAAATAATATACACGCAGCTATTGTAGATAGTACAGATACTGCAGATAAAGATCAAAAGCTCTTAAATGCTATTTGTAAAGAATTTAATGTAAGTACAGGTATTTATTATAAAGTAATTCAAAAAGGCGATGAACAATTGCTTGAGTACACAAAAGGTTTTGCTTTTTACTTACCTGACAATGATAAAATATCTTATCAATTTGGAGAGGGACTTCCAGGTCAAGTAGCCAAAACAAAATCTTCTATCATCACTAATAATATTCCTGAAAAATATATCAATGTAGTTTCAGGATTAGGAGATTCATCTCCACAGTCACTGATGATTTCTCCAATTATTAATGGAGAAAACACTCTAATAGGTGTTGTTGAACTTGCTTCTTTTAAGAGCTTTTCGACAGATGATAGAGAAATTCTAGATAAGGTAACGATCTGGTTTACTGAAGATAATTAATTAGAAAAGAAGAAATAAATATATATGTTCTTTCAAGATTTAAAGATACGTACGAAAATCACGATAATCATGCTCATGGTAGTTACTATTACCGTGGCAATTATTAGTTTTCTTTCCTATATACAAACTGAGGACTCTGTAGAACGACGTTACTCGGAAACATTTGATGTGGTCAGTACTCTGAAATCTGAACAAATTGATCAGAAATTCAAATACATTGAGCAAAACTTGAAATACATGGCTAAATCTGCTTTGATTGTTTCAAGTACCACAAAACTAAAGTATCTATTTAAAACTAAATCTAGAGCATATAAAGATTCTACTTATTATGCTATCAAAAGAACATTAGATAATGATTTGTTTCCAAAGCAAATTGTAAATGGTTATTCAAATATTATTATATCAGACGATAGAGGTAATGTATTGTACACCTCTTATACTTTCCCAGCTTCTGTAATTGTTGGAGATAGAAATAAAAAGTTTGAAAAAATAATCAAAAAAGCAAAAACAAAAACTTACTTTTCAGAACCTTTCAATACTGAAAAGGGTGTTCACATGTACATTGTCTCTCCAAGAATGAAATCTAGATATGGAGAATTAGGTCATGTGATCATATTATATTCCCTTCAAAAAAATATCTACCCTATTGTTGAAAATAGAACAGGATTAGGAGATACTGGTGAAATTCTATTATCTAGAATGTCTGAAGGTGCATCAAAAAATGTTACAATCATTTCTCCTCTAAAAGGAAGTCAAAACCTCTTAACTGAAGTAATTTCAGAGGGAGACCCCACCAATACTGCCATTCAAAAAGCAGCAAAAGGAGATTCTAAAGACTTTAACTATGATATAGATTGGAGAGGTAAAAAAACAATCTCTTATTGGAATTATATCCCTACTACTAAATGGGGATTAGTTGTGAAAATTGATTACGACGAAATTAAAAGTGGTCTAAACGGACTTATTCTAACCTTCGTTTATACAGCCATTATCATTATATTAATTGTAATGTTAGTTGCCGTCACCTTCTCTAAGTTCTTGACCTCCCCTATTATTCGACTAAAGAACAGACTAAATTATATTGCCAAAGGTATTCTTCCTCATGAAGTTTCTGATGACATTCAAAATGATGAAATTGGAGAAATGCAAATGGCCGTTCAGGAAGTAGTCAATGGTATGAAACGTACCGCTAACTTTTCTGAACAAATTGGTGATGGAAATTATGACGCGGTCTATTCGGCATTATCTGATGATGATACATTAGGTAACGCCTTAATCTCTATGAGAGATAGTATCCAAAAAGCTGAAAAGAGAGACTTTGAAAGAAATTGGATTATTACTGGTGAGGCAGAAATTGGACAAATTCTTCGTACTCATAATGATTTAATAGCTCTTGGTGATGAAGTTGTTGCTTATACAACCGAAAAAATCAACGCAGTTCAAGGAGCGTTTTATGTAGTTGAAGGTGCTACTGATGAATTAGCTATTGAAAAACAAACCATAGAGTTAATTAGTACATACGCTTACAATAAGAAACGTTTCCTTAAGAAAAAATTCAATTTCACTGAAGGCCTAGTAGGTCAAGCAGCAATTGAAATGGAAATGATTCTAAGAACAGAAATACCAAACGACTATTTATCGATTACCTCAGGTCTATTAGGAGAGCAAAAGCCAAAGGCTATACTTATTATGCCACTAATAGCCAACGAGAAAGTTTATGGTCTATTGGAATTCGCTTCATTGGATGATTTCTCTACAATGACATTAGAGTTTGTAAAAGAGATTTCTCAGATCATTGCTCGTACGATATTTAATATCAAAATTAACGAAAGAACGGTAAGACTCTTAAAAGAATCTCAACAGATGTCTTCTGAATTATCTGTTCAACAAGAAATTTTAAGGCAAAATGCTGAAGAAATGGAGTCTACTCAAGAAGAACTCCAAAGAACAAACCATCGATTAGAGGATCAGGTTGAAGAAGTAAAACATTCTCAAAATAGACTTCAGTCATTATTAGAAAATGCGTCAGAAGTAATTACTATTTTTGATAAAAATGCAAAGATTAAATTTGTATCGCCTTCTTCAAAACACATTTTAGGATATAAACCTTCAGATTTGATTGGCACTTCATACATGAGTAACCTGCATAAGGATAGTAAAGATCATGTAGATGAATTTATCAATAATCTTGTAGAGTCTGAAGGAAGAAAAACTTTAAGTTTAGAATATAGATACCAACTTCAAGATGGAAGGTATATTTGGCTAGAAGCAACCGGTATTAATCTTAGTGATGATCCTGCTGTTGAAGGTATTGTAATAAATGCACAGGATATTACAGAAAGAAAACAAGCTGAAGTAGAAAGAAGAATGAGAACGCAAATGCAGGCGTTATCAGAAAATTCTCTTGACTTGATTCAAAGACTGAATGCTGAAGGGCATATATTCTACACTAACCCAATCATTGAAGAATATACAGGTTTAGCGGCTGAACTTTTTACAGGACAGCAAATTGAAAACACAAGCTTACCTGTCAATATTATTCAATTATGGAAAGAAATGCTTATTGAAGTCTCTTCCACTTCAGAAAAGTGTACGAAGGAAGTTGAATTCCCAACCTCCCAAGGAACACGTTTTATGACAGTTACTGCAATTCCAGAATTTAATGATGAAAAAGAATTTGAAAGTGCTCTTTTCGTTTCTCATGATATTACTGAAAGAAAGAAAGTAGAATTAGAAGTTCTTCTTAAAAACAAGAAAATTACAGAATCTATTAATTATGCCAAACGTATTCAAGGAGCTATTATTCCTGATACTGAGCAAATTAAAAAGGATCTAAATGACTGTTTCATATTCTATAAACCAAGAGATGTAGTCTCAGGAGATTTCCCTTGGTATTTCAAGAAAGGTGACTCTATTTATATTGCTGCCGTTGATTGTACAGGTCATGGTGTCCCAGGTGCATTAATTTCATTAATTGGATATTTCATTCTAAATGACATTGTTCAGAATAACGAAAATATTGAACCAGGTGATGTTCTTAACTTATTACATGAAGGTGTTACAAAAACTTTAAGGCAAGATTCTAATAGTAGCACAAGAGATGGAATGGATATTGCTCTTTCAAAAATCAACTTGAAAACCAAAACTGTTCAATACGCTGGAGCTCATCGCCCTTTATATATATATAAATCTACTACTAAAGAATTTACTCAAATCAAAGGTGATAAATTCCCAGTTGGAGGAGAATATAAAACAAGAACTTCATTTAGCACACATCATGTTGATCTTGAGTCAGGAGATGAAATCTTCATGTTCTCAGATGGTTATCCAGATCAATTTGGAGGTGCAGAAAACAGAAAATTTGGTGCAAAAAGAATTAGAGAGCTTATTATAAATACGGAACACTCAAACATGGAAGATATTGCTAAATCATTTAGTGATACATTTATGGAGTGGAAAGGCAATTATAAGCAAACTGATGACGTTATAATGATAGGCATTGGATTCTAACAAGATATTCTTGTTAGTCTGCAAGGTTTGATTATATTTGAAAATATTTTTTTATAAATCTCTTAATTTTAAGAGAATCAGTATCACAGCTGAAGCAAATAGTGTTCGGAAATATGAAATACATCTACGAACTCCATAAGACAATGTTAGATAAGGATCTTATCTTAATCTATGAAGGTGAGATCACTCAGGACATTACTAAATCTGTTCTTTCGATGGCGGAAAGGAACATGGACTCTTACGGCGAACAATCTAAAATCAAAAGAAAGGTTTTCAATGTAATGGTCGAATGTCTTCAAAATATCAGTAAATACGCTGTCCCTATGGAGGTAACTTCTGACAAGAAAAACAGTGCTGTCTTTATGATTGGTAAAGAAGACAATTCTTATTTTATCACGTCAGGCAACCCAATTTTATCCAAAAATGTCCAAAACATTGCTGGTAGATTAGAAAAAATTAATGACCTCGACAAAGACGGTCTTAAAAATTTATACAAAGACATTATCAAAAATGGTAAGATCTCTTCCAAAGGTGGAGCAGGTCTTGGTTTTATTGATATGGCCAGAAAATCAGGCGAGAAATTACGCTTTGATTTCGAACCCATCAATGATGAGTTCACATTTTTTTCCCTTAAAACGACAATTCCAAGAAAACTTAAATAGCGTTTATACATGAAAGTCCTTAATTTAGCAGGAACAGAAGATACTCCTAAGGTCATCCTTGATAAAGAAAATGAAATTTTTGAAATATCAGGAAGATCTCTTCCAGAAGATTCAGCAGAATTTTTTGCACCTATATTAAGTTGGATTGATGAATATGCTGAAGAAAATAATAGTGAGACTAGATTTTTATTCAAACTAGAATATTTCAATACAGCATCTTCTAAATTAATACTCGATATTCTTTCTAAATTAGAAGAAGTTGAAGGCGTCACTGTGATATGGTACTACCATGAAGACGACGAAGATATGCAGGAAGCAGGAGAGGAATTTGAAGAATTAGTAGAATTAGAATTTGAATTCGAAACTTACTAAAAATACTATCACAGAATTAAACACTTGATATTTAGTTACAAATCAAGTGTTTTTTTATTTCCTAAAAGAAATACTTAACATTACACAATATTTACAACCTCTTTTACATTAATAATGTGTATGCTTTTTGCTAATACACTTTATTATTATTTAAGAATCTGAATTTCCGCATTACGACGGTTATCTATGAGTGAAGAAATATTAAAAGCACTGACGCAACTTTTTGCCATCATCTCTACACAAGGTGAAGGATTAACAGAAACGGAAAGAAACTTCGTTATCAAATTTCTTAATCAAGAACTTGAGAAAAGCTCCGTTGATGAATATATCAATCTATATGATCAATTAGTTCAGGAGGAAGAAGAAAGAATTGCCAAAAGAAAGGCAAAAGCTGCTAAGAAAAGAGCTGACAAAGGAGAAGATCCTAATAGTGTAGACTCTCTTGCAGATGCTGTTTCTGTTCGTAATTCTGTAAGGACTCTATCAATTTGTAGAAAAATTAACAAGACACTAGATCAAAAGCAAAAAACTATTGTTCTAGTAAAGCTTCTTGAAATTGTTTCTTCAGATGAGAACTCTTATACTCCACAACGTATGGATATCATTCATACGGTGGCAGATGTGTTTAATATTCCATCCAACGAATATAAATTATTAGAACGCTTTGTAATAGAGCAACATTCTTCTAAAATTGATAACGAAGAAATTCTAATATTTGATGATGAAATGCCTCCAGAAGGCAGTAAAATTAAATTTATTGACTCTGGACTTCTTGATGGTGAAATTATTTTCATCAGAATGAAAAGCGTTTCATTATACTTTACTAAATATACAGGTACAGAATTAGTCTATCTGAATGGTCAATTGATCAATTCTAATAATGTCTATCTATTCTCTCCTGGTAGTATATTTAAAACACCAAAAGGAGCCCCACTATATTATTCAGATCTTGTCAATAAATACAATTCTGATGAAATAGGTGGTAGTATTTCTTTTGTTGCTGAAGATCTTGAGTATCGCTTCCCTAATGGTCAACTAGGATTAAGAGACATCAATTTTGGTGAAAACACTGGTCAGTTAGTAGGTATTATGGGTGCTTCTGGCGCGGGTAAGACTACATTATTGAATGTTTTAGCCGGCTTAGAAAAACCATCTGCAGGGTCTGTAAGAATAAATGGTTACAATATCCACACTCAAAAAGATAAAATTGAAGGTGTAATTGGATATATCGCTCAAGATGATCTTTTAATTGAAGAATTAACTGTATTCCAAAACTTATACTACAATGCTAAACTCTGCTTTAAAGACATGTCTGAGCAAGAGCTTACGCAAAAAGTAAATGAAGTATTATTAAGTTTAGGTTTAGATAGAATTGCACACCTAGTAGTAGGTAGTGTATTAAATAAAAAAATCTCTGGTGGTCAAAGAAAGCGTTTGAATATCGCTTTAGAATTGATTCGTGAGCCAGCAGTAATGTTTGTTGATGAACCTACCTCTGGATTATCATCAAGAGATTCTGAAAATGTAATTGACCTTCTAAAAGAACTTTCTTTAAAAGGAAAATTAATATTTGTTGTTATTCACCAACCTTCATCAGATATCTATAAGATGTTTGATAAGATGTGGTTACTAGATACTGGAGGCTTCCCTGTCTTCTATGGTAACCCAATTGAAGCAATTACCCATTTCAAGGGAGCAGTAAGACAAGTTGATAGCGACCAAGGTCAGTGTAATACTTGTGGTAATGTAAACCCAGAACAACTTTTCAATATAATTGAAGCACAAGTTGTGGATGAATATGGTGAGTTTACTAACAAAAGAAAATCACAGCCAGAGGATTGGCATCGTATTTATCAAACTACTTTCTCAAAACCAGAGATAGAAGAGGTGAATGTTGAGCCACCAAAAACTTTGAATATTCCTTCAAAGTTAATGCAGACAGTCATATTTACGATAAGAGATTTCTTATCTAAATTCAGTAATAAGCAATATCTATCTATCAATTTATTAGAAGCTCCTTTCCTAGCATTATTGCTATCGTGGGTTATCTATTACATTAAAGATGGAGATACTGAATATGTATTTAGACACAACGAAAACATCCCTCCTTATATCCTTATAGCTATATTAGTAGCCTTATTTATGGGTATGACGGTAAGTGCTGAAGAAATAATTAAGGATAGAAAGATTAAGAAAAGGGAATCGTTCCTTAACCTCAGTAGGAGCAGTTATTTGTTCTCAAAACTGATAATTCTTTTTGGATTCTCTGCCATACAGACGTTTACGTTTGTCTTAATAGGGAATACTCTCCTAGAAGTACATGATTTAACCTGGCAATATTGGTTAGTATTATTTACAGTCTCATGTCACGCTAACTTAATAGGATTAAATATTTCGTCTGCTTTTAACTCAGCAATTACAGTATATATTTTAATTCCTATTCTACTAATTCCACAAATGATTTTAAGTGGATTAATATTTGATTTCTCAAAGCTTAACAATACAATTAGTGAACATGGTAAGACGCCATTAATAGCCGATATTATGGCTTCTAGATGGGCTTACGAAAGTTTATCAGTAGAACAGTTTAAAGATAATAGGTTCAAAAAGCCATTCTTTGATTTAGATATGAAATTAAGTCAGAGTAATTATAAAAGTGCTTATTGGGAACCAAGAATGGAAGAAATATTATTCAGTGCACAAATGAATAGTAAAAACACCAATGACAGCACAGGCAAAATACTTGCTAATGATATCATTACTTTAGTGAATGAGATTAATGCTGACAATTATTTTTCTACTCATGCAGATAAGAAAAAAGAAGCCTTATCTTTCTTAGAGGATGGTAAAATAAATTCTCAAGAAGGTAATCAGCTAAGAAAAATATTATATGAATCTTCGATTTATTATAATGATCAATTGATCAAAGCTGAAGAAGAGAGAGATAAAAGAATTTATGCAATGAAAAAAGAGTTTGGTGATGACTTTAATCTCTCAGAAGCAAAAGATTTATACCACAATGATCAGTTGGAAACATTTGTGAAAAACAAAAATGTACTCAACAGAACAGTGGTTGATAAGAATCGAATAGTACAACTAATCGATCCAATTTATTTTATCAAAGAGAATACTGCAGGGCCTTTAGACTACAGAACACACCTTTTTGCTCCTGCAAAGAAAGTATTTGGCACATATATTGACACGTTTACATTCAATGTGCTAATGATATGGGTAATGTCACTATTCTTATATATATCTTTATATTTTGAATGGTTGAAAAAACTCATAGAGGGAACTGAAGTAGTTTTCACTAAATTTTTCTCAAAAGAAGCATAATATAAATTTTTTCAACGCTGATTTACAATTGATAAAACTACCTTTGAAAAAGCAAAGTTAAGATGAATACCAAATATTTGAATACATTGGCGGCCTCGGTAATGCTAGCTGCTACAACTGTTTCCGCAGGTGATATACCGAAAAACGATCCTGCTAATAACTTACATACGCCGGCCCCTGCTAGAGTTACTCAAGAGGTTCTTCCAGTAAGTGAAGTATTACAATCAATCCCCTCCCCTCTTGAAATTTCAGTTCTTATTAAAGAAAGTGGAACTATATATAACAAGGCCGATTTAAATGCTCCTGAAGCTGTATCACGTTATAATACAGCATTTCAAAAAGCAATTAATTTAGGGATTTACGGCACTGATTTGGGTTTTGCCAACATTTATGGTAAAAACCAAGATGCAATATCTTTTCTAAACTCAGTAAGAGACTTAGCTGACGGTTTAGGTATTGGTGCATTTTTTGATTATGAAACAATAAAAGAATTAGCCGAAAGTTCAAATAGGTTAGATGAATTAATTCAACAAACTACCTTGAACTTTGAAAAAATAAACAATAACCTTCGTGAGAGAAAAAGAGAAAATGTTTCTGTTTTAATTCTTACAGGTGGTTGGATTGAAGCTGTTTATTTAACAACGATAATCAATTTAAGAGAACCAAATGATCTTCTAAAAGATAAAATTGGTGACCAAAAAGTAGTTTTAGATCAACTATTACTTGTTTTAGATATCTATAAATCTACTCCTGGTTTTGAAGATTTAATCAATGACTTAACTGCTCTTCAAGAAATCTATGATCAGATTGAAGTAGAAGTTATAGTTGGCGAGCCTACTATGGAAGAGATTGACGGTGTACTAGTGGTAACAGACGGTACTAGAAGTGTTGTTCATGTAACTGACACCGACATTCAAAAAATTACAAGTTTATTAAAATCAATCAGAAATAAAGTTATTAGATAACTCATACTTCTCAGAAAAATTTCGGAACGATGAAAAAAATATTATTAGCTATCACTTTTATCTTCGCCTTATTCGCAGTTGAAGAGGCATCAGCTCAATGTAATGCAGAGTTGTACGTAACGAAAAGTATGAAAGAGCTTAATCCAGGCTTTCAATTTTCAAAAAGTTACAGAATAGACGGTCGTAACGGTACACGTCGTAAAATTGAATATACTTGCGTTCTTGCAAAAGACACAAGCTACCAAATTACTATTTCTGGTAAAGATGGTGGTGCTCAAGGTTTAATTTCTACTTTATACAATGCTAAGAGACGTAAAATTATCTCTTCATTCTATAATAACAGATTTTTAAATACTTGGACGTACAAGTGTACTTCTACAGGTATTTACTATTTAAGTTTTACATTTAAAGATTCTAAAAGTTACTGTGGAGCCGCTGTTTTAGGCTTCAAACGTTAATTGAATCTTTTATATAACTTAAAAAAGGACAGCAGCTTTAAGCTTCTGTCCTTTTTTTATTTTTCAAAACTGAAAAAAACAATAGATTTGTAAAATGAAGAAACTAAAGATGTTTCTTTTTAGAGTATATCATTATAAAAAAGTGCGATAAATGGACTTACTATCATTAAGAAATCAAATAGATGCTATAGATAATCAACTTTTAAGGTTATTGAACGAACGTATGGATGTCGTTAAAAAAGTTGGTGAATTAAAAAAGCATGAAAAGTCAGTGATCTATCGCCCAGAAAGAGAAAAATCGATCATTGATCGTCTACATCATATTTCACAAGATGACAAAGGCACTTTAAATCATTCAGCCATTGAAGCTATTTTTCTTGAAATTTTTGCTGTAAGTAGAAATTTAGAATTACCAGAAAAAGTAGCTTTCCTAGGACCTGACGGTAGCTACACTCATCAGGCTGCAGAAAATAGATTTGGAGCGATGAGTGAATATATACCGTTAAAAACAATTAAGTCTGTTTTTGACAATGTAGAGACTGAAAGAGTACGCTTTGGTGTTGTCCCTATTGAGAATAATCAAGAAGGTACGGTAGCTGAAACTATTGATCAGTTATGCTATAGAGACGTTAAGATTGTTGCAGAACTACCTTTATCCATAAGTTTTAGTTTAGCATCAAATCATGATGATTTATCTAAAATCACAAAAATATATTCTAAAGATATTGCATTTAGACAATGTAGAAACTTCTTAGAAGACTACTTTGGTGATGATATCAGGTTAATACAAGTATCTTCAACTTCTCGTGCTGCTGAAATGGCTTCTAAGGAAGAAGGTGCTGCTGCTATTTGTTCTCATATTGCAGCTAAATTATTCCAATTACCTATCAGGTATAATAACATCGAAGATAGTCAGGATAATACTACTCGATTTTTAATTATTGCTAAGAATTTCGTAAATCAAGCAAGTAGCAACGATAAAACATCAATTCTTGCAAAAATTGGTAATCAACCTGGTGATTTGGCAAACTTCTTGGAAGAATTCAGACAAAGAGACATCAACCTTACTAAAATTGAAAGCAGACCTGCTAAAATGAAAGATAATTTCAACTATTGGTTTGTGATAGACTTCGACGGACATTTCAACGACTCCAAAACTCAAGAGATAATTAGAGCCTATTCTGATACAATTACCTTCTTGGGAAGCTATGTTAAAATGGTCTAATAAAATAACTTTCAATTTTAGTCGTTTGATAAGTAGATAATCAATTTGACCTAATACTAAAGAATGAAACATTTTTTTTCCATATTACTTTTATTTGTTTGTGTTCAGTTTTATGCACAAGCAGAAAATATTCCTGCTATTGCCTTATCCACTTTTAATAAAGTACTTGGAGGAGGTAAATACGACCAAGGTAAATGCATTATTAAGGCACACGATAGTGGGTACATAATTGCAGGACGTTCTGTTGGCACTAGTGGCAATATGGACATGAGTCTTTGGAAAATCGATGAAAGCGGTAATGTAAAATGGAATTTCAAGTTTGGAGATACTGAAACGGAAGAAGTATATCAAATTATTCCTACATCTGATGGTGGATACATTACTGTTGGTAGTTCTGACTCTTATGGGTTAAGTATTGATTTAAAAGATACTTGGGTTGTTAAAGTAAACGCACAAGGTAAACAAGTGTGGATGCAAACATATGGTGATGAAAACTCTATTGAAGAAGGTACTTCTATTGCAGAAACTAAAGATGGTGGTTTTATCATTGGAGGAGGAATCCTTAAACTAGATAAAGAAGAACCATCTGAAGATGCTTTCCTATTAAAAATTGATAGTAAAGGGACTCAAACTTGGAGGAAGTTCTTTGGTGGAGCTAAAAACGATAGAACTGTAGATATTATTGCCAACGATGATAGTTACACAGTAGTAGGTAATACTGAATCGCTTGGTCGTGGTAAATGGGACATTTGGATGTTCAAAACTGATTTAGAAGGAAATAAACTTTGGGAACGCACTTACGGTGGTGGCGATACTGAAAAAGCCAATCAATTTGTAAAGACAAATGATGGTGGATATGCTATCGTTGGTTATTCTTACACGTTTGCTGAAGCTTCTTTGGATGCTTGGATTGTAAGAACAGATGCTGATGGTCAACAATTGTGGCATAAATCATTTGGTGGTTTAAGCTACGATGAAGCTCATGGTATTACAAAAACTAAAGATGGTGGTTATGCAATTGTAGGATATACTGAAGTATATGTTCCTGATGAATATGGTGATAACACAGCTTTAGATGGTTTCAATACATTGTTAGTTAAAATTGATGATAAAGGTCAAAAACAATGGGAAAAATCTATTGGTGGTATCAAAGAACAAAGAGGTAATGCGGTAGTTGAAGCTAGTAACGGTGATTTTATTATTGTAGGCTCAAAACAAACAAGTGATCAAAATAATTTTGGAATATTACTTATTAGAACAAACTCACAAGGTTCAATTTAAAAGAAATTAGTCCTCTGAATTTACCTAAACTACATATCGCTCTTTTTTTAATTCTTCTTTCCTTTTCTACTCTCTGGGCACAAAATCCATCAGAAATAGAATTGGCTGATATCGCATATCAAGAAGGTAATTACTTTCTTGCTTTAGAAAAATATCAGAAGGTAGAAATTCGAGATATGCATTCTTGTGAGTTAAAATATAAAATCGCAAAATGTTACCTCAAATCTCCCTTTAAGGTAAAAGAAGCACTTCCCTATCTTAAATATTTAATTCAAAATGATTGTGATGATGTTGCTGTAGATTATTTATATTTCTATGCACATGTATTACAACTTCAACATAATTATATTGAGGCTATTAATTATTATAATGAATACCTCGAAAATGAGACTACACTCAAAAAAGAATTTGATGATGTTGAATTAAAAATCAAACAATGCGAAAATGGAATTAAGTTAGGAAGTATTCAAAGTAGTTCATCTGAAACTACGGCGATTATGGATATTCCAATCAATACTTCTTATGATGAATCTGCTCCTATCATTTCAAAAAGAGATAATTTCATCGTATTTAGCTCAAAAAGACAAGTTGATAGTTATAACTATGTTTATGGAGATCAATATGCTTTTCTTCCAAAAGATTTAGAAAGTGCTGATAGAGATATCTATTTATCTTATCGTAAAGGTGTACAATTCTCACACCCTTATCCTCAATTCGACGGAGATTACAGAGAAATATACCCCTTATATGTAGAAGATGGTTCGTATATGCTTCTTTACATAGAGTATCCATCAGATGCTATAGATAAAGGAAATATCTATGAGACAAAAGTGAAAAAAGGGAGATGGCAAAAACCAAAGAAACTAAATTCTAAGATAAATTCTAATCATACAGAAAAAGGTGCGATTATAGCCAATAATGGCACTACTATTTATTTTTCATCGAACAGACCTGGAGGACAAGGTGGTTTTGATTTATACAAATCAATCCGCGTTGGAAAAGACGATTGGTCAAAGCCTATTAATTTAGGACCTACAATCAATGGACCTAATGATGAAGTATTTCCTTATGTACATAATGATAACAAAACGCTTTATTATAGTACGAATGGAATTTTATCTATGGGAGGTTTTGATATTGTAAAATCAACAAAAGAAGGTGCTAATTGGAGTAGACCTAAAAATTTAGGTGCTCATGTAAACTCTCCTTTTAATGAAATGCAATTCTCTCAGATCCCAAGTAAACGGTATTCGTATTTTACTTCTGATAGACAAGACCAACAATCTGTAGGCGGAAAAGATATTTATGCCATTTTCAAGCCTGTTCATAAAATGAAACGTGCTATTGTTACAGGTAAAATTAAGGTTTTAAAAAATGGACAAAGCCTGCCGATTACCTTATTGGTAAAAGACAATAGCAATATTACCTACAAAAAATACGTCTATGACCCTTCTCCAGATGTAGGTAAGTTTTTCATGATTTTACCTCCTTCTAAAAATTACAGTATTATCATTAAATACAACGATAGCGAACTGTATACCTTAAATATTGACCTTCCAAAAGACACTTACAGGTATCAGTTAGATAAAGAATTTGAACTTAAAGAAATTGAAGTTTTCAATAAGGTGGTTGGGTATGATGTTATTCCAAATGAAACTAGATTTGAGGTTACTACCTTTGATGAACTAAAAAACCAAAATCAGGAAGAAGTTACTGATGCAAGATATGATGCATTGCTAATGTTGATGGAAATGATTGTCGATAGAACAGATAAAGATGGCTTAGCCAATTTAAATGATTTAGACGATCCTATTAAAGACATTTCCCTTCCTAATACTTCCAATACTTCTAACAGTCCTGATCCTTACTACACACCTTTATTGGATCTTATAGAGAAAGCTTTTAACGAAGCCGACCCAAGTTTACTAACCTCTTTGGATAGTGTTCGAGGAGATCAAGGCGATAAAGTGGTTAAAGTACCTAGCTTGAATTTAAAACAGAATGTAATTGTTGAAGAAAGGTATTATTTCCCTGAAAAAGAATTTGATATATCAACCGAAAATAAGTTAAGCTTAAATGAACTTTCTACCTTCTTAAAAGAAAGAGACAACATTGTTCTTGATGTCGTTTGGTTCTCTTCTGAAGATGAAAATAAAACATTATCTAGCGTAGATCAACTCAATGAAATGAGAATGAATTCTATACTAAATTACCTTGCAGCAAAAGGTGTTTCGCGATGGAAATATCATATCAAGAATAAAACAATAAAAACTTCCCAGGATAATGCTTGTATCCTATTATCCGTAAGAATAAAATAAATTGAAAAAACATTTTCAAGACATATCGTTTAAAAAACTACTACTAATTATCAGTGGATTTATTTTTCTATTATCTATAGAAAATGCACATGCTCAGTTTGATGAATATGAAAGAAAAGCCGCTATGGTGAATACTTTCGCAAAATTTGTCAATTGGCCAACTAAAGCATTTAAAGAAAATAATAAGCTTGTATTAGGCATTTTAGGAGATGATCCATTCGGAGATGTTATTGATAACATGTTCAAGAATAGATATGTCAATGGTCGACAATGGGAAATCAGAAGAGGAAACAGTATTAAAGACTTAAAAGGTTCACATATTGTTTTTATGACACAAGGTTTTAGTAATGATGAAATAAAAAGCCTTTTATCTGAAATTTATGAAAAGAATAATTCCTTTGTTTTGACCATAGGTGATAATATTCCTAACTTCTGCAAAAATGGAGGTATTATAAATCTTACTCCCAATGGTTTATATACATTAAACATTGTTTCTGCCAATAAAGCACAACTAACAATCGACGTTAAACTCCTTAACTTAGCAAGTGATATTATTCCGTATGACCCAGATTAAAAAACTATATCAGCAATCTTTAAGAATTAGACTTATTGGTATCATACTATTAGTAAGTTTAATCGCCTCATCTCTCTCTACAATTTTGTATTGCACCTACGATTTTCAACAATACAAAATGAAATTCATTAACGACACCCAGCAATTAGCTAAAATTATTGGCGATAATAACGATGCATCAGTTGAGTTACAACAAGTAAATGCCGCACAGAGAAATCTAGCAGAATTATTAGTAGAACAAGAACAAATTCTCACAGGTGTTATTTTTGATAAAGAACAACGCTTATTCGCTTATTATAATCACAATGCAGTCAAATTAGCTGAAGCTGATTCTACTTATCAAACTAAAAACATTTTACTTGATAAGGAATGGCAGTTATCTCATGCTGATTTCATCCCTAAATACACTCAGAACGAAACCAATTTCTCATTAATTGACAATCATCTAGATATTTATGTAAGTACATTTGATGAAAATGGTAGAATAAATACGGTTTTTCTTAGATCGAATTTAAATACTATACAAGGTCGACTTACTACCTACTTTATCATGTTTATTGTTATCGTTGGTTCTGTTGTACTCTTAGTATTCTTTCTCTCTGTTCCTTTACAAAGAACGATCTCAAAGCCTATTCTTGATCTTGAAAAAACGGCGCATAATATTTCTAATAAAAAAGATTTTTCAATTCGTATCAGTGAAAAGCGTAATGATGAAATAGGTCAATTAATCAATGCTTTTAATGATATGCTATCAAAGATTGAAGAGCAAAATGAATCTTTAATACACGCTAAAGAAGTCGCAGAAAGTTCTGCTAATGCAAAACAAGAGTTTTTAGCGAATATGTCCCATGAAATTAGAACACCTATTAATGGGGTAATGGGCATGGCCGATTTACTTACTGACACCCCTTTGGATGATGAGCAAAAACACTTATTAAAGGTACTCAAAGGATCAGCAGACCATCTATTAGTAGTGATCAATGATATTCTTGATGTTTCCAAAATCGAATCTGGGAAATTAGCATTAGAGACCACTAAAATGGATCTTTATGAAATCCTAAATAACATCATAGAAACACATCAATTAGAATCTGAGAAAAAAGGGTTAAATGCTCTTTTAGATATTTCTAAAAATGTCCCTCAATTTGTAATTGGTGATCCTGTTCGATTAAAACAAATTTTGATTAACCTAGTCTCCAATGCTATTAAATTTACTTTTGAAGGTAGTGTGATTATTACGGTTAGATGCTTAAGTAGTAACGAAGAAGATACAAAGCTACAATTTGCTGTAAAAGATTCAGGGATAGGTATACCAAAAGATAAAATAGATCAAATATTTGACAGTTTCACCCAGGCATCAAATGCTACAACAAGAAAATTTGGTGGTACTGGATTAGGTTTAAGTATATCGAAACAGCTTGTTGAATTACAAGGTGGAGAAATGTTTGTTGAAAGTAAACCCAACTACGGAAGCACTTTTTATTTTGATATTACTTTCAAGAATTATGTTGAAATAAAAACTGATAAGGTCCACAATCAAGAAATTCCTAAAGTAGTAACTGAAAAGAAAGATACTATTGAAACAGTAAAAAAAGTACTCTTAGTCGAAGACAATGAAGTGAATCAAATGTTGGTGCTTCGCTTATTAAAAAAATGGGGATACGAAACGGATGTTGCTGACAACGGTCTTATCGCAATAGAAAAATTAGAAAAAGAGGCATTCCATCTTATTTTAATGGATGTACATATGCCTGAAATGGATGGATATACAGCAACAAAAAAGATTCGATCGGACTTTGAAGAACCGATCAAATCTATTCCTATTATTGCCATGACTGCTTCTGCCTTAAAAGGCGAATTCGAAAGATGTAAAGAAGCAGGAATGAATGATTATATCTCTAAACCTTTTAAGAAAGATATTTTAGAGGGAAAAGTACAAGAACTAATTGATTCTAATTAGTCTTCCGTAAAATACCTTACCCCTAATTCATATCCTTTTAATCCTAAACCTGCAATTGTACCTACACAGTTTTTAGCCATATAACTATGATGTCTAAATGCTTCTCTAGCGTGCACATTAGAAATATGTACTTCAATCACTTTTGTTTCTACACCTGCAATAGCATCAGCAATAGCTACAGAAGTATGAGTATACGCACCTGCATTAAAAACTATTCCATCATAACTAAACCCAACTTCATGAATCCAATCCACAAGAGTTCCTTCATGATTTGATTGTCTATATTCCAAATCAACATTAGGAAATGTGTTTTTTAACTGCTTAAAATAATCTTCAAAACTTTGATTACCGTAAATTGTCGGTTCTCTTTTTCCTAATAGATTTAAGTTTGGTCCGTTTAATATTAAAATCTTCATTTTGAATAAATATTAGTTAAATTAGTGTCAGAACAATAGGTAATAAAAAATTATACTAAATACATGATTACTTTTGTTTATTGATCGAACACATATTTGATTAACAAGAAACTATTTTTTATTTCCACCACCAAATTACAAGATATGTTTATACCTAGTATGTTATTAAAGCAACTCTATAACAGAGGCAGTTTAAAAAACACTGATAAAGGTATTAGTTTTTCTATTAAAAATAGATTAAAAGATGCTGAGCTAAAAGAAATTTCACACATTAAAATTAATGGCAATGAGATAGACCTTAATCAAATCATATTAACTACATCAGAATCAACTGAAATCAAAGCAACTTCAATTACAAAAGATAATCGTATTGATTTCCCTTTAAGAAAAACTATACAAATTAACATTTTGAATCATGATCCTTTACCAATTGAAAGACATGAATTAGAAGTAAGTGTTAAAGCTTCTCCTTTTGGGAATCTAAAATTATCAGTCAACGATTCTGTTGTAGACCCTGCCAAGGTGGAAAAAAAATTACCTCGTGATGAAATGGACGACTTTGGAGATGAGATCATCAAAGAACGTCAAAAATATATCTCTGAGTTTGCTAAAAAGCCTATAAATCATATCGGTAAATACTCGATTGACCCTCATGATTTGGCTGGAAATATTGAGCATTTTACTGGGGTTGCTCAAATTCCTATGGGATTTGCCGGACCAATTAAAGTGAATGGAGAACATGCTATTGGAGAATTTATGATTCCTATGGCTACTACAGAAGGAACACTTGTGGCGTCATATAACAGAGGAATGAAAGTGGCAAACATGTGTGGTGGTATCAAAGTTTCTGTAGTAGACGATGCAATGCAAAGAGCTCCTGTTTTTGAGTTTATTGATGCTAGAGGTGCTAGAGATTTTGTTCAATGGATAAAACTAAATTTTGATAAGATAAAAGAAGAAGCAGAAACCACTTCTTCTATCGCTGATTTAGTTTATATCGACCACTTCCTATCAAACAAATTCGCTTTCTTAAGATTTAATTTTAAAACTGGAGATGCAGCGGGTCAAAACATGGTGGGTAGAGCCACTTTTGCAGCTTGTAGTTGGATTCTAGATCAATATCCTGGAATTAAAAATTTCTTCTTAGAATCTAACTTTGCCACAGATAAAAAAGCTTCTCAGATCAATATTATGAGAACAAGAGGTAAACGTGTCACTGCTGAGGTAACATTAAAAAAAGAGATCTTACAACAATATATGAGAGTTGAACCAGCACAATTGGATCACCACTCTAGAATTGCTGCTATTGGCTCCTTTTTGTCTGGTGTAAATAATACCGGACTGCATTCTCCAAATGGCATTACAGCTATGTTTATTGCCACTGGGCAGGATGTTGCCAATGTATCCGAATCTTCTGCTGGTATTATATATACAGAATTAACAGAAGAAGGAGATTTATACCTTTCTATGACAATACCTTCCCTAATTATTGCCACATATGGCGGAGGGACAGGAATTGGCACCCAAAAAGAATCATTAGAATTATTAAACTGTTATGGCAAAGGCAAAGCTTATAAGTTTGCTGAGATTGTAGCTGCTGTAGTACTCGCAGGAGAAATTTCTCTAGCATCAGCCATTTCTTCTTCTGATTGGGTGAGTTCTCATGAACAATATGGAAGAAACAGGTAACGAGATATCTTCACAAAAACAAAAAAGTACAAGGCTTAATGTCTTGTACTTTTTTGTTTTTTATACTAGTGATTTGAATCAATTAGTATTAAATATGCTGTAATATCTCATGATTTGAGGAAGCCAATAAATAAGTCTCTACCTCATTTTTTGATACCCAAACAGCTGCATCGTGTTCCAATAATTTTATATCCCCAGATACTATTTTCACCCTAAAAGTATGTAAATCCAAAGAGACTTCGGGATAATGATAGACATGCTGACAAACTTTATTGATTACCTCTACTTCTATATCAAATTCTTCTTTTAATTCTCGAACTATAGCGTGTTCAGGATCTTCTCCTTCTTCAATTTTTCCTCCTGCAAATTCCCATTGCCCTCCTAAATGTCGATCTAACGGTCTTTTTGCTAGTAAGAATTCTTCTGGACTATCAGGATTTATAATCACTGCGGTAGCCACTTGAAGTAATTGTTTTGTTGTCATAAAGTAGTAGTAATCAAAAGTGATGAATGATTAAAGCTATAAATATTAAACAAATAAAAAAAGGGTAGTATTGACTACTACCCTTTTGCTATTATTATTTCAATTAGAATAACCTTAATGAATCGTGACCATCATTAGCGTCATCATCAGAATTATCTTCTTTTTTTACCTTGATATCTGTAGTATCTACTGGGTCATCCTGACTTAATATTTTGGCATCAGTCACTCTATCATGAGGTATTTTATTACCTAATGCTTTCCAGCCTTTCACTTCTACAAATTCTTTAAGATTTACCTGATACTTTTCACGTTTCCTACCATTGGTATAAGTTAATTCTACCAATGGTGACATTTGTGTAGTAACTACTAATAACCTCGAAGCATTCGATTCATTTATAAATTTGAATTTCTTGTTCATTGTTGAGGTTTCGATATGGAAGCGTTTGATATAATACTGTCTATTGTTCGTATCATAATGCACCGCTGAAATTGCTTTGTACGGTAAGAACTTCTCAATTAGTACTACCTTTTTAGCATCATATCGGTTAGTAATTTCAAAGTTGGTCAGTTCATATTCTCCATCTTCATAGAAAATAATAATTCTATCCTCGTCTTTAAATTTACCTAAATATTTACCATTCTCGTCTTTATTCAGTAATCCAACTGCTTCATCGTACCATAGATCAATTGCTGGTAGTGTTGAAACACCTTCCCTTTTTAAAGTGACTCTTCTAACAGGATATTTGGTCAAAATATTACCTTGAGAACCTCTACCCTTAATTTCTAAATCAGCAAAATCATATTCAAAAGATTTTACTTTAGCAGAACAATTAGGTGAAAGAGATACCCCAACTACCTCTGCTTCTCCATTTGGATTACTAGAGAAGTAAGTTACTTTTGATTTTGGAGATCCTTTAGTGACGTTATATTCTTTATCCCTAGTAAAACTAGGTACTTGGAAACGTTTTACTCTAGTGATACCTGTAGCTCCGTCTAAATAGATTGCGTTAAATACTTTACGCTCATCCCCTTTTACATATACCTCTACATGGATGATATTCTTGCCTACAAATTTCTTGTCACCAATTTTAGTAACTTGGTATTCACCTGTATTTCTAAAGACGATAATATCATCGATATCTGAGCAATCCATAACTTCTTCGACACCTTCTTCTTTCTTGAGATTGTAACCTACAAAGCCTTCTTTCTTATTGACATAAAGTTTTGCATTATTAGCCGCAACCTTTGAAGCTTGGATTGTATCAAACGTAGTTAATTCTGTAAGACGCTCATGATCTTTTCCGTATTTCTTCAATAAGTTTTGGAAATAATCAATGGCGTATTCAATAATATGAATCAAATGATGTCTTACTTCTTTTAACTCTTCTAATAAAGTACGAAGTAATTCATCTGCTTTAAATGTATCGAATTTTGAGATTCTTTTGATTTTAATTTCAGTCAAACGAATGATATCATCTTCGGTAATCTCACGGTAGAAACTTGGTTTAAATGGCTCCAAGCCTTTATCGATGGTTTCGATAACTGCTTCCCAAGTTTCACATTCTTCAATGTCTCTATATATTCTATTTTCTATGAAGATTTTCTCCAATGAGCTAAATAAAATTTTCTCTTGAAGTTCACTTTCACGAATTTTTAGTTCCGTTTCTAAAAGTTTTACTGTAAAATCAGTATCACTTTTTAATATATCTTCTACTCCAATGAAAACGGGCTTATCTCCAATAATTACACACGCATTTGGAGAGATAGATACTTCACAGTCAGTAAAAGCATATAAAGCCGCAATTGTAACATCAGGAGATTGACCACTTGCTAATTGGATTTCTATTTCTACATCCTTAGCCGTGTTATCAATTACTTTTTTGATTTTGATCTTTCCTTGATCATTGGCTTTAATAATAGAATCAATTAAACTTGAGGTAGTACAAGTATAAGGAATCTCTTTAATCAATAAAGTCTTGTTATCTGGAGACTCTATTTTAGCTCTATTCCTAATTTTGCCACCTTTAAGACCACTATTGTAATTAGAACAATCGGCAAGACCACCTGTTGGAAAATCAGGTAAAAGGTGTACTTTTTTTCCTTTTAAAACATCTATTGATGCTTTGATTAATTCCTTAACGTTATGAGGCATGATCTTGGTTGCCAAACCAACTGCAATACCTTCAACACCTTGAGATAATAATAAAGGGAATTTTACTGGTAAATTGACGGGCTCTTTTTTACGTCCATCATAAGATAATTGCCATTCTGTTGTCTTTGGATTAAAAACAACTTCCAATGCAAATTTGGATAATCTAGCTTCAATATAACGAGGAGCAGCTGCACTATCTCCTGTTCTTATATCTCCCCAGTTACCTTGTGTTTCTATTAATAGTTCTTTTTGCCCTAAGTTAACAATAGCATCTCCAATAGCTGCATCACCATGTGGGTGATACTGCATAGTTGAACCAATAATGTTTGCTACTTTATTAAATCGTCCATCATCCAGTTCTTTCATAGAATGAAGGATCCTTCTCTGTACAGGTTTTAAGCCATCAAAAATACTAGGCACCGCTCTTTCCAAGATTACATAAGAAGCGTAATCAAGAAACCAGTTCTGGTACATACCATCTATATGTATGACGTTATTATTATCTGAATTTTGTTCGTTTTCCACGTTGTCCTCAAAAATTGGTAGTCAAAAAATATTGCCTAGATCACAAAAATATAGATTTGTTATTCACATACAAATGAATCTAATCATATGTGGTAAAATAACACTTATTAATTCATCAAATAATGATCAATATGCAATAAAGTAACAATACTTGATCAAAATATCAACAATTCAATCTAATTTATTTTCATCGTTTCCTTTATACTCTTAACAATATTTAAGTTTGGCTACTTATATTTTAAGTTTTTCGTTATTAATTAAGTAATAAAAGCAAAAAGATCATGTATTCATCTAAATACTTATACTCACTAATCATATCATTTATATTCATTGGACATATCAATGCTCAAGAAATAAAAAATAATCTAAAAATTAGTCATTCAAAAGAAACAACTACCCTTACTTGGGTAGACCATTCTAAAGAAGACTATCCTTATGAGATACAAACTTCAGAAGACAAAATACATTGGCAACATGAGAGTGTTACTGCTAATGATCAAGGCATTTATCAATATTCTATTGCCACAAAAAATAATACAGAGATTTATTATAAAGTAATAAAATGGGAAACTGATTATTTATGTGTTGTATTGTCTCAAGGGAATACCAATCAGTTGGCTGATAAAAATGTTGTCATTAAAAAAGAAAAAGATGGTTTCTTTATTGAAGGCAAAAAAGATGAAACTATTGGTATCATTGTTTTAGATGCCAATGGTAATCTTGAGTTTCAAGAACCTTACGGAAAAATAAATAAGTTCTATAAATTAGGCAGTGGCGAACACTTTGTGAAAGTAAGTGTTGGTGGTGTGGTCGAATTTGAGAAAATCAATATTAAATAACTTCATTTAAATTATAGCATAAAAAAACACAATGTTAATGAAAACATTGTGTTTTTTTATTGAAGTTTTCTAAACCTACTTCACCATACCTGCGGCAACTGTTTCATTTGTATCTAAATCAATCAAGATTAAGCTACCAGTTGCTCGATTTGTTTTATAACTATCTAAAGCAATTGCTGATGATAATTGGATTTCAACAACACCAATTTCATTCATTTGAAGACCTGTATCAGTACTGATATGATTCATTGTATTAATATCCAATTTATCTATAACAGCAGTAACTGTGGCATTCACTTCAGTTGTTGTGTGCTTCAATAAGTATTTACCTCCTACAGATAATCCTTTTTGATTCATCCAACAAACAGTTGCTTTCAATGTTTCTACTTCAGAAGGTTTATTATCAGCTTTCGCGATCATATCACCTCTCTTAAGTTGTAAATCATCTTTTAAAGTAACTACAACAGACATTGGAGGAAAAGCCTCTTCGATTTTTCCATCCATTGTTTCAATAGTTTTAATCACAGAAGTCTCTTTCGATGGGTAAGCAACTACTTCATCACCTACTTTTAAAATACCACCGTCTACTCTTCCTGCAAAACCTTTGAAATCGTTATTTTCTATAATTCTTTGAACAGGGAAACGACCATTATCTAAATCTAGATCCTGATCAATCTCTACTTTCTCCAAATTACTTAACAAAGATCCATCTGTATACCAAGGTGTCTGTGTAGAATCATCTACAACATTATCTCCTTTTAGTGCAGAAATAGGTATAAATCGGATATCCTCAATACCAATCTTGTCTGAGAATGCTAAGAAGTCTGTTTTGATTTTATTGAACTGCTCCTCAGAGTAATCCACTAAATCCATTTTATTTACTGCAACAACAATGTGTTTGATCTTCAATAAAGAAGCAATAAATGTGTGACGTTTAGTTTGCTCAACAACACCATTTCTAGCATCCACTAAAATAATAGCTAGATTAGCTGTAGATGCACCCGTAACCATGTTTCTTGTGTATTGAATATGGCCAGGAGTATCTGCAATAATAAACTTACGTTTTGGTGTTGCAAAATATCTATAAGCAACATCAATTGTGATGCCTTGCTCTCTTTCTGCTTTTAATCCATCAGTTAATAATGCAAGGTTAACGTTTTCGTCACCTCTTGACTGACTAGATTTCTCGATCGCTTCAAGCTGATCTTCAAAAATTGCTTTGGTATCATACATCAGACGACCAATCAATGTACTTTTCCCATCGTCAACACTACCAGCAGTAGTGAAACGAAGAAGGTCCATATTCAAATAAGATTGATCTACAGCAGCAGCTGATTCCTCTCTGATGATACTTGGATGATTTAATACTTCGCTCATTGTTTTAATGTCTGAATGTTAGAAATAACCTTGTAATTTACGTTCTTCCATTGCGGCTTCCGATCTCTTATCATCAGAACGGTTACCTCTTTCTGTTACTCTAGAAGACGCTACTTCTTGAATGATACCTGATAAATTATCAGCATCAGACATAACTGCACCTGTACAAGTCATATCACCAAGCGTTCTGTAACGAATTAAACGCTCTTCATATTCCTCATTTTTTAGTAAAGTATTCCAAGGAGATTCAGCCAATAAAATTCCATTTCTCTCTACTATTTTACGCTTGTGAGCAAAATAAATAGAAGGTAAAGCAATTTTTTCTTGAGCTATATATTGCCACACATCCATTTCTGTCCAATTAGAAATTGGGAAGATACGGAAGTGCTCATCTTCATTGTAATGACCATTATAAAGTGTCCATAATTCAGGACGTTGATTTTTTGGATTCCATTGGCCAAATTCATCACGATGTGAAAAGAAACGCTCTTTCGCTCTAGCTTTTTCTTCATCACGACGACCACCACCAAAGGCAGCATCAACCTTATATTCTTCTAATGTTTCTAAAAGAGTAATTGCTTGTAATCCATTTCTACTTGGATTCACTCCTCTTTCTTCAACTGCAGTACCTTTATCGATTGAACCTTGAACAGAACCAACAATTAAGTCTAGATCATATTCTTTAACCATCCAATCACGATAATCAATTGCCTCAGGAAAGTTATGTCCTGTATCAATGTGAATTAAAGGAAAAGGTACTTTACCTGGCCAGAATGCTTTTATGGCAAGGTGTAACATAACGATAGAATCTTTTCCACCAGAAAATAGCATTGCTGGGCGCTCGAACTGTTCTGCTACTTCTCTGAAGATATAGATAGCTTCAGATTCCAGCTGTTTTAAGTGAGTTAGTGTATGAGTTTGCATACCTATTTGTTTTCGTCTAATTTAATAATTGGCACTACGGCTTCAATAAGCTGTTTTAAGCTATCTTCTAAAGATTGTTTATGAGTAGGAATACTCACAAATGGATTTTTAGGGATATCAAATGGAGAATCTAAACCTGTAAAGTTTTTGATTTCCCCTGCCAATGCTTTTTTATATAATCCTTTTACATCACGTTCCGCACACACTTCAAAAGGACAATCAATATGTACTTGTTTAAAATCTTCTTCACCAATAATTTCTTTGGCTACAGCTCTAATTTCCTCTGTTGGGCTAATTAAAGAACATATGGTAATAATTCCTGCAGAAGCAAATAACTTAGACACTTCTGCTGAACGTCTAATATTCTCCATTCTATCCTCTTCAGAAAAACCAAGGTTGCTGTTTACACCAGTCCTTAGATTATCTCCATCTAACAACATGGTAAAGTAACCTAAATCGTGTAAAGCAAATTCTAATGCCTTTGCTAAGGTACTTTTTCCTGAACCTGATAAACCTGTCATCCATAAAACAACACCATTTTGTTTTAGTTGACCTTCTTTCTTCTCTCTACTTAATAGAGAATTAAATATGGGATGAATATTTGTAGCTTCGCTCATATCATTAATTTGTCAAGGTAATTTTTATTAATTCTATTACCCTATATATTTAATAGGCAAATATAGAGTATGCACTTTTGAATACAAATATTTTTAAAAAAAATTGATATTTACCTAGTCAAATAGGTATAAAAACACCCAAATCATTGTAAATTTCTCAATCATTAACAATTTGGGTCTATAAATTAAAAAATGTCGCCTACAACAGAATATAAATCACTTTTCAAATACCTTGATGATCATCATATTAGTTATCAAACGATAATTATGAAGGAAATCTCCCCTTATCCTTTTATCAAATGTGATGAATCAAATTTAATCATTCACTTGATTTCACCTCAGATTGAAAATGCTGAATGGCATTCTTCAGCATCCCCTCTTCAAAATATCAACAATTACTTTAGCACTTATAAAGTGATCCATTTATGGAATGATACTTTTGTGCTTAAAACGGAAGCTTGTTTATCCAGAATATCTGCTTCTTTTGGATTATCCAAAGTAATTTATGGTAGAAAAGTTTCCGTAAAAAAGATTAATAAACCCGATTTAGATCAATTTTTAGAAAAGAATCATACTGGAAGAATTACAAATGCTAGAATTAAGTATGGTTTATTTTTAAAAGATGAATTAGTAGGTGTAGCTTCATTTAGTGGAAAACGTAAAATGACCAAAACAAATATAGGTCATGAATCTTATGAGCTGATTCGTTACTGTAATAAAAATGGATATACAATTATGGGAGGACTTGGAAAGATATTGAAACAATTTGTATCTGACTACTCACCTGATGACATAATGACTTACACAGAAAGTGATTGGTCTAATGGAGAAAGTTTTTCTAATCTAGGCTTCAAAAAGTCAATGAATAACCATTCAGTTAATTTTATTTGGAAAGAAAAGTTAAAAACAAGAGAATTAATACCTTACAATCAGACAATCAGCGACTTAAAAAAAGATGAGATGATATTTTATACATTAGGTAGCATAAAATATATTTTTAACTTTAATTCGATTAACGTTTAAAATTCCTTAAGTAACCTAAAAGTTATTATATTTCAACTATGAAAAAATTTAGTTGGTAGATATTACCCTCTAAATCACACAAATTACACTATTCAAATACACCTAGTATCCTAGCATATTGGATCAGCTAACAATGAGAAGAAAACTATTATTCTTGTATATAATAACTTTATGCTTTAGTACGATATCATTTTCTCAAAAGGCCAAAATAGATAGTTTAAAAAAAGAACTAAACCATTTGACAGGCGATGAATTGATTGATGCGTACTTTAAAATCATGTGGAACTCTAGAGATTTATCTCCGGATTCAACTATTATTTTTGGTGATAAAATTTTAGAACTCACAAAAAATAAACCTGATTTTAAAGAAAGAGCAACTGTCTTAAATCTTGTGGGAATTGCAAAAAGGAATAAAGGTCTTTATACAGAGGCTTTTGAGAACTTTAAAGAAGCAATGTTACAAGCTGATGTATCTAATAATCAAATCCAAAAGAGCTATGCATATGTGAATATTGGAAATTTATTTTTTTATGAGGGCGACAATTATGAAGCACTAAAAAATATAAATGAGGCACAAATCATAGCTAAAAAAACAGAAGACTATATTTTAATTGGATACACCTATCAGGTCTTAGGAAACATTCAATTAGCGAGAGGTAAATATGAATTGGCTTTAGAGCATTATCAAACGACCTTAGATTATAGGCTAAAATCAAAACACAAACAACTTATTGCCTCTGCCCATCAAAGTATAGGAGAAGCTTATTTACAAGCTGGAAGCCCTTATGAAGCACGAGCTCAATTTGAAAAAGCAAAAACTATTGCCATAGAAACAGATTATGAATCACTGATTTATACAACGGAAGCATCTATTGGAGAAACATATTTCGAAAGTAGTAAGGATAGTTTAGGTATTGTCTTACAACATTATGGTATAGCTTATAAAGGATTTTTAAAGCTTGAACAATTATTAAAACAAGCCAAAATTCTTGAGAAAATTGCTAGAGTCTATTTAGTTCAAAATAGTATTTCTAAAAGTATTGAAGCTGCAAACAAAGGTTTAGAAATTGCTGAAAAACTGCCAGCTATTCAAGAAGCCTTATTATTATCTGATGTATTAATCGAAGCTTATAACAAAAGAGAGGATGTTTTAAATGAAGCGATTGCTTTAAGAAAATACATCTATTACACTCGATTATATCAAGATGAAGAGAAAATGAGAAAGGCTCAGATTATTGAAAATAATATGGTGCTCGCTCAAAAACAAGAAGAAATCAATGAGCTCAATCAACAAAACTCAATATCTAAAGAGAAAATTGTCTACAGAGAATATGCTCTAATTTCTATCCTTATTTGTGTTTTACTTATGGGGGTAATCATATATCTAGTCAATCAACAAAAGAAACGTTTTAAAGAGTTTAGTCAAACTCTAAAAATAAAGACCAAGGAAATACAGGATCAGAAATTCATTATCGGCGAAAAAGTTGTGCAAGTTTTGGAGCTTAATGAAAAAATGACTGAAAAAAATAATGAGCTAAAAGAAAACTTAGTACAAACTAAAAAAATTCATGAACAGCTAGCACGTTCTGAAAAATTAGCTATTGTTGGTCAAATGATGGCTGTAGTTGCCCATGAAATCAATAACCCTTTAAATTTCATCACTAATAACATTATTCCTATAAGTGATAATCTTAAAGAAGTGGATGACATGGTAAAAGATATTGCTATTGATAATAAAGAAGAACTTCAAGAAGATATCGAAGAATCAATTCTTCTTTTACAAGGTATTGATGATGGAGTGAAAAGAATTAGAGAGATCTCCCAAGACCTTAAAAATGCTGTAAAATCAAACCATGGCGTACCACAACCTTTCAATATCAATGATAGTATTAGTACGACATTAAATTTATTGACGAAGAAATATAAATATGATGGAATTGATCTTCAAATAGAATTAGAAGAAACTCTTCCTGAAATCATCTGTCTTGGCGGGAAAATATCTCAAGTTTTTATTAATGTAATTGATAATGCATTCCAAGTATTAAAAGAGAATGATACATTAGAAAACAAAGCCATTAAGATCTCTACAAAGAAACTTAAAGTAGATCGAATTGGTATAAGTATCTCTGATAATGGAGGAGGAATTAAAGACCTTGATCATTTATTTGAAGCTTTTTATACTACAAAAAAAGAAGGTTTAGGACTTGGTCTTATTATTAGTAAAGATATTGTGGTACAGCATAAAGGAAGTATAGACGCCTTTAATAATAAAGACGGAGGAGCTACATTCACTATACAATTACCATTGGAAGGAATTAAGGAATAAAAAAAGGGCTATTAGTAGCCCATTTTCTTTTCTATCAACTGAATGATAATATGTATAACTTTAATATGTATTTCTTGTATTCGATCTGCAAAACCAAAATGAGGAACTCTGAT
This sequence comes from Flammeovirga pacifica, assembly GCF_000807855.2. Classification (GTDB taxonomy): domain Bacteria; phylum Bacteroidota; class Bacteroidia; order Cytophagales; family Flammeovirgaceae; genus Flammeovirga; species Flammeovirga pacifica. Next base: position 1,623,130 of record NZ_JRYR02000001.1, read on the forward strand.
TTCTACATCTGCTAAACCAGCCATCTTTCCACCATCTTTTCCTGTAAGAGCAATTACCTTAATATTTTTCTTTTTCGCGACTTCTATCGCATGAACAATATTCTGAGAGTTTCCGCTAGTACTTAACGCAAATAGCACATCACCTGATCTCCCTACCCCTTCTAAGTATCTTGAAAACACATATTCAAATCCATAATCATTACTTACACATGATAAATGACTTGCATCTGAAATAGCAATAGCCCCTATAGCTGGCCTATCTTCTCTATACCTACCTGTCAATTCTTCTGCAAAGTGCATAGCATCACAATGAGATCCTCCGTTACCACATGAAATTACCTTACCTTCTTTTTGAAAAGAATCTACTAATATATCTGCAGCAGCTTCAATAGAAGTAATATTATTTTCTTCAGAAAGAAACTTTTCTAACACATTTTGTGCCTCTTGAAGCTCCCCTTTTATAAGTGATTTAAAATCTGACATACGTAATTTTCAAAAATCTTTTTTATTTAATTCTGTAAAATTGCTCTTGATCTTACAAAAAACTAAAAAAACTTTCTATTTTTATAAAATATTAACTCAATCTAAACACATCTTAAAAATTAATATTGATGGATTTAAATTCTTCTGATTTTCAAGATAAGCTTTTAAGCTTTATCACAGACTTTGGACTTAAGGCCGGAATGGCTTTGTTATTTTTAATCATTGGCTTTATTATCGCTAATAAGATTTCTTATATTGTAGCTAATCAAATTAAAAAGAAATCTTCAGATAATCACGCATTAATTGATTTTGTAACTTCATTAATCAAAATTGGTTTAAAAGTAATTATTCTTATTGTTGCTATTGGTATTGCAGGTATTGAAACAACATCTTTCATTGCAATGTTGGGTTCTGCAGGTCTTGCCATTGGTTTAGCATTACAGGGGTCATTAGCAAACATTGCTGGTGGTGCATTATTACTAACATTAAAACCAATTAGAAAAGAAGAACTAATAGAAGCACAAGGTCATTTAGGAGTAGTTGAAGATATTGGATTATTTGCAACCTCAATTGTAACACCGCATAGAAGACATGTTTTTATTCCAAATGGTGCTTTAGCAGGTGGTGTAATCAAAAACTACACTAGAGAAGGGTATGCAAGATGTGATGTACCTATTGGTATTTCTTATGATTCTGACATAAAAAAAGCTAGACAAGTACTATTAGACGTCATTAAAGACGATAAAAGAGTTTTATCACAGCCAGAAGCCCCTGTAGTTTGGGTAACAAACCTAGGTGATAGTTCTGTTGATTTACAATTAAGAGTACATCTACAAGTAGATGATTATTGGGCTTTCTTATTTGAAACATTAGAAGCTGGTAAAATAGCTCTTGATAATAATGGCATTGAAATCCCATTCCCTCAAAGAGTGGTACATATGAAACAAGAAGGAGGAGAATAATTCCTAAAAAAATCATATATTTAAACCTTACTATTCAATTAGTAAGGTTTTTTTTATGTCTATAATTAACAAACACCAACAATTATGAAAGCTTACTATTTACTATCATCTCTTCTATTATTACCCATTTTTTCTTTTAGCCAAGTTGGATATAAAGAGTATTATGGAATTTCAAAAGAGAAGGCAGAATATCTTATTGACTCTCTAAGTCAATACGAACACACAACTAAAGAAGAAAAAATTGAATTTGGTTTTAATAAATCTTATTTATACAAACATTCAAAACAATTAGATAAAGCCATCAATGAAATTTCTGAATTAATTTTATTCTATCCTAAGGACTATGATCTGTACGATTTAAGAAGTAATTATTATCAAGATAATGGCCAACATAATAAAGCCGTTCAAGATCTATCTATAGCTTTATTATATGCACCGGATACAGCTTTTCTAAACCTTTACGTCAATAGAGCATCTGCATACTCTGCACAACAAAAATTTCAAAAAGCTTATGATGATTTACAAAAAGCTATAAAAATTGATAGTACAGACACTGGTGTCTTAAATAATTTAGGTGCCATTTCTGATGAGCTTGGAAGACCTGAAGAAGCTTTTATATATTTTAATAAGATCATTAAACTTGAACCTGATTTCATGCCTGGATATCTAAATTTAGGTTTTAAATATCAATTGATAGGCGAACATGAAATGGCAATTGAAATGTTTGATAAAGTAATAGAAAGTGATCAATATCTAGGTCTTTCATTTAATAACAGATCATACAGTAAATTAAAATTAGGGGATATAAAAGGAGCATTTGATGATGTTTCTGTCTCCTTATATGTCGATGACTCTAATTCATATGCTTATAGAAACCTAGCACTAATCTATATTGAAATGAAAGATTTTGATTCAGCGTGTAAAGCAATTGAAGAATCTATTAATAAAGGTTTTATTCAGAGATACGGGAATGAAATAATCGATCTAAAAAATAAATATTGTGAAGTAAGTGCTACTCAATAGTTTCATTTACCTCATAGCAAGCATAAGGACCTATCAAATAATAAATTGATAGGTCCTTTTTTATATATTTTATTACGCTATTTAGAATTAATCCAATTAAATTTATATATTTGAAACACTAATAAGAATAAGTCTAAATAAACAGAAGACATGAATCAACAAGATCCGCTATTTTTAAGTACAACAAGTACTAGACTTCTAGATATGCTTTCTTTGTCTGAAGATCTTTTAGGAGAAGAAGTTACTTGCAAGAAAAAGAACTGCTGCAAAAAGTATAAAAGAAAGGGTAAACACTGTAAAAAATGCCCGAAAATTTAGAAATACTTGAAATTTACATTTCAATTTAGACTTATACATTGACAGTTTTTGTGTAACTTTGCGTTACTTAGGTAATCGAACAAATTTGAAAAATGCTTACACAAGAGCTTAAAAATAGAGCAGATCAGCTAGGATATATTGATGTAACAGAAAATAATCCTACTGACCTCAAGAAAGAAATCACTCGTTTAAAAGAAGAAAAAAACGCAGTATTTCTTGCCCATTATTATCAGGATGCTGAGATCCAAGATCTTGCAGATTTTGTTGGAGATAGTTTAGCACTAGCTCAAAAAGCCGCAGATACTGATGCAGATATTATCTTATTTGCTGGAGTTCATTTTATGGCTGAAACAGCTAAAATCATTAACCCTGAAAAAAAAGTAATCCTCCCGGATTTTAAAGCAGGTTGCTCTTTAGCGGAAGCTGCTCCTGCAAAAGAATTTTCAGAATTCGTAAAACAACATCCCGATCATACTGTTGTTACCTATATCAACTCATCTGCCGAGGTAAAAGCATATACAGATATTACGGTAACTTCTACCAATGCATTAAAGATTATCAATTCACTTCCTGAAGATGAAAAGATCATATTTGCTCCAGATCGTAATTTGGGTAAATATATCATGAAAGAAACCGGAAGAGATATGTTACTTTGGGACGGTGCTTGTGTTGTTCACGAGGCTTTCGCATTGGAAAAAATAGTAGATCTTCATAAAGAAAATCCTCATGCAAAGATAATTGCTCATCCAGAATCAGAAATGCCTCTTTTAAAGGTGGCCTCTTTTGTTGGTTCTACGGCTGCTTTATTACGCTTTGTTCAAGAAGACGAAGGAGATGCATACATAGTTGCTACAGAAGCAGGTATTTTACATAAAATGAGAGAAGCAGTTCCTCATAAAAATTTAATTCCTGCACCTTCAAAAGAAGACAATACATGTGCTTGTTCTGAATGTCATTTCATGAAAATGAATACATTAGAAAAAGTTTATAACTGTCTTCAATATGAATATCCTGAAGTAAATGTAGAAGAAGACATTCGAGTGAAAGCCATTGGCTCGATCGAAAGAATGTTTGAATTATCATAGATTGATTTTTATAATGCTGTTTTTATACAAAGTAAAAACAGCATTATTTATTTTTTTAATTTCTATCAATGACAAAAGTAGATTTTCTAGTAGTTGGGTCTGGCATTGCAGGACTCAGTTATGCCCTGAAACTTTGCGAATTTTATAAAAACAAAAATTATCATCCTAAAATATGTCTCATTACTAAGGATGAACCTTTTGAAAGCAACACTAGGTATGCTCAAGGTGGTATTGCGGCTGTCATTGACGCAAAAGATTCCTATGAAAAACACATTCAAGATACTTTAATTGCTGGGTCACACATCAACAATGAAGAAGTTGTAAAACTTGTCGTTGAAAATGGTCCCGAACGCATTAGAGAACTTATTAATTGGGGTGCTCAATTTGATAAATCCGACGACGGAGATTATAAATTAGCAAAAGAAGGTGGACATAGTGACCATAGAATTTTACATTTTAAAGATGTCACAGGCCAAGAAATACAACGAGCTCTACTCGATGCTATAAAAAAATACGATAACGTAGAAATTCTCCAAGATTATTTTGCAATAGACCTTATTACACAACATCATCTAGGTGAAGATGTAACAAAGTATAGAAAAGACACTCAATGCTATGGGGTGTATGCATTAAATAAAACCTCTGGAGAAGTTGAAAATATCCTATCAAAAGTTACTTTATTAGCCACAGGAGGTATTGGACAAGTTTATAAAACAACCACCAATCCAAGTGTTGCTACCGGAGATGGCATTGCGATGACTTATCGCGCTAAAGGTCATGTTCGTCAAATGGAATTTGTTCAATTCCATCCTACTGCTTTATACCAAAGAGGCCATGAAGGAAATGCTTTCTTAATTACTGAGGCAATGAGAGGAGCTGGTGCTATTCTAAGGAATAGTAAAGGTGAGGACTTTGTCAAAAAATATGATGAAAGAGGATCTTTAGCTCCTAGAGATATTGTAGCTAGAGCTATTGATTCCGAAATGAAGAAAGAAGGTAAGGAACACGTTTGGTTAGACGCATCAGTTATTGATGAAAGTGAACTCAAGGATCACTTCCCTTCTATCTATAGTCATTGTAAAAATATCGGTATAGATATTACAAAAGATTATATTCCTGTTGCTCCAGCATCGCATTATTTATGTGGTGGCATTGTTGTCAATACGAAAGCAGAAACGTCTATCAAAAACCTATTAGCATGTGGAGAAGCTACTTGCACAGGATTACATGGAGCCAATAGATTAGCATCCAATTCTCTTTTAGAAGCTGCTGTCTATGCCCATGAAGCTTTTGAAACTGCTGTTCGAAATATTGCCTCTACTGAGTGGATGGATAACATTCCTGAATGGAATAAAGATGGCACCACAGTTCCTGAAGAATTAGTTTTGATTAACCAATCAAGAAGTGATCTACAAAGAGTCATGTCTAATTATGTTGGTATTGTTCGATCTAATGAAAGGCTAAAAAGAGCTTTTCAAAGAACGGGATTAATCTATGCTGAAACGGAAGATTTATACAAAAAAACAGTCATTTCTCAGCCTCTTTGTGAATTGAGAAATATGATCACGATTTGTTATTTAGTGATCAGTGGAGCCAAAGAAAGACATGAAAATATAGGACTGCATTATTCTATTGATTACGAAAACCAATAAATCTAGTAGTCAAAAAATAAAAAAGCCAAGTTATAATATATATAACTTGGCTTTTTTATTTATCAAGAAACTATCTCCTAGAATCTAACAAGTTGAGTTAGGATTTTCAAAGTTTTTACTCTCATCTTCATTCCTATCAGTTAAACATTTGAAATCTTTCTCAATAAGTAATTTTAAAGACGATCCATCCTCATTTTTTTGAACAGCTGAAAATCCAACTGTTGATGTATCTACCCATTCTTTAATTTGATCAACATTCAACAGAAACTGTAAACGATTACCATCCATTTCAGCTGAAATTTCACCTCTTTCAATAGATTTAACACCATAAACAAAAGATGTTTTTCCTAATTGTGAAGTTGTCCAAACCTCACCATTATTATATAATTGATCGATATCTTCTTTATTTAATCGAAGTCTGATACTGTTGTCTAATAATCTTAATTTCATAATCTATTTTTTATAAAACCATACGGTATATTGTTGTCCTTTTTCATGTATATCTACCTCGGGATGCAATTCTAGAAATGCATTTGCTGCTGTAAGTTTTGCTAAGTCTCCCGAGCCTCCCCCTTTTACAGGTTGAGCATATAACAGACCATCTTCTTTATAATAAGTTTCTACTTGTAAGAAGAAAGTAAGAGGTTTATCAAATTTAAACTCTTTATCTAAAATAGCAGTAGTGGGAAGGTATTTTTCTTTTCCTAATTGATTATTTAACCAAGGAATCATGTACCTATTAGAACACAGGAAAGTAGAAACGGGGTTGCCAGGTAAAGCAAATACAACTTGTTGCTCTGATTTACCAAACCAAAATGGCTTCCCAGGACGTTGTTTCACTCCATGAAACTCCTTTTTAATTCCTAAAGACTCAAATACTTCTGGAAGAAAATCAAACTTACCTTTTGAAACCCCTCCACTAAAAACTAAAACGTCAAAATCTTTTTTAAGCTGATTAATTTTCACTATTAATGATTCCTTATCATCCGTTAAATGGAAAATTTCTGAAGAAAAACCATTTTCGGATAAAGAGGCTTTTAAGGAGTAGCAATTAGACATCCTGATCTGATATTCTTTTGGTACTTCGTTAACCCCTACTAATTCATCTCCAGTAGCAATCACTGCAATTTTTGGTAACTGAATCACCTTCACTTTAGTTTTACCAACAGTGGCTAAAATCCCTATTTCCGCAGACGACAATTCCTTTCCTTTCTTTACTAAAAGATCGTTTTTCTTTTTATCAGTTCCTTTTTGATGAACATTACTCATTACTTGAGCATTTTTAAAATCAAGAACCTTAATTCCCTCCTCTGCCTTTTCTGTCCATTCATATGGAATAACTACTTCAATATTTTGAGGTAATATGGCACCTGTCATCACTTCAATACAATTTTCATTATTCATTAATGATAATTGAGGACTCCCTGCAGCCTGAATTCCTTCGACCTTAAATAATTTAGTTTTTCCTAATTGAGAAGAATGAATACCTATTCCATCCATTGCCACCCTATCGAAAGGTGGGAAATCTCTATCAGCATGAATATCTTCTGCTAATGTTCTACCTAAGGAATCAAATAATTCTACTTCTTCTACTTTTAAAGTTAAAGATACTTCTCCTAAAACTTTATCAACAACTGAAGGTTCTATCAACTGATTTTGCATTGTATTTCTATTATTAAGGAATTGAAGTCTGAATTTTTTACTTTTACATTCATGAATAATCAAGAAGAAAAAAACACTACACTAACACACTTGGATAAAGAAGGTAACCCTTCTATGGTGGATGTAGGAGAAAAAAATATAACTACTCGTGTAGCTGTTGCCCAATCCATCGTGGAATTTCCACTTGAAGTTGCACAGACTATTCAAACACAAGATAATCTTACGAAAAAAGGGTCGATTTTTCAAACTGCAATCATCGCAGGGATCATGGGAACTAAAAAAACCTCTGAATTAATACCTTTATGTCACCCTTTACCTTTAGATAAATGCAATATTGAAATAGAATGGACTTCAGATACTGAACTTATCATTAAAAGTACAGCAAAGGTAACTTCAAAAACAGGTGTAGAAATGGAAGCTTTAACCGGTGCAACTGTTGCTGCATTAACTATCTATGATATGTGCAAAGCATTATCCCAAGATATCGTCATCAAAGAAACTAAATTATTCCACAAATCTGGAGGAAAAACTGACTTTAATAGATAATGAAACATCAAAAACACGCTAAACTTACAAGAAAAAATATAGGTAATTTCGCCACAAATGAACTTGCTATCATGGGAACAACATGTGGTGAAATTAAATCATTTGCAGGTAGAATTTCAACATTACTATCTCATAGAAACCCTGCATTTTTAGATATGGACCACAAAAGTGATGAAGAAGAGCTAGACAATTCTTTTCATGGAGGGGTACATTTACAAATGACAGATAAAATTAAATTTCATCGTATTGATGTCAAAAATTCCTACAACTCATTTGAAAAAAGAGGATTTTTTAATGAAACAGATATTGTTTTAGTCAACGGCAACCATTACGAAGCCTCTGAACAATTGGTTTTTATTGATGATAGAAAACCTCTCATAAAAAAAATCCAAAAAGTAAAGCACCCTATTGGTGTAGTATTTTCTAATGGGCAGAAGTCAATTCCTAAAGAAGTCCTTGATGTTTTACCTGAATTAGAAAATCTCCCTCAATGGAATTTGGAGAAGGACTTTGCTATTGAAGAGATCTCAAAATTTATTGATCTATATTATCAAAAACCTATACTTAAAGGACTAGTATTGGTAGGTGGAAAATCAACTAGAATGGGGGAAGACAAAGCCAATTTAGAATATCACGATGTTCCACAATGGAAATATGCACAATCTCTATTAAATAATTATTGTGATGAGGTTTACCTTTCAACAGCTCATTATAATAATGATTTTAAAGGAGAAAAGACAATTTCTGATAAGTTTATAGGGTTAGGTCCTATGGGTGGTATTTTATCTGCATTCCAAGAAGATCCTAATGCGGCATGGGTAGTTATTGCCTGTGACCTTCCTTTATTATCTGAAAAAACGCTAGACACTTTGGTCAACAAAAGAGATACCTCTAAATATGCTACTTCTTTTAAAAGCCCTACATTAGATTTCCCAGAACCATTAATTTGTATTTGGGAACCTAAAGCTTATGGTAAACTCTTAGAGTTTTTAAGTTGGGGGTATTCTTGCCCAAGAAAAGCTTTAATCAATAGTGATATCAATTTACTTATTCCCGAATTTGAAGAGGAATTAACCAATGCGAATACTCCTGAAGAGTACAAAAAAATAAAAAGTGAAATTTAATTTTCAATAAAAAAGGCTGATTCTTTATCGAATCAGCCTTTTTTATTGTTTTATTAATTTTTAGAAACCGAATCTATAATTCACACCCGTCAAGATAAACTTACTATAATCAGATACACCATACTCACCTCTAACAGACCAATGTTTACTTAAGTCATAGTTAAAGCCAAATTGGAAAGTCCATTTTTTGATCAAATCCTTTTTAATAAAATATGAGATAGGTAAATCAGTAATATTATCGTAGTCTACATCTTCTAATTTTTCATCAATTTTATCTTGTACCCTATCAATAATTTCTTGTTTTAGAGGTGGTAAACCATCGTACCACTCTTGAATCTCATTATCTAAATTAGGCAATGCCTCTCCAATGGTTACGCTACCAGTGTTTCCTTCATTATTCGTAAAGTTTCTATACATTGTACCAATATAGAAAGCTAATTTTGTCTTGTTCTTGAATTGAAATCTTCTACCAATTCGCATAGAAGAAGTAACCAAACCAACACTTTGTTCTAATAAAGCTGATTTAGAAGAAGTATAGTTTGCATCAACACTAATAAAATATTTTTTGTATGCATAATGAAATGTTGCACCACCACCTATAGTTGCAGCATCAAATTCAACTTTACTACTGAATTCAGGAAAAGTAACACCTTCAAATTGTGGTTGTAAACTTACTTCAGTACCACCAGCAGATCTAGAAAATAATCCGTAGACATTCATGAAAGGTAAAGCAAATAAATCTGCCCTAAGGTTTAAACCATTCGTAAATGCTCTTGTTTTCTTAAATCCTAAAGTTTGTTCATTAAGAATTTCTGTCATATCAATACCTGCAATACTCATGTCAAATTGAGTAATATCAAGGTACATCTCATTGAATACATAGTTCACACTGATTCCTGCAGGTAAAGGAAAATCAATTCCTCTATCCTGTACTTGTTGCCCTAGTATTGGAAAAATGTATGGATACTTTTTTTTAGTTTTAGTTGAATCAGAAGATTGAGCTAAAAGTGAAGTTGTAGAAAGTAATAATAAAATTACTTTAAGTATGTTTTTCATAGTTTTGTTAATAGATAATAGAAAAAAATTAGAAAGCCTTTCCTAAACCGATACTCATCGACCAAGTGTCATATCCTTCTTTTAAATCATAAAATATGCCTACAGGAATGGACCATTGATTACCGATTCCAAAATTGTACTCTGTACCTATTCTAAATACACCGAGATTGTGGTGTTTTTCAAATTCCATACCTCCACCTACAAAAGCATTCCAATTAGGCATTAATGTATATGTAGCCACCCCGACTAACACAATAGCATGATCCCTAACTAAATCTTCTTTATGTGGGATAATATACCTCCCTAACTCAAAATCAGCCATTATACCTAATTCAAATCTTGGTTTTATTTTATAGAGATAATCAAAACCAATACCCGGAACAAGATGTCCTTTATGGTTTAAGTTATCCATATTCGACCCTTGAGGAATAAAAGTTTGTGCGAATGTTATTGAGATATAATGTCTTCCTTCTTCTTTTTCATGTTCCTGACTAAAAAGATTGAAAGTACATATGAAATATAAAAGAGAGGTTATTAAAAAAGCTTTCACTATTATTTTATTAGATAGTACAAACAAATATTTAAATAAAATTTAACAAAAAAAAGCCTATCACTTAAATTGTGATAGGCTTTTGTATTTTATATTAATTATTTTCTTCACAGCCTGTTAAATCTCCACTTTTTGCCCAAAGCCTAATATCAATATACTCTGGTAAAGTTTCATTATCTCCGCCTGTACTATCCATAAAGAATCTCATTCCATCTACAGGAGGGCTATCGGGACCATCGTCATCATCTCCCATAAGCATCGCTAATTTTCTTAAAGACATGTAATAATTTTTTGCATCTTCGTCCCACATAAAGAAATCATCAGCTGCTATCATTTCACCAATTGCACCATCCCCTTCTTCATCTAACTCACATGTAGAGGCATCATAAACTGTATATTTAGACATTCCCGTAGAGTCAGCAGTAAATGACCATGAAAAATCGTCTCCTTGGGTAGTAGTAGCTAGCTCTACAGAAGATTCTTCAAAATATAACATCCCTTCTCCATCCATTGCTCTTCTTACTGAATCTCTTGGATCTGGTGCCGGGCTTGGTTCAGAATCGCTATAATACATTACTTTTGTTGAGAGGTACATCATTTTAGCCTCTGGATCGAACTTCACTTGGATATTTATTGGCTCATCCAATTGAATTGTTTTTCCCCCATCTGGTAATGAATCATGCTGAATAGTAATTTCTGTAAGGTCACCTCCAGTTGTGAAATAAAGATAAGTAAAGTCTTCAGGGTTTATATCATCATCTCCTCCACTTTCTTCGTCACATGATATAAAAGCAAACGCTAAACTGATCAAGAAGAAATACTTCCAGATTTTATTGATTTTCATAAGTAGTAATAATTATAGGTTACAAATAGTTTTACTTTAAGACTGCAATTGGTGCAGAATAATTGATTTTGGGTAAATTACAATAGAGCTAAATTTCAATTTGAAATAAAATACAATCCTAAATTATAAGGCTAAAATATTCAATTCAAATTCATTAACAGTTTTCTTGAAATCAATCTATTTTCTCTGAAAAAAATAAAAAATCACCATTTAGAATGGTGATTTTAGTTTAAAACAAATATTAAATACAGAATTTTACTTTAATAAGGATTTTCTTAGATATGCTTTAACGATAAATTGGAGGTTTTATTCAGTAAAAGATAGACAATCGGAACTATAGCAAATTCCATGATTACATATAAAACTAACAAAGGTGAAGGAACACCATCAACTATAATACTTAGAAGACGACCAATACCTAATCCTCCACAAAATAATCCAGTAACAAAAATGGTAGCATCCATATGTTTATTAGTTATTGCGCTATAGTAAACCCATCCGACCAATGTTAAATACAAACCTGTTACAGCCCTTAATATATGTGCTGCATCTGTTGTGATGTAAGTCGTTGAGGAAAGGAAAGTATGAGTAAACCAATTAGGTACAATACCATATAATAAGGCTATCACTGATAAAGTTGTCGCAAAGAATAATAAATAAGCTTTTTTCAGATTCATAATTTTGTATTTTTTGATTCAATACAAAAGTAGTTTAATATCAAACAATTTAAATTGATGTAGGGTAAGAAAATAAAAAAGGCCATAATTTTCATTATGACCCATCAGATATATATAATTAAAATGTATTTTTATTAATTGTTTTGGGCAGATGCCATTTCAACAATTTCTGTTTCTTTACCTAATTTCACAACCTCGCCAATGACAATGATTGCTGGAGGTCTCACATCATATTGATTTGCTTTCTCCACAATATCACTCAGAGTACCAATCACCACTTTTTGGGTTGGTAATGAAATATCTTGTACTAATGCAATTGGTTCGTCTTCATTTCTGTACATACTGAATAATTGAGATATCAATTCTAACTTACCCACTCCCATTAACACTACCACAGTGGCACTTGATGAAGCAGCACATGTTAAGTCTTTAGACATACCCCCTGAACATGTTGTGGCAGTTACTACCCAAAAACTCTCGTTTATTCCTCTTTTTGTAACAGGAATACCTGCTAAAGTTGGCCCTGCTAAAGAGGACGAAATTCCTGGGACTACATATGTATCAATACCAAACTTTTCTGCAAATTCAATTTCTTCTTGTCCTCTTCCAAAAACAAAAGAATCTCCTCCTTTTAATCTAGTTACAGAACCGTACTTTAATGCCATATCAACAATTAGTTGATTTGTTTCTTCTTGTTTTAGATAATGTGCCCCTGCCCTTTTTCCTACATATATTTTCTCTACATGATCAGGAATAAATGATAACACATCATCTGAAACTAAAGCGTCATATAAGACTACTTTACTTTCTTTTAAGATTCTAACTGCTTTTAATGTTAGTAATTCGGCATCTCCTGGGCCTGCTCCGATTAAGTGAAAAGTAGGTGTCATAAGTGTATTTGTTTAATATCAATAATCAAAACTACGTATTTATACTTACTTATCAAAATATTACGTAAATATTTAAGTAGATATAAAAATAACACTCTCTATCAGTTTTCTTAATTACTTATATATACTCTATATACATTTACGTAAAAATGTCGTTTCAATTATAAACAACCCACCAATTACTTATATATAATCAATCAAAATAAGTACTTTTTCACAATTTGTTTAAAAATAAGTTTGCATCTTAAGTATTATTACGTAGTTTTGACTAAACTTTCACTTAAAAGACATCAATTATGACAAAAATAGTAATAGTAGGAAACGGTATGGTAAGCTATAAGTTATGCGAAAAACTTGTAGAGAAAAAGGCTGCCGCTTCTATCACTGTCATAGGCGAAGAACCACGTCCTGCTTACGATAGAGTACACTTAAGTGCATATTTTGAGGATGCTAATGCAGACAAACTTTCTATGGCCTCTAGAGATTGGTACTCAGAAAATGGTATCCAACTCGTCACTTCTGAAAAAGTATCTCAAATAGATAGAGATAATAAACATGTTACTACACATAATAATTCTACGTACTCGTATGATTACTTAGTATTAGCAACAGGTAGCTCAGCTTTTGTCCCTCCAATTAAAGGAGTTGATAAAAAAGGGGTGTTTGTTTATAGAACTATTGAAGACCTTGAGATGATGATGGCTTATGGCAAGAAAGCATCATCTGCGGCTGTTTTAGGTGGTGGTCTATTAGGGTTAGAAGCGGCAAAAGCTGCTTTAGACATGAATTTAAAAACTTCGGTAGTAGAATTTGCTCCTCGATTAATGCCAAGACAATTGGATGAAGTTGGAGGAGAATTATTAAAAAGTAAAATGGAAGACCTTGGGGTGGAAATTTTACTTGGAAAAGCTACTTCTCAAATTGCTGGTGATGAGACAATGACCGGTATGGATTTCACTGATGGAACTAAACTTGATGTGGAAATGCTTATTATCTCAGCAGGTATTCGCCCAAGAGATGAATTAGGTAAAGAAGCTGGTTTAACTTTAGCTGAAAGAGGTGGTTTTGTAGTCAACTCTTTAATGCAAACAAACGACCCGACTATTTTTGCTGTAGGTGAATGTGCTTCTCATGAAAACATGATTTACGGTTTAGTAGCTCCAGGTTATGATATGGCCGAAGTTGTTGCTGAACAAATTGCAAAAGACAACAAAGAATATAAGTTTGAAGGATTCGACATGTCTACTAAATTAAAATTAATTGGTGTAGATGTGGCTAGTTTTGGTGATCCATTCTGTGAAAATGTCCCTCATTCTCCTATTTCAATTGCTGATCAACAAGCTGGTGTATACAAAAGATTAAACATTAGCGAAGATGGCAAAAAGCTACTTGGCGGTATTCTAATTGGTGATGCTGATGATTATAATATGCTTCATCAGATGTATATTAATGATATGGCTTTACCTCCTCACCCTGTAGACTTAATTGCTAAAGGTAGCGGAGATGGAGGAGCAGCTATTGGCGTTGATGCACTTCCTGACACAGCTCAAGTATGTTCATGTGAGAACGTTTCTAAAGGAGACATTTGTTGCTCTATACAAGAGGATGGTATTACTGATATTAACGGTATTAAAAAAGCAACTAAAGCTGGTACAGGCTGTGGTGGTTGTTTACCAATGGTGAATAACATCTTAGAAGATACTTTGAAAAAAATGGGTGCTACTATCCGTAAGGAAATTTGTGAGCACTTTACATATACTCGTCAAGAATTATTTGATCTGATTAAAGTAAATGAGATTAAAACTTTCGACGAACTTTTAGCCAAATATGGTAAAGGTGCAGGTTGTGAAACTTGTAAACCTGCTGTTGCTTCTTTATTAGCATCAATTTGGAATGACTTAATTCTAAAAGAGGCAACTATACAAGATACAAACGATAGATTCTTAGCCAATATCCAAAAAGGTGGTTCTTACTCTGTAGTTCCTAGAATTCCAGGTGGTGAAATCACTCCAGATAAACTTATTGTTATCGGTGAAGTAGCTAAAGAATTTGATTTATATACTAAAATCACTGGTGGTCAAAGAATTGATTTATTCGGTGCTACATTAAATGACTTACCATTGATATGGGAACGTTTAATTAATGCAGGTTTTGAGTCGGGCCATGCTTATGGTAAATCTCTTAGAACTGTAAAAAGTTGCGTAGGTAGTACATGGTGTAGATTTGGTCTTCACGATTCTGTAGGCTTTGCTATTGAAATTGAAAATAGATATAAAGGTCTTAGATCTCCACACAAATTAAAAGGTGGTGTATCGGGTTGTATTCGTGAATGTGCTGAAGCAAGAGGTAAAGACTTCGGTGTTATTGCTACTGAAAAAGGATGGAACTTATATGTAGGAGGAAATGGCGGTGCCAATCCAAAACATGCTGTTCTATTAGCAGGAGATATTTCTAAAGAAGAAGTGATCAGCTATTTAGATAGATACTTAATGTTCTATATCAAAACTGCTGAACCATTGCAAAGAACTGCCCCTTGGCAAGAAAAAATTGAAGGAGGTATTGATTACTTAAAACAAGTAATTATTGAGGACTCTTTAGGTATTGGACAACAATTAGAGGATGATATGGAAGTATTAATTGCTAATTATAGTTGTGAATGGAAGGAAGCGATTAATAATCCTAAGATTAAAAAGCGTTTTGCCCACTTCAGTAATACTGATCAAGATGATCCTAACCAAAAATTCAAAAGGGAAAGAGGACAACGTTTCCCTGTTGCTTGGTAATTCTTTTTAGATTTCTCAATGGTTACACCATTAAAAATATTGATACTATGATTTTTGAAAATAAAACAATTGAAGAAGTAGAAGTTTGGGTCAATGCAGGTACTGTAAATGACTTCCCAAAAGACGGTGGTTCTAACATATTATATGAAGGAGAACAAATTGCCATCTTTAATTTCTCAACTTTAAATAAGTGGTTTGCTACACAAAATCTTTGTCCTCACAAAAAGCAGATGATCCTTTCGAGAGGAATGCTTGGAACTGAAGGGGAAACACCTAAAGTAGCTTGTCCATATCATAAGAAGACTTTTTCTCTAGAAACTGGAGAGAATCTTAACGGATGCGAGGATACTATCAAAACATACCCTGTGAAGATAGAAAACGATACGGTATTCGTAGGATATTATGAGATAAAATAGGTGAAAAGTAAATTGATTGAAAACACCCTTAATTGGGGTGTTTTCTCTTATCACACAATAACCTCCACGCATTTTCAATTTTACAATAAATGTGGAGGTTTTTTTATGTCTAAATTTTAATGAGGTGGTTATTTTCTATTTTTTTTGAAATAATTTGAAATTTATGTGACCAACCTTCACTTACTTGCATCTAATCTATACAACATCACACAGAAGCTTCTTATTGATGTTAAATTAGTGTTTAATCATTTAATCATAGATTATTATGCAATACGGATTTGGCGTATTATTCGAAACAATAAATTACTTAGCATTTTTTGTTGCTATCACCTTTTCTTATTTCTATTACTTAAAGTTCAGAAATCAAGAACGAATAAAACTAATAGAGAGAGGTGTAGATGTAACAGAAATTTATAGTAAGCCCTCTGGAAAGAAAAACTTCCCATGGATCACTTTAGCGTTCTTTATTATGTTTGTGGGTATTGGAATTGCGTTAAGTATCTTAATATCAATGTCCAACGATCTTTCTAAACAAATTGGTGTGCCTCTAGGATTTGCTATTTGCCTTATCTCAGGATCAATTGGTTTGCTTATAGGAAGAAAAAACGAGAAGAAGCAAGATTAAAGAATGGAAAGCATCTATATTAAAAAGGTGCTGGAAGGCGATACTCAATCATTTCAACATTTAGTCAATAATTATAAGGAAGAAGGGTTTTCAGTAGCTTTTTCTATTGTCAAAAATCAATATTTGGCAGAAGAAGTTTTACAAGAATCTTTTATTAAAGCTTTTGAAAAACTAGATCAGTTTAAAGAAAAATCTAGCTTTAAAACATGGTTCATACGAATTGTCATCAATGAATCTCTACAAAAAGTAAGAAAAGTACTCCCCGAAGAGTATAAAGATTTTGATTTAGATAAAGAATCGGAAGTCAATAAAGCTTTAGAAGAGATGAATCTTGAAGATCAACGTAATATCATTTCTGATGTTTTTGAAACCCTTACTCCTAACGAGTCATTGGCACTTGACTTATATCATTTGAAAGAATACAGTATTAAAGAAATTGAAGATGTAACTGATTGGAAATCCTCCAAAGTAAAAATGCTTTTATCAAGAGGACGAAAAAACTTTTACAATAAACTCCTTTCAGTATTTAAAATCGATAAAAAATCCATCTTATGATGAATAATGATGAAAACCTAAAAAAGGTTTTAAATAAAAAACAGGCACCTACATTAAGTGATGATTTTGAACAAATTGTCATGCAAAAAATACATAAAAAAGCCGCTTTGGACAAACAGAATATTCACTCCTTAAAATGGATGTTGATCTATTTTTTCTGTGGGCTATTTCTTGGCGTATTTTTCGTATTCAATCACTTCAATTTACTATCAACTAACCAATTAGGAGCCGTTTTAGCAGTCGCAATCATTATTTGCTCTGCGCTTATCTTTATTATTGAAAAGGTGGCAAAATTGATTTTATATCAAAAAGGAAAAATCAATATAAAAGAATTATAAATTCTTAACCATAAAAAAGGGTCTATAAAATAAATTGTAGACCCTTACTAATTTTATAGAGTTTGGTTATTTCACTGTATAACCTTTTCCTTCCATACAAGCTGAAAAAGCTTTTACAAAATTATCTTTCATTTCTTTATTTTGAGCTGCAGCAGCTTCATTGTTTTGTTTCTGCTCTACTGCATCACCATAGGCTTTTGCTCGACGACCTCTAAGTCCTCCAGCAACAGCACCAATTGCAGCACCTTTTCCAGCATCACCAGCAATCGCTCCGATAGCTGCACCTGCTGCTGCTCCACCTGCAGCACCTTTAACTGCAGAACCATCTGCAGAAGTATCTGCTTTTTTTGCTTGAACAACCGTTGGATTTAATGGATCGTAACCTGTTTGTTCAATTGCCCATTTATAACATGCCATTTCATCAGCATCCATTGTTGCTTGATCTTGATTGTTAGATGGGAATATATATATTCCTAACCCCTTGCTTACAGATGTTGTAGGAGTAGTAGGAGTATTTGTTGTTGCCTCTTGTGTAGGTTGTGCTTGATTTGTTGAATTATGAGATTCATCAATATTGTAATTTGTTTGAGCAAATAGTACTATAGATGAACATAAAAATAAAGCGATAGATGACAATAATTTCTTCATGGAATTAGAATGATTTTTTGTTTGATTTGTAGTTAATAAAACGACAACAAATAGCGAATGAATAACAAATTCTATTTTTAAAATATCAAATTTTGTTTTTTTATTGAGAGCTTGGATGTAGTAACATTATTCACAATAATAACATGCTAATGTTGTCCTGCAAATATATGTAAATACCGCTCTTTTTATTTATAAAAATTGATTTTTTTTTAAATAATACTCCCTTGTCTTATTTTTGTATATGCAAAAAACAAACAAACAAACTCGAACTCTAACTCATCGTATTGAGAAACTAAGCTTGAAGAAACTTTGGACGCTATATTCTATAGCAATCACTATCATTATATTACTTCTAACTTTTTCTCAAATCATAAATTATTCTTTTACTCAAAAACAAAGTGTTGATGCTGATATTATAAATAAAGCAGGTAAACAAAGGATGCTGAGTCAAAAAATAACAAAATGTATTTTATTAATTCATGCCAACCAAAATGTCGATTATTACCAGAAAGAATTAAATCTAGCTATTGTAGATTGGCAAAATGCACATATTGATTTAGGGAAAAACAACAAAGACATTTCGAACAACATCATTAAAAATGATGCTGATTTTTTATATAGCAAATCTGATGTTTTTTTAAATAAAATATTGAAGGATGTAAAGAACTTCTCAACATCATCATCAAAAGATCTTGTACAAGATATCTTAGCCAACGAAGCCTATTATTTAATTAATATGGATCAATTAGTAGATATCTATTCTGAATATGCGAATGATAAATTAAATTTAGTTCAAAACACCTCGATTCTATTATTTGTCATCACTTTAGTTATTTTATTCTTTGAACTATTTTATGTTTTTAGACCTACCGCTACTAGAATTAATAAAACGATAGCTGAACTTGAAAAGACGAAAAGTATCAATCAAGAAAAAATAGTAGAAGTTGATCAATTGTACCGATCATTAGGTCAAGCTTATCAACATTTATCAGAGGCAAAAGAAATAGACGAGCAGCTCCATAGTACTTTAGCAAAAGTGGATATAGAAGGTAATTTTACATCAATCTCTGAAAAAATATTAGACATCGTTCAAGTAGAAAAAGAGGAATTCCCTAACAACCTATTTAATTGGCTTGCTCCTGATGGCTATAAAAGAGAGATGATCCAAGAAATATTAGATACAGTTGCAAATGGAGATACATGGGTTGGTACAATTAGAGTAACAAACGATGACGGTGACTTTATTTGGTTAGATGTAGTACTTACGAAGATCATAGGTCAGTTTGGTGAAATCTTAATTGTAGGTCGAGATATTACTGATCAAAAGGAATCCGAAGAGAGATCAAAAGAAATTAATCAAGAAGAAATTGATAAGCATATTGAAACTCAAAAATCTAGATCATTACTTATTCTAAAAGGTCAAGAAGAAGAAAGAGGTCGTATTTCAAAAGACATACACGATGGTATTGGGCAGTTATTAACAGCCTTAAAATTCAGCTTGGAATCTATTAATTTAAGTCAAATCAAAACATCAAGTAATAAATTAAAAGAATCTAAAAACTTACTAAAAAATATTATTAGAGAGGTTAGAAGAGTATCCTTTAATTTATCACCAAATACCTTAGGCGATTATGGTATCCATGCTGTACTTACTCGTTTTGCACAAGAAACAAGTAGACTTTCTGATGTTGAAATAAAATATGAAAACACCTCAGATTTTAATCAAAGATTTGATAAACATATTGAGACTAATATTTATAGAATTGTTCAAGAGGCTGTAAATAATGCGATAAAATATGCCGAAGCAATAGAAGTAAATATCAATTTAAAGCATGATTTTGAAGCACTTCATATTGAGATTATTGATAATGGCAAAGGCTTTGACATGGAAAATTTAGAAATTAAAGGCGGTGGTAATGGCCTTCTAAACATGAAAGAAAGAGCAGGGTTTGTTGGAGGGGAAATTAGCCTAACATCAGCAAAAGGGCAAGGAACAAAGGTATCAGTAGAAGTACCTATTGAGGAAAACTAAGTAATTTTTATATATTGCAGATATTATCCATTTAAGTAATATGATTAAAGGTTACTAAAAATAGTGTAACCCATGCACTGTGCTCAATTAAATCTATTAAAATAGTGATTGTGACACAGTTTCAGCCACAAGCTGAAATGATTACTCAAAGAAAATAGAACTCACATCAAATTTATATTTATAATTAATGACGCAAATTTCAGTAGTATTAACAGACGATCATGTAGTTGTACGTAATGGTATTAAACTCTTACTTGAGAATAGTCATGAGATCAATGTGATTGGTGAAGGTGCTAATGGTCAAGAAGCTTTAGATTTATGCCGACAATTACAACCAGATGTTTTGGTAATTGATATTAGAATGCCTGTTATGAATGGTATTGAGGCTACTTCCAAAATAAAAGAATACAGTCCCAATACAAAGGTACTTATATTATCTATGCACGATGATGCTGAATATATTTTAGACGCTGCAGAAAAAGGAGCTAGTGGCTATTTACTTAAAGATTCAAATAGTGATGAATTTTTAAAGGCTATTAAAACCGTTCATGAAGATAAAAAATACTTCAGTGGTGATATATCAAAGGTTTTAGTGGAAAGCTATTTGAATATCAAAAACAATTCTTCTACTACTTCTACTACTCCCAAAAAAGAAGCAGCTAGTATTGATTTAACTAAAAGAGAAAAAGAGATCCTCAAATATGTTGCTGTAGGAAAAAGTAGTAAGGAGATCGCTTCCACTCTTAATAAAAGTGTTCGAACAGTAGAAACGCACCGTTTCAATATCATGAAAAAAATGGAAGTGAAAAGTGCCGTTGAACTTATTGCAAAACTGAATGAATACCCTTCTTTAAAAAGTGAATTAGAATTATAAATCAAATTCATTAGAAATTAAAAATATACTGCCTATCTACTTAGTTTGATAGGCTTTTTTTATACCCTAAATATCAGTACTTGAAAGTTTTTACGTAAAATATTCAATTTTTCACCCCAATTATTACGTATTATTACGTATTTTTACTTACTTTTGAATTATACATTACTTACTTATGTTTATCGCAAGCATCCCACTCGGTAAAACATTGTAGTAATAAAACAAACACATGCTTTTTTGGGGGAGGCATGTAAAATGCTTCCTCCTTCTTTTTCACTAAGCAAAAAAAGAAGATGAAAACAATCACAACCTATAAATCTACTTGTTCCTATTGTGGTGTAGGCTGCGGTATTGACGTTCATAAAGATGCCAAAGGTAAACTATTCGTTGAGGGTGATGCAAATTACCCAGTAAACAAGGGAAAGCTTTGCTCTAAAGGCATGAACTTACATTACGTAGTTCAAGACACTTCTGACCGTTTATTATATCCTCAGATGAGATGGAGTAAACAACATGAATTACAAAGAGTAGATTGGGATACCGCTTTCACAAGAGCAGCGGCTGTTTTCAAATCAATTATCAAAAAATATGGTCCTGACTCTGTAGGAATGTATGTTTCTGGTCAGTGCTTAACAGAAGAATATTATTTAGCCAATAAACTAACAAAAGGATTTTTTCAAACCAACAACATAGATACCAACTCTAGACTTTGTATGAGTTCTGCTGTTGTTGGTTATGTTAAAACCCTAGGAGAAGATACCGTACCTATTTCTTATGAAGATATCGAATTAGCAGATACTTTCATGATTGCAGGAGCGAACCCAGCTTGGTGTCATCCTATTTTATTTAGAAGAATTGAAGCTCATAAAGAAGCAAATCCTAATACTAAATTAATTGTTGTAGATCCTAGAAAGACACAATCTTGTGCTTTGGCTGATTTACATCTTCAATTAAAGCCAGGGACTGATATTGTTCTTTATCAAGCAATTGGTAGAGCTATTATAGAAGAAGGCGATTTAGATTGGGATTTCATCAAAAATCATACAGATGGATTTGATGCTTACCGTAAAGAAGTGATGTCGAGAACCTTTAAAGAGGCGGCAGCAATCACAGGTGTAAGTATTGATGATATCAGATTAGCGGCAAGATATATCGGTAATTCAAAAGGTTTTATTAATATGTGGGCGATGGGTCTAAACCAATCTGCTCAAGGAACCAATAAAAACTTAGCTTTATTAAACCTAAATTTAATTACTGGTCAAATAGGCAAACCTGGTGCAGGACCATTCTCATTAACAGGTCAGCCTAATGCAATGGGTGGTCGTGAAGTGGGTGGTATGGCTTCGTTGTTAGCCGCTCATCATGATTTAAAAAATCCTGAACATAGAGAAAAAGTTGCCAATTTCTGGGGCGTGGATAGCATTCAAGAAAAGCCAGGTAAAACGGCTACAGAAATGTTTGAAGCTTTGCACTCTGGTGAAATGAAAGCTGTTTGGATTGTTTGTACAAACCCAATGGTCAGTCTACCAGATTCTAAATTAGTAGAAGAAGCGCTTAAGAAAGCAAAATTTGTTATCGTACAAGATATCTCAGGAAAAGCAGATTCTATTGAACATGCTGATCTAATCTTACCAGCTGCAGGTTGGTTAGAAAAAGAGGGAACAATGACGAATTCTGAAAGACGTATCAGTCATTTAGAACGTGTTATACCATCTCCTGGCGAAGCACTACCTGATACTGAAATATTCTGCCGTTTTGCTCAAAAAATGGGCTACCACGGATTTGATTATCAATCAACAGAGGATATTTTTAAAGAACACGCTGCTCTTACAAAAGGAACAAATATTGACATCTCTGAGGTTACTTACGATACTCTAAAAAGAGAAAGATCAATCCAATGGCCTTATGTAAATGGCAAAAGTCAAGAAAGATTATTTACTGATCATCAATTCTATACACCAAATAAAAGGGCTCAAATTTTAACATCAGGTCCACAAAATGAATCAGATGTTATTAATGAAGATTTACCATTAGTATTAACTACTGGTAGAATTAGAGACCAATGGCATACGATGACCCGTACAGGGAAAGTAAATAAACTAAATCAACATATTAGTCTTCCTTTCCTTGAAATGCACCCTCATGATGCAAAATCAAGAAACTTAAATGATGGCGATACAGCTGTTATTCAAACAACAAGAGGAGAATGTAGAGTGAATGTAACTATTACTACTGACATCAAAAAAGGAGTAATATTTATGCCTATGCACTGGGGTAAGATTGGTGATCAAAGTTTTGCAAGAGTCAATAACTTAACGGCCAATCACATTGATCCTATTTCTAAGGAGCCCGACTTTAAATTCTCTGCTGCTCAAGTTGTCAAGTATAAAAAAGAGAAAGAAAGAATCTTAATTATTGGAGCTGGTGCAGCTTCATATCGTTTCTTATATACTTATAGAGAGCTGAATAAAGAGGATACTATCGAAGTGTTCTCTAACGAAGCAACTCCTTTTTATAATAGAGTACTTTTACCTGAGTATGTCAACGAAACATTACTTTGGAAAGATCTTCAAAAGTATGATAGCTTAAAAGAATTTGATGATTTAGATATCAAGATTCATATCGGAAAATCAATTCAAAGTGTTGATAGAAAAACAAAAGCCATTACCGATCAATTTGGTGAGGTGTATCAATATGACAAATTAGTTATTGCCACAGGTAGTAGACCATTTGTTCCGGCTGACGTCCCTATTCATTTAGAAGGGGTATTCACAATGAGGAATAAAAAGAATGCTGATAACTTAAAACAATATCTTGGTGGACAAGGATCTGTAGTTATTGTAGGTGGTGGTCTATTAGGACTAGAACTTGCAGCATCATTAAGAGAAATCAATATTGATGTCACTATAGTACAGTTAGCAGGCCGTTTAATGGATAGACAGCTTGATCCTACAGCATCAGAACTTCTATTGAATCATGTTGAAGATAAAGGAATAGAAGTACTACTTAACGATCAAGTTCAAACCATTGAAAAAGTAGGTGATAAATCCTATAAAGCAAAACTAAAAGGTGGTAGAACTATCGAAAGTCAAGCCATTGTTTATGCTATTGGTACAAGACCAAATGTTGAACTTGGTAAAGAATCTGGATTAAAAACATCTAGAGGTTTGTTGGTAAATGAATACTTACAAACGTCTGATTCCGATATTTTTGCAATGGGTGAGATTGCAGAATTTGATGGTCAGATGAATGGAACAACAGCAGGTGCTGAAGAACAGGCGGACTCATGTGCTCGTTTCATTTCTGGCGATCTTCTAAGTAGATATAATGGCACCCTTCCTATGAACATTCTTAAATTCTCGGATTTATCACTTTGTTCATTAGGTATTATAGATTATCCTAGAAAAGATCGTTCTTACGAAGAGGTCATCTTACTAGATAAAGCACAAGCCTTTTATAAAAAGTGTATTATCAAAGACGACAAACTTGTTGGTACTGTTTTATTGGGCGACAAAGCTGAATTTGCTGATTATAAAAAGCTTATTGAGTTAAAGACAGAGCTGGGCAGCAGAAGATCAGAATTACTTAGAGGAAAAAGTGATGCTGAACCTTTAATGGGTGAAGTAATTTGCTCTTGTGGTAATGTTGGTTCTGGTAACATCGATAAAGCAATTAATAATGGCTGTACAAACCTAAATTCGTTATGTGAATCTACAGGTGCAGGCCTTGGTTGTGGTAGTTGTAAAACAGAATTACAACAAATTTTAAAGAACCATGAAGAAAAAGTACTTACTTTGTAAAAACGCAAACTTTCAATTATGATTGACCAACTATCAACAGAAACAATAGAAAAAGAAGATTTGGTAAGGGTTTTCGTCAAAGGTGGTATTTCATCTCCTGGCGATCTTCTCAAAATCATTCAAGTAGCTGATGAATTAGATGTAGAATATTTACATTTTGGTTCTAGGCAAGATATATTATTCGCTCCACCAAGAATCAGTAGACCGAAATTAAGAGAGACTTTTGAATCTATTAAAACGGGTTATGATTGTGACGGAGAGTCTTATCAAAATATTGTAACGTCTTATGTTGCTTTAGATGTAATACCAAGTACTTCTTGGTTAGCAGCACATACTTATCATTACATACTAGATACTTTTGATTTTCAACCAAAGTTAAAAATCAATATTACTGATCCAGCACAAACGATGGTACCTTTATTCACAGGTCAATTGAATTTTGTAGCTTCAGAAAAAGAAGGGTATTGGTATTTATATATTCGAGAAGAGGAGCAAGCTGAAGTACTTTGGGAATGCCCTAATCTTATCTACAATTATGATATAGCGAAAGTTGCAAAAGCTTTTGAAGGACTTTATATACCTGGAAAAACAATTGAGTCAGCTAAGGTGTGGAAAACTATTGTAGCCACTCTAGACATCAATACACTAGCTAAAACAAATAGACTAAACTTACCTACAGGACCTTTTCCTTATTATGAAGGATTAAACAGAATGATTAGTGGTAAATATTGGTTGGGTTTATATTGGAGAAACAATTGTTTCGATCTTCCGTTCTTGAAACAACTTTGTGAATTATGTCTTCGTACAAATATTGGTAAAATCACTTTAACACCATGGAAATCATTTATTGTTAAAGGGATTGATGCGAAACATATTATAAGTTGGGAAAAGCTTTTGGGAAAATATGGTATCAATGTAAGACATTCCTCATTAGAGTTAAATTGGCATTTACCTGTATTGGATCAAGAAGCCTTAGATCTGAAAGACTTTTTAGTAAGAGCTCTAGACAAACAAGACATAAGTACTTACGGTTTAACATTTACTATTAAGACTAAACCGGTAATTCTTTTCACTTCGGTTGTTATTGAATCTATTCCATCAAGTAGTGGTAACTTGTTCAATGTTCTTTATGCAAAAGACTTCAACTGTAATGAACCAAAGTACATTACTTATGTCAAAAGGGTACCTAAGGAAGCTATTCCTCCTATTCTAATAGAATTAAGTCATCTATACTATGAACAACTAGACAATAGTAATTACGGTGTTGATGAGCCAAAAGCGAACACTTCACAACAAACAGTAAAAGTGTATCAATGCAATAATTGTTTAAGTATTTATGATGAAAGTTTAGGAATGCCTGAGGAAGGAATACCTGCAAATACGCAATTTGAATTCCTACCTAGTTCTTTTACTTGTCCATTATGTGATGCAGAGAAGGAATCTTTCCAAGAAATTGAAATGCCTAAAAATTAATTAGGTCTATAAAAAATTCAAGGCATCTATTGATTTATTTCAATAGATGCCTTTTTTTATTGTTGAATGTTATCCCAAAATTTCAATAACTCAAGATAAGGGTCTCCTTCTAATTCCAACAA
This sequence comes from Flammeovirga pacifica, assembly GCF_000807855.2. GTDB lineage: Bacteria > Bacteroidota > Bacteroidia > Cytophagales > Flammeovirgaceae > Flammeovirga > Flammeovirga pacifica. The sequence continues at coordinate 1,649,668 of NZ_JRYR02000001.1, forward strand.
TTTTGCAAAAGCAGGTTCAGTTTTTAAACCATCTGCCTTTAATGCGATAATTTCTTTTTTGAAATCTTCTCCTTTTAGACCAAGAAAATAATGTTCAATGAGCATATGTCGGTAAGCATTTTGTTCATTAGTTGGTTTATTCTCTGCAAATATTTCAATTTGCATACCTTTTACAAAAAAGGAATAGGTAACATATTCTTTTTGATTTCTAATCTGAATCCCTGAATAACTGTAGTCATCATGATGAGCATAATTCTTTTCAATTATCTGATGAAATTCTGAGAAATCACTTACCTCACAAATAATATCTAAATCACTACCTTCAACATCAATTCCAATAGGTATTGTTCCTGTTAAGATAGGGTGATATTTCATAAGGATAGAGAATAGATCAACTTCTTTCAATAATCTATATGAAAATTGTTGTATCGAACTCCCCTCTTTTAAATAAGAAATATCTATAAAGTCACGCATCATCTGCTCATTTTTTATGGGTGAGAAAAAACCCAATGTGAACCGTCTTCAAAAAACTCTTTTTTCCAGATAGGAACTGTATCTTTTAATGTATCAATGGCATATTGACAACCATCAAAACTAGCCTTCCTATGGGGCGTAGCAACAGCAATTACAACTGCAATCTCCCCTACTTTACAATCTCCTAATGCGTGAACAATACTTACCTTTGAAGCTTGATATTGATTTTTTACTTGATCAGCAATTTTTGTCAATTCTGAAATGGCCATTGGCTCATAAGCTTCGAAAAACAACTTGGAAACGTTTTTTCCTTTAAAGTTATTTCTTACCGTCCCCACAAAGATATCTATAGCACCACAGGCATCTGACTGTACAGAAGCTGTAATTTCATTGACATCAATTTCTTGAGTAGATTTTAATGCTATCATAATATATTTATCAACCTCCTGACATAGGAGGAATCAATGCAATTTCGTCTGTTTGTTTAATTAATTCTGATCCATCTGCATGCTCACCATTAACGGCTAAAGCAATTGATCTCAGTTTTTGTAATTCTGGGTAACGTTCTTTTAAAGCATCTAAAAGGTCATTAGATGTTTTTTGATCTTCTTTAAGTTCCCAAACCAATTGAGCATCACCGATAATATCTTTAGTGATGCCAAAGAGTAAAATTTTCATTCTTAAAATTAATCATAAAGTTGATTATTATACCAAGTTAACTATGATAAGTCTTATAACAATGGGTATAAATAGGTGAATTTATCAAAATGAATATATAAAAAAAGGCTTCCACTGAAGTGAAAGCCTTTTGAATTTCATCCTTAAAAGACTAAAGAGAAATACCCATGAATGACATGAATGCCAAGCCCATCAAACCAGTGATGATGAAGGTAATTCCTAAACCTTTTAATGGAGCAGGTACGTTAGAATATTTCATTCTCTCACGAATTGCTGCTAATGCAACGATTGCAATTAACCAACCAATACCAGAAGAGAAACCGTAAACAGTTGCTTGAATGATATTGTAATCTCTTGGTACCATAAAGAATGCAGCACCTAAGATTGAACAGTTTACCGCAATAAGTGGTAAGAAAATACCTAATGAACCATATAATGAAGGAGAAAATTTCTCGATAATCATCTCTACTAACTGTACAGTAGAAGCTACTACAGCAATAAATAAGATATACGTTAAGAAATCAAGGCTAATACCTGCGTAAGCATCACTTACCCAAGCCAATGCACCTTCTTTCAAAATATAATTATATACCAACCAGTTCAAAGGAACTGTGATTGTCAATACGAATGTTACAGCTGCACCTAAACCGAATGCAGTATCAACTTTCTTAGAAACGGCCAAATAAGAACACATTCCCAAGAAATACGCGAACACCATGTTGTCGATAAAGATCGACTTGATTGCAAGATTTAATAAATCCATTTTTGTGTCGAATGTTTTTTAATGAAATTGTTCTTAAGCTTCTTCTACGTATCCGTTTCTCCAACGTTGAACCCATATAATCATACCAATGATAATGAAGGCACCTACAGGTGATGACATTAAACCATTGTTTACATATGCTTCAGGAAGAACACGAATATCAAATAAAGTACCTGATCCTAATAACTCACGGAAGAAAGCAACCACAAGGATTACCCATGCATAACCGAAAGATGAACCAAGACCATCAAGGATTGAATCGTAAGGTTTGTTTGCCATAGCGAAAGCTTCCAAACGTCCCATTACAATACAGTTGGTAATAATTAGACCAACATATACCCCTACTACTTTTGATACATCATATAGATAAGCTCTTAAAACTTGGTCTACAATAATTACCAAAGATGCTACAATACCCAACTGTACAATAATACGGATACGTTGTGGAATAGTATTACGTAATAAAGATACGATCAAGTTAGAGAAGATAACTACGAAAGTTACCGCCACCGACATTACTAAAGTTGGCTCTAACTTAGAAGTTACCGCCAATGCCGAACAAATACCCAATACCTGTACTGTTACTGGGTTATCATCATCAAGAGGATCAGTAATGATTTTCTTTCTTCTCTTCGAGAATAAAGCCTCTGATTTTTTTGCTGCTACAGTTTCTGTGCTCATTTCTTTTTTTGCTTTTAAAATTTACAAATCAAAAACTACTGGGCCATTGAAACCGCAGAAGCACCTTTCTTTAAAAATGGCTCGTATTCTTCAAGGTACATTTTGACCATGTCGTTCAAACCATTTGCTGTTAAAGTTGCACCTGACAAACCGTCAACCTCATGGTTAGAAAGACCTGCATGTCCTTCACCTTTAACCATGTGAATTGGCGTCAAGCTACCACCATCAAATATTGATTTCCCAATATAGCGATCTTGAACAGGTCCATCACTAATTCTAGCACCAAGACCAGGAGTTTCACCTTTATGAGAGAATACTACACCTTTTACAGTTTTCTTATCTGCATTCAAGGCAAAGTAACCCCAGATGTCATTCCAAAGTCCATATCCGTACATTGGTAGGATATATGCTTCAACTTTTGATCCGTCTTCTGACAAGAACTCATAGATTGGTAGAGTTACCTCACCTACTTTAGGTTCTTCCTTAGCTTTTAATGCTTTTTGAATTTCTTTTAATTTTTTCCATTCTTTAGCAATGCTAAGTTTCTCCAATTTCTCTGGAGCAATTGTTTGACCATCTACGTTAATTACTTTAATTCTTTTATCGTAAATAGCGGCAATTTCGCTCTTTGGAGACTCACTCATTTCTGGCATCACAGAAAGCATAATTTGCTTTTTGGTGTCAAGAGCGATCTGCTGTTTTTGTGTCGCATTTAATGATCCTGCGATAGTTGCTAATAAACCGCCAAGGACGATCGTCATAACAACTGCAAAACCAATGACATAACCGTTAGACTGTTGCACGTTTTAATCTTCGTTTTTTGTTCGCATTTACTACATAGTGATCGATCAATGGAGCCATTACATTCATAAGAAGAATAGCCAACATGATACCTTCTGGATACGCAGGGTTTAACACACGGATAATCACCGTCATAACACCAATTAACGCACCATAAATCCACTTACCAGTACTGGTTTGTGAAGCCGATACAGGGTCAGTTGCCATGAATACGATACCGAATGCAAAACCACCAACAATTAAGTGATAGTAAGCAGGCATATCAAGGTATGCATAGTAATGAGCACCTTCTACTCCATTCTTAACAGCTTCCATATCTCCAGCAAAAACGTTTAATAAAACGCCCATAGCTAAAGCACCTAGAATACCAGAAAGAATAATTCTATAATCTGCCACTTTCGTCCAGATCAATACTAAAGCACCGATCAAACACATTAAAGCAGAAGTTTCACCAATTGAACCTGGAATCAAACCAATGAATGAAGTCATAGCTAATTCAGCAGGAGATTGTACCCAATGAGCAGCGTTTGCAACAAAATCAACAACAGGTTGACCTGCTTTTTGTGCTTCAACTGCTAAACCTAAGAATGTAGCACCAGTGTAACCATCTACAGTAGCCATTGCTTGACCAGCAGCAGATTCACCGATTTCAATCCATACTTTATCACCTGAAATTTGCGCAGGATAAGCAAAGTATAAAAATGCACGTGCTGTTAAAGCAACGTTTAAGATGTTCATACCAACACCACCAAAAACTTCTTTTGCTACAAGTACTGCAAAAGCAGAAGCAAAAGCAATTTGCCAAAGTGGTAATGAAGCAGGAACTACAAGTGGAATAAGGATACCTGTTACCAAGAAACCCTCTGTAATTGGGTGATTTCTAAATACAGCAAAAGCTGCTTCAACAGCACCACCAGCTGCGTAAGAAACTATGATTAATGGCAAAGCCAATTTCAAACCATATAATAATTGCGCACCGAAAGAAGCTACTTCAGCATCTCCAGTAGCAATATGGTGTTGGAAACCTACGTTCCAAATACCAAAAATTATAGCAGGTAATAAGGCAATTACTACAGTCATCATGACACGCTTCAAATCGACAGCGTCACGTACCTGTACACCTTTTGCTTTAGTTACTTCCGGAGGAGTAAACATAAAGGTCTCTCCTGCTTCAAAAACATAGTAAAGCTTTTCTAGCTTACCGCCTTTTTCAAAAAGAGGCTTTTGTTTTTCTAAGAGATCGTGTAAAAATTTCATTGAACTTAAGCTATTTTCTACTTAATAATTTTGCACCAAATTAGTCCAAACGCATTGTATCTAGACCTTGACGAACAATTTTCTGGATATCATGCTTAGATACATCAATAAATTCGCAAAGAGCTAAATCCTCTTCTGCTACTTCATAGATACCTAAAGCTTCCATGTTCTCATAGTCATATGCTAAGATGGACTTTAATAAATACATTGGATATATATCCATAGGAACTACTTTTTCGAAAGCACCAGTTACAGCAAATGGTCTGTCTTGACCGTTTGTGTTTGTATCTAATGCATATTCTTTTGATGTAGAACCCAACAAGCCAAATGCTTTATGGAAAGATAAACGGCTTGTGATTGGTGCTAACCACCCATCAGTAAGGAAGAATCTAGATTTCTTACCTTCTTCTAAAGCAGTTACCATGTTCGAATAAAAGCCTAAGAATCCGTCTTTACTGATAGCTGTACCAGTTAAAACGTTTCCAGAAACTACACGAACATTATCTCCTTTGATTTTAGATGCTACAATAGTGTCCACAGATGCACCAACGTACGTTTCAACGTATTCAGGAGTATCTACTTTAGGACCTGCAACAGCAATCACTTGTTTAGCATCGTATTTACCTTCTTTAAAAAGTTTTCCGATTTGTACTAAACCTTGAGGTGATATTGTCCAAACCACATCATTGGCATTTGCAATTGGAGAAGTGTGATGAATTTGAACACCAACGTTACCTGCAGGGTGAGGTCCATTGAATTTGTTCTTTTCAACACCTACTACATTATCAAATAACTTTGATGGTGTAGCTCCATTTAAACCAACGTATACTTTTGGAGCAAATTTCTTAAGAACATCTACACCCGCTTGGATGTATGCTTCTTGTCCTTGAAGAGTGAAATCATTATTTGGAGCCAAAGGATGACTATCAAATGATGATACAAAGATTGCTCTTGGTTGATCTGAAGGATCAGCAACTATTGCATAAGGACGACGAATTAAAAGAGGCCAAACACCACTTTCTAACATCGTAGCTTTTGCATCTTCAACTGATACTTGATCTACTGGTTTTACTGGAAATTCTTTGTATTCTATTGTGCTATCCGCTTCAACAACGATAGCCAATAATTTACGGCGTTCTCCTCGTTGAATTTCAACGATTTCGCCACTTACAGGTGAAGTGTATTTTATTTCTTCTTGTTTCCCGTCGATTAAGATCGGGTCACCTGCCTTAACTTTTGCGCCTACTTTTACCACAGACTTTGGGCGATTCATGCCCAGAAAATCTTCTGGTTTTAAGGCGTACCTTTTGGGTGCTTCGACATTCTTGGCAATGCTTTCTGATGCTTTACCAACAAGCTTAATATCGAACCCTTGTTTTAATTTCACGTTATTAGACATCGGATATTATCGAGTGACAGAGTAAACGCTCCTATTTTTTTCAACGACAAACTTACTAAATTCATATTATTGTTGAAACTTTATACCCCACTGTTTTAGTAAGTAAATTCAAATATTTAGGTATTTGAATAAATAAAGTTAAACTTTAACATAAAAAATCATCAATTTGGTATACTAAATGAGGTATATAAAGACGTTGTATTAAAAAGTATTATAAATTTCAACTAAGAATGCAAACGATAAACAGTACAGAAATTGCTGCGATTTGGGATCAAATCAAGCACAGAAAAGATGTTATTAGTGTTCATAATTTGCACTTTGTAAAAGTGAGAGATGCAGCATTAAAAAATCCTCATTTAATTACATGGGATTTTCATAAAAAAGAAGTAAACATCTCTGAGGTACCTTACATCAACACTGTTGATGATGAGCCAATTAACCTTAGTGATTATAAATATTTATGGGTAAAAACCGGCGATCCAAAAAATCAAGCTTTATTCAGAATTTTGATGCATAACGACGACAGAAGCTTCGATTTAAAGACACTTTTTCATCCAGCACATCAACAACAAGAGTTAAAAGTGAACTACCTTGCTTTTAATGAAGAACCTGTTGAAGTATAAAAAAAGGAGCAATTGCTCCTTTTTTTATACTTCAAAAATTACTTTATCATTCGGCACTCTTACTCTTTCGTTGTAAATCCCACCTTCTCCGGCAGGTCCACAGCCGATGATCATGCTAATTTCAGCATCTTTAGGAAGATTTAAGATTTTTTTAATTCTTTTACTATCAAATCCCTCCATCGGACAGGTGTCATAACCTTCCGATTTCATAGAATACATAAAAGTCATTGCTGCTAAAGCAACACTTTTATGAAGAGTTACTGTGATATCCTTCTTTGATACTTGCCTTACCATTGGTCGTTTTAAACCAACAGCCCAAGAAAATATTTTCTTACCAAAACTTCTTATTCCTAGTCTATCATTTTTATATAAAATAGGAACTAATTTCTGATAATAACTAAGAGCTCTATTTTGATCTTTCTCGCTTAAAGATTTTTTTTCAAAACCTTTTTTCATCTCTTCTAAGTTAAACTCTGCTCTTTCCGACCATAGTGATGGGCGTACAGTGAATAAAACTAATTCTCTAGCTGTTGTAGCTGCCTTCTGCTTCATACAGTTAATAGCAACCTCTTTTTTTAGATCTTCTGATGTGACTCTATAGAATTCCCACATTTGCATGTTGGAACTGTTTGGGGACAAAGTAGCTCTCTCTAAACTTCTCTGCACAGATGCATGATCAAATTCTGCTTCTTGATCATATACTCTTACAGATCTACGTTCATTTACTAGATCGTCAAAATACTTGGCGTTGTTAGTCATGTTTTATTTGTCCTTTTTTATTATTTAATTGTCATTCAATTGTAACACAGTTAGATATTACAATAATAATCCTCTTTAAATTCATCAAAAACTATTGATTACTAGTTGATTACATTATTACACGTATTATCGGCTTCTTGGTTACTTTTTTGAATTTGATTACAAAATTAATCAATAATTAAATAAACATGAGAAAGTTCATTTCAAAATTATCAATCATAAGCACATTAATTGGCTTAGCTTTTATCTTACACTCTTGTAGTACTGACGGAGAAGACCCTGCTACAATAGGTAACGCATCATTTTTCGCAGACAATACAGTAGGTTTTACCCAACAAGCAATCACTATTACAATCACTGATAAAAATGATGATGAAGTAACAACACATCAACTTAGACAGTATGCTACCAACCCTAATTGTGGATTACCATCTGCCATTGATGTTTTTACTGCAGAATTACCTGAAGGTAAATACAATGTTTATGCTGTAGAAGCTAACGACGGTGATGCTCAAGGTGCTTGGTTTACGGGTGTTGAGGGTTATGCTCTTACAATTACTGCAGGTACATGTCAACGTTTTAAATTAGGAGACAATCCTTTTGAAGAACAAGAACCTCCTGCGAGCCCTGCTGCTTCAGCTCGTTTAGCTAGCAAAGGAATGAAACTACTAACAATCACACCATATGAATGTGATTGTGAAAATAACTAATCCATAAAAAAAGCGAATCCTTGGATTCGCTTTTTTTATATCTTTCAATTTCTATTACCCACCAATTAAGGACATAGAATCTAAAGTAGTATTTTCTTTTTCTTCATCCCATCCACTCTTTTTCTTGGTGGCTAAATGCTTTTGAATTTGATTTAGGATTTCTTTATCACTCTTATTTGTTCGTAATAGGTCTTTTAATTCCAATCCCTCTTTAGAGTAAAGGCAATTTCTAATTTGACCTAATGATGTTATTCTAAGACGATCACAAGTACCACAAAACGTTCTACTAAAGGCAGGAATTATCCCTACTTTTCCTTTCAAATATTTTGTTTGATAAATTTGAGCAGTAGACATTTCAAGATCATTCACTTTAGCAAAATCAGAAAACTCATCTGATAATACCTTTTCAATGTCTTTATAGTTCCAAGTTTTGGCTACTTCCCTACCTGTGCCATTAAAAGGCATTTCCTCAATATATCTAATTTCTAACGGTGCATTCTTTGCTAATAATGCCATAGGAATAATCTGATCAGTATTCTTTTGATCCATTACTACCATATTCACTTTAACATTGAAGTCCAAATCAATCATTTTCTGTAATGAATTAATTACTTTAGAAAAATCATCTCTTCGGGTAATTTCTTCAAAACGCTTTCGTGATACGGCATCTAAACTTAGATTGATATCCTTTATTCCTAATGTATGTAACTTTTCAAGATGCTCTTCTAGCAGAACCCCATTGGAAGTAATACCAACTTTTTTAATTCCTTCAATTTTTACTAGTTCTTCTAAAAAGTGCATTAATCCACTTCTAACAAATGGTTCTCCTCCAGTAATCCTCACTTTTTCTACCCCGTTTTGAGCAAGAATAGTCACCAACCTCAACAATTCTTCAAAGGTCAATAGCTTATTCTTCTGTACAAATTTCATATGCTCGGGCATACAATAGGTACATCTCAAATTACAACGATCAGTCACTGCTAATCGTACATACTTTATTTGTCGGTTAAACTTATCTGTTAGCATATGTTGCTAAGATAATTAAGAATTAAGAAATATGGCTTATGAATTGAAAAATTCATTCATCATCCAATAAAAAGGTCAAACATTAATAATCGTTTCCATAATTATCTTCAAATTAGATGAAAAAAGGCCTTACTCTTTTTACAAGTAAGGCCAATAATATTTACCTCTAAAATAGAGTACTATTAAAGAAGATTTGATTTTGTCAAGTCTTTATATACTTCCCATAAAACTAGCATTACTGCAACAGCTATACATGGTTGTGCCACAAAAACAAACAAAAACATTAATATAGGTCCTGGATTAATGATGTAAGGAATGGAAATAGCCAAACCTATAATCACTAGCATCGCTTCAATAAATACTTTTCTCATAATTTAATTATTTTTTTGATACTGCAAGGTTGGAAATATATTCCTTCACTTCGTTTGCGTCTTTTACTGAGATCTCTTTGTTCTTAGGGTTAGATAACCATTTGTAGTCTTCATGACCCGGAGTTCTACGAGATGGCTCTGGATGAGCTCTACCGTGACAGTTTAAACAAGAAATTGATGCGTCATCACTCTTCAAGTTTTCAACTACAGGCTGATGCTCTTCTACTGCCTCGAACGTTCTTGAACCTTCGTGACATCCGTAACAGTTCATTGAATTAAACTCTCCTCTATAACGGATAGGTTCTTCATATGTTTTTGTTACATATCTCATCAAGTGTCTATAACCGTCTAATTTAGCCTTCATAGTTCCTTGGAACCCATAATCAGCATGACAGCTATAACACTCGTGTTCGGCAATCCATCCATTTTGGTAGTGTCTAGCGGCCAATGTTTGAGATTTAGTATCAAACATCATATCGTTAGCCATTGGAGCCATTACGTGACAACTTTGACATGCAGTTGATTCTTTAGTAGTAACAAATACATGATAGTTACCTAACATTACTGCTAAAACCGGAAATAAGATAATGGCTACAAGAACCATTGCTCTCACCCCTCCCGTAAGTTTCTCTTGAAACCTATTTTGTCTCAGTTTATAAAGTAGGATCACTTCAACGATTAGGATCACTACTGCTAAAATATCTAAAATTGTTTCCATTGATCGACGAAGTTTAACTTAATTTTTTAACACTGATTGCAGTCACCTTATAATCAGGCTCCTTAGAAATAGGATCATGATCATCAGAAACTACATTGTTTACTAAAAACTTTTGGTCATAGAAAGCTGCAAAAACAACTCCTGGCGTTTCGTGATCTCTTGATATATCAACGATACCTTCCATTTTGCCTCTAGAACTTTCTACTTCAATACGATCACCTTTTTTCAACCCGTGAGGACCTGCATCACTTGGATGGAAGACAAATCTACCAGGACCAGCAGAACGATGTAATTCTGGTACTCTGTAAGTCATTGTTCCTGTATGCCATTGTGAGACTACACGTCCTGTAGTTAAGAATAATGGTTTCTCTTTAGAAACATCTTCTTTACCTGGAACATAAGGTCTAGCAAATACAACTGCTTTACCATCAGGCTTGCCATAAAAATGCACCTTATGATTAGCATCAATATGTTTATCTGCAAAAGGATCACCTTTGATATACCTTCTTACAGTACCCGGATGATCTTCTGTAGGACATGGCCATTGTATACCTCTTTCTTTTCTCAATCTTTCTCGTGTAATACCAGAGAAATCATATTTCGAAGATTTAGAAATAATTCTATACTCATCCCAACATTCTGTCGGTGTTTTATAAGTAATCAGATTGCCTTGCCCCATTCTATTGGCGAAGTCAACAAGAATATCAAAATCAGAACGAGCTTGTCCTACAGGCTCTCTCAATTTATCAATAATTTGATATCTTCTTTCTGTTTGACCGTATACCCCTTCTTTTTCGATATAAAGTGCGGCAGGTAATAATATATCTGCAAATTTAGCTGTTTCTGTATCTTCAAAGATTTCAGCAACTACTAAAAATGCTTTTTCCATACCCTCTCTGTAATACCTATTATTCGGTAGTGATTGAGCAGGGTTTGAACACATAATTAATGCTGTTTCTACATCACCTGTTACCATACCATCAAACATAGCTAACGCATGTCTACCTGGTTTTGGAGCAATAGTTCCTTTTGGTACCTTCCATAGCTCCTCCATTTCGTTTCTATGCTGTTCTTTAGCAATCAAACGACCATTTGGAAGTAAATGAGCTAATGAACCAGTATCACGAACACCACCACATGCATTAGATTGACCCGTTAGAGACAACGGAGTTGCACCCGGCTTACAGATTTGACCTGTAATTAAGTGAAGTGAATTCAATGTATTATTTAAGAATACTCCTTGCACTCTTTGGTTAATACCCATGGTCCATAAAGACATCGTAGCTTTAGAAGAAGCAAACTGATAAGCAACTTCTCTAATTTGACGAGGAGTAATACCCAATTCATCCGCTACTTTTTCTGGACGATAATCTTTAAGGAAATTCTTATATTCTTCTATTGAAATTCCTTTTTTACCATCATTGAAGCTGACATACTTACTGATAAATTCTTCATCTAATAACCCTAATTCTGCAATTACACAGCACATTGAGTTAAGAAGTAACATATCTTTACCTGGTAAAACTGGTACATAAACATCTGCATGATCAGCTGTTTTCGTTTTACGAGGATCTACTACAATAATTTTTACATTTGGATTGGCCTTTTTACGCAACATGATACGCTCCCATAAAGGAGGGTGGCATTCATAAGCGTTTGATCCAATTAAGAAAAATGTTTCTGCATGATCAATATCTTCATATGCTCCTGGAGGTTCATCCTTACCAAAAGTTTGAGTATAACCTACTGCTGCAGATGCCATACAAAGTCTTGGATTACCATCAACGTTATTTGATTTAAAACCAGCTTTGAAAAGCTTATTGGCTGTATAAGATTCTTCAATTAGTAATTGTCCTGAACCGTAGAAGCCAATACTAGTTGGTCCACTCTTTTCTAAAGACTCTTTGAACTTCTTGGTCATTAGCTCCATTGCTTCTTCCCAAGTAGATTCTACTAATTTTCCGTTTTTCTTAATCTTAGGTACTTTTAGACGTTCTGGACTTTTCATTACTTTGTCCAACATCGACCCTTTAATACAGATAACTCCCTTATTGTGTGCCTCCTGATCTCCTCTTACTCGAACAAGTTTATCTTTGTTCATTCCTAACATCACTCCACAACCTGTACCGCAATAACGACAAACAGATTTGTGCCAAGATTTAACAGGTCCTTCATCAACAATAAGTTCAGTAAGTCCCCATCCACTTAAAGCAGCACCACCAACAGCGACAGTACCACCCGTTAGTTTTAGGAAATCACGTCTTGATAAATTCAAGTCGTCTTTTTTATTACTCATCTAACAGTAGTGTTTAATTCTGAATATTTATATCAATAATGTGTTTTGTATTCTAAAATTTAGCTTTTAGATTTCGATTTGTAATACTATATTCAAAAAAATTGACTTTTAATGATATAAGTCACCCAAAAAAGATAACAATAAACATAAATTAACTTCCGTCTCCTCATTATTATTGCATTCGAAAAAAAATTAAGTAATTTTATTATTAATAAAATTAGATTTTAACTTTTATTTATCTTTAATTATGCTAAAAAAATTACTCTCAGTAATTACGCTACTCACCTTATTTAGTGGTGCTTATGCACAGGATTTTACGATTGATGCTCAGCTAAAACCTCGTTATGAACATAGAAATGGCTTTGGTGCATTAAGACCAACTGATGGTGCAATGGACCGTGCTGCTGATATGGTTTCCCAACGTGCAAGAATCCGTTTTCTTTTCAATGATAAAAGCGAAAAGTTCAGAATGGGTTTCTCAATGCAAGACGTTAGAACTTGGGGTGAGATCAATCACTTCGCTAACAAAGATGTAGGAAACTTCCATGTCCATGAAGCTTGGGGTGAATTGTTGTTTTCTGATGTATTTTCAGCAAAAGTAGGTCGTCAAGAATTAGTTTATGATGATCACCGTATTTTTGGTTCTGTAGATTGGGCGCAGCAAGCGAGAAGCCATGATGCCTTAGTATTAAAGTATGAAGGTAACTTTAAATTACATGGTGGTATTTCAATTGCTACAACAGGAGAAACTCTATTTTATGAGCAAAACCAAAGAAACTCATATAAATCAATGCAATACTTATGGTTCCACAAAGATTTAAGCGAAAATGTAAAGCTTTCTGCTTTAGCAATGAACTTAGGTCTTGAGAACGATAAAGATCCTGCTACTAATAATAGAACAGATTTTGAAACAGTATACCAACAAACTTTAGGTGCTAGAGCTGAATTTAGACCTGGTAAAATTGGTGTTAACGCTGCTTTCTATTACCAAATGGGTAAAACTGGAGTTGATATTGCAAATGCACAAACTCAAAAAAACCTTAGTGCTTATAACGCATTGGTTGAAGTTTTATTCTCGGCTAACGATGCTTTATCATTCACTTTAGGTGGTGAACTTCTTTCTGGTACTTCTTACGATGCGGATGCTGATGTAAACAACTCGTTTAACCCTTACTTTGGTACTAACCACAAATTCAATGGTCATATGGACTATTTCTATGTTGGTGGTAGAAACCCTAAAGGTGGTTTAACTGATATTTACTTAGGTGCTACTTATAAAATGGAAGAGTGGAAATTCTATGGTAGAATTCATTCATTCATGTCGGGTGCAGAAATTTCTGACGGACAAGGAGTAAAAGTTGACAGTAACTTAGGTACTGAACTTGATTTAAATGCAAATTACAAGTTCAACGAATACATCTCAATTCAAGGTGGTTGGTCAGCAATGTTTGCTACTGAATCTATGCAATATGCTACAGCTGCAAACGCAGGTGGCGATTCAGGTAAATTCAATAATTGGGGCTGGATGGGCTTAGTAATCAAGCCAACTCTTTTCTCAACAAAGAAAAAAGAAGTAGCGGCTAACTAATCGCTATTTTACCAATATATAAAAAAGAGGCTATCATTTATTTGATAGCCTCTTTTGGTATATGTCTATTGATAGAATGATTAAGATAATTCTATCTTTTTCTTTGCCAGATTTAAAATACTAGCCACTTGCTCTTTAATAGTTAATCCAGATGTATCGACCACTACAGCATCTTCGGCTTTCTTAAGTGGGCTTTCTTTACGAGTAGAATCTAAATAGTCTCTATTTTCAATATCAGCAATCACATCGCTTAAATTCGTTTTCTCTCCCTTATCTTCCATTTCCTTTAATCTGCGCTTTGCTCTTACTTCTACATCCGCTGTCATAAAGACTTTTAATTCGGCAGTTGGAAAAACGACTGTACCGATATCTCTCCCATCCATTACGATACCTTTGTCCTTACCCATCTTCTGCTGTTCGATAACACAGAACTGTCTTACTTCTTTGATAGCAGCAACATCACTCACTCTACGGGTGATATTCATGTTTCTAATAAAAGGTTCAACGTTAACATCATTAAGATGGATTTCGCCAAGACCTTTTTCAGGATTAAATACAAATTTTAATGAAATAGCATCTAACGCCTTTGACACTTCTGTGGGGTCTGCAAAATCTATATCATTTTCTAAAAAAGAATAAGTAACTGCCCTATACATGGCTCCTGTATCAATAAATACATAGTTTAATTCTTTTGCTACTGATTTTGCAGTAGTTGATTTTCCGCATCCTGCGTGACCGTCAAGTGCTATTATAATTTTATTCATTAATTTCCATTAATTTTATTCGTAATCAATATAGAAGAGAAAACCCTATGTAAGCAAATGTCACATAGGGTTATTAAGGTAATAAATTTATATCTACTTTTTGAACATATTCTTGAATACTACAGCGTAGTAATCAGTATCAAAAAGTTTCACATCATTTTTAGCTTGGTAAGTGAAGAATAGTCCAAATACCAATAAGAAAATATTTGACAGCCAAGTACCAAGAATAGGATCAATTAAAAGCTCTTTCGCCATTTTTTCTCCTGTAATTGTAATGATATAATAAATTACAAAGAAAAATACAGATACTAAAACAGGTACACCAAGTCCACCTTTTTTAATAATAGCTCCTAGAGGTGCTCCGATCATGAACATCAATAATATTGCAATTGCTGTTGAGATCTTTTTATGTACATCAATAGTGTACTTCACATCCTCTTTTAATTGATTTGCGTGTCTTGATGCGTTTGATTTCAAAACATTATAGAAACTTGAAGCACTATTGTAAGCTGAAGAAGCAATTCTTAGCTTATTCTGTTTTGATTCTGGATCAAACTTCTTTTTTGTAAATTTATCTGCGTTGTGTTCACCTTTAGCAGACGTATTTCTATAGTAGAATTGTGTAGCACCATTCTTAGCTAGCATGGCACTATAATCTACCATTGCTTTTTCTAAAGAATCTTGTTCCACTTTCAATTGACTACTATTTTTCATCAAGTTATGCCCCATGAATAAGTCTTCTCTTGTTTCATTCATCGCATAAGATTCCATTGAGAAATAGAAAATTGATGAATCAAACTCTGAGTGAACATATTGAATATCGGCTTTTGACTTTTTGTCTTCTACTTCACTATAAGCATTCCCTTCAAATAAAGTCAACATTAAGAAAGTTTCATCATTGATCAATTCCATTTTACCGTGGTTTGCCAAGATGACTTCTTTATTTCCTCTATGACCTTCGTGCTTATAAATAATCACATCATGAATACCAATACCATCTTCGTCTTTTTTCGAGACTTTGATACTATAACCATCTAAACCATTGTAAAATGCCCCTTCTTTAAGGTTCATGGTTGGTTTAGTCTGTTTGATATCATAAAGTAAACTATATGCTTTTAAATTGGCATGTGGTACAACTGTATCATTGTACACCAATTGAAATAGTGTTACTATGATAGTAAAGAAAAACACAGGTCTTAAAACTCGAATTAACGAGATACCTGCTCCTTTAATTGCTGTTAATTCAGAATGTTGTCCTAAACTACCGTAGGTCATTAACGAAGCCAACAAGACGGCTAAAGGTAATGCCAAAGGAAGTAAGGCTAATGCAAACCAAAAAAACAATTCCGCATATACGTCGTATCCTAAATCTTTGCCTAAGAAATAGACAAATTTTGAGATCATGTATTGCGACCAAAAAATAAATAAAACAATTGCAGAAGTTAATGCAAAAGGTCCTATGTATGCTTTTAATAATAGCTTATCTAGCTTCTTCATTCTTGCTATTTGAGTTCTATTTTACTCAAGACATATTCATGAGTACCACAAATCTAAAAAACTGCTTACTAAAATAAATGATCATTTAGGCGTTATAGCGAGTTTTTTAAAACTTTAACAACTATTCGGTATAATCGTATAAAGCGTCTTCAATTGCACTCATTTTTGAAGGGGAATATTTACCACTTGTTACAAATAAAATTTTCCCTTCTGGTGATAATATAAAAAAGTATGGATCGTCTTTCGCTCCAAGGTTCAGTTTTTTCTTATATTCTTTTACACTTCCTAAAACTATGGCAACATTATCGTGAAGTTTTTTATCAATATTCTTCTTCATGTTCCCTTTTAAAGTCTTTTCTGCTGCTTTTGCAATTCCTCTTGCTAATGCGACAAATTGCATGTTTACATTATAAGTTGTAGACCCAAATAAATCTGATTTTGGAGGATTTATAAAAGTTGAATAAATAGGTTGCATCCAACTCTCTAAGTTTTCCTGAGATTTTTTTGAATAAGCAACACCTATTAATGTTGCTTTCCCTTTTGTGTGATCTGGTAGAGTAATCACTTTATCGTTTATTGTTTCCGCTTTCATAGTGGGGAACATTTGCCCTTTCTGAGCAAATAAGCCATGAAATGTAAAACATAATACAATAAACGCAAGAATAGTTTTTGAATTAATACTTAACATGATGAACTTCGTTATTTTCTGTGTACAATAATATTAATTTAATTTGTTTGAAACCCATTTTCTTTAGTGCAGTACCATATCTTTTGATTTGGATTTCATGCTGATCATTATAATTACCTGTTTTATAATCTATCACAACTGCCTCTTGACCTTTGTACATTAATCTATCTGGACGATCGATAATAGAAGCTTTCATTACTTCCTTTCTTGGAGAAATAATTTCAGTTTCATTTAGGACCGTGTAACCTGATTTTTTATCAAAGTAACTACCTACCTCTGGATGACTGATAATCTTAAGAATAGCGTCTTTATACTCCAAGACTTCTTGCTCTTCTATTAAGCCTTTTCGTTCAAGATAGTTAGATGCCTCATCAATATCTTCTTTAAACCTTATTTTCTCAAAGGCTTTATGGATAATGACACCTTTATTTTTTGCTAAAGCGATTTCCTCTAAATGAATTTCTTTTTCTCCTAGTTCTAAAGCTCCACTCTTCAACCTTAAATATTCTGATTGATCGGTATGAATTATTGTTTTGATCTTATTCTCTACATCCTCTTTTTTTGATGAACTATTGATACAATCATCACTAAAGAATTCATACTCCTCAAATAAAACATTATCTATGGTGGTTGATTTTAATTCGTTTGTATCAAAGTTACTTTGCTTTAGAGCGAAATCTTTAAACGATAATAGAAGTTTAGTAATACTTGTAGAAGAACTACGGTTTTTTGATGTAAAAATATGTAGATGTTTCTTTGCCCTAGTAGTGGCAACATATAACATATTAATTGCATCTATGTAAGTATCCCTTACTTCTTCTGCATATCCTTCTTTAAAATCTGTTTTTTCTAAGAATTGCTGTAAAGGCAGATTCGTAGCACTTAATTCTGGAACAACACTATTCCCTTCCCAAGCAAACCATTTTCTAGATTTCACCATTGGTGTTAAAGACCAATCGGCATAGGGTAATAAAACCACCGGAAATTCTAATCCTTTTGATTTGTGTATAGAAAGAATTCTAACCGCATCGATATTATCAGGTACTGAAATAGCCTCTTTCTGTTGAAGGTTTTCCCACTTACTTAAAAATTCTTGAGCACTATTGCCTTGCTTTTGTGTATGAGCAAGCATAATACCTAAAAATTTCATCATATAGGATTGTTCCGTTGTTCTTTTGAATAAAGAGAAAGTTTGAACTAAAAATTCTGTTTGATCAAAAAGTGTTTTTCTTCTAAAAACTGATAGATCAAAAGTTATATCAAACTCTTTTTTTAGGAGTTCCTCAAACTTTTTTTGTTGATCACATTCTTTGATCAGATCACCCAATTGAATATAAGTATCTCCATCTATTTCAGTTGGTGATACATTCTTTTGCTCCCATCTATTCGCTTCAATATCCTTATAATGGGAATATAAGAAACGAATGATCTCCATAAATAACATCTTATCTGCTCTTCTAACAAGCAAACGAATCATATTCACTATGAATTGAATAGAAGGTGCTGAATTCACTAATAAAGACTCAGAAGATATCACTTCAACATCTTCTTTTACTAAATACTCTGCTATTTTAGAACCATTGCTGTTATTTCTTACCAAAATAGCAATATCCTTAAAACTATATCCTTCCTCATTGACCAAGTGTAGAATTTGTTGATGAATTCTCGATAAATTCATTTCTTCTACCTCACCTTTACTTCCTGATTGTTGACAAATAGTTAGACGTACCTGACCTCCAACTTTTTTGTGTTTTTCTTGTTCACCTCCAAGGTAAAACTTCGACAATAAATCGTCGTTAGTATCTTGACGAATAAACTCATATAAACTATTATTGAACTCAATAATATTAGGGAAGCTTCTATAGTTCTTTCCTAATTTTAATGGCTGAGCCTGTTGTTCGAAAACATATTCCTCTTCTTCTAGTGCCGTACCTTTAGCTGTTGGTAACTTCGGTAGTTCAACTAGCATTTCAGCTTTTCCTCCCCTCCATCGATAAATCGACTGTTTTGCATCACCTACTACTAAACATTCATGCCCTTCATCCTCAGTTAAAGCGTTTGCAACTAAAGGAATAAGGTTATGCCATTGTGTTTTTGAGGTATCCTGAAATTCATCAATTAATATATGATTGTATTTTTCTCCCAACCTTTCATAGAGGTAAGGCATTGGAGCATCTTCTACTATCTTATTAATGTTATCTCCAATCTCCGAAATATGAATCCAACCTTGTTCCTTCTTTTGTTCTTCCAATTCCTTTTGAAGCACCAAAGCAGTAGCTACCAAGTAAATGGTATCGTACACTAAACGTATCAATTTTGTTTTCTTTACCGTTTCAACAATCAAAGAAACTTGTTCTTGAATGGTTGGGTAAACGGCATCATACCCTGCTGGCATTTTTTTATAATTCTGTTTTGTCGCTAAACATGAAGGATCGCCACTATCCATCACCTTCTCCATTGTTTTGGAAAGCTTCAAATCAATACTATTGATCTCTTTATCCAATTTTTGAATTCCGGTACCTACATGCTTAGAAAGATCATCAAACGCCACATTATTTGAACGCATTGAATCTACAATTGCTTGATACGCGTCTGATATTATTTTTTGGTTTTCATCATAAATCTTTACCCTAAGCTTATTCGCAATTTCAGAAAACTCGGTAATTGTTAATTCTTTATTATTGATTTGATTGACACCTAGCTTCTCCAAAACCTTTCGTTGACTATCATCAAACAATGCTTTTCCGAAATCACTAATATTGGGTACAATATTCCAGCTTCTATCTTCTTCCGCCATCTTGATGGAAAACTGTGTTAGTGCATGAGTCAATTCCTTTTGATCTTCCCTGCCCAGTTTATCCATCAGACTATAAATGGCATCTTCTATTAAGTTTTGAGCATCTAAGACTAATTCAAAATTGAATGGAAAGTCTAAATCTCGTTTAAATGCTTGAGCCACTTTTTGAGAAAATGCATCAATTGTACTTACAGAAAAGTTAGAATAGCCATGTAATATCTTTTGATGCACAATCTTTGAACGCTCTTTTATTCGTTTAAATAGTTCAGGTTCATTTTTATTTTTTTGAACATCGGGATCAGGATCTTCATTACCAAAACCATAAAATTCGTTGACAATACTTTTAAGCATATCATCATCGAGTTTAGAATTAGCTTTAGAAAAGACTAGCATTTGAGAAAGTATCCTTTCTTTCATTTCAGCTGTTGCCAAATTCGTGAAGGTTACTGCCAAAATATGCTGGAAATAATCAGGATTAAATTCTTCATCAAACTTATCCAACTGAAGGGCAAGTTTGATATATTCTTTAGCTAAAGTAAATGTTTTCCCTGCCCCTGCAGAAGATCTATAAATTTTAAAGAATTTGGCGTTTTTCAAGTTAAAAAGTCTTTGAAAGGATGATGTTTAGAATTAACTATTGAAGATACATTTTTTATATGAATGTAAGCACTTACAAGGTATCATTTTTACTTTTCGGATAAAGTTTTAAATATCCTATCTCTATATGTTTTTCCAATTGGAATTTCCTTATCACCAATCCATACCATATGCTTTTCAAAGGCTGTCACTTCATTTTTATTAATGATATATGACCTATGTACTCTTAAGAACTCATATTGTTCTAATTCTTTTTCCAGTTTGGTTAGAGAATATAAAGAGACTATTCTTTCATTACTCTTCAGGTAATAAGATACATATTCTTTTAACCCCTCAATGTACTTTATAGAAGAAGGGTTTACCTTGTGTGTTTTTTGATCCCCTTTAATAAGAAGAACCTCTTCTTTGGAAATTGCTTCCACTTTGTCGGATTTCAAATCAATCCATTCTATGGCTTTATTTATTGCTTTAATAAAACGATCCAAACCAAATGGTTTCAACAGATAATCTATCGCGTTTAAATTGTATGAATCGACAGCATACTCAGAATAAGCCGTAGTGAAAATGACTACTGGAGGATCTGATAAACTTTTCACTAAATCTAACCCCGTTAACTCAGGCATTTGAATATCCAATAGTAGTATATCTACTTCTTGATTTCTCATCACCTGCATCGCCTCAATAGGTGAAGCACACGCTGCCACTTCTTCTAAAAATGGAAGTTTAGAAAGATATACTGAAATTAAATTTCTCGCTAATTGTTCATCATCAACAATTAAACATTTATAGGTCTTTTGCTTTTCCAATTTGATGTCGTTCGTTGTTCAAAAAGATGTATAACTAACTTATACAAACAAAAACTACCCCTAAGTTCTGAAAGAAGTCATAACTTTTCAACTGATTTCATATTGCAGTCCGTATTGTTTTATTAGATTTGTATGAAATTTTTATAATAAACAATGAGCGGAGAAACTTTAAAAATAGTTATTGTAGCTATTCTGACTGGCGATTTTGTATTAGAAAGAGTACTTAGTCACCTCAATATTAAAGCAATGAGCAAAAAGCTCCCTTCAAAATTGGAAGGATTGTATGATGCAGATGAATATAAAAGATCTCAAAAATATCAAGCAGAGAAAGATCAATTAGGTCTTTACAGTAGTGCTGCTTCTTATTTATTAACAATGTTACTGTTACTAACAGGTGGCTATGCATGGATAAATAACTTCTGCGTAGATAATTTTAGTAGTAACACAACACAAGTATTAGCGTTTTTTGCAATAATTGCTCTTATATCTGATGTAATTGGGATTCCATTTGAATGGATGAATACATTTAAAATTGAAGAAAAATACGGCTTCAATAAAATGACGGTAAAAACCTTCTTGATTGATAAACTGAAAGGTTATGCCTTAGGTGCAATTATTGGAGGTTTATTATTATGGGGATTTATCAGCTTTTACCACTACTATCCTGATACCTATTGGGTAATTGCTTGGGTGGTATTTATGTTGTTTGCTTTAGGAGCAACAATGTTTTATGCTAATGTCATTTTACCTATGTTTAATAAATTAACTCCTTTAGAAGAAGGTGAATTATTAAGTGCAATCAAGGATTATGCAAGTAGTGTTGATTTTCCTTTAGGTAAAATCATGGTAATGGACGGTTCTAAAAGATCGACAAAAGCCAACGCATTCTTTAGTGGATTAGGTGGCAATAAAAACATTGTTCTTTATGATACGCTGATCGAGAAATTATCAACAGATGAAATTGTTGCAGTTCTTGCACACGAAGTTGGTCACTACAAGAGAAAACACACATTACAGATGTTTTTTATCTCTGGTGTAAATATGTTCATTACACTTTGGTTATTAAGCTTATTTATCGATTCTAAAGAATTGTTGGTAGCTATGGGAGCTGATTCCTTTAGTCAGGTAGGGAGTTTATTGAAATCAAGCACCGGTGGGTACTTATCTCCTTTAAGCTTAATTGCATTTTCTATGCTTTATAGCCCTATTTCTATGGTTACAGGTCTTATTGTGAATGCTTTCTCTAGAAAGAATGAATTTGAAGCTGATGCATATGCTAAAGACACCTCATCAAGTAGTTCTTTAATAGAAGCATTAAAAAAATTATCGGTAGATTCTTTAAGCAATCTTACCCCGCATGATAGCTATGTAAAAATGCATTACTCTCACCCTCCTTTAATTCAAAGGATGGACGCAATGGAAGAGTAGGTATTATACTTTAGATAAAAAAAATCACTTCTTTACCTTAATGGCAAAGAAGTGATTTTTTTATGATCATTATTTTTAAACCGAATAATTTTCAGGAAGTAAATCAAGAATGGTTTTCTTCTTGAGAATTTCAAGCTGAGCATCTCTTACATCTAGCATAACTGCTTTTAATGTACAATTCACCTCATCTTCACAATCATCACAAGGTTCATAATAATTAAGGCTTACACATGGTAAAGGTGCTATAGGGCCTTCAATCATTCTATGAATATCACATAGAGTAACTTCTTGAGGGTCTTTAATTAAATAATAACCTCCCCCTTTTCCTTTTTTACTGCTTAGGACTCTTCCTTTTCTTAATTCCAAAAGGATACTCTCTAAGAATTTCTGAGAAATATTTTCTCTTTTGGCAATATCAGAAATAAGAACGGGGCCTTCGCCATATTTTGAAGCCAAAAACCTTAATGCTTTTAAAGCATATTTAGTCTTTTTGGATAACATATTAAGTCTATATTTTTAGTTCGTTATTGCAATCAAGATACGAATTTATATAAATCTTTTATAATAGTTTTGAGAATAAAATTAAAGTAATAAGAAATGAAAGGCCCTGTAAATGATTATTCACTAATTCATCTCTTTTTTTGCTTTTAAATAAAGATTTTATCAACTTTCTTTTTTAAACTGTGTATTAACTACATTATTTTATGATTGATCAAATACAAGATTTTTTTGTTGGATTAAGTCAAGGTCAACTTTCTACCTTATTTATCGCTGTAATCGCAATTGTTATTGTATTCTGGAAAGTAGCTAAATCAATTATTAGACTAGTAATTATTGGTGTAATTATATTTGCTGCCTTTTTTGCATACCAGCAATTCGAACCTGGAACATTTGATAAAGGAATCAATAAGGTAAAACAACTTACGAATTAAAAGGCATTACAGATTACAAATCTCCTAATAATCAATATTATAATACCAATATTATTGTTTGATAGGAAATAGTTTTGTTTATTGTAGTACCAAATAAGAAGGTATAGAAATATATCTTCCCTTAACAATTAAAAAAGGGCTGAGTAGTATCACTATTCAGCCCTTTTGAGTTATATCAGATCAAACTTTATGATTAATCACCTGATGTATCGTTCTGAACTTCTTTAGCTTCTACTTTATCTTTTTTGACAAAAATAAAATCTCCACCTTCATCTCCTGTAGCATTAATAACCCCAAATTGAGGAACATTTTCAGAGTTATTCATTACTGCATCTCTAAAGCTATCAAATAATGCTCTAGCACTAGTATACTTCTCTGTATTTTCTAATAATCTCTTTTGAAGGTACTTTACAAAAACACTTTCATCGGGCACTTCCTTTAGAGTTCCACTTGTCATTGCTTTTCTAGAAGGCAGTTTTTCTAGATTATTAATGGCTTTAGGTGCATCGGTAAAAGCAGCTCTAGTTTTAAAAATACCTCCTGAAAAGCAGGCATCAGATATTAATAAAACATGCTTAGCTTTATAAGAAGCTATATATTCTTTTATAGTAGAGTTCCTTACCCAATTTGCTGTACTTTTAGCTTTAGCGTCTGAAGGTAACCAATACCCTGCCTTTCTTTTAGAGTCCCAATGTCCATGCCCAGCATAAAAAATTAAAATATGGTCATTTTCTTTGGCTACTTCCATCACATTATCTAAAGTCTCTATGATTTTCTCTCTTGTTGGGCTTTTTAGGGAAATAACATTCTCTTTCGGAAAAGTATAATGTGTGGTTAATATTTCTTCAAAGGCAGCAGCGTCATCAACAGGACGATCCAAATTGGCAATTTTATCATCCTGATACTCATTGATACCTATTATTATTGCTCTATAAACTGGCGGTTGTTTAAAGTCAATAATATCAAAACCTAAATCAGAGAATGAAGATATACTTGGTCGGGTGGTTTGCTTTTTAGTCTCCGTTTGTTCTTCATTATCTTCACCTGTATCGTTATTTCTTGTTTTTGCGATTTCTTCTTGAGGTGCATCCGTTTTTAAAATATGTCCCCAATGTAACATTGCTAATTTACCTTCTTGAGTAAAATAGGCCATTTGATTGGTTCCATCCATACATGGAGGGTGAGCATAATTTTGAGCATTTAAAGCATCGATTGGAAAAGGCTCTCCCCAAGATTCGTCTTCATTTTTAATTGCACACATCACCTCATATTCTTCTTCGTCATCACTTATTTTAGACATAAAGAACAACGTTTTACCATCGGGCATTATTTTCGGTTCTTTTTCAGAATAAAGATTGATAGGCTGAGGCAGTATGTTTACTGATTCTACATTTCCTTTTTTATCAAATGCAGCATAGTAAATTGCATATTTCAAATTTGTTGGCTCAGATTTATCTTTTAGTCGACAAAAATAAAGCCCTTTACCATCTTTTGTAGGTGATGGAAAAAGTTCATATCCTCTAGAATTGATTTTAGAAGAAAGAATTTCTGGTTTTGCTAATCGTCTACCCCATCTTCTCATTCTGTAAATATCACCGTTGTTTCCTTTATTATAGGCAGAAAAATATATCCATCTCCCATCGTGACTAATCACAGGACTTGTTGGATACGGCATATTATCAGGTAAAATAAGTTGAGTAGGTGGCATGAATTTTCCGTTTACCTTATTAGATAAAAAGAAGTCAAAACCTTTCTTCTGTTCTCTTGCGAAAAGTAAAGTGTTTCCATCAGAAGTAATACTTGGAAACCTTTCATCTCCATCTAAATCAAATTCTTTCGGGAAAGAGGTTTGTGAAAACCCTGTAGTCACTAGAATAAAATTAAATAAAAGAATAAAAATTTGACGTCTATTCACAGCCTGTATTTTTAAGGGATTTAATAATCAGTATCTTTGTGCGTTTGGAAGCACGATTCTATACTTACTATAGTTCAGTTTGTCTGATAGTAAAAATCTGCTTCAAATTTAATAAGAAGTATCAAACTTCATACCTCAATAGATAGATATGCAAGAAGTAAAGGTTGTTAAGAAAAAAGAATCTCCTTTGTGGAGTTTAGTATTTAATATTGTTATTCCAGTTTTAATTCTTTTAAAACTTAGTGATGAAGCTTATTTAGGTGATTTATATGCCGTAATTATTGCCATCTCCTTTCCTATCACTTATAGTTTTTACGATTTTATTGTAAGAAAAGAGGTAAGTATTATTGCTGTTTTAGGTGTAATTAATGTTGGTTTAACTGGTGGAGTGAAGTTACTAAACCTGCCTCCAGAATATATCGCTATCAAAGAAGCTCTTGTGCCTCTTGTTATAGCCGTATTAATATTCTTCTCTACTTTTACAAAATACCCTTTAGTCAATAAGTTTATCTATAATGATATGATTATGGATATCAATAAAATTGAATCAAAGCTAAAGGAAACAAATAACGAAGGTCCGTTTGCCAAACTATTAAGAAACACTTCATTTATAGTTGCTGGTTCTTTTTTAGTTTCTATGGTCTTGAATTATGTTATTGCTAAAATGATTGTTGTTAGCCCTGCTGACTCTAAAGCATTTAATGAAGAGTTGGCCTATTTACAGTCTATCAGTTTTGTTGCAATAGCATTACCGTCTATGGCCTTTATGTTTTTAGGTTTATGGTACTTAACTAATGGAATCACCAAACTTACAGGATTTCAGTTCCAAGAAATTCTTGCAGGTTATGATGAGGAAATGTCGAAGAAAAACGAATCAGAAATAAAAGATAATTAAGAAATGGCAATTATCGATTCTTCTATATCAAAAGCGAAAGCAGTATTAGATAAAGGTGGGTTGATTGGTCTACCTACTGAGACTGTTTATGGTTTAGCAGGTAATGCCTTAGACGCAAAAGCTGCTGCCCATATATTTGAAGTTAAAGCTCGCCCTAGTTTTGACCCTTTAATTGTTCATAGTGATTCTCTTGAAAGATTATCACCATATATCAAAGAACTTACTACGCAAGCAAAAAAATTAGCCGAGGCTTTTTGGCCTGGCTCATTAACAATGGTCTTACCTAAATCTGATAAAATCCATGATTTAATCACTTCTGGTTTAGACACAGTGGCGGTTAGGGTACCTAAACATCAACAAACATTAAAGCTTTTATCACAATTAGATTTTCCAGTAGCGGCTCCTTCTGCCAATCCGTTTGGCTACATTAGTCCTACTTCTGCACAACACGTACAGGATGGTTTAGGCGATAAAATAGAATATATTTTAGATGGAGGCGATTGTTTTGTAGGGGTTGAATCAACTATTATTGGCTTTCCAAACGGTATACCTACAATATATAGAAAAGGTGGAATTCCTGTTGAAGAAATTGAAAAGGTAATTGGAAAGGTTGAAGTAAATGCTCAGTCTTCTTCTCAACCTAAAGCACCAGGAATGTTGCATAGACATTATGCTCCTAATGCTCAATTACTTTTAGGTGATATTGAAAAATTAATTGAAGAGCATAAAGATGATAATTTTGTTACTTTATCATTATCATCCACTTTCGATCAGATTCCATCAGAAAATCAATTTATTTTATCTGAGTATGGTGATCTAAATGAAGCTGCTAGAAATTTATTCAAAACACTTCGTTTAATCGATAAAAAAAATCCATCCTTCATACTTGGAGAATGGATGCCTGAAGAAGGTCTTGGTAGAGCTATGAATGATAGAATAAAAAGAGCTGCTTCTCTAGGTTAGTGCTATAATTTCTTCCTCTGTATGCTTAGGTTCAAAAGTAAACCTAAGTATACATTGGGTACCTTTACCTTCCATAGACTCAACTACCAGTGTTCCATTATTTCTTGTAGTAAAATCTTGTACCAAGATCATACCTAACCCTACCCCTTTTTCCTTTGAAGTTCCTTTAGTAGAGTACTGTACCTCTGGGTTCATCAGTTTATCTAAACTTTCCTTACTCATACCCACCCCATTATCAGAAATCACAATTTTAACTTCGTTCTCAATTTTTTGGGCTACTATTTTAATGATACCAGTACCATCGTCTGCAGTAAATTTTAAGGCATTAGAAATAATATTTCTCACCACGCAATCGACACTATTGTAATCAATAAAACTATATAGCTCATCTTCTGCGACTAATTCTAATTGAATGTTTTTCTTTTTGGCAGTACTACTGAATAGATCAATATTTTTTGATAATATCCTGTTGATAGAATTGAGCTTCTTATCAATTTTTAGTGAGTTGGATGCAGACCTTGACCAAGAAAGAAGATTTTCCATAAGTCCCATGATGTTTTTCATAGAGAAATACATATCCTTAGATAGAATTGTAATTTCTTCTGGGCTGAAAGCATTAGACCTCTCCATCATCAGTTTTAAAAATCCTATTTGGGTATTAATAGGACCTTTTAAATCGTGTGATATAATAGAGAAAAACTGATCTTTCATCTTATTACTTTCAGTAAGTTCTCTTTTTGAGTTCTTAAGCTGACGATTACCTTGTTCCAATTCCTTAAATTGATTTTGGATCATATCATACATTTCCTGAAAAGAATTGGCTAATGAAGCAACTTCACTTGTAGGCTTTCTTAATGATTTAAAGTCCACATTCTTCTCTGTTTGCATATACCCATCTTCAATCACTTTTCGAGTTCTGCCTTCTAAAACAGTAATTGGCGTAGATACTTTTAAGGCAGTGTTATATCCAACAACTATAGTAAATAAAATTGCTATAAGACTAACAAGAGCATAGGATAATTTAATTTTCCACATCAACTCAACAAATCTATTGGAAACACCCGTACTTAAGGAATCAAATTCAGACTCAATATAAGCAGCCCTATTATACAATTTCCCTATTAAGCCTCCATTTCTATCTTGACCAATTCTATATTGTATCAAAACTATTTCATTAAATACTAAAAGGTATTGATCTACATTGTTTACTAAGTGAGCATCTTGAGTACCTTTCATTCTAGACTTTAACTCCCCTGCCAGCTTATTAATTTCTAAAACATAAGATGTTTTCGGCTCTAAAAAATACTTTACTGCTAAATATTGCATCTTATTATAATAAGACATATTCACACTCCCTTTTAAGCTAAGAAGAGCATCTCCGCTACCTAGAAAGTCTTTATATAAACCTGAATTTTCTGACCCTAGTTTTCTTTTTGCATTCACCAAATCGTAAAAAGCAGTATTATAACCGTCAATAAGACTATCCACAAATAAGAGGTTATTACTAATTTCCCATTCTTCTAATTTTTCATCAGTTAATAACTTATCAATACTTGCGGAAACTAAATCTATTTTGTTTTTCCTATTTTCTAAAAAAGAATCGATTTCCCTATCACCGACAAATGGAAGTGCTGAATCGTTAAATAAATCTGAGGCGTCATGTTTAATTAAGTCTAATACACTTACCTCCATAGTAATTAACCATGCCTTCACCTGGTCCAAATCCTCACTTCTATTAATGTATTTATAAGTAATAAACGAGATACATGTAAAGAGTATTGAAAAGGATATAAATGCTGTTAGTATTCTACTTCGTAAACTTCCGTTTAACATAATAATAGTCAGTAAATTAATTGAATAGCAAAAAATCAGACAGCTTAAAATCTTATATTGAAAGCTGTAACTTATCTAAGTAATTAAAATAATACATTAATTTATTAAAAAATCTATATAGTACAAAGTTAAATAAACACTTCAGTGTTAATACATTACTTAACAAAAAGCACTTTCTATTATTAAACCACTTTAAAACCAATTAAAGTTTGATCATCATTGACAGGTTTATTTTCTCTCCATTCTATTAATGTTTTATTGATGTATTCGTGTTGTGCTTCAATATTTTCAATTTGAACATCAATAATTAACTCTTTCAATCTATTTTTGGTAAACTCTTGATCAGAAGGATTTACTTGTTGAATTATGCCATCAGTAAATAGGTATAGATAACATGATTTCACTCTATTTAAAGGTATGTAGTGAGTAATAAATTTTAATTGAGCCTCATTTCCAATACCACCGACACCATAATTCTCACCTTCGAACTCATCATATTTTTCATCTCTAGTGATAAACAATGATTGATTTGCTCCTGCATATTCGATCATTTGCTTTTGTCTATCCCAAACACAAACAGATAAACATAATTCTTTATCAAATATCTCTTCTCCTTTAATAATAAGATCATAAAGAGATTTATGTACAAACTCTAATATTCTTTCTGGCGATGATACCTTTTTTACTTTTATCACTTCGGTTAAAAGATCACTTAAGACTACTCTAATAAGTGCTGCTTGATGATCATATTTACCTGTATCAGCCAATATTACAAATGCTCTACTTTCTCTTTCATGCACCCAAATAAAGTCGCCACTAATCTCACTTTTATTCTCTTGGATGATAAAGCCTCCATAAGAATTTAGTTGATAAAAATTATCATCAAAAATGGTGGTTTTTAATACGTTATTGATAGACGTGATGTATTGTGAATAGAGGTTTTTATATTCTAGATATCCCTTACTAAATTGTTCTTTTTCTATATGTAACTTCTTGCTATCTACCGTTTGATTTTCGATGGTTGCATTCATTTTTTCAGAATGAATATTCGCCATTTTCAACTGATTCTTAAGTTGATCATTATGTTCATAAAGTTTACTTACTTCTGAACAAATTATTTCTAACTGCTGTAACATATCAGATGTTACATTTCGGTATTTATGACTGTTTGATAAGAATAGTTTAGGATTATCAATAACATCTTTTAATGCTTCTTTAAAAGCCAATACAGGTTTAGTTAGCTTTTTACCTCCATATAAAATTCCCAATAAGAAAAATATGGCAATAATAGCTATCGCACTATTGATAAATACCCTTAAAGTCTCCCATTCTGCAAAGGCTACATCCCTACTCCATTCTACCACCATATACCAGTCTAAGCCAGCTCTCTTTAATTGGGTTGTATGTGCTAACACATGAATACCATTCACACTTTTAGCCTCTACAATTTTATCTTCAAATTTTTGGATGTTTTTTAAAATTACATCATCAACTTTTTGAAACCCAATGACCGAATTCCTCTTTTTAGCCTCCTCTAAATCATCTAGATTATATCCTTCCTGAGACATTCTTAGTAATACAGCTGAAGAATTTTTTCTAAACAAAGAAGAGTTTGTTCGCATTAACCCATCTTTTCCTGTTAAGAAAATATCTGTTGAATGTTCTTCTACAGAATTATTAAAAGTCCAATGATTAGTATTGAATGCATAAAGCATTACATATTTTTTCTGATCTCCTACTTTGGTGGCTAAATAGCATCTAGTATGGTCATTATTTATTTTTGATTTTGAAACATCAATCCAATAGTATTTTCGTTTCCCCTCATTCACCATCAACAGTTTTTCTCTAATATCTCTCTCAGACAAAAGAGAATCAAAAGCTGACTGTCCAATTTCTGCTTGATTGACGGAAGAAGCTATTATTCTACCTTTTTCCATATTCACAATCATCACTTCTTCAGACAACATGATTTCTGAGAACTGTTTTAATTGCTTTTGTAAAGAATAGAATGTCCTGTAAGCTATTTCATTTGAATTTTTCTTATTGTTGAGCCACAGCATAAAAGGAAGACCATTCTTATCAAAATTATTTTGAACTAATAATTGACCTAACTGTTTTCCGTTAAACTTCCCTTTGTTCTTTTTACCATACTCACTATAAATTCTATCAAAGTTTTTCTGGAGTTCTTTTGGATCAAATTCTTTCCCCTCCAGTTTTCTCATTGTAGTATAAAGAGGTTGTAAATCTTTATCGGTAATTGTCTTTGATAAAGTGAGCGCTGCTTTTTCTTTGTCTTCAAACTCTCTTTGTATAAAGTCTTTTAATGCTAAGCCTACATCGTGTAATCGCTCTTCAACTGCTTTGTTTTCTGTTTTAGTAATAATTGTGTTGATAATCACAACCAATACTAAAAAAGTAATGATCACAACAGAAAAAAAGTAAGAAAATATATTGGATTGTACCCTTTTAAACATGATGATTTTCTCTTATGAGAATTTATTTTTATTCGTTTAATTCGATAATTGAATTAATGAATAACCTCCAGTAATGATATATGCCATTGATCACCTTATTCCAAAATAGGAATCAAAATGAGTTGCTAATTATAGATATAAGGTAATTTGACATCTAAAATTACAATTTTTATCAAAGGATTAAAAGCCTTAGGATTTTTGGTATTACTAAATTGATTAATCCTCTTAATAAATTTATAAAATGATATCTCCAAAGTTGAGATCCATTGATATTATAAAACAAAAAACCCGACCATTTTACTGATCGGGTTCCCATTGAAATAAGATGAATTATCTCATTTCTTTATATTTATTGATCAACTGATTCGTTGAAGAATCATGTGATACTACTTTCTCTTCATTTTGCAATTCAGGAAGAATTTTGTTTGCCAATTGCTTACCTAATTCTACACCCCACTGATCGTAAGAGAAGATGTTCCATATAACACCTTGAACAAAGATCTTATGTTCGTACATAGCGATCATTGCACCTAAAGTGAAAGGAGTTAATTTTTTCATCAAGATAGAGTTCGTAGGACGGTTGCCATCAAACACCTTGAATGTTTTTAATCTTTCGATCTCTTCATCAGATTTACCTGCTGCTTTAAATTCAGCTACCACAGTTTCTTCTGTTTTACCTGTCATCAATGCTTCTGTTTGAGCAAAGAAGTTAGATAATAATTTCGGATGATGATCTGAAATAGGGTTTTGTGATACTGCAGGAGCAATAAAATCTGCAGGAATCATTTTTGTTCCTTGGTGAATCAATTGATAAAAAGCATGCTGACCATTAGTACCTGGCTCACCCCAAATAATTGGACCTGTTTGGTAGTCTATAGGATTGCCTGCTCTATCTACACATTTACCGTTAGATTCCATATCTCCTTGTTGGAAATAAGCTGCAAAACGGTGCATGTATTGATCGTAAGGAAGTAAAGCATGAGATTCAGCACCATAGAAGTTATTGTACCAAACACCCAATACTGCTAATATCACAGGAAGATTTTCATCAAATTCAGCTGATTTGAAGTGATTATCCATTGCATGAGCACCTTTCAATACTTCTTCGAAGTTATCAAAACCGATGTTACAAGCAATTGATAAACCAATAGCAGACCATAATGAATAACGACCACCTACCCAGTCCCAGAAACGGAACATGTTTTCAGGTGCGATACCAAATTCACGTACTTTTTCTTCGTTAGTTGATAAAGCAACGAAGTGCATCATGATATGATTTTCGCTTTTTGCTGACTCTAAGAACCAAGTTCTTGCAGAGTTAGCGTTCGTCATTGTTTCTTGAGTTGTGAAAGTCTTAGAAGCAATAATGAACATTGTAGTTTCTGGATCTAAAGTTTTTAGAGTCTCAGAAATATGAGTTCCATCTACGTTAGATACATAATGTACGTTTACATTAGTAGCATAAGGTTTTAAAGCCTCAGTTACCATAAATGGACCTAGATCAGATCCACCAATACCAATATTTACAACGTCAGTAATAGATTTTCCAGAAAAACCTTTCCATTCTCCTGAAATAACTTTCTCAGAGAATTCTTTCATCTGACGAAGTACGTGATTTACTTCTACCATTACATCCTCACCATCAACCTTCATTGGAGTGTTTGATTGGTTACGTAATGCAACGTGATATACTGCTCTATCTTCTGTTTCGTTAATGTGCTCTCCATTAAACAGACTTTGAATACCTTCAGCAACACCTGTCTCTTTTGCAAGATCAAGTAATAACTTCATTGTTTCGTCTGT
Organism: Flammeovirga pacifica; assembly: GCF_000807855.2. Taxonomy (GTDB): domain Bacteria; phylum Bacteroidota; class Bacteroidia; order Cytophagales; family Flammeovirgaceae; genus Flammeovirga; species Flammeovirga pacifica. Next base: position 1,683,204 of record NZ_JRYR02000001.1, read on the forward strand.
TGTGATGTTTTTAGAGTAATCAACAAAAATATCTTCGAATGTTTGTGAAAACTTTTCTGCCCTTGAAGCGTCTGTATCAAATAGATCCTTCATTTGCACATCTTTCATTGTTTCAAAGTGTGCTTCCAAAGCTTTCCAAGCGTTTGTTGATGTTGGATTGATTTGTTTCAACATGATTATGATACTTTTATATTTTAATTCTTTACGTTGTGTACCCTAATCATAATGGGCACTTCAACACAGCCACAAAATTACATTTTATTCGTTCTCTATCAAGAAGAAATGATAACGTATTTGGTGATTTTAGTCCCTAAAACGTACGCAACGGATTGTAAAATGACTCCTACCGCTGTTTTTTATCAAAAAAATCTGAATGGTAAGCAAAAAAAACACCCCTCTCTACATTGTCGTAAAAAGGGGTGTCTATAGTATTATTAATGTTTACAAGAAAGCAAACATTTCTACATCTTTATTAGTAATTTCTGATGGAGACATGATGGTTAATCTTTCCACCACATTTCTTAGTTCACGAATATTACCTGTCCAATCAGGCTCTTTCAATTTTTCAAGAGCATCATCAGTGATCTGAGTTTCCGGCTTTCCATATTCACCTGCAATGTCTTTCAAAAATTTCTTCACCAATAAAGGAATATCATCTTTTCTATCTGATAAAGAAGGAACTTTGATTACAATCACACTTAAACGATGGTATAAATCTTCTCTAAAATCACCTGATTTAATCATGGCTTTAAGATCTTTGTTTGTGGCAGCCACCACACGAACATTCACCTTAATTTCTTTATCGCCACCTACTCTAGTGATTCTATTTTCTTGTAAAGCACGAAGAACTTTTGCCTGTGCTGATAAACTCATATCACCAATTTCATCAAGGAACAGCGTCCCTTCATTAGCTTGTTCAAATTTACCAATACGCTGCTTATGGGCAGAAGTAAAAGACCCTTTTTCATGACCAAACAATTCCGACTCAATCAATTCAGAAGGAATAGCAGCACAGTTTACCTCTACTAATTGTTGTTTAGATCGAGGTGATTTACCGTGAATCCAACGAGCCACTAATTCTTTACCCGCTCCATTTGGACCTGTTACTAAAACTCTAGCTTCTGTAGGTGCTACCTTTTCGATAGTATCCTTCATTAACTTAACAGGTTCAGACTCGCCAATAATGTCATATTTTTTAGCTACTTGCTTTTTTAAGACTTTAGTTTCTTGTACTAGAGAGTTTTTATCTAAAGCATTTCTTACGGCAAGTAACAGTCGATTTAAATCTGGGGGTTTAGAGATAAAATCAAAGGCACCTTTTTTAGTAGCGTCTACAGCAATATCAATATTTGCATGTGCAGATATCATTATAAACTGAGGTGCTTTACCCATTTCCATTGCTTTAGTAAGTACTTCAATACCATCTTTTTTAGGCATTTTCACATCACATAAAGCAACATCATAGTTATTGACTACTAATTTCTCCAACGCTTCTTCGCCATCTTTAGCTTCGTCAACTTCATAGTTTTCGAACTCTAAGATTTCTCTTAAGGTGTAACGGATACTCTTTTCATCATCGATAATCAGAATTTTCTTTGGCATTCTGTTGTTGATTTGACTTTTAAAAATTAATTAATTACCAGGCTACCTCTATACAGTACTCGTTTCCTTGACATTCACCAAAGTCAAAATCCATTTCTGCCTCTGAGAAGTGTTTTGTAATGATATCCATTACTTTAGCCACTTCCAAGGCAGGTAAGCTTTTTAGATTAGTAGGAGTTAAAATAGCAACTTCAAGTTTATTAGAAGAAACTTTGCTTTTAAAATAATTACATTGTTTTTCTGTTTCAGAAATTAGCTCATCTATTGATGTTCCTGCTGCATTAAAGTTTCTTCTCATCGTTAAAAAGAGGTAGTTGAAATAAAAATTATACAATAAAGTTTAGCTAAAACTAATTGAATTTTTCTACTAAACTTTATTTATACTCAAAAATAGCCATCAACTAAGCAATCCCAAATTATTTTTTCATAAAAAATTCATTAACATTCAATAAATCCTTAGATTGATGTCGACACATAAATTAACAATTGAATTTTTACTTAGCACTACTTATATGAGAAAAGATTATCAAAAGCTCTTACACCTATATTCCAGAGCAGGTTTTGGTATTAATAAAAGAGAAGCAGACACATTAATCGAAAGCAAAGATTGGGTAAAACAACTGACTAATGTTAAACAAACAGAGCTTTTAGACTTTGATTTACCAGAATTCAAATCCAACTACATGAAACTCTCTGCTGATGAGAGAATGAGCATGAGGAAGGAGATGAGAAAGCTTTCTAGAGACATTAATATCTTTTGGTTGGATCAAATGTCGAAAGGTAAAGACCCTTTGGTAGAAAAAATGTCTCTCTTTTGGCATGGTCACTTTGCTTGTCGTATTGTCAACCCATACGAAGCAATTCAATATACCAATGTACTTAGAGAAAACTGTCTAGGGAATTTTAAAACTTTAGTTGTAGAGGTAGCCAAATCTTCTGCAATGATTAAGTATTTACATCTTCGTCAAAATAAAAGACAATCTCCCAACGAAGATTTTGCTCGCGAATTATGTGAACTTTTTACTCTAGGAAGAGATCAAGAATACACTGAAAATGATGTAAAAGAAATTGCTAGAGCATTTACTGGATGGAATACTCGAAAAGATGGTACTTATCATTTCAAGGAAAAACAACACGATTCTGGTGAAAAAACCATTTTCGGTAAAACAGGTAATTTTGATGGGAATGATGTGATTGACATGATCCTAGAAAAGAAACAATGTGCGAAATTCATATCCACCAAAATATATAAAGAATTTGTTCATCCTGATGTAAATGAAAAACATTTGGAGGAAATCACTGACGTCTTTTATAATAGTAATTATGATATCCGTCAACTGATGAATCATATTTTCAATGCAAAATGGTTTTATAGTAAAGATGTTATTGGTGCAAAAATTAAAAGTCCAATAGAATTAATTGTGGGGTTAAAAAAATCATTTGATTTATCACCTAAGAAAGATAAAGTTTGGCTCATACTTCAAAGAAATTTGGGTCAAGAATTATATTACCCGCCTAATGTCGCGGGCTGGCCTGGAGACACTTCCTGGATAGACAGTAGTCGACTAGCCATGAGGCTTCGTCTACCCTCTGTTTTATTAAATAATGGTCAGATTCCTATTGCTTTTAAAGAAGATTATGACACTAATCCTAATGAGAATAGAAAGAAGATGAAGCAATTGGCAAAATTCCAATGTGAAATTGACTGGAATGAAACTCAATTAACGCATCAAGACGATCCTAAAAAATGTACCCTTGCAGAATTAATGCTAAGAGGTGAGCTGTCTAATGATGCAAAAGAGTTTATAAAAGGACACCAACTGTCTTCTTTTAAAAACCAAATGATACAATTATTATCACTACCTGAATACCAACTTTGCTAATCATGAAAAGAAGAGATTTTATTAAAAGTGCTTCATTATTAACGGCAGGCACATGGTTTACACCACTTTTCCTTCAGCAAACTATGGGAAAAGATTTTACTCCATATAAAGGAAAAAGGGTAGTTGTAATACAGTTTTCTGGAGGTAATGATGGCCTAAACACTGTTGTCCCTTTTTTAGACGACAACTATTTTAAAGCAAGACCTGAATTAGCTTTACAAGAAAGTGATATCATTAAAATGGATCAGGATCTTGGTTTAAATGGGCAAATGAAAGGATTGTCTGATTTATATCAAGAGGGGTATGTTTCTGTTATTAATAATGTTGGTTACCCTAACCCGAATCGATCTCATTTTAGAAGTATGGATATCTGGCATACTGCTTCTGGGAGTGATGAATACTTACAAACAGGGTGGTTGGGTCGTTATTTAGATGCGCACTGTCAAACAGCAAGAGAAGGTATTGAACTTGATAATACTTTATCATTGGCAATGAAAGGCCAACAAATAAAAGGACTTGCATTAGAAGATGCTAAATCACTTTACTTTAAATTAAAATCTGATCAGTTTAATGAATTATCTGATATAGATGATAGTTTGAATGAAAACAATCAAGGCTATTTATATAAAACGCTAGCAGAAGCACATCAATCTGCAAAATATGTTTTTGACCATAGTAAGATCTATTCTTCCAAAGCTGCTTACCCTAGTTCTGATCTAGGAAGACATTTAAAAAGTATTTCTGAGATGATTGTTTCTGGTATGGATACAAAAGTATACTATGCATCGCTAGGTGGTTTTGATACACATGCGGGACAGAAAAATATCCAAAACCGTTTGCTAAAAGATTATTCTGATAGTATCTATGCCTTTGTTCAGGATTTAAAGAAAAATGATTATTTCAAAGATACCGTTATTCTTACTTTTTCTGAATTTGGTAGACGTGTAAAACAAAATGCGTCTAAGGGTACAGATCATGGAGCGGCAAATAACGTTTTTGTTATTGGTGAGAAGCTCAAAAAACCAGGAATTTTTAACGAAGGTCCTGATTTAGCCAATTTACACAGAGGAGATTTAATTCATAAAGTTGATTTCAGATCTATATATGCCGATTTATTGGATAATTGGCTTGATGTTGAAAGCCAGGGAATATTGAATAAATCGATTGATAAAATATCTATCGTTTAATCACAAACTCAAAAAACATTTGAATGAAGTAATTTATTGCTATTCAAATGTTTTTTTATGGTTAAAAACCCTAAAATTAGCATTTTACTAATAGGATTTTGTAATTTTGCTTTACAATTATTTGATATATATAATTTTACTGTGATATTTTAAAATCATACCAACGACTTCCATAATGACATTACATATTCGAATTATCTCAACTCTACTATTTTCTATCACATTACTTTTTTCTTGTGATCAGAAAGTTGAAAAAAGAGTAATGATTAAAAAAGAACTTAATTCTTCTCAAGACGATTTGCTATTGAAAAACTTTGGTGATGATGCCGTAGAAATTAAAGTTAAAGATATTAGTGTAAATGATAATAACTTTGAAATTACAGCTGACGTCACAAATAATGATGGCATCAAACAAGAAAAAACCATTGAATTAACAAAGGATGTTTTTATGGCTACTATGGACCAACATACCCATAAAACCATAGAATTCTCTGATGAAGAAAATACTTTCACTTGGCAATCTGACGAAGGGGAAGAATTCACTCCTAAAAAAGGAATGTTTATTTCTGATGATGGGTTCGAAAAAGAAATTTCTGAAGAAATTGAGAAAGAATACGGACAGCCTATCAAAAACATTAAGACTATTGATGTAAACATCGAAAATAAAGATGTGGTGATCAAAGCTGATGTTATCCTTGAAGATGGTAAAGAAGTAAAGAAAACGATTATAAAAGTTTTAGATAAAGACTTTGGAAGTGAAGAAGAAAATGTAAAAGTGAAAATGATCCAAATTGAAGGAAAATAATCACTATATTTTTTTGAATAAAGAGAAAGGGAAGTCAAATGACTTCCCTTTTTTCATATCTTATTTTTTACCTCTATACATTTCATATTTAGCCAATCGACATTCGATGGCGCCATTGTATAGTTCTATTTTTTTACTCGGACGTAGACCTACATGTTTTAAGGCTCCCATGTTTCCACTAAATATCCAAGCATCATAACCAGAGAAATCTTGTTTTAATTTATCTCCCATTTTCTTATAAAGCTCTTCAATATCTTTTCCGATACGTTCACCATAAGGAGGGTTACAAACAATCACTCCGTTTTCTCCAATCGCTTTTCTATCGAAGAAACTTTGTTTTGAGATCCTTAGATCTTCATCTAGTTCCGAACGACCTGCATTTGCCATAGCCACTTCAATTGATGCTCTATCAATGTCAGAACCAACAATAGGAACTTCAATTTCTTTAATTTCTCTTTTGGCCTCTCTGAAAACTTGATTCCAAAGTCTTCTATCATATTTAGACCAGTTCATAAAAGCAAACTTCCTTTTTAAACCCGGAGGTGTATTAGAGGCAATCATTGCTGCTTCTACAATAATAGTCCCAGAACCACACATTGGATCTAAGAAAGGTCTATCCCCTTTCCAACCCGTTAATAATATTAATCCTGCAGCCAATACTTCATTCAAAGGAGCTGCTTTTTGTTCCGAACGATAACCTCTTCTATTTAAAGCCTCGCCAGAACTATCTAAAGAAAGAATACAGCTATTTTTAGAAATATGAATGTGAATTTGAACATCAGGATTTTTGATCTTCACATCAGGTCTTCGCTTGAACACTTCCATGAAATGGTCAGCGATAGCATCTTTAGTTTTTAAAGCAACATATTTGGAGTGTCTAAAAGTATCCGACCAAACTGTCGAATCAACGGCAAACGTTCCATCTTTGTCAATATATTTTGCCCAATTGACCTTTTTTACTTTCTCATATAAGTCCGCTTCGTTTCTTGCGTTAAATTCTTTTATGGGCACTAAAATTTTCAAAGCAGTTCTACAATATAAATTTGCTTTATAAAGAATTTCAAGATCGCCTTCAAAAGTGACTACACGTCTACCTGCATTTACTTTTGATGCTCCTAAATTTATCAATTCTTGTTTTAAGACCTCTTCTAAACCAAAAAATGTTTTAGCGGTCATTGAGAAAATATTTTCAGTCAATTTATTATCAATTTTTTGATGATAACACAAAGGTAATCCTTTTAAGAGGGATTGATGAAATTTCTTGTCGTAAATTAAAATTATCCTTAATAAATTTTGATTCATTAGGAGATTATCAAAGCAACATTCCTATTTGACACATCATTTTACATTCTAAAAATTAAAACACACTTTCACATAAGAATATAAATATCAAATACTTACAGAATCACATTCTTAGCTAAATCACAAGAAAATCATTATATTTATAAAGTAATAAAAACTCAAAGTGATGAATCAACACCAATTACGACAGCTCATTCAAAAAGGCGAAAGTCGCAACTTAGAATTCAAACAAAGAGTAACAAAGCCTGAACGGTTTGCAAAAACTGTCTCTTCAATAGCCAATACACAAGGTGGTATTTTATTAGTTGGGGTAAACGATGACCATAGTATTAGTGGCATTGATCCTTTTGAAGAACAATATGTATCAGAAGAAATCATCAAGTTCAATATTCATCCTCCTTTAGCCATCAAATACGCTACAATTGAAACAGATGATGGATTGGTTTTAATGTTGAAAATACCCAATAGTGATTTCAAACCTCATCGTGCTTTATCTAAAAAAGGCGAATGGCAAACTTATGTGAGGTTCAATGATAAAAGCGTACTTATGTCAGAACGACAGCAAAGATTACAAACAAGAGGAATAACAAATGCTTTAAGACCGATCAAAAGAAAATTATCACGACAAGAAAAATCATTATTAGTGTATCTTCATGAAAATGAAAAAATCACACTCAAAAAATTCTGTCAGTTAGTCAATTTCTCAGAACGAAGAGCCCGAAAAACACTTAATGATTTACTGCATTTCGGACTACTTCGGGAACATACTTTTGAAAAGTCAATATTTTATTCTCTATAAGATCTAAAAGTACATCTCTTTATTTGCAAGAGGGATCATTGCTAATATTAAAGCTTGAACATAATATTCTGTTCTACCTAAAGCACCAAAAGTTAGAGAGCCTACTGCTCCTCCTTTTTGTTTAGAACCATGTTCATTAAATACTTGATCATTTGCATGCCCTAATTCAATCCCTTCTTCTACCAATTGTTGTACTTTGGGAGGTAAATAAAATAAGCCAGTCATCCCCTTTCCGATATCACCATCTTGATCTATAACACACATCCAAGCAAAAGCATACATTTTCCCATCATCATCTTTATCAATCCCCCCTTCCATGCCGATCCAATAATCTGCATCTACTACTTCTGCTTTCGCATTCATTGCTCTATTCAAAGCTCCTTGCCATGTTTCATTATTACTCATTGGCTGATCTGATACCCCTGAAGAAACATCAACACCAATCACTTCAAAATTAATTTTTGGTAATATTTTCTTCATTCCCTCGAGAGAAGCGTTGATTTTTACGGTATTTTTGGATGCAATAGCTATTTTTTTATTCATTTTTTAAACATTTCTATTAAATTTGGCAAAAGACGATTTTTTTATCATTTTTGAAATGACAAGAATATTGTCTTAAAGTACAAACGTAATTAAAAAAGAAGATACCTTCAACACACTATATTCTGCGTTATGTTAAAGAATCTATTGATAAAAAACTATGCACTTATTGAGCATACAGAAATTGATCCTGATAAAGGGTTAAACATTATCACTGGTGAAACAGGTGCCGGTAAATCTATTATGCTCGGTGCACTTGGGTTACTTAAAGGTGGAAGAGCAGATAGCAAAGCACTCTTTGATACTGATAAAAAATGTGTCATTGAAGGTACTTTCAATATATCCTCTTATAAATTAAAAAGCACTTTTAAAGACTTAGAGTTAGACTATGAAAAAGTAACTATTCTAAGAAGAGAGATTACTCCTAGTGGTAAATCAAGGGCTTTTATTAATGATACACCTGTACGTCTTGATGTCATGAAAAAAATTAGTGAAAAGCTAATGGATATTCATTCACAACATGACACTCTTCAGTTAGGATCAAATATATATCAATTGAACCTTGTTGATGCTTACGGGCAATTAGAGAAAAAAGTAGAGCACGTTTTTGTTGCATACAAAGAGTATAGAAAAACAGCTCAGTCGTATCAACAACTACTTGATGAATACAATCAAATAAAAGAAGAATTTGAATTTAATCAATTCCAACTTAAAGAATTGGATGATGCCGATTTAGATGATATCGATCAGACTGAATTGGAGATGGAATTAGAGAAACTAGAAAATGCTGAAAATATTAAAGTAGCATTAAATACAGTTCTAGAAGCCCTAAGCCGTTCAGATTTTTCTGCTGACAGTAGTATTTATTCATCAATTACTGATTTAAACGGATTAACCGATTATTCTAAAAAGCTATCTGAAATTCGTGATCGTCTTGACAGCTGTCATATTGAACTTAGAGATATTATTTCAGAAATTGAAGGTGAAGAAGATGCATTGTTTTTTGATCAGGAACGTATTTTCATGATTAAAGAAACTTTAGATACTGTTTATGGTCTTCAGCAAAAACATAGAGTACAAGATTTACAAGAACTTATAGAGAAAAGAGAATCTATACGTTCAAAAGTAGACAAAGTAGAAAGCTTCGATGAAGCCTTACTAGAAGCTGAAACTGAAAAGAAAGCAGCCTATGAAGCTTTAATGGAAATAGCTGAAACACTTTCTGAAGCTAGAAAGAAAGCTATTATACCATTAACTAAAGAATTGAATAAAACTTTAGCCGATTTAGGTATGCCAAATGGTTTAATCGAAATTGATCATAGAGTTACTGAACCTACAGTCATTGGTATTGACGAGGTTGAAGTCTTATTTACAGCCAATAAAGGAAGAGCTCCTCAAGCTTTAAGAGAAGTAGCTTCAGGTGGTGAGTTTTCTAGACTTATGTTGGCGATTAAATACATCTTAGCAAGTAAAACTTCGCTTCCTACAATTATTTTTGATGAAATTGACACAGGTATTTCTGGGGAAATTGCTATAAAAGTAGGTAGCATTATGGAGGAAATGGGAAAAAGTCATCAGGTATTTACCATTAGTCACTTACCACAAATTGCTGCATTAGGTTCAAAACATTATTATGTATATAAAGACCATGGTGGGGATTCTACGGTCAGTAAAATAAGAACATTAGATCAAAATGGTAGAATTCAAGAAATTGCACAAATGATAGGTGGTGCACAGCCATCAGAAGGTGCTATTCAATCTGCTAAAGATTTAATAGGTATAAAATAACAAAGAAATAAAAGTTCTAGAGGCAACCGACAAATTCTGTTTCACCGCTTCTAGGACTTTCTACTTTAAAGCTTAACATTTTATTGTAAGCATCAATTTTACCAGATAAGTGTTCGTCCTTATCATCACAACTTACCTCAAAAACATCTGTATTTACTTCTTTTGTAAGTAGATTCATTTCTCCACTACCACAACCATCCATAAATATTTCAAGTCTTAAGTTGTTGCTATCATCAAAAGTCAAGGACGTTTTTGCTTCCACTTCATATTTAAAATCGTCTACTACTTTAAAAAGTTTTCCAGTGTAGCACCCTGTGACTTTATTTAACTCGTTTTCTTCTAAATTTAACATGAGAATAAAAAAATTTAATAGTTACGATAAGTAGTTATTGCAAAAAAAATCACCCCATCCATATGTAGTATTGATTTCTTAATTACTTAACGTACAGTAAAAAACTGTCTCCAAATATAATTTTTTGAGTCCAAAAGATCAATAAATTATCATATTATTTCAAGGAATCTTTATAATACATTTTTAACAGGTATAACATTATTGTCATATTGAAGATACGAAGGTATTCTTTTAAGGATTGAAATTGTTCAGCAAAAAAATTGTAATAAATCAAACTTACTGTGTATGTTTGCAGCAAATTTTTATTCTAAACTTAGATTTAGTACATCATTTTTTAAAAATATGGACGCAATTAAAAGTACATCACTATCATTCGAGAACGCAACGGATGTATACAAAGGTAAAGTTAGAGACGTTTATTACTTCGGTAAAAAAATTGCCATCGTCGCATCAGACCGTATATCAGCCTTTGATGTTGTTTTAGATAGAGCAATACCTTACAAAGGGCAAGTACTTAACCAAATTGCCGAAAAGTTTTTAAAAATGACTGCTGATATTGTTCCTAATTGGTTAGAATCAGCTCCTCATCCTAATGTGCATGTTGGTAAAATGTGTGATGCATTTGCTGTTGAGATGGTGATTAGAGGTTATTTAGCAGGTCATGCTTGGAGAGAATACAAGGCAGGTAAAAGAATGCTATGTGGTGTTGCTTTACCTGAAGGTCTTAAAGAAAACGACCGTTTACCTACTCCAATCATTACCCCTAGTACTAAAGCTAAAGAAGGACATGATGAAGATATTTCTAGAGAAGAAATCATCTCTCAAGGAGTAGTTAGTGAGGAAGATTACAAAAAGTTAGAAGAGTATACTTTTGCTCTTTTTGCTAAAGGTCAAGAATTTGCCAATGAAAGAGGTTTAATATTAGTAGATACTAAATATGAATTTGGTAAATTTGACAACGAAATATATTTAATTGATGAAGTACACACGCCTGACTCATCAAGGTATTTCTACCAAGAAGGTTATGAGGAAAGACAAGCTAATGACGTCCCTCAAAAACAACTTTCTAAAGAATTTGTAAGACAATGGTTAATTGAAAATGGCTTCCAAGGAAAAGATGGACAAAAACAACCATTTATGTCGGAAGAGTTTGTAAAATCTGTTTCTGATAGATATATTGAACTTTACGAAAACATAACAGGCGAAACTTTTGAAAAAGCTTCTTATACTAATATTCAAGAAGAAATTTTCAATTCTATCAAAAATGAATTAGGATAAAACTAAGATCCTTGTATTTTTGCATTTAATAAAACGTCTAAAATATAACAGACTATAAAGATATTATGAGATTTTCAGTCAATAAAAGCGAAAAATATACTGTTTTAGTACCTGAAGAAGAGAAATTGGATTCATTAAAAGCTCCTCAATTAAAAGCGGAGATTGTTACAATGTTCCAATCTGGTACTGAAAACTTAATTATTGATTTGAGCAACGTAAAATATGTTGACTCATCTGGATTAAGCTCAATTTTAGTTGCGAATAGATTAGCTACTGAAGTGAATGGTAAGTTAGTATTAGCTGGCTTAAACGAGCACGTTATGAAATTGATCAAGATTTCTAAATTAGAATCAGTTTTAGAGCTTCACCCAACAGTACAAGAAGCTATTGAAGCTATCTTTTTACACGAAATTGAAAAAGATATTGAAGGTGGAGATGACAACTAGTCTCTAAAAACTTCAAAAAAAAATTTAATTAAAAGCTCGGACCACAATTTTTGAGGTCTGAGCTTTTATATCCTAATAGATTATCCCCTCAGTATAATTTTTGTCATTCGAAATCACCATATTAGGCTCTAGTGCCGCCATTCCTTCAAAAGGAAGACAAATGACTTCTCAACACCTTCGAATTGGTAACCAACAGTTTTTAATTGATTGTGGCGAAGCTACACAGCATCAATTATTAAACCTGGGAATTAGTTTGCATAAAATTGAGCACATTTTTATAAGTCACTTACATGGAGACCACTTCTTTGGGCTACCTGGATTATTATCCACAATGCATCTACAAAGAAGAACAGAACCGTTATATATTCACGGTCCTAGGGGATTAGATGAAGTATTGTTAGCTAGTTTCAAACATTCAAAAACAGAGTTAAACTATAAAGTTTTTTTATACGATAACCCTACAATGTTCTCTGAAGTTATTTATGAGAATGAAAAGATTACTGTTGAAACGATTCCATTAACACATCGAGTACCTTGTACTGGATTCTTGTTTAGAGAAAAGAAAAAACAATACCGAATTATACCAGAAAAATTACCTTCGGGCTTACCATTTGAAGCTTTCAGAGCGCTTAAAAGAGGTGAGAACATAGAATTTAATAAAAATAAAATTAATTACGAGGATGTTACACTCCCTCCTAGAAAATCTAGATCTTATGCTTTTTGCTCAGATACTAAATATTCAAAGAGTGTAATTTCTAAAGTATTTGGTGTAGACTTACTTTATCACGAATCTACTTTTATGGATCGTCATAAAGAAAGAGCAAACATCACTTTTCATACCACCGCCAAACAAGCTGGTTCTGTTGCCAAAGAAGCAAATGTCAAACAATTATTGATTGGTCATTTCTCTGCAAGATATGCTGATTTAACAGAACTGCTAGAAGAAGCTCAAACAGAATTTAACAATACACAACTTGCAATAGAAGGACATAAGTTTTCTATTGTGGAATGTGATTAATTAATCGTAACTTTAAAGAAAAAACATCATTAAATACGATTAAATTATGCCTTTCGGATTTTTCAAGAAAAAAAATAAAGAAGATGAGGAGCCTAGTTACGATCCTACCAACATCACAATAAGAGATTTACGTTTAGGATACATCTTTGATTTTGAGATGAAAACCTTTGAGGTAACCGGTGAATATGAATATGATTGGGGTGATAATGACAGATCGTACGAATATAAAATAGAATCGGCAACCGATACATTTTTTTTACAAGTTGATGACGAAGATGAACTTACAGGAACTGTAAATCAAAGTATTCTTTGGGGAAAATTACCTGAAAATGTTGAAGAAGATATCTTAAAAAAAGGTAAACCTCCTAAATCTATTTCATTTAATGGGAAAGAATTTTTTAGAGATGAAAAATCTGTAGGTTATTGGAGAGATGTACATAGTATGTCTTCTGATGAGAGTACAGAATATATGTGTTGGGATTATTACGATGAGTCTGAAAAGTTTGTACTATGTATTGAACAACATGGTGACGAAGCTTTTAACGCATCTTTAGGAATAGTAGAGCCAGCACGAAAATTCACTAATATATTACCCAACTCAAAAGGTTAAATTGCGTAATATTAAATAATAGTGTCAAACAAAAGTATTACTAAGAAGTCAAATTACTTCATGAAAAAATTAATAATAACATTCCTATCTACTTTAGTCCTTTTCTCTTGTGGCAGTAGTCAGGAAAAATTCACAAAATCACCTGTAGATCAGCTTAATACTGAAATGATCAATGTTGATAATTATACCATCATTTTACAGGACATGGATGCTGAAGAGCACCTTTTTACAGAAGATTTTTATAAACATAAGTACAAAATAGTAACGATAGGTGCAGATAGTGTTCCTCAAGTTCAAGAAACGGAATGGTATGATGTTTCTCAAAGCTTTTTCCAATTACATTCAGGTGATATAGGAATGGAAATAGCTACTAAAGTAGACGGTAAATTATCAAAACAAGTATCTCCTCCTGGTTATTCGGGATATGTGGGTAATGAACAGTATGGACATTGGAAAACAGACCAAAGATCTGGAACAAGTTTTTGGGAGTTCTATGGTCGATACGCTATGATGAGGTCTATATTTAATATGGGTTATTATGGACCTATTTATAGATCAGGGTACATGGATTACAGAAGCAATTATAGCCGCGGAAGAAATTATTATGGTAGCGGTCCTTCTGGATCACCTCGATACGGCACCTATTCTAGTGGGGCTGCGAAAGCAAACCCAAGCTTCTCTAGAAGAATGAGCTCATCAAGTAATTTCAAAAATTCTGTAAACAGGAATGTTTCTCGATCTCCAGCTAGATATGCTGCAGGGTCTAGAGCCTCTTCTTCTAAGAAAACTAATTCTTCTTCTCGCTATGGAAGTGGATCATCAAGTAGATCTCGTTCCTATTCTAGGGGAGGAAAATAAATTAAGATTTTATACTATTAACCCTCCTTTGGAGGGTGTTTTTTTATGGCAAATTTTCTTTCAAAGTCGAATACATTAAAATTAGCATTATTCGCAACAGGTTTATCAGGTATAGTCGCTGAATATGTATTATCTACATTAGCCTCTTATTTCCTTGGTAATTCTGTTTTTCAATGGACAATGACCTTATCCTTTATGCTATTTGCAATGGGGCTAGGCAGTAGATTCAGTAAATACATTGAGCATAATTTATTGGAGAAATTCATTATTGTTGAATTTATCCTCTCCTTATTGGTTTCCTTTTCTTCTATCATAGCTTATAGTATAAGTGCTTTTATCAGTTTTAAATCTGAATATAGTATTTACCCATTACCTCTTGATGGCGTAATTATTTATAGTACAAGTATATCTATCGGCTTTTTAATAGGGCTTGAAATACCACTAGCTACAAGATTAAATGATCAGTTTGAATCATTAAAAGTAAATATTTCCTCTGTGATGGAAAAAGACTATTTTGGTAGTCTTTTCGGTGGTTTATTCTTTGCTTTCATCGGTTTACCATTTCTAGGATTAACATATACACCTTTTGTCTTGGGTTTTGTCAATGTATTCGTTGCCATTCTTCTATTATGGAGATTAGATCATTTATTAGAAAATAAATGGAGTATCAAACTTAAAACCAGTGGTGTAATTGTAGTTTCTTTGATTGGTATTGGTATGTTTTTCTCCAATGATATCATCAATTATGGAGAGCAAAATTTATATAAAGACAAAGTAGTTTTTCAAAAACAGACTCCTTATCAAAGGTTGGTCGTAACACAATGGAAAAATGATTATTGGCTATACATCAATGGACATTTACAATTAAGTACTTTTGATGAATGGCTTTATCATGAACCCATGGCAATTCCTGCTTTATCTCTATCACCAATTCCCCAAGATATATTAATCTTAGGTGGAGGCGACGGTTGTTTAGCAAGAGAAGCCTTGAAATTCCCATCAGTAAAAAGTATCACTTTAATTGATTTAGATCCTGAAATGACCAAATTAGCTAAAGAAAACCCAATATTTAATCAATTAAACGGAGGTGCTTTAAAGGATCCAAAAGTAAAAGTGATCAATATGGATGCTTTTACTTATTTAGAACAGGAAAAACAGTTTTTTGATGTCATAATGATGGATTTCCCAGACCCTAAATCGATAGAATTAGGTCGTCTTCAATCCTTAGAGTCTTTTAGACTTTGTCATCGAATGCTCCGACCCAATGGTGTAATTGTTACTCAGGCAGGTAGTCCTTATTATGCGTCAGAAGCCTTTTATTGTATAGAAAAGACTATGAGTGCAGCTAATTTTTCAACCATTCCACTTCACAACCAAATTCTAACTTTAGGAGAATGGGGCTGGGTGTTAGGAGCAAAAAATATGACTTCGGATGAAATGAAAAGTAAAATAAGACATGCTGATCTAAGCAATATCCCTACAAAATGGCTTAATAAAGAAGGTTTATATAGTATCACTTCCTTTGGAAAACCCATTTATGAATTTGACAGTACTAAAGTAAGTGTCAATACGGTTCACAATCCGGTATTACCCACTTATTATAGTAAAGGAAATTGGGATCTATTCTAAACCTTCAACTTGTTCATCATTGTCAATACTTTGTTCCACCAGTTCTACAGGGAGTTGGTGGGACGTTTTAATATTCCCTTTTTCTTTCAAATCAGTCAGAAGCTTAATCATATTACCCTTTCCTTCTGTTAATTGCTTCATCGCTTTATCAACATCCTCTTTAGTGTTCCCAATTCTTTTTTGTAAAGAAAGCATGGTATCAACAAACAGCCTTGCTTTATTATAAATACCAGAAGCTAATTTGATCACATCTTCAATATTCTTTTGTTGATGTTCATTTCTCCACAACTCTTCAATCACCTTCAGAGTAGACATTAAAGTGGTAGGACCAACAATTACTACTTTCTTATTGTAAGCATAATCCCATAATGATTCATCATGTTGTAAAGCAATTAAAAAAGCAGGTTCAATGGGAATAAACATTAAAACATAATCAAGGCTTTTTATGGTAGGTAGACTTTGATAATCTCTTTGATTTAACTCATCAATGTGTGCTTTAATGGCTCTAACATGTAGATTCACCTCTATTTGCTGCTGTTCAACATCTTCTGCACTTACAAAGCGATCATATGCATTTAAAGACACTTTAGAATCAACAATTACTTGTTTATCGCCAGGGTAATGAATTACAACATCGGGTCTTTGTTTATCTCCATTTTCATTAGCATATGTTGGTTGTACATGGTACTCAAAACCTTGCCTTAATCCAGATTTTCTAAGCACAGAATCTAAAATTACTTCACCCCAATCTCCTTGCTTTTTCACGTCTCCTTTAAGTGCCCTTGTTAAGTTTTTTGCTTCTTCAGAAATTTGAAGGTTCATTTTTCTTAGGAGTTCTATTTCTCTTTTTAAAGCATGTCTTTCATTAGACTCTTTACCATAGGAGTCTTCTATCTTCTTTTTAAATAGATCAATTTGCTCTTTAAAAGGATTCAGAATAACATCTAAATTCGTTTTGTTTTGGTCAGCAAATCGGTTAGACTTTTCTTCAAAAATCTTATTTGCCAAGTTTTCAAATTCTAGCTTAAACTTATTATTGAGTTGGTTTATTTCTTCTTGATGGGTTTCTATCTTTTCTCTTAAGTGTTCATTATGAGTCTTCAATTCGACATTATCTTGTAGTAAGTTTTCATTAGCATCTAAAATTTCATGATAAGTGGCCGTTAATTCTTTCAACCTATCATTTAACATGATTAATGCCTTTTGATTTTTTGCTTCTTCTTGTGATAAAAACTGATATTTTTCTTTATAAAAATTTTCAGATTGTTTCACCTCTAATAATTGATTAGACTCTTCTTTATATTTTGTCTCAATTACAGCTAAAGATTGATTGACTCCATTCAATTTTTGCTCTAATTCTTTATTGAGTTGTTGAAGATGGTTATGATCACTAATCCTTTTAGTTTCATTAGTTTTTAAATCTTCCCATTCCCAGATCACTTTATTGTACCTATTTTTTATGATAAAATAGGTGATTACAGCACTTCCAATACAAAAAAGAAGTCCTATACAAATGATGATAATATAATTTTCTATAATCATAATACTTTTCTATATGCTCACTAATTTAATAAAAAATGATATTTTTTTAATCAAAAGTTCAAATATTTATCATAATTATTTTAGTATGAGAATATTAAAGTTTCAGAAACTAAAAATTATTACTTATTAAAAATCTAAAACAAGAGTTCAAAAGAACTTAACAAAAATGAAAGGTGTAATACTATTGTAGAAAACTTAAACTATTGATTTTTATATATGCCTAATTATAATTCAATTCAAGAGATTGCCCATACATTGCATAATGATATCAGAAATAATCCGAATATTGATTTTAATAGAATAAATACACTGATAGATAATGTTGCCTCTGATTTAAGACAGAAAAACAATCATAAAAGTGAATTAGAACTTATACATCAATTTTTACCACATGATTTCATCAATGATTCATTGATTGGTCATTTAATTCAAAAACCTTATGGTTACCCAGAAGATTTCAGATTTTTAGATGGTATTCATACCAATTTCATCTCCGATAATTACCCGAACTGGGATCAATTTTTACAAAATTCTTCGTTAGCAAAATCCTTGAGATTTAGAAAACAATATTTTGAAAAAACAATAGAGGACACTTTAAGAGAAAAGTCAAAAATTAATGCCTTAATAATTGCAGCTGATAGTGGGCATTTACTTCCTTCGACATTAAAAAAATATGCTAAATCAATGACTGTTGATATACTTGAATGGAATGATAATGCAGTACACTACAACAAAGTTTTGACACAAAAATGGCTTCCAAATATTCGATTTTTTAAAAATTCATTCATGAATTATCATCCCGAAGAGAAATATGATATTGTATGGATTGCGGGTATATTTGATTATTTGGATAATCATTCTTTTGAAGAACATTTAAATAGAGCCTTGTCTTGGAAAAAAAATAAAGGCGAAATAATATTAGTAAATTTCAGTCCTAATAATGCATCCAAAAACATAATGGAAATTTTATTGAATTGGAAAGTAGCTCACCGCTCCAAAACAGAATTAATTAATCTAGCCTATCATTGTGGCTTCCATAGATCACAAATACGATTAGAAACTGACATAACCAAGTCCAATCATTTTATGCATCTACATAAAAACATGGTGCATTAATTATAGATATTAATGAATTTTAGCACTAGATTTTTGTTGCATTATAATGTATTTTTATATTTGTTAAAATTATATAATCCAAAAAAAATCAAATTCATTTACAATGAGACTTCTTTTAACTGCTGCCTTTATCTTCATCAGTTTATTTTCATTTGGTCAAATCGATTCACTTGTTCTTACTAATGGCGACGTAATTGTCGGTGAAATTAAGAGTATGGACAGAGGTGTAATACAAATTGAAACTCCCTACTCCGATTCCGATTTTAAAATTGAATGGAGTGGTATTAAAGAGATATTCGGCGAGACAAATTTCATGATCACTACGACTGATGGACAAAGATATGACGGTAAAATATCGATGGCGGAAGATGGTGCTTTTCAATTAAATACTAAAAACAATGGTTTAGTTGAAATTAATAGAAATGAGATTGTCAATCTTAAATCCGTAAATTCTACTTTCATAAGTAAATTATCTGCAAGTATAGATGTTGGTTACAGTTATACCAAGGCCAACAACTTATCTCAATTAAATGCAAATGGTTATGTTGGATATACCACTAACCGATGGAGTACAGATATAAATCTCTCTAGTTTAAAATCAACTCAAGATAATGTTGATGCAATTGAAAGAAATGAAGGAACTTTAACAGGAAATTACTTTTTGCCAAGAGACTTCTATATCACTGCATCAGGTAGTTACCTTTCCAATACCGAGCAATCAATTAATTTACGATTAGTAGGAACAGGTGGTCTTGGTAAATATGTTTTACATACCAACACTGCTTATTGGGGTTTCTCTACTGGTGCATCGTTCTTGCAGGAAAGTTTTGACCCAGTTTTTAATGCTGAAGATTCTACATTTACAAAAACACCAGATAGGTCAGAAGCGGAATGGTACCTTGGTATGGAGCTTAACCTTTTTGATACTGGTGATCTCTCATTCAAAACTTCAGCAAAAGGTTATAGAGCACTTGCATCTTATGATCGTTGGCGTGCTGATGTTAATGCAAATTTAAAATATGATTTACCCTATGACTTTTATGTTAAAGGAAGCTACAATCTAAACTACGATAGTCAACCTGCAGAAGCTGGTAAAGAAGTCGATTATCAATATACCATAGGCTTTGGTTGGGAACTGTAATGTCTCAACCTTAGTTTTAGCATCTTTTTTTCATAAAACTCAAGTTATAAATTTGAAAAATCACTTTTCTACAGCTATTTTAGTGTGATTTTGCACGTTAAATAGCATATGAATAGTCATAATTTTTTTAGCTCAATAAGTAGTAGACGTAAAATTGTCATTGGCTTAGTTATTACTTTGCTTACTTTAAATCTTTTACAATTATACCTTAGGTCTGATGAAGAAAAACACTTAAGTGATAGAGTTCAAAGTAAAAACATTGAACTTGTGCTTACGTATGCAAAATTAGATTCTATTTCGACAGAGCTAAATAAACAAATTCAAATCTTGACATTACTCAATGAAGATGTCTCTGTACTTGAAAATGTAAAAGACAGCTTAGAAAGAGAAAAGAAAGAATTAAGATCTACGCAACTTATACAATCAAAAAGATATCATATCATCAAGTCAAAAGTTGGTGTTTATGAGAATATTTTAAAACAAAAAGATGAACACATTTCATATATGAAACGTGTCAATGATTCTCTTTTAATTGCCAACTCAAGTCTTATTAAAGAGAGTTCGGTATTAAAAAGTAAAATCAATGTTTTAGAAAATCAACAAGGAGAATTAGAAAAAGAATTGGATGTTGCAAAACGTTTAACTGCTTTTGATTTCCAATGTTATTCCTCTGATACAAAAGGAAAGAAAACATATGGCAATATACATAAAGCCAAAAAAGTCAACTCCATTTCTATTGAATTTAAACTGGCAAAAAATACTTTACATCACTCTGGTGAAAGAAATGTTTACCTCTGTTTGGTAGACCCGGATGGGGCTACAATTTATAATTCTAGCAAAGAATCAAAATTCTTTACCTTAGCTGAAAGTAAAGAAAATATTTTTTACACCTCAAAATCTGTATTCTTTTTTGATAGTGAAGAAGGCTCTAGTACTACTATTTCCTATCAAAATAACAGTTTTTTAAATAGTGGAAAATATAATGCTAAAGTGTTTACAGAAGGATATTTGATAGGTGAAGTAGATTTTATAATTCAGTAATTCATTTTTTCCTTAAAAAATTCCATTTTTTCATACTTCTTAGATAAATTATGAAAGAATTTCACCAAATTCGTTTTCTATTTTTTTAGGATCTCTTATTCACCTTTCAATGAAAGCTAATACATATAAAACAGTTGTAGAAGAAGCACCGAAAAAGAAGCGTCCATCCGTTCTTGATAAATGGAATAAAAAATTCTTGAGATGGAAATTTATTTCTCAAGATGAGGAAGAAGAGAACAGTCAATATATTCAAAAAATTGTCTTTGTTACTTTTCTTGGTATTCTATATATCGCTAATAGTTTTCAAGCCGAAAAATCTCATTTAAGAATCAATCGGTTAGAAAAATCTGTTGAAAAAATGAGAGTGGAATATAGTACTTTAAAATACGATTTCATTAATGAAAGTAAGAGAAGTCAAATAGAAAATAAAGCCAAAAATTTGGGTTTAGTTCCTTTAGAAAATGCCCCTGTGGTTATTAGTATTCCAAAATTAGAAGATCAGTAATTCAATATAAATTATGGGAATAAGAAATTCCATATTATTAAGAGTAAGAATAGCGTTCCTATTTATTGTGATGATTGCTGTAGCTATTGTCGTAAGAATATCAGATTTACAATTTGTAGAACATGATAAATGGGAAAAAGCAGGAAATGCCAATCGTGTTAAGATAAGACGTGTTGATGCAACAAGAGGTAATATCATGGCAGAAGATGGTTCCCTTTTAGCTACCTCTATCCCATTCTATAAATTAGCCTTTGACCCTATGGTCTCTCCTGATAGTATTTTTGATAAAGGAGTTGATTCTTTAGCCTATAATCTATCTATATATTTTAGAGAAAAAACAAAAGCACAATACGATAGTCTACTTCGAACTTCAAGAAAACGAAAAAGACGTTACCTTATCTTGAGTCAAAAACAAATTAAGCATCAGGATAAAAAAATAATTGAGCAATGGCCAATCTTTAGAGAAGGTAGACATCGAGGAGGTGTTATCTTTGATAAGGTAGAGAAACGTTTCAAACCATTTAATGACCTCGGAAGAAGAACAATTGGTTTTATTCGAAAGGATGAAGAAGCTAAATTTACAGGACGTGGATTAGAATTTTCTTTTAATGTGGACCTTGCGGGTACAGATGGTGAAGCTTTATTCCAAAGAGTTTCCGGAAACCAATGGAAACCGTTAGACAATGGAGCTCAGATTAGAGCTAAAAATGGATTTGATATTCAAACTACCTTAAACATGGAGTTTGAAGAACATGCTCATAAAGTTTTACATGAAGCCTTAATAAAACATGATGCCAATTTCGGTACTGTTTTACTTATGGAAGTACAAACAGGAGAAATTAAAGCCATTGTAAACCTTGGAAGGAATAAAGAAGGGAATTATGTAGAAGATTTCAATTACGCAATCCAAGGTGTAATGGAACCCGGTTCGACTTTTAAAGGAGCTTCTATGCTTGCCGTGCTGGAAGAATCTGATATCAATATTACTGATTCGGTCAATACTGGCGAAGGTAAATATCAATTTTATGATGAATGTATTATGACGGATGCACATCAAAATGGTTTTGGGATGATATCTGTAGAAGAAGTAATTCAAAAATCATCCAACATTGGTATTTCAAAATTAGTATTCAAGAACTTTAGAGAAAACCCTGAACGCTTTTTTAGATATTTAGATAAATATAATCTTACGTCTACAATTGGCTTCCAAATGGAAGGTGAAGGACAACCTAATATTAGTAGACCTGGCGATCCGAGCTGGAGTGGTTGCTCACTACCTTGGATTTCTATTGGGTATGAAGTTGAAGTATCACCTCTGCAAATATTAAATTTCTACAATACTATCGCTAATGATGGTAAAATGATAGAACCTTATATTGTAAAGCGTATTCTTCAAGGGAATGAAGTAATTGATGAACATCACACGAAAGTCATTAGAAAAAGTATTGGTAGTGAACGTTCTATTAAAGCTTTACAAGGCATGTTAAAGAAAGTAGTTTCTAGTGGTACTGCCAAAAAAATCAATACTACTGACTTTAATATTTCTGGTAAAACGGGTACGACACAAAAGCTTAAAGCTGGTCGATATACAAAAAGTTATTTCACCTCTTTTGTAGGATACTTTCCTTCTGAGGCACCTAAATATACCATGATTGTAGCTATTGATGAGCCAAGAGGCAATCAAAAGTATGGTGGAGATGTTTGTGCTCCTGTGTTTAGAGATATTGCTGAGGTAGTTTATAACAGAACTACTGAAAGAAACATTGAATATGTTACCAATGAAAATGAAGCCGCTTTCCCATATATTAAAGCAGGTAATTATAACGATTTAATATTACTTTCTGATGCTTTTGATATTCAACAAGTTTCAAAAAATACATCTAACTGGGTAAGAACTCAGGTACAAGGTGATACGATTGCTTGGGTGAATGCAAGAGTAAAAAAGGGATTAATGCCCGATGTGAGAGGAATGACTCTTAGAGATGCTATTTATTTAGTAGAATCAGAAGGTGCATCTGTTACCTTTTCTGGTTCTGGAAGAGTTTCCACTCAATCAATTTCACCAGGAGGACGAATTAACGGAAGAACAAAAGTACATTTAAAACTTTTATAAGATATACCACGTGAATCAACGTAAATCAATACAAGTACTGCTAAAAGGAATTGAATTTGAACTCATACAAGGAGATTTAAATCAAACTGTATCTGATGTTCAGATAGATTCTAGACAACTAATTAACGATAGTGCATTCATTGCCATAAAAGGCACTCAAATGGATGCGCATAAATTTATTCCTAAAGCCATAGAATTAGGCGCTAAATCAATCATTTTAGAAGAAATTCCAGAAAATTTGGTCAGTGGAGTTACTTATATTCAAGTAAATAATACCCACCAAGTGGCTGGTTTGATTGCCTCTAATTTTTATGATAACCCTTCAGATCAAATTAAAGTAATAGCCATTACTGGTACTAATGGAAAAACAACTGTAGTTACCTTACTTCAGAATCTTTTCATTAAACTTGGCTACAATACTGGGGCGTTAACCACCATTGAAAATAAAATCAATGATGAGGTTATCCCTACAAAGTTAACTACTCCTGATCCAGTTACATTACAACGTCTTTTAGCTGAAATGGTGAAAAAGAATTGTACCTATTGTTTTATGGAAGCAAGTTCACATGCTATTGTCCAAGGTAGATTAAGTGGTATCAATTTAACAGGAGCTATTTTTTCAAATATCAGTCATGATCATTTAGATTATCATGGTACGATGAAGGATTACATTAATGCAAAAAAACGATTATTTGATACTCTCCCCAAAAAGGCTTTCGCTTTGGTTAATGTAGACGATAAAAGAGGACCTGTGATGCTACAAAACTGTGTAGGAAAACATGTGACTTTTGGTTTACATACAATGGCCAATTACAAAGGCAAATTAATCGATAATACTTTTGAAGGTATACAAATGGACATCAATGGCCAAGAAGCTTGGTTTCAGTTAATTGGTTCATTCAATGCTTACAATATACTTACTGCCTATGCTACTGCAGTGTGCTTAGAAGAAGATTCTTTTGAAACTTTACAATGTTTGTCAGAACTACGCCCTGCCAGAGGTCGTTTTGAACAAATTGTATCTAAAAAGAATGTGAGAGGAATTATAGATTACGCTCATACACCCGATGCTCTCGAGAATGTCTTAGAAACTATCAAAGACATCAAAGAAGATGGCGAAAATATCATTACAGTTGTTGGTTGTGGAGGCGATAGAGACAAAAGTAAACGTCCTATCATGGCTAAAACTGCCGCAATGCTAAGTGAAAAAGTTATTTTAACCTCTGATAACCCTAGAACAGAAAAACCTGAAGATATTCTTGAAGAAATGATGGATGGCATTTCTCCAACACAAGAAAGAAGAACTGAGGTCGTTCTAGATAGAAAAGAGGCTATTTTAAAAGCTGTAGCAATGGCTGAACCGCGTGATATTATTTTACTTGCGGGTAAAGGTCACGAAACTTATCAAGAAATTGACGGCATCCGTCATCACTTTGATGATAAAGAAGAATTATTTAAAGCATTTCATGCATAATTAAAAAATTACACACAACAATATAATATGCTCTATTATTTATTTAATTATTTAGACAAGCATTATGATATAGCTGGTACTGGACTGTTCCAATACATCACTTTCAGAGCGATGTTAACTACGATATTCTCTGTGCTATTTATTGCCTTTTTTGGTAAAAAAATCATTCAGATGTTGCAAAAAATGCAAATGGGTGAGATTGTAAGGAACTTAGGGCTTGCTGGTCAGATGGAAAAGACCGGAACTCCAACAATGGGCGGAATAATTATTATTGGAGCCATCGTTTTCCCTGTTCTTCTATTTGGTAATCTAGCCAATGTTTATATTCAATTACTACTCATCACCTTAATATGGACTGGTGCTATTGGATTCTTAGATGATTATCTTAAAAGAATTAAGAAAAACAAAGATGGATTATCTGGTAAGTTTAAAATCTTAGGTCAGATTGGTCTTGGTCTTTTGGTGGGATTAACCTTAGTAAGTAACGAAGACGTTGTTGTTCGTAAATTTTCAAAAGGCATAAAGTCTACTAAATCTGTCTCTGAATATGTAAAAGGAGTTGACTATAATGACATCCGATCATTAGAAACAACTATTCCTTTTTTAAAGGATAATGAGATTAATTACTCAGAGATATTACCAGATAAAACAGCCTCAAATATTTTATATATCATTCTAGTCATTTTTATTATTACTGCTGTTTCAAATGGCACTAATATTACAGATGGTTTAGATGGATTAGCTGCCGGAACTTCGGCTATTGTCGCCACCGTTCTCGCCATTTTCGCCTACTTATCTGGTAATATAATATTCTCCAGTTATCTCAATATAATGTACATACCACAATCCGGAGAAATTGCAATTTTTGCTACGGCCCTTGTAGGTGCATGTATTGGTTTCCTTTGGTTTAATGCTTATCCAGCTCAAGTATTTATGGGCGATACGGGTAGTTTAGCATTAGGAGGTGTTATCGCTAGTTTAGCTATTGTATTAAGAAAGGAATTGATGTTACCTCTTTTATGTGGTGTTTTCTTAGTAGAAAACTTATCAGTGATTATTCAAGTTTTCTATTTTAAATACACCAAGAAAAAATACGGCGAAGGTCGTAGGGTCTTCTTGATGGCACCCCTTCATCATCACTATCAAAAGAAAGAAATTCCAGAACCTAAAATTGTTACTCGCTTTTGGATTGTTAGTATCCTATTAGCTATTGGAACCATTTTAACCTTAAAAATCAGATAGTTTTGACAAAAGATAAGTTATTGGTACTTGGTGCCGGAGAAAGTGGTATTGGAGCTGCTCTATTAGGTTTGGCACAAGGTTTTGATGTATTTGTTTCTGACTTTGGTAAAATTGCCGATGATCAGAAACAGCTATTAAATGAACAAGGAATTCCCTTTGAAGAAGGTTCACACGATCTTGCTCCAAAGCATCCTAAAATTGTAGTCAAGTCACCTGGAATCCCAGATACTGCACCTATCATCAAAGAATTAAAATCCAATAATGCTAAAATATATTCTGAGATTGAGTTTGCCTACCAATATACTGATGCAAAAATAATTGCTATAACCGGTACTAATGGTAAGACTACCACTACAAAACTAATTTATCACCTCCTAAAAGAGAGTGGTTTTAATGTAGGCCTTGCTGGAAATATTGGGATCAGTTTTGCAAAAGAAGTTCTTCAAAATAATTATGATTGGTATGTTCTAGAAATTAGCAGCTTCCAATTAGATGATATAGAAACTTTTGCCCCTGATATTTCTCTCCTTCTAAATATTACACCTGATCATTTAGACCGTTATAATTACGATATTGATCAGTATGCTAAATCAAAATTTAGAATCTTAGAAAATATGTCTATGAAAGGTGTTTTTATCCATAGTGCAGATGATGAAAACATTAATAGACATATCAATAAAATAAATATTAAACCTTGGGCACTACCTTTTGATCATACTTTTTATCATGAACAAAAGCTTTCCATTCCATTTAAAGGACAATCATTCACTTTTGATCAATTACCTTTAAAAGGCCCACACAATGAATGGAACATGAGTGCAGCCATCTTAGCAGCATTGTCTGCAGGTGTGGATGCATCTGATATTCAAAAGGCATTACCTTCTTTTATTGGTGAACCTCATCGATTACAATTTGTAAAAGAGGTAAATGGGATAAAGTATATCAACGACTCAAAAGCAACAAATGTTGAAGCTGCTTTCTTTGCATTACAATCTTTTGATACTCCAATCATATGGATTGCAGGAGGTACAGACAAAGGAAATGATTATAGTTTGTTACACGATGCAGTAGAAAGAAGAGTGAAATCCATTGTATGTCTTGGAGTAGATAATTCAAAACTTTTAGCCGCATTTGGAGATCAAAAAGTAATGTTTGAAACGGAAAGTATGAAAGAGGCCATTTCTTTAGCCACTCAAAATGCTGATCAAGGTGATATAGTATTACTTTCTCCGGCTTGTGCAAGTTTTGATCTTTTCAAAAATTACATGGACAGAGGAAATCACTTTATCGAAAGTGTTCAAAACCTATAAATTATGGAAAAACTATTAAGTAAATTAGAAGGAGATCGAATGATCTGGGGGGTAATGATTACCCTTTCCATGTTTTCTGTTTTAGTGGTTTATAGTGCTACTGGATCATTAGCATATATGCAGGCTGGAGGAGATAACGAACATTACTTATTACGTCATTCCACTCTTGTATTAGTAGGTCTGATTGGAGCTTATGTTTGTCATAAAATTGATTATATCTATTACTCTAGGCTTTCTAGATATGCATTGCTACTCTCCATTCCATTACTATTGTTTACTTGGTTTTTTGGCTCTGAAATCAATAGTGCATCACGTTGGATTGAAATACCATTTATTAATTTTACCTTTCAACCATCTGATTTAGCACGACTTGCATTAATTGCCAATATGGCTTCGATGTTATGGAAAAGACAAAGAGACATTGGTGAATTTAATAAAGCAATTGTGCCCTTATTGGTCTGGACTGGTATTATATGTGGTCTTATTGGAGTCTCTGATATTTCAACCGCATCACTTCTTTTCTTAACAATAATGCTTCAGTTATTTATTGGCCGTGTTCCAATAAGATACCTTTTCATGCTTGTGGCTATTGGCTGTTTAGCAGCGTTGTTTGTATATGAATTCGGTCAAAGAGGAGGCACAGCAGTTTCTCGTCTTTCATCATTTATGAGTGAAACTGAAATACCTTATCAAGCAGAACAATCTTATATTGCTATCTCTACTGGAGGTATTTCTGGAAAAGGAATTGGAGAAAGTACACAAAGAAACTTCTTACCACACTCCTACTCCGATTTTGTTTTTGCCATCGTTGTCGAAGAATATGGATTAATTGGGGCATTAATTATCATTGGGTTATACATCACTTTACTTTATAGAGGGATGACTATTGTGGCTAACAGTCAAAAAGCTTTTGGTGGTTTATTAGCCGCAGGACTTACATTCAGTCTTATTTTACAAGCCTTTGTTCATATGGGTGTCGTCACTGGTCTACTTCCATTAACAGGTCTTCCCTTGCCTCTAATAAGTATGGGTGGTACCTCACTATTATTTACAGGTATGACCGTCGGAATCATCTTAAGTGTGAGTAAATCTACTCAAGAAGAATCTGAAGAAGTAAGATTAAAAAGAACTGAAAGAGCAAAAAAACGTAAAGGTTACGATGGAATAAATCGCCCTAAAAACGTTAGATTGAATGAATAAAGCGTAAAAAAATTACATAAAAAATATGCTGTAGGCAACACCTACAAAGTAAACGGCTATCTTCCTCTATTAGAAGATAACCGTTTTTTTATTTATATAAGTCTATCATTACAATGGTATAATACCATTGTCTATTTGTCTACAATTGAAGTAGAAACCCTGTAAATGGGAGTTAAACTTCATTTATTGATCTTTTTATGACATATACCCAACTGTGCTCGGAAACTTTGAGAGGTAGTATAGGTGTTAAGCAGTTAATTTCCTGTTAAACCTATTATATTATTTATTATCAGTACTTGTAATTTGACTTCTCATGACCCTTAACACGACTACTATTAAGGAAAACCTACTTGATCTAAGAGAGTGCATTATCAATCAATTAAAAAACAATACAAATGGTGAACTAGAAATATTACATGCTAGTATTCATCAACTTTGTGCATTCACAGATTCAAAATATGGATTTATTGGCTTAATTGAGAACACAAAAGATCACATACATTTTTCAAATCTGATTGAATGTAATTCTTTTCAAAACTCCATTCCAATGTTAGGTAATGGACCATTAAACACCTCTTCCATGGCTAATCGTTATTTAAAATTAGTACATGGAAAACAAAATGCTTTTTTTAATTATGATGACCATCAATTTCAATTAGGGAAATCTTGGTATTCTTTCCTCTTAATACCTATCATTAATAATCATAAAATGATAGGTTTAATAGGCTTATTTGATAAAAAAGGGGGGTATAATAAAACTCTTTTAAGTGAAATAAATCTTTGTTCTACAGCTTTATACCATGTCATCACTCAGCATCTAGAAAAAATTGATATTGAAAAGGCATTTCATGTTTCAGATTCTTCTCGTTTTTTTTGTGACCACAATATCTACGATATCATGTCGACCATAGATAAAAATGGTACTATTGTGTTATCTAATATCATGTGGAATGAATGTTTTGGCTGTACTAAAAACAAGATTTTACAAATGATTTTAAAAGAAGATCATTCTACTTTCCACCATCTAATTAATACCACCCAAAAATCTGGATTGACTGAAAGTGCGATATTAAGAATGAGGAAAGAAAATCAAATAATTTATTTGAGAGTGAGAGTTATTTATTTGAAAAAGAAAAATCAGATACAATTAATAGCACAGAATATATCTCAAAATTACACACAAAAACAAAGAAAAATCAGAAAGAAATCACTCTTTTAACCCACCAATCTTTTATCAATTTCCGATCTTATTTTTTCTAATAATGTATTACCGTAAAACTTTGGCACAGAATAATCTGACTTTCCTCTTAAGCCTAATAGCTTTTCGGCTTGAAGCATGGTCAAATTTCTATACTTTACTTGCTCAGAATTAGTGACGAATTGATTTTTTAATACTTGATAGCATTCATCTAATGTTAATTGAAACGGTTCTTTCTTTGCCATAATGTTTAATTATAGTATGATACAATTCAATGAACATCAAGAAAAATGGGGTGATTTAGTTTTTTTGTCTAGAATCGACCACATCGTTTTTACCACCGTGGCTACATTGCTCGGTTGGTACCCTAAAGGTTCTTGATGATTAAGTTGCAATTCTAAACTCTAAGAATATAAATTCCAAAATATTAAAACTGATTAACAAAAAATAATCAAATTTATCTCCTTTTGATGATGAGAGACATTCTCCTTTTAGGATGAATAAACCATCTTTATTTTATCAGATAAAGAATGGTAAGACCATAATACATGCTTTCTTAATTTCAGGTAGTTCAATAATTTCTTTTTATTCTTTAAATGATTCACTAAATTAAAGTAAACCTATCTATCATTCATGAAACTAAATTTTCTTTTACTTTACTTCCTAACGATCTTATTCTTTTCAGCATGTGATCATCAACAAATCGAAGATGAAAACACTGCTTTTGATCTAAACATCCCTACCCATTTTGGACCTGGATATATTTTACCAGAAAACAATCCCACTACAACTAAGGGGGTAGAATTAGGTAGAATGTTATTTTATGACCAGCAATTGTCTAGAGATGGTTCAACTTCATGCGGCACATGTCATCAGCAAGCATTATCTTTTACTGATGGAAAAGCACTCGCAGAAGGTATTCATGGTCGTGTTGGCGATTTTAGTAGTATGTCTATTGTAAATGCAATGTGGCAAGGAAAGTTCTTTTGGGATGGTAGAGCCGTAAGTTTAGAAGAACAAGCTTTAGGACCCATCGAAAATGTTCTAGAAATGGACATGACCTTAGATGAAGTGGTCGAGAGATTACAAGCTGACCCCAATTATCCTTCCCTATTCGAAAAGGCATTTGGTAGTGGTGTTATTACTTCAGAAAATATAGGGAAAGCCATTGCTCAATTCGAAAGAACTTTAATTTCAAGTAATTCAAAATATGATCAATATTTAAAAGGTGCTTATATTCCTACAGAAGAAGAACTCTTAGGGATTCAACTTTTTTTCACTCATCCCGAACCAAGTATCAATTTAAGAGGTGGCAACTGTGGTGACTGTCATTTGAATATCCTTACATCAGGAGACAATAAAGGCTACAGAGGCTTTCATAATAATGGACTCGATACAAATGATGATTTGAAAATAGGACTTTCTGACGTTACTGGAAGTGATTTTGATAAAGGTAAATTTAAAGCACCTAGTTTAAGAAATATAGCTGTTACAGCTCCTTATATGCATGATGGAAGGTTGGCTACTTTAGAAGATGTATTAGAACATTATGACGAACATATAAAAGAAAGCACCACTCTCGATGCCTTTATTCGAGAAGGAAGCAATGAACCTATTTTCCCAGGAGACCCTATTAAACTTCATCTAACTAATAAAGAAAAACAGGCCATTTTAACGTTTTTAGAAATGCTTACTGATGATGATTTTTTGACTAACCCAGCATTTTCAGATCCTTTTTCTAATGAATGATTTTAAATATTCGTTTACAAAAAATACAAACTGATTATATTTTCTGCATTTTTGTACAGAAAGTAACCTTTAAAATCGATCATTTGTAATGATTGTTATCTAGTTACTTTTGATAAAGTCATTTAAATTATCAATCTACATCTATGAGTTTAGAAAAAGATTTACATAAAAGAAGTAATGGAGCTTGTGAGTTATGTGCTTCAACAGAAAATGTTTCCCCTTTTTTAGTAGAACCAAAATCATCTACTGATGCTGGAGATCACGCCCATCTTTGCCAGAATTGTCAAGAACAAATTCAGGATAAAGACAAAATGGACGCGAACCATTGGAGATGTTTAAATGATAGTATGTGGAATGAAAATCCAGCTGTACAAGTTTTAGCATGGAGAATGTTACACAGATTAAAGTCTGAAGGTTGGCCTCAAGACCTTTTAGATATGCTTTATTTGGATGAAGAAACATTAAAGTGGGCTGAAGCTACAGGTGAAGCTGAAGACGATGAAAACAAAGTAATCCACAGAGATGCTAATGGAGCGATCTTGGAAAATGGTGATTCTGTAGTTCTAGTAAAAGACCTTGTTGTTAAAGGGGCTAATTTTACTGCAAAAAGAGGGACACCTGTTCGTAATATTTCTTTAGTGCATGATAATCCAGAGCATATTGAAGGAAGAGTAAATAGTCAACATATTGTTATACTTACGAAATTTGTCAAAAAATAAAGTTCACTTTATTTCATACAATTTATCTTTAAATGTTGAATTGAAATAAGGTTCTTGTCTTTTTTCATGACACAACACTTTTGGGTATAATTGATATAACAATAAAAAAGCTTTCCACTTACAGTGGGAAGCTTTTTTATTTAGGTATAAATAGCCCTCACCATTTCCATCTAAAGCTGTTTTATCAAAAAGATTTAAAGTTCTTCAAATTTCACCTTAGATACTTGAAATAATTATATTTATTACCATAGTACAATATTCATCTTGATATAATTACATGATATTCGCATTATTTTGTATCAATTTTAGTCAAAATGATCAGATAATTAAGTTTCACAAAGATTGTTTACAAATATTTGTAACTAAAAATCATTACCTCCCGTTACTTATATCAACAACAACAAAGAAACTAACTTAAAGAAATTACACACTATCTACTAATAACTTAAGCTATTGAATTTTATATTTTTAAAGCAAATGAAAAGTATATTTCACTATGTGAATCTATAGCTGACTCCTTATTCTAACCCTCTTTACTATCATTGTTTTCCAAATTATATTAACGTGGGTACTATAAGGTACCCACGTAATACAACCTACCCATTTATTTATCATACTCTATATAGAGTAAAAAATATTATTTGTTGCTTTTAATGACTTAGACATCCCATAATTTTTATGGTCTTGCTTTCACGTCATTTCTAATTGAGGGACATAGTTCCTATTTTACAAAACACACAGTAGAAAAATAAACCTGCTCTCTCAGAGGGTGGGTTTTTATCTTTATTGAAATACCTGCTTTTAATAGGTTAAAGAAAATAAATAGAAAAAAGAGGTGCAGTAAGGGTGGAATCAAGTGGATTTTTTAAATTGTGTTACAAAGTGATCCGTTTGAATATAAAAATGATTATTTTCAATAAGCTATCAGTGCATAGTTTTGAAAATCAAAAAGATAAATCCAAAAATGAGTTATGCTGTAAAATCAGGCGATACTTTATATAGTATTGCAAGAACACATCAATTATCTACTGATGAATTGTTAGACTTAAATGACTGGGATAGTATTCCTACCCTTCAAATTGGTCAAATAATAATAGTAAAAGAAAACACTACTTTTCAGGGTGATAGTAGTGATGATGATGATGTCATACATACGGTTGCCAAAGGCGATTCTTTATATTCTATTGCTAAAAATTATAACGTTAGCCCTGCTGATATTATCGAAGAAAATGATTTAGACCCTAGTACTGGAATTTACATAGGACAAGAACTCTATATACCAGAATTAGAAGAAAATGAAACGAGTACAACAACTTCAAGTGTTTCAAATGAAATCAAAAAACATATTGTAACAAAAGGTGATTCTCTGTATAATATTTCAAAAAAATATGAGATTACGCCACAGCAACTTCTAGATAAAAATCAATTACCAAAAAACAGTCCTATTTACATAGGTCAGATATTATATATTCCTGAGGCTGATTCGTCTGTAAATGAAACTCCTCTCCCATCGACTTCTGAAGTAAAGAAAAAAACTCCACCGGCAATCTATACGGTTTTACAAGGGGATACTTTATATCAGATTTCTCAAAAATTTGGTATAAGTCCTCAAAAATTATTAGAAATGAATGGTTTTGATGCAAGTCAACCCATTTATATTGGGCAACAATTAAAGGTTAAAAACGATCAGCAAACAATTATACCTCCTCTGCCTAAAAAAGAAGATAAAACTTCAGGCAAAACACATACAGTGAATCGAGGAGAATCTTTGTATGCGATTAGTCGTAAATATGATTTATCGCCAGCCGAAATTTTAAGTGCAAATGGTTTATCTATTGGGGCTACTATTTATGTGGGTCAAGTACTTAAAATACCTTCTCAAAAGATCAATATTAAACCTAAAGTAACTTCTACAACATCAAAAAATGAAATAAGAGTTTACACAGTAAAACCAGGTGATTATTTATCAAAAATTGCCCAACAATTTGATGTCACTCCTCAAGCATTAGTTGCTGCAAACCGTATCCCTAAAGGGAGAATTTATGTAGGGCAGCAATTGTTTATACCTACAAAGAAAACAACGACATCAACGAATAGTAATGCACCTCAAACTCCAATTAAACAAGCCCAAGGTCAGAGTATTTATGAACTATCAACATTAGATGGTCAGCAATTATTTTCTAAAGGGATGTATAATAGAATTGGAAGTAATTACAATGTACACCCTCAAGATTTAGCCAATGTTCAAACTCGTTTGATTCAATTGAAGTTGTTATCGGAGCATCATAAAGAAAATGCTCAACAACTCTCAAACAATGGGTCGTCTAATATTTCTGGTAAAAGTATTCCTCAAACTTTATCTGCAATTAGAAAATTACAAGATAGATATCGTTTAAATTGGTGGGTTGGATCTGCTGCTCGTATAGAAATGTTAGGTACAAGTAAATTTACTTATGGGGAAATTGTTCCTAATGATGTTACCTATAAATTTTTGAAAGAATATAGTCAGTACACACTCAAATTTCCTCACCCAATTAGTGGACAAACTCAGGTAGCTGAGTTTAGTAACTTTGTTTACAGTGGCTATAATCAATTCTATAAGGGGGTTGGATATATTGGAAAATCATTCCCTAATGAAGTGCCTATTTCTGTATTTAGGGAAGCAGGACTTTCTACAGTATTGGCAGAAGCAATGAAAGTAGTATCTAGCCATGAAGGAAATTTTGATGCTATTAATTCTTATGACAAAGCCTTTTTCTCTTATGGATTTATTCAATTTGCAGGAGGTGGTAGAGGTTTAGCTCCTTTACTCGCCAGAATGAAAGTGATACAACCTGAATTATTCAAAAGTATCTTTCAAAATGCAGGAATAGATGTAGAATACACCACTAGAAACAACGATATACATCAAGGTGAATTAATTATTCAATTCCCTAAAAAAGGAACACTGAAGGGTATTGAGGCTGAAAAAGAATTAAGAAATCATCATCAAATGTATGGTCCTTTCTTAAGAGCAGCATTCCATCCAGAATTAATTAAAGCACAAATCATTCAAGCTGTAAAAGCGTATGCTTCTCCAGCATTGGGTATCAAATTATCAATTAATACAGGACAATTTAGCCAAAGTAATATTCCGATTACTGATGTTATTAACTCTCCAATGGGACTAGGTTTTGCTATTGACATGACAGTGAATAAATGGATTGTTAAAACCGGAGAGATGTTTAATAATGCTGTGAGTTCATTGTGTAAACAAAAAGGTTGGCATCAACTACATCAGATTTCTATGATAGATGAACGAGAGGTATTACAAGAAATTGTTCGTCAGGAAGGAGGAGCTGACAAGCGTGTTGCTGACAGAGGAAATAGCATGCTAACAAGCGGGTTAAGTTACACTAAATCACCAAACAAGGGACAAGGGTTACTGGCATAAATACTCAAATGGTTGACGAAATAAGGTAGTAAATGAAAAAAAAAGTATTCATTACTACCTTATTTACCCCTGATTATAAAAACATTAGGTTTCCTTCTTCGTTTTTATATTTGTGAACATTCAAGATTTTACGACATTCGCAGAATATTCTCTTCATTTTTGAAGACTAAGAATTGCAATTATAAAATCTTGTATTTAAATTATATAAACCATGAAAATTGAAAATCCTATTAGCATAACAGAACGTGCTGCTAAAGAGATTCAAGAAATATTAACCCAGAAAAAAGTTCCTGAAGGATACTCTCTACGTGTTGGCGTAAAAGGCGGAGGAGGATGTGGAGGCGCTCAGTTCACGCTTGGCTTTGATCAGCCTAAGGAAAGTGATGTGGAATATACTACTAATAACATACCTGTTCTTATCGATAAGAGACAAATGCTGTTTCTTATAGACCTTGAAATTGATTTTGAGGATAGAAGAGAAGAAAGAGGTTTTGTATTTAATAAGTTGTCCGACCAGTAGCTTTTTGTATAACTTTCAAAAAATGACAAAAGACAGTTCTAATTCATCAAAAAATGTAGACACTAAAGCGTGGCTGCCCTTAATTATAGGGGTTTCTATTGGTTTTGGTGTTCTTATTGGTTCGCATTTGAGGGCTCCAAATCCGGAAACCAATAGACTAATGGTGGATAAAAATGCCACAAAATTTGAAAGATTATTGAATTATGTCGACAAATATTATGTGGACAGTGTTGATATTAATGAATTAACACAAGAGGCTATTGATCATATTTTAAAAGACTTAGACCCCCATACCGTTTACGTTCCTGCAGATGAGGCCGATATTATGTCATCCCGATTAGACGATGGTTTTGAAGGTGTTGGTATCGAGTTTAGAGTGATGGAAGACACCTTAAAGGTATTGTCTGTCATGCCTGGCGGTCCCTCTAAAAAAATAGGCATTAGAGCAGGTGATAAAATAATTACGGTGAATGGTGATACGATAGCTGGAAAACATATAGATAACTCATTTATCGTCAAAAAATTAAGAGGTAAAAAAGGGACTACTGTAAATATTGAGGTAAAAAGGAAAAAGCAAGATGAATTGCTTGCTTTTACAATTACAAGAGACATCGTTCCTACTCCATCTGTTGAAGCCCATTATATGATAGATGATGTTACTGGCTATATAAAAATCAGCAAATTTGCTGTCAAAACTTATGATGAATTTCATAACGCCCTATTGTTTTTAAAATCTGAAGGGATGGAAAACCTAGTCATTGATTTAAGAAATAATGGAGGTGGATTTCTTGGTCAGGCTGTAAAAATTGTTGATGACCTTTTACCTAAAGATGACCTTATTGTTTACACTGAAGGTAAAGGAAATGAATTTACAGAAAAAGAATTTAGTCAAAGAAACCCTGATTTCGATGGACCTATTGCTGTATTAGTCAACGAAAGAAGTGCTTCTGCTTCTGAAATAGTTACTGGCGCTTTACAAGACCATGATAGAGCTGTTGTTATTGGACGAAGAACCTACGGTAAAGGATTAGTTCAAAGACAATTAAGATTAAAAGACAATTCGTTATTAAGATTAACCATTTCTAGGTACTTCACACCTAGTGGTCGAAGTATTCAAAAACCATATGGAGAAGGAATATCTTATGGAGATGATATTTCTAATCGTTATGAAAGTGGTGAATTATTCAATAAAGACAGTATCAAGACGGATAAGATGCCTCAATTCAAAACTGATAAAAATAGAATTGTTTATGGCGGAGGAGGAATTATTCCAGATAATTTTATCCCACTAGACACTACCTCTATGGGTATCTATTATTATACTCTTGAACATACAGACATCTTGAGAGATTATGCAATTGAATACGCTAATGATCACTATATTGATTTAATGGAAAATGGCCTAGATCACTTTATTAAGTCTTTTGAAGATGAAAAAAATATTATTAATGATTTAGAAAAGTTTGCTGTTATGATGGGTATAAATAAAAGAAAACCTAATCATAATGATGTAACCATCAATATAAACTTAAAGCACAGGTTAAAAATATTAATAGCTCAAACTATTTGGGGCGATAAAGGATACCACAAGGTAGCTAATATGCGTGACCCTATGGTGAAAGAAGCTCAAAAAGTTTTTGATGAAGGAATTGCTGAAGATGACACCACTTCGAAGGTAGAAAGTTGATAAAAATTAGTTATATTAGTTATAGACCAATATAATATTATGTACTATCAATTTGATAACTTTAAAGATCAATTAAAAACCCAAAAATTACAATCTAAAGAGGCTGACGTTGTTTATTTATTTCTAATCACCGAAAACGATAATCAACATATTCCTCAATTAATTGAGTATTGTAATAGTTTAGGCATTTCCTTTTTTGGAGGTTTCTTTCCAAAAATCATATATAAAAATACGATTTACGATGATGGATTTATTTGCTACCCCATTCACACAAAAAATAAACCTATAATCGTTTCCAATAATAAACCATTTGATAAAAATTCACTAAAAGATACCCACGAGAAAGATATCTTTTTAATGTTCGATGGTTTGTCTCCATATTTCCAAAATATCATTGAGGATTTGTATTTTAAATTAGGAAGTGATTACACCATCTTTGGGGGAGGGTCAGGACCTTTAAGTTTAGAACAGCAACTATGTGTTTTTGATAATAATGGAATATATAAGGACTGCGGTATTCTATGCTCTACTTCGAAAAAATTCAATACTAGTGTTCAACATGGATGGAAGAGAAAATACGGTCCATTAATCGCTACTAAAACTGAAAAAAATTGGATTTTCGAATTGAATTGGAGAAATGCCTTTGAAGTTTATAAAGAAGTCATAGACAATCAAGCACTTAATACAGAAACTTTTTTCGAAATCTCTAAAAATCATCCTTTTGGGGTAATGAAAGAAGGTCATGAAGATATTATCAGAGAACCTATCTTTGTAAATAATAAAGGCTCTATCAAATCTATTGGTGACATTATGGAAAACTCTGTTTTATACATAATGACAGCCGAAAAAGAAGATCTAATCAAGGCCACTGAAAAAGCGGCTGCATCCATAGCCTCACAAGCTAAAAACCCACAGGTCTTTATGGTAGATTGTATTTCGAGATATTTATTTCTAGGAAATGATTATCAAAAAGAAATTGATGCCTGTACAGAAAAATTAAAAATTAATAATGAAGTAAAACCGTTAATAGGAGTCTTATCATTAGGAGAAATTTCTTCCACTGAGAAGAATCAAATGGTAGAATACTTTAACAAAACTATTGTCGTAAATGCTATCGAAGAGTGAAAATAATGAGGTGGTCCAAGACATGATGCTTCTTTACGAACTGTCATTACAAACTGGAAAGACATTACACTTTTATGAAAACTTAAATAATTTCATTAAGCTTTTTATTCACAGAAAAAGTATAAGTAACGTTTCTGTTTGGATGAAAGCTTCGAGCATTAAAGAGACTTCATTAATTCAACTTGATGAAGATATAGATAACCAATCATGGATTAATATCCTTAATTTCCCCTATCAAGAAAACAACAATGTTGATACACTAAAAGTAAATCATTTATTAGGGTTTCAAAACGTTGGTGATATTTATAGTTTGACAATTGATAAAAACTATACTATACACAATTCAATCAACATTAAAGAGGGCACCTATCTATTTCACAAATTAGACAAGTTTGGAATAATTCAATACCATTCAAATATAAAAAATGACCCTAGATTAAGTCCTTATTCTATCAAAAAAATGAGTGTGGTTTTCAAGCACTTTAAGAATTCAATTATTGCTAGTCTTAATCAACTAAAACTTGAAAAGGCAATAGAATTGTCAAATCAAAAGAGTAAGGAAATTGTAATGCTGTCGAAGTTTGCATTAGAAAACCCCTACCCTGTAATGAGATTTGATAGCGAAGGAGAGCTAATTTTTCATAACAAACCATCAGAATCCATTCTTACTCATTTTATTGAATTAAAATGGGCATATGCTACCATGTTCAAAAAGACTTTGGATACTAATGAAATGAAAGTCTATGAACAAGTGATCCATGGTAAACATTATTCTTTTACCGTAAGGCCTATTCAAGAGTTTAATTATGTCAATATCTATGGAATGGATATAAGCCATAGAAAAAAAGTAGAGCAAAAATTAAAAGACGAAAAAGATAAAGCCGAAAGGTTAGCCAACATCAAAATGGAGTTTTTATCGACAATGAGTCATGAAATCAGAACACCAATGAATTCTATTATTGGTTCTATTAATCTTTTATTTGATTCTGATTTAAATGATTATCAAGATAAAAAATTACATATGATGCAATTTGCAGCTAACAATTTATTGAGACTCATTAATGAAATTCTTGATTTTAATAAATTGGAAGCCAATAAAGTCCATTTAGAAACAATCCGATTTTCGATTCCTGAAACTTTAGATAATCTTCTTTCTATGCATGTAGACAATGCTGAGAAGAAAAATATAACCCTTCAATTACAATTAGAAAAAGTACCTGTTGATTTTGTTGTTGGCGACCCCACTCGATTATCACAAATACTTTTAAATTTAATTTCAAATGCCATAAAGTTCACAGAAAAAGGAGGTGTAGAAATTAAGGTGAGGAGTACTTTTAATAATAAAACTACCGTGGTCTATGAATTCGAAATTGTTGACTCTGGTATTGGTATTTCTCAAGAAAAAATTGATACTATTTTTGAAGCCTTTACTCAAGAAGATTCTAGTACTACAAGAAGGTTTGGAGGATCTGGCTTAGGGTTAAGTATTACCAAAAAATTGATCGATTTATTAGAAGGAAGCCTAGAAGTAAAAAGTGAAATTGGTAAAGGGACTTCATTCATAGCAAGAGTTCCTTATCAAATTGCAGATAAT
Organism: Flammeovirga pacifica; assembly: GCF_000807855.2. Taxonomy (GTDB): domain Bacteria; phylum Bacteroidota; class Bacteroidia; order Cytophagales; family Flammeovirgaceae; genus Flammeovirga; species Flammeovirga pacifica. Next base: position 1,724,010 of record NZ_JRYR02000001.1, read on the forward strand.
CAAGAGAAGAAATCAAAGAAAAAACGTAAACAAATAGTCCTTGATCATCAAAAAGATTTAAAGGACATCAATGTGCTTTTGGTAGATGATAATGAATTTAATATTCTAATTGCTACCGAATTCCTAAATAGATGGCAGGCAAACATTATCACTGCTAGAAATGGTGAAGAAGCTATCAATGCCATAAAAGAAAATAAAGAAGCTATTCAACTTGTATTAATGGATCTTCAGATGCCTGTTTTAAATGGGTTTGAAGCCACAAAACTAATTCGTTCTTTTGATGGAGACTATTATAAGAAACTTCCAATAATTGCCTTAACTGCTGATGTTACTAGTGATGATATTCATGGAATTGAAAACAAAGGCTTTAATGATTTCACCTCTAAACCATTCGATCCTGAAAAACTTTTACAAAAACTTTTACATTATCTTTAAAAAAACTAATAATCTTGATGATTCTCCAAATTTGACTGTATTTTTGCCCTTTAGTCGAGTCTCATATTCTCACACTTTGAATTCATAAACCAACAAAAACGGCTTTTCTATGGATACGCAACAGCAAAAAATGCTTAAAAATTTAAGCCCTACCAAAACACTTATCCCTGTGTTTATTGGAATTGCTATTTATGCCTACATGGTTTGGTCTGATGATAGTTTCCATGGAGATACTATTCTTGAAAGCTTAGGTAATATGAACATTTGGTGGATTCTATTATCCTTTGTGGTTTTAATAGGAAGAGATGCTGGCTATATGTATAGAATCAGAACACTTACAAACAATCATCTAAGTTGGAATTCTAGCTTCTTTGTCATCATGCTTTGGGAGTTTGCTTCTGCAGTTACTCCTTCTGTTGTTGGTGGCACTAGTGTGGCTGTTTTTATAATGAACAAAGAAAAGATTTCTTTTGGTAAAGCATTGAGTTATGTAATGCTCACTGCGATTTTAGATAACCTATTCTTTGTTTTTGCTTCTATACTCGTCATTCTATTATTTCCTGGATCTATTTTCCCTACCAATAATTACTCTGCAGAACTACTTGGAGTCACTCTCGGGTTAAAACAAATATTTGTAGTAAGTGTAAGTTTAATTGCTATTTATACTGCATTTATGGCCTGGGGACTATTTATCGGACCTAAAACTTTTAAGAAGTTTTTATGGTCTTTGACTTCTACTCGATTTACAAAAAGATGGAGAAGGTTAGCTGTAAAAAGTGGAAATGAAATGATTGTTGCTTCTCGAGAATTAAGAGGTCATCCTACTAGTTATTGGTTAAAAGTTATTCTATCTACCATATTTATTTGGTGCTCAAGATACGCAATGTTGAATTGCCTAATTAATGCTTTCTTATATATTGATTTGTTTGCGATGTCTCAAGGACAATTACTTGATCAATTCTTGATTTTTGGTAGACAGATTATCATGTGGATTGTCATGTTAATTTCACCAACTCCAGGAAGTGCTGGAACTGCTGAATACTTCTTTGGAGAATTTTTTAAAGAGTTTTTCAATGACGGTGGTATTGTAATTATTGTCGCTTTATTCTGGAGATTATTCACTTATTACACCTATTTATTGATTGGAGTTATCGTTTTACCTACTTGGATAACGAAAAGGTTCAAATAATTCTATCTAAATACCAATTTTCAACTTCTTTCTTACGAACTTTGTGTTCACTTGCCATATCAAAACTTTTAAGGCTACTTGTTGTTGATATAAAGCTACTTGTACAAATCATTTAATATTTGAGTTTGTCACAGCTCAACTTCCTTATAAAGTTAGAGACGGTATTAGAGAATTGTAATTATGATAAGAAAGGAAAATAAGTTATCTGATTGGTTGCCTATCACTAAAAAAGAGATGGAACTAAGAGGATGGGATAGTTTAGATGTCATCATCATTTCTGGTGATGCTTATGTTGATCACCCTTCGTTTGGTGCTGCTGTGATAGCAAGGCTTGTAGAAGCTGAAGGTTTGAAAGTTGGTATTATTCCACAACCCAATTGGAGAGATGATCTAAGAGATTTCAAAAAATTAGGTAAACCGAATCTGTTTTTTGGCGTTACTGGTGGTTGTATGGATTCTATGGTAAACCATTATACAGCTGCAAAACGTAAGCGTTCTAATGATGCTTATACTCCAGATGGGGCACCTAACTTTAGACCTGATTATGCTACTGTTACCTATAGCAAAATTCTTAAAGACTTATACCCTGAGGTACCTGTGCTGATTGGAGGTATTGAAGCCTCTCTAAGAAGAGTAACACATTACGATTATTGGTCTGACCAACTTAAACCTTCTATAATGGTAGAATCTGGTGCTGATATTTTAGTATATGGCATGGGAGAACAACCACTTAAACAGATTATTAGTTTGGTTAAAAAAGGCGTTCCTATGCGCTCTTTAAAAACAATACAACAAACGGCTGTTTTGCAACCAATAGAAGACGATATCCCGAAAGGAGTACATTGGAAAACTATTGAGTTGAATTCTCACGAAAAATGTTTAGAAGATAAAATTGCTTTTGCTTCTAATTTTAAGCATATCGAAAGAGAATCAAATAAACAGTATGCCGATCGTTTAACTCAAGAAGTTGGTGAACAAAGATTGGTTATCAACCCTCCTTACAAAACGATGAAGGAGAAAGAAATTGATGCCTCTTTTGATCTTCCGTATACTCGTCTACCTCACCCTAAATATAAAAACAAAGGACCAATCCCTGCATTTGAGATGATTAAGTTCTCGATCAATATGCATAGAGGTTGTTTCGGTGGATGTAGTTTCTGTACGATTTCCGCACATCAAGGTAAAATGATTGCCTCTCGTTCTGAAGAATCAATCTTAAAAGAAATCAAGGATGTAACAACAATGCCTGATTTTAAAGGATACCTAAGTGATTTAGGAGGACCAAGTGCTAACATGTACAAAATGAAAGGTAAGGTCCAATCTATTTGTGATAAATGTGTAAGTCCTTCTTGTATTCATCCTGTTGTATGTGATAACCTAGATTCTTCGCATAAAGCGATGACTCAACTCTACAGAAAAGTAGATAAAATGCCTGAAATAAAAAAGGCATTTGTAAGTAGTGGTATTCGCTATGACTTATTAGTTTCTGATTACAACAAATCTGATGAAACTAAAAGTTTAACTGAATATATGGAACAAGTAGTAACACGCCATATACCAGGTAGATTAAAAGTTGCCCCTGAACATACTTCAGATCCTGTATTGAGAATCATGAGAAAACCTTCATTTAAACACTTCCATACGTTTAAGCAAAAGTTTGATCAGATCAATAAGAAACATGGTTTAAAACAACCTCTTATTCCTTATTTTATTTCATCTCACCCAGGTTGTGAAATGCAGGATATGGCTAACCTTGCCTTGGAAACCAAAGAAATGGGTTTCCAATTAGAGCAAGTACAAGACTTTACTCCTACTCCAATGACTACGGCTACGGTTATCTATTACACTGGTGTTCACCCTTACACTTTGAAGCCCGTAGAAACAGTTAAAGATCCTAGACGAAAGAAAGATCAGAATAAATTTTTCTTCTGGTATAAGAAGGAGAATCATAATTGGATTAGAGAGACTTTAAGAAAGACAGGGAACTCTAAAATGGCAGAAGACCTTCTTAAATACCATGCTCAGCAAAAAAGGGAGGAGAAGTTTAAACAAACAGATAGTGTTGGTAAAAAACCTTCTACTAAAGGAAAAGGTGGATCCGTTAAATCGAAATCAAGAAATAAGAAAAGGAGAAGATAATCCCTCTTCTTTATATTATTAGCAATAAAAAAAGCCTGTCGTACGACAGGCTTTCTTCTTTAATTATAATATATATTTCTAGAATTTAGAAATTCAATGAAAAGTTGAATGGAATTACCACCCAAGATGGAACTGCTTCTGCATCTCCTGTTGTATTATTAATAACTATTGTTGGTTCAAATTCTAAAGACATTACAGCTGATTCCACTGCTGAAGCCAATCGATGATCTGACCCTTCCATTACTGTATATTTTTGAACTGTACCGTCAGCATCTACATAAACTCTAACTTTAACGGTACCTTCTATTGCTAAATTTTTTCCTACTGCAGGATATTCTACCATTTTCATGGCCTCTTCATAATTTAGTGCCTTAGCTTCTTTATATGAGAATAATGGTTTATCGTCATCTACTTTAGATGCCATCGCGTTGTTAATAAATAAACCAAATGTTAGTAATAATGCTGATAAGATATTGAATGTTTTCATAGTTGTATTATTTATGTTGTAGTTACATCAGTGTCATCCTCAGTTAACATTGACTTAACAAATATAGATAAATAATTAAAAATTGTACGATATACAATTAATAATTTTTAGTGATTTATCTCAGTATATTTCTATGATATAATCAAAAAACGACATTAATATACTGATTTACTTAACATTACAAGATCGTTGACCTTTATTTACGTTCTTAACATTAAGTTCACATTGGATACTTTATTTAACCGTAGATGAATAAAATTAGTTACAAAAACCAACTAAACTTTTAGTTATTTAACTATTTTTTTAGTTTGAATTCTTGTAAACTAAATCTTTAGTTGATACATTGCAAACGTATTCAAATACAAAACACATCTTCTTTTCAAAAAATTATCTGATAAAAATGAAAAAATTAACCACGGCAGAAGAACAAGTAATGCAAGTTCTTTGGCAACTAAAAAAAGGTTTTGTGAAAGAGATCATTGCAGAACTACCAGAACCAAAACCCGCTTACAATACTATCTCTACAATTATTAGAATACTAGAACAAAAAGAGTTTGTTGGGCATGAAACGTTTGGGAAATCACATCAATACCACCCAATAGTAAGTAAAGAACAATATTCTCATCAATATCTAAAAAGTTTTGTAGGAAGGTTCTTTAGTGGTTCTTTCGAAAACATGGTTTCTTTCTTTGCTCAAAAAGAAGATGTAGATATTAATGAATTAGAAGATCTATTAAACGATATAGAATCAGACAAGAATAAAAAATAATATCATTATGCTCCGTTATTTATTTATCTCTTCAATAGGAATCACCCTACTCTCTGTGATATACATTGCTCTATTAAGGAAACAAACGTTTTTTCAACAAAATAGAATCACCTTATTAATGGGAATGATCATGAGTTTAATATTCCCTTTAATAAATATACTAAGGTACACTCCTGAGATCACAATTATTCAGTCCTTACCAACTGTTTACTTACCAGAAATTACGGTGAGAAGTTCAGGAGACATAGCTAGTTCTACCATTAATATTAATTACTGGCAAGTAGTTTTAGGAGTTTATTCAATGGTAACAATATTATTATTTATAAAATTTATTATCTCAAACTATAAATTAATACGGTTTATTAATAAAAATGAGGTAGAATATTATAATGAGTACCCCCTTATTAAAACAGAAGGTCGTTATCCTACTTTTGCCTATTTAAAATATATTTTTTGGGATAATTCAATTCCTCTCAACAAGAAAGAACAACTATTGATACTCAAACACGAAGAAACACATATAAAGGAGTATCATTCCGTAGACATTTTATCGATGGAAATACTGAAAATTATTTTTTGGTTCCATCCTGCTATATATATCATTGATGCTGCACTGCGCACGCAGCATGAATTCATTGCCGATAAAAAGGCTAATGATCTGACTAACGATGCATCGTACCGTCAATTAATGGTCCGTTCGCTTTTTGAAGAGCTCTCATTAAGTGTTGGGCATGGATTTCAATTTTCAACTGTAAAAACAAGAATCAAAATGCTTAAAAAACAACGCTCTGCACAATGGAAACGTGTATTTTCGATCTTATCTCTAGTATCTATTCTAGGTTCAATTGTCATTCTTCAATCATGTGTTGATAACGAAGTTAGAGCAATGAATGATGCCCTGAAAGATATTCAAGTAAAATCATTATATGGGTTTAACTTTGGGGACAAAACCTATTGGGATGTTCATGGTACTATATTCTCTCATAATCTTAAAGAAGAAACAACAACTATATCATCAGACCAAATAAATGCTGATTACATAGTATCTGTTCATGTTATTAAGGATAGAAGTAAAATGCCAGATATTTTTAAAGGGAAAGTAGATGATATTATTCTGATGAGTTTTGAAGATGAATTAGAGGCACCCATCATTTCAGAAATTCAGAAACTTCCTTATACTAATAGAGACCTTGATGCAGAAAAAGAATTCGCCATGAAAACTAAAGAAGTTTCATCCTCTTCTGATGATGACGTTTTTGAGGTGGTAGAAAACCCTGCTTCTGCTCCTAATGGTATGAAAGCTTTTTATGATGATTTGGGTAAAAATATCATTTATCCAAATGATGCTAAAAGGAAAGATGTTGAAGGTAAAGTTTACGTTCAGTTTGTAGTAAATAAAGAGGGAGTGGCTGAGGATGTAAAAGTGGTTAGAGGTTTTGATCCAACATTCGATAAAGTTGCAGTAGACGCAGTAGCTAAAACTGTTACAAATTGGAACCCAGCCACACAAAGAGGACAAGTGGTAAAACAAAGAATGGTATTACCAGTAGTCTTTAAACTTTAAGGTTATAAATTTAATTCTTATTATAAGACCCTAAGTACACACTTAGGGTCTTTTTTATTTCATATAGATTAATATCAAACATATAAAAAAGAAACTGATCTTTATTAATCAAAAGCCTAACTCAGTCATTAAATACCTAAAAAAGGAGTTTATTTAAATATTATTGTTAATCAAAGTAAATATTGCAACCTAACTCAAGTTTAACCGTTTGGTTAATTATAAGTTTAATATCAATCATTAAAAACAAAGTTGATAAAACACTTACTCTCTGGTTTGAATAAAAAATAAAGTCAAATCTTTAAAAAATATTTAAATCATAATACAAAATTATATCAATCAATTAACCATTTGGTTAAATAAAAAATTAAGACATGAAAAAGATACTATCTCTATTTACAATTGGTTTCTTTATGACATTCTCTCTTATTGCTCAGGATGATCAAAGACCAAACGATTATAAAGGCAATTATAAAGGTTCGGGAAAAGGTAACGCTGGTTACGTGAATAAAAAAGAATCTGTTGTAACGGATGACATTAATGATTATAAAAATCAAAAAGATATTTTCCAGACAGATCAAGAACAATTAAAAACAACAATGACCTCAGGTCTTCCAATGGGGAGATGGAACGAAGGTTTGATGTTTGAAGGTATTGCTCCTATGGACCATATGGTATCAGCAGCCAATTGGTATCCTAACACAGAAGACATTCTCGAAGATGAAATTAGAATCATCTTCATGGGATCTTCTCCAATGATTCGTCCAGGTCAAGCCAATACTTCCATACTAATGCAGTTTGGAAATGGTAAAAACTTAGTTTTTGATATTGGTGAAGGATCAGTTGCCAACTTTGTTGGAGCAGGTATAGCCTTAAACGAAATTAACGATATATTCCTGACCCACTTACACGTCGATCACTATGGTGCTTTACCATATGTATATATGTTTGGTGCTTGGAATGGTAGATGGAATGAGCCTCTAAGAATAACAGGTCCTTCTGGAGCAGAAGCAAAATATGGTACTGCTCATATGGTAGAAGGTATGAAAATGATGACGGAATGGCACAGAGATGCTTTTGATGTATTCCCTATTGGTAGAGGTTGGGAAGTTGAAGTAAATGAGTTTGATTTTAGTGATGATGGTGGTGTTGTTTATGACCAAGACGGAATACAAGTAATTCACTGGCAACAAGCACACTGTAAAGATGGTGCTTCTGCTTACAGAGTTGAATACAAAGGGATGTCTATTGTATTCTCTGGTGATGGTAGACCCAACAAATTAACTGCAAAATATGGTAAAGATGCAGATGTTTTGATCACAGAGATGCAAGCAGAAGTAGTTGCTATTTCGTCACAAGTTTACGGTGTACCGGCTGTATTATCTAGATACACCATTGATACTCACCACAACCCAGCTTATGCAGCAGGTAAATTGTACGATGATGCTAATCCTAGATTAGCAATGGCTACTCACACATTTGATGACTTGTATGCTAACAACGAGATGGTTGCTGAGGTTAGAGAACACTATAACGGTCCTTTCCACTTTGGTTTTGATGGTGTAGTTGTCAACGTAACAAAAGATAAAATCTGGGTTAGAGATGGTCAATTACCTGATTATCCAAATGCAACACCTCCTCAAGCAGGGTCTCAAGTAGCAGAAAACGGTGGTTTAATCGTTCCAACACCAAGAAAGAAAAGAGAAGACATGCAAAATCAGTATATCAGAGATATGCAGTACAAACCAGAAGAATATTATCCAGAAGGATTTACACCTGAGTTAACGTACATCTGGCCATCTGATAAGCCCATCTTTGTTCCAACTGAAAAAATTCCTTCATCTATGAAGAGAAGAAGAACAGACTTTGATGATCAAGGTAACTTTATCAAAAAGAGAGATTTTAAACTAGACAATGTCGAAACTACTAAATAATTAATTTTTAAATCAGAAGCTGGCCTTAGGGTCAGCTTCAAAAAAATAACAATCATGAAAAAGCTTATACTTTTCGTCTCATTCATCCTTATCAATATCACTTTATCTGCTCAATCTAAAGAACAAGCTATAATGGCACTAAGAGCAGAAGAACACACCAAAGTGACAATTGAAGATAATACAGTCATATTTACAGATCATTTTTCCGCAATTGAAGATGTTGAAAACTACAATTATTTGGCTCTTGAGTTGGCTGAAAGTCTATACAATCAGATGTGTGACGAGCAACAAAATTATTATTTTAATGCATTATTTACTGAGGATTTAGACTATCAAAATATCATAGAATGCAAAAATGGAGTGATACTCAATCTTAAAGCAGATACTAAAGGAATTCAAGTAGTAATTACTACTTACCCAGATGGCGAAGTAGCCAACGAGTATTTTTCATTCAATGATTGACCCTATTCTAATTATTAAAAATAAAAAGGATTTGATGATTCACTTCATCAAATCCTTAATAATAATGTTTTTTGATTGGTTTTTAGTATGATTACAGCTCTTCAGATGTTCGTTTCCTAAACTTAAATTTTATCTTATTTACTATACTCACCTTTCTAAAGAATGAATAATAAATAAATAAAGCTCCTGCACAAAAATCGATTAACACCCAAACTAATTTATTCCCAATCTCTACTGGGAAAATCGGATTGAAGACCACTAAAATAGAGATAAACCCTAAGAAATGTACGGTAAGCTTTTGAAACATTTTCCACTCTCGTAAAGACGCTGTTATAGCACCAATACTAATAATTACTTTCAGAATAACATAATATTCGGTTGGTAAGGGAAAAACTGAGAGAAATAATAATGTCGCGCAAATAACAAAAAAGTTAATCATTTTTCTAGTTGAAATTGGATGATGGATAATAATTACACTCAAACTCTAAAAGGGAACCCTTAAAGAATCAAAATGTTTAAAGTAGTATTCGATAATGCTATGTATTGATTATTGAATGTTGCTTTTCATTTTTCAATATTCTTCTAATTACACAACAAAAACAATACCTAGTCCAATAAACCCCTGTAAAACAACTATTTTTTTACTATTAAAAACATAAATTGATCTAATTAATAAAATATTATTCCGTGATATTGATGATAAGAAAACAATTCATCTTAGATCTAATTTAATTTACCATCACAAATGGTCCCCAAAAATAAGGTCGTTTATATTTTTCCAACATATCCAATTGAGCTTGTCTAAAGGCAACATACCTATCGGATGTTTCATTCCAATGTTTGTAAAATTGAGTCATTAATTCTTGGGTAGCTTTATCATCTACACTCCATAGACTCATAATTACTGTTTTCACACCAGCTATTCCAAAGGCATATTGTAAACCAGAAATACCCTTACCTTCGGTCACTTCTGATACTCCCGATTGACAAGCTGATAAAATCAACAAATCTGTATTTTGAAGATTTAACCCTGCCACTTCAAATGCCGTTAAAATGCCATCATTTCCTGATTGATAAATCTCTTCTAAAGAACGAGCTTCACTATTAGTATATTCAGAAAAGAACAACCCTGATCTCAATAATGAATTTTCATTAATCTCATTTTTTAAGTGATTGATAAAAAAACCATGAGTAGCTATATGAATCACCTCTGCTGATTTTTTTAAAGATTTCAGCACTTCTTCTTTAGCTGCATCTCTTGTAAAGATTTCTACTTCCCACCCATTTTCAGTAAGCATATCTTGAGAGTTTTTAATCTCTTTTCCTGTACCTGGTAATTCTGCTAACTTCACATTCAAACCTTTACTGATAGTACCTCTTGTATTGGAGTTTTTTATCAACTTTTCATCAAAGACAGGATTACCAATAAGTAAAGCCCTTTGATGTTTCTTTCTCACTTTCGGTTCATTATTATACTCTGCGGTTGTGCTTGTTAATTGCCTTACAAAATCTTCTTGTATAACATATTGTTCTGTGTTAGGGTTCTTTAGAGTATTGATATTTATCAAGTTATATATCCCATCCGCTACTAAATAGATTTTATCGGCAGTAATAGATAATTCAGCTAATTTATCTTTAATAGGCTTCCAATAATTATTATAAGGATCATCGTCATTGGCTTCATTGACAAAGGTTAAACCTCTACCTAATGGTAAACTTTGTCTCTGGTAATTAAAAAATACCTTTCCTTCTAAAAACTCATCCTCTCCTAAATCTATTTTAATCGGATATTCCGATTGACTATGTACCAATAAAGCAATGTATTTTGTTACTCTTTTTCCCGATGTCCTTAATTTCACAATCTCTATTGCTACCTCATTCTCTTTTACTTTTTCTTTTACGTTTTCCCAAGTAAGTCTTTTAGTCATCTCTTGTTTCCCAACATATTCGTTACTGGCTAAAACTAAGGTCTTCTCAAGGTTATTGATTTTAAATTGAAGTTTTGATTGATCAATATTTAATTTCTCTCTCTGTTCCTCTGTAAAAAAATTGAGTGTAGCTATTTGGTCTCTACCTTTTAAAATATTGCTAGTGTATGATGGAAAACCTTGCTTAATCCTTTCTTGTCGATATTTATACATATGGTTCAAACGATCTCTTGTTTCTACTAAAAAGAAATCTCTAAACTGAAGTTGTATATCATAACAATGTTTCAGCATCAAAGGAGAAACCTCATCTCCCATCATGTCAAAAATCTCAAAAAATCGATCAAATAATGTATTCGTGTTTTGAAGGTATTTCATTTTTTCTTGTGAACTGGAATATCTCATCGTTTGCTCATAAAAACGAAATCTATCTTCTACAGCTGCAATAATAATCTCTTCTGCTTTACTCCATTCCTTTAACAGTGCATATGTATAAGCCCATCCCGATCTCACTCTCGTGTTTAGGATAGTCCCACTTATAGTTTCTTTCGATAATTCTTCATAGATGGATAAAGCACTCTGATAATCATTCGTTTTTATTGCAAGTAACGCTTTATACATCCTTGCTTGAATAAAATGAACTTCGCTTGCTGTTACATATTTTTGAAATAGCTCAAGAGATTCATTGATATAAACATTAGCAGAATCGTATTGATGTAAGTGATAATAATCTCTGCCTATTTGCTCATTAACAATAGCCATAGCATAATGTCTTTCTCCAAAAATATTATGCATCAATTGTAACGATTCTTGATTTTTCTTTAATGCTGTTTGAAAATCCATTTCACTTTCTGCCAAATAAGCTTCTACAGCAAGTACTTCAGCAAAATTGATGGTGGAGTCTTGTTTCACTTTCAATAATAAAGCTTTGCCTTGTTTAAGTAGTTTTTTGGGTCTTTCTACTCTCCCCATATAAATTTGTAATTCTATGAGGTCTAAATAAGACTCCACAAAATTTCTAGTGTACATGTTATGAGTAAACCTTAATTGTTCTAGCTGAGATGTCAAAAGAATTTCCGCATCTACAAACCGACCGTTTATGATATACCATCTCGCTTTTGTTGTCTCAAAATAGAGATTATTTCTTGCCTCTTCTCCCAATAAAGATTCTACCTTATTCAACATCTGCTCAACATCAGAATAATCTCCCCTCTTTATTTTGATATTGATAAGCCCAACAAAACACTCCACATACTTAAACTTTTCTTTAGTATCTTTTTGATAAATTTGAATGGAAGTATTTAATAACTGTTCTGCTTCTAAAAATCGACTTTGATGATAAAATATTAAAGCTAATGTTGTGTTGATAGAAGCATAAGCAAAATGATTCTTACCCAACATCTCTTCGGCAATGTCTCTCACTTTCGTTACCTGTTTTTCTGCTTCTTCATAGAGACCGTCAAGCATCATTGCTTCTCCAAGTACTAACTTACATCTTGCATAATTTGCCGATTTATCCCATCCTTTTTCTTTTAATCGAGATAATTCTTTGTTTAAAACTTCTTGTGCTAAATCTTGTCTATTGGTTGCGTTATATAGCTTACCTATATAAATTTTCAGATCAGAAAAGTCATTATCAAAAGTAAATTTCTCTTCTATTGTTTTGGATAATGAATCAGCTTCTGTGAAATATTGCTCTGCATTTCTTATATCTCCATTTCTAAATGCAATTAGTCCTTTATTTCCTAAATAATGTACTTGATTGGCATTTGTATTCCCTAAAGTATTGTCTAAAATACTCAAGATTTGATTCATCCACTTTTCTGCTTCATCCTTTCTTCCTTGTAAAATATAGGATGTACATAAGTAATTTAACGTAAGAGCATAATCAGGATAAAGCCACCCGGTTGTTTTATCAAATATTTCTAATGTTTTTTTAAACTGATTGGAGGCTTCTGTGTATTCTTGTCTTGTTAAACATATTCTGCCTAAAATAATTCTAGGTAATGTTTCATGAATAGTATTTTCACCATGAATTTTAATTTCATGATCCACCCATTTCTCAGATTTCTGTTTCGCCTGATTTAACTTACCCTGATTGGATAACAAAATAATATCACTAACAGAGAAATTTTCTTTTTCAACACCTATTGAAGGAGCGATGAGGTAAAAACTAAAGAAAATAAAAAGTAATGAAAATGATGAATTCATGGGATGGAATATAAAAAATGCGAGAATTACTCAAAATATACAATTTCATCTAATATAAATGATTAATATTTTTATTAAATGAAGATTTAAGGACATATCTGTTTTAATATTTGATAAAACAATTTAGCCGAATTTATATTAATAAAGCCCTATTTTATTTAATATTTTATTTTTTTGTTAAACCCCTAACAACCATTTTAACAAAGAATGAGTCAATAATAATTGATTCACCTTTTTTGAAATAATTTCACCAGTTAAAAGAGATCTACATAAATATTGACTTTTATAAATATGACACACATTATCACATTACTCACAGCATTAATCCTTATGGTTTTAGGTAGTATTAAATTCACGAGTATTTATAGATACTTAGGTTTAATTAAATTTGAAGCAGTTTCTTTGAGTGTAGTCACTTCCTTCTTATTGATTGTAATCTTTGCTAAAATCATCAAAGAGCTTATTGATATTTTTGCCTATTAAGGCTGATAACAAATAGCGATAGCAACTTCATTACCTATCGTTTTTATATCAAATGTCCAATTATTTTGATTTTGTAATTGAAGCTTCCATTCATTACCCACAAACCAGAAACTAAAATCCGACAATAAATAATTTTTATCTGTCGCTTTTATAAATGCCTCTTTCATTGTGAACAATTGAAATAGAGCCATTTTTCGTTTATTGGTATCACTAATAGATTGTACCTCTTGTAATTCTTGTGGAGATAGAAACCATTTTAATTTTTTCTCATCCAAAGAAGTAATAGGTTCCATATCTACCCCTATTTCTTTTTTTGCTACAGCCACCACAAAATATCCACTACTATGGGATAAATTAAAAAATATCTCATTCCCATATATAGACGATAAATAAGGTTTTCCATTTAGGGTATAGCTAAATGATATTTGCTTAGGAGAAACATTTAAATGTTTAGAAAGACAATGTTTTAGAAAAGTACGTCCTAATAAAAACTCTTCTCTTTTCTGATCTGTCAGAAAGCGTTTATATCTTTTTCGTTCATCTCCATCTAAAAGGCTTAAATCACCTTTAATACTATCTTCTGCTGAGGTATATAAATCGTATTTTTTATTGATCATTGATTACTAATTATATCACGAAGATCAAAAATAATAAAAAATCCCTGCTGAAAAATCAACAGGGATCAATTTATGATTAGTTAGGCAATACTGCGTAACCTATTTCGTCTCCATTATCATCTAATAGTCTATAATGTCCTGCTCTTTCCATTATTTCATCAAATGTGATTTCTGCACCATCCGCATCCAAATAAGGGGACTTCTCTAAATAACCTTCGTAAGATTGATCAATTGTGGCAATTCTTACTACTTCTCTTGCTACAATCGCTTCATGATCCGTACCTGTATATAGTTTTAAATCATGATCCGTTTGATCATCTGTATAATCTGATCCGTCAATTTCTATGTAGGTTAAACCATTTAGTCTTTTATGGATCACTATTTTCATATTTTCTGAAAGATAATCTACATCTGTAAATGTTATATCTGCTTCATAACTAATCTCTGATAATGCTGCTTGCCCAATATCTGAAACCATCACATAGTTCGGGCCATTATAATCCGTATCCGCAGACTGATTCATCCTTACAGAATAGGTACCGCCAATTATATCATTATAAGTAATCGGTGAACCATCCTTTAACTCTGATACATCCGCATAAAAAATATCCCCAGATTCTGCTTTGTATTGACCTAAACTCGCGACATTAGCTCCATGTTGAATATAATCATCATCATTTAATGCTACAGCATAAGTAAGAGATGGTTTCTGATCGGTAGTTACTTGATAAGAAAATAATACATGACCATTTAAACGTTCTTCCAATTTTACCCAACCTCCTAGGTTTTCTTCGTAATTGGGTTTATCAAAGTCATAAGACATCGAATTACCAGACAAAGCATTTCCTCCTATATCTGTTTTAGAATAGTATTCTTCACCCTGAATTAGTGGTACTCTAACAACTCTTAAATATCCATCTTCTATGGAAATAGGTGTAGGATAGTCTTCAGATATATTAGTGTATGAAGTAGCTGTGCTTGTTCTTTGCATAACATCATTCAACTCAATCAAAACGTTTTGATTATTTCCAGCTAGAGCTGTTCCGGTATATATAGCAAGGTCAAAACCTTGATCAAATTCCTTTTCATAAAAAGAAACACCCACCATCATAGGACCATTTAATCTAGGAACAAGTGCACACATGCCGACTTCTCTACCTTCTTTTTGTATCGAATATTGTTCTGCTTCTGTTGTATTAAATGTATTTACTCCTATATCTGTAATAGATACTACATCACCATTATTAGAATTAAGTACACGAACATGAAAATCTCCAGTGGTTAATTCATCAAATGAGTAACTTCCTGTAACATCTGTAATTGAAGTAGTATTCCCTGTTTCTATAGAAGTTAAATCAAAAACAGACTCTAATTCCGTTTCAGAATCAATCTTACCATTAAAAATTTTAATAGAATATGTTTCTGTAGCAGGGGTCGTTAATTCTAGATGCACCACCACACTTCCATTTTCAGATTTCGATATATCTAATATCCCATTTTTAGTAAAATTAATGGCAGAAAACATAGTATGTACCTTAGATTCTACTGGAGACTGATCGGGATTCATATCCTCATTATCGCTACAGCTAAAAGTAAATAAAGTGATTAATAGGGTTATTAAAATAGAAAAATAGTATTTCATAGTATTCGTAATATTTGTTTTATCAACACAACGTCAATAATTTGTTTAAGGTTTAACTATTTACAATTATTAATTTTATTTAAGTATTTGATAGACAAACAAAAAAGCACCCTACCATAGTTTATCAACAATAGTTCAGTTCAAATTTTTTAGTTAATTATTCTATTTAAAAATGATTATTTTTGAGGTTTAATAAGGTCTACTTAGTAAATGATCCACTAATAATTTTAAGTATATTACTCTAATTTTGAGATGAAAAAGTTAGAGTATTTAACACTTTACCCTTAAATTCATTAACTTAATTTTTTTAATCTAATGACTCACTTTTTTATGTATCATTTAAAACTAAAATACTTCACAATATTACCTATTATTCTACTTCTGGCTTTTTCTTGTTCATCACCTGAAACAAAAAAGAAAGTTGACCTAAATGGAGTTTGGACTTTAAAGAAAATCGTCATCAACGATGAAGCCTTAGCTGATGAATTTTCTGAACAAGAGATTTTAGCAAAAAAAATGTCTTATAATTCTCTTTTCAAAAAGGTTATAAAACCCAATTATTACGTCTTAGTTTTTGAGGGAGATTCTTTACTTACCAAATATAGAAGACCTACTACCTTAGATCCTAAATATTTTATGCAGTATAAGAAGCAATATCTTCAAGAATTTAATGAACTTTATAAGGTTGTTAAGAAAGAGAAGAAGTTCTATATGAAAATTGGAGACGATGGTACTCAACCAAGAATTATTAAATTATCAGCAGACGAGTTGATTTTACAAGAGGATGATTCGGACTTTACATTCCAAATTTTCACAAAGGTTGCTGATAAAGAAGAAGACCAAGTATAACAATAAGACTTTATGGAAAAGAGGTTGTTTTATTTTGTAATAAAACAACCTCTTTTTTATGCTAAAAAATATTTCAGCCATTAATATTGATGATTAGCTTTAAAAAACGATACTAATTAAATAAATTAGTACCCATTTCAGCATTCTGATTTTTCTGAGGACTCTTCTTTTGTCCATTACCTCCAATTCTATATCTAAACATTAATCGTACTACTTTCGATTCCCATTCGTACACTTTATGTTCTGAGAAAGTAGGTTGATCTCTATACATAGTATAATGTTGAGAATCTAATAAATCGTCTACTGTTAAAACCAAACTTCCTCTACCTTTATGAACACTTTGTGATAAAGAAGCTTTCATAAAATACCTGCCATCTACTGTACCTTGTGGATTAAAAGAAGGTGATAAATAAGTAAACGAAAGTTGTAATTGACTTCCTTTCCACAACGCCATACTCGAAGTGATTGATGTTCGCCAATTCACACTCTCCTGATAATTTCCAGGGTCAATCGATGTTCCATCGATTTCAGAATAAAACACACTAATATTACCATTCACATTCCACCAATCCAACAATTTAACATCGCCTACTACTTCAACACCGGCATCAACTGCATGATCCATATTTACGACTGTATTGATCATATAATCTCCTTCACCGTCAAATGTATACCAACGGGCTGGGTCTGTATGATACTTATAAAATCCAGTAAACTTTAATTGATAATTGTCCTGATCAATGCCATAACCTAATTCAAATATATCTAGAAATGTAGCATCTAATGTCGGGTTTCCTTTATGAATATAACTAGGGTTCGATGTATCCTCAAAAGGGTTAATCATTCTCATACTTGGTCTTTGCACCTTACGGCTATAAGAAAAGAATAAATGATCATTCTCTGAAAGACCTTGTTTTAAATTGACACTTGGATATAGATTAAAATAATCATTTACATAATTATTATTTGGTTCTGTCATCAAATAGGAATCAATATAAGTATACTCCCCCCTTACTCCCAACTGATAGGAAAAGCTATTTTTCTGACCTGACACCATAAAGTAGGCTGCAGAAACACTTTCATTATAGATAAACGTATTACTTCTATCGGTATTGAGAATAAAATCATCTCCTTGTTCGTTGTAATCAAGAACTTCTAAACCTTGAGACTTATTTCTATAGGTTTGTTTAATACCTGCTTCCCAGGTCATACCATTTTTCAATTCTTGCTGATAATCCAATTGAAATGCGGCATTATTAAAAGTAGCATCAGTATTATTAATTTCACTATCACCAATATTTTTTTGATGCTGTACACCACCTGTTGCCCATGCAACACTCGTTGATAATTCCCCTTCATTATTTGTTTTAAACACATAATCAAGACGGTTATCCATCACCTTTTTTTCTCCAAAGTGATTATTGTATTGTGCATTATGTAAATAGTCGTCTCCTTCAAATTCTTCTGTAGTTAGTGTCCCTCCTCTATAAAAGTTGACACCAGAAACATTTGTTGATATACTGAGGGAATGTTGATCATTAAAATCATACTGTCCGCCTAATTGAAAATTATGTTTTTCAAAAAAGTTATTGCCATAGTAATCTTGATAGGTAGCTTTTTCCTCGCCATTATCGAAATTCAACAGCTCTGCATCCATAGTTTGATAGCGATTTTCCTGTTTATAGTTATATCCAGCATTGACAGACAACTTCCCTGTATTTTTGCTAAAACCTAATCCTGCATCATATTTATTATTATTACCCATTCCTAACATCACGTTAGTTGTAGTAGAATTCATGTTTTTTCTATCTACCTCTAAATTGATAATACCAGCAGTACCATCTGCATCATAACGTGCTGAAGGATTTGCAATGATTTCTATGTACTTGATATCTTGAATAAAGATTTGCTCAAGTAAAGGACCGTAATCTCCCGATTGACTTGCAGGTCGATTATTGATAAATACCTGTACCCCATTATTTCCCCTATAACTAACCACGCCATCTGCATCTACATCGACAGACGGAATTAGTTTAAGTGCATCTATAGCATTACCATCCACAATTTTTATATCCTTACCGATAAAATATCGGTTGTTATTCTTTTGGTCTTTTGTCTCCTCATTTTCTTGAGTGAAGGCAACAAAAGGGATACAAAAAAAGAATAGTTGTAATATCAATCTTCGTAGCATAAATAAATTAGTTTGTATAAATCTACGAGAGAAATAGCTTTATAGCTACATCTATTTAATCATATTAATGATTGAGATCAAACAAATATTATTTGATATTTTTCGAACAAAATATAACAAACTAAATTATTTTAAAATAATCAAAAAAGACCTTTATTATTCATAAAGAATAAAAAAAGGTCAAAAACCATAAATGTATAAATTTAAAAAAGTGGTTTGATATTACGATTAACACCAAACCACTTTCAATTATCATTAAATAAAATGAGTAATAATATTAAAAACAAAAGAACATTAATACCGCAAATAGAATTGCAAAAAGTCCATCCATTAACCCTACTCCAGTATTTTTCTCATTCACTAATTCATGGTATAAAGCAGACTTTGGTATAATCACCTTATCAAATAAATAAGTGGATATAAATAACAATACAGTTAAGATAGAACAGTCAATAAACATTGTTACAAAAGTTTCTTTCCAACCAATAAATTCATGACTTAATGTTACCATAATGATTAAACCGATCGCTATAATTTTCCCTGTAACAGATAAAGCTACTGCTACATTATTATTTTTTATATCATCTTGAATATGGAAACGTGAAAACTTGATATATCCTTTCACATAAGATACTAAAAATGCTTGACCAAAAATGAAAAATAAAAGGGTTTCTTCCCATCCTCCAGTATCACCTGATACAGAACTTGCGATCATTAATCCAGTAGCTACATAGGTTCCAAATTGAACAATACCAACAGAGACATTCTTATTATCAATAATCTCTTTCATATTATCTACCTGATTAAAAATCATAAAATCGTTAATCAATCGTGAAACAAACAAGGCTAAAATACCACCAAACGCGTATATACCTACAGAAATAAGGTCATTAACTAAACCATTTGAGGCACCAATGTTTGCTCCAAAAAAGATGATAGCAACCCCCATAAAATAACCCGAAATACTGATACTATACGCTAAATTATCTTTATCGGTTAACTCCTTATTTACATTATCCTTTATGAATAGTCCTTTTAATAATCGAGCAATAACAAGCATTGTACTAAAAAGTAAAATGTATGCTCCTCTAGCAATCCATACGTCAAAATTAAATTCAGTGATGTTATCCATGTCAGTTTATATATTATAATTTAAGTTCACTTACAGCCATTATACCAGAATCAATAGCTTCAATTAAAAAAGGTAATCGACCATTATCCACACCTGCGAAAACAAAATTTTTGAATTTACGATTAATATTCAAATCATTTCCCAAATACCCCACTCCAATTTTAGGCATAGCATGTCCCATCAGATGAATAAATGATTGCTCAATTTTAGGAGTAATATCAGTTGTTTTCAAGTCTAAAAAAGTAGCTATCTTCTCTAAAGTATAACGAACCAATAAGTTAGGAGTTTTCTGTATACTAATCAATTTTTCTTTTTGTTGATGTGCAAAACAATAATAAGCAGTTAAAACTCTTTGCTCTTGTTTTTTTTGAGTAATGTTATCAACAAACCCTAAAAACTCACCATCAAACTGTTCCAAATTTTCATTTTGCCAAAGACCACCAAAAAAGTCTACATCCTTTTTAAACACAAAATTTACTACAACCCAGCCCGATGTTTCCATTGTGTTACTAGTACTTTGTAATGCTTCTCGGAAAGTATATTTTAATGTATGCTTAGGAGCAGCATAAATGATATTTTTTGCTTTAAATCTTTGTTTTTTTTGTGAATCAAAATCAATCATTTCTATCAAAAAATTCTCTTCAGAAGGTACATAATTGATATTTTGACATAAATGATTCAAGTGTTTTTTATGATCAGGTAGTTTTTCTTCCAACTTATCTACAAAGTAAGCATTCCCTTGTGGTGGCGAGAAAACATCAGCCCATTCATCTTCATGGGGGCGATTACAATAATAACTTATTCCTGCTATTGCACTCACTTCATCTATGGTTGTTCCATAATCATCTAGCATATGGTAATTAATCCCCTCCCAAAAAATCTCAGAAAATTTTAAGTTATGTTCTAATAACCATTCTTTAAATGTGATATCGTTTAAATACTGTAGGCTTTTGTCATTTAATCTTGAAGGTAGAGTAATCTTATCATCAAACTGATGTAAAAGTTGATAGAATTGAGAAGCTTCTTCTTCATTAAATAGAATATTATTATAATACTCTCTATCATATTTACACAACATCAGATCCCTTTTCGGAATAACAAATTCAGTATCCTTAAAGTGATAAACCTCCCCTTTCTTGTATATAATATTTTGATTTTGAAGAAAATTTAATACCTCTGTTCCAAATTTTTGAGGGTAGCTCAAGTCATAATGTGCTCCTTGTGCAAAGTAATTTTGATGATACTTTTCTGCACTACTTGTCCCACCCCAACGGTCTGATAGTTCAACAATATGATAATCTTTTTCTTCTAAGGCTACAGCAGCAGACAGCCCTGCTATTCCTCCACCAATAATTAATGTATCCGTATATATCAGTTGTTCTTTCTCCTTAATATCTTCCTTTTGAAAATACATATGCCCTCTTTTCATATCAGACCTGACATTAATATCAAAAGGTAATTGATCTTCATTTGTAACAGTACATCCATTTAAAAAGTACAATAAAGCAGAAGATGATAATTGTAAAAAACGACGTCTATGCATCCAATAATAAGGAATTAGAAGTTAGGAATAAGATGTAATTACCACACCTTAATAGTTACTTAAAATTATAGAATTTATTTTATTAAATAAACAAGGGTTCCTCCAAATTACAAATTCGAAGAAACCCTTACTTATTATTTTTTACCTATTACTTTATATTTACCCTCTAGTAAATACCCAGTCATTACCTTTTGAAAGATCTTGATTATAAATATAGCCTTCATAATCAAATCCTTTTAATAATTCCGGATCTGTAATAGCATGATCTGCGATATATCTCACCATTAGTCCTCTTGCTTTTTTAGCAAAAAAACTAATCATTTTATATTGATCGCCTTTTTTATCTTTAAAATTAGGAGTAATTATTTCTGCCTTTAATGCTTTTTTATCTACCGCTTTAAAATATTCATTAGAAGCCAAATTAATGAGCACTTCCCCTTTCTTCATTTCCTTATTTAAAGCTGGAGCAATAGTTTCTTTCCAAAATGAATATAAATTTTTATGGCCTTCAACACCGAATTTAGTACCCATTTCTAAACGATATGGCTGCATTAAATCCAAAGGTTTAAGTAAACCATAAAGTCCTGATAATATTCTTAAGTTATCCTGTAAAAACGTGATTTGATTCTCTTCCAAAGAATAAGCATCTAACCCTACATAAACATCACCTTTAAATGCAAAAAGTGCTTGACGAGCATTTTCGTCTTTGAACTTTCTTTTCCATTTATCAAAACGATCTTTATTTAAATCGGCTAATTTAGGACTAATCGACATTAAGTCTCCTATTTGTTCTGCAGATAATGTTTTTAAAGATTTAACTAATTCTTCAGACTGACCTAAATATTTAGGCTTACTCTCCAAAGATGTTTGTAGCGGAGTTTCGTAATCTAAACTTTTAGCTGGTGATATTACAATTTTCATATTTCTCTTTTTTTGATTTTCTCTTGTACAAAAATAAAAGAGCAATCATTATAAAACCAATCAATAATGATGATAGGACTATAGATTTGAGTGATTAAGGTTGTACCACTTTTCCACCACCGTTTTTCCAGCTATCAAAACCTCCCTCAAGGTCTACAACATTTGTAAAACCCATTTCTTGTAAAATTTTCTTCGCTTTAGCAGATCTTACACCACCTTTACAAAATACCATTACAGTTGCATCTTTATCAATGTCTTTTACTTGATCTCTGAAGGTATCACTTTTAACATTACAATTTTGAGCACCTTCCATTGTTCCTCCTGAATATTCTCCTGGAGTACGAACATCAATAACAATAGCATTCGGCTTGTCAGTTCTTATTTGAGCAAATTCAGAAACCGAAACTTGAGGTTCGTTCTGAGCTGAGGTAGAACTACAAGAAAACACTAAAAAACAGGCGATAGACAAGCAAGTCAGCTTAAAAAAGTTTAAAAAAAAATTCATTGAAAATATAATTAATTGATTATTAACATGTTAAAATTAGTGGCATGATTTTAATTTCGTTTCCACAACAAAAAATCCTATTTTTCGTCTTTAATAACAAAAACCCTGATGGTGTTATCATTTTAATCAGTGCAATATAGTTAATATTTGTTTGCACAAGAATAAATTTTCCATCAACTAATGCTTTTTTAAGCAATTTATAAATTGAACTGATTCAATAGACTTAAAACCACCGAATCAGTCAGTAATTTTTAATTTTTTGACTTCAAGACCATGTTAAAACAGGCACAGAAGCTCAAGCAGACACAAACATTATCGCCTCAACAAATCCAATTCATTAAATTGTTGCAGGTGCCCACAATAGAGCTTGATAAGAGAATTCAAGAAGAGCTGATGGAAAATCCTGTTCTTGAAGAGGGGAAAGAGGGCGAAAAAGAAGAAGCTGATTTTGGTAATGATGATGGTACCAAAGAAGAAACAGACAACGTCGATGACTTTGACATTGATGATGTTCCCGATATTGACCCAATTGACGAAGTAAATATTGATGATTATGTCACTAATGATGACATAGCTGGATATAAAATGTACGGGGACGGAGATGTAGCTGAAGACAAAGAACTTCCCATCCCAATGATGGATACACTAAGTGATACTTTACTTAGTCAATTAAGTTTTCTAAACCTTGATACGGTAGAACAACAAATTGGTGAGCAACTTATCGGTAGTATAGAGGCTGATGGTTATATCCGTAGACCTCTGGAAGCGATCGTTAATGACCTAGCCTTTTTACAAAATGTTGAAACTGATCTTAATCAAGTAGAGAAAGTTTTAGCAATGATCCAACATTTTGATCCTCCAGGAATAGGTGCTAGATCTTTACAAGAATGTCTTGAAATTCAATTAAGAAGAAAAGACACAGATAACCCTACTGTCAAAATAGCCATCAAGATGATTGTATTATGTTTCGAAGAATTTAAAAAGAAACATTACACAAAAATCCAAAAAAGGTTAGCTATTGATGATGAGCAGATGAAAGATGCTATCGAAATGATTACCCACCTCAATCCAAAACCAGGCGGGACAAACATGATGGTAGCTTCGGCACAATTTCTTACACCCGACTTTATTGTAAAAGAAATAAATGGCAGAATTAATATTTCATTAAACGGTAAAAATGCTCCTGATTTAAGAGTAAGCCGACAATATGGTGATATGTTAGATGCCTTTGATAAAACACCTAAGAAGACCAAGAAAATGAGGGAAGAGGTTCGTTTTGTCAAGCAAAAACTAGATGCTGCAAAATGGTTTATTGATGCCATTAAACAACGTCAGGATACTTTATTAAGAACCATGAATGCCATTATTGATTATCAAATGCCATTCTTCTTAAGTGGAGACGAAGGGAAATTAAAACCCATGATCCTGAAAGATATTGCAGAGATTATTCAAATGGATATTTCTACAGTTTCTCGTGTTGCAAGTTCTAAAGTGGTAGAAACAGATTTCGGTATTTATCCTTTAAAATATTTCTTCTCAGAAAGTATTTCTACAGAAAGTGGAGAAGATGTAAGTAGCAAGCAAGTTAAATCTGTCCTTAAAGAAATGATTGATAAGGAAGATAAACGTAAGCCTTTATCCGATGATAAATTAGAGAAATTACTTCGAGTTAAAGGATACAATATTGCTAGAAGAACAGTTGCTAAATACAGAGAACAAATGAATATTCCTGTAGCAAGAATGAGAAAAGAACTTTAATGAACACTACCCGATTTTTTCAAAGTATTTCGGTAGTGCTCCACCCTATTTTTATACCCTGCATTATTGCAGGGGTATTTCTTTTTGGAGCACATGAAGCACCTTGGTTGGATATTAAGGCTAGATGGTCTTTGTTTAGTCTTATTGGAACTATCACTACTTTACTCCCAATTAGTTGTTTACTTCTAATGCAACGTTTTGGAGTGGTTCAAAGCCCTCATCTACACCAAAGAGATGAACGTTCTTTTGCTTTATCCATCATGATTTTAGCATTAGCTATAGCCTGTTACATCTTACTCAACAAGATTAATGTAAGCACCAACTTAAATATTGCTTTTGTCACCATGACGCTAACCTTGATAGTGGCCACAATAGTCAATTTTCTTGATAAGATCTCCCTTCATTGTATTGGTTTAGCGGGGTTCATCGGAATTTGCATTTACTTTATCACTTCTAATATCAATGCACCCATTATTCTTTTTGATGCATTAGGATTAAGTATTATTTTCTTAGGGGTAATCATGACTGCAAGATTACAATTAAAAGCACACACAAACTATCAGGTATATCTAGGTACTATTATTGGCCTTTTATGTGGCTATTTTGGAGCAATAGGAAGTGCACTACTTATTGGTGGTGGCCAATAATAATACACTCCCTAAAATCTTAATGACCTAATTATTATATCTCTCTTCACTATCATCAACTAATGTTGACGGATCATTTTTTATCATATTGGCAATTTCATCTTTTCTCATAAAAACTACTCCTTCATGAGATTGCACATACTCGAAAAATTCTCCCATAATCTTTACCATAGCTGGAGAACCTCCAATTCTATCATGCAAACTAAATGACATCATTCTTCTTGCGTCCTTACCTTCTTCGTAAAGCACATCAAAATCTGCTTTCAATTGAGCTAAATGTTGTTGTGGTGTCCAATGTTTCCCTTCAATATTGACAATATCATTATTTCTTAGAGTATAGGGTACTACTATAAAATCCTTTCCTCTAACATGTGTAATAAACGGCTCATCTCTACTAACATCATCAATATGGTATTCATATCCAGACTCTTGTAACACCTTTAAGGTATTAGGTGACCTCCTCAGCCAATTACAATTGTATCCTATAGGTTTTACACCTGTGACAGATTCAATAGCTTTATCTCCGTCTTGTACAAACTTTAATTCATCTTGATAACTTAGTTTCCATTGATCGCTCCAAGCGATACCATGCCCTGCCACTTCATGTCCTCTCTTTGCAATCTCTTTCGCTACTTCGGGATATTTTAATACAGCCTCTCCTACCATATGTGAGGTGATTTTCACATTATACTTATCAAATAAGTCTAACATTCTATATACTCCCTCAGTTGCTCCATATCTAAACCAAGAATCGGCGGGTAAATCAGGTTGTCCTTTAGGTAATGGATTCCCTGAAAATGGGCTATCTGCCCCTTCAGGCTGACCTCCTGTCTCAAACTGCATGGACCCTGATATAACAAGTCTTGCACCATTTGGCCAATAGGATTTATTCTTTTTATCTTCTTTCTTATCTAGTACTGTATAACCAAATAATAGGGCACTCGATAACGCCAACACCGAAGTATATATAAATTGTTTCATTGGATGTGAATTTTAGATTGAAGTAGATTGATTTTTACAAAGCAGGATAATCCGTATATCCGTATTCATCTCTACCACCAAATAATGTATGGGTATCTTTTATTTTTGCTAATGGCAATTGATGTTGTACTCTTTTTGGATAATCTGGGTTTGGTATAAACTTTCTTCCAAAACCTGCTAAATCAATAAAGTTTTTACTTAAAAGTTCTTCCGCTTTTTCTGGAGTCATATTTCCAGTTGCAATAATGGTTTGTTGAAATTCCTCTCTTAATTCTACTCTAAAATCTTCTGGAACTTGTGGAGCATCATCCCAATCTGCTTCACATAAATGAAGATATGTTACCTTTAGACTGTCTAATACAGGAACGGCATACATGATAGTATCCAATATCTCAGGATCTTCCATGTCTTTAAATTTAATAAATGGAGATAACCTAACGCCTACTTTATCTGCTCCAATTTCTTCAACAACAGCTTTAGTTACTTCTAATAAAAATCGTGTTCTATTTTCTTTTGACCCTCCATATTTATCTGTTCTTTGATTGGCATTTGATCTCAAAAATTGATCAATTAAATAGCCATTTGCTCCATGAATTTCAACACCATCAAAACCTGCTTCTACAGCATTTTTTGCTGCATCTCTAAAATCTTGGATAGTATTATCTATATCCGCTTGTGTCATTTCTTTAGGTGTTTCAACATCCACGAAAGTGGCGTCTTTATTCTCTCCTTCAAAAATGTATACATTCGTTTTATTGGCTTTTAATGCTGATGGTGCTAAGGGTTGCAAACCATTCACTTTACTACTACTTACTCGACCTACATGCCATAACTGAACAAATATTTTCCCTCCTTTTTCATGTACAGCATCAGTTACTTTTTT
The DNA here is from genome assembly GCF_000807855.2 of Flammeovirga pacifica. Classification (GTDB taxonomy): domain Bacteria; phylum Bacteroidota; class Bacteroidia; order Cytophagales; family Flammeovirgaceae; genus Flammeovirga; species Flammeovirga pacifica. Next base: position 1,751,274 of record NZ_JRYR02000001.1, read on the forward strand.
CCAAGCTTCTACTTGTGCATTATTGTAAATACCAGGTGTATTGGCATATCCTTGCCCTTGAAGTGAAATTTGTGTTGCTTCAGTTATTTCTAATCCAGCCCCCGCTCTTTGTTGATAATATACAGACATCATATTTTGAGGAACTCCTTCTTCTGTTGCTCTTGAACGTGTCATAGGAGCTAATACCATTCTATTTTTAATCTCTTTTGTATTTAAAGAATATCTTGAGAAAAGTTGGGGGAAATTTAAATTTTTCATTTTGTTTTTTGTTTAAGTGATAATACAAATATCGTTACACACCAACTTTCCACATGGTACAAACCAAGGTTTAACTTGTAAATAATAACTATTTTGAAGTATATTTAAAGGAACAACAACACATCATGAAGAAATACTTACTTTTCGACGACCTCAATTACCTTGAAATAAACCTTGATACTTGGAATCATCCAATACACAATCACGATCATTACGAATGGATTATCGTCTTAAAAGGAAAAGGAAAACATCATATCAATGATGAAACTTATGAGTACACCGCTGGAGATATTTTCTTCTTAAAGCCCAATGATGCCCATTTTTTCGAATTCACTTCCCCTACTCACTTGGTTTACTTTCAGTTTAGTGTAGATCTAAAAATATTTAAACATGAACTTTCATTAAAAAAGAAAATGTTTTCAATATTAAAGATTCATGAAAAAGAAAATGCGGGTAATTTAAAATCTCATTTTCAATCTTCAGATATATTACTAGAACAGGTTGCACTTATTACTAAAATGATCAAGAAGTCTGTAGCAGATAAGGATTATATAAAGTATCAGTTATTTACTTTTTTATCTTTTATCGTATCTAAAGACACTTCCATCGAAGAACAAAATGACACCCTCAATGAGATTATCATTTTCATTAGAAGTCATATAAAAAATAGAAAATATTTAACCATTGATTTTCTAGCAGATCATTTCAATAAATCGCCTACTTATTTTGGAGAATATTTTAAAAAGGGAATGGGAATTAGCGTTAAAAAATATATTGATCTGTTAAGAAGTAGTTATTTAGAAAAGGATTTAATCTATAGTAAAAAATCACTATCTGAATTATCGTATGATTATCAATTTACAGATTTAAGTCATCTGAATAAATTCATTATTAAACACTTCAATAAATCGCCTAAACAAATAAGAGAAAATAAAAAATATTGAAACTATTGATCCAATATCAATCTTAATATTTAAAACCTGAGTAAGCTGATCGGTATAAAGTTCTCGATTAAAAATTGACAAAAAAAAGAGGTCCATAAAGAACCTCTTTCTAAATAATATATTTTTTAGTCTGTTAACCTACAGAACCTTCTAATGATAACGCAAGAAGTTTTTGAGCTTCAACAGCAAACTCCATTGGTAGCTTATTCAAAACTTCTTTACAGTAACCATTTACGATTAACGCTACAGCTTGTTCTGTATCGATACCTCTTTGGTTACAATAGAAAATTTGATCTTCACCAATTTTAGAAGTGGTTGCTTCATGTTCCACTTTGGCCGTATTGTTATCTACTTCAATGTATGGGAACGTATGTGCACCACACTTATCTCCCATTAGTAAAGAATCACACTGAGAGAAGTTTCTAGAATTAGAAGCTCCTTTGATTACTTTAACTAAACCTCTGTAAGAGTTTTGAGATTTACCTGCAGATACCCCTTTAGAAACAATTCTTGATTTGGTGTTTTTACCAATGTGAATCATTTTTGTACCTGTATCTGCTTGTTGCATTTTGTTTGTAACTGCAACTGAGTAGAATTCACCTACTGAATTATCTCCTTTAAGGATACAAGAAGGATATTTCCAAGTTACTGCTGAACCTGTCTCCACTTGAGTCCAAGATAATTTAGCATTATCGCCATCACAGATTCCTCTTTTAGTTACAAAGTTGTATACACCACCTTTACCGTTTTCATCACCCGGGTACCAGTTTTGTACAGTAGAGTATTTAACTTCAGCATCTTTGTGTACAAAAATCTCAACAACAGCAGCGTGTAGTTGGTTTTCATCACGTTGAGGTGCTGTACAACCTTCTAAATAAGAAACGTAAGAATCATCTTCTGCAACAATCAATGTTCTTTCGAACTGACCTGTACCAGATGCATTAATTCTAAAGTAAGTAGATAATTCCATTGGACATCTTACTCCTTTAGGAATGTAACAGAAAGAACCATCAGAGAATACCGCTGAGTTCAATGCTGAAAAATAATTATCAGTAACTGGTACTACAGAACCTAAATATTTTTTCACCAATTCTGGATGATCTTTCACTGCTTCTGAGAACGAACAGAAAATAATACCCTTTTCAGCTAACGTATCTTTGAATGTTGTCGCAACTGAAACCGAATCAAAAACGGCATCAACGGCAATATTAGAGTCTTTTACACCTGTAATTCTTTTTTGCTCGTCTAGAGAAATACCTAGTTTTTCAAAAGTAGCTAGTAATTCAGGATCAACTTCTGCTAAAGATTCTAGAGATGGTTTTTGTTTAGGAGCCGAGTAGTAAATAATATCTTGATAATTTACTGCTTCATAAACAACATTTGCCCACTCTGGATTCTCCATTTTTTGCCATGCTCTGTAAGCATCTAATCTCCATTCAAGTAACCATTCCGGTTCTTCTTTCTTTGCAGAAATAAAACGGACGATTTCTTCGCTTAATCCTTTGGGTGCTTGGTCAGCTTCAATATCAACTGTCCAACCGTGCTCGTATTCTTTGGAGGTGAAATCCTCTAAAATTTTATTATCCTGATCTGCACTCATATTATTATGAAACGTTTATCTACGTTTAATTATCTACAAAACAATACCTTCACTAAGAGAACAAATACATCCTCAGGAAGGTTTAAAAAGAATCGAATAAATATAGATTAATTATCTATTATCATTCTAAATAACAAAATTAGTAGAATAATTTTAGAAAATAGGACTTTTACCTAAAAAACTTGTCTTAAAGTATCGAATTAGTTGTTTAAACATAAATACAATAAATATTAATCTATGTTTTTGTCACAATAACTGTGAAAATAGCGTTCCTAGTAGATTTTTATGTTAATGAAAAATAAATTCCAAATGATACAAGAATATAACACCCCACACTTAATAAAAATTATAAAACACTATAAAACAACGATTTACAACTATTCGCATAAAATACATTGCCTATAAGTTTAATATCTTCTTAGAAATGTTATATTTACAATTGTAAAGTTGCTGACCGCAGTATACGCCTCATACTGTCTGGTTACCTGGTATCAAATTCATGACTGTATACCAACTTTTAATTTATCAGTTTAATACTAAAATATAATTACAACTGGGTTATCTCGACGGAAAGGGATGACCCTTTTATTATGTCTATTATTTAGTTTCTAATATATTGATTGCTTCTAATGTTGTCTCTATCCTTACATTTGAGAAATCTTTCATCTTAAACCCCTCGTCAGGTGAAATGTTAGTGGCAAAGAAATAAATAGAATCTTCACGTTCTAAATAGCCTACAAACCAAGCATTATGTATATCACCAACTACAGACCATCCTGTTTTACCTCTTAATGTGTGGTGCTCATCACTTTCAATGATCATCATCCTTTTCGCTACCTTTTCTGTTTTTTGAGAGATTGGCAAATTAGAATTATAAAGACTCTTCAAAAATTCAATTTGTTCAAATTGGGAGATTTCTGATGCCCCAACTAACCAAAATAGGTCTAAATTGGTAGAATCAACCTCCATATGACCGTAGTTGAGCTTATCTAAATAGTGATTCATTTTCTTTACCCCAATTTTTCTAGCAATATCTTGGTAACAAGGTACGCAGGAGTAATGAAAAGCGTCTCTCATTATAAGATCTTGCTCCCATATCTTTAGCCTCCTATCATCCCCATCCCATTTTAGTAGAGAACTATCATTATTGACAATTTTAGTTTCTAGAGCAATTATCGAGTTAGGGATTTTGAAAGTAGAGGCCGGTAATTTCCCTTTGGAAGCCCAATCAAAATTATTCGAATAATATTTATTGTTACTTAAGTCATAAATCAAAATAGCACCTTTTACACGCGTAGAATCTAGTATCTTTTGAAAGGAGGACATATGAATTTTATTGTCCTTAACCTTTGTATCATTACTAGATTGATTTTGTAACTGGCAAGAAGTAACAATCACTAGTATAAAGAAGAAATTAATTAGTTTCATTAGTATAGTAAAGTTGTAGTTTTTAGAAACTTAAAGATAGGTAAGAATATTTCGTAATAATTAATTGATTATGGATTATTCAGTAAATAAAAAACCCAATGTATTGCTACATCGGGTTTTAATATGACGAATTTAGGGTGATTAAAAATCTCCTAAAGTTTCTTCTAATTGAGATAATGCGGCTTCTGTTTGCTCTGCATTTGGAGCAACACCATGCCACTTATGCGTTCCCACCATAAAGTCGATAGGGAATCCCATTTCAGTTTTCATGATGATCATGATTGGCTTACCATTACCTGAAAGTTCTTTTGCTTTTGTTAAAGCTGCATCTAACTTCTCCATATCGTTACCATCAGCAACAATAGTTTCCCAACCAAATGCTTTGTATTTAGCTTCGATATCGATTAAACTCAACACATCAGATACATCACCATCAATCTGACGGTTATTGTAATCGATAACACCTACAAGATTATCAATTTTGTTGTGTGCTGCATACATTGCTGCTTCCCAAACTTGACCTTCTTGTTGCTCACCGTCTCCCATAAGACAGTAAACCATTTTGTCATCTCCGTTAAGCTTTTTAGTTAAAGCTGTTCCTGCCGCTACAGAAAGTCCTTGACCCAAAGAACCTGATGCCATACGAACACCTTCTAAATGCTCATAAGGAGTTGGGTGACCTTGTAATCTAGAGTCGATCTTTCTATGAGTAGCTAATTCTGCTACTGGGAAGTAACCTGCTCTAGCTAATGTACTGTAAAAAACAGCGGAAATATGACCATTAGAAAGATAGAAAACATCTTCGTTTTTAGCATCCATAGAAAACTCAGTGTTGTGTTCCATGTGCTTGAAGTATAGTGCAACTAAAAGATCGGCACAGCCTAACGCTCCACCTGGGTGACCATTTCCTGCTGCATTAACCATTCTAACAATATCACGTCTTACTTGAGACGCAACTCTTTTCAATTCTGCAATTTCTGCCATTTTTCTTTGACGTAAGCTATTGATATTATAATTAAAGAGGTTTCCCTCATTTTTTTCTAGTTGCAAACTTAATTAATTATCTGCTTAGTATGCTCTTTAGTCTTGACCTTTTTTATAATATCGGTTAAAATTCCTTCTTCATCGATCACAAAAGTCGTTCTAACTGTTCCCATGTACTCTTTTCCAAAGGTTTTTTTTAACTGCCAAGTTCCATAAGCTTGGTGTACGCTTTGGTTTTCATCAGCTATTAAAGGAAAAGGAAGTTCGTGTTTTGCAATAAATTTCTGGTGTCTTTCTTTAGAGTCAGTACTTACTCCCAAGACTACATAACCTTCTGATAAAAGTTTATCATAATTATCTCTTAAGTCACAAGCCTGTGTTGTACAACCTGGCGTCATGTCTTTTGGATAAAAATACAATACTACTTTCTTACCTTTAAATTGAGACAAAGTAATTTCATTACCGTCTTGGTCAATACTTTTAAAATCGGGTGCTTTTTGTCCTATTTCTAACGACATTATTTTTAGGTTTGAGGTGAATACAAGTAGTGCTTTTGTAAAAAAACTAATTTTCAGCACTGCAATTATCTTTTGATTTACAATATTGCGTTTTTAATCAAACATAGACAACCTTCTGACTTGGAAATCCTATACTTTATTTTAGTCATCAGTTACGTTTTTCTATTGATCATCTTAAGTTTTTCTTGGATAAGATTACCTAAGAACGATTTATCAATGATAAATTCTTGTGATTTACCTAAAGTAAGTATTGTAATTTCATTAAGAAATGAAGCACCTAATGTTTCATCACTTATTCAAAGTTTGCTTCATCAAACCTATCAACAATTTGATATTATTTTGATTGATGACCATTCAGAAGATGCTACCTATAGTTTACTAAAGAAAAATCTAACCGATAAAATCCAGCTTTATCAATTACCAGAACATCTTAAAGGTAAAAAGCAAGCGATCCGATTTGGTATAGAGCGAACGGATGCAAAGCTGATCATTACTACTGATGCGGATTGTTTACATCAAAAAGATTGGGTGAGTACTTTTGTTGGCATTTACATTCGAACAAAATCTAAGATGATTTCAGGCCCTGTCCGTTTCTCATATCAAAATAGCTTATTTCAAAAAATAATGAATGCTGAATTTGGTAGTTTAATTCTTACAGGAGCAGCATCAATTGGCCTCAAAAAGCCAAATATGTGTAATGGTGCTAATTTGTGCTTTGAAAAAAATGCGTTTCTTGAGCAAAATGATTATGCTCTTCATGCTCATATCCCTACTGGTGATGATGAGTTTTTCCTACATCAGTTAGCAAAAGAAAATCCCGAAGAAATCGTATTTGCTAAGGAAAAAGCTGCTATTGTCACTACTTCTCCACCAGCGGATGTTCATCAGTTTATTCAACAAAGAGTGCGTTGGGGTAGTAAATGGAGGTATTATCAAAATAAAAGTCCACTAATTGGTAGTATTTTTATTTTCCTTTTTCACCTTTGCTTCTTTATTACCTTTTTTTCTATTTTCTTTGGATCTGGAAATTATACTTTTTTCATCGCTACTATTATTGTAAAAGCAATTATTGAAACAATTTACAATCAGCTTATCTTAAGGTGGCAAGGAGATAAAAGGAATATATATTTGTTACCATTCATATCTTTGTGTTATCCTTTTTATGCAGTTTTTATAGGTATTTTATCTACTGTAGGAAATTACCAATGGAAGAACAGATTTATTAATGGTAAGTAAATAGAATTTACTATTTTTGAAAAGTATTCGAAATTTATTTTATATGACAGAAAAAGAATACGAATTAATTGATGAATTATATTTCGTTACTGCCTACGATCAATTACAAAAAGAATTGGAATGGGCAGGAACTGATATTCTAAGTATTTTAAAAGAGTGTATAAAAAATGAGTGGGTAAGATGTTACTCTGCTCCTGATGTTGAGATAGAGAATTCTAACCTTGATCTTGATAATAATTATACTAAATATCTTTATCTTGCTTCGAAAAAGGGGTTATTGAAACATAACACTTTATAATTTATCTAAAAGATAAATACAAAGACTTTTAATGAGTATATACGATCTACATAAGTCTCCTTCTCATTTCGTTAAAAAAAGATTTAAGAAGAATAAATTAGCTGTTTTATCAACAGTATTTATCCTCGTACTCAGTTCTGTGGCTGTTTTAGGGTATCTTATTATGCCCGATAGTACACACTTTGCCAATGATGGATTGTTGGAGATTTCTAAAAAGCCTCCGATGTTCACGGTGAATATCCTGAAGGAAAAAAAGAATTTACACATTCCCACACCTCCAGTGATAAAAAAGATCATTAACGGTCAAGAAAATAGATATAAAGAATTTCCTATTGTTGGCACTCCTAAGGTAGAAAGAGACTCCGTATTTTTTATTGTTTACCCTGGTTTAGAAAAAAAATCTTTACATACCACAACAAGACTAGAAATGGGGCTACCCTTAATTAGTGTTGTAAAAAGTATTTATGCTTCTCCTTCTCAGAAACTAGGTATTAATTTGGCACACAACTATATCATTAGAGATAAAGATGTTATTTACTTAGACGAACTTCAGAATGTTCGTACAGTAACCAAAATACAATTAGTTAATGAGTTTCATGAAAAATGTTTATCTAAGAAAACCTACATTTTAGGTACTGATAAAATTGGTAGAGATGTATTAAGTCGTTTGATTTTTGGCTCTAGAGTATCTCTTACTATTGGATTCATTTCCCTTATAATTTCCCTAAGTATTGGTATTTTATTTGGTGCTACTTCTGGATATTTTGGTGGAATCATCGATAAAATATCAATGTGGTTAATGACTATTACTTGGTCTATTCCTACTATTATGCTTGTAGTTGCAGTACGTTTAGCACTACAAAACGATGATATATGGGTAACCTTCGTTGCGGTAGGATTAACAATGTGGGTAGAAGTAGCTAGGGTGGTTCGTGGACAAATTTTATCCATCAAACAAAAAGACTATATTGAGGCCACAAAGGCTATGGGGTATTCTAATTATAAAATTATTGTACACCATATATTACCTAATATTCTAGGACCATTAGCAGTAATTAGTGCTTCTAACTTTGCCTCTGCAATATTAATTGAAGCAGGACTTAGTTTCTTAGGTTTAGGTGGACCTCCAACCATGCCATCATGGGGAACCATGATAAAAAATGGTTTAACAGAATTAACACCAACAGGACACTGGCATTTAATCATTTTCCCGTGTCTTGCTATAAGTATAACTGTTTTAGCGTTTAACCTTATAGGAAATGGGCTTAGAGATGCCTATGATCCTCACTCTAAAACAAACAATTAAAGTAGTATTTAATAATAATGGCGAATAATATGCAAAAGCGTTTAATGCTCAAAGAGATGCAACTTGAATCTTTATTTGAGACCATCAGTGCCATTAACGCTAATAAATCAGAGGAAGATTTATACACAATTTATAAATTAACCCTATCATCGAATCCTAGTATTACCAACTTGGCCCTATACGTTATTGATGAAGACGATCAAGTGTATCATAGATTTGTCAATTACGGAACACATGATAATCAATTAACGCAGTCTTTGCCCCCTATCTTTACAGAACTTGAAGTAAGAGCTCCAATTACAAATCCACCTAATGGATTTACAGCTTTTGACACCATTATTCCTATTAAACATAAAAATGATGTACTTGCTTATGCGCTAGTAGGAAGTGCTGAAGGTAGAGATGATTTCAAAGATGAAAGCTTTACAGAAGCTTTAACCAATATTATATTGGTGGCTATCGAAAATAAAAAATTAGCCCGAAAGGAAGAGGTTCAAAAAGAAATGAAAAAGCAGTTAGAAATTGCTTCTCATGTTCAACACATGCTTTTCCCAAAAGAACTTCCTTATGGTGAAGATGTCCCTGTTTCTGTTCACGCTAGTTATATGCCTCACCACTCTATTGGTGGCGATTATTATGATTATGTGAAACTAAGTGATACCAAATTTTTGATGTCTATAGCAGATGTATCTGGTAAAGGTGCTCCTGCTGCTTTATTGATGTCAAACTTCCAAGGTACGATTCGTGCAATGGCACGTAGAGGAACTGATTTAGAACACATCGTAAATGAGGCCAATACACAAATTTTAGAAAGTGCTGAAGGTGAAAGCTTCATTACTGCTTTCTTTATGGAATTTGATCTTTCAACCGGTATATTAAGATACATTAACGCAGGGCATAACCCTCCATTTATGTACCGAAACGGACAGTTTGAAAGATTAGAAATTGGTACCACAATTTTAGGATCATTCCCTAATTTACCTTTCTTAGAAATCGGTGAAATTGACAATTTACATCAGTTTTTTGTCTTCGGCTTTACAGACGGATTTACAGAAACTTACAATGATGAAGATGAAGAATTAGGTGATGAGAAACTACAAGAATTTCTTGAAGCTAATATTGATTTCCAGCAGAAAGAAATGCACGAAAATCTCATCTCTTTGTTGAATACATTTAAGGGACATCAGGCCTATGCAGACGATATAACTTTATTGTCTTGCAAAATAGATCTGGAAAAAGCGTAAATCCTGAAACTAAATCATTATTGAAACGTTATTTATATTCAATAATGATAATTATATTTAAAAAACACATATAACTTTTATAGAATTATTACTAACCTCTTTAAATCAAAATGCAAGAACTCGAATTAAATAGTTTCATGCAGGGTCTTACAAGAAGAAACCCTGGTCAGCCAGAATTTCACCAAGCGGTAGAAGAAGTAGCTGAAAAATTAATTCCTTTTATTAACGAAAATCCAAAATACCTAGATGCTAAGATTCTGGAAAGAATGACTGAACCTGATAGAACAATCAGTTTCCGTGTAACTTGGCAAGATGATGAAGGAAACATTCGTGTAAACAGAGGGCACCGTGTTCAATTTAACGGTGCTATTGGCCCATATAAAGGTGGTTTGCGTTTTGACAAATCAGTTACTTTAGGTACGCTTAAATTCTTAGGATTTGAGCAAGTATTGAAAAACTCTTTAACTACTCTACCTATGGGGGGTGCTAAAGGTGGTTCAGACTTTAACCCTAAAGGAAAAACAGACGGAGAAATCATGAGATTCTGTCAAGCATTCATGACAGAACTTTATAGACATATTGGTAAAGATACTGACGTTCCTGCCGGTGACATTGGTGTAGGTGGACGTGAAGTAAGTTACATGTATGGTCAATACCGCCGTATTGCAAATGAATTTACTGGTGTACTTACTGGTAAAAATTTAGCATTTGGTGGATCTAACGCTAGAACTGAAGCTACAGGTTATGGTTCTGTATATTTCGGTAGAGAAATGTTAGCGGTTAGAGGAGATGACTACAATGGTAAAACTGCAGCTGTATCTGGTTCAGGTAACGTAGCACAATATACTGTTGAAAAGCTAACTCAATTAGGAGCTAAAGTTTTAACTATGTCTGATCGTGGTGGATTCCTCCATGATCCTGATGGCATAGACTCAGAAAAGTTAGCCCACATCCAAGATCTGAAAAACGTGCAAAGAGTATCATTAGCAGAATATGCTACTAAATACCCTAATGCAACGTATACGAAAAATGCTAGACCTTGGGGTGTAAAAGTAGATTTAGCATTCCCTTCTGCTACTCAGAATGAACTAGATGAAAATGAGGCACAAACTCTTATAGACAATGGTTGTATCCTTGTTTGTGAGGGAGCCAATATGCCTTCTACCATTGGTGCCATTAAGATCTTTGAAAAGAATCAAATAATGTATGGCCCTGGTAAAGCAGCTAACGCAGGTGGTGTAGCCATTTCTGGTTTGGAAATGACTCAGAACTCAATGCGTTTACAGTGGTCTTTTGAAGAAGTAGATGCAAAACTACAAGACATTATGAAGAAAATTCATTCAAAATGTCAAAAATATGGTCAAGAAGACGGATGGGTCGATTACGTTAAAGGAGCTAACATTGGTGGTTTCGTTAAAGTAGCTGATGCGATGATTGCTTATGGCGTTATCTAAGACATTTCACTTCTTTACAACAAAGGTGATGTATTCAATTACATCACCTTTTTTTGTTCAAATAAAAACAACATTGCTTTACCTCTTCATTTATTGTATATTATATACAAATCAATTACATCACCCACTTTATTAAACAGAGTAGTTATCTAAACTCTACTAATTATTACGATATACTTTATTAAATGAGCCAAAACAACATTAAAATTATTGAATGTCCTAGGGATGCAATGCAAGGACTTTCCACATTTATACCCACTCAAATAAAAGTAGATTACATCAATTTATTACTAAAAGTAGGATTTCATACTTTAGACTTTGGGAGCTTTGTCTCTCCAAAAGCTATACCTCAGATGAGAGACTCCAAAGAAGTATTAGAAAAAATTGACTTATCAAGTAGTTCTACAAAACTATTAGCTATTGTTGCAAATTTAAGAGGGGCACAAGAAGCTGTTTCTTACCCTGAAATTTCCTATTTAGGGTTCCCTTTATCTGTATCAGAAACTTTTCAGAGGCGTAATACTAATAAATCTATTAATGAAGCTTTGTATAGTTTAAAAGAAATTGTTACACTTTGTAAAAGGCATGGAAAAAGTCCGGTAGTTTATTTATCTATGAGTTTCGGAAACCCTTATAATGAATACGTCCCTAAAGAAAGAGTCGTAGAACTAGCATTAAAATTAAGGGAAATGGGAGTCAAAATCATTTCATTTGCGGATACAATTGGAGCAGCAACCTTAAAAGATGTTGAAGAGATGTTTGAAAATGTCTCAAAAATATTGTCAGATACTGAATTGGGTGTACATTTGCATTGTCATCCTTCTGACGCCTATTCATTTGCTAAAACTGCTATAGATGTTGGTTGTAAAAGAATAGATTCTGCCTTGGGTGGATTAGGAGGGTGTCCGATGGCCAAAGACGACCTTACAGGTAATTTGGCTACTGAATCTTTAATTAAAGCATTAACGGAAACAACAACGCTTTCAGACACTTTAAACTTACATGTGTTAGAAGAAGCTAATGCGTTCCGAAGAAAATATATTGGATAATGATTAATATCGAAACCTGTCTTACACCTGAGATTCTTCACCTTCATCAACTTGAGGGGAAAATTGCTGTGGTTACAGATGTTTTGAGGGCAACATCTTGTATGGTTGCTGGTTTAAATGCAGGTGTTAAAAGTGTGATTCCTGTAAAAAAAGTAGAAGAAGCTTTAGCATATGCAGCTAAAGGATATGTTACTGCTGGAGAAAGAGGTGGTATTAAAGTAGAAGAATTTACTATTGGAAATTCTCCATACGAACATATGGAAGAGGCCTATCATGGTAAATCTATCTGTATGACTACTACCAACGGTACTGTAGCCATTGATGCCGCTAAAAAAACTGCGGATCAAGTGGTGATAGGTGCCTTATTAAATGTTACTGCTGTTGCTGATTATATCAAACAGCAAGAAAAAGACATTATAATAATTTGCGCTGGCTGGAAAGGTAATCCAAGTTTAGAAGATACTTTATTTGCTGGAGCTTTGATTCATCAATTAAAACATAGGAGTGAAATAACAGATGATGCCTCTTATATGGCTCTTTCTCAATATGAAGCTTCTAATAGCAACCTAACTGAGGTGATTTCAAAGAATGCTTCTCATGCAAAACGCTTAAGTGGATTAAAAGCACAAAATGATTTAGCTTTTTGTGCAAAAGAAGATTATTGCGATATATTACCTATTTTAACTGGAGACGAAATAACTATCAAAAAGTAATGGGTGGAAAAAAATTAGAAATAAAACAAAAAGTAAAGATAAAGAACCGTAAAGCTTCTCATGAATACATATTCATAGAAAAATTTGTAGCTGGTATATCTTTAAAAGGAACTGAAATAAAATCGATAAGAATGCAAAAAGTAAGCTTACAAGATGCTTTCTGTTTATTTGTCGGTCAAGAAATGATTATTAGAGCAATGCACATCGCTCCTTATGAAATGGGTGGTAGCTACAATAATCATGAAGCTAAAGCGGATAGAAAACTGTTATTAACCAAAAAAGAATTAGGGAAATTAGATCGTAAAATCAAAGAAAATGGTTTTACCGTTGTACCTACTCAATTGTTTATTAATGATAGAGGTCTTGCCAAAGTTGAAATCGCTTTAGCTAAAGGTAAAAAGTTATACGATAAACGTAATGACTTGAAAGAGAAAGATCAAAAAAGAGAAATTTCTAAAATGAAGTATTAGATTGATGTTCTTATGAATTACATTCTGCTTAATAAAGAAATTATAAAAACTAATAAATCGAATTTACCTATCACAGATCGTGGTTTCCAATTTGGCGATGGCCTTTTTGAAACTATGATTACCAAAGATGGTAACATCCGATTTTTAAGGGATCATCTAGATAGAATTTCCAAAGGACTTAAGGAACTTCAAATTAATGTCTTAGACGATTTACTCACTGTTGACTTTATTAATGATCAATTCAAAATTCTTAAAAAGAAAAATGGAATTGAAAAAGAAAGTCGAGTAAAATTAATTGTCTGGAGATCTGGTGGAGGACTATATACTCCATTGAGTAAAATGGGACATGTAGCATTATTAGTGCAAGATTATCAACCTAAAAAGGAAATTCATAACCTTAAGGTAGATTTTGCCACTACTGTTCAAGTCGCACCTAACCCGGTTTCTTCATGTAAGACATTATCGTCTCTTACCTATACACTTGCTGGGTTAGAAAAGCAAAAAAGAAAATTAGATGATCTTATCCTCATTAGTCAAGAAGGCTACCTTGCTGAAACTATTAGCGGCAACCTTTTTTGGATAAAAAATAAAGTGATTTTCACCCCTAAAATATCAGTGGGATGTGTTTCAGGAATTAGTAGAAAAAACATCATTGCTGATTTAGAGTCCAAAGGTTATAAAGTAAAAAGAGTATTTGCAAGAAAGGCAGACCTAGTTGATGCTGATGCAGTACTCACTACTAATGTAACTGGAGTATCAATGATTACTCAGATAGAAAATCAAAATTATAAATGTTTAGATGCATGGAGAAAAGTGTTTGAAACAGTTTACTACTATTAATCTCCTGTATTGAGTACAAAAAAGGCATTTGATAAAATCATCAAATGCCTTTTTTATATTTTATGGAATATTTATAATGCTTTAAAAGCAGTTATAAATTTATCATTTTCTTCTTTGGTGCCAATTGAGATTCTTAATCCCTCCTCGCATAATAAAACATTGGCTCTGTTACGTATCACAACGTTATTATCGATAAGTTTCTTATAATCTGAAGTAGCATTCTCAACTTGAATCAATAAGAAATTGGCATCGGAAGGGTAAATATTTTTTACTTGTGGAAGTTTTTCCAATTCCTCTTTCAATCTCGTTCTTTCATTAATCATAGTTTCCACCATTTCATCTACCTTATCCACATGGTCCAAACATTCTAATGCTTTTTCTTGTGTCAATTGATTGATATTATATGGAGGCTTGATAATATTGAAAATTCGAATGATTTCTTGTGAGGCAAACATCATCCCTAATCTTAAACCTGCCATTCCCCAAGCTTTTGAGAAAGTTTGAAGTACTATTAAGTTAGGATATTGAGATAATCTCTGTGAAAAGCTTTCTTGATCAGAAAAATCGATATAAGCTTCATCCACTACTACAAGCCCATTAAAATTATCTAATAGAGTTTCAATTTTATCAATTGACATACTATTACCAGTAGGATTATTTGGTGAACACACAAAAATAATTTTTGTGTACTCATCTATGGAATTTAATATTCCCTTAGTATCAAGATCTAATTCCTTTGTTAAAGGAACTTCTCTTAATTCTACATTATTTAAAGTGGCAGAAACTTGATACATCCCATAAGTTGGAGGTAAAATAATCACATTATCTTGACCTGCTTCAACAAATGCTCTAAATAATAAATCAATGGGTTCATCACTTCCATTTCCTAAAAAAATATTCTCTTTCGGAACATTCTTTACTACAGAAAGCTTTTCTTTTACCGCTCTTTGATAAGGATCCGGATATCTATTGTATTTTTCTCCAGTTGCAGTACCAAAAGGATTTTCATTAGCATCTAAAAAAACAAAATCGTCTGAGACTTCTTCAAATTCATCTCTAGCAGATGAATAAGGTTTCATAGTACGGATATGATCTCGTAATAGAGATGTCATATCAAATACAGAATTTTCCATAAGTAAAAAATGAAAAAGTTATGTTCTTAACCATTATTATTCTTCAAAACCTTTATCAGATCAAGCATATAAACTGTAGAAGAATAATTTGATTTTCCTGATGAGGTAGTTTTGATTCCGCCAAAAATAACTAATTTTTCTTTAGAAACAGTAGCTCCCATACCTCTTAAATCTCCAATATTGGTTTGATACCTTTTTAGACTACCTTTATTGGTGTCATAGATAAACAATTGGCGTTCGCTAAATAAGATGATGTAGTCTTTGTATTGAGTTACAGCAGCATCAACAATTGGCTCTGGTAACTTCCCCACTCTTACCCATCTATTTACCTTTATATTATACATGTAGATGTCGTCCAATTCTTGGTCACCTTTCCCTCCAAATGTATAAATTTTTCCATCTACAGCAGCTCCAAAAGTAACCATCTGAACAGGCATATTGGCCAGTTGTTTCCAGGTTTTCAACTTCGGATTATAGACATATAAAGTATTAGAATAAGTATCATCATCGATCATACCACCAAAAGAATAAACTTGATCTTTATAGGTAGTTAAGCTATTCTTATGAAGAGGTTCTGGGTTTTCTGAAACTGTATTGATGTTGGGAATTTTTGCATTGAAACTAACCTCTCTAACACTCTCATCAATATCAGAAAAAGAGGAAGCATCATTTTTTGCGTCGGTCCCATTTAGTAATAGTAAGGAGCCATTAGCTATAATACTATTAATGTTTTTCTCTGCGGTAATATTTATTGGCGTTAATTCATGCCAATTTTCCCTTTCAACATTAAATACAAGTATATTATCAAAATTCTTACCTTGTTTATTTTCTCCTCCAATCACAAAACTTGAAGATCCGTTACTGGTATAACCCATGTAGGCTCTTGGTTGAGGTAAAGGTGATGTTTTAGAAAATCTCAAAGAGGCATTCTCATATTCTCTAATATTCACAGATGCACAAGCATTGATTATCAGGAATAAAAACAGAAAAATATATTTTTGATATGTTGAATAACTTAATTTCATCAAAAGATTCACTATTATTATTACAAAAGTAACATATAGATAAGTAGTATCATTGTTTGAAAGTTTCAATTGATGTTATGTTTAGTTAAAAATAGATAGTTTGGATTATATCAACATAAACCACTACTCTATTTCTTACAAATAAATGAATATTAATACTTTGTGAAATATATAAATGAAAAACATTAAAGGTATACTTTGTGATTTAGATGGTGTTTTATACAACGATTCTATACTTATTGATGGTGTGATAGACAGTATCAATAATTTAAAAAATAAAGGGTATAAATTTCTTTTTGTTACAAATACTTCGGGAGTTACTTCTGATGAGTTATTCGATAGATTGACAAATATGGGAATACCCGTTCAAGATAATGAAATTTTGAGTCCGCCATTAGCCGCCTTTAATTATGTAAAGAACAAAGGTTACAAATCTGCTGAAGTACTTGGTGGGAATAGTATCAAAAAGTTATTCTATGATCATATCGAGGAAAATACAACTTCTCCTGAAGTGATTGTGATTGGTGATATTGGTAAAAACTGGGATTATCAACTCATGAATGATTTGTTCAATAAAATTTTGAATGGCAGTCATATTGTTGGATTACACAAAGGTAAATTTTGGAAAGCATCGGATGGGCTTAGAATTGATATAGGTGCATTTATCACAGGTTTAGAATACGCTACTACAAAACAAAGTGTGTGCATAGGAAAACCAGAAAAAGCTTTCTACGAAGCTGCAATTAATAAAATTGGTTTACCGCCAGAAAACTTACTCATGATAGGTGATGATATTGTTGGTGACATTCAAGGAGCTAAATCTGCAAATTTAACTGCTGTACAAGTTAAAACAGGAAAATATCGACAAGAATTAACCGAAAATTCTCCCGTTCCCCCAGATTATTTGATTCAAGATTTTAATGAATTAATACAGTTATTAGATCATTAAGCCCCAGTATATCTACTTAAAGTTTGCCCTGTTGCTTGCGATACCATACTCCATGAAGTGAAATCAAAACTGATTACGAGTGCGTCTGCAGGTGACAGGGGATTCAATGCTTCTCCAGTAAGATATTCTGCTAAAAATGTAAGCGTCGGGTTATGGCCTACAATCGCAAAACAATCTGCTTCATCAGAACGCTGATTGATAAAATCTAATAGCTTACCTACATTGGCACTGTAAAACGAACTTTCTTCAAAAGTTGCTTCCTCAGGGATGTCCAAAGTCTCTACCAATACTTGAGTGGTAGTTTTCGTACGTTCTGCATCAGAATAAAATACAATATCTGGAAGGTAAGCTCCTGTTTTCACTCTTTTGGCCATATGCATTGCTTGTGCATACCCCTGTTGAGTCAACATTCGATTTTTATCTTCCACCCCAAAATAGACAGATTCTGCCTCTGCATGTCTTATTAGTATTAGCGTTTTCATTTGGCTCCATTGTTAGTAATCAGAACAATTTACACAAAAAATTGATCTAAAAAAAGAGTATCTAATGCGATCTAATTTTTAGTATTTTTTTTATATCTGCAACATTAAAATTTAGAAACTATAACTCATTTAAATTAAAAAAATCCATCCAGAATAAATGAATTATAAGTCATTTCATTTTTATCATATAAGTTTTTCAAATCCGATTATTTTTATTTATTATTACAACATACGAATTTAAATTACCTATATAAATTATTCTATTTATGAATGAAATTGAAGAAATAATATTCAATGCAATAAAAAAAGATAAAGAATATTTAAATCAGCTTCGAAAGCAACTAAAAGATACTAACCCATTCACTGTAGCTGTACAGATGCAAGAAGATTTAAAAGATGTAGAATCTCATCGAGCTATTTATGATACTATTTTTTCTAAAGTAGATTTATATAAAATAGCACAATCACTAAATCAAAAACGCGCCTACAATAAAAAAGGCGAGTAATAAAATATCAACTCTCCCAAAGTGAATTTCTAAGGAGAGTTTTTTTATCCAAAAAATAAAATATACATCAATGAACATTAAAACACATCGGTTCTCCATTTTAGTTTTAGGTATTGTTTTAAGCTTTTTAATAGGCTGTTCATCGCAAAATAAACAGGACAAAAAAAAATTGAAGCATTTATATGATATATCTAGCTCTACCGAAACAATAGAAGACCATAAAATAGTCGTTTATCAAATGATGACTCGATTATTTGGCAACACCAATACCACCAATAAACCTTGGGGGACTCTAAAAGAAAATGGAGTGGGTAAATTTAACGACATTAATGAAAATGCATTAAAAGGGATTAAAGACCTAGGAGCTACTCACGTTTGGTACACAGGAGTAATTGAACACGCTGTGATTACTGATTACAGAAAAAATGGTATTAGACTAGACGATGCTGATGTTGTAAAAGGCAGAGCAGGATCTCCTTATGCCATCAAAGATTATTATGATGTTAACCCTGACATGTCTGTAAATGTTGATCAAAGATTAGAAGAATTTGAAGCATTAATCAAAAGAACTCATGATCAAGATTTAAAAGTTATTATTGATTTTGTTCCTAACCATGTTGCTAGAGAATATTATTCAGATAAAAAACCAAAAGGAGTTAAAGATTTAGGCGAAGGTGATAATCTGAAAAAAGGATTTGCCCCTAATAATAACTTTTACTACCTCCCTAACGAATCGTTTGTGGTTCCTCAAGATTATAAACCTTTAGGGGGAGATAAATTTCCTCTTGCAGATGGTAAGTTTAAAGAAGTACCTGCTAAAGTTTCTGGAAATGGTGCTGTTACCCCTACTCCATCAGTAAATGATTGGTTTGAAACCGTTCGTTTAAATTATGGTGTCAATCACCTTTCTGAAAATGGAGAAAAAGTATTTAACATTGATGGCGATGTACCATCAACATGGAAAAAGACGTTAGCCATACTTTCGTATTGGGCAGAAAAAGGGGTAGATGGATTCCGTTGTGATATGGCTGAAATGGTACCCGTAGAATATTGGGGATGGATGATTCCTCAGATTAAAAAAATCAATCCTAATATCCGATTTATCGCTGAGGTTTATAATCCAAAAGAATATAAAAACTATATCTTCAACGGTAAATTCGATTACTTATATGACAAAGTAGGCGTTTATGATACTTTACGTGCTGTTATGGAAAACAGAGAAGGATCATCTTTAGCTCATCTTACTAAAGTCTGGAAAGATATGGATGGCTTTAACAATCATATGCTCCGATTCTTAGAAAATCATGATGAGCAACGTATTGCCTCTAAGGAGTTCTCTAACGATCCTATATTAGGCGTTCCAGGTATGGCTGTAAGTGCTGCCTTAGGAAGCGGCCCTGTGATGGTTTATTTTGGTCAGGAAGTTGGCGAACCAGGTGCTGGAAAATCAGGATTTAGTGGAAACGACGGAAGAACAACAATTTTTGATTATTGGGGTGTCCCAGAACATCAAAAATGGGTAAATAATCATTTATATGATGGTGGACAGTTATCTTCAGAGCAACGTACTCTTCGTAAAAAGTATAAAGATATTTTAAAATCAGTCCAACAAAGTGATGCTTTCCGTAAAGGAAACTTAATTGATTTACAACAATTTAATATCACTAATGCCCACTATAATTCTGATAAAATATATAGTTTCATCAGATATTATGGAGATGAATCAATACTTGTTTTAGCTAATTTTTCTAATAAAAAAGATCAATTAGAATTGATTATTCCTCAAATTGTTACTGATAAATTAAACTTGTCCTCTGAAATAAAAGGTAAAGATTTATTATCAGGTCAGACAATAAACATATCAATTGATAAAGCCAACGAAAGCGGTATTCCTCTTTCAATTGAACCTTATCAGGCTTTATACCTTGCTTTATAGGCTGATTAATTAATAATTATATCATTCAAACAGTTTATTTATGAAAATCTCATCATAAGTAAACTGTTTTTTTATGAAATTAATGACTGATTTTTTCATTCTATAGAAAGAATCGTAATTTTGATCTTTCAAGAACAATCTTCAACTAAGAAAAGAGATTCGTTCATCAATTATGCTGAAAAGCGTCATTTTAATAGCGAAACGATGAAAGTTGCTATCATTAAATACAATGCGGGAAATGTGCAATCTGTAAGATACGCTTTACAACGCATAGGTATTGACCCTATTCTAACAGACCAAAAAGAGGAAATCCTATCTGCTGATAAAGTGATTTTCCCAGGAGTTGGCGAAGCAAAGTCGGCAATGGATTATCTAAAAGCTAGAAATTTAGATACACTGATAAAAGAGTTAAAGCAACCCACTTTAGGTATATGCTTGGGACTTCAACTTATGTGTCAACATTCAGAAGAAAGAGATACTGAGTGCCTTGGCATATTTGACACTCATGTCAAAAAGTTTGAAAGTGACAGCTTAAAAGTACCTCATATGGGGTGGAATAACATCCATGATTTAAAAACACCCTTATATAAAGGTTTGAACGATGATGACTATGTGTACTATGTACATAGTTTTTATGCTGAATTATGTGAAGAAACTATTGCGGTAACAGATTATGTGCATCCATATAGTGCCTCTTTACACAAAAACAATTTTTATGCTGCCCAGTTTCACCCTGAGAAAAGTGGTGATGTAGGCCAAAAAATTATCCAAAACTTTATTTCAGAGTGCTAATATGAGTAAGAGATTAGAAATTATTCCAGCAATAGATTTGATAGATGGTCAACTTGTTAGACTTTCTCAAGGTGATTATGCTCAAAAAACAGTGTATGCCAAAGATCCATTAGATATTGCAAAACAATTTGAAGATGCTGGTATCACAAGATTACATTTGGTGGATTTAGATGGTGCTAAAGTAAAAAAAGTGGTGAATTACCCTGTTCTTGAAAGAATAGTATCCAATACCAATTTAATCGTCGATTTTGGAGGAGGTATTCAATCTGATGAGGATTTACAAAAAGTATTTGATCATGGTGCAGCCATGGTTACTTGTGGTTCTATTGCTGTAAAATCACAAGATAAATTTGTAAGTTGGATTGAAAAATTCGGTGCAGAAAGAATGATTTTAGCAGCTGATGCAAAAGATAAAAAAATTGCAGTTAGTGGATGGCAAGAAGACAGTCAACTTCCTTTGTTTGACTTTTTGAAAAACTATACAGATAAAGGAATCACTAAAGTACTTTGTACTGATATTTCTAAAGACGGTATGATGCAAGGCCCTAATACAGCTTTATATCAAGAAATTATTCAAGAATTCCCCGAAATGGAACTTATCGCCAGTGGTGGTGTAAGTAAGTTTGACGATTTAGTGAAATTAGATCAAGAAGGGATTCCTGCCGTTGTAGTAGGAAAAGCTATCTACGAAGGTACTATTAGTATTGAGCAGATTTATAAACATAATAGTCAATAAATATGATCCCTACACTGTCTTTTGATTTACTGAATAAACATGGTGTGCATCACTTTATCACTACTAGAAAAGGTGGTGTAAGTCAGCCTCCCTTTGATGAATTAAATCTTGGGAATAAAAAGTACGACAAAACAGAAGATGTAAATCAGAATCGAAAGATAGTACAACTACATTTAGGTGGTCATCATCTATTTATTGGAGATCAACAACACACGAATACAATTGGTGTTGTTAAAGAAGATAATCTGGAGGACTTGATATCAAGTCCTCTTCCTTTTCCAGCAACAGATGGCTTAATTACAAATGTAAAAGGGATTGGGTTACTTACCTTAGCAGCTGATTGCACTCCCATTTTACTATTTGATCCTATCAAAAAAGTAATTGGTGCTGTACACTCCGGATGGAAAGGTACGGAGCTAAAAATATTGACCAAAGCCATCCAAAAAATGCAAACTACTTTCGATGTGGACTCTACCTCATTAATTGTTTGCTTTGGCCCATTTATCAAAAAAGAAACCTATGAAATTGGTCTTGATGTAGCTCAGTTATTTGAAGCTGCATATCCTAAAAATAAAGACCAAATATTATTACCTCATCCAAACTCAGAAAAACAATATTTAGATATCACTACTTGTCAGAAAATCCAATGTGATGACATGGGGATAAAAAGCTCAAATATTGAATTTATGCCTTACAATACTTTTACAGATAAACGATTTTATTCGGCAAGACAAGCTTCTCCTAATCAAACAGGTAGATTTGGCGGTGCTATTATTCTATAGTTTCACCATTTTCAACAGTAAATTTCAACTGTTCTAAAGCCAATTGATACTGTGCTCCAATTTTCGTTTCATAATCAGACATGAATGCAATCACTCTTGCAGCTAATTGATACCCAAAATCCCCTTTCTCTTGCCAAGTAACTACGCATCCGTTTTGGTTAGATTGAATATCAAAGGCTATATCAGAAGTAAAAGCTCCATCATTTGTTGTCATTTGAAGAACAACTTTGTCAAAGGGTTCAGATGCTAATATTCTCAAATCAGCCTTACTCCCACTATAATTCAACCATGAATGAGTTGCACCTACTCCCTCGTCAGGCCCGGTAAAAGTTGGCGATAATCTTTGTACATCATTATCGGTCATAAATGCCCATTTATCCCAATTTCGTAGATTATTAATCTCAGGGAAGATTTTATCGGCTTTTGATTTAATTATTATTTTCTGATTAACATGATATGTTGAGGGTAATAATAATGCTCCTCCAGTAATTAAAAATAAAGCAGTAAATACACCTAGTGAGAAAAAACGTAAGATTTTCATTCAATAAAATTTGTTTGATTGCAAAGCTAACAAGGTAATAAATGATATGAAATTTAGATGATCATTTTATTTAATGAGTTTGCTAATTTTTTTTATGTATTTTTATAAAAATATATATTACTGATAGAATGGATCCAAAATTTATCGTAGCCATAGGAGCTTCCGCTGGTGGACTAGAAGCACTTAATCATCTTTTTGATAAGATTAAAGATAAAACAGACATGTGTTTTATTATTGTCCAGCACCTCTCTATGGAGCATAAAAGCTTAATGCCAGAGCTATTACAAAAGGTGACAAAAATACCAATAATTGAAGTAAACAAAAACCATGTATTAAAGCGAAATCATATTTATTTAATCAATAATCACACTACTCTGAGTATTGAGAAAAATATGATTATTGTAAAAGAAAAGCTTGCAGGTAAAAATAAGCTTTCTTATCCCATAAATATTTTATTTAAGAGCTTAGCAGAGACTTACAAAGAAAAAGCTATTGGTATTATTTTATCCGGTACAGGAAGTGATGGTACAGAAGGATTAAGACACATCAGTAATAATAAAGGGATCTCCATAGTACAACATCCTGATTCTGCTAAATTTAATGGCATGCCTTTCTCGGCAATCCAAACAAATGAAATTGATTTTGTTTCTAATATTGAAGATCTACCTCAGATTTTAGAATTCATATCAACAGAAGGATTAAATAGTAATAACGTCAATGGGTTTAAGGTTCTAGACAATATTATCAATTTAGTTAGTGCAAAGACAGAAATAAATTTCCACTTCTATAAAACACAAACGCTTTATAGAAGAATTTTAAAAATGATGGAATTACAAAATTTCAATTCCATTGAAAAATACTTCTATCATTTAAACAATCACTCTGGAGAAATACATCAGCTAGCCAATAGCTTCCTTATTGGAGTTACCTCATTCTTTAGAGATAATGATGAATGGCAATTTGTGAAATCTACTATTGTTCCTGATATAATAAAGGAAAAAGATATTATTAGGATTTGGTCTCTAGGTTGTAGTACAGGCCAAGAAGCATATACCATAGCTATTTTAGTTTTAGAAGAATTAGAAAAGCAAAATATCTCAAAAGAAATCAAAATATTTGCTACTGATTTAAATGAAAAAGCAGTACAATATGCATCAGAAGGGACCTATCTCTCTAAAGAAATTGAAACATTACCCACTCATTACCTAGATAAATATTTCATAAAAAATGGAGATAACTATACTGTTAAAGAAAATATCAGAAGCATTATTACATTTGTAAAACATGATATTTTAGAAACACCTCCCTTTTTAAATATTGATTTAATTACTTGTAGGAATCTTCTGATTTACCTTAAGAAAGAATATCAATTTAAGATTCTAAATACAATAAAGTTCTCATTAAACAAGGGTGGATATTTATTTTTAGGACCATCTGAAAAGAACTTCTCAGACAAATTTTTAAAAGAACTAGATATAAAGAAGAAATTCTTTAAGCTATCAGAAGACTTCAAAGCTATCGATATGGATCATAAACATCGTTTTGATAATCAGAAAATAATTTTTAATCGCAAACCAATAAACAAACCATCCAATAATATCTATCAACATGATGATTTGGAGAAAAAGTTGATTCAATTTTTCTGTGAACCATTAATTGTGTTTGATTTAGATGAAAACATCACGTATTCAACTAGAGAAACAGGTAAGTTTCTCAACTTCCCTCAGAAAGAACTAGTATTAAAAGAAGTTTTTGAATTTGAGGTGTACATTGATATCATCAGAGAGCTAAAAAAGGTAAAAAAAGATGGTAATAGTCGTAAACTAAAAAATATCTCTTTCGAGCATGTTACAGCAGATTTAAGATCTGACCTAATTATCCGAAAATTCCTCACTAATAAAGCTGATGAATTATATATTATCGAGTTTAAACCCGATAATCAAGTAAAGAAAGATGAGATTTTAGAACAAGATAATACTATTCAAAATCTCAAAGATGAAATAAAAAGTCTTCATTTAGAACTCAAAAATGCTAGAAAAAAATTAGAAAGTATTAATGAGAATTATCAAATAAACAACGAAGAACTGATGTCTTCTAACGAAGAGTTACAAAGTAGTAACGAAGAGCTTCAGTCAGTGAATGAAGAATTATATACAGTCAATCAAGAGTACAAAGAAAAGTTGACAGAGATTTCTGTATTAAACAACGACTTTTTCAACTTATTTAGGTCTGCTGGCATTGCCAGTTTGTATCTTGACAATGACATGAAAATAAGAAGAATTGCTCCAAATGCAAGTGACTTCTTTGGTATTGAAAATGAAGATTTAGGTAGAAGTATTCTTCAGTTTAATACCTTTTTTGAGATAGATGTTAGTCTATATCAGTCTATTGATAATTCTGTAAAAGCTAACAAAATTCAAGAACAAGAAATTTCTGATAAGGATGGTAAAAAATATCTATTAAGAGTTTCTCCTTGTAGGGATAAAAATAATAATCCTGATGGTATTATTTTATCATTTATTCCTATATCAGATTTCAACCCCACCAAAAGACTTATTAGCAAAAATAATAAGTTAGATGAAGCATTAAGAAAACAAACAATAGTACTAGAGGGCCTAGGTTATTCCACTTGGCATTGGGAGTCAAAATCAAAGAAACTAATTGTTGAACATCAAGAATTTGATGTGTCAACATTAGCTAATTTCCCGGATTTCTTTCTTGAATACTATAAGAGTTCAATTATCAATAAGTATAAGACAACTCTTAATGATAAGTTGGAAGATTGTTTGAAGTATGGGAAAGAATTCAATTTAACCATACCTCTGTTAGACCGTACAATAGAATTCAAGTGTTATCCATCGCACGATGGTCATACAATTATTGGTTTATATGGTACCTGCAAAGACATAACAGAACAGTTTAAACAAAATCTTAACCTTACAAGGTTGTCTCAAACATATTTGGAATTAATGGATCTTGGTCATTTTGGTACTATTAGTATTCCTAATATCAAAAAGGAAGAGATTGCATTTAATGATACACTAATAAATTGGTTAAAGGTAGATTCTTCAAAATTTGACTGTACCATTGAAAACTTATTTCAATTGGTGCATCAAGATGACAAACATCTATTATTTGATTTATTAAAAGCCAATAAAAAGACTTTTGATATTATTATTCGTGTATCAAATCTTAAAAATGAAAACCTATTTTTAAGGTTAGCAGGACGTATTAAAAAAGTAAATAATATTAATTCTTTACTTTGTATTGTTTTAGATATTACTGATAATAAAGCATTAGAATTCCAATGGAATGAAACTGTAAATTTGGCTGAAAAAACGGCACAGACTTTAGCGGTACAGAACGAACAATTAGAAAGCTACACTTACATAGCTTCTCACAATATTCGCTCTCCTCTTTCCAACCTTTTGGCTTTAATGGAATTGTACCATAATGAGGAAGAAAGTATTGAAAAAGAAAAGTATATCACGCTTTTTGAAAAAGCACTTGCTCAATTAGAGAAAACCGTCAATAATTTAACTGACGCCATTAAAGTGCAACAAAAAACAAGTTTAGAAAGAACTGAAATTAACATCAAAGATGAATTAATGAAAGTTTTGGATATCTTGTCTGGAAACATGAAAAAGCATGGTGTTTTAATTAGTTTAGATATTGAAAGAGGTTTAAACTTTAAATACCCTGAAGAATATTTAAAAAGCATTTTCTTAAATTTATTAAGTAATGCCATAAAGTATCGATCAGAAGAACGTTTACCTAAAATACTTGTTGAAGCTTATCTTGATAAAAATTCAATAATTATAACAATAGAAGATAATGGTATTGGTATTGATCTGAAAAAATTCGGGCAACGCATCTTTGGTATGAACCAAACATTCCACAAAAATGAAGACGCAAGAGGACTTGGTTTATTCCTTACAAAAACTCAAATTGAGGCTACTGGAGGAACAATTAATGTAGATTCAAAAATTGACCAAGGCACTAAATTCACTATCCAAATTCCTAAAGAAAAATAAATGATATACTCTTATATATATAGTAGTAAAACAAATAAAGCATTTACTTTGGAAGAACTCCTAGTTTTACAAAAAGAGGCTGCTACAAAAAATAAAGAGCATGATGTTACTGGTTACCTTACCTTCAAAAATGATATTTTTTTTCAATACATTGAAGGGCCTGAAAAGGAAATCAAACAGCTAATAAAAAACATCGAAAATGACCACAGACATGGAATTAGCAATAGTTTTATTCTTCCTGTTAGAGAAGAGAGAGTGTTTGGTGGTTGGAGTATGAGATATATAGATTTTAATAGTCTAGTTGAAATAGGATTCCATGAACTCTTAGAAACCGTTTTCTTCACAATAGATAATCAATTATTTTCTAATCAAGAAGTAGCTAAAAAAATAAATAGGATGCTTCTGAAAATAGCAGACAATATTAACGACTAAAAAAAAGAGTACCTAGGTACTCTTTTTTTACACCTTTTCTTTTATATCCGCAAGGCAATAAAGAATCTTACTTTTAGATAAAGGTTTTTCTATATAATCAGTTACTAACGGATGTATTAATGCTCTTTCTTTATCTTTAGGATGAATAGAGGAACTTAAAATAAATACTTTTTCATAACTATAAGTCTTTGAAGATTTTAGTAATTCATCTAAAACTTGCCAACCATCCATTCCTGGCATATTTAAATCCAAAAATAAAATGTTTTCATGAGTTTTTGTGCATGAAGGGTCTTGTAGAAGAAAGTCATCACCACTATTAAAAAAGTATTTAGGTAAATCTCTTGTTTCTTCTAAAGATGATGTGATAATTTTGACAATGTCAATCAAGAGATCATCATCATCAACAAAAATTAGTCTTTTGGTGTACATAGCTATAGTTCTTGTGTTAATAGAATCTACAATATTTTTCCAAAAAAAACACTCAATTCTCCAACAAATCATTCACATTATTAGAATTTTACTAACTTTGACCCTACTTAAGATCAAGTTTTTTGAATGAATAAGCCGTTTAACAGATCATTCTATCTCACTATTTTACTTTTCTGTATCACCTTATCTACACTTTTAGGCCAAGAAAGTGATTCAGTGATTTATCAGAAAATTCAAATCAAAGCATTTGTACCCATTGTCATTGGTGATTCTACGTACACGTCTCTTAAGGATACTATTATTTATGTTCAAAAACAGCAGATTGAAACCTATGATTCAGCTGCAATTTTAAAATCTGAAAATTTTTATAATTCTTTACAAGAAGCCCTAGAGAAAAGAAGACTGACTAAAGAGCTTTCCAATTTTTTACTAGTCAATCGAAAGAAGAATAATAAAGAAGATCAAAACCATAGTACAATTTCTGAAGGAATGTGCTTTGAAAATAAGATAGTAAGAAGTATTAATTATATTCGATTATACCCTTTTGGAGGAGATGTAAAAGACCCTTATCCTGAAACAGCCTCTCCTGTTGGTCATTATGCAAATGGTGTTCATAACAAAACCAAAGAACAAGTCATTCGTAAAAACATCCTTTTTAAAGAAGGTGATGTAATCAATGATTTTGATTTATCGGAAAGTGAGCGTATTCTACGTGCTTTACCTTTTATTAAAGATGCCGAAATATATGCTTGTGATCTCCCCAATAATGAAATTGACATCTATGTTGTATCAAAAGATCAATGGACTATAGGAGCAAAGTTTGATACCTACTTTGGTGATTATGGCGCTGGTTTATACAATACCAACTTTTTGGGAATGGGTCAATATGTATATGTTGGAGGCATTCTTCAGCCTAATGCACCAACCCCTATTGGCTTTGATGTAGAATATAGATATAATAACATTGGAGGATCATTTATTGATGTAATTGCGGATTTTACAGACAGTGATCAAGAATCTTATTATGGCATAGGAACAGTTAAAGATTTTGTTTCTTCTTCCACAAAGTGGGCGGGAGAATTATCCTATGAAAATGTTCGACAAACTTTTGGGTACACCACTTCTGATAGTGCTTTTATTCCCGAAACAGAAAACCCGGAAAGGTTTTGGGAACCACATAAATATGAAAAAGTTTATGCTTGGGCAGGTAAATCGGTTAGAATTGATCCGAAAAAAAATAGAAACATCACTTTGATTATGGGACGGTACCGTGAACAATTTTCTTCGAGACCTTCTCAAACCTCAAAAGACACTTTATATAGATATCAAGATAAAACTCATTACATAGGGTCCTTAACTTACAATCAAAGAAATTATAGAAAAATAAGTTACTTACAAGGCTTCGGTCGTAATGAGGATGTACCTAATGGGTGGCTTTTTAAATCGACATTCGGTTTGGAACAAAATGAATTTTTTGATGAAAATCGACCATACATAGGATTTAGAGGTGATTATGGTAAATTTACTCCCTGGGGATATTTCAGATTTAATTATGAATTTGGTCAATTTATTCAAAGTGAGTACAAACAACAAGTACAAGATCTTGGAATTCATTATTTCACTAATCTTTGGGCAGTAAAAAGAAACTATGTCCGTATATTTTTAGATTGGAATTTAACAAAAGGGAGTGACCTCATACCTGGTCAATATTTATATTTTATTAGTGATGATATTTTTAGTAATTATAATATCAATGTAAATACTAAAAGAGGAACAAGAAGGTCACAGTTAAAACAAGAATTTGTTTGGTTTACCCCATGGTATTTTTATGGTTTTAAATTTGCCTTTTATCAGCATTTTGAAGTAGGCTTCTTATTAGACGAGGAAGATGTTTCTATTTCTAGGGATCAAACTTTTACTAGTTTTGGTGGTGGTATTAGAACCAGAAATGAAAACCTTGTTTTTAATACCATTAGTTTAGATTTTAAATTATATCCAAATACACCTGATGGTCGATCTAATTATCAAATATCAGTTTCTACGTCTATACAATTACCTCTATTCGATTTTAAGCCATCACGACCTCAATTTATTCCTTTTGAATAGTCTAGAATTAAGATAAAAACGTATATTCACTCTCAATTATGAGCCTTTTAGGCTTCACCACTTATTCACCTTATGTCGAATAAAAATAATATTTGCGACAAAGGCTTTTTGAATAACAAAACCACTTTTAAAAATGGCAGTTGATATTTTTAAAAAATATACCAACGAACAGTCTAAATTTCTTGAAATTGATGGTTTAAATGTTCATTACCGTATTGAAGGGGAAGGTTTCCCTATTGTATTATTTCATGGCACTTTCGCTTCTCTACATACTTGGGATCGATGGACTGAAGTATTATCAAAAAAATATAAAGTAATACGTTTAGATATACCCGGTTTTGGGTTAACAGGGCCACGTCCAGACCGTTCTTATTCAATAGAAATTTATCTGAAATTTTTCGAATCATTTTTCAAAAAATTAGATATAAAGAAATTCTACCTTGCAGGTTCATCTTTAGGAGGATG
Source organism: Flammeovirga pacifica (assembly GCF_000807855.2). Taxonomy (GTDB): domain Bacteria; phylum Bacteroidota; class Bacteroidia; order Cytophagales; family Flammeovirgaceae; genus Flammeovirga; species Flammeovirga pacifica. The sequence continues at coordinate 1,781,964 of NZ_JRYR02000001.1, forward strand.
GCTAGCTTGGGAGTATGCATTTAGGTTTAAACAACAAGTAAGAAGGTTAGTTTTATTAGATGCAGCTGGGTTTAATGATAGAGATTCAATTCCATTATTATTTAAACTAGTACAGAATCCTATTCTGAAAGAATTCAAAATGTTTCATGGGGTGGCAGAATATTTAAACACACCAAAAACGATTATTGAGTTCTTTCTTAAAAATGCTTATGGTAATTCTAAAAGGATTGAACCTACAACCACTTCTAGATACCATGAAATGTTTACTAGAAAAGGGAATAAGGAAGCATTTCTAAATATCGCAACAAGTTCTAATGTTGATCATTCTGATCATCTAAAGGATCTAGACACGCCCACATTAATTTTATGGGGTGAGAAAGACCGATGGATACCTCTGGCTAATGCCTATAAATTTGATTTTAACTTGCCAAATTCTTCCCTCATTATATATGAAGGTGTTGGGCATGTTCCTATGGAGGAAATTCCTGATAAATCTGCGAATGATGTTATTCATTTTTTAGAAAATGAGTCTTTAGATAGTGGAGCCAACATTAAAACATCTAACCTTTGTGATAGACACCCTAAAGAAGTGACTATCGGAAGACCTTTTTATTTAGAAAGTATCAGCCAGAAAAAATCTTTCCATGGTCAAGTAGTTTGTTTCAAAACTAACAATCCAGAAATGATTTTAGAGAGGATTGAAGAAGAAAATGGTAAAGGTCGTGTACTAGTGGTTGACTGGGAATCTGATTCTCCTGATGCATTAATTGACGATGATTTAGCTTTTGCATTGCTACATCAAGAATGGGAAGGTATTGTCTCTAATGCCAATTTTAGACACAAAGAAACCATTTCAAAATTACGAGTGGGTATTGTTGGTAAACACCCTTACCCCAAAAAAGCTACTCTTGAAACCGAAGCTATCGAAATTCATTATCATGCCGAAGTTGCTGGTGTTGAGTTTGTAGACGGAGATTTTGTTTATGTAGACGAAGATGGAATTGTAGCAAGTAAGAAGAACTTGATTGAATGGGAGAAGAAGTAATAAGAAATTACTAAAAACGAATAGGTAATAAGGGGTTAGGAGTTAATAATAGTATCAAGTTATCCATGAACATAGCTTCATTTCTTGATCATTCATTGGAGTTCATTTCTAACTCCTAACTCCTAACTCCCAACTCCTAATTTTAAAATTATTCCTTTTTATCGAATACCTGCTGAGTAATATTATTCAATTGTTTTACTTTTTCTTGAAAATCACCCGTTAATTTATCTCTTATTTCTTTTAAGTTATCGAGTAATTCTTGTGTTTCGCTTGGTAAAGCATCTTCTAAAAATTCTCGCATTCTTTTGGCTAAAGTAGGTGATTTCCCATTCGTTGATATTCCAACCTTGAGGTCTCCTTTTGTTACCACAGAACCTAAATAAAAGTCACATAGTGGTGGTGTATCAGCCACATTCACTATCTTATTTCTTTTACCACACTCCTCTTTGATCATCACATGCAGATTATAATCGTCTGTTGCACATAATACAATATGATGATCTTCTAAATCAGACACTTCAAAACCTCTTTCTATAGTTTTAACGTTAGGAAAATCTTTAGCGAGATCTAATAATGGTTGTCCGAATTCTTTAGAGACTACTGTAACCACAGCATCTGGACTATTTTTTAATATTGCTGATAATTTCTCTTCACCAACATTTCCGCCCCCTACAATTAAAGTGGAAATCTCTGACATTTTGATGAAGATGGGAAACATTGTATTCATAAGAGTAAGGTCTATTTTGTTCTGTGTATAATTATTCAAAAATTGAATTTAATGGATAAAAAAAGAAGAACAAAGCTTTCACCTTGTCCTTCAATTCGTATTCAGTTAAAGAGCAATCAGTGGTACGCAACCAAATCTGTTGAACCACTAACCGAAATTTTGCTTTTAATGTTACATTAAAACACACAATTGCTACGTAGCCACTGATCACTCTATTATTTTTTATGCCATTGCATTCACTACAACCTCCGTTAAAGTAGCAGGATATTGAGCGTGATGTTTTACCACTTCTCCAACAACTATAACCGCAGGGGAACCCAATTGCTTTTCATGCATCACTTGTTCAATATTTTGAACAGTTCCTAATCCTATTTTCTCTTGAGGTGTAGATGCATTTTGAATAATTGCAACAGGAGTATTTTCTTTTCCTGCCTTTTTAAAACTATTCATTATTTGATGTATCTTTTTTGTCCCCATTAAGATAATAACAGTTGCAGATGATTGTGCTGCTAAAGCGATATCTTCGGATACTTCACCTTCTTTTGTTGTTCCGGTGATGACCCAAAAACTTTGGCTATCTCCTCGTCTTGTTACAGGAATACCTTGCAATGCTGGAGCAGCAACAGAGCTACTGATACCAGGAACTAAGTTTACCCTAAGACCATGTTTCTGTGCATAAAGCATTTCTTCATGACCTCTTCCAAAAACAAAAGGATCTCCACCTTTTAATCGCACAACATGACCACCTGTAATAGCATGAGAAACAATTAGCTTATTTATATCTTCTTGCTTAAAAGAATGCTGTCCTACACGTTTACCTACATAAACCTTTTTTGCTGTGGGAGCAGCATACTCCAATAACTCTTCAGATACAAGTGCATCATATAAAACTACATCTGCACGACGTAGTGCTTTGATTCCTTTTAAAGTAATCAAATCCGGGTCTCCAATTCCTGCCCCTACTAAAGTCAATTCCGGTTGTATAGTCTTTGTCATGAGATGTAATAAGTTTGTTTGTAATGATGCCTCAAAAACCTAAGCTTCTTCCAATGCTGCTTTTCTTAAAGCTTCTACATTTACTAAGAATACTTTGATTTCTTCAAAATAAGTTTTTGCAAATTCTGCTGTAGGTTCGTTTTTGTTGATTCTTAAAACGTGATCTACAAATGAACCTTCTGCAAACTGTAGCTTTTCATCATAATGCTCTGCAAAACGATTAATTACTGTCATATGAGAGTTTAATTTCACTTTCTTATCCAATAATAACGCTTTTGCTGCACTTACATAAGCTTGGTAAGTATGGTATACTGCATCAGCATACAATCCCTTAGAAATTGCTTCATTTGCCCAACCTACTTTTTCTTCAGCTTCTAAAATAAGTGTTTGTACAAGGTCAATAATAACACCAGCACACTCACCTACCGCTTTGTGTAATTCAAACTTATCAACTTCTGTATACCAATCTAAATAATCCTCTGGTACTAACGTTGATAAATCACCAAGATGCTTTAAAAGATCATAGAAGTACTCTTTTCCTTTTGCTTTGTAATAATCTACAAAGTACTGACCTTCAGGTGCATTTTGATCATAATCATCTACTACTGCTCTAAATGCATCTTTGATACGTTTACTTGGTAATTTGATGACCTTATCAGCTATATTTGGATTACCCTCTCCATCAAAACCTCCACCTAGAAGAATTTGAGCAGCTGGCAATAACATTTTATTTTCTTTGTTTCTTAAAGAAGAACCATGAATACCAAATTGTGCAATTGTATGCTGACCACATGCATTCGGGCAACCAGATATTTTAATTTTGAATGTATCGTCTGTTAATAAATCAGGATACTCCACTTTAATTAAATCGCCCAATACTCTTGCTACACCTGTACTTGATGAAATACCCAATACACATGTATCTGTACCAGGACAAGCCGTAATATCTGCAGTAGTATCGTAACCAGGTTCAGCAAACCCAATAGCATCTAGTGCATTGAATAAAGCTTTAAGATTTTCCTTTTGTACATACTTCAACAAGATACCTTGACGGATCGTCAAACGGATATCATCTGCTGCATAGTCTGTAACAATTTGGTTTAATGTTCTTGCAGTTTTAGTATCAAAGTTACCCAAAGGCAAACGTACTAAAACACCATAATAGCCTTTTTGCTTTTGTTCGAAAACATTGGCTTCAGACCATTTATCAAATTTAGCTTGATCTGCAATTTCAACTTCTACTGCAGCACCTTTTTGTGGTATTTCAGTAGCATCTACTTTTGAACGATCAACCCAAATTTCTTTATTTTCAAGAGAGTTGTACTCTTCTTCTGCTAATCTTAATAATTCCTCTTTACCGATATCCTGAATTAAGAATTTCATTCTTGCTTTCATTCTACGGTTACGTTCACCGTATCTATCGAAAACTCTAATTAAAGCTTCTGTAAAAGGAATTAATTTTTCTTCTTCAAGGAATTCATAGGCTGTTTCAGCCATGTAAGGTTGTGCACCTAGGCCACCACCAATCAACACTTTAAAACCTCTTTTTTCTTCACCGTCAATTGTTTTCACTACTGGTATAGCTCCAACATCATGAATGAAAGCAAAAGCAGTATCTTCAATTGATGAAGAGAAAGCAATTTTGAACTTTCTACCCATTTCTTGACAAATAGGGTTTCTTAAAAAGTATTCAAAAGTTGCATGAGCATAAGGTGTTACATCAAAAGGCTCAGCAGGATCGATACCAGCTAGCTCAGATGCTGTAATGTTACGCACTGTGTTACCACAAGCTTCACGTAATGTCACTTCATCTTTTTCTAATTCGTGCCATAAACGTGGAGAATCGTCCAAGCTGACATAGTGAATTTGAATATCTTGACGAGTAGTAATATGAAGTTTACCATTTGAATATTCATCTGATACATCACAGATTCTATTCAATTGTCTAACCGTTAATTTACCATAAGGAATTTTAATTCTGATCATTTGAACGCCTGGTTGACGTTGACCATAAACTCCTCTAGCTAAACGTAAACTTCTAAATTTATCATCATCGATTTCTCCATTATGGAATAATCTAATTTTCTTTTCTAAATCAAGTATGTCTTGTTCTACAACAGGATTCTCAAGTTCAGTTCTAAAACTTTGCATAATGCGTGACGTGGTTATGTTATATTTATCCTTTACTCTATCGAATTACTATACTAAAAGTATAAAATAAAAGACCATCGAGATGATCTATGTCACAATATTAAGGCTATTATAATTGAATTAAAAAGAAATGAGGTGATTTTTTACAAATCACCTCATATTTCACGTTATTATTTAAAAATCTCACATATTAGTTTGTGAAATCAAAATATTTTAAAACGATTATGATTGCTGTGCATCTAAGTTTGCAATGGTAATCATATCCAAAATCTGTTGCACATTTGCTCCCATTTGAAGAACGTGAGCAGGCTTTTTCATACCCATCACAATTGGACCAACTAATGTTGCATCAGCTAATTCTTCTAATAAGGTAAGAGCGATATTGGCTGCAGATAAATTAGGGAATATCAATACATTTGCTGCTTTGTCTGCCAAGTCTGAAAATGGGAAACTCTCTTTTGTGCTTGTTGGATCTAAAGCAAAGTTTGCTTGAATATCACCATCCACAGGTAATGAAGGATTGCGTTCTTTAATAATCTGACGAGCATTCTTCATTTTGTTAGAATCAACACCCTTTTTAGATGAGCCGAAGTTAGAGTAACTCAACAATGCTACTCTTGGATCGATTTTAAAGAAATCTTTCACTCTCTTCACCACAGCCTCTGTAATTTCAACTATTTCATCGGTTGTTGGATTTTCGATCATTGTTGTATCTGCTAAGAAAAGAGGTCCCTTCTTAGTTAATACCATATACATTGTAGCAATAGACTTATTCTCTACAGTTCCAATTACACGTAGTGCTGGAGCTAAAGAAGAGATATAATTTCTGTGAGCACCCGAAATCATTGCATCGGCATCGCCTTGTTCTACCATCATTGCTGCATAGTAAGATCTTTTATTCATAAGGTCATTGGCCTCATAAATAGTAGCTCCTACTCTTTGACGTCTATCGTAAAAGATTTTAGCATATTGCTCTCTTACTTCATTCGATTCGTCAGCACGAGGGTTGATAATTGGCACTTTTAATAACTCATCCAATTCCAAAGCTTCAATCATAGCTCGGATTCTAGATCTTCTACCCAATAAAATTGGTTCGATAATACCTTCATCCATAGCGATACGAGCTGCTCGTAGAATATGTGGATTATCTGCTTCTGCAAACACCACTTTCTTACGTACATTTCTAGCCTGTACCCCTAAACGTCTCATAATATCGTTACCAGTACCCATACGACGAATAAGCTCTTCTTTGTAAGCTTCCATGTCGTCAATTTCGGTTTTGGCAACACCTGTGTCCATTGCAGCTTGTGCTACAGCTGGAGCTACAGTAGTTAAAAGACGTGTATCTAATGGTTTTGGAATAAAATAACTACGTCCAAATACCAAACGATCTACATTATATGCTTGTGTTACTGTTTCTGGAACAGGTTCTTTTGCTAGAGCAGCAATAGATCTAACACAAGCTAATTTCATTTCCTCATTAATTTCTGTAGCACGTACATCCAATGCTCCTCTAAAAATATAAGGGAAACCTAATACGTTATTCACTTGGTTAGGATGATCAGAACGACCTGTAGCCATCATTACATCTTTCCTAGTATCCATTGCCAATTGATAATCAATTTCAGGTGTTGGATTAGCTAAAGCAAAAACGATAGGGTCTTTTGCCATAGATAACAACATTTCTGGTGTCATTAGATTACCTCTTGATAAACCAAGAAATACATCAGCATCTACTAATGCTTCCTCTAAAGTATGTACATCAATATCGGTAGCCAATTCTAATTTTGATCCTGATAAACCTTCACGATCCGAACGAATTACTCCTCTACTATCACATACAATTGCATTTTTAGGATCTACTCCTAATTCAAAAAAGATTTTAATACAAGAAATTGCAGATGCTCCTGCACCTGAAACAACCACTTTCAAATCTTTTAAATCCTTTTTAATGATTTCTGCAGCATTTATTAATGCCGCTCCAGAAATGATGGCTGTACCGTGTTGGTCATCATGCATTACTGGGATATTCATTTCTTTCTTTAAGGCTGTTTCGATTTCAAAACAATCAGGTGCCTTAATATCTTCTAAGTTGATACCACCAAAAGTTGGCTCAAGTGTTTTTACAGCATCAATAAATTTTTGAGGATCTTTAGCATTGATTTCAATATCAAATACATCAATACCTGCAAATATTTTAAATAGTACGCCTTTACCTTCCATTACTGGTTTTGATGCTTCAGGTCCGATATCACCCAAACCTAAAACGGCAGTACCATTAGAAATCACACCTACAAGGTTACCTTTTGCTGTGTATTTATATACATCTTCAGGATTTTCTGCAATTTCTGTACAAGGGTCTGCAACACCTGGTGAATAGGCTAATGAAAGATCTCTTTGTGTCTTGGTTTTTTTAGTAGGAACTACTTCAATTTTACCTGGAATTGGATTTTCATGATATTCCAAGGCATCTTTTTTTCTGATAACGTTTTCCGGCATAAAAGATTATTTATATACGTTAAGTATGTGTCGACGATTAGTGTCTCAAAGGTAGATATTTATTTATACAAACTACTAAATAAAAAAGAGAAAAATTGGAGCTAATCACCTAATTTTGACGATTTCTATCACCTATTATTCTAGAAAATTGATTTTGTAAAACAATAATAATTAAATTGATGTTCACTTTTTGTAACTAATCCTATTTTTTCGGTATGAATTTCTGTAGTAATTGTGGAAGTAATCAGCTTCAATTTATAGTCCCTGAAGGGGATAATAAGCAACGTTTTGTTTGCCCTGATTGTGATACTATACATTATCAAAACCCCAGAATTATTGCTGGTTGTCTCCCTGTTTTTGAAGGGAAAATACTACTCGGTAAAAGAGCAATTGATCCTAGAAAAGGATATTGGGGATTACCTGCCGGTTTTTTAGAGAACGGAGAAACGCCGGAAGAGGGCGCTTTAAGAGAATTACATGAAGAAACTTTAGCCAAAGGACATATCAAGCACTTACAATCTGTCTTTTCTTTACCACAATTTAATCAAGTATACCTCATATATTTGGTAGACTTAATTTCTGATGAAATGGGCACTACATCAGAAACACTTGAATCTAAATTGTTTGAAGTAAAAGATATTCCTTGGGAAGACATTGCTTTTGAATCTACCACATTTGCCCTAGAAGAATATTTGAAAAATCCAGAGGCAAAAATGACAAAAAGAGGACATTTCATATGGGAAAAAGAGAAAAGATTCGGTATTTAGTTAAAGGATAAAGGGTTTAAATCTTTTAGCTCAAAATTACTCCATTTTCTTTCAATGCGAATGGTTGCCATTCATTGTTCCATAAACAATAAATTTCTTTCAGCCCTAAAGATAAAAGTAGTTGTGCTACTTCTTTAAAACCTTTGGTTATTTCAAAAGTAGTATGACTATCAGAATTTAATGAGATAGGTACTTTTCTATCAATTAACTCTTTAATAATCCAATTACTAGGATAAAAATCTTTAGAATAGCCTTTATAAAACCCTCTTGTATTAATTTCCACGATCACCCCACTTTCTTGGATAACTCTTAGATATTCTAAAACCATTTTTTTATACCACTCCTCGTCTTCAGAAAACCAATTCCCGGTACTATTGTGCATTTTAAATTTATCCATATGCCCTAATACATCAGGTGTATCTTCTTCTAACATCTCCATAGATAAATCGTAATACCTTTTAAATGCTCTTTGAATATTGCCACCGAAAATTTCCTGTAATCCTCTTTCAAAAATTGTTTTTGTATTATCAATTTCCCAATAAGTACCGTCTTCAAATTTATCTACAAAATGAACAGATCCCACAGTATAATCTAATTGAGGAAAATTATGAACACCGCATTTTTGACTCACAAAATCAACTTCTAACCCTGTGTATAGTTGTATTTGATCTTTGTATTTTTCCTTTAATCTCTTCGTCTCTTTAATATATTCGCCTAACCTACCCATTTCCATATTCCATGTGGTTGAAAAGGGTACCGGAGAATGTGAAGAAAAGCCAAAGGATTTCACATTTTGTTCAATAGCTGCTATCACGTGTTCTTCTAATGATGATTTTCCATCACAGAAATGGGAATGAGAATGAAAATTAGTCCAATTGGTTTGCATATTCTTCAATTTAAAGACGCCAACGCACGGTTAGCCCTATTAAAGATGGTATTAAAATATTGATTCCCCAAACGATTAGTGAGGACATTAAGGCAATATTTGTATCTCCTCCAAAATAGTGGAAGATATAAAAAGCTGATATTTCTCTAGCCCCTAAATCCATCACCATGTTTAAGGCTGGTGTTATTGTTTTTAAAAGATAAATGATGGCTATCCATTGGAAATATATCCACCAAGGTTGCCCATCACTGAAGGTGTACAATACCAAAACAAATTGTAGGGTAAATATCAGGTAGCGTAATCCACTTAATAGAATTACATCAACAATTAATTGCTTAGAGTAGCTTTTAATAAGCTTTAATTGATCTTTTACTTTATACTGAAATTTGGGAAAATAAAACCATAGACCTCCTACAAGAATCATCAGCACAACCCCAACAAATAGCATTAGCAATAAAGAGGTAAATTTTATGGAACCTTCGATAAGATCTATCCCCAAAATAAAAAAAGAAAGACCTCCAAATAAATAAGTAAAAAGCCCTTGAATCCATTGTCCAAATAGTATTGGAGCCACCACTTTTTTTCTATCCATATCTTTAGGTAAAGCCCAATATCTACCTAAAATACTACCAATCGACCTACCGGCAACTAAAGAACTTCCAACACCAGAAAAAACACTCCATATTGCCGAAGAAAAAGACAATTGAATAAGAGGAGACACTAATCTTTTCCATTTAAACGCTTCTATCCCCCAATTTAATGGCATAAGAAGTAAGGCTAAGACTAAAAAGACAGGATGCTGAAAACTCACTTCCTCCCAAGGAGATAAAGTGATAAGTTTTTGTAAGGCAAAGATAAAAAAGACAAAAGCGATTACCTTTAAAATTAAAGCGATAGGCTTTTTATTTACCATACACTAAAATACATAGGGACTAATAATAATATGGCTGCTACGACCATCAAGATACCCAATAAAGGCCCCATCCATTTTACCCAAACACCATATGGTATTTTTGCTATAGATAACACTCCCATTGTCACTCCACTTGTAGGTATAATCAAATTTGTAAGACCGTCTCCAAATTGAAATGCTAGCACAGCAGACTGTCTCGAAATACCTAACAAATCACTTAAAGGAGCCATGATTGGCATTGTTAAAGCGGCTTGACCTGAACCCGAAGGAAGGAAAGTGTTTAAAGCACTTTGGAAGATAAACATAGCCTCTAGAGACATCACTTTTGGTAAATCGGAGACCACTGTAGCAATACCATACAACACAGAATCAATGATTTTACCATCAGACGCAACGATCAAAATCCCTTTACAAAAAGCTACTACCAAAGCAGCTGTCATCATATCTTTGGCGCCACTTGTAAAACCTTTACTGATCTCATCTACATGAATTTTACAAATGAGACAAGATAATAATCCAATGGCAAAAAATAACCCTCCAATTTCTATCATATACCATTCGTACTTAGCTACTCCAATGCCTAAGCCTACAATTCCTAAAACAAATAGAAGTAGCACCAACATTCTTTGGTAATTGAAATCTATATTTTCTGTTGTATCTATTTTAGTTTCCCCTTCCTCATTTTTCAATAAAGATGCAGAGGGGTTATCAGACAATTTCATCACGTAAGACATGATATAGATGATGGTAATTATGGTGAATACAAACCAAACAAAGATTCTATATTCCCAACCACTAAATAACGGTACCTCAGCAATTCCCTGCGCAATTCCAATCGTAAATGGGTTACTTACTGCCCCAGCAAAACCGGCTCCTGCCCCTACAAAAGGAATGGCTACACCAACAATAGCATCTAACTTCATTGCCTTAGCCATAGGAATAGTAATAAGTATAAATACCAGTACTTCTTCCGACATACCGAATGTTGCTCCTGCAATAGAAAATACGACAATTACAAAAGGGATAATTATTTTTTTATAGATCGCATGTTGATTACTAAACTCTACTAAACGTTGTAAACCAGCTTCGATTGCTCCCGTTTTATTCAACATCCCAAAAGCACCACCAACAATAAAAATAAAAGCAATTACTTCACCTGCAGAAATAAATCCTTTCATGGGTGCTGTAAAAAATGAAGCAATACCTTGGGGTGCTTCTTCCACCTGTTGATAAGAGTCAGGAATCAATACATTTCGACCGTTCATGATCTCTCTACTGTATTCACCAGCAGGAATGAGCCAAGTTAAGCCGATAAAAAGGAGTAGAATCGTTGTGGCTATGACTAAAGTATCAGGAAGTTTTTTCATTTCTTTAACTAAGTGAAAGTTCTCTCATTACAAACTTATTGAACACATATTAAACAAACTAAAAAAAATCACTTTTATTAATGCGTACTATTGACTATTTTTCCTAAGCAATTATTATAAATTGGAAAATACACACAATGAAAATTAAAGAATTAGATGAAATTTTTGATGATTATGAAAGTTATAAAGCATTAGGAGAAGATAGTTACATAGTTGGTGCACAGCACCCTCAGAATTTTAAGCAGCATAAAAAATTTATAATACCTTTATTTTATTTTGATGGCGAAGAATGGTTTAAATTAGATATTAATAAGTTAGGTGAGACTATATTTTTAGCAAGTGCACCATACACATTAACCACTGATTTCAAGTTAGAAGAATTAATAAAAGTTAAAGGGGTACGTCCAAATAAACAACTTACGGATGATGACTCCTACAATAAAGAAAATTCTTTAACGAAGCATATCACTCATGCAGATCGCTTAAGCTCTTTATCTGAAGATCAACTATTAGAAATTTTCCCTGGTGAGATTGACTTTGAACTTCACCTTTTCCACCCTGACAAACAATATTATGACATTATTAATGAAATATATGTCGCTCAGGAAAGGAAGTTCTTTGCACAAAACAAGCAAGGATTAATTTATGGACCTTTTGTAGGTGTTAAAACAAGTTCGGAAGCAAAATCCGTACGTTTATCTGCAACAGGAGTTCGTAAAAGTGTAGAAGCCTATGAGGTGCCTTCTGATGCATTTTTAGAATTTAATATGCCAGAAGAAGGGTTGAAACGTAAACTCATACGCTCTACCCAAGATCTTGAATACTATATTGTTGATACTGTTGACTTTATTAGTAGAAAAGATTTATTCAATTGGGCGGAAGATCAATTGAATAAAAAACAGTCATTAGAAGTAGCTGACAATGTTTGGCAAGCCATTTCTAAAGACAATACCATTCACTCTTTTAAGGAGAGGTATACTCGTTTGGAGAAGCTTTTTGCTAAACCTCAGGAAAACCTCACCTACTTACAGCAATTTATTACTTCTCTGGCAGAGAATGATTTCTTCAAAGCAAGTTTAGATGGTTTACAAAACGAAAAACTTGATTTAGATAATCAAATTGCTCAATTAAAAAGGGAGAAAGATATATTCCGTAAAGATTCTGCTCGTTTTCAAGAAGAAATTCAAGATTTAGAAGACGGCATTCAGAACCTTAAGGATAATGAGCAAAAAATTAGAGAGAGTCTTCAAAAAGAAAGAGAATCTGCCATTAACAGGGAGATCGAAGAAGGGTTAAAGAAGTTAGATAAAGTTAGAGAAGAGCTTTCTGATAAAGCAGAGGCTATTGAACTAGCTCATACTTTCGATAACTTGGCCCGTCTGAATGAAGAAATCGATAATGCTAAAGGTGAAAAACATAATCTTTCGGTAGCTATTAGTGCATTGAAAGAAGAATTCACTCAAGCACAAGAAGATGCAGATACTGCACTGAAGAATTTGTTGAAGACTAAAATGCAATTTGATGCTTTTAGTAATCCTTCAAATAATCAGCTCCAAAATAATGAGCAAGAAATTACCATCAAAGACTTTAAGATTGAGAATGAAACCTCTCTCAATTCGTTAAAAGATCTTACACAAAAGATCCATAAACGTTTAGGTCGAATGGGACGTAATTATCCTGATCATTTCATTGCAAATATTCTTATTGCAATGCATCAAAACTCTTTGACTCTTATTTGGGGCCCTCCAGGTTCTGGTAAGACGTCTTTAGCGAGGTACTTGATGCAATCGATCACTAAAAAACCTAGATTTTCTGAAATCTCAGTGGCAAGGGGTTGGGCATCACAAAAAGATTTAATCGGTTTTGCCAATCCATTATCCAAAAGGTTTCAAAGAGCAAATACAGACTTGTATGATCTCTTAAAGCAGTTGGATGGTGAGTTCCATAACTCATCTTATCAAAAATCGCCAATGGCTTATTGCCTTTTAGATGAGGCAAACCTTAGTCCTATTGAACATTATTGGGCTTCATTTTATTCATTAACTGATGCAAAAGCACAAGTGAATAATGGCTTAAAAATATCACTAGGTAACAACGAGAATATAGAGTATGCCAACAACCTTAGGTTTTTAGGCACTCTAAATTTAGACTCAACCACTGAGCAAATTTCTGCCCGTTTATTGGACCGTTCTCATATTATCCGATTGGATTTACCGAAGAAGGACACTCCTTTGATCAGTTCAGAAATTATCATGCCTGAGCCATACGAAATCAGTTATGATACTGTTCGACAATTGTTCGACCTTAAAGACTTTAAACAAGAGTTAGCCCCAGATGCACTTGAGTTTATTGATACTGAACTAGAGGAGAGATTTGGAGAGATTGATAATGAATTACAAAACTTGGGTATTCAAATCAGTTTACGTACTAGAAAAGCAGTGATTGAATACTGTAACCTTGCTCATTCAGCGATGAATGAACAATTTAGACCGTTAGACTATTGTTTGGCTCAACGTATATTCACAAGAATCAATCTACAAGGACCTGAAGTAAGAGAAGGCATTAAGTCGTTATTAGCCATTGTAAAAGGCTTTGGCTTAAAAGATTCTCATGCAGAATGGACTCTTCAGAAAATGTTAGAAAAAGGAGGTAAAGAAGGATTTAATCATCACTTCTATAATTACTTCTCAATAGATGGATAATTTATGGAGTTTAAGATTTTTCATATTAGAAAAGAAAATACTCCACCATACAATATAAGTAGAGAAGAGGTGCTCTTAATGGACAACTTAATTGTTGCCCTGGAGCACCACTTTTACGAATTGGAATTTCATTATTATGAACTTCCATTAGACACAAAAATTAGTATTGATGGAGTTGAAGTAGAACCCTCTTTGATATCAAATGATATCCAAAAAGGGATTATTACTGTAGGCTTAAGTCAACATTTCTCCAATCAATTAGGGTTAGTTAAAGTCTCTTGTGGTAAAGAAACTTTTCAGGTAAGAGTCGATGCATCTAAATTAAGTAGTGATGATGCTGAAGAAATGATCACTTATTTGTATAAAAAAAATAAGTCGCTCATTTTAAAACTTTTCACCAAAGAGGAGGAAGAATCTATAGACCAAAAGAACAAGTCTCACCTTATTTCTACGACTCGATTACAACCTCTTGAACAGTTTTTGATGAACATGGAAAACCTACTCCCTGCATTATCGCATAGTCCAAGGTCTTCTACTATTCAAGCAAGAGAAATTCAAGATTTTGCCTCTGCAGATATTGATGACAAAAGTATCGATTGGTTAATTGAACATCTAGATGAGTTGTATTTTGATGATTCTCTAAAAGATCACCCTGATGCCATTGAGATCAATGGGATGTATACTGTTATAGACCGTATAGATGCCCCTGTGGTTAAGATGGAGTACGCTACTTATGAAAATGAGTGCATCCTAGGTGGCTTTTATTGGGCGAGAAAATTGATTGATAATTTACTTTCTCATTTAGAATACATCAATTATCAAAAACAAATCACTCAGAATGATGGGAACGGGTATGCTACTTTTGAAGCTGCTCAAGTGATTATCAATGCACAAGCAGTAGAAGATGTCAATGAATTAAAGACAAGGTTATTTAGAGTAGAAAGAAAGTATAGACAACTTTTACCAAACACTACTCCTAATACACATCCACCGAAGTTAACGAAACGCTTTAGTTCGATGAATGTGTACTCTAATATTTTCCTTTCTCTTTTACAGGTCTATAATCTCAAAATTGATACGAATGAAGATTCAGGTTCTTTAAAGACCTCTTTCTTAGATCAGATTTATGAGTTATATACTTATTATCAATTAAGGGATGCTTTGGAGGACCACTTCAAAGACTTTAATGTGAAAATTGAAGAAGAGGAGGTAAAAGAAGGTGAATTCATTCCAAAGAGATTGTCCATACAGCCTGTGAAAGGAAAATGGATGTTGAACTTCTTGTATCAACCACAAATTGGAAGAGAACCTAATGACACCCACTTAGTGTTACACGGAAAGCCTCATAGAGATAGTTTCTATTATACTCCTGACTTTGTGGTAGAGTATTGTGACCCTAGCCTTTCGTTACGTTATGCGATCTTAGATGCGAAGTATAAGATGGCTAAAACAGTATTAGAACAGGATTTAAAAGAATCTTCTTTCAAATATTATACTTGTGTGAGAGTTATTGGAGAAAAAAGAGATCATCAAAAACCTGATTTCTTATGGTTAATTTGCCCGAATGCATGTTATGGTCGTCCGATATGGACAATGAACTATGACGAGAATTTCCTTCCTATTATTGGTATAGTAATGAATAATGCTGAAAGTAATGATCCAATAAAAAATTGTATCAAAAAGATGGTCAAAGAATGGAATATTGGTCTTTAAAAAGTAGTCTTCATCTTTTTATGATGATGATATAAGTATGAAGTCAAAAAATCTATCAAAGACAGTATGATAAGACGTTTTAAAAACTGTCATTACAAAAAGAGGTTGTCCCATTCAATTATGAGACAACCTCTTTTTGTATAAATAATCCGTTGAGGTTATTATTCACCTCAATCATTTGATTATTCCAATCCTTTATCTTCCATGTCAGATTCGTCAAAGGCGAGAGGCCTATTAAATTTCTCTTCTAAAGAGATAAATGTCTCTGTTCTTGAGATGCCAGGTATACTCTGAATCTTATCGTGCAATACTTGTCTTAGATGATTTGTATCTCTACATGCGATACGAACAAAAATACTCCAGTCACCAGTAGTATAGTGCAAGTTCAAAATTTCTGGAATTTTAGCAAGTTCAGCACAAACTTGTTCATACAAACTACTTTTCTCTAAATATATTCCTAGAAAAGAAGTAATATCGTACCCTAATTTTGTGAAATCTAGATCTAATGTTGATCCTTTTACGATCCCCATCTTCTCCATTTTTTTCATTCGAACATGAACTGTACCACCCGATACAAAGATCCTTTCTGCGATTTCTGTGTAAGGAGTCTTAGCATCTTTCAGTAATTCCGACAATATTTTTATATCGACATGATCAATTTCTGGTATTTTTTCCATTAGTTATGCCTATTTATTAAATTACGTTCATCAATACCCCAAATTTATTACAATTATTGAAAAGTTGGATTAATAAATTTAAAAAGATTTCAAATTTTTGAAATATCTAGTAAATTTGTATTTCAATTAGAGCTAAAAAGCATGAATTGATGGCAAAAGTCATGGAATTATAAGGTTCGAATCCTTACATTGCTTCAAGCATGTGTTTATTTTATGTGTTGTTTATTGGTTAAGGTTAAAGGTATGTGAATTTTTCGCGTACCTTTTTCATTTTTCAGCACAATCTATTCTTTAAAAATTATTGTTGTATCAAAAAAATGGGCACAAAAAAAAGGCAGCAAATGAATGCTACCTTTTGTCAATACTTTATGAATGGATTAATTCGATTGTGAAATAAATCCAACTGAAGTTAACCACTTATCTACCTCTCCTTCGAAAGGTACTCCATACTGTTGAGAGATATAAGCGTTTACTTGATTCGAAATTTCTTGATCATTTCCTTGAATTTGTAAAGCAGTTAGTAAAGTAGCTACTTCCTTCTTCAAGGACTTTGTGTTTACATAACATAACTTAAACTCGGCAAGTTTAATAGATTTCTTAGAAATGACATTCGTAAAGTAAAATTCTACTTTTGAACCATTTTCAGGAATGTCATAACTTTCAATTGGGTATAAAGCTTTTTTATCTAGACGAATTTCTCCATCAGCAATACGCATCACCTTATTGATAGCATCTTTACCAATATAGTATTTATAAATGTAGCTACTACCTCCTTTCTTTTTGAATACAGTAGGATCTCCATGTATAATATATTCGTCTCCTATAATAGCTCTTTGCTCTTCCCCAAAGTAAGATTGTAAATCTGTTACATCTTCATTTTTTGTTTCAATTGATTTACGAGTACTCATACTTTCATTTGAAGCAACAGGAAATAAGACATTCTTTACTAAATCAATAAATTCTCCTTTATATGATTTCTTGCCTTTACTGCCGTCAATTAACATTCTACCAGATTCCTTACTTATCACAATAACTTTAGCAGATTCTGATAAGAATTCTAGTTCTGTCTCGGCCTTGATTACATCTCCCACCATTAAATTCCTTTGAGAGTCGGTTTCTTTCACTTTTCCTGATAAATGAAGTACATAGTAATCTTGAGCAAATAATAATGATGTCAGCAGAACACCTATGAGGGTTAAAATGTAAGTTTTGTTCATTATAAATTAGTAGTAATAAATATCTAAAAGAATATTTTACAAATATATATTTTTTTAAGTATAACGTCTATATTCATGTAATGTTATATAATTAAGTGCTTTAGAAGCTATTTACTTTTCCATTTTATCAAATGATATCATTGTTTATCAACAGACAAGAGGATAAATTTGTTGAAATACCTACGGCGCTTTTTAAGTATAGGAATGATAGTATTCACAACTTTCTTCTGTCGTAATACTAAATCAGTTTAATAAAAAAAACAGCACCAATTACTTGATGCTGTTCCTATATTCTTCCTTAAAAGGATATTTTTAGTGCTTCTTAAGGTAATCTGCTACACCTTCTTTTGTAGGCTTCATAGAGTCTTTACCTTCTTCCCAGTTGGCAGGACAAACTTCACCATGCTTTTCAGTAAATTGTAAAGCATCTACCATACGAAGTGTATCTTCAATATTACGACCTAGAGGGAAATCATTTACAACTGAGTGTCTGATATTACCCGCTTTGTCGATTAAGAAAGTACCTCTTAATGCAATTGGAGCACCTTCAAACGCCCACTGCATAGTATCTTCATCATATGTATACTCACCACCAAGAACACCATAGTTCATGGCAATTGTTTTAGCTGTATCAGCCACAAGTGGATAAGTAACACCTTCGATACCACCTTCTGCTTTTGGTGTCATTAACCAAGCTAGGTGAGTTTCTTCAGTATCTGTAGAAACACCAATTACTTGAACTCCTCTTTTTTCGAATTCAGGTAATTTTTCTTGGAATGCCAAAATTTCAGTTGGGCAAACAAAAGTAAAATCTTTAGGATAGAAGAAAAGTACTACTTCTTTCTTTCCGATGAATTGGTCTAATGAAAAATCTTCTACGATTTCTTCACCGTTAATTACAGCACCTGAAGTAAACAAAGGGGCTTTTTTATTCACTATAGACATAGTCCAAAAAGTTTAATTAAGTGTATGTTTTTTTAGTAACACAAAGCTAAGGTAAATCATGCTATTTCCTAATATTTATCAATATAAATTGATGGATCTAAAAAGCACTTATTGGATGGATTTATAGAATATATAATCATCCATTACATAGCCTTGTCCTATATCTGCTACAACTTCATCTATCACTTCAAAACCATATCTTTTATAGGCTTTAATAGCAATTTCATTGTATTTATTGACTGTAAGCTTCACCCCTTTTAATTGATAATCTTTAGCAAAATCAAAGATAAATTTCAAAGATTTTTGTCCTTGTCCTCTTCCTCTTTCAGTAGTCAATAAATAAAGCTTACTTAAAAATAAAGCTCCCTCTTCTTCAGTAAACCCAATGTAACCAATCGCTTTATTATCACTTTCAATTAAAAAATAATGATACCCCTTTTCTACTTGAGATTTCATTACATCAAAATTTTGAAACTTCTTAAGCATATAGTCAACTTGTGCTTTACCGATAATTGGGGTGTAATGCTCGTTCCAAATTTTATTGGCCAACTGATCAACTATTAGAAAATCTTGATCTGTGGTTACTTTCTTAAAATTGATATTCATTGTCTAATTAAGGGTTAGTACTCCAAACACTCACTTGAGGAATAAATGCTCTTCTTGGTAATTCTAACTGGCTGATAATAACTTGCGCCATATCAGATGCGGTAAGTCTTGATGTATCTAAAGGGATTTCAGTTCCTTTATTATTATTGTTTGTACCTGTCGTCCATGATGGATCAATATGGAAAACTCTAATATTATCTTTCCTTACTTCTTTCATTAATGTTTGAGAAAAGTTAAGTAACGCAGCCTTACTCGACGCATAGGCTGCCCCCTTTTCAAAGCCATAACTACCTCCTGTTGCACCTATATTGACAATGTCACCTATTTTTCTTTGCCTAAAATTAGGTAATACCTTCTTTACAAGCATTGCAGGTGCTATAACATTAATATTGTACATCAATTCAAAATCTTGACGTGATAATTCCTCTAAAGGAGCCACCACTACAAAACCTGCATTATTTATCAGTACATCAATTTCACCTAATTCCTCTTTAATGAATTGATAAAATTGATCAATTCCTTCTTGTTGAGATAGATCTACACAAGCCCCTTTGGATTTTGTTTCATCCATCACAGCCTTGACTTGTCCTTCTTCTTTCCCACAAAAAACTACTTCCGCTCCAAGTTCAATTAACACTTTAAGAGTGGCTTTTCCGATACCTGATGTTCCACCCGTTAAGGCCACTTTTTTAGAAGACCACATCATACCATGTAACTATTGATCGCTTCAATCATTTCATCTGCTTCAAAATAGCCTGCTGCTAATTTTTCTACTGTGGCTGTAGTATCAATAAATAAACTAGGGAAACCTGCAGCCATTTTTCTTGATTGATTAATTTCATCAACGGTCTGTTTTTGATTCTCATCATTACCCCATGAATCCATGAAGGGTTGAGGATCAATATCTAATTTTTGTAGAATGGTAATGTAGGTTTTAAAATCATCGAACTTTTGTCCGAAATGAAATTGTGCTTTTTGTAATTCAGATGCAAACTCCACTGTTTTCTCGGGTGCATGATGTTTTACCCAATTAATTGCTAATGACGGTTCAAAGCTTGAAAAAGTATAGGTTTCATCTTTGGCTAGTTCATAATATTCTGTAGATACTAAAGCACCTGTTTTTTGTTCCATTGCTGGAGAGTGCTTTTGAATAAAATCACTTAAATCTTTTCCGCCAGTTGGTGCTTGTTCTCCAACCCACATACCTCCCACCATTAACTCAAACTTGAGATTAGGGAAAGCCTCCATTACTTTTTGAACATTTTTGCTATTGCCGTAGCACCACCCACACTGAGGGTCCATGATATAGATTAATTTCATAACTTTTGATTGTTTGAACAAAGATTATGAAACAATAGTAAATAAAAAAGCCCAAGTAACTTCTTGGGCTTATAAAATTCTCTTTTTTAAATAAATTAAAGCATTTCTATTTGATCACAATTTTTTGATTGTGCACTAATTGGCCTTCATGATAAATTTCAGCTACATATATACCTGCGGCAACTGCACTTACATTATAACTCATTTTATCATAATTAGCCGATCCATGTAAAACTGATTTTTGACCTGTTTCTGCATTAATCAAAACCAGTGTTATTTCTTCTGCATCTTGATGTGTGAATTCTATATGCAATTCTGTATCTGCAGGGACTGGGTATATCCTAATATTTCTTTCATCCACTTCAGAAAGATGGACTGTCCTTACCCATTGCTGTGACTTTCCATCAAAATCAACTTCTACTAACCTATAATATAAAGTAGCCATTTTAGGCGGATTTTCATCTGTAAATGAATAAGATAGTTCAGTATTTGAATTCCCTGCCGCTTCTATCTTATCAGAAATAGCTTCGTACTTCTTACCATCTGTTGATCTTTCAATAATAAAATGAGAAGCATTTATTTCTTGTTGGTCTACCCATACTAAATCAACTTCATTATTATTGACTGTTACAGAAAAGTTAGACAATGTGATGGGTAGACTTACACAAGTTATACATTCCCAATTTGAATTTTCTGAAACAAACATTCTTCTATTATTTTGAGCCAATATGGTGACTACATCACTTGAGGATGTAGAAGAAACTTGAGTTGATCTATGATTTGATGATTGACCAACATTTGGAAGGTGTCTAGTACCAATAACTACATACTGTACAGAATCAGGTTTTGGAGAGGGTGGTGTATCTGCAAAATTGTAGATTTCAGTAGCCGTATTTGTTTTTTTACGAGATAAAATACTTTTAATCACATATTTGGTTGTATCATCAGTTGTTCTCCTTAAAATATAAAAGTATTTCATTTTATGAGAATTAGACATCGTAAAATCAACCTTTACTTGTTTTTGATGATCATCATATAGTGCTTTTGGTTTAGTATTATGAACCCCTATTGTATTAATTAATATGTTATCAATCGTTTGAATTCTTGTGTTACTAACTCCAGAACATTGCGTTGCCATTTTTTCATAAGCCTGAATCGCTTGTTCTAATTCATTTTCTTTATTAAAATTTGCAATATCCCCTAAAGCATTGATTTGAAAGATATTTGAATCATCCCCAACTTCTTCTAACCATTGATTATTAGTTTTGCTATGTTTATAAACTTTTCCAAGGATGAATGACCTTCCAGAATCATTATTTACGAAGCCAGGGTAGCTTTCAGTCATTACTTCAACTCCTTTATAATCCCCTCCTACTATTATACTTCCAAGGTTTAAAACTTTAAATTTAGTTTGAGAATATGGATTTAAATTATCAATAATAAGGTCTCCCGTAATAATTAAGTTACCATAATTTGACAAGTAGAAATTACCGTCTAAAATAAGGTCTCCACAAATTGTTAAAGTAGTATCTTGCCCGACATGCAAAAACTTCTGATGTAGATTTGTTGAAGATAGATTTTGTGAGCCTAACAATTCAAAATTTTTATTTTCATGAACACCTAAATTTCCTGCTCTTGTCACTAAATCAATAGGGTAAATATGTTCAACAAAAGTTCCTCTTGTTTGTTCACCTGCTTTTATTTTGTCACTTATTAAATGAAAATCTGAACCTTGACATTTCTCATTACTTTTAATTTTACTTTCATAAGTAAATAATGCCATTGTTAATAGTTCTCTATTCTTTTTAGTAGCATTTCTAGGTATGGCAAACTCTTTTTCTATAAAACTTGATTGTTGAAATACACCTTGTTTTATACCTCCATGGCTCTTGTAATAAGAATTTACCCACACACCGTCATCAAATTTACCTTTTGCTGTTGTGAAATCATTACCAACTACCATCAGACCTATTTGTTTTTGCAGCTTACCCATAAGGTCTTGAGTTGGGTTCGATAGGTCCATGTAATTATTCCCAACCATAATCACTCCTTTGTTAGAAAATGCATAGGCTCCATTGGTATAAAAAGAAGGCTTTTGTGTGAACATAAAGTCTTTAGTTACACCTAATATTCCTCCTTCATAAATATTTAAATTAACTCCATCATTATCAACAACTAAATCTCCGCAAATGATCACCATTTCGTTAGGGTAAACATCAAAATTGACAATTGAATTTCCACCTGTCTGCATCTTAACAACCCCATTCGCCGGTTTGGCAATAAAAACGGAATATGGCTGCCCATTAGGAGCTACAACAAAATCAGTTAATTCGATGACATCAGGCCCTAGCTTCCCTTTAAAATAATGCAATCTTGTAGATGATCCTTTTAGATATATCTCTTCTACTGTATCATCTTGTTTCACAACAACTAACTTATAATACTTTTGTAATAGTCTATCTCCACCTACATTTTCATCAGTAACAATAAATTTAGATTTATCTCTACTTGGTATCACTTCAGAAATTGTTGTAAATGTTGACGTATCTTTTGACACCTGAATTGTATAATTCTTAATGGTAGCGTTAAAATTATAATTTGGGTTCCATCGAATAGTCGTCTTTAAATTAATATCACTATAATTATAAAAATGATATTTCTTGATTAGGTTTTGATTGGAGGTACTACGATATGAGGCTTCAACATCTAATTTATTCAACTTAACATCCATTTCAGCTAAAGATTGATCATTGATGCAGTCTTTATCTTTTAGACGTTCAAAATGATGAACAAGGTGTTTCATTTGTAATATTTTGAGGATATTACTTTGAATATCTCCTTCACCTAAAATATATTTTACCCCTGCATATGTTCCATAATGCGGGGAATTAACTTTAGTTGTCCAAATAATACCAGAACTTGTTAAAGGATCATGGTCTTTTATTTCTCCATTCACCAACATATAACCAGAATGTAAAGTATGGGAATTTCCCTGAATAGGGTTTGATGATGATAAAGCTGTAATTTCATCTCTACCAAGTAGATCTCCACCAATAATTAGAAACCCTGAATTAATAAATTTTCGTGGATCCACATGAGTCGTTTTCACATTATCAATTTTTAATGAACCAGAAATTATTAATGTTCCTTCATTCATTAATTGAATATCAGTATTGATGATTAAATCTCCACAAATTGTCACTATTTGATTAGAACGAATGGTTAATCTTTTTTGATCATAAGGACTTCCTTGATTAAAAATTAAATGGCCATCGAATTCATAAACACCATCTCTTTTTTCTGCTTGAGATGATTTTAGTAATTCATCTGGGCCAAATTGAGATCTTGTTTGAGCTGAAATCTTATTTACCCATCCAATTGTAAAAAATAAAAGACAGTAAGTAAGAATGGAGTATAGTAAACGACTCATAGTTTTTTGGTTAATCAATTTTATAGCGAAATATTTAGTATTAAAATAATTGATTTTTATTCAATTTAACTATGGGTATAAAGGTATTATAACTACTTCTTGATTTGTTTATATACTCAACTTTTCAAATAATACTAGATGATAATCTGTAAATTATTCAGTCATATAACACTGTGTAGTAAATATTGTACTATTACAGAAAATAGAATAAAAAAGTATTTTAATAACTGATATTAACTCAAATTATCACCAATTTATATAAGTCATTAAAGAGATTTCTATTGAAAAATTCATTCGTATTGCAATACGATAACTTCATATTTATAATACCCAAACTATTATCACATCATCTTATGTCAAAACACAAAATACTATATAAAGTATTGGCTTTTATACTGTTCATTGCAATATATCCGAGTCAATCACTCGCTCAACCTTATTTAATGAATACCAACTCAGAAGGTGGAATTCAAAATGCCGGAGGTATTTCGATATATAATTTATCATCACCTGCAGGTACTGCTCCAGAATTTTATGATCACGGAGAGTCATTTACGGGACAGCCAGGTGATGACAGTGGTTTGTTTAAAGCTACTGATGGATTTATTTATGGTCACACAGAAGGTGGCGGAGAGAATAACAGTGGTATTTTCTTCAGAATTGACCCTTCGAATAACACCGTGCACCAACTTTTCTCATTTGATTATAATCAACATTATCCCGTTTATAATTTGGTAGAACACAATCAAATATTGTACGGTATAATGCGTAATAAATCTATTTCTGAAGATATAGTATTTGCAGTAAAATTAAGCGACCCCACCCATCTAATTGCTTTAAGCAATCTTAAAAACAAATACAAAATAAAAAGAATGGGCGGCGGGTTCTATAAGCTCAATAATAAATTATATGCTCCAATATTTGATGGATTAGACGGGTCATCTATTTCTACAGGTGGTATATTAGAATATGACCTTACTTCTGCCGACGATAAAATATTATGTAGTAATCCTTTTGGATTAATGTTAGCCTCAGGTAGTCTATCTCATAGAAATATAGGAGGTAATGATAGATTAGTCGTAGCAAATTCTGGCTCACAATACGGGTATGGAGGATTTTATGAAGTTGACATCAATAGTGGTGTTGTTCGAATTATTAGCATTGTAAAAGACAGAAGCTTTTTAGGTGAAAAGTTTTCAGGAGTTTTCAGAAATTCTTCTGGCACATTTTATTCTCGATCATTTTTGGGTGGAAGTAATCAATTAGGAACTTTAGTAAGTGTTGATCCAGATGCCAAAACGGTCTCCAAAGAATACACTTTAGGATCAAGAAATGGCGTTGCAAATACAGAATTATTAGTGCATGGCAGGGACCTCATTGGCATGACACAACCAGCATTATTTACAGAAAATAATTTCAAAGGAGTAATCTATAAATTAAGTAACTCAGGTCAATATTCAGAACTTGTTGAATTTAATGATTTCAACTATCCATGTGAATATTTTATTATCACAGATGATGATGGAGGGACATTATGGGGGATTAGTCAATTTGGAGGCAATAGTAACCAAGGAACGATATTTAAGTTTAACCTGACAACAAACAAGATGCAAGTTATTGCTAGTTTTGGTTCCGATACAGGTTTTGTTCCTGAATCTAGACTTGCTCTTTTTGAAAATGGGAAATATACTTTTTCTAACAGGGATGGCGGAATTGCTAATTATGGTACTCTTGCTACGTTTGATCCTAATAATGGTGCAATTGGTCATTTATATTCAACTGGTAATAATTCTCTTGCCTATCAAGGGTACTCGAATGGAGCATTTAAAGCTTCTAATGGAAAATTTTATGCTATTGAAAGAACCAAAGCTACCTCATATGACGTAGCAGATACCTTGTTTTACAGAGATCGTTTAATAGAATTTAATGATGATCTTGATTCGGTATCTATACTTTCTGGAAGGTTCCCAAATAAAATATACGAGGTAACAGAAGATGCTACTTTTAATGTTATTGGAGAAATCATCGAGATACAAGGTAAATTAGTATTTACTTACACCAATCAATTATATACTTATGATCTTTCTACAGGACAATTTGAGACCTTCGTAGATCTCTATCAAAAGAGAAATATTAATAATCCTGATGCCGCTTGGGATTGGGGTTTTATGTTCTCATCGGGAGTGACTAAAAAAGATGACAACACCTATTATTACTCGACACAAGGTTCTGGTGAAAAAATTATTGAAACTCATGGAGGAACAATATTAAAACTAGATGTTTCTAGTTCACCGTGGGTAATATCTCATGAATACACTATTGATGTATTTACCGCTGACAGCCAAAGAAAGACAGAAATACAATTAAGAACAAAATTTACTGGCGGACCTGGTATTAAAGGTAGTATGCTTCTTTTACCAGGTGCAAATTCTGACCCAGATACTCTAGTAGCTGCCTCAGAATATAATAGTCCCTCAACAATGGGTTGTATTTTTGCCTACCCTTTGGGAGATAACACAAACAGAATAAGTGTTAACCATATCATTAAAGAATTTCCAGAATCAGGTTTTGATCCTAATGTAAATTCTTCTAGTAATGATAGTACCGCAGGTTGGTTTCCTATGTCTGATTTAGGATATGACAATAACAAGATATACGGATTTACTAAAGGAGGGCCTGTAGGGTTCTACAATTCTAATGATGATCATGGTAAAGAACGGGGAACCGCTTCTTTCAATGGTACTTTTTGGAGTATAGATAGGGCTAACTCCGACGCTTTCTCCCTACTCTATACATTGGAAGAAAATACAGGTATTCGTCCACTTCAAACAAGTACAGATATTATTCAGCTAAAACCATTGACGGGTAAAAAATTAAATGCTGATACGATTGGATGTAGTATTTCTACAAGAACATTTAAAGTTTCAGATAATAAAAGAGGTACTTTACAATGGTGGAGTTCAGACCCTAATGTCACGCTAGTTCCTGGAATGACAAATGCGGATAGTGCTACCTTTGATTTTAGTGGAATCACTTCTTCCACAGAAAAAACAACCACAATTAGTGTCGCTGCTGTAAATATGAATGCAAGTGCTAATTATCAATATGGTGATACGATTAGCTGGAATGTACATCAATTTGTACTTCCTTCGATAGGGAACATCGAAACCTCAGTAGATTTACATTGTCCTACCCAACACGCCAAATTGAATTTATCAAATTATGCTCATATAGATTCTTTTGCTTGGGATTTACCTTCCGATATTACTTTATTAGATGCCGATTCTAATAAAGACAATATTCAAATTGATTTATCCAATGAACAATATGGCACACATCAAATAATTTGTCATGGATTTAATGGTTGTGGAGATCAAGTAAGTGATACATTAGTATTCAATTTGGTAGACCCTAACCTAGCTCCTTCAATAGTAGGTAGTTCAAAATCTGTTTGTTTAGTCGATACCCTTACTCTAACGGCATCAACGGTCTATCAAGGTCAAAAAGTAGAATGGAGTATTCCGCAAACTGCTGCAATTCTTAATACAAATGCTCAAGATTCTTCTGTAGTTCAGGTAGTCTTTGGAAATACACAAACAGGATCATATACAATTACAGCAAAAGGCAAAAGTAATTGTGGGCAAAGTAATGCAGGAACCTATGTAGTAGATATTGTTGAAACACCAATTATCTCTAGCATTACACCGAATAAAGTATTGGACTGTACCGATGATGAAGTAAGTATTGTGGTTGATGCCATTGGTGGAACCGGGTTTACATGGACTTACCCTGATGACGCAGTTGTGGTTTCAGGACAAAACACAAAATTCATTACTTTAAATGTAGAAGATGTTGAGGCAGATTCTATGACGGTAGCTATTCAAATATCAAGTAGCTGTAGTAGTAATGTTTCAGATTCTATTGTAATTGCTTTAGCTCAAACCCCTCAAATAGGAGATATTGAAGGTGCAGAAGATGAAATATCTATATCTGATACAGTTACATTAAGAGCAATAGATGTAACAGGGGTAACCACTTACTTATGGGAATTACCTCAAGAAGCAACCCCAATAAGTCCATTAAATGAAGCAACAGTAGTCTTTACAGTTCAAGAACTTGATATTGGAGATCATGAAGTACATGTCATTGGTACAGGACCATGTGGTACTGCTGAAAGAACCACTTCAACAATTAGAATTGAATATGATGTAGCTGCACTAAAGAAGTTTGACTCAGATGCATTTGTTCTCTATCCGAACCCATCTGATGGGCGTGTATCCATTCAGAATAAGAAAAATGAATATGTCTACATTTCTGTTAAAGATAATCTTGGTAAGGTCATTAAGGTTATTGAAGGAAGTATTCAAGAAGTTGATTTATCTGATTTACCGAATGGAAAATACTATTTAGATATATCATCAAAAAATAAAAATTATGGGCATTATCCTCTGATCATACAGAAGTAAGCAACATTTTATCAAAAGAGGCGATTTCTTAGTGGAAATCGCCTCTTTTACTTATCATCTATATACTCTTTAATTATTATCCTATTGGCTTAATATCTAGTCCTTTAAACTGCATCACTGCACTTGTACCAGAACATTGAATGCTATACGTCCCTCCTAATAAAAGAGGCGTATTTGGCACATCATGCCCACAACTAACATCAGTAATTACAGGAACATCTACCTTTTCCTTTATGATTTGTTTGATGGTTAAAGGAAAGAAAGGTGGTTCTTCATTGGGGATACTAGAAAATTGTCCCATAATGAGTGCTTTCATATTTTTTAATGCTCCAGATCTTAATAATCTTGTCATCATTCGATCCAATTGATATGCCTTTTCTCCAACATCTTCTATAAATAATATTTTACCTTCAAGGCTTAGTTCAGATGATGTACCAATTTGATCTGCCAAAAGACAGAGATTACCTCCCACAACTTCTCCTTCGAGTACCTGATCAGAAAACTCTTCTTTTACCTTACCTATTATATCGGGAACTTCATTATAGAATAATATTCCTTTTAACTGATTAATACTTACCTCCAGCTCTTTATTGGTAAATTGAGCCACCATTGGAGAGTGAATACTTGCAAAGCCTAAATTATTCACGGCAGAATGTAATGCTGTAACATCAGAGAAGCCAATAAGCCATTTTGGATAATCTATAAAGCCAGACCAATCTAACGTATCTATTATTCTGGTAATACCATACCCCCCTCTAACAAAGAATATAGCCTTTACTTCTTGATCATTAAGAGCATTTTGTAACCTACTTGCTCTTCTTATATCAGCCCCTGCCAAAGATCCCCACTCTGCAGCCCATTCTTGATCATCAGAAACCACTAATCCCCAAGATCTTAACAGTTCTATACCTTGTAAAACTAATTCTATATTAACGACTCCAGATGCCGCTACCACAGCCACTTTATCTCCTCTTGTAAGGGTTTCCATAGTTATTAAGTATTTATTTCGGTTATTTCACTCTAGATTTATCCTTGATTACTTAATTTCTAAAACAATCGTATAATAAAAAAGCCTAGACCACTTTATTTATGATCTAGGCTTCTTTTTATGCTTCTAAAACTTACACAGAAACTTCAGCTTTAATATGAGGATGAGGATCATATCCTTCTAACTTGAAATCTTCATATTTAAAATCAAATATATCTTTTACCTCAGGGTTAATTGCCATCGTTGGTAATGTTCTAAAATCTCGTGTCAACTGTAATTCAGCTTGTTCAATATGATTATTATACAAGTGAGCATCGCCTAAAGTATGTACAAAATCACCCGCTTCTAGACCACAAACTTGTGCAATCATTACCGTTAATAAGGCATATGAAGCAATATTAAATGGTACTCCTAAGAATACATCTGCACTTCTTTGGTACAATTGACAAGATAATTTACCATCTGCAACATAGAATTGGAACAAAGCATGACATGGCATTAACGCCATTTTCGATAGCTCTCCAACATTCCAAGCAGAAATCACTAATCTACGTGAATTAGGGTTCGTTTTAATTTCGTTAATCAACCATGTAATTTGATCGACCACTTCACCATCAGCACCTTCCCAACTTCTCCACTGCTTACCATATACTGGTCCTAGGTCACCGTTTTCATCTGCCCATTCATTCCAAATTCTTACTCCATTTTCAGTAAGATAGGCAACGTTTGTTTCCCCTTTTAAGAACCACAATAATTCATGAATTATAGAACGTAAATGTAGTTTTTTAGTCGTTAAAACCGGAAAACCTTCCGATAAATCAAATCTCATTTGATGACCAAAAACTGATCTTGTTCCTGTTCCTGTTCTATCTCCTTTCTCCGCTCCTTCTTTCAGGATTCTTTCTAATAATTCGTGATACTGCTTCATAGGGATTGTTTTTTAAAATCGGGTACAAATATGCTTAATTTCTTTCGATTAAAAAACTCTTTTCTTGGTCGTAATAGTACTCTGTTCTCATTGCCCCTCCATAGAATTGATAAGGCCATTGTTCGTCATCAAATTTTTGGAGTCCTCTTAAAACGTTCCTCCCTTCAGATGACAATACTAAGAGGTTGTTTTCAGCTTTTTCTATTAGATTAATTGACATCAACTTGAGTATTTTCTCGTACTGCATGTCACCAAACCCTTCATATTTTTGTCTACGAAGAAGTTTTCCTATTAATTTATTTTCAGTGAGAGGTTCATCATTTAAAAATTTCAAAACTCTTCTCTCCAATTTATTCACTCCTGATTCCTTTTGAGGAAATTGTTCTAAGTAAGTACTCATCACCTCATTTAATAAGGGTAAAAATTTAGGTGATCTTTTAATATAGGTGACAAAATTATCTAAGTCAGCATTTGTGTAAAACTCCCAAAACTTAGAAGCAAAATATAAATCGTCTTTATCTAATTTTATTTTTTGATGATATAATTGACCAAAAGCCTCTTTTGAATACTCTCCAAGACCTTTTGTTCCTTCACCCATCACTAACCAAATCTCTATCTCTGAATTATTAATTTGATACAAATAATGAAGTGTTGCCATTAAATTGATATAGCAGAACAAATCATTTTCAAACCATAATGTAATTGAGGAAGCATTGATGAGTTGATTCATTTTCTGAAGTTCAACACCAGACAAATTGTTGTATTCTTCAAAAGTTACCCCATAATTAGTTAGAAAAAAGTGCTTCCTTTTTTCAAAGAATCTGTGAGTCCATAGTTCTGTCATACTCTCCCCTTCTACCAACATCTCTCTAAAAATTATAGGCTCTCCCTCATAATTTTGATGTTTCCAAGCTTCAAAAATTCCATCTCCGTTTAATATATGATAGTTTTTCATTGGATGTTTGGGTTGTAATAGCATTAACATTCATTGATTTACACTAAAATACAAACCTATTTAAATACTTGTCAACAAATCTTACTAAATGCTTATATTTTTTTAAAAAACTATGTTTTATAATTATTTTTGTATAATATGTAAATTGGAAATGCGTAATGACTAATGTCATTGTTTAAGATTGTGTAAATTACAAGTAACTTTTAACGACTACCATGAGACCACTATCAAAAAGAGAGCAAGATATCATTACTGTGATTAAATCTGCTTTAAGAGAATCTATGAAATTTGGTTTTATAGCTGATTACACTTCATTGTTAATTGAAAACCATAAAGAACAAGCTCAAGCCACTTTGGACAAACTTTGTCCACATTTAGGTGCTCAAGAGCATGAACTAAATAAAGCAGACATAGAAATTATTTTAAAAACGATGGATTTAATTTCAGATCCAAAGTTTCCTTTTGTCAATGTTATCCATCCTTATCATAGAGATTTAGCTTTAAACTTCTCTATTACTTGGATTTATAATTTAGCAGAACAAGGAACTCCAATGGTGAATGTACCTAATTATCTTAAAAAGTAGGTAGATTTATTATTGACAAAAAAACCACGATTAGTCATCTAATCGTGGTTTTTTTTATGAATTATCATTTTGTATTTATGACATCAATATTATTAATTAAACCAAAAATATTATACATCATACTCTAAAATATTCAATGACCCTAACAAATTGAATCCTTCAATAATTATTTGACAATTGACTTTATCTATACTTTGAGCTTGCACTGGAGTACTTCCACCTGTAAATGCCTTTTTTATTTTTTTTGTCCAAGTCTTACTCCTCTTTTTAAACACATTTTCTCCCAATACTTTATGTGATTGATCTGTGACAATAGTACCTGGAGCCACTTTAATTTTAACTTCGCCTAAACTTATCATTACTCTTAGATGTATTACAGCCCCTTCAAGACATTTGTCTCTTAAATCTATAACTGATTCACCTAATACATTTATAAATTCAAAACGAGAAGTTGCATTTGTATATTCTTCGCTACCTAAAGTTATTTTTGTTTCCCCTAAGAGAGTAAAAAACCTCGAGGGAGCAGTGGCTGTATTGGATAATACTTCTTTTCTTCCTGATAGAATAGATAAAGATAATTTGTTTGGGTCTTGATTAACGGCTATTCTATCTGAAGTAAAAGTAGAAGTTTTTACAGTTTCTTTGGGTTTATAATGAGAGGGGAAATCAGACAATACATCATCTAATTCTGATTTACTTTTAGCCTCTAAAGCTACTTCCAAACGGTTTTCGTAATCATGTTGATCAAGGTCTCCATCTGCAAAAGCCTTTTCTAATATATCTATTGTTTTCTTTCTTTTTTTTGGTAGACCGAATTCAGAGACGTGGTTCATATAGAGTAAGAGATAGTTTATATTGAAGTAATTTGATCACTATTTAATAAAGTTACGAAAAAAAAAAGATGTGGTTGGAATTACGATTTAAATTACTTTTAAACACTACTGAAAATATCACTAAAATTCTAAATAAAAAAAGCCTGTTGATAGCAACAGGCATTGTGTATGTGTATATGTCTTATGGTATGTAGTATATCGTTTTCTTTTACATCGAAAGTGCGAATGCGATCACGAATCCAGCTACGATAACTAATGATGCTATTGTGAAATTTCTCATAATCTTATATTTTTTGTATGTGGTAAGTGCTTATTTGATTACACTTCAAATGTATATTTTACGCTTTTTATTTACAAACTTTTTCTACACTATTTTTTTACAACACTTTTTGATCATTTTGTGATTTTTCAATGAAAGTTTGGTCAAATTATCAAATCATAAAAATGGAGGTTCATTTTTAAATTAAATTCTACTAATAAGTGTATTTTTTACGGAAAAAATAATTTACATATAGTGAATAAATAATGTTAATTAGAATTAATGAGTTATTTTTACTCTCAATTATTAAAAATAAGTAAACAGGTAGCACACATTAAGAGTATTTTTTGTGCAGCCTAAATTTTAGTTTTTAAGCAAATATGATTTCAATTGTCCCTTTCGGAAAAACAAATAAATATACTTCAAGAGTAGGTCTAGGATTAGCTGCTCTAGGCAGACCTGGATACATTAATTTAGGACATGGCAATGACCTAAAGAATAATTATCAAATAGATCATATGCAGCAAAAGTGTGTTGATATGCTCAATTTGGCCCACGATAAAGGTATCCGCTATTTTGATGCAGCACGTTCATATGGTAAAGCAGAACAATTCCTTAATAAATGGATCGCATCTAAACAGGAACACCAAGCTGTTATTGGCTCGAAATGGGGCTACGAATATACCGCTGAATGGAATGTAAATGCTGAACACCATGAAATTAAAAATCATAACCTTCAGCTGTTAAAACAGCAATGGGGTGAAAGTATTAATCTGCTTCATGATCATTTAGATGTTTATCATATACACTCTGCCACAGTTGGATCTGCTGTTTTAGAGAACGAGGAGGTGATTAACCAACTATGGAATATCAAAAATGAAGGTGTAATTATTGGTTTATCGCTTAGTGGTACTCAACAATCTGACACTCTTTCTAAAGCCTTAGAAATACAAAGAGATGGTGAACATTTATTTCAGTCTGTTCAAGCTACTTATAATATCTTGGAAAGATCTGCCGGAAAAATGCTTCAAGAAGCCAAATACCAAGGATGGGGAGTAATTATTAAAGAAGTTTTTGCTAATGGTCGTTTAACCAATAGAAACCAAGAACCAGCATTTGAAAGTGCTCTCCAAAAACTTCAGTTTATTGCTCAAAAACATCAGGTAGATGTTGATGCAATTGCAATGGCGTTTGTACTTTCACAACCTTGGGTAAGCGTTGCTTTAAGTGGTGCAACTACAGAAGAAATGCTGACTTCCAACTTAAAAGGTTTAGATATTAAACTAGATTTAATGGATTTTCAAATGTTGGATGAAATTCAAGAAGAATCGAATGATTATTGGACAAAACGTTCTGCTCTTGAATGGAATTAATTGAACAATAAAATAAATAACTTAAGGTCTTTAATTGAAACGATGACACATCAATTCAATTAAAGACTTTTTTTATCAAAAAAACATCATTTCTCTGTATTTCAACACAATATATTCTTTGTGATATCCTTTAGATTGACTAACTTATTTGTAGTAAATTAAATAAAAACTAATTATTCATGAAAAGCTCTCTTTTGGCCATACTTTTTTTGGCCTTTTCATTGACGACTTCATTCGCCCAAAAAAAGAAAAAAAAATCCTCTACTTCAGACAAACCCAATATCTTAGTGATATGGGGAGATGATATTGGTTGGGGTAACATCAGTAAGTACAATCATGGAATGATGGGGTATCAAACTCCTAACATTGATAGAATTGCCAATGAAGGGGCAATGTTTACAGATTGGTACGCACAACAATCTTGTACAGCTGGTCGTGCTGCATTTATTCTTGGTCAACATCCGTTTAGAAGTGGATTGCTTACTATTGGTATGCCGGGCTCTAAACAAGGTATCCGTGATGATCAGCCTACTATTGCTGAACTTCTTAAGCCTCTAGGTTATACCTCAGGACAATTTGGTAAAAACCACTTGGGCGACCAAGATATGCACCTTCCTACAAATCATGGATTTGATGAGTTCTTTGGTAACCTATACCACTTGAACGCAGAAGAAGAACCAGAAACTTATTACTATCCAAAAGATGAAGAGTTTCATAAGAAATTTGGTCCTCGTGGTGTGATCCACTCTTATGCTGATGGACGTATTTCAGATACTGGTCCTTTAACTAGAAAAAGAA
Source organism: Flammeovirga pacifica (assembly GCF_000807855.2). Classification (GTDB taxonomy): domain Bacteria; phylum Bacteroidota; class Bacteroidia; order Cytophagales; family Flammeovirgaceae; genus Flammeovirga; species Flammeovirga pacifica. Next base: position 1,817,109 of record NZ_JRYR02000001.1, read on the forward strand.
TGGAAACAGTAGATGATGAATTTACTGGTGCAGCTTTAGAGTTTATCGAAAATGCACACGAAGCAGGTAAACCTTTCTTTGTATGGTTAAGTGCTACAAGAATGCACGTTTGGACTCGACTAAAAGAAGAATCTGTTGGAGTTACTGGTATTGGTTTATATCCTGACGGTATGGTAGAACACGATAAAAATATTGGTGTTGTATTAGCCAAATTAGAAGAACTAGGTATTATTGATAACACGATCATTATGTATTCTACAGATAATGGTGCAGAAAAATTCACATGGCCTGATGGTGGATCAACTCCATTTGCTGGTGAAAAAGGAACTACTTGGGAAGGTGGTTTTAGAGTACCATGTGCAATACGTTGGCCTGGTGTAATTAAACCTGGTACTATTGATAATAATATTTATTCTCATGAAGACATGATGCCTACATTATTAGCTGCTGCTGGTGTTTCTGATGTAAAAGAAAAGATGCTAAGTGGTTATGGTGCTGGAGATAAAAACTTCAAATGTCACCTTGATGGATATAATATGCTTCCTTTCTGGGACGGGTCTACTGAAGTTGCTCCTAGAAATGAAATCTTCTACTTCGATGCTGCAGGTAATTTAAATGCACTTCGATATAAAGACTGGAAACTTCATTTTGCAATCATGGAAGGAGCAATTAACACCGCTTACAGAAAAACTCCATCTTGGCCAATTCTTATCAATTTAAGAGCTGACCCTTATGAAGTATCTTATAAGTCCGCCTTATATATCAGATGGTTTGCTGATAATATGTGGACCTTCGTTCCTGCTCAAGCTTACACCGCTAAGTTTTTAGCTACTTTTAAGGAGTTCCCTCCTGTTCAAGGCTCATCACTCAGTATTGATGGTGTGATGCAAACTTTGAAAAGTAAACCACAGAATTAATCTTCTATTTATACAAAAAACCTCTTCCTAAAAGGAGAGGTTTTTTCTTACATCAATTATTCGTCAATCATTTGTATTTTTTTGTTATAATTTATAGATGCTCGCAGATGACAATCATAAAAGGTTATTTATCAGAGTTGTAATTACTCAAACAGAACTTTCTTTATCTCTTTTAAAGTTCTATTCCAATAATGAGAACATCATCTGTCTGCTCATTCATACCTTTCCATTTTTCAAATACCCCATTGAGTATTTTTTTCTGCTTCTCCATACTGAACTCATTTGTTCTATTAAGTACATCAATAAAACGTTTCTGTAAAAATTTAGTATCGCTATTCCCTCCAAACTGATCTTGAAAACCGTCTGTTGCAAGATAAACCCTGTCTCCTTTTTGATACGTAAGAATTGTACTTTGAAATTCCTTCTTAATATCTTTTGTATGGTAACCGATAGTAGATTTTGAGCCAGCAACTTTTTGAATATCTTTTGAACCTGAAGCAAAGTATAACGGTCTCTTGGCTCCAACAAATTCAATTTCTCTATTTTCTGAATTGATAGCCACAAGCCCCAAGTCCATACCGTCAGAGATTTTTTCTACATTTTTTAAGTTCATTAAAGAGTAAAGCTCCATATCTAAGAAATTCAAGATTTCTTTTGGTGAACTCACTTTTTGATTGACTACTATATCATTCAATAGAAGGTTACCAATAATGGTCATAAAAGCTGCAGAAACACCATGTCCAGTACAATCAGCCACTACTATAAATTTCACTCCTCCTTTATTATAATACCAATAAAAATCTCCTGAAATAATGTCTTTTGGTTTATCAATGATAAAACCATCCATAAACTGTTCTAAAATATCCTCTCTTTTACTGAAGATAGACTGCTGTAATTTCTTAGCGTAACTTATACTATCAGTCAATTTTCTATTGATATTTGAAACAACATTATTCTGTTCTAACAATTCGTTACTTTGTTGAAGGATTTCTTCTTTCTGTTCCTGAATTTCTTGAGTCCTTTCTTCAATTTTCCCCTCTAGATCTTTATTGTAATTTAATTGCAAATTATGGTTCATCTGTAATTGTTCGAAAAGCTCTTTTTCTACAGTTTCTTTTTCCTGATTGGTAGATACAATACTCTCATGGGCCTGCTTTAATGCCATTCCTTTTTGTATAGTTTCATTCAAAAACTTATCAATTGTAGCCACTGCAGGTCTAAAAATAAAAATGGCTTCTAAAAAAATAAAAACTAGAGTGATCATCAATAAAATGGTTTCTATAGTTTCTACTTCTTTTATTCTACTAGTCGATTCGTGATCATATTGAAAAGTAATCACGTTCATTTGGTTTAGATAAGAAGCTTCATTTTGAAGAATAATATTGACATATTCATCAATCCCTTTAGGTGAATTGTAGTCAAAAATACTATTGGCTGCAGTAAAAATTCTTTCATAATTAACTGCTATCCCCTCAAACATTTTAGTCACTGATTCACTATTTTCACCTTCAAGGGACATCTCCGCCGAACGGTCTTTTAACCCATGATGAGATCTTGACCAAAGGTCTATCACTTCAACAAATTCTGATTTTAATTCTGCAAATTGTGTCGATGATGTAGCTGTTTCTAGCTGTAAGGCTATCTTACTAATCTTCTGACTCAACATCCTTTGCCTTCCAGAGATATTGATTACTCTTGCATCTTTTTCTTGTTTAGCTAATACTGTCCTAATAACTACTTGGCTTGCAATGCTTAATAATGCAATGAGAGAGAGAGCAATAATATATGAAGTAGTTAATCGTTTTTTTGGACTTTTCTGATAGTTCATAAAATAAAAAATTAGTCGTAAGTTTTTCGCAGGTGTATATTCAATTTAGTGCTATTAATGATTTAAGAAATCCATCAAATATCCTCTATATTGATAATAATCAGGATGTTCTAAAATATCTACACGGTTTCTTGGTCGCTCAAATGGAATTTTCAGTTCATCTCCAATTTTAGCAAAAGGACCACTGGTCATCATGATCACCCTGTCTGCTAAAAAGATAGATTCATCTACATCGTGTGTAATCATAATAGCTGTGATTTTTTCTTTTTGCCATACTTCTAATAGTACATCTTGCAACTCCCCTCTTGTCAGAGAATCTAGCATACCGAAAGGTTCATCCAATAGAAGTACTTTTGGTTTTAAAGCAAACGCTCTTGCTATACCCACTCTTTGCTGCATACCTTGTGATAATTCTGAAGCCCTTTTATGGAAATCATTTCCCAAGCCCACTTTATCCAAGTAATATTTACAGATATCTTGTTTTTGCTTTTTAGTAGCATGAGGAAATACTTGCTTTACCCCTATCATTACATTTTGTAAAGCGGTCATCCACGGGAACAAACTTGGAGACTGAAATACAACAGCTCTGTCTGGCCCTGCCTCTCTCACTTCTTCCCCATCTACAAAAACATGACCTTTACTGATGTCATTTAAACCCGCAATCATTGTAAGTAACGTGGATTTACCACAACCTGAATGACCAATTACAGAGATAAATTCTCCTTTTTTCACAGTCAATTGAAGGTCTGATAATACGGTATAATCTCCTTTTGGCGTTGGATAGATCTTAGCAATATCCTTACACACCAACATATCCGGTCTGGTGTCTTCTACAATTTCCTTTTGAGGATTGATGATGCTTTTAGTTGTCCCTACAATAGGGTTTATATTATATTGATTCATAATTGATGACGTTTTTGATAATTGTGTAGCCTAGAAATAACATTTGATAGAACCTCTTAATGGATCTTTAAAAGAACTTTTGTTTTTCACTTTTCTTTCTGATACCCCACTTAATTCTCCCCGGCATCACCGGTTTTAAATCAGGCAATTCATATTGATTACTTTCTTCCGATTTTCTTGATAATCCAACCTCAATTAAGTATTCCAGCACTTCATTTCTTAAGTGCTTGTATTCATCCAGTTTATTGATTTCGGCAATCACTCTTGGTCGTGGTAAATTGACTTTAAAATCTGGCCCCAAAGAAGCTTGAGGTCCTGGGTTTAAAGGAATTATCCTATCCGCCATGACAACCCCCTCATCTACATCATTGGTAATCAACAAACAAGTCTTTTTATCTTCACTCCATATATTAACAATTTCTTCCTGAAGTGTACCTCTAGTCAAGGCATCTAAAGCAGACAAAGGCTCGTCCATTAATAACATTTTCGGACTCATGGCTAAAGCTCTTGCTACTGAAACTCTCTGTCTCATTCCACCAGATAATTCTGCTGGTTTCTTATCAATGGCATGAGTTAAATGAACCATTTCGACGTACTTCTCTATTAAAGTATCTTTTTCTTCTTTTGATTTTGATGGATATACTTCATCAACTGCCAACTTCACATTTTGACGAACCGTTAACCAAGGAAGCAAAGAATAATTCTGAAAAACTACTCCTCTATCTGGTCCTGGTCCGGTGATAGGTTTCCCTTGTAAAAGCACTTCGCCCTCATCAGGAAACTCTAATCCGTTGATCAAATTGATTAAGGTTGTTTTACCACTTCCAGTAAATCCTACAATAGCAACAAACTCCCCTTCCTCAATCGATAAATTTATATTACTAAGTACCTCCACTTTATCTTTCCCAGATCCGAAGGACTTACTTACATTCTTTAATTCTAAATAGGCCATATTAATACTCTTTTTGGTTAAATCACTTGATCATTCCTAGACGAAATCTTGCTTACATTCCTAAGCCACTTCTTTGTTAAATGACATCATTTTTTGAATAACCATCATGATTCTATCCAGACCAAATCCAATCATACCAATCACAAACATGGCTACGATAATTTTAGCATTAGAATCGTTGGCTCCATTTTGAAATTCCTCCCATACAAATGATCCTAAACCTGGTGATTGTGCCAATAATTCAATCGCAATTAATACCATCCAAGCCACTGATAATGTAATCCTTAAACCCGTGAAAATCATAGGTAAAGAAGATGGTAAAACTACTTTAAAGATATTCTGACCTATACTTAATTTTAATACTTTGGCTACATTCACAAAGTCTTTATCCACCGTAGAAACTCCCATTGAAGTATTCACCAACGTAGCCCACATCGAACATAACCCAACAGAAATAAATGAAATCATAAACGATTTATCCATGTCTGAATCCGACATCAGAGTTTTCACAATCATGAATACAAGCAATAACCAAACTACCGGAGAAACAGGTTTTAATATTTGTATAAGCCAGTTCATTGATGTTCTTAAAGTAGAAGACAATCCAATAATAATTCCGATAGGAATAGCTATAAATGCCGCCAATAAAAAACCTGCAAATACCGTTTTTAAACTTGTTCCAATTTGATCCACAAAAGACGGACGTCCTGTGTAAGTTATCGCTGCTTTTCCTTGTTCTGCTCTCTTCGCATTGGTCTTTTCTACTTTCTTAGCAAAAGCCTCTTTTTTACCAGATATAATCTTATGATCTGCTAATAACGATAAATAAGCCTCCCATACTTTTGCTGGTGATGGTAAGGTATTGGGCTGACAGCCAACTTCACCAGAATAAATACAATTTTGTACTTCTAATGCAGCCGCTTCACCTCTTTCTGCTCTTGCTTTTTCTATTTTTGATGTTGCCTCCTTATTGTAAAGGTAAGTAGCTCCTGTATGCCATACTAAAACAAATAATAGAATAGATAGCAAAGGAAATATATAAGATTTCAATAATATATTGATGTTCTTCTTGGTTTCTTCGCCTTTAAAAATATTCACCCAAGGCGATAAAAAAGACTGAATACCTGTTAGTTGTAAAATTTTATCTTTCATGATTGTTGATTGTTCTCTGTTTGAGTAATTGATGTTTTTGAATAAATCTAATCGTGTTTTTAAGTGGGCATTAGATGGAAGTTATCCTTCTAATGCCTTTACTTTCTAGCTTAAAAAATGATGGGGAGTAAAAGACTACATTGCAGCATCTTTGTTACCAATTTTAAAACTGTTGATGTATCTAATAGGATCTTTACCATCGTATGATACTCCATCAATAAAGTCTTTGGTAGGCGCTTTATAACCATCTGTTGAAGGAATATCTGATGCTGAAAGATGTCCCTCTTCTACCAATAGTTTAGCTGCTTGAGACCAAATATCAGGACGGTAAATCTTTTTGATCGTCTCATCGTACCAACCTTTTGATTTTGCCGTAGGAATTTGTCCCCATCTTCTCATCTGAGTTAAGAACCACACACCATCAGAATAGAAAGGATACGTTGCATGATGACGGAAGAATACGTTAAAGTCAGGCATAGAACGTTTGTCGCCTTTTTCGAATTCAAAAGTACCTGTCATCGAATTTGCAATCACTACAGAATCAGCTCCAACATACTCAGGCATAGATAAAATACCTACTGCTTTAGCTCTGTTCCCTGGCTCATCTAACCATTTACCTGCACGAATTAATGCTTTAGTTACAGCAACAGAAGTGTTAGGATATTTCTCTGTAAATTCTTTAGTCATCACGAATACTTTTTCTGGGTTATTTTTCCAGATATCGTAGTTTGTCGTTACAGGTACACCAATCCCTTTAAATACAGCTTGTTGGTTCCAAGGTTCACCTACACAATAACCAAAAATTGTCCCTGCCTCTAAAGTAGCTGGCATCTGAGGTGGAGGAGTTACCGATAATAAAACATCAGCATCTACCTGACCTTGAATATTCTGCTTAGTATAAAAACCTGGATTTACACCAGCTGCAGCCAACCAATAACGAATTTCATAGTTGTGTGTCGAAACAGGGAAAACCATTCCCATTTTGAAAGCTTTACCTTCATTCTTGTATTCTTTAATAACAGGAACTAAAGCATCTGCTTTGATAGGGTGAATTGGCTTACCTTCTGCATCTTTTGGAACATTTGGTTTCATCTTAGACCAAACATCGTTCGATACAGTAATACCATTTCCGTTTAAGTCCATAGAAAATGAGGTAACCAATTCAGCTTGACGACCAAACCCAGCTCCAGCTGCAATAGGTTGTCCTGCTAACATATGAGAACCATCTAACTGACCATCAATTACACGGTCTAAAATGTTTTTCCAGTTCGACTGCGCTTCAATGGTAACAAATAATCCTTCATCCTCGAAATAACCTAATTCCTTCGCAATGGCTAACGGAGCCATATCAGTTAATTTAATGAAACCGAAAGTTAATTGTGGCTTTTCAATATCCAATTGATTTGTTGATGAAGTTTCTTCAGTCATATCAGTCTGTGTTTCTGATGATGTTTTTGAAGATCCACAACTATACATCAGACCTGATAATGTTAAACCTATTATCGCTTTAGCGATAGTATTAAATGATATTTTTTTCATGAGTAATATTGTTTTTGATATAAAAAATAGGTGAAGAAATTGATTATTTTGCTTCTGCCTGTTTTACTTTTGATGTAAATAAAGTAGGCTTGAATGTGAGCATAACGAAAGCCCAATTATTAATCATTCCAGAATTTCCTCCTTTTAAAACTTCCATTGATTCTGTAGCAAACATTTGAGAGTATCCCACTACTAGCGATGCATCTTTACCTAATGCTCTAGCATAAATCAAATCGATTTCTGTACCTAAGTTGGAAGACACTTTCTCAAACTGACCATCTGTAGCGGTAGTGTTGTACATGTCTACAGCAGAAAAGAATTGATGAACCTGTGCTTTGAATTTCCCTTTCCCTACTTTGAAAGCAGTATTTAAATAGATGTCTTGAAGACCTACATTGTTTCCTTTCTTATCGTTATGAGCATTACCTACATAGAAGTAATCCATGAAACCGTTAAACTTGTGGTTAGTACCATAAGCAGGAGTAAAGTTTTTGATCTCACCTGAATCAGGATCTCCACCAGATAAAGTTTGGTAACCTAAAGTGATTGGAGTAAGCTTTGTCTTTAAAGTCAGATTTAAATCTAATAAGTATGCATTGATCGAAGCGGTAGCCATTTTACCTGTTTGGTAGTAACCTTCTCCGGCCACTGTTAAGTTTCCGAAAGTTTTAGCGCCTACTAAACCTAAAGTTTGTCTGTTAGAAACACTATCTGATGTTGCTCCATACTGAAATCCATCATTGAATACTAAAGCAGAAAGTTTACCTGATTCCCAAGTCTTGTTTGCCCAGATATACTGCATTGTCTTGTAGTTATTCACACCAGTATAGTCGTTTCCTACCAACATTCCTGGCTCAAAACCTACTTGGTTAAATGCTAAACCTAAGTGTACTTTTAACTTTGATTCTTTATTATTATATACAAACAAAGCAGCATCATGTCTCCTACCTTGTTGCGCCCATTCTAGCCCACCTAAAAATCTTTGATTGTCATAAGAGAGAATTTGACGTCCTACTTTTAAGCCAAATTTGCTGTTGAAGTTGTATTGTGCCCAAGCTTCTGAGATATTCGAAAGTGAATTTGGATCTGTTTTATAAATTTGGTTTGTCGAACCCCAAACTCTAACATCTTGTAAAGAAAGTCTCATAATGATCTTTTCCGACTTGTAATCCAAGTTTAATCTTGAACGCTGTTCTGTAAAGAATGCTGGCTCTTGAGAATCAGTTCTCAATTTTTTAAAACCATTTCTTAATTCAGACCTAGGACGAATCTCTGCTGATAGTTTAAACTCTTGAGCTGATACTTCTGATACAGCTCCACATAATAGCAACACAATAGCGTAAATTAATTTTTTCATTTGTTATACGTAGTTAAATAAGTATTATTACTTAGTGATACGCAAACTTAAAGTGATTAATTCAACATATTTAGGGGATATCACAGCCTATAAAATGTTTTTAAAACATACCAAAAGCTGCTTTTTATCATATTATTTATTGACCACAACTGACTGTCAGACACTTACAAAAGAAACTACGTATATTTAAACAAAACTACGTAGTTATTTTTTCATTAATTATTGAATGGAATTTCATCCATAGTTGTAGATTTTCCTCATTATGATCAATTCATTAAAAAAATCAGGGTAAAAAAAAATCACCTGAGAGGAAATATATTTTTTCAACTCAGGTGATCATAATTACTTTACTCTATATAAAAGAACAAGACTTAATGAAGAATATTATATTTCCTCCAATATAAATCCCTCTTCTTTATTTTCTTTTGGTGACACGAAAAGGTGAACATCTCCATTTGTATTTTGATCTTTTATATAAAGGTTTCTCCATACATTATATTCGACCTCATCAAGAAAGCTTTTAATGGCCTTCTGGTATTTATTGTCTATGACTTGTGCCTCACTATAGAATTTATTGCTTTGATAAGCATTCTGTTCAAAGTTAGCACACATCTTTTTATACTTTTGATAATCCACCTTTGCCCATTTTTCAATATTCTGATCACTCACTAAAAATCTCTTTAAGATCTCTTTCTTTTTATAGGAGAATACCATTTGTGCTAATTCCTTATCACATTCTTCATCTAAATTAGTATAGATATACGTTAACCCATCCGTATTCTTAGGAGTAAAACTTATTTCTTTTTTAGTGGTATAAGATATCACCGATTTATCATATCTTTTTAGGTCTACACTCACAACTCCCTTAGTCATTGGTAAATGAAAAACGGTAATTCCTTTATTCGCTTTTCCAAGAAATTGACCATTACAATACACCTCCCCTTTTTCATTTAAAAAACTGACCACCTCAATACTATCTTCACTCCCTTCAGGAAAAAAGCTATTATCATATTTCACAATTACTTCTGTCTTTTCATTAAATTTTGAAGGATATGCTTTATACGCTGTAATTATCATTTCTTTTTCTAGAAAACCTCCTTTATTTAACCATAAATTTTTGTAATACTTTAATAATAATGCATAACCATATCCATGATGAATTTCAGGAAATATATGAGTACCATTATTGACCTGATTCCAAGAATCAATTCGAATGAGATCGGCATCTAAATTCACCGCTTTCCCCAAAATACTTCTATAACCCTCCGTTAATTTTAAGTTGTGGTTCAATAAATAGATATCTGATAATTTCAATGTTTTTGATAATTCACTTCTACCTTTCACTCTTACATCATTCGCTTTTGTAATCATTTGGGTATTAAAATTATCTGATAATGCTGTAAAGACTAACCCTTTATTTTTATCCTTACACATCTCCTTTATAAATGCTATTCCTTTAAAATTTAATAGCTCATTCTTTTTTAAACTTATCGCATCAAAATACTTAAATAACTCTTTATGAAAATCTATTCTATTTGGAAATTTGGTTTCATATACAAAAGATAATGGGTAACTGACTTTATTATTTACCTTTTGAAATTGATGGTACATCCTCTCTACGATACCTTCTTTGGCTTCCAATTCTTTCATCTTTAAGCTCAAAGATTCATCTAAAATACTTTCTGGAGTTGAAGTGAATACAATTATTTCATTTTTTTGATTTCTCATCCACTTCTCTGAAAAGCTTGTTTTTGAATAAATCATTGACAGTATCTTTCCTACTTTAAAAAGTAGTTCTTCTTCAGAAGTTTCATTAGGGTTTCTTCTAAAGTTGACTTTTAAAGCAAAAGAAAAATCTAACTTTTTCTCATCTGCAAGGTTTACATATTGGATAATTGTTTTAGTAAGACGATCTAAATAATATGTATTGGTATTGATATATAAAGGAAATTCAAACCCATCTATACCTGCAGCTTTAGCCATTTTTATTTCCAACTCTAAAGCTTGTTCCGTCGATAGAGGATTGGTCAGAAAAGGTGTTAGAGGTTGATATGTTCTATATTTCCCATACATTTCATTTTCTTGAGCACCCAATAAAAATTCATACTTTAAACCCTTTAAAAAGCCAATATCCTTACTCATATTAAGACTGGGGTTACAGATAGCGATAACCTTTTTCTCTTTGAAATAATTAGGTGTTTGAGAAAGTGCAGAAGAACTCCATAATAATGTAAGGAGTAAAAAATGAGTAGTAATTTTCATTTTATACAGTTATGATTCACAATGATTTGCAATTGTGAATTACCTCTATTTTTGCTATTTAACTGTATTGAGAAATAAATTTTTTGTCGTTTTATGTTTAAAAAATAAAAGGAATGAATCAATGATGCATTCCTTTACTAACCTTGGATTAAGTTAATATGTATTTTTCTTAATAACTTGGATGACATATGAAAAGCCATCTAACAAGGTTGAGATGGCTTTTCATTGTATATATATTCTAAACTTATTTGATTGCTTCTAATCTCTTTTTCTCTCTCTTTTTATTCTTTGGTAAAAGATAGATATAAGAATTTTCTTCTGTTACTTCATCCCAACCTGCGTATACTTCTTCTTCCCATGCGAGTAACTCTTTCTTCATTTGCTCCACACGTTTAGTTTCGGTTTGTACTAAATTATTCTTCTCTGAGATATCATCTACTACATTAAATAATTCAAACTTACCCGAATGGTATTTCTTCAATTTCCAATCACCATTCATTATTGCAGCATATTGATCTTCATATGAACGCATGAAATACAAGTTTCTTTCCTCTATTTCTTTACCTTGAAGTAATGGTATTATACTTTTTCCTTGGATATTTTCATCCGTATATTTTTTACCTGAAGCTACTTCCATAAATGTAGGGAATAGATCAATAGTTTGAATTGGTGTGTTACATTCCGATCCTGCTTCTATCATTTTAGGATATTTGATGAACATTGGTACTCTTGCTCCTCCTTCACCTAAAGTATTTTGTCTTTTACCTCCAGCTAATGGACCATTTTCGAAGAAACCACCTTGATCAGAAGTTAAGATCACCATTGTGTTATCGTCCATGTTCAAACGTTTTAGAGTTGCCATGATCTTACCCACCGAAATATCCAAACATTCTACCATTGCGTGGTATTCTGCATATTTTTGGTTCATACCTTGATCCAAATACTTTTGTATCAATTCTTTCTTACCAATATGAGGTCCGTGTACAGTGTAATACCAAACTGACAACATGAAAGGCTGATCTTTATCGTAGTTTTCTAAGAAATGGATGGTCGTATCAGTCATCACATCTGTTAGATAAACTCCTTTTTTATCATCAAATTCTGTGTAGGCATTATTGTCTTTAAAAAACTTAGGATAGTAACTTCTTGGGTGACCATAATTACTCACTCCAATTTGTTCATCAAACCCTTGATGAATTGGGTGATAAGGCTCATGACCTAAGTGCCACTTACCAATAAAAGCATTGTAATATCCAAACTCTTTTAGTTTTTCAGCATAAGTTATTTCTTCTAAAGGAAGCCAGTTTCTTGAACCTCTTCTTACAGGATCAGTTTCCCATTTATGGAATTCTTTTGTATTTGAACCATCCTCATGTTCGTGAGGAATATGACGTGGCATTTGTAAACGCGCTGCCTCTTTACCCGTTAACATTGATGCTCTACTTGGGCTACAAGTAGGTGTTGGAATATACGCTCTTGTAAATTCCATACTTTCCGTTTTGAGTTGGCTAATATTAGGTGTTTGGAAAGATTCTTTTCTGCCTTCCAAATCAGCCCAACCATAATCGTCAACAAATAGTAAAACTATATTAGGTTGTTTTTCTTCCGTTTGCTGTGTTTTCTGTGCAGATGTACAACTTATTGCTCCTACAAATAATAGGAAAAGTAAACTATGTTTCATCATTTTCATTTCGTTTAATTGATGTTTACAAATGTCGAAAAGAAGACTTTCAATGGTGTCCATTTACATCTAAAAAATGTGCCTATTCGTCAATTTATCACCAATAGGTATCATAATATGTTGTTTTCGATTATTGACTTAAAAGTGCATCAAATATTAAGCGAAAAAAAACACCTCTTTATAGAGGTGTTTTTATTAAATAAGTGGTCACACATCTTAATTCTAACTATATACTACTGTCTATTTTGATTTCACTGATTGTTTTTTTTTCTTTAGCTAAGTGTCTTTTGTATAATTTTGAAAACTTCTTATGTCCAATTTCTTCTCCATCCACCATTCTTTGATAGTCTTCCGGATAATGTTCTTTCACGAAGTTCACTGCCGCCAATCCCGGTACAGGTTTTGGATTATAAACATTAGAAACGGGTGTCATTTTCTTATCCATCTCTAACGCTTCTTCTCTCATTTTAAGTAACACATTCTTATACTCAGGGTTATTCACCAAGTTTTGTGTTTCATTAGGATCATTTATAAAATCGTACAACTCTTCTACAGGTTTAGAAGAAGCAAACCAACGTTGTTGTATATCGTTTAATTTTCCTTCCTTTTCTAAAGTACGCATCACATGAACTGCAGGTCTATACCATTCCAAATAACCTTGATGTGCATCATAAGGTATCTCTGGTTTATCATTTCTAATATATCGAAAACGATCTCCTGTGATAGAACTAACTTGCTCTGGAATTTCATCCCACAAACCTCTAAAAGAATAGACATTTTTACGATCGAAGTGCTCGTCAATAAATGATTGGCCTGTTAAATAATCAGGAAGCTCGACTCCTGCAATATCTAAAATGGTAGCCGTAATATCTGTACTTGCAATTATTTGCTGTGATTCTTTATCATGTTCATATCCTTTTGGCCATTTTACAATTAGAGGAATTCTCGATCCTGGATCGAATAAATAACCTTTACCTTTGATATTACAACGTCCATTATCTCCAATAACAATAATGATGGTATTATCATATATACCTTTTGCTTTTAATTCTTCAATCAGCATTTTCATTTCATTATCGGCGTATTCGATTTGATCTAAATACTTGGCCCAATCCAAACGAATAGCAGGATGATCTGCATATTCTGGTGGAAGTTGTACATCTGCTGGGTTAACCGGATGTTTTGATTGCTCTCTTACATCAGACCACCAATCACCTCTATGTGTTACAGCCAACTGAATCTGAGCAAAAAATGGCTGATCATCTGCTGTGAATTCATCAAACTTATCAAAAAGTCCATAATCTTTTTCCCAATTACCAATAGGTTTGTGTTTGAAGTTTACATCAATTTTACGCCCCTTTTTCATCACATTTTTATGACCTAAAATGTTGGTGTATCCTTCTTGTTTTAATAAATAAGTGAAGGGTTGAAAAGGTGCCGATAGAGGTTCATCTCTATTACTTCTATGATGTTGTGTATTAGTTAATCTTTGGTGGGCTCCAACCATCATGGCAGAACGGTTAGTAGAACAGATAGAGGCTGTTCCATAACAATTGTAATATAACGTTCCTTCTTCAGCTAATGCATTAAAAGTAGGTGTTTTTACTGCTGGCATACCGTAACATTCAAAGTCATTACTAATATCTTCCAACATTACCCAAACGATATTAGGTTTATCCATTGTTTTTGTTTGCTCTTCACTTTTACAAGAGAAGAATAAACATAATAACGCTACTAAAAAACAGGTCTTAAATAATTTCATTTCAATCGAAAAATGTTTGTTTGTATAGTTCAAATGTCATTATTATTCATGAATAAAATGTATCCCTCCATAATAATTGTGTTATAATTAGATGAATCATAAATAAAAAACAAAAGCTCATCATCGTTTTTATAAGGATAATGAGCTTTCATCGCTAGATCAAAATATCTTTAAAGGTTTTATTATTTAGGAACGGAATTCTTTTTCATAAAAAAACCCACTAAAAAGTGGGTGAAAATTTTTCTATTTTTTGTTTTGTATCAAGTTGAGCTTGCTTCACCCAACGTTGAAATTGTTTCATTTTTCTATCTAATTCAGACGGTTGAGCACTCACTATAGAAGAATAAACCACCAAATCATTATGATTGACTTCTTCTATACCAAAAGACTCTCTAAACTTACTATTAGATAATAATTCTCTGTTAATTTTTTCAGAACGATCACGGCTCTCTTTTATGTTATGTGATAAGACTTTAAATGCAAAAGTAGCTGCATGTACTGAACCTCTTTTTAATTTCAGGCCCCATTTAAAGTCAAGCCGAGTAGTCGAAAATAACTCTGTGGATACTTGGCTCATTTTATATGTGTTATATATGTGTGTAAGTGTGTAAACTAAATATGGATAAATAGATTGTTATGCATTCCTACTTATCAAGTATAGTATAAATATACGCAAACCAATTTTCATATTTAAGTTTTGATAGATAAATAAACGTATTTTTTACACTTTGGTTTTATAATCAGAACATTATTTTTGGGATTTGAGTTTCTTTATGATTTCACACACTACTTTTTTCTTTAAAATTCATCTCCTTTTTATAAGAATCAATAATAAAAAAAGAGGTGTACTCAAGCTTTGAGCCACCTCTTAATAATTATATAAAATAGGATGTTTATATAAATAATTTTAATATTCTATATCATGCATGCATGAGTGGTTCATTTTTTAGAGAACTCTCTTTTAGAACACTTAATTGCCTTAATGATTCTTCTATATTTACTTTTTCTCCTCCTGCATCAATAAAAGCTACTCTCTCATTTTGAATTAAACCATCTCGATATGATTTACTTAGATCAATAAAATTTTTAATGTTAATTAGATTGTATCCTTTTCCTGAGACCTTTATAGAAGCATATTGTATTTTCTTCTCTCCTTCTTTTTCATAAAAGTCCTTTGGCATTTTTCGTCCTGCCATCATTCCTCCTAATTCTTGTTCCGGAGATACTCTTAAACCATATAAGGATTTAATAGTTTTGAACATGATAAAAGAAACTAATACTGTAAAAGCAATACAAACTTCCACTCCAATAGCTTGTACTAAAAGTTGTTCCCAACGTGGTAACATCAACAACTCCTCTTTACCGAACAAAGCCACGCATAATGTACCGAAAATACCACCAAACCCATGTACTGGGATAGCACCAACAGGATCATCGAATTTCAATACTTTCAATATTAGATCAAATGATAAATTATGAATAATTCCAGCTAAAAGTCCAATAATTAATGCACTTGAGGGAGATACAACATTACAACAAGCTGTAATTGCCACCAACCCTGTCAAAGCACCTCCTGCCATTTTCTCAATTAATTCAGTACGATCTTGGAAAAAATAACAGAAAATAAACGCTGAAAAACAAGAAGCAGCACCTGCCACATTTGTATTCAATATGATTGTATATACATCGTTGCCAAAGGTTAAAGTGCTACCTCCATTGAAGCCCCACCAACCTACCCAAAGTAAAATTACTCCAAGTATTGAATAAGAATAATCTGATGCTTTTATAGGTAAGATTTTACCATTCATATCAAATCGACCTAGTCTTGGTCCGACAAGAATAATTCCTACTAAGCCTACAGTTGCTCCTAATGTGTGTACTACTGTAGATCCTGCAAAATCCATAAATCCGATTTCAGCCAACCAAGCATGATTGGTTGGATCTAAAATATTTCCCCAGGCCCAATGACCAAATACCGGGTAAATAATAATAGCTGTAATTAAAGATCCTATTAAATAAGGTAATAAACCTGTTCTTCCTGACATGGCTCCAGAGACGATGGTTAAAGCAGTACCTGCAAAAGCCACCTGAAAAAGGAAAAAGACGATTCCAGGAATCCCTATTCCTGATTTTGTTAGATCACCACCTGCAAACAGATCGGTATTAAATCCGATGATACCATAAAGTGAATCTCCAAACATGAATCCATAACCTAGCAGAAAAAAGCCTAACATACCTGCTACCATATCCATCAAGTTTTTTGCTCCTACTCCGGTTCTATGCTCGGATTTAACAAGTCCTGTTTCTAAAGTTTTAAAACCAGCTTGCATAAGAAAAACAAGAATCGCACATAATAGCACCCAAAGGCTGTCTATATTAAATGACTGTTCGCTTGTATCGTAAATTGTGTCATTGGCCCATAAAAAAATAGGCATAGTAAGGCCAATGCATAAGAGTTTTAATCTTAACATAAAGTAATAATGTTAGTTGTATAAGGTGAAAAATAAGATCGAGATGCACACGAAAATTTTGTTACGCAATTATACGTACAACAATATTAAAAAAGCAAAGAAATGATTAAAATATTACATTATTAGTATAAAAAATATGTAAATACCCTTATTTCACATAAAAAAAGAGTAATCACTTTACGTAATTACCCTTAAATTTTATAACAAATATTGATTAGTTATTACCATCAACATAATCTTGTAAGTATTTAAACTTAGGTGTTAAAGCTTTACCATGAGTGATGGTTGCTCTTTCAATCACACCTTTATCTTTTACAAACAGATCTTCTAATACATTATCAATCATTTGTCTTCCGAATGCTTCTGAAGCATCTCTTGGAAGTTCATTCGGTAGATTATCAACAGCCATCACTGTTATATTTTCTTTACTTGATAACGCATCCTCTACTTCACCTGTTGTTGGATTATAATCATATAAAGGATCTGCAATCGTAGATGGTTGTTTTGTTGATGGAATAGAACCTTCAATATCACAAGTAATATCAGCAATCACTTTAATTTTAAAATCGCTCTTATTCATATCCTCTTTTGTGAATAATACTGGAGATGCAGGATGCCAAAATGCTCCGGCCACCAACATATCCGCAATGTTATTTAACTCACTAAAAGTGGAATTGTAATCAGAAGGAGCATCAAAAAACTCTTTGAGCACAAATGGCTTACCTTCTTTATGTTCATGATAATCTTTCGATCTTAACTGTACAAATACAGGCTTTTCAAATGAGTTATCTATAAAATCTTGCTTACTCACTTTCTTTAACCCAGCCGCTAAGAGAGTCTCAACAGCACCATTAGATACTCTACCAGATCCTGTAATTGCAATTTTATAATCATTTGGCAATTTTACCTTTTTGCACTCAATCCACATCTCATTTAAATCATGACATAAATGAGCAGGTTTAAGATCATAGGTACCCATTCTTTTACCATAGGCTAATAACCCATTATACGCCCCCACTAATCCTGCAAAACGACCAAAGGCAATTACTCTAGAACCATCTTCTCTAGTTAGCACCTCGTAATCCATAATGTCAATATTGTTTTTTAATATTGCTCTTAATAACTCCCTATTATAAGGTTGCTTTTTTATGGTATGAGAGAAGAAAAAGTACTTTTTATCTGGAACTAACTCAGGAATTGGCACCTCCTTTATTCCCAAAAGGATATCACAATCAGAGACATCGTCTACTACAGCAATACCAACTTCTTCATATTCTGCATCTGTATAACATCTAATTGGACTCTTTTGAACATAAATTTCAACATTAGGATATTGCTCTAATACTTCCTCACATTGTGCGGGAGTAAGTGCTACTCTTTTGTCTTCAGGTATTTTACCCTCCTTTATAATTCCTACTTTCATATATGTGTATGTGTTTAAACTTTCTTGTAAATGCCTATTTTGGCTATTTAAGTGAAGATGTAAAAAAAAATGTAATTGCCCAAGTGCTTTAACTTATGTATAGTTCGATTTAGTACTAAAGCACATCGTGATAAATAATCATTTGATTATAATTCGGGAATAAATTTATCTACATAACCCTGTAGACCAATTTTCGTCCCCCTTTCCGTTGGTAAAAACTTCCACCCTGTTGCCTCTCTTACTAAACGAGCAAACTCTACTTCTGTATCATCACTAAAGTCTGCATCCAAATCGTAATGTAAAATTTCTTGACTGTTCGATAAATTAACTACACGAATGTATGCCTCTTCCAACTGCCCGAAGTTATGTCTTCGAGCTTTTGCATCATATATACTTACAATAAAACGAAGTTCTTTTACCACAGGAGAGATATATGGTAGATTAATCAAGATTTCTTCATCATCACCTTCAGCATCTCCAGTTCTATTATCACCTTTATGTTTGACCATACCATCAGGAGAGGTCAGGTTATTGTAAAAAACAAAGTATTCATCAGAAGGCAACTTCCCGTCTTCACCCAACATAAATACAGAAGCATCTAAGTCTAACTGACCACCTTTCCTCACTTCCCATCCAAGACCTACTTTAACCTTAGATAGAATTTGATTATCCTCTGCACTTAATTTTACTCCTTTTCCCTTTTTTATAATTTCAGTTGGCATAAAAATCTATTATTTAGCAACTACAAATTTCCATAAACACCTGTTTATTACTACTAAGTAAATACATCAATACATATAATACCAACAAACATGGCTTCAAAAATAATTAACCAAGAAATACATTAATGTTTATCAATTCAAAAACACAAAATATTGAATCACCTTTTTTTATGGATAACCCTGTGATTCTTTATTAATTACTTCATTTTTAAATCTTACCTATTGAGCATCTTAATCCATTGATGATAGCATTAAAAGCAGGCATATTAACTAGTTGAACATCTCTCCCATCAGAATCAATAATAAAATAGGATTATTCATTACATAATTATAAGATGACCAACGCTAGAAATTATCAAACATTCAGGAAACTATGAAAGCATTGGATGATGTGATTAATAGTATTGACATGGAAATGACAGGTGGTTTTCTTGCGATTGATATTCGATCTTCATTGCATCACCTTGGATAAATTAGTGGTGAGGTAACTATAGATAAAGTGTTGGAGTATATAATTAGTAAGTTCTGTTTTGGCTAGTAGGTATAAAAAAATAGCTTTAATGATATTGATAATATGAGGGGTGATATAATAATATTAATCTTTCTCATCTCCCAAGTCAAGATTATACATCTCCTTTTCATATTCTTCCTCTCTTAAGTCATCTAACCTTCGATTATCAATTATTTGAACTACTGATTTAAGTATATATAATTGTTCCTCAAATGAAAATAAATTGGGATTACTGTTGAAAAAGGCTACAGTTTCTTCAATGGTTTTAATGGAAGTTAAATTATGCATTGAAATTTCATTTTCAATATCAATAAAAAGTAAATAAGAATGAAAGTGAGGGCCTAATATCCCAAATCTATAAATCCCGCTTCCCAATTCTTTTTGTTCAGACTTTACAATATTCTGATATGTAGTATCTAAGCTATTAACTATAAATAAGCTATTTCTATTGATCTCATTAGATGAGATTTCTCTTACTTTTATTAGGTATTGAAAAATTTCTGATTCAATTTCATCAAGAGTAATTAAAAATTTTAAAACGTTGATTACAGCTACAAAATTTATTTGATTATTGTCTTTGTACTTAAGGTTTTTAATATTAGGCACAAATGTAAAAGAGTAAATATATGACTCAATTTCATTTTTGTTTTTATAAATTAAATAAGGTAAAGTAAACCAATATACCTTATCATTTTTCTCTGAAGAAACGCTTATTATTGTTCTCTTTCTTTGTTCTGAAATAAATGCAATTTCTTCAAAAAAATACTCTTGTAATTCTAATTCACGATTTAATCTAGCATTTATTTTAAGGTATATTCTTATTATTTCAGATTTATCACTTTTAATATTTAAAATACCATTTTTAGGAAGTTTAGTTGAGATTTCCTCAATATGTTCTGGGGGTAGATATATGTTTATACTGTCATTTATCTGTCCATAAATATTAATTTGAAAAAGAAGTATTAAAGTGGTGATTAAGTATTTCATTTTTTTAATTGAGGTTGGAGAATTATTTACATTATGTAGTTAAGAACTATGATTTTGAAGAATATACTTCCCTATCTCAAATAATTCTTTTTCAAAATAAATTTCTGATTTCGTAATAAATTTCAAATGCACTATCAGTTAGGTTTTCATTTGACACCAAACTATCATATCCTGCGGGTATAAGCTTAAATTTAGAGATCACATGTCCATCATTTTCTACAATAAATTCAATGAATTCAAATCCACCTTTAGGAAATCCAAGATCAAAGTAAATAGTATCTTTTTTAATGGAAAGAAGTTCAGAGTAAATAGTATTAATATTTATTGTATCTGGTTTTGATATTGAAACCTCTGATATTTTTTCAGTTCTAATGTATTGGTTCTTTGAGATAGAATTTTCCGTAATTATATATTCCTTTGGAAAATATCCACTGTCAAAAGAAGCATCTATGATTCTTATTTTTTGTTGTCCAAAAGTATTAATTGACATCAAAAAGAAGATTAATTTAATTGTCGTACTTAATCGTATCATTTTCATATATCCAAAAGTCTCTTTCATATCTATCTGGTATATCCAACCTTATTTTATTCATATTTCAAAGTGTCTGCAGATTGTTTAATTTTTTTCTATATCTCTATAATATTCTTTTTCGATTTAAGAATTGAATAAGTTTAATACAAACTTATCTAAATCATGATGTCTTCCACGATTATCTCTTCTACCTGCTAACTCTCTTGCAAACTTCTATAGAAGTCTTTAATTTGTTTATTTAAGATGTATTTATGTTTTATTGGAATTCAAAATACAACAGATTGAGTCATCTTATTTTTTTATAAACAAGCCCTGTACCAACAAACACATGATTAGCTATTGGGAAAAAGAAAGTTTTCTAAACTATCATCTTATAATTATCGGTAGTGGCATAGTAGGATTAAGCACTGCCCTTGAATACAAAGAAAAACATCCTAATAAGAGAGTTCTGATTTTAGAAAAGGGAATTCTACCCTCTGGTGCCAGTACAAAAAATGCTGGTTTCGCCTGTTTTGGGAGTCTAACAGAAATTTGTGATGACCTCAATAACTACTCTTATGAATTTATTCTACAAACTGTTCAGAAAAGAGTAAACGGATTACAGAGACTTAGAAATAGAATTGGAGATAAAAATATGGATTATTCCCCCTATGGTGGATATGAATTAATTCAAAAAGATCAACTTCATTATTTAAGTAAGATCGACTCCATAAATGAAATGCTTCATCCTATCTTTCATCAAAAAGTATTTTATGATAGGACATTCAAAATTAAACGATTTGGCTTTGATTCCTCCTCAGTAGAAGAGCTACTTTATAACCCATTAGAAGGACAAATTCATACTGGAAAAATGATGAGTACGCTTCTTCAGAAAGCTAGAAGTAACGGTATTGAAATATTAACCGGGGTAAAAGTAGAACAGCTAGAAGAAAGTAATCATCATGTTGATGTTATCACACATCAAAGGATAAAATTTAAAGCTGAACAAGTGGCTGTTTGTGTCAATGGCTTTGCTTCTGATCTATTACCAGACTATGAGGTAAAACCAGGAAGAGGTCAAGTAGTCATTACTTCTCCGATCGAAAACCTACCTATAGAAGGAACCTTCCATTACGACAGAGGTTATTATTATTTTAGGAACATTGATAATAGAATATTAATTGGAGGTGGTCGACATTTAGATTATGAGGGAGAGACTACCACTGCAATGGAAACAACCAACTCAATCATTCAACCTATCAAAAAGTTATTAGAAGAAGTGATCTTACCTGATATAGACTTTACAATTGAACAACAATGGTCTGGTATTATGGGGTTTGGTGATAAAAAAGCACCTATTATAGAAAAACTAAGTGATAGAATTGCTGTAGGAATACGGATGGGAGGAATGGGTATTGCTATTGGTAGTGAAGTAGGACATGAATTGGTGGATATTATCTAACATCAATTTAGTTGAAATATCTTCTCTGAATTAGAAAACAATCTATTGGGTATGGTGTTTTAAAATTTATTGATGCATATTGCGTCGAATAATTGATTTTTTGATTTAGAGCAATGGTTTACACCGCCATTTTACTTTAAACTTTACATACAAATTTAATATAATAATGTCACACGTTTTTTTGACGCACAGAATTGTAGTATCACTTTTTCTATTGATCTACGTTATTAAACTTATCTTGATTTTCGCCAACAAAGACACTTTCAATAAGTTTGGTAAAATCATTAAAGTACCTGAAATGATTATTTCGTTTACTTTCTTGGCTACAGGCTTAGCAATGATTTTTGTGTATGATTCTATCCTTTCTAATGCCTTATGGATCAAATTTGGTTTTGTCGCTATATCTATTCCATTGGCAGTGGTCGCTACTAAGAAGCAAAATAAATTCTTGATGTTAGCTGGCGTACTTTGCGTATTTATGGCTTATGGTTTTGCAGAAATGCACCGTGCTGGAGTAAAGAAAGGTACAATTAGAGCAACAGAAGAAACAGCAGCACCAACTAGAGACTTAACAGAAATCGAATTAAAAGGTCAAGCGATCTACGAGAAAAACTGTACAAACTGTCATGGTCCAAGTGGTGATTCTCAAAGAAGTGGAGCAGCTCGTTTATCAGAAACTTCTTTAAATCAAGAAGGAATTGAAAAAGTAATTAGAGAAGGAAAAGGATTTATGCCTAAATACGATAAGAACCTTATTTCTCAAGAAGATTTACAGGCTTTATCTAATTATGTGTTAACTCTGAAAAAGTAGTCAGAAAAAAACATTGCATTTTTCGATGTTATCTTTATATTTGTGACAACATCATGGAAAGCATCTAGAAGGGAGCGAAAATCGTCTCCCTTTTTTGTTTACTTTTTTTAATGAAGTTAATGGCAGGAGTCAATGATACCAACTCATTATCAGAGATTTAAGTCATCACTTTTAAAGTACAACAAACCTGATTTTTCCACCATGTTTTTTTAGAAAACATAAAATTTTAAAAAAAACTATGGGTTTAGTCGAAAAAATTAAAGAAATCGTTGAACAACATATTCCTGACGAATCTGTTTTTATTGTTAAAATAGAAGCAAAAGGAATGAAACGCTTAAAAGTCTTGATCGTCTTAGACGGTGACAAAGGTGTATCTATCGAACAAGTGACGGAGGTATCAAGAAATGTGGGTAGAGAATTGGACGAAAGAGAGTTGATCAAAGATGAATATACTTTTGAGGTTACCTCTGCCGGTGTTGGCGAGCCATTAGAACAACACAGACAATATATTAAAAATATTGATCGTAAGGTAAAGGTCACTAGAAGCAACGAAACTAAATTTGTCGGTCAACTAAAATCAGTGACTGAAGAAGCTATCGTTATCGATGCTGAAATCAAAGAAAAAGGAAAAAAGAAAGTAGAGATTAAGGAAATGGAAATTCCATTCTCTGATATTAAAACCACACAGGTGGAAGTTTCCTTCAAATAATCTTTAAAAAAATATTAAAACAAAACACTTGCAGATATGAACAGCTCAGAATTAATCGAATCGTTTAAGGAATTTGCAAAAATGAAAGGGATTGACCGTCCAACTATGATTAAAATCCTAGAGGACGTGTTCAAGACGATGATTCGTAAACAATATGGAGATGATGCCACATTCGACGTTATTATCAACGTAGATGCTGGTGACTTAGAAATATGGCGTTACCGTCAAATTGTTGCCGACGATGCTGAAGATTTCGATCCTCAAACTCAAATTCACTTGACTGACGCTAAGAAAATCGAGGAAGATTTTGAAGTAGATGAAGAAGTAGCTGAAGCAGTAGAAATTGATTTCTTCGGAAGAAGAATGGTACAAACTGCTCGTCAGACTTTAATTCAAAAAGTAAAAGATTTAGAAAAGAAAGTTCTTTTCGATCAATATAAAGAAAGAGTTGGTGAATTAATCATGGGTGAAGTATACCAAACTTTACACCGTGAATTTATTATCATCGACCAAGATAACAACGAATTGTCTCTTCCTAGAAACGAGATGATTCCTAAAGACCGTTACAGAAAAGGCGATCATATCCGTGCGGTAATCGATCGTGTGGAAATGAACAACAACAATCCTAAGATTGTATTGTCTCGTACTTCTCCTCTTTTCTTACGTCTTTTATTCGAAAACGAAGTTCCAGAAATTTTCGATGGCTTAATCGCTATTAAAAATATCGTACGTGAACCAGGTGAAAGAGCAAAAGTTTCTGTAGAGTCATTCGATGATAGAGTTGACCCTGTAGGTGCTTGTGTTGGTATGAGAGGTTCTCGTATCCATTCTATTGTACGTGAATTACAAAACGAGAATATCGATGTAATTAACTACACAGAGAATTTAGATTTAATGATCCGTCGTGCTTTATCTCCTGCTCATATTGCTCACATCAATATTAATGATGAAGAGAAAAGAGTAGAAGTTACATTGCCTCAAGATCAAGTTTCTTTAGCTATTGGTAAAAATGGTCAAAACATTAAATTGGCTTCTAAACTAGTAGGTTACGAAATTGACGTATTCCGTGAAATGGAAGGAGAGCAAGAAGAGGACATGGATTACGATGTAATGGAGTTCAACGATATGTTTGAAGATTGGATGCTTCAAGAATTCAAACGTATTGGTTTAGATACTGCAGGTGCTGTACTTGATCATAAAGTAGAAGAGTTAGAAAGAAGAACTGATCTTGAAGAAGAGACTATTATTGCCATCATGGAAGTAATGAAACGTCAATTCGAAGAGGACAAAAAATCTTCTAATGGTTCTAGTCGTCCTCAAATCAACAATAACGCTGCTGATGAGGACAACATGGATGATCTAGTAGATTACTCTGATGACATCGATGAATACCAAGAAACTGAAACTTCTGTTGCTGAAGATGTAGATCTTTCTACATTCAACGCAGTGATTGAAGATTGGGTAATCGATGAATTCAAAAAGGCTAAATTAAACACTGTTAATTCTATCCTTTCTATCTCAAGAGAAGAAGTGATCGAAAGAACAGATTTAGAAGACGAAACTGTTGATGAAGTTTTAGCTGCAATCAACAAATAGTTTATACTAATATTGAATATTCCTAAGGAAAATTCTTATGAATGGAGATTATTTTTAATGATAGTCTCCATTCATTTTGTCTCGATTTCAACTTTTTGAAAAAAAAAACGAGGCATAAACCTAATTTTCTGATGAAAAAAGGGAAGAATACCTATAATAAGTGCAAAAAGGTAAAGATGATTAGCAATTAAATTTAAGATTTAAAAAGTAACTCATATCTTTGCATCTTAGAAGTGTTCATGTAAGCGTTCGTCATCGAACATTTCATTTAAGCTTTTTGCTTATAATTATTTTAATTGCTGTGACAGCAATATATTACGAACAAAGTATTACGAAAAAGAATATATGGCAGATCAAAAGATGATCAGAATTAATCAGGCGGCCAAAAAATTAAACGTTGGACACCAAACACTCATCGAGCAGTTGAAGAAGAAAGACATTGATGTGGGCTCTTCTCCTAATGCTAAAATCACAACCGATCAATTCGAGTTGTTGAAAAAGATGAATGCAAAGTCTATGCAAGACAAAGAAGAGGCATCTCAAATCTCTATCTCGTCTCAAGTGGGGAATACTGTTATTGAATCTAAAAAACCTAACAGAAAAAAATCTGCTGAGCAAGATGACGATCATCTGATTATCAAAAATTCTTCTGCCGAAAAACCAACGGCTCCTGCTCCTAAAAAAGAAGTTGAAGCACCAAAACCAGAAAAGGCACCTGAAACATTCAGTGCTAAACCTAGTCTTAAGGTAGTTGGTAAAATAGATCTGGAAAACACTAAGAAACCAGCAGAAAAGAAAAAACCTGCAGCTGAGGCTAAAAAGCCCGCTGAAGAAAATAAAAAACCTCAAGCTCCTGCTAAAAAAGCTACACCGAAGCAAGAAGCTCCTAAAAAGGAAGCTCCTAAGAAAAAAGTAGAGGAACCAAAACCTGAGAAAAAGGTTGAGGAACCAAAAACTACTGCTAAGGAAAACACACCGCAGAAGCCTGAAGCATCTGAAAAAGCTCCAGTAAAACCAAAAGAGGAGCAACCTACAAAAGAAGTGAAGAAACAAACGACGAAACCAGCTGCTAAGACAGAACAAGCAGCTCCTTCTGAAGCTCCAAAGAAAGAGGCTCCTCAAGAGACTCCTTCATCATCAGAAGCTCCATCAGCAATTGCCGCAAAAGCTGATGAATTGAAAGGTCTTACTGTAGTCGGTAAAGTAGACTTATCTTCTTTTGAAAACCGTCGTAAGAAAAAACAACGTCCAGTTGCTTCTTCTGATGATAAAGGTGGACAAAAGAAACAACGTAAGAAGAAAAGAGTACCTGTAGGGAACTCTGAATCCGGAAACGCACAAGGTGGCAACCGTAACCAACAAGGTGGAAACAGAGGTCAAGGTGGTAACCGTAACCAACAAGGTGGTCAAGGTGGTAACCGTAACCAACAAGGTGGACAAGGTGGTAACCGTGGACCTGGTGGACAAGGTGGCAACCGCAACCAACAAGGTGGTCAAGGTGGTAACCGTGGACCTGGTGGACAAGGTGGTAACCGTAACCAACAAGGTGGACAAGGTGGTAACCGTGGACCTGGTGGACAAGGTGGCAACCGTAACCAACAAGGTGGACAAGGTGCTAACGGTCAAAACAAAGAAAAAACATTCCGTAACGCTGATGCTCAATCAGGCAGAACAGGCGCTAACAAGAGAGGAGGAGCTAAGAAGAAGGGTAAACCATCTGAAAAAGACATCCAATCAGGAATGAAGAGAGCCAACGCGCAAATGAACCAATCTGGTTTCAAATCTACGCGTGGTAAACATAAACAAGCTAAGAAAAACAAACGTGAAGCGGAAAACGAAGCACGTTTACAAAAAGAGGCTGCAGAACAACACATCATTACAGTTACTGAGTTCGTTTCTACAAACGACTTAGCAAACATGATGGAAGTGAGTGTTTCTGATGTGATCATGACATGTATGAACAGTGGTATGTTCGTGTCGATCAACCAGCGTCTTGATAAAGAAACAATTGAGCTAATCTGTGCTGAATTTAACTTCGAACCTAAATTTGCCTCTGCTGAAGAAGAAGTAGATGCTCCTTTAGAAAAAGAAGATACTCCAGAAGATTTATTAGAAAGAGCTCCAATTGTTACAATCATGGGTCACGTTGACCACGGTAAAACGTCATTACTTGACTACATCCGTGATGCAAATGTAGCCTCTGGTGAAGCAGGTGGTATTACTCAGCACATCGGTGCATACGATGTTAGAACTAAGACAGGTAGAAAAATTGCCTTCTTGGATACTCCAGGTCACGAAGCCTTTACAGCGATGCGTGCTCGTGGTGCAAAAGTAACTGACGTTGCAATTATTGTAGTTGCGGCCGATGATCAAGTAATGCCTCAAACAAAAGAAGCAATTAACCACGCATTATCAGCTGAAGTACCTATCGTTATTGCAATTAACAAGGTAGATAAGCCAAATGCGAATGTGGAAAATATTAAAACTCAACTTTCAGCATTGAATATCCTTGTTGAAGATTGGGGTGGTAAATACCAAGCATTTGAAATCTCGGCAAAAACAGGTCAAGGTATCGATGATTTATTAGAAGGTGTACTTCTTGAATCTGAAGTTCTTGAATTGAAAGCCAATCCTAATAAAAATGCTGTTGGTACTATCGTTGAAGCATCATTAGATAAAGGACGTGGTTACCTTGCAACTGTACTTGTACAGGCAGGTACTATGCGTGTAGGTGATGTAATGCTTGCAGGTGGTTACTATGGTAAAGTGAAAGCAATGCTAGACCATAGAGGTAACAGACTCAAAGAGGCTGGTCCTTCAACTCCTGTTCAAGTTCTTGGTTTATCAGGTGCTCCTCAAGCAGGTGATAAATTGAATGTTCTAGATACAGAACGTGAAGCTAGAGAGATTGCTAACAAACGTGAGCAATTAGCTCGTGAGCAAAGCTTAAGAGCTGCACAACGTCCTAACCTAGATCTATTCAAGCGTCTAGCTCAAGGTGAGTTACAACAATTGAACATGATCATCAAAGGTGACGTGGACGGTTCAGTTGAAGCATTATCAGATTCATTACTGAAACTTTCGAACGACGAAGTAGAAGTAAGAATTATCCACAAAGGTGTAGGTGCCTTAACGGAATCAGATATCTTGTTAGCGGCTGCCGATAAGGAGAACCCAACAATGATTATTGGTTTCCAAGTACGTCCTACTCCAAATGCAAGAAAGCTTGCTGAGAAAGAAGGTATTGAAGTACGTCATTACTCTGTAATCTATAACGCTATTGACGATGTTAAAGCGGCTATGGAAGGTCTTCTTGAGCCAGATATGGAAGAGAAAATCGTGGGTAACGTTGAAGTACGTGAAGTATTCAAAATCTCTAAAGTGGGTACTGTTGCCGGTTGTTATGTTACAGACGGTTACATCAAGCGTAACTCTAAAATCCGCTTAATCCGTGAAGGTGTTGTAATCTACGGTGGTCAAGACGGTGGTGATGTTGGAGCCTTGAAACGTTTCAAAGACGATGTCAACGAAGTGAAATTCGGTTACGAATGTGGTATGAGTATCGCAAACTACAACGACATTAAAGTTGGTGACGTTGTTGAGGTCTTCGAAATGAAAGAGACAAAACGTACATTAAGCTAAGCTGAAGTACTTTTAAATATAAAATCCCGTAAGTTTCGGCTTACGGGATTTTTTTGTGCTATAAAAAATAAAGTCCTTAATTATCTTTTGCTGTGGAAAGCGTCTTAAAAAAGTCATCTAGAATGGCCTTTTCATCAAAAAACTCCCACATAATTACTTTTCTATGGTCTTTACTGATTGTGTTCCATCTTTCATTCTCAAAAACAAAAGCAGTCACTTCAGTTTTCACTGCCCAATCAGGGTTCTTAATAATAGCTACTGCTACCATGTCAAAAAGGGATCTTGATGGAGGTGTTGAGTAATATTTGATGTGCTCAAAAAGGCTACTTAAGTAATCTCCTAAATTGGTAAATTCTCCTCCATGTCTACCTTCAATACCTTTATTTACTGTTGGACCTAAACCCTTCATTTTATCAACAATCCCCTCTTCTTTGAATACTTTTACATGGGCAGATCCTGAATCCATGTTATAACGACAAGGAACTATTTCAAAATGTGCATCTGTTCTAGCAATGTAATTCATCGCAGCATAATCGTTTACAAAATTATATTCTCTAAAGTTAGGGTAGTTGGTTCCTAACCACACCAAATTTAAATCTGGGATTATACTTGGGTCTTTTTCTATGGCTAGTGCTACATTAGTCAATTTACCCACAGCTAAAACCACTACTTCTTTCTTGTACTTTTTTACTTGTTGAATGATAAAATCAACCGCCTCATAGCCATCATGTTTTTTTTCTTTTAATGTCGGTTTTATGGTTTCAAAATCGCCATTTACACCTGTCAATAATTTGGTTCCCTTTTTATCACACAATTGGACAATCCTTTCAGCCTCCTTGTAATGCTCACTTACATCACCTCCATTTCTAGTTGCATTGATGGTGACACCTAATACCTCAAAAGTGGCCTCATTCAGTAATAAATAGGCTAAAGCATTTTGATCGTCTAATTCGTTATTGGTGTCAGTATCAAAAATAACCTTAGTCTTCTCCACTGCCATTGTGAATTGTACAGAAAATAGTGATACGATTAAAAAATTAATGAATAAATATTTCATACCTTAGTTTGATTGTTAATTTTTAAACTATTAGAAATTAATTCATCTTCTCCTATTTTCCATTTGGTTTTATAAAACAGTATAGAATAATAGAAAAATGATGTGGATTTCCCTCTTTCAACTACGTTTAAAACAATTATATCGTATTATAAAAGAGCTTGGTGCGGTTAGAATTCCCTTCTATCTTATCGGTTTTTTATTGGGATATAGGCTTCTTTTTGAGTTTATATCCAAAGAAGAAACAGTACAATGGGTAACTCTAGGTTTTGTTTTTTTAGAATTGATGATTCAACTTAAAAGAGCAGACCTTACTTTCTTAAAAAGTCATGTCCCTAATTCTAAGTTCTATTTAATGGGGGAGTACTTCCTTTTTAGCCTGCCATTTACCCTTCTCTTATTGATCTTTCATCAGTGGTATTACTTCCTTGCACATACTTTATATTTATTCATTTTACCTTTTCTATGGCTTCCTAAAAGTGATAAATCCTCCATTTTAAATAAATATATCAACCGATTATCCTCTGAAAATTTCGAATGGAAGGCAGGTATTCGTAAAAACTTATATTTGATAGTACCATTGTATTTTATTGGTATCATAGGAAGTATTTATCTCGGTATTGTTCCTGTTATTTTACTTGTTCTATGGTTGATTTGTTTTAGCTTCCATGAAAAGGGGGAACCTATTACTTACATCATTGCATTTGAAATGTCGGCTAAAGATTTTATCCTGATGAAACTTTCCAAACAAGTCACATTATTTATCTACCTCACTATGCCTTTATCCTTAGTGTTTTTGATATTTCATTACGAGGAGTGGTTCTTATTAATAGGTATTTTATCTGTATTGAGTTTTCTGAATATTTATATTCTCCTTACAAAATATGCTTTCTATACTCCTAATAACACCTCTCCTACTTATCAAACGATGAGTGGTTTTGGTTTAATCAGTTTATTTATTCCATTCCTTTTACCTGTAACTTTAGGTTTGAGCATTCAATATTATAGAAAAAGTATTCAAAATTTAGACTTCTATTTACATGATTTCGCTTCATAATATCTCCATCAGTTATCAAAAAAACAAAGTAATTAATAGTCTTGACTTAACTTTGGATATTGAAAAAATCCATGGTTTAGTGGGGTTAAACGGGGCAGGAAAAAGCACCCTTCTTCAAGGTATATTCGGATTACTTCCTTTAGAAGAAGGAAACGTATTGTATCATCAAAAAGACATTTCAAAAAAAGACATTGCCTTTTTAAGTACTGAAAATTACTTCTATAGTTACACCACAGGAAGAGATTACCTTTCATTATTCAGCGATGATAAGATTAGAATCGAGGAATTAAATACTCTATTTCAGTTATCAATAGATCAAATGATTGATGATTACTCTACAGGAATGAAGAAAAAGTTAGCACTGATGGGGGTTCTACTTCAAGATAAAGACATTTTGATACTCGATGAGCCCTTTAATGGAGTAGACTTAGAATCTTCAAGAGTTATTCATTTGATTTTAGATCAGTTAGCATCAAAAGGAAAAACAATTATTATTACCTCTCACATATTGGAAACATTGACTTCGTTATGCCATCAAATACATTATTTGAAAGGTGGAGTGATCAAATCATCCAAAAACAAAGCACAATTTGATGAGTTTGAAAAGGATATATTTGGGGAGATACATCAGAAAAATGAAGAAAAAATACAGCAGTTGTTTAAATAATATATCACATCAATAAAAAAGCTAACTTATCGGGTGATAAGTTAGCTCTAAATAAAATCAGTTCAACGAGGAAAGCGGGCAACTATTCCACCAGTATCTTTTTATACACTCTATTATTTTCTGATTTTAATGTTAATATATAATGACCTCTTTCTAGGTCTTTAATTAAAAACTCTCCATTCGTAGAATATCCTTCCAATACTTTTCTTCCCAATAAATTGAAAAACTGTAGTTCCACAGCTTCCCCAACTATTAACTTTTGACCATTTGAGATAGGATTAGGATAGATATTCACTTCTTTTTTATCAGGTGATAAACTTGTGATAATAGTATCTAGTCCACCACAATCTCCATTATTGGTCATCGATTCTTCCTGCATTTCTGAAGTCGAAAAGACAACGTCTTCAATCACTAATCCTCCTACTTTAGCCGATGAAAAAATCCCATAATTAACATACACTCTAATTCCAGCAACTTGTGAAGGAGCTGAAGTAAATGTATGCGTATACCTCCAAAGATTACAATCTGTATTTAAATTGGATGAATACCATCTTACAAAATCATTGGATAAGGTATTTCCATTTCCATCTAATAATTCTACCCTTAATGCATCAGGCTCTTTTCCTTCTGCATTTTTTATGTTGATAGAAAAGTTATTATGTTCTGTAAAATCATAGATGTTATCAAAATGATATTCTATGTAAGGGTTCGTAGATGGATCTTCTATATCAAATTTTACCAATACAGAATTTTCACCCTCTTTTTTAATCTCAAATTGAGAAGAGAAATTCTCTGATTTAAACCATTGGATATTTTCATCTAAGATTGCGGGGAAATTAATGCTTTCCCCTTGGGGCTTTCCCACGACAACTTTCACCTCCTTAGTAGCTTGATAAGTTTGACAATTACCCTCTACTTCAGCTTTTATTTCACCTGTCTCTGCATTTTCTGCTATTTCAACTTCTATAGTAGATGTACCTTGTCCACTGAGTATAGTTATTCCTTCAGGTACAGTCCAGGTTACATTTCCATCCATTCCTTTAAGGAGGTAGGTATACTTTGTGTTTTTCTCAATTATTGATGCACCATCTAATGATATTTCTCCCACTTTTTTTTGGTAAACTCTCACATATTCAACCTCCATTTTTGCAGGTAATGCAGTATCATCTGTAGGACCTCCGGCGCCTCCCCAAAACCCTCCAATAGCGATATTTAAAAGTAAATGGAAACGTTTATCAAATGGCCATTCTTTGTATGTTCCTCTCTTTGGAAAGGTAAAATACATTTGGTCATCATACCCAACTTGTAATCCATCTTCATTCCATTCTAATACATAATCATGATAAGCAGAGGTGGCATCGTCTATTGTTACCTTCTCTCCTCTCTGTGTATTATTCATGTGATTGTAAGCTTCTGTGTGCACTGTACCGTGTACCACATTAGGATCGTAACCTACATGTTCCATGATGTCAATTTCTCCACTTGCTGGCCATCCACCATATTCCCAATCTGTAGGAAGCATCCAAATAGCAGGCCACGTGCCTTGTCCTGATGGTAATTTAGCTCTTACGACTACTTTGCCATATAACCAGTCTCCTTTACCTTTAGAAATCAAACGAGCTGATGTATATGCTTTCCCTCCATAATTTTCTTTTCTAGCAGTAATGACAAGTTTACCGTCAATTACTTGAGCATTAGTTAGTTTATCTGTATAGTATTGGTCTTCGTTGTTTCCCCAACCATCACCACCAATATCGTACCCCCATTTATTAGGATCTGGAGCACCATTAACATCAAATTCATCCGACCAAACCAACTCATAACAATCGGATTGGGCAAAAATGATAGATGTATTCAATAGTAAATAGAATAAAAAGTAATATTTTTTCATATTGTTATTAGATGTAATGATAGGGAACCCAAGTGTATGAGTCCCCTATGATAACTATTTGTCCAAATAAAGTTGTTAGTTAGACTGTTTATCAAATTTCTTTGTATTAGTTACATTCACATTGGCTTGTTGATCACCCACCATGAATCTAAATTCTCCTTTTTCTACTGTCCATTTTAAGTCAGCATCAACAAAAGCTAAATCTCTACCAGACAACGTGAAAGTTACTTTTTTACTTTCACCCGGTTTAAGATTGACCTTTTCAAATCTTCTTAATCTTTTATTATCTGGAGTAATTGAAGCATACATGTCTTTTGTATACAATTGTACTACTTCTTTCCCTTCAACTTTACCTGTATTTTTTACTTCTACAGATACCGTCACTTTATCGTCAGGACCAAAATCTTGTTTTGACACCTTCAGATCTGCATACTCAAAAGTGGTGTAACTTAATCCAAAACCAAAAGCGTATTGGAATGGTAACGATGAATTATAATCATACATCCCCTCCATTTTTTCTGATGCTTCAGATGGTTTGTGATCATACGTTCCTAATGAATTTGGATACATAGGGTAACTGTAAGGTAATTTACCACTTGGATTCACTTTACCAATTAGAATATCAGAAAGAGCATCTCCACCAAAATTACCTGGTAGATACGTATGAACTACCGCTTGCATTTCTGATTCAAATTGAGAGATTAAACGAGGTCTACCTTCATTTAAGATCAAAACAACTGGCTTACCTGTAGCCGCTAAAGCCTCAGCTAATTTTCTTTGGTTTTGTGATATATATAAGTCATGAAGGTTACCAGGCGTTTCTGTATAGGTGTTTTCACCAAGACAAAGTAAAATCACATCTGAACTTGCTGCAGCTTTAACAGCCGCCTGTATATCGATGTTTTTTTCCTCGTAATAATGTCCTTCGTGGTTGTATTCCACTCCATGTACAAGGTTTACATTTTCTTTACCAAAATTGTTTTGAACTGCTTCAAAAATGGTATTGTAATCCTGTGCAAATTCTTCCACTTTTTCACCTTGCCAAGAGTACGTCCAACCTCCATTCAATGTACGCATTGAATTAGCATTTGGACCTGTAACAAGTATTTTCGTTCCTTTTTTCAAAGGAAGAATCTCTTTATCATTTTTAAGTAAAGTTATGGATTCCGATGCAGCATTATAAGCAATTTGCTCATGTTCTTTGCTTCCAAAATTAGGATAATCTTTTACTTTTGGTGCTGGAGTATCGAATAACCCAAGTTCCATTTTTACTTTCAAGATTCTTCTTACTGCATCATCAATACGATCCATTGATACCTCGCCTTCATTCACTAATTCGACCAAATGATCGCAGAAGTTGAAATTGTAAGGGACCATTGACATATCGATTCCTGCATTTATAGATTGCTTCACCGCTTCTTTATGAGAATCAGCTACTTTGTCTCTATTATGAATATTTTCGATATCCGCCCAGTCTGTTACCACAAGACCTTCGAAACCTAATTCTTCTTTTAATAACTCCGTTAATAATTTGTATGAAGCATGAACAGGAGTACCATTGATAATACCAGAGTTGATCATAATCGTATGAGCTCCAGCATCAATAGCGGCTTTGTAAGAAGGTAAATAGTGCTCTCTTAACTCAATTTCAGGAAGGTAAGAAGGTGTTCTATCTTTTCCCGATTTCTCACTACCATACCCTAAGAAGTGCTTGATACAAGCGGCAACTTTTGTATTATCTGATAGGTCATTATTTGTTCCTTCATAACCATCAATAGCAGCAATACCCATTTGAGAGGTTAAGTAAACATCCTCTCCATACGTTTCCCATATTCTTGGCCATGATGGGTTTCTACCCATATCAAGTACTGGTGAAAAATCCCATGGTATTGAACTAGCTCGTGTTTCGTAAGCGGTTACTTCACAACCTTGGCGGTTTAACTCAGTGTTCCAAGTAGCCGCCATACCAATTTGTTGTGGGAAAAATGTAGCTCCATCAGTATATGTAGTACCGTGAATTGCATCTACACCATAAAGTACTGGAACACCAATTTCTTTCATGGCTAATTTTTGGATTTGAGAAATCACCTCATTCCATTTTTCTGGTGTTCTGGCTCTGTTATTCGCTGT
The DNA here is from genome assembly GCF_000807855.2 of Flammeovirga pacifica. GTDB lineage: Bacteria > Bacteroidota > Bacteroidia > Cytophagales > Flammeovirgaceae > Flammeovirga > Flammeovirga pacifica. The sequence continues at coordinate 1,853,106 of NZ_JRYR02000001.1, forward strand.
GTTTAATACAGAACCAATTTTATATTTTTTGATGGCTTCTTCCAATAGTTTTTTATCTAAAGAAAGTGGCTCATCACTAACAAATACATTCTCTCCTTTGGTGATAACATCCAAAGTGATCTGAGTCATTTGTCCTACCTTTTCTTCTAATGTTAGTTGTTGTAAAATTTGTTCTACCTTTTCCTCTACCGAAAGGTTTGATTTAACGATAATATCAATATTTTCTTCTTGTGATGGGGTTATATTAGGCGAGTTAAACCCTAAAGTTACTGAGCATAATGCCGCAGCCAAAACTCCTTTGATCCAGTTCTTTTTCATCGTTGGTCTTATCTAGTAATTTAGTGTTTCAAGGAAGTTACCTAAGCAACTTCCTTGAATTATTATTTTATTGTTCTAATCTGAAGTCTGATACATAGAATGTACCTGGTCTTGTATGACCTTCGCCTCCAATTTGAATAATAATTTTATCAAAATCAGTTCTATCACTAACTCCTGAGAAGTCGAAAGTTAATTCAACCCAAGTTCCCATTTGATCTGTTGTGATTGTTTGAGAAACTTCTGCACGAGTTTCCCATCCGTTACTTCCCATTTTAGTATCTTCTAATCTTAATGCTACTGTTGGCGTCATCGCTACATCTCCTAGCCACTCTGGCGTTTCTGCAGCCGGAGTAGCAGTTGTAAAGTCATTAGATGATAGCATTAGCACTTTCATTTTAAATATATTTCTTGATGATAAATCAACTCTAAAAGGAAGTTCTGCTTGATAGTTTTGGAACCAACCGTCATCTCCTCCTGCTTCAGTTCTTACATATCTACCAATTTGAGCAGCAGTGTTGCCCATTTGATCGAAATTATCTACACCAGCAGTAAAATCTAAAGTACCATCTGCAATAAAAGATAAGCTATTATTTCCTGCAAAATCATCAAAAATGTCATTTGCTTCATATGGTTTCTCTACTGGAGGAACAACAGGCCTTTCAAAACCTTCACGTATAAATCCATAATACCAGGCATTACCATCATCACCAATTGTTCTTAAATACAATTCATCTTCATTTAATGTGATGATTTCATATTCTTGGTTTCCTCCTGTGTGCCATGACATAAAAGCATCACCGCTTAAAGAAAGGTAAGATTTACCATCTCTCTCAGAAATAGCCCAATTCCAATCCGATTGATCATCAAAAGTGATAGCATAAGTATTATCATCATCATCTTTTACAATTGTACCACCTCTCGATGTAAACCAATCATTCATATATGACTTTGCATATGAATCGCCATTGTTAGTTAACCCAAACTTAAAACCATTTAAATTAAAGTTGACTAAATCATCATAAGCACCTCTACCGTCTTTTGACATTGGATCTGCTTGCCACCATTCTGGAGTTGATCCCTCTGGAGGTCCAATACCCATATGACCTCTAGTCATCTTGTCAAATTTCCAGTTCTTACCATCTAGAGAATCTCCTCCACCAGTAAGGAAGTTATAGTCTTCTCTATCTAATAAAGTAAAATCTGTTTGATCAATAGTGATCACTTTAGAAGAAGTAGCTTGTCCGCCAGATTTAATCACTGTCAGTTCTGCAGTATATTCCCCTTTTACAGCAAACTCAGCAGTTACTTTTTCTCCTTTATCAGATGCTCCTGTACTAAATTTCCAGAATGCAATAGATTCAGGGGTGGTGTTGGTAAATTCAACAATATTCGGATTATCTGATGTAGGTGTCACAGTAAAAGTAACGTCATCTGCCGTTGGTGTTGGCCCTACTTCTGGCTTTTGTTCTGAACAGCTTGCCATGGCTAAAACCATGACAAAGCTTAAAAATGAATGAATATATTTTTTCATGATTATTAATTCTTTGGATTAGTAACCTGCGTTTTGTTTTAACAATGGATGCAAATCAATTTCAACTTGAGGAATTGGTAAAAACCCTCTTTTTGCTTTGTCAAAATTAATTTCGAAAACTGTTGGATCTGCTGCGATATCACCTGTTAAGTTTTGACCTTGATCGTTGATATATTGTGCATCAGTATCTGTAGGAGGTGTTAATGTATAATTTGTAACATCTAACTCCGTCTTCGCTGCATCTAAACCTCTTCTTAACACATCAAAATATCTGTGTCCTTCAAAAGCTAATTCTACTCTTCTTTCTTGCTGAATATCTGCAAGTGATACTAAACTGATATCTGCAAGACCTGCTCTTCTTCTCACTACATTAACATATTGAGTAGCCATTGCAGGATCAGTATCTACCATTAGTTCAGCGGCCATTAAATAAACATCTGCTAAACGTATATAGTGGTAATTTTGTGCCCAGTTTAATTCAACATTTACCTCTGCTTGATTCCATGTATGTGTTGTATACTTGTTAGAGTGCATACCAGTGTAGTTGAAATGAGGCTCATGAACACTACCAACTTCATCAATAAGATCTTTGGCATATTTAATTGTTGATCCTAAACGAGCATCACCAGCTTCAAAAGATTGTTCTAAATCTCTAGATGGGGCAATGAAACCCCAGCCTTGAGCAAAAGTTGGTCCGTTGTGTGCTCTTGGACCAGCCATTTGACACATAATGTTACCGTAAGAATAATCACCCCAATCACCAGAGCCAGTGTTTGCAAAAGCAATTTCAAAAATTACTTCAGGATTGTAATTTCCATTCTCATTAAATAAATCTGCATAATTAGTAGCCAAAGTAAATCTACCTGAGTTAATTACATCTTTTGCCATTTGAGTAGCATCTGCCTTCGTAATTGCTGTACCACCTTCAACGGGCAGCTCAGTTTGACCATAGAAACCGGTGTAAAACAAATACACTTTTACAAGCTCTGACATAGCAGCATATTTTGTTAAGCGACCTGCTTCGTTAGCTGGAATTTCTTCAGCCATTAAAGCAATGGCATCTTGCATATCTTTTGCTATTTGAGCATATACAACTGAAGGTTCACCCTGTTCTACAGATTGCCAAGAATCGCCCACAAGTGGCTCAGTAATTAGAGGGATATTTTCAAAATATCTTACCAACTCAAAATAGAAGTGACCTCTTAAATAAGTAGCTTCACCTTTATAATTATTTTTCAAATCTTCTTCATTTGATTTGAAGTTAATCTGATCATAATTAGCCAATAAGGTATTTGATCTTTGGATAGCACCATAACACTTATTCCAAGATTGTTGTGCTGCTTCTGAGTTAGTTAATGCTTGGAAACGCATCATTTGTTGTAACCAAAGCATATCCGTTCCAGAACTAGCACCACCTACATAGGCATCATCACCTAAAGTTAATTCTAGTAATGCATTGTTGTTAGGAATTGTAGCATTGTAGTCCGAACGTAATTTCTCATAAATACCGTTCAATGCTTGTCTAGCTTCTACCGAAGTAGAGAAGAATGTATCTGATGTCTGAGCATCAGTTGGGTTAATATCGAGGAAGTTTGAGCAGGAAGTTGACATCATTAATGATGACAAAGCCATTGTACCTGCTACTAATATATTTTTAAGTTTCATTTTTGATCAGCTGATTAGAATGTAACATTTAAACCAAGTAAGTAAGATCTTGCTTGTGGATAAGAACCGAAGTCAAATCCATAGCCTAGAGCTCCACCGTGACCTACTTCAGGATCCATTCCAGAGTAGTTTGTGAAAGTGAACAAGTTGTTTCCTGAAACATAAACTCTTAAGTTAGACATACCTGCCTTTTTAGAGATGTGAGTTGGCAACGTGTAACCTACTTGAAGGTTTCTTAATCTTAAGTAAGAAGCATCTTCAATGTGAACCATATCATTGATTCTAGTGAAGTTTTGGTTATCATCTTGGTAAGTAAAACGAGGGAACTCGTTTGTTGATCCTTCACCTGTCCATCTATTTAAGTAACGTGCTGGGTAATTTTGATCTTGCTGTAAATCTGGACGAAGTGTACCATTTATCAATTTACCACCTGCTTGACCTTGCCAGAACATTGTAAAATCGATGCCTTTGTAAGCTAATCTCACATTTAAACCGTAAGTCCATGAGTGAACAGGAGTACCGATATCAGTTCTATCTTCATTATCAATTACACCATCACCGTTAATATCAACATATCTGATATCACCAGGCTGAGCACTTTCTCCATACATCTCATTGTATGCTTTTGCTTCATCAGCATTCTGAAGAATTCCATCTGTTTTCCAACCCCAGAAGTAAGGAAGAGCGAATCCTTCTTCCATCATTGTTTGACCTTGAGTTTGGAACATTCCGTTACCGTAAATTCTACCGTCGCCATTATCTACTTTAGTTACTTTGTTATCGTTGTAAGCACCCACAGCAGTTACACCAATTTCAAGGTCTCTAATCTTAGTATTGTAAGTTAAACTCATTTCAATACCTTGGTTTTGTACAGTACCTAAGTTAGAAAGAGGACCACCAACACCTGTAAAGCCTGGTACTGGTTTAGTACCTAATAAGTCAATACGTTGTCTGTTGTATAAATCCACCGTAGCAGTTAAAGCATCATTAAAGAAACCTGCATCAATACCTACATTAAGCTCTTGTGCTGTTTCCCATTTTAAATCTGGGTTAGCCATTCTTGTAATCGCAAAACCAGGTTGCATTGTTTGGTTTACACCGAATGGATAAGAAGGTGTACCACCGAATAATTCTAAGAAACCGAAGTCTCCAATGTTTTCATTACCTACTTGACCCCAACCAGCTCTAATTTTTAAGAAGTTGAATTTTTCTCCACCTTTCATGAAGTCTTCGTTAGAAACAACCCATCCTGCTTGTACTGAAGGGAAGAAACCATATTGATTATTAGGACCAAATCTTGATGAACCGTCATAACGAGCAATTACATTTAACATGTACTTATCTTCGTAGTTATAGTTTACTGATCCAAAGAATGATAACAATCTATGTTGCCAGTAGTAACCATATCCTTTTTGAGTTTCATCATCTGCTCCATTACTTACATAAGCATAATCCCAACCAGGAATTTGTAAATTATTTCTTGCTGAACCCAATCCATTACCATAAGATTGACGCATTGTAGTACCTAAAAGGAAATCTAATTTATGCTTTCCAAATTTCTTTTTATAATTCGCTGTGTTTTCCCATTGTATAGTTGTGTAACCTGTAGAGTTTTGGTTTACTGATGATACAATGCTTTGATTTACGTTATTATAATATGCTTCGGGAACATAACCTCTAGTATATCCACTACCTGTTACTACACCTAAATCAGTTCTAAATGTTAGACCTTCAATACCGGGAGTTAATTGTAGATACACATTACCTGTAATATTATTACCTGCATTCTCAGCATAAGTATTTTCAATTCTAGCCATTGGATTAACTACTTCTCTCAAAGTTTGATCTGAAATAGCGTAATATCTTCCATTTCTATTGGCTGGAGTTACTGCATATGCATCATATGCTTCAATTACATCTTGTCTGTCCTCCCATACTGGAGTTAAAGGGTCATGCAATAAAGCGTTTTGTAGTACACCACCAAATTGATTTTGTTCGTTGATACCTTTAGATTCTTCTCTTGAGAAGGTAAAGTTCGTACCCGCTTTAAAATATTTAGATATATCGTGAGAAGAGTTTAGTCTTATTGTATAACGATCAAAATTAGACTTTTCAGGAGCGATGATACCTTGTTGACCAAAGTAAGATACACTTGTCATGAAAGTTGATTTTTCAGTACCACCAGACATCTGAATCGTATGTGATTGGATTGGTGCCTGTTGGAACATCTCATCCTGCCAATTGGTGTCCGTAGTGTTAGCTGCCATTTGATCTGGCGTAAACTTCACCCCTTGACCTGCATTTAAAGCTCCTTCATTATGGAACATCATGTACTCTTGAGAGTTCATTAAAGGTGTTTTTCTCCATGGCTCCTGCACCCCGTAATAACCATCATAAGAAACGATAGTTCTACCTGCTTTACCTTTCTTAGTAGTTACTAGTACTACACCGTTTGCTCCTCTTGAACCATAAATAGCTGCAGATGCGGCATCTTTCAATACTTCAATTGATTCGATATCTCCTGGATTCAAGAAATTGATGTTATCTAGTTGAACACCATCAACAACATATAAAGGAGTGTTATTTCCATTTGAACCAGTACCACGAACTCTAATATCAATACCAGAACCTGGTTGGCCTGATACTGGAGTGACCAAAACACCGGCTGTTTTACCTTGTAATGATTGTGCTGCGTTTTGTATAGGCACTTGAGTTATATCTTCTGATTTAACTGAAGCAATTGCACCTGTTACAACACTTTTCTTTTGAACTTGGTAACCTACTACTACTACTTCTTCAAGTTGCTCAATATCCTGAGTCAACTGCATGTTAAGTATTGAGTTTTGACCAATTTCTACCGTTTCAGGTAAATAACCAATGTAAGAGAATAGAATTTCTTTGTGGCTATCATTTATACTTAATTTAAAATTACCATCAAGATCTGTAATTGTTCCTACAGACGTATCTACTAATTTAACATTTACGCCTGGTAATGAACTACCATCAGCGGCATCTGTTACTTTACCAGTAATCACTCTTTCTTGCGCGGAAACACTAAAGGACAAAAGTGTTATCATTCCGACAATAAGAGCGAGACTTTTTCTAGCTTGTAAAAATAATCTCATTTCAAGTTCTTTGTTCGATGAATAAAAATTTAATGAAAGAGTTTTAATTAACTCTTGTTAGTTGATAAAAAACAGGGACGTCATCTGCTGTTTGCCATTACAAAGGTTGAGAGTTAATATTTCATTACCAAATACGTTTTTTTTAGATGAAAAAAAATTATCATTTAAAAAAAATAGTCATTAATAGCTAATTAACAGTGTTTTATCAAATAAGTGTACTAACTACAAGTTAAACAGCTATCATTTAAAAAAAATACATTTTAACACATTTTTCTTGAAATAGGTGACAAATATCAACCGGTTTAGGTCAAAATAAGTGCCTCCCAACCTTGTTTTCTTAAGGCATCATCAGAACCTAACACCTCACTTTTACGTAGCATAGCCTCGTTTATTTTCTTGGAAAACTTCCAACATGTGTTTTGCCTCATATCTAAAGTCTCTGATAATTTTGTGGAAGAGATATCCCCTTTTTTAGAAAAAACTATAAATACCATGTAAAAGGCCTTTTTAATTGGAAAATGTAATCGATGGAATAAAGTCCCTGTTGTTACAGATTCATTGTAATTACAACTCTTACATCTCCTAGCATTATTTCCTGTTCCAACAGCAAAGTCAGTATGTTCACATTTTCGACAAGAGAATCCGTTTTTCCATTTTATTTCTTCTAAGTATTCATAACAACTTTCATCAGTTGGGAACATGCCTTCAAATTCCTCAAAAGTAACTTCTTGCATCAAAACCCTAGCAGTTTCTAAGTGTTCTACATCTTCATGTAACTTTTCATTTTCGGTTTTAAGTTGTTTGTTCAGATTCTGGATCTGAATTCTTTGTTTATTTAACTCATCGTTTACCCAACCTAACTCCTTATTTTTATTTTCAATGATGATACTTTGAGATTTAATTTTCTCTGTTCTCTCTTCTACTTTATCTTCTATTATACGTTCTCTAATTTTTAAATCTTTAATGAGTTCTTGTTGTGCCTCATCTTTTTCTTCCTTTAAAATTTTATAACGCTCCGTTTGAGATAACGTCATAAATAAGCCGGTGATAAGTAATCCCATATTATAAGAATACACCACAAAAATATTATCGGAAATAAAGATGTTATAACTTCTTAGGGTCTGGAAAACTAGCCCCGTTAGTATCACCAAGTAGCCAATAAGAAAATATCTAACTTGGTTTTTCTTTTGATTTCTATGCGTAAAGATATATCCAAAAATGAGTAAGAAAGGAATTAGAAAGGTAGGTAACTTCCAGATATTATCATTTAATGACTTAAATACCAGGAAATATAAAGCATTTAAACTAGCGATACCTATAATCAATAAATAGACGCGAAAATTCTCCTTACGTATGCCTAAGAATTGTGTTGCCATCAATACAATCGAAAACATACTTATTGCTGCTGAATACTTTAGTAATATAAAATTTAAGTAAGGGTAATTATGAAATAAATATTCTGATGCTAAGTTATCTTCCGTTAACCCTACTGCGATACTTCCGAATAAGAAAAAGATTAAAAAGCCTAATGATTTATCTTGAATTGTAAGATATAAAAGTACGCCAGTAAGTATTAAACATATTAATATTCCATAATTAAGCCCCAGTAAAAGATATTCTGTATTGGAATATCTTAAAAATGCATTCGTTTTAGATAACTTGTAAAATAACACATTTTGAAATGGAGAGTCATATCTCAAATAGACATCAATCTCATCCGCATTTTGTGTATTTTGATGATCTAAAGGAAAAATGATGTTTTTATGTTTATAATCTCTAGACTTAAAAGTGTGATAATACCCTGCCTTTTCCATCTTCATTATGGTATCCCCAGGCACATGTATGAATGCTTGAATTTCTCCAACATGAGAATCAGGGATTTCAAAAATCCATCTATCATTTTTAAAAAGTTGATTATCAAATCTTAGTTTAACCCAAAAAACTTGATCTTCTCCTTTGGTTATCACAAGGGCTTCTTCATTATTAGATTCAAATTCAATGGAAGAATCACTTATGATATTTTCAATACTTAAATGTTCAATATTTTTTTTATCATACATTCTTACCTTTTTGGTTGGAACGTACAAAACATCATCTGGTATTTCCTGATGAATTAAGAAATTATCTTGTCCATTTACTTTTTGTATAAAAAGAAAAAACAAAAAAATACAGAAACTAAAGTGATGTAATTTCATTGATGGATTTAGACGTTAGTAAAACAATCGAATATTAACTTGTAGAGTGATAAAATTTATTATTTTCAGAAAGGACAGTTGAATAATAAACACACAAAAGATGCTGTGATTTATTCTGAATTTAGTTAAACAGGCTATTCATTTCATTTTAATTGCACTTTCACATTAAAGAATCAACTTAAACATGAATATACAAAGATAAAAAAAACTGCTCCTTTAACAGAAGCAGTCTCTTAATTTTTTTCTTGTTGATTAAATAGAAAAGCTTTCACCACATCCGCAAGTTCTACTTGCATTTGGGTTTACAAATTGAAAACCTTTTCCATTTAGACCATCAGAGAAATCTAGGGTAGTACCTACTAGATACAATAAGCTTTTCTTGTCCACAAAGATTTTCACCCCCTTGTCTTCAAAAACATCATCTGTTTCTTTAATTTCTGCATCAAAGGCTAAGTCATACATTAACCCTGAACAACCTCCTCCTTTTACAGAAACACGAACATTTTGATCTTCTTCTCTGTTTTCTTGTTCTCTTAATTCAATAATACGCTTTGCAGCTGCATCAGATACTTGAATCATATTTCTTTATAATTTAGATAAAAGACGAGTCTCTTATTTGTTTAAACAATTTTTGTAACAAGCACAAAGGTAATACTTTTTTGGAACTACTTCAATAAACCTGCTCTTCTTAATAAAGCATCTACCTTAGGTTCCTGTCCTCTGAAACGTTTGTATAATTCCATTGGATCCTCTATGCCTCCTCTAGATAACACATTTTCTTTAAAACTGTTTGCTGTTTCTTTATCAAAAATGCCTTTTTCTTTAAATAATTCGAAAGCATCTGCATCAAGAACTTCCGCCCATTTATAAGAATAATAACCTGCAGCATATCCACCTTGGAAAATATGTGAAAATGCTACACTCATATTTGTGCCATCCACTTTTCCTAATTGATCTATCGAAGTCGATTTCATTGCTTCTTTTTCAAAAGATGAAACATCTTCAATTTTTCCATCAGATAATTGATGGTACTTCATATCTAACAAACCGAAACTTACTTGCCTTAATGTTTGATACCCTTCCAAGAAGGTCGACGATGCTTTAATTTTATCAATCATTTCTTGAGGAATTGCCTCGTTCGTCTCATAATGTTTGGCAAATAAATCAAGTGTTTCTCTCTCAAAACACCAATTTTCTAATACCTGAGAAGGAAGCTCTACAAAATCCCAATAAACTGAAGTTCCTGTAAGGCTTTCATATTTCCCTTCAGCCAACATACCATGTAAGGCGTGTCCAAACTCGTGGAATAAAGTAGTAACTTCATTAAATGTTAATAAAGAAGGTTTTGTTTCTGTTGGTTTTGTAAAATTACACACAATAGAAACGTGTGGTCTTTGTTCTACACCCTCAACAATACTTTGCCCTCTAAATGATGTCATCCATGCTCCACCTCTTTTTCCTACTCTTGGAAAAAAGTCTGCATAAAATACAGAAATATGTCTACCATTATTGTCTGTCACCTCATAAGTCATGACATCCTCATGGTAAGTTTCAATATCATTTCTTGGAGTAAAATTTAGATCATATAATCTGCTGGCCACCTCAAAAACGCCCTCTAAAACATTTTCAAGTTTGAAATAAGGTTTTAAAGCTTCATCATCAATAGCAAATCGTTCTTTCTTTAATTTTTCAGACCATAAAGCCCAATCCCAACGTTTCACTTCTGTTGCTCCATTCGCTTTAGCATAAGCTATTACGTCATTTACTTCTTCCTCTGCTGCTGGCCTTGCTTTTTGTTCTAAATCGTTCAAGAATTCAACCACAGCACTTGGAGAAGGGGCCATTCTTTTTTCAAGAATGTAATCGGCATAATTATCAAACCCTAGTAATTGTGCTTTTTGATTTCTAAACGAGACCAAATTCTTCACAATCTCTTGGTTATCATTATCATACCCATCAAAACAACGACTACCGAATGCAAAAAACAGTTCTTTACGTAGGTTTTCATTTTCTGCGTAAGTCATAAAAGGAATATAAGAAGGATATTGTAGTGTAAATACCCATTTACCTTCCATTCCTTTTTCTTTAGCTGATATAGCTGCTGCTTCTTTAACTGCTTCAGGTAAACCTTTTAAGTCTTCTTCCTTGTCTACAATCATTGCATAAGCATTGGTTGCAGCCAAAACATTTTCTCCAAAAGTGAGAGATAGTTTTGACAACTCAAGATCTACATTTCTAAGTTGCTCTTTTTTCTCCTCATTTAATTCTGCTCCATTTAAAGCAAAATCGCTATATGTTTTTTCTAATAACTTCAGGTCTTCAACGTCAAGGTTTAATTGATCTTTTTGATCATATACCACCTTCACTTTTTCAAAGATTCTTTGATTTAAAAGAATATCATTTCTTAATGCACTTAACTTAGGTGAAACTTCTTGTGCTATTTTCTGAATCTCGTCATTTGTTTCTGCTGAATTGAGATTAAAAAATATACTACTAATCTTACCTAATAAATCAGAACAATGTTCTAAATCCACAATCACATTTTTGAATGAAGGTGATTCAGAAGACTCTTCAATATTTTTTATATTTTCTTTGGCAATTTTAATGGCTTCATCAAATGCTGGAACAAAATGTTCTTCCTTAATCTTTGAAAAAGGGGCTGTTCCAAAAGCCGTATTAAAGGGTGATAATAAAGGGTTTTGCATCATCTATATGAATATCATTTTTTGCTTATAAACAAGTATAGCCTTCTACATGTGGTAAAAGGCTATACAATATCGTAATCTTAATCTTAAATTCTAATTCATTCTTATATTCTTTGCTGCATTTGCGAAAACTTTATACTTCCCTCCCATTTCGTTGAGAACTAGCTTCCACAAATCGTCTACAGGATAATCTAATATATTAGTTAATCTCATGTTAGACACCATCCAAGAATCTTCTTTTAATTCTGTTCTTAGTTGAAATTCATCCCAACCGGCATATCCCATAAAAAAACGACAGTTGTTATCATCTAAAAGACCCTGAGCGTTTAAATCTTGGATCTCTTCGTAATTTCCTCCCCAATACAAGCCATCCTTTAAAGGGATCGAATTTGTAATATCTTTGAATTTATGGATATAATGTAAAGTATCTTGTTCTACAGGGCCACCAACATAAATAGGGCTATCAATTGATAGTCTATTCTCTACTTCCTCTATTGTTACTAAAGAAGGTTTATTTATGATCAAACCAAATGATCCTGTATTTTCATTGTGTTCACATACCACGATAATAGATCGTGAAAAGTTTTGATCTTTTATGAAAGGCTCAGAGATTAATAAATCTCCACTTTCTATAGGTCGGGCTCCAAAATTGATAGTAAAATCCATAGCAAAAATAATTAATTACACATTCAATGCATGTTTAGGTGTTTTTGAATTGATATTTAACTTCAGTCTTCATTTAAAGTAATAAACTATTGAATTACAGACTGTTTATCACAACAACATATACAATTAATTATATATGAGTGATTTAGTTTTCGAAATAATAAAATCTCTTAAATTATCACGGTCATAAGTTCTAAATATCAATTAAAAATGCAAAATGATTAAGAATTTAATTGAAATAATTCTAACAATTTCTTAGAATAATACAACATTCATTCAGTTTCAATTGATGTTTACTTTATTATGATTGATTCATTTTATTAGTTAATTAAACAGTTTAGTAAAAAAAAGGTTTATACCCTTTTAAAGGGATAAAAACATCAAAAATTTAAAATGAGTATTTTTTTATCTACAATAATTCAAAATGTATAAAAATGTAACAAAATTGATTGTAACTTAGCAATTCAGACAGGATAGAATTATATAATGGATTATTTAGAAGGATTAAACCCACCTCAGCGAGAAGCTGTAGTCACTATGGACGGCCCTATGATGATCATTGCTGGTGCAGGATCAGGTAAAACTAGGGTATTGACCTATAAAATTGCTCACTTAATTGCTAATGGCGTAGAACCTTTCAATATTCTCTCATTAACCTTTACTAATAAGGCTTCAAGAGAAATGAAAGAACGTATTGTCGATGCCGTTGGAGACGATGCTAAAAACTTATGGATGGGTACTTTCCACTCTGTATTTGCCAGAATATTACGTTTTGAAGCAGAAAAGATAGGGTATCAATCTAATTTTACCATTTATGATTCTGAAGATGCTAAGTCTGTGATTAAAGGCGTGGTAAAAGATTTTAGATTAGACGATAAACTATACAAACCAAATGTAGTTCTATCAAGAATTTCATCTGCAAAAAATAACTTGATCTCTTGGCGTGCTTACGAACAAAATAATGATCTGAGAATTGAAGACGAAGCTTCTGGCCGTCCGAAAATAGCAGAGATTTATAAAGAATATGCCATTCGTTGTTTCAGAGCCAATGCTATGGATTTTGATGATTTACTTTTCAATACGAGTGTATTGTTCCAACAACACCTAGATGTATTGAACAAGTATCAAAGCAAATTCAAGTATGTACTCATAGATGAGTTTCAGGATACCAATGTTACTCAATACTTTATCACTAGAAAATTAGCGGCCAGAAACCGTAACATTTGTGTGGTAGGTGATGATGCACAATCTATTTATGCTTTTAGAGGTGCCAACATCCAAAACATTCTTAACTTCAAAACAGATTATCCTGAACTGAAAGTCGTTAAGTTGGAGCAAAATTACAGATCTACTCAAACAATTGTTGAGGCAGCCAACTCTGTGATTGCTCACAACAAAAATCAACTAGAAAAAAATACGTTTACTCAAAATGCTATTGGTGATAGAATCGAAGTATTACGATCGCCAACAGATTTAGAGGAAGCAAGATCAGTAGCTAAAGGTATCCAAGAGGCAATGATTAAAGATCATATCCCTGCAAAAGATATCGCTATTTTATATAGAACCAATTCTCAATCTAGAGCGTTGGAGGAAGCCTTAGTAAAGCTTTCAATAAAAGCACAAATTTTTGGTGGTCTATCTTTTTATCAACGAAAGGAAATAAAAGATATGATTGCTTATTTGAAATTTGTAACCAACCCTAAGGACGAAGAAGCTTTTAAAAGAATCATCAACTACCCTAAAAGAGGGATTGGTGCTACTACCGTAAACAACTTGTTTGTAAAAGCGGCAGAAAATAAGCTAGGCATTTGGGATATTGTGGCCAATATCCGTAAGTTTTTTGGTGGTAGAGTGGCTACACAAGTAGAAAACTTTGCCAATATGATCAAGGTGTTTCAAATGCAATCAGAACAAAAGAATGCTTTTGAAACTGCCTCATTTATTGCCAAAAACTCTGGTGTATTAAGAGAGCTATACGATGATAAAACTCCAGAAGGTAAAAACAGATACGATAACCTTCAAGAATTACTGAATGGTATCCAAGGGTTTACTGATGATCCCAACAAAGAAGATAAAAGTTTAACCACTTATCTAGAAGAGATCTCTTTAATCACTACACAAGACAAAGAAGACGTTTCTGATGCCATCACTTTAATGACAATACACATGTCGAAAGGTTTGGAGTTTGATTATGTTTTCCTTGTGGGTATGGAAGAGAATTTATTCCCTTCTCAGATGATGTTGGAGACTAGAGAAGACTTAGAAGAAGAACGACGCTTATTCTATGTGGCAATAACTAGAGCCAAACAAAAGCTATACATGTCTTATGCATTACAGCGTTATCGCTTTGGTAAAACAATCAGTTGTGACCCTAGTCGCTTTATCGATGAAATTGCCCCTCAATACATTAGTATGAGAAGAAATAGTATTTCGGATGATCTTGGACCGGGTAGTACTCCTGGGTTTTCAAATTTCAGATCTTTGAGACAACAACCTTCTAATTTTATCAGAAAAGCTGTTGAACCAAAAGATGACCGCCCTTTTGTTCCTTCAAAATCAGAAAGCTTGATGGTAGGACAAACCGTACGTCATGGTAAGTTTGGTGATGGCAAAGTAGAAAAAATCACTGAAGAAGGACTAGATAAACGTGCGATTATCAATTTTGAAGCTGTGGGCAAAAAGACCTTAATACTCACTTTTGCTAAATTGATGATCATTGAAGATAATTAAGCTTTAGTTTTGACATCAACCTTTTTGATATAATTGCTTATATTTATTGACGGGAGACTTTTCTGAAATGTCTATTTAATAGCACAATTTTAGAAAAGTCTCTTGATACTACATTTATTTGTAGCTAAACCTCCCACATCCTGATGTGGGATTTTTGTACAGCAACACTTCCTAATTATAGAATGAAAATTTTTTCATACATATTACTTTTCCAACTAATCACTTTTTTAGCAGTGGGTCAGGAAATAAAAGCTCCTTCTTATTTTCTTGAATTTATTGAGGAAAATCCTGAAAAATTTCATCTCACTTACAACGATAACTCGGGTAAAATCATCAAATGGAGAGACAATGAATTGTCTACAGTAGGTGGACTTGTTTATTGGCTTTATGCACTTGAATATACCAGACAAGTAAGTAATGGAGGTATAAGACCAGTGGAAAGAATAGATATGGAGGAGATTCAAAAATTCGATACCTATTCAAATAAAATGAAAATTTGGTCGGATTACCTTAGTTACAAAAAGAAGCTATTAAAAAATAAAGTTCGTCTTAGAGAGGTGGTAAGCGGACTCATCAATTTTGCTACGGATGCCAACGGAGACTTTTTGATGAGCAGACTCGGTTTAGACTCTGTACAAAGGGCTGTAGGCACATTCCACATGCACACCACTACTACATTATACCCTATTTCTTCCGCAATCATTCATGTTCACAATCCATTTATGGAAAATGAACAAGAGTTTATGCATCGTATTAAAAATGAAAATCTAAATGATTTTAGACAAAACGTCTTTCAATTATATGATAGTCTAAACCAAGACTCTTTAGGTATTTTAAAAGATAGCTTTCAGTTTAACCCTGAAAAGCACAAAGTATATTCTGGATTATTGACTGAACATTTGCCTATGGGTATTATTTCAGACTACAATTTATTGATACAAAACATCAATATGAGATCGAAAGAAGTATTTTGGAATGATATGGAGGAAGAATGGATTAATGCTGTTGAAGCTCCATTGATGTCAGATCCAACAATGGCTAAACATTATAAGCATTGTGGGCGTTTGGTTTATTCCACTGTTAATTCTGTTTCTATATCGTTGTATGGCACAATGAAAAATGGGAGAACAGCACAATTAACGGCTACATTTGAAAACTTAACGGAAACCGAACATATTGATTTAGCTTTAGTTATAAACGACTTTGGATTTTCTATGATAGAAAATAAAGAGTACTTACAGAAAGTTATTGACAAAATCGATGTGATCAGACTAAAAAAATAAAATGATTTTAGATAATATTATTGTTGGAGGAGGACCAATAGGACTTGCATGTGGAATTGAAGCTGAAAAAAAGGGCTTAAATTATATTATTATAGAAAAGGGATGTTTAGTGAACTCATTATATCATTACCCTGTAAATATGACTTTCTTTTCGACCTCAGAAAAATTAGAAATTGGCAATGCCCCTTTTGTCTCTCATAACCACCGACCTATTCGACGTGAAGCATTAGAATATTATCGTAGAGTACAGACCACATGGGATCTCAACATTCAATTATTCGAAAAAGTATTAAATGTTGAAAAACAAGATGCAGCCAATGGAGTTTTTTGTATCAAAACTACAAAAGGAGAATACCTTAGTAAATCGGTAACTATTGCAACTGGTTTTTATGATATTCCCAACCTAATGCATGTGCCTGGAGAAGACCTTCCTAAAGTAAAGCACTATTACGACGATCCTCACCTCTACTCTTTTACTAATGTTGCCGTAATAGGTGGAGCCAATTCTGCTATTGATGCCGCTCTGGAAACCTATAGGAAAGATGCAAAAGTAAGTCTCATCATTCGTGAAGAAGAAATAAATGATAGAGTTAAATATTGGGTAAAACCCGATATTGAGAATAGAATTAAGGAAGGCAGTATCAATGTTTATTTCCAACATGAAGTAAAAGAAATTACGCCTACAGAAATAGTAATTCAGCATTTGATTACGAAAGCAGAAAAGAGAATTCCTAACGATTTTGTATTAGCTATGACGGGTTATCAACCCGATTTTGATTTCTTACAAAGAATTGGCATCAATTTATCAGACGATCATATTAAAGCCCCTGCCTACAATACAGAAACACACGAATCCAATCAAGAAAATATTTACTTGGCTGGTGTTGTTTGCGGAGGTATGAAAACTAACTCATGGTTTATTGAAAACTCTAGAGTACACGCAGAAATGATTTACGAAAACATCCAACATAAATTAAACAAATAATGAGTAGTAACATTTTTATCACCGGAACCAGTAAAGGGCTAGGAAGTGGCTTTGCAGACTATTACTTAGGCAAAGAAGATAAGGTTTATGGACTTAGCAGAAGTAGTGCTGATCAATTTGGATCCGAAGATAACTATCAACATATCCAAGCAGATGTATCTGATTTTGATCAAATCAAGGTGAAAGTCAAAGAACTTCTAAAGGATGTGGAATATCTTCAATTAGTCATTCTTAATGCTGGTATTTTAGGTGAAATAAAAGGGATTACTGATGCCTCAATTGATGAAATGAAAGAGGTTATGGATATAAACTTATGGGCCAATAAAGTCATTATTGATACGCTGTATGAAATGAAGATTAAGGTCAACCAAATTGTTGTCATATCTTCGGGTGCATCGATCAATGGTAATAAAGGATGGTCCGGCTATTCTATTTCTAAGGCAGCTGTAAACATGCTCGTTAAACTTTATGCAGTAGAGTATCCAGAAACTCATTATACCGCATTAGCTCCAGGTTTAATAGACACAGGTATGCAAGATTATTTGTGTGATGTTGTTGATCACGAAGCCTTTCCTAGCATGACTAGGTTAAAAGAAGCTAGAGGCACTGATAACATGCCTACACCTAAAGAAGCTGCAAAACGTATTGGAGATATACTTCCTGCTCTTTTAATGACACCGAATGGATCTTACGAAGATGTTAGGAAATTATAGTGATCGCTAAGTTTCACTACAAATTAAAGGCTATTCAATCTGACACATGACAGGTTTAATAGCCTCTAAATTTTTTAAAGAAAATATTTTTTGTTTAGACATAAAAAAAAGGCTCGTAAAACAAGCCTTCTTTTTCGCTATTTCTCATTGCTACTTTCTACTATGAGAGCAAAATTGGGAATCGAACCCATACCTTGAACTATTCTAGGAATATTCACGCTCTTCCACTGAGCTATTTTTGCTTATAAGGGAGGTTAATTGGTTTCTCCGTTTTGTTTGTAGTACAATAATACAAAGATGAAAACAGCTTTTAAAGTGTTTTTAATTGATTAAATGCTAACAAATTCAAACAACAGGAACAACGACATTTAAAGACCTACAAACCAGTTATTTACAATCATTAAGCAAGTGTGTGAAAATTGTTTAATATAAATAACAAAACCTTAAATCAATAATATTAAGGTTCCTGTTTAATTTTAATTAATTCCGTTTTTTGATATCAAGCAATAATTCAGATAAAATTATAATAAAATTAAGAAATTAAAATAAGTACAATGTGTTAGGCGATATAAATAAGCACTTTTAAAATAAGTTTTGTTAAATAGTAAATAAAGTGTAAATCATTTCATTTCTTTGTATTAAGCATTGTATAGTGTTTAGTAAAAGTTGATTATATCGTGTTTGTTTTAGCAAATACAATAGGTTAATGTTGAATTCTTATTAACAAAGCGCTACTTTGTTACCTATAAATCTCAAATGGATACAGCTGATATTATCAGTTTATAATCTCATATGACAAAAAGACGACTCATTACCATCATTTCATTGATGTGTATCGCCATGTTTGGCCTTGCTGCCTTGCAATATTATTGGATCAAAGAAGCTATTTCTGAAAGAAAAAGTCACTTTGAACAAGAAGTTGGAGAAACACTTACCAGTGTTGTAAAACGTTTAGAACAACAAGAAATTCTTACTGTTACCAAAAGGTACATGGATGATATATCTGTATCTAATAGTGATATTGTTGTAAAATATGATTCCTCAAAGCAACAAGCATATTGGACTCATAAACAGAACATCAAGATTTCACAAACTATTAGTTCTGATAAGTTAGCACAAGATGGTATCGCTTACAAAGTGCAAGAAAAAGCTGTCATCAAAAAAACAGGTACGGCTACCAAAACCGTTTTATCTGATATTGAAGAATCTAAATATGGAATTAGTGGAGATTCATCCATTAGAAAACATAATAATATTTTAAATAACATCACGAATGATTCTACCGCTAAAAAGCGATTAGACAAAGCGATGGATTTGATCATGAAAAAAACAGACTTGGTCAATCAAGTGGTTTCTGAAATGATCTTATCAGAAAATACGATGCTACAAGATAGAGTTAACTTCGGTACATTAGATTCTCTATTAAAACAAGAAATGGAATACAGAGGAATCAAAACAAAATATGATTTCGCTGTAAAACAGAAAGATGGTATCAAAGAGACTGTTATTATGAGTAGCAATGTTGAAAGAAATGCTATGATCATAGAAAGTAAGTATTCTATTACTTTGTTTCCAAAAGATATCTTCGATGAATCAAATATCCTTTACCTTCAATTTCCTGAAGAAAATAGGTTTTTGATAAGTAAAATGCGTTTTGTTCTTTTTTCTTCTTTAGGGTTTATTTTGTTAACACTTCTTACTTTTGTGTTTGCAGCTAGAACTATAATTGAGCAAAAACGTATTTCAGAAATAACTAATGATTTTATTTCTAACATGACACATGAACTAAAGACACCAATATCCACTGTTGCTCTTGCTACTGAAGCGTTATTGGATCCAGATGTTCAAAAGATGCCTAGTATTACAGGTAGGTATTTAAGTGTAATTAAGGATGAAAATCAAAGATTAAGCCGACAAGTCGAAAGAGTACTTCAAATTGCTCGAATCGAAAAAGGCGATCTTAAGTTAAGAATGGTTCCTGTAGAAATGCAGAAAGTATTAAAAACCGCCTACGAAAACACTTTAATTAAAATTGAAGACCGTGGTGGACAATTAAGCTTAAACTGGGACGCTAATTCAGCAAAAGTTACTGGTGATGAGTTACATTTATCTAATATTATTTTTAACTTGTTAGATAATGCTAATAAGTATTCTCCTGAGACTCCTAAAATAGATCTTTCAGCATCGATTAAAGGGGAAAACTTAGAGATTAGAGTAAAAGACTCTGGTCAGGGAATACCGAAAGAACATATTTCAAAGATCTTTGATAAATTTTACAGAGTGCCTACAGGAAATGTACATAATGTAAAAGGATTCGGTTTAGGTCTTAGTTATGTAAAAAATATAGTCCAAGCCCACAAAGGCACAATAAAATGCAAAAGTGAACTTGGCCGAGGAAGTGAATTTATAATACAACTACCAATATCTGAAAATGGATAAAACGAGAATTTTACTTGCAGAGGATGATCCTAACTTAGGGATGTTATTAACAGAGTATCTTGAAGTTAAAAATTTTGAAGTTACTCGTGCGCAAGACGGGGAAGAAGCATTAAGAGCTTACCAAGATGGCGATCACGATTTATGTATCTTTGATGTAATGATGCCTAAGATGGACGGATTTACATTAGCAGAACGTATCCGTAAATCTGATGTTGATATTCCAATATTTTTCTTGACGGCTAAGTCGATGAAAGAGGATACATTAAGAGGATTTGAAGTAGGTGCCGATGACTATATCACTAAGCCATTTAGTATGGAAGAGTTATTAGCTCGTATTACTTCAATTTTACGTAGAACTAAAAGCAAAACTGATTCAAAAGAGAAACAAACTATTTTTGAAGTTGGACAGTTTACTTTTGACTTTAATGCTCAAATGTTGAAGCATAATGTTGACGGAGCTGAACAACGTTTAACTTCTAAAGAGTCTGCGTTATTACGTCTATTAGCGATCCATAAAAATGAAATCATGGACCGTTCTTTAGCTCTTAAGAAAATTTGGTTAGATGATAACTACTTCAACTCAAGAAGTATGGATGTATATATTACTAAGCTTAGAAAATTCTTAAAGCCTGATGATAACTTAAGAATCGTGAACGTTCACGGTCAAGGTTTCAAATTGGTTGAATTGACTTCTGAGTAATAATCACAGAATATATTTTAAGCCACCTATTTTAGGTGGCTTTTTTTATGCCTAGTATTTTTTAAACTTATCAAATACCCTTTTATTAACCATAAAATTCTGTTAAAATCATCCATATTATAAACAAATGTGAACTCTACCACATTTCATTTTAGATGACTTGCTTAAAATTGCAATATCAAATTATTATTACACCTATACGATAGCTCAGTCGCTTATCAACAAAACATTAAAATTATGCAAAAGATATTCAAGTTTATTACTCTACTATTATTTATATCCATACAAATAAACGCTCAAAATATGAACGATAAATCTACTTGGAACAAGTTAAACGATTTTGAAAAATATGTCATCGTAAATAAAGGGACAGAACGTCCTGGTACAGGTAAATTTGATGCATTTTTTGAAGATGGTACATATACTTGTAAAAGATGTAATGCTCCATTATACAAATCAACAGATAAATTTGACGCTCATTGTGGATGGCCCGCTTTTGATGATGAAATCGAGGGTGCCGTAAAAAGAAAGACAGATGCAGATGGTCGAAGAACTGAGATTTTATGTGCTAATTGTGATGCTCATTTAGGACATGTATTCGAAGGAGAAAGAATAACTGATAAAAATGTTAGACATTGTGTGAACTCAGTATCTTTAAATTTCACACCAGAAGAAGAAAAAGCAGTAGTCAAAACGGAAGAAGCCATTTTTGCAGGTGGTTGCTTTTGGGGAGTTGAATATTTCTTTACAGAACTAGATGGCGTTCTAGCGACAAGCGTTGGGTATACAGGAGGTGCTAAAAACAACCCTACTTACAAAGAGGTATGTTATACTGATACAGGTCATGCGGAAGCATTAAAAGTTACCTATGATCCATCTAAAGTATCCTACGAAGAATTAGCACGTTTATTCTTTGAAATACATGATCCAACACAAGTAGATCGTCAAGGTCCTGATGTAGGTAAACAATATAGATCAGAAATATTCTACACCAGTGCCACACAAAAAGAAGTTGCCAATAAATTAATTGGTGAATTAAAAGGTAAAGGTTTTAAAGTAGCCACTCAAGTTACTAAAGCTGATACTTTTTGGGATGCGGAAGAATATCATCAAAAATATTACATAAAACACAAGAAAGAGCCTTACTGTCATGTAAAAATTGAAAGATTCTAAGTGAACATTAATTGATAAAAAATTCTATCAAAATATAATTAGAGTTTCAAATACATTCGAAAGAAAGCCTAAACACAAGAGGTTGTCACATTTAGCTATGAGACAACCTCTTTTTTATTTATAAATTTTCATTTCATATGAAAATACAAATGGATTACCCCTACTAAAACAGCTTCGTAAAATTGAATTTATCCAATTTCGATTATCAGAATACTATTAATAAGTCCAACTACTAATTACTTCATGAACCTGATACCATTCAAATCTGTTTTAAAAATTACAACCAGTATTCCCAAACTATGAAAATCACCCAATTAACTTTCATGTTACTATTTTTAGTGACATCACTATCGAATGCAACAACAATTACTTGGAACGGTACAAAAAGTCAGGATTGGCAAGACCCAGACAATTGGAGCACTAATTCTGTCCCCTCTACTTTAGATGATGTTGTTATCTCGGCAAGTGCTAGTGACACACTTGTCATTGATGAAAACGTAACAGTAAGCACAGTAACCATAATTGGCGATATTAAAATTATTACAGGCGGTGAATTAAATTGTAATTATTTTTTTATGGACAACGGATGTTCCTTTACTATGACCGGAGGGCAATTGGATGTTAATTATAATTTTACTGGTGATGGAAGTTATGAAGCAGAAGGAACAATGACTTTATCAGGTGGTAGAATAAATGTAGGAGCAAATTTCTTATTTAGCTCACGAAGTAGTAGACAAATTGTCAACATATCTGATGGAACAATCGCAATTGGAGGCAACTATCAAGCTGATAGTTACACATGGACAATTACTGGTGGTGAGACCATATTTACCACTACAAATTCTACGAAAGCCACCATTCAATCTGCCACTGAGTCTCCAGGCGGAAGTAAATTCCCTACTTTTTATAATTTAACTATATCTGCTGATGTTGCTACCGACTCCATCATTACAACATCTAGTTATGCCAAGTTCTTTAAAGTAAAAGCTATAACAACAATTAATCAAGGCATATTTGCCCCTGTTGCAGATAAAGATATTGAAATGGATAGCTCATTAATAATCAATGGAGGCTCATTTATCCCAACAGTTGGGAGTTCTAATAGAACCTTGTTCATAAACGGTTTAACTGTAAACGCTGGAACAATAGATTTAAGTAACATCCCTGGAACATCTGATGTGCATTTAGAACAGTCAACAAAATTTAATGGCGGAAATTTAGTTCTATTTGAGTATAATTCTAATAACTATTTCGAAATCTATGATGATGCCGATTTTAGTGGAGCATCTATATCAGGTACAGGAACCTCTTTATTAGTAGATGGTACTACTAATAGCAATATCAAATTAACCTCAGGAAGTAATACTTTTGAACATTTCTTTATATATAATAATGTGGATGTAGAACTTCAGGATAATTTGACAATATCAGGAAGCTTAAATTTTGAATATGGACATATCAGTACTAGTAGCAATGCTGTAGGAGTAATTTTAGAAGACAATGCAACTGTAACTGACAATAGTAATTACTACCCTGAAAATATAGCCCATGTTAATTGTAAAGTAACAAAAAAGGGAGACGATGCCTTTATTTACCCTATTGGTGATGGGATAAGATATAGGCCAATTAGTATATCCGCTCCATCAAATACTACAGATCAATTTACAGGTACTTATTTCTATTCTTCACCAAATGACGCAGGGTATGATTCGACATCACATGTAGGGTCTATCACAAAAAGCATCAATGCCAATGAGTACTGGACTTTAGATCGTGACAACGGTTCTTCTAATGTGACTGTTACATTAACTTGGGATGATAGAACGACCAACACTCCAGAAGCTGATAACTTAAAAGTTGTTCGATGGGATGGTTCAAAATGGGATGATCATGAAGGAGTTGCATCAGGAGATGCTAGTAGTGGTGCAATAGTCTCTAATACAATTTCTAGTTTTAGTCCTTTTGCCATTCACTATGAAGGAAGTTTAGACCTTCCTGTTGAGTTAATTGATTTTTCTGCTAAACTAGTAGAGGATGATGTTTTTATAAAATGGGCTACTGCTACAGAGATTAATAATAAGGAATTTATTGTTCAGAAAAGTCAAGATAAAAAACATTGGGATGAGGTAGGTAGAATTACCGGTGCAGGTAATAGTAGTATTAGAAATGATTATCATTTACTAGATGCTTGGAATCCCGCTTTTGGAGTATTCTATTACAGACTTGTACAAATAGATTTTGATGGAACAAAAACCTACTTCACTCCGGTTATGGTTAAAAATAACGATACGAATCACATCGTTTCTACTTACCCAAACCCTATTAAAAATGGTGATTATTTGAATATAAATCTCAACAGTTATGATCATTATAAAGTGAGAGTATTTAATTATCATGGACAATTAATTGATGAATTCGATGCAGAACATTCTCATCACTACTTAGTACAAGGTCATCACGGAATTATATTTATAGAAGTAATCCTACCAGATAAAAGGTTTACAGAAAGAATTTTGATAAAGAATTGATCAAACTTTTCTAAATTACATCCACTAATTAATCGAGTACAGCCGTAATAACTATAATTACGGCTGTTTTTTTTAATTTGTAACTAAACAACAAAACATATGAATTCGACAAAACACCTTATTATTAATTGTGGATCAATAAAAACACCTCAAATTACAGCATTGCTTGAAAAGGAAGGCTTATTAAACACTTGTATTCCTCTCTCAGAACTTAAAGATGAAGACTTTAACCACTATGATAAAATAATAATTAGCGGAGCTCCAATTCTTCTTCATAAAGAAGATCCCACATCCTATATCAAAGCATTACAACCTTTAATCTCTATCAATAAACCTGTGCTTGGAATTTGTTTTGGGCATCAGATGCTTGGGCTTTTAGAAGGTGGAGAAGTTACATTAACACAGGAAAAAAGAGATAAAGAAATTATCCATCAGTTAATATCTGATCCTCTTTTTGAAGAAATAGAACAAAATTCAGAATTTGAAGAAGATCATTGTGAAAGTGTATCGCTACCATCTTGTTTTCTTTTATTAGCTGATTCTGAAAGTTGTAGTAATGAAGCTATGAAACATAAATCAAAACCTTGGTATGGAGTTCAATTTCATCCTGAAGTCACTTCCCCTATTGGCCATCAATTAATAAAAAATTGGCTCAATCTATGTTCTATATAAACAGAATATATAGAATTACTAACTACACATCGAAAAGTGCATTCAACAATTAAGACATTTATAGCTATTACAATTCATCTTTTTCTATGCTTAACTTTTAATAGTTTTGCACTAGATATTGATGACAAAACCACCTTAAAAGAAATAGAAAAATTGGAAGACTCTCCTCATAAGGTTTCTCAATTATCTCAATTAGCATTAAGGTATCAAATCAATGCTCCTCATCAACATAGTATGCCTATTTCGATTGCAAATAAAGCAATTAAGATCGCAAAAAAACTTAGAAATAATACTGCTATCATTGAGGCTACTAATACTAAAGCTATTGTTTTTCGTAACTTTTCTACCTTTGAAGAGGCAATCCAATTACACCAAGAAGCATTAGAACTAGCTAAAAAGATTAAAAGTGATGCTTTAACAATAGAAATTCTACTGGATTTAGGTTCTACTTATAATGCTGAAAACAATCATGAAAAAGCTGATGAACTGTATAAATCAGCTCGTTCTTTATCTAAATTAAGTATGGATTTTGAGATGGAATGTATCTCTATCCTAAACCTTGGATTTTTAGAATTAGAAAAAGGAGAAAACAGTACAGCTGGTTCTTACTTTAGTGTTTCCAAAAAAATATCGACAAAATATAAATACAAAGAGATCTATATTATGTCTGAAATGGGTTTAGGAAAAGCAAATTACACCAACTCTACTAAACAGAGAAAAAAAGCTAAAACCTATTTATTAGGTGCTGTTTCAGCCTCTAAATCTAGAAAAAAACCTTATTTAGAAGCCATTGGTAAAGTCACTTTAGGAAGAGTTTACCTTAGAGAGAATAACTTATCAAAAGCCAATACATATTTTGTTAGTGCAGCAAATATTCTTGAGAAATTTAAAAATACAACCTATCTCAAAAAAAGATACAGAAGTTTAGATGAACCCTTCAATTTTAAATCTAATTATGCTGATGCTCTTTCGTACAAAAACTCATTACGATATTATAGAGGAGAAATATCCCAATCGCAATACAACAGAGCCGTTAAAGAAGAATTAGCATTATTCGGAAATCCTGATCAAGAAGAATTAGAACATCTAAGAAATGCACTACAGGAACTTAAACAACACTATACCTTCTTAGATTCTATTAATCAGTTGGATGAAGAAGCTGCAGCAGTTTTACTAAAAACTTATCTTGATCAACAAAAAACAAAATTAAATAATTTAGAAGGCGACAGATCATATTTAAAAAACCTTCTAGAGGAAACTGAAAAACAAGCAGAAGAGAAAATTGAACTCCTTGAGAGAAAAAATGAACTTCAAGGTGTCTTCATTGAAAAACAAAAATGGGCGTCATTATCCTTAGCTTTACTAGTCATATTTATTGCGTCTGTCGGATTTTTTCAATTTAGAATCGCCACCAATAAGAAAAAGGCAAATAGAGAATTAGAGAAACAAAATGTCAAAATTTCTGAACAAAATATTGAGATTAGTGTAGCTGCAGACAAGCTTAAAGATGCATTAACCTCATTACAGTATCAGAACAAAAAAACAGAGGAAAGTATTCAAGCAGGATGGAAAATACAAAATGCGATGCTTCCCGATCCTTCATATATTACAAATCTCATCGATCACTATTTTGTGTTATATAAACCAAGAGACATTGTTTCTGGTGATTTTTATTGGGTCGGTAAAAAGAAAAAACACATCATTATTGCAGCGTTAGATTGTACAGGTCATGGTATTCCTGGAGCATTTATGTCTATGATGGGTAATACTTTATTTAATCAAGTAGTCAATATTGAAGGTGAAATTTCTCCTGATAAAATTTTAATGAAAATTGATAGGTACATTGCTGAAGCTCTTCATCAAAACAAAAACACACATTCTAGGGAAGGAATGGACGCATCTATTGTAGTGATTCCGCCTGAGAAAAATGAAATTGAATATGCAGGTGCCAAAAATCCTTTAGTTATCGTCAGAGAAGGAGTGGCTCAAATTCACAAAGGAGTAAATAGACATGTTGGAGGTAATCTTATGAAAGGCAAACAAATCCAGTTTATAAAACATGCTATTCCTGTTGAAGAAAATGACACATTCTATATTTATTCTGATGGTTTCCAAGATCAATTTGGAGGACCTGAAAATAAAAAATTCATGAGAAAAAAATTATTAGAGGTATTTCAATCTATTTCTAATTTATCTATGGAAGAGCAGAAAGCTTATCTTGAAAATTTATTTGATCAATGGAAAGGAAATAATAAACAATTAGATGATATACTCATTTTAGGATTCAATTTGCAAGCTTAATACTCGCATTTTCTATTTGATCAATACAGAGTTAAGTCATTTCATTCCTACGATATTTGAATGAAAGAATAACGAAATAAAAAAGGGAAACTTCTTTTCAGAGTTTCCCTTTTTCTGTTTCTAATGGTTACTATTAAGTAAATAGATAAACACTTAAAAACATAAAAGCACTTCCTAATAGTACGAACATATGCCATATAGCGTGTGAATAAGGTAATTTCTTCATCACATAAAAGATAACTCCAATCGAATAAGATGCACCACCAGCAATTAACAGCCAAAAACCATCTTGTAGTTCGGTATGTAAACTTGATAATTTAAATACTGCAAGCCACCCCATTGCTAAATACATAAGGTTCGATAACCAGGCATATTTTATTTTAAAGAACAATTTATAGATCATCCCAAATAAAGCAATCGTCCATACAATTATACCAATATATAATCCACCACTATGTTCTAATGATATAAACGCAAATGGTGTATAAGTACCAGCTATTAATAAAAAGATACCACTATGATCTAATTTCCTTAAAAATAATTTCGTCTTCTCAACAGCCACCATATGATATATTGTTGATGAAGAGTAAAGTGAAATCATACTTACACCAAAAATAGCATATACTATATATTCGGTAGATGAATCTGCTTTTTGTATCAAAAGAACAGAAGCAATAATACTCAACAACACACCTAGACCATGGGTAAGTGTATTCATTATTTCTTCTCTATCACGGGTAATATATTGCATTATGAATTAGGCTTTTAATTTAATAAGTAAGGATAGATTTCGTATAAATGATTATTCATTCACTAACCTAAGACAACTCATCATCATAAAATGTTTGTTAAAATAAGTTAAATAAAATTAGTCGCTTTGTAATAGTTTAAGTGATGACGGTTTGAAGTAAAAGTAAGTTTTCTTAATAAAAAAAAGAGGCTGCTTTTTCAAGCAACCTCTTTCTATATCTATGAATTCATATAGATTAACCACCGAAGTCGTCAAACGATACATTTTCTTTAGGAATACCGAAGTCTTCCGTCATTTTAATTACTGCTGCGTTCATCATTGGAGGTCCACAGAAGTAGAATTCGATTTCCTCTGGCTCATCATGTTTCGACAAGTAGTTATCAATAAGAGCTTGGTGTACAAACCCTGTGTAACCATCACCTTCGCTATCGTCCAAACTAGTTTTGTTCTTCCAATTATCTTCTGGTAAAGGTTCTGACAATACTTTGTAGAACTTAAAGTTAGGGAATTCAGCTTCGATCTTAGCGAAATCTTCTTCGTAGAATAATTCACGACGAGAACGACCACCATACCAGAACTGTACCTTACGGTTAGTTTTAAGTGTATGGAATAAGTGGAATAAATGCGAACGCATTGGTGCCATACCTGCACCACCACCTACATAAATCATTTCAGCATCAGTGTCTTTAATAAAGAATTCACCGTAAGGACCTGAAACAGTTACCTTATCACCTGGCTTACGTGAGAATACGTAAGAAGAACAGATACCTGGGTTCACATCCATCCAACCGTTTTTCGCTCTATCCCAAGGTGGAGTTGCGATACGGATGTTCAACATGACAATGTTACCTTCAGCAGGGTGGTTTGCCATTGAGTAAGCACGGAAAATCTCCTCATCGTTGACCATTTTAAGACTCCAAAGACCGAAGTTATCCCAATCTGGTTGGAATTCATCTGGTTTTTGGCCCATACGAGGGTGTGCAGTGATATCCATGTCTTTGAAATCAACTGTTACCTCAGGTACATCAATTTGGATATATCCACCTGCTTCGAAGTCCAATGTTTCTCCTTCTGGAAGTTGTACTACGAATTCTTTAATGAAAGTTGCTACGTTGTAATTAGATACAACTTCACATTCCCATTTTTTGATTCCGAAGATTTCCTCTGGTATTTGAACTTGCATGTCATTTTTTACTTTAACCTGACAAGCAAGGCGTACATTTTCATGTTGTTCGGCACGAGATAAGTGACCTACTTCGGTTGGGAGAACATCTCCTCCACCGTCTGTAACGCGACATTTACACATCGCACAAGTACCACCGCCACCACATGCAGAAGGCAAAAATATTTTTTGCGCTGAAAGTGTAGTCAAAAGTGTTGAACCCGCAGCAACAACTACTGGGTTAGACTCGTCTCCGTTAAGAACGATCTTAACGTCACCACTTTGTACTAACTTTTTCTGGGCGAACAGAAGTACAAAAACCAATAACAGGATCAAGGCTGTAAAAGCCACAATCGCTGCAGGTACTACTACTGATAGTTCCATGATAAAAATTTGTGGAAAAATAAGTGTATAAAACAATTTTATATGGCTACAAATATAAAAGGCATTCTTTCCTATTAAAAGAAAATAGGCTTTAAAAAATACAAAAGTGATGTATTTTTTAAGGTTTTATGCTTGATGACAAAATCTACAATTCATTTAGTGAGTTTCGTCATTATATTTTATAGTGTAACCTACAATTAGAAGTAATTGTCTATAGGAAATGTTTGAAAACAGAAGGTTGATCTATTAGTTATTTCTTAGCAACCATTTAAAGATTTCTGAATAGGTTGGTTTTTTACCATAGGTAAGTAATCCTATTCTATAAATTCTTGAAGCTACCCAAACACTAAAAATAAAGCCTATAAATAAAAATAACATAGAGATAATCACCTCAAGGCCAAAACCAATAAAAGGCATTCTTATCATCATAATTACAGGAGATGTAAGAGGTATAATTGAAAACCAATAAGCCAAACTACCTTGAGGATCGGATACAATTCCACCTGATAATGCTATAGCCAAAATCAAAGGCATTGTTACTGGCAGCATAAATTGTTGAGTATCTGTCTCGTTATCAACACTTGCTCCTACTGCAGCAAAAAGTGATGCATACATTAAATACGCAAAGATGAAATAGAAGACAAAAACGACTAGAATACTTATAAAGTTAAAATCATGTAACATATAAAAAACATGCGACAATTGATCTATTTCTACTTGGTTTGCTTGATTTTGTAAATTAGCTTCTTGAATTTGATCGTAAGGTATTTCAACGAATGAAGAAAGAATTGTAGTACTTATTACTCCAAGAACAATCCATAAACCCAATTGTGTTAGACCTACCAATCCCACTCCAAGAATTTTCCCAAGCATTAATTGATAAGGTTTTACAGAAGAGACAATCACTTCTACTACTCGGCTTGTTTTTTCTTCTAGCACTCCTTTCATCACCATTGTTGAGTACATAAAAACAAAGAAATAAATGACGAGACCTCCGATTATTCCAATTATGGAGGAAATGGTCACATGACTATCAGACTCTTTCCCTTCATCATTTAAACTTACTGTTCTTATTTCTAAAGGTTTATTCAAGGCTTTCATTTGCTCTTGAGTGACACCCAGTTGAGGTAATTTTAAAGTTCTGATTTTTTTCTTGAGCTTTCCCTCAATATCAGCTACCGCTTTTGCTCCAAGTCCTTTTGATTCATATAGCATTATACCATCCATTTTCTCTAATGAAAAACTTTTTGGTATATGTAAGAAGCCATCAATATCTCCTTTTTGAAGCGCATTTTTACCCTGTTCTACTTCAGTATCTAAATAATGAAAGATAAAATGATCGTCTTGTTCTTCAAATACAGATTGAAACCATCCTGTTTCATCAATTACTGAAATTTCTTTTTCTTCACCATCAGAGATACTTGCCCAAATAATAATCCCATAAAAAGCCACAATCATTAAAGGTCCTAAAATGGACATAATGATAAATGATTTTTTACGAACACGTGTAATGTATTCTCTTTGTATAATTAGTAATACTTTATGCATTCAATTCTTCGTTTGTTAGTTTTTTGATATTCCCATTCTGCACTGCTTCCAAGAAAATATCGTTCATACTCGGAATATTTTCTTGAATTCCCAAGACTGTTGTTTTTTGCATCACTTCTTTTAATAAATCATTCGGTGACGCTTCTTCCAGCTGTATAGTTTGCTTGTATCCATATAACTGAGAAGTAGACTCATGTATCATTTTATGAGGTGTCTCTTGTATAGTGATTGGGTCAGCTGTAGTTAAATCAAACTGATTATTTCTATATGCTTTTTTAATATCAGATTGGGTACCTTCTATTACTTTTTTTGATTTATTAATTAAAGCTATTCGATCACATAGTTGTTCAACAGATTCCATTCTATGTGTAGATAAGATTATGGTAGCTCCATCATCTTTTAATCGAATAATTTCATCACGAATTAGTTGAGCATTGACAGGATCAAAACCTGAAAAAGGTTCATCTAAAATTAATAAGGCTGGTTCATGAATCACAGTACATATAAATTGCACTTTTTGCTGCATCCCTTTAGATAGGTCCTCTACTTTATGTTTATGCCATGGAATCAAAGAAAGTCGTTCTAACCAAATTTTTGTTTTTTGCTTAGCTTCTTTTTTTGACATCCCTTTTAATTGAGCAAAATAAAGTATTTGTTCTGCAACACCCATTTTTTTATACAGCCCCCTTTCTTCGGGTAAATAACCCATTTTAAAGACATCCTCAGGTTTTAATAAGTGTCCATCGAAGAATATTTCTCCCTCCTCAGGTGAGATAATTTGATTAATAGACCGAATTAAAGAGGTTTTACCTGCTCCATTAGGTCCTAATAAACCAAAAATACATTGTTTGGGTACCTTAATTGATACATTATCCAATGCTGTATGATTGGCATAGCGCTTAGTTAGACCTTTTACCTCTAAGATGTTCAATTTGCGTTAATGTTATTATAAAAAGATAGAATTGTATGCAATTTAATGTTTTCTTCCGATTTCGGCTTATTTTTTTGAAAAGTCTGTCAATAGTTTACATCACGTAGTTATTCCAAATAATATTTTTTAAATTGTGTTAAAGCTGATATAATAAATCAGAAATACCATTACTTACGACTAACAATTTTGTACTATTCATTTAGTGCCACTACATTATGTTAAACCTAATATTTATTACTTACTATGTTTAAATCATTTAGAGCACGCTATAATTTTCAGCGTACAGCAGCGAAACCAAAAGTGAATCGTGAACTTGAAGGTTTTGAGATTAAAATTAATTCTGCAGGGGAGATCGAAAGTTCTTATACTATCGATCAGCTTAACGAATTTTTAAATCGGAAAGTCTTCGATAAGAAGCTTCAAAATGAAGTTGAAAATAACGATATTCAATAATTCTACTTACTTTATTTACCATCAAATTACAGTATAAAAGAAAATATATTTACACCTTATTATATATAATAAACCCTCCTCGTGAGGGTTTATTTATGAGATATCCCTTGTATGGTATCAAACATTTCTAAATAAGGTCAACTTCAATACAACTTTCAGCGTCTTTAAACATATATCAATTTTTATCAAAATGAATAAAATCTTAAAACTCGCTATACTTTCCCTTATTTGCTTTTTTTCGCAAAACATACTATTTGCTCAAAGTACCTTAAACAGAGGTGATAAAATTGAGAAAGTAGATATTAGAGATTTAAATAATAAACCTGCGGTAACTCCTGGTATTGGTGAAAAAGTAACATTAATCTTTTATCCAGACCCAGACAAACCTTCTATGAACGAAACGTTTATTGAAGAAGTTAAAAAATGGAAGTTTCCAGAGGATGAATATTTGGCTTATGGTATTGTCAATCTAGCAGATTCACCTTACCCAAATAGCGTGATTCGTTTTATGACCAGAATGGTTAGAAAAAGATCAAAACAAGAAGCCGACGCTTTAATTTTAACTGATCCAAAACGCCTAGTACAAGATGCTTGGCATACTGGTGACTGTAATAATACTTTTGCTATTCTATTAGTAGATGCTGAAGGAAAAGTATTGTTCTGGAAAGCAGGTGAAATGGATGAAAGTGAAATTGAATTTGTGATAAATGAAATAAAAGCCAATGTTTCAACTTCCCATAAATATACAGAGGAAGAATTGAAAGCATTTGAGCTTGCAAAATAAACACTCAATAGGAGAATTTTTCCTGTGACCTAATAATAATTGACCAAATAAAAAGCCTTCTGATGTATTTCAGAAGGCTTCATTTTTTTAGCTATATTTTAAATAATCATCCCAACGTTTTAATAGCTTTTGCATATCCTGAGGTATCTCAGAATCAAATTGCATCCACTCATTGGTGGTAGGATGAATAAAACCTAAAGATTTTGCATGTAGAGCTTGTCTTGGACAAATCTTAAAATTATTTTCTACAAAGGTTTTATACTTTCCTGTACGTTCCCCTTTAATAATTTTATCTCCACCATACATTTGATCAGAAAACAGAGAATGCCCCAAATGTTTCATATGCACTCTAATCTGATGCGTTCTACCCGTTTCTAGCTTACACTCTACTAAACTCACATAACGTAAGTCTTGCAATTGTTTAAAATGTGTAATCGCTTTTTTACCTCTAGTAGTATCATCAGGAAGTACAGTATACATTCTTCTATCGCTATCAGAACGGCCAATCATTGTGGTTAATGTCCCTTCTTCTTCCTGATCTGTAAATGTTCCCCACACAATAGCTTGATAAGTACGTTCAATTGTATGATCGTAAAACTGTTTTGCTAAATGTGTTAAAGCATTTTCATTTTTAGCGATAACTAGTAGACCAGAAGTGTCTTTATCTATACGATGTACGAGTCCTGGCTTGTCTTCTCCATTAAATGAAGTGGGTAAACCTTGAAAGTGATATACT
Organism: Flammeovirga pacifica; assembly: GCF_000807855.2. Lineage (GTDB taxonomy): Bacteria > Bacteroidota > Bacteroidia > Cytophagales > Flammeovirgaceae > Flammeovirga > Flammeovirga pacifica. The sequence continues at coordinate 1,887,584 of NZ_JRYR02000001.1, forward strand.
AAAGCATTCACTAACGTACCACTAGTGTTATTATAACCCGGGTGAACCACCATTCCTGGTTTTTTATTGACAATAAGTAAATCGTCATCCTCATAGACTATGTCTAATGGAATATTTTGTGGTTCGAGTTCTGTGGAACGAGGTTTAGGCATAAACACCATTACTACATCTCCGGGAGTAACTTTATAGTTTGGTTTTACAGGTAGTCCATTCACCAAAAAGTGTCCTTCTTTTAATCCAGATTGAATTCTGTTTCTCGAAAGATTGGGAATACGGTCTACTAAAAACCTATCGATCCTTAAAGGCTGTTGCTTTGGATCAACTTCAATTTTTAATTCGTCAAATTCTTGTACAGACTTAAGATCGTCCTCCGTAAGGTCGAAATCTTCAGGTCTGTAGTAGGTATCATCGTCAGGATCGTTATGACCTTGTTGATTTGTTTTTTTAGCGTCGGTCATATTTTGTTTATCGAGATGATTTAAATCGTCATTATTTACAACCTTGCTTGTTCCGCTTGTCATATCTCTTCTAGTCATGATAGGTAATAATCAAAGTATTTAATAAACATCAGAATTGTTGTTTATAGGCTTGAAAGAAATGATAAAGTAATTGATGAAATAGTGTAATGGCATCGTTTGGGAGGTAATATAAAATATTTTATTCACACCCAAAACACTGTACACGCTTTGATCAATCTTTCCTATTTTTTTCTTAATACTTTGATGTTATATATTGAAAAAAGATTATTTATCTTTATTTCCAGGTAGTTTAAATCCGTTTTTGATAAAATCAATAAATTCTTTAAACACCTGTTTGTCAGTAAATACACTTTTTACAATACCCCAATATCCTTCAGACTGAACTTTTTGCTGTTCAGCCAATAATTGTTTTTTATTTTCTTCAATGATGCGTTTTTGCTCCGCCTCTTGTGCTTCTTTTTCTTTTTTCCAGTCTTTCAGTAGATCATCTACTTCTTGTTTTTCTGGATTAAGACCTTCATATCCCACAAGATCATTTGATTTCTTATAATGTTCTTGTGCTTGATCCCAAGCTCCTTTTTGCTCTTGGATCAAACCTAAGTTATTATGAGCAATAGCGTCATCAGGATCTAATTCGATAGCTTTTTTATAATCTTCAATCGCACCATCGGTATCCTTCATATTAGCTTTAATAAAAGCTCTACTCGAATAGCGGTAAGGGTTTGATGGCTCTAATTTCACTGCCTTATCAAAATCTAAGAGTGCACTCTTAGATCTTTTTTGCATATGTAAAATGATCCCTCTATGTGCAAAATAATCTGCATTCAAAGGTTCGAAGTCAATAGCTTTATTGATAGCCGCTACAGCACCATCTAATGCCTTCATTTTATAGCGAGCAACCGACAAATGATAATAAGCACCTGAGTGCCTTTTCTCTTGAGCAATTACTTTATTTAACTGAGCTACCGCTTCTTGGTAATCTCCTTCTCTAATTAAGTTTACAGCGTGATTATATTGTTCCATAACGTCTGAGACTATCCTCCCCTACTTTTGAGTGTCTTTTATTCTATTCTTTAATAAAACTAGGAATGTAAAGTTTTCACTTTAACAATCAACTAATTACTACTAAGAGATGTTCTATATATCCTCTAATTTTTGACTAAGTTTTTGCATGAGATGTGATGAAACCTCAATATCTCCAGAATTTTGAGAGAAAAACTCTTGCATATCAGTAATGTAATTCATAAACTGATCTCTATCCCTTGTTTGAATGATATCAAAAAGTTTATTCATTTCATCTCTGAAAATCCTTACTACTTCATACACATATTCGTTACGCATCTGAATATCTGCATAAAGCATTGGGTTTTGCATCACATAGCGAGTATAAAATACGATAAAAATTCTGTAAGGAGGAGAAGCTACACTCTTAATATCTTCAAAGTCTTCATTAAAACGTGCCATTGTTTTAGCAGAGACAAAAACGTTAAAGTGATTTAGTCCTTGAACAAGACCCATCAATTTATCATGTTTGATATATTCTACATCTTTCACTACACCTTTATCGGCAAGGAAAACTTCTTTTAGTTGTGTTTCTAAATCCTCTGCTCCGTCGTTATAATTAAACAAAACAACGTTGCCATCAAAACTTTTAATTCTGTGACTAAACATGGGGTGCATAGAAATATACTTTGGCAATACTTCTGTATACACAGAGCGTAATTGTTCATATTTTTCTACCACAAACTTTTTAACCGAACATACATCGATTAAATACTTATCATCCAAAGCTGGAAATACTTCTTCCATGACATTGGACATTGCCGAAATCGGTACTGCAAGAACTACAATATCAGCCCAATGAGCCAACTCTAAATTGGATTTAAATTCTGAGTTTTCACCTCTACAAGAGAATCGTGCATCGATCCCTTTTGAGCGAAAATAACTCACTACCCAACTACCTAATCCTTTGTTACCACCAACAACACCTATTTTTTGCCTGTCTAGTTCCACGATTATCTCACTTAGTTTTTTTATATTCGTAAAATTACCACAAATTTGAATATTGAAAAGCAAAACTTTTTGCAATCAAGCGACAAAAGTACGTATTTCATTTTTTATTTGGGAGCAGAAAGAACGTGAAGTGGCACAATGACGATGACTTTTGATTATTTTATGCCTGCAGACTGTACAGGCACTACATTAGACGACTATTTAAAAGAGGCTTGGTTCCGTGATGGACCAATGATGTCTCGATACGAAATGATTTACTTTAGAGAGCACGTCTACTCTATTGTACCTATTCGTGTTGTCTTAGAAAATTTCCAATTTACTAAGAGTCAGCGTAAGCTTATTCGAAAAAACAACGAATATAAAATAAAAATCCAACCGCTAGAAATTACCCCTGAGAAGGAAAAAATGTATGCGGAACATAAAGGAAGGTTTCAATCTCCAAACTCTCCTACCACCTTAAAAAATTATTTTTTGGAGGAAGGAAATGAAGAATCACCTTTCGAAACATGGGAATTACAAATTTTAGACGGAGACCATTTAGCGGCCATCTCTTTTATTGATATTGGAGAAGAAGCTATTTGTAGTATTCTCGCACTCTTTGATCCATCGTATAGTAAACAATCTTTAGGGATAACTTCTATGCTCTATGAGATTGAATATGCGCAAATGAGTAATAAAAAGTATTATTACCCAGGGTATGTCTTGGACGAAGATTCTGTATTCGATTATAAAAAAAGACTCAATAATCTTCAGTTTTTCTCTTGGACTAATTTTAATTGGCACAGTTGGAAACTTTTTGATAAAGAAGAGACTTCTAATCTTATGATTAGGGATAAACTGAACGGTCTACTCCAATATTTTGACGAAAGCAAAAAATTAGAGTTAGATATTGTTCAGAACGAAGCCTTTTTCTATAATGTGTGGCACAATACTTTTGATGTATCTGGTATTGTACCCTCCCCTTTATATCTAGAATGGGAATCTACTTGGTTCCATATTCTAACTATTGATTATGCCATTAATGAAGAGGAAGAAGAGTTTTATTACTCTTTAAGACACTCACAGGTTATTTTATATGAAACAAAAGACCCTGAAGAAATTGCTGAGGCAATGCAAAAATGGCAAATGAAAATTCGAAATTCTGCCATTATTCAACAACAACACCTTTTTTCTCTAGAAGAAAAGTTATTGGCAGAAGGTATACATACAGACCCTTCTAAAATGTTTTCGAACGGCAATAAATTGGATGGTTTTATCGAAATGGCTATAGAAGGGAAACACCTCACGATGTACATCTCTTATTATTGTAATCAGAAAATTTTCACCTTACAAGCTTCTAATGACCTAAGAGATATTACGATAGATTCTTTTGCTACGGCTAAAGATTGTGCCAATACAATTTGTGAATGGATCAACCGTAAAACTTTAAGTATTGTCTTGTAACCTATCACTTGATGTTCTAATTTGAGATCATGAAAAGTTATTTACTTTTATGCTTGGCATTAATCGCTTTAATGAGTTGTGAAACCGAGAAAGGTCACATCACAGAAACTTACATAGATTTGTCGGACCTTGATTCTGCCGTTTCGCCGCAAGATAATTTTTATCTATATGCCAATGGTGGATGGCAAGAAAGAGAGGAAATACCTAAGAATTTAGGGAGCTGGGGAAGTCATAAAGCCTTAAAAGAAAAAAACAATCAAAAATTAGAAGCCCTTTTAACACAAGAAAAAAAATATCCTGAGGGGTCTAACCAAGCCAAAGCGATTCAATTTTATAAGGTGGGTATGGACTCTTCAAGAATTAATAACGAAAGCTATTCACCTTTAGTGAATTTTTTAAACGACATCAAGCATATCAAAAACTATTTTGATCTTCAAGACATGGTGGTTCGTTTTCATAAAATTCAAATACATCCTTTTTTTAGACCTACCATATTTCAAGATCAGAAAAATAAAAATCAACAAGCTGTTTATGTTGAATTTGAGGGTATGAGTATTCCTAACCCTAATTTTTATCTTATGCTAGATTCTATATCTATCCGTAATAGGAAAGATTATCAGCATCATGTTGAAAAAATGTTCCACCTTTTGGGGTATGACAAAGATGAAAGTAAGAAAAAGGCCAAAAACGCTTACCAAATTGAACATGATATTGCTCAAGCATATAAAACATCCACTAATAATCAACAAAATTCTAATTACTACAACCCTAAAACATTAGAAGAACTCACAAATATTTGTCAAACATTTTTATGGGGTGAATATTTCAAAGCTCTTCAGATTAAGACTGAAAGTGTTATCGTTACCAATCCAGAGTATTTTAAAAATATTGATGCCATTATTTTAAAAAATGGTTTAGATAAAGTGAAAGACTATTTACTTTGGAGACTTTTACATTTTTCTGCCCCTCACCTTTCTGATGAGTTTGTACAAGAAGACTTCTCCTTTTTTGGGAAGATAAGTTATGGGTTGGTTGTAATGCCTCCTCGATGGAAAAGAGTACTGAAAGAAACCAATAAAGCGCTTGGGTTTGCTGTTGGTGAAATTTATATAGAAAATCAATTTTCTACTGTTGAAAAACAACAAGTAGAATCCCTAATCAATAATATTCTCAGCACGGCAGAAAAACGACTAAATAATGTCTCGTGGATGTCTCCTGAAGCTTTAAAAATTGCAAAGTTGAAGTTGAAAGGATTGCATATGAAAATAGGATATCCAGAACAATTCCCTTCTTATACTTCTTTAGAATTAACAGACGATTATTTGTCTAATATCTTTAAGGTAAATGAATGGTCATTTCATCAAAAAGTAGCTTCTTTAGGAGCTCCAGTTGATAAAAACCGATGGATTATACCTCCTCAATCTGTCAATGCTTATTACAACACTTTAAATAATGAGTTTGTTATAGCAGCAGGTATATTACAGCCTCCTTTTTATACTCCTAATGCCGATGATGCTATCAATTATGGGGCTATTGGTGCAGTTATAGCACACGAAATTACTCATGGATTTGATGATATAGGAAGACAATACAATGAAAATGGTGATCCAATCAATTGGTGGACTCAAAAGGACTATATCAAGTTTAACCAAAGAACTCGTATTCTTATCAACCAATACAATAAATACGAACCTCTTCCTGGTTATTTTGTAAATGGGCAACTTACATTAAATGAAAACATAGCAGATTTAAGTGGTTTATCATTAGCTTATAATACATTTAGTGCTTTCAATAAACAGCACAATAAGATCGATGGGTTTACTCCTGAACAACGTTTTTTCCTATCATGGGCTAAAGTATGGAGATCTAAAACACGAATTGAAGTACTTAGAGATAAGCTTGTGACTGAATCTCATGCACCGGGAGAATACAGAGTAAATGGGCCTTTATCTAACTTTGAAGGTTTTTACAAAGCATTTGATGTAAAAGAAGGGAATGGTATGTGGAGACCAGAAAAGGATAGAGTAAGTATTTGGTACTAAGATTAACTTCCCTATACTTCTAGTTTTTTTCTATCAATTCATAAATAGCATCTTCTGCTGCATTATAACAGATTTCAGGTTCGAAACCTTTACCTGCTAAATATTGAAGTGTCTTACCTTTTAGAATATGTTTTTGGTCTTCTTTAGAAAGAAGTTGCTCTAACTTTTTTAGTGCTAGTTTTAATGCCATATCATAATATTCTTGTTCAGGAATTTCTGTTTCCATGGCTTTTTTCCCCATTTCCTGATCAATACCTTTTTGATACAAGGCCATTGATATTTTTCTTTTGCCCCATTTATTTCCTCGGAACTTGCCTCTCACAAAAGACGCTGCAAACCTTTCTTCGTTCCAAAACTTATTATCTCTTAGCCACTCTAAAATTGTCTCCCAATGTTCCTCGGGACACTCCCATTTTTCCAATCGTTTTATAATATCTTGACGACAACGATCTTGGTAAGAACAATATCCAGAAATTTTTGGTAGAAGTTGTTTGACAATCCTGTCCATAATCAATGAAATAAATTTTGAGTAAAAAAAACCAGAGACAAACTCTGGAAAGTTACCTGAGTTTAACAAGATGATTTTCTCCTAAAACTCAGGTATATATTTTGACAAATAATTTAGAAAATTTTCGCTTTGTTGACGATCTTCTGAGTTACATTATAAAACTCTTTGAATACATCAAATGGCTTTTCACCATTTTCTCTTGTCATTTTAGAATAAGAACCATCTTCATTCATCACAAAGCTATTGATGTTATCCTTTAAATTATAATCTAAGATATTGATCGCTTCTTTTTTACAAAGCGGATCTACTATTTCAAATTGAGATTCAATTCTTCTATCGAAAGATCTTGTCATAGCATCTGCAGAACCACCATAAATAATTGGTTCTCCTTCATTATGGAAATAAAACAGACGAGTATGTTCTAAATAATCTCCAACTATTGATTTTACTTCAATGTTCTCACTTAATCCTTTTCTTCCTGGACGAATACAGCAAATACCACGAATTATTAATCGGATAGGTACCCCAGCTTGAGATGCTGCATATAAGGCATCCATCAGTTTATCATCTTGTAAAGAGTTGACTTTGATTACAATTCCAGATGAAAGACCATCCTTAGCATTTTTCACCTCTTGTTCGATTAGATCAATAAACCCTTTTCTCATTTGCCTAGGGGCAGTCAAGAGTTTGTTGTATCGTTTTGGTTGAGAGTGCCCTGTGATGGCATTAAAGAACTCAGAAACATCTTCACCGTAAGCATCATTCGTGGTAATCAAGCCAATATCAGTATAAAGCTTAGCTGTAGATTCATTATAGTTACCAGAACCAAGATGAACATATCTCCTCACCTTATCCGACTCGTTTCTAACCACCAACATTAATTTAGTGTGAGTTTTAACAGCTGAGACACCATAAATAACGAAGCACCCTGCCTCTTGTAATCTTTTGGCCTCAATCAAATTATTTTCTTCATCAAAACGAGCTTTCACCTCAAATAACGCTGATACTTGTTTACCATTTTCAACGGCTCTAAGTAATGCTTTTGTTACCCTAGAATCTTTCGCCAAACGATAAATGGTCATTTTAATAGCCATTACCTTAGGATCGTCTGCGGCTTGTTCCAATAATTCTAACATGTGGTCAGGACTATTGTAAGGGTGATGCAACAGAATATCTTGCTTTTTTAGACGATGAAAAATATTATCACTATCTCCTCTTTTAAAAGATTGAACTGCCACAGGAGTAGCATAATTAGGAGAAGGAGGCTGAAGGTAAGCAAACGCTTTATGACCTACGATTTGCCAAAGTCTAGTAAAATCTAAGAATACCGGTGATTCAAAAATATTGACATCACTAATATCAAATTTCTCAATCAAGGTTTCTTTTAAGAGTGGGTTTGGATTGTCTGTAATTTCCATCCTCACTACTCTACCTGTTTTACGAGTTCTTAGTTTGGCTTTTAATTCATTTAAGAAATCAGTGTCAACATCATCACTTTCGTCCAAAGTAAAATCACCATTTCTAGTAATTCTGAATGTGTCTACTGATTCGATTTCTACATTTCTAAACAAATGAGAAATATAAGACTCAATAATATTTTCTATAGGAATAAATACCCAATAATCTTCTCTTTCTATTTGATAAAATTTGGGAAGATTCTTCGGGATTTGAACGAATGAAATTTTTCGTCTATTTCCTGTTTCTTCTTTTTTATTGTTGGTTACTACTCCTAGTATTGTCAAAAGGTTATTTAATACTGGGAAAGCATGATAGGTATCATAGACCATTGGAGTAAGCATAGGAAAGACCATTTTTTCAAAATAGTTTTTCACAAACCCCTCTTCAGTAGGTGTTAAATCGCTTACATTTAAAATTTGGAAACCATTATCTTCAAATTGCGGAGAGAGTTCTTTTAAAACAAGGTCAAATTGTTTTTTGGTAAAATCATGTACATCAGCAAATAATTTTTCCTTGAACTGATCTTCTCTTAACCCAGAATAATCCAATCTTCTTTTTCCAAAATCAAGGTAATTATACAACGACCCAATTCTAATCATAAAGAATTCATCAAAATTAGAAGCTGTTATGGCTAAAAATTTCAGTCGTTCAAAAACAGTACGAGAAGGCATTTGAGCCTGTGCAAGTACTCTATAATTGAATTGTAACCAAGAAAGATCTCTTGAGATATAATTACTACTATTGATTAAAGCTTGAATTTTATCGTGGATTACCATAAAAGTTTTTGGTCGAGTTAATGTTACCTATGTGTGTAATTTCTTCTTATGTAAAATTACATAATATTAAATTAAAAATTCGGTTTTAAAGATTTTAATTGACTTTGTTTTTTGCTATTTCATAAAACTTGAACTAGATGTAACCTTCTTCAAAAAAAGTGCTTCTAACCGAATGTCATCTGAACTAATGAAGTCAACTATTATTATTAATATCACATTTTATTATCAGTTTGTTAGTAAGTTGAACAACTTTAACCTCATTTTTTTGATATTCTCATTAACATCACCCAATTTTGAATACCACATCTACTTCATTTATCAGATTATAGAACACATCAAACCTAAAGGAGCTCATATCCTTCCGTTTTGATGTTTTTATCTTTTAAGATGTATTGTAGGTTGTATCATTTTTTAAGGCTCTTACTTTGGCGGGTAAGTTTTTAATTTTCAGTGATGAGAAAAAAATTATTAAGGGATGGCGCTAACGAATTAAGTTACGAAATCCGAGGAATTGTAAAAAAAGCAGAAATCCTTCAGAAAGAAGGAAAGAAAATCTATTGGGAAAATATTGGTGATCCTATTCAAAAGAATGCCTCTATGCCTGATTGGATGCTTGAAATTATTAGTGGTTTGATACAAGAAAACTCTACTTTTGGGTATTGTCATTCTAAAGGTGTCTTAGAAACAAGAGAGTTTTTAGCACAAAAAACCAATACACTTAACGGTGTTCAGATCACTGCCGAAGATATCTTATTTTTTAATGGCCTTGGTGATGCCATTTCTAAATTGTATCAATTTTTGGTACCTACTTCCCGTATTATCGGGCCATCACCTGCTTACTCTACTCATTCTTCTGCTGAAGCCGCCCACGCCAACACTACTCCATTAACTTATAAACTTGATCCTGAAAACAATTGGTATCCAGATATGGAAGACCTTTATTTAAAGATCAAGTACAACCCAAATATTGTAGGTATTCTGATTATCAACCCAGATAACCCTACAGGAATGGTTTATCCAAAATCAATTCTAGATCGATTTGTGGAAATTGCCAAAGAATTTAACCTATTCTTAGTATCCGATGAAATCTATGCCAATGTAACCTATAATGGTGCAGAAGCTATTCGATTAGCAGAATACATTAAAGATGTACCTGGTATTGCTTTAAAAGGAATTTCTAAAGAGTTTCCATGGCCAGGTTCTCGATGTGGATGGATGGAATATTACAATAAGGAGAGTGATCCACAGTTCAATGCACTTTGTCAGACATTAGATAATGCAAAAATGATTGAGGTGTGTTCTACCAAGTTACCTCAAATGGCCATTCCTAGGATTATGAAAGATCCAAGGTATTTACCTTACCGAATGGAAGCGAATAAAGCCATAGGTAAAAGAGCAGAAATAATAGCTTCTTTATTAGGCGATTTACCTCAGCTTACTTTTAATAAAACGTATGGTGCTTTTTACAATACTATTATTTTTAAAGAAGGTGTGCTTAAACAAGGGCAATCTTTAACTATTGATGATCCTAAGTTTAAAGCACTTCGTGATGATTGGGTAAGTGAAGACATGCCGTTGGACAAACAATTTGTTTATAATTTACTAGCTTCCAAAGGTGTATGTGTTGTTCCTATTTCTTCTTTTTGCTCTGATTTAGTTGGATTTAGAGTCACACTACTTGAGGAAAACGAAGAATTATTAACGGAGACATTCACTCACATTAGAGAGGCCGTAATAGAATATTGTAGTAGTAAATAATACTATTTACCATAAAAAGAAATGCCGATCAATATGATCGGCATTTTTAGTATTAGTAGTTGTTTATAGATGACAAGCATCCGTATATCTTAATATGAATTGATTTCTATTTATGATCTTGTATTAATTATTATCGATTCTTTTCTGTAATGAAGCTGGAACATCATCATTTTTCACCTTACCAAAAGGTAAATTGATACCAAACCTTAGATTACCTCCATTTACTTTACTGTAATCCATTGCAGCAGTAATGATATTATCAGACAAAACATATAATTGGAAACCAGGAAATCCTACCGAAATCATTCCTCCAAGGTTAAAACCTTTATATTTATTTCCAGTATAACTCACTCCTAATCCAAACCATTTTCCAAATTGCTTATCCACAGAAACTGTAACACTTGGGTAATATTCTCCTTTGTAGAATGTCTGTGAAAATAAGGCACCTGCTGTCGCTCTGTCCCAGAATTCATAAGTAGCTGCAAGATTAAAACTAGCAGGTAAAACTGTATTGTCTGGTTTTGTTCTTTCTAAATCATTAAAGGATATAGTATCGGTTAGAGAAGGGAAAACATTATCTGTTTCTCCGTTAATTAAACTTACAGGGTCCATACCATCAAATGATACATCTTGAAGTGGAGCTTCATAATTATTTTGATTTTCTTCTTTCCAATAGATCGCACCAAGGTTAATAGCAGATGCTTCAAAAGTTAACTTATCACTGAATTGATATGTGGCTCCAAAATCAAAAGCAAAACCTATATTATCAAATGAGGTAAATGATTTTGTTAAATCATCGGACTGCAAATCTAAATTCCCTTCCTCATCTACAATATCACCCAAACCATTAGAAGATACATCTACATTACCATTGACAACCAAACCTAAATTAGCTTCATCTTCTTGATAAATATTTCCATTAATTTTTGCTTCAACATTATGTGTTCCGAAAAGTACTTTAACAGACGTACCAATAACCAATTTATCATTGATTCTATAATTACCTCCTAAGGATACATCTGCAAAGGCCACAGCATCTACAACGGATTCTAACTTTTGTTGCTGTCCAAAAACTTCTGGAGATGCTGGCCCTCTTAGCACAGTGTTTAAAAGACCCTTGGTATAGGTCATATGTTGTATGGTTGTATAATTCACTCTAAAGTTGAAGCCAAATTTATGTTTTTGATAATACAGTCCGAACAATTGAGTAGACAAAGCTGTCAATTCATTATTATCATTATCTAGCTGACCTAATAACCCATCAATATCTAAAAAAGTAGAATCGTTGGACCTATAGGTAACATCGCTTAGGCTGATTCCTGTGTAACTATGCAAAGACATATTGGAAACAGGAATAGCAATTGCCCATTTATTTTCGGATTGTTTACCAGGATTTAATCTTGCACTTTGCGGGACACTATTCATAAAATACATCGTATTTACTTGTTGTCCCATCACCATCAAAGAAAGAAATAAGAGTGAGATGGTGATATATATAGCTTTAATATTTTTCATAAGGTTAGGTTTCATAATTCAAGTTCTATAACATCAACCAAAACTTAATTACTACCATTTAAGTCAACAGTAGCATCAAGTAGTAGCCCCATCTGTAAATTCATTCTTTGATTTTTCTTAATGAGCACTGGATCAGGGTAATCTGTTGTCGAATCTGCATCACCTACTAAATCAAAGGATATATCTAAATACCCTGCATTTAATAATGTTCTTACTTGATCTCCAGTTAATTGAGTTTCTAGATATTGTTCTTTACTTTCTATCACCACACCATTATCATCCACAATGGCTGATTTAATTACTTGTTGTCCATCTTGGTTGCCATTGACAATAATAGAGTCTATTGTACGCCCTCTTTCTCTATTCTTAATATAGAATTTTAGCGTTCCATCTACTGGCAATCCATTGTCTACTTTTGATCGTAAAATAGCAGAATTTACATCATCTAATTCTGATGAAAAATCAAGATTTAAGTCTGATCCACTTGTATAAGTCATTCCTGAGAAACCAATATGTAAAGGTATCCTTGTGGTGAAATAAGCCTTTACACTGTCGTCATTTGTAAAGAAAACTTCATCTCCAGCACCCACATTATAATTAGCTCTACCGGCAAACCTCATTTCTGTAGGTCGGTTACTCATTATGTTGGAAGCATTACACATAAACTTATTGGTACGTGCAGCGTTATCAAAATCGGTGGCAGCTGCTACGGTAATTATTTGAGAACACTGGCTAACTGTACCTGTATCTGCAATACTACCTGTAAAAGATAGCGGTAAGTTACCATTAGGAGTCACTGCTTCTACTCCTCCGTTTACAGAAAGATCGATCGATACGCCCGTTCCTATTGGATTATCAAAATCAAAATTAATTAAAGGATCTTGGAAGGTGATCTCTGCTCCATCGGGGAAAATTTCTGTTAGATAATCTGTTTCAATGGATTCTTGTGGAATATCAAAACCGGCAGAACTTAGACCTGAAGGAAATAATACTCTTAACCTATCTGCATTGTTATCAGTAGACATACCTATATCTGTTAAGGTACCACTGCTTGATGGGTTTCCAGAAGCATCTGTCACAGACATTGTTAAAGTAGGTGTATCTGATAATTGAAATTCAACATTTACAAGACTAATACTCGCTGAAGTTTGAGAAGAACCTTGAGTTACTGTTAAGGAGGTTTCCCCATTTGGTCCTGTAATATTACTTAAAACCATAGTAAAGGTTTCTCCAGCGTTCACATTATAATCTACATCCATAGTACCTTGCATAAACCGTATATAGCTTACTTGAGATACGTCGTTTTGTAATTCTACGCATGGCAAGGGAGTTGACGTACAGGTAGAAGCATCTGACGTAAATTTCAATGTTACTCCTTGACTTGGTATTGGTAAACTCACTCCAGTAATTGGGTTTGGAAAATCAACACTAAAGAAATCATCCGTTCCCCCACTACCAAAAGCACCTACTAAATCATCTGTTGTGGCGATGACTATAGCAGTATCAAATTCAAAATACATCGAACTATCATCAGCAATTTCTAAATCAGATAATTCATCTTCTGGAATTAGATCTGTAAATGAAATATCACCATCAAGAATAGGTACTCCTACCTTATAATTTTCAATAGGTGGTACAACTATTTCATCTAGGGTTGGTCCACAAGCATACAATGAGGTAATTAAGGACAATAAAACTATAATAAATTTATAGTCCTTTAATCGGTAGATTATATTCATAGTTATAAATAGTTCACTTTAGAATAGGCTAAAGTCAAGATTGATTTTACAAGTATTTGGGTTATAAAACAGTTACCTGATGTTGTGATTAAAGTAGCGAAGAAAGGTAGTTCATCAGGTTCTATTCTAATTTAACCTATTTTTTCAAAGATCTAATCACCTTATTTGAATAATGCAAACATCTAATCTATTTTTACAAGAGATCAAATCATACGATTAAGAAGTAGGTAAAAAAAGTTCCTTTCTTCACTATATTTTTTTCAAATTATTACAAATCATGCTCAAAGCGGAAGATTTTTATCAATATATAGATCAAACGATTCACGACGATTCTTACTCAAATCTAGAAAAGCATCATAAAATAAAAGAATTACTTGAATGGGTTTGTAAAGAGGAAACTAAAGGAGAAAAAGTACTTTTATCTAGCCTATTTTCTAGGATTGCCTTTATTAGTCAGAAAAGAAAATTACGTCCCTTATTAAGTTGGCGATTACAAAAAATCCGTATCAACGATAGGCAGTCTAAAAGATCTACCAAATTTATTTCTACGCATGATGTTCAGTTTGCCGCAAGAGGTGTTGCCGAATTGGTAAAAGAAGTGCATGGTGTTATCGTTCCTGAAAAATTAGATCAGCTTCTACCAGAATTACCTTCTGAAGAATTAGTCAATAAGCATAGAGAAAATACTATAGAGGTTTTAAAGGTGGAAGTTTTAAAAATTGACATCGAAAACAATCGCATCCTTTGTTTAGAAGATGATGAAGATAATGAAACCACTGCCCCTTTAGAAGTACGTTTTAATGTACAAGGTTACAATGATATTTATACTTCGTTTATCCATAAGTTGTGGGAAAATGCTCAGCTAATCCTTATCAATGCCCGTATGGAAGAAGATGATAGTGTTTCTCCTCAACATTTTGTTTTAGAGCCTGATTACCTCATTGATGTGACCGCTGTCGCTGAATGTTTCAGTAGAAATACCACCATCCCTTTGATGCACCTTTTGAAAAAGTTTTCAACCTCAAAAAGTTCATCGGCTATGTTGTTGGGAAATGTGGCCAACTATTTTTTAGATGAGGCAATTCATGTGGAGGATACTGATATTTTAGATTTTAGAGAGGTCTTTACTAAAACCTTTAAATCTAGTCCTTTAGAATACATAACATTAGATGAACTTCAAACTCGAGAGGGATTTAATGAGTTCATGAAAAAAGCAGAAGATCAGTTCAATAACATAAAAAGAACAATCAAAGAAGATTTTCTACAGCAAAATATATATAAAGACGGTTGTATTATCGAACCTTCCTTTTACTCTCCTAAATATGGGTTGCAAGGTCGATTGGATTTACTTCACATCAATCAGCAGCAAAAAGAATTTAGAATTGTAGAATTAAAATCAGGATCTGCTCCTCAGACAGGTTTTGGTAATTCAGGGTTATGGATCAATCATCAAGTACAAACCTTGATGTATCAGATGATTTTAAGAGATGCTTACAATGTAGAGAGTCAACAAGTGTTCCCGTACATTTTCTATTCGAAAACTATACAGTCGCCCTTAAGATTTGACACCTACACTTTGAAGATGGAACAAAGCATTTTGCTTACGAGAAATGAAATCGTTTTAAACGAATTAAAATTATCGAAAGCAGAAACTTTGCAAGAAGTACATAAAGTTATTTGTCAGTTAAATGAACCTGCCTTTGCGGGGGCTCCACCGTTTATAAAAACAGAGGTAAATGAGTTTATCCGAAACCTAAAAGGGTTAAACCGAATGGAGAAAGCTTATCTCTATGCATTTACTAGCTTTATTTCTAAAGAACAGCAACTTTCTAAGGTAGGTGATACTATTTTTAATCAGGGAGCTGCAGCTCTGTGGAAAGATGATTTTGAAGACAAAAAAGATAGTTTTAAGATTTTCTTTGATTTAGAGGTAGCCGAAAATTACGCCAATGAACCTACTCCTGAAATCATTTTTAAACGTACCAATGCTGAAAATGCATTTGTGAATTTTAGAGTGGGTGATATCGTCACGATTTACCCAAGAAATAGTGCCGATACTATTCCTACTCAAGGGCAAATTAATAGAGGTACAATCACTTTTATATCAAATAGCGAGGTAAGAGTACAATTAAGACACCGACAAAGAAATTCAGAAATATATGATGCACCCACCAAATGGGCGTTGGAAGGGGATTTTATGGAAGCATCTTTTAATTCGATGTATAGAGGTATTTTCAATTTTATCAGTTGGCAAAATAAAGAAAAGAAAGAGCGTTTATTGGGGTTGAATCCTCCTAAATATCCTGATAAGATGTATACTCATGAGGAAGTAAAATCGCTTGCTCAAGATAAAAACTTAAACAAAACAGAACTTTCTACATTAGCTAAGGCCTTGTCTACGGAAGATTACTGTTTAGTTGTAGGACCTCCGGGTACTGGTAAAACATCTCGAATGTTAAAAAACCTGGCTCACATTCTTCATAAAACGGATAAGACTAGAAATATTCTATTTGTAGCTTATACCAATCGTGCGGTTGATGAAATTTGTGAAGCATTGGATGAAGCTATTGAAACACCTCTAGAAGATGGTAGAAAATTTCTAAGAATTGGGTCAGAACATTCCTGTTCTCCACAATGGAAAAGCTCTTTGATGCATCAATTAGCACAAAATGCAAACAATAGAAAGTTATTGAAAAATGGTATCGATCAGCATAGAATTTTTGTTTCGACATTGGCTTCTATTGCTGGAAGGTCTTCCCTGTTCAAAATCAAACAATTCGATATGGCGATTATCGATGAGGCTTCTCAAATTCTGGAACCTCAAATTGTAAGTTTACTTACTAAAGTCAATCGTTTTGTATTGATAGGCGATCAGAAACAATTACCAGCCATCACACAGCAAGATCCTATTTTATCAGAAATAGATTTTGAAGAATTAAAACCTATTGGGCTTACCGATAGAAGAACAGCTTACTTTGAACGTATTTATGCTTTATGCCAACAAAACAATTGGCATTGGGCATTTGATCGTTTAAAGAACCAAGGTCGTATGCACGAACTATTGGGGGATTTTGCCAATCAACATTTCTATCAGGGTAACCTTACTACTGTTCCACTTCCTTGGCAAAGTGCTTCTTTTGAGTGGGAAAAACGATCGCATCAATCTGCTTTAGAACAACTATTAATCGAACACCGTCTACTATTCTTCCCTACTCATGGTAGAAATACAGCTTCTTCTGACAAGATCAATATGGAAGAAGCAAGAAAAATTGCACAGGTGGCTATTGCGACCAAAAAGAGATATTTAGAACAAAAAGGTAGTTTCGATATTGATAAAACGTTGGGAATTATCGCCCCATATCGAAATCAAATTGCCGCTATCCGTCAGGCTTTAGAAGAAGCAGGGTTTGAAGATGCTCACTTATTAAGTATTGATACCGTAGAGCGTTATCAAGGTTCTCAAAGAGAAGTAATTTTGATCTCTTTCTGTGCCAATACTCCATTCCAATTGGAAGGTATGATTAGTTTAACCGCTGATAGTAAAGTGGATCGCAAATTAAATGTGGCCATTACTCGTGCAAAACAACAAATGATCTTTTTTGGTAATCCATCCATTTTGATGAGGTCTTCTATACATGAATCCTTAATGAACTGGGTTAAAGAACAAAAGGGTTGGATTGATAACGATAACCTATTATTTTAGTAAAACCAATATTAACGACACCTACAACCTTGATAAATATGTCTTCGCCTAACTTAACAATAGAAGAAGAAAACCTAGCTATTGATGACATGAAAAACTTTGAAGAACACTGTGAATGTGCACGGGATAATTTCTGTAATTTCGTTCAGAAAAATCAGAAATACGACCAAGATCAAATTGATTATTTGATCGAACATAGCTTAGGGAAAGACATCTCTAAGGTTTTTCGTGTGGGGTATATATTGATTGTTTGGAGCTTTGTAGCAGTTTGGATCGATAACTTTTTAATTCCAGCTGCCCTTGGCTATTCAGTAGTACAAGGTGAGGCTAGTTGGATTACTGCTATACCACTTATTTTCTTGATAGTAAATGCCACATTAAAGGCCATATTTATAAAATATCGTCTAAAAAAGCAGATTAGTTGGTTGGGGGCTTATTGGTCAGCAGTACCCTATATAGGTTTTGCTTTCTTATTACAAACACAGTTTAAAACCGATAAACTGCTTTACAAAGCATCAAAAGATTATTTTCTATATCAAAAGGTGGTAATAAAAAGAGAAGTTCGCCGTTTTTTTGGTTTAAAATCAAAGACAGAAGAAACTGAATTAGGATAAATTCCATACATTTGTTCATCAAAATTATCAACCAAATAATGCCATGGACGAAAATATGATCGCAATGCAGTTTGCGAATGCCATTAATACTACAGAAGACGAAAATCAAATTGCTCAAATGATGCAAAGCGCCTTCATGATGTTACAAGGGATGAACCTACCTGCAGAAAACGTTAAGGATATTGCCGGTAAAGTATCTACCTTTCTATCTACTGTAGAAGTAGAAGAAGGATCACAACCTGCTAAAAATAAAGCAATGGCTATTAAAACTTTAGATGAGTTATTGAATAGCTAATTCAAATGTACTTTTGAAGTATAGAAAAGGCTGTCTCATTTTTGATGAGACAGCCTTTTTTGTTCTATTCCACTTAAGGAATATAATCATTCATTATTTGAAACTATTCAAATCTTTGAATAGACAATTAACCCTAAACCCACTATAAATAGGATAAACATTAATGAAATTATTTTATTTGTGCCTTTGGGTGCAGATTTAAATTCTTTCCAAATCACCACTCCCCAAAATGCAGCTACCATAGTTGCTCCTTGTCCTAAGCCATAAGAAACGGCAGGGCTTGCTACTTCTGATGACAAGAGGTTTAACCCCATACCTAATCCCCATATTAATCCTCCTAAAATTCCAATAGCATGAATTTTAAAAGTTCCTTGTTTAAAATAGGCTGTAAATGATGTTTTCTCTCCAACTATTGGCCAATACATATTTATGGTATTCCAAATAAAGTTCGAAAGGAAAATCCCTATTGAAAAGATGAATAGAGCAGAGTAAGGAGTAAATTTCCCCTCGGCAGGATGTACAAAATCAAAAGACATAGATTCGGCTACAAAACCATAAAAGAATCCCATCAGAATACCCGCTAATAAGGCTAGTGCAATTCCTTTGGTGCTTTTCTTCTTCTGATTTGGTAATTTCTTATAAGCAACGGCATTTAGAATAATCGCCAAGGCCACTAAAATTAATCCTGAAAAAATCAAAAACTTATTGGCAGATGGATCTTTCATGTAGTTATCTAAAACGCCTATCACCAAAGCTAGTCCTATACCTAAAGGAAAAGCGACAGACATTCCTGCAATATCAATTGCGATGACTAATAATAAGTTAGCCAAATTGAAGATAATTCCACCGATTAAAGCATTTTTATAACTAGAAGTATCAGCAATAAGTAAATCATCTATAAAACCTCTTCCGTCTTCACCATAAGAACCTAAAGTGAAGGATAACAGTAAAGAAATGAGTATAATTCCTATAGTGTAATCCCAGTAAAATAGCTTAAAATCCCATTGCTTGCTGGCTAATTTTTGCGTATTCGCCCACGATCCCCAACAGAGCATTGTAATAATACAAAAGCACACTGCCAGCGAATAATTTTCTACAATAAACATATTTACTTGGTTTTAAAGTTCTGCTAAAGTTGGAATAGAATCTTGTGCACCTAATTTGGTGACTGACTTTGCGGATGCTACAATAGCAAATTGGATACTATCAATTAAATTATTGGAAGAAGAATAATGAGCCACTAAAGCTCCATTAAATACATCTCCTGCTGCTGTAGTATCAATAGCATCTACTTTTAAATTTAAAATGTTGCTTAATATTTGGCGATGATAGATAACATCCTTGCGCTCCTAGGGTAACAATGATGGTTTCTACCCCTTGATGATGAAGTTGATCTACTGCTGTTTGAAAACTTGTTTCGTCTTTAATTTCAACCCCAGTTAGTAGGGTCAATTCTGTTTCATTGGGAGTTATTATATCTACAGATTGTAATGTCTGCTTTTGTAGCTCTTTTGCGGGTGCAGGATTTAAGACAACAGTTGCCCCATTGGACTTACACTTATTAATAGCATATTCTACTGTTGGAATAGGTGATTCTAACTGTAATAAAACAATAGTATTTTCATCAATCTCCCCTAAAGTTTTATCTATATCCGACTCATTTAATGTTGCATTGGCTCCCGGAATAACAACAATACTATTTTCTGCAGCAGTATCCACTGTTATTAAAGCAACGCCTGTTGGTTTTTCTACGGTTCTTATGTACTTAGTTACCATACCTTCTTTGATATAGGAATTAATGGCCATTTCTCCATGTGCATCTTGTCCTACATTGGCTACAAAAGTTACCTCTCCACCTAAACGTGCGGCGGCTACTGCTTGATTGGCTCCTTTACCTCCTTGATTCTGGAAAAAATCATTACCAATAATTGTCTCGCCAGGTAATGGTAATCTGTCAATTTTAGCGACCAAATCAATATTGGCACTACCCATAACAAAAATTCGTTTACTCATTTCATTGTTGTTTGTTTCGTAAATAATTTGCTTCGTAATCTTTAGTTCTTCAGAAAAAAAATAAAGATTATATAATAATTAAGTAATTGTCCATTGAGAACAGAAAATTTAGTCTCTCTTTTTTAGGGTAGTGATTTCTAGAACTTCATCACATAGTTTAGACTATGCTCTCCAATTCTGATTTACATTAACTAAAAAATCATTGACTAACTTTTTCAAGTTCAAATGTTCACGGTTTAAGTAAAAGTTTGCTTACAATGTTATTGATAATTTTTAATAAATGGAAATGAATAGGTAGAACTAATCCAAATCTCATGTTAAATAAAATAGAAACCTGCAGTATTTTTACCATTTTTTTTAATGTAAAATCCAATAACTTATAAGTGGTTCAATACGTACTATAAATACAAAATATCAGTTGATATTATATATTTTCATTTTTCTAAATGATGTCTTAGATTTAAATATCAATATGGAAGATCATTCTAAAAACCTCATTAAATACAACGATAAAGAGTTTAATTGTTCATTGGCTTTTGCTCTACAATTGATAGGCGATAAATATAAAAGTTTAATTATCTATCATTTAAAAGATGGACCACAACGTTCAGGAGAATTACAAAAAAGTATTACTGATATATCTAACAGAATGTTTACTTATTCTATTAGAGCGTTAGAAAAAGACCAACTTGTTAAAAGAAAAGTGTACCCTGTAACACCGCCAAAGGTAGAATATGAACTTACAGAAGTGGGTAAAACACTTATCCCCATTGTTCTTGAATTAAACAAATGGGGACAAGAATTTGCTAAAAAACATTACTTATATGCTCCGGCAGAATAGTGTAATTCATATGAATGAGAGTAAATTTCGAAAACAGTTCCAAACGGATCCTCAACATAACACATTCTGTAAGGTTTTTCTCCAGGGTAATATTCTCTAATTGGCATACGTTGCTTACCACCTGCATCTACAATTTTTTGTACCAAACCTTCAACATCAGGATCTTGAATTGAAAAGTGAAATAATCCTGATCTAAAAGGTTCAAAATTTGGTTTTAAATCTTTGCTTTCTGGAAATTCGAACAACTCAAAGCCAATTTTGTCTCCTGTTGATAAGTGAGCGATTCTAAAAGTATCCCAATCTTCTCCAAAAACATCGATACACATCACACCAATAGCAGTTTCACTCTCTTTTTTTACTACTGTAGGTTCCATAATGACATAGAAGCCTAATACTTCAGTATAAAACTTTACTGCTTCTTCGATATTAGGAACAGTAATTCCAATATGAGAAAATGTTTTAGGGTAGGTATTTAATGAATTATCCATTTTATTTTTTATTTAATGAATTATTAAAGTCTTTAATATTTCGTTTCTTTTTTTGTTTTACAACACTACAAATTAATAATTTAATTATTTAATATACAATAAGTTACAAAAAATGCAGATAGTTACACAAATGTGTATAATTAAGAGTTTGAAGAAGTTATAAACGAAAAAAAATTGAAAAAAATATTATTAATTCATTCATTAGATTGACTTTGTTATTGATTTGGCTACTTCAATAAAAAGCTTATTTTTGTAATAGCATTCATTTCGAAAGTTTAGTGATGTAAGATTTAAAATTCTCATATCATTATTTTTATAATAACCTATATTAAAATTAGAGTATTTGGTAATAGAATAATTGTTTAACATCAAATTAACTTTATTTTTTCAAAATTATCATTTTTTAAAAGTGATTCTCCGTTAAAACAATTGTAGTTCAATAAAACGAATACATAATCTATTTACGCTATGAAAAAGAATATCCTATATAAATTCGTGATGTCCATCATATTAGTGATGGCAATTAGTTTAAGCGCAAGTGCTATCAATATTGTTCAGGATACAACTTTATCTAAAAAAGAACAAAAAGCATTAAAAAAAGAACAAAAACGTAAAGCTAAAGAACAAAAGAAAGCAGAAAGAGAAGCTTTTGAAAAATTAGTTAATCAACAAGCTCAAGTGGCTATAGATAGTCAGTCTTTTGTACTAGAAGCAACACAATTATATGACCGTAAAGGAAGAACGGTGAACGTACAATCTAATATCAACTTCTTAAAAGTAGAAGGTAATACTGGTGTACTGCAAATTGGTTCTGCACACCTTGTAGGTTGGAATGGTGTTGGCGGTATTACTGTTGATGGCCGTATTAGCGACTGGAAAGTAAAAAAAGATGAAAAAACTGGACGTACAAGAGTGGAGTTTAATATTATGGGCTCAGTGTTAACTGCACGTGTAACTTATGATTTAGATGGAACCGGTAACTTCTGTAATGCCACAGTAAATGGTGTATTCAGTAACGGTCAATTAAAGATGAGAGGGCAGTTAGTTCCGAATAACATAAGTAGTACTTTCGAAGGAATGATAAGATATTAATTGAAATAAGTAATACTTAAAGATTCTCAAAAAGAGCTAGTGATTCAATTCACTAGCTCTTTTTTTTATCTGCTTTGAATTATTAATTAATATAAATAAAAATCAAAAAAAATATGTATTTTTGAAATATTGCAAACTATTACTCTGGTGACAATCAAACTTATGTTTTCTAAACCTCTTCACTTATTTGTTTGGGTACAAATTGTGATACTGACTACATCTATTCTTAATTTTTTACATGCACAAGATGCTCAGTTATCTCAATTTTATGCCTCCCCTCTCTATCTAAATCCCTCTCTTGCTGGTACAGGAGGAGACGGTAGAGCAAATATTAATTACCGTAATCAATGGATAGGTGTTCCATTAAATTACAATACCTTTATGGCATCCTTTGATACCCCTATTCCTAAAAAAAATATTGGATTGGGTATTTTAGCTCATCAAGACCTACTCGGTGTGTCCTCAGGACCAACAATGAGTCGTTTTACCTTTAATATTTCAGGAGCTTACCATTTAAAAATAAACAAAAAACACAATCTTAGTCTAGGATTACAAGCCGGCATCCAACAGTCTTCATTGGGTTTTAATCAACTAGTTTTTGATGATCAAATTGATAATAATGGTAACATAAACGGATCTACTGCAGATAAACTTTCTGATCAGAATAAAATATATCCTGATATTTCATCTGGCATTATGTATTACACAGATCATTTTTGGGTTGGTGCTGCATTTTATCATATGAATCAACCTAGTATCTCTAGACTTGAAAACGGAATAGATATACTTCCTTTAAGATATAGTATTAATGCTGGCTATAAAATTCCTCTTACTTATAGGTGGAAAGGTGCTATTGCAGATTATAATGATAAAACCATTTCCTTGATGATGCATTATCAATCTCAAGGAACTAGTGATCAACTTAGTATAGGTGCCAATTTAAACTACAACCCTCTTCTATTCGGTATATGGTACAGAGGCCTACCATTGAAACTAAATAATCATCCTGATAAAATTAATCATGATGCAATAGTATTAATGTCGGGAGTTAAACTAAAAAAAGTAACCATAGGTTATAGTTTCGATTTTCCAATAGGTGGGCTTAAAGTCGGAGAAGGAAATTCACATGAAATCTCCATTCGTTATGATTTCAATTTCTTTCCGAATTATTACAAAAAAAGAAATCTTAAAAAAGATAATCCTAGTCAAGTCAACTGTCCTCTACCAACTTTATAATAAAGCAAACTAACAAGATGAAAATTAAACTATTAAATACCATACTTCTTCTTTCCTTATTTATCTTCTTACCTAAACTCACCAATGCTCAAAAAATTATGGCTAATGGGAGTGAAGGTTTTAAAGATGGTGATGATATTACTGATAAGACCATAGATAGATGTAAAACTTATTATTCTTATTTTTATATAGATGATGAGGGTAAGGGGAGTATTAGTAACATATCTTGGGACTTTGGAGATGGTAATACATCTACTGAAAAAAATCCTTTTCATACCTTCCAAACAAATGATGAGAAAACATTTAAAATTGTTGCATCGTTCACCCAAGGAGGTTCATCAAAATCTTTAGAAGCAACTATAAAAATATCAAAATCTCCAGAAGTAAACTTTAAAGCAAGTACTACTGAAGGATGTGATGGTACAGAAGTATTTTTTACTTTAGAATCTTCAATTGAATTAGGAACAGTTCAATTTATTCTGAATGGTCAGGTATTATCTGAAAACGAAAAATCAAGACCTCTTGCAGCAAGAGATCAACCGTATATTGCTACAATTAGAGGTACAACTACAAATGGTTGTGAGATTGTTCAGCTTCAAGAATACATTACAATATCTGAATTGATTGTACCAAGTGTCAGCCCTATGGAAGTCATTTCATGTGCTACATCAATTAACCAAACATTTAAAGCATCTGCTATTTTTGATGAAACACAACAATCAGTCACTACAGGTGTATCTTATGCATGGGATTTTGGAGATGGCAACACAGGGCAAGGTGCTGAGGTAAATCACTTTTATGATATTTCTAATGGAGATCAATATACGGTAACTCTAACAGCTACTTATGGAGGGTGTACACAAACTCTAAATATTCCAGTTGCTCTAGATGTAGGAACAAATATGTTTTCGTATGAATTACCTGAAACATTTTGTGCTTTTTACCCTGTAACCTTCACTCCTAACCTTCCTGAAAATTTACATGATAAGGATGTCAAATGGAAGTTTGGATTATATACAGAAGAAACATCTACCTACCCCGATCAAATTACTCACAATTTTACCAATTCAAGTAATTTCACTAAAAACGTAACAGTCACTGCATATGTAGGTAACAGTTGCAGCTTTTCTCAAATAATTGCTGTACCTCCTATGGAACTTTCTGATATCTTTATCACTGCTTCTAGAAAAGTCTTTTGTACTGAAGACTTCTATACTGACTTATATATCAACAATTTACATGGAATCAGCAATTACTTTTGGAGAATAAAAGGTACTACTGAAAAACTCTTTGAAAATGAAACAAACCCTAGATTTAATCTAAATGGTTATGGTGTGCATACTATTGAGTTTGTCTCCAATGATGCTGGTGAATGTGTGGTTACAGAAATTGATATCACTTCATATCCAATTTCAGTTGAAATTATTGATGTAGTCAACTCATGTGCTCCTCATTCTTTAGAAATTAGTTATTTGCTCGAACAAAATAATGCTTCATTAAATGATAATTCTAATAGTAGAAATTGGATAGCAAAAGGAAGAAAAACAGGTAAAACAGTTACAAGTCAATCAAAAAAGTTTGCTATGAATAATTTAGTAGCAGACACTTATGATATAACACTTACTCTTGAATTTGATGCTGGATGTTCAGTAACGACTACTACAGAACTAAAAGTCAGTCAATCTATTACAGCAAATTTTGAAGTACTTAACGGACCTGATTTTTGTAATGGAACCTACATCGAATTTAAAAATACCTCTAATTTAGGTGAGGTAGATGAAAGTGAAGTGACTTATTTATGGGATTATTTTGGAAGCGATAATTGGGTTCCTTCTGCTAATCGTACGGGTGCACAAACCTATGATCACCTTGAGCCTGGAGTATATAATGTTGGGTTAAAAGTTGTTCAAGATGGATGTGAGGGACAACCGACCTATAAAAAAGTAACTATTTTAAAACCAAGAGCCTATTTTGATTTAGGAGTTACTGTTTTATGCGACCCCAATAAAATATTTATCAAAAATAGATCTAAAGGAGCCGATAATAATAGTGATTACGTTTGGCAGATTACTGTAGGTCTAGATACTGCCATAATTATCACGAAAAATATTAATGAGGACATTGTTAATCATCCTGATTTCTTAGGGTTAAATATTGATTATGGTGATGAAGTACAAGTATCATTAACTATAGAAAATCAATCTTCAATACCTTCTGTTACTCCTCCAGAGTATTGTATTCATAATTATACAACTTCTATTACAATAGCTACAAAACCGGACCCTGTAGATATTCATTGGGACTTCACGCTTCATGATAATATCAATAGTTATAGTAATCCAACAGAAATATGTCAAGGTACTTCTTTATACTTTGACCCTAAGGTAACAAATGCAGGAACATATTATTGGTCATTTAGAAATGTAGATACCAATCAAAAGATTTATCCTGATTATAACTCTAGAAGACAAAATATGACTTTCGATGAACCTGGTAATTGGGAGATTGAATTGAATGTCTATTATTATAATGGTTGTACAGAAACTACCTCTCAAGGTAAAATTAAAGTTCATGCAATGGATTTTGTTATAGAATCATCCACTAACGGTACTTGTTTAGGAGAAGAGATGATCTATTCTGTTAAATCAGGATCTAGAATTGAAGCTCCGAGACCAACATGGGCCTGGCTAGTAAATGGTAAAGAAATTCTAAAGGGTAATGGTAAAGTAATTTCAGACTTTAAATTTACTTTTGATGAATTGAATATCCCTCAAAATCAAGAAAATGAAGTTCAACTTATAGTCTATGCTGATGTCACAAATTGTGAAGTTTATTCCAATGTGGTAAGGACACTTGTCACAAAACCAATCATCAATATATCTGATGATGTATCCAAATACATCGACTTTAATTTTCAATGTGATTATATAGAAACATATATTGTTCCCAATATTTCAGAAACAACAGTCTATAATCCTTATTTTGCTCATTATAAATGGACTCATCAAGATCCTGATGGAGTAAAATCAGAAATTACTGAAGATAATAGATCTAGTCATATTTTTAGATTTGATACATTCAAAGAAGGTACTCATACTCTTGAACTAGAAATAACAGATTCTAATGGATGTTCTTCTTCTGATTCTTTCACTTTTGATGTTCCTGCATTACCCATTGGCAATGCAGCATTTACACCTTCAGAAACAGAACTAGATTGTCCTGCAAAAGTTGATTTTATTGATGATGCAGATGGATCGCCTGGAAATTCTACCTTAAGAACGTATTATAGTGGTGGAGATGTATCTATTTATAAATGGATGTGGTATGTAGAACAAGATGGTTTAAACATCAACTACATTGAACTCTACAACGGAAAATTAGAGTATTACTTTGGTCCTGGTGATTATGAAGTTTACTTAGTTACAGAAGATGTTCAAGGTTGTATTTATACCTCAGATACTGTGTCTATTTCAGTAAAAGGAGTAAGTGGTTCTTTCTACATCAATAAAAAAGCGGGTTACGCTCCAGTAACAACAGATATGATTGCACTTCCTGCTTTTGTTTCAAGTGAGGTAAAAGAAATTGGCTATATATGGGCTTCAGGTGATGGTTATGAAGGTGTTGACTCCCTACAAACCTTTACCTACTATAACGACTCAAATTGGGTCTATACCCCAAAATTAGTTTTTGAATCTACGTTAGATTTAGGAAATGGTGTAGAAGCAAAATGTAATTATGATGCGATCACCGATGAATCAATCACAGTATTTAAAAAGCCAGAATTAGAAATTGATGATGTTGTTGCATGTATTTCGGATATATCAAAAACAGTCAATGGATATGATGAAAACTTTGAAGTTGCTAACCATGTAGAGTACGGAAAGTTTAGTTATAAAGGAACAACAAAATACCAATGGAGTGTTGATGGACAAGAAATACCATCGGCCTCAGGTGGTACTGATTCTTTGGGTATTTTTACTACTGGAAGTAATGGTGGTTATTTTGAAATTGATCCTTATAATTTAAACGGAAGGGACTACACTTTAGAAATTTGGATTGATGCTGTTTATACTGATTTTATTAATAGCGATAATAATCATACCGATACAAAAGTGGGTTATTCTTCAAGAACTTTCAATGTTAAGTTCGTAGCTCCGCCTATTTCAGTTACTGACATTGTAGCAGAGGTTTGTATGCTTGACTCTGTTACATTTGATGGTAGTAAATCAAATTTTGCTCCCTACCCAGCTGGTGAAATCACTAAATATACTTGGGACATTTTTGATGGGGACAATCTTATAGATAGTTATTCTACTTCGGAAGCTATTTCAACATATAAATTTTCACAAGAAGGTACTTTCAATATCAGTTTAACTGTTACCTCAGATAATGTGTGTAACACACATACTTCATCTACTAATATCTTGGTTCATCCTTTACCTGCAATAAGTTTTGATGCCCCTTCTGTTTGTATAGGAGATGAAACAGTTTTTACAAATACCTCAACATATAGTAATAAAAGTTTGAATAATGATCCTTCTCTTGTTAAAAGTATTTCATGGTATTTTGATTGGGAAAATGATTCTACGAATGTTAGTTCATCAGCAGTTAGTGCCTCATTTATTTACCCTAAATCAGGAACTTATAAAGTGAAATTACTCATTGAATCTTTTAATGGATGTATTTCTGAATTAACTAAAGATGTTATAGTTACTGATTATCCTTATTTAGAGCAAAACGAAGACTTTTATTTATGTGAAGGATCATCAACTACTTTATCAGTACAAGGAGGAAGTATATTTGAATGGAGTACTGGAGAAACATCTTCTAGTATTACTGTAACACCAACAGAAGATGAAACTGAATATACTGTCAAAGCTTGGAATGATATAGGTTGTTTTGTTGAAGAAAAGGTCACAATTAAAAAGATAAAACTTCCTCAACCTGAAATAACTACTTTTTATGCGTGTGAAGGCGATAGTGTTCTTATTGATGGAACAATAGTAGGCTTTGAAGGTACATTGGGGGAATACAATTGGACTGATGGAACAAAGGGTGCTACTATAACTGTGAATAAACCAGGAAAATATACATTAACCAATCTTGTCACTCATGATATCTCTGGTATAGAATGTCTTGTTTCTCATGAATATGAATTTATTCATCGACCGTTACCTCCTGATTTTGCAGTAAAAGATACCTTATTCTGCTTTGAAGAATTAAATCAAATTAAGATTCAAGCACCTCAAGGAAATGGCTTTGTTTATCATTGGGAAGATACAAATGAAACAACCTCTTCTGTGATAAGATATGATGGTGGTGAATATACAGTACACATTATTGACACCTCTACGGAGGACAATTGTGAAAATACCACCACTATGAATGTCACGAGAGGATGCCCTCCCATTTTCTTTAATCCAACTGCATTTTCTCCAAATAAAGATGGGTTAAACGATGAATTCTTAGTTAGATCTAAATATGTGATCAATCTCAAAATGACCATTTATAATAATTGGGGAGAGATTATTTTCCATTCTGATTACAAAGATTCTAGGGAAGCACAAGAAAACGGAACGGGTTGGGATGGCACCTATCAAGGAAAATTAGTTTCTAGTGGTATTTATACTGTGATACTAGAATACGATAGTGAATTTTTTGGAACTCATCATAGAGATGCAACACATCTTACGGTGGTTAGATAATAAAAAAGAGCTAGTGATTTGAATCACTAGCTCTTTTTATATCATTTGATTATTGACCTAACCAATCTATTCCTTTCTTTAATAAAGATTGTGTCTCTTCTTCTCTTGATCCCTCTTTAGGTTGCACATCGTAATCCCAATGTGCTTCTGGAGGTAAACTCATTAAGATGGATTCTGTTCTACCATTGGATTCTAACCCAAATTTAGTCCCTCTGTCCCATACCAAATTAAATTCAGCATAACGACCACGACGAAGGCGTTGCCATTTTAATTCGTTTTCCCCATACTCTTTGTCTTTAAATCGAAGTGCTTGTTCTTTGTATGCAGGAATAAAGCTTTCTCCTACATCTTGAACAAAATGCCATAATTGATCGGGGTTTAACCCTTCCGATTCATGGTGTAATCGATCAAAAAATATACCTCCTATACCTCTTGTTTCATTACGATGAGGAATAAAAAAGTAGTTATCTGCCCATTCTTTAAAACGGTCATAGTACCCTGCCTTTGTATTTTCGCAAGCATCAGAAAGATGTTCATGGAATAATTTTGCAGCCTCTTTATCTACATAATGAGGGGTAAGATCAATCCCTCCACCAAACCAATAAGTACCATTAGATAATTCGAAGTAGCGTACATTCATATGTATAATAGGAACCATTGGGCTTTTAGGATGTAGCACAATAGAAACACCGGTAGCTTTAAACTTTTCTGCTTTTTCTACCTTTAATGCTTTTGCCATTGGTTCGGATAAATCGCCTTCCACTAAAGAAAAGTTGACCCCTCCTTTTTCTAGAATATTTCCTCCTTTAATAACACGTGTTCTACCACCTCCTCCACCAGGTCTTTCCCAAAGATCTTCTTGAAATTTAGCTTTACCATCTAAAATTTCAAGGTCTCTGCATATATCGTTTTGTAAACCTTTAAACCAGGCTATAATTTCGCTACTCGGAATGTTTTTCATGATGTTTATTTGCTTTCTTTTCTTCTCTTTTTTTCTTTCGGATGTATTTTCTATAACCTTTTGGTTTCTTTGTTAATTCTCTTTTTGTTGGACTTTGAGTGATGTCTTTGAACTTATCAAAACTCTTAGTATGCATCATACTCGCACCTGTTAAAGATGTATTGTCTTGGTTTGTTGTCGTATAATAAACATCCTGACGGTACTTTTGATAGAACTTCATTCTAAGCGCTCCGTCCTGAGACAACACTACTTCTACCGTCCAATCCCCTAAAACAGAAGCTGCGGTAGTTTGGTTCTGATTATCCGTAAAGCCACCATCTCTGGTGACTCGCACTTTACCTTGAGCAAAAGTATAAGATAATCGCATTTGCAGGTTTTGTAATGCTTCTCTATCCAATCCACTCATATCTAAATCCACTTCAAAATTCTCGTCTACTTGCGATAATATATAACTCAATTGATTGGTAAGAAGCTCACTTACAGAACTAGAAGCAGTTTGTCCAAATCCTGTATAAGAATCATTCGATAATAACTGTCGTAATACAATTAAACCAAATACCTGACGGTTCAGTTCTTGTTCATCCCTATGTATTCTTTCTTCAAAGCCTGCTACATAACTTTCTAGTGAAATTGGTCCTCCTTCTGTAACTACAGTAGCAGGGTAATCATGAATATCAATATCAAAATTTAATACTGGCGTAGATAAATCTCCCTTGATTAAAAGGTCTACATCTGTAGGATAACGTTTCGTGATTTCAGGGGCATTTCTTACGGTAGAATCTTGCACATCAATCAATGGTAATAAACTTACTCTCTGATTGTATTTTGCCACAATATCCATTTGAGCGGAATAAGGATCGCCATTCCATGAAAGTGTTGAACCAGGATTAATCACAAACTTCTTATCCACCAAGTTAAATTCAGCCACTTTCATAGTGAAATTATAGGCCCCTTTTACAATTTCTACATTACCGAACATTTCAAAGTTTCTAAACTTATCAATTTTCATTTGTAATTTACCTTCACCATTACCACGTATAATATCTCCAGATTTTTTATCAAAAATCATCTCACAGTAAGCATCAGGAGTAATATCCAAATTCATATTCACTTGGAAATTTGCTTGATCTGTTACGTCTTTTTTCTCCTCTATTTCATTTTCTGTTTGATTATTGGAAACCGTATCCTTTTGAACATAAACGATATAAGGATCTCCCTCCGCATAATCTATAGCATTTAATGGGATATATATTTTGGTTCTCTTATTAGTTTTTGCATTGACATCAATAATAATATCATCAAAAGGTCCTGCTATTGATATATTACCTGACCCAAAGGCAGTACCATAGAATAAATCGTTTCCTACTTCTTCTTTCTTCATTATGAAAAAATCTTCAAAAGAAACGCCTAATTCTGTAATCATATTATTAAAACCTTCTTCGAAAGTTAGACCTCCATTTAAAAAGGCAAAATGACCATATTCATCGACTACTTTTAAGTTTTCGGTAGAAATACTTGTAGGTCTAATCACTATTTTTGCATCCTCACCTTGTTCGCCAAATTTATAGTCTACATTAAGGTAAACCATTTTAATGTTACCATTTTTGGCTAAAACATTACCCCAAAGTTTAGGTGCTTCCTTAGTACCATATATTTTTATCCACCCTGTAGCCACACCATCTAATCGATCTACAACTTCGTTGACATAAGGCTGAAAAATACCCAATGGTAATTCTTTTACTTCCAATTTCATATCAAATTGATCCTCCTCTTTCATAGGATAATATGAACCAGTTAGTTTAAACTTTTGAGCTGTTGAATCTGATATATTTAAATTCATATTCAACTCTTCCTTTGTCCAATCTGACTTACCTGATAAGTGCCCTAAATAATATTCATCTAACTCTAAATCTTTAACATCAACGTGTCCGTACACACGTAATTCAGTAAATATATCTTCTATGTAAACGTCCAAGCTATCTACAACTCCTTTCACATCTTGGTCAATAACCTGAGGTAAATACGCTAAATTTAGATTATCTATTTTAATGTGAAGAGGTAAATCAGTATCTTTTTTTGCAAAACCGTCTAAGAGAACTTGTTCATCCTCATTGAATAACTGGAAGTTTTCAAAGTGTGCTCCATCCTGATACACAATAACTTTTGAGGCTTTTGTTGAAGCAGTTGTCCAATACTTATCTTGGTATTTAATTCGAGATTGAGGTAAACTGAAAACCAAAGAATCGTGATGAATATCGACATCACCTTTTAAATCAATTTTAGTATTGTATTGATAGAAATCTGCTTGTGTGTTAAACATCATATTTCTATCAATAGAAAATGCTTGAAATGAAAAATCTGATGACAATACTCCTTTGATGTTTTGATCTTTTGATTCAATCCGAACCGATGTATCAAAGAAATCCTCCAATGCTTTTTTATCTGAATCATAGATCATCACATTGGAATCTAAAGTAACATCATAAAAGGATAAATGATCACTGTAAAGTTGAGCAGAAACATGTTGCTTACTACCAAAATCAGCTGCTAATAAGGCTTGGGTATTGTTAGCTATGGAAATACTATCTGTAAATATTGATAATAGATTATTAATGTTATACACCTGTAAATCCATATCTACAGAATAATCTACCACACCATTTTCTTCTATCTTCTTTTCCTTTTTGTTATAATAATCAGCTACTTCTTGAGACGACTGATCAAATAATGAAAGCTGAGCTTCTTTAAAAATTTGGTTAATGTCTTTTGAAAAAGTAGAAATATTAAAATAACCTGCCATGTTAAAACCCAAGAAATCAGAATCGAGATTAACCAAGCGTAAGCCACTTTTATCTATAGTAGTTACAAAGGTAATTTTATCTATATCGAGTTCCTTTTGGGCATTATAAAGTTTAGTATTATCTAAAAAGAGTCCTCCAGAGAGACCATTATCTATGACATTATCAAACTCTGCTTCAACACTTGTTTGAAACCCAATTTTCTTTTTTGTGAAATTCAACTTTTGAAGATCCTCGGCTAATATACCCGAAGAAAAATGGAATGTGCTGTCTCTAAAATCCAATAGACCATCGACATACATTTTAAGATTAGGATCATTGACCCTTAAACCTCCATTAAAGTAGCCTTCCTTCATGTATGTACTATCCAAATAGATATTATGGTAGGTATAATCATTCAGTTCTAAACTATGGATTCGCGCATCCACATTTAATTTTAATTTATGAACTGAAAAACCCTTGCCATTAATGTTACCATTAAAGTCCATTCTACCTAGCCAGTCTACATCAAATATTTGCCCCACATTAAGACTATCGGTTTTTAAATAACCGATATAGGTTTCTTTCGGGATAGAGATTTCCATTTTCGGAGTCATCACTCCATATTCAGAGTTTAGAATACCGTCCAACATAAATTCATCTAAGGTACCTTTAAACTCTCCTGAAATAGAGGTGGCTCCAAATAACTCCACGTATTCTCTATAATCTACTGGTATGTAAGGAAGTAGATCTTCTGTAAAGTAATAACTATTATCGAATTTCAAATCCATAATAGTTCGTTCTTTATCTATTATTTTATTAAACTTAAAATCACCTCTAATAGTACTTCCTTGTCCGAAACGGAGATTACTTTTCTTGACTTCGAGATCATTGACCCTGCCTTCTAATTGAACATCTCCACTAATGTAATCGTGGATACTATCAAAATAGGTGAAAAAGTTAGCTAAATCATCGGTGTGAATATTACTGTTTTTTAGTTTTGCTTTCATGAAAACACAGTAATAGAAATCGTTATAATCGGTGTAATCGTCTGTATCAAAAGCTATTTCCCCATTTATAAAACTTGAACCTAGCTTGCCGTAAAGGTTCTTAAGAATTAATCCTGTGGTGGAAATACCAAAATCAGCATCCATATCCTTAATCCTAATTCTACTTCTACTTTCAAAGGCATGAAGGCCCTCGATTTTCATAGCAATGGTATCTTTATCAATCCTTAACTGACTAACATTTGCGTCGATATTAAGGAATTCCATGTCGGTTACATCAAATTTCCCTGCTTCTCTATGAGGAACAAAAGGGTTGTTTAAAACGTATCGAGCATTTATCAATTGTACATTTTCGAAAAGAATATGAGTTTCTCCTGGCTCTGTAATATCGTATCTATGAATTCCTTTAGGGTCACCTGCTAAGTGACGAATCCATCTCGTCATGTTATTCATAGAGTCCAAACGGGAATCCATGATCATTTCTACATTGGCTCCTGTTAAAACAGCATCTTCAATATGGATGTATCTATCTTGGTTGTAGAGTAAGTTGATAAATGAAAAGTTTAAAGAAACTTCTTCTACAGCAATTAGCGGAACACTATCTAAGTCAAGAATTTGTACTTTTTGCAATCGCCACCTATCAAACCAATCTAATTTTACAGATTTTATTGTGGTTGGATGATTAAACTGCTTTGAAACTTTTTCTGTGATTTTATGAATAACAGCAGTTTGTACAAAAGGAAGTTGAGAAAAACTCATTAAACACATCCATAGGAAGGTCATTACAGCCAAAAAGCGAAATATCCATACACGCACAAAACGGAAAGTCTTTTTTATTAAAAAAAGCTTCCTCTTTGTTGAAAATGAATTCTTTGAAATATGTGTGCGTCTAAATATTTTCACTAAAAGTTATGCGAGGCTGTCTGTCAGAATGTTTAATTCTCTACCTGATCATTACTTCAGGCATCTACAAAAATACTCTATGTATCAAGAAGTAAAAAGTATATGATAAAAAACTAGCCAATTATTAACGCATCCATAGGTATGTCGTGCTTTTCTAGGGGTAAATCATCAATTATCTGTAATTTATAGGTGATTCCCCACTTTTTTGCTGAAGGATATTGAGGTAAAAAAGTATCGTAATATCCTCCTCCGTAACCCATTCTTCCATTACTATTAGAAAAAGCAACTCCAGGAACTAAAATATGATCGATTTCCCCTTCAAATAATTCTTTCCTTTTAGGAACAAATGTCCCGAACTTTTCTTTCTCCAAATCTTCTAAAGAATGAAGAATCAAGTGATTCATTTGTCTATTTTTTAAGGTTTGAGGAACCACAACAGTCCAATTTAAAGCCAATGCCTTTTTTATGATTGACATTGTTGATGCTTCATTATTGATAGGAATGTAGGTATGCAATACTTTCGGTAATTCATCTACCTCCTTCCAAAATTGCTCACTGATGATAGACTCTGAGATCAATATTTCATTCTCAGTCAACTGATTCCTCTTCTGGATTAATGTTCTTCTTATCGATTTCTTTTGTTCCTCTAACACTTATGCTTTTATTTTTTGTGGTGTGCCCTTTTGAATTTCATGGTTGGTTTTCCATGTAAATCTAGCAAACAGAAGCAAAGCAGACAATGTTAATCCTAGAGATAAACCAATCCATACTCCTAAAAAGCTCCAATCGGTATAATTAGTTAACACATATCCTATAGGTAGAGAGACTACCCAATACGAAATAAAACAAATTAATGTCGGCATTTTCACTTCTGATATTCCTCTCAGAGCACCTGTCATGATCACCTGTAATCCATCTGATAATTGGAATAACGCTGCAAAAACTAACATTTGAGAAGCATACATAATCACCTCTTTATCACTTGTGTATAAAGTTGGCAGCCATTCATTAAAAACATAAAAAGTTGTGGCTGATATAATCATCGCTAACATGGCAAACTGAACTCCGGTAAAACCAGCATTTTTGGCTTCCACCCAGTTGTCCTGTCCGTAATAATTGGCAACTCTTACAGATACTGCAGAAGACACACCACTCACCATCATGAAAGTCAGAGATATCATACTCATTACAATCTGATGGGCAGCAATTGGATTCGTTCCTACTGTACCAATTATCATTGCACCTACAGCAAATGCTCCTACTTCCATTAAAGCTTGTAAGCCGATAGGCATACTCATTTTAAACTGAGCCCAAAGCTTCTCTTTATTGATTTTTACTTTATTAAATCCTGCTAAGAATGGGTGGAATGATGGACTTTTTAAAACATATATCATCATACCAACAGAAGCCACTAAACGTGCTATAAAAGTACCGATACCTGCCCCCAACAAACCTAATTCAGGTGCTCCAAAGCTACCGTAGATCAATAAATAGTTGATAATCACATTAATGATGTTAGCCAATAATGTAAAGTACATCGCAACTTTTGTGAATTTTACTCCCTCAGCAAATTGCTTGGCTGTAAAAAACACCATCAACGGAATTAATGAAAATGCATTAATCAAAAGATAGGGTCTTG
Source organism: Flammeovirga pacifica (assembly GCF_000807855.2). Classification (GTDB taxonomy): domain Bacteria; phylum Bacteroidota; class Bacteroidia; order Cytophagales; family Flammeovirgaceae; genus Flammeovirga; species Flammeovirga pacifica. The sequence continues at coordinate 1,924,589 of NZ_JRYR02000001.1, forward strand.
CCGCAACAACTACTTCTTCTGTCTGTCCCATGTAATTCATTACCGTAGAAAGAAGTAATAAAATAATAGTAATTGCAATCACAAAAACAGTATTCAGAGTAATACTATGTCGGAAAAGGCTTCCCATTTCTTTATAGTTTTTCTGACCATATGCTTTACCCACTAGTGGAGTAACACCTACAGCAAAGCCAATTCCAAATACTAGAAAAATGGCAAATAAAGAATTGGCAAATCCAGCTCCCGCTAAATCTACAGTATTGTAATGTCCTACCATTACATTATCTAAAATGTTGGTTAGGTTTTGTCCCGCCTGTGAAACTACTACAGGAGTAGCTAAACGGATGGTGTCTTTATAATGTTCTGAATATCTTGATATTATCTTTCGCATGGAAGAAATCTGTAGTAACTGATTAATGCTGATTTGAGGGGTCTTACCAAATCAGCATGCAAAGGTAATAGAAAATTCTATGAGTTGTTATTCTTGATTGAGATCATTAACGAAGAGGTAATTTAATGCATAATCTCATCAAAAAAAGAAGGTTTGTTTAACACAATAATATTACTTTCTTAGTAAGTTGCATTATTACATTTTCTTAGATCAGTTTTATGAGCACGAACTTAAGTATCGATTTTTCTTCTTCTTTTTGGAAAGCTAAATACCTATTAATAGATAGCAGAATGTTGACTGCACCTAGTCAAACTATCTTCTTTGCTTTGAGTGGTATTAAAAGAGATGGACAAGATTTTATTGATGCTCTTTACTCTAAAGGAGTAAGAAAATTTGTGGTCACTGCTGACTTTGATAAAGGGTATATTTATAAGGATGCAGCATTTATCTATGTGGATAATGTTTTAGTTACTCTACAAGAAGTGACTACTTATCACCGAGAATTGTTTCCTCAATTACCTACAATCGGTATTACAGGATCTAATGCTAAAACAATTGTCAAAGAGTGGCTTTATACATTACTAGAAGCGGATAAAAATGTTGTCAAAAGTCCCAAGAGTTATAATTCTCAAATTGGTGTTCCTCTGTCTGTTTGGCAAATCAATGAAAAACATGAATTAGGTATTTTCGAAGCAGGTATTTCCCAAGTTGATGAGATGCAGAAACTTCAGAAAATCATTCAGCCAACGATAGGTTTATTTACTAATTTAGGATCTGCTCATGATAAACTTTTTGATAGTAGAGCTCAAAAACTAGAAGAAAAGGGAAAACTTTTTGATCAATGTCAGCATATTATTTATTGCAGAGATCATGAAGAGATTCATCAAGAATTACAAAAAAAGAAAGGTATAGCATTTCATTGGGGAGTACATAAAGATGCTACTTTACGTATTGAAGCTATTGATAATCAAACTGTATCTATCTCATTCAATCAAGATATACATCAGATTGATATTCCTTTTAAGGATGAAGCTTCTTTCGAAAATGCAATGCACTGTGTAGCTGTTCTTGCTTTCCTTGAGTATCCTTTTGATGAAATCAATCAAAAATTAAAGTTCTTGAAAAGTCTTCCGATGCGTTTGGAGAGAAAAGAAGGAATTAACGGCACAGTATTGATCAATGATTTTTATAATAATGATTTAGGAGGACTTCAGATTGCTCTGAGTTTTATGGGGCAACATCAAGAAAACCTTCCGAAGACGTTAATTCTATCTGATTTACTTCAAGGACATAATGATAAATCAGCATTACATAAGAAAATAAATGAACTGATTCATGAAAATGAAATAGAACGTTTTATTGGCGTAGGTAAACATTTGATGCAATATCAAAATGAAATTACTATTGATGGAGAATACTTTGCCTCTACTTCAGAATTAAGAAAACACATTAGAGATCATAAAATCAGCTTTCAAAAGGAAATGATTTTATTGAAGGGAGCGAGACAATATGAATTCGAAAAGATTGCCTCTCTACTTCAAAGAAAAATTCATAGTACCCGTCTAGAAATCAATTTAGATGCAGTGGTACACAACCTTATGTTTTATAAATCGCAACTAAAATCATCTACTAAAGTGATGGTAATGGTCAAAGCTTTAGGTTACGGTAGCGGAAAACATGAATTGGCAAATACACTTCAATATCATTTGGTTGATTACCTTGGGGTAGCCTTTGCTGATGAAGGAGTAGAATTACGTGAGAATGGAATAAGAACTCCAATTATGGTATTAACTCCTTCTCCAGATTCTTTTGAAACAATGAAAATGCATCAATTAGAACCTGAGATTTATAACTTAGAACTCCTTGAGGCATTAAAAGACTTTCTGATGGAAGATGAAGGTGATCAACTCTTTAAAATACAGATCAATATTGATACAGGAATGCACCGTTTAGGTTTTAGAAAAGAGGAGTTTTCTACCCTTTTAGCTACACTTAGTCGTATAAAGGATAAAGTGAAAGTCACAGGTGTATTTACGCATTTGGCTGGTGCTGACGAAGAACAACACAACAGCTATACTCTTGATCAAATTGCTCAATTCAAAAATCTATCTCATCAATTAGAAGAACATCTAGGATATACAGTCATTAAGCATTGTCTTAATTCTGCAGGTATCGTTCGTTTCCCCGAACATCAATTAGATATGGTGAGATTAGGTATTGGGTTACACGGCATAGAAGTAAATCATATTAAACAAGATGATCTACAAACGGTAGCTACCTTAAAGTCTGTAATAGCTCAGATTAAAACCATCCAAAAAGGAGAAACTATTGGATACGGTCGTAAGGGTGTAGCAACTAAAGAAATGAAAATTGCTACTATTGGTATTGGCTACGCCGATGGATTTAATAGAAGATTTAGCAATGGGGTTGGACAAGTGATTATCAAAGGTAAAAAAGCCAATGTGATCGGGAATATTTGTATGGATATGACTATGGTTGATATTACCGAAATTAATGCTTCTGTAGGTGATGAAGTAATTATTTTTGGTCCAGAATTAAGTATTAATCAATTGGCACAATCTATTGATACCATTCCTTATGAGATACTAACCTCTGTGAGTTCACGAGTAAAACGTGTTTATTATTTAGAAGGATAAAAAAAAGCTCCTCAAATGAGGAGCTCTCGTTAATATTTTTACAATTTTCTAGGGATCTTTGCACCATATTCAACATCATTGTCGGTTGAAGTGTAGATATATACACCATCTTGTAACTTCATTTTTCCTCCGATTCTAAAATGGGCAAAATTTTCGCCTAGCTTAATAATTTTCTCTTCTCTAATGATTGCTCCACCTTGCTCATAAGAATATATCGCTTTGATGAGACCGTCATGAATCGTTCCTATTAGTTTTCCTGAAATTCTTTCTGTATTTGACGTATTTCGATCTAACTCTCCAAAAACTTTCTCCTCTTCAATATTCAATTTTAGCACCATCGAATCGATAAACTGAATCATTTCACCATTTTCTACCATAACGGGAGAACTTGTGATTACTTTTTCAAAAACCATTTGATGTTCTTCTGAATTAAAATCACAAGAAGACAAATAGATTGTAACGAAAGATAGTAAGGTGTAGAATATTTTTCTACAAATCATATATAAGACAATTGGTTAAATCGAGTAGACCGCCCCGTCAGTAAAAACTGACAGGGAGAGCCTCTCACACCACCGTACATACGGGTCTCGTATACGGCGGTTGGCTACTTTTCGGTTGCCTTAGTGTAAATATCTATCATGGAAATGTAACCTCTTTGTCTTAACCTACCCAACGTAATTGTTGTGTTAAGAATAGGACTTTGAGCTACAGCCCAACCACCTTTTCGCGTTCGACTCCATGCATATGCCTGACCTTGAGGAATACCTAAACGGATTAAGTTTTTACGCTTACGTTCGGGTTTCTTCCAGTCGTGCCAAATGCAGTAACGAAGCCTATTTCGAAGCCATTCGTCTAACTTTTTAAGTTTCAACTTGATGCTTCCTAGCTTAAAATAATTCACCCATCCACGTTGCACTTCTAGAAGTTTCTTGATGCGTTCGTCAAAACTCATAGGTTTGGTTTTACAAGTGACCTCTTTTAGAGAATACTTCAATCTTTCCCATGCTTTTTGCTTAGCCACTAACTGAAATTTCCCTTTAGTACCCTTCTTATAACTAGGAACAAAAGTGTAGCCGAGTACCTCAAATTGATGCGGTTTTCTTAGCCCACTTTTCTCTCTATTTATTGGGAGTTTTAGATGTTCTTTTAGAAAACAATAGATACTATTTCCTACACGTTTGGCTGCTTTTGCAGACTTTGTGTAGATACTGAAATCATCAGCAAATCGTATAAAAAGTAAACCTCTAGCTTCTAGAGTTTGATCTAATTCATGTAAGACAATATTAGAAAGTAACGGACTTAATGGACCTCCTTGAGGAACACCTTTTTGTCTTTTCTGTAATTTCCCTTGAATTAAAATAGGAGCTCTTAGAAACTTTCGAAGTAATTTCATGACTATTGTGCATTTTACTTTTCTATACACTAGTTCTAGTAAAATACTATGATCTACTTCGTCGAAGAAACTTTTCAGATCAATATCTATAATTTTCTGATAGCCATTATTGATATAAGCTAGCGATGTTTGAAGTGCTTGATGTGCACTTTTATTGGGTCTAAATCCATAACTATGTGTAGAAAAATCTTTATCAAAAATAGGAGATAATACCTGGAGCATTGCTTGTTGAATAAGTCGGTCCTCAACAGTAGGAATACCAAGAAGTCGCTTCTTGCCATTAGGTTTTGGAATTTCCACCCCTTTTATAGGTTGTGGAAGAAACCGACCTTCTAGTAGAAGTTGCTTTTTGATAGGCCATGTCTTGTTAAGATGAAAGTGCAATTTATCGAGGGTCATTCCATCGACACCAGCACCACCGCCATTACTAAAAACACGCTTATAAGCGTTATACATGTTTATTTTTGATACAACTTTTTCTATCATAATCTACATTAAAAATTCCTAGTCTCTCTTCTTTAAGGCTAACAAGAAATTCCACTGCTGTGTCAACATTTCTTGCCTCCATTAAAAATTTGAGACACTGTAACCTTCAGTCCTTCAGTAAGGTGAGTTCTCCGAAACTTGTCGGTACTTTTATTACCTACTACGACCTCGGCTGACTTCTCTTGTTGAACCTGCAACGAAGAGATCTCCCCAAGTAAGGACACCTTCTTTCCATTGATCACTGCTACATCTACATCATTAAGCCACAGCATAGTCGTGGAGCTAGATCGCCTTTGGACTTCACAAAGATGTGCTTGCTCATCCCATTAATGATGCCTCTTATGTAGTTTCTGTTCGTCAGTACCAACTTTTGCCGTTTGACTTACTTCAGTGCATTCCTCACGGAAAACCACCTTGTCACTTGCTAATGCTTCGGGATCGTACCCCGCACATAAGGGACTTGCACCCTCTAGAAGATTATTATATCTTTAAAATAAAATAAGGCTGTGTCCATTTTGGGCACACACATAAAATAGTCAACAACTTACGTCATTGACTATTCATTATCTATGAGACAAATGTATAGTTTTTGTCTCTTCATCTAGCAAACTTGATGTTAAAAAATGTTTTTTGAAAGATTTGTTTACAACTCATTTATCTCTGCAACCACAAAAGTACTGCCTCCAATAAAGATCAAATCTGTCGATTTAGCCTGTTCTTTTGCCTTAGAAATTGCTTGATTCACATCAGAAATACTCTCTCCTTTTAAACCAATTTCTTGAGCTGCTTTGAATAATACATCAGCCTCTAATCCTCTTGGAACATTAGGTTTACAGAAATAATAAGTAGCTTCTTGAGGCAACTTACTCAACATATTAGGCAAATCCTTTTCTACAACAACACCAAGAACAATATGTAAATGATCGTATTCTTCTCTTTGTAATTGATTCAATACAAATCTCCACCCATCTTCATTATGTCCGACATCGGTAATAATTTTAGGTTGCTGTTGTAATACTTGCCATCTACCTTTTAAACCCGTATTATCAACTACATTAGCTAAACCTTTTTGTATATGGTCTTTACTAATATCAAAAGAATTATGTTCATTGAGGTAATAAGAAAGTGCAATCACTCCTAAAGAATTGTGCTTTTGGTAATCGCCTTTTACTCCAATTTCAGCCTCTTTTAAATAGACTTCATTTTTAAGATAAATATCCTTTTCCTTCCAGTGGAGATAATTCTCTGCAAATACCAAAGGAGCATTTTTCTCCTGGGCCATTTCCATAAATACACCCGAAGTTTCTGGTTGTTTCTGACTAATTATTACAGGAGTTTCACTTTTTATGATCCCTGCCTTCTCTCTACCAATTTTCTTCAATGTGTTCCCTAACATGTCCATATGGTCCATACCTATATTGGTAATTAAACATGCTTCAGGTTTGATCACATTAGTAGAATCTAAACGACCACCTAGTCCTACTTCAATAATGGCAACATCTACTTCTTCTAGAGCAAAATGATCAAAAGCCATAGCAACCGTTAATTCAAAAAAGGAAGGTTGAATTTCTTCAATTGCTGGCTTCACTTTTTCTACAAAATCAATTACTTGTTGCTCGCTAATACCGACACCATTGATTCGAACTCTCTCGGTAAAACTCTTTAAATGAGGTGAAGTATACAACCCCACTTTATACCCTGCTTCTTGTAAAATAGAAGCCATTAAGTGAGAGGAACTTCCTTTACCGTTTGTTCCTGCTACATGAATCGATTTAAATTTTCTTTCTGGATTATCCAAAAAAGAGCACAACGCCAACGTATTGGTTAAGTCTTTCTTAAAAGCAGACTTCCCATCCCTTTGGTACATAGGAAGTTGTGCATATAGAAAATCTAGGGTTTCTTGATAATTCAACGTTTTCAATATTTATTCTGAACGACTAGGGAAAGCTAAAAGGTGAGATCTGTACCCATAAACACAAAAAATGCCTATTACTAAATGATTATAGGGGGCAATCATTTCACTACCTCTGCAATCTATTTAACACCTCGTACTTTTCTTTTTCTTCCCTACTCTATCCATTGATCTAACTTTCAATATATAATCTTCAGCTAACGGAACTTTACAACTTGTTTTGCCCATATTTACAGACACTTTACCAATAGTTTTACCTACAGCTAAAGCTCTTTCTGATAAGCTTTCAACATATGCTCCTACTGAAATCACAAACCCATTAAGGCTATAACGTACCCTATTTTTTTGGTCGTGAATCTTATTTTCTGCAAAAGTAAGTAATTCTTCAATTTTTAAAAGATCTATTTCATCATCATTATGAATTGATAAATAACCCGCTAATGTACACCAACCTGCACTACAAATAAATTCTTCGTCAGATTGTATCCATTCTAATCCTAATTCCCAACCAAATGAAGTAGAAGCCACAACACCTGCTATAGCATAATCACTAATCATATACCATGTTGCGCCTTGTGCCCATTCTTGCATTTCTTCTTTGGTGGCTAATTTTGGGTCGGCAATCATACCTGCAAGATATTGTGCATCAGAATTTCCCGTATCAAATAATTCTAACGCCAATTGATGATTGACTTTAATCTTCTTTTGTAACTTTTTCAGATCGCCTACCTTCACTCCAAAAAAGGGTTCAGGGGCACCATGATTCATATAAATTCGCTTTGTACCTTCATTACCGAATTGATACAAAGCATCCATCACTTCATTTAATTCCATAGTATCAGTCTTTTAAACGATAATATATAGAATAATCATCACCTAAGATATTTTTAGCCTTTACTTTCTCTTTATTCGTTAAAAGAGGAGCTGAAATTCCTTTTCCAAATTTTGAAGTAGATGATGTAAACACATGTGCTTCATCCCAAAGTCTTTGATCAATAAACTGTTGAAGGACAAAACTGCCTCCTTCAATAATCACAGAATGTATTTTTCTTTCAAATAGATCATTCAATAATGAAGAAAAGAAATCATCCTCTTTTAGAGCGATATATTTTAAATGGTCAGTTTCTTTCGACTTTTCAATATTATATACTAAAGTTTCTACAGATTGATCAAACAAATGATATGATAATGGAAGGCTTAAATAACGATCTATCACAATTCTGATAGGATGACTCCCCGTCCAATCTCTTACCGTTAAAGACGGATTGTCGTACAAAGCTGTATTCTTACCCACTAAAATAGCATCTTCTTCTGCTCTTAGTTTATGGACTAATTGTCTTGATTGAGCATTACTAATCCACTTAGAGTCAAAGTTTTCCCTAGCTACAAATCCATCTGCTGTTTGAGCATATTTTAGAATAACATAGGGTTGCTTTTGTAGCATGGCTTTAAAAAACCTCTTATTCACTTCAAACCCTTCATCCTCTAGAAGTTTGGTTTCTACCTCAATACCTGCGTCCTCTAATTTTTTAATCCCTCTACCTGCTACTAATGGATTCGGATCTAAATTACATACATAAACCTTTTTAAAACGATGTTTTACTAAAAGGTCAGCACAAGGTGGCGTTTTACCATAATGACTGCATGGTTCTAATGTTACATACATTTCAGCATCTTGAAGTAATGCTAAATCCTCCGTTTTTACAGATGCTACAGCATTTACTTCTGCATGAGGTTCACCATACTTTTTATGATAGCCTTCGCCAATAATTGTATCATTATATACTATAACAGCCCCTACCATAGGGTTGGGACTCACATTACCTTTACCCAATTGTGCCAACTGAAGTGCACGTTGCATGTACTTTTCTTTCATCCGGATCGTATTTTAAACGAATTTACAACTTCCGATTGGTGAGAAAAAAAAATGATATCGTTTTTAAAGTATTTAATAGAATGATTTATGAATACTTACGGAAAAGCGATAATTTGTCCTTTTCAAAATCGATTTCTTATCAAACATTTTTATGGCCATCTTATTTGATCATCATATTGAAACTACACCAGAGAAAGTCAGAATATTAGATTACTTGATAAAAAGTGATGCGTCTTTAAACACTAGAAATGGTTTAAAAAAAGCATTCAAACAAGATAGAATTACTTTAAATGGTACTGTAGCAAAAGGACATGAATGGATCGGTTCAGGTGACCATATTATCATACATGAAGAAGAAGCTACCCCCCCTAAAGTATTTGAGTTAAAATTGGATGTTTTATTTGAAGATGATGACTTGGCAGTTGTTTACAAACCTGCCGGACACCCTGTGAGTGGTAATCAATTTAAAACCATAGAAAATGCCTTAGTTTATAACTTAACACCTACTACAAAAGCTGATAAATTGTTATGGCCTAAACCTTGTCATCGGTTAGACGCACCAACATCTGGCGTGTTATTAATTGCAAAGACTAGAAAGGTAAGAGTAGATTTAGGAGATCAATTTGAAAGCAAAGAAATCAAAAAGAAATATACCGCTGTAGTTATGGGTTGTTTGGAAGGAAGTGATGATATTCATACACCTTTGGATGGAAAAGAATGTCATAGCAGCTACACTTCATTAAAAGTTATCTCTTCTTTACGTTCAGGGCATCTTACTTTAGTACAACTTAGTCCCCATACAGGCAGAACACATCAATTAAGAAAACATATGGCTGGAATTGGCCACCCAATTGTTGGCGATACTCTTTACGGTGAAAAAGGAAATACTCTTGAGGGAAAAGGGCTTTTTTTAAGTTCTACCGAGATCAAGTTTCGACATCCTGTATCGAATGAAATGCAAGAAATAAAAAGTCCCTATCCCAAAAAGTTTGATACTCTTTTTGAGAGAGAGACGAAAATGTGGGAGAAATTTAAAGGTAATACATCAAATTAAATGATGATTCTGGAGGACATTTTTTAACGTAGGTCGATTGACACTATGACCTCCTCTAAATGTAACAATCTCCGTTTTACAATTTAATTGCTTGATAAACTCTTTTAACTTTTCTATTTCAAGGAAACTTCTAAAAGGGTCATTATCACCAATTACATAAATCACCTTACTGTCTTCAGATAAAAACGAAAAATCTTCTGGTGTGAATTCTGTAGGAATATCAGCCGCCCAAAGAATTAAAGCATTTACTTCAGGCTGGGCATCCACTAACCATCTCAAAAGTGTCGCTCCGCCTTGTGAAAAGGCAAAGTAGTTACGTTTCACATCAAAAGAGGGAATAGAAAGTAATCTATTCTGTACCACTTCTTCTATATATTTTTTTTGATGAACGATATCTCTATCACGATGCATTCTTGTCATCCAAGAAGCACCAATTTTCTCATACTTTTCATCTAAATAAAAACGTGACAGTCCTTGTAAAGCAACAACATGATGAGTGATTGGATTTAAAATATCAAATCGTCTAATAAAATGTTCTGCTAATTGACCGTATCCGTGAAATAGGAACCAAACATGTTCCGTTTCCTTGGTAGTTTGTTCGTTATAAATAAAGGGAGCATCTATTTGTATACTCACCCATTCTTCTTTATGGCTCATAGACTAAAAATTAAAAAGGCTATCTCAATTTTAAATGAGACAGCCCTTTATTTATCTTAATGAATGGCTTGTTTAAACCTTTCCATTTCTTCTTCTTTTAATGTTCTTCTCAAGATTTTACCCACATTTGTTTTAGGTAATTCTGTTCTGAACTCATAGTGCTTAGGCACTTTGTAACCTGCAAGGTTTCGCTTACAGTATTCTTTCAACTCGTCTGATGTTAGGTGCTGATCTTTCTTCACCACAAAACATTTTACTGCTTCGGTAGATTTATTATCGGGTACACCAATAACAGCGCATTCTAATACTTTATCATTACTTATTAGAACTTCCTCTACTTCATTAGGATATACATTGAAACCAGATACAAGAATCATATCTTTTTTACGGTCTACAATTTTAAAATACCCATGGTGATCCATTGTAGCAATATCTCCAGTTCTTAACCAGCCATCAGGAAAGAAAGTATCTTTTGTATCTTCTTCACGTTTCCAGTATCCCTGCATTACCTGAGGTCCTTTCACACAAAGTTCACCTACATCTCCAATACCAACTTCTTTTCCTTCATCACTCATGATTTTCACATCAGTAGAAGGGTAAGGTAATCCAATCGTTCCTATTTTAGGACTATCCAAACGATGCACACAAACAACAGGAGAAGTTTCTGTCAAACCGTAACCTTCTGCTAAAGTACAACCTGTTACATCTTCCCATCTTTTTGCCACTGTCATCTGTACAGCCATACCTCCACCAATTGTCACTTTTAGATTAGTGAAATCCATATCGGCAAACTTCTTATGATTCAACATACCGTTGAACAAAGTATTTACCCCAGTAACAATAGAAAATTTATATTTAGACATCTCCTTTAAGAAGGCGTTCATGTCACGAGGATTGGTAATTAGAATGTTTCTAGCACCAATTTTCATCATAGTCATACAATTGACGGTTAAGGCAAAAATATGATATAACGGTAAAGCGGTGATTACTATTTCTTCTCCTTCAGTTAGCACCCCTTTTAACCATGCATTAGATTGTTCGAGGTTGGCAACAATATTTCTATGTGATAAAATCGCTCCTTTGGCAACACCTGTAGTACCTCCTGTATATTGTAAAAAGGCATAATCATCGCCCTTTAAATCAGGTTCGTTATAAGGCTTTTCAGCACCCATAGTTAAAACATCCTTGAACTTTACCGCTGAAGGCAAGTTATAGGTAGGAACCATTTTTTTGATATGCTTCACAACAGCATTTACAATAAGATTCTTAGGGAATGTCAACATATCACCTAATTCTGTTGTAATGATGTTTTTCAATGTCGGAACTTTGTCCTTGATATTCTCTAATTTATCAGCAAAGTTAGCTACTATAACTACTGTTTTCACTTCTGCATCTGTGAACTGATGCAGCATTTCCCTTTCAGTATAAAGTGGATTGGTATTTACCACAACACAACCTGCACGAATAGCACCAATCATAGCAATTGGGTATTGTAAACAGTTAGGCATTTGGATAGCGATTCTATCGCCTTTTTCCATTCCACATTCATTTTGAAGATAAGAAGCAAATCTTTTAGACTGAACTTCTACCTCTGAGTAGGTTAATTTACCTCCCATGTTTTCGTAAGCAATCTTATCAGAAAACTTACCGAAGGCTTCATTAAATAATGATAAAAGTGACTGGTAGTTATCAGGATTAATTTCCTGAGGTGTAAAATCTGCGTAATGTTTGTACCAAGGACGGTTCTGTTCCATGTTGATCATTTTTTTTGGTATTGTTTCCTCTACAAGAAATCCAATACATTAAGCACTACTAAATTTAGATAATAAGCTAAAGGCCAATTTGATAGTCAATTGATAATAAAGTATCTAGTTTAAGATCTTAAAAATTTAATGACTTCATATTCATATCTTATCAAGTTCGAGGTTACCCTCTATTAAGATAAACAAAATTCAGAAGACTATAAAGTGCCCCCTCAATTTGTTTATTCACAATCAAATTTAGTAGTAATAGTTTAAATAATAGCAACCTTTGTTTTAAAGTTTGGTGGGATTAACAATACTTTAATCCTATTAATCGTCAAATATACATTTATGATATACAAAGTCAAAAAATAAATGAATATTCATTCTTTTATTTTTTTATTTTCAAAAACACATCCTTTTTCTATCTTTTTTCGTGATATATATAGAGACTATACTTTTAATTCACGTAAAGTGAATCAAGAAATGCTTTTATCTTAAGATTAATCTTTATATTATAAGTGTCAAATAATAATTATCAAATAGCAAAATGTTAGTAGACCGCTTCAAAGATATCCTCAGAAGTACCATCAATGATCAATTGACCAACAACTCTGTTTTAAATGATCTTTTCTCGGATGATTTTGAGAAAGAATGGAAAAAATATTACGAGGACATCATCAATAAAAATAAATACAACGAGCAAAATGATACGAGTTATACTAATGATAACTCAAGTAATTATCAACAATCGTATCAAAGTAAAAGTAGCACTCCTCCTCCATCACAAGAGGACAAATACTATAATGCCCTTGAAGTTTCTAAAGGTGCTGACTTCCCTACAATTAAAAAGGCCTATAGAAAAATGGTAAAAGTTTACCATCCCGATTTATTTCAAGGTGACCCTAAAAAGCAAGAAATGGCACAAAAAGTCACTTTAGAAATTAATGAAGCTTACAATTACTTTGAGAAAAAATTAAAATAAGAAAGATATGTTTAAATGGTTGAAAAGACTTTTTGGAATAGTAGAATCAGAAACACATTCTGTATTAGATAAACTTGAAAACCCAATCAAGCAAACAGAACAAGGTATAAGAGATTTAAAAGCCGACTTATCGAAGTCTATGCAAGGTTTAGCTGAAGTCAAAGCTTTAAATATTAGAGAAAGAAAGGAACATCAGACTAATGTTAGGTCTGCAAAAGAATTTGAGCAAAAAGCAATGATGCTCTTAGAAAGGGCCAATCATGGACAGATCAATCCTCAAGAAGCAGATAGGTTAGCTACTCAAGCGTTAGAAAGGAAACAACAACTGGAACAAAGAGCCGGTGCAAATGCCACTAACCTTAAAAACTATGAAGGGATGCTTACCAAAATGGAAAGTAATGTTCAACAGTTAAAATCTCAAATTTCTAAGTGGGAGAACGAACTAAAAACTTTAAAAGCTAGAGCTACTGTTAGTGATGCTTCTGCAAAACTTAATAAACAGTTATCTAATGTAGATTCGTCAACAACAATTGCTCGTTTAGAAAAAATGAGAGAGAAAGTAGAAGAGAAAGAAGCATTAGCCGATTCTTACGCGGATATTGCTAGTCTATCTAACACAACCGTAGAAGATGAAATAGATTCTGCTTTAGGTCTTCAGGGGGGGAATAGTCCTCACACTTTAGGTGCGTCTTCTGAATTAGAAAAGTTAAAGGCACAATTGGCTGAAAAAAATAATACTAAATAATCTACTTCAGGTAGAAATGAATTTAATTTAGAAAATATGGTAGTCACTTCAGAAATGGAGTGACTTTTTTTATGAAATCATATTTTTGATCATTCCATTCTTTAAATTCAAAGTCACCCATTTATATTTTGTTCGATAGTGCTAATACTGTCTGTAAAAAATCATCAAATTGCATTATAGCAACTATTAAATATCACTTTACCAATTTATTGAGCAATTTCTAACCCAGCTTTGTTACCCACTTGTAAACCAAATAGACCTATGAAAACGCACATTTCAACCTTAACACTTACTCTCCTATTTATTTCCTCCTCATTGTTTGCACAACATCATGTTATTGTAAACGATATCAATGAAGCCTATGATTATTACCAATCATCTCATGAAGGAGCAGAAACAGCATTACACTATATCAGCGAATGCTTTGATTGCCACAGCATTGATTGTATAAAAGAAAACATGAAGTTGGCTAAATCTGAGGCAGAAGCAGCAATGAAAAATGCTCATTATGCCAAAGGTGAAACTCATGAAGCAAAAAGTCAGGCTTATGATCATTGCATCGTAGCAGGAAATCAAACACACGATGCACATGGTTCATTTCATGATGCAAAAAAAGTATTGGATATGGCTTCTAACACTTTAGGGGTTGCTCATTTCTCTGACGATGTTACTGAAATACACTCTTATCTTAACAATGCCATTGATCATATTCACATTGCCATTTCTCATTTAAACAATGGAGTTGATGGTTTAAACAATGCACTTGGAGAATTAGAAGTATGTAAAAACTAATTGAAAAATTATTTAAATAAAAAAGGGTAACCATTGGGCTACCCTTTACTTTATATGTTATTTTTCACTTTTTGCTTCACACTTACGGAGGCTTTAGTATAAACTGTAGAATGTGGATCAACACTTTCTGTTAACCAAACATTTCCTCCTATAATTGAATTTTCACCAATTACGGTTTCACCTCCTAAAATTGTTGTACCAGAATAAATAACCACATGGTCATCTATTGTGGGGTGCCTTTTAATTGTCGCTAAATCTTTGCTTACGCTTAGCGCACCTAAGGTGACACCTTGGTATAGTTTCACATAATTACCTATCACACAAGTTTCTCCTACAACGATACCCGTACCATGATCTATGCAAAAATGATCTCCTATTTGTGCCCCAGGATGAATATCTATTCCGGTTTTAGAATGTGCATATTCTGAAAATAACCTTGGAACAATAGGTACTTCGCATTTAAATAGTTGATGACTTAATCTATGTACAAAAATAGCGAAGAACCCTGGGTAAGTTAAAATGACCTCTTCAATATATTTTGCTGCAGGGTCGCCTTCAAAAATGGCTTCTGCATCCATCAATAATTGTTGATGAATGGAAGATAAAGCATCAAAAAAACGATCTGTTACATCGGTACATCCTACATCAAATTGATCACGAATGGGTAAAAATAACTCTTGAAGTTTTCCTTGCAAACGGATTAATGCCAATTCAGCAGCATAATGTCCTTGTTCTACACCAGAAACTACAGGGAATAAAAAACGAAACATATCATCTACAAATTCCTCCGCTTTCGCTTTTGAAGGCATTTGAAACATACATTTCGATTTATTTATTTGATTTATGATTTCTTTTTGAATCTTTTCCATGTTACATCTTCGTCTATCAATTGTTACATTATTAAGTTTTCACTCTTAATTAGTAACAATGTACCGATCGTTCTTACAATATTAAGCAAGTAAAATTAAATAAGGAAACATTCCTAATAAAGAACAAAATGATGTTATGGTAAAGAATACTTACTAGTGTTTTGAAATATATCTTTTGTCATAAGAAAACAATTCCGGGAATTTCGGGGCAGGATGGTGCTTTTCATAAACACTTGTAATATATTTCATATCAGCCTCTATGTCTCCTGTAGGTTCAAAAGCTTCTATCACCCCTGCCTCTTTTTTATCGTAATCTAAATAAGCCAATAAAATAGGTACTTTAGCTGTTAAAGCCACATAGTAAAAACCTGTTTTCCATTCTTCTCTTAAAGATCTTGACCCTTCAGGTGGAATCACTAATGCTAATTCATCATGCGTCTCAAATAAATTCGCCATGGCTTCTACCATACTTAATTTCTTTTGACCTTTTTCTTTTGGAGAACGATCAATTCCAAGAGCTCCCATTGGGCTTAAAGCTATATTCAAAGGAAACCTTACCCATTCTTTCTTAATGGCAAATCTCAGTTTAATACCAATCTTTCTCATGGATGCAACCATATAAACAGCATCCCAGTTAGTGGTATGTGGTGTTGCTAAGAATACACTCTTTTTTATGGTTTCTAATGGAATATGATGTATGTTCAACTTCCATCCGTTGATCCAATAAAGAAATTTAAATAATAATCTGATCATTGATTATGATAATTTTAATTTAGGTTTTGACATCTTTTGATACCTCAAAAGAAAACCAATGCATGTAGAAAAATGTGACAAAAGTAGCCACATTTTTCTGATGACTTTCAGCATCTTTTTATTTATCCTCTTCTAAAATACCCCTGAGAGCTACAGAGGCACAGGTAAGACCAAATACTGCTGGCATATAAGATATTGTTCCGATAGTGGATGCTTTATGCATAACACCTTCGACCGTTTTCACTTTAGATTTATCGATCAATTCGGGAGAAAAAACCACCTTAAGTTTTCTCTTGATACTCTTTTCTTTAATTCGTTTACGAATTTTCTGAGCCAACTGACAATTATAAGTATCTTTTAATCGAGCAACTTTGGTTTGAGTAGGATCTACACGCCCACCCGCTCCCATTGAGCTAATTATTTTAATTTTATTTTGAATCGCAGTGGTAATAATTTCCATCTTAGGAACTAATGTATCAATACATTCTATGATATAATCATACTTCTCTGCCAAAAGAAGTTCTTTGATATTATCCCTATCCAAGTAGATTTTTTTTACATCTAATTCCACATTTGGATTTACATCTTTTATTCGGTTACCAATTACCTCTGCTTTTGGCATTCCGTCTGTAGAAATTAAAGCTGCAATTTGTCTATTTCTATTGCTTTGTTCAATTACATCTCCATCGACTAGTGTAATTTTGCCTACACCAGCTCGACCAACAGCTTCTGCGGCAAAACCACCAACACCACCTACTCCAATAACAAGTACGTGTGCTTTAGCTAATTTATCTAATCCTTCCGATCCAACTAAGAGTTCTGTTCTTTCTTGCCAGTGTCCCATATCAAGAATAAGTGTTTAAAATTCGGCTGCAAATTTAAAGAAGTACTTTAATTTTGGGAAACATCTTAGACGCTAATTGACATTTTTCTTCGATTAATTGCTCTATTTTGACATCAAGTAACTTTGCCCCCTGCTGATAAACTTCTTTTATTGATATTTTGGGGTCATCATCCGTTTCAAAAAACACATATTGAGCATCTACTTCTTTCAGTGCTTTCATTGTTTTTTGATGTCCTTTCATTAAATGTTTTCCAAATGATAAATAACAGTTATTACTAATCAATTGACGAGCCACTTGTGTATTCCCTACAAAACCATGAATAATCCATGGCTGAGTACATTTAGATTGTTTTTTAATCTGAATAATATCAGGGTAACTTCTTACAGAATGTACCACTAAAGGAAGTTGATGTTTTTCTGATAATTCAATATGCTTCCTAAAGATTTCTATCTGATAATACCAATCAACATCGATCAACCTGTCCAAGCCACATTCTCCAATAGCATCAATTTGATCTATAACTTCTGATAAATCTTTCAAACAAGCATCGATATCTAATGTGTTGATGTGCCAAGGATGAATCCCAGAAGATTGCAATTGGGCATCCTTAATAGAGGTAAAAGATTGAATAAAGTTATTTCTGAGACCTACCTCGTTTTCTTTATCTTTATAATGTGTATGAGCATTAAAGCAAAGCATAATTTAAACTACAATAATCGATAATAGAAAAAAAGGGAACACTACAATTTGTAATGTCCCCTCTTATTTATCTTAAGAATTTGACCTAGAATACAGTCAATTCTTCAAATTCTTTTACTCTTGCTTCTAGATCAGCTTCTGTCATTTCTAATAGACGCTCTGTACCAAATTTCTCCACGCAGAAAGAAGCCATAGCAGAACCATAGATTACTGCTTTTTTCATGTTATCAAAAGAGATATCATCTGTCTTTGCTAAATAACCGATAAAGCCACCTGCAAATGTGTCTCCTGCTCCTGTTGGATCAAATACTTCTTCTAAAGGTAATGCCGGGGCAGAGAAGATTTTATCTTCATGGAATAATAATGCACCATGCTCACCTTTTTTTATAATCAAGTACTTTGGTCCCATTGCCATAATTTTCTTTGCTGCTTTTCTTAAAGAATACTCTTTAGAAAGTTGACGAGCTTCTTCATCGTTTACAGAAAGAACATCTACCATAGAGATTGTTTTCATCAAATCATCCCAAGCAATATCCATCCAGAAGTTCATAGTATCCATTACTACCAACTTTGGTCTGTTTTCCAAACGCTCGATTACTGTAGATTGTACTTGTGGCGATAAGTTACCCAACATTACATATTGAGCATCTTGATAATTAGCAGGAACAACTGGATCGAAGTGTTCCAATACATTAAGTTCAGTCACCAAAGTGTCTCTAGAGTTCATATCATTGTGATATTTACCTGCCCAGAAGAAAGTTTTTTCACCTTCTTTTACCTGAAGACCATCTGTATTTACACCTTGATTTTCTAACGTTTTGATGTATTCCTCTGGAAAGTCATCACCAACAACAGCAACAACATTTACTGGTTTTTTAAAAAACGATGAAGAAATAGAGATATATGTACCTGCTCCACCGATAATTTTATCTGTTTTTCCGAAAGGAGTTTCAATAGCATCAAAAGCCACAGAACCTACAGTTAACAAACTCATCTGATATTATTTATATTAAGTATATTAAAATTAGATTTCAAAAGTAAACATAATTCCCATAAAATAAGAAAGACAGCTAAAGTAACTTGCCTTTAACTGTCTATTCTTTAAATCTATTATGGATAGATCTTATTGTGATGATGGTAAATTATCTATTTCACAAGAATATTGTATATTGATAATATCAACTTTCATCTCGTTTATAATCTTATTTGCGGTTTGTTCATCGTCTATATTATTTCCCTCCTGAAGCACTAAATAAATAATGATACAATTTTGATTTTCTGATATGAACGTTATTGCCTCTTCAGAATAATCTTGAATTGTTTCACAATCCGATAACTTCACTGCCTCTGTTAAGATATTTCTATAAAATTGATATTGTTCTCCAATACCGTTTTGATCGCATGTAGTTACTTTTGATTCTTCAGTATTACATGAACTAAATATATAGAGACAAACCATACTAAAAAGTAAAGTATAGATTGTTGTTTTCATATTTTATTAATCGTTACACACTCTTATTTCATTCACAAAGTAAGACAAATGAAATTATATGGAGAACAAAAAATGTCAGAAGATTTTTAAAATTTTTTTTTTAAGATGACATTTAACTTTGTTTAACCCCTTTAGATTATCTAATTTATAAACTCGTAAATAGATTTACCGTTAAAGAATAACATTGGATGAACTTAAACATAAATTTGAAAACTTTTACTCATCCGTAATCAATTAGAAATACTACACAAAATTATGACAAATACATTTAAATTGGGTTTTACTCTAATCATAGCCCTATTAGCAACTGCTTGTGCTTCAACAAAATCACCTGAAAAAAATACTAAAACCATCACAGTAAGTAGTCAAATGACAGACTGTACAGGTGTTGGTCCTCAAAAATGTTTACTTATTAAAGAGGACGGCGATACTGAATGGAAAAACTTCTATGGTAAAATTGAAGGTTTTGACTACCAAGAAGGAACAGAATATATAATCGAAGTCTCTGTTAGTAAAGTAGATAACCCTCCTGCTGATGCCTCTTCTTTACATTATAAATTAGAAAAAATCGTGAAAGAACAACAAGATAAATTGGCATTATTAAATGGAACTTGGGTAATAAGTAAAATTGGCGATTTAGAGACTGACCCTCTTTTAACTTATATAAATTTTGAGGTTTCTTCAAAAAGAATCAATGGTTATGCTGGCTGTAATGGCCTAGGAGGCGGATTTGAATACGATGAGGAAAAAGATGAAATAAAATCTGGTCCTTTTATGTCTACAATGATGTTCTGTGAAGAAGTAGCAGAAAATGAGAAAGCACTAGGTAAAATTCTTGACAGTTTCAATAAATTCGAAATTAATGGTGATGAAATCACTTTAATGAAAGATGATGAAGTTCTTGTCACTGCAAAAAAAGGTGTTAATCATAGAGATTTATCTAAAAATTGGGAAATCACATACATAGAGGGTATTGAGGATTTAAATGGTAACATCCCAAATTTATTTATTTCAAACAAAGGTGATGTAACAGGAAGTGGAAGTTGTAACAATTTCAAGGGTAAAATTAAGTTAGATGCTTACTCTCAAAAAGTAAAACTTGGTCCTTTAGCTGCAACAAGAAAAATGTGTGCTGATAACGAAGTTGAGCACATCTTTTTCGCTAAGGTCGATTTAGTTGATAATTATAAAATTGTGGAAGGAGAATTACAATTACTATCTGGGAAACAAATAATTATGAAAGCGAAGAAAAAATAAGGTCTTCCTTTTAAAAGAGAAAAACACGTTAAATATCACTTTAACGTGTTTTTTTTATGTCTTAATTGCATTATTTTAACACTTCTCGCATCAAATGCTTAATAACATTAAACACTATCATTCTATTTTAGTATATTTGAAATCCATCCTTTCTTATAAACTACCCCTAATTTTATGACAATCCATTCTAGAAAACTCATATTTTTATTAATCCTAATATTCAACATTCAATACTCCCAATTATTTGCCCAAAAAAATCAGGGTATTACTCCTCAAAGTATCAATAATTTATTTGATGAAGGAAAAATGTCTGAGGCTAAAGACCTTTCTAAACAATGGATTAATCAATCAAAAGTAAAATTTGGCAACCAAAGTATTGAGGTAGTTATCCCTCTATTAGTTTCTTCAGAATTGTCTATCAATAGAAACGAATACAAAACAGCAATAAAAAAAATTGACGAAGCCATTACTATAATGGACAAATCATCTGGATGGCTGTATCCTGATTATGCTTTAGCATTAAATTACAAGGCTTTTTGTTTATTACAACTCAATCAAACTTTTCAAGCTATTCCTCTTGTAGATGAAGCTGAAACTATTTATCGCAAAACCCTTTCTTCTGAACATCCCGATAATGTTTATACGGCCATCAATAGAGCTGTCATTTATAGAAATTTTAAAGAATATGATAAGAGTGAAGAGTATTTTATAAAAAGTCGAGAATTTAATTTCAAACATGAAAAAGAAAAAGTAGGATTAGAAAATACGATTGACGATGATTGGATACAAATTCAAATGGCCAAATTATATATTAAATCGTATAGAACAGATATTAATTTAGTCAAAACTCTTAACGACTTAGAACGTTATTACCACAAAAATAAAAAAACCAATACCTCACAATATTTATTATTATTATCTACAATTGGTGATGCTTATGAGCTTCAATCCAATAACAGTAAAGCCAAAGAGTACTACAAGAGAGGTTTAGAAAAACATATTAAGAATTATGGAAGTAATCATATTTCTACTCTTATCACGTTATTTCAATTGGCTAAACTCAACAAAAAAGAGAGTAACTATTTAGAAGCTACAGCACAATTCCAACAAATCATTAATAAATTTGATCAGATAGAAGGTGATCCTGTTATGCTCAAAGAAGCTTACTATCATCTTAGTGATATCTCTTTGAAACAAGGAAATACAAAAGCAGCTTCTAATTATTTAGCAAAAGGTGAAGAAATTGAAACATACGACCCAGAACTTCACTTATTTAGTCTAAAACTACAAGGAACCTATCATTTCATCAATGGAGAATATGTAGAAGCAGAACTAAGATTAACTGAATTGTTATCGTTTGTTCGCCAAGAAAAAATATTCTTTACTATTCATTATAGTGAAACAGTGGCGCTATTGGCAGAAATGTTTATTACTCTAGGTAGGATTAATGAAGCGAAGAACATCTGTGAAAATGAAATCCGTTTTTTAGAAAAACGTGCTAAAGAAAATTCATATGCTTATTTTTTAGTTAGTGCTGCTTTATATGAAATTTATCTAGATGAGGGAAAGACAAAGGATTTAAAGGAAAAAGTAGACACTTTAGAAGTTAATATTAAAAAGGTTTTAACTGAAGATCATGCATTGCTGATAGAAACGCAATTTATACTTGCAAACTTAGCTTTTAGAAACGGTGATATTGAAAAAGCTAATATGTATCATGTAAATGCTCAATCAATTGCTAAAAGCAAGAAAATCTCTGACAAGCATTATCTTATCTTAAAAATTATTGATCAAAAAGCATCTATTTATCTTTCTCTTAATGAGTATGAAAACGCATATAATGAATTAAAAAAGTTAGAGAATACTTTCGATAACAATTCTATTCATAAACCAACAATTAAGGGTAAAATGGCTTACATAAATTCCTTATTAGGAAAATGGGATGCCGCCGAACGTATGATCCTCAATGCTGTTGACTTAAAATTTAAACAACTCAATGAACAACTTACTTTTACTAGTGAGGATGAAAAAGTAAATTTTATACATAATACCAGTTTAGCATTCACTTATTTCTTTAGTATGATGGCTACAGATGAAGGAATAAAATCTCCTTTAATGAGGAGTAAATGTTATGATATACAAGTGAATTATAGAAAATTCTTTTTAAAAGAATCCATTCTTAGAAAGCACAATATCAACAAACTAAGTCAGTATAGACAATCAGTTAAATTCACCAACTACACCAAAAGTTTAAATCAACTGAAATCAAAACTAGCTACGGCTAATTTCTTATCTCCAACTGAAAGAAAAGAAATTAATTTTAATGCATACGAAGTAACAGATCAAATAAATAATCTAGAAAAATCTCTTGTATATGCCACATATTCAAACACTGATTCTACTCTTTTAGATATGCAATATACTTGGAAAAGCACTCAAACTAGATTAAAAGAAGGTGAGATTGCAGTAGAAATCATCAAACTCAAAAATATACTTGAAACAAAAGTTTCTTATGGTGCAATCATTATTTCAAAAGAATTAGAGCGCCCTAAATTTGTTCCAATTGGTAATGCAAAGATCTTAGAACAAGATATTTTAAGAGAATATCAAAGTATCACACAGTTTAAGACTCGATCATTAATTGTTACAAAAAAACCAAAAAAGAAATATTATGCATATGATTTTTATTGGAAACCCATTAGAGAGACAATTAATACTTTAGGTATAAAAAGTAATAAAATTTTCTTGAGTAACGATGGTATTTATAATTCTATTAATCTTAATATTCTTACTAACCCTAAAACTCAAAAGTATGTCATCGAAGAAGAGAACATTCATTTAGTAATGAGTACTGCTGACATATATCTTTACAGACAAAAACCTTTACTTAATAAAGAAATTTTATTAGTTGGGAACCCTGTTTTTCAAAAAGAAGAAACTAGCTTATCAAGAGATGTTGAAGAAGATAAAGCGAGAGGAAACGAGCAAGCTTATTATTTTAATCTCTACAATTTACCAGGTACTGAAACAGAAATAAAAACAACTGCACAATTATTTGAAGCTCATAATTGGAAAGTAACTTCTTGGTCACAATTAGATGCTACAGAAGAAAACATCAAAAAAATAGAGACATCACCCTATATCCTTCATTTAGCAACACATGGGTTCTATTTAGATGCTCTACGATACCCAATTATCAACAGCCCCTTATTAAAATCTGGTTTGTTTTTTTCTGAAATCACATTCAAAGAAAACAAGAAACTTAAAGACATATATAACTCTGGAAATGATGGTATTTTAACCGCTTATGAAGTAAAAGGGCTTAACCTTAATAACACAGAATTATTAGTGTTATCGGCTTGCCAAAGTGGGGTTTCAGAATTAACTTCTGGAGATGGTATTTCTGGACTACAATATGCGTTTAGTATCGCTGGTGTAAATTCTATTATTATGAGTTTATGGAGTGTTGATGATATTGCAACACAAATGTTGATGAACGAGTTTTATAAACAATGGATTGCTGTTGGTGATAAAACTATAGCCTTCAAAAATGCTCAAGAAGAACTTATTAAAACCTATCCACACCCCTATTATTGGGGTGCGTTTGTGATGGTCAATTAATCATTTATAAATGGTGATATCAAAGTTCGATTTTCCGTCAAAATCTTCTAAAGTAATTACTCTATGGGTAATTTCTATACCTTCTTTTTCTAATACTAATCTGTATTTGTACTGATTTGATACCGTCAAATTAAACACTCCTTCTTCGGTTGTTTTATCTTTGGCTAATAGTTTCCCCTGATCATCGAATGCTTTTACCTCATATCCCTCTACGCCTCCAATAAGGCTTACAAAAATACCTGTAATACTATTAAAATTCGATCTCATAATTTCTTTATCGCCGTCCACTAAAACTTCTGATAAAGAATCTGGGTAGAATTTATTATAATCAGAGCCAAAATATCCTTTTTCATTAATATATCCGGTTACATAAAACTCCGTTCTTCTATTCAATTGATGCTCCGCTTCTGAACATCTTTTTTGCTTACAATCTATTACAGGCATTGTTTCACCATACCCTTTGTAAGTCATTCGTTCTGATGCAATACCTTTATTAACCGCATAATCAAATGCCTCTTTAGCTCTACGGTCTGAAAGAGTTTGATTATAAGCATCCCTACCTCTTATATCTGTATGAGATGATAATTCAATGGTTATTGTCGGATTATATTTCATTACATTGACGACAGTATCTAATGAGTGAGATGCATCGTCTCGTATATTAGACATATCAAAATTATAATAGATTCTGATACGTTGCCCAACAATAGGATTCATTGCTATATCTCTTACCGTCCTATAATTATTCTGGGTATTACTTGCTTGTCTTCTTGTGAAATACCTTGGTCTTTCAGAGATAAAATCATAATGTTCTTCGGCTTTTACAGGGATTCTATAATACCCCGTTGAATCTGAAAACACCACTTTTTCTTTTTCCGTAGACCTTTCTTTTATGGTTAAGCGAGCAATGACAGGCTTTTTGGTTAAAGAATCGTAGACATGCCCTTCAATAAAAGGTTGAGACAGTTCTAAGACTATTAATTCTCCTATTTCGATGTGCTTCTCAGCTTCCTGACCTGCTAATGTATCGGAAGCATAACTTTGCTTTTTACCAATGATAGGAGACAAATCTGGCCATTGATCAAATCGAACTTTAAATAAACCAGAGGAATCCGATTTGGTGACTGTTTTACCATTAATTTCAATTAATGCATCTTTAATTGGGGTTCGTTCATACTTATCAATGACTATTCCTTTAAAGAACACTTTTTCAACTTTAAGAATGTTATCGTTACCTTTATCAGAATAGTTTGTTACTCTATTTGAAGAAATAAAATAACGTTTCATATCAATTTTAGTTCCGCCAAAATCGTCATAACTAGAATTAATTGGAGCATGTAAATGCAGTGGTTTTTCGTATAAACTATCTAAATTTTGCATCACAAAATCCAAACCTCCAAGACCTCCCCATCCGTCAGATGAAAAGTATAATTTTTGACCATCTACAACTGGAAAAACTTCATTTTTGATAGTATTTATTTCTTCTCCCATTAGTGTAGGTGAAGACCATTTCCCGTTAGAACTTAAATCTGAATAATAAATATCTGAGCCACCAACGCCGCCTGGTCGATCAGAAACAAAATATAATCTTTGACCATCTGAAGAAAAGGAAGGATGACCAGTAGAAAAGTCTGTTTTATTCCATAAAAATTCTTTTGGTTTATTCCATTCTCCATCAGAACTTTTTGTTGCAATCATTATCTGTAGATTACTTTCTTTATCCTCTGTTTGTTCTTTAGCTGAACTTCGAGTAAAAGCAATCATATTCCCATCAGGACTAATAGATGCTGAAGCTTCATGGTATTTTGAGTTCACTTTAGAAGAGAAGTTATTTACACTCCCTAAGGAATCTACATAAAACAAGTCTAAAAATGATCCTCCATCCCATGCATATTTCTTACCACCAGTTTGCTTGGCTTTTCGGTTGGATGAAAAAACATAACCACCATTATATTTAAAGGGGCTAAAATCATCTTGATCAGAATTAAAAGTAGAATTCTTTACCTCAAAAAGGTCCTGGTCTTTTAATAAAGGGGATATGGTAGATAAGTTTTTTAATTTTTGATATACCTCAGAAGAATGTTCTGCCCCTTTCATGTTAAAGGCTTTCTTATACCACTTTTCTGCTTCTTTGTATTCCCCTACATTAAAAAGAGCATCAGCATATAATATAGTTGCTCTTTCATTAGAAGCCAATAAAGACGTATCCATTTTATTGAATAATTCTACTGCTTTTTGAGGTTTATTCAACTTCTGAAAACACTTCGCCATTTGTAGGGCATACTCTTCCTTTTTTTCTGGATTACTTTCTTTTTGATATTTCTTTTGATACTGTTTTAACGCTTTAGCGTAATCCATATTTTGAAAGCGTTCTTCGTTTCTTTCATCAAAGTTTTGTACTCTTTGATTCTGCATTGTTTGTGCAATTAGCAGAGGAGATACCAGCATCAGGAGTAGGTAGATTAAATGCTTCATGTGCTGTTAAAAATATCTTGGTGTTTTAATTTTTTTCTTCTTGTTCTCAAAGAATACATTAAGCATAAACTCATGAGAACCATTTGTAATATTGGAAGCTGAATTAGTAATCATATCATAGGAGTATCCTATTCTAAAGGTTTTACCCAATTGAACTTCTGTTATTAAGGCCACAGATTCTTGTGTTCTATACGACAGTCCAAACCAAAGCCATTCCATTATTAATGCATTTAAGTTTATATCCGCTTGTAAGGGTGCTCCTTCGGTTGCCCTTATTAATACATTGGGTTTCAACATCAACAAATGTGTTAATTCGATAGCATAACCAGCTGATATAAAATAATGTCTTTTCTCTTCTACCACTAAGGTCGAATTTGGGTCTCCCAATTCTGAACTAATTAATCGAGGTGCAGAGAATCCAACATATAAATGATCTGTATTGTAAAATAGTCCAGCTCCAACATTAGGAGAGCTTCGTCTCACTGTTTCATTAGGTAAAGCAGGATCTGGTAGAAAAGAAGTTAGGTCTGCAAAATTTACAGCTACACTATTAAATCCTCCTTGTAAACCAAAGGATAAGGTACCTGAAAATAAGTTGATTCTATAAGAAGCCACTACATTCACATTTTGTGTAGTGGTAGCTCCAATTTTGTCTTGAGAAAGCAATCCTCCTATACTCATTCTTTTATTTCCCAATGGAGAATCTACAGCTAGTGTTGTGGTATGAGGAGAACCACCAATGCCAGACCAATGTTGTCTGTAAATAAGAGAAGAATTTATGCCTCCTTGACTACCTGCATAAGCAGGATTGATAGTCAAACCATTGAACATATATTGAGTATATAAGGTAGTCTGTTGGGCATTGGTTTGATGAACTATCAAAATGATCATCAACCATATAAATGCAAAACAATGTTTCATCTTTTTTTGATTTGGGTTACTTACTTTGCAAGAACTACATAGCCTGATCTAGCTGGTGTTCCATCATTTAAATCAACTTTATAGAAGTATGTTGAAGCTGGTAAAATACTTCCTCCTACTCCGTTTTGGTTATTGGTTCCTTCCCATTTTACAGAAGTGTTATCGTATCCTCTTGAATTATAAATTACATTACCCCAACGATTATAGATGGTCACTTCATTGTTAGGATAAAACTCAATATCCTTGATGTGCCAATAATCATTTATACCATCATTGTTAGGTGTAAAAGAAGAGTAAATCACCAATTCTGGTCCTATCTGTATAAAAACAGTAGCTTCCTCATCTGCATATTTTTTATCATTGGATGCATTCCATTGAATACTATCATTTCCTGCAAAATCTACATCTGGGGTGTAAATCAATTCATCCAAACTATCGGCATTAATAATTTGATTTATAATGACATCTTGATCATCATAAGTTAAATCACCATGTTCAGGTAATGATAGAATTCTAATTTCGGTCATTGCCGAATCCATAGGATCAGTAAAATGTTCCTGAAAATCGTTAATAGAGATTGGGATCTCCTCATTTTCACTTCCTTTTTTGGTAAAGTCTGAAACTACAGGAGTAATATTATCTAGATCTTCAACTATAAAAATGGATACTCTTGAAGATGATCTTCCCCAGAATTCACCATTATAGACATTGTATAAATAATTATCGTTACCTAAGAAATCGGTATTAGGCCTGTATACAAGATTACCTAACTGATCTTTATCAATATGCTGACCTAAAGCTACAGGGCTCCCATTAAATAATAACGTCCCATCACTAGGTAGATTAGCTATAGAAACACTATCTAAAGGCATATCATTTGGATCTCTATAATGATCTTCAAAATCTTGAGTTGCAAATGTTAAGTCTTGATTTTTCTGTCCATACTTTTCAAATGGTAATGGAACAGGAGCATCAGGAGAATTAACAACAGTTAGCCTAATGATCGCTTCGGCAGAACCATCAGTATCATCAGTTATAAAATACCTAGCATATGTTAGCCCTGTAAAACCTCTTGAAGGAGTAAACTTTACTTGTCCGTTTTCAATTATAATAGTTCCATCATCAACATTTCGCTCCTCCATGTGAGCATCTGTGATACGAATAGGGTCTCCATCTTGATCAGAATCATTGTCTAAAACATCTATTAAAACAGGGGTCATTTCAGTTGTAGTTGCTACATCATTTTCAGCAACGGGTGGGTAGGTTTTTTGATATAAATGTATCCTAACATTCGCATCAACATCTGCATATTGTATATTATCTGATCCGTTCCAATGAAAATCTTCTGTAATTTCTTGCTCAGGTAGATTGTTGATGTAATACAACTGATCTGCATCAGCAATATTTATTTCTTGATTGGCAGAAATAGCGGTTTGCGGAAACATATAAATCGTTCCTTCTGTAGGTAAAGTTGGGAATTTAATCTTCGTTAAATCCTGACTATCAAAGAATCGAGCCTGAAAATCTCTGGCTGAAAAATGTATAGTATCTCCTACATAACCACCGTAGTATAAATCGTTTACGACTGGAACGTCATTGGTAATATTTATAGAAATAACAGCAGAACTCGACCCTTCTTTTCCATCTGAAATTGTATAGTTAATTCTTGCTCCATTAACATCACTACCTATATATCCATCTTCAGGTATAAAATAAACTTGCTGATCGATGATACTTGCTTGACCATGTTCCACAGAATTAATTCTAGTAATAAAAATAGAATCATTATCGTCATCATAATCATTCGATAAGGCATCAACAAAAATAGGTTGATTTGCGATTGTCCCTGAAAAATCATCGACTGCAACAGGTTCATGCCTTACATCTCGAATAATAATATTAATCGTAGCATCCTGTGAACTCACATCATTTATAGCATCCTCGACATTATATAAGAAGGTAGTATAGCCAACAAAATACTGATTTGGTTCAAAAATAAAATTGGGGGTAGTATTGGGGTCATCATCAAAAGCTGTAATATCTATCTGATCACCAATATTTAGTGCTACATCATTAAATTTTAATGTACCATCTGATGGCAATGACTTGATCGTTACCTTTGTTAAAGTTTGGCCTGTTTCACTATGATAATGATTCAAGAAATCATTAGGTTCAAAATATATATCTTGATTTTTCAAACCATATTTCCAGAAATCCAGTATCACTATATCTTTTAATAAATTGATAAAAACATGATAGGTACTATCTGAAGCAGTAGTATTTGAATCTATCACTTTAAAATCAAATTCGGAGTAGTGTATAATATCATCACTTCCTGGGTTAAATGGATCTGATGTATACTGTACTGAAAAACCTCCAGTTGCATCCAATTCTTGATTTAATGTCACTGGTTGATAAGAACCACTTCCATTATAGGTTAGCGTACCTTTAACAGGTAAAGAGGTGATGCGTACTTTACTAAAATTTGCTCCTAAATCCACTGTACCAAATTCAAAGTATTCGGTAATTAGACCTGTCTCTGGAGTAACTTCCCGAACAACCACAGTAGTATCTCTTGAAATAGGTGGGTCTGCAACTGGGGTAACATTAATAGTAAATAAATGACGTATTGAATGATGATGAGATAAGTCTTTGCCTGTATTGTCTTTTACTCTAAAGCTAAATTGAGTATATGGATTGACATTATCATTGCTCTCATTTTCAATAGGATAATATCGTAAGAGGTTTACATTTTTTATCTCATGTCCAATCGTTAATTGATAAATTGTTATAGTATCACCTTCATAAACTAGATGTCCATTAAGATCTCTTGGATCTAAAGGATAGCTTACTCTAATTCCATCAAATGTGTCGCCATCTTCATCATTAAAAGTGAAATCTGAAGTTTGGAATTGGAAAAATGTATCCTCATCAATGGTTCTAGTTTCATCTTGGGAGGTAGGTCTTGATTTAATATCAATAAAAGTACTAGCAATATTACTACTTACATTAGTTGTCGTAATATTTAAAATACTACTTATCGACCTTCTAGAGAAATCTGTCAAAGCGGCATTGGTATAGTGTACCAATTGTAAAGCTGCCTCAAATTCGGCTTTAGTACCTCCTCCACTTATGGTTATTTCATTGGTACCAGAGGAATATGCCCATGTTAAACTTCCAGGGAGAGCACTCCGTATTATTAATGAATCTGTAGACTCAACGGTAGTTAAAGTCACCACCGCATTTGATATAAAATCCGTTCCTAATAATGTGATTTTAGTATCCACATCACCTAATTCTCCTGAAATTTCTGATCCCTTATAATAAACCGTCTGATAATCTGCACCTCCAACACCTGAACTATTGTTGTTATCTAAGTCTACTGTAGGAGGAATAACACATCCATTAATTTCTAATTTCAATGATAAATTGTTAGAGTAATCACACTCAAGTAAAGGAGTATATACTGTATCCGCCGGTAGAGGAACACTTACAAAACTACCATCGAAAGCATAAGGATTATGATTAGCTAAAATGTATAAGTTGATAGTATTTGCCCCATCTTGCGGTACTAACGCCTCTACAATTGTTGATTCTCCTGGCTGGATGGTTCTTTGTAATAATACTGTGTCAATTACAGTAGCTGTAGCACTTGTGTAAGGATCTCCATTAAATAAAGTTACAGGAGTACCTAAAGCGGCAGACCAATCTCCTTGATTTTCAATTGTGATAAAAATAGGGATATCAGATCCATCGGCACAATCTGTTAAATCTGCTTCAATATCAGGAATTATTAAATCTGGAGTAGCAAATGAAATATTTAAACTATCTGTAATAAATGGGGTTTGACTTAAAAATGAATTAAGATTACCTTCAAAGTAAGGATTGAAATTATCTTGAGGAGATATTGGTACGGTTAAGTCATCATTTATGTTAGTGACATGATAACCATGTTGATTCCATAAGTTTCTACAAGAAACCCAAGGAGAATCATACGAACCCCAAACTTGTATATACCCTAAAGCATCATTATCGGGTCCATTGATATCTTGTGCGGACATCACAATTTCTGCTTGGCCATCCGCATTTACATCGGCTACTAAAGGGTATTCTGTTCTTGTTCCTGCACGAGAAACTACTTTTGAAACTTCTATAAATGTTTGTGCATCTTCATCCCAACGCCAAATAAATAGATTTTCTTCTTCTGAATAAACTACTTCAATATTACCATCTCCGTCAAAATCAAATAAAGTAGATCCTGTCATTTCAGAACCATCGTCTAATCCAGATTTTTTCCATTTTTCTACTAAACTATTCGAATTAGCATTGTATTCTAGTACCACATATTGGTTTCTCCCTGCCGTCCCCACTTCTATCATTCCATCATTATCAAAATCTCCTAGATTACATCTACCTAACTTAGCTGATTTATCAAAAACATAATTTCCTAAATAGGTTTGAGTATAAGGCGACCACAAATAGATGGATACATTATTATTATTTACTTTAGAAGTAACAGCCACCTCTAATTTATTATTTCCGGTAAAATCACCAATACTCACAAAACCATCTCCTGGTCTATAATGATCTGAATAATCAGAAGGTAAAGGACAACTAGAAACTTCTGTTAATCTACCTGCTGTTAGATCTACTGCATATACTTTCCCTCCTGCAATTAATTCTAAACCTGCTACTTCATCACCAAAAGTACCTCCATTTGGATTCGCATCGCCTGGCTGAAATACATCATATGCTAATGGATATGCATCTTCAATTTTATTTCCATCATCCCCACTTCTACTGTAGGAATAAGAGGCACTATTCTTTGAGGAATCTGGAGCAACTAGTCTTGCTAAAGTCAATGAATTATAAATAGCATTACCAACATATACTTCGGGTACACCATCACCATCAAAATCTGCTATTTGAGGTGTCTGCATGTTCGAAGTGTTTTTTTCTTGGTTACTAGCTTCCGCTATAAAACGATCTGTTCGGTATTCATATCGTCTTAATATTCTATTTTCATTCACGAAAATATCTCCAAGACCATTCTTATCCACATCAGCTACAGCTACTTGGGTATAGGCATGGGTATTCCCTTTTTCAATGATTTGCTGTAGTAGCTCCCCATTGGCTCCGCTAAAAATATTAATTTCACCGGGTTCACCTTTAGGCATATTTTTACCTATTAATTCAGGTATACTATCCAGATCTAAATCTGCTACCATCACACCAGATCTTTGTTCAATTTTAGCCACATTGGGATCCGTTGAAAATTTAGGAACGATATTAAAATTAGGAACAATTGGAGGTATCACCTGGCAGCTAGCAGTGTCATTACCAAA
This sequence comes from Flammeovirga pacifica, assembly GCF_000807855.2. Lineage (GTDB taxonomy): Bacteria > Bacteroidota > Bacteroidia > Cytophagales > Flammeovirgaceae > Flammeovirga > Flammeovirga pacifica. The sequence continues at coordinate 1,957,553 of NZ_JRYR02000001.1, forward strand.
ATAAAAGCCATCGCAACCTGGGAAATTGGTACAATCTGGATCAAAACAATCGATTAATCCATCATTATCATCATCAATACCATTATCGCATATTTCACTTTGGGCTAAAATAATTGTTGGTGAAATAAAAAGTATGATGATGATACTTAGTTTATAAAAACGAGTGATCATCAGTAATTTATAAGAGAGTTAATTTTTGAGTTATTTAGTAGATTGATAGTTAAATATAACAACATTTACAATGTTACAAGCAATACTAAAATTATTTTTTCACTAAAAATCAAAAAAAGCACTCAATAAAATTATTGAGTGCTTTTTTTGTATTGCGATTTTAATCTAAAATGTAATATTTACGGGACTACTAATTTCTGCTTCTGACTTAAAAATTAGTTGACCTGTTTCACTATTTCTTTCAAACAATGTGATATTATCAGACAATTGGTTAGCTACAACAACAAATTTCTCATCCGGAGAGAAAGAAAAGTCTCTTGGTGAGTCCCCATGAGTATCAACTAAATTTGATAAAACCAGTTTATTATTTTTAATCTTAAAAATAGCAATACTATTATGACCTCTATTAGACGCATATAAATACTTTTTATCCTTACTCATTTTTATCGCAGCACCTGTATTCTTGCCTGTAAAGTCATCATTTAGTGTTGAAATCTCTTGTATTTCATCTGCTCCTCCTTTATTGTTCTTTTTCATCACAGTAATTTTGGAAGTCAGTTCTTCTAAAACATAAATATATTTTCCATTTTCAACTAAATGCCTTGGGCCATTGCCTGGTTTTACCTGAAATGAAAACTTTTCTTCTAGATTTTTTTTACCTACATGGTAGGCATGGATTTCATCACCTCCTAAATCTACAGTATATACTGTACTTGAATGTGATTCATAATTAGCAAAATGAGCATGTGAGGCTTCTTGCCTAGCGGCGTTTGGTCCCGTTTTATCGTATTGGATTAGTTGTTTGAGATCAGATAGTTTTTTGTCTTCAATTGAAAAAAATGAAATATTTCCTCCTCCATAATTGGCTACAAAAACATTTCCTTGATGATCAAATGATAAATGACATGGATAAGAACCATTGGTTTGATGTCTATTTACCAAATGAAATTGTCCATCCATCTCTTTATATAGACATAAACCACCATCTTCAATTTCATTGACCACACCAAGATATTTTCTATTGTGAGAATACGCTAAATAAGAAGGGTTCTCTGTTTTTATGACTACCCCATCAATAACTAAATGTCCGGTTTCCTCTTCGATGGTAACTTGATACACACCTTTAGAATCTTTATCAGTATAGGTTCCTACCAAAAAAGAAACTTGTTGAGCATAAACAGAACAGGTTGTTATTAATAAAGCTAGAAGGGTGAATATTTTTTTCATTTTTTGTCAGTTAGATAAAATAATACCAAATTTGATCATTATTGAATGGGAATTTATGAAATAATCAATCAGTATAAAACACTATTCGACGTATCTTACGATTTGTTGTACGGATTACTTAAATCCTACAATGAATAGTACTAATATTTAGTAGTAAACATGAATAAAATAATTATATCTATCGAATTTTGTACACTGTGTCATTGGACACCAAGAGCAGTGTGGATGACTCAAGAGTTACTTTATACATTTCAAAATGATGTTGCAGAAATTAAATTGATTCCTTCGAATGGAGGTATTTTTAAAATTTCTGTTGATAATGAAACGGTATGGGATAGAAAACAAGAGGGGTTTCCAGAACCAAAAGCAGTTAAACAAAAAATAAGAGATGTGATTGATCCTAAAAGATCATTGGGACATTCTGATATAAATAAATAATTGAAAATGATTTACACCAAGATTAATTGATGTATGCCTCCCCGTAACTAAAATGATTAAACATTCCCTAATTTATGATTTTTTGTACGGGTAATTATACATTTATAGAAAATATCTCTCTCAATTTATTCTAATTTTGCACAATGAGTATTCAAGTAAAAGGACTTACAAAGAAATACGACGATCAAGTAGCTGTCAATAATATTAGTTTTGAAGCTAAGCCCGGAGAAATTCTTGGCTTTTTAGGACCTAATGGTGCTGGCAAATCTACTACAATGAAAATAGCCACATGTTTTGTTCCTCCAACAGAAGGTAGTATTTCTGTTTGTGGTTACGATGTGGTTGATCAACCTATCGAAGTAAGAAAAAAAGTAGGATACCTTCCTGAGCATAATCCATTGTATTTGGATATGTATGTAAGGGAATACTTAGATTACTCCGCATCTCTATACAAAATAAAAGGTCAACAGAAGAAAGAGAAAATTGAGGAGATGATAGAGCTTACGGGACTCACAAGGGAACGTAAGAAGAAAATTGGTGCATTATCTAAAGGATATCGACAAAGAGTAGGTTTAGCACAGGCGTTAATTCATGATCCCGAAGTATTGATTTTGGATGAACCCACAACAGGACTTGATCCTATTCAATTAGAAGATATTCGAGCTTTAATTAAAAAAGTCAGTCAGAATAAAACCGTCATGCTATCCACTCACATCATGCAAGAAGTACAAGCATTATGTGATCGTGTAGTCATTATCAGAAAAGGGGACATTGTTGCGAACGACAGTGTTGAAAATTTACGTCATTTAGGTGCGAAAACCACCATCAGTTTAACATACGAACATCCAACAGAAGCATCATTTTTGAACACTATCACCGGAATTGAAAAACTTGAACCAATTAACGAAAATAAAATTTTAGTACACTACTCTCAAGACATTGATTTAAGAGGAGATATTTTTAGAGCATCAGCTAAACATGATGCCGCTATTATTGAAATGAGCATGCAAATGCAATCTATGGAAGAAATTTTCCAGCAACTAGCTCAATAATAGAGAACTATCTTTTTTTTTATTAATTTTACTGCATTACTGTAATTTGTACTATTAATTATTCGATGTTAAGTTACCAATAAAGGTATCTCTCAATAGCATTTTTTCTCTTCTTACATTTTTTTTTCATGCTAAGAAAACTACAAACTTTATTTATACTTATTAGTATAACTTCGATGAGCTTATACGCTCAAGATGCACCAGAGGTTAATCTTGAAGAAACCGGCTTATGGGAAGGTGTGTACATTAAAGTCCGATTTTCTGAGAAATTCGGCTATTATGGAGAACACCATTATAGATCGAGAAATTCGCTCGATAATTTACACTCCTATGTTGGACGTCCTCGTCAGGTCTATAACAGAGCAGGATTAAACATTTTCTTTAATGATTATTTCGAGGCGGTTATTGGTCCTACTTATGTAGTGAACTTTACACCTGAACCTGGAAATGATGAAGCTTACGAGCCATTTACCAATGAGTTTCGTATTTGGCATCAGTGGTTATTTAAAATGCCTGCAATGGGAAGGGTGAAAATGTACCATCAGTTTCGTTTTGAACATAGATGGAAAAGAAAAAATGATGTAGGTGCAGATTATGACTATACCAACAGGTATCGTTATAAGTTGTTTGCATACATTCCTATTAATAAAAAGAAGATTGAAAAAAACTCGTTGTTTGTTTCTCCTTCGGTAGAAATTTTCATGCACTCGGGTAAAAGTATTGCCTATAATCCTTTTGAAGATTTTAGAACGTACAATGGTATTGGCTATGTCTTGAATAATAACTTTACATTATTTGCTGGACATATGTGGACTTTAGGTCAGAAGACTTCGGGGTATCAATACAAAACATCACATATATTTAGAATTAACGTATTCATTGGTTTAGATACTAGAAAGAATAGCAATGCTCTTCCGAAGATCAACCTTGGTTACTAATTAATAATTATGAAAAAGATAATATATACACTTCCCTCTCTTATAATACTTATTGTCATAGCCTTTTACATGAAAGGTCAAATTGATGACCTCAAAAAAGAGGTAACTGTTTTAGAGGAAAAAAATGATGAATTAGAAAAGTTGTCGCTTAAAACCACAGCTGATTCTCTTTTGATCAATCATAACTTTACTGAAGCATTACTTCATTATCAAACTTTGGATAGTTTACATCAAACAACCGAACATACTGATAAAGCTATGAAGTATATCTCCAGTCAAAGAGTACCTTATAATAAGATTAACCAACTTGAAGAGAGATACTACAATAAGGAAAATCATATTAATGAACTTAGATTTAATCAAGATGAACTTTCTGATAGTATTTCGTACTTAAAAAAGGTCAATCATACTTTAACGATTAGTAAAGGACATTTAGAATCTGACCTTTTCAAAAATCATAGAGAAATTAAGAACCTTAAACAGGAACTTGTTTCCAAAGAAAAACAAATTAACCGTTTAGATATCATCAATTTCGATGGAGCTGAAATTAAATATATTGGTGAGGTTAGAGATGAACAAGCCAATGGTTTTGGATATGCTGTTTTCGAAAAGAAAGGGTTTTACGAAGGTCTTTGGGCTAACAATATGCAAAATGGTAAAGGTATTTATACTTGGGCCAATGGCGATAGTTACGAAGGAAATTATAAAAACGGTATCAGAGATGGTTTTGGTGTCTATTACTTCACTTCTGGTGAGAGATACGAAGGTTTCTGGGCTAATAATTTAAGAGATGGCTTTGGGGTTATTTTTGATAAAGACAATAAAAAAATCTACGAAGGAGTTTGGAAAAAGGACAAACCAAAAAGTGGTAAAAAGAATAAGGGAGAGAAGGAGTTATAATCTTTCTTTTTCATAAAAAAGGCCTGATAAATCATTACGATTTATCAGGCCTTTTTTTATTTTGGAATAGTTTACTCGTTAGCAATATCCCAAATATTTAAATAGCTTAATCTTGTGATTTCTGCAGCTTTATCCATCATAATCTTATCTGCATGATCAGAAACCTGATGATAATCTTCATGACCTCCTGTATGATACCAGAAGTAAGGTATTCCGTAAGTATCGAAGTTCACATTATCAGAACCACCTGCTTCTCCTCTTTTAGATTTCCCATCAAACATTTCTAAATCGATATTGTAATCTTTAATATTTTCCTGATTTAGATCCCATGTTTCAGGGTGTTCTGCAGTATAAATAAAGCTCACCTGATTATCTTTTGAATGCCAATCACCTCTTCTGCCAATCATATCAAAATTTAAATACATCTTGATTTGAGATGGATCGTCATAATTCAACAAGAAATTCTTAGAACCATGTAGCCCTTTTTCTTCAGCTGTCCATGAAGCAAACAACATTGTTCTTTTAGGTTGTACTCCTGTCGCTTTTACCGCCTTAGCAATTCCTAAAATAGCTGCTACACCAGATGCATTATCATCAGCTCCATTCCACACATACCCTTCTCTTTTGCCTAAGTGATCATAATGTGCACCAATCATCACTACTGAATCAGGCATCTGACCTGTTACTTTAGCCAAAACATTTCTCACTCTTTTTCTTTCTACGATAGCATTTGATTGAAATGTTGCACCTGTAGCAAATAATGATGGCGTATATAATTTACTTTCACCAATACTATTAACGTACTTCATCACTTCATTTTTATCAACTATACTAGCCATTAAGTATTCTCCTCCCATAAATACAGGGGCAATTTTACTTGGCTTAGAAACTGGACTGTATAATCTTGTATCGTAGAAAGATGATAGTTTATGATCACCTTCGTAATATTTTCTATTATCTCTAAAAGGAAAATTTGAAGCTGTTTTTGGTAACTCACCTAAAGCATCTATTTCTATAACAGCTAAAGCTCCATATTTCTCAGCTAATTCCTCTTTTATATTATGTAACTGTTTTGAAGGTAGTTCTTTTAACGCTTCACCAACTTTTCCTTTTGCTGGCTTTCCTTTAAGTCGTAACCAAACTTTTCCTTCCACATTTTTTTTATAGAAGTCGTTGTACTTCAAAGAATCAATATCTAATCCGTAGCCTACAAATACTATATTTCCTTTGCCTGAAATAGAGGCAGGAGCTGCTTTTACTTCAAAATCTGTATGATAGGCAAATGTATATTCCTGACCATTTTTAGCTTGAACAGAAAGAAATTGCTTGTCTGATGCTTTGTATTCTAGAACATCAAAATTCTGAAAATATGTTGGTTGGCCATCAATTGAATCGCCCGCTGGCTCTAATCCCATAAACTCGAACATACTAGCAATATAATCTGATGCTCTATACGCACCTGGATGTCCCGCTTCACGCCCTTCCATCCAATCAGAAGCTAAATAAGACAGTGAAGATTGTATAGTGGCTTCGTCAATTACTTTTAGACCTTTATCTTTTGGCGACTCTTGTGCCATTACAGAGAAAGTACTACATAATAAAGCTGTTATCAGTAACTTTTTCATATTCATTTTTGGTAGTAGTATTTATTATTTAACCCCTCCTATCAACATTACTTAAAATGATGATACATTAAGCATTTAATCTAGGTTTCAAATACGAAAATCGTTAATTAAGAGAGAAATAGAAATAAAGAGTCGTTAATAAACTTCATCCTTTTGGAGTTTATTGATCAGGAGTTTCACCTTATTGAAATGATTAATTACTCATACATAAACAAAGTATTCTCTTCATCAACAGTGATTAGAGAAAGGACATTACGTCGAAATTCTTTTACATTATCTCCTGAGGTAATAAATCGGTAATATTTTTTTACTGTTACTTTATCATCTACATTTTGATACAACCTTTTAGCTTGTTGAGCTACAGCAGGAGCAGGATCTATCAATTGTACTTGTTTACCCAACATCTTTTGAAGATCCTCTTTTAAAAAGGGGTAATGTGTACATCCTAAAACCAATTGGTCGATTTGATGTGCTTTCATCTTATCTACAATAGGAAATAATACTTGATGGGCTTTATAAGTACCCATCAACCCCTTCTCTACTAATTCTACAAGACCTACCCCTTCTTGAATAACCACCTCTATATCTTGGGCAAATTTCTCTTTAGTTTGATTAAACAGACGTCCAGAGAAAGTACCTTCAGTGGCTAACACTCCTATTTTTTTAGTACTAGATGCCATTGCTGCTGGCTTAATAGCCGGCTCCATTCCGACAAATGGAATATCATATTTTTCTCTAAGTGCATCTATTGCAGCTGCTGTAGCTGTATTACAAGCTACAATAATTAACTGGGCACCCATATGAATCAGAGCATCAGCAATAAAAAATGCTCTTTCTATAAGTTCTTCCTTAGATTTTCTTCCATAGGGACAAAACTTATGATCTGCAAAATAAACTATGGGAACATCGGGTAATGTTTTCATTACCGCTTTTTGTACTGATAAACCTCCGTATCCAGAATCAAAAATTCCAATCATTATCTCATCGACTTTTTTCTTGGGTCATTTGCATCAAAAAAGTGCCAAGACACAAACATATCCTGCACTTGGTCTGGCGATAAAACACCAACCTCTTTAGTTAACGGAAAATAAAAGAAAACATTATCATCAAAAGGAAAAACCTTAAATGAAGTATTATATGTTGCAACCATATCGAACATTTCAATTTCGCAAAATGGTTTAAACTTTTGAACCGTATCCTGAAAAAACAGGGTACCATCTCTATATTCTTTTACTTGTAATTTTGGTAAGGCAGAAATAAACTGATAAGTAGCAGCAGAATCCAATTGAGAAATGCCTTCTACTTCATAAAATGGTTCTTTAAATAAGATATCAACATTATTTTCTGGATGCATTGTATAATGTAAACCAAATGATTTCATAGACCTCCAAGACGTTCTAAAAACGGTTTTATCTCTCCATGATTTTTCAGATGCATCAAATATTTGTTCGATGTTGATAAACTGTCCTGGTATTTCTAATTGATATACTTCTCCATTTTTTTCGCCAAAAGTGGCTACATCTCCTGAAGAAGATATGATCCCTTCAAAAAGAGTTGCTCCAGAGGTAGTTAACTTTATTTCAACACCTGAAGTAGGTAAAGTGGCATCACTTTGTTTCACAATTGAAGTCTGTTGTATGGCCTGAAAAATATTGCCGATCATGCGAGGAGCAACATCTACTTTATCATTCATCAACCAACGTCCATCTTCTTCACGCTGAATTTTAATTCCATTGAGCACAAACCCATCAACGGTAGACAAATCCAAAAGATCAAAAAAGGGTTTTCCTTTCTTCTCATTTGAGGATGTATCAAAAGTGAAAAAAGATAAACCTATGGCCGCTAATAGACATAAGTTTACCCCAATAAGTATTTTTATTTTCTTAGTCATAATTTATTCTTCAGCAGATTTCACATCAGCAGAAATTTGTAAAGTATTTTCAGGATGGTCAGGGTCGTTGGTAATCACAGTAATTGATTTTGTTACCGAACGGTTATAGTTTCCTGCAGTGAAAGTGACATCAAGAGTGGTTGATTCTCCTGGTGCTAACTCTGTTTTATTTGGTTTAGTTGCTGTACATCCACAAGATGCTTTCACCTTTCTAATTAATAAAGTAGATTTTCCATCATTGGTGATTGTAAATTTTGTGGAAGCTTTATCTAGTGCTTTCATTACTCCGAAATCATGTTTTCTTTTATCAAAAGATGATTTCGGCCACTCTTCTTTTTTATTGGCAACAGCAGAAAAATCTTCCTTAATGTGAGCAGAAATATTTATTCTTTTCTTAGGTTGATTGATATCAGATGTTGGTATTTGAAAATACTCAAAAATATAACCGTAATCCGTTTTTAAAGAAGCATCATAGCTTAAATACAAGATGACTGTATCTTTAACTGCTACTGTAGTCTTATTACTCCACACTTTTACATGGCTAGGTACTTTAATTTGATCAATATACAACTCAATAGGTGATTTCCCTTGGTTATAAATAATTGATGATAAAGTATCTTTTGCCGTATTTTTAATATTATTGAAAACGAAATGGGTAGTTTTAAATCTTAAATTCCCTACTTCCATTGGGTACCAATCTTTAGGACCTTTTGGTCTAGCAATTACATTTCCTTTAATTGTGAGAACTAACACCTGAGGCACTCCATTAGTTCTAACAGAAATAGTCTTACTAAAAACACCCGGTCTATTCTTTGTTGAATATTTTACATTGATGTATCCTTTTTTATTAGGAGCTACATCTTCTGTTGACCAATCTGGAGTAGTACAACCACAACTTGCTTTTACCGAAGTTAATGACAGAGGCTTATTTCCTGTATTTGTAAATTCAAATACAACTTCCGCATCACCATCGCTTTCTTGTATTTCACCAAAGTCATGAATATTCTTATCGAAACTGATTTTAGCTTGAGCTAATAATGAAGAGTGATGAAATAAAATTCCTACACAAATTAATAACCAACTGATTTTTCCTTTCATCTTAACTGTATTGAAAATATTTTTTATTTGAAAACACAAAATTAAAAGATCATTTATATACTGACAATCATTTTTTACCGTTATGACAATAAGTGGCAAAAAAGTTGTAGCAATAAAACATTATAGAGTTGAAATATTTCATTCAACGGTGAAATACATCATTTAATCCTGCTAAATAAGGCAAAATGATTGATTTAATACACTATTTTTTTTATTCGTTTCACAAATTGATGACGAAAAATAGATTTTTTTCACCTTAGAATGATAATAAACTTACTCTTAATGAAATTATTATATAAAAAATAGTAATATTGGATACCATATCCAGACAACATAATCAGTTTTTCAACTATTGCCTAATTAATAGTTTTACAGATTTTTTTAACGAATAAGACAGGCCGATACTTATGGCATATATAGAACATTTTAGTGTAAAGACTTTCAAACAGCAGTTATCTGAAAGACAAATTTCTTTGGCTTTTCAAGGAATTTTTTCTCAAGATGTCCTTGCACTTATTGGTAAAAGCTTAAGAAATACACAAGAAAGTCGAGTTATTGCTAAGCGTCTTTTTGCTATTGTTATTGAAATGGCTCAGAATATTCATCACTATTCTGCAGAAAAACAATACTCAGAAAAAGATGCTAGAGATATTGGCGTGGGAATTGTAGCTATTGCCGAAGATGATGATCATTATATTATCACTTCTGGTAATTGTATTATTAAAACTGAAGTTCCTCCACTTATTGAAAGAGCAAATTACATTAATGGATTGGATGCGGATGAATTGAAAAAATTCTACCGTGAACAACGTAAAATGCCTCAAAGAGAAGGAAAACCTGGAGCAAACCTTGGGTTTATTGATATGGTAAGAAAATCAGGTAACCCTGTAGAGATAAACATAAAAGACTACGACGAAACAAGATCATTTTTTATTTTGTCGGTAAAAGTTAACAAAGAACTATAAAAAACGAATAGCATGGAGAATTTCCATATTGACGGATCAACTTATATACCTAGAATTGACTTTAATGCTCAAACAGGAGTATTAGAACTTGAAGGTGAGTCATACCACGAATACACAACTGAATTTTTTGGACCTATTTTTAGTTGGCTAGAAGACTACCTTGAAGAAGGTAGTAAAACAATAACATTAAATTTTAAGATGTCATACTTCAACACCTCTTCATCGAGACGTTTCTTGGAGATCTTAACAATGTTAGAAGATTATCAAAATGATAAAGAAGGTAAAATCACTGTAAACTGGTACTACGAAGAAAACGACGTAGATATGCTAGAAAGTGGTGAAGAATATGCAGATGATGTTGAATTAAACTTCAACCTTCTACCTTATTAGTTGATATAAAAAAATCTGTAAAAAAGGCTGCTTCATATAAAAATGAAACAGCCTTTTTTTTATGATTCATTTTGATGAATTCTTGGATGAAAGTCTGTGATAATTTGTTGTAAGTAATCTTTATTAAGGTGTGTATATACTTCTGTAGTGGTAATTGATTCATGACCTAACATTTCTTGAACAGCTCTTAAATCTGCTCCTCCCTCTACCATATGGGATGCAAATGAATGCCTAAATGTATGAGGAGATATATTTTTACCCAATTGAATTTGTTCCGCTAGCCTTTTGATGATCGTAAATATCATCACTCTCGTTAGTTTACCTCCTCTTCTATTTAAAAATACTATATCCTCGTCTCCCTTTTTAGGCGATTTAGTAATTCGATCATGAGTTAAATATAAATTTACTTGTTTAATCGACTCACCTCCAATAGGTACAAAACGCTCCTTATCTCCTTTACCGATTACTTTAATAAATCCTTCTTCAAAGTATAAGGCATCTAATTTTAGGTTAACTAACTCAGATACTCGTATCCCGCTCCCATACAACACCTCTAAAATTGCCTTATTTCGTCTACCTTCATAAGTAGTTAAATCAATGGCTTCTATTAATTTATCTATTTCTTCTACCGATAATGTATCTGGTAATTTTTGAGGTAAACGAGGTGCCTCAATCAGTTCAACAGGGTTATTTTCTGTTTGATCCGTCTCATTTAAATAGGAAAAAAATGATTTTAATGCGGATAAAAGTCGTGCTTGAGAAGATGTCGCTATATGAAATTCATTATTTAAATAGCCTAAAAAAGTAACAATATCAGATTGTTGAATATTGGATGGAGTCCTTTTAACCTCCTTAATTAATAAATAGGTAGAAAGTTTTTGAACATCTCTTAAATACCCCTCTAAAGTATTATCAGACATACTTCTTTCTAGCTTTAAGTAGATCCCAAAATCTTTAATAACAACGTCCCAATTCATTTTTATTTATTTGACCACTGTTGTCTCATTTTAACCTTTTCCCATTCACGCCTTAACGCTAATCTTGCTAAAGCATCCGCAATATCCGAAAGACTACCTTCTTTGAAAGCTTCTTTTACTAGATCCTCTTTCACATCAATTCTGTACAAACCATTCATCAATTTACTTGAATCAGTTCTTAATAAATGCTCAAAGTAAGCCGATAGTTTGTCAGCTGTCTCTCCAAAGGACTCTGCGTTGTAGTCTTCTTCTTCGATCTCAAAACGATCGCATATTTTTTTCCAAGCCTCTAAATACATAATCTTGAAGATAAAAAAAGAAGAGGTCGTCTCATAATTTAATCATACTATCTTCTTATCATACAATAGGTAAAGACATTTATAAAAAATCTTATCTATCCTTTTTGATAGATTTCAGACACTTTTACTATTGTCTCTACATTTTAATTAGAGATAATTTTCTAATATGATTTATGTAACAACCTCTTCCTATTACAGAAAATTATTTAATTTCTTAATTCCATTCATCCGTTTCAATAGCTTCAAGTACTTCTACCAAGCCATCAAAAGTATTTACGCCAATTGATACTTCAGATCCACCTTTTAAAGCAATCCCCTCAGGAGTAGCATTATCCAACACATTATTTATTGAATCTTCATCAAATCCACCACTAACAATAATCTTATATTCTTCAGTTAATGTTTTGATCTTATTAAGGTCCTCAGCAGATAAATCATTATCAAATTCTAAGATAAATGTATCAACATCAGCTTCTAACATAGCCATTTGTTGTTCGATAGCATCAAAGCTATCCACCTTAATTTTATATATTAAAGTCTTTCCGTGTCCAGTGAGATCTTTCACTAATGCTGGATTATCAGTAAGTACAGATTCTATGGCATCATAAGTACTTAGATCTACATTAGAATGACTATAAATTTCTCCGGCAAATTTAATACCTGCCAACCAACTCGATATTTCTTTGAATTTTTCAGCAGATACGAAACGTGGGTGGTCTTCTTCAATTGGAAATCCAATCATTTCCACTCCCATTCCTGCACAATATCTACCGTCACCTAGATTATCAACATCAGATACAAATACTCTTGTTTTAAGTCCCATAAACGTATTATATGAAGGAATTTATAAAGTTTTTCAATAATAAAAAATCATATTTTTTTTATGGTTGAAACATACTCTACTACATCCCTAGAATTTCAATATTTATTTCTATTTTTGCAAAGGTTGTAAAATTGATTGAAAGGTGAAAATACAATATTCATTTTTGTGATTTTTAATTTTATAATCCATTAATCACCTTTAAAAAAATAAAGAAATGCCAGTAATTGATGCAAATGATAGCAACTTTAAAGAATTAATTTCTGAAAACGACAAAGTTGTGGTAAAATACTTTGCCGGTTGGTGTGGTAGTTGCCGATTATTTAAACCAAAGTTTAAACGACTTTCTGGTGATGAAAGGTTTGAAGGAATTGCATTTTTAGATGTAAACGCAGAAGAAAGCCCAGAAGCAAGAGCTTTAGCAGGTGTAAATAACTTGCCGTTTTTTGCCATCTTTAAAGGAGGGAAGCTTGTTGAAGGAGGCCCTATGTCTAAAGAAGATGCTGTTGTTGAACTCATAGAAAAATTGAAATAATGAAAATTCCTGTGATTAAAAAATTAGTTGAATCCTACTCATTAGAACAACTTCAAGCTGCTGAAGAAGCACTTGCAGAAGAACAAACACCTAATATAGAAATTGAAGGTGAAGATGAAGGAGAACAATTAACGCATGCTTTTGCTGCTATTTGGATTAAAGAAAAAGTGCTTGGAGGCGAAGAATTCAAAACAGCACTTCGTGCCTATACAACAATGGTGAGAGGAAGTATTTCTTAATTTATTTCAAAACCTTTCGCTTAATAATTAATTATATAAATAGAATAAAAATGGCTATAGAATTTATAGAAGCTCTAGAAAAAACAATTAAAGATAGACACGAAAACCCTTCGGACTCGTCTTATACTAGTAGCTTATTTGCCAAAGGAATTAACAAAGTAGCTCAAAAAGTTGGAGAAGAAGCAGTTGAACTTGTTATCGAAGCAAAAGATGATAATGAAGACTTATTCTTGAACGAAGCAGCCGACCTACTTTACCATTATATTGTATTATTAAGAGCTAAAGGTTACAGCTTAGAAGATGTGACAAAAATATTAGAAGAACGTCACAAATAAATTGGCTTCTAAAGTAGCTTTTTGTTATCTTATTCTTACAACACACAAGAATAATTAACACGCTCTACTACTTTGTATAAATGAAGACCCTAGAAAACTTATCATTTCAAAATATTACACTTATCGAACATTATTTCGATGGAAAATTATCTCAGTTAGAAACAGAAAAATTTCTAAGGAGATTAACTATGGATAATGATTTAAGAGATGATTTTGACCTTGTTATAGAAATGAGTCCACAAATGGTGACATGGTCTCTTGAGAAAAAAAGACGAGTTCGCCTTGCCTTTTCTACAAGACACTACGGAGCTGCCGCATTACCTGTAAAAGGTAATATAGCGAAAGATCTCGTTGCCTATGGGACAGCCACAATTGCTGCTGCAGGATTGTTGGTATTTATATCAGGATTATTTGTTTTCCTAGCGTCTTAAAAAGTATATAAACTAAAAAGTCTACCCTCTGAAAAGGTAGACTTTTTTTTGAAAACGAAAAATTATATATCTGATTATTAGCTTTCCCTTTTCTGGAAATAGAACAGAAGAAAAGCATAATTTTATTTTTGCTTTTAATCAATTCGCTAATCTATGATTCAAAATTAAAGAAACGTAACAGTAAATAAAAGCGAAATTTCGCAAAACATTATATTTTTTTATAAAACTGTCCTAATTTTACAGATATTATCTATTTAAGGTAAAAAATCAGAATAAATTTAGGTTAACTTTATCTTTCATAGATGTAGGAAAAGTCCAAACTCTACCTACCCTAACATAAAAGGAAACAAAAATAGCTTATATTTATGCTATTATAGGAACCATCATTAACCAAGTGCGAAATAAAAGCCAGTGATTTTAGAGGAAAACATCCGTCTCATCTTCGGACTCAAAGTCCGTATGTACAGACAAGAAAATAACTATTCGTTATCTGAATTAGCCAAAAAAGCAGAAATGTCAGTTTCATATATCAATGAAATTGAGAAGGGAAAGAAATATCCCAAAAGAAATAAAATCACTGCATTAGCTGCCTCACTCGGTGTAAGTTATGATGAGTTAGTTTCTTTAAAAATCTCTAAGAAATTAGGGGCCATATCAAAACTTCTTAATTCTAATATTCTACAAGAATTACCTCTTGATGTTTTTGGTCTTGAACCAAGAAATCTATTAGAGTTAATGTCTGATGCCCCTTCTAAATTATCTGCATTTATCAATACAATTGTAGAAATTTCTAGAAATTATAACCTCACTGTAGAGAATTTCTATTTCTCTGTTTTAAGGTCTTATCAAGAAATTCATGATAATTATTTCGAGGATATCGAAAAGGCTGCTAAAGAATTTAGAGCCAAGCAGCTTAATGACAAGGATCCTTTAGAGCAACAACTCTATTCCTATTTAAGAAATTACTGTGGGTATGAAATCGATGATGAATCGCTAAGCGAACATCATGCATTAGATTCTTTTAGGTCTGTAATCAAACCTAATAAAGATGGGATTCCCACTTTAATGATTAATAAAAAACTTAACTCTAGAAGAAAAACATTTATCTATGCTAGAGAAGCTGCTTTTCAGGTACTAGGCATTAAAGAAAGATCTTTGACTTACTCTTGGATGAGTGTGAAGTCTTTTGATATGCTCTTTAATGATTTCATGGCTACCTATTTTGCTGGTGCTCTAATTATTTCAGAAGATAAAATGATTGCCGACATCAAAGAGGTGATTGAAAGTAGAACTTTCTCTTTTGATGGTTTTATTGATTTAATTCTGAAGCATAATACTTCTCCAGAGACTTTCCTCTATCGTTTAATGAGTATTCTTCCAAAACATTTTGGTTTAAGTAAAATATTCTTCCTTAGACTAGATCATATTCCTGGAAGTAACAAATACTCACTTACAAAAGAACTTCATTTAGACGGTCTGCATAGCCCCCATGGTACTGTACTTTCAGAACACTATTGCCGTAGATGGGTTTCTCTAAAAATATTTGATGATTTAGAGAAAAGTAGACAAGAAGGCAAAGACAATAAATACATTTGTGATGCTCAAGTGTCTAGATATATTACTTCTGGCAAAGAATACTTCTGTATTAGTGTTGCACGTGCTTTACCTCTAGTTGATGAAACTATAGATACCAGTATTACTATTGGTTTCTTAATGAATGACGACTTCAGGCAAAAAACAAATTTCTGGCAATCTGAAAAGGTAAGAATGGAATTTGTAAATGAAACTTGTGAGCGTTGCCCTTCTGTAGACTGTTCTGTAAGAGCCTCTGAAGCTGATGTATTAAAAAAACATCAAATAGAAAAAGAAAGATATGCTGCACTAGAAGCATTATTAGGAAAAGGAGTTGTATCTTAAAGGGTTATTTAGCCTACATAAGTCTATTCTAAATTGATCAACAAAAAGTTAACATACTTATTCTTCACTTTCTCACTATTTTTCTTGACTACTTTCAACAGTACCGCTCAAGAAAAGAGGTATAATTTTGACTTTTTTGAACTAACCTATACAGAAGCAATCCAATATATCACAGATTCTTGTGGAGTAAACTTTATCTATAGTGATGATAATATCCCTATGGTTAAAAGAATTACTTATGACAAGAACGCTACTTTAAAGGAGGTATTAGACTTTATGTTTGATGGCCGTTTTCTGGGTTATCGAATTGATAATAATGAGGTAATTATTTCTGTTAAACGTATTCCTCTTGATTCTAAAGAAGGAAGACGATTACCAAAATATACTGTAAGTGGTATTATAAGAGAAAAAAGTACCAACGAAACTATTATTGGTGCCACCGTATATTTTTCAGATTTAGATATAGGTACAGTAACCAATATCGGAGGATTCTTCTCAATATCTGTACCTCTAGGTGACTACAACATCAAAATAAAATCTCTTGGCTTTAAAAGTACAGATACATTAGTACATATAAATCAGGATTATCAATTAAACCTAAAACTTGATATGCATGAAACAAAACTAAAAGAAGTTTTGGTGCTATCGAGTAACTCAGAAATATTTGAAGGGGTATTAGAACTAAGTAACATTACAAAGGTAACTCCCGAACTCACAAAAGAATTACCCATGTTCTTAGGAGAAGGTGATGTTATCAAATCATTACAATTAATGCCCGGATTTAAGAGTGCCAATGAAGGTAGTAGCGAATTATCTGTTAGAGGTGGAGGAACAGATCAAAACCTATTTTTAATTGACAATGTCCCCATTTATAATGCGACACATAGTTTAGGTTTCTATTCCATTTTTAACACCAACTCTTTAAAATCAGTTAAAACATATAAAAGTGGTATCCCTGCCAAATATGGAGGAAGAGGTTCATCAGTAATTGATGTGCATTTAAGAGAAGGAAATAACCAACATTTTAATGTTTCTGGTGGAATTGGGACAATTTCAGCCAATGTAACTTTAGAAGGACCTATTCAAAAGGAAAAATCATCTTTTATTATTTCAGGGCGTAGACCTTATACAGATTTATTTCAACTCAATAGTAGCGATGGTCTAAACTCAATTCTATTTTATGATCTTAGTGCGAAATTAAAATTTCAACTCGATCCAAAGAATACCATTACTACTTCTGGCTATTTTAGTAGAGACAAGCTCGCTTTTGAAGATGTATCAAGTAGTGAATGGGGAAATAATACAGCTAACGTAACTTGGACTTCATTATTATCACCTAAATTATATAGCAATTTAGGCTTATGGTACACACATTATAACGTGTCTAATATTATTAATTCTGTCCCCGAAACTAGTTACAAAACTTCATATACTATTGATGATGTTGGTTTAAAGTATACTCTAGAACATTACATCACCCCTTTTGTCACCATAAAAGGGGGAGTTGAAAGTATGTTTCATCTTTATAATTCGGGTGATATTACACCTTATGATGAAAAGAGTATTGTGACACCAACAGAAGCACAAGATATTCGCTCTTTAGAAAGTGCTGTTTACTTTGATGCCGAATGGAATATTGCAGACAAAGTTAAATTGGGAATTGGCGGGCGGTTTTCAAGATTTGACAACTTTAAAAACAGCAGAGAAATAATAGAAAACGCAGTTCCATATACTCCAAATAACACCAATAGTAGTGTTTCTGTTCTTTCAGATACCATTTATAATAAAGGCTTACAGATTGAGAATTCTCATCATAACTTTGACCCTAGGTTATCCATTAGTATTGGCTTATCAAGCAATCAATCTTTGAGAATTGCTTATGATAGGATGTCACAATACACTCAAGAATTAAATATATCCACCTTGCCTTCTAACGCTGGTGTTTGGATTCCTTCAGACAAAACTATTGCACCATTAATCAATAATCAATTTAGTATTGGATACCTCAATAAGATCAATGAAGGCATGTTTGATATTTCTTTAGATGCCTATTATAAAGACTCTCAAAACATATTGGAATTAAAACCGAATGGACAACTATTAACAGTAGACAATTTCTTAAATGATGTCACAACGGGTATCGGAAGAAGCTACGGGTTTGAGACATTATTCAGAAAAAGAAAGGGAATAGTTACAGGATCGGTTGCTTATACTTGGAGTTATTCATTGATGCAAGTAGATGATATTAATAACAACAATTGGTATCCAACCAATCAAGATCAAAGACATGTTTTTAATATATTAGCTTCTTTCGAAATCACAAAACAGATCCAATTTTCTGCTGTTTGGAACTACGCTTCTGGTAGACCGTTTACTTCTCCTATTGGCAAGCACCATAAAGATGGTTATGTTATTCCAATCTATGGAGATAGAAACGCCGCAAGACTACCAAGTACGCATCACTTAGATATTTCGCTTACTTTCTACCGTAAAATGCATGAACAAAAAAGAAACGAAAGTAGCTTTAACTTTTCTATCTACAATGTATACGCTAGAAAAAATACTTATTCTTATATATTTAGAAGTAATGCTATAAATCCTGAGCAATTAGAAACGGTAAAAGTCTATTTGTTTAGTATATTGCCGTCATTCAGTTACAACTTCAAGTTCTAACAATGAGGCTTAAGTATTTATTTTTTATTCTCCCGTTATTAGTATTCTTTGGATGTGAGGAACCTATTTTTCTAGATGTTCCTATCGGAGCTACACGCACAATTATTGATGCCAACGTTTCAGAGAGTAACTCCCTATCTAGAATTATACTTTCTCGCTCTTTGCCTTATAACGATACCACCTCGTTTCCTCCTATAGAAAATGCCTCTATTGTATTATTTCCGACAGACTTTGGTAATAATACTTTTCCTTTTAATTTCCAGGGATCTTTTAGCTATGGAGCATTATATACTCCACAGACTCAAATAAGGCTTATTCCTAAACAATTTTATACGTTAAACGTCTTTTTACCGGGTAACGAAGTTGAACAAGATACCCTATTTCAAGCACAAGTGAGAGTCCCCACTGAAGTGCCTATAGAAAAAATCTCTTTTCGTAAGAGTCAAGATCAGTATATAGTGAGGATACATTTTACAGACCCAAAAAATGAACTAAATTATTATAGCTGGAGAATTTCACAAAAGATAAATGGGCAATTTATTTTACTTTCCCCTTCAAGGATTCCATTATCCACAGATAGAGGTATTGATGGTAAAAGTGTATTCGTAGAATATCCATTTACCTCTTTTTCGCTGAATGATACCTTACAAGTTCATTTAAAAAGTTTAGATCAATCGGTTTACAATTACTATGTGGCGGTCAATAATTTAATTGAAGCATCAGGCACAAATGTATCGGTAGAGAACCCTCCATCCAACTTTGCGTCTACCGTTACTGGTCAATCTCCTCTCGGTTTTTTATCTGTCGAATCCGTTTCTGACACTGAGGAGTTTGCCGTAATAGATTCTCTTTTAGTTAATTGATAATGATGTCATACATCAGATTTCTTCAACTCTTCTTTCTGTAGTTTTTTGAATAACCACTCTCCTATCTTTTTTATATCAAAAGATAACCTTAACAGTTTTGGTGATAAAAATTTCAATACTTTTTTTCTAAAAAAAGCTGTAATAAAGGGAATAGAAAACCAACCCAATGAAACTAAAATGTTATTAAAATCAACTACATAAAGTAGTGTAATAGCATTAGAAACCCATAAAATCACATCTGATAATAAATACCATAGTTTTCTACTAGATCCAAGCTTATAAAAAGCAAATTCAACTTCATACCAATGCCTTTGGGCAATGTTGCCCATTTTCCTTGTATACTTAGTTAAGTCTTCTCCTCCAACATCTGGAAAATAATTAATCACATCAGCATCTAATTGGATTAAAGTAGTAAAAGCATGAGAAGTACCATTTAATTCAAATGGAGTATGTATTGTTATCCCACCTTCTTCAAAAGAATTCCATATCAGTTGTGCTGCTTCTTTAGAAGCTTTAAGAGACTGTAACTGTTCTTCTGCTTGTTTTGAAGTAATCATGCACTTTATTTTTTACCAAAAAGCGATGAAAAAGCCTGTCCTGTTAAATCGGCTAAAACTTTAAATAACGAACTCCAATGTGTTGTTGCCTCATTGGTAGAACTCTGATGAAAATTCATTACCATTGTTCTTAAATCAGCAGGCATATGTACAAATTTCGGTGTTAAATAAGAAGTTACATCTCCGTCTATCTGAACAACAGTCTGAAGTAACACTTGTTGTGTCCCTAGCTCCCAAGCTTTTCTTATAGCTGTAATTTGGTCTGTCTCTAACTCCAAAGGCTCCACCTGATTCATTTCTGCAAGGGTGATATCGTTATTCCAACGATGTGACCCAAACTGTGACGGGTACATTTGATCTGAGGCACTACCTTTATCATTAAAACTATCGTCAAACCCTTCTTTATTTGCCTTAATTTCTGATTGGTATTTTTGACGTTGATTTTTGAATAAGCCAATCATACCAGAAGATTGTCTTTCGATACGATAAAGCATTTGGATACGATTTTTAAGATATTCTAAATCTTCATCCGTTTGCATTTTACTTTGCAAGCTTTCATAATATTCCTTTCCTCCTTGAGCGGCATGTTTTACCTCAATATAAGAATATTCACCCGCTCCGATATTTCTCAAGACGGCCTTATTGTATCCTTGTTTATCTGTTGATTCATTAGGCTGACCAACTCTATAAGCTACACCATATTCAATAAGTACTTTACGATACCTTTCAATAATATCTCTTAAAGCTATTCTTTTATTGATAGGCATTTTAGCCCCTGTAGTATTCTCTTTAAAGATCGTATTGACTTCTAAAGTAAGTAGTTCGCTTGCTAAAGATTTTAAAGAATTCTCCATTTTAGTTTATTGTTTAGAATCGTCGCCTTCTTCTGCTATTTGATTAAAATCATCTGCTGGAGCTTCAAAATCAATTGCTTCTTCTGCAGGAACATCAGCTATTTCAGGATGAGAAGTAGCTGGAGCTTCTAAAGTTGGTGGTGCGACTACTGCTTCCATTGGATTGAACGCTGCCTCAGAAGCCGTATAAGCTGCGGTAGAAGAAGCTATTTGTGGTTGAGTAAAAACATTAGATGCAACATTGGGAACGTCTACTCCTTTCGTTTTTTGATATAACTCAAATAAACTATAAATAGCTTTAATATTATCATTTATAATTTTATGACCGTGTGCCTCTTTTTGAGCATGAAAATCTCTTACCCAAGCATACTTATCTTGAATAAGTTCTTCACTTACCTTAGATGTTATGTCACCTTTTAACAAATGAATCTCACTACTCATCACTTTAAATTCTGAGTTTTCTTTTTTGATGACTTCATTCTTCTCTCCTTCTACTCTAAAATCTCCTACAACTGTTTTTACATCTAGAGTAACTAAATTATTAATGTAATCTTCAATATTATTGACGAACCTTGAAAAAAATCCTTTTTGTTCTTCTTCTTGAGACATATCTTTTTTATTTGAGTAATGTAAAAGGGCTTAAAATATATTAGGAATCAAACTATTAATGAAATTCCTTTATTTATACTATTAAAGTTGATTGAATTTGATGAAAAATCCAAAACCTTGAAATAATCTATTCTTTTAGGAAATACTCACAACTTTTATTGGAATGCTCTTCTTATATTTGTCTCTTTAAAAACAAAAAAAAGTATTAAATCAATTTTTAGATTTATCACTCATGGCTGAAGTAACAAAAGTTCTTGATAAAGAATTTGTTCCATTTATAAGTAAAGAACAAATTGCTACCCGTATCCAAGCTTTAGGAAACGAATTAACAAAAGAGTATCAAAACAAAGACGTACTTTTTGTTAGTGTATTGAACGGTGCATTTATGTTTACATCTGACTTGGTCAAAGAAATCAAGGTACCTTTAGAAATTTCTTTTGTAAAATATGCTTCTTATGAGGGTACTGAAAGTACTGGTAAGGTAAAGCAGTTAATTGGCTTTAACGCTGATCAAGTAAAAGGTAAGCATATCGTTATTGTTGAAGACATTGTAGACACTGGACGTACAATGCAAGCATTAATTAAGGACTTAGAAGGAATGGAACCTGCTTCTGTTAAAGTAGTTTCCTTATTGTTTAAACCCGAAGCATTAAAAATACCTATTACTGTAAATTATGTTGGGTTCGAAATTGATCCCAATTTTGTTGTAGGATATGGATTAGATTATGATGGGTTCGGAAGAAACATCCCAGAAATTCTAGTTTTAAAAGATAAATAATCAACTATTCTTGCTTCTACTATAAAAGCATTAGAATTATCTAAATTGTTGATATAATTAGTGATACTCAAATGAGTATCACTTTTTTTATATAAAAAAACACCCTCATATTATAAATACAAGGGTGATTGAACTTAACTCTCTCTCAATTTTTTTCACTTATTTACTAAGTGCATTCATCTAACTTCTGATTATATATACCTTACAAGTTGTTTTTTTGTTTCATTTTAAACAAATAATATTCTAAACAAAACCAAACACTGTTTAATATCAACCAATTTCGGTAAAAAACGAAACAAAAAAAGGCCAAACTTATAAAGTTTGGCCTTCTATATAAACAGAGAAACTTATTTCTTCTTGGCTTTTTTAATAGCCTTCTTTTTCTCTTTTTTCCTATTCGATTTTTTCTTAGCCTCTTTATAAGAAGCCTGATCAGAAGCAATTTCTTTCATTACTGTTTTCCAATCTGTTGAAGTTTCTTCAGAATTACCCACAATACCTGCATATTCACCTTTGTCCATTGCATGAACAGCAATCTTAGTTGTGGTAAACTCTTCTATTGCCATCAATAGTTCTTTTTCATTTTCAGCACAGAAAGCAATAGCGTCTCCTTTTTCAGTACCACGACCAGTACGTCCGACACGGTGAACATAATTTTCTGGTTCTTCAGGTAAATCATAATTCACAACAAACTGCACATTCGGAATATCAATACCTCTAGCAGACACATCGGTTGCTATAAGCATTTTAACATCTCCGTTTTTATAAGACTTCATGGCTTCAAAACGCTCTTTTTGAGCTTTACCTCCATGAATACTAACTGCTGAAATATCTACCCTTTCCATTGCTTTTAATACTCTCTCTGCACGAACTTGTGTTCTTACAAAGACAAGAATCTTTTGGTCAGGGTTTTCTTTACAAATTCTTTCTAAGAAGTAACGTTTATCGTCCATTGAAACGAAAACTACACCATGGTTCACATTCTTAGAAACAGGATCTTTTGGAGATATCTGAATTCTTATGGCATTTCTCACTAATGAATAAGCTAATTTTTTAATTTGCTCATCAATAGTAGCAGAGAAGAATAAAGTTTGTCTATGTTTTGGAATTATCTTGATTACATCCTTGATATCTTTGATGAATCCTTTTTCCAACATATGATCGGCTTCATCCAAAACTAAAACTTCAATACTTTTTAGGTTGATATACCCTTGGTGATTCAAATCGAACATTCTACCAGGAGTAGTCACTAAAATGTCAACTCCTTTTTCCAATTGCTCTATTTGATCATCTTGTGGAACACCACCATAGATACATAAAGTAGAAAGTTTGGTATACTTACCAATTGATTTAAAAACTTCTGTTATTTGTTCAGCTAGCTCCCTTGTAGGTGCCATTACTAAACATCTAATTGCTTTTTTTCTATTTCCTTTTACTTTATTACTTAAAAGCTTTTCCATAACTGGAATGGCAAAAGCAGCTGTTTTACCTGTTCCGGTTTGGGCAATAGCCAATACATCTTCACCTCGTAAAATCGGGGGAATAGATTTAAATTGGATATCTGTTGGTCTTTTAAAACCCTTTTCAGCCAAACTTTTCTTTAAGTTTTCTGAAATACGGTATTTCTCAAATTTCATTGATTACGCATTAAATGTGAAAGGATATGAGTGCATAATGTCTTTCACTCTAATCCCGTAAGCATGTTATTTCATGCAATAAATAGCCAATTATTAAAATTCGCCATCTTCTAATATTTCCTTAACTCTACCCACTTCTCCAGTTTCAAGTTTTACTTTAATACCGTGTGGGTGTGTAGAAGATTTTGTGAGAATTTTCTCTATAAAACCTTCCGTTAGGTCACCTGTTTTTTGATCTTCCTTTAGGACTATCATCACATGACCACCTATTTTTATATTGCTTCTTTTCTTTCCGTCCATAATATTATGAAGGCATTATTTCTACTCCTTCTCCGTCAAAATCAGATTCTTCTTTCGTAGGTTCACGTACTTCAACAATTTTTCCATCAAAATATAAATCAATTCCTGCTAATTCATGATTCATATCCATCAAAACATCTTTCTTATTAACTTGGATAATTTTACCATCGTAAACATCTCCATCTTGATCTGCAACAGATAAGATATGACCTACTTGAAGGAATGCTTCCTCTTCTTCCTTATCCACAAAACCAAAAGCATTTTTATCTACTTTTACATTTTGATATTGTTCAATAAGTTCACCGTAAGCATCAAGATATCCTAAAGCCAATTTAAAATTGTCTCCTTCACTTTTACCCATCAATGCCTCCTCAAATTTTGGAAGAACACCGCCGGACCCTACAAAGAACAAAAATGGTTCTTCAGGAGTTGCCTCTTCGATAAATTTACCGTTGGCATCTTTTTCATATAATTTATAAGTCAGTACAACGACTAATCCTTCTTCTACTTTCATCGTAAATTTACATTTAGATCTTTTGAGCAAGAATTATAGTATTCCTCTCCTGCTCTCATAAACTTATAAAGCTTCCTAACGGAAATTAAGTTCGTTAGGAAGCTTTGAAGGTTCTATCAATAAATAATAGAAACCGTTTTATTGGGCTTATTGAGGTAGATTACTTAAATCTACATCAGAAAGACCATTCATATTTTCTTCCGCTTGTTTTGCTTCAGCCATTTCTTCCTCTGTAGCAGCTCTAACGTCTAAAATCTCTCCTGTAAAGTAAAGGTTTTTACCTGAAAGTGGATGATTAAAGTCCATAACTACGTGATCTTCATGAACTTCTTTCACTTCACCTTCCATTGGCATTTCATCAGGTCCTACCATAGGAAGAACATTTCCTACTTTAAGAATTTGCTCCTGATCTACCTTATCTTCAATATTAAAAACTTCTTTTGGTATTTTGATTACAGCTTGTTGTTGAAAATCACCATAAGCTTCATCTTTAACAATCCCAAATTCAAAAGAATGACCTTTTTCTTTCCCTTTTAAAGCTTCTTCAAAATGAGGAAGAACATCTTTATAACCGAATAAAAACTCAAATGCGTCGTCAGATTTCACCTCTTGTAAAAGTGTTCCTTCTGCATTTTCGTCGTATAAATTGTAGGCTATAGTAACTACAGTATCTTTTATTGCTTTCATATTATTTTCAATTTTGCACAAATGTACGATATTAATACTGTATCCAATATTAATTGTTGAATTAAGAAAGGGTTATTAGGGAATAATATTAATTTTGGTATTAGTTAGGAAGATATTTCATAGATAACAACATGAAAACTAATCGTTTAACAAATAGGTACTACTTTTTTAATCTTCTATTTTATTGATCATCATAGTTAACCTAGTAGAAGAATGCCTATCTGTAAAATCATCTAAAGTGATCACTATTTTTGCCTCCTTAATCCTAGCCGTATAGTGTTGTTTTTTTCGTGCCCTTTCAAAAGTTCGTTCAAATGTAGTATTGTATTCTGCCTGTAAGTGATATATCAAATTCTTAAATTCTTGTTGATATATCCTTAATGGGTTTCGTCCATCTAAAGTAGGTACAAACCCCAAGCTCTTAATTTTCTTCTTACGATCTGTGTAGATAAAAAGCGTTCCTTCAATCCCTCCAACAGACAACCTAATCATATCATTTTCCTGATCAAAATGATCTCCAATATGATAATCTGTAAGTTCTTGAGCACATACAGAGGAGAAGAAGAACAAAAAGGTAAAAAGGGTCAAGTGTTTTATGATCCATTGCATATGGCAATTTAATAGAATTGAATCTATTCCACTTCATCTCTTGTGTATTTCCATCGCTTGTGAGACCAAAGCCAATTAGAAGGTTGTTCTTTGATACATTCTTCTACCAATTTAGAATATGTTTTTAAGATTTTATTAGAACCTTTTTCGTATTCAGAACCATCGTGAATATCAATAATCTCTACTTCATAATATCCTCTTTTTATTCTTTTTATTTTAGAAAATATCACCGGGTAGTTCATGAACTCTGTTACTTTTTCTGGTCCAATAAAAAAAGCAGACTCCTTACCAAAAAAGTCTAACCAAACTCTTTTTTTATCATATCCAGGAGGAGATTGATCAGCTACCATACCAAAAGAAAAGACCTCTCCTTTTTTATGTTTCACTAATATTTCTCTCATTGTTCGTTCCATAGGTACAACATACCCGCCGAAATTTGTTCTGATATTCACCATCAAGTTTTCTGAAAATTTACTCGCTAATGGTTTATAAACAGCACCAAAAGGAACCCCCATGGTGGCGGTGTATGCTAATAATTGCCATTCCCAATTACCAAAATGTCCTGTCATTAAGATTACAGGCTGTCCATTATCATGGTATTTTTTATACTCTTCAGGATTCGTAATCACAAGATGCTTTTTCATATCATCTTGACTCATTGATAATGATTTTAATGCTTCAAAACCCACGTCACAGAGGTTTCTATAAAAATCATGAATAATCTTTTTTTTCTCTTGATGGGTCTTTTCTGGAAACGCAATACCAATATTTTTCTCAATTACTTTTCTTCTATATCTAATCACATTAGCCATAAAGAAGGCAGTGATATCAGAAATAATATATATGATCGAGAAGGGTAATTGCGAAAATAATCTTATAAAAAACATAGAAATAATTTTCATTTACTCATCAAAAATAATTATTGAAACATTTTTAGCAAAAACAATTCTCAAAAACGTTTAAATAATCAATTTGTATCTGTAAATTATAGTAATACCCTTCTATTATTCTCAACAATAAGATGAATGCCAATGACTGTTGATTTATTTTCTATTGATGTTTTCAAAGAACTTTTTCTTACTGATATTGAAAAAGAAGCCATCCAAAAGTGTTTTCAATTTAAAAAATTAAAAAAGGGAGAAACTTTTATTGTCAACGGAGATGATGTGAATACAATGTACTATGTAGTGGATGGTTGTATAAGAAATTATTTCATTGATGAGAAAGGAAAAGAACATACGATACAGTTTGCAGTATACGATTGGTGGATTACTGATTTGATTGCATTCTACTCTGATACCGAAGCAGTTTATAATTTAGAGTGTCTTTCTGATTCCCAGGTTTTTGGTATACACAAAGACGATATCAATAGATTAAGTTTACAAATTCCTGAGTTTAATAAACTCTACAGAGCCAAGTTACAAGCATCAATTGTTGGATACCATAGAAGAATAATAGCCAATCTTTCTAAAACTGCAGCAGAAAGGTATGAAGAGTTTATTAATCGATATCCTGATATAGAAATGAATATCAAGAATTACCATTTAGCTTCTTATTTAGGGATCACCACCGAAAGTTTAAGTAGAGTGAGAAGAGAACTAATGAAAAAAGGAACATAAACTATGTTCCTTTCTCAAATAATATCTCTATTTATCATTTAAAGTGCTGTTTCAAAATTTGAAAAGGCTTCTTTAAAACTAGTTTTTAATGCATCGTCTGTAATACCTTCTGAGAAGTTTGAGGAGAATGATGGCAATGAAAAACTACCCGTTAGATTAGCACCTGCATATGGTAATGTTGATGTTGCTATATTTAATACTCCTGCTCCACCTCGTGGTCCTGGAGATGTAGCCATAGCAAATACAGGCTTTTGGGCGTAAACATTTCTCTCTGCTCTCGATGCCCAATCAAATATATTTTTATATGCTGCAGAAAAGTTACCATTGTGTTCTGCAAAAGAAACTACTATCCCATCTGCGGCGGCTAATTCTGATAAAAATTGTTTTGCCTGCTCAGGTATTCCTGACTCTTGTTCTTTATCAATACCATAAATAGGCATTTCATAATCATTCAAGTCTAATACTTTTACATCACTATTTTCAATTTGTTTTCCTGCCCATTGAGCTAATTTCTGATTAATTGATCCTTTTGAATTGGATGCGGCAAATACTACTAATTTTTTCATTTTATTCTCCTTTTAGCTTTTTAATTAATTTTTCTAATATCTCTGCCTCGTCATCTGTTAGATTATTGATGTAAGGTGAATGAAACTCTAATACTTTCTTATTCAACTTTTCTAATTCATCTAATCCGAATGAGGTTATAGTTATATCCATTTTTCTTCTATTAGTTGGACACTCTTGTCGGTTGACCAACCCTTTGTCCAAAAGTTTATCCACTATTCTTGTTACGTTACTTGAACGCTGAATCATTCTACCTTGAATGTCTTGAACTGTAATTGGATTCCCCTTTTGTCCTTTTAATATTCTTAATACATTAAACTGTGGCTCTGTAATATTATCCTCTTTAAGTACCTGACCAACAGTATCTGTTATCCAGTGTCCTGTTTTTATGATTTCATAAATCGCTTTAGTATATGATTTCATGATCTTTATTTGTTTGAACAATTAATGTATGTACAATTATAGAAGATAGAATTAATAAATGCAAATAATAAGTTACTTTTTATCAAAAAAAATGTCGGAGGATGATAATAATAGAAGTAACTTGTAGCATAAATAAATAGAAACTCATGGCTAATATTAAATCGTTCTTAAGTTCTTTTGATATTCTTACATCTAGTGAAATTGATGACTTTGTCGAATTAACTTATCCAAAAACTGTAAAAAAGGGAGAGCTTTTAATAGAAGAAGGAGCTATCGCCACTGAAATAGGCTTTGTTGTTTCAGGGGTATTTAGATCCTATTATCATAATACTACTGAAGAAGAGGTTACTTATTGCTTTACTTTTGAAAATGCTTTTGTTGGAGCATATTCCTCTTTCATTTCTCAAACCGAAACACCAGAGAATATAGAAGCACTCACAGATGTTACATTATTGATGGCACCTAGAGATAAATTATTGGCTCTCGAAGCAAAAAGTGTAAATTGGATTAAGCTATCAAGATTTATTGCGGAAAGAGAATACTTGAAAATGGAACAAAGAGTATTTATGCTTCAAAAAGAAACCGCTGAAAGTAAATATGAAAACTTATTAAAAAATCACCCCGAATATTTACAAGCAATTCCTATTAATTATCTATCAAGCTATTTAGGGGTTACTAAAAGGCATTTAAGCAGAATTAGAAAGGCTTTAATGGAAAAGGACATATGTCCTTTATGATGTCACAAAGATGCATTTCATTTGTAAAAACATCTTGAACTATGAAAAAAGTATTAATCATTAACGGACACCCAGACAAGGAAAGCTATAATTTCGCTTTAGCAGAAGCGTATAAAAAGGGGGCTGAAAGTTCACAAGCAGAAGTAGAACAAATCAACATTACAGATTTAGATTTCAATCCTAGTTTACAATTTGGGTATAGAAAAAGAACCGACTTAGAGCCTGATTTAGAAGATGCAATACAAAAGATTAAAGCTGCAGATTTATTAGTTTGGGTATTTCCGCTTTGGTGGTATAGTTACCCTGCTATCATGAAAGGTTTTATTGATAGAACTTTCCTTCCTGGAATTACCTACGAACCCATTGAAGGACAAGCTTTGCCTAGAAAGTTATTAAAAGGAAAAAGAGGGAGAATTATTGTTACTGCTGACTCTCCAAGTTGGTACAATAAATTTTTCATGAAAGACCCTGCCATTCATTCTTTAAAGCGAGGTACATTAGAATTCTGTGGTGTTTCACCTGTGAAAGTCACATACATTGCCACTATTAAAAATTCTACTGAAGTTTTTAGAAAAAAATGGCTAGAGAGAGTGCATAAATTGGGTAAAGACCTTTTCTAAAAAAGTTCTACCGCTAAAAAAACGGTAGAACTCTGACATCTAGACTATTATACATGACTACATCGTCATGATGGACTTACATAAAATTTGAATCTGTTAAAGACCCAAGGAACAGCTTTAAATTTTCTATTTCTGTAGTAGTTAATTGTAGGGAATCTGTCGGCAACGTTTGGTTCTCTAGTGAGATTCCGATACCATGGCCTCCCCCGCCATTATAAAATTGAATCACTTCATCCAATGTATTATAGACGCCATTGTGCATATATGGAGCAGTTAAAGTTATATTTCTTACTGTTGGTGTTTTAAATGCAAACATCTTTTCTTTTGCTTTTGATACATCATACCTACCTTGATCTTGATCTATCATTGCTCCTTTCCATCTCACCTCCCTAGGGACACCTAATACTTCTAACTCACTATGAGTATAATGAGGAGGAACAGTTCCATTAAAAATTGGAGCAAAATGACAAGTTCCACATTTTGCTTTCCCCATAAATAAATTAAATCCTTCTACCTCTTCTTCTGATAAATCTTCTCCAATATTAGATATTGCTTTATCAAATTTAGATTGGAATGGTGATAAGCTATGGATAAACATAGCTAGTGAATTTCTAACGGCATAACTATCTACTTTTTTATAGTATTTCTGAAGCTCTTTTACATATACATCATTCTTTTGTATCGCTTCAATTACTCCATTCATATGATGATCAAACTCGTCTTTATTATCTACTACTGCTTTAATTTGAGTTTCTAAATTAGATTGTCTTGCATCATAAAATTGAGAAGCTTGTAACCCTGCATACATTAATGTTGGTGCATTTCTTTTATTATCTTTTCCTTTATTGGTGATAGATAGTTTTCTACCATCTGTAAACGCCTTTTGAGGATCATGACAAGTTGCACAACTCATTTTATTATTTCCTGAAAGGGATTTATCATGAAAAAGCTGTTGACCAAGATTGACCAATTGTTCATTATATTTTACGCTATTTCGCGACATAAAACTATTGGTATTGAATGTCTGAGGATGAAATAGAGATAGTGCATCATAATTCACTTTTTGGTCGAATGGAAACTCTACCTCCCAATCATTTGTAGTAGTTACCCACAAGCCCATTAAATGATGAATATGATTTTTTATAAAATAATAGCGATCGAAACGATCAAAGGAAGGACTTTTCTTCAAAGTCTGCTTAGCGTTATCCAATTCTTCATTCCACCTTTCTAAGATTATTTGATCTTGAAATAGAAACTGATTCTGGTCTAATAAATCTTGTATACCTTGTAAAGCATATACACTTTCTTCTAAACTATTTAAATAGACAGGAGAGTCAAAACCACTTATCCCTAACGATGTTATCCGTATTAGTTCGTCTCTTATAGACCATAATAAGTGATAGGGTTGAAATACAGTAATCTTATTGTTTCCAAGTTCCAAATCAATGGTCATTATCATTTGCTTACATTGCTCATGAATACCTTTCACATCGATTTCATCTGCAAAAAGTAATTCCTCAATTACTTGGAAACCTGTTGCTTGTAGTGTTTTGTCTGCGTTATCAAATTCTTCTACCTCTGGTAAATTGGGAGAATTCAACATTTTATAAGTTCTAAAAGAATAGAAACACATGATGCCTTCTATCTTTTTCAAAGATTGTCGCCCTTCATCAAAAGCGATAATCAAACTATCTTTTTGAGAAAGTGTAGACATCTTTTCTATTGATACTCTACAATCCCTTAAATTAGAATAATAATAGGTTTCTATATTAGTTTTTAAGTCCTGTTTCTTTGATTGACAAGACAACAATAAATTACATCCAATAAGTAAAATCAGAAGATTTTTCATAATTAAAAAATTAAAGAACTCAACGACCAAATGAATGATCACTGAGTTCTAAATAGTTTGGGTTAATTATCTTTCAAGTCCCTTAATGACCGTTAGAATACTGCCTTCTTTAATTGAGTTATTAGGGTTGGATTTATCTAAAAAGTCATCAGATTTCCATGAGTGCCCTTGTTGGATTAACAAGAAAGTACCTTCCATTCCTAATTGTTTAGAAACATCGATCATACCTGTTAACTCCCATTTTCCCCAACGGTCATCAATAGAAGAATATCCATTATCAAGACCTGTTGAACCTCTGTGATCTGATTCAAGAACTACTTTTAATACTCCTGTTTTTAAATTATACTGATGTAAATAGGCATCATGTTGTTTAGAAGCTACATCATCATAACCATTAGGATCTTCTTGTATATATAAAAAGTTATCAGTAGCTAAAATGTTATCTGGGCTATGTAAACGATGTGCTTTTCCTTCTAAATTATCTCCATTAAGAAGTACTTCTAAAGTTCCGCTTAGTGGATCATTTTCATCAAGAACTAATTTATAGATTCTGCCGTACTTTGTTCTTGTATCATTGTATTGAGATCTACCTGTAGCAGTAAAGTATATTTCTCTATTAGCAGAAGCATCACCTTTTCTATAATCGATGTCCTCTACTCTATTGAAAGCCATAACTCCTTTAGCAATACATTCTGTGTTTAGTGCATCGTAAGTTCTTTCTTCTAGTTCTACAAAAGAAACAGCAACAGGTTCATCAGAATCAGCCAATTCATTATCCGTCATAGTCCCATTACCTAACTTAAGAGCATATAATTTACCGCCATCTAGGTCACCAACAGTTTCAGATACATACATTGCTAATGCTCCACCAGCATCTCCATGGCTATCATCTCCAATAAGTACTATTGTTTTATTTGGATAAGCATTCTTGCTAAGTGGAACTGCATTTTCAACCGTCCATTGTCCCATGGCGTCCAAAGTTCTTCCCGTAGACTTTTCAGAAGCATCTCTAAAAGGATCAGTAGCAAATACATTTGTAGAAGAACCTCCCCATTCTCCACCAGAAAGATAAATTGGGCCAAAACCGTGTTCTTCAGGAGTTACAAGTGTACCTGAACATTGAGCTGTATTTGCCGTAGCAGTTGCATCTAAGATGATTTCTCCTTTTACTGGTTTAAAGGTCTGATCAAAAGTCACTCTAGCTACAGAGTAGTGTGCCTCGATGTTATTGATTAAAGTAAAAGTACCATCGTCATTTCTTAATAAACCGGCACCATCTGCCATTGATCCATAAAGAAAATCAGGAGACTCCTCTAATCCATCTTCTGAAGAGAGTAAAGAGTAGATTTCTAAATGTTCAAAACCAGAATGTCTTTTCAATAAATGAGGAGTAACCGAATGATTCATCAACTTAACAGCAGAAACAGGCGATGAAATATCAAAAGTCATTACTGTTGAATTAGTAAGAGTTACCGTCAATTGACCTGTAGCTTCATCAAAAGTCACAGTAGCAATACCAACACCATCAGTACCATTAATTGATTCATTGAAATTAATGGTTGAGGTCTCTCCAGATGTAAATTGTACTATCATAGAAAGGCCATCCTCAGCTAACTGATAGCTTACCACATCATAAAGATCTAAATCTTGTGGTGTTTTCGTTTCTTCATTAGAAGAACATCCCATAAAAAATTGCAATGAGATGAAGAGAGAAAAAAAAAGCTTTTTCATTATTGTGTTAATTAGTTTTGGTATAAAATATCCATTGCAAATGTATAAAAGCCCTTTCCTCTTACGGTTAAACTAAGTTTATATCTTCATCATTAAGTTATTAAGAATCAACTCCCTTTTTCATGTTTTCGTAATCATCTAGTCTATCGAATAAAGAATTATGTTGATATACTATTCATATGAAACCCCTTGTATTTGATTTATTAGGCTTATGAAAGAAAAAACGCAACAAAGATCATTTTCTTTGTTGCGTTCATGTTTCTTGCTACTGTCAAATATTTACTTTACAGCAAATTTATGCTAACGTATACGAAATAGTATTAGTCACAGTATTAAATCAAATCAGCTATTTTTACTATTGATTTCCAAGTTCTAGTCGTTGCTTTCACTTTTAATTTTTTCTCAATGGTGTTGTTACCTAATTTAGTTTCGTGGTACTTCCCTTTACAATGAAGGTAAACTGCTTTACCTACAACTTGATATTGATCTTCCCCAGATTTTACTTCAGATAATTTTAATTGATTATCTGCTGTGGGAAATTCATCAAGAACAGTAACATGAAATTGTGCTATTTCTGAAGTGTCGAAAGGGTTATTATTCACTAAAAGATCCCAATTTTCTTGATTTAAAACGATTACAGGAACATCATGACCAAATTTTTCTTTGATTCCATCTTCTAGTCTATCGGCCCATTGTTTTTCATCAAATTCTTTACTGGAAAAAATAACATTACCACTTTGAATGTATGTTATCACCTCAGTACCTCCTAAATCATTAACTAGTGATTTTAGATCCGCCATCAACACCTTTCTTTTCCCTCCTACGTTAATCCCTCTCAGCAAGGCAATATATTTCATCTTAATTCAATTTAATATTTTTCAAAAGGGCATCTATTTTATCAGTAGTCCTTCCTGTATTTTCAGATTGAAGTTTTACTTCTTTAGCGATTAATTCAGCTTGATCCATCAATCCTAATTTATAATACAGATGTGCTTGGGTATCCATCATGTCTAATTTGTTATGATCTTGTGATAAACCATATTCAACCCATTTTAAAGCACTTTTTAATTCTGATGTATTATCTGATGAATTAAAAATCATCCAAGCCCAATCGTTACAATATCCTACAATCTCATGACCTCCAATTTTCTGAGCTGCCATGAAGTTTTGGTTTATTCTATAAAATGCTGTTTGATTATCTCCTGTAGAAAGATAAAATTTTGGCTCATATATAAACGCTGATTTTACGGTATACTCTGCAGGAAGGTATTGTTTTAAAACATACATATCCTTTTCAAAAACTGCTGTTTTTTTCTCCAATAAATGATATGAAAGCGTGTTTTTTATAAATTGAGTATAGATGTTTTGTAAATTTTTTCTCTCTATATAAGACGATATGATTTTGTAATGCTCGATATAGAAAGCAAACGCTTCGTCTTTTACATTAGAATGATAAAGAGAATGGCAAATTACATCCATAACCTGTGGATTATCTAAATCTTCTGCCTTAAGTTTTTTGATAAAACCCTCAAAAGCATCTTTGTCTTTTATTCCTAAATCAAATGCACTAGAACAATAATTTAGGTATTCATCAAATGACAGCTCTTTTCCTTCTCTTAATTTTTCTCTAATTGTAAAAAATTGAAATTTTGGATCGTAAACTTTTTCACACTTCGATAAAAAAACATCCGTTGGCATAGTTCCTTTCATCATATGCAACAACTTTCCTTTAGAATCAAAAAATAAATGAGCAGGATATGATCGAATTCCATACCTAGAAACAAACTCTTTTGCGGTTTGATCTTCTAAATTTCTATTGACATTAATAAAATGAGAATTGAAATAATCACTCACATTTTTGTCACTGTAGACATATTCTATAAAATTTTGACAAGGCTTACTCCATTCGGTGGTAATTCCAAAATAGATTAACTTTTGCTCATCACTTGCCTGTTCTATAATTTCATCCCATTCTCCTGTTTCAAACTGAATTAAATGCTGTGATTTAACCAATAAGAATTGAAACAATAAGAATAATGTTAGTAATGTGTGTTTCATAGATATTTGTTGACGATAATTATTTATTGCTGTTGTAACTAGTAATAAAACCTCTATTTCTTATGATAAAGTTGGTAATGATAGTGTTTGCAAGATACAATTATTTAGTAGAGTATGTCAATGTCTGTTATATATCCTCCTTATTTTTTCCCTTTTAACAAGATGAGGTATACCTTTGTGAAAATTTAAATTTCAAAAAAGTGACGTTCGACGAGTTAAAACTTAATAATTTCCTCAAAAATGCTATTGAAGATCTAGAGTACATTAATGTAACTCCTATTCAAAAAGAAGCATTTCCCGTTGTAGGTGCAGGAAAAGATATAATTGGTATTGCCCAAACGGGTACTGGTAAAACAATGGCTTACCTTTTACCAATTCTTCAAAACTTGAAGTTTTCTAATCAAGATGATCCAAGAGTTCTGATTATAGTGCCTACTAGAGAATTAGTTGCTCAAGTAGTCAATGAAATCGAAGCACTTACAAAATACATGTCGGTGAGAACTGTAGGTGTATATGGTGGAGCTAACATTAATACACAAAAACAGAAAGTTCATGAGGGTTTAGATATCTTAGTGGGAACACCTGGCCGTGTATTAGATATTGCTTTAGCAGGTGTCTTGAAATTTAAATCGCTTCAGAAATTTGTGATTGATGAAGTAGACGAAATGCTAGATTTAGGTTTCCGTCCTCAACTTACTCGTATAATGGACCTATTACCTGCCCGTCGTCAGAACATCATGTTCTCTGCTACTATCACTGATGATGTTCAGGAATTGATTACTACATTCTTTAGCAAACCAGAAAAGATTGAAATAGCTAGAACAGGTACTCCTGCAGATAAGGTAACTCAACGAGCTTATCATGTACCTAACTTCTTTACCAAAGTAAATATGTTAGAATACCTTTTAGAACACGAAGAAGGTATGGAAAAAGTATTAATTTTTGTTCGTAATAAAAAGTTAGCCGATCGTTTACACGAAACAGTTGATAAGAAGTTTCCTGAGCAAACGGGTATTATTCATTCCAATAAATCTCAGAACTACCGTTTTAGACAATTAGAAAATTTAGAAAGTGGTAGTATCAAATTTTTAATTGCTACTGATATTATTGCTCGTGGTTTAGATATTAAAGGAATTACTCATGTTATCAACTTTGATACCCCTGAAGTTCCTGAAGAATACATCCATAGAATTGGTAGAACAGGTCGTGCTGATGAAAAAGGTTTAGCTATCACTTTCATCAATGAAGCAGAACAAGAATATCAAATGCTTATTGAGGAGTTAATGGAAAAAGTAATTCCGTTAGAACCTATGCCTGAAGAGGTGAAAATTTCTGATATTTTCTCAGATGAAGAGAAACCTAAAATTTCAGAGAAGGATTATTTACATGATATCCGACCAAAACGAAGATCTAGTGGAGGTGGTGCATATCATGAAAAACAAGGGATTAACAACCCTGAAAATCAAACCAAAAAAGTGGAACGCGGACCTAAGAAAACAAAGCCTGTAAATAGAGGTCGTCTTAAAAGAAAATTCAGAAAGAAGTAATTGTATTATTATAATACCTATATAACAAAAGGTCTATTTCAAGAAGGTTTGAATTAGACCTTTTGTATTTATCCACCTTTGAACATCATCAAATAAATTTAAATTATTTTGTGATTTTTAAGAGAAAAGTAGAACATTGACAAACTAAATTAATCTTTAATAGTTCATCATATAGACTTTCAATATCACACTATCTTCATGAAAAATTTTATTGCAATAATTCTCTTTATTGCTCCTCATTTTATTTACGCACAAATGGATTCACTTACTATGAAAAATGGTGATCTAATAGTGGGAGAGATCAAAAAGCTAGATAAAGGCATTGTAGAAATGAAAACAGAATATTCAGATGTTAATTTTAAGATAGATTGGCACGGAATACAGAATATGATTTGTAATACAAAATTTGCTGTTACTTTATCCAATGGTGATCGTTATTTTGGAAGTATTCATTCATCAGACAAAAATGAATTTAGCATCACTACTAAAGACAGTGCGGATGTTTCAATTGATCCCAAAAATATTGTATATCTAAAACCAGTAAAAGATTCATTTATCAATAAACTTTCGGCAAGTATAGATGTAGGATACAACTACACAAAAGCTAACAGCCTCTCTCAATTAAATACAAACATTTATTTGGCTTACAACTCAAAGAAATGGATCGTATCCCTAAAAATTAATAGTATCCGGTCTGTACAAAACAATGTTGACCCTATTGTTAGAGATGAAGGAGAACTAACAGCAGGGTACTTTTTACCAAAAGATTTTTACAGTACTGCAAGTATCAGTTATCTCACTAATACAGAACAATCGATTAATCTAAGAGCGATTACTTCTGTGGGTTTAGGTAAATTTATTGTTCATACCAATAAAGCCTATTGGGGTATTTCTAGTGGTATATCCTATTTGTCAGAATCGTTTAACGCTACCACAGATGAAAATGGAATGACAACTACAAAACCTTCTAACCTCAGTACAGAATGGTATTTAGGAACAGAAATAAATTTATTCGACATTGGTGATCTCTCATTCAATGGAACTGCTAAAGGATACAGAGAATTATCAAGCAACGAGCGTTGGAGAATTGATGCAGGAGCAAATCTTAAGTACAGCTTACCCCATGATTTCTATATAAAAACAGGGTATAAAATGAATTACGATACACAACCAGTGGAAGTAGGTAAAGAGCTAGATTATCAATACACTCTAGGATTTGGGTGGGAATTATAAAAACGACATAAAATATCTAATAAAAAAAACAGCTTGATCATGACCAAGCTGTTTTTGTTGAAATTAGAAGCTATAAACTTCTTCCATTCTTTTCTTAATAATATCGTTACCAAGATTACCAATCGAACCTTCATGATTATGATTGACTGATCTCTCTGGGTTATACTCCCCTTTTTCGATTCCTTCTCCAACAATCACATAAGCTTCTCTAAAAGGAATACCTTGTAGTACTAATTTATTTACTTCTTCAACAGAGAATAAGTAATCATAAATTGGTGCTTCTAAAAGATCTTTAGTAGGCTCCATTTTTTCAAACATCAACTTTGTCATCTCAAGGCAATCATTCAACATTTCAATTGCTGGAAGTAAAATTTCCTTGATCTGTTGTAAATCTCTGTGATACCCTACAGGTAGATTACTTAGGATGGACATAATTTGAGTTGGAAGAGATGTAATTTGATTACATTTAGCTCTTGTCAGTTCCAATACATCTGGGTTCTTTTTATGAGGCATAATACTAGAACCAGTTGTGAATTCATTAGGGAATTTCAAGAAACCAAAATTACCACCTGCATACATACAACCATCCATAGATAGTTTAGCCACTGTAGCTCCTACAGATGCCATTGCATTGGCTACGTGATATTCTGTTTTACCTCTACCCATTTGAGCATAGACTACATTCACTGCCATTGTTTGGAAGTCCATCAACTCAGTTGTTCTTGTTCTGTTTAATGGAAATGATGATCCATAACCAGCTGCTGAACCTAATGGATTTCTATCTGTGATATCATAAGCTGCTTTTAGCATGACCATATCATCTACTAATGACTCAGCATAAGCACCTAACCACAAGCCAAAAGAAGATGGCATAGCTACTTGCATATGGGTGTAACCCGGCATCAAGTAGTCTTTAAATTCTTCTGATTTCTCTATTAATGTATCAAAAAGTGATTTGGTATGATCTGCTACATTTTTAATAGCATCACGCAAGTATAATTTCAAATCTAATAATACTTGATCATTTCTTGATCTACCAGAATGCAAACGTTTACCTACATCACCATAACGTTGTGTTAGTAACATCTCCACTTGAGAGTGCACATCTTCTACCCCGTCTTCGATCACAAATTCACCTCTTTCAATCTCCTCGTAAATTTCTTGTAATCCTTTTAATAAAGTGTCTTTATCTTCCTCTGTAAGTAACCCCACTTCTGCTAACATTGTAGCATGTGCCATGGAACCTTTTACATCATAAGGAGCTAAAAGGATATCTAATTCTCTATCTTTTCCTACTGTAAATTTGTCTACTTTTTCGTTGACAGTATACGACGATTTTTGCCAAAGTTTCATTCTAGTATTGTATTTTTATGAGTGATGATTGATCACTTTGATTGACTATATATTATTATCGATCCTTCTAAGACTTTGATATAACCTTCAATGCCTTTTTCGATTTCAGACAAATATATGAATTCATCTGCAGTATGCGACCTTGCAGAGTCTCCAGGACCCATTTTTAATGAGGGAATTGGCATTAATGCTTGATCTGATAGGGTTGGAGAACCATATGTTTCTTTTTGAAGGTTCAACCCTGCCTTGATCACAGGATGATCCATTGGTGCTCCTGAAGGATTTAAGCGAGTAGATCTAGGTGTTACCGTACTACCTACTTCCTTTTTGATAATCTCTAAGGTTTCTAAATTGGAATAGGCATCTGTTGTTCTTACATCTACAACAAACTTACATTCTGAAGGTACTACATTATGTTGTGTACCAGCCTCAATTACCGTTACCGACATCTTTATCGGTCCTAATGTAGGAGACGTTTTTGGAAACTGATAATTTCTAAACCAATCAATATCTTTAATTGCTTTATAAAGTGCATTTACACCTTCGTTCCTAGCGGCATGTCCCGATTCTCCATGAGCTACACAATCCAATACCATCAATCCTTTTTCTGCTACTGCCATTTGCATTAGGGTAGGCTCACCAACTATTGCAAAATCAATATTAGGTAATTGATCCCAAACATCAGCAATTCCCTCTTTTCCTGACACTTCTTCTTCAGCAGAAGCACAAATAACTAGATTAAAAGGTAGGTCTTCTCTTTTATGAAAATAGAGGAAGGTAGCAATTAAACTTACTAAACATCCTCCTGCATCATTACTTCCTAAACCAAATAATTTATCATCAATTACTTTAGGATCGAATGGATTTAGCGTCCAGTCTTTATTAGGTTTTACTGTATCAATATGTGAGTTTAAAAGGATAGTTTCTTTTTTCTCATCATAATGTTTATTCTGTGCCCAAAGGTTATTTTTATATTGATGTACTTCAACATCATTTTCTATAAAAAAGCGAGCTACAATTTCTGCTACATCATCTTCTTCTCTACTTAAAGATTCTGTCGCAATCATTTGCTTTAATAAAGCAGTAGCTTTTTCTACTAATTCAGGATGTTTCATCTTGTTTTAATTGATTTACTATCAAGATATGAAATAATTAGGAGTTAGGAGGTAGGAATTAGGAGTTAAGATTTTGTTTTAAACTAGCGCGAGTCTACTGACTCGTACTTGCGTTATGAGGAGCGAACCACTTGTAACTTGTTTCGTTGCAGAAGGGCGTAAACTCATCAACTCCTAATTCCTAACTCCTACTTGCTACCTATTATCTTCGTCCCCACAGGCTCCTTCGAAAGTAATCCTTCCACTTTCCCTAACCATACTTCTGTTACTGATGCATCAATCGCATCAAAAGCATTTTTTAGTTTAGGAAGCATTCCATCAGCAACTACGCCTTCTGCTTTAAACTCTTCGAATTTCTGAGGGTTTAATACTGGTACTAAAGAATTATCATCATTGATATCTAATAATACTCCTGCTTTTTCGAAACAGTATCTAAGAGATACTTCATGACCTGATTGTCCTAATGCCACAGCTGTTGCTTGAGCCATTGTATCTGCATTGGTGTTCAATAACTGACCTTCTCCATTATGAGTTAAAGGAGCGACAACGGGAGTAATTCCTTGTTCTAATAAACCAACAATAGGTGCTGCATTTGCTTTTCTTACATCACCAACAAAACCATAATCGATTTCCCAACCTGTTCTTTTATCAGACTCAATAATATTGGCATCTGCACCAGTTAAACCAATAGCGTTCGTTCCTTTTGCCTGAAGTTTAGCTACAATATTCTTATTGACTAATCCTCCATACACCATCGTAACTACTTCTAAAGTATCTGCATCGGTGATACGTCTACCGTCTACCATTTTTGGCTCGATTCCTAGACGCTTAGCCATTGCTGTTGCCAACTTACCTCCACCATGAACCAAAACTTTAGGTCCTTCTAATGCAGAAAACTGATCCAAAAAACTTGCTAAAGCTTGCTCGTCGTTAATGATATTTCCACCAACTTTTATGACTGATATTTTCATCAGATTGTATGTTTCTTTTATTGATTTCTAAATATAACAATGACGTTGGGTTGCAACGTCATTGTGTGTATGAACTTGAGTTCGGTGGAGGGGACCTGTGTATCCCCCATGATTGAAATCATGGGTTAATTGAATAATAACCTAATTAAGATTGAAATCTTAATTAGGTGGTACTCCATTCCTTATTAGTTATTACCTATTAATTAAAATGAGGTTGTAAACACTCCTAGCTCCTAGTTACTAATTAGTCTTCTTTCTCAAGCATTGCATTCAACACTGCTGCTGCTGCAAAAGTTCTATTATTCGCTTCCTCTAAAATTAGAGAGTTTTCGCTATCAAGAACGGCATCACTTGCTACAACATTTCTACGAATTGGAAGACAGTGCATGAACTTACCGTTGTCTGTTAATGCCATTTTCTCTTCCGTTATTTGCCAAGAATTATCTTTGCAAACTACTTTTCCGTATTCTGTTGTTGATGACCAGTTTTTGGCGTAAACAAAATCAGCATCTTTTAAAGCCTCATCTTGGTTAGTAGTGAATTTAGCATTACCTGTAAATTCAGGGTCTAACTCATAACCTTCAGGTGCAGTGATGATTAATTCCACATCATCAGCAGTGTTCATCCACTCAGCAAATGAGTTGGGTACTGCTTGAGGTAAAGCTCTTGGGTGAGGAGCCCATGTTAAGACTACTTTCTTCTTAGGTTTATCAGAATTCTCTCTGATAGTTACTAAATCTGCTAAAGATTGTAGTGGATGACGTGTTGCTGACTCTAAAGATACAATTGGTGATTTTGCATATTTCACAAAATCCTTCATGATAGAATCTGCATAATCTTCCTCTTTATTTTGAAGGCTAGGGAAAGAACGAACTCCAATGATATCACAATACTGACTGATAACTGCAGCGGCATCTTTTAAGTGCTCTGCTTTATCGCTGTCCATAACAACACCATCTTCTGTTTCGATTTTCCAACCGTCTTTATCAATATTCATGACCAT
This sequence comes from Flammeovirga pacifica, assembly GCF_000807855.2. Taxonomy (GTDB): domain Bacteria; phylum Bacteroidota; class Bacteroidia; order Cytophagales; family Flammeovirgaceae; genus Flammeovirga; species Flammeovirga pacifica. Next base: position 2,000,708 of record NZ_JRYR02000001.1, read on the forward strand.
CACGTCCATACCTAAGTGACGTGCTGCTCTTTGAGTACTTAATCTTGTTCTTAAACTTGGGTTGAAGAACAATAAGCCTAACATTTTATTTTTGCCAACATCCCCGTATGCTTCCGGGTTAGCTTTTATCTTTAGTGCACTTTGAACGATTTCATTTACATCTTGAACATCGTTTACAGATAAAAATTTTTCCATTTCTATAGTGGGATTTATACGATTTCTTTAGTTACTGCTTCAAAAGCATCTACAAATAATTGAGCTTGCTCTTTAGTTAATGTTAAAGGAGGTAATAGACGTACCGTATTTTTGTTAGACGATGCTCCTGTAAAGATTTTATGATCAAATAATAATTTCTTTCTTAATGGAGCAACTGCCTCATTCAATTCAATACCCAACATCAATCCTTTACCACGAATCTCTTTGATTGCTGGGTTGGATTTTAATTGTTCTACTAACCACTCTCCTACTGCAACTGATTTTTCTATTAGATTTTCATCTTTTAGAACATCTAATACTGCAATACCTGCTGCACAAGCTAAATGGTTTCCGCCAAATGTTGTTCCAAGCATTCCGTATGTAGCCTCGAATTTAGGCGAAATGAACACTCCTCCAATAGGAAAGCCATTACCCATTCCTTTAGCCAATGTCACAACATCAGGAACTACATCATACCATTGGTGTGCGAAGAATCTTCCAGAACGTCCGTAACCTGATTGAATTTCATCTGAGATGAACACTGCATTTTGATCATCACATAAAGTTCTGATCGCTTGCATAAATTCTACTGTAGGCTCATAAATACCTCCGATACCTTGGATACCTTCTACAACAACAGCACAAATATCGTGTTGAGCAAAAGCTTCTTTTAAGGCATCAACATCATTAAAAGGAAGAATTAAAGTATCATGAACAGCATTACATGGAGCAACAATATTTTTGTTATCCGTTGCCGCTACTGCTAAAGATGTTCTTCCGTGGAATCCTTTAGTAAAAGAAATAATCTTTGTTTTCTTATTATAAAACGAAGCTAATTTGAAAGCATTTTCATTGGCCTCTGCTCCAGAATTACATAAGAATAAATTCCAATCGTGATAACAACTTGCTTCTCCTAATTTCGAAGCCAATTCTTTTTGAAGTGGATTCTGAATGGAGTTAGAATAGAATACCAAATTCTCTAACTGATCAGAAAGTTGTTTTTTATAGTGAGGGTGAGTGTGCCCGATAGAAATCACAGCATGTCCACCGTACAAGTCTAAATATTTCTCGCCTTTTTCATCAAATACCCAAACATCTTCACCTTTTACAGGAGTGATGTCAAATAAAGGGTATACATCAAATAAATTAGCCATAATAGTTGATTTTTGAGTTTTTAGAATGCCATTGGTTTAAGATTCAAACCTGTCTTCTCGTCAAGTCCGAAAATCAAGTTCATATTTTGAACCGCTTGTCCAACTGCACCTTTTAATAGGTTATCAATTGCAGAAGTTACTAATAGAGTATCCTCATGTTTTTCAATACTGATAAATCCTCTATTTGTATTTACTACCTGCTTAAGATCCAAAGGTCCATCCAATACTCTTGTAAAAGCAGCATCAGCATAATAATCTTTGAATAATTGAACCGCTTCTTCTTGAGAAAGGTCTGATTTCAGATAACATGAAGCTAAAATTCCTCTTGTAAAGTTACCTCTATAAGGAATGAAATTGATCTTGTGATCGAAACCATTTTGCAATTGGTTAATACTTTGACCTATCTCTAATAAGTGCTGATGTTGGAAGGCTTTGTAATGTGAAATATTACTTGTTCTCCAAGTAAAAGCTGTGCTAGCCATAAGCTTTACACCGGCACCAGTAGAACCTGTAATCGCACTTATATGTACTTCATTGTTCAACTTTTGAGCGTCAGCCAGTGGTAATAAAGCTATTTGAATGGCAGTAGCAAAACAGCCAGGGTTGGCTATATTTTTTGCAGACTTAATGTCCTCTTTTTGCATTTCAGGTAAACCGTAAATAAACTTACGATCGCCCAATTGCATTGATCTATTTTCTACAATTCCTTCACCTAATCTAAAATCTTGACTTAAATCGATGATAACAGTTGATGATGGGAATGAATTATCTTCTAAAAATTTCACAGATTCACCATGGCCTAAGCATAAAAAGACAACGTCTGCCTCTCCAATCTCACCTGTAAAAGTGATATCGCTTTCCCCATATAAATCTTTATGAACAGCATGAAGTGGTTTTCCTACTTGCGATCGGCTATGAACATAGGCAATATCCGCTTCTGGGTGATTTAAAACTACTCTTAATAATTCACCGCCTGTCATGCCGGCGCCGCCAATAATTCCAACTTTCATGATTTTAATATTGAATAAGTTTGTTGTTTCTTCTTTAGTAATTCAGATTGGTTCGATAAAAAAGGATGCAGAAGAAATTCCGCACCCTTAGTGTCATACCAATTCAAGTTATCAGGTTTAAATATTATTCTGATACAGTCTCTTCGGCAGCATCTTTTACTTTACCAAAGATCATGTTCTGATTCGCTAAAATGGTGGCAAAACCTCTAGCATCTTCACCTGTCCATGCATTGTTCATTTCTCCATAAGCTCCAAATTCAGGGTTCATTAAATCAAATTTAGATTCAATACCTTCCAATTCGAAACGGTAAGGGAACAATGTAAGGAATACCTCACCTGTCACATGCGATTGAGTATCTTCTAAGAATTTTTCGATGTTACGCATTACTGGATCAATCCATTGACCTTCGTGCGTTAACATACCATAGTAGTTACCCAATTGCTCTTTCCAATACAATTGCCACTTTGTAAGTGTGTGCTTCTCTAATAGATGATGTGCCTTGATGGTTAACACCGGGGCAGCTGCTTCAAATCCTACTCTTCCTTTAATACCAATAATAGTATCACCCACGTGGATGTCTCTACCAATACCATAAGGAGAAGCAATTTTATTTAATTCTTGAATCGCTTGTACAGGTTTATCATAGATTTTTCCATCGATACCTACTAATTCACCTTTATCAAACGTCAAGCTAATTTTCTTAGGAATAGTCTCTGTTACTTGAGTTGGATAAGCTTCTTCAGGAAGAGATAATCTCGATCCTAAAGTTTCTTTACCTCCTACTGAAGTCCCCCAAAGACCTTGGTTAATCGAGTACATCGATTTAGACCAATCACCATCTACACCTTTAGAAATCAAGAAATCGATTTCATCTTGTCTAGATAATTGGTTATCTCTAATTGGTGTAATAATTTCAGCTTCAGGACAGATAATTTTAAATGCCATATCAAAACGAATCTGGTCATTACCTGCACCTGTTGATCCATGAGCGATACTATCTGCTCCAATCTTCTTTGCATATTCAGCAATTGCTAATGCTTGAAAAACACGTTCAGCACTTACACTTAGAGGGTAAGTATTGTAACGTAATGCATTACCGTAAACTAAATATTTCACACATTGCTCATAGAAAGTTTCTGTTTGATCTAAAGTGATATGAGAAACCACACCTAATTTGTATGCTTTTTCTTCAATCTCTTTTAATTCTTCATCAGAAAAACCTCCTGTTTGAACGATAGCGGTATGCACCTCTAGCCCTCTTTCCTCTGAAAGGTATTTCACACAGTATGTTGTATCTAAACCACCACTGAAGGCTAAAACCACTTTCTTACTCATAGATCTATTTCTTTATTTGTTGTTAATTTTTTATTCTCTATTATTGATCAGTATCTACTACTGATTTATATCTCGGATCTTTTGGATCGAAGATCATACCTGTACACAAACAGTGTTTTCTGAAAGTGCGTTGTAATATATCATAGTTAACACATGATTGACACCCTTTCCAGAATTGCTCATCATCAGTTAATTCAGAAAATGTAACTGGACGGTATCCCAATTCACTATTGATTCTCATTACAGGCAATGACGTTGTTAAACCAAATAATTTGGCCTCAGGATATTTCTTTCTAGATAATTGAAAAGCCTTTTTCTTAATTGCTTTTGCTAAACCAGTTCCTCTAAATTGTGGATTTACTATCAAACCTGAGTTAGCAACATATTTATTATGCCCCCAAGATTCAATATAACAGAATCCCGCAAAAGTTCCGTCGTCTGCTATTGCAATAACGCCTTTACCCTCTGCGAATTTATTTTCAATATATTCTACTGATCTTTTGGCAATACCAGTACCTCTCGCTTTTGCTGACTCTTCTATCTGAAAACAGATATCTTTTGCATACTCTTTATGCTCAGTTAAACTCGCCTCTACAATTGAGAAGCTCGATATATGTTTCATTTCTTGAATGGTATTCTTAATGGTCATTGTTATGCCCTATCAAGGGATTTAATCAAAATAGTGTTTTTTCTTTTTATCTAAAAATTAAACCGATCTACTTAGGTTTTTTTAAAGTATGAATAAGTTGAGAACTCACCTTCGTAATCGTCGATAAAAAGCAGGGCACATATCACCTTCCATCCTTATAAAAAATAGGGTTGAAAGTCTCCTTTTTTTGGGGGCGATATGTTTTAGTATTCTATCCATTTATTCAAATTGATGAATCAAAGTAGATATTTTAAAATGATAAATTCAAGTAAACCAGCATTTTATTGACACTTTTTTAATGAATTTATTTTTTTGATGACAAATTTAAAATACACATTGTTAAATTTTGAACACCCTACTTTTAAGTGTTAAATTTTGAACACTTAGTGTATTTTTAGTTTACACCATTTATTCTTCTTTTCATTCAGGTAAATCAAAAAATAGGGTCTTAAAAACACACTTTATTAAATGAATTTAAGGTTTGATTAATACTTTATTTACACCACTTTTTTATCATCAAAAGGGCATTATTTACAGAAATAAAAATTAATATTTAAATCGCAATCGGTTACAAAAAAAGTTTCTTGTATAAGTATTGATTATTAATAAAAAAGAGTAGAAATTATATACAGAAAATACAATGTATTTGACCTTTATATAAAATGATGATCAAATTGATCGTCTTTTAAAGTATATATAAGGATTCATTCTACAACCTGAAATAATAATCACAAAGAGAGATATGAATAGAAATAAATTCACAATTGCTGTAGTTTTATTTAGTTTAACTAGTTGGCTATTTTCTTGTTCACAATCAGAACAAGCAGATGGACACAACGATTTTGAGAAGAACGTGTATAACAAATATCCAGCTTATGATGGTGAACTTGGAGTAGTTTATTCATCATCAAATACTACATTCAGAATGTGGTCACCTATTGCTCAATCAGTAACGCTGAAATTTTACGATCAAGATTTAGGCGGAAAACCAACAAAGACAATTGAAATGTCGCCTTCTGTAAAAGGTACTTGGTTCGCGAATGTCGATGGAGATCTAAAAGGTACATATTATACGTATCAGGTCACCACTGAAGATAAAACTCTTGCTGAAACTCCTGGTATTTATACTGTTGCTGTTGGGGCGAATGGTATGAGAGGTCAAATTGTTGATCTTAAATCAACAAATCCTCAGAATTGGGATCAAGATAAACGACCTGCGTTAAAAAACTTAACCGATGCCATTTTGTATGAAATCCATGTGAGAGACATTTCAATTTCTGAAAACTCAGGTATAAAAAATAAAGGTAAATTTATTGGTCTAACTGAAACAGGAACAAAAAGCCCTAAAGGAGTGAAGACTGGTATTGATCATATTGAAGAATTAGGCGTTACACATGTACACCTTTTACCTTCTTATGACTATAAGACAGTAGATGAAACTAAATTAGATGTCCCTCAATACAACTGGGGATACGACCCTCAAAATTACAATGTACCAGAAGGTTCATATTCAACAAACCCAGACGATGGTGCTGTAAGAATAAAAGAATTCAAAGAAATGGTACAAGCACTACATAATAAAGGTATTCGTGTAGTTCTAGATGTTGTATACAATCATACATTTAGTGGCGATGATTCCAATTTCTCTTTAGAAGTACCTGGTTATTACTATAGACAAAACAATGAAGGCGGATACTCTGATGCTTCTGCTTGTGGTAATGAAACTGCTTCTGATCGTGCAATGATGAGAAAATACATGGTAGAGTCTGTTTTATATTGGGCTAAAGAATACCATTTAGATGGCTTCCGTTTTGACTTGATGGGTATTCATGATGTAACGACAATGAATGAAATTGCCAAACGTTTAAAAGAAGAAGTTGACCCTTCTATTATTGTGTATGGTGAAGGCTGGACTGCCAATGACTCTCCTCTTCCTATAGAACAAAGAGCAATCAAAGCCAATACTCCAAAAATGAAAGGTGTTGCGGCATTCTCTGATGATATACGTGACGCTCTTAAAGGTTCTGTATTTTATGATGATGAAATCGGTTTTGTACAAGGAAGTACTAAATTAAATGATGCCATTAAGTTTGGTATTGTTGGTTCTACTCAACATGATCAAATTGATTACAGTAAAGTCAATTACTCTAAAGCTCCTTGGGCACCAAGCCCTGATCAAACAGTGACTTATGTATCTTGTCATGATAATCATACTTTATATGACAAGCTAAAGATATCACAACCTAAAGCTTCTGATGCTGATATTAAAAAAATGCATAAACTAACTTCAGCAATTGTATTAACATCGCAAGGTATACCTTTTATTCATTCAGGTGCTGAAATGATGCGAACAAAAGGTGGTGAACATAATTCTTACAATAAGTCAGATGCTGTTAACCGTTTAGATTACGATTGGAAAGTAGCTAATAATGATGTATTCCAATATTACCAAGGGTTAATTGAGATTAGAAAAGCACATCCTGCTTTTAGAATGATTTCTACTGAAATGATTCAAAAGCACTTAAAATTTATTGATTTCAAAGACAATCATTTGATTGGATACACTATTACAGGACAACCTAATGGTGAGACTTCTAATGATATTGTCGTAGTTTTCAATTCAGGTAAAAAAGGAAAGAATATCAGTAAGTTTATTGAAAAGGGTAACTGGAAGGTTCTTGTGGATGGAAATAAAGCAGATGCTAAAGGAATTAAATCAACTTCATCTCCTGTTGTTGGAGCTATATCCGCTTTAGTATTAGTAAAATAATTACTTCTTGATATCATTTAAATATTAGTCGTAATCACTAAAAATAGAAAAGTCGTAAGTTGTTTCATCAGCTTACGACTTTTCTTTTATGTGCTCTTTTAGATCCTCTATTGTAACCCTCATTCCTTCTTTTGAACTCACATAAATTTCCCATTTAAACTTCATACCTAAATAATTTGCTGAAGATTTAAAAGGCTTAAAATAGTAATCAACTACATCTTCATCAGTTCCTGTTGAAATTACTGACATGCTCTTACCTCTTAACAATCTCCCTTTGTCTTTATGTAAGATTAATCCATCCGTTAGTCTATCAAAAAACGTCTTCATTATTCCAGACATACTATACCAATATACAGGAGTAGCAAAAACTATATGATCGTATTTTAATATCTCATCAAATAGCTCGATAAAGTCATCATTTTGATTATTGAAATTATAATCGAATGGAAGTATGTTCTTTTCTTTTAAATCAATGATAGGATAATCGAATTCTTTGGATATCAATTGAGATAATTGAAAAGTAAATCCTTTAGAACTTGAACTACCCAATAAGATTATTCCATTTTTCATAGCAATATATTTGATCACAAATCGATTAAACATTGAGCATTTAAAAGACATAAAAAAAGGTCAAACCTTTACGGTATGACCTTTTTAGTATTGATAATAAGAAATTAGTCTAAACGTAATTTCTTGTTAGCTGCATAGTTCACTTTCAATGCATTCGCCTCTCTTAATTGTTGACGAACATCAGAAATGATACCCATTTTAGCTTCTCTATCAATTTTTAATGACATAGTGATTTTATCACCATCCTCACCTAGTTTGTCTTTCTCAGTTATTACGTGCTGAACAATTTGATCAGGATCGATTAGTACATCGTTCACCTGAATACGTGCTTCAGTACCAAACTTTTTTCTATCAGTAGGTTCACCGATATAGATGTAAGACACTAGCGATTTCTTTTCAAGCTTTGTTAACTCAGATGCCTGAGGTAACGAGTTCTTTACCAAAAGCTCAGACTCACGGAAAGTCGTTGCAATCATAAAGAAGAACAAAAGCATGAAAATAATATCTGGCAAGGCTGAAGTAGGGATGTCCTGCTTCGTTTTTGTTTTTTTCTTAAACGTTGCCATAGCAAAGTATTTTAAATAAACGCTACATTGAATGCAGCGTTTTATGAATACCTAATTTTAGATTTCAGAAGGTTCAGCATCTGATACTTTGTAAGGGATTGCCTTCTTAGCATCATCTAACTTTTCTTTCTGAGCTGGATTATCTTTATCCAAATTCTGATAATCTTCTAAAGGGATTTTCAAATACTGAGCACGCATTTCTGAGTAAGCCAACTTTAATTCGTCGACTACTGAGATGTACATATCATAAGATGTACCACGGTCAGTTTTTAATGAAATAATCGCCTTTTGAGGAGACTCTGATGATTTTGGATCTTTTTTAGTCCAATCGTTAAGAACGAATTCTTTAACTTTTTTTCTCATCTCACTAAGGTCATTCACTTGTTCTTCTTGAGCAAGGATCATGTCTTGTGAGTTGACGATAATGTTAAATACGTTACGTGTCTTAACTTTTACATCAGTTTGTTCTGCCTTTGGTGGTAACATTACTGTCACACCTTTGTCAGATGCAATCGTAGTCGCCACCAAGAAGAAGATTAATAGAAGGAAGGCGATATCCGCCATTGCACCACCGTTAATCTCTGGCGCATCTTTTTGCTTCTTCTTCAACATAGCTTATCCGAATGATTTGACAATTCTTTGTAATACATCGACAACGATAGCAACAAGTGCTACTGCAAATAAATAATATGTCATGTTTAATACACCACCGATTCTTTGAGAAATCAATGCATTAACATTAAATGTTGACATATCTCTACCTGCGATAATTACCTCACTATCTGCTAGTGATACGCCGATGAAATATAATACTACCAAACCTACAACTGCAATTACTACTACAATTGCTGATTTTGGGTCTGTCGCAATTGACATGATAAAACCTAATACGGTTAATATCAATGCCGCAACGATCAAGAAACCTGTGAAAGGTAGCAAATATTCTGTAAATATAGCTTCACCGTTCATAATTGTGTGTTATTCTAAAGTTCTACAATTAACTATTTACTGTTTGTAAATAGGTGCTACTATTTAGCAGCTACTTCGTGTTTTACTAACATATCGATTAATGATACAGAAGCATCTTCCATATCTAAAACGATACTATCGATAGTTGATACACAGTAGTTGTAGAAAATTTGAAGAATCACACCTACGATTAGACCTGCTACAGTAGTAAGAAGGGCAACTTTAATACCACCTGCTACTAGTGAAGGAGAGATATCACCTGCTGCTTCGATTGCATCGAATGCACCGATCATACCGATTACCGTACCCATGAAACCTAACATTGGTGCCAAGGCGATAAACAATGAGATCCAAGGTAAACCTCTTTCTAATTTACCCATTTCTACTGAACCGTATGCCACAACTGATTTCTCAACCATGTCGATACCTTCAGAAGCTCTCATCAAGCCTTGAGTAAAAATTGAAGCTACTGGACCACGAGTTGCCTTAGTTACTTCTAATGCTGTGTCAACACCACCTGTTGATAACGCTTCATCTACTTTAGCCATCAACTTCTTAGTATTAGTTGTTGATAAAGTTAAAGTGATAACACGCTCAATAGCGATTGCTAAACCAAGAATTAGAGTAATCAATACTGCACCCATAAATTCCCAACCACCTTCGATGAATTTTTGCTTCACCGCTTGTGTATAAGTTGCTTCTTCAACTTGAGCTACATCGTCTGAAGAAATTTCAGTAACTGTAGCTGCTTCTTCTACTACTTCTTCAGTAGTAACTTCTTCTGTTGCTGCCTCATCTTGTGCAAATAACTGTGCTGTGTTGAATGTCAATGCACAGAAAAACATCAATAACGCGAATACTTTTTTCATAACTCTCTAACGTTCAGATCGCAATTTACCGTGGATAAATCACGCACCGATACTGTAAAAATAATTTTGTTTGACTATCATCTGTAATCGTCGAGCAAGTTAATACTAAATATAGAATTAGTATTATTTTTGATAGTTTTTAACGACTACTGACTCGCAAATAAATGTATAATTAAATTTATATACAAGTGGAATTTTCGATTATAAATGCATAATTAACACTAATCACCTAAATAAATGTTATAGTTAGTTAATTTACAAAGTAAGCTCACCTTTTAGGGGAATTCCCATTAATTTTTTCACTCTGTCAATATTATCATATTTTGACAGTAAAGTCATTAATTTTGTGAGCGCTGCCTCGGAAGTCATGTCCTTTCCACTCAGAATTCCTATACTATTTAGTGAAGCACTTGTTGCATAATGTCCTTGTAAGACTGTACCTCCATTACATTGAGATATATTAACAATGACAATTCCTTTTTCAACCGTTTCTTTTAATAAATCAAGAAACCAAGCAGAGGTTGGAGTGTTCCCAGATCCATACGATTCTAACACCACTCCTTGTAATCCTGGGGTGGTCAGAATTTGACGTATTGTGGCTTCTTGCATCCCTGGAAAAATCTTAAGTAAGATCACATTTGCTGAAATGTTCTTCATAGATTTTGCCGGTCCGCTAATAGGATCTTTCCAAAATACATCTCTTTTATATTCAATAAATATTCCTGCTTCGGCTAATGAGGGATAATTATAACTTTGAAAAGCTGTAAAATTAAAATTCTGAGATTTTTTAGCTCTATTTCCTCTGAGAAGTTTACTATTGAAACAGATACACACTTCTTGTACTAACATCTCTCCAGACTCGTGTCTTTCGGAGGCAATTTCAAGTGCCGACATCAAATTTTCTCTAGCATCAGTTCTTTTTTCTCCTATGGGTAATTGAGAACCAGTTAAAATGATAGGTTTATGTAATCCGTCTATCATAAAACTTAATGCTGAAGCAGTATGTGCCATCGTATCTGTACCATGCAAAATGACAAACCCATCAAAGTCATCATAAAATCCTTCAACTATTGTCCCTATCTGTTCCCAATGTTTTGTTGTGATATCAGAAGAATCAATCAAAGGATCTAAAGAGATCACAGTTAATTCAAAGTCAAATGCTTTTAACTCTGGTACAGCATCAATAATTTTCTCAAAATCAAACGGAATTAAACTTCCTGTTTTTGGATCTCTATCCATACCAATAGTTCCTCCAGTGTAAATCAATAAAATTGATGTCTCTGAAGTATTGGTTCCAGTGGAATTAATATTTACTGTTTTAAAATAGGTTCTTCTGCTCATGGGTTCTGCTATTTTGATAAGTACTCTTTTATAGAGAATAACTCATACGCATTTCTATCTGTAATTTCTTCAACTTCACTTCCTGAGATACCATAAAAGTCAGCGACTTTATCGCAAACATAATTGGTATATTCAGGTTCGTTTCTTTTCCCTCTGAAGGGCTTAGGTGCTAAATATGGGCTATCTGTCTCTAAGACTAGATGTTTTATATCTACATGAGGAATCACTTTATCTAATCCTCCATTCTTAAATGTTGCTACTCCCCCTATACCAAGGTGGAATCCTAAATCAATTAACTGACGTGCCTCATCAAGAGTACCTGTAAAGCAATGTAAGACACCAAAAAGTCCTTCTTGCTTAATTTCTTCAAGTAAAGATATAGTTTCGGTCATAGCATCTCTAGCATGAATCACCAAAGGTAATTGATGTTTCACAGCCCAATCTGCTTGAATTTTAAACGCTTCAATTTGTTGTTCTTTGAAAGTCTTATCCCAATAAAGATCCATTCCCATTTCTCCAACAGCAATAAACTTTCTCTTATTTAACCATTCTTCAACGATATATAGTTCTTTTTCAAAGTTAGCGTCTACGTGACAAGGGTGTAGTCCCATCATTGAAAGACACTGTTGAGGATATTTTTCTTCCAACTCTAACATACCATCAATAGATGTATGATCGATGTTTGGCATCAAAATATGTTTCACCTTATTATTAAAAGCTTGAGACAAAGTTTTGTCAATATCCTCTTTGAATTTGTCTGAATATATATGAGCGTGAGTATCTATCATTGCTATAATTTTTTGTTCAATAGACAAATCTAATAGCTTAATAGAAAATTGTTGTTGTGCTTAAATCGAATTTTTGCAATACAATTCAACGATTTCCAAAATATTGCCTAATATTGAATTTAATTATTACGTTATTCATAGAATTCCATGAACCTAGATAAAAATAATATAAAATTAACCATAACTTCATTTTATTTTACCTTTGGGCTTTTTTCACTTTTGATATCTAGTTCAACTGCCCAAAATAAACGTTATGAAACCCCTCCTATTAATAAAGAGATCCAATTCGAAAAAGGAGAAACCCTTACCTATGTAGCGGGTTACGGTGTTTTTGATGCAGGACAAGCTGAAGTAAAACTAGACAAAAAACTACATGAAGTAAACGGACAAGAGTGTTACAAAGTGGATGTTTATGGCAAGAGTATTGGCATGTTTGGACTAACCATGAAAATTAGAGATTTATGGCAAAGCTATTTCAATGTTGAAACCCAATATCCTGCTCAATTCAATAGAGATATATTAGAAGGAAATTATACTTTAATTGAACAATTAGATTTCGATCAAGAGAATGGTCAGGTGAATGCGATGTGGCATAAAAAGGAAGACCCTCCACAAAAAAAATACAAAGAATACAAAATGCAGCCAAAAACTCATGATGTTATTTCTGGGTATTACTTTTTAAGAACCATTGATTACGAACAATTAGCTGAAGGTGATACTTTAACCATGAATGCTTTTTGGGAAAATGAAGGATATGATTTTAACATCATCTACTTAGGTAAAGAAAAAGTTTATACAAAATTCGGTCGTATTGAATCTTACATTATGTCTCCAATAATGCCTGAAAATCAACTTTTCTCTGGTACACATCCTATCAAATTTTGGATTTCAAATGATGTCAATAGGATACCATTAAAAATACAGGCAGAGTTAATAGTCGGGTCTGTGAATGTTGATTTAGTAAAATATAAAGGTCTGAAGCAGAAACTCAAAAAGTCAAAATAAGTATCTGTTGACTTTTCACCTTTAAAAAAAGCTCATCCTATTAATTACCAAAAAACGATAAGATATCGGAATGGTTTTAATAGGATGAGCTTTTTAATTAAGAACTATATAACAACTCTTATAATTTCTTTGGCTAATTCATCAGGAGTTTTTGTTCCTGCTTCAATCATGAATTTTGATTGTTGATAAAAGGCCAATCGCTGACTTCTTTTATCTGATATTGACTGAAATATTTCTTCTTTAGAGGATTGAGAAAGAAGTGGTCTTGTACCGTGTTCGCTCCATACTCTTTCTGTCAAGTGATTTGCATCGACATCTACAAAAACAGTCGTCCCCAATTCATTCATAACATTCATATTATCAAAGAAACAAGGAGCACCTCCACCTGTAGCTAAAATACAGTTCTCTGGATGAAAATCATGAACAATTTCTTGCTCTACTTTTCTAAAATAATCCTCTCCTTCTTTTTCGAATATTTCAGGAATTGATCTGCCTTCTTTTTTTACGATTTCATCATCCATATCAAAAAAAGGCAAATTTAATTGACTTGACAAAGCCTTGGCTAAAGTGGATTTACCACTCCCAGGCATACCAACAAGATAAATTCGTATCATTAGTTTAATCTAATTTTGGGATCTAAGGCAGCATAAATGATATCAACAAAGATATTAACTACCACAAAACCGAAAGCAATAAAAATAGTTGCTCCCATAACTACAGGAAGGTCTAGATATTCTACCGCTTGAATCGTTTTAAATCCCAAACCTTTCCATTTAAAAATATATTCTATAAAAAATGCTCCCGCTAACATAGAGGCTAACCAACCTGACACAGCCGTGATCACAGGGTTTAAAGCATTTCTTAATGCATGAAATACAATTACTCTAATTCTTCCAACACCTTTTGCTTTTGCGGTCCTAACATAGTCTTGCGACAACACATCTAACATAGAACTCCTTGTTAATTGTACAATAATAGCCAAAGGTCTAGTGGCCAAAGTTATTGCAGGTAATATCAAGTTTTCTAAATGTAATTGACGCCCGTACAATGGATCATTCATCCATAAAGAACCTGTCATTGGTAATCCTGTATATTCGGATAAATAATAGCCAAATATCATCGCCATGAGTATGGCTAAAACAAATGACGGCATAGAAATAAAAACTACCGAAGCACTCACAATTGAATGATCTATTTTATTTCCATAGTTTAAAGCCGCTATTACTCCTAAAAAGATACCTAAGGAGGATGCAATTAAAATTGCTGTTAAAGACAACCAAAATGTGCCAGGTAAACTTTCTAATAATATTTGATCTACAGGCTTATTAGTTTGAAACGATTTCCTCAAATAGGGAAATTTAAAAACTAAAACCTTTTTACCTACTGATACTAATTTAGTGTACCTATATTTTTTTTGATTTTGTTCTGTATCTTCTTCTATAGATACCACTGATAAATCACTTAAATAACTACCATATTGATAGATTAAGGACCTATCTAAACCCAATTCTTTTCTAATTAGATCTCTTGTTTCTAAGTCGGCATGTTGACCTGACATTAAATCAACAGGATCTCCAGGTAATGCATGAAACAAGCCGAAAACGACTGTTATCACTCCTATTATTACTAGGAAACCGTACATTAATCTGTTGATTATAAATTGTAACACGCTTATTCTTTATTTAACAATTGAGAAATATCTTGTCTACTAGGAGTATCGTTATGGTGCCATTTACCTAATATTACTCCGTCTTTGACTAACATAATACCAGGATTTGATCTCACCACTGCTTTAAGTACAGTTGCATCTGCATAATAGAATGGAATCGACATACGCATCTTCTTTAAAAAGCCTTCAAAATCTGAGGCATCACTAGTGATTGCCAATGAAGCAACATCTTCAGAAGAAAGGTCTCTTATCAATTGATTGATAGGTTCCATTGTTTCAGACTCAATTTGAGAAACATTTTGAATAATCACCAATAACTTGGTCCCTTTTATAGTTATTTCAGTAAAATCTTCCCCTTCATCATTAGAAATGTAATAATCTGGAATTATAGGCTGACATTCTTTAGCATTGACAGTCTCCATTCTTACAAATTTCCAAGATGGGTCTGTTGGATAGTTTTCAAACCTCTTTTCTTCTCCATCTTTTTCCATATAATACACTGACACGCAAGCTTCTTGAGGTTGCATCATTTCAGCTATATTATTCCCTACTTTATAAGGTCTAAAATCTATTGGAGGTAGATGTTGTAGTGCATAATAACACATGCCAAATGCAAACAAAACAGACATCCAAAGTGATATTTTTTTATAGATTGTTTTATTTTGCTTCTGAACTGATGGACCTCCTCCATATACACCATACTTTGAAGATTTCTTTCCCTTAGATAATAATGACATTGATATCAAGAGCAATACCAAAAGTATAAGGTCTTTGGCAAAAGAACCCCAAGGTGAGAATTTAATCGCATCACCGAAACAGCCACAATCTGTTACTTTGTCATAAAAGGCAGAATAAAAAGTCAGGAAACCGAAAAAGACTAACAAGACTAACGTTAATCGATGCATTAACTTAGCTCTATAATTTATTAATAAGGCTGCTCCTAAAATAAATTCGAAGGCTGAAAATAAAACAGAAAGTAATAAAGACACTCCTACTAGAGATAGAAAAAACTGCTCTAGAAAAGGAAAGGTGGAGGAAACGTCTTCTGCAAAAACGTGAAAATATTCTTCAAATTTTATGGCCGTACCCATTGGATCATCGATTTTCACAAATCCTGATAACATGAATACTATACCAATTATTGCTGAAATTACTTTTTGTAAGGCCTTCATTCTAATAATGTTGTTGCTGTGTTAGTTCAAATCAATAAAGCTAAAAAAATCCTTAGATTTAAAGATATTAATTATGCAGCAAACCCCGAAAGGATTAGTGCAAAAATAGAATAATTAATCATGTCTTGATAATTAGCATCTACTCCTTCAGAAACAATTGTCTTTCCATCATTCCCCTCTATCTGCTTCACTCTCAGTAATTTCATTAAAATAATATCCGTAATTCCAGAGATACGCATCATTCTCCAAGCTTCTCCGTAATCATGATTTTTATCAAACATCAAATTCATTGTATTTGTTGCATGTTTATCGTAGTAGCTCATCACTTCTTGTGCAGGAATATCCATTCGATCATCATCAAGAAGCTCCAACTGAGTTAAAGCCATTAAGCAGTAGTTAATAATCGCTACAAATTCGCCATTAATATCCTCATCAATTTTCTGCTCTCCTTTTTCTTGAATGGAACGGATACGCATCGCCTTAATATAGATTTGATCTGTGATAGAAGACAACCTTAAAATCCTCCATGCGGTACCATAATCTATCGTTTTTTTCTCAAACAATGCTCTACATTCTGACAATACTGCCTTGAATTCCTGTTCTGTTTTTTGTTCTGCCATTTTTATTTATTATTTGGAGACCTCAAATTTTAAAAAGTAATTCCATTAAAAAAATTAAATCCTTAGATGTGTTCTCCGTCATTTTTCAGCTAACTTTGATGCAAAGTTATCACTTACCGTTATTAGCACAAATATAAATGAGGAAATCCAATAATCTATCAATAAAAATTAAAGGAAAGTTAGTAGAATTTAATGAACCGCTTGTGATGGGCATTATAAATACTACTCCTGACTCCTTTTACAATCAAAGTCGAAAAATATATGTAGATGACGCCCTATTTCAAGCAAAAAAAATGTTGAAAGAGGGAGCTAAGATTTTAGATATTGGTGGTTATTCTTCTAGGCCAGGAGCTGATCATGTTTCTATCAAAGAAGAATTAGAAAGAGTCCTTCCTGTTATTGAAGAAATTTCATCTAAATATCCAGATGCAATTTTATCTATTGATACTTTTAGAAGTGAAGTAGCTGAAAAAAGCATTGATGCTGGTGCTGCAATTATTAATGATATTTCAGGAGGTTCACTTGACGAAAACATGTATAATAAAGTTGGTCAGCTTGCTGTACCTTATATTATGATGCACATGAGGGGTACTCCTCAAACAATGCAAACACTTACAGACTACCCCAATGGAGTGACCCATGGTGTAATGCATTATTTTTCTGATAAAAAGAATGAATTTTTAAACGCAGGGGGTCTTGACCTCATCATTGATCCTGGATTTGGATTTGCAAAAACTTTAGATCAGAATTACGAATTACTCAGAGAATTAGAAATGCTACATGAATTTAATCTTCCAATTTTGGTCGGTGTTTCTAGAAAATCTATGATCACTAAGAAATTAAAAATCAATTCAGAAGAAGCATTAAACGGAACAAGTATTATCAATACCATTGCTTTACAAAAAGGGGCACAAATTTTAAGAGTACATGATGTAAAAGAAGCAGTAGAATGTGTAAAACTTACTCAAGAAACTCTTCTTTTTTAGTAGAAAGAAATTATTTTTGTATTCAATAAAATTGGAGTGACATTTCTTAAAAAAAGAAAATATTATTGTTGAACTCCTATTGGAATTACGTATTTATTCTTCGTTAACTAAAATTCTTCATCATTAATGTGAAGAGGAGTAAAAAATTTACTTAATTGAATACAAATAAGATTTTTTTTAAGGTTAACTTCATAGGAACGGTAAGATAATTCAATTCTATTCCTTGTTTCATTTATCAAGCAGTCACTCGATGTTATTATTTAGCTTTGGCTTTTTAGAAATTAATTTCGTTGATTTCCTCGATATACTTTTCGTATCGGTGCTGCTTTTTCATTTGTATAAATTAATAAAAGGAAGTGTAGCTCTAAAAATCTTTGTTGGTGGTTTATCAATTTACCTTACTTATTTGGTAGTAAAAGCCACAGACATGGAGTTACTTTCAGAAATTCTAAGTCAATTTATAGATGTGGGTGTAATTGCAGCCATCATCTTATTCCAACAAGAAATAAGGAAATTTTTACTCTTGATAGGTAAGTCTACTGACTTCAAAAACTTCCCTTTATTTCAATTATTCAAAGCAAAAGGTAAAGACGGAGAAATCAACTTAGATATTCCATCCATCATTGATGCCATGAAAGACATGAGTAACACCAACACAGGTGCTTTAATTGTTATTTCTAAGGATAGTGATCTTCAGTTTTACTCAGAAACAGGAGACTTTGTGGATGCTAAAATCTCGAAAAGACTTCTTCTTTCCATTTTCTTTAAAAACTCGCCTATGCACGACGGTGCTTGTATTATTTATAATAATAGAATTATCGCTGCCCGCTGTATACTTCCTGTATCTGAAAACCCAAATATCCCTGCCACACTAGGTTTAAGACATAGAGCTGGTATTGGTATGACTGAAAACACCAATACTATTGTATTAATTGTTTCAGAAGAAACAGGTCAGATGTCCTACATTCAAGGTGGTACTATCAACCATAATATCTCTGCTATAGAATTGAGAGGTAAAATAAGGAGATATATTACCGATGAAAATGAAAAAGAGACTAAAAATTAATTTCTAATTCCATACTTTATACTTTAAATAACCCCACTTTTTAGAACTATTCTCTGTTAATGCGAGTTGATATAAAAAACCAATTTCGCGTAAAACATGAAAGCATCTATTAAAACTATTGTCATTAACCTACTATTACCTATCATATTATTCTCTTTTACCAATCCTGTTAATGATGACCCCACGAAGTATTTAAATAAAGGGAAAGATTATTTCTATCAAAAAGAATACATCAAAGCCATAGGAGAATTAACGATTGCCATTAGCATGCAAAAAAACTTAGGAGAGGCATACTATTACAGAGGTTTAAGCAAGGATCTTTTAGGAAAAAAAGAAGGATATTACAATGAGGAATTCTGTTATGATTTAATCAAAGCAATGCATTATGGTTATTATGAAGCGGTAGAACAACTCTATAAAAGGGGACAATTTGAAGCTATTCAACTGAGCTACCTTGTGGAACATCCTGAAAAAATATTATGTATTGATTTAGCTGATCATCAACTATCAGAGTTCCCGGAGTCTTTTAGCGAAATGGAAAATTTAATTTCCGTAAACATTAATGATAACAATATTAGGGTCATATCATCTGATTTTTTTGATAATCATCCTAACATCATTCAATTAAATCTCAGTCAAAATTATTTAAAGGAATTACCTAAATCACTTACTCATCAAAAGTATTTGTATGAGCTTAATTTAAGTTACAACCGACTTAAAAGTTTACCTCATCAAATGAACGAAATGAAACAATTAAGGGTTTTGAATTTGAGAGGTAATCAATTACATCATTTAGATCATAATGTAAAAGATTTGGATCAACTTAAAGTATTAAATCTATCGATCAATCAATTTAAAAAAATACCTAAAGTGATCTACCTATTAGCTAATCTAGAAGAGTTAGATTTATCAGGTAACATTATTGATGAGAAAGAAATCAAAAAATTAAAAATGGCATTACCAGATACACATATTATTTATTAATCCGCTATGAAAATCTGATTACATATTTACAATAGTTTATTTTCAAAGCACACATACCTTCAACAAAAAAGGGAGTCATTTCTGACTCCCTTACTTTATACTTTCAATAAACATTTCATTACTTCTTCCCAGAAAACTGAGAAACCCATAACTCTATTGTTCTACCGTATCTTATTTTAGGGAAATTACCATTTTCATCTTCTTCTGCAGATGGATATTGTCTTACAACAGTTCCTGGAGGTAATTCTGAAGCAATATAATTAGTATTGCTTTTACCTAGACCTTGTCCGAATAACACAAATTCAGCATCTCCTTCAGACATCCCTACTAAGTTAGGCACTAATGTTTTAGACTTCCCTAAACCATCTCCAACTACAATATCTACCTTACCGCCTCTATGAACTTTACGATCAGTAATGATTTTCTTACGTAATTTCCTATCGTATTTCTGAATCAATTGACCTTTATATCTTACCTCTAAGATACCTTGATACCTATCTTCTACTCTAGAAATCTTACCAGGTTTTACTCCAATAGTTTTCATTTTTTCAGCAGCATTTTTTAAAGATGAAGTTAAAATATCATCCAATTTTACTAATTCTGCTTGAGAAGGGTTTACCGTTAAATAGATATTTCTATTATCTTTTACTTTCTCTCCTGCTTTAGGTGTTTGTGCTAAAACAGTTAAGTAAGGAAGGTCTGGATTATAATTTATTGGCGTAGAGTCAAATATTGTATATCTCAATCCAGCAGAAGCTAATCGTTTCTCTGCATCGTCTAATGAAAGGCTATCTACATTAGGTACAGTAACTGTTTCACCATGTTTAGTAGCTACATTTAAGTACCCTTCAAAGAATATCCACATACAAATAAACCCTGCAATTAACATCAAAAATAAATTGAAGATTAAAGCGGTTGGGGATTCCCCGAAAATTAGTTTTTTAATTTTGTTTTTATCCATAGTAATTCATTTGCTAAGCTTAGCTTCCGTTCGTTTTATACCATAATCAAGAATATTATCGATAAAGTCATAAGGCTTATAACCATTAATAGCAGCCTGATGGAAAATACATGTTGCAGGAGTCATTCCTGGCAGAGAGTTCACTTCAATAATAATTGTTTCTACTCTCTTCTGTTCTTTCCAAATTCTGACAAAAGCATCAATTCTACAATACCCTTGAACATTTAGTATTTTTGCCACCTTCTCAAGGTCGTTTCTCACAGCATCAGAAATCCATTTTTGTTCTTCTGGATTTGGAGAGAACCTTGGGGGAGTAATATTTTGCCCTTCACCAGCTAAGAATTTCTCTTCTAAAGAAAGAATTTCTCCACTTGCCAAAGCTTCAGAAGGTTCAAATATTTCGTATGTACGAGTACCATCTTCATGCCACTTTGTTAACATTCCACCAGTGATTTCTAAAAAGTGATCTGCATCTTTAGCACTAATAAGCTCCTCAATTAAGATTCTCTGCTTACTTGGAAACTCTTCATTTTTATCTAAATTCAGTTGGTTTCTTAAGTTCTCATTCACCTCTTCCTCCTCTCTGAACATTGCTTCTGCAAAATGCTCTAAAGTAGAACGGTTTTTAACCATCATTACTGCTGAAGAACATCCATCATCTGCAGGTTTAGCAATTATTGGGTAAGTAAAATTAGCTTCAACCACATCAATGGCAGCTTTTGCATCTTTAAGCCAATTTTCTTTTTGCAACAACATATGCTCTGCAACAAAAATATCTTTCTCCCCTAATATTTCAGTAGTCACAAATTTATCAATTGTCACTTCTGAACTATCTACATCTGAACCATTGTAAGGAATACCTTTTTCATTTAAATGCTTTTGTACTGCACCATCTTCGCCAGGTCGGCCATGAAGGGCAATAAAAACAGCATCTACTCTTTCTTTTAATGTATCATAAGTGAGTGGTTTTGGATCAAAACACACACCTGCGGCATATTTATCTGTAATTTTTGACGCCTTTTGAATAGCTTCCGTTAAAACCTCATGCTTTTCTCCAGACAATGCTTGATCAATTTTTAATTTGATATCATCAGCATTATCCTTTAACATGATATTGATAGGCAACTCATAGATGACATGATCTGTATCGCTTCCTGTTAAGAAAATAGGTACAGCCTCATATTTATGTGATGACGCTAGTTTTTCGAAAATATTTCTACCGCTTTCTACAGAAATGTGTCTTTCTGAAGAATAGCCACCCATGATTACACCCACTCTAAGTTTCTGTTGATCGTCTGATGACAATTGAGAAATTTGAGCATCTAATGATTTCAACAAAGGCTTTGTCACCACAGTATTTTTACCTGAACGAATACGGCATGCCAATGACGTTCTAATGATAAAGGTTAAGAATTGTGATGGGTTTAAACCAATTTCAGCCGCTTGATGAAAAAAGAAAGAAGAAGGCATCATACCTGAAGTAGTATTCGGATCATTCAAGAAGACTTCTCCACTATCAGTTACAAATCCATCAATTCTAGCATATACATCAAATTGCAATTTAGTATAGAGCTCTTCACACTTGAATTGAATTTCTCTTACCTTATCAATAGGAAGATCTATAGGAGTTACCTTTCTACTCATACCAGGAAGGTATTTCGATCGATAATCAAATACGCCTTCATTACCTCTTACAATCTCAGTAGGTGGCAATGCTAAAGGGGACGCTTGTTCATCTTCAACAACAATACAAGAAAACTCTCTTCCTTTGATGTGTTGCTCGATCAATAATCTCTCTTCTGCATCTAAAGATTGATAACTCACCAAATCTTTACCTTTTTCCTCTAACTCTGAAGTAAGGTGATTGTATAGTTCTTTTGGATTATAAATGATGGTTTCACTATCTCCATTGACATACACAGGTAAACCAATACCTAAGCGAACATCAACAAAATCATGTACAAAACGAACTTTATCTTCTTTTTCTAAAGAAGTCCATTGTTCTTTTGTAACCTCATCTATAAATAATGATTTCTTAGCAGCTGCTTTAAAAGCTTCTACATTATCTTCTTTAACTATGCTTACTCCTAAAGATGAACCTTGTCTAGGCGCTTTTACTACCAAAGGCATACCTAAAGCAGTTTTCAATGTATTGAAAGTAGCCTCCACATTTTCTTCGGTTAAATTGTCCGCATCAATCACTTGATAATCGGGTGTTTTTAAACCTAAATCAGAAAATAATTTCTTTTGAGTAATCTTATCAATACCAATAGCAGAAGACAAAACACCTGCACCAGAATAAGGAATACCATACCATTCCAATAATCCTTGCAAGTTCCCATCTTCACCGTAAGGACCGTGTAAAGCTAAAAATGCAAAATCAAATAACTGATGAAAATCCTCAGGCTTAATTCTTTGCCCTACAAGATTAGTCATCTCGTTTAATTGTTCTTCTGATAACTTACCTAGAGATTCCACATACATTTGAAAACCCGATAAATCATTAGGAACACTTTGTACAGGAGGATAAAAATCTCTAACTGTACCTTTATATACAAAACTCCAATCTAAATGAATGAAGTTACCTAAACTATCAACAAATATTGGAACAGGCTCGAACAATTGTTTGTCTAAATTATCATACACTGTTCTACCACCTGCAAAGGAGATTTCACGTTCACGTGAAATACCTCCGAAAAAAATTCCTATTTTCATCATGACCAACAAATTTAACAAAAACAAGATGAGAATTAAGTATTAAAGATTAAGTTTTCTTATAGTTTAAGCTAATTATTAATGTTTTTTACCAACAATTCTTTTTTATTTTTTTTAAAATTTAAATGTTGAGTAGGAAAACATTAAAGATCAGAGAATGAATATTGCCATCTTCTAGTTTGGATTAAATAAAACTTATTAAATTTGATGATACTATTTGATCTATTTATGCTAAAAAAATGAAACTCACCCTATCTTATTTCTTATTTATTATTATCACAATTCCTGCTTATAGTCAAGAAACTAACTTCTTTAACTCATTTATGGATTATGTAGAACACAACTCAGACTCTACTATATTTCAAGAGGAATATCATTTCGATAAAATATTTAAAGTTGTGGAAACAAAAGGAGCTGAAATACATGAATTTTATATATACAGCAACAACAAAGAAAACTATTTCGGTATTTCTCAAAAAAAAGAGGCTCAAGAGTTGATGGTATTTGACTATAACACAGAAAACATTATCACTTTTTGTCTTATAAATAATGAGCCTTATGCTATTTGTGGTCCATTCTCCTACTTTAATTATTTTGCACCCAAACCCATTAATTATGCCTTCAAAAAAATAGATCATATAGATCACAAAAAACATTATCAATCTGTTAACGATTCTATCAAACTAGATATTTATCTCTCAAAAGAAAGTGAATTTAATACTGTTGGATTTAAATATGGCTTTTGGATGATGATTGAAGAAACTTCTTTTTATGACATCCCATTATTAGATAAAGGAGCCATTGTAGAGATAAAAAAAAGTCATATAGATAATCAATTGATTCATCATGCTTTATCTCATCAACCCATGAATATAAATAAAACGGTATCATTTAAAGGCAGAAAAATTATGGATTTTGGTGTTTTTAAAGACAAAATGAAAAATGATTAAAAAAAATCATTAACTTAAATAAACATACCTTCTCTATTTATGAAGACTTAAAAATTAAAGCAATTCTAATATAACTATATGACATTAACCCTAAGCATATTAATTCTATTAATTTCCCTTTTCGCTATTTTGATTTATTCTGTATATCAACCTTGCTCAAAGGTGAAATTGAATGAAATTGATGCTTCAAAAATAAGTGTCAATGAAAATGAATTAGCCAAACATGTAAATGCATTATGCACTACGACAGGGTATAGAAATTATAAAAATAAGATTGCTCAAGCTGAAACATTGGGTTACATTTCAAAAACACTGAATAGTTTTGGTTATGAGGTTCATGAACAAAAGTTTACAGCTGTAGAAGAAGAATATGTAAATTTAATTGTCTTCTATGGAAACCCTAATGCACCTAGAATAGTAGTCGGTGCACATTACGATAGTTTTGGAGATCAACACGGTGCAGACGACAACGCAAGTGGTATTGCCGGTGTCTTAGAAATGGCCCGTCTATTACAGGTACATCAACCCATATTAGAGTATTGTATTGAATTGGTAGCGTATGCCAATGAAGAGAGACCTTTTTTCACTACGAAAGATATGGGCAGTTTTGTTCATGCTAAAAGAAATTTTGATAAGAAAGTATCTACAAAACTCATGGTTTGTTTAGAAATGATTGGATATTTTAATGATCAGGAAGGATCTCAAAAATACCCTGTAAGCTTCTTAAACTATTTATACCCAACAAAAGCAAATTTCATAGCTTTAGTTGGAAATATGAATAACCATTCTACCGTCAAAGAATTTAAAAAATACATGAAACAAGTAGCCGCAATTGATGTTTATTCTATTAATGCTCCTTCTAGTATTAAAGGGCTTGCTAATTCCGATCACAGAAATTATTGGCACTTTAAACAAAATGCGCTGATGGTAACTGATACTTCATATTTCAGAAATCCACACTATCATCAAAAATCTGATTTACCTGACACTTTAAATTATAAAAAAATGGCAGAAGTTTTGAAAGGTACTTATTATTCAATTGTAAATATTACACTTTAGACCGTTAATTATGAAGTTTAATCAAATTTACAAAAGCGATTTCCAAGAAATAGGATACAACGAATCTTATCAAATTATAAAATCAACTTGGAATACTCCAATTAATCTTTCTGAAAAAATTTACAGACAAGAATTAAATCAATATTTTGATATTTTAAAACAAACTACCCCTAAAAACGTTTTAGTAGATGCAGTTAAGGCTTACTACCAAATCCTTCCTGAAACACAAGAATGGATGCAAAAACGTAGCTTTGAGATACATAAAGAGGTTAATTTGAAAAAAATGGCATGGTTAGTATCTTCCGATTTATTCTCTCAAATGACCTTTGATCAAGCTATAGAAAACCTTAATGAAGTGGTAGAATTTCAATTAAAATATTTCGATGATTTAGACGATGCACAAAATTGGCTAAAATAAATCTTGGATAAATTATATTATATACATATATTTGAAGACATTAACAAATTGCTTTATTCTTTTTTATAAACACTTTAAACTAACATTGGATGAAAAAATTTCTTACAATATTAACTGTGACTTCATTAGCTTTATTAGCCTGTACTAGAGTTCACAAAACGAGTCCAGAAGAAATATCTTTAGATGATGACTACAGAAAAAGAGAATCTCCTTTTTATTCTTTCAAAATGAAAAAATTGAATGGAGAAGTATTAGATTTTCAATCATTAAAAGGAAAAAAGATTCTTATTGTAAATACTGCTTCAAAATGTGGCTACACTCCACAATATGAAGCTTTACAAGAACTTCATGAAAAATATGGAGAAGAATTAGTAATATTAGGTTTCCCTTGTAATCAATTTGGTGGTCAAGAACCTGGATCAAGTGAAGAGATCGCTTCTTTCTGTAAAATCAACTACGGAGTTACATTTACAATGATGGAAAAAGTCAATGTAAAAAAGAAAGATGATCAATCACCATTATATAGATGGTTATCAGATCCTGATGAAAATGGTTGGAATGATGAAGCACCTTCATGGAATTTCTGTAAATACTACATTAATGAAAAAGGAGAATTGAAAGACTTCTTTAATTCAAATATAAAACCTATGGACGAGGAGGTAATTAAATCTATCTCTAAGTAAAGAATTTACACACATCACAAAACGGCTACCTTAGATCTTTAAGGTAGCCGTTTCTTTTTATAAAAAATTCAGTCTCATGTCTCTAAATATTTTTTTACTGAGTTTTATTATTTCAAACCACCTATTATTATTAATTAATTACTTTCAAATTCCTTCTTTTTATATCTTTATAATATGAGTGATAAAATATTCTGGGATAAAAAATATGAAAACCAACAAACTGGTTGGGACATCGGTTATGCTAGTACTCCATTAGTAGAATACTTTGATCAATTAACCAATAAAGAACTTTATATTTTAATACCTGGCGTCGGAAACGCTTACGAATTAGAGTATTTATGGAAAAAAGGTTTCAAAAATGTCTATGCATTAGACCTTTCAGAAAAACCTATAAATAATTTTCTTCAAAGGGTAAAAGACTTCCCAAAAGATCAAATTATCTGTGATGACTTCTTCAAAACATCAATTAGCATAAAATTTGATCTAATAATTGAGCAGACTTTTTTCTGTGCACTCCCACCTTCAATGAGGGAACAATATGTATTACATACACATCGTTTATTAAAAGAAGGCGGCAAAATCAGTGGATTACTATTTACTTTTCCATTATCAATGGAAGGTCCCCCTTTTGGTGGTTCAATTCAAGAATATCAAAAGTTATTTAATCAGTATTTCACGATCAAAAAAATGGAAGAATGTTATAATAGCATTCCTCCAAGACAAGGTAATGAGTTGTTTGTCATCCTTGAAAAAAATGTTTGAATAAGATTGCTTTATGAATAAACAAATTGGCATTAAAGTATTGTGGTTAGACCAATACGCAAAGCTGAAAAAGGGAAATCAAAAATTAAAAGAAGAATTAGAAAATGCTTTGAAATTTTCTAACTCCTTGATCTCTGATGATCAGAATTTTGAAGTTCATGATGATGAAAAATCTGAACTTATTCTTTCTATAGAAGCAATAAGGAAGCAAAGAAAAAAACTTAAAATTGTAGAATCTGAAAGGAATTGGGTATCTAATGGATTAACTAAATTTGTTGATATTCTAAGAACATCTCAAAACAACCTTGAAGAACTCTGTGATCAAATTATCAAT
This sequence comes from Flammeovirga pacifica, assembly GCF_000807855.2. Classification (GTDB taxonomy): domain Bacteria; phylum Bacteroidota; class Bacteroidia; order Cytophagales; family Flammeovirgaceae; genus Flammeovirga; species Flammeovirga pacifica. Next base: position 2,028,309 of record NZ_JRYR02000001.1, read on the forward strand.
AATTTAGTTTCTTACCTCAATTTAACTCAAGGTGGCTTATTTGTAGTGAGTGAAAACTTAGAGGATAGAAAAGAGCTGCACCTTGTTTCTGCTTACGCCTATGAGCGAAAAAAATATTTAAACAGAACTGTAAAGCCAAGAGAGGGACTTGTTGGACAAGTATTTATTGAAAAGAAACCAATGTATTTAAAGGAAGTTCCTGAACAATACATCAATATAACTAGTGGATTAGGAAAAGCTAGACCAACTAATTTATTCATTGCTCCTATGCTAATGAATGATGAAGTCTATGGAATTATAGAACTAGCATCCTTAAATGAAATGCCTGAGTATCAAAGAGAATTTGTGCTTAAGCTGGGAGAAACAATTGCTTCTACTATTGCCTCTACTAGAAATTCGGATAGAATGAAAACCCTCCTTGAGGATTCTCAAATACAAGCAGAACAAATGAGAGCTCAAGAAGAGGAAATGAGACAAAATGTTGAAGAACTTCAGGCTACTCAAGAGGAAATGCATAGAAAGCAAAAAGAGCTTGAAGCAGCTAACTCAAAAATGCTTCATAACGAAGGAGTTCTTACTAAAGCTTTCGAGAAATTGAGAACATCTGAGGAAAACCATAAAAATCAAATTCAATCTCTTCAAAATGAAAAAGAGCAAAAAGATCAGAAAATTTTGGAATTAGAGAGAGAAATTGAGCTAAAAAACGAAGAAATTAAAAAATTAGGAGGTCAACTCTAATATTATTTCTAAACAAAGCATAGGTTATTGCAAGAAGTTGTAATAACCTATTATTTTTGCTACTTGAAAAAGTAGGTCATCTTACAATTTCTTTTTTTTGAATAGTAACAAAGTTTAGAGCTGTAAATTTTTTATACAGCTACAAAAAAAGTGATATATGAAAATTTCTTTAAACTGGCTAAGTAGCCTTGTAAATATAGAGGATAAAACGCCTCAAGAAATTGACGAACTATTAACAATGTCCGGCCTTGAAGTAGAAGGAATCGAAGAGGTAGAAGAAGTAAAAGGTGGACTAAAAGGTTTAGTTGTTGCAGAAGTGCTTACTTGCGAGCAACACCCTAATGCCGATAAACTAAGAATTACAACTGTAGATATTGGAGCAGAAGAGGCAGTACAAATTGTATGTGGTGCTCCTAATGTGGCTGCGGGCCAAAAAGTGATAGTTGCCACTATTGGTACTGAACTTTACCCTTCACCAACAGAAAGCTTCAAAATTAAGAAAGGAAAAATCCGTGGAGAAGTATCTATGGGAATGATCTGTGCTGAAGATGAAATTGGCATGGGACAATCTCATGATGGCATCTTGGTATTGGATACAGATTTAGCTAATGGTACTCCTGCTGCTAAGTATTTCAACTTAGAAAACGATAATGTTTTAGAAATTGGTCTTACACCTAACCGTGTAGATGGTTCTTCTCATTATGGTGCAGCTAGAGATCTGAAAGTATTACTAGATCGTCCAATTCAACAAGTGGCAAAACCTGAACTATTGGAAAGTTTTAAAGTAGATAATACTTCAGCTACAGTTCAAGTAAACGTACATAACAATGAAGCTTGTCCTCGATATTCTGGTGTTACTATTTCTGGTATAGAAATTAAAGAATCGCCAAAATGGATCAAGCAGAGACTTACTTCAATTGGTCTTTCTCCTATAAATAATGTGGTAGATATTACTAACTATGTTTTACATGAGTTAGGACAACCACTTCATGCTTTCGATTTAGCAAAAGTTGGCAATGAAATCAACATTAAATTTGCAGAAGAAGGACAAGAATTCATCACTTTAGATGAAGAAAAAAGAAAATTAAAAGGTCATGATTTAATGATCGCTAATGCTTCAGAGAACATGTGTATTGCAGGTGTTTTTGGTGGTTTAGCATCAGGAGTAACAGAATCTACAACAAGTATCTTCTTGGAATCTGCTTATTTCCACCCAGATGTTGTTCGTAAAACATCTCAAGGTCATTCTATTAAAACTGATTCATCTTTCCGTTTCGAAAGAGGATGTGATCCTAATATGACCATCACTGCTTTAAAATATGCTGCTGCATTAATTAAAGAATATGCAGGTGGAGAAATTACTTCTGATATTGTTGATGTTTACCCTACCCCTATTGAAAACTTCATTATTGATGTAAAATTCAAAAATGTAGACCGTTTAATCGGGCAGGCTATCCCTCAAGACAGAGTAGTTGAAATTTTAGAAGGTCTTGAAATTTCTATTTTAGAAAGAACAGAAGAAACAATTAAAGTTTCTGTGCCTCCTTTCCGTGTAGACGTTCAAAGAGAAGCTGATATTATTGAAGAAATCCTTAGAATCTACGGGTTTAACAGTGTTGAGCTAAGTGATTCTTTATCAGCAGATTTCTTAGCTTCTTTCCCAAAGAAAGATAAGCAAATTCTTCAGAGAAAAGTAACAGAGATGTTAGCAGGTTCTGGTTGTCATGAAGTGATGACTAACTCGTTAACTACTTCAAAATATACAAAAGAATCAAGTGATTTAAACGAAAGTGAAAACGTTGAAATCCTAAATATTTTGAGTGCCGATTTAGATGTTATGCGTCAATCAATGATGTTTAGTGGATTAGAAGTAATTAACCATAACATTCGTCGTCAACAAAAGAACATCAGAATATTTGAATTTGGAAAGACGTATCACAAAGATGAAAATGGTTATACTGAAAATGAGCATTTAGCATTATTCGTTAGCGGTACATCCACAGACGAATCTTGGATTAAAAAAGCAACATCTTCAGATTTCCACACCGTTTCTTCATTGGTAGAAAAAATCTTTGATCGTTTAAATATTCAAGGTATTTCTGCTGAATACATCAGTAATGATACATTTGCTTACGGATTACAATACTCAGCACGTAAAAAAGTGATTGCAACTGTAGGTTTGGTACATCCAAAAGCAGCTAAAATGACTGGTGTAAAGCAAGAGGTATTCTTTGCTGATATCAATTGGACATTATTAGTTGATATGTACAGTGCAGATTACAAGTTCAAAGAAATACCAAAATTCCCTGAAGTAAGAAGAGATTTATCTATTGTTTTAGATAAGAATGCGACTTTTGCTTCTATCAAGCAATTAGCCCAAAAAACAGAAAGAAAGCTATTGAAGAAAATCAATGTTTTTGATGTTTATGAAGGCAAACACCTTGCTGCTGATTTAAAATCATATTCTGTTAGTTTCATTCTTCAAGATGAAAACAAAACATTAAATGAGAAAGCTATTGATAAAGTAATGAATAACTTAATCAAAGCATTTGAAACGCAATTAAAAGCGGTCATCCGTAAATAAGAATAACACTACTGCTCCCAAAGAAATTTGGGAGCAGATTTTATCACCTATAGCATGTCAAAAACCATCCCCAACATTGGCGAAGAAATCAAACTATTAATTGATAAGATTAACACCCTTACTGTACTGTATAAAGAGGCTCAAAAAGAAATTGTATTGTTAAAAGAAAATCAACAAGAAACTGATGATCAAATGGCAATTCAAGAACAATCTGATAGACTTCAAGAATTAATTACTCAAGGGAATGAGCATATCAAACAATTGTTTGAGGATAAAGCTGGCCTTCAAAAAGAAAGAGATGAAGCTCAAAGTCAAGTAGAGGGACAACAATCTGTCATTCAATTTCTGAACCAAGACGTGAACCAATTAAGGGATACTCTCGAAGAAAAAGATGAGACAATTGACATCTTCAATCAACAAAAAAGAGATTTCATTAAAGAAAATCAAAAACTGAAGGATGAGTTGGTAGAATTGAGAAAACTCTCAAAAATGGCAGATTCTCTTAAAAAAGAAAAAGAAGAGATTTTGCACGAAAAAGAAGAATTATCGACTGAAATTGAGCTTTTAAACGAAGAAATCGAGCGTCTTTCTAAATAGATTGGTTTAATTTTTTTAAAAATTCGATAATTCCAATTTTTTCAAGTACATTTATTTTATAAAAAGGAATTTACTCAGATCGTCATTAAACACGGTTTAATAAATATAGTATAAAAACGATCATATTTATCTTGTAATTTACAAGGTATACATATAAAACGTAGGAAAATGGGACTAAGATCTCCTAAAGAAAATATCACATTAAAGCTATGCGGAAAGGTATACAACCTTAAAGCTACTAAGTCGGAAGAACACCTTTTATTGAAGGCAGCCGATCAGCTTAACCGTATTCTTTCGGGGCAAAAACAGCAACATCCAAATGCTGATGAAAGAGACTTACTCATAATGACTGCTTTTGATCTAATTGTGCAATCCCACACCGAGTCGGATGAGCTACAAACTTCACTTGATCGGCTTAAAATATTAAACAAACAAATTGACGAAATTCTTCCAAACAATTAGAAGATTTTTTAAATTCTAGTTTTCCTTTTTTGTATATATATTTTTAAAATGTAGTTAGATAACTACGCACAGACATCTGTACGTAAAAATGGAAACAACCCTAGTTATAGTAATTACCGCAATTGCTGGCATCGGTATTGGTGCAGTATTAGGTAGATTTATGCTTGCCAAAGTATTGAAGGGGCTTGAAACAGAAGCGAGAGATAAGGCAACGCATATCTTAGAGGAGGCAAAGAAAGATTCAGAGAGAATTAAAAGAGACAAGTTGATCGAATCAAAAGAAAAGTTCTTGAAAATGAAACAAGATTTTGATTCTGAAACCGCCAAAAGAAGAAATCAACTTAACGTAAACGAAAACAAGCTTAAACAGTTTGAAAATCGTTTAAAGCAACAAGAAGCAAAGCAGAAGCAAAAAGAAGCTAGTATTGCCAAGCAACAAGAATCTTTCAAAAAGAAAGATAAAGAAATGGAAGACCGTTTCGATGAGCTTGCAATTCAAAAAGAGCTTACTTTTAAAGCAAAAGAAGAAGCAGAGCAACTTCGTTTAAAACAAGTAGAACAATTGGAAAAAGTAGCTAACCTTAAAGCAGAGGAAGCTAGAGAACAATTGGTTGAAGCGTTAAAAGACGAAGCAAGAACAAAAGCCTCTATGCATATTAAGAATATCATGGAGGAAGCTAAAATGACTGCTACTAAAGAAGCAAGAAAAACTGTTATCACCACTATTCAACGTACAGCTGCAGAACAAGCAATTGAAAACTGTGTATCTGTATTCAACTTGGAAAGTGATGAGTTAAAAGGTAAAATCATCGGTAGAGAAGGTCGTAACATCCGTGCTTTAGAAGCAAGTACAGGTGTTGAGATTATTGTTGATGACACTCCTGAAGCAATTATTATTTCTGGTTTTGATCCTGTAAGAAGAGAAATTGCCAGAGTATCCCTTCATCGATTAGTTGCAGATGGTAGAATCCACCCTGCTCGTATTGAAGAAGTAGTTGCTAAAACAAAGAAAAATATTGATGACGAAATCATCGAAATTGGTGAAAGAACTGTTATCGATTTAGGAATTCATGGATTGCACCCTGAGTTAATTAAGTTAGTAGGTAGAATGAGATTCCGTTCTTCTTATGGTCAAAACTTATTACAACACTCTAGAGAAGTTGCTAATCTTGCGAGTACCCTAGCTTCTGAACTTGGTTTGAATTCTAAAGTAGCTAAACGTGCAGGTTTACTTCACGATATTGGTAAAGTTTGGCCAGAAGAGCCAGAAGTACCACACGCTATTTTAGGTATGAACTTAGCGAAGAAATATGGTGAAACTCCTGAAGTATGTAATGCTATTGGTGCTCACCACGACGAAATCGAAATGACAACACTTATTTCTCCAATCATCCAAGCATGTGACGCTATTTCTGGCTCACGTCCTGGTGCTCGTAGAGAAATGATGGAATCATATATCCAACGTCTGAAAGAATTAGAAGGTCTTGCAATGGGCTTTAAAGGAGTGCATAAATGTTATGCAATCCAAGCTGGTAGAGAGTTAAGAGTAATGGTTGATGCTGAAAAAGTGCCAGACACTGATGCAGGTCAATTATCTTTTGATATCGCTAACAAGATCGAAACTGAAATGCAATATCCTGGACAAATTAAAGTAACGGTTATCCGTGAAACAAGATCTGTTCACTTTGCTAAGTAATCAGTAACTAATCAAAAAAAACTCTCTATAATTTAATAATTATAGAGAGTTTTTTTTATGTCTAATATTTTAAGACTGATATTATAATGTAGAAGTTTCAAATGTTTAAACACTACTATAACATCATATTTATATTCTATTATCTATGATTTTAATAAGGGTGTGATTCTAAATCTAAAGGCAATACAATTTTTTGTTCTACTGGCTTTCCATTTTGCATAGCACACATCCATTTAGGGCATTCTGACAATAACTCTAATACTTTATCATCTAATGTTTCCTCTACTCCTTTTACTATTTCAACCTCTTGAAGTTTACCATATACAGTTACAATAAAAGAAACATACACCTTTCCCTTTCCTTCTCTATCGATACCATGACTATGGAGTGCTCCATGAAACCATGTATAAAACTCCCCCATCCCACCTGGATATTTAGCAGACACTTCTGCCATATTAAATACATTTTCATGATGTAATTCAGGGTTATTATTTTTATCTATCTCATGATTTATTAAAACCAGAAGTTCATCAGCGTGTAATTTCAATTCATCATTCATAGGATAATTGAACATATCATCTACTTCTTTTTTAGCCTCTAAATCAAGATCTAAATAGTGATGTGCCAAGGCTCTTACATACTGTATTTCTGCAGTACTTCTAGGCAATAGTGCAATAATTTCATCTGTCTTTATTAAAGCATGGTCATAGTCTTTTTGATCTATTAAATCATATGCATAAGCTACGTACTCTTGAGACATTTCTTCTGGAGTATGTTGAGCAAATAATGAGGTAACAGTAACTTGAATAAGGCAAGAGACAAGGAGTAGAAATTTCATATATATTAGTTGTGCTTTATATTATAACTAATAAAACATTAAATTATTGTCTTTTGAAGTAACTTACAACTATATGTCACCTTTTAAATAAGCTTGTCTTACCCTTTCATCCATTTTTTCGATGGCATAACGTAAAGTGGTTCTAGTCATTTTATGATAATGTTTATCGAGAAAATCTCTTTCTGCATCTTCGTTTCTTTTGCCAATTTCTTTAAGCATCCACCCTACTGCTTTATGTATTAAGTCATGATCATGATTTAAATGGCGCTCACACAAATCAAATGCAATTTTATAATCATCTTTATTAATCATGTATAGAGTTGCCACAATAGCCACTCTAATCCTCCACATTTCATTAGATTCACTTAATTCATAAAGAATATCACTAGACATTTTCCCTTCATAAATATATCTACCCAATAATTTATAACAGGAGGTATCCACCAAATCCCAATTATTGACATAATCTAAATGATTTAGGTAGCATTGTATTATTTCTTCTTGAGGGATTTTCTTTTTAGTATAATGATGAATCAACATCACTAAACCACACATTCTTACTTCATGGTAAGTATGTTTCAGTAGCTCAGAGATTTCATTGATGTTACACTCCATATACGCCTCCTTTGCTACAATCCTAATATTAGGCATACTTATCCCCATAAAATGATCCCCCTCTCCATATCCACCAGGAAAAGCTTTAAAAAACTGGGGCAATTGCACCACTTTTTTATCGTCTATAAATGATGATAACGATTGTATGATATCTTGAATGCGTTCAGTCGATTCCATAATTTAATTAATTATCTCTCCAATGCCATCTATAAGATAAGCCGGCTTCTGCAAACCATGTATCTGAAGAAGAAGTTGGAGTATATCCTCCTCCAATATCTAATAAAAAGTGATCATTCACTAAATAGGAAAGTCCAGTATCAAACCCAGGGTCGAAATCATTCAGGTTTCCAAATAACTCTATAAAGGTCCCCCATTTCTCTGTTAATGAGATACCAAAGTTAAATGTTGAAGGCAGAGAGTAATCTACTTCATTTCTTCTTGGTAGTGAAGCTCCCAAATTCATATTGAATGACAACCAATCATTGATTTGATTACTTGTCATAACATTAAATACCATTCCCACATTGTCTCTTCTATAATCATGAGATACTGATTTCAACATCAACCTACCTTGAAAACCGATAGCTGGAACCCATCCATCATTTTGAGTAAAATTATATCTAAAACCTAATTGAGTTGTAGATACTCCACTTAAGTCTAAAGTATCAACATCAGAACCAGCAAAATTAACCTTATCATTTCTAACATTGATCATGGCTTCAATATCAAATTTTTCTGTTAAACCGAACCTTAAAAAGTTAGTAAAAATAAGGGTGGACACATCTAAATCTGGAGTTTTCCCATTAATATTAGTGGTATTAAAGCCAGATTGAACTTGAATTACTTTTTTACCTAAAGTAGTTGCACCAAAAGTCAAACCTGGGCGATCTGTACTAATTTGCTCACTGTATTGAGCAATAGCAGAAATTGGTATTAAATAGATAAATAGTAGTGTAAGTAGTAATAATAATTGTTTCATCAGTATATATTTTTCGTCAATTTACTAATTCGATTGATAAACCCAAATATGTAAAACACAAAAAAAATCCTTGCCGGTAAACCGACAAGGATTATATATTAAAATGCTTTTAAAGCACAAGTATCAACCTGTAGCTCTAAGTGCACCTGCAATCGCATTAATTGAAGTAAGCAATTGGAATAATACTGCCTCCACTTCTTCAGGAGAACACTTATCATCCGCTTTCATCTTACGCCATTTTTTCAGCAATTTGATCTGAGTTTTATGCAATGGATTCAATGCCTCAGCTCTTAAGTGACTAGAGTAGTAATGGTTGCTTCTTCTTTCTGCAAAAGAAGTTTTAAGCAATGAGTCCATCATTTTTCTAGTTCTTGCCAATTCGTCCAACATTTGAGTTAGGATATCATCCTTCACGTCTTTGTCAGTTACCATCGCTGCATATTCCTTCATGATTTTCTCATCAGTTGCTTCTAATGATGTATCAATGTTAGTGAATACGTAACGAATTAGAGGATCGTGGTTGATCATTTCTTTCAATTGAGCAAAGTCTGCAGGACGCTCTTTAGAAAGTTTCTCTAATGTGTAACCTACACCATACCAAGATGTCATATTGAAACGAGCTTGGCTCCATGAGAATACCCAAGGAATTGCTCTAAGATCGGCTAATGTTCTTGTACCTGTTCTACGAGCTGGACGAGAACCAATTCTTGATGACTCAATTGCATCAATTGGAGTTGCCTCACCGTAGAATTTGATAAACTTAGGATCTTCAAGTAAGTTAACGTAGAAGTTTCTAGACTCAGAAGCTAACCAAGAAATTACTTTTTCCATTGGGTGAGAATATTTCTTACCCATACGATCAGTAACAGTATTGGCCATAGTACCCGCCATTAATAACTCCATGTTATATGAAGCGTTCATTTTGTTAGCGTACTTTTGTTCAATTGTCTCACCTTGCTCTGTTAAACGCATATTACCATTTACACCACCGTGAGGAAGTGCTTGGATAAACCAGTGAGCAGGACCAGCACCACGTGAAATAGTACCACCTTTACCGTGGAAATAGTTAATATCGATACCTCTATTATCACCTACTTCGTATAATCTAGATTCTGCGAAGTGAAGTGACCATTGAGATGCAAGGATACCACCATCTTTATTAGAATCAGAGTAACCCACCATCACCATTTGTTCTGGTCTATCTTTACCAGCACGCTTTCTTTGGTATTCTAAAGAACGACGTGTGATAGGGTGATCCAAGAAGTTTTGCATCACTTGAGGGCTAATTTCTAAGTCTTCGATTGTTTCGAATAATGGAACTACAGGAAGTTTACAAATTAAACCGTCTGGAGTTTGTTCCATTAAACCTGCCTCTCTAGCTAATAAGTATACAGCTACAAGGTCAGATACTGATCTAGTCATTGAAACGATCAATGCACCGATACCATCAGTTCCGAAATCATCAATATAGTTAGCTAATACTCTGTAAACAGAAGTAACAGCATCTGCTTCTTTAGGAAGTTGTGTTGATGGATGAGTAAAAGGTCTGTTTGATAACAATTCATTGTTCATGAATGCCAAACGTTTCTCTTCTGTCCATGTTAAGAATGAATCACCGTCCATCGAAGATGCGTTAAGCAATTGAGCAATTGCATTATCGTGGAAAGTTGAGTTTTGACGAACATCCAATCTCGCTAAGTGGAAACCGAAAGTATCTAATACTCTTAAAGATTCATTTAAGTAAGTGTAAGACATTCTTTTCGCTCCAAATGTTTCCAAAGAATCTTGTAACAATTGAAGGTCTGCCTTTAATTCTGAAGCATAAGTATATCTAAACTCGCTTTCTGATAACTCAACAGCGTGTTCTCTTTTTACTTCTACTGGAAGTTTAGCTAGACAAAGGTTGACGAATTGTCTAAATGACTCACCTACGTTTCTTTCTAAAGCATCTTTACCAGATTGACCCAGTTCTTTCGCCATCTCTAAGATACGATTGCGAAGTGGTTCTGGTGCCTCATCTAAATTACATGCAATAGATAATTTTTTCACTAAGCTAAATAAAGAACGACGAATCAATACGAATGCATTCAGACGTAAGATACTTAATGTCTCCTCAGTAACTTCGTTAGTAACTCCTGGATGGCCATCTCTATCACCACCTACCCAGTTACCAAAAGATACACGAGGTCTTTGGCTTACTTGGTGAATTAAATCTTTATCGAAACCTGCTTCACCCCAAGCTTGTTGGAAACGTTGATCTAAAATAGGTAATACCTCAGGGAAAACGTTTGTTAAATAGTGAATAGCATTTCTTCTCTCTGATGCTAAGTCTGGTTTTTCAATATAGATTTCACCAGTTCTCCAAAGAGTATCTAATATTAATTTTATTTGTGCATTAATTGAACGTTGCTCAATTTCTGTGAACATTGTGTTCTCTCTTTGCACTAATAATAAGTATAATGTTCTATGGTGCTCAAGAACAGTAGATCTTTTTGCTTCAGTTGGGTGAGCTGTTAATACAGGTTCAACTTTAACCGAAGGTAATACCTTAGCTATTTGCTCTTGAGTATATCCTTTATCTTTTAATGCTTTAAATCTCTCGCCCCACAAACCTGTTACGCTTGAAAGCCCTTGGCTGTCTTCTTTCTTACGTCTGGCTTGAACAGCACCATTAACTTCTACCATATTCAGTAATTGGAATACAATAGAATAAAGTTGCATATATTTTACGTCAAACTTTTTTAACTCATGAGTAGTTTCATTTATCCAAGGAATAGCATTTGCCATTTCCTCTTCACCACTATCCATAAGTACTTCATGAAGACATTTAAGCAAAAATTCGAGGTCCTCGTAAGGTTTCCCCAAATGCTTCTTCACCACTTCTAGCGCACTCAAAGGTGTAACTTTTGTAGCTTCTTTAGCCATAATTAATCTGAGATTTTAAAAATTATGAGAATAATAAATTTCTAATCGATTTCTAATTGCAAGAATAATATAATAATTGAAAAAAAAATGAGATATAGATCACCAAAAAAGGAAATTGTTTTATACCTATTTTATAAAACTCTATCGAGATCGGTTAAAATCTATCTGTTCATTTAGTATCAATACACACTATAAATACTTGGTTTACTAACTATTCACAATATAAGATCTTTCATTTATGAAATTTATTCTTTGATTCATTTTATTTTTCACAAATGGTAAAACATGACAAAAGTCTTGTTCCCATTTATAAATAAATAATTGAGAGAATACTTATATTATAACGAAAATCTTGTATTGTGGTTTATAACAAACCCATTAATTAAGGTTTATTAATGCAAACTTAATAATATTTTATCTATTTCATTAAAAATAACACAAAAGAATCCACAATAGCCTATCAAAAAAAACGGATTTAAGTCTTTTGACTTGATAATATTAGTTTTGATTAAAAGGGTAGTTTCATTCTACCACAACATATATATATGAAAAAAAAAGAGCTGCATTACTGCAACTCTTTTTCTGATAAATTATCTCTTTGGTTTTCTTGAAGGTTTCTTTGGTTTTTTCTTCAAACCTGAAAGATACTTTAATTGTATCATTTCGTCTTCAGATAAATACCTCCACTTACCTCTAGGTAAATCTTTTTTGGTTAGGCCTGCCAAAACAGTTCTATCCAAAACGTCTACTTGATAACCAAAATGTTCAAATATTCTTCTTACAATTCTGTTTTTACCAGAGTGTAATTCTATACCAATTTCTCTTCGGTCTATATCATTTACAGATAATCCGTCCAAGTAAATTGATCCGTCTTCTAATTCAAACTTAGGATCTCGTAATCTTTCCTCATGTTTTTCATCAAAAGGCTTATTTAACTCAACACGATATATTTTTTGAGTATTGCTTGATGGGTGTGCTACTTTAGTTGCAAACTCACCATCATTAGTGAATAAAAGTAGACCTGTGGTATTTCTATCCAATCTTCCTACAGGATAGATTCTTTCATCACAAGCATTCTTCACCAATTGCATTACCGTTTTTCTCTCTTGAGGATCTTTGGTTGTAGTGATAAATCCTTTGGGTTTATTTAAAAGAACATATACGTATTTCTCTTTTTTCAATAGCTTACCTTCATATTCAACCCTATCTTTAGATTGAACTTTGTAACCCATTTCTACAACCACCTTACCATTGATTTTTATTTTCCCTTCTGCAATTAATTGATCCGCTTCTCTTCTTGAACAAACACCTGCATTAGAAATAAACTTATTTAAACGAGTTTCAGATGATTTCACCTTTGGAACCGGTGATTCTTCTTCCTCTTTCACTTGCTTTACAACAGAAATAACTTTCTTAATATCATAAGTAGGTTTCTGTATTGACTTTTCGTGAGGACTGTAAACAGTAGTTTTTAATTTACGTTCCTTTTTCAGTTTTTCTTTTTCCTCATTTACTCTAGGACCTTTCTTTTTAAATCCAGTAGATCGTTCTGGTTTAAATTCGTCACGACGAGGCTTATCTTTTATAAATTTTTTGAAAGGACTTAAATTCTTTTGGCCTTTCTTAGGTGTATTCTTTTTCATCTTAAAAATTAAGAATGTAACACATGCTGCCAACACGGCAGTATCATCCAACAAGGATTAGAATACAAATTACGTGAACTTTATCTTATTGTACATCAGAAATATGAAAACAAAACCAAAGATTAGCCTAATTCTTCAATTTTTACCTTAACATCTGATAAAACGATCTTAACAATTTCATTAAAATTATTGAGATGGGCTTGTAATTGGTCTAAAGTAAGATCTTGTCCGTCCTCCATTAATAGTAGAAGTCCTTCTAATTCATTGTGACCTAAATAAGCTGTACTCGATTTTAGCTTATGTGCTTTTTTGGTAAACGATACTATTTCTTTGTTATCTAAGTGTTGTTGTAATTGTAAAGGAAATTCAGTTAAGTTTCTTTCAATTACCATTAACACAGAAAGTAAGAAATCTTCATCACCATCTGAGACATCATAAAGTCCTTGGAAATTGACGTTATATATCATGATAATTCTATTAGTTTATAGTCTAAAAAAACCTATCGCTATGAATATGAATTAATTAAAAGTATCATTTCAATTATTGATCATCAACGAAAAGATTGGTTTTTGCTGCATTTTCTGCTATTCCTCTAGCAAATTCCTTACCTAAAAAGGAATCGATAATATAATGTGCAACATACAATAGTGGAGTTAAAAATACTGCTATACCAAATTTGTATATATAATTAATAATACCAATTGCTATTACTTGTTCCATAGGCCAGTTTCCAAAAACATAGAACGCAATAAACAACACTACAAAAGAATCTATTAGTTGAGAAATTAAAGTAGAACCCGTTGCTCTTAACCAAATTCTTTTACTACCTGTCATTTTTCTAATGACTTGAAAAGTATGTGCATCTATAAATTGTCCCACCAAGAAAGCAACTAAAGACCCAATGATGATACCCAATCCTTGTATAAATATTGTATTAAAAGATTCATCAATATTCATTGGATTTCCTAATGAATCTACATTATTGTAATCTAGCCAGAATTGAGCAGGAGGTAATTCTGTTACAAAGAAAATGGCAAAGAAAGCATACCCTATGAGAGCTGCGGTTAAAAAAGAGGCTACTTTTACACCTTTTTTTCCAAAATACTCATTGATAATATCAGTTGTTATAAATACTACCGGCCATAAAACCACTCCAGCAGATAAATTAAAGTCTAACGTTAATGTATCAAATAAAGAAATCTGTGCAGGTTGTACTCCTAGAAAAGATTCTAAAGAAAATATTTTACTTCCTATTACTTCTGCAATGATTGCATTGGTTAAGAAAATACCACATAAAAAGACAAATAGTAATTGTTTTTTGGATTCACTTTGTACAAAGTTTTGTTTTTTGTTCATAAGTAAAAGAGTTGTTTAATCTTAGTAGACCCGACTTAAAAATAATTTTTAACTAAAAAAGACAGGTGTATTAGTAACTTAAAAAATATGGAATGGTTTACCATAATAATCTTTATAGATATATCAATGAACTAATTTATAACTATCCTGATTAAAATCACGAAAGATGTTATAAATATTCAATATGTCAAATTACCTTCCACTATTAATTTCAATATATCTATTACATTTGCGACAAAAAGTTAAATAACATGATATCATTTTATCCTGGCCCAAGTAAAATAGCCCCTGATTTAGACAAATACATGCAAGAAGCATATGATGAAGGTATCTTATCATGTAATCATAGAAGCCCTTCATTTATGCAATTGATGGAGGAGTGCCTACTCACTATCAGAAAAAAGTTAGATCTCCCAAAGAACTATGAAGTGTTTTTTGTTTCTAGTGCAACAGAATGTTGGGAGATTACTGCACAATCTTATCATGGAAAAAAATTCATGCATATATATAATGGTGCTTTTGGAGAAAAATGGTCTAAGTATAATCAAGTGAATGATCCCATCACGTATGAGTTCCCACTACATAAAAATATTAGTTTACATCAATTATCTCAATTAGGAGCCGCTGATGCTGATATTTTATGTCTAACAGCTTGTGAAACTTCGAATACAACTTTTATTCATCCAAAAACATTTCAAAAAATAAAAAAAAGGTTTCCTAACCCATTAATTTTTATTGATGCTACAAGTAGTATGTCTGGATTACGCATGGATTGGAAATCAGGTGACCTTTGGTATGCTAGTGTTCAAAAATGCTTTGGCCTTCCTTCAGGTTTAGGTGTGATGATCTGTTCACCCAAAGCCTTATCGAAAATAAATAAAAAAGATACTCATTATAATAACCTTTGGTCTATTTATAAAAACCAGCAAAAAAGACAAACAACACATACACCTAATATTCTAGGGATATATTTATTAAATAAAGTTCTTCAACATCGTCCTGATATTACAACTATTGATATCACTTTAAAAAAACGAATGAAGGAGACTGAAAAATTCTTTAAAAAGTTGGGATACGAATTCTTAGTTCCTGTTTCACGACTTCGTTCTCCTACTGTTCTTGGTATTAAGACTTCAAAAGAAAAAGTCCAACTGTTAAAGAAGTTGGCAAAAGAGCATCAAATCACTTTAGGGAATGGATATGGTGCATGGAAAGAAACATCGTTCAGAATTGCGAACTTTCCTGCGCATACAGACAACGATTATGACAAAATAAAAGATTTCTTCAAAAAAATTGAAAAAGTGTAATCTTAGTCATTATCATGCGTGAATTATACAATTATTTGTTAAAACCGTTAAATTAAACCTTTGTAAGCAGATACATTCTTAATTTGTGCTCTTAATATTTTGAGCCGAAAATGTTCAAAATGATATTTTAACCCTTCTTTACAATTAGATTTTTGTATATAAAAAATTGAAGTTGTATTTTCGGGCGATGAATAATAATTAGATTTGGATTATTCGCAGCATTAAATTCGTATTCAGATGATAGCTATCTTAGGAAAATTAGGCCTTGTACCGGTCATAGTCATCTTGGTGGTGTCTTTCCTTGTTGTCATTCAGTTATTCCGCATTATTATGAATAAAGTGGGTTCTGATATTGTAGCAGGTAAGAAAACAGGTCAGGAGAAAAGTGTTTTAGTAAAGAAATACAACGATGTTGATATTTCTAAATACTCGATTCTTTTTGGAGCAATTGGACTTTC
This sequence comes from Flammeovirga pacifica, assembly GCF_000807855.2. GTDB lineage: Bacteria > Bacteroidota > Bacteroidia > Cytophagales > Flammeovirgaceae > Flammeovirga > Flammeovirga pacifica. The sequence goes on from NZ_JRYR02000001.1 coordinate 2,044,507, forward strand.
ATTGTCTATGCTTGTAGTATTAGTCGCGTTGGAATTCCCTTCGTACGATGAGCAAAAATTAATGGATCTAGGTTCATTAGATTTTGATGACGAGGAAATGGTAGACATTCCCGTAACACAGCAACAACCGCCTCCACCTCCAAAAGTTACAGCTCCGGTTATCGTAGAGGTACCTGACGAGGAAGAAATTGAGGACGAAATTGAAATCGAAATCCCAGAAGAATTCGACGAAGAAACTGTAATTGAAGAAGCTCCCGAAGTAGAGGAAGTGGAAGAAGAAGAAGTTGTCGAAGAAATTTTCGAAATTGTAGAAGATCCTGCAGGTTTCCCTGGTGGTATGGGTAAATTCTACAAGTGGGTAGGTAAGAACATGAAATACCCTTCTCAAGCTAAACGTATGGGTGTAGAAGGTAAAGTATATGTTCAGTTCGTTGTAGACAAAGACGGAACACTTACAGACATTAAAGTTGTTAGAGGTATTGGTGCAGGTTGTGATGAAGCTGCTATCAACGTCTTGAAAAAAGCTCCTAAATGGAAGCCTGGTAAGCAACGTGGTCGTCCAGTAAAACAAAGAATGGTATTACCAATTTCATTCAAGTTAGGATAATCAATCCAAAAAATATAAATAACCGATGTCTGAAAAAGGCATCGGTTTTTTTTATATTCGCACTTTCGATCATTTATATTTTGTAGCATTGAAGCTATAAACTTCTGTTTAACTACTTCCCCTAGCATGAAAAACTTTTTTTTTCTGATTGTATCTTTATTCAACAGCTTCCTTCTGTTTGGACAATCAACTGCTAAAGACAGTGATAATAAGTATTTATTTCCAATCCGACCAGGACAAAGAAATTACTTTGCTGGTTCTATGGGAGAGTTACGTACAACCCATTTCCATGGAGGTTTAGACATTAAAACTGGCGGTGTGGAAGGTCTACCTATTCATGCAGCAGCAGACGGATATATTATTAGAATGAAAGTATCTACATTTGGGTATGGTCGTGTATTATATATGATGCATCCAAATGGAGAAACCACAGTTTATGCACATCAACAACACTTTAATGATGAATTAGAAGCCTATATTGTTCAACAGCAATATGCTCAAAAATCATTCGAGGTCAATTTAGAAAACCTTCCCAAAGACTTATTTGTATTCCGTAAAGGAGATATTATTGGATATTCTGGAAATAGTGGATCTTCTTCCGCTCCCCATCTTCATTTTGAAATTAGGGATAAGGAGGAAAGACCATTGAACCCTGTTCATTATAGATTTAGTGAGGTTATTGATAAAATACCTCCAACAGTCAGAGCCATCCGTTTAAAACCTCTTGATATTCATAGTAGAGTGAATGGGGCATTTGAAATTCAGAAAAAAGTAGTCTCGGGTAAAAATGGTCAGTATAAAATATACCAACCTTTTGATGCTTTAGGTAAAATTGGAATTGAAATAGACACCTATGATAGAGCTGATGGCACTTATAATAAATATGGTATCAATACTATTAAGGTATATGATAACGATAAACTTATCTATCATCATGAAATTGATAAAATACCTTTTGACCTAAGCGCTAATATCAATACTTTCACTGATTATGAGGCTTTCCAAAAAGAGAGAAAAAGGTATCAAAGACTTTATCATTGGGATGCCAATCATTTATCTATCTACCCAAATAATAATTTAAACGGCTTTCTAACTATTGATGATCAACAAACGCATCAGATAAAAATTGAACTTTGGGATAGTTTTCAAAATAAGTCAACAGTAAACTTCAATATTGAGGGGAAAGGAATTAAACCTTCCATCAAAAACAAAGCAATCAATGATCAATTAAAAATTGAAGAAAATATATTAAAGATCTCAAGTGCAGATAAATCTACAGACACACTCTATATTAACTTCCCCTTTTATAGTATCCCTATACCTTTAAGCTATGAAACACCTTCTCAAAATGTGTATTTATGGGATTTAAGAAATGGCATTCCGGCTTCTTATTCCATCAATAATATTAAAAATGACACCTTCCTTAAGCATTTAATCCCTTCAGGAAAACATTTTATTTATTATGATGATGAATTTACTTTTGAATTTGATAAAGAAGTTCTGTTTGATAGCCTCTACTTAAATATCGAAAAAATAAACAACGAATTTATTATTGGACAACAATATCTTCCTATGCATAAAAGTGTAGAGATTAAATACAAAGTAAAAGATACTACTTTAGTTAAACCCAAAAACTTTGTCTACAAGAAAGATAGAAAAGGTGAATGGGAATATGTTGGTGGTAAATGGGAAGGAAATACAATTACATTCAAAACCAATAGATGGGGCACCTTTGGTATTTTCTCTGAAAATGTACCTCCTAAGATCATTCCTCTAAAAAAATGGAAACACAATCAACTTCGCTTCAAAATAGAAGATGACGCTTCTGGTATTGCCACTTATGAAGCCACATTAAATGGTGAATTCATCTTACTTGAATATGATGCTAAAAAAGATTATCTGCAAACCAGACTTCGTGATGACAAAGCTGCGTTAAAGGGAGAATTTATTATGAAAGTGAGAGATCATGCTGGGAATGAAAGCGTTTTTAGAACTAATAACTAATAACTAATAACTAATAACTAATAACTAATAACTAATAACTAATAACTAATAACTAATAACTAATAACTAATAACTAATAACTAATAACTAATAACTAATAACTAATAACTAATAACTAATAACTAATAACTAATAACTAATAACTAATAACTAATAACTAATAACTAATAACTAATAACTAATAACTAATAACTAATAACTAATAACTAATAACTAATAACTAATAACTAATAACTAATAACTAATAACTAATAACTAATAACTAATAACTAATAACTAATATCGAAACTACTTATTGAATTAGCAATGATTAGTGGTGAATTCCGTCTCTTTTTTTGTAGGACAAGAAGTACTTACCATTTAGAAAAAGTTCTAATTCCTGATTCCCTCTTTTATATCTCTATTTGATCTAAACTTCTTCTTTCATCATTAAATTCGCGGGTTTAAAAATAGTTGTCACATCTTTAAGCTTGTCTTTGTCTATCACCTTATTTTCTTTAATAAATTTAGTACCGATCACATAGGCTTTTGCGTTATTAATCGCATCTACTGCTAGTAATTCATCACCTTTAAAGTACCAAACCGAAAATTTTATACTTTCTGTTTCTTCTTTCCTTACTATAAGTTCTTCATACCCTTGAGACAAACCTACCATCTGTAATTTCACATCATATTGATCAGACCAAAACCAAGGAATAGTATCATATATCTTCTCATTTCCTACGATATGAGCAGCGGTAACTTTAGCTTGATCGACTGCATTTTGTACCGATTCTAATCTAATCCAATTTTTATAATGAGGGTTATAATGATACGTATTATCGCCTATAGCATACACATTTTGTAATGATGTTTGTGTATACTCATTGACTTTTATACCATTTTCTATTTCAAGGTTTAGCTTTTTGGCCAAAGATACATTTACGTTCACTCCTACCCCAACAATTATCATATCTGCAGCATAACTCGACCCATCGCTACATTGTACAGTGTTTACTCCTTCCTCATCTGTGTTTATACTTTCTACATTTTTTGAGGTCAATATATCCACATCTTTATCTGTGTGTAGTTTTTGAAAAAATTCTGACATTACTGGAGCCGTTACTCTAGCCAAAATTCTTTCTTCTCTTTCTAAGACAACAACGTGTGTGCCCATTTTTTTTAATGATGCCGCTGTCTCCAAACCTATGTATCCACCACCAATAACTACCACTCTTTTGGAGTCTGCAGTACTAATCCATTTTTTGATGTTACTTACATCTCCTGCCGTCCTTAATGGATACACATGCTTAGCTTCCTTTAATCCGCTGATAGGAGGTATTATCGGTCGAGCTCCTGTTGCTAAAATCAAATAATTGTAATGTTGTTCTTCTCCATTATTTAAAATGATTTTTTGACTCTCTTTGTGGATATCAATTACCTCTACTCCCAAATTCAGAGTAATATTTTCATCTAAATAACTGTCTTTTGATTTTAGGCAATTATCTTCAATTGAAGTATCTGCGGTTAAATAAGCTTTTGATAAAGGGGGCCTATGATAAGGTAAAACCGGATCCTTATCATACATGATAATCTTACCTTCAAATCCTTCTTTTCTCAATGAAAAAGCAAAGTTCACCCCCGCGTGACTTGCCCCTATAATTACACATACTTTTTCTGACATCTCTCTTTAACGATAAATGCATGTTTTCAATTTCAATTAATGATAACATGCAGAATTTTGATATAAAAAGGCCATGATTTTTTAATTAATCATGGCCCAAACAATTATTTTACAACGTTTAAAACTACGCCATCCATTGCTTCAGTCACTTGAAGCTGACAACATAAACGACTGTATTCATTGGCATCATCATCCAATTCTAACATATCTTGTTCTATTTCTGAGGCTACACCCGTTTTATCTGTATGGGCAGCATCTACTTGTACATGACAAGTAGCGCAAGAACACACACCACCACAGTCGCCATCAATACCTTTTACATTGTTTTTTACCGCTAATTCCATCACCGATCCAGAGGTTCCTTCTACAGTGATTTCTTGATTATCCTTTGTTACAAAAGTGATTTTTGCCATTATATTAAAGTTTGTTAGTGTTAATAATAAATTGATTATTTACCATGAATATTCATAGTGATATTATCGAAGCCTACCTTGCGATTAAACTCTCCCCACTCTTCGATATTTTCTTTGTAATCTTTAATGTCAATTGATGTTACTTTATTAGCTAAAGTAGTCATCAAAATCTTTAAAATTTGACGAGCATGTGTAGCACCAAGACAATTATGATGACTGAACCCAAAACCTACGTGAGGGTTAATTTTTCTATCTAAAACTACTTCATTAGGCTTTTCAAAAACAGCTGAATCTCTATTAGCAGAAGCCCAACACATGGAAACTCTTGAATCATTTTTAATAGCATGTTCGCATACTTTCGTGTCTTCCGTCACAACACGTCCCATATGTGTTAATGGAGAGAAGTAACGTACTAACTCTTCTACAGCTCTACCAACAATTTCAGGTTCTTGACGTAATCTTTCTAAAGCCTTAGGGTTTTCTGCGAAATATGACAAAGAATTTGTTACAGCATTAATTACTGTATCTCTACCTCCAGCAAAAGTCAAAATCATCACTCCTTTTACTTCTTCTTTTGTCATCTTCACTCCATTCACTTCAGAAGCTAATAATAAAGAATATAAATCATCAGATGGATTTTCAGCTGCACGATCAATTTGTTCATCCAAGTAATCAAATAGAATATTTGCTTTGTCGGCATCCGTAGATGACTCCTCACTTCTGAATACATGAACACCCCATCCAATCCAAGTCTCCGATTCTTCAAATGGAATATTTAATAAAAGAGTCAATGCCCTAGATTGTAACTTTAAAGCAAAATCTCCAACTACTTCGATATCATCTTTTTCAACCACTTCATCCACCAAATCTTCTATAATTTTAGTCAATTTAGCAGCATACTCTTTTTCTAAAGGTCTTTTAAACCAAGGTTCTATTAGGTTTCTATAATCTTTATGCTCAGGTGGATCAACCTCAAATGGAATCTGACGAATATCACGAATATCCACTTCAGATGGCACAACGATTCTACCCGGTGTAGCTCCTGAAATAAATGTTTTCCAATTATGTGCTGTTTTTCTTACATCTTTTAGACGTAATAGCATAGTCACAGGATCATTTTGATCATCTATATCTCCATATCCTTTTTCAATTCTAGCTTGCTCAAATGGGTCTGGAAACTCACTTGTTTTTACCTTCTTTTCTGCTTCTGTTTGGTGTTCCATAGTACTAAGAGTAAATTATGAGAGTAATGCATAGACACAATCATTCCTTATCAAAAAGTGATTAATTTAAAAAGTATGAAATTGAGACTATTGTACTACCGTTGGTGTTTTCAGTTCTATCAAATGATGGCAACATACGTTGACATCACAGTGTAAAAAGTGTAGTATTTACTACTAATACAAAGTAAAGGGGTTTAAAGTCTAGTCTAGTTCTTTATTTTAGTCATTTTGTAATGTATTTTATCATCAATAACAAAAATGAAATAAAAACTAAGGCGCAATAGGATATAATTTGATAAAAAATAACTAATAGGTAATAAGTAATAACTTATATAGAAATATAAATTAGGAGTTAGGAGTTAGGAGTTAGGAGTTAGGAGTTAGGAGTTCCTCTTTTCGAGAATTAATAAATTGGATGACTAAGAATCTTACGACTCATTATTACTTATTAGTTATTACCTATTACTTGACAAAGTAACTCATTCATTTAATCAGGTTTAAATAGCATAGTTTCTAATTCCTACCTCCTAATTTCTAGTTCCTATATCTTCCTATACATCTTTCTGAACTCCAATGGTGAGTATACCTTGAACTTTTTAAATTGTTGATAGAAAAAAGGTAGGCTTTCATAGCCACAGGTGTAACCTATTTCTGCTACTTGCATATCCGTTTCAAGTAAAAGGCGACTTACTCTATTAATTCTATATTCGTTGAGGTAGACAAAGAAAGGACGTTGCATATTTTTTGAGAAAAATCTAGAAAACGATTGTTCTGTCATATTCAGTTCTTCAGCGATTTCGGATAATTTGATTTTCCTTGAAAAGTTTTTTTCTACAAAATTTTGAACAATGTCAATGCGGTTATTGGTGTCTTTTGAAGAATCGTAAGAATAAGACTCCCCTGCTAAAATCTCTTTTACTTTTAACTGATGTAACTCTCCTAATAAAGTGATAAACTTTGCATATCGTTCCCAATGATTTGCCTCTATTATGGCTAACATTTTTTCTTTAATATTTATCGAATCTGGGTTTTCAAATAGAATGCCTCTATCTACATTTTGAAAAACATATTTGATATCAGAGAAAGAAAATAGAGGATCGATGAGTTCTTTTGGCCACTGAAATACTAATGATTCTACATTATCTTCATCATTAGAATCATCCTTCCAACAATGAGGAAGATTGGGACCTAGTAATACTAACTCACCTGGATGGTAGTCATTTACATTATTCCCTACATATCTACTTCCATTACTTTTTACAATATATGTTAGCTCATATTCAGGGTGTAAGTGCCATGGAGTTACAAATTGTTTGTCATCATATTTAAAAGCGCGAAGGGTGGATTCATCCTGTGTGATCACCTTCTCTAGAAAAGCCTTCATAGTCAAAAAAGTTATGTATATATAGTATAGTTAATTCACTTCATTCAATTATTAAGCATAATACATAACTTTTCTGTCAAAATAAAGAACAACATGGTAAAATAAATACTGTTCATTTGTAAAATGAGTCAACTATTTTTTTCAAAATATTAAGCTCCCAAACTTTTTTATACATGTTTTGAAAATGATTTTCCACCAAATATCTAGGTGATAAACATGATTAGACACTAACAAAATAACAATATTATTCACGCTATGAGCATAATTTCAAAAGCTGCTATTGGTACCGGAAATGGTCATTTTATAATCGATACAATTGAAGTAGGTGAACCTCTTGCTGATGAAGTACTTGTAAAAGTAAAAGCTGCAGGTTTATGTCATACAGATCACGATTCTTTGAATTGGGGTAAATCAATCGTATTAGGCCATGAAGGTGCTGGTATCGTAGAAAAAGTAGGAAAAGACGTTACTAATTTTCAAACAGGGGATAAAGTAATTCTTAACTGGGCTACTCCTTGTATGAAATGTTTCCAATGTCAGGAAGGGAATCAACACATTTGTGAAACCAACTCTCCTGTTACGGCAGGTGGTAATGGCTTCACTCCTGGTCATGCCCATTTAGAAGGTACAAAACTCAATGGGGAGGCTATCGAAAGATCATTTAATATCGGCACTATTTCAGAATACACTTTAGTGAAAGCATCTGCTTGTGTAAAACTAGATAGTGATATGCCGATGTCTTCAGCTAGTATTATTAGTTGTGGAGTAATGACAGGCTACGGATCTGTAGTAAATACTGCTAAACTAGCTGCAGGTACTTCTGCGGTTGTACTTGGTACAGGAGGTGTTGGACTAAATGTTATTCAGGGAGCAAGAATATCTGGTGCGGCTAAAATCATAGCTATCGATATTAATCCTGAGCGTTTAGAAATGGCCACTCAATTTGGTGCTACACATTGTATTTTAGCCGAAAAAGACGATGTAGGATTAATGAAAGCAGCTGAACTTGTAAAAGAATTAACAGATGGCAGAGGCGCTGATTATGCTTTCGAATGCACTGCAATTCCTGCTTTAGGCGCTGCGCCTTTGGCAATGATAAGGAATGCAGGTACGGCTGTACAAGTAAGTGGTATTGAGCAAGAAATCACCATTGATATGAATTTATTCGAATGGGATAAAATCTATATCAATCCTCTTTATGGTGGAGCTCGTCCCGACATCGATTTCCCTAAATTGGTCAATTTGTACAATAAAGGTGATTTGATGTTGGATCAAATGATCACAAGAACATATCCACTTGAACAATTAGGACAAGCATTTGATGATATGCTTGCTGGTAAAAATGCTAAAGGTGTAATCGTATTTGAATAATGGCTGAATCAAAATTTAGAACAACAGAACTTTCGGATCCTCGTTTCGAAATGGATGGTCTTCGCTTTATTACTGTGAAGACGGACAACTTAAAAGGTAGAGGTGATATTTGTGTTTGGGTGCCTGAAGGTGATCATAAAGATCTTCCTATTGTTACCTTATTGCATGGTGTTTACGGAAGTGCCTGGATTTGGGCGATGATGGGCGCTGCTCATATCAACACAAAACGCTTAATTGAAGAAGGAAAAATTGCTCCATGCGTTTTAGCGATGCCTTCAGATGGTTTATGGGGAGATGGATCTGCCTACAATGATCATGATGGGTTTAGTTTTGAAAAATGGATTGCAGAAGATGTTCCACAAGCCGTAAAAGAAAATATACCTCAGGTTTCTGATACCTCAAAAATGTTCATTTCAGGCCTTTCTATGGGTGGATTTGGTGCATTGAGAATCGGAGCTAAATATGGAAAACAATATGATGGTGTTACTGGTCATAGTTCTATTACAGAGATTGAGCAGATGAAAATCTTTGTAGAAGAACCTGTTGATTTTTACCGTCAGGCTGAAAGAGAAAATGAAGATGTATTTACTGCTATCATCAATAATAAAGAAAACTTACCACCTTTACGTTTTGATTGTGGTGAGACTGATGAACTCATTGAATACAACAGAAAACTTCATGCTGATTTAGAATCGGCTGGCATCTCTCATGAATATGAAGAATTTAAAGGTGGACACCAATGGGAATATTGGCAAGAACACCTAGAAGATACACTTGTTTTTTTCAATAGAATAGACGTACCAGTTGAATAGGTACATCAATCTTATAATTGTAGGGACGTAGCAATGCTTCTTCCCTACTTTTTTGCCTTTACACTCCTACTAAAAGTATTCCTACAATTTAAATAATGGGTTGATCAACATGATTTAGAAAACGATAAAGTTCACTAAATTGTTGGTACGATACACCCTATAGTTGGCTATTTCCAACAAGAAATGAATGATTATGAAATCTACTACTGAAGAACGCAAAATATCTGCAGTTGGTCCTGTAGAATTTACGGATATTATATTAAAAGAACCTCAAGATTATGCTGCCGGATTACCCGCTGTGAAAATTGCTTTAGGTCATGCAATGAAAGAAATGGGTTTGGCTAAGTCTATAGCCACACTTGCGAAAATGAATCAAAAAGGTGGTTTTGATTGTCCTGGTTGTGCATGGCCCGATCCTGATTACAGATCTAATTTAGGTGAGTTTTGTGAAAATGGTGTCAAAGCAATTGCAGAAGAAGCCACGAATAAAAGGGTAGATATTGACTTCTTTCAAAAATACACTGTAGAAAAAATGTCTCATTGGACCGATTTCCAAATTGGAAAAAGTGGTAGAATTACTCATCCTATGATCTTAAGGGAAGGGAATACACATTATGAACCAATTAGCTGGGAAGAATCTTTTAAAATAATTGCTCAAGAACTAAAATCTTTGGACCACCCTGACGAAGGAATATTTTATACTTCCGGAAGATCTAGTAATGAAGCTGCCTTTCTTTATGGCTTATTTATTAGGGCATTTGGTACGAATAATATGCCTGATTGTTCTAATATGTGCCATGAATCAAGTGGAGCCGCATTATTTCAAACTTTAGGTATTGGCAAAGGATCAGTTACATTAGAAGATTTTGGAGACACAGAGGTCGTTATGGTTATTGGACAAAATCCAGGTACCAATCATCCTAGAATGCTATCTGCACTAGAAAAGTGTAAAGGAAATGGAGGAAAAGTAGTGACCATTAACCCTTTAAGAGAAGCTGCATTAGTTAGATTTAAAAACCCACAAGAACCCAAAGGTATTGTAGGAGGAGGAACTGCTATTACTGATCATTTTTTACAGGTTAGTATCAATCAAGATGTTCCTTTACTGAAATTAATCATCAAAAAATTAGCAAAAATAGAAGCTTCTGAAGGCAATGTTTTTGATCATGAATTTATCAAAAAACACACTTCGGGTTATGAAGATTTTCTTTCAGATCTTGATCAATATCAAGAAGAGGATTTATTAAAAATGACCGGTGTTGAAGAAAATAAAATTGATGAAGTAGTTCAACTATTGGCCCAAAAGAAAAGAGTAATAATCTGTTGGGCAATGGGACTTACTCAGCATAAAAATGGTGTAGATAATATCCGTGAATGTGTCAATTTACTTTTACTGAAAGGAAGTATTGGAAAGAAAGGATCTGGTACTTGTCCTGTAAGAGGACATAGTAATGTTCAAGGTGATAGAACTGTAGGGATCACCCATCATGTGTCTCAGCGATTAAACGATGCTTTCGAAAAGACTTTCCAATTTAAACCTCCCACAAAAGAAGGCTTAGATGTAGTCAAATGTATAAAAGCTATGCACGATGGAACAGCCAAAATATTTGTAGCTCTTGGAGGAAATTTTCTTTCTGCAGCCCCTGATACTAATTATACATCTCAAGCCTTACAAAACTGTCAACTTACGGTTTCAATTAGTACTAAGCTAAATAGAACTCACTTAATCCCGGGAAAAACATCGCTTATATTACCCACTTTAGGAAGATCTGAAGAGGATAAAAATAGATTTGTTACTGTAGAAAACAGTATGGGGAAAGTACATCAATCTCAAGGGAGACTATCACCTAGTTCTGATCATTTGATGAGTGAACCAGAGATTGTAGCTAATATTGGTAAAGCCTATTTTGGCGAAAACCATACTATCCCCTGGCAAAAATTAGGCGAAGATTACAACTTAATTAGAGAGAAAATAGCCCATGTTTTTACTGGGTTTGATAACTATACTGAAAGGGCTAAAAAAGCAGGATTCGATCTACCGAATCATGCAAGAAAAGGTGATTTTTCTAAACTACCTGGTGGTACTGCAAAATTCTCAATAAATACTCCACCTCATCATAAACTTACAAAGGAGGAGTACATGTTAATGACCATCAGATCACATGATCAATACAATACTACTATTTATGGTTTAGACGATAGATACAGAGGTATTTATAATGAAAGACGTATAGTGATGATGAATCATCAAGAAGCTATTGAGAAAGGTTTTAAAACCTTTGATATTGTTGATTTAGCTAGTAATTACAACGGGATTGAAAGACGTGCAGAGAACTTTTTGATTATACCTTATGATATTCCTAGAGGAAATCTTGCCGCTTATTTCCCTGAGGCCAATGTACTTATACCTCATGATCAATACGCAGACATTAGCTATACACCAATAAGTAAATCGGTGAAAGTCACAATTTTGAAAAAAGAAGAACAATAAACTATTTGATAGCAACTACTATTCATATATAAATAATTAGGAGTTAGAAACTTTGAATTAAATTTCTAACTCCTAATATTAAAATTCTGCCTCTATTTTATCGATAATTTCATCTATTTCATCAAATGGAATTTGATGCTTTCCTTGAAGAAAATCAGTTAAATAATACGCTTTATCATCTACTGAGTCTACAACAACATGATAACATCTTCCTTCATTAGTGACGATATCTATTTCTCTATTTAGAAATAAATTAGCCTTCTCCTTTATATCTTTTCCGTAATATCGTTTATTCGTCTTTCTCATAACTTGTATTCTGATTACGTAAATTTGATGTCATTTTTTGAGATAATCAAATGTAATCATGTAGTTTATAAAAAATGTGCTAAGAATGGAAGATTTAATTAGGCGTATTTTCAAAAACTTCCATATTATCTAATTGTCCACCTCCTTGATTAGGACTACCTCCTGCAATATAAATTTTATTCTTAAAGTGAATGGCATTACTGCCGTGTCTACCTCTAACTAAATTTGATAATAGACTCCACTGATGTGTTTTAATATTTAATGCTTGAGTATAATTTAAAGCTTTAGGTTTATGATTTTCTCCTCCTAAATAAATGATATAATCTCCGATCGTAGTACAACCTGCCGCCGCAGAACCATGTGGTAATTTATTCTTTAATGTTGACCAACTCTTCTTTTTAAAATCATAAACATCTACATGTGTTTCTACATCATCAAAAAAAGCAGTAAAATTTCCTTCGTGATGACAGCTACTATTTCGTCCTCCGATAAGGTATAATTTATCTTCCGCTATTACTGCATTAAAATGATCTCTTATATGTGGTGCGAAAGTAAGGTTTTCCCACTGTCCAGTTTTAGGATCAAATACATCAAACCTGTTGGTTGTTCCTGATGTATGACCATATGTAATTCCACAGGCAACATATATTTTCTTATTATATACAACTGTACCAGCACCTCCTCTTTGAATATCTTTAGGTATAGATGGTCCTTTTTCCCATTGATCTTTTTGTGGATCATAGATCCAAACATTTTCTAAGGGTAGTTCTGTTGGATAATTACCTGTCATGGCTCCTACTACATAAATTTTATCTTCATACGAAACCGCTTGAAAGTGATGTATAATTTGAGGTGCTTCTCCTTTGGTAATCCAAGTATTTGTTTTCGGATTATAGACTTCTACCTTTTTAGTTTCCCTTCCACCCATCAAATAGAATTTATTTTGATGTAGTACAAAAGTACTTTCATGTCTACCAATTGGTTTATTTATCGTCTCCTTAATATTCCAATTATATTGTTTTAATTGATTGATATCTTGAGCACAGAGGAATGAAGAGATAAATAAAAGTAGACTAATAAAAATTACCCAAGAAGGATTACCTTTTTTCATGTTGTTTAGTGAATTATGATAGTTGAATTTTGCTTGGGCTAATTTATAAAAATAAAATCTGAGCTCAATGAAATAATTGATCATTAGAGAGGGTGTATTTTTTAGAAACTAAAGATTCTATTCTACTCTCTTTCCAATACACAATAATTAATTCATCATACTCAGATTCTTTGTATCAATTTTTAGAGAAACTATAAGTTAATATCTGCTAGTTTTTCAATTCTGTTTCTCTTCAAGTATTCATCAATGGTCTCAAAATGTTCAAGCACTCTTTGATCTTTAAATTCGAATACTTTCTCTGATAAACCTTGTAAGAAATCTCTATCGTGAGATACCAATATCAAAGTACCATCAAACGATTTCAAAGCTTCTTTCAATACATCTTTTGACTTTAAGTCTAAGTGGTTGGTTGGTTCATCAAGAATCAATAAGTTAACTGGCTCTAAAAGTAGTTTAACCATAGCCAAACGTGTTTTTTCACCACCTGACAATACTCCTACTTTTTTATCAACGTCATCACCACCAAACATAAACTGACCTAGAATATTATTGATGTGTTTTCTGATGTCTCCTTTCGCTACTTCATCAATAGTTTGGAAAATAGTAAGCTTGGGATCCATCAAAGAAGCTTGATTTTGAGCAAAGTAACCTACTTTGATATTATGACCTAATTCACTCACTCCTGCATCAATATCAATTTCTTTCAAAATAGATTTAAGCATTGTAGACTTACCTTCACCATTTCGACCTACAAAAGATACCTTTTCTCCTCTTCTAATAGACATATTGGCATCCTTGAAAACCACATGATCACCGTAAGATTTTGAAACATCAGTAACTGTTACAGCAATTTCTCCAGAACGAGGTGCCGGTGGAAATTTCAATCTTAAAGCTGAAGTATCTACCTCATCAATTTCTATAGGAACAAGCTTTTCTAACATTCTTTCTCTCGAAGAAACCTGATTCGTTTTTGAATAAGTTCCTTTAAAACGATCGATAAATTCTTGTGTATCAGCAATAAATTTTTGTTGTTCTTGATAAGCCTTAAGCTGATGTGCTCTACGATCTTCTCTTAATTCAAGATATTGAGAGTAATTCGCTTTATAATCATAAATACGTCCCATAGTCACTTCTATGGTACGATTTGTAATATTATCAATAAAAGCTCTATCGTGAGAAATCACCATTACTGCCTGCGCTTTATTGACTAAAAAGTCTTCTAACCAAATTACAGATTCAATATCAATATGGTTTGTAGGCTCATCTAGTAAGATAAGGTCGGGCTTTTGAAGTAATATTTTAGCTAACTCAATACGCATACGCCATCCTCCCGAAAACTCAGAAGTTTGTCTGTGCATATCTTCTTGTCTAAAACCTAGACCTTTTAAGGCTTTTTCTACTTCTGCATCGTAATTCACATCTTCTAAAGCATAGAACTTTTCTCCAAGATCCGTTACTTTTTCTATGATGTTCATATATTCCTGACTCTCGTAATCAGTACGAGTTTCAAGCTCTTTATTAAGTGCTTCCATTCTCTCTTTCATTTCAAACACTAGTTGAAATGCTTTAGAAGCCTCTTCAAAGACAGTACAATTATCTTCGGTTAATAAGTGCTGAGGTAAATAAGCAATCACAGTATCTTTAGGTGCACTCACTTGTCCTTTAGATGCTTTTTCTACTCCTGCCACAATTTTCATCATGGTCGATTTTCCTGCTCCATTCTTACCCATCAATGCAATCTTATCGTTTGGATTGATGACAAAAGACACATCACTAAAAAGTGTTGCCCCGCTAAATTCTACTGCTAAATTATCTACTGAAATCATTGAAATATATGTTTGCCACAAAGCTAACTAATTTGATGCAGAATTTATATTGATGTTTGTAGCAACTACTATTAAATTCTATCTTGTATTCGAATTAAACTAACTATTATATGATTTTAGAAGTCGCCCTCCTTCAAGTGAAAGCAGGCCAAGAGCAACAATTTGAAATAGATTTTGATAAAGCAAGCCAATACATTAGTAGTATTGATGGCTATAAAGGACATACTTTAAGAAGATGTTTAGAGGCTAAAGGAAAGTATATATTGCTTGTTGATTGGATTGATGTAGATGCACATGAAATTAATTTTAGACAATCTCCTCAATATTTAGAATGGAAAGCAATGCTACATCATTATTATGATCCTTTTCCAACAGTAGAGCATTATGAAACAGTCTTTGAAAATTCTAATCAATAAAAAAATGAACCCAATTGGAGCTCATTCATTTTAAAAGTAAGGGTACAAGAAAATTTATAGCCATTAAAAAAACACCCCGTTCTAAATTGACGGGGTG
Organism: Flammeovirga pacifica; assembly: GCF_000807855.2. Lineage (GTDB taxonomy): Bacteria > Bacteroidota > Bacteroidia > Cytophagales > Flammeovirgaceae > Flammeovirga > Flammeovirga pacifica. Next base: position 2,060,231 of record NZ_JRYR02000001.1, read on the forward strand.
TTGCTCATTATTTTTTTACAGCATTTTCAATCAGAACATCATAAACATATCCTGATCCAAAGTTTTTATTTAGAATCACTCCACCTTTAATAGTGGCTACTTCACCTACTTTGAAGTTGTCGTTTGTAGTTAAAGTGACATCGTATTCTCCTTTACCGATAGTTCCATCTTGTAAGTGAACAAAATTCACATTCATCACTCCATTATTGACCTTAACTACTTGTCCTTTGATGATCACCTGTTTGTTCTCATACTTTTTAGGGTTTTCAAATAGTTCTGCAATGCTAATTCCATTAGGTGCCTTCTCTATTTTACTTACTTGTGGGCTACCCTGAGGAGTACTTTTATTTTCAACTTTTACTTCACCCGAAACATTATCTCTAATACCTTCTGCAAAAATGATTCTTTCAAAAGTTCGTTGAAGCGTTTTACTTTGAAAATTTTGCATTTCCATTCCACCATCGTAATAATAAGTAGCACCAATATTTACTGGTCTACCCGGTATGGCCATCCAATATTCTTGATCGTCTTCAGTGACATTTATATATAAATATCCTCCTCCTGACATTTGTTCCTTTACCACAACCTTATGCGTATTTTCTCCTAAAACCTCCTCAGATTTTTGAGCCGTATTAACGTGTGTATTTCCTTTTGTATTGTTGTTTTGACTAGTGTTATCACAACTCGTAATAATACAAAAAGCCAATAGTGTTAATGCGAAAGTATTTTTCATTCGTTTCTATTTTTTTTGATTTTGGGTAAAATTAATCAATTCATTCAGAGTTCATGTAGAAGGAGGATTTTTTTATATTTCTTTTTAATCTCAGTAGGAGAATATCATTAAGAAGCTCCTTCTAATCTTCTTATTTATAATTTTTCCCATCTATGTTTCATTAATCATCTCGATTTACAAATTAAGAGTAATTTACCTCCCTTATCACCACCTTATTTCAATCTATATTTCTAATATTACTTTTGGTATTTCTACCAAATGAATTGAATTAGCTAGATTAAAAAGACAAAATGAAAAATATCACTTTAGGACTACTCCTACTTTTTATAAGTGTTACCACTTTTGCTCAAAAAAATACAAATCCTAGAGCAGCATGGTTTACTGATGCTCGCTTTGGTATGTTTATACACTGGGGAATATACAGCGGTGCTGAAGGATTTTGGAAAGGTGAAAAACTGAGACATCATAATAATTATGCTGAATGGATTAAATTCAGAAACAGCATAAATAATGAAGAATATATCACTTTACTAGATCGTTTTGATTGGAATGATATTCAACCAGAAGAATGGGTGATCTTGGCCAAAAAGTCGGGAATGAAATACGTTACGATAACTGCCAAACATCATGATGGTTTTGCCCTTTGGGATAGTAAAGTAAGTGATTATGATTTAGGAAATTATTCTCACCCTAAAAGAGATATTATTAGAGAAATGGCTGATGCTTGTAAAAAGCATGGTATAAAATTCTGTTTATATTATTCTCATTGGGTCGATTGGGAACATTCATATGGATGGAATCACTCAAGAGAAATCTACCCGCTTCAACCGGAAGAATACGATCAATATTGGCAAGAAAAAGTGGTTCCTCAAATCAAAGAACTCCTAAGTAATTATGGTGATATTTCTATGTTATGGTTTGATATGTGGCTTCCTCATGAAAAAACCATTGTTACTAAAGATCAACTTTTACAGCTGAAATCTATCATTCGTGAATTACAGCCCAACTGTGTAGTTAATTCAAGATTAGGTTTATCAATAGAAGAAAATCCTGATATTGATTACAAAACTTTAGGCGATAATAAACTAGGTAATAAAAAAGAAGATTTCCCTTGGCAATCTCCCGCTACAGTTGCTCATTCTTGGGGATTCCATTCCTCAGATGCTGAATGGCAATCTACAACGGCATTATTAAAAGCATTGATTAGTAATGTAAGTCTAAATGGTAATTATATGCTTAACATTGGTCCAAGAGCCAATGGTGATGTACCTTATGAAATATCTCATAGAATGCTTGAAATGGGAAAATGGTTGGATGTAAACGGGGAAGCAATTTACGGAGCTGAAGCTTTTGACTTAGATAAGGATCAACACGATTGGGGTAAGATTACTTGTAAAAAAGAAGGTGATAAATTCAAACTATACCTTCACCTTTATAATTGGCCCTTAAATAAAAAGTTAAACTTAACAGGAGTTACTACTGCTCCTCAAAAAGTATATTTACTTGCTGATAAACAAAAACAACCTATAGATTTTAATTTTTCGGAGGTGTTTACTGAAATAAATTTACCTCATGATGCCCCAGATAATTACATTTCTGTGGTAGTAGCAGAATACAATTCGAAACCCAACATTTCAGATGGTTTGATTGCCAAAACAGTAGATAATGGTTACTCTTTATTACCGGGGAATCAAAATCCAAAAGCAGCGTCTATTACAATACAACCCAAAGGGAGAAAGAAAACGATTCCAGAGCATGTTATCATCTCAGAGAAGATGACCTTTTCATGGAAAATCTATGTTGATGAAGTAGGAGAAAAAGATATTGATGTATCCTACAGTTTTCAAAATCAAAAGAATGTTGGAAAAATTACTGTTAGTATAGAGAATCAAACACTAACACATCAAGTACTTCCTACCGGTGAAACTGTTGGAGAACCTAATATGAATTGGCATATTGATTATTTCAAATCTAATCGACTAGGAAAAATGAATTTTTCTAAAAAAGGATATTATACAGTAAAAATGACGGTAGAACCTCAAAAAAAGAAAGAAATAAAATTTCAATGGCTTTGGATAAAATAGAATTAATAACAAAAGCAAGAAAAGAAGCAATGCGTTATGTATTACAAAATGTAGACTACGATAAAAAAGGGGGAGACATATGTTAATTTAGAGGTGAATCCCGAAATAGTTAGTGTCATAAAATAATTCATCTACTTTATTATATTTAGATTCCTTTCAATGAGTTCAAAATCATTTTATCAATAGAATGAGTACGTATAATGATTAATAAAATACTGCGTAATGGTATTAAACGAATTGCTTTGACTAATTTATTATTAAAGTCAATGTAATTCGTTTTTTTGTAAAATTCTTCACCATATAGATTAACTTTTACTATTCATCATCATAAAGGATCACACATTGTTTAATACTCTTTTTTTTCTATATCAATTTCAAAACAAACTATTTATTAAATAAAGTAGATTTCTTTATTTAGAGGTAAAACACTAATATTTAAATTCTTATTTTATATAACAGATAAGCGAAAATCATAGTGTTTAAAATCAACAATATAACAAAGTACAAAACCTTTCCAATCCTCCATCGTTACATTTATTTAGAAAATTCAAAATTATATTCTATCAAATAGATAAGCAACAATGGTCTAATCTTTGATTGATAGACAAACAATTCTACTTTCAATTATTTTAATTTTTTTATTGCTACTTCCAAGTATTTTTTTTTAAACAACTATGAAAATTTCTCTTTTACTATTATGGTTAGTACTGCTAACCCCTTTTGTCTATGCACAAGATGTAAACATTCCAGACGAAAAATTCTTACATGAATTAATTAAAAAAGGGTATGATACGAACAACGACAGTATCATTCAAGTATCCGAAGCAGAGGTCGTAACTAAGTTAAATCTATATCAGAAGGATATTTATGATTTTACGGGTCTTCAAAGTTTTATCAATCTAGAATGGTTAGACATCTCACACAACCTACATTTAAATGTTAAAGGTGTGCCTATGGATTTTACCATGATGCCTAACTTAGTCTATCTAGATGCATCAGTAAATAACTTTAGTGATGTGAATGTAACTAATCTATCTCACCTCGATACTTTAGATATTGAGCAATTGAATTTAAAAACATGCGATTTCACTGGTTTGGAAAAACTGAAATACCTGAATATCACATTCAATAAGTTCGAGACTATTGACTTAAAGATGTTTACGGAACTGCTCCACTTGGATATGGCTTACAATGATTTGGATGCAGTTGATGCTTCCCCTTGCATAAATCTGAGAAGACTAAACATTGGTTCAAACGGTCTAAAAAGTCTTGACGTTACAGGTCTTACTAAGTTAGAAGAGCTTTATTTAAGTAAGGCCGACATCTCTGAATTAGATCTTTCAACTCAAGAAAGTCTTAAGCGTCTAACGTTTTCTTACACCAATTTACCAAGTCATTACACATTCGATGGCTTACCAAGTTTAGAGGAAATTTACATCTCTCATAACGCTTTGGAAAGTATAGATATTAATCATTTACCCAAGCTCAAAACTTTGAGTTGCGGTTATAATGAAATTAAAAGTCTTGATCTAACGGGGATGAAAAGCTTGGAAAAAGTCGACTGTTTCTTTAACGAAATGGATACTATAATTCTTGAAGGCTGTGATAGTCTAACTCGTCTACGAGCATGGGAAAACAACTATACAGGAATTGATCTTTCTGATCAAAAACAGATGTTCGCTTTGTATTTAAGTGATAATGATATTAAAACATTGGACCTTTCTAGTATAGATAGTTTATACTATTTCGATGCTCATGGCAACCAATTAACTGAGGTCGATTTTTCTCACAATAAAAACTTGGAAACTATTCGACTTCAAGAAAACGATCTGACAAATATTGATGTATCGTTTTTACATCAGTTACACGATTTTGATGTGGAGAATAACCCTAATCTGAATTGTCTATCTAGACTTCCCAACTCCATTAGAGATTTAAATTACAGAAATACTGGTGTTCAGTGTATTTCTAATCTTCCCACAACTATGGTTGATTATTTAACGGATCTTGGTAGTAGCTTCTTTTTTAATTTAGATGAATATCAGGTATGTCTTCCGGATAATAATCCCAACGATTGTCCAACTTTCCCAACAGTCTATGGCAACGTTTTTTACGATTATAATAAAGATGGGGTGAAGGATGATGACGAGAACAATTTCGAAGGTTTAGAAATTACTTTTAATCCTGGAGAACAAGTCTTTACAACCGATGAAAATGGCTATTATTATGCGATACTAAGCGATACAGGATCATTTACAGCAACAGTAAGTACTCCCGAACATTTTGATGCAGTACCTCAAACTTTCGAAGTAGCTACATCTGATTATTCGGATAAAATTATTCAAAACATCCCTCTTCAATCGAACAAAGAAGTCAATGACCTATATGTTAGAATCCCTTATTTCAGCCGTGCTCGACCTGGCTTTTATATGCGTTATGTTGTCGAGGTGCTCAACCACGGTACAGAACAAGTAGAAAATATTGAAGTCACTTTAAACATCCCTGCCTTTGAACTCGCCGACTCCCTATCAGACTTTTCAGTGAGCGGAGAAACAATTACTTACACCATTGATAAAATGAATGTAGGTGAAATGTATAAAATTGATCTTTGGGGTAAAACTTCATTAGATGCTTTCGGAGAGGAAGTCGAAATGATTGCTGAAGTTGAAATTGATGGAATTGAAGATGATAATGCAGAAAACAATACTGAATCTGTTGAATTTATCGTCACAGGATCCTACGACCCTAACGACAAACAAGCTAGAGACAGTATCACCACAGAAGAAGTAGAAGCCGGCATTCCACTCGACTATTTGATCAGGTTCCAAAATACAGGAACAGATACCGCATTCAATGTGTATATTCTCGATACTTTATCAGATAATCTGGACTTAGAAACGTTTGAAGTGTTAAGTGTCTCTCACGATTATGAAGCCGTATGGTACGACTCCAATGTAGTGGTCTTCACTTTCGAAAATATACTTATTCCAGATAGTATTGTCGATGAGGCGAATAGTCATGGCTATATCAACTATCAAGTATCACCAAAAGCAACATTAGTGGAAGGCGATAGTATTCAGAATACAGCTTATATCTATTTTGACTTCAATAAACCAATTGTGACCAATACAGTCACTACTTTGGTGTATAACCCTCCACCTTCGGAAGAGGAAGAAGAAGAAGAAGATGATGATGATGATGATGATGAAGAGATTATTAGTTCTTCTATCTCAGAATTAGAAAATAAGATCCTCTTCTACCCTAACCCTGTAAAAGGAAATAAAATTATCCATATCAATTCAGATCAACTTATTGATGTTGAAATTTCAAATTCATATGGTCAGTTAGTGTTCCGAAAAGAAAAGATATCGAAGAGTTTCTCTGTAAACGAGTTACCTTCTGGTATTTATTTCTTGAGGTATTTTGTGGATGATGCTAATTGGGGTGTAATGAAATTGATTGTAGAGTAAATAGTATTTATAAATATTTTGAGGCAGTTAATTTATTTGGAGACTGACTAAAAAAACGAGGAAGTATTTCTTAAATGCTTCCTCGTCTTTGATTTCTACTGATTATGAGGTTGTACACTTTAATATTGTAGAAGGTAAAACTGAAAAGCAAATCTATTATCACTTTTATAAGCCAGCTGACACTAAAAGTTATAGTTATTATATAACTACTACAGGTCAAAAAGATGATGCTGAAATTAGTTATTCATTAAAAAAAGACCCTTAACTTTTAGCACTTCATGGCAATAAAATTGAGAAGCTTTTTAATACTGAAGTAGCTTATATTGGTACATACAATACTCATGAAGATCATTTTACAAGCGATGGATATTTCGAACTTGTAAAATGGCATCCAATTGGTTCAAGTCAACGTTCAACTCTACTGCCTTTGAAGAAACCTCACTTTAGGGAAAATGTTGAACATGAGTTTCCGTTAGAGCATAATCTTGTAAAATAAATTTCAGTTGCTCTATCTTCATGTTCTCCTCTGAAATAAGAGTAATAACATTAGTCTGAAAATAATAAAAATTTAATTAGGGGATTTCACCATGAAATCCCCTTTCATTATTGAATACAAAATCTAAAAATAGAGTTCTTCAATAATGAAAAATATAATTACTTTATCAATCACATTATTTTGGTCGATCACCTCATTTGCACAAGATATTTACATCAACGGAAAAATTTTCACCTCTGATAAGAATAATCTGTGGGCCACAGCTTTGGTTATTAATAATGATAAAATTGAGTATGTTGGAAATGACCACAAAGCTTTAGAATGGAAGTCTAAGGAGGCTAAAGTGATCGATCTTGAAGGGAAACTATTACTTCCTGGATTATACGATTCTCACATGCACCCAACTATAGCAGGTCCAAATATGACTTTTGTATTGGATCTTTTTGGAATAGAAGATAAAGCAGAGGCAGAAAAAAAAATCCGTAAATTTGCAGCAAAGCAACCAAAAGACGCTTGGGTACTTGCTAACGGATACAAGATTAAACATTTTGATAAATCGACTGCTCAAGAATTGGATGAACTTGTAGGTGGAAGACCTGCCATTATCTGTGAAGAATCACAGCATACAGGTTGGTATTCGACAAAAGCGATTGCACATTTTGGAGTAGATAAAAGCTCTCCTGATCCTGATGGTGGTTCATACGATCGTTTTGAAGATGGTACACCAAGTGGTCACTTTAGAGAAAAAGCACATATTGCAGCAGGTTTTTTAGCCACTCCAGAACTTCTTACACAAGAACAACAAGAAATTGCCATGAAAGCTATTTTGGATAGATGTAATAGTGTGGGGTTTATTGGCATTGAAGATGCCGCTGCTCTTTCTGCTAAGGGAGCGGATAATGTATATAAAAGGTTATATCATAAAGGAGAACTGACCGTAAGAATGGAATATAACAGAGTACATTTGTCTCCTATTGATGATGAAACGAATAATAAAAGCCTAGATGAGCGATTCTATGAAGGAAACGAAATGTTAACTTCTAAAACAGTAAAATTCGCAATCGATGGTATTCCTACAGATAAAGCATTCCTTTTTGAGCCCTACGAAAATGCTGATTGTGAGCATTCACATACATGTATTGGAGTAGCCAACTATTCTAAAGAAAGGTTGTTAGCTAATTTCAAATATCTTATTGATAATGGTAATAGAATTTATGTACACGCTGAGGGGGATGCTGGTATATCAAGAGTAATTGATTGTCTTGAAGAAATCAATAAAGATAGATCTATTAAAGATGATAGACACGTGATCACACATGTTGATTTAATTAAAAAAGAGGATGTCGATAGATGTGCAAAGTTAGGAATTGTGCTTCAGGTACAACCTCAATGGCAACCTTTGGATGAGTTTGCAAAAAGCTATATCAAACCTGCTTTAGGTGAAGAAAGATTTAATGAAATTTACCGTTATGATAGACTGTATCAAAGAGAAGACATTATGGTGGGTGTGGGTGCTGATTACCCAACTGGACCTGTTTTCTCACCTTGGGAGATGATGCAAAACATTGTAACAAGTAAGAATGTAGGAGAAGATATGCAACCTAGAGGTTACACTTCTTCAGTTGAAAAAGCAGTGTTACTTTTCACTATCAATAATGCTTATGTGATGTTCAGAGAAGACATAAGCGGTAGTTTAGAAGCTGGAAAAAAAGCTGATTTCATCATCGTCGATCAAGATATCTTTAGCATTGATGTAAATGACATCCATAAAACGAAAGTATTAAAAACTGTATTGAATGGAAATACTGTATATGAATCAAAATAAGCAGTATTGAGTCAAAAGAATACCCATTGGAAAACGATGGGTATTTTTTTTTCTTCATACATCAAGAATTATCATTTTCTGCTAATGAAAAGCTACATCTTCTCTCTAACAATATCACTGTTTGCTCATTAAGACGGGACTGCTTCAAAAATTAAACAACTAAACATTTCCTCTTAAATATTAAAAAACCTATTCGAAGTTTAGTCTATTGTCATTACATTTGTAAGAATCGAACACAAACTAATTTTGTAATGGCAAATCTAGAGTGGAAAACAATTAAAGAATATGAGGAAATCACCTTCAAGAGTTTGGATGGTGTAGCGAGAATCGCAATAAATAGACCTGAATGCAGAAATGCATTTACACCGAAAACCGTTGATGAAATATGGGAAGCTTTAATTATTTGCCATGAAAGTCAGGAAATTGGTGTTGTTCTAATTACCGGTGAAGGTCCTTCTCAAAAAGATGGTGGATGGGCGTTCTGTTCTGGTGGCGATCAACGTGTTAGATCTAATACAGGTTATAAAGGATCAAATGGCGTAAATAGATTCAATATTTTGGATGTACAACGTCAGATTCGTTTCATGAATAAAGTAGTTATTGCTGTCGTTCCAGGTTGGTGCGTTGGTGGTGGCCATAGTTTACATGTTGTTTGTGATATGACAATAGCAAGTAAAGAACATGCTAAGTTTAAACAAACAGATGCTGATGTAGCTAGTTTTGATGGTGGATTTGGTTCTGCTTATTTAGCTCGTCAGGTAGGTCAGAAAAGAGCAAGAGAAATCTTCTTCTTAGGTGCTGAGTATTCTGCACAAGATGCTTACGAAATGGGTATGGTTAACAAAGTTGTACCTCATGAAGAGTTAGAACAAACTGCTTTTGATTGGGCACAAGAAATCATGACAAAGTCTCCTACAGCAATCAAGATGTTGAAGTTTGGCTTTAATCTAATTGATGATGGTTTAGTGGGGCAGCAAGTTTATGCAGGTGAAGCTACTCGTTTAGCTTACGGCACAGATGAGGCGACAGAGGGTAGAGATGCTTTCCTTCAGAAAAGAAAACGAGACTTCTCGAAATTCCCTAAATTCCCTTGATCCAATTAATCAATAGAAAATATTATAAGAATTTGTCATCATCATTAATGTGGATGACAAATTCTTTTTTTATACTAAAAAAAAAATACTTCTAACTTATTATTTTTTAATTAACTATTTACCATGAAAAAGCAACTATCCTTTCTTCTTTTACTTTTTATTTCGCTTCATTCTTTTGGTCAGGAAGAATTTGTAGCATTAGAGAAAAAAGAAGATTATAAAAAGGCAGAACCAATTGTACAGAATGTAGTAGATTTCCTTTTAAGCAATCCAACTACTTTTAAGGAGGAGGTAAGAAAAGCTGGTTACGCTTTCGTTATAAAGTGGATGTCTGGCACTCCAGATCATACTTTTTCCATTTCTGCTGAAGGAATGAATTTATTGAATAGCGATGAGGATTATCTTGCCATGTATATGGCGGCACAAACAAAATTTGCATTTGATAATCTCGATAAAAAACTAACCCCTGTAGAAATTGAAAAAGGAGGGATCGTTTTATTTTTCGAATATTGTGCTAACCCTGTGAATGAAATGAAGTTTACGAAAGGCATGAAAAAGTACTTGAAAAAGAATAAACTTCAATAAAAAAAGTCCTTCGTTGAAATATGTTCAACGAAGGACTTTTTTCTATCTCTTAAATTATTTATTTCTCTACATCAATATCAAATAAATCAGTAATGATTTTACCCATTTTTTGACCTTCTTTTTTATTGACAGATGCTGTTGCTTTTAATTGAAGTACGGGAACTTTCATGATTTTATTCAACAAGTTCTTTGTAATCTTTTCTACTTGCTTCTTTTCTTTAGAAGATAATTGATCTTCATACTTTTGAACTTCTTTCCCTCTAATTTCTTCAAGCGTATTTTTTAAACCTTTAATTATAGGAGAAAATTCCATTTCCTGCGTTCTCTTATTAAACTCAGATAATGAACACTCAATGATTGCTTCTACTTGTGGTATTGCATTGATACGCTTTTCTAAAGCCTTATCAGCTCTAGCGTTAATATCATCAACCGTATAGACAATCACTCCAGGAATATCCTCTACATCTTCAGCTACAGAACGTGGTACAGATAAATCCATAAAACATTTGAAAGCTAGAATATCTAAAGAAGATATATTTTCTTTATTAAAATAATCGGCAATTGGTAAAGAAGAGATAATAACATCAGCTTCTTTAGCTGCTTTCCATAACTCTTCGAAAGGTCTGGTTTTATATCCTGTTTCTGAGGCTAACTCTTCCGCCACCTTAAAGGTACGGTTCATGATAGTCACATCAGAAATATCTGTGTTTTGTAAGTTTCTTACGGCGTCCGTCCCTATTTCGCCTAAGCCAACCACAAGAATTTTGGGGTCATTAATATCAGAAGTTAATTCATCTAACATTTCTACTGCAGCATAAGATACTGAAGCAGCGCCATCCCTAAATTCTGTTTCTATTTGCACTCTTTTGTTAGCATTAAAAATTGTATGCATCAAACGGTGTAAATAAGGCCCTGCCATTTCATGATCAGCCGTCCATTGATACGCACGTTTTACCTGACTAGAAATTTGAATATCACCTACTACTTGAGACTCCAAACCCATAGCCACTCTGAACAAGTGATTTTGTACATCTTTGGGATCACAAACAGATTCAAAATATTTATTCGCTTCAGCTCCTTTAATATTTTTAATCGAACAGATGTCCTTGATTAAGCTATCAGATATATCCTCATCAGCCATATAATAAGCCTCCGTTCTGTTGCACGTAGAGACAAACAACAGTTCGTTAAGACGTTGATCTTTCTGATACGTCTTCAACAGTTGTTCACAATCGTCTTGCGACAATGATAACTTACCTCTAACTTCTAGAGGAGTATTTTTATAAGATAATCGAATTGCTTTGAAATCTTTCATACCTGTTTAAAAAGGGTCTTGGTACAAAAATACTACTTAAGTAGGTTAAAATATAGGTTTATTTAAAATGATTACCAATTAATACTGTAAATCAAACTTTTAGAATAAAATTCAAGCTCAGGAAAGGCAAAACTTTGTGTAGTATGTATAGGAGTTAAGTGACCTCCCTTAAAATGTCCGTCTACACATTCTCCCATAACGTTCCATTTTGATTGTGATTGTTCGTCGATATACAACCCATCTTTTTTAGAAAACGATAACCAAACTCCATCATACAATGAAGAAAAAGCCACTGCTGAACCTATTACTTTAGATTGATTGATCTCCCTTTGGTCTAACATTGATTTACTGCCATCCACATAAAAAATTGTGATGTACATATCGTTTGGAGTATCATTTATTACTTTTTTCTTTCTAATTTCTTCTAAAGGGTAAATCATATGATCACCACGTAAATTAAGTGTAATCACCCTCTCCATTGGCATCATACGTTCATCTGGCATATGATTAAGAAACAAAGGTTTTTCGGTAAGAATATTATCGTACTTATAATAAGGGTTGATTCCATAAGGTAGTAAATCATCTTTCTCATCGAAACGTAACACTAAACCATATTTACAATTATCATAAAACTGATTCATAGTCATTCGAATACAATCTCTTTCTGTTAACTGCTGATTTCTTAATTCTCCCGTTTCACATTTACCTGTATATTGTTGCCACCAAGATTCCGATTGCTCATCATACAAAACAACATTACTCATACGTACCATTCCTGAAGGAGCAAAAACCAATTCTCTTTGTACACCATTTCTTTCAAAACGTCTTTCAAATACTTTAATAGCATCTGTTAAAGGACAATAAGTAATGGCAATTGGCATGCCTCCTATTCTATCGTTAATGACCTGATGAAACATTAAAAATTCCATAGGATAAGCCTTGTGTTCTCTACCTTGAGAAACCACTACAACATTTTCGTTACCCTTATAAAAGTCTTTAGCGCGTTCTTCGTTATAAAATTTAGGATGATTAATGGCTTTAAAAGCATCTCTAGGGGTGAGTGCTTGATATTGCCACAAATTGAAATTCGTATTTTCTAGGTCAGTATTCCATTCATCGTTTACACCTACCCTATTCACTTGAGCGTTAAGCCCTAGTGTTATACACATCATCAAAAAAACGAGATGGAAGACTCTCATATTAAAGTAATTATTTGTTCCCTAATTTAATTTATACAAAAGTAACAAATGATGTTAGACCTACCATTATTTTTAAGTCATATTAATGGTAAAAAAACCATGATATATATGATAAAATATACTATTTCAATATTCCTTTGAACATAAAAGATAAATAAACTACATTTTAACGTTTTTACTCTTTATCAAAAAAAAAATCATCTATTTTAATTTTACTTATAAACTATAACTTTTTAATACAATGTTTAAACAATTTTTTATTACTTCCCTACTACTAGTCACTTCATTCACACTTCTTGCTTCTGGTTCTGAAAATGCAGTACCAAACGAAGAAACCCCCTATCATTTGATGGGCGAATATGACGGTAAAGGAATGTCAGTAGTATGGACGGTAAATGAATGGCCTGCTGGTTTAGAAAAAATGGTCATTAAAAAGAAAAGTGCCTCTACAGGAAATCAATGGGTAACACTAACTAAAACTCCGTTATTACCAGGATTTAAAGAAGATAAAGCTTTAGATAATGTTACTGACAATGCTGATTTTTTAGAAGAAATGAAGCAATATCAAAAAAACGCTTTTGAGAAAGATCCGAAAGGATTATCTTCTTTAACCAACGAAGAACTTATGAAAGCAGTTGGTGAAAATCCTAAAATGATTTTTTGGGTGAACTTAAGCATTTTAGCCGAATATAAATTTGCATTAATGACAGGCTTTGGTTTCAAAGAAATCGATCCAAAAAAAGAAGTTATCACCTATGGATTATTCCCAGTGATTAATGGTAAGGAGGCTACTACTCCTATATTTACTAAAGAATTTGATTTAAATGCTAAATTAAAGGACGAACCGGTTATAGTTTCTAAAAAGACTGAAAAAGGGTTGGGTGGAGAAGGAGTAAAGATTGATGTAACTTATGAAGCTTCGTCATTACCTGAACACTTTAGTTTATTTAATGTCTACCGTACAGAAGAAGGCTCTAATGAAAAAGTAAAAGCAAATAAAAATTTAATGGCTATCAGTACAAAATTAGCTGAAGGCGAAACAAACCTTAAGCTTACTTTCAAGGATAAAGAAATTGATAATACAAAAAAATATAAATATGAATTTATCATCACCTCTTTGTTTGGAAATGATGCGAAACCATTTACTGTAGATTATATTCCTGCAGCACAATAATATTTTTTTATTCAAAAAAGACCTTGATGAATCAATTACTCATCAAGGTCTTTTTATTTATGGTTAGACAGATCTTACTTTAATTTAGGAGTAATTCTTCCTCTAACTATTGGCTCGATAGCCACACTCAATCCTTTAATAACATCCACAATATTCTGATAATTTAATGTTTCTGCTTCATCGTTTACCGTATGGTAATACGTATCGAAATCAATATCTGTAGAAGAAACTGTATGTGCAATGACTCCTCTTACAGCAAATGGAGCATTATCAGAACGCATAAATAAATCTAAATCTTCATAAGGATCGGCAAACAATTTAAAATTGATACGATTTTTTAATACCGTTTCTGCCATTTGTGCTCCTAACGTACTTTTGTCATATCCTGTTATATATGCCTTTCTTTTCCCATTTACAGAAGGTTTACCAATCATCTCTATATTGATAAGTGCTACTATATTTTTAAGCTCTTCATCAGACATATGATTTGCCATATAATCAGAACCTATAAGTCCTAATTCTTCTGCGGTAAAAGTGACAAACAATATAGTTCTTGGATATTTTATTCTTCTCTTACCAAAATACTCTGCTAATTGTAAAACGGCAGAAACTCCAGATGCATTGTCGTCTGCTCCATTAGCAATTGAATCGCCTTGTATTTGCTGTAAAATCCCTATATGATCATGATGAGCACCGATCATTACAACTTCTTTAGCTCTTGGACCGTTCCCTTCAATTTTAGCCATGACATTTCTCATGACGATTTGATGGGTTTTCTGTTGAAAAGATAATTTAATTTTTTTGAATTTTTGTCTAACCTCTGGCTGATCTTTTACCCAAATGATATTTCTAGTACCATCCAATTGATCTAAATAATTTTCTTTGTTAGACAACTTTATTTTCAACTGAGACATTTGCTGTTGGTTCATATCTCCTTGTACCCATACTAAAGTAGGCTCGGTGGTTTTAATTAAACTTTCTCTTTGATCTTTAAAATCATCCTCTTCTCCTAAAGTTATCACCTTCAGTGATTTTGCCTTTTTAAGCATCCAATCAGAGCGATCAGTATCTATAAAGAAATCAGAAGTTGATACAGCTTTTTTATTCAATAAAAGAGATTCAGAAATAAGCTCTACTCCAAACTTATTGATATTTTGAAAGTAAGAACCCTCATCACCTGCAGGAACAAGCCCATACTTTTCAAACTCTGTTTTGATGTACTCTGTAGTTAGTCTTTCTCCATCAGATCCAGCATAACGCCCCCTTAATGCATCACTCGATAAAGTATCAATTATTTCTTTTGTACGTCCTGTTGAAATCTGTGAATATACAGAAGTAGGTAAGATGATAAATAATATTAAAAGGCTAGATATTGTTTGTACTATTCTCATGAACTATGAAGATATGTTAAGTTTTTCCCTAATGAATTTAATCGTTAGAAACTTTTTTAAGCACGAAATGTATTAAACATATGTGACACGTTTTCATTAACGATTGGGTTTGTACTAATGGTTTTTTTAACCTCAAGTGACAATTTCAACATAAAAGTAAAGGAATTTACTTTAAATAACATACCACTATGAAAGAATATACAACAGAGGTAGATGTTTTATTTACTCAATTAAAAACTGCTACTGATAAAGATAAAATAAGTGACTTAGAAAATTCAATTCTTCAAATTTGGCAAAAAACTGAAGATCCCTTCATGATTGACGTATTTCATTTGGGTACAGAACAAATTGCTAAGGAAAGGTTTAAAGATGCCATTGCAACTTATTCTCATGCATTAATTTTTAATAAAAATCACTCTGAGGTTTATAATAAAAGAGCGATTTGCTATTACATGAGAGGTGAGTTTAAGAAGGCTATAGAAGATTTAAATAAAGTATTAGAATTAGAGCCTAGGCACTTTGCTGCACTCTCGGGTCTAAGTACTATTTATAGAGAACTTAAACTCGAAAAATTATCTTTAAATCATTTAGAAAAGTTATTAAAGATTGTCCCTAATAAAGAAGGGTTAAGTCTTCAGGCAAAAAACATTAGAAAAAACCTTAGGAAAAATTAGTTTCTAGCACATTGCTATACCAATAGTCCTTTGTCTTTTTTACTAGGATCTGTAGCACCTGGAGGTAAAATATAAATACCTGGAGGTAAATCTAAATCTGGGTCATTTGGAGATACAGGCCAACCACCATTATTATCGTTATCGTCATTATCGTTGTTCAATGGAGAATCGTCAGTTCCTCCATCATGAAAAAACGATTGGTAAAATGACCAAGCTGCTATACCAATAGCAAAATACATAACTAAAAATATGATGTGAAGGTTTTCCATTTTGGCTGAGTTTGAGTATAATCCTTTAGGTTAATCTTTGTTACATCAATTTATAAATAAATGTAAACAAAAAAAAGAGATAGATTAAAACTATCTCTTTTTTTCGTATCTATTTTCTTTTACTTATTTAAGTAAAATCGTTTCTCATCGATATAATCTTTCAGCTTAGACAATTCCTCTTTTGAAGTAATTTCTTGGACATTGTCATTCACTAAAGAAGCTCCTACTCTCTTATCAATAAGATTGACAACCTTAAATTTCCTCCATATAGGATCCTTCTTAACCTCTACAATGTCTCCTGTCGCTATTTTCTGTGATGGTTTAGGAACATTTCCATTTAATAAAACCTCTTCTTTTTTACAAGCATCTGTGGCTACGGTACGTGTTTTAAAGATTCTTACGCACCAAAGATATTTATCTATTCTCATATTATTCGTTGGGGTATTTAACTTCTAAAAGTGTCCCTTTATTATAAATTTCTTCTTTTTCCAAAGTACCACTTTTATCAAAATATTGCCAAGTATCTAATTTCTTGTCTTTGTATTGTTTTCCTTTTTCTCGGATTTGACCATTTCGATAATACTTTTTAATTACTCCGTAGATGTATCCTTTGTCATAAGGTACTTCCATTAATACAGTTTCACCATCATCAAAATATTCAATATGAATACCTACTAAACGGCCTTTTCTATATTTTTCCCGAGTCATTAACACACCTTCTTGATTATAAATCAAACTTTCGCCGTCTTCAAAACCATTAATGTAGTTCTTTGTAGTCTTTAACTTACCATTTGCATAATAAGTTTTCCATGCTCCAGTTTTTAACTTCTTAATCAGTTTACCTTCGGTTTTTAACTGACCATTCTCAAAGTATTCTTTTGTCGAATTTTCTGTTTCATTTTTGGCATATGTTTCTACCATCATTAAAGTGGTACCGTCTTCATAATATTGTTTCTGCGCCCCCTTTTTTAAACCTTTCTGATAGTTAAAAACTTGTTTCAAAGCACTATCATCATAATACATTTTAGTTATTCCATGCATTTTACCTTGCTGCATGTGCCCTTCTTGTAATAAAACCCCACTCTCAGAGAAATCTCTAAAAACTCCTTTTTGTTCTTTCCCTAAAGCAGTAATCATTTCAGACATTAACTGACCATTTTGATAATAGTTTTTATAATTACCTGTACTTCTACCACGAACCATTTTGTTTTCAGACATTAGTTGTCCAGACTCATAATACTCTAATCGAAGACCGTGTTCTATATTATTTTCAAAAGGAATTACTTGTTTTAATTTACCTGAAGGATAGTATTCTTTTGACTCTCCTTCCAATTTCCCCATCACAAAATCACTTTCTTTCTGTGCAGTGGTTGAAGCTGGAAAATAGGTAATATACTTCCCATCAATTTTACCTTCTTTGTAATTTCCTTTCTGTATTAAATTTCCTTTCTCATCATATACTTTAGTGATACCATTTCTTTGTTCCCCTAACATTTCTGATTCATTCATCAATTGACCTGAAGGGTAGTATTCTTTCCAGTAATTATTTTTGATGTTATGTTCTACTTTCAGTTTACCATCAGGAAAGTATTTTTTCATTACACCCACCATCTGATCTTGTTTAAAATGAGCCACCGTTTTTTTCATTCCTTCTACATAAAATGAAGTATACTCACCGTGCTTCATATCGTTTTTATAATGCACTTTAAAATGAACTCTTCCGTTCTCGAAGTACTCAAAAAACTCTCCTTCTAATTTACCGTCTTTGTAATGAGATTTAACAATCAAATTATCAGAACCAGGAAAATATCTTTTGTATTCTCCGTCTATTCTATTTGAATCTCCTTCCAACACATAAAACTCCTCTGCTACTATTCCTGCCCAATCATCATAAAATGTTTTTATTAGCGTATGCTCTTTTGATTGACTTAATACACTAAAAGGAATTAAGAAAATAAAAGAAAAAGTAGAGATTATATTGTTATAATATTTTAGGTACTTCATAAGTTTGTATGAATTTCAGAAATTGATGGGTCAATAAGTATCTATAAAAAGTCAAATATTATGACCGAGTGATGGTATATCTTCAAAGATCAATTATCATTCCTAGTATAACAAACATCTAAAGGTTTCCTAACTTAATTAATGTGAAAAATGAATTTATATATCTTAGATAAAACATATTCTTACAAAGACATTCAGCAAGGAAACTTCCAAATGGAAGGAGATGATTTTATTGATCCAATACTATTATTCTGCTTTGAATGGTTGAATAATACCCAAACTTTCTCCCTTCAATCATCTGGATCCACGGGTGCTCCAAAAGAAATTCAAATCTTAAGGAAACAAATGGAAAGCAGTGCTTCTGCTACTGTAGCCTTTTTAAATTTAAAAAAAGGAGATCATGCATTAGTGTGTCTAAATACAAACTACATTGCTGGAAAAATGATGCTCGTAAGATGTATGGAACAAGACATGTTTGCTACAGTAGTGCCTCCTTGTTCTGCTCCATTTAGAGAACATAATTTGCCTCAACCTTATGATTTTATTGCAATGGCACCCATACAAGTACAGTTTTCATTAGACTGTGCAGATGGATATCCAGACTTTTTATCAACAAAAAAATTGATTATTGGTGGTGCTCCTATTACTGAGAATTTAGAAAACAGAATCAAAAAAGAACTTTCGAAGGTGGAGGTATTTCAAACTTACGGAATGACGGAAACTGTCTCTCACATTGCTCTTAAAAAAATTCATGCCAATGCAGATGCCAACTATCATACATTACCTGATGTACATATTGGTGTTGACAATAGAGATTGTTTATGGGTGAATGGTCCTATGAGTAATCATCAAAAATTACAAACAAATGATGTAGTTACTCTTATTTCTTCCAACTCATTTCTTTGGTTAGGCAGAGCCGATAACATTATCAATAGCGGTGGCGTAAAAGTACAGGCTGAAAAAGTGGAAGCTGCTATTAATGTCGTTTTAAAAGACATTGGTTATCAAAATATCAATTTATTTGTTGGAGGTATACCTCATGAAGATCTAGGAGAAGAAGTAACATTATTTGTTGAAGGCATTCAGCTAAAGGGTACTGAAATTGATCAGCTTTCAGAATTAATACAAAAGACATTGGGTAAATATGAGATACCTCGACAAGTGGTTTCTTTACCCAAGTTTGAAAAAACAGAAACTTTAAAAATAAAGAGAAAAGCCACTATTCAGAAATACCTGGATTAGTAGAACTATTTACATTAAAAGTAAGAATATAATCTTGCAATTGTTGATCTACAGGTAACTCTAATTTCTTTTTAAGACGGTACCTAGATGTTTTTAAACTATCTTGAGAGATACCTAATAAATTCGCACATTCTATTAAACTTAAATTCAATCGAATTAAAGAACAATGCCTAAGATCATGTGATGTTAAAGAAGGGTGTTGCTCTTTTAATTTTCTATTAAAATCTTTGTGTACCCCTTCAAAATAATGTTGAAACTCTTCCCAATCTTTATCCGTTTTTTCGCTCTGATCTAGTGTTTTATAAATTGGTTTCAAAATACTTTTCAACTGATTATTATCCTTTTCTAGTATTTTCAACTGCTTTCTTAGACTTTGCATAAAGTTACTTTTTTCAACAATATTTAAAGTCACTACTGTAAGGTGCTTGTTTCGTTGTTCTAATAATTCGGAAAGCTTTTCTTCTCTTAATTGAGAGTTTTTTAATTCCGCTTTAGCGATCTCATGTTCAGCATCAGAAATTCTTTGTTTTTTCTGATAGAGTTCTTGTTGCTGATCCATAATTTTAGTTCTTTGAGTAGCAATTTCTTTTGCTCTCATTTCTACTAAATACTCCAAGCGCTTCCCTTTTTCTTTTAGTTTCTTATTATGCCTTTTAAATAAAAAGACAATTACTGTGGTTAGTAAAATAAATAGTATTACATAAAACCATGACTTTTTATAAAAAGGAGTAATAATTCTAAATTCAAAGCTGGCGATATCACTCATTTGGTATCCCAACTGCTGAGCTTTCACCTCAAAAAGATAATTACCATTTGTAAGGTTCAATAACGTTAGCTCATCAACTTTTGAAGGTAAAGTCCAAGTTGAATCTACAGAACGTATTCTATATTGATATTTTACATTATCATTTGGAAAAAATTGATGATCAAATTTTAGCTTAATGTTACTTTCATAAGGCAGTTCGGCATTGGATTGATCCCATAAATACTCTTTGGCATTTTCCAATGTATATAATCTAATTTTTGGGACTGAAGTCTTGTCCTCTAATAATGGAGAATGATCAGAAATAACCAATCCTTTTTCGGTAGCGATCCACAATCTACCTTCAGAATCACACTCTAAACCTTGGAGTTTAATTGCGTTTGAAGGAAGTCCGTAAGTCTTATCAAAATATTGAACTTTTTGATTTTTAACTCGGATTAATGCATTAAATGATGCCAACCAAATAGCTTGATCTTTAGTTTGAGCAATAGCTTTATAAGAAGTAGTCTGAGGCAATCCTCTAACAATCATTTCTTCTAAAGTGATTTCATTTTTCTCTAATGATGCATTAAAGTAATAACAACCATCTGTTGTAGCGATATACACTAATCCATCATTTATAAGTAAATCATTAATACTTATATTTTGATCCACTTTTCGAGGAAACTTCAAATTAAGGCTTTCAAATGTTTGAGTTTTATAATTGAATTTAGAAAGTAATTGAGAGGCATTTCTTCCTCCAATGTAGAATGTACCTTCACCCTTTATCACATGTGTCCCATTCAATACTTCTTTTTGAATGATCGTGACGTCGTCTCCATTTAATTTAAGTAGTCCTTGATCATATTCCCCTACTGCCCACAAATGATTTTCTTCATCAACAAACATGGAAATAATAGATCCTTTTACATCTACTTTATCTAATTTTTCAAATCTATTATTATTTAATGGTGTCTTAAAAATATGGCCATCATATGTACCGATATATAACTCATCATTAAATAAAGTAAATACCCTAGATCGTTCTGGACATTCGTATAGATAAGTTTGTATCCAATTTCCATTCACCCATTCTAATTGCCTTAAGCTATCTCCTAAAGAGATTATTATTCTTCCCTTTGCTACTTCTTTGGCTGATTCAACAATACGATGTTTTGTAACGATATCAATAGACTTAAAAGGAGCCTCCTTTAATAGTCCCATACTTTCGGTACCTGTCACCCAAATACCTTGTCCTTCTACTCTCTTCAAATCAATAATATCTTCCATACCATTTAAATGAAGTTTTCGAACTTTAGGATCACTTTTCGATAGATCAACATAGTAGACTCCATCGTTCCATGTTCCTACCATCAATTGTTTATCTTTCAATTGACAAGCAGAAGAAACGTCTTTTATATCACATAACTTTTTCCAAGTACTAATCTGTCCCTCTCTATTGACTGTCATCTCGAAAACACCTTCTTTACCTCCGATCCAAAAAGTTTTAAAACCCACTTTTTCAACGTAGGCTATATTATGAAGATCTTGGGGTAATGTAACTTGAACTAAATCGTCTTGTTCTTTATCAAAAGTAAAAATACCTACATTATAGCTAAACGCCCATGTGCGTTTATATCCGTCAATTTCAAATAGTACGGAACGAACATAATGTGGAGATTGTGATTCACCGGTGAGTGTATATCTTTTGATTTTGTTGTCGATATAGTGAACTATAGTGGATGTTTCTCCAATCCAATATTCATTTGGAGTTACTTCAAAAATACTTTTAGGATAATATAGAAAATTAGGAGAAAGGGTTGTACTACCTTCTAAAATTGGTTGTATATCAAATTGATTGTCTCCTGAGGTAATTTTAGCAATTCCAAGATCATGAATAACATAAATAGAATGATCTTTTCCCCTAGTTAGAGATTTAATATAATGGCTTGGTAACTTAGAATGAATGAACTCAGTGGTATTACCATCAAACTTCATGATACCATTATCAGTAGCTCCCCAAATAATACCATCGTCTGTATAAGATATTGACTTTAATTGTTCTGATATTAAACCACCTTGTACAGGATAGAAGACAAACTCCCGTGATTGTGAATAACTTTTTGAATCTACCAGCAAAAAGAAAAAGATATAAACAAAAACTATGTATTTGCTCTGCATGATGTGATTTAATTGATAAGTTGTTCACAATTTTGATAAACATTCACAAATTTCCTCAAAATTGTGAATAACTTTCTAATTGTACAATATTCAAACATTGTAAAAAAGTGGAAGAAGATCAATTACTCCTCGGAATGCTGTAGTCCTTTAATTGGTAGAGAAATAGTAAAAGAAGTTCCTTTTCCTGGAGCAGAAGCTACTTTAATATCACCATTATGATCCTGGATAATACCAAAAGAAATAGACATACCTAAACCTGTTCCCAAACCAACTGGTTTTGTAGTAAAGAAAGGATCAAACACTTTACTTATGGTTTCTTTATCCATCCCTTTTCCATCATCTTTTATTCTGATGTAGATGTAGTCATTTTTACTCCATGTTTTTATATAAAGGTTTCCTTCTCCTTCAATAGCTTGTTCGGCATTGTTTAATATATTCATAAAGACTTGGTTTACTTTACTTTCGTTACAGCTTACCAAAGGTATCCCTTCATATTCTTTATGTACTTCTACTCTATTTTTCAATTTATTATTCAGAAGGCCAAGAGAAGTATCGATACCTTCTTCAAGGTTAGCATCTACAAATTGTGCCGCATCCATTCTTGCAAATGTTTTTAAGTCCATTACAATTTGAGTTGTTCTTGTAGCACCTTCTTCTATACCATTTAATAGCTCACTAATTTCATCAATTACAAACGAAATTTCGTACTGATCTTCTATTTCCTCTACAATGTTATCTTCAACGTGTTTGGTTAATTCGTTAAAGGCTATCGTTAAATCTTCAATATCATCTTTTAGAGGCAAAACATTATTTGCTACAAAGTTGATAGGGTTATTAATTTCATGGGCAATGCCTGCAGTTAATTGACCGATAGAAGCTAATTTTTCAGAACTAACTAATTGATCTTGCATCTCTTTCAGCTTAAGTAATGTAGATTCTGTTTCTTTTAGAGAATTACTTAATGCTTGATTTTTATTTTGAATCTCGTGGTTTTGATCTCGAATTTCATCATGAGCAACTCTCAATTTATCTGATTGAGTACGTAAAGCTTCATTTTGTCTTTCGATATGTTTTGTTCTCTTCTCTACTAATAATTCTAAGTGATTTTTATGTACTTCTAATTGTTTTTGAGCATCTTTTAATTCAGTGACATCCACTAAGAAACTGGTAATACCTATAATATTGCCCTGTGTATTTCTAAACGGATTAAAGAATTGTTCAAAGTAATATCCTTTAAATTTATCAACTACAACAAGGTCTTCACCTTTGATACATCTATCAAAATAATCGTCTTGGAAAATATGTTTGTTATCTTCTCTAATATCATTGTAAATATCTAACAGATAGTCCCCTTTTTGTAATCTCTTACCGGTTAACATTTCTGTTATTTTCATGAATTTTTCATTACAACTCAGCATTCTTTTATCACGATCTAAGGTATATACCATGATGTGATCAGAATTATCTAAAATATTTCTGAGTAGTTCGTTGGTTTTTTTGTACTCTTCTGCAACTATCTTTCTTTGTCTAAGTTCACCTCTCCATTTATTACTCATAAAGGCTAATGAAACAGTAATGATAACCCAAAGTACTAAGGTTAAACCTAGAGTGAAATTTCTTGATGCTATAGAACTTTTTAATACTGTTTCTAATGGAACTCTTGTTGTAATAACCCACGGTTCTGTCATTCCTTGAATCTTTATAGGAAATAACATTTCATAGTAACTTTCATCTCCGTTCTCACTTTCTACAATACGCGATACTTTCTGATCGTTTCTTAAAGAGGCGAATAAATACGGAGGAATACCATCATTTAACCCGATATCTTCTTGATTTATCGACCCAACAATTTGTCCGTTTGGAGCTGCAATACAGATATACCTATTATCTTTATTATCATTTTCATCAATAAAATTTTGGAAGAAAGCTAAACGGATAGCCGTGCCTACCGCTCCAACAATTTTTTTATTTTCATCAAAAAATGGTAATACTACATGTACAGCAAAGATATTTTTTTCTTTACTCTTTTTGATATGTTTAGGTAAGGTTACAAATGACTCTTTAGAAGCTAAAATTCTATCTTTTAAAAAGAAGTCATCCCAATTAAGTTTATCTTGAATTACTTCATGGGAAATTTGATTTGAGTTGGGATCAACAATTTCTTTATCGTAAAACTTAGGGTTATAAACAGTAGAATCTTGATTGGTACTATCTAATAAAGCCATCCACAAATATTCAATATTGTTATATTGTGATAC
The DNA here is from genome assembly GCF_000807855.2 of Flammeovirga pacifica. Taxonomy (GTDB): domain Bacteria; phylum Bacteroidota; class Bacteroidia; order Cytophagales; family Flammeovirgaceae; genus Flammeovirga; species Flammeovirga pacifica. Next base: position 2,084,967 of record NZ_JRYR02000001.1, read on the forward strand.
GGTATTCGTAAGAAGAGCCAACATTATTTCATCTGATTCTTTGGATTTTTCACCAATGATTTTCATTGTGGATCCCATCAACCTCATTTCAGATAATAAAGTTTGCAAACGAGATTCAATAGACTCACCATATCTAACTGCTCTTTCTTTTGTTACCTCAAAAGCAAGCTTTTTAGATTGACTTCCGCCATTCTCGTAAACTTTAAAACCAATAATTAAAAAACTAAAGGTGGTTAAAGCGATCACACTCAATATTGATTTGCTCTGTGAACTCAATTTTATCTACAAATAGGTTATTTTTAAGAAGTTATCTTTTCGTCTTAAGTATTAAAAACTCAATTTTATAATCAATCAACAAAATTAAAAATTATATAGCTAACTCGAGATGCTAATTTAAACATTTAAAAAATTTATTGACTGCTAATTTAATACACTTTAGAAAGTTTTAAACGTATGGGTGTATCAACAAAAGTTTCTTTATTATCTAAGTAATTATTTCCTCTATTTAATTTATTCCAAGATAATAAATTCTTAATTCGGTTGTTTAATATATAGCCCTTACACGGATGATATATTAACGTACCCAATTATTTAAAACTTCTATTCCCCTGCCGTCTTGATTTCGATAAATTGTTGTTTAATTTGTTCTGATATCACTGTTTATCTGTATAAGAATCAGATTGAAACAGCCTTTATTGTTTTTCCGAAAGTCAAGTAATACAAAAGTAGAAAAAAAACATTAGACAATACACATAATGTTTATCAACATAAAATTATAAATATTTATTAGTATCGAAACGCGTTGCAATCAAATGTTAACAAAAACTATATCCAATAGGGCATCAAAATTTATAAAAAGATCGTATTTTAAAGTAAGATTAGTTGATGTATTCAACGTTATTAAAAAATCTCTTGTATAGTAAGTATGAAAAAAGAATCTAAATTGCTCAAAATTCTTGAGTACTTAGAAGCAAATGAGGCAAAAGAAACGAGAAGTTATTTTGTTCCTTCACTTTGGCTTGGACAAGAACAAGGTGCTTCTGCTCCAGTAGAAACCAACCCGATGACTTTCTTTAAGGAAGCTATTAAAGAAATAACAGCTCCTACAGATAGTAATGTTAATTATAATTATTCATTATCTAAATTAAGAAGTGATGTTCACGGTAATGGTGGAGACTGGACCTATTTCTCAAGTTTTTACAATATCTTCCCAAGACTAACCACCGCATATGATCATGATAACGACGGTCACGTTGGATCTGATTATAGAATGGATATCACATCAAGTGAAAATGGTTTTAGAGAAACTGGTACATTATTAAAGTGTATTGCTTTATTAAAATATATCAGAAACTTAGGTTGTAATACGGTATACATGTTACCAATCACTAGTATTGGTGAAGATGGTAATCGTGGTGACCTTGGTTCTCCTTATGCTATTAAAGATCAATATAAATTAGATCCTAATTTAGCAGATCCTTTGATTCCTTTTACTGTAGAGGAACAATTTGAAGCATTCGTTGAAGCAGCTCACATGATGGGTATGCGAGTAATTATGGAATTTGTACTAAGAACCTCTTCTTTAGGTGGTGATTGGGTAACTACAAATCCTGAATGGTTCTATTGGATTGATAGAAATAGAGCTCATGAGTACCATTCTCCAGAATTCCCTGCTCACGAACTTACTGAAATTAAGAAAATTCCAAAGGGTGGCGGATTCCACTTCGCTCCTAGTGCAGAATATAGATCATTATTTAAAAAACCACCTCGCCCTGAACAAATTAAGATCGAGGACGGTAAATTTGTTGCCTACACTGATGAGGGTGCACTAATTATCCCTGGTGCATTTGCGGACTGGCCCCCTGATGATATTCAACCTGCATGGTCGGATGTTACTTATCTAAGAATGTATGATTTTCCTTATGAGCATCAGCCTAATGATTATAATTACATTGCTTATGATACCATCCGTTATTATAATCCGGAATTGGCTCAACCAAACCACGTTAATCGTCCACTTTGGGATAAAATAAGTGGTGTTATTCCTCATTACCAACAATTTGGTATTGATGGGGTAATGATTGATATGGGACATGCCCTACCTCAACCTTTAATGGAAGAAATTATCCATAAGGCGAGAAAAAATGACCCTGACTTTGCTTTCTGTGAAGAAAACTTTGATGTTACTCAAAAAAGTAGAGACGCAGGATTTAATGCTGTTTTAGGTCACGAATGGAGGGTTACTGCTAGAGATAAGCGTGATGGTATTCAAAGAATTGTACAAGATTCTAACGACTATCTTGCATTGCCATATTATGGTACTCCCGAAACTCATAACACACCACGTGCTATGATGAGAGGTGGAGAACCTCATTGTAGAATTAGTTATGTTTTAAATAAGTTTTTACCTAATTCTATTCCTTTAATTCACCAAGGATTTGAATTACTTGAAGAATGGCCTGTGAATACGGGACTAAACTTCTTGCAATCAGAGACCGATTACTATAGTAACCAACGTCTTCCTTTATTCTATAAATCTGCTTTAAGATGGAATAACGATCATAACTTAATTGGATACATCAAGTATATCAATTCAATTTATAATCAGTTTGGATGGATGTTAAACAACGAATACTTAAGAGGTAATGAAAACTCTATGACAATTCATTACCCTGAGAATTCTTATGATAGTGTAATTGGGTTTGAACGTTTTGATCCATGGCACCTAGACCATACTGTTCTTGTTTTAGTCAATACAGACTTTCACAATCAACAAGATTTCTACTTAAACATTCCAGGTACTAACAATGGTAAGTATTGGGATTTTGTAGAACAAAAAGAGTATGAGTTTGTAGACAACTGGGTATCTGGTACACTACAACCTGGTCAATCCATTATTATGGAAATCAGAAAATTGGTATAACATTAAGTTGATAATACATCTAACCGCTTACATTAATGTGAGCGGTTTTTTTATGCCTTCAATAAATTTACGTTGTCTATATTCAACCATTTAACTCCCTAGTTTTCAAGCCTTAAACAACTCATTATCATACTTCCATTTCTCTCTTTTTTCTTTCACATTTAATATGAAAAAGTTCACAAGTGTTTGCTAAAATATCTTAAAATTAATCGATTATATAGGTATGTTTGTATCGAACGATAAAAAAACCAATTATGAAAAAAAGATATTTCACTTCAATTTTAATTAGCTTATTGATTCTAGTTCAACTTCCATCATATGCTCAACATTATTCATCAAATAATACTTCATTAGAACACCATAAAGAAGAAAAAGGAAAAAGTAAAATTGCTTTCTACATGGGATATACAGCTATCCCACAAGCTATTAATCATGATGTTTTAATCGTTCCTACAATAGGTTTTGATTATACTTATAGACTAAATAATAAGTTCTCTATTGGATTAGTTAATGATTTGGAAATGGCACAGTATGTTGTAGAAGTAGAAGGTAACCAAGAACTACATCATGGCGAAGAAGCAAAAGAAACAGAGGTCCTAGAAAGAGAGTTTGCGTATGTTGGAGCTGTTGTTTTGTTTTATTCACCAATAGAAGGATGGAATATTGGTATTGGTCCTGGTATAGAATTAGAAAAGAATAAAAACTTAATGGTAGGAAAAGTGCTTCTCGAAAAAGAATTTGAACTTCCAGGGGAATGGGAAATCGCACCTACACTTCAATATGATATTAAAGAAGATGTTTATGACTCTTGGAGCTTAGGACTAACCTTCGGTAAACGTTTTTAATTCACGGTTCAGAGGTAGATATAAATCATGCTAAATCAAAAAATAATTTGATTTGATGACATACATATTCGATTTGTTTTTCTGTTATTCCAATAAATAACGGTAAACTTAATGTAGTAGAGGCGATTTTTTCAGCAATGGGAAAATCGCCTTTTTTATAATTTAGATGACTTAACCCTTCTTGAAGATGCATAGGAATTGGATAATGAATTTGAGTTCCTATACCTTTGTTCTTTAAATAAGATTGTAATTCATCTCTCTTCTCTGTTTGGATAGTGAATACATGATATACGGGCAAGCATACATCTTTAGGTTTAAAAAGAACAATTCCCCGTACATTTTTTAAATATTTGATGTATAAATCAACCTTAAATCTTCTTTCTATATTCCACTTATCCAGGTATTTAAGCTTCACGTTTAGAAAACCAGCTTGTAATTCATCTAATCTAGAATTAACACCTGTGGAATCGTGTACATATTTAGTTTTTGAACCGTAATTTCTCAGTGCAATACATTTATCATAAAGTTCTTTATTATTCATGTTTATTGCACCTGCGTCTCCTAGTGCTCCTAGATTTTTACCAGGATAAAAACTTGTTGCACTAATATGGCCAAAACTACCCGCTTTTTTTTGCTTCCATTCCGCCCCTTGAGCTTGAGCATTATCTTCTATCAAATAAAGTTGATGTTTGCTCACCAGCTTTAAAATTTGATCCATATTGACCACAAAACCATACAAGTTTACCACTAATATTGCTTTTGTTTTATCCGAAATATTTTCTTCAATTAATAAAGGGTTAATCAATCCATCTTCCAAAGAAACATCAACAAAAACGGGTGTAGCATTTAAAGATAAAACGGCTAAAACACTGGCATAAAAAGAATTAGATGGAAGAATTACTTCATCTCCTTCTTTTATATCTAAAGCCATTAATGCAATTTTTAGAGCATCAAAACCATTACCAACCCCAACACAATATTTTGTAGCATTATATTGCGCATAAGAAAGCTCGAAAGCTTTTAACTCATTACCTAATATATAATTTGATTCATTATATATTTTAGTAAACGTATCAAACGCTTCCGAGCGAATACTGTTTTGGAGTGGTTCTAAAGTTAAAAATGGTACCTTCATAGGAGCTTTAAAATTTCTCCATAGATACAATTTTAAACATACATATCCTCATAAACATCAAAAATATGTTCTATAGTAGGATCAATTAATACCTCCTCTTCATGAATAACTATTGGTGTTTTTAATAAAGAAGGGTAAGCTGTTAGAGTATGTTTTAATACTGTTTCACTCATCTCATGAATGTCTTGACTAAAACATCTGTACCAAGGTGAGTTTTCGTTAATCAGCATAGATGCTGCTCCTGATTGCAATCTTTCGAAAAGATGGTCTAAAAGTCTTACAGTTAAGTTAGAGTTGTTTACGATAATTGTATCTACTTTCGTCTTTGTCTTAACTTCAGCTAGTAATACTATTTGACTTTGTCTTGTGCTGTCATAAATAAAGACAGTCTTTTTGGGGTTTTGGAATGATAGTGACATATGATAGTAATTTGGACAATGTAAAATGTAAGCTACGTGCTATTTGTTCATTTACAACAAGATAAAATTTATTGATTATTTTGTTGATCGTTACGGCTAAATGATAGGATAATTTATACTAAACAATAATAAAATCAATTTTAGTATATTTATTCTTTGTGCTTTTTATAATCATTTTTTTTAGCTTTAACAATTTACATCTTTTTTAGATCAAAATCAATTCATGAAATCTCATTTTCGCCTACACGTTTTTTCAGAAGTAATTCAAAGACATAGTTTTACAAAAGCTGCTGAAGCCCTTAATATCTCTCAGCCTGCCGTTACTAAGCATGTAAGAGCTTTAGAAGAAGAATATGGGATTCCTTTATTAGAACGAAAAGGAATGCTCATACACCTTACCCCTGCTGGTGAGATTTTAAAACAATATTGCGATAAGATATTCAGCTTAGAACGCCAACTACATTTTGATATTGATTCTATTAAAGAAAATATTGGTGGTACTATTAGGATAGGTGCTTCTACCACAATTGCACAATATATTATTCCATCGGTCATTGCTACTTTCCAACAAAAAGTAAAAGATGTAAAAATTGAAATACGTAGTGGTAACACCGAAGCTATTGAAAATTGGTTATTAGAAGATGTGATCGATATTGGAATGATTGAAGGAGACCCACATCGAGGAGGTTTAAAATATATTCCTTTTTTAAATGATGAACTTGTTCTAGTTTGTTCTGCTAAAAATAATCTTAAAAGTACGACTATAAATATTGATCAACTCTTAAAAAAGCCTTTGGTGATGAGGGAACAAGGAAGTGGTACTAGAAAAATTATTGAAAACGCACTTCATCAGAAAAATATTAAAGAGTCTTCTTTAACTACAGTCATGTACCTCGATACTACAGAGAGTATCAAAAGGTATGTAAGTTCTTCTAATAACTATGCTATTCTATCAATTTATTCTGTACTAGACGAGCTCAATAGAGATCAATTACAGATTATAGATATTGATGACCTTGAAATTAACAGAGATTTACATTTTGTTATAAAGGAAGGAGGATCAATAGGGATTGGAGCTCGTTTTATGGATTACGCCCTTCTTCATTATAACAAAAAGTTATAACCCATTCGTTTTATTGATTCTTTTTCATTCAAAAAATATTGACTTTTGTAATGTAGAAAAAACAACAAAAGTATAAAGTTATGAAAAAGATAATCACTACGTTAAACCAACATCCCTATATCAACAAAGTTATTTATACTGCCTTAATAATCATTACATTACTTCCTTTCACCAATAGCGTTTTTGCTTTATTCTCTGGAATCATTTTCGCTTTAATTTTTAAAATTCCAAACGAAGAGCTTAACAAAAATATTAGTTCAAAATTATTAAAATGGTCTGTAGTATTTTTAGGATTTGGATTGAATGCTAAAGAAGCTATTCAAACTGGTTCTGAAGGATCATTAATTACATTTACTTCAATAGCCTTAACATTAACTTGTGGAGCTATAATCGGTAAGAAATTAGGCCTTGATAAAACAATTTATAGATTAATTGCTTCTGGTACTGCCATTTGTGGTGGTAGTGCAATAGCAGCAATGGCTCCTGCTTTAAAAGCAAATGAAAAACAAATCTCTGTAGCGATGGGGACTGTGTTTATATTAAATGCTGTAGCATTGGTTGTTTTCCCTATTGTTGGTCATATTTTCGATTTAACTCAAACTCAATTTGGCTGGTGGGCAGCTTTAGCCATTCATGATACAAGTGCTGTAATTGGCGCTGGCCAAGCTTTTGGAGAAGAAGCATTAAAAGTTGCTACTACTGTAAAATTAACTAGAGCTTTATGGATTGTTCCTATTAGTTTAATAGCGGCAATAACTTCTTCAGGAAAAGTAAAATTAAAAACAATGCCTTTATTTATCTTCGGATTTATTGCTGCTGTGATCTTAAATACTTTTGTTCCTGCAGTGAATGAATTTGCTGGAGTATTTAATTTCATTGCTCACAAAGGTTTAGCCTTAGCTTTATTCGCTGTGGGTTGTACTCTTGATGTGACTAGCATCAAAAAAGTTGGACCAAGACCAATTTTTCAAGGTTTAGCTTTATGGAGCATTATTTCAGTAATATCATTAGTTGTTGTAATACATATATTTTAATCCATCAATATAACTATTATATTTATAGAGAGTATCGTCTATTCATTAGAAGGTACTCTCTAATTATATATACTCTTTTATCATCATCAATGGCCTCTAATAACAAAAAATATTTAAAACTATCTCTTATTCTGATAGTACCTGTTTTACTTTATTTCGGTTTTCAATATGCCAATACTCAGTTAGAACGTTTTGCTATAGATGCAATTAAAGAGGTAGCTATTGGTAAAAAAGGAGAAGGGTATTTTGTTAATTTTCAACATTTTAATATTTACTGGTCAGAAAGTAAATTGGATGCTACTGGAATTACAATCCTTCCTAATGCTGAATCTGAAAATGATAATTGGGTGAATGCATCAATTGATACTATTGTCATAGAATTTAGTCATCTATACTCAGGTCTATTATTAGGAAATATCCAAGTCAAAGAGTTTTCGATGATAAAACCTAACCTTCAGTATTTTTGGAAAGAAAAGAAAGAAGAAGATAAAAATGAGCAAGATGAACATCATTCTCCTATTCCAAAATTTGAAGTACTTGGTAAACGTTTAAATAAAATTGGCATATCAGGTATTAATATTATTGATGTTACTTTTAACGGATACCTTGTGATGCCTGACAATCAGCATCAACATATATTTCATACTACTCAAAACATTCAACTCAGTGGTATCAATTTTCACTTAGACGAAAGAAAAGAAGAAGACATTATTGATATTGAAAAAATAGCTTACAATGTTGGTCCTACTTTTATGAAAGCATATGGAAAGCTCTATGAATATGAATTCGACAGTCTGTGGGTATCCGATGAAGATAACTCTTTTAGTATTCATAAATTTAATCTAAGACCTCAATCATCACCTGAAGTATTCTTTAAAAGAGTAGGTAAACAGACGGATATGATGAGCATCTCATTAGATTCTATGTTAGGGAACGGTTTTGATGCCAATAGTCTATTTAAACATAATGTGATTAATCTAGATGAATTAACTTTAGATGGAGCTGAGATCTTAATCTACAGAGATAAAAATTATGAAGAAGACACTACCGTATTTAAGAAATTACCACACCGATTATTACAAACTATTGACTACTCTATCAAATTAGACAAATTTGCCCTGAACCATTCTACTTTAACTTATAAAGAGAAAAGTAAAAATGCCAAGCAACCTGGAACAATCAGTATAAAGGATATCAATTTATTGATTAATAATATTAATACAGATTTAAAGAAAAATATCCATTTAGATCTAAAATGTAAACTTTTTAGTAAAAGAAACACCCATATTTCTTTGGATTTAAATACAAGTGATCAAGCCTCACATTTTCTTACTGGTCATGGTAAAATACCGGCTTTCTCAATGTATCACCTCAATAAATTTACACATCCTAATATGGGTGTGTTGTTTCAGAAAGGAGAGGTAGTTGATATTAACTTTGATATAAAAATGAATGATAAAATTGGCCGCGGTAATTTAGATTTTTACTACAAAGACTTAAAACTTAAACTGATTGGAAAGAACGACAATAAAACCAATTTTGTAGAGTCGCTTACTGGTTTTGCTGCAAATAGTTTAGCTTATAATAAAAATCTACCTGGTAAACATGCTAGACACGCTCCTCTGTATTTTGAAAGAGTTCCTTATAAATCTGTTGTGCATTATGTTATTCACACCATACTTTCAGGTGCTGAAACTGCAGTAATTGGAACATATGGTCAACTCCCACACAAAGAAAGAAAAGCCTACAAAAACCAAGGACACCATCATCGCAAATAATTATTCACCTATAAACGTAATTACTAAACTTCGGCCGGAAGCTCTATCTCGGTGTTCTCCTAAATAAATCCCTTGCCAAGTTCCTAATAATGGACGGCCATGGTTTATCGGAAAACTTACTGAAGAACCTAAGGTAGATGCTTTTAAATGAGCAGGCATATCATCTGGTCCTTCATAAGTATGTTTATAATAAGGAGCATTTTCTGGGTGTAATCTATTAAAATGACTTTCAAAGTCTTCTCGTACTTCTGGATCAGCATTTTCATTTATTGTTAAGGATGCTGATGTATGTTGAATAAATACTTGTAGTATCCCTGATTTCCCTTTTATTTCAGGAATCTGATCTAATATATGATCAGTAATAATATGATAACCTCTTGGGTAAGATCGTAATCGAATTTGCTTTTGAATAACCATAGTATGTTTTGGTTTTAAACTAAAAAAATCATCTTTTTAAAAAAGCCCACGACTTTCATCATGGGCTTTACTATTAGGAAGCTAGGAATACCTATTCTAAGCATCTACTTCCCACAATATTTATATTCCATTCTCTTGTAGAAGTGTCTTTAATGATGCTTCCGAAGGACGTGGAGCATTATCTTCTATTACATTCCCTTTCTTATCTAATAAGATGAATCTAGGAATTGAAGAGATTTGGAATTTCTCTGTAAAAGAAAAATTATTAGCTAAATGTAATTGATTACCGTGAAGCTCTTTTTTCTTTACCATCCCTTTCCATGCGTCCTTGCTTTGATCTACAGATACACTGACAAAAACAATGTCTTTATCTTTATATTCTTCTTCAATTTCTTTTAATGATGGTATTTCTCTTAAACAAGGTCCACACCAAGATGCCCATACATCTATATAAACTAATTTTCCTTCAAAATCTTTAAGGTCAACTTTCTTACCACTTAAATTTTCGAAAACATATAATTTATCTTTGTCCCCTTTAGGTGATGTATAACTACTTAAAATAAAATAGGTGATCAGTAGTAATGACCAAGTGAATAGCTTTTTCATAATGATAAAGTAAAATCTTAATTCGTATAAATTAAGGTCAATAGGTTATTAATAAATTTACAATTATTGGTATAACAAATATCAGACAAAAAAAATAAAAACAGAAATAATCATTTCCTTTCTATTAGTAATTATTTCCCGTTATGTAAAAAGGCTGATAAAATAAATTATCAGCCTTCTTATATTTTTTATATACATTCGAGCCTTATTCGGTCTATTGTATAAATTAGATCAACTCTAAAGATCTATTGATAAATGAAGTAAGATCACCACCTTTCAAGTTTCCTTGAGTTAACTTAGCCAAATCATATGCATGATTCACTAATTTGTTTTGTTCTTCTTCTTTCTCTTCTTTTAAGATTCTTGCAACAAACTCTGAGTTACCATTGATAGTGATTGTATCACCACCACCCATGCCGCCGAACATGCCACCCATGCCACCTTGCATAGCTGCCATTTCTTCCATACGACGCATAAACTCAGGTTTAGTAATCATAACAGGAAGTTCGTCTGCAGTCATTGCTTCTACTTTAGGCTCAAGTTTATCATTACCTAACGCACGTTTGAAGATGTCTACCAATTGTTTTGTTTCATCTTCTGTAAGCACTGATTCGTTCTTCTCATCAGTTTCGATCAAGTTATTGACAGTATCAGAATCAATTCTCTTCATTGTAATATCTTCGAACTTATGTTCTGTATTACTGATAAAGTGATTATCAATCAGAGTATCCATCTTTAATACATCGTACCCTTTCTTTTGTGCCGCTTGGATGTAAGTATCTTGAGTACCTTGATCCGAAGCATATAAGAATACAGATTTATTGTTCTTATCTACTTGACTAGCTTTAACATGTTCTTTGTACTCTTCGAAAGTATATAATTTACCATCTAAAGATTCTAAAAGACAGAATTTTTTCGCTTTATCGTAGAACTTATCGTCAGTCATCATTCCGTATTTCACGAAAAGACCGATGCTTTCCCACTTCTTCTCAAAGTTTTCACGATCGTTCTTGTACAAGCTGTTTAATTTATCAGCTACTTTACGAGTAACGTAAGAAGAAATTTTCTTTACGTTAGCATCAGATTGTAGGTACGAACGAGAAACGTTTAATGGAATATCTGGAGAATCAATTACACCATGCATTAATCTTAAGAATTCAGGCATGATTTCCTCAACGTTATCAGTAATAAATACCTGACGTGAGTACAATTGAATTTTATCTTTATGAGGAGTAACGTCTTCTTTTACTTTAGGGAAGTAAAGAATACCTGTTAATTCGAATGGGAAGTCAACGTTCAAGTGAATCCAGAACATTGGCTCTTCAGACATTGGATATAACTCTTTGTAGAAGTTTAAGTAATCCTCGTCTTTTAATGTTTTAGGATCTTTTGCCCAAAGTGGCTCAGATTTATTGATGATATGTGGCTCAACAATTTCAATGTCTTTAGCATCATCACCTTCACCTTCTTTTTCTGTTCTCTTGTCCTCTCCTACTTGAATAGGAATAGGCATGTATTTAGAGTAACGGTTTAAGATAGTACGTAATCTGAACTCGTCTACAAACTCTTCAGAATCTTCATTTACATGAAGGATAATAGTTGTACCTCTTTCTGCTTTATCAGATTCAGAAATTTCATATTCTGTAGAACCATCACACTTCCATTTTACTGCAGGCTCATCTTTGTAAGACTTAGTGATTACTTCAACATTATCAGCTACCATAAATGCAGAATAGAAACCTAGACCGAATTTACCGATAATTGTAGATGTATCAATATCTTTAAATTTCTCTACAAATTCTGTTGCTCCAGAAAATGCTACTTGGTTGATATATTTTTCTACCTCTTCTTCTGACATACCGATACCACGGTCTGTAATCGAGATAGTTTTATTTTCTTTATCAACTTCAACTTGGATAGTAACGTCACCAATCTCTTTGTCGAACTCACCCATTGACGCTAACTTCTGTAGCTTTTGAGTCGCATCTACAGCGTTCGCTACCAACTCACGTAAAAAGATGTCGTGGTCTGAGTATAAGAACTTCTTGATGATTGGAAAGATATTTTCAGTATTTACTGAAATAGAACCTTTTGCCGCCATTATGTTTATAATTTTTAGTTAATGTTCAATTAATTAAAGCATGTCTAAAAAAATATGCCTTTACTTGATGCCAACTTTTCAAATTGTATTCCAATTAAAGATTTTATGACGAAATGACACTTTGACGACCTTTATGTCAGTGATCGTTTTTTAAAATCAGATGACATTTTAAAAAATTATGCAGAAAAGACATAGTATAAATGATGAATATGGTATCAATTAATGAGATAGTTGAAGAAGACCTAAAAAAACTTTTGTGTTTGTTTGAAAAAAAATCATAGATTTGTGTAACTTATTGTCGTGAAAATATTCTTTGAGAAGTTTTCGCACGTAATTGAAATTGAACTAAAATCTTTTACATGTTACTTTATAGTATCAAAGCTTTTATTAAAAATCAAGCTTTTACGTATCGACATTAATTTAACTCTCTTGCTGAATCAATTCAGATGGGTCTGATTTGTACTAACTTAATCGATTAATAAATGACGTACAACAGTTTTCAAAAACCTTTGAAAATAGAAATCCCTTTTTAGAAACAGTATTCAACAAGAATTATGTCGCAAGGTATAAATATACCTTGCCTTCAAATTTGTATAAGTAGTCACACATCATAATAGAAAGGCTGTTGAATATTTCGACAGCTTTTTTCTTTACTTTAAGTTTTTTGTGGAGGTTGATTGATAAATGGGTTAATATTTAATTGAAGATAAAAAATAAATTCCCAATAGATTGTATACATTTGGAAAGTCATTTAATAGTTCTAATTAATTCTAATAAAAAAACAATCTAAATCTTATTTTGTTCAAATGTTCCCATCAAAAAAAACTTTTAACGATTTAATAGACGCTAACTTGATTGAAGCTTTACATCAATTAGACATTTCTACACCTACCCCTATTCAAACTGAAATTATTCCATTGATAGATGGTCAGACTAATAACCTTGTTAGTATCGCTCCAACTGGAACTGGAAAAACTTTAGCATATGTTCTCCCTTTATTAAAAAAAATATCAACAAGTACAGAAGGTACTCAACTACTTGTCTTAGTTCCTACAAGAGAATTAGCTCTTCAAGTAGTAGATGTTTTTCAACATTTTTGCTCATTATATAATTTTAATGTTTTGAGTATCATTGGAGGTATTCATCCCGGTAAGCAATTAAGGTTATTAAAAAACAACCCCTCAGTTATTGTGGGTACTGTTGGTAGAACTTTAGATTTCCTCGAAGGAGGGCATATCAAACCTAATAACATTGCACATGTAATTTTTGATGAAGGTGACAAGATGTTTGACATGGGTTTTAGACAAGAATTGGAGATCATCTTAAAAAAGCTTCCTCAAGCAATAAGAATGTATTTCTTCAGTGCAACCATAACCACTGATATAAATACTTTTCTAAAGGGTTTCTTCAATGAATATCAAAAAGTAATTATTACGAAAGAGGAAAAAGAAAATACGCTTCAACAACAAGTATATTTTGTTGATCAGCGTAATAAAAAAAGACTGTTATTGCATTTTTTACCTTCTGTAAAGGATAAACAATTAATTATATTTTGTAACACTAAAAAGGGAGTGAACTTTTTAGAAAAGACTTTAAAGAAAGAACATTATAACTGTATGGGTTGGCATGGGGGAAAACCTCAGAGTGTGAGAAGTAAAGCATTATTAGATTTTAAAGAGGGAAATATATCCATACTCATTGCAACAGATGTTGCCGCTAGAGGTATTGATATTGATGACTTAGAGTTGTTATTAAATTATGAGGTATCAAAACACCAAGAGACTTTTATTCATAGAATTGGGAGAACAGCAAGAGCTGGAAAGAGTGGTGTTGCTATTCATTTCGTGGATGGAACAGAAAAAGAGCTATTTCATAATATCACCTCAGAATTAGAACATCAAATTGAAGTTATCGAACATGAATTCCCTCAATTAGAAATGGAAGAAGATTTAGAAAGAGATAGAATCAGGAAAATCAATTTTAGAGATAGAAGATAAACTTTAATGATAAAAAAATCTATAAGTTTATTTTTTCTATTCTTATCACTGTTCCTAATTGAGATGATTCAATAAATACTTCTCCACCAATGGCATTTACTCTATAATTTATGTTTGTTATTCCAACTCCCCCTTTTTGATGTTTTACATCAAAGCCAACACCATTGTCTTCATAAATAATACGTCCTGTGCTATTCTCATTTCCAAAAAATTGAATGTGTACTGATTTAGCCTGACTGTGTTTTTGTGCATTATGCAACATTTCTTGGATGATTCTATAACAATGGTTTAAGGTTTCCACATTTTTTGAATCTGGCCATTGAATAAATTTAATAAATACTGTTACCTCTTTAGAATTATACTTTTCTGATAAATCGTAGATAGAGTCTTCAAAATTGATCACATCATTAAATGTTGGAGTAATCAAACCATGACTCATCTCACGTACTGTTTTAATTGTTGAGGTAATTATTTTTTTAACTTCTGGCTCTCCTAAGTGATCTGATTTATTCACTAAAGCTAAATTCCCTCCTACATGATCATGTAATTCTCTTCCAATACGATTTCTCTCAAATTCTTGGCCTTTAAGCACTGCTTTAGAATAGTCATTCTCTAATTGCTTTTGTTTAAATAACAATCGTAACCTATCATTATAAATGTTGATTACCTTAATAAAAAGCATAATAAAATAGAGAATAGATTCGTAGGCAATAAATAAGTAATAGAGATAATCTGTAAATGTTGCCCTTTCAATAATTCCTAAATTAGGAAGAGATACAAAAATGGCAATCACTATTAATCTTGTAAGAAAGACCCCAAATGCTATTTTCCCATAGATACTTTTACTTTTAAATGACTGGAATAATAAATAAAAACACCATCCAAAGCTTACCCAAGATAAAAGTACAACAGAGATAAAAATACCTGCAATTACCTCTTCATTTTTTGTGATAAGGAATAATATAAGTGTGATAAATGTGTATGCAATCCATAAAGGTGTAAACCATTTGATTAGTTTATTAAAGCCATTTCTCACATCATTTAATAGGTATTTATAAAAATAAATTAATGATATGATGTAAAACAAGTTGGCAAAATGCCTTAAGTAATAACTGAAATTAATCCACTGGGAATCGAAGTATTTCACAAAAGATCCTAGCTCCGTTTCTGCAAACAAGGCTCCACTATAAAAGGATAAAGCATAAAATAAGAATACTTTTTCTTTACTTAACAGGGCAACGATTAATCCCATTGTTAACATAGTCAGGACTAATACTCTCAGAATAATCAGGTTTTTATTGTCCTCATAATTTTCTTTTAAAAACGTTGGTTCATCACAAAGAAATAAATCTGTATGAGTTGGCCAACCGTAACCATTTTTGAAAAAGAAAATTTCGATCTCTTCCCCTGCTTTAAAATCTAATTTCAAATCATATCCTCTAATTAAAGGCTGATCAGAATCTTGATAATAAGAGGAATTAGATCCTAATTCATATTCTTTAATTACATCATTTTCATTCTTTACCCAAATCCTCATTCTTGGAACGAGAATATAATTAAAGAATAGGATTTTACTTTGTTGTATATCGCTATATAAGCGTAAGCGGTACCAATGCGTATTCTCATAGGGACCATCAGAAAGACCATCCAAAGATGTTTCTTTCCAAGAATCTAGAAAATGCGGACCTCCATCTATAAAAAATGGGAGTTGATCTGTATAATTCTCTACGTAACGAGTACAGTTTGTTCTTTTAGGATTTGAGGTAACATTATACACCTTTGATTCAGCATAAATAAGACTCGAATACAAAAATCCTAAAAAGAGTAAAAGTAGTTTTTCCTTCATTTTGTGATTTGAAGAAATTATTATCACACAATTATATATAGATGTAATTTAAACGAGTAAATTATCGATAGCATATTTAATTACATCTGCTTTATTATCTAATTCAAGTTTAGCCTTAATATTCCTTACATGTGTTTTTACAGTTTCTAAACTTATAAAAAGATCTTCAGATATTTCTGACATACTTTTACCAGAAGCTTGTAACCTTAATACTTCTTCCTCTCTTGGCGAGAGTAAAATATCTTTAGATTTTTCTAACATTAAAAGATGTTCAAGTCCTTCTGAAAAATAAGATTCCCCTTTTAAAATTGTTTCAATTGCTTCAATAAAGCTATCAGGATGATCATCTTTTAAGATGTATCCATTGACTTTAGAATTAATTGCTTTTTTGAGTAAAGATTGTTTCCTGTGCATTGAAACAATTAGATATTTCTGTTCTTCATAAGAAAGTCGGGCTTTGTTTATAAATTCATACCCTTTCATTTCTGGCATATCCATATCGACTAAAATAATATCAAATTCATCTAGTCTTAATTTCAAGGCTTCCAACGGATTGTTGACAATCACAGCAGAAGCGTTCATTTTTTTTTCTAAAAATTGTTCTATACCAGTTGAGAAAAGAATATGGTCATCTACTATTAAGATTTTTAGTATTGGCATTTCGTGAAATAGTTCAAGTAATAGATTGTAGTAGTAACAATAGAAATTAGTTGTTTTATGTAACGAAACCAATATAAATAAATTAGTCAGTAAATTTCCATTTTTAATAAAAGAAATCACATCATGTAATGTATATCCCCCTTTTGTTAACCTTTTCTCTATTCTTAAACTTTTAAAAAGTGCTCATTTATTATTATTAAAATAATTACAACTAAGTTTCTATATGATAAAAATCCAATATTACGAAACTGCTTTTTAAAGGTCTCCTTATTTTACAAAGCTTAAAAAATGAATGATTAATATGACCGATAATAATTGTTCATGTTGTTATACTGATATGGCTTCTTGTTTAATTTTTTTGGGTTATGTTAAAATAATGTTTTATAAAGAACTAATAACTAAATTTGTCATCAATTACTCTCTTATTTCACCTAGTCTTAATGACTTTTATTCTAACTTACTGATGAAATACTTTTCAATTATTATCACTTGCTTTTTTATATTTTCTTGTCAACAAAAAACATCCTCTGAATATGATGAAAATTTGGTAAATGAGTATAAATCTGATGATTATGGAATGAAAAAGTATGTAATGGCTTTTTTAAAAAGAGGCCCTAACAGAGAACTTACAAATGATGAAGCTAATGCTTTACAAACGGCTCATTTAAATAATATCAATAAAATGGCTGAAGAAGGAAAGCTTGTATTAGCAGGTCCTTTCTTTGGAGACGGAGAAATAAGAGGTATTTATATATTTAATGTGGAAAGCATACAAGAAGCTGAAGCACTAACAAATACAGACCCTGCCATAAGAGCAGGAAGTTTAACAATGGAATTAAAAGAATGGTACGGTTCTGCTGCTCTGATGGCAATACCGAACCTTCATAAAAAATTAGAAAAAAGAAATGTTGCTGAAGGAGGAAAATAATTTAACCTTTTACCATAAAGAATCGATCAACCAATTTGAAATGAATGAACTATTTCATCTGTGGAATAGTGTTTATCCTATGCAATTGGCTTATCAAGATTTGAGTGGATTAGCAGATTATTTCATGCCATTACAAAATAAACATCATATTCTCGTAAAAGATGTACAAAATAAAGTAGTGGGTTGGTTCTTTTGTTTTGAAAGAGAACATGAAACTTGGTTTGCTGTTTTAGTGAATAATGATTTAAAAAAACAACATATTGGAAGTACTTTAATCCAATTGGCTAAAGAACGTTTCAGGCCTTTAAATGGATGGGTGATTGATCATGACAGGTATTTTAAATTAGATGGTCAGAAGTATGAATCGCCGTTAAGTTTTTATTTAAGACATGGTTTTAAAGTCATCGAAAACGAACGATTAGAGATACCTATTTTATCTGCTGTAAAAATTACTTGTTCATAAAAAAATCCCTGTTTAGTAAACTAAACAGGGATTTTATATATATCAACTAGTCTTAGTCTTCTAAAGCTGCGATACCTGGAAGTACTTTACCTTCCATTAGTTCCAACATTGCACCACCACCTGTTGAGATGTATGATACTCTATCGCCGAAACCTAAAGTATTAACAGCAGCAGCAGAGTCACCACCACCGATTAATGAGAATGCACCCGCTTCAGTTGCTTCAGCCACTGCAGTTGCAACAGTAGTAGTACCGTTAGCAAAGTTTTCCCATTCAGAAACACCCATTGGTCCGTTCCAAAGGATTGATTTAGATTCTTTGATGATTTTTGAGAATTCATCAGCTGCTTTTGGTCCAATATCAAGACCCATGTAACCGTCAGCAATTGCGTTAGAATCGTTAGTAGCAACAGCGGCATCTTCACCGAATTTATCACCACAAACTGAATCTACTGGCAATACAAGGTTTACACCTTTTGCTTTTGCTTTTTCGATTAATTCTAAAGCCAAATCTAATTTTTCTTCTTCACATAAAGAGTTACCAATAGTACCACCTTGTGCTTTGAAGAATGTATAAGCCATACCACCACCGATAATAATATTATCAGCAACATCCATGATACGCTCAATTAATAAGATTTTATCAGAAACCTTAGCACCACCCATGATTGCTGTGAATGGACGAGCAGGGCTTTCAGTAATTTTCTTCGCGTTTTCAACTTCACGACCCATTACATAACCTGATACTTTTTCGTCCATGAACTTAGCGATAACTGCTGTAGAAGCGTGAGCTCTATGTGCAGTACCGAATGCGTCCATAACCCAAACATCACCACGAGAAGCTAATTTCTTAGCAAATTCTTCGTCTCCTTTCTTTTCTTCTTTGTAGAAACGTAAGTTATCCAATAACATTACCTCACCAGCTTGTAAGTTAGCAGCCATTTCATCTGCTTCAGCACCGATTGGATCACCACCGAATTTAACTTCAAGACCTAATTTTTCAGATAAAGGAGCAACAACGTGCTTTAAAGAGAACTTGTCCTCAAAACCATCTTTTGGACGTCCCATGTGAGACATCAAGATAGCAGAACCACCGTCAGCAACGATTTTCTTAACTGTCGCAATAACTGCATTGATACGAGTGAAATCACGAACTGAAAAATCTGGGTTTAAAGGTACGTTCAAGTCAACACGTACAACCGCTTTCTTACCTGCGAAATTATAAGAATCGATAGTTTTCATATTAATAAACTACGTTTTAAGAATTTGTATATTTTTTTAAATTTTGCACACGCAAACTAGAGCTATATTTCTTTTAAAAAAATGATTAAAATCAGAGGAAAAAAATATTTTATTTAAGCGTAAAAAGCACATTATTACATTTTTACTAATAATATCATGGATTCATTAAACTCATTAACATTTATTCCATACCGTTGATCCTTAAATTATTTTTCATTTATGATTTGTAATTAATCATTCCGTTTTTTCGTCTATAATTTTATGCCTTCTTCTTTTGATATAACATTATAAAACCACACAAAAATTGATTTGAAAAACTAGTGGTTATTAAATTGCTAAAACGCTTTATCAAATGATAATATTCCTGTCTTTTCTAATAACATAGCAGTATCAAGTAATAAATTCTTTGTAAAGTAGTTTAATGATTAGTTTATAAGATTAAGTTATTACTCTTTGGCAACACCTTTTTTATACTTAATTTGTTTCATCACTCTTATATTTAAGTATTAAATAATCTCAACATCAAATATTGAATCGATTAAGTAAGATGAACAAATCAAGCATAAACAATCTACCTGAACAAAATGAACGTGTTGCTATTGTTACAGGAGCAAATATTGGTTTAGGATTAGAAACTGTTCGTTTTTTAATTCAGAAAAATATCAAAGTAATCTTAGCTTGTCGAAATCAGCTTAAAGCTGAAGTAGCTCAAAAAGAACTATTAAATCAATATCCAAAAGCTCATGTTGATATTATTCTAATTGATCTGAACAGTTTAGCTTCTGTAAAAGATTTTACTATCGCTTTTCAAGAAAAATACAATAGGTTAGATTTACTTATCAATAATGCAGGTTTAATGATACCTCCATTACAAAGAACGGAAGAAGGGTTTGAAAGTCAGTTTGGAGTAAACTTTCTTTCTCACTTTTTGTTGACAGGATTGTTATTACCACTACTCGAAAAAACAGATAATAGTAGAGTGGTTTCTTTGGGAAGTTTAGCACATCGTCAAGGAAAAATTGAATTTAACAACCTTAATGCTGAAAAAGAATATCATAATTTTAGGGCCTATTGTCAAAGTAAATTAGCTTGTGTGATGTTTGCCTTTGAATTAAATAGACGTTTAAGAAAAAAGCAATCGACTACCTCTTCTGTTGTGGCTCATCCGGGTGCATCTTTAACCAATTTAGGAAGATACGCTCCTGCTATTATCAACAACGTAGTCATGAAAATTGGTACTCCTTTTTTAAACTCAGCTGAAATGGGTGCAATTCCTACTATATATGCTGCTTTGGGTGAAGATATTGAAGGAGGAGATTACACTGGACCCGACAGTTTATTAGAACTTAGAGGACATTCAGCAAAGAAAGTCAAAGCTACAAAATATGCTCATGATAAGTCATTAGCTCAATCTCTTTGGAAAGAAGCTGAAAGATTAGTTAATTTTAATTACCCATTATAAAATGAAATATTTACACTATTTGAGTCCTCAATTTGGGGGTATGGTTTCTTCTGAAGAAGAGGATAAATTAAAAACGTCAGTCCAATGGAAAGACGGTAAATTTGAGAACATAGAAGAGACAAGTATGTCTATTACTATCAAAACTTTACCCGGATTACTCAAAAAGCAATTGACTAATCGAGCTGCTCGAGCACCCCAAAAAAATATAGGAATCTTACCATTTAATGAAGATGATTACCATCAAAATCCACTTCAACCAAAATGTATATGGTATGGTCATTCTGCACTTCTTCTACAATTAAATGGAAAAAATATACTTATAGATCCCATGCTGGGAGGTGATGCTTCTCCAATAGGACCTATCACTACAAAAAGATATAGCGAAAATAGTCTTGATATAATAAAGCAGCTACCTGAAATCGATATCCTACTTCAAACACATGATCATTACGATCATTTGGACCTAGAAAGTATTCAACGTCTGCGTTCTAAAGTGAAAAAATATGTCGTAGGTTTAGGTATTAAACGCCACCTTACTTCATGGGAAATTGATGAAAACGATATAACTGAAGTAGATTGGTGGGATCAAGTTTCTTTAGAAGGAATCGATATTACATATACTCCTTCAAGACATTTTTCTGGGAGAGGTTTATCTGATAGAGCTAAATCTCTTTGGGGTGGATTTGTATTAAAAACAAAAGATCATAATATCTATTGGAGTGGTGACGGTGGTTATGGAAAACACTTTAAAGAAATCGGGGACAAATTAGGTCCTTTTGATTGGGGATTTATGGAAAACGGGCAATACAATGAAAATTGGCATCAAATACATATGTTTCCTGAAGAAAGTGTCCAAGCTGCTTTAGATGCAAAAGTAAATAAAGCGTTTGCTGTACATTGGGGTGGATTTACGCTCGCACTTCACCCTTGGAAAGATCCTATTGAACGATTTACACATGAAGCCCGCCAAAAAGGATTAACAACATTTTCTGCACAAATTGGTAAAGTAATAGAAATGGGTAGAAATGATGTTCTATGTGATTGGTGGACCGTTTTAAATTAATTGTAAAAAAACTACTCTTTGTGATCTTCTTCACACTTGATAAACTCTTCTTTTCGGATATTTGTCTTAATAATAATAACCCAAAATTATCGACACTATGGAAAAGTATAAAAAAATATTAGTATTAATATTAAAAATTACTATCGCTATTATTCTCGTTCAGACCTTAAGATTTAAATTTACTGCTCATCCTGATAGTGTGTATATTTTCACACAAGTGGGTATGGAACCTTTTGGTAGAATTGGTATTGGTACCTTAGAATTGATTGCAAGTATCCTAATTCTAATCCCTAGAACTTCTTGGATAGGTAATTTATTGACTTTAGGTATTATTGGTGGAGCCATTTTAATGCACCTAACAATTCTAGGTATTGAGGTCAATGGAGATAATGGTAGTTTATTCTTTTTAGCTGTATTGACTGAAGTGCTATCTATCTTACTACTAGGTTTAGAAAAAGATAAATACCCTTACATCAATAAATATATTATAGCTCAATAATTCAATCCATTTTACATTATAAAAGGTCATTTGATACAAACATCAAATGACCTTTTATATTTTGAACATCTTGGTAAAAGTTCTGAACACAAAAGTAATATCAAGTGGTACAATCTATCGTTTTTTAATCTATGAATCAGAAATTCTGATGAAACGAAATGTTTACATATAGAGGTTAAAATGAAAAAGATCACTTTACTTTTACTTACACTTACTATTTCTTTTGTAGGACTGGCACAAAAGAAAAAAAGCAATAAAAAACCTAACATTCTTGTAATTTGGGGAGACGATATCGGATTCTGGAATATTTCTGCTTACAACAGAGGTATGATGGGATATAGAACTCCAAACATTGATAGAATCGCTAATGAAGGTGCTATTTTCACAGATCATTATGCACAACAATCTTGTACAGCTGGTAGGTCTGCATTTGCCACAGGGGAACATCCATTTAGAACCGGATTATTAACTATTGGTATGCCGGGTTCTGATCATGGTATTCCAGATTGGGCTCCAACTATCGGAGATGTGCTTAAAGAAAAAGGCTACACAACTGGTCAATTTGGTAAAAACCACTTAGGAGACCAAGACAAACACCTTCCTACTAACCATGGTTTCGACGAATTCTTTGGTAATCTTTACCATTTGAATGCAGAAGAAGAACCAGAATCGGATTCTTATCCAAAAGATCCTGAATTCAGAAAAAAATGGGGACCAAGAGGTGTGCTTCACACTTATGCTGATGGTAGAATTTCTGATACGGGTCCTTTGACTAAAAAACGTATGGAAACTGTGGATGATGAATTCTTAGATGCTACTACTGAATTTATTTCTAATGCCGTTGAAAAAGACGAACCTTTCTTTGTTTGGTTCAACTCATCAAGAATGCACTTGCACACTCGTTTAAAGCCTGAATCAAAAGGTGTTACTGGCTACGGTTTATACCCTGACGGTATGGCTGAACATGATAAGCAAGTAGGAACTCTTCTTGACTTATTAGAAGAATTAGGCGTAGATGATAATACAATTGTAGTTTACTCTACGGATAATGGTGCTGAGAAATTTACATGGCCTGACGGTGGTACATCTCCATTCCATGGTGAAAAAGGAACTACTTATGAAGGTGGTATGAGAGTACCGCAGGTAGTTAGATGGCCAGGAGTTATCAAGCCAGGTACAGAATATAATGAAATCATGTCTCATGAAGACTGGTTACCTACTTTAGCTGCCGCAGCTGGTTACAACGACATTGTTGCTGATGGTAAAAAAGGATTTGAAGCGAATGGAAAGGAATGGAGAGTTCACTTCGATGGTTATAACTTCAAACCTTTCTTTGAAGGTAAAGTAGAAGAAGGTCCTCGTCACGAAATCTACTACTTTGCTCAAAACGGTAAATTTGATGCCATTCGTATGGATGATTTAAAAATATCATTTACTCAATTAGAAGGTAACTTCCGTACTGCAGTTCGTCAGAGCACAGCATGGCCTACAGTTACTAACCTAAGATCTGACCCATTCGAAACTGCAAAATTCGAATCTGAAATGTACTTCCGTTGGTTGGTTGATCAAATGTGGGTAATGGTACCTGCTGGTTCTAAGGTAAAAGAATTCTTAGGTACTATCGAAGGGTATCCTTTCCAAATGGGCTTCCAAGTAGATGTTTCGTAAGCAGTCGGGCAACTCCATCTATCATCCTATAATCCCACGCATTAATTTTACGACATAATCAAACACAACAATTATGTCAAGAAAAGAAGA
>NZ_JRYR02000001.1:2109529-2110898 GCF_000807855.2 Flammeovirga pacifica
TTATTGAACCTGAGCATGATTTAAAAGGGTGGCGTAAAGTAGGTGAAGATATTACGGAAGTGCTTGAGTGTGAACCCGCACGTTTGTATGTTCGAAGAATCATTAGACCTCGCTACGTCAAAGAACAGGAAAATGGAGATAGTGTATTTAGTCAGTCGGCTTTACCTTCTCATCTGCCTTTCCCTAAATCTATTGCATCAGCAAGTTTAGCCGCTCAGATGATCATCAGTAAATTTGTAGATCACATTCCGATCCATCGCTTCATCAAGCAGTTTGAAAGACAAGATGTCTATCTGAAAAATACAACGCTGATCGATTTACAAAAGAAGGTTGCAGACAAACTAACGCCTTTATTTGAACTATTATCACAGAAAATAAAGAAGAGCAACTACCTTCAAATGGATGAATCTACCATTAAAGTAATGGGAACAGGTAAAAAAGGGAAAGCACACCAAGGCTATATGTGGTATTATTTGGATCCAAAAGAAAAAATTCTTTCCATTCATTATGCCAATGGAAGAGATCGGAAATATCTGAAAGAACACCTTGGAGATTTTAAAGGTTATGCCCAAACCGATGGTTATAAAGGGTATGATTATTTTGAAAACACTACAGCAATTACACATTTAAATTGTTGGGCACACGCACGTCGATACTTTTTTAAGGCCTATAAAGGGGGCTATAAACCCGCTTCCGAAGTAGTTAACCTTATCTCAAAGCTCTATGAATTAGAAAAAACGTTTCAACCAGATACAAAAGCAGAAGAAATTCAATTAGAGAGAGAAAAATATGCTACTCCAATTATTAATAAGCTCTTCCAATGGGCAAAGGAGCAAAAGGTATTACCTAAAACTGATATTGGTGTAGCTATTACTTACTTTCTCAATCATGAAAAAGGATTACGTGAATATCTCAAGAACGGTGAACTTCTCATTGATAATAACCCTATCGAAAATAAAATCCGACCACTTGCAATAGGTCGAAAAAACTATATGTTTGCAGGTAATGAACAAGGTGCTGCACAAATTGCAATGTTTTATTCCTTTTTCGCTACAGCAAAAATGCATGACGTAGAACCCTATCAATGGCTGAAAAATACACTTGAGATTATTGATGATTACCCTATCAATACAATAGAGGAACTACTGCCTGTTAAATAGTTGGTGTAGACAAGTGCGGGTTTGCCGACTGCTTACGATGTTTCGAACTTAGGTTACGACACATTTAGAATGAAGAATGACAGACTAGACTAGATACTGCCTGTTAAATAGTTGGTGTAGACAAGTGCGGGTTTGCCGACTGCTTACGATGTTTCGAACTTAGGTTACGACACATTTAGAATGAAGAAGTTCATACTTGGAAGAGAAGA
>NZ_JRYR02000001.1:2110908-2157327 GCF_000807855.2 Flammeovirga pacifica
TGTTTCGAACTTAGGTTACGACACATTTAGAATGAAGAAGTTCATGACAGACTTGGAAGAGATGAAAAAAGAGTTTGATAAGTAACTATATTATCAATTTATATTTATATTAGTTTAGTTCAATAGCTTTCATCCTACTACTTATTAAACCAAGTAGTAGGATATTGCTTTTTATATCAAAATTCAATCTATACCATCATGCCATCACCATGTATAGAAATTCAAGAAGGAAGTGTATTGCATTTAATGCAACAATTAAAAACAACTTATGGAGGTGAGATTCTTGAACAATCTTATCAATTAAACCACCCTTCTTTTAAAGCCGAAATTCGATATATCCGATTGACTGATGGCATTGAAATCACTATTAATTCATTCAAATTTAGTGAAGATCATAAGATCATTTTTTATGGCAATGAAGAAGGGAATAGGCATTTATGCTTTCGTTTCTCTTACCAAGGTGACTTTTTAAAAAGTGATCAATTCTTAAAAAATGGAACTACATTAAAGGAAGGGATGGCTATTTTCGATACCGCCTTGACCGTAGAACTTAATGTCGAAAAAGGACAAAACCATCAATGGGTAGGTGTAAGAATATCGAAAGAAATTTTGTTGAGTAATTTCTTAAAATTCGAAGACTATTTTGGTAATGTTTTCGATAGAGATAAGGTTTGGATTATGTTCGATAATACTCCTTTAGAAGGACATTTATTATTGAAAGAAATGTTTGAAATTAAAGAAAAGAACAACCAACCCATACCTGTTCAGAATGCTTTTATCATTGCTAAAGTGAGTGAATTAATTGGAATATTTTATCAACGCATATTAAATAGAAATATCTCCAATGATAATTACGTTCATCAACAAGATTTAGAAGCTCTTTTTAAAATCAAAGATCAAGTGATTGGCTCTTTAGAACAACCACCTTCTTTAGAAGAAATTGCTCAGCAATATGGTTTTTCAGTCTCAAAATTAAGAAGAGATTTCGAAAAGGTCTTTGGAACAACTATCCATCGATTTCATCAAAACTATAGATTAGAACAAGCAAAAATTCTATTGTCTGCAAAAAATAAGACCATTACAGAGGTATCTAGAATATGTGGTTATAAGTCTATGGCTAAGTTTTCTTATGCCTTCAAAAATAAATTTGATGTGGCTCCAAGTGAGTTTATTCTTAAATAAAATATTGAGCAGACATCAATGATAAGTGATGTGTCATTGATGCCAAATGATAGATGATTTTTCACACCCCTCTTTTCACTTATCACTTGAAAAACCTCAAAACTTTTTATGTCAAAGAGTTTCTCCTGGGAGTTTAAAATCTGGATTTTTAGTTCTCGCAGTTTCAAAAATCTGTCTTACTTTTTCTACAATTTCAGGATGATAGTCTGCTATATTATTTTCTTCCTTAGGGTCTTTAGATAAATCAAACAACTCTATTTTTGAAATTCCTGGTTGATTCAATTGGTATTGAACGCCTTTCCAATGGTCAAATCTTGTAGCTACTCTACCACCCATACCATGAAATTCCCAATACATATATTCATGTTTTCTTTGATTTCCCTGCCCTAATAAAGTAGGTAAAAATGATAATCCATCAATATTTTGATCTTCAGAAATTGTAGTCTTAGTCAAATCTGCTATAGTTGGTAAAACATCCCAAAACGCAGATGGATGATTCGTTTCTGATCCTTCTTTTATTTTACCTTTCCAGCTTACAATCATTGGCACTCGAATTCCACCTTCGTAAAGATCTCTTTTAATCCCTCTAAATGGTCCAAAGGAATTAAAGAAATAAGGGTCTGCTCCACCTTCAATATGCGGTCCGTTATCAGAACTAAACATCACAATGGTATTTTCCTCCAATCCTTTATCTTGAAGTTTTTTCATTATATCTCCAACAGAACGATCCAAATAAGTCATCATCGTTGCAAATGCAGCCCTTGGGTATTCTTGATCTCCATAAACACCTTGAATAAATCTTTTTTCTTGATCCCATTGTTCATCTGTATTCTTTTTATCAACAAAAGGACTTCCAGTGTATTGCTGCTTAAACCTTTCAAAAATTGTATCATTTGGCACTAACATTTCTGCATGAGGAATTGTATATGGCAAATACAAAAAGAAAGGAGTTTCTTCGTTTTGTTCATCAATAAATTCTAAAGCTTTTTGATGAATAAGAGCATGAGCATATTCGTTTTTAGCATCATTATAATTTTCATCAAGTAGTACTTTTTCTCCATTATACCTTAGATACATTGGAAAATAAGTATGTGCCAAACGCTGACAATTATATCCAAAGAACTCATCAAAACCTTGATTATTCGGAGCCCCTTCTGATTGGGGATAACCTAAACCCCATTTACCATACATTCCTGTAACATACCCTTTCTCTTTCAACAGTTTTGTTATGGTAAAAGCATTCTTTGGAAGAGGATGTTGGCCCTCAGGAAAAACTTCTTTATTACCTCGTATTAGTGAATGTCCCGTATGTAACCCTGTAAATAAAGTAGTCCTTGATGGAGAACATACACTACTTCCAGCATAATGATCCGTAAATTTCATTCCTCCTTGAGCCAATGCGTCAATATTCGGAGTTGAAAATTTCTCTTGACCATAACAACTTAAATCACCCCAACCAGCGTCATCACAAAGTATATAAACAATATTAGGAAGCGGTTCCGTAGATTCTTTATTGGTACTTGTTTTACCATTGATACAAGAAAGAAAGGTGAATGGTATAACGAGAGCGAAATATCTGATTCTATTTTTCATACATCAAATAGATATTCTTAATTAAAAACTGATACATTCCATTGGTCTTTCCATTCTAACTTAATCGCTCCATTCTCAAATTGAATGGGCAACCAAATGTACCTTCCATCAATCGCATTATTAGGTCTCCAACGATCTGCCATAAAAATGAAAGCATCTTTCTTTCCTTGAATAGGTAAAATATAAGTACTTTGAGATTCAAAAGTTGTGGCTTTTTGATCTTCTGTTCCGACAACAGGGTTTCCTAATTCAGTCCATGGACCAAAAATGTGATCAGCGGTGGCCAAGCGAGCTGGATTAGGATTCCAACTTGTACAATCTGATCCTATAAAATAGTATTTCCCATTTGATGTTTTCATGATGCTTGGAGCTTCCATATAGCGATTAGGAAAAACTCTCACATAGTTTCCTGTATACGATAAATAATCATCACTTAGTTCTGCGATATGTAGAGTGCTATTTTCTTCTGAAGAATATAAATGATAGGCTTTACCATTATCATCCACAAACAAATTCATATCTCTTGCCATTTGCCCTCCTTCAAAATCCCTCCCCAAAAGGTTCAAAGAATCAGGATGGTTCGGTAAACATTCTTTACCACCACAATAAGCTGATTTGATTGTATCAGCTACGGCTTTCTTATGAAAATCTTCAACATTAAGGGGCCAATGTCCTTTATTAGGTCTCATAGATTTTAAATAAGTAAATGGACCTGTGGGTGAATCTGAAACGGCAACACCAGATCGAGCTGCATTGTAACCTTGACTTATCAACTCTAAATGAAACCACATAATGTATTTGTTTGTCTTCTGATTGTAAATCACTTTAGGACGTTCAATTATACATCCTCTTGCAATATCAGCAGCAGGATTTAAGGAATCTACCTCCAAAGCGATACCTTCATCTTTCCAATTGTATAAATCTTTTGAGGAGTACACATGCACTCCCACTTGAGCAGTGTTTCCCTTATGTCCTTCAATTTTATGTTCGCCATACCAATAATAAGTATCACTATGATATAGAATACCACCGCCATGTGCATTAATATGTTGACCATTATTGTCTTCCCAAACCTGACCAGGTTGAAAATTAGTATATCGTGACTTTTGGTTTGTACATGAACATAAAACACCCATACACAACAGTAATAAATATCGTTTCATCGTTAAAAAATTTGTTGTCTGTTTATTGTACCTACTTCTTTATCTCGCCTCTGCCGTTAATGTTCTTCCCCTCACGAACAATTTCACGTTGTTCATTTTTAATTTAAATATGCTTTTCAATTTCCTCTCTTTCTCTCACTGCATCATATTCAGAGTTCACCTCTGTAGGAACCTTCCCATCGCGCTCTATTAGCCATTTATGAAGCAATTTATACATAGCTTTCGCCTTTTTAGGATACTTTTCCACCAAGTTATTACGTTCAGAAATATCTTTATCTAAATTATATAACTCCATTCCTTGGTCTTCATAATAGTAATGTAGTTTCCAGTTTCCTTTGATGATAACTGATCCTGGTCGAGTTCTAAATAGAGGATCACGAGCATCGTCGCCTCCTTTGGTATAGGCTTGAAGGTAAATAGGAAAATGAAATACGATTTCACGATCATGATCAAACTTCTTTTTCCCCTCTATTAATGGTTTGATTGATTGTCCATCTAAAGGATAATTATCTGGAGTTTCTACGTTAATCAAATCTAAAAGTGTCGGTAAATAATCTAAATGTGTTACTCTAGTATCCACTTCAACTCCAGCTTTCCAATGCCCTTTCCATTTAAAAAGAGTTGGCACTTTGATACCTCCTTCATAATAAGAACCTTTCCCTGCCCTTAGTGGCAATTGATGAGAATAGGTATAAATTCCTCCATTATCAGAAGTGAAAATTATGATGGTATCTTCTGTTAAACCTAATTGATCTAAGGCAGTTAATAATCGTCCTACATTCCAATCGGTATTTTCTACTAATGCTGCATAAACAGGATTGGCTTTATGTCCATCAGAAAACTTCTTCCCTCTGTATTTTTCTATCAATTCGGGTTTTCCTATAAAAGGAGTATGGATAGCAAAAAATGGTAAGTACAAAAAGAAAGGTTGTTCCTTATTTTTTACATCCGATAGATAGTGAATTGCTTCATTTGTTAATCTATCCGTCAGAAATTCTCCCTCTTCTTTATCTTCAATATTGAACATTTTATAAGGACTGAAATAACTTTTGGGTTGACCTTTATGCCCACCTGCAATTGTATAGTCAAACCCCATATCGCGGGCATCATCACTTACATGCCATTTTCCAAACATAGCCGTTTGATAACCGTGTTCTTTTAAAATTGAACCCATAGTTAAGGCCTCTGCTTTCAACTTTGTCTTAGTTGGTATTCCATTCAACTTTCTAGTAAAAGGCGCTCCCCTATTGGATGATCCTACCGTTGAGATTCCATGTCTTGTTGTGGTTTGTCCTGTGATCAAACAAGCACGTGATGGAGCACAATTGGCAGCACCTGCATAACCATTTATAAAAGATATACTTTCTTTAGCTAACTGATCGATATTTGGTGTATGGTAAATTTCATTTCCATGGTAACCAACATCACTCCAGCCCAAATCGTCTACATTTATTAATAAGATGTTTGGCTTATCATTTTGAGCAGATGCATTTGATAGCAGACACAAGCCAAATACGAATTTTAATATTGATTTTATCATCTTCAATTATTTGTACAACACCTTAGCGTTATTTTCTTTATCAATTAATCTTTGATATTCTTCTACTTTTTCGGGGAACTGAGACGCTAAATCTTGTTTCTCAAATGGATCATCATTTAGATTATATAAAGCCCAAGAGTAGATCTTCTCTTTAGTTGTATAGTCACTATTTTTTGTATCTAGCTCATTAATTAGTTTCCATCCATCTTTAATAATCACATCTTGTGCTGACCCCGTTGTACATTTAAAGAAGACATAATCGTGTTCTTTTTGATCATCTTGATCTAAAAATGTAGGAAGAATAGAAATTCCGTCATTTGGCTTCATTTCCCCTCCTATAATATCAGATACTGTGGCCATAATATCGTAGTCGGCAATCATCAAATTGCTTTCTGAATTAGGCTTTACCATTCCAGGCCATTTAACGATATAAGGAATGTTCAGCCCTCCTTCAAAATTATATCTTTTCATCCCTCTGCGACCTAAAGTACCATTAAAGATATCTTCTCCTCTTTGATGACCATCCCAATACATTTGTTCTTTATTCGGTTTTACTTTTGACTGATCAAAAGAGTTTGATTCATAATCGTAGACAATATCAGGGTCTTTGTATTGAGGGTTAACGGTAGTATAAGATTGGATTTCGTGTCCATTATCGCTGGTAAAGATGATAACAGTGTTATCTGCAATTTTTAATTCTTCTAATTTGGTGAGCATAGCCCCAACCGACTCATCCAATTTATTGATCATAGAAGCATATACTCTCTCTTGTTTTGTCCACCCCTCTTGATCTTTATATTTAAAATCTTTCGGAGCAATAGAAGCGGGACCATGAGGTAATTGAGTGGCATAAATCATAAAGAAAGGATCGTCTTTCTTTTCTTCTAGATAATCTAAAGCATGTTCTAACCAAATATCTTCGCTGTACGTCATGTTTTCCTTTCCTACCAAAGGACAAATAGGTTCTCTTTTGCTTAACTTCGGATTATTGGGAATAGGAATTTTCTTTCCATTCAATCTATAATGAGGGGGATAAAAACTCCAACATAAAACAGCATCATATAACCCACAGTGATAATCAAAACCATAACTATCAATCATTTCTTTTGTATCGGAATAACCAAACCCCAATTTACCAATGTAAGATGTATGGTATCCCGCACTTTTGGCCATCTCACCAATGTAATAATAGCCCTCATTATGTTTTCTATAAATTTTCTTATCAAAAGTAGCTTGATCGATAATTCCAGCCTCTAATTCACACACTAAACCACCTGGTGTATGTACTGGTGCCTTCGCATTATTTAATCCAGTAAGAAGAGATGCTCTTGCAGGCGAACATACATTTGAACCGTATGCATTGGTAAACGTTTTTCCTTGAAGTGCTAATTTATCTAGATTAGGAGTAGCAATTTTTGTCTGACCATATTTACCTAATATACCTCGCCCTAGGTCATCAGCATAAATGATTATCACATTAGGTTTATCTTCTTTTTCTTTTTGAGTTGATACCGTCTGATTACATCCCCAACTTGTTATAGCCAAGAATAGACTTAAAAAAAAATTCTTCATTTGCATACTTTAGTTTACCCCATAAATGGTTGATCACTTTACAAATCTAGGAAGAAATCGATTTTTGGATGGATTCAAAAATATCAAAGGTTTGTGCTTATTTTTTTATAGGGGCTGTTTTTGATGCAATTGAGAGGTTTTTCAATGAAACTAGAATTTATAAGTGAAAAGTGAAAAATGTGAAATGTTAAGCAACGCTCGTTTTTTTAGATAGTAAGTAGTAAGAAATAGATACCGAATTTACACTCCTTGTGACGCGAAACTAGTTTGAAAAATAGCACCAAATGTCAATTAAAAAAAAGAGATTACCTCATCGTTTCATGAGATAATCTCCTTAAAATTATTTTATATAAACTTAGTTCCTAATGACTATTGAATGTAAGCTTCTGCTCCTTTAGAAACATACGTTTTCATCTCGCCATTATCATCATAAATTAAAATAGCTTCTAAATCTTTTTGAGTTTCAACTATCTTGATAGCCTCTTCTAATCCTGCTACCATAAAGGCAGTAGCATAAGCATCAGACGCCATACATGAAGAAGAAAATACCGAGGCACTTAATAGACTATGTTGTACTGGATAACCTGTTCTTGGATCTAAAGTATGAGCGTATTTCTTACCGTCCTTTACATAGAAGTTTCTATAATTTCCTGAGGTTGCTAATGCTTTATTATCTAAAGATACAATCACAGATAGGGCTTCTCCGTTACCTTCTTTAAAACGAGGGTTATCAATCCCTATTTTCCATACGTTTTCTTTTTCATTATGTCCTCTACAAACTACTTCACCACCAATTTCCACCATGTATTTGACGATATTTTTATCGTCTAGCAATTTTGCTACAACATCTACGGCGTATCCTTTAGCAATAGCAGAGAAATCTAATTCTACACCTTCTCTAGATTTTGTCACCGTTTTTTCATCAAAGGTGATGTATTTATCAAAACCTACATATTGTAAAATAGAATCTACTTCAGACTCTTTGATAGTAGGTGTTTTTCCTGGTCCAAAGCCCCACCCTTTTACTAAAGGCTGAATTGTTGGATCAAAAGCTCCATTTGAAATATCATAAATAACTTTGCTTTCTTTCAATACAGGATAGAAAAAGTTAGTTTCATAACTAAATGATGTTCCAGAATTAAATCTTGATATTTCTGAAGATGGAATATATGTAGAAAGGGATTGATTAAAATCTGCCAATACCTTTTTGATTTCCGCATCTAATGTTCTTCCCTCCTCGTCAATATATTTTACATTGTAAGGTACTACTCCAAAAGTGGTCCCTCTCACATGAAAATGTGTTGCTTTTGGTTCGTTGTAAGATCTGTACAAATAGGTCAAACCGATGAACGCAAATAAAAATATTGAATAAAATATATTTTTCTTCCTGTTATCCATTACGTTTTTTATTTATCAATGCTTATCTTGAATACAAATATGAATCTGATTCTGCAAAGGTGGTAAGTGTTGACTTATTCCCCTATTTAATTTGCATTTTTTTAAAACTGAGTATTGAATTTATTCCTCTCTGTTGAAAAGATTCTAAATTGAACAAAAAAATTGAAGTAAACTGTGCAAAAGACCTTAAAGACCTACCAAAAAAGATTAGCTAATCTATCTGCTAGAAATAAATCTTTGTATCTGCCTAAAGCTTATACTGGTCAGTATGTAGATCTTGCTCATTTAGATCACCTCTTAAATGTACCTTCGGTCGAAATAATTCAACAATTAATTCGAGGAAAAAAGAACATTCCTATTTGCCCAATAGCAGATAGTAGAGATGCTCAAGCGAATAAAGCAAGTGCTCAATTAAGGAAAGTGGGTAAAACCGCTAAGTTTGTTCTCGAAGAAGGCGGTCGTCATGACTTGTTTCTCGGGTACCCTTTTGTACATGGACGTTTAATGACGGGCGGTAATTTGCGCGGCCCTCTTTTGTTTTTCCCTATTCGTTTAGTGGTAGATAATAACAATTGGATACTTCAATTGAGAGAAGATACAGAGGTTACTTTTAATAAAACCTTACTTCTTGCTATTTCACATCATAATAATGTACGCTTCTCTGATGATTTTTTAGAAATGACTTTCGAGGAATTCCCGAAAGATCCTCAGGAGTTTTTAACCAAATTATATCATACCCTCGAAGATTCTAGTCTAGAACTCAATTTTAATCAAGATACTTTTGGCGAGTTTATCAAAGAGTTTGAACACTTAAAGAAAGCTCACTTTATAGATGAGTATGGAGAAGGGCAGATGAAAATTTTCTCGGAAGCTTTAATTGGCATTTTTCCTCAATCGGACTCTTATTTAATGCCCGATTATGACAATTTGTTAGAAAATTATGCCATCAAAGATCTTGAAGAGTTTTTTGGAAATACAGAAGATCATTTAGATGAACTAGGTCTATCAGAAACTTTTGGTGGAAAAGCACATCAAGAAGAAGAATTATTATCTCCTTATCCGATGGATGCTTCCCAGGAAAAGGTAGTGAAAGAGATAAAAGCAGGACACTCTGTAATTGTACAAGGCCCTCCGGGTAGTGGTAAATCTCAGTTAATCTGTAATCTTATTGCTGATTTTACTACTCGTGGTAAAAATGTATTGGTCATATCACAGAAACGTGCCGCTTTGGATGTTGTCTACCAAAGGATGAAACAAATCCAACTGGGAACCTTCTGTGCGATGGTACATGATCATCGATATGATAGAGGATATATTTATCAAAAAATAAAAGATCAAATTGATGCTTTAGATAAATTCAAAGAAGACAATAATAGTTTAGGTGCTATGCAGCTTGAACGAAATTTTGCACTTCGGTCAAAACAAATTGACAGTGCTTTAACTCAATTAGACGAATTTAGAACTGCTCTTTTTGATACACAAGAATGTGGTGTATCTGCCAAAGAATTGTATTTAAGATGTAACCTTAAATCACCTCACACTCATCTAAAAGGTTGTTATCAACAATTTGAACTAGAAAAGGTAGTAGAATATAAAAAGAGATTAAAGACTTATCTAGAATTTGCAAGAGTTCTAGATCATGAAGATTATATATGGAAAGATCGTATTCCTTTCAATCATTTTGAAAGTAATGCTCTTACCGAGATGATCGACATCTTAGATAAAATTATTCCTTTCCGAGATGAAATCATCCATCAAATTAAAGAAAATATACAAGTAGAACTTTCTTTTGATGAGTGTCTATGGATTAGCAAACAGGAAGAACAAGTTAATAAATTCATGCAGATCATTTCTGATCCTCTGACTTATAAGATGTTCAATGCGATGATCAAGAAAAGAGGACGTGTACCAACCATTCAAGATTGGAACAATCATCATAGAGGTTGCATGAGTTCGTTTTCTCACAAAGGTACTCCTATAGAAAGTACTGTTACAGATAAAGAATTAGGTGAGGTAATCCAATGGGTAAACGATGCTATTCGAAATCGTTCTAATCCTCTAATGATTATCAAATGGCAGTTTTCTAAACACAAGAAATTAATACTTGATTTATTAGATAAAAATCAGTTACCCAATACTATTAAGGGGCTGCAACAGCTTAGAGATCGACTGGAAAATAGAATGAACTTAACCCATCAAAAAAATGATATGAAAAAATATCAATGGTTAAGGGAGTTTCCAGAAGAACTGCATCAAGAGGCTTGGGAAGAATGGTTTGAAGCTGGATCTAAAGCCATTGAAGCAAGGAAAATATATGTTTCTTTAAGGTCAAGTGTTCAATTTATTGAACTGTATAATTTTAGTTATGATGAGCTTTGGACGAAAATTGATATCTTATTTAAAACCATCAATAAAATTCCTCCAATAAGGCAGCGATGGGAAAAATATTTATCGCATTTAGAGATTGAAGACATCCTTAGTAATAAGGTTGATATAGATAAATTTAAAGAAACTCTCGAAGAAGATTTTGATGAGATATGCCGATTTGATGCGCTTAAAGAATCGTTTGCTCCTCATGAATGGGCAGCATTAAGGCTCATTGATGGACATATGGATGGAGTACATAAACACTCTGTAGAAGAAGTTTTAGAATATTTTGATAACAGTGTCAATATAAGTTGGCTTTATCATATTGAAACCAAACACCCTGTTCTTAGAATTGTCTCCAATGGTGCTTTAGAGCAACTAGAAGAGAACCTTCAAGAAGCCATTTTAGAGAAAAGGTCTATTGCTAATGACATGACCTTAGTGAGATTAAAAGAAAGAACATATGATAAGGTGGAGTACAATAGATTAAATAATCGAGTGACTTACAGGGACCTGTATCATCAAGTCAATAAAAAGAGATCGATTTGGCCTTTAAGAAAATCGTTCCATAAATTTCAAGATGAAATACTCGATTTACTCCCATGTTGGTTGACTTCGCCAGAAGCTGCATCCGCTATTTTCCCTCTTATACCATTTTTCGATTTAGTGATCTTCGATGAAGCCTCACAATGTTTTGCAGAAAAAGGTATACCTGCCATGTACAGAGGTACTCAAGTGGCAATTTTAGGAGACTCACAACAATTACCTCCTTTTGATTTGTATAAACCAAGATGGGAAGAAGATGAAGAATTTGACCTTGATCCAGCCCTTGAAGTAGATTCACTTTTAGATTTAGGCAAGCAATTTCTTTCAGAACATTATTTGATGGGTCACTACAGAAGTGAATCCTTTGATTTAATAGATTTTTCTAATCGATATTTCTATAAAAATAAACTGCGTTTTATTCCATTCTTTGATAAGATGGATAAAAAGGACAATGGTATTTCATTTCATCATGTTGAAGATGGAGTGTGGAAAAAAGGGGTTAATCAAGAAGAGGCCGTTGCAGTAGTTAAAAAGGCCAAACAATTGGTAGATGATGGTGAAACAAGTATTGGTATCATCACTTTCAATCATAAACAACAAGAATTGATTCAGGAAATCATGGATAGAATCAATATCAATTGGCCAAAAGATACGATTGTAAAAAACATTGAAAACATTCAGGGTGATGAGCGTGACCATATTTTAATTTCGGTAACCTACGCACCTAATGAAAAAGGGAAGTTTAACTTACAATTTGGTGTACTCAATCAAGAAGGAGGAGAAAGAAGATTGAATGTAGCCATTACAAGAGCAAGAAAGAAAGAGTATGTTTTTAGCAGTATCTTGGCTCATCAATTAAAAACTGAAGAAACTAAAAACGAAGGACCAAAAATGTTGAAAGAATTCTTACACTTTGCCTTCGAAGTAGGAGAAAAAGGATATCAACCATCAAGCTTTGTTGATGAGCAATGGAAATATGGCAAAACACTTAAAGAAGATATTATTCAAAATACAGATACCTTAGAGATGATGCCTTTTTCTGCCTTAACAGTGATGGAGAAAGAAACTCCAATAGGATTATTGATGACTGATGATGAAAACTATCATCAATTTATTTCTACCAAAGAAGCACATGGCTACTTCCCTATTGAGTTAAAAAAGAAGGGATGGAATTTTGGGAGATTCTACAGTAGAAACAAATGGAAGAATAAGAAGAAATTCAAAAAACACATCATTGAGTTTATTGATAACCTAGAAAATGAACGTTTTATGTAGTGTTAAAAAGGAGTTAAGAACAATGTTATCTGAATCAATACTTAAAGAATACACGTATTTTTGTATTAAACGAATACCAAATAAAAAACCATAGACCCATGCTGAAAAAAACAATTTTATTCATAATCACCTCCATTTTCATCTCGTTTATGACAATGGCACATGATGAACATCAAGTAAAAACAAAAGGAAAAGCTCCTATTTATAAGATGATTGAAGGTAAAATGACAAAAGTGGGTTATTTACCTAAAAACCATCATGTAGTGATAAAGAAAGATCCTCATATAAAAGGAAAACAAGAATATAAAGCGACAGTCAACTATCACGAAACAGAATGTGGGCATTTGATTTCAAGTAGATATTTTCAGACCATAAAAAAACCATAGCTTAGGCTATGGTTTTTTTTATGTCTTTTTCAAAACGTTTGACCGAAGCTGTACAACATCCATTGTGAAGTGTACGTTTTCGTGAATATTGTTTTTCAAGCCATGTTAATAACATGTTAAAAAAATTATTCATTGATCATATTTTTTAATTGATGGATTGGGACAATACCATGTGCTCTACCAGTTACTTTTTTATTAGTAATTCCGATAAAATAAGGAATTCCTTTAATCTTATATTGATCACCTAAATGTTTAAACTTTTCAGGATCAATTTTAATAACAACTGCTTTTCCTTCCAACTCAAAAGATAAGTTAGCAACTGTCCCCTCCATTACTCGACATGGCGGACACCAATCTGTAGAAAAATCAAGGATCACTTTAGTGTGTTTATCCATTAATTTATCTAAATCTTTTTCTGATTTTAAATGAATCAATTTAGATGGTAAGGTTAACATTTATCTCAATAAAATTTATTTTATTCTACAATGTTCAAAATCAATGCTTAAAGTAGAATTACAAAGATAAAAGATCATTCTGTCTTATACCGTGTCAATTTGTCAATATTTGGTATCGGACAATGTGACAAAAAAAATTAAACAAAAAAACAAGGCTCGCTAATAAACGAGCCCTGTTTCAATTTACACCCAAACTTTAAACACTATGAAAATTTATCTGCCCTTTCGGACAGAAACTCTCAGTTCTATAACAATACTTTTATTAAAAGTATTAGAATCACCATAAACCGCCTTAAAACATAAGTTTGTAAAGCTTTGTTGTTTATGATAATACAAATGTGAGGTATTTTTTACAATTAAAAATTGATGCCTGTCATCATATTTATATGATAATTTGTAAAATAACGTTTGTTAAAATTTATTATGAATTTAACTATTATCATGATAAAAAGATTTAACGTAAATACTTTTGTATAAAGTTTGTTTTACTTGCTGAATACTAGTGTACAAAAGAAGTGTTGAACAAAACCATTCACACTTTAGTTAAATTTAAAACGAGATTATAGACTATCTTATCATGAGAAAACAATTTTTATCTATGATGACCGCTTCAGTTTTGGGCGGTGTTATTACAATTGGAGCATACACCACTTTTTTTGCTCCTCAGCAATTAGATCAAAAAGAAAAAGTAGAGAAAAGCGTCTCTTTCACTAATTATGAAAACACAGCAGAGCGTAAAGATTATGTTGTTCCTGATGGAATGAACTTTATAAAGGCCGCTGAAAAAGCTACCCCTGCCGTTGTACATATTAAAACTTACGTTGATTTCTCTAATAGGCCCTCAAAAAATACGCCTCGTTTTTTCCACGATTTCTTTGGAGAACCTAGAAGTGGTGAAGGTCAGTTAGGTTCTGGATCAGGAGTAATTCTAAGTGCTGATGGCTACATTGCGACCAATAACCATGTTATTGATGGTGCTTCGAAAATAGAAGTAGTACTAGAAGATAAACATGTGTATACAGCAGAATTAGTAGGTAACGATCCCACAACTGATTTAGCACTTTTAAAAATTGAACCAGAAAATAAATTAGACTATTTAGCATTTGGGAATAGTGATAATGTAAAAGTAGGAGAATGGGTGCTTGCGGTTGGTAACCCTTATGAATTAACTTCTACTGTTACTGCAGGTATTGTAAGTGCTAAAGCGAGAAATATTAATATCCTTCGTTCTAAAACAAATTTATCTGTAGAATCATTTATTCAAACAGATGCTGCTGTTAACCCAGGTAATTCGGGAGGAGCTTTAGTTGATCTTAACGGAGCGCTAATTGGTATTAATACTGCAATTGCATCTAAAACTGGATCATTTACAGGATACTCATTTGCTGTTCCTTCAGAACTGGTTAAAAAGGTGATGGATGACCTTAGAGAATATGGTGCAGTGCAAAGAGCTTTAATTGGAGTTCAAATTCAAGATGTTGATCAGAAAATTGCCGACGAGGCAAAACTAGATAAAATAGCAGGTATTGCTGTAGTAGAGGTTAGCCCACAAGGTGCCGCTTATGAAGCAGGAATAGAAGCTGGCGACATTATTCTAAAAATAAATAATGAAGAAGTAGAGTCTGTTTCTGAATTACAAGAATACATTGCTAGAAAAAGACCGGGAGATGAAGTAAATGTAGAAGTAAGTAGAAATGGTAAACTGAAAGAGTTTACTGTAAAACTTAAAAATACTATGAATACTACTGAAATAGTGAAAGCTCCTAAAAATTCTAGTGAAGCTATTGCTGCATTAAGTGCTGAAGTAGCCCCTGTTTCTTCTGAGATAGCATCAGAATTAGGTATTAAAGGAGGTTTAGCTATCACTAAATTAGTACCTAATGGTAAATTATATAATGCCGGTATAAAAGAAGGCTTCATAATAACTTACGTAGATCGAGAACCTGTACATACTTTAGAAGACCTAGGAATTGCCTTAAGAGGTAAGTCTGGAGGAATTTTAATCGAAGGAATTTATCCAAATGGCGAAAGAGAGTATGTAGGAATTGGATTATAACATTTCACTTATTAAATTGCACAATATATACGACACACCAGCTATATATTGTGTAATTTAGTTTTGACGATTTATTTAAAAAGGAAAAAAAACGTTTTATTTACATTAGTTAACTTTAATATTGAAACTATTTACCCCTATATTAGCGTTTGTATATATGAAGATAAGAAATAAAAAATATTAGTAACAGTTGATATCAATTAAATGATAGACAACTAATTACAAAAGATACAATAGTTTGCTTTAAGTAATGGGGAAAGGGTATTCGCGATGCGGGTTCCCTTCTTTTTTTGCCCAATTTTTATTTTTATTTATTCTTACCCATCACTCTTATAACAAAGCACTGAACACTTTTCCCATTCATAATTAAAACTTCGCATACAATAATAAAAACAATGATAAAATTTAAGGTGGCCGTTTTATCAAAGCTGAATGAGGTTTAAAAAATTAAATAAAGTGTTATAGAAAAAAAAAGCAGCTTTCCTCTAAAAGAAGAAAGCTGCTGTTCATATTATTGGAATAATAAGAGTATGTTATTTGGAACACAAATAAATTTATTGTTTGTTAATTAGTTTATTCTTTAAGAGGATAAAGGACTGCTATAAAGCAACAGCAGTACCCTTATCATTGCTTAAGTTATTTTTTTCTTCTTCTCTTAATCGCTTTTCAAATTCTTCTAACTTCTTCTGTTCAGCAATTGCTGATGCCTCATCTTCTGGAGAGAATTTAATTAATAAACCTAATAAACCGATTGATGATACAATTAGTCCGTAGATCATAAAACATTCTTCTAAAGAAGAACCACTTCTTAATAAATATTGAGCATACATTACAGCACCAACATTTCCACCAGCTCCAACAATACCTGAAACAGATCCTAAAGCTTTTTTATTAATAAATGGAACAACAGAGAAAGTAGCCCCTTCTGCCATTTGTACAAACAGAGAGAATAATATCATTGTAGCTATTGCAAGAGGTAGTACATTCATTTGAGAGAATAACAATAATGCTCCACCTTCAATTACCATAACGATTACTAACCATCTTACACGGCCTTGTAATCCGCCAGTCTTAGAGAAACGATCACCAAGGTAACCACCCATAGATCTTGCAAATAAGTTCATTAACCCAAACAACGCGGCTATACCACCTGCAGCTGTTTCTGTTAAAGCAAATTTTGTTTGATAATAAGTTGCTGCTCTACCGTTTACGAATAATTCCATACCAAAGCAACCTGCATACATAGCAAATAAGATCCAAACCCTTTTATCACTAGCTGCAGTCATAAATAATGATTTCTCTCCTTTCTTTGCTTGAGGACGCTCTTCTGGCATATCAACATAATTACCTTTAGGGCAATCCTGTGTGTATTTCCAATATAAAAATGCCACTACCAACATAATAGCTGAAGGAACAAACATTGCAGGTCTCCATTTTGACAACTCTGAGTCTGCAAAACCCCATGCTA
Source organism: Flammeovirga pacifica (assembly GCF_000807855.2). Classification (GTDB taxonomy): domain Bacteria; phylum Bacteroidota; class Bacteroidia; order Cytophagales; family Flammeovirgaceae; genus Flammeovirga; species Flammeovirga pacifica. The sequence goes on from NZ_JRYR02000001.1 coordinate 2,127,910, forward strand.
ACATTCCTGATGCAATCAAAGGCATTACCGCTTGAGTTACACCTCCACCTAAGTTACCCCATCCGGCTGAAGTTGCATTTGCTATACCCACAACATTTGGAGCAAACATCACAGAAGTATGGTATTGAGTAATGACAAACGATGCTCCGATTACGCCTATGGCTAACCTAGAAACAAAATACATTTCCCATGTAGTTACAAACGAAGATGCTGATACTACAATAGATCCAAATATTAATAGATAGATATAACTTTTTCTTGGGCCTATTTTATCACATAGGTTACCTATTCCTAAACGGGCAAAAATAGTTACTCCTACAGAAGCAATAAATGCCAATATCTTTTGGTCTTTAGTTAATCCTAAATCAGGTCCAATTGTTGAGTTTAATAATGGTGCATGAGAAAACCATCCAAAGAAACATAAAAAGAATGCGATCCAGCTTAGGTGAAAGGTACGCATCTGGATACTACTTAGGTCGAACAAATTAATTTTTGTCGCCTTCTCATTTGTTGATGTGATTGACTTCATCTTTTACGTAATTCCTAGTTATTTGATATATTACAAGAGCAATACTACGTACTTTTACTTAATTATAAAAATAAGTACGTATATTTTTTACGTAATCACATGTATAGATTAGATAAAATCATAAAAAAACTCTTTACACCTACGTATAAAGAGTTTCATTACTTAGAAATTTAGGTAAATAGTTACCTATTTATTTAAGCGAATTCTATTTCATTATTTATTTCCTTTTCTTCTTGATGAAGTTGTCCCGTTTCATTTTGATCGGTAGATAAATCTAAAACAGTTTGTTCTGCTTTAAATTCTCTTAGTCTTTTTCTAACTCTTGAAACTTGTGTTTTACCCACCCCTGTTAATTCGGAAATATCTTTTGTTGTCAAGCCAGATTCTAAAGCTTCAATTACCTCTTTATTTCTTTCAGCCCAACGTTCGAAGTTCATTTTTCTTCCCTTTTTCCCTCCTTTGTATTTCCCTTCTGCTTTGGCTCTTGCAATACCTTCTACTGTTTTTTCTTGTACTTGATATTCTTTCATATGAAGTACTGTTTTCAAAGCACTAATTACACTTTGAACACCAGCATTAGCATGTACCTCCTCAACTCCAAATTTTTGGATATTAATTACGGCTTCAGTTTTTAATAAAGCTTCTAAACCATTCAGAATATCCACAGGATTGTCTCCTAATTTATCAATATCGCCAATATTAAGAACATCATCTGCTGTAAGCATTTCAAGTAATTCTTGAGCTCTAGGACGTTCAATAAAAGGTAGGGTAACAGGACATTTATCTATAAAAGGTTTTCCTTTTATTTTTGCCTGTTGTTGAAATTTTGCAGTTGCAACAGTAGAAACACGGAGATACGTATAAATTGCCATACTTATTGTTTGCTATTTATGTAAAGCTAAAAAACACATTGTAGAGTGTAATAACAAAACACATTTTAATAAAAAAAATTCAGTTTACAATAAAATACGCTATACTATTTATAAAATAATATAGAAATAGCTGAAAACTAACTATCTAAGAAAAAGTTATGCTCAGCAATTTCTTTTTTCAGTTTATCTAATTCTAAAATTCCAATTTTTTTGCCCACTGCAGTTAAAACACCTTCCTTTTTTAAAGAAGAAATTACCCTTATCACTTGTTCGTCTGTAGTTCCCGCAAAATCGGCAATTTCTTTTCTTGATAATTGAATATTCAATAAATTCTTATTTTGCCCAAACTTTCTATTCATATAAAGTATAGCATCAATAACCTTTTCTCTCACAGTCATTTGTGCTATTTTTTTGACTTTATTTTCTGATCTATTTAACTCTTCGGCATAAAATAACATCATTGAATAGCAAAGTGATGGTACTTTTTGTAACATCTCTTTTATGGTATCAGTAGAGAAATTACATAGTACAACATCTTCAAGAGCAACAGCACTTATATGGTAAAACTGCCCTACCCCAAAACCTCTATGTCCGATAATTTCCCCATCATGACAAAGCCTTACTATTTGTTCTTTTCCATTAATACCTGTCTTTCCCACTTTCACTTTACCTTTTTGCACAAAATAAAGTCCGTGAACAGGAGCCCCTTCTAATATAAAAGGTTGACCTTTTTTAGCCTTCAAACTTAATTTCTTTTCTAAATAAGGAGCTGCCTCTTCTACTAAGGCGTTTTGTTTAATAATGCAAGTTTCATTAGGACAAGATCGACAGTCGATTTTGGTATTCATTTGTTAGCGAATTTGACATTTATACTGAGTAATATTTTCGATCGAACTCAGATGTTCAGATAGTTTATACGTAATTATACTTAAAAAAATAAAAATATCCTATTTAGATATTCTATTCATCCATCAACTTGCTGTCCTTCAAAAAAAAGTAATTAAAAAAAAATGACCCTCCCACAGAGTAGGAAGGCCATTAGATTAACCATTCTAGTGATTATTTTTTTATCATTTTGCCGTATCCAACAAATTGATTATCTACCATGATGGCATAGATGTACATTCCAGTATTCAATTTAGAAGCATTGTACTCCACTTTTTGAACTCCAGATGCCATTGTACCTACATTTAGCCTTTCGACCATTCCACCATTGATATTGTATACAGCAACACTCACATTCCCTTGTTCTTTCAAGTTAAATGAGATTGTTGTTTCTGTCAATACTGGGTTAGGAAAGTTTTTAACTTCTGACACTAACACATCTTGATCAATAGAAGTTGGACTATCTTGTCCACCAACATTTACTTCAACAGTTTGGATAGTAGATAAACCATCTTTATCTGTTGCCATAAATGCTACTTCTGTTGAACCAGTAGATATACCAGCCATAAAGAAATATTTACCTGCCATAGTTGCAACTGCAATACCATGATCAGATGTTGCAATTTCAAATGTCAATTCATCTCCGTCATGATCAATAAATAATTCTTCTGGAGACATTTGAGTAGATTCTCCAACTTTTATATTTACTACCTCATCACCAATAAACTCAGGAGCTCTATTGATAAGGTTTACATTTACCGTAACCTCATGCATAGTTTTCTCTTCTAATTCATCAGTGGCAGTAACAGAGAATTTAAACATATCTCCATCTGCATATTGAGGAGCAATGTTAATTTCATATTTCCCATCAACTTCAGTTGCAGTAACTGAGTTTGTAGGAGATTCTAATCCATAAGTAAAAGTATGACCTTCTCTATCCTCTGCCATGAAAGAGATCGTTTTTTCAGTCAATACATCCATATCTAAAGAAGATACAATATCATCACCAAAAGATGGGCTTGCATTTTTCTTTAAAGTAACTAAGAATTCTAGTTCAGGATTGAATGGGTCGTTAGTGTATGCTTTTACTGCTGCATAATTATCCACTTTCTTTGCAAAGGAAGCATCTAATGATACATTGAATGTTGCAGTAGCATCTACTTCTAAGGCTCCTCCTTCAGAGTCAATTTCTAACCAACTACCCGTAATTGGATTCTTAGCCATAGCTTTGTTCATCCAACGTAATCCTTCCCAATTTGCATCTGTTGTAATATCTAAGATCCCATCAGTAGTCCAAATGTAGAATGTATTACCAATTCTAGATTCTTCAACAACAATACCTTGAGCATATTCAACACCTTGAGAATAAGTAAATACAACAAAGAATCTTTCACCTGGGAAGAAAGTAATCTCTTCTCCTAAGTCAAAAACGATAAAGTCACCTTCCTCATCAGTACCTAATGTTTCTGTTGTGAATACATTTTCATAAACTTCAGTTGCAGTATTTATATCTGATCCAACTAAGATATTCACTCTGATATCAGCATTGTCTTTACCATATGGACGGTAATAAGTTTCAACATGTGATAAATTGAAACCGTCTTTTGGAGCAACAAATGCTGTACCCACTGACATCTCATCTCCACCATAACCTACAGCTGTTGTAGGAATAGTAGTATCTACATACTTAAGAACTGCATGATAATCATCGTCGTTTGAAGTAGACTTATTTCTTAAACTTGATAAAGTTGAAGTTGTAGTACTGAATGACTGAATATCACCATTATTGTTTACCGCCATTGGAGCACCGTCTCTATTAAAATCAATTTCTAATTGATAATCTAAAATAGATTTACCTCCTTCATTAGATACAACTACTGCAAACTGGTCTGTATATTTTGGATCAAGAGAAACAAACTCCTTATCCATTGCGTCCCAAGAGAATGCAGATGGCTCATATGCATTTGCAACTAAGTTCACATTCCATTCCATACCTTCAGTATCTACAGATGTCAATACATCAGTAATAACATCTGGAGTAACAGGAGTCATTGTTGCTCTTAGTTCTATACCTTCACCAGGGTGTACAGTCATTGGGAAATTCCAAAGATCGTTAATGTTTGTCCAGAAAATTTGTGGTCCCCAGAAACCATCAACAACTTCTTTTACTTCAACGATAGATTGTGTTCCATCATTTAATTTGAAGCTATTAATCATGACCTCTTTAGAACCTGAGTTTTTCAAGTTGAAGTATTCAGTATACTGAATATTTGCACCCGCAACCACTTCACCAAACTCAACATCATCAGCTCCTAACATAATTGTCCCTTCCACATTCAATTGAACAGGAATAGCAATTTGCTCTTTATCTGGAGTGATATTTTGGAAAGTTAAGTTCGTGTTATATTGACCATCAATTAATTGAGAAGCATCTACTTTAAATTTCAATGTTTTTTCTTCACCTGCTGCAATAGTCATTTTATGTGAAGGAACATATTCGATAACAAAGCGATCTTTTACAATAGCAGAACCAAAGGCTACTTTAGAAGCAGAAGTTCCTGTTGCATTTTCAAGACCAATTGTTGTCTTATTACTCCATCCGTCTACACCATTTTGATTCTCAACTTTATACTGCATCTTAACTACTCCATCTCTATAGAAGATAGTTTGACACGTTACAAAACCACCAAAGAATGCAAAATTATGCTGATATCTTGAATGAGTAACTACTACTTTTTCATCATCGTGGTAAGCATAAATACCTTTAATAGGAGATTCATCTGTAGGGTTAGAAGCTCCTAACATCCATAATGATGAGGCCACACCATTGATACCATCTTCCATTGGTAAATCTGTATTGAAAATACCATCATATAAATTGCCTGGTTTTTCAAAAGCTACAACTGCGGCATAAGCAATCCACATTTCATTGTATTCTTTACCATAGAATTCTACTGGCCAAGGTAACTCGTAAGGTTGCCACCAGAAATCATCTTCACTTTCAAAGTGATTGATTCTGTTTTCTTCAGAAATAATATCGATCCACTCAAATTTTGGCGCTTCAGGATCCACTGCACCTTTTAATTCATTTTGGTTCGTTCTCCAAGTGTAATCAAAGTCAGGAACATTACTTACCATTGCTTCATCTTCTACTAAAGATAACCATGAAGCCATTCTTGGAAGAATATCTAAATCTACCAAACCATCTTTGTTGCTCACAGTTACTTCAAATTCAGTAGACTCTCCTACTTTTAAATTATAGGTATGTGGAGTAACGTCAAGATCAATTGCTGGAGGATTAAGACCTTCTGCAGAAATATTAATTACATATTCTTTACCATCTGAGTCCATTAAAGTTAAAACATCAGTAAAGTCACCTGCAACTGTTGGGTTAAAGTAAACTTTCATTTGCTTACCTGATCTTGGATTCAGTGCAAAATCACCAGTAAAATCAACTGAGAAATATGTACCATCAGCTAAAGATGCAGAAGTAATAGAAGTAGCTTTATCTCCTTTATTAGACATATTCAACATATGTAGGTATTGTCCGCCTAATAATTGTCCACCATAATTGATGTCCATAGTTGATAATTCAATATCCGCAGCCGTGCCACCATTAACATCTACAATCACTTTAAAGTGAGATAGAGGCATGTTAGGATCATTACTAAATATCGCTATGTTCTGAACATTATTACCATGTACTAGAGTTTTAGAATCAATATCAAAATTGATTGTTTTAGAACTACCTACAGCTACTGTACCTTCCAAAGAAGATAAGTTATTGATAATTTTAGATCCAGGGTAATTGAATCTTACTCTTACATTTTCCTGTTGTCTTTCAAAAATGAAAGGTACTGGGTTGTTCCAATTATTCTCATAAACTAAGACACCATCCGTTTTATCTGGACTTTCTGCAGCAATAAAGATATGTTCTAAGTCATATCCTACTTGAGTAACATCATCATATAAAATATCAAAGTTACCACTTGCATAAAGAACAATTTGGAAAGAAGCTGGTCCATTCCACCATGGTCCCTGTACATTTTTGTACTCAACTACAGTTCTCTCGTCATAGTTTTGAATCCAAATTTCTCCGCCAATACCTAAATCCATAGCTATATAATACATAGCAGATATATAACCATTTGCTAAATATTCGTAACCTAAACCAGGAGAACTATTAAAGTTATCAGTATCGTCTTTGGCTACAATACCATTTTTAGAAACGAACCATTCATTTTGATATTCACCATAGAATGGGAAGTCAAAGTTCATTTTGAACTTTTGCCATTTTAAATTAGGATCATCAACAAATGCTGGAGCCACGTTTACAGCACCCTCTTCATTTGCAATAGATACATAATTAGAACCATCCATATCTTCAAAAAGAGTCCATGAATATCCAAATCTATGTACATCGTCAGGTAAATTATCAGAATATTGAGGGAAGACATAAGTTAATGGATAAGCACCATTATTTACGATAGTCACCTCTCCAGAATTATCATCTCCTTTAACTATAGAATAAGTTTGTTCTAAAGGTGTCACTTCAATTTCAGCAGGTTCACCAACAACAGCAAACACGCTAAATGTATGCGTAATACCTGTTGAAGAAGTTACTGTAATTTCACCATTTACATTACCTGTTTGAGTAGGAGTAAATTTAAGAATTAACTCAGCATTTGATCTAGCATTCACCTCCCAAAGGTTACCTTCTAAAGTAAATTGAGGATCAGATGAAGTCACACTTGATACACCAAATTTACCATAACCAAAATTGGATAAGTTGACAGATACTTCTTTATCAAAACCTAAAATTACTGAACCAAATTCAACAATAGGCATAGATTTTAATTCAGGTAATCTATCAGTGACATTGATGTTGATAGGTAATTTATATTGATCAGCTGCTTTATCATTAGACTCTACATTAGTAATGAATTTATAAGTACCATTGATCAATTTCATTGCATCAACATCCACAGTTACTTCCATTGATTCACCAGGAAGAATCTCACCTTCCATAGGAGAAAGTTTTACTACTTCGCCCAATGTGGCGTTTTTACTTATTAAAGCTTGAGCAAATGCATAACCTTCCGCGTCAAGTGCATTTACTAAAGTTTGCCATGTTTTCCCCTCGTCAAAACTTAACCATTGAGAAACATCAGCAGCGTTTTCAGCACCTGGTTCAGCATGAGAAATAGATAAAGGATAAGTATTACCCGCTTTTGTTTTTACTAATAACCAAACGATACTTCCTTGAGGGAAGAATACTTGTTCGTCAAACTTCACATAATGTGTTTTTTGGAAATCGTATCCATAATCAATAGTAGCACTAGTTACTTTCTTAGCTTCTGATAAAATAGCCCCTTGATATATTTCTACTTCAATTGGACCATTTACCATTTCGTTCAAGAACAACTCTGTATCTGTCAAGTTAAAACCCTCTTCATCAGCAATATGAAATGCAACAGCAGAAGTGTTTGATAAAGTTATATCTTCTTCACCAACATTATACATTGGATGAAACCAATTAGAATAAGTCAGTTTTGATGCTACAAACTCCTCCAATACTTCCTCATCCATAGAGAATTTTTTCACCTGAGGAGCTTGGAATAACTTTACATTTGATTTTCTATGAGATGGAGCCCCTACTTTAGGAAAAGTTGTTGCATATGATTTCCAATCATAATAGAATGAACCTTGATTCACGAAAGTACTCCAACGTAAAACACCTTCGCCTTCATTGTTTAACATGAAAGTTTGAGTATCCATTAGTTTAGTTGGATCCAACATAAAATCAACTGAAGCTACTGGAATTGCAACTGTAGGGCCATTATTAGTAGATGCAGAAATGATATTTGATAATTCAGATTCATTTCCCCAACGATCAAATGATTTAATCACGAAATAATACATTTTATTTCCTTCTAAACCATCTATTTCTTTTTTATTCAATTCTGAAGTATCAACAGCACGCATTGTTTCTGTCTTTGCAGACATATAGTTTTCTGCAGTGATTTCTTCTTCAGAATAATAGATAACATAAGATGCAGGATAACCATCATCTTCATCACTAGGAGTACTCCATGTTAATTCGATAAATACATCTGACGCAATATTAGAAGCAAGATCTGTAATAGCTACTGGACCAATACCTTCATTTTTTACTAATGATTTAGCCGCATCAATTTGTCCATAACCTAGTTTACCTTCATACGATTCATTGTATTGATAAATATCATTTGTTGAATTTACTAACTGATTCCATAAGATGTCTGCAGTATATGAAGCCCCACCTAAATGAGAAACAGTTAAAGCTGCAACCCCAGCAACGTGAGGACATGCCATAGATGTACCATCTAAATAACCATAATTATTACCAGGCAAAGTACTTAAAATACTACCTTCATCACCACCAACATAATTATCACCACCAGGTGCAGAAATATGGATCCAATCACCATAATTTGAGTACCAAGCTTTTTTCCATGAAGGACCTGTTGAAGCTACTGTTAAAGTTTTTTCATAATATCCAGGGTACATTTCACCATCGTAATCATCATTACCTGATGCAAAAATCACGATACCTCCTCTCATTGGAGAACCTTCATAATCACCTGCTTCCTCGATAAAGTAATCTATACCATCTAAAACAACTTGTTCATAAGAACCTGGAGTAGTATATCCCCATGAGTTTTGAGAAATTACCGCTCCATTGTCTGCTGCATAAATGTATGAAGAAGCTACATTACTGTACTGACCACCTAAGATTTGAAGAGACATTAATCTTGCTCCATTTCCTGATCCATCACCACCAGCAACACCTGCTACACCAACACCATTATTGGATACTGCAGCTACCGTTCCTCCTACGTGAGTACCGTGAGTCTGTGCAGGAATATCACCTGATCTATTTGAAAACGAATAACCATAGATGTCATCTACATATCCGTTACCATCATCATCAATTCCGTTACCTGGAATCTCTCCAGTATTTATCCACAAGTTAGCACGAAGATCCTCATGATTGGTATCAATACCTTCATCATGCACCGAAACAATTACATTTGAATTACCTGTTGTTGTTTTCCAAGCTTCAAACAAATTAATATCAGCTCCTTCTGTAAATTCAGGTCTTTGCTTTGTATTGTTATAATGCCATTGTTTACCCAGCATAGGGTCATCAAAATCAGAAGTTGATGCTGAAGTTGCCATCGCAGTAGCTTCTTCAAAAGAGATGCTTCTTTGAGTATACTTTCCATCAATTAACTTCTTTTCCAACATTGGTTCAGCAAACTCCACTTCTGCAATAGAAGAAAAAGCATGAGTTACTGCTCTAAGGTCTGACTCAGAATTTACTTCCATTTCATACCATAAATGCAAACCATGCTTGATAAGCTTGTGTTCTGTTTTAGGGTTATAAGGGAAAACCCTTCTCATGTTTGAGGCTTCAAATCGCTTCGCCGTCACATCAAATGCAGATATTCCTAAAGTAGAAATTCCAGATCGGTTGTTTTGGAAAGATTGAAGTTGAGGAGACATGTCCTCTGCGAATTTAACGCGAACAACACCTTTGGCAATACCATTTTGGTATACCACAGGTTGAGGGATCGACTGTGCTGACACTTCTATACCGGCAGTTGCAGCCAACATAGAAAAGACGCCCACAGCAGTCTTCATCATGTAGTTCATAGTAAAGTTTAAATAATAAAAACTAGAATTGGTTAAAAAAAACAGTTGTACTAAGTCAGTTCAATTGTACTAAAAGTCGGTTTCCTATTAACTGAAATAATAGAACTAAAAAATTTTATGATTATGGTCTCTAAATACTATAATTGATTCATGTTTATAGAAATAAAGGAGAGTTAAACTTGATGTTGTTTTAAAGATTGTTGTAAAAGTTGAGCTGCTTTCTAATAATAGATAAGTGCTTAAATGTTTGACATGTGACGAATATGAAAATTAAAAATTAATAATGAAAGGTATTTTGTGAATAAAAAATAATAACAATGATCACAATTAAAAAACAAAGCACACAACAGTTAACTCACTAAATATTAATGTATTATATTATTAAATAGATCATATCAATCATATACCACTATTTTTATATCAATATTCCTTATCTCAAACCATCCACCATTAACATTGATTACAATCAAACATTATATAATAACAATCCACAACTTAAAATAATCTATAATGGCTTTTTATTGAGTTAAACCTCCTACAATTAAAATGAGGCCAATTGATAAAAAAAAGTATTCCGACACCAAAAACATTACATCATTAAAGTCACTTTTTCTCTTTAAAAAAGTTTTTTTTAGTACACCAAATCACTTTTGAATAATTACATGAATTTGTTGTTTATAATTTATTTTATAATTGATATTCAATCAAAATGATATAAATTTAAGTAGTTATCCAAATTTTATAATATGATGTACCCAGGTGCTATTACTCAACTACTTAATGATAAAAACCACATTTATTACCAACTTTATGACAACTCTCCAGACATGCATGTTTCTGTAGATTCTGAGAGTGGTAAAATTTTAATGTGTAACAAAACTTTATCAAAAAAAGTAAACATACCCAAAGACGATATCATAGGATCCCCCATCCTTGATATGTATCATCCTGACTCTAGAGAAAAAGCTATGAGCGTTTTTAAGATGTTCACAGCAGGCAAAAAAATTGAAAACCAAAGATTAGATTTAATCACAAAAGGTGGAAAAAAAATCCCTGTTCTTCTAAATGTTGACGCCTTTAGAGATGAAGAAAACAATATCACTTTTAGTAATTCTTGCTGGAGAGACATATCTGAAATTGAACAGCTTAAAAGTGAAATTAAAGATAATGTACAAGCTAAAAATAAAGAGTTAGAAGAGTTTGTTTACATTGCTTCTCATGATTTACAAGAACCTTTAAGAACCATAAGTAGCTTTATTGAACTTCTTAAGTTAGAATACAATGATCAACTTGATGAAGAAGCTTTAACCTATTTAAATTTTATTGAAACGGGTGCTGGAAATATGAAAAATATTATCACCGGTTTATTAGATTTTTCTAGAATAGGTAAAGATGTAGAATTAGAAGAAGTGGATTGTAATTCTATTATTCATGATATCATCACAGACTATCACCTTGCTATCAAAGAAAATGATGCTGAAATTACTTCAGAACTTTTACCCCACATTAATGCCTATTCTACCGCAATTAGATTACTATTTCAGAATCTAATCAACAATGCGATAAAATTTAAGAAGTTTAATACACCTCCAGAAATTCATATTGAATGTATCACTAAAGAAGAAGAATACCACTTTATGATTTCTGATAATGGTATAGGCATCCCAAAAGATAAGTTGAACGATATATTTAAGTTCTTTAAACGCTTAAATAATAAGTCGCAATATAAGGGACATGGAATTGGCTTAGCACATTGTAAAAAAATATTAGATATACATGATGGTAAAATCTGGGTTACTTCGGAAGTGAATGAAGGAAGTACTTTCCATTTTACCCTACCAAAAACAATTAAAAAATGAAACGTTTCCTCTTGATAGATGATGATATCCCCACAAACTACTACAATTCTAAAATCTTGAAAAAAGTTATTCAGGAGGTTGATATAATTCAATTAGACAATGTACAAGATGCATTAACCTATTTAGATAACCCAGAGAATCCAAAAGTTGATTTTATATTTTTAGATATCAATATGCCTGAAATGAATGGATGGGAGTTTCTAGAAAGTTATAAATCTATTCCTAAAGGGATGCATGCAGATACATTGGTTATTATGCTGACTACCTCTCTTAATCCTTTTGATCAAAAAAAGGCAGAAGAAAACCCTTTTGTTAACTCTTTTCTTACCAAACCATTAACGAAAGATAAAATTGAAAAAATTATTAATACTTAACGGAATAAGTAATTCTTTAAAACAATATTTTGCTGAAAGTGTGGAAGAGAATGTTGACTATGAAATCATATTAGGACATATTCTTGAAGGCACAATGGCTGGTTTTTGGGACTGGCATATCAAAGATAATTACGAATACATGAGTCCTGAATTTAAACGTATGTTTGGATATGAAGACCATGAAATCCCCAACCATCCAGACAGTTGGCAAAAAATAATTCATCCTGATGATTTACCAGGTGTTTTTGATATTTTCCAAAAACATGTCGATTCCAAAGGGAAATTCCCTTATGATAATGAAGTGCGCTATTTCCATAAAAATGGTTCTATTGTTTGGGTATTTTGCAGAGGAAAAGTAATTGAATGGGATGCTGAAGGTAACCCTGTTAGAATGATAGGAAGCCATATCGACATCACAAAATTAAAGGAGGCAGAGAATACTAAAAAACTAAATAAGCAATTAGAAGAAAAGAATCAGGAACTAGAAAGGTTTGCCTATGTAGCTTCTCATGACCTTCAGGAACCTCTTCAAACTATTAATGTTTTTTCTAAATTATTAAAAGAGGAATTTGAAACCAGCTTAGGAAAAGAAGGAGAGGATTACATTAATTACATCTCTGAAGCAACCAAAAAAATGAGTACTCTTTTACGTTCTTTACTCGATTATTCTTTGATTGGTACCGAAGATAAAGTCACCATTTGTAATTGCAATGAATTAATTTCTGATATCATCGCTAATAATAAGGAGTTAATTGAGAAAACAGAAACCACTATTTCATTTAGTCATCTACCGATTATATATGCTTATGACATTCAATTAAAATTAGTTTTCCAAAACCTTATAATGAATGCCATTTCCTTCCATAAAGAGGGCGTTCCTCCTAAAATTATTATTAGCTGTGAAAAACAAAAAGATGGCTGGAAATTTAAGATATCAGATAATGGACAGGGAATAAAAAAAGAAAACTTAGAACGAATATTTTTAATTTTTCAGAAATTAAAAACAAAAAATACAGGAGCCGGCATTGGTCTTGCATTTTGTAGAAAAATCATTGATCTCCATAAAGGAGATATTTGGATAGAATCTGAATTTTCAGTAGGCACTGATATCTTTTTCACCATCAAGAATATAAATTCTATAAATCGCAAAAATATATAAGTTTAAAGTATTTATAATTTCCATAAATTCTTGAACTTTAGGAGATGGAATCTGTCAAGACTTATAAAAACATAAATAAAAGAGACAACAAAGTCTCTTTTAGCATCTCTAAAATGCAAGACATTTTTGATAAACGTAACGGTAAAGTAGACGCTCCTCATAGACATGATTTTTATACTTTAGTTTTTACTGAAAAGGCCAAAGGCACCCATAATATCGACTTCAATGCCTACCCGTTACAGGGAGGGCAATTGTATTTTATTTCACCTGGACAGGTACATCAAATTATTGAAGAAGAGAAATCTTTTGGTTATGCACTTGTATTTTCCGCCGACTTCTTAGCTTACAACAATATCTCTACGTCTTTTATTGAAGATCTCAAACTATTTAATGATTTTGAAGACACTCCCCCTCTCACTCCTACGTCAGCACAACTCGAAGAAATAAAGCAAACTGTAATCAAGCTATATTCTATACATCAATCTGGTATGGCTTATGAATTAGAAGCCATTGGTTCTTTATTAAAATATATACTAATTGTATGTACTAATGTATGCAATCTTACATCAGAAGATATTTCTAGTAGTCGTAGTCTACTAAAACAGTTTAAAAACCTAATCGACCGACATTATCAGAAAGAACATCATACTTCTTATTATGCAGAGTTACTACACATCACTCCAGATCATTTAAATAAAGTGGTTAAAATGCAAAGTGGTAAATCTGCAAAAGAACATATACAAAGTAGATTAACCATTGCAGCAAAAAGGTTACTCTATTTCTCGAATTTAACGACCAAAGAAATTGCTTTCCAACTAGGGTTTTCTGAACCTGCTAACTTTAGTGCTTTCTTTAAAAAGTGTGTTGGAATAAGCCCATCAAAATTTAAAGCAAATAGCTAATAACGGATTTTCATAAGACTTTGCTTGATTCTAATATTCCTACCCATAGTGTTTTTCTAGACTTTTGTATTACATCAAATCAAAATACACACTTTAAAGAAAACATTATGAAAACGGTATTACATACATCAGATAGCAGAGGACACGCCAACCACGGTTGGTTAGATTCACGTCATACATTTAGTTTCTCATCATATCAAAACCCAGAGCGTATGAACTTTGGAGTACTAAGAGTTTTAAATGATGATAGAGTGGCACCTTCTAAAGGTTTTGGCAAACACCCTCACGACAATATGGAAATCATCTCTATTCCTCTATATGGAGACTTAGAGCATGAGGATAGCATGGGAAATAAAAAAGTGATTAAAGAAGGTGATATTCAAGTAATGAGTGCCGGAACAGGTATTTTCCATAGTGAATACAATCCGAATAACGATAAAGAAGTACAATTCCTTCAGATTTGGGTGTTCCCTAATAAACAATCTGTAGCCCCACGTTATGACCAAAAAACAATTGCTGATATATCTGTTCCTAATCAATTAAATCAAATACTATCTCCTCATGCTGAAGATGCAGGAGTTTGGATTCATCAAAATGCTTGGTTCCATTTAGGAGATTTTGATAAGGACACAAATTTAAATTATCCACTTAAAGACAAAAATAACGGGGTCTATATTTTTGTTTTAGAAGGTGATATACTAATTGATAATCAAACACTTAATAAAAGAGATGGATTAGGGATTTGGGATACTGAGAGCATCAATTTAAAGGCAAAAAAAGGAGCTAAGGTACTGTTTATGGAAGTCCCTATGCATTTGAATTAAACTATAGTATAATTAATGGAAACTCATCATTCATGATATGGTGAGTTTTCTTATTTACAACAACACCTAAACAATTGATTTACTGACCATTACACCACAAATATCTTATTTTTCTATCTGACAAAGTATTGCCTTTAAAACATTAATCGCAACACTATTTCCGAATTGTTTGTATGCCTGTGTAATTTTAGAAACAATTTTAAAAGAATCTGGAAATCCTTGAATACGTGCACATTCTCTAGGTGATAATTTTCTTATGACCTTATCGACTTGATATAAACCTGTTCGAGAACCTACTCCCCCACCATAAGCAGATAAGGTAATTGCATGTCCTCTGATATCATAAATTCTCTCTCCCTGCCCTCCTTTATTTACACGACCAATCTGTATGGGTTTATTGGGTAAAACAATATTTCCATCAGCATCTTCCTGTGGTTGATAATCTTTATACATATCAATATCAGATCGTACTACAGGTTTTACTTCTGGCTTTTTTTCTAAAAAATCTTTTAATTGGATTTTATGCTTTTGGGGCGACGGAAAACTAAAGGTATCCATCACTACATCTTTTCTAAAACACACAAAATAGATACGCTCTCTATTTTGAGGTAAACCATATTGTGAAGCATTCAACACCTTATAATCTACAGAATACCCTAAATCATCTAATGTTTGAACTACCACCCTAAGTGTATTCCCTCCATCATGTCTTTGAAAATTTCTCACATTTTCTAATAACAATAGTTTGGGTTGATGATGGTGAACAATTCTTGCGATATCAAAAAAAAGTGTTCCCCTAGCATCTTCAAAACCTTTTTGTTTACCCGAAATGGAAAAAGCTTGACATGGAAAACCAGCACAAAGTATATCGTGTTGGGGGATATCATTTTCATCAATTTTAGTAATATCACCTTTAGGTTTTAATCCATAATTGATGGCATAAGTTTTTGCGGCATGATCGTCCCATTCTGAGGCAAAAACACACTCGGCTCCAAAACTATTTAAAGCTTGGTGAAAACCTCCAATCCCTGCAAAAAGATCAATAAACTTTAGTCCTTTGATGATCATGATAAAATTACCTACATAAAAGTAGCAAGGTATTATTAAATTATTGATTGATAAAGGAGTTTATCAATTATTAAAAACAAAAAGGGAAACTCTTGCTTCCCTTTTTATTTTATGCATTAAAATTATTTTGAATTTGTATGCGATAATCTTACTTTCTTATTCATCCACTTAGTTGTTTTTCTTTTGTTATGATCTGTATGATTACCATAATCAGACATAAAAATCGAAGTTTTGCAACTTGATAATGTCGCCATAAGAAGTAAAAAAGCAAATAGTTTTACTGCTGAAGATTTAATTGAGTTTAAATTTATCATATGTCGAAAAAATTGCAACTAATTAGAGTTAGCTGTTACTCTATCAGTTTGTATTAGTAATTAGTAAAATACGATGTCGTAATGTTATAAGTATCAAGACAAATGCAATGCCAAAAGACAAAAAAATCATCGAATATTACTACTTATTAAACTACACCTAACACTATATCAAAAAAGTTATAATTACATCCTAGAAAAGTTATGTTTTCAATTAATGCCTATCTAAATCATTCAAAAGCATCATATTGTAAAGTATCGTATCAAAAAAAATCTTTAGGTTAAGGAACGAATGCGCTCTATTCAAACACTTTTTTCATGTTTGATCACCTTACTTAAAGAAACCCAAAAAAGTTGGCAAAGGCTTAGATTTAACTAAGAAAGCTACAGCAAATGAACAGATAGCAATTGTTTAACACCAAAGTAATGAAATAGTTAGTAAATAATAGGGTAATGATAGAACCTTATTTTTATCTTGTAACATGCTCAAAACAAAAATATAAAGACAAGTTAGTAATTGCTTTTCTTTCACAATGTTCTTTAAAATATGAAATCAAAAAAAGCCTATTTAGGCATCAGCTTTTCTAACCGTAAATTATTTTCAAAAGAAGTAAATGCCCTTCAAAATACTCTCAATCAGAAAAAAATAGAGTTGATGGTATTTGTGGATAAATATCGATTTGAGCCTCATCAGGAAGTAGAAATGATGCAAACTGCTTTTCAAGAAATTGAGCAATGTGATGTATTTATTGCTGAACTGACTTCTAAGGCAATAGGTGTTGGCATAGAACTAGGCTATGCTTATAAATTAGGTTTACCTATCATTTATATTAGAAAAACAGGTAGCGAATATTCTACTACTGCAGCTGGGTGTGCACAAGAAATATATGAGTATGAAGACGATTTAGATTTAAGCAATTATCTTAGTCAGATAATACCACAATTACTTAAATAGTATCGTATATTTAAGTTAATAACTAACTAAAAACTCTCTTTACATGAACTCTCCCTACAATAGATTTTTTAAATTTTCATTAAAAGAAAAAACAAAATTCTTCTTACAATTATTTGGTTGTCTTTTACTAATCGTAGGTAGTATAAGTATATTTATTATTTGGATAAACCCGCAGCTTTCGTTTATCTGCATGTTTCTCTTCTTTTTTAGTTTATCTATTATAGCACCTTTTATTGATGTTCCTAGCATGGTTAAAAGTGGTAAAATAACTTACCACTCTTTGTTCTTTTTAGCCGAGAAAGAAAACAAGGGAGTTATAAAAGTACACGGTGGAACATTATTCGATTACTATTTTGTATTTCAAAAAAACATGAAAGGTCAGGAACGTACCAAATTAGTAATTTATGAATATCTCAAAGGGTTAAAAAACTTGATTGAATCTCAAAATCAAGATATTATTATTGAAGGAACAAGCTATATAATAAACGAGAGAACTGCTAAGAAATTAGGCTTAAAAAAAGTACAAACCAACAGTAGTCAATTGATCATTTTGATATTTAATTATTTCAATCTTGCTATGTCAATTTCACTCGTTAAAAGAAAACTTCATTTACCTAATTTATCAAATTTAAATACCTATCAAGGAGAAGTTTCAGCCATTAAATCAAAAGAAGTATTTATCGATAAAATGATATCAAGATTAGATGCCAATAATTAATTTACATATTTAATACTAAAAAATAAGGTGATTCAAATCTCAATATCTATTTTTAGAAATTGGTTATAATAATATTATTCAAAACACTTCCAATTGAAATTTACAAAAGAACATTTCATATTACTTGAAGAGATAAAAAAATCAAGTAATCAATCCATCAACTTGATGGATATTAAATTTGAAAACTACTTACAAAAAGAACGTTTACAGATTTTAATTGATGAACTGATTCAGTTTGATCTTATAGAGAATGAAGAGGATGAAAATACTTTTTATATCACTCCTCATGGTTATGAGTTTCTAGATGATTACGTAGAAGAAGATGAGGAAGAATATGTGACAGAAAAACTGACTGATGAACAATTGATGGAAAAAATCAACTTCTTCGGTATCGATAAATTTAAATATTACCTGTTTACCTGGTTTATTTTATTCATGATTATCTTGACTACATTTATTTATTATAAGATCTCAAACTCTTCACAATCTGATATAGAAGATTTTATTAAAGGAATAAATACTGATCAAATTCAAGAAGTTTTCCAAAGCGATACCATTAAAAGTAATTCTAATAATGATCCGAATTAAGTCGCTTCTTATTAAAATAAATCTCCTATTCTCCCCTTGATTACAAAAATAAAAAACACTCTAAATTACACCTAAATGCAACAGATTCAAGATAGAAATGATGTCAATAAAATGGTTTTAACCTTTTATGGTGAAATAAGAAAAGATAAAGTTTTAGGTCCTATTTTTAATACTGCTATTGCAGAAGAAAAGTGGCCTGAACATTTAGAAAAACTAACCGATTTCTGGTATTCCAATCTATTTGGAGCTAGAACGTTCAAAGGGAACCCTGTTCAAGCACATGTAAAAACAGACAACATGATGAACAATACAATGGGTCCTGAACATTTTGAAAGATGGTTAGCCATTTGGTTCTCCACAATAGATACCCTATTTGATTGTGAACTAGCAGAAAGAGCCAAACAAGTAGCTTTCAATATTGCACAACGACAGTTGATGATTGTTCAATCGGCTCGATAAGATTTTAAATTGGGTCTTTTCTTCTTTTTCATCAGTAACTTACAGAATTTCTATTGCATGAATTAGGGGAACAATCACGGAATTTCATAAAAAAAACCTTTTGTAATTCACCATCAAGAGTACTTTTACAAAAGGTTTTCTAAAATATATATTCTCCTCCCTACCCTATCATCAATAATGATTAAGTACGTGGTCTGGAAACTTTCAAACCTTGAACAAGAGGAATATTTCCTGTTTCAACAATAGGCAACAGAAGCTTATCATTTATTTTCAGTACTTTAAAAAGGACAAATGTTAGTATAAAAGTCAAAACATCTGCCAAAGGAAGTGCCAACCAAATACCATTTACTCCCCAAAATTTAGGTAAAACAGATATACTAATCATCATAAAAACAATCCCTCTACATATAGAAATAGCATTCGCCAAAGTCGCTCTATTCATAGCCTGTAAATAGGAAATATTCATGAAGTTTGCCCCTACAAAAACAACTGCACTTGTGTAAAGTAATAAACCGTTAGCGGTATAAGGAATTATCGCTTTTTCACCTGTAAAAACTCCTACAATATATTCCGCATAAAATACCGTCAACAACAACACCACTAAGGTGAGTACAAAAGCTACCTTCTGTCCAAAACGATAAATTTCAATCACAGTTTTATACTCTTTCAGACCAAAATAATTACTCACTAAAGGTTGTATTCCTTGGGCTAACCCTATGAAAAACATACGTGGAATCACAAATATGTAAGCAATAATACCAAAAGCGGCTACCCCTGTCTCTCCTTCTGTTTTAATCAAAGCTAAGTTGACCAAAACTGTAATAACCATCACGGCTGCTTCTAAAATAAACGAAGAAAATCCTAGGCTACTAATTTTATAAATAATGTTCCAATCAATATGCTTCCCTTTTAAAGTAAATCTAAAAGATGAATGAATGAAATGACTTGTCAGATATAAAGCTGACACTACTTGTGCAATAGCCGTAGCAAAAGCGCCACCTTTAACCCCCATTTCTAGCTTGAAAATAAATATATAATCTAAGATAACGTTGGTGATTGCTCCAAGTACCAAAGAATACATGGCTTTTTTAGGGGCATTATCATTTCTAACAAAAGCGTTAAGTGAAAATGAAATCATCAAGAAAAAAGCAGCTAACAAACAAGGGTACAAATACTCTTTCACCAATGGAAGTAAACGATCTGTTGCTCCAAATGCATAAAGTATTTGATTTGGGAATAAAAAGACGATACATGCAATCACACTATACACCACAAGGTTTAATAATATGGTATAAGTAAATATGCCATTATTTTTATGTTGATCCTCTGGATTTAGTGCCACAAACGTTGCTCCACCTACTCCAAACATTAAACCCATAGCTGCTAAAAGGTTAATGACCGGATACCCCACATTGACCGCAGCAATAGCTTCGGTTCCTATTCCTCTAGCAATAAAAATTCCATCAGCAACAACATATAATGAGTTGACCAGCATGCCTAATGCTGATGGCAAAGCAAAACGATAAAACTGCTTTCTGAAAGTATTTTTACTATTCAGGTTAGCAGTTGGTATTCTAACTGAACCTGTTGACATTTCTGTATTTATAAAAGGGTGATTAAAGAAAAATTGGGCTAAAAAATAGTTTATACAAAAACCTAAAGCACTGATTTTAATAGTTTTAAATTTACTTCAGAATTTTGATAGCGCGAATGTAATATTAAAATAGAAAGCTACAATAGGTCATCAATTTCCTATTTATAATTTTAACTATTGTTATCTATAATTGGTCTTTAAAGGATCGTTTAGTTTACTGTATTATAAAAAAAAGTTCTCAATGTAAGCATATTCACTTAACATTAAGAACTTCTTAATATAGTCTTCTCTTGAATTGAACAACCTTTTGTTCCTACTTTGAAAGAATATTATTGTACCTCCAAAAGCATTTCTTTTTTCAAGATAAATTTCTCTACAACTTCTGCGACACCATCATTATTATTAGATGCTACGATAACATCTGCCTTATGTCTTAGCTCTGGGGTAACATTATCTACCCATACGCCTAAACCAGCATATTCCACCATAGACAAGTCATTACCTGCATTTCCAACGGCAATAATTTGTTCACGATTTATTCCAGTAATTTTCGACAATCTCTCAAGAGTTGCCGCCTTATCAATACCTGTTTGCGTTACTTCTAAGAAGAAAGGTTTAGAAAAGGAAATACTCAAGTTAGGAAAAGCACTTTCTAATAATGGCTTTACTTCTTGTAATCTTGATGGTTCTTCTAGTAAAATACATTTTACTCCGTCAAAGTCTACAGCTTGTTTAAAATCTGCCACTTGATCAAAGTGCATTTTAGTAATATCAAGTTCTACCTGAATATATTTAGAATGTGATTCACTAAAAATACTATCAGAAGAGTAAGTAATAATATCTACCTTATTTTCTGATGCAAAATCGTACAAATCATGAATATTTTTTATCGATAAACTTTGAGAATAAATCACACTTTCGTCTGCCATGTCAATTAATGTCCCACCATTATAAGAAATAATGTATGATCCATAACGATCTAATTCTAATTCTCTAGCAAAAGAAAGCATAGCTGGTGTTGGTCTACCCGATGCTAAAACCACTTTTACACCTTCATCTTGAGCTTTCAGCAACAATTCTTTATTCTTATCCGAAATAATATGATCATCTGTCAGCAATGTGTCGTCCATATCTAAGACGAGCATTTTATAACCTAAGTTCATTTATATATAGTATAGTTGATTCAAACACACAATTAATTTAGGCTGCATAGATACCATTTATTTATGAGAACTAATGTTAATGGATTCTAAAATTCGTTATTAATATTTACTTCTGTTTTACTTTTTTTTCTTAAGATATAATTCAACTTTATAGAGGTGTAAATAAAGATCTTTATTCATTTCATCCATTACAATATTCATCTAAAAAATTACTATACATCAAATACTAACTATGTTTAAATATCCTGCTCACTATTACTTATTCTCCATCAAAATTGGAAGAGAATATTCTCTTTTATTGAAAAGAACAACATATAAACATCTCTAACATTCTAAGAGACTTCAAAAAGTACACCTCTAAATCCATTATTAAATGCATTCAAAACAATGTAGTTGAAAGTAGAAAAGAATGGATGCTTTGGATGTTTCAAAGAGCTGGTTAAAAAAATACAGGAAAAAGTATCAATTTTGGCTACAACACAATCATCCTATTCTTTTAGATACGCCTGAGAAATTACAACAACGTTTAGATTATACTCAAAATCCTATCAAAGTTGGAATAGTTCAAGATGCAAAAGACTACCTATATTCTCGTGTTTTTAATTATCATGGTACAAAATATAATCTTTTGAAATCGATGTTTTGGAATGAATATTTTAGGTTTGTTTTAAGTTGCAAACTTAAACAATGAGCTAGTTGTTGTGAGGCCTCTAGGCTTATTACAACTAACAGAGAGATCTAAAGTATTACCAAAAGGAAAAGGGTTTATATTGATTTCTTAGGAAGTTTTAATGCATAAACAACTCCGTTTGCATCTCCAAAGTAAATTATGCCATTATCAATTACAGGTGTTGATAAAATAGCTCCTAAATCAAGGATGTTCTTTTCGACTTTCATAAAGTCTTCGCCGTATAATTCAAACCCTGTCTTAAATTCATCTTTATCATTGTACACTTCGGAATAATTTTTCTTACTTCCACTCGTCTGAAAAATCACTTTTAGTTTTTCTTTTGATTGATCTATTTGATAAAGCTTACCATTAAAGCACCCAAAATAAATATCGTTGTCATGTTGAATGGCTGAACCGTAAACACGCATATTTAAAGGGTAAGAAGATACTTCACTTCCATCAATTGCAGAAAGGCTACAAAAACGGTGTGAATCTGAAGTGCCAACATGAATATTATTATCAATTACTAATGGAGTAGCAATCACCCAACTTCCTTTTTCTTTGTAGTTCCAAACCCCACGACCCGTCTCAATATTTAAAGCATATAAATTATAATCTCTGCTACCAAAAATGACAGAATTGCTGTACAAAGCTGCTCCTTTCTGAATTTCACCTTTAGGGAAATAGGCATCACCGACCGTCTTGAATTTCCAAATTAGTTGTCCATTTTCAGCATTTAAAGAATAGAAATAACCATCAAAACTCCCTATTAAAACTTTATTATCATGAACCAATGGAGTAGCGTGTACAATCCCTTCTGTTTTATATTTCCAGATTAATTTTCCATTGTTGGGATCTATAGAGTATACATGTCCATCTCCACTTCCAAGTATTAATTTTCCATTTTTAATAACAGGAGATGAAAGAAAATAATCCCATATATCTTTACGTTGTTCACCTTCTGTTTTAAACACCCATTGTATTTCAGAATTCTGTTTATTGATAGCATAAATAGATCCATCTGTGCTGTTTATAATCACTGTGTTTTTATAAAGTAAAGGTCGTGACTTGACTTCTCCCTTAGTTTTAAATTTCCATTTCAACCGACCTTTTTCTTTGCCAAGAACATAGAGACAAGAGTCGTTACTCCCTATATAAATGTTGCTATCATCAACAACAGGTGATGAATACACCCTTCCTTGAGTTTTAAAATCCCATACTAATGCATTTTGTGCAAACAGAACAGATGTCGAAAGAGTGAGTAATAGTAGATTTAAAATTTTGATCATTTGTTTATTAATTATTACTGAAGTATTTGTAAAAAGTTAGCTAGTATTGAAAATGCAATTTAGAGATCTGTTTTATTTTATCAATCATAAAAAGAGTAATCATATTCATCTTATTCTTTCAAAAAAACTACATATAAACAACTCTGATATTCTAAGAGACTTTAAAAGTACACATCCATTATTAAATGCATTCAAAACAATGTAGTTAAAGTAGAGCACTTTTAAATATTATGGTGCGAAATATAATGTTTTGAAAGTCGATGTTTTAGAGTGAATATTTTAAGTTTAATTTAAATTGTAAACTTAAATAATGAGCTAATTGTAATGACACCTGTCGGCATAACACAACGAACAGAGAGATTAACTTTTTATTGCATTGAACTTTACAAACCCACAATAAAGTAATATCTTTATATCAACTTAATAGCAAACAAAAGTTTTTTCAAGTAAACTACTTTAATAATTGAATTAACATCAAAAATATAAACTGATTTTAATATTATTTTTACATCTATAAAATGAAAAAAATCACATTCATCTTAGTACTAACTGTCATTTTACAAAACCTAATAATTGCACAAACGCTAAGTAAAGAACAAAAGATCGAAGACTTTGACTTTCTTTATAAAACGTTAGAAGACAGCTATCCTTATTTCAGTATTTTAGAAAGAGAAAACAATATAAAATGGCTAGAAAAGAAAGCTATCTATCGTGAAAAAATTGAGAATACAGAAAATGATATCGATTTTATTAAAGAAATATCTGAAGTCTTAAAGGAACTACATAGTGGGCATGCCGACCTTCTTCCAACAGTAAGGAGACATATGTATTTGGATATATATAAATCGGAGACTGAACAAAGAAAAAAATGGGTGGAGGTATTAGAAAAGGGCAATGATTATTGGCCTAAATTATTAGGTATAGAAGATAAACCTATATCACCTGAAGAAGAAGTTCCCTACAATGAAAATCTATTGAATTGTTATATTCTTGATACTGGAAATATTGCCGTTATTAGTATTAAATCTTTTGCCCAATCTCAAATAAAAAATGATATTGTAAGAGTTGAAAAATTCCTATCTCAAATAGATAATTACAAAAAACTTATCATCGACATTCAAGATAATGCAGGAGGAGCATCATCATATTGGAGTGAGAATTTAGTGCCTATGCTCTCTAAAAAGAGTTATAAGTATAAAAGCTATTTCGCAATTCGAAATAGTGAATATACCAAGTCCTATTTTTCAGATATTGATTGGGAAACAGAAGAATTTAAAGACATCTTGAAACTCCCTGCCATTCCAAAGGAATTAAATGAAAAAGAATTTTACTATAAATCCATCACAGAAACAATTAAGGGAAAACGGAAGAAAAAGTTTAAAGCACAAATCTATTTATTAGTGAACAATAAAGTATACTCTTCTGCAGAAGGTTTAGCTGTTTTTTGCAAAAGTACGAAATGGGCCACTATTGTAGGTGAAACTACTGCTGGTGATGGAGCAGGAGGCATTGACCCTATTATTGAAATACTACCAAATAGTAAAATCATTTTTAGATTCACAGGAGAAATGTGTTTAAATCCTGACGGTAGCTCCAATGAAGAAATGAAAACTATACCTGATATTAAAATTGATGGACAAAATAATCAAGAAAGATTACAAAATTTCGCAAAGACGCTAGACCCTAAAATATAACTTTTAAAAAGCTGATCTTTAAAAAGAGGAAATAAACTGAAAGCTCAAATTGAACAATATCTAAAAAAAGAGCCTTCAATTATGGCACAATTAAATGAAATGCCTAAAGTAACATTAGAATTAGTGTTCCCACTAATTATTGAATATAATAAAATGCATTCTGTTCAATAGATTATGAATTACAATTTTATCTAAGAAATCACTACTACAGTTTTAAGTATCTAGTTGTAAGGCATTATTTAGAATAGTGAGAGTAGGATAAGTCAACTAATAAACTTTGAACAGACTCTTTCTCAAAAATATATGATAAAGCTAATTAAAAACAACAAAATTACTTTAGTTGTCATTTTACTTATTGGAGCCGTTGCTATGTGTAACAAAGCATCAAATGAAGCATCTTTCAAGAGTAAATTAGAAGAACCAAAAGTAGGAGATTATTATGTCTTTGATGACTTCCCAAAACTAGGGAAAGAATATATTTTAAAAGTGGATAAAATAGAAGAAAATAGAATCATCTTCTTACTTCCATTGTACAGTTATCTCATTGGGAGCACTTCTTCTGATAGATATAGTAAAGTTAGAGAAGATGATAAAGCTGGGGAGTTTTTTACAAATGAAAAAATTGCCGTTAAAAAAGCAGATATTCTCAAAATGTCTAAAGAAAGTAGCGTTGGCCGGAAGCCAGCACTAAAAGATATTTTTTAAATCATGAATAAACCCACGAATTAACTCGTGGGTTTATTTTTTTGAAGCTTTTATAAGACACTAAAACCTTATATTTAAATTACTACTGTTCCATGTTTCTAACATTAGGGCTAGTTAATTTAATACCTCTTCCTTTTGATCTATTACCCTTTCAAAAGATTTTATGTTCTCTAAATAATGATTCAGAAGCTTTAGCTGATTGTCTTCAAAAAAGTAAACATATTCATTTTCTTCTTGTCCAGCTTTTTTGATATAAAGCAGTGTATTATCAAAATCAAAGTGCCAATGTCCTTGTTGCGGGTCTTTATTACCTTCAAAAATCAACACAACATGATCAGGAAGAAATTGAATATGTGCATTCTCATTCTCTACTTGTTTCCATTTTCCATAAAAAGACTTTTCTATCATCTTAAAAGTCCACTGATCATCGATTGTTGAAGGTCGTTTTTCATGCTTTAATTCTTTTCCAGAGTCCTTTTTTGTTAAGCATAATAATCCTCCTTTTAAAGCACATTCGAAAACTAACTCATTTTTACTATCCTTACTTTCTAATAATATCAATTGCTTTTTTCTTTTATTAAATGACCAGAAACCTAGTTGATCAGGATGACCTTGTAGATAAAAAGTTTGATCTTCATTAAAAACAAATCCATCTTTTTTCATTCCATAAATAAACCAATCGCCAATGATATCGCTTTTAGACACCTTTTGTTTGTCAGAGGCATAAATAATATTTCGTGTCTCTATTTTTTGTAATACCCTTTGATGAGAATAAATAAACTTCTTTACCCAATTCCCTTTTTCATCGTATTGGTAAGCAAAATATTTAAACTTCGGTTTATCATTTTTGAGAACTTTTTCTTCAACAATATTACCCAAGCTGTCTCTCTTATAAGTAGTCCTTTTTTGTATTTCGCCTGTAGGTGATTTTTCAACTTCTCTTTTAGTGAGACCATCAATGTTTTCATATTCAATAATTGAAATCACATGCTCTTCTTTATCCAAATTAATCGTCTTAACCAGGTCTTCTCCTTCATATTCTTTACGATTAATAGTATTGATATCACCATTCATATCATAAGAAATTGATTCCACTTTTAAATTATCAATCACCTTATTTTTAAAAAGAGTATTCAATTTATCTTGGACAAAAATAGAATCTGATAGTACATTTCCAGATGCATCAAAAGTACTTTTGTAATGCCAAACTACCTCTCCTTTATCATTTAGATATTCAGCATCAGTAATTATATTTTGATGGTTATAATTAAAAATATCAGATGAAAAATCATTCTCATATTCAATAGAGAATACACCTTTCTTGTGTTTTACATCGTATTTTTTTTGAATAATCTGATCAACATCCCCTTTAACATATGTATTCTTTTTAGCACTTTGAGCATTGGTCGATAAGAAAGAAATACTCCATAATAAAAGGAGTATATTAAAAAATTTAGTCATATGGATTGTGTAATAAAATTAGATTTTGGGCGAATATACATGAGTTCGTTGAAAAAAGTGAAAAATATCAAATACAATACATAGAATTACGATGTATTGTATTTTTATGTATATTTAAACTATGTATTCAAAAGAACTACTCAAAGGTACTTTGTCTGCTATCATTCTAAGTCTGTTAGCAGAAAATGAAAAAATGTATGGATATGAGATTTCTCAAAAAGTGAAAGAAATGTCCGACGGAAAAATTTTACTAAAGGATGGATCGCTTTACCCTGCCTTGCAAAAGATGACAAAAGAGGGGCTACTCTCTTTTAAGGAAGAGAATTATGGAAAGAGAATCAGGAAATATTACTATCTGACCCCAAAAGGAAAAACGGAAAAAGTAAGATACCTTGATGAGCTCAAAGATTTTCTCTTCACGTTAAATAAACTTGTATTCCAGGATCCTAAATTAGAACTCTCATGAAATTAAGTAATGAACAAGAAAAGAGAATTATAGATTTTGTGGATGCTCAAGGTTTAAAAATTCAGACACTAAGAGATGATATCATTGATCACCTTTGTTGTGTTGTAGAAAGTGGATTAGGTAAAGACAAATCTTTTGATCAATTATTAGAAGAAGCCATAAACGATTTGGCTCCCAATGGATTGATCGAAATCCAACACAAAACAGTTTTTTTACTCAACTCAAAACGTATTCTTCTTATGAAAAAACTAATGTATTTCATCGGTTTAATTGGTTCGATTTCTCTAACTGCAGGGGTAACATTTAAAGTACTTCATATGGCTTATGCCAATGAACTATTCATGGTCGGTTTTCTGACTCTTCTATTACTATTTGTTCCTTTATATACCATAGATAAATTTAAGGTAACTTTATCTAAGTCTATCTCTGTTCGACTTAAATTCATATTAGGTTTAGTGGCCGCAGTATCCACAGGACTATCGGGGTTATTTAAAATGATGCATTTACAAGGTGCTCCAATGTTATTGCTTTTTGGTGCATTTGTCTTTGCTTTTGGATTTCTGCCTTTCTACTTTTTCAATATGTATAAAAATTCTGTTCCTGAGGTGGCTGAATAGTATTTGATACAATGATTTACAGATCATCTTTTGATGTGTAAATCATTTTGTTTGAACTTTCATCCCACTTCCCTTCTCTTATTTTCTTTCCTCCTTCCGTATACGTCGAATGATACATCAATTTATTGTTTTTATAAATTCTGTAGAGCTTTAATTGACCTGTAGGGTACCATTGTTTACAATCCCCATTCTTTTTTCCTTTTGAGTAAGTAATTTGATAATCAATGGATTTCGGGTAATCATAATAGTAGGTTTCTTTACCTTCTACTAATCCATTTTTAAGTGATTTTACACCATATATTTTCCCATTAGAGTCCTCAGAATATTCTATATACTTCCCTTCTAATTTTCCATTCTTATATTCACAAACTACATCCTTGAAACCATTTTCGTAAAAAGATTGGAACTTTCCGTCGATCCGTCCATCTATATAAAAACATTGGGTTTTCAACTTACCATTCCCACCACTGTTCTAAGTATCAAGCCGTAGGCGTTACTTAGAACTTTACAATTGTATAAGTCTGTGACTTATCACAACAAACTTACCATTATATCATT
>NZ_JRYR02000001.1:2161592-2162233 GCF_000807855.2 Flammeovirga pacifica
ACTTACCATTATATCATTTCTACTTCCAACAAATTATATTTCACCCCGTGATAATTGGAAGCACTACAATAGAGATAGTCTTTTGCATCTTGAACTACCCCAGCCTTTATAGGGTTGTCATGAATGTAACCTAACCGTTGTGATAGTTTTTCAGGAGTATTTAATATGACAGGTTGATTATGTTGTTGCCAAAACTGATATTTCTTATTGTTACTATTTTTTTGACCTGCTCTTTGAAACATCCAAAGCATCCAATCTTTTCGACTTTCTTCTCTGTTTTCTTCAATGTTTTTTATTATCGTCTTTGAAGTGTGTTTTTTTAAATCCCGTAAAATATCAGATAGATTGAGATGTTGACCTTTAGAGATAATCAAGTGTACGTGATTGCTCATAATAACATAAGCATGTATTTTTAACCCTTTGTGTTCTTGACAATATCTTAAGCTATCTAATAGAATATTGCGATAGGCTTCTCTCGTAAAAACGTCTATCCAATAGACTACTGTCATTGTTACAAAATAAGTTGCTTCTTGATCGTAGAAAGAATGTGATCTAGACATGATGAATCGTTTAATTAGTTTTTTAAAGTTAATGATAATTTGTGGGAGTAGAAAGGGGGTATAAGTCACAGACTTATACAA
>NZ_JRYR02000001.1:2162243-2162608 GCF_000807855.2 Flammeovirga pacifica
ACCCCCCGCCTTTATAGGGTGGTCATGAATATAACCTAACCGTTGTGATAGTTTTTCAGGAGTGTTTAATATGACAGGTTGATTATGTTGTTGCCAAAACTAATATTTCTCATTGTTACTATTTTTTTGACCTGCTCTTTTTAACCTACCTAATAGAATATTTCGATAGGCTTCTCTCGTAAAAACGTCTATCCAATTGACTACTGTCATCGTTACAAAATAAGTCGCCTCTTGATAGTAGAAAGAATGTGATCTAGACATGATGAATCGTTTAATTAGTTTTTTAAAGTTAATGATAATTTGTGGGAGTAGAAAGGGGGTATAAGTCACAGACTTATACAATAATAAAGTTCTAAGTAACGCCT
>NZ_JRYR02000001.1:2166367-2511990 GCF_000807855.2 Flammeovirga pacifica
TCTTGATCGTAGAAAGAATGTGATCTAGACATGATGAATCGTTTAATTAGTTTTTTAAAGTTAATGATAATTTGTGGGAGTAGAAAGGGGGTATAAGTCACAGACTTATACAATAATAAAGTTCTAAGTAACGCCTGACGGCTTGATACTTAGAACAGTGAAAGAATCAAATTTCATAAAACCAGGTATCCACGCACCATACATATAATAATAATATTTACCTTTCTCCTTCGATAAAAGAAGTAATGTTTCTTCATTGGATAAACCTCCAATAACAATACTTTTTTTTAACCATTTAAACTCACTTTCTGAGCCATATAACTCTAAAAGTAACTACTCTCTTTCAGGTAATGGTCTAATATCACTAGTTGACAAAAATGAGCCAAAATTATACCCTTCACAATAAGACTCTAAACCGTTCACGTTTTTTAAAAACATCACGTAGTCAGAAGGTAATTGTAAACCAATTTTCTTTTCCAATTCATGTATCTGGCTATCAACTATAGATAGCTCATTTTCAACATCCATTTCCTCCTTTAAGAACATTTTATGGAGTTCTTTAATCGATTTAATTAATTCAATCATAATAAGGTTTAATAAATTTCCACTGTTCTTTGCTTTAAATCAACAGGTGTCACTTAGAAATTTTTATATTGATATAAGTCTTTGACCTAAGGCAAAAAAAATCAATTCAATTGATACTTCTATTTTATAAATGTATACAAATATAAAAACTATCGGGAGTGATTAAATGATAAAAAGAATCCTATCAAAGCAGGAATTGTTCAAGATGCTAATATCATTGAACATCAATTAAACTGTAAAATAGAATTAAAAACTTTTTAGCTTAAAAAAAAGACCCCGTCACCAAAAGCAACAGGGTCTATTAATAAATAAGATATGAATGAGTCTGTTCGCGCTTGATTAATATCTTACGCTAGCAGCCTTGTATTTACCGTCGATTTGTACACCTTGCATTTCTAAGTATTGCAATCTGTACAAGTAAGCTGCACCGTTAAACAATGCATGAGCAACGTCTACAGCTTTACGGTTTTCCCATTGTTCAAGAGGAGTACCTTTTACCCACTCGTTGAATGCACCCATTGCAGGACCACACCAGATTTGGTAATCCAACTCTCTACCTTTCACACCACGGTTAGCCCATGACGAAGAAAGACCTAAGTACCAACGGAAGATCAATGCCATCTTACGCTTTGGATTGTTTTCTGATCTTGTGATTTGCTCTGGATCACGCTCTTGGAAAAACTCAATACACATTTTCCAGATGTTCTCTAAAGTATCTTGGAAAATTGTTTTCTCTAATGTTGTTCTGTCTTTAGCTGGAATGGAATCGATTCCGTCATAAGCATTGTACGTATCGTATAGCTTTTGTGCCCTTAGAGCGAACAACGTTCCTTTCTTCAATACCTGAAGCTTCACTCCCAATTCGAACATATCTGATGCTGGCGCCATCATAATATCTGTCATTCCCGCTTGTGCTAACACCTTACGAGAGTGGTCTGATGCACCCGACTCTAAACATGCTTGGTTAATTGAACCTGTTACTACGAATGCTGCACCCATAGCAAAAGCGGCCAATACCGATTGAGGAGTAGAAATACCACCAGCAGCACCTACACGTACTTGCTCAGGGTAGTTCAATTCGTCTTGAATTCTATTTCTCAACAACAATACAGAAGGTAATAATGATACCAACGGTCTGTTATCTGTATGCCCACCAGAATCTGCTTCTACAGTAATATCATCTGCCATAGGAACTGATAACGCCAATGTTGCTTGCTCAGCAGTAATCTGACCTTCTGCTACCAACTTGTCCAAAATAGTTTTTGGTGCTGGACGCATGAATTTCTCTGCTACTTCTAAACGAGATACTTTGGCAATGATCTTGTTTTCCATATGGATAGATCCATCTGCATTTTTCTTTAACCCTGCCGCTCTGAATTTCACAACGAATGGCGTTAAATCCATAAATGCTGATGCTTCGATCACTTTCACACCACGCTTTAAGAACAGCTCACAAGCTTCACGCTCTAAAGCTACCTCATTTGGCGAGTGGATTAAATTGAAGGCATATGGTCCGTTGGGTAAAGCTGCTTGGATCTTATCGATCGCCTGCTCAATTCTAGATGGAATTAATCCACCTGCACCAAACGAACATAACATCCCTGCTTTACCTAAAGCAATTACCAAGTCTTCCGAAGAAATACCGTTGGCCATTGCACCACCCATATAGTTATATTTCAAACCATAGGCTGCTCTAAATGATGGATCACCCAATGCTTCTGGAGCATAAGCAGGAATATTTCCGATAAGTTCAGCAGATTGTAAGTCAGACGATGAGGCTGTACCCATTCCGTCTGCTACTCCTACTGTACCTTCTTGGTTTCTGATCACAAACAACTGCTTGTCCAATTTCTCGAACTGTTGCTTGATCTCCTCTTTTGTATATTTTGCAAAGCTTGATGCACCAAACCACTTAGAAGTAGATTTAGTAGCTGTCTTTAAGCCGTTATTTTTTGTCAATGTAGTATTCATCTTTTTGAATGAATAATTAAGTGTGTTATCAATAGTTTCAAGTGTTAAGCGCTAGCGTCACTTGTGATAGAGGGGCATCATCAGCCCATAATTTAAATCATGGGTTGATGATGCTGTTGGAATTAACCGATTACTAAAGAAAGATCCGTTAATTCGTAGATTCTTAAATCACCTTTCCAAAGGTTAGCATCCACAAGAATCACGACTTTACCATTCTCCTTCGTTACTTCTTTGATATGGCAATCTAAGTTCATTGTTGGATCACCTTGAAGGATTTGACCTCTGTATTTCCAAACTGTTTTGTTTGGAGCATGGTGGTTAAATCCTACGTTAGCAAGACCATCACCTAAACCATTTTGTAACGCCCAAACTTGTACCGCTTGATGGATCGCTTCAACACCTAATGAACCTGGCATTACAGGATCTTGGTAGAAGTGACATGTGAAGAACCAATCGTAATTATTGATCGCACGAGTAGCGTGGATATATCCTTTACCGTACTTACCACCTTCTTTAATGATTGTTGCACTGTCTAACAAGTTCAACTGATCTTCTGCCAAGTGTAATCTTGGTGAAGCTGGGTTGGTAGACTTGTACAACTTCATTTTACCAAACAATGAATCTAAGTTGAATGTGATAGCATTCTTTTGATCATAGTCCGTAACGTCTTTCCATGCAGCTACTTTTTCGCCTGAGTCTAAACCTGCTTGGCTAGAAAGATCGGCTACTGTAAAGAAACCAAATGATGATGAACCAACATAGAAGACTGTTCCGTCTACTGAAAGTTCGAATGTATAACGTTGTAATACCGTACCTGCAAGGTTAGTATGAGACGTCATCACTACTTTGTTCGTGATTGTTTTTCCTTGAAGATCAACATCTACTAACATCTCACCATCACCATCTAGGTTACGGAAGAATAAATCTTTGTCTGGCACAGATAACGTAGATCCTAAGTAAGCACCTAAGAAACCACATGGCTGTAATGCAACTTCCATCAATACCGAATAAGGCATAACTGGAGAAGCATTTTGCTTAAAGTACCAAGCATCTACAGGTACATCGTACTCAGAGATAATCGTAGGATTATTTCTAAAGTCGTGTCTCTCATTACTGATCGATAATACTCTCGAGATAACTTGTAAGTCTGTGTTTGGCTGACGTGATAATGAACGTCCTTCGAATACTTTGTACTCGTCGCCGAAACATTTATATACTGGACCTAGTGCAAATTGAGTGATGTCACCCTCATCCAATAAAACCTCTTTGTTTACAGGTTTTACATACACACCATGGTTAGTGTTTGCAAGGTCTTTTTTGTATTGTGGATTATCTTTCTCTTGTAATCTTAAACCTAAGTTTTCGAAGTATACAGAAGATAAATCGTCATAGATAATTTCTAAGTCAGCTACTACGTATGGTTCTGGCACTAGACCAATTTCTTTAACATCCATACGGTAGATAAGCTTACCGTCTTTTGCGTTTACTTCTTTACGACATCTTACTTTTTGAGGGATGTCTAATACAGGTTGGAAACGAGCGTCTTTAGTTAGACGTTGCATACCCATGTATAACATCAAGAAACGCAATAATTGTCCGCCACCTTCAGCTTGAAGTGATCCTGCCAATACTTCATCATCTCTAAAGTGACATGGGAAGTACCAATCGTCTGCTTTCAAATCTTTCTCTGCTTCGATAAAACCAATTCCTGAAGAACCACCTTTAAGGTTTAATTCAGTAATTCTATCCAACATCAAAATATCTTTTGGAGGAAGACGTAACGATTTGTTTCTATTTAATGTATTGTAATCCGCTCCAAATACACCTTCTAAATCACCGTTAGTTAAAGCTAAAAGCTCTTCTTGGTTGAAAGAAGTTTTGTTACAGTGTAATAATGGCTCGAAGAATTGTTGCTTACGGTTGTTTCTTTCTTCAATTTCTGAAGGTTTGAAAACTACTCCTTGTCCTTCTGCTAAATCTGCTTCGTTAAAGAATCCGGCACAACCGCCTCTCATCTTCAATACCATACGGTCTTCTACGTAGCAATCGTAACGGAAGAAGAACAATAAGTTATTACCGTTTCTAACATAGCTATCAATGCTAATGTCGTAACGTAATGTTTGTCCTTCGAAAGGAAGATCGTCTAAGAAAGTTAAAGTACAATCCAATAGACGGTATTTGTATTCTCCTTTGTTTTGGAAGTCAATACCTAAGTATGAAATCAATAATAAGTCACACTGACCTGATTCTACAGCTACAGCCCAAGGAATTTGTCCATCTGTAGCAAACCATGAGTTGTAAGGAATATCATATTCCGTAGTCAAGCTAGAAGGCTTGTACTCATTTGTTTTTGCATTTAATTGAGTTACACGGCTTACCAATAAGTAAGGAGCCATTGGTAACATTACTCTACATGGGTAAGTATCAATAATAGCGTATTCTGGTCCGAATACATCTGCAATTTTACCAGTAGCAAAAGTTTCAAGATCTTTCTCATTCCAGATCGCATCTTTCTTACTTGCCTTGTATTCTGCCGAATCAAAATCGTGAAGTGCTAAACCATTTTCAGCAATCTTCTGTTTCACCTTTTCTTCAATAACATCTAAGGTATTCATATCTTCTTGAGTGGTTTGTTCATTATTTGGAACAGCAAACATATCGTAATCATCCCCTTCCAATACAGGAATCTGATCGTTGACTTTGTTTACTGATTGATGGAAGGCTGCCTTGTTTTCTGCTGTGAAAGCAAACTCTTGGAAACGGTTTCCACCAGTATTTAAAGTTTTATATATTTTCTTCTTTTTGATGCCTCTTTCCGACGTCTTACTTACGACTGCATTCAAGTCTACATCAATTCCTTGACCTAGCATTTGAGCAATCATTCCTAAGAAACTCTTCAGAGAATCCGATCCTTTACGATCGGTGGCAATTGTTGTATGTTGTTCTCCTTTTAAGATCTCACCAATCCATCTAGAAAGCGTAGCATTAGCTCCTACTTCCACAAATATCTGATGACCATCTTTGTGAAGGCTTCTTACCAACTTCGGTAAATTCACCTCCTGACAACATACTTCTTTTGCATTGTTGGCAATCACATCTTCATTGATCTCCATTGGCTGATACGTCACCCCAGAATACACTGTAGGTTGCACCTCTTTTTGCAATGGTAAATGGTGCATACGTACAAACTCCTCCGTTACACGGCGAATAAATGGATGGTGCACACAGTTGTTGATCGTTAATGTTACCGATGATAATTGATGCTTTTGCATGATTTGCTCTAACACCTCATTATCCCCAGATAAGATGATTTCAGAGTCGGTATTAATGAAAGTCAAGTACACTCTTTCGTACTTCCCTTCTACCTCTGCTCTAAACCAATCTTCTAAAGTGGCATGTCCTAGTTTTTGTGCGTTGAGCGTAATTAAACGACTACGCCATTTTTCTTTAGCTACTTCTGGAGTCATCCCCCATTCTTCACCAAGAATTGTCATAGCACCACCAACAACTTCAGAGAACACATTAGATTCTAAGAATTTCTCATCTACTAAATGTCCATCCCAAAGACCTTGACCGTACCATAAACTAGACGTTTCGCCCATGCTATACCCTGCCAAAGCATCCGGCTTCACTTTCAAAATATCTTGAAGTAAAACAGAATAAGCCGTTGCAAAAGCTACACCAATAGCCATCACTGGTAAAGCATTAGTTCCAAGGTTTTCTTCTTGAAGTTTGATTTCCTCAGCGCTCGGTTTCTTCAGCGTTCTAGGATATAAGTATTCGGTAAAGAATGCTCTGTTTGGATAATTCACAGAGTCTTTAATGTGATCGTAAAGACTTGGGAACATCTGTAATAAAGATGCTCCAAATCCTTGATAAGCTGCACCAGAACCTGGGTAAACCATCGCTACTTTTGTCTTGTCTCCTAACGGAGCAGGATTATAGTAACTTCCCGATGGCATTTGTAATGCCCTGTTCTCTTTAAAAGCGATCTTCATATGCTTTTGGAAAAACTCTACATCACGTAAAAGTTCTTCTACACTTTTTGCAACGAAAATCGGTTTTATAGGTGCTTTTGGATTAAAAGTCTCACAAAGTTGATCCGAAGTTTCTAGGAAACCATTTGTTTCCACATCCGTAATCATGGCCAATAATTGATGATTGATCGCACCAGGCGTTTCAATCGACAATGGGAACAAACGCTCTCCACCTTTAGCCAAGTAAGGACTTCTTTCATCTAACTTTGGATGACTACCTTCTGATAAAAGTACGTGAGCTGAAGATCCGTCGGTAGCTAAACCAGAGATCGCAGCCCTTAAAGTATTTTTGCCTTCTTCTACTACCCAAGGTGATGATACCTGAGGTACATAGAAAGGAGTATTTTTAAAATCTTGCTCAAATTTAGGTCCTGTCCATTGAGGTGTAGCAGGAATAAATCTGTGATAAAGTGCTAAAGCAGATCTAATAATTGAGGCAATACCAGAAGCAGAGTAGGTATGCCCTACAGTGGCTTTGGCAGAACCTAATGCACATGTTAACTTATCATCTGATGATTTGTATACGGAAGTAAGACCTGCAATTTCTGCTCTATCTTCCGTAGGAATACCTGATGCTGAAACTTCCAATAATCCGATATCAGAAGCATCCAAATTATTTCCTTGAAGTAATTGTTCTGCTCCTTTAGCTACAGATTGTGCATCAATTTCTCCATTGAGAGACGCTAAATCTGATTGTACAATCGAAATATCATCTATCTGTGCATATACTCTATCGTTTTTAGCATCCGCAGAACGCTTAATCACAATTGCACCGGCTCCTTCACCTACATTCCAACCGTTCGATTCAGTGTTCCATCCCATAGAGAGATCCCCTGTATTCACTTGGTTTAAAACGTGACGGCTTAAGACACCTTCCATGCTACCCGCTAAATCAATCGCACCTAAAACAACAGCGTCAACTTCGCCTAAGGCAAGCATATTTCTTGCTACATCTAGGGCTTTGTAAACTGCATTTTCGTTAGATGAAATTGTAAAAGATGGTCCGGTAAAATCCCATAAAGCAGACAATCTACTAGAGATAATATTACCGATAAAACCTGTATGTTCAGATGGAGAATGATCTTCGAAAGCTTGGAATACAGAGTTCTTTAAAACATCAGAAAGAGAATCCTTCTTTTTCACTTCCATGTCTAAACCAGACATTTCTAATGCTTTTTCAACCTGCCAAATTAGATCCCAACGTCCCATACGGTGGTGGATCTCTAATTCAGATTCCATCGCAGTTAACACCGCAATGTTCGCTCCTTTACCTTGTGCATCTTGTAAACCGGCATCAAATAATGCTCTATCGGCTACTGTCAACATCAATGTTTGTTGAAGGGTTAATCTTTCTGCTTCTTTTGGTTGAATTTTGAAACGGAGAATATCCAAATCAAATTCTTCCAACCAAGCACCTTTCAACTTGTTGATATCATCAAGACCTAACCCTTTCTTTAAAGTATCCAATTCTTCCATACCTTTCCAACGGTTGGCTGGCAGGCTTTTAAAGAATTGATCGCCTTTGTATAAAGAAAGATAGAACTCTTCCAAGTTGGTACATCCTCCAAAATGAAGGTCCATACCAACTATAGATAGAGATTGTTTGGGTGAGGTGATTTTTTCTTGAGTAACTTCTAATTGTTCATCATAAGCCGATAAAATCATGTGGGCGTTTGTACCTCCAAATCCGAAAGCATTAATACCTGCATGTGGTTGATCGCCTTTTAATGGCCACTCTTTATTTTCTAACATCAATTGGTCTCTAGAAACTTTTTGATCGTTAGAATGTACTGCTCCATCAATTTTGATAGTCGCAGGAATAAATTTCTTTTGCATGGCCAAGATTACTTTCAGCATACCTGTCATACCGGCTGCTGTTAGTAAGTGACCCATGTTAGATTTTACAGAACCTAAGAAAGGAGGTTTTACGTCTCCCTCTGCAAAGAAATCGCTAATAGAGTTAATTTCTGTGGTATCTCCCAAAGGAGTACCCGTAGCGTGACACTCTAAATAATCAATTTCTTCTGGAGTAAGGTTCGTTCCTTCATAGGCTCTTTCGAAAGCCAACTTTTGTCCTTTAGGATTAGGGCTTAGTAAGAACTTTCCTTTACCATCGTTAGATAAACCAACACCATCGATTACGGCTAATATTTTATCTCCGTCTCTTTTGGCATCACTTAATCTTTTTAGCACGACCATACCTGCACCTTCAGAAGAAGTCAAACCACCTGATGTATTATCAAGAGGAGCTGACTTTTCGTTCATACGAGCATACGCATGGAAATAAGAGAAGCCCATATGGATAAACAATGGATCGGCACCACTTACAGCACCGGCCAACATCATATCTGCTTTTCCTAATTGTAATTCATCAATTGCCAATTTAATAGCATAAAGTGATGAAGCACATGCAGCATCCAAAGAGTAATGTGTTGAATTTAATCCTACCGCTTGAGCGATCAAGGAAGAAGGAGAATTCGTTAATAAAGTTTCGTGAATGTTTGCATCGTAATCGGTGTTAGCAAAAGGAACTTTGATTTGCTCACCTGTCAATTCTGTAAAGATCTGACCTGCCATATCTGCATAAATAGGTGCAAATATTTGACGAGAACGACGTGTCGGGAATGACAAGTTACCCACAATAACACCACAGTTTTTATCTTTAGTGTTTTGCCAGTAACCACTGTCTTGTAATGCTTGTTGAGCGACATACAACGACCACTTAAATTGATCGTCTTGTTTTGCTAGTAAGTCTTTTTGGATATTATAGCCTGATGGATCAAAATCGAAATTTCGAACATATCCACCACGAATCGCATAGCATTTATCCAATTTACCTTTTTCTGTATGATATAAACGCTCGGGATCTTGTCCAAACGTTACCTCATCAGATAAGGTTACTAAGTCTTTGTTATCAAGTAGGTTATTCCAGAATCCATCCAATGTAGATGAACCGGGGAATAAACCTCCCATACCAATGACTGCTATTTTGTCTTTTTTACTCATTCTATATCTTATTTTATCTCTTTTAAAAAGAGAAGTAAAATTGAAATGTAACCTCTTTCTAATTCTCCCTTCAAGGCCAACCAAGAAGAGTTTTACTTTCAATTTTGTTGTCTAAGATTCTCACTTAAACGAATGACAAAGTCTAAAACTTCATCACTTAGATGGCCCAGGTCTAACGAAAGACCTGAACCATTATTGATGTGTGTGTGGTCTTAAGACCAAGTTAATTCACGACTGATAGTCATCGCCGCTCCGTAACTTTTCATATAAACTTTTCCAGTTTCAGCATCATAGGCTGTGATATCTGAAACCATCGAGAAGTCATCTGCTTTTTTCACTTCGATCTTCACATAGAATGGTTTTCCAAATGGAAGTGCATCGAAGATCTCAACGTAATCAGTACTTAGTGGTAAACTTGCAGCACCGTGGAAGCGACGTACCCAAACGACTGCTCCTTGATACATGATATCCATTAAGTAAGGATTCACTTTTTTCACTGGAACCTGACCTTGTCTTTCCTCTGTTACACCTTCGTGCTCACATAAGAATAACATGCTTTTTTCGTCCATTTCAAGAATTGACTTGATACCGTTGAAATCAGCTCCGTGGAAAAGTGTACCGTCTGTGTAAACTGAAGTAGCATCTGCTACTGCCGGTGTAATCGAACCATTTGGTAATGCCAACACTGGTGCTTCAACTGTTTCAGAAGTTAAAGTAATTTGTGTTTGGTAATGGTTAAGCGGAAGTTTACCTCCATTATCGCTAGAGACGTTCACTGTCAACGTTACAGTATTTTCTGATTTTGACGTCTCTGTCACTTTAATCGTGTAGTCTTCCGCTTGAGTACCATCAAATACAATTCCTTTGAAAAGTTTTGCGTTATCTACTCTTTGGATATTGAAACCAGGATATAAATCCGTAGCCGTTTGTACCATCCAAGTAGAAGCATTTACGATCGGTAATACTGCATTACCTTGAATCATGTGATGTTGTAAGAAAGGATTCTTACCTTCAGTCATGTTTCTTTTGATCGTATACGTTTTCAAATCACCTGTTATATCTGCTTTTGCAAGAGGTAAAGTTCCTCCTAAAATCACTTGAGGTTGATCTTTGAAAGCATCACTTAATTGATCCACCATGGCCACTGGACCTTCATCAGAAGGAACAAGAGACACACCGTGTGCTTCGAATAATTTCTTTAATTCTCCGCTTACCATACCTGCATCCCAAGCTCCCCAGTTAATTGAAGCAAGGTGTACATCTGGATGGTTTTTCTTGAATAAGTGAGCTACTCTATTCAATACCTCATTAGCAATTGCATAATCTGTCTGACCAACGTTACCGTAGAAACCGGCTACAGAAGAGAACAATACAACGTGTTTGATATCATGGATACTACCTGCTGCTACTGCGGCTAATAGTCCTGAAATCTTCACATCATAAACGTTATCGAAGTCTGTTGCTGTTTTGTTTTCTATCAGTTTGTCTGCTAAACGACCTGCACCATGAATGATTCCTGTAATTGCTCCTGTGTTAGCCACGATTGGTGCTACAGCTGCTTTTAATTTTTCAGCATCCGTTACATCTGCTGCAGTATAGTGAGCTTCTGCTCCAACACTTTGAATATACGCTAAGTTCTCTTGGATTTCTCTTTGAGAAAGTACCGCACCTACCATTCTGTTTACTGTCTTAGGAAGTGGTTTTTCACCGCTATCCTTCAAGAACATCATAGCATTTCTTTTTAATGCTGGCTCATCTGCCACACCTTGTGCCCACGTTGGCTCTTCTGTAGTCAATGCCGAACGACCTACTAAGATAAACTTAGATTTGTACGTTTTAGCCATTGCTCTAACACAATCTGCCGTTACACCTTTGGCTCCGCCAGTTACTAAGAATACGCTTTTAGAAGTAATACTTGATGTACGAACTGTACCTGCTGTATGTGCTTCTTCTACTGCTGCCAGAGTGAAACGTTTTCCTTCATCGTTGTAAGAAGTTTCTGTAGTATTGATATCAGCGTCATTTAATTCAGCAACAATTTTCTTAGCTGCTTCTTCCGCTTTTAACTGTGGAGAAATATCCACACCTCTACAGAATACGTTCGTCCATTCTAAGTTTAATGATTTAGTTAATCCGAAGTATCCACCACCGATTACTGAAACATTACCAGGATTTTTAGTACCAAACGCACCTTCTAAACGAGTAACTGTCATGAATGATGCTCTAGTTGATTTAGAAGCATATTCATTTAACCCAGGCTTAAGATGTTTTGCCAATAAGTAAGCTGCTTTCAACAATTCTTTTTCTTTGTCGAAGTGCATTCCCCATTGACCTAACGGGAATCTAAAGTGAGGGTGTACATTAATAAATTGATCTACTCCACCGATTTGTGCTAATGCTGCTTTGATCGCATCATCAGAAATTTCAGCTAGAGCAATCTCCTTTACCTCGTTTGGTAAAGTCACTGCTGATTGACGAACCAATGAAGCTGGCATTGTCAATACAGCTACTTTTCTTCCTTCAGCCAATAATTCTTGTGCTAAAGAAACTGTTAATCCCGAGCCATCATTTGTAATGACTGTCCATGCGTCTGCATTTTTCTCGATCACCAATTGATCTGGCTCGGGAATATATTTCAACTTCACAGAGTAGCGAGCTACACGATCATAGTTTCCAGAGACGAAAGACGTATGACCTTCTGCTACAGTTGCTGTTTCTACTTCGTTAGTAGACTTTTTTTTTTCCGCGATTGACGAATTAGTATTCGCCGTTACACTGGGGGTGGACGCTCCTGCCTTTGAAGAGATATACTCAGCAATCTGAGCTAACGTTCTCAACTCGGCTAATTCTTGTGGATCTACTCCTTGAACTGATGGATTTGCTTCTGTCATTGCACCGAAGATTTCAACACGCTTGATAGAATCAATTCCTAAATCAGCTTCCATGTCCATACCCATTTCCAACATCTCTGCTGGGTAACCTGTCTTCTCGGCAATTACTTCTAAAAGTGATGCTTCGATTTCTGCATTTGTTACTCCACCTTGTGCTGGTGCTACTGGAGCTGCTGCTTGTACAGGTGCTGCTGCAGGAGCCGCTGCTGGTGCTGAAGTTGCACCTGCTTTTCCTGAAATATATTCAGCAATTTGAGCTAATGTTCTTAACTCTGCTAATTCTTGTGGATCTACTCCTTGAACTGATGGATTTACTTCTGTCATCGCACCGAAGATCTCTACACGTTTGATAGAGTCGATACCTAAATCAGCTTCCATATCCATTCCCATTTCTAACATCTCAGATGGGTAACCTGTCTTCTCAGCGATTACTTCTAATAAAGATGCTTCGATTTCAGCATTAGAAACACCACCTTGTGCTGGTGCTACTGGAGCTGCTGCTTGTACAGGTGCTGCTGCCGGA
Source organism: Flammeovirga pacifica (assembly GCF_000807855.2). Lineage (GTDB taxonomy): Bacteria > Bacteroidota > Bacteroidia > Cytophagales > Flammeovirgaceae > Flammeovirga > Flammeovirga pacifica. The sequence goes on from NZ_JRYR02000001.1 coordinate 2,179,381, forward strand.
GCTGGTGTTGCTACTGGAGCCGCTGCTGGTGCTGAAGTTGCACCTGCTTTTCCTGAAATATATTCAGCAATTTGAGCCAATGTTCTTAACTCTGCTAATTCTTGTGGATCTACTCCTTGTACTGAAGGATTTGCTTCTGTCATTGCACCGAAGATCTCTACACGTTTGATAGAGTCGATACCTAGATCAGCTTCCATATCCATTCCCATTTCTAACATCTCAGATGGGTAACCTGTCTTCTCAGCGATTACTTCTAATAAAGATGCTTCGATTGCTGCATTAGAAACACCACCTTGTGCTGGAGCTGCTGGAGCCGCTGCTTGTACAGGTGCTGCCACTGGAGCTGGTGTTGCTACTGGATTAACTACCTCTTGAGAAGGAGCTGCGATTTGTTGAGCAGCTACTGCTTGACCTGCACCTAATTGGTTATCTGCTTGCATATTGAACAATGACGATAACATTTGCTCAATTCTATTTTGCTGTTCAGTCAAACGCTGAATATCTGCTTGGATTTGATCCAATACTGCCTTCTCTGCCATGGAAGCTGAATTTTGTTTCTGACGAATTTTTTCTTCAATAATTTGAGACATGTCTGTTGTCTCAGCAATCACCGTCTCGATTTCTTCAACGATTGGTGCTTTTTGAGAAAGTACTTTTCCACCTTTCTCTAAAATATCTTGGTATCTTTTCTTGAAACCGTCTGTCAAATAGTTTGTACCTGAAATTTGTACATTCATTTTTGACTTCGCTCCAGCTGCTACAACTGGTCTTGCATACGGATCAAAGTTTTGGATTTGAATACCCATTACAGCTAATTGGATAGCTGCTTCTCTCAACTGAACATCAGAGTTTTTCTTTGCGTTAGGGTTTAAAGAAATCACTTGGTGATCTTGACCCGCTAAGATTTCAGAAGTTAAGTTTGAAAGAATATTCTTAGGTCCAAATTCAACAAACACTCTTGCACCTTCTTGGTACATCTTCTCGATTTGTTCCTTGAATTTAACTGGACTTAAAATATGTCTCTTTAAAGTTTCTTTGATAAACTGAGGCTGTGCAGGGTAAGCTGTACCTAATGTATTAGAGTAAAGCTTTCCTTGAGGTGCCGTAATGTTTGTTTGATCAAGTACTGCTGCAAATGGTTTAGAAGCATGTCCAACAAATGGTGTGTGGAATGCTGCAGAAACAGGAAGGATAGTCGCTAATAAGCCCGCTGCCTTTAGTTCTGATTTTAACGCTTCCAACTCGTTCTTAGCACCACCTAAAATAGTTTGTGTACCAGAGTTGATATTTGCTACCTGAACATTTTGGTATTTACCTATATAAGGTTGAACTGCTACAACATCACCTTTAACAGCCATCATAGTACCAGCGTCAATACCTGATTGCGCTGACATTGCTTGACCTCTTTCTTTCGAAAGTTTGATAAATGTTGCTAGATCAATTGCACCTGAAGCGTACAATGCTGAAAGTTCACCATAAGAGTGACCTGCAAAATAGCTTGCTTTGAAACCTGCGTTTTGTAAAATGTGATACATACCCACACTTAATGCACCAATTGCTGGCTGCGCATTTTCTGTTTGTGTAAGTACCGCTTGTTGTTTTTTACGCTCCTCATCACTGAATACAGGAATTGGATAAACAGTTTCAGTTAAAGGTTTTTGATTGCTTGCTTCAAATGCACCATTCACTTTCGCGAATACCTCACGAACTTGTGGGAATGACCAAGCGATCTCGTTACCCATGTTAGTATATTGAGAACCTTGTCCTGCAAATAATGCAGCTACATTGTCCTTACCATTGTAAGCAGTGCTTCTATACCAAACATTTAAAATTGGGTTTTTCCACTCTGCTGTATTGGCATCTTTCGATAACGCTGCAACAAAAGCTTCTAATTTTTTTGTCGCTTCTTCAATTGATGAAGCTACAAAACCAACTCTTGGTTGATTAACAGGTACGTTTTCTGCAAATGCTGTTGTTGATACTTCTTTGTAGTATGCTTTAGCTTCTGCTCCTTTAAGACCTGTAATATGTTTCTGAGCCAACGCTACCAAGGCAGATGATGATACTTCAGAAAGTAACCATTGTCTGTGGATATTGTGAACTCTATTTTTCTCGATTGTTTGTCCTTTGTACTCCTCCATTGAGAAGTGAAGGTTAACACCACCAAAACCAAATGCTGATACACCTGCTCTTAAAGGAGTTTGTGCATCTTTTTGGAACCAAGGACGTGTTTCTGAATTGATATAGAATGCTTTCTTATCAATATCTAATTTCGGGTTAGGGTTAGTTACATTGATAGTACCCGGAAGGATTTTATGATGTAACGCTAGTGCTGCTTTAATCATACCTGCTGCACCTGCTGCTGCTTTTGTATGACCAATTTGAGATTTCACTGAACCTAACGCAATATGATTTGTATTTGAACCGTCGTTTCCGAATACCATACCCATTGACTCACCTTCCGATGCGTCACCTGCATTTGTACCAGTACCGTGTGCTTCAATTAAACCAACTGTTGACGGATCATATCCTGCTTCTTCATATGCTCTACGCATTGCTAAAGCTTGACCTGAAGGACGTGGAGCATAAACTGATTTGTAACGACCATCTGAAGAACCACCTACACCGTTAACTACAGCATAAATTTTATCTCCATCACGTTCCGCATCTTCTAAACGTTTCATGACCATCATACCAACACCTTCACCAATCAACATACCGTCTGACTCACCGTCAAATGGACGAATGCTACCTTTACGTGAGAACGCTGGAGTTTTAGAGAATGACATGTACATGAATGGTGAGTTATCTGTATCTACACCACCTGTAATCATCATATCTGCTCTACCTTCTACCAATTCAGCTACTGCCATTTTAATAGCAGATAAAGAAGCTGCACAAGCTGCATCTACTACTGAGTTGATACCACCGAAATCAAAACGATTGGCAATACGACCAGAAATTACGTTACCCAATAAACCTGGGAATGAATTTTCTGTCCAAGGCACAAACGCTGCTTTCATTTTTTCGATAGCTACTGCGATTTGCTCTTCTGGCATTCCCATTGACTCTAAGGCTCTTCTCCAAACTGGATATTGTAAACGAGCTGTCAAAGGAATGATAAGCTTTTGACCACCGCCAACGCCAAGAATCACACCTGTTCTTTCTCTCAATTCTGATTTTAAAGAATCAGAACCTGGAGCATAGCCAGAATCGATCAAAGCATCTTTTGCAACTGCAAGACCTAATAACTGAGAAGCATCTGTTACTTCAAGAATATTGGGTGGTAAACCGAACTCCATTGGATTGAAATCAATCTTAGGAACAAAGCCACCTACTTTACAATAAGTTTTATCTTCCGCTAATGGATTTGGATCATAGTAATCATCGATTTTCCATCTATCGTCTGGAACTTCTTTGATACAGTCTACCCCTTGGATGATATTCTCCCAATACTTCTCAAGGTTCTCAGAATCTGCAAATACAGAGGCCATACCTACAATGGCAATCGGCGTCTCTTTCAGCAGTTGGTTCGTGTCTGTCATATCTCTTTATTCTTAGAATTGTACAATTTTAAAATTGCACAACCCATTTAATTTGTTCGTTCTTAAAAAATTTTGTCTACGGTTGGTTTGAAACAAGTTCAATTCAAACTCGCAAAACATTTAATTTTCGCAAGTATAACAACCTATTTGCTTTGTTTGTGACAGACTTTTTGAAAAAAAATTCCATTAAATTTCATTTAAAAATGAATAACTTTTCACTCATCTATAAAAAAAGTACAATAACTCAATAAGTGGTATTTATTACAGAAGTAAGTATTCATTCATTCGGTTTTTTGATAAAAATGGGTAAAAATTAAAAAATGTGAAAATTTATTTAATTGTCACAAACAACCTTATCGATAATAAAAACACCTGTTTTGAAAGAATCCATTCTAAAGGATAATTAATTTTGAAATACTATTTACTTGATATTGATTTTTGGGGTGTATCATATAGTTCTATTGGTAGAGAAAGGTTGAGTTAAATTTTAAAATTGATATAGTAACATTTAAATCAATGTTTAAATGATACTATTTTATCTATATAAACTCCATTAAAAAAAACTTTATTCGCCATTCTTCAAACAATATCAAGGGATCTGCATTTAATATCTGAAACTAAAAATTATCCTTTATGCAATTCCCTACCAAATATTCTGAAATACTCAGTTATTTAAATAACTACTCACCTGAACGGTATGCAGCCTCACGTAATTACATTGACGGTAGAGTATCCTATCTATCACCATATATATCAAGAGGGGTTATTTCTACTAAAATGGTTTATCAATTACTTATAAGTAAAGGATATGAGTTTAGTAAAATTGAGAAGTTCATACAAGAATTGGCTTGGAGAGATTATTGGCAACAAATATGGATACATAAAGAAGATCAAATTGATCAAGATTTGAAGAAAACACAACCTAATGTTTCTCATTATCAACTTCCTGTTGCTATCCTAGATAAATCGACGGGTATTGATGTTATTAATCAAAGTATTGAAAATCTAGAACAAACTGGTTACATGCATAATCATATGAGAATGTATATCAGTATGTTGATTTGTAACATTGGTCAATCTCATTGGAAATCGCCTGCACAATGGATGTATTATCACTTACTTGATGGGGATTGGGCATCGAATGCATTGTCTTGGCAATGGGTATGTGGAGCTAATTCCAACAAAAAGTATTTTGCCAATCAAGAAAACATCAATAAATACACACATACAATGCAAAAGGATACTTATTTAGATGTATCCTATGAGGATTTTGAACACCAAAGTATACCTCAAGAATTATCACTCACCACAGAGTATCAATTCACTACTGATTTACCAGTTGTTGATCCATTAGTTATTAATCAATCGCTTCCTACATTCATTTATAATTCTTATCAGTTGGACCCTTCTTGGCACAGTGATAAAGAAGGAAATCGAATTTTACTTCTAGAACCTTCTCATTTTAAAAAATATCCCGTTTCAAAAAATGTCCTTGATTTCATTCTTGATTTATCAAAAAATATTGAAGGAATACAATGTTTTGTTGGTGAATTCGATGAGCTAAAAACTATCCTTGGAAATAATGATGTTTACTATAAAGAACATCCTGCATTTTCTCATTATGAAGGTATCAAAGAAGCTAGAGACTGGATTTCGTCTATAACTGGAGATTACCACTCGTTTTTCAAATTCTGGAAATTAGTAAAGAAAGACCTTAAGAAAAACCTAGAAATTACACTATAAATTAAAACATATGCACTTAACAAAAGATCATATTATTGAGATGAACAGAATTAAACGTCTGAATTTGATCAATAGTATCACAGGCATTAAACCTGCTAATCTCATCGGGACTTCGTCTGTAAAGTATGGTGAGAACCTTGCAATTTTTAGCTCAGTAGTGCATTTAGGAAGTGATCCTGCACTACTGGGTTTTATTAGTCGACCTTCCCAAGATGTTCCGAGACATACTTTACGAAATATATTCGAAAACAAAGTATACACCATTAACCATGTCAATACAAATCAAATTATGAGGGCGCACTATACTTCAGCTAAACTGGATGAAGGTGAGTCTGAGTTTGAAAAATGTCATTTTACCCCAGAATATATTCATGGTTTCGATGCTCCATTTGTAAAAGAAGCAAAAGTGAAAATTGGACTCGAATTAAGAGAAGAGATCCCAATTAAAAGTAACAATACTGTGATGATAGTTGGGGAAATACAACATATTGTTATCCCAGAAAATGCAATAAGTGAAATGGGCTACATTAGATTAGATAAAATTGATACTGCAGGTATATCAGGTCTGAATTCCTATTATTCCTTCAATTACCTTGATAGTTTCCCTTATGCAAGAAAGAAAGACATAGAAAATTTAAATCTAAATTTAGTTGATGAAAAAACAGCATCTACCCCATAAAACATGTATGGTTTGCGGAAGAGATTTTTCTTGGAGAAAAAAATGGAAAACAGTTTGGGATGAGGTAAAATATTGTTCCGAGAAATGTAGAAGAAATAAAAGCAGAATTATCTCATCAAAATGATAAATGATATTGTACATATGCATCTATTTATTGAACGTTTCTAAAGAGTTTGAGAAAGTTCTTTATCTACGACGTTTTATACTATATATTTGCATTCACTCATCATATAAAAAATCATTTCATATATATGTCAACAAGAACTTGTCCTAGATGTAAAGGTAGAATACCTGATGCTGAATTTGTTTCTCACTTAGTTCGATGTGGAGGAAGTGGATCTGTAGTCACTTCAGAAGTAGAAGCATCAGTAGCTAGAGAGAAAAAAAACAAAGAGAACAAGAAAAAAGCTACTGCTGGTAGAAGAAAAGCAGCTCCTAAAAAAATAGTAACAGCTGATATGGAAAAGCTGATGGAAAAATTTAAAATGTCGACAGAAGACGCAGAGGTTTTTTTACAGCAAAATCCTAATTACTTTAACAAGTAATACAATTATTCCTATCAACTAACTTATAAGTTGATCTTCTCACTAAGCCTGAATTATAATATAAATATTATAATTCAGGCTTTTTTTTGATACTTCACAAAACATAATTAGTTGAATTTTAAAAAATAAATTTTATCTTACCAACTGATGATCAAACATTTGAAACTAACATTACCCTTTTCTCTTTTCAATTTTTGGCAGACTAATCATCAAAACATATATCTATTTCTCCCCTTTATGGGCAAAAAACAACTATTTAACTTTTTAATGAAATGAAATTAACAACACAAAGTATCATTGTACTCTCTTTACTATTATTTTGTTCTATCGTTGGTTATTCTCAGGATATACAAAAAGAAAATGTAAAAATTAATTACATCCATTTACCTGAAAATCCTCTACCTTCTACGATCAAATCGTATTCGAAGAAAATTACGCTTCCAAAATCCTTTTATGATGGAAGTAAAAAAGAATATGTAGAAAAAAGATTAAATGAGGTGACCTCTATCGCAGGGTTTAAAGAAGATCCTACAGCACTTCATTTTCATATTGAAGTTGAAGTACATAATTTTAAACATCATGAGTTTAAAGAAAAAATAAGCGAAAAAATAAAAGTCATAGAAGGCAAACAAATGAAGTTCAACTATTATAATTATGAGCTTTCTTATAAAATGCCCGTATTTTTCCAGGTAATCATTCAAGGAAAAAAAATACGATCGGGGTACTTAAAAAACTCAAATCACTATGTTTCGGTGTCTACCCCTCTTCTTAGATCGGCAGCAGAAAGAGAAATTTGGAAAAAAGAATACAGTGAAGACTTTATTAATACATTAAGAAAAAAAGAATTTGAAAGACATTGTAATGAAATTCAAGACTTTCTTGAGACTAATTATGCTTATAGAACAATTACAACGTATGCACCTATTTTACATTTAGAATCCACTAAAAAAAGAAATTATACAGACTACAATACTATTTGTAAGGAGATGAAAGCTGCTTTAGAACTAATAGAAGCAAAAAAAGGACATTCAGGAGCTGATTTTGATTTTAAAGCCAAACAAGTGATCGCTCAATTCAAAACCTTACTAAAAAATGTAGATTTTAATGATAAGAAAGCACTATACAACAGAGAAGTAAGTGCCTATATTGTAACAAACATAGGAATGCTATCCTATTGGCTTAATGATTTTAATACCTCTTATGAATGTTTAAAATACGCTCAGGTGCATCAAGTCAAGGATGTTAATATTGAAGAATATAAAAGTAAAATAAAAAGTAGGAACGAGAAACTAGAAAAGTTTAGAGCTTCTATTATTCAATAACTTAAACATTAAACCCATGATACATTCGTGGGTTTTGTTTTTATAGATATGATCAATTATCTATCAATGGGTATTTGATAACTCTGCTTAATTTCTCCCATGACAAAAGTACTGTGAGCACTTCCAATATTTTCTACCTCTCCCAACCTGTTCAAAACAAAATCTTGATAAGCTTTCATATCTTTTACCATCACTTTTAGTAGAAAATCATAATCTCCAGAAATGTTATAGCATTCTACCACCTCCTCTAAAGCTGTAATGTCATTCACAAATTGATGACCAACAATCTTTGAGTGCTCCTTTAAGGTGACATTACAAAACACAATTAAATCTCTATCTAATTTTTCTCTATCAAGAATAGCCACATATTTCTTAATTATCCTTTCCCTTTCCATCTTTTTGATCCGTTCATATACAGGAGTATTTGAAAGGTGAATGCGTTTTGCAATTTCTTTTGTTGTCATGTTGCCATCCTCTTGAAGTAACCTCAAGATTTTTTTATCGATCTGATCCATTTTTCTAAAGAAATATTTTCTGATAATCTATTTAAACCAACCAGTAAATAGAATAATTAACTAACAACATTACTTATTGAAGTTTTATAATCCAAATAAATAAAATCATACCTAGTAAATTTTCTACTCAACATATCTTTGCAGAGAACTTTTAACTATTTACTCTATGAAAACTAGAAACTTCGGGTTCCCAAGAATTGGAGCTAAAAGAGAACTAAAAAAAGCACTTGAACAGTTTTGGTCAAAAGAAATTGAAGCTGAAAAGCTACTACAAATAAGCAGAGATATCAGAAAGAAAAACTGGCAAGCTCAATCGATTTTAGATGATATTCCCTCTAACGACTTTTCTTTTTATGATCAGATTCTTGATTTGATTTATACATTCAATTGTTTACCAAAGAGGTTCAAAAACCTTCAAAAACAAGAAAACTTATCAGATCTAGAATTGTATTTTGCTCTAGCTAGAGGCTTTCAAAATGAAATCTCAGATGTAAAAGCCATGGAAATGACAAAATGGTTTGACACTAATTATCATTTTATTGTACCAGAACTTTACACTAATACATCGTTTAGCTTGGGTAAAACGATTAAAATTGTGGAAGAATATAAAGAAGCAAAAGAAAATGGCTTTAATACTCTGCCTAATATTGTGGGACCTGTAACCTTTCTTTGGATAGGAAAAGAAATTGATAAGGGTTTCCATCGTTTAGACCTTATCGATTCACTTCTTCCTATTTATACACAAATCATTCAAAAACTAATTGATGAGGGAGCTACAAAAATACAATTTGATGAACCTTGTCTTGCGTTAGATGAAAACCCTTTGATACAAACTTGTATTCAAAAAGTCTATCAGAAGTTAACTACCGATTTTCCTCAATTACAAATTACTTTAGGAAATTATTTCGATTGTTATGGAGCAAATTTGGACACAGTGCTTCAACTCCCCATTCATACCTTACACTTAGATTTAGTTCGATGTGGTGAACAAATCAATGATATTTTAAATCATCCAAAACTGAACAACGACATACATTTATCCTTAGGTATTATTGATGGAAGAAATGTTTGGAAAAATGACTACAAAAAATCATTGGAGATCATCAATAAAGTAGTGCATACATTAGGGAAAGACCGCCTTATCCTCTCGCCTTCTTGTTCCCTACTCCATAGTCCTATTGATATAAATTTAGAAGATGAACATTCAAAAATACATCCTGAGGTTAAACCTTGGCTAAGTTTTGCTCATCAAAAAATTGAAGAGCTTAATGAATTAAAACTATTAGCTTCAGAAAAAGAGGCCTCCCAACATCCCTTATATATTCGTAATCAAATTGACATTCAATCAAGAGTTTCATCAGAATTAGTGAATAACTCTAGCGTAAAAAATAGAGTTCAAAATCTTACTAATGATGATACACAAAGAACAAATGATTTCAAGGTTAGAAAAATTAAGCAATCTATTGCTTTGCAATTGCCTTTACTTCCTACTACAAGTATCGGTTCTCTACCTCAAACGAAAGAAGTTAGAAAAAATAGAAGCTTATATAAAAGAAAAAAACTCACAGAAGAACAGTATTCTAATTATATCCAAAATGAAATAAAAGAATCTATCCGTTTTCAAGAAGCTATTGATATGGATGTTTTAGTTCATGGTGAATTTGAAAGAAATGATATGGTAGAATTCTTTGGTGAACAATTAGATGGATTTACATTTACAAGTCATGGATGGGTACAAAGTTTTGGTTCTAGATACGTAAAACCTCCAATTATTTATGGTGACGTTCATAGGGGAAAAGCGATGACTGTGAAAGAGAGTGCTTACGCTCAAAGCCTAACAAAAAAACCTGTAAAAGGGATGTTAACTGGACCTGTAACTATACTCCAATGGTCTTTTGTACGAGATGATCAACCCCGAGAACACACTTGCCAACAAATAAGTTTAGCTATTCGTGATGAGGTTACTGATTTAGAAGAAGCTGGATTAAAGGTGATACAAATTGATGAACCTGCCTTTAGAGAAGGGCTTCCACTTAGAAAATCGGATTGGAAAGGTTATTTACAATGGGCAGTAAACGCTTTTAAAATTGCAAGTTGTGGAGTAAAAGATGAAACACAGGTTCATACTCATATGTGCTATTCAAAATTCAATGATATCATCAAGTCTATCGCGGCTATGGATGCTGATGTGATCACTATTGAGTGTTCTCGTTCTCAACTACACTTACTAAATGCCTTTTCAGACTTTAAATATCCTAATGAAATTGGGCCAGGTATTTATGACATTCATTCCCCTAATGTTCCTTCAATTTATGATATGTTGGACTTTATCAACAAAGCTAAAATTAAAATACCTTTAGAACAATTATGGGTTAATCCAGATTGTGGACTAAAAACTAGAGGTTGGGCAGAAACAAAAACTGCTCTTGAAGCAATGGTTAGCGCCACAAAAAAAGCTAGGGAATTATTTATTGAAAAAGTATAATTTATTAATAAGGGTTGTCTCATTCATGCATGAGATGACCTTTATTTATTCAAAATAAGTATTAGTTAGGCTTTAAATGTCTTTGTATTACTGTCTAATTAGTTGGATTTATTTAACATTTCGTTTATTAAAAAGAAAATGACTCATTCCTACCAAAAACTGAACTATAAAAACTGTCTTAAACTAAGATATATGAGCCATAACATTACAAATTAACATTTCCAATATAAATATATTTATTTTTTATAGAAATATTGTATTAAATGTTTGCAACAAAAAAATACATTTTTTTAATTTGTGACGCTCTTAAAAAAAGCAAACATAAAACAGACATATACAAATTATTGTAAATTTTTTTTAAACATAAACTACTGTGCTAACTTTTTTGACTTTCTTGTTAGCACTGATTTTTCACTAATAATATATTCATAATGAAAACTAGATTACTCAGCTTGGTCGCTTTGTTATTCATAACTTCTATGTCCTTTGCTCAAAATCTTCAAAAGGAAAAAGTGAAGGTGAAGTATATTGCATTGCCTTCTAACCCTGTTCCATCTAACATCACTACTTACTCAAGAAGAGTTCAATTACCTTCTTCTATTGCGGATGGTAGTAGTAGAAGTACTGTAGAAAGTAGACTTAAAAGTGTTGCTTCTATTCCTGGTTTTGAATTATCAGAAGATGCGAATGACTTAAAAGTGTATGTACGTTCTTCAAACTTCTATAATAGAAATTTTGAATCAAGAACAGTTGAAGTAGAAGAAAAAAGAGGTGAGGAAAAAGTAAAGGTTAAATATTACGTTTACGATGTTGAATTCAAAATGCCTATCTACTATGAAATTACTCTAAAAGGAGAAACAGTTTCATCTGGATATGCAAACAACTCAAATGATTACAAAAAGAAAACTACTCAAAGATTTAAAACAACATCAGAAAGATACGAGTGGTACAAAGCAAAGAAATCAGAATACCTAAAAGGTATTAGAGAAAGTGAATTTAGTGCAAACACTGGTGTAATTCAGTCTTTTTTAACAAAGAACTACGCTTTTCTTAATAAAGAATTTAATGTTCCTGTTGCCTTCGTAAAAACTACGAAAAAGAAAAATTACGATGAGTTAAATGCTATATCTACCAAAATGGTAAATGCACTGAATCTTGTTGTTGCTGAAAGAGGTACTTGTGGAAAAGCATACAATGACGCTGCTGCTAAAGTAATTGAAGAATTTTCTGCTTTATTAGAAAAAGTTGACTTCAAGAACAAAAAAGCACTTTACAACAAAAAAGTAGGTGCTTACATTGCTGCTAACATTGGTATTCTTGCATTTTTCCAAAATGATTTCGAAAAAGCAACTGAAATGTTACAATTAGCTGACTCTTATTCTAAGAAAAGCTTTATTGATGAGTACAAAAAGCAAATTGGTGGTAGAGCTGCTAGAGTTGAGAAATACCAAGCTTCTATTGTACAATAATAAAGAATTAACAAACTATTTTTTTTAATTTATATTTTTTTTCAAAATGAAAAACTTCAAACTATTTATTTTTTTATTGGCTTTGCCTCTAGTATTTACTTCTTGTTTCGATAGCGACGAAGAAGATTTAGAAGGTGTAGCAACTTTCTCTGACGTTGACGGTGTGAAAATTTATGCTGAATGGAAAACTGGAGACTTATCTTACTCAGAATCTATCGATGAAGAGCACCTTAGAGTTGTTATTTATCATGAAGATGACGAAATTTCTAGCAATGAATTTTCTGAAGAAGTAATTTCAGATTGGGCTGAATATCCATTAACACTTTCTAAAAACTTAAAAGATGGTGAATACACTATCAAAATTAAAAGTGGTTATGATACTTCAGATAGAACAGACTATACTGTATTCGTTAAAGGAAACTCTATTTCAAAAGCAGCTTACACTAAAGACGGATATTTCCTAGCAGGTGATTCATACTTAGAAGTAAAATCTTTTAAAATAGTGAAAAACGGTTCTAAGTACACTGTTTTTGATTAATTGAAACATGTAATAAACTTGTATTTTTTATTCGTCTTCATTTGATGAGAATAAATAGATACAACTTATATACTATTCTTATAGTATTGATATTAGAATAAACCAAAAAGTAGAATTAAATCTTAGGATTTGATTCTACTTTTTTTATTAAAAAAAACACATAAAAAACTCATTTCAAGCACCTTGTATTATCCAAATGAAAAGAAGATGATTGTCATCAATGCTTTTCAATTTCACATCATGCAAATTAGAAGTGCATGGTGCCAAAATGGAATAACAGGGAATCTAGTGAGAATCTAGAACTATACTCGTAGCTGTATCACACTCATTATTTCACTTAAAAAATGGGCTATATGTTTACATTAATGCTCCACTATTTTAAGTGATAAAAATTGAGACTCCATTGCTTTCTTTCTTGATAATTTATCTATCAAGTGATAAGTGAGAAGGACAATTTTTAAGAGTCAAGTCAGAAGACCTACCAAGCAAATGAAACCACCGACTTCGAGTTAAAGTCTAAGTTTTCAGCGATAATCGAAGTTATGATCATCGTTGCTGCACTTCCTACAAATGCGCCTTGTGTTTTGTATAAATAAAAATCAAAAGACATGGTCACTACCCAACAAGACAGTAGATTGTTGAAATTTGCTAACGAGGCAATTAATCTAACAAATGTTGAAAATGAAAACGCCAATATGCCCGAAGGTGTTTTTACAGCTAAACTCACCCGTATGTCGGGAGAAATTTCTAAAGAATATACAAAAGCATACCTTCTTCCTGAAAAACATTTAAAGATGCATGAAGAAGGTTGGATTTACATTCACGATTTCAGCTCTTATGCTGTAGGGATGCAGAACTGTATGTTTATTGATATTGGAGATATTCTTAGTAAATCGATTCATACAACCAACGGGACAATGCGCCCACCTAGAAGTATTCGTTCCGCACTTCAGGTAGCCGCAGTAGTTTTACAATGTCAGAGTAATGCTCAATTTGGTGGTATTGCAATTAACGCCTTCGATTTCCATATGGCTAAATTCATTAAAATGAGTTTTTATAAGCACATGGAAACGGCCATTAAATTCAATGTCCCTGATCCTGATACCTTTGCTTGGAACCAAACAAAAGATGAGACAAAACAAGCTTGTGAGGCCTTTCTTCATAACCTTAATCATTTAGAATCTAGAGCAGGAAATCAACTTCCTTTTGTATCTATTAATTACGGATGCGATACTTCTAAAGAAGGACGTTTATTTATTGAGAGCTTGATAGAAGCTACTCTCGATGGTATTGGTGAACAAAAAACGACTCCTATTTTCCCTATTCAAATCTGGCAATACAGAAAAGAAGAAGGAAAAATTGTCAACGAAGATCTTTTTAAACTAGCCAACGAATGCTCTATTAAAAGAGTGTATCCAAATTATGTCAATACCCACGAGGAAGTATATGATATTTTAGACGAAAACGGTAAAATTGTTCCCGATTTAATCCCTGCCACTATGGGCTGCCGTACTCGTTTAGGTAAAAATCTTCATGGATATAATGGGAAATCTGGTAGAGGAAACCTTTCTCCTGTAACCATGAATCTTCCTAAGTATGCAATGGAATCCAATTCATGGGAAGAATTTACTGTTCTAGTGAAAGAGATGGCATTTACTGGCATCGATATGATGGAAGCCCGTTTACGTTGGCAAAGAAAACAATTGATGGGTGCCGCTCCATTTATGTACAAAAATAAAATATGGAAACACGACCAACCTTACAATGAAAAAGCTAAAATTGGTGATATTCTTTACAGCGGCACACTTGCTTTAGGCTTTATTGGTATTGCTGAAGCTTTAATGATATTGGAAGGAAAGCATCATGGAGAATGTGAAAAATCTCAGCAAAAGGCTTTAGATCTTATCAAAGACCTTCATCATTTCTGTTCTAAAGAAAGTGATAGAAGACGACTCAATATTTCACTTTATGCAACTCCTGCAGAAAGTTTGTGTCATACATTTGCCAAGAAAAATCAAGATCAATACGGCAGAGTTCCTGGAGTATTTGATAAAGAATTCATTACTAATTCTTTCCATGTTCCTGTATGGCACGATATCAATTATGTGGATAAAATAGCCTTAGAAGCTCCTTATCATAAGTATTGTTCGGGTGGCTCTATCACTTATGTTGAATTAAGGTCGGAAATATCAAAAACACCTCATTTATACAAGAACCTCATCGAAGGTGCAATGGAACAAGGGGTATATTATTTTGCTACGAATATCCAAAGAGATCGTTGTTTAAACTGTGATCACGAAGGTTTATTCGATGACCTCAAGTGTAATAAATGTGAGTCGAAAGATATTATTACTCTTAGAAGAGTCACTGGATATATTACGGGGGCTTATCACAAAGTCTTCAATAATGGTAAAAAAGACGAAGTAAGAAACCGAGTAAAACATTATTAATCTGAGTTTCACAAAAAAATTGCCTCAACACAAAAAGTTTAGTGTTGAGGCAATTTTTTTACATCAATAAAAAAATCTTTTCAAAGTCCACCTTAAATGAAATAGACTATTGATCATAATTATTATGGATGTACTTCTTCTTCTAAGGCCTCTCTCCAAATAGAATACCCTTCAGGTCTCATATGTAACATATCCTCTTCAAACAGATCTGGTCTACTCTTTCCATTTTTATCTAACATAAGTTGATAAATGTCGATGTAAGTCACAGATTCGTTCTTTTTTATTTCATCAAAAACCAATTGATTCGATTTCTCAATTTCTTGTTGGATACCATCCTTACTTGGACTAGGTTTTATAGACACATAAACTATTGGGAGAGTCAAACCATATTTTGCTCTAATTTGTTGATATAAGCTTTTATAATAATAAAGGATATCTTCCGCCTTTTTACCTCCACCTAAATCATTATCTCCGGCATAAATAAATATCTTTTTAGGTGAAGCTATTTCATTAAAAAGGTCCTTAAAATAATAAGCACAAGCTTCTAATGTCGATCCACCAAAACCCATATTTAAGATATTTGGCTGTTTAAGATCTTCCCTTACTGAAGTCCACAACCTGAAAGAAGAACTCCCATAAAATACATAAGGCTGTTCTATTGAAGGTTGATTTTTTATGTTGTTGGTTAGTTCTGGTAACCCTTCTTCTTTGTAAAATTGAATTTCTTCTAACGTCATTCTATTAATTTTCTGCTAAGGCAATAGCCTCTTGTACATAAGATCTATATTGTTTTGAGTAGCGTGTTAAAAATGCTCTCAATTCGTCTTTAAATGGTTTATTTTTATCCAATACCTCTGATAAACGAAACGGTTTTTTCACTACTACTCCTAACTGAGTTTTACTTATTCGTTTATCAAAAAACGCAATAGCAACAGGTACTATCAAAGGATCTATATTGGAATGATTGGCGATCAAAAAAGCACCTGGTTTAAAATCTACAGGAGATTGCTGGGTTTCTCTACTTGTACCTTCCGGGCTTAATATGAGGTTAGTCCCTTCTTTTAATTTATTCCCTGCTTCTTCAAAAAATGCATTTCTCAACATTCTCTTTTCTTCAGGTGATTGATTTTTAGTATCCGAATCCTGTGTAAAAACACCCAAATGCCCCAATTTGTTATAATAATCCTGATGTCCATACTCCGGACCTTTACCTATTCTTACCACTCTCAATCCCGAATCTTTGTAATATTTATACAATAACATCGAGATAAAATGAGAATCTAAAGTGATCTGAAAATTATTAGGTAAGGTATAATAAGGATGATTTAATAAGTGATTATAAATAAAAATATTCCCTGCATCTTTAGGGATATTTTCCAAGCCATTTATTTTGATATCCACATAAGAAACGGCTCTTTCAAAAAGTTGTGCACACTCATTTCTTAGTTCTCTTGAAGATTTGTTCTCACCCGCTTTTATCACGTGATGTGTCATTTGTTTTAACCCTTCCATAAATAAATACTCACGTCGTAACGGCATGGTTATTTTTCTAAATAGATGGGCTAAATTCTTTTCTGTCGCATCACCTTTTTCAGATAACAAATCTATTAAATCAAAAGCTTCCCCTTGGGTTACTTTTTCTGATAAAAAAACAGGGATTTTATATAAATCAGAACAAACACTTATCTGCGCACCAGCTTGTTCTATCATGGTTTGTATGGTAAGAAATTCTCTATCAAAAGTCTGAGTAATTACTTGTGCTCTTATTGCTTTCAAAGCACTACCCAGTAACCACAAAAGACGGTACATAAACATCATTCCTAAATGAGGAAACTCTTCATACAATACCAATAAATCTATTCTATTAAGTTCTACTACCTCAATGGGTTCTAAAACTACTAGTTCCATGGCATTAGGTACAGCATCAAAACTTGCAGCACTCCAAAGTATTACCTGTCCTGTTTCTTGTAAAATATCAGAAGTAAAGATTTTCTTATCATTTGTGATAAAATTCAAAGCCACTTTTCCAGACTTTAATATCATAAACTTGTCTGCCTTCTGATCTTTAGACAACAGAATTGTTCCTGCTTCATATTTATTCGTCACACTTATTTTTGACAACTTCGCTAAATGCCAATCAGCAAAAGGGTTAAAAAAAGAACTTTGACGTAAAAACTCTAAATAAGATTGCTGAGGTCCCTTATCCTGAAAAGAAGTGTAACTATTTTTATGTTGGAAATCGTTGGCACTTACCGCTACTGCTCCTCGCATCCATGCTTCACGTGCATTGCTTAGTAAATTAGTACTCAATAATAAACTCGAAGACAAAACATGTAGTCCTATTTTAGGAAATTCATTAAAAAGCTGTCTTAGCTCTTTATTTTTCCATGCGATCACTTTTGTTTTACCTACAGCTATTCCTGTAGTAGCATACCGATAAGGTTCTCTAAAGCCGGACCATCCAATTGGCGTCCATTTATCCTTACTTTTCCCAACTTCTAAAGCTCCTCTTTGGTCGCCTACATTTAACTGATAAGCAACAGTACCTTCGAGCAATAAAAAATATTTATCAGAAGTGGAAAACTGTTCCGTAATCACATCTCCGTCATGAAAGTTGATTACTTCTGCAAGTGCAGATAATTTTTCAAGTTCATCGATTTGAAGTCGATCAGCAAATGGCAAGCCTTGTAACACAGATGTCAATATCATGAGAATAGTCTTTAGTTATGTTAGTTTTTTTGATGTTTCCTTCAATAAAGAGTTATTAAATCCACCTTTATTCTATATCTATTGTAGAAGGTGAGTGAATTAATAGCTTAAGATATTGACTTGAAATCATATAAACAAAAGGACTATTTACACTTAAGCAGTGGTCAGATCAAAATTGGAAGTGTTGGGGTTTCTATTTTAGTTTACTTTGTATGACAATATCATCGCATAAATATGCTTTTAAACCTTAGTTTAACTAAAAAATACCCTCCAATTTATTTCTCATCTGGATCACTCCTTATTCATCAAATTCTAGTATTAATTGATCTATAATTTGTCGAACAATATCCTCCTTCTTTTGCGCTTTAATCTCCCAATCCCCTATTACTTCATCTCCACTAATTAAACGATAGTTTAATTTAATTCCATTTTTGGTGGATTTATACCTCCCTTTAATCTTATATACAGTATCTCCTTCAGAGTTCTTTTGATAAGAAAATGGATACTTCTCTTCATTCAAAAAGATATCATTTCTTATCGCATCTTCTAATTCAAGTTCATCTACCCACGTTTTCTCTTCTTCGAAGTTAATCTGTGATATCCTATTCTGCTGAAGAGACAGGCTTATTTTTTCTCTATCTTCATTTTTCAATTCTCCTATATAAAAGCTACCTGCACCTCTTGGCATTCGGTACTCTGGCTGTTGCTCTCCATGCATATCATCTGCAAGCTCCGGAACTCTATCTATTGCATAAGAAAATAGGTCTTGCACATCTACAAACTTCCCTTCATTAAGTGCTCCAAATTTAAGGTAATCTAATAACGAATAAGTCAGAAGGCCGTGTTTTAAAATAGAAGATTCATAGCTTACTTTATCAGCTGATGCACCTGAGAGCATGAACATTCCGGTTCTGGATCTCACTTTTTCTAAAGCTCTCTTCTTCAAACCTTCTTCATTATCATCTCTTGAAACTATTGCATTTGTAGAAAACGATCCTGCATGACAGGCATCAATCACAAATACTTGTTTACTAATGGGTATTTCTTTTATCCATCGCATTAACTCTGATCCATTGACAGAGTAATTATTTCTAATATGATGATCTTTGATGTCTGAATTGACCATATCCTTAGTCAGAAAATAAAAATCCTCCTGGTTATTTTCATGTATTCCCACAGTGCCATGCCCTGCTAAGAAGACAAATAAAACATCTGAAGCATTGGCTTTTTGTGCCACATTTTTAAATGCCTGACGGATGTTTTCTTTGGTTGGTTGATTATTTTCTTCATCAGATGAAATTAACTGAACATCTGTATTCGATATTCCAAATAAATTTTCAGAGCCATCTTCCATCACTTCTGCCACTGCCTTAGCATCTTTTGATGCATACTTTAAATCTAATAAACGCCCTCTATAATCTGATACTCCAACAACAATAGCATATAAAGTAGGCTCTGTCACTAAATCCACTTCTTTGCCTTTGTAAGTTAATTTCAAACCTCTTCCTGATAACGTATTTTCACTATTGGTCGTAATCAATGTTATCTCATTATTTTCCCCATTCATGAATTTATTATCAAAAGAAGACAATGGAATTTTATAATAAACTTTTCCATTTTTCTCCACTTGTTCGGAGGCCTTTCTGATATCATGAATTGCTTCTTTATTATTGACAAATAGGCTTACAGTACCAATCCCTCCTCCTCTATCATTTAAGTGAATCCATAAGTAATCCTTTTTTTGTTCTATCTCTGCATGAGGAAATAATTTTAAACTACTTAATGATGGTACTATTCTTAAAGGTTGTCTTTCTAATAATACTTCTGCTAAACCCGGCTCCCAATACATATCCTTCAGTTGATCAAAATCTATGGTTTCATTACCGTAGACATAATATATATTGTTCATATTTAAATCACTTACATCAAATAAGCCCGATTGATGCTTCAACACCCAGTCTCCTTTATCTGTAATAATGAGATTACCCATCGCTTCTGTTTCATCGGTTGACATCAAGTCAATACTCATGTCTTTTCTTACCACAAAAAAGACATTTTGCTTATCGAAGGTCAGTACACTTTGCATTGGCACCGAAGAGTTATCGTAGCTTTTGATAACATCCTCTAAATAATCATTCATTACATCAATTTCTCCTGACATTTTTGCTATCAGCCAATGATCTGACTTGTCCATATATACAACAGTCTTAACAGGAGCATCAGTTGCTACTTTTTTAATTAGTTGAAACGATTTGGTATCATAAAGAAATAAATGATGCTTGCCTCCAACAAGTAACAGTTCATCTGTTTCTGAAAAGGATAAATCACTGATTTGTATATCAGAAATAATATCAGAGAAAATGACTTTTTGACTTTTAAAATCATATACTTTAATAGATCTATCACTACTTATTGATGCGATATATCGGCCACTACTAGACACTTCGACTTTTAAAACTCCTCTTTGGTGGTCATATAACTTTTTAAGAGAATGTGATACATTATTATATAAGACCACTTCCCCATTATTTCCACCTAAACAATTTTGATTGGTCAGAGGAATGTTATGCATATGAGTAACTACATAATCTAATTTGGTTTTAGCGAGTTCCTTCCCTTTTTTATCCCACACTTTTAAAAGACTATCTCCCCCGGCTGTAGTATGAGTTTGTTGAATAGGATTGTAGGACATCGCATTGATACTTCCTGAATGTGCCTGCCAAACAATAGAAGTAGTATTGACTTTTGGCCGCCATATTTGAATTTTACCATTCGAGAGACCTATAGAAACTTCCGAAGAATTCTGATTAAGTAATGAACTTGTAGGATAGCCGTCTTGAGGTTTCCATTTGACCTCACTATAAGATTTTCTGTTTTTCTTTAATGTCCATACTGAAAAGCTCCCGTCTTTATGGGTAAAGGCTGCATATTTTCTATTTTGAGTAAATTTCATCAAAAGAAAATCATCTCTTACTCCTAAGGACTCTTCATCTATTACACCTTTATTTACTTCATAAAAATAAATGGAATCACTTTGAGTTTTAACCATTAAAATATCATGATCATGCGCATAAACTAAATCTAGAATCGGTTGGTTATTAGGTGATTTTAAAGTAGAAATTATCTTATCATTATTTACATCCCATACTTTTATGGTTTTATCCCAAGAACCCGATATGATAAGAGAATCTTTGGGAATAAAATCAATCACAGAAATCCAGTCATCATGTAATTTCTTTTCTACTAATGGGCGGTCATATCCTCTCCAAACACCGACTTTACCCTCCATGTACCCTGCTCCTAACCATTTTATAGTATGGTTATAATTAATACTTGAGAAGTTTCCGAAATTTACTTTTACCTCTAAACCATCAGGTGTTGTTTTTATATTTTGCCAATCAAACCTGTAAATCATACCTCCGTTATTGATAAACAACAGATATCCTTGCACAAAACTCATCTTTACGATATCATAATCTAAAGAATCATAAGCATAGAGTAACTCCCTATTTTCGAGGTTCCATATTTTTACAGATCTGTCTTTTCCTGCAGTCGCTAAATATTTATTGTCTTCTGAAAAGCATAATGTTGACACGCCATACTCGTGTGGAAATATAGTATCCAACAACCTTTTTTCTTTTGTGTTCCAAAGTTTTAAAGCACCATCTTCTCCAACGGTAGCCAAGAGTATAGCATTATTGGATAAAGCCATATCCACTACATCTCCCACATGACCTTGCGATAACGTTAAGTGTATCTGTTGAGCACTAGCACTTTGAATAAAAAAATAAAGGCTTAGTGTAATATATATATGAATGAATTTTTTAAACATTGATTGATCAATTCGCTTCACATCAAATTTGATGTTCTAATAGAAAGATGAAAAATTATTGAGTAGATTAAAGTTACATCATTATTTAATTTATTCTTTCATTTATACAAATGAAAAAAGTATCAAATTGGAGATAAAAAAAGAAATACAATAATAGTTGATTGAATAAGGGTTGAAATCAGTCATAAATTTTATATTTGTACTAACTTATCAAGTTAATAAAAGAATCCATTTTTGTGATTACCCCTAATAAATAACCCACGTTATCTATTCTAACACGGTAATTCGTTCAGCAAAGGAAATTGAAAATATGTCTAAGAGGAAATCTATAAGAAATAGAATTTTTACAGAAGAAGAACAAGCATTACAAAAAGAACGGTTTGATAAAATCATTCAGTCTTTTGTGAAACTGATTGAGACGTATGCTAAATTATTTAGTATTGAGTTAAAAACGGGTTTATCAGGGATGCTTGCTATTTTGGCCATCTTCGTGGTATTACTTACTTTTTTAACCTTAGCATTTTGTTTCTTTTCTCTAGCCTTTGCTCTTTTTGTCAATTATCTCTTCTCCTGGCCCCCTTTTGCTGGATTTACGATAGTCGGTGTATTCTGTTTAGTGATTTTCGGTGTCATTGTAATAAATACTAGTAAAATCCGTCGACAGTTTTTGATCTTGATTGATCAAGCCATTGACCGTATCAACGAAGAAAATCAAGTGTAATTATGAGTGAAACTAAAGATAAAAAAACAAAAGTTTCTGCTAATGAAGTGAGAGAACGCTTAAAAGCAGAAAAAATTCAATTAAAAGAGGAAACAAAAAAATATAAAGAAGACCTAATCAACGTCGCTGCAGACACCGTCAATGATGCTCGTGGTGATGTGAAAAAGGTCATGATTTATGGTGCCGCTTTGGTGGCTGCTTACAGTTTAACCCAATGGGGTTTTAAGGTTCACAATAAAAGGAGCCAAAAAAAGTTTTTGAAAAAACTCTCCAAAGAAAATAAAAACACGGGCGGTCTTCCATTAAATGAAAGCAAAAATTCTGTGATTCCTTCTTTTGGTAAAATGCTAAGAGATGAGGCCGCAACCTTCCTAATTGGAGTGGCAAAGGAAGAACTTATGAATTATTTAGAAACTAGAAAGGATTCTAGAGCGAAAAAAAGACGTTGATTTACAGCTAATTAAGTTATCTTAAGTATGCATGCATAATATAATAGCCGTGTTTATGCCTATATAATTTGCACAAATAAATTCTGTTTTATTTCTTTGCAATTCAATTGGTCAACTAAAAGTTATTAAGATGTCCGAAATTGCAGAAAAAGTAAAACAAATTATCGTTGATAAGTTAGGCGTTGAGGAGGCAGATGTTACTCCTGAAGCAAGCTTTACAAACGACTTAGGTGCCGACTCACTTGACACTGTTGAGTTAATCATGGAATTCGAAAAAGAATTCAACACTTCAATTCCTGATGATAAAGCAGAAAGCATCACAACTGTAGGTCACGCGATCGCATACCTTGAGGATAACGTAAACTAATTTAGTTT
This sequence comes from Flammeovirga pacifica, assembly GCF_000807855.2. Taxonomy (GTDB): domain Bacteria; phylum Bacteroidota; class Bacteroidia; order Cytophagales; family Flammeovirgaceae; genus Flammeovirga; species Flammeovirga pacifica. The sequence continues at coordinate 2,202,758 of NZ_JRYR02000001.1, forward strand.
ACACTCCCTTTAAATAAGCGAATCACACGCTAGCGAACCTGATAGAGCAAGCGCCTCAACAAAAGGATGCTAAATCTGTCAGGTTTGTTTTATTTTTGGATATTCCAAAAGACTAAATTCATGAAAGCTAGAAGAGTAGTTATTACCGGTATTGGTGCAATTACACCACTTGGTAATAGTGTCGAAGAATACTGGAATAATCTAGAGAAAGGTGTCAGCGGAGCTGCACCGATCACTAAATTCGACGCTTCAAAATTCAAAACACAATTTGCTTGCGAAGTGAAAGGCTTCGAAGCAGCAGATTATATCAATAGAAAAGAGTTACGTAAAATGGACTTGGTATCACAATATGGTGTTGCCGTGGCCAAACAAGCTCTTGACGATTCTAATCTTGATCTTGAATCTGTTGATAGAGAAAGATTTGGTGTAATTTGGGGATCTGGTATTGGTGGCCTTAAGTCTTTACAAGACGAGGTATCATCATTCGCTCAAGGCGACGGTACTCCAAGATTCAACCCTTTCTTCATTCCTAAGATGATACCAGATTTAATCCCTGGCCACATCTCTATGACATGGGGACTTAAAGGACCAAACTTTACAACAGTATCAGCATGTGCATCTGCAACCAACGCTATGGTTGATGCATTTAATTACATTCGTTTCGGTATTTCTGACCTATTCGTAACAGGTGGTTCAGAAGCTGCAGTTTGTGAAGCTGGTATCGGTGGATTCAATGCTCTTAGAGCACTATCAACACGTAACGATTCACCTTCATCTGCTTCTAGACCTTTTGATGCGACTAGAGATGGTTTTGTACTTGGCGAAGGTGCCGGTGCATTTATCTTCGAAGAGTATGAGCATGCAAAAGCTAGAGGTGCTAAAATCTATGCCGAAGTAATTGGTGGTGGTATGACTGCAGATGCTTATCATATGACGGCTCCTCATCCGGAAGGAGAAGGATCTAGCCGTGTTATGGCAGAAGCAATGAAAGATGCAGGCATTAAGCCAGAAGATGTAGATTACATCAACGTTCATGGTACTTCTACACCACTTGGTGATATTGGAGAAGTGAACGCAATTAAGAAAGTATTTGGTGAGTACGCTTACGAAGTAAGTATATCATCAACAAAATCAATGACAGGTCACTTATTAGGTGCTGCCGGAGCTGTTGAAGCTTTAGCTTGTTTGATGTCAATTGAAAGAGGCGTAATTCCTCCAACAATTAACTTCGAAACTCCTGATGAGAATTTAGACTCTAAATTGGATTGTACATTCAACGAAGCTAAAAAACGTGAGGTAAACATTGCCTTATCGAATACTTTTGGTTTCGGTGGTCACAACTTCTCTGTAATCTTTAAAAAAGTTACAGACTAGTTTACCAACCTAAATTAACCCGTTAGCAAATCTAACGGGTTTTTTTTATACCTAATTTACGATCATATTCAATTATTTATACTTCCTAGATTACCTCAAACAATATTTTTATAGTATTTTTAGCAGTACTATTAAAAATTTTTCACATTTTTGAAGAATCAATTTCATCCTCGATTTAATTCGAGATTTTATTACACCTTTTTATGTTTTTAGGAAAACTCTTAAAACGATGGGTGTCTTCTTATAATGAAGAGGAAAAGGAATTGGTAAGAGTGGTTAGACAAATCACTGGTAGAAAACCTTTTAATATCAAATTATATCATTTAGCAATGCAACATACTTCTGTTGCTTTCGAAAATGGTACTATCAAAGGTTTTAAGGAATCTAATGAACGATTAGAATATTTGGGAGATGCTGTTTTAGGATCTATTGTTGCCGAATATTTGTTTAAAAGATATCCTTATAAAGACGAAGGTTTTTTAACAGAAATAAGATCACGTATTGTAAATAGAGAATCCTTAAACCGATTAGCTGTTAAAATAGGTTTAAGTCAAATGGTGGCTTTCGAAGGACGTAAAAATTCTGCTTTAAGCCATAAATCTATCTACGGAGATGCAATGGAAGCCTTTATTGGCGCCATTTACTTAGATAGAGGTTTTCATTTTACAAAGCGTTTCATCATTCATAAACTTTTGATGAGACACTATGATATTGAAGAAATCATAGCCACAACGACCAATTTTAAAAGTCTCATTATTGAGTGGGCACAAAAAAACAGTAAAGCTGTTGAGTTTACTGTATCAAAGCAAGGTGGTAAAGACGGCAAGCAATTCAAGGTAAATTTACTTATTGATGGTGACATCCAGGCTGAAGGCGCTGGATACAGTAAGAAGAAAGCCGAACAAGATGCTGCCCGAAAAACTTGCGAGATCTTGACTCTAACTTAGAGTTCATCACCCAAAAAGGCCCTTTTAGAATTAAATATCTAAGAGGGCTTTTTATTTTGGTACAATTTTCACTAGCTTGATATATCAAAAAAACTGTAATTATAATATTTGATATTTTTTTAAGACCATTGATTAGCCTATAACTATGATGAGCAACAATCGCTTATTTATTTTCTTTTTACTTTTAAGTCTAACAACATTTACCTCATGTCAATGGGGAAAACAATATACTTATGTCACAAGACAAGACCGTTTAAAAGAAGTTGAGCAAAGAGAAGCTGCTTCTTTAGGGATTTCATCTAATTCTTCGACACAACAACAAGAAGCTTCTGATGAATTACCTACAATGACAACAACTCAAGCTACAGGTCAATCCTATAATGCTGCTGGGAAAGCAAAAACTGCCCTAAAAACAGCATGGACTTTTAAAGGTGTCAAATATAAAATTGGAGGAACAACTAAAAAAGGCATGGATTGTAGTGGACTAATGTTAGTATCATGGCAATCGGCAAATATTCAACTCCCAAGAACATCACAACAACAAGCAAAAACAGGGAAATACGTCCCTTTTGGTAGCTTAAAACCTGGTGATCTTGTTTTCTTTTCGGGACCTGGCTCTAATTATATCAAGCACGTTGGCATGATATCTAAAGTTGAAAACGGAAGAAAATACTTTATACATGCAAGTACAAGTAAAGGAGTTCGAGAAGATGAAATATCTGAATTATACTGGAAAAAATATTACAAACTTGGTCGTCGAGTACATTAACAAAACAACATGAAAACAACAACAACTCTTTTATTGGCTACAGCAATGTTTGCTTTTATTTCTTGTGATAGTCAACAAAAAGAAAATACAAAAACTGCTGAAGAAATACAGGCTAACTCTACTCCCACTTCTACATCTACTGTAGAAAAAGAAGAAATAAAAAAAGGATCAACTACTACCTCTTCAGCTGACAACTCACAACATAGTAAAGCCAAAGAAGCTGTAAAAATGGCTCGTTCCCTTATTGGCACACCCTATAAGAGTGCTGGCAATTCTAAAAAAGGATTGGATGCCTCTGCTTTAACTATGCTTTCTTGGGAAGCTGCAGGCGTTAAACTCCCTAGAATTTCTCAAGAACAAGCTAGACAAGGTACTCCTACAGCTGCAAAAGATGCACAACCTGGCGACTTAGTCTTCTTCTCTTCTACAAAAGGAGGAACACAAGTAAGTAATTGTGGTATCATTACTAAGAAAACTGCACAAGGGTTCAATTTCATCTATACCTCTTCTAAAGATGGTGTAAAAGAAACTGCGCTATCTCCTTATTGGAAAGATAGATTAGTAGTGATTAAAAGAGTTGGATAATTATTGAATTAAGAATTAGAAGTTAGGAGTTTTAGCGTGCTCTTTATAAATCAAACATCTCTACCTCTTACCTTTTATTTCTTAGTGCTTTCTTATTTTGTTTTTGTTAAAAAATAAGACAAATTAACCGATCAAAATTCATTTTGTTCAATTTTAGAACTATTATTGTGTAGAAAGGAAGACAAACTATGGCAGAAAACAATAATAATTACGACGAGAGCAGTATTAAATCACTGGATCCTCGTGAACATATTCGACTTCGCCCTGGTATGTATATCGGTAAATTAGGAGACGGTTCGGCTCCTGATGATGGTATATATGTCTTGGTAAAAGAAGTTGTTGACAACAGTATTGACGAACACATGATGGGCTATGGAAAACAAATTGATGTTTCCGTAGAAGATGGCTCTGTTTTGGTCAAAGATTACGGTCGTGGTATTCCTTTAGGGAAAGTCATTGATTGTGTATCTAAAATCAATACAGGTGCAAAATACGACTCTAATGCCTTCCAAAAGTCTGTAGGCTTAAATGGTGTGGGTACAAAAGCAGTAAACGCACTATCTAATTTCTTTAGAGTTTCCTCTGTTCGTGAAGGAGAGAAAAAAGTAGCCGAATTTGAAGCAGGAAAATTAACGAATGATTTCCCTATTCAAAGTTCTTCTGAAAAGAACGGCACAACTATATATTTCAAACCAGATAATAGCATCTTCAAAAATTACAGGTTCTTACCTGATTACCTAGATGATTTATTCTGGAATTATGCTTACTTAAACTCTGGCTTAACCCTTAAGTTAAATCAGAAAAGCTACCTTTCTAAAAATGGTTTAAGAGATCTTTTAGAAAGAAAAACAAATGCGGAGCAAATCAGGTATCCAATTATTCACTTCCAAGGTGAAGATATTGAATTTGCCTTTACTCACGCTAATCAATATGGCGAAAACTACCATTCGTTTGTAAACGGTCAAAACACAACTCAAGGAGGTACACATTTATCTGCTTTCCGTGAGGCTATTGTTAAAACTGTTCGTGACTTTTTTGGTAAAAACTTTGATGCGGCAGATATTCGTGCATCAATTATTGCTGCAATTGCTGTAAGAGTGCAAGAACCTGTTTTTGAATCTCAAACAAAAACAAAACTCGGCTCAACTCATATTGCTCCAGACGGTCCTACTCTTCGTACTTTTGTCAACGATTATGTAAGTAAAGTACTCGATAACTTCTTACACAAGAATACAGAAGTGGCTCAAGCCCTTCTTAAACGTATTCAACAATCAGAAAGAGAAAGAAAAGAGATTGCTGGCGTAAAGAAAATTGCCAACGAAAGAGCTAAAAAAGCCAACCTTCATAATAAAAAACTTAGAGATTGTCGTCTTCACTTTAACGATAAAAAAGGGGAAGAAGAATCGAAAAGAAATACTACTCTCTTCATTACCGAGGGTGATTCTGCTTCTGGTAGTATCACTAAATCTCGTAATGTTCAGAGTCAGGCCGTATTTAGTTTAAGAGGTAAGCCTCTAAACTCTTTTGGGCTAACGAAAAAAGTAGTGTATGAAAACGAAGAGTTCAACCTACTTCAGCACGCTTTAAATATTGAGGACGGAATTGATGGCTTAAGATACAACAGAATTGTCATCGCTACCGATGCCGATGTTGATGGTATGCACATTCGTCTGTTGATACTTACTTTCTTCTTACAATTCTTCCCAGATTTGGTAGAAAAAAGACATATTTATATCCTTGAAACACCTTTGTTTAGAGTCAGAAATAAGAAGAAAACTATTTATTGTTATTCTGAGGAAGAAAAACAAAAGGCAATTAATGAATTAGGAAATAAACCTGAAATCACTCGATTTAAAGGTTTAGGTGAGATATCTCCTGATGAATTTGGTGGCTTTATTGGTGAAGATATTCGTTTGGACCCAGTAATTCTAAGTGAAGACAGTAACATTAAAAATTTACTGACTTACTATATGGGTAAAAATACAATGGACCGTCAAAAGTTTATTATTAATAATTTAAGAGTTGAAAAAGATGAAGTAGCCGAAGAGGCATAAACTTTATTTTTCTCCATTCATAAAAGGTAGCAATCACATCGATTGCTACCTTTTTTTATCTCTCCACCCAAGATAAATTTATTATCGACATTTTGTGATCGCTGGTATAACACCACTTTCTATAAAATTTAACCTCTATTTAAGAAGAGTTCAAAAGGAATTTGATAATTTTAGGTTATGAAAAAGATTGAATTTGTTCTAAAAGCTAAAGAAGAAGGAAAAAGATTTCTTGCTGATGCTAGATGGTCTAAAGAAGGTAAATTACCTGTGGTTTTATTTATTCATGGCTTTAAAGGTTTTAAAGACTGGGGAGCTTTTGATATGATGGCTAATCAATTTGCTGATGCTGGCTATTGTTGTATCAAAATGAATTTCCATAGCAATGGCACTACTTTAGATATGCCCTTCGAAGTGGTAGACAAAGAAGCTTTTGCTCAGAATAACTTTTCAAAAGAATTAGATGATATCGGCGTAATGATCGATTGGTTACATTCTGATGAATGCCCTTTTGAAAACTTGGATCTTCAGCATATCAATATTATTGGACATAGTCGTGGCGGTGGTGTTGTTTTACTAAAAGCAGCAGAAGATGATCGTATCAAGAAAGTAGCTACTTTGGCTTCAATTCCAAGGGTAGATAGTTTTAACGAAGAAACGATGAAAGAATGGAAGACCAATGGAGTTACCTACGTTTTAAACGGAAGAACTCAAGAACAACTTCCTTTATATTATCAAGTTGCTGAAGATTATTACGCTAATGAAAGTCGCTTAGACGTAGCATTAAATATCAAAAAGTTAGCAATACCGGTGATGTGTATTCATGGTGACGAGGGCGAAACAGTACCTCTCCAATCATTACATTACCTAAAACAACTTCAACCTAAAATAAAAGATATCACTATTAAAGGAGGGTCACATACATTCAATACAAAACATCCATGGACGGAGCCACAATTATCTCCTGAAATGCAAGAAGCGATGACACATGTATTGAATCATTTTGGTGAATAGAATATTATGGAAGATGCATACCTTACCTTAAAAGGTACAAGTGAAGGATTATACAAAGACAAGGGTAGTAAGTTTATTGCTTTGGCTCATCATGTGACTACAGAAGAGAAAGCGAAAGAAATAGCAAAAGCCTACCGAAAAGAATATTATGATGCAAGACATTGGTGTTATGCATATATTTTAGGCGCTGACAAAGCAAAATATAGAGCCAACGACGATGGAGAACCATCAGGTTCTGCAGGATTGCCTATATTAGGACAAATTCGTTCTATGAATCTTACAGATACTTTAGTTGTTGTAGTACGTTATTTTGGGGGAACTAAACTTGGTGTACCAGGTCTTATCAACGCTTATAAAAGCTCTACAGCAGAAGCCTTACAATTGGCCGATATCGAAGAGAAGTTTGTTCAAAGAGCTATCAAAATCACGTTTGCTTATCCTCAAATGAATGATGTCATGAAGGTTGCCAAACAGTTTGAACTTGATTTTGGACAACAGTTTTTTGATGAACTTTGTCATATTGAATTTTTAGTAAGAGAAAGTTTATATCCAAGAGTCAAAGAATTATTAGAAGATATAGACGATCTTGTTTTTCAAGAGAAAGAAGCATAATATGAACAGTATCAAACTTTCCTATTTCAAGGCGGCGACACTTAGCATAAAACATTATTCTAATGCATTTGTGTACATCAATAAACATGGTTTAAAGAAATATTATGTATACACTTCAATATTTGCGTTGGTTCTTTTTTCGCTCATTTTTTATGCGTGTCTATTCTTAGGAAATACAACTATTGATACTGTTTCTTCTTTAGGGTTTATCTCAGAATTTAAAGCATCATTAAGCGACTATTCTCCTGAAACCATAGATAGGATTATCTATTGGACGTTATTTGTTTTTATTGGAATCCCTATTTTCCTTACGGGTATTTTTGTTTTCCCTGTATTATTAGGCAGCTTAACAGTACCTATTCAAGACACTCTTACTCAAAAAGTTTTACAAATTTCATATCAACAGGAAGTAGACGATCGTTTTAATTTTAAAAGATTAGTTCATCTTTTTATAAAAGTGAGCATACCTAACGCCCTTAAAAGTCTATTGTATTCATTAATCTTACTTCCTCTTACCTTTATTCCTATTATTGGAATTATATTTATGGTAATTTCTCTAGGAATCAATAGCTATTATCTTGGTTTTGGGATAATGGACAACTATTTTGAATATTGGAATGTAGATGTAGATAAAAGTAAAAAGTTTATACAAAGGCATAAATCTATGTCTACATCTATTGGAATGGGTGGGGGATTATTGGCTATGATCCCAATTTTAGGAGGCATCATAGCTCCTATAACAAGTGTTGTTGCCGGAGGACTTATGATGAAAGATTTAAATGTATATGATCAATTCAACCAAGAGTAGCTTATCTTTTCTATTATTACTTTTTACCTTCAGTTCTTGTGGATTATTTGTTGATGACGATGATGACGAACAAATAGGCATTGAAGTTTATGAAAAAGTGTACAGCATTGATGCTGAATATATCATCAATCCTGCAGATCCTACCGATTTAAAAGGGATAGAGGTAGTCTATGATCAGGAAAGTGAATTAATATCAAATATCGTTCAGGTAGATCATCAAGATAATAATAAGATCTTGACGATTGAATATGAAGAGAATACAAGCAACTATAAGGTTATTCGTGTTGTTGACGAAGACCTTAATATTTTACATCAATATACTTTTAATAATTCTATTGATAGTATCATCATAAACAAAGATGATCAGAAGTACATGTCTATTAAGAATGCTACTGAAGGCTCCAAATTACCTTACAGAATTCAACTTTTTAAGGAGAATAAAACTATCTTCTATTATTACAATGAATATAGATATATAAATAACATTCATATCTACCCTCAAATTATTGATGAAGAATTAGCAACCCCTCCTTCTATAGTAAACTTTAACTACCTAGAATATGGCAATTCTGTAATCTATGGAAATATGAATTTTTCTCACCTAATCATTTTAGATCACCTTGAAGACTTTCATCTCACAAAATACTTAATCACTGATATCAGTCGACCTACATTATCTTCCAATTTCTATACTAATAAAGATTCAACTCAAATTCAATACAGAAATATTTTAAACGAAAATAGGTATCCGATCAATATTTCAATGATCAATTATGATAAGGATAACGCTCCAAGGAAACAGATTATCCATATCATATCTTATACCCCAGTAAGGACTCCTTATTAATTTCCTTCTTTTTTAAGCCAGTCTATCTTTGTGGCTGCAAAAGTCATGAGTTTTATTGAGATCCAAAAGGCTAACCAACCAATAAACCATCCGCCTAAAATATCTCCTACAAAATGTACCCCAACGGCAATTCTACTGTAAGAGTAAACAATTGCCCAAACAAAGAGTAACACAGCCCATGGAAAACGTTGTTTCCAAGCATTGTAGAAAAACAATGCTATTGCCATAGATGTAGAAGCATGGGAAGAAACAAAGCCTAAAGGTCCTCCTTTATAGCCGTTAAGTGTATGTACTAGATCTTGTATAGCAGGATCATGTGATGGTCTAGGGCGGTGTATTAATGGTTTTAATATCTGAGAAGCCATAACATCTGCCAACCCAATTGCTATTCCTAATCCTATCAAAGTGATTAGGGTGTCCTTCCATCCAAATTTCACATAAGAAAATATCAACAAGAAAGCATATAAAGGCCAAGAATTAATTGGTGTTGTTAACCACCAGAAAAAACTATCTGATGCCGGTGTATGCATTCCGTTTAAGAACAAGAATAAAGATCTTTCCCACTCAAAAGGTTCCATAATTATTAATTATTCAGGTGATGATGTTTTTCAAATGGATCAGGAAAAGGATAATTACCTTTATATCCTTTTAATCTATAGAGATAAGCATAACGCATGAGAACTCCGGCACGAGTTACTTCTACTCGATCTACTTCTTCGATTGCATCAAAGTATTGATCAAATACTTGATGTACATCTCTACCCCAATTGGTCACGTTCACAAAATAAACGTCTTCTCCAACTTCAAGACCTCCTCTATCATTATTGATCCATGCATATTTATGAATCTGATCCCAATTACCCATCATAATTAAAGGGTGACCATTGGGATGGGCGATATAAAAATCAATATGCGTTCCTGGAAACCACTCGTATGCTACAAATTTGGCATTTTTCTTCATATTGCCTTTTGCCACATCTTGTTCAATGATAGGTTTTAATTTCTTATTGATTTGCCTCCATCCATACATATCTTGAGTAAAATCATACTCACCAAACACCTCTGGCTTAGATGCATCTGTTTTTCCTAATTGTAATGGACTAAAGTTGATCAGCCAAAATGCTATACACAAAACTACCGTTAAAAAGATCGTTGATCCTACAATTCTGTTGGGCTTCCATAATCTTGATACATTTTTAGCTTTAGCGTCAATAAGTTTATCTCTCCAATAAACAGCAGCAATAATAATAAGTGGTAAATATGCAGGACCTGTCCAGTGAGGTAATGTTCTTCTAAATAGGGCAAATGATGTAAATACCAATAAAAGAGGTAAGCCGTTATACAACAAGACTTGCAACTCTTTCTTTTGCATTACTTTTCTACCTTTAAATATTCCGATTAAAGCTGCTATTATTAGATACCAGTTCCATGGATTATTATAAGCTATTTGTCCGCCTACTTCCGTAAAAAAGTAATCTAAACGTAATTCTAAAGCTGGTGTTACTCTTTCTGTATGGAAAGTAAAACTGATAAAATCGTTACTATAATTCCAATAGATTACAGGGAACATACAAGCTACCGCAATGGCTCCTGCTGCCCAAATACTCCAATCTTTTAACCAACGTCTATCGGCTAGTATTACATATAGTGCTACTCCGATCCCGATAAACCCACCATGGTATTTCGATAATCCCGCAAGACCTATCATTAGACCACCTATCAAGAGGTTCTTTCTACTTTTGGCGTTTATTTCTTTCGGTAAAGAATCCATCAAGAAATAAATACTCAACATCCAAAATAAAGTTTGAGGCGTATCAGGAATAATAAATATCCCTGCCAAAATAGAAGCATAGATAGAAGACGTATATAAAAATGCAGCATATAAACCTGCAATATGATCTTTGATTTTCGAGGCTATTCTATAAATTAAGTAAGTATTAATTCCAGCAAAAACCACCCCACCCAAACGCATAAAAAACTCGTATGGTAAGGTTAAATTGAGGGTAAAAAGTTGAATCACCCAACCGACCATTGGAGGATGATCAAAATGGCTTAATGCAGGATACAAAGCATAGGTCCAATAATACACCTCGTCATTACTGAACTCCATCCACCCACCGATAAATGCTCTTATAATCGAACTGATCACGATCAGTCGCAGCACTATCTTCGTTGCTCTATTTTCTGTAATACTATTCGTTTCCATGCTGCAAATCTACCTTATTCTATCAATAAGTAATTCAAATTTTTAAAAAATTAATAATGATGATTATCAAGTATTGTTAAATCTCTAAAACACATAATAGAATTATTTCAATATCCTATAGTAAGTAAGATATAATATCCATAACACTGTAGAGATAATTCGATGTATAATTGCGATCAAAATAATTTATCTCGATATTATTTTATAATCCTTTAGAAATAAACAGTTTACCTATTAATAATTCTCTTAAAGGTTATATCAAAAAACGATAATGAAATGAGAAAGCATCATCTTTCTCTAAACATAAAAGATAAATCATCAGTAGAAAAAAAGCGATAGGAGTAGTTAAATACTCTTATCGCTTTAGTTTTTTATATCACTTAATGGAGATTAGTCCACTTTTAATACTGACATGAAGGCTTCTTGTGTTACTTCAACATTACCTAGTTGACGCATACGTTTCTTACCTTTCTTTTGCTTCTCTAATAGCTTACGCTTACGAGAGATATCACCACCATAACATTTGGCAATTACGTTTTTACGAAGTGCCTTGATGGTTTCTCTTGCAATAATCTTTGTACCGATAGCTGCTTGAATAGGAATTTCGAATTGCTGACGAGTAATTACTTCTCTTAATTTCTCACAGACTTTTTTACCTCTTTCATAAGCACCATCACGGTGAACAATTGCTGAGAATGCATCGACAGGATCAGCATTTAATAGAATATCCAACTTCACTAATTTAGAAGAGCGGAACCCTATCAACTCATAATCCAATGAAGCATAACCTCTTGAGATTGTTTTTAATTTATCGAAGAAATCAAATACAATTTCAGAAAGCGGCATTTCGAAAATCAACTCTACTCTATCTGTTGTTAAGTACACTTGATTTTTCAACTCACCACGCTTCTCCATACATAATCCCATAATTGGACCTACATACTCTGCTTTAGAGATGATGTTGGCTTTGATGTATGGCTCTTCAATTCTATCTAATTTCGATGGATCAGGCATATCTGAAGGAGCGTTAACTACTACTTCATCATTATCTGCATTATTCAAATAAGCGTGATACTGTACGGACGGTGCCGTCGTAATCACAGTCATATTGAATTCTCTTTCCAATCTTTCTTGAACAATTTCCAAGTGAAGCATTCCTAAGAAACCACAACGGAAACCAAAACCTAAGGCTACCGATGTTTCAGGTTCCCACACTAAAGAAGCATCGTTCAACTGAAGCTTTTCTAATGATGCTCGAAGGTCTTCATATTCTGTAGTATCTACAGGGTAGATACCTGCAAATACCATTGGCTTCACATCTTCGAACCCTTGAATTGCCTCAGAACAAGGACGCTCCGTAAGCGTAATAGTATCACCTACTTTAACTTCTTTCGCTTCCTTGATACCAGAAATAATATAACCTACGTTACCTGCAGAAATAGATTTTCTTGATTCTTGATCTAATTTCAATACACCAATTTCATCTGCTTTGTATTCTTTGCCTGTATTGACAAATTTTACAAGGTCACCTTTCTTAATGGTACCATTCAAAATTCTGTAATATACCTCTACACCTCTGAATGAGTTGTACACTGAATCAAAAATCAATGCTTGAAGAGGTTCTTTAGGATCTCCTTTTGGAGCTGGAATCTTTGCAATAATAGCTTCCAAGATTTTATCCACACCAAAACCAGTTTTACCCGAAGCTTCGATGATATCTTCTCTCTCACAACCTAAAAGATCCATGATCTGATCGGCTACCACTTCTGGATTGGCATGAGGAAGATCGACTTTGTTCATTACAGGAACGATCTCCAAATCGTGCTCCATAGCCAAGTAAAGGTTTGATATTGTTTGTGCCTCAATACCTTGAGAGGCATCAACAATTAACAACGCTCCTTCACAGGCTGCAATCGATCTTGATACTTCATAAGAGAAGTCTACGTGACCCGGAGTGTCAATCAAGTTCAATACATACTCTTCACCGTCTTGTAAGTAGTTCATTTGGACCGCGTGAGACTTAATTGTAATGCCTCTTTCACGTTCCAAATCCATATTATCTAGCAACTGACTTTGCATATCACGTTGTGACACCGTTTGTGTTGACTCCAAAAGGCGGTCGGCCAAGGTAGATTTACCGTGGTCGATGTGTGCAATAATCGAAAAGTTGCGAATATTTTCCATCTTGTCCATATGACAAAGTTACTTGTTATTCCTTAACTCTCTAAACGTCTGTTTGTTTCTCATAAAAGTATTAACGAAAAAAGACAGACGCCTTCAAAAAATCACACAAAAATAGAAGAAAAGAATCAATCTATCTCATTCTTTGTGATATTCTTAACAGTTTCTTCCTGTTTTTTTGAATGACATCCCCTCTAATTATTACAATCCGCCATAGAATGATAAAAAACACTAACAAATCTATAGTAGTTAGACCACATTCTATAATCTTCTTATTTTTGTTACTAAATTGATAACGTATGTCTAATAAAGAATAAAATACATGGGCTTTCTAGATAAATTAAAAACACGTTGGAATGTTAAAAGTAATTGGAGTGTAGCTGTTATTCTCTTAGTCTTTGCTTTGACTGGAACTACATTTATGTACACTGTAAAGCCTTACGTATATCCTATATTCGGGATAGATAGTTCTTCTTCTACTTGGGTTAGAGTTCTCGCTTTCTTTTTTATTGGATTGCCGTGTTATCAAATTCTATTATTAATCTGGGGAACATTACTTGGACAGTTCCGTTTCTTTTGGGAGTTTGAAAAGAGAATGTTTAGAAGAATGATTGGAAAAAAATAATCATCGTTTTAAAAACTTTCTTTCATTTTCACACAACACTGTTTATACCTGATAAAAAAAGGAAGCTTCTATTGCAGAAACTTCCTTCTAAATAGAAAACATTGTCATCGATAGCTTACGCTTCTAATACCTCATCAATATTATCTAACCTTATTTTTTCGCCATTTTCAAGAATCGCATATTCTACTCCATTGGTTACTGTAAGAGTAACAATCCTTGTTATGACGGTTGTAGCATTATAGGTGATAGAAAGTAGTGTTTTTCTCATTGCCCAGATCTCATAATGATCATATGTAGTACAACTTATTGGGCGATAGCCATCTGTCTTGTTTGTGTCTTTGTTTCCCATTCTTGTCTTTGATATTCTATTATACGCTTCATACCTAAGGCGTACCCTATGTGTACACCTTCATGTACATTATTAAACACAATGGCTTCTGAAATGTTGGTAACAGTTACTCCTAATGCTGTTACATACTTATTATACTTCTTAAAAATACCTTCGACTTTATCAGAGTCGAGTTGTTCTAGTAGTTTTAAGGCCATCACTTTTAGTTCGTTGACTTCTTCTTGAGTAAAGTCTCTTTGGGGTACTGTTCCTTTTTTGAAGAGATCTATCCACTTTTGATCTATGCGTGGCTTAAGGCCCGAAAGTGAATAACAAAGTTGTTGATGTGTTACTATGCAATGACCAAAATTCCAGATGATATTATTATTGTAGCCTTTTGGGATGAAGTTCAACTCTTCTAGATTTAGGTTATCTAAAAGTACTATAAACTTTTTGCGTAACTTACGAGAGGTGTTAAAAGTTGACATATAGCAAGGTTGGTAATTATAAGTGTCTAATCTACAAAAAAAATAGCTTTAAAAACACATTTTATAAAAGAAAAAAGCCTTGATATATTAATTAATACATCAAGGCTTTTTATATGAATATCAACACATTAGTTATTATTAATGTTACATGTTTCTAAAAGAATAATTCTATCCATGTAAAGATTAATTTCGTTTTCTACATTATAGTTTAAATCTTTATCAAACTGTATTGCCACCAAACGATCTAACTCTTTTTGTAACTCGGCTAGTTTACTTTTTAATGCTACTCTTTTTTCTATTGCCTCAACAATTGCAGCACTATGCGGTAAATTATTATTTACAATATAATCTTTAAGTTCCTTCTGATCATCATATGACAAACCATCATGAGCCACTTGTGCTAGACGCAAGCCCTCAATAAGATCAGCTTTGTTACTAAACTCTTGAAACTTT
Organism: Flammeovirga pacifica; assembly: GCF_000807855.2. GTDB lineage: Bacteria > Bacteroidota > Bacteroidia > Cytophagales > Flammeovirgaceae > Flammeovirga > Flammeovirga pacifica. Next base: position 2,218,046 of record NZ_JRYR02000001.1, read on the forward strand.
TCTTTTAAAACTTCTACAAGGAATGATGATGAGATATTCATAGTTCGTATTTTTTAAGCAACAACGATTGCGTGAATTTTTCAGAATATGTACAATATGATAAACTACTTCTCATCCGTTTGTGTTCGCTTTATTTGTTTGTGTTAACAATGCAGTATTGTTTTTACTTGTTTAAGTCATATTAATGATCAAAAAACTTCTATCTTAATAACTACTGAATTGTATCATTAGTATATCTTCTTCTAAAATTTCTGCTATCTCCTTAAAATTGAGGCACAAAAAAAAGAGCTTCGAAGATCAAAGCTCTTTTCCAACCCAAAAACTAACTATTTCTCATTGCTATAGTCTTTAGATAAGACCTCTAAGAGGTTATCAATATTTTTACACCTTCATAAATAAGGTGGTTTATTCTCTCATTACATATCTAATACACCCAACTATTCTCCCCCCCTACTTTTTATATGTTAATAGATTGTTAATGCTCTATCTTTTTATAAAAAGTAGTAAAAATGATAAAACAAACTTAATTTCTTTCATTTTTGTTAATTAAATAAACAAAGTTTGATTATATAATAAACATTTCTTTATTTTTGATCAAAATGGAATAATTTATTTTATATGCTTCTTATAAAGGATACTGCTATGAAAGAAGATACTTTTGGTAGACAACAAAAAAAATATGCTCTAGTAGATTGTAATAGTTTTTATGCTTCTTGTGAAAAGGTGTTTCGCCCAGACTTAGAGCACCGGCCTGTTGTAGTACTTTCCAATAACGATGGATGCGTGGTAGCAGGTAGTAAAGAAGCAAAAAAACTTGGCCTTAAGATGGGTACTCCTTTTTTTAAAGTTAAAAATGTGATTCATAAACATCAAGTGGCTGTCTTCTCATCCAACTATGCTCTTTATGCTAGTCTCTCTAAAAGAGTAATGAGTATTCTTAAACAATATGCTCACTCTATTGAAGTTTATTCGATAGATGAAGCCTTCTTAGACCTTACTCAAACTGAAGGAACAGAAGAAATTGGGCAAATTATTAAAGACCGAGTAATGAAAGAAACAGGTATTCCTGTAGCTATTGGTATTGCTCCTACAAAAACATTAGCCAAATTGGCCAATCATGTTGCTAAAAAAGACGATCGCTTTGATGGCGTTTGTGAATTTACTTCTTATGAAGAAAATAAACAGTTTATAGCACATTGGCCTGTCGATGAACTATGGGGCGTTGGCAGACAACACACCAAATCACTTCATACATTCAATATTCGTACAATAGGCAGTTTTATGGATTTACCTGAAGGCAAAATCAAAAGCCAATGGCATACACCTGTTTGGCGTATATTTAAAGAACTACAAGGTATACGTATACACTCTTTTGTTGCTCAAGTTCCTAAAAAGAAAGGGATTGGTACTGCTCGATCGTTTTCCAAGCCCCTATCGGATTGGAATAGGTTAAAAGAAATTGTTGCTGGGTTTGCTGCAATGGTAGCAGAAAAACTCCGTAAACAAAACTGCTGCACTAAACGTATCTCCGTTTTTGTTAGTACAGACAAGTATAGAGAACAAAATCCTTACTATGGTTCTAAAAGTATTCGGCTTGATATACCTACCGATGATACCGCTACATTAATTAAAACATTAATGCCTCTTTTAAAAGATATTTATAGAAAAGGACACAACTATAGAAAAGCTGGAATCTATGTAATGGATCTTTGTCCGAACTATTCAAGGCAATTATCTCTAGAAACATCGTGTACCTCCAAATACCTTACACGCAGAAGTTCCCTATTATCTACAATCGATCAACTCAACAATAAAATGGGTAAAAACACTATCGTTTTCGCTACGCAACGGATTGCACACCGTAATGCTTTTGACATGAAACAAGAGCACAAATCAGCCAATTTTACTACCTATATAGATGATTTTCTAAGTGTTAGATAATCTTAAATACATTAAACAATTGTAAATAAATACAACTCTTGCTTTTTGCGTTAAAATTAATTTGTAAATAAATTAAATCTGCTAACACAATGAAAAATAATATTAGATAATCTTAAAAAACTAGATAAATATCACATGAATACATTTTTTTCAAAGAATCTTATTGTTTTTCATAGGATTTTTCTCACTTTTGTGATGTACTAATCGAAGAAAGGGTTAATACCTATTAATGTTTTCAAAAAAGTGGAACAAAAAAGGTCTTAATCTAGTTAGAAAGGTTAGTTATTGAAAAGACATAAAAAGTACTTTCGCTACGGTGAAAGGATATTTATAAAAATCTCATTTTTAATTGGTTTTAGTTTTTAGCTAAGTTGTTAAAGGTCCTGCTCTATGAGCACGACCTTTTTCTTTTATATTAAAACTTAGTTTAAACTCATGACAAACCTTTCTCTAAAAACTGTACAGTGGCATCATGGTCTAACGGAATACCCTTAGAAAGTAAAGCTTGCACTCCTACCATTACAGTACCAGTAAAAACTACTTTATTAAAATCACCATCAAATAAAGCTAGGTAAGGCTCTCTTAAATGTTCGGTAAAAGGGTTTGCTCCCTTCCCTCTTGAAGAAAGAAAATTGAGTATTGTTTTATTCTCTTGAAAAAAGTTTAATTCAAATTCATAAAAAGCGCGTATGGATTGTTCAAGACTACCGTACTGTTTCGCTTTATTTTTTCCCATTAAATTGATAATCGCTTCGATCAACCCTTCTTCGCCTTCAAACCTTGTGTAAAAAACTTTAGTTGTTGTTCCGCAATAACTAGCCAATTTTCTTAAAGACCACTCGTTATCTTCTTCAATGTACTTAATAGAGAGCTCTATCATTGCTTCTTTAGAAGGCGCTGCATTTTTTCTTATTTTCATTATATAATAGGGATTTGCTAATTCTATTTTTTGATTCAATCTGATGGGCGTCACCAAAAGAAACATTGTTGCAAAAATCATTCATTTATATGAAAAGAACAGCATATTAAGAGAAATTTTGAAGATGATTCTTATTATCATCCTAAGAAGTTGTAGAATTGTAAAAATGAAATAATATGACAGCAAGAGAAATTCAACAATACATCGCAAAACAACTTCAAGAGGTCTACGATAGCAATGAAGCCAATAGCATTGCCTATTTATGGCTAGAAGGGCGTTTAAGCTTCAATCGTACCGATGTAATGCTTCATAGAGAGTCTATCGACATTTCTAAAACAACATTAGAAAGTGATATGGAGCAATTAATGAATCATTACCCAATACAATACCTGTTGGGAGAAGGTGACTTCTATGGAAGACGTTTTGCATTAAACCCAGATACATTAATACCACGATCAGAAACAGAAGAATTAGTACATAAAATACTGCAGAAGCACCAATCAGGAAAATTATTAGATATTGGTACGGGTTCGGGTTGTATTCCCATCACACTTGATCTGGAAAGCGATTTACAATGTTTTGCCGTTGATGTAAACCCTAAAGCTTTGGAAAAAGCACAATTAAACGCCAAAAATTTAAATAGTAAGGTAATATTTCATGAACTAAATATTTTAGAAAATGATTTAGAAAACTTAGCAACATTAGATGTAATTGTAAGTAACCCACCATATGTCACCTACGCTGAAAAAGATATTATGGATAAAAATGTGGTTGATTTCGAACCTGATTTAGCCTTATATGTAGAAGATGATAACCCTTTAATATTCTATAAGCGTATTACTGATCTTGCGAGTAAAAAACTAAATAAAGGCGGCTATCTATATTTCGAAATCAATGAACAATTTGGTAAAGAAACTGCACAACTATTAATTGATGCTGGTTTTAATAAAGTGCTTATCTCTAAAGACTTCCAGGGAAAAGACCGTATGGTAGAAGGACAGTGGGCATAAAAAAAAGTGTTATAGATAGATTCTACAACACTTTCCAAGCCTATGTAATCAAATTATATTTTGATTACACGAACGGCTAACATAATATCTAAAGCCACTAAAATTAAAGCAGCCATCAAGAAATACGTGAATTTATTAGCTCCAACATCAGCTGTTCTACTACTTTTTAATTCTCCTTGAATATCACCTATAGAAGAAATCAAACGGTTAATATCATTTCTCTGATCACTGATTTCAAAATAATTTCCACCTGTCTCATTGGCTAATGAAATTAAAGATTCAGAGTTCAACTTTGTCACAACATCATTACCCATCTTATCTCTCTTAAAACGGTAACCTGCAGGTATTTTACTTCCATCACTAGTACCAATACCCATGGTAAATAATTTTACTCCATGGTCTTTAATTTGACTGATGGCAGCGTCTGTTTCTTTACCATAATCTTCTCCATCGCTAATAAGAATAATTACCTTTGAAGCTTGCTTTGCAATAGGCATTCCTTCATCAGCATCCATCAGCTTTTTGATAGCCATTTCTAAAGGAGGGCCGAAATCCGTTCCTGTATTAGAAATTAAAGAGGTGCTCATAGTCTCAATAAACATGTTGAGGGCATTCCCATCATAAGTTAAAGGACACTGTAAAAACGCATCAGAGGTAAAAACAATTAATCCTAAACGATCGGAGTTAAATGATTTTACAATTTGTTTTAGTTCAAATTTCAGTTTTGCTAATCTAGAAGGCTTCACATCAACAGCGTCCATCGATTTCGATAAATCAACACAGATATAAATATCTTTTGATACCGCTTTGATCTCCTTTTTCATTTCCCCAAAGGTAGGACCTAATAAAGAAAAGATGAAAAGGGTAAAATAAACTGTTCTCAAAACTAATTTATATAGGGTAGCCCCCCCTTTCGCTCTAAAAGACTTCCTTGCGTTGATTACTCTAAGTAGGTAAAAGCCATACGTTAGAATAAATAAACCAATCAGAGTCAATTCTACTGTTCCAAGACTACTTGTTAACGACATGTTTGTTTATTAACGATAAATCCAAATTTCATTAAAACTAGGAACAAATTTAAAATAATTATTGATGCAAAATAAAAGTGTGATTTTTTTTAATGTTTTTAGCATTGATTTTGAGCAGAATGCATTAATCATAAATTTAATTAACACTTTTTTATCGGTAGCTATTTGGAATAATAATTTTCATACGGCATATTTGCATCGCATTAAACGGAAAGGGGGTTCAGAAATGAGCACCAAAAAGTTTAAGGAGAGTTGCCAGAGTGGTTAATGGAGCGGTTTGCTAAACCGTCATCGGGAAACCGATGCATGAGTTCGAATCTCATACTCTCCGCTTCGTTCGGGATGTAGCACAGTCCGGTTAGTGTACCTGGTTTGGGACCAGGGGGTCGCAGGTTCGAATCCTGCCATCCCGACAAGAGCGATCTTCTTTTGAAGATCGCTTTTTTTATACCCAATTTTTCCTAGATCTTAATTATTGAGTATCCACAATCCTATTTTTTTTGCAACTTTATACTTCAATAATATTCTGACAAAACATTTAGACATTAGGCATATAGTCATCAATTCATGAAAAAAGTTGTATTTATAGCCAATCCTGTATCAGGAAATGGAAAAGCCAAGAAAGCTGCAGAATTAAGTGCATCTATATTAAAAGACAATGCATTTGAGGTCTCTATAAAATTTACTGAATATGCTGGTCATGCCACCACTTTAGTACAACAACTCTCTTCTAAAGCCGATATTATTGTAGCAGTTGGTGGAGACGGCACCGTCAATGAGGTGGCCACAGGTTTAGTAGGAAGTAAAACTGTTTTAGGAATTATCCCTAATGGCTCAGGTAATGGGCTTGCTAGACATCTTAAAATTCCAATGTCGACAAAAAAAGCTGCTGAATGTCTTATTCATGGAAAATTACAACCACTAGATGCACCAACCATTAACGATAAATTTTTCTTCTGTACTGCTGGAGTCGGGTTTGACGCCCATATCTCTCATGTATTTGCAAAGATGGAAGGACGAGGCCTAAAGAACTATATTAAAGCCATTTTAAAAGAATATGGTAGTTATGCTTCTCAAGATTACACAATCTCTTTAGATGATTCATCCTCTGTAAATCAAAAAGCATTTGTACTTACTGTAGGCAATGCTGCACAATATGGAAATGAAGCTGTAATTGCACCAAATGCAAGAATAGGTGATGGAACTTTAGAATTAACCGCATTACCTCAACCTAATCTAATTAGAGGAGCAATATGGGGCATTCGATTATTCATGAAAAATATAGATAAAGATTCCTCTGTAAATACTTTTAGAGGAAAGGAAATCAAAATCAATAATACAGCTCAATCCGTGGACGGACATAGAGATGGAGAGCCTGATACGTGGGAATATCCTCTCCTATTTCAAGTGAAACAAGAAAATCAAATTACTGTTATCGCCAATTCTACATTGGTTTAACTGATTTTTTGACAAAAGATCGAAAAAGATAAATAACTTTGTTATCTAAATTGAACCCTATCAGTATGCAAGAAAATAAAGAATCAAAACTACTGCTCCTATCTGCCGCGGCAATGTTGATCCCTTTCATCCTATCCATTGTAACAAATGAGACTGCTACAGCTTGGTGTGTTCATTTCTTCAATGATATCAACACTCCATTTTGGAATAACTTTTTTGCCTATGCCACCCACCTTGGTGATGGTTTGGTATTGATTCCTTTGTTATTCATTCTACTTTGGCTTAAGAAAGAATATTGGACAGTATTAGTCATGGCTTCGGCAATACATGGTATTATTGTCTATCTCGTAAAAGAACAAATACTTAAAGGAACAGATTTCGCTCTTCGCCCTGCTGGGTTACACGGTTCTGAAGCCTTTAATCAAATATTAGAACATCATTTACATACCATAGACACGTTCCCATCAGGACACACAACTACTGCTTTTGTAGTAGGCGGTATGTTTATTCTGATGCTACCAAATTGGAAAGGTATCCTAATCGGGTTAGGGTTTGGTATCACAATAGCTATATCGAGAATGTATTTAGCACAACATTTCTTAGTAGATGTTTCTGCGGGTGCTATTGTCGGTCTGCTTACCGTTTGGTTCTCTTGGACGATCGCCAAAAAGAAAAATTGGCTAAGGTTAAAGCCTTGGGAAAAAGCTTAACGCAAAAGAAAAGCGTGGTTAGATAAACTAATCACGCTTTTGTTTTTTAGATGACTTGTAGTTTAATGTAGCTACAATCTCTTCTCCATAAAAAACATGAACATCATAATACCCCTTAAAAGGTAATTTTGATTTAATTATGATGTTATTCTTTGATGATGCTATAATTTCTGCTTTTAACAGATTCAATTCTTTACCATATCTTAAAGTCAGCTTCTCTGAGTTAATATTATCGCTAACTTTTAGAGTAATGTTAAACTCTTCGTTTTTCATCACTTGATTACTAAAAATAGAAGGACTTTCCACAAAGATCTGATTTGAAAAAGCAAAATGGTAATGTAAAGCCCTTTGGGTAAAATCATCAAATGTCAAATACTTATCTAAAAGTTGCCATTGTTGATCCATTGGAAAATGTGTTAATATAAATTGTTCTGGAGAAGACAAAAAGTATCCTTCATTGAATTTGAAAGTGAAAGTATACTCTTTGTTCTTAAAGTATCCACTTGCCCAAGTTGGATCAGATAAATACCATTGACCATCAAGTTTAACGGCGCTCCAAGAATGATTAGGAAGATTATCTTTAGTAAAAAAAACAGATTGAATACTTCTTCCAAAGCCATCAACGATAACACATTCAATATTTACCATCTGACACATTGATCTTAGTAAATAAGCATAACCTGTACAAACTGTTTTATTTTCATCTACTAAAATTTTGAATACTTTTTTCGCAAAACTATTATTCCATTCTATCAGCTTCTCTTCATCTTTAGAATACTTCATCCGCATCTGCTGATTTTTAGAATTACTAAAACGATCTCCCTCTATATTCGTACATATCCAATAAAAAATACTCCTATATTTATCTTTATCAGAGGATAAATCTTTGGTAAGATTTTGTGTAAGAGTGTAAAGTTCCGTCAGTTTACTTCCTTTATAGCTTAATGCAATACTATCTGCTTTATGATAATCGTTTAATTTACTATAAGTGGTTTGTGCATGAACTGAAAAAGAAAGAAAAAAGAATAAGATAAATATCCTCATTAAAAAATTGATTTGATTCTTTGCCAAAATGTTTTCGTGTTAGATGTATATATATCATCTACTGCTACATTACCCATTAAAACGCATGAATCCTCCTTCATTACAATTTGTAAATCATGTTTGAATGTTCGGGTTATTTTCTCTGTTTTAGTTTCATATCCAATGTATAGAAAAGATATAACATCTCCCTCTTTTAAAAAATCAATTTTAAATTTCCCATCAAGATTGGTTACTGCTCCCATTTTAGATCCTTCTTTGACAATGGTCACCCAAGGTATTGGTGCTCCACTTTCATCTTTCACAATTCCATTGACGAGTATATCATTTTTATTATTCTGACTAGTTTCAATATCCTTGTGTTCCGTTTTTTCTATGGGGACATCCGTTTGAGCTTTTGCGTCATACATAGGTAAAAGAGAAAGTAATGATATCACAGCCACTCCAGGAAACCATTTCTTTTTTGGAGATAATGGATCAATAAGAGAATAACTTTTTAGTTGATCCTCTTTAAAACGACCACAAACATTTCCTTCAGATTGTTCTAAATACTGAACTACCTGTTTGTCGGTCATACTAGTAAAATTCACTACTTCTTTTTGGCAATGACTACAAAAACCACCTTTCTTAGTCGGTTTAAAATTGGTTGGATCCTCGTGACAAGGAGTGTTGATAGTTAGCTTTATTCCTGTTTTCATAGTTCAATATAAATTAAAAAATAAGAAACTAGAAACCAGACAATATATTGTAACTATTTCCCGCCTGCTGTCATCCTATTATCAATCGCTCTCTCCGAGAACTCCTGCATAATGCCCTTTGCCAAATCTGCAAGTTGTTTTTCCTCTGTCAACCCTGTTCCTTTAAGATCATGCTCTTGCATACGATCCGTTTTAAAATTGTACATAAAGGTTACCTTTCCTCCATCAAAACCTAAAGTATAATCTCCTTCTGTTACCTGGAAAGTACCCGGATCTAAGAAGTTTACAGCAAAGTGTTTTCCGGTAGAATCAATAGATGAAGATCCGAAAGAAATATAATCTTGTTTTACTCCCAAGTAATCAATAATAGTAGGAAAAATATCAATTTGCTGGGTGATGGTAGAATCTATCCCTACAAAATTTTCATCGCCAGGGGTGTAATATATGATAGGAACTTTAAACAGACCAAGGCTTGTGGTATACTCCGGGTAATATACTTGATTGGTATGATCGGCAGTAATCACAAAAATAGTATTCTTAAACCAAGGCATTTTTGATGCGGTCTCGAAAAAACGTTTCAAAGCATAATCTGTATACTGCGTCCCTCTATTTAAAGGAAGTGGACCACCTTTGAAAGTATCTTCATATTGTTCTGGAATTTTAAAAGGATGATGAGACGACAAAGTAAATAAAGAACTTAAGAAAGGCTCTTCAAAAGTATTCATTGTCTCTGCATAATATTGCAGGAAAGGTTCATCCCAAATCCCCCAAGTACCATCAAAATCGTCATCATTATTGTACTCTGTCATTCCATAGTAGTCGTCATACCCTGCCACATTCATGAAGGCTTCAAATCCCATCGATCCATTAGGCGCTCCGTGAAAGAAAGCCGAATAATATCCTTCTTTTTTTAACACTGAAGCGATACTATTGATCGAATTAGTAGAATAATGTGATAATACAAAAGGCGAATAAAAGTTAGGAATACTAGCAATTACTGAAGGTAGAGCAGAAATTGATTTTCGACCATTGGCAAATGCATTTACATAAGCTTTAGAATGTTGGATCAAAGAGTCTGTGAACGGTGTATAACCAACATAATTTGGATCTAACGGATCTTGATTCATGGCTCCCACATACTCTCGACCAAAACTTTCAATCACAATAGTGACTACATTCATTCTTTTCTGAGCGGTACTATCATTAGGGTGATGGTACGCTGAATATATATTAGCCAATTCCTCTTTCGAGAAGAAGGTATGTTTATGAGCTGTTTTCTTATTGATTGTTCTCAGCATGGCAAAAGGAGTGTTCAAAACTACCGACATTTCAAGTGGCTTTTTGACAAACTCCCCAGCATTATTTAATGAGATTGGACGGGTTGTTCCATCAAAACCACCCCTTGCAGCACCTCCTAATAATGCAGCACTCACTAAAAATATAACTGTATGAATCATCGTATATCGTAAAACAGGTTGCTTTACTTTTGGTTTTTCTAACACCACGTTATTATAGGCAATAACAAAAAGAACCATTTGAATCACCCATAGTACAGTCATGTACCAATAATCCACAAAAAGGAAACGGACAAATAACGTCATCCCATTTCCCTCATTAGAGAACTCTTGAAAGATAGATGCTGTTGTCCTTTTAGAAGTAAATGTAAAGAAAATAGTATCGGCCAAATTCATTGCTAAAGTGATCGCATTCACTATAATCACAAAGTATTTGATCACCTTTTGATACGTATCATTATATCTTATTTGTGATGGAAAAAGACTCATTAGCACAAAAACAGCATTGGTGTAAATAGCTGCAGGTAAATCAAATTTAATTCCTCCAAGAAATAAAGTTTTGATATCTGCACCAGGAAAGTAAGTGCTATTAAAGAAGTAAAATATAAATCGTGCTGCAGAATAAAGGCTCAATATTAAAATGAACCTATAAAGGTTAACAAATAAAATACTACTTGTTTTAGTTTTTTGAGACATAATGTTGACTTAATCCAATCATATTAATGAACAATCAAAGTTAAAAAAAAAGAAATGAGAAAATCATACATTTTCTAAAACAACTCTTCTATTTTTGTCTTTACTGATAGTAATGTTGTTTTTATTTAATTTTCATGGGAGAATCACAAGACCTACATCAAATAGAATTAAAAGATTTAATTAAAGCTTATCAATCGGATAGTACAACTGGAATTTTACTTAATCAATTAAAAACTCCAGGTAGTGCATCTTATTTAAAAGGACTTAGTGGAAGTTTAGATGCCATCATCGCTTCTACGGTTTATAATAAGCTCAAAGGTTGTCATGTCTTCGTGATGCACGACGTTGAAGAGGCTATGTATTTTCTCAACGATTTACAGAACCTCCTTCCTAATAGCGATGTTCTATATTTCCCCTCTTCTTACAAAAGAGCTTTTGAGTTTACAGAAGTTGAAAATGCAAACATCCTGCAAAGGGCAGAAACGCTGAGTACGCTTAATGAAAAGAAAAACAAGGGAGCATTATTAGTTACTCACCCTCCAGCATTAACGGAGAAAGTGATTAACAAAAAATCATTAGTAGAAAACACTTACGTAGCTAGAGTTGGTGAAGACATCGATCAGAATTTTATTCGTGAATTACTTATCGAATATGGTTTTGAACCTACTGATTTTGTGTATGAGGCTGGTCAATTCGCAATTAGAGGCGGTATCATTGATATTTACTCTTTTGCTAACGAATTACCATTCCGTATCGAATTATTTGGTGATGAGATCGAAAGCATTAGAACCTTCGATCCAGTAACACAGTTATCTCAAGAAGATAAAGATGTAGCGCCTATTGTGCCGAATGTACATAATAAGCTGATGCAGGAAGTGAGAGAATCTTTACTCGACTTCCTTCCTGATGCCACTGTGTGGATCAAAGACTATGAATTATTGACAGATACAATCGAGCAATCTTTTGAGAAAGCATCTTCTAAATTTGAAGAAATATTAGAAGTTAGTGGTGGCACACAAGTCATCAACTCTCCTGAAGAATTATTCGAAACAAAGAAAGGGTTTGTCAAGAAGTTGTCTACATTAAATAGAATCCTATTTGGTAATAGAAAAGGCATAAGAAATGCAGAAACCATAACATTTGATGCCAAACCTCAGCCTAGTTTAAATAAAAACTTCCACCTATTAAGCGAAACGTTAGAGAAACAGCAATTAAGTGGTATTAGAAATATTATCGTATCAGATTTACCAAAGCAACTCGAACGTATTCAAACCATTTTTGATGAAATAAAACCCGACCTATTTGTTCAAGAACTAAACTTGAGCTTAAGAGGTGGTTTTATTGATTATCAAATGAATATCGCCTGCTTTACAGACCATCAGATTTTTGAGAGATTCCATGTAGCTAAATCAAAGAAAAAATTCTCCAAATCTAAATCAATGACCTTAAAAGAATTAAGGGAGTTGAAAGCAGGAGATTTTGTGGTACACATGGATCATGGTGTAGGGCGTTTTGCTGGTATGGAAAAAATTAAAGCCGGAGACAAAGAACAAGAAAGTATTCGATTGGTCTACCGTGACAATGATTTACTCTACTTAAGTTTACATGCTCTTCATAAAATATCAAAGTACTCCGGACAAGAAGGAAGGCAACCTACAGTTAGTAAACTAGGATCACCCGAATGGGAAAACAAAAAGAAAAAAGCCAAGAAAAGAGTTAAAGATATTGCAGCAGAACTTATCAGTTTATATGCCAAAAGAAGAGAATCTAAAGGCTATAAATTTGATGAAGACGGCTATTTACAAGCTGAGTTAGAATCATCTTTCCTCTATGAAGATACTCCCGATCAAGCAAAAGCAACGCAAGAAGTGAAAGAGGATATGGAAAAACCTTATCCAATGGATCGTTTAGTTTGTGGTGATGTAGGATTTGGTAAAACAGAAGTGGCTGTTCGTGCTGCTTTTAAAGCCGTTTGTGATAGTAAACAAGTCGCAATCTTGGTTCCTACGACCATTTTAGCCATGCAACATTACAAGACTTTTGTGCAAAGAATGGGAGACTTGCCTTGTAATGTAGATTATATCAATCGATTCAGAACAACGAAACAGATTAAAGAAACCCTCAAAAATGTAAAAGAGGGTAAAGTAGATATATTAATAGGTACTCATCGAATAACAAGTAAAGACGTTCAGTTTAAAGACTTGGGATTGATGATTATCGATGAAGAACAAAAGTTTGGTGTAAAAACGAAGGAGAAGTTGAAAGAAATGAGAGTAAATGTAGATGCTCTAACACTTACTGCTACTCCAATTCCTAGAACTTTACACTTTTCTTTGATGGGAGCTAGAGATTTATCAATAATTGAAACGCCCCCACCCAACCGTCAGCCTGTAACTACAAAGATTTCTACCTACAGTGATGAAATTATCAGAGATGCTGTACATAATGAGATAATGAGAGGTGGACAAGCATTTTTTGTACATAATAGAGTTGCCGATATTGAGCACTTTGCGAATAATATTATGCGATTGGTACCCGATGCCAGAGTCACTTATGCGCATGGACAAATGGACGGTCCTACTTTAGAAAAGATTATGCTTCGCTTTATACAAGGTGAATATGATGTTTTAATTTCTACTAATATCATTGAGTCGGGGTTAGATATTCCAAATGCCAATACCATTATTGTCAATCAAGCACACATGTTTGGCTTATCAGATTTACATCAAATGAGAGGGCGTGTTGGTCGATCAAATAAAAAAGCCTACTGTTATTTATTGACTCCTCCAACGATTGGTTTATCTACAGATGCTAGAAAAAGGTTATCAACATTAGAAGAATTTTCTGATTTAGGCGATGGCTTTAAAGTTGCTATGAGAGACCTTGATATTCGAGGAGCAGGTGATTTACTTGGCGGTGAACAATCAGGATTTATCAATGATCTTGGGTTTGATACTTTCAATCAAATTCTAGAAGAAGCGGTACAAGAAATTAAAGAAACTCAGTTTGCTGATTTATTTAAAGAAGAATTAGCAAACAAATCAGTAAAAGTAAATACGGTAATAGAAACTGATTTTGAAATTTTAATTCCTGACAACTATGTAAGTAGTATTTCAGAAAGATTGAATTTATACATGAGGGCAGATAAGCTCAAAAATGAAAAAGAGTTAGAAAAATTCATCAAAGACCTTCAAGATAGATTTGGTAGTATGCCACAACCGGTAAAAGATCTCTTAGAAACAGTACGTATGAGATGGACCGCCTCTAAGTTAGGCATGGAAAAACTGATCTTAAAAAATGAAAGTTTAAAAGCCTATTTATTAGAACATACACAAGCCGCTTATTATCAATCTGAAGAGTTTGGGAAAATTTTAATCTACGTTCAAACTCACCCTAAAAATTGTCAAATAAAAGAGACCAAAAAGCGTGTAATCATCAATATTGATGGAATAAGCAGTATAAATAACGCATTGCAACTTTTACAAAAATTAGACGAGTAACCACTTTTTTTTCAAAAAAATCTCAATGATCTGTTTTTTGGGTACAATTATTGAATCATGGTTTTCCGTAGACGTTTCATTTACATTTAGAAACGATTTTTAGGAACAACAATTACACCTTATTGGTGTGAAATAAAAATAGAGAATTATATATCATGAGCAAAAAGAATCTTCTTTACTTAGCTTCTGTGTTGATATCCGCACTACTAGTTTCGGGTTGTGCTAAGAGCTCCAAGCCTGACGCGAACAATCCAGGAGGCTACAGTACAATGACTGGTCAAGAGTACAATGGAAAAGCAGACAATACTTTTTCTGTAAGAGATTATAAGGGCATGCCTGAAGTACCTAACATGCGTTACATTGAGGGTGGTCGTTTTGTATTAGGTTCGTACGAGGAAGATTTAATGAAATCTCGTGACAATGTAGAAAGAACTGTATCAGTAGCTTCTTTCTGGATGGATGAAACAGAAGTTGCAAACGTTCACTGGTTAGAATACTTACACTACGTAAGCACTGACTCATCAGTATCAGGTATTTCTTATGAAGAAGCATTGCCAGATACAACAGTTTGGGCAGAGCAATTGGCATTCAATGATCAATACGTAGATCACTACTTACGTTACCCAGGTTTCCGTTTCCACCCAGTTGTTGGTGTGACATGGGCTCAAGCACAAAATTTCTGTGCATGGCGTACTACAGTAGTAAATAAAAACTTAGCCTTACAAAACGGTACTGACGAGGAAGCTGAGGCAGCTGAAAATGGCGAGCCTATTCCATTAGAGTCAGGTGTTGTTCTTCCAGCATTCCGTCTTCCAACAGAAGCAGAATGGGATTACGCAGCACAAGCATTGATCGGTCTTCAAGATATCGACGAAAACTATTCAGAGCGTCGTATTTACCCTTGGTCAGGTCACTCAGTTCGTAACCCTTACGGTGAGCACATGGGTGATATGATGGCAAACTTTAAACGTGGTCGTGGTGACTACGCTGGTATCGGTGGTAAATTAAATGATGGAGCAATGATTACATCATGGATTTATGACAACCCTCCAAACGACTTCGGTCTTTATAACATGGCGGGTAACGTATCAGAGTGGGTAGAAGATATTTACCGTCCTTTATCATATGGTGATATGGATGATTTAAACCCAGTTCGTAAGAATGACTATTTAGATGGTCCTGAACATGGTTATAACTATCAATCATATGGATATGTACGTCAGTACAACACGTTCATCTCGAACTCTATCCGTGTATATAAAGGTGGCTCTTGGAAAGATGTTGCCTATTGGATGGCAGCAGGTACTCGTCGTTTCTTAGATCAAGATTCAGCAACAGCAACTATCGGTTTCCGTTGTGCGATGATTAACCCAGGTGAAAATTAGAATTTACTCCTTTAAGGATTAACATAAAAAACCTCATTTCTTTAAAATAAGAAATGAGGTTTTTTTTATTCCTCAATCCAAACACTTATTTTTGATTGCTTACTGAAAAGCATAATTATACCTATTTTATGTATTTCGGTGCCTTCCGCCGAATCAAACTTTTTTGATATCAGCGACCCGATTCAAACCAAAAATTGGTGATTTTTTAAATAACACTTACCGTTTAAAATGGTGAACATTATACAAAAAGTAGCTCAATTATTGAGCATACCAGAAAGACAAGTAAATGCAACTCTTGAATTGTTGGACGATGGAGCAACAGTTCCATTTATCTCTCGATATAGAAAAGAAGTAACAGGTAGCCTAGATGAAGTACAAGTTGCTGACATCAGAGATAAAGCTCAAGCATTAAGAGAGCTTGAAAAAAGAAGAGAGGCTATTCTTAAAAGTATTGACGATCAAGGTAAACTTACTGATGATCTTAAAAATAAAGTTCTTGCAGCCGAAACAATGTCTGTTTTAGAAGATATTTATCTTCCTTATAAGCCTAAAAGAAAAACTAGAGCAAGTATTGCCAGAGAAAGAGGTCTTGAGCCTTTGGCAGATGTTATACTTTCTCCAGATTTAGGAGCAGATATAGAAGCTGAAGCTAAAAAATACATCAATCCAGAAAAAGAAGTGGAAGATGTAGACAAAGCATTAGCTGGAGCAAGAGATATTATTGCAGAACGCTTAAATGAAGATCAAGAAACTCGTGCAGAAATGCGTGAGCTCTTCATGAAAAAAGGTGCCTTTAAAGCTAGGGTTATTCCAGGTAAAGAAGAAGAAGGTGCAAAATATAAAGACTACTTCGATTGGACAGAATCTGTAGGAAGAGCCCCTTCTCATAGAGTATTAGCCATGAGAAGAGCAGAAAAGGAAATGATTATTTCTCTTGACTGTTCTCCAGAAGAAGAAGAGGCATTATTCCTTTTAGAAGATATACATATTGATAGAAGACTACCTTCTGCAGATCAAATTCAATTGGCTGTAAAAGATGCTTATAAGCGTTTATTAAAGCCATCGATGGAAAGTGAGTCAAGACTTACTTCAAAAAAATCTGCTGATGAAGATGCAATTGGTGTATTTGCTGAAAACTTAAGACAATTACTTCTTTCTGCTCCTTTAGGACAAAAAAGGGTTTTGGCTTTAGACCCTGGTTTTAGAACAGGTTGTAAAGTAGTTTGCTTAGACCGCCAAGGTAAATTATTAGAAGATGGTGTAATCTACCCGAATGAGCCTCAGAAACAAGTCGCTAAGTCGGCTTCTATGATTCAACATTTAGTAGAAAAACACAACATTGAAGCTATTGCTATCGGTAATGGTACTGCAAGTAGAGAAACAGAATCTTTTGCCAGAAACCTTGGTTTAAGTAATGTTCAGATTGTTGTAGTCAATGAAAGTGGTGCATCTATCTATTCTGCTTCTGAAGTAGCTAGAAATGAATTCCCTGATAAAGACGTTACCGTAAGAGGTGCCGTTTCTATTGGTAGACGTTTGATGGACCCTCTTGCAGAATTAGTGAAAATTGATGCTAAATCTATTGGAGTAGGTCAATACCAACACGATGTAGATCAAACCGCTTTAAAAGCTAGTTTAGATGATGTTGTGATGAGCTGTGTAAACGCAGTGGGTGTGGAAGTGAACACTGCCAGTAAAGAACTTCTTTCTTATGTTTCTGGTTTAGGACCAAGCATTGCTAAAAACATTGTTGATTTTAGAAATGAAAACGGGGCATTTACATCAAGAGCTCAATTGAAAAAAGTACCTCGATTAGGACCAAAAGCTTTTGAACAGTGTGCAGGTTTCCTTAGAATTAGAGATGCGAAAAATCCTTTAGATTCAAGTGCTGTTCACCCTGAAAGTTATGATATAGTTAAGAAAATGGCTGAAACTCTTGGCGTAAAAGTCAAAGATTTGATGTCGAATGATAAAATACATAACCAAATTAAATTAGACGATTATGTAACTGATTCTGTTGGTATCCCTACCCTAACCGACATTTTAAAAGAATTAGCAAAACCAGGTCGTGACCCTCGTGAACAATTTGAAGCTTTTGAATTTAAAGAAGGTGTAGAAAAGATTTCTGACTTAACTGTAGGCATGAAATTACCAGGTATTGTTACTAATATCACAAACTTTGGTGCTTTTGTAGATGTCGGGGTACATCAAGATGGATTAGTTCACCTTAGTCAAATGGCTGATCGTTACATTACAGATCCTAATGAAGTAGTTAAGGTACATCAAAAAGTACAAGTTGTTGTAACTGATGTAGATATTGCAAGAAAGAGAATTGCTTTATCTATGAAAGGACTTGATGGAGCAGGTGGTTCTTCACAACAAAGAAAACCACAATCTTCTTCCAATAGAAAACCTCAAGGAGGAGGCAATAACCGTCGTCCTCAACAACAAAAAGAAGAAAATTCAGAAAACTTATCTATGGCTGATAAATTAGCCATGTTAAAAAATAAGTTTAACTAATAAATCATTCACCCACGTCTTAATGGCGTGGGCTTTTTTCATCCTAAAAAAATATTCACTCCATGAGTTCATATAAAGAAAAAGTGGAAGGTTGTGTTCAACAAATCCAAACATTAATTGATGGTTTTCAGCCAGAAGTTGGAATTGTTTTAGGTACAGGTCTTGGCGGATTAGTCGATGAGTTTGACATTAAATATGATCTACCTTATGAGAAGTTGACAAATTTCCCTTTATCAACTGTTGAATCACATAAAGGTCGTTTGATATTCGGATATTTTAAAGGACGAAAAATTGTCGCAATGCAAGGTCGTTTTCATTACTATGAAGGCTATGATATGAAAACAGTCACCTTCCCTATCCGAGTAATGAAACTATTGGGTATAAAAGCATTGGTCATTTCAAATGCTGCAGGAGGTATCAACCCTAGCTTCAATAAAAGTGATTTGATGATACTGAATGACCATATCAACCTCATGCCTGAAAATCCTTTAACAGGACACAATGAAGCCGATTGGGGAGATAGATTCCCTGATATGTTTGAACCATATGATCCTAAATTAAGGGAATTGGCTCAAGAGGTAATCAAAGAACAACAATTACCCGTACATGAGGGTGTTTATGCTTCTGTAACTGGCCCTAACTTAGAAACTAAAGCCGAATATAAATACTTAGGTATTATTGGTGCGGATGTTGTAGGAATGTCAACGGTTCCTGAAGTGATTGTAGCTGTTCACATGAACTTACCTGTATTTGCTGTTTCTGTAGTAACTGATTTATGTTATGAAGGAGCATTAAAACCTGTCGAATTAGCTGAGATATTAGAGAATGCAAAAAATGCAGAACCTCATTTGTCTAAATTAATTGGAGGATTGATACAGAAAGTTTAACAATTTTGTGAATATTTACAAATAAGCATGTAAATTGCGAGAAACCTAATATTCAATTTTAAAGCATTACAGTAAATTAAGAAGTTCATCACCTATAATTCTTCTTTACTACTTATACCATAATCGTAAATCATGGATAAGACACAGACGGCACTTTTACCGCTAGACCTTACATATATTGATGATGCAATCATCAGTTATTCACTTAAAGCATCTCCTTTGTCTCAAGTGAAAAAGATTATCTTAATGCATGTGCTAAAAGATAATACTGAAAAAGACGAAGTAGAATACAAAGGAAAATTGCTATCACGTCATGATATGGCAGAAGCTAAAATGCGTGATCTAGTTGAAAAACATAAAGATTTAAACGATAGAAATATCGTTTTCGAAATTCATGTATCAGCTTCCAATGATCCTACATCAAAAATTCTTAAGTACTCCAAAAAGAAAAAAGTAGAGTTAATAATTGCAGGTAAGAAAAATATTGCTGAAGGTAGTGGTACTATTGCCCGACTTTTAACAAGATATGCTTTCTGTACTGTTCTCACTGTTTCTGAGAATCCTCAAGTTCCTATCAAAAAAGCTATTATTCCAATAGATTTTTCTGAAATGTCTAAAAGAGCAATGTCTGAAGGAATTGATGTGGCTAAGAAAAATAACATGGAATTAGTCATTCTTCATGTTTATGCGCTTCCAACTGGATATACCGCTTCAGGAAAAACACCTCAAGAATATGCTTCGGTACTTCAATTACATGCTGAGAAAAGATGTAAGAATTTCTTGAAACAATTTGACTTAGATGGTGTAAAATACAAAGAAAGGTTACATTTTGATTTGTATGGAAACAATGAAGCTAAAATTATTTCAAATATTTCTTTAGTGGAAGATGCTGACCTGATTGTTATGGGTTCAAGAGGACGATCAGCGCTAGCTGCTACATTTATAGGTAGTACTACGGAAAGCTTGATGAAACAACATAATACAACAGTTTCTACTTTAGTTGTTAAAGATAGAGTTAGAAACTTAGGCCTATTTGGTGCATTATTAGAAATGTAATAATAAAAGAGCATTGTGAGTAATATATAAACACAATGCTCTTTATATAATCCAATAAATTAATAATATCTTTTCATTAGGATATTATTTTTTTTATTTATACCCTTTTTTTCTTACATACCATTTAAAAAACAAATATTTGTAAAACTAATTCAAAAATATCTGTGTTGGGAAATTAGAAAAACCTTACGCATTATTTATAAACCGATGCCCGAAAATTATTAACCTAATAACCCATGATGAAATTTAGAATCTCAACTCTTTTATTCTTTTCTGTTTTCATATTTTTTGGAACTAGCTGTACCGAAACTATAGATGGCGGGGATACTCCTGATAACCAAAATTCTGGAGACACAGAAACTAGTTTCAGTGAAACGTCAATTCCAGAAGGATTTACATTTAAAACATCACAAGAATTAGTTTTACATGCTGATTTTGAAGGTATAGACGAGCAAGTATTATATGAATACATGTATGTTCTACCAAGCGGCGAAACAAGACATGTAGGTAAAATGATTAGTAACGATCAATCTTCTATGTCTTATGATATCAGATTACCAATTCATGTAAAAAATATACATGTTATAGCAAGAACATCTAATGGTGCTTATAAAATGCAAACAGGTATTACTGGTAATAATGTCTATGTCAACTTCAATTCTGAATCACCTACTTATTCTGACGCTAATTCTAATCAACGTGCAGCCGCTGTTGCTACTACAGATACAGATAACGATGGTGTAATAGATTCGAATGATGCTTACCCTAATGATGCTAACAAAGCATTTGATTCATACTACCCTGCCTATGATACAAAAGCTTCTTATGCATTTGAAGATTTATATCCCAACAAAGGAGATTATGATTTTAATGATGTTATAGTTGATTATAACTACCACTTCATTAGCAATGCAGCAGGAAATGTTGTTGAAATTATTATTGATTGTAATGGAGTACAAGTAGAGGCCGGTTTAGTTCACGGAGCAGCTATTGTTACACCATACCCTGAATCATATATATCAAGTGTAAGTGGTTATTACACCACAAATACTGTAGTAAATTTACATTCGAATGGATATGAAACTGGAAACGATCCTAATAACGCAGTAATATTATTATTTGATAATATGAATGATAGACTACAAGGTACATCTGGAGACATTACCATGACAGATGATATAGTTGTAACCATTGAATTATCTACTCCTGCAGATCCAAATGTACATTGGAACTTCAATCCGTTCATTTTCAGAACAAGTGATAGGTCAAAAGAAGTACATTTAGCGGGTCAAGATTACACAGACCATTTTGATACAGATTTACTTAATAGAAATGATGCTGACAATGGTTTCACAAACGATAGTAATCATCCTTGGGCTTTAGATATTCCTGAAGTATTTGAACCACCATTAGAAGGAATCGATATTACAAATGCCTATTTAAATTTCCAAGCATTTGCAGAATCAGGTGGAGCAACAAATACAGACTGGTATTTAGATGTTGACGGTTATAGAAACGACAGTGATATTTCAAACAGTGTAAACCTAGAATAAAAAAAACACCCATTCATAAATAATGAATGGGTGTTTTTTTTTTAGAAAATTTTCATTGACTATACAGTCATGATATCTTTTTCTTTATTTACAAAGATTTCATCAATCTTCTTAGTATAAGCATTGATTAAATCTTGTACAGAACCCTCAGCATCTTTAACAGCATCTTCAGAAGCACCGTCTTTTAATAGCTTTTTCAAGCCATCGTTAGTGTCCTTACGAGCATTTCTAAGACTGATTTTTCCTTTTTCAATTTCGCCTTTTACTTTCTTTACAAGCTCACGTCTTCTGTCCTCAGTTAATGGAGGCATGTTAATTCTAACTTGCTCACCATCGTTTACAGGATTAACACCAAGATCAGAATCACGAATAGATTTTTCGATTATAGCAAGCATATTTTTCTCCCATGGCTTGATCACTACTGAATAAGCATCAGGAGTAGAAGTAGAAGCCACTTGACTGATAGGAGTTGGAGAACCATAGTAATCTACAGTTAAACCGTCTAACATAGATGCAGAAGCTTTACCAGCTCGAATTTTAGACAATTCATATTCAGTGTGCTTGATTGCATTGTCCATCATTTCTTTAGCATCTTCAAGATACATTCCTATTTCTTCTTCCATTTTTTTATTTTTTTGATTAAAGATTAATCTGTTATTCAAATATAATGTGCATAGTGAAGATATCACTATGTTTAAGGTCTTTTAATTATAAGGAAACAATTGTTCCTACATCTTCTCCAGACATTAATTGATATAAATTATTTGGTTTATTCATATCAAAAACTACGATTGGTAAATCATTTTCTTTACATAGCGTAAATGCTGTAAGGTCCATGATTTTCAAATTTTTGCTTAATGCTTCATCAAACGTTAATTCGTCAATTTTAGTAGCAGTAGGATCTTTTTCTGGATCGGCTGTATAAATACCATCCACACGAGTACCTTTTAATACTACATCAGCATCAATTTCAATTGCTCTTAAAGAAGCTGCAGAATCTGTGGTAAAATAAGGATTACCTGTTCCAGCACCAAAAATAACTACACGTCCTTTTTCTAAATGGCGTACAGCTCTTCTTCTTATAAATGGTTCACAAACTTGATCCATTTGTATACCAGACATCAATCTTGTATATACCCCTTCGCCTTCTAAAGCACTTTGTAGGGCCATACCGTTGATTACTGTAGCTAACATTCCCATGTGATCACCTTGTACTCGATCGATACCCATTCTCCCAGCTTGCATGCCACGGAAAATGTTACCAGCACCAATTACAATGGCAACTTCCACTTTTTCGTCTACTACTTTTTTAATCTCTTTTGCGTATTGTTCCAGACGTGAAGGATCAATACCGTATTGTTGCTCGCCCATCAAGGCTTCACCACTTAATTTCAGCAGTACTCTGTTATATTTCATATATGGCTAATTGAAGTTTTGCAAATATATAAAAGTCAAAGAAATGATGGAATAAAATGTGTACTATATCTAAAAACTTATCATATTGCAATACAGAAATATAGCATTTTTTAATTGATTTAACGTTGAGATATGTTATCAAAAAATAAATTCATACTGACAATCATTGTCATTTTACTTCAAATTAACTTTAGTACGGCTCAAGAAAAGACCACATTTAGACGTTGTGGTAATTACTTAGCCAATCCTAATCATGACCCTGCTTTACCTAAGATTGCCTCTGCATTGAGATATCAAAATGTGAGTAGAACAGAGAAATCTAATCTACCTGCAATTGTTCATGTTATTTATACCAATCCTAATTATTCAATTGGTGTAGGTAATAATATAAGTTATGAGCAAATCGCTTCACAGTTTATGGCTTCTAATATTGATCTTATCAAAAAAAATAAAAATAGATCACAAACTTTAGAAGAATTTATTTGGGATGCATCTAGTTTAGATGTTGAAATCAAAAGAGCATTGTACGATCCTAATGGTAACGTACTTAACGAAGAAGGAGTTCATCGTTTTTATCGAGACCCTGGTGCTAAAGGATACTTTTCTACTTCTGAAGTTGAAACTATCATTGCAAATAATATTTGGGATCCTACAAAATACTTAAACATATGGGTAACCGCTTTACCGGATGGTTACTTAGGTTATGCATTTTTTCCTAATATCCTTTCTTTAAGTGGACTAGATGAAGTAAATACATCTGAAATTGCTACTAGTGAAAAAGATGGTGTTGTCATAGATTACCGTTATTTTGGTGCAGATGGTATAGATGAATTTAATGGTAGATATTCTATGAATAAACCTTATCATCTTGGAAGAACATTAACGCACGAGTTAGGCCATTATTTAGGAATTTTACATCCTTGGGGAGTAGGTAGTGCAAGTGCTAATTGTTCTAAAACTGATTATTGTGATGATACCCCCAAAGTAAGTGGCACCCATCAAGACCCTGAAAATTTCAGTTATTGTGATGAGAATAGTGAGTTTCACACAAAGTATTTATGCGATACAGCCAATTATTCTTCAGCTCAGTACCAAAACTTCATGGATTATACTAATGATTCTTGTATGACGATGTTTACTTTTGATCAAAAAGCAAGAGTAGATACCGTATTAGTTGCTGCAGTTTCTAGAAGTACATTAAATGCCAACGCTCCTAATGCAGAAGTTCATATTGATGATAATGACGTTATTGCAGGAAGTGATGGTGTAAATAAAATAGTATGGACAGTACCATCTGAAGGTACACAAGAAATTACAGGTTATATTCTAGAAAGGTCTGTTGATGATCAAGGATTTAATTATGTTAGTCCTATTTTGGCTTCTACTACAAGAAGCTATTCAGACTTTCTACCTAGTTTAGAATACTTAAATAAAAAAGTATCTTACAGGGTGTATGCAGTCAATAAAAATGGTTTTTCAAGAGAATCTAATATAATAGTTATAGAAGGAGGCATTGTTGGAATAAAACCTATTAAAAAAGCCTCGTTTGTTGTATATCCTAACCCCACAAAAGGAGTTTTCACGATGGATATAACAGACTTTGTTAGTGCATCTGCAGTGATAGAGATTTATAATACCTCTGGTAGTTTAGTAAAATCTATAAACCTTGACAAAGGATTACAATCTATCGAAATACATTTAGACAATATGCCTAACGGCACTTACTTTATTCGATTAAGTAGTGATTTAGGAGTTTTTAATCAGAGAATAATCAAACAATAGAAATTATCTGATGTAACAAAAAAGGGAAGTAACCGAAATTACTTCCCTTTTTTGATGTTATACTATATATTAATGATGACCTCCGCCTGTATTTGCTGAAGTGGCATTATCATTCCCCTTCTTTTCTCTTACAGTCAACCATAAAATAGTTGAAACAAGTAATGTTATTGTACAAATAAGGAATAGTATACCTTTATCGTCATATGAATTAACTAGTTGCCCAATTTTAAAACTGGAAACTAACTGGGGAGCAACAACAGACAAATTAAAGATGCCCATGTATAATCCCATTTTTGATTTATCCACTCTTTCAGACATGATGGCAAATGAAATTGAAATAATTGAAGCCCAACCTACTCCAATCACAACCATAAAGAAATACAGCAAGTATTCACTATCTTTTCCTACTAAACTATAAACTCCAAAATACCCTAATGTCATTATTGCTAAAGAAATCGTATGAGTTTTTACCTGACCTATTTTTTTAACTAGTGGATTGATGATTAAGGACGGAAAAATTGCCCCTACAAGGTTTAACACTAGAAAAGATACAGCTACAATTTTACCAATATTATTTTTTAATACTTCTGCTACTTCCTGGTCCATTTCAAAGCCCATTACATTAACTTTTGCAAAAGCCAACATATAAACAAACATTGATTGAACACCTATCCAAGTAAACGAATGTGCAAATAATATTTTTTGAAATTCAAGCTTGTCTTTTTCAACATTTCTAGAAGCTAATATTACTTGAATTCCTGCTACGAGAGTAATTACCAAACACCCTATCTCAATATAAATATTGGATGGAGGTAAGTCTAATACTTTTGCTACAATAACATAAAAAGCATAAATCAGGAATCCATAGAGTGGCTTAATCACATCCATAATTTCTAAGAAAGATGCTTTAGATTGTTCTTCTCCATCATTCGTAGAAGTTAATTTTTTGGGTTCTTCAATAAAGAATAATGGAAAAACAGAAAATGCAAACACTATAAAAATACCAGAATAAATTAACACATAGTTGTCAAAAAATGCACCTATAGCATATGCTAAAACACCAAATGTACCGGAGATTGTTTGCATCCAAGTATATCCATTTGTTCTTTTTTCTCCTTCTGGAGTAACGTCAGCAATGATTGATCTTGTAGGGTTAAAACTTACATTTATGGCTAAATCAAATGTTAAAGCGATAGCAATAGCGATACCAACAGTAGCACCTTCCTGCCCCAATGCCTTACCAATTATATCCATATTAGGAATTGCTAGTAACATGATTGATGTCAAAACACCTCCTATTAAAATGAAAGGCCTTCTTCGCCCTCCCCAAAACCATACTTTATCAGATAATAATCCTGCTATTGGTTGTGCTATTATTCCTGCTAATGGGCCTGCTGCCCAAACAATACCAATTTCTTCAAGGTGAAATCCATATTTCTCACTTAGAATCCAACTCAAAGCAGAAATTTGGATAGAAAGTGCAAACCCCATAGCAGTAGCGGGTAAACTTAAGATAGTATAAAATGAGGACTTTAGTTTCTTTTGAATTTCCAGCATACTTATAGTGATTTAATCGTTTATTTCATTTTCATTTTTAACTTTATAATTCGCTTGATTTCTTAGAAAATCATTACTCTACTTGATCAAAAGATAGTAGCAATTTTTTAAATTTTAAATCAAGACACAGACAAATATATACGAGTTAAGGTATGATTTAGGTGATTTTTAGCACTTAATAAATTTTAAATCAATAAATTTATTCCTCAACGGGTTGCAGACTTAATGTTCTACAAAAAAAAATGTTGGTAGCATGCCAAATAAATATAAATTTCACTTCTTACTTCTTTCACTTCTAATTACTTATCAAGTTTTTGGACAAAAACCTAATGTGCACCATTGGACGACAAAAGATGGACTTCCTCATAACTTTCTTTACCATATGATCGAAAAGGATAATAAGATATGGATAGGTACAGATGATGGAATGAGCGTATTTAATGGTAAGACTTTCAAAACTTATAGTACAAAAGATGGTCTACAATCACCTTATGTGATAGGCTTTAATACTACACCTTCGGATTCGTTATATATTTTTACGTGGAAAGGCGGAATACATGTTTTGAATCAAGAAAACGACAGTATTTTTACTTACCCTCACCTTCAGAATGTCGGTGCTAATAAACTTCACCGAGGAATTGTTCACAATACTAATATCTATGGATGGCAATGGAATATTGGCTATTATATAGATGATATAACAAGGAAAGGATATGAACTAAAACCTTATTCAAAACAAAAAAATGGAAGGAAGGAATTATTCCTTGCAGTAAATAAAAAACTACCTAGTTATTTAATTCCAACCAACTACCATTCTCCGATAAGTTTTGGGTGCTACAAAGACAAAGTGTTGGTGATGGGAATGAGTACTCAAGGATTAAGGTTGATAGAAGGTACTAAAATAAAGGGGGATTTATTTAAAAAGACATTAGGCAAAGAATATATTTCTTGTATTAAAGAAACATATGATGGAGGGTTATTAGTTGGTTGTAAAGGGAAAATTTTAAAATTATCTGAAAAGGGAAAATTATTAGAGACCTACCCCGTAGAAAAAGATAGTTTTGTCTCAAATCTTTATGGGTTAAAAAATGGAGATATAGTATGTTCCACAAATAAATCTCTTAATCATCAAGTGGGTGTCTATATTGATAAGTCTACTAAAAAAAGTATCAACTTAGATAAATATGTAGAATCTAAATCTTCGAACTCTTCTATTTTTGTCGATTCAAGTGATAGAATTTGGATTGGTACTCAGGGTGATGGATTATTTATGGTGAATAATATTGATTTTAAATTCATAGGTATTGAGGATCTCTCCATTCCACATATATTATCTATCAATCAAAAAAATGATTCTATTCTAATGTTTTCTACGACCAACCAAGTCATAGAATACAACATGAATACTGATCATCTTTTTGAAAAATTAAGCAACATCAGAGCTATTATTAATAAGATAAATAACCGTACATTATATAGTTATTCTAGAGGGTCATACTTTGAAAATAAGGATTCTATCAATATAGGTTACAGTAAATATGAAGGAGAGAACTATAGTGGTTTGTGGTTTAGTGAAGAAGATACTATTAAAGTTTTTGATAAGTCATTTAATCTAAAAAGAGCATTTCATAAGTTCCCTGAAGGAAAAATAACACAACCTAAAATTGTTAAAGCGATTGTTTCTGATTCTATTTTATGGGTAGCTACAAAAGGTGCTTTAAGTCTTTATGAACATGATGACAATACTAAACTTACCAAAAAGAAGGTTTGGGTAGATGAATTTGCCTCAGGGGAAAGAATACAAGACATCTTATTAGACAAACCCAATAATTGTATTTGGATTGCAACCAATTATAATTTACACTCTCTCCAATTAAATGATGTATTTAATCGTACTATTAAGGTTTTTGATGGTATGGAAAATGTGAGGTGCACAAAAATATTTAAAGATCATTTCAGTCAACTATGGGTAGGAACATCTGAAGGCTTAAGTTTGATATCAGATAATAAGTTGATTCGAAAATACAATATCTCGTCTGGTTTAATCAGTAACTACATCACAACTATTTTTGAAACGTCAAATAATACCATTTGGATCGGTACCTATCAGGGTATAATGTCTATACCAAATAGACAAAGAAGTACTCCTATTCCTCCGCCTATTATAAAATTTACAGAAGAGGTCTATTATTCACATAGTAAATTCAATAGTATCAAGATTCCAATGGAAGCAGATGTATTAGAAGAAATGGAATCACTAGTATTACAATACAAACTTAGTGAGTCTGGAGATTGGATTGATTTTCAATATACTGAACTTTTAAACATTACGAATAATACGCCAGGAGAATACAAATTATATATAAGAGGTAAAACCATTGGTTCAAATTGGAGTAAAGCAGACGAAGCTACCTTAATTATAAAAGGATATTTTTGGGAACACCTCCTTTTCAAAATTGGAGTAATGGTACTTTTAATAATTGGTATCTCTTACTACTCTTACCTCAGAATTAAAACTGAAAAAGGAAAATCTGATGAATTACAAGAAATTTTAGATTCTAAAAATAAAGCAGAAAAGAAACTACAAATAGTAAGAAAAGAAATTGCCCAAGACTTTCATGATGAAATGGGTAATAAACTTGCATCAATTACGGTTCTAGCTGATTTAGCATCTATGAAATTAAAAGGGAAAGATAAGGATACAGAGAAAATTTTAAATAGAATTGAATCTCAATCTAAATCGCTTTACAATGGAACAAGAGACTTTATATGGTCTATTGATGCTAAAAATGATGTATTAGGAATTGTCTTTGACCACATCAAAGACTTTGGTGATGAATTCTTTGAGGATCTACAAATTAGGTTTCACGCTAAAAAAGATGTTCATCAAAAAATTGAAAAACAAATATTACCCCACTCATGGAGTTTACAAATGATTTTCATTTTTAAAGAAGCGATGACTAACATTGCCAAATATGCTCATCCAGAACATGTTCATTTTTCTCTTATTCAAGATGATAATATTATAAAAATTAGTATCACTGATGATGGAAAAGGTTTTGACATTGAAAACGTTAATTTGGGAAATGGCATCAAAAACATGAAATCAAGAATAAAAAAAATGAAAAATAGTGTGTTAGACATAGACTCCCAAGAAGGCATAGGGACCACAGTATCAATTACTTTTAGTCACAACCTAACCTCCCTACCCTAAAAACTACCCTTATGGGTAGTACGTCATATTGTTAAAACGAGTACTTTTGAAGTAATGAATCGTTAAGCAGTACAAATCCGGACTATAACCCTCAACTGAGTTGGGGAACTCATTCTTATTGTTGAAATTCAAAGAAGAGGTGACAATTATAATTGAATCATCTCTTTTTTTTTTGTACCTAGCATTATGAAGAAGATTATCATCGTAGAAGATAATAAGGATGTTCAAGAAGCATTTCAATTACTTATAGAGACTCAAACTTCTAATTATGAAGTGGTGAATGCCTATGGTACCTGTGAAGATGCTATCAATAACCTTGAAGTAGACTTACCCGACATTGTTCTTATGGATATCGATTTACCAGGAATGAATGGTATTGAAGGTACACGAAATATAAGACAAACCTTACCTAGAACAGATATTTTGATTATTTCAGTACATGAAAATAGTCAATACGTATTTGACGCTCTCTGCGCCGGTGCTACTGGCTATATTACTAAAAACAGTAATCATACTCAATTATTAAGAGCATTAGATGAGGTTTCTGCTGGAGGTGCTCCTATGAGTACTCAAATTGCGAAATTAGTGGTTAAATCTTTTAGACGAGAAAGTGAATCACCCCTTACAAATCGAGAAACAGATGTCTTAAATTTATTAGCTGAAGGTAAATCATATATGGATATAGCCGATCAGATTTCTGTTTCAAAAGATACCGTTAAATTTCATATCAAAAATATCTATCTTAAGCTTCAAGTTTCCAACAAAATTGAAGCTGTTACAAAAGCAAAAAGTGAAGGTTTTATTTAAACCAAAAAAAATAAAGCAATAAAAAAAGTCTAGAGTTTCGATTCTAGACTTTTTTTAACTTGTAGTAAATCAAATTACTTAGCTGCGAATTCAGCTTTGATTGCTTCAACATCAACTTTTTTGATTACTGGCTTAGCGCTTAAACGTTGGATAGTTGTAACACGCTGAAGTGCGATCGTCTTGTTTCTTCTAGACTTTCTAATAAGTTTTGTATATCCCATGATTATATTTTATTAAAATCAATTACAATATTAAGGTCACAATCCTTGAATTATGAGCGTGCAAATTTAAGTTATATCTATTTATTCTTCAAGTTTTTTTTAAACTGATATTAAAAATGATGTTCTTTTTTTTATTAATTGATCTAAATAGACACTGTAAATCAACATTTTCTTTAATTTTAATATTTGTTATTCTACTTTTTTCTAATATTTTGGTATCAGAAAACATGAAAAATACTTTCTATTTTTTAGTACTTGAGAACCAAATACGACTATCAAATAGGCTAGTAGAAAATTATAAGTTTGTTCACATTTTGTAATTAAGTCTTGAGTATTGTCTAAATTGATCTATTTTTATTATTAAATCACATCAATCTTATAAATGATTTGTGATCAATAATAGGTTATTCTTAAATTCAAAGATTAATCAAAAATTATGGCAGGAAGTAAGAAGAAAAAATTTTACGTTGTGTGGGCTGGAGGAACTCCCGGAGTATATACAACATGGGCAGAGTGCCAAAAACATGTACAAGGTGTAAAAGGAGCAAAATATAAATCATTTGATTCTTTGAAAGAGGCTGAAGTAGCTTTTAAAGGGAACCCTGCCGAATATATAGTAAAGAAAAAAGCGGGAGAAAAACCGAAAAAAATATATGACCCTTCGGTTGGTTTACCCATCATGAATAATAGCTTAGCAGTAGATGCTGCTTGTTCTGGAGCTAGAGGACCAATGGAATATAGAGGTGTTTGGTTAGAAACTGGTCAACAACTCTTTATTCAAGGACCTTATGAAGATGGTACAAACAATATTGGTGAGTTTTTAGGTATAGTACATGCTTTGGCATATCTAAAACAACATAAATACGATCAAACAATTGTCTATACTGATAGCCGTACTGCTATGAAATGGGTCAGAGATAAAAAGATCAAAACAACACTCGATAAAAACGAAAAAAACGCTCAACTATTTGTTATGATTGATAGAGCAATTAAATGGTTAGAGACAAATACATACATGAACCCCATTAGAAAATGGGAGACCAAACATTGGGGGGAAATCCCTGCCGACTTTGGTAGAAAATAGACTTATCTTTTTCATCACCTTTACAAGGTATAGGTGATCAACTACACCTCAAAAATTAACATAACCATGGACAAAAACGAGAAATACACTAAAAAAGGAAAATTACAAAAAGACTATTATGAAGGAGAATTAGAGCAACTTCAAACCGAATTGGTAAAGATGCAAGAGTGGGTAAAGAAAGAAGGGTTGAAAGTAGTCGTTATTTTTGAAGGTAGAGATGCTGCTGGAAAAGGTGGAGTAATTAAAAGGATTACAGAAAAACTAAATCCGCGTGTAGCTAAAATTGTAGCACTAGGTGTACCTACCGAAAAAGAAAAATCTCAGTGGTATTTCCAAAGGTATGTGCCTCATCTTCCTGCTGCAGGAGAAATTGTTTTATTCGATAGAAGTTGGTACAATAGAGCTGGTGTAGAGCATGTAATGGGATTTTGTACTGACGATCAATATCAAGAATTCTTGAGAACCTGCCCTGAATTTGAAAGAATGTTGATTCGTTCTGGTATTATTCTTATTAAATATTGGTTCTCTGTTTCTGATGAAGAACAAGAAAAACGTTTTGCTGAACGTATCAATTCTTCTATTAAACGCTGGAAGTTCTCCGAAATGGACTTAGAATCAAGAGCAAAGTGGGTCGAGTACTCTAAAGCAAAAGATAATATGTTTGCCTATACAGATACCAAACAATCGCCTTGGTTTGTTGTAAAAGCAGATGATAAGAAAAAAGCTCGATTAAACTGTATTAGCCACTTCTTATCGAAAGTTCCTTATAAAGAAATCAAATATAAAAAGATTGATTTACCTACAATAAACAAAGAAGGATATGTTCGTCCTCCGTTAGATGAGCAAACCTTTGTTGATGACAAATACTAAAATAAGTTGTTATCCAGATATTTTCCATATATAGTAAAAAGAAAGCGTTAAAAGTAGTTGATCTACTCTTAACGCTTTTTAGTGAACCTCTCATTATTTTAATGATAGACTATTTATTTTTTCTATCCTGTTTCTTACGTTTCTTATTTTCCTTTCTAAAAGCTTTTGCTTCAGTTAAAAGATCTTTTCGACCCACAGCATAAAGTTGAATTTTTGAATAATACTCCTCTGCTTTTTCATATTCTTTCTGCTTCTTCGCATCTCTTGCTAAAGCCGCTAATGAATAATGATAATATCCAGATCCAAAGTCCTTGATTTCCTCTACGTATTCTACTGCTTTTTTGAAATAAAACTCTGCGGATTCCCTATCACCTAAATAATCTCTATAATAGGATCCTAAGAAAAATGCAGCATAACGTCCACTCATTTCTTCATACCCTGTCTGTCGCTCTTCTACCCTATCGTATAAAGACTTACATACTGTAAATAACAATGGATAGCGACCACTGTAGTATAACAGGCGAGCATAATACCTGTGGAAATATGGGTTATTAGGGTATTTATTATGAAGATAATCTGCTATTTGTAAAGCTCTAATCATCTTCCCCCCATTGGAAGAATGTACTTTCATTAAATAGTACATTGCTTCTATTCGAGTATAAAAAGCTTCTTTACCGCAGGTTTCTAATTGTTCTATACCTAATTCCTTATCTCCACTATCAAACATCCAGAGAACTGGACGTAACATTTTGTAATTATCCTTAATCCATTCTACATAATAATTGTATAGACCGTCTCCATAAAGTAATTCAGGAGTCAAATCAGTCTGAGGCATCTCTTTAAGTTTATCAAAATAACTTAATGCTTTACGCACCGAGAAAGTAGCTTTGGTCCAATGATGTCTTTCCCCATGTAATCTACCTTCAAAAGCCCAAGTACCTGCTAAAATAAACAGTGCCTCTTGATTCTTTTTATCTTCTTTATACATTTGTTCCGCGTAATAAATAGCAGAATCCATGTAAGCAAAAAAGGTATCATCATGTGTATTGTTCTCTATATTGGGAACAATTTTCCACCATTCTGAAAGACCTAAAAGAAAATAAGGTAATGGGTGCTTTGGATAATGACTCCTTAACCAGTGAAATTGACCTTCTGCAATTTTAAATTCGAAATTATACATGGCATCAATACCAGAAGTAATTTCTAATTGAACAGTAAGATTGGTCATAAGCATATCTACCTCATCTAATTTAGGAAGTCTTGCTTGTGCATTTACTTCTTTACAATTAGTGAGTGATAAAAGGAATATCAATATGCTTATTAATGTATACCTCAAGGCTTAATTTCAAATTGAAGAATAATTTTTGGCAGTAGTCTCAAAAAAGACAACTCAATTTATACCCTTTAAATTACAGTTAGGTAGTGTCACATCCTTTCTATAAGATATTTTAAGTTTTTTTACAATTCAAATTACATCTTCAAGGGCACTTTCTGTGTCGAGCAAATTTTCTGACCAAAGTTGAAGCCACTTTTCCGTTTTAGGTATAAAATCAATTTCTTCTCCATTTAAAGTACCATCCATCTTACAAGAGATCAAACCATCATTGATTTTTCTAAAGAAATAAAACCCAGAATCGATCTCTATATTGAAATCTATAGTTGGAATTTTCTCATCTATTAATACCTTATTACACTCGGATATCATGGAGTGAAAATCTTTATTTTGGGGATTTTTTATGGCCGCTTTGGTTAAATAACTATACAATGATAATTGTAATGCCTTTGCGTAGGCATTATCTTCCATAAAAACGGACCACTCTTTAGGCTTCATCTTATTTGGATCAAAACCTCCAGATTTATAATCTACAATTCTCAATTTCCCATCTAAAACATCAATTCTATCTGCCATACCAGACAATCTTAAGGTCACCTTCTCTCCATCTACTTCAAAATGAATAGTATTACTGATATATTCTTCTAATCTAACTATTCCAAATGCCTTTGATTCTGATGCTTCTAATTCTTCTATCTGCTTTCTAAAAAATCGGATAATAATATTTTCAGCAACTGCTTTGAGTAATAAATTTTGACCTTTGAGCAGCTCTACTTTTTCTTTCACAGCGGCATCATCTATTAGTTGAAGAATAAAAGCTTTATCATTGATGGCTTTTTCAAAATCTTCAATTCTTAAAACAAACGATGGCTGAACTTCAGGTTTTTCATAAATATCTTTCAGCCCTGCCATTCTTCTTAATCCCCATTCCATTGCAGTATGAATTAGGTTACCAAAGCTTCTATTATCTAAATCTTCTTCAATATCTTCCTTCTCTACTAATCCGATTACTTTTTGATCAATAAAAGTAAGAGGGTTTCTGATGTAAGAACTTATTGATGATGGGCTGATGCCTTTTTGCAGCCTCTCCAATATTTTCTTTTTAAGCCCATCAGATTTTGAAATAGAAATAGCTTCTGACATGGTTTTATCAGCTTTCGCTAACAACCAAGCTTCTTGATGCTTCTCTATGGGTAAAACTCTAAAACTTGGTTCTTCCAACATTTCTTCTTTTACCTGCAATAAAAGGCGACTCATCTCCCCTACATCACTCCCTGCATTTGCATCTAAATAACTAAACATTAAATGGTCCGCTCTATGAAATAATCTATAGAAAGTATAAGCAAAAGCAGCATTTTTATCTTTGTACGTAGGTAGTCCAAATTCACTTCTAATATCAAACGGAATGATGGCTTCGACAGCTTTTTTAGTGGGTAACATTCCTTCGTTACAAGTTAGAATCAAAACATTTTTAAAATCGAGTGCTCTACTTTCTAACATACCCATAATCTGTAGTGGGGCTATTGGAACTCCTGTAAAAGGTACCTTAGTACCTCTTAATAGTTCCAATAATAATGTTCTAAAAATCCCTAAAGGCAATTCACTTTCTACTTTAAAGAAGTTAGGTAAAACCCTGTTTAAGTGTTTAAGATGATCGAACAGTATACTTAATAACTCTTCTTCATAACTGTAAATAGAGTCAGAAATTTTTATTTCTTCATTTCCTGAAGGATTGATCGTAGATTTCATCATCTTCAATAAAGCATTGATTAGATCGATGAAACTTTTGATATAATCTTTATAGTTTTTTCCCCAAGGTTTAAAAACAACAGAAAAAATCTCTAAATCTCCAGATTTTTCAACTAAGTAATCTAAAGGTACATTGATATAATTTTTATTGACTAAGTCATCTAAGATATCTCCAACAATAATATCTATCTCTCTGTAATTACTATTAAAAAATGGATGTCTTAAGATGTTCTGAACAGATTTAAAATAAGCGACATACTGTCCGTCTTTATAAGTCACTCTTTCTTTCATTTGAAAGATTTCTCTGATCAAATCAAATAGTGGTGTTTTTTCGAAGCTAACACCCATGGTTATATTGGTGTGCTCAGCTAATGTTTTTCCATCAGAAAAAGTGATGTTAGGTAATGATTTTAATAAAGCGGGTAATAAACTCTCATCAGGTAATAAAATTGCTGTATGATTAAGTGTTTGGATAAAATCCTCTTTACTTTCTTCAGAATCCAGTAAAGAAGTAAGCCACTCACCAGCAAATTTAACTTCACCCACGGTAGAACTTACTGATTTAAAACCTACTTTTTTATCATGAGAATTGAATTGATCAATTGCATAGTGAGGATGTTGAGCACCGAATCCTTTGACATATTTTCTTAGGTAATATCCTGCCTCGTGATTTTTAAATTTATCAAGGTATCTTTTATCAGCATCAAAATAAACTTGAGCTTTACTTAAGTTATTTAGTTTTTCAACAATGTCTTGTTCTACACCACTCATCTGAGAAAAACCAGCAAAAATAACTTTATCAATCTCAAATTCCTCCATTCGTTCTTCCAAGTGATCCAAAGCCTCTCGGAATAATATTCCTCCATAAGCCATCCCTTTAGATAAAAGTGATTTTCTAAAATCAGAATATGAATTGGATAACCTTTGCCAAAAGACTAAAAATTCTGTCATAGAAGTTTTTCCATCCTTCCAATTCTTTTTTAAATCGTCTTTTTCCTCGTCTCCTAAATCTTTTGCCCAGTTTTCTAACAGTTTGACTTCATTTAAATGTTCAAACATTTTCTTTACCTCTTTTTCATCGAGGTTATTGTCGATCATATTAAATTCCGACAACAATGATTTTCCTAAATGGATAAAGTCTTCAATCTTTAACTCCTTGTCATCTTTTTTATAAGTATGAAAAAGTTCAAAAAGTAGAGTGACATTATCCGCTTTCAGTAGTTTAGAAAACAATTCTGCAAAACCCTCCATCGATAAAATTTGGGGAGCAATAGTCAGTTGATCAATAACACTTCCGAAATACTGTTTGAAATACATACATGCTCTACGAGAAGGTAGCACTACAATAATTCGATTTAATTCGTTTTTATGCTGTTGATAAACACTTCTTGCTACTTCTAATAAAAAAGGGGACGGATAGGTTTTCATATATTATGGTAGGGTATATACTTTTTTTACGAGAATTGAAGCATCGAAAATAAGAGGAAAAAATATAATAATTAGAGTGTAGCAAAATAAATTTCAAGAAAAAAAAAACCTTTACAACTTTTGTTCGTAAATTGATTAGAGATTCACTTAATAATCCACTCACGCTATGAACTTCTATACTTTATTTACATCCTTATTATTAATTATAGCATCTTTTATTTTGTTACCCATATTCAAAGGGTTTCAGTTCATATTATTAAATTTATGGAGAGGGATATCATGGACTGTCATGACTTTCTTTGCAATAATTATTGGTTTGGTTTTTCAGTATAGAAAGTTGAAAGCGAATTTCATCACCCAAAAAACAGTTAATGTCTTGGTAAAACAATAAAGTTTAAGGAAATAAATATTTATTATCAGTCTTTAAAAATTTTTAGATTGTTATTTAAAATTTACTATTTCTAATTTTTTTTTGTTTAAAAATGCAAAAAAATAAATAATTTAGTTAGAACGTTAACATTTCACCGATTTTGCAATCGGTTTCTGAAAACGTTTCTTAAAATGGTGATCTACATCATAATATTAGACAAATAAATTATAAAAATTGCGGTCAGTATTTAGAATTGTCTAATTGACGTCAATTCTTGATCTCATGAAAAAATAATACTTTAAATAAATCAATTTAATCATATGTCACGTTTCGAAGAAAACTTCAAACACCCTTACGCTTACGATCCCAAATATAAAAAGCGTGTTGCTTATTTCTGTATGGAATTTGCTATTGACCAACCTTTCAAGATCTACTCTGGTGGTTTAGGTTTCTTAGCAGGTTCACACATGCGTTCTAGTTACGAACTTAACCAAAACTTTATCGGAATTGGTATTCTTTGGAAGTACGGTTACTACGACCAAGTACGTAAAGGAAACCAAGAAATGGATGCCCTTTTCCAAGAAAAAATTAATAACTTCTTAGAAGACACAAATATTAAATTTACTATCGAAGTAAATGGTCACCCAGTTTGGGTAACTGCAAAGTATTTGCGTCCTGACGTATTCAAGACAGTACCAATGTTCTTCTTGACTACTGACCTTCCTGAAAATGATTACTTATCACAATCAATTTCTCACCGTCTTTATGACGCTGATGCTTCTGCAAAAGTAGCTCAATATATGTTATTGGGTCTTGGTGGAGCAAAATTGTTAGATGAGTTAGAATATAACGCTGAAGTTTACCACTTCAACGAGGCTCATGCCCTTCCTGCTGCGTTCCATTTAACGAACAAGTACAATAAGGACATGGACAAAGTGAAAGAAAAATTAGTTTTCACTACTCACACTCCTGAAGAAGCTGGTAACGAAAAGCACGATATCCACTTCCTTAATAAATTAGGCTACTTTAATGGTATTCCATTAGACGAAGTTAGAAGAATCACTGGTATCCAAAATGATACTTTTGATCACTCACTAGCTTGTTTACGTCTAGCTAGAGTAGCTAACGGTGTATCTAAATTACACGGTGAAGTATCAAATGACATGTGGAACAAGTACGATAATATTTGTCGTATCACTTCTATCACCAACGCTCAAAACAGAACTTATTGGGCTGATGATCAATTGTACTCAGCGCTTCATAAAGAAGATGATGATAAATTGATCGAGCGTAAG
The DNA here is from genome assembly GCF_000807855.2 of Flammeovirga pacifica. GTDB lineage: Bacteria > Bacteroidota > Bacteroidia > Cytophagales > Flammeovirgaceae > Flammeovirga > Flammeovirga pacifica. Next base: position 2,256,869 of record NZ_JRYR02000001.1, read on the forward strand.
AGATACTTAAAATCAAAATTATTTGAAACTGTTGCTGACCAAACTGGTAAATTGATGGACCCTAAAGTCCTTACAATTGTTTGGGCTCGTCGTTTCGCTGCTTATAAGCGTGCTGATTTGATCACAAGAAACAAAGAGCGTTTCAACAGAATCATGAACAACCCTGATCGTCCTATTCAAATTATTTGGGCAGGTAAACCTTATCCAATGGATTATGGTGCTGTATCAGTATTTAACCAATTAGTACACCTTTCTAAAGACTATGGTAACATGGCTGTTTTAGTGGGTTATGAATTAAAGCTTTCTCGTAAGTTAAAGCAAGGTTCAGATGTATGGTTGAACAACCCTCGTGTACCTCGTGAGGCTTCTGGTACTTCAGGTATGACATCAGCAATGAACGGTGGTATTAACCTTTCTACTGATGATGGTTGGATTCCTGAATTTGCTAACGGTGAGAACTCATTCGTTCTTCCTCTAGCTAACTTAGAAGCTCCAATTCATGAGCAAGATGAGCAAGATTTAAATAGCTTATTAGATATCGTTGAGAACGAAATCATCCCTATGTACTACGACAAGCCAGAAGACTGGACTGAAAGGGTGAAAAACTCAATGAGAGACGTTCTTCCTTACTTCGATGCTAACCGTATGGCATTGCAGTATTATGAGAAATTATACAATGAGTAAAACAAATAGGTAAATACCTATTTACTATACAATTGTTATTTTATGAAGCGAGTCTAATATATTTAGGCTCGCTTTTTTTATATTCGCACCCCAAAGTAATTTTTATGAGAATTATCTTTAACAATACTATTCCATTTAAAGGTTTTATAGCTATGGCTGTTTATCCTTTTGTTTTTGTAAGGTCAGAATATAAAACTTATCAACATTCAGAAGAATGGAATAGAATGATTCGTCATGAAAAGATTCACTTTGCACAACAAAAAGAACTATTGTTGATAACTTTTTATTTTATCTACTTTATTCACTTTGTTTTTCTATTTGTTATTCACAAAAATGTGGATAAAGCTTATAGATCCATTTGTTTTGAAAGAGAAGCATATCAAAATGAAAAAAACCGTTCCTACTTATCAACAAGGAAACGGTTTTCTTGGTTGAAATATCTAAAAAGATAAATTCAAAAAATCTATTTATTGCTAGGTTGCTCTAAATTAAATTTAAAGTTGGTATAAGCATCAGTTGAAATACCTAACCTCTTAGCAGGTTCAAAATCAAATTTCTGAAGGTATTTATTTACAATTTCTAATGCTTCCTTTTCACTTTCAGAATTAGGCTGATCAGAGTACTGCATTTTAGCATGAACACCTTCTCCTTCTTTATTTACAAATACCTTTATATAGACGTATTTCTTATTATTATCACTTAGTATTTTATTTACTTTAGCTCTTACTTTTTTATAAAGCGGATAATTTTTTATGTAAGGATATACAAATTGATCTTTATAAGAAAATGTTTGTTGATCAGACTCTCTAGTAGCCACTCCTTTTTGTAAAGAACCATCTTCTCTGTAAAATTCTTTATAAGAAACTTTGAGTTCATCATTATATCCAGTCCACTCTCCAACTTTATGAAAATCAGACAATTTACCTCCATATAAATTATTAGTCACTTCTGATCTCCATTCTAATCTCCCTACTCCACTTTCTGCTATCTGTTCTCCTTTTTCGTTCCAAGCATTTAGGTATTTTTCATTTTTATATCCTCCAATCAAAATAAGTTCAGACCTTTTTATACCATTATTATAAAATGTTTCTACAAAAACATCTTTTTTAGAGATATCATAATGATAAATTCGAGAGACTTTTCCATTCCGGAAATATTCATAAAATTCATTGATATATCGTCCAGTCTGAATATTATCCTTATACCCTTTAGTGATTAAAACATTATTATTAGTATAAGATTTTATTTCAAAAAGTGACACTCCCTTTAGGTCAACTTTCTGTGATGTATAAAAAGTTTTAGCTTCATTCTCAGCACACACATTTCCCCATTTATCGAGGTAGACTTTATTTTGAGCAGATAATAAAATTGGGAAGCAAAAAGTTAGTAATAAAATTCTCAACATTACTTTAAATTGGTTTAACTTAAAATGTATAAAAAGTAAAAGCAATTATGAATTACTTCATAATTGCTTTTATACTAAAATTATATCAAATGTTTGATTATAATTTTTTTAGTTCACCTAATTCAGCATCACCATCTTCTCTGATGATCTCAATAGATAAAATTTTATCGTTAGGACGGATTTCGTCAACTACTTCAACTCCTTCAACTACTTTACCGAAACAAGTATGATTACGGTCTAAGTGAGAAGTTTGAGCACGGCTATGGCAAATAAAGAATTGTGATCCACCAGTGTTTCTACCAGCATGTGCCATAGAAAGAACTCCACGGTCGTGATATTGGTTGTCTCCATCCAATTCACAAGCAATTCTGTAACCTGGTCCACCTGCACCTGTACCATCAGGACATCCACCTTGGATTACGAAATTAGGGATCACTCTGTGGAAAGTTAAACCATCGTAGTAATTGTGCTCTGCAAGCTCTACGAAGTTAGCCACTGTATTAGGAGCATCATTTAAGTAGAAATCTACTTTCATTTCTCCCTTATCTGTTTTAATGATCGCTTTCATATCAATAATTTTTGAAGATTTAATTTAAGGTGATGCAAAGGTAATTAATATTTTGACTTATGCATGATTGGGTCTCAATGGAGTCAAGTTAATTAATGATGAAACCACTACTTTTTCTTGATCCGATTCCCTTTCTACTGAATTTCCTTTTTCAAGCATCAGCAGTCTAGTTTTATCATTTAATGTAATTACATAAGTTTCATAATACATTTTCCCGTTCTTCACCGCTTCTTCAATATTCTTCATAGATGAGTTATATCTATCTAAATCTTTTTCATCTATGAAATTCATCAAATCAATATCTTCTCCGAAATAGTTCTTCCAAGAACCACTGCGATGCACTATTTCTTTAGGGTTTTCAAGATTTCTATAGATCACTGGGTTAGGTACTTTCTCTACTCCATGATCCAAGGTTTCTTCAAATTCTAATTTAGATGCAATACTACAAATGGCATATACCTTACCAGTGGCATTCACCATTGGGAATTTTACACATTTAAATTTACTTCCATCTTCTCTTGTATCCACAAATGAAATTTCAGTCTCTTGTTCTGAAATGGCCTCGTCGAGTTCCCAAATCTCAGCTCCTTTTTCTGGGCCGAATATTTCTACATCCGTTTTTCCAATAATGTCAAAATCAACATCAATAGCAGATAAGAATGTTTGATCTGCTAAAATGTATCTACCATCTAAATCTTTCAAATACACTTCAGCATCATACGTATCAAAAATTGCTTTCATCTGACGTCTTGATTCTACCAACTCGTTTTCTCTTTCCTTACTGTCGGTAATATCATGGAACATAACTGTTGCCCCAACAATAGATCCGTCTTCAGATGAAATCGGGTAATATCTAGTATCCATTATGCGCTTATTATTTCCAAATTGGAAAGACATCACATCATTGAATACTTCTCCTTCTAATACTCTACGAATATTGGTATGGTAGTGCTCCCTATTTTCGGGTCTAACCATATCTAAGATCACTGTTTCTCCTTCAATAATTTCTAGACCTCTGCTATTTAGAGCCTTTTTAATAGAATTATTAGCCAGAGTAACCACCATTTTTTGATCTACTGCTAAGACAAAATCTTTTGTTACATCTAAGAAGGCTTTTAAGTTGGCTTCTCTTAGTGATAATAAAGCTTTTGATTCTTCTAGATCTATGTTTGATGAAATATCATTTATGGCTCCAGCAAAACGTATGGCCACCCCATTTTCGTTATGTTTAACAGCTCCAGAAACATGGAACCATCTGTAAGAGCCATCTTTTAATCTTAACTGAACATTCAACTGATTTGGTGCTATTCCTAAGTGGTCAGCAATTAGTCCTTGGAAAATCTTTTGAGAAGATTCTCTTTGTCCTGGGTGAATATTTTGTTGGAAAGCTTCAAAAGAGTTTTCTAATTCTCCCTCTTCGTAACCTAATAGTTCTTCAAATCTTGGAGACCACCAGAATAATGTAGAATTATCCAACTCTCCATTTTTTAAGACAGCATCCCAAATACCCTCAGTAGTTCCTTGTAGTGCTAAATCAAAACGTTCTAATGTTTTTTCTAGCTCAATTGTTCTTTCTTTTACTTGATTTTGAAGATTAGTTCTCAAATTTTCCAATTCGATCTGACGTCTTTCCATCTCTTCCTGAGTAGCTTGTAACTCCTCATAATTCTGACGCATCTCTTCTTCTTGACTCTTAAGGTGATCTCTTTGTTCTTGAGAAGACATTAAAAGTTCTTTCGTTCTTTCATTATTTTTTGCTGTTCTTAAAGTAGAAGCAATTGATTCTGCTACTTTCTCAACAAACTCTACTTCGAAACTATCTATTTCTCTAAACGATGCTATTTCTAAAACACCTTCAACAGCATCATTAATTTTTAATGGAACAATTAATACCGCTCTAGGCGTTGAATCACCTAGACCTGAAGTAATTTCAATGTATCCTTTTGGTACATCATTAAGGTAAATTGTTTCACCTAAAAGGTAAGATTGACCTAATAAACCTTCTGCAAATCGACCATCAATATGAATTTTCTTTTCTATAATACGTTTTCTCTCAAATGCATAAGTTGCTTCGAGGTTTAAGTATTTTTCTCCATCTTCAGATTCCTCTAAAAAGAATAATTCACCTTGGTTCGCATTTAAATATCTTACCAGTTCTGTTACAATAGAATTAGATAGCTTTTTGATATCGCTATATTTTCTAAGAATATCACCGAAGTGAGCCATTCCTTTTGTAATCCAATTACGCTTTTCGTCTTCATCAGCTACATTTTTCAAACGATCTCTCATTTGAACTAGTGCATTACCTAGCATATCATGAGTACCTGCAGGTTGGAACTGTGCTTCAAAATTTCCTTCACCAATATTTAAGGCAAAGGCAGAGGCTTTATCCAAGTTCTGTCGAAGTCGGTTGGATGAAGTAATGATATCATTCATTTCATCATTCGTCTCTTCAATGTTCTCACCTAAATCACCTACAGAAAGTCGGTCTAACTGATTAATTGGTTTCTGAAGGGAGGTATTTAAGGTTCGAATTACTAATAATGAAGAACCGATGGCTAGAATAGCAAAAAAGGCGGTTACGAAGGCAATAGATGAATTGGCACTTTCAATATCCTCGTTAATTCTTTTTACATCATCCAACATGGCTTTTTGCTGTTGTTGTGATAATGGACCAAGATACTCTCGGATTTCTGCCTTTAATGGAGATATATTATTAAGTAGATAATCTACAATGTATTCATCTACTTCTACTTTCTTTTTAAAGCTTTCAAGTTTTAACCTTAGAGTTAGAGAATCCAACTCTTCAATATCTTCTTGTATTGCGGCAAAATCTGTAAGGTGTTGCTCAAAATATAATTCTAAGTCATCTTGCCCGTGTTTGTATTCTTTTAATAGAATACCTAGACCGTCAATAGCTCTTCGATCTTGAGAAGTCAGCTGCTTTCCTAGAATTTCTAATTTTTCCCAAGCAGGTAAGATATCAGTATCCCAAAGTGAATTTCTTTCATCTTTGTAACTATCATCTTTTGTCAAAAAATAACCTCTTTGGGCAGCTGAAACTCTATCGAGGCCAGCATTTATTCGTGAAGTCATGACAGTGATAGGGTTCCTTGTTTGAATAACCCTATCACCTACATCACTTACTAAGTTATTTTGATAGACTACAAAAATTGTGAAAGCCATCAAAATCATAAGATAGGAAGTGGTTAAGAGTACATTCCTACCTTGTATAGTCCTAAAACTAAAATAACGTATTAATTGACGTTTAAAATTATCTGTATCAATTCTATTTCTCATCGAGAAGTCTATTTTTCAGCTAGATAACTCAGAGATATCAGCCTAATCTGACTCCCTGAAAATCAAGAATCTGAAGCGCGGTCGTTCATTCCACTTTGATAGCATTTTCTACATCTTGCTTCGTAAGAATCTGTTTCTCCTAAAAGAACTTGTTCTTTAGATGCAGACAATCTATAGGAATATAACGCCGGTTCACCACATTTCACACAAATAGCGTGCAACTTTGTAACATATTCTGCAATTGCCATTAATTGTGGCATCGGTTCGAAAGGATTCCCTTGAAAATCCATATCTAAACCACATACAATTATACGGTGTCCTTTGTTGGCTAAATTAACACAAACATCTACTAATGTTTGGTCAAAAAACTGTGCCTCATCAATAGCTATAACTTCATTTTTACCAACATATTGTGTAATCTCTCCAGCAGTTTTCACAGGAGTCGAAATAATTGAGTTGGAATTGTGTGAAACCACATTTTCTTCGTGGTAACGGGTATCTACAGCAGGTTTAAATATATGAACAGTTTGCTTAGCAATAGTCGCTCTATTTACTCTTCTGATCAGCTCTTCGGTTTTACCCGAAAACATTGATCCACATACAACTTCAATCCAGCCTATTGCTCTATCATCAGAGCGGTCATTAAATCTAGGTTCTACAAACATTATGATACAATTAACTATGTTAGTCTGCAAAGGTACACTTTTGTAAATACGAATTGCTACATCTCAATCGTAAAAATTGCTTATAATATTTAATTCCTTTTTTTGATTAATAGGACAAGAATTATTGAAACTCAATACACTGCTATTTAAAATTTACAACACTTTTTAATTCAAATTTGATATTTTGTAGTGACCAACCTTTCAAGGGATTTGTTAACTTTGTGTGTAATTAAGAAGTATTGGAGTAATAATATGTCTGAGCAAAAAAAAGTATTAATTGTAGTTGTTGGTCCTACCGCTGTAGGAAAAACTGATTTTTGTGTAAAATTAGGTCAAGAATTAAAAACAGAGGTAGTATATGCCGATTCGAGACAGTTTTACAAGGAAATGCAAATTGGTACTGCTCGACCAACAAAAGAAGAAATGAAAGATGTTCCTCATCATTTTGTAGGACACCTTTCTATAAATCAAGAATATAGTTTTGGGCATTATGAAAAAGACACTCTTCTATTATTAGACGAATTATTTCAAAAACATCGTTGTGTAATCTTATCAGGTGGATCAGGTATGTACGTGGATGCCGTCTGTAAAGGAATAGATCCGATGCCCAGTAGTCAAGAAGAAATACGAAATAAGTTGAATACTCTATTTAAAGAAAAAGGGATCATTCCTCTTTTAGAAACTTTAAAAGAGAAAGACCCTGAGTATTATGATAAGGTCGATCGAGCGAATTCACAAAGAATAATTCGAGCATTAGAAGTGATGGAAATTACCGGCACAACTTACAGTAGTTTAAGAAATAAAACTGCTGTGCAACGTCCTTTTGAAATAATCACTATTGGTTTAGATAGAGATAGAAAAGAACTATACGATAGAATTAACTTAAGAATGGACCTTATGCTTGAAAATGGTCTTCTTGATGAAGTGGAAAGATTAAAAAACTATAGGCAACATAATGCATTACAAACTGTGGGTTACAGAGAAATTTTTGATTTTTGGGATCAAAAATTTGATTGGCCAACAACAGTAGAGTTACTTAAACGAAATAGCAGAAGGTACGCAAAAAAACAATTAAGTTGGTTCAGAAGAAATCCAGATACTCATTGGGTACACCCAAATCAATTAAAAGACGTCATCAAATACATAAATGAAAAAATCGACTAGTCAACCATCTTTTTTTTTTAAAGAAGGAGATCCATTATCCGCTTTATTTACAGCAGCATCAGAAGGTATTATCATTTGTAATAATAAAGGAATAATTACTTCTGTAAACCCTATGGGTGAAAAAATATTTGGGTACGAGCAAGGGGAAATGAATCAACAACCTATTGAGATACTAGTTCCTAATAGTTTGAAAAAAACGCACGTTTCCTTTAGAGATAGTTTAATCCAAAATCCTAAAATGAGGACTAAAGGGGATGGTAAAGAGTTTCAAGCACAGAAAAAAGATGGGTCAACATTTTTTGTTGAAATATCAATTAGTCCTTTAGAAGTAGAAGGGAAACGTTATTTCACTGCATTTATCAATGATGTTTCTAAAAGGAAAATTGCTGAAAAAGAAGTCATAGAACAAAGACAGCTACTAGAATACTATGCAGATTATGCTCCTGCAGCAATCGCCATGCTCGATTTAGATTTTAAGTACCTTGTTGCTAGTTCCAGATGGAAAAAAACTATTTTAAATGAAAAGAAAGAATGGGTTGATGTCATAGGAATGAATATTTCCCATGATCCTCATTTTAAAGAGGAATGGAAACGTATTTTTGCAGAGGTAATTAAAGGCAATAAATCTGGAGTTCAGCTAGATTATATCAATAGAAATGGTGAAGGAAATATTTGCCTTGAGTGGGAAGCACATCCGTGGTACAATAATGAAAGAGAAATAAGTGGTATTATCATTTTTGCTGAGGACGTGACAACTCGAATTGAAAATGAGAAAAAAGTAGCACAATACCTCCAAGAACTTATTTCAAAAAATAGAGAATTAGAAGACTTTGCTTATGTGAGTTCTCATGATCTCCAAGAACCGCTACGCAAGATACGTGCGTTTGGTGATCGTCTTCAGAAGAAAGAAAAAGAGAACTTATCTGAAAAAGGACAAGATTATATCGAAAGAATGTTGAGTTCTGCAGAAAGAATGCAACAACTTATCTCCGATTTATTACGCTTTTCTAGAATTTCTTCAAAAGCCAAACCATTTGGAGAAATCGACTTAAATCAAATATTAAATGATGTCATTTCAGATTTAGAAATTGCTATCAATGAGGCTGAAGCAACGATTAATTACCCTCAACTTCCTTGTATAAAAGGCGATGCAACACAAATGAGACAGTTATTTCAAAATCTGATCTCTAATGCCATCAAATTTAGAAAAGAGAATGTGCCTCCAATTATTGACATCTCATTTTCTAAAGATGAAAGTGACGAAAATTGTATCCATATTGATATTTCTGATAATGGTATTGGGTTCGATCAAAAATATAGTGATCGAATTTTTCAGATTTTTCAACGCTTGGAAGGTAGAAAGTACAACGGTTCTGGTATTGGTTTAGCAATTTGTAAAAAAATATCTCAAAGACATGGTGGAGATATTAAAGCGAGTAGTGAAATCAATAAAGGAACAACTTTCCATATCACATTAAGAACAGATAGTAATAACAACTCTTTATAAACTAACATCACAACTTTCAAAATGAACAAATACCCCTCGATGAATATAATCTGTGCAGAAGATGATCCAGACGATCGATTAATAACAGAAGAAGCTTTTGAAGAATGTAACATGAATGGTACTCTCAATTTTGTTGAAAACGGAGAGGATTTGATGCGTTACCTTCAAAGGAAAGGTCAATATGAGAACTTGAGAAGTACAGATCTTCCCGATCTTATTTTATTAGATTTAAATATGCCAAAAAAAGATGGGAAAGATTGTATTTTAGAGATCAAAAACGATCCCCTTCTCAAAAATATCCCAATAGTAGTTTTAACAACTTAAAATGATGAGGAAGATGTGGTAAAAACTTATAACTTAGGGGTTAGCTCGTTTATTACTAAACCAGTGAAGTTTGATACCATGGTAGATATTCTTAAAACAATTAACCACTATTGGTTCAATACCGTTCGTTTACCAAAATTAAGCCATTAAAGATGCCATTCTCTAATGTATTTGAACAACAGCACACCACAGTAAAAGTGCTATTAATCGATGATGATGAAGATGATTACATCATTACCGAAGACATATTAGAAGAAGTTCCCTTTCGTGAATATCAATTAGATTGGGCGCCTAATTATGATGAAGCTATTGAAAAAATCATAAAAGGAGAGCACGATGTATATATTGTTGACTATTTACTAGGAGCAAAAAGTGGTTTAGATCTAATTATCGAATCACTTGAAAAAACGGGGAAACATTTACCATTTATTCTATTAACCGGGCAAGGTGATGTAAAAGTGGATGAAGAAGCTATGAATGCTGGTGCTTCTGATTATCTAGTGAAAGGATTAATGACGTATCAACAGTTAGAAAGAGCCATACGTCATAGTATATCACATAGTTCACACATCAATAGAATTAATGAGTTAAACGAACAATTAGAACAAAGAGTACAAGACCGAACGAGGCAATTAGATAAAGCAATCAAGACATTACAACGTTCGAATGAAGATCTCGAGCTTCAGATATCTGAAAGAAAAAAAGCAGAAGAAGAGCTCATGAGAAGTCAGGTTATTTATAAAATTATAGCTCAAAACTTCCCCTATGGTATTGTAGCCGTTCTTGATGAAAATTTACATTATTTGTTTGCCGATGGTAAAGGATTTAAAGATTTAGAACTTGACTCTAAAAAAATTATTGGAGCAAGATTCTTTCAATTTTTGTCTAAAAATGACCCTGAAAGAGCGGAAGTCTATCAGAAAAAATTTGAATTAACAAAAGAGGTCATTACCAATGGAGAAGAGATAATTTTTGAGTTTGATTACAAAAACATTAAATACTCTGTAATTATTGTTCCTATCAAGAATAGCCGTCAGCAGACCAAGCAATTATTGGTAGTAATGCTTAATATTACACAGCAAAGAAAAGCAGAGAAAGAGATTCTAAAATCACTTAACAAAGAGCGTCAGTTAAACGAATTAAAAAGTAGATTTGTTTCTATGGCCTCTCATGAATTTAGAACTCCATTAAGTACGATTTTGTCTTCTGTTTCACTCATTTCTAGATATACATCTGAAGAACAATCAGAAAAAAGAGGGAAACATATTAAAAGAATCAAATCAAGCGTTAACAATCTTACACAAATCTTGAATGATTTCCTTTCTATTAGTAAATTGGAAGAAGGAAAGGCAAAAGTGCATAATTCCACTATTCAGATATCTAGTTTTATAGAAAATATTTGTGATGAGATGATTCCTGTAAAAAAACAGGGGCAACAAATAAATATTTCGCATAAAGGTGATGACATCATAAAATCTGATCCACAGATTCTAAAGAATATCATTATTAATTTATTATCGAATGCCATTAAGTACTCTAGAAGTGGTGAAAGCATTTGGGTAAATTCTGAAGTAAACGAAGATACTTTATATATTAGCATAAAAGATGAAGGAATGGGAATCCCAGAGAAAGATCAAGTTCATTTATTTGATCGATTCTTTCGTGCTGAAAACGCCATCAATATTCAGGGTACCGGCCTAGGATTAAATATCGTAAGCAAATATCTTGAAATGTTAAATGGTGCAATTACATTTGAATCAAAAGAGGAAGTAGGTACTACCTTCACTATATCAATACCGAAAAATTAGTAAATAAATATGAAAAAGATACTTCTGATCGAAGACAATCCTGAGATGAGAGAAAATACCTCAGAAATCTTAGAATTATCAAATTATGAAGTTGTTACAGCTGAAAACGGAAAATTAGGCGTTGAAAAAGCGAGAGCAAGCAGCCCTGATTTGATCATTTGTGATATCATGATGCCAGAATTAGATGGATACGGTGTTTTATTTGCTTTGAGCAAAGATCCAAATACAGCTAGTATCCCATTTATTTTCTTAACAGCTAAAGCAGAAAAAACTGACTTTAGAAAAGGTATGAGTCATGGTGCAGATGACTATATTTCTAAACCTTTTGATGATGTTGAGCTTTTAGATGCCATTGAAAGCCGTTTGAAAAAAAGCGATACTGTAAAGAAACGCTATGAACAATCTGCAGACGGTTTTGATACATTTATTAGTGATGCAAGAGGAATGAGTAACTTGGAGAAGCTTTCTGAAAATAGAAAGTCTCGTTCTTACAAGAAAAAGAGTGTTCTTTTCTATGAAGGTGATCACCCTAATGCATTACTTCAAATTGTAAGCGGTAAAGTTAAAACATACAAAACCAATGAAGATGGTAAAGAATATATCACAGGTATTCATGGTGCAGGTGATTTCTTAGGGTATGTTGCCCTTTTAAAAGATGTTCCTTACCCAGACTCTGCAATGGTTTTAGAAGAATGTGAAATCACTATGATTCCTAAGGAAGATTTCTTCTCTTTAATTCATAATAACAGAGACGTTTCTCATTCTTTTATCAAATTATTGACTAAAGAAGTAATTGAACAAGAAGAGAAATTACTGAAGCTTGCTTATGGATCTGTAAGACAACGTGTAGCTGAAGTATTACTTCAATTAGACAAAAGATATCAACAAGGTCCTAACGAAAGAATGTCGATTACAAGAGATGATTTAGCAAAAATTGTAGGTACAGCTAAAGAAACTCTTATTCGTACACTTTCTGATTTTAAAGACGAGCGTCTTATCGAAATTAAGGATAAAAATATTACTATTATTGATTTGGCTAAATTGGAAAGATTAAGCCATTAAGACCACATTAGGTTTTTAACATTCTTTATTGAATAAATAGGTCTATAATACCAGGGTTTAAAGGAAATATTCTTTAAACCCTGTTTTTTTATGTATTTATATTTCAATTTGTTAACATTTCAAAAAAAAGTATTTACATTCATGTATTGCATTCAGTTATGAAAACTAATAGTGTTTTTGTATATTCATATGCGGTAAGAAAGAAGTTAATCTAATAACTACTACTTCCAACATAAATAGGATTTTAATTCTGTTATCAAATCGTACTAATGATTTGATAATTATTGATACTTATAAGTTTTATGGCAGGTACTAAGGTACAATCAACAATAAAAGACAAACTAAAAGAAGTATTTGGCTACAATCAGTTTAGGGGCAACCAAGAAGTGATTATTAACCATATACTTGATAGGAAAAATACGTTTGTCATAATGCCTACAGGAGCGGGAAAATCTCTTTGTTATCAACTACCCGCTTTAATGCAAGAAGGGACAGCTATTGTTATATCACCTCTAATTGCTTTGATGAAGAACCAAGTGGATCAGCTTCAAGCTTTAGGTGTGGATGCTAGTTTCCTGAATTCTACATTATCAAAAAGCGAAGCAAACAAGGTAAAAAAATCAACTCTTGAAGGAAAAACTAAACTACTATATGTTGCACCAGAGTCTTTAACAAAAGAAGACAACATCAAGTTATTACAAAAATCTAATATCTCTTTTATAGCTATTGATGAAGCACACTGTATTTCAGAATGGGGGCATGACTTCCGTCCGGAGTATAGGAGAATAAAGCAAATTATTGAAGCTATTGGAGATTTACCAATCATTGCTTTAACAGCTACAGCAACACCAAAAGTACGTGCTGACATACAGAAAAACTTAAAAATGGAAGATGCTAATATCTTCTTATCTTCTTTCCATAGAGATAATCTGTATTATGAGGTACACCCTAAAAAAGATCCGAAAGTACAGCTTATTAAGTTTGTTCGTCAGCATCAAAATAAATCGGGTATTGTGTATTGCCTTAGCCGTAAAAAGGTAGAAGAGGTAGCCGAATTTTTAAAAATAAATGGTGTAAATGCACAGCCTTATCATGCCGGTATGGAATCTGGTACAAGAATGGCCAATCAGGATGCATTCTTGAACGAAGACTGTGACGTTATTGTTGCAACCATTGCTTTCGGTATGGGTATTGACAAACCTGATGTTAGGTTTGTAGTACATTATGATGCTCCTAAATCTTTAGAGGGTTACTACCAAGAAACAGGTAGAGCAGGTAGAGATGGTTTAGAATCTTACTGTATGATGCTATACAGTCCTGAAGATGTTGCAAAGCTAGAAAAATTCCATAAAGATAAATCCGTTACAGAGAGAGAAAATGTCCATATTTTACTACAAGAAATAAGCTATTACGCTAATTCTTCTGTATGTAGAACAAGACAACTCCTTCACTATTTCGGAGAGAAAGTTGATCATAATTGTAAACATTGTGACAACTGTAAAACCAAACACGATACTTTTAATGCTAAAGATAAAATACTGCTTGCAATACAAGCTACTTTAGAGTCTGAAGAGCGTTTTGGAATCAATCATATTTGTGATATTATCACTGCTACTCCTTCTGACTATGTCAATAGTTATGGTCATAACGAATTAAAAAGTTATGGTCAGGGTAAAAGTGAAGACAATAAGTATTGGGAATCAATCATCAGACAATCGATGATTCATGGTTTCTTGACTAAAGATGTTGATAATGTCACTATCATTAAAGTCACAGAAAAAGGTTTAGACTTTCAAAAAACCTCTTTCGATATTGATTTCACTCAAGATTATCAATGGCCAAGTGAATTAGAAGCACTCAATGAGGAAGCTGTTGTTACCAATACTTTTGATAAAGAGTTATTTGATATACTCAAAGCAAAAAGAAAAAAATTAGCACATCAAAAAGGTATTCCACCTTATGCTATTTTCCAAGAACCCTCTTTAGAGGAGATGGCAACAACTTATCCTACAAACACCGAAGAATTAATGCAAATTAATGGTGTGGGTGCAGGTAAAGCTAAAAAGTTTGGTAAACCTTTTGTCGATATTATTGCTGATTATGTAGAACAAAATGAAATTACTACGGCTAAAGATGTTGTAGTAAAATCTACAGTCAACAAATCGAAATCTAAGATTACGATTATTCAGCATATTGATAGAAAACAAGATATAGAAGATATTGCAGAGACTCTGAAAATATCTTTTGATGACGTTCTTGATGAAATAGAGAATATCTGTGATTCAGGTACAAAGTTAAATCTTGATTATTACATTGAGACTATCATGGATGATGAAAGAATAGATGAAATCTATGACTATTTCATGTCTGCTGAATCAGATTCTATAGATGATGCTTTTGATGAACTCGATGAAGATATCGGTGATGATGAGATTCGATTGGTTAGGATTAAATTCCTTTCTGAGGTAGCGAATTAATTCAAAATTTAATAAGCAATACAAAAAAACAGTTTTATTTATTAGGAATAAAACTGTTTTTTTATAATGAAAAATTTAAATAATAATTTTTAAACTTACTTTTTTTTTAACATATTTATAAGATAGAGATAACTACTAATTATGATAAACATCTATTAAGATCAAAAAAACTAAGCAAACATATTAGTTCTTATCGAAACAATTTTTTTTATACATTTTTTATATATATACATATGTTACGTAACGTTGTAATCTCTTTATTCGCCTGTATACTTCTAATGAGATGTATGTCTGTAGAGGACGAACAAGAAAGCTGGAAACAAGCTATTGCAGATGCCGGAAAAGTTAGTGAAAAATATCCTTCACTAAAAGTTGCCATTGATAAACAAATTGGAGTAGCAAACCTTGCATGGGACAAAGCCCTAAAAGTAGAGGATGAGACCGCTAAAATTTTAGCTATGAAAGCCGCTCGTACTCTAATCACTAATGGAACCCCTATCATTACAGTTAAAAACTACGAATCAAACATTGAGGATTTAGAAGACGAAATTGATAAAATCAAAAGAAGATTTAATCAAGATGAATTTACTGAAGAAACTCAACAATTACTAGCAGCTGCTCGTCCTGTTTTAGTGAATGCTAAGTTTGTTCCTAATGACTCTGAAGTTACAGAACTTCATGAAGCATTAGTTGCTCAAAATAGATTATTAGAACATAATATTAAACTTTTAGATGTGCATTACGAATCTGTTATGGAAATTCGTGATCTAAAAGAGAAAAAAGAAAAAGCAGAAAGAGAAGCTTTGAAGAAAGAAGAAGAAGCTAAGAATCCTTCTACTGTTTCTGAAGTATCTTCAACTGCCGCACCCGCTGCAAAGAAAGAAGTAAAAATGGTGAAGTGTAGAAAATGTGGTTCTAAATCACCTTCTACTACTTCAAAATGTAAAAGCTGTGGAGCTAAAATCTAAATTATATTATGGGATTATTTGATCGTTTTAAAAATCAATTGATCGACATTATCGAATGGGAAGATCAAACACATGACACTATGGTGTACAAGTTTGATAGAGAAGATAATGAGATCAAAACTGGAGCGAAACTTATTGTTCGTGAAAGTCAATCAGCCGTTTTTGTTGACAAAGGACAATTTGCTGATGTATTTACACCTGGAACTTATACTCTGACTACTGACAACCTTCCTATCCTAAGTAATTTAATGGGATGGAAATATGGTTTTGATAGTCCTTACAAGGCAGAAGTATACTTTTGTAATACAAAGCGTTTTACTGATATGGGCTGGGGAACTCCTAATCCAATCATTATGCGTGATGCAGAATTTGGAGCAATTAGAGTGAGAGCTTTTGGTAATTATGCTATTCGTATAAAAGATCCTAAGGTATTCTTATCTGAAATTGCAAGTACTCACGAAGAATTCTCTACTGAAGATATAGAAGATCAATTAAGAAGCTTTATCATATCTGGTTTTTCAGATGCATTAGCTGAAGCAAGAATACCTCTTCTAGATTTAGCAGCTAAATATGATGAGTTATCTGATTTCTGTAACAAAAAAATCACGACTAAATTCCATCAATATGGTTTAGAATTACTTGATTTTGTTGTAGAAAATATCTCATTACCTGAGGAAGTTGAAGAAATGCTTGATAAAAAATCAAGTATGAATATCTTAGGTAATAACATGAACCAATTCAATCAGATGCAAGCTGGTATTGCTCTTGAAAATGCCTCAGAAACTGAAGGCGGAAGTGGTATGTCAGAAGGTATGGGAATGGGTATGGGCTTTGGAATGGCTAGTAATATGGCAAATAATATGTTCCAACAAAACCAACAACAACAACCTGTAGGAGGACAAACACCTCCACCTCCTCCACCACAAACAATGTTTCATGTTATTGTAAACGGAGCACAAGCTGGACCTTTTGCTTTACAGCAATTACAAAGTATGGTGGCTCAAAATCAATTAACAAGAGAGACAATGGTATGGAAAGACGGAATGCCACAATGGACACAGGCTGGAAATGTTTCTGAATTATCGCAGTTATTTGGAAGTACACCACCACCTCCTCCTCCTCCAATGCCATAAATTTAAAATTATTATTTATCATTTAGCAATACATATTATATGTCTTGCTAAATGATATTTCTTACATAAAAATATCTTATTAATGAAAGCATTTAAATTATTTTTAGCTATCTGTCTTACTTTCTGTTTTACAACAATGGTTCAAGCACAAGACAAAGCAAAGAATACAAAAACAACGAAAACTACTACAACAGCAACTCAAAAAAAGCCTACAGCTGATGTAAAGAAAACTACTTCTTCTAAAACAGAAGTAAAAAAAGGAGCAACCACTTCTAAAACAACAAAAACATCTTCAACAACAAGTACTAAAAAAGCTACTAAATCATCTAGTACAACTAAGAAAAGTACTTCTAATAAAGCGACAGTGCAATGCTCATCAAAAACAAAAGCCGGAGCAAGATGTAAAAATAAAACATCGAATAAAACGGGGAAATGTCATGTACATTCCAAATAATTGCACTTCATACCAATAAAAAAGCTCCAGAAAGTCTATTTCTGGAGCTTTTTTATTTATGCTAATATTCTCATTACTCTTTATGAGAAATATATCTATCACCCATTTTTATAAATAATAAGATCAAGTAATCTACTGAGTGAAAACTCCTACATAAAACCTCTATCTCTCATTAGTGCTTTATAATCGGCATCACGACCTCTAAACATTCTGTAAGCCTCTGCAGGATCAATTGAGTTTCTAGGTGCAAATAAGTACTTCACTAATTTCTCAGCAATTTGCTTATCATAGTAGCCTTGAGGCGACTCTTCAAATAACTCTGCTGCATCAGAAGTCAATACATCTGCCCATAAATAACCATAATACGCTGCAGCATAACCTTCACCAGAAAATACGTGACCAAATTGAGTCGATCTATGACGCATCACAATTTCTTTTGGCATGCCTAATTGATCTAAAGTTTCCTTTTCAAACTTCACAGGATCTATATTACTAGGATCTGTTGTATGATATTTCATATCCATTAAAGCAGATGCTAAGTATTCCGTTGTAGAAAAACCTTGATTAAAAGTAGCTGCTGCCTTAATCTTCTTGACTAACTCTTTTGGCATAGGTTTACCCGTTTTTACATTGGTCAAGAAACCGTTGATTACTTTATCTGTAGGTAACCATCTTTCCAATAATTGAGATTGGAACTCTGTATAATCTCTTACACCACTATTTGATTTTGGATATTTTACATTTGCAGATAAGAAATGTAATGCGTGACCAAATTCATGGAAAAACGTTTCTGCATCTGACCAAGAAACTAATGATACTTCTCCTAGAGCAGGTTTGATAAAGTTAGAGTTATTAGATGCTAGAACAATTGTTTTACCTTCATAAGATGTAAAGCTTCTATATGTTGTTGCCCATGCACCTGAACGCTTACCCTTTCTTGCATATGGATCTAAATACCATAAACCTATTAATTCGCCATCCGCTTTATTATGTACTTCCCAAACTCTTACGTCTTCATGGAATACTGGTACTTTTCCTTTCGGTAGTGCTTTAAATTCAAAGCCAAATAGTTCTCCAGCTACCATAAACATTCCTTCACGAAGTTTTTCTAATTGTAGGTATTGTTTTACCTCATCAGAATCTAAATCGTACTTGGCTTTCCTAACTTTCTCTGCATAATATCTATAATCCCATGGTTCGATAGTTATTTTATGTCCAAGCTTATTAGCAACAGCTTGCATATCTTTTACTTCCTTATGAACTGTTTTTACAGAAGCTTCCCATACTTTCTCCATCAAATCCATTGCATTTGCTGGGTTCTTAGCCATTCTGTCTTGCAGCCTCCAAGAAGCATAATTATCGTAACCCATCAATTTCACCCTCTCATCTCTTAATTTAAGAATCTGAGCAATAATTTTATTGTTATCGTGCTTATCTCTATTGTCACCTCTCTTAATGTAGTTAGTCCACACTTCTTTTCTTATTTCTCTTTCATCTGAATAAGTTAAGAAAGGCTCCATAAATGATCGTGTATTTAACACTGCATACTTTCCTTTTTCACCTCTTTCCTCAGCTTGTTTTGCAGCTGATTTCACAAATGATTCAGGTAAACCGCTTAATTGCTTATCAGAAATATATACAACATAATCTTCTTCATCTGCTAAAACATTATTAGAAAAATCAGAATATAAAGTTGATAATTCTTTATCTATTGCAGCATATCTTTTTTTCTTTTCAGCATCTAAATCAGCCCCTCTCATTACAAAACCAGTGTAATAAAGATCTACAATTCTTTGTGCTTCTTTTTCTAAAGGTGTTGTTTTGCTGTCTTCGTGTACCTTTTTAATTCTTTGATATAGCTTATCATTTTGATTAATCTTAGAAGAATAATCTGAAATGATTGGCGCCAAATCTTTAGCTATCTGACGTAATTCAGGTGAAGACATATTAGATCTCCAGATTCCCATGTAAGTAAATGCTCTATCCAAAGGTTCTCCAGATTTTTCCATAGCTACAATCGTGTTATCGAAAGTTGCTGGTGCTGGATTATTAGAGATTGTTTCAATTTCAGTAAGATGAAGTTCAATCCCTTTGACAATAGCATTTTTTAAATCTGAGATCTGCATTTCATCGAAAGCAGGAGTACCACCGTAGGCCCCTTTCCATTCTTTTAATAGCATATTCTCGTATGATGTTGATTTGTTGTCTGTTTTATTACAACCAAAAAGGCAGAGTAATAAAGAAGACATTCCAATAATTGAAAGGAACGTATTTCTCATTTTTAAGTTTATATATGGTTAATTAAAATATAGTATTCGTTTAACTCATAGGGTTTCTATTGTCCAACCCCCAGTTTAGCTTTTTTCTTAAAGTATCAAGGAACTTCTCTCCTCCTCCTACATTGACTAGTTTTGCTTTAAAAGGACATTTCTTAACGGCTAATTCAATAGATGCATCCACTGCTTCAGACCTAGAATCTAAAGACACTAAAAAGTTTTTACTCCTACCCTCTATTTCGAATGATATGACACTTTTATCCGAAATGATAAGAGGTCTTACATTTAAGTTATGAGGACAAACAGGTGATATAATAAAATTTTCAGAACCTGGAATTACTACAGGGCCTCCAACACTTAAAGAATATCCAGTAGAACCTGAAGGTGTGGAGACAATTAGACCATCGGCCCAATAAGAATTTAGGTACTCTCCATTGAGGTAAGTATGCACTACAATCATTGATGAAGTGTCTCTTTTTAGAATCGTAAATTCGTTAAGTCCAAATTTGATTCCTCCAAAAAGGTCCTCTCTATCACTTACTAGTGTTAACATCGTTCTTTCTTCAATTGAAAAGAAACCATTGATAAGAGCATCTAACGTATTCGAAAAATTTTCTCTTTGAATGGAAGCCAGAAAACCCAATCGTCCTGCATTCACACCAACAATTGGTATCTCTAACTCTTGAACATAAGTTAGTGCTTGTAGTAATGTACCATCACCTCCAATAGAGATCATGAAATCTACCCCTCGTAACTGTTCGGTAGAATTAAAAACAGGAACCGAATTACATAATTCAGGTTCAATATTTTCAAGGTATAAAGCCAATCCATCAGAGATCATCAGTTCAAATTCTTTTCTATTAAGAATTTCATTGATGGCACTCATCAAAAATCCACTTCTTTCTTTTTCAAGTTTACGGCTATGTAAAGCTATTTTCATGTTTAAAGTTCTAGATATCGCATTAGATTATCTAAACGGCCTTGACTATCATCTTTTCCTTCAGCAAAAGCAGAAGAATAAATCACGTTTAAACTAAAACGTTCAAATGTAGCCAAAACAGCCTCTACTTTCATTGTATTAAGTTTTAAAGTAACGATCACCATTTGAGGATCATTATTATCAACTTCAACAAAAGAGCTTAATATTTTTACGTTATTGGTTTCCACCCATCGGCTTAAGTCTTCTAAAGAATATTGTATAGCTTCAATTCTTAGCGCCACAATAGAGCCTTCGATTTGATCTGCATGCAATCGAGCCACTTTTTCCATCATATCTTTTACGATAATGGTTCCGTGGTATTTCTCTTCTTTGTCAATTACAGGAATGATTTCTACATCATACTCGTCAACAATTCTTAAGCAGTCGTATAAATGGGTTGAAGGTAAGACTGAAACATCTTCGTTTGATAATGGTAATTTCACAGATTTAACTCCTTGACTTAGATCTAAATCAAAAAAGTCTTGCTCCATAACCATACCTATATACTTATTATTTTTAAGTACAGGTAAAGATAGAATGTTGTTTTCTTCGTAATAAGAAAAAACACATTCTAATGCGGTATCTGGTTGTATGGTTGGCAATGTAGTTGTCAACAGATCTTTTGCTAATTGCATATCATCTAAATGTTTGATGAAAAGATATGTATATATAAACAATTTGGGAGGTAAATATGTTGAAAAAAATCAACATTTACCTCCCAAATCGATTGTGTTTTCACACAAATTCACCCAAATGTGTCAAATTCAGAGAAAATGAGTAGGTTTCTCTAAACTTACGTTATTGTTAGTTATTTCTCAAGAAATCATCCACTAACATGTTAAATCTATTTGGGTGTTCCATCATTGGTGCGTGACAACACTTGTCTATAAAGTGTAATTGTGAGTTAGGAATCGATCGATTAAACTCATGTCCTGCAGATGGAGGTGTAATTGTATCATTTAAACCCCATATCAATTGAGTAGGGCATTTAATATCTTTTAATTCACTTCGTAGGTTATGCTTTTGTGCAGACCTTGCATAATATACAATTCTCAAACACTTCGCATTATCAGAAGTTACTTCGTAACATTCGTCTACTAATTCTTTTGAAGCTACTTTAGGGTCATAGAAAGTGTAAGCAACACGGTCTTTAATAAAGTCATATGATCCTCTTTTAGGATAAGACAACCCCATTCCCGATTCGTACAAACCTGAAGAACCTGTTAATATTAATTTCTTTACTTTATCAGCATTAGCCAAAGTATACATTAATGCAACATGACCACCTAAACTATTACCTAAAAGAGAGAATTCCTTCAATTCGAAGTCATTGACAAATTTTTCTGTGTACGCAACAAGTCCTTCCAAATTTGATTCATTTCTTGGTGAATCATAAATTGGCAACATTGGAATTAACACACGATATCTACCTGAAAAGTAACTTAATACATCAGACCAGTTACTTAACGCTCCAAATAATCCGTGTAGGAGTATTAGTATTTCCCCTTCACCCTCATCGATGTATTTAAAACCGTGTTTTTCTCGGACAGTTAAACTCATATCTTATTTTATTGCAATATTCATTGTAAAAATACGAGCAAAGATACAATTAAATTTTTAGCATTAGTAACTTATTGAGAGTTGTTAATTAACAATAAAGTACAACATCCTATAACTTTTTACCATACAGCATTGTATCAAAGCTCGACAAGGTCAATGACCCTTCAGAAAAGAGACTCTTTAAACGACTTCTACCCTCCTGACTATCAATAGACAAACCCTTGTTTTTATAATATTTATCTGATAAGAACATACCAAAACCTGAAGCAGAATATTTACCTGGTAAGGCAGTACATTCTTCAACAACACGTTCGGCATCTACTAAATTTAATGCAGAATTTTCACTTACATACATTAATGCTTCATTTTTTGTCCATAAAAAATGATGAACACCTAGATCACACCACATTAATAATGCGTTATTTAACCTCCAGAAGTAGTATAAAACTCTTTCTTCTTGAGACGTTTTAGAATAATAAGTTGTGAGATAAATATTTTTCCAAAACTCTAAGCAATATGGTAACTTTAATTCTCTTCTGAAAAGGGGTAATTTATTATTAAGGATTCTTCTATTTGACCATTCATGCGCTGCATATGTTGCAATAGCATAAGGCCCCATCATGTATTCCTCGTAATCACTTAAATGTTGATTTATATAGACATTACCTTGTCTACTATTATCAAAACTCCCCTCGAAATAAAAAGGTTCATAAGAGACATTTTTAATATATTCAGGAAAATAGTTGACATTAATTTGCACCTTATCGTTCATCATCCTAGGAGACTTGTTGTATTCTTCTAAAAAGCTAACGATTGAATTTCTGGTCTTATCTAAAGGATATTTTCTAGAATAATGGTAGAATCTATCTTGTAATGATCCTTTAGGTATTTCTAAAGAATCAAGTAAGTTATTCAATTTCTGTTTCTCCTCCCTTACCATTTTCTTCGCCAAATAATTTAGATTTCTTGGTCGATACTCTACTTCTATCTCTTCTTTATTTAACCCTAAATGATATTGTAAAAGATGCCTGTAATAATTATCACCTTCTTTACCAAAACGCATTAAAGTAATCTCTTCTTCTGCTTGAAGTTCTAATTCATCTATTGTTCTTTTTAGTGCATCAAATGATGGAATCACTGCACCTTCAATTGCTTTTTTTGCTCTATATTTTAATTCAGGAAATTGTCCTTTTACATTCTCATCATCCAGTTTTTCTAACTTTTGAATGAAATCAACATATAAAATATTATCGTTTAATGGTACTGCCAAAAAAGATTCTAGCTGTCTACTGATCTGCTTTAAAGTACTTTTAGGAGGTAAAGCCTGACCATCATTGATATTAAGATGATGAATAGATTCTTCTAAACTCTCAAAGGGTCTTCTAAAGAGAATACCTTTTGCTGTTAATTGATCTTCTCGGGTAGTTGGAAAAAGGGGTTTTCCAGAAATAAGCTCTGCCACTTTATCTTGAATCTCTTCCAATCTACTTATATAATTGTAAGCTTGATTTACATTATCGATAGTATGACTATTGATCATAAATAATGGCAACTGAACTTGAATACCGGAAACATGATCAATCGGATATTTCACATTTTTATAAATCCAACGATCTAAGATGCTTACATCCATTATAAACTCAAAAGTTCCTCTAGATAATTCCTCATCATGATCTAAACCTTGCTGATCATACCTATTTAGAAATTCTAATTCACCTTTCAAGTATTCAAAATCTCTTTCACTTTGAATGGTTGATTCATTATTTAAATGTCCTTCTAAAGTTTCTGGAGCATAAGGCCATTTAAATGCTTTGGTTTTGGTTAATAATTCGGGGTGACTTAATGTATATTCATAAAAGAATCTATCTAATAGTGTATACATTTTTGATGGTCTGAAATACCAATTATTTAGTACATCTCCAATCATCCAAAAAATACATCCAAAAAATATTATACGCAGATATAAACCCCATTTTTGCTTAAAATGGCTCTTCAATTTTTGAGCAATGTAGGTTCTATATATCTTATTGTATTTCATTCTTTAGTAAAAAAATATTATTCTTACTTTTTCATATGTTAGCAGGATGTAACAACAAAAAAAGTTGAAATACCTCTACATTTGCAAATACTAGGCTAATAAATACTAACATTACACAACTTATTCATTGATAATAAGTTATTTAATTAAACTTCGCACCTAAGATTTGAAAAGAAAAGAACCACAAATAGATCATATTGAGTTAGAGAGTTTATCTTTCGAACATCTTTTAGCTGTTGCATTAGAGAGCGGTCAACCTTTTGCTGCCTGGAAAATGCCACAAGAAAATACACAAAGTATTGTTGTATCCTTACAAAAAGATGCATTAAAAGTCTCAGCAGATTTAGAGGATCTCCCTAACGGATTCTTGGCACATCCTTTTCAGACTAAAGATAATCAAGCTTACTTAATTCCTGCGGATATTTATTATACCACAGAGATGGATCATATTGATTTTTCGAATTCATATGATTTAAATATCAAGGAGCGCGTAGAAAAAGAAATCCACAATTTTGACCCTAAAAAATCTTTAAAAAGGTGGAAAGGTAACATGTTGAAGGAACATTTCCCTCCAACATCAAAAGAACATTTCACTTCTATAGTTGGTGAATCCGTTCGTGCTATGCAAAATGAGGAATTTACTAAAGTGGTACTTTCTAGAACGAAAGAAGCCTCTATAAAAGATGATTTTTCTCCAATAGATTTATTTCAAAGATTAAGTAGTGCTTATCCAACCGCTTTTGTTTCCATATGTTACATTCCACATGTAGGTTTATGGATGGGTGCTTCTCCTGAAACACTTATCAGTGTAGATGAGAATGGTGTTTTCAAAACAGTGGCTTTAGCCGGAACACAAGCTAGTGATGGTTTGTCGCCAAAAGAAGCTTCTTGGAAGAGTAAAGAAATTGAAGAACAAGCATTGGTGAGTAGATATATCATTAATTGCTTTAAAAAAATACGTTTACGAGAATTTGAAGAAATCGGTCCTCGTACAGTGGCAGCTGCCCACCTTTTACACTTGTGTACAGAGTTTAAAGTAGATACAAAAGCAACAAATTTCCCACAACTTGGTACAGTGATGTTAGAATTATTACATCCTACCTCTGCAGTTTGTGGTATGCCTAAGGAAATTGCTACAGACTTCATCTTACAAAACGAACAATATAACAGATCTATTTACAGTGGTTACATTGGACCTATTGGTCTAGAAAATAGACATCATCTTTTTGTCAACTTAAGATGCTTACAGCTTTTCAACGACCATGCCTTGTTGTATGCAGGAGCTGGAATTACAGCAGATTCTGATCCTGAAAAAGAATGGAAGGAGACTGAAATCAAGATGGATACCATGTTGAAACACTTGAAATAGAACAAAGTCAGGAATTTGCAGTATTAATTAAACTAGTTGATATAACATCTCATTTTTTTATAAGAAAATCCCTTGGTTTCTTTTTAGGAAACTAACAGATGACTATTTTCTTTTTTTGATATCATCTTCTTTATCAAAATACCTGTTTCAAGAAAAAATCACTTGAAAATTGTAAGGAATGGGTATTTCAATTGTCTAATTGATACAAAAAACATTTACACACTCTATCTAATCACATGAAAAAATTCATCACTTTCATTATTTTAATGACTCTAAGCTTATCGATTTTCGCCCAAGAAAAAGATATATATGCTAAATATGGAATTAAAGTAGAAACATTACAACCCGGTTTAAATATTGGTGATACTGCACCTGATTTTAGTGGAGTAGATCAAAAAGGTAATAAAATACAGCTTTCAGAAATGGTGAAAGAAGGACCTGTTATTGTAAACTTTTTTAGAGGTAGTTGGTGTCCTTCATGCTATAAACATCTAAAATCTATCAGAGATTCTTTAGATTACATTTATGATACAGGAGCAAAAATTGTGATGGTAAGCCCTGAGGAAAAAGAAAGCCTAGACAAGTTTGCCGAAAAGAAAAAATTCACCTTCCCCATGTTATCTGATACGGATATGAGCGTAATGAATAATTATAAAGTAACGTTTGAGGTAACAGAAAAATATCAGAAAAAAATTAAAACTTTTTTGATGACAGACATTGCAGCAAATAACGCTTTACACAATGCATCGCTACCTGTACCTGCCACTTATATTGTTGATAAAAACATGAAAATTATAGCAAAACAATATAATCCAAAATACAGTATCCGTATGTCTCCAACTGCGATGATCGAGGCAATTAATGCAGAATAATATTATGAATTAATGATGATTTCGTATCATCTAGGTTTTAATGCCCTATTTTACTTAAAATTTATATTAAAAAAGCAATGAAAACACGATTCTACATAGTGTTTTAAGCTATAAATGATTAATATTGATGTGAGATACTTTTTAATAAGTATCTCCATTTTTTTTACAAGCTTTTTGATAAAGCTTTCCGGATGTTTTTTTATTTGATTAACCCCTATTAAAACATTCGAAAACGGTATTATCTCTGAATTTATATATATCCACTACTATGTCGACAGAACTAGGAGAATTTGTAGTTGAAGGTGGTCACCGCTTAAAAGGTGAAATTACTCCACAAGGAGCAAAAAATGAGGCACTTCAAATTTTATGTGCCGTACTCTTAACAGAAGAAAAAGTTACAATACATAATATTCCAAATATTATTGATGTCATGAAACTGATTGACATCTTAAAAGACTTTGGAGTAAAAGTAAAAAAACTGGCTGAAGGATCATTTGAGTTTATAGCAAAAGATGTAAACATCGATCACCTTCAAACAGAAGAATATTCACAAAAAGCGTCTAAACTTAGAGGATCTATCATGGTATTAGGTCCACTATTAGCTCGTTTTGGTAAAGGAAAAATTCCTAAGCCAGGAGGAGACAAAATAGGTAGAAGAAGGTTAGACACTCACTTTTTAGGTTTTAAAACCTTAGGTGCCAAATTCGATTACACTAAAGATGGTTTCTTTAAAATTGATGCGACCGACCTTCATGGATCGTACATCTTATTAGATGAACCTTCTGTAACAGGTACTGCCAATGTGATCATGGGTGCAGTAATGGCAAAAGGAAAAACCACACTGTATAATGCCGCTTGTGAACCTTACATTCAACAATTATGTAAAATGTTGAACCGTATGGGAGCTAATATTACAGGACATGGCTCTAATTTATTAACTATCGAAGGTGTTGATAGATTAGGAGGAACAACTCACACTATGCTTCCTGATATGATTGAGATTGGTAGTTTCATTGGTTTAGCGGCCATGACTCAATCAGAAATCACTATTAAAAATTGTCGTATTGATGAACTAGGACAGATTCCAACCGTGTTTAAACGATTGGGTATAGAAATGGAATTCAGAGGTGATGACATCTTTATTCCTGCTCAGGAAAGCTATCAATTAGATCGTTTTATTGATGGTTCTATTCTAACAGTAGCTGATGGACCTTGGCCATTGTTTACTCCAGACTTATTAAGTATTGTTCTGGTAACAGCAATCCAAGCAAAAGGTACTGTACTTGTTCACCAAAAAATGTTTGAAAGCCGTTTATTCTTTGTGGATAAACTTATTGATATGGGAGCTCAAATCATTTTAAATGATCCACACAGAGCAACTGTTATTGGTATGAACAGACAATCACACCTTAAAGGTATTCGAATGAGTTCTCCTGATATTCGTGCAGGTGTTGCTCTTTTAATCGCAGCCTTATCGGCAGAAGGTACTTCTGTCATCTCAAACATTGACCAAATCGATAGAGGTTACCAAGATATCGAAGGTCGTTTGAAAGCACTTGGTGCTAAAATAGAAAGACGCTAAAAGGTTTTTACCTTTTCTAATATATGGAGAGTCGGCTATAGGCTCTCCATTTACTATCATAAATTACTTATTGTGCGATGAGCATTAAACATTCAAAAGGAACAAGCTACCCGTTAGGTGCAACTGTTACCGAGAAAGGAACCAATTTTTGCATTTATTCTAAGGGAGCAACCGCTATTGAATTACTTCTATTTAATGACAAGGATAGTCCAAGACCATTCCATGTGATTCGACTAAATCCGCAAACAAACAAAACATTTTATTATTGGCACGTTTTCGTAGAAGGTGTCGGTCATGGCCAAGTGTACGGCTATAGAGCATTCGGTGATTTTCTTCCGGAAAAAGGAGCATGGTTCGATGGTAGTAAAGTACTTGTCGATCCTTATGCAAAAGCCGTTTGCATGAACGATAACTATTCTCGTAAAGCTGCTATAAGACCTGGAGACAATTGTCTTCATGCCTTAAAAAGTATTGTTGTAGATGATAGAAAATACGATTGGGAAGATGATAAACCTTTATCAAGACCATATTCTAAAACTATTATTTATGAAATGCATGTAGAAGGATTTACTAAAGATCCTTCCTCAGGTTTAAGTGATAAAAAACGAGGTACCTATGCAGGTCTGATAGAAAAGATTCCTTATTTACAAGAATTGGGAATTACAGCTGTAGAATTACTTCCTATTTATCAATTCGACCCTTACGATGCTCCTAAAGACCGCATCAATTATTGGGGTTACTCCCCTATTAACTTCTTTGCACCTCACTCTTTATATGCCATGGATCAGAAAGATCCTACAGCTCCCGTAAAAGAGTTTAAAGACATGGTGAAAGCTTTACACAAAGCAGGTATTGAAGTTATTTTGGATGTAGTATACAACCACACCACGGAAGTAAATCCAGAAGAAGGTCCGACCATTAACTTTAAAGGTTTAGATGCTTCTACTTACTATATATTAGATCGTCACAACGACTATAAATTTTTAGATTTCTCTGGTTGTGGCAACTCATTTAATGCCAATCATTCTATTGTTAGAAGAATGATCATGGACTCCTTAAGATATTGGGTCTCTGAAATGCACGTAGATGGTTTCCGTTTTGATCTTGCTTCTGTATTGTCGAGAGACGAATATGGTAACCCATCAGAAAACCCTCCTATCCTTTGGGAAATTGAATCTGATCCAATTTTAGCGGGTACAAAAATGATTGCTGAGGCTTGGGATGCTGCTGGACTTTATCAAGTAGGTTCTTTTGTTGGTGATCGTTGGAGTGAATGGAACGGAGTTTATAGAGATGTACTTCGTCGTTTTGTAAAAGGTGATGATAAATTAGTAGGTGCATTCGCTGGATGTGTGGAAGGTTCTCATCATGTTTTCCAAAATCAAGAAGAAAGAGATCCGAACAGAAGTATCAACTTTGTGACTTGTCATGATGGCTTTACCATGAATGACTTGCTTTCTTATAATGAGAAGCACAATATCGCCAATGGCGAAGATAACAGAGATGGTTCAAACGATAACTTTAGTTGGAATCATGGTCATGAAGGAACGACTGATCATTGGGAAATCGAACATTTGCGTAAAAAGCAAATGAAGAACTTCTTTACTTTACTATTACTCTCACAGGGTACACCTATGATTTTAATGGGAGATGAAGTAAGAAGAACACAAAACGGAAATAACAATGCTTACTGTCAGAATAATGAATTAAGTTGGTTCAATTGGAACGATCCTTCTCAACATGAAGAAACATTACGTTTTGTAAAGAAGTTGATTCAATTCAATTTGAAGCATGAGGTATTTCAAACAGAACGTTTCTGGAGTTCTAAAGCAAGAGCAAGAAGACCAATTATTTCTTGGCATGGTGTAGAATTTGATTACCCAGATTGGAATGATAATTCCCACGCTATTGCCTACATGCTGACTTCTCCTAACACAGGAGAACAACTATATGTAATGGTCAATACTTTTTGGGAGAAATTAGAATTTGAAATTCCTGAACCAACAATCTATGCACAACATACAGAATGGAAATGCTTGATTGATACCAGTAAGGAATCTCCTGAAGATATATTTGAATATGAAGAAGCACCAATTGTAACAGCAGGTTCGAGAGAATTAAACCCTAGATCCGTAGTTGTTTTACAATCGTATTAATTCAGCTTTAAATAAAAAGAGCCTCAATTTCTCAGCAAATTGTGGCTCTTTTTTTATTGTTTTTATTATTGATTGGCTACGGATTTCACTCTATCAGAAGTATCGTATTTCGTTAGAGTAAGTCGAATGATACTATTCTCTAATGCTTCCAAATTATGAGGTACACTACCATCTAATGCCAATAGATCACCTTTAGTTAAATGTAGAATTTCATTATTAACACCAAAGTCAACTTTCCCTTCTACCAATTCTACTACTATAGGAAATTTTGTTTTGTGTTCTTTCATCACTGTACCTTGATGCATCGCTATTCTGATCTCTTTAGTAAAATCAGTCTCGAAAAGTACATTAATTACTGGCTTTTGTGCATCGAATGCTACCTCTTTTAAAATTGAAGATGTTTTCATGTTGAAAGTAATATTGGATAAACGATTGAATCAACTTACAATCAAAGATTGAAGCGATTTATTATTTAGAATGATTCAAAATTACTGAATAACAAAGTAAAAACAAGTGATCACCATCACCAAATTTTATAATGTTTTAATAAACTTATCAACTTCCGAAGCAAAAAATGAAGGTTCGTTCAACATCATAAAATGTCCAGAATGACTACATTCTACATCTGTTACTTTTGTAGCAGATAAATAGTTTTTTAAGTCACTTTTTATTTTCTTGGACACACAATAATCATATTTCCCCCAAATCAATAAAACAGGTTTAGTAAAATTTTTCAAAGACGGATTATTATTAGTCTGAACTATTTCTGGAAATAAAGATTGATTTGTTTTTATTCCTCTCTTTGTCATTTTTAATTTTTGGATATCAACATAATTAGCTGCATCCTGAATATTTGCCATAGCAGAATAAGACAAAATTAAAGCATTCTGCACATTAACCATTTTGAGTAGATGATTCCAATACTCAGCATTTTGATTTGCATCAATATACCTTTTAGCTGCTGATGTTAAATCGTTATAGGCATATTCAAATAAATGAGTTCCATCACTTACTCCTGCTGCATCTATCCAGGCATCAATTTTCTTTCGATGTTCCTCAGAAAGTAAATAAGATGAAGTTAAAGTCCCCCCCCAGCTATGTCCAAATAAAACTATTTTTTTGTGAGGATAAATCGATTTCATAGTATCTATCACATGATCAAGATCAGATACATACTGATTTATAGAATAATATTTAGTATCATCTATTCCTTTCGATTCTCCAGCACCTCTTTGTTGCCAATAAGCTACAATATATTTACCTTCTAAAAGCTGAAGTCCACTTTTACCATTATAATATTCACGGTACTCTTTCACATCACTTCCTGGCCCGCCATGCACAACAAGTATTAGATAATCTGATGCTAAATCTCCATGTAAATAAACTGGCATTGTTTCATGGTTATTGGTCACATGAATTTTTTCATCAATATGTTGATGATTCCAACTTTCACCCCAACTATTTAATGAAGTAAAAAGTAAAAAATGTAGGAAAATTAGGTTTATTCTCGTTAAGCTCATTTTTATAATAGATTGTATAGATTGTGGAAAAATTCAATAATTCATAACTAAAAAACAAATTCATTAGATTATATTCATGAAATTGCCCTTACAATAAAAAATTTCGTTTAAATATTAATTCTAATTATTTTTTATTCGATCAAACTATAGTGTCTGTTCGTTAATTTGAAGTAATAACATTGAACTGTGCGAACTAAAATTACCAAACAAATTGCAATAAAATTCTCGAAATTAAATTGGTCTGATATAGCAAAAAAAGAGGAAAAATAAACTGTTCATTTTTCCTCTTTTTGGTTTTCATCAATTAGTTTATTTGAAAGTTGACCACAAAATAATTTCTATTTATAGTGGATTTCACAGCTGGCCAAGGAGAAGGCCCTCCATTACTTTCATATCTATACTCAAATCCTAATCTATAAAACCTGATGCCTAATCCTCCAATTAACCCAAGAGAATGAGATTTTGGATCTGCATCAATAAAAGCATCTTCTAATTCTGCAGGTCTATTTTCTAAATTATAACTTACCCAACGTTCTGTTTTAGAACTTGTCAAGAAAGAATTAGTTAAACCAAAATTGATAAAAAGCTTAGAATACTTAGATAAGTGAAATGTATATCTGGCCATATTTATCATTTGAAAGTAATTAAACTTCAACATAATATCATGAGTATAATGAGAAGAAGTGTATTGACCAGAATACTCTGAATCAATCAAACCAAATTCATTATAAATAGACCATTTTTGATTTTTCACAGGTAAGATTACATCTAAAGAAATGGCTGGATAAAAAGAAGAAGATGTACTATAATTATCTACTTTGACTACTGGTTGAGCACTACCATCAAAATTAATAGAAGAAGATGTTTTCCCTAAAGTCACACCAAATTTCAATTTCATCTTTACAATATCAATTACTTCTGTCTCCCCTACTTCCTTTTGATAAATTTTAAATAATTTTTGTAATGATGTAATATGGTACTTTGTATTTTTTACCTCAGCAACTACTTTATCGTGTCCTCTAAAATAATAAGCCAATTGTCCTAAATACACCTTATTGTATGCTTTTACATAACTAACAGAACTAGTTTTACTGATATCCTTTTTATACACCTTGTACTTTAGAAGAACAGGTTGTCCCTTTTCTAAAATATAAAAATTAGATTTTGAGGTAGTTTTATATTGATATAAAGGCCTACTTCCACCAATAAGTTTTTGAACAAAAAGTTGTTCATTTTTGACATCCACTTCAGATTCATCTGACATATACTCTAAACTGCTTGTAACACTAATTTCATGATCAATAGCTTGTGACCATAATGTTAGTTCACTACTAATAATTTCGTTAGTGTTTTGAGGGGTTAACACAGTTTCAGTTCCTTTATTAGAAATAAACTCTATTGATTGAGGTGTTTTAGGCCATCCTTTATCAAGAATTTTCCCTGATAAAGTATCCATTTCATTCGTAATAATTTTGGCTTCTACCCACAAGTTTTGGGCATATATGTTTTGAATAGATACTACTAAAAGTACCAAAAAAAATTGGCTTAAGATTTTCATTTACAATTAGGTTTGCTATCTGATTTCCATTAGACAGAAGAGCAGATATTTAGTTTGATTGAATAGATTTACCCTGCAAATATTACCCTTTCTATAATATCTTTTAAACCAATAATAGTTAATGCTTATAATTCACTTTATTTATCGGAGATCTTTACCCATTTACTTGTAATAATTTTAGACAAATACCAATTATAAGGTTTTGTACCTGTCGTTCTTTTTGAGGTTAGTATTGAATATTAATCTATTAAATCATACTCTCCTACCTCTCCTTTTGCTGCTAACCTCACTGCTTGATCTGCCCTTCGGATTGGTTCAAAAATGCGGTATTCGCCATGAAACTTTTTTATCCAGTGTATACTTGCATCTAGACTTATTAAATGGCCTGGCGATATATAAATAGGTTTCACTCCTTTATTTGATCTGAAAGCTACACCCACTACTTCATCATTTAGGAGTAAAGGAGCAATACTACCTTTTCCATTACCCAGTTCCATTTGGTGTGGTATCATGGGTTTCTTTGCCACACCAATAGTTGGGATATTAATTTTCAACCCTAGCCAACAAGCAATTCCAAATTTTCTTGGATGAGCCAATCCATGTCCATCTAATATTACCAAAGCAGGAGTTAGTTTTAATCTTTTATTTAAAACCTGAAGGCATTCCAATAATAAAGGACCTTCGTAATAAGCAAAATAACCTGACTGATAAGGCGTAGTTGGTAATTCATGAATAGTCACAAACGTATTAATCCATTCTCCTGTTTTTCCTCGCATAATATCACAGGATACAAAAGCACAATCCTCAGTGTAAGCCACATCCATACTACAGACAGCATCTTCATCTTTAAACTTTAGCTTAAATTCTCCATCAGGAAATATTTTAACATGATTTGCTAACTCTTCCTGTTCTTTATCTCTTTCATCTTTCATTCCTTGAATTCCACTAAAGTATTATTAAAGTGATAACAAATATAGAAACCTTCCTAAAATATATAGAATTAATTGAAGTAAATATTCTTCCTTAACTATTATACAAGTATTCAAATGGGAGGGGTAAAAGTTGAAGTATTTATGCATTTAAAGGGGGTAAATGTGTAACAAATACATTTGTCTTTGTGCTTTAAATATAAAATGGGTTATTGCATTCATATTTAAAACATTCATTCATATTTGAAATACACAATGCAGCAAAATCCAATAATAGGCACATTATTACATGCAGTAGGTGGCGTATCAGCTTCAACCTGTTACGTTCCTTTTCAGAAAGTGAAACAATGGAATTGGAACTCCTATTGGTTAGTTCAGGCTACATTTGCTTGGTTTATCTTCCCTTTAATAATAGGCTACATTACTGTACCAGATTTATGGGAGGTATTCTTAGAATCACCGTCTGAAGTCGTTTTCAATGCTTTTTTATTGGGTACTATTTATGGATTTGGCGGCATGTGTTTTGGATATGCCATTAAAGAAATTGGTTATTCACTTACCTATACTATCTCTATAGGTATTTCTGCCATTTTAGGAACCATTGTTCCGCTAATAATGCACGGGGAACTTATCTCAAAATTTCATGAACCCGGAGGTAACATCATTTACTTTGGAATGTTTGTTTCTCTTATTGGCATTAGCCTTTGTGGTGTTTCAGGATATAGAAAAGAAAAAGACCTTAAAGCTTTAAACTTAGAAACTACAGACCAACCTTCATTTAATATGAAGAAAGGTTTTATACTAACGCTTATCGCAGGTGTATTATCTGCAGTATTTGGTATCTCTTTAGAAGTAGGTGCACCAATCGCAGAAATTGCAGGACAACACGGTGCAGGTTATTTTGAAGGTAATGCCAACCTTATGCTATCTACAATGGGTGCTTTTGCTACTAACCTTGTATGGTTTGTAGTAGTAGGTATCAAACAAAAAACACTGAAAGAAATAGTTGATGTTAAAGGATTAGGATCAAAAACAATAGGTAAAAACTTCTTTATGTCAATCGTAAGTGGAGCCTTATGGTATGGACAATTCTTCTTCTACAATATTGCTCATGTTAGAATGGGTGATTTCAAATTTGCAAGTTGGGTAATCCACATGTCTATGCTCATTTTCTTTAGTTACATCTTAGGCATTCTCATGCAAGAATGGTCTCAAGTATCTAAACGTACTTACAACACTCTTCTTTTTGCATTGGCGGTATTGATCGCATCCTTCTTAATTATGACATACGGAAGTAGTATGGAAACATTTGCAGTAGGTCATTAATCTGATATAACACAACAATAAGATATACATTGAAATGAAAAAATTAAAAGGTATTACATGGAACCACAGTAGAGGATTCACTTCTATTGTAGCAGTTTCACAACGTTTTGAAGAATTATATCCTGATGTTCAGATTTCATGGGAAAAGAGATCATTACAAGCATTTGCAGATGAACCTATAGATCAATTAGCTGAACGATATGACTTTTTAATCATAGATCATCCTTGGGCTGGATTTGCTGCTCGTACTCAAGTAATAATGCCTTTAGATACTTTACTTTCTGAATCATTAATGAAAGATTTGGAAGAAAACTCCGTGGGTAAATCTCATGAAAGTTATAGTTACAATAATCATCAATGGGCGTTGGCTATCGATGCAGCAACTCCCGTTGCTTCAAGTCGTCCTGATTTACTAGAAAAAGAAGGGTTTAAACTACCTCAAACTTGGGATGATTTGGTTGAATTATCTAAAACAGGTAAAGTGGCTATCCCTGGTATCCCTCAAGATACTTTGATGAGTTTTTACATGGTATGTTCTACACTAGGAGAAAATGTATGTGAATCTCAAGAATATGTAGTATCAGAAAAAGTGGGATTAACTGCTCTTCAAATGCTACGTGATCTAGGTGAAAATATCAATAAAGAAAGTTACGATTGGAACCCTATCAAAGTCTGTGAAGCAATGACAAAAACAGATAATTATGTCTATGCTCCTTTCGGATATGGGTATACTAATTACTCTCGTGATGGCTATGCTCGTGTACCTTTAAAATATCATGATTTGGTGGCTATTGGTGATCAAAAATTAATAAGTACACTAGGAGGAACCGGATTGGCTTTATCATCAAAATGTAAAGAAAAAGAAATGGCTTCTCAATTTTTAGAGTTTGCAGGTTCTTTAGATGTACAGAAAGGAATATTTTTCGATAATGGAGGGCAACCCGGCCATAGAAAAGCTTGGACTGATCAGAAAGTAAATAGCAAGTGCTTAGACTTTTTTAGTGATACATTACCTGCCTTGGACAGAGCATTTTTAAGACCAAGATACAATGGACATATGTATTTCCAAGATAGAGCCGGTGCTCCAATCAGAGAATACATGATGAACGGTGGAGATCCTAAATCACTTCTTAAGCAATTAAACGAGTTATACATTAAATCTCTTTCTCAAAATGACTAGTTCAAAACCTTTAGAAGGCCTTTTGGTGTTAGAATTTTGTCAGTTTTTAGCTGGACCTTCAGCAGGTTTACGCTTGGCTGATTTAGGAGCTCGTGTTATAAAAATTGAGCGTCCTAATCATGGAGAGGCAGGGCGTCAAATTGCCATAAAAAATTTAAGAGTAGATGGAAGCAGCTTAGTTTTCCATACGCTCAATAGAAATAAAGAATCTTATGCCGCTAATTTAAAGGATGCTGAAGATTTACAAAAAGTAAAAGAATTAATTGCTAAAGCAGATGTGATGACCCACAACTTCCGTCCGGGTGTGATGGAAAAAATTGGGTTGGACTATCCTACTGTCAAGGCGATCAACCCACAAATTGTATACGCGACTGTTACTGGTTATGGTGCTGAAGGTCCTTGGTCTGCGAAACCCGGACAGGACCTTTTAGTACAGTGTATGTCGGGCTTGGCACACCTTACAGGCGATAAAAACGACGGCCCTACTCCTTTCGGGTTGGCGGTCGCTGATATCATCACAGGATCACATATGACACAAGGTATTTTAGCTGCTTTATTGAGAAGTGCTAAAACACAAAAAGGTGCATTAGTAGAAGTCAGTTTATTAGAATCTATGCTTGACTTTCAGTTTGAAGTAATTACTACTTACCTCAACGATGGAAATAAACTTCCACAGCGTGCTGAAAAAGGTTCTGGACATGCCTACTTGAGTGCTCCATATGGAGTTTATGCCACAAAAGATGGTCATATCTCTTTAGCAATGGGTGGATTTACAAAGTTAATAGAAGTATTAAATTCAGATCGATTAAGAGGTTACTCAGAAGAGGAAACTTTTACCAAGCGTGATGAAATTATGAAGGTACTTCATGAACTTCTTGCTCAAAAAACTACTCAAGAATGGTTGGCTCTTTTCGAACCCCAAGGTATTTGGTGTTCTGCCGTATTTGACTACGAGCAACTGATGCAACACGAGGCATATAAGGTATTAAAAATGGATCAGAAGCTTCCGCTTGATACCGGTGAGTTCATTCATACCACTCGTTGCCCAATTCGTTTAAATGATGAGAGAATTTTTGCTTCTAAACCTGCTCCAAGAGTAGGACAAGATACAGATGCAATTACACAAGAGTTTAACTTATAAAGACAAAAATATGCTTCCATTAAAAGATATATTAGTAGTTGATCTAAGCCAGTTTTTGTCTGCTCCATCAGCTACCTTAAGATTAGCAGATTTAGGAGCGAGAGTAATTAAAGTTGAACGCCCCGAAACAGGTGATATTTGCCGTCAGCTTTATGTTTCCAATGTAATGCTGAATGGAGAGTCTTCTGTGTTTAGAGCTATCAATAGAAATAAAGAAAGTTTTCAAGCAGATTTAAAATCGTTAGATGATAAAGAAAAAGTATTAAAACTTATCGCAAAAGCAGATGTTTTAGTACACAACTTTAGACCTGGAGTAATCGAACGTCTAGGTTTAGACTATGAGACGATAAAACGTACGAACCCTTCTATCATTTATGGAGATATTTCTGGTTATGGATCAGAAGGTCCTTGGTCTGCTAAACCCGGACAAGATCTTTTATTACAATCATTATCAGGTGCAACTTGGTTAAGTGGGAACGCCGATAAAGGTCCTGTTCCTATGGGGATTGCAATTGTTGATATTTTAGCCGGTGCCCACTTAGCACAAGGCATTATCGCTTCCTTAATCAAAAGGTTCAAAACCAAACAAGGTAGTAAAGTATCTGTAAGTATGTTGGAGTCTATTCTTGATTTCCAATTCGAAACGATCACTACTTTTTATCACGATGGTGGTGAACCAACAGTCCGTACTGCTAGTAATAATGCTCACGCCTATTTGGGTGCTCCTTATGGGGTTTATGAAACTAAAAATGGACACTTGGCTTTAGCTATGGGGGCAATCCCTGTACTTGGAGAATTATTAAGTTGCTCATCATTAAAGAATTATCCAGAATCGG
Source organism: Flammeovirga pacifica (assembly GCF_000807855.2). Classification (GTDB taxonomy): domain Bacteria; phylum Bacteroidota; class Bacteroidia; order Cytophagales; family Flammeovirgaceae; genus Flammeovirga; species Flammeovirga pacifica. Next base: position 2,295,710 of record NZ_JRYR02000001.1, read on the forward strand.
ATACTTGGTTTACACAACGAGATGAGATCAAAAATATACTAGCAAACCATCTTCTAACAGCAACAACAGAACATTGGTTATCTATTTTAGAACCTGCCGATATTTGGTGTGCCGATGTATTGAACTGGGATACCCTTTTTAACCATGAAGGTTTTAAAGCACTAAATATGATCCAAAATGTAACAATGGGTGATGGTTTTGAATATAAAACCACTCGATGCCCTATTAAAATTGATGGAGAATACCTTACTTCTCCACTGGGATCACCTGCTATTGGAGAACATACTCAGAAAATATTGAATGAACTAAACACTCTTGATCATGAAGGAAAAATTGAGAATTGCTGTTCGTAAGTTTGGTCCTTTTGAAAGTGCTCTTCAAAAGATTTGGAGCGACTTCTGTTCTCAAAGATCATGCGATGTTGAATTAGAAGCAGTACCACTGGACTTGCATCCTCTTTACGATACAACCTTAAAAAATTATGGGTTAAAAAATGGTGATTGGGATATTGCATTAATGAATACAGATTGGATCACTGAAGCATTTAGTACTAAATCTATTATTGATCTTATGCCTTTTATAGGAAATGATCCTTCAGTAATTGAAACGGCTTGGAGTCCATCTCTTTTAGGGAAACAACGTTTTGAAAAATCTGTGGTAGGATTACCTTTTCATAATGGCCCTGAGTGTTTGATGTATAGAACCGACTTGTTTGAAGATCCAAAAGAAAAAGAAGTATTTAAGAAAAAATATAATAGAGAACTTACTGTCCCTTCTACTTGGGATGAACTGATGGAAGTGGCTACTTTTTTTAACCGCCCATCAGAAAATTTATACGGAACTACCTTTGCCGCCTACCCTGATGGACATAATACTGTTTTTGATTTTTGTCTCCAATTATGGACTAGAGGTGGACAATTAATTACAGAAAACAATCAAGTAGTTTTACACTCCAAAGCAACTGTAGATGGTATGAAATTCTACAGAAAAGCTCTACAAAATAAAGATGCTATACATCCTAAATCTAGAGAATTTGATTCAGTAGAAGCTGGTCTTGCTTTTGCCAACGGTGAACTTGCTTTGAGTGTTAACTGGTTTGGGTTTGCCGCAAACTGTGAAGTAAACCCAGATTCAAAAGTAAAAGGGAAAGTAGATGTAGCCTATATTCCTGCTGGCCAAGGAGGAGAAGGTGTTTCCTTAAATGCTTATTGGATGTATGTAATTGGTGCTGGAAGTAAAAAGCAACAATTGGCATATGACTTTATCCAATTCGCTACATCTGTAAAAAATGATGAACTACTTACGTTAGAAGGTGGAATTGGATGTCGAATTTCTACTTGGAGAAGTCCAAAAGTAAACGAAGAAATTCCTTATTATCATAAGCTTGAAGAACTACATCAAAATACCGAATCACTACCAAGAATGAACAATTGGTCTCAGGTAGCTGATATAATTGATGAGCTAGTGCTTAAAGTAATCAATACCGATGAAACGATTGAAAGCATTTTATCAAAGGCTCAAATTAAAGTCAATCAACTTCAATTAGTCAATAACTAACCAGTATGAAAATGGAAATAGATTATCAATATACCTTACCGAAAGCCTCTCGCCCTATCATTATTATAGGTGCTGGTGGTATTGTAAATGATGCACATATGCCCGCTTATAGAAAAGCTGGATTTGAAGTATATGGCATCACTAATAGAACCAAAGAAAGAGCTGAAAAAATAGCAGAGAAATATAATATTCCAAGAGTTTTTGATAGCATTGATGATGCGATTGCTAAAGCTCCAGAAAATGCTGTTTTTGACCTAACATTAATGCCTAATCAGTTTGAAGCTACATTAGAAAAGTTACCTGATGGCGCCGCCGTATTGATTCAAAAACCTTTAGGTGATTACTTTGAGCAAACTAAAAAAATCATCGAAATATGTAGAAGAAAGAAACTTAAAGCAGCTGTAAACTGTCAGCTGCGTTTCGCTCCTTACATCATGGCGGCGCGTGACCTAATCACAAAAGGGCACATAGGTAAAATATATGATATGGAGGTTAAAGTCTCGGTATACACTCCTTGGGAAATCTTCCCGAATGTGGTACATCATCCAAGATTAGAAATCCAACAACATAGTATTCATCATATCGATCTAGTGCGATCTTTCTTAGGCGATCCTACAGGGATAATGGCAAAAACGTTGAAACATCCCGCCAAAGCCATGTCATCTACTCGTACCAATGTAATTATGGAATATGCTGAAGATGTTCGAGCATTAGTAAGTACAAACCATGATCATATTTTCGGATTTGATCACCAAGAAAGTTATGTAAAATGGGAAGGTACTAAAGGGGCAATTTATGCAAAAATGGGTCTTTTAATGAACTATCCTGATAGTGTGCCTGATGCTTTTGAGTATTGTATCATTGAAGAAGGTAAAAAACCAGAATGGAAATCTAAGCAATTAGAAGGGTCATGGTTCCCTGATGCCTTTATCGGTACGATGTCTTCTTTAATCTGTTATGCTAATGGTGAATCAGATCATTTAGATACTTCTGTAGAAGATATTCTAAAAACTATGCATGTAGTTGAAGCAGCTTATAAGTCGAGTGATATGGGTGGAGTGAAACCTGAATATGGATCAATATAATACATCAAATTGTTTGGCTTAATTCCTACTCAAAAAAATCAAAGGCATAAAAAAGCTCAACATTGGTGACATAAAATATATAGAAATAATAATAGAGCAATGAAAGCATCATTATACGAAGGAAATCAAACTTTTTCAGTAATAGAAAAAGAATTAGAAGCTCCCGCTAAAGGAGAAGTAAGAATTAAAGTGGCCTATTGTGGCGTTTGTGGTACAGATGTACATATTTATCATGGTATGATGGATAAACGTGTAAATATTCCCATAACCATAGGTCATGAAATGTCTGGTACTGTAGATGCCATTGGCGAAGATGTTAAAGGGTTTGCAGTAGGTGAGAAAATTACTGTTCGTCCATTAGATAATCGTGGTGAAACTGCATCAGATAAAGGTCATAGTCATATAGCAAAGGCTCTTAAATTTATTGGAATTGATAGTCCTGGTGCGATGCAACAATATTGGAATGTACCTGCTTTTACACTGCATAAACTAAAAGAGGAAACAGACCTTAAATTAGCAGCACTTATAGAACCACTATCTGTTGCTTGTCACGATGTTCGTATGAGTAAACTGAAAAAAGAAGAAGTTGCCATTGTTCTTGGTGGCGGCCCTATCGGTTTACTTGTAGCAATGGTGGCAAAAAGTAAAGGTGCTAGAGTCATTATTTCTGAAGTAAATGATGCTAGAATCAAGATGGCTGAGGGAATGGGCTTTGAGGTAGTGAATCCTATCAATACAGATCTTGTGGCTTATGTCGATCAACAAACAGAAGGTGGGTTAGCTGATGTTGTCTTTGAAGTAGCAGGTGTTCAAGCATCTTTAGATGTTATGACTGAAGTTGCTGGTATAAGGGGACGTATTGTAATGGTGGCCATTCATGGTGAGAAAAAACCGGTAGACTTATTCAAATTCTTCTGGAAAGAATTAGAGTTGATCGGTGCTCGTGTCTACGAAAAAGAAGACTACGAAGAATCGATTCAATTAATTACTGACAATAATTACAACTTCGATAAAATCATCACTGGTACAAAACCACTGGATGAAATTCAACAAATTTTTGAAGACATCGATAAGAATCCAACAGGAATGAAATTCTTAGTGGACTGTCAATAATATTACATCAATAGAAAAAATATAAAAATGAGCGTTTTAAATACATTTAGTTTAGAAGGGAAAGTAGCCTTAGTTACTGGTTGTAAAAGAGGGATTGGTATGGGTATGGCAGTGGCATTAGCAGAAGCAGGAGCTGATGTTATTGGTGTGAGTGCCTCGCTAGAAAAAACAGGTAGTAATGTAGAAAAAGCAGTGACAGCTTTAGGACGTAAGTTCTCTGCTTACACATGTGATTTCTCTAACCGTGCATCTCTTTATGCTTTTATTAAAGAAGTAAAAGCAAACCACCCAGTTATTGATATTTTAATCAACAATGCAGGTACTATTTTAAGAGCTCCTGCGGCAGAACACCCAGATGAAATGTGGGATAAAGTGATTGAAGTAAATCAAAATGCTCAATTCATTTTAACGCGTGAAATTGGTAAAGAAATGGTTGCTCGTGGTTCTGGTAAAGTAGTATTTACTGCATCACTTTTAACGTTCCAAGGTGGTATTACTGTCCCTGGATATGCTGCATCAAAAGGAGCAATAGGTCAAATGACTATGGCTTTTGCGAATGAATGGGCATCAAAAGGTGTAAATGTAAATGCAATCGCACCAGGTTACATCAATACTGATAACACCGAAGCTTTACGTAACGACCCTGTTAGATCGGAACAAATCTTAGCACGTATTCCTTCAGGACGTTGGGGTAAACCAGAAGACTTTGCCGGCCCAGTTGTTTTCCTTTGTTCAGAAGCAAGTGCTTACATGCAAGGTGCCGTGATGCTTGTTGATGGCGGATGGATGGGTAGATAGTTTGATTAAAAAAAAGACATTTATGCATATAAAATCTCAATTTTTCGAAGACTATACACTAGGAGATTATAGAGAAACTCTTGGTAGAACAATTACTGAAACTGATTTTGTTGTACATGCAGGTCAGACAGGAGACTTCTTTCCACATCATATGGATGCGGAATGGTGTAAAACACAACCGTTTAAGGAACGTATTGCACATGGTACATTAACGTTTAGTGTCGCAATAGGAATGACGGCTACGGAAATTAATCCTGAAGCATTCTCTAAGGGATATGACCGCTTACGTTTTATAAAACCGGTACATATTAATGACACTATCCATGTTAAAGTAACCATTTCAGAGAAGACAGAATCAAAAAAACCAGAATTAGGTCAGGTGATTGAACATGTTGAAGTGTTCAATCAGAAAGAAGAATTGGTTTTGGTTTGTGACCATATATTACTAGCTAAGAAAAAAGGGTAATTATATTCTCTAATTAATAAGAGAGAAAATTATAAAAGTTCTTTTTCTTAAAATTGATAGTATTTGAGCGTCATTAAAGATTTACCTTATTTGACTACTGTAGAACCTACGACGTTACACTATCTATACCTCGATCTGATGTTCTTTACATCATTTCGGGGTTAATTTTTATCACTTGATACACCTCCAATAGAAACATTAATTGCATCAACGGTATGTAATATTTCTTTAATAATATCTTCCTGAGATACATTTTTTAATTGTGATGTTAAACCAGAAACTACTAATACAGCCATCACTTCGTTATTGATATCATACACTGGAGCGGCAAAGTCAGTAACCCCTTCTGTTAAGGTACTTTTTTGAACAAAACATTTTAGTTTTTTCAGTTCTAAAAACTCCTTATCAAGTTCAGCTTTCTCTGTTTTTGATAACTCTTGATAATCATCTGAGGCTTTTAAAATTTGCTTTCTTTCTGAAACTGATTTATTGGCTAAAATAATTTTACCAGAATTGGTTTGCGTAATTGGAAAAACTCCGCCTACCTCTACAGACAAAGATATGGGAGTCATACTCTTTGCCTGACAAATAATCAATAACTTATTCTGATAGAAAAAACTGAGGTGACATGATTGATTTATTGTCTGAGAAAGCTGTTCCAAATATGGCATTGATGCTTTTACCAAATAATCAATTGAAGAGTGATGATGAGATAATTGAAATAATCGTAGAGTCAACTGATATTTTCCTGAAATAGGTTCTTTATTAATATAACCCCTCTCCTCTAGACACACCAACATACGGTAAATCTCATTGGGTTTACGTTGAATTCCTGTCCCAATTTCTGCTTGAGATTGAGGCACCGACTGTGCTGATAAAAATTCTAATATATCTAATCCTTTGTCTAAGGCTGGAGAGTTATAAGTAGTCATATGTTTCAATTAGTTTTAACAAAAATAAGAAATTAGGCCTATTTTAGGGTGTAAATCCATTAGTATTTTTGAAAGATTATCAATCTATTTCAAATCAAAAAAATATTAGCTAAAATCAACAAAATAAACTTAATGAAATGAATTTTTATACTTCTTCTTATACAGAACATGTCGGACCTGGATTGTCAGGTGACGGTATAGGTATTCAATACTTCAGTATCAATAATGAAACTTCTAAAATTACATTATTACAAAGTTTTGAAGCGATTAATCCAGGGTATTTTTCTCTAAACCTAAGACATCAAATAATATACACTTTTCAAGAAAGACTACAATCATTAAAACCCAAACTGAACTGTTATCAAACAAATTTGGGGCATTTAGAATTGATAAGATCTTTAGATATAAATGGAGGGTTACCATGTCATATATTACATATCAAAAAGTACGATTGTTTAATAGTGAGTTGTTATCAAACAGGTAACTTTTTAAAATACAATTTGGATGAAAATGGTCTTCCTCTCCCTTATTCTCAAAACATAAAATATCAAGGAGGTAGTATCAATAAAGATCGACAAGAAGGTCCTCATGCTCATTTGGCTTACTATGATGAAGCTCATGACCTTTTACAACTGATCGATTTAGGAAATGATAAGATTTATTGTTTGAAATATCACAATAATCAGTTCGAACAAATGAATGAAATAAGTGTTCCTTCAGGTGGTGGACCGAGGCACTTAGTACAACATCCGAATGCCAATTTCAGTTTTGTTTCCAATGAAATGACAGGAGAAATCAGTCTTTTAAAATGGGAAAATGATGCTTGGCAATGGATTAAAAATGTCTCTGTTATGACACAAAATCATAATAATGAGGCTTCTGCTTCTGCAATAAAAATATCAAAATGTGGACAATTTGTGTATTGTGGTGTGAGAAGTACCAATAGTATTGCCATCTTAAAATTTGATGAAGCAACAGAAAATCTACAATTAATCGACGATGTGCCTACACTTGGAATTACACCCAGAGATTTCGAAATCTCATCCGATGGAAAAATATTGGTTGTGGGTAATCAAGACTCTGCTTCTTTAATTACATTTTCTCTTTGTGAAAAAACAGGTAAAATGGAGAAGATTGAAAAAGTGAATGGTATAAGATCTGTTTGCTGCGTGAAGTTTGAGTAAATTTTTCACTTGTCTAAATGTCATATTTAGGTAATGACAAAAACATTCATTTAAACAATGAATTAAGCTCTATAATACCTTCAGGTCATTTCTAAAAAATGGGGATAATACAATTTTCGAGATAAAATATTTTCAGAAAAAAAGGGAACATTAAATGTTCCCTTTCTTCTATTTAGATATTAACTGTATTTACTTATAAACACGAGCTTTATTTAAAGCTCTTTGATATTTAGCGGCATAAATATTATGCTCTCTTAATGTCTTTGAAAAATGATGGTATCCTGAAAAATCATCAGAAGCAACCATATACATATATCTATGCTTTTCTGCATTTAATACCGCATTAATAGCCTGTGTAGATGGAATTCTAATTGGTCCAGGAGGTAAACCAGAATACTTATAAGTATTATAAGGAGAATCTACCTCAAGATGTTTATTCAATACCCTTTTTACATCAGTAAACTCTGCTACAACACCTTCTTCTACACAACCAAAAACTACTGTAGGGTCTGATTGTAGTGCCCAACCTTTATTTAGACGGTTCACATACAAACCAGCTACTTTAGGCATCTCATCTACCTTAATTGTTTCCGATTCAACAATAGAAGCTAAAACAGTTACTTGATAAGGTGTGAGACCTAATTTCTCAGCTTTCTGTTTTCTTATATCGTTCCAAAAGTTATCATATTCCTTTTTCATTCTTCTTACCAAATTCTTGGCAGACAATGTCCAATACACCTCATAGGTATTCGGAATAAAGATGGCTTTTACAGTCATGCTATCAAGTCCTAAAGAAAGAAGTAATTCTTTATCGTAAATAGCATCCAATACTTCATCAGGAGTAACTTCTAACCTTGGAGTAATTCTATCTGCAACATCTTTTAAAGTACGTGCATTATTGAATGTGATTTTTGTCGGTGATTGTGCGCCTGATCTTAAATATCTTACCGCTTCAATATTTGTCATATTAGGCTGTAAAACATACAGACCCGGTTTAATATTTTCGTTGTACTTCATCGCTTTACTAACAAAACGGAAAGGTACCAACTCAGAAATAAGATCATATTTCTGTAAAGTATCAGTTACATTCTTTATCGTTGCATCATGAGGGATTCTAATCACAGCAGGTTCTCTGTTTTGTCCCGGTAAAATGTTTGCAGTGTAAAAAATTTGGTAAAAATAAACAATCATACTGATGGCGAATACTGAACCACCAATAAATAAAAAAACGCGTATGTTCTTCACTGTTATAATTCACTTAGTTACCCTCAATATAAAAAAATCGTTAATTGAGGTTTATTGTTTTATTTCTGAACGGTAAATCAACGTAGATAAACGGTCTTTTGCAAATATTTCGTTGGCAACATCAAGTAAATCTTCTGATGTTATGTCCTTAATTTGCTGAAAAACTTCTTCTATTGTTTCAAATTTTTCTTTGTCCAAAAGTGCTTTCCCCATACCCAACATAATAGATAGGTTCGACTCTCCAGACATGGCAATTTGTCCCATGATTTGCTGTTTAGCTGCTCTTAACTGCTGCACTCCCAACTTCTTCTCTCTTAACTTACTTAACTCTCTATCAACAAGTTTCAAGCATTTATTGAGACTCTTTTCTTCAGTAGCAAAGTATATACTAAACTGCCCACTGTCTAAATAAGCAGAAGAACCTGCCGTAATATCATACACATAGCCGTACTTCTCACGAATTCCTAAATTCAATCGAGAATTCATAGCTGGTCCTCCAAGAAGATTGGTCAATAAAAAGAAAGGCATGCGTTTTTCGTGATGCAGTTCGTAAGCTTCAGCTCCCATCATCACATGACATTGCGTAATAGGCTTTTTTCTTTCAACAACAATGGGTTGGTAACCTGTAAATGGAATTCTACTTTTCTCATTTTTCACTTCTGGAATATGAGAAAAATATTTCTCTCCTAAAGCTACCACCTTTTCAAACTCAAGGTTAGAAACCGAAGCAAATACTACTTCATGAGTATTCACATTTTGATGAATGAATTCGAAAAAGTCTTGTTGCTCAAAGCTATTGACACTATCTATTGTTCCTAATATATTTCTACCTAAAGGATGATTAGGAAAAATCATTTCATCAAATTCATCACCAATAGCATCGGCAGGATCATCTCTATACAAAGACATTTCTTCCAATATCACAGACCTTTCCTTATTGATCTCTTTGACCGGAAAGCTTGAATTAAAGGTTAGATCAGATAGAATATCCACCGATTTTTCAAAATGCTCTACTAAAGTCGACGCATAAAAGTTGATCTTCTCTTTAGAAGTATAAGCATTTAACTCTCCACCAACAGCATCAATACTGTTAAGAATATGATAAGCCTTTCTCTTGTTAGTGCCTTTAAACGCCATATGTTCCCAGAAATGAGCAATACCTTGTTGTTCCAAAGTTTCATCTCTACTTCCGACATTTAAAATCACTCCACAATGTGCTAGTTTAGTGCTTTTGACTTGTCTATGAATTATTCTTATTCCGTTATCTAAACGGTGTATCTGAAATCTCTTATCCATGAGTTGTAATCCCCTCCAAATGAATACGCTATAGTTAACGTATCCACTATAATATAATTAGCGTGCAAAATTACGCATTTGGAATGAAGAATTAGCTTTTAGGACCGTTTTTTTAGTGAACAAGCTTTTATTAATTGAAGTCTCTTAAGGATAAAGTAATTAATATAAAAAAGGAGACCCTTAGGCCTCCTTCATTTATCAGAAACGTAATCAATTATATTTAAGCACTTACTTGTTGATGTTTCACTGATTAATTCATTCAAATCACCAACACTTTTATGATTAATTTATGTTCTCTTTTCCTGCTACTACTACTTTATTCGCCTCTTGAAGTTCTAAAGTTTCTTGCTCTCCATTTCTCCAAGTGATGATCGCTTTAGTAGGAACTTCTTTACCTAATCCAAAATGAACGGTATTTAAAATACTTTGTGAATGGATTTCTCCGGCTGAAGCAACTCGTCTTTTATATTTATGTTGAGCTGTAAATAACTCCACCACTGCAGACATAGGATCTATATTGTTCTTTGCACTATATCCTACTCTAACTTGTAAGTAGTTGTTTTCTGTGTTAGTGTTATTTTTATAGAGATACCATTTCCCATAATTATCACTACCACTTAATAAATCTACTTTACCATCTAAGTTATAATCAAATGCCTGCCCCATGTCTCCATGTCCTTTATCGTTAAGATCTACCGCATTATGAGACGTAGTAATATCAAACTTTCCGTGACCATTATTAAGTAGAAGCCAATCGGTTACTCTTCCTTTTAAAAATCCAAAACGATAAACATACAAATCTTGAAAGCCATTATTATTAAAATCGCCTACTGTTACTCCTTGGTGACTGCCACCTTTTGGAATATTATAAGCTTCAGAAACATCAATAAATTGACCTCCTACATTTTTTAATAAAATATCTTGTACATTTCTATTTTGTGGATCCCATTTTGAATTAACGTTGGCAACTCCATCAATGGAAATTCTTACATCCCAATAAATATTATCATTCCTCACCCATTCCATTTTCCATTTCCCATCTCCTACATATCCTAAATACCAGCCATTTTCAGATCGATCTTCAGGCCAGCCTTCTGCCATCTTTTGAGATACTACTAATTGATCTTCTTCTTTAGGTGATTGAATAGTTTGTTTTTGTTTGCCTAAGTGAATAGGAAAACCATCATCATAAAGACGATACCATAAGAAAATACCAGAAATAGTGATATCACTTTCAGCTTCAAACTCTAAAGAAGTAATCGCTTTATTTCCTTCATCTCTAATATCTAACCTATTGGCTACGGGATCAAAATCATACGATTTATTTGCCGTTTGATAATACGTTTTACCTCTAGCTAAATAAAGATCTAAGAAACCATCATTATCAAGATCTATATCTGTAGCTCCTGTTATATAATCCAAATGCTGAACATCTTTGGGTAGCCACTCGCTCGTTTTATCCTCAAAAGTAAAATCACCCTTTCCTATCCAAATTGATAATGGTTCAAACAAGATTAAATCTTCAACCCCATCATTATTAATATCTGTGACAAGAACTCTTTCCGCATCTGCACTTTCAATACCTTCACTTCTTACATTTGTAAAAGTACCATTTCCATTATTTTTATAAATGATATGTCTCTGACCATCTGATGTATTTAAACCTTGTGCATTAATAAATAACAGGTCCAAATCTCCATCTTTATCCATATCTATCCATCTTACAGACCTCCCTCTTGAGCCTAAAGTGATTCCCACTTCTTGTGTAACAACTGTAAAATGATCACCATCATTTCTTAATAAATGAGGTGGTTGAGGGTTAGTTCCATTTCCTCCTCCTTGAGATATTAAAATATCAAGATCTCCGTCGTTGTCATAATCACCCAAAGCCGATCCATGAATATCCCACCTCCTCAATTCTTCTGAATGTTGTGTGACAGTGCCATCTCCATTATTCCAAAATAATTTTGCGGGTACTTTATCATGATTATTTAAAACAAAATCGTAGTATCCATTATTATTGACATCTCCTATGGAAGGTCCTCCATATTTCCAGGTTACTTCAGTTGTAAAACCCGATTCTTCAGAAACATCTTCAAACATCGGAATACTGGCATTATCAGCTTCATTAAGTGCTATTTGATGAATATTGATTTTAGAACCTTTATTAAATAATTGAATTTTTTTTGTTCCTAGGCTTTTAAAGTCCACTAGAATTTCAAAAGTTTGAATTCCTTTTTGGGGTATATCAAGGTTGTCTACCAAAGTAACATTCTCTGACTTTATTGTTAAGTTGGCATAATTCCCTAAACATTCTACCTCCAACAACATGGTCTTCACCGGCGAAGATTGAACCTCAACTTTAATTTCTTCGGTATTTAATCCTACACCTAAAGGCTGTTGTAAAATCTGATTTGGAGAGGTGACACAACTAAAAAATATTAGACTAAAAAATAATGATAAAACAGGTCTTGTATTCATAATTTCAATTCGTTTCATTTCCAATGCAAAATCAAATTAAAATCAGAAATTATAAAGATTTTAGACTAGACAATAAATTGACATAAAATCAAAAAGTTTGAATACACACCTTTTAAACATGACTTTAGCTAAACAACAGCCCTAATTACCGATCATTACATTAAATTGATCAAAGAATTCGCCTACTCTCTTTCTATTTATAGTATTTAATCGATATTGGTTTATAAACCTTCATTTCTAATTCATGACTTAAGTCACTTTTTAAGATAAAAGATAATAAAGTCTATTATGATTTTTTGACATTCTTAAAATAAGAAGGTAAATGTTAATACATTTAGAAAACAACACATTGTTAATAATAAATATATCAATAAAAGACCTGTATTATTAATATTTATCAAAAATACACCCTTATTTTACAATTATCACAAACCTCTTCTATTTCTCAAAAAATAAATGATCAATATTTTTCTATAGTTTTAACGTTCATATTCTCATTTTTCATCATTTAGTGACTTAGGTTAAGAAGAATAATTGACGATCATCACCATGCGTAAGTGATTTTTCATAAAGGCTGTAAACGTTAAATCTTGTTTACAAAAAAACTATTTGATTTAAAAAAACAGCCTACATATTTGAATCACAAACAAAACACTAAAAGATATTTTTATCTGTTATCAACTCAATCAATCAATTTTAATCATGAGAGAATTATCCAACTTCATCATATCATCTTTAATTTTATTTCTATCGTTATCTGCTTCTATCAATGCTCAAAACATTAAAAGCCTGACAAAAGAAAGTAAAATAATTATTGAAGGTACTTCTTCGCTTCACGACTGGCATTCTGATGTTAATCAAGTTTCAGGATCTGCTCAAGTTTCTGTAGAAGACAATAAAGTAACTTCTGTAGAGAGCCTATCTCTTACATTTGTAGTTAAAAGCATTGAATCTGGAAAAGGAGCAATGAATAAAAATATATTCAAAGCACTGAAAGAAGATAAAAATCCTAATATCCTATTTACTTCTACTTCTACTACTGTTGATGCTAAAGGAGTTGTTACTGCTAAAGGTAACTTAACTATTGCAGGAGCTACTAAAGAAGTAACATTAACAGCTAATTCATCCGTTAGCGGCAATAATGTAACTTTCGAAGGGAAAACCACATTCAAAATGACGGAGTATTCTGTAGAGCCTCCTACTGCAATGTTTGGTACAATTACCACTGGTGATGAAGTAACTATCGTTTATTCTGCAGTTTTTGGTAATTAATCCATCTTTCTAAATCGTCTATTCATTTGCTCCAAGCAAATCTCAATTTATATATTTTAATCAGGAGTTTTTATCTGTAATTATCCTTTTTGATAATTTACTCCTAGCTAAACACAACCTATTTTAAATAGAACAAACAATGAAAAAATTTTTATTATCTATCGTAGCGTCATTATTTGTAATGTCTGCTTTCGCTCAAGCTCCAGTAAAAGTTACTGAATCTGATACAACTTCAAGAAGAGTCCAAATTGGTGGTGGTTTAAACCTAATCTACCAAGGTCTTAACCAAACAGGTGTTACTGCTGTTGATGGAGAGGGTAATACTTATGATGCACAAGTAACTGATTGGTTCCGTCTTCCTGCTGGTGACTTAGATCTTAAAGTAAGAATTGCTGATGGTGTTACTTTACACTCTTCTATCTGGTTGGCTTCACACCATCACACTGATACTTACTTTGGTTTCGGTTATTTAGAAGTACAAAAGTATGATGTTTTAGGATTAGGTGGTAACGCTACTGATTTCTTAAACAACCACTTAGTAATTAAAGCTGGTATTGGTAACTCTATGTTCTCTACAAACCAATACTACAGAACTACTAACGCGAACGCTAAAAACAATCCTTTCATCTCTAACACTTTAATTGATGATTTCGGTACTGCATTATTTGGTGAAGCTTACTTCTACGCTAACGACAAAGAATCTTTCTTAATGTTCGGTCTTCATGACTTCGCTTCTAAATTTGGTAACGCAGTAGTTCCACAAGGACAAGACAAAGGTAGACTTCCAAGATTATCATTAGTAGGTAATAAAGCATTCAACTTCAACGAAGACACTAAATTAGCTATCCAAGCTGGTTTTGTTACTTCTTTAGAAGATGGTACTTCTTCTCAACAATTCAAAAATAACAGAGCAGGTGCTGAATTAGCTCAAATCTTCAACCAAGGTGACTTCGGTGGTGATATGGGTCTTCAACAAAGAAATGAAAACAACATCTCTGTTGACGGTACTTTCAACTGGAAAAACTTACAAGCTAGAGCTTCTTACCAATTATTAATGGGTGAGCATAGCATCAACAGAAACTGGATCGAAGGTGATGTTAACCAAGTAACTTTAGACTTAACTTACCAAATCCACCCTAAAGTATATATCGCTGGTCGTTACAATGCTGTAGGTTCTAACCTTGAATTATCTGCTGAAGATGCTGGTAAAGAATACAAAGGTGACAAAATCGAGTTAGGTTTAGGTTACGAAATGACAAAAGGTATCTTGATGAAAGCTTCTTACTTCAACCAAAACATGACGAATGATTTCGTAGGTATGGAGAATGGTAAAGCTGAAGGTTTATTAGTAGGTCTTAACCTTTACTTCTAATCCAACGCTTTCTAAAAAGCATTAATATATTAAGCCTCTTGATTGATTATTTATCATTCAAGAGGCTTTTTTATGAATCAAAATTTAGTCGCTAATCTAAAATTCAATTTTTCTTTTTCTATTTACTTCAATCCAAAATGGTTGATAGGACCATTGCCCTTTCCTAAAACTTTATCTTTCCCAGCAGCAATTGCTCGATTCACATAAAGACATGCCTCTTTTACAGCCTTTTCTAAAGGATACCCTTTAGCCAAATAAGTAGCTATACTCGAAGATAAACTACAACCAGTTCCATGAGTATGATTCGTCATGACTCTTGGATTGTTTATTAGATGTAACTGATCGGTAGTCTGCTCGTACAACACATCCATCATCTTATCAGAAGAGGGATCTAAATAACCTCCTTTAAGTAAGACAGATGTTTTAAATTCTTTACCTATTTCTTTGGCTGTCAATTCACAATTGTCCTTATCGATTGCATGACCAATAAGAATTTCTGCCTCTTTTTTATTAGGTGTGATTACTGTCGCTTTAGGTAAAAACTTCTTCAGACAATCAATCGCTTCATCGGTAATCAGTTTATCCCCTGAGGTGGCTACCATTACAGGATCAATTACTATATTTTTAGCATTATAATCTGACAATTTTGATGCGATTGTATTGATCACTTCACAAGAATGAAGCATACCTATTTTAATAGCATCAAAATCAATATCACTAAAAACAGCTTCTAATTGTTTTTCTAAATGAGGTATTGGTAAGGCATGAATATCTGTTACACCTTTAGTATTCTGAGCAGTTGTCGCAGTAATTACCGATGCAGCATAAGCTCCACAAGCAGAAAT
This sequence comes from Flammeovirga pacifica, assembly GCF_000807855.2. Lineage (GTDB taxonomy): Bacteria > Bacteroidota > Bacteroidia > Cytophagales > Flammeovirgaceae > Flammeovirga > Flammeovirga pacifica. The sequence continues at coordinate 2,311,356 of NZ_JRYR02000001.1, forward strand.
ACTTTTAATATCAGCTTGAATTCCCGCACATCCGCCAGAATCACTTCCAGCTATCGTTAATACCGTTTCATAGGGTGTTTTTATATTTTCCATGCTTCTTTATTGTATGCACTATCCCAAAACATCCATTCTAATTTCGATGCTTTTTCAAAAGCCTTATTCATTTTTTCTAACCTTTCGGGCGATGCCTTACTTGCATATTTATTGGTGATTTCAATGGCTTTATTCACTGAATTTGCAAATGCTTCACCTCCATATGTATTGATCCAATCTTGGTATGGGTTTTCTCCTTTATTACTTTGATTGGCTAAAATATAATCACCTACCTGTTTATAAATTGTGAAACAAGGAAGTACGGCTGCCAAACCCTCTTCTAAAGAAGTAGTATGCACCATCCGAGACAAGTAACTAATGTAGAGCTCGCAAGTAATTGAGGCCTCATTTGTTGTCATCTCATCTTTTAAAAAATTCTGATGTAAAGCATTTTCAACATTGATAATACCTGTAGCAGAACCTAAGAAAAATTGTGTATCATTTTCATCATCACACATAATACCTACCTGAGCCAATACTTTTTTGTATTCTGCCAAGTAAATGGTGTCTTGATTGATATAAAAATAAAATACTTCTTTTGGAAGAGTCCCTGCCATCAGTTCTTTAATAAAAGAATGCTCCTTTATTTGTTGTAAAATGGAATCCGTTTTTTCACTGATTTCTTTGTACCAATTATTCATTTGAAGTTTGAATTATAATTTCAAGTTTAGCTACTGCTACTATCAATTGTTAGATAGTACACCCTATGATGAACTAATTAGAATGTAATTTAGTTTATGATAGTTATAAATCATTGAAATTTTGATTCAAATGTACTTTCTCAGAATAATTGATTTGATAATCATCAAGAAGTATCTATGGTTGAATACACTCATATATTTTATAAAAACTCCTCTTCAATTTTATCCGTATCTTCTCCTAAAATAGGTGAACCTTTTTCTGAGGTCATTAATCGCCCATCAATTTTGATAGGACACCTTGTAGTTTGATACTTATAACCATCACTCATTGTTACAGTTTGAAGCATTTGAAGAACTTTAAATCCATCGTGTTTCAACAAATTATCCCAATCCATTACATCAGCACACCAAACATCTGCAGGTTCTAAAATTGAAAGCCAATATTCTGTTGTTTCCGTTTTAAGGTGATCTGCCAACGTTTGTTTAATGATATCTCTTTGATCATACCAAGTACTTTTTTCTTGATAGACCAATAAATCAAAACATTGTAACAACTCTCCTAACTTTGGTATCGATACTAATGCTAAAGTTATGTATCCATTTTCTGTTTGATAAATACCATAAGGAGCACCTAGATAAGCGTGCCCGTTATTTTGAATCGTTCTCTGAATTGGCTGTCCTCCATCGTGATAATAAGAGGTAATTGTTTCAAATTGAAGATCTAACATTGACTCCAATAAATTCACAGAAACTTTACAACCTTTACCTGATATCCCTTTCTGCACTAATCCCGCTAATATTCCTTGTGCTAAATGACCTCCAGCTATCATATCTGCAATAGCTAAACCAAATGGAACAGGTCCTTTATTGGCATTCCCATTTAAAAATGTCGCTCCCGAGATGGCTTGTACAAATAAATCTAGTCCTGGCTTTTTCTTCCATGGGCCTTCTTTTCCATAACCAGAGATTTCTCCATAAATAATAGAAGGATTCAATACTTTTACTGCATCATAATCTAAACCCAATCGTTTAATTACACCGGGCCTAAAGTTGTGTACCAACACATCTGCTTTTACAATTAGTTTTAATATTTTTTTCTTCTCTGAGTAGTTCTTAAGGTCGGCACAATAACTTTCTTTATTCCTGTTGATTACTCTAAATAGTGATGATTCTCCGTTCATATCCACATTCGATAGATACAATTCTCGACCTGCATCTCCAGTTATAGGGCGTTCAATTTTAATGACTCTTGCACCTAAATCTGCTAACTTAAGTGTACATGAAGGACCGGAAAGGTATTGGCTTAAATCTAGGACTAATATATCTTGAAGTGGCTTCATGGTTATAAATTAAATTCTTTAGCAATTTGATCTGTATGTTCTCCTACCCTTGGAGCCCCCTCTGTAGAGAATATTTTATTTTCATTTATCCGAATAGGGCACCGTGTTGTATGTATTTTTTCACCATTGGTTAAAGTTAGTACTTGATCAAAATTTAATATTTGATACCCTTCATGGTGGATCAATTGTTCAAGGTTGAAAACTTCTTCACATACAATACCCTTTGCTTCTAATTTTTCAATCCAATATGAGCTATTTTCTTTTATTAAGCAGTTATTGATCAACTCCATAATATCATCCTTTTTTTCAAACCAAGTTTTTTGATTTTTATACTTGGTGAATGCTTTACTTCCTAGTGCTTCTCCTAGATCTTTGATTGAAGCTAAAGCAATTACTAAAAAACCATCATTTGTTTTATACACTCCGTATGGGGCACTTAAAAAAGCATGAGCATTACCATTCCTAGCTCTAGTAGGTTTGTACTTATCTCCATTAAGGTAAGTGGTAATACCTTCAAACTGTAAATCAATCATAGATTCTAAAAGACTAACTTCGATTAAAGCACCTTTTCCTGTTTGAGTACTTCTTATCAAACCGGCTAAAATACCTTGAGTAAGATGAGTCCCACTAAAAATATCAGCAACAGCTAATCCCATTGGTGTTGGTGGATCTTCTTTATCGCCCGTTAAATATGTTACCCCTGAAATACTTTGTGCCAATAAATCCTGTCCTGGCTTTTTTGCCCATGGTCCGATAGTACCATATCCTGTTATTGTAGCATAAATAATTTTAGGGTTTAATACTTTTATTGTTTTGTAATCTAAGCCTAATGTTTCCATTACCCCTGGACGAAAGTTGTGTGTCATCACATTGGCTTTTTGAATGAGCTTTTTTACATTAATAAGATCTTCTTCGTCTTTTAAATTTGCAGTATAAGATTCTTTATTTCTATTAAGTGCATGAAAGAGCAAACTAGAATCATCAATAAAGAGATTCTTAATGTTAATTTGACGACCTTCTTCTCCAAATTTTGGTCGTTCAATTTTTATAACTCTTGCTCCTAAATCTGTTAATTTTAAACCCGCCGATGGACCTGCCATATATTGACAGAATTCCAATACTAAAATTCCCTCTAATGGAAGCATTTTGTTGTATAGTTGTAAGTGTTGCTATTCAATTTTTGTCGTGTTGCTGTTTATAAATCATTAAACCCCTTTCAAGGTCTTCTTAAATGAATTGAACTATCCCATACAATTTTTGAAATATGAAAAGTATACAATTGGTTCATAGTCGTAATATTCATTTCAAAATCGTTTTATGTATTTCTAATATCAACTTTAGAAATCATTTCTTCAAAAAAATGAGTTACCTAAAACGAGAAGTCTATATTATGTCTACTAAAAAAATAAATTGATATAGGATATTTTTAAATAGACATCAGCAAGCCTACTCATTGTTATTATTCATTGTAAATATTCTGTTTTAGAAAAGTACGATGATAACACACTACACTACATTATGTCATTATTCTAATATCCAATCAGTTATAAAACCTTGTCTATTTAATATCTAGATTTTCATATCAAATTATAAGGCATTAATCATTATAATGTAATTACTAAAAAACAGGTTTAGAGATAAAGCAACTATTTTACATTCAGAAAAAATAAAAATGTCTAGAAGTTGAATACTTTATTGAATACATCATAGTAATTAATTGAATTAAACAAGATGAATAAACAGCTTTTATTTCTTTTACTTAGTCTGCTCTTTTATGATTGTCAGACACCAAATAGCGATGAATATATTACATTTCAAGATGATATAAACTTCCTTCAAAAACATATTGATGATATAGAAATACTTGAAAGTGGGGAATCTCTTATTGCTCTATCTCCAAAATTACAAGGAAGGGTATTTACTACTTCTAACAAAGGGCTACAAGGGAGAAGTCTAGGGTACTTTGATAAGGAACTTATAGCAACAAAAAAAGCTCAAAAAAACATTTCTAAAATCGGAGGTGAATCACGTATGTGGTTCGGACCTGAAGTAGGAGAATTTTCTATATTTTTTCCTCCAAATGTAGAGCAAGTAGGAGAAAACATGAAGGTGAGTATTGGTTTAGATACTACATTATTCCATTTATCTGATAAAAAATCAGATCAGATTTCTTCAAGCAATACAATGTATATTCAAAATACATTTGGGTCTTCATTTCAATTAGAAGCATCAAGAACTATCACCATTCTTCACTCCTTGCAGATTGAAAAAGAATTAGGTATCTCATTAGATAATACATGTGCAAATGTGGGTTTTTCTACTTCTACTACAATTAAAAATATAGGTAATAAACAATGGAAAAAAGAATCAGGATTACTTCCGATATGGGATTTAGGATGTTTTCATCCCTCTAAAAACCAATGGGCAATTGTTCCTTCATCCAACTCTAAATTAGATACTGTTACTAATTATTTTACGGATCAAAAAGGTCGAGTGATGATAAAAAATGGTGTAGCCTTTTATAAAGTAGATGCTAATTATCTTAATAAAATGGGGATACCAAAAGAAGATGTAACACCAGTTATGGGTAGTTATTCTCCAGAGATGAATTTACTAACCATAGTCAAATATTCTTTTGAGGAAAATAATGATGACTTATACGTAAGTTCTGAATGGGGTTCTGATAAAAATTATGATGGAGATGTTATGAATATCTTTAATGGAGAAGTAAACCCATCTTTAGATAGAAATTGGCCTTTCTTTGAGTTGGAGTCTTTTTCTCCGGCTAAAGAATTAATACCTAATGATACGATAACACATGAGGTGCAAGTGTATCATTTTACTGGAAAAAAGGATGAGCTATCTAAAATTTCAGAGAGTGTATTGGGTGTTAGTTTATTCAATGCTCCTTTTTCAAATTAATTATCAAAAGATGAATAGAGCGCCGCTACACCCCAACATTATATCCCTCATTCCTAACACTTTAATAAAAAAGAAAGCCAGCATTAAGAAAATGCTGGCTTAAGTTGATGGATCACGGTCATGTTCAACCATCAATACTTTATAAACGAATATTTAAGTATATATGTTTAATTGTCTGTTTCTTTAATGACATAAACATCCTCCCCTTTTTTATGAAGAAGATATTTTTCTCGAGCAAATTTCTCCAATGCTTCATTATTCGATTTTAACTCTTTCATCTTAGACTCGAGTTCAATAATCTCATTTTGATAATAAAGCTCTTGATTCTTTAAGTCTTGCTCTTTATTCTTTTGAGCATGTCTTTTGAAAAAGTTATCATTATCAAAAAAGAGCATCCATACCAAAAACACTACACCTGTCAAGATGTAAAAGTTCTTGAAATATTTTAACAAAGGATGATTTGAAAGGGGTGTTGCCATAAATTTTAATGTTATAAACCTGCTCCTTTTTCAACCATGTAGCTCACTTCAAAGATATTATTTTCTCTGTTTACATCAGCTACTTTCATGGATGGATCAATTTCTACTTTTTTCAATTTAACACCTTTTGTTGGAACCGCAATAGTATACACAGGATGTGTCCAAGGCCAATCTTCTAATTGTATCCAATTCCCTTCAACTTCTTTCTGTTTAGCTCCTCTCATTATACGTAAAGGCATATAATAAGTCGTTTCATCACCATTATCAAAAGTCATCTTTACTTCCATAGGCATTGGCATATGGCCAATACGCTCTAGAGTGACATATGTAGTATCATCCTCTACAAAAGTATTTTTCACTCCGTAATCAACAGTTTTAGTCGTGTAAACGAAATACTCTTTATACCATTGTAGTTGCATTTTAGATTCCTTTTCCATCACACGAATAAAATCGTGAACGTTAGGATGCTTAAACTTCCACTCTTCATAGTAACGCTTAAAAGCTTTATCAAAAGTATCTTGTCCAATAATATAACTCAATTGATGTAAGAAGACTGCTCCTTTAGAGTAGGATGCAATAGAGTAAGCGGAATTTAATTCAAAATGATCTGCATGAGTGCTTAAAGGTTCTTCTATCCCTCTTTTCACTACATAAAAATAAGAATTATATGAACTACCATGAGCATTATCCTTACCATTCACATACCTCTCTATTTCATTGCCAATATAACTGTTAAAGCCTTCATCCATCCATGCATACAAGCTTTCATTTGATGCTAAAACAAATTGAAACCAGCTATGTAGCATTTCATGTACAGTTACTCCAACTAGGCTATTTAAATTTCTCTTACCTGTTATTAAAGTAAGCATACCGTATTCCATTCCTCCGTCGCCACCTTGAACAACGTTATATACTTTATACGGATATTTACCCACTCTTTTATTAGTATATCTAATTGCTTGCACAAGAAAATCAGGTAATTTCTCCCAATTTTCGTCAATACCTTGATTCTTTTTCCAGAAGAAATGAAGTTCGGGACCGTCTTCCATCTTCACCACTTTATGATTGTATTCTGGATCTGCTGCAAAAGTAAAATCATGTACTTTAGGTGCTTTAAAATGCCATGTTAGTTTTCCATTCTTTGGCTTTCCTTTTTTAAAACCTTCATAACCATGACCTACTTGTTCTGCATTTTGTATGTAGCCAGTAGCTGCTACAACATACTTGGCATCCAATGTTAATTTTACATCAAAATCGCCCCAAATACCATAGAATTCTCTACCTACATATGGGTCAGGATGCCACCCTTCGTAATCATATTCTGCTAGTTTCGGATACCACTGAGCCATAGAATAAGCTACTCCTTCTTTATTATCTCTACCATTTCGGCGAATTTGAATAGGCACTTGTCCATCAAATTGCATCGATAATTTTACCTTAGATTTTGGCATGATAGGTTTTTGAAGTTCTACTTCTAAAATAGTACCTACCATTTTATATTGAAGAGGTTTCCCGTTAAGTTTAAGTGAATTTACTTTTAAGTAACCTATTTCATCTGGAGACAATTTAGATATACGGTCTCTTACTCTTGGATCTGGATCTTCAATAGTTCGAGATCTCACATCCATCATACTACCTGGCTGAAATGCATTCATGTATAAATGATAATATACATGATACAAAGTATCTGGAGAATTATTGTAATATTCTAATTCCTGTGTACCTGAGTATTGATGAGTTTCAACATCAAGTTCCACATTCATTTTATAGTCTGCTTTCTGTTGCCAACGGTTAGATTGCCCCAAAACAACAATACTTAAAAAGCATCCAATAACGGTTAAAAAAAATTGTCTCATGGAAGAAAGTTCCTCTTTAGTTCTTCTTACTTTTACTGTTTTGCAAAGTACGAAAGAATTTACACGAATTGAATTATTATAGGGATCAGATTAAATTTTGAATCAGATTTCATAGAAGAATAAGAATTTATTTAGATTTTTTACAAAATCAATCCCCTAACATTATTTCTAATTCTTCAATTTTTTGTTGTCTTACCATAGAAAAAGTCATCACGTCTACTTGTTCTATTCTTTTATAAACTTCGAGAGCTGCAACTAAGAATTTATGGTTGCTTTCAATTTTCCCTTTCACTGTTAGAGCATCTGCTAATAATTCAATTTCATTGTATCTCAATTTTGAAGATAAATCGAATACTTTCAAAATCATTTCATCAGCATCATCATCTGGGTCAATACCAACAATTTCTCCTAAGTATTTATCAACAGATGTTACAAGTTCTTCTCTATACTTAATCCAATCAAGTCCTGAGATACGAATCATTAATTTCTCAAGGTCTTTAACTAACCTTTTGATGTAATCTTTTTTGTCTTGTAACATGTCTTATCAATTAAATTATGATTGAGAGGGCTATAAAAGTGTTAGGATTTACTGAGACTTTAATGGAATTTATTTAAAGGTAAAAATCAAGTTGGCAAAGAAATTCCAAACCACAACTACACCAATTGCTATGATTTTAGCTACATAAAAATTCATTTTAACTTTCTCATGCAATACCCAAATGATCGCATTTGAAAATAATAATCCTATGACTGCAACGCCAAAGAATTTAAAATATTCTACTCCGATTTGTTCATTTTGACTCTCAAATGTCCAGATTCTATTTAGAAAATAATTGGAAGTAGCCGCACAAATAAAGCCTAAACTATTGGCTAAATATTTGTGTCCTTTCATTACTTCTTTGACTAAATAAGTAATGCCAAAATCTACAAATAATCCAGAGAATCCTACGACTCCGAACTTTACAAACTTCCAAAATAAAACTTCCCAGTTCATCCAATCATTTTAAATTATACATAGAATACAAATATAAAGAAAGATAGTGCCTTAAATTTTATAATGATAATTTTTTATCAATCATTATTAATAGAGTGAAGTGTTACCTTGAAGAATAAAAAAACGCTCTTCCTTTCGAAAGAGCGTTTTGATATCTATATCCAGCTTAGTTGCTTGGTCTTCTTCTTCTACGGTCTCCACCGCCACCGCCTCTGCGATCACGATCTCCACCTCCACGGTTTCCACCGCCTCGGTAACCACCACCGCCTCTACGATCACGGTCTCCACCGCCACCGAATGAGCGACGACGACGATCTCCGCCTCCGCCTCTACGGCCTCCGCCACCTCCGCCAGGAGCATTAGAAACTTCAACGTCAATTTTTCTACCGTTGAATTCCAATTTACCCATGCCGTTAGTAACATCTTCATCTCTTCCTTCTTTTACTTCAAAGAATGAGAAGTTTTGTTTTAAGTCGATACGTCCAATTTCTAAACGCTCACCTCTAACACCTTGATTGATTAAATCAATTAGATCTTTTGGTCTAACTTCATCACGCTTACCAAGGTTGATAAAGAAACGAGTGAAACCATTTTCAGCATTTCTTCTGTTATTGTTTTCACCTCTTTCTCTAGAGTTAGTATTGTCTCTGCGATCAGCAACATTAAGATCTCTAGCACCTCTGTAGTAATCTAAGAAACGGTTAAACTCAAGAGCAACAAATCTATTAATGATTTCTTCTCTACTTAAGTCTTCTAATTTCTCATATACTTTAGGAAGGTATTGTTCGATCTCATCCTCCTCCATTTCTACATCATGAATTCTGTCTACTAAGTGGAACAACTGACGCTCACAAATTTGAGGTCCAGTTGGTACAGGATCCATGATAAAGCTTTGTTTCAACACTCTTTCGATTGCTCTCAATCTGTGTTTCTCTCTCATGTGGATGATAGCAATAGAAACACCATCTTTACCTGCTCTACCAGTACGGCCAGAACGGTGGTTGTAAGTTTCTATATCATCTGGAAGATTGTAGTTAATTACGTGAGATAAGTCGTTAACGTCCAAACCACGAGCAGCTACGTCTGTTGCTACTAATATTTGAAGAGAACGTTGACGGAATTTACCCATCACATAATCACGTTGTGCTTGTGATAAATCACCATGCAAGGCATCTGCGTTGTAACCATCGATCATTAATCTCTCGGCTACATCTTTTGTTTCCTGTCTTGTTCTACAGAAAACGATACCATAAATATTTGGATTGTAATCCACTACACGTTTTAATGCTTCGTATCTATCATTAGCACGAACCATGTAACAGAAGTGTTTTACATTTTTGTTACCTGTGTTTTTAGTACCTACAGTCACCTCTTTAGGTTCAGACATGTAGTTAGAAGCAATTCTTGCTACTTCTCTTGGCATAGTTGCTGAGAACAACCATACGTTTTTCTCTTCAGGAGTGTTTTCTAAGATAGAATCCAATTCGTCTTTGAATCCCATTTTCAACATCTCGTCAGCTTCGTCAAGAACAACCGTTTCTACTTGAGTAATATCTGCTTTACCTCTTTTTAGAACGTCGTCCATACGACCTGGAGTAGCTACAATTACGTGTGCACCTCTTTTGATCTGACGGATTTGTTGATCAATTGGAGCTCCACCATATACTGCTACAACTTTTAAACCTGGGATTTTCTTCGAGAAATTTTCTAAGTCTTTTGCTATTTGCAAACCTAATTCTCTAACCGGACATAACACAAGTGCTTGTGTTCTTTTATCTGATACGTCTACTCGGTGCAAAAGTGGTAAACCGAAAGCTGCTGTTTTTCCTGTTCCTGTTTGAGCCAATCCCACCAAATCGGTGTCTTCTGTTAAAAGTGTTGGTATTACTTCTCCTTGGATTGGTGTTGGTTCCTCGAAACCAAGTTCAGAAACTGCATCTAACAGCTCTTGTTTAAGCCCTAATTCGCTAAATTTTGCCATGTTGTGTTTTTTAGAGCGCTTACCCCTTTTACAATGTGAATAGACAGCGGACAGCTGCCCTTTAATAATGAGATGAGGATAAAAGCGCCAACTTATTTTAATTCGGAAATGCAAAGGTAACTCTTTTATTATTTGTTTCACCTTATTACTTCACAATCATTAGTCTTTAAGTGGATTTATTTATGAAATTCTCGGTTGTTAACAAAAAAACGGCTGTTTTTAGTCAAAAAAAAATCAGAAAGTTGGTGTTAACTGTCTGATTTTGTAAAGTGTTATAATTACGCTATTTCATTAAACCCTTAGATTCTTATCTTTCGTCTATTAAAAAAAAGTGAGATCATTAAGGCTGTATCACTTTTGCATTTACAGCAAAATACTTATCTCCCAAAAAGACAATTTGATTCGTACCTTCTAAAGAATAGTTCTCTAGTATTTCTTTATCATCAAATAGCAACTCTCCTTTTTTTGATACCTGAAAAAGTGAATTTTTAGTGCTTATTTCAAACATCAGTTTTCGAATTTTACCATTATTATCTTTACTAATAGATAACCACTTTACATCATTCTTATCATTTTGAGAATTGAACTTAATAACATTATAGTCTCCTTCCTTTTTTTCTGTTTTCTGATATGATTCTTTAAATATTGGACGATTAATATCTGCATCGTTGAAAATATCTAATTCTTTAGACCAATCCACCTCTTTTATACTAACATCCTCTTTCTTGTTATCATATTCTACATGCTTCTTGATACTAACTTTTGTCTGATCTAAAACTTTTGCTTGTTGCTCTATCAACGACTTTAAATCAAAATTGTATACTTGATGTTTTTCATCAATATTCTCATTAAAATCACAAGAGAAAGCTAAAAAAACAACGATAGCTGTAATCAAATATCTAAATGGGTGCATTTTCATTAGGTACTATTTCCAAATAATTTCAAAGTGACGCTTACCTGTCCATACTGTGGAAGAGGTTTCATTATTGACGCGTCTTATTCTAAACTTTTCCTTTTCCAAATATACAACTTCTTGACGTATCACTACAAAATCATCTTTTTTATGAAAAACAATTGCCATACTATGTTCTTCTTCAATAGCATCTATTTTGATTTTTTTATTTTCTTTACTATGTATTACAATCGCATCAGATTGCACTTCGCCAGTGGATAGTATTTTCATTGCTTTATGCGCATCTGGCACTCCAAACCCAGTGTAATTATTACCGTATGGATAAAAAGAAGAAGATTTAATTATTACGTCTTTTAATTCTTGAGCCGTTAAAGAAGGAGCTATTTCCCAAAGACATGCCGCTAACCCCGTAATAACAGGAGCCGAAAAAGAAGTTCCAAAAAGAGAATAACAAGTTACTTCTGGCTTCACATAATCTATATAAGTAGGCCCTATACTGCTGTAACTAGCTTTTTGTCCATTTTTATTATTAGCGCCTACGCTTAACACACCTTTCGCATCTGCAGGTGCACTAACAATTCTCCATCGATCATTCTCGCCTTCATTTCCTGCGGATACTACTAATAAAACACCCTTTTTTACAGCAGCTTCAGCAGCCAAAGTAACCATACTGGTGTTTCCATCCATTTCATGCTTTTTATAATTATCTTTAGAAGAATCAAAACCAATAGAATAACCAAGTGAACTGTTGATAAGTTTAATATCTAAAGAGTCAACCATCCATTCCAAAGCTGCAATCCAATTCTCTTCATCCGTTCTATTTTCTTTATCACCATGATCTGTTCGAGCTAAATAAAAATTTGATTTATGAGCTAAGCCATAACGCATATTTTCATGCTGTCCTGCGATCATTCTTAAAACAGTTGTTCCGTGACTATCGCTTCCTGTAATCTTTTCATTAAAAAACGATTTTTCAGATCTATTCTCAACAAAGTAATCTTTATAGGCTTTTATTTGTTGATTATTGAATAAGCTTTTCAGATATTCATTCTTATGAGCGTTCCAGAAACCTGCATCAATTACTCCTATTTTAATATTCTCTCCATGTACTCCTTCCTCCATCAATTTCTTAGTATTTAGTTGCTTAATCACATAAGCCGATTGTTGCTCTCCATAAATCGGAGCTAACCAATCACAAGTACCCAATTTCCAATCATTTTGAACAGGACGTACTTCTTTTATAAAGTCAAATTCTTTAAGATGGTCAACATCATCTTGTTTGTCTATTTTTATAGTAGCAGCATTAAGCCAATGTGATATGGTTTGAGGTTCAAATCCTCTGCTTTTAAGCATAGATAGATAATCATCACAAACTTTTTGGTTAAAAAAGTCTAACGATATATTATTGCACTTATCATCAAAAATCACCCATACCCTCTCCTTGTCGGAAGAATATGCTGGATAACTCACTACAAAACAAGTAAATAAAGAAAGTGTTAATATGTTTATTATGGTTGTCTTGCAATTTTTTTTCAATTGTTTTGCTAGTCTTAACGTCATGTAGTTTTGAAAAATCAATGGAAGAAGTAAATTCGAATATAAAGTAAGATAATTAAATAATTCATATAAACACATCAATTCAAATGAGATACGATAAAATCGATCAAAACTTATTCATTGAAAACCGTAAACGCTTTGTTGAACGCTTAAATGATAGTTCAGTTGCTGTATTCAATTCTAATGATATCATGCCAACAAGTGCTGACGGTACTATGCCTTTTATTCAACATACCGACATCTTTTGGATGAGTGGTATCGATCAAGAAAAAAGTATTTTGGTTATTAACCCAGATGCAAAAGACCCAGCTCACAAAGAAATCTTATTCTTAATCGAAACTAATGATGAAATTGCCATTTGGGAAGGTGCAAAACTAACTAAAGAACAAGCTACTGAGGTTTCAGGTATTGAATCTGTTTATTGGTTATCAGAATTTGACACTGTATTCAAAAGTTTAGCTTTTGATAGCGAATACATTTACCTTAATACAAACGAACATTTAAGAGCAGATACTACTGTTCAAACTCCTGATGATCGATTTATTGCTGAGTGTAAAAGAAATTTTCCTCTACATAAGTTGGAACGCTTAGCTCCAATTATGCATGACCTTAGAACTGTAAAAAATCAATACGAGATTGATGTAATGCAAAAGGCTTGTAACATTACAGAAAAAGGATTTAGAAGAGTTTTAGACTTTGTAAAACCAGGTGTAATTGAGTATGAAATAGAGGCTGAAATCACTCATGAGTTTGTTAGAAATGGCTCTAGAAGACATGCTTACACACCAATTATTGCTTCAGGTTTTAATGCTTGTGTACTACATTACATCGATAACGATCAAGTATGTAATGATGGGGATTTATTGTTGATGGACTTTGGATGTGAGTACGGAAATTATGCTTCTGACTTAACACGTACCATCCCAGTGAATGGTAAATTTACTGAACGTCAAGCTGCAGTTTACTCTGCTGTTTTAAGAGTACATAAAGATGCTGCTAAAATGCTTGTTCCTGGTAATAACTTAATGGATTACCATGTTGAAGTTGGCAAATTAATGACAAAAGAATTAATTGATCTTGGTCTAATTACTCAAGAAGATGTAGATAACGAAGATCCAAAATGGCCTGCATACAAGAAGTTCTTCATGCATGGTACTTCTCACCATATTGGTGTAGATGTTCATGATTACGGACATCGTTATAAAACTTTTGAGGCAGGAATGGTATTTACTGTTGAGCCAGGTATTTATATCAGAGAGGAGAACATGGGTATTCGTATCGAAAACGATTATGTCATCCAAGAGTCTGGTGAGCCTTTTGACTTAATGAAAAATATTCCATTCGAAATTGAAGAGATTGAGTCGATTATGCAGAAGTAATCAGCTCTTCTGAAATATCACTCCACTGTATTTACCCATGATTAAAATCATGGGTTGATGAAATAAAAACCTTGTATGACTGAAGTCGTACAAGGTTTTTTTATGCTAGTAGTACATATTTTTGAATAATTTCAATTCTTCTTCTAATTGCAATTTTTCATGTTTTATCCATTGGTCTACAATGTACTTCCGAACTTTCGAAACCATAAATGGACTGACAGATGATGCATAATACCCTACATTCCAATTTATATTTTCATCATAAAAGTTTCGTGAACTAACACTTTTAGCATCTTCACTATTCTTGAAATACTCAATGTAGAAGGTACTTTTAAAAGACAATGAATATGATCTGTATGACTATTTACAGCATCTAATTTAAAACCTTCCTGAAATCCAATTTGAAATAGAAGGGGTATAAGCTGATTATCCAAAAATGTTTTTGATAAAATAGCTTCTTTCCCTTTTGTGGTCCAAACAATATGAACCCAATTGTGGCAGTAAGAATGAGACATTATTATTAGAATGTTAAGCAAAAAATAGTTTACACTAATGAAAATAAATAAACTAAAATGAAAAACCTACTGAGTTTTGATTTATGGGGTACTTTATTTCATTAACCCATGATTGAAATCATGGGTTAATGAAATAAAAACCTTATACGACTGAAGTCGTACGAGGTTTATCATCGAATATTAAGAAACCAAATACAATTTCAATCGCAATAGGTTCAAAACTTAACACTATTGATTTCAATCATGAGTTATATACAATAACCAATCTACCAAAAGAAGTATAATCAAAAAAGACCTAATTCGATTTCAATCGCATTAGGTCTTAAACTTAATAACCCATGATTTCAATCATGGGTAAAAACAGTGCACTAGCAACACTAAACCTTCCTAGCCACATAAAACCCATAACTATACACATCTTTATGTTTCATGTAAAGATCTATTTCAGCTTGAGTTTCCTTGACAATAAGTTGAGCGTCTTCGCTATTATTATGTCTTTCTAAAAAGTTAGAAAAACTATTGATTAAAGGTTGATAATACTCTTTGATCCAACTATCCTGAGACAAAAAGAAATATCCCACAGGCGAATAACCATTTTCTTCAAGAATTTTAATTTTATCAGAAGCCGTTCCCACCTCAGGGTAATTTACCTTCCAATATTCATCAATTTCTTGATCTCGAGAAGGAGTTGTCCAAGTAATTTCACTCACACATAGATACCCTCCTTTCTTTAAGAATTTCTTCCATTGCTTTACACCCTCAGCAAATCCCATATTATAGATAGCACCTTCAGACCATAAAATATCAAATGAAGCTTCCTGTAATGGTAAATCAGTCATTGATCCTTCTAAAGTTTCAATTTTATCATCAACATTTTCTTTTTTGGCATTTTCCTTAAGAATATCCAAAAACTGAGGAAATAAATCTATTGCGGTAATTTTAGCATTTATTTTTTTTGCTAAAGCGATAGTTGAAGCACCGGTCCCACAACCAATATCAGCCACTTTTAAATCAGATGTTTCAATGAATTCTAAAAAGGATAAAGCTTTTAAAGTTTCTTTTTCAGAACCCGGGCCCTGTCTATATTCATTGATATGCAGGTCTACAAGAAGTTCAAAATTCATAATATTTAGGTTTAGTATGTAGCAAAAAAGGCTATCAATAATGATAGCCTTTCATTTATAGGAATTAATACTAATTCTCCAATTCTTCCATATTGATGGCTTCTACCTTTTTTACCTCAGGTACAGCATTGATGATAGCTTGTTCGATACCTGCCTTCAATGTCATCGCTGACATAGGGCATGAACCACAAGCACCAAGTAATTCTACTTTAGCGATACCATCTTCGGTAACATCAACAATTTTTGCATCACCGCCATCTGCTTCTAAGTAGGGACGAATCGTATTTAAGGCTTCCTCTACTTTTTCTATTAATGTCTGACTCATATCTTTAGCTCCCTTACAGGGATGTTAATTTCTTAAATTATTCCCAAGTCTTTATTTCGACTCTATCCGTTTCCGGTAATTCTGCATTTCTAATGGCTACATTTCTTGCTAATTCCTCAGCAATTGTTGTGAATGCATCGCCTGCTGGGTTATCAGCTTCCATAACTACAGGTACACCATCATCTCCACCTTCTCTTACACTTTGTACCAATGGTATCTCTCCTAAGAAAGGAACTTCGTATCTTCTAGCAAAAGTCTTTCCTCCATCTTGACCAAACAAATAGTATTTATTATCTGGAAGTTCAGCCGGAGTAAAGTAAGCCATATTCTCAACTACACCCAAAATAGGAACATTAACGTCTTTAGACGCAAACATTTTATATCCTCTAACTGCATCTGCAAGAGCTACTTTTTGAGGAGTTGTTACAATTACAGCTCCAGTTACCTTTGCTGTTTGTACTAACGATAAATGAATATCTCCAGTTCCCGGAGGAAGGTCGATTAATAAATAATCCAACTCTCCCCAATCAGTATCCATAAAGAACTGACGGATTGCAGAAGAAGCCATTGGACCTCTCCAAACTACAGCATTATCTGGTGACGTTAAGAAACCAATTGAAAGTAATTTTACTCCATATTTTTCAATTGGAATAATTACATTCTTGCCGTCTCTAACAACAACACCTGGCTGTGCATTTTCTACATTAAACATTGTTGGAATAGACGGACCGTAAACATCCGCATCCATCACCCCTACTGTTGCTCCAGACTCTGCCAAAGCAAGTGCTAGGTTTGCTGTCACTGTTGATTTACCAACACCACCTTTACCAGAAGATATAGCAATCACGTTTTTCACACCTGGCAATACAGGTCCTTTTTGTTGAATAGAAGTTACTTCTGCAGTCATATTAACTGTAATTTCAAGATCTTCAGAACAATCTCTTTTGATTGCATCTTCACATCTTTGACGGATCAACTCTTTCAACGGACAAGCAGGAGTAGTTAGTACTACTGTAAAAGATACCTTGTTACCTTCTACCTCAACATCACGAATCATGTTTAGTGTAACTAAATCCTTCTTTAAATCCGGTTCCTCTACTGTAGAGAGTGCCTTTAATATATCTTCTTGCGTGAAACTCATGCTGTTTGTTTAAGCCAATGATTATGTTGGACAAAATTAATACAAAACTAATTTTAATCCTTATGTTTATTTGGATTAATTTTGAATTTGTATCTGTTTAAACAACAATTAACCAAAATATATGTTTATTCCTGTTGATATTATCAATAGAAATTGATGTTTTTGATCAATTTAAAGAAAAAACACCCACCTTTTTTCAGTTAAAAGGTAGGTGTTCAAAAAGTTATCAACAATTTGATGTTTACATCAATTGCTTTTCCTTATTAAAATATTGTGTAGGTGTTTGTCCTGTTTCTTTTTTAAACGCTCTATTAAAAGCTGTTTTTGAATTAAAACCAACATTATAAGCGTGACCTAAATAAGTAAATTCCTGCTTTTCATCGGAGTATACTTCCTTTATAAAAGCTTCGACTCTATAGGCGTTTACAAAATCATAGAAGTTTTTATTGTAGCCTTCGTTGATCACTTTAGATAAATCATGAGTATTTGTATCTAATTCTTTGGCTAATTCTGGAAGGGTTAATCTAGGGTTAGTGAATAATATCTTAGTGGTCATCATCTCCCCTAATTGTTTTTTCACCTCTAATAACTCTTTCGAAAGCCCTTCTTGTACATCAATATTTTGAGTATTTACTGGAGAAACAACGCCTTCTTCAGGTACTTTGTAGGTAGTTTTTAATTCGGACACTCTTAACATTTCTGGTTGATTCATCGCATAGTACCCCATCATAAATGAAACTCCAGCAATAATAAACCACATCACATCAATTAAAAACTCAATCAATGGTAAGGTTTCTAAATCGAAAACTAAACCAATACCTCCACCAATGTAAAGAACTCCCCAAATAGTCAGGCAAACTAGATAAACGGTGAGTACAACATTTAAATAATTCAAATTTCTATCTTCTGATAAAAAAGCTGCACTTTCCTCTTCTTGTTCTCTAATAAGATTTCTACATTTCCACCAATAATAACCAGAAAAGAGTAAACCTACTCCTCCAACTAATTGATAAAACCATGCATATTTAAAATTAATTACTGACTCTATAAATGCATCTTTGGGCATGGCAATCATAGGAGTATAGATTAAAAGCTGTATCATAAAAGGAGACAACCTTTTAAAGTAATCTTTAATATCGATACTTTCTTTTATGGTTAGTGACTTGATGTACAAATAGAATAATGGCCCATATAAGAAAAATAACATCTCTGGAAATAAATATAATTTAGGTGCCGCATTAAAGATTTCTCTATAAAAAGTACCTACTCTACATATTATCGCTATTGATGTTAAAAATATCAATGTGATTAGAACCACATTGGCCTTTCTGTTATTTTCTTGTATTCCAAAAATTGATATTATTAATAGTAAGCCTTGAAATGCTCCAAGAAGTAATAAAAACATGTAAGGAGTCATAGTATTACCTGATAAATCTTCCCATGAATTTACTTTCACTTCTGACATCCATCCATCCTCTTCCATATTAAAAACACGGTTATGAATAGCTCGACCATTATCTCTACCCTCTACAGACTCCCAACTTCCTCTTGTTATTTTATATTCTAATTTTTTTAAACCCAATGGTAACGATAGATAATACTTTCCATCAGGATGTTTAGACATTTTACTCTCAGGATCTCTCGGGTTCCAATTATTAAAATCCCCTGCCACAAATAAAGTAGCATCATAAGGTGTTTCTTCAGGAATCGAATTGACAGTAATTTTCAGTCTATTCAAATATCGTTTGGCCATATCTTGCCACGACATAATCACGACATCTATTTGCTGAGGACCCTCTGGGTCATACCATCGATTTTGCTTGATTTCACCTATATCATTTCCTTCTACTTCTAGCCAAGTTCCTCTAGTAAATTTATATTGAAAAGGTTTATCTCTTTTTTGTAAAGTGATAAAAAACTCTCCATTTGCATTTTTCTTTAATTGAAAATTCTCATCACTTGGATTCCAATTATTGTAGGAGGTGACCAGAAAAACCTCTGTATCTTTAGGTGTATAATCTGGTAAATGTTTAATTGTAATCGTGATATGATCAGAAGCAAATAAGGAAAAGCTAAATAATAATAATATAAAAGTTAGCCTTCCTGTTATTAAAGTTGAATTGCTGGTAATAATTCTCATACGCATCTGTTAGTAAAAAAAATGTTGAGTGGACAGTAGATTGAACCTTCATATAGTTATCAAGATCAAAAAAGTGTCCTATTTTAACTCTATTTTATCTAAAAAAAAAGATTTAGATATAAAAAAATAAGCCTAAAGTAAGCTTATTTTAGAAAAAGTAAGAGTGTACAGTAAAACTGTACACTCTTGTATATCAATTAGTTTTTATAAATTTTCCTGATTAGTATCTGATTATCTACTTGAATTTTTAGAATATACATTCCAGAAGATAACCCTTGAGCATTCATTTCAACTTTCTGATGCCCCAATTCTAACATTTTCACTTCACTATGATGTACTTTACCATTAAGATCAAACAATGAAATCATTGCTTTTGATTCATGATCTATAGTATAATCAACGGTGAATGACGTATTTACAATTGTAGGATATACTGAAAGCTGTAATTGATCTTCTAAATCAATCAATCTACTACCACTCATCTCTGGATTACTATCATACCAAGTCCCATCTTTATACCATCCTTCTTTATTTCTATTGAGGTCTGAAGTTTGAGCTCCGCTACCATTATGAAATAACAAGTTAGATGATGATGCACCCTCAATTGTGTATTGATACCATCCATTCCCTTCATCAATCATGTTCTCTCCTGGCCAATTTGATGATGTGCCATTTGAAGTATTCCAATAATGAATCTTGGTACTGTTTCCCCATCCACTTTTAAAATGAACTGTTAAACCTGTTGGCTGTGGAGGTTTTGAATCATACCAAACACCATTCTTAAACCAACCTTCTTTATCTCTAGATAAGTCTGCTGATTGAAAACCTGCATTGTTATGAAATAATAAACTGATAGATGATACGCTTGATGGAAATTCATAATAATACCATCCTTCTGCTTCTCCTGCTCCTTCTGTCATACTCACTCCTGGCCAAGTAGTACTTTGATAAGCACCTACTGGAGAAGCATTCCAATAATGTATCAAAGGATTACTTACACCTTGGAAATACACTCTAAAACCACCTGTAAATGGTACAACCGTATACATGGTTGAAACTATATCAGAAGTATTATTAGCTTCATCTACAGCATAAGCTTTGATTACATGATCTCCTTCTGTTGTTAATGTAAGGTCAATACTACCTGATGCACTTGCAGATGATTCTGTTGGAGCACTTCCATCTACTGTATAATAAATAGTTGGAGAAGTAGTTACATTATCTGTAGCAGTGATCGTTACTGTTCCTTGACCATCAAATGTAGTAGAAGGGGTCATACCAAGACTTGGCTTAACAGTATCAGGACCGATTTCTACCCATTGTCCATTTTCATAACCTTTTCCTTCATTTCCACATGTAGTTAAATCTGCAGTTTGACCTCCTCCGTTATTAGAGAAGATGACATTCGAACATGTTCCTCCAGAAACCGTTACTTTTTTCCATCCTGTGCCTACTTCTGAAGCATCTTCTAAAGTAACGCCAGGCCATTCCACTGGGGTAGGTACAGTTACAGTTCCATTTTCTTCAACTTCCCAATAATAAGCATGAGTATATCCTTTTACATAAATAGTAAAAAGAGTTTCATCTTTAAAGGTATACGTTGTGGTAGCTACTTCAGAAGCTCCTGCTGAATTAAATGCAATAGCTTTTACTGTTTTCACATCACCATCATTACCATTCAACACAAAATTACCTGTGTATTCTTGGCTTGACATAGTTGGAGTACTTCCGTCCGTAGTGTATTTTATTTCTCCATCAAAAGTAGCTGTAATACTTACTGATAAATCTCCAATAGGATAACTTCCTGTACTTGGATTAATACTTACTACTGGCTTAGGATCTGTTGGACACTCCCCAGGACATTGATCATACCATTGCCCATCTTTATACCAACCATCTTTAGTTCTTGTAAGGTCGTCTGATTGCTCACCTCCATTATGATTAAAGACAATACCAGTAGAAAGTGCGTTAATGGTTATGTGATACCAATTACTTCCTGGAATTTGATTCATTGGGACGCCTGGCCACGCAGTATCTTCGGTAATACCAACAGGAGTAGCATCAAAGTGATGGATATTGGCAGAAGACCAAGAGCTTGGCTTGTATAAATAGACATTAATGGGGTCAATAGCTCCGACTTGATACTTCTCTTCCCCCATTAAACTTGTTATACCATTATTATTTAAGCCTACAGCTTTTACAGTAGTTGTAGAAGTAACTGTAAATGTTGTGTCTTGTCCATTTACTTTAATCCAATTTAGATAATTATCTTCTGTTTCATTTTCATCAAAAGTAATGTATAAAGCAGGTGATGGATCTTCTTTATCTGTGACAGATATATCAACTAAAACACTATTCTCATCATAGATACCTTTAGTCATACTTACTTTAGGACGAATTATTGGCACGTAGTTAATATCTTCCAGCAAGATAATCCCTTCTGCATCTGCAGTAAATACTACTTTTCCATTTTCAACAATATCCATTGCTCCAGAGTATCTATCAAATATAGAATCACCATCTGCAAAGTAATTTTTCACATCAAAAGTAACTTGACCTGAAGCTCCGATAGCAACAATTACTCTATCATAAATTTCTTTAGTATCATTACTATAATCACGAACAAAAGTATAAGGAGCATCTCCAATTTTTTGATGAGAACCCGCTCCAACCGCTGGGTGATCTCTACGGAATGTCCCTAACTTCTTCCATACTTCATGCTGAGATTGATTGAAGTTCCCCCAGTTCATATCTGAACGAGTATTTTGTTCTTCATCACTCCACGATCCTTCAGGACGACCTGATTCATCTCCATAAAAAATCTGAATACCACCTGGTAATAATAAGAAACCTGGTGCTGCTGATTGAAGACTATTTCTATCAAATAATGGAACTACATCATGTGAAGATAAGTAACTCAATGAGTTCCATGATGGGTCATCATTAATAGTCGCGTATTCTGAATACAATGATTCTAATGATGATGCATCTCTACTAGAAACACGTGCATCATTTTTTAAACCAAAATTGATTACCGAATTAAAACCACCATCAGAATGATATTCTGATTTATTTTTTCCATGTCCCCAAACCTCTGCAGTCATCCAGAAGTCTTCATCATCCATTGCTTTATTTGGATTTTCAGCTTTCCAATCCTTCAATGCTTGTACTGCATATTGTTTTAACCTTGCCCATCTATCCAACTCTACATGTTTTGCAGTATCTACTCTGAAACCATCGATACCATATTTTCTAATCCAATCAGTCAACCAAAAAATCATATAGTTAGATACTACTCTTGGCAAACCTGTTTCATTAAAGAATACATCCAATTCGGCTTGTTTCTGTGATAATGTTCCTTCTTGTGTCCATTTATTTACTAAGATTGGAGGAATTCCAACAGTACTTACATCCTCTGTTTTTAAATCAGGAAGGAAACCAACACAATTTTCAATTCCACCACCAGAAGAACATCCATCATAACCATCGATGTCCGGATGACGCATCCAATCTGGCCCCCAATAATTGCTTAGCCAAGATCCACCGCTATTATAGTCTACAAATTTCTCATGATAAGAGTGCCACGACTCTCCTCCTGAAGGCTGCCATGATCTCCAAGCTTGATCTACAGAACCATAATTATATTGTTCCATATCTTGCATGGTCACATAACCTGTATGGTTCATCACTACATCTACCACTACACGAATACCACGACTATGTGCTTCATCAATAAATTCAACAAAATCGTTTTCAGTACCCATGTTTTTATCTATTTCCGTCCAGTCCATAGCATAATAACCATGGTAACCATAATGTCTAAAAGATCCATCAGAAGATCCTCCAACCCATCCGTGCATTTGCTCTACAGGTGAAGTAATCCAAATTGCATTCACACCAATTGACTCGAAATATCCTTCTCTCAATTTTGCTGTCATACCTTTTAGATCACCTCCGTGGAATTCACCTGCAGAAGAATCGTCAGTATAATCTTGTCCGTTACCGTTTTTTCCTCTCCCGTAAGAATTATTATTTGATGCATCTCCATCATAGAATCGGTCTGTCATTGTAAAATAGACCGTTGCATTATCCCATGTAAATTGAGATTTTTTAGCGGGAGTATCGACTACAATTACAGTATCATCATCAATAATGATATTTTTGGTGTAAGTCGCAGAGACTACTTCAGAGCTTTTTGCGTTCAGTGTTGCAAATGCTTTTACAGTAGCTGTTTCTGTGATTACTATTGGTTGATTGTAAACCGTAGATTGATTTGTTGGATCCGTACCGTCTGTTGTGTAATAAACAATAGCATTCTCTGTAGCTGATAATGTAACTGATATTTCATTATCGAAATTAGTTGACACTGGAGAAATAGATGCTATTACCTCTGGGTCATTATTATCAGGACAATCAATAGTACAAGTAGTCGCTACCACTCCTTCTCTGTACCATGAGCTGCCAGTAATTGTAATATCCTCCGCTTGATTTCCATTAAAATCATGAAATACAAAATTGGAAGATTCTGTACCAGGAAGGCTTACCTCATACCAATTTTGTGTACCTGCAACTTTTGTCATTATCTTTCCAGGCCATTCTGAATCCTCAACAACACCAGCAGGAACAGCACTCCAATGATGAGCGTATAAAGTTCCCCAACCATTTGGCTTATAAACATAAACCTTCATTTCAGGAACAGCTTCACCTATATAATAAGTACGTTCATCTCTCCCTATGTTACCTGCACTGTCAAATGACTTAGCAATAACAGTAACTGTACTGCTAACTGTAAATGGGGCTGTATATAAAGAAGACGATTGATTAGGTTCTGAACCATCCAATGTATAATAAACGGGTAGTACACCATCTCTATCATCATCAGAAGAAATACTTACAGTTATAGTAGAGTCTGATTGAATAATATCATTAGGAGAAATACTAACCATTGGTTCTTGATCAATATCTTGTTTACTCCAAATAGAATAATTTAAACCATCCGATTGTAAAATCCACCCTGCCCCAGAAGGAGACCAAGAAGTATTCCCTAGTCGAACAGCTACACTATTATCAA
This sequence comes from Flammeovirga pacifica, assembly GCF_000807855.2. Classification (GTDB taxonomy): domain Bacteria; phylum Bacteroidota; class Bacteroidia; order Cytophagales; family Flammeovirgaceae; genus Flammeovirga; species Flammeovirga pacifica. The sequence goes on from NZ_JRYR02000001.1 coordinate 2,335,827, forward strand.
CTATTGCAGCATAACCATTACCATCTGCTTGTTGAATATTTACTGTACTATTATTATGGATACCATTTGCTTTTCTAATAGCAACCATCTTAGAGATATCGTCATATAAGCCATACTCAAACATATGAGAATAGAAAATCATAGGATTTCCTGCATGCGTTAAAATGTATGCATATCCTTGTAAAATTTGAGAATTTGAAGAAGGATCATTAGGAAATGCTGTACCACCATGATCTGCTTGTCTTACTGGTTCTGTATCATGGTTTTCTAAGAAAGTAACTGCATTTTGAGGCCATACTCCTGCTACACCTGGCATCTTACCACCATTATTTAACGCTCCATAATTACCATTAACAGCATCATGAAGAGTAAACTTTAATGGAAAATCAAAAGCTGTAGAAGTTTGTTGAGTTCCATCCATCCAATTTACAATAGCTTGTGTATCGTTAGTCCAGTTTTCACCAATCGAGATGTACGGGTTAGTCGCATTATTATATTCTGCAAAATACTCAGCACCGAATCCATGAACAAAATCATATCTCCAACCAGAATATCCTACATCATTAATTAGCCAGTTCATCCAATCCTTAATTGCTTGCCTTGTTTCAAAATCTCTATGATTAATATCTCTAGCAGCACTATAAGGTGTACCAGTATCTTGATCGCCACAACCTTGACCTGGGAATTGTTGGTTTACCTCATCGTCAGAGGTAATCGCATTACAGCCTAAAGTTGGTTCACAGAAATCTGCCCAACCTGTACAGCCTACACGATGGTTAATTACGATATCAGCGATCGAAATTATTCCTTCATTATTTAAAGAAGTAATTAAGGCACGTAATTCTTGTTCGGTACCATATTTAGAATTTAAATCATACCATTTTCTAGGTAAGTACCCTGCTCTATCGGCAGCATCAGACGAAGGAGGTAACCACACTCCATCAATATTAGCAGATTTTATGGCAGGTACCTGTGATTGTAGGTTCAACCACCATGTGGGGTCAGTCTCATCTGCAGATTCCCAATGGAATCCTTGCAGGTACACTTCAGTACCATCAGCTTGTTGTGCAAAAGCAAACTGCACATTAAAGCACAACAGCACACCTCCTAAATATAGGAGGAAATTAGTTAGTGTTTTTTTCATTTTCATTTCATTTAAAAAAGTGTAGAGAGAACACTTTTGATTAGTTTCCATTCAATGTAGGTAGGCTGAAAAGAAGTATCGCACCACTTAAAAAAAATGATGTTCTCGTTAAAGAGAAACGTACCACATAATAAATCGGCACTTTAAAAAACATTGATATTAGTATCAAAAAACAATAAATGATAGGAATCGTTGTACTTAAGGTTTTCAATTGATAACTTGATTTTAAAATCAAATACCAAACAAACTATTATGGGTTTCTCAGAAATTAAAACGGTAAGTGTTATTGGAGCTGGTTGGTTAGGGCTTCCTCTTATTGAAAAGCTACTTGAAAATGGTTATCAAGTGAAAGCTAGTACAACCACTGAATCAAAAATATTGAAATTGCGTACTATGGGAGTGAAGGCTTACAACTTAAACTTCTCGCCTACTTGTGCCGATATGGATCAATTAAATGATCTTTTAGCTACTGATGCTGTTGTTATTTGTATTCCGCCAAGGTTTAGACAACATCAATTACAGGCCTATCACGCTGAACAAATCAAAGTAATAAAAGATGCTATTGAGAGTTTACCTGTAAATAAAGTGATCTACACGAGTTCCACTGGAGTTTACGAAAATTCTAATACAGAAATTAATGAAAATTCTCCTACATCAACTTCACCAAAAGCTAAATCAATTTTATTAGCAGAAGAAGTTTTGAGAATTAATACAGATTTAGACGCGACTATTCTTAGACTTGGTGGTTTAATGGGGTATGATCGTATTCCTGCGAAGTATGTCAATGGTAAAAAGAATTTAAACTATGGTGACATTCCGGTGAATTATGTTTTCCGTGATGATGTTATTAGAGCAATTATTTCCATCTTGGATATCAATGATCATAATAGCTGGAATAAAGTTTTCAACTTGGTAGCTCCTGAGCATCCTCCAAAGAGATTGGTTTATTCAGAATCTGTAAAGTATGGTAATTTCACTTTACCTACATTTGATGATCCTAATTCTCCTCCTCCATTCAAGATTATCAATAGTGATAAAATTAAAAGTAAGATCGGTTTCGAATTCAGTTTTCCTAACCCTCTAGATTTTAAATATGATACATTGGTAGATTAGGTGTATCAACCTCATAAAAAATAAAAGAAACTTACCTTAAAAAAGTAAGTTTCTCTCCCCTTAACAATTAAACCAAATAATCTTTAAATTTCTTTATGTAACCTTTCTTCATTTTGAAGCATAACATTGGAGGTAGGCCCTAGATGCTTTTCTAATAAGCATACCTAAAAGTACATTAGAATTTATTTACATTTGATTTATTTCGGTTAAGACGTATATTTTTTCGATAAACTTCCAATATGTATCGATAAATATTAAATATCTGCAATTTTACTCAAAACCTCTTCTATTTCAGACAGATAGCTCTTCCCGAAAAGGTTTAAATGTACCATTAAAGGATATAAATTATAGATTGGTATACGTTCTTTAATGCCTTCTTTCCAAGGGTAAGCTTCGTTATAAGCCTCAAAAAATGTATCATCAAATCCTCCAAATAAAGTAGTAAAAGCTATTTCTGCTTCACGATGACCATAATACACGGCAGGGTCAATTAAACATGGCTCTCCCAATGCACCCACCATGGTATTGCCACTCCATAAGTCACCATGCAATAAAGAAGGTGGTTCTTTAGGAAAAAAGTCTTTCAACTTATCCTTTAAATTAAATATTTTATCCAAATGGGATTGTTGGAGGTAATTATTTTGAACCGCCATTTCATATTGTGGAATTATTCTTTGATGAATAAAAAAATCCAACCAATCCTCAGTTTCATTATTAAATTGAGGTAGCTTCCCAATAAAATTATGGTATTGTAATCCAAATGTAGTATTGGTATGTTGGTGCATTTCTGCCAATTGTTGTCCCATAACTTCCCAGTAATCATGACCTGATCTACTACTATCAATATGTTCCATCAATAAATACACTCCTTCTTCATAAGTACCAATACCAAGAAGTCTAGGGACAGTAAAATTTGAGTGATTTCTCAAAAGGTTTAATCCTTTTTCTTCAACCTCAAAAAACCGAGTATTATGATTTGAATTATATTTGATAAAAAACGCTCCTTTATTGGTTGTGAGTTTAATTGACTCATTAATACAACCACCCGTAATGTTTGAAGTGTCCTTTAATTGAACATCATTTCCGAGGTGCTTCTTTAATATTTCTTGATAAAAGTGATCAGACATTGATAATATCAATAATTAATTACAATGGAATTACTACAATAATGACGAATATAATAATTTGATAATTATCTTTACCTATTCAAAATTTGATTTACCATATATGAATAACATATATAGAAATATATTTTTCTCTTTCATTTTAGTGATTTCATCATTTCAGATCACTATTGCACAGAAAAACTTATTAGATCCTCCAAGAATAGCAGTTGGTATTAAAGCGGGTGCATATTCTTCTGCAGTAGGTTTTACAACAGAACCAATTAGTCAAAGTCCAGTACTTGCTCCAACTTTTGGTATGATGTTTAAATATAATGCTGAAAAGTTTTTTGGTCTTCAAGTAGAAGTGAATCATATCACTGCAGGGTGGGGAGAATTTAATCAAGAGGATTTTACAGAAACTGTCTATACTAGAAAGTTGAATTATATTTCTATGCCTGTTCTCACCAATATTTATTTAGGCAAAAAGAACTTTCAATTTGTTATTCTGGTAGGCCCGCAGTTTGATTACAATATTGGGGAATCTAAAGAAGTCATTACCACTTTAGATCATCAACGATATGATTATTATGAGCGTGAAGCCAATCCTTTTGTAGTATCAATAGCAGGAGGCGCTGGAATAAACTTGCTGACCAAAATTGGGCACTTTCAAGTAGAGGGTCGTTTCTCTGCAAGTATGACTGATGTTCTTAAGGCTAAAAGTAGATCTGATACCAATAGAACAGTCTCTACTGTGGGAGGGTTAACGTTCTCTTATATATTACCTATTAGTGGATGGAAGCCGAAACCTGCTGCAAATGACGGGGTAAAAAATAAAAGTGATTGGGAAGTGAGAGATTAAAAATTTCCTTTAACATAAAAAAGAGAGGCCTTTGTTTTATTACAAAGACCTCTCTTTTTATTTATTGCAATTAGACTACATATTATTTTTGCTAATATCTATATAACCTAATACATCATCTGCTGCTATTTTAAATGTCTTATCTAGTTTTGCACTTTTAAAAGAGTTAGTAGCAACACTATAATCCTTAGCTTTCAATGCTGTGATACCTAAAGTAAAATAATATTTTGACTTAGTTTTCACATCTAAACCATTATATTTTACTAATTCTTGTAACACTTCTTCTGCCTTATCTAATTTATGCAATTTAAAGTAAGCCACTGCCTTGGTGTATTTTACATGATAATTATACTCATCGTAAAACAAAGCTGAATCACAAGACGCTATCGCATCATGATATAGTTCAGAAGATAACTGCCAATTAGCAATCTCATTATATATTTTAGATTTTTGATACTTATCAGTTATTTTGGATACCATCATCTCCGCTTTATCAATTTGCTCTGACTTATCCGAAGTTACTTTGGCAATTTTTATTTGTAACTCATGTGCTTTGACATTAGAGTTATCTTGCTTTAAAGCATCGAATAATAAATCACTAGATTTATCAAAATCATAAATTTGATAATAACATACTGCTATCCAATATTTATATTCTGGAGTAAGCTTAGCTACTAATTTTTTATATGAGCCGTAATTTGCTTTATCAATTACATCATTTAAAGCCGCATATTCTTCTAAATTATAATATGCGTATCCTAACTCATAATAAAAACGAGCCAATTGTTTTTCATTATTAGGAGCAATCTCTAAAGCTTTTTTAATTTCTTTGACCGCACTTTCATAATTTCCTTTCATATTGTACAACTTACCTGAATAGTAAAGTGCTATGAAATTTTGATCAGTTAAAGACAATACATCATTTATGTGAGAGCGTATCTTATCATATTGTTTCTCTTTAAAGAGAATCATTATAATTTGATTTTTCGCATTGATTCTTTGGCTTTTACTGCTATTAGAAAGATACTTAAATGACTGGTCGAAGTAATGTACTGCCTGTTCGAAATAATCTTTACGCAAGTACAACCTTGCCAATTGATAGTTCATGAAACCATTTTCAGGAAAATGTCTCAAGCCCTTCTCAAAGGTATCGATAGCGTTATTAAACTGCTTTACAGTTACCTGACACTTCGCTTTCATCAAATAAAATTGTTCTTGGGTAGAATCATAGCGAATTGCTAAAGAATACTCATCAATTGCTTCTGAGTACTTATTCGCTTTTCTATTATTTTCCGCTAAAACAAAATAGGCAGATGCTTTGCTCGTTTGAGCAAAAACCTGACTTGAAATCTGAAGAGCAAGAATCGGTAACAATATTTTTAGTAGTGACCTCATCTAATAAAAAATGTAGTTCCGAGTTTAGTTATTGAAGTTAATAATTCAATAGCTGTAATATACAAAAATCACTTAGCAAAATACAGTGTAAAGAACTAAGTGACTCTTAACCTTTTATCATAAGGCTCAAATTTTATTCCAATTCTGACTACTCATTAAAAAATTTCTCATCAGAATAATCTCTTTGCAACCAATTGACCATATCGTTTTCATAATCATTTGGATCATATTCAGTGGAAGCCATAGTAAGACAAACCGCATTTTTATTAAAATACAATGTTCTCCAAGCATTAGGCGGCAAATATAAACCTTGACAAGGATTATCGAGGATATAAACTTTTCTATTCATGTCGTCTAATACCACTTCTATTTCTATTGTACCGGAAACGGCAACAATAACCTCTTCAGTTTCTTTATGCGCATGATTTCCTCTTACTGTATCTTTAGTACCTCCGTTAGTCCAAAATACTCGCTTTATTGAAAAAGGAATTTGTTTATTTTCGGTAACAGGAGTTAAAAAACCCATTGTATGAGAACCATGTTCTTCAATTTCGATTATTCGGGGTTTTTTATTGACCCAACGTTTCTTATTTAATGTCATCTTATTTTCCACACTAATCTGTTGCTCTACCAATTCTATTTTAAGACATGGAATTATATTAAACCAATTTTCTTTTTAATGTCATTAGGTATTGCATCTTTATGCACCATAATTGACACGGTTTTTAGTTTAACATAACTCTCAGACATATATAGGTAACCTCCGAAATCATTGGATTCTGCACCCCATGAATTTTTTGTTACGTAATAAATCGAACCATTATCATCTTTAACTATACCAACAATGTGCATTAAATGATCATCTGTTGTTGTGTAATTATCAAAAGTCTTCTGTCGTAATGCTGATGTTACTTCAATTTCCTTACCATCTTTCTCTTCTATTGTTGCTCTTCCTTCTTTATGAGAAAAAGCCTTTTCTGAGACATCTCCATCCCAAGTTAGAGAATAGCCTTTTTCTAAAGCTATTTCCATTACTTTTTGTAGATCATTTAATGGCAGGTTATAATAAATCCCATTCGACCAATTATCAGGAATCTCTAATACTACAGGAGAATAGTCTTTAAATGATGAATAAGAAGTAAGTTCTATATAATCGTCTGGATTAAAATCCATTTTATTGGCAAACTCTTGAGGAGTAAACGATTTTCCGTCAATATTGAATTCAACAGGTGTCGTACCCATATAAGCATCCAATACAGCATCTAAAGCATTATCCCATTTATCAGATATAGAACGTTTAGCTGAAAGAGTTTTCAACATACTTTCCATTACTCCAAATAATTCCTGATGATCATATGGTCCTTTATCTCCATTCTTACCATCGTAAACAGCATTTGGTACAAACCCTTTTTCACGAACGATATTCATCACATCATGTGCTAAGCCACCTTCTCCGAATTGAGTTTTACCGTGCCTGCTTATATATTTTTTTGCCTTTATCGGATAAGTATTTCTCACAAAATACATTTCTGAGATATCAAACTCACCTTTACCCATTCTCATTAATTCAGACTCAATGAAAGATGTAGTAGAAAAGCTCCAACATGTCCCTGTTCTCCCCTGACTTTTAACAGGAGATGTTTTGACTTGATTGACTATTTTATATTCATTTCCATCAGTAATTTTTTCTTGAGCAAATACTGTTAATGTTGAAACGCCTGCAAGTAGTACTGATGCTAGTATATTTTTGATAGATAACATCTTAGTTAATTTATACTTTTAAGTTATTTATTCCTATTTCTGTAATAATGTCTTAAAAGTACAAAAACGAAGTGTTAATATCTAATTCTCTATTAAATTATGTTAAGGAACTGGATCGTAACCACTACCTCCCCAAGGATGACAACTTTTAATTCTTTTTAGTGCCAATTTACCTCCTTTGATTGGGCCATGTTTCTTTAAAGCTTGCACAGTGTACTCAGAACAAGTAGGAACATACCTACAAGATGAAGGTGTATAGGGAGAAATTAAAACCTGATAACCTCTTACTAAAAGAATCATCAGCTTTGATATAAACTTTACCATATTCGCATATTCGGTTATAAGACGTCTGAAAAACCGTTTTTTCACATATATAGCGATAAAACAATGACAATTTACCAATAAAAAAGGTGATCTTTATTTATTATATCATCTAATTGTATAAATTGCGTTCAGATAGGTAATATTAATATTTACTAACAAATAACCAACACAACCATGAGTGTATTGGTCAATAAAGACTCAAAAGTAATTGTTCAAGGATTTACAGGATCTGAGGGCAGTTTTCACGCCGAGCAAATGATTGCATACGGCACAAATGTAGTTGGAGGTGTAACTCCAGGTAAAGGTGGTCAAAAACATCTTGACAGACCAGTTTTCAACACAGTTGCTGATGCCGTAGAACAAGCGGGAGCAAATGTTTCAATCATCTTTGTTCCACCAGCATTTGCTGCGGATGCCATTATGGAAGCTGCAGACGCGGGTATCAAAGTAATTATTGCAATTACTGAAGGTATTCCTGTTGCTGATATGGTTAAAGCTAAAAATTACTTGCAAGGAAAAGATGTTACTCTTATTGGACCTAACTGTCCAGGTGTCATCACTCCAGGTGAAGCGAAAGTTGGTATTATGCCAGGTTTCATCTTCAAACCAGGTAAAGTAGGTATTGTATCTAAATCAGGTACATTAACTTATGAAGCTGCTGATCAAATTGTAAAAGCTGGATATGGCGTTTCTACTGCCATCGGTATTGGTGGAGACCCAATTATTGGTACATCTACTAAAGAAGCTGTTAAATTATTAATGGCTGATCCAGATACTGAAGCTATTGTAATGATCGGTGAAATCGGTGGTAACTATGAAGCAGAAGCTTCTAAATGGATCCAAGAACAAGGTAATCCAAAACCAGTAGTTGGTTTTATTGCAGGACAAACTGCCCCTAAAGGTAGAAGAATGGGTCATGCAGGTGCTATTGTTGGAGGTGAAGACGATACAGCTGAAGCAAAAATGCGTATTATGGAAGAGTGTGGAATCGCTGTTTCAAAATCGCCAGCAGATATTGGGGAAACTTTAGCTAAGCTTTTAGTAAATGCTTAATTAAGATCTTCAATTATACAAAAGAGGCATTCTCATTTTATATGGGAATGCCTCTTTTATTATGTTTATCTTTTATTGAATGTACTAGCTAAAAAATCAACTAGGTTATTAATTTCTAGAAGTAACTATTTCTTTATGTAGGACAATTTCAATTCTTCTATTTTCTAGATGTTTATTTCCAGAACATTTTACTCCATTACCGCAATCATTTAGTAATTCTTTTTCTCCTACACCTTCTGCAGATATTCTTTTTCCAACAATATTTTTGTCGATGAGTACTTTTCTAATATACTCAGCTCTCTCTTGTGTCATTAATTTATTGTAGCTTTCAGCTCCTCTTGCATCAGAATGAACTCTAATACGAATACTTACAGTTGGATTTTTTGAGAGTAATTCAGTTAAAAAATCAATATGCTGATCTCCCTCTACAACATTATAAGTATGATTCACTTCAAAATTTAAATCAGATAAAATATAGGGAGTGTCAAATCTCACCTCGCTAATATTAAATGATACTTCCACTAATTGCTCTTCCAAACCAACAGTTGTGATATTATGTTCTTCTTGATCGAAATACAAGTCTTTTGTTCCATGAACTATATAATTCGATTCATCTTCTAGTGTAACCACAAATTGACCTTCATGATCTGTGTAAATTGTTGTCTTGGCACCACTTTTGATATTTTTGATACAAACTTTAACACCTTCAATAGTACTTCCATTGTCACTGTCAATGTAAATACCTTTCAAGGTATACTCTTTATTACCACTAGCCATCACATTAATATTAATGACTACCATTAAACAAAAGAGACATATTTTAAGTATTAATTGAGTATATCGCATAAACACCGTTCAATAAGGGAGGAAAAATTTTGATTTGGAGTAAGTTTCAAATATACAAACTTAAAACGAATGTTAACAACATTGTATTGTGTAATAGTTTGACTTTTCTTACTCTTGACTAAAAAAATAAATTTTAATAAGATGGTGGTATAGTAAAGCAAAAAACAATATAATGATCTTTAGACTTTAAAACATTGACACATAAACATTACATACTGATCTCATTTTTCATCTTTTTTGTAAATACTCTTACGTGTACAACAGTTTTTGCTTTAGAAAAAATCACATTAGTAGGCACCGTTTACAGTAACAAAAACAAACCTATAGAAGGAGTTGACATCCAAGTATTTAAGTTAAATAAAGAATCGGAATCTTCCAAAAAAGTCTTAACATTAGTCTTTAAGACAACGACAAACCAAGAAGGGAAATTTTATGTTGATTTAACTAATAAAGATAATTTTGAGATTTATTGTTCTAAAGAAAAGTGGACAAGTACTACACCTCAAATATCTGTAGTTACATCTGAAATGCAGGGCAATCAAAAAATTAGTATTCGTCAGACTATGATTAAAAAGAATGAGAACCCTAGTATTAAGATCAACAATACCAATTATCAAAGCACGTCTATCACTTATGAAATCATTGATGTAAAAATGGGAACATCATTTATATATCAAAATAACTTCGAAGAGTTCTACTTCAACGTTCATCATTTTGGTGAATACAGAGTGTATGCCTCATCACCCAATTATTTAAGTCCATTTTATCAGAAATTAATTATTGATAACGACAAAGAATATAAACTTAATTTAAAGTTTAATGAGGATAAAGTTAACAAGTTCTTGACCTACCCTTTTGAAGTCAATACCGATATTATTACCTCTAGTTCTAAAGATGAATTAGATCAATTAATAAGTGATTTAAAGAAAAAACCACAATATATGATAGTTATCAGTTGCCATACTGATTCTAGGGGAGATGATCTTTTTAATTTAAAATTGTCCCAAAAACAAGCAAATTCTCTTAAATTGTACCTTATATCCCAAGGCATTTCTGAAAAAAGAATAGAAGCTGAGGGTTTTGGAGAAAAGTTATTGGTGAATGAGTGTAAGAATAATGTAAAATGTTCTAACTTAAAACACCTTGAAAATAGAAGAATAGAGTACAGGTTTAAAAAATGGATCGACAAAAGTTAATCCATTATTTTACGGTACAAGATGTAGACAACTTAACATGACCGTTAAAACTAAACAAAAATACACTTTAGGGTATTCATCATCAGATAGTAACGCCACCTATGTATGGCTAGATGAACTTAGTAAAGATAGTCTTTATTTGGGAGGAGGACTGTTAAATGACGCCGACGACCAAAAAAAACAAGCCATAAATTCCGCTTTTAAAGAAAGTAACAAACCTCAAGTAGCATTACATGAAGCTAGTAAAACAATACAGAACTTTGCATGTAACGACTATGTTTTAATTTACTTAAAAGATCGTAGACTATGGCACAGTAGAAATGGTCAGATAAGAGTTTTTATTTATAGAGAAGGACGCTTTTTATCACCCCCTCATACTAAAAACCCTACTATTGCCACTCCTTTTTTATTAAATGAAGAAGATCAAATTGTTATTTGCAATGCTTCATTGTTATTCGAAACTCCTCCAAAATCTCTAAAAGATATTTTCTCTACTTCTTTACCTCAAGAAGCTGCAGAAGGATTAATACAAGAAACAAAAGAAGATCTATCTTTTGTAAGTATACTTCCTTGTGAATTTTTGATAGATAATGTACCCAGTAGAAATAGAGATAAGGCATTACAAGAGGTATTCCCATTCGAAAAAGAGGCTGATCAGGCATTACAGAACCCTAATCAGAAAAAAAATCAGATTTACAATTTCGTAGGATTTGCACTTTTTACATTGCTTGTCATTTTCATGTATCAGCAAAATAAATGGGATTGGGAATCTAAATTAGAAGAAAAGGAAGTTGAGATAACTGAAATACAAAAGGAAAACAATAAGTCTAAAAAAATTATTGAAGCTTTTCAGAGATATCAAAATCAACATATACAATCTATTGCCCAAAGAGATTTTGATGTTTTTGATAATGAAAGGTATAGAATGTATGCCTTGTTTAGGGATGCTAGAAAACGATTTTCTAGAATTGAAATTGCAGAAAAATTTAATATCTACAATCCTTTAGCTATCGAAGCAAAAATTGTCATGGATGAGAATTGGTACATCGTCCCTGTCAAAGGAACTCACTTGGTTCAAAAAGGAGAGACACTCAATAAAATTGCTCAATTATACTATGACAATGAAAAAGAAGGCATCAAACTCATACAAGAATTTAACCCTCAAGTAGTTGAAGGACATTCAGTCTTCTTACCTTTTGAAAATGAACTAGATTAAGTTACTTCAAAAAACACCTCTTAAATAAGTCTTTTTATTATAATCTCATTATATAAAGTTAAAGAAGTAATTATCTAACCTATTTTGTACTAAAAAAGCTATAAACATTTTTTACCTTTGTAGTTCTTTGAACAAAATCACATTTTTTAAATTATTAATGGATAGAGGATATATCTATAGTATTTAGGAAACGATAATACATTAGTAATTTTAAATAATTCATCCATTAAAGATCAAACAACAATTCGATGATTCACTCTTTCGTTGGTGAGTTGGGGCATCTCATGATTATAATAGCATTTGTTAGTGCTATTTTATCTGCTATCGCCTACCGATTTACCGCTACAGAAACAGATATAGAGGAAAAACTACGTTGGAAAAAATTAGCAAGAGCTACTTTTTATATTCACGGCATCTCCATATTTACAACAGTGTGTACTCTCTTCTTTATGATATTCAATCATTATTATGAATACCATTATGTTTGGAGTCACTCTTCTAATAATTTACCTGCCTATTATATTGTTTCCAGTTTTTGGGAAGGTCAAGAAGGTAGTTTTCTTGTTTGGACTTTTTGGCATGTGCTCATAGCATTATTCCTTATCAAAAAGTCTGGAGAATGGGAATTTAATGTAATGTTTATCATTGCTGCTGTACAAGCCTTTCTTGTATCTATGGTATTAGGAATTACAATATTTGGTTCAAAAATTGGCTCATCTCCATTTATTCTACTTAGAGATGCAATAGAAGCTCCGGTATTTTCTTCAAACCCTAATTTTATTCCTGAAGACGGAACAGGTCTTAATCCTCTACTTCAAAATATTTGGATGGTTATACACCCTCCTACTTTGTTTATGGGATTTGCTCTAACGTTGGTTCCTTTTGCTTTTGTTATTGCTGCTTTAATCCAAAGAGATTATCAAGGATGGATAAAAGCAAGTATGGGATGGGTTATTACGGCAATTTCTGTTCTAGGGATAGGTATTATGATGGGTGCCTATTGGGCCTATGAAACCTTAAACTTTGGTGGTTATTGGAATTGGGATCCAGTAGAAAATGCTGTTTATGTACCTTGGTTAATTCTTGTATCGGGACTTCACCTTATGGTAATTCAACATAAAAGCTTTGCGGCATTAAAAAGTGCAATGGGCTTAATTCTTGGTGCTTTTATATTGATATTATACTCTACATTCTTAACAAGATCTGGAGTTCTTGGAGAGGCATCGGTACACTCATTTACCGATTTAGGTTTATCAGGACAATTATTATTATACCTGGTATTCTTCTCTGCAATCGCATTTGTGTTATTTGTCTATAGAATGAAAGATATGCCTTCTGATAAAAAAGAGGCTTCTGCTTATAGTTCAGAATTTTGGATATTTATTGGTGCTACAATTCTAGCTTTGATGAGTTTCCAAGTAATTGTACCAACATCCTACCCTGCTTTTAATGCACTACTATCCAATATTGGTATTGCCTCTAATCTAGCCCCTCCTGCAGATGCAGTGGAGTTTTATACAAAATTCCAGTTATGGTTTGCTGTTGGTTTAGCTTTAGTCTCAGGAACTGCACAATTCTTTTTCTGGAAAAGGATAGATAAAAAGAATGTATTTACCATTCTTACAACTCCATATATTATCACTTTAGTAATTACTGCTACCTTGATATTAATGGGTAATGTACATCAACCGACCTACATTATCTTACTTACAGCATCTATATTTAGTTTAGTAGCTAACCTAATCGTAATTATTCAATTTACTAAATTAAAAATATCGATTTCTGGTGGTGCTGTTACTCATATTGGTATAGCTCTAATGCTAATTGGAATTCTTAGTTCTTCAGGTTTTGAAGAGATAATTTCGTTAAATATTAGCGGGAAAATATACAATAGTGAGTTTCCTGAAGAAATGAATAAGGAGAATGTACTTCTCTTTAGAGGTCACCCAAAAAGAATGGGGCAATATCATTTAACTTATAAAGGACCAAGATATACTTCAAAAGAAATTCCAGGTTACTTTAATAAAGAATCAGTTAAACAATTAGCCAATGATCCTTATCGAGCTGTTGTGGTTGAGGATATTGTAAAAGACGGAAAAACCTTAGCAGAAGTAGGTGATGAAATTCAGATTTATAACGAAAATGTCTATTATGAAATAGAATATGTTAGTGATCAAGGAAAATCATTCTCTCTCTTCCCTAGAGTTCAAGATAATGAAGCAATGGGACCTATACCTTCTCCGGATATTAAGTCGTTTTGGAATAAAGATATGTACACTCATATCACTAACCTTGCTGTAAGTGATGATGAGATAGAATGGAGTAAGCAAGATCCTCTTAAAATGTCATTAGGTGATACTGTCTTTTTAAATGACTATGTTGTTGTTTTTGATGGAGTAAAACCTCTTGAAAAAGCACCTGGGTATGTTATTAAAGAGGGTGATGTAGCACTTCAAGCTAATTTAAGAGTACTGCTCGGAGCAAATAATAGTATTGACCTTAAACCTTCATATATTCTAACTCAAGTAAAAAGAATGGGTATTGATGGTTTAGTTAATGACTGGGAAGCAGGTCTACTTCCATCTATCAATAGAGAATTAGGGTTAAGATTAACATTACAAGAAATCTTGCCTAAAGAAAATGCCTTTATTTTTAGTGCAGAAACTGCCCAAAAAGATTGGGTAATCATGAAAGCTGTTGAAAAACCATTTATCAGCATTTTATGGATTGGTACTATCTTGTTAGGTATTGGTACAGGAATAGCTGCAACAAGACGTTTTAAAGAACATAAAAAAAGTAGTACTAAAAAGACAACTGATACTTCTAAGAAAGAAGAGTTGACGGTATAATTACTACATATAATATATCACTAAGGCTTACTTGAGGACTCTCCCTAAGTAAGCCTTTTTTATTTATAAAAGCATTGAGGTAAATCATTCTACCTCTCTGTACTATGTATGAGGTATTTCAATACATGTATTGTACGTCTAGGGTTTATCAGTGCTTATGCACAACATAAATAATACATCTTACATAGGAGGTATAAAATCAAAAAAGCACAAGGATTAACTCCATGTGCTTTTTAATTTATTGTTTTTAAGAATGAAAAACTACCAATCTAATTCTTCTTCTTTAGTTTCAGTACCTTTCTTTTTCTTCTTTTCTTTGGCGTTTTCTTCAAACGGATCTATCTCTTTACTGTCCTCTCTTTGTTTCTTTCCAAAGACCCCATTTTTCTTTTCGATAAGATTTCCTAAAGAATCATATTGAGGAAGTTGAGATAAAGAATCAGCTTCATACTTTGCCATTTTTTGATTGTGAAGACTATCTAATTCTCTTTTAGGAATCATATAATGTTTAGGCTTCCAGATCTCATACCATTTTCTTTGAACTAAGTACATAGAATCCGGAACTAAAAAATATCCCATACGCATAGAATCTTCTCTAGCTACTAAATCTCCATATCTTTTTAAATAGACATACCCATCATACATGATGGGTGGTAATGAATCGTTCTCTACAAGATCAACGTCTTCGCTATTTTGTTCTGGCAACTCTTTAGCTACCATACTATCATCATATCCCGGTCCACCTCCAAAAAGCACATTTTCTAATGAATCACTTGAGTTCACCAAGTATATACTATCTTCAGCAATAAAGTCTATAGTAGAATCTTCTTCCACTTCTTCTGGAATAGGATTATAAGTACTACCTATGACATAATTAGGGTGATTTGAACTTCTCTGCTTTTTATCTTGATTGAATAACTTTCCATATAAACCTCCTCTCGGTTCTAATAAGCCAGTCCATTCTTTTTCCCTAGATGCAAAAATTTCTTCTTCTTTTGCTGTTGAATCATCTATAAAGTAGCCTACATAAGATACAGATCCTTTCACTTCCATGGTAGAGTCATCCCCTAATGGTAAAAAGTAATCTTCATCGGGATTAGGTGCCTTTTTTACATAATACAAACTATTTGGATCATCTTTTTGATAAAACACAGTGATGTAAGCTGGGCACACTTTAGGCACACAGGCTTGCAAAACAAAGCAAAAAACAATACCAATATAAACTAAAGTTTGTTTCATAAATTTGATTGCTTCTTCTAATTCACTCTCTTTTAATATAGATTTTTATAGAAGAAAACTAATTTTCTTGAGTTCACACTCACCTTACTATACAATAGGTAAAGTAATTTTCGAACGTTAAATATATATACTAAGTATGAGTGCTACATATAAAATGCCAAAAAAAATCATATTTCCTTAGAATTGGATCTATTACTGTTTTTTTGGTAATTTGCACACATAATAATCAGATATGAATTCTATATTTTCCGAAATAGGTATACTCCTTAAAAAAGACTCGACACTTGAGTGGAGAGAAAAGACGAATTTAAATGGCCTACTTTTATTTACCGTAAGTACTGTTTTTGTTTGTTACTTAAGTTTCAATCAAAAAAGCGTTCAATTATCTCCTATAACATGGAATACTTTATTTTGGATTATTCAATTATTTGCTGCCTTAAATGGCGCTAGCAATAGTTTTACAAAAGAAGCAAAAGGACGACATTTTTATTATTACCAAATGCTTAGTCCACAAGCTATCATCATCTCTAAAATAATTTATAATGCTATTTTAATGATGAGCATTTCTTTTATTGGATTAGGTGTTTATTCTGTGGTACTCGGCAATCCTATTCAAGATATGCCTCTCTTTTGTTTTGTAGTAGCTTTGGGAGGATTTGGATTCTCTTCTTCATTAACAATGGTAGCTGGAATTTCTTCTAAAGCACAAGGAAACAGTACGTTGATGGCGGTATTAGGACTACCTGCAATTTTGCCAATGATCCTAATGCTCATTAAATTATCTAAAAATGCTATAGATGGAATAGCAAGAAGTCAGAGTATGGACGAAATACTTGTTATATTTGCCATCGATATAATAATAGTAACAGTATCTTTTCTACTTTTTCCTTATTTGTGGAGAAGTTAAACAATAATAAACAAAATAATGAAAGGCGCTTGGTGGAAAATCACGGCTGTGATTTTACTTTTTTACACGCTTGTAGGGGGACTTTTACTTAGTGTTCCTCGTTTAGACATTTTAAATGAAACGATCAGAAACCTATACTACCATGTTCCAATGTGGTTTGGGATGATGTTAGTCCTATTAGGTTCAATGATCTATTCTATTAAATATCTAAGATCAAACAACCTTCATGATGACTTATGGGCTTCTGAATTAACCAATACAGGTATTCTATTTGGTATTCTTGGTATCGTTACTGGAATGATATGGGCTACATTTACATGGGGAGAACCTTGGAGTAATGATCCTAAACAAAATGCTGCCGCTGTAGGTTTACTTTTTTACTTTGCCTACCTAATTCTTAGAGGCTCATTTAAAGATGATGATCAAAAAGCGAAAATTAGTGCTATTTATAACATTTTTGCTTTTGCTGTATTCATACCTCTTATCTTTGTATTACCTAGGTTAACAAGTTCTTTGCATCCCGGAAATGGAGGCAACCCTGGTTTCGATCAATATAAATCAGATAGTAATTTAAGACTTGTATTCTACCCTGCTATTATCGGATGGACACTCTTAGGTGTTTGGTTTACTCAATTAAGAGTAAGAATGAAGAAAGCAGAGGATAAAATTTTAGATATCGATTAATAAAAGAACAATGAAAAAGTTCATCAACACTATATTACTAAGTATTTTTTCTTTGACATTTGTAAGTGCTCAAGAGAAAATTCAGATTACGGAAAAAGATTATTCTAATTTTGGAGTAGAGATGGCAGATGCCCTACATGCGAATGGAAAAATCTATGTTGTAGTAGCTGTAGTAGCTGCTATTTGGGTAGGATTTATGGTTTACTTATTCTTAACTGACCGTAAGATCACCCAATTAGAAAAAATGATTAACGATAAATAAAACACTATGAAAAGGTCACATATATTCGGACTGATCATTATTGCCATAATGATTAGTATTTTAGTAGTGACTGCTGGAGATGCAAGTCAATACGTCGATTTTACAGCAGCACAAGAATTAGCTGATGATGGCAATGACAGTAAAGTTCACGTTATCGGAGAACTTCAAAAAGATAAATCAGGTAATGTTATAGGTATTCAATACGACCCTATGAAAGATGCCAATTACCTTGCATTTAACTTGGTCGATGAAAAAAATGAAATGCGTAGAGTAGTATGTTACTCACCTCCTGCATCAATGAAAGATTTTGAGAAATCTGAAAAGGTTGTTGTCATTGGACGTACAAAAAATAGTGAAGAATTTATTGCTTCAGAGATTCTTATGAAGTGTCCTTCAAAATATGAAGAGAAACAACTTTAAAAGAATTCACTTTTGATAATTAATCAAAAAAATGAAAGGCAACACAGATATTTAATCTATGTTGCCTTATTTTTTTACAGGCTTTATTTTTCCCAATTCAAAAGTCTGCAAGAAGAATGTTAATTAGTCATGTTGTCCTTGCGGTCTATTCTATTGATCATATTGGTATGAATCTTTCAATCCATACTACATTAATATAGCTAAGTTGTGCATTGCTCGATATTCTATTTTTATAAGTTTTAATGGGCTATTTTCATTTTCTCTTGTTCACGTTTTATGTCTTTCACTTTAGCACTAGCAAAAGACATTAAGTAATCTGCTAATGTTCTATCATCTAATCTAGAACGGTCTATTACTGTTGTATAAGACTCAGATTTACCTTTATGTACATGGTCGAGAAAGTCATTTCTTAATTTGGCATTTTTAAGCATTTTCAGTTTAGCATCTTGATAACTTAGACCATGATTATCCATAATCTGAGCTATTCTAAATTGAAATGTACTATTGATTTTTATACGCAAAGCGTTGGACAATTCTTGAGCATAAAATCCTGCTCCTCTTCCTAAGATCACTACATTTCCTCTCTCGAAATAAGCATTTAATACCGCTTCAAGTGCGTGATCTAGGTGTCCATCTAATTTATTATAACTTGGGCTAAAGGAATGAATGAGTTGTTCTACTAATCCTTTTTTTTCTTGAGGTACATACTTTGCTATGTCCTTATATTCAAGAGATAATTCTTTTGATAAGTCTCTAACAATAGAGGTATCAATTAGTATCCACTTTTTATGTAGGAGATCAAAACCAATTTCTTCTTTGTTAAGCTTATTAACCAACATCTGACCCACTTTTCTAACAGCAGATCCGTATTCTCGAGAAATAGTTATGATTACACCTTTACGCTTTGGGCTAGTAATACTGGAGCCAGCAAAATCCAACTCCAGTTTTCTAATGAATTGATCTAAAATATTGGTTTTCATGACAGTAAGATTTATCGGTGTGTTATTTATTAATAGTAATTTACACACTTATAAACTTTTATTAACTGATCATGATCACCGTATTTAGGTGATCTTATCTAAAATGTATTTTCCAATTTCTTCTTCTGAAGTATAAATTTCAACCAACAAAGGATTCAAAAGTCCATTGACCATAGGAGGTACTTGATCTTCAATCTCTGGGTTTTCGTCTTTGATAAATTGTTCTTTATATCTTTCTATCAACTCTTGTTGTTTTTGGTAAGCACCTGCTAATTTAGCGAAATTAAAACCAGCTCTTTTTAAGTACAATAACCTTGTATCATTTAATTCACTGCTTTTTAAGCCCATAAGGTAGCATCCTAAATCTTCAGAGATAAAACTTCTTCCTCCTAATTTT
The DNA here is from genome assembly GCF_000807855.2 of Flammeovirga pacifica. Classification (GTDB taxonomy): domain Bacteria; phylum Bacteroidota; class Bacteroidia; order Cytophagales; family Flammeovirgaceae; genus Flammeovirga; species Flammeovirga pacifica. The sequence continues at coordinate 2,355,578 of NZ_JRYR02000001.1, forward strand.
TTTTCTTCTTCGTCTAACAATTTCATATTTATATATTATTTATTCACTACCCATTGTTTCTGCTGCAGTAACCAATAAAGAAGAACTAATACGTTTTTTAAAGTTAGGGTTAACATATTCGAAACTTATTTCTCCATTAGTTTTCACAAAAAATACTGCAGGAACAGGTAGCATATTATGCTTCTCTCCGGTTGTTGTTACGATGTCCATTCCCATATTAGAGAACTTCTTAAACATCTTATCGTCTAGTTCAAAGGCTAAACCAAATTTTTTAGAGGCTTCCATATCGCTATCAGACAATAACATGTAATTCATCATGTGCTTATCATACGTTAGTGCTAAATGATCTGGTGTATCCGGAGATATAGCAATTATTTGATAACCAATACTCACCAAGTAATCAGATATTTCACCCAGTCCAGAAAGTTGTCTATTACAATAGGGACACCATCCACCTCTGTAAAAAATAAGAACAGTTGGTTTCTTTTTTATTAGTTTTTTTAGATCAACAGGATTACTGTCAACATCTCTAAGGGTGACCTCAGGAACATACTCACCTATTAATAATGGTGAGATATCATTTGCACTAGATGGAATATTTTGAGCAGAAAGTGAAAATGAAGTCAATATGATGAATGAAAGAGTAATAAAAAAGTGTTTCATTATTTGATGTGATTAGTAATTAATTCAATTTGTTTGAGTCATAAAATTCAATAGCAAGATAGAAAAAAGTATTCTATTTTTTTTATTAAAAGGTCTATTGAAGTAACTTCATGTAAGATCAGTTATACTTCATTCATATCATCGACGAATTTTGAGATTAATTATCACCTTAATTCTTATATCTATAAATTTCACAGCTATTTGTCAGAATACTGCTGATTCTTCCTACATTGATCATTCTTATATCAGACATATCAATGATAAAGTAAGTATCAGTACTTATTTTTCTAATGCAAAACTTAATCTTTTATTTAATAATTACCCTCCCAAAACTTGGTTTGATGACAATGGGGTTGTCCGAAGAGAGCGACCTAAAGATATTTTATATACACCTAATAACAGTTACTTAATAGGTCTCGGATTTGCGTTTGGTAATCTTGGAATTAGAGCCTCTATTCAAACTCCTTATTCACAATATGATGAAGGAGTTTATGGAAAATCAAGTGTTTTTAGATTAGGGGCTGATGGATTTATCAAAAAATGGTATTTGGATGCAGAATATTACCGTTACTCAGGCTTCATAGATAGCTCTGTAAAAATGTATGATAGTCTTCAGACAGAACCAGGCCCTTTGATTAGAGACGATATTATTACACGATCTATCAATTTACAAGCAGAGAGATTTACCAACAATAAATTTAGTTACAAAGCTGTTTTCAAACAGAAAAAGATACAATTAAGAAGTGCTTTTACTACTTATTACAAAATACGATTTCGCTCCGAAAACTATTCTGGTTTAACACCCTTTCTTCCTCCATTAGCAAGAAATCCTGATTCTAAGTATGGTACGATGACCAACCTAAGAATGAATGACCTTACAGCTATTGGTGGTGTAGCTGGAGTACTCGTATACAAAGGGTTTTATATTGGAGGACTGTTGGGCTTAGGTGTAGGAGGACAACATCAGGCATTTACTTTAGATGGTGGAAGTGACTCTCAATTTTCTTTTTTACCTGCAATGGATTTTAAAGCTTCCGGAGGATATAATACAGAAAGGTTATTCATTACTGTTCAAACTAATACTGAAGTTACTTACTCTGCCTTACCTCATACATTAGATCAAGAGTTTTTAGCCATAAGCTATTTTACCAGCTTTGAATTGAACTGTGGTTATCGATTTAATATGGGACCAAAACTAAATAATACAGTAAAATGGGTAAACCGAGTAATTAACGATACAGCAAATATGATATTCTCTGGAGGAAAGAGTCATCAAAAAAACTCAATTAATCAATAGGCATAAAAAAAGGTAGCCTTTACGACTACCTTTCTATAAATGATTAAAAACTTCCTCTTAATTTATAAGTGTCTGCCACTTTTGTGATGGCTACCATATATGAAGCAATTCTTAGTGATACATTATGTTTTTCTGCGATTTTGAAAACTTTCTCAAACGCCTCCTTCATAATTCGATCACTTCTTCTATTCACTCTATCTCTTGTCCATTTATATCCTAATCTGTTTTGTACCCATTCAAAATAGGAAACAGTAACCCCTCCAGCATTCGCTAAGATATCAGGAACAACTATAATGCCTTTATCATGGATAATTTTATCAGCTTTAGCACTTGTAGGTCCATTCGCACCTTCTACAATGAGTTTTGCCTTAATTTTATCTGCATTTTTATGATTAATCACATCCTCTTTAGCTGCAGGTACCAGAACATCAACTTCTAGTTCTAACAAAGCATCATTAGATATTAAGTTACCACCTGTAAAACCTTTTAATGTTTTATAAGTTGTTCGGTACTCACTTGCTTCTCTAAGATCAATTCCATCAGGGTTATGAAATGCTCCTGTATGATCGCTGATAGCAATTACTTTTAACCCTTTTTGGGCAAGTAATTTAGCCGCATTACTTCCTACATTTCCAAATCCTTGAATGGCAACTGTTGCCTCATTTGGAGAAATGTTCATTTTTCTAAGTGCTTCCATAGCCGAGACCATAACACCTCGTCCTGTGGCTTCTACCCTTCCTAATGAACCTCCTAATACCAAAGGTTTACCTGTTACAACGGCTTGAACAGTTTTACCTTGTGCTTTAGAATATTCATCCATTATCCAAGCCATTTCTTGAGGTCCCGTACCCATATCAGGTGCAGGAATATCTATATCAGGCCCGAATATTTCATACATTTTCACAGTGTATGCACGTGTTAACCTCTCTAATTCTCCTTTAGACATATTAGAGGGATCACATTTAATACCGCCTTTTGCACCTCCGTATGGTATATCCACTACAGCGCATTTCCATGTCATCCAAGCGGCCAATGCTTTCACCTCATCTAGATTAACATCTAGATCATAACGTACACCGCCTTTTGATGGACCCAACGTATTTGAATGGATAACTCTATATCCTTCAAAAACTTTTTTATGCCCATCATCCATTACGATAGGTAGTGATACAATAACTTGCTTAGCGGGACTCTTCAAAACTTCATATGTTTCTAAATCAAGTCCAAGCTTTTCTGCAGCAATATTAAATCGCTCCATCATAGATTCAAACGGATTTTCTTTATCCGTTATTGGAGCTGGTTCAATATATCCCATGTGTTAATAGTAAGTGTGTTTATATGTGTATATTTTACGCTTATAATCGCAATAAGCAAAAATTAGTTGCATATTACCAAGAGAATCGTAAAAAAAAGTAGTAGATGCTAAAATTTTATTCCGATAGTGAACGATTACTATAAGATAAACAGGTTAAAAAGAAGTAATTTTCTTTTTTGCCTTGTTTCATTAATTCTTTCACTGATTTAGTTCCTGTAAAAATAAAATGATTATTGTACCAGTGTTGCACCCCTCCATTTCTAAACTTTTTCACTTGTTTTGATGGAGAGTAATCTTTTAATGATACCACATTTAAGTTATCTAGATACTTTAATCTATCAGATATGTTATAAAAGAAACTATCTCTATTTACGTGTAAAAAAGCTACCTTTCTTTCATCTGCATATGCCGCTACTGTTTCGATAGGCATATCGGTTTTTAGGTTTCTAGTGATGTAAGTATTGTCCCAATTCATTTCTCCCGTTTCAAAATCAAATCCACAAGCAAACGATCTATTATAATTACATTCTATAGGAAATGGTAAATGATCTTTCATTTTTTCATCAATGAATGTAGAAGGAATATACTCTCCTTTTCTACTGATCATGTTTTCTTCATCTTGAACAAAGCTAGTATAAGTGGGAACTTCAGCTTTTGTATGAAAACCATCCCCATGATATTTAGCTTGATCATTAAACGGATAAACAAAAGTGACATCATTAACTACAAATACCACTTGATTATTCATGAATTGAAGCCTATTCGCCATAATTTCAAGACGTAGAGGAGTAGATTTATCTTTTCTTTTTCTCTTAGTAAACTTTTCTTGACTCTTTTCTTTTTGTTTTTCATCAAGGTGACTGTAATAGTTTTTAAAGAATGAAAAATCATAAAATTTAGGTTTAATTCTATAACCATTCTTTGAGATAATCATAGAGTATATACCTTGAGTTTCATCAGTAATATTACCTAACCCATAAGTACCCAACATTACTAAATCACCTCTTGAATTATGATAAGGTCTAAAAGTTTGGTAATTGTAATCTCTTTGTATCTCTTCAAAATATTGTGTTTCAACATGACCTTCTATACTGTAATCTAGAATATAATAACCTCTATGAATACTAGACATTTGAGCCTTTACTACTGCTGTTAATTTATCATTACTTGGGTCAAATTCCATACAATATAATCCACCTTTTATTTGATGTACAGATGGTAAAACTTTTCTATTATCGGATGCTAAATCCCATCGAGTAATAATTGGTCTGTTTTCCGCATGTCCACCCAAAAAGCACACTTCATCGTTAGCTTCAAAATAGTCGACAGTCATTTTTTCGACATTTTTATAATAAAAAACTTTGTGAGCTCCATCTTCTAAACGAATTCTTAAAACTTGATAGTTGTAATTTCCAGATTGCATAAGATAATACGCATATGAATCATCATACGTATTTAATCTAAAGTCTCCGTAATTACTTAATTTTATGGTTTTGGTCCATTTTTTTTGAAAAGAGGATTTCACATAAGTCATTTGAATTTCGGAAATCACGTTATTTTTTTCTCCTGAATATCGGTTTCTCAAAACCAATAATCCTTTATCGCCCATTTCATTGATTTGATAAGCTCCATCATACTCATGAAGCATTGGAAATTTTAATGTATGTTCCTCGAATGTTTGAGCAAATGATAATGTACTACTGATTAATAAAATTAAGATCGACAGCGTTTTTCTATTGATAATTTTTTTCATAGGTTTTGATAGTTGATGAGATACTCTTTAAGTAGCTTTGGGGTTGATTGAAATTGATTACTTTTACAATAGCTATAAGCTGGTATAATTTTACAATTTCATATCTCTATTAAAATACTCTGATACAGTATTCCAAGTATAAATTTATGACTCCTAACAAATTAAGAGATTACAACGATTATTCTAAATTTAAACCAAAGGAAATCAACAACTTAATAAGGAAACTAACTATAAGTTTAACCTTTCTTTGTTTAGTACAATTACTCTTTTGGGGAATAATACATTTTTTATTCCCATATCCATTAAAAGTAAAATACGGTACTGTATTACTATCAAATAAAAATGAAGTTATTGGAGGTACATTAAATCAAGAAGACAAATGGTGTCTCTATACTAGCATTGATGAAGTCGATCCATTCTTTCAACAAGCCATTATCCAAAAAGAAGATCGTTGGTTTTATTATCACTTTGGAATTAATCCTATCGCAATTGGGAGAGCATTTTTTTATAATCTAACTTCTCAAAAAAGAGTATCTGGAGCATCTACAATCACAATGCAGGTGGTAAGACTTTTAGAACCTAAGGAGAGAACTTATTTTAATAAATTAAAGGAAGCTTTTAGAGCCTACCAATTGGAATGTACCTATAGTAAAGATGAAATACTTGAAATTTATATCAATAGTATACCGTATGGAGGAAATATCGAAGGTATTAAAGCCGCTTCTGTACTATATCTTCAAAAAAATCCAGATGCGTTAAGTACTGCAGAGAGTTGTCTTTTATCTATTATTCCTAACCGCCCTACATCATTAAATATTAAACACCATAATACAGTTTTAAAAAAAGAGAGAGACAAATGGATTCAAAGGTATTTTGATGAAGGAATTATCACAGAAGAGGAAAAGATTTCTGCTATTTCTGAACCAATCAATCTAAAAAGAGTGAATATGCCTAGGGTCACTCCTCACCTTAATCGGTTACTTATTAATAAATATCCACTAGAAAAAGTGATTCACACCAATATTGATATAGCTATTCAATTAAAATCAAGTGATCTTGTTAATAAATACTCAAAAAGACAGGCAAGTATTGGTATACATAATGCGGCTGCAATTATCATTAATAATAAAAATAATGAAGTCATTGCTTATATCGGATCACAAGATTTCGATGATAATCAAAATGCAGGTCAAATTGATGGTATTCAAGCATTAAGGTCTCCAGGTTCAACTTTAAAACCACTTATTTATGCTTTAGGTTTCGAAAATGGATTTCTCACTCCACAACTAAAAATTTTAGATGTACCTAAAGATTTTGGCACTTATAGTCCTTTAAATTATGATGAACAGTTTAATGGAGAAATTACAACAACAGATGCGCTCAAACAATCTTTGAATATTCCCGCTGTGGCTATTTTAGAACAGTTGGGTACCCCTTTACTTATTGATCAATTAGAGAAAATGGATTTTAAGAGTATTGGGCAACAAAAAAAACGATTAGGATTATCATTGGCTTTAGGTGGATGTGGGGTTTCATTAGATGAACTTACTCGACTCTACACTACATTAGCTCACGAAGGAAAATATATACCAAATCAGTATATAAAAGAAGGAATCGATACATTAGGTACTACCGTCTTATCTAATGAAAGTACCTATATGATTTATGAGATTCTTAGACAATTAAAACGACCTGACTTTCCTAATAACTATCAAAATAGTTACCATGCTCCACCAATTGCATGGAAAACAGGTACCTCTTATGGTAGAAGAGATGCTTGGAGTGTAGGATATAATGAAGATTATACTGTTGGGGTTTGGTGTGGTAATTTTAATAATATTGGCGTGGCAGGTCTTACGGGAGCAGAAACAGCTACACCATTATTGTTCTCATTATTTCAGTCCCTTTATCAAGGAAATAATATAAACAAATGGGAATTTAATGTTCCTGATAACTTATTCGAAAGGAGTGTCTGTGCTACGTCAGGTAAAGTTCCCAATTACTTTTGTGATCATACAATAGAAGATTGGTATATACCTCTCGTTTCTCATTCAGAAAAATGTACTCATTTAAAAACCTATTTTGTCAACTTGGAGGCAACAATGTATTATTGTCATGATTGTTTACCTAAACAAGGGGGTTATATCAAGAAACAATATGGAAATCCCCCGGTCGAATTAGTTTCTTTTAATTTAGATAATAATATACCGTTTAATTCACCTCCAGAACATAACCCAAAATGTAAAACATTACTTTCTGGAAAAGCACCAAAAATTGTATCCCCTATTGATGGTAGGAAATATTATATCCTAGATCATACTACTCAATTGGAGTTAAAAGCTCACATTGGACCTGATGTATCTTATATTTATTGGTATGTGAATGATCAATTTGTACAAAAAATTGAAAGAGGTCAAACATTATTTCATAACTTTAGTTATGGTCAGAACAAAATATCATGTACTGATGATAAGGGAAGAAACACTGAGATTTATATATTTGTTGAATAATCAGTAGACACCCTACTTTTTTAGTTAATTACTTCAAACAATTAAAATGATAGAACTTGCCTCATTAATTGGGCTTGGATTTTTTGCACAATGGCTTGGTTGGAAAATCAAAGTGCCCGCAATTCTTCCCTTAATCCTTGTAGGATTAATCGTAGGTCCTTTTTCTACATTTTTTACTCTTGATGGTGAAAAATTCATAGATGGGGATAAAATTTTTCATGGTGAACTGTTATTTGATGTAGTGAACCTTTCTGTAGGCTTAATTCTTTTTGAAGGTGGACTTACCTTAAAATTAAAAGAAACTAAAAATATTGGTAATGTTATCTGGCGATTATTAATATTCGGTACTATCATCACTTTAATTGGTGGTGCTATAGCTACTCATTACATCATGGGTTTCAGCTATAGAATAGCATTACTATTCGGAGCCTTAATAATTGTCTCTGGCCCTACAGTGGTTGGTCCCTTACTTAGAAATATTAAACCCAACCGAAAAATTAATACCATCCTTAAATGGGAAGGAATATTAATAGACCCAATTGGAGCTTTAGTAGCAATTCTAATTTTTGATTTCATTTTATCAGGACATAGCAATGAGCTTTTCACTCTGTTTGCTTTAAAAGGATTCTTGTTTTTAACCTTATCAGGATTATTCACTGGAGGTATCGCTGCATTCATTACTGTTAGAATGCTAAAAAATAAAGCTTTACTTCCCGATCACCTTAAAAATACGGTGATATTAGGAGCTGTTATTGGCACATTCGGATTTTCAGATGTCTTACATGAGGAATCGGGATTGTTAGCAGTCACTATTTATGGGATGATCATTGGTAATTCCAAAATAGCGAATTTAAAATCTCTCATGCACTTCAAAGAGGATGTTACCTTAATTCTAATATCATTCCTGTTTGTCATGCTTTCTTCTAGAATGGATATCAATGATTTGATGGCTCTTGCTAATGGAAAAAGTATTTTATTATTCATTGTAATCATTTATATCATTCGTCCATTAGTGGTCTTATTTAGTACAATAGGTACCAATTTATCATGGAAAGAGAGGTTCTTTATTTCTTACATTTCTCCAAGAGGAATTGTTGCTGCAGGTGTTGCTTCATTGTTTACTTTAAAACTTACTTCTGGAAGTGCCCCAATTACTGATATTCAAGTTGAGGAAGCGAAGATGTTGCTTCCACTTACTTTCATGATCATTATCGGAACAGTTGTTATTCAAGGTTTAACTGCTAAACCATTAGCAAAAGCATTGAATGTATTGAGAAAAGAACCAAATGGAATTTTGTTCTTAGGTGCAAGTGAAGTCGGTTTATTCATCGCAAAAATTCTTCATCGCTATAAGATTCCTGTGCTAATGTCTGATACTTCTGAACAAAATATAAAAGAAGCCAAAAGACATGGTATCACCACTTATGAAGGAAGTATTCTTTCTGAGGGTGCATTAGAAGAAGTTGATTTCTCTAAGTATGGACAACTTTTTTCTACAACATCCAACAATGAAATCAATATTCTAGGTAATAGGACCGTTTCTTCTGAGTTAGGAATGAATAAAGTCTTCCGATTAGCTTCTAAATTAGAAGTTGAAACCAACGCTTTACAAAAGCCACAACACCTATTATTTCAAGGGAAATATGATTTCATTGGACTCACGAATCTTATAAGGCGTAAACATATTATAAAGATTGTTAAATCAAGTCAGTATTATGACAAAGAGGAATCCTTTCAATTGTTATCGACGTTTGATTTGCCAATATTTATAATTCATTCTAATCGAAGAGTGACCCCTATCACCGATTCTTTAGACGAAATAAACGAGGAAGATGAAATAGTTTACTTAGAGTTTAAAGATGTAAAAAAAGGTAGTTAAGGTTAATTAAAGTGAAATTATTTTGAATAATTTCATAGGCTAAGTATATATGCAAACAAACTACACATCTAACTTATTATCAGTTAGATAGATATAAATAATAATAATGTTCAAAAGGGTTTCTATTGACATAGGGAATAGCTTAATGAAAGTGGGCTTTTTCAAAGACAACGAATTAGAAAAGGTAAGTGTCTTTGAAGATAGCGTTAAACTTATTCAAGCATTAATCGATTACTCTTGTGAATGGATTGGGTTAGCAAATGTCGGGCATTTAGATGCTACTTTACTTAACCACCTTAAAGAACAATTTAAAGTTTTGGAAATTAATTCCTCTACTATTTTCCCATTTGATATTCAATATGGTACTCCTAATACTTTAGGAGTAGATAGAATTGCTGCGGTTGCCGCTGCTAGAGAAATTTTTCCTAAGAAAACATGTTTGGTCATTGATATAGGAACTTGTGTTACCTATGACTTAATAACAAAAGATAATGTATACCTTGGCGGAGGTATCTCCCCAGGAATTCATCTTAGGTTAAAAGCGATGAATACTTTTACAGCTAATCTTCCTTTAATTGAGGAAGTGGATTTTGAACAAGATTTGGTAGGTAACTCCACTTATTCTTGTATGATGTCCGGGGCTGTAAATGGACTTTTAGCTGAAATTGAAGGTACAATTCAACAATATCAAAGAAAATTTGATGGAATTGTCACATTGTTCTGCGGTGGGATGGCAAATACTTTTGAATCTAAATTAAATTCAAGCATCTTTGCTGACCGAAATCTGGTTCTCAAAGGAATCGATAGTATTCTGAGATTACATGTACAAACAAATTAATAATATCATTTTAAGCTGCCTTGTGTTGATCACTTTTGGATCTTCAGTATATGCTCAACAAGGCAACGCTCCTTTTACCGCAATAGGAGTCGGAAACCCCGTACAATCTGCTTCGGCAAGAAATCAAGGTATGGGTTATACAGGTGTTGGTTTAGCAAGTTATGGTCATTCCAACTTATTAAACCCTGCTACTTTAACTTATAATAATCTTACATTATTTGAGGCAGGAATGTATGCAGAGCAAAGAGACCTCTATTCTGAAAGTCAAAGCCAACAAGATTATGGTGGAGGATTAAGCTACATGACTTTCGCTTTCCCCGTAAGTCGTAAATGGTCTATGGGTCTTGGGTTTAAACCTTACAGTGTTGTTAGTTATAAATTCTATCAAACAGATACATTATACGCTCCTTCTAATGGAGGGAATATACCATCTGGATTCTATGGAATAAATAATGAAGGTAAAGGTGGTATTAACCAAGTTTACTTTAGCAATGCTTTTCAAATGACAAAGTGGTTATCACTAGGTTTAGAGTTAGCATATAATGTTGGCGTAATTGAAAAGGTCACTAAAACAGAGCTTTTAAATAACTCTTCTGATTTCATCTCTGCTAGAGGTGTTAGATTAAATTACAGAGGATTAATGTATAAGCCTGGTATATATATATCAAAACATTTTGGTCCTAAAGATAAAGGGAGCCGTATCAACTTTGGTGGTACGTACACCTTTCAACAACAAGTGGGGGTAAAACGTCTAGAAGATATCCAAACAAGATCAACATCAGATTTAATCTTAAATCGTGATACTATTATTGTTGATGATTCTCAGTACGCAACATTCCCTACAGAATTAGCTTTAGGATTTAGTTACGAAATTGTAGGAAAAATGGCTATTGCTGTAGATTATACAAAGCAAAGTTGGTCAGAATTTGAAGACTACAATGGCTCAAAAGGACTTTATGATGCTTTCAGGTTAGGAGTAGGTATAGAATATACTCCAGATTATTTTTCTGCTTCAAGCTACTGGAAACGTCTTACTTGGAGAGGTGGTTTTAGATACGGTGAAACCCCTTACCAAATATATGATCAAAAAATTAAAGAATATGTCGTGACAGCCGGTATTGAATTTCCTATGGGATTTTCTTCATTGGCAGTATCAGGAGAGTATGGTTGGATGAGGTCAGACATTCAGAATGCCACTACTTTTGAAGATCGTCATTACAGGTTAAATATAGGTGTTACAATCAATGATCGCTGGTTCGTAAGGCGACGAATCAACTAATCAATCGAATTTCAAGTATGAATAAGTTAGCAACTTTTCTATTAGGTTTCTTGCTAGTTGCAAGTTTTGCAAATGCACAAGAAGAAGCAGCCGAGTCTAAGGACAATGGCTTAGAAGAAAAAGAAGCTGCCGATGGTAGCGTAAAAAAAGGATGTGACCAAAGAGGTTACTGTTGGGGTGAAAATGTTGAAGAGGCAAAGTCGAAATACACTTTCTTCTCAGACAACATGAAAGCGAAAAACTATAGTCAAGAGACTTTAGATGCTTTCGATTACTTATATACTAATGCTCCATACGTTCATAAAAACTTATATATTTATGGATTAAAACTTTACAAAGCACTTGTTACTGCGGAAACAAAGAAAAAAGATGCTGCTGATAAAGATCTAATCGTTAAGTATGAAGATAAGGTTTTAGAACTTTATGACAATAGAGGTAGATACTTTGGCCAAGCTGATAAATGGGAATCTGAAAAAGGTAAATACCTTTACAAATACCACAAAGATCGTCCAGATTTCAACGATAAATTACCTGAATACTATGCTTTCTACAATAAATTAGCAAAGAGAGACGGTGAAAATACTGATGACACAAACATGTCAGCTTATGTTGCAATCGTAGCAAAACTACACGTTGCATACAAAAAAGCTAACCAAGGATTCTCTAAAGATCCTAACACGAAAAAACAAAAGTCAGCTATTTTAACAGCAAACTCAGTTATTGAAAATGCTGATGGAAAATATACTGATGTTCAGGTTAAAGAATATACTGCTAAGAAAGCTGCTGCTGAGAAAAAGTTAGAAGAATTAGAAGCTAACTTCGAAGCAAATGATCCTAATTTCAAAAAATACAAGTCTTTCAACGAAGATTGGTTAATGGATGAATATGATTTCATTTCTGATATCGCAGGTAAAAACATCGAAAAAGCTGAAAAAGCTAAAGATGAAAGAGAATTGAAATCTTGGAACCGTATTCAAACTATGGCTGATAAGTACATCATGGGTATGTTAAATATCGATTGTGACTTCATCAACGAAAAGTTAGGTCCAAAATTCAAAGCGAATCCAGAAGATCTTGGTGTTGCTAAGAAAATCTTCGGATATTCAATCCGTAAAAAATGTACTGATGGACCATTATTCTTAGACGCTGCTTTAGTTGTTTATGAAGCTGATCCTCAAGCTGCAATGGCAAATGTAATTTCTGGTCAATACATCAAAAGAGATGATATCGACAAAGCAATCGAATGGAAAACTAAAGCAATTGAATTATATGCTGAAGATCCTTCGAAACAAGCAGAAACATCTATCGATATTGCAAAGCTTTACAATAAAAAAGGTTTAAAAGCACAAGCTCGTGCTCAAGCTTTTAAAGCTGTTGAGTATGATGCAAATATTGCTTCTGAAGCTTATACTTTCGTAGGAGACCTTTATATCACTTCATTCAAACAATGTTTTGATTCTTCTGAAGATAAAGTTCACGAAAGAGCATGTTACCTTGCTGCATATGATATGTACCAAAAAGCGGGTAACTCTTCTAAAATGGCACAAGCTGCTAAGCAATTCCCTACTAAAACTGATGTATTTACATTAGCTGCTAAGGGATACAAAGAAGGAGCAAAAATGAACGTTGGCTGTTGGATTGGTGGTAGCACCACTATTCGTTTAGCTAAATAATTAAGCTACATATATTATATTAGCCTCATACATTAAATGTATGAGGCTTTTTTTTATACACAACTTTTTTGAAATGAATAATAACTTACTTTTAATCATCTTCTGTATTTTCTTTATTTCTTGTGGACAACAATCCGATAAGGTAAATGTAAACTGGAAAATTAAATTAAATACTCCCGTTAATTCAGATGTTTACATCACAGGTAATCAACCCTTCTTAGGAGGGTGGAGCCCCAATAAAGTGAAATTAGAAAAGGTAGATGATTTACACTACCAATTCTCTAAAGAGCTCGATCCTAAGCAACTCATAGAATATAAATTCACTTTGGGAGATTGGAAATTTCAAGCAGCTGATAAAAATGGCAAAGAATGGGGTAACCTCGAATTTGAATCTCCATTATCTGATACAACTATTCATGTAGAAATTAGCAATTGGACAGACGGCAGCACACCTAAAATAAGTGGGCAAATTACTGGAGATGTTGAATACTTTAAAGACTTCAAAATCGAAGGCTTATTAAATAGAGATATCATTGTTTGGCTCCCACCCTCATATAAGCGAAATAAAAGACAAAAATACCCTGTGCTATATATGCATGATGGTCAAAATACTATTGATCCTAAGACCAGTTCTTTTGGAGTGGATTGGCAAGTAGATGAAACAGTCACTCAGCTTGTAGAAGATAATCTACTACAAGAAATAATTATCGTAGGTGTTTATTGTACTGATGACAGGTCTGATGATTATGGAGATACTAAGAAGGGGAAATTATACCGTAAAGCTTTCGCTACTGAACTTAAAAAATTAATTGACACAAATTACCGTACAGTTCCTGAAAAGGAAAATACAATAGTTGCAGGCTCTTCTATGGGTGGACTAGTTAGTTTTATGTTAGCTTGGGAATATCCAGAAGTGTATGGTGGAGCAATTTGTATGTCTCCTGCTTTTAAATACGAAGACTTCGATTACATTGATATCATTAAAAATGATCCTAAAAAAGAAGTTGTTTTTTATATCGATAATGGTGGTAAAGGTGTTGATAAAATTCTTCAACCCGGGGTAGATAAAATGATCTCTCATTTAAAATCAATTGGTTTTACAATGGATAAGAATTTATTTTTAGTAGAAGATAAAACTGCTAAACATTCTGAAGGGGATTGGGCTAAAAGATTTCCAAATGCCATTCAACTCTATTTTGGAAAAAAAGATATTTAATGTTAAACATCTAAAAAATAGAAAGTTAGTAGTATCATCTTTTGTTATTTTGCGTAAAACTAAATATAATACGGATATAAGTTTCAATTAACATTATACCAGCAATTATCACAAACTAAAATTCTACTAAACTTTATGAAAAAAAGTACACTACGATTTATTACTTTTCTTCTTTTTATAGGCACTTCTCTTTCAACTTACGCACAACAATTTGTCAGTCTTGAAAAAGAATTATTTTTGAAAGAAGAACAACTGAAAACTTTGAAGATTAAATTCGACAAAGACTCAGCCTACTTTACAACAATGATTGATCGTTTAGATCGAGAAAAAGTAAGAATCATAAATGAAAGAGATTCTATTTCTGAACTAAAAGACTCTTTGTATCCTCAAACAGAAGCTTTTGGAATAGTAAAAAAAGATATCTCTATCACAAGTAAAACTGATCAAAAAGATTATTATTTCAATAAAAATGATAAGCTAGCTTTAATTGATCACAGTCGTCACACCTATTCTTTTATTACTGAAAATGGTGTTAAATTAACTATCAACAAAAAGTATATAAAACCTTTTGATGGTAAAAAAAATACGATGTATTCAATTGCTAGATATCAAAATAGAATGGAAGATTATGATCATTTTGTAGCTTCTTTACCAACGGATAATTGGTATGCATTTGACCTTGAAAGAAAAGAAAAAGAAAGATCAAAAATGCAAGAAGAGTATACAGAGATGGTCAACGATATTTCAATGCTAAAATTTGAGATAAAACAATTGAAGAAAAAGATCATCAATAAAAATAAAGGACAGAAAGTAGAAGTTTAATCTACTCCTATCTTTCTTAAAAAGAGACTAATGGATAAACCATCTATTAGTCTTTTTTTTTATATTCATGATTAATCAAAATTTGGCTAACACCTTTTATTAATTGTCTTTAAAGTACTTACAACGTATACTCTCATCAATCAAAAATAAACTAAAGCTCTAAAATGAAAATCTTAAAACTCTCTATTATTATATTACTTTTTTATTCCTTTAATGTGATTGGACAAGATGAGAAACCCTCATTACTTAAATCGTTTAAATTCTCTGTTCTTTCATTTACAGAACTCGGAGGACAATGGAAGCCCACAGTAAGAGAAGAAGATAAATGGCCAAATATCCCTCATGAAGATATGGACCCAAAAGATATTCCACATACTTATTTTTCCTATGGATTGGATTTACAACTAAATTATATGATTGATGACGCAGGATTGTTAGGTATAGGCTATCAAAACCAACATTTTACTGATAATAATATGTTAGGTAACTTGAATACATATTATCTACATTTCAGAACAGGAGATGACTTTGATAGTAAATTCTGTTTATATGTCGAGTTTGATTTAGGAGCTTCTACAATGAATAATGAGTTTAAAGGAATAATGTATAGAATCACAGGTGGCGTGGATTTTAATGGCCTAAATATTCCCTATGTCACACCTTCTGTAAATATTTATATCGGACAACGACCACTGAGTTACATCTCTTCTCATCAATATTCTGGTGGATTCTACAATATGTTTGGGATTGGTTTAGGACTAAGAATTAATGGATAAATAAATCAATTTATAATAAAAAAGCCTCAGATCGAATCAACGATCTGAGGCTTTATATTTTTCAAATGCTCACCTGTTAAGTATGGTGGTGCACTGATTCTTCTAACATTGGGTGATTCTGAGGAACCAAACCGCCTTTGCTTAGACCTGTAAAATACAAGTATAAGAAGATCGATAAGAAGATCATACCAGAACCAAGCTCTGTTAAACCAAACCCTCCGTTCTCTTTTAATGTACCAGGAATGATAAGGATTGCGTATTCTAAGAAGTGACCAAAAATTACTACAACAGCAACAATTTTCATCATCATAGTCTTACGTTTCGCATCTCTTGTCATTAATACAAAGAATGGGAAGATAAAGTTTGTAATAAGGATAGTGAAGAATAAAGGAGCATATGTAGAGCTTCTCAAACGTTCTATGAAATAGATTGTTTCTTCTGGAATGTTCGCGTAGTAAATCAATAAGAATTGAGAGAACCACAAGTACGACCAGAAAATTGAGAAACCAAATAAGAATTTACCTAAGTCATGTAGGTGATTCTCATTTACTGCTTTCAAATATCCCATTTCTTGAAGGATGATTACAAACAATGACATGAATGCCACAGCTGTTACTAACCAACCTGCAAGTAAGTACCATCCAAATAAAGTAGAGTACCAGTGAGTATCAATTGACATAATCCAGTCCCATGAAGTTACTGACTCAGAAATACCAAAGAAGATCAAGAAAGCAACTGAAATACGTTGTGCTTTTCTGAAATACTTAGTAGTACCTGACATGTCTGCATCTTCAGCCTTTGAAATTTTATTCAAAGCCATACCAAATAATGTCCATACTGTAACGAATAATACCAATCTAAATAAGAAGAAAGGTGTATTCAAGAAATCTACTTTACCTGCAATAATTGCATCAAAGTGTGGAGAATTAGGATCTGCAATTCCGTCATGTGTCCAGTGGAAGATTGTATGAGAACCCACTAAGAAAGTGATTAACAATACTACACCACCAACCGGAATAAAGTGACGGAAGTTTAACATAATTCTTTTGATCAATACAGGCCAACCAGAGTTAGCTACATATTGAAGCGCAAAGAAAAAGAATCCTAGTAATGCTACTCCTGTGAAGAACACACCGCTCAACCAGAAATCAACAATAATACGCTGCCACCAATGGTATTCTGCATGATGCTCTCCACTAGCGTGTGCGTCTCCGTGAGCATCACCTGAATGAACCGAAGCTACTTCAGTTGCGTGCTCTACCGCTGCATGATGATCATCATGACCACCACCCATTATCAAGAAGATCGTACCCAACACAAACAGTATCACTCCGATACCGCCGATGAGCAACACGTTCTTCTTCAGTTTACCTTCAAAAGTAAACTGCTCTTGGATATTTTTTATATCTACATCTACGTGTGCCATATTTCTATAAAATATAGTTTAGATCGTTGGGACGACCTTAGTTACCTTGAAGTTTTCTAACATATTTCACCACAGACCAACGCTCTTCAGGGTTCAACTGCGATTTGTGAGGCCACATACGTCCTTTACCGTGAGTAATCACGAAGAAGATATGACCATCTGTAGCACTCTTGATTGATTTACCTTTCAAGTTTGCTACACCACCGTATACTTTACCTACTTTACCTTTGCCGTCACCTTTTTCACCGTGACAAGGCATACAGTAAGCAGTAAATAAATGCTGTCCTCGAGCAACCACTTCTGGAGTTGCCTCCAATGGGTTTTTCAAGTTTTCAGCAGCCCACTCCGCTTGATCAGCAGGAATATCCATATAGTATAGTAATTCCTGATCAGGCTTCGCTGCTGCTTCCTTAGTTACAGCTGTAAAGTTTTGACGCTTTACAGTACCTGCAACTGGCTCCTTAACGTTAATTACTCTGTCTTTTTTACCAGCAGAATAATAATCGTTGTACGGGTTAGAGTTGATAAAGTCCTCGTAGTAGAATTCTTCAAGGAAACCACCTCTAATGCCCTCATACGTAAATTGAGAAAGCGGCTCGTAAGGTACAGTGTGGTACATTTGAGGAGCATATTCAAGACCAGTGAATTCACCGTCACCTTGAATCTTACATCCCGTCATTGCCAACGCTGCTGCACCAATTGCGATTGCTTTCATTACAACTTTATTGCCTCGCATGTTTGCGTAATTTTAATCGTGATTAATTATCCTTTTAACTCTCTAGCAGAATCTGTTACACCGTTAGTAAACAAGTCTACCACATAATCAATGAAAGAACCTTTCTTTTCTTTCTCTGTGAAACTCTTGTTGTTTACTTCCTCAGCACCAGCCTCTGATAATAAAGCTTTAATCTCATCTTCTGATAACTTATTAGCAGCAAGATCAATTGCCATAATATGTTTATCATCTGATTGACGGCGGTCAAAGATTTGAGGCACTTTATAAGGCTTCAAGTCTTGTGATACGAAAAACGAACCTGCCATACCGAAAGCAGAGAATAAAACTGTTAATTCGAAAGTAATCGGCACAAAGTCAGGAATTGCAATAAATCCTTTACCACCGATAATCATTGGCCATTCAAAACCCATGATCCATGATTGAAGTAAAATCGCACAAGTAGTACCTAAAGCACCAAACCCGAATGCCGCTTTTGGCATCCAAGAGCGTTTATACCCCAAAGCATCTTCCAAGAAGTGAACAGGATATGGAGTAAATACCTCATAGATATTCACACCCTTCTTTCTTAAAGCTTTTACCGCTTTAATCATGATGTCCTCATCACCAAAAACGCCTACTAAATAATTTGTGTTTTTTTCCATCTCTAATTCTTTTTTATAGATCAACTGGAACTCTATCTGCCTCTGGAACTACCTCGTTAGAGATTGTACGGCGAGATTTGTACACTTTAGTATCAGAACTTTTCAAGACTGATTTTACTTCTGCCATGTTTACTACTGGGAAGTACTTCGCAAATGCTAAGAACAATGTGAAGAACAATCCAAAAGTAAATACGTAACACATTACATCATAAATCGTTGGTGTAAAGTATACCCAAGACGATGGTAAGAAGTCACGGTGAAGTGATGTTACGATAATTACAAAACGTTCGAACCACATACCAATGTTTACAACAATTGAGATGAAGAAAATGAAAGGAATGCTTGTTCTTAGTTTTTTGAAGTAGAATACCTGTGGTGAGATTACGTTACATCCCATCATAGACCAGTAAGCCCACCAATATTGGCCAGTCATACGGTTTACGAAAGCATATTGTTCGTATTCTACACCTGAGTACCATGCAATCACGAATTCCGTGATATATGCGATACCTACTACAGAACCTGTAATTGTTACTACAAGTGACATCATTTCGATGTGTTCCATAGTAATGTAGTCTTCTAATTTGTAAAGCTTACGAGTCACCAACATCAACGTCAATACCATAGCGAAACCTGAGAAGATCGCACCTGCTACGAAATATGGAGGGAAGATTGTCGTATGCCATCCTGGAATTACTGATGTTGCAAAGTCCATTGATACAATTGTGTGTACTGAAAGTACGAGAGGTGTTGATAAACCTGCTAATATCAATGAAACTGCTTCATAGTGCATCCAAGTTTTTGCTGATCCGTTAAAGCCCATAGAAAGAGCTCCGTAGATAAGACGAGGAATCGGCTTAATCGCACGGTCACGAATTGTTGCAAAGTCAGGTACAAGACCAATAAACCAGAATACTAATGATACTGAAAAATACGTTGAGATCGCAAAAACGTCCCAAAGTAATGGGGAGTTAAAGTTTACCCAAAGAGAACCATAAGTGTTTGGCAATGGTAATGCCCAAATACCACCAATCCAAGGACGACCCATGTGTACAACTGGCCAGATAGCGGCACAGATTACGGCAAAGATAGTCATTGCTTCTGCTGCACGGTTAATAGATGTTCTCCATTTTTGACGGAATAACAACAATACCGCTGAGATTAGTGTACCTGCGTGACCGATACCTACCCACCATACGAAGTTGGTAATATCCCACGCCCATTGAACTGTCTTGTTAAGACCCCATCGACCGATACCAGACCAAAGCATTTCACCTAGAAACGCTCCACCTGCTAGAAGAAGGCATAGCGACAACGCCATTCCTGCAAACCATCCCATTGATGGACTTCCTTCTACTGGTCGACAGACATCTTCTGTTATGTCCTTGTATGTTTTACCACCAGTTACCAGTGGTTCACGGACTTTCGATACAATCTGCATTTTATCTTATGTAGAGTATGAATACTTAACTTAATTTGAGTACTAAGTAATTTCTATTACTTAGATCTATGAATGAGCCTCTTCCTTGTTTCTTACTTTAGCTAAGTAATAAACGTTAGGACGAGTATTGATTTCATCCAACACATTGTAAGCACGCTCTTTCAATTCGCCTTCAAGTAGTTGGCGAACTTCAGATTCAGGATTATTTAAGTCACCAAACTTAATTGCTCCTGAAGCACATGCTGACGAACAAGCTGTAGATACATCAGAGTCAACCATTGGACGGCCTTCTCTCTTAGCATTCAACTTACCTGCTTGCGTTCTCTGAACACACATAGAACATTTCTCCATCACACCACGAGAACGAACAGTAACATCTGGGTTTAATACCATCTTACCAAGATCGTTGTTCATGTTGTAATCAAACTCATTATTATTGTGGTATTTGAACCAGTTGAAACGACGTACTTTGTAAGGACAGTTGTTCGCACAGTATTTTGTACCGATACATCTGTTATAAGTCATTTGGTTCAAACCTTCAGATGAGTGAGAAGTTGCAGCAACTGGACAAACAGTCTCACAAGGAGCGTTGTTACAGTGCTGACACATCATTGGTTGGAATACTACTTCTGGGTTACGTGCTGCACGCTCCATTTTAGCATAATCCGTCATTGATGCATTTTCTTCTTCAGTAAACTCGTCTTCCGGACGTTCGCTATAGTAACGGTCTAAACGCAACCAGTGCATTTCACGACGGTTGATTACTTCTTGCTTACCTACGATAGGTACGTTATTCTCAATATGACATGCAGTCACACAAGCAGAACAACCATCACAAGAGTTCAAATCAATCGCTAAGCCCCAATGGTGACCAGGATATTCGTGCACATCTGCTTTGATTCCTGTTACAGAATTCCAAAGTAATGCTGCACCTGGCTTACCTTCGTTAGGTTGCTTAGGATTTTTATCGTAACCGTTATTATTGATATCCCATGCAGATACATCAGTTGGTTTCTCTTTACCTGAGTAAGTAGAGATCATAACCTCATGACGAGCAGCTGCTGGATCTTTTACGTATTGAGCAAGTGTAGTTTCTTGGATAATAGAATGACGGCTCATGATTGTCTCATGCGTCTGAGTTTGTGCTACGTGAGTTTTATTTCCAGTAGCAACAACAGCAACACCTGATGTAATCGTGTAGTTTGTCAATCCTTTAGCAGATAATAATGACATAGCATTGAAACCTGCTGCTTCTTTAGCGATTTTACCCAAGTCATCTTGACCATAACCTAGAGGTACAGCAACAACACCTTTTGCTAAACCAGGCTGCATGATAACAGGTAGTTCAAATTCTCCAGATTTAGTAGTTACCTTAAGTACTTCTTTCTCTGTTTCGAATTCTTTATGAACACCTAAATCTCTTGCTGCATCTGGAGCGATGGCTACGAAGTTACCCCAAGTTACTTTTGTAATTGGATCAGGAGTTTCTTGAATATATGGGTTATTGGCTAAAGAACCATAGCCCATAACTGTTGAAGGATAAGCTACAAATTCCCAATCAGCAGTAGTTTTGAATTTAGCAGAAACAGCTGCACCTGCTGCCGAAGCATCAGCTGAAGCAGAATAATCTACTGCATCACTACCTTGATCGAAAACAGATTTGTAACCACCTGCATTTTCAGTTTCAAAGATACCATTGTGTAATGCTCTCACCCAGAAAGATTGTGCTACAGCTTCAGAAGACTGAAGACCAAACACCTCTGTTTTCCAGAATGATTTCACCAACTCATCATAAGAAGCATCAATACCAGCCCATGCTAAGAAAGAATCTTGTGCTTGACGAGTATTAAATATTTTATTGATAGTTGGTTGAGCAATACTGAAGTATCCTCTTTTGTATTCAGCATCATTCCAAGCTTCAAGATAATGAGTATCAGGAGCATTGAAAGTACATGCTTTTGCAGTAGCATCTAAACGATCATTCGTTGATACAGAAAGTTTTGCTTTCTTGATACCTGCTGCAACTTCTTTACCTCTAGCGTAATCGTAAACAGGGTTACAGTTATAGAATACAACTGCTCCATATTGACCACCTTTTAAAGCGTCAACAAAAGCATTCATTTGTACATCTGAACCTTGACGAGTATATAGAGGAGTATTTAAGTCTACTGTTTTACCGTAGTTCTCAAGCATTTGGTTGATACCATTCACCAACAACTGTACATTTACATCGTTGATTCCTGATACTACCAATGATTTACCTTTGGCTTTAAGTAATGCTTTAGCTGCTCTAGCAATGTTAGCATCTTTGATTGTACCTTTTACAGTAGCGTTTCCAGTTGCTTTTGCGATTGCATTATAAAGTGCTGCTACAGCTACACCTTCTTGAGATGGTTTTAAAGCAGAACGGTAATCCGCTGCTGCACCAGTAATTGTCAACATTGTCTCGAAAGAGAACAATTGAGACATCTTCTTCTTGTTTGGTCCCACTTTTCTTGTTGGAGCAAAATCTGCAGAGAAGATTCCTGGAGCTACCCAATTACCTAGAAAATCAGCGTTAAAACTTACTACTACATCTGCTTTACCAAATGCATAAGAAGGAACTGCTGCTTTTCCAAATTGCTTTTTATTTGCCTCAATAATTGCTGAGTTGTTGTCCTGATCGTAAGTTACTACGTCAGCATTGTACTTATCTGCAAATTGATTAAGGACTTTTTTTGTTGATGGTGAAACAACAGTGTTTGTAACTACTGCTACTTTACCTGCTGCACCTAACCCTTTGATGATCTCAGCATCTGCCTTTTTCCAAGTAGTTTTAGTACCACCTTTAGAAGGATCTTTTGCTCTAGAATCATCATACAATCCCATAATAGAAGCATTCGCACGAGCAGTAATTGCACCGTTAGAATATTTAGAGAATGTGTTACCCTCAATAAAGATAGGTCTACCTTCTCTAGTCTTCACTACTACTGGCATTGCATCTGAACCGTTGAAATAAGTAGAAGCATAATAGTTTGCTACACCTGGATCAACGTTTTCAGGTTTGTTTAGGTAAGGAATAGCCTTCTTGACTGGTGCTTCACAAGCAGCTAAAGAAACTGCCGCTACAGAGAAGCCCATCACTTTCAAGAAGTCACGTCTGTTGCTTTTGAATTCCCCTTCCGAGTTATCACCATAAGCATCCTTAATAGGAAGGTGCTCTGGGAATTCCTTATCAGCATATTTTACGAATTCAGGGTCATTGGTTAATTGCTCAACGCCCTTCCAATATTCTTTCTTTGCCATTTCTCTATTGTAGAAAATCAGTTGAAAGCTTAGTGAACAAAAGGTTCAAAAAGCGACAAATTAATAGTGACATTTAGCACATTCTAAACCTCCGATGTCTTTTACTTTCATCGGTTCTTTAGAAGTTGCATCGTGCATTTCTACCATTTTGTCATAATACGCATTACCTTTCGCGTTTACGTCTGTCTTACGGTGACAGTCAATACACCATCCCATTGTCAACAATGAGTGCTGTTGAACAACCTCCATTTTTTCAATCTCACCGTGACATGTTTGGCATTCTACGCCACCCACTTTTACGTGTTGAGAGTGATTGAAATACGCTAAATCTGGCAGGTTGTGAACTCTCACCCATTGGATTGGCTGATCATTCTCTACTGCTGCGTAGATTTTTTGAATTTCTGGAGAATTCTGACGGATACTGTTATGACAGTTCATACAGATGTTTGCAGAAGGAATGTTAGCATTCTTAGATTTCTCTACACCTGTGTGGCAGTACTTACAATCGATCTCATAATAACCTGCATGCAGTTTATGTGAGAAGTTGATTGGTTGCTCAGGAGCATAACCTTGTTGAATACCTACTGCGAATAAAGCGTCGACTGTTACCTTAGCAACTACGATTACAAACACAAATGATGCTAAGCCAACAAATACTTGGCTTCTAAAAATTGCAGCTAGGCTGAATTTCTCATTAATGTACGCTTCATCTTCAGCTTCAAGTCCTTTCTGTTGTCTTAGATATTGAGTTAGTACATTAGCAAGAATGACTAAAACAATCAAAACAATACCCAATAAAACAAGTAGTCCAATAATAACCCCTACTAAAAGGTTAGAAGAAACTACCATACCTTGAGGCGTTCCCGCCTCTGCACCTGTGGATGCTGCCGCAGCTTCAGCTGCTGGTTTAGCTGGACCTTTTATCGTCGCATCTTTCACATATGCTAAAACCTGTAAGATCTCCTCATCAGAAAGATCTTGGTTGGGCATAATGGTAGGTTTGAACTCTTCGTAAAGTGCCACTGCGTAAGCATCGCCACTTTCGATTGTTTTGCCTGGATGTTTGATAAATTTAGTCAGCCATTTGACATCACGACGCTCATATACATTTTTAAGCGCCGGTGCGATACCTTTTTCGTGTATTTGGTGACAAGACGAACAGTTTCCATCGAAAAGTTCCATCCCGGCCGAGATTGACGTTTCATCAGTAGGGATGCCATCACCCTGCCCAAACACCATTGTGCTTGCTAAGAGCAATCCGCAAACTACCACTAATGTGGAACGCAACCTTAATACACTTCTGCCGATACTCATACCATTGAAGTTTTTATACAAAAAAATTAGATGAAATATGCAATTGTACATTCGGTTGCAAAACTAATACGGGGAGGTTTTAAATCAAACTTAACAATAAAGGCCCTATTTATAGGGAAACACACTCATTAACACATAATTCATTTATTTACAGTTGTTTATGTAAATAAAAACTCAATTATCCCTTATTTAGAATAATTACAAATTACACTTTTTAATGACATTTGACATCTTTTTAGGATAAATGAAGATCAGCAAAATATGTAAACACTCTTAAATTTTCTTAATAAGCCCAAATAACAAGAGAAATGGTATCAAAAATAAATGAATTATGATCTTTGGGGATTAGTCGAATACCTCACACTTTTAATTTATAATAGACTTTTAATCGTTATTCTTCAATAGAAAATCTGTATAGGTTGTAGTACTGATTCATCTCAATGGAAATAACGAAAACTATTATTTCAACCGATGTAAACAAAGAAAAAAGGGCATAAAAAAAAGCCAAACCAAAATAATTTGATTTGACTTTTTAGAGGTGCCAGGCGGATTCGAACCGCCGTACGCGGTTTTGCAGACCGATGCCTAGCCGCTCGGCCATGGCACCCTTTACCTTTACGACGATGCAAAAGTAATACATCAATTCTTTTCTCCCAAATGAAAATATAAAAAAAAGAGTAAATAAAATCTAAGATTCTGTAATACAAACGTATAATCTATCATCTTTTTAAAAATTAGTCTATTCTTTATACTTAACCAATGCTTTTGAGTGTATATTCATGAAAGATTTTAGTTGAATTGAGTTTTCAATTAACATCCTATTCAAATTTAATTCCTCACATCCTTTCTTATCTTTGACCTACAAACCATACTTTAAACATAAAATGACACTAGAAAAAACACCAAAAGAATCTTTTGTAATATCTACAGAAATGGTTCTACCTAATGATACTAACCCATTACACAATTTAATGGGTGGTCGTTTATTACATTTGATGGATGTTGTTGCTGCCATATCAGCTCAAAAACATTCCAATAGAATTGTAGTAACTGCCTCAGTTGATAATGTCTCATTTAAACACTCTCCAAAACTTGGGGATGCGATTACTTTAGAGGCACATGTTACCAGAGCTTTCAATTCTTCTATGGAAGTATTCATTCGTGTTTGGAGTGAAAATATACCTGATGGCTCCAAAATAGAAACCAATCAAGCTTTCTTTACTTTCGTAGCGGTTGATCAATCGGGTAGACCAATTATGGTTCCTAAGATTAAACCTGAAACTAATATCGAAAAGAAATTATACGAAGAAGCATTACAAAGAAGAGAGGTTAGATTAATGATGGCAGGTAGAATGAAACCTAAAGATGCCACTTCTTTACATTCGATATTTGAAACAATTAAAGAAGTGAAAAGTGAGTAGTTAGCCACTAGACGTTTTTTGGAGAACGCTCTTCGCTTAGAGAAAATACATTGCTAGCGGAGTAAATATATAATTTCAGCTTTTCATTGTCTATTCGACTTTATAAAAAGGCCAAAAGGTCACTTTCCTAGGAAAGCGACCTTTTTTATTTCATCTAAATGTATTCCTTTATTATAAGGCAGAGAATTGACGTAAGAATCTTAAATCATTTTCAGTAAACAATCTAAGGTCGTTGATTCTGTATTTCAACATCGTCATACGTTCAATACCCATACCGAAGGCAAAACCTGTGTATTCTTCTGGATCAATACCTGATGCTTTTAATACATTAGGATCTACCATACCACAACCACCGATTTCTACCCATCCAGTGTACTTACAGATATTACATCCTT
Source organism: Flammeovirga pacifica (assembly GCF_000807855.2). Lineage (GTDB taxonomy): Bacteria > Bacteroidota > Bacteroidia > Cytophagales > Flammeovirgaceae > Flammeovirga > Flammeovirga pacifica. The sequence goes on from NZ_JRYR02000001.1 coordinate 2,382,258, forward strand.
TTCCACTACATACAGTACAACTAACGTCTAATTCGGCAGAAGGTTCTGTAAATGGGAAATAAGATGGCCTTAATCTAATTTTTGTATTAGGACCGAAGAATTCTTTTGCGAAGTAATACAATGTATCTTTTAAATCTTTAAATGATACATTTTTATCGATATATAAGCCTTCTACCTGATGGAAGATACAGTGTGCACGAGCAGAGATTGTCTCATTTCTATATACTCTACCAGGTGATAATGTTCTAATTGGAGGTTTTTGATTTTCCATCACACGTACTTGTACCGAAGAAGTATGCGTACGTAAAGCAATATCAGGATCTTTCTCTAAGAAGAAAGTATCTTGCATTTCTCTTGCCGGGTGATTTGGAGGGAAATTCAATGCTGAGAAGTTATGCCAATCATCTTCAATTTCCGGACCTTCAGAAATATTGAAACCTACACGTTCAAAAATTCTTGAAATTTCTTCACGAACTTTTGTAATTGGGTGTACTGTTCCCATTTCGTTAGGAACATTCGGAAGTGTTAAATCATGATGATTAATATCAGAAGCTTGCGCATCTTCTAAAGAAGTTTGAAGTTCCTGAAATTTCTCTTGAGCAGCGTTTTTTAAAGCATTTACTGTTTGACCAAAAGTTTTACGTTCTTCTGGTGCTACTTCTTTCATTTTCGAAAATAAGTCAGCAATAATACCTTTTCTACCAACAACACCTACACGGAAATTTTCTAAATCTTCTTTAGTTGCCGCAGTTGCTTTTTCTATTTGTTCTTCAATTTTTTTTATCTGCTCAAGCATAATTTCTAAAAATATATTGAATGGGACTTGCCCTTAATAATCTAAATCTTCTTTTAGAAAGGATATCTTTCTAATTTTCAAAAGGCAAAGATAAAAACTATATTAACTTATAACACGAGGAAAGTCATAAAAACCAAAGAATAATGATTTGTTATTAGTTTCCTTAACAAAAAACGCTTCAATCTATCAAAAGATTGAAGCGTTTTTAGAGTTTAACTCTTTATTGTTAACTAGCAGTTGCAGTTTTCGTCTTCACAAGACTCTTCACATACTTCTACTAATTCAAGATCGAAGTTCAAGTCTTTACCCGCCATTGGAGAGTTAGCATCAACTTTGATGATTTCTTCAGTTAATTCTACAACAGTTGCAGGAATTGGACCTTGTGGGCTTTGAAGACCGATTTGGTCACCTACGTTAGGTTTCATATCTGCAGGAACATCTGATCTTTTGAATTCGATGATCAAATCTTCACGAGCAGGTCCGTAAGCTTCATCGCAAGGGATATTTACAGTTTTCTTATCACCAACATTCATACCCTCAACTGCTTTATCAAAACCAGGGATCATTTGACCAGCACCAACAGTAAAAGCGATTGGCTCGTTTCTATCGTATGATGAATCAAATTTACTACCGTCGTTTAAAGTACCTGTGTAATGTACTTTTACTTTGTTTCCCTTTTGTGCTACTGACATTTGTCTATATATTTGAATGTTAGAGCGTACTACCGCTCAAAATGAAATGCAAAAATACAACAATGTTAAGGGTTTACAAGTATTTGTTAGGAAATAATGAGGATTCTCATCAACTAATGAATCAATCTTAATTATTTCTTCTTTTTAAATACGATCATGACTCCATCTGTATAGCTGAAGCCCCATCCACCTGTTCCTACATTTGAAGAACTTGCAGAAGATAATGGAGTTATACTTACTAGTTTAAATCCTTTTTTCTCATGCTCTTCTAAACAATCATTTACTTGTTGAGCAGTATCTTCCCCATGTATTTTTACAGATCTCAAACGGTCTGATGTAGTTCTTCTAGACTCTTTTTTAGTCTTAATATATACTGTTTTAAACATCTTTATTGCTTGTTATATTTTTATGATATTTTCTCACATTTCAACAACACTTTATCATTATTAAATAAAGTAGTTGCAAAAAGGTATTGATCTCCACCGTCTTTTAACTTCAGTTTCTTTTTCAACTGATCTACTGTTTGAGGAAAGTTTCTTACAGATAAATTAGCTTTTAAAGAAGGTAAGTTCTTTTGTAATGCCTTTTTTTGCACCTGAATTGATGCTTTTATCTTAAAGGCTCTTCCCGGAAATGTCTCAATCAGTTTATCTGAAGTATATAAATGAGAATTAAGATGCACCTTTTTTAAACCAAATTGATTGGCTACAGATTTAAATGCACCTCCTTTCATTACAGCTGCGTTTGGCTCGTATAAATAGTCGTACAATTCACTTGCCAATTCTACCCCTGTATACTCCTCATCCTCTAAAATAAACGAAAAGATACTCTCAGTATTGTTTGATTTTAAATCTACACACTCAATTTGGGTGTTTTTTTTCTCTATTTGATGATCAATGTAAAACAAAATCTCCTTGCATTCGCCCTCAACGGCGATTACCCAAACCTTAGATACATTATTTAACTGCCTTAACGACTGCTTGATATCTAACATCGGTGAAAGCTTTATCAGTACGCTTTTGGCTTTCTCCTGAAGTAAATCTTGATGATCAATTAAATTAGGTTCACAATCAGAAATCATTACTACCTTTTTATTGTGCTCATCACGACGTGCAGGATCAACGTAAATCATATCAAATTGTTGTTCACTTTGACCCAACCATTCTAGACTATCTCCATTGATTACCTCAATATTATTACGGCCCAAAGTTTTAAAGTTTTGAGCACTAACACTTGCTAAATAATCTTGTCTTTCTGCATAAACTAATTGATCAAAAACAAAAGAAAAAGCCCAATCATCTACACCCATCCCTCCTGTTAAATCAATCATAGATTTTCCGTTCACTAAGGATGCCTTAAACTTTGCCGCTCTTTCTGATGAACTTTGTTCTAAAGGTACACGCTCTGGGAAAACAACTTCTTTATTCTCAAACCATGTAGGTAGCTTCTTTTTAGCCTTTTGCCTTGATGCTATTTGATGTGCCGCCACCTTAATGTCCACTTCAGGAAATTTTTGTGCTTTTAATGCAATCTCATTAGGATTTACATCTTCGTGATTTTGAATAAATTGCTTGGTGAGGGAATCAATGATCATTTTACTTTATTAATATTCTGTATTTCCGTATTCTTTAGGAGTGACTTTTTTCTTAATCACTTGGTATCCATTGAAGGCCAAAGCCCACATTTCGTCTTCTCCAGGATGGATTTCAACAGGAGCAATATGTTTTACAAACTTTTCAAGTTCGGATGTAAACCATTGACCATAAGCTAAACCTCCTGTCAAAATAATAGCATCTACCTCATTGTTTAATGGAACAACTAGGCTATTAATAGATTTAGCAATTTGATAAATCATTGCTTGCATTATTTGTTCAGCTTTGGTGTCTCCATTCTGAGCCGCATCTATTACCTCTTTTGCATCTATAGTATTTAAATAAGCAGACATACCACCTTTACCTACTAACATTGAGATCATTTCTTGTTGAGTATATGCACCAGAAAATGCCGCTCTTACTACATCTCCAACGGGTAAGGTTCCACTTCTTTCAGGTGAAAATGGTCCGTCTCCATCCAATGCTTGATTGACATCTACCACTTTACCTTTTAAATGAGCTCCAACAGAAACTCCACCACCCATATGAGTCACTATTAAATTAAGATCTTTGTAGTCCTTCCCTATTCTATTCGCATAGGTTTTAGCTACTGCTTTTTGATTTAAAGCATGAAAGACTGATATTCTTGGAAACTTAGGATGCCCTGATATTCTAGCAATATCAGATAATTCATCGACTACTACTGGGTCTGCAATATAAGCATTTACCTCTGCTTCTTTTGCGATATCAAATGCAATTTTAGCAGCCCAATTACTAGCATGCTTCCTTGGTGTTTCTTTTAAATCATGAAGTAAATTCTCGTCTACTAAATATACTCCTGATTCTATAGGTTTTGATAACCCACCTCTAGCCATCACAATGGCCAAAGTAGAGATATCAATTTGTTCTTCTTTTAGAAATTCAACTACTTTTTCTTTACGATATTGAAGTTGATCTTCTTCTGAAGGAAAACCCTGAAGCTCCTCAATAGAGTGCCTCAATGTTTTTACTTTATATTCTTTTTCTCCTTCGTATATGGCCACTTTTGTGGATGTTGACCCAGGATTAATAACAAGTATATATTGCATATCTAAAATTCAATTGAAGCTGCAGCTAAACGGATAGAATTTAATTTCGTTTCCATAGAATCTGCTCTTGAGGTTAAAACGATAGGTGCTTTTGCGCCAAGAATAATTGACGCTACTTTTGCTGAAGCAAAGAAAACAAAAGCTTTATATAATACGTTACCTGCTTCAATATCTGGAACCAGTAATAAATCGGCATTACCAGCTACAGAACCTTTGATCCCTTTATGAGAAGAAGACTCTTGAGATATTGCGTTATCAAACGCTAAAGGACCATCAATTTCACAATTTCGAATTTGGCCTCTATTGGCCATAATTGTGAGAAGTGCAGCATCAAGAGTTGCAGGCATTTTTTCGTTTACCATTTCTACAGCGGCCAAAGCGGCAACCTTAGGTTTTTCGATGCCTAACTTTCTCATAAAATCAATTGCATTATTTAAAATAGCAATTTTAGTATCTAAATCTGGGGCAATGTTCATTGCCACATCGGTTAGAGCTAATGGTTTATGGTATGCAGGTAAATCAAATAATGCAATATGGGAGATACATCTACTTTTCTTTAGTCCCCACTCTTTATTCAATACTCCTCTCATAAGTTCAGCTGTTGATATATGTCCTTTCATTAGAAAGTCAGCCTTACCATCATGAATTAAAGAAACAGCCGCTTTTACTATTTCCTTATATTCAATCTTATGAATAATTTTAACGCTCCTACCAAATACAAAACCCAATTCATCGCACAATTCTTTAATTTCATGCTTATTGCCTACTAATATGGGTTCAATAATATCATCTTTATATGCTTTATAAACAGCCTCCAATGCATTATCATCAGCGGCAGCACACAGTACTAAACGACGTTTAGTGGTCTGTTTATTTAAGATATCTGTAAGTTCGGATATACTTTTTAACATGTTAATAATAGGTTAGTATCTATACTAAGGGAATAAATAGGTAATGTGTTTTTATATGGACAAAAGTAATCAAAAATCCCTATAAGGGAATGATTTCTAGAATAGAAAATGATTTCTCGTATTCCATTACTTTCACTTGAACATTTTGCCCTACCTCGGCATTCAACTCTCCCCTAAATCTAGCAGATAATTTTGCTCCTACTTTGGGGTAACGAGTAACTCCGGGTCCGCAGCCTGTCAAAGACTTCACCATAAAAATGGCTCCTGTACCCTCGATGGTCAATAACTCTCCGTAAAATACGCAAGTACCGGGAGACACTCTTAAATCGTTATTATCTCCTGTTACTTGACTACCGTCTTCACCTCCTACTATTTGTACGTAGCTAGATGATTTACAGCCGACAATTAAAAAGGCGATACTCCATATTAGAAATCTCATTTTTTTCATGCTGCGAAGGTAGGAAAGGAAAAAGGATTTAGAAACACTTTATTTAGTTTAACGTTAATGCTCACGTAAAACAAAGATTTTCATAAAAAAGGGAATCAAATTTTCACATTTATTCCCTTTTCATTTTACAATATCAACAATGATCTATTTCTTCATATTTAGAGTAATACATATAAATGCTAAACAACCCTCTTTTTCAAAGCATAGTAATTAGTGTTTTACTATCATTTGATGTTCTGATTTTTCATCATCAAATACTTTCAAAATATACTGACCTGTAAAGAGATGATTTAAGTTAAGTGATATTATTTTGTTACTAAATTCTTGTTCAAAAACTTTCTTACCCTCTAAAGAATAAATAGCGATCGTTATTTTACTCCTCCATTTTGGAGGTAATTCTAAATTAAATTGTCCACTACTCGGGTTAGGGAATAGTTTGATTTGACTTGTCAATTGAGTAGTAATATCGGTTACATCATTTACCTTCGTGAAGACAAAATGCTCACTTTTAGAAGATTCTCCATTTGAGTTATATGATTTTATCCAATAATGATAATCACCTTCTTCTAATTGTTCATAATCTTTAAACATTTGATCATTTTCACCTGCTTGCCCCACTAATAAAGTATCTGCAGAGTTCACTTTAGATCTATACACTCTAAACCCATGTTCATTTGTAGAGTTATCTCTCCATGTCACTTTTTGATGATCTAAAATATCTAATACTTTTAAAGTATGTGGTGGGGTTAGATAATGTTCTGTTTCATCAGATAATAGATACATGTATTCAACTTCTGGAGAATATCCCATCTGATTGTAAGCCACCAATAAATATTTATATTCCTGCCCTTCCTCAACATCGTTATCATAATAATAAGTTGTATTTGGAGGTACTTCTACTAATTGATTAACCGTTCCTGAAGTTCTTTTCGCTCTATATATTTGGTATCCATATTCATTATCTGACTGATCCACCCATGTAAGCATCAAACCTTTTGATTCTTTGGAAACTCTAAAGTTCCCTGCCATTTGAGGTAAAATAGTATCATCTTTTGCTCTAATAAATGATGAGATAGTGGCTCCTGCAACTCCTTTATTAAATTCGGTAATGTAATAGTAATATTGCTTCCCTGCCAAAATGGTATTATCAATAAACTTATGTATTTGATTGGAAACCGTCACCACTAAAGTGGAATCATCATTACCCACCATTTTTCGATAGATTTTATATTGATCTCCATCTTGTTTAAGGTCATTCCAAGAAACAGTAATCATCCCTTTTGTTTCTTCAATAGCATTTAAATTAGTTAATCCTTCTGGTGCTAAAGGGTAAGTTGAAATAGATAATGAAGGAGAGCAATAATAGTTCTCTAAATAAGTAGCAGCAACATAGTACTGGTATTCATTATTCTCTACAACATTATCATCCATAAACTGAGTAGTTGAAGGAGGTAAAGAAGCTATTCGCACAAAGCTTCCCTTTTTATTTTTTCTAAAGACGCAGTAACTGTTTTCTAATGTTGAACTGTCTGTCCATTTTAAATAATGTTTTCCGTCTAACCTCATTAACTCAAAATCTTTCGGTAAATGTATACCCATTTCAGCGGATACAACATTAGAACTAACATCTCCAAGATGATTAAAGCTGGCTACTTTATATTCATATACTTCTCCTTCTTTTACACTTTGATCTACAAATCGATCATTATTATAAGGCAATTCTGCTATTTTCTCATAAGAGTTACTCAATGCCTCTTTTCTATATACAGAAAATCCTAATTCATTCGTAATCACATCTTCCCAAGTAATCTCTACAGAAGTACTTCCATCAACACTAGCTTGTAAATTTTGAGGCGCTGCAGGTATAGAATCTCCAGACATGGTGTACACAAATAATTGAGGTGTACTTTGGAGTTTTCCATCATGTAAACCATTAATTGCACTAAGCTTAAAATAATAAGTAGCAAATGGAATCAGGTTTTTCAATTGCAACAAGGTTTGATTCACATCAGTTGTGAACGATTGAGAAAAGGATACTCCTGCATCCGTAGAATATTCTAAAAGGAAACCTGTTTCTAAGGCTGAGTTATCTCTCCAAGATATCTGTAAAGAATTCTGAGATGTTTCCTCTATAGTAATTGATGTAGGTCTTTCTAATAAAGAGTAACTTGTAGCATAAGCGTAAGTAGATTTCCCTGCTCCATTTACAGCTGCCACTCTAAAATAATACTTAAGAGAACCAAATTGTACATTAGTCAAATGATAGCTTTCAAGGTTCCTGCTCACCTCCTGTATAGGTACATAACCACTGAATTCGTTTAGAGAATACTCTATAATAAAATGGTCTTCGTCGTTACTCTTATCCTCCCAATTTAATTGAAATCCACCTAGATTATAGGAAGCTTCTAAATGATGTACTGGGTTCGGAGTTGAGGTAACTCTTACAGAAGCTATTGGTGAATTTTCACTTTCTCCTTCTGCACTAAATGCTCTCACTTTATAATAATAAGTTGCACCTTCATTTTTTAATGCGTTATCAACATAACTAGTTTGATCTGCATTGACCTGTGCTATAGTTACAAATGGTAAATCGGGAGATATTGATCTTTCGATTATAAAACCAGATACTTTATCCTCTATCTGCCAATCTAATTTAATGGATGTTTTACCGTCTAATTTTGCACTTAAACTTTCAATATCTGATGGTACTAGTCCCCCTTTTGAACGTCCAAATACTTCAAAAGCTAAATCATGATCTTTGTAATTGTATACAGTACTAGAAGTCCACTCGGTATATCCTCTTCTATATAAATCACCTTTATCAATAAAATAAAACTCGCTACCATTTTGTTCAGTACTATTGTTTCCTTTCCAATAGTAAGACCCTTCATTTCTGTAAGACATTACTGCTGCTACTGTCAACCAATATTTCCCTTCCGGTAGATCAATATTTTCAGGAAAATGATAGGTCAGATATTTTTTATTTCCAAACTGTATATCTACATCACCAGAATTAAACAACTCTGTATTAGATGGCTTACCATTATCATCTTCCCATATAATTACTCTATAGATTTGTTCTTTCCCACTAGCACTTTGATGATAGATTTTTACGCCAGAAACATCCCAGACTAAATCAGTACCTACTTCAAAATCATCTGCTGCATAAATTTCTGATTCAAAATCTGTAAAGTATTGACTTCTATAAGCCTTACCATCTGACATAGATTGCTCATACAATGTAGGTGAAATAATTCCTACAGTACTATTGAATTGCATAGATGAAGTCAATTGACCATCATTAGCTGTAATCGTTATTTTTGACTGCCCGAAATTATCTGAAGATGGACTAATATATAAATAGGTACCATCAATTGATGCTGTCATTACATCAGGGTTTTCAGAAGAAACACTAAATGTCAATGGATCTACTTCATGATCTTCAAACAAGTTGCTTAAATCAAAAACACTCGTTTGATCTCCTTGGTAATAAAACTGATCTGAAATCTGATTTTTCACTAAAGGTGGTGTGTTTTCTGATCCATAATATGATGTAAATATCCCATTGGAATGTGTACCTATCACCACCCAACCGTCTTCTCGTGTTTTAATCATTCCAACTACAGCATCTCCTACTTCTGTTTGTGCTTGTTGCACCCAATTGGATGAAGATGATAATTGTTCACTGTGGAATAAACCTATACTCGTTCCAACGAAATAAGACGTTTCTTTTCCTTCAGGTTGATGAAAAGCAAACCATCTTATTGATGGTCCTGCTCCACTACCGTCTTCATTTTCTTCTAAGTTCCCACTAATATTCTCCCAAGTTTCACCCGCATCTTTTGATTCAAATAAACTAGGAATTTGATAATTCGAAAAAACGGCAATTACATGTTGATCATCTTTAGGGTTCACAGCTAAACAAGACACATACCCAGAAGGTAAGCCTTTGTCAGTTGATATAATTACGGCTGTTGAACTTGCATTTTCAGGTTCATCAATTTTATAAATTTTACCTGTATTTGTCCCAACATACAATCGATGAGATCCTTCTGTAGAAACATCTAAAGCTGTAATCGATCCTGATGCATTGAAGTTATATTTAGACCAACCTGTTCTAGTACCATTAAAAGTATAACCAGAACGTATACTTTTTAAATCTGTATTGACCCAAAGTGTTTTTCCTGAGGGGTAATACATCATGTTTTCATCCGTGTGATCTAATAAAAAGGGGTTAACAAACAACTGGCCTGAGGCATCCTTGGGTTGAATACCATCGTAACCTGTAGGATTTCTAGGATCATCTCCTTCGAATCTCAAAATTTTACCATATTGAGTACTCGTGTACCGCATAGATTGGTCAGATACAATGGCCACATAACAACCATCTCCCCCTCCGTATTCTTCAATCCAATCTGCTTTTACGTCTGAAGATGAACTCAACCATTTACCATTATCTTGAAAACCAGCTAATATTCTCGTATCATCAAAATTCTTTTCAGGTATTGCGATACCATAACTTTGAGTTGTGTAATAACCATTGTTGATATATTCCCAAGCAACTTCTTCTGCCATGATATTATCTGTGTAACTCAATCCTCCATCATGAGCAGATAATACATGGTTTGCATTTGAGGGCAGGAAAATGAGTTCATGATTATCCGGGTGATGCCCTTCATAAATACTCACATTATTTTCTGTTGAATACCCTCCAATCCATTTTGTTTCTGTAGTGGTTCTAAAAGCATTATTTGATCGGTAAACATTTGTACTACCGATAAACACAACACTTTCATTATCAGGTTTATATTTAACAAATTGATTATAAGAACCTTGTGACATATTTCCTACATACCCTCCAAATGTCGGTAAATTAGACGTTAAGTCTTTCCAAAAATTTTCATTCGACAGGTACTCAAAAAGCATATGACTACTTACCCCTTTGCTTGGAGAATGCACAAAAAATATTGCTTTATTAGGATTGGATGGAGAGATATCTATTACTACCCTTTGAAAAGCTATATTTTTTAACGCATCTGGAGTGATATCATCCCATGTCTCTCCTAAATCTTTTGACTTGTAAATCCCATCATTTGCCAACGTAGCATACACAATATCATCAGCACCCACAGTTATTTCTGTAAAAATTGATCGACCATCTCCTAAAACCTTTTCCCAATTATCTCCTCCATCTTTTGATATTGATATACCTTCAGCATGTGCTGCATACAGATTTCCTTCTGTATCCATGTCTATTTTATTGACAAACTGGAAATGACCATCTTGTTCTGTCGGATTACTCTCAGTTGCTTCAATTGCGTGCCAGGTTACACCGTTATCTGTTGATTTAAATATACCATTTCCTCTATATGTTGCCCCTCCACCTGAAGTGGAATTACCGTAGACTTCTCCTGCACCATAATACCAAGTATTTGCATATGCTATTCTAGGGTCTTGCACTATACAAGTAATTCCCTGACGGTCTGTTGGTGTGGTTACTTTCACCCAAGTTTCTCCTGCATCTATAGATCTCCAAAGTCCGCCTGCTACACCTCCAGCAAAAATTATTTTTTCATTATTTCTATCTATGGCTAATGCTCTAGTTCTACCGCCAACATTATAGGGGCCTCTTTGTAGCCAAGGTGAATGAAGAGGTTGGATAAGACGCTTATTCGCATTTTGTGCATTTAAAGCATGACCAAAAATATGTTCCATTTCAGAAATATTGTTTGGAATCTCATGAGTATATGGATTCTCAATCATCATTTTTTCATGAGCAATACGAGAAATGGGGTCATCTTTTTGTCTTTTGAATTTTAGGTAAGGCATCGTTTCACTCTCCGAAGCATCTAAAACGGGTGTTTGGTCCTGAGAATAAGAGATAGTAGTCAGTAGACACAATATGAAGACAAGTGAATGCCAACACAAAGTGCGTAGATAAGTAGCGTTCATGGGTATTAGGTCTAACAATGACCCGTATGAAATGAGCATAAAAGCTCATTAATCATACTTTTTGGGGGTCACAATAATGAGTTAATAAATATAGCTTTAAGATATTAGGTCGGCTTCAAAGCCTTTATAAATTAGGTCTAACTAATATACCAAAATCTTTAGTGGCATAATAGGTTAAAGTTCAAGTACTTGATATTATGAAATGATATACTTAGATAAATACAATTTATACACTAACCTGATTCCCAGGTAACTGTTAATTAAAGAAGGCAGAAAAATAAAAAGCAGGTAATTTCTTCTATGGCTATTATGTATCAATAATAACTCATAAGAAATTACCTGCTATCAAGTAGTGATATATTGTTCTATCTCTTAAAACATCACTTTATAAGCAATGTTTGGTAGAATCAACACATCAGTATCATCAGAAATACTTTGTGTCTTTTGATTGTACTGATAACCATAGTATTCTGGAGCTCCTAAAGCATTAATTATTTGAAGCGTCCATTGTGAAGTATATTTTGGCTTCATTATTTTATAAAGAAGACTGACTGATAAGATTTTACTTGACGGATATTGCTGAGAATATGCATTATCATAATCATACACAATTTCCCCAGAATCAATTGTTTCCTGTTCTTTTACAGGGTGTCTCCTATCGCCTCCCATAAAAGTAAATTTACCATTTACTGATAAAGTCTTATTTCGTTCCCTACCAACTGTCCATTCTTTACCTCCCAAAACATTAAATACATAATTTTTATTGAATTGAGAATTTCTTTCAACACCATCTCCTCCTGTATATTTAGAATCAAAAATGGAAGAGGTAAAAGTATAGTAAAATCCCTTCTTAAGAAATTGCTCAAAGGTTAAATCAAGGCCTACATTTCTACCGGTTCCGTTATTTACCAAAGGTGCGTCTACATACCATTGATGTGATAAGTTGAGCATAGAAAAGTAACTCCCTTCTACCACAGGAATATTATAAAGGTCTTGATAGAATAACTCTGATTTAAATCTCAAGTTGTTTTTGATATTCCAATTATACCCTAATACATAATGATGTGCTTTTGAAAAATCTAAGTTTTGATTAGGATAAGTCTGTTCTCCTCCTTCATTTTGAGGCAATAAATAATAATGCATTGCTTCCATTTGACTATGTAATCCATAACTAAATGATAAAGAATGCCAAGGATTTAATTGATATTTAATTGCAGCTCTAGGCTCTATCGAGATCGATTGTGTTCCTTCAAAATATTGTCCATAAACACCAACATTCATAGACCACTTCTGAGATAATTGAAATTTTGATTGAGTATATGCTTGAAGAAACATACTTTGACCATTACCAACTGCAAAGGTCTCCATAGGATCTCCCATTTCTTCGGCTTGCTGCATATTGATATCAAAATGCTTTTGTGTAATTGTTATACCTGTTCTATTGGTGTGTTTTGGTCCAAATTTGTAATGGATATACGATTTATAAGAGAAATCATATTGTACATTTTTAAAATCATCAATAGGGTTACTCATCATATTTTTATCTAGTTCTGATGATGTCCAATAAGTCGCGTTCCCTGTAAAACCTACAATATTTTTCCAATATCCTTTTTTATTGATAGGTACTTGATAAGAAACACCAGAACCGCCAAAAAGTATACTTGTAGAAAAGGATTGATTGGCATCATCAAATGTCCATTCGGTTGAATCCATGGAAGCATCTCTATATTGTCTATCTGCACCACCAACAGCCCAAATGTTCCATTCTCCTCCATTTTTAGTTGGAATGTTAATCTTGAACGATAAATCCTGATAACCTAAAAATCCCATTTCTTCGGGTAAGATTGGAGCTAATAATGCAAAAGTAGAATACCTATAATTAAACAGATAGGTAGCATCTCCTCCTTTTTTAAAAGGCCCTTCTGCTCCAAAATCAATACCATTCACCCCTAATTGTGCTTGATAAGAACGCTTTTCTGTATTACCAGTTCTTAAAGACAAATCAAACACACCTGCCATAGCGTTACCATAATCTGAAGTAAAGGCACCTGTATAAAAATCAGAGTTGTCCATCACATAAGTACTTAATGCTGTAACACTCCCTCCTCCAAAAGCAACTATATTAGAAAGGTGATTCGGGTCTGGAATAGGTAAATCTTCTACCTGCCATAAAACTCCTTTAGGGGCATTACCTCTAATTACCATCCCATTACTTCCTGTAGAACCTGCTACTCCAGCAAAAGCTGTGGCTAACCTTGCAGGATCGTCAAAACCACCAGCATACCTACTACTCTCTTCTACCGTAAATTGTCTACCAGATGCAATTGCCATTGTATTTTGAGGTTCATCTTTTGATGATTTATACACTACTTCAACCTCATTCAAAACTGTCTCATCTTCTTGGAGGGAAATATTTAAGGTATTACTATATGTACTCGGCACTGCAACCTCTTCTTGGATAAAAGATTGATACCCCAACATTTGAAACTGAATATTATACCTTCCCATAGGTAATTTTAACGTAAACTGTCCCTCCACATCGGTAGTCATCGATACGGTAGTTTCATTAAATTGAGTAAAAACTAATACTCCGGGAAGCGGAAGTTGAGTATCTTTATCAACGACTTTGCCTGAAAGAATATGCTTTACATTTTGAGCTTGTATATTAGCAATACTAAATAATAAAAGCAGTAGGATCTTTTTCATTTATTTAAATCTCTATTTAATTGATGATGATTGATAAGAATAATCTGATATTTACATAAAATGAAGTAATAACTGATTAACTATGATACTCAGATATCATAATACAAAGAGAATATATTTCTGATCCTTATTCAATACTGAAAAATAATGATTTTTGAAATTTACCTGATATCATTTTCAGAACACTCGAATACTTATGCAACAAGAAGACACTATAAATCAATATATTAAGACAGCAAAACAACTTGAAAGATTAGGAAGTTGCGTCACCATTTTTGATTATAAAAACAAGGTACACCCTTACATTTCAAAAAATTATGAACGCATATTTGGGTGGGATTTTGAAAATGACGAGGAACTTCAAAAAGGTTTTATGGACAAAGAAGTACACCCTGAGGATATTAAGCATTTAAACGAAATGGCACACTATTTCCTGAGCGGACCGCTATTAACAGACGATAAAAAAGATTTTTTTCACTTGCAATACGTGACTGAATATAGAATAAGAAATGCTCATGGAAATTATGTTTGGGTCATTGAAAAACACCTAGTATTAGATCTTTCAGAGGATGGTAGTTTAAGATATACATTAGGTATTCTAGATCAATCTGTTCAACCTAACCTTCCTAAAATATGTTCTGCTCAAGTAATTAATACTACAACAGGGTCGGTAAAAGTATTCCCAAGAGAACAAAAGAATTATGATCTTTCAAAAAGAGAAATAGAAGTTCTTAAAGAAATAGGCGGTGGTTTACTTAGTAAGCAAATTTCTGATAAATTGAATATTTCTGTCAATACCGTAAATACACATCGTCAGAATATTATATCTAAAATGAATGTAGGCAATACTACTGAAGCTGTTCAGGTAGCTTTATCTATGCAGTTGATTTAGAAAATTGATTATATAAAAAGGACTAACCTTCAATGTATGAGGTTAGTCCTTTATATTTATTTCAAAGATGTATTATTAGTCCAACAACTCAGCTAACTTCATCTCTAAGGCATTGCCTCTTAGATTCTTTGCGATAATCTTTCCCTCTTTATCTAATAATAAAGTAAAAGGAATAGATTGTACGCCATAAGCATCAGCCGCTGTATTTTGTGCATCGTGAACTTGTAACCAAGTGATTCCGTCTTTTTTAATTGCCTTCTTCCAGTTTTCTACTTTCTGGTCTAAAGAAATTCCATAGACTTCAAATCCTTTTGATTTATATTTATTGTAAGCCTTTAAAACATTAGGGTTTTCCATTCTACAAGGAGTACACCATGATGCCCAGAAGTCAATCATAACATATTTTCCTTTTAGAGATGATAATGCGATTTCTTTACCGTTTACATCATTTAAAACAATATCTTGAGCCACATTACCCACAGATGTATTGTTCAATTTCATGTAAGCCGCATGTACTTCTTTTACATTTTCGTCTTCTGGAAAACGCTCTGCCATACGATTAACAGCAGCAGTAATCTCTTTTAAGTATTGATCTCTATCGTTGATAAAATTCAATACAAATAAAGTAATGTAAGCACCATCTAAATCTTTTAAAGACTGAAGCATTGTTTTAGAACGTTCGTCTCCAAGTTCTTTAATTTTTTTGACTACTGCTTCCTTATCTTCTGCATTTACATACTCTTGGTTCAAGGCACTTTCCTTTTCAGAAAAACCATCGTACTGTACTTTTAAATTATGTAAAAGTTCGTTTTCGTTCGATCCATGAACATCTAATCCAAATTTCGAATTAGTAACCGTTAAATCTTTATCTTCTAATACTAAAACATCTTCAGTTACATTTCCTACGTTGATGGTATATAAGCCAATTTTATCAACTTTATACTTCATAGAAAAAGACCCGTCTGCCTTAGTCTTAGTTGTTTGAACATCTTTTTTCCCCGCTTTTTGAATTTCAAATAAAGTCACCTGAGCTCCTTCATTTACATTATCAATTTTACCTGAAATGGTAATATCTGCAGGATAATGAGATGCTTGTGTATTAGTATTTGATTTTTCGCAGCTGATCATAAAAAATGCTGCGACGAAAATAAAAATATGCTGTATCGTCTTCACGTTATGTACGTATTTACTGTTTATATATAATGCAATATACACAGAAGTTTATTTTTCCAACGCTTCGCGAAGCAATTGATTTGTTTTTTGAGGATCAGCTTTACCTTTTGCCATCTTCATGACCTCCCCCATAAATAAACCTAATAAGTTCTTTTTACCTTTTTTATAAGCTGCTGCCTTGTCTGGGAATTTAGCGATTGCTTGCTCTACTAATGGCACTAGGAAGTCATCTCCACCATCTTGAATTAGATCTAATGATTTCGCTAAGTCTTCTACAGTACCTTTATAATCTTCAAGCATTGCTTTAATTAATGTTTGAGAGGCGGCTGCAAAACTCACTTTTTTATCATCTACCAATTGAATCACTTCTGCTATTTCTTTAGGAGATACCTTGAATACGTCAAAATCAATTCCTGTATCATTAGTAATAGACTTTAAAGGACCCATCATCCAATTGGAGGCAGCTTTATAGTTTTTAGTATTCTCACAAAGTGCTTCAAAATATACTGCAGATGCTTTCGACTCTGTTAATAATCGTGCATCGTATTCAGGTAATTTATATTCTTTAGTGAATTTCGCTACTAATTCTGCAGGTAGTGCAGGCATAGAAGCTTTAATTTCTTCTACCCACTCTGGCTTTACAATCATAGGAGGAAGATCTGGACAAGGGAAATAACGGTAATCGTTTAAAGTTTCCTTTGTTCTCATTCCATATGTTTTGCCATTATCCACATTGAAAGTTCTAGTTTCTGAAATGATAGGTTCCTCTTTTTCAACTAAAAGAATCTGACGTTTCATTTCATAATCAATCGCTCTTTGGATATTACGCATGGAGTTCATGTTTTTAATTTCACATTTCTCTCCAAGTGTCGTTGATCCTTTTAACCTCACAGAAACATTGGCATCACATCTTAATGAGCCTTCTTCCATATTACCATCGGCTACACCCAAGTAACGAACAATCTTTCTGATTTCTCCTACAAAAGCCGCTGCTGTAGCAGAATCATGAATACATGGTTCTGTCACAATTTCCATTAATGGAACACCCGCTCTGTTTAAGTCGACCAAAGTATCTGGGCTTCCCTCTAAGTGAGTAGACTTTCCTGCATCTTCTTCCATGTGTATTCTATTTAAAATAACACGGAAAGGAACACCATCTTTAGTAACTACATCTAAATGCCCACCTACTACAATTGGTGTTTTATCTTGTGTAGTTTGATACCCTTTTGGTAAATCTGGATAAAAATAATTTTTACGGTCGAAGAATTGGTATTCAGAAATTTTTCCATTTACAGCCAATCCCATTTTGATAGAAGATTCTATCACCTGTTTATTTACTTTAGGGAGTGTTCCCGGAAGAGCAAGAGTGATTGCACTAATATTTACATTAGGATCTTCACCAAACGTTGTTGGATCTGATGCAAAAATTTTACTGTTTGTTGTCAATTGTGAGTGTACTTCTAAACCCACTACCAATTCGTATTTATCTAATATTGATTGATCGACCATGTCAATAAGTTTTATATGTTAGCTCCTAATCTCCTCAATTACTATCAAATTATTGATTCGAAGAAGGTACGTTTTATCTTGTTCTTTGATGAAACCTTAATGTTCCATCATTTTTTTTAACCAGTAATGATTATATCAAACTTTAATCAATAATCATTCACAACTTTATTTTTTAAAATATTTTCAACAAAAAAAGTCATTCCTTTACAAAAGAAATAACTTTTTATGATTTTTATTACAATATCCACAAAAATATTAGGATATATCTATCATTTTAATGTTTTCGTTGACTGGCTTTAAATAAGATTTGTTTTTCTTCTTGAGTTAGCCCCTCATAACCTTTATCAGAAATTTTATCTAATATCTCATCTACTCTTGATTGTGATGGCTGATCTGCATTCTCTTTTTTCTTTGAAGCTGATGCCTTCGTTTTTTTATCTCTTCTATAAACCACTTTTAAATTCCTTCTTGGAGATAATAAGTTGGAGAAGAAATCTTCAATAGCATAAAAAGGCACTCCTAAATCTGTTCCTTTCTGTAGTAATTTTACATAAGCAAAGCCCATCATAACTCCTCCTAAATGAGCAAGTTCTCCACCTGCGTTACCTCCTGTTATTCCTATAAACGAAATAAAAATATAAACAGCCGCTAACCATTTAATCTTTACAGGCCCTATAAATAATAAATTGATTTTGTAATCAGGTGCAATGGTTGCTGCTCCTACTACAATAGCAAAAACACTTGCTGAAGCACCTACTAAAGAATCTGAGCGTCCTTCATAAAAAGGAAACACATTATAAATAATTAGGTAGAATAAACCTCCAGCTAAACCTCCTAAAACGTATAAAACCACCGCTTTTTTATCACCTAAAAACTCTGTGAAGATCATTCCAAACCAATAAAGAACTAACATATTCATTACGATATGTAGAAACTTTGCCATAGAATGCACAAAGAAATAAGTAACTAACGTCCATGGTGCGTGTACGAAATCATATAAATTTGAAGGTAAGGCAAGGTTATCAAAAATGTATTTATCGAAAATTTCTACATTTCCTGAAAACTGAAAACCTAATAGAAGCAAACTCATCACTACATAAATAATTACATTAATGATGATCAATCTAAGCAATCCGCTTCCTGGTTTGTTCCATGTATATTTTAAATCTGATATAAAACCGTTCATAAGAATGATATTGTAATGGTTTAATAGTATTACTTCAACCCAACATGTCTTATCAAATAGACTATGTTAATGGTAAAGAGAAATGATTAGGTTACATAATTTACATAAATTCAAGGTTTTAAAAAAATGAATTTATGTAATCCATATACCCGTGTGTAAAATTTATTGATAACTGATGTACTTCCATCTTTTCATCAGAATAAAGGCAAACAATGCACCGCCTAGATGGGCTAAATGAGCTACATTGTCTCCGGGATTATTTTGCATCAATTCATATACTTCAAAAAGAATATAACCACCTACAAGGTATTTGGCTTTCATAGGAATTGGTGGAAACAAAAGCATTAACCTTAGGTTCGGAAATAAATAAGCAAAGGTAAACAAGATACCAAAAATGGCTCCTGAAGCACCTATCATAGGAGTATTAAAATTCATCATCGTTAATTGCCTAACGTAAGTAATCGCTTGTTCCTGAATTTCAGGATGAGATTGATAATGTTCAGGATAATCTTCTAATACAAATTCTCCTATTTCTGTATTTCTTAAGTAATAGTTGGCATGATGTTCAAAAAACGTTGTTAAGTTTTCTGGACTTGAATTGGTAATAAATGCAGCTGCATCTACTTCCATATTGTGCATTTCATAAAAATTGGTAAGACCGTATAAGGCTCCTCCACCTATACCACATATCATATATAAGGTTAAGAATCTCTTAGGTCCCATCACGTTCTCCAACATAGGTCCGAAGATTACCAAGGCAAACATATTCGAAAAAATATGTCTAAAACCAGTATGAGTAAACATATAGGTAATAGGTTGAAAAATTTCGAAATAATCTGATTTAGGATAATGATAACCTAAAAACGCTACTACTCTATTCAATGGTAACCCATCTGCAGTTTCAATAACAGGTATTAAGTTGGCTAAACCGAATACGATGAGGTTAATTATAAGAATACCTTTTACGTAAGGTGTTAATTGAAAATTCATATAGAAGATGATTTAATAATAGGTGATAATAATGCTATTAACTCTTGGATTTTTTTATTTCAATGCAATTCAGTTGAAGTGTTTTACTTCCTCTGTATTCATTAATTTCTAATTTAAATAACATATCAAAAGTAGAAGTGGTGATTATTTCCAAATCATCTACTTGATTAAAAGCAATCACATTCAAAGCTTGATCACCTTCTTCTTGAACTACTTTAAATTTTAGATGTTTATCCTTTAATACTCTTGGGACATCTGATACTTTTACATTTTCGCATAAAAATACTGGAATTTCATTTTCATGACCAAATGGCTTCATCTGACCCAAAATAGTAGCTACGGAAATATTTAAGTTATTCAGTTCTACTTTTAAATCTATATTTCTGTAGGACACAAAATCCTTTCCATTCATTTTTTTATTCACATTTGCCAGTACACGTTCCTTAAATGCTGACAAATTTTCCTCTTTCAATGACAATCCTGCCGCTGAAGTATGACCTCCAAACTTTATTAATAGATCGTCACAGGCTGTCAAAATTTCATGAATATTAAAATTATCTGTCGAACGAACAGATCCTGTAATTTCACCTCTTGAATGTGTTAGACAAATAGTTGGTTTGCCAAAATGTTCTACACATTTGGATGCCACAATGCCTAAGACACCTTTGTGCCAATCTTCTTTATATAAAACCAAAATTGGTTGATCTTTCTCTTGTTCGCCTAAAACAATAGCTTCTTCAGTATTTTGACGATCATAAGACTTTCTTAAACCATTTAATCTATTCAACTCCAGAGCCAATTCTTTTGCCTCTTTTGGATCATCAGTAGATAATATGGAAGCAGAATATTGAGCATGTGCTACCCTTCCTGCTGCATTAATTATGGGTCCTAAAGAAAACGCTAAATCATTTAAGGTAATTTCTTTTTGATTTAGCTTTAATGTTGAAAACAAAGCCAACAAGCCTGCCTTTTTTGTCTTCTTCAAATACTCTACACCTTGATGGCATAGTACTCTATTTTCGTCTACCATGGGAACAACATCACAGGCTGTTCCTAATGCTACTAAATCTAAGTGATGCCATAATGGAGTTGGATCTATTCCATGTTTTTGACAAAACCCTTGTAAGAATTTAAAACCCACTCCACATCCAGATAATCCTTTAAAAGGATAATTACAGTCTTCTCTTTGTGGATTTAAAACTGCTAAGGCATTGGGTAATTTTTCACCTACTTGATGGTGATCACAAACAATAAAATCTATATTTCTATGCTGTGCCGCATCAATTGATTCAAAACTTGTGATACCACAATCTAAAGAAACTATTAATTGACAATTGGTTGTATAAGCGTATTCAACTCCTCTTTCCGAAACGCCATATCCTTCCGCATATTTATCAGGAATATAATAATCTACATTGGCATACACAGAACGGAAAAAGTGCATATATAAAGCTACTGCTGTAGTACCATCAGCATCATAATCCCCAAAAAATAAAATACGTTCTCCTTTTTCGATAGCTAAAGTCAAACGGGCCACAGCCACGTCCATGTCTTTCATCAAAAATGGATCATGTAACTTTTCTAGAGTAGGTCTAAAATAGTTTCTAGCCTCAGACAAGGTCTTCACTCCCCTTTGCGCCAACAACTGAGTGATCAGTTGAGGGACTTTAGGTTGTTTCGACAACTCCTTTATATATTCTTCTTTTGGCGGTTCGGCCAATTTCCATTCTCTAACCATATTATTTCTTTACCCCTATTGCTAAGGCTATCCATGCTGCTATAAAACCAACTCCTCCAATCGGTGTGATTGCCCCTAACCAAGTAATACCTGTTACAGATAAAATATATAAACTACCTGAGAAAATTAGTATACCTAGTACCATAAAAATAGCCGACCATTTTAACCAGCTTGCTTCTACCTTATCAGATAAAGCACCCAATAATAACAGACCCAATCCATGATAAAAATGATATTTAACACCTGTCTCAAAAGTAGCTACTCTTCCGAACGATTCTAAAGTAGCTTTTAGTCCGTGAGCACCGAATGCTCCTATTCCTACTGCGAGAGCCATAATGATAGCTCCTGTTGTGATTAAATTTTTACTCATTTTGTCTGTTTGTTTGGATAAGTAAATTTAGGCAATGTAAACACAAAACCCCAACTTTTATTAAGTTGGGGTCATAACTTGAGTTGGATTGTATATTTATTCTTTCACTTCTACTTTTGATGTCGTCAGTTGTTCTACCATTTCATCTACGACAGCTTTAATTGGTCGAATGGATTTGACATATTCAATAGATGGACCTGCACACCAAACCGTTTTATAAGTGGCAGACATGGCTGCTTTTTCAAGCATCTTCATACCTTTATAAGCGGTTAACATTTTGGCAAACTTTTTCAATTTTTTATTCTTATTCAAAAAGGTCTCGAGCCAATTTTGTTGCGTGCCTATGTCTTGCATGTAAGGAGTATTTATCACAGTACAAGGAGTACCAGATAGTTTTGTTGTCATCACGATATCTTCTGCTCCGTAATCTACGCATGCTTGTTTGTAATCTTGTGAGACCCCTGCTTCTTCTGTTGCAATAAATGGAGATCCCATAGAAATTCCCACAGCTCCTAACTCTAATTTTTCTTTCCATTGGTATCCGTTTCCTACACCTCCTGCAGAAATTACAGGAATAGAACAAGCCTCTACTAACGCAGGTACTAATTCTGTTGCAGGTGTTGGACCTGCATGTCCACCAGCTTCTTTATTGACAGCAATTACAGCGTCTGCTCCAAGGTCTTCGCAAATCTTAGCATAATGTACATCAACTACATCACAGAATACTTTTATTCCAGCTGGTTTACAAAGTTCTATCACTTTTCTTGGTGAACCTAAAGAAGTAATGATAAAATCAACCTTTAACTCTACACAAGTTTTCAATTGTTCCATCATTCTTATATTTGATTTATTTACAATCAAATTGACTCCCATTGGTCCATCAGCCTCTGCTCTAATTTCATGAATAGCCTCTCTAAAATCTTTATCTGTACGATAATTTAAGGCCGGTACTGCAGCTGTAATTCCACTTCTTATTGCTGCTTTTAGCATCTCCGCATTAGAGACAAGAAACATTGGTGCAATAATCATAGGGTATTTCATCCCTAACATCTCAGTTAGTGGTGTGGAAATTTTTTCCATAATGTTGTATTGGTGTAAGAGTTAGTAAAAAAGGTATGCAAGCATACTATTTATTTTTTCAAGATCATAAAATATGAGGAGAAAAGCAAAATATGAAATCGTGATAGTGTAAAGAAATAAGGATTACTGCCTTTCCTTTGCTCAATAATTAATTTTAAATCTAACGTCCTCACTATTCATTAATTACCAACTTCTTTGTTTTTCATAGGTGGATAGTGAAACATGCAAATGATCTCCAGTGCCCCCATGTCGTACCGCATTAAAACCAAGTGACTTAAAATACAACTGAGCAGACCAAATCATCCAAAAAGGACGGTCTCTTGTTCTTAAATCCATGGCATGAGTGTAACCTGTATTTTGAATAAAGTGCAATGAGCTATCTTTCTTTTTTAATCCCATTTTAGTGTAATCATCAGATGTCCTTGATAAATCAGTAATGATTAATTCATTATCAAAGAATAAAAAAGTACGAACAGAAATTTTTAAATAAGGATGAAGCTCGCTGTACTCTGATTTTACTTTATTCGATTGAGCATTTTTTCCTGAAAAGGATAAAAGTGAAAAAATCACATAGGAAATCACAAGTAGAAAAATAAATACTCCTACCTTTTTAGTTGTTTTCCATCTCATTTTAGAATTCCTATTCATTAACTTCTTGATGGTAAAAGTATAAACAGCGATGACACCAACAGAAAAAACTACACCTAAAAATAATCCTATCCATGTGTTAAAATTATAAGCATGATAAAAATATATTCCGCTTCTTATCAACCCTAAAAATGGTAAGTAGATTAAAAATAATACTCCCACTATCTGAAGAGCTAATAACAAAAGCTCCCATCGAATACTTCTTTTCTCTTTTTCTTGATATATGCTTTCTTGCATTTCTTTCTAATCAGTAAAAATTGAATTATAATTTAATCAAAAAATATTAGATCTCCTTAGTGATAACCCATTCCCATAACACTGTAAATTAGATAATTTGATGTTTTTTTGGTTCTTTTTTTTGAAACAGTATAATTACGTGATTACGTCATTTCATAAAAATTACTCAATATTTTTTTAGAAAAAGTGAAATAAAATCAATAAAAAAAACACGAAATAGTAACGCTAAATTACTGATATGCAATTATATAACAAACACACTACGTAATAATGTAGTAATATAAGTGTAATATTGATACTTATTTTTTTTGATGATCATTATTCAAACCACTAACCTTGTATTGTCCACAACGGAAATACAGGACACTCACACTAAAATTAAGTATGAATAATTTAGTTGAGGTACTTCCGATTTTAAATGAAATGAATCTTCAATCTAACTTTTCCAAACTATGACTTGATTATTATCTAACTAATGCTTTCTCAAAAAGTCTACACTTCAATCTAATGCTTAATCGCACTCTTAATTATATAGAGAGAATTGAAATATGCTGTCCGAAGTCCTTTATAATTTTTTACAGCATAAAGTATACGTCCAACAAATTACATTGACAAAATTATACTATTACTAAAATGCAAAAGCTAATACATCACAAGGCATTATTGTGCATGCTTACATTTGCCTTCTCTTTTCTACTGTGCTCTACTACATTTGCACAAGACAAAACAATATCGGGTCAAATACTCGATGAGAACAAAGCCTCACTACCAGGTGTAAGCGTAATTGTTAAAGGTACCAACTTAGGTACCGTTTCCGATTTCGAAGGTAATTTTAAATTATCTATTCCTTCAGAAGCTACTGTACTTGTTTTTTCTTTTATTGGTTACAATAATCAAGAAGTAACAATCGGTAATCAGACAACTTTTGATATTTCTTTAGAAGTTAACGAAAAACAACTAGACGAAGTAATTGTTGTTGGTTATGGAGTAGAGAAAAAAGCTGTAGTTACTGGTGCTATTTCATCAGTAAAAACAGACGACATTTTACAAACACCTGTTTTAAATGCTGCTCAATCTTTACAAGGTAGAACGGCAGGTGTTCAAGTCACCAATGTTTCAGGTCAGCCTGGTGCTGGTATTGATATTCGTGTCAGAGGTACTGGTTCGAACGGTAATAACAGTCCTCTTTATGTAGTTGATGGAGTACAAATGGATAATATCAATTATCTTAATCCAAACGACATTGCCACTTTCCAAGTATTAAAAGATGCAGCATCTTCGGCTATTTATGGATCTAGAGGTGCTAACGGTGTTGTTTTAATCACTACCAAAGAAGGTAAATCTGGAAAACTAACTGTTTCTTATGATGGTTACTATGGGGTTCAGCAAGCGGCTAATAGAGCTGATCTGATGAATGCTCGTGAATACATGGAGTTTCATAATGAAGGTTCAGTAAATGCAGGAAATGGTGAGAAATGGGATTTAGATAACCCTCCTGCCCATGATACAGACTGGCAAAAAGAAGTTTTTCAAAATGCCCCAATTCAAAATCATAGTGTGAGTTTAAGCGGTGGTAGCGAAAAATCAACCTTTATGTCTAGTATCGGTTACTTTGCTCAAGACGGTATTATTGGAGGTGATAAATCTAATTACAATCGTTTAAGCTTAAGATTAAATAGTAATCATAAGATCTCACAATCATTCACTTTTGGTCAGAATTTAAACTTCTCTACAGAGAATAAAAATGGTATCCAAGAACAAACTGAACACGAGGGTGCTGTTACATCTATGTTACTTCATGATCCTGTTACTCCAGTTTATGCTCCTGAAAGTGATTATGCTAAATATGATGCAATTGTACCTTCTCCTGTAAAATCTGATGATGGTAGATATTATGGCATGTCTGACTTAAACTTACAAGGCATAACTAACCCGTTAGGTATAATTGATAATACAAAGCAAGAATACAACTATATGAACCTTGTGGGTAACGTTTATCTTAATTTTCAACCTAAAATGATTAAAGGGTTAAACTTTAAAACTGACTTTGGGTTCCAATTAGGTTCAAGTAAGAAGAGAGAATACTCTCCAATTTCATCACTTGATCAGTTTACAAAAAAGAACAGTTTAAGTTCTGTTAGACAAGGGCAATCTCAGTCTACTACATGGCAATGGGAAAATACATTATCATACACTCACTCATTCGGAGATCATAAATTAACTGGTCTAATTGGTAATACAGCAAGAGAACATAGTAACGAATGGATCAACGGTAGTGGTACAGATTTACAGTTTAGTGGTTATGAAAATGCTTACTTAGATAACAAAGTAAAAAATGAATCTCAAACTAATGATGGTAATAGATATTTACACCGTTTAGTTTCATATTTTGGTAAGGCCAACTACAATTACAAAGACAAGTACATGTTAACCGCTATTGTGCGTTATGATGGTTCTGTCAACTTTGGTCCTGAAAATCGTTTCGCTTTCTTCCCTTCAGTACAAGCAGGTTGGGTAATTTCAGAAGATTTATTTAAAACCTCTGATATTGTCAACTTCATGAGATTAAGAGCATCTTATGGTGAAGTAGGTAACGAAAGTATTGAGCCATTTGCTTATTTATCAACCATTGGTAAAACAGAGGAATATTTATACAATGGAGAAAGATACACAGGTTTTGCTGCTCAAAAAATGCCTAACCCTGCCATTAGATGGGAAACAGCAACAGAAATCAATTTAGGTTTTGATGTTGGTTTGTGGCAAAATAAGTTATTCTTAAATGTTGATGTTTACGATCGTAGAAGAAAAGATTTATTATCTGACAATCCTGTTCCTCTTATTTATGGTATCGGTGCACCAACAGCAAATATTGGTACTGTTCAAAACAAAGGTTTAGAGTTATCATTAAACTTTAAAAATTCTGAAGGAGACTTTAGATATGATATTTCTGCCATTGCTTCTTATAACGACAATAAAGTATTAAGCATTGATGGAAAAGACCATATTTTAGGTTACAAACCAGATTTCTATGACGGTCAATTAGCAATGAAAGAAGGCCATTCTCTTCCTTATTTCTGGGGATATAAAACAGACGGTATTCTTCAAAATGATGCTGAAGCAAAAGCTTACAATGAGGCTTTAGGTAAGTCTGCTGTTCCTGGTGATATTCGTTTCGTAGATACAAATGGAGACGGTGCTTTAAATGCTGAAGATAGAACTGACATTGGTGATCCATTCCATGACTGGACATTAGGTTTAAATGCTCGATTCGAATATAAAAACTTTGATATGAGTATCTTCTTCCAAGGTCAAACAGGAGCAAAACTATTTAATGTTGCTGCAATGAGATTGGATGCAATTGGTGCAGGTGCTCATAATTATAATACTCGTTTCTTAGGAAGATGGACTGGAGAAGGAAGTACAAATAGCTTCCCTAGATGGAGTCATACTGCAGGTGATAACTTTACTTTAATAAATGATATGGTGCACTTAGAAGATGCTTCTTATGTACGTCTAAAAACTTTACAGTTTGGTTACTCACTTCCTCAAAGCATTTTATCGAAAGCTAAAATTCAAAACGTTCGTTTTTACTTCTCAGGTAACAACTTACTTACATTCACTAACTATTCAGGTTTAGATCCAGAAGTGGGACAATCAAACGACAACCAAGCAATGGGATTTGGTATGGATAGAGGATCATATCCTCAAGCAAGATCATTCATTTTCGGAACTAATTTGACATTCTAATCATGAAATATAAAAATATAGTAATCGCAATCACATTCTGCACTACATTACTTATAGGTTGTGGTGAGAAATTCTTAGACGTTCAACCTACAGATAAAGTATCAACAGAAGCCTTTTTCGCTACTGAGGCAGATCATGAAAAAGCACTTGTAGGTGTATATGGTATTCTCTCTAGAGATTATTACGAGTGGACCTATCAACCTTTAAATATGTTATCAGATCTAATGTCTGATGATAGTTATGCAGGTGGAGGTGCCGGTGGATCAGATCAGATCGAATGGCAACAAATGGGGCAGTTTAACTTAACTGCTGCCAACAATCAAACAACAAAAGCTTGGATGAAGTGCTATGTAGCAATACAACGTGCCAATACACTTATCAATAATTTCAATCCAGATGTTTTTGCTCAAAAAGAGGTGGCTGATGGTATGTTAGGTGAAGCTATTTTCTTAAGAGCTCACTTCTACTATGAATTGGCGAGACATTTTGAAAACATTGTTATCGTAAATTTAGAGCTATCTGATGAAGGAGTGAAACAATCTTCACCTGAAGAAACTTACGCCTATATCGCAAAGGATATGCTTCAAGCAATTGCGTTACTACCGGCAAGTCAGGAAAAAGGAAGTGGTCGTTTAGACAAATGGGGAGCAATGTCAGAAATGGCTAAAATGTTTGTTTTCTATACTGGTTATTATGGAAAAGATACCTTACCTGTTCAAGATGGTCAGGCAGTAACGAGAGCTCAAATGCTTACTCAACTAGAAGATCTATTTCAGAATTCTGGAAGAATATTAGAACCTAACTATGCTACTCTTTGGGGAGCAACTGGAGATTGGACAAACGAAGCGCTATTCGAAATTCCACACGATGATACAGGATGGGATCAATGGCAAACAGAAAAGTTAGGAAATATGGGATGTCAGATGGCTGGACCACGTGGTTATAAAGTAAATAAAGACAACTCGCAATTCTTAACTGGTGGATGGGGATTTGGTATTCCATCAAAAGAGCTAATTCAAGCTTATGAAGCTGGTGATTTAAGAAAAGATGTTACTCTAATTTCTGCAGAAAGACTTTTAGATGATGCCTGGAGAATTAACCCAGATCATGAGTTAGGTAATCCAAAAGGATTATTGGAAGTGAATCATGCTTGGACAGGATACTTCTCGTTTAAATATACTACACACGCATCTATTACTCCTGCCACTTGGGAGGCCATGAACTTTCCTCAAAACTATGTTTACATCAGATTAGCTGATATGTACCTTACTGCAGCTATTCTTTACAAACAAGAGGGGAATCAAGGTAAAGCAGATGAATATGTAAATATGATTCGTACAAGAGCTGGATTATCACCTAAAAGTGGTGTAACAATAGATGATATTTATGATGAAAGAAGAGTTGAATTGGCACTTGAAGGACATCGTTATTTTGATGTATTAGGTAGAGGTGTGGATTTCGCTAAACAAGAACTAGATATTACAAACTATA
This sequence comes from Flammeovirga pacifica, assembly GCF_000807855.2. Lineage (GTDB taxonomy): Bacteria > Bacteroidota > Bacteroidia > Cytophagales > Flammeovirgaceae > Flammeovirga > Flammeovirga pacifica. The sequence continues at coordinate 2,411,504 of NZ_JRYR02000001.1, forward strand.
CCGTTGATAAAGGGCCAGCAGATGATCCTAAATATACAGAAAGTAATGGTGATGATATGAGAGGCGAATTGGGAGTACCTGATCATTTTGAAGTCACTTTTGATGCCTCAAAAAGAGGATTCTGGCCAATTCCACAAAGTGAATTGGATCAATTAGGAACACTTGTTCAAAACGTTGGCTACTAAAAAAAGCAACTCTTACTCTATTCTACCGGTCTGTACAAAATGTGCAGGCCGGACTTTAGAGAAAAGTTGATATTTAACCATTAAGATTATGATACGATTTTTCAATCACTTAAGACACTTTTTGATATTAGGTGTTTATTTCCTCTTTTCTGGGGGTAGTTTTGCACAGACAGACAAACAGACTGAAGAGAAAATCAATCACATTATCAATCAATTAACTTTAGAGGAAAAAGTGGCTTTATGTCACGCTCAATCTAAGTTTTCTGTTCCTGGAGTTGGACGTTTAGGGATTCCTGAAATATGGATGTCTGATGGTCCACATGGAGTGAGAGCAGAAATTAGTTGGGATAGCTGGGACTATGCAGGATGGACAAACGATTCTATTACTGCATTCCCTGCCCTCACCTGTTTAGCGGCATCATTTAACCCTGAAATAGCAAAAGATTATGGGAAAGCAGTGGGAGAAGAAGCCCTTTACCGTAAAAAAGATATCCTTTTAGGGCCTGGTGTAAACATTTATAGAACACCTTTAAACGGTAGAAACTTTGAATATATGGGAGAAGATCCTGTTCTCTCTTCCACTTTAGTGGTACCTTATATACAAGGTTTACAATCTAATGGTGTTGCCGCTTGTTTAAAGCACTTTGTAGCTAACAATCAAGAACACCAAAGAATGAGTGTGGATGTTGAAATGCCTGAACGTGCACTTAGAGAAATCTATTTGCCTGCTTTTAAAGCGGCAGTTCAAGAAGCTAATGTTTGGTCTATTATGAGTGCGTATAACCAATTTAGAGGTCAGTATTGCTCCCATAACGAATACCTTGTAAACGATATTTTAAAAGGAGAATGGGGATTTGATGGAGCTTTAATTACTGACTGGGGAGCTGCACATGATAGTAAACAAGCTGCACTTTATGGTCTTGATATTGAAATGGGAACAGGTACCAACGGTTTTACCTATTCTGCAAAAGATCATTATGAAAATTATTATTTAGCAGGTGCTTTTAAAGAATTACTTAAAAAGGGAGAAGTGCCAGAAGAAGTTCTTGATGACAAAGTTAGACGAGTACTACGTTTGATGTACCGCACTTCTATGAATAAAGAAAGAGGGTACGGAAGTATCAACACTAAATCACATCATGAAGTAGCTAGAAAAATTGGCCAAGAAGGTATTGTATTACTTCAAAATGAAGATAATTTCTTCCCACTAGACCCTAATACATCTTTACATATTGCTGTTATTGGTGATAATGCTACTAGAATGATGACAAAAGGGGGTGGTTCATCAGAATTAAAACCAGAATTTGAAGTTTCTCCATTACAAGGTCTTCAAGAAAGGTTCACCAATGCAAACATCACTTATGCTAGAGGCTACTCAGCAGGACCTCCTGTATATGAGCAAATCATTCCTACAACACTTGATCAAGACTCTCTAAAAAGAGCTGCTATTGATTTAGCTAAGCAAGCTGATATCGTTCTTTTTATAGGAGGATTAAATAAAAACCATCAACAAGATTGTGAAGGTGGAGATCGATTGTCTTATAAACTACCGTATCATCAAGAAGAATTAATTGATGCAATAAGCAAGGTAAATAAAAATACAGGAGTAGTTATTATTAGTGGCAATGCAGTAGAAACAGAATGGTCTTCTAATGTAAAAGGTATTTTACAGGGATGGTACTTAGGAAGTGAAACAGGACATGCACTATCTGATATTATTTCTGGAGATGTTAACCCATCAGGTAAACTACCTTTTACTTTCCCAGTAAAATTAAAGGATAATCCGGCACATCATTACGACCAATTATCTTATCCGGGAGATGGAACTACGGTTAATTACAAAGAGGGTATTCTTGTAGGATATCGTTGGCATGACACAAAAAAGATAACTCCTAAATATGCCTTTGGTTATGGATTGTCTTACACAAAATTTGATATCAATTCAATAAGTATCAATAAGAAATCCTTCCAAAAAGAAGAAGAAATTAAAGTGACATGTTCACTTACAAATATTGGTGAAACAACAGGATCTGAAGTAGTTCAAGTTTATGTTGGTAAGCCAAAATCTAAAGTAGAAAGAGCTTTAAAAGAGTTAAAATCATTTCAAAAAGTAAGTGTAAATAAAGGGGAGACAAAAGAACTGACTTTAAGTATCAATGCTCAAGATTTAAAGTACTACGACACTAATCAAAAAGCTTGGGTCCTTGAAGAAGGTGAATATTATATCTATGTGGGTAATGCATCGAATAATATTACTAAAAGAATGAAGGTTACAATTACAGACAAAATCAACTAACAACAACTTCAAAAGGACAAGTGAGGAGCATAAGTTATCGATGAGCTTATGTTCCTTTGTTTTTAAAATTTCATATTTGAACATAGACACTTAGCTATTAACTTTAACCTATTTCTTGAATTCTTACTAATGAAATAAAAAATCATGATTTGGAATTCATCATATACATTATTACATTAAATATGATAAACAATGCACACTCAACTGATATTAAACTAAAACTCTTGAAACAGTCCGTAATATTTTTTTTACTTATTTTTCTTTGTACAACTATTCACTGCTCTGCTCAAAATTACCATAAGCAATTTGATCATTTAAAAATTGAAGACGGGTTATCTGATGCAACAGTTGGTAGTATTTTACAAGATGCTAATGGTTTTATGTGGTTTGGTACATTCAAAGGATTGAACCGTTTTGACGGGTATCAGATCAAAAAATATGTCTATGATAAAGGCAGTAATAAAGGACCAAATGATAATATGATTTCTTCTTTAATTCAAGATAAAGAAGGTTTTATTTGGGTGGGTTATAATAATAAAGGAGTTAGTTGTTTTGATCCAACACTAGAAACTTTCCAACACTATCAGCCTAATGAAAGTACAACCTCTTTAATCTCTAACGGAACAGTCAATTGCCTTTTTGAAGATACAGAACAAAACCTTTGGATTGGTACTGAAGATGGTGTATCAGTGGTTCAGAAAGATAGAACTTCATCCATAAAATATATAAATAATGGTCAAGGTATCAATGGGTCATCTGTCTATGATATTGTAGAAGATAAATGGAATCGTATTTGGTTGGCAACCAACAATAGAAAACTAAGTATGTATAATAAAAATACAAAAGAGTTTTCTGAAATAGAATATACCGATTTAGCACTTGAAGCACTAGAAGATAATGAAAAGAAAAATCTATGGATTTTTAATGACACTCTACTTTATGTTTGTAGTAATGGTGGTGGATTAGCCGAATACAACTTACTTTCTGGGAAGTACAATACTTTTATCGAGGAAAATAACGGCCCCAGTAGTAACAACATAAGAGATATTATACAAGTTGATAATAAACTATGGTTAGCCAACGATGGTGCTGGTTTAGATATCTTTGATGTTAATACAAAAACTTTTGAAAACATCAGTAACTCTAAAGTAGATCCTCAATCCATTTCATCTAATGTGATATGGTCTCTTTACAAAGACAAACAAGAAAATGTATGGCTAGGATGTTACCTTCAGGGTGTCGATAAATATGACCCTAGAAAAAACTTCTTCAGTCAAATTACTAACGACCCTTGTTCTAGTTCGAGTATCCCAAATAAACCTGTACTGTCTATTTATAACGATTCGCAAAAGAATTTATGGGTTGGATCTGATTGGGGAGGTTTACATAAAATGATCCAAGACCATCAGTTTGAACATTATGATATAGATGGTAAAGTAACCAACAAAGATGTATATGATGTGGTAAAATGTATTGATGAAGATAAGTTTGGTAATCTCATTGTAGGAACCTACAGCGAAGGTTTAAGAATTTATCAGAAAGGTAATCGAGACTATAAACATATCAAGAGAAATATTAAAGATAAAGGATTACCGAGTAACCATATTTGGTCTATTCTTACCGACTCAAAAGGTATTACATGGTTAGGTACTTTAGGTGGTGGCATTGGTCAATATGATCCTGTTTCAAAAGAATGTAAGACCTTAGAATTAGAATACATTACGGCTGCCCAACATCTAGTGTATCATATTTATGAAGACTCTAAAAGTAATATTTGGTTTAGTACAGATGGAGGTGTTGTGATCTACGAAAGAGATAAAGACCAATGGAATTATGAATTACTAAAACCTCTGATCAAAGAAAACCATAATATAAGCTATGTCAAAAGTGTTTATGAAGATAAACTTAAACATATGTGGATGGCTACTGCTTCTGGTTTAGTTAAATATTTACCAGAAAGTAAAGAGTTTAAAACTTTAGATGAAACTGATGGTATTGCACAACTACCCTTACTCAATATTATATCGGATAATTTGGGCAATTTGATCATCATTTCTAAGCAATACATTTCCAAGCTTAGATTGTCTGATGAAAAGATTGTGAGCTTTCATATTCCTAACAATTCTTTCAATTATAATTCTGCGGCAAAAAATGAAAAAGGCGAAATATTAGTAGGAGGAACAGAAGGAATCACATTATGTAATCCTATTTTTCTAGAAGAAAACAGCCAAAGACCTCCAGTTTTTATCACTGGATTTGATATATTCAATGAACCTCAACTTCCCAACGACTCCACTTCTGTTTTATCAAAATCTGTAATTGAAACGAAAACCATAACCCTAGATTACTGGCAATCAGTTTTTAACTTTAAATACTGTGCGATTAACTTTACAGAAACAGATCGAAATCAATATGCCTACCAACTAGAGGGATTTGATAAAAATTGGAACTTTGTGGGCGATCGCCGATTGGCTTCTTATACCAACTTAGATCCCGGAAAATATACTTTTAAGGTCATGGCCTCTAACAATCATGGCATTTGGAACAAAGAAGGAGCCTCGATTGATGTGATTATCAAAGGACCATTTTGGTATTCTAATTGGTTTAGACTTTTTGCTATCCTCATATGTTTATTACTCTTCTATCTTTTACATAGAGTAAGAATGATGAACGTTAAAAAGAAGTTTGCCCTTGAAAGAATTCAAGCCGATAGAGAGCAAATAAAAATACAAAACAATACTTTAGAAAAAGAACTTGATGAGACAAAGAGCGAGCTCACTAATATTACTATTTCTCATCTTCATAAAAACCAAAGTTTGCAGCAAATTAAAGCCAAACTAGAACAAATGTCGGTGAACTTTGGTAGTACAGAAAAAAGAAAAATTAAGAACTTGGTGAGAGAAATTGATAAGGAAAGTGAAAATCATTCTTATTGGGATGAGTTTGAGCATGAGTTCAATAAATCTCATAACAATTTCTTAGAACGCTTTAAACATGAGTATCCTGATCTTAGTAAAAGAGAATTGAGAATTTGTGCGTATTTACGTATGGATCTAGATAATCAAGAAATTGGTACGCTTATGAATATCAGTATCAGAACAGTAGAAACAGCGAGATATAGAATAAGGAAGAAAATTGGTTTAGAACAACGTAAGTCACTTTCTAAAATGATCAATAGATTCTAAATTGAGATTATTTTGCTTATCAAAATAAATAACGTATTATAAAATAAATATTATCTGACTTAAAAAATCAGAAAAAATAAAGAATTTCATTTACTATTACCCATTAATAACGTAGTATAGTAGTGTTTACAAATTATACTAAATTCTGTAGCCTCAAAAACCAAAACTGTGGAAAATAGAAACATCGGAAAAAAGATATTAAAGTTCACTGGATATATCTTTCTAGGAATATTCGGTTTACTCGTTATTGCTGTATTACTTTTCTATCTAAATAGACAAACTATTAAGGAAAAAGTAATCGAAGTAGTCAATCAAGAACAAAATGGCGAATTAAAAATTGGACAAATTGGTATTGCTCCTTTTGAAGATTTCCCCCATTTCACTTTACAATTAGATAGCATTGCCTATTATGAGAAAAAGCCTGAACTAAGGAAAGAAAATGCCCGTCCAATTGCTGCATTAAACAAGTTTTTTGTTTCTGTAGATGTAATGGCCGCAATTTCCGGAAATGTTCAAATAGGTGCTATTAAACTTCATGATGGAGAAGTAAACCTGTATGCATATAAAGACAGCACGTTTAACTTAACCAATGCTTTAGGTCTAGATTTAACCGATACGACCGCTGTAGAAACTACACAAGATACTACACAAAGTAAGCCTCCTGCATTTGCTGTTCAATTGGATAAATTCTCATTAAAGAATATCAAGGTGATTGCCTATAATGAGATGACTGACAAGGGGATTGGTGTACAAGTCAATAACATCAAAACATCTCTAACTTATAATGAGAACATCATTTCTAATAAACTAAAAGTAAATGTAGAGCTTTTAGGTATTAAGGATAAGGAAAGAATACTTTGGCCTAACAAGCACCTAGAGATGAAAACCAATCTTACTTTTGATAGAGTGAAGAAAATCATTGATATCAAAAAGTGTGATTTTGATCTAGAAGGGGCTGTTTTTGCTCTAAACGGTACAATTGACATTCCTAATGACCTGACTTTAGATTTAAATGTTACGGCCTCACAAAAAGACCTTAACATTATTAATTTATTGGCCAACGGTAAGATGGATGTTGAAAAGATGAAATCCGATTACTCAAGTACGTTGGGTGGGTTAAATTTTGATGCAAAGATTACAGGTAAATCAAAAGCTACTCTACCAAAAGTAGTGGCTAATGTTAGCTTAGATAAGTTTACACTAAAAAGCTTAAAAACGCCTTATGCAATAAATGATTTCAGTTTCGCTGCTTCATTAAATACTGGTGATTCTTCAGATTTATCACAGCTTGAGTTTCATCTAAATAAATTTAATATTGAAACCACTAATGGATTTACCAAAGGTGATTTATCAATTACAAATGGTATAGAAAAACCACATTTAAATCTTAAATGGGAAGCCGATTTATCTCTCGATAATTTTGATGATCTTCTTACAGATATTCCATTTGATAGCCTAGGAGGAAATCTAAAATTCAAGGCAGATGTAAAATATGACATTGATGTAAAGAAAAAGGCTTTCATAGAATCAGGAAAAAATTCGCAAAAAATCTATTTAAAATTAAGTGATGCTTATGTAAGACATATTCCTACAGGTCTAGCTCCTAGGGATGTTAATGCAACTTTATACATATGGGAAAACCATGTGGGCATAAAAGATTTTATGGGTAAAATAGATGGCAGTGATTTTAAATTTAACGGTAATATTGATAATATCATTTTCTATGCATTAGGAATGCAAACACCAATTAAGGCCGATGTTAAATTACAATCTAAACATTTCTTGATGAAAGAATTATTGCAATACACCGATTCTTTATCGGTTGATTTAGCAGATAATTTACATGATATTGATATTGATTTCACACTAGAAACAGATTCTAAAAGTCTTAATGACTACAAGATAATCCCTTACGGAAAATTAAAAATCAATAACCTACAAACATCATTTGATAAGTTTCAATCTATTCATAATGTATCTGGCTTATTGGGAATTACTCCTTCAGCATTAGGAATTGATCATCTGAAAGGTAACATAGGAAAATCTGATTTCTACTTTAGAGGAGGATTTGAAAATTATGATGGAATTATTCATAAAGACTCAAGTGTCACCATAAAAGCTGGATTTGATATTCGATCAAACTCTATGAGAGTCGTAGACTTCTTTACTTACGGTGATTCCTTACTTGTTCCAAAAACGTTCAAAAACGAAAAAATGAACAACTTCCAGATTCAAGGAGGTGCAGAGGTGGTCAACCAAGAATTATTCTCAGATAAAAAAGTTCCAGATTTTAAAGTATGGATGAAGGGTCTAAAATGGAGATTAAGTATTACTCCTCTCCTATTTAGAGATTTCCGTTTTGAGGTAGTTAAAAAGGACAACGATATTTACCTCAATGATTTCAAAGGTAAAATTGGACAAAGTGATTTAACTTTTAATGCTCAATTAACCAACGTATTAGATAGTACTCGAAAAGACTTTAAAGGTGCCTTCCAAGTAGATGCTAAGATGATTAACTTCAACGAGTTGCTCAAACTTACCTTACCTGAAGAAACCTATGAACAATCTTCTGCTTCTAGATCTCAAGAAATTCAAGAAGAAGAAGCTGTTGATTTATTTGCGATACAATATCCTGAACTGGAGTTAGACATTAAGGTAAACACCATGAAATTGATGGAAATGAACATCAAAAACTTCGATGGAAAAGTATCAACTACTACAGATCAGAAAGTCATTTTAAATGGTGTATCAGTACAACTTGGTGATATTGGTAAAATGACAATGAGTGGAGAAGCAAATACTCAGGACCCTAAAAATGTGATTTTAGAAGCTGATGCTAAAATGACCAATGTAGATCTATCAAAAATTCATTTTGAAGTAGAATACGAAGGGGACAAAATGAATGTGGCAGAAAATTTTGATGGTATTCTTAATGCTAATCTAAAAATGAAATCACATATTAATGAAGACTTAAGTATTGATATTGCACATACAACAGCTGATATTAAAATGACTTTAGAAGATGGTCGTGTAGTTAATTTTGGACCATTAGAAGCCATGGCTCGTTATTTTGGTAACAAAGACATGAGTAATATCAGATTCGATAAAATCGAAAATAACTTTACGGTTAAAGATGGTGTATTCTACATTCCTAGAATGGACATTGCTTCTACGATAGGACAACTATATATTTCGGGTGAGCAACATTTAGATATGAATATGAAGTATATGGTAGAAGTACCTTTCAAGCTTGTTCGTTCTGTAGCATGGAATACTCTAACTGGAGGGAAAAAGAAAAAAGATGACGAAGAAGATGAAATCCAAAAAGACGATGGCGGCAAGTATGTAGCTGTTAGAATTGAAGGAAATGTTGATGATTATAGCATCAAATTAGGGAAAGGTAAAAAGAAGAAAAATTAAAGCATTTTCTTTTTAGAATAGATACAAAATAAGGTGATGTATACATTTACATCACCTTATTTTTTATGCTTTATAAATATACTTATTGATCAGAATACCTTCTTGATAATACTTCTCAAATAGAGTCATCCCTAATTTTTGAGCTAATCGGATAGACTTTTCATTGCCGTCTTCAATGATAGCATAAATAGGAGAAATCTTCTTTTCCTTGACACCAAAATCAAATATCAGTTGAGCTGCTTCTAGTGCAAAACCCTTCCCTGCAAACCTTGGGCTAAAAATCCATCCTATTTGAATGTCTTCTTTTTCTGGAATAGGATTAAGGTTTACAATCCCCATCAGTTCATGATTATAATTCCTGACCGTCCAAAAATAACCTATATCAGATTTTATTTCTTCTATTTTCACTTTTAAAGTTACCCTTCTCATTTCGTCAGTCTTATCAATCAAAGGGAAAATATATTTCATTACATCAGGCTCATTAAATAAGGCTATTGCCTCATCTAAATCACTTTCTGCGAACAATGTAAGATACAGTCTAGATGTTTTCATATTAGTTAATATGGTGACATTTTATGGTTTGGTATATAAGTATAAAGCTGAGATAAAAACTCGAAACATCAAAAAATAAATAAAATATTGTTAACGAATCGAACGATTGAATAAATTGATCGTATATAAATGCAATAATCTATTTTTAACTAAATCTGTGAATATTATGAAATCGGTATTTTCTAACTGTATCAAAATTGTTTCTTTAAGTGTTAAAGCAATGAGTCTTTCTTATGAGATATATACTCAACAAAATCATCAAATAAGAGGTAAAAAATAACCTCCTATTTATAGTCACTTCTCTTTCGGTATTAATATTTAAATATTGATACTCGATATAAAGTTCATATATTATATATGGGCTTTTTTTTATTTATATATTTTCTAGCTCAATCTCCATAAAAATAAAATAGATAGAGAATTTTCATCTTATTTTCCCTATTAAGAATGTATCTTTGTTTATCTATATAATCTGTTCCTATGAAAAATCTATACAAACAATTACTTCTAATATTCTGTCTTCTTTTTTCAAATCATCTCTTGCAGGCACAAAGTAAATTCAATAAATATTTTGTAGACTCTACAGATCATGCAATTGATGTTAGTGGTTTCTTAAATGAAGGTTTTGGTTTTCTACCGGTTCCTATTTTAATTACTGAGCCAGCCGTTGGTTACGGTGGAGGATTAGTTGGTGTTTTCTTTCATGGGCAACAAAAGAAAAGAGTGGTTGTAGATTCTACTTCACATTTAGAAAATAGTAAAAACCTCCCTCCTGTTTTAACAGCTGTTGCCGGTGCAATGACAGAAAATGGAACATGGTTAGCAATGCTTGCTCACCAAGGATCCTATTTAAATGATAGGCTTCGATATACAGGCGCCGTTGGTTATGTAAGCCCTAACCTTACATTTTATGGAGGAAGTGGTCTTGAAGCTGGTAAATATGAGTTTAATATGAAAGGCTTTCTGACTTTCCATGAACTATTGTTTAGACCCGTAGCCAAGGTGCCATTATTTACAGGTTTAAATTATGTCTACTTTAATAACGAAGTCACTTTTGATACTAAAATTCCAGAAATTGGTTCTTTAGAAAATGACAATAAATTAGGTGGTATGAACGTAGTTGCCATGTGGGACTCTCGTAATAATACATTCACTCCAACAAAAGGAATTATGTCTGCTACTGAATTTGGAGTATTTGACAAAGCCCTTGGTGGAGATAATAATTATTGGAATTTTAATCATCGAACTTATTTTTATCAACCGATTATAAAAGAAAAATTATTTTCTGGCTATCGACTTAATTATGCCGCAAAATGGGGTGATAGTGTTCCTTTTTATGAGCTACCTTTTATCAGTCTTAGAGGTATTCAAGCATTAAGATATCAAGATCATCATGCCTTAACATTAGAAACAGAATGGAGGTGGCAGTTTGTAAAAAGATGGAGTGTAGTTGGATTTGCAGGTGCTGGTTTTACAGCCCCTAAAATTGATGAATTTGATGTTAGTAAAGGAAATTATGCTGTAGGTGGCGGCTTTAGATATTTTATAGCCAAACAATATGGTCTTCATGCCGGAATAGATGTTGCAAGAGGTCCTGAAGTTTGGGCTTGGTACCTAACAGTAGGTTCTAACTGGTTTAGATAATTGAAATTAAAGACAAAAAAAGAGTCATTTCTAATGGATAGAAATGACTCTTTTTTTATTAGAATATAATTACTTTTTCTTTTTCGCTACAATAGTAATATTCATATCTTTTTGTTTGTATTCTTCTTTCTCATCCAACACAGCAAAAGTGATGGTATATTTCCCAGGTTTTAAATCATTAATCACATCTGGAACTAGATATAGTTTAATATCTTGTGCTCCTAATACATTTCTGTATGTTATATGTTTCCCTAAAAAACTTTCATGAATTTTCTCTTCAAAAAATGACTTTGTAGGCTCTGCTAAATTGATGTGTACAAAATCATTTTTAACTGGCGATGTAACATCCATTGTGACAATTTTACCTGGCACATAAATCTCTGTTGTAATACTATCTGATAATTCTCCTTCGGTGATATATACTTCAGTTCCTCTTGAAAAATGAAATGATGTTGATTTCGGAATAATATCTTCAATATTTTTACCACCACAAGAAGATAACAAAGAGATGATAATAAGAGATAAAACGGCGAATAGAGATCTATTTTTCATAGTATTGATATTTAAAGTTTGAAGAGTTTTTTGAAGGAATAATTCTAGTAAACGTTAATAATCAAATCTTGCCAAACATGATTACCATTCCTGTCGATCAATTCAAAAGTGAATAACTGTTCTCCTCTTTTCAAATCATTAATCACTCCTTTTTTTAAGAATGCAAAGGCTTTAGTAGCTCCTTTTACCTTTTCGGGAAGTTCGCCATCTAACAAAACCTTTTGTGCTTCTTTGGCTTCTGGTGTTTCAGGTACCTTTGATAGCTCAACACTTATACCCAGTCCTTGCATAGGGAATGTCACTACGGCATGTTCAATTAATCCATCTGCTTTAAACTCAATTGTAATATCTTTATCTGCCTTTCCTTCACCAAAATTGACTTCATTTCCACTCGAAATTGAAATAACAGGGAGATTTGTAGGTTGAATATTTGATTTTTTATTACATGAAAATAAAAAACCAAATAGGGCAATACATATAATATTTATAAGTGTCTTTGTCATGATGTTTTCATATTGATATAATTTACAAAACGCAAAAATTAATCAATCGTTCGATTCATTTAAATTACTTAACAATAACTTAATTACTATCTACCTTTACTTATCTAAAAAAAAATCGTATCACTAAAAGCTTTTGATTATTGTAAATCAGCAAATTATTAATATTTTTATCACTCTAAGATTTGATTCAACTACTTTTTAAAAATCTTAAGCATTAATTTTTATTCTATTTCTCAACTTTTTTAATCTATTAAAGATTTAGAACATGACTAATACCAAAACAACCATGCTACTTGACCCTAGTAAATTTTCGGGGAAAGTAATGCAACGTCAACCACTTACAGGTACATTGACTGAATGGGTAGCTAGTGCATATCAATATGCTTACACCTCTATTCAAGACCCAGAAAACGAATGTAATCCTGCATACATCATTTATGTTGAAAATGACAATGATATCTTTTTAGCTATGGAATATGCTGTTGCTAATGATATTGGCATTGCAGTACGTTCAGGAGGACATCAATACAACGCCGCTTCATCAACTGCTTTTAACAACATTCAAATTGATTTATCCGGCAGAGAATCATCTCAAAAAGAAAATTACCTCTACAAAAAAGTATCTATTGAAGATAATAATGGAGATAAATACATTACCATTGGTTGTGGAGTAGCCTTAGGCGATATTTCTGAATTATTAATTCAAAATGGTTTATTCTTCCCAAGAGGTGAATGTGCAACTGTTCATATTGGAGGACATAGTAATACAGGTGGTATGTCTCCTATTACTCCTATCTTCGGTGCTATGATAGATCATGTCGTAGAATTTGAATTTATCTGTAGTAAATATCCTGATGGAACAAAAACGATCAGAAGACCCGATTTATGGATTGATGATAAAGAAAAAGGTATTCCACAACAGGAAAATGATGAATTATTCTGGGCTGTTTTAGGTGGTAGCCCGGGTAACTTTGGTATCCTTACTCATTTAACAATTAAATGTCTTAAAGATGCTGATTACCCTCATACTAGAGGCCTCAAATTAGCATGGCCTTATTCCAAAGAAGCCGTTGAAGCTATTTCACAAATTGTGTGTGAAGTCTCTGATAATCCTGAATTATCTGCCTATGCTTCGATTAGTGCAGTAGTTGTAGGTCCTGAGTATTTCTACCCTCATCGTCATCCAAGTGCACCTCTTAAATCGAAAGGAGGTATGACTCTTGATGATGAAATGCTAAAGCAATATCCAGAGTTAGCAGGGGAAGATAAGTTTAACTATGTGGGTTTAGGACACGGAATGATTGCTGTATATGGCGCTTTCTTAAATCCAACAGGTAACGAGAATTACGAAGAACAACTCAAGCAATTTGAGGAGGTAAGAGATAAATTCTTAAAAGTACCTGGCTGTATTCCTCCTAAAGATTTTCCTATCATCAAATCTATAGTCAAAGGTATATTCAATATAGCAGAATGGTTTGAAGAAAAAATTCTAGGAAATAAAGAAAAAGCAGCTGAATTAGATGCTTTTCATAAAAGCTTAGAACTTGATGATATAATGTATGGAGAAAAATACATTCCAATCTCTCAAGTATTAAATAACTTAAGTTGGGATAACCCTAGAGAATATAGTCTTTCTTACAAAAAGTTAAGCTATATGGGTAATTCTAGAGCAATGAGTAAAGTGAATAATCAATTATCTACTTTACCCATAATGAAAGGAGTATCCAAAGATAATTTACGTTTCTCTACATGGCTTGCCAATGAGATTCACAGTGTTGTTTCATCTCCTGATACTTATCATGGTATGTATATGGCTGTTCAATTTGGTGTAATTGGAGGTCCCGGATTAGTAAACCCTCAGAGTTCTGGAGGAGGACAGGTTAGTTATAATTCACTTTCTCACAGAGCATCTAACTTTTGGTTTGATTACGATGTCTTTTTTAATCCAGAGATTGAAGGTTGTACAGAAAATACGCAACAATATATCGATGGTATTGCTCATATGGTAATTAACAATACCATAAATTTATTTAAAGATGGTAAACAGCAAAGAGTACTTCTAGGTCCATCTTTCCCATTAGGAGAAAAGCCTATCTTAGATAAATATTGGTCTTATTTTTACGATTCAGAAGAACAGTACAATCAACTTTGCCAGCTGAAGACAAAATTTGATGAGAAAAACGTCTTTACTGCCAACTTAATGTGTGTTGGAGCAACAAAAGTGAAACGTATGCAGCCTTTCTTAGATCATTTGATGAAAGATGAAGAACTTTCTAAATAATTGATTCAAACAAAAACACCCAATGGATAGCATTTCCATTGGGTGTTTTTTTATTCTGACTCAGAGATCATTTTCACCTTATCTAAAACTTGCTTTTTAGAATTAATCTCAAGCTTTTTATAAATATTTTTAGTGTGGTATTTTATTGTATTTAAAGAGACAAACAACTCATCTGCGATTTCTTGATTTTTCTTTTGCAGTAATATTTGTTCTAATACAACAAACTCTTGTTTTGTTAGACCATATTCTTTCCTAATTTTTAGCTTCCAATCCTGTTTATTTTTCTTAGACTTTTTCTCAAAATCTTTAGTAATGGTGTTAATTGAAGCTTTCATTTCTTCATTTTCAATGACTAATGATCGTCCTCTGTAAAAAACAGTAAAAGTAAGTACAACCATTTCAAAAGTCATTCCTGCTCTATACTCGAGATAATTCATAGGTATTAGCTTAACTCCTAGAGGTTCTAAGAAATAAACATCTATTGCTGCTACCATTAAAGGTGAAAAAGCAAATAAGAAAAACTTTGCGTACACCGACTTATTATAATCTAAAAATGCATTATAAAGAATGATGATTAAGGATATAATAACAAAGAAGTCACTAACAAATGCAATCCAGCTTATCTTTAAAAAATAGTAAAAACATAATAACACAACGCTAACAGCTAAATTTGCGAATACTACTTTTTTTAATTTTTTACGCCTTTTTCCTTCAATATGCAGGAAACTAACCACAAAATAATATCCCACAAAAGCTACAAATACATGTGAAAACTGATCTAATAACACATCAAAAATTCGATCGTTTGTAAATTGAGCTACCATTCCTTCTGCAACACTTCTAGCAAGATTTACAATAAGCATTAAAATAATGTATACTAGATATGTATCATCTCTGTGTAGATAATAAGAGTAGAGAGTAAACAATAAAATGGCGAAAGTCAAAGTATAATATATACTGTAAATGATAAGATTAGTGGTCCTATTTTCTAAATATTCTTCTCTAGATTCAAATGTTATAGGAACAAAACTTCTCTTCGTGACTTTTACTTTTATATAAAAAGAATCACCAATAATATCTTTTCTTCTAACCGTAAATGGTTCAACGGCTGATTGTCCCTCACCCACATCACTTAAAAATAATGTTACTTTATTTATGTAAAGACTCGGTAAAGAAACTTCAAATGCGTTAGAAATAGAATCTTTGACATCAATTTTAAACCAAATTGATTCAAAGTCGTTATCAACAAATACAGGTGTTGTGTATTCATTCCAATCAGATAATTCTAATGCATCAAAAGACAAATCACCTTTTAAATTAAAAGTAATATTATTGGCTAATGTAGTAAAATGAAGGCCTAAAATAAATAGTAGTAAAATAGAAAAATACTTCATAAGTAGAGTAAGTACGTGTAACTATAGTGCCGGTAGAAATGTTATTATCCTCAATATAAAAATTCAGATTTTTTAAAAAAAGATTCTGATAACATTTTTCACTGCTGTTTTTAAAGACTATTTACACTATTTCATCAATATCAACACCCACCCTAAAAAAAATAAAATTTAAATAACTGAAAAACAACCACATACACACCGACATACTACCCAAAAAACTACCCATTTTTTTGACTGTTTTTCATTTTCCCATCTTTTTAAAACCAAAAAAAACGTTGTAATTGCAGTATGCTTTTAAAGAAATATTGTTGAGATGTTTTACTACAATTTTTTATTTCTCAACACGACAAGGTGGAATCCGAAAAACCGTTATAGAGTAGGAAGAACTAATCACTCTTAATATATGTCTAGTCCTTTTTCAATAACAATCAATCCGAGTGGAAGTAATTTGACAGAACCATTAGCTTCTGGTACTATATCATATATTAGAAATCCACAGATGGTATGTAAGAAAAATGAAAGAGTATTATTAAAGGTGATAGACGCTGATAAAAAAATTGTAATTACAGGAACATTTGAAATCAACTCAAATAAAAAAAATAACGGAGGAATTGTAAAAATTGAGGAAGGCACTATACTAAGTTATAATAATGCAAAACTACCTCTTCAATTACAAATAGAATTTTGTTATGATTCAAAAGATGTATTTCCAAACATCACTTATAAAGAAAATGGAATTGAAATTATAACAATAGCCTCTGAAAATAATAAAGAAATGATATTAAGGAGTACTACGATTGCTCACTAAGATATAAATAGGTGTCATGCTAAAAATATATCCAATTACCACTAACTATGACTTACCCGAATCCATATTAACATTGACTAAAATATATGGATAAAAAATGCTCTCATGGTCAAATCATAAAAAATAGATTTGACTAATGAGAGTTATTTTTTTTGAAATTTTTTATGGTCCTTAAAATGTTTCTTCAATTGTGGTGCAAATACCTTAATTATTATACTGTATTACCCAACCCAAATTTATTCTTACTTTTAGTTGGATTCGTTATCGTTTACTTATGGTCGTAACGAAGAGTTGAAAAAGCTACCTCAGATTACTTAGGCTACTACATCGTATGTTTTTAAGGGTAAAACAGCATATATTTGAGTTCCCTTACTTGATGTTATTCATCGGTCTTTCACTAAAGAATAGTATTAGATCATCCAAAAAATACGTTATTTTTAAGTATACCTACTTAGAAAGGATTAAAAATGGCATATATAAAAAAATTCACCCCCTTCATAAGGTATTTTTTTACGCCCTATTTTTTAGTGTAAGTTTTACATCTTTGAAAAACGAAAAAACTTTTTGGACATTCTATTCTTAGTATAAAATGAAATACATCTACAAACTCAAATCACTAATACTCTTCACCGTATTTTGTGTATTTTTTCATGGTACAGGACATGGGCAGTCTTTTGATGGGTCTGGTACCAGCGAAGATCCTTATTTAATTTCTACTAAAGCTCAGTTAATAGAGTTAGACAATGCTCCTGAACTTTGGAGTATGCACTTTAAATTAACAACTGATATTGATATGTCAGGAGAAACTTTCTACCCAATAGGATATAAATTGGCTGGAAATGATGCGACAAAAACATTTAAAGGAACTTTTGATGGTAACTTTCATACCATTTCAAACTTAACAATAACACCACATCCTGACCAAGAAGCTTTAGGTGTTGGTTTTATTGGATTCAGTCAAGGGTCTTCAGTAAAAAATTTAGGTCTAATCAATCTATTAAATGAGCAAAAATCAGCCAATATCGAAAGAATTGGAGGTTTAATCGGACACTCTGAATGGGGTACGGTTATGGATAAATGCTTCATTTTAGGAGGAAAAGTTTCAGGCTCAGGTTCTATTGGTGGTTTAATCGGTATGGTTGTTAACGTAACTCTTACAGATTGCTTTGTTGATGTAGAGCTTGATTCAAAATGGGGTAACAATGGAGGAATTGTGGGTAACTTGGCATCGATTGAGGCAAGTGCTTCTATCAATAATGCTGTAACTTATGGCACTGTTTTAAAAGGAACTGCAGGAATTACAGCCGATGAAAATACAGGGAATGATATCGTTATAAATGGTTTATACGCTATTTCTACTACTGGTGCTGAAAACCCATCCTCTAAAGTAACAGTATTGACACCTTTAGAAATGACAGAAGCTTCAAATTTTTCTGCATTAGACTTTTCAGAAACGGGTGCTTGGAGAATGAATACCAATTCTTATCCTGTGCTTACATCGTTTGCAGAATCTGCTTACACTAACCTGCCTTCTTTCTATAATATTCCAATAACGATTACATCAGATGGATCAACTCCAATTGATGGAGCAACCGTAACAATAGATACCAAAAATTACACTACTGATGCTAATGGTGCTCCTGAAGGACTTATTGGTAGTGGTACTTATACTTACACAGTAACAGCTACTGGATTCAACACTTATGAAGGATCTTTTACCACAGGTGATGCTTCGAAAACAATTACATTGATTTCGGAATCTGTTGCAACCTATTCTGCTACTTTAACAGTAAAGGACAATAAAGGGAATTTAGTTTCTGATGCCTCTGTTCATATCACCAATGATGCTATGGATGTTGACAAAATGCTTACTTCTGATGAAAACGGTAGTGTTACCTTAGAACTACTTTTAGCTGGAACTTATAATTATTCCATTTCAAAAGAGCTACACAAAACACTTGAATCTACATTTACAATCACTGACTCAGATTTTTCTTCTGAACTTATTATTACAATAATTAATACTGCTCCAATAGCAGTCATTACAGATGGAAGAACTATTGAATCAGGCGAAGAGGTCACTTTATATGGTGCAGGTTCTTATGATAACAATGGCGATGCACTTTCATACACTTGGACTGCTCCTGAGGGAATTACTTTATCAAGTCCATACGCTGCTATCCCTACATTTACAACTCCAGATGTAACAGAAGCTACTCAATTAAGTTTCACATTAGTTGTAAATGATGGAGAATTAGATTCATCTCCTGTCACTGTAACTTTTACAGCAAAAAGTAAAATCATTAATGGTTTAAACCTTATTGCAAATGGGGGTTTTGAAGATGGATTATCCACTGGGTGGACTGGTTTAGATGGTTATGCTCTAACTGATGTGGTCGATCCTACTTCAAATGGAAGCAAAAGTGTAAAATTTGAAACAACTAGCAAAATTGATGGTGTTCATACCAGTAGTGATAAATTTATTGCTATTGAAATTGGTAAGTCATATAAATTTAAAGGCAAAGTAAAGGTTGACAAAATGAATGCTACGGTATTTAATCTTCGCTTTATGCCTTCTGATGATTGGTTCGATGCTGAAAACTCTAAATTCTCTATCACGAAAGTGGGTAGTGGTTGGGGTGATGTTCAACCAGAAATAGGAAGTTGGGTCAACTTTGAAAAGACATTAACTTTCGATACCAATTTTAAAGCAGGTGCTAAAGTAGGTGATATTATCTACGCTAGATTACACATCCAAAATTCAAGCGACGGCTCTGATGAATTAATTTATCTTGATGATTTGATGTTGTTTGAAAAAGATATTGATTTTGAACTATCAGCAGGTAATAATCAAACAACCTTACCTGGCGGAATGGTGAATTTAGAAGGTAGTCATAATTCATCTGATGAATTTGATTATGAATGGAAAGCTCCTGACGGAATTACGTTATCTTCTACAAATATGTTAGCTACTTCTTTTACAGTTGCAGAAGACATTACAGAGGCCACTACTTATACATTTATGCTAACAGCAAGTCTAGGTGGAGTTTCTAAAACAGACGAAGTGGAGGTAGTAGTTGTTCCAGGAATTTCAGTCAATGCGGGCGAAGATCAAACGGTTAACGCTGGTACGGTTGTCACTCTTGATGGTTCTAATACAACTCCTTTAGAAGCTGAACTACTCTGGACTGCACCTAATGATATTATGTTGTCAGATCCCACCGCTGTGAATCCAACATTTACTGCACCTGTTGTTTCTCAAAGTACTACTTTTACATTTACGCTAACCGCTTCATTAGGTGATAACTCATCAGAAGATGAAGTAGATATCATTGTTAACCCAAGTAATCTTCCGATTGCCGATGCAGGTACTGATCAAACTGTCGGAAAAAATACTTTAATAATGCTTGATGGTTCGGGGTCTGAAATACAAATCGATGGTACTTTAAGCTATTCATGGGTAGCACCTGATGGCATTACTCTTTCAGATAATACCATTGAAATGCCTACTTTCACTACTCCTGATGTAGATATGGACACTGAACTAACATTTAGTCTAATTGTAAATGATGGAGAGAATTCTTCAAAAGCTGACGAAGTGACAATAACAGTGATTAATGAAGGAGTAAATGGTTTTGAATTACTAACGAATGGTGGTTTTGAAGAAGGTTTAACATCTGGCTGGCAAGGTATTGATAACGGTATGTACTCTATTTCTGATGAAGTAGCAACGGATTCGAAAGGTACCTCAAGTTTAAAAGTGGAAGCTACTAGTAAAATTGATCTTGTTGAAACGGACCCTGATAGTTATTTTAATCTTGAAGTAGGAAAGCAATACATGTTCAAAGGTAAAATCAAAGTAGAAACAATGAATGTTGAAGTTTACAACTTTAGATTTATGCCAAGTGATGAATGGAAAGACTCTAATACAACAAAGATGGGTATTACTGCTCCTGGAATCAATTGGGGTGACTACACGGCTGTTTTAGGAGAATGGATATCATTTGAAAAAATTATAACAATTGATGAAAATTTCCATATTTCAAAAGAGTATTTAAAAGGTGAACTCATTCCTACAAGATTATATATTCAAAGCCCTGCAACAACAGAAGAAGTATTCTATTTAGATGATTTAAGTTTGGTAGAATACGGTATTGATTTCAAATTAAATGCAGGTGATGACATGGTTATTCAATCTGGTGCTTCTATCGAATTAATGGGCGATCACAATTCATCTGATGAATTCACTTACACATGGTCTGCTCCGAATGGTATAACATTGTCGTCATTAAATACGAAGAATACTACATTCTCTAGTCCATCCGGGTTAATCGAACCAATGGAATATGAATTTACCATCAATGCTCAAAAAGGAAACCTTTCTTACTCTGATAAAGTCATGGTAACAGTTGTTCCTGAAGTTACTGCTTCGGCGGGTGATGATCAAATTGTAAAAACAGGTACTTTAGTTACTTTAGATGCAACTGCCACTACACCTAACGATGCTGCATTCATTTGGGAAGCTCCAGAAGGGATTACTCTATCAGATAATACTTCAGGTATGCCAACTTTTACAGCTCCAGATGTTCAAACAGAAAAAATCTATACGTTTACATTAAGAGCGCAATATTTACAAGGTGAATCTACAGATGAAGTATCCGTTTTAGTTTACCCAGAATTGGTAGCCAATGCCGGTAGTAATATCGTCGCTCACAAGAATAGTGAAGTGGTACTGAATGCTTCTGAAACAATTCCTAGCCAAGCCACTTTAAAATGGTCGGCTCCTGAAGGTATTGAATTATCAGACGTCACTGCTGTTTACCCTACTTTCACTACAGAAAATTACACGGAAGAGACGACTCTTACTTTCACTTTAACTGCAACTTACAGAGATATGACATCTACAGATGAAATAGACGTTGTTGTAAAATCTGTTGAACAGCCAGTAGCAAATGCGGGTGAAGATCAAACCGTTAATGCAGGAGATGAAGTTACATTAAATGGTACAGCAACAACTCCTTTAGAGGCTACAATCGAATGGGTTGCTCCTGAAGGAATTACTCTATCTGATGTTAATAGTACTTCTCCTACATTTACAGCACCAGAAATTGGTCACGATAAAGAATACACATTTGTTTTAAAAGCAACAGTTAGTGATATGATCGTTGTTGATGAGGTGGTTGTTACAGTTCTTTCTACAGAATTACAACTTCCTACAGCTTCAGAAGATCTTGAAAAAGTTACTGTAAGATGTTACCCTAACCCAACATCAAATGGTAAAACAAACTTAGAAATATTAAAAGATGCTCACATAACAGTGATTAATCTTTCAGGACAAATTATCAGTCAGTCAAATTATACTGTGGGTATTCATGAGTTAGATCTCAACAACTATCCAAACGGTATTTACATTTTACAAATACAATCTGATGATCAATTAAAAAGCATTCAATTGATGGTTAAATAATATTTCACCAATAGTTATTTAGGTTAAGATACCGGGGAAAATTTCTCCGGTATTTTTTTTCTATTAAAAAAATTACCCCATGTTTTTTAGAAGAATTTAAAGCCAATAACAGCTTCTTACATGTTTATTTTTGAACTATAAACAAACAGTTAATCAATAATTTAAAACATATTTAAAATGAATTTGATTTTTAAGTTTAGTAGTATCGTAATGGTACTTTTAAACCTTTGCTGTATTGTATTTCCTATGCAAGGAAATGCACAAACAAAGGTGACTATCAACCACAAAGTGCAACGATTTATTGGGGATGTATCTACTTTAGATCGTAGTAAATTTTTTAACCTACATGCAAAATCCCACGATAAAGATGTAACTGCTTTTTATGAAGAGTATAACATTGGTGAAGGTAGAGGTTTTTGGGGACCTATGTCTGAGTCAAAAAGAAAAGGATTTACAGTCGGTAGTACATATCCTAATAGTACTATTATTGATAAAAGTACGGACGTTAAGGAGGTCAATAGATACGTTGGTACAGAACACCCTCGTACTGTTTTTGTAGATGAAATGGATGTTGAAAAAGCTGCAAACTGGGCCGCTAAGTATTTTGTTGATGAAGTAGATGCTGATGATAGACCAGAGTTTTACGAGCCTATGAATGAACCCTTTGTACATGCTCATGACTTCTATGAAGGAAAATGGATTACAGAAGATGAAATCCGAGTGAAAAGACGAATGGCTGAATTGTTTGGTGCAATCGGAAAAAAAATTCACGATACTCCTTCTTTAGGTAAAATGAAAGTAGTCGGTTATTCATCTGCTTGGCCCTCTTTAGAAATCAACAATTTTGCCCATTGGGAAGACAACATGAAAATGTTCATGGATGTAGCAGGTGATGACATGGATGCATTTGCTACTCACTTATATGATGGGGTAAATATCACAGGACAAAATAATAATCGTTCTGGTAGTAACTCAGAAGCTATTCTGGATCTAATTGAAACATATAGCTACAAAAAATGGGGAAAGGTGAAACCACACGCAATCACAGAATATGGCGTTATCACCTCTGGTTTCGATGAAAATTATACAGATTTAGAAAGTATACAATCCATCAAGGGTATTAATCATATGCTCTTTAATTTATTAGACAGAGAAAATGTAATTGATATTTCAATACCTTTTATTACGGATAAATCAACATGGCATTTAACAGAAAATAATGGCTATCAACCTTATGGTGCAGCTTTATTTATTCCTACTAATATTGGAGAAAAAGAAGTACAAGGATGGAGATACTCACCTAAGATTCATTTCTTTGAATTATGGAAAAATGTACAAGGCAAACGTATTCAAATTGCATCGGATAATCCTGACATTCAATCACAGGCTTTTCTAGAAGACAAGATATTGTTTATCGCATTAAATAATCTAGATATAAAGACACAAACGGTCAATTTAGATTTCATAGAATCTCTTGAAGAAATTGACTATATCACTAAAAAATCTCTACGAATTTATAATGATAAACAAGAAGAGATGAGCAATGAAAAACTAGACAAAAATATAACATCACTGGAGCTAGTCAGTGGTGAAACTGTTGTACTAGAATATCATTTCACACAAAATATTGAGTTAACTTCTGCTATTGCTGAACGAAAATATTATGCTCCTGAGCACATCACTGAGATCAAAGCAAATACTCAAAACACTTTCACATTTAATGGGTTAGTTACTGATCAGATAGAAAATGTTACCCTTCATATGGGTATTGGTAGAAAGCATGATAAGTCTAAAAAGCCTATCATTCTTGTCAATAATACTTCAGTAGATGTACCCACAAATTGGAAAGGTAGTGATCAAGCACATAGAGATGATTTCTTTGGAGTAATTGAAATTCCAATTGATGCAAATCTGATAAAGGCAAACAATACTATTACAGTTTCATTCCCTGATGATGGTGGACATATTAGTTCTATGATTCTTGAAGTATCTAATCAAAGAGATGTTTCTTTAGGTCTGGAGAAAGTTCAAATTATTTCTCCAAATACAAGTGTTGGAAGTGCTCAACGCATCAATGTTGATTTAAAATACACCGCCACAACATCAAGAGATTTAGTTGCAGAGTTCTGGTCGCAATCACAATGGTTAGGGCAATTTACAACTACAGTTCCTGCGGGTATTGGTACTCAAACATTATCAATACCGTTAGGGTCTACCCCCACTATTGGAGATAAATACATTGTAAAAGCAAGTCTAAGACCTGTAGGTAAAAGCTGGGAATATAATATTGCTACAGACCAGAAAAATGACATTCTAGCAGTCGAAGAACAAGGTTATACTGTCAATTTCATCATCAAAAATAATAATAACGAGCTTATTGAAGGAACGAATGTTTCCTTCAATGAGCAAACTGTTTCTACTAATGGTAACGGAGAGGCTACATTCAATAATATATTTGCAGGAACATATAATTATTCATTATCACATGATCAATACAATAGCTATTCAGAAGATCTTATAGTAAGTAATGAAAACGTAATGGTAGAAATCACTCTTGATGATAAATATTGGATACATGCAGGCGAACCTAAAACCGTAACAAGTGGAGATTTAGTCACTTTAACTGCATCCACTTCTGATCATACCAACGTTACATACAAGTGGTTTTCTTCAGCAGATATTGATATTGAAAATTCAGAAAATAAATCAATGAATTTTGTGGCTCCTAACGTTGCAGACAATACAGAAATATTGATTGAACTTGAAGGTACAATTAATGATTTTATTGCTTACGACAATATCATAATATCTGTTTTACCAAATAATGACATTACATCATCAGAACTCATTACTGATAAGACTTCTTTACTATATCCTAACCCTGTAGAGGACATTATCAATATTAATTTAAAGGACGACACTGAAATTGTTTTTATGACCTCAAGTGGAAAAGAAGTAAAAACGGTGTCACTTACTAAAGGGGATCAAGCTGTAAATGTTGCAGATTTGCAAAAAGGATTTTATTTCTTGAGTGTCTCAAATAATGATATAACAACATTGCATAAGATTATAAAGAAATAATCTAGAGGTTCAAAAAATAAAAAGGCTACCAGATTTTCTACGATCTGATAGCCTTTTTTTTGACCTAAAGTTTAATGTTTGAACTATAAACTCTTTGGACTTAATCTTAATTTAATCACATAGGCATGATCACATGGTTTTTCTTTTGGTAATTGAACCATTAAACCATCATCTTTTCTCTCCCATTGGATTTTCTCATTACTTCCTAACATACTAACTGTAAGAACTTCCTGAGTAAGATATTGGCTATTTTCACCTAAGTTTTTCACATTCAACTTTCCATCTTTAGGCCAATCCAAAGCGATAGCATAAAGATGATCTCCATTCGTTGTAAACCTAATATCTTCGGCAACAGCATCCTCATTTTTGAATTCACTTAAATGTCCTTCTTTGATTTCTTGAGGTCCTTCACCATAGATTTCCCAAGGTCTAGTATCATAAATAGCTTCACCATTTACAGCAAACCATTGTCCCATTTCTTTTAAACGAGTAACTACCTCTTTTGGAATTTCTCCATTTGCTTTTGGAGGAATATTTAATAAAACAGCTCCATTTTTTGAGACAACATCTACAAGAAAATCAATCAGTCGATTCGTCGATTTATATTTAGGATCATTGATATGACACCATGCTTTCCAATCTACTGAATCATCTGTTAACCATACAAAAGGTTGTTTTTCTTTCATACGAGATCGTTCCAAATCCAGTACAGCAGTGCCTTCTTTCAAATCCTTAAATTTATAAGTACAAACTACTTCTTTCCCCCATTTCTGTGCATTATTATAATAGTTTGCTAGAAACTGCTTACGGTACTTTTCATCAATAATATCCATTCTATTATCAAACCAAATAATATCCGGTTGATATTTTTCCATTAATTCATCGAGTCTTGCCAACCATTCTTTATTAAACTTTTCGTCAGGTAATGGTTCACTTCTCACTTCGGCCATATTAAATGTTCCTTTCGGAGTATATGGTCCATATAAATCTTCATAGTTTTTATCAGCAGCGTCTGTAGTTTTATCCCACGTTGGATACCAAGCGTACATCCAATGTCTATGATATGTTGCAATAAATTTCATATCATGCTTTTTTACTGCTTTTGCCATTTCCCCTACAATATCTCTCTTAGGTCCCATTTCTTTGGCGTCCCAATGAGTGAGTTTACTGTCCCACATCGCAAATCCATCAGCATGTTCGGCTACAGGACCAGCAAATTGAGCCCCTGCCTCTTTAAATAATTTAGCCCATTCATCTGCATTAAATTTTTCACCTGTAAACATTGGAATAAAGTCTTTGTAACCAAACTTGTCCAATGAGCCATAGGTCTCTTCATGGTATTTTCTCACTTCACTGTCTTCATTATACATGTAATGTGAGTACCACTCCGTTTTATGCGCAGGTACTGAATAAGGCCCCCAGTGAAAGTAAATACCAAATTTTGTATTTTTCCACCATTCAGGTACTTCGTACTGGCTTAAAGATTCCCAATCTGCTTCATAATTAACTTTTACGGACTCTTTCACCGTTTCTTTTGTAGCACACCCTGTAAATAAAACAGACATTAATGCTACTATATAACTCTTTTTGATAACCATGATCTTATTCAAATCTTACGTCTTTGATATTCATTAAAAATCCTTTGCTGCCTTTAAATACCAGATATATTTTCTCGTTATCCTTAATTTCGGAAGAAACATTTTCAGTAACAGAGCTCCAATTCTGCCAGCCGCCCGTTTTTTGAATATTGATAGAGGCTATCAATTCTCCATCAAGATTTTCTTTACGAATTTCTACTACGCCACCCGTGTTTGGAGTAGCCACACCAATAGTTACTTTTTGAGGTACATGATGAAATTTCAAGTTATTAAAAATCAAATAATCCCCATTTTCAATGTACCCTACATTTTTTCCTCCGAGTTTACAGGCTTCAACCATTACACCTTCTTGATCTGAAAAGTTAACGGCTTCAATACCATCAAATGCATTGTATATTTTTCTAGATTTATCAGAAGAGAAACTAATAACATCCCCTTTTTTGACATCATCTAAACTCACTACTTTTTTACCATTAATATGTAAATCTGCTTGTTGTTTATTTTCTTCTAAAAGATGGGGAGTTAATGCTTGAAATTCTTTTAATGAATACACTTTTCCTTTACTTCCTTCCCAAACTATTCTTTGATTTAAGTGATTAAACAGCTCAACATCATAAGATTTAGAAAGTAATACCTGATTTTTAGTTAAACACTGCATCCAGTCCAAAGACAGAAACTCTGTATCTCTAGAAAATTTAAAAGAAAGGTTTTGCATTCCTTTTGGTGTGAATTCAAGAGGTGCTTTGATAGCTCTCCATTCTCCTTCTTTCATTTTAGGTACTGATATTTCTGCTATTTTCTTACTGTTTGCAAAAACATCTATCTGAGCTTTTTGAGTAGCACTTACAAAAAGGGCAATTTGCTCAAACTTACTTTTCTCAAAATTGATATCATTAATCGTCAATTTCGTTTTATTTGAAATCCTTTTTACCACCCAATTTGGCTCAGGTGCATCGGTTTTCACAACAGTTGCATTTTCTAATACACTATACTTATCAAGCTGAATAGGATCTTTTGCAAACAATTTTGCAATACCTCTTTGTGTGGCTTTAATTTCAGGAATATCCCCATTTTCATCAAAAAAGATACGATCAGCACACATAGATCTTCTATGTTTATTACCAGAAATATCCATATGATGATAGAACAGAAGCCACTCGTTTTTATACTCCACAAAAGAATGATGATTTGTCCAACAGCCATCTTTCCAATGCTCCAAAACTTTACCTTTGTATTCAAATGGTCCTCTAGGGCTATCACCAACTGCATATGAGATTTCCTCAGCAGGGCCTGGTGCATGCGGAAAGGTGAAGTAGTATTTATCATTGCGTTTAAAAACAAAAGGACCTTCTTTATATTTGGATGGCAAACCTTGTACTTTTTGAGGCTTCGTCTTGATAGACTTCATATCTTGATTCAATTCTACAAAAAATAGATTTTCTCCGCCTCCAAAGTACAAAAAGATACTTCCATCATCATCAATAAAGACGTTAGGGTCGATTCCTTCAATACCTTCAATATATGAATTCTCTGGAGTGTAAGGTCCAGTGGGTGTATCAGCAACTGCTACCCCAATTCTTCTAAAAGCACTTTTATCTTTGGGCATTGCAGGGAAATAAAAATAGTATTTACCATCTTTCTCAATACAATCTGGAGCCCACATACCATAACTATTTTCTTCCACCCAGGGTACTGTATTATGTGATAATATTTCTCCATGATCTTTCCATGTGGTAAGGTCGGTAGTAGAATAAACATGATAATCAGGCATACAGAAACCATTGTTGCCTTTTATTTGAGCACATGTTGTATCTGAAGATGGGAAAACAAATAAAGTATCGTTCATTACTCTTGCTGTAGGATCAGCAGAAAAACGATGTGTTACTAATGGGTTTTGCGCCTGACCTTGTAAAGAGAGCCAAAATCCAATTAAAAAGAATACTCTTTTGAAGTTTAGTTTCATCATTATGGTTAAATAATAATTGAACAATGACAGGTCATAAAAGAGAGCACTACTTTTTCTCTTACAATCAATCAATGTTCGTAGTAATAATTCATTCATTGTATTCACAAGAAATAAAAACTTCAAGACATATCAGGAAACAAAATTTACTGATTAAAACATCATTATTATATGGTATAAATCTCCCCCCTTTATTTCATTATTTTTTTTCCAGTAGAGCAAACATGATAGTACATTTCACTCACAATACTAAATCATAAAACTTTTTAAGATAATGGCCATCTACTCACCAATAATGATAAAGTAAAATAACACTCTAAATTGTCTATTTTTATTCCTGAGGTTTATCATTGTACTTCTTAGCTTTATAGAAATTCAGAATACATTTTTAATCAAGCTACCATGAAACTAAAAACATTCTTTATTAATCTATTATTTGTTCTTTTAATTAGTCAAGCTTTTGGACAAGCTCCAACATCTTACAACAATCCAATTTTACCAGGGTATCACCCAGACCCATCAATATGTAGAGTTGGAGATGATTACTACTTGGTTAATTCTTCTTTTGTCTGGTTTCCCGGACTTCCTATATACCATAGTAAAGATCTTGTAAATTGGGAACATATCGGCTATGGAATTACTAATTCTGAAACAATCAGTTTTAACGGTTTAAAAGATAAACATGGTCTTTTTGCACCGACTATAAGACATCATAATGGCACTTTTTACATCATTAATACTTGTGTAGGATGTAAAATGAATTTTTACATTACTGCTACAAACCCCGCTGGACCATGGTCTGATCCTATTTGGTTACCTTCTGCATCAGGTATTGACCCTTCATTATTTTGGGATGAAGATGGTAAAAGTTATTACACTGGAATGGAAAGTGTAGCAGATAAAAAATGGTCTACTCAGACAGTAGTTTATAATCAGGAAATTGATTTAAATACAAATCAACTTATTGGTAAAAGACATCATCTAACTTTTGGGCACGCTAATAATGCGGCTTACGCCGAAGGGCCTCATATCTATAAAATTAATGGTAAATATATTTTGCTACTTTCTGAAGGGGGAACAGAACAATATCATGCTATGTCAGTACATCATAGTGATAGTATTAATGGGCCATATCAGGCAGATATTATTAACCCTGTACTAACGCATAGACATTTAGGCAAGGATTATCCTATTTATGCTGTTGGACATGGTGATTTAGTAAAAACACAAAATGGAGAATGGTGGGCTGTTGTGCTTGGAAAAAGATTAAATAATGGAATCACCACTTTAGCTAGAGAAACCTTTTTAGCAAAAGTAGAATTTGAAGGTCAAACACCAATTTTCAACAAGGGAAAAGGAGTGGTATTGAGTCGTCAGAAACGTCCTGATTTACCTTGGACTCCATTTCCTGCACCTCCTAAAAAAGATGATTTCACTACTCATAAAATTGACTTAAGATGGTGTAGCATCAGAACACCTGAGAAAGAATTTTACAAGCTTAATGATGGAAAACTTAAATTAAATCTTCACAAAGAAGTCCTAGACAGTTTAGTGCATTCATCTATGCTTATACAACGTATTGTAGACCACAACTTTGAAGCATCTACAGCGATGTCTTTCTCTACGTCAAAGATCAATGAAGAAAGTGGATTATGCCTGTATAGAACCAATGAAAATCATTTCACTCTTATGAAGAATGATCATGAAATTATTCTGACAGAGGTCTTTAAAGGAAATAGAAAAGTAATCGCAAAAGTAAAATTCGGTAAGAAAAATGTCATTCTAAAAGCGAAAGCTCAGGATATGATGATTCAATTTTATATAGGAGAATCTTCCGATCATTTAATTCCAATTGGACCTCAATTGAGTTTAATTACCATTGCTGATGGCCAAGGAAATGCCCAGTTTAATGGAGCGGGTATCGGAATATATGCAACTAGTAATGGACAGTCTACTAAAAATAAAGCACATTTTGATTGGTTTCAATACAATGGCTTAGATTTGGACACTACATTGACAGATTAGTTTAATCAAAAAAAGGCCATAATATACAATGCAATAAAAAGTATACTATGGCCTTTCTTATGATGATGTTATTATTTTGTCTTTCTTAGTAAAACAACCCAATCATCGTTCAATGTTGGAGAAGCTCCAAGAGATACTTTCTTACCACCTTTTACACGTTTAATTTTCGTGAATTCTAACTTCCCTCCTACTCTTGGGTTATACCATGCAACAGTGTATTCTTGCTCATCAGTACTCAAATCAAGTGTTGGCTGCCCTCCATTTTTTAAATAAATGGAATAAACTTCACCTGCTTTAGCAAAGCAATAACTATCTTTTATATCTACTAATCCATCATTAGGTTCCATTTCATTGAAAGGAAGGTACTTCTGAAAAAAGTCTGTAGCATAAAACGTCATATCCCAAATACGATCTCTTGAGCGCCAGTCTTCACAATTTAAATCATTATTGGGGTATTTATATCCAAAATAATGTTCAACCCCACCACCGCCGGCCATGAGGTTAGCCCAAATAACATCTTTTCGTACTGTGTCTTGTTGAGCAGGATAATTATCAGGTAACACTCCTTTTCCTGCAGGTCCGATTTCATCTAACCAAATCACCCAATTTTTACCTGATTTTTCTGATGCCTCCCTCCATTTTAATGTAGTTGAGTGCGTGTGATGTAAATCATGAATTTGAAATGAAATACCGTCCAAAGAATGGTTTGCCAATAATGGTGTTACCGTATTTTTATGATCTTTCTGAGATGGTAAGGTATGAATTGCGACCATATTACCATATGGATCTAATGACTTCATATATTCAATCATTTGAATCCTCATTTTCTCAGTTTGACCAACAGGAGACCAGTTGGTAATACCATTTTCTTCTCCCATATTCCAGATAATCCCAGGATGATGAGCAAACCTTGCAACTAACTCTCGATAATATAATTTTCTTTGAATTGCCGTATATCCCATATCCAAAAGACACTCATTTTCTGTCTCTTGTGTCACTATATGTTTAACCAATCCAACCTTATCCATATGTGAAAAAAGTACCTCCCATTGGGCTAACTTACTAACATCAAAACGATAACGCTCATGAGCCTTCGTCCAGGGCCAGACATTTTTACCGTCTCCCATCACATTCATTGTAAGAAAATAAACCGTATTTATCCCTTTGGATGAAAGGTAATTCATTGCTCCAATTATCCCTTTTCCTTTATTCCCCTGCCAGAGAACATCTCCTTTATTCCAATCTCCAATATGTGATTTGAAGTGATGTTTATCGGGTGTTCCATCAAATTCATGATACCCTAGTAAATCTTCCGGACTATTAGCACCTCCTTTAATAAAGTATTCTTTATTCCCCTCAAATTGTAAATAATGAGAGTTTGTTGGTTTTAATCTACCCTTTGCTCTAAGATCAATCCCTTTTTTATCAGATTGTTTCACTTTAAACGTCCCCTCTTTTCCATCTAATATTCCTTTTTCAAAGTTTGAAATATCGTTGGCTACTGCACAATTTTCTCCTTTTAAAAATGAAACCTTATAATGCCATTCTCCTGTAATATTCGGTACGAATCGAACTCTCCATTTATTACCTTTAGTTGCCTGCGTTTCAGCAGCATTTCCGTCTGCAGCGTAAAACCCAGGAATTATAAACTTCTCATCACCATTTGTGAAGGTAACATCAAGCCTATAGTCTAAAAATGGATTTATAGGGTTTTCTTCAAAAGTATCAGGTCCTTCAAAAGTGAAAGCAATTGTATGCCATACTTTAAGTTCTCCATTAATATCTTGAGAAAATAAATTGTAACACAATAAATTACAAAGTAATAAAATTAGGATTTTTTTCATCTTAGTTTAGTTAATCAGAGTTTCAGAAAAGTACTTATTCTTTATTGGTAAATGCTTTGTTTTTCCTATCAATTTAACGGTGGTTGAAGCCTTTATATCTGTAGATGATGCTCCTATTAGAAAATCATAATTACCGGGTTCAATCACTAAATTCATGTCTTTATCATAAAATGCTAATTGCTCAGGAGAAACCTTAAATGTAATGTATTTCTTTTCTCCTTTCTTTAGATCTAAACGAGTAAATCCCTGTAAAGAAAGCATTGGTCTAGGCATTGATAAACCTTTTGCTGATATATATAATTGAGGTATTTCACTTCCATCCATTTTTCCTGTATTGGAAATTGAAAACCGTACATTAATGTAATCATCATCAGTGGTCGATTGATTATCAATATCAAAATCTCCATAAGAAAATTCTGTATAGGATAGTCCATGACCAAAAGGGTACAATGGCTTCTTCTTTTTATAACCACTTCCATACCAAATTGGACATTGTTCATTACTACGAGGTACAGTTACTGTCATTTTTGCTGATGGATTTACTTTTCCAATCAGAATATCTGCTAAAGCATTTCCTCCTTCTTCTCCAGGATACCATGCTTGTACAATAGCTGCACATTCTTTTTCAATAGCAGTAAGTACGTGCGGTCTTCCACCAAAAATAATTAAGATCACAGGCTTTCCTGTAGCAATTAAGTCTTTGACAAATTCTTCCTGTTTTCCTGCTAATCTAATATCACTTCTACTTCTACTTTCACCGCATAAATATCTATTTTCTCCCATTGCAGCGATAATAACATCACTTTTAGAAGCATAATCAATGGCTTTATTATAGTCTGTAGAATAATCGCTTTGTAGCTCAATGACATTGTTTTCTCTTTCATCTCCAATAACTGGTTTTACTTTCTGTGAATTATCAGATTCCGTCCAATCACATCCTCTTTCATAAAGGATTTCCGTACTCTTCCCTAACCTATCTTTTAAACCATCCAAAAGGGTGAATAATTTAGGATTAAGAGGATCTATTGGCTGTTTTTCCCAATACAGTTGTAATGATTGGTAAGTGTAATCACCTAGAAGAGATTCTGCGGAAGCTGCATTTGGCCCGACAAGAGCAATCTTTTTTAACTCTTTCTCTAAAGGTAGAATGCCATTATTTTTTAATAAAACAATAGACTGAGTTGCCGATAAATAAGCTCTATTTCTAAATGCTTTACTATCCAATTCAACATTAGCTTTTACCTCCAACGGTTTCTGTAAAAAGCCTAATCTACCTTTTAAAGTCAATATTCTTTTTACGGCACTGTCTACGTCATTTATAGAGATTAAACCTTTCTCAAGTGCCATAGGTATTAATAGATAGCAATCTGGATTTGGTAATTCGAGATCAACACCATTTTTCAATGCAATCACTAAAGCTTCCAACTTATTTTTAGCATACTTATAAGAAGTATTAATCTGCTTAATGGCAAAATAATCAGAAACTATAATACCATCATACCCCCACTTTTTTCTCAAAATATCCTTTAGAAGAAAAGAGGACGCGTGTGCAGGAATATTTTTATAGGCATGATAGCCAGGCATAACAGATTGTGTATTCCCTAAACGAACCGCTACTTCATGAGGCATTAATATTTCCTCAAGAAATTCCCTATCGTCTAAGTTCTTTCCACCATAACCTGCAAAATGTTTTGTAGTTGTAGCTACCCCTTTACTTAGGTCTTCCGTCTGCATTCCGTTTATAAAAGCCAGACCCATTCTTGACGTTAAGTACTCAGATTCCCCAAAACTTTCTTCCATTCTACCCCATTTGGCATTTCTACTTACATCCAACATTGGAGAAAGTGCAAGAGTTATCCCTAGGTCTCTCATCATTCTTGAAGTATACCCCGTATTTATCTTTAACAAATCGGGATTCCATGAACAAGAAATTCCGATTTGTTGAGGTAAGGTCGTTGCTCCTTTAATATTATATCCAGAAATAGCCTCTCCATGTTTTAGGTATGGAACAGATGATTTCCCTGTTAAAGTCATCACCTTAGTATTTAAAGACATGGTATCCAAAATAGTGTCTACAAGTTTAGAAATTTCTAAATTTCTTTCGTCTGTTAGCCCTAGTGATGCTCTTTGATTTAGTGGGTTGTCTACCGTTTTTTGATCTTTAGAAGTACATCCAAAAATCGAAAACACTAAAACAGCTATTAATATTTTATACTGATACATATTCTTATTTTGATGTTGTTGGTTTATTCTTCCATACTCTAAAGTATTTCACATGAAATTCACCATCTAATCTCTCATCGTCTGGTAAAGCCCCAAACCATTTATTTGACTCATTATTAAAATTAACTTCTAATGGTTGATGCCAATGCGTGTTTTTTGCTTCTCTAAATAGAATACCGTCAATATAAAACCTGATATGCTCTTTAGTCCATTCTAACCCCCAAACATGATATCCTTGTTGTAATTCGAAAGGAACATAATACTTTTTTGTTCTTGAAAAATGCTTTGTCACATTCCCTTGATCCTCGGGTGCTTTAAAAACATGGATATTTGAATTTAGGTCATGTCTATTATAACTTAATCCCGGAGCATTTTCACAGATATCAATTTCCGTCCACCAATCTTTACTAACATTTGTCATCCAGAAACCTGATACCCAAGGAGCATCCATTAATTTCATTTCAGCTTCAAAGTATCCGTATAGAAACTTATTTTTACTTTTGATAAAACCTGAAGTATGTGTGTACCCCTCCGGTAATTTTTCATCATCATGTTTGTTTACTCTAAAAACAGCTTCACCCTCTTCAATAGACACATTCGATCCATGAAAATAAGTAGGTTTTCTTCCTTTCCATTTTGGATTATTAGGGTACCATAATTTCTCGTTAACATGTCCCTTTTCAAATTCATCAGAGAATTTTTTTAATAATTTCCATTCTCCTGAGTTTTCTTGATCAGACAAGGGTAATTTATCTGAAATTCGAGAAACAGCAAGATTGTTATCGATAGAATCAACATAGTTTTTGGGTGGAATAGTTAAGTTCTGTGCTGTTACATTATTCATCAAAAAGAATATTAATGCTAACTGAAGAAAGACCTTTTTCATATTTGTCCGTTTTAGTTTATTTTTTAATGATATGATTGAAATTTAACTATCCAACTATTTTTTCCCTTTAATAATTTAACATTATAAAGGGGGTGTATTATTTATCCCTTTGATCTAAACTCTATTTTATTCCATTAAAAAATTCACCCCACCTATTTACAGATTTTTTTTCCAATCATAATCAAACACAAAAACTAGATTGATTTTCGAATTATTACTTAACACGCTAAATATTAAATACTTATGAATTACTACTATTCAAAGAGACCAGCACACTACACAACTACTATCTTATGGTTATTCTTAACCATCTTTCTCCATGATGTCAACGGTCAAAACACTGTCAGCATCAATCACAAAATTCAACGTTATATAGGTGGTACTTCCTCCTTGGATCGATCGAAGTTCTTCAATCTCCACTCCAACAATTCTGATGCAGAATTAAATCAGTTTTACAATGATTACAATGTATCTCCTAGCAGAGGTTTTTGGGGACCTTTTTCCTATTCTAAAAGTAAAGGAAATGCAGTTGGGACATATCCTCAAGGCACAAATGGAGATAATAACTTAAAAAATGTAAGCCGATTTGTGGCCACAGAGCATCCATACAATATTTTTAAGGATGGCCTTGATCCAAATGCTGCTGCAAATTGGGTAGTTGAATACTATAAGGACTTTGCCAATGACTCAGAAAGACCCCTCTTCTTCGAGCCCATGAATGAACCTTTTGTACATGCAAAAGACTACTATTCTGGAGGTTGGAATCAATCAGAAGAGGACCGTATTAAAAGACAAATGGCAGAAGTTTTTGCAGCTATTGGTAAGAAGGTTCATGAAACTTCTGCATTGAATAATATGAAAATTATTGGATATTCTGCCGCATGGCCTTCAATGGAGATTAAAGACTTTGCTCATTGGAATGAAAACATGAAGATGTTTATGGATGTTGCAGGAGCTGATATGGATGCATTTTCAACACACTTATATGATGGCGTTAATGTAACTGGACAGAATAATCAAAGGTCTGGTAGTAATAGTGAAGCCATTTTAGACTTGATTGAAACCTATAGCTATACAAAATGGGGTAAGGTAAAACCACATGCTATTACTGAATATGGAGCCATTGCTTCAGGTTATGGAAACAACTACACAGATATTGAAAGTATCCAAACTGTGAGAGGAATTAATCACATGTTATTTAATTTAATGGATCGTGAAAACAACATCGATATTTCAATCCCTTTCATTACGGATAAATCTACTTGGCACTTAACTGCTGCAAATAACTATCAACCTTACGGTGCTGCATTATTAATCCCTACAAACATTGGGGAATCTTATGTTGCAGGGTGGAAATATTCTCCGAAGATTCATTTCTATGAATTATGGAAAAATGTAAGTGGTAAAAGAATACAAATAAATACTTCCAACCCCGATATTCAAGTACAAGGATTTGCCAATGGAAATATGCTTTACATTGCTCTCAATAACTTGGATGATAATACACAATCTATAAATTTGAACTTTGTTGAGAGACTAAGTGGACTACAATCCATCACCAAAAAGGCTTTGAAAATTTATGATAATTCCAATCCGCAGTTAAGTATTTCTACTTTATCTACTTCGCCGGGTTCACTTTCATTAATTTCTGGTGAAACTGTAGTGTTAGAATATAAATTTGCTAATACAATCCTCTTCAATAATACTATTAGAAACAAAAAGTATTATACCAATAAGCACCTACAATACATTAATGCAAATACGGCTATGAATTTTGCATTCAATGGAGTAACAACAGGTACAGGTAGTGCTTCGCTTCAAATAGGAATTGGCAGAAAGCACGCAAAATCAAAGAAACCAATTGTAAAAATTAATAATACCATAATTAATGTTCCTGATAATTGGAAAGGTTATGACCAAGCTAATCGAGATGATTTCTTTGGGGTAATAGAAGTTCCTGTTGCTATGAATTTACTTCAAGCATCTAACACTATTTCTATCACTTTCCCTGATAATGGTGGACATGTAAGTTCTGTCATCCTTGAGGTGGGTAAATATGACCAAAATGTTATTGAAAATGAATCTGTAAACATTGTGAACCCCTTAACCACGGTTGAAAGTGATACAAAAATAGATGTACAATTGTCTTATACTTCAAATACGACTAGAGACATTGTTGCTGAATTTTGGTCGTCTACTGGTTGGTTAGGACAAAAAGTAACAACTGTCAATGCAGGAAGTGGTGTTGAAACTTTATCCATTAATCTTGCCAATGCACCTACAATTGGTAATGGCTATGTTATTAAAGCTAGTATACGTCCTGTCGGTTCTAATTGGACACAAAATATTGATTCTGATCAAGCAAATAATATTGAAGTGATTCCACAAGTGATACAAGAGCCCTATTCTGGAACTCCTGCAAGTTTACCAGGAAAAGTGGAAGCAGAAAATTATGATATTGGAGGAGAAGGTGTTGCATATCATGATATTAACACAACAAATCAAGGGGGTGCTTACAGGACTGACGGTATTGATATTGAAATCTGTACTGATCAAAATGGGGGATATAATATAGGGTGGTTAGACACCTCTGAATGGATGGAATATACGGTTAATGTCAGTACATCTAATGATTACGATTTCTTTCCAAGAGTGGCTAGTCCTAAAGATAATTCACAATATAAAATTAGTATTGATGGCACTGATGTTACTGGTAACCTTACCGTTCCCAACTCAGGTGGCTGGCAAAATTATCAGACAATGCATATCCGTAATGTATACATGAATAGCGGAAAGCATATTGTGAGATTTGAAGTAGTTAATGGTGGTTTTAATTTTAATAACTGGGCCGCTTGGGCATCTTCTACATCTAATACTAGAATGATTCAAGTTGATGAAAGTGAAATTATTTCTGCATATCCAAACCCTGTTAATCAGAATAAACTACATATCAGAGTGCCACATAATAATGGAACTACTGTAGAAATGATGAATATTAATGGTCAACTTTTACAGGAAGTAATATTTGAAGGAAGCTATTATATGCTACCTATCAATAATATGTCTAAAGGCATCTATTTGATCCGTATTACCACTCCTAATGATCAAGTTATAAAAAAGATTATGATACAATAATCTCAATTTAATAAGTAGATGTAAGAGTTGCTTCTATACCTTGAGTATGGGAGCAACTCTTCTCTTTTTTAATCCTTTTATTTATCAGACAATCTTATATAAAGAGTCTTTAGCTATAGAAATTCACACATAAAAAAAGAGGTATGACAACCAAAATATGGTATCAATACCTCTTCATATAAAATACAGTTTGTTCGAATATTTATTGTTTAGTTAATCACAAATATGATGTATAAATCATCCACTACAATGCCTGCTCTAAATCTCCTCCAATATCAGTTTCTTTATAACCTTCACATTGAATTTTAAAAGCATGAGCATATTTAGTAGGAAACGATACAGGTCTTCTAATAATCAATCCATTTTCCGTTCTCTCCCATTTTAAAGGTTCAGTACTTCCTACTAATTGAATTTTCTCAATATCGTTATTCAAAATACCATATCGAGTACTTAATGTTTCTATCACAATATCTCCTTTTGGAGTATCCATTACAAAAGCATAAAATTCATTGTTATTCTTTTTTGTAAACCTGATATCGTTTTCTTTGTAAACAATTTTCTCTCTTTCGATTTTATGTCCTCCAGAAGGAATTCTTGTTGGACCTTCGCCAAATATCGCCCAAGGTCTTGTTCCATAAATAGCTTCACCGTTTACTGCTAACCAATCCCCCATATTTGTTAAAAGGTTTTCCATTTCAGGAGGAATAGTACCATCTGGGTTTGGAGGAACATTTAATAACATGTTACCGTTTTTAGAAACAATGTCGATTAAAATATCAATCAATTCATTCGTTTCTACAAACTTTGCATTTGATCGATAAAACCAAGTACCAGGAGAAGTATCCGTTACCCAAGCTTCATCTTTAGGTTGGTTTGGTCTACCTCTTTCATAATCTCTTACTGCAGTAGCTTCTGGGAAAGTAGTTTCCTTAAACATGACGACCACCTCTTTATTCCATTCTTTGCCCTTGTTATAATAATAGGCTAAGAATTTTTGTCTATACTTTTCGTCCATGTTTTCTAACCACCAATCAAACCAAATAATATCTGGCTGGTAAATGTCTATATATTCTTTCAACTTTGCCCACCACTCCTGATGATACTCTTCTGTTGGCATATCACTATCATATCCATGGGGTGTAGTGTATAAATCATAATCTTTAGGATCTACACCTCCATATTCATGTGCAGGAACAAAATATTTCCATGTAAAAGCATGATGAAATGATGCAATAAACTTCATTCCTCTTTTCTCTACAGATTCTTTTAAATCTTTAGAAATATCAACTCCTCCATAGTTAACAGAATTCCATCGAGTTTCTTTACTATCCCACATAGCAAAGTTATCGTGATGTATCGCAACGGGGCCAGCAAACTTTGCCCCTGATTTTTCAAAAAGAGCAGCCCACTTTTCAGCATCAAAACCAGTAGGTTTAAAGTTTTCAATTAAATACTTGTAACCAAATTCTTTTGGGTCACCAAATTGCTGTACGTGGTGTAAATAGTTAGACGTTGGATTATGGTTAGGAGAACCATCTTTATTTTTGGGATATTCTCCAGTTTTCCAATTTGGAAGGCCGTTTTTTCCATACATAAGCATGCC
This sequence comes from Flammeovirga pacifica, assembly GCF_000807855.2. Classification (GTDB taxonomy): domain Bacteria; phylum Bacteroidota; class Bacteroidia; order Cytophagales; family Flammeovirgaceae; genus Flammeovirga; species Flammeovirga pacifica. The sequence continues at coordinate 2,452,149 of NZ_JRYR02000001.1, forward strand.
ATGCCATCCTCCTAAATACTCTTTTTTGTCCATATTCACAAAGGCTCCAGAAACAGGACCCCAGTGTGTATAAATTCCAAATTTAGCATCTCTATACCAATCAGGAGATTTATTTGCTTTAGCCAAAGATTTCCAATCTTCTTCAAAAGTTTCTTCTTTTTGTTCAAAAGCTTGTTGGCTAGTATTAGTTTGTTGACAAGAAAACAAACTACATAAAAATGCAATAGATATTGTCTTTAATAGTTTCATACTTCTTTATTAAAAATAATCATAGTATGAAAGTAGTTAAGTAGGTGAGAATCGATATAGAATAAATTTTCTAAATAACGTCTATAATAATATACCCCCTATTTTTATGCAAAATTGCAGCAAATAGGGGGAGAACATGCCTAATAATATTATTCACTTTATAAAAGGTTGGATGTTACCTTTCCACTTTTGATGCATTTTTTGAGTGGATTAACCCCATTACTTCTTCTTTAGATACACTATTAAAATCACCATCTATACCATGTTTCAATGCTGAAGATGCTGTTGCAAAATCAATACATTTTTGATAGTCATCCTCAAATGTATTTAACCCATAAATAACGCCTGCCATAAAAGCATCACCCCCACCAATTCTATCTACAATATGAGTAAGATTATATTTTTTACTTCTGTATACTTTATTCCCATCGTACAATACTCCTTGCCAAGTATGGTGATCAGCAGAGACAACACCTCTAGAAGAAAATACTACTACCTCACAGTTGGGATAATTATTCATCATTTCTTGGCCAGACATTGCAAAACTCACATCACTCACTTCCTCATTCAATAAATCAACATCTGGATGAATACCTGACATCACATGACATTTTTGCATTAGCTTTGGCATAACTTCTTCGTGACTTTTCCCCCAATTCCATAATTTAGAACGGTAATTATAATCCACTGAAATTTTCAAGCCTTTCTCAAATGCCTTTGATATGGCAATCTCTGTAATTAATGCTGAATTTTCAGAAACTGCAGGGGTTATTCCACTCCAATGAAACCATGTTGCTCCATCAAAAATTGTATCCCAATCATAGGTATCTACATCTAATAATGAAAAACCGCTATATGCTCTATCGTAGATCACTTTACCACCTCTATGCATCGATGCAGCTTCGGTGAAATAGAGGCCTAAACGCTCCTCATTTCTTAAGATATTATCTGTAGAAATATTATATTTTTTTAAATAATAAAGGGCTTCTTTCCCCATCTCATTCAATGGTAAGACTGAGGCCATTTCTACATTTAGTCCAAAATTACCCAGGGAAGCCGCTACGTTTAACTCTGCTCCTCCAAAAAAAGATTCATATTCGTTGGTCTGTCCAAATCGTTTATTTCTTATTGGTGATAATCGCATTAATATTTCACCGAAGGTTATTATTTTATTTTTTTTCATGATTTTATTTTTAAAAAAATAGGGAACCAACAAAAGGTCCCCTATTTCTCACACATACATAATAGAATATCTTAAACAAACATCTCGTCTGTAATGATCGCATTGATTCCATCATTATCAATCACTCTCAAATAATGAGTGACACCCTCATTTAATTGAGGGATTTTAGAAAGATCTTGTTCCCAAAGTTTACTGTAAGACAATACTTTCTTCACTACATCTCCTAGTGAATGATTGTTTGCGCTATATTCTTCCCATACATTACTTAACAGCTGAGCTATATCCTCATTATCTTTAACAACAAAGCCTATTTTATTATTAGGATCATATAACTTGATTAATGCTGCAAATGATATCAATAAATGCTTTGGTAACTTACCATTAAGTTCATGATACTTTAAAATTGAAGGCAGCACTCTAGTTTTAAATTTAGGGAATGAATTTAAAGAAATACTTTCCAAGTAATGTTTGATAAAAGGATTTCTAAATCTATCCAATACATCATTTTTAAATGCTACAATATCATCTGCCTGAGGTAAAGATGGTATGATTTCATCAGAGATAGCTCTATCAATAAACTGACAGATCTGTTCATTCTCCAAATTTTCTTTGACTGTTTCAATACCCGCTAAAAGTCCCACTGGAACCATTAGTGTATGCGCTCCATTTAAAATTCGGACTTTTCTCTCTCTATAAGGAGCTTGGTTATCAGTGACGATAATATTTAAACCCGCTTTTTCAAACGGCAACTGATTCTTTATTTTCTGATCACCTTCTAGTACAAACAAATGAAATTGTTCTCCTTCTACTACTAATTGATCTTCAAAACCCAAGTCTTCCTGAATTTCATTAATTCTATCTTTAGGGTAACCCGGAACAATACGATCTACCAACGTATTGTAAAAAGTACAAGCTTCGTTTACCCAATCTGTAAATGTTTCTGCTAAATCCCAGAGCTTAGCATATTGGAGAATAATCTCTTTTAACTTCGCTCCATTTTGATCAATTAATTCACATGGTAAAATGATTAAACCTTTCTCCTTGTCACCATCAAAATGCATAAAACGATGATGTAAAAATGCTGTCAGTTTTGCAGGAAAGCTATCTTGAACCGCATCTAATTTATCTCCTTCATTGTATGCAATACCTGCCTCAGTGGTATTTGAAAAAACAAATTGTAATGTATCTACCTCTGATAATTTTAAATATTCGTTATAGTCTGTATAAGGGTTAATCACTTGTTGAATACAATCGACCAACATCTTTTTATTGATAAGCTCCCCTTTTTCAATACCATTTAATAATAAGTGGTATAAACCATCTTGAGCATCTAGGATTTCTCCCAATCCTTGAGGAATAGGTTGTACGACTGCAACACCTGCATTAAAATCAGACTTTTCATTCATCTCATGAATCATCCAATCTACAAATGCTCTTAAAAAATTACCTTCACCAAATTGTATCACTTTTAAGGGGCGTTGTTCTACACTTGCTGTTGTTCTATTTAGTTTCATGTATCTGATGTTTTTATTGAAGTTCTATTGATTTACATTTTTAGAGAGAAATACCCCTTTTCCAAGGAATGAAATCATCCTGTCGCATTCGCATAGAATTTGTTTCATCTTGTCCACTTGCTATTAATAATAGATATTCAAGCATTGTATTCGCACGAGAAGCAATACTATCTTCACCTGTAATTACTGACCCTGTATTAAAATCAATAATATCATTCATCCTTTCTGCAAGTATCGAATTAGAAGCCACCTTTATTACTGGAGTTATTGGATTTCCTGTAGGTGTTCCTAAGCCTGTACTAAATGTAATTAATGTTGCTCCTGAGCCTGCTAATGCTGTAGTAGACTCTACATCATTTCCTGGAGTACACAACAGATTAAGACCCGGTTTTGTGACTTGCTCTGTATAATCTAGTACGGCAACAATTGGAGATGATCCTCCTTTCTTTGCCGCTCCTGCAGATTTCATGGCATCTGTGATTAAACCATCTTTTATATTACCTGGAGATGGATTTGCATCAAACCCAGATCCTACGGCTTCTGCTCTTTGTTTATAAATTGACATAAGGTCAACAAAACGTTGGGCATCTTTCTCATCGATACAACGGTCAGTTAGGCTTTGCTCTACTCCATTAAGCTCAGGAAATTCTGCAAGAATTGGAGAGGCACCTAATGCTACTAACATATCTGATACATAACCGATAACAGGGTTGGCTGATATTCCTGAAAAACCATCAGATCCACCACATTCTAAACCTAATCTTAAGGCCGAAATAGGTGCTGGCTTTCTTTCTACTTTATTAGCTTCTACCAAACCCGACATGGTGTACTTTACTATGTTAGAAATAAACTCAGATTCCGCTACACTTTTTTGCTGCTCCACATAGTAAACAGGCTTATCAAAATTGGGATTCAGTTTATCAATGGCATCTTTTAAAATATCAACCTGAGCATTTTGACAACCTAAGCTCAAAAAGGTGGCTCCAGCTACATTTGGATTATTTAAATAACCGGCTAATAGTTGACATAATGTATCCGAATCTTGACGAATACCTCCACATCCTCCATCGTGAAGAAGGAATTTTATGCCATCAACATTATTAAAAACTCTATTTTTCTTTTGCTCTGCTAAAGGAATAACAATATCATCATTCAATATTGATTGGTTATCAGCACCATTTTCTATTTTTTTTAACAGATTATCTATATCCAGATCATAATCTCGGCCTTTTGAATAACCGAGCTTTTCTTCTAAAATTTCCTTTGCTGCTACAACATTTCTATTTTCACAAAAAACAAGAGGAACAACCAACCACATATTCTGCGTACCCACCTGACCATCTGTTCTATGATAGCCCATAAAAGTTCTATCTTTGAAATTAGAAACATCAGGCTTGTTCCATGAAGTTCTTCGGTCTCTTACGACAACATCACTAGCAGCATGCTTTACATTTTGTATTGTTAATGCCTCTCCTTTTTTAATGAATGTTGTGGCTTTACCAACAAGTACACCATACATAATCACTTCGTCTCCTATTTGGAAATCCTTAAGTGCAAATTTATGTTTACTCTTTACCGGACTAGTTGTTGTTATATGGTGTTGTTCATATTCTATATTTTCAGCAACCTCTAGGTCTTTCAGTGCTACCATCACATTATCAGATGGATGCACCATTAAAACTTTATTCATCATCTCTCTTTTATTTAAACTGTAATACAAGTTTCTTGGTATTCCTCGATAAAGTCCATTAATGACCTTACGCGATTGTAGGTAGCATCTAAATCAAATGTATTATCAGTATCTTTAATCATTAATTTATCTCCTATTCCTACACAGCTGACACCTACATCAAGCCAACTTTTTATGTCCTCTACTGAAGGGGAAATTCCTCCAGTTGGCATCACATCAGTCCAAGGCATTGGTGCTTTTACTCCTTTGATAAAATTCTTAGCATCGAAAGAGTTTGCTGGAAAAATTTTCACAACTTCAGCACCACATTCATGTGCATTTGAAATTTCTGAAACAGTAGAACATCCTGGAAACCAAGCTATTTTCCTACGGTTACAAATCTTTCCAATCGATGCATTAAAGAGTGGTGAAACAATAAAATCTGCTCCATGCTGAATAAAAATCCCTGCTGTTACTTCGTCGACAATAGAGCCTATACCAATAGCTAATTCTGGAAATTCTTTTCTTACAGTTTTTACTAACTGAGTAAAAATTTGATCTGCTTGTTCACCTCGATTAGTAAATTCAAAAACACGAACTCCAGCTTTATAAAGAGTAGATAAAACTAATAAAGTTTCCTCAAGATCATTGTTATAAAAAACAGGAACGATAACAGTAGCTTTCATTTTTGATACTACCTCAATTCTTGAAAATTTTGCCATTATTTATTCTGTTTCTATACTATGTTGAGGATTAGATAATTTTGATAATTCTTTCACTTGCCCATCAAGTGGTTCATGATCTTCTTTTTGATCTAATTCATAAATACGTTCCATCAATTCCCATTTAGAGTCAGCATCTGCATTCTCATCTGCGACTTGAAAACGAGAGACAAATTTCTCCCATTCAGACTGTCTAGGCTTTGTGGCTAATATTTTCATCTGAACCTCATGGTCGAAATCAGCCACAGTATCCATGATCATAAAAAGTTGTGTTTTATGCAGGTATATCTCCATATCCAAAATACCTACATCTTTCATACCCTGAGTTATTTCTTTCCAAGCAAACCCTTTAGCATGCACTTTTTTATAGTCTTCTATCAATGTTTTATTATCTGATAGAGAAAGTGTTTTACAGTATCTTTTGTAGTGCATGGTATTTTATTTTGAGTTTATATAACGTCTGTATCCGAAAAGTGAGATCATACAGAAACATAACAATGGTAATACAAATGATATATTCACTGATGGGTAGCCTAAAATCGTTTCAAGATCTACAATTGCTCCTTGGATAGGTGGCATTAATGCACCACCAACAATGGCCATTACTAAGCCTGCAGCACCAAATTCTGCATCTTGATCTAGCCCTTCAAGTGCGATTCCGTAGATAGTTGGAAACATTAATGACATAAATAATGATGTTCCAATTAATGCATAAAGACCTATATCTCCACCTATAAAAATGGTAACACACATTAGTGCTACTCCTCCAAAAGCAAACACAGATAATAATAGAGTAGCTGATACATAACGCATCATAAATGTTGCAATAAAACGCCCTACTAAGAACAGTACCATTGCTATAATATTGAAAAATTGTGCCTCAGCTTTTGAATAACCTAAGTTCTCAGCATACTGAATAATGAATGTCCAACACATGATTTGTGCTCCTACATAAAAAATCTGAGCAATCACTCCTTCACTATACGTAGTATTATCCAAAAGTCTATTGATGGTATCTTTTAAGCTAAACTGCTCATCTTTATTTCTTTTTGAAGGAATCTTAGTCACTGCGATCACGATACCAATGATTAAAACAACTAAACCTAATAATACATAAGGATCTCTTATGACCATCAAATCGTGAGTTCTAATTAAAGCCTGATCAGCTTCTGGAAGTGATGCAAAAATTGACTTTCCTGAAGTATTTAACTTAGCAGATTCTAATTTTGACAAGATAAATTGCTGTGCCACAAACATACCTGTTAAAGAACCAATTGGATTGAAAGCTTGTGCTAAGTTTAATCTTCTTGTTGATGTTGCTTTAGAACCTAGGGAAAGGATTAATGGGTTAGCTGTAGTTTCTAAAAAAGCTAATCCAAAAGTTAAGATGTAGTATGATGCTAAGAAAAAACCAAACATCTGAAATTGAGCAGCAGGAATGAATAATAAAGTTCCTGTTGCATAAAGCCCCATACCAATAAGGATTACAGACTTATATGAATATTTTTTTACGAGAATAGCAGCAGGTAAGGCCATTGTAAAATACCCTCCATAGAAAGCAAACTGTACAAAAGATGCTTCAAAATTTGAAATATCCATCACCGTTTTAAAGGCGGATACCATGGGGTTAGTTATATCATTTGCAAAACCCCACAATGCAAAAAGACTAGTAATTAATATAAATGGAATAAGGTACTTTTTTTCAACCACCTTTTCATTTTTTGAATCAGGAGCAGTGTTTTGATTCTGCTCCTCTTCATTCAACTCTAATTTATCTAATGTTATATTACTCATTACTTATTTATCTGTTTATGATAATGTCAACATTGCTTTTATCACGCCTGTTTCAGGTTTTAGCCAGCTATCAAAATGATTGGCGATATCTGTAAATAATACCTTATGAGTGATCCATGGAGTAGTATCTATCTGATTATTTTCGATCATATCAATTATCTGATCGAAATCGGCAGGTAATGAATTTCTACTTGCCATAATCGTTAATTCTTTCTTGTGGAAATAAGGGTCATGGAAAGAAAAATCTCCAGGAAATAAACCAACAAAAACAATTCTACCAGCAGATGCCGTGTACTGCAGAGTATTTGCCATAGAATGCTTATTTCCAGTAGCATCTATCACTACTGTTGGCAGGTTTCCATTAAATTGAGCTCTTATTCTTTTTTCTGTTTCAGAGACTTCTTGATGCACCTCTACAGTTCCATCCACCTTTATATTTTTATTACAAAAATTTAAACGCTCTTGATTGATGTCCATCATCACTGTTTTAGCACCAGCTGCCATAGCAAATTGGCAAGCACCCATACCAATTGGTCCAGCACCAATAACCACTACAGTATCTTCTGATGTTACCTTAGCTCTATTCACTGCATGACAGCCAATACTTAATGTTTCAACAAGAGCCAACTGATCATAACTTAACTTCTTAGATCTGTGTAAGTATTGAGAAGGAATTTTAAAGTATTCTCTCATTCCTCCGTCTTCGTGTACCCCAAAAACAGAAATGTTTTCTCCACAATTTGTAAAACCTCTTTCTACTGCGTGGTCTTCCGTTTTGTTGAAATATGGTTCGACTGAGCATTTATCACCCACAGCTACATTATCAACATCCCCTGCCACTTCTATTACTTCCACACCCAATTCATGTCCAAGTATTCTTGGGTAAGTGAAGAAAGGTTGTTTTCCTATATAAGCATGAAGATCTGTTCCACAAATACCTACTCTGTGAACTCTGACTAAAGCCTCTCCTGATTGAAGATTTTCTAATGGCTTTTCTGTTTCGTTCACCTCAAATTCGCCTGGTTTATTAAGAGTAATTGTTTTCATAGTCTGTTTATTTAAAAATGCATTCTGTGATCTTATTATGAACTGTTTCTGTTAATCCTCCTTGTTTCCAATAATCAACTGTAGTTTTTATCTGCTCCGTTTTTCTAGCTCCAATTACAATTCGATCAGCCTCAATTGTACTCATCAGATAACGTAAAGACATACCTGCTAAATCTATATTATTTTCATCGGCAATTGCCTTGACTTTGATAGCCGTATCAACATCTCTATTTGAGATCCATTCGTTATTTGGGCGTTCATCACAAAGTCTGTCAAATCTACTTCCTAATAAACCCATGTGTAATGCTGATGCAGCATAATAGCGAATATCATTTTTTTGGAAATAAGGAATATCAGTATCAAATGCACTCATATTACATGCATCCATTTTCATAAAGCCAGATACTACTTCAAATAAACCTGATTCAAAAAATGGATAAAATTCAGGAACTGGATTACCTCCTACACCTATTTTCTTTGCATAGCCCTTACTTTTTATTAATGATAGTGTCTCAATAATATCATCTTTTTTGTCATAAGGTAACATATGTGGCTCATGCAAAAACAATATATCTACAGCATCTACGCCTAATCTTTCTAAGCTTGTTTCAATGCTTCTTAGCATTGCATCTCTAGAGTAATCTAAATGAAATTCATCTGCTTTTTCGGCAAACAAACGTCCAATTTTAGTACTAATAAATGGTTTTTCTCCTTTCCACTGTTTAAGTGCTTTCCCCACAAACTCTTCTGCCCTGTTGTATGAAGGAGCCGTATCTAGAGATAGAATATTATTTTCTAAGGCATATAAAATGAGATCCACTGATTCCGTTTCATCAACAGGTCCCCAAACACCACCTAAGCCAGAAGTACCTAGTACCATTCTAGTGCCATGAGAAAAAGAATGATGATCTTTATATACATCTGCTAAATAGGTGGGTTTTAATAAAGTGTTTATCATGATTATTTTATTTGTACTTTTTTGGATACTAAACCATAAAATTTAGTGGCATTTTCTCCCAATACTTTTTTCTTATCTTCCTCATTAAAATAGCTTTCCACCACCTGCATCACCGTGCTATATTCACCTGCAAGTTTACATACTGGCCAATCAGAACCGATCATTACTCGGTCTATTCCAAATGCATCAACAACTATTTTAATGTACTTATGTAATTGCTCTACTGACCAATCATTCCAATCAGCTTCCGTTACCATTCCTGAAAGTTTACAATACACATTCTGGAAAGAGGCTATTTTTTTAATGTTCTCTGCCCATTCTGTAGTATCATCATTTTTAATATCTGGTTTGGCGATATGATCAATAACAAAAGGTTGATCCGGAAATTTATCGACCAATTCAATAGCAAAAGGAAGGTGTTTAGGAAAGATCAATATGTCATAAGTCAAATTGAACTCTTTTAAGAATGAGATACCATTCAAAAACTCTTCTCTCAACATAAATTGATCATCAGCTTCATCTTGTAAAACATGTCTGACTCCTTTAAATCCAGAAAATTGAGAAAAATAATTCAAACGCTCTCTTACATTACTATGGCATAAGTTTACCCACCCAACTACACCAAGTATAAAAGGGTTTATAGCAGCTTCGGATAACAAAAATTGTGTTTCTTTTTCCGTTTGACTTGCCTGTACAGCAACACATCCTTCGTAACCGGATTGTGCCATTTCACTCCATAAATCATTTGGTAAAAAATCTTGTTTCAATACTGACATTGAATCATTAATCCAAGAATGTTCTATGGTTGAATATTTCCATAAATGATGGTGAGAGTCTATTTTTTTCATGAATATTTCAGAGTAATGTTGAACACTTGATTGTGATGATTTAAAAAAATATATGATTGTTTTCAAGAGGTATTACAAATGTATAATCAACACATACAAGATGAAAGTTTAACGTTTGTCCTATATTAATTTCGATGATTATATATTTGATTTATGCCTATTTTTAAATAAATTACTACATCAAATAACAACCTATAAAATGATCTGTTTTTAGTTTGAAAACTTCACATCATTGATCAGATTAAAGAATGAACGTTTTGAAAAAAGATCGAGTTACTATAAAGGATATTGCTAAAGAATTAGGGGTTACACCAACAACTGTTTCTAGAGCTCTTAATGGCGGAGAAAGAATCTCTGAAAAAACTAAAAATAAGGTGATTTCATTGGCAAAGAAGTGGAATTACCGTCCCAATATTATTGCTAGAAATTTACAAAATCAAACATCAAAAACTGTCGGTGTAATTATTCCTGAATTTAATCACAACTTTTTTTCAATGATGTTACATGGAGTTGAAGAAAAAATAAGAGAACTGGGTTTTCAATTAATGATAGGTAGTTCTGGAAGAAATTATGATCAAGAAAAAAGCACTTGTTTTAAAATGTCTGATGCTAAAGTTGATGGTTTATTAATTGCACTTTCCAAAGACATGAAAGATTATTCTTATTTACAGCAAATAAGAGATGAAGGAACACCAATTGTTTTGTTAGATCGAATTTGTGAAGATATTGATACATCCGTTGTGATCACCGATGATTTCCAAGGTGCCTCTCAAGCCGTTGATTATTTACTGTCTTTAGGGCATCAGAAAATATTACATGTAAAAGGAGAAAATGGGATTTCTACCACCTTTAATCGATATATGGGATATGTTGAAGCATTGAAAAGAAAAAAAATTCCTATTGATCAAAACTTGATTCTTACATCTGAAGATGAAATAGAATTAAAAAAGCAGCTCATTTCAATTTTCAATCAAAAAGATCATCCAACCGCTATTTTTGCTTTCAGTGATTATTTAGCATTTATCATTATGGAAACACTAAAGAGTATAGGCTTAGAAATACCAAAAGATGTTTCAATTATTGGCTATGCCGATGAACCTATATCCACTTATACAAGTCCAAAACTTTCTACCGTAAAACAACCGTCTTTCGAAATGGGAAAAAAAGCAGTTGAGTTATTATTTGATTATCAAAAAGAAGAAAAATACCAGCATGTTATATTGAAAACTAAATTAATTATTAGAGAAAGTACACTAGAACCAAAAGCCTTGTTTGATTAATTTATTGGTCTTTTTATTGAGTCATCACACATGATAAATTAAGGGGTGAAATTTAGTACTATTACTTAATCTAAACTTGGAAAGGCATCTTCATTTTTATTAATTTTTTCTTGAAATTTAAGATACCCCCCCATGACAATAATGCCACAGGGAGGGTTTTCAAATTTATATATTTATCTTTTTATAGACTTGGTTGAAATGCTACAATAGCTTCAGCAGAACCTAATCCTTCTGCAGTTGCTTTGATTCGAATAGGATTAGAACCATTTTTAGTGCCTTGAATAATAGCTAATGCAATACCATTAAAGACTTCCATATGATCTCCTTTAAGAGTAGTAAGAGAAGTAGCATCACCGTTTCCTACCCCAGCAAGTACGCCGTCACCTTCAATGTCAAACTGAATATCATTTGACGCAGTGTAACAGAAATTACCGTCTTTGTCTACCACCTTTACAGTAACATAAGAAAGGTCTTTACCGTCTGAAGCAATAATGTTTCTATCTGCTTCCAATACTATATGGTGAGGTTTTCCTGCTGTCGAAATTTCTTTTCTTGCCACTTCCTTATTATTGGTATAGGCTATCACTTCGATTTTACCAGGAGTATATGGTACATCCCAACTTAATCTATATTTAGACATTAATGGTTTATCAGATTTCCAATCTCTATGGGTCATTTTGATGGGTGTTAGGTCTTTACCTTTCACTTTCTTACCATAAGATTTTCCATTCACAATAAGCTCAACTTCTTCCGCATTTGTAAAAGCATGAACTGGGATAATTTCACCTTCTTTTCCTTCCCAATTCCAATGAGGAAGTACATGAACCATTGGTTTATCCGTCCATTGACTTTGGTACAAATAGTATCTGTCTTTTGGAAAACCACATAAATCAGCTGCTCCAAAATAAGATGAATGTGAAGGCCAGTCATCATTCCAATATCCTTTTGTCCAATTGTCTTTTCCTCCAAATGGTGTTGGTTCTCCTAAATAATCAAAGCCAGTCCACATGAATTCTCCAAGAATTTTCGGATTTTTTTCTAACATGTCAAACTCTAAATCAGGAGGATATGCCCAAGGAGGCCCAACAAGGTCATAACTTGTTACTTGTTTAGATCCTTCTGCAACTTTAGGCTCAATTGGCATATCATAGTATCCTCTTGAACTTGTACACGATGAAGTTTCAGAACCATAAACTACCCAATCTGGATATTCTTCTAGTATTTTTTCATAGCGAATCGGGAAGTAATTGAATCCAACTACATCAATTTCATGTGCTAATTTATTTATGATTGCTAACGGGTGATAATTAAACCCAGCAGTAACAGGACGAGTAATATCTTCAGATTTAGTAATTTTCGCTAATCGTCTAGCCTCTTTCCAACCATCTTTTTTTGTTTGCTCTAGGATTTCATTACCAATACTCCACATGATTACAGAAGGGTGATTACGATCTCTTCGAATCAACGCTCTTAAATCCTTTTCACTCCATTTGCCCCAATCTTTGTTATATCCGTTTTCAACTTTACCAATTTTCCAATTGTCAAAAGCTTCATCAATTACTACTAATCCCATTTCATCACATAGTTCTAATAAAACCTTAGATGGAGGATTATGACTTGTTCGAATAGCATTTACTCCCATATCCTTCATGATTTGGAGTTGTCTTTCTTTTGCTCTTCGGTTCACTGCAGTGCCTAAAGGTCCTTGATCATGATGTAAACAAACTCCCTTTAATTGGATTCGTTTTCCGTTTAATAGAAAACCTTCTTTTGCTAAAAACTTAATATCTCTTACACCAAAAGAAGACACATATTTATCTAGCAGCGTATCCCCTTGTTTTACAAAGGTTACTGCAAAGTAAAGGTGTGGTTTTTCCATCGACCATAACTCAGGGTTTTCAATTTTTAAAACTTGAGAAATCGTTTTTTCTTCGTTCTTATTTAAATTATAAGATGAATTAACATTGCCCACCTTTTCTCCCTTAGCATTTTGGATGATGGTTTCTACAGTTACTAATTCTTTTTTATCTAAAGTGTTGACTAAATCTATATCGACTACAACATCTGCTTTTTCAGAAGTAATAACAGGAGTTTTAATAAATGTTCCATCAAGAGCTATATGTATAGGATTTTTAAATTCAATCCATACATCTCTATAAATTCCTGCTCCAGGATACCATCTAGCACTTAAGTCTTCAGGGGCACATTTTACTGCTATGATATTTTCTTCACCATATTTCAAATTTGAAGTCATATCAACTTCAAATCCAATATAGCCATAAGGTCGTTCACCAATCTTCTTACCATTAAGAAAAACTTCAGCATTATTCATCACACCTTCAAAATGAACAAAAGCTTTCTTTCCATCCATTTTTGAGGGCACTTCAAATGCTTTTCTATACCATGCTTCTCCATGTACAGGGAGTCCTCCACACCTAGAATTATAAGCAATATCAAAAGGCCCTTCTATGGCCCAATCATGTGGTAAGTTTAATGTTCTCCATGAGGTGTCATCAAAATTATTGTTCATAGCCACAGTAGATTCCCCTTTAGAAAATTTCCACTGTTCATTAAAACTAATTTCTTCTAAACTTTCATATTCCTCTTGTTGAGGGAGTTGTTGAGAACAGGAAATAAGTCCACATACAAGACCTATTCCTAACTTTCTTAATTTATGTTTTATCATTGTCTATTATTTTTTATCAGTACTACCATTGCCTTTAATCGTGGATAAGTACTGGGTGATTTTTTTGGTATTCAAAAGATGATTCTTTCGTAAACCTTTCAACTAGAGGCTGTCCTGTTCCTCTGGCTTTAGTTATCTCTTTCTGCCAAACTGATCTTAATTCTTCGAGCTTATTTTTATATTGATCATCTTCAGCTAGGTTTTTCATTTCAGAAGGATCAACCAAAAGATGGTATAATTCCTCATAAACAGGTTGATCGCCTTTTAATGAACCCTCCGCAAAACTTCTGTAAATAGGAATCTCTTTATCATTCATACCGTATAGCACACTGTTCACATTAATCCCCATAGCTTTGGCATATTCAATTCTTTTTTTAGCAGAGAAATTTTCATTTTTATAATAACGAATATACTTCCACTCTTTATTTTGTACAGCTTCACACCTTGGGTTACCAAACTGTGTAGACCATAAGTTTTCAGTATATAAGAAATCTCTTACACTTTTATCATTGCTTGTTAGTAAACTACTAATGTCTTTTCCCTGATAGGTAGAAGGAATTTCAACATTAGCGTTTGCAAGAATAGTAGGTGCTATATCGATACTTTGTACCAAAGCATCATTCATGTGTTGTACTTTATTCTTTTTTATTCTTGGATCATAAACGATTGTAGATACCTTGGTGCAGTATTCATACAAAAGTGCTTTTCCGCCAAGACCATATTGTCCCATGAGTAAACCATGATCAGAAGAAAATATGATGATCGTATTTTTATCAAGATGAAGCTCTGATAACTTTTTTCGTAAATGTCCCACCATTCTATCAATACCAACCATGGATTGATACTGTCTGATTAAACGTTCTCGTGTTCCTTCAGGAGTATCGACATAATCATAAATATATTGTCGGTCTTCAGCATGCAATAGTTCATTAGATAGTTTAGGTGTTTTTATATCCTTTTTAGCTATATAATGATCCGGCAAAGGAATTTCTTGATTCCTGAATAAACTTTTATAAATATCATCATCACCCTCTTTTTGTTTCATGCTCGATGTACCAGCACCATGAGGAAGATTAAAGCAAATATTTAAAAGAAACGGTTTATCATCAGGTCTACCTTCCATAACTTTAATCGCTTCTTTTAGACGAAACTCATTGTTGTCTAATGCATCAAAGGTAGCTTCTTCGATAATTTCAATTTGTGTATCATTTTTTGCACCTTTAAAAATTTCATGTTTATCTTTTGGATAAAAACCAAGGTGACGGTGTCCTGCATAAAAATAATCAAAGGCATTTTCCATTACCTCAGATTTATATCCATTTTTTCCTAAAGGTGTATGATTTTTCCCGATATAAGCAGTAAAGTATCCTGCTTTTTTCATCAATACAGGGTAGGAGTTTTCCCAAGCTTTTTCTGATAATGCAGTGCCAGAATTAAAATTTACACCATGTTTTCTTTCAAACTGAGACATGAGCATAGATACTCTACTAGGCATACAAATCGGACTTGTAATATGTGCATTTGTAAACAAAGTACCTTGGTCTGCTAGTTTATCTATATTTGGTGTAGTTACTACTTGATTTCCTGTACAACTGAGATAATCATAAGGTTGATCATCCGTTAGAATAAAAATAATGTTAGGTCTTTTATCCTGAGCATTTAATCCCAAGACAAAGAATAATAAACCAATTAATATGATGTTTTTCTTCATTTCATTAAATCTTTTCAATATAAACATAGTATGCACCCACTTCATTTTGATCTTTATCTATTAAAGTAGTACTTAAAGTAGTTTCTCCTTTTGTTACATCAACTTCAAAAGAAATATCCTTTGCAGATGGATTGGAGATGTTTTCGTTCCATTCCTTGCCACCAATATTAAGTTTTGCTTGAACAATATTAAATTGTTTTCCTTTGCTTAAAACATAACTTTTGAATTCACTGCGGTATACTTCTGCTGATGCATTGATTGGTAAATCTGATTCAATAGGATACCTTCTTAGAGAGATTTTATATTTCCCATTTTCCATGAAATTCACTCTCCATTCACCATTACCCTGCACGCCTTTTCTTATCAGTTTTTGATTCCAAGGGATCATTCTTTCTTCTTTCACATGCCAATCATGTGCGGTAAGTGTAGAAGGGTTTTCAAACTCTGTCCCTAATTTTATATAAGGATACTGCTTAAACGTTTTGTATTGTTTTTTCCAATTAGACTCATAACCTTTTCTAAGTTCTTTTGCTATCTCGGGGTATTTATCAATGACATTATTCGATTGAAAAGGATCTGACTTAACGTTGTATAATTCCACATTATTGATGAGTCTCCAGTGCCCTTTCATAGTATAAGAGTTTCTCCATTTTTTAGGGAGTTCCAATCGCTGAGAGTCACCAATTAATATTCTATCAACATCTTTTGTTTCACCATTCAAAACAGAAGAAAGGTCCATTCCGTCAAACTTTACTTTCTTTGGTAATTTTAAATCGCAGAATTTGACAAGTGTAGGTAACAAATCAACGTGAGCAGTTAATGTCTCTATCTCTTTATGTTGAGATAGTTTTCCATCTTTCCAATAGAAATAACAAGGCACTCTATGCCCACCTTCATAGGCACTTCCTTTAGTTCCTTTCATACCTGCATTATAGCCACTTACTAATTTTCCATCATTAAATTTTGCACCAAATGCAGTACCATTATCCGTCATAAAGATTAATAATGTGTTATCAGAAATCTCCCATTCAATAAGCTTCTCCCTCAATACACCAAGGTTCTCATCAATATTTGAGATCATGCCATAAAACTCAGCTCTACCATGAGGTACTCCTTTTTTCAAATAGGGATCGCTGTATTTTTCTGGAACATTTAATGGACCATGTGGTGCATTCGTAGAGATGTAACAGAAGAAAGGTTGTTGTTTATTTTTTTCAATAAAACTAAGGGCATTTTGAAACCATACATCAGTACAATATCCCTCTACTTTTTCTTCTTCACCATTTCTTAGATATACATCATCCTGATAGTCATTATTCCAATAATCTGGCGTTTGACCAACACCACCGCCACCATGAGTCAGTACTTCATCAAACCCTCTGTATTGTGGTGAAAATGGATAATTATCGCCTAAGTGCCATTTACCGTACATGGCTGTTTTGTAATTGTTATGAGCAAACACGTCGGCCATAGTGACTTCATTTTCATAAAGAATAGACCTGCCCATTACGGTATGCCAAACACCAACACTGTTAGCATATTTACCCGTCATGATAGATGACCTAGTGGGTGCACAAGTTGGACTAACATGAAAATTAGTTAAGTACGCACTTTCATTATACAAGTGATCTATGTTAGGTGTCTCAATTTCTGTATTTCCATGAGCAGCAATATCCCCATAACCCTGATCATCTGTAACAATTAAGATGACATTGGGTTGTGCAAAAAGTGGAAGAGTACTCCCCAAAATTAGAAGAAGGAAGATTGATAAGTATCTCATATTGGTTATTATTTATAAGATTTTGATAGATGTAGAAGATAAGTTTGCACCTAATTGATTACTTCTATTCATTGGAGAAGCATTTCCAATTGTAATTTTTAAATTTCCTTTTGGATCAATAGCCTTTCCTTCATCATTAAAAATTTGACGGTCCTCCTGAGAGATAGTAAAGGTCACTTCCTTAGTTTCGCCTGGAGCAAGTTTTACTCTTTCAAAGCCCTTTAATGAATGATTTGGAGCAGTGAATTTCACTTGATATTCTGACAAGTATAATTGCACCACATCTTCAGCGGTATGCTCACCCGTATTTGTGATTTTAACCGAAACTTCGAAATCATCTTTTGATTTAATTTTTTCCTTTGAAACAACCACCTCACCATATTTGAATGAAGTATATGATAAACCGAATCCGAAAGGATACATAGGATCTACATCCATATATCTATATGTTCTTCCTTCCATAGAATAATCATCATAGTCAGGTAATTGATCTACAGATTTAGGGAAAGTTATTGGTAATTTTCCAGAAGGAGAAACATTGCCAAAAACAAGGTCGCCAATAGCTTCACCACCTTCTTGCCCTGGGTACCATGCAAATAGAATTGCATCAGCTATTTCTTCAATTTCTGTTAGGTTGATAGGGCTACCGCCAGTGATAATCACGATAAGCGGATTGGTTGATTTAGAACGAATTTTCTTAAGGTAAGCAATTTGATTTTCAGGAAGCCTCATATTGTTTCTATCACCTTTTGATGAGGAAGCAATTGCTTCACCTTCTTCTCCTTCAATCAGGCCTGAGATTCCAACAACGGCAATGCACGCATCAGCAGCAGCGGCTTCTCCTGTAGACCAATCTATTGGATTATTATTCGGTCTATCAAGTAATATTCCTTGTTTATAATTGATACTCGTACCTAAACTTACTTTACTCACAATTCCCTCTAGAATGTTAGTCATGTGACCACTCACACCAAAGTAATTACCTAGTAATACCTCACTGTTATTGGCATTAGGACCGACAACATATAATCTTTTAATATCCTTTTTTAAAGGAAGAGCTTTATTGTCATTTTTGAGTAAAACCACAGATTTTAAAGCTGCTTCGTAGGCTAACCTTCTATGAGTATCACACTCTACAGTATCTGGTTTTACGTTATTAAAAGGATTAATTTCAGCAGGATCAAATAAGCCTAACTTGAAACGAGTTTCGAGTAAGTTTCTCATTCTATCATCTACCTCATTTTCTGTAATTAAACCTTGTTGCACTGCGGCAACAATATTTCCTTTATAGACTTTACCACAATTTAAGTCAGTTCCCGCTTTTATTGCAGCAGCAGTAGCTTCTACTCCAGAAGGGTACACTTTATGATGAGCATAGAAATCTTCAATAGCTCCACAGTCAGAAACGACATGACCATCAAATCCCCATTCTTTTCTTAAAATATCTTTGAGTAATATATCACTCCCACAGGCTGGATCTCCGAATACTCTATTATAAGCCCCCATAACAGCTTCAACATTCCCTTCTTTTACCAACGTTTTGAAGGCAGGAAGATAAGTTTCTCTGAAATCACGTAGATTAGGGTTTGCATCAAACACATGTCTATCTTCTTCTGGTCCAGAGTGTACAGCAAAGTGCTTAGCACAAGCAGCAGCTTGTAAGTATTTGTCATCATCACCTTGTAAACCACGAACAAAATGTAATCCCATTTGACCTGATAGGTAAGGATCTTCACCATATGTTTCCTGTCCTCTTCCCCAACGAGGGTCTCTAAAAATATTTACATTGGGTGACCAGAATGTTAAACCTGCGTATCTACTTCTATTGTCCATCTCTATAGCCTCCAAAAACTTAGCTCTAGCTTCAGCTCCAATAGCTGTAGAGATATCTTGGATTAACTCTTTATCAAAACTTGCAGCCATACCAATGGCTTGAGGAAAGACCGTTGCACGACCATTTCTCGCTACACCATGAAGACTTTCATTCCACCAACAATATTGAGGAACTTCAAGTCTTGGTATTGCAACACTAATGTCTACTAATTGTGAAGCCTTTTCTTCTAAAGTCATGGCTTTTAATAATGCATCAATACGATCATCAGTGTCTCTGTATGGATCAAGCCAAATAAAATCTTCTTGAGCATGCACTTTTTGAGACAAAGTGAACAAACACAAGCAACTTAAAGCAAGTAATAGAGTTTTCATTTCGATACCTAAAAAATTTGTTGTTGTTTAACTACTACATCAAAAGTATAATATAAATAATAATCTAATGGGTGTAATTTTCACACAAATAAAGGGGGTAGATTTTATAGCCTATTTTAGGGTTTGATAAACAGTAGTTTAAATAAAAAATCCCTTATAAACTAAAAGTCTATAAGGGAAAAATGAAATATAAAATGATTTATTATTACAATGTCTGTTTTGAAATGTTGTCTTTATTTTGTTTTGTAATTTCAAATCCATTTAAAACCACAGGTACATCTTGTGCATGGTTTTTAATAATGACCTTGACTTCCGATTTACCATCAGAAGTGATTAAGTAATCTGCCATTGCCGGGTATAAATTTCCCAACTTTGTACCACTTGTTGGCTCTATAGCAGGTACAGCAATTCTATTTCCTAATGCATCTTGAACACCTATTTGATAAGTATTTAATTTCTTCTCAAGAATGGCATCGCCTTTTACCTTTGCTAAAACCTTAATAGAATGGTGGTATGTTTTTAATGTATAGGTTCCTTTTGGAAGGTCTTTAAAAGTGATATGAATTTCATCATCACCTTCTACCTTTAGAGCATCCATAGCCAAATAAGGTTTGTTACCTAGTAAACCAAATGCAGTGGTCCAAGTTTTATCACCTTTTTTAGAATTGACAGCAACAGTGGCATTGTCATAATCTTTTAAAATGAAAGATGAATTACTTGTACCGTCCCAACGGTACCAATCAAATTGAAGTAATTGATCATCTCCTCCCATATCCACTTTCACGATTGGGTAATCATAAACTTCAGTGATATTTTGTTGACGTAGATCTCTATTGTAAGGAACAGTGCTACCTTCAATTGTGGCCGTTTTAAGACCTTTTGCTTTGGCTGTGATTTTAAAATTACCAGCATTCAATGTTGAAGTCAGAACAGCCGATGCAGTACCCCAGTATGCTTTATTCGGATTGGCTCCAATATCATCTCCCGCAACAATAATTCCTTCTCCTTCAATTTTAAATGATACTAATGATTGATCATTAATTACATGATTTCCATTTTTATCCAACACATATGCACGTACCATTCTCATATCAGAACCGCTAGCTTCTATAGCTTTATTTTGTTCTTCAACAACTAATTTCAATTGGTATGCTTTACCATATTTCTTCAAAGTATATTGTGCAACTTCAGCTCCTCTAATGAATCCTTTGGCAGTTAAATCACCTTTTTCAGTAGGCAACGTAAATGTATAAGAGGGAGAATTACAATAGCTTCTGTTTGGATCTGAATCTGGCTTTTGTGTTGCCACTAACTTTCCATTATTGTATAACTCTACCTGATCACAATTACTAAATACAATGATTTTATCAGTAGAAGCTCTTTCATCAGCAATGTAAACCATTGGGCTTTCTGAAAACTCTGATTTATACCAATAGTTCACAGGGTTCGGTACTCTGTAAATTGAAAATGGTCTTCTTACTTGCATACCCCAATCTCTTTGGAAAGAGAAGTAATCATGAGCTGTCCATAAAGCAACACCAAAACGATTTGCAGAAGCTCGCGATTTAGACACTTCAAACTGATTTGTCAAGGCATCTTTAGACGACCCGTGTTCACATAAAAACGAGAAGTCATTTTCTGTAACAGGTGTATTTTGATAATCCATTGGAGTATAAATATCACAGATACCAGAGTGTACAGGACCTGTCCAAGGTGCTCCATTAGAACCTGTCATCCTAGTAGGATCTTCTTCCTTACAAGCATAATGTAATCTTTCTACTGGACCTCTATGATTTAACCCACCACTCCACATTAATATTGATGGATGATTTCTATGGTTTCTGATCATAATTCTAGTAGCTTCCTCAAGATTATCAAACCATTCACCTTCTACAAAATGAATCCATGAGGGTGCTTCTTCAATTAAAAGAATACCAAGTTCATCACACGCTTCAATAAAAGCATTATCATGTGGATAGTGTGCAAGTCTAACTACGTTGTAACCTGTTTCTTTAAATTGTTCAGCATCTTTTCTATGTAAACTATTGGCCACCGCATCACCAACAAATGGATATTGCTGATGTTTATTTACACCAATTAGTTCAATATTTTTTCCATTTAAAAGAAATCCTTCACCATCAATAAAATCAAACTTTCTAACACCTAATGGATTTTCTACCATATCCATTACTTCTCCATTCTGATAAACGATGGTCTGCACTTTATATAGGTAAGGATCATCAATTGACCAAAGGTGAAGATTTTCTGTTATACCTGTTGTTTGATTAAAAGTATAGTCAGAGTTTTGAGGTATATTTTTCTCCGCTTCAACCTTTGCAATTACATACCCATCTTTATCAATGATTCTTTGTACAACCTTTGATTGTACAGGCATTTTTTGGTTGTTGCGTACAGTAGAGCGAATACTAACAGTAGCATTGTTTTTTGAAATAGTAGGTGTTGTAATATACACACCTGCATATTTATCTTCCCAATCGAATGTGATATGTAGCGGATTTTTTACTACTAAATAGACATCACGATATAAGCCACTATATAAAATATAATCTCTTCTATCTCCATCAGGTGGAATATTGGGGTTTAATCTGTTATCAACACTAAGTACCACAGTATTTTCTTGTCCGTCTTTATGAACATAATCTGTAACGTCAAAATGGAAAGGAGTAAAACCACTCACCATATCTTCACCTACATACTTACCATTTACCCAAAGTCTTGTATGCTGATGTGCACCTTCAAATTCTAGAAAAACCTTCTGATTAGCACTGGCCTCCACTTTAAGTTGTTTTCTATACCAGCCAATGTATCTATGAAAAGTTAACTGCGATGAAGTGTCTGATGAATTATCTAAATCATTAGAAGATAATTGCATACTGTGAGGGACATTGACAACATCCCATTTACTATCGTCAAAATCAGTAGATGTAACAGATTTCTCAGGTAATTCACCTCTGTAGAATGTCCATTGATTGTTGATATCTAGTTTAACTCTAGATTTTTGTAATTGTGTGGTAGTTTGGGCTACCACACTATTTGTTAAAAAGATGCTAACAGTTATAAGTAAACTTTTTATTATCTTATTGATATTCATGTTTGCTAGAAAAATGAGTTATTGAATCATTATTTTCTTAGTATAGCTGCCATTTTCATTATAGATTCTTACTAGGTAAATACCTCTAGAATACTGATTATTTAATGATAGGCTTACTTGTAATGACGGTTGTTGAAATTCGAATGAATCAAATACTTGTCCTTGTGTATTAAGAATATCTATTCTATAAATTTTATTTTCACCTCTAATACCTAATTTTTGATTATTCAGTACTGGATTAGGGAAAACAGTGATTAAGTCTTCATCAAGCAAGTCATCGCTTACCGAAAGAACGGGATCAAATTCGAACTCATTGAAAACAGTTTCGGCAAAACTATTTAAGCTATTGCTATTCACTTTTACCACCTTTGCTACAAGCTCTACATTTTCATAATTTAATGGCTCAGCGTAAACATCCAAAGGCACATTAATACTAGAAGAACCTGCTGCTACATTTACTCTGGTTTGTCCTAATAAGAATGAATCACCCCAAAGTTCCAACACAATATCTCTATCATTAGCTGCTGTATATTCTATTTCGAAATTGTTTGTTTCACCTGTTTTTATTTCTGAGTTGTTGGATGTAAACTTGATATCATCCGTTAAAAGCTCAGCATTAGAAAAGTCTAAAAAGTCGATCTTAACATCGCCATTACCTAATACATGAATAGGGTAAATGCCTTTGGCTAATTCTACTTTTACTTCTTTCAATGCATTGTCAGAATTATTTACTTCTATAGTTTCGCAAATTTTTTCATTATCAACAATAAGATCAATTTGTGATTCTGTAGAGATAGTAGACGTATTTACCGTTACAGTATATATCGCAGATTCAGGAACTTCAACACTGTAAGAAGTCCACTCATTTTGCTTTAAGTTGATTTCAAAGGCATCACCATTTTTATCAATATTGACACCTTCATTAATTCTATACGCACCAATAGAGTTAATATTATCTGTCGAATAATATGCTACACCTTGTCCACCCAAGTCAAAATCTTCTGCTTCAATTTTTTGAGGCAATTCAAATACTTGCCCTTTGAAAGGTAGGCGAGATGATAAATCATAAATGTTATTTACCGATAATATAATTGAGCTTAATGTTCCTCCTTCATCAGGAAATGAAATATCAACCTTGTTATTTACAGTAAGTAATTGATGAGGGATTGGCACTTCAATAACACCAAAGAAATCATCTCTATTGGCTTGGTCATAGCCTTTCCAATTAGAAAGAATATTAACTTTAGTTCCGTTGACTTTGATTGTAGGACGCTTTGTTAAATTATGCGTTCTACCAACAGCCATTCTTAAGCGTGCTTCTCCATGAGCAGTATTTAACTCTACATCGTTAAATTCAAAAGATAATGTCTCATTACTTTCGATGGGCTGCATATAAGTTTTTGAATAATACTCTTTACGGATTGCTTTTTTATGGAAAGTGACATTGTTTTTCAAGTCATACGTTAAGATTACCGTTTCATGTGGTTGAAGGGTAATAGATTCAGGTTGATTATCTAAATCTACATCTTCATAAATCGCTTTTTCGTTTTGGTAAATCTTTAAGCTTCTTTTATTGATTTTTTCAACATCTCCGACAGAAGAAATAAACTGCATAGATACATCCTGATCATCTGTAGCAATATTATTTAAACATACATACGCTTTATCTTCATCTACAAATGCCTGAATAAAAATATCCGGGTTAGAAGAAGAACATCTTACTCTTTTACCACTTACGTTTTTCCATAGATCATAAAACATTACTTTTTCAGTAAAGTCATATTCATGAATGACTCCATTAACTACAGAGCTTTTTACAGGTTTCCATAAATTGGCACCATAAGGTTCGTAATCGTTCGCTTCATAATACCAAGAAGATTTACCTGTAATAAATGGAATAGAAATCATTAATCGATCTTCTCTATCCATTAAACCAAAAATCATATGGTTAATAGAACGAACTGTCTGAATACTCTCAACATCTGTGTATGTATCACCATAGCCTTGCGAAATACCGCCATATTCTGTAATTGCGTGAGGCTTAATTGTTCCCCATTTGATATAACTATATGTCTCGATAAGATCCAGAATTGCATCTGCATTACTGCCAGATCTCTCAGTGTCTTGCCCCGTTACATTAATACCATCATACAAGTGAGTTGAAAAACCATCCATGTAGTCACCAGCAACATCCATGAACATTTTCATACGAGATTCCCAGTGTCCAAAATCCCATAATTCCATAGAAGGCCATGCAGAAGAATATCCAATTACATAAGTATCGATACCTTCTTCATCAAAGGCTTTTCCAATTTCTTTAAAGTATTCAGCAGTTTTACGTCTTACTTCACTCTCTTGGTAATTGTCCCCCATAAACTCTCTTGCATGTACAAAAGGTTCGTTTACTGGTTCATAAAACATTGGTCGTAATTCATCCTCGTAGTTGTATTTGAAATACTTGGCAGCAAACGCTCCTGCTTCCTTAGTGTCTAGATCCATATGGATCATAGATTTAGGGTGATCTGTCACTACAAGTTGTCTTGTAATATGCTTGTAAAAAGCTTGCTTCTTGGTATTATTAATATTTTTGATTCCATCAGATATTATTTTATCATCTGTAGGAAATACTTGATTCGATGATATGTAATCATTGTATCTACCGAAGGCACCCCAAAATGAACGTCCAAATTTAACATCCCAATCTTTTAGGTGAGCCATATCTTGATCAGAATAGTCTTTGCCAGCTGATGCGTGAATAGTAAAAAATTTTGATCGGTCTAACTCAGATACTTGATCGAGATACCTTTGTGTTTGAAAGTCGATAGTCACTGCAGTTTGTGCTGTTGTTTCTTGACTGAATGCAAGTATAGAAACACAAGCCAAAACCTTACTTATAGAGTGATAGATTTTTTTCATACTGACTGCTTATTAGTAATAATTCGTTTAGTTCAAATATAGTTTATTGATCTAGTTGTAGTGGGTATATTATTATAGAAATTAGGGGGGTAATTAATTAAAAAACGTCCCTAATGATTAATTAAAGCCACATTTTTACACTTCGCGATAAATTATAAAACAGGACATTCAATAAAGAATGCCCTGTGTAATCTTCATACTAGAAGAGACTGATTCAAACTATTTTTTTAATTATTCGGTCG
Organism: Flammeovirga pacifica; assembly: GCF_000807855.2. Classification (GTDB taxonomy): domain Bacteria; phylum Bacteroidota; class Bacteroidia; order Cytophagales; family Flammeovirgaceae; genus Flammeovirga; species Flammeovirga pacifica. The sequence goes on from NZ_JRYR02000001.1 coordinate 2,478,065, forward strand.
GTCCAACCTCATATTCATAGAATCTCAAATTGTCAAATTCAATTTTAGTTTGACCACCAGCTCCACTAAATAATTGGAAGTGTATTTTTGTTTCTGCCCAATCTGCAGGAGGGTTCTTATCCGTTAGCATTGTTACTTTTTGCCAAGTACCAATATTCTCAACTTTTAAAGCCGTTGTACAGCAGCTTCCTAGCCATTGTTTGTAACTATCATTCCAACCATCTCCAGGCATAAATCTTACTGTCATCTCAATTTTCGATGGATTTTCATCTACCTTAACCCAGAATTCGAAAGCATATGTTTTATCTTTTTCAACACTGAAGAAATCAGTAATCATTGCAAATGACATTCTAGTGCTTTCGCCCATTGTAATTCCTAATGAATGATTACCACTTACAGCTGATCCAGTTAACATTTCATAGCTACCAGTACCACCCGCACCAGCATTTTCTACAAACGGATCTCCGAAAGGTGCTAATACTCCTGATTCGAAATCATTATTAGAGTTAAAGATTTCAACAGCATAGATATTTATTGGAAGATCAGTAACCGTTTCCACGTCTACAAAGTCAGATGATCTGATGTTACCATTATCCGCATTATAAGAAACAGTTGCTGTTTGAGAGTTCAAAATATTTTCTTCAACCGTAATTTCTAAAATACTTTGGTCAGCACTATTTAATGCTAAGTTTGTAATTACTGCAGGAGTTGTACCGTTCACCATAACAGTAAAGTTTTCTATTTCATCAAGACCTATATTATCTAGATCTCTACTGAACTGAACTTCAATAACCCCGCTTTCATTTTCATCCACAGATGTAACGACAATTGGCAAAGTAGAAGGAATTACTTCAATGAAGTCTTCCAATAATAATGTATCAGGACGACCGTATGGCTTCACTCTAGAAGAGATCAACTGTACATCATAGAGACCTAATTTCTTATAAAGTATTTCTACCGTTTTAGTAGAATAACTTTGATCTTCAAAACCTTCTAGAATCCACTCATAAGTATCAGGGTTTCCAGAACTTGTATCTGTCATTGTTACGATAGATCCAGCCTCTATGACCAATTTGTTCTCTTCTTCAGTATAATTTCCAGCAATACTTACCACATCTAAATCTGTAGTGATTGAATCAAGTACAGTCACCATGATTGTAGAATCGTAGTTTGCTGTCGTATCAGTAAATTCTAAATGTAAATTGACAGGTACACTACCTACTTCCATAAAACGGATATGAGCAATTTCTTCTGTTAATTCTGAAGTGTCATTATTAATGAAATATGAAGGATTAGGAATCGTCCATAATCTAGAAGTAGTTCCTCTTGAACCATCTGCAAAAGACATTAAGCCCTCTACTTGAACTACTGCTTCCCCAGTTGCGGGAGAAAAGATAGCAATATCAGTAAAGTCACCATATGGTATCACATCTTCTTTTTGTTGACAGGCCGTAACAAACGTAATCCCTGCCAGGATGCATAAAAATATATATTTATAAAATTTCATTTCTCAAAAAGTTTAGATCTTTCCAAAAATTAGTTGTTTGCATTTTCACCAATATTAGGATTGGTTAATGCTTCATCAACAGGAATAGGGAAGTAATTATGTACATCAGGAGTATAAGCATCAGCTCCCTCTACATATTCTCTTAAAGTAGGTTCTCCGATATCATCAATTGTAGCATAACGAAGTACTTTTTCTTGAATTATGAACTCAAGATCTGATAAACGATCATACTGTTCTTTAATTTTATCCCATCTTCTAAGGTCAACCCATCTTGTATCGTGACCTTCAAACATCAACTCTAATGGTCTTTCTGTCCACATAATATGATCCATTAATGAACGAGCACTATAATCGATAGGATCTAATTGTACAACTCCTGAACGAGCTCTTACTAAGTTAATCAATCTAGTTGCTTCGTTTACGCCACCATCACCGTTTAATTCAAGTAAACACTCAGCATACAATAAATAAACGTCGGCTAACCTAATCACTCTTTCATTAATACCTGAGTTAGCAATATCACCTAAACCGTCGTTATCACTCCAGTGGTTTTGATACTTTCTCACATAAGAAGCTTCATTATTATTGAAACCTGCCAATGCTACTTCTTTTTGATAAAAAGTAGTACCGTCATCTGCCATTGCAATAGAGGCCTCTGCTCTTAAAGAAAAATTACGATCAACATTTCTAATATCGTTAGGGTCAAGTTCTTCTTCTCTAAATTGCATTGTCACCCAGTAAGATGGCATTACAACTCTCCAACCACCAGCTGGTCCCGGAGCTAAAGTTCTAGCTCTAGTAGTACCTTCTGAACCTGTTGGACCATCAGAAACATATCCTGTCGAACCTGCTTTTTGAACTGCTGAGAAAACAACTTCAAAAATTGATTCTGAATTGAATTCATGCTCTAAGTCAAAGTTCCAAGAAATCTCAGGAGTTAATTGGTATAAATCTTCTCTATCAACGATTTTTTTGAATTCATCATGAGCCATTAAATATTCATGCTCATTAATGTATACCTGACCTAAGATAGCTGTTGCTGCACCCCAAGTTGCTCTTCCAAGCATTTCATCTTCCCAAGTTTCAGGAAGGTTTTCTTGAGCAAATTTCAAGTCTTCTAAAATAACAGCTAAAACTTCTTCTCTATCTGATAAAGGTTTAGCAAAGTCTTCTTTAGTGCTAGGTACATTAAGGTGGATGATGATATTACCGTGATTATACGTACTGAATAACCAGTAGTAATAGACTCCTCTTAGGAATCTAGCTTCAGCAATAAATAATTGCTTTTGATCTTCATCCATCGCAATTTCTGGCACTCTACTGATCACTTGATTTGCTCTAAGTATACCAGTATACAAATCAGACCACTTTGACTTTACTACACTTGTATTATCATTAAAAGATAATTTTTGTAAAGCTTGTGCACCTGCATTCCAGTTGTTAGGTCTACCTGTGTCAGAACGAACTGGCAAGTTTGTTGAAGAAGTACCGCCCATAGAGCCCGCATGTTGTAAACCACTATAAGTGGCAATTAACCCTTTGAATGCATCTTCTTCATTTTGCCAGAATGACTCTTCTGTAATTGTATTTGGGTTCTCTACATCGAAATAATTACTACAACTGAAAAAAGCCGTTGTAAAGAATAACCCAAGAATAACTTTTGATATATATTTCATAATGTCAATTACTATTTTAGAATTCTAAAGAAAGACCACCTCTATAGATTGCTGAGATAGGGTAATTACCTCTGTCAACACCTCTTAAGAAGATATTTTGTGAACCAACTTCAGGATCAAATCCATTATAATTAGTAAATGTGAATGGATTTTGAGCACTACCATAAATACGTAGATTTCTTACTTTCACTTTGTCCATCCAACGTTTAGGGAAGGTATATCCAAGTGAGATATTTTGAATTCTTAAGTATGAACCGTCTTCTAAGAAATAATCTGAGAATGTTCTTGTGTTATAGTGTTCAATTTCATCTCTTGGAGTAGGTATTTCAGAGGTAGGATTAGCAGGTTGCCATGCATTTGTAAGCTCTTTACTTCTTTTTACTAGATAAGCATATGCTCTAGATCCATTGTATACTTTTGAGCCATAAGCACCAAATAGTTGAACACCAAGATCAACACCTTTATAACTTATATTTACGCTTAATCCAGCCTCCCATTGAGGTGTACCACTACCCATATATTGTCTGTCATCTTGATCAATTGCACCATTCTCATTAACATCAATATATTTTAAGTCACCTAATCTTGCAGACGGTACTAATTCTTGATATGCAATTAGATCTTCATTAGTTTTGATTGTTCCATCAGTAGGAATTAAGAAGAAAGAACCTGCAGTATAATTTGGTCTTAAGAATGTAGTCGCTTCACTACCTCTTACCATGATAGGTTCACCACCTGAGATAGACTCAACAGTTGGAGCTAATGAGATTACTTTGTTATTGTTCTTAGTGAACGTACCGTTCACTTGGAAATGAACTTTACCAATGTGATTATTATAACCTAAAGCTAACTCGACACCTTCATTTGATAGGTTACCAACATTTTGCCATACTTGGTCATAGTTATTATAAGAAGTTGCTCCAGTTGAAGGAGGAATTTTTACAGCTAATAACATATCTCTTTTTTCAGCTTTGTAAAAATCTGCTGAGAAAGTTAATCTACCATCAAAAAACTCAGTATCTATACCAATATTTTGAGAAATGTTGGTTTCCCATGTAATATTCTTATCCACAAATGTAGGTGCTGTAGAACCATAGTATAAAATGTCGCTCCCTTCTCTACCTAGAGTATAATCTACCTGAGGAGTTACAATAGACTGGTAAGGAAGATCTGCCATTAGGTTTTGTAAACCTTGTCCTGCTTTGTCACTACCCGTTTCACCATAACCATATCTAACTTTGAAGTTAGAAACTGTTCTTTTAATTGGCTCCCAGAATTTCTCTTCAGAAATATTCCATCCTGCAGAAATTGAAGGGAAAAGTCCCCAATTGTTACTAGAATGGAATCTAGAAGAACCATCTCTACGAATAGATGCACTTAATAGATATCTATTATCATAGTTGTATTGTAGTCTACCTAGCATACCAATATTTTTAGATATCGAATAACGTTCATCTGAAGCTCTAATTTCATTGGCAGCACCCATAGATTGAGCTGCATTACTAGGAAAATCAGCACCATAAATAAATATTTTACTGGCTTGAGATGTTTCAAAAGTAACACCACCAACTAAACCAATTTTATGCTTACCGAATTTCTTATTGTAAGTGGCCGTATATTCTTGAATAGTTCTAGTATACTCATAGTCTGTATACTTTAATTCTGATATCGGGTTAGAAGCATTTAATATATACTCACCATCCTGATCATACACAGAATATGTTGGTTTGAACCACTTATTTTCATTTCTAGAGACCGATCCACCAATATTCGCATTCAATTTAAACCCATCAAAAAACTCATATGATAGGATTGCGTTACCGTTGTATCCATTTACATTGGTTTGATTTACTTCATTTAATTTACCAATAAAACGTCCCATATTTTCTGGGTTTGCACCAGGTACAACATAATCCGATCCTCCAACTGAAATACCTTGACGGTATGGAGCTTGTTTGATTGCATCATATTGTAAAGCCCAAGGTTCATTATCCTTTAGACTGTTATTTAAGCCCATGTTTACTTGGAGCTTAAACTTGTTTTTCTTGAAAGTTGTATTTGCTCTTAATGTTTGTCTTCCATATGAAGATCCAATCAATACACCTTTTTGGTCAAACATAGTACCCGTAATATTGTAAGTTAAATATTCAGAACCACCAGATAATCTTATGCTATAATTTTGAATAGGAGCATTATCTTGTTGTAATTCTTTCATCCAATCAGTGTTGTAATATAAACCATTAGGTGCTTGCTCTAAAGGATTAAAAATACCTGACTCTTTACCTAAATTCGATATTTTATTGATATATAACGATTCAACGGTACTTGCTAGTGGAATACTAGAAGTAATATTTTGTACACCATAATAAGCATCAAAATTTACTTTTAATGATCCTTTTTCACCTCTTTTAGTAGTGATTAAGATTACACCTGCAGATGCTCTAGAACCATAGATTGCGGCAGACGCTCCATCTTTAAGAACTTCAATTGATTGAATTTCTTGTGGAGAAATATTGGGATTTGATGTGTAAGTGACACCATCCACAACATATAAAGGCTCAGAACCTCCATCTTGGAAAGACGTTACCCCTCTAATTGTAATAGTTGATGTTGCACCAGGAGATCCAGAAGCAGCTCGTACACTAACACCGGCCATTTGTCCTTGTAAGGCTGTACCGATATCTGATGTAGCTAATTTGTCTAAATCTTCTGATTTGACTTTTGCAATAGCACCAGTTACTTCTCGTTTTTCTTGCTCACCATAACCGACAACAACCACTTCATCAAGTGCCTCGGTGTCGTATGGAAGAACAATGTCAAAATTTGTGCGTTCTCCAACGGCTAACTCCACAGTTTGATAACCTATAGAAGTAACAACTAGGATCGATTCCTTGTCTGGAACCTTCATTTCAAAGGTACCATCTAAATTGGTTACTGTACCAATTGTAGTGCCTTTTACTATTACATATGCACCTATAAGAGGTGTCTGTTCTTCATCTACAATATTTCCTCGAACAATTAAGTCTTGTGCAAATAGTTTTGAAGAAGAAACTAATACTAGAAGGAAGAAAACCCTTAAGTATTTAGATAGCTTTGATTTGGTAAAATAGAAACTCATACTTTACATACTAAGTTTGTTAAAAATTCAATTCATTCATTATTGATGTTTCAAAACTAGAATGTTAACTTCTATTAAGTGTTGAAAAAACTATTATAAAATAGGGGGGAAAAAAATTAATAAATGCGTGGTGAATTATTTAAAAAGGCTAAAAAATTAGCACCCCTTACAGGTATAGAGTTTTTTCAGGTGAATTATTTTAATAGAAATAATATGATGTTATGGAATAATAGTAGTGTTTGCAATCATATTTTATTGATGTGAATAGTTAAAAAAAATAGAATAGTGTGTGTAGATATGTAATGAACATCACACTATTCCACGTAGAAGTTTACATTTCAAAATCCTCCATAGGGTGAGTAACTTTTTCTTCACTAGCCTCTTTCAAATAAGCCGATGGAGGAATGCCGAACTCTTTCTTGAAGCAATTTCTGAAATACTTTAAATCATTGAATCCTACTTCATAAGTGACATCACTTACGCTATATCTGCCAAGTTTAAGCATTTGAGCAGCTCTTTTTAATCGAATATTTCTGATAAATCCTTTTGCTGTTTGCCCAGTGAGAGCTTTAAGTTTTTGATTTAATCGAATTGGTGTAGCGCCGTATTCAGTAGCCAATTTGTCAACAGTAAATTCTGAATCTGAAATATTTTCCTCTACAATACTTACTAGTTTATTAAGGAACTTCTCATCTATAGAAGTAAAAGTAATTTCACTTGGAGTAACATCTACTTTTGTTCTAAATTTTTTCTGCTGATTTTTTCTATTTTCTAATAAAGAATTTATTCTAGCTAATAAAACATCAGAATTGAATGGTTTGGTTACGTAGGCATCCACACCATACTCATATCCTTTTAGTTTACTATCTTCAGAATTTTTTGCTGTTAATAGAATGATTGGAAGATGACATAATTGATCATCATCACGAATATTTTTAGTGAGCTCATATCCATCCATAATTGGCATCATAATATCTGATAAAACAAGATTAGGCATTACTTCTTTTGCTTTCTGTAATCCTTTCTGTCCATCTTCTGCCATATGCACTTCATATTCTTCATCTAATAGCCCTTTTAATAGATTTCGAATAGAATAATTATCGTCAATAACTAAAATTTTAGGTTTTGATGATACTTCTAATTCATCCTCCTCAGATATATACTCTTCATTTTCTATTGTAATAGAAGAAGGTTCGATGATTTCTTCTGGAGTAAAATCGGTGTTTTGTAATGGAAATTCAAGTGTAAAAGTGGTACCAACATTTACCTCACTTTCTACATTAATAGTGCCATGATGAAGATCAATTAAACTTTTAGTAAAGGCTAAACCTATTCCTGTACCTCTATTTTTAGCTGATTTCAAATTAGAAACTTGATAAAAACGATTAAATAAATAATCTAGTTTCTCTTCAGAAATACCAATACCCGTATCTTTCAATTTGATGATCACATTATCATCATTTTGCTGAATAGATAATCTTATTTCTCCATTATTTGTAAACTTAAAGGCATTAGACAATAAATTATATAGAATCTTTTCAAGCTTATCATGATCCATTAATCCATGAATATCATTACTTGGCCTTTCTATGATAAAAGAGATATTCTCATGTTCTGCAAATTCTTTAAAAGAATAATAAACTTGTTCAATAAATGTAGACCAATTTCCTCTTGAAAGTTGGAGTTTCATTTGTCCTTGTTCAACTTTTCTAAAATCAAGCAGTTGATTAACCAAACGCATCAGGTGCTCAACATTTTTGAATATTAGTTGATAGCTTTTTTCTCTTTCTGAAGCAGATAATAAACTTCCTTTTTTAATTAATTGCTCAATAGGAGTATGGATCAATGTTAGAGGCGTTCTTAATTCATGAGAAATGTTGGTGAAAAATTGAAGTTTCAATTGACTTAAATCTTCTAATTTTTCACGCTCAAACTTTTCCATTTCAAGCTGACTTTTCTTTCTCGCCGTGATGATTGAATAACGCGAGAAGAAGAAAATAGCGGCCACGATAATACCAAAATAGAATATTTTTGCCCACCAACTTAACCACCAAGGAGGAAGTACTTTTACTTTTAACTCAATAGGGTTAGGGTTCCAAATATTGTCTCCATTTGATGCTTTCACCAATAATGTATAATTACCAGGAGAAAGGTTAGTATATTTTGCTTCTCTTTGTTCTACATCGGTAACGATCCAGTTATCATCAAAACCTACTAATTTGTATTTGTAATGATTGTTTTCTGAAGCACCGTAATGTAACGAAGCAAATTTTACAGAAAAGCTATTTTGATCGTGATTCAGTTCAATTTCATCCGTATTCTGTAAAGAAGATTTTAATATTTGATTTCCATCAAAGACATCATAAGTATTAATTTCTTTATTTAAGACTTTTAATTGAGTGAAAATCACATTGGCAATCGTGTTATCATCAATGATTTCATGAGGCTTAAATATGTTTATGCCGTTAACTCCACCAAACAGTAATTCACCATTTTTTAGCTTACAAGCAGCCAATTCCCCAAATTCATCATCTTGAAGTCCATCAGAAATATCGAAGTTTTTAATATTTAAACTCTCTAGGTTTATTTTACTCAACCCCTTGTTACTAGCCACCCATAAATTACCATAATCATCTTCTAATATGGATTTAATTACATTGCTTGGTAAACCATTTGAAGTAGATAAACTGTTAAAAGTAATGTGTTTAATGTCTGATTTTGATGGGTCATAAATATTAAGACCACCACCCATAGTACCTACCCATATTTGTCCGTTTGAGGACTCAAAAATTGGTAGTACATAATTATAACTTAAGCTTGTTTGGTCATCATCTATATGTTGTATTACCTTGAAACGAGGTTGTTTTTTTAGCTTTTCTTCTTGAGCAAGAAAAACAAGACCTTGGTTTGTACCTATCCATAGATTACCTTTTTTATCTACCATTAAACTCCTGATGATTTCAATTCTGTCATCATCATTATCCAGAATTTCAGGATAAGACCAATTAATTTTATCCTTTTCGGGGACACCTCTTATTAGACCTCCTCCATAAGTAGCTAACCACAAAATTGAATCGCCGTCATTTTTAACGTCAAATGTAGTATTACTATGATCATCAGGATGTAAAACATATTTTTCAGATTTTACATTTAGAGATAAAGCGTTTTTACTATCTATATATAATGTTTTTAATGGATAACCGATTCCGAAAATAAGGTGATCACGAAACTCATCAATAGCATACACTACATTCTGAGATTTTTTATTGGGAGCAACATTAATTTCTTTTACTTTTCCATCTGTATCAATCACATTAATACCTGCACCTTCAGTACCGACCCAAATACGACCATTACTGTCCTGATAAACTTCTCTTACTTTATTATAAGTAAGGTCTGTATCTTTATCACCTTTTTGAATATGATGGAATTTCTTTCTTCGTGGGTTGTATTTATTAATACCACTTCCGTTAGTCCCAATCCAGATAACACCAAGTTTATCTTTGAACAGATCAATGATGATATTTGAATGCATGAATTGATTATTATCGCTATTTTGATAGCCTAAAACCTTTAAAGAATTCGATACATCATCAAATCTTAGTTGATATAAACCATCACTTGTACCTGCCCATATCACACCGTTATCACCACTTAATAAGCATTCTGATTTGATATCACTCACCTTTGTAAATTCACCTCTACTGTCACCAATTCCTTTGACTTTTAATTGATAAATACCATCAAAATAAGAGATCAATAAACAACCATCACCCTCAATTATAGACAAAACACTGTTTTCTGTATTTTTATGGAATCGCTTGAAGATACTATACTGTCCTTTTTCTTCCGGATTAATTAGAAGTTGAATCCCTCTTTTACTTCCTACCCATAAATTACCAATATGGTCTACAAAAAGAGTCGTGATATAATTAGATAAGATACTTTCATGATTATGTGGATTGTGATAATATTTATCCACCTTGATTTTATCCTTATTTAATTCGGAATCCAAAAGTCTATTTAGACCTTTAGCATTTCCAAACCATAAGTTACCGTGTAAATCTTGTACAAGATTGGTAATACTGTTGTCCGTAAGTAATTTTGGAGATGTCTTAGTATTTGCAAAAAAGCTAAATTTCTCTGTTTTCAGGTTGAATCTAAATAAACCTGCATCTGTTGAACCTATCCACAAATTCCCATAATTATCTTCACAAAATGAGCTGATAAGATTTGAAGGTAATCCATGAGTATCCATTCGATAATTCTTAAACTCATACCCATCAAATCTACTAAAACCATCATTAGTTCCTATCCACATTACACCTGACTTATCTTGATAGATGGAGTTAACATCATTCTGTGATAATCCTTGTTTAGTTGTGTAATGTGAAAAAACGATGTCTTTATTTAATGCATAAGAAATAGTTCCTTGAACAAAGGCGCTAAAAACTAAGAAAAAAGAGAGTAAGCGTGTCTTTGTCTTTTGTGATAGTAAATTCATCATTTTGTGATCAAGTAATAATTCAATTTCATAAAAGTGTTTAAAGTCCAATGGACTAGTTCAAAAAATTCTAGATCAAATTACATAAATTTAACATCAACGACTACTTAATCGGGGGAAAAATAAATATACACCCCTTATTCTCTTAAAATTACACCCTCCTACTTAATATTATAATAATCCAATATTTGGAGCAAATGATGTAAGTAATCTTTAATAACAAAGTGAAGAACACGCTATTAGAACTGTATAAGTATTCGACAAGGGCGTGAAGATTGTTAGGGGGTATAAAATTATTTTTTATAAAAAAATGTGAACTAAACACACCCTTTTTTTTAAAGCGTAATTATAACCCCTCTATTTGAAATTATAATTTCCATCTAATTTAAACGCATTAGAATAAATTTGGGTATTGGGTTGATAAAGATATTATCATCGAAAATAACTTAGGTTGATATTACTATATATAAAGAAAGAAGTATGAGAAATGTAATTTTTGTAATTATTGCTGCCTTTCTCGGATCTTGTTCTATTCAAAAGGATAACAAGGTTTCTAATAGAGAAGTGTTCGAGCCAAATTGGGAATCACTACAACAGTATGAAGTTCCGGAATGGTTTCAAGATGCAAAACTTGGTATTTTTATCCATTGGGGAGCTTACTCTGTACCTGAATATGGTTCAGAATGGTATCCTAGATTAATGTATATGGATAGTGTTGAATGGGGACCAAATGGAGATGTGAAGAAAGTGGGTGCAACAGGTATGAATAAGTACCATGAGGAACACTTTGGCTCATTGGATAAATTTGGATACAAAGATTTTATCCCAATGTTTAAAGGACAAAATTTCAACGCTTCTGAATGGATTGATATTTTTGAAAAATCTGGAGCAAAATATATAGTCCCTGTAGCAGAACATCATGATGGATTTGCGATGTATAAATCAAACCATACGAGATGGAATGCAGTTAATATGGGACCTAAGAAAGATATATTAGGAGAACTAACAAAAGAAGCAAGAAAGAGAGATATCAAAATTGGTGCATCATCTCATTATGCATTTAACTGGAACTATTTCACTTATAAGAAAGGCTTTGATACGATGGATCCTAAGTATAGTGATTTGTATAGTAAGCCACATGATCATTATGCACCTGCAGATCAAGAATTCTTATCATTATGGTGGGATAGAACTACAGACATTATCGATAACTATCAACCCGATATTTTATGGTTTGATTTTTATATTGATAGAGAAGAATTTATGCCATATCATCCAAAATTAGCTGCCTACTACTACAATAAAGGTATTGAGTGGAAAAAAGACGTAGTGTTACAGACTAAGAATTTTAAAATGGTGACTTTCCCTGAGGGAACACATGTTTTAGATATTGAAAGAGGAAAAATGTCTGATATTAGTCCTAGAGTGTGGCAAACGGATACTTCAATTGGTAAAAACTCTTGGGGATATGTAAAAAATTGGGAGTCAAAAGATGCCAATACATTAATTGATGATCTAGTAGATATTGTTAGTAAAAACGGATGCATGTTGTTAAATGTAGGCCCTAAAGCAGATGGAACAATTCCTGAAGACCAAGTAGCTATTTTAATGGAAATAGGAAAATGGCTTTCTGTAAATGGTAAAGCAATTTATGGTTCAAGACCTTGGGAAATTTATGGTGATGGTCCTACAAAAGTAGCTACAGGTCATCATACAGAAGGAAAAAATAAAGAATTAACAGCAAATGATTTTCGCTTTACTACAAATAATGGAAAGTTATATGCGATCTCTATGGATTGGGCTACTAATGGGAAAGTGAAAATTCCTGTATTGAAAACTGAGTCAGAATATATTTCTTCAGGCATCAAAAATATTAAATTATTGGGCCATAAGAAATCACTTGATTTTACTCAGAACAAAAAGCATCTAGAGGTAATCTTACCAGAAGAAAAACCATGTGATCATGCGTTTGTATTCGAAATTGAATTTGAAGATAAAAGCCAAATAGCATTACAGTAAAAATAGTAAAAAACACCTCAACAGAAAGCTGTTCTCTAATAGATGAACAGCTTTTTTTAATAGAAAAAATCATGAAAAAACTATTATTCATTCACTTAATATTCTCCTCTTTTCTATCACTTCAAGCACAAGAAGTTGATCAAGCTAAGGCAAAAGTTTCTGTCAGAATGCTCACAAGCTTATCGTATGATGGAGTATCTAATTTTCAGAGAAAAAATTTCATTAATATTCATTCTAATTATGAACACATTCCGGCTGAATATAGAGATTATTTGTATGATAGCCTTAATGTGCATGATGGAAGGCGGTTTGGTATTGGTACACCTTCTAATAAATTAAGTGGTACCAACCATATGCACCCTGGTTCATTTTCAAAAAAAGCATTTGAAAAAGAAATGGGTAACAAGAATCTTCATAAGAAAACCTATAAATATGAAGACGAGATGATTGTTACTTCTCACCCAGGTTCTTATTTTCCAGTAGGAAATTTCAATATAACTTCCAAGAAGCACAATTTGAGTGGTATAGAGGCTATAAATGCGTACTATGTAGGAAGAATGAAAGAAAGAAATATTAGAAAAGGATACGTTGAGTTATTAAATGAGCCTTTTGTACATGATCGCTCAATGCACACTTCTGTTGATACAATCATTGAAATGTTCGCTTCTACTGCCAAAGCAATTCATGAAAAATATCCTAATGTAAAAGTGGGAGGACCTGGCCATGCTTGGCCTGCTTATGAACTAAATGAGTTTCAGATATGGAAGGAGAGAATGGGAAGCTTTATTGAAAAAGCAGGGAAAGAAATGGATTTTTTATCTGTTCACCTTTACTCTACTTATTATGATGATAAAGCTAGTTATAGAGCGGGGGCTAATGTAGAAGCAATTCTTGACCTTATTGAGGCCAAATCAATGGAACAAACGGCCTCTTTTAAACCAATCGTTATTTCAGAATATGGAGCAGGGTTTAAAAAGGGAACAAAGATTAGTGAAGATTATTTTGATTTACGTGATTGGTACATTATCCATGCTGTGAATTCTAAAATGTTTCAGTTTATTCAACGACCCAATGTGATACAAAAAGCGGTACCTTTTATTTGTGGTACGGCTACATGGTATGATTCTCCTTATCCATATCCCTTTGTACTTTTTCATGAAAAACAAGGAGGAGGTTATAGTACAACACACCTACTTAAATTTTATGAATTTTGGAAAGGTATAGAAGGTGATTACATATTCTCAAAATCAGACAACCAAGATCTTCAAGTTTTTGCATTGAAGAATAAGGAAGCTACCTATTTATGTCTTGACAATTTGGAAGACAAAGAGCTAACCGTTGATTTGTCGGTATTAAACGTAAAGAAAGACCATCTAAAATCAGTAAGAATTAGAAGAATATATTCAGATGGTGCTGCGCCTGTTTTAGAAGAATTACCATTGGAGGATTTCTCTCAAATTACAATGCACCCAGATGAGACTGCCATTATTTTATTTGAAGACAATGAAATTGAGAGACTAACATCTGAAATTAACATCACACAAAAGTACCATGATGCCTTAATCACAAAAATTGACAATAAAGGTGAGAAGTTTCATTTTAATATGAAGGAGGAGAATTTGATTTACGCACAATTAAATTTAGGTTTCTCAAAACCAATTCAGCATACTGAAATACCCGTAATCACACTGAATGGCACAAAAATATTTATTGATCCTAATGAAATGGGAAGAAATCAAGACTTTAAGGAATTAACTTTTGAAGGAGCTGAAGAGCCGAAAGTAAAGCGTCCAATGCAACAAAACTTTTTTGGTGTTTATAAAATAGATCTTCCTAAAAACTTATTACAAAAGAGTAATGAAATAACAATTTCATACAGTAATACTTCTGGATTTGTATCTACTTTTAAGATAATATCAGCTCATGAACAGGAATTGCAGAACTAAATAATAAGTAAAAAAAACTCTCATGCTCAATGTTAAGATTTGATCATGAGAGTTTTTTATAAAATTATTCAGGTCCTTAAAATGCTTCTCCTAATGTGATGTAAATACCTTTATTATTATCAGCTATTCCCCAACCAAAATCTACTCTTACATTAGCAGGATCTTTTCTATTAATATTAAACCTTAATCCACCACCGAGTGCTGCCTTCAAATATTGGAAATCACTTATTTCATCGTACACTACCCCTAAACCAATAAAAGCAGTTGCTCCAAACCGTCCGATAAGATGTTTCCTATACTCCGCTTGAGATTGTATAGAATGAAAATCTCTAAATCGTCCTAATTCATACCCTCTCAACATTTTATTCCCTCCCATTAAAGCAAATTCATGAAAAGGTACATCACCAAAAGTATTTTTAATGAGGAGCTGTATCGCCAATACATTTTTAGTGTCCGCTGTTAAATCATAGTATTTTCGTCCATCTACCTCAATAGTAAAAAACGATTCACTAGATACATCAATTAAATAATACATTGTAGAAACATCGAAATAAAAATCTTTGGTGGGTGTCATGATACTGTTACGTTTATCCCACATAAACATAGGGCCAATACCTAAATACTGTCCACCATCAGCACCCGGAAGAGATATCTGATCCAACGGTTTACCTTCTGGAGAAGTATATTTTAAATCATATATAGAAATGAACCTAAATCGTCCACCTACAAATACATTATTTCTGAGCTTATTTAATATTCTTTCCTTTATTTCTAAAGATTGATATTCTGCATTTACATAGTCATTATTGTTACTATTTCCACCAATAGGATATAATTTCTCAGGGTAAGTTTTATACTCTATCAACCCCTTGAAATAAAACTTTTCTTGATTGGTCAAAAGTGTATGTTCAGAAGATAAATAGTTTTGTCCTTTGTACGATGATCCTACATAAAAATTGATGTTTGAAGGACGAGTGTCATAATCTTTTTTATCGAACTTAAATTGATATAAAAAATAAAGTCCTAAGACTACATCAGTCTTTGGACTATAGGACAATGCCGGAGAAGGAAGAATATTGTTTTTATAAGGACGTAATGAAGTCGAATCAGTTTGTGCTATCGACTGATTAATACATAATACAAGAATGATGATATGCGCCCAAAACGATTTCATTTACTTCTTTTCATCTAACAATTCTTCATATTTTTTAATAAGTTGCTTTTCTGTGGTTATAGAACTTTGAATAAAGTAACCCATTTGAATCAACTTTTCCTTCTCACTTAATAACTGCATTCCAGTAAAAGAGTGTTCCATAAACTTCTCCATGTTATTCATATAAATAGTTTGGAGTTTATGTAAGGAATTGAATTTTGATAATTCTTCCAATTTCATATAGGTTACTGCTCCAGATATTTTTGCGGTCTCCCAAGCTGTATCTTCAATAAGTTCAAACTTCAAAGTAACTTCTCCTTCTGCATCAATTGTATCTCTTTTTTTATCTAAAACCTCTAAATACTGATCAATTAACTCTTTTGTGTTTTTGTGTTCAATAATTATAGAGTCAATTTGATTGCGGTTATCCTGTACTTCAAAAAGGATATCACGCTTCGCTTTTTCAGCTAATTCTTGATGTTCATGATCACTCCACAGCGTATCAATAAACAAGGCGAACATCACCCCAAACAATACTGAGAAAAATTCTTTTAAATACTTTGAATTTATGTTAGATGATTTCTTTTTCATTAAAAAGTAAACTGTGTTGTAATCATGAAAAAATGCTGTGTATGCGTAGAAGTCTGACTACTTGGTTGTGTATCCCAAAAATATTGACCAGGCACCCAAAAATTATAGGTAGCACAAATCTCCCAATGTCTATTTAAAGTGATCACAGAAGATAATTGCATCGAGTCGCCTAAATCTCTAGAATTACTTTCTCCAGCTCTTAAAATACCATTTGATGTATTATAAACAGCATCATGAATACTAGATCTCTGAAAATTCCAATAGGTTAATCTTGACTTTACTACTTTGAAAATAGTAAAATCAACATTAGCAGACAAAGAAGTTAAGTTCTTTCTGTCCATTGCACCATGTTCTCCAAAAAACTGAGCTACTTGGGGAAACAAAGGATTAAATGTTCCTAACGTTCCATCTCCTTTATTTTGATCACCTGAAGAATAATCAAACCCTAACCAAACATGTGGTTGTGTTGGAACTTCTGGAAAAGAAACCCCAAATTCTGTTGTGATAGAATAAGCACGAATATCTTTGTCTCCAAACTTACCAAACTGATACATGGCTTCTACCTCATAATTAAAGATACGCTTGATGGGGCCAGCCAATAAGAAACCTGCTGTATATCGTTGTTCGTTGGCTACACCATCTTCATACACCGCATTTTCACGATGTAGGCCATAGAAATAGGGTTCAAAATAGGTTTTATTAAAAGACGACCAACTAGGAACACCAAATCCAGCAGTGGTATTGTATGCTACATCAAAAGATTCATAACGTACTCCCCAGAAGGTAGTGTTCTCATCTCTAGTGGTATAGCCATCTGGAACAGGAATAACGGGTTTACTAACAAATGCGACAAGCTTGTTATTATCATTCCCCACATAAAAACCGGCACCATCAAAAGATCGACGAGTAATGAGCCAATTGCCAGGTGACAATAAACGTTCGTGCCCTGCCTGTAATTCTCTTCGACCTGCCCAAATTCCCATGTAGGTATTGTTATATAGGTCGAATTTATATTCTCCAAAAAGGTTAAGAAAAGCACCGTTAGTTACCGGAGTTCCTGCTCCAAGTCTATCCGAATTATCTTTGGTCGTATTCGAATAAATTCCCTCAGCAAATACTCTAAAGTTTTTACCGAAATGAATATCCGCATGTGTTCTCAAACGAAGAGTAAATAAACCAGAATTAGGCGATTGGAACTCCTCGTTTACCGTTGGCATATACCTCACCCTCGCTTGTCCACCAAACGAAGCCCAAATCTTTTTATTTTTTGATAATGGAACAGCTTTAATCTTATCGGACCAATCTCTGGATTGAGTATCACGAATTGACCAATCTTCTAGTTTCCAATTTTCTTTGTAACGTCTATCTTGATAGCTATCCAATGGCCACGACAAAGAGTCTTGACCCCATGAAAAAACAGGAATCAATATCAAAAAAATCACGCTTGAACACTGCAGAAATCTCATGATAAATTAAATACTAAATTGCTCTTTTAGAATTCGATCTTCCAACGATTGATCTTTATCAAACAATAAGTGCCTCGTATCTCTATTGTCTTGCCACACCTTTACATGTACTGCATTCTTTACTTCTTTAGCATCTGCCGCTGCACCAATTGGTCTTTTTTGTGGATCTAAGTTTTTAATCTCAATCACTACATCATTGGGTAATAATGCGCCTTTCCAACGTCTTGGACGGAATGGTGATACTGGTGTTAAAGCCAATAAATTTGCATTTAAAGGGATGATAGGACCATGGGCAGAAAAGTTATAAGCTGTTGACCCTGCTGGTGTTGCCACTAAAACTCCATCAGCATTTAACATGTCTAAAGCTACCTTTCCATTGACAGAAATCTCAAGATTTGCACTCTGCCCAGAATATCTGATGACCGACACTTCATTATAGGCTTTGTAATGAAAATGCTCTCCTTTATCATCCTCAATATCCACAGAAATAGGGCATAAATGCACATCTTGAGAATTATTGATTCGTTCTAATAAATCTACATCATCCTTGTATTCATTCAATAAAAAGCCTAGTGTACCTCTGTTCATACCAAATACAGGTTTATCTAAATCAGGATACGTATGAAGTACTTGTAAAAGGAAGCCGTCACCACCTAAAGCAACTACTACATCGGCCTCATCGACTGCATAGTTTTTATGTACTGACGTCAATAACTGAAAAGCTTCGTCTGATTTTGGGCTACCTGATTTTAAAAAGGCTAATTTTTGATATTTCATAATAAGTTTTGAATGCTTGGATTGAGTGGATTGTATGATTTATAATTTACTGTTATTCTTCGTACAACATTTCATATTCAACATCAGCAAAATGTTGTTCTCCTAAGCTTGTTTTTACAATAACAAGAGGATACTGATGCCAATCTTCTACATAGACCTCCTCAATCTCTCTTGCTTCATCGCCTAAGAAAGGAGCACCAATAATAAATTCTTTTTTCTTGCCGTCTGTATCGATGATCGATACACCTTTAAATTGTTTCATTTGCTTTTATGTTTAGGATAAATGTACCACTACTCGAAGAGGCGTTTTTTTCAAACTTTACTAAAAGTAGTATTTTAGAATAGAGGTTTACTCATCAGGTGATGAGCCAACCTCTATGGTTTATTAAATTTATTTTTCCTTACCAGGAAGGAAGAAACTTAATATCAACGAGATCACCGTAAAGATGCTGATGATCATAAATGTATCTGTGAATGCTTTCTCTGCAGAATTATTCACTATCTCTTGATACGCATCTTTTGTTTTTTCTGGTAACTCCTCCTGTATCCAAGCTTTCTCTTCCTCAGGAGTAATTTCCATAAATGTATCTTCCAATTCGATGACAATTTCCTCTTTGGCTGTTTCCGATAACTGAAGTTCTTCAGTCGTTTCGTAACCATCTACCATATTTGAATACACCGAACCGAATAAGATGGATCCTGCGAAGGCAATGGCAAAACCTTGCCCTACAATTTCTTTCATTGTTTCTGATAATCCAGAAGCTTCTCCATCTTGAGATGAAGGTACTTTTATCATCGTTAATGTAGCAATTTGTGCCATCACTAAACCACAACCAACACCGAATACTAACGCTCCTGATATCGTTGACATCCAAGTCATCTCAACAGAAGTTTGTTGTGTCAATAAGAAAGATCCTCCTAGAATAATCGCAAAGCCAACAATCACGATAAGTTTCGGAGAAATCTTCTCTCCTAAACTTGCTGTACCGAAAGCTGTGAAGGCAACACCAATAGAAATTGGTAATGTTGTTAATGCCGTATCAAACGAATCTAATCCAGCAGCCGATTGTACGAAGACTGAAACGGTAAATAATACTGCAGCAATCAAGAAGTACAATAAAGCTTGAATTGTCATCCCGATAGAGAAAGGAATGTTTTTCAAAATTGAAGCACTCAATAATGGTGTTTCTCCTTTGGCTGTCAACGCTGCTCCTCTCTTAAAGAAAACAATCAATAAAACCACGGCAATAGCATACATAATAGGTACGATAGATAATCCACCTAAAGGAATGACCGTCCCTCCGACATCAAATGGTCTTTTTTCCATTAACCAACCAAACTCTGATGCCATTGTTGTTGCAATCAAGAAAGTACCGAAAGCCAAAACTGATAATACTACTGATAGGATATCAATTTTAATGGATGAATCTTTTTCTGTTTCTGGTAAGGTGAATGCAGCTAAAATCGTCAATACACCAAATGCAGGTGATAAACCTAAAGCGATTCTCCATGACACGACAGAAGCTAAATAACCAACAATTACTGGTGCTAAAGCAGAGATAATAGATAATACTGCTCCATAAATGGCAAAAGCTGAAGCTCTTTGAGATCCATCGTAGAAATACATAATTAATGCGATAGATGTCGGAATGACTAATACCATTCCGAAAGGCCATATCAATGCCCATGCAATACTAAATATCGTAGAGTTAGGAGCTAAAACCACTATCGTAAGACCAACTGTGTAAATGATCGATCCGATAATAAATACTTTTTTCTTCCCTATTTTATCGCCTAAACGTCCTGCGGTAACCATCAAAGTACCAGCAATTAAAGACGCTGACACGATCACCATTTGTAGACCCGATACCGACCAATTGAGATCTTGTACAATAG
The DNA here is from genome assembly GCF_000807855.2 of Flammeovirga pacifica. Classification (GTDB taxonomy): domain Bacteria; phylum Bacteroidota; class Bacteroidia; order Cytophagales; family Flammeovirgaceae; genus Flammeovirga; species Flammeovirga pacifica. Next base: position 2,498,718 of record NZ_JRYR02000001.1, read on the forward strand.
GTGCAATCAAAACGTTAATACTAAAGGATGTAATGTACATCATCACCATCGAGAGGATGATTACGATTAACGGTTTCCAGTTCATTTTTTCTTGTGTGCTCATTTGTTTAGTTCATTTATGGTCTCACAATTTCTTTTTTTCTATTGATGTAATACTCTTTCGTCTGGTCAATCCATGTTCTTAAATAAGAACGAAAAGCATCTAACATTTCTTCTGTACGATCAGGACTTTCCCAAGCCTCATTATCATGTCTCTCGTACTTCATTTCTTTCACTTGCTCCATTCTGTCTAAAAGCATATCAATAATCTGAGGTGCTTTTTCTTTAGACCAAGTGGGTTGCCCATCTACCTCAATATAAATCGGAGAAGTATGTGCTTGGATACGTTTAGTGAAGTCACTTTGGAACACAATATCATGTGCTTTTTCTCCATGTACTTTCACTGCTACCCAACAACTTTTATCGGCAGGAATTTCCAATTCAATGTCAATTTCCTTTTGCCCTTTTTCTAACTCGATTTCTTTAACCACATCTCCATTTACAATGATGCTTGCATATTTCAATAAATCCCAACTTGGAACGATGTAGCCTTTTCCCTTGATTGTTAACGTCTCTCCTTTCTTCACTTTTAAAGTTGAACCGATATCATTTCCATTGATTTTAAAGTCAATCATTGGACCATTAGAAACAAAAGATTTTCCTTCTTGAAGTGCTTTATTCCAAGCATCAGGAGTAAATTCTCCATCTACTTTTACAAATGTTCTAACTGATCCTGGTAATGACATATAAGGCCAATCTGAACCGGCTGCCGCACTTAATTTAAACCCTAAGTTTAAGAAAGCATACCAGTCATTTAAGTTTAAAGAATGGTATTGGAATATTTCGACGAAGTCAATTTCATTTTCAGGAGCCAACATAGCCAAAGCAATATTTTGTTGGAACTGAGCAAAATCCATATGTGCTACACCAAAAACTCCACCTTGTTTGTGTACTTCTTTAGATACTTTATCATAGTGGAAGTATTCATCAGGATAACGAACAAATTCATCCTGCCCCATGGCTAAAACGTGACCTAAAAAGTCTGTTCTAGGGTCTTCTTGCCCTGAGGCGATGTAGTAATCTTTTTCCTTGTATTGCCCTTCTTTACCCCAAGCATATTGATCAAAGTGAGTCGTCACTGAGTTTCCTAAAGCATAGAGCCAGTGCATGTGTAAATCTGCAGCTCTTGCATGTGCAATCTGATTAGGATTTGCTGTAGCATTTTGTCTAGAGAAGTGGTTATGAACATCACCAGAGTACCATCCTTTAGAAGGCATATCCAATAGGTGTTCTATATGAATATTGATCGCATTATCTTTTCCTTCTTTAATTTCAATTTCTTTCTGAAGAATGGGATACTCGGGGCCTTTCATTACTACCAAAGTATATTTTCCTGCAGGGATATTTGCTTGATAAAAACCATCAATATACATCGTATAGTGATTCTTATTTGGCCAATTGATTTGATCTAGTTCTTCTCTGATCTCTACAGATCTCACTTTTGTTTCAAAGAATTGTAACTCAATAGCACTTTCTGTTGGAAGAGGCATTCTGCCAGTGGCATCATACAAACCAATTTGTGCTGCTACTCTTTCTTTAGATTTCTTTTCAAATAGGTTTAACTGAAGGTTACCTTTAGCATTTCTTTTCGTAGCATCTCCTATCAATTCAAACTGAATATCACGAATAAAAAGAAGCTTATTAGACATATCCAAACCTGCTGAAATAGCAAAATCTGTTTGGCCATACCCTCTATTAGCAAATCGAGCTCTGTCTAATACAAACTCATACTTTTGCCATCCTTTTGTTCCTTCCGGAATTTCAATTCTATGCACAGATTCAACAACGCCGTTTCTATCATAAGCATAGAAAAACTCATTCAAATTACTTGCATTCAACTCCACAGTTACTTTCACTTGTTGATCTATATCAAAAGCAAACTGATCTGAAATACTAAAGCCCAAGGCAATACCGTAAAGTATTTTTTCTCCTCCGTCTTCTTTCACCCCTGCTCTTGATGGATCATTATCCACTCTCAATCCCATCGTTTGGAAAACGCCTGTTGCAATGGTTTTATCAATCTGACTAGTATGCCAATCTAACTCAAAAGTACCTGATGCATTATCAGGATGGTGAGCTAATACAGGAATGGTTAGTAGCCAACATAAACATAGTAGTATATTTTTCATTCTCTTCTTAGTAATCAAATAGAGAGGTTATTTTTAGGCATCAAAAGCCCAGGACTTAAGTCCTGGGTTGATGATGTTATTATATTTATATCAAATGACTAAATGTCTTTCAATCTTTCTGGAACAACGTGTCTAGAGAATACCTCGTCTTGTGTTTCTGGTGTTTTCACCCACTCTACTGTATCTCCTTTTACCATCACCATACCAGGACGTGGTAAAGCATTAAAGTTACAAGTATAAGGTTCGATGTATGAACCTGTATTTAAAAACGCAAGCGTATCACCTTTTTCTAATTGAGGCATTTTGTACTGCTCTGCTAAACAATCGTAGTTACAAGTGATACCCACAACATCCACAGGAGTATCATATGTTTTATCTGCTTTGTTACAAGCTACCAAATCAAATGGAGGAATTACATTTAAACCACCTACACTTAAGAAAGTCTCCGAGGTATCTGTTTCAGCCCATTGGTAATCCATACCATTAGCCGTTTCATGCTTCATGTTATGTACTTTAAATAAGTGGATACCACTTTCATTATACATTGCACGACCTGGCTCAATTTCTAAGATTACACCGTCTGAAGAAAGACCGATTGCTTTCATTCCATTTCTGAAAGTTTCCGTAATTACTTTCGCGAAATCTTCCATATGAGGTGTTTCATAATCTGTTACTGCTACACGAGATTCTTTATCCATGTCTGAAGGGAAACCACCACCAACAGAAACAATAGATGGAGACCAGTTATTACCTACACCATCATGAATTTCCTTGATCATGTCTACAATAGATTGAACTAAAGATTGCCAGAAAATAGGCTTCTTAGAGTGACGGCCAGCATGTGTATGCACACCTACCAATTTCACATTAGGACAATCAGCAAATTGAGGTAACATTTCTCTTACCTCAGAAGTAGGAATACCATATTTTACTGTTTGTGTCATCTCACGAATCAAACGAGCAGGGAAAAAGTCTGAAGGCTCATCCAAGTCTTTCATATAAGGCTTGATACGCAACATCACATGTGCTTCTTTCCCTAATTCTTTGGCGATTCTTTGACAAACACCAAGTTCATCTTTGTTATCTAAAACAATATGGATACCTAGATCAATTGCTTTACGGATAATATCATCAGATTTAATTGAACCGTTTACAGCGATATCTTCGTAAGGTACTCCACCTCTGATAGCTGTTTCTAATTCACCAGCTCCAAAAGTATCACAACCACAACCCGCTTGAGTTAATACTCTTCTTACTGCTACTGTTGGATTAGCTTTTACCGCAGCCATCACACGAATTCTTCCCTCAGGATAGAACTTTTGGAAAGTATTTTGGAAAGCAAGGTAATTTTTAACCAAGATATTTTCAGATACTACAAATAAAGGAGTACCAAATTTTTCTGCAATTTCTACAGTGTTTACGTCCTCGATGTATAAATCTCCATCTTTAACGCTTAACAACGGATTCATTTTGATATCGCTCATGATTCTATCTATTTAATGTTTTTTGATTCTTAAAGAAAGACTACAAGGGCCAAACGAGCAGTGTGATTATCATCTTTAAATACTCCTCTGTAAAAACCACTAAGTTGTAGCTTATCTGATAATGCGTATTGTGCAATAAATTCTTGTATGTAACGGTCGTTTCTTTCCATTCCTATGTTACTTGCCGTGTAAATTGGTGTAACTTGAAGGAACATCTTCTCACTCAAAATAATTGGAGTGATGATCTGAAACGACATTCCGTGTTGAGAATCTTGAAATAAACCTGGTCTTTCTAATACCGGTGAAGAAGTGTACTGATAAGAAAGAATTGGGAACATTTGTATCCAATCTGCTATCATTAAACCTACTGTAACACCAGGTTGTATTAACCAAGTTCCAGATCCTAAACCATGATCGTAATTCCCTGTAGGAGCAAAAATGTCTACCGATGGACCAAATGCTCCGAAGAACTTATCATAGTTTTTATAGGGGAGATAAAAATATCTCGCTCTAAAATCTCCAATGCCTGTTTTACCGGTCTCTGTATTATGCAATAAAGGCATCTCTGCTAAGATCAAGTGTGCTTCACTTGGTGCAAACATAAACTCGGCTCTATACCCATATGTATCTGCTCCATTTTTAGAATAGTTGTATTCTAAGTGGTTGTACAGCTGCGTATAAAAGTTCGTGGGCTTTGAAGCGTCTATTTCTTCTTGTGCGAAAATGAAGTTTGATAAAAGAAGAAGAGTGAATAGTGAAATAAAATGTTTCATAGTAATATTTAATGACCAGCTCTGATGCTAGTTCTTGCTAATAAATAATTGGCTATTGGTACTAAAGCAACCATGCCTGCTAACCAAGCGAGGAAACTGATATATGATAAACCTATACAAGCTAACGCTACTACCGGGTCAGCTAAAATTTCATTGGATAACACCTTGATTCTTTCATTGGTCATATCCTCTTTAAGCATATCATTTTTCTTTGCATGATGCAGTTTCCAATACGAAAAGATGCCTAATAATCCCCATACACCACTAAAAATGGCTCTTGAATGAGGTTGATCTGAAGTGAACTCAATGTTCATTTCAAAATAAGGATAGAGACACAGGAGAAAGAAGTAACCAAAGGTGATTAATATCTGATTGAGGTTGGTAGATCTCATCGAATGATGTACTTCGACGAATTTAAACCAATGGATGACTAATATTAAGAAACCAGCTACATATGGAAGAAATGGTTTATCCCAAATCAATTGAGAATCAATCACTTTTTCTCCTTCTACAATTTCTGTTTCCACATCAAAAACAATCAATCCCAAAACTGGGGTGGTCATACTAATTGTAAAAAGTAGCATACCTAAATGTTTTACATAATCCAGAAAGTAGGTGTAATCTCTAGGTTGTTGTATTTCTTGTAATGCCATATTAATATCTTTCTAACCATTCATCCACGCAATGATCTATGGAATTAAGCCATACCTGACGTGCAATTTCTTTCAACTTCGGTGAACAATCTGCTTCTTCTACAACCAATCTTGATCCTAATATTTGAAAGCCTTCTGGCATTCTTTCATAGTTGGTTTGAGCTCCTGCTTCAATACTATTACCATCTCTGTAGACATAGTAAGTTTTTCCTACTTGACTAAAACAAATTCTTGCTAAACACATTGGACAAGGTTCTTGAGAAGTGAACAGCGTATAGTCTCTCATTCTCGGTGTTTTGTCATCACACAATCTGTCTTCTAATTCATTTAGAAGGACCATTTCTGCATGAAGATCTAAACGGTGATAAGGTGCATTGGCTTTTGACATATTTTCTGCGATCACTTCATTATGATGAAGCAAACAACCACCAACTGCAACACTCCCTCCTCTTCCGGCACGGATCCCTTGACGAACAGAAATAATTGAAGGCCCATCATGTTTATATCCTTCTGGATTTGCTTCATAATCTTTAAGTTGCTGTTCCAATTCATCATAATTGAATTTTGGAGTCTCGAACTTTAAAACGGGTTTTTCTGTATTGTTACACATAGTTGAATGATTTTTTGAGAACATCATCAACTCCTAAGAGTCGATGATGCTAAATAAGATCTTATAAACCTGGCGCCATACCACCGTGAACTGGCAATACAATACCTGTAATGTAACTCGCTGCAGGAGATGCTAAGTATACAATTGCTTCTGCAATTTCACTTGGCTCTGCAGGACGACCTAATGGAATACCTGCATTTTCTTTCGCTGCAGCCTCTTCTACCGAACAACCTTCAGCTTCTGCAATCGCCTTATAAGCTTCTTGCAACATGTCTGTATTGATTGCACCTGGAGCCACAACATTTGCACGGATACCTTTTGCCGCTTGCTCAATAGCCAAAACTTTTGTCGCTCCAACTAATGCGTGTTTTGTAGCTACATAAGGATAAGGCATACCCATACCTGCTGCAATACCCGCTGTAGAAGCAACGTTTACAATCGCTCCACCACCAGATTTTTCCATGGCAGGAATAGCACCTTTACAAACTGCTAAAGCACCTTTTACGTTTACAGCGTAGTTTGCATCCCAATCTTTGTCAGTGTTTTCGTCCAATAAAGCAGAACCAAAACCCACACCTGCATTGTTCACTACGATATCAAGAGAACCATATGCATCCAAAACCTGTTGGATTGCTGAATCTACTTGAGCTGCATCTGAAACATCTACTAAAACACCCATTGCTTCACCACCATTTGCTTTGATTGCTGCAACGTTTGCTTCCATCCCCTCTTTAGAGCTTTTACGGCCAGTTAAAACTACTTTAGCCCCTAATTCTGCCAATTTCTCAGCAATTGCTCTACCTAAACCTTTTGTTTTTGTTGCTCCTGTTACTAGAGCAACTTTGTTTTCAAGAAGTTTCATTTTCTATATTTTTATCCGATGGTTGTAGGGACGTAGCACTGCTACGTCCTTACGAAAGGAATACTTCATCCCTACAACCTCTAGAATATTCTATTTAATTATTTATTTCTTTGCGCTTCCCACTCTGCTCTTAAGCTCTCTTCAGTGAAACCGTAACGGCCTGCTTGTGTCTTAAAAAATGGTTCCCAGTGAGAATCTAATACTTCAACGATTTCCTCGTCTTTAATGATTGATTCATAACCTCTAGCACCTGGCATACCTGGCTTTCTTTGACCTGGACGAGCTGGAGAATCTTCGATTGCCTGAGCAAATCGATCTGATTTCGCCAATACATCACCCAATGGACCAAATACTGAAGGATCGATACATAAGAAGTAAGAACCTCCTACTGAAGTACCATCTGCTTTACCATCTACAATATCACCTAAAGATGGAACTTCAGGGGTGATGATACCGCCCGGGTTAATAATACCTGAAAGTAATTCGTTGAATAAGTTCATCATGTATACCCTTGGGTTTGACAACTGTTGGAAAGCCGATTGGTTATATACACGACCATAACCTTCGATTGGCTGAGCATATGGGGCTAAATCATTTGATAAACCACCTGTTTCAGGATCAATTACATAATCACCTTTCAGCTTAGTACCTTGAAGAACCGCTTGTGCAGTATCCGCATCGTACCACTCACAAAGTTTAGTTGACATCCATACTGGAGGCTTCTCACCTGCTGGTCCGATACCATCTAGAGGAGGTACTGAAATTGTATTTGACATACCACCTAGAGGTGAACACATTGGTACAGAGTTGTTTGAAGTTAATGCTACACAACCTGCTTTTGAAGCCATCCATGCATAAGCACCGAATGAACCCGCATCATTGTGATTATGACCGAATACAATAGCAATACCATGCTTTTTTGCTTTTTCGATCGCCATGTTCGCCATCTTAGTCAATGTCCAGTATCCTGAAGAACGCTTACCGTCAATTGATGCCCAAGTATCTCCCTCACCAACAACTTCTGGCTCTGCTTTAATATCCAACAAACCTCTTTGGTTCATGATATCAATAGCTTCATAAACACCTAACCCTTGGTTTAATTTACCTTGACGGATACCTAACATTAAGGCATCTGCTACAGCATCGCCGTGCTCTTCTGATGCACCTGCAGCCATCCAAGTCTTTTTTAATGCAAAATGTAAGAAGTCTGCATTTGTCGATTTTGTTTTCCCTTGTGCTCCCATAGTAGTAATTTTTTAATTTGTAAGATTATGTTTTGATGGGACGTGGCAGTACCACGCCCACTTATATTTTTTAAATTATTCAGCAGCTAATGTATTGTAAGCATCGATGCTCATACCAGCAGTAAATCCACCGTCAACACCAATTACTTGACCGTTTACGAAATCACAGTCTTTAGCTGATAAGAAGTGAATCAATGAAGCTACTTCTTCCGGCTCTGCAATACGTCCTAGAGGTACTGCTTTGTGCTCCATTCTCAATTGTGGTTGACCTTCTGGAGTGTTTGCCATTGGTGTATTCACCGAAGTTGGTGCAATTACGTTGGCTCTGATACCACGGCTACCCAATTCTACAGCAGCTGTTTTTGTGATACCTACTACAGCCCATTTCGATGCTACATAAGGTGCTAAATAAGCCACACCTTGAACTGCAGCAGCAGAGGCTACATTGACGATACGGCCACCATCATTCATTTGAGGTACACCGAACTTGATGCCGTGAACAACACCTTTAGTATTGATAGCAAAGTTTTTATCGAAGTTTTCGATATCTGTTTCCATCATTGTGTCGTAACCGAAGTTCGCACCAGCATTATTTACTAGGATGTCAATTTTTCCGTATGTTTCAACAGCTTTATTGACCATCGCTTCTACTGATTCCGCACTAGAAACATCACATTGAACGAAGGTAGCGCCGATTTTCTCCGCGATCTCTGTTCCGTCTTTACGACCTGAGATCACTACTTTAGCGCCTGCAGCGATAAAACGCTCAGCAGTTTTTAAACCGATACCTGAAGTACCGCCTGTTACGATTGCAACTTGTCCTTCTAATGAAAAGAAATTTGCCATGATATATTTAATGTTTTAAAATTCTAGATGATTAAAGTGTAACGTTACCAAACGCTTGTGGCCAGTTTGTAGGATGATTTTCTCCACCATTTCTACGTTTCACATCTGCTGCTAACCAGCAAAGGATTTTCCAGCTAAGACCAGCAGCGATATAACCGAATGTTTTCGCAGGGTCATTTTGTGGAGCGTATTCTACAACATCTGCACCTACTAGGTTTACTTTACCCGACATTCTAACTAGTTTAAGAACATCGTGCACCCAGTTGGCATCTAAACCGAATGGCTCAACAGCAGAAGAAGCTGAATTGTATACTGGATCTAATGAATCCAAGTCCAACGAGATATAAGTAGGACCATCTCCCACTACCTCAATAATCTTGTCAGCCATTTCTCTTGGAGACATTACTCTTGCTTCATCAGCGAAGTATACATTCGTACCAAAGTTTTTCGCGTGACCACCCACAAGACCTGTCATTCTACCTCTAATACCAATTTGAATCATTCTCTCAGGGTCTACATTACCTTTCGCAAAGTTCTGAGTAAACATGTTACCTGAGTGGTATGGATAAGGGAAGTCAGCTTCCGTTACCAAATCATAATGTGCATCAAAGTGAATTACTGAAAGTGGACCGTAAGTTTCCCCTAATGTCATCAAAGGAGCTACTGATACCGTGTGATCACCACCCCACATGAAAGGAATGATATGATTATCACAAACAATTTTTCTGTAATGCTCAATGGCATGCTCCATCTCACCTGATAAATCAAACTGACCATAAGTATCTATTGTACCGTAGTCAATGATGTTGGCGAAATCGAAAGGAATATCGAACTCTCCGTTAATCCATGGCTCTGTTGTACCCATGAAGTTCTTCGATAATTCTCTTAATGCTTTTGGACCATATTTATGAGAAGCATTCATAGGAGCAGACTTTTCGAATGGCATACCAATAATTGCGATATCTGCTTCTTCCAAGTCTCTAGAGAATGGAGCCATAAAAGCACCTAGGTAATCTTTGTTGATGTTACTCAAGAATTCGATACCTTGACCGCCACCCATTGTCTTTACTCTTTCCAAGTGCGCCTTCACGTCTGGATGAACACCATCTCTACTTGTTGAGTTTTTCCAAAGATCCTGGTATTTTTCCAATCTCTCTTGTGGGATAGCAGGGTACTTTTTGATTTCCTTTTTCATAGTAATATTTATGTTTAGTAATAAATTTGTTCTAGCGAATTTTAATCTTCCATAAAAACTATTCAATCGTTTGAATAATTTTTCTTTCGTTTAAAAAACCGCTCGTTTCCGGCGATTTCATTTTCATTAACGGCCTAGGATGAATTTGGTTTCAAAAGTAGGGGTAGAAAAATTATTAATAACATTGAATAGGTATATAGGTTAAAATTAGTTTTTGCCCATATATATAAATGGGCTTTAGTTTGAGTCAATTATTTTTTGACCTGTGCAATATTAATAAACAATATTTGTAAATAAATTATTTTGATTTTTTTGACTTAAAAAAAATACAATAAACTGTTATACAGTAATTTAACTTTTTTACAAATATTTAAAAAGTTGACTTTTTTTCGTGAAAAATCACTTATTATTTTTTTAAAGGAGCATTTAAACCTTTTTGATATCCAATTTTTTCATTTTCGATCGAAGTGTTGCTTCGTTTATTTTTAATAGTTCGGAAGCACTATTTTTTCCACTGACTTTCCAGTTACAATACTTTAAAACTTTAAGGATATATTTCTTTTCTTGATCATCTAAAGATAAAAATTGAGACTCACCTTCTTTATGCTCTTCTATATATTCATCAAACTGATATAACTTTAAAGTTTTTCCTTTTGAGTTATTAATTGCTCTATGAATGATATACTTTAATTCTTTAATATTTTCTGGCCAATGATATGCTTGTAGTTTTTTAATCGTTGCTATAGATACTTTAAATTGTGGGATGTTATTTTTCTTACAATAACTATCCACAAATACTTCAACTAAATATGGAATATCGCTCAATCTTCTTTTTAAGTCAGGCAAATGAATTCTATATATACTCAAGAAATGATAAAGTTCAAAATTGAATTTACCTTCCGTAGCAAGTTTTCTCAGATTTTGGTTTGTTGTGGCAATAAATCGCACATCATATTTTTGGTCATCACTTTCGTCCAATTGTTTTAAAAGGTCCAATAGATATATTTGATCATCATCAGAGAGATAATGTATATTTTCTAAAACTAAACTACCTCCATTCGCTACATCAAGAATACTTTTATTATAACCTTGTGTAAATACTGAATCTTCGTAATATTTTGTATTAAATACCGATTTTAAGGTTGAGTGACAATTATAGACTATTTGAGGTTTCTCAGATCGATCTCCATATTTGATAATCTGATTAGCAATATAAGTTTTACCGGCTCCTTCGTTACCGTGAATTAGCACCGTACTTTTATAGTTTGCTATTCTTTTTATCTCACTTTCTACTGACATAGAAAAGTTATGATCTACCACAAGGACACTTGGTTTATTCTTCCCTTTAAACTTTGTTTCTTTAAGAAATGTATTTTCTTCTTCTAATTGCTTAGTTACTTTTTGTAGTTGATCTAAAGTTTCGGTAAGTTTTTTTTGATGGGTAAGACGTTGTGTAATTTCATAGCCAATAATGTAACTTTCTTTATTTTTTGGTGATAAATATACCGAAACCCTTGTTCCCTCAATTACTTTATAAGTTTTACTTTTTACTGTTAGCCTAAAATTTAGATCATCTCCCTCTTTTTCTTCTATGGTAAAAAACTCTTCTAGTGGACGATGTAGATTATTATCATCAAATGATAATTCTTTCTCTGAAAATTTATTGAAGAAAGTGATATTACCATTCTCATCATATCGAAAAACATACAAATCAATATTCTGAATCATCTCTTCAAAACTTTTAGTAATAACACTAAGGGCAGTTTGTTTTTGATACCCTAAGTAAAAATTTAATAAAAGATCGATACTCAAAAGCAACACAATAGCTGTAACTGCATATTCTGTTAGAAAAATACTTTGTATAATACCAATATCAATAAATACATCATATATATTACTAAAGATAAATAGTATACTTACTGAAGATGAAATGACTATTTTTCTAGGTGATTTTGATTGAATTGAACGTATAACTAACCTTGAGAAATAATAAATACAGCTCAAATAAAATATAGTGGTAAGGAAAAAAAATAAATTTTGTGGTTCTCCTTTGAGATAATAATATTTTTCGGATGCTAACTGTATTGATTTTACTAGTATTTTATCGGTGTACATGAAATAGTCTCCGAAAAAGAACATAAATAGTATTATTAGAATTGATAGTGATTCTAGAAACAAATACGTCTTTTTAAATATTTTTTCTGAAAGTTCGTAAGCAGCCCAAAAAATTATCATCATCAAAAACATATAAGTTACCAACATATATGTGGAAAACTGTTGATATTCATCGAGATCAATTAATGAGTGTGTATAAGTAGATAATATTATATACGCTGCACTACTTCCACTCATCAATCCATAAATGAGTTTTTGAATATTTCTATCAGTTATCAGATAAATACAGAGATACAATATGCTCAAAGTGAAAAATATTCCTGCTAGGATAAAATTGATATCGGAAAGATCTAACATTTCGGTTATTGGGAAAATAAAAAGCTTCTAAAGATCCCTTAAATTAAGTTTTACAACTTATAATTACCATTAAATTAAACTAAAAAATACTAAAATCGTAACATTCTACTATTAATCAATCGTTCAATAAACTAACATCAACAATCAAAATATCATGCTATGTAAGTTAAAACTAAAAAACAGTAAGAAGACCGTAATCATTTCTCACCGAGCATTAGATCTTTTAGAAAACAATGCTTATTTGAAAGAACTCGACGTATTAAACAACTTAAGAATCCATACAAGTGGATATGTTTTTTTCCAAAGAAACTTTCCTAAACCAGATGGTAAATACAAAAATGTGACTATCTATTTGCACAAACTTATTGCAGAGCAATTTCTTGAAAAACGTGAATCAGATAAACGACTTTTTGTCCATAACCTTAATGGTGATCGCTTAGATTTAAGAGAAGAAAATCTTGAATGGAAAACCATGGAAGAACTTCGAAGATTACAGGATCATCGAAATAAGCATGGTTACAGAGGTGTTATCAAAGTAGGAAAGAAGTTTAAAGCCATCATTTATGAAGATGGTAAACGAACTGATTTAGGTAACTATCCAACGATTGAAGAGGCTCATGAAGCCTATGAAAAAAGAAATCAAGAGTTATATGGAGACCTAAAAAAACCCGTTGTCAAAAAGAGAAATTACATTAAATAATTTAATGTTGGTCTGTGGATAACTTGATGGTTTGTCTTGATAAATCAGAGAGTTATCCACTTTTTGTTGATAAAGAAAAGAACTTGTTAAGTAATAGGTAATAACTAATAAGTAATAAGGAAATACGAGCTAGAAGCTAGAAGCTAGAAGCTAGAAGCTAGAAGCTAGAAGCTAGAAGCTAGAAGCTAGAAGCTAGAAGCTAGAAG
>NZ_JRYR02000001.1:2515897-2597698 GCF_000807855.2 Flammeovirga pacifica
CACCAACTAGCTAATGGGACGCATATCCATCTCGTACCGATAAATCTTTAATCATTAAACAATGCTGTCTTATGATACCATGGAGCATTAATCCGAATTTCTTCGGGCTATTCTCCAGTACGAGGCAAGTTATATACGCGTTACGCACCCGTGCGCCGGTCGTCATCAATTTGCAAGCAAATCATGTTACCCCTCGACTTGCATGTATTAGGCCTGCCGCTAGCGTTCATCCTGAGCCAGGATCAAACTCTCCGTTGTAAAAATCTTTAGATCTACAATCAGATCAATGTTGTTAAATACCTGTCTCTACGAATAAAAGAAATTTTCTTTTTTGGGATCCGCTTTCGCTGATCTTGTAATTACTTTTCAATACATCAAAAGAACGTCTGAGATTTTACTCTCAATGAACTATGTTTCAAGTTTTTAAAACTCCCATTCAGAGTTTTTGTGTACCTCTGTTTTCCAGAAGCGAGTGCAAAGGTAAGAACTTTTAGTTTAAACTTCCAAATGTTTTTGAGAAAAAAATTTGAAGTTTTTTTGAAGCGTTTTAAAATCAATTAGTTAACTCTAAAACTGTATTTTTAAGCATCTTTTGACCACTTTAAAATAACATCTATCTCCTTTATTCAGCACTTTTCAAAAGCCCTTCCGTTGAAAGGCGAGTGCAAAAGTAAGAACACTTTTTAATAATACAATATATTCTTACAATAATTACATTAAATAAAAGTCAACACTATGATAATCAATACTCTTTAATATTATTTTTTATACTAACCATTCTATTGTCTAATAGAGACAATAATAATTACTCCTCATTGAAGCATTAAGTCTAAGACCAAAATGGAACATCATCATAAATTAAAGCTTATATTCCACTCTAGATAAAGTTGAATTTAAATAATTAGCTATCGCTAATGATACTTCCATAATATAAGAACACGAATAGACTCTCTCTATATATAGTACAGAAAGGAGTGTTCTTCTTTTTGTATATACAATTACTAAAAAGTGAACATGAAAAAAGGGAGACAAAGTCCCCCTCCTTTTTTTTCAAATAAAAGTCATTTACTGACTTCCATTTCACGACATATTATTTTTGATTATTTAAAAACTACAAAATAGAATTAAATAGTATATTACTTTCTGTGTATTGTATTATAATTTTTAAATTGTGTGGTAAAGAAAACAACAATTATATTTTTAAATATTCTCCTTACAAGAGAATATGTTTGTAACTTTTATATCAACTAGAAGGTTCCCCCTAATTATTGATGATACAAACCTAATTATTGCTTTAAAAAAGATCTAAAATTAAGGGTTACAATAGGTTACAATCCCTTTTCATGAAGTTACTACACTGACATAACATACTCATTTAGAGACACTTCTGATCCTATCTTCTTCTTAATCCTAGATTTATTTGTTTTTACAGCTCCTTCAGATGTTTGTCTATAAGAAGCGATCTCCTTAGTACTATAATTTAACTTCAGTAGAGAACACACTTCCAATTCTGTTGATGTCAACTGTGGATGCATATGTTTTAAGCGTTTTAAAAACTGTACATCTACTTCTTCTATATTCTCTTGAAAATGTAATTGCTTATCATCAGAAATTTTTTGATGTGATAATTCTAGAATCAAAGACTTTATTCCCTTCTCTATCTCTCCAGATTTATTAATCACTTTTAGTTGATCAATAATCTTCTCTTGCACATTTTGTCTTCTTCGATTATCCAAAAGAACTACATCTAAGTTTTCTTGTTTGTTCGCGATCTTATCTTTTAATGTTCGTTGATTCTTCTGGATTTTTTTATAGCGATCTGCTAAAGCAAAAGACATTAATAACACCTCTGAAATAATTGCAATTATGTAAAAATTCTTATTTAAATAAGTGGGTGATATCACTCCATATAAAACAAAAGCCTGACTGATGATCCCTATGAAGTATACCGTCCACCCCATTAGATAGAATTTAGCTACTTCGTTTCCTCGTCGGTATGAAATCAAACCAGTCAACATTGCAAATACACAATAAATGGTCGTTACCGTTGTCAGAGCATAATAGGTAATTTGATAGCCTAACTTTTGCATGATGAATAATCCAACAAATGACGCTAGGTCGAGTACCATCATTGATATCATGATAACATGAAAAGCAGGGTTTGTTTTTCGGAGGTTTAAAAACTTGATACAGAACCAACAGGATATCACACTAGCTAAACAAACGTTTATTGTGATAATAAAGTAGATGTAATCACTAGAGATATTTAAGTATTTCTGGCTAAAAAAGCCTTCTAAAGAGAGAAGTGATAACATAATAATTAACCCATGTAATGCATAGTAGGCATAAATAGAGTCTTTCAAGTTCACTCCCAAAAATAGATTATAAAGTACAATGACTATAAATAGTCCTAATAACAATCCATGTTTTAAGTTTTGTCTGTAGTCAAATTTTTCTATTAATTGACGATCGACTAAAGAAAGCTCGTAGAGATGACTAAAGTTGCTGACTACCCGGATGTAAAAAGTGTTATGTCCTTTATTAAGTTGTACAGGTAAATAATATCCAGAAGGATATGTATTCGAATTCTCTACTTTGATTCCGACCAATTGTTCTTTCCAAAACCCAGCTTCTTGGGAATAAAAAGTAAGACTATCGGTTAGCGTCTTATCGATCCGAAAAAAGAATTCATTAGTTGATTTAGATACATCTACCTCTGCTTTTATCCAAATAGCATCCGTATGATAACCTAAATTGAGATATTCTTGATGAATCTCCTGAAATGGGATTTCTGTCCTTTTATCAAATTGATATTCATGATTAATATCGATAGCATAAGATATACCTATTTTATGTATATCATCAGCTTGTAAGTTAAAAGTTAGAAATGTAGTAACAATAATAAATAATAAGCAAATTTTCATAGAAGTTATACCCTTTGACTTAAATACAGCTTTTTTAGTTTTTTGAAAAGTAGATGAGTGCTGTATTTAAATACATATGTCGATTTGTAAGTAAGTAAGCAACTGCATAACAATTTCTTTACCAACCAAATCGAAATCTTAGTATAATACAATATGTTGACGAAAATTTGATAATTTACTTTTAATGATAATAATATACTGCCCACTTGGGATATCACTTGGAAACAAGATTTTTTCTAATTTATTCTTTTGTTGATTCCAGTTAGTTTGATAGATCATTTTACCATCAGTAGTTAATAGAAAAAGATAATTATGACCAATTGACCGTACTTTTAATGTATTTGCTTTAGAAAGCATCGTTGGAAAAATATTTACTGCAGTGTCTTTTGATTTTATAAATATGGATGGGAAAATTTCAAATGAACCATCATAATCATATTGTATTAACCTGTAATAAGTTGTGGCATCTTCTCTTTTTACGTGATGTTGATAATCCAGACGATGATTTGAATTACCGTTGGAAGAGTGAATCTTTATGACTTCTTCCCATTTTAATTGATCTTGTGATTTCTCTATCAAGAAATATGCATTATTGAATTCAGAGGCTGTTGCCCATTTTAATAGTACTTTATTACCTTGAATGTATCCATCAAAAAATAACAAGGACACAGGCAAATCTCCAAGATCACTATCTATATTTATATCTTCTATGGTATTTACCCCCATCAATCTACTACTAGATGATGAGTAGGTAGTTGTTGTATCCGTTATTTTATCAACAAAAGATAATTTAACTACTCTATTTTTTTGTAGATAACCTTTCATGTCTTCTCTTTCAGAAGTATTAATATGATCCGTCTTTCCATCTTTATTATGATGATAAGTGACCAATTTCTGATTGACAGTATTATCCAATACACGCCACTTAATGCGTCGGATGAGAGTTTGAAGTTCTGAAATACTTGAAATAGGGTTTCCTGTTTGATCGGGAACAACCACTTCATTTTGAGAAAAATCTGTGCAAGATACTTTCAAGTATTTATTCCCCCATCCGTCGGCAGTGTTGATCACAAGATTAACTAGTGGAGTACTTGATATTTGATCATTGTCTAAATCAGAAGTATCAACGGCAACATTTTCCCACAAGTCAATCACAATATCAGAAGATGCAAAATCAATTGCTGCCGTACCAAAAGGAAACTCATTCGTATTTACCATACTAAAATCCCCTGCAGCTCCAGTAACTGACATGTTTCCACCAATAAAAATATTTTGAGGATAAGTACCTCCATCATAATTGGAATAATCAAAACTTGCATTTCCACCTATGGCAAACATACCATCTTCTCCCACGTTTAAATCAAGATCTCCTGCATCTCCTGCTCCTCTACCGTCATTCGTCCAATTGCCAGTAACTATAAAAGTTCCATTGATTACTAAATCAGTATCTTCTCCTACATCCACATTTCCGATAATTTTTAAAGTGGAACCAACATCAACTCTAATTTCTACCGCATTTAGATTAGCGGTATTTTCCTCTGTTCCTCTTAAGTTTAAAGTATATCCTCCAATATCCAATATGACTGTTGCCCCATTGGAAACTCTTAATGTTTGAGAGGTTGCAGCGGTATAAGTAATATCACTTACCGCAGTAGATGAGGTATAATCTAATGTGATATTATCAGCTGTAAAGTCGTTAATATTTTGATGGTAAGTATGTATTTGACCTCTAACTTGTAAAGTCAAAACTATTGATAGTATGAATAAAAAAGGCTTCATCAGTAGGTATGGTAAAGGTGTTTACTGATATACGAAAGGTTTAATTTATGGATATAAGGATAGTAGAATTAAAAGTACTATTGTTTTTTGAATCCATCATTTTTGGTTAATCATCAAAAAATAAAAGAGAACATTACATCTCATTTTATTAGTTTTTGACTATAAAAGGCAACAATTGCCTGTTATTCATTCTCTAATATCAAAATACTTACATATCAAATAAATTGAATGAAGTAACATTTGTGCATAAAAAAACGGGAGGTAAAATCAACCTCCCGTTTTCTTAGTAAGAAATAAATCTTCTTTAAAATATATCTTCTGAAGCTAGGTATTGACCAAAACGCTCCATCTTTTTTATCATATTATTTACCCAATACACCGACTTCACCTCTTCTAATGATGTTCCTACATCAAAGTAGCCTGTAAGTAAGACCATTGCATAAGTAAATTCATCAGTGCTTATTTTTTGTTTTACCCATAAAACAACAAGAGCAACAGATGTCATTTCAAAATGTTCTAATAACATATCCACAGCCATGGTTTCTTTAAGGTTAAAACCATTTAAGAGGTCTTGAGTTTTTTTGATGATATGTTCAGGAAGTTTATCTTCTTCCTTCATTTCTTCTACACTTTCTGCAGAATTTAGAGGTAAGACAACATAATCTTCTCCAAAAAATTCTCTCAAACTCTTGATAGCTTCGTATTCTTCACCTCCATCAGCTTGAAGTCTAAAAGCTCTATCCCATTGCATTACCTCGGTAACATCTAATTCATAAGCCTCTTCATCTTCTAACTTAAGTGCTGTAAGTGAACTTAAATTACAATAAATATAACTGCGTTGAGGAATAAAATTTTCATCCTCATCAAACATATCTCCTCTCTTGAAATCATTAAGTAACATCTTGGCTACTTCTTCTGGAACGGGTAAGATGGGGTCTCCAGAATGATTCAGTAATGGTACATTTTCGTCTGTTGAAACCAAAATAGCATGGTCTCCATCAATTCTTTGCAGTTTATACATAATTATATATGATTCTATTTTTCACAAAGAAACGTAATTATTATTGGGATGATGAAAAAAGAAAGTAAAAAAAACTAAAGCCAACAGTAAAACTGCTGGCTTTATATCTTGAATTAAACCTTCTGTTAAAATAATATCTATGCTAAAGACGCCTCAGTTGACATCAATTTATTTTTAATCTTATCTTCAAAAGCTGATAATGCTGCTTTTGAGCCTTCACCCATAGCAATTACAATTTGCTTGTAAGGTACAATAGAAACATCACCGGCTGCGTAAATACCTGGCTGAGATGTTCTGTTATGAGCATCAATTTCGATTTCACCCATTCTATTGGTTTCTACTAAATCTTTGAAAGCATCACTATTTGCTTTTAATCCTATTTGAACAAAAACTCCATCTGTTGTGATAGACTTAATTTCTTCTGTTTCTCTATTTTGGTATTGTAAAGCAGTTACTTGTTTACCATCACCGATTACTTCTTTAGTAGCAGCGTTAGTAATCACGCTTACATTTGGTAATTCGTTGATTTTGTCTTGAAGTACTTGATCTCCTTTTAAAGTATCCATAAATTCAAGAACCGTAACTTCTGAAGCGATTCCCGATAAATCTATTGCTGCTTCTAAACCAGAGTTACCTCCACCGACTACAACAACTTTTTTACCTTTAAAGTATGGAGCATCACAGTGTGTACAAAAAGCAACACCAGAACCGATGTATTCTGTTTCTCCTGCTACTCCCAATTTTCTCCAACTTGCTCCAGTCGCTACCACTAAAGCAGGGGCTGAAATTACTTCATTCATAGAAGTCTTGACTTTCTTATATCCATCAACCACTTCTACATTTTCTACCCATCTGTTTTCTAAGATATCAATTGGGTAGTCTTTTAAGTGACTATATAAATTAGCTGTCAACTCTGCACCAGTAGTTTTTGTAATCGAAATCATATTTTCAATACCTACTGTTTCTTTCACCTGACCACCAATTGTACCTGCAACAACGGCTACTTTAAAACCTTTTCTTGCAGAATATACTGCTGATGCTACACCTGCAGGTCCGCCACCAACAACAACAACATCATATTCTTTCTCTATTGATTCGATGTTTTCTGAAGATGTTTCTACCAACTCCTCTAACTTACCCAATAATTCACCTAATGATGATCTACCTACGTGAAATTGCTCTCCATTGACTAAAACAGTGGGTACAGCTTGAATACCTAATTGTTCTACTTCCTCTTGATTAATACCACCATCTATAATTTGATGTTTAATTTTCGGGTTATTCATCGACATTACATTCAATGCTTGAACTACTTCTGGGCAATTTGTACAAGACAAAGAAATGTAACTTCTAATTTCTACTTCCTCATTAATACTTTTGATTTTATTAATGATAGCTTGATCTGGTAAATTTTTACCGATACCTTCCATGTTAAGCACAGCCAACAATAATGTTGTAAACTCATGTCCTGTAGGAACTGCTCTAAAAGTAATATTTGATGGCACTCCGTCTTTCACAATATTCATTGATAATCCTTCTCCCTCTTGTACATTAAGAGAAACTTTATCTGAACAGCTTACTACATCTTCCATCAAAGCAATCATATCTTTTTTGCTTGGGTGATTTTCTGATACAGTTACTTCGAATGTATATTGACTTTTAAGGTGACCAAAAAAGGTTGTTACTTGAGTTTTTAATGCTTGTTCTAACATGATGATATGGTATTTATATTTTGATAAGGGGTTAATTCCTTTTTTAATTTCTTGATGATACAAACTTACAACGTTTATATATATAAGTCAAAGTGATATTATTTATATAGTTATAAGGTTTGACTATACATGAATAAGAAAGTAAAATGATATATAAAAAAAGCACTTCTAATTAGAAGTGCTTTGTATAAAGTATGGGTGTGGTGTTTGTTTAGATCAAACCAACCAAATCAATGCTTGGTTTTAAAGTTTCGTTACCTTCTTTCCATTTTGCAGGACAAACTTCTGCAGGGTTAGCGGCAACAAATTGTAATGCTTTTAATTTTCTTAGTAACTCTTCTGCGTTTCTACCAACGTTTCCAGCTACTACTTCGTAAGATACGATTTCACCTTCTGGGTTAACGATAAATGTACCTCTTTCTGCCATACCGTCTTCTTCGATCATTACTTCAAAACCTCTTGAGATTACTCCTGTTGGATCGGCCAACATTGGGTAATTAATTTTCTTGATTGTATCTGAAGTATCGTGCCATGCTTTATGAACAAAGTGCGTATCTGTAGATACTGAGAAGATTTCAGTACCAGTTGCTTTAAACTCTTCGTATAGGTTTGCTAAATCTTCCAATTCTGTTGGACAAACAAAAGTAAAATCAGCAGGGTAGAAGAAAAAGATTGACCATTTGCCTAATACGTCCTCTTTAGTTACTGTTTGAAATTCGTTGTTGTTGTAAGATTGTACTTTGAAGTCAACGATTTGTTTTCCGATTTGTGACATAGTTATATTTCTTTTATGATTGATAATTTTTAATTCCTTTTTGAATTTTTGATGATACAAACTTACGGTGATAATCGATATAAGTCAAAGTGATAATATTTATATCATTATAAGAAATAACTATAACAAATAAATCATGCACCACTTTTCCTTTTCAATAACAATGCATTTGAGATTTAAGGATTAGTTATGATAACAATTGTCAAATGATAATATCAGTCATACAGAATAGTAACAGTGTCCACTACATTTATGTACAAATAACACTTAACTACATACTAAATAAATTAACCTTAATTTATGAAAACTACATTATTAACGATTTTCATCTATTTATGGAGCATCAACTTGTATGCTCAAGTAGAGAAACCAACTGTTACATTTGATAAATTAGCCATTGAAACCGGTCAGATGAACAACGGCTATTCAAAGGCCCTTTCAGGAAATGATTTCACTTATCACTCATTAATTGGAGTAAATACCAATTGTTTGATCGCTCGTGCCAACGATAAAATGGAATGGGTGGCAAAATCTGACCAAAAAAACGGAGATTTTTACGAGTTCATTTGGTTAGCAGGTCTAGATGTGAATCATAAAGCACCTTCTTTTACATTAAGTATAAATGATGCTCCCTTATTTACTTTTAAACAAGCAAATGGTGAAAGTTGGAGTATTACTAATAAAGACGGGTCTCAGATTTCGTTCTATGTAAAGAAACTTGATATGCATGAAGATGCTCATGGGTATATGTATTTAAAAGTACCTGTACAAATGATCACTTCTGATGAAACGAAATTTACTGTTGAAGGCGATCATTCTGGAAGTCATAGTTGGTTCATGACATTTAAGGAAACGGATATCAATAAAAATATTTATGATAAGGCTAAAAACGAGATGTCTGGTCGATGGGAATTAAGTACTGTAGATAATCAAAAAGTGGAAGCATCACTTTCATTATCAAAAAGTTACACCTCTACTCAAGCTCAGTTAGTAATTGATAATCAAAAGTTTTCAATTCGCTCTGATAAAACTCCTTTCTTGGGAAAAGTTTCACTTCCTTATTCATTACAAAAACTATCGGGGAAAAGCTATCAATTATTTTCTACTGATGGGCATTTAATTGCTGAAGGAAAAATAGAAAACAATGCCTTCCTAACTGTCCGCCCCGAGGACAATACTTTTGTTTCTTACAAGAACACTTTAAATAAGGATACTTATCATTCTGAGTTTATCATCAAGCATGAGCCAAAAATGGTACAAAACGTAGTACTATTATCTAAAGAAAATATGGTTGATGGTAAAGTTGCTTTGATGAATAGTTCTCATCAGGATATTGCTTGGATGGATACTCCTGAAAAATGTATTGTTGAACGTGACACTATGTTGATCACTCCTATTTTAAGAGATGCGAAAGTAACTGATGATTATAGCTTTGATATTGAAGATGCTTTAATGATTAAAGAATACATTGAAAGACACCCAGAAAGTAAAGAGGAATTTGTTCAACTTTTGAATGAAGAAAAAATTTCTGTAGGTGCTTCATTTACCCAACCATATGAGGAAATGTATTCTGGAGAATCTTTATCAAGACAGTTTTATCATGGTAAAAAATGGTTAGCCGAAATACTAGACGGATACGATGCGGATACATATTGGAATATGGATGTGCCTGGTAGAACACTACAAATGCCTCAAATTATGGCTAAATCAGGTGTCAATAAATTAGTTATCAGCCGTCAGGCAAAAGGTATTTTTAATTGGGAGGCACCGAATGGCGATCAGATTATTACCTTCTCTTTAGATCATTATTCTTTAGATTTTCTTGGGTTAAACCAAACGCTAGAAATAGGAGTGAATCATATTGCTGAAAAAAGCTTAGAGTGGACGAAAGAATACAATACTAAAGATAAATCAAAGGCTATTATTCCTATTCTATCGGATTGGGATATGAGCCCTGCAAAAGATTATTCTGATTTGATTGCTCTTTGGAATTCTATCAAATATATAGAATCGAGCAATGGTGATGTGGCAGAATGTGTGCTTCCTAAAATTGATTTAATGACGACAGATCGTTTTATTGATTTGATTTATCAGAATTCAGAAAACCTAAATACAATCAAAGGAGAACGTCCTAACCTTTGGGTATATATTCATGGTCCTTCGCATCAAAAAGCTTTATTATTAAGTAGAAAAGCCGATAGAAAGTTAGTGAGTGCTGAGAAATTATCTTCTTTCCAACAGTTGATAGCTCCAAATGCGAGTCTATATCCACAAGAAGAATTGTACGAGGCTTGGGAAAAGAAAATCTATCCTGATCATGGTTGGGGTGGTAAAAATGGAGATATTACTGATGCTGAATTTAAGGAAAAGTACAATGATGCTTTACATGTAGCCAATGCAATTAATGACAAGCAAGCTGAAGCGATTGCTGGTAATATCAAATTTAAAAAATCGGGTATTCCTCTAGTTGTATTTAATCATTTAAACTGGGCGAACGAAGATATTATCGAAAAAGAACTTCAGTTTAATGATGGAGAAATAAAGCACATCGGTTTAATTGATGACCAAGGAAAAGAAGTGGTTTCTCAAGTTACCTCTTCAGAAACGTATAAAAGTGGTTATGTAAAATCTGCAACACTTTATTTTAAAGGTAATGTCCCTGCTCTTGGGTATTCAACTTATTATGTTGTTGAAGGAAAAAATACCCTAATGGCTAATACGACTAAAGAAAATGTAAAAGAAGTAGAGACAAAATTCTTTAAAATCAAATTAGGGAATGGTGGTATTGAAAGTTTAATTGATAAAGGTGCTAATAAAGAATTAATTGATACCTCTAATTTCCTAGGTGGAGAGGTGTTTTACATGACTTCTAGAGGAAATGGAGCTGGTGAATTTGTGAAAGTTCAACATCCTACGTTCGAAGATTTTGAACAATTGAAAGATCAAAATATTGAGTGGTCGATCAATAATAAAGGACCTCTATTTACCGATTACTCTTATAGAAGCCCTCTTGGGGATGCTGTAGTTGAAGGTACAATTCGTATCTACACTTCTTTAGAAAAGATTGATTTCCTTGTTGATATTAAAAACTGGGAAGGCACCATGTATAGAGAATATCGAATGGCTTTCCCTGTAAACAAGGAAATGAAAACAGTAGAATATCAAGTACCTTACGGTGTTGTAGAAGTTGGGACTGATGAAGTTGAAGGAGCTGCAGGTGGTAGCGCGCAAGGTAGTTATACCACTCCAAACAAAGATATTCATCCGAGAGGTATTGAAAATTGGATTAGTGCAAAATCAGAAAACACTTCTTTAGTAGTAACATCTTCTGTGGCTGCTGCAGATTATTATGATGTGAAAGATAAAAGTAAAATAATGTTACAACCTATTTTGTTTGCATCAAGACACAGCTGTCATTGGGAAGGCAATCCATATCCTCAGACAGGTAATCATCAATTTGAATTCACTTTATCAAAAGGTAATGCCAATAGAATTATTGATAATCAAAAAGGTATTCAAAATGCAGAACAAATGGAAGTGGTATTTAGACCACAAAGGTTATACAAGCCTAGTTTGAAAACTACAGCAACATTTGTTACTTCTGACAACGAGAATATTGTTATTACAGCTATCAAAAAAGCGGAAGATAGTGATGATTTAGTGATCCGTTTTTATAATGTAAACAGTACAGAAGAAAAAGTGAACTTCAGTTTTAATCAAACTATTAAAGAGGCTGCTTTGACTTCTATCATCGAAGAAGAAATTTCTTCATTACCCGTACAAGGTAATACAGTAAGTGTTACGACTGAAGGGTACGGAATCACCACAATAAAAGTAAGTGTAATCAAATAATTTACGCACTACCTTTTTTAGGTTTTTATACAAAAATACAAAAGGAGATGACTTCAGTGTTATCTCCTTTTGTTATTTAAAAAAATGCCTCTAATAGAATACTACTAATTATTTTAGATAATTTTCTGCAGCCGTATTTCTACTTTCCACATGGCTTTTCAATTCTTCAATCCCATTTAAGAAATCTGAGCTTGAGTTTAAAAATGTATAACCTGGGTTTTCTACAGTAGCATAAGGAGTTAATAAAGTAGCATAATTATTATAAATAACATGCATTGTATTGGCATTAAACACACCATCATTCACTTCCTTTAAATACATATCATATTGTTCTTTGTAGGTATCATCAGCATATAAATATCCAATAAGAGGCCATTCACTGGTATTTAAATCAGAAAAATCTAATGCTAATGCTCCACTTTGCTTTCCATCCTGTAATGCTTCATTATTATCCCAAGGAATCCATGTGAGTTTATCATTTTCAGGATTATTATAAATAAGATAATTATGTGTCATTCTACCATATGTATCCCAATTTTGAATAAGCGTGTTCACCGCTAAATATTTTAGAAAAACAGGCACATCAAATATTTCTTCCAAGTCCGATCTCCATGCTTCAGCATCACTTATACGTCTATCATCATGAAGAATAGTATATAAATTCTGTACATCATTCCAATCAAGATCATCTTCATTTGTTTTCTTTATTAACTCCGTTTCATCATAAGAACCTAAAGCAAAACTTGCTGCATCTCCATCTGGTTTGTATAAATTACCTCCATCATCAGAAAATTGAGTATCAATAACTGTATCGTCTACTTCTTCCACTAAAGTATAAAGACCAAAATACACCGGACCATCACCATAATCTACATAAAGTGTATAAAATGCAGTATGTGACCCTGCCAATCCTGCTTTTCTAAAGAGATCTCCAGCCACCTTTTCTCTCACAAATGATTGATCGTCATAATTATTTTTAAGGCTTAATTTTTTAAAACCATAAAACCGTTGATTATCGATTTGAGGATAATCATCTTCGTACTCATCAAAATCTAATTTAAAAGAGAGTTTTAGATTTCCATTTTGCCAAGTAGTCATTAAACTAGAATTCCCCTTAAACCTTATGCCTACTTTATACCATTCTTTATCCTCAAAAAAGACTTCAGCAGGCACAAAAATTGGGTCTTCATCAGAAAAACCACCTCCAGGACGTTGGTTACCTACACCAAATGTCCCATATAATTCTGTCATGTTATCTAACATACTTTGCCACCTAGAAGGGGTTACTACAAAATCTAACCTTTTTACAGTGTTCTCCTCGAAAACTACATCGAAGTTAGGGTCTGCTGATTTACTATGGGTAGCATCTGTCCAATCAGTTGGAATAAAAGTCGAGTCTTCCTCTACCAAATTACTATCATTCACTATTGAGTCCACATCAGTTGAAGTACAACCAAATACAAGAAATAAGCTTAGTACTAAAGATAGAGAAGTTTGAATTTTTAGATTCATAGAAGGTTTTTAATAAAATTAGAAATATCAATATTCGTTTTAATACAGTAAGTATTTATTCAGTAAATGGTGTATTCAATGTTTTGTACTTAGTATTATCAGAAAAAGTGAATAAATTTTATTACTACTATAGTTTTGCTTCCTCAAAAAATTAAATAAAAAAAAGCACTCCTGTTATAGGAGTGCTTTGTATCCAAGACTTTTGGGTGTAAATTTTGATTTAGATCAAACCAACTAAATCGATGCTTGGTTTTAAAGTCTCGTTACCTTCTTTCCACTTTGCAGGGCATACTTCTGCAGGGTTAGCGGCAACAAATTGTAATGCTTTTAATTTTCTTAGTAACTCTTCTGCATTTCTACCTACGTTTCCAGCTACTACTTCGTATGATACGATTTCACCTTCTGGGTTAACGATAAATGTACCTCTTTCAGCCATACCGTCTTCCTCGATCATTACGTCGAAACCTCTTGAAAGAACTCCTGTTGGATCTGCCAACATTGGGTAGTTGATTTTCTTGATTGTTTCTGAAGTATCATGCCACGCTTTGTGAACAAAATGAGTATCTGTAGATACTGAGAAAATTTCTGTGCCAGTCGCTTTGAACTCCTCGTAAAGGTTCGCCAAATCTTCTAACTCTGTAGGACAAACGAAAGTAAAGTCAGCTGGGTAGAAGAAGAAAATAGACCATTTGCCTAATACGTCTTCTTTTGATACTGCTTGAAATTCGTTGTTGTTAAATGATTGAACTTTAAAGTCTACGATTTGTTTTCCGATTTGTGACATAGTTATATATTCGATTATGATTGATATGTTTTTCTATTTTGATGTCACAAACTTACGGCGACTCTAATTATAAATCAAATTGATAATTTTTATACCCTAATAGTAAAAATTTATATATCGACAATCATTTGATGTAAACTTCTATATATCAATCCATTTCAAGATCTATTTCAATTTCTAAATCATCATCGTCTTCCTTTTTGTCTTCTCCAGGAGCAAACTTAGGTTTAAAATCGTCCTGCCAAGCGGATGCTTTTTCATCAAAATCTACCATCGAAAGAAGTTTTTAATTTGTAACATATTAGTTTTTGATTCGAATTGTCAGTTTTTATTTCTTTCAAGGATATAAAAATAATTTAAACTCTAAACTGTGATGGAGAAACCCCTTCCTTCTTTTTAAATATCCTCGTAAAATATAAAGGATCATTGTACCCTATTTCATAGGCAATTTCATTAATAGGCAAATCGGTTTTGCTCAACATTTCTTTTGCTTTTAGAATTCTCTGTGTTGTAAAATATTTTGATGGTGTTTCATCAAATACTTTTTGGAACTCTCTTTTAAATGAGGATAAGCTTAAATGACAAAGTTTGGCTAACTCCTCCAATGTAAGATTAGAAAATGTATGCAATTCAATCACATTTTTTAATTGAACAGTTCGAGGAGAGTATAAATCATGAATCAATTCTAAAACGGAGGTAACATTATTCGTTTGTATCAATAATAAAATCAATTCCTTGATTTTTAATTCTAATAAATCCTCATTCACAAGTGATGGATTGGTAAAGTAAAAATCTAATGAATCGATAAACCTTGAAATAATAGTTTCATCTTCTATCAACTTTGTTGGAGGATTAGAAACTGTTTTTTCTATAATTTTGGGTAATTCATTTATATATAACTTTTTGAGTAATTCTGGATATAAATGAACAGCAATCACTTCTACTGTTCCTTGATTTTGTTCCCCTAAAAACTCTAAGAAATAAGTATCACACTTTAATAGTACAGCTTCTTTTTTCTTCACCTCCAAATTGTCTTGAGGAGAATGTAATTTAATAGAAGCATCTTTCATATATATGAAACAACCTTCGTTTTGAAACACTCTTTCTTTAGTAAAAGGAACTTTGATGATCGCTTTCTCAATCAAAGTTCTTCCATTGTATTCAAACTTTATTGTACCGTCCATTTTCATAAAGGGAATATACCCATCATTTTGTAAAAGTTAAACCTGATAAGGTTGAAATAATCCTATTCGGTTGATATTCCCACGGATCTAGAATACTTTCTTTAGAACGTTGTACCCAAATAGATTGCAAACCAAAAGCTTTTGCTCCCAATACATCAAATGGATTACTCGATATCAAATAGGTGGTTTCTTTTATAGAAGAAGTTACATCTAACACATGTTGATAAACAATGGGTGATGGTTTAAAGACTTGTTGTTCTTCCACACTTATCATTCCATCAAAATGATCTACTAATCCGGCGTTTATCAATAACCCCTTAATCGCTTCTTTACTTCCATTAGAAAACGCATAGAGCTGATGTCCTTCAGATCTTAATCTTTCCAAATTCTTTTTTACATCATCAAAAGCAGGTAAAACTTTATACTCTTCCATCAAAGAAGCTTTTTGATGTTCTTCCAAATCTACTTTATAAAATAAGCAAGCATACTCTAAAGCTTGTTTTGTACATACTGAGAAATCAACATAATCGTTCATTGCTGCTCTTCGGAAAGAGTATTCCAACTGTTTCGTTCTCCAAAGCTGATTAAACCCCTCAACCTTTTCACCTATCAGTTTTTTAATAGAATCAAAAACTCCGGATGTGTTAATTAAAGTACCGTAAATGTCGAATGCCAATGTCATAATTAATGGATTAAAAAAGGGATGATAAATAAATACCATCCCAATAAAACAAAAACAATTATTTCTCCCACTTAAATGGTTCGAAAACTTTGTCTAATGGTGTTTTAGCCACATGATTTGTATAGTTACTAATTGTTTTTTGTGCCATTCCTAAGATTACATCTAATACACTTCTCTGTGTGTAACCCGCATTATAAAAAGCCTCTAAAGTAGCATCACTTACAAATCCTCTTTCTCTAGTCATTGCTACAGTAAATGCGCGTAATGCTTCTAATTTATCAGTTGGTAGAGGCGTTTGATTTCTTAATGCTTCAGTAATTGCTGGATCCACTTTCATTGAATGTGCTATTGCTGTATGGGCAGGTACACAATAATGACAATCATTTTCAACATTAAGCGTTTGCCAAACCACCGTTAATTCATCCTTATCGAATGATGATTGTGTAAATAAATTGTGTAACTCATTATAAGCATGTAACAATTGAGGTGACTCGGCTAAAGTAGCTGTTAAATTAGGTAAGTAGCCATATGCTTTTTTCTTTGCTTCTAATTCTGATTTACTTTTTTGAGGAGCTGTTTCGATGGTGTGAATTGTGAAATTTTTCATGATCTTTTTTTATTTTGAATGTATGATTTAGGGTCTCCAAAATTTTCAAAATGGAGTCCGGTTAATTTATTACTAATTGATATTGATTTATGCTTTTACTTCATTTCTGTTATGCACCTTAAGATTGATAGATGCAGATAATATTAGTAACAGTGCTAATATTGGAGGTCTAAATTCAAAAGGTAAAACTTCTGTTGGCACTTCTGGTACTGCATGAACATATAAGGCCACTAACATAATTGGAAAGACCATAATATTGACGAAGTAAAATAATCTTTGTCGAATTTCAGGCTTCAATTTATTGTAAAAGAATAATAATATGATGGCTAGAAATCCTACCACTAACTCACTCGTTTGTCCTACCACAAATGATAACTTAGGGAACGGCAATTGAGCCATCTTAATTTGAGTAGCAAAATTATAAGAGAATTTATCTGTGAATTTTTCTAACCCTGGAAGGAATAAAAATAATGCTATAAATGCTGTTGTAATTTTTTCTATCGTTTTCATCATCAAATTATTTTTGTTTTATTTTGATGATACAAATATGGAGGTTGAAAAAAGAAAGTAAATGGACAAAAAGTTCAAGGATATGGACTTTTGATCATTCATCAAAAAATGATCTTTTTTTACCCTTAAAAACAAAAAAAGGCATCCTTTCGAATGCCTTTTAATAAAATGATGTTATACTAAATATACTGTTCCGTCACCTCCTTTATAAACTGATGCAACGTATTCCTCGTCGTATGATCAATACCAATCACTGCCCCTTTCCAATGTTCTTGAATTATCCACTCGCCCATACTCAATGATGATAACTGGGTGTAATCAATGCTATGCCCATTCAATCCATAGGCAGAATAATAGAAATAAGATGCTTCGAGAATACTGTCTTTCATGGCTAGGCCAAAACCTAAACCTACATTGGGTGTTGCTTCAACATAAATTCCGGTATCAAAATGATGCGGCCAAATGCGTACCTCTCCTTCTACCTGTACATGGTTCAATACATCAAAACATATTTCTGAGGCCAAAGCACGATAGGTCATCCATAAATACATATCATTCTGATTGAACTTTGTATAAGGAGTTGATAGAAAATCGTACACTGGTATTTCATAATGCAATGGAGCAATAAATTCTGAAAAACTGAGATTCCATTCTTTCAATGTGGCTTCCCAAGCATTTTCGATCTCTTCTTGTGTCTTACCAATCGTTTCTAACGAAAATAAAGAGCTCCAATTCTCAGAATACAAATGGAACGTCTGAGAAGGAACATGGAAACCCATGATTACTTTTCTCTTTTCTGTTGTTACCCAGCGACCAACGACTCGTTCCCCAACAATATCAAATTGAAGGTTGGTATGGCTATCGTCTGCCTTTTTGGGGACAAAAGCTCGATTAAACTTTGCGATAACCTGACAAAGTTGATGGATGTGTTGATCAAGAATGTTGTATGCCTGCATATCTGATTCCGGTTAATTGGTACATGTCGTATGATATAGTCGATAAATCTGAAAAATTGAATTCCTGAAAAGAAGCATGTCCGCAACTTCTAGCAACTACCTTCATCAAGTCGGTACTTGCTTGGAAGAATGTTGCCAATTGTTTGGCTGATTTATCAATTAATAATCTACTTCTGAGATTTTCTTTTTGAGTGGCAATTCCAACAGGACAATTATTTGTACCACAGGCTCTCATTCCTAAACATCCGATAGCTTGTAAAGCTGAGTTCGAAACTGCAATAGCATCTGCTCCTAGCATCATCGCTTTTGCAAAATCTTCGGGTACTCTTAATCCTCCTGTTATGATCAATGTAACATCTGTTCTCCCTACTTTTTCCAAAAATCGCTTTGCTCTGACCAATGCGGGAATGGTCGGCACATTAATGTTATCTCTCAAAATAGATGGAGCTGAACCTGTTCCTCCGCCTCTACCATCCAAAATGATATAATCTACTCCAACCTTTAAAGCAAATTCAATATCTTCTTCAATACGACTCGCTGCAATCTTAAAACCGATAGGTATTCCACCTGTTTTTTCTCTAACCTCATCAGCAAACTTTTTAAAGTCTTCCGCTGAAACTAAATCTGGAAATGCCGCTGGAGAAATAGCAGTTTCTCCCTCATTCAATCCGCGAACTTCTGCAATTTCTTTTGTGACTTTATTCCCTGGAAGGTGTCCCCCTGTTCCTGTTTTTGCACCTTGTCCCCCTTTAAAATGAAACGCTTGTGCTTTCTTCACTTTCTCCCAAGAGAAGCCGAATTTCCCTGAGGCCAACTCATAAAAATATTTCGAATTGTTTGCTTGCTCATCAGGTAACATTCCTCCCTCACCAGAACAGATACCCGTCCCTGCCATTTCTGCACCTTTGGATAAGGCTACTTTAGCTTCATAAGAAAGTGCACCGAAACTCATATCAGAAACAAACATTGGGCGATCCAACTTTAATGGCTTTTTCGCATTTTTTCCGATGATAACTTCAGTCGATACTTCTTCGTGATCTAATAATGGACGCTTGGATAACTGTGCCGGAAGAAATTGAATATCCTCCCATTTAGGAAGCTTATTTCTATCCACCCCCATACTCGTTGATGGACCATGGTGACCATAATTTTTCAATCCATTTTTTGATAACTCCTTGATGTAAGAAGTATATGGCTCGGTTTCTTCAGGATGTGTATCCATATACAAACCTTGGTAATCTTCTCGATTAAACGGTTGAGGATGTTCTTTTAAATAGGCACTCACCTCATCTTCCTCTACACAGACAAATCCATCTATTATTTCCGATGTAAACTTCTGTAATGCTTCTTCATTATTGTATTCAGACACTCCTGTATCAATACGATAATCCCAATTATGTACCCCACAAATCAAGTTATTACCTTGAACAAATCCATCAGACATTAATGCACCTCTGTGTAAGCATCTCCCATAAAAAACCGAAATATCATCGTCGTATTTTACTACAACTAAGTCTAATCCGTTCAAAATCGCATAATGAGGTTCTCGATCAGACAATTGATCGTAAGGTATGAGTTGTTTTTGGGCCATACTTAGGTTATAATTAATAGTAATGATTATGTAATTAAGATAATCAAAAAATGATTAAGTACATCACTATCAATCATATGACCTTTAAAAACAAAAAGTTTTCATTTTATAATTCAAGGTAATTGATTCTATTTATACTCATATTTGATAGTTACGAGATTTAAAATATTTTCAACTACAACGAAATACAAATCAAGGTTTGATAAAAAATAATCCCAAGTAGAAATTCAAATGAAAGAACTTCTACTTGGGATTCATTGTAGTGAGAAAATTATGAGTCTATTTGAAATTTATTTTTTCACAAAACGACTTGTATAGACTCCTTTTACAGAAGTTACTCTCAGTAAATACGTTCCCGATGATAAATCATTTACTTTAATATCGGATAGTGTTTTTCCATCTTGAATAGAAATCAATTTTAATGTTTGTCCATTAATATTTAACACCTCAAGCTTTTGTATATCATTGATTTCTTCTTCAAATACTATTTTTAAAGTTCCCTCAACAGGGTTAGGGTATACTTTTAGTACTTTATTCTTTTTTTTGATATCATCTAAACCTGTAATATCCTCAGTCACGGTAATATTGCTAATTTCATCCGTCAGCTTATCAAAACTTCCATTTTCCGGCGTAAACTCAATAGCAATTTTATAGTCATCAGACGGAGAAATATCAGTATCTGCATTTATCTTTATTGATCTCGTTAATGTTCTTTCACCAAGACGTTCAGTACGAACTTCATCGGCTATTACATTATTCTCCTTATCTAATAATTGAATTTTTAAGGTACCATTCTCATATGTTCCATAAGAAAACTCAATTTCAATCTCTTTAGCATCCCCAGCTATTACTGTTGGTACATTCAATAATTTTATAGCCGGTTCAATAGGATCTTCAACATTAAAATAAATTACTGGTTCAATGGCTACCGCTTCTGGATCTTTCCAATCGTACCCTTGTCGGTGCATATACACTTTATAGAAGTAGTTTGATCCTGCTGGTGTTGCAGAAGGCATAGAAATATTAATAGAAGCCACTCCATTTCCAGCATCTACATTTTTATTTCCACTACCAAACCAACTACCATCCGGCTTTCTGATTTCTATATTGATCTTACAAGGTACATCCGCCTCATATTTTACATTTACAGAATAATTTGTTTTTCCTGGTTCCAAAGATGTTGGAATGCCTTCGTCCCATAGCTTCTTCTCTAATGGCTTCTCTACAACATCAAAAGTAGTAGAAGTTGTTTTAAGAATAGAATCTCCATTTTTAATTTCATATACTACCTTATAGCCAGAATCAATTGCTAACTCTGCATCTAAATCAAATTCTGTAAACAAAGATTTAACGCCTTGAGTTACATCATATGTTTTTTCTCCTAAAACTTTATTAGAAGGATCGTATAAAGTAACCGTTACTGTTCTTGCAGCAGAAGCAGAATAAATTAAAGTGGTAGAAAACTGATAAGAAGGGTATGCTGTTATATTGTCTTCGTACCCTTTAATGTTATCTTTATTTTCATTGAAATCATTTTGATCAATATCTACTAATTTCCATACTCTCACCCAATCGTACATTACAGCTCGTTGTGTTTTTGTACGGAAATCATCTTCAAACATCCACTCTTCTGGTTTAGGGTTAGTGGCATTCATTTCATCATTATCGCCCCAATTATACGTCTCCATTACGATAATTACTGGCATTGGCATGAAGTAATCTCTAGTGGGAGTAATTGTACCAAAATATTTATCATCGTTGTAGAACATTGCTGTATTCGCATCTTTCCACCACATACCAACAGTATTCCAACCTAGTGGAGCTGCTAAATTAGGTGCTTTTACATCACTGTCTGTTGTTTCGTAAGGTAAACGTTGACAAGATCCATTGGCATCACTAAAAGGTTTTGAATGTGAATTAACATGTTGGATATTATTGAATGAACCATCTCCATGTTCGTTGAAAGGCCCTGTATAACCCATGTTTTCGATGATATCTAATTCAGTGGCATACTTCGTATTACAATCATCAGTTGTTGTGCCTCTAGAATTCATAAACACACCTGAACCCATTGGGAAATCAGATGGCTTTACACGTACTTCGAAATAACCATAGGTTTGTAATACTTTTGTATCCATACCTCCTCCTGCAAAATGATAATCTTTACCATTACCACGTGGAAAACGTTCGTCTTCGTAATACCACATCGGGTTCATACTCATGTAATAATTATCTGAATCAGGGTCTTTAACTGGCTCTAATATTCTTTTATCAAATGATGCCGTTCTTCCCCAAGAATCTGCTTTATCAAATAATCTCCATTTATCAGTATTGGGACTTTGAGCGTCGAATTCATCACTCATTTCATGATTTAAAACCCAAACTTTTCCTGCTGGAGCATCCGGAGGGTCAGCCATCAACAGTGTCGTATTAAAACCCATTAATAGAAGGAGTAATGTTATTTTTTTAAAAGTAGTTGTTTGCATTGTTTCAAGTATTTGATTTGCATTATTTGTAATATTAACCAACTTTATTAACCTTCTAGAAAAATTTTGACTGAAGCATCCAAGATTAAAATTTTATTCCCCTTTATCGTTCATTTTTTTTCCTTGATTACTCTTGACTAGAATAAACAATCCATTATTCCTTTTCATTTTTAATGGTATTCAATCACATTTCGTTCTTAATTAATATTGTTATCAAACTTTATTTTCGGTTAACGGAATTGATGAATAAATTAAAGTTCTAAATAACGATCATATAAATAAACAGTAAATCTATTCAATGAAAATGAGATCAATTTTTACATTATTCTTTTTATCTATTCTTACTATAGGATATGCTCAAAAAAAGAAGAAAGAGGTAAGTGCCGTTGTGGAATATCATTCTTTATACAACGGAAAACCTAATACGGAAAGAGGGAGTACCGTAGTTACCTATCATGATAATTTAGCCAAAGTAGAACAAGTATAT
Organism: Flammeovirga pacifica; assembly: GCF_000807855.2. GTDB lineage: Bacteria > Bacteroidota > Bacteroidia > Cytophagales > Flammeovirgaceae > Flammeovirga > Flammeovirga pacifica. The sequence goes on from NZ_JRYR02000001.1 coordinate 2,538,760, forward strand.
CCTTATGAGTTATCAGAAATGATGAAAAGGGTCACTCAGTATTCTGTTATGGACTTTACACAATTAAAAACGTATTCAATTGCAGATATTCAAGGGAAGCGTTATCATTCTGTATCTGATTATAAACCTAATGATGAGGTAGAATTAACGGAAAATGATACGACTATTCTAGGTTTTAAATGCGATAAAATAAAATTCATTAGCTTCTCTAATACTATTGAAGTATGGTATACTAAAGAGGCTGGTATTAAAGGTTCTCCTAGTTATTTTATTAAAGATGCTTTGGTTTTAAAAACCGTTCGAAATGGGTCTTCTGTACAACAAGCCACTTCTTTTAGAAAACTAAAATCGAAAGAAACCAAAGATATGGATTTAATGCCTAAAGAATTGGGAGAGGAATTAGATCCGACCAACTTAAGGTATAAGGCACAACAAGGTGTTGTAACTACTATTGATCTTTTTAAAGATGAAAAAATCTCTTGGGGGAATGATATTAAAAATCCTGAGGGAGAACAAGAACAAGTTACTTACCTCTATGGAGGAGGTACTGTGATCTTGAAAAAAGTTACTTTACCTAAACATGATGTGCCTTGTGATGTATTCTTGGAATTAGAACAAATGTCAAATGGCGATGCTTACGATAGAACAGGATCTGTTTTCATGATCAGAAATACAGATAAACCTTCGATGTTGGACGCTATGAAAAATGGTATCAAAACCGTTCCTGCTTTTACTGATAAAGATGGAAAAGAGTACCATGGTATGACTACTCAAGGTGACTTCGAACCTGCCATCGAATTAATGAGATTCTTTACTCCTTTTGGTGTGAATAAATTCAACGATAAAAGAGTGTTAGATGGCTTAACTTGGGCCAATAATACGTATTATAAGCAAAGTATTTCTTACTTGGAACCTATCTTAGAAGGTGAGGTTTGGATTGGTGTTTTTATTGGTAACTACGATAAAGGTGGCCATAAAGTAAGTCTAAAAATGAAATACTATCCGAAGGAAAATAAACCTTCTACTGATAGAAAAAATTATTGGGTAAAACCCATCTTCAATACTTGTAATATTCTAGAAATGGCAAGCCAAAATTACCCAACTATGTTTGGAGCTGGTGGCCTAAAAGTAGATGTTACTATTCCTGAAAATGTTTCTGATATTCATATGCACTATATCACTACAGGCCATGGTGGCTGGGGTGGTGGTGATGAATTCAACCCTAAAGAAAATAAAATTTCAGTAGATGGTAAATTAGTGTATTCTTACACTCCTTGGAGATGTGATTGTGGTACTTACCGTGAGTTGAACCCTGCCTCTGGTAACTTCTGGAACGGAGAGTCTTCTTCTGATCTTGATCGTTCAGGATGGTGCCCTGGGACTGTGACTAACCCTGTGCAAACTCCATTAAATATTTCTACGGGTAAACATCAGTTTGAAGTACAAATTCCACAAGGAGAACCTGCAGGTGGTTATAGTATTAGCTCTTGGTGTGTATCTGGGGTGTTGATTGGGGAAGTGAAGTAGGGATATAACCAATCCCTCATATAATCTTAATAAGAAGTCTCTTAGCTTACGCTTTAAGTTGTAGCTAAGAGACTTTTTTATATACAGTTTTTTTATTGGTATACTTCGTTTTTATATGAGATCAAGAAACTCAATCCCTCCTATTCTCCCATCTTTAAGTATATCTAAAACGATTGTTCCTTGTTCATTATCCTCCAAAACAATATTTTCATCAAATTGCCATTCTGAACCAGGTTCATTTGCTTTATCATCAGACACTATTTGAATATACGGTTGAAGTTCCCACTTTCTAGTTGTCAATTTTTCAAGATGAAAAACTAAGTCTAACCTTTGGGGTTCTTGCTCTTTGAGGAGTTTTACTAAAATATCTTTATGAAATTCGGGAGTGTCCATTGAGATTGATGAGTGAATTTATATTACAATTTAATAAACTCTTTTTCCTCATTCAAAATATCGACATCAGTTGCTACACCATAATGTATTTTTGTTGTGCTACCGTCTGAATATATTCGTCCAACAATTTCGTCATCGACTTGTAAACGATCATATGTAATTGTGGTACTATCATACAATTCAATACAGTAGTACCTATGGGCTGATAGGTCAAGCTTATATCCTAAATTTGATAGGGTATCGTAAGATTCATTTGCATAATAATTGAAATCATCAATCACCTCAATTATTCCCGAATTCTCGTCTTTATCTAATGAATCAAATTCTTGTTGATTAATAGAGAAATTAAGTTTGCTTGCTTTAATCTTGAATATGAAGATATATCAAAAAACAGCCTAAATTATATTTTACTTTAATTTAGGCTGTTTTTTGATATATACCCATGTCATAAACTGGCCAAATATCTACTTTAGTTTAATTTCATCACTTTTTATTAAAATGATAAAAACGTTGAAAAATAGAAAAGAAGGTCCACAAATGTTCGTAGATAAAACGACAAGAATAAAGAAAGCTTTATCGATTAATTTGTACCTACTTACTACCTGTTTTAAATCAATCTTCAATATAAATTACTTCTCCGCTTTCCAACTGATACGCCGTACCAATTTTCTTTCCTTTATCTCCCGACTCCGTTTTATCTTGACTCTCCGAGGGTTTGTATTTAGTGATTTCCTTTCCTTTTTTAGTAATAATTTCCATCTGTTCCTTTCCCGGATTTTTCACAATAGTAAAGTCTTCCTCTGTAAAGAATTCTTGCATATTGAAACGGGTCACTAAAGCGATCATAAGTGCCACCGCAAAGACCATGGCTACATCAAAAAGGTTGGCCACTGATGCTACCGAATCGATATCATCGTCGTTAGTTAAGAACGGGTTGTTTCTTCTTCTCATTTTCTTCTTGCATTAAATCAACAATAAAAACTAAAGTGGCGTAGTCTTCTGCAAACCATCTTTGCTGAAAGTTTTGGAGAATAAATCCTATTCCTCCAATAATTAACCCTACTACTGTTGTAGCAAAAGCCATTTGCATATTATTCGCCATAGAAGCGATATCACCAGAAGATAAACCAACTAACGCTGGCCCCATAGGAATTAAAGTTCCCATTAGCCCCACCACAGGACCCATCTTAGCTAAGTTTTTTAAGATGCTTAACGATTTTCGTCCTTTTGCTTCAAACTCTGCTATCACTCTTTCCCTTCTCACTAGAGAATCTTGAAAAGTAAATAACTCCATTATACTAGACATTAACAGAGAAGATGATTCAAATTCGGGCTGAACTAAAGTTTGTTTTAATTGATCGATATAAGGTTTAATTACTTTCTTTTGTTTCACTCTTTGAATGAATGCCTGATAGTTCTCTCCTAATTTTACTAAGGAAATGATAAACATAACGATCAAGGCCACGACCGTTGGAAACATCAAACCTGATGAAATCCAAAACAATATTTTATTTACGTAATCCATAATTTTTTCTCAGTGATATGAAAAACCCAACCAAAGCAAATCCTAAAAAAGTCAATAGGACAAACAAAGAGGATTGAGGGTCAAATGATGTGTTTTCGTTATTCTCTAATTTTTGAGGTTGAAATAAAGTAGAGATCAATAACAACTGTAATAGACTGAAAACCGTCACGACTACCGATTTCAGCTTGTTCAATGATTCGTTATTTCTGAATATAAAATAAGTACCTACACCTAATATTATTATACTGATTGCATAAGCGATACTTACCCATTTAAAGCTCCATCCATGTACCTGATCAAAAACTAAAATTTCTATTAGTAAGATGGAAAAAATAGAAGTTGGTCTTGGAACAAAGGCCAGTATTTGATTGATTTTTTGAAGATTATTATTGGCAGAAAATACAGAAAAAAGAATCCCTAATAGTAATTCTACTACTAGAAAAATGAAGTACAAAAGCACCCATTGTTCGCTCATCATTTCTTGAAACCAATAACTTTTACTCTGACTAATAATTGTATTAAATGATAGTAATGCAATACTACTAATCATAAAATATCTAATGACCAATGGCAGCGGTCGAAACTGCCATCGGTCGATAATCATTAGAACTAAACTCATGGAAAGTATTAAAAAGAAAACGCCTTCCATAATTATTTTTGTTTGTAGTAAATACCAATTAAGAGAAGTATTACGAGAAGAACTCCAAGTGTAACTCCTATTTCTGTGGTAGTTAAACCTTCTTCCATTTTTAAAGAATTATCCACATTTTCTTCTTGAATCACTTCTTTTTCGAGTTGGATACTCTTCTTTTCTTTCACATTAGTAGGTTGAGGTGTTGATAACTCCCTAACTTTTGCTATTTGCTGTTGATAACTTTCTTTTAACTGTTGATTCGTTGAGTTATTAACAATAAAATCTTTCAATTTCATGTTATCACACACAAACTCGCTACAACCGGCATTGTGTTTCTCAATCATTTCTTGATGCACCTCGACCAACTTCTCTATTTGTTCTTTGCTTGCTTTCCAATAGCCTTTACGAATCGTTTCCAACATCACAGCTGTCACTTCTTCTAAAGCATATGGATTTTCTCTTTCAAAGAACTCCTGTGTATTTAAGTTGTATTTATCTTCAACCAATACATCCATCAAATCATCCCAAAGGTGATTATCAATTTCTTTGGGTTTCATCACGTTCCAACCATAGGTATTGCGTATGGTTTCTGCTACATTTTCTGCACTTGTTGCTCCTTCTTTCATCATCCCTTTTAGGTATTTTGGATTCAATAAAGTGGAACGAGCTTCAACCATCAAGGCTTCTTTTACCCCTTGAATTTTTACGTTATTGGCATTTCTATAATCATTAAAATAGGCATCAGGATCTTTACCGGTTGTATGACGAACAGCCATGCTTAATCCACCCATAAACTCATATACGTGATCTAAACTTAAACCACCCCAAGTATTACTTTGTCTTGGTTGCACTACAACATCTGTATTTTGAAGAGCTGCTTCAAAAATACCTTCGGCAAATTCTCCCCAATCTTCTTCTCCATAAACTGCCCCCATGTTATTGATATAGGTAGTCGCTATCTGATCTTCCGATTCCCAACGATCTCCCTTTTCTACCAATCCCATAATATTTGTTCCGTAGTTACCATTAACTCCACCAAAGACTCTGTCTGCCGCAAATCGCTGTGCTTTCTGTGGCGACATTCCCTTTTCCTTTAAGTATCGTTCTGCATCGGCAACTCCGGTTTTTACAAAGTTTTCTACAAGCTCATCTGCATTGGCTGCTAATTTCACTGCCTTATTAATCAAGAACATTCTCGAAGCTGCTAAATCTCTAAACTGACCTGCAGTTTGAACGACAACATCTACTCTTGGACGGTTCAATTCTTCAGATGGAATCAACTGTACATCCATCACTTTTCCATAAGGACCTCGAACGGGTTCAACACCTAATAGGTAAAGAATTTCGGCAAAAGTAGCTCCTTCTGTTTCTATAAAACTACTTGCCCATAAGGTAAAGCTGACTTTCTTTGGATAAACTCCATTTTTAGCAAAATGCTGCTCTAATAACTTTTTACCTAAAGATTTCCCTAACTCCCAAGACTCTTTAGATGGAGTTGCTTCTGCATCTATAGAATATAAATTTCTACCTGTTGGAACAGCGAATGCATTAGCAATAGGATCTCCTCCTGAGGTGGGTAATATATGTCCTCCTCTTAGTCCGTTCACCAAAGATAATTGCTCTTGTCGAGTACTAATCTTTAGATTTCCTTTCGATTTCATCAGGTTTTCTAACCCAGTAAAAACGTTCTGGACATTCTGAGTATATAACATTTTGGTTCTTGCTTTTGCACTTTTCTTTTGTGCTGCAGCCCTTTGTTTTAATAACTCCTCTTTAGGTATATCTAATTTCTTTTTTATTTGTGATGCCCCACTTTTACCATCTACTTTTTTCTTTTGATGCTTTTTCGCATGTGCCTTAGCTATCGATTCTTGTTCTTTCCAAGCCTCAATTTTATCTAATCTCTCCTTTTTGATCATTTGATGTTGTGCCTGCTGTAAAGTGACTTTATTCGAGAGTAACTTTTTCAATAGCTCTTTTGAGGGTTGACGATAATATTTATCGAAGTATCGTGCATCTTCTGCTTGTTTTTTATCAATAATACCATCAGCTACATCTAATTGAGCTAAACTGTAGGCTATTGGATCTAAAGACATCAGTAAGGCCGTTTCATTCAATTGTTTTTCAGAATATAGTCTACCTAAACTATACAAGCCATTGGCTACTTTAGAATTGCCAATTTCCTCCACATATTGCGATATAACAAATAAAGAAGAGTCGCTTACCTCTCCAGAAAAATCCAGTTGTAAGTCTTCATCAATATTCATTTGCTTTGCCAATTCGACTACCGATTTTTTATATTTCGATTTCAAGTTAGGGTTCTCTACACTGTAGAATTTGTCTAACTTTTCTTCTAATATTTTTAATTCATTATGCACATCACCTTCAGTAAAAGGAGCAGTTAAATGTGTTACCGTTGTGGCATAACTTCTACGTTTTGCAATTATTCCTTCTCCAATATTACTGATGGTATACACATAAAAATGGGGTATATTGCCGATTAATGCATCACTCCAATCATTGGACGATAAACCTACTTGTTTTCCCGGTGTAAACTCTAAACTACCATGAGTACCAAAATGGATAATTGCATCTGCTTTGAACGCATTTTTTGTCCATAAATAAGAAGCTATGTACGGATGAGGAGGAGCCGCTTTTGCTCCGTGTACTAACTTGAAACTATCATCCCCTAAACCGGGCATAGGTTGAGGCAACAAGACTACATTTCCAAAATCCAACCTTGAAACAGCAATGTATGCATTGTCCTTTTCTTTTACAGAAAGATAATCTCCCGGAGCATCACCAAATTTCTTGACTACCTCACCATAAGCACTTTTTGTCAAATCTTTAGACGTCCATTGATTATAACTCATGGTATCGACTAAAACAGGATCTGCTGTTTTCACAAAATCATCAAATTTCCCTTTTGCATAAGGCCCTAATACCAATCCATTTTTCTGAATTAGCTGATGGAAAGCCTTCTGATCTTTAGGCATATTGTCTACTTTAAAACCTTGGGCTTTCAACATTTTTAAAGTGTTGTAAAGCGATTGTTCCACTTCTAAATTCGAAGCAACCATAGCATTCATCCCTGGTCCTTTAAAATAGTAAATAGCTATTTTTTGTTCTGCTTTCGGTTTCTTTTTAATAGTGATATAGTTTTTACATCTATCGGCTAATCGATTGATTCTTTCTGGCATACCTTTAAATTTCAGGAAGCCAGATTCATCTTTCATTTCTACAGCAAAAGCATAAGGTGCAACTGCTCCATCCAATTCTGGCAGTACAACATTCATACTTAACATACCGCCAGACATTCCTTTCTGAGAGTTTTCCCAATCTTCTTTCTTCTGAAAAATACTCAAAGGAGACAAAACAGGAATATTACTTTCTTCTAACCATTTACCCACATCTTCTCTAGAGTGCCCTGCCAAACGACCGTGTGGCAAATACACAATAAGATCCGGTGAAGTTTCTTTCATCATCTTCACTCTATTTCTATGAGAGGTAATTGTAATTACATTTAAACCTCTTTCGAATAGTGCTTTTTGAAGATCAAATATATGATCTGGATTGGCATTAAAAGGTCCCGGAACACTCGTTAAAAGTGCCACTGTGGGTTGTCCTTCTACATAGGTTTTATTCTTTTTCTGATCAGCAATTACTTTATTCAATTCTGTAAATGCTTTTGTGGTACCCATACTTAAATAGGCATCTTCAGGAATAATTTCCGGTGATTTTACTTGTGGAAGAAACCACGTTTTTTTATCAACATTTACTCTTGAAAAATTTAATAATTGATGATAATTTTCTTCCCCACCATTATCCATATAGGTTTCAATGGCTATTTCAGATACAGAATCGATATTACTTAGTCTATTGTAATCATCATTATTTGATGCATACACATACACTTTCGTACCACGATGACCTGCTTTCATCAAAGATCGTTGTTCATCTGCTGAAAGTGATAACCCTCGACCAAATAGGTAAATCACGTCATAGCTAGATGCTTGATCTATATCTTTTTTTGAAAGGGAATTGATTTCTATCCAATCGTTATCGTTTACTTTGTTGATTTTTGATAACTGGAATTCAGAGAAATCAATAAAGGCAATTTGTGTTACGCTTACTTGAGTTGCATAATACAAATACACCAAAAGTGTCGCTAAAAATACGCCACCAAATGATAGTATTTTCTTTTTATTCTCTTTGATGAATTTCATTCTAATGAGTTTGTTTGACGCTTAGTAATCAAAGAACGACGAAAGAATATCCCCGCCGTTCTTATTTCTCTTTCTATTACATTCTAATTGTTTTGAATCAATTGATATTCAAATGTTGGATAGCCATTTTGACCATCTTTTGAATAAGTAAGGAATCTTAATTTATAGTTGTTTCCTTCCTCATCGTTTACGACAAAAGTGATATGACTATATACTTTATAAACACCGTCTCTGTGTGGAGTTTGAATGTGAAACCATTCTTTACCGATTATATTTCCTTGGGTAGTTTTCTCAATGTCATTTACATTTGATGCAGTGATTTCATCAAAATTACTATCCTCAATAGTCAGTTTGTTGATTTCATGTTCAGGGTCATCATTCGCTTCCAAATCTGGGAAGTTTGATGATTTAGCTCCTTTAACTAAACCATTTTGATTGATAATTACTGAAGCATTCAATCTCATGATATCACAGTTGATACCTGGCATTGCTCCTGGACCTAAAGCTGAACATGGTGCACCAGTTCTTACGGTTACAGGCTTCAAAACGATATCCCATTTTGATGGCTCTACCTCGTTTACCTTATTTTCTACTGCAGAGAAATATACAAAACCAGCACTTTTTTCGATAGTTGTCGTTGCTTCATTCTCTCCATTCAGATCCGCAAATTTAATTACAACTTGAGAAGAAGAATTCTCTGAAATGATAAACTTTTTGAATCCTATCACTTTACCTAAACCGTTAATACCTAGGTCTAAAATGTAAGGAGTGTTTAGCTCAAAATTATTTTTATTCCATGCCGTTAAGGTTAAATCGGCCGTTTCATCATCATAAAATAATTGTAAGCCTTGCACACTTTCTTCGTTGATTTCATCAAAATCCGTTTCAAGAGGCATAGCTAAAGCTACTTTCTTACCTGAATTTGAAATGATCGTCCCGTTTTGATCAAAAGCAATCTCCCAAGTATTTACTTCTACTGTAGATGTTTCACCTGTGTTTAAATCAACATAAACTTGATTTGACAATTGACCTGTTAACTCTGCGGTGATAATTTTACTATCGACGTTATCATCAGGAGGAATTGTATTAGAATCATCTGCCTCATTACAAGAGAATAAAGACAAAAGTAAAAGGCTGCTGAAAATTGTTGTATTAAATAACTTCATTATGGATAATATTAAAATTGATAACCTAATTTTATAAATAGTTGCGTCCCGTAATCGATAGGTCTTTCACCAGTACCGATACGCGATAAAATTCCTTTTGAACCGTCTCCATAGATATTCACCTTCGTGACATTCAATAAGTTTTTAGCTCCAGCTGTAACCAAGAGTTTTCTATTAAAAAATGGTTTGGTAGCCGTTAAATCCAATAAACTATAAGAGTCTAAAGTTTGTGTACCCACAGTGCCATCAGCTTCTTTTGCAAATTCTGCATACGGACTGTTGAACTTGTAGAATAGATTAATTTTAGTATCAAGTTTTTTAAGCAGATAGCTTGTTCTTAATGTAATTTCATAGCTATTAAAGAATTGTTCTGAAGCTTCTGAACCCGATCGGGCTAAAAAACTAAAACCTGGATCTATGGTTAATCTTGATTTATATTCTGTTGCTAAATTGATGGAGAAACCTGTCGATACAAACTCTTCGATATTATCATATGTTCTTACTACGGGTGTATTTTCAGGAACATCAGGAGGTAATAACGAACGGTCCATTTCCATCATTTCAATCTTATTTTTGATGTTGTTATAGAAAAGAGAAGTATTGATTGAATACCTCCAATCTCCCTTATTTATAGCGTAAGTTGTTTGAAAATTAAAGTTGTCACCTACCTCTGGCGTCAGATTAGGATTACCTACGATATAGTGATTTTGATCTTGCATATGGTAGAACATTTCTCTCATCGATGGTACCCTATAACCTTTACCATAACTTAGTCTGTATTGCCAATTTTCTGATGGCTTGTACAAAAGATTAAATGAGGGAACCAAAGGTAAATCTGCTCCTAAAAATTGTACTGCTCCATTATGAAAATAAGTATTGTAGGTATATCTAAATGCCGATTGAAAAGCCACTTTAGGAGAAATTTGCCACTTGTAAGCAGTATAAGCAGAGTATTCATCATATCCATCGGCCGAACCAGATTCCACTCGTCCGCCCGCAGCTCTATTGACGTTGGCTTCATAACCAACTACCCAAGTAGAATTATTAGCACCAATTTCTGACAAGATATAACTCCCTCTAAATGTGGCTGTCAAAAAAGAAGTGGTATCATGATCTGATGCTGTATTGCTTAACCACTCCATGTTATAATCTAAATCTCTTACAAACTTCTGAGTTTGTTGCTCATAATAAGAGATTCCGTTCATAAATTGAAGTTGACTTCTATGGTTCAGTTTCGCATCAATATTTATCCCCCCATTAATTCTATGCGTTGTAAACTCGTTATCTCTAGCCATTTGACTCACCTTATTTATTTGAGAGTTCAAACCCAACTGCGATTCTCCTAAACCTTGTGCCTGTTCATAGAATTGTTGATAGAAACCAGAAATAGCTACATTTTTGATTTGCTGTTTTACTCTCATATTACCATAATATTGAGTATTAGGTCGCCAAAACTTTCCTCTTTTATTGGGGTCTAAATCATACCCTAAAAACTGGTTGCGTCCACCACTTAATGATAAAGAAGTATTTTTCCATCCTTTCCTTAAACTTGCATCAACATTAAACTTACCAACAGTTTCTGCATAAGTATTCACTCCACCTCTCCATGGATCGTCTAAAGAGGGCTTTTTAGTAATCAAATTGACTGTTCCGGCAAGAGCATTACTACCATATTGTACGGATAAAGGTCCTTCAACAACTTCAATTCTTTCAATATCATTTAGGTTCAATTGATTCAAATCAACATCATCTCCACTACCACTTACTAATGGCAAACCATCCATCAGCATTTTTACATTCACACCTGATAACCCATTAAGGATAATTCTACTCCCTAAAACATTATCATGGATTACTTTAATGTTTTGTTGTTGCTCTAAGAGGTCGCTCATATTTACAGCTCCTCTTGCTTCTACTTCATCCACCCCAATTCTTTTGACTTTGTATAGAGATGCATTGGCTTTTGTGGGAACAAAACCACCCGTCACTACAACTTCGTCTAATTCATCAATTTTTTCATGCAAATGAAAAGAATAGTCTTTATTGGGTTTAATAGTAACAATAAGGTCTTCATAACCTAAAGCATGAAGCATTACTACGGCTTCATTTTGAAAAGTATTAATCAACTCACCTTTTTTTGATGTAGTTCCTAATAATACATTGTCCTTCACCGAAAAAACAGATACAGATTGTAAAGGTTGATTTCCTTCATCTGTAACTATTATTAGTCTTTCTGATTGTGCATAACCATTAAAATTAAACACAAGAATTACCAGCATTGTAATGTAAAGGATATTACAATTAATAGATATATATCTAGCAAGCATTAAATAAATGATTTAACAACGCGACAGTGTCGCATTTAAAATGTAAAATTTTTTAATTCGTTTGTGTAGTTTTTATATCATGCTTTTAAGAAAGTGTTTGTTGAAATGAATAACTAATAGAATAATATTTCTCAAAGATAGTAAAGTATAAATCATTTTTGCAACATTGTCGCAAATAAATGATGTTTATGAATTTTAATGAATTTACTATCTTAGTAATAAACAAATAACCCTGAAATGAAAGCTATAACCTATCAATTCGAAACAGATCAATTTCAAATAGAAGAGATCGCTATTCCTGATATCGGAAAAAATGAAATCCTTGTAAAAGTAAAAGCTTGTGGAATTAATCCTGTAGATGCTAAAATTAAATTTTGGAAAGAAGCTCTCCCTACCCCTATTTCAACTCCATTTGTTGTGGGTTTAGATGTTGTAGGCGAAGTGGTAAAAATGGGCAAAAAGGTAAAAGGGTTCGCTAAAGGTGATGAAGTATTTTACCATGGTAATATGTTTCAACCTAATGGTGGTTTAGCTGAATACGCTGTGCATGATTTCAGAACTGTTTTTCATAAACCATTTAATATAAAAAATAAAGAGGCGGAGGCAGCACCTTGTGCAGGATGGACAGCATGGAGAGCTTTGGTAGAGAAATTAAAGGTAAATGAAAATGATAAAGTACTTATTATTGGTGGTGCAGGAGGTGTAGGTTCTTATGCCGTACAAATTGCTAAACATGTATGTAAAGCTAAAAAAGTAATTGCAGTGGCTTCTTCACAAAAACATGATTATGTAAAGAGCTTGGGAGCTGATGAGGTCATCGACTATAAAAATACAGATGTGGTTAGTAGAGTAAAAGAACTGACTAAAAATAGAGGTGTTACAAAATCGTTTGATACTGTTGGAGATGATAATGATATTATTGCAGCCAATACTCTTGCCTTTAATGGTGAAATGTTGGAGCTCGTTGGTGTAGTTCGGCCAGAAAAATATGAGAACGTATTCTCGAAAAACATTACTTTTCATCAATTGGCTTTAGGTGCTGCACATGGTTTTGATAAACATAGTTTACAAACCATTATTGATGCTGCCAACGGTTTAACCAATGCCATGTTGAAAGGTAAAGTCAAAACTCCTCAATTAATAACCGTAGATTTTGATGGAGCTATAGCTACTTTAAATTCTATTCTTGATCGTAAAATTACGGGTAAAGTGGTCTTAAAAGTGAGATAATCTTATTTCTTTAAAAAAACAGCCAAAATTACACTTTACTTTAATTTTGGCTGTTTTTTTATATACACCCATCTACTAAAACACCCAAATATCTACTTTAGTTTAATTTATAGGTAAATACTCCTTTCTAATTATCAATCCATTTTTCTCTTCATTTCGTCACTAATCAGAATTAAAATAAAAATTATTTCAAAAAAGAATAGGGGTCTTCTTTAACTTCCGTGTCATCATCATGAAAACAAAAATTACTCTCTCAAAATTAAAACATGATGAAAAAAACTATTCTCTCATTTCTATTGAGTCTACTCACTATCTATGCTTTTGGACAAGATCTTACTCAAGTAGTCCGTGGACAAGTTATCGATGCTACTTCAAAAACTCCTCTTCCTTTTGCTACAATCATGGTCACATCTACAGAAACTCCCATTGGGGTAGTTTCAAACGAGAATGGAATATTTAGAATAGAAGGCGTTCCTGTTGGACGACACCATCTAAAAATTTCGTTGATAGGATTTGAAACTTCAGTAGAAAACAACTTAATGGTGACTTCTGCTAAAGAATTGGTGTTAACCATTCCACTAAAAGAAAGTGTAACCGAAATGGAAGAAGTCGTTATAAAAGCGACCAATGGAAACGGAAAACCATTAAACGATATGGTAAGTGTTAGTGGGCATTCTTTTACTGTAGAACAAACCGAACGATTAGCTGTATTTGACGACCCTGCCCGTTTAGTTGCTTCTTATGCTGGAGTAACAACAGGTAGTTTAGACGAGAATGGAGTTGTTATTCGTGGTAATGCTCCCAAAGGAGTTTTGTGGCGACTTGAAGGTGTAGAAATTCCCAATCCCAATCATTTTGGAGGTCTAAGTTCTTTTGGCGGAGGTGCTATTTCAGCACTCAGTGGTTTAATGTTGGGTGATTCTGATTTTCTCACAGGAGCATTCTCTGCTGAATATGGTAATGCTATGTCCGGTGTATTTGATATGCAATTTAGAAATGGTAATAATGAGACGCACGAACATGCCGTTCAGCTTGGTGTAATGGGATTGGATATTTCTTCTGAAGGTCCTTTTTCGAAAAAGAACAATGCTTCTTATTTATTCAATTACCGCTATTCTACACTAGCATTACTCAAACCCATTTTACCTGTAGATAATAGTGTTCCTACTTATCAGGATTTGAGTTTTAAAATTAATGTTCCTACCAAAAAAGCAGGAGTTTTCTCTCTTTGGGGATTAGGACTTGTGGATAATATCGACGCACAAGCCTTTCAGGATACAACAAAATGGGAATCAAAATATGATCGTTTTTCTGAACTTGGTACTTTCCGAACAGGTGTAATTGGTTTAACTCATAACTACTCTTTTAGTCATAAGACTTTTTTGAAAACATCAGTAGTAGCCTCTCAAGAATATAAAAGATATGAAGCAGAAGAATATGATTTTAATATGCATCCGCACCCCTCTTCAGATATGTATCTAGAGAACAATAAATGGACGGTTTCTTCCGTTCTTCAACATAAATTTAATGCCTCTCATTTTAATAGAACGGGTGTTATTTTTAATCAATTGGATTATCATTCTAATCTTCGTTTTGCTCCTGAATTTAAAGAACCACTTTTTGATTATGTCAATGAGTCGAGTGAAATTAATACTGTTCAATTTTTCACTCAATCACAATTCAATATCACATCACAACTTAAACTGACGGTAGGTATTCATTCCCAATATGTCAATTTTAATGAGGAGCTCACATTTGAACCAAGAGGTAGTCTTACTTATCAACTAAATCCTATTCATTCTTTGGGAGTAGCTTATGGCAAACATTCTAAGGTCGAGCCGCTACCTTTGTATTTTAGTCAAGTAGAAGAAAATGGAGTAATTACCCAGCCTAATACCACGCTTCCTTTATCAAAAGCACATCATTTTGTATTTTCTTACGGATGGCAATTGAATGATAAAATCCGATTGGATATAGAACCTTATGCCCAATTACTATATGACATTCCTGTTACTCCAGATAGTTCCTATTCGGCCATCAATATTGATGCACAATGGCTATATGAAGACCGTTTAGAAGGTACAGGCACAGGAAAAAATGTTGGAGTAGACATCACGCTTTCTAGATCATTAGCTGAAGGTTTTTATTATATGTTTACCGGTTCATTATTCGATTCAAAATATAAAGGTGGAGATGGAATAGAAAGAAATACACGGTACAATAGAGGATTCGTTTTCAATGCTATTTATGGTAAAGAATGGGTAGTGGGAAAAAACAATAATAAGATTATTGGATTAAGCGGTCGATTCAATTTCATTGGAGGAAAATACACTACCCCTGTAAAGGTTGAAGAGAGTTTAGAAGACAAAGAAGTGGTCTATGATGATTCAAATATCTATTCGGTAAAAGAAGATCCTAACTATAGAGTGGATGTTTCATTTTATTGGAAAATCAATAAGAAAAAATATTCAGGAACATGGAAGTTTCAACTATTAAATGCTTTAGGAAGTAAAGATCAGTATGGATATTTATATAATTATCAAACACAACAAATTGAGAAAGATCAGGCACAAGTGATTATTCCTTCTATTGCTTATAAGATTGAATTTTAGACCTCAAATTACATTTTTATCATTTTCATAAAAAAACAGCCAAAATTATACTTTACTTTAATTTTGGCTGTTTTTTAGTATATACCCATCCACCAAAATAAGCGAATATCTACTTTAGTTTAATTTTATATTATTCTTAAGGGAATACTTTTTTATCTTTTTCATTTTTATGATTAACTTTCAAAAGAGAATAAAACTAAGTTTATGAGCAACGATATTATTAAGGGATTAGAAGATGCCTTAGCCAACAGCCCGTCTAACATTCAACTAAGAAAATTATTAGCAGACACCTTGGTGGATCATCAGAAATATGAAGAAGCAAGCGTTCACTATCAAATGATGGTTCCCTATGCCGATCAATTTCCTGATTTGTTATACAAATTTTCTCTCGCTTACTTTCATATCAATAAATTAGATATGGCAGTAGTTATGCTAGAAGAACATATCGATAAAAACAAAGAAGATATTTCTGCTTTAGTATTACTTACAAAGTGTTACATCAAAGAAGATTCTTTGTCCCAAGCCATCGATTTGTATTCTAAAGTACAAGCTATTGATCCTAACTTTAGTGATGAAGAATTGGATCAACAATTAAAAGTAAGCGACAATGCATTAGATGAAATCAATTCTATATTAGAAGAAAATATACCTACTTCTTCCGTTACTTTTAGTGATGTTGGAGGAATGCAAAAAGTAAAAAAAGAGATCGATCTTAAAATCATCAAACCTTTACAAAATGCAGACCTTTACAAAGCCTATGGTAAGAAAGTTGGTGGAGGTATTCTGTTATATGGACCTCCCGGTTGCGGTAAAACTTTTATTGCTAAAGCTACCGCTGGAGAGGTAAATGCAAAATTCATTCATGTAAGTCTTAATGATATTTTAGACATGTGGATGGGCAATAGCGAAAAGAACCTTCATCAAGTTTTTGAAAATGCTAGACAGAATACACCTTGTGTTCTATTTTTTGATGAAATCGATGCTTTAGGAGCTAATCGATCAAACTTTAAAAATACTTCCGGTAGAAACATTATTAATCAGTTTTTACAAGAATTAGATGGAGCAGAGAATAACAATGATGGGTTACTTATTTTAGGAGCAACCAATACACCTTGGCATCTAGATCCTGCTTTTAGACGACCAGGTAGGTTTGATAGAATTCTGTTTATTCCACCACCAGATCTAGAAGCGAGAGAAGAAATATTGAAACTAAAATTAGACGGTAAACCTATCAGTAATATCGATTATTCTAAAGTGGCTAAGAAAACTGAGGAATATTCTGGTGCTGATATGGAAGCAATTATTGATATCGCTATTGAGAAAAAATTAGAAGCTTCTTTTGAAGATGGTATTCCAAAACCAATTGAAACGAAAGATTTGCTTCAAAGTACAAAATCACATGCTCCTACCACTAAAGAGTGGTTTACATCAGCAAGAAACTATGCTCTTTTTTCTAATGCCGCAGGTATATATGATGATGTTTTGGACTACTTAAAAATCAAAAAATAATGGAACAAGAACTAACTTACCAAAGGGCAAAAACGCTATTTGATCATGGGAAATATACAGAAGCAGAAAAGGAGCTTCAAATACAATTAGGACAACAACCCAATGATCTCTACCTCATTTTTCTATATGCAGAGACGCTTATACATTTGGATAAATTCGAGAATGCTGAACAGATTTTACATCATGGGTTAAGCATAGCAAGTGATGAAGATGTCTTGTTATTTAGTCTCTCTAAATGCCACCTTATTCAAGGTAAAACTAAAGAAGCACTAAAAGAGATTAAGTCTGCAATTGAATATAACCCTGTTGATGCAGACTACTTTGCTGTTTTAGCAAAGATTCATTTGGTCGATAAAGATTATCAAGAAAGCTATGATAACGCTCACAAAGCGTTATCGCTGGATGCAGAAAATGCTTTGGCATTGAACGTTAAATCTACCGCTTCGATAAAATTGGGATTAAAAGAAGAAATGACGCAAACTATAGCAGATAATCTTCACCAAAATCCTAATGATAGTTATACTCATGTTGTTACGGCAATGAATTTATTAGAAGCAAAAGAGTATAAAAAAGCATTGCATCATGCCGAAGAAGCTATGATGCTTGAACCAGACAATACCTTGGCCCATGCTGTGGTATTAGAAGCTTTAAGATGTAAATATGCTGTCTATAAACTATTTTTTAGTTTCCAAACATGGATGAGTAATCTAAAAGGAGCACAGCAATGGATGTTTATTATAGGTTTCTACATGGGTGCTAAATTTCTTGGAAGGTTTAATGATACTCACCCAGAATACTCTACTTTCCTTACTCCTGTAATATATCTTTTAGCTTTATTTGCTTTTTCTACATGGATTATTGGGCCTTTAATCAACGTGTTATTATTGGTCAATCGTTATGGTAAATTTCTACTATCCGATGAAGAAAAGAAAACGGCAAAAGTCAGTTTATTTCTAATTAGTACAGGTTTAATCAGTTTAGGTATCAGCTTATTTGTTGATGCACAAATTTGGCTAAGTATTGGTATATTTTCATTAGTAATGATGATTCCTACTAGTACGTTTTACAGTGTAATCAAAGGAAAATGGTATATGTATTTAGGACTTGCTGTTATTATTGGGCTCGGTGGAATGAGTCTATTAGTCGCAGCCGTAGCTAATGTAGGTTTCTCAAAATATACTGTTTATCTTATTTATTCTATTGTTGGATTTCAGTTTTTATCCAACTTTTTCTCTACGAAAAAAGACTAAAAAATTGGAGTTCTCTTAAAACCTCCATACCATATATAACTGTAAGAAGGTTGTCTCAATTAATCATGAGGCAACCTTTTTTTATATCTCATTACTCCTCGTAACAGTAAGTTACTTATATCTGACCCTTCCAAACTTCATCTTTGTATCGTTATCAATTTAAAAAACAAAATAAACGAATATGAAAAACTTTAAATATTTCTCTCACAATTTATCCATCATTGTACTTTTACTAATGAACTTAAGTATGTCTTGTAATAATGATCATGATGAGTATGATTTACCTCCACGCCCGACAGCTCAATTGCCTAATGGTTGCTATTGGAAATGGGATCGAGACGATCATGAATGGGAAAGGGAATGTGATGACAGAGGATATAGAGGTGGTTACAATAATAGAAATAATCCACCCACAGAAAAATTACCAATAGGTTGTCATTGGGAATGGGAAGACGACGAACAACGCTGGGAAAGAGATTGTGATTAGTATTTAGAATTGCATCACCTTTTGTTGCTTTACAGCAAATTAAAAGGTGGTGCTTTTATATTTTTCTAATAGAATTTGACAGCTATCCTCATTGACCCAATTTAAAATCACTTTTTGTAATTTATCAAGATCACCATCTATTAAATCGAGTAATACTTCGTTCGATTTTTTTCTTTTCATATCATTATTACTTCCTATAGAAAGTAAGAAAATAGACACGCTAAATGGTTGTTCATCTAATGCTTTTTCTTCCTCCTCAGAAAGACTTTTCCCTTCTACAATACTTAAAGCTGCTTTTGATAAAAATAAAGAATTAGGAATAGGATATTCTAGTTGGTTCATTTTATCAAATGCTTCATTAAAACGTGTTTTTTCACCAAAATAAGCATGAAAAAACAGTTCCTGACAATACGCTTCATAATGTTTAGGCAATGCCATAAAGTCTAAATATAATTGATAAGCAGACGTTTCTTTTCTTTGATAAATTTCACTCCATATCCTTTCAGATAGCATATTTGGTGTACTTTCTTTGGTTAGATATTGATTGGCTTTTGCTATCGGATGATCATAAATATTTAGTCCGTAATGAAAATCTAAGTGATATAACTTTATCAATAAACCAATAAGAAAAGGATGCGCTTTTTCTTGTATGGATTCTTCTAATTTTTGAATGCCTGCAGATAGAATTTCGTAACGATGATTTTCTAAAATTTCTTTATCAAATTGAAAAATATACTCCAATTTTGATGCTTTAAACCCTTTCCAATTTTGTTGCATAAAGAAAGGACTATAATACCCATCAATATATAATTGAATAGTTGTTGCCACTTCTTCTTCATGAGTACAGGTACATTCAAATACTTTGACTAGGGTTTGATTTTTATCAAATAGAAATAATTGAAGAATATCGTTTTCCCATAATGTTTTTAATTGGAAGTCCGCTTTTTGTCGATCTAAGGTGACTTTAAAAAATTGATTGATGTAAAAACGATGGTATAATTTAAGTGATATACTTTTCAATAGTTGTTCTCCACTAGCCGTTCCTTTTATTGTTGGATAAAAATAAATTGACGGAAATTCTAAAGTAGAAACATTAGATTTTGAAGGTTGTTCTATCGTGTTTACTCTTGGTTGATACTTCCCTTTCGGAATCTCTATAATCACATCACTCGGGACACTATCATTTAGATAATACTTTGATAATAAAGCTCTTAAACGACCCATTTGTACACGAACGATCGGATCAATAGATGGATCAAAATCTTCCTCTCTATCAAAAACCTCTAAAGCAATAACGTAAGAAGAAAAGTCTTCTTCTTTCCCCTCTTCCATATGTTCTAATAAATATTTCAAAAGCTTTTTTGCTCTAAAAGAAGTAATGAATGTAGGGCTGTTTATAATTCTATTTTGAGTCTGCTTTAAAGATTGTTCCATTGTTTAGGGATGTAAAACGTTACGTTACTATTAGTTACCTAGAGTTACTTATCTGAGAAAGATTAACCAAAGATATTTGTGATATAATAATAATTAAAGTAATCAAAATAATTATCACAATGAAAAAGTTAGTCCTTATTATAAGCCTTATTTCAATACTTTTTGCTTCATGTAATAATGAAAGATCAAAAGATGAAGAACCTCAACCTAAAACCCCTCAACCAGAATTACCAAAGTTTGAGTTTAATCCAGAAGTGAATGCATGGTATAAAACATCTGATGATATTATTTATCAGGTACTTTCTATAGATGGAGAAACTTTAGAAATTAGAATTTATGATAGTATTAAAGAACAACCCATATGTATTGCAACAAGAAGTAGTTCTAAAAATCTGATCTATGATTTAGAGGCATTTGGCTCGGTATATAAATGTGAAGTTGCTCCTGCTTCTTCTCCTGTTTTTCAATTAGAATTACTAGGAGAAAAAATTGATTTTGAAGAACCTTGTGATATTACCAATGAGGTAGCAAAACTGAAATAATGAGACAACAGCAGTAAGTTATTAAATGACTTACTGCTTTTCATAAAAAATAAACCTAGTGAGATATCCAAAAATTAAACTCTACTTTAAAAAAGTAAAGTCAATTAGTTAAAAAGAATAATAATAGCATGAAACATATATTTTAATTTAATTTTAGTATCAGACTTCAACTAAACCCCTTAAACAAAATAGAACTCTTAATTGGTCTACCACGATGAAATTTATTCATAAAAAATTCTTTAAAATAAATCATAAAATGTAGCATTAACATTTAATTTAAATTTTAGAATTAAATTATTATAATTCACTAGTTTATACTTCATCTATTGATATTATTTTGTATTTTTGTAATAACATAAATCAATTTATAGATTATACTATTGTATTGCTATTTTGGTCTGATCTTTTAAGATCCCTAAAAACAGTAAATCAATATTATACACCTTTCACAAAACAACTTCTAGTTATAGTTTAAGAAGCTACAAACTACAATCTCTTTATTCTTATAACTGTTTGTGTAAAAAAATAAAGTGAAAGTATTACAAAAAAATCTCTTATCGTTTACTACCATAAACGGCGATAAAAAGCAATAATATGGATTTAGAAATGGAAAAAATACTTGTTGAAAAACCTTCAAGTATAATCATAAGAAAACTAAAAGAAATGATTGAGGTTGGTATCTTAAAACCAAATGATACTCTACCTCCTGAAAGAAAACTTAGCGAACAATTTGGAGTGGGTCGTAGTCATGTACGCGAAGCATTAAAGAAAATGGAATTCTTTGGTTTGTTAAAAACACAACCTCAGAGTGGTACTGTTGTAGTAGGTTTAGGTCAGAAAGCATTAGAAGGACTCATTACCAATATTTTAGAAATTGATAATAATGATTTCTTTTCTTTAATTGAAACACGTATTCTATTAGAGGTTAAAATTGCTGGTTTAGCTGCTCAAAGAAGAACAGACAAAGATCTTCAATTTGCTGAAAATGCAATGGAAGAATACGAAAGAGCTGTTTTGAATAACACAGAAGATATTTCTGAAAAGGATTTCATGTTTCACCTTTCATTAAGTAACTGTTCTAAAAATTCTACTTTAAAGAGTTTATTAATGACCATTACTCCGGAAATCTTAAATCACTTTGAAAGAGAAAGAGTATGTTCTAAAGAAAGTAGATTTGAGGCAGTAAATGAACATCGAGCATTATTTAATGCGATTAAAGACGGCAATGAAAACAAGGCTCAAAAAATAATGGAAGCACATTTGAATCCTATTCTTGAGTCTGCCAAAAAGAAATATAATTCTATATTCTAGAAAATATCCTTACTCATTATAATAAATTAGTAAGCAATAAAGAGGATCTGATAATATATCAGACCCTCTTTTTTTATGGTTTATGCTATTGTTCAGTATTTCAAAAAAATGTCAGATTGAATAATTAAAGCTGAGCTTAATTATTCTTTTAAAAAGTAAAACCTGTCAAAAATTAAATATTCGGAACAGGTTTTACTTTTGTCGGTCTGTCTTATTTATCTCTATTTAAATTAGAAGCAAAGTAACTTTGCTGATTCTCTATTGCCATTTCTATCAATCGCAACAAGAATATAAGTCCCTTTCGGTAAATCTACTTTTACTTTTTGAGCAGTTCCAGAAACTAAGGTCTGACCTGTTAAATTGTAAATTAGATAAGATACTTCAGAAGTAAATTCAATATTAATATCACTTACCGAAGGGTTAGGATAAACTTTCTCAATCAATGAAACTTTTAAGTTATCGTTGGCTGATAATGGTTCATCATTTGTTTTTTGAGTATGAATTTCTGATTCTTCAGATAAGTGTCCCTCACCGTCTTCTGCTCTTACCATCATTTCATATGTAACACCCATATCCAATCCTTCAATACCGAAAGAAAATGTTTCTCCATTCAAATGAGCAATCATTCTGAATTCTTCATTCGACCCTTGTTCTCTAAGGAATACGTAGTAAGCCGTAATTCCATTTAAAGAGTTAGAAGGTCTCCATGATAATGTAAATGATTCATGTGTCACCAATGTCGTTGCTAAATCTTCTACTTCACTTGGACGATCCGTTAATTCATCATCTTTATCTCTAGTGGTTAAAGTTAAAGCATCTGATTTAGCAGATACATTACCAGCGGCATCATAAGCATCTACTTCAAAAGTATATTCTGTAGAAGTACTCAAACCATTTACTTTAAACGATGTAGCTGTAGTTGTTTGAATCTTGATACCATCTTGATAAATGTTATATCCTAATACACCTACATTATCGGTAGACGCTGTCCAGCTTAATGCTACGTTTGTTCCTTGTACATCTACAGCGGTTAGATCTGTTGGTTGAGAAGGTGCATCAAAATCTGGTTGACTATCTTCTGTAACACCAGCAAGTCTTGTTGGTAAAGAGTAAGAAAGTTGAGATTTTGTACTACCTGTTCTAAATAGATGTCCTATTTGTACTGTTACCGTTTTTCCACCATTCAATTGGCTATAAGGAATCTTGATAAAATTGTCTTTAATCTCAACTTCAGATTGTCCTTCTACTCTTACTTTGTACGTATAATCAGGAGTGTTATACCCTTCTCCGAAAAGATTTAATTCGTGATCATAAAGTAAATATTGAAGTTTTGGTGCATCCCAAGATACCGTTACATTTGCCCCATCATTTTCTTGAATAAAGACTCTCGCATTATTGATAATTGGTACATACTCTTGAGTTCTTGTGAACATCAATTTAGCGATTTTAATATCTGGGTATCCTTTAAATATCTCAACGGTATTTAACTGACCATCTTTAGCAATTGACTGTACATTGTATCCCACCTGTATCCATTGCCACTTTCCTTCAGCTTCTTCAGATACTCGAGATCCAAAATCGATTCCGTATTCTCCTTCTTTTCTTGCTGCAGCACAAATACCATTTAAGTCCGCATATAAAGTACCTGAGTTCTTCTGACCTTGATTTACCAATGCCCAGATGTATCTACTTGATGACGCATCAACACCTGCTAAATTATATATCAAGCTAGGAGAATCAGCTCTATTTGCTGTTTCTTTATTTGCATTTGTAGTGGTATCCGTATTAGAAAGGTACATAAATCTACCTACTTCAGGATCTGAGCCTACCAACCATTGTTCTCCTTCAAATGCTCCAGAACCTGCTTTGTTCAATTCAAAATCTGTGGCATCCCAAGTATAAATTTTATCTTCATCTGCTTGAATAATAATACCTGTACCTGGAGTTTCACCAGCTTCAGAAGTAGTTATTGTTTCAGTATCTGAAGCTTCAGATTCATTTCCTGCAGCATCGTATGCACGTACTGTAAAAGTATATTCTGTAGAAGCAGCTAAACCTGTTACATTCATTTCATTTGTTGATGATGTAGTAGATAAATCAGTACCATTTTGAGTTACTTTATATCCAACTACTGCCACATTATCTGTCGAAGCCGTCCACGTTAATTTCACAGATGAAGACGTCACCTCAGATGATGCTAAGTTGGTAGGCTTTGTTGGAGCCTCTGTATCTTCATCTCCTCCTGGCTGAGAATTCTTATCCACTGTAATTTCAGCTTCTAATGAATAAGTCATGTGTGTTGAAGAAGAGTTTTTCTTAAATTCATGCCCTACTTCTACAGTAACCAATTGTGGAGTTTCTAAATCAGTTACAGGAATATTAATATTTCTTGCAGTGATGTTATCACCAATTACAGCATCTCCTAATTTCACTCTATATACATATGATTTTGTAGCGTAAATATTATCACTATTATCATATAAATCTCCTGTTAAAGTAGGCTCATCCCATCCGATAGTTACATTTGTTCCATCATTGGCAGTTACTCTTGCTTCAGGTGTATCAATAATTAAGTTGATATCTTGTTGAGGTGTAAATGCTATTTTAGCTATTTTGATGTTAGGTCTAGCTTTGAAAAATTCGATGATATTATCATCAGCCTTTACAACATCACTATTGGCTTGGTTATTAATTAAAATCCATTGCCATTCTCCTGCCATATCAGCTGATATTCTAGAACGAGCTGCAGAACCATATTCACCTGGCTTTCTTTTATCTAAATCAAGATCATTCATGTTCGCCCAAAGACGACCACCATCTTTAGATCCTTCATTTATTAATGCCCAAACAAAACCAGTTTGTGCTTCAGGCATATTGATTTTATAAACCAAAGATGGAGAAATAGCTCTTTCTGCAGAAGTTTCATTTCTATTATCTGATGATGTATTTTCTAAGTACATGTAGTTGCCATGAACAGCGTCATTACCTACCATCCAAGTTTCTCCATCAAATGCACCAGTTCCTGCTTTGCTCTCTAAATATTGAGTAGCTTGGAACATATATACACCATTTTTGTCTGCTGTATGTGCTTCATCTTGTTGCTCATCTCCAGGAGTTTCTCCTCCTCCATTGTCTCCATCCGGTGGAGTGGATTCATCAAAAGTAAATTCTACAATGGATGATTTACCTAAAATATCACTACTACTAGATCTTCTAGTAAATTGAGCCAATTGTATCGATAAGGTATTATTCCCTGCTTGTAATTCACTCTTATTAATGGTAATAAAGTGATCAGTATGTTTTGTAGGTGCATCTTCAGTTGGCTCTTCAGTAATTAAAGATCCGTTTAAAGAAACTAAATAAGAGGGTAGAAAAGTTCTTTCAGTATTGTTATCTTGTTCCATAACAAAGCCTGTTTTAGAAGGCTCAGACCAAGTTATAGTAATAGTAGAAGCATCGTTACTAGAAACAGCTACATTAGTTGCCTGATCCAATACAGGGAACACAGATTCTGATGGTGCTAGTAAAATACGAGCAATTTCTAACTCTTTTCTATAATGATAAATCCTGAATTCATTAGTACCGTCTACCAAAAGGTCTTTTACATTATTACCAACACGCACCCATTGCCAATTGTCAAAATCAATTCTTGATCTTAGTTCTGCAAATTCTGTATCCGTTCTTTTATCAATACATTTACCATTAATAGAAGCAAAGAAACGTCCTGTCGATGTTGTTGGTGTTTTTAATAAAACCCACACATAATGACTTTTACCTGCTTCTGCTGTAAAATCATAAGAAACAGAAGAACCGTAATTTGCAGAAGAGGGATTATCAGCACTCGAAGATAAGTTTTCGTTTGTTGTTGCTAGAACATTCCCAAATGGTGATGTTGCCTCTGCTTTTATATCCCATGGAGTATTATCTGCATAGGTACCTGCACCTGCATGTGCAGTATAATCTTTAGAAATATCAATGAAAATATTTCCATCACTATCAGGTGCATTTTGAGCAAATAGATGACCAACTGATAAAACAGTTAGCATAAATGCTCCATACAAATAGTTTAAAGTTTTCATATTCATTTACTTTATACTTTTTAATAAGTTTCTTTTAATTCTATTGATTGGACGGCTACTTCTGCATAAGCATCATTGGGCTCGTCTTTATCATATTCGGGTTTTACCTGAGAGAGGAACTTGGTAGATTGCGTATAACAACCCACTTTAAAGTACCCTGTTTGATCTTCTGATAGAAATTGTTTAGAATATCTTTGACCGTTTTCTAAGTTTAAAATATTACAAGTAATGTAGCCTTGATCTACTATCACTTCTACCTCCAAACGATCTCCTAAATCGTAATCAATTTGTGTTCTTTCTTTGTAGTTTTCGTTGTAGACAATATGCAAGCCCCAAGGATTGGAAGATCTTGTACTTGCAGAATATTGTACTCTCAGGGGTTCGTCCTGAGGCCCATGGATTTGCACCATAGAAACCTCAGGCTTCACCACTGGTAAGTGTGTTACTCTAAGTACTGTTTTTAAATATTGGTATTTTTGAACAGACCAATAGTTATCTCCTCCACCTACACGTTGTCTAAGTTCTGAACGTGGGTAGTAAGATCCTCTTGTGGTTGTTCCTGCACAATGTCCTCTAAAAAATACTTCATTATTTTCTGCATGGAAATAAGGGGACCATTCATAATCCACTAAATCTCCATCTTTTATTTCTAATGGCGATCTATTTCTGTCATCTACATGAGTTACATTACTATTATCGTTTCCATCTTTATCCACTGGAAGTGTTACTTTCCATTGTATTAATGATGGTATCACATCCGTAGGCATTTGTTCTACATCAGGTTCTTCCGTTTCGTTATATTCATTGATTGCGAAATCATCAAAACGACCTTCTTGTGCATGATATCTTGCGCCAATTGTAATATAAGCAGAGTCAGAAGTAAATGTTAATGAGGTTTTTGCAAAATCTTGATGAATTACTGAAATCACCTCTTCTTTCTCTTCACCTAACTGTACAAATAATGTCACTCCTCCTTTGGCATAAACAGATAGTTTGTATTCAACGCCTGTATTTACACGAATTATCTGTGATAATTGGTCACCTTCTTTTGTCACTTTAGCAGATCTATTTCCGCTGTTCACGTTGCTTTCCCCTGTAGAATTATTCACGGTGCCTTCTGCTTTCCAATCTGGAAAATTTTGAAGTTCTAAACCAGGATCAATAATTTTCAAAAGCTCGAGTTCATCCTCTTCCTCCGGAGTATCTTCATCTTGATCTGCATCAGGATTTGAAGGTTCATCTACTTCTGGTTTGATAGGATTTTCTTCGACCTTTTGAGAGGTACAATTCATGAAACTGAACATCAAGAAAAGAAATGATATTATGTGAAGAGTTTTGTTCATGTATAGTGAAATAAAAATACCTTTAAGTGTGGGATAGGCTAAAAACCCATCCCCGAGAAAAAAATTATTTTAGTAACCAGGGTTTTGAGTCAACATACCTTTACTGGTATCCAACTCTCTTTGTGGAATTGGAAGTAATAAATGACGCTTGTCAAAATTTAATCCTTGGTCTTTCATGAAGTTTGTAATAGTTGCCTCCAAATCTCCAGTTCTTTCTAGATCGAACCAACGATGGTTTTCATAAAGGAATTCTTTACGACGCTCATTGGCTAATGTAGGCTTGGTTACATTTTGTAAAGGAGCTAAACCTGCTCTTGATCTCACTTGATTAAAATAATCCAATGCCACTGCATCATTTGTTTGGAAGCTATCACCAATAACGGCTTCAACGTAGAGTAGTAAAACATCAGAATATCTAATTAAGATATAATCATTACCCGCAAGACGGATATTATTGGCTGTCGTAATAAATTTACCACAACCTTTACGTACACCTCTTTGATCGATGATATTGGTAGTATATCTCGTATCCTCTCCGTTAACACCAGGTTGAGACTCATACAAAGTGATCATATTATCTGTAGCATAGTTATGTGAACCTTGCTCGAATAAGAAATAATAAGAGAACTCTTGAGAATTTTCGGTGTTATCATCAATAAACTGGATTGGAAAAATAATCTCACTACCTAATTCTTGATAGAAGATATCGTTATAATTCTGAGTTAAAGAGAAGCTTCCTCCTGCAATAATATCAGATAATAAAGTTTTCGCTTCATCGTATTGCTTAAATTGTAAGTAATACTTTGCTAGCATTGTTTGTGCAGATTCTTTATTTGCTCTTCCTAAATCAATATCTGATTTACTCGGTAAATTATTCACTGCATATTCAAGATCAGAATTTACTAAAGCATACACCTCGTCGGCAGGAGCTTGTTTATAACCTTCTGTGTCTCCTTCATTCACAATAC
The DNA here is from genome assembly GCF_000807855.2 of Flammeovirga pacifica. GTDB lineage: Bacteria > Bacteroidota > Bacteroidia > Cytophagales > Flammeovirgaceae > Flammeovirga > Flammeovirga pacifica. The sequence goes on from NZ_JRYR02000001.1 coordinate 2,567,323, forward strand.
GGTCTGCTAATGGAACACTTCCAAATAAACGAACGGCATTAAAATGAAGGTAACCTCTAACAAATTTAGCTTCTGCTTCAAATTGTTGCTTTTTATTGGGATCGACAACATTGTCAATACTAGCTAAAACAAGATTACAACGGTGAATAGTTGTGTATAACTGTTTCCAATAATTAGCAACTACAGAATTAGTAGTTAATAGCGTAAAAGACTCAAATTGTGCCCAATCACCCACACCACTACGTGTACCTGCGTTATCAGATCTCATTTCCAAGATTGCATATTCTTGTTGTACAACTTCTTGTAAACCAGAGTAAATACCAATGACAGCTGTTTCTACCTCATCATCATTTTTTAAGTAGTCGTCTACAGCTACTTCTGAATGAGGATATTCTGTCAGGAAGCTATCACAAGCAGTAAAACTCATTAATAGCAAGACGGTGAATATATATTTAATTGATGTTTTCATTTCTAAAGTGAGGATTAAAATTCAGCGTTTATACCTAAAATAAATGAACGAGGAATTGGAGCAGCACCTCTTTGGTAACCATAGTTGATTGGTCCTTCATCACGAATACCCTCTGGGTTGAATGAAGTATAACCATCTGCCATTAAATAAAGTAAATTTGATCCTGCTGCATAAATACGTGCTTTATTCAAACCAACTTTACCGACCCAATTATTAGGAATAGAATACCCCACGTTGATGTTTCTTAATGCAATAAATGATGCATCCTGAACCATATCGTCGGTTAAGATTCTCTCTCTTACATTAGACATTTCTCCAAAGAATTGAGTATTTGGACGCTGACCTTGCATTGTTTGATACTCGTAGTACTGAGGATCAATATTTAATACCTGTCCACCCATAGAACCCTGGAACATGAAACTCACATCAAAACGTCCAATATTGAAATTATTGGTGATTGACCAGATAAAGTTAGGATAAGGAGAACCGATAATAGTACGGTCATTCTCATCAATTACACCATCACCATTAAGATCTTGTACATATCCCATTTGAGAAGTACCACCGATTGGCCAGAAGCCTTCGTTTAAGTATTCGAAAGGAACATTACCATTATCACCTTTTGATCTATCAATTTTATAACCGTAGAATGACGATATAGGATGACCTGTTGCTGCTATCCAGTTAGCAGGACGTTTATCATCAACAATAGTGATTAAACTATCAACACCACCAAAATCAATTAATTTATTTTCGTTGGTTGAAGCATTTGCTGTTAACGTCCACTTGAATTTATCTGAAACGATAGGTTTGATATTGAATTCAAATTCAAAACCTTGGTTTTGTACCTTACCTAAATTGACAGTTCTTTGATCGAAACCTGTCACAGAAGGAATTTGTTGTGTCAATAATAAGTCGTTTGATGTACGACGATACCATTCAATTGAACCAAAGATTCTGTTACCCCAGAAACCATAATCGAAACCTGGGTTAAGTTCTACTTGTTGCTCCCAACGTAAATCTGGCTGAGCGATGTTAGCAGGAACATATCCAGAAGAAATACCACCGTTTACAACAGAAGAAGAAGGACTCATTCTACCTAAAGCATCGTACATTCCAATACCTTGGTTGTTACCTGTAATACCGTAAGAGATTCTTGGTTTCAATACAGATACCCAATCTACACCTCTCATAAAGTTTTCTTCTGTCATTCTCCAACCAAATGATGCTGCTGGGAATAAACCGTATTTATAGTTTTGTCCAAATCTTGAACTACCATCCGTACGTACTGAAACTGAGAACAAGTATCTATCGTTGTATGCATAATTTACACGACCAAAAACAGAATGTAATGTTTCAACACCAATAAACTCATCTCCGTAAGCAATAGTCGAAGCTGCATTCATTGTCTTTACAGCATCGTTAGTAAAACCTGTACCTATTGTTTCTGTAAAGTGTGTTTGACGTCTCTCAAATGACATACCCAACGTTGCATTGATATCATGCATTCCGTTGATATTTTTATTGTATGTAAAGTAGTTATCATTGATCCAGTTAAAGTCTCTGTATGTTCTGTTACGTAAACGAGCATCTGCAGCTCCGTTACGAGTAGCTTTTGTACCATCGTAATAGTTACGAACACGATCTCTATAAGTAGCAGTAAATGATGTACGGAAGTTTAAACCTTTCATCACTTTATATTTTAAATACATACCTGTGTAGATACGATGCGTTAACTCTTTATGATCTCTCTCTACAATATTTGCATAAGGATTGGAGTTGTTGGTTACCGATACGTTTGGTAACACTTTTGTCGGATCATTAGGATCTGGATAGTTGTTAAAGTGAGATTCTTGTGCATAATCTCCAATGGCTATGTTAGGAAAGTTAGCTCTATCTACAAATTGTATTGAATGAGCATCGTGTGTAATTGGTAACCAAGAAGATTGACGAAGAGACTCATGTAATGACGTAGGAAACACTTGTTTTTGCTCTCTAACTGGGTTCAAGTTTAACCCTAATTCTAAACGTTTCGTTAGTTTACTCTTTAATTTGAAACGTACGTTCATTTTAGAGTATTTATCAGCTAAAAGCACCCCATCATCTTGTAAATAAGAACCTGAAACATTGAATGTTGTATTGTCTGATCCACCAGATGCAGATAAAGAGTATGATTGAATATTACCGTCTTCGAAAATAATATCTTGCCAATCTTTTTCAGGATTCTCTCCTAAAATATCCTGCATGTAATTCATTCTTGTTAAAGTCGTGTTTGCTTTACCAAGTACATAAGCTCTTTGATCTTCTGGAAGATCAGAAGGCCAGTTTTCATCGATATTAGCAATATAGTTCTCGATGTTGGCTTTATTTTCAGCTACAGTAGGACGAAAATTTTCTCTTTGATAAGACCATTTACGACCATAATAAGAATTGAAGTTAAATTTTGTTTCTCCAGATACACCCGATTTTGTAGTAATCATGATAACACCATTACCACCTCTTGAACCAAAGATAGCTGCAGAAGATGCATCTTTTAAAACTTCCACTGAAGATACATCATTCATATCTAACGATGCTAAGTAGTCGCTTTCAACTAACACTCCATCTACTACCACTGCTGGACCAGAACCCGCTGCAATAGATCCTACACCACGAACTTGAATCGTCGGTGCTTCACCTGCTTCAGGATTGGTTTGTTGAATGTTTACACCTGAAACTTGGCCAATTAAAGCATCATCGACACGAGACACTGGAATTTGATCTAATTTTTCATTTTTTACTTTTGAGATCGCCCCTGTAAGGTGAGATTTCTTTTGTGTACCATAACCTACTACTACAACTTCTTGAAGTTGTTCCGTAGATTCAGCTAAAGCCACACTAATTTTTGTTTGTGTACCTACTGTAATCTCTTGTTCTTCCATTCCAATGTAACGGAAAACTAAAACATCTTCAGGTGAGGCTAATAATGAGTAGTTACCGTCGAAATCAGAGATTGTACCAGCTGTAGTTCCTTTAATAAAAATAGATACACCTGGAATAGGTAGTTTGTCCGCTTGCGAAGTTATTGTTCCCGATACTTGAGTTTGTGCGAAAACTGAAGAACTTGCTAGCACCATCACCAAAATAATCTGGGACAGGTGCCATTTTTGAAGTATCATTCTTAACATTTAATTGCTGTTTAACGAAGTTCATTTGAATTTTACACTCACTGGATGTTGGTTAACCAAAATTAAAAAAAATATTTAAGTGAACTAATGACACTTATCAATATTTTTAATATAATTTAAAATAAGTCTAAAATTTAACATTTGGAGAGCCTTTTTAAGATTTGATTCGTTTTAAATTGTTTATCATTTCATTATAGCATTAAAAAGGAGCTCTAAAATATTAAATTATCTAAATTTAAACTGATAATTTATTTCTTATTTTTTTGAAGAGATAGTCAGAACAGATCGGTTTCTATCAATTGGTTATCCAATGATCTTAAAATTCAATAAAATAAATAATTCATTCACTATTTTTAAGTTAATTAATAACTACATAAAACCTTATCATAAGGATTTATGCAGCTATTATAATCAGATATTATCCTCTTACTTCAGAAATAATATCTAACGATGTTCTAGTTAGGTTTTTTATCCCTTCTAGATCAAAGTTTCCTTTGGTATCTTTCACCATTAATTGAGACCCCATCCCTACACAGTGTACTCCTGATTTGATCCACTCTGTAATGTTTTCTCTTTCTGGTTTAACACCTCCTGTTGGCATAATAGAAGACCAAGGGAAAGGCCCTTTAACGGCTTTCACAAAATCAGGTCCACCTACCTGCTGACCAGGGAATATTTTTACTACTTCACATCCTAATTCTTCTGCTTGTTGTATCTCTGTTAAAGATCCACATCCAGGTGACCAAGCTACCTTACGACGATTACAAACTTTAGCCATTTCAGGATTCATGATTGGAGAAACAATAAAGTTAGCTCCTAATTGTAAGTATAAAGCTGTAGTAGGAGCGTCAATCACAGAACCGATACCTAAGATCATTTCTGGAATTTCTTTTTCTGCCCACTTTACTAGTTCTGCAAAGATCTCGTGTGCAAAATCACCACGATTTGTAAATTCAAATACACGAGCTCCACCTTCATAAGTCGCTTTTAATACTGACTTACAAACATCAATGTCTTTGTGATAGAATACAGGAATCATCCCTGTATCGTACATTTTTTGTGTAACTTCTATTCTTGTAAAACGTGCCATTTTAGTTCGTTTTTTTATATTATTCCTCTGAAGAAGAATAGATTTTTTTTATTTAATGAGAGATTATCTATTAATTAATCCATTTTTAGGACCATTCATTAATGCTTCTACCTCCTCCACAGAAACCATATTTTGGTCGCCTGCAATTAAATGTTTTAAAGTAGATGCTGCAGCTGCAAATTCAACTGCTTCTTGTTTGGTTGGATAATTACGTAATCCATAAATCAATGCAGCCATAAAAGAATCACCACCTCCCACTCTATCTACAATATGTGTTATATCATAATTAGCTGAGCGATACACTTTCTCTCCATCATATATTACTCCTTGCCAAGTATTATGAGAAGCAGAAATACTACCACGAGCAGTGAAAACAACTACTTTGCAGTTAGGATATTTTTTCATCATATCTTCTCCTGCAGATGCGTATAGTTCATCAGAAACGGCTTCTTCCACAATGTTTACATCAGGATGAATACCAGACATTACATCACAAAAAGCTAAAAGTTCAGGCATCACTTCAGTATGATCTTTTCCCCATTGCCACAAGTTTTTTCTGAAGTTGTAATCGCCAGAAATAGTTAAACCCATTTCTCTAGCAGCAATTAAAGCTTCTTTTGTGACTGCAGCAGCTGAAGCTGATAAAGCTGGAGTAATACCTGTCCAGTGAAACCAATCAGCACCATCGAAAGCTTGTTTCCAATCAATCGAACCTTCTTGGATGGTCGCTATTGAAGACCCTGCTCTATCATAAATGACTTTACTACTTTTGTATACAGCACCATTTTCAAAGAAAATAATACCAATACGATCTCCACCATAAACTACTTTGGATGTATCAACACCTAAGCCTCTTAACGTATTGATCACCTTTTCTGCAAGATCATTTTTAGGTACTCTAGTAATGTAAGTTACATTTTCACCAAATTGAGCTAAAGATGCCGCAACGTTTGATTCTGCACCAGCAAACCTAAGGTCTAAACTATTAGATTGTTTTAAACGCAAATCTCCTTGAGCTGCCAAGTTTAATAGCACCTCACCAAATGTTACTATCTTTTTCATCTATTTTTTTGGTGTATAAGTGGTTTTTAAAATGATTGATTTTACAGCAACCTCGCCATATGAACTATTAGGTTCATCACGAGCACCTTTCTTAATCTGACTTTGGAATTTTGAAGCCTGTGTATAACAACCTACTTTGAAGTAACCTGTAGCATCCATAGATTTCCAAGTCTTTTTATATTCTTTATTTTGATCAAGGTTAACGATTGTACAAGTGATATATCCCTTATCAACTGCCACTGTGATCTTTAAACGCTCTCCCATCTTGTAAGGAAGTGCATTATCGTAATCTTTATTATGTTCGTTCCAAACTATATATACCCCTTTTCTTGTATGGTATTGTACTCTTAATGGCTCATCATCTGGACCATGAATTTGAGTCATACATACTTCTGGTTTTTCTGTAGGAACGTGAGTTACTCTTAATTCTGTTTCTAAGTATTGTGCCTCATTCATAGACCAATACAAATTACCGTTTCCTGAACGTTGTCTTAGTTCTGTACGAGGATATTTCGAACCCTTTGTTGTTGCTCCTGCTGCATGTGCTCTAAAGAAAACCTCACCATCTTTTGCATAAAAGTATGGACGATATTCGAAACCAATCATACCATTATCAGAAATCTCTAACGGATTCTTTACACGTTGATCAACATCGTAAACCTTTTTGTTATCTCTACCTTGTGCATCAATAGGTAAAGTCACTTTCCAATCTGTTAACGATGGAATAATATCAGAAGGGAATTGATGGTTCTCGTCAATTTCTTGATTTAAGATTGTAATTTTAAAATCATCAAAACGTACTTGTTTTCCAGCATATCTACCACCAATAGTCACAAATTTACCTTTAGCAGGTGCTTCAAATTCTAAACTTACCACTTGAAACTCTTTAGTATCAAAATCTTGAACTACTTCATTTCCTTTTACTCTTGCAAAGATTTGTCCTTTACCCTTTACCGCAACATCAAGTTGATATTCTTGACTTGGATAAATTCTTACCATTTGTCTTAATTCAGCTTTATTGTCCATTTTAGCAGATTTCACTCCACTATTACAAACATCTGATGAAGACACTTTACCTGTCATTTCCCAGTTGTTTAGTTTACTTTCAAAACCACCGTTGACAACTAAAATAGGGTTTAATGTTTCTTTTTCTGCCGAAGCAGCTTTTACTTGCTTTAATACTACATCATCAATTCTTGATTGTCCTTCTTTGTATTTGACACCAATGATAATGTTTTTTGCTTTACCGCTATTAAAAGCGATTTCATAAGTAGAGTATTTCTTATTATCTGTATTTATCTCTTGTTTTTTTCCTTTTACAGAGACAAATGCAGTAGCCTTTCCTTTTACAGCTAACGTTAATATATAATCCGTTTTAGGCTGTACTCTGATAAATTGAGATACTTCCGCCCCTTTTTCTGCTAGTTTTGCCGAACCGTTACCAGTATTGGCTTCCTGAGACTTTTGAACTTTCCCTCTAACTTCCCAGTTTTTTAAACCGTCTTCAAATCCGTTATTAACGATAACAACCGGTTGTTGAGCATAAGCAAAATTAAATTGCCAAATAAGTAGTAGTAATAATAACTTGAATATATTTTTCATTTCGTTGTTGTTCATTAGGCCTATTTAATGGGAAAATACTCCGCTACCTAAACAGTAGCGGAATATAATAAATCTCTATATCCATTAAGAGAACGCTAATCCTCCGTTGATATCAATGTTGTTTCCAGAAAGGAATGAAGAACTATCCGAAGCTAAGTAAACTACTAAGTCAGCTACTTCTTCTGCACGACCTTCACGTTTTAATGCTGTTGCATTTGCTACGTTAACACGTGCTTGATCAGGTGTGTGATCGTCATGGAATTTAGTAGCAATCATACCTGGGCAAAGTGCGTTAACACGAACACCAATTGGACCCAATTCTTTTGCCATACCACGAGTAAAGCCCATTACAGCCGCTTTAGAAGCACCATAAAGAGTTGCACCAGGACCAGCACCGTCACGACCTGCTTGAGAGGCAAAGTTAATGATTGAACCACCTTCACCTAAATGAGGACGAACCGCTTTAGTCATAGACCAAACAGTTTTAAAGTTCAAGTCCATTAATAAATTATACCAGTTCTCGTCTTGCTCTTCGATTTTCTTACGACCTACAATACCACCAGCAACGTTTACTAAGATATCGATACGCTCACCGAATACTTCTACTGCTTTTGCGATAACGTTTTCAACGTCTTCAGTTTTCATCAAATCGCCAGGAACAGTGATCACCTCTGCACCAAATTCAGCTGCTAAACGAACTGTTTCTGCTGCATTCTCTTCTGCATTTTCTTCTGCTGCATAATAGTTAGCAACTACTTTTGCACCTGCTTTAGCCATAGCTAGAGTAATCTCACGTCCGATGTCACGTACACCACCAGTAATGATGGCAACTTTTCCTGATAAATTCATAATTAAACTAATTTTATTTAGATGTATTTTTTTTAAAATGATAGCACTTATTTAAAGTGTATTTATATAGAGTTGGCATATCAAATTATGAGGACACTTGATATGCCATCTTTTTTATTTTTATTCGTCTTCTTCAACAGGCTTGATTTCTCTAGCCAAGAAGAATATTGCGATAACGCTCAATGGAACAAACACTGCAATCATACCAAATACAAGATTGTAGTTAGTAATTTGCGATACGACGAAATTCATTAATACTACTGATAAAACACCAACAGTACCACCAAACCCTGCCAACGTACCTACATTTTTACCAGAGAAGAAATCTGATGGTAAAGTTTGTACGTTACCAATAGAGAATTGGAAACCGAACAACACTACAGCTACGATATATACAAACCAATCTGGGTTTTGCGATAAATCGATACTTAATACTGAAATCAAACCTGATAACATCAATACAGAACCAATAACGATTGTTTGTTTACGTGCTCTGTCTGTAGTATGACCTTTTTTGATTAACAATCCTGAGTAGTAACCTCCTGTTACAGAACCTAATGCTGCACCTACATATGGAATCCAAGCAAATGCACCAATTTCTTTTACGTCAAACCCGTAAACATCTGCTAAGTAGATAGGCATCCAACCTACAAATAACCACCAGATGGGTTCTAAAAAGAAACGAGATACTAATACTGACCAAGCCTGTCTATACGATAAGATTTTCTTTAATGGTAATGCTACTGCATTTTCATCGTTATCAGCTTTAGATTGACCCGATTTAATATAGTGACATTCTTCTTCAGTCATCCAAGGATGCTTTGTTGGCTCTCCTTTGTTAATAATTAACCAAGGAATAATCCAGAATAACCCTAAAGAACCAATGATCATAAATGTTGTTTGCCATCCGAAAGCCACAAATAATGTTGCAATAAACGGAGGTGCGACTACCGATCCTAATGAAGCTCCTGCATTAAATAAACCTTGAGCGAAAGCTCTTTCTTTAATCGGGAACCACTCTGCATTACTTTTTGCTGCTCCAGGCCAGTTACCTGCCTCACCAAATCCTAATGTTGATCGGAAAAATCCAAGAGAAAAAATACCTCTTGCAAATGTGTGACAGAAAGAAGAGATAGACCAGATACCAATCGATATTACATATCCAAAACGAGTACCTACTTTATCAAAAATTCTTCCTGAAAAAGACTGTCCCAATGCATAAAATATCATGAAGATATTTAGGATTAAACCATAATCGGTCTTATCTAAACCTAAAGTCTCTCCGATACCACCTTTACCAGGGAACATCATGGATAACGCCGATCTATCAATGTAATTGATGATAGTTGCAATAGCGATAAGTCCAATGATAGCCCAACGCAGGTTCTTACCGAATGGCTTAATGCCTCCTTTAGACGTCTTTTTTGATTCTACTGTTGTAGCCATTGTTTAAATTATTTGATAAGTAAAAACTAATCTTTTTTACCCGTAAGGTAAGCCGGTTTAGAACCGTCTAAGAAGTCCATACGAGCAGGACCGAAAGTATCGATCAACATACCGTCTTCTAAACATTCTGCTTCATGCTCCACATCAGGCTCACAATAGAAAGCATCACCTTTATTGATGGTTTTCCATTCTTCACCAATTCTCATTCTAAAAGAACCTTCTACAACATAAGTTACTTGAGAATGGAAGTGTGAGTGAGGAGTACCTACTGCACCTTTATCAAATTTTACTTTTACTGCCATCAATTGATTGTCATAACCAATAATTTGGCGAGAAATACCGTTTCCTAATTCTTCCCATTCATTTTCTGAAGATACGAAGAATGGCTTAGATTGAATCTTTTCCATTTTATACTAAAAATTTAAAAATTTGTTAATCTTATTGATTTCTGGCTAAGGTCAGAGAAACATTCAGCACATCCAGAAAGCTGAATGTTCTCCAACTTAATATCTATTTAGAGGGCTGAAAACCTTTATTCATTTCACGTTTCATGTTGTAAGCCTTAGTTTCGTCTAAGTGTTCTTCAACCGTTGTGATATGATCTCCTACTCTAGGGTAGTAAGATTCAATTCTACCAGAACCAATACTTAGGATATTATCAATTGTAGATACTGCCCAGTTCGGATCTTCGAAACGAATGGTTCTACCAGATGTACCTGCATTGTAGAAAAATAAATTATCTACTTCTAAGCTTTGTACACCCCATAGCAATACTACGCTACCTAATTCTTTATTTCCTGATTCAACAAAATCACAGTCTTTAATAACCACGTGAGGACCTGTTGTCGACTCGTCGTTTCCTAAACGTGTAATTTCCATTGCTCCAGTCATTACTTGTTTGAATTTACAATTCTCAATAATCACTTCTTCTGCACTGTATCTACCCAACTGCTCTGTTTGACCATTAATGTTTAATGCTACACCTGAGATATTGTAGAATTCAGAATTTTTGATTTCAATCTTATCAGCAAAAGTACTTGTATATGCACGGAATGCTGAATAGTCTGCCGCATCAAAATGATGGAAAGCACAATCATCAATTGTTAAAGAATAGTGTTGAATCATCGGTGATTTTGAAGTAGAAATACCTGCTTTAGAAATACCTACTTTTGATCTACCCTTAAAATCAATTCCCTTTAAATTTAAACTCCCACCATTTTCAATAGTAAAGAAAGAAACTTGTTTTTGATTCTTTTCAAAAGAAAACTTCGTTCTCTCTTTACCGTTACACACAATTGAAATATTTTTTGTTAGATGAATACCTTTAGTGAAATTGATAGTTTCAGAAATGATCTCGATGGTTGCACCATTTTCTGCTTTTTCAATTCCTTTTACTAATTCATCAAAGCTCGATACTTTAATTTTTTGATCAGAAGCAGCTAAAGTTGTCGCTATTGGTGTATACCATTCAGGTCCACACTCACTTTCTATCACTGGCTTTTTAGGTTGAAATGATTTGCTTTCATATAAACCTTCTGCATTTAAAGTATATTCTTCTTTTAATGGTTTCATACCCGCTTTATATTTTAAAGCAGAACCATCATTTTTATATTTATTCCCCTTGATTGTAAATCCTGAAATATCATCCAATACAGTAAATATCTCAGAAGATTTAGGGTTATAGAAAACATTGTTTTTAATCGAAATATGATCAGGAATTTGTGTACGTTCTCTATCAGATCCTACACATAGTTCTAAATGTGGAGTGTTAAAGAAGTGATTCCCTTCAACAGTTACATCATGCGCTCTAATGTAACGGTTAGGCAATGAATTAGGTACACCATTCATAATTGGTAAAGGACCAAAGAAACGTTTACCACCTAAATCTTGGAAATAGTTGTTTCTCACTATGTGCCCTCCATTAATTACTCTCACACCACCTGCATTAGCTAAGTTATGGCCAAAGAAATAATTATTCTCCACCACGTTTCTATCACCATGTCTTAAGGCTAAAACTCCTTCAGAAGCCTCAAAAATATTTCCTCTAATTGTGTTGTCTGAAGATTTAATAGATACAATTTCTACTTCACCAGAAACATGATCAAAATAATTATTCTCTATTAAAGTTTCTGAGGATTCTTCACAGTAGGTAGAAACACCTACACGAACTGTTTCACCACCATTTGAGCCTAATTTAGGTCTTCTTCCAAAGTGATTATGGTGAATATGATGGTGGTTATGACGTGATTCTAAGTTATTTAACTTCACTGCCATTAACACACCTGCATTTAATTTACCTCCAAAGTAACAATGGTCAATTTCATTATTCTGTCCGTATAATTCTACCCATGATGTTTTTTCAAAACGATCGGCAGGATTATAATGATCCATTACTACATTAGTTAAACGAGAATTTTTAGCAACTAAATCGCCGATTTTAAAACGAACAGCCACTCTACCTTTTGCATAACCGTCTTTAAAAATGAAACCATCTACTACTAAATGATTACCTCCAATTTCTAAAGATGAGTTACCTGTAAGAAAAGTCTCTCCTCTTTTTTCTGCTTTGAGTACAATTGGCTTTGCCTCTGTACCTTCTCCTTTAAATTTAATCTTAACATCTTTCCATGTTTGTGCAGCCATTACGATTGTATCGCCTGGTTGTGCATTAGAAATACGTTCTTCTAACTCTTTAACTGTTGTCACTTTGTCTACATTAAAAGACTTAAAGGACATGATCAAGACAGTTGTTAGTAAAGCTACAGTAAACAGATGAATAGTAAAATTCTTCATTTCAATTTATCTTTTTTCAATTTATCTTAAATGATCCCCTAGAGAATCATCTTTATTTATTTGCTCGTTACCTTATTGGTGATTGGTTGACCAAATATCAGAAATGAAATTTACATTTCCTAAATCGTTCCGGATTTTTACGAAAATTGGTGGAATAAATTGTGATTTGTTGACAATAAAATTCAGTTTACTCTAGTGTAAGCCTGTTTTTGAAAAATATGTTAAAAAAATTAACTTTAATTAGATTTATGGAAATTAACCCATCTGAAAACAAGATAATTAGAACACTAAATACTTCTATTTATTATTTATAAATAGTATTTCCAGATGTTATAATTAAAAATTAATAAGATTAAAAAACAGTCTAAAAACAATTAAAAAAGGTGATTATAAGGTAATTACCAATAGATTAGAGCTACTAATTACCAGATTATTGATTTCTTCTATTTATTGTTATAAACCCGCACATCATTGTTAAACAAGCTGAAATTTTTACATTTTATTAGATATTAAATCAAACTATATAATAGTACTATTCATATAATATATATAACTTAAAAAAGTATATTGATTTTATATTCATAATAATAATGTGAAAATTATTTCCTTTTTCTAAATTGGTCTACCAAAATACCAATAATAGAGAAGATAAATCAAAAGGCGTCTTTTAGCAATACAATTAACGTTTATTTTCGAACACCTACATATAGGTCTTCAATCTTTATACAGTAATATATCTCTGTATTTCGCTAACAAATAATTTTAAAGAGAAATGAAAATGAAGAATGGTTTATACACAGTAGTATTACTAATACTCTTAAGTGTATCATCAATATTCGGTCAAAATGGAAACCTTATTACAAGTGAAGCACAACTTCAGGAAATGAAGACAGCTTTAAAAAGTGATAATTTATTTCATGCTACCGTTAATGATGCCATAGAGAAAGTAGCTCCTTATTTAACATCTGGATTAGATGTACCTGTTCCTAAAGATTTGGCTGGAGGTTACACTCATTCTCAGCATAAATTAAACTATAGTATTATGCAAAAGGCAGGAATGCTTTATCAATTAACTGGAAATGATACCTACGCTCACCTTATCAAAAATACTTTAATTAAATATGCTCAATTATTTCCTACATTTGATCGTCACCCTGCAACAAGGTCTTATTCTCCTGGTAAATTTTTCTGGCAATGTTTAAATGATGCCAATTGGCTGGTTTATACAAGTCAGGCCTATAGTTCAATTTATGAATGGTTAGATCAAGACACTAGAGACCTACTAAACCAAAAGTTATTTAAACCATATGCAGATTTTTTATCTGTACAGACACCACAGTTCTTTAATCGTTTACACAACCATAGTACGTGGGCCAATGCTGCTGTAGGTATGATTGGCTTAGTGATGCATGATGAAGACTTAATCGAGAAATCTTTATTTGGATTACCCTTTAAAAACGAAAATACAATAGATAATGATGGCGGGTCCATTATTAAAGAAGGTCAAAAGAAAGCTGGATTTTTAGCCAACATCGATTATGCTTTCTCTCCTGATGGTTATTATTTCGAAGGTCCGTATTACCAACGCTATGCAATGTATCCTTATTTAATGTATGCATTGGCTTTAGACAGAAATAAAAAAGAGCTAGATATTTTTAACTATGATCATCAGATACTATTAAAAGGAATTGAGACTTTGGTACAATTATCAAATGAAAAAGGTGAATTCTTTCCTTTAAACGATGCTCAGAAAGGAATGTCCTATTTCTCTAGAGAATTGAAATTAGCCATTTCCATTGCTTATGAATATGGTGATGCTAACAAAAATGGTTTATTATCAATTGTAGAAGAATTACAGTCTGTGCCTTTAAATTATGGTGGTTTTTTAGAATCAAATGCGATTGCACAAGGGAAAGTGACTCCTTACAATAAAAGAAGTTTATTAGTGACAGATGGAAATAAGGGAGATAAAGGTGCGATTGGAATATTAAGAGGAAATCGTCAGGAATACATCATGAAGTTTACTCAACATGGTATGGGGCATGGTCATTTTGATCGTCTTTCTTACTTGATGTACAATAAAGGGGATGAAATTTTACAAGATTATGGTGCTGCCCGATACGTCAACGTGAATCAGAAAGATGGCGGCGGATATTTAAAAGAAAATAAAACGTGGGCTAAACAAACTGTAGCACATAATACCTTAGTTATTGGGGACCGAACTCAATGCCATGCAAAAGTAGATAAAGCAGAAAAAGCAACACCTTCACTTTACTACTTTGATATAAACAATGCTAACATTCAAATAATGAGTGCAAAAGATAGTATTGCTTATGATGGTGTTCAGCAACAAAGAACTTTGGTTTTAATTAAAGATGATGCTTTTGAAAACCCTATTCTTCTGGATTTATTTAGAGCCAACTTATCCTCTGATCAAAAACTAAGAATGCCTTATAATTATAAAGGACAAATGATGTATTCTACTTTTGAAAATAAATCGTTGAATACATTACCTCTATTAGGTCAAAAAGATGGCTTCCAATTTTTATGGAAAGTGGGTGAAGCACCATCTCAAGGGAAATTCAATCAAGTCAATTGGTTCAATAATAAAGTATTCTATACCTTAAATATGGCTACTACAAAAGAAGACAGCATCAATTATGTACTTCTAGGCGCCAATGATCCCAAGATGAATTTACGAAATGACAAAGCTTTTCATTGGCTAAAAAAGGGGCATAAAGGAGAAAACTTATTTGCATCGGTATTAGAAACACATGGTAGTTATTCTTACACCACAGAATTAGCTCCCAATACCTATAGTAGTATTAAAAATGTAAATGTACTATTTCATTCTACTGATTATACTGCCGTCTCATTTGAAAATAAATCTGGAGAAAAATGGGTATTTGTACTATGTAACAGCGATGCTTCAACTTCATCGAAACACAAATTAAAATTGGACAATGAAACACTAAAGTGGAAGGGTGTTTACCAACTAAAGAAACTAATATAAAACGAAATATTATATATCGGATATCAATCAAAATCGATAGCCACTTTGCAATTGCGAAGTGGCTATTTTTTGTATTAATCATAATTAAACCTTTTATGGTTTGATCGATATACACTAAATTGAATAACGGAACATAAAATTAACTATGGAATGGAAGAAGCACTTCTAAAATTAAAACATCATTTTCTCGAAACTGTAGATATAACAGACGAAGAATGGAAATATATTAGTTCACATTTTACTTTTAAACGACTAAAAAAACATCAGTTTTTAATACAAGAAGGAATGAATGTACCTCATGAATTTTGGATTGTAAAAGGGTTAGTCAAATCTTATTTTCTTGAGGAAAGTGGAAAAGAGTATATACTTCAGTTTGCATTAGAAAACTATTGGGTAAGTGATTTCCATGCGTATCAAAATCATGGAATATCCACTCTCAACATAGACTGTTTAGAAGATGCTGAATTTCTTGTAATGTCTTTTGACGATAGAGAAAAAATGTGTGTTGAAGTTCCTGCATTAGCTAATTTTTTCCGCATAAAGTCAACCAAAGGTTATATTTCATTACAACAACGTGTGATGGGGTTAATGAAAGATAGTGCAGAAAAAAGATTCAATGATTTAGTAGAAAAATTACCCAACTTAGTTCAAAGAGTACCCAAAAAGTATATCGCTTCCTATTTGGGTGTAAGCAGAGAGACTTTAAGTAGATTTTCGAAATAGTGTGATCTACATCACATCAAAATTGTGCGTTACTTCCTCTTATTTTTTATTCAAAAAACTGACATTTGTATCATCAAAAAAATAGATATACAAATACAAACATTATGAAAAAGGACATCATATTTTCGCCCATTACTTTAAAAAATATAGACTTAAAAAATAGAATAGCAATGGCACCAATGACTCGTTCTCGTTCTATTGGAGACGATGTTATTACACCACTTGCAAAAGATTATTATGGACAAAGAGCTTCTGCAGGATTAATTATCACTGAAGGATCTCCCATATCAAAAGTAGGTAGAGGTTATAGTTTTACTCCTGGTATTTATACACAAGAACAAATTGATGGATGGAAAACTGTTACAGATGAAGTTCATAAAAAAGGAGGTAAAATATTTATTCAGTTATGGCATGTAGGCAGACGTTCGCATTCTAATATATCGGGTACTCAACCTGTGGCGCCATCTGCAATAAAAGAGGCAGATAAAGTTTGGGGACCTTTAGGTGATGGTACTTATGGAATGATAGAAACTGAAGCGCCAAAAGAAATGAGTATTGAAGAAATAAAGCAAACACAACAAGATTTTGTTCAAGCGGCAAAAAATGCCATTGAAGCAGGTTTTGATGGTGTTGAACTTCATGGTGCTCACGGTTACTTATTAGATTCCTTTATGCGTTCTCACTCCAATAAAAGAACAGATGAATACGGTGGATCTGTACAAAATAGAATGAGGATGACTCTTGAAACTGTTGAAGCAGTTGCGAATGCTATTGGTGCTGAAAAAACGGCTATTAGAATTTCTCCATTTGTTGCGGAAGGTAGTGCAAATCACGATTCCGAAATGATTGATTTAAGTTTAGAATTAATACAAGCATTAGATCAATTTGGTTTAGGTTATATCCACTTTTCTGAAAATATTTCTAACTATAAAGAAGTAGATTTAGATTACAGAAAAAAAGTAAGAAGCATATATCATCACCCAATTATGGTGGCTGGTAAACTTACACAGGAAATTGCGGAAGATCTTTTAGCAAAAGAACTAGTTGATTTAGTTGCCTTTGGTCAGCCGTTTATTACTAACCCAGATTTAGTAGAAAGAATGCAAAATAATTGGCCATTAACTCCAGTAGACTATGCCAATCACAATACTTTTTATGGTGGTGGTGCAGAAGGTTATACGGATTATGCTACATATCAAAAATAATTTTTTATTTGTAGGGATTTAAAGTATTGTTAGATCCCTACAAATACTCTCCTATACATCTGTTTGATAAATTCATTTACACTTTTCGTTACTATTGACTTGGTAATTAAACAATCTTCTAGTCACAATCATGTAAAAAAATTATATAAACTCTATCAATATATTTTACATGTAAAATATATGTGTTATATTTAAAATATATCTCATTCAAATATTTTATTTATGGCAAAAATAGATGACGAAATCAAAACTAAGTTTGAAAACGATAAGCATCGTTTTATCACTAATCTGATTTACACTTCGAATTGGGTAAATTCTATTGCGAATGAGTTATTCAAGTCGTTTGGTCTTTCACAGGAACAGTTTAATATTCTAAGAATATTAAGAGGAGCAAAAGATTGGAAAACAATGAATGACATTAAATCATTAATGATTCATAAAACACCAAATACTACTCGTCTTTCTGATAAATTACTTCATAAAGAGCTTGTTGAAAGAAGAAGAAGTGAATCTGATAGAAGAATTGTTTATTTAAAAATTTCAGAAAAAGGAAGTCAACTTTTGAAAGAAATTGATGAATATGAAGAAAATAAAAAAACTTTTCAATTCTTAGAAAATATCACCGATGAAGAAGCTGCTCAATTTAGTGAGTTACTTGATCGATTAAGAGAAAAATATCCTTAATACATTTTTTAACTATTTATTTTACACGTAAAATATTTACACTCTATTATATCTCAATTAAATCGTTATGAAAAACAAAACACTAATTATCTACCGTGTGGTCACAGTCCTATTTTCTTTAATGATCTTTATGGGTGCCACTATGTATCTTGTCGATCACGAAAATGTTGTTGGAAAATTTGAAACATTAGGCTTTCCTCCTAATCTAATTTATTTCATGGCTGTTGCTAAATATTCCGGACTTGTTGCTATATGGCAAAGAAAGTCGAGTACACTAACAGAATGGGCGTATGCAGGTTTTACCATCAATTTACTTCTAGCCATTTTTGCACACGTAAACATAAGTGATGGAGAAGCGCCAGGAGCCATTGTTGCTTTAGTTCTTATGGCGGTATCTTATGTTTTTTATAAAAAAAATCAGGCAAAAAAATAAAGCTATTATTAGTATAGCTTTATATATAAAAAAACACCTTTGATATTTTAGTATCAAAGGTGTTTTATTTATCTATGCTTTTGTTACGTTCGCACAAGCTTTACCTCTTGGTGTATCTTGAATATCGAATTCAACAAAATCGTTGTCTTTAATATCGAAACCTTTTTCCACGTCATTGATATGGAAGAATAGCTTTTGTCTTCTTTCCTTCTCGATAATAAAACCAAAACCTTTATCAGGGTTAAAGAATTCCACTTTACCTTTTTTCTTAGATGGAACCTCATTGTTACGAGAAATAGAAATTTGGATATCTTCTAACTTGATTTCCTCTTTCTCTTCTGTTGGATCTGGAGGAGTATCAACAATATTTCCATACTCATCCACGTAAGCCATCATGCTTTCAAGATCAGCTCCTTTGGTTTTATTCTTTTTGTTTTCTTCTTTTTTAGCAAGTTTATCTTGCTTTTTTTTCGCTTTTTTCTTCTGCTTTTCTAACTTATTAAATGCTTGTTGCGATTTTGCCATTATTATGTTTTAAGATGTTTTGCCAAGTATAACTAAATAAGTATCTGAACATTTAATTTAAAAATCTGCGACACATCGAGATGCAAATGAAAAATATTTATAAAGTCATGTGTAAACGGATTCGTTTACCTTATGCACTATAAAGGTAGTGAGAATAAAAATGGTTTCATAAAAATTCTAGTATCTTCATAGATTACTATCAAATAGTTAGGATAAGTTTGATATTGAAAGGCATTTTTTTAACAATCTTCTATAATTTATTTCAAAATTTAGTCTCCTGCTTCTACGATCAAATTTTAATAAACTAATAGACAATAAGATTGATGGGATTAAAAATTTTATAAAAAAATAAAGGGTTAAAAAATTCAACCCTTTATCGTCACATTAATTATTACTATTATTTTCTAACTATTTTTCTTGATACAATCCCTTGAGGAGTTTCAATTTTCAATATGTATACTCCCGTATTAAGCTTTGAAATATCAATTACATTTTGATTAGAAGTCATTAAAATCTGCCCTGAAAGCGATATTATTTGACTCTTTAAAACACCTTTAATTCCTGATAATTGAATAACACTATCACTTGGAACTGGATATACTTTTAATTCTTTTAATTGATCTTCTAATCCTAAGGGGTTATCAACATTACCTGTATTAAATGTAGATCTTTCTAGTGGAACAGATAATTCGTATGTTTTTAAGATCATAGTGGTAACATGACCTCCTTGATCATTAAATGATAGAGATATTGTATTATCCTCTTGAAGTAATTTATAATCGATAGGAACTTCCAACACCCCAAAGAAACGATCTCTATTCTCTTGTTCGTTACCTCTCCAATCGTTAGGTAATTCTACATTTGTTCCGTTCACTTTTAAAGTTGGACGTAGAGATTTATCAAATTCTCTGCCTAAACCTATTCTCAATATCGCCTCACCAAATTCTGTTGTATTGATATTATTAATACTAAATGACACCTCTTGATTCGCTACAATGGGCTGCAAATATTTATCTGCATAATACAGTTTTTCCGTTTTGGTCTCAGACAAAAGAATATCAGATGCTAAAGTATATTCTAAAATCATGGTAGCTTCAGATCCCAATGTTACCTCATCAATATGTTCTTGATGATAAGTCGTATCCAGTTGTGTTAAAAGATTAGTTTCATAAGCATGCTTTATCATAATTTCACTAATTGGATAATCAGAGATATTACTAAAGTTCAACTTTACTTTTCTTTCTTTTTGATCTAAATTACTTAAAATCAAAAAGAATTTATTTCCATTAATGTAGGCATCAGAAAGTAAATCAAAGTCTGTAGATTTTGTATCGATACGTGTTCCTTTCACATTAGTCCACAGTTCAAAGAATTTTAATATATCTGTATATACATAACCTGAATGGGGATCTTCTCCTTCTACTTCTCCAATTTCTCTCATTAATCTTGGTCCATAAGAATTGTACTCATCTTCAGCTTTATCATGCGCCCATGTTGCTTTTGTTAAGACGAATGGAATTGCGTTGATAATTTGATCTTGACGTTCCATTAATTGTAACATCATTGAAGAAAAAGAACGTACATTATACCAATCTCTTTCAGCATAATAAGGACCATCACAACTTGGGCAAAACCATCCATATTCAGAAATCGACCAAGGCTTTACCTCTCCTAATTTAATCATACTGTAATGATTAATCATATCCATGATCGCTTCTATATTGCTGCCTTTTCTTTGCTTTTCAGCCATTGTGTCTACATCCCCTACATAATCATATAAATGGAATGAAAAGAAATCCATTTCTTCACCTGCTTCATCTATAAATAATTTCCAGTTTCTTTCCCAATGTCCAAAATCATGGTCTTCGAAAGCAGGATGTGCTGCTGTATAACCACCAACCATAACATCCGGATGGTCTTGCTTAATACGTTTAGCAACCACATTATGCATTTGAGCTATCTCTATATTTGATGTATTGTATTGATATGCTTTTACAAAAGGTTCATTCAATACTTCTATCATTTTAGGTTTTTGTTTTCCAGATGTTCCTCCTTGACCGAAATAATAAGTAAGGTAATTAGTGAAAAATTCTGCTACTGCTTCAGTTCCCTCATAAGACCATGGAGAGGCATCACTGCAACATGAACTAGGGCTAGTTAACTGACCATTTGGATACATCGGCCACATTTGTCCTCCTTCCATCATGTTGATTTCACGATTTTCTAAAAGGTGAGCGTTTGTTTTAGTTGCATAGTTTTTAATGGTCTGTTGTCCTTTTTCTTGCATATGAGAAACATCAGGCCAACCTGCCTTATTAGGATCTTGTCGTATTTGATTAAATTCCCAAACTATAGATCCATTATTTCGTCCTAAATAGACATCATAATCATTTAAAAAAGACGCTTGTTGCTCGTTACTGTCCCATTCGTTACCAACAATACTTTCATGAAAGACCATAAATTTCTTACGATCAAACTCCGAACTGTTACCAACAATATGTTTTACATTTAAATTAATGTCCAAAGTATCTTGGCCAAAAGACATAAAACAATAAAGGAAGAGAGTAATAAAAAGTAGAGGCTTGTTATTCATTGTCAAATTAAGTGTAAGTAAAAAAATTCATTTCATTCTTACAGCCAAAAGTACGACCACCCATTTCCTATTAGTGAAATAAATATTTGAAATTTAGGGGAGAAAGTAATTGTTCAGTTATTGATGAGTTTAAAAATTTCATACTGTAGAGGTGGGATTTTTTTATTTTAGAATGATTTTCAAACAACATTCACAGATTGTATTTTATCCTTTAAATAGGTCTATTTATTAAATGATCAAAAACCTTAGATCATTTGAAGTGATTGATATTAACCGTCTATTATCCATACTGATTCTTAAATGGATAATGCTTTTGCACTACAAAAGGAGATTGATTGAATTAAAGGTGAAGAATCTTTGTGTGGTAAAAAACTATCTTGAAAAAACATTGTAAATGATAAAAGGAGGAAAAATTCCTCCTTTTATCTACCTTTTGTATTTAACTTTCTATTGTTACATATTCTTCTATTTTTATCTTATTTGAGCGTAATGCTAGAACAGTTCGAAAACTGTTCTAGCTACTCATTGTTCTGTTTTTAGCGTAAGTTCCTCTTAATTGAGATAAACTTATTTTGAGATAATAGTTAATTTTCTTTTTAAATGTCTTTGTAGTAACCGGTATTTGGTGTCGTATTCCTTTTCTATATTCAATTTTATTTCTCTAATTAACTGAGGTATTATTGATATAGATATCAGTTACTATTTCTATGAAGAATATTTATATATTTTTTTTGAAATACAAAATTATATTAGTTTTCTTTATTAATTTTTTCTTCATCATTATTATTTCCCCCATCTAAACCTGTTGCATTTATAGTTTTCTCATACTTTATTGGCTCTACTTCTTGATTGATACCACTATCGCAAGATGTAAATAGAACACAAGTAAGAAGAAAACCGAAAAATGAAAAATACTTCATAGTTTTGAAAAAATTGTTGAAACTTCGTTAATTGTCATCTATTAGATCCAACACACTCATTTTTGTAATCAGCTTAACTTAAAAAAAGATGTTTTTTTTATTATCTTTTTTCTATATAACACTTAATACATTGAATCCCAGTGAATTAAAAGAGAAGGGAGTCAATGAATTTTTTAATAAAGATTTTGATACATCTATCAAAACATTTCAACAATTAGAAAAAATCACAAATAATAATGATTATGAATCTTATGCACTTTATGCTTTAGGTCATATTTACGGTAAAGAAAAATTAGACACAAAATTAGGAATAACATATTTAGAAAAAACACTACCTTATATTAGAAGCAAAAAAAACAACTTTGATTCTCATCATCTAACAATATATTACTTACTCGGAGAATATTATTATGCGTTGGGCAATATTGACTCTTCTGAATGTTATTTAAAAGAAGGATTTAATTTATACCTTAATAATCAAAAAGATTTCAATTTACCTGCCTCTTTTATTCAACATTTAAGTAACATCTATTATCGAAAGCATGAGTATCATATGAGTCAGGTAATTTTAGATTATGGTTTACAAAATCTAACACACACAAAATCAAGTCTATTAATTAATCAATTAAGTACAAATGTACTATTAAATGATTCGATTGCAGTTGAAAAATCATTTAAAAAAATTAGTCAGAATAGTCATACACCTTCTTCTACAGGTAATCAATTTTATCATATGGGAATTTATGCTTTCAATAAAACGAATTATGAAGAATCTATTAATTATTTGACATTATTTTTAAATACCTACAAACAATATCTTCTTAAAAACACTAATGACTTCTTTTATAGTACAGATGAAATATTATTTAGAAATTATTATATCTCAAGAACCTATTTAAAACTAGCAGAGTGTTATGAAAAAATTGGAGAACCCAAACAACAATTAGAGGCATTGTCAACTTCTTTAGAATATTATAAAAAAGTAGAAGGGCTTACTCACATTGATGTCACAAGTATTGGTTTGCAAATCTTTAGATCATTAAAAGATTATAATGAAACCCATGATGTTTCCTCAAGTATCAATTACTTAGATTCTGCTCAAAAAATTATAGATGATAATTTTTTAGTAAGAAATGATACCAATGAAATTATGAGGTATGAACTGATGCTTCAACAATATTATCAAGGAAAATATGCTGCTACTTTAATTGACAAAAGAAATCATTATTGGAAAAGCTATCAATACTTTCATGATTTTATCTGGCAACAACAAAAAGATGATGACCAGTTGTATCATTTTCAAGAATTGAATGATATTCAAGATGAATGGATTGATTTCTTCAGTAAATCTCATCAAGAAACAAAAGATTTTGGTGATCTAGCCAAAGCTTTGGAAATTATTGAGAATGCGAAATCGAATATACTTAAAAAGCGTTCCTCTGGGTTAATTGACCCCGATTTTATGACGTATATAAAAAGTGATTTCCTTATTAGTGACAAGTCCAATCAAAAAAGTGTATCCCCTAGATTTTCTTCAGAAAACTTAAAAGAATACTTCGAAGAAAATTATGACGACAAATCATTTATCTCTTATTACTATACTAATCAAAACTTTTATAGAATAGGATATAATGAAGGAAACTTCTACCTCGATATTTTTGACTTTGAAGACAATGCACTAAATAAACTTGTCAAAGTTTTTCATGAAAGTAATTATTTTATTGAAAGAGCATTTATTCAAGACCTAAATAATTTTGGGCAATATATTTTACCCAATTGGGTCAATTCAACGGATAATCAAAGGTTAGTGATCTCCTCTTATGGTAAATTAAATAGTATTCCTTTTGAAGTGCTCATATTTAACGAAAAATATTTGCTTGAAAGTTTTGCTGTAACCTACTCCTACTCTCTACATTACGATAAAAAATATTTATCGGCTAATACGTTACATGAAGAAGTGGTCACTTTTGCAATTGCACCTTTTGCCAATAGAGATTTGAAGTATACAGAAAATGAGGTTAAAAATATTGTCACAGATTCTGACTTACTTATCAATAAAGAAGCTACATACAATTCTCTTCAAAAAGCATTATCTAATAAAAAATATAATGTATTACATTTTGCTACACATTCAATATTTAAAAGTATTCCCCAAGATTCATATATATCCTTATTTCCAGATTCATCTTCTAAAACTAAGATCACATTTGACGAAATTTCTCATATCAATTTACAACACATTAACCTTGTTGTTTTAAGTTCTTGTCAGTCGGGTGTTGGTACATTTTCTAAGGGAGAAGGTGATTTAAGTTTACAAAGAGCATTTGCATATGCAGATATTCCTTCAGTAATTGCAGGTAAATGGAAAGTAAATGACAAAGCTTCTGCAATAATTATTCATCATTTTTATAAATATTTGTCAGAAGGTTGGGAAAAAGATATAGCACTTCAGAAAGCTAAAAAACTATATATAGAAGACCACGAACATATGTATTATAACCCAATGTTTTGGGGTGGTTTAGTTTTAAATGGTAATAATGATGCAATAGTCCCACCTTCAATTGAAACACGATTAAGGAAACTTTTATATTAAGTTAGCGACTAAAAAAATGAAAACATTTTTCCTAAGGACCAACTACACTTCAGAAAAAATAATACACAACATTAAATCAAGAACCAACTATGAAAAAACAATTGAACATATCTACGACAAGTACTTCATAAGTGTAAAAAAGATCGTCAATCAGTTTGGCGGCTCTTCAGAAGATGCTGAAGATATTTTTCAGGATGCATTAGCTAAAGTAATTTGGAGTATTGATGAGGATAAATTTTTAGGAAAATCACACATTTCTACATATCTCATTACTATTTCCAAAAACATGTGGTTAAAAACCATTCAGAAAAAAAATAAATATCAATCTACCTCTTTAGAAGAACAACACATCAATCAGTTAAAGGGAGATGATGATCTCTTGGATGAAATTCCTTTGGGAAATGAAGACGATCTTTACACCAAAAAACTGTTCGAAGAGTTATTAGAAAAAATTGGAGAAGACTGTAAAAACATTCTTAAAAAGTATTATTTTGATAAATTATCTTATACTCAAATTCTCGATGAAAAGAAAAATAAATACTCTTCTGAACAAGCTCTTAGAAATAAAAAAAGCCGTTGTTTAAAATATTTAAAAGAAGGATTACAGGAAAAAGTTAAAGACAAAAACAGTCTATTAAATATAATTTCTTCCTGTCTTTGATTACAAAATTATAAAAATGTACTCTAATTAATAAGCAAAACAAAACCTTCATTTTAATTTATTTATGGACAATTCGACAGTACAAAAAAGAATTCAAATCTCTTACAGAAGCCAAGAAATTAAAGGCATAAGAGAGAAGATGAAGAAAAACCAAGGTAGCTCTCCGTACATTAAAATTTCTTCTGCTGCTGCAATCATTACCCTTTTCTTGGGTGTAGCTCTTTATGTTAATAGTTTGAATGTTGATGATTTTATTAGATCAACTTCGTACAGCTATACTACAAGAGATGCCTCTCCTGAAGTAAAAAACAATTTAATGATTGCCTCTGAGGAATTATTAAATCAAAGGTATCAGTATGTGATTGATTTACTCCAAAATGAAAAAGATTCTGATCACAAAGATTGGTTATTATTAAATGCTAATCTTGGCTTGAGAAATTTTGAGTATGCAGAAATGCTTATGGATGAAATTCAAGGCGATTCAAAACACCTCTATCACAATCGTATCACGATTAAGTTTAAGTTAGATATTTTCATGATGCGAATGTTCCTCTAACAAATCATCTACTTGAGCTTTGAATTCAAAAAACCAACTACCATCTATTTTTCAAATACGGTCTTATTAAAAAAGAGAAAGCAAAATTAATCTTATTGCGCTTATTTAAACTATTTCTATTTCATTCATTTTTGAAGGAATATGCTTACGATTCTCTAGATTATTTTGATAATGTATTATTAAATTAGGTGGTAGTTTTTTTTACACCTATAATTCTCTGATAGAGAAATACTTAAAACTATTATTTTTTTTCGTAAATTACTGATATGAAACATATTAAACGAAAACTATATAGATCAAAATTAGAAAAAAAGCTTTCATTTGCTTTACAGCTAATTACAGTTATTACTCTTATAGGAGGAATATTTATTAAATAAATCATTTCATTTCCTCCTTATATAACTACATAATAATGGTGTGAGAGCAAGGTGCTTGATGGAATAAAATCACTATTAAAGGTGAGCTTCTTATTTTTTATCTCTTAAAACTGAAGGGGCATATCCATAGTTATTTTTGAATACTTTACTCATATGTGCCACATGACTAAAATTCAAATCAATAGAAATCTCTGTTAAACTCTTTCGTGTTTGTGATACCTGACGAAAAACCTCTTCTATTTTCTGCTGATTATAAAACTGTAATATAGGTTGCTCAAAAATTGATTTAAATACCCTATTCAGTTTCGAAATACTCATTCCATATTTTAAACTCAAATCTGTCAGATTAGGCTGTTCAGTAAAATCTGATAAATATTCATCCTTTATCTGCATCATTATTTTTAAGTCCTCTGGATGAATATTTTTCTTAAAAGGAGATCCTGCATTTTCCATTTTCTCTTTCAAAACACCTATGATATCAAGTGCTTTTGTAAAAAATGAAATGTGTCGTCTTTTGTCTTTATCTACATTTGTGATAATTGTTTTTACTAAACCTTCTATCTCTGCGTCTAAAGAATAGTAATTAAACCAAGGGGTTTTGTCTTCAAATAATGCCTTTAGCTTATAGGATGAATTTACGTGTGTAAACTTATAAAAAAGAGAGAGTGAAAAACGAATTGAAATCCATTGACATTCTGTTTCGTAAGGATACTCTATTTCAAAAGGTTGGCTAGAATTGTAGATAAAAACACCTAAATTATTAAATTTATTAGTATTCTCTTTCCCATGAAATGAACCCGTAAAACCTATTCTGATGACAATATAATGTTCCTGTTCCTCAGGCTGATTGATGACAACAATAGGTTTCTTAGCATTCATACTAAATACACCTACATGCATTTCTTCTAGAAAACAAAAAGAGTGTGCATCTAAATCACACCAACTATTTTTAATACTCATGTGTTCACCATCCCATGTTCCCTTAAGGTCTTTTGCCATTAATTCATACCCTTGGTGAGGTTGATTTTCACTTGAGCTAATTTTGTAAATATCTTCTTTCATATATATATAATACTTATGATATATGAGACAATATACAAATTATAGATTGAGATATTAAATAGTAGAAAGATCTACATTTCATTATATAAATAAGATTTTGTACTGTATCATTAATCCAAAGTTATACTGTTCTTAATCGATTTAATATAATGTAGTTTGTAGTGTTGTTACCTAAACCCTATAACTATGAAAGAAAAAGAAGTCATTCGTAATGGAGAGGGAGATAATTATAATTATTCTCAAGACCACTGTTTTGTGAAGTTATCTTCACATCATACCAAAGGTGAATTAAGCTTTGTAGAAGACACTTTAAAACCTGGATTCTATTTAGGAAGACACCATCATAAAATCATGACAGAAGTGTTTTACATACTTGAAGGTGAAGTGGAATTAATTTTTGATGATGAAACAATTATTGCTAAAGCTGGAGATACTATAACTGTTCCTCCAGATACTTGGCATGCTGCTAAATGTGAAGCCGGCGGAAAAATGCTAAGTATATTTAAGAATGGTCAATTTGATTTGTACTTAGAAAAGCTATCAAAGCTCTCTGATGCAGATTTTGAAGATGCCAAAAAAATGAAAACTATCAATGCTGAGTTTGATATCTACGAAGCATAGATAATACAAGGACTCTAACTTTAACAGTTAGAGTTTTTTTTATAACTATAAACGCTCTTTTAATTGAATAACCACCGAAAAACATCTACTCATTAAAGAAATAATTCATTCTAACGATTTCATACAACCGCTTGCTCATAACGTACAAAAGATTCCTTTTCCTAACCATGATATTTGTAATGTAATCAATCGGGAATAGCAACAAAATACAGTTATTCAGATCATTACAAAAATTCAAACACCTCTTCGGAGATCAATTTTAAAATAAAAAAATATCATGAAAAAAGTTACAAATTTCGTTTTCGCTCTTATCGCTTCTTTAGCTGTTTCTACTACTTTATTTGCTCAGGAAAATCAGAAAAAAAATGATTTGAAATTAATTAAAGAAAGTGGTGAAGGAAAACTTTATGAGGCCAACGGATTCTTAATTCCGGTTATCTCTGGTTCTACTTTTGAAATGGGACAACAATATGGTGCTTTGATGGTCGATGAGATGGAAAAAGTTTATAACCTATTAATTAAAAGTTCGATTGATAAAGGGGAATTAGACCAAGAAACTATTTCGTTTTGGGTCAATAGAGCTTACGGGACTGGTTCTCTTAGAACAAAAAGATTTTACGATGGGGTAGCCGAAGGTACGGGTTGGTCATTAGATAAAGTTGTCTTCCTTGATCAAGTAATGGAGTTCGGTATCTATGAAGAAAAACTACATTCATTTGCAGGTTGTACTTCTATTGCTTCTTGGGATGAGCAGTCGAAAGATGGAAATATGTACATTGGTAGAAATATGGACTGGAGTCCTGCCTTTAATAAATTCCCTACAGTACTTACTGTTAGAAAACCTAACGATGGTTCTTACAAAATGGCCACTACTGGATGGGCAGGTATGTATTGTGCATTTACTGCTATGAATGAAAAAGGAGTGTATATCGATTTACACGATGGTACTAGTATGGGTGGTTCTTTAGTATTTAAAGAAAGACCGTCTATCCTTAATACGCTTACAGATATGTTGAGTGAGTCAGATAATTTAGATGCTTTAAAAGCTAGATTCAATGGTATAAACAACAGTACTTCTGCTATTTTTACTATTGCTGATAAGAACAGTGCTGCATCTATGGAATGTTCTTCTTTAAATGGTAACAGATTACGTTTACCTGAAGGAAACTCTATTACTGTTGTGAACTCGTTCTTAGGAGAATCTTGGGGACTTGGTAAAAGAGAAACAGTAAGTAACTCTCTAAGACGTTATGCAAATATGACAGACCGTCTAGCTGAAAATAAAGGCCAAATGGACGCTCAAAAAACAAAAGATTTAATGGATATCAGATTGTTCAATGATGACAATTCTTTCAAAGATAATGGTGGATGTACTAAACCTGCTTTACAGGATGCTGACATCACCAACTACCAAACAGTTTTTGATATTAATGCTCAAAAAGTATACTTAAAAATACCAGTGCCTGAGTATTTCGCTGATTGGACTGAGATTGATTTAAATACATTATTCAACTAATCTTTAGTTAGAGTAATCCTTTATAAATAACACGAGCCTCCTTAAAGGTTCGTGTTTTTTTTATACAAGAAACTTTACAGATTCCTACATAAAAAAATGTATACTGCTTCTCCCCCACTTACTATAAACTCTCAAAAACTAATCAATTAAAACTCATATAAAAGACAAGGAAAAAAGATTTTTCACACACAATTCACATTCTAACGATTTCATACAACCGCTTGCTCATAACGTACAAAAGATTCCTTTTCCTAACCATGATATTTGTAATGTAATCAATCGGGAATAGCAACAAAATACAGTTATTCAGATCATTACAAAAATTTAAACACCTCTTCGGAGATCAATTTTAAAATAAAAAAATATCATGAAAAAAGTTACAAATTTCGTTTTCGCTCTTATCGCTTCTTTAGCTA
>NZ_JRYR02000001.1:2603362-2612938 GCF_000807855.2 Flammeovirga pacifica
AACAGATATTACTTTGATTCTTCATTACGTCCTTCTGTTTTCTATGTTGATCTTAACGAAGTTGATTTCAATGAAGGTGCTGATGTGAAACAATTAGATTGTGATACTGACATCAATTATGCTGGAGATGCTTCTGCTCATTTTGAAGTAGCACAGCCTTTCAAATTCATGACTAAATAATCATTAAAGTATATAAAATCAATCATCAATCGAGAACACGAGCCTACATAAAGGTTCGTGTTTTTTTATACAAGAAACCTTACAGATTCCTTTTACAAAAAATGTATACTTCTTCCCCCTTACTTACTACAAACTAATCAATTAAAACTTATATAAAAGGCAATAAAAGAAGATTTTCCGCACACAATTCACATTCTAACGATATTATATAAGTCGTTGCTCAAAACATACAAAAGATTCCTTTTCCAAACCCTGATATTTGTAATGTAATCAATTGGGAAATAAACTTAAACAATTCTCAAATGAATCATTAAAATAAATATTACAAATTATAAATATTACAATTATGTGTTCAAGAATCAATTACAAAACTGGAAACAACGAATTTATTACGGGTAGAGGAATGGACTGGAATGATCCTACCGCAGCCACTTCTTTATGGATATTCCCTAGAGGATTAAAAAGAGATGGGGCTATTGGTGAAAATCCTATTCAATGGAACGCTAAATATGGTTCTATTGTAACTAGTTTCTATGATGCTGCTACAGCGGACGGCATGAACGAAAAAGGGTTAGTAAGTAATGTCTTGTATTTAGCAGAAGCTGAGTATGATGATGTTTCAAAAAGCAACAAACCTACATTATCGATTGGTGCTTGGGGACAATATATTTTAGATAATTATGCTACGGTTAATGACGTAGTGAAAGCAATGGAGGATGCTCCTTATATTATCGATGCTCCGACATTACCAAACGGAAGAGCGGCAAGTGTTCACATGGCGATTTCTGACCCGACGGGTGACTCTGCTATTCTAGAATATTTAGAAGGTGAATTAGTCATACATCACGGAAAACAATACAATGTGATGACCAACTCTCCTAGATTTGAAGAGCAACTTGCTATCAATAAGTATTGGGAAACAGTAGGTGGTAACAGAATGCTTCCGGGGACAATCAATGCTGCTGATCGTTTTGTTCGCTTAAACTATGCATTAAAATCTTCTCCTCAATATACTGATAAAGATCTTGCTACGGCTTCTGTATTTTCGCAAATGAGATCTATTGGTGTGCCTCTTGGAATGGCTGACGAAGACCATCCAAACATCTCTGCTACGCTTTGGAGAACAATTGCAGACAATCAAACTAACAGATATTACTTTGATTCTTCATTACGTCCTTCTGTTTTCTATGTTGATCTTAACGAAGTTGATTTCAATGAAGGTGCTGATGTGAAACAATTAGATTGTGATACTGACATCAATTATGCTGGAGATGCTTCTGCTCATTTTGAAGTAGCACAACCTTTCAAATTCATGACTAAATAATTATTCTAGTATGTACTTGAGTCCTCGGGTATTGCTTCTTAGAGGCCTCAAGTCTTTAATCCATTCTTCAATCACTAATGAATAAAAACATGACACAAAATTTCTCATTTATCATTGCTATGCTAGGTACTATTGCCTTTGCTGTAACTGCTGTTTTAGCAGTCATTCCAAAAGGAATAGATGTATTTGGAGCATCAGTTATGGGTATAATAACGGCTATTGGTGGAGGTACTATACGCGATATTATTTTAGATGTACCTGTATTTTGGTCCACGGATTTAAGCTATATATGGGTAGCATTGGTCTCTAGTATTATTGCTTTTTATGGACATCATTGGATGAAAAAAAAATACATCTACCAACTTATGTTATACTTGGATGCAGCTGGAATAGCTTTATTCGTTATCCAAGGAGCTGATAAAGTAATACAATTGAATTTTGCCATGCCTGTTGGTCCAGTAGTACTTGGTTTAATTACAGCTATTGGTGGTGGTATTACAAGAGATATTATCGCAGGAAATTCCACTTTGTTGATGAAAAAAGAATTATATGCAGTGCCTCTAACAATCGGTGCAATTGCTTATGTATTCTTAGTATCAATACTACCTCAATACTCTATACTAATAGGTTCTATTGTTATCATCTTCACATTTTTGATGAGAGCTATAATTATTTACAAAAAATTAAATGTTCCTAAGTGGATGCTCATACAATCATAAATGATCCAATCAATTTTATAAACACTATATCAAAAAAAGAATAATAAATTAATAATGAAACGTTTAACTACACTATACATTTTGCTATTTTTTGCAATTTGTACTCAGACGGCTACTGCCCAAACTAAGGATGATGACCATGATTTAGCAAAAAAATTAGCCAATCCTATCGCGAACCTTATCAGTGTTCCTTTTCAAAATAATATGGATTTTGGTATTGGCGAATTTAATGGTACCAGAAATACAGTAAATATTCAACCTGTTATTCCTTTCAAAATTTCAGATAAGGTAAACCTAATTACTCGTATGGTACTTCCTGTGGTACATCAAGAAAATATTACTGGTTTAAATAATATTGAAACAGGTACAGGAGATATGGTATTAAGTGGATTCTTTAGTCCATCCAATTCTAAAAAAGGATTGACTTGGGGTATTGGGCCAGCTATTCTTTTACCATCAGCGTCAAATGAATTTCTAGGCACAGGTAAATTTGGTGCAGGCCCTACATTTGTAGCCTTAAAACAACAGAATGCTTTTACCTATGGTTTACTTGTCAATCAAATTTGGAGTTTTGCAGGAAGTGGTACCACAGATGTCAATCAATTTTTCTTACAACCTTTCCTTTCTTATAACTGGAAAAGTGGAGCAGGTGCTTCTGCTGTTTTTGAAATGACTCATGATTGGAACCATCAGTCAACAGTACTTTGGTTCACTCCTAGTATCAATGGCGTAACAAGTTTAGGAAAACAAAAAGTACAATTATCTGTCGGTCCACGATTTAATTTAGCAGCTCCCACAGCACATAAATCAAGATATGGATTTAGAGCTTCGGTATCTTTTATCTTCCCTAAATAACATTTATTTAATATCGTTATTTGAGGTAATATATATAAGGGAAATTACTTTACTAGATATATCATTATCTCCACTTTTAAATACGAATCTCTTCTGAGGTTCGTATTTTTTTATGTCTATTTTTCTCAGTTTTCAATACTGCTTCATGCTATATTAATTCTAAAAAATCACTTTAGCGATAATCTATAACTCCTTAACGATTTCCTCTAGTTGTTTGATACAAAACAAGGTGATATTTGTAATGTAATCAAACGAAAAGAATCACAAAATTATATTATTATGAAATCAAAATTGATCATCTTCTTCCTATTTTCAGTACTATTTGTCAACGCTCAAGATTATGATTTAGTCATCTTGAATGGACGAGTGATGGACCCTGAAACGATGTTAGATAGAGTATTAAATGTTGGAGTTAAAGATGGTAATATTGCCATTATTACTCCTAAAGAAATTGAAGGAAAAAAAACAATAGATGCCAAAGGGTTAGTTGTAGCTCCTGGTTTTATTGATACGCATTTTCATGCTTTGGATGGGTTATCATTAAAACTAGCTGCTAGAGATGGTGTTACAACAGGAATGGATCTTGAAATTGGAGCCATCAAAGTTGATAATTGGTATAAGGCTAAAGAAGGAGCATGGCCACTTAATTATGGAACAGGAATAAGCCATGAAGGTATTCGAATTCAAGTTTTAGATCCGGAAGTAGAACTTCCTGAATGGGCGGATGCTCCCGTTTTATTGGGTAGACTAAGAGCTGAAGCATGTGCTGATGGTAATTGTGGTTGGCAAGATACAGAAAGTAATCTTGAGCAATTGAATGAAATTATGCGATTAGCTGATGAAGGAATGCTGCAAGGTGCTATTGGCTTTAACTCTACTGTTGGTTATATGGTAGACGGTGTAAGTACTTTAGAAATGTATAAACTTCAAGAGGTAGCAGCAAAATATGGTCGTGTGTCGACAGCTCATGTTCGTTATCATGGCAGTCCCAAAAATCCTCAAGCACCCATTGGGTTTCAAGAAATTCTAGCTAATGCATTAGTCTTAAACGCGCCTCTTTTATTACAACATAACAACGATTTTGGTTGGATGGAAAATGAAGATAAGTTACAAAAAGCAAGAGCACAAGGACATAATGTCTGGTCTGAATATTATCCTTACACAGCGGCTTCAACATCAATCTCTTCTTCTTTCTTGCAACCAGAAATGCTAGAAAATGTTTTTGGTGGTGTGTACGAAAGAGATATCTATGATCCCATCGACGATAAGTTTTTAACAAAAGAAGAGTTTTTAGAAACAGAGAAAAAAGACCCTAGCCGTCTGGTAGTCATTTACAATCAGAATAGAAAATTATGGATGAACGACTGGTTAAAAATGCCTCACATGACAGTAGCTTCAGATGCAATATATTCAGGTTTAGGTGTTGACTCATGGGACGTTCCTTATGAAGAATATAAAGGCCATCCAAGAACTGCAGGAACAAGAGCAAAGGTACTTAGATTAGCCAGAGAAAATGGTGTTCCGTTAATGTTTAGTCTTTCTCAAATGTCATATTGGCCAGCAAAGCACCTTGGTGACGCAGGTTTAGAAGCTATGCAAGTAAGAGGAAGAATGCAAGAAGGTATGGTAGCTGATATCACAATTTTTGATCCCGAAACAGTAACTGATAAAGCCAATTATAAAATGAAACAGCAAGGTTTACCATCAAGTGGAATTCCTTATGTAATAGTAAATGGGAAGTGTGTTGTAGAAAATTCAGAATTTAAAAAAGTGTGGGCAGGTCAGCCAATTCGCTATCAAGTAACTGATGATTCAAAACTTGAGCCTTTGAGCAAAGAATACTGGTTGAAGAAACATGCTATCAATAATATATCTGTTGATGATTGTTCGCTTCATGCCAACGAACACAAACATGATCATCATCACGAGCCTCAAGACAATAAATAAGCTCCTTTCAGAATTAAAAACTACCAAATACTATTAGTTATGAATAACCTATCAATTAAAAGATCTCCTTTAGCAATAAAGGAGGTCTCAGCAAAGCTGTATTTCTTATTGTCATTTTTGATCTTCTTCAATATG
Organism: Flammeovirga pacifica; assembly: GCF_000807855.2. Taxonomy (GTDB): domain Bacteria; phylum Bacteroidota; class Bacteroidia; order Cytophagales; family Flammeovirgaceae; genus Flammeovirga; species Flammeovirga pacifica. The sequence continues at coordinate 2,608,523 of NZ_JRYR02000001.1, forward strand.
ACCAAAAGTTTTAGTCAGGATATAAAAGAAAAAAACATTTCAAGCCCTGCATCTGTAGAAAATCAATTAAAAAGTGATGCCAATGAGAAAGAAAAAACAAGCTTATGGCATCTAGTAGACAGTACTGACCAAGCCAAGAAAAAGTTTTATGAGAAAACAGGTTTTATGGCCAATATGGATTACAATTCTCAAGTAATGGGTGCAACCTCAGTTGTCAATAATAATGTGGGAGCTAGTGGTGTATTTAGAGTCTATGGTAAATGGGATTTAATTGGTAACAAAAAAGGGACATCAAAAGGTGGTCTGGTTTTTAAATTTGAAAATAGACATAAATATACGGATAATGCTTTGAGAGAATTTGGACCTATTGATGTTGGATTTGCAGGCTTTATGCAATCTGTTTACAACGACCAAAAGTGGAGAATGACCAATTTATATTGGAGACAAAGCTTCAATAATAATAAGATTGTTTTTTATACAGGTTTTGTAGATGTAACTGACTGGGTAGATGTTCATGCTGCTGCAAGTCCTTGGACAAGTTTTAATAACATCGTTTTTGCTACAGGATCAGGTACTTTAGGTGGACTCTTTCCTGATGGATCAATGGGAGCAATGCTCAATGTTTGGGTTAATGATAATGTATATTTAGTAGGAAGCATGATTGATATTAACGGTAAAGCCACAGAGTTTTGGAAAAGTGCAGGAACATTCTTTACTAAATTTGAAACCTTAAAAACATTAGAAGTAGGGTACACAACGGGAATGAAATCTGCATTCTTAAAAAATGTTCATGCTACCATATGGCAAGTTGACGCTAGTGAAATGGTCGGTACAAAAAGTGGATTTGGAGTAATTGGTTCAGCTAGTTGGTTAATAGGTAATAAATTTATGCCTTTCGTTCGCGGTGGTTGGGCTAAGGATGGCGGAAGTATTTACGAAGCTTCAGTTAGTGCAGGTTTTACTTATAATATTATGGGACCCAATACTTTGGGAGTAGGTTTAAACTGGAACCGACCAAGTGAAAGTACTTTTGGTCAAAAATTAAGAGATCAATATGTCTCTGAGGTTTTCTATAAATTCAAATTAACACACCATACAGAGCTAACGCCAAGTGTTCAATTAGTAGCTAACCCAGCATTAAATATGAATACAAATTTCACATCGGTATTTGGATTAAGATTTAGAGCCTTTTTATAAAAAAGAATTCAAAAACATATAGGCTATTATAAAATGGAACAGTGGCTATTACTCTCAATGAGTTAATAGTCACTTTTTTTATAATAAAATAAAAAATCACTTTGATGATAATCTATAACTCCTTAACGATTTTCTCTAGTTGTTTGACATAAAACAAGTTGATATTTGTAATGTAATCAAACGGAAATTCAATTTAAATATTAGAAAAAAATGAAAAATTTATTCCTAGCTATCTTGCTAATTTTTACATCTCAAGCATTTGCTCAAAATAAAATCGTTATTAAAAATGTAAATGTTTTTGATGGCAAAAATGAAAAATTAAATAAAGGAGTTGATGTTCTTGTTGAAGGAAACATGATTCAAAAAATTGCTGCAAATATTAATGTTGATTCTTGTGAGATAATTGATGGACATGGTCAAACGCTCATCCCTGGTTTAACAGATTCTCATACACACATTATGTGGAATGATGATATCGAATATTTAGTATATGGTGCTCCTGAAGCATATTCTGGTGTTCTTGCTTCTGTAAATGCTAGAGAAATGCTAATGAGAGGTTTTACTACAGTTCGTGATCTTGGTGGTCCTTCTTTTGGATTAAAACAACTAATTGATAAAGGGGTTACTGAAGGACCAAGAATTTTACCATCAGGTGCATTTTTATCACAAACTTCAGGTCATGGTGATTACGATCCTAAAGAATTTTATTTATCTCCTCATTTCACTGGACAAATTGATAAAGCTTACTTAAGAGGTTGGACAATTATTGCAGATGGTCCTGATGAAGTTAGAAAAGCCACAAGAGATGTACTTAGAGGTGGAGCTTCTCAAATTAAAGCATTTGGAAGTGGTAGTATTACAGGTGCTCATGATCCTATTGATGTTACAGAATATACTTTAGAGGAGTTGGATGCTATTGCAACAGAAACACAAAAATGGGGTACTTATGCAACTATTCATGCTTACTCTGATCAAGGCATACAAAATGCAATTAATGCCGGTTTTAAAAGTATAGAACATGGTTTATTTGCTACTGAAGAGACTTTCAAAATGATGAAAGACAATGATGTCTTTTTCTCTACTCAATTCCTTGCCTTTAGCCTTACACCAGAACAGGCAGGCATGAAAGGTGAATCAGTAAAAAAATATTTAATTGCTCAGGCTGGTGCTGAAGCTGGCTATAAAAGAGCCAAAGCTGCTGGTGTTAAAATGAGTTGGGGTACAGATGCTTTAGGTTCTTTAGAGACTCAAAGAATGCAAAGCCTAGAGTTTACTGCACGTTCTAAGTACTTCTCTGGATATGAAATCTTAGTACAGGCCACATCAAACAATGCGGAATTATTTGAAAGAAGTGGTGAAAGACATCCTTATAAAGAAGGTAAATTAGGAGTAGTAGAAAAAGGTGCTTATGCCGATTTATTAATAGTTGACGGAAATCCTTTAGAAGATATCAACTTGTTATCAAACCCTGAAAAAAATCTTCTATTAATCATGAAAGATGGAAAAGTATTCAAAAACAAATTAAAATAGTAGCTTCTTTATGAAGATATATAGCATTTTCTAAAATTACGATCTCTACATTCATTCTACAACTTTATAAGAAGAAGGGTATTTGCTCTTCTTCTTTTTTTATACTGTTCACTATTAATGTATATTTAATTCTTATTAATTATCTTCAATATGGAATATCAATATACAATAGAAGGGAATGAACTTCACCCAAAAGCATTATATAATAAGATAGCCAAAGATTTAAAAGGGAGTTGGGATAACGAAACACTTACTGTTAAAAATAGCTGGTGTGATATTGAAGCACATTCTTTTCAATTTTTTGAAGAAATGTATATTTCTGTCTCCTCATTATTTTTTAAAAAGCCTGTTTTATTTAAAAGTATCAATAACAAAAGTGATGAGACATTCTTTACCATCAAAATTGGATTCACAGGTTCATTTTTTGGAAAAGATGATCAATATAATTTTAATAACTTAGGTGTGTTTTTTTATAACTCACTTCAAAATTTTGATATTCAATACCCTATTGAAACTAATTGTAAGTGGCTTTCCATTACTTTTTCCTTGAACTTATTTAAACAGTTGGTGGGAAATTCAACTAGTAAAATAGATGAGTTAATCTTAGATAATTCTGCTTGGTTTAAATATTACTCCTTAGATATAGAAATTGAAAATTTAGTCAGAGCAATTAATTCAAATTTAGATAAAAAGAAAAGACGTAATATTTATTTTTTAACTAAATCGCTTGAAATAATAGGTCTCATTAATGAGAAGATGATCAAAGATTCCAGTCTATTTAAAAAAAATATTCATGAAGATGATCTAAAAAAAATGATGCATCTGAAAGAACATCACCTTTCTAATTTTTCCATTCAACCTAACCTAAATGAACTCAGCTTTGAATATGGAATGAGTGTTTCAAAATTAAATAGAATCTTTAAATCTATCTTTGACAAACCTGTTCTTCAATTTTACAACCAACAAAAAATAGAAGAAGCCTACCGACAAATTACTCATACCAGTAAAAGTATTACTGAAATTTCTATGGATTTAAACTTTACGAATGTGGGATATATGAGTAAGATGTTCAAACAGTATTATGGATTTCCTCCTTCGGTACTTAAAGAAGGCTAATAATATTTTATTGTATTCTACCTCAAAACGTCTCTCTTTATTCGGAAAAAGTTAAAACTGACGATTTTTTATAACTCTCTGCTCATGATGTACAAAAGATTCCTTTTCCTAACCATGATATTTGTAATGTAATCAATTGGGAGATACAATTAAACAACTCTCAAATGAATAAATTAAAATAAATAGTACAAATTATAAATATTACAATTATGTGTTCAAGAATCAATTACAAAACTGGAAACAACGAATTTATTACGGGTAGAGGAATGGACTGGAATGATCCTACCGCAGCCACTTCTTTATGGATATTCCCTAGAGGATTAAAAAGAGATGGTGCCATTGGTGAAAATCCTATTCAATGGAACGCTAAATATGGTTCTATTGTAACTAGTTTTTATAACGCTGCTACAGCAGACGGTATGAACGAAAAAGGGTTAGTAAGTAATGTGTTGTATTTAGCAGAAGCTGAGTATGGTGATGTTTCAAAAAGCAACAAACCTACATTATCGATTGGTGCTTGGGGACAATATATTTTAGATAATTATGCTACGGTTAATGAAGTAGTGTAGTGAA
>NZ_JRYR02000001.1:2614405-2614988 GCF_000807855.2 Flammeovirga pacifica
AACAGATATTACTTTGATTCTTCATTACGTCCTTCTGTTTTCTATGTTGATCTTAACGAAGTTGATTTCAATGAAGGTGCTGATGTGAAACAATTAGATTGTGATACTGACATTAGTTATTCTGGAGATGCTTCTGCTCATTTTGAAGTAGCAAAACCTTTCAAATTCATGACTAAATAATTATTCATAATAATAGATTAACGATTTAATATAAATCGTTGCTCATTTCATACAAAGGGTTCGCTTATCAAACCCTGATATTTGTAATGTTATCAAAAAGAAATCACTCAAAAAATAAAAATTTAAATACCATGAAAAATCAAGAATTAAACTTAGTAAAAGAATATAGCTTAGGTAAATTATTCGAATCAAATGGATTCTTAATTCCAGTTATTACAGGTTCTACAATAGAGATGGGAGAACAATATGGTGCTTTGATGATCGAAGAAATGCAAAAGGCCTATGATGTACTTATCGCACCTCTAGTAAAAGCTGGTGAACTTACTGAAAAAGATATTCAATTCTGGAAAAATAGAGCATATGGTACAGGTTCTTTAAGAACAAAACAATTTTATGAAGGCGT
>NZ_JRYR02000001.1:2619448-2620922 GCF_000807855.2 Flammeovirga pacifica
ATTGCAGATAGTCACAGTGCTGCTTCAATGGAATGTTCTTCATTAAACGGAAGTAGATTGAGAACACCTTCTAATGATTCTATTACCGTGGTTAACTCATTTCTGGGTGAAACTTGGGGATTAGGTTCAAGAGAAACAGTGAGTAACTCTCTAAGACGTCATTCGAATATGACAGAACATTTAGCTAAAAATAAAGGCCAAATGGATGCTCAGTTAACTAAAGATTTAATGGATATCAGATTATTTAACGAAGACGGTTCTTTCAAAGAAAATGGTGGATGTACTAAACCTGCTTTACAGGATGCCGACATCACCAACTACCAAACAGTTTTTGATATTAATGCTCAAAAAGTATACTTAAAAATACCAGTGCCTGAGTATTTCGCTGATTGGACAGAAATTAATTTAAATCAATTATTCAACTAATATTATCATTAGATAATGACATACATAAAAAACACGAACCTTTAAGTAGGTTCGTGTTTTTTTAATATTTTATATTTCTCAATTACTTTGATGTTACATCAAAAACTTATTTCACTTTTTAACTAACGTAAATTTTTTCATAAAAAATTATTAAGAAGTAATAAAGGATAAAATGTAGTTTTTAAAGGGAAACAAAATTGCTGACTGAATTTAACGGATCCTTAATTATTTATTTTTTTTCGGTTCTCTAAATATTGAAGCCCACCAGAAGACCATAAAGCCCATAACACTAGTAACGGCTGAAAAAATAAGCGAACTAAACGTTTTGTATCCGTATTTAACCCAAATGAATCAATTTGATTGATATACTGATTAATATTTCCTGGAAAAATAAGGATAAAAAATACAGCTAGAGCAAGACCTGTTTGAATTTTAAAGTTTCTTCCCCAAATCATCAGTAATGCAAAAGCGATCTCTACAACACCTGAAGCCAATACTACAAAATCAATTAAATCAGTATCTGTAGTCAACCAAGTTGGTACCTGAGCTTGAAATGCTATTCTTCTAAAAGTCATATGTCCTATTCCGGCATATAGCATCGCACTACCTAATAAAACTCTAAAAATATTCTGAATTGTTGAGGTCTTAACTTGTTTCATTATTTGTATCGTTTTTAAATATATATCGTGCACGATACAATTATAAGTGAATGGACATTCATATCAAAGTATTTTACATTTTTTTTAAGAACACCCATACTATAAATGTTGTCTTAACAGTGTTTATTTACTCACTGTATCTTTATGTATCAATACAGATAGACTACCCTATAATTTTAAAGACACCTGTTCTCATTTAGCACCTGTATAACATCGAATAAAATCATTACCAACAAACAAAAAGACAGGGAAAAATTGTTTTTTCACACACAATTCACATTCTAACGATTTTGTATAAACCGTTGCTCAATTCATACAAAAGATTCCTTTTCCAAACCCTGATATTTGTAATGTAATCAATTGGGAGATACAATTAAACAACTCTCAAA
>NZ_JRYR02000001.1:2625781-2654904 GCF_000807855.2 Flammeovirga pacifica
CGCTTAAACTATGCATTAAAATCTTCTCCTCAATATACTGATAAAGATCTAGCTACGGCTTCTGTATTTTCACAAATGAGATCTATTGGTGTACCTCTTGGAATGGCGGACGAAGACCATCCAAATATCTCTGCTACGCTTTGGAGAACAATTGCAGACAACCAAACAAACAGATATTACTTTGATTCTTCATTACGTCCTTCTGTTTTCTATGTTGATCTTAACGAAGTTGACTTCAATGAAGGTGTTGATGTGAAACAATTAGATTGTGATACTGACATCAATTATTCTGGAGATGCTTCTGCTCATTTTGAAGTAGCACAACCTTTCAAATTCATGACTAAATAATCAATCTAGTGTGTACTTGAGTCCTCGGGTATTGCTACTAAAAGGACTCAAGTATATACACTTTTTACAAATACTTGGTGTAAAAAGAATGAATAATATCAGATTAACGATTTCATATAAATCCTTAAACATTTTGTACAAATCATTCGCTTATAAAACGCTGATATTTGTATCGTTATCAAAAAATAATTCACTAAAAAATAAAAATTTAATACCATGAAAAATCAAGAATTAAACTTAGTAAAAGAATATAGCTTAGGTAAATTATATGAAGCAAATGGATTCTTAATTCCAGTTATTACAGGTTCTACAATAGAGATGGGAGAACAATATGGTGCTTTGATGATCGAAGAAATGCAAAAGGCCTATGATGTACTTATCGCACCTCTAGTAAAAGCTGGTGAACTTACTGAAAAAGATATTCAATTCTGGAAAAATAGAGCATATGGTACAGGTTCTTTAAGAACAAAACAATTTTATGAAGGCGTCTCTTTAGGTACCGGTTGGTCGTTAAGCAAAGTTGTGATGTTGGATCAAGTTATGGAATACGGAATCTACCATGAAAAACTTCATTCATTTGCCGGTTGTACTTCTATTGCTTCTTGGGGAGAGCAGTCAAAAGATGGTGAAATGTATATTGGTCGTAATATGGACTGGAGCCCTGCATTCAATAAATTCCCTACAGTATTGACGGTAAGAAAACCTACGGACGGTTCTTACAAAATGGCCACTACAGGATGGGCAGGTATGTATTGTGCGTTTACTGCCATGAATGAAAAAGGAGTATATATCGATTTACATGACGGTACAAGTATGGGTGGTTCTTTAGTCTTTTTAGAAAGACCTTCTATCCTAAATACCCTTACAGATATGTTGAGTGAATCTGCTGATTTGGATACTTTCAAAGCAAGATTTAACGGAACAAATAACAGTACTTCTGCCATTTTCACTATTGCAGATAGTCACAGTGCTGCTTCAATGGAATGTTCTTCATTAAACGGAAGTAGATTGAGAACACCTTCTAATGATTCTATTACCGTGGTCAACTCATTTCTGGGTGAAACTTGGGGATTAGGTTCAAGAGAAACAGTGAGTAACTCTCTAAGACGTCATGCAAATATGACGGAACATTTAGCTGACAATAAAGGACAAATGGATGCTCAGTTAACTAAAGATTTAATGGATATCAGATTATTTAACGAAGACGGTTCTTTCAAAGAAAATGGTGGCTGTACTAAACCTGCTTTACAGGATGCAGACATCACCAACTACCAAACAGTTTTTGATATTAATGCTCAAAAAGTTTACTTGAAAATTCCTGTTCCTGAGTATTTCGCTGATTGGACAGAAATTAACTTAAAAGAATTATTCGCTTAATCATTTCACCCCCTCTTACGGGTCTTTTGTAGACTCGTAAGAGTATTTTCTAAACTTTAAAAATATAATAGGATGCACACTTTTACTTTTCATAAATACCCGGCCTTACTTCTTACATTGTTAGCTATTTTAATTGGATGTGAACAACCAATAGATCCAGTTATTGACCAAGTTAGTTCTATAGAATCTACGTTACATGCTCATAAATGGTACCTAAATAATTTTCAAATTGAGACAAAAAATGATGATGTCCCTCCTCCCGTATTATGGAATACATCTCAGTTTAAAACCGCTCAAGGAAATTATGATTCAAATGATATGCCTTTTGATGTTATTGATAATTCTACTCATGAATTCACGCCAAAAAGAGAAATTCTTAAGGCCTCTGAGTTTAATAATTTTATCAGCGAAGAGATCGGAAATTATTTCATAATTAATGATCGTACCATCCGAATTTCTAACGATGCTATTAAGTTAAATTATAAATACAATTACAATCCAGAACTGCAACACTTCACCTTAACGGTGAATGAAAATGATGCTTCAAAATTAATTGAAAAGGCCAATAATAAATTGGTGAAATATGCAGCCAATCGTACTCCTGAAAAAATTGGAGGATTAATTACTACGTTGCTTTATCACAATAAAACTATTCAAGGTATTATCAATGATGCCATTGCAAATTGGTTATCTGGTAAAGCTGAATTTATTGATACTTTATCTCCAGAAGAAACCGCTCAATATCTTTCTGAAGAACTGTTTAAGTATTTAGAAAGCCTTCAGATCGATCAAAAAATATCAGAAATTGTAAAACAAGAATTAGATAAAATATTAGATTTTGATGCGGATAAAGTTTCTCAAAATATAAGTATTAAAATCGCTAATTTAGTTGAACAACAATTAAGTACAGATCAGCTTTATCAATTATTATTACCTTATACAGAGCAAATAGCTACTTCTCCAGAAGAAAGTGCTCAAGTTATTTCAAATGGTATTCTTCAATTGATCGGTAACATATTATCAGAAGAAAATATTAATGCATTAGTAGAAAATGCTTGGAATTCTTTTGGTGAAATTCAAGAAGAAGACATCCAAAGTATTGCCCATTCATTCACTCAAGTGATAGAAGATAATTGGGTTAACGAAGAAAACATTTATAGTATACTTCTTCCTTTCGTTCAAAAAATTGAAGATACTTCAATACTAAACATGGGGTCTTTAGCCAATGAGGCTACAGAAGCAATAAAAGGTGTGGTTGATCGTGTCAATGATATCTTCAAAGAAGTTAACTTAAATCCAGATTACGATAAAATATCATCTACTCTGAAAACTTCATTTATTGCAGCAAAACCTATTATCTCATTAAATGGAGGTGCTGAAAAAACCACTTCTCAAATAAGTACACTCATCAAAAATGAGTTTTTATCTGAACAGTTTATTCAATCAACAATTGTATCGGGAATTAAAGGTTTACAAAATATCCCTGCCGAAACTGTTGCACCTAAAGTAACAGCATTAATCACAACTATCGGGCAGTATGTTGCTCCAGAAGTTCAAGAGTTTATCGCTTCAAAGTTAACGCTTTTGTTGATGGATGTAGACGCAGGTTACTTATCATTTAAAATTGCCAAAACGTTAAATTCAACGCTAACACAACTTCTTTCAGAAGAGAATGTATACAGTATTCTATTTCCTTTGATGGTAGAGATCAATTCAATCAATACTAAAAAAATTGGTGATTTTATTGCTGCAAAAGTGATGGATTTAGATATCATCCAAGAAAACATTAACCACGAAAATATTAGTCAATTGATTGCAAATGTCTTGACAAACGCTCAAAATATTGGTTCAGAAAATATAGTTCAAGGTATTATTGATGCAGTAATTAATACAGGAATTTTTGAAAGTACGATCACAGAAGATAGAGTTACATTAGTTATTTCGTTGATTTTATACAACTCTGCTTATCAAGATGTGAAAGTGGCTAATAATTTTAGTTCAGTATCAATTGTGTTAGAACATCAGTAGTATTTGATCATAAGGTAAAGTGCATCCAAACATGAGGGCTCGATAAAATATTTTTTATTGGGCCCTTCCTTATTTAGTCAACATCAACTTCAGTCTTATTCTACAAGTATTTTAGCCATCTAGATTTACTCTTTATCTTATAATTTGAAAACGCTTTAGTAGGAAAATATAATACAATAGATAGTATTATGGTGCAAAGCCAAATCTGCCATAAATGATCAAATCCAAAGTACTCTACTTGTGTGGTTCCAAACAAATAAACACTCCCTTTATATAAAAATAGAAGTAGGTATAAATGGAAAATGTAAAAGAACATTGGTGCAGAACCATACGTCTTCAAAAAAGTGGTACAACGGTTTTGCACCGTTTCAAAAAAGGCCAATAAGAACATTCCTATTCCAATGGTTAAAAGTAAAAAATCTAAAGACGGTGGATACTTTTTGAAGTTAATAAATGACATGAATGATGAAATAAAAGTATCTTTCTGCTCCCAAGGTAAAGCCTCACCATAGATATTAAAACCTCTCAAAATTATAAGTAAACTCAAGCAACAGCACCCAATCAACATCAATATATTTTTTCTCCTTTCCTTTGTAAACTTATCACTGAAAAGAGGTCCTGTAAAGTAACCAGTTAATATTACCCCAATCCAAGGTAATACTGGGTAGGATGCTTTTATTGATAATAAATCACTAGAATAAATATATCCTCTTTGGTATAAAATAGTCCAAAGGGTAAAACCCCAATCATTTGGAGTTAAAATAAAATCGATCAATGTATTATGTCCAAAAACAATTATTAAGCCTATTACACCAATCCATTTGTGAGGTAGCTTGCACATAAATGAAAGGCAAATCATACTAATACCAATGGCCCACATCACTTGTAAGAATAGAATTTTGTATTCGCCGTACCAAGAAAAATTGATGAGTGTTACTTCTACTAAAAGAATGAATAGGCCTCTTTTAAATAAAAAACTACTTGCAGACCGAGAGGGCTTTCCTTTAGGGTATGCATACAACCAGGCTGATAACCCTGTGAGAAAAACAAAAATAGGAGCACATAAGTGAGCCAATTCCCTAGTGAAAAATAACGCCGTACTTACCTCTTCAATATTGATGGGATCTGTTACTGTTACATGATAGAAAAACCTTTCTCTCACATGGTCTAATAACATAATTAGCATGACTACTCCCCTAAGTATATCAATAGAATATATTCTAGATGTTTTTATAGTTTCTCTCTGAGGTTCTTTCATAAAATCATTTTATAATGCGACAATGTTGCAATAATGATGGATAGCTCTAAAATAATCTACTTTAGCACCGCTAAATTTGTCTAACAATTACAAATAGTAAAAGTTGATTTTTGAAAATCATAGAAGTAACATTTATGACAAAATAGATTGAGTGTACAAATTATTTATAACTGATCTATTAAAACGAAAATATAGATCAAGTAATTACCTTCTATTGTCTACTCTCTTATTGATAGTAAGTATATTACAGATAGCATTACTATTTTATATATATTTAAAAAAAATGAAAAAATTTCAAATTTGCTATTAAAAGCTACTCAAGATACCTTTAAAATCACTTTTTATAATTTTCTTTTTTTACTGAAATACTACCACGATAATAACTCATTAAAACCAGCTTAAATTTCTGTTGTTTTTAAAAAACGAAGACCTATCAATAAAAGTGCTTCTACATTGTATTTATGAAAAATACAATAATTACAATATCACTCTGATTTATAACCACCTTAGTGGCTGGTCAAACAGATTTTAATAAAATATCATCCGAAAGGTTAAAATATATAGAAGCTGCCGCTGAAGGAGATCATCTAGCACTAGAAGGTGGGCATATGGCTTTAGATGGTCATGTGATGCCCTACCCTTTTTTTAAATCACATGAGGTATTGTATTTATATAGACTCAGTCAACTTAGACATAATGTTATATGGAAAGCTGACAGTGTTTATTATGAAGATAACTGGAAAGAAGGAAACGAATTTATCCAAGCAGAAAAAGAAGAAATTCAAAAGGTGCCTGCTTCTTTTATGTCAGGAGACAGGCACACTACAAATTCCTATTGGTTCACTATTCCTGAACTTCCGAAAAGCAACGGAAAGGAACGTTTCTTTTGTTTAAAACCAATAGAAATGAGCTTAGTGGGTTGGCCTGAGACCACTATTTATATCAATGGAAAAGCTAAAGCCTCACTTCTAAGGCAACATTTTTATTGGTCTTTAGATCAATTAATGTCTGGCGATACTGTAGAATCGGTGTGTTTAAAAAGCTTTGGCGTATTTCACAAACCAAGGGGATATAAAGAAATTAGTATTGTAGAGAGAAATCCAGAAATAGACCAACTGTATTGGTACCTCAGAGTATTAATCGAAGCAGCTAGTATTCTAAAAGAAGGCGATAATGGTTATAAGGAAATCCGTCAGCTTGCCGATCAGATTATGGCTAATGTTGACCTTGATATTGAAGGAACAGTCTTGTTCGATCTACAATTGAAAGAATACCTACCGAAGCTTCAAGAAGAGTTTCAGAAGATTGTTGCGATGGCTGATCATCAAGTGACACTATACATGCTAATGCACGGTCATCTTGATAGTGCTTGGCGTTGGACTTTAGAGCAAACAGATGGAAAAATACAAAGGCTCGTAATGAATAACTTGTATTTGATGGATAGGTACCCAGAATACAAATACATGTTCACAATGCCTTACCATTATGAACGTATGAAAGAACTCTACCCTGAACTTTATGCTAGAGTATTAGAAAAAATAAAGGAAGGGCAATGGTTAGCCAATGGTACTACATATGCTGAGCCTGATATGAACCTACCGGGAGGGGAAAGTATTGTGCGTAATTTCTTATATGGTTTGAGTATTTTCCGTGAAGATTTAGGATTAAAAAATCCCGTACTTTTTCTTCCTGATACTTTTGGATATCCACCGTTTTTACCTCAAGTAGCTAATGGTTTTGGGATTAATCATTTGATAGCTATGAGAGTAAATACACCAAAAATTGATCATAGTATTTACCAATGGAAAGGTATTGATGGCTCTGAAATCTTAGTAAATGCATTAACTACTCCGGCTTGGGAATATCCATATATTGGTAAAGTACATGGCAATAGAATTAAAAACCCCGAGTTAATTACAACATACAATGCTCCAGATCCTGGGCCTCGACGTCTAGTGGGTACTTGGGAACGTTTTAAAGATGCTGAAGCTACCAACAAAACTTATTGGCTGGGGCGATGGTGGAGGTGGCGGAACCGAAGATCAATTGGAATTGACTCGCCTTGTGAAGACACTTCCTTCTATTCCAAAGATAGAATGGTCAAACATGTATGACTATATCCAAGAACAGGTAAAAGTCAAAGATAATTTTGCTGAATATAACCAAAGTATTCTTCCTAGAAGATGGATACAGCGTACGTTTATGATGGCCAACGGTATCAAGATGAAAAACCGAAAGGCCGAGCAATTATTACGCGAAGCAGAAGCTTTATCTGTTTGGGCAAGTCAATCTGGCTATACCTATCCTAAAGAGCAGCTGACTAACTTATGGAAAGAATTGTTGCTTTATCACTTCCATGATATTATTACAGGAATGGCAGTACCTGAGGTCATGATCAAAACAAATGAAAGTTTAAGTAGGATTAATGAACAAGTAGAAAAATTACGTAACGATGCATGGGAGCATTTAGAAAAACAAATACCCATGGAAAAAGAAGGTCTCTTGGTTTTTAACCCCTCTGGAATTACACAAAATGGGGTAATTTCTCTTGGATATACTGGAAATGCAAAGTGGAAATTGATAGACGAAAAGCAACAAGAGGTGGCTTATGAGGTTTTAAATCAAGGACAAATTATTATTGATATACCAGAAATACAACCCATGAGTTTTGCAAAATTATATTGGGTCATCGGTGAAAAACCCTCTTCTAATCAAAAAGAAATCATTGCTAGTAAAAAGGTCTTAGAAAATGATCTTGTAAAAGTAACCTTCAACGCTTTAGGAGAAATCACTAGTTACTACGACAAGGAATTTCAAAAGGAAATGGTTCCAACAGGAAAGGTGCAAAATCAAATGCTTGTTCGTCCACATGAAAACGAAAAAGGACCAATAGTGATTAATTCAAAGGCTAGTTTTAAGAATTATCAAAAAGGAAAATTGAGTAGTGGGTTTGCCATCAATAGAACCTATGAAAAATCGGCAATACAACAATTTATTTCTTTAAAGAAAGGTAGCAAGCTTCTCACTTTCGAAACAGAATTGGATTGGAATGAGATCGATCGATTAGAAGTTGACTTTCCTCTTTCAATAAAAACAGATACAGCTAACCATGGGATTCAATGGGGATATATGCCTGTTGGACGTGGAAAATTTCTTGAAACAGATTCATTAGAAATGCCTACTTGTGTACATCAATGGGCAGATGTTTCGGACAACAATTATGGGTTTGCCATGATTGATAACACTCGATATGGATATAATCTAAAAGAAGGTGGCATTCGTTTAGTAATGAGCTACGGACAGAGAAAACACAGTTATGCAGAACTAGAAAATGTGGCTTGGGGTAAGGATGCTTCCGGTGATCTTGGGGGCGAACATTTTTCTTATGCTGTATTGCCACATCAAGGCAATTTAAAGGAAGGGAAAGTGATACAAACAGCAAAAACATTCAATACTAACTTACTTCTCCAACCCATGAAAAAACAACAAGGTAAAGAGGCTAGCAATACCTTCATCACAGGTTTACCTGAAAACATTGTTTTACAAACTATCAAGCAGTCTGAAGAGGGAGAAGATATTGTGATTCGACTTTATGAAACAAGTCAAAAAGCAACGGTTTGTCAACTAAAAATAAATGGTCAACAACCAATGGATATGTTTGCCTCCAATATGAATGAAGGTGAACGTTTTGCTCAAGTTATGAAAGAAAACAGTTATTCACTCACTTTTGCTCCTTTTGAGATAAAGACAATCATCTTATCTCCACAAAGTAAAAGTGATAAATCATTAGAATGATGAATAAGTGATGTATTCCTTTGATATTATGTTTTTAAAATCAGCTATCGAATCTTTTTCATAGCTGATTTTTTATTTAATGGTTTTTCTTGAAAGATCACTTAACTCTGTAAAGACGTAATTTATTCCCTACCAACTTTATCGGTATAAAAACTTACTATAATCTGAGGAGGGGATTATTTACAGTATATTTTCAAAATTCATTTCCAATCAAAATTTCCTGTTCCAAACATTTTTTGTACTGATGAAAAATTGCTAGTAAATTATCTATATTATCGTCCTCAAATATCAATTTCCTTCTATCTAGTTGAAGATTATATAAATCTTTACTTCCATATTTTTTAATCAAACCCTCTATATTTTGTGGGATAAAAAAAGTGGCACGTTCTCCTAAATACTGTTGATATTCATTGAGGTAAATACCTATCCCTTCAAAATCAAAATCACCGAAATGAATATATTGGTTTGGAATAGATTGCAACCATTTTATCAAATCTTTTGATTGTGGATAGCGACTAACAAATAGGACTTTTTGTCCCTTAAATAAATATTTTTGATGCTCAATAAATCGGAAATTTTCCGCATTTTCTACTCCTACAATAACTATGTTTTTATCAATTTTAAAATTTTCGAAATCACATATAAAAGTAAAACTCCCTAAAAATGGTTGAATAATCAATTGGTTATCATTCAAAATAGCAGGAATAGAATCATAACAATTCACTAAGAAGCCTTTGAAGGTTCTCACTTTCTTTGCTTTGGAATCAGAAGATGTTTTAATATTCTCTCTTCTACTTCCACCTAGCTCTAAATTTTCTAAATAAGATGATAAATTATTAATTCCAAACTGGTTTTTTAAATAAAATTCTAATCTTGAGGGATCATTACAAATTACTTTTATTCTTGATCTACCTTGAAGTTTTCTTTGTAAAATTCCATCCTGCACCATCAAATCAATCTCATTTCCTTTTAATTGACTTCCTAATATTTCTTGACCTTCCATTAACTGAAGAAGCTTTTCTGCTTTTCCTTTTGATAACTTCATTATACTTTAGAAATAATCTGTTTTACCATTGTTTTATGTCCATTCCCTTTCTCTAAATGATAAATATGTCCATAATCCAATTGATTATTTGTTTCAGGAGAACCATTCAATACTATGATATTTCTTTCGTTTGCAAATCGAAGTAAACCTTGAACATTGGTAGAGTGTAACTTTCCAATCTCATCCATAATGATATGTAACTTAAAATCATCAAACTTTCGAGATGCTCCTTTTTTAAATACATTCAATAACATAATATTCAGCATCGCTTTCACCAAGATATCAGTTCCTTCAGAACCAACATTTCTCAATTTCTCTATCCAGCCCGTATCGTTACCGTTCTCTTCTATTTTAAATAAAATATGAATGGTATCTGAAAGTAATAGTTTCCCTGTTTTTGATTTTCCTATTTCATCTTTCAAATACTTCAACAGTTTAACAGCATTCCTATTGATTTTATTCAAATCTTTGTTTAGAGTAAAAAGATTCGCCACACCCAAAGAACTATTATTCTCTTCCTGAAACTCCTTGATTCTCTTCAAAACACTGATAATTGAATTTCTACTTTCCTCCAATTTAAGCTCAATATTTGTAACTGCACTAACAAAGTTCTTCAACTTAAAATCCTTATTGATCTTTTTAATGACTTGATCTATCTCAGCCGTTTTCTTTAAAAGGTCTTGCGTTTCTGTACCAAAAATATTGATGATATTAGCAAACCGTTCATTAAATATCTTCTCTATTTCTGAAATCTTATCCTCACGCACAAACTCTTTCAGCCTCTCACCTATTTCTCTTACACCTTTGTTTTCTAACTCCTCTACAGACGGGAATTTAAGCACTGAGTTGATCGAAAACTTCCCTAAATAATTTTTTAGTTTTGTATAAAGCGTGTTTTTCTTTTCTTCCAAAGCATCAAAAGTCTGATAGACTTTACGATGTAATTCATCAAAAGTCAAATCCCCTTCCAATGAAGTGACAGTTGTAGCATACTCTTCCAAAGCAATCAGTTTATCATCGCCTTTCTGTTCAGCATAAACCTTGAGTTCAGTTGCATAAGTTTGGATAGATTGATTGATCTTGAAAAGCTGTTGTTTTACTTCTTTATGCTTCTCTTCTAAAACATTCAGAGCAATAGTAAATTCAGCCACCAAATTATTGAGCTTTTCTTCCTCATGAAGCACCTCATTTTCGAATGTTTTCTGCTTGTCGATCAACTCACGCTTGTCTTTATCGTATTCAAAAACCAATTTCTGATGTTGTTGAATATAGTCTAACTCGGCTTTATAGTTTTTAATTTGAAGCGACAGTTTTTCAAGGTGCTGTTTATCCACTCCTTTTCCAGAGAGCTCCTCATTTTTCTGCTCAATCAGTACTTCAATTGCTTTTTGGATTTCCTGTTTATAGTTTTCAATTACTGATCGTATTGAATTTTCTTTCTCTTGAAATTCCTTTTTATACTGATTCAAACGTCTTGTTTTTTCTTTACGCTTGACCTCTTTCTGTTGTTTTACACCTGCCTCAAACGAACTTAATTGTTGTTTTAAATCTTCCAGCTGAAGCTGAATACTATTTAAGGCTGTATTAAGCTGAGATAATTGTAAATCCTTTTCTTTTTGTCCTTTATCTAACCATTCCTCTATTAAAACTTCTTGGTGTTCCTTCTCTTTTTTATTCTTCTTTATCGTATTTTTGGACACCTCTACAAAGGATTTCAACTTGTTGATTTGAGGTTGATATTTTTTCTTTAGGCTTTGTTCTTTCTTAATTAATCCTTGATCTAATTCACTCGACTCCTTCCTCACTTTTTCAATTTCACTTAAAGTACCTTTCAACTGTTCCTCCAATAGTGACAGTGAAAAAGATCTTCCTTCAATACTTTTCAAATCAATACCCATTCCATAAAATGAAGTGGCTAACTTATCCAATAATTGAGGATTGAGCTCATCATGAAATAATAAATCTTGATCGATGACCTTACCGATATTGTCTGACCAATCTTTTTTATTATTCGTCAGCCAAGCCAAAAGTGTGTGATTGTATTTTTGAATTTTACCTTCTAAACCCTTTTTCGTTTGAGTCAATTTCTCAAAACGCTGATTTAAATTAGCTCGTCCATTTTCAATCTCTTTTTGATAGATTTCTAATTCATGCTTCCAACTTTTACGATGTCCCTCTATTTCCTGTTCAGACTTCTGCACCTCTTGTTCCAACGCTGTAGTTTCCGCTATTCCTTTCTGAAGTAAAGTCTTTACTCCTTCAATTTCGGATTGATAAAATTGCTTGTTTCTACACTCATTAATTTCAATTTGCTTCTCCGAATTGTTGTTTTGAATAATAGAAAAGTGCTCTTGTAATCCTATTCTTTTATCAGTGTTGATCTCGTCCAACTGATCAAATAATTGTTCGTACTCTTGATTCAATCCTCTCTCCTGCTCAATTAATTTATCTTTCAACTCACCTTTCAAAGCCTCTTTCTGTTGAATAAATACTGATTGTTCTGCTTCCTTTTGAGCTTGTAGTGACTTGTATTTTACTTCTATATCTTGATATTGACTAGTGAGCGAGGACTCTTCTGATTCAAGATTTTTAAGTTTGATTTCAATACTAGGACGCTCTTTTACTCGACGTTCGACCTCATGAATATTTTGAGATTGATAATACTTTTTCTTTTCTCTTGCCTTTTTAAGATTATCCCTTAAAACACTGATTTTTGAAGTAATCGTTTCTTTCCTTTTAGAATGCAATGACTTTTCATGATCTATTTTATCACTCAACTTCACCTCATCTTGAGAAAGTAGATCTGCATTATCTTTTAAAGCAGGCAATTGATTATTCAGCCACTTTTCTCTGCTGTACAACTGATTGTACAAAGAATACAACTGACTATCCATATCATCTAATTCGAGTAAAACCTCAAAAGACTGTTCTAATGTTTTTACATTTTTTTCCTTTTTATATTCATCAATATCATTCAATTGTTCTTCAAAATCAGATAAGTGATGACTGTAAGTATTCAGATCAATGTACTTTTCCTCACTATCCAATGAATCAATAATAATTTTCTGAATATCATCTGCCGAAACATCCGCATTGAGATATACACTTTGAATCGTTTTATAGATAGTACCGTATTGCTTAGTTTCTAGTAAATTGTACTTTTTAAATTCCCTTTGATTCTGTTGTGCACCATAAATGATATCACGATAAGTAGTATAATTATCAATCACCTTTGAAAGTCCAATTCCCTCTTTATCTAATACCCCTCTGATCTGATTCCAATGATTGAAAACTTCCCCATTCTCTGTCATAAAAAATCGCTTTTCAAAACGACTATCAAAGAATCGAAATTGTACTTTAGACTGAGCACGAAACAGCACTACACAAAAACTTCCCCTCTCTGTTGCTACCTCATAAATGATATAAGAATTATCATTCTTCAAATACCAATCAACAAAACGGGTTTGTTCCCTTTTAATTCCCAGCTTTTTGGTGTCTGCATTATAGAAGAATAATAATGTTCTAAGAATTGTACTTTTCCCCACACCTTGTGTACCTCCAAAGTGGCAATTGCTGTCCAATTCTATTTCTGCATAAGGAATATTCGCACAATGAATTAATATAACTTTATTGAGGGTTCTCATGTTTAGTTTTCGTTTGTTGTTGGTTCTTCAATATCAATACTCAAGATCAATTCTTCGAGGTAAGAAAAAGAATTCAATACTTTGTAAGTCATAGAAAGGTCATTAATCACCTCCACAAAACCTTCCTTCTTTAAGATCTCAAAAAGTTCATTTACACTCTCATCGTACTTCTCTTTTTTAGTGATCCTTTTTAATAAATTGAGTTTATTTTTCAAGTTCTGATTTACCCCAATAACAGAAGAAATTTCTGAAGGGGTAATTTGAGTACCTACTCCAAAAGATTCATCATACGACTTAAAAAAATCAAGAATACTGATCCATCTCATTGCCCTTTCCAGTTTACTTTTCAGTGTATTCTTTTCCTCCTCTCTACTAAAATAAAAACAGTCCTTCCCTTCCACTAAATAAAAACCGATCTGATCAAAATAATCCTGTACCGCCTCCTTCTCATTTTCTAAATATTGATATAGTTTTTTTTGTGTAGGGTTGATAGAATTAGAGGAAATAAAATGTCCTTTACTCAGGATTTCAAAGATTTGTTTGTTATAGTTTTCTCTAGGCATATTTCTTTCTTTTAGGGTACACTTTCGCAAAATATCGGTCTTTGTATCTTATTTTATCATCTGTAATCTCAATCTCATTGCTATAGTAATTGATGATCTTATAATAGCATCCAACCAATTCTATATAAGATACTTTAAAAGGAAATTCATAATGAAATACAAAATTAAATAGATCATTCCCCTGTGCTAAAAAACTTCGTTTCACTTCTTCATGATTGATAAAATAGACACTTTCAGTTTGTTGGCTTAAAAGGTTGACATCAATGGCTTCTGCTGAAGGTACTTTTTTACGCTCTTTATTTTTTTGATTTTGATTAATCTCTAAAATCAATTGATACACTTCGTCCTCTTCGAGAATATCCAAATCCAACTTCAATGGATACGTTTTCCTTTTCTCAAAAAGTACTTCCTTCCTTTTATTGAGTACTTCTTTGATATTAGTTTGAGCTTCCAACTCCACCTGATCCATCAATAATTTCAGTTGCTTGACTTTCTCTACCACTTGAGAATTATGTCTTACCTGATTAATATATTGAAGTAATTGCCTTTGTATTTCGACAAGGTTATGATTTGCAGAATTGAATTCTTTTTTTAATTCTACAACTATTGTTTGTAATTCTTCATCAGCAGAAAGTACAAAAAAGGATACCTCTTCTTTATCAATCAAATATCTTGATTGAGCGATTAAATTCTGAATTTCTTCCGTTTTTCCTTTAAAGTTTTCGAGCTTCTTTAATTTAATCTGATAGTTTTCTTCCGTCTTAAAAGTAGTATCAATATTTCTAATCAGATCATCAATATTCCTCGAACAGATTTTACCAATTCTACTTAAATCTTTTTTGATTAATTTGAAATAACGTTGCTTTCTTTGTTGAATATTCTCCTTTGAGAAATAATCAATATTCTCCTTTATAATTTTTATATGCTCATTAAAAGAGGAAATATTGATGGTTTCATTCACCTGCATCAACTCCTCAAAAAAGAAAAGAAATTGATCTTCTATTTCAAGGTACTGTCCATTTTCTTTTAAAATTTCCTTATCTATTAAACGTTGAATTTTAATCTCCCCTCCTTCACCTAAAAGTTCTAACGCCTGTTCGTATTCATAATCATAACGTTTACGATTTTTAAAGATCTCATCAATAAGCTTTTTGCCCTCATTGAGGGTGCCTATGATTTCTGATATGTCTTGGAAGTGGTACATATTAATTTCATTTTAGTCTTTCAATTTCAATTCTCAATTCCTCTTCACTCGGTAAGTAAGTTACGAATAACTGTTGATTATCATTAAGTACAGAATATTTAGCAATAGTTTAATCTGTATCTGCACATTAGAGAATTCCTATTGTTAGGTTAGCTTCTTCATTTCTTTTTAAGTAATAAAAGTTATTTATAATGGCTCCTAATTAATTGTTTATACAGTATGTGCTCAATTTGAAAATCAGGAAAAAGGAGATAAAATTATCTAAAATATATCAAATCTCTTATTGAACAGCCCTTTCCAAACTCATCTGGCAATTGTTTTGATAATTCCTTTATCAAGAAGGTTCCATAGTTTGCTTTAACTTTTCTTTTTTACTCTTCTTCCACAATACGTTTACCAATAAGCCCCAACCATAGCTGAATTTACAACTGAATATATTTTATTTTTAGCTGTAGATAAAATATTCTTTATTTCTGAATAGAAATTATGCTGTTGTGAAGAAGTTTAATTACTCATGTTTGCCAATTAAAATACAAATAAATCTAATCATAAAATAAGTGCTATCAAAAAATAAGATTTTAGAACCTCTTCATTTCATCATTCTTATAAAGTCGCAGTGCATTGTAACTCTACTTCAATACAATATTCTTATTCCTCATACCTTCAAAAGATTTCACCAATATTCCTAAACTTATTTAATACTCAATATCTCTAGTAACAGTTCTTAAAAAAGATCTTTTTTATTTACTTACTAACTTTTCAATCGCATTTGAAATCATCTGTTTTGAACTATTAGTTACATTAGCGTTATCGGCAAAGTCTTTCCAATTGCTAACTGTAGACTTTACTTGATCTATTATTTCTCTCCCGTTTTTAATACCAAAATGGTTGGCTAATTCCATTAAGTGTTTAGTATTCGGTGATTGACTTTCTCCTGCAATTGTTGTTGAATGAAAACCATGCGATGAAGAAGAATAAGTCAAATCATAAGCAGGCGAGAACTTCCAATTACCATTGCTATCCATAAGAAATGAGAAGTTTTTACTATGGTCATCACGATTGTGAGTAAACACATTGAAACATGCTAATCGAAAAATATTTTCATAAGCTTCAATACTTTTTTCCAATTGAAATGCACAATCTAACAAATGACCATAATCCATATTACTTAATCGAAAATTATCATGCATTATCCCACTTGCCGTATGCATATGTAGCCTTTTTTGATTGTCTAATCGATCGAATCGCTTTGTACCAAAATAGGCTTTTCCTGTAGCACCATAAAACAGTTGACTAGTACTCATTTCAATTCCACAGGCAGTAGCCATTAAATAATAAGCATATTCTATATGTGCTATATCCTTAACGTCATAAGACGACGGAAATTTGATAATCCAAAATTCATCATTTGCTTTCGGAGTTACACTTGCTGTCAATTGAGTTGTTTGAGGATTAAACAATACATTAATTTTGGGTCTTGCTCCACCAGAAGAACCTCCCATTCCAAATAGCTCATCTAAAATATCTTCTGAAGATCCTTCTAAAACTTGAGTCGCATGATCTGCTAATTTATCCAGCTCTATGGACTGATATTCATTCCCGTTCTCAAATTCAGGTTCATATGTTAATGCTCCTGCACCACTCTCTCCTACGTAAGCCAATCTTTCCAAGGGCGTAATAGTATGAATATCTATTCCTTGCGTTGTCAATTTCCTGTCTAAAAGTAAACGTCCCCAACCATCTGGTAAAGAATCATTAAATACCCCCGCAATTCCTTCAAAAGGAAAAGATGACATATCATAAACATCCCTTTTTAGAGGTAACTTAAAAGGAGACAACTCTAACTTTTTAGACAAAAATGAAGAAGAATATTTAAAATAATAAGATTGATTATTATTGATAATTTCACCTACTTGGTATTTTTGAGTAGGACTAAAGTTTAAGTTTACTCTTATTTTTTTTATATTTCTCATTACAGGTCATCACTAAATAATTTCTCAATTTCAGACATATCTTTTTGAGGTAATAAGATATTATCAAATTCCTCCAATCTTCCAAAGACATGCATTAATCGAAGCAATGATTCTAATGAAATTTTACCCGTGCTTTCAAAACGCTTTAGGCTTCCTAAAGAAACACCTGAACGCTTAGCCAATTCTTCTTGGGAATATTTATATGTTTTACGAATGGCTCTTATCTTATTAGAAATCTCTTGTAAAACAGAATTTGGAGTCTTATTTACACTATACATAATTAGCTAATATATTATCTATTCTGATATCAATATACACATTTTAGCTAAAATATTAACCATATAAATACAAGTAATTTAAAAAAAACAGAGAAAGAATACCATATCTATACAAGTATCTCAAATGCTAGATATAATATGAAAAAATAAAAGTTCAATTCGTCTCATCAAATATTTATGATTTTCTGTTTATAAAATACAGCACAAAAAAAGAGGGCGAAAACCCTCTTTTCAATATCATTAATGCTATAAATTCTGTACTTACTTACCGATACAGAACTTACTAAATATATTCTCCAACAAATCATCTGTAGTAACCTCACCAGTAATTTCTCCAAGGTGATGTAATGAAGATCGAATATCAATTGCAAGAAAATCACCCGTCATTTCCATGTCGATACCATTAATCACATCATCCAATGCTTTCATGGTTTCGCGAAGTGATTGATAATGTCTAGCGTTGGTCACCATGGTATTTCCTGATTGTACTTTATCAAGGTTAACCAAGTGAAGTGCTCTTTCTTTTAATTCTTCGATACCGATTTCTTTATCCGCAGAAATTTTTAAAAGATGCTCGTTAAATGTGTCAAACTCTTTTGATAGTTCACTAGATAACTGATCTATTTTATTGGCAACTAAAATGTAAGGTACACCTAGCGCTTCTAAAGCTTCTACTTCTGCTTTTACATCTTCTATGGTAGAACTAGCTGCATCAAACATATACATGATTAACGAAGCTTTTTTCATCTTCTCATAAGAACGTTGTACACCTATTGCTTCTACTCTATCTTGAGTTTCACGAAGCCCTGCCGTATCTACAAATCGGAAAGTAACTCCTCCAATATTGATTTCATCTTCAATAAAATCACGAGTAGTACCTGCTACTTCAGAAACAATGGCTTTTTCTTCATTCAAGAGTGCATTGAGCAAAGTCGATTTCCCTGCGTTGGGTTTACCAGCAATTACCGTTGGAACACCATTTTTCAAGACATTACCCATAGAGAAAGAATCAATTAAAGCTCTAATTACTTTTTGTAACTCATAAATAAGCTCTTTTAAATCGTCTCTTGAAGCAAACTCAACGTCTTCTTCAGAAAAGTCCAATTCCAACTCTATCATCGAAGCAAAGTGAATCAGCTTCTCTCTCAATTTTTTAATATCTCTTGAGAAACCTCCCCTCATTTGCTGCATCGCGGCATCTCTTGAAGCATGAGAATCGGCTGCAATCAAATCGGCTACTGCTTCTGCTTGCGCCAAATCTAACTTACCATTGGCAAATGCTCTTTGGGTAAACTCCCCTGCCTTTGCGTAGCGTGCTCCCACTTGCATGAACAATTGTAATAATTGATCTGCAATAAACTGAGAACCGTGGCAAGAAATTTCTACTGTATTCTCGCCTGTATATGATCTAGGACCATAAAAAATAGTGGCTAAAACCTCGTCCACTATGGTACCGTCTTCCTGACGAATCGTTCCAAAATGAGCCGTATGTCCTGCCTGTTTTTCTAGGTCTTTTCCTTTAAATACTTTATTTACAATTTTGATAGCATCAGGACCAGATAAGCGAATTACGTGAATCGCGGACTGTCCCGGAACTGTTGCTAACGCAACTATAGTGTCTAATTCTATCGTTGAATGCATTCGATTGATTTTAAATTCGATACAAAGATAGTGGGGAATTAAGAATTATAAAGGATGAATTAAGAATTATGAAGTATAATTTTTCTTTTGGAAGGCTTTTCTTTCTACACCTATAAAAGTATAGCTACAATGTTGATTTCAATGAGTAGTCTACTTTGTTAAATTTTATTGAATAGTATCTACAATTGTAGTTTATGTATTACTTAATTTATATCTTCACTTAAAACCTAAATCAACTTAGCTAACCTAACGCAATGTTTAAATATTTTTTCGTACTCATCGTGGTATCATTTACGGCATGTTCTTCTATTAAAAATTCTAAATCTAATCAATTACTATTACAAGGTGATATAAGAACAGTAATCGAAAAAAAGTACGCTGCAGAAGATAAATTTCAAGAATATAAAATTTATTATGAAAATGATTTCTCCCATAAAACGCTTCATTTTGATAACAACCTTTTGATTAAAACCGATTTTATAAATGATAAAGGGGAAGTTTTCTGGTCAATAAAAAAAACATACGATGAAGATGGGGTAAATACAAAAACACAATCTCTATTTGATGATAAAATTGAATATACAATTGTGAATCAAATCGATAATCAAAGAATTACTAAATCAATATATTACAATAAAAATGGAGAACTTAAGTATACCTATGTCAACGAATATGATAGTACTTTTCTCTCTTCTCAAAGGCAAATTGCTCCAAATGGAAACGTCAATATCTATCAAGTTTATGAAAGAGAAAATGGTTTGATAAAAACGCATACCCAAAAAGATAGTTTAGGAAATACTATTAAGACAAGTAGTTACAAATATGATGAAAATGACCAACCTATTGAGATTATCAATATTAAAAACCAAGACTATATCGATATAGAGCATTTTACCTATGAGTATGACCAAAGAGGGAATTGGGTGAAGAAATTTAAGTACGATATCAACAAAAACCTTGAATACATTTACGTCCGTAATATTATTTACAACGATAATCAACATCTTAAATTAACTCCCACGCAACTTGAAGGGAAATGGTCTATTTACGGCACAGCATCAGATCATTTTGTATTTAATAAAAACAAGACCTATCAGTTGATAGGAAATAATCTCATTGAAGGTAACTGGGAATTGAATGAAAAAAAGCAGCAGATTATCCTCAACAATGCGTCTGATAATGAAACTATCACTCTATCGTATACATTAGAAAATAATCACCTTTTACTTCATACAGAAGTGGAGAATCAAACTGTTCGGTTAGAAAAAAGAATCCCATTAAAAAAGCAGCACCTCAATCATAAAATCACAACATCAGACTTTCTTCATCAATGGAAATTTATCCAGCCAAATAACGATTGGATCACTTTTAATAAGGACTTTACTTTTAGCATTGAAAATAAAAAGAAGATGCTACTTTCAGGTAATTGGGAGGTCAATTTAGAGAAACATCTTCTTATTTTAGAAGATATTAAAAGGGGAGAAACAAATGTTCTTCATTTTAATTATACTGATAATACACTGAAACTATATACAGAAGATGGAAAAAAGGCATTTCAATTAGAAATAGTCTCAGAAACTGGTATGTCTTTATGAGATAAAAATCACACTTCATCTAAGACGAAAATACATTGGTATTATTATTCTTGAAGAAACTTTTACTCCATTACATAAACCAATTTCCTAACCTTCCTTTGGTAATACTTGATGTAATTTTTCTTGATCAAGAATTTCATAACCTCTTATTTTACAATGTAAATCTGAGATTTCTCCCTCTTTGAAAAAAGCTCTTAAATCAATATCTCTCAATTCGGTCGTCAGTGACGAGCTAATTTCAAAATCTAAGTCCAGTTGGTTCGACATTGTCGAACTTATTTCATTGGACATAGCCCACGTTTTAAAAAACAGTCTCATTTTCTTCAAGTTACTGCCAGAAAAACCTCTTAAACCCAGTAGTTCTTGCTGTAACTGTTTTGAAACTTTTTCTAACATTTGAGACCCTCATTTATTTTTTTGTTACTCGATCTCTATCAATTCTCCAATTGTAAAATAAAGACGTAACATATCTACATTTGCGACAGAACTATTATTAAAATGGGTAATATTGAGCCATTTGGGGCTCTAACAAAAAAATGCAAACCACCTTAACTATATCGTTAATGCAATTTGCACTTTTTCTAAACATTCTGAATGAATACCATGTAGCCCCACCGGGAATAAAAATATTGTAATTTACTGTATCACTCATTTATAAAAACAGCCTTTTAATTACTTTAAAGGGCATTCTTGTAATATTGTTGTGTTATGGTGTAAGATTATTTAGTACTAAATTACGTACTGTATTTTTTAAGTTAGTACCTTTGGGTATGGCATACATAGGAATATATCTAACCAATAGTAATAGTAAAAAGAAAACAGGAATATTTATTAGATTAGTTGATAAGAGTAAAACTCTAAAATATTATACTGATTTAAAAATACATCCTTCTGAATGGTCTAAAAAAGATAAAAAGGTTTTAAAAAAGAATCCTCATTATTCAGTTTATAATAAAAATATTGATTATTTAAAAAATCGTATTTGGGAAATATACATAGAACTAAGTAATAATAATCAATTTCCTACAACTGAATATATAAAAGACCAATTAGAAGTAAAAGAAAATGTAAAAACTAAAAGCACCGAATTTTGGGATATTTGGAACGAATTTTTAGAATACAAAAAAAGTACAATCAAAAAAAATTCAATCAAAAAAATAATTTCTACACAAAATCATTTGTCAAGTTTTGCTACTCAAAAAAATATAAAGCTTGATTTAGAAAAGTTTAATAAGGTATTCTTTGAAAAATTTGAACAATATCTTAGTGATGAAGTAGAATTGAAAATTTCCTCTTATGGTAGATATTTGAAAGCTTTAAAAAGTTTTCTTAATTGGGCTTCATCTAATGACTATTTAGAAAATACTAATCATAATCAATTCAAAGTTAAACAAGCTCCAGAAGGTGTAAAGGTTATACTTACCAAAGATGAATTAAACCAATTAAGAAAAACTACTTTTAAAGAAAACTATCTTTCAAAAGCTAAAGATTTGTTTTTAATATCATGCCTAACGGCTTTAAGGTTTTCTGATTATTCAAAGATTAATAAAACACATATTCACAATGCTAATGGTATAAATTACCTGAATATAAGACAGACTAAAACAAGTGAATTTATTTCTATACCTCTTAATGAAGAATCACACTCATTAATTCAAAAATTAATTACAAATGAGGTTGCTAGTATATCTAATCAAAAGATGAATAAGTACATCAAAGAAGTATGTAAAAGGGCGAATATTGATACTCCAGTAACAAAAGAAATTTTTAAAGGTAATTTTCAAACATCGATACAGGTTCCAAAATATGAGCTTATAACAAGTCATACAGGAAGAAGGACATTCGCGACTAATTTGTTACTTCAAGGAGTACCAGCCGAAACAGTAATGAAATTTACAGGTCATAAAGATTATTCGTCTTTTGCTAAGTATGTAAATATCCCTAAGGATATAGAAATGAAAACAGTATTGAAAGCTTTAAATTTTTAGTGTTCATGAAAAAAATAATTGAAAATTCACTTAACGAAATTTTATTAAACCTTACAACTTTTAAAGTAATTGAGGGAAAAGTAATAGTATCTAATAAAAAAAATATTACCAAACATTGTAAAAGGGTTGTTTATTTTATCAAGGATGGAGAAAATTTATCTGTAATAGATGACATAGATAGTTTCGGTTATCATATTGAAAAATTATATAAATTATTTGAAGATATTTCTTTGCAATATATTTACAATGACAAAAAAAGATCTCCTATTGAAATTGATGAAATGAGTAATTTCATTTTTCTTGATCATAATGAGGAATTGATATATGATAATTTATTAGCAATATATTTTATGAATGAAAACTTCTTTTTTGACTTAAGAGATGAAATTTATGATAACATTGAACTTATAAGTGATTACATATACAAATATTATCCATCGGAAAATATAAAAATATTACACAGTCTGGAACTAGAAAGAAACATCACAAAAAAATTTAAAGCCAATGATTATAAATCTTTGAATAAACTTAAATCAAATTCATCGGATAGAATAAGTGAAATAATATCATTATTAGATAAATATGAAATTCAATATAAACACCTCAGTCATAAAAAATTCTATAATACTATTACGGAAAAATTAGGGTTATCAGAAGCCTCTTTAGTCACATCTAATAATGTTTTTCGTGAGTATAAAAATGACAATGGATGATAAATAATATCTCAACTAATGTTGTGAAACAGAAAAATTTATTTTTTGTAAATTACAAAAAATAAATTTTTCGTTTCACACCTTTGTGTCACAATCAATTTAAAACAAAAAAAACGTTGTATTATGAACACAGAGTTAGCAAATCCTTTAGATCCTTTTTGGAAAAAAATCATTTTACTATCTCAAAAGGTTGAAGAATTGGAAAATGAAATAAACCAATTAAAAAAAATTGAAGACCCAGACAAACAATACACAATGGGTGATGTCTGTCAATTGATGGGATTAAGCCGTACTACAATTTATCGTTACATGAACGATGAAAACAACCCACTTCCATGTAATAGAGTTGGACGAAGAACCTTATTCAGATACAAAGAATTGAAAAAATATTTCAATCTATAATATTTTTCATTCTGTACTAATCGTTAGGTGTGACCTAAAAAACAAGATTAGATAAAAAAGAATTTCAATATAAACATGTTGGCGATAAAAAAGCGAAAAATTTATTTTTTATCGCCTTCCTTTTTACACCCTAATTTTTAGGGTAAAGTAGTAAAAACAAACAAATTATAATTGTGTAAGGTTGATAGATGGCGTTTTTATATCGTGTGATGATCTTTCTAAACAATGGCGTGAAAGAAAGATAGGATTTTCATTTGCTGGAAATGAAGAAACGGGGGAATTATACCCCGTTCGTTCTGCATGGTATAAAGGCTTAAAATTAATAATTAGAGAAAGTAAGGGCAAAACGTATTGTGAAATAAAAGGAAGTTTACACAAGTTCTGGAACGATGGTGAACACAATTCAGATACATACACCTATCAAAACTATTTAGACACGCTTCCCAAGTTACAAAATGAATTAGGTGTAAACCCTTCATTTGCTCGATTACACAATTTAGAATACGGGATTAATGTCAATACACCAATACAAGCCGAAAAGGTTTTGAAAGGACTTATAGCTTATAAAAACAAAGGCTTTGAAGGTGTAACCATTGACAATAAATTTTATTACGCTTCAATCTCCAATAGACAATACAAAATAAAAGCCTATGATAAGGGTAAACAACAACATAAGAAGGATAACGGGAAAACCTTAAACCGTAAATTATTACGCTTAGAGTTCCATTATAACAAGATGGAACAAATAAATAAAATGGGTGTGTATACGCTTCAGGATTTAGCAAACAAAGAAGTATTTGCAAAGTTTGGAGAACGTTTATTATCTGTTTGGGGTGATTCTGTTTTTATAGATAGGTCTAACAATTCCATGCGTTTAAAAGAGATGACAGAAGCCAAAAGAACACGCTTTTATAGTCTCCTCGATTCTAAAAGATGGAATGAGTTTACTAATGTTCAAAGAAGCCGAAAATTAAAGGTATGGCGTGAATTGATGGTAAGTTATTCTAATTCATTGGTGCAAACATCAATCTATAAAAATATTGAATCAGAATTAGGAATAGTTATAGGTGAAAAATGTATACAAAATGACCACTTTTTAAAGATGGTAAAAGTTAAAAAAGTGGGATCAAATAAAAATGAAAAATGTATACAAAATGACACATTATGTAAGGGGTCATTTCCCAACATTTCCCCAACTTCAAAAACAGAAAAACCAAAACAAAAAAAATGTATACAAAATGACCACCAAAAAGATTCAAAAAAATGTGCTTGTTGTGGAGCTGACATCTCCCACAAATACATAAATGCAAAATATTGTTCCAGGGCATGTAATAACAAGTACAACCGAAACAAAAGAAAAAGGATAAATGAAACATTGAAGAAAAAAGAGATGCCTATTCTTAATAAGATTTTGAAGGAAATAAATAAAAATGGGTTTAAACTTCTTATTACTTATACAAGTAAAAGAAAACGATATAAAATACAGCTCCAGCAAAAAGAAGTGTTTGCTTCTTCTAAATGGATAAGCAAAATAAAAGAGGTGCAAGTATGGACCAATAAGAAAGGAAACAAAAGAATAGTACTTACAGGAACAAGAGCAAAGAAGATAATAAGAGTAATAAATAAAATGAATCAAAAAAAATAGATATCCTATATCAATAGTTACAGAGTTTAGATATCTAAAAACCGAGTAAAATAATGGCCACTATGTTTCACTAAGGTTTGAAAGTACACGATCTGAAAATAGGAGTAGTAATACAACAGGAATAGAAGACCGGTTTTATAATTCAGTTAAAGAAGCTGCTAAAATGTATAATAAGCTGAAAGAAAAATATAATTTATAAATAATCATGAGTAATAGAAAGAGTTACAATACTAATGTGAAACCAATAATAACGGAAATAGAATTTTATTCATTAATGCTAAAATCAAATTTTGGTTCTAAGTTAATAGAGATTATAAAAGGTTATCAAGATGATAAAAAAATCATGAAAATTATCTATAACCATTCTTTAAAAATGTGTAGTAATAAAAAAAATATTTACTACCGTATCAATTCAATTTGTAGGGAAATTTACTGTGATATTAAGAACCTTAAAACGTTACAGGAACAACGACAAAAGATATATGAAAAAACTTATAAAGTTAGTCTTTTGTAGGAATAGAAAGAAGACAAGAATAATAGTACTTATACAGGCACAAAAAAATATATTGAAATAAGATGGAGTTAATTAAAATTCAAGAAAAAGAAGGGAAAAAGTTAGTAAATGCAAGGGATTTGTATTCTTTTTTAGGAGTAAAAGCAGAATTTACAACATGGATAAAAAGAATGCTTGATTATGGATTTACAGAGAATCATGATTACAGTTCATTTGACAAAATTGTCAAACGTGAAAAAGGTGCAACAACCCTTAAAGAATATGCTATTACATTGGATATGGCAAAAGAAATTTCAATGATTCAAAGAAGTGAAAAAGGAAGAAAAGCAAGAAGATATTTTATTGAATGCGAAAAGAAACTAAATAATAAATTTGCTATTCCTCAAACATTAAAAGAAGCCTTATTGTTAGCATATAAACAGGAAGAAAGAATAGAACAGTTAAAAGCAAAAGAAAAGGTTGCAGATAGATTACTAAGTAGTTCTATTGCTGTATCATTAGGTGAATTTACAAAATGTTATTGTGATGAATTACACAATATTGGTCAAAATCAATTATTCAAGTTATTAAGAAGCCGAAAGCATTTAATTAACTGTAAGGACTCTCTTAAACACAATACCCCATATCAAAAATATATAGATAGTGGATATTACCAAGTAATTCAAAGACCATATAAGAAAGGGGATGAAGATAGTTATTCTCTTCAAACTTTAATCACTCCAAAGGGGCAAAATTGGATATTAAAAAACCTTGATAACCTATTAGAAGCAAACAGGCAGGGTTGCAAGTTTAGTAAAAAAAACAATAGATAAAAGATGTATATGTCAGTCATATATGAAATTCAATATATACAAAATAGATCACCCCAATAATAATTTAAGTCTAATAGTTACTTTCTAGGGTTTACTAGTTCAGTAATATAGAAAATAATGATACTAATTATATATATCATTGGTCACAGTAATTTAATAATTTATTCAATAATCAACTTTGTTAAAATGAAAATAAAGAAACTCGAAAATACAGTAGTTAGAAAACAAATAATAGAAACTACTATTTCAGATATTAAAAACATAATAAATGAAAAAGACATGATAAAAAATTATTTATCTTCTATAGTACTATTTGAAGATAAAGATATAAACTCAAATATATATGATATTATTTTGGGTTTTAATGGTATTGAATCAATTATTTCTAAATTCAATAATAAAGTAAATACTATTATTATTATGAATAACCTGAACCAATTAATAAGTAAAATAGGTCATACTAATAGTAGTTTTGGAGGGGGTTTTTTGAATGATATTGAATTAAACCCTGATAGACTTGATAAAAGCCTATTATTAAAAAATTATTTAGTACGAATCAAAGACATTAAAAATAATGTTCATTTTAAATATATTAAATCTGACTGGACAATAGATTTAAAAATGATTGAAGATGAGGCCATTAGTAAAACAACTATTAATATTACTGATGAACACCAGAAATACATAAATGCTTTAATCAAAATGAAAGAGGTAAAAAATATATTAAATAGCTCTCCTGGTAAATTTGAAAAAGTATTTGAACAGGTAAAAAATAATAAACTAACCAATTCTGATCAATTCAATGAGTCTGATTTATATAGAATCATAAAAAATGACTTTGATTTATATGTAGTGTAGAAATATATCCCCTTCTTTCTTTTAAAATAAGAAGGGGTGATTTTCATTTATTGATAATAAATAAAAACTGAATGAGTACAATTAATAACTTAATCAATACTGAAAATAGACATTTTATATGTAATAAGACTATATTGAATAATTTTCTAAAATCATATTACCAGTTTTTTAAAAAAAACCATTTCGATAAATGGAATCATAGGGAAAGGTATAGTGAGGATGTATACCAAGATCTATTAGAATCATTATTCATTTCTATTTCTTCCAAAGGTTTCAACTTTAATAATATTCCTTTAATCACAAAAGGAATGAAAAACAAATTTAAAAAAGAATACAATAAATTAAATTGTACTACGGATAAAAAGATATTTATTTATGTGTATAATTTTTTAACCTCAAAAAATCGTTATAATGGATTAATATATAAAAGTGACCGAGGGCTAAACCCTATCGATTTATCACTTAGTGAATATATATCTTCTCCTAATTTAGATCATGTATTTGAGAACGCTTCTTTCATACATGAATTATATACATATTCCCCTATAAAACAACAAATATTAGATTTTATAGAATTATTAATGGGAAATTATAAAGATTATAAAAGGCTTTTAGATAGTTACTCAGGTGTTGGTAAAGAAAATATTGAAAAATACAAAGTTTCAAAACAAGCATTACAACAAAAAAGAAATAATGATACTAAGTTTTTAAAAAATATTATTATTGAAAATGCGCTATTTTATTTAGACCAAAAAAATAATAAATATAAACTTCTAAACAAGAAAAATAAGCATCTATCTAAAAACACTAATATTCTTAGAGAAAGAGTACAAAAAGTTGTTTCTGAATTTATTGATAATATTAATTCAGAACATGACACTACATTTTATGAAATTAAATAAATTTAATTATGAATAATCAAACCGAAAAGGATATAAAAAGAATATCCGAATTAATTGCTTTTCATGGGTCATATGAAATGGCTAAAGAAGACATTGAAAATGGCGTAATTTTGGACGATACGACAAAAGTTGAAAGAGCAAAAGAATGTATTAATGACACTAAAAAATCGAAAGTGACTACTTACGAAAAAAAACTAAGAATACTAGTCGGGTTAAAGAATTAAGAAAAATTGTTTAGAATTGTTGTTTATATAAGGGGTGGGGTAATGATTTATTTCATTACCCACTTTTTTATAAAAAACTAGAATAACATTTTATCATAAAAAATAAATCACTCGCTTTTATTTAAAAAGTATATGGAAAAAGAACATACGACACCTATTCAATGGTATGAAATGCCACCCAGTTATTATAATACTATTCTAAAACAGTAAGCAGTCGGGCAACTCCATCTATCATCCTATAATCCCACGCATTAATTTTACGACATAATCAAACACAACAATTATGTCAAGAAAAGAAGAAATGTACGCTCCGCTC
>NZ_JRYR02000001.1:2655284-3136489 GCF_000807855.2 Flammeovirga pacifica
TTATTGAACCTGAGCATGATTTAAAAGGGTGGCGTAAAGTAGGTGAAGATATTACGGAAGTGCTTGAGTGTGAACCCGCACGTTTGTATGTTCGAAGAATCATTAGACCTCGCTACGTCAAAGAACAGGAAAATGGAGATAGTGTATTTAGTCAGTCGGCTTTACCTTCTCATCTGCCTTTCCCTAAATCTATTGCATCAGCAAGTTTAGCCGCTCAGATGATCATCAGTAAATTTGTAGATCACATTCCGATCCATCGCTTCATCAAGCAGTTTGAAAGACAAGATGTCTATCTGAAAAATACAACGCTGATCGATTTACAAAAGAAGGTTGCAGACAAACTAACGCCTTTATTTGAACTATTATCACAGAAAATAAAGAAGAGCAACTACCTTCAAATGGATGAATCTACCATTAAAGTAATGGGAACAGGTAAAAAAGGGAAAGCACACCAAGGCTATATGTGGTATTATTTGGATCCAAAAGAAAAAATTCTTTCCATTCATTATGCCAATGGAAGAGATCGGAAATATCTGAAAGAACACCTTGGAGATTTTAAAGGTTATGCCCAAACCGATGGTTATAAAGGGTATGATTATTTTGAAAACACTACAGCAATTACACATTTAAATTGTTGGGCACACGCACGTCGATACTTTTTTAAGGCCTATAAAGGGGGCTATAAACCCGCTTCCGAAGTAGTTAACCTTATCTCAAAGCTCTATGAATTAGAAAAAACGTTTCAACCAGATACAAAAGCAGAAGAAATTCAATTAGAGAGAGAAAAATATGCTACTCCAATTATTAATAAGCTCTTCCAATGGGCAAAGGAGCAAAAGGTATTACCTAAAACTGATATTGGTGTAGCTATTACTTACTTTCTCAATCATGAAAAAGGATTACGTGAATATCTCAAGAACGGTGAACTTCTCATTGATAATAACCCTATCGAAAATAAAATCCGACCACTTGCAATAGGTCGAAAAAACTATATGTTTGCAGGTAATGAACAAGGTGCTGCACAAATTGCAATGTTTTATTCCTTTTTCGCTACAGCAAAAATGCATGACGTAGAACCCTATCAATGGCTGAAAAATACACTTGAGATTATTGATGATTACCCTATCAATAAACTAGAGGAACTACTGCCTGTTAAATAGTTGGTGTAGACAAGTGCGGGTTTGCCGACTGCTTACCTAAAACAGTCAGAAAAATATTTAGATTCAACAATAGAGGTAATGAATAGTAATCAAAATAAAGCAAAGTATATACTATCAATATCTTTAATTACTTTCTTCTTATTATTTAGCTACTTAATACTAAACCCGGAAGGAGGTTATATTTATGCTATTAAATTAGTAATGGCTCCTATAGTCATAAGTATAATATCATTATTATTATTTATGTACAAATACGAACAACAACAAAAAGGTGCTATTAGTGATCAATTTATTAACCTTGAAAATACAAGCATAAACCCTGGTATGTATGAGAAAAATATATTAATGATGATGTATAAGGAATATGTAGAAAGAGGTAATAAGAATAAATCATTAAATAAAAGTAGAATAAAATATATTACTATCTCTTATTTATCGTTAGCCACATCCTTTATGATAGCAATCTATTATTATATCATTTGTTTTTAAATATTGATCCAAAAAAAAAGCTAAGGTACTCCGGAGAAAACTTTTAGCTCCCATGCAATGAGTTGTGACACCGATGTGTATACACTTAACACAAAAAATATTTTTCTGTGGTCAAATTGTGGCGTGTATATTAAAATTATTACCACAAAATAAATAACGAACTGTTATAAAACTAGTTAGCGTGTTATTTTGTGGGTGTAATTCTGTGGTGTTTTATCTTTTGTGGTGTTTGTGGTCTGTTGTTGACCACAATAGTAGATATAAATAACATTGATCTTTTTATGAGTACATTTATAAGTAAAAAAGAATTTTGCGAGTTGTGTAATATCAAATCAAAACATATAACCACATATATACAAAGAAATAAAATTGAAATGGATGCAAGTGGTTTATTTGATACTGAAAACACAAAAAATTACGCGTTCATTAAAAGAAAAAGTCATAAACAGCCTTATAAAAAAAATGATTCAGAAAAAAACCTAATAGAAGATGAAAGTTTGAAATTAAGAGTCCAGGCACTTGAATTGAAAACCGAAAAATTATTATCATTACTATTAAAACAAAGCAAAAAATGAGTAATATTCTATCAAAAAAAGATTTTGCAAATCAATGTAACATTACATTGGAAGAATTAGAAAAAGCAATTCTTTCAGAAGTTGTTAATATTGAAAACAATAAAATAGATTTTAATGACATAGACAATTTTTCTTTTTATTGTGATTGCAAAGAAAATAAAAATTCTACTAATGTGGATATCTATAAAGAGTTACAAAAAGATGAAGAAGTACAAAAGAAAGTAGAAAAATTACGGTCATCTAATTTAGATTCTTTAGACTTAAAGGATATTGATTTAAAAGGGATACATGATCCTTTAATAGTAGATCTTTATTTAAAATTGGTAAGAGCTGAACTCACCAAAAAACAGGCAAAAATAGCGGAGTTAAAAGAATCTAAGGCTAAAGGTTCAATGCTCCCTAAAGATTTATTTATTGAAATGATTTCTTTACACTTTAATAATTATAGAAATCAAACATACCAATCTGTAAAAACATTGATCAATGATATTTTTGAAGAATTTCAATTAGGCAGGGAAGCAAAATCAAGATATGTAAGCATTGTTGAACAGCGATTAAATAAAGCAAACGAAAAAGCATCTAAAGACTTTTTAAAGTCTTCTGAAATTTTAGTTGAAAATTATAGCCAATCAAATAAATTTTAAATACGGGGAATCTCCCGTATTTAAATCATAAATTTTTACGTACAAAATTGTACATAAATCAAATTTAATTACCTCACTATTTAAATACACGGGATTCCGTGTATTTAAACATAAGTTATCCTACGAGATTATTTTACCATCCAAACCATAGTTATTTCTATTATTACTACAATATTTATACACTATAGCTATACATATAAAAAATAACATAAATTTCATCTATATATAATTTAATATTACTTGAAATAAGGCAATTATTAATAAATTAAAAAGTTCACTAAAAAAGTGAACTTTTTTAGTTACATTTGTGTACAATAAAATGTATAAGGTTGCATGGTTATCGAATTTGAAAAGGATTATTTAAAAGAACTATACGAAAAAGGAGTTGCAAAAAATAAAAAGTATAGGTTTCAAAAAGATATAATTAAAAGGTATGTAAGAACAGTAGACAGATTAAGAGCTGCAAGAAAAATTGAGGATTTATTTCCTATTAATAGTTTAAATTATGAAAAACTAGTAGGAGATAAAGAAGGGTTAGAATCTGTTAGGGTAAATCAAAAATACAGAATAGAATTTATAACATCTATCGAAGGAGAAGAACCCGAATGTATTACAATATGCTCAATTGTTGAATTATCAAACCATTACAAGTAAGACAATGGAAAATCAAAATATAACACCATTTGAAGC
This sequence comes from Flammeovirga pacifica, assembly GCF_000807855.2. GTDB lineage: Bacteria > Bacteroidota > Bacteroidia > Cytophagales > Flammeovirgaceae > Flammeovirga > Flammeovirga pacifica. Next base: position 2,658,843 of record NZ_JRYR02000001.1, read on the forward strand.
TACTCATCCCGGAACATTAATTCAAGATGAATTAGAATTTAGAGAAGATTTAAATCAAACTGAACTAGCTAAATTATTAGATGTAAAACGTTCATTTTTAAATGAATTAATCAAAGGTAAAAGACCTATAACAGCCAAAACAGCTATTTTATTAGAAAAAGTATTTGGTATTAATGCTAAATACTGGCTTGATTTTCAAAGTCAATATGACATTGATCATGCAAGGATTCAAGAAAAAAATATTGCTAAAGTAAAGAATATTGAAATTTGGGATATGATAAAAAACTATATCCCTGAAAAGTTTTTAAAAAAATTAAACCTAATTACCGATAATTTAGAAAAAGACATCAAAACCGTTTTTGACATCTTTGATGTAAATTCTATTGATGATCTTATAAATTCATTTGCTAAAAATAAACTCGTATATTATAAAAAATCGGATGCTTTAAATACTGATGAAAAAAATTTAATTACTTGGCAATGCCTGGCTATTTATCAGGCTAAAAAAATTAAAGTAAAAAAATATGATCCAACAAAAATTAATGAACTAAAAAAAGAACTTAATCGAATATTTTATAAGAACAATGATACCATTAATCAAGTTGAAAAAACATTAAATAAATATGGTATTAAATTTCTCATTCTTGAAAAATTAGAAAAAACTCCAGTCGATGGTATCGCATTTTGGAATAATTCAAATCCTACAATAGCGTTAACTATAAGACATAAAAGGTTAGACAATTTTGCTTTTACAATTATGCATGAGTTAGGACATATTGAATTACATTTAAAAGATAACAAGGATCGAATTATCTATGATAAAAAAAATAATAAGCATACAAAAGAAGAACAAGAAGCTAATAATTATTCAAGAGATAGTTTAATTAATAAAGAATATTGGTCATTCTTCTATAAAGGAAATATCCACTATCAAGACTTTGAAGTGAATAAATTTTCTAAAGAAATTAAAGTTCACCCTTCAATTATTTTGGGGCGTATATGTCATGAATCAGATAATTATAAAAGAAGAACAAAAATTAGTAAGAACATCAATTAATCTTTCTAAGAAAAAAAAATATAAAGCTTTACATTAATTTGTAAGGCTTTTTTTATAACCTAAATCAATACTAAATGAGTACTAAGAATTTACTAAACCTTTACTAAGTGTATGCAATCTCTTTACAACTTCTTTAATAATGGAGTACTAACCCTTTACTAACTCTTTACTAAGTGAGTGCTAAACCAATGCTAACCAAGTACTAAGAGAATGCTAACATAAAGAGAAAGATAAAGTAAAATAGAAAATTAAAACTAAAATGAAATTGTAAATTATTTATAAGAATATTTTGATTTTAAATTTTTAGGTTTTACGTTTGTGTCATCGGGTAGGTATTGCAGTACTTATGATCTCGATTTTTAAAATTTAAAATATTACCATAATGAAGAAATTTGAATCTATCAAGTTGACTATTTGTCAATTTTTCCAATCAATATATCTTAGCTATCCAGCTAATAAAGAACTACAAATTAAAATTGTAGTTAATGACCAGTGTAAAGAAATTTAGAATTTCTAGACATTGGCTTTTTTGTATGTAAAATTCTGTACATACATTCTCCTAGAAAATCATTTTAAATAGTCATTGGCTGTATAAAACAGAAAAGACGGAACTTAGAAAGCCCGCCTTTTCCTACTAAGGATTGCAGTCCTTAGCAGTCACCATAATGACGCAACAAATATAATAACCATAATGAAAGATTACACATTATATCTAATAAATAATGGTATTTCGGGCGATAAGCAATTAATTATAGCCAACTATATTTTAAACTTTAATGATGGACTTATAAGGACATCACAAGAAAGGTTGTCATCATTGATCACTAAAAACACAAATATTGATGTTTCAGTATGGAGTGTTAGAAAGGTCATTTCAAAGTTAAAAGGGTTAAATCTCCTAATTAGAAAAGGGGTAAAAATGATTATTACCAACCTTGAAAAGATTTCTTTTTCTCAAAAAGGACCAGGAACAAAACCAACCCTTCAAAAAGGACCAGGAACAAAACCAACCCTTCAAAAAGAACCAGGAACAAAACCAACCCTTCAAAAAGAACCAGGAATAAAAACCCCTGAAAAAAATCATTCTCATAATGAAGTAAAAAAATATGTTTGGTTAACTATGAATATAAAAAACCAAGAATTATTTACTTCTCTCCTGCCAAGAATTACGGAAAAGGCTAAAAGTGAAAAGCATAAGGAAAGCCTTATAAATATGATAACTAAACACCTTAATAATTTGATTACAGATTGTTACAATTATAAAAAAGGTGAACCAATGGAGAAACAACAAGCATTTGCCAATTATCACATAAGGTTATGTTTAGGTACCTATAAAGAAACGGGTTATTATTCAAATTATATTCTTCCTTTCAGTAATAAGAAAATATATACCCCACCAAAAAAGAAAGATTCAAATAATAATCTTCCACAAGATAGATCTACATCAATAAGTGGACTATTCAATAATTTAACGAACTCCTTTAAATCTGTATAATCATGAGTAACAACCCTATAATAAACCCGTTTGAATTACTTTCTTCCCAATTTTCAAGGATTGAAAGTAAAATTGATTTTTTAGAAAAAGAGATAAACCAATTAAAAAAAATAGGAGATCCGGACAAACAATATTCAATTAAAAAAGCTTGTGAGTTCTTAAATGTAAGCCGTACTACAATTTATCGTTACATGAACGATGAAAACAACCCACTTCCATATAATAGAGTTGGAAGTAAAATAATACTAAAACATAAAGACATTCAGGAGTATTTTAATCTTTAAACTTATTCTAATGGAAAAATTTAATCAAGAATTACAGCAATTCTATACTATTCTTAAAAAGTTTGAATTAGAGAAAGAAAAAGAATTAAAAGAAATTCAAATACATTTTCTCTCCAATATAGATTCAATCGATTTAGGGGACCAGTTAGAAGCTGAAAAACCAATTAAAGATATTTTATGGCATTTAAGAGAAGTCAGTTATAAAATACAATCTCTCCATAAATATTTACCAAGTGATGAAAACTAATAATGAATTATTACAGGAGATATTAACCGAGCTAAAACAAGCTGACTCAAAGCTTGATGAATTATCAAAAAAAGTAAATGAAGTGCATCGGTTAAGCAAAATTTTATTTGAATTAATGTCATTTAAAAACAAATAATACCATGATAAACAATATAGAATCAATTAATCTAAATGTATCATTTTACACAAGAAAACTAAGAAATTATGATAGAAAAGGACTTATATCAATAAATGCAAGAGTAACATTAAATAAAATTAGATCAGGTTTTGCCACTGGTATTATAGTGCATAAAAATCATTGGAATACAAATAGATTCGTAAACTGTCCTAATGCTGACATATTAAATGAGTCACTTTTTCTATGGGAAAATAGAATAAGATCAGTAACAAATAGATTAATTCAAACTAATGAATTTGTAAGTGTTTATGATGTAGTTAATTATTCAAAAGATAATCTTATCAATTTCACAATAGAAAAAATATTAAATGATTATTTCAATAATAGAAAAAATCTTTGGAATAAAGAAAGACAAAACGCAATTCAATGCATGCAAAGAAGGATTCTCAAAATGTTATCAAAAAGAAAAATTATTGATGCAAGAGAATTGACAGTTATAAAGTTGGAAGATTGTTATTTAGATCGTATTTCCAATGGTTCAACCCATAGGGTAATCATGCAAGATATTTCTTATTTAAGAAGAGCTATAGATTATTTTGCAAATAAAAATAGATGTTATTATGTAAAGGTTGGTGAAATTACTATTTCCAGGAAAGTAAAAGATCAAATACATTTTCTTTCTAATAGTCAGTTAAAGAAAATAGAGAATTTAAATCTTATAAGATTAAATAAAAGTAATAATGAAATAACATTAGAAAAATTTTACAAGGCGCAAAAGTGGTTTTTATTTGCTTGTTATACTGGTATGCACTTTAATGAGATTAAAAAATTCAGTTCAAAAAAGCATGTAAAATATAAAAACGGTATTCAATACATTGAAATATTTAGAGATAAAACAAAAAATAAGACAAACAAACCTTGTATTATTCCATTAATACAAAAGGCTAAAGATTTACTAAATTATTTTGATGGAAATCATATCAATGATTTTTACAGTTCTACTAATATTAGATATTATACTTTAAAAATTGGAGAAGAATTAAACTTAGATTTTAAATTAACTCATAAAATAGGGAGAAAAACTTTTGGAACATTAATGTTACTAAGAGGAATGAGTGTTGAGAGTGTAAGTAAAATGTTAGGTCACTCGGAAATTAATACAACACAACGTTTTTATGCTACTGTATTAGAAGAAAGAATATTCAATGAATTTGAAAAATTAAGTATCTAAAAAAATAATCATGAATAATATTAAAAATATACCTCACATTGTTCTAATTATAATTAGTATTTCATATTCTATGTATGTAGTTACTCATTATTTAAACAGTCAATTACCCTTTGTATTTGCTTGTATTGGTGCTGTAATACTTTCTATCCTATCACACTATTATATTTCAATAGGAGTAAAAGAAATGACCAATTTTAAGACCTTAACAAGTTCTTTTGTTATCGGTGGCGTTTTGGTTTCTTCAATCTTCTTTTGTGAGTTTAAAGGGGTTGAAATTGTTACCCATGAAACCATGGTAAATACTTCAAAGGTTGAAAGTATAAGTAATCAACTGGGAGTATTCAGGACTCAATTAGGAGAGGTTTCTTTAAAAAGAGATTGGAGAAGTATTGAGCAAAAAAGAACCATTGAAAAACAGATCAAAGATTTAGGTGTAGTTCTGCATGAGGAAAAAGAAAAAGTAAATCAAGCAACCTTAAAAGCTTCTGAAAGATCAAATGAATTTAGATTCTTTTCTATTGTATTGGTAGCACTTTCAATGCTTGCGAGTTCTTGTATTTCCAACGGTTTAGAAACTGTTAGCGAAACTGTTAGTAAAACGGTTAAACAAGCAAAACTAAACGAATTTGAAGCATTAGCGAAACCGTTAGATAAACCGTTTAACCTTTTAGACTCCACCGAAAGAATACGGTTAGCATCTGATTATATCAGAACAACAAATGAAGCTCCTCACAATGTATTAATGAAAAAATTTAAACTTTCTCCAAAACAAGTTAAAGAAGCTAAGATACTGGCAGGGTATACACTTAAAGAAGAAGGACAGAAAGTAATAGGTTTTTAATGTGGCATTATGAAACATATTAAAGAGTCAAAAATAAAAGCATACTAAATAAAGTACTAACAAAAACACAAAACCCCTTTTTAAGTTAATTAAAAAGGGGTTTTTAGTAGCCCCACCGGGAATCGAACCCAGATCTCAAGCGCCGGAAGCTTACGTACTAATCCGTTGTACTATGGAGCCATAATTTTAGATTTTGCGAATATACCATTTGTAGGACAATCTATCAACCTCAAAATTTTCTATTTACGAATAAAAACAAGTATTTTTAAATTGTAAAACTTATTATTGTGCTTTTTAGGAAGGTCGATAAGCAATACTTCAACATGCTTAGCCTTCACTATTACTATAATAATTTCTTATTATACAATCATTCTATTCGCTCGAAACTTAATTCATGCGCTTCGTCATACAACGATACTCTTTTATACTATTATTTCTACTTTCTTCTTCTGCTGTTTTTGGACAATGGATGAATGCTGAGGTAAACAAAGACGTCTACCTTAGGGACTATGCCGACCAAAATGGTCGTGTTATCATGTCTATGGAAAAAGGAAGGGGAGTATTGGCACTTCCCATTGGAGATGAAGCCTATATTAGAATATGGGATTATTCTACTGGAAAAAGGGGGTATGCATATCGAAGCTTTATCAATTTACAAGATACCTTGATGAAAGCCGACTTGAAGGAACTTTCTAATGCAGGAACGCTACCAAGAGGTGGAACTACTTTACATATCGAAAATGAACATCCGCAAAATATAAATGTAGAAATTGATCAGATCCCTTATTATCTACAGCCTTATCAAGAAATAACTTTAAGAATAAAAAAAGGTAAACATGGTCTTTGGATTAGCCGTGATGGAGCCTACCCTTTTTGGGGAAATATTGAATTAGCAGATTCTGCTGAATACGTTTTTAAAATCGGTTCTGTAGATGAAACTCTAACCGCCGATTTATCACCAATTATTACTACTCAGGATACCATCCGAATGGAATATCACCATGTGGATACGGTAGATGTGACACCTAAAGTGAAAATTGACACTGCAAAAATTGTAGAAAATAAGCACCCTCAAGACTTAGAAAGAGCGAAATCTAAAGTTGGACTTCGTGGCTTCGTTCAGTTAAATGGTATTTTTGATTTTAATGGAATGTCAGATGTAGATCGATTTATTCCTGTTGAAATTCCTGTGGGAGACATGAGGAATACTACTGATAGAGGGTTTTATTTGGGAGCAAGACAATCTAGAATTGGTTTTTCATCTCGAATAAAAGCTAAAACGGGTTACCTTAATTTATATGTAGAAGGTGATTTTGCCGGTGGTAATACCAACGAAATGTTTTTTCGATTAAGACAAGCATATGCCGATTATGGGTATTTTACTGTTGGACAAACATGGTCTACTTTTTCTGATTTAGAAGCCACTCCACTTACAGTGGATAGAGAAGGACCTAACAGTTCTGTTTTAATACGGCAAGGTATGATCCGATTTGAAAAGAAAGTGGGCGAAAGTGATAATGAATTTGCTGTTGCTGTAGAAACACCAACTATTGGTTTTTCTGATTCTGTAGCCATCGATCAAAGACAGCCTGTTCCTGATGTTATATCGAGATATAAACTTAAAACAGAAGATGGACACGTTCAAATAGCAGGACTTTTTAGAGTACTTTCTTACAATAACACCTCTAATTCTATTACTCATACTGTGGGGTATGGAGTGAATATTAGTGGAAAGAAAAACTTAGGTAGTGATGACAATATTCTTTTCTATCAAGGAATCTATGGAAAAGGCATCAGTCGTTATGTAAGAAGTTTTAGGAATCACAATTTTGATGCATTCGAAAGCCCTACTGGAGAAATATTTATCCCACATACAGCCGGAGGCTATCTCTCAATAGAACATCATTGGTCTGAAAAAATATTTAGTAACATTACTTGCGGTATCACTTGGTTGCAAACTGCCGAGTGGCAAGCAGAAGACAGCTACCAATCAAGTTATTATGGTTCTTTTAATAGTTATTGGTTTGCTTTTGATAGAATGCAACTTGGGTTGGGCTACATCTATGGTGTCAGAAGAAACAAGAATAATGAAAGTGGTTACGCTTCTCGATTACAAATGTATATCAGATATGATATTTAGAATAAGTAAATGCTAAAGAAAATTAGGGAAATCTAAGACAGAGTAAGGGATTGAAGTTAGAAAACTCACATAATAAATCAATAATAAATTATCTAGTCAATAGTACTAAGAATTTTGGCTCGCTTCTACTCAAAGAAGGGACTAAACTTCTACTTCCTAATTCCTATCTGCTAACGCTTACTTCTTTCAATAAATGTTTGATTCTCCTTTTCTTTTCCCTCTTTCTATCCAACTTTGCCTCTGCACAATGGATGCGGACAGATGTTGATAGAGTGACTTATTTAAGAAGTGGAGGAAATTACAATAGTCCTATTCTCATGAGAATTGAACCTGGTAGAGACATTCTTACTTTACCGTTGGATTCTACGTCTCAGTATGTGAGAGCTTGGGATTACCTTTCGGGTAAACGAGGGTATATCGCAAGAAAGGATATTCAAATTGTGGATATACTTGTAAAAGGTATTCTGAAAGCAGACACTACAGATCATAATTCTTCTCGAGAAGAAGCCATACTTAGGGTAGAAAACGAGGCTGCTTTGCCGTTAATAGTAGAAATCGATAATCATGCATATGATTTAAGAGCCTATGAATCTATCAAATTAAATCTAAAACCAGGTAATCATGGCTTTTGGTCTACAACAGACGGTGCTTTCCCTTTTTGGGGTGAATTAAGACTTCCCGCACATTCTGAAAACATATTACAAATAGATATACAAGACAGTGTTATCATTGCACAAATAGAACCTGTAGTACATCAAAGAGATACAGTAGTTTTAGAGCAACATCATAACGAAGTTGTTAGTTTTAAAGAAATTGTAAAAGTCGATACGACAAAAATTGTAGAGCAATACCATCCACAAGATATTGCACAAGCTTCTACTCTAGTGGGTATTCGTGGCTATGTAAAGATGAATGCGTTGGTTGATTTTAATGGGTTAACCGCTACAGGAGGATTTGCTCCTTACAATATCACGGTGGGTGAAGGTAATAATCAAGTCGGCTATCATATGGATGCGAGGCAATCAAGAATTGCTTGGTCTTCTAGAATTGAAACCGATGAAGGGTTTATCCGATTTTATGTAGAAAGTGATTTTGCCGGAGGTGGAACGGGAATCAATAATTTCCGATTAAGACATGCCTACGTGAGTTATGGTTATCTTACCGTAGGACAAACTTGGACCACTTTTAACGATTTAGCCACCACTCCACTTACAGTAGATAACGAAGGTCCTAGTAGTGGTTCTTCTACCCGACAAGGACTTATTCGATATGAAAAGAAAATAGCCAATACAGAAAATGAATTTGGTTTTAGTATTGAAACCCCTACCAAAGCATTTACTGATTCTATAGCCATAGACCGTCGTCAGTTTATACCTGATTTTGCTGGTAGGTATAAATGGGTAAAAAACAATTTACAACTTCAAGCGGCTAGTTTACTTCGATTTATTTCTAGTTATGATGTCACAGAAACTGTCGTCACAGATGTAGGTTATGGCGTTATGTTAAGCGGTTTATTCGATATAAATATTGATGATACCAGAAACCATATCTATGTTCAAGCAATTGGAGGAAAAGGAATAACTAGATATATATCTGCTTTTTCAAGGTATCAATTAGATGCTGTTCCTAACCCTGAAGGCGACTTGTATATTCCTTATACTGTTGGTGGGTACATCGCTTTAGAGCACTATTTAAAAAAGAACCTTTTTATCAACTTTGTGAGTGGTTTTTCTTGGATTGACAATGCTGAATTTCAACCTGGAGATACCTTCGAAAGAAGCTACTATACAAGTTTAAATCTCTTTTGGTTTCCTTTTGATAGAATGAGAATCGGTTCTAGTATTGTACATGGAGAGCGTTTCAATAAAGATCAACAAAGAGGAAGTGCCCAACGTTTACAAATGTATATTAGATATGATATCTAATCTTTTGTGTATTAAATTAGAGGCAAATATCCATATGACTGTATGATTAGAGTTCGCACGGCATTCACCTTACTATTTAGTGTTATCATTATCGCACTAATTATCACTACTTCTGTTTTTCTAAAATTACTTGATAATAGAAAAAGCTTTGGTAGGATGCAGTTTATTAAATATTCCAAATTACAAATTAGCCAACAGATTGAAGAGAGAAACAATAAACTTTCTTTTCTCTACAGCCAATACCTTATCCACCGAGATTCTTCATGGATTCATCAATATAAAATAGTACAAAAAACTCCATATATTTCTTCTGTCGATTATCATAAATATGCCATAAAAGATACTGTATTTAATTGGATGCCTGAGGAAAAGGAATTACTTCACCAAGCTCAAATACATACTCAAAACATGAGAAAAATTGAAGCGAAATGGATGAACAAACCACTCCCTCAATTATCTTCAGATTCTTTAAAAACAATTAATAAGGGCTATATTGTACATAAAAAAAAGCTCTATGCTACTTTAAAATCTTTTGATCAATTTGTCGAAATTAATTCTATTGAAAAGTGGAATATTAGCTTAAAAGAAGGATTATTTTATTTCTACCTTTCTTTAGGTCTATTATTATCGGTGCTTCTTTTCTCTATTCTCTCATTTATCTTGATACTGAGAAGGGTAAGAAAACAAGAAAAATTAGACCTAGAATTAGAAAAAAGTGATGAGCGTTTTCAATTAGCTATAAAAGGTACAAAATCCATCATTTGGGATTTCAATGCTCACAATAAAACATTGAAGTGGTTACCCAAAGGAAAATCATTTTTAAAGTTTCCTTTTGATACGATTGGTAATGATATTGAGTTCATTAAGAAACAAATCCATAAAGATGATTTACAGTTACTCGAGGAAGTAATACAACAACAAAAGGAAACAAGAGGGCACATTGCTTTTGATGCCCGTTTCTATGATAAAGAAGGAGAATTAAGATGGCTAAGATGTCAAGGTTTACCTGTATTTGATCCTACTTCTACTTTACTAAAACGAATTGTTGGAACATTTACTGATATCACTGATCGATTAAAACAAGATGAAAAAGTAGTCAATGCTGTATTGGAAACAGAAGACAAAGAAAGAAGTCGAATTGCAAGAGATATTCATGATAGTTTACAACAAACTATGGGAACTGCACTTCTTCATTTCGAAAAAGTGAGACTTCATTTACCCTCTTTAGAACCCACCATTGATAATCACTTTCAACAAGGGTATTCCTTACTTAAAAAATCCATTCAAGAAAGCCGATCATTAGCTCATAACCTAATGCCTAAAGTAGTAGAAGAAAACGGTGTAGTCCCTGCCATTCAATCTTTAGTTACTGCTTTACAAGGATCGACATCTACCAAAATAGCTTTTTTTGAAAACCTCGGAGAGGATAGATTAAAGTTGAGTACAGAAATAAGTTTATATCGTATTGTTCAAGAAAGTATTAATAATATGATCAAACATGCTAAAGCAGAAAAATGTACTATTCAATTATTAAAATATCCCGATATGATTGTCTTAACTATCGAAGATGATGGCATTGGATTTGAGACTTCTGTTACCGAGAATTCTTTTGGATTAAATAGTCTAAAAACACGAGCATCTGCCATAGGTGCTTACCTACAAGTATCATCAACAGTAAATAAAGGGACTGAAATTTTCTTAGAATTAGGTTTATAATATGAGTACGACAATAAGAATTGCATTAGTAGACGATCATAAAATGGTAAGAGAAGGTTTAAAATCTTTTCTTGATAAGGATACTTTTTCTATTGTTGGAGAAGCAAGTAATGGACAAGAAGCACTAACTATGCTAGAAAGTCTACCAATTGATGTATTGGTAACAGACATCACAATGCCTGAAATGGATGGGATTACCCTTTGCAAAAAAGTAACGGAACTTTATCCAACTGTCTCCACTCTTGCTCTTACCATGATGAACGAGGGACATAATATTAAGAAGATGCTTTCGGCTGGGGCAAAAGGATATATTTTAAAAGATTGTACTCAAGAAGAACTAAGAACGGCACTGATTAAAGTAAACGAAGGAGAAAACTATTATTCTTCGGAAGTTACAAAAACTATCATGCAAGGGTTAACTGCTCAACCTTCCCCAAAACAAAGAGTCACTTCTGAAATTCCATTAACCAATCGTGAAACCGAAATTCTTCATCTTATTTGTAAAGAATTTACCAATACAGAAATAGCCGAAGAACTGTTTATATCTACAAGAACTGTAGAAACTCATAAAAGAAATTTACTCGAAAAAACAGGTGTAAAGAACATTGCAGGGCTTGTTTTATATGCCATTGAACGCAAATTATTCAACGATTTATAAGTCTACGTGTTTCACGTAATTTTTCATGTTCCGTTTTTCACAGAGTTAATCCTCCTCCCCTCTCTCTACATTTGTAATATCAAAAGGAGGTTATCTCCACTTTAATAATCATAATAAAAAGAGGATGAAAAATTTTAAGAATATGTTACTAATTATCGCATTAATCACATCGCTATTTTCTATGAACTCATGTGATACTGAAAATGAAGTGGGTCCAGCGGACGATGAAAAACCAGAACATCCCGTTACCGATCCTATACCTTCTCCATGGTAGATTAAAACCAATACTTATTATCATTTTCAAATGTCCCTAGAACAATGTTTTAGGGGCGATATTCTAAAAATCTGACTCAAAAAGATAAAAGATGAATATTGAATTACAATACGTCTTTATTACCTATAATCATTAGAACTAATTCCATGAAAAAAATTCTTCACATTTTGTTGCTACTTTTTGTAGGAACTAATTGTTATGCCGATAAAAAACCAAACATCGTCGTGATCATGACAGACGACGTTGCTCCCCAAGACTTGTCCATTTATCATAGAGGTTTAGGAGCAGTGAATACACCAAATATCGATCAAATTGGTGAAGACGGTATGATGTTAACAGACTATTATGCTCACCCAAGTTGTACTGCAGGAAGGTCAGCATTTTTAACAGGTCAATATCCTGTTAGAACAGGTTTAACATCAGTAGGACAACCAGGATCTAAAGTGGGGTTACAATTCGAAGATGTAACCATTGCTGAGTTATTAAAAGACAAAGGATATTCGACGGGACATTTTGGTAAAAGTCACCTTGGAGACCGAAACGAACACCTACCAACGGTACATGGATTCGATGAATTTTATGGTTTTCTATATCATTTAAATATGATGGATATGCCAGAACAAGCCGAATTCCCAAAAGATAAAAACTTTGTAGGAAGACCACGAAATGTTATCTACAGTAAAGCAACAGAAAGAGACGATAAAACCATAGATCCTCGTTGGGGAAAAGTAGGTAAACAAGTTATTGAAGATAAAGGAGAGTTAGGTAAAATTCGTCAAGAAACATTTGATGATGAAGTATTAGCCTATTCTCAAGAATGGATCACGGATAAAAGCAAAGACAAAGACCCTTTCTTCTTGTTTTTTAATCCCTCAAGAATGCATCAAGAAATCTATGTAAGTGAGAAGTGGAAAGGTAAAAGTGGGCATAGTACTTATGCAGACGGGTTACTTCATTTAGATTATTTAGTAGGAGAACTATTATCAACTTTAGAAGAAATTGGAGAAGCAGATAATACCATTGTTCTATTTACTTCAGATAATGGAGTTAATTTATCGCATTGGCCAAGTAGCGGTACGGCATCATTTAGAGGGGAAAAAGGAACCACTTGGGAAGGAGGATATAGAGTACCTATGTTGGTAAAATGGCCTAAGCATATTCCTGCTGGCGAGTGGACTGGAGAACTATTTACGTCAGAAGATTGGGTGCCTACATTAATGGCTGCTATTGGCGAAGAAAACATTAAAGAAGAATTAAAAGAAGGCAAAAGGGTTTATCAAAAAGAATATAAAGTACACATTGATGGTTACAACCAATTGGGTATGCTCACACAAGGTGATAAATCCAATAGAAGGGAGTTCTTTTACTATGCCGAAAATGAGTTACAAGCCATTAGAGTAGATCATTGGAAAATCTATTTAGCTATTAAAGATGAATGGATAAAGGACTCAGAAAAATTACCAGGAGGTATGATTGTTAATTTAAAACTTGATCCTTTTGAAAAATCTATTGATACACCAGGTCATTTCTTATGGATGAAAGAAAAAACTTGGGTATTACCTACTATCGCGGCTCCATTAAAAGACTTTGCAGAAAGTATGAAAGCCTTTCCTACTAGACAAAAAGGTACAGGCATTGGAGCTTCAGCAATCATGAATCAATTAAGCAAATAAGTATTTGATTTTTATTAACAGGGTTAGTTAGAGCGCTAAACTTTGGTTTTGTTTTAGATTATTAGCCAAGGTGTAAAGACCGTTTGATTTTATCATTCGGTCTTTTTTTATAAGATGATGGAAAAACGTTTTGCCATTTGCTTCATCTTCTCCTCAGGCACATCATGTACAGAAGTACTTCCATGTCTATTTTCAACTATCAAAGTATTTATTTGATATTCATTTTGATATGCTAAATCAAAATAAGGCTGCATTTCACCTTCTGTTGTGAAAGTGTTGGAAACAACAATCAGTTCTTGTCTTCTGCTCATGCACATTTTTGTCATTTCTAAACAAGACTTGTGAGCGTAATCAAGTTTTCGCACATTAAACTCATATTCTCCAAGGTCGTTCACCATAAAATCATCGGCTTCTATAGAGCCTCCTAACGACTTTGCGATTGTTGATTTACCTGATCCCGGTAATCCTCTAAGTAATAGTAACCTACACATAACTAAAAAATAACATTTAAAACTTATTTATTAAGTATATATCATTTAACTTTAAAATACTAACCGAGTATTTAAGCAGTTGTACTATTGTTACAAATTTACCTGCTTATTAATTTATATAACTATTACTTGATCCGTAAATGGTACACTTACAGCACATCACTTTCAACAAATTGAGTATTATTCAAAAGGCAGAAATCGTACAATATTTCTCCGACCTTTTAAGTACTATCCAAAAGTTCGGTAAAAAAATTGAACTGTATAATTATGATGGTACATACATACAAGTTTTTTATAAAAGTAATAAACTACATGACAACGAAATAGAATCCATAATGGAATACGATCGTTTGTTACCCTTCTGTCCTATGATAGATTGGAAAAAGTATTTAAAATAAAAAAGACTGCCCTATCGTATAGAACAGTCTCTCATTATTTTTTTAACTCTACTTATTTTTTAGCGACAAGTTCAGCAATTTTGATAATTACATTCGTTGCTGCTTCCATCGTAGGAACAGGTACATATTCATAACGTGCGTGCATATTATGACCGCCTGCAAAAATGTTCGGGCAAGGTAATCCTTTAAAAGAAAGTTGAGCACCATCAGTACCACCACGAATAGCTTTTACATCAGGTTCAATATTCAATTCTTTCATCGCTTCCAAGGCAAAATCTACAATATGCATATTAGGAGCTACCTTCTCCTTCATATTATAATACTGATCTACCATTTCTAGCTTTACACGGTTTTCACCATAATCACTTTGGAATGTTTTTACTAAAGCTTCGATGTGTGATTTTCTGCTAAGAAATAAATCGTGATCATGATCTCTAATAATGTATTGCAATTTAGTTTCCTCAACAGAACCATTCATTGTCAACAAGTGAAAGAAACCTTCGTATTTTTCGGTTGTTTCAGGTGTTTCATTATCAGGAAACTTTGAGGCAAATTTAGCGGCAATATTCATTGAGTTCACCATTTTACCTTTTGCAGTACCTGGGTGTACATTTTGACCTACAAAAGTGATTTCTGCATAAGCCGCATTAAAGTTTTCGTATTCAAACTCTCCCATAGGGCCACCGTCCATTGTGTAAGCCCATTCTGCACCAAACTTTTCTACATCAAATAAGTTGGCTCCTTTTCCTACTTCCTCGTCAGGAGTAAAACCTACCTTAATTTCACCGTGCTTAATCTCAGGATGCTTGATCAAATAATCCATTGCTTCCATGATTTCTGCTACACCTGCTTTATCATCAGCACCCAATAAAGTTGTACCATCAGTAGTAACGATAGTTTGCCCTTTATACGCTTTGATTTCAGGAAATTCTTCTGTGGATAAAACTATATTTTTTTCCTTGTTAAGGACGATATCTTCGCCATTATAATTTTCCCAAACCTGAGGTTTAACATCTTTACCTGTTAAATCGGGAGTGGTATCTACATGGGCTACAAAACCGATAGTGGGTACTTTTTTATCAATATTAGAAGGTAAAGTGGCCATAACGTAGCAATTGTCATCAATGCTGACGTCTTTCATTCCCATTTCTTCTAATTCACTTACTAATAATTTAGCTAAATCAAATTGTTTTTTAGTACTAGGTATTTGCTCTATGCCTGGAACTGATTCGGTATCAATTTTTACATAGCGTAAAAATCTTTCTAATAAGTTTTCCATTTATGTTATATGTATATGATTTTAATTGTAGTTAATAATATATCAAATATACAATTATATCGCTTGAATATCATTTTCCTTTTGATAGATAATTAAATACTCTATATGTATTGAAGATTACTGTTTGATTATAAGTAGTTGACGATAAATAAGTAAAAAAGTTTAATTAATTCGATGATATATGTGAATAAATCTTGGGACTAGCATCTTTTTTGTAAATTGCAAACTGAAAATTTTTCAACAATTAGAAAACACACACCATGAAACTGCTGGAAGGCAAAAACGTATTGATCACAGGAGCGTCTAAAGGTATTGGACGTTCAATCGCAATTCGTTGCGCGGAGCATGGCGCAAATATAGGATTCACTTATCTTTCAAGTGTTGAGAAGGGTGAGGCACTAGTAGCTGAATTAGAGGCTTACGGTATAAAAGCTAAAGGTTACCGTTCTGATGCATCAGATTTATCGGCTGCCGAGCAACTTATCGCAGACTTCACTACTGATTTTGATTCTTTAGACGGATTAATCAATAATGCAGGAATCACAAAAGATTCTTTATTAATGAGAATGTCAGAAGAACAATTTGATGACGTAATACGTGTCAACTTAAAATCTGTATTCAATTTAACTAAAGCTTCGACAAGAACTTTCTTGAAACAACGTAGCGGATCTATTGTTAACATGAGTTCTGTTGTTGGTGTATATGGTAACGCTGGACAAGCAAATTACGCAGCATCAAAAGCAGGGATTCTAGGTTTTACTCAATCAGTAGCTAAAGAATTAGCGGGTAGAGGTGTTCGTTGTAACGCTGTTGCTCCTGGTTTTATCGAAACTGAAATGACAGAAACTTTAGATCAAAAAGTGAAAGACGTTTGGTTGGCTGATATTCCAATGAAACGTGGTGGTAGACCTGAAGAAGTTGCAGATCTTTGTATCTTCTTAATCTCTGACATGTCAACTTACATCACTGCTCAAACTCTTGAGATTCACGGTGGTATGAAGAGCTAATTAAACTACTTAATTAGTAAAATATATTGGGCTTCTCATTTTTATGGGAAGCCTCTTTTTTTAAGTAATAAATAATAAGTAATAGCTAATAATTCACTTTACTAGCTATTACTTATTTTTCCTTATAAACAAAAAACCTAGGCAGATCAAACTACCTAGGTACTCGCGATTTGGTGAGCGTGAGTTTTAGTATTAGCTCTTTTTGGGAAGAGAGAGCTAAATTAAAGTTTATGTTTAATTAGTTACAAGTCTCGCAATCATCAACATATACTACTTCATCTGCTACATTTTCAGCAGTGTAAGCAGAAACTGTCAATTTATTATCAAGTACATTGTTGATAGTTACATCGTTTACGATATCAAAACCTACTTTAGCATTTATGATTTTTACGTTTGTGAAGTGACCTTTAGCTCCTTCACGAACTCTAATTGCTTTAGTTTCGCCATCAATACCTGTAATAGTTACATTGTTAACTCTAGCTTCTGTATAAGGTTCTGCAGAGTTATTTCTACTGTTATTATCAATTTCAAATCCTTTATCATAAGGTCTTGAAGCATCTTGAATCACCCAAAGGTTTGTCAAAGTACCTTTATAACCATGTGCCCAATCAAAAGAATCATCTTCACAACCTACAGAAACTAAATCTGTACCGTTTACTGTACCACCAAACCACTCAAGGCCATCATCTGTACCTTTGAAAGCTTGTAAGTAAGATAATTCTGTTTTCGAACCCACTGCAGAAAAAGTAAATGCATTGTGCTCAGACTCATCGTTAAATTTATAACCAGAGAATTCTACTCTTACATATTTTAAAACACCAGAATCATCATCAGATACTGTACCACCGTACTTTACGCTAGAATCAATTTCTGGAGATGCTTCTCCTTTGCTATCACCATTGTTAATTGGTGCTCTACCATTAATTAAAAGACCACCCCATTGTTTTGGTTCTTTTACAGTAGATGTAAATACAATCATATTATCTGCAGTACCTTCAGCCATAATTTTAGCATCTTGAAGTACCATTAAATATGAATCTGTTGATAATGCTTCAATTACAGTACCTGCTGCAATTGTCAATACTTTATTAGCAGGAACTTTAACTGCTCCAGAGATAGATACATTACCAGACCAACTTAATTGATCATCACTTAATTCGCCTGCAGTAAGTTCTAAATCAAAACCTCCGTTTACAGAAGTTCCTTCGTAATCTAAACCTTTTGCCCATGCAGGGAAATCGCCAGCACCAGTAGCAGCACCGTTAGAAACAATTTTACCAGCTAATAATGCTTCATCTTCCAATCGAAGGTCATCACCAGGGTTAACACCAGTAGAATCACCAGGATTTAAATCTACAATGGGTCCTTTTGCGTCATTTGTGTCACATGAAGTGAAAGAAAGTCCAGCAAGAAGAGCTAAAGCTGCAAATCGTAATTGCTTTTTCATGATTAATTGTTGTAATTTGTTTTTGAAAATTTGAATTTGAAAAGAGTGAGCAGAATTTTATTCTAATCGCTCTTTTCTTTTTTTATTTAGAAAGTGTATTTGAAACCTAGTTTAGCGTCTACTCCTCGTTTATAAGTATCCACCACACCAGTAGTTCCATTTACAAATTCTTGTTCTAGAGTGATACTTGGGTTTAAGATATTTTTGATAGTCAAGTCCAAGCTAATTTTCTCTCCAATTTTATTTTTGAAGATGAAGTTTAAAGTACCGTACGATCTTTCGTAAATATCGCCTGCACCTTGTGAACCTGCTGCAACAATTCTATCACCAAACGTATTGTAAGTTACTGTAAATACAGATTGAACATTTTGAGAGAAGATATTAGCTTCGTGAGATAAATTAGCATTAACCATATAAGGTGATGCTCCAAACATTTCTCTCTTTTCATTAGTAAATAATCCATCCGTTCCTGATAAATCAGTTTGAGATGCTAATAAAGTTGCGTTCAATCCAACATTTGATCTGCTTAACCAGTTACCGCCTGATTGGAATACATTGCCTAAATTCTTATTGATTTCCATCTCCACACCTGCTACTTGAGATACTCCTGCATTCACATAAGAGAATTCTGTAATTGCTGATGCTCTTGTTACTAATTCAATTGTGTTTTCAATTTGCTTAGCAAATACACCTACTGAGAATAACTCGCCAGCATTAGGGAAGATTTCATATTTTAAATCAAAGTTATATACCTCTGAATTGTTCAAGTCTGGGTTACCAACGATTTTCTGACCATTTGCAAATGTGAAACGGAAAGGAATCAATTCTGACATCATTGGTCTAATTAATGTCTTCGAAGCCGCTAATCTGATGTTTGATTTCTCAGTTAACGAGTACTTAAGGCTTAATGATGGCAATAAGTTTTCTGAGTTTTTCTCGTTAACAATATCAGCTACATTTGGATCCGTAGTGTTTTCCGGCTTGTAGGTTACTTGTTGATGACCAATTTCGTAACGAGCTCCTATGTTTGCTTTTAATTTGTTTGGAACAATGTCTACACTATAATCAGCATAGAATGCATTTACTCCCATTTGAGCATTAAACTTTGTATCATATCTTACAATTGGGTCATAAGAAAGAACGCCGTCTTCAAAATGCTTATCAAGATCTGGTTGAGGATTATCAATATCTACTCTTGGTCTAGGACCAGAAACTACCATTGAAGACATCCACCATTCGAAATCTCTATCTTTACTAAATCCATTGTAACCTAAAGAGATGTTATGTCTGAAATTACCGTTATCATCTGCATTACCAAGACCATATTGTAAGCCTAATCTAGAAGATAATGTTCTTTCGCTCATGTCAGACCAGAATCTATGTGAGTCGTCTGGAGAGTTTGTAAATACTTTACCAGTAAATTTACCATCAGTGTTGTCAATTTCATCATAAGTAATTTGACGTCTGTCTGGCTCTTGGCTACGTGACATTGAAATACCTGCACCCCAAGTAACTTTCAATCTGTCATTGTCCATAAATTTATGATCACCAATTAATTGATGAATGTTGACCATATTTTGACGGTATGTATTTCTTTCTTTAAATACTGGTGCCTCTTTATTATTTTTCTCCTCGTGTTTACCTTGAAGATCTAATACCGAGTTTTCAGACTCATTGATAATGATGTTATTGAATGAGATTGTATTCTTATTGTTTATTTTAAAGAATGCATTACCCATTAAAGTAGTGTTAGTGCTATAGATATACTCTTTAGAAGCATAGCTATTGATTGTTGTACCTTGTGCTCTGTAAGTATTTTTTACACCTTCTTCAATTCTATAATCATTACCGAAAGATGCTGCTGCAATAAATCCAAACTGAGATTCGCTTCCTACGTCATATAAATTACCACCAGAGATTTTACCATTTAAATTTGGTCCTGCTGTAATGTATGATGGAGAGAAAGAGTTGTTATAAGAATCAGGAACTTCTCTGTTTAACATTTCGTCTGGCAAAGCTCTACCATTACCTGTGAAACCAAAGAATTCAGCATCACCATCTTGGAAAGTTTTAAAGCTACTACCTGTTGCAATAGAGTTAACACCTGTACTTAATCCAATGTTAAAGAAACCCTCTTCAGGATAATCTTTTGTTACGATATCAACCGTTGCTCCGGCAAAATCACCATAAATAGATGGAGAGAATGTTTTATTGATATCAATATTTCTTACTAGATCTGAAGAAAACAGACCTAAATCGATTACTTTTTTACCAGGATCTGTAGATGGAACTACTAATCCATTCACAAAGGCATTGTTGTATCTATCTCCTAAACCTCTAACAAAAAGACCTTGTCCTTCTACTTTAGATACACCAGTAATGTTAGCTACTGCATCCTCCGCATCTGAAATACCTTTCACTGACATCTCTTCTGCTCCAATTGCTTGGATCATTACATCAGCTTTTTGTCTTTCTACCATTAAAGCTCCTGAAGATTCTGTGTTGGCTTTACCAACAATTACAACAGCCTCTAATTCTTTAGCATCCACAGCTAAAGTCAAATCTATTACAGTTTCTTCCCCAGCTGTAATAGTTATTGGTTGAGTTGTTTTTTTGTATCCAATAAAAGACGCTACTAGATTGTATGTCCCTGCCTCGGCAGCAAATTGGAAATTACCAAATACATCTGATGATGCACCTGTTGTTGTTCCTTCTAGAGAAACACTTGCTCCGATTACCTCTTCTCCGGTATCGGCATCTTTAACAGTACCTTTAACGATTCCCTTTTGCGCAAAAGTAGCTGCTGCAGTTAATAAGATGATAGCGAACGAAATGAAATATTTGTTCATTTTAAAATTTAATTCTTTACTAAAACGTGTTACCAAATCACAGTTGCAAATGTATGTGCCGTTTGTGTTGTATGATTATCCAAATCTTAAACTTGTTGTTAATTAAATCAGGGGTAAGATGAACTGAATGTTACGTTCTTTTGTGAAATTCTGTTATAAACAGAATTTACTTGACCGATAAATTGTATTTTTTTTGCGATTACATACTTTTGAGTAAAGATTTTAAACATATCATACTAATGTTAAGAAATAGCCAACTTCAAATTTTTCTAATTATTCTTGGATTTTTTATTTGTGGATGTGAAACCAGTAAAAATGATAAGTTTCAGAAACAAGACTACGTCAAGAAAAAGGTTGAAAAACGAAAAATGCCTAAACTTGATGACACTAATGCCATGAAGGAATTGAAATGGTATGGTGAAGAAAACAGAGATTCTGTTGTTTTAATCTCCACTAGACTAGGTGATATTAAAATCAAATTATACAATGATACTTGGAGACATCGTTCTTCATTTATTATGTTGACAAAAAGAGGCTACTTTAATGAATCTCAGTTTTACAGAGTAGTACCCCAATTTATCGCCCAAGGTGGCGACTCTGATGAACCTGATTTCAGAATAAAAAAACGATCTTTTGGTAAGTGGCACCTTCCTAACGAAATCTATCCTAGAAAACACATTCATAAAAGAGGTGCTGTATCTGCTGCAAGAGAATATAAAAACAACCCCAAAAGAGAATCAACTCCTTTTGATTTCTTTATTGTACAAGGAGATAAAGTAACAGATAACGATCTAGCTTTTTCGGAACAAGAAAATGGTCTTGACTACACTGATGCGCAAAAACGTATTTATAAAAAAATAGGTGGTACCCCTCACCTCGATGGAATGCATACTGTTTTTGGCGAGGTAATCGAAGGTATGGATGTAGTTGATAAAATATCTAAGGAAAAAACAGAAGGAGAATGGCCTTTAGAAATTGTTACAATACAAGCCAAGACGGTAACTAAATAAAAGTATTGAAACAGTAATTAATTGAATGAAGAGTGATAAAGTAGGTATTAAGCACATGATTTTTTGTCTATATTATAACTAGTAATATTTTTTCTTGTTCAATTGAAATAAAATATTTCTTAATCAAGTGTCTCCTTATTCAATAGTATTTTTAATTTTACATAAGAGATAATTTAGGCTCTACTATTTTTATTAGAATAATAGTATTATTCTTTTTGATTTTGAATTCCATGATTTTAAGCATAGATACTTCAACTACCGTTTGTTCGGTGGCATTACATACGTTAGAGGGGCAATTGACCTCTTACTACGAACAACATATTGATAAATCACATTCTGAATACCTTGCTGTGATGATCAAGAATGTTGTTGAAAATGCCAACCTAAAAATGTCTGATCTAAAAGGTGTTGCTGTATCGGAAGGTCCAGGATCTTATACTGGCTTAAGAATTGGTGCATCAACAGCTAAAGGAATATGCTATACATTAGACATTCCATTAATGGGAGTGAGCACATTGGAATCCATGGCGCTTCAAGTAAGTGAATATGCTGAACAAGGTGACATTATCTGCCCTATGCTAGATGCTAGAAGAATGGAGGTTTACACTGCTTTATTCACTACTGATATGAATGAATTGCTTTCCCCACAACCTAAAATCATGGATGAGGAAAGTTTTAATGATATAGAGGGAAGGTTAGTTTACTTTGGTAATGGTGCTGAAAAGTGTGAAGCATTATTAGCTCCAAAAGGAAGTAAGTTGATCAAAGGAATTGTACCCTCTGCAAAATATATTGGCGAATTGGCACTAGAGGAATACCAAAAAGAGGCTTTTAAAGATGTTGCTTATTGGGAACCTGAGTATTTAAAAGAATTTCAGGCAACGACTCCTAGAAAGAGACTCTAATCTATTCCACTCCTTAAAATTAATCTATGAAATTTGCTGAGGTTATTTTACCTGTACCTATACCCAAAAGTTTCTGCTACGTTATCCCATCTCAATTAGATTTAGAGGTTTTGGTGGGGCATCGTGTTTTGGTAGAATTTGGGAATAGAAAAATGTACACAGGTATTGTCTCAGAAATTCACGAAACTGAACCAGAGAAATATATTCCTAAACCTATTCTAGAAGTTTTAGAAGTAGAACCTAGTGTGAATGCTTCTCAGATTAAATTATGGCAATGGGTGGCAGATTATTATATGTGTTCTATTGGCGAAGTACTTAATGTAGCTTTACCATCCGGACTTAAACTAAGTAGTCAATCCTACATTCAGATACACCCTCATTTTATCATTGAAGAAAATCTCGAACAATTATCAGATAGAGAATTTACTTTGATGAGCTATCTGGAAAAAGAACAAACTATACCCTATACTCAAGTTGGTGAGATATTAGAGATCAAAAGCCCTTATAAAACAATCAAAAACTTAATAGAAAAAGAGGCTATTCTTTTGATTGAAAAAATTAAGGAACGCTATAAACCTAAGATGGAAAAAAGGATCAGGCTTTCTCAGCAATATGCTGATCAACCTGACTCATTAGATGATCTTTTCAAACTTTTATCCAAAAGGCAAAAACAAGAAGATGCCCTATTAAAATACCTCTCCTTAGTGCCTATTCATGAAGATTATTTAACCAATTTTCATGGTGTAGCCAAAAGAGAGTTTTTACATGTAGGTAGACCTCTATCTCCTAGTTCTGTTGGTACAATGACCAAAAATGGCATCTTTGAAGAATTTGAACGTCAGATACCTCGATTCGAATTATCTGTAGCAGATAAAATGCAACCAACTCCTGTTTTATCTCCTGCTCAAAAAGAATGTTTACAGAAAACAATTCAAGGTTTAAGCGAAAAAAATGTTTGTCTACTTCATGGTATCACTGGTAGTGGAAAAACAGAAATTTATCTTCAACTGATTAAAAGCGTAATTGAAAACGGTGAACAAGCTTTATTTCTTATTCCAGAAATTGCTCTTAGTAGTCAGTTAGTAAAAAGACTAAAGGTGTATTTTGGAGATGTACTTGGTATCTATCATTCAAAATTTTCTGATAATGAAAGAGTTGAAACTTGGAAAGGAGTTCAAGAAGGACAGTTTCAAGTAATTGTTGGTACAAGGTCCTCGTTATTTCTTCCTTTTTCAGATCTGTCTTTAATTATTGTAGATGAGGAACATGATAGTTCCTATAAAGCAAACGATCCTGCTCCAAGATATCAAGGTCGAGACTTAGCTTTAGTTTTGGCGCATATGCATCATGCAAAAGTTGTCTTAGGTTCTGCTACACCATCTTTAGAAAGTTTCTATTTGGCTGTTAAAAATAAGTACGCTTATGCAGGACTTCACGAACGATTTGGGGATGCACAATTACCAGAAATAAAAATCATTGATGTAAAAGCGAAAAGGAAGCAGAAAAAAATGAAAGATGATTTTTCTGACGATCTTCTACATATTTTACATCAAAATACGGAACAAGGCTACCAATCTATTCTATTTCAAAATAGAAGAGGGTACTCACCTTATGTTACCTGCGATGTTTGTAATTGGGTACCCACATGCCCAAGTTGTAATGTTAAACTAACCTATCATATTTACAGAAACGAAATTAGATGTCATTACTGTGGACACAAAGAACATGTTCCTCATACCTGTGTATCATGTGGTTCTACAGAAATGAAAACCGTTGGGTTGGGAACTCAAAAAGTGGAAGAAGAATTAAAAACTTATTTACCGGAGGTTCGTGTAGGACGATTAGACTTAGATACCACACGAAGAAAACATAGTTACGATCAAATTTTAACTGACTTTGAACAAGGCCATATAGATATTCTGGTAGGTACCCAAATGATTACAAAAGGATTGGATTTTGACAATGTACGTGTGGTTGGTATTATCAATGCAGATACAATGTTATACTTTCCAGACTTTAGAGCACATGAGAGAGCATTCCAAATGCTAACCCAAGTAAGTGGTCGTGCTGGACGAAGGGGAGAAACAGGAACAGTAATTCTACAAACCCAACAACCTTCAGAAACATTATTTGCAAAGGTAGCTAGAAACGATTATCATAATTTCTATAGAAAAGAAATTAAAGATCGAGAACAATATCATTACCCTCCTTTTACAAGACTGATCAAATTAACTATCCGAAGTGAGAAACAAGATTTAACTCACGATGCGGCAAATTACCTTGGTCGTTTATTAGTCAATTGGCTCGGTCAAAAAAGAATTCTTGGACCTCAAGAACCGGGTATCAATAAAATAAGAAATTACTATTTATCTGAGATTTTGATAAAACTAGAACGTGAAGGTATAGATTTAAAGAAAGCAAAAGGTTTAATACAAAAAGCTATTTATCAACAAAAAGAAGAAAAACCATTTAAAAGAGTTTGGGTGAGTATTGATGTAGATCCACAATAAAAAAACCACAAGATTTCTCTTATGGTTTATTAGATATATAAAGTTTCGGTGTTAATTCTTACTGAGCATTTCTTCTTTCCTATATTGGATTTGAAGTTCTAACATGCATGCTGCACATAGGCAGTCATCATATTCTTTTCGCATTCTTTGCGTTTCCTCATATGTCATTTTCACTTCGTAGCATTGACATTGAGTGATGTTACCTACCTTGCATTCATAATCTTTTTTGCATCGTTGGCAAGTTTTGATCTCATGTGCTGGCATTTTTATTTTTATTTAAATGGATGATAGTTGGATCACAAATAATGATTGTGCTTATTAATTAGGTGTATAATTGATATCCACAATTTACTATTTTTATACCAAAAATTATAACTATCTGTTGATAACAAAGTATTAAGAATTTTAATTATTCTAAATAAATTACCACAGATTATTGAATTAATGACATTTCATCTCTACTTCTTCCATCGGTTTATCAGCCATATCCTTTGATGATTCATGAATGTTATAGGCTCTGAACATCAATAAAACACCCATTGATAAAAAGAGAATAGGATAAATCTTTTTCACTTTTGATCTTACTTTTGCTTCTAGAAACTGACCTGCAACGGCTACTCCAAACATCATTGGTATTGTTCCTAACCCAAAAGCAAACATATAAGACATCCCTTCAATAGCATTTCCTGTAGACAATGCAGCAATCATGGCCATATATACCAATCCACAAGGAAGAAAACCATTTAAGATACCAATGGTAAAGAAGTTATACCATTTTGCATCTCTCATAAATTTACCTAATTGTTTACGAATCCATTGAAACCACCCTCCAAGAAAAGGTACCATATTTAATAACTTATCTGGATTGACAGCAAACAGACCAAAAACAATCATCATGCCTCCTAATAACACAGTTAAATAAACTTGATAACCTACTAACCATGAGAGTCCATGACCTATTAACCCTGCTAATGCTCCTAAAACACTATATGTAAGTGCTCTTCCTAAATTGTATAATAGTCGGTCTAAAAATAGTTTAGGTCCACTACTCTGACCACCTTGAATAGCTAATGCTATAGGACCACACATTCCCAAGCAGTGAAAACTACCTGCAAAGCCAAGCCCTAGTGCGGTTAAAAATAAACCGTTCATATCCTCTTCCTAAATTTATAACACCAATGATTTTTCGTAAAGGTAATCCATCCCTTTGCTTGAAAAAGATAACTTGATTATCCAACGTCCCTTTACTAAATGGCTTGCATCAATAGCCATTGCATTAGCTTCATTTAATTTTAATGGTGCATTAAAGTCTAAACGACTATCTGATGGTCTAAAGAAACGAACGCTTCCTTTAATATCTTGTATATCTTGTGGTAAGATAAAATCGATATTACCATCTGCTCTATTTAGTGTGATGATTGGTTCTGCTGACAACAGCTTGATATTATCTTTTTGCTGTTGCTGTACCTCATACATCTGTTCTTCTGCATAATATTGTTTAGAAACCATATTCACAGGTTCCTGAAACATTCGGATCACCAAGCTGATCATGGTAATTCCAAAAATTGCAAAAACAACTACTATTCCCCACCCCCAATGTACTTTCATCTTATTTACGCTTTTTAGCAGGTCCCATAAAATTGGTCGATATCTCGTCAATCATTTGGTCCCCATTCATTATTTGAAGTTTGATTTCGTTTTTTCTACCATCTAATTCTTGAGGTGGAATTTCAATAAAGAAGGCTCCGTCTAGCTTACTACCTTGCTTCAATTCCATTTTTCCTCCAGCAATAGTGATCTTACCATCTCTATCAATCAATTTAACCGATAGATCATTATAATCCACACTACTTTTGTTGATAATATTTAATGTATACAAGTTTCGTATATCTCCATTATCTGCTTTTTGATATAACATTCCTGGAGCTCTTAAAACCGTAGTTTCAATATCGTTTCTTGTTGTTAAAGCAAAAATTACTGCACATACTAAAATAGTTAATACTGCAGTGTATGCTTTTATTCTTGTCGTAAATTTAAATGGTTTTCCTTTTTCAATATCATTTGCTGATGCAAATCGAATCAGTCCTCTTGGCTTTTCAATTTTGTCCATCACCTCATCACATGCATCAATACAAGCAGTACAGTTAACACACTCTAATTGAGTACCATTTCTGATATCAATACCAGTAGGACAAACATGAACACATAACTTACAATCTATACAATCACCTTGAGGTTGTTCTTCAGAAGCACTTGCGTTTACGTCTTCTAAAGTCATTTTTCTTACCTCTTCTTTAGGTTCTTCTTGCTTTTTAATTTCAGGTAAAGGTGCTGCTGTTGGTCTTTTTGGTTTTACTCTGCTAACTATTGGTTTTACAGCTTCTTTTTGAGAGCCGCAACCTCCACAACCTCCAGCCGATTTCTTTTGCTTTTTAAGTTTACCTCTTGGCTCGCCTCTTACATGATCGTAAGAAATAACTATAGAGTCTTTATCTAAGAAAACTCCTTGTAATCTACCATAAGGACAAACTTGCGTACATGCTTGTTCTCTAAATTTGGCAAATACGAAATAAAAGATAGCGGCAAAACCTACATGGGCTAAAAATACTGGCCAGTTTTCTGCTGGTTTATGTTTCACCATTTGTATGAGTTCATCTCCACCAATGATGTAACCTAATACCATGTTGGCAATAGCTAAAGAGAAGACAATAAAAATGGTATGTTTAGAAATTTTCTTAATGTACTTTTCCTTTGTCCAAGGACCATTATCCAATTTTCTTTTCTGATTGGCATCTCCTTCAATCCAATATTCAATTCGCCTAAAAATCATTTCCATAAATACAGTTTGAGGACATGTCCACCCACACCATACACGTCCAAACACCACCGTAAATAATACGATGAAAATGACGAGAGAAATCATTATTAAAACAAATATGAAAAAATCTTGAGGAACGAAAAGCTGTCCAAAAATGACAAACTTTCTTTCTAAAATATTCATCATAAAGAAAGGCTGTCCATTAATCTTAAGAAAAGGACCCACAAAAAAGAAAGCTACTAAAATATAGGCTACCCACTTTCTCGCGTTATAATACCTCCCACTTGGCTTTTTAGGATAGAGCCAAACTCGTTTACCTTGTGCATCCACAGTAGAAATACTATCTCTAAAGGAATCGGGTGATTGGGAGTGTAAATCTTTTCTCATGATTAGACTTGCTTATTTATGATGAAGACCTGAAGTATCATCACATTTAATATACTTATATATGATGATATATTGATATTTAAAAAAGAGAAAAAGGGTAATCTAAATAGACTACCCTCTTTTATATAATAATGTTTTATTCTGCAGCTACTTTTTCACCTTGAGGTGCTTTTCCGTTAGGAGGGTTAGTACCTTGTAAGCTCAAAATATAACTAGATACTTGTGACATTTGTTGAGGTGTTAACTTTGATTCCCAAGCCAACATACCTTTTTCAGTCACACCGTATTTCACTGTTTTGAAAATACTTGCAACATCTCCACCGTGCAACCAGTATTCGTCTGTTAGGTTAGGACCTACACCGCCTTCACCTGCTCCACCGTGACACGCTTTACAATTGCCATCAAATACTTTTTTACCAGCTGATAGATCTCCTGCATCTGTAGAAACAGTTACATTCGTTTCATCAATTGAATTGGCCATTGTTGCCAAGTAAGCTTTTTTAGCAGCTTCTGCTTCTTCCATAGTTTCATGATATTCAGCAATAGAAACTGGCTCAGCATCAGATTCAACCCACCAGTGATATACTCCTAAATAAACAAAACTACTTAAAATACAGATATAGAACATTGCTTTCCACCAAGGCGGAAGATCGTTATCTAATTCCTGGATACCATCATAATTGTGGTCCATTAAGATATCTTTCTCCAATTCCATTGGTTTAGCTGCTTGCATTTTTTGCCAGAAGAACTGCCACCAACCTGTTTCACCAGATTTTTCGAATGCTAATTCTTCTTCAGTCTTAGGCATAGACTGTAAACTTTGTCTTACTACGTAAAGAAGACCTAAAGCTACGATCATTATTGCTACGAAAAGTAATCCTAAGATTGCGATTAGAATGAACAATAATGTATCGAAGTTATCCACACCATAGATCAATTGATCTGTGGCGGCAAAAGCTGACTGACCTGTAAGTCCCATCAGTACCAATGCCATTATTTTTTTATTTGCAGATTTCATAATTCAATATTTTGAAAATCAACACAAGTAAGAGTTATTGATTCGTTTGTTTTTTTGTAACAACCACTGTATAAAACACCAAAGCCAATACCAGGAAGATCAAAAAGAAAACAATGATGGCAAATCCTAATAGAGTAATTGCCCATTCACTAGCATTCATAGAGTTTAGCATACTCTGAGTTCCTGATTGAGCAAACGCGCCTGTTGCGTTAAATAAAATCATGCCTAGGATCATCACCATAGACATTACATGTTTCGAAAGTCTACTTAAATTCATTTGTGCTGTTATTTTCGGTGTCGTCATCAAGATCTAAAGGCATACTAGATAGTTCTGCTACATCATCTTTTTTCATACTAAAAGCATAAACGCTCCAAGCAACAAAAAAAGTGAAAAAGATAAGTATTCCAATCACTGGAAATATCTCAACATCTTCTATAGATCTTAGTACATCTTTATACATAACAAGGGTTGATTTGGAAGGTGACCTTTAAAAGCCACCTTCACTTTAAATTATTTTAATGGTACACTAGAAGCTTTACCTGCATCAATACCTAATCTTTGTAGGTAAGCAATTAGTGCTACGATTTCTTTTCTAGGTTCAGTTTCAGAACCGTCATTCAATAAGCTTTCAGTGATTTCATCTGCTTGCTTATCTAAGTCTGCTACTGCTTTGTCCTCATAACCTTCTTCGTATGGAACACCCAAGTTTCTCATTAGAGCAATTTGAGCTGGAACATCATCTACTGAGATGTCATCGTCCAATAACCAAGGATATGATGGCATGATAGAACCTGGAGACATAGATCCTGGATCTAACATGTGGTTGTAGTGCCATGAATCTGGGTACTTACCACCAACTCTTGCTAAATCTGGACCAGTACGTTTCGATCCCCATTGGAATGGATGATCATAAACGAACTCGCCAGACTTAGAATAATCGCCATAACGCTCCGTTTCAGAACGGAATGGACGAATCATTTGAGAGTGACATAGGTAACATCCTTCACGGATATAAATATCACGCCCTTTCAATTCTAATGGAGTATAAGGTTGAACAGTAGAGATCGTTGGTGTATTTGACTTCACAAAATACGTAGGTAAGAATTCTACCAAACCACCAATAGAGATAGCAATTAACGAGAAGATCGTCATTTGGATAGGACGAGCCTCAATCCATTCGTGCCATCTTTTTATCTTATGACCACCTTGTAATGCTGGAGCTGATGCTTCTTCTTCTTTCAATAAAGAACCTGAAGCGGCTGTCATATAGTAGTTATATACTGCTACTAAAGCACCAATAACATACAATAAACCACCAAAAGCTCTTAGCTCATACATGTGGATAATTTGAGTAACTGTTTCTAAGAAGTTAGGATACTTCAAGAAGCCTTCTGGAGTAAAGTCTTTCCACATTAATGATTGTGTAAGACCTGCCCAGTACATTGGAATCACATAAAATACAATACCTAATGTACCTAACCAGAAGTGAACATTCGCCAGTTTAAGCGAGTGTAATTTTGTTCTATACATTTTCGGGAACAACCAGTATAACATACCGAATGTTAAGAAACCGTTCCATCCTAATGCACCAACGTGAACGTGGGCAATAGTCCAGTCTGTATAGTGAGTAATTGCGTTTACGTTTTTGAAAGATAACATTGGTCCTTCAAATGTAGCCATACCGTAAGCAGTAAGTGCTACTACCATAAACTTCAATACAGGTTCTGTACGCACTTTGTCCCAAACACCTCTAAGTGTTAAAAGACCGTTTAACATACCACCCCAAGATGGAGCAATCAACATCACTGAGAATACTGTACCTAAAGATTGAGCCCAATCTGGTAATGAAGTATATAACAAGTGGTGAGGACCTGCCCAAATGTAGATAAAGATTAATGACCAGAAGTGAATAATCGATAATCTATATGAGTATACCGGACGATTCGCTGCCTTAGGAACGAAGTAGTACATTAAACCTAAGTAAGGAGTAGTTAAGAAGAATGCTACTGCATTATGACCATACCACCACTGTACTAAAGCATCTTGTACACCTGCAAACACAGAGTAAGAGTTGAATAACGATAAAGGTAAAGCTAAAGAGTTTACAATATGAAGTACCGCTACTGTCACGAAAGTGGCAATGTAGAACCAAATGGCTACATATAAGTGGCGTTCACGACGTTTAATCATCGTCATGATCATATTTAAACCAAATACTACCCAAATTACTGCGATTGCAATATCAATTGGCCATTCTAATTCTGCATACTCTTTACCTTGAGTGAAGCCCAATGGTAAAGTAATTAATGCTGATAGGATAATTAATTGCCATCCCCAGAAATGGATTTTACCAAGTAGATCACTAAACATTCTTGCTTTAAGTAATCGTGGTAAAGAGTAGTAAATACCTGCGAACATACCGTTACCCACGAAAGCGAAGATAACTGCGTTTGTATGAAGAGGTCTAAGTCTACCAAAAGTTAACCAGGCTTGTTCGCCTATATTAAAGATAGGGTTTGCGAGTTGTAATGCTACTAAAAGTCCCACTACCATACCGGCTACCCCCCAAAACATGGTCGCGATTGCGAAGTTTTTTACAATCACGTTATCGTACGAGAAATGCTCAAGATTGCTCGTCGTCTCCGGTTTGTGTTGCTGTTCTTTGTCGATCATCGTCTTCGAATAATATTCGGATGCTTGGAGTGTATGTATCTTCGTATTGATTGGACTTTACAGACCAGATAAACACGCCAAGAAAAACTAAAGCGACTACCAGACTAATTCCTATCAACACTATGATTGCACTCATGGATATATAAAATGTATAAAATAAAAGAGTTTCTATATTACAACGCAAAGATAATTGTCATATTGACGGGTGTAACATGACGTAGGTCAATACTTTTTATTGACTTTCGTCATCACTTTTAATTGTGTTCATTTAAAGATGGGTACATTCTAAACAAAGTGAATTACATTCACCCTATATATCATTTAACTTATACGTTCCGTATCATAAAGCTAAAAATTTACATTAATTAAAAAAGTGATTAATCGCATCTTTAGGTTTTTTATCTTTGTATATGATTAGATTTTTTGGAATAACACTAATTACACTCACAATAGTTGGACTTTTACCATCAAACATCCTTCCTATTGCCTTCTTAATATCTCTAGGTACACCTATCTATTTGATATTACTTTTTGTGCTCATTTTGGTTGAAATCATTCAACAAAAAAAGCATTTTAAGAGGTTTCTTCTATTGTATATAACTGTTATTATCTGTAAATCAGATTGTTCTTTAGTACCTAATATTGACTTAAATAAAGATAAGGATCTATCTGTGGTGAGTTATAATGTTTCTGTTTTTAATGTGTATGCCTATCTAAATCACGATTTTAAAGAATCAAAAGAGTTAATTAATTGGCTTCGTAATGACACTACGGATATTTACTGCTTTCAAGAATATTATAATTGTGATACATTATTAGAAAAATCAAACCCCAATCAACTATTTAGGGTTGATCACATGATCCTAAACGATAAAAAATATCATCTCTATGCTCCTCCTTTTTTAACAAATCACATTAAAGCTACATTTGGGTTAGCCATAGTTTCAAAATACCCAATTATCGATAAAGGATACATCAAGTTTAGCAAAAATAAAGGCGATACGAACGGTATAATTTGGGCTGATGTGGTGAATCAAAAAAATGACACACTAAGAATTGTTAATTTCCATTTACAATCACTAGCCATCGATAACGGAAATAAGACCAATTTACCCTTTATAGAAAAAGGAATGAATATCGTTAAAAAAGTATATCATTCGTCACTAAAAAGAGAAGAGCAAGTAGCTGCCATAAATCAATTAATAAAACAGACTAAATACCCCTATATTTTATGTGGAGACGCCAATACTTTACCTTATAGTAATGCCTATTTCAACTTAAAAAAGAAGGCTAAAGACACTCATTACAGTAGTAATTGGGGATGGTCTTTTACTCACAGAGATTTCCCTTTAAGGATTGATTACACATTATTTCAAGATAAAGCACTTGAGAACACAGGGTATGAAGTTCTTCAAAACGTTGATTATTCTGATCATTTACCTATTAAAAATTACTTTCGTTGGAAAACTAAATAGAATATTATCTCTTTTTATTGAACTCTTACTCCCTATCTTTTACATTTACGGTCACATATATTTTACCATAAATAAGATTCGAAATGAAAAAAACATTCCTGATAGCAGGTTTGGCAATGGGGGCATCGCTATTTAGCAGTTGTACTCAAGAACAAAAGAAAGAAGAGAAGAAAGTAGTTACTGTACCTAAAGTAGCTCATTTAGTCGATTATACTGATTTCACTTTAACTTCTGATATTAAACATCTTAATAAGAATCAAAGAATAATGATTGAAAAGATGATCGAAGTGAGTAAGATTATGGACAACCTATTCTGGAAACAGGCCTACGGTGATAAAGATTCGTTTATATCTTCACTTCCATCAGATGAATTAAAAAGATACGCTGCCGTTAACTATGGTCCTTGGGACAGACTCCAAGACAACAAACCATTTATTGATGGTATCGCAGAAAAACCAAAAGGAGCTAATTTCTACCCTCAAGACATGAGTAAAGAGGAGTTTGAAGCTTTAGCAAATCAAGATAAAAATAGCTTATATACTATTATCAGAAGAGATGTAAGAGGAGAACTTAAAGTGATACCTTACTCTACTGAATACAGAATTGAGTTAGAAAAAGCATCCAACTTATTAATGGAATGCTCTGACCTAGCCAAAGATCCTGGCTTAAAGAAATACCTTAAATTAAGAGCGAACGCTTTCCTATCTAACGATTACTTTGCTTCCGATTTAGCATGGATGGATATGAAAGAAAACCCCATTGATTTTGTGGTAGGTCCAATCGAAAATTACGAAGATAAACTTTTTGGATATAAAACTTCTTTCGAAGCTTATGTATTAATTAAAGATATGGAGTGGTCTAAAAAATTGGCCAAATTCGCATCTTTCTTACCAGAACTTCAAAAAGGATTACCTTGCGATAGAAAATACAAAACAGAAACACCTGGTACAGATTCTCAATTAAACGCTTACGACGTTGTTTATTATGCGGGTGATTGTAATGCTGGTTCAAAAACAATTGCGATCAACCTTCCTAATGACGAGAGAGTACAAGAACAAAAAGGGTCTAGAAGATTACAATTAAAAAATGCAATGCGTGCTAAGTATGAAAAAATCTTAGTACCTATCTCAGAAGTATTGATTGATCCTTCTCAAAGAAAACATATTACTTTCGATGCCTTTTTTGCCAATACGATGTTCCACGAAGTAGCACATGGTTTAGGTATTAAAGAGACGATTACAGGAAAAGGTACTGTAAGAAAATCTTTGAAAGAACATGCTTCTGCACTTGAAGAAGGTAAAGCTGATATCTTAGGTTTATACATGGTTTCTCAATTGCATAAAAAAGGAGAAATTGATGGAGACATGAAAGATTATTACACTACATTCTTGGCCGGTATTTTCCGTTCTGTAAGATTTGGTGCTGCTTCTGCACATGGTGTAGCTAATATGATTCGTTTTAATTTCTTCAAATCATATGGTGCTTTTGAATACGATAACGCTTCTGGCTACTATAAAGTCAATTATCCTAAAATGGAAGAGGCTATGAATGCTCTTTCTGCTAAGATTTTACAATTACAAGGTGATGGCGATTACAATGGTGTTTCTGAATTAGTGAAAACACATGGTAAAATCACTTTAGACTTACAAAAAGATCTTGATAAGATTGATGATGCTAACATCCCAACAGATGTTATCTTTAACCAAGGTATTAAAGAATTAGGTTTATAGGCAAAGCTTAAAAAAAAGTTTATTTATACTATAAAATAAGGTGATGTTACAACATCGCCTTATTTTTTTCAAGCTCATTATGAATAGCTTAATGTGACTCAGTTTTTTTTTATATGAACCAATTTGCATTAAAAAGTTCTACCTATTAATATTGCAACGTCTTAAAGACACACGGGCATAGCTCAGCTGGTAGAGTTACGGTCTCCAAAACCGCAGGTCGTGGGTTCGAATCCTACTGCCCGTGCTAACCGCAAAATCTTAACAGGTTTTGCGGTTTTTTTTATCAAAATCTTAAATTGATAGTTAAAGAACTACCTTGCCTTTCCCTAAGGCTAAAAACGTTCTTAATCATTCACATCAAACCTTAGTTCAATGAGATATTTTGCTGAAATCGCTTATCTAGGCACCCACTATCACGGATGGCAAGTACAGCCTAATGCTACGACAGTGCAAGGTGAATTGGATTTTGTCCTCGGTAAATTACTTCGTCAAGAAATCAATACAATTGGAAGTGGTCGTACGGACACCGCTGTACACTGTGGACAACAATATGCTCAATTTGATCATGAAGAGGATTTGAATGGTCAAAATATACTTCATCGTATCAATTCATTTTTGCCTAACGATATCGCTGTAAAAAGTCTTTGGAGAGTAAAAGATGATGCACATGCTCGTTTTGATGCTGTAAAAAGAAGTTATAGATACGATATCTGCTTAGAAAAATCTCCCTTCAAACAAGGTTTAGTTTGGCAGTATTTCAGAAAGCCTAATTTTGAATTACTGCAGGAAGCTGCTAAAGTATTATTAGAATTTGATGACTTTACAGCTTTTTCAAAAAAACATGCAGATGTAAATACACATATATGTGATATTATGTCTACACATTGGACGCAAGACGGTAATAACCTTTCCTTCCATATAACAGCTAATCGCTTCCTTAGAGGGATGATTAGAATTATTGTAGGTAATATGATGGAAGTTGGTATGGGAAGAATGACTGTGGATTATATGAGAGAGACGCTCGCATTAAAGGACAGAAAAAGAGCTGCCAAACATTTAGCACCTGGTCAAGGGCTTTATTTATCTGAAGTAAAATATCCAGAGGAAACATTTTTATCGGAAATAACAGATTAAGCTAAGTTATTCCAACTCCTTCTTTAAAAGTATCCTTTCAAACATAAAAAAAGGTCGATGAATAACATTCATCGACCTTTACTATTTATTAAGATTAAGCTATTATGCTTACTTTAAGATCACTTTATTCTCTTCTAACTGAGATTGACATCCCATCACCTCAGCTACCTGAGATAATACTGTTTCAAGAGATTTGTTTTGGAAAGTACCTGTAAACTTTCTCGATTTTAAAGCTTCGTTATCAATAACGACTTCAACACCGTAAGCTAGAGATAACTCTTCTGCCACTTTTATCAAGGACTGACCATTGAAAGAAATATTGGCTTGACGTAATTTCAAGGCCATATGACTGTCGAATGATAATTTCGTCACCCCTTCAGTACTTAGAATACCTTTTTCATTTTTTTCCAAGACCACATAATCCCCAGAAGATTGATCTTCGTAACGTACTTTACCTGTCACTACTTCCACTTCATTTTTCTTTAAATAAAACGAAGTACCTAATACAGTAGTTTTAGATTCAGGAGTTAAAATACTAAAGGGTTTACTTGGGTTGTGAGCCACTTGGAAAAATGCCTCTCCATCCAGTTTTACTTGACGTTTTGCATCAGAAAACTCTTCAGGGAAAGTAATACTTGAATGAGGACTTAACCAAACATCAGTACCATCTGGCAGATCTACTTTAGCTACACTATTTCCTGCAGCCATAGTTTGTAAATTTCCTACTCCTTCAAAATACTTAAAAAGGCTAAAACCTACAGCCAAAGCTACAGCTACAGCAGTAGCCATTTTAGTTTGGAAAGACCACATAGTTCTCTCTTTAGTAGAAGAAGGTGTACTCTTCTCTACTTTAAAGTTCACTTGTTCTTTTGTTTCTTGTTCATCAACGTTCATACGCAATAGCATTTTAGCCATAGCCGCATCCATTTCCTGATTCGAAACGTCTTTCTTTTGCTTTTGTCCTAAAGAATAAGATGCCTCCCAAATATTCTTGAATTCATCGTCTACTTCATTTTCATAAAGAAATGATGTTGCTAATTCAAGCTCTTCAGATTCTGCTTCTAAAACCTTAGACCAAATCTCATTTACTTTTTCTTCCAAAACTACCGAAGAATTATTTCCTCGGAGATTTTGCCCCAGCGATCCGGACATCGTCCAAATCTCAGTCACTTCAGATAGAACACTTTTAAACTCTTTGTCAGATGATGCTACTTCTTTTGCTTTAAGTACAGCTTTTTCGTCGCCACCTAAACATTCAGCAATCAGTGTCCAATCTATGTTATCTATTTTATCCATAGTATCGGATAACTATTATAAGTTATTATTTCCTTGTCGTCGTGAATTATATCACTTGTAATTTATCACAGTAGAAAAAAGAATCATATAAATCATTCTTTTATATCTTACTGACAACTAACCTTTAGGAGTTGACAAAAATTTCTGAAAAAATTTCTGCATCCATCATAATTTGTGCTACCAAACCTATGGCTACCCATCCGGAGTATGACATCAAACTAGGATTAGCATGACCTTTTAATTTCTCTCGAAGTTGTTTTAAGGCTAAACCAATTTGATAATGCACTGTTCTAACTGGAACATCCAATGCATCAGCAATTTCTTTATAGGTTAAGTCTTCAAAACGGCTCATTTTGAAAATTTCCTGCATTTTTTCAGGAAGTTCATCAATAGAAGCATAAAGCTTTTTCTCTAACTCATTAAAATGATACGTATCTTCTGTATCATTTTTTGAAATCTCCATTCTTTCTGCCACTCCTTTCTGATAATCTCTTTCGAAATTACGGCGCTTAATAAAATTAAGCGTATGGTTTCTAGATGCTCTATATAAATAAGCCTTTAGTGAAAGGTTAATATTGAGATTTTCTCGTTTCGTCCAGAAGTTAACAAATATATCTTGTACCAATTCCTCTGCAGTTTCCCAATCATGCACCATATTATTGATGAAATTAAGAATCGCTTTGTAGTACTCTTTTGTTATATATTCCCAAGCATGTCGATCGCCATTTTTGACTAATTCGATCAACTCTGCTTCTTCAATCTGATCAAAGTTCATTTATAAAAATCTTGATTTTAGACTTTTTTATCAAAAAAATTCAATTCCAATATACAATTTTGAATGATAAATTTGGAATTAAGAATTGAGAAATCATGTATTTAATGATCAATGTCTTAATATAAGTGGGAGATTTAAGTTGTTTGAAGTTTTATCATTCATAAAATGAAAATCAATTGCACTTTTTACCCATCTCAAATGATCATAATTACAGACCCATTTTTATTTAAACAACGACTTCCTCCCATGTTTAGAACAAATTGGGCATTGCTCAGGATCGTGACGCTGTGCAGGACAATATTCACGACCAAAATAGATAATTTGTAAATGAAGATCGTTCCAATCCTCCTTGTTAAATAACCTTTTAGCATCCTTCTCTGTTTGTACAACATTTTTACCTGTTGTTAATCCCCATCTATACATTAATCTATGTATGTGAGTATCCACAGGAAAGGAAGGAACACCAAAAGCTTGAGACATCACTACACTAGCAGTTTTATGTCCTACAGCTGGCATCGATTCAAGATCTTTAAAATTGTCAGGAACCTTGCCATCAAATTGTTCGACAATCATTTTAGACATTCCGTAAATGCCTTTTGACTTCATTGGAGATAATCCACAAGGTTTTATTATTTCCTTGATTTGCTCTACCGAAAGTTTCAGCATATCAAATGGATTATCTGCTTTTGCAAAAAGTAGAGGAGTGATTTTATTTACTCTTTCGTCGGTACATTGTGCAGATAATGCTACAGCTACCAAAAGCGTAAAAGGATCTTTATGATCTAATGGGATAGGTGGATTAGGATATAATGATTGTAATGTGCTTACTATATCTTCTACTTTTTCTTTTTTTGTCACTTTACTGTAGTTTAATTAAGAAAGGAAGAAGAAAAGTTAAATCCCCTTCTTCTTCCTCTAATGATTATAGTGCAGCAATAGCTGCTTCATAATTTGGTTCATCAACTGTCTCTGTCACTTGCTCAGTGTAAGCCACTTTACCGTTTTCGTCAATAACAACGATAGAACGTGAACAAAGACCTGTTAATGGTCCTGTTGTGATTTTCAATCCATAAGCATCTTCAAAAGAAGTATCTCTGAAAGATGATCCTGTTAATACATCTTCAATACCTTCTGCTCCACAGAAACGACCAAAAGCAAATGGTAAATCTTTAGATACACATATTACTACTGTATTATCTAATGATGATGCCTTTTCGTTAAATGTTCTTGTAGACATTGCACAAGTACCTGTGTCTACACTTGGGAAGATATTTAAAATTACTTTCTTACCTGCAAAATCAGATAATTTGATGTCTGAAAGATCTGATTTCACTAATGAAAAATCAGGAGCAGAACTACCTATTGCAGGTAATTCTCCAATAGTTTGGATAGCGTTTCCTTTTAATGTAATCTGTGCCATAGTTGGGAAGATTTTTAGAGAATAGTTTATAACTTCGCTTCATGTCCATCAAAAAAAATAATGGATATAAAACATTACCACCACAAGTTAATACTCATTTAAACATGAATCCTCAAAAAAAAGAGATAATTCAAAAAACGGCTGACTTTATTGAGCAAAAATTCAAAGGTGAAGGCACAGGACATGATTGGCAACATATTTACCGCGTTTGGAAATCGGCAGAATTAATTGCTAAAACAGAGGATTGTGATTCATATATTGTTTCCCTTGGAGCTCTTTTACATGATATTGCCGATCATAAATTTTACGATGGAGATTTGCTGGAAGGAAGTAGGCAATCAAAAAAATGGCTAGAAGATGCAGGTGCTGATCAAGAAACAATTGATAAAGTAGCAGATATTGTGAAGAGAGTATCCTATAAAGGTGCAGGTGTTAAAGATGAAATGCCCTCTATTGAAGGACAAATTGTACAAGATGCAGACCGCTTAGATGCTATTGGAGCTATAGGGATTGCAAGAGCCTTTGCTTATGGTGGCTCTAAACATCGTTTACTTTATGATGCAGAAGAAACATATGAAATGCATGCTAATTTTGACGCTTATCATAAAAGTGAATCCTCTACAATTGCTCACTTTTACGAAAAGCTTTTGTTATTAAAAGATCGCATGCATACAGCATCCGCTAAAAAAATTGCAAAAGAAAGACATCATGTTATGGAAAATTTTCTAGAACAGTTTTATGCTGAATGGGAAGGTAAAAGATAAAAAAAATAGCTTGTGAAATGATCACAAGCTATTCAAACTTTTGTATTAAAATTTTCTATTTGGACAAACTACTTTGAATGAATTTCTTTTTTCATATTTACTGAACTAATAGTTGATGATGATTTCCTTCATATCAACTTTTTTAGTGGTTATTATTTTAAGATTGAAGAAGAACTTTAATGTTGTCTTATGATATTTTAAACTTGATTATGTTCTTTTAAGTTTTTCTTTTTAAACGTCATTAACATAAAGATTGAACCTTAGTGAGATCATTATATAATACCAAAAGAGACGCTGTAAAAACAACGTCTCACTGGGGGATAAAGAATACATAGAGTTAAAAGTATGCCCATGTATTATTTCTTTTCATTCACCTTTAAAGGAATGATTTATTTGCTTTTTGATTATACAGTAAAGAAATATCAGAAGAACATAACCTACGTACGTTCTTTATACTTTGATTATTATTAACAACTTAATGGTTAGTATTTAAAAGAAATACTAAACTTTAAAAAGTCCACATCTAGTGATCTATCACAAGAATATTATTCGACAAAAAAAGCCTCCAATATTCATTGAAGGCTTTTATAAATTCTCGACAAACTATATAATATTTCTACTTTTTATCTATTGAATTTCCAGAACTTGCACTTACGTGACTAATATCAACATCTCCTTTGTAGTATAAATGACTACCACCATTTACAACACCACTTAATTTTGTTTCTGGATAAACATATGCAGAGACGCCTCCTTGTAAGTTCACATCTACTTCCTCACCTCTTACTGGTGTTTTAAAAGCATTAGGATCTCTAAACCAATCAAGATGTTCACTTGTTCTAAATTCGTTAAAGAAAGCGCCATTATGAACAGAGAGGTCTTGATAACGAGCAAAACCTTCTACGAACAGTGAAGTACCACCTTCTTGCTCAACATTTAAATGATTGACTTCAATATTATTAAATGCTGCTCTTGCTGAATTTCTCACTTCAACATCAAATGTCTCCACTTTGAAATGTCCTACACTAACAACTTGACCTGCATTGTAAACATATAGTTTAAAATTGTCTGCATAAGTTTCAAAGTCATTTGCAAATTCTAATGTTGCACTATTTTTTACAACAATAGATTCGATATCTGGGCTACCCACTTCTATGGTTACCACATCATCGTGGTTATTATTTTTAAGGTATAATGTTTCGTTTCTAACTTCGTAATAATCATCAAGGTTATGACGTCCATCAACATCGAAATTTTGAATATCTTTTTTTCTATAAATTACATGAACATTATCGGCCACTTCTATTTTTTTAAACTTCGGCATCAAAATACCATTTAAATCGTCATTAGAACATGAAGTTAAAGCTGCAAGTATTGTTAAGATTGTGATGTAGATGAATGACTTTTTCATTGCTTGTATATTTTAGTTTAATTATGATATAGTTTACTTATTTAAGTAATTTTAAGTTATAGTGATTCATCTTCATTAACACTAAATCAAACAAACACATAACACTAAACAAACCCAAAAATAATCTTCAAATAATCAAAAACATGATTTTAAAGTGAAATCCTCTATTACAAAACCTCACCATTAAAATAAATTCAATAAATCTTATCAATAATTAATTTTCATCAAAAAATACGCTCACACATTGCTTAATAATGACGATAATCACAATTAATTAGTTAAAACAAAGGTCTATTTATGTTAAAACGATGCTATATATCACCAAAAATTACATCTAAATGTAAAATCAATCTTAAAAAAGTACCATTATTAAAACTCATTAACTATATTTGAAAATATATAATTTGAAACATTGACACACGCACACCTATTAACACTATTACGATATAATTACCAATTCATTATTTTTACAAAATAAAAGGGACAGTATTTATAATACTTGTCCCTTTTTCTATAACATGAGTACAATGTAAGTAGTTGAGTTTGCTTATGTCAAATCTTATAGTTGTACTAACCTCTATAAAAGTTCACCTAGTACATAACTAGATGAACTTTACTTCTCTTATTTTAATTTCTTAATACCTTTTGTAGCTGCTTTATCTTTAGCAACTTCCAAACTGATAGCATATCCACCACCAGGAGCACAGAACTGTGCTAGCTTAGATTTCGATGTCACAACATACTTTTTAATCACGTAAGCTTGAGGATTATCTTTGTAGTGTGCATCTTTTGCATCAGCATAAACTGTAGCAATATATGTTTTATCGGCATCTAAGAAGTCAAACTTAATGTTTGATGTTCTTTTCTCTTCGTCATTTGTTCTACCAACAAACCAACGATCGCCACCTTTTTCTTTTCTTGCATAAGTGATGAAATCACCTGGCTCTGCTTCCAATACTAATGACTCGTCCCAATCGATAGCTACGTCTTTAATAAATTGGAAAGCATCCATAAATTTAGCGTAATGCTGTGGTAAATCAGCTGCCATTTGTAATGGAGAATACATCGTTACATACAATGCTAACTGACGAGCAATAGTTGTTCTTACATATGAAGTTCTTGTAGAATCGTATTCGCTAATATCCGTTACGAAAATACCAGGAGTATAATCCATTGGACCACCTATCAATCTTGTGAAAGGAAGAATAGTTGTGTGATCTACATTGTTTCCTACGAAAGCTTCATATTCTGTACCTCTTGCCGACTCGTTACCGATTAAGTTAGGGTAAGTTCTACTTAAACCTGTAGGACGAACTGCTTCGTGAGCATTTACCATAATCTTATAATCTGCTGCTTTTTTAACTGCATGTAAGTAATGGTTGTTGATCCATTGTGAGTAATGGTGCTCACCTCTTGGTAAAATTGGTCCTACATATCCTGATTTTACAGAGTTGTAACCATTGTCTACCATAAACTGATATGCGTTGTCCATATGACGTTCGTAGTTTCTTACAGAACCAGAAGTCTCATGGTGCATCATCATTTTAATACCTTTTGATTTAGCATAATCGCGTACTTCAGCTACATCAAAATCTGGGTATGGAGTTACAAAATCAAAAACATAATCTTTTGATTTACCAAACCAATCTTCCCATCCTTCGTTCCAACCTTCTACTAATAAAGCATCAAATCCGTGCTCAGAAGCAAAATCGATATATCTTTTTACATTTTCTGTGTTGGCTGCATGTACTCCGTTTGATTTAGTTTTAGAGTAATCTGTTTTACCTAAGTGTACAGAGTGTACATCGTTTGTATATGCCCACTGACTCATGCCTGTGATCATTTCCCACCAAACACCCATGTATTTTACTGGCTTGATCCAAGAAACGTCTTCTATTGCACACGGCTCGTTTAGGTTCAAAGTAATTTTTGATAATAAGATATCACCTGCATTTTTACTAGCGATAACTGTTCTCCAAGGTGTTGGACGAGGTGCTTGCATGTAACCTTTTACACCTTGTGCATCTGGCGTTAAGTGCGACTCAAATACAAAGTTTTTATCATCAAGGTCTAAGTGCATACAAGAGTACTCTACTAAGGCTGCTTCATGAATGTTGATATAAATACCATCATCAGATTTCATCATTAAAGAAGTCTGTACACCTGTTTCTGAAAAACCTTGTTGAGAAACGTTTCCTGTATAAGCTTTTTTCATTAGCTCTCTAATTTCAGAAAGCTTTGAAGTTACATAATCATATTCTTGTGTATCGTAGTCTCCAGGAATCCACCATGCTTTATGATCACCTGTCATAGCAAATTCAGTTCTTTCTTCTTCGATAAC
The DNA here is from genome assembly GCF_000807855.2 of Flammeovirga pacifica. Taxonomy (GTDB): domain Bacteria; phylum Bacteroidota; class Bacteroidia; order Cytophagales; family Flammeovirgaceae; genus Flammeovirga; species Flammeovirga pacifica. The sequence goes on from NZ_JRYR02000001.1 coordinate 2,703,641, forward strand.
AAAATACACTAAGTTATCTTGATCAGGGAATTCATATCTAAAACCTAAACCTTCATCAAATAAACGGAAACGAATGTTCATTAGTCTTTCTGTAGACTCTTGGTTTAATGTTACCAATAATTCGTTATAGTTATTTCTGATTTCTTTAGATTCTCCCCAAACTGGCTCCCAAGTTTGATCTTCTGAAGCAGTGGCTGTATTCACTACTACAAACCCTTTAATTAAGTTCTCAGTATCTTTTAACTGAAGTCCTAACTTACTTTCTTTGACAATCGACTGATCGTTCAAATCAAGAGTATAAGTAGGTGTTCCCTCAGCGTTTAATTTAAAAGTCATTGAAAAATCACCGTTAGGAGATTTGATTGTTTGAGCATTGATAAGTGATATCAAAAACATGCTCGATAGAATAGTAAGTATTAACTTCTTCATTTATCTATTTTTATTGAATTCTTATTTGCAACTGTATGCTACAAAAGTAGTGTATAGAAAACACCTTAAATAGCACAAGTTGTAAAAAAGTAGTTGATTAAAAAACACAAAACACTAATAAACAGATGATTAACATACAATCATGAAGTCTAAAAAGTAGTTAAGTTTTTATTTATTGGGTGCCAATTTTCATTAATTCCTTCTCAAAACCCTCTCTTCCAACCTTTGCATGGTTACGAGCCTTTGTTCTATAATTATAAATTGTAGTAATAGAGTACCTTAAGAACTCTGCAATCTGACTACTTTCTTCTATACCCAATCGTAACAATGCAAATACTCTAAGTTCAGTATTTAATAATTCGCTTTTCTTTAATTTAATTTGAGCATCTTCATTCATCAAGAAATTATAATCTGCCACAAAGTTAGGGTAAAGCTTTAAAAAGGATTTATCAAAATCTTTGTAAAATTCCTTCAGTTCTTGATCTACAATATCTTTAGCTTTTAATAACTTCAATATTTCATCCTTCGGACTTTTATTCGCTTTTCTCAGTAATGATTTTCGATAATCATCCATCTTGCCAATGTAATTAGAAGATAGCTTTAGGTATTTTGTTATCGACTCTTCTTGCCTTTCATTAAAAGATCTCAGCTGACTATTTATTGCTTCTACTTGTTCTTTACTAGTTTGTAATTCCTCATTCAATTCACTGAGCAAATAGTTTTTTTCATTGACCTCTTCATTCGATTCTACTAACTTTCTCTTCTGCTTTTGAATAAAGAACAATAAAGACATCATAGTTATCACCATAGCAACACTTACCACGATAAACCAAAGCATAATTCTATTCGTTTTCTCTCTGCTTTCTTGATAAGTACTATCAATTAATGGTAATATTTCTAATACTTCGTAGCGTCTTAATTGTGTATTTGATGATAGGGCATCATCTAGTGCTATTTTAATATATCTGTAGGCCCTTTTTATTTCTCCTTTTTTATAAAGTTCCATCGCCAGCTCTCTTAAGGAGGCATGTTCTTTCACTCCGCATTGAATATCTGATGATGCGGAAAGAATGAGGTACTTAATTTTATTATCATTATTACCCAATTGTCCATAAGCACCTGCAATCATAAAAGAGGCGGGTGCATAAATTCTATTGGATTTATCTACCTGGTTTAAAATTCCTTGAAGTATCGCTATAGCTTCCTTTAGTTTACCTTGAGTTTTTAATAACTCTGATTTTGCTAATCGATGTGCTAATGTATTTTTAGGCGTGACTTCTACTATCTTCTTTTCATGGTAATTCCATTCTTCTTGATATTTTTTACTGAATTCACTTTCCAAATTCAATAAGGTAAGTGAGTTATATAAACCTGCAGAAATTGAATGATATAATTCTTGGTAATTACCTAAAGTATTTTCATCAGAATATATGGATAGCAACTGAATACTCTCATGATATAACCCCACTAAAGCATAAGTTTGTGCTAATAATAATTGTGATTGAATAATTCTATCCTCTGCCTGTACCTCTTTTGCTAGATTGAGCGTTTTTTGGGCATAAATAAGTGCAGAATCTGAATTATAAGGAATGTATTCTTGGGTGATTAACAAAGACATCTCATATTTAATCAATTTTGATTTTTCAATTTGATATCTCTGTTTTAAATAAGCAATATCTTCTACTCTTTTTTGAGTAAATAATTCTCTGTCATTTAATAACATATCTAACTCCGATAACTCCTTATCATTATTAGCTGATACAAAATGAATACTAAGTAAACTGATGAGAACAAAAAAATTTTTCATATTTATTAATTTACTTATCAAAGATATAAAGGAAGTAGCAATGATTAAAATGATAAAAGTATGAAAAAAAAGAGAACCAAAAATTGATTCTCTTTTATAACGAAATTTCTCTATAAATAAAATAATTATGCTTATTAATAGTATGAACATTCACCTAAGAATATTCATACATTGTTACGATAAATTTAATGTTCGCTTGTTATTTTAATACTCATTTTCATACTTACTGAACATTTGCAATCTATAAATTTCCTTCAGCCAGTAGGGTCCATTCCTTATTTTTGTGGTGCCACTTCATAAAGTGACACCACATTATAGTATTTTACCCTCTTCTTATTGAAATAAATAGATGTTTGATTAACAAGATTAGAATTTCACAATCTTCTTCACCACCCTCTGGTCTCCTACTTGGATATTCACAAAGTACAATCCAGCTTTAATTTGAAGGTCAGATACATTCAATAAATGATTTCCTTCATTTAATCTCAACTGAGCTGCTGGGTGCACCTCTTGTCCATTTATATTTAATATTCGAATATTAACTTCTGATACTGATTTTAAATTGATACTCATCTTAAAATGATCCATCACTCTAGTAGGATATAGTTTTATCTGCTCTTCTAAATTAATGAATTGTCCTGCAGACCTTGTTCCACTACTTTCAGGATTGGTATCATACCAAGTACCATCCATATACCAACCTTCAGATGATCGAGTATAGTCTGAAGTCTGATTTCCATTTCCATCGTGGAATAAAAGGTTAGATGAGCTAACATCAGAAATTGTATAAGTAAACCATCCGTTTCCTTCACTTACCATCGTTTCTCCAGGCCAATTAGAACTACTTCCATCAGAAGCATTCCAATAATGTATTTTGGGTGATGACAAAGTGGTTTTTATGTGAACTGTTAAACCATTCTGTGGTTGAATTTCAGGTTTTTGATCATACCAAACTCCATCTTTATACCAACCTTCTTTGTTTCTTGACAGGTCAGGAGTTTGTCCGTTTCCATGGAATAATAAATTAGTTGACTGTACTGTTTCTGGGAATGTAAAACTATACCACCCATCACTCTCTGCAGTCAAACTCACACCCGGCCAAGAACTACTTGTAATACTTCCTGTTGGAATTGCTCCCCAATGATGCATCATTGTATATCCATAAGCGTGTACTGTAAACCCTCCCTGTGGAATAGAGATCGTGTAATTCATTGTCTCAACAGAAGAAACATTGCTTGAATCATCTATTGCTATCGCTTTTACAGTCATCGCGTCAGTTACAGTAAATGTCACCGTCTTTTCAGCAGAAGTAGAAGACATTGTTGGTGTACTTCCATCCAATGTATAATAGATCGTTGGAGAACTATCTCTATCATCTGATGAAGAAATAGTAACTGAAACACTATTGCTATAATCGCCTGAATTTGGAGAGATACTAACTGTTGGAGCAATGATATCAAAATTTTCTTTATTTGGATCCTCAACCCAACCTATTCCTTCTTCATACCACACATCTCCACAAATATTCATTTCATCCTCAGTTACTTTAGAAGAACCGCATAATAAAATTAAATTGGTACATGTTCCATCAATAGTATACTCATAATAACCACTATATCTTGTAGAAGGAATCATGCTTTGTCCTGGCCAAGTTGTGGTCATACTACCATTTTCGACTCCCCAGAAATAAAGACTAGGATCGTTACAATTTGATGGTTTGAAATATACTGTCATTCCACCTTCAGGAATTACAGGGAAGGTATATGATGTTGTCACCATATTCGATGTTCCCACTTCATTAATAGCTATTGCCTTTAAAGTGATTGTTTCTCCTTCCGTTCCGTTAAGAGTGACTGTACCTGACGTTGCATTTGAAGCAGAAGATGGTTCACTTCCGTCCACTGTATAATAAATCGATCCATTCTCTGTAGCGGTCAAATTGATGACAGCTCCATTTTGAGTATAAGATAATTCAGGAACTTTAGGTTCATTAGGTTCACAATCTGGACAGGTATCATGCCAAGTAGATCCGTCATACCAACCATTTCTATCTCGTAATAAATCTTCTGTTTTGTTGGCAGAATTATCACTAAATAATAAGTTTACTGATTCCGTTTCTTCAAATACATACTTGTACCATCCATTTTGATCAGGAGTCATATTCGGTCCTGGCCAACTTGAAGGAGTTAATGTATTTGCAGGAACTTCATTCCAATAATGTACATTCACACTGTTCCAATTATCTGGCTTTTTGAAATAAATTTCTAAACCTTGAACTTCACCTATTCTATATGATAAAGTGGTCACATCAGATTGATTTCCATCTTTATCTACTGCCAAAGCTTTAATATCTAAATCACCTGAGACCTGAATTTTAGTCCCATTATATTGCATGCTAGCTGTTGTAGGAAGAGACCCATCAATAGTATAATAGACCGAATAAGGAGCTCCAGCACCTAAAGTAGCAGATAAAGAAACTTCTATAGGATTAAGGTATCTACCTGGAGTTGGAGAACCTTGTACAAATGGTTTACCTGGCCCACCTTCACCAGCTTGGAAGAAACCTTGACCATTTGAACCTATTCTACCAGGGCCATTTAATACATAAACTGCAGCAGAACCAGGTTCTACATTACAAGTTAGTGAACCATTAGACACCGCATATTCTGCCCCTGTTACTGCATCTCTATAAACACCATTGGTTAAACCTGAGAATGTAAAACTAGCAGATCCGTCTTTTGCTAAACCAACGGCAACTTCACTATCTCCATATTTTCTCACAAAACCAACTGCATTACCAGCACTCGATCCATCCCAACGCCATTCGCCTTTTTGAAGTGCTGGAACAGCTCTTCTCATAGCATTTAGCTTTTGAATATGCTTGTACATTTTATGACTTGGAGCTTGATCCATTACATCTCCATAATAAGCTCTACCTGTCTCATTAATTGATTTTTGAATTCCTGAAGCATCATGAATATCAGCATATGCACCAGACATAAAACGCATTTCTGTACCATAGTATACAATTGGAATACCCCTCCATGTAAACATAAAGTTTAAACATGCTGCTAAGTTTTCATCTGTACCACCATAACGTTTGTTCCAATCATTATTTGGTCCGAAATCATGATTATCTAACCATAATAAGTTAGTAGATGGATCTGCATATAAATGATCGTATCTATCTGCTGCTTTTACACCTGCGAAACTGCCGCCATATTCAAACGGATCATGGAAACTTGCCTCTGCATAAAAGTCAATGACTGCCATACCTGAAGGTTCTGAAGCATTTGTAGCGCCTCTCCATGTATACCAGTGAGGATTGATTTCTTCAATACTATGTAACTCATGACGTTTTTGAGCTACCTCACCAAACACAAATAAGTCAGGATTAATCTCTTTAAATGCATCTAAGAAATACAATACATCTTCTTTACTCATGTGTTTGATAGTATCCCAACGGAAAGCATCAACACCCATTTCAATAAAAGTCTTGTAAGCATTCACTAAATACTCTCTCACTACAGGAGATGAAGTATTTAAATCTGGAGTATCACCTGCTAGTGCTCTGTTGTATAAGTTTTCTGTATCATCCCAACCTTGTGCAAAACCGTTTCCACTATGGTGATACCACTCTGGGTCTGTTGTATCTACATAAGATTGTGTTGATGGCCAGTTATACAAAGCTAAATTCTCATTATAAGGAGCTGGCATTGTTGGAATATTCGCTCTACTCCAAATTAATCCATCATCTGGGTTTGGAGTCATCCCATCATATTCCCAATTAGGATTAGGCTGTAAAGGGTTTCCCTCTAAATCTTGTCCCCAAACTTTAGAAGTATCTGTATTGTATTTGATTTCTGCTTGTCCTTTAATACCAAATCGACCAGCATGGTTCGTAACCACATCCAATACAATTTTCATATCTCGAGCATGGACTTCATTAATCAAATCTTGGAAAGTAGCTCCAGGAGATTCTAAACGTGGATCTACTTTAGTAAAGTCATAAGCATGATACCCATGATAATCTAAAGGCGACCAGTTCTGAACAATAGGAGTAATCCAAATAGCGGTAAATCCTAAATCTTGGATATAGTCTAGCTTCTCGATCAAACCTTTAAAATCACCTTTCCAAGTTACATCATTTGGATCTGTAATTTTAGGATTTACTTCAGGATCAGGATTGTAAGAACTCCATTCATTTGGACGGTTATTTTCTGGATCCCCATCAAAAAAACGGGTAGTTAGAAGAAAGTAAATAGATTCTTCTCTAAAATCATTCTGGGCATAGATGTTACTCCAACCCATACATGATAATAGTAGTAGTAATAATAGTTTTTTCATTTTCATACTGTCTTTAAATAAAAATTAGAAAGGTTTTTAGTTAGTGTATTTATCAACTTAAGACATTACAATAGTAGGATATACACTTTTTATAAGCGTTCCATTTTAAGAGAAATGAGTACTTTTTAGGGATCGGTACGTATCAGTTTATCAAATGAAGCTTGACAGAATGAAGAAAAAATAAGACGCAGTGAAATGAGGCAATAAAAAAAGCCAACATTTCTGCCGGCTTTATATATAAATATGATAATAGGTATCTTAAAATAATTTATGGAAATCTGATTCAGGATCATATTTTCCGATTTTTTCAAATCCCACAAGAGATAGTTTTATCTCCCTTTCATGTGCTGCTTTTTCAAAATCTTCAATAATTTCTAAAACATCAGGATGTATTGAATGATTTTTTGATGCATCGAGAATTACCTCTACACCATTCGGTATTTTATTAAACGTTCTTTGGATACTGGCTTTATTTAAAAAACTAACATCCTCTGCTAATTGAATCACTAAAGGATCTTTTAAATCTATATTTTGAGGATCTAAGTGATAAGGAACTTTAAAGTTATTCCATAATATATTGATAATACCAACGACCATTCCTAGACCAATACCTTTCAGTAAGTCGGTGAAAACAATACCAATTACAGTAACTATAAATGGAAGAAATAAGTTAAATCCTTTTTTGTATAATACTTTAAACTGTTTAGGGTTAATTAATTTATAACCTACCACTAATAGTATTGATGCCAATGAAGCTAATGGAATTAAATTTAAGACTTCAGGAATAACCATTACACAAATTAGTAAAAATATACCATGTAAAAATGCTGAAGCTCTTGTTTTGCCACCTGACTGCACATTAGCTGATGAACGTACAATTACTTGTGTTACTGGCAGTCCTCCTATCAACCCTGAAACAATATTTCCTGCACCTTGTGCCACTAATTCTCTATTTGTAGGTGTTATTCTTTTTTGAGGGTCTAACTTATCAGTTGCTTCTACAGATAGTAAAGTTTCTAAACTAGCCACCACAGCTATAGTTAACGCTACGATATATACTTTTGAATTGGTTATCTGAGTAAAATCAGGTAAAGTAAACTGATTGAAAAATTCACCTACTGAATTAGCTACAGGAATTGCAACTAAATGCTCTGAAGTAATATCTAAAGTAGGGATATTATCAAACCATACATTCAAAATTATACCTAAGGCTACAGCCACTAAAGGTCCTGGAACACCTTTTAGAAAAGTTTTTTTAATAAATGGTTTATCCCAAGAGATTAAAATCGTTAATGATATTAATGTAATTACTAAAGATCCCCAAGTAATTGATTCTGTCATGTACCATAATTCAGAAAATGTATTATGACCGTCTAATTGGAAAAATGCAAAATCACCTTCAGGGTCAGCATCATATCCTACTGCATGTGGTATTTGCTTTAAAAATATGATTAAACCAATACCTGTAAGCATCCCTTTAATTACCGATGATGGAAAATAATACCCAATAACACCGGCTTTTATGGCACCTAATATTATTTGAAATACACCTGCAATTACAACAGCTAATAGAAACGTTTCAAAAGTACCCAAATCTTGAATAGCATTAAGAACAATCACTGCCAAACCTGCAGCAGGACCACTAACACCTAATTGAGAGCCACTAATAGCTGAAACAACAATACCACCAACAATTCCTGCAATGATTCCTGAGAAGAGTGGTGCTCCTGAAGCTAAAGCAATACCTAAACATAATGGCATAGCCACTAAAAATACGACGATACTTGCAGGAAGGTCACTTTTTAGATTACTAAAAAAATTTTGTTGGTCTTTCATTGTGTACTTATTTGGTGTGCTTTTAAAATGGAAATAAAAGCAGAATAATATCAGTTAGATTTTGAGAGTTTTTATAAATGCTTTTTACCACATCTATATTTGTAATGTACAAAATTTTAAGCAAAGTATTTAGTATATCAACAAAGTATACAATAATCTTTACTTCTTAAAAGATATTAAATTAACACACTCCCTTTTTTACTTATTTTTTTATACAATTGTTAAGTTTAATTTTTTTATACATTTGTATCGAACACATTTTAAACATAATTATATGAAACTTACTTTCGGAAAAGCACTCGGGCTATCAATTTTGATGTGCGGAATGTTTTCTACTTCAACTATTGTGAATGCTCAAGACAAAGCTCTTGATCTAGAAAACATGAATACATCATTAAAGCCTGGGGAAGACTTTTACAACTTTGCTAATGGCGGATGGATGAAAAAAGCAGAAATCCCTGCTGATAGAGGTCGTTGGGGAAGTTTTGATGAACTTCGTGAAAGAAACGAAAAAGCTACATTAAGAGTACTAAACAGTGCCGCTGAATCTGGAAAACTAGCCAAAGGTTCTGACCAAGAAAAAGCTGTTTTCATGTATGAAAGCGGAATGGACTCAGCTACAATAGAGAAATTAGGTTACTCTCCTATTCAACCTTATTTAGATGAAGTAGATGAAATCAAATCACTAGACGATTTACAAGAAGTTTTAGAAGAATTACACGCTTCTAGTACTTCAGTTTTCTTTGGTATGGGCGTTTATCAAGATCTTAAGGATAGTAAAACACAATCTTTATACTTAGGATATGCTGGGTTAGGTTTACCAAATAAAGATTTCTATACAAAAGATGACTCTGCTTCAGTAGCAAAACGTGAGCAATATGTACAGCACATCGAAAATATGATGAGAAAAATCGGTGTAAAAAAACAAGCTCAACAAATATTTGATTTAGAAAATGCATTGGCTGAGTTCAATAAAACTCCTGTTGAGGCTCGTGATCCAAGAACACAGTACAATCCAATGACTGTGGCAGAACTACAAGGTAAATGTAATACGATCAATTGGGCAGAGTACCTTGAAGAAATCAATGTTCCTGCTGAAACAATTATTGTTAATCACCCAATTTACTTCGAAAAGTTAGACTCTATTCTTACTGAAACAAAAATCAAAACTATCAAAAACTACTTAAAATGGCATATTGTTCATGAAGCAGCTCCATATTTAAGTGCTGAGTTTGTGAATGAAAGCTTTGACTTTTATGGTAAAAAAATGAGAGGTTTAGAGGCAAACCGTCCAAGATGGAAAAGAGTACTTGGTACAACCAATAGTACTTTAGGTTTTGCTTTAGGCCAATTATATGTTGAATCTGAATTCCCTGCCGAAGCTAAAGAAAAAGCAGAGAAGATGGTCAACAATATTAAAGAGGCTTTTGCGGTACGTATCAAAAATCTAGATTGGATGAGTGAAGATACTAAAGCTAAAGCGTTGAATAAATTATCGAGCTTCACAGTGAAAATTGGTTACCCAGACAAATGGGAAACTTATGAGAATTTAGAAATCAAAAAAGGAGAATACTTCCAAAATATTGTCAATTCAAGCATCTACGAAACAAAGAAAAACTTTGCTGAGTTTGGTAAGCCAGTGGATAAATCTAAATGGGGTATGACTCCTCAAACTGTAAATGCTTATTACAACCCTCTTTATAACGAGATTGTATTCCCTGCTGCTATCCTTCAGCCTCCTTTCTATAATTATAAAGCAGATGAAGCTGTAAATTATGGTGGTATTGGTGCTGTTATTGGTCACGAAATTTCACATGGTTTTGATGATCAAGGTAGACGTTTCGACTCAAAAGGTGAAATGAAAGACTGGTGGACAAAAGAAGATGGAGAAACTTTCCAAGGAAAAGCTCAAATGGTGATCGATCAATACAATGGTTACTATCCATTAGAAGAGTTACATATTAACGGTGAACTTACTTTGGGTGAAAACATTGCTGATATTGGTGGTGTTGCAGTAGCTTATGACGGTTTACAACGTTACTTATCTCTTCAAAAAGAAAAGCCAGGTATGATTGATGGTTTTACTCCTGAACAACGTTTCTTCCTTTCTTGGGCAACTATCTGGAGAACAAAATCTAGAGAAGAAGCACTTAGAAATCAAATCATGACTGACCCTCACTCTCCTGGTCAATACAGAGCAACAGGTCCGTTATCAGATTTTGATCCTTTCTATGAAGCATTCCAAATCAAAGAAGGTGATAAAATGTATGTAGCTCCTGAAAAAAGAGCGAAAGTTTGGTAATTAAAATATTGAACTTCTAAAAAATCCTCATTTGACACAAAATCAAATGAGGATTTTTTACTGAAAAAGTAATTTTACATACTTAGTTTTTTACTTTTTTTTCGGGTAATTTCCATGGTTCCCAACGTACAATCTCACTTATTTTTGTAACCATTTGATTCCCCCCAAATACAAATACACCAAGTATTAATAGAAGGTCTGTTCCTATTGAAAGGTAGAATAAATTCTCTCTTACAAGTGGCATCTCAAAGAAATGAGGAACGTATCCCGGAAAAATAATTAGAAACAACCAAAGTAAAATACATATAACCCCTATTCTATATTGTGATGAGTTTGCTGCATAATCTTCTTCTGGAAGTCCAAATAATTTCTTCACCTTTCCTTTTACCAATTTCACTCCTTCTTTTCCTGCTAAAAAACTTCCCAATAGTAAAAAAACTTCTGGTCCACCAACCAAGAAAAATGTAATTAATGATGTTGTAATTGTGGTATTAAATCCTAAAAATGGTACTATCAAACCAAATACTGGGCTGATAAACCCTAACACTACAAATGTGATCCCGATTTTACTTTTCAATGATGTTTTCATGAGAATTGTTTTTAATTGAAGATTTAGAATAAGTGGATTGAATCTGCTGTAAAACCTTGTAAGTACCCACGGTTAAAACTGTGGGTTTTTCATTACTTTAGATTCTATACTATATATTATTGATTATTGAAACTCTCTGGAGTACGAACAGAAATGTCTTTTTCACCGGCTTTAAATTTATCGTAAACAAGCTCCTCCCATTGATCACCTTTTACCATACCTAAATGATCTTCTGAGTGAGGTTGAATACCTGTCTCATACACTTGGATATAAATCGGATTGGGCTGTGCCTCATTGAAAGGTAAGTTCTGATCTGCATACGGACAGTTACTGGCCACTAAGTACAAATCTTTCTCGCAATAGAATTCCAAGCCTGTACCATCAGGAACTGAAGGGCTCAAGAACATTTTTCCTCTCGTCACCCCTTTCTCATCTGGGATAATCTGATTGGGTTGAAAGATATTCAAGTCGTTTCTATCCGCTAAAAACTGAACTTTCTTTCTTCTCTCCTCTTCATCTTCGATGGCGGCGATTGCTGGAATTCTATTTAATGCCTGAATAAAGTTTTCGTGACAGCTATTCATATGCACCGCCTCATTTCCGTAAGCACACATATTGTATTCTTTACTACAGTGAGCAGCGAAAAACATATGTTGTACTTTCATATTGTTATCAGGATCTTCCAGTAACTCATATGGATACTCATCTGCAACCATTGTTACGATTTTTTCCATGTACTTACTTTGTGTCCAAAGTGAACCATAAATTGATGGAGAAAAACCAGCGACAGCAGTGGTACTTAAATGGTCACTCCATTGTTCCAAATCAGGTGTGAAAAATAAAATATCTGCAATCTGCGTTCTCCCATTATGCTGATGTGGTCTTTGTTCTATTCTAATTACTTGTCCTGCTTTAGCATAAAAAGAATTACCCGTATGTGGTTGAATTATATCCTCATACACTAATTTTCTTGTTTTATTATCTTTTGTAGCAATGACTTTATCGTAAAATTCTACGTTCGGATTTACACCTCTTGCAAATTGTTCTACTGGATCGATGTCGGCGTTATAGCTTTGATTACACATAATTGATAGATTTTAAATTGTTATTATTTCGTATTCACTAACAGAGGCGAGGGTATGGGGGAAAACCTCTATTTTATTGGATTTCGTTAACAAAAGGGGTGTTTTTGATAATGTAGAAGGAGATAGGAGTTAGGAATTAGCAGTTAGCAGTTAGCAGTTAGCAGTTAGCAAAGAAATGTAATAACTAATAGGTAATAACTAAAGGTGGGAGTTTTTACTTTGGTTAGGGTATCGACAGAACAAGTTTATATTCCTTAGGATAGTTATATAGGTAAGAGATAATTTAAAACAAATATTTATATCAATGCCTCACCTCTAAGACATTAGCTTTACATTATAAGGCCCAGCTTACAAAACAGAGGAGCAAACCAAACTTATTACCTATTACTTATTATTTATGACTTAAAAAATTAGGGGTTTGTCCCACTTTCTCGCATATGGTAATGAAGGCATCATTTCGCCTCTATTGTTTCATTAAAAAATTATCATCATGTGCTCTTTCAAAAACACTTTAGAAAAAAATTCGGATCAAATTGGAATTACTGGATCATTGATTTGTTTGGTGCATTGTATACTGACTTCAGGAATAATATTAGGCAGTTCATTTATTTCTCATCATGCCCATCATGGACATCATCATCATACATTTGATTTTTGGGGCATTGTCGATTTATCTATGATACTCGTAAGTGGTGTAGCTGTTTATTTTGCTACAAGAAAATGCTTAAAACATACACACTCTAAATTAATGTGGGTATGCTACTTAGCGTATTTAGCCTCTACAATATCAAAATACTTGGGTTTTGAGCCGCTTGAATTAAGTCTATTATCTTATGCTGCATCAATTTCTTTAATAGGATTACATATTAAAAATATCTATAAAGCTAGAAAATCACTATTACAGCAAAAAGCTATTTGATATTGATTTCTAGCAAAATTATCATCCATAAGCATCATACTTCTTCCACTCTTTATAAGCATCGTCAGCGGTCCATGGATAGCGTTCGGCGGTGCTTTTTAATGCATCAATAAAAGAATCTACATCAGTTGGTCTTTCTGAAACATTAAAACTTACGCTCCTAAAAAATAAGTGGATTAACTCCGTCGGAATATCATTTCTTTCAAAGATATCGTCTTGAAGTAGTGACTGTATAGAATCTTCCCCTTGAAGCATCTTTTGAGAAATCAGTTCCACAATATATTTCCCTGAAAACATGTATAGACCAACTGCTCCTAAGGCATAAATATCTTGACGGACATCAGCATTATAAGGATCATGCAAGCGTTCAGGAGCCATAAACATGGGTGTTCCTCCTATTCTATTAATTTTGGTTTGCTGACTCATGGTGGTATTTTGATCTTTCACCAATCCGAAATCAAGTAATTTAATAGTATCACAAGCACCTCCTTGATTACACACCATAATATTTGCAGGCTTAATATCTCGGTGTAAAAGTCCTTTTTGATGTGCTTCCCTCAAACTATAACTCACCTGAAGCAATATGTACACTCCTCGACCAACGCTAATTTCTTTGTTATTATAGAGTAGATTTTCCAAAGAAATCCCGTCCAAAAATTCCATCACATAATAAAACTGTTGCTTATTATTATGTCCGTAATCATATACTTTTATGGTGTTAGGGTGATTTAAAGCGGCTGTTACCATCACTTCTTTTTTGAAACGATCGAGTGCATCTGTACCATTTAATTCCTTCTTCAATAGTTTAACAGCAACAGGCTGCTTTAGTAATTGATGCTCTCCCTTATATACTTCTCCAAAACCTCCTTCTCCTATCTTTTCGACTAACTGATATTGTCCTAATTGCTGTAACTTCGAGATTTTTTTATTCAGTAAATTCAACTGCATATCACTTCTAATAATGATCACTCCAAAAACGATAATTAGGACAACAGAAAGCAAGAAAGTAACATCAAATAGATAGACTGATTGATAGAATTCGCCTTTATTTCTTTCGTAAATTAAACCAATATTTAAATCGGAGAACCATTTCCAAGCACCAACAACTTCATCGCCTAAATAATCTGGATACCCCTCTAATATCTGACCTTGATTTTGTGGTGTATTTTCTTCTAAATCTTCCTCCACTTTATCTAATAAAGCTGTAGCTCGATTGTTATATTTTAGTCTAATTGTTAGTGCATCGTTGAAGGTTCCTTTTGATTGATCTTTCCATGTACTACTCAAAACTATCCCCGACCGATTAAAAGCATACACATTTGTAGACTGTTCATGAAGGGCATTTTGAAATAATTCGCTAAATGTTTTATCAGCGGACAAACTCATTGTAAGCACAGCTATAAGTTGGTTATTCACCAAAATTGGAGTGGCAAAATGACATTCTGCCGTGTATTGGTCCAACTCATTTTCTAAACTAAATACTTGATCAGAAAGCTCCATTGGAGGCACAAATACAGTCTCTCCTTTGATCACCTTCAAGTAATTTCTATAAGCTCCTTCTGCCAACATTTCTCCAGTGAGAATAGAAATATCTCCGTCTTCATCTAATAACCCTGTACTAATTAAAGTGATAGGACTTTTGGCCTGAATGATACTCATTCCCAAAAGCTGTTCCCTCTGACTAATCTTTTTTAAACGTTGGGTAATCTCTGCTAATTTTCGATCGTCTGATGTAAAATAGTTGTCACCGTTCTTCTCGTACAGAGTTTGAAGTTCTTGTGCAATAGCAATAACTGTAGGAGCAGTAGATAAGTCTTGTACTTTTAATTTTTCGCTTTTAATCCAATGGTTTAGAATAGATTCCTGAGCATCTAAAAATGCTAAGTGCTCCCGAGTTTCATTGGCGATAAGTTTGTTTCGAATAACGCTCCCATAGACATACCCCAGTACAATTAAAAAGGTGATAACAGAGGCAATCAGCCACATTTTCTTATCTTTTATTGGAAAACGTTTCTTTGCTTTTTGAATCGTTTTTTCTGTAATCTCCTTTTGTAATAAAGGTGATGTCACGACAGGTATTTCCTCCTGTGTAACATCACCAAAATTCTCTTGTTCTTGAACAAAAGAAAGATACAGCTTTAAGGTGTATTCCCTTAACTCAGTATCTTCCTTTGTTTGATTTTCTATATATTGAATAGCTTCCTCTTTGGGAAGTTCCATTACATGACTAAATAGTTCTGTAGCTTTAAAATGTAAGTCATCAGACATTATACTTCCTTCGTTAAAAACATTTTGATCCACTGTTTAGCAACAGTCCAATCTACTTCAACAGTTTTAATAGACACTCCTAATTCATCCGCAATTTCTTGCATTTTCATTCCACCAAAAAATTTAAGCTCCACTACTGTAGCCTGACGCTCATGCTTTTCTTTTAGATGTTCAATAGCCTCATCCAAAGCCAAAGCCATATCACCTTTTTCTGGACTAAAAGCAACTGTTTTTTCTAAATCGACTTTATGCCAATCGCCTCCTCTTTTAGCCGTATTTTTAGTTCGAGCATGATCTACTAAAATCCTTCTAATTGCTCTTGCACCTAAAGCATAAAAATGCGTTCTACCCTGCCATTCAATGCTATCTTCGTCCACAAGATTCATAAAAGCTTCATTGACTAATAACGTTGGCTGAAGCGTGTGACCAACCCTTTCTCTTTGAAAAAGTTTTTCTGAAATTAAATGAAGATTATCATATACTAAAGGATAAATCTTGTCTGTTCTATCCTTACTTGTAGTACTATTAAGGATTTGAGTAATATTATTTTTTTCCATAGCGAAAGTGAATTTGGGTAAGTAATGTAATAAATTATACTTAAAAAGTAAACGATGTATATAAGACTTAAAAGAGAAAAGTGTGGACATCAACTTAATGACACCCACACTTTATTTTCACTACACCATTGGTTTTGCGGTCACATCTTTTGAAAAGATTCTATCATAAATCTTATTCTCCCAACCATGATTAATGTTTAAGTGATTATTAGAATAAGGAGCTATTCCTGTATCTTCTACTGAAACATACACCGGATTGGGTTCTGCCTCAGGGAAAGGTAATGCCTGATCTGCATAAGGACAGTTACTTACCACAACATAGCAATCTTTCTCTGCATAAAACTCAACTCCTGTACCGTCTGGAACGGCTGGAGATGGAGACAAAAAACATCGTGTCATTCCATTTTCATCTTGACCAAAACGATTGCCTTGGAATATATTTATGTCGTTTTTATCTGCAAAAAACTGAACAATTCTTTTTCTTTCTTCTGGGTCTTTTATTGCTTGAACTGCCGGTATTCTACTAAAACCATGAATAAAGTTTTCATGACAGCTATTCACGTTTGCCTCTGCTCCGTGCGTCATTTCAATCCATTCTGGACAACAGTGAGCGGCAAAAAACATATGAGCGGTATCTTTATTGTCTAATAACTCATAAGGAAATTCGTCTGCCACCACAGTAGCAATTTTCTCCATGTATTTACTTTGAGTCCAAACACCTGAGAATAATTTTAAGTTTAAACCTTCAATAGGACCATTGTTTAAATGATCACTCCATTGTGATAAATCTGGAGTTACAAATTGAACATCTAAGATTTGGGTTCTACCGTTATGAAGACCAGGACGTTGTTCAAAACGAATTACCTGACCTTTCTTCACTGGAAAAGCATTTCCTGAATGTGGTAAAATTATATCAGTATAAATTTCTTTACGTTTTCCTTTAGTATCAATTACTTGATTATAAAAATCGTAATTTACTTTACACTTTTCTTGGTAAGATTTTACAGGATCTACATCTGCTGAATAATTTGATTTGATTTCTGTTTGATTACACATGATTGAAGAATTTTAAAGTTTTTAATTGTCTTTCACTTACATAGGCGAGATCCACTTTAAAACCCCTAAAAGTTTTTCAAAAAAAATTAAAAAAATTTTAAATCACATTTTTTGTATACAAAAAAGCAGTTCTCAAAAGAAAACTGCTAATCTATAGAATACTAATATTGAGGTAAGAACCAATGATCAAAATCTATTATATATTTTCATTATAATAAAGAATGATTTCATCTTTTTTCATCAAGTTGATTTGAATATTTTTAAAACCAGATTTTTCAAATTCAAAACCATGTGACTCTTTCACATAATCACAAAATAATTGGTACGTCTCCTGACCATTGTTTGTTTTACAGTATTCTTCAAACATATCAGGAGCCCATCCTAAAACTTTTGATAATGCTTTAATATCCATTTCTATATACACCACATTTCCCTCATAGGTGGCTTGTCCCACTTCAAAAGCTTCGTTAAAATTTTCGATAACATTTTTTTTATCCTCAATTGGCTTAATATTATCAGCTAACACAAGATTCGAAAATAGCAATGAGAAAAATAGTATAAGTCCGGCAAATAGTAGATGAAACTTTTTCATAGAGTTTTTATTTTTGATTCACTCTCTTATATCCCAATACAAAAAATGTCACCTACTTTTTAAAATAAAAAAAGAGTGAGGTTTCCCCCACTCTTCATTCATACCTTATTTTATATCAGTTAATCGTTCATTTCTACTGCATGACCAATACCTCTGTAAAGTTCTACAGGCCCCTCAATTTCTACAGCAATTACTGTTACATATTCGTCTGCAATATTTTCGGGAGTATAAATCTGAACAATACCAGGAATTTCATTCCAAGGAGCAGAATCAATCACTTTATATTCTAACTTTTGATTACTTCCAACCACTCTAATATTTTTAATTTTATTCTTCACTCCTTTTAAAGTTGTGAACTCACTTGGCTTTTGGAAATTATACAAGTAAATAGTTGTTTTATCCTCAGACAAAGTGGTAGGACCAAAGAAATGTCCATAAGGTAAACCTGCTACTGTTCCATGTACGGCTTCATCATGCTTTTTCACCCATCTACCAACATCTTGTAGTCTTTGTTTTTGCTCTTCTGCAATAGTACCATCAGGTTTCGGTCCTATATTTAACAATAGATTTCCGCCTTTTGAAATGGATTCAACTAAAGTTTCTACTAGATATTTAGATGATTTATAATCTAAGTCTGTTGGAAAATATCCCCAACTTGAATTCATAGTCATACACAATTCCCAAGGACGATCGGGTGCCATAATTGGAGGATCTTGTTCTGGTGTATTGTAATCACCATAGTGATTTAAACGAGAATTGACAATCACATTAGGGTTCCAAGAAAGTAGTGAATCCTTGATTACTCTTGAAGGCCATTCATCTGCTTTATGCTCCCAATCTCCATCAAACCATACTAAATCTGGAGAATAATTATCAAATAGTTCATGCATTTGATTCATATTAAAATGCTGAAATCTTTGCCAAGCAGACCAGTATTTTTCTGTTTTACCTTGTGGATACAGTTTACGCAAAGCTTTTTCATTTCTAGGAAATGTGATCGGTGAGTAATCAGGATGTGACCAATCACAAAGTGAATAATACACCCCTACTCTCATTCCATTGTCTCTTACAGCTTTGACAAATGGTGTATATAAATCTCTACCTGCAGCAGAATGGTCTTTTGCATCCAATTTCGAATACTTTGAATCCCATAGCGCTAATCCATCGTGATGCTTTGATGTCATCACTACATAATCTGCCCCTATACTTTTAAACAGTTGAGCCCATTCTTCAGCGTCATAATTTTCAGCTGTGAATTGTTCCCCTTGTTTCATGTAGTCTTCCCAAGTTATCTTTTGATGATACATAGACCAAGACTCACTGATACCATTTACTCCATAGTACCCCCAATGAATAAAAACACCCAATTTGGCATCTTTAAACCATTGCATTCTTTCATCATAAGTCTGTTGTCCGAATAGTGTTAATGCCGTAACCGTTGAAGCGATTATCGTTAGTAATAATTTTCTCATTTATTGTTTTAGTTAATTGATAATTTAGTGCTTCAAAGAAATATAATTAAAGAGAATTATTAAATGATTTACAATAAATTAATTGTCAATAGTCTTTAATACACTTAAATACTGTAACCGATTGAAAAGGACTATAACGCAATAATTAAAAAAAATAGAGCATAAAAAAAGCCTGGAAAATTCCAAGCTCTTTAGTCTCATTTTTAATTGGTGTCCATCTTTCGATAGACTATCGTAAACTTTATATATTAAATATATATCAAGTCCGATTATTTAATTTCTTGTTACAAATCTGACTATTATTTTTCAATAAATTGTAAAAAATTTACTTAATAACTTCTAAGGAATTAAAATTATTAGATAAGTACAATCAATTAATAACAAAATACACCCAAAAATGTTTTCACAAAAAAAGACAGCACCTTTTAGATGCTGTCTGATATATATATATAAACTTAAATGTTCTTAGTTGTTATGATTATCCGGCACTGGGTTAATCGGGTTAGTAGGTTCTAACTCAATTGGGTTTGTAGGTACTCCTGCTTCAGGTTGCGGCTCATTATCTGAAGAACATGAAGCAAAAAACATTAAACCTAAAACTGCTGAGAATAATAACTTTTTCATAAAATAGTAAATTAAAATAGTAAATTATTTTTATTGAATCATACTAAATAAAACGCCAATCAATCCTATTTTGATTTCCTAATTCGAATCACATTATTCCTTAAAAGGACCATAATAATTTAGTCTATTTCTCAATTTGTAAGTTGTTACTTCAATAACTGAACAATTTTTAATCTTTTAGGAACGAAAATCATACTATTCAAAATAAATACTTTATTAAATTTGTTAGAACATAATATTATGTGTGATTACTACTAAATTTTTATTGAAATGAAAAAGTACTTATTAATTGTATGCGCTTTAATTTTTTCTATTGCTGCTAATGCACAAGGAAAAGCAGGAAAACAACAAGCTAAAGCAATGAAGTATGCTGAACTTGCTACTGAAGAATTTAGCCTTGATGAAACAAAGAAAAATGCTGTTTACGAAATCAAACTAGAGCAACAAAAAGAAATAATGGGGCTTGCTAAGAAAAAGAAAAGTGGAGAGCTTACTCAAGAAGAATTCAAAGCAAAGCAAAAAGAAGTGAATAAATCATATGCTCCAAAATTGGCTGATGCAATCGGAGTATCTAAAAAAGAACTCAATGCTTTTAATAAGAAAGCAAAAGAGGCCATGAAAAAGAAATAATTCACATCAATTGTGAATAACTAAGAGGTAGCTATGGTAGTTACCTCTTTTTTTGTGAATAATTTCTAAGGACTAACATCAACCATATAATAAATATGTGGATTGTTGACTAAATTTGTGAATAATTAGAGTGGCTTCACACTTCCATTTAAAACTTATCAACATGGATATCTCAAATAAATCAAATAAAGATATTTTTTATCAACATCAGGCACAAACATCTCCTTACCCGCTAGGTATTGAAATAGATTATGCCAAAGGTGTTTATATGTATGATGTAAATGGGAAGTCTTATATGGATCTAATTTCCGGTATAGCTGTCAATAACTTAGGCCATGGACATCCAAAAATCCTTAAGGCCATAAAAGATCAAGTAGATAAATATTTATTTGTGATGGTTTACGGTGAAATGGTGCAAAAACCTCAAATTGACCTTACCAAAAGTTTGTTATCAGTTTTACCAGATACTCTCAATGCTACTTATTTCGTTAATTCTGGTACTGAAGCTAACGAAGCGGCACTCAAATTAGCGAAAAGATACACAGGCAGAACAGAAATAGTGAGTTTCAAACGTTCTTACCACGGGAATACACACGGTTCTCTAAGTGTTTCTGGAAATGAAATGAAAAAAAACGCTTTCCGTCCATTATTACCTGATGTTCGTTTTATTGATTTTAATGTGACTGAAGACCTTCAACATATTACTGAAAAAACAGCCGCTGTAATAGTTGAACCTATTCAAGGTGATGCTGGTGTTAGAATTCCATCTTTAGATTACATGAAAGCATTAAGAGCAAAATGTACTGAAGTTGGTGCTCAGCTTATATTTGATGAGATACAAACAGGCTTTGGTAGGACAGGAAAATTCTTTGCATTCGAACATTTTGATGTTGTTCCAGATATATTAACGATTGCCAAAGGTATGGCAGGTGGAATGGCTATGGGGTGCTTTGTTTCCTCTCAAGAGAAAATGAAAGTACTTTCTCACGATCCAATTCTTGGTCATATTACTACATTCGGAGGACATCCCGTTTGTTGTGCTGCCTCTAATGCTGTGATCAATACTTTAAAGGATGATAAAATTATTGAGGATGTTGAAAGAAAAGGTCAGCTTTTCGAAGACCTACTAATAAAAAATCCTGCGATTAAAGAAATAAGAAGGAAAGGTTTAATGTTCGCTATTGATATGGAAAGCTTTGAGCTTGTAAATGATGTAGTAACTAAATGTATTGAAGATGGCGTAATTACTTATTGGTTTCTTTCTACACCATATGCGTTTAGAATCGCTCCCCCACTAATTATTTCTGATGATGAAATTAGAAAAGCGTGTAAAGTAATTCTAAACGCTATTGATTCATGTGTTGCTGCTAGACAAAAAATGTCTTAGTTCTCTTGAGTTTCGCCATACTTGATTTCCCAATCAAGCATTTGTTCTCTTAACCAAGAGGAAGCTTTTTTCCATTTCTTACGTTTTTGTTCGTTTTGTTTAATTCTTTTCAATGCAAACTCTTTCTCGATGTTTGCTTTCATACTTGTTGTCATATTGATGATAATTGCGGGTGTTAGATAATATTTATTAATGCAAATATAGTACATTTAACACTTAAAACAACTTCTCATCATTCATATTTCAAACAATAATTAATAACAAAGAAAACAACACTTTATCAATGGGTTATAATTAAAATACTATGCAAATAAATTGATTGACACCTAACAAACTAAAGGTACTTTTTGATTTCAATAAGTTGTTGAACATTAAAATCGCCAACCTCTTTTTCGTTTCCAAAAAATATTGTTTTTAATCCATACTCTTTTGCCCCTTTAATATCGGTAATAGGATTATCACCAATCATAATCGCATTCTCAAGATTGGCTCCTGCTTTTTCCAAGGCAAAATCAAAGATTTCTTTTGATGGTTTTTTATGTCCACATGACTCAGAAGTAACCACCACATCAAAATATTTATCCAACCCTGTAGTTCTTAATTTTATTTCTTGTGTTTTTTCAAATCCATTCGATAGAATATGCAATTGATACTTATCTTTTAAATACTCTAGTAAATCAATCGCTCCTTCTATTAAATGTGGTTTATGCGGACAAATCTCTAAATATTCATCGCCTATACCTTCTGGGCATTCCAATGCAGATAAACCAACCATGACATAAGTTCTCGGAAATCTCTTTAAACGAATATCTTCTTTAGTTACTTTATTCACATTATAAAGATCCCAAAGTTCGTGATTTACTTTTTTATAAGCTTTTAGAAAATCATCGATATCAACAGTACCATTTCCAATAGAATAATCTGAAAATAATTGTGTTAAGGTCTCTTCCGAATTTTTTTCAAAATCCCATAAGGTATGATCTAAATCAAAAAATAGGTGCTTAATCTTGTGCATGTTTTTAGATTTCATTCAATAAATTCTGATGTACGAATGTATTTATATAGATGAGAAAAATATTAACCAAAGTAAGAATTAGATCGTCAAAACCCTTCATCTTAGATTTATTAACAAAACAAAATGATGAAATATGTCATTAATCATCATAAATGTAAATTATACACGAATAATTATCTAACTCTTTTATTACCTTTGCAGAAAATTAGAGGATTACATGTGATAGGAAGTACTATTTAACTTCTAGCAATCTAACTACATGTACTAAACTAGAAAAAGACAATAATAAATATATATATGGCACAAGTTGAAATGATTCTTCCAGCAATGGGAGAAGGGGTTATGGAAGCTACGGTATTAGAATGGCTGAAGGAGGAAGGCGATAGCATCACTCTTGATGAATCTGTAGTTGAAGTAGCCACTGACAAAGTGGACACAGAAGTACCCGCAACAATTGAAGGAGTAATCAAGCAGATTCTCGTTCAAAAAGATGACGTGGTTCAAATCGGTGATCCAATTGCTATTGTAGAAACTGAAGGAGCTGATTCTAATGATGAAGATGCCCCAACAGTAACTACTGAGTCTAATAATAGTACTGTAGTCAATAACACATCAACCGACAATAATACTGCACAAGAAATTGTATCTAAAAGTGGAGATAGATTCTATTCTCCACTTGTAAAAAGCATTGCTAAAACAGAAGGTATCTCTCAAGATATTTTAGATACAATACCTGGTACGGGTAAAGAAGGTAGAGTTACTAAAAATGATATGATGAACTTCATTAAAGGAGGAACATCTGTAACTACACCTGCCCCTGCTGTTAAATCTACTCCAACTCCTCCTCCAACATCTTCTAAACCTGTTGCTCCTGCTGTAGCTATGGATAACGGTGATGAGATTATTGAAATGGACAGAGTAAGAAAAATGATTGCCGACCGTATGGTGGCATCAAAACAAATTGCTCCTCATGTTACCTCTTGTGTAGAAGCAGATCTTACTAATGTTGTAGTTTGGAGAAACCAACATAAAGCGGCTTTCAAAAAGAAAGAAGGTGCGAATCTTACTTTCATGCCTATCATTATTTCTGCTATCGCTAAAGCGATAAAAGAATTCCCTATGATTAATGTTCAAGTTGACGGCAATAAAATTGTGGTGAAGAAAGACGTTAATATTGGTATGGCTGTAGCAATGCCAAATGGTAATTTGATTGTTCCTGTAATTAGAAACGCTGATCGTTTAAGCTTAAGTGGTTTAGCCATTGCAATACAAGACTTATCTGTAAGAGCTAGAGAAAACAAACTAAGACCTGAAGAACTTTCTGGAGGTACTTATACTGTTTCTAATATAGGATCGTTTGGTAATACAATCGGCACTCCTATTATTATGCAGCCTCAGGTAGCAATTATGGCTATTGGTACTATTCGTAAGAAGCCTGCAGTGATTGAAACACCTCAAGGTGATCTAATTGGCATTAGACAGTTTGCTTACTTCTCACACTCTTATGATCATAGGGTTGTTGATGGAGCCCTTGGAGGTATGTTTGTGCGTAAAGTAGCTGATATATTAGAAAACTGGGACATTAACCAAAATGTCTAAGAAATACATGATATACTTTGAAAGGTGTTCTATTTAGAACACCTTTTTTTATATTCAATAAAATATGAAAACTTAAAAAAGTTGTTCAATTCAGCAGTTTACAGACAACAAAGAGCAGAATTTTATTTCAAAAATGACCTATTTCGCATTTCACAACAAATTGATGTTCTGTTTATTTATATTTATATAGAATTATCTTTGGATATTTGATTTTCTTGTACGATTACGAACAATGTGTCTATTTTTCGACCATCCAATTGAATACTTTTAAATGAAAAAATCTCCAAAATAAACAATAATAAACTAAACAACAGACACTTACACTACAATGGCATCAGATTAGTAATTACCAAAATGAATTAGAATTTAAATCTCATCACAAAAAATACTGTTATGAAAAACTTAAGAAATATCATTGCCGTTTTATTTGTATCATTAGTTACTTTCGGAACTACTTTCGCTACAAACGATGATAACGAAGAAATTTCAAGATTACGTCAAACAGTTGAAAATGCATCATCATCAGATTGGCAGGTATATGCAAATGCTGCTGAAAGATGTGTGGAATTAAAAACTAATTTAAGTGAGGCATATATTTGGATTGAAACGGCTATTCAAATTGAACCTAATGCATCTAACTTAGAATTAAAAGCAGATTACCTTGCAGCTAATAGTGCTAATGAAATGGCTATTGAAGCATATAGAACAGCAATTTTAAAAGGTATTTCTGAAGATGGTTATGATGTTCAAGAAGCACAAAGAAAAATGCTATCTCTATTGAGATAATAAAAATATTATAATAATCCATAATCTATTTAAAGCTACCTCTATTGAGGTAGCTTTTTTTATATGTTCAATTTAAATAGATATAGTCTTATAAGTTACTTTTATTCTTCTAGTGCTTCTACTTCATCAAAGTACTTTATACGATCAAATTATTGAAAACAAAGACCCCTAATTAGAGGCTAATTCTACTTTATAACATCAGATTTATGAATGAATAAATTGATGTATTTAAAACCGTACACAAATCACCAATAAAAGTATAGACCCAAAAATATTTATAATATTTATAATATCAATAATATATTATTTTAAAAATATTCTATTTTTTCACTTTTGACAATAAACAACATCAATTATTATCATAATCATAATACAATTCTAGAAACACTAATAAACCAATAAAAAATACAGGTTTACTTCTTCTTTAAATCGAAATATAATTCTAAACAATAGTTAACAAACAAAATAAACACACCGTTAAACTCCTTACAAATGATTAAAAACAGAATTTTATTTGGCTAAAAAGAAGAAAAGTGATCGTAAACGAACAATGTGTCCAAAATCGCTACTAAAATGGTGTTCATTTTACAATTAAAAATGAACAATCAGTAAAATTTAACTCGTAAAATACTTGAAATCAATCACTTACATTGTTTTGGCAAGTTTATAGCATTAAAAGAAATGTAATCAATCAATAAGAATTAAGAGAACAAAACATATATCATCATGAAAGCTTTAAAACAACTTCTAGTATTCGTCTTAGTAACAATCCTTGCTGTAAATACTTCTTTCGCTAAAGGAAATGAAAGAGACGACAACGAAATCAATCAACTTCGTGCTTCTGTAGAAAATGCTTCATCATCTGATTGGAAAGTTTATGCTGACGCTGCTGAAAGATGTATCGAATTAAAAACTAATTTAAGCGAAGCTTATATCTGGATTGAAAAATCAATCGAGATCGATTCAAACTCAACTACTTTAGAAGTAAAAGGAGATTACCTTAAGTTAAACGGAGCTAAGAAAATGGCTATTGCCACTTACAACCAAGCTATCTTAGCAGGAATGCAAGAAGGTCGTGATATTACAAAACTTCAAAAGAAAGTTTTAAGATTAAGATAATAAAAAAATATATTGAATTGGAACTTCTATATTTTAAACAGGTCCAGAAATGGATCTGTTTTTTTTTGCTTTACATTTTCTTAGTAATTCCTGTCCTAAATGATATGGTCTCTTTCAATATAGGTTTGTACACTTAAAAGATATATTCATTTTACTCTTATACGGTGAATTACGCTATTGATATTGAAAACTTATTCTTCATAAAATCATTAAATATTCATCTTATCAACAGTGTTAATCTTTGCCTTTTTCAAAAACGAACACAATTTCAAAGTAAAAGTGTGACAACAACATTATTTATCATTTCATCAAAAAAATATTTTTAAATACTTTATTTTTTCACTTTTATCAAAAAAAACAATGATTTATTATAATAATAGCAACACAACTATCATTAGGTTAATAAACGTATAAAAAACGCAATTCAAACAAAGAATAACAACAGAATATAATTCTAAACAATAGTTAATAAACGAAATAAACACTCTATCACAGTAGATCAAATACGCAAAAATCAGAATATTATTTGGAAAGTACTTTAAAAAGTGATCGGTAATGAACATTGTGTTCAAATTTGCTACTAAATTTTAGTAAAATATACACTTAAAATTCACTTCACCCTTAAAAATACATCGCAACAAACTCACTATCAACTACTTAATTTGTTTTGGCAAGTTTATAGCATTACTGTTATCGTAAACAATTAAGAAACAAGAACACAAAAACATATATCAATCATGAAAGCTTTAAAACAATTACTAGTATTCGTCTTAGTTACAATCGTTGCAGTTAATACTTCTTTTGCAAAAGGAAATGAAAATGATGACAACGAAATCAATCAACTTCGTGCTTCTGTAGAAAACGCTGCTGCTACTGACTGGCAAGTATATGCTGATGCTGCTGAAAGATGTATCGAATTGAGAACTAATCTTAGTGAAGCATATGTATGGATTTCAAAATCAATTGAAATCAATTCAAACTCTACTAACTTAGAAGTGAAAGCTGATTACCTTAAGTTAAACGGAGCTAAAGAAATGGCAATTGCTACTTACAACGAAGCAATTTTAGCTGGTATGCAAGAAGGTCGCGACATTACAAAAATTCAAAAGAAAGTATTGAGATTGAGATAATCAAAAATCTTTGTATTGAAACATCTATAAATAAAGAAACCTAGTCTTTTAAGACTAGGTTTTTTTGTGTATTAAAAATAATCAGTTCTAATACTTTTATATTATCCTTTGATAGATTTTACAAAAGATTTGATATCTGTATTTAAATCTTCAGATTGGCCAATCAACTTTACAAATGCAGAACCAATAATAGCTCCATTTGAATAAGAAGAAGCTTGTTTAAAAGAAGCATGATCTGAAATTCCAAAGCCAATTAAACGAGGGTTTTTTAAATTCAACCCTTCAATTCTCTTGAAGTAATCAATTTGCTCCTCAGAAATACCCGTTTTAGCACCAGTAACACTTGCAGAAGATACCATATAGATAAAGCCTTCTGTATTGTCATCAATCTCTTTTATTCTATCTTCAGTAGTTTGTGGAGAAATCAAGAAAGTATTTCGAATACCATGAGCATCAAACATTTCCTTTAGATTACTCAAATACTCAATCATTGGTAAATCAGGTACTATAATACCGTCTATGCCAACTCTCTGTGCATCTTTACAGAATTTTTCTAATCCATATTGCATAATTGGGTTAAAGTATCCCATAACAACAACAGGTACATCTACTTCTTCTCTAAAGCCATCCAATTGCTCAAAAAGCTTTTGCATAGTCATCCCGTTTTCTAATGCCTGCATATTACTTTCTTGAATTGTAGGGCCATCTGCAACAGGATCAGAAAATGGAATACCAATTTCAATCAAATCTGCTCCACCTTCTTGTAACGCTTTTAATACTTTTCTAGTATCATCTAACTTAGGGTATCCAGCAGTAAAATAAATGTTTAAAACATCTTCTTTTTTTCGCTGAAATAGTTCATCGATTCTATGCATCTCTTTTTCTGTTTGATATGAAGTCGAAAGTTACATATTCTGATCAATAAGTTAAATTGAAAACTGAAAAACTGATAATTTGAAGATAAATAATATAGATTTATAACAAGGAGTGTTATTTTTGTATACTTTCTGTGTAATTTTTTAAGATTGATCAGAAAAAAAATATTTTTGTGACCTAATTAAAAGAAGGAATAGAATAATGATACATTTTTGGAAATATCAAGGTGCGGGAAACGACTTTATCATGATTGATGATCGTGATGCTTCATTTGATATTAACGATCATGAGAAAGTGGCATTTTTATGCCATAGAAGATTTGGAGTTGGCGGTGATGGTCTAATTCTTATCCGTTTAAAAGAGGGCTATGATTTTGAAATGGTCTACTTTAATGCCGACGGACATATTGGTACTATGTGTGGAAATGGCGGTCGTTGTGCTGTTAGGTTTGCACATACTTTAGGTCTATTTGATAGTAAAACATCTTTTTGGGCTGCTGATGGAGCACATGAAGCTACTTTAGACGATCAATTATTAGTGCATTTGAAAATGAATCCTCCGGGTGATATTGAGGTAAACTCTGACCATTATTTTATGGATACAGGTTCTCCTCATTATGTTCGTTTTGAAAATGATTTAGAGAATTTTGATTGTGTGACTGAGGGTAAAGCTATCCGTCATAACGAGAGGTTTGCTAAAGAAGGTACTAATGTGAATTTTGCACAGGTAACAGGAGATCAATCTTTAACTGTGAGAACATTTGAAAGAGGGGTTGAAGACGAAACGTATGCTTGTGGTACAGGAGTTACTGCTTGTGCTATTGCTGCTAATATTGAACATAACATGCAAAGCCCTATCCAAATTAAAGTTTTAGGTGGAGATTTAGCTGTTGGTTTTAATAAAGTGGGAGAGAAAAAATATTCTGACATTATTCTTACTGGACCTGCAACTCCAGTGTTTAAGGCAGAAATTAAAATATAATACTATAAAAATAAACATATGAATAAGGCTTAATCACTTTGTGATTAAGCCTTTTATTTTTTAAGAATGGGAGTAAATATTATTGATGTTGTATCAATAAATGTTCTCTTTTGATTACTTGACCACCTTTTACAACATTTAATATATACTGTCCGTTTTGCATTGCGTGTACATCCAACACATGGTGATCTCCCATTTTATTTGAAGATTCATTTATATTAAGTCTTTGACCAGTTCCAATAAAAACCATATTAAATGTCACCTCTTTTTCTTTTGACTGAGGCATAATCACATTTACATTTTGATCGGCTGGAACTGGATAAATCTTAATCTCTTCAGATAAATTCTCCTGATTAATTGAAGTAAACCCTACTAAACATTTCCAAGATTCACCCTTACCATCAAAATCAATTTCTTTTAACTGATATATGATATGACCTGAATGTATATTTTCATCTACAAATTCATAATCTAATGTTGTTTGTGAATTTCCTGCTGCTTGAATAGCATCAGTAACTAACTCCCAGTCTTTACCATTGTATGATCTTCTTAATTCAAAATGGTCTGCATTTATTTCAGTGGCTGTTTGCCATTGAATAACTACATGGTCATTTTCTACTTTTGTGGTAAATGACACCATTTCTACTGGAAGCTCAACATGACCCAAAAATCTATCAATTAAAAATTGAGTATGACGAGCAATTAATGAAGCAAAGTTGTCTGGGTGAAAATCATGAGTCATAAAATTTTTGACAGGCTCATTAATATGACCAATATGGAAAAATTGACCATCATAATGATGATGTCCTCTTCTAATTACAGACCATTCATCGTCATCATCGTCATCATGATGTCTGTGTTGATTAGGTGAATATGGAAGAAAACTAGATTCTCCAGTAACAAAGAATTTTGAAGAAGTATGGTGATGAGAAGAACTTGTTTTTAATTGAACATGATCATTTGTCGTAAAATCACCCGTCACTAACATTTCTCCATAATTATTAAACTGAAAAACCTCGTCATCATCTAAATGTCTTGCTCCATTTAAAATTAAATCTCCCGCAACAACTGTTGTACCTCTATTCTCTACCTTCATTTCTTCATCGTCATGATTGTTATAATCAATTCTCATAGAACCACTAACAACTAAATCACCTTCAATGACTGTTTTATCATCATCATCATCTGCTCCAAAAATATGAATATTTCCATCGACAAATAAAACACCATGATTTTCAATTTTAATATAACCATGATCTGATCCTTCTCTTCTTACATAAGGAGATCGATGATTATTTGTAGAATATATAGTTGATAAATGATCATCTGGATAAATATTAAGATCACCGTCAATTTGAAGGGTATCGTATGCTCTTACGGTTACTCGATTATATCTTCCGCCTTGTACATGAATTACTTGTCTAGCATAAACTTGTTGAGTTAATAATGAAAAGAATAATAGGGAAAATAGCATTTTAATAGTTTTCATAGTAGTAATATTTTGTAACAATGATTTGATTCGTATGTAATTAATACTATTCACCCTATTAACAACCCTACCAATATTAACATTAATTTAGATTTTAAATCAATTTAATAATTCTTAAACAACTAATTATCAACGATGTAAATACAATCAAAAACACATTTTTATTCAAAAAATAGCTCAACCGTTAATATTTTATCAATCATTATTATTGTTGAATTCGACTTATAAACTCCATAAATAAATAAGAGAGTATAGATACAAACAGAACACTCTCTGTAAGAATAAAATATATTTTACTACTTAAGACTTGCAGATGACCCAACATTATTTTAAATTCTATAATATGAGTAGTTATTAACTTCTCATGGCAAAATTATTACTAACCCTGCAAACCAAGAAACGCAAGACAACATGAAGCGTCTCCTTATCATATTACCTTTCATCAGTCTAGTATTTAGCTGTTCCTCTCCAAAAAAAGTGGCCGAAACTCATTTCGATCAAGGGGAATACGAAATCGCTATCAACAAGTATGAATCTTTAGCAAAATCATCAAAAGATAAAAAAGAACAGGCCGAGTATTATTACAGAGTGGCCGAATCTTATCGCTTATCTAACCGATTGACTGATGCATTACCCTATTACAAATTGGCTAAAGATGCCGGTTATCAAAATATGGATATGTATTTCCACTATGCTTATGGACTTGAACTTCAAGGCAACTATAAGAAATCAAAAGCTCTTTTTGAAAGATATGCCAAAGAGGGTACAAACCGTCAGTTATTAAGAAGGGCTAAAGACGAAATTAAACATATCAATACAGTAGATAGTTTATCTCAAAATCCTGATCCATTTATTGAAATCAGTAAATGTGAGGCTATAAATAGTGATCAAGATGATTATTCTCCTATGTTTTTTAAAGATGCATTGGTTTTTTCATCTACTAGAGATACTGACAAGGTTTATCATGGTACAGGAGAAGGTTATGCTAATCTTTATAAATATACTTTTGATAGAGCAGACAGCTGTAATGGTACTGTTACATTCTTTGATAGTTTGATCAACAAACCGGATATTCATGAAGCTTCTGCCACTTTTAATAGAGATGGAAATTATATGATTTTTGCACGTAGTAATACGGGGCATCATAAAGAAAATTTTAAAGAGGTTGATTTATATGAAAGTCGATTGGAAGATGGAAAATGGACTGAACCTACACTCCTTCCTATTTCCAATCCTCAATCTTGGGATGCCTGCCCTGCACTTTCTGCTAATGGGAAAACATTATATTTTGCCTCTAACAGAAAAGGTGGATATGGTGGTATAGATATTTTCAGATCAAAAAGAAATGTGAATGGCTCTTGGGGAAAACCAAGAAATATGGGACCAAAAATTAACTCGAGAGGTAACGATATGTTCCCATTTATTGCTGCTAATGGTAAAATGTATTTTGCTTCTGATGGACATGCCGGTTTAGGTGGGTTAGATATTTTTGAAGCCACTCGTAAAGACAATCGTATCCAAATTAAAAATATGGGTCGCCCTTTTAACTCTTCAGGAGACGATTTTGGATTAGTATTTTTAGAAAAGAGATTTGGTGCTTTTACTTCAAATAGACACGATGAAAAAGGAACTGAAAAAGATCATATTTATTTCTTCTCAGACAAAACACCAATTCTAAAACCTGTCAACTATTTCTTAGCAGGAAACTCTTTTGTAATAAAAGACACTTCAGAAATTGCTTTAAACGAAGTAAACGTAGTATTAAAAACTAAAGAAGGGGAAGTATTAGAAGAAATAGTATCGGACCAAGTGGGTAGATATACATTCAAAACCCAGTTAAAAATGGGTGATGATTATATATTGATTGCTACCAAAGAAAAATATTTCATGGATTCTGTTTACTATACCACTGCAGATAAAGAGGTAGACCAAGATGATCTTAAGGATAGACCTGAAAAAATTGTGGATTATACTTTAGAGTCTGAAGTTGAACTGACTAAAGATTATTATGATGAATTGATTGAAGAAGGGGAAATCACACTAAACAACATTCTATATGATTTTGATGATTATAGAATTCGTGCTGATGCAGCTAGAGAGCTGGATAAATTAGTTACTCTACTACAACAACATACAAATATTAGTATTGAACTTGGGTCTCATACCGATGATCGTGGTTCTGAAAAATATAACATAAAACTTTCTCAAAAAAGAGCCGAATCTGCCATAAACTATATTATTAGTAGAGGTATAAGTAGAGATCGTTTAGAAGCTAAGGGTTATGGAGAACTTCTTCCGGTAGTCTTTAATGCTGAAACAGAAGAAGAACATCAGATAAATCGTAGAACTACAGTCACTCTTTTAGATGAGTTGTAAAATTCTACAGTAAAAAAAATCCCATTGTATTGATACAATGGGATTTTTTTATTGGACTAATTAATTGGCTTTATCATCATTTTCATGCTCCGTTTTTACCCAAAACTTTTGTTTGTCTTTCGAAGCAATTTTTTTCCAAAATAAATAATAATCAGAGTATAATTCTGGAGGATAAATCCCTTTACTCATTTTTAATAATCTGACCACCAATATCACATTATCAGAAACCTTTTTAAAACTTAATTGATACTCACCTACTTCATTTTTAAGGTTAGTATCTTCAGGTAGAGTTTCGATTTCAACTCCTTCTGCTAGATGGAAATAGACAGAATCAATATCTTGATACGGATATGTTATTTCAAAAGGTTGCTTTCTTGATCTATACCTTTTGGGCATTGAATAATCATCGTAATAAGGATATACTTCAATAGTATTACCCGAATCAAAAGCCTTTAAATAACTTCTGATATTTAATGAATAGTTCACTTCTACTAATGGTGATGGATATTGTTTATTATTTTCAACAGATAAATCAATTAGTGAAGAGGCATTCAAGCTGTAATATTTAAGAAAACGTTCTCTCCTATCTTTTTCTTCCATATTTACCCAATCAGAAAAACGATCATATTGATATCCCCCTGCCATTGCTTTAGCACTTAAGGATACATCATTTGATCCTGCCGATAAATTCAGGTTGGTTACTCTAACAAATTCATTCTCTAGTGCTGTATACTTTGTCGTATTTACTAACCTAGAGTTTCCTTCTTCAATCAATAAAGCTTTACGATTACCCGTGAAAGAGCCTAGGTGTCCAAAAGGTGCATCTTGACTAGTACATTCCAGCCAAAGAGTATCTTTTGCGACATTAGGAACACACAAAATAGCATGATTGAACTGTGATGAAACAAAATTCTCATCTACCTTTCGTCTATTTTTACTTCCACCATAAATTAATGCATAATGACTTTTTATCCCTAAGGCTTTAAGCATTGAATAAGTATAGTTAGAAAGGGCCTTACAATCCCCATAACTTTTTTCATCAACAAAAGAGGCTTTCATTGGCTGATAACCTCCAATTCCTAACTGTATACTTATATATCTAACTTTCTTTTGGAGATAATCATAGACAATTTTAGTTTTTTCTAAATCACTTTCTGCATTAGCTGTTAGCGACTTTAGTTCTTTAATTGTAGCCTCAGGTAAATCGTCTGTTGATTGATTTAAACCAATAATCCAATCTCCAAAAGATTGCCAACTTTCTAAACTGCCTTGAAATCCATCATAAGTAAATGTTCTTGGAGCCACTCTAACTATAGGCACATTAGCCGTTACTTCGGGCGACATCTTTTCTGGTTTTGGTAAAGGAGAAGCATTTTCGAAAGTCCATGTGTATACTTTTTTAGGCATCTCTTTTCCCTTAATATCACTTATGTCTTTATCCTTAACCATAGACTCTTTAAACTGTAAAGGGAAATTCTCTGGTACTTTTACATTAAAAGTTGATTTCACTACAGCTAATCTAGTTTCACCTTGAGGAACCCAAGTGGGATAAAATAATATTCCATTGAACTTTTGAACATAAGAATACTCAACAATAGCAGGGTATTTTGTGACCTGAGGGTACCAATACTTTACTCTGTTGTCTTCATAAACCGAAAAGCTACTGATATTACTTTCATCCTTTATCTCGCTCGACTTCACCTTTTCTTCTTTTTTATCACCAGCCTGTTTAAAGGTAATATTTAAAGATTGAATAGGTGAAAGAGGATCATAATGAATGACAGGAACGGCACTGTTGACCCCTTTTTTATTTAAGATCATCACTTTCATGTGATAGCGTTTGATGGCTTTCCCATCATTTTCCACATCAAATTCCAATGATTCGTCTAAAACAATGGCATCAGCAGATGTTAACCATTCCGGGTCTGTTATTTTAAACTGAGCTATAGTATAATGCCCCAAAAACAACAACAATGATAAAAGAAACCCTTTCATATTACAGTGTTGATTTTTCTAACAAAATTGGTTTAGTTTGAAACTTGAATGCATTTTCAAAGAAAAACTTTAATGCATTATAATCTTCAGGAGTATACACCAATTTATCGATTGTCAACTTAAAAGTTATTACCAATTGTTGATTCACAGGGTTGACAATATATCTTATTTGACCTCCATTTCCTGGCAGCTTCATTACAATGGGCTTTGGTTTTTCTTTTACTTGATAACCTTTAGGTAAATTAACCATAATCATATATGATCTTGTGATTTCCATTGGAAATTCTACCGGGTAATTTCGCTTTTCTAACTTAAACGGATTTTTCGTTTTCTCTATCATTGCTAAAGGGTTTAAAAGAAGTTGATCTCCCACCTTTTCAATGCAGTTTTCTATGGTTACATGAAAATTCTCTTTTCCATCTTTATTGATATCCTTTAGATTTTCATTTTTATACTCATCAATTAAAATACCTTCATGTTTCTCTTCTAATTTTTCCAGATATTCATCCTCCTCTGTCTTTAGTAATTCATTTCTCCAACTATAAGCTGCATATCCTTTGTAAGAATATTTTAATTGCCCCTTTGCTGAAAAGTCATCATTCAATGTTAATTGAGAATTTATTCCAATATAATCTTCAAACAACGGTCGAATATTTATCATCTCACCATTAATATGACTACTATTACTCATTAATACTCCTTGGTAATTCAAAGCTCTAGTAGGAAGCATCCCGAAAGGTCTTAATTTTGATGTAGCGTCTAATAAGATAAATTGCTCATTAATATTTACACAAGCTAATACATAATTCAACTGATTTCTTTTGGGATTTATTGAGGTAATTTTCCCTGAATTTCTAGTAGAAGAAAATACTGCTGTAGTAGGAACTTCTAATTTTTTTAGCGCTGCAATTAACATCAAGTTAATATCACCAACAGACCCTAATCTTTCATTAAAAGCTCTTCTAGTCCCCCCCTCTCTTGAGTAGTAACCAATTTTATTATTCCATTTCATATGGTTTTGAATAAAAGCATATGCTAACTGAGCTCTTTCCATTTTATCAGTTGTCTTGGCTGCAATTAAATCCAACTGATCACTCATAAAAGAAGTCCTTTTGATTTGAGCACCAACTGAACTATTATTTTTTAAATTATTCATTACTTTAGCCCAAGAAGATGTAATAAACTCTCTT
Organism: Flammeovirga pacifica; assembly: GCF_000807855.2. GTDB lineage: Bacteria > Bacteroidota > Bacteroidia > Cytophagales > Flammeovirgaceae > Flammeovirga > Flammeovirga pacifica. The sequence continues at coordinate 2,740,097 of NZ_JRYR02000001.1, forward strand.
CCAAAATTCACACTCAGCACATCAAATTGGAGTTTTGCATAATAATCATAAGGAGCAGACATAAAAGCTTCTTCCTTAAATGCCGGAATGTTTTCTATTACCCATTTTCTTTTATCCACATCCATTGTAGTTTGTTCATTACGTCCTCCAGCACCTCCTGAATTGTAAGTAAAAACTTCCTGACTAGTTGATTTAGGGCTTTCAGGTACATGGAAATGTCTTGAATTTGTTACTCTATACTCATAAAATTCTGGAACATTAAAAATATATTCAGATTTTAAAACAGGAATTTCTTCTTGGAATACCCAATCATCTAACTGACTCGGAAATTCAGAATATTTGACATAAGAATATTCAATAATACAGCCCTCTTTCAGTTTGGGAAAAGTAATTTTACATAGCCTACGGCTTTCAGTTTCTTCTTCATGAAAAACATCATCATTACTTAATTTTGATTTTGTGACGTCACCTTTTTCCAAAGAATAAACTGCTCCTTTTATATTAGTCACCTTTTCGTCACCAACTCCCTTTATCTCATAATAGGGTATTTCTATATTACCATAATCATAAGCTTCTTTATTAAAGATTTTGATACGTTTATGTACTTTAGTAAAAGTAACAAACCTCCCTTCTTTAATAGTAAAATAAGTGTTACCCTCATTACTAATCACTAGAGCATTAGCGGTAGTATCTTTTTCGAATGTAGTCAATGCTAGATTCTCCTTATTAATTTTCCCGAATTTTAGATTTTTAGGAATTTGCTGTGCATGAGAAATTATACACGTCAAAAAAATCAGATAAAAAAGACAACTTTTCATCATTGTAATAGTTTGTTTAATAAAAAATTTAGTTTGCAACTAAGTATGTTGTACACCATGAACACACAATTTATTAAGTTTAAACAAAAAAAGAAAACAATGAAAAAAACTATTATTATTGGAGCCACTCCAAATGAAACTCGATATGCTTACTTTGCTTCTCAAAGATTAGTTGAAAAAGGACATGAGATTATCCCTTTAGGGATTAAAAAAGGACAAGTAGCAAATGGGCAAGAAATTATTAATGATAAACCTATTATAAAAGATGTCGATACTGTTACTATGTATGTCGGTGCTCCTAGACAAGTCGATTGGATAGACTATATCATTTCTTTACAACCAAAACGTGTAATTTTTAACCCAGGCACTGAAAACCCTGAGTTTTATCTAAAATTAGAGGAAGCAAATATCGAATTTGAAGAAGCTTGTACCCTAGTTATGTTATCAGCTAATACCTACTAATGTTAAGAATAGCGTATCACCAATGTTACGGACACCCTGTAGAAGAAGGACATCGATTTCCTATGGATAAATACCCTCTTCTTGTAGAACAATTACTCTATGAAGGTACAATTACAGAAGAACACCTTTTCTCACCTTTGTCTGTAGATGAAAAATACATACTCAACACACACACACAAGAATATTGGGATAAATTAAAAAATCAAACTATAAGTTACAGAGAGGCAAGAAAAATTGGGTTACCGATGTCTGATAGCTTAGTTCAAAGAGAACTAATCATCACACAAGGTACTATTGATTGTTGTAATTTTGCTATTGAACATGGTGTGGCTATGAATATTGCTGGCGGAACACATCATGCTTACTCAGAACATGGAGAAGGTTTTTGTTTGTTGAACGATTTTGCTGTTGCTGCAAATTATTTAATAGAAGAGAAAGGATATCGTCGTATTCTAATTCTTGATCTTGATGTACATCAAGGAAATGGAACTGCTGAAATTTTCGAAGGAAATGATAAAGTTTTCACATTTAGTATGCATGGTAAAAATAACTACCCAATGCACAAGGAAAAATCAGATCTTGATATTCCATTAGAAGACAATACTACAGATCAAGAATACCTTTCTATATTAAGAAAACATATAGGTGTACTTTTTAAAGAGTTTCAACCTGAATTTGTGTTTTTCCTTTCAGGAGTAGATATATTAAGTACAGATAAATTAGGGAAATTAGGAATTTCTATACAAGGATGTAAAGAAAGAGACGAAATGGTATTTCAATCTTGTAAAAGTAAAAATATTCCAATAGTCGTCAGTATGGGTGGAGGATACTCTCCTCAACTCAATTTAATCATTGAAGCACATGCAAATACCTTCCGAGTTGCAAATAATCTCTATTTTTAATGGTGTAAAATGGCTACTTATTATGATTTATCTAAATTTAGTTTAATAATTGCGCGTTGGTAATTTTTTATTGTACTATTTCGACCAAGAAAAACATGATTTTTTGGTATAAAATACAGATCAAAATTTACTAATATTTTCTTCCAAAGTTAACAAATTATTAATTCGTATTTTATTTACAAATAGTACGATGTTAATTGAGTTAATTTGGGATTCTAAATTCAACCTGAATTGAATTCGACGTTTATACTTAAGATATGGAATTTGGTATTTTTGAGTTATTAAAACTTGTAGGTTCACTTGGTCTTTTCATCTATGGGATGAAAATTATGAGTGAGGGTATCCAAAATGTTGCAGGAGATAAAATGAAATCTATCCTTTCTGCAATGACATCAAATAGAGTAGCCGGTGTATTTACTGGTTTCTTGATCACTACTATTATACAATCGTCTTCTGCTACTACTGTAATGGTAGTAAGTTTTGTAAATGCAGGACTACTTAGTTTGACGCAATCAATAGGAGTAATCATGGGTGCCAATGTCGGTACAACTGTTACGGCATGGATCATTACTTTTTTAGGGTTTAAAGTTAAAATGGCAACATTGGCCACTCCAATTATTGCAATTGCTTTCCCTATGATGTTCTCGAACTCTAAGAAATTAAAAGATTGGGGAAATACCTTAATAGGTTTTGCTCTTTTATTTATTGGCTTAGACTTCTTAAAGAAAGCTGTTCCTTCATTTGAACCAGAACAATTACAATTCCTAGAAACCATTCATGATTCTTTAGGTTTATTTGCTCCAGCTGTCTTTGTTATTGTTGGTACTATAATCACTATTGTTGTTCAATCATCTTCAGCAGCAATGGCATTAACATTAGTACTTTGTAATCAAGGTGTTATTCAATTTGATGTTGCAGCAGCAATGGTATTAGGCGAAAACATTGGTACAACAATTACGGCTAACCTAGCAGCTATAGTAGGTAATACTAATGCAAAAAGGTCAGCAAGAGCCCATTTAATATTCAATATTACAGGCGTTATATGGATGTTATTACTCTATCCATTCTTCTTGAATTTTGTGGTATATATTGCTCAAGAATTCTTCGGACAAAATGATCCAAGAACAACTCCAGAAGCTGTTCCTGTAGCATTATCAATTTTCCACACGACGTTCAACATTTTGAACACATTTATCATGATTTTCTTTGTAAAACAAATTCGTGATATCGTTGTGAAAATGGTACCTGAAAAAGAAGATGATGCAGATTATAGCTTAGAGTTCATTTCTGACGGTAGACCTATCGCTAACGAAGCTGGTATCGAACAAGCTAGAAATGAAATTAAACGCTTTGCTATTATTTCTGCAAAGGAGATTGATTCATGTAGAAAAATCTTCCAAGGAAGTAAGGCTAATAAGAAAGAAAGAAAAGGATATATTTCAAGATTGCGTAATTTGGAAGAAAATACGGACAAAATGCACAATGATGTGAGTATCTTCTTAGCTAAAATTTCAAAAGATCAACTTTTATCTTCTTCTCAAATTCAAGAAGTCAACTCTTTATTAAGAGCGGCGCATGAAATTGAAAGAATTGGAGATATATATAAAGGAATGACGTTTACTATTGAAAAACGTTATGACGAGAAAATTTGGCTTTCTAATGACCAAAAAGACGACTTAAATGATTTCTTAATTATCGTTCAAAAAGCATTTGATGTAATGCTTGCTAACATGGATGCTAGAGAAATTGATTTAGAAGCAGCAATTACTGCTGAAAAAGCCGTCAACCAAAAGAGAAAAGAACTTAGACGTAAGCACCTTGAGCGTACTAGTGACGCTCCTGAAGTTGCAGCACCTCAAATGCTAGCATACAACGATTTACTTGCATCTATGGAAAGAATTGGTGATCACATTCTAAATGTTTCTGAAGCATTTGCAGGTGTAGCCTAAAACATAAATAATTGATATTAAGCCTCATACTTCACGGTGTGAGGCTTTTTTCGTATCATTTAACGTATAAAATATTCCTTTCCGAACTTTATTGTGTATGTTTGTCAATTGAAAATTAAATGTTTAGTCATCTTTTCGATACTAAAACTTATACAAAACAAATTTTTTCGCAGCAATGGATCAAAATACACTGCTAGATTTCGAGAAACCTATCGCAGAGCTCGAAGCGAAACTAGAAGACATGAGAGAGCTTGCATCACAAAATAATGTTGATGTTAGTGCCGCTATAAACGAATTGGAAAGTAAAATTACTCAATTGAAAAAAAGTACATTTGAAAACCTTACACGTTGGCAAAGAGTACAGCTTTCTCGTCACGCTGACAGACCTTATACTTTAGACTATATCTATCAAATCACTGACGAATTTGTTGAATTACATGGTGACAGAGCGTTTGGTGATGATAAAGCAATGGTCGGTGGACTAGGCACAATCAATGGAAAAACTTTCATGATGATTGGTCAGCAAAAGGGTAGAAACACAAAGCAACGTCAATTACGTAACTTTGGTATGGCTAACCCTGAAGGTTACAGAAAAGCACTTCGCCTAATGAAAATGGCGGAGAAATTTAACAAGCCTGTTGTTACTTTCATAGACACTCCTGGTGCTTTCCCTGGTATTGAAGCTGAGGAAAGAGGTCAAGCTGAAGCAATTGCTAAAAACTTGAAGGAGATGTTTAAACTTACTGTTCCAGTAATCTGTATCGTAATTGGTGAAGGAGCTTCTGGCGGTGCCTTAGGTATTGCTATCGGTGATTCAGTAATGATGTTAGAGAACACTTGGTACTCTGTAATTTCTCCAGAATCTTGTTCTTCAATTCTTTGGAGAAGCTGGGATTACAAAGAGCAAGCTGCTGAAGCATTAAAATTGACAGCAAAAGACATGAAGTCTTTCGGTTTAATTGATAAAATTATTCCTGAACCTCTTGGTGGTGCTCACACTAACCCACAAGAAATGTTTGAAATTATGAAGAAAACAATTCTTGAAGAGGCTGAAGCGTTAGAACAACTTGATACAATTACGCTGAAAAACAATAGAATCGAGAAATTCTCGACTATGGGCGTTTTCAACGAGTAATAGTTATCTAATGATATTTATAAAAGCAACATTCCACCCGAATGTTGCTTTTATATTTTTAAGACCATTTGTATACTCATTTGATGCGAGACAGCTGGTCTATTTTCATTTAAATAAAAATCTAAATCCTCTATTAATTTGGTAGTACTCCATCTACCTGAAAGGTAGTGCCCTTTACCCAACCTACATTTCATTAAAAGATAATATTTCCAGCCTATCCCATAATAAGGAGGAAAAGAATACGCATACCTTATATTTTTTTCATAAGCATAAAGTCGTGTTGAATAGTCTGGACTATTAAAATAGGCCACTCTACCAGAAACATAAAATTTCTTTTTCCAATCCCAGTTTAGATCTTGATAAAACATATACCCAAAATCATTTTCATTGTATGATGAAAACTGAGACACCAACCCTCTTAATGTCCAATTCAAATGTTTATTTACCGTAAGTAAATACCTTAAGCTACCTTTTATAAGTTGTTCCTTATCATATATTTTTACTTTCGAATTTGTTGTTGAAACATATTTCCCAACTTCATCATAGCTTGCTTCAAATTGTACCTTCTGCCCACTTTTCACCTTTACCCAACCATTTAACTTGCACTCCACACCCTCTCTCCCTGCTTCTTGTTGATATGTTGCTGTTGGAAATTTAAAAACATCAACATAAAAATTGAGCCCCCACTTTTTGTATTGTTCCAACTTCACTCCCATGTACAACCCTTCTTCGTTACCTAATCTACTTAATTCACCTAAACTATTACCGTAAGGTGATATAAAGTTGGAAGAGTATTTACGATATAGTACCACCCAGTTTACCCCTTTCATTAAATGAATAAACAATGTGGTATTAGAAGCAAAATTGTTTTGGAATGAGGTAGCTAATTCTGTGACCAAATGAAGGTTCTCATATTGATAACTTACATCAATAGACGTATTGACTAAGGAATTCCCTTTAAAAACACCTAAAGAATCAGTTCTCTTCCCAGCTACTACACGCTGATCGTATAAACCAACCAAACCATTCCAATGCACCTTTAAATTTTGAGAAACAAACCCAATTCGCTGTCCAATCACCGTTTCTCCTATTTCTTTTTTCTCTATTTCTTCCTTTTCAAAATCTAATACATTCAAACTTTTATTTTGATGTGAAACAAATACCTCTGTAGATATCTTATCACCTAAAGACAGTTCTATGGCTCCACCTCTAAGAAAATTAGTTGATGATAAAGAACTGTAAGGTCGAATGCCATCTTGTCCTCTATAAACACTTAATAAGGGGTCTCCTCCTTTTCCTAAAAAATACCCTCCACCAAAAACCAATCCTTGTCCACCGATCATTTGATAATCACCTATAACTACCTTTTTCACTCTTTGTCTATTGTATAGTGCTACATGAAAAGAAGAAAAGCCACTACCTAGTTTGGATTGAGAAGGGTTCCAAAGCCATTCATCTTCAGAAGTATGACTAATATTAACTCCTACACTATAATCATTTTTCTTTGCCCATTTCCCTCTTATCTGAGTTGAAAAGGGTTGGTTTAAATTTATATCTACAGGAAGCTTCATCGTAGAGTTTAACATCAAATAATGCTGATCAGGACGTACCCATCTATCCTTTAGCGTTAAAAATTCCTCATCATTTTTATCGATAAATACCCCTTGTTTTACTCTACGTTTGGTTTGTTCCTCCCATTCTAACCGATCTATTTCCCTTTTATTTACCAACTTCCCAAATTCTTTTTTATAGGATAGAAATACCTCTAATTCATCATAGGTCAAACCAAAAGTAGTTAGAATAGATAAGGGTTTCATTCTATTTATTTCTCTTGGATGTTGGAATAAATTCAGCCAATAATCTGTTTCAGCATCAGACATAAGTTCCAATTGCTGGGCAGAAAAAACATCCTCTAATAAGCTTTGTTCTTCATTAGATTGAGCGATAATACCCCCATAAACCAAGAAGAAAAAGAATAGTAATTTACTTCTCATCTTTCTTTTGATGTTAATTGATAAGAAAGAGAAAATTGATGCGACCATCCAAATACATCATCCGTAAGAAAAGCATAATCTACACCCCACTTATTTTTATAGACTCCTGTACCTAGACTTATATCTAATGGAAATAATTGCATTCCACCTCTTAAATATAAAAAGGACTTCCATTGATATTCAAACCCTGCCTTATATTGTATCTGCTGATGCTTCTGCTTTTCTATAGAACTAATCACTGTAAAAAAAGGCTGTACTGAATATTTTACTCCCAATGCAATCAAAGAAGATTTATCCGCTCCAAAAACACCTTCTTGATATACATTTTGAGTAAAGTTGTGCATTATCAACCCCAAACTAAAACGAGATGAAAGAGCAGCTTGTACTGCCATATTCAAAGTAATGGTTTGTAAAGTATTTAAAGTTTCTGCTCTTAATTGATGGTATCCAAGTCCTCCTCCAATTTGGATAATACCGATCTTATGAGCGGTTCCCAATTCAATAGATTGTTCCGATAAATAAGTATTACCAACGCTACTAATTGTAGCTGAAGTAGACCATTTTTGATTTATGGGATATATCGCACCAACAGCTGAAAAAGCTACTTCTTGAAAAATAGATCGATGTGTCATTCCTATTTGTGGAGACCTCGTCATAATTGATGATAGATCGTTGGCACTACCCCAAACATCATTTGAAAAAAGAAATTGATTTCCCTTTGCTTGGGAAGCTGCACCTAAAGGCATCATTCCTAAAGATGAAATAGGAGTTTGTGCTCTAAGACAATAGTTGAAGAGTAAGAATACACCTATGGTGATATTCCGAATAAAAAATAGCATTAGTTTATGAATCGTTAATCTTTTAATTATCAACCACCTAAATTAATACAATTGTTTATAATATGGAGGTTTGATGAAAAAAAAACGTAAAATACTTCAATCTTTGATAAATGAATTGCATTTTAATACTTCAAGCTTGAACTTGAAACATAATGTCACCCTAAAATGTAAAGGTGATCAACACTTAATTGAGTTTCGGTGTTCATTATTTACACACTATCTCAACAGAAATTGATGCAAAAAATCTTGAAATATATATACTCACTACTTTTTTTAATCCTGCTTCCGATCTTCAGTTTTGCCAATTATATTTTGGTACCTATGGATCTATCACAGACCAATCATTTAAAAGCTTACGGAATTACATATTGGGTCTTGCAAAAAGAAGTTGAAGCAGAATGGCTATTGAATTATAGAGGAGGAAGTTTCCTTTTTAAATACGCACAAGACTTCGAAAATGAAATGATTGTTAGAGGAGTCTCCTATGACGTTATTTCTGATGCTCAAGCGTTACAAATTAAAAGAGAAATTGAACATCCTGAAGCCAACATGGATATTATGCGTTTGGATGTACCACCTAAAATTGCCGTATATTCTCCTCCTTCCAAAATGCCTTGGGATGATGCTGTAACCTTAGTATTAACGTATGCAGAAATACCATATGATGTTATTTTTGATGATGAAGTAATAGCAGATCTATTGCCAAAATACGATTGGCTTCACCTGCATCATGAAGATTTCACTGGTCAATATGGTAAGTTCTTTAGAGCTTATGGTCGTCAGAAATGGTACATTGATAACCAAAAGAAATTTGAATCCTCTGCCCATAAACATGGTTTTAACAAAGTATCTCAATTAAAATTGGGGGTTGCTCAAAAAATAAGAGATTTCTGTGCCGGTGGTGGTTTTCTATTTGCCATGTGTTCTGCTACAGATACTTATGACATCGCTCTTTCTGCTGAAGGAGTAGATATCTGTGACTTTATGTATGATGGAGATCCTGCAGACCCTGCAGCACAATCTAAATTAGATTATTCTAAAACATTCGCCTTTAAGGATTTCCAATTATACATGGATCCTTACAAATACGAATATTCAAATATCGATAACCAGTATTATGAACGTGGATTAACTGAAGGAAATGACTTTTTTAAGTTATTCTCTTTCTCTGCTAAATGGGATCCTATTCCGACTATGTTATCACAAAATCATCAGCAAAATATTAAAGGTTTTATGGGGCAGACCACTGCTTTTAAGAAGCATTTAGTTAAATCTGATGTAATTGTTATGGGAGAAACAGCAGAAGCCAATGAGGTTAGGTACATCCATGGTACTTATGGTAAAGGAACATGGACTTTCTATGGCGGTCATGATCCTGAAGATTATCAACATTTAGTAGGTGAAGAACCTACCGATCTTAATCTTCATCCAAACTCACCTGGGTATCGTTTAATTTTGAATAACATTCTATTCCCAGCTGCCAAGAAAAAGAAACAAAAAACTTGATGCTCGATTTCATCCAAGATTACTTTTTTGAGATACTCTACACTTTGTTAGTACTACCTCAATTCATCTTATGGTGCTTTATTGTTCCTGTAGTTTGGAAAAAAGAGGTGATAAGCAAACCTTCCAATGTTGGAGTGAGTGTAATTGTGGCTGCAAGAAATGAAGCTAAAAATTTACCTCAATTACTTGAGGCCCTAACAAAGCAAGATTATCCGAATTTTGAAATTATTATAATTAATGATCGATCTACAGATCAAACCTCTGAAATCATAAAAAAATTTCATCAAAAGCACATTAATATTACAGAGGTAAATATTTTAAATAATTTTGATGCTAAGAGCCCTAAAAAGTTTGCACTAACGCAAGGTATTCCGAAAGCAAAATACGAACACTTACTATTTACTGATGCTGATTGTATTCCAATTTCTGATCAGTGGATAAAAACAATGAGTAATAAATTTACTCATAAATCTATTCTTCTTGGTATCGGTTGGTATGTTCCTAAATTTGACCTTTTAGTAGAACGATTTACTCAGTTTGAAACCTTAATAACTGCCTTACAGTATATTTCCTTCAGTAAAATTGGTATTAACTATATGGGGGTGGGAAGAAATATAGCCTACACCAAATCTATTTTTAAGGAAGCGAATGGTTTTGAGCAACATCAAAATGTTATCAGTGGTGATGATGACTTATTGGTCAATCAAATGGCAAAAAAGGACAATACGTCTAGTATTATCCATCCAGACAGTCTGACAATTAGTCAGCCGCCAAACACTTGGAAAAAATGGTATTTTCAAAAATTAAGGCATTTAAGTGCCGGTCATCACTATAAATTATCAAATAAATTGCTTTTAGGTACCTTAAGTACTTCGCACCTATCAGTATATTTTATATATTTACTATTACTACCACTAAATGTGGCAAATTTATTGTATTTATCCTTGTTGTTAATACTACGAATAGTTGCCATCACGATCTGTACTATCAAGTTTACAAGAACTACAAATACAAAATTTAGTTGGTGGTATATACCTATTATGGACTTCATGCTTATTGCATATCAAATTATAATTGGAGCATCCTCAGTGATCTCGAAACGTAACACATGGATTTAGAGAGACAGTTTTCCCAAAAAGCACTAGAAGACTTTGAGTTAATAGATCAAGCAATTGCTGGCGATGAGCAAGCATATGCTAAATTAATGGGCCGTTACCGTAAATCAGTATACCACACTATATTGAAAATGGTAAGGAATGTTGATGATGCAGAGGACTTGACTATCGAAGCTTTTGCAAAAGCATTTAAAAACCTATCAAAGTTTAAAAAGGATTATACGTTCAGTACATGGCTCTTCAGAATTGGGTCTAACAATGCTATTGACTTTATCCGTAAGAAAAAATTAGAAACATATTCTATTGACGCCGAAGTGACCAACAAAGACGGCGATACAATGAGTATGAACATTCAGGATTCAGGTTTGACACCTCATGAAGAAGCAATTAAGAAACAAAAGATTCAAATTGTGCATGAGTTTGTAAGCTTGCTTCCTCCTAAATACCAAAGATTGGTGAAACTAAGATATTTTGAGGAAAAATCTTACGATGAAATTGCCTCAGAATTAGAAGCACCTCTTGGTACTATTAAGGCACAACTGCACAGAGCACGTGAGTTACTGTATGATTTAGCTAAAAACAGCAAAAACGTACTTTAAGGTCACTCACTTTGTGATTATTACAGCATCAATCTCTATTTATAAAGATTGATGCTGTTTTATATATAACACCCTGTGTTATTTTAGTATAAATTGAATAGAATAATCATTTATTAAAAAATGATTATTTACTTTTACATCGTAATCAAAAACTAAGTAAAAGCATGTTGGAACAGCTTGATACTTATGTGATGCGATGATTTAAAAACAAACGGATCAACACAATTTATTTCAACATATGAAACTAGCAGTAGTAGGAGCAACAGGACTTGTCGGAGAACAAATCCTAAATGTAATCAAAGAAAGAGGTTTTCACTTTGATGAATTATTATTAGTAGCATCAGCAAGATCTGCTGGTAAGAAATTCACTTACGATGGAAAAGAATATACTGTAGTTACTGCTGAAGATGCTATCGCTCAAAAGCCAGATATCGCTATTTTCTCTGCGGGCGGAGGTACTTCATTAGAGTATGCTCCAAAATTTGCTGAAGCAGGATCAACTGTTATCGATAACTCTTCTGCATGGAGAATGGACCCATCGAAGAAATTGATCGTTCCTGAAGTGAATGCAAAATCTTTAACTAAAGAAGATAAAATTATTGCAAACCCGAACTGTTCTACAATTCAAATGATTGTAGCCATCGGACCTTTGCACGAAAAATATAAAATTAAGCGTGTAGTTGTTTCTACTTACCAATCGGTAACTGGTTCAGGTAAAGCTGCTGTAGATCAATTATTTGCTGAAAGAGCTGTTTCTGCAGGTCAAGAAAAAGAGGTAAACAAAGTATACCCTCACACTATTGACTTGAACGTTCTTCCTCATATTGATGTGTTCCAAGATAATGGATACACTAAAGAAGAGATGAAGATGATCAATGAAACAAAGAAAATCTTAGAAGACGATTCTGTTAAAGTTACTGCAACTACAGTTCGTATTCCAACAGTAGGTGGTCACTCGGAATCTGTAAACATTGAGTTCGAAAACGAATTCGATGAAGCTGAATTACGTCAGATTTTAGCAGATGCTCCTGGTATCATCATCCAAGACGACCCTGCCAACAACGTTTATCCTATGCCTTTAACTTCGCATAATAAGGACGAAACTTTTGTAGGTCGTATCAGAAGAGACGAAACACAAGAGAAAACAGTAAATATGTGGATCGTTGCAGATAACTTAAGAAAAGGTGCTGCAACAAACACAGTTCAAATTGCTGAATACCTTGTATCTGCAGGATTAGTTTAAGTTTAGATAGGAATTAGGAATTAGAAACTAATAACTAAATTCTATAATTAATAGATTTAATGGAAGCTGAGTACACTTTAATGTGCACTCAGCTTTTTATTTTTTAAACCATACTAAATAATAATGATCAACCCTTTTCAAAAATAGCCTAACTCCTAACTCCTAACTCCTAACTCCTAACTCCAATTTCGTTTATTAGTTATTACTTCTTACTTATTAGTTAATTTAACAGCCTTTTTTTCAATCACTTGATCAATATTCTTAGTTTTGACGTTCGGACTTGATTGTGTGTGAGTTCGATACTATTTACAGAGGAATAAAATAAATTAATTTGGAACAGACGGTTACTAAAAAAGGGAATGCCTTTGCATTACTTCCATTGCTAACATTCTTAGTGAGTTACTTAACAGTCTCACTTATCACCAACGACTTTTATAAGATGCCCGCTACGGTATCTTTCCTATTGGCTTCTATCGTTGCTTTGTCAATGAATAGAAAAGCCACTTTAAAAGAAAAAATCTCAGTATATACTCAAGGAATGGGACACTCAGATATTATGCTGATGTGTGTAATTTTCCTTTTGGCTGGTGCTTTCGGCAACGTCAGTAAATCTATGGGAGCCATTGATTCTACTGTCAATTTAGCCTTACATTACCTTCCAAGTAATTTACTGATTACAGGCTTATTTATCATCGCTTGTTTCATTTCGATATCAGTAGGTACATCAGTAGGAACAATTGTAGCGATTGCTCCTATTGCAGTGGGTATTGCTGAAAAAACAGGAATGCCTGTAGGTATTGGATTAGGTGCTGTTATAGGTGGTGCCATGTTCGGAGATAACCTATCCATGATTTCTGATACCACTATTGCAGCCGCACGTACTCAAGGAGTGGAAATGAGAGATAAGTTTAAAGCCAATATCAAAATTGCTTTGCCGGCTGCCATTCTCACCATTCTCATCTATGTGGTTACAACAAGTAGTTTCAACCTTAATTTAGAACAAAACTATGAATACTCATTAGTTAAGGTTATTCCTTACTTAGTGGTATTAATTGGTGCCTTATTAGGGATGAATGTAATGATCGTTTTACTATTAGGTACTCTTCTTTCGGGTATTATTGGTATATCGATGGGAGCATTTGATATATGGGGTTTGATCGCTGCAACTTCTGAAGGTTTTATGGGAATGTCAGAAATTATCATTCTCTGTTTAATGATTGGAGGTGTAGTAGCCATTACCCATAAAAATGGAGGTATAGACTTTATTATTTATGCCATTACCTCAAGAATTAAATCTACAAAAGGTGGAGAAATTGGCATTGCTATTCTTATCATGTTTATTGATATGTGTACAGCCAACAATACAATTGCCATTATTATTGGTGGACCGATTGCAAAAGAGATTTCAGATAAGTTCAATATAGATCCAAAAAGATCTGCGAGTATATTAGATACATTCTCTTGTTTCACTCAAGGTATCATTCCATATGGAGCTCAAATATTGGTGGCAGTAAGTGTTGCTGAAGTAATTACTCCACTAGGAGTGATTCAGTATTTATACTATCCATTTATTTTAGGAGCATGTGCATTGGGATACATCTTCTTAATGAAAAGAAACTAAAAATGATGGGGTGGTAAATATTAAGCCACCCCATTTACAAATTCTACTAAGTCATCTCCTTTCTGAAGCCCTAATTTTTTCCTCAATCTATATCGAGAAGTATTGGCACTTTCCGGAGAGATACCCAATAACCTAGACATTTCTTTACCGGTAAAATTTAGTTTTACCAGAGCACAAATCTTTAAATCGTAAGTACTAAGATTAGGATATTGCTCTTTCAGTTTACTAAAAAAGTCTTTATTGGCAGCTGTAAAGCGATGTTCAAAATCTATCCAGCTTGTATCTTGATTAATTTTGATTGAATTCAATACCGACCTTATTTCTTTACTTCCATCTTTTTTATGTAATTCTTTCAGTTTTTCTTTTACTGTTGATAATACTTCATCTTTAGCAATTACTTGAAGAGTTGATTGTGTTAATTCCTTATTTTTGATGGTCAATATTTGCTGATTTTTTTCTTTTTCTAATGCTTGTTTTTCTATCATCAAGCGTTTTTCATTATTATAATTCTTTTTCATCAGGCGTATTCTAGTAAAAACTAGCCAAGTGATAAAGACAAATACCAAGGTTAGAATACCGATCGATAACCAAAGAATTTGTTTCTCTTGCGTCACGTTTTTAATCTGCTGATCAGCTATTATTTTCTGTTGTTCTTGTTCCTTTTTCTTATACTCATCATTAATTTCCAACAAGAAGCGATTGTTTTCACTTTTGCTACTATAAAGCCACTGATCTAAAACATAAGCGGCATTTACATAATGTAATGCTCCCTTTTTATCGTTTATCTTATCTAATGCTTTGGATAGTTTCTTATAAATATCAGGCACAAAATTAATATGCGCTCTGTATTTCATCGCCGCTACAGCAGATAATTGATAATTCTTAATGGCCTTATCATATTGTTTGAGATCCATAAATAGATCCGCATACAAAGAGTGGAAAATCACATAATAACTTTTCTCACTCATTTTTTCCAATTGAGGTAGAATACTTTGAAATTTTTCTAAAGCTTCTGGATATTTTTTTTCATCTGCCAATAAGTAAGCTCGTTCTGCATTGACAATTAAGTTGGAGAACTTACTTTTAGTAGGGATATTTAAACAGCTATCTATGTAAGTATTGGCTAAACCTATGTCTTTATCGTATCTATAATGCACTGCTATAGCAAAATAATGCTTCCTAAGATCTATTTTGGGAGCCTTTTCCTGATCTACTAAATTTCGTGTTATCTCTAAGGATTTTTTATAATACGCTAAAGCCTTATCTCTTTTTTCATAAAGGCTATATAAAATCCCCATGCCATCATACACCTCAGAACGAAGAGCTTCATTTTCTTTCTGATCCAATAAATCTAAAGCTGCCCAATATGCCGCATATGCTTTTTGATAATTGACCCGATTACAATAAAGTTCTCCTAAACGAATCTTTGTTTCTATCTGATCTTCTATAGCTTGATCATTCCACTTCATTTCTAAAGATTGTATCAAACTATCGTTCTCAATGCCTTTTAAAAAGGCTGGTGATATCACCTTATTATAAGATGTCAAAGGTAATTCTCTTCCTATCGTAGTATTTGATAACAGAAGAGATATACCACAAAAAATATAAAATATGTTTAGTCTATCAGTCAATACTCGTTTCATACTATTGTCTAGTTACAATCTGCTTTAAATATCCAATAAACAAAGTTTTGTTACAAAATTATTGATGTAAAAACCACACTTGTCTATAAAGAGTCTATGGACATCATTCCTAAAGGTAGATATTTTTTATTCATATTAAGTTCACCAAACTTTAAATGAATTATCATCTCAATACTTTTATAATGAAAGAAAAATTAATTTTTTTCTCACTTTTTGCTATTCTATTAGAATTATCATCTTGTTCTACTAAAATGCCTGAAGAGGTAAAAATAGCTTACAAAGAACTCCCCGTTACCTTAAATTTTAATAAGGATATTAAACCTATCCTATCCGACAAATGCTTTGCTTGTCATGGTCCTGATAATGGTAAAATTAAAGGTGGATTACAACTTCATACTTTTGAAAAAGCGACTTCAGAATTAACTGAATCAAAAGGAAAATATGCTATTATTCCAGGTTCACCCAATAGAAGTGAAGCGATCAAAAGAATATTATCCAATGATCCTAACGAGATAATGCCAACTCCTGAATCTCATCTTACATTAAGTGATGATGAAAAAGCAACCCTTATAAAATGGGTTGAAGAAGGAGCTCATTATGAACCTCATTGGGGATTTATGGCCATTAATCCATCTGATGTACCCAAAGGATTAAAGAAGTGGGGTAATAACGAAATTGATAACTATGTAGGAGAACGTTTACAACAGGAAAAATTGACTCCTAACCCTTCTGCCGATAAAAAAACTTTACTTAGACGAGTGTCACTTGATCTCACCGGTATATCTCCTAGTATTGAAGAGATCAATTCGTTTATTAATGATCCCTCTCCTAATGCTTATGAAAAACAGGTAGATCGTTTACTCAATTCTAAGCATTATGGTGAAAAGATGGCCACCGATTGGATGGACGTAGCACGCTATGCGGATACACATGGTTACCAAATAGATCGTCCTAGAGACATGAGTCCTTGGAGAGACTGGGTAATTGATTCTTTCAATAAGAATCGTCCATATGATCAATTTATTACTTATCAATTAGCAGGTGATCTATTACCAAACGCCACTAGGGAACAAATTTTAGCGACTGGCTTTAACCGACTTCATCCTCAAAATGCTGAGGGAGGCATTGTTGATGAAGAGTTTAGAGTAGAATATGTTGCTGATAGAACTGCTGTTCTCGGACAAGGACTGATGGGTTTAACATTGGCATGTGCTAGATGTCATGATCATAAATATGATCCTATTTCTCAAAAAAATTATTACGAGTTTTATAGCTTTTTCAATAATGTAAATGAAACAGGTCAGATTTCTTGGGACCCAGACGACATTCCTGTTCCTACTTTAATGTTACCTTCTAAGGAACAAGAAGAAGTAATCACCTATCTCAAAAAGCTTATTGATTCAAAAGAGCAACATCAAAAAGAAGTGCATAGCAGCGAGACGCCTTTAGCTCAGAAATGGATAGAGACCAATGGTTATCAAAAAATCAAAGAAAGTAATATCAATAAAGATCGTGTAGCTGAATTTAAATTAGACAACAGTTTAGTGAATGCAAAAACAGGTAAGAAAGCTAAAATGGATCGTCAATTTTCGAAAAAAGAGGTGGCAAACTATGCTGATGGGAAATTTGGTAGAGGGGTTGAATTGAATGGTGATGCTTGGATCGATTTAAAACCTGTTGGAATTTATGATAGAAATGATCCTTTTACAATTAGTCTTTGGGTCAATATTCCTAAAGAATTAAAAGAAGGGGTGATTTTCCATAAAAACCAAGCGGTGATGCTACACTCCATGAAAGGATATACTTTGTACTTAAATAATGGAAAACTGCAGACTATTCTAGCACATACGTATCCTGAAAATGCTATCATCAAAAATTCTACAACTGATATTCCTAGAGATGAGTGGGTTCATGTATGCATGACAAATAATGGAAATAGTGCTGCAAGTGGTGTATCACTATATATTAATGGAGAAAAATCACCAATGGAAGTGGAGAAAGATAACCTTCAAAAAAGTATCATTTTCCATGATTATGAAGATATCATTTATGCTCATCCGATTGAAAAAGGATTACAAATTGGCGCTCGATGGAGAGGTTTAGGTCTAAAGAATTCTAAGGTTGATCAGGTGGAAGTTTTCTCTAGAAATATCACTCCATTAGAGGTGTTACAACTTTACAGTAAAAAGCAATTTAAAACTCTATTGAGTAAAAATCATACGGAGCTGAATCAAAAAGAAAAGGTGCTATTAATGGATTATTTCATCAATAATAAATCTCATAATTACCAAAACGCTACAAAAGCATATTTAGCAGAAAAGAAAAAGCTAGACATCACTATGGATACTATTCAAGAAGTAATGGTGATGAAAGAAATGGATACCCCAAGACAAGCTTATATCTTAAAAAGAGGTGTATATGATAATTATGGTGAAAAAGTTTATCCGAATACCCCAAAAAGCATTCTTGAGTTTTCTGATGAACTTCCTAAAAATCGCTTAGGATTGGCACGTTGGTTAACCGATCCAAAACATCCTTTAACTGCAAGAGTAGCAATCAACCGTTACTGGCAAAATTTCTTCGGTAAAGGGATTGTAGAAACTACTGAGGACTTTGGAAACCAAGGTAAATTACCATCACATCCTAAATTATTAGATTATTTGGCCGCGTCCTTCATCGAAAGTGGTTGGGATATCAAGAAGCTAAACAAAATGATAGTAATGTCTTCTACTTATCGTCAGAGTAGCTTATGCTCGGATAAAATGAGAGAAAAAGATCCAGATAATATACTATTAGCAAGAGGTCCTCAATTTAGATTAACCTCTGAAATGATGAGAGATAATGCACTTCAAGCAAGTAGTTTATTGATCAAAGATGTGGGTGGGAAATCAGTACATCCTTATCAACCTAAAGGACTTTGGGCAATGAATGGCGGAAAGTACCAACAGGGAGAAGGAAACGAACTTTATAGAAGATCACTTTACACTATTTGGAAAAGGACTATCCCTAACCCAACTCAAGCCACTTTTGATCAACCTGATAGAAGTGAATGTACCGTAAGAAGACAAAAAACCAATACGCCTCTTCAAGCATTAGTTTTACTCAACGATCCTACCTACATAGAAGCATGTAGAAAATTGGGTGAAGAGATCTCTTTACATGATCAATTAGAATTGGGTATTACTGCTACCTATCAAAAGCTAACGGGTAAAAATATATCTAAAAAGGAATTAGAGATTTTACTGAAGGTACATAAAAAGGAAAAAGATCGTTTTGAAAATCACCCTGAAAAAACAAAAGGGTGGCTCACTATGGGGCATTATCAAGTAGATAATCAACTTCCTAAATCAACTGTTGTGGCCAATGCTATTGTGGCCAGTGTAATATTAAATTCTGACGCTACTATTACTAGAAGATAATCATGTGTAATCATAAGAAAATTAGATCCAATAATAAAGACCTTCAATCTATTGAAAAGAAAATGGATAGAAGGAAATTCTTGCAAACCACTTCTATGGGATTGGGAGCAGCTGCTTTAGGTTCTTTATTTGGAATGGATAAGCTATTTGCAAAATCAACTCCTCCACCTAAAGGAATTGAAGATATTATGTCTTCATTACCTCACTTTATGCCGAAAGCTAAAAGAGTAGTGTATTTGTTTCAAAGTGGTGGTCCATCACAATTTGAAACATTTGATTATAAACCCAAGCTTTCTGATATGTTTGGTCAGGAATTACCTTCTTCTGTTAGACAAGGTCAGCGTTTGACAGCAATGAGTGCCCAACAATCGTCCTTACCTATTGCTCCTTCAAAATTTAAATTTAGTAAACACGGTAAATCACAAACTTGGGTAAGTGAATTACTGCCTCATACTGCAGATGTGGTTGATGATTTATGTATCATCAAATCGATGTATACTGAACAAATCAACCATGACCCTGCTATTACCTTCTTTCAAACAGGTCATCAACTACCTGGGAGACCTTCCATTGGTTCTTGGATGAGTTACGGTTTAGGATCAGACAATAAAAACCTTCCTTCATTTATAGTACTTAACTCTGGTGGAGGCGGTCAGCCGTTATATGCTCGACTTTGGGGAAATGGCTTCTTGCCTACTCAACATCAAGGTGTACAATTTAGATCTGGAAAAGACCCCGTTCTGTTTTTAAATAATCCAGAAAACTATCATCATCAAGATAGAGAAGATATGTTGGAGTATCTGAAGGATTTGAATGAAGTACAAAATTCTGCTTTTGGAGACCCTGAAATAGATGCAAGAATAAAGCAATATGAAATGGCTTTCAGAATGCAAACTTCTGTTCCTGAAGTAACAGATATGTCCGATGAACCCGATCATGTATTTGATATGTATGGGCCTGATAGTAGAACTCCGGGTACTTACGCTGCCAATTGTTTAATGGCAAGAAGGCTTTTAGAAAAAGACGTCAAATTCATTCAATTATATCATAAAGGTTGGGACCAACATATTGGTTTACCTGGCGGAATTAAACATCAGTGTAAAACTACTGATCAGCCAACGGCTGCGTTATTAAAAGACTTGAAACAAAGAGGCCTATTAGAAGACACTCTAGTTATTTGGGGAGGTGAATTTGGTCGAACGGTTTACTCTCAAGGTAAACTTACTGCCAATGATTATGGACGTGATCATCATCCAAAATGTTTTTCTATGTGGATGGCTGGAGCTGGAGTTAAAGCAGGTATGACTTATGGTGAAACAGATGATTTCAGTTATAACATCGTCAAAGATCCAGTTCATGTTCATGATTTCCATGCTACTCTAATGCACATTATGGGAGTTGATCATGAAAAGCTCACATTTAAACATCAAGGACGTCGATTTAGACTGACTGATGTACATGGAAATGTGGTCAAAGACATCTTAGCTTAAACTAATATCAAGGATTTTAAAATAGGAATGAAATGAACTCTAGAAGAGACTTTATAAAAAAAAGTGGAATTGTCTTAGGTGGTGCCTTATCAACTCCTTTATATAGCTTCAATATTCTGAAAGGAAAGAAGAAGGAAGAAGAGATTTTAGGTCATGGTGACTATCAATATAAATTAAAAAGAGATTGGGCAAACATCAGTAGTGTCAGAAATCCTTTATTGAATTGCCACGAAATGGTGATGGACTCTAAAGGGAGACTTATAATGATGGGGGATCATACTGATAATAATATTATCATCTTCGATAAATCAGGAAAACTGCTGGATTATTGGGGAACAGCATATCCCGGAGGGCATGGGTTAACATTATCTCAAGAAGGTGAAGACGATTTTCTTTATCTCACAGATTCCGGTTGGTATTTAGATAGAAGAGGTAAGATGATTCACCACAATGGTAGAGTGACAAAAACCACTGTAGATGGTCAGGTAGTTTTTGACATTGGGCATCCTCAGACCATTGGTATTTATCAACCTGGTGATCATTTCTGTCCTACAGAAGTTGCCGTAGGGCCAAATGGTGATATCTATGTTGCTGACGGTTATGGTAAAGACTTTATTATACAATACGACCAACATGGAAAGTATATCAGACATTGGGGTGGACATGATAATAAAGACAATGACTATAATTTATTTAATGCACACGGGGTCACAATAGATCAACGTGATCCTTTAAACCCACTTCTGTGCTGTTCATCAAGAAATGAAAGTACCTATAAATGGTATACACTAGATGGAAAATTTGTCAAAAAATTAAAGCTAACAAACATGTATATGTGCCGTGCTGTATTTGATGATCAAAACTTATATGCAGGTGTTTGTTGGTCCTCTCCTACCAATGCGGGAGGATATGATTGGACGAAGCACACTGGATTTGTGACTATTTTAGAAGGTGATAAAGTAGTTTCTAACCCAGGCGGAACCTCCCCTAAATATGAAGATAATGGTGCCTTAGCTCCTTCTTTTCAACTCGAACATAAACCAATCTTCCACGGTCACGATGTATGTATTGATGAAGATAAGAATTTGTATGTCTGTCAATGGAATGCGAATAAAACTGCTCCGTTGAAACTGGAAAGAGTGTAGAGGAACTAGGAACTAGGAACTAGGAACTAGGAACTAGGAACTAGGAACTAGGAACTAGGAACTAGGAATTTAAGGGTGATAAAAGTTTAATCAAAATTTATTTAGGTGTTATGGTTGCCCTAACTCCTAACTCCTAACTCCTAACTCCTAACTCCTAACTCCTAACTCCTAACTCCTAACTCCTAACTCCTAACTCCTAACTCAAATTAATAATTGATTTATAGTTTTTAATAGAATGGATTTTTCAAATTTTTCAATATTTATCGGTCGATTTCATCCGTTACTTGTTCATTTGCCAATTGGTATTCTACTAATGGCAATGTTCTTAGAAATTGCAACAAGATTAAAGTGGTTAAAAGAAACTGATAAAGTAATATCATTTACTTTATTGATAGGCGGTTTCAGTGCTATTTTCACTTGTATCCTTGGTTATCTTTTAGGTCAATCAGGAGATGATTATAATACTACAACTCTTGACTATCATCAATGGGGAGGTATTATTACCACACTCATTGCTTTTGGCTGTTTCTTCCTTAAAAATAAAGTAATCCACCAATCAATTTACCCGGTATTTCTCTTTTTACTCATTGTGGTAATGTCTTATACGGGGCACCTTGGTGGTAACTTAACACATGGATCAACCTATCTCACACAATATTCTCCCATTCAAATAGGAGATTCAAATCAAGAACAATATGCTTTAGCTAATTCTCCTGATGAGGTTATTTTATATGGACATTTAGTCAAACCATTATTAGAGGCAAAATGTATCAGTTGTCATAATCAAGATAAAAAGAAAGGTCAGTTGTCACTTTCAAGTAAAAATGACATATTAAAAGGTGGTAAGAATGGGGGATTTATTATACCTGGCAATGCTAAAAGTAGTTCTCTGATCCAAAGAGTAAGTCTACCTCACGGCCATGAAGACGTAATGCCTCCTGAGGGTAAGAAAGAATTAAGTGATGAAGAAATTGCGTTATTAACTTTATGGATTAATCAAGGGCAAGGGAGTTTCGATACACTATATTCTGATCTTGAAATAGAAGAAGATCTTCATACTTATTTTATGACTTCTCTTGGTTTTTCTGCTCTTCCAAATGATCAAATTACTTTAAATAAAATTGAGAAAAGTAGTATTGATAGATTAAGAGAAAAAGGATTTCAAATTAGAGAATTAGTGCCGGGAACATTTGCTTATGATGTCACTCTACCTATTAAAACAAATCATATCAAAGACTTCATCAATGATTTATCAACCATAAAAAATAATATTGTTTGGTTAGATCTTAAAAATCATAAAGTAGATGATGAGAGTTTAAAGATCATTTCTAAGTACTCTGAGTTAAGGAAATTGAATTTAAGTAATAATCCAATTACCGATAAAGGGGTAGAATTACTACTTGAATTAAAGTATTTAGAAGTTATCAATTTACATTCAACGAAAATTACAGAAGCTAGTTTAGGGTATTTTGAAGAACATGAGAACATTCAAAAAATCTATTCTTGGAATACATTTTAAATAAAAAAAAGCTCTCGTCTTTACAGATGAGAGCTTCTAGCTTTACAGCTTTATTTCTTATTAATTGCCAGCAAGTGCTTCTGCACCACCCACAATTTCTAGGATTTCGTTGGTAATTGCTGCCTGACGAGATCTGTTGTAATCCAACTTCAATGCTTTCAATAATTCTCCAGCATTTTCTGTTGCCTTTTCCATCGCCGTCATACGAGCACCATGTTCTGCCGCATTCGAA
Source organism: Flammeovirga pacifica (assembly GCF_000807855.2). GTDB lineage: Bacteria > Bacteroidota > Bacteroidia > Cytophagales > Flammeovirgaceae > Flammeovirga > Flammeovirga pacifica. The sequence goes on from NZ_JRYR02000001.1 coordinate 2,763,728, forward strand.
TCAAGTAAGTGCGAATAGAAGTTTACCTTTAATGTTTTAGGGATCAATTCAGAAAGAATTTTTTCTTTCTCTGGCTCAAAGATATAATCAGCTTCCTGACCATTATCTTCTTGCACTTCTTTTTCCTCTAAAGCGAAAGGTAAAAATTGTTTAGCTCTAACGATTTGTGTTGCCACATTTTTGAATTCGTTATACACCATTACAACTTTATCAAACTTTCCTGAAATATAGCCATCCATAGCATATTCAGCAGCTTTTCTAGCTCCTTCAAATTCTAGGTTATGGAACAAGTTCATAAACTCGTTATTCACTTGATAACCTCTTCTTTTAAAGAAATCAGCTCCTTTAGAACCGACTGCTAATACTTCAACTCTACCTGCTTGTTGTTGTTTTGAGTATTCCTCATTCACCAAGCGAGTAGCTTCTTTTTGAATATTCGAGTTAAAAGCACCTGCCAAACCACGATCTGAAGTAACTACAATTACAAGAACGCTATTCACTTCTTCACGAGCCTCAACGAATGGGCTAGAGAAATCAGTACCAAGTGCCTCAGTAACGTTTTCAAGGATAGACGCCAACTTATCAGCATAAGGACGCATACCAATCACACGGTCTTGTGCTCTACGCATTTTTGCAGCAGAAACCATTTTCATGGCTTTTGTGATTTGTTGCGTTGAGTCTACAGAGGAGATTCTCTCTTTTACTTCTTTAAGACTAGCCATTTTCTATTGAGTAATAAAAGTGAATTAGCAACAGAAATGTATACATTACTGTTGCTAATTGCATATTATAATTAAGCCTTGTGGTTTTGAGCTACCTCTTCACCAACATTTCTAAACACAGCTATGTGATCATCACTCCATTTACCTGCAGCGATTTCATTCATCATATCTTTATGCTTAGTTTCAAGAACTTCTAAGTATTCGTTTTCAAAAGCTTTCACTTTATTTTCTGCTACAGGATCGGTAATACCGTTTGAACCTGCCCAGATAATAGCGATTTGCTTTTCTACTGAATAAGGAGAGAACTGAGCTTGTTTTAAGATTTCTGTGTTCTTACGACCACGATCAATAGTAAGCTTAGTTGCAGCATCCAAATCAGAACCAAATTTTGCAAAGGCTTCTAGTTCACGGAACTGAGCAAGGTCAGTTTTCAATTTACCAGATACCTTTTTCATACCTTTGATTTGCGCGTTACCACCTACACGAGAAACTGAGATACCTACGTTCATTGCTGGACGAATACCAGCGTTAAATAGGTTAGTTTCTAAGAATACCTGACCATCAGTAATTGAGATCACGTTCGTAGGGATATATGCAGATACGTCACCAGACTGAGTTTCAATAATTGGAAGGGCAGTTAAAGATCCACCACCTTTTACCAAATGCTTGATTGACTCAGGCAAGTCGTTCATATTTTTAGCAATATCATCAGAAGTGTTGATTCTAGATGCACGCTCTAAAAGACGAGAGTGAAGGTAGAATACATCACCAGGATATGCTTCACGTCCTGGAGGACGACGAAGAAGTAAAGATACTTCACGGTATGCTACAGCTTGTTTTGAAAGGTCATCATAAACAGCTAAAGCAGGACGTCCAGTATCACGAATAAACTCACCAATTGCTGCACCTGCGAAAGGAGCAAAGTATTGCATAGGAGCTGGATCTGAAGCATTGGCAGCTACAACAGTAGTATACTGCATTGCACCTGCTTTTTCTAAAGCAGTAACAATTGTAGATACTGTAGATGCTTTTTGTCCAATAGCAACATAAATACAGTAAACAGGTTCGCCTTTATCGAAAAACTCTTTTTGGTTAATGATTGTATCAATCGTTACCGCAGTTTTACCTGTTTGACGGTCACCAATAATTAATTCACGCTGACCACGACCAATCGGAGTCATTGAATCAATTGATTTGATACCTGTCTGCATCGGCTCATCTACTGGCTGACGGAACAATACACCTGGAGCTTTACGCTCGATAGGCATTTCGTACAAATCACCTTCGATTTCACCTTTACCGTCGATAGGGTTACCTAACGCGTCAACAACACGTCCGAACATACCCATACCTACCTTGATAGATGCAATACGTCTAGTACGTTTTACTGTATCACCCTCTTTGATATCTGTGTACTTACCCATAATTACGGCACCCACATTATCTTCTTCGAGGTTCAATACCATACCTACGACACCTGATTCGAATTCGATCAACTCGCCAGCTTCTGCATTAAGCAAGCCGTAAATACGAGCTACACCGTCACCTACTTCCAATACTGTTCCTACTTCTTCTAAGTCTGAAGAAGCTTTGAAACCTGTAAGTTGTTCCTTCAGGATCGCAGACACTTCGTCTGGTCTTACTTGAGCCATTTTGTATCTGGATTTGAATTTTGACTATTCTTCATTAAAAAAAGTATCACTCTCTTACGAGGATACTTATAATACTAATTGAAAGCTACTTTCAATTGTTGTAACTGAGACTTCACAGAGCAATCTAATTGCTTGTCGCCAACAGTTAAAATATAACCACCGATAAGAGAGGCATCTACTTTTTCGTCCAATACCACTGTCTTACCAGTAGATTTTGTCACCTTCGCAACTAATGCTTCTTTAGTAGAGGCATTAAGAGGAGTAGAAGTAACTACAGTAGCTCTTTGAATATTTTTTATTGCATCAAATTCAGCTTTGATAGCAATAACGATTTCATATAAAGCCGAAGTTCTATTCTTATCAACAATTAAGTTGAAAAGTTTATTAGTAAGATCAGTTACCTTAGATGAAAAAATCTCTTTAAGGATAGCTGCTTTATTCTCAGCTTTAATAATTGGGCTACTCAAAGCATTTAATAGCTCACGGCTACCTTCGAGGGTAGTCATGATTAACTCTGCATCAGCATACAACGCATCCTGATTTCCTTCTTGCGAGGCCACAGAGACAAAAGCTTTTGCATAACGTGTTGCTACTCTAGATTCTGCACTCATGGTTATGATTTATATACAGCGTAAAAACGCATGTTTCTCAAAAAATTAGATATTTGCGTCTTCAACTAACTTGGCTACAAGTTCTTGTTGAGCGGCATCATCAGACAATTGCTTACGGATAACTTTCTCAGCAATATCTAAAGAAAGTTCAGAAACAACACCTTTGATTTCAGCCAACGCTTCTCTTTTTTCTGCATCAATAGAACTTCTAGCGTCATCCACGATTTTCTTCGCTTCAGTTTTCGCTTGTTCTGTTGCTTCAGTAATCATTTGATCTGCTTTTTTCTTAGCAGAAGTAATGATTTCTTCTCTCTCAGCACGAGCTTTTTCTTTCTCTTTCTCGTTTTCAGCTTTTAGGTTAGCAATGTCTGCTTTTGCTTGTTCAGCTGCCTTAAGAGCATTATCGATAGACTCTTCTCTATCTTTTAAACCTTTTGATATTACTGGAACGATCTTCACTCCGATAATCGCGAATACGATTAAGAAGAATAATGTGTTCCAAAATAAAAGACCTATACCAGGAGTTATAATATCCATCTCTTAAAATTTTTGCGTGAGCGTTCTGACGTTTCTTTGTTGAAAGATACCCACCGCCGGGCAAACCCCTGATGCGATGGATATCCAAACAAAATGTTTCTTGAATTTAGGATTAACCTAAACCGATCAATAGACAAACTACTACTGCGAAAAGTGCAACACCTTCAATCAAGGCTGCTGCGATAATCATTGCAGTTTGTAGGTTACCAGCGATTTCTGGTTGACGTGCCATCGCTTCAACAGCGTTACCACCGATTTTACCGATACCGATACCGGCACCGAATACTGCTAGACCAGCACCGATAGCTGCACCTAATTGACCTACGTTACCACTTACTTCTAATAAGATTGAAAGTAATGACATTTGAATTTTGTTTAAAAAGTTTATAAAAAGAAACGTATATGAAGCTTTCGCTTGCGCGAATATCATTCATTTGATTATACTTAACAACTTGCATAAGAATTAATTAACTTAATTTCAGCAAATTGCAAGATTTTTTAATGATGTTCTGCTACTGCTGAACTAATGAACAGTGCTGAAAGCATCGTAAATATATATGCTTGTAAGAAGGCTACAAATATCTCCATGAAGAACAATGGTATGATAATAAGTGAAGCTACTCCTCCAACCCAAACTTTACCAATAATAAATACTAGCGACATGAATGACAACAATACGATGTGACCACCTGTGATGTTGGCAAACAAACGAAGCATAAGGGCAATTGGCTTAGTAAATAAACCAATAATCTCTACTGGAATCATAATAGGAGACAACCACCAAGGTACACCTGGAGTGGCAAATACGTGTCCCCAATATTGCTTGTTACCGCTGAAGTTCACTACAAGGAACGTCATCACAGCGAAAGTCATTGTGAAAGCAATATTACCTGATGAGTTGGCACCACCTGGGATTAAGCCCATCAAGTTGTTGATTAAAATAAAGAAGAACAATGTAATTAAGTACGGAAGGAATTTATCTGTCTTACTTCCTAAGTTAGGAGCAATCACTTCGTCTCTCATGTAGACAATAAGTGGTTCAAAGAAAGATTGTACACCTGTTGGTGCTTTCCCTACATTCTTTTTGTATCCTTTTGAGATAGCTGAGAATAAAATCAACAATACGATTACTGATAAACCGGTTGATGTTGCATTCTTAGTTAATGAAAAGTCATAAATAACTTGGTGCTCATCATCTGCGTTCACAATGTGTTCGTGATGATTTACGTAAGTACCATAATTACCTTTTACTTTTGCATGGTGTAAGAAATCTCCTGAAGAGAAGAATTCGAAACCTCCACCTGGTACATAAAGGATCACAGGTAAGGAAATACCGTAGTGATGTTCGTGTCCTTGTTCGTCTGTAGTTGTAAATAATGACCAGTGGTGTTCGTCCTTAACGTGATGAAGGATGGTCTCTACTGGATCATAATCACTACTTGATGCTTCTTCGTGACCATCGCTAGCCAATAGTGTAGAAGTTTGTAATAGTGCTGCAAAAAGCACTGCTAGCATTGCTAGACGGCTGTAAAAAGATAAATAATTACTTTTCATTCTTATAAAATCACTCATTTTTCGGATTTACCCTGCAACTTATGATATAAGCAAATAATTTCAAAAATTGTGTAAGCAAAATAAAAAAAGAAGAAGCATAAAATAAAGCTTAACTTTTCTGCTTTGCCTGCATTTGCTTTTAAAAAAAACAAGATAAACACAGTCAATGATAATACTAATCGGATCAAGACTGTTGCCATATAGAAAGTGTGAAAAGTTGGACCGTTTCCGGTATCCGCTCCTAAACACGTTATTTCAAATGACATTACCGCTAAAACTATATTGAAAATTAATTCATGATATATAAAGCGGCCTAAATCTACTCCAAGATTGGATGCTAACAGTATGCTTAGAAAAAAAATAAGTGAAACTGTAAACAAACCTAAATAGAAGCGTGTTCGAAAATCTAGATGCATTATTAATTTTCCAATCCTACTGACTGGAATCGAGTGCAAACATAAGGTAAACGAATTTAAACTTCAAAATGACTAGCGTCATTTTTTTAGAAAATTGTCAACTTTACCTTTTTTTTTCATTATCGGGTCCTTTTTTAGATATTTTCTGCAACCCTTTGATTAAAATAAAGAGGGAAGCGAAAACTCCGAAGAGTAAAAATCCTATCGTAAAGTAGGGTCCCGAAGTAGAAAAATACTCATCTAAAAATTTTCCTCCGTAAGCACAAATCAATAATGTGACGATCATTTCTGTACTTACAGAGGAATACTTTACAAAAGTAGAGTATTTATTTGCCTTTTTTTTTGAAGACTTATTATTATTCGGCTGATCCATCTTCAACTTTCTCTTTTTTGTCTACTGCATTCACAGTTTCTTGAGTAGTTGATGTAGTGCTCGTCAATAATGGTTTTTCATTACTCATTTTACAAGTACCATTAAAAACTGCACCTGGATCGATAGTTAATGATTTTGTGATGATATCTCCATGAATAACTGCAGATCCTCTCAAAACTAAATTTTCGGCTACTTCAATACGTCCATGTATTTCACCTTCGATTTCTGCGTTCTGAGCAAAAACATCTCCTTCAATTTGACCATCATTACCCAAAAAGAATTTTGAATGACATTGAAGGTTACCAATTAATTTACCATCCATTCTAAGGACACCATGTGTTTCTACATCACCTTTTAAAGTGGTTCCATGTCCAATGGTATTGTTTGTTGCATTACCTCCTACCGGTGCTGGGGCAACACTTTTTTCTTCGTTATTCCCGAATAATCCCATAATCGTTTTTTTTTAGGTTAGAGTACAATCCTAATGTGTTTATCTATTCAAATGCAATAAAATCCACGGGGTCTACCGGGATTCCATTGTACCATAATTCAAAATGTAAATGTTGACCGTCAGTCATTTCTCCGCTATTACCAATAATGGCAATAATGTCTCCTGCTCTTACTGATTCTCCGACTTTTTTCAACAAAACAGAGTTATGTTTATAAAAGGAAATTACCTGTCCTTTATGTTGTATACCAATAACATAACCCGAGTCTTGTGTCCAAGAAGATAAAATAACAGTTCCTTCAGATATTGCTTTTATCCCTTCATTTCTTTTTGCCAATACATCGACACCAAAATGAGATTCTTTAAGATTAAATGTTTTTGATAATACTCCGTTAGATACCGGAGGAAAGAAAAATACATTTTCTATACCTGAATAATTATTTATTACAGAAGTTGGATTGATTTCTACTCCTTCAAATTCACTTCTAAAAACTGAATCTACAGGATCAATAGTTTTTAAGTCAACTTGAATATCACTTACTTCATCGGTATTGACAATCTTTGCTTTATAGTCCTCTTCATTATCCACCTCTCCGTCTATGACAGCTTTAATAGTTGCCATGTAAACATCTTTTTCATTAGAAGCAATTTTCAGAGAGTCTAAAGACCTTTCCATCTCTATTAGCTTTCTATCAGTTTCACGATAAGCCACTCTTGGATCAAAAATCTTAGACAACAAAGTCGTTGCAAGAAAAAAACTCAATACACCTAAAACAGAAAAAATCATCCCTAATACCAATAGTATCTTTACATAACTAAATCTATATGCGGCCCTTTCTGCGAAGGTTTCTTCATCCCTTACTACTAAAACAAATCGAGTGGTCAGCCACTCCGATAACGTCTTTCCTTGTTTTTTCATTAATTTTTCTTCTTGTTTAAGAAGGATACAAATTGTAAAATTACAATAAATCGTCACTTTATATACATTTTCTATCAACTATTGAATTTTTATAACTTTTTGGATGATAAAAAAATGTAAATTTGATGGTAAGAAGGATTTTTCATAATCCTCACAATATTTCATTTCACATTAAAATTGCACTCGATTTTAATCAACTTCTAGTTTATATAAAAGTAAATTGATGTAAAATGAAAAGAAAGCAAACAAAAAAGCTTTAATAAAAACAATCATAATTATAGATTTTATCTGCTCATCATAATGACGCATATTTTTTCACATAGAGCTTATTTTTTCGTCCTTAAGGTCGTTTTATTTCTGATGCTAGGTGCTACTACCTCTTGTCATTATTATCATAATACTGCCACTCATTACAATTCTTACTTTTTGGCAAGAGAAGGGATGAATAAATTTGAAACAGAACTTTTTCAAGCACATCAAGATGATTATAATGATGTATTATCCATTCTAATCCCGATAGATACAACTGTTACTCTTACCTATAAAGAAGATCTTGATTACGTAATCACTAAAGCTTCACGCCCTATCAAATTTCATAAATCAAGCGATTTTATTGATGAGTGTTATTTATTAGTTGGATGGGTACGTCTGTACAAAGGTGATTACGAAAATGCTTTGACCACTTTTAAGTTTATCAATTCAAAGTTTCAAGATGAAAATAGTCGACATGCTGCATTAAATGCTCTTCTTAGAATGTTTATTGAAACAAAAGAAGAAGCCAATATGAATTTAGTTCTCGACATCATCAAACAGCAGAAAACACCCTACAATAAAGAAAATACAAAAAACTATCATTTAAATCTTGCTCACTATTTTAGAAACAACAACTTCTATCCAGAGGCTATCAAACATTTAAGAGTCGCGGCAGATTTAGAGGATAAAAAAATATACAGGTCTAGATACTACTTTATTCTTGGTCAACTTCATGAAAAAATTGGAGACATAAACAACTCTTATGTCTACTACAGTAAATCAAGGAAAATCTCAAAAACCAATGAATTAGATTTTCAATCAGACATTAGTGCACGTAGTATGCAGCCTGTGAATTTCGATGATCAAAAGCAACAAAAGAAAATTGATAAATACTTCGAGAAAAAACTGAAGGATCACAACTATTGGGACTATCGTGATAAAATTTACTACGAGAAAGCTCAATTCGAAATGAGAAAACCTGATTATGATAAGGCTTTACATTTTTTTAATGAGTCGGTGCAAGTAAGTACTACAAACCAAACACAAAAAGGGCACTCTTATTTAGAGTCAGGGAAGATCTATTATGATCAAAAACAAGATTACATAAAAGCTGCTGCATACTATGATAGTGCTGTGCAGAACTTTAATGAATCGGTGTATGGTTTTGAAGATATTAAAGCTCGTTCAGAAAACCTTCAAGAATTAGCAAAATACACTGCAATAGTTGAAGAAAACGAAAGACTATTAAAGCTATATGATATGAATGAAGAGGAACGTAAAGAGTTCCTTGAAAAAGAAATAGAAGAGGAAAGAGAAGAAATCATTCTAAGGCAACAATATGCTGTAGAAAATGAAAAAAAGAAACAAAAACCTGCCACTTCTTCTTCTGGATCATTTAGTAATCAAGAATCTAAAGAATTTTACTTTTATAATACAAATGCTATTGCTCAAGGTAAAGCTCAATTCTTGAGAAATTGGGGATCAAGACCTCTCGAAGATAATTGGAGACGTTCTAATAAAATGGATTTCAACGACAACCAAGTTAATTTAGGAAATCAGAACGCCAATAATAACAGAAGAAACGCTCAAGGGGAAAAAAATAAAGAAGGTAATGAGGAAGGAGAAAATGAAGGAGACCTATTTGCTGACTTAAAGTCTTTAGATGATAGAATTGCTGAAATTCCAACTTCCGACGATGAATTAGCACAAATAAACACAAAATTAGGTGATGGTGTATTCGGCTTGGGTAAAACCTACTTGTATAGAATGAAAATGAATGACCTCGCTCTAGAGAATTTCTTTAGAATGGTCAAACAACATCCACAACATGAAATGGCTCATGAGGCTGCCTACCTCATTTATGTTATATGTAAAACCGATGATAGCTGCGATGAAAATGTAGCAAAAAATTATCTAATTAGTCATTATCCCGATTGTTTGTATTCTAAGATTTTGGTCAATCCAAACTATATCAAAGAAACCAACGAAAGAGAATTATATATCGAGAAATTATATACTGATGCTTATAAATTTTATAACCAAGGTAATTACAATGAATCAGATATTAAGTTAACTGAACTATTTACTAATTATCCTGAAAGTGATTTCGAAATTAAAGGGCGTTTCTTAAGGGTATTATTGATAGGGAGAACAACAAAATATTACAAAATCTTTAAGAAGGCTTTAGAAGATTATCTTGAAAAATATCCTGATAGCGAATTCGATGAAATAGCGAAAGGTATGTTACAAGAAATTAATGAAACACGACTCAAAAATGGATATATTCCTGGCAGGTATCATGAATATAATATTACTATAGAAGAATAATTTGAAGTTAATCTCTCTAAAAACCATCATTAATTCATAATTTGAGTTTAAATTTAAACGATTTTATCTCAATTTAATTCGTAATAATTCAATTAATAGGTCACTTTTTTTTAATTGATTAAATTGCCGAAAATTTTAAAATTGATAAATATAGACTAGAAAAAGATCTGAACTTTTTAATATATGTACTTAAAAACGATTAAAGCACTCTGGATCCTCTTTATTGTAGGTATTATATCTATTATATTCTTTGGAGTATCTCTTAAAAACAACTGGTTTAACCTTTATGGTAAATTACCTGACCCTAGTGTATTAGAAAACCCTGATCGTAATGAAGCATCAGAATTATACTCTGCGGATGGTGAACTCCTAGGTAAATATTTCCGTGAAAACAGGAAAAAAGTAGAATTTGAAGAATTATCTGAAGATTTGAAAAACGCTTTAGAAGCTTCTGAAGATGTTCGTTTTTATGAACATTCTGGTATCGACTTTAAAGCAACTCTAGCAGTACCTTACTATTTAGGTAAATACATTTTAGCCGGAGGTAAAAAACGTGGTTCATCTACTATCACGCAACAATTGGCTAAAAACCTTTTCAAAATCCGTCGTGATGAAGACCTAGAAGGACGCCTTTCTAATGTTAAAGGTATCAATCTAGTAATCAATAAGTTTAAAGAATGGATTGTTGCTGTAGAATTGGAAACAGCATATACAAAAAGAGAAATCTTAACTATGTATTTAAATACTGTTGATTTCGGATCAAACTCTTTTGGTATTCATACTGCGGCTCAAACATTTTTTGCTACTACTCCTGATAGTCTGAACATTCCCCAGTCAGCTTTATTGGTAGGTATCTTACAAGCTCCTTCGTTTTTTAGCCCTGTATACAATCCAGATCGTGCAATTACTGTTCGTAATAATGTAATTGCTCAGATGGCAAAATATAACTTTATTTCAGAAGCAGACAGAGATAAATATATCATTACAGATTTAAACCTTGAATATAATGTAGAGAACCATAACAAAGGTTTGGCTCCTTACTTTAGAGCAGAGGTTGTAAAAGATATTCAACGTTTCTGTAGAGAAAAAGGACTTGACCTTTACGGTGATGGTCTAAAAATATATTCTACTATTGATTCTAGAGTACAAAGATATGCTGAAGCTGCTATCGAGAAACATATGATCGAGCAGCAAACATTATTTGATGAACACTGGAAAGGAGAAGGTGATCCTTGGAGAGATAGAGAAGGCGAGGTTATTCCTAACTTTTTACCAATGTCTATTCGTAGAACTCCAGTTTATAAATCGTTAAGATCTCAATATGCTGGTGACTCATTAAAAATTGACAAAGCATTAAAGGTGAAGAAGAAAATGAGAGTATTCTCATGGAACAGCCCGAACTACGAAAAAGATACCGTAATGAGTTCGTATGATTCTCTTCGCTATTATAAAATGTTCTTACAAGTAGGTATGATGTCTATGGAACCTAAGACAGGTAATATAAAAGCTTGGGTTGGTGGTATCAATTATAAATACTTTAAGTACGATCACGTTCGTTTAGGTTACAGACAACCTGGTTCTACATTTAAGCCTTTCCTATATGCTAAAGCGTTAGAAGATCGTTTCCAACCTTGTTCTCCTGTTACTGATTTGCCTATCACTTTTACGGCAGAGGAAGCAATGGCTGACAAACCTTGGACACCAAAAAATGCTGATAGCTATAGTGGTAAAACTTATACTTTAAGACAAGCAATGTCTCGTTCTATCAACACTGCTGCAGCTTACTTAGTAAAAGAATTAGGTGCTCCTAACCTGTCAAGATATGCCCGTGATAAATTTGGTTTCAAATTCATTAGAGATAAAATGTTTAATTACATGGTTTCTGATGATGATAGAAAACGAGGAATCACAGGATATGATAAAAAACCAATTGCAGGTGTTCCATCACTTTGTTTAGGAACGGAAGATGTTTCTGTTTACGAAATGGTTACTGCTTATTCTGTCTTCATTAATAAAGGAACTTGGACTGAACCACAATTCTTGACTCGTATAGAAGATAAATACGGTAAGGTATTAAAAGAATTTACTCCTAAAAAAGAAGAAGTGCTTAACGAAAAGACTGCTTGGTTAATGACTTACATGTTAAGAGGTACGTCTGAAGAATCTGGAGGTACAGCTTTACGTTTAAATCGTTATAAATTCAAACACAATAGTCACGTAGCTGGTAAAACAGGTACAACAGCCAATTTCTCAGATGCTTGGTTTATGGGCTTCACTAACGATTTAGTTACTGGTGTTTGGTGTGGAGCTGAAGATCGTTCGGTGCACTTTAGAAGTATTAAATACGGACAAGGAGCTAGACAAGCCTTACCTGCATTTGCCTATTTTATGGAAGATGTATATGAGGATAAAAAATTATGTAAAGAATTAAATTATTATAAAGGATTCTTCCCTGAACCTTCTATGAGTTTAGGTGTAGAATTAGACTGTAGCAAATACAATCCAGATGTTTTTGGAGAGTTTGGAGCAGAACCTGATTCTACTTTAGAAGAACAATACGAAGCTCCTACAGAAGTTGGAGATGGTATTTTGTAATTGAATTCTTTTTCAAAAAGCGAGGCAATCATAAATTGTCCTCGCTTTTTTTTTCTTTTTTTGATGATCAATGTTTAATCATATCAAACAATGGAGTTACGTACGAAAAATAAAATTGATAATAACTTAGAAATTAAAATTGAACCTTTTCGTTCTGGTATAAGAAAAACTAATCCTCATAAACATCATAAATACATGGAAATTGTGTATTTATTTAAAGGAGAAGGAAGCCATACTATTGATTATGATTGTTATCAAATCGATCAACCTATCTTATTTTTTATACAAAAGGATCAGATGCATCATTGGGATTTAAAAAGTGATCCTGAAGGGTTTGTCATCATTATGAAAAAAGGTTTTTTAGATAATAGTACTGATAAAGATTTAATTGATCTAATAGGTGCTTTGAGTCATCACCCTTCCTTGCAAATAAAAGATACGGTTACCATTAATCAACTGTTTGAGCTTTTGACAAAAGAAGTTAAAGCTATTGGTCCATACCAACAAGGAGTGATTGAAGGTCTATTAAAAGCTTTGTTTTCAAAATTTCTGTCCGAATCCTCTCCTAAACTAGAGAATCAATCGAATTACTCTTCTACTTTTATTGTTTTTAAAGAGTTGTTGGAAAGTGGAGAAAAAGTTATCAATAGTGTCAATCACTATGCGGAAGAAATGAACACTACCCCTCAAAATTTAAATACAATAGTAAAGAATGCTTGTGGTATTTCTGCTTCTGCTTTTATAGGTGAATACATCATTAAAGAAGCTAAACGTATGCTTCTTTATACCAATATGACAGCAAGTGAGATCGCCTTTCATTTAAATTTTAAAGACTCTTCTCACTTCACAAGGTACTTTAAAAGGAAAGTGGAAATCACTCCTGTACAGTTTAGAAATGCTTAACAAAAATCAATACGACCCTTACCCTTTCAAAATGTACATTTTTAATCGTGATCTTTTTCAAATGTACAATTAAGCTATCCGTTATTTTCCTCAAATTTGCAATGTGATATTAAAATCATTTATCTATTCAAGTGATTTTGACTACTTAAAATAAACCAATTAAATACTAAACTAATAAAATGAGACTTATCTTATCCTTCATTTTCATGTTTATGAATGTGGCTTTGTATGCTCAAAATTTTCAAATTAACGGTCAACTGATCGATAAAGAGAATAATGAAAGCATCCCTTATGCTACTGTTAAACTGTTAGACGCAAAGAATGAAATTATTACATTCAGTAGCTCCGATTTCGATGGTAATTTTGAACTACCAAAAGTAAAAAAAGGCGATTATCAAATTGAAGTTTCTTTTGTAGGTTATCATACACTAGAAAAATCAATTCAGGTGGATAATAACATCAACATTGGTTCGATATATCTTTCCCCTAATGTTCAAGAATTAGATGAAATTGTAGTAAAAGACCTAAAAGAAACTGTACAAACCAAAATTGATAGAAAAGTCTATGATGCTGCAGATTTTGAAACTGCAAGAAGTGGTACAGCTACTGATATGTTGAATAAACTTCCTCAAATTTCTGTATCTCCTGAAGGAGATGTTTCTGTGCGTGGCACACAAGGATTTATGGTTTATGTCAATGGAAAACCTACACAAATAGATCCTTCTACTCTTCTATCACAAATCTCTGCAAGTTCTATTGAAAATATTGAGGTCATTACTGTACCTTCTGCAAAATATGATGCACAAGGAAAGGCTGGCATTATCAATATCACCGTAAATAAATCCGAATTAGAAGGCACCTCTGTAACTGCTGGTGGTATGATCGGTGGTTCTCCTTGGAGAGATGGTGCAGAACCTGTTCGTGGTGGAGGTAATTTCAATATTACACATCAAAAAGATAAATGGACTTTCAATGCTAGTGCTAATTATTTGAGTAGAAATGTAGATGGTCGCCGTGAAGGTGAATCTGAAATCACTCAAAAAGATGAAAACGGTAACAAAACGGGTACTTACCATATGGATGCTGCAGGTGATCGTCCTGAATGGCATGTTAACTACTCTGCAAACGCTGGTGTAGGGTATGATTTTAACGACAACACATCTCTAAAAGCTTCTTATTTCTACGGACACAAGAGTAATAAACGTACAGCAAATTATGTATATCATAACTATTACAAAGACTTAGATGGTCAGATGATCGACGGGGCTGAAGAATATATTTACAATCCCAATACTCATAATCGTTTTGGTGATTTCCATACAGCGAATTTAGATTTTTTCCATAAGTTTGATAATCAATCAAAATTAAACTTAGGGTTAGTTTATGAACACTCTATCCTTGGTGATGATTTGGATAACAAAAACCAAGTATATGATAAAGGCACAGAAACGCCTCAAGAAACTATACTGACACATTACACTCAAACTACTGATCAGCCATTACATGCCATTCGTTTTTCTTTGGATTACGAAAAGCCAATAAGTGATAATCAAAGTGTCTCTTTTGGTGTACAGCCTCAATTCCTTACTCAAACAGGTAATTATAATTACGACACTTTAAATCTAAGCAATGGAGCATGGGAACAACATCCTTATTCTAATAGCTATGAATTAAAACGTAATATTTATGCGGGTTATGTTGACTACTCAGCTAGTTTCGGGAAACTAAGCTTAAAAGCTGGTCTGCGTTTAGAATATACAGATCAAGTGATGACGGTTGGCAATTATGAAGTCTTCCCAATAGTTGATGTACCTGAACAAGATGAATTTGTTGTTCAACAATTAAATGCCTTTCCATCATTGAACTTAGATTATGAGTTTAATGAAAATAATAGATTAATTTTTGGGGCAAGTAGACGTATCAACCGTCCACCAACAAAAAGTATGGCTCCTTTCCTTTATAGAAGACATTTTGAAGTGTATGAAGTAGGTGACCCGACGCTTCAGCCTGAATTTGTTAACCTAGCTGAAATTACTTTTGATAAGAAAATTGGTAACCAAAACATTGGTTTAACAGCTTTCTATAGAGGAGTAGAAAATGCAGTATTTCGTGTAAATGTAGTCAATGAAGGAGAAAATGTATTGATGCGATCTTATACCAATGCTGGTGATGATCAATCTTTAGGTTTGGAATTAAACTCTAACTTCAATATTGCTAAAAGAGTGAAATTATTTGTTGGAGGATCCTTGTATCACTATGCGATAAATGGTTCTATTTATGGCCAAACAATTGATCAAAGCAGCTTAAACTGGAGCTTAAAGTCTACTCTAAATACTGAGCTATCAAAAACTTTAAGTTTTGTATTTGATATAGATGTTCAATCGGCAACAGTAACAGCTCAAGGACAAAATGATTTATTTTATATGTCAAACATCGCTTTAGTCTACAAACCAACTACAATACCTAATTGGACATTTACAGGTAGAGCGAATGACATATTTCAATCCAATATTAAAGGTTTAGATACTACCGGTAAAGATAGAAACTCAAACGAGAACACATTTTACCAAAGAACAACGTATTATCGATACGGACCGATTGTGGAATTTAGTGTGAATTACACGATGAATGCTAAACCGAAGAAAAAAGGTAAGAAAACAGAATTTGACAAACAGTTCTAATCAAGAAATAATTGAATAAGAACTGAAGTGTTATCATCAGTACATGATGAAAAAAGAAAAGGCTGTCACTATAGAAGTGGCAGCCTTTTTACTGAATTACTTTTCAAACAGGAGAAATAAGTCTACTGTTTAATGAATTTCTTAATATATCGTGATCCGTCTTCCATATCCATTTGAATGATATATAAACCAGGAGTTAAATCACTAATATCTAACTGATTATTAATTAAATCTACTGAAGATTTTACCGATTGCCCCGTTGTTTTCATCAAACTTAATTGACCGATATTCTTTTGAGAAGAAAAATAAAGCATATTCCCATTGTTTGGATTAGGATATAAAATTGGTCCTAAAGATTGTATTTCATCTTCCAAAGAAGTAATTGAAGCGTCTACCCTAACTGCGTTACTAAACTCAGTCTGTACATTCGTTCCTACGGCAAACATCACTATATCTTTACTTCCTTCTTCAGCCCATTCTACTTCATGAGGTCCTTCTCCAAAAATAATTGAAGGAGTGGCATCTCCATCCTCTCCAAAATACCAACCAATTAGAGTACTATCGGTATCAGAGGTATTAGTAAATGTTACAGGAGAGTTTAAGCCTACTTCATTTTTATCAGAAGTATACCTTAAAGCTGTGATTGAAGGTGTATAATCTACTACCCTAAAATCATCCATAGCTAAACCTATACCTCCAGATGAATCTTGATTGGCCCCTACAAAGAATAATCTAAAAGCAATTTGTTCACCTTCAAACCCTGCCAAAGGAATATATTTAGTTACCCATTCATCGTTGGTACTTCCTGTCATCAATGGTAAACCTTCACCTCCCCAGTAATCTTCAGAAGAAAGTTCATTGTGCCATGATGGATCTGTAAAACCTCCTAAGTAACGCCATGAACGTCCAAAATCATTCGAAAATTCTACGTACATACCATCAACTTTATCTTTCACATCTTGTTTCAAATTGAAAGAAAAACGTTGAGTATTAGATGTGGTAGCTGTTGATGCAGGTAAATCAAAAACAGAGGTATATAGATAAAATCCTGATGGTACTCTATAGCCTGCAGTATCTACTCCTAGAACATAAGCTTTACTTCCAGATGTTGTTCCAGATTTTCCTGCAATGGCAGAATTGCCTAATTCTAGATCTGTTCCTGCTAAATTCATTGCATAAAAAAGTAACTCATCTGATTCTAGATCACCACCATCTGCTAGGTCAAATGGAACCGACTTCGTTCCTAAGATTGGAATTGTATCTTTATGATTGTTCATTTGATCACCATTGATGTATAATTCTACTTCAAATTCACCTGTAGTATCAACATAAATATGAGTTGGACTTTGATCTGTAGAAGTATTACCATCTCCAAAATCCCAGTTGTATGATGTTGCTCCACCAGAATTATACACAAATTGAACCGTACGATTAGTGTATTCTACATCAGAAGTAATATTAAAATCTGCAGTTGGATCTACTTTAGTCACTCCAAAGTTTCTCACCATAAAACCATCATCAGTATCTTCTATTTGGAAAGCGGCTTCATATCTGTATACAAATCGGAATCGTACATTATTCCCTGCCAAAAAGGATACATTATATTCTGTAGAGTCATTTTCAAAAATTCCTAACCAACCTGTTTGATCTTCGAAAATAATAGGATGAATAGCACAAGCGTCTTCTGGAGATTTATTGTACCATCCTGTTCCTAGACCATCATTGGCCTCACCAAGTAATTGCCAAGTTCCTCCGTTATCTATGGTATATTGCATCTGACATGCTGCTGGAGCATTACAGTAAGTAATATCCATACTCTTTATGAAATTAATCTTGTATTCTTTAGACTTTTCAGTCATATCAAAAGTAGGCGTATACAGCATGGCTGCATAAGATCTATTCGGTACTCCTCCTTGTGCTGTTGTGATCCACACGGTAGAGTCTCCACTAGATAATTCATCGCCTCTAGCTCTTGCCCATTCCCAAACATCATTTCCAGTTCCTCCATCTAAATAGGCTGTTTCTGTAACAAAACCACCTGTATCAGTTAAAAAGTCTGTCGAGAAAGGTAAAGATTCTAAAGGACCAGCTGGGGGCCCATCGGTCATTCTCAAGCCTCTTCTATATGTATTTGATCTACCATCAGCATCCGTCACTTTTAATGTGATGATATAAGATTCTAACTCTGGTATTTCTGAATAAGTATGTTCTATTGTATCCGCTGATGATGTGCTTATTTGACTATCACCAAAATTCCATTCATAGGTAGCCCCTGTTGCATAAGATAGGTTGACAAACTTAATTCCTTGATTCACTATTCCGTTATCTGATAAAATATCAAAAGCTGCAATTGGTCTACTAGATAATAATGCATCCATAGCTCCATCCATATTAATCCTTCCGGCTCCTAAGCTATTTTGATAATTTGGATTTCTTGGGTTGATATCTGTAGCTGTTCCTTTTAGTAAAGCAGCCATTTGCAAAGGTGAAATCGTAGAGTCTTGAGTTAACAAAAATGCTGCTGCTCCTGCCACCATCGGGCAAGCCATTGATGTACCCGTATAAGGAGCGTAATCTCCAGATGGCGAACCATTATCTGCTGCTACTGTACTAATAATATCTGTACCTGGCGCTGAAATATCAATCCAAGGACCATATTGTGAAGAAGGTGCTTTCACATCATTACTAGTAGTATTAGCTACTGCCATCACATTATCATACCCTGCAGGATAACTTGGTAAGTTGACATTATCATTACCTGCTGCAGCTACAAAGAACATTCCGTAGTCTTCTGTTGCTTCTCGAATCATTCTTGATACTGTTGCAGAATAGAAATAACTGCCATATGACATACTCACAACATTCGCTCTCATTTCTATCGCATACATTAATGCTTCAGTTGCATGAGTAATTAATCGAGCATTAGGAGTATCATCAGAAGTAGCTTTAACAGCTAAAATTTTCACTCTATTATTAGATATTGAAGCTCCCCCAACACCATTATCGGTAACAGCCGCTGAAATACCCGCACAGTGCGTTCCATGAGAAAATATGTATCGACTCGCTTGATCAGAAGGTGGATTAGGATCAGGATCTCCATTAATATATTGATCGCCTGATGCATCCCAACCTTGATAATCATCGATAAATCCATTTAAATCATCGTCTTTTCCGTTGTTAGGAATTTCACCTTCATTTATAAAAATGTTTCCTGCTAAATCTTCATGAGTAATCAGTACACCATCATCAACGATGGCTACTACAATATCATTTTGAGGTGTATTCGGATTGTCTGTTAACTTAGTCCATGCATCAATAGCTCCTACTAGATTAAGATGATATTGTGAACTAGCTAAAGGATCATTTGGATTGTTAAATGATTGAGGTAATGGAACATTTTCTACATATAAAACATTAGGGTCCGCTTTTAACTCTTGCATGTAACGATACAAATCATTCTCATTGTTTAAGGTGATTTGTAATACATCTGAGACAGAATTCTTTAACACCTTCATAGGTTCTAACACAGAAGCAACTCTGCTATCTGTAAGCTGTCTGTATAAATTCCTTTTTGATGCTTCTACGAATATATCTTGGTTGGCCTCCATAAAGGCCATATCAATATCAGTAGGGTTTTTAAGTCTAACAAAAAGTTTATTGGGAGATGAAATTGCCTTATCAGTAATTAACTTTGGCTGAGGTTTCCCTATTTGTTTAATATTTTGTGCCCATCCGTTATGTACTAAAAACAGACAGGAAATAATCACTAAAGAGATGTTTATTTTTTTCATGATGTCTAATTTTTAGTTAAGAATAAAGTCCATTGCCTTGTGGTAATCCCATCTGAAAAAAGGACATCCAAACTTATTTTCCCATCCGATGATGTAGTACCTGAAATTGTAATATAATCATCAGAAGGACCTAAAAATTCACCACATTGATCAATAATCTGAAAAGGTATATCCTGTAAATCTCCTGCTACATTTGATATTTCATACAACCCCCATATGTTATCAGGGTTAGAACTATCTGCTGTTTTTGTTATGGTCACATCGGGAACATCAACAATACCTTCATCTTTTGTAATTTGAGCACTATACGTACCATCCAAATCTGATGGGCAATGAATATCTCTTATCAATAAGTTATATTCCTTCTTAATTCCTCCTTGTCCAACAGTAACCACTGTATTATCGTCTAAGTTTTTTGCTTTAGTAAGTACCACATTAAGCGTCTTACCATTAGGTTTATCAACCCCTTGGACCACTAAAGGAGAAATTTCAATGGTTGCAGTATTTCTGGTGTTCGTAAAACTTTGTTCACCAGATTCATCCTGAGTTTTTTCTCTATTTTTTATAATAAATGTCCCACCGTTTGCCGTTGCAAATTTTTCTACAACAGCAGAAGAATTTGCATCATTTTTTTCGATCGCTTTAGCTGTGAAATCTGTTCCAAATGTTGCGTCTCCTTCAAATTCATAAGTAACTTCTACTCCTCTTGAAGTTTGAATAGCATAAGGCATTTCCACTTCTAAGCTTAATGGAATAGAGTTCTCCCTAACAGAATCGGGAATTGTTGTAGCTGTTTCAAAAGAAACTGTAGAACCGATAAATTCTGCATTTACTTCATCGGCATATGTATCGTATAGTTCACATCCCTGAAAGGATAGACTGATTGATACAATGACTATATATAATAATCTTTTCATGTGCTTTTGTTAGTTTGAGTTCATAAACCACATCGGTGCATCCAATGTTTTCTGACTCGGGTTATTAGGATTTGAACTAATCTCACTTGGAGAATAAGGTAACCTAGTGATATGATCAGATAAAGTTGCGTCTTCTGGAAGAGGTCTATTAGAAGGATATCCTGTTCTTCTAACATAGGTCCATGCATCAATACCTCTTTTAAAAGTCTCAATATACCCTTGCTGATGAACCGCTAAGAGTGCATTTGCATTAGATAAGTTTTGAAGATCTGGTAAGGAATTATTGTAATTTTCAAAGCCTTGTACCGTTACACCTTTCCCTGAAGCTTGAACAGTAGACATATTATTTAAATGAACGATGTTGAGTAATATACCCTCTCTGTAATAATCATTCGCATCTTCGGTTGTTCCATTAATCCAACCTCTTAGTATTGCTTCTGCTCTTAAAAACTTTAATTCTGCAGCAGTTATCCAATAATCTGGGGAGGTTGCTGAAATATAATGCAAGCTTAAAACTGAAGTAACTGTAAATGCTGACCTTGATCCGGGAGCAACTCCTCTATGAGGAACTTGATCTGAAGTACCACTAGGTCTATCATAAAATATATCAATTCTAGGATCATTACTTCCTCTTAATAGATCAATAAAAGGGTTGGATGCATAGAAGAATAAACTCTGACCTCCTGCAAACTGAAAATGTAGTTTGTAAAACTGATTGGCATTAGTTAGATCATCGTAATAATCTAATTTTACTTCGTTGCCTAAATCTTGAACATGAGGTGAATTAAATGCCGTTTCCAATCTAGAACCAGCATAACCTGAATCTTTTTCGGCAAGAACCATTAAAACTTTTATTTTAATTGAATTGGCAAATAGTTTCCACTTATTCATATCACCTTTAAACAATAAATCTTCAGAAGATATTTTGTTAGGATCCCCTTCATTGATACTAGACATCGCATTATCTAACATGGTAACCACTCCTTTTAATATGGTTTGTTGGCTATCACTATTAGGGAATAAAATATCGGTATCTAAAGCCTCAGTAAATGGAACATCCTCAAACATCAATGTTAAATGATAAAAACAAAAGGCTTGAATTATTTTGAATTGTGCAGCGGTATTAACTTCTCCATTTCTATTGGCTAATAATTCTCCTCTACTTGCATTTTTTAATGCACTCACATAAAATGTAGACCATGTATTGGTCTGTGGAAAAGTAGGTACAGAAAAATTATCTGCAGTTGAAAAAACATTTGCTCCTGCACCCACATAATGCTGTGCCCATCGGTTAAACACATCTGTTTCCATCACTTTATCTGATGAAACACCAGTGATTACCGTTGTCATAAGTAAGCCGGGCTGTTCTGCCAGCTGTTCGTCGCCTGCAGCAAAAGGGTCTTTATTAATATCCAAGATGCTGTCGCAACCTCCCATTAGAAAAGTCAGGCATAAGGATAGACCAACAATGTAATTATAGGTTTGAGTCTTTTTCATCTTAGAATACTAATTTTATGTTACCACCAAAACTTCTAGTAGAAGGTAAACTGCCCATTTCAACAGCTCCTGAAGCATCACTAGCTGATTGGAATAAACTTGTTTCTGGATCTATATGAGGTATTTTACTATAGATCAACCAAAGGTTTCTTGCTTCAAACCCTAAGGATACCGTTTTTATAAATCCTGACTTTTGAACAATGGAAGAAGGTAAAGTATAAGCTAAGCTCACTTCTCTCAACTTCACATAAGTTTTATCAAACACCACCCCTTCTGCTATACCACTAGAAGAGTAAGCTTGCCAATAATCTTGATGTGATACTGCAATATCATTAGGTCGAACATTTCCATCACTACTTTGTATGTAAGCGTTTCTATCTATAAAAGATTGTTCTCTATTGACTGCTGTCTCTTCTGCAAGACCATCAAACCTCAAATCACCTACTGTTCTTGAAATCATTTTTCCACCTTGATTCCAATCAATTAAAAAGTTTAAAGTAACTCCTTTATAAGTAAAGCTGTTTTGGAAGCCTAATAAGAAATCTGGTTGTATTTCACCAAATGTTTCTTCATCACCTTGCATTCTTAAACCAGTATTAGGGTCGACAAGTATCTCTCCTGAATCGGCTCTTTTAAAGCCTACACCTTGTAATTGTAAAGATTCTCCAGGAACTGCTTGTACAGAAACGCCATTAAACCCAGAGGCAATTTGAAGCTTATCCAACCCTTCTATCAACTCTGTGACTTTATTTTGATTTCGTGTAAAGTTGATGAGAGAGTTCCATTCAAAAGCACTTGTTTTTAAAGGAACAAAAGATAGTAGTAACTCAATACCTTTATTTTGTACCGCTCCTGCATTTACTCTTTTGGTATTATACCCTGTTGATTCTGGTGTTGGCACTGCCAATATTTGATTTTTTGTCTCTATCTGATAGTAAGTAAAATCTACTCCAATTTTACCATTAAAGAAACTCAATTCAGTACCAATCTCCCATGAATTTTGTCTTTCCGGAATCAAGTTTTCTGGTGGAATCACATTGGTTGCACCATAAGCTGTTTGTCCGTTAAAAGGATAATTATTAGAAGTACCATATTGACCAAAGTAGGACGATCTAGGATAGTAGTAATAATCTAATTGATAAGGGCTTGTATCGTTACCTACTTGTGCCGCTGATAACCTCAACTTACCATAAGAGAAGAAATCATTATGAATTTCAAATGCTTCAGAAAAGATAAATGATAAACTTGCTGAAGGATAAAAATAAGAGCGATTGTCCTTAGGTAATGTAGAGGACCAATCATTCCTCATTGTCATATTTAAGGTCAAGTAATTGTTGTATGTAAGTGATATATCACCATACAGTCCTAGTAATCTTTGCTCGACAAAGTCTGTAGTACTTATAGTATTTTTAGCATTGGTAGGTGTATATAAATCCGAAACAGACAATTCTGAAGCAGACAATGTATTTCTTTTAAAGACTCTTTGGTTGTATTCGTGACCAATAATTGCCGTGAGCTTAAACTTCTCTCCAAAATCTTTCTGAATAGTAGCCATCAATGATGTTGTCAATTCAGTTCTTTCCATATCATCATTCGAGAAAGAACCATTGATCGCTCCTAATGTTCCTTTTGCTGATTTTGTAAATCGTTTATCCACTCTGTAATCTAAACCTGCACGACCTCTAAAGGTTAACCAATCTGTTGCTTTGGCTTCTAACATACCAAAACCAAAGAAACGATTTACATTTACATCATTACCATTTTTTTCTGCGACCCAATAAGGAGAATTTGAAAAACGTCCGATGGGATTTTGTTCTCCATCTACTAATTGTAGTCTTTCGAGAGGAGTTGTTCTTGGTATACCATTAATAATTGATGTAAGAACGTTTGGTGAATTACCTCCTTGAGATACCGAACCTCTGATCTGAGATTGTACGTAATTCATACCTACTCTCGAACTGATTACCTTATTTAGTTTATGTCCAGCGTTTACTGCAAAAGTATAACGGTCTAGACCTGCTCCAGGTACAATACCCTTTTGATTCATTGATGTAAAACCTAAACGGTAATCCCCTTGTTCTGTTGCCGAAGAAACATCTATTGAATTAATAAATAATGAACCTGTTTGATAAAAATCTTTTACATTATCAGGATAAGCAGACAATGTTTGAAGAGGCCATTGGCTTTCAGGCAAATTGGCTGTATCCGAGTAAAAATCATACATCGGAACTACTTGTCCATTTATAATGGGACCCCAACCATTTTCTGAGTTCTTATCATATTTACCATGAAAACCTTGAGCATATTTATTTTGGAAAGAAGGAAGTCTATTGGGTTTTTCAAAACGAACACTGGAGTTTATACTTACTTTAGGTCCATCATTTGATTTACCTCGTTTAGTGGTAATAATAATCGCCCCATTGGCTGCTCGTGATCCATACAACGCCGCAGCTGATGCTCCTTTTAATACTGTTACAGAAGCAATATCTGCGGGATTTATTTCACCTGCACCATTTCCTGCGTCAAAAGCACCTTGAATACCACTACCTGTAGAAACATTCGTATTACTCACAGGAATACCGTCTACAACAATTAATGGCTGATTACCGCCACTTAATGAGTTTGTACCTCTAATCACAATTCTTGTTGAACCTCCAGGATTAGAAGAAGCTTGAGAAATCTGTACACCCGGTACTTTACCAGATAATGAATTTAAGAAGTTTGTAGATTTTACTCTATCTACTTCCTCTCCATCTACAGATGTTACGGCGTACCCTAAAGTTCTTTTTTCCCTTTCGATGGCATTTGCAGTAACTACAACTTCATCGAGTTGTTCGGTATTTTCTTTCATGGTTACATTCAAACTGGTTTGATTACCAATTTCAACCAATTGAGATCGCATCCCGATAAAATTAAATTCTAGTTTTTTATCGTCGGCTTGAAGGGAAATTTTAAAATTACCGTCGATATCAGATACAGCCCCTCTTCTTGTCCCTTGTACTACAATAGTGACCCCCGGTAAAGGTTTCACTCCATCAGTAACAGTACCCGAAAGTATTCTTTCTTGTGCGTTCAGATGAGTTAAAGAGATAATAGAAAGTAGTATAAACCAAAGAGTCTTAGTTAATCTCATTCGTTTTATGATATTTTTTGTTTTAGTTTATTCACTGCCAGAAAATTATAGTGATAAGAATTTAGAAAGAGTCAGTTATTAGGGCATTCGCTAGATTCAAAGTTTAGAAAGAGTTGCGATCGCATATTTGTTGTTAAATCACTAAATCTTATGTGATTACTCTCAGTTCATTTTTTGGCAATGAAGAAAAAACTAATTTTCTTCTATAATATTACGTATAATAATTCTTTTTTCGAACTGTTTTATAAAGAAAAAATTATATTATTTTAAGAATATTGAACTTTCAGAGACATCTATCTGTTTAAGTAAATTGTTATAAAAAAAGTCCTTGCTAATTAATTTAACAAGGACTTAGAAGTAGTGTCTTTATTTAAAAGATACTATTATAGAATATATTGAGATAAATCTCTGTTTTTCACAAGACCTGATAATCTTTCGTTCACCATTTCTTTAGTAACTACTATCTGAGCATTAGCTCCAATTACATCAGGAACATCAAATAATAAATCATTTAATAAATGAGACATTACTGTATGTAACCTTCTTGCACCAATATTTTCTACTTCCATATTGATCTCATGAGCGATTACTGCAATTTCATCTAAAGCATCATCATTAAATGATAATTGTACGTCTTCTGCTCCTAATAATGCTTCATACTGTTTTGTAAGTGCATTTTTCGGTTGACGCAAAATTACTTTAAAGTCCTTGTCAGTTAAGCTTTGTAATTCCACTCTGATTGGAAAACGACCTTGAAGCTCTGGAATCAAATCACTTGGTTTTGATAAGTGGAATGCACCAGCTGCAATAAATAAGATATGATCCGTTTTTACTACACCATGTTTTGTATTCACAGCAGAGCCTTCAACTATTGGAAGTAAATCTCTTTGTACACCTTCTCTAGAAACGTCGGCTCCTTGTTTAGAACCTCCGCTAGCTACTTTATCAATTTCATCGATGAAAATAATACCTGAGTTCTCTGCTAATTTCACAGCCTCATCTTTCACTTCATCCATATCGATTAGTTTTGCACTCTCTTGATCTACCAAGATCTTACGAGCATCCTCAATCGACATTTTACGCTTCTTACTTTTCTTATTAGGCATCATACCGTTGATCATCTCTTGGATGTTCATCATTGATCCCTCATCTATAGGAGAACCACCTATAAAACCAAGGTTACCAGAGTTTTTATCTACAGTAACATCAATTTTTCTATCTTCTAATTCTCCTGCTCTTAATTTTTCTCTGAAACGCTCACGAGTTTTTTCATTCAACTCATGATCAGAATTGATATATTCTCCTGCATTATTTGTTGTAGGTGCAGATTTTAATGGTGGAATCAATGCATCAAGAATTGCATCTTCTACAGCTTGAGCTGTTTTTTCTTCTACCAATGCTTTTTTCAACTCCTTGATCATGCTAATCGATTGTTCTACCAAATCTCTTACCATGCTTTCCACATCACGACCTACATAACCAACCTCAGTAAATTTAGATGCTTCGACCTTTACAAAAGGAGCTCTAGCTACTTTTGCTAATCGACGTGCGATTTCTGTTTTACCCACACCTGTAGAACCGATCATAAGAATATTGTTAGGCATAATCTCTTTTCCAAGATCTCCTTTAACATTCATTCTTCTCCATCTATTTCTCAAGGCAATAGATACATTTTTCTTCGCATCGTTCTGACCGATAATATATTTATCTAATTCTGCTACAATTTCTCTTGGGGTTAAGTAATTTGAGCTCTCTAGCATAATTTCTTGATTTTTTAAGTTAATATTTAATCGATAACAGTTTTCTTTCTCTTATCCCAACCTGTTGTTGCTACCGATAAGCTCAAACTATTGGTCGGACCTGCTACATGGTACCAAGCCACACTGTAACCGAAATCTATGTGTTTTTTAATCTTTAATGCCGCTCCTAAAGACATGCCTGCAAGACCTTTTACATTCTGTGCTACCATCTCTTTTCGTCTCATGACGTTATAGCCGGCTCTAATGTTCAACACTTTGCCTAATACAAATTCACCTCCAAAGGCGAAATGCCGTGACAATTTGTCAGTAAATGAAGGTTCTTTATACAGATCATTACCAAAAGCGTCTTTTTCTCCTTTTAAAGAAGTGTCTGTATAAGTAATATCAAATTGATGAATGTGATGATAAGTCAAAGAGAAACGTAAAGGCATACGATCTGGCTTAAATGATATTCCTAGTTGGGTGTCAAATGGTAATTCACTTTCATCATTTGGTTGATATTGTTTCATAACAAAACCTGCATTTTTCATCACCAAACCTACCACTAAATCTTTAGTAGGATGAATAAAAGCTCCATTCAAATCCATCATTAATGCATTAGCAGAAAAGCTTTCAATTCTTGAGGCTGCAAACTTTAAATTTGCTGCCATAGAGAACACTCCTACTTTATGGGTATAACTTCCTTGAAACCAATAATCATTTGCTGTGTAAGTGCCATTATAATTTCCA
The DNA here is from genome assembly GCF_000807855.2 of Flammeovirga pacifica. Taxonomy (GTDB): domain Bacteria; phylum Bacteroidota; class Bacteroidia; order Cytophagales; family Flammeovirgaceae; genus Flammeovirga; species Flammeovirga pacifica. The sequence continues at coordinate 2,791,546 of NZ_JRYR02000001.1, forward strand.
TTTTGGTCGAAACCATCAAATTGTCCGTAGCCCATGTAAGACATACCTACACCAACAATTCCATCACCTACTTTTTTAGCATAACCTAAAGAAGTCATTCCTGCTGTCATATGATAATCATAATAGTTTAGAAATGCTTTCTGAGTAGATTTTTCTGACAGTAATGCCGAATTGTAGAACATTGCATTTGGATCATCAGTACCTGAAGAAACCAAAAAACCTCCTAATCCTACTTGCCTCGCATTATTCGGAACATTCAAAAAATTAAAAGCTTGATGCCCTCCTAATTGAGCAAATAGTGGAGAAGAAAAAAATAATATGCTTATGAATAGACGAAGGTGTAATTTCATTATTTAGATGACTTATAAAAAAGTGTGGAGCATCTCTCTTGAGTTAGTATTGATTTTGCTTTATTCATCACATCATCAAGTTGAACATTTCTAAGTAATTCTTCTTCTTCATTAATTAAGTTGGGATTACCTAAAAGTGCACCAAAAGCAATAGACATAGCTCTAGGTAATATTTCAGTTTTACCATAGGTCATTGAAAACTCTGCTAGATTTTTCACTTTACGCATGTTTTCTTCTTTAAACTCAGCTGCTTTAAAATCTTCAATTACTTGATTTAATCCTTGGTTTGCTTCTTCAAGCGATACACCATCTGAAAGCTTACCGGTAATACATAACAAACCTGGGTCGAAAGATCCTGTAATATAAGCATTCACCCCAGAGAAAAGTTTTTCTTCTTTCACTAACTTTTGAAATAAAATCGAAGATTTTCCTCTACCTAGTAAATCGCTTACTAAATCTGTTGTATAATATTCTTTATCCGTTCTTCCTTCCATATGCCATACTTTATATAACATATCGATGGGAACATCTTTTTCTACTTGTTGAAACCTTGCTTCTGTTTGCATTGGCTCTACAGGGATCTTCCTAATAGGTTTAATTCCTGCAGGAATTGGTCCAAACCACTTCTCACTCAGACGCTTAATTTCTTCGGTTTTTACATTACCTGCAACAACCATTACAGCATTTGAAGGTACATAATATTTATGAAAAAATGCTTTCACATCATCCATAGTAGCATCTTCAATATGGCTTATTTCTTTACCTATTGTTGGCCATTTATAACTGTGTTTTTTATAAGCAAGCTTTCTAAGTAAATGCCAAACATCTCCGTAAGGTTGATTAATATAACGTTGCTTATATTCTTCGATGACCACTTTGCGCTGTACTTCCAATACTTTAGGATCGAAAGATAGACTTAACATTCTATCTGATTCTAACCAAAAAGCAGTTTCTATATTTTGTGCCGGTAATGTCACATAATAGTTGGTAATATCAGGTGATGTAAATGCATTGTTTGACCCTCCTACATTCTGTATAGGTGTATCAAAAGAAGGAACATTTACAGAACCTCCGAACATTAAATGTTCAAAGAGGTGAGCAAAGCCAGTTTTCTCTGGGTCCTCATCTTTCGAGCCAACATCATACATTATATTGACAACAGCTGAAGCTACTGTTTGGTCTTCCAATACAAAAACCTTCAGTCCATTATCAAGGACAAACTCATTAAAGTGAATCATTCTATATTTTTTAATTGACAGATAAAGTTAGCATACCATAACCACAATAAAAAGCTTAAAACAATTTACTACCTTTGTTTTCTATAGAATTTAGGATATGCGAGAAGACTATTTAAACGGCGACAATTCTGGTTTCTCTGATTCGGATAGAGATATCGAAAGAGCATTAAGACCTTTATCTTTTGATGACTTTACAGGTCAAGATAAAATTGTCGAAAATTTAAAAATATTTGTGCTAGCAGCAAAGAAGAGAGGTGAGCCTCTTGATCATGTTTTGCTACACGGACCTCCAGGCTTAGGAAAAACTACCCTTTCCAATATTATAGCTAATGAAATGGAGGCTGAAATTAAAATCACTTCTGGTCCAGTATTGGAAAAACCGAGCGATTTAGCTGGTCTTTTAACCAATTTGGAAGAAAATGACGTCTTATTTATTGATGAAATTCATCGTCTAAATCCAGTCGTAGAAGAATATTTATATTCTGCGATGGAGGATTTTAGAATTGATATCATGTTAGATTCTGGTCCTAGTGCGAGAACAATTCAAATTGATCTTAACCCTTTTACTTTGATAGGTGCTACGACTCGATCTGGATTATTAACTGCTCCTTTAAGAGCTCGTTTTGGTATCAATGCTCGTTTACAATATTATGATTCGAATCTTCTTTGTAAAATTGTCAAACGTTCATCAGCTATCTTGACAACTCCTATTAATGATGATGCTGCTTTTGAAATTGCAAGAAGAAGCCGAGGAACTCCAAGGATTTCAAATAACCTGTTACGAAGAACCCGTGATTTTGCTGAGATTAAGGGGAACGGAACTATCGACCTTGAAATTTCAAAAATGGCTCTAGGTGCATTAAATGTAGACCAAGGCGGACTAGATGAAATGGACAATAGAATCCTGACAACAATCATAGAAAAATTTAAAGGCGGTCCTGTAGGAATCAATACTATTGCGACTGCTTGTGGTGATGAAGCCGAGACAATTGAAGAGGTCTATGAACCTTTCTTAATTCAAGAAGGATTTATCAAAAGAACATCAAGAGGTAGAGAAGTGACTCAAAAAGCCTACGAACATTTAGGTATAATACCTCCTTCTGAGGGTAATCAAAGCACTTTGTTTTAAGAAATGGTAAAGGATTGGTCTAAATTAAGATCAATCCTTTATTTTTGTATAAATAAATTAACACAACTTCTACTTTTAAGTGTATTGAAATATTTATTTCAAATAAGCATTGCTATTATTTGCTTAATAATTGCAACAAGCTGTACTAACGAAACACCACCATTATCAGAACAAGTTGAAATAATTGAACATAATAATTATTTAGAACTCGACTCTGTTAACAATGAAATTGTTCGTCTTTTTAACGAAAGACGATACGATTCTTCTATAATACTTTCTCACATCGGTTTACAGATTGCTCGAGAAAATAATTTAAAGAAGGAGTTAGGTATTTTTTACCATTTTTTAACAAAGAGTTTATATAAAAATAAGCAATACAAAAAAGGTCAAACAGAAGGGCTTAAAGCTATTAAATGGCTTAAAAAGCAAAAAGACATCCCCTATTCTGGAGATATTTACATTACATTAGCTAGAAATTCAAGGTATTTAAATCAATATGATTCAGCCATTTATTTTTATAAAGAATCAATCAAATATTTAGAAATCAATGATGATTTCATAGGTATGTCGATTGCTTATAATAATATTGGTGCTACTTATAAAATAAAGGGAGATTATACTGAGGCGCTTACCTATTATTTAAAAGACCTTGAATTAAATAAATTACATAATCAAAAACTTGATCAGGCCATTGCTTCTAACAACATTGGGCAGATTATGTTAATCAATCGAGATTACGATAAAGCTTTAAATTATTTTAATCAAGCAGAAGAAATCAATCGGGAATTAAATAACCCAAAAGGGATTGCCTTAGCGAATAGTAATATCGGTTCTGTTTATCATTTAATGGAAAAGTTTGATGAATCGTTACAGTTCTTCTTTACTGCATTAACCACTTATGATACATTAGACAGATCTGACTATAGAATAGCAGAGACTATGACTAATATTGGTAATGCTTATCTTCAAAAGAATGACTTAAGTAATGCTATTATTTATATTGATAAAGCCTTAAAAATCAACAAGAAAATAAAAAATACTAGAGGAGAAATGAAATCCTTGTATTTAAAAGGGGAATGTTTATTTCATACAAAAAAGTATTCAAGTGCGTTATCATTACTTTATAGAGCAGAAAAGTATTATAGCCAAAGTTCACACTATAAAATTGAACATTTAAATACCTTAAGTTTAATACATAAGTGTCTATCAGCATCCAAAAATTTCAGGTTAGCCTATCATTACCAATCTAATTGGAATGAATTGTATAAAGAAATCAATGGAAATAAAAATAGAGCAAAAATTGCTGACTTAAACCAAAAGTATGAAACGTCAGAAAAAGAACTACTTATAGAAAAGCTTCATAAAGATCAATTGATTAAAGAGCAAAAAATTCGTTATCAAAATAAAATATCTATTTTCCTTCTTTTGCTTTCTATAATATTATTCACCTTCATTATTTTCATTGTTTTCATTCAAAAGAAAAAGAAAAAGACACATAATTTAATCAAAGAACAAAATATAGAAATCACATCAATCCACACCGAATTATTAGATAGCTTGAGATTAGCAAGACGTATTCAATACTCATTAATTTCAATATCAGATAAAGTAAAAGAAGTGATTCCTGAGCATTTTATTTTTTGGCACCCTATGCATGAGGTTAGTGGAGATGTCTATCATTTTGAATACAAAGATAATCGACTTTATGTGACCTTAATGGATTGTACCGGACATGGTGCCCCTGCTTCATTAATGGCCACTTTATGTATAAAAACACTTAATGATATTATTACTGATGGTGCTATTCATCCGGATACTATTTTAGAAGAACTAGACTATAGAATGAAAGATGAAAATAGTCTAGAACAAAGTTTATCAGGGGTTGATGCAAGTATTATTATTTATAATTTTGATACAGAAACAATAGAATTTTCTGGAGCAAGAAGACCTGTCTATTTCATTGACAATGAAGGCAGAAATCACATAAAAGGTACAAAAAGATCAATATGTGATACTTTGATTAATGATGCGATTCCGTTTGAAAGACATACTAAAAAATTAACTTCAGATACAAGAGTTTACCTTTACTCTGATGGTTTTGCTGATCAATTTGGAGGACCTAACAATAAAAAGTTCAAAGAACCAAAACTAAGAAATAAGCTTTTTGAAATTAATGAGTTGCCTTTAGAACAGCAACAAGACCTACTGACCGATACTTATTGGTCTTGGAGAAAGCCTAGCAATAAAAAAGAAAACAGAGCTACAGATGATACTTTAGTATTAGGTTTTAACTTTAAAATTAACTCTTAAACTTAGTAAGTAAACACTAAAGCTATTCAAAATACATCTGGTAAAAAGACTATTTTTATTATATTAGTATAATTTGATATACAAATAATATTGAACTATACTGAAATGAAATTATCTGATCAATATATACTCTCTTTAGATCAAGGAACAACTAGCTCTAGAGCCATAATATTTAATCAAAAAGGTGAAGTAATTTCTCTTGCTCAAAAAGAATTTAAACAAATCTACCCCAAAAGAGGATGGGTAGAACATAATCCCAACGAAATTTGGGCTACACAAGTATCCGTGGCTGCTGAAGCAATTGCTGAAGGTGGTTTAACAGGATTAGATATTGCAGGAATTGGCATCACCAATCAAAGAGAAACTACTATTGTCTGGGAAACAGAAACTGGTAGACCTGTATACAATGCTATTGTGTGGCAGGACAGACGTACCTCTAAATATTGTGATCAATTAAAAAAGAAATACTCGAAAGTAATCCGAGATAAAACAGGCCTCATTATCGATGCTTATTTTTCTGCTAGTAAAATAAATTGGATTCTCGATAATGTTGAAGGAGCTCGAGAGAAAGCTGAAAAAGGTAAACTTAAATTTGGGACGGTTGATAGTTGGTTAATTTGGAAATTAACTAGAGGAAAAGTACACGTTACTGATGTAAGTAATGCTAGTAGAACTATGCTATTCAATATCCATAAACTAAAATGGGACAAAAACCTTTTAGAAATATTTGATATCCCTAAAGCTATGCTTCCTGAAGTGAAATCAAGTAGTGAAGTTTATGCGAATACTGCTACAACACTTTTTGCGAGTAAAATCCCTATTGCAGGTATAGCAGGAGACCAACAAGCGGCTTTATTTGGTCAACTATGTCTTAAAAAAGGTATGGCTAAAAATACTTACGGCACAGGTTGTTTTATTGTGATGAACACGGGTAACAAACCTGTGGAATCAAAAAATAAATTACTTACTACAATTGCATGGAAAATTGGAGACGAAGTCAACTATGCTTTAGAAGGAAGTGTCTTTATTGGCGGAGCTGCAATACAGTGGTTAAGAGATGGACTTGGCATCTTAAAGAAGGCTAAACATACTGAAAGAATCGCTAAAGAAGTTGAGGATAATGGAGGGATTGTTTTTGTGCCTGCTTTAGCTGGTCTTGGTGCTCCTTATTGGGATCAATATGCTAGAGGAACAATTCTAGGAATCACAAGAGGAACAAAAAAAGGGCACATTGTGCGTGCAACTTTAGAGGCCATTGCATTCCAGTCATATGACGTTTTGAAGGCAATGGAAGCAGATACAAAAAGGCCGACACAAGAATTAAGAGTGGATGGTGGAGCGTCTGCAAATAATTTATTAATGCAGATTCAAAGTGACATTTCGTCGACAAAAGTTGTCCGCCCCAATACTATGGAAACTACTGCACTTGGTGCCGCTTATTTAGCAGGACTAGCAGTTGGATATTGGGATTCTTTAGATGATATCAAAGAAATTTGGACTGAGGAAAGAGAATTTACACCTAATACCTCTAGTAAATCACAAAAATCTGCCTATAGATTATGGAAAAAAGGCATAAAAAGAAGTTTTTCTTGGGAAGAAGAATAATGATTTACAAATATTCTATAAATTTGCACTTGAGGAATAATTCCCTCTTAATTAGTTTTTTTAATTCATATAATCTGCTTTTTAACTACACTTCTATAATACATCCCTAATAAGATCTGCTGTGTTGCGAAAAAGACCTTTATTGAATTGATAAATGCTCGTAAAAATACAGGTATTTATAATCCTATATTTTTAAAGCTCAAACTGAAAGAAATTTACAATTTAACTACACAACCTAACATAATGACATCTAATTTCTTTAGAGCCGTTTTAAAACTTATTTCACTGGTTTTAATAACAAATGTTTTGATTAGCTGTGGTGGAGAACAACAGCAAAAAGCTACACTCCCCCAAGTCGAAATCCCTGTTACTGAAGTTACAGTGCAAGACGTTCCCATTACAAAAGATTTCGTAGGTCAAGTTTACGGAACAAAAGACATCCCGATCAGATCAAGAGTTGAAGGATATCTTGAAGGTATTCACTTCAAAGAAGGTAGCAAAGTAAGGAAAGGACAAATGCTATATACAGTAGATCCTCAATCTTATTCTGCTGAAGTAGCCATGCTAAAAAGTAAACTTGCAGAGGCAGAAGTGACCTTAATTAGAGCAAAAAATGATTTAGCTAGAATTAAACCTCTAGCTGAAAAAAATGCAGTCTCTAAATCTGATTTAGATGCTGCCCAAGCTGAAAAAGATGCTGCTGAATCTATGGTTGCTGCAGCAAAAGCGAATTTAAGAATGTCTCAAATTGAATTGGGATACACTCAAATTAAATCTCCTATCTCAGGTATTATTGGTAGAACTGAAGCTAAAGTTGGTGAATTTGTTGGTAGAGACCCTAACCCAGTTATCCTAAATACAGTATCAAGAATTGATTCTATAAATGTTCGTTTTTATATCAATGAAAATGACTACTTAAGGTTAGCAAGGTACTCAATCAATAACCCTAAAGAAGAAAGTTCAGATGACGAAAAAGTAGATAAGTTAGACTTAATCTTCTCTGATAATACCATTTACAATCATAAAGGTCATTACGATTTCTTAGATAGAAATGTAGACTCTAATACTGGTGCTATCCTTATTCAAGCTACCTTCCCTAATAATGAAGGGTTAATTAGACCAGGTCAATTTGCAAAAGTAAGATCAGTGATTGAAATCGTTTCTGACGGTGTTCTTGTTCCACAAAGAGCAGTAATAGAGTTCCAAGGTAGATACTCTGTTTTTGTTGTTGATAAAGAAGGAAAAGTATCTCAAAGAGCCATCAAGTTAGCTAGACACACTTACAAAGATTATTATTTAGTAAATGAGGGTCTAAAAAAAGGAGAAAAAATTGTACTTGAAGGACTTCAAAAAGTTCGTGAAGGGCAAACTATCAAATTTAAAGTAGTTCAATTCGAATCACAGTACGAAGGAGTGTAATGAGTAAAGAACAAATCAAATCAAACTTTTTTGTTAGGCGCCCTATCGTTGCCATGGTAATTGCAATTATCATGACCATCGTAGGTGGTGTTTCGATTTTAGGACTTCCTATCGAACAGTATCCTAACCTTACTCCTCCAATTGTAAAAATTTCTGCAACATATACAGGAGCGAGTGCATTAAACGTAGAGCAATCTGTTGCTACACCTCTTGAACAAGAGATTAATGGTGTAGAAAACATGATCTATATGAAGTCTATCAACTCTAATGATGGTACACTTCAAATTCAAACATCTTTTGAAATCGGAACTGATCCAGATATGAGTACAGTATTTACACAAAACCGTGTAGCTACTGCCACTCCTAAACTTCCAGATGCCGTAAAAAGAACAGGTGTTAAAACTGAAAAATCACTTCCAAACATTCTAATGTTGATCACATTAACCTCTCCTGATGGTAGATATGATCAAAACTTCTTAGGTAACTACTCTTTAATTAACGTTAAAGATGTACTAGCAAGAACTAAAGGTATTGGTAGTGTTCAAGTATTAGGTACTTCAGATTATTCGATGCGTATTTGGGTTAAACCAGATCGATTAGCTAAACTAAATCTAACAATTCCTGAAATTACTACTGCAGTAAACAATCAAAACGTTATTGTTCCTGGTGGTAAATTTGGTGCTGAACCTGCCCCAAAAGGAACAGAGTTTACTTATACTGTACTTCTTCCAGATCGTTTACAATCTGAAGAAGAATTTGGTAACATTGTCGTTAGAACGAATAAAGATGGTAGCCAGGTATTATTAAGTGATGTAGCAAGAATCGAATTAGGTGTTGAAACTTACTCAGCATTTACTCGATTAAATGGCGATAACTGTGCTGTAATTGCGATCTATCAAGCTCCAGGATCAAATGCCGTAGCTTTGGCAGAAGAAATGATCTCAAAAATGGATGCCCTTAAGGAAGATTTCCCTAATGGTATTGATTACGAAGTATCATTAGATTCAACTAAACCAATTACTGCTGGTATCAATGAAATTATCGAAACACTATTTATAGCATTATTACTAGTTGTATTCGTTGTATACATATTCATTCAAGATTGGAGAGCTACTTTAGTTCCTACTTTGGCCATTCCTGTGTCATTAGTAGCTGCATTTATGCTTTTCCCTCTACTTGGATTTACTATTAACGTATTATCACTTCTCGGTCTCGTACTCGCCATTGGTATTGTAGTGGATGACGCTATTGTAGTAGTGGATGCTGTTCAGGTTTATCTAGAAGAAGGATATAGTCCAAAAGACGCTACTAATAAAGCCATGGGTGAAGTTACAGCCCCGGTAATTGCAACAACTTTAGTACTTGTAGCGGTATTTATTCCTGTAGCTGCAATGGCAGGTATTACAGGTCGATTATATCAACAATTTGCGATTACAGTTGCGGTATCGGTATGTTTTTCTTCATTGAACGCCTTAACACTATCACCTGCACTTTGTGGATTAATTCTAAGAAAGTCTGAACCTATCGGTGGACCTCTTGGAGCATTCTTCAACGCTTTTAATAACGTTTTTGATCGATCGACAAAATCATACTTAAGTGTCACAAAAATAGCTACTCGTAAAATATTAATGAGTTCAGCATTTATTGGTGTCACACTTTTAGCAGCTGGATGGTTAGGTGTAAAAGTACCTGTAGGCTTTATTCCTGAAGAGGATCAAGGTTATATTTATATCAATGCTCAATTACCTGTAGCCTCTTCGTTACAAAGAACCAATGATCTTGCTTTTAAGATCGAAAAAATTGTTTCTCAAGTACCAGAAATTGATATGAACACTACTGTAGCAGGTTATTCACTTCTATCAAGTAGTATGTCTACTAACTCTGCCTTCTTCTTTGTTACATTAAAAGATTGGGGAGAAAGAGAGTTAACAGCAAAACAAGTAGTCAATAAATTAAATTACTTATTTGCTACTCAGATTAACGAAGCAAAAATATTTGCCTTTGGACCTCCAGCCATTCCTGGTTTGGGTAACGGTTCTGGTTTTAGTATTATGATTCAGGATAAAGGAGGTAATACCCCAGAATATCTTGCTAATTATACCAACGAATTTATTAAAGCTGCCACTGCAAGACCTGAAATCGGCATGGCCTTTACTACTTTCGAATCTAGTGTACCTCAACGTTTTATTGATATTAATAAAGATAAGATCTTAAAACTAGGGGTCAACTTAAATGATGTATATACTACGTTTGCCGCTTTCCTTGGTGGTTCATATATCAATGACTTTAACAGATTTGGTCGTTTATATAGAGCCTATGTACAAGCTGAACCTGAATACAGGAACAATGAAAAGCAACTAGATATGTTCTATGTGAAATCTAGTAATGGTTCTAAAGTTCCTTTATCTACATTAGTAAATGTGGAGAAAATAAGTGGACCAGAATTCACCAACAGATTTAACTTATTACGTTCTGTAGAAGTAACAGGATCTCCAGGAAAAGGATTCAGTTCAGGGCAAGCAATGGATGCATTAGAAGAAGTCGCTAAAGAAGTACTTCCTGATAACATGACTTTCTCTTGGAATGGTATGTCTTACCAAGAGAAAAAATCTTCGGGGTCAGTATTTATAATCTTTGCTTTCTCTTTACTATTTGTATTCTTAATTCTTGCTGCTCAGTACGAATCATGGTCTATGCCTTTCAGTATTTTGTTAGGTACACCTTTCGCTATCTTTGGTGCATTCTTCCTTTTATGGGTAGCTAGATTCTTTAGTGAAAGTTATGAAAACAACATATTTGCTCAGATTTCCTTAGTAATGTTGATCGCCATGGCTGCAAAGAATGCCATCCTTATTGTTGAATTTGCGAAACTAAAATTTGATGAAGGATTGTCGTTATTTGATGCAGCTTTAGAATCTGCAAAACTAAGATTTAGACCAATCCTAATGACTGCCTTCTCATTTATTCTTGGTGTTTTACCATTAGTAATTGCTACAGGTTCCGGTGCAGAAGCTCGTAAAGTTATGGGTATGGCACTTCTTGGAGGTATGGGTATGGCTACTATTTTAGGTCTATTCCTTTATCCTATGTTATTCGTTCTTGTAGGTAAAATTGCAGGTTACGAAAAAGACAGAGAAAAATCATCCACTTCTGAAGCATAGAATTATGAAAGTAATAAGAAATATAAATTTCAAACAAATCTTCATTCTCCTCTTTGCTTCTCAAGTAATGTGGAGTTGTAAAATGGGGGAAAATTACCAAGCCCCTGAAATTATTTCTCCTGCAGATTATCGTTTCGGTACAGATACATTAGTAACTACTGAAACAGATACAATTGCATGGTGGGAAATCATAGAAGATCCTATCTTGGATTCTTTAATTGTTAAAGCACTCGTCAATAACCAAGATGTAGAAGTTGCATTACAAAGAATTCAAGAAGCAGAGAAACTGTACAGAATGCAAAAAGTTGAAACAAGACCTAGTTTATCATATACTGGAAATGTAGGATATGGTAATTACAGTGGTTTTGTTAATCCTAACGGAGGAAATTTCACCTACTCTGGTGGTGCTCAATTAAATTGGGAAATTGACCTTTGGGGTAAAAACAGGAGACTATCTGAGGCTGCAATGGCTGATTATACAGGTACGATACATGGTTTAAGAGCTGTTCAACTATCCGTTATTGCAAAAGTTACTGAGGGATATGTGACACTTTTAGAGAATAAAGCTAGTTTAAAGGTTGCTGAAGAAACATTAGCTTCAAGAGATAGCTCTATTCTAATCATGAATGATCGATATGAAATTGGTTATATTCCTGAAATTGATTTAAACCAAGCTCAAATTCAACAAGCAATTGCTGCTGCGTCTGTTCCAAAATACAAAAGAGGGATCGCTTTATCAGAAAATGCTTTATCATTATTAATTGGTGAAAATCCTAGAGCTTTTATCACTGATCTGAATTTAGACCAGCAAAAGCGTCCTCCAATTATTCCTGCGGGTATTCCTTCTGATCTTTTAAAAAGAAGACCAGACCTGTTAAGAGCTGAAAACGCTATTATATCACAAAATGCAAAAGTAGGTTCTGCTATTGCACAACGTTTCCCTACAATTAGTTTAACTGGATTTGGGGGTGTTGCTACAGATGTATTAAGTGGTACTAATGCTGCTGTTGGTGCTTGGAACATTGGTGCAGGTATTGTTGGTCCACTTTTCCAATGGGGTAAGAATAAAAGACGTGTTGAGGTTGAAAAAGCTAGATTAGAGGCTTCTATTGCTGAGTACGAACGTAGTGTTATCATTGCTTTCAAAGAAGTTGAAGATGCTTTAGCGTCAGTTCAATTCTATAGAGAAGAATTAATTGCTAGAGAGATGCACGTGAAAGCTGCAGTAAATGCTGAGCGTTTATCAAAAGAACGTTATGACAGAGGTGTAACAAGTTACTTAGAATACTTGGAGCAACAACGTCAAGCTTTTGAAGCTGAACTTAATCTTATCAACTTGAAAAGTAAAATTCTAGTTTCTTATGTTCAACTTTATAAATCACTTGGTGGTGGTTGGATCACAAGAGAAGAGAAAGAACAAGCAGAGCAAGAACAAAGTCAAAACTAATAAAGTTACACTTTATTCCATTTGATGAACATATAAAAAACGGCTAACCTTAATTTAAAGGTTAGCCGTTTTTTCTTGATTTTATACCGCCTTGCGATCTAACAATTCAACCACTTACTTTACTACATTTGCCTTTACAGAAATAATAGTAACAGGATCAGTTGGATCATTGGTAAATAAAGTAAATGATCTTATTTCTTTACCTGTTCTTGCCGTTTCTAAAAATCGTAAATTAATGTTTGATGATTCTAAAGGTTGGATATCTTCATCTTCAACACTCAATAACTCTAGACCATGATTGGCTTCAACTTTCAATATTTTGAGAGGTATTTCACCTGTATTCATTACCGAAAGAGATATTATTTTAAGACCGTCATTTTTGACATTTCCTAAATTGATGTATGTGCTTGACAGGTTCATTTTAGGTTTTGGACCATCCCCTTGAGACTCCGGATAATGAATTGATGCTGAAACAATAAATTCACTTGTCACCTCTTCTTTTGTTCCTTTTGACAACAATAAATTGATCGTATCTTGAGCATATCCAAATTCTATTCTATCCTCTGGCTTAATAAATAACTCAAAAGATCCTTCCGATTTAGGTTTTACACTATATCTAGTACTATCGATTAATATACCTAAGTGATCAGGAAGTAAAGATGGTTTTTCAAAAAATAAAGTATCCTCAGTATCATTATAAAAGTAGACTGTTTTTGAGGTAATACCTTGTGCCGTTAAGTTGCCAAAACTTACTTTTTTATGTCCCCAACGAATTCCTCCATTTTCATAAGGATAAAGTTGCTTCGCAGATAATTTATATGGTCGAATAAACCCAGCCAACTTCACTGTCTGTGTTATTTTTCTGCTTTTAAATTTGATCGTCACTTCTTTAGAAAACGGTCCTGCTTTGTAGGGCATAAAAGAGATTTTTATTTCGCCTTTTTGACCCTTTTTTATCTCATTAGTCGGATAAGTTGGAATCAAACATCCACAGTCAGTGATGACCGTATCTATCTGTATACTTGAAGCTCCATCCACTTTAAAGGGAAACGTATGCTCTATTGTATCTTCTGTGTATGAAAGCTTACCAAGAAAAACACTATCCGCATCAAAATGTATGTATTGAGCATTAGATGATAGGGTTAATCCACAGATTAAAAGTAAGGTAACAAATAAGTTCTTTATCATATTATGGGGAAACAAAGTCTAAGTATCAAATATAAGTCTTTAGGAAGAAGTGATGAAGTATTTATGTTTATTTTACGCAGTATTCATTAAATCAATGATGAAACCTTAATTATCTCTAACACAAAAAAAGCATGATAATTCCGTAGAACTATCATGCTTTCTAATATTAATATTGATTGGAGATGTTTCTCTCCAATTAACCTAAAATTTCAATTTTGATATAACTAATAAAAAACCAAACAGTCAAAGTCCATATACTTATTAAGAAGTAACTTTGTTTTTTTAGTTTACTACTTTTTACCAAATAAAAAGTAGGTAACATCAAAATCACACCACCTAATAATTCAAGGATATGATACCCCCACTCTTTCACTTTAGGAATAATACCATTCTTTTCTAAAAGAATAATACTTACACCTATGATGTTTATTAGTATTAAATATATAAGTAAGAATCCCATAAAATCTAGTTGTTGATCTTACTGATATATACCTAAACCGATAACTTATTGTTTTATATATACGTTTTTGTTTGGTTAATTTTTTTTAAAAGAGTCCCTACTCTTTTTTTCTAAAATTTACTCTTTAGGCTTACCATCTCTTATCAAGATACGCTTTTGTTCACCAGACCACTTCATTTTAATTTTTAAAATCTTAGTCGAAGCATCATAACCCATATCGCATTCTTCTGCAGGCATTTTTTTCTTATCAATTCCTACACTTTTAGGATATGTAGGAACATTATGTATTTCTAATGTGATATTTCTGTTGGATGGTGCTCTATCATAATCTCCTGATTTAGACAATGTGATATCTATCCCTTTTTTGGAGTAATTACATAAAACATCAATTAATTGATAATTCTTCTTTTCTATATTACCGAAAGTTTTCCCATCATCAGCATACATTGTGATACTATGATTGTCTACATCTGCATCTCGCCAAATTTGAAAAGTCAAATCTTTACTATCATACTGCTCCGTACTTTGTAATGCTTTTGTTGATAATGGAATAATACTTCCTGCCTTCACAAAAACGGGTAATTCATCTAAAGGTGCATCAATGGTAATTTTCTGTCCTCCATCATATTTTTTACCACTCCACAAGTGGTACCATCCTTCTCCTTCAGGTAAGTAAAGACTTCTTTCTCTAGCTCCTTTTTGTGTTATTGGTGCAACGAGATAATCATCTCCCCACATATAGGTTTCAGATTCATTTATCAGTTCTTTATTCCCTTCTTCTTCCATAAATAATGGACGTAAAAGAGGCATGCCTGTGGTGCTATTTTTATAAGCCAAAGTGTAATTATAAGGCAACATTTTATATCGGTACTCAATATATTTTTTGACAATATCAAATGCTTTTCCTTTATAATGAATCACTTCAGATGGAATTTGTTCTTGAGCATGTGGACGGTAAACAGGTTGAAATACTCCATATTGAAGCCATCTGATATATAATTCCGTAACATCTTCCTGAGTATAATCCCAATTGACAAATCCACCCAAATCAGAGTGCATATAAGGAACACCACTCAATCCCATCGTCATACTAATCTGAGGTTGAGGAGTCAATCCGCCGAATGTTCTATTCACATCTCCTGACCAAGGAATTAAACCATACCTTTGAGAACCAACATATCCTGAACGCATCAAAATAAATGGTCTCTCATTAGGAAAATCTTTACGATAACCATCATATATTAATTTTGCCCATTGATGCCCGTAAATATTATGTACCTCATCTGCAGTGCCATTTACATGATGTAATTCCGTAGGATGTACTTCAGGCTCACCAAGGTCTCCCCACCATCCAGCGACACCCTGATTATTCAATCCTTTATATATGCCCCAAAACCAATCTTGTGCTTCGGGCTTAAATACATCTACAAGCCCTGTTTCTCCAAAGAAAAATTCATATACATAAGGCTTTCCTAAATGATCTGTACCTAATACTTTATTGTCTTTTGCTTCGTCCCATTTCTTCGAAGTAGTTGTTATAAAAGGCTCTGTAATTAGAATTGTTTTTACCTCTTGATCTTTTAAAGTAGCAATCATTTTCTCTGGTTCCGGGAAATTAGGTTTATACCAATCCAATGTTCCCATATCACCTTTCACTTCTGGGCCAAACCAATATAAATCAAGAATAATCGCATCTACAGGTACTTCTTTTTCTCTAAATTGATGAATGGTTGAAAGTACTTCCTCTTGAGAATGATAGCCAAATCGAGAAGAAAAATTACCAAACATCCATAAAGGAGGTAACGGTTGTTTCCCTGTTAAGTCGGTAAAGTGATTCAACATTTCTGGATAATCTTTTCCCGCAACAATTACATATGCAGATCGACCTCCAATAGTTTCAAAAGACAGCTCATTTTCTTTTGTTTTTCCTACATCAATAAAGCCAATAGGAGCATTATCGTAGAGTAAGGCATATTTTTTTGATGAGATCATTAAAGGCATCCCAAAATTCATTTGAGGAGCAAATTCCTCATTCGAATAAGCTGCCCTATTATAAAGTGGTAAGCGATACCCTTTTCTATCTAAAGGCAAAGCTCTTTCTCCTCCTCCATATAAAGCTTCTCCATCTTGGATTTCAAACTTAAACCCTTTTAAAGTATCAGCATCAAAATAGCCTTCTGACTCTCTTAATAGAAGTTCTTTCTCTAAAAAATAAGAAATATGAAAAGGTGACTTTGTGATTTCTGCTTGAATACCATCTTCTAATGAAAAATAGATCACATTATCCTTTTCTTTCACTTCAGGCATCAATTTACTTGGTGCTAAAACTACTGCTTCCGATAATGGAAGAGTTTTTACTCCTTTCGGATAAAACTGAGTTTCTAATATTTTAGGCTGAAACGGTCTAAGCATTACTTCCCCATCACTTACATTAATGACTAAATTTTGGCCATCTAAATGATGCCCTTGATACTTTCTTTGGGCATTTGCAGGAGTAGAAAAGCATAAAATTAAAAAACAAAATAAGCTAAAATAAGCTGGAAATAGATTTGTATATTTTATTCTAAACATTCATCAAGTACTTCTAGTGGAAATTATTCTCTATGAAATTTAATCAAAAAAAAGATAGATCTTGAGGTTGATAATATTTTTCCTTCAAAATAAATTCTACAATCAATAAAATCAGTATCATTTCAAAAGAAAATTTAGTAAATAGGCAATCCAAATTATCCTCATAACAATATTATTATTCAGCTATGACCAAAATTTTAATTATCGATAAATTACATGACGCTATCTTTAAGATGTTTGATGAAGTAGGTATAGAATATTCTTATCAACCAGAAATATCTCCTGCTGAAGTCCCAAACGTAATTCCTTCATACGATGGATTAATCTTAAGAAGTAAGATGAAAGTGGGGATTGATCTACTAGATTTAGCACCAAAATTAAAATTTATCGCAAGAGCTGGTGCAGGTGTTGACGAGATCGATGCCTCTTACCTAAAACGTAGAAATATCACTTTACTCAATGCTCCTGAAGGAAATATGGATGCTGTAGGTGAACATACTATTGCGATGTTACTATGTTTAATGAATTACCTACATATTGGTAATTATGAGGTAAGAAAAAAATTATGGCAAAGAGAGGAAAATCGTGGGCACGAACTCTCTACGAGAACCGTGGGTATCATTGGATACGGAAACATGGGGCAAGCTTTTGCTAAACGCCTCATTGGTTTTGGATGTAAAGTTTTAGCTTACGACAATGGTAAATCTAATTATGGTGACGAATATGCTCAAGAAGCTTCTTTAGAAGAAATTCAAGCACAAGCAGATGTGTTAAGCTTTCATATTCCTTTAAATGATCATAATAAACACCTAGTTTCTCAAGACTACCTTGGTGGATTTAAAAAGCCAATTTATTTACTAAATTTAGCTAGAGGAGAAGTGATTCCTTTCTCTACTATAGAATGGGGATTGGACAACAATAAAATTATCGCTGCCGGTTTAGACGTATTAGAAAATGAAAAACTACATACGTTAACGGAAGAACAAAATCGAATATTTCAAAAAATAGTCAATGACGATAGAGTCATTTTCACCCCTCATGTAGGTGGATGGTCTTTTGAGTCGTATGAAAAAATTAGTACCGTTTTAGGAAGAAAAATAATCAACCTACTTCAATTATGAACAACTATCAAAAAGAATTCAACGCCAATAAGGAACAATGGAACGCTAGAGTCGACAGTCACGTAGCTTCTAAAATGTATGATGTTCCTGGTTTTATCAAGGGAGATACTTCTTTAAAAAAGATTGAACTTACAGAACTTCAAAAATTAGAAGGTAAGAAAATATTGCACTTACAATGTCACTTTGGATTGGATTCTCTGTCATTGGCCAGAAAAGGTGCAGAAGTAACTGCTCTAGATATCTCTGATAAAGCTATTGATAAGGCTAAAGAATTGAACGATCAACTTGGATTGGATGCTGAGTTTATTTGTGCCAATCTCTACGATATCGATCAACACCTTACTCCAGAAGCACAATTTGATATGGTGTTTGTATCCTATGGTGCTATATGTTGGCTTCCTGATCTTAAAAAGTGGGCATCGCTTATTGCTTCTTACCTTAAACCTGGTGGAGAGTTTTACATGGTGGAAATGCACCCTTATATCTACACTTTAAACTGGGATACTTTTGTACCTGAATATCACTATTATAACAAAGGAGTTTATAAAGAAGAAGTGAGTTCAAGCTATGCCGGGGATACCCCAATGAACCTAACAGAATATTTTTGGGTACATTCAGTCGATGAAATATTAAACGCTCTATTTGATAATGGTTTAAGCTTAACCAAATTTAAAGAACACGATTATCAGACCTACAACTGTTTTGATAATATGATTGAAAGAGCAAAGGATGAGTTCATTTTCAAAGATGTCAAAGTAGATATTCCATATATCCTTGAAGTAAAATTCAAAAAATAGGTTAAAAGCCATCTAAGAATGCGATATTATGAAAAATGATATCGCATTTTTTGGCTAATACCTGTTAATTTTACGGACGAAAACTTTTTTACTGCGTTATTGTAGTTGAATTAGTAGTTCAAGTTCTAACAATGAGAAAATTCTTATCACATAAAATTACCATTCAGGTCTTCATTTCGATGATGGCATTTCATTTACTTAACGTAAGTGTAAATGTTAATGACGATTTGTTGCCTAATGATATGGATAATGAAATTGAAAGTATTTTCGAATTAGTATCCGTGTATGCTTTCGATTCTGATGGTAATTACCCTGATAGCCCGTTAGAAGATGAACACCAAACTGTAGTAGGCACAATCAATATTACTTGGTTTATGTCACCTACTTACCTTATCCCATCTAACCCGTTGGATTTGGACGAACTTCCAATTGATCAATCTTTACCGATCGCTCGTCCATTATTTTACTCTAATCCAACATTCTCAATTGATACCCCTCCACCAAAATTAAGCTAAGTGTAGGTAACATGTAATTCTATTTCAAGTCTTTGATACTACTTAGTATTATCAATAGATACTTTGTTTTACAGCCTTTTCCTACATTCCTCCTTTTGTTTGGATGATAATATTTGATCGACTTTTATGATCATAATATTGTAAGCCATAGTGCTTCACATCCACAATAATTCATCATTTATTGTTTATATCTACATCAAAAGACACTTTGATATAATCTTTTATATCTCTTCTTTCGATGTACATTTCCTAGTAACAATGCAAAAGGTACTATTAGGGCTTATCATTTTGTGCTTACAATTCACAACAGCATACGCTCAAGAAAAACAAAACCAATTGTCCTTGACAATCTCTCAAGGTGAAGAAATATTTTTAGAAAATAACTTAACATTAATAGCGGATCGTCATAATATAGATATCGCTAAAGCGGAAATCATACAAGCTAAAGCATGGCCTAACCCAGAAGTAGCTTTTGAGTTAGCGATGTACGACAACCAAGATAATATTTGGTTTAGAACTGATTCAGAAGCACAAAGGGTTTTCGAAATCTCTCAATTAATTGAAATGGGAGGCAAACGAAAAAAACGTACTGAGATTGCTAAAAAAGAAGCAGAAATAGCTGAATATGAATTTTATACCACACTTAGAGATCTTCGTACAGACTTAAGAGCTTTGATGGTTGAATTACATTATTTACAAGAAAAATCTAAGAGCTATAAAAATGTAATTGAGCCTCTAGAGAAGCTTATTACGGTATACAAAGAGCAATCTGAAAAAGGTAACATTGCTAAAGCTGAAGTAGTCCGTTTAAAGGCATTATTATTAGATGCTAAAAAAGGGTGGTTAGACATTGAACAAGAAGCAACTGATGTTTCTTCACAATTAAAAGTACTACTTAACCTCCAACCTCAAGTCGCACTAAACATCACTTTACCTACTCTAAATTATGGAGAACAATTAGCAGATCCTGAATTATGGGTAAATGAAGCTCAAGAACATAGATTGGATTATCGAATTGAACAACTGAGACTGCAACAAGTAGGTGAATCTTTAGCTTTAGAAAAAGCTGAAAATATTCCAGATATAGAATTAGGAACAATGTACGATCGTAGAGGTGCACACCAAAGTGATTATTGGGCTCTTCAAATTGCATTTGATCTTCCTGTTTGGAATAGAAATAAAGGGGGAATTCAGGCGGCCAAAATAGCTCAAGAACAACAACAAATTAAGGTAACTCAGGTAGAAAATCAATTACAAATTGATGTTTACAATGCCGCTCAAAAGTTGAATCAAATTACTAGAATGTATGAGAGTCTTGATCCTGAGTTATCCGAAGAAATGAAAGCTGTCATGGAATCTGTCACTAAAAGTTATCAAAGACACGAAATTAGTTTAATAGAGTTCATCGATTTCTTCGAAAGTTACAAAGAGAATTTAAGTCAATTATTCGATACAGAATATGCTTTATTTTCTGCCTTAGAGCTTATCAATTACACTGTTGGAAAAGACATCTATCCTATTCAATAATCAACTCACTTATTCTTAAGATATAATACCATGAAAAATATATATAAATTCTTCCTACCACTTTTTAGTATTTTCTTCATTATCGGATTGGTTTTAAAATACGATATTCTAAAAGCAAAAAATCCATCAAAAAAAGTAGAAACTACCTCTGTTTATTTAACAGAGAGTATGAAGAAAATGATTAAGACCGTCAAGATCAAATCTGACTTTATGCAACATATCACGCAACTTACAGGTAATGTAGAAGCGGTTCCTAATCAAGAAATTTCAGTCCCTGCCATCGTAACAGGTAGAGTAACTAACGTGCTAGTCGACTTAGGAGATCAGGTTAAAAAAGGACAAGTATTAGCTAAGATTTACTCTTCGGACATGGCTGAAATCCAACAAGAATTAATTGAGGCCAAAGCCAATGTAGACAGAGAAACAAAAGAACATGAGGTGGCTCAATCTCTTTTTGATGCCGGTTTAAGTTCAACCTTAGAAATCCAACAAGCAAAAAGTGAGTTGGAAGCAGCAAATGCACAGCTAAAAAAAGTAAATCAAAAAATAAAATTGATGGGAAGTACCAATGGTGCTACTCATATTGTGAGAGCGCCTATTTCTGGTACAATTACAGAAAAGACCATTTCTCCAAACATGATTATTAAAGAGGACTATGATGAATCTTTATTTACGGTAGTCAATCTTAGTAACGTTTGGGTGAAAATGAATGTATTTGAATCTGATATACAATACATCGAATTAGGTGCTGACATTGAAGCATCTGCGTTGGCTTATCCTAACCGTACTTTTAATGGTAAAGTAGAAAAAATATCTAGGTTTATTGATCCAGAAACTAAAGTAATGCACGCTAGAGTGGCCATTTCTAATAAAGATGGACTTTTAATGCCTAATATGGCTATGAACATTAGCGTAATTCAAAAAACAAACGAGGAAGTATTTGCCATCAATGATAATGCTGTAGTTTTTTATAACAATAAAGACTTTATTGTCAAAAAGAATGAAGACAGCTACAGTATTCAACAAATACAGGTGATGGGTAAAAATCAATATGGCGAAACTCTTATTAAAGGTGATTTAGTACACGATGAAGAGGTCGTTACAGAGAAAGCTTTATTGTTATTTAATGACTTAATCAAACTTTAATACCTCCCATCATGAAGAAATTTATTGAGAATATTATCAGCTTTTCGCTACGAAATCGATTCTTCGTCTTTTTCATGACATTGATTATGATTGTAGCAGGTGTAATCAGTTATAAAAACACACCTATTGAAGCATTTCCGGATGTGACTAACCCACGAGTAAGAATTATCTCACAATGGGAAGGTAGAAGTGCAGAGGAAATGGAAAAATTTGTGACTTTACCCATAGAGGTAGAAGTAAACTCCACTCCGGGTAAAACCGAAGTTCGTTCTATCTCTTTGTTTGGACTATCTGTAGTTACCATCGCTTTTGATGATGGTGTTGACGAATTTAAAGCAAGGCAACTTGTGGCAAATCGTATCATGAACGTTGACTTACCAGAGGGAGTAGATTCAGAAATGGAACCTTCCTCTGGCCCTACGGGTGAGGTGTATAGATACACGCTATCTTCTGATCATCAATCGGTAAGGGAGTTAAAAACGCTTCAAGATTGGACGATCGAAAGAAAGCTTAGAGCGGTTCCTGGCGTTGCCGATGTGGTAAGTTTTGGTGGTGAAGTAAAAATTTATGAAGTATCTGCAGACCCGCATTTAATGTCACAATATGGCATCACTTCTCTAGAGTTATACGAAGCTTTAGAAAAGAGTAATGTAAATGTTGGTGGAGATGTTATAGAGAAAAGAAATCAGGCATATGTGGTAAGAGGTATCGGTTTACTGAATAATAAAGAGGAAATCGAAAATGTGATTATTGAGAGAAATAACAATACCACAATTCTAGTTAAAAATGTAGCCAAAGTAATAGAAACACATGCTCCCAAATTAGGTATAGTTGGTTTAAATAATAAATCAGATATTGTTGAGGGTATAGTGGTAATTCGTCGTGGAGAAAATCCAAGTGAAGTCATTGAAAGGTTAAAAGATAAAATTGAGGAACTGAATGATAGAGTACTTCCTGAAGGTACTAGCATAGATCCTTTCTATGATCGTTCTGAATTAATTGAATTTACTACCAATACAGTGACAAAAAACTTAGCCGAAGGAATTTTCTTTGTCGTCATTTTTGTATTGCTTTTCATGGCCGATTGGAGAACTACTTTCATTGTCTCCATCATTATCCCACTTTCATTGTTATTTGCTTTGATATGTATGCGTATGAAGGGAATGTCTGCCAACTTACTTTCTTTAGGTGCGATAGATTTTGGTATTATCATCGATGGTGCTGTGGTAATGGTAGAAGGGTTATTTGTTGTTCTGGATAGAAAGGCAAAATCTTTAGGTATGGACCGCTTTAATAAACTTTCTAAGTTAGGTTTAATTAAAGAAACTGGTAGTAAATTAGGGGCCAACCTGTTCTCATCTCAGTTAATCACAATCCTTGCATTAGTTCCCATCTTCGCTTTCCAAAAAGTAGAGGGGAAAATGTTTTCACCTTTGGCATTTACATTTGGTTTTGCGCTTTTAGGTGCACTCATCATGTCTTTAACTTTGGTACCTGTTTTAGTAAGTGTTTTACTAAAGAAAAATGTTAAAGAGAAAGAGAATTTCTTTACCAGATTTGTTCAAAAGGTATTTTATGGAGCATTTTCATGGGCTTATGCTCGTAAAAAAATCACTTTAATGATCTCCGGAGCCGTATTGTCGGTGGGCTTATTTATGGGAAGTCAATTAGGTACAGAGTTTTTGCCTCAATTAAACGAAGGTGCTATTTATATTAGAGCCTTTATGCCTATCAGCGTAAGCTTAAATGAATCTCATGATATGACAAAAAAATTGAGAAATGAGATCAAAAAAATACCTGAAGTAAGAGGTGTACTGTCACAAACAGGACGACCAAATGATGGTACCGATCCTACCGGATTCTTTAATATTGAGTTTCATGTTGATCTCTACCCTCAGGAAGAATGGGAAAGAGGATTTAGTAAGGAACAAATTATTGAAGAACTAGAAAATAAATTAAGTGATTATCAAGGTGTTTCTTTTAACTTCTCTCAACCTATCATGGATAATGTAGAAGAAGCTGTAACAGGCGTAAAAGGAGCCTTGGCATTAAAAATTTATGGTAAAGATCTTTATCAGTTGGAAGAGTTAGCAGAACAAGCTACTGAGGCCATGGGAGATATTGATGGTATTGCCGATCTAAACATCATCAAGTTAATTGGTCAGCCGGAGTTATATATTGACCTTAATCAAGTAAAAATGGCTCAATATGGAGTAGCAACTGCTGATGCCCAATCTGTTATTGAAATGGCTATTGGAGGTAAAGCTGCTACCCAACTTTATGAGGAAGAGCGTCGATTTGATATCAGAATAAGATATCCTGAAAATTATAGAAATGATACACAAGCCATCGGAAAAATAAAAGTTCCTACTTTAGATGGAAGTAGTGTTCAATTAAAAGAGATAGCTGATATATCGACTAAAACAGGGCCTGCTTTTGTCTACAGAAGCGATGGAGAACGTTTTGTTGCGATTACTTTTTCTGTTAGAGGAAGAGACCTTGGTAGTACTGTAGCTGAAGCCCAAGAAAAAGTAAATGCTGCCTTATCATTAGACAAAGGAATGTATTTGTCTTGGGATGGTGAATTTAAAAATATGGAACGTGCTCAACAGCGTTTAATGGAAGTGGTTCCGATTGTTATGGTGCTAATTTTCTTAGTACTACTAACCACTTTCAACAATATAAAAGATGCGAGTTTGGTTATGATTAATGTACCCTTTGCCTTAGTAGGTGGTATTTTAGGACTTTCCTTCTTCACTATTAATTTCGGAATATCTGCAGGAGTTGGTTTTATTGCTTTGTTTGGTATCTGTGTTCAGAATGGTGTATTACTTGTCTCTAAATTTAAAAGTAATATCAGTGAAGGAATGGAATTAGATGACGCTGTAAAAAGTGGTGTAAAATCTAGAATTCGCCCTGTTTTAATGACGGCTGTAACTGATTTTGTAGGATTATTACCTGCTTCTATGTCAACAGGTATAGGTTCAGAATCGCAGAAACCATTAGCTATAGTTATAGTTTGGGGTATTTTAACGGCTACAATTTTAACGCTTGTCGTTTTCCCTGTGATATTCAGTATTTTCTACCGAAAAAAAAATCAACTGATAACAATTTGACAGTAAAATGTCCTATTGAATTTTAAATTTATACCCAAATTTTTATAAAAGTAAAAAGTCAGGAATTTAATTTTTCCTGACTTTTTTTATTAATCCACTTTTTTGTTCACCAAACCAATTAGGAAATATACTCCATAAATTAGGGATGATTATTTTAAATGTACTCCCTTCATTAATTACAGACTCAACAGATATTTCTCCTCCTAATTTTTTTACAGCTTCTTGTACGATGTATAAGCCTAATCCAGAACCATAATTAATATCGGTAGCTCTATAGAACATATCAAAAACTTTATCTATATATTCTTTTTTTATACCAATACCATTATCCCTGACGATTAAGATAAAATCAGCAGGTTCAACTACTGCTTTTATTTCTATCATAGGCTTGTAGGACTTACAAGTGAACTTAAATGCATTGGAAATAATATTATTTATAATGACTTGTAATCTTGCTTGATCGCAATACAAAGGATTATTTTCTTCGACTTCAATATCAACAGACACTCTCTCAAACTCATTAATAAACTTATATTGATCAAGTGTACTTTGTAAGAGCTCTTTAATGTTTACTTCGCTTGGTTTAAGCTCCATTCTATTGTTTCTAGAATAGTTTAGAATATCATGAATAAAGTTATCTAACTTAGTTAAACTTCTGTGTTGAAGTTTTAAATATTCTTTGACCTCTTCAAAAGTAGAGTCCAAACTTAATTCTATTAAACCTAATGCAGAAGTAATAGGTGCTCTCAAATCATGAGAAACTCTGTATACAAAATTATCAAGTTCTTTATTTGCTTTACTTAGCGCCTCATTCTTTTTAATTAGCTTTTCCTCGTCTTCTTTTCTATGAGTGATATTTTTTATAATACATAAATAGCCGATTGGATCATCAAAGGCATCTACTAAGAATGTTGTTCTCAGTTCCACCCATATTTTTTGATCGTCTTTATCCAATATTTGTAATTCAAACAAATTATCTTTTTTCATCAAATCATTTACTGAAATAGAATCTGAACTCAATCCTTTTTTGTCTTTAAAAATCAGATCAAACGTGCTATTCAATAAATAATTTTTAGGATATCCTGTTAAGTTAATCACCGCCTGATTAACGTAAGATATGTTACCTTCTAAATTCACAACAAGTACACTATCTTGTACACCACTTAGAATATTAGATTGGAAGAATAATTTCTCATGATTAGAATGTTGTAAAGTAATGTCTCTACCGATGCTATAAATAAATCCATTTTCTTTATTTCTAGAAATATCCCATTCAATATATCGATACTCCCCCCATTTTGTGCGGTATCTATTGATGTATGATTTTACAATTTTACCTTCATAAACATCTTGAAAAATCTTTAAGGATTCATTTACATCATCTACATGTAACCAATTCACAAAAGAATAAGATTTTAATTCTACAGTAGAATACCCTAAAATTCTTTCCCAACTTTTATTTAAGAACATATATTCCCACGACCCTGGATCAACTATAGCACATAAACTAATGGCATCTCTAAAAAAGGGTTTAAAAGTAACTTCATCTTCATCTATATAACCTTTCTTTATAGTACCTGGATTGTTATAGAGTCTTGTTGTGATTTTTTTCGGATTAATTAATGACTCTGCCATTAATTTTATTTGTTGAGATGCATTGACATCTAACTCAATTCCGTTTTTAGGTATTAGTATAGATATGACACAGAATACTTCATTGGTTTGTGTATTTGCAACTGGTATACTGATTTGTCCTAATTGATTATTGGTAATATTTTTAGTTTTGTAAGCTCGGTGTATTAAAGAATCAAAATCAGGAACAGTTACATTCTTTTTTGAAAAACGGTTAACGCAATCATTAATATTTAATTGATTATCAATTCTACAAACCATTCCATAATATGCTTGCTGATATTCCATATAAATACTCAGAAGGTCTTCCATAATTTCTTTTGTATCCAAATTATGGTTATTACTTCTGATATTCAATCGTAATAAGTTATTATAGAATTTATCTTTATTAGTCATTCAAAGGTTTGATTATTAGAAATATGATCACCAATCTTAACAATTTATAAAATACTCACCTCAAATCAAAAAGACTATTTCAGTTCCTTACATTTCATAAAACCTAATATAACTTATTTAAGTTCATCCAAACTCTTTCTTAAAGGCTTTTGATTCATCGATTTAAAATTAGAAGGAGTCAAGCCAGTTGATTGTTTAAATTTTGAAGAAAGGTATTGTGAACTGCTATACCCTAAAATATCGGCTATCTGAGCAATTGTCAATTCATCATAAGATAAAAATTCTTTCACCTTTTCAATTTTTTGATGGTTCAAATATTTTTCAATCGTTATCCCTTCAACAGAAGAAAATAGAGTAGAAATTTTAGAGTAATCCATTCCTATTTCTTTTTGTAATTCAACTGATAAATTATTTTTCCATATATCTTGATCAAGATGTTCAAATTTATGATGAATTACATTTTTCACTTTTTCAACAATTATTGATTGCTTATTGTCCAATAACTCAAAACCTAAATCTTGCAAATCTTTTATAACAATTTCCTTTTGATTTGGTTGTAGAGGGAGTTGTAAATACGCTACACCAAGTTCAACTCTATCAAGCATTACATCATTTTTTTCAAAAATATTCCATACTGCTTGGATACATCGGTTACACACCATGTTTTTGATTCTTAGGGTCAAGAGGTCGATCATTTGTGAATAATTATTGATTTAAATACTGATTACAAACACTATTACATTGATAATCACAGAATAAAGGTAAGCTATTTCACGAAAAAAATTGATTACTGATAATTTTCATCGTATTTTTGCAAACCGAATTTTAAAATAAACGAAAAGTGGAGCATAAATTTACAAAACCTGCAACAAAACGTCCAGTAGAACTAATGGCGCCTGCAGGCGGATTTGACTCAATGATGGCTGCCATCCAAGGCGGTGCTGACTCTATATATTTTGGGGTAGAACAGCTCAATATGAGAGCTCGTGCCTCTATGAACTTTACTCTTGATGATCTTGAGGAAGTAGCGCGTATCTGTACTGAAAATGGTGTAAGATCATACCTTACTTTAAACACAATTATCTATGAGCACGATTTATCTATCATGCGTAGAGTAGTTGATCGTGTAAAAGAATCAGGTATTACTGCTATCATCGCTTCTGATCAAGCTGTAATTGCTTATGCTTTTAGAGTAGGTGTTGAAGTACACATCTCAACGCAAGTAAACATTACAAACGCTGAAACTGTACGTTTCTACGCCACTTTTGCCGATGTAATGGTACTATCAAGAGAGCTTTCAATGGTTCAAATGAAAACGATTTGTGATACTATCAAAAATGAAAATATCACTGGTCCTTCAGGAGAGTTAGTAGAAGTAGAAGTATTTGCTCACGGTGCATTGTGTATGGCTGTTTCTGGTAAGTGTTACTTATCATTACATACGCAAAACTCTTCTGCCAATAGAGGTGCTTGTGTTCAAAACTGTAGAAGAAAATATAAAGTAATCGATATCGAAGACGGTCACGAATTAGAAATCGATAACGAATACATCATGTCTCCTGAAGATTTATGTACTATTGACTTCTTGGATCAATTACTTGATACAGGTGTAAAAGTATTAAAAATCGAAGGACGTGGTAAAGGCCCTGAATACGTAAAAACTGTTGCTCAATGCTACAGAGAAGCTATTGATAGCTACTTTGAAGGGACTTACACTAAAGAAAAAGGCGAACAGTGGAAAGAACGTATGACAGAAGTTTACAACCGTGGATTCTGGGGTGGTTACTACCTTGGTCAAGAAATGGGTAAATGGACTGATCAGCACGGATCGAAAGCCAAGACTAGAAAAGTATTCTTAGGAAATGGTCGTCGTTACTTCAAAAATATTCAGGTAGCAGAATTCCAGTTGGAAACTCAGAAAGTAAAAGTAGGTGATAAACTTTTAATTACTGGACCAACTACTGGAGTTGTTGAAACTGTTGTTGAAGAACTACATGTAAATGATGAAGGTAAAAAAGATGTAGCCGTAAAAGGCGATATTTTCAGTATCAAATTGGATACACAAATCCGTCCTTCAGATAAGTTATATAAACTAGTGGATGCAGAAACTGTAGAAGCTTAATTCGTCAAAAACGATTATGAGTAAAATTACAATTACGCATCAACGAAATAAATGCATTGGATGTAACTACTGTGTGGAGTTTGCTCCTGACAGATGGGTGATGTCTAAAAGAGATGGTAAAGCTACTTTAGTGGGTGGAGTTAATAAAAAAGGCTTCTACTCTACAAAAGTTAGCCCCATTGAACTTGATGAAAACATAAAGGCGGCAGAAGCTTGTCCTGTTAAAATCATAAAAGTCAAAGAGTTTTAATCATTACTTATTGACAATTTAAAAAGGTGAATATCTTATGGATATTCACCTTTTTTATTAACATCTTATTTTTAATCGGTATATACTTAATAAGTTACTTCCATATAAATACTTTAGGTTCTAATTGAAGAACACTTGCTTCTGTACCAAATTGTTCTTTCATATTTGAATGGATTTGACGAACAGATTCATCAAATTTTATTTCACTTATATATCTAGAATTTTGAAGGTCCAATTGCCTTAAAGTACTATTCCTTTTAGTGCTATTCATCTCTTTTTTTAGTAGATCTACAGCTTTCAGCCCTCCTCTATTATTTTTATTATTATAAGAATATAACTCCTTTGAGAATTTAGACATCTGGGTATAACTTGTTTCTAAAGTAATCTCTTTTGCTAATGTTCTTTCTTTTGATGAAGCTGAAATAACATCTTGTGCATTACTTTTGAAAGTACAAACTACAAGCAATAATGAGAATAGGAATAAGTTTTTCATTTTATGTAATTATTAGATTGAAAATTGATATGTTTTTTACTCTTATTAGTATGTTACAAATATCATGAATGGGCACTCAAATCATTTACATAATATTGTTGAGTATTTGTACATTATGATCAAAATTAAAAATCAAACTTTGTCATAAGCTGTATTCTATTTGCTACCCCAAAACTACTATTTGCAGTTCTTTGAGAACCTCGCATATATTCTATACCTGTAGAAAAATATTTAAGTGGCTGCCAAATTAGATTGACATGTGTTATACCTCCTGCTTTCAAAGCAAATGGATCTCTCGAATCAGGAATATCCATCAGCCAGCCATATGCATAAGATAAATTCGACGACCATTTTTCATTCCAATTATGGGTGTAACCTACCAAAGCCGAAAATGATTTCATAGCCACCAATTGGCCTTCTTGGTTAAGAACTGCATTGGCATTACTTCCTATAAATGCCAAAATATTTTCTCCTGAACCTATACCGTAATTCACATTCCAAGAAATTCTATTTTTTCTATCAATTTGTTGAACACCACCAAAAACAACATCTAATTGTGGTGTAGAAGCACTCACTCCCTCAGGACCACCTGTCCAATTTAATTGAGCTGCACTTGCTCCAAAAAACAGTTTTGTATCTTTTTTATTGTAAGCAAACTTTAGAGAAATTAAAGGAAGTTGTGCTTGAGCTACTCCATTTAATTCATTGGGATTTTCGATACCCATGTTTTCTAAATACTCTATACTAGCACCGAACATCCAATGCTTATTAATATTTTTTTCATACCTAATTTGATTAGAACGTCCTCCAAATAAAGCGTCGCCAGCGGCAAAATCTATAATAAAAGGTAGTGTTTCTAAAAACGTAAGGTTTGTCCAAGTTTGTCCAAAAGTGAAATTACCTACTTTAACATAAGCATGTCTCATTCTAAATTGAGTACCTGTGGCAGAGAAAAAGTCTCCTTCTACAAACATTTGTACAGGGGTATTATTCACTTTACTTCTAACATCTAAATTAATTCGAGTTTCTTTAGAGAAAAAGCTCACATACCCCGTACTTCCATAATCAGCTTCCCCTTGTACAGGAATTGTGGACATTAAGAATTGGGTTTTATCTCTTGTTCCATTCATATCATAGACGAAATCATTTTTCATGTATCCCCCAATTTTCATCCTAACATTTCCTTTTCCTGTCATAGGCCAAGAACCTGGAAAAGTAGGATCTTCCATTTTGGTTTCACTATCACCATTATTTTTAGAAACCTGATCTGAAATAAAACCTTGAGCAAATAAATTCCCTGCCATCATCAAAAAAGCAAGGATGAATAGTTGAGTAGTTTTCATAAAATAGCATTTAAATATTTCTGTAATCGAGTTGTAAGGATATTAGAAGGTGAAAACAGCACACCCTTTTTAAATATCACATTACAAAACTACATAGAACACGCCTCAAACATTTGCACATTATTATTTAAGAATGGCACAAAAAGTTCATTTCTATTTTAAAGGATTTTTCAAAAATCAGATCATAAAAAAAGAGGCTTCATCCTAGTACAAATACTAGAACAAAACCTCTTGTGTGTTCCTATTTCAATTTTAAAATCACTTTTATTCTACCACTTCATACAAACCAGAATTAGCAATCTGACGTGCATATCTATGAATTAAAGCATCAGAAACATTGGCAGAGAAAAAGACAATCACCAAATCTTTTTTTAGGAGAAACATAAAACCCTCGACTTTGTAAACCTGATTTCCAGAAATCCTCATCAGGAAATACTGCATCCCACTGTCTTGCATTGGAAATTACATTATCAACTCCCAATTGATCAATGAATATTGGATCATCAAAACCTTTTGATCTTGCTCCTATTTGAATTAGATTATTAATTTCAGTGAAAACCTGCTTTTGGGTAAAAGAGAATTCCTTGATCTGAGTTCTGTAATAATCTCCTTTTGTTTCATGGATATTCGTTCCTTGTGCATAAACTTGTGCCATAACTGATCCGGCTAACAATAATGATATAATTATTTTTTTCATTTTAATTTTCAAAAGATGAATGTTATATCCTTTGCTTGATTACTCGAATAATCCTGAATCAGCAATTGTACGAACAAAACGATGTAATGAGTGATCTTGAACTGCAGTTGACATATATACAATTACAAGGTCTTTAGAAGGTGATACATAAAGTCCCTGCGTCTGCATTCCACCTTTCCACATATCACCGTCAGGCCATATCACATCCCATTGACGAGAGTTTCCTAAGAAAGTAGGTTGACCTCCTTCAAGCCAATCAGCGAATACAGGACCATCTTCTCCAGCCATCAAAAACTCATGTGATCTCATATCTTCATGAATACGGTTTAAAGTTTCGTCTGTCACAATTTGCTCATCAGAAACCTTGTCCCAGCTTGGTGTGTATAACATTCCAAATCTAGCCATATCTCTCATTCTACTACCAAGTACACCATGAGCAAGTGCTACACCATCAGGTGTTGTTTGTACTTGCATCGGTCCTTCTACTCCCATTTTTGACCATACCATTTTATCAAACAGTTGACTCCATCTTTCGCCTGTTACCGCTTCAACTAAGAAAACTAAAGCTTCAGTATGTGCAGAGGCATACACAAACTTTTTACCTGATCCTTCTCCTGGATTGGCACTTGCTAATACATCAATTAATTTTTCAACCTTACCGTTGTACTCCTGACCAAATTCAGCCATATACAGACGGTGTGCATGGGAATTAGGTTCTGGGCGAGTGGCTGCAGTGTCATCAATATCAAGACCTGAATCCATATGTAATACTTGTTTTACAGTCACATTTTCCCAAGATGAACCTTTAAATTCTTCAACATAATCGGAAATAGGACGTGTATCGTCAATTTTACCTTGGTTGATCAATAATTCTACAAGAAGTGCTGCTGTTGGTTTGGCACAAGACATCCAAGCGTGGCTATCAGATGGTCGCATTCCTGGGTAAGATTCATAAACAATGTTTCCTTTATGGATAACTAAATATCCTTGTGATCGAAATTCAGGTTCAGCTAAAAACTGATCAAGCGTCTTTTTACCAGAAGAAATAGTTTCAGCTTCAATTGCTCCAATTTCTGGCATTAATGATTCTTCCAAAGGTTTTGTTGTCTTACGTCTAGGAATAATTGCTGTTGGTAAGAATTCTGAAGTTCTCATTTGGAAATAAAGTGATTCATCTCCACCCATCAACCATGTATTAAATGGTGTCGAAATTGCGTGTTCAGCATCTTCTTTTGGAAATCCATTAACTCGTTCAACGATAGGTGTTTTTTTAATTTCCTCGAAAGGTTTTGCGTCTTGAGCTTGTGATTGTAAAAGAGTAGAACCTAATAACAATGATGATAATAATAGCTTTTTCATTTTGATTAATTTGTATTTAATTAGATTGATTATTAGCGAGTTGTATTACTCACTGTTGATGATACAAATATCATGGATCGCTACTCTAATCATTGGCACAAAACAACAACGAATTTGCATGATCTTATCAAATAGCTTTTTACTACTTTTTAGAGCGTTAGAATCTTTTGGATTATAAAAAAAGCCATTGCATTCTATAAAATGCAATGGCTTTTAATCTATATTTTTGATGATCTAGTATAAAGTACCTCTAATAGATGATGGAGCAAAACCGAATTGTTTTTTAAATGTTCTACTTAAATGACCTACATGACTATACCCCAAATCATCTGCAATTTCTGTCAAGCTTTTATCTGAATACTTTACCATTCGATACGTTTCTTCAATACGATGTTGATTAAAGTACTGTAATATGGGTAATTGATATACCGCTTTAAAATTTCTATTTAATTTAGAAATACTCATCCCTAGTTCACGGCTTAAATCATTTAAATTAGGTGGTTGTGTAAAATCAAATAATATCTGATCTTTTAAGAGTACCATACTATTAAAATCGTCTGGATGTATTTTTATATTTGAGGATGTTAATTGATCCTTTTCAAGTTTTTCTTTTAATGATGCTAAAATATCAAGAGCACGAGCGAAAAAAGATATTTTCCGTGTAATCTTATTGTCTTCAACTTTTATCATTTCATTGATATAGCCTTCTATCTCGGGATCTAAAGTATAATAATGAAAAAATGGCTCATCATTATTTAGCAGTTTGTCAAATTTAGACTCAATTCCTTGGTCAAAAAATTCAAGTACTTCTAAAGAAAAACGAATGGTGATCCATTGGCTATTTACTTGATAAGGGTATTCAATATTAAAAGGTTGATTGGTATTATAGATAAATATACCATCATGATTAAACCTCCTATAGTCTTTATTATCAGAATATGCTCCTGAATAACCAATGCGTATAATAATAAATTTTTTATTCTCCTTTAGTGCATTTTTAAAAGTTAATTCAGTATTACTATACATATTCAAGTGAGCCACTTGCATACCATTCATGTACTCAAAAGAAGTAATAAATAATTTTAAGTAATCATTATCAATATTTAAACGTACACCATCCCAGGTACCTTCAAAGTCAGAAGCAATTTTAGCGTAACCTTCATGAGGGGCAACTTCATTAGATATAATCTGATATTTTTTCACAATAACTTTAGCTAAAATGTTTTTGAAGAGTAAACTAACTATTATCCTTTTTAAAAGTAATAATTATTGAAAATAATAAAGTAGATACTTTTGTACAATGTAAAACTCTAATTAAATAGAAGGATACATAAAATTGGAAGTAATTTGTGTTATTATACTCAAGTATATGCATCTGTACTTTTACATCAGGGTTCTTCTCAAAGGAAAAAAAGAATACAAAAAAAAGTCACCTCTGATACTGAAGTGACTTTTTCTATTTCTTAAATATTGATATTCTATCCTACTAATGCTGTTTTTTCTCCCACAGTAGTAGATTTCTTTTCTTTTGTCTGCTTCAATTTAATCACACCTACTTTATCCAATACTACAATGATTAAATAAGTAGGATCAATCTCGTGCCAACGGATCCCCCCAAAATTAGCTCTTGAGCCTCTAGCGTGATGATTATTATGATAAGATTCACCCATCATTAAAAAGTCGAAAGGTAAGAAGTTAGTTGATGTATCACTTACTTCAAAATTTCTATATCCGTAGATATGAGCAAACCAGTTAATAATAGCACCGTGAACTGGAGCCATTAAAAAGTGAATAGGAAGTAATAAGAAGAACCAAGGACTCATACCTAAATTCATGTAAGCATATACATAAACAGCTACATATACTAATCCCCAACCAATTCTTGAAACCCAATTACTGGCAAACTTATCAAATGAGTGCCATTCAGGCATATTTTTAGTGAATTTAGCATCCACTTCAATTTTTCCTTTACAGATATCTGTATAGATATTTTTTGTTGACCACATCATTGAGAATAATGATGGAGAATATTTTGGTGAATGTGGATCATCTTCAGTATCTGCAAAAGCATGGTGCATTCTGTGCATAATACCGTAGCCATAAGCACTTAGATAGTTTGAACCTTGAAAAATGTAGGTTAAAACGAAGAAAATTCTCTCCCATCCTTTCGACATTGTAAACATTTGATGTGCTGCATATCTATGCAGAAAAAATGTTTGAAAAAACAACGACGAATACCAATGAATAATAAAAAAGGCGATGATTAAATACATAAGATTGTATAGTATATAAAGCAAAAGCTTTGTTGAAACTCAACCTTAAAACCTCTAAGACTTCGTTTTTGTGACAAAAAACAATAATATTTTTTACAAATATTTACTAAACACTTAATTATCAACCAAAAAAAAGCTGTACCGGTTAAAGTACAGCTTCTTAATATTCAATATTTTAAATCACTTTCTGTAACAATTTTAATTTTTCATCATTGCAGAATATGACTCTTGGAATCTAGATTGAGCCAATTTAAAGTTCTCAGCATACACTTTTCGAAGCGTTTGTAACTCCTCTAGTGATTTACCTTCAAGATCTGCACTACCAGCCTCTAGATTTTTAATTCTAGCATCTACATCTTTCACGTTAGCTTGGAAGATTTGGAAAAGTTGCTGTAAAGTAATTAACGATCTACGAGCTACTGTTTCTGTACCCATTCCAGTCTCTGCATAATAATTTACATTTTCTGCATCACGTCTTACCAATGTATTGAAAATAGTATTTGCACTTTCAATATCACCTAAACGATAGTATAAATCCATATATTTAGGAGCATAGAAACTATAAGGGATAGTATTATCAGGAACCATAGTTAAAATCCAATCTAATGTTTCTTTAGACTGTTTCAACTTTTGAGGGTTATCTTCAATTAATCCATCATAATATAACGTTTCTGCCAATCGGTAGATATTGTTTCTTGTATTTGCTCCAAACTTACGGTATTCATCATCATAATAAACACTTTCGTCTTGAAGACCTCTAAAGGCAAACTTCTTGATGTTTTCCAACATTACTTCTGTGTTGACCTCTCCAACATCTCCAGAACTTTCTTCAGTAACTACAGGAATTAATCGATACGTCATACCTTCTAAGTATAAATATCTTCTTAAATCCATATTAATAGTATTTGCAGAAGTATTGTTAAAGTAGATCGGACGTTTCCAGTTATTGGTAGAAATTAGATCAAGTAATGCCAATTCATTTTTAAAGATATGACCTTTTGAAGCTTTAAGTTCCCATACCATTTTAGGACGAACAAATTGTTCTTTTCCTTTAGGAATGATTCCTTGATTGATTACTGCTGCACTGTCTATATCTAAAATGAATCTTCTTGATAATAACTTAGAAGTTGTCATTCCACCTTGTAATCCAACTTGAACCATAGGAGAATTCTTATTCACATATTCTAAGTAAGCTTTAAGATTAATACCATTTTTTGCTCTTTCGTCTTCAACTAATGGTATATAATCGTTTTTACCTTCAATATAGTTTTCTTTTGATATAGATAAAGGTAGAGGATCAGAATCATACTGCTGTTCTTTCATCTGATCTAAGTACCAATCAGTACTAAAGTAACTTAATACAGCTACTCTAACGTCAGTTCTAAAGCCTTCTACATTTTGAACATACCACAATGGGAATGTATCGTTATCACCACCTGTAAATAAAATAGCATTAGGAGCACAACTAGCTAAAGTGTTTCTAGCTTGATCTACTGAATGCCAACGGTTAGATCTATTATGACCTTCCCATCCGTTAACTGCCATCACAGAAGGTACTAATAATGAAATAGCAACACCTGCAATTGCTCCTTTACTTGATAATTTCTCAGAAAGGAATTGAGCAATAGCAAAGGCACCAAAACCAATCCACATAGCAAAGGCATAGAATGAGGCTGCATAAATATAATCACGCTCTCTAGGTTCTACTGGAGGAGAGTTTAAGTAACCCACCAAAGCAATACCCATTGTTACAAACAATATACCTACTACGTAGAAGTTTTTCTCGTCTTTTCTAAATTGATAGATAGCACCTAAAAGCCCGAGTAATAATGGTAAGAAATAAAAATTAGCTCTTGCCTTATTTTCTTGAAGCATCTCAGGTAAATCTTGCATATCATCCCATGGAGCAAGATAATTAGCATCTTTCTCATCACTTTCTCTACCCGCAAAATTCCATAAGAAATAACGGACATACATGTGATTAATCTGATAACGGAAAAGGAAAACCATATTGTGGAAGAAAGTGGGTTTCTCCCCAGGTTTTATCCCTGCCCATTGTCTATATAAATCGGCATGATGACCTTGTCTAGAGTACAATCTAGGCAGTAACATCATGTCTTTTTTAGCAAATTCTGCTTTTGTTTTCTGATCGTAGACCTCGTAGTAATCTTTTCCATTACTTACTCCTTGGCGGAATTTATCACCTACAATCTCAGTACCTACGTGTTCTGCATCATATGTTGGTCCGTAAAGTAAAGGACGATCTCCATATTGCTCACGCTTTAAATAAGATACATAACCTAATAAATCATCAGGTGCATTTTCATTAATTGGCGTTAACTGATTAGAACGGATAATTACTAAAGTATAACTCATGTAACCTACCAAGACAAATGTTGTCCCTAAGATTAAATTATTCCAAGTAACTAAACCTTCTCTTTGAGTATAATAAATACCGAAGATTAACCCACAAACTAATAATAGTGAGAAGAATAAACCTCCGTATCCGAAAGGTAAACCTAAAGTATTTACAAAAATTCTATCCACAAAAAAGGCAAATGATGGAAGACCTGGAATCACAATAATAATGATACCTAGAATGATTGCTCCACCTGCTGCCATTGCTGCAATTGTACCTTTTAATGTAATATTATTAGGATACTTTTTGTAGTAATAGATCATCGCTACGGCTGGCAAACAAAGTAAGTTCTCTAAGTGAACTCCAATAGATAAACCAATAATGTAAGCGATCATGACTAACCATCGGTTTGATGCCGAAGGGTTCTCAATATATTCCCATTTTAGGATAGCCCAGAATACTAATGCTGTAAACATAGATGACATAGCATATACCTCTGCCTCAACTGCAGAAAACCAGAAAGAATCTGAAAATGTATACGCTAAGGCTCCAATAGCTCCTGATCCTAAAAGAATAACTTTATTCGTTAATGAATACCCATCTTCAGATGGTTTTAAAATTTTCATGCCCAACATTACTATACTCCAGAAGAGGAATAAGATAGTTAGTGCACTCATAAATGCCGATTGGAAGTTAATCCACCAAGCTACTTTAAGTACATCTCCAAATGCTAAGAAGGAGAACATTCTGTTTATTAAAAGAAAGAAAGGTGCTCCCGGAGGGTGAGGTACCATTAACTTATAGGAAACTGCTATAAATTCACCACAATCCCAAAAAGATGCGGTTTCTTCCATCGTAATGGTATAAACGGCTAAAGATATTAAAAATATCGTCCAACCAACTAAATTGTTTAATCGCTTAAATTCGTTCATTCTATTTCTGTTTGCAACTAGCGAAAATAGGTTAAATTATGGTATTGATTCAACCCCTAATCTTGATCTTGTACGTTTTCGCCCATTATGTAGGTCTAGTTATCTTTATTTAACATACTTTATTAATACATATCTATAGATTTAAGAAATCCGATCACATTCAAATCATCCAAATGATGTGCATGTAAACCTGCTTTCTTTGCCCCTTCAACATGCTGAATAGAATCATCAATAAATAAAGTGGTTGATTTATCTAAATCATTTTCTTTGATCACCGTCTCAAAAATACTAGGATGAGGCTTCCTATCAGACATTTCATAAGAATAGTACCCCTTCTCAAAAAGGTTTTTAAAATCACCAAAGTCTTCTCCTAAAGTATTTTTTACGATATCATTAAAAGCATTGATATGAATTTCGTTGGTATTTGATAATAAGAAAATTCTATACTTCTTGGCTACCTCTTTCAACATATCAATTCTTTCTACAGGGAGATCTAATAGCATAGCATTCCAAGCTTCATCAATTTGATCATCAGTAATAGGTTCATTTACTAAATCTCTGATTCCTTTTCTAAAATCATCCGATGAGATATTACCTTTTTCATATTCATCAAATAAAGTTGTCTGTTCTTTTTTGGTATAAAAAGGAGATACAGGTTTTTGTAAGATTTCTGAGAATTTTTCTAATGTATTTTCGTATCTTAAATTTAGGATAACACCTCCTAAGTCAAAAATGATTGCTTCGTATGACATTTTACTATAATTTTCACAAAATGCTCATCATGAAGTAATGAACATTTAATTTTGGTTAGAGGACGTTAACCCCTCTTATTTAATAGACCGATAAAGATACTATTGTTTTCAAATTAAAAATGAAATTATCTATTCCCTTTTTTTGTGTTTTAAGTTTTCTTATTGTTTTCCCTGTATTTGCTCAGGAAACAGAAGAAGAAATCATTATGGAGTCTTATCCTAATGATCATGATTTTTATAAATTTTACATTTACGATAGTGTGGAGTATTCTCAAAGCACACCCTATCATGCTTTACATACTCATATCGATTTCCTTGATGATCAAAATTATCATCCCTCTGTTGCTGCAAGAGTATTTCCGACTAAAATGGGAAGTCTTGAGGAACGTATAAATATGGCCGCAGAACTAAAATTAGTATTTGCCGCTAAAGGGATATACATCTCTGCATTGGATTTGCCTCTTGAGAAAGATTATATAGAGAAGAACACCCAAAAGAAAAGGTTTATCATTAATAGCAAAATACCAGATATTTATTTGATAAAAGTGGGAGAAAGATGGAGGTATTCTAGTTACTCTTGTTTGCGTATCAGAGAAATTTTTGAAGACTCTTACCCATCATATTCTAGGGCGTTTATTAAATACGTCTCTAAAATGGAAAAGGGACAAAAAATACTATTAGGATTAAAATTATGGCAATGGGGGGCTATTATTACCTTATTTATTTTAATGTACCTAACGTTCTTTATATCTCAATGGCTTGTTGCATTCATCATCAAATTATTGTTTTCAGGACAAGCTAAACCTCATATCATACACCTCATTATCAAGAAATATAGTAAGCCCTGTACTATTGCTTTATTAGCTTTCTTATTTTTCTTATGTCTCCCAATGCTTTTATTGGATTCTCAGATCATGAGAATTTTATCTCTATCTATTCGATTTGTTTTTGGGGTTTGTATAGCCATATTCATTTTTAGAACAGCTGATATTATCGTTTTACAGCTAATGAATTCTAAAAAGCACCTTTCCATTGATCAGCACTTGGAGCCTGTGTTACGTTCGTCTCTAAGAATTGTTGCTTTAATGATTGGCATACTATCTATCATGAAAATTTTAGGGTATGATATTACCAGCCTTGTTACTGGTATTTCTTTTGGTGGTTTGATTTTAGCTTTTGCCGCCCAAGATACTGTAAAGAATTTTATAGGTTCGATTATGTTATTTACTGATCAGCCCTTTAAGGTGGGTGACTCAGTAGTAGTCAAAGGACAAGCTGGAATTGTAGAAGAAATAGGGTTTAGAACAACTAAAATTAGAACTTTTGATAATTCACTCGTGATTTTACCTAATAATATTGCCGCAGATAATGATATAAATAACATGGGAAAACGTCAGTTTAGACGATTTAAATCTATGTTGACGATCGAATATGGCACACCTCCTGATAAAATCCGAGCATTTATTGACGGAATTAAATCGTGTATAGACCAGCATTCTACAACCAGAAAAGAAGGCTATCAAGTAAGACTCTTTCAGTTTTCAAGTAGTTCTATTGATGTTTATCTGAATGTCTTTTTTGAAACAGATGATTATGATATCGAATTAAAATCTAGGGAAGAGATGATGTTCTCAATTATGGAAGTTGCCCAAAAAGTAGGAGTCAACTTTGCGTTTCCTACTCAAACTATTCATCTTAATAAGGAAGATGATAAAGAAACTACCTTGTAATTATTATCAGTACTAAGCCAAAATTTTATCACACTAATTCATGTTATTTTTGGCTTAGTGCTTAATATTCTTTTATAAAAGAAATAAGTGAAAACATTTTAGTTGATATCACTACTGAATTCTTAAATTTACAGCTTGAAAATATCTATATGATATTAAAAATGATGTGATTTCATCAATTTGAGTTTACACCTCAAGATATCAGTCAAAATAAGCTTTATGAACAGATTCTTCCACTTACTTTTAATAGTATTTCTTCACCCATTTTTATTGATTGCACAGAATAATACTGACGATCTAAATATTCAAGAACAAAGTTATCCTACTGATCATAGTTTTTATGAATTTCAAAAATTTGATAGTGTAGAATATTCATTAAGTACACCATATCACGCTTTTCATACTCACCTTACTAATTTAGAAGAAACTTCTTTTCATCCAGATGTTGCTGCTCATGCTTTTCCTTCTAATGTTGGAGACATAGAAGAAAGGAAAAAAATGGCTATTGAACTAAAATTGATATTTTTAGCCAACAACATTTATATAAATAATATTGATCTTCCATTAACCAAAAAATATATTGATCCGAAGACTAAGTCAAGACGATTTGAGATTAGTAATAAGATTCCTAATATCTATTTAGAATACCAAAACGGAATGTGGAGGTACAGTACCTATTCGTGTAAATCCATTCATACCCTATTTAAAGATACTTATCCTTCATATACTAGAGAATTAGTACTTTACACTAGTAAATTACAAAGATCACAAGGGCAATTTTTAAATTTAAAAATTTGGCAATGGATTGCTATTTTCAGCCTCTCGATTTTAAGTTATTTGTTCTATTTTCTCAGTGTTTGGTT
Source organism: Flammeovirga pacifica (assembly GCF_000807855.2). Lineage (GTDB taxonomy): Bacteria > Bacteroidota > Bacteroidia > Cytophagales > Flammeovirgaceae > Flammeovirga > Flammeovirga pacifica. The sequence continues at coordinate 2,833,847 of NZ_JRYR02000001.1, forward strand.
TACCGACAGTGTACTAAAGCGACTTATCTTAAAAGCAAAACAAGAACAATTAGCTAAGGTTGTTATACCAAAATTAAGACGACCTATTGTTTGGCTTAGTATCATGTTTTTCTTTTATGTAGCAGTTCCCTTTTTATTATTGCCAAGTGGAATCTCCTACATGGTTACACTTATAATTAAATTAGTTATTGGTGTTAATATAGCCATTCTTTTCTTTGAGCTAGCTGATATTTTGATCCTTAGAATTGGTGTTTTCTCAAAAAAATCAAAAAAGATCGATGAAAACCTCATCCCGATTCTTAAAGTGATTTTTAGAATCATTGCCATATCATTAGGTATTTTGATGGTACTTCAAATTATTGGCTATGATATTACTCATTTAATAACAGGTATTTCTTTTGGTGGTGTTGCTATTGCTTTTGCTGCACAAGACACTATCAAAAACTTTATTGGATCTGTAATGATTTTTGCAGACAGACCTTTTGAAGTGGGAGATTGGGTTAATGTTCGAGGACAAGAGGGAATTGTAGAAGAAATTGGTTTTAGAACCACTAGAATTAGAACATTTGCCAACTCGTTATTAAATATTCCTAATGGCACAGTAGCGGATAGTGATATTGATAATCTTGGAAAAAGGGAATTTAGAAGATTTAAAACCTACTTATCAATACCTTATGGAACTCCTCCAGAGAAAATTGAAATGTTTATTAAAGCCATTAAAAAAGCTGTAGAAGAACACCCTAGAACAAGAAAAGACTTCTATGAAGTAAGATTGAATAACTTTTCTCGTTCATCTTTAGATATTCTTTTGTATATTTTCTTTATTACTAAAGATTGGAGTGAAGAATTGCAAGCCAGAGAATATCTAATGCTTAAAATATTACGTATTGCAGAGCAAATGGGTATTGATTTTGCATTTCCTACTCAAACTATTCATCTCGCTCAAAATGATCGAGAACTCATTGATGAACAACAACAATGAATAAAGACAGTTCCGCCCACATAACAACAGATAACAATTACTTTAAAATATTCGAAGACTCCTTTCAAAAAAGTGATCTTCCCAACTTTGGTCTTAATGACAATGGGATAATTGTTTTTTGGAACGAAGCCATGTTAACTTTATCCGATTTTTATCCTGAAGAAACAATTGGCAAGCACTATTCTGAATATTTTGATATTTTCCATTTCGAGAGAAACTTTTCTTTAAAAGGTCTGACGCAATCGTTAAATGCCAAAATGCGTAATCGAAATGGTAACGAACTGTTACTCAAAATTGGAGGAACTCATGTATGTCAACAAGGAGTTGATCACGTTTATGTACATGTTCAGAATATCACAAAAGAAACTTTTCATGTTCAAGAACTGATCAAAAGTAATACTCTGATGAAGGATATTTTCACTTCATCAAAAGAAATGGTTGTTGTCTTTGATCGAAAGGGATATATAAAATTTGCTAGCGACCCGTTCAAACAACTCCTTAATCTTACTGATTCAGAATTAAAAAAAATCTTTTTTATTGATTTAGTTCCTAAAGAATATCAAGAAAGATTACTGATTAGTTTAAAGCTATCTGAAGAATCTACCTCAGAAAAGAAAATTGAACTTGCTTTTGAACATGAATCCAAAAGAAAAATCACTAATTGTCAAATCAGTTTTAAAAAAGATTCAAATGCTTGTTATCAATTACATTTAACAGATATAACTGATAAAAAAAGAAAAGACAGAGAACAAGAAGTTATCATTACTTTCGCAAAACTGTTACAACAAAACTTTGGGATAAACGATCTCTTTGAGAAAGTTTATCTAGCCATGAAATTAGTTGTAGACATTGAAAGTTTTATTGTGGTAAGGAAAAAAGTGTTTCATACAGGAATGTATATCGCTTTTAACAATCACACTAGATCCAACAACAAAGCACTAGTACCCGCGTCGGACTTTGCACTACAAATGGTAGATGTTTTAAACAGACCGATGTTTATGTATAAAGAAGTCATTGAAAAACTGGCTGATCAATACAATCTAAAACTAGAAAAAGTACCTGAAATATGGATGGGCTTACCTTTGGTAACCAATAATCAAAAAATGGGTATGATTGTCATTCAATCATTTACCAATAGAAAGGCTTTTAGCAAACCCGATCTGAACTTATTTGATTTAGCAACAGGACTTTTAGCTGCGGCTATAATTAGAGATCAATCTCAACTTAAAGTAAGAACGCAAAGAGCACAATTAGAAGCTATTTTTGAAAGTGGTTCTCAAGCAATTTGGACATTCAATAAGAAAGGTGAAATCACTAGGCACAACCAAAGGTTTGCCGATATCATAAAAAAATATTCCAACCTTGAGTTAATACAAGGAATGTCTATCAGAGATATTCTTCCTCATGAAATGTCTCCTATTGAATTTTGGAAAGAGAAAGTAAGAAATGTTTTTGATGGTAAATCAGAATCGTTTGAATTTAAGTTCAATACTTTTGCCAAAGAAGAACAATGGCACTCTATTTCTCTTAACCCTGTAAGAATGCACAGTGGTGATGGAGAAATTATTCAAGAAATCGCCGGAGTAACTAAGAATATTACAAATAGAAAGAAAATGGAACTTCACTTAGCAGATAGTGAAGAACTGTTCCGTAATATTTTTGAAACATTACAAGATGTATATTTCAGAACTGATTTAGAAGGGAAATTCATCCTTATCTCTCCATCTGTGAAAGAAATGTTAGGAGAAGATCAAATGGATGTGGTGGACAAACATGTGACAGAATACTACATTAGTGAGTCACAATTGTCAAGATTAATGAAGGAATTGGCCATCAAAAAATCGGTCAAAAACTACGAAAGTACCGTAAGGAATAAAAAAGGTGAGGTAAGATATATTCTATCCAACTTTAGACTGATTTATGATAAAGAAAAGAGACCAAATGGTGTTGAAGGTTTGGCTCGTGATATCACTCCTATCAAACAATCTGAACATGAATTAAGAGAAGCGAAGGATTTAGCAGAACGTTCTTTAGAAGTTAAACGTCAGTTTTTATCAAATATGTCTCATGAAATCCGAACACCTATGAATGGTGTAATTGGTATGGTAGACTTATTAAGTACAACAAAACTGACGAAGGAACAAACTAAATATGTTTCTACTATTAAGCGATCATCAGAAATTTTATTGAATATTCTGAATGATATTCTAGACTTATCAAAAATTGAAGCTGGTAAAATGGAGCTTCGTCCTTTACCAATTGATATAAGAACTACGATATCAAAACTGATTGCATTATTCCATCAAAATGCAAAAAATAAAAATACCATCTTAAGCTCGAATGTTAGTAATAATGTTCCTAATGTTATCCTCGCCGACGAGACAAGATTACTCCAAATTCTATCTAATTTAACCTCAAATGCTATCAAGTTTACTGATGGCGGAACGGTACAAATTGATGTTAATGGAGTACAAAAATTCAATGGTGTTTATACTCTTATGTTTGATGTAATTGATAATGGTTGTGGTATATCGCCCGAAGGGCAAAAACACCTTTTCAAACAATTTAGTCAAGTAGAAGAAGATTCTTATAAAAGAACCAAAGGCGGAACAGGTTTAGGCTTATCGATTTCCCAAGAACTCTGTAATATGATGAGTGGGGATATTGGTGTAGAGTCAGAAGTTGGAGATGGTAGTACTTTTTGGTTTACAATTGAGGTAAAAGAGGTCAATCATCTTACCCCTACTAATATTGCAGAAGATGTAAAAGAGATATTTTCTCCTAAAATTTCTGTCCAACAGCCTAAGATACTTGTCGTAGATGATAACAGTGTCAATTTAATGGTAGCTGAAAGTATTCTGAAAAAAGCAGGATGCAATACCACCACTGCCAATAGTGGCAACCGTACTATTGAGCTTTTATCCGACGGTCATCTATTTGATATGATCTTTATGGATATTCAAATGCCTAATATGAACGGTATGGAAACAACTCAGAAAATACATGAGATGTTTCCTGAGGTAAAAACACCTATTATTGCGATGACGGCTTTTACCCTTCAGGAAGAACAAGAGGAGTTTATGAAGGCCGGTATGGATGATTTTCTTCCTAAACCGATCAAAGCCCATGATCTTTTACAAAAAGTTGAAAAGATCATTACAAAAAACCTTCATACCGATACGAAAAACACTAAGAAGGAAGAGGTTACTGTAGAAGTAATAGAAGAAGATATTATTGAGATTATTAATAACGAGGAAAAAGCACCAAGAACTGATCTTGATGTTGATGAGAACGGTAATGTTATTATTGATTATTCAATTACGGCTGAATTAGCTAAATATGGAGGAGTAGAATTAATCGAATTATCTTTCATGGATTTTATTAATGAAGGTGATCAATTAATTCACGATTTGGTCGAAGCAAAAAACAGAAAGAATGTCGATGAAATAAAATCTATAATGCACACTTTTAAAGGAACAGCTGCAACCATAGGAATTATGAAATTGGCAGAAAAAGCAAAACAATCTGAACAAAAATTAAAAGTGTCTGACACAACTGGTCTTTGGGATGATATTGATGACGTTTTCTCTCTATATGAGGAATTTAAGTTATCATGGAATAAATATTTAGGACTTTAAAATTTTCTTGAATAAATTCACAGCACAATGTTATTCTCATAAAAGAATTATAGAAATGTAACTTTAATGTTTAAAAAACGTTGTGCCTATTAATAAAAATCAAATATACACCATGAAAAATCACACTAAACTCGGAAGCTTAATTACCTTATTCTTTGCAATATTTCTTTTATCATCTGTTGAATCAAAAGCTCAGGATATTGAAAAAAGAAAACAATATTTAATTAGTAAAGACTGGACCATCACTGAGGTAAAAAGAGAAAAACTAACCAAACAAGAAGTTTACGCTTTAGACGAAGGAAATACACTTCACTTCTCTATTGACAAGAAATTTGGTTTTAAAAACAATAAAAACGAATATCTTGCAGGCAAATGGGTTATGGCAGGAAAAAAATCCTTACTATTAACCCACGGAAAAGGAGATGGTTCTTCGGAAACTGCCTCTTCTAGATTCAAAATTATAAGAATTTCTGAAACTAGAATCATCCTCAAAAAATTAGATAAGCCAAAAGGCAAATTTGTTTTACAATAATTTAATAACTTAAGAATATAGACTATAATGAAGTTTACTAAAACAATCGCATTAGCAATCGCTTTTATATCATTATTGATTGTTGGATCATGTTCAAGATCTGTTACACGTATGGACCCTAATCAAGCGGTTGATATTAGTGGACGTTGGAACGATACTGATTCTAAACAAGTATCTAAAGATATGATTTCAGATGTGATGAGCCGTCCTTGGTTACCTAACTTTGAAAACTCTAAAAATAGAAAGCCTGTAGTTATTGTAGGTGGAGTAATCAATAAATCTCATGAGCATATCGAGGCGGAAACCTTTATTAAAGATATCGAACGTGAATTTGTGAACTCTGGAAAAGTTAGAGTAGTAGAAAACGATCAGTTTAGAGCGCAATTACGTGCTGAGCAACAGTCACAACAAGTGAATGCTTCTGAGGAAACTCAAAAGAAAATTGCTCAAGAACTTGGTGCTGATTTCATTATGTTCGGAACAATCAATTCTACTGTTGACCAATTGAAAAAAGAAAAATTAGTAAACTACAAGATCAACTTGGAGTTAGCTGATTTGGAAACTACTGAAAAGGTGTGGATTGGTGACAAAGAAATCAAAAAATACATCAAAAACTAGTAACTAATAATAAGTATAGAAACCTCTATACTTCACATTATTAATTACCATAATTTCTCCTTACCTCCAAGTATTTTTGAGGTAAGGAGATTTCCTATTTTTTCACTTCAACCTTCCTTTAATTCTTTAAAAGAATGAAGTACTACCTCCGATTTTTTGTTTGTGCCATAGTCGCCTGTATAGTGGTAGCTTGTGCCCCTACTTTTTATGAAAAAACTTATGAGTTTAATAAAGCTCTTGCTGAGGGTAACTTTGATGCTGCTGCATTAATGATGTCTCAAAGTGAGAAGAAAATGAGTAAAGGGCGTCTCGAGTTTCTTTATTTAGTAAACTCTGGTATGGTTGCTTCTCTACAAGATAACTTTGAGAAAAGTAATCAAGATTTTCAAAAAGCAGATATCTTTATTGAAGATCATAAGAAAAATGCTTTTGAAGAAGGTGGAGCCTTATTATTAAATCCCAACCTAACTACTTACCCAGGAGAAGATCATGAAAAATTGATGGTCAATTATTTCAAAGCACTTAATTACCTCGAAATGAGACAATACAACGAAGCACTTGTAGAGTGTAAACGTATGAATCTTCGTCTCAATCAACTTAGTGATAAATACAAATCCGATAAAAAATACAAAAGAGATGCCTTCATCAATGTAATGATGGGTATCGTTTATGAAGCATTCAATGACCCCAACAATGCTTTCATTGCTTATCGTAATGCTTTAGATATCTATCAAAATGATTACGCTAAGCTATTCAAAATGCCTGTTCCAGATCAATTAAAGTTTGATTTAATTAGAACGGCTAGAGAAACTGGGTTATACGATGAAGCCGATAAGTATGCTACTCAATTTGGAATGGATTTCCAAAAAGATGATAGTTATGCGCACCTCACACTTTTATGGAATAATGGTATGTCTCCTGTAAAAGCTGAATGGGGAGTTAATTTTGCTATTATTCAAGGAAGTAATGGATATGTTACTTTTGTCAATAAAGAATTAGGATTGAGCTTCCCTTTCTATTGTGGAAATGATATGCCCGCTGTAACATGGATTAAAGCTGTGTTCCCTAAATATGTGGAGCGTAAAAATTTTTATAAACATGCTCGTCTTGTTGGTGCTGATAATATTGCCTATAAATTTTCTCATGCAGAAAATATCAATGCGATATCTTTTAAGGTACTAGAAGAAAGAATGCTATTAGAGTTTTCTAAATCTTTATTAAGAGTAGCAATGAAACAAAGTATTGCAGCAAGAGTAGGGCAAGAAAATGAAGGTTTAGGTGCTGCTTTAAGTATATTAGGTTCTGCATCAGAATCTGCTGATACTCGATCTTGGCAATCTCTCCCTAGAGATATTTCTTACACAAGAATTCCTTTAAAAGAAGGGCAAACTTCTGTAGAAATCATTTTAACTAATGACAAAGGTGTTGAAGAGAAAAAAACGATTCCTTTGCCTCAATTTGGAAAAGGAGAAAACGTAGTTTTACCTTATTACAGTTTAGCGTCTTATGCTGCTAAAGCATATTAATACACTAACATAATTAGAAAATGGAGGCTGTACTAATCATAGTACAGCCTCTTTTTTTATTTATATCAGATAACAATATGTAGCTTATTCATTATATTTTGAAGATTTCGATTTAATTTACAGTTTTACATTCTCAGTGATCACCTGAGTTCGAAAAAATCAATTCAATTTCGATTACAAACAGATGAATATTACAGCTTATCAAAGTTTCTTTATATATACGGGGTATGTTATTCTCCTATTTATCATTTCATACTTTACTAACAAAACCAACTCCACTACTTCCTTTTTTAACGGGAACAAGAAATCACCTTGGTACGCAGTGGCCTATGGAATGATTGGTACTACATTATCTGGGGTAACTTTTATTTCGCTACCAGGTATTGTTAAAGCAGCTGGTTTCTCTTATTTACAAATGAGTTTAGGTTATGTCGTAGGTTACTTAGTAATAGCTTACGTACTAATGCCTATTTATTATAAGCATCAATTGATATCTATTTACGGTTACTTAGAAAACCGATTTAATAGTATTGCCTATAAAACAGGGTCAGCCTTCTTTTTATTATCTAGAAGTTTGCAAGCTGCAGGAAAATTGTTTTTGATGGCTACAGTACTTCAAACTTTTATTTTTGATCCATTACATCTTCCTTTTACAATTAATGCTGCTTTTCTATTGTTGATTATTAGTTTATACACACTAAAAGGGGGTATTAAAACCGTAGTTTGGACGGATACACTTCAAACTACTTTTATGATTCTAGCCGGTGTTTTCACATTAGTTCTTATTTCTAATAGTTTAGATACCTCATTATTTAGTCTTTGGAACAGAGTAATTGATGAAGGAACCTATACAAAAGTTTTCAACTGGGATGTAAATAGTAGTGGCTATTTCTGGAAACAATTTATTTCTGGAGCATTTATCGTAATTGTCATGACGGGATTGGATCAAGATATGATGCAGAAAAGTTTAACCATAAAATCATTAAAAAAATCTCAATTGAATATGGTTAGTTTTAGTATCGTGCTTTTATTCACCATCTCATTATTCTTAATACTCGGTGCTTTTTTATATACTTTTGCTACAGATATAGGTTTAGAGTTCCCTTCAAAATCAGATCAATTATACCCTTTAATCGCTCAACAAAAATTAGGTTTTGTGGGTGCTTGTATATTTTTATTAGGTGTAATAGCAGCTGCATTCTCAAGTGCCGATTCTGCCATTACCTCTTTAACAACAGCTTTATGTATCGACTTTTTAGGATTTAATTCTGATAGTCTAAAAAGTACTAAAGCAGAAAGTATCAAAAAAGGAGTACATCTTGGCTTTGCCCTCCTACTTTTCTTATTAGTTATCTATTTTGAAGCGATTAATGATACCAATGCTTTAGACACCATCTTGAAATTAGCTACGTATACCTATGGTCCTTTATTAGGATTATATGCCTTTGGAATTATGATGAACGAGAAGTTTCAGCCAAAGTTTATACCACTAATTTGTATTATTTCACCGCTTCTTTGTTATTTTTTACAAACAAATTCTGAAAACTTGTTGAATGGGTACAAATTTGGATATGAATTATTACTACTAAATGGAACATTCACATTTATAGGACTGTTTTTTAGTAGTTTACCTTTAAAGAAATAAACTTTCATCACAATCAAATTAAACATAAAAGGTAATATTCTAGTTTAATAATTAACAAGTAACGACAAGCTATGAAATCAATATATTTCATGATGATTAGTGTTGTCATTGGATTAACTACCACAAATAACTTTCTAAGTCTAGATAATTATGACTTAAAGAAAATAATTCACTTGGATTCTAAGGCTGCTAAAAAGTCGATTAAAGTATCTGGGATTAATACGAATTTATCTCAACCTATTCATGGAGAGTTAGGTAACTTTGACAACATTTATATTAAAATATCAAGTACAAATTCTATATCATTATTAGACATAGAACACGACGGCTTTACTGTGCATGCAGCAGATCAAAAAGAGAGTAATGAAAATGTAAATCTAATTGGATTAACTTTCCCGCTGAAACATCAAAAAGCAACCATTTTAAACCTTAGAAAATTTATTAATCATTCTATAAAAAAGAAAGGCAACCACATTGTCAAAATCAAATTATGCAATAAAGAAGAGTTTGAAAATGAAGAAATAATTGAGAAAACAATTAAAATAGCTGTTGATTAGCAGCACAATATCCATAGTTAAGAATTTCTACTTTTTGACCTTCTTAATGATTCTCCCATTTCCCTTAAAATTCGTAAAGAAGTAAGTTCACCAAAATTGGGTAACTGCATAGTATAAAATTTCACTAAATGGTCCATAATCTCTCTTCGAATAGCAAGAGGGAATTTATAATCATGTGTATAAGGTTGTTGAAGTAAGACTTCGATACATTCCTCCAATTTTTCATCTATGTAGGCCATCGATTGTGTTTCATTCAATAACATTTGAGCTGATGCTATCCCAATTCCTAAATGATGACTCAACCTAAGCATAAACTGTAAAGTGAAAGAATTCCAGTTTTGGTTTATATTATCTAGTTCAATCAAACTATCTTCTAAAAATTGATACAATTCTTGATTACCTACTTCATCTGACCTTAAGGTCTTTTCTAAGAGTTCTGATAAAAAAGTAAGAATCATCGATTTTTGAGGGTTCGTTCTTAGAGACATCAACATTATGCCAATTCTTACTTCTTTGACCATCATTAAAGAAGGCGTTCCTTTTTCATACACTTGTAAATCCAAAATATTTAAAGGAAGGTAAAACGAGGCTTTATTGTTCTTTTTAGAATAGGCACCTTTTATAATATAATCTCGCCTTCCAAACTTTTCGGTATAGACATGAGCAATCAAAGATGATTCTTGATACCTCATATTGCTTAAAACTATACCTTTTGTAGACTCAATCATTTTTATTACGTTTCTTAACCATTAAGTTTAATACAATATCCTAAATTTGTAGTTGAATCCTATAAATAAGTGCAATGATCCCTCAGGAAACCGTTGAAGAAATAAAAAGAACGCTTGATATCGTAGAAGTAGTCGAAGATTTTGTCACCTTAAAGAAAAAAGGTAAATCTTGGATTGGCATCTGTCCTTTCCACGTCGACAATTCTCCTTCTATGTACGTTACTCCAAGTATGAACCTCTACAAGTGTTTTTCTTGTGGAGCTTCTGGGGATGCTATCAAATTTGTTCAAGAAAAAGAAGGGAAATCTTATGTTGAAGCACTAAAGTATTTAGCAGCTAAATATGGGATCAAAATAGTCGAAAAAAAGAGATCTCCTGAAGAAGAAGAAAAAGCCAAGAGGAAAGAAAGTATTTTCTTAACCATGAACTTTGCTAAAGATTACTTCATGCGTATGATGCAAACTTCTGATGAAGGTAAATCTTTAGGATTAGGTTATTTTAAAAACAGAGGATATAACGGGGATACCATTAATAAATTTGAATTAGGGTATAGTCTCGACTCTTGGGATTCATTAGAAAAAGAAGCAACGAATAAAGGATATACTTTAGAGTCACTTGGACAAGCTGGACTTCAATCAGAAAATGAAAAAGGGAAAAAATACGATCGTTTCAGAGGTCGTGTAATGTTTCCTATTCATGATTTATCGGGTAGAGTGATCGCTTTTGGGGCAAGGACTTTAAAAAAAGATGGCAAACCAAAATACCTTAATTCGCCTGAGACAGAAATTTATCATAAAAGTGATGCTTTATATGGTATTTACCAGTCGAAGGATGCACTTAGAGTAAAAGATAGATGTTATCTAGTAGAAGGTTACACCGATGTAATTTCTCTCAATCAATCAGGTATTGAAAATGTGGTTGCCTCTTCAGGTACAGCACTTACAGAAGGACAAATCAAACAAATAAAACGTTTTACTAATAATGTTACTGCACTTTTTGATGGTGATGCCGCTGGTTTAAAAGCAGCCATTCGAGGAGTCGACATGTTATTAGAACAAGGCCTGAATGTACGTGTAGTAAGACTGCCTGATGGTGAAGACCCTGATAGTTTTTGCTCTTCTTTAGGCGGTGATAAATTTGCTGAATATCTAAAGAGAGAAGAAACTGACTTTATTCTTTTTGCAGCAAGGTTATACAACGAGGAAGCCAAAAATGACCCTATCAAAAAAGGGGAAAAGATCAGAGAAGTACTGATGAGTATCGTTAAAATTCCTGATACCATCCAACAAGAAATATTTTTAAAAGAATGTGCTCAAGTTTTTGAAATTTCTGTAGAAGGGCTGGCTAAAAACCTTCAAGAGATTAAACAAAAAGAACTTGAACAAGCTGAAAAACGAAGAAATCAACAAAGAAGACCTTATGAAAACCCTTATGGTGGTGGATCAATAGATGCAAGTCCTTCACATGACGCACCGCCCCCACCATTACCTCCAATGGGTTTTGATAACTTTTCTAACGAACCACCTCCAACACCTCCTCCTTTTGATGATGTTCCTCCTCCTCCAATGGATTTTGATGGTGGTTTTGAACGTGACTTTGGTGGAGATGAAATTCCCCCACCAGTACCTTTTCCTTTAGATGATGTTCCTCCACCTTCTATGGAGCCAGTAATAGAAATAGGCGATGCACCAATATTACCTCCATTAGGAGAGGTTACGCCTTCTACTACTCAAAAACCTGATAGTCCTAAAGGACCTTCACGTTTAAAAAGATTGGGTATTCATGAAGAAGAATATATTAGAATTTTGATGCTTTACGGAGATCAACATATTAATGATGAGGTAGGTTACATCTATCAATATCTTTTTGATGAACTCGGAAATATGATGTTAGAAGACCTATTTTGTCAACAAATATTAGTGGATTATAAGAATGAAACTGCCATGGGAGAAATCCCATCCATCAACTTTTTTAAAGAAAAATACAGTTCTGAAAAAGATAGAAAAAGAATTCTAAATATTATAGGTGAAGATACACATGAACCTTCTGCCGAATGGACAAAACGCCATAAAATCAATATTCCTAAAAAAGATGAGAACATAGGTAAATTGGCCTATAACTCTCTACTGTATTATAAAATGGCCTATCTAACAGACTTAATTAACCAATGTCAGGAGGGCTTACTATTAGCTGAAAAGAATAAAAATGATGAAAAAATGATGGAAGCACTTCAGCTTATGACATTATTATCACAGCAAAGAAAAGAGATTGCAAAACAACTAGGTATCACTATAAAACTTTAGGTACATTTTTCATCATCAATGAATTACAAAGTAGATATAATTCAAAAATTTCAAAAAATTGATACTTCTGTTGACAATATTTTAATAGAATTTATTTCCATAGTAATCTTATAGAGTATATCTTTGTATCTTGTCAAAGAGTTTTTCACAAACTCAAAATGAATTAGACATAATAAAAATTATATATATCTAATGAGTAATTATCAACTTTCACATTTGGACGAGTTGGAAGCTGAAGCAATTTACATATTACGTGAAGTGTTTGCTCAGTTCCAAAATCCAGCACTATTATTCTCTGGTGGTAAAGATTCGATTACGGTAGCTCATTTGGCTAAAAAGGCCTTCTACCCTGCTAAAATACCATTTACTTTTTTACATGTCGACACTGGACATAACTTCCCTGAAACAATTGCTTTTAGAGATGACCTAGTAAAAGACCTTGGAGTAAGACTTGCTGTTGGTTCTGTTCAAGAATCTATTAATGATGGTAGAGTTTTGGAAGAAACTGGTGCAAATGCAAGTAGAAATAAGCTTCAAATAACTACTCTATTAGATACTATCGAAGACGAAAACTTTGATGTTTGTATTGGTGGAGGTCGTCGTGATGAAGAAAAAGCTAGAGCAAAAGAGCGTTTCTTCTCTCACAGAGATGAATTTGGACAATGGGATCCAAAACGCCAACGCCCTGAGCTATGGAACTTATTTAACGGAAAATACAGTCAAGGAGAACACTTCAGAGCGTTCCCTATCTCTAACTGGACTGAATTTGATGTTTGGCAATACATCTTGAGAGAAAAGATTGAGATTCCTTCTCTTTACTTGGCTCATGAACGTGATGTAATTTGGAGAGATAACACTTGGTTACCAGTATCGGAGTATACTAAACTTCGTGAAGGGGAAAAAATCGAGAAAAAGAAAATTCGTTTTAGAACACTTGGTGATATCACTATTACTGGTGGTATTGAATCTGATGCTGACACTGTTGAAAAAGTAGTGGAAGAAGTATCAGCAATGCGTCAGACAGAAAGAGGTAACAGATCAGACGATAAGCGTTCTGAAACTTCTATGGAAGATCGTAAGAAAGAGGGTTATTTCTAAACTAAACAATTATCATCAACGTGGAAATTTTAAGATTTACAACAGCAGGTTCTGTCGATGACGGTAAAAGTACATTGATTGGACGTTTATTATATGATTCGAAATCTATCTTTGAAGATCAGTTAGAACAAGTATCTGAAACTTCAAAAAGAAAAGGTTTAGAACACGTAGACCTATCTTTACTTACAGATGGTCTAAGGGCAGAACGTGAGCAAGGTATTACTATTGATGTGGCTTACAGATATTTTGCTACACCAAGACGTAAGTTTATCATTGCTGATACTCCTGGTCATATTCAGTATACAAGAAATATGGTTACAGGTGCATCTACTGCCAACCTTGCATTGATCTTAGTCGATGCTCGTAATGGTTTAGTAGAACAAACTCACCGTCATGCTATTATCGCCTCTTTACTTCAAATCCCTCACATGATAGTTTGTGTGAACAAAATGGATTTAGTAGACTATAGCGAAGAAAAATTCGAACAAATTCAAGCAGACTTTAAAGAGTTTGCAGCAAAATTGAATCTTAAGGATATCCGTTTTGTACCTATCTCTGCTTTAAAAGGAGATAACGTTGTTCACCGTTCTGAGCAAACACCTTGGTATGATGGAGAAACTTTATTACACACTTTAGAGACTATTTATATTTCTAGTGATAATAATTACATCGATCCTCGTTTTGCTGTACAAACGATTATCAGACCTCATTCTGATGCATTCCATGATTTCCGTGGTTATGCAGGTCGTATTTCATCAGGTGTTTTCAGAAAAGGAGATGATATTATTGCACTTCCTTCTGGGTTTACATCAAAAGTGAAGGACATCTACTTAGGAGAAGAAAAAGTGGAAGAAGCTTTCCCTCCTCAGTCGGTAACTATCACTTTGGAAGATGATATTGATATCTCAAGAGGTGATATGTTGGTAAGACCAAATAACCAACCTCAACAAACTCAAGATTTAGATGTAATGCTTTGCTGGATGGATGATCAACCTCCAAGACCAAGAGCAAAATACATTATTATGCACACGACAAATGAGGCTAGATGTATGATAAAAGATATTCAGTATAAAATGAATATCAATACACTTAGTCGTATTGAAGGTGATAAATCTTTAGCCATGAATGATATTGCGAGAGTTAAAATTAGAACTACTAAGCCTATCATGAGTGATCCGTACAAGTCTAACCGTGTTACAGGTTCAATTATCCTAGTTGACGAAGCAACGCACCAAACGGTTGCTGCCGGTATGATTAGAAGAGAAAAGTAATTCCTTTAAAAGGATTCATATACAAAACACCTAAGTAATCTTAGGTGTTTTTTTATTTCCATAATTATACTTTTCTATGTTTTAGTTCTATAAAATATCTTTGATATTTAGTAAATTAAGCTATTATAAATCTATAAATAATACTATCTATTGATTCCACAACATCTTAAAAGTCAACCTTTTTACATTTATTAACGTATTAATTAATACAACTATTCATCTCATTAAAATAAATAATTATGAATTGTGTTAAAACAACCATAATAGTACCTATTATTGATTCTTTACCAGCTTATTTATCACTATTCCTAGAACAATTATCCCATCAAAAGCATGTTGACGCTCTGTTACTATGTAATTTTAATATTAATATCGAAACACCCGATAACGTAGAGTTAATCACAATTGATTTTCATAACCTACAAGATTTAATACAATACCTAGGTAAACAGAAACAAAATTATCTATTAGAATATGATTATTGGACAATAGGTAGTATTCAACACTTATATGGTCATATCACTCGATTTCTAAATAAATTACATACCCCTAACACAGAAATGATTGTTTTAAATGATGATGACGAAAACTTGATGTTCTTTAAATCGTCTAAGAAGGTGATCGAACAGGTACTTATCCAACATAATTCTAAAACATTAAATCTAGTAGAAGCAGAAATTCTTGAAAAAAATTTAAAGAAAACATTTTATTTCAATAAGGGAAAAATCATTGATTATCATAATAGAATGAATTACCCTTTTATTAATATTGAAAAACTACTAAAACATAGAAACATCGTACACTATGATCAAGATTGGAAAAAAATACCTTCAATCTTTTATCTTGATACCACAGGTTTTTACACTGAAAATGAATTTCGAGAATACGCTCAAGTTAGAATACACAAAGAAATAAAGGAGATCGGTTATATGTGTAAAGAATATTTCATAAACTTATTCCAAAAAAACAGAAAAGAAATCGCTTAAGGTTACCAATCAAGCACATCCTTTTATTGGCAAGTTATTTGATCCTATTTTAAAGATTTTTTAGAAATTTTTACTTTGATTAAAAGAATCAAAAACTTAAACGATGAATCAATTTTTTACTACCGTTATTCGTCTTCTGTGCATATTATTTATTATCACTCCAATTCATAATATTTTAGCACAATCAGCCACTGTACCTTATGACCCGGAATATTATCATTTAATTGATAGATACGAGATAAAACAAAAAGATTTTGGTAACATCTTTACGAACATAAAACCATACAGTCGCCAAGATATTGCCAAATTTGTAGAATCTTTTGATTCAACTTACGACGGTTCATTATCTGAATCAGATAAATACCAGCTTTCTTACCTTGCCTTAGATAATTGGCAATACATGAGCGATTCTACAATTGCTGAAGTAAAAAAACCTTTCCTTAAATATTTATACAGAAGTAAAATTGACTTCGCTAATGTCAATGAAAAAGACTTTGAGGTTCATGTTAACCCATTGCTTTTGTTTAGTGCAGGCGATGATAACCTAAATACTTCAAGACCATTTATTAATCAAAGAGGTGCTGTTATTTATGGTTCAATTGCAGGTAAAGTAGGATTCTATATGCAAGCAAGTGATAATCAAGAAAGATTACCATTTTACGCTCAGCAATACTCAAAATCACATAACAATACCATTCCAGGACAGCAATGGTATAAAGACAATGGAAATGGTACTTACGACTTTTTCAATGCTCAAGGATATATCAACTTCCAATTAGTCGATAAATACATTCAAGCTGAATTTGGTAGAGGAAGAAACTTTATTGGTAATGGCTATCGTTCAATGTTTTTATCTACTCATGCCAACGACTATACTTACTTAAAATTAAATACGAGAGTATGGCACTTAGAATATACCAATATTTTCGCTCAGATGAATGCGAGTAATGTCGCTGAAATGCCTTTTACTGCTTTGCCTAAGAAATATATGGCTATGCATCACTTAGGATGGAATATTACTAAAAACTTAAATATTGGATTGTTTGAGCAGGTATTATTTAGTAGACATGATTCTCTAGGAAATAATTCATTTGATATCTCTTACATGAACCCTATCATCTTCTACAGAGCTTTAGAACATGGATTAGGAGATGCTGATAACGTTCAAATAGGTTTTGATGCGAAATATAATATTTGGGGTAAGGTTCAACTTTATGGACAAATCATGGTGGATGACTTAAGTGTTGGAAACTTAGGAAAAGGCTTTTATGGTAATAAATTCGCATATCAACTTGGTGCGAAATACATTGATGCATTTGGTCTCAGTAATCTAGATCTACAAGGGGAAATGAATGTCGTCGACCCTTACACCTACTCCCATAAGGAAACGACCGGACCAAAAAGTAATTTATATGGTAATCAAGCCCATTATTACCAAGAACTAGCCCATCCTAATGGTGCTAACTTTTATGAGCTAATTGGTATTCTTAGATATAGACCGAACTTCTTACCAAAATTATCAACCGTAATTAAAGGTATTTATAGAGAACAAGGATTTAATACCTACGATGAAAACGGAAATATCTTAGTGAATTACGGTCATGATATTTTTGTCAATTATAACACGGCACCTGGAGCTCCTGATTCTTTTGACAATAAACTTTTACAAGGAGATAAAGTCACTACCATGTATCTTGATGCTGTTTTGACTTACACTCCATTCCATAATATTTTTGTGGATTTAAGAGCTACTTACAGAAAGTTAAGCAGTGATGACAATGCGGCTTACAATCAGTCTGAAAATTATATTGGTGCCGCTGTTAGATGGAATATCGGACAAAGACTTTACGATTTCTAAATCAATAAGAATTGTCTCAATACAAAAGTAGAGGAATTAGTTTCTCTACTTTTTTTTATGCAAAAACATTTCATGTAACATTAAATTCACATACTGATTTGAATTTTATTTATTATTAACATCATTTTAATAATAAAACCTACATATGTCGTCTTTAGGTTAACCTAATGTTAACTCAATGTGAATAATATTCGTATATTAGATAAGAAAACATTGCGAAAGTATTATTCATGAAATTTATTGCCGTCATATTACCCCTTATAATTTCACTTTCTTTTTTAGGAAAGTCAGAGGTGTATGCACAAGATCATGAAATAACGCTTGCAAAAAATCAATCCTCTTCTATGCTAGAGTATTATTCTCTAAATCAAATTGATAAAGCATGGAATACAGATCATTTCAACTTATATTTTTCTCCTACCGAAAAAATTAATGCTAAAGAGTTTACATCCATGAAACAAGATGTTCAGGATTGGGTAAACTATTGGCAAGAACAAAAAGACAAGACCAACAAATCAATTGTCAAAAAAATATTCACAAAAACTAGAAACAAGTTTTTAAAAAATTACGCAGAGTGTAGTTCATTCTCTGAAATGATTAACACTGGAACATATGATTGTTTAACAGCAACATTGTTATATGCTCATATTTTTGATGAGTTAGGTTATGACTTTCAGATTAAACAATTAAACAGCCATGTGTATATTTTATTAAATGATGCACATCAAGGTAGAACACTTATAGAATCTACAGATGTTTATGGCTATGTGATTAATCAGAATGATATTGATGAAAGAATAAATAAGTATCAAAGTAGATTAGAAAATTCATTGTTATATAAGGAATATGGAATGAATTTAAGTGAAAACCTAAGCTTAAAAGATTTAGCTGGTTTACAATATTACAATCAGGCTGTAAACGCTTATAGAGCAGATAATTTTCAAGATGCTCAATTAGCGTTATACAAAGCATCTATTGTTACAGATTCTCCTAGAATAATTTACTTAAGATCTTATTTAGAAGATCAAGTATCTTACGAGGATTGGTCAAAATAAAAGTATAATCGTCAGAAGTTTTTTTATACATAAAAAGGCGTTGAATATTACATTCAACGCCTTTTTTATCTATAAATAGAAATTAAACTACTTTAATCAAACAGTAATTTTTCTTTCCTTTTTGAGCTAAGATATATTTGTCTTGCAACAACTCTAAATCTTTTGGTAACTCGCTACCTTGTAATTTAGCTTTGTTGATAGAAATACCTCCACCTTTAATCATTCTTTTTGCTTCACCTTTAGAAGAGAATAATTGATTATCAGTACCTGCTGATAATAAATCGGCAATTTCTGCCATTCCTTCTAAATCCGCTTTTGTGATTTCAGATTGTGTTACTCCTTCAAATACTTGTAATAATGTACGCTCATCTAAAGATTTCAGCTGATCTGTAACATTCTTACCAAACAAAATATTTGATGCAGCGATTGCCGTGTCTAATTCTTTTTGTCCGTGTACAGCACGTGTTACTTCTTCTGCTAATCGCTTTTGAAGAATACGTGTATGAGGAGCCTCATCATGCTCTGCAATCAATTGATCGATCTCTTCTTTTTCGATAAATGTAAAGATCTTGATGTATTTCTTAGCATCATCATCTCCAACATTTAACCAGAATTGATAGAATTGGTAAGGAGAAGTTTTTTCTGGATCTAACCAAACAGCACCACTTTCCGTTTTACCAAATTTAGTTCCGTCAGCCTTTGTAATTAAAGGACAAGTAGCAGCATAAGCCGTTCCTTGAGCTTTACGACGAATTAATTCAGTACCTGTAACGATATTACCCCACTGGTCTGAACCTCCAAATTGTAAACGACAGTTTTTCTCTTTGTACAGATGATAAAAATCCCATCCTTGTAACAATTGATAAGTAAACTCTGTGAATGAGATACCTGATCCGTCAGCTAAACGCTTCTTCACAGATTCTTTACTCATCATATAATTTACAGTCAAGTGTTTCCCTGCTTCTCTTGCAAAATCGATAAAGCTAAACTCTTTGAACCAATCATAATTGTTCAAGATCTCAGCTGAATTATCTCCGCAATCGAAGTCTAAGAATTTTTCCAATTGTCCCTTCATTCCTGCAATGTTCTTTTGGATAGAATCATCATCCAAAAGTTGTCTTTCTGCAGCTTTAAAAGAAGGATCGCCAATCATACCTGTTGCTCCACCTACAATAGCTAATGGCTTGTGCCCTGCCTTTTGTAAATGTCTAAGCAACATAACAGATACCATATGACCAATGTGAAGAGAATCTGCTGTTGGGTCAAAACCTACATAAGCAGTTGTCATCTCTTTGTTCAATTGATCTTCAGTACCTGGCATGATATCATGCAGCATACCGCGCCACTGCAATTCTTCAATAAGATTTGTTTTTATATCTGCCATTTTCCTGTTGTTTCAAAATTTGAAGATGCAATTTACAAGGAAAATTAGAATTGAGTATTTAAAGATGCTTAAGATTTTATTTTTAATTGCTGTCCTACCTTCAAATTATTACTTTTCAGACCATTTAACTGCTTGATTTCTGAAACTGACACTCCAGATTTCTGAGAAATACTCCATAAAGTATCTCCACTTTTTACAGTGTAATATTGAGGCGAACTACTTTTCGATGATTTCTTCTGCTCATTAAGCACACTATTCGGCGAAGGTGGGATGGTTAAAACCTGACCTGCCTGAATAGTAGAAGTTTTCATATTATTTACTTTCTTAATATCGTTTACATACACTCTATACATCTTAGCAATTTCAACTAGATTTTCTCCAGATTTCACTTTATGTGATCTCGTTTTAGAAGAAGGTCCGTAAGTAGGAGAATTATTTTTTGCCGGTGTTGTAGATTTTTTTGATGAAGCCTTAGAAGTAGTAGGGGCAGCTACTTTTTGAGAACTGTAAACTTTTAATTTTTGTCCTTTGTAAATAGTAGAGCCGCTCATACCGTTCCATCTCCTTAAATTTGAAGCAGATGTGTTATACTGTTCAGCAATTCCTCCTAAAGTTTCACCACTTCTTACAGTGTGGTACACTAGGTTATCTTTCGAAGATGATACAGTTGTAGGTTGTGAGGTTGTTTTTGAAGTACTCGAAGAAGATGCTTCAGGAGCCTTATACTTTCCTTCTTTAATCAATAACTTTTGACCTTTATAAATAGTTGATCCTTTTATTTTATTCAGCCTTTTAATATCTGATACGTATACTCTATATCTTTTAGCAATAGTTCCCAAAGTCTCCCCACTTCTTACCGTATGGTAGATGCTTGCTCCACTTGTTTTAGATGCCGTTGAGGTAGTAGTTGCAGAAGTTCTCTTCTTTGAAGAACTAGATGATGATACGGTTGAAGGCCCCGGACTATATACATTTCCATAAATCTTCAACTTCTGTCCTGGGTAAATAGTGTTATTTCTCAAGTTATTCCATGACTTGATATTAGTAATAGACACTCTATTTTTTCTAGCTATCACACCTAAAGACTCTCCACTTCTTACATAATGATAGTAGTATCCATCACTTATACTAGCCCCTTTACCAGTATATTTTATATTGGATAAGATTTCATCTTGATGCTCTAAATAATAATTGAACCTTGCTTCTGGAATCTTAATTCTAAAGTTTTTTACATAATTGGGAGCAAAACCAAACCTTAACGATGGATTCAAAAGAGATAAATCATCATGGCAAACATTCAACTCATCAGCCAACTTATTTAAATCTACAGATTGACTAACAAAGATATCTTCAGAAGGGATTTCATACATTGGTAAATCTTGCACCAAATTGTACTCATCAGCATACGTTAAAACATACGCCATAGCTACATATTGAGGTAAATAAGACCTTGTTTCTCTAGGTAGTTTTTTATAAATATCCCAGAATTTTTTCTTACCAGATCTTCTTTGTGCTTTTCTAATATTACCAGGTCCACAGTTGTAGGCTGCAATGGCTAATTCCCAATCTCCATGATAATTGTGTAAGAACTTTAAATATCTTGCTGCTGCCCTTGTTGCCTTTTCAGGGTCCATTCTATCATCAATCTGATAACTTTGTTTTAACCCATAAGCACGACCCGTTCTTGGCATAAATTGCCATAAACCTTTGGCACCAACTCTAGATAAAGCAACAGGTTTTAAAGCTGACTCTATCACCGATAAATATTTTAATTCAGTAGGTACGCCTTCTTCTTCAAATATTCTTTCAAACATTGGAAAGTAGATATTTTGTCGTTGCATTATCCCCAATGTGTAATCACGATTTCTTACGGCAAAATAATCTATAAACAAACGTACACGCTCATGATATTCTAAAGGAATCACGTCTTCTAATTCCTTAAGACGTTCTTTCACTAAACTATCTGTTACATTAGGTACATAATCATAAGTTTGATCAGTAACATCTAAAAGTATTGCAGATGTGGTATCAAAATCTTCAAAATTTTCAAACCAAGGTGCATAAGGTGCCGCTTCCACAATTTCTAATGTGTCAGATGGCAAAAGGTAACCTTCAGGAAGAGCTACGGTATAAATACTATCTTTCCAAGTCATTCTAGTCTCTTCTATTTCGTTTTGAGAAAAAACGATTGTACTAGAAATTAAAAAGATAAAAATAGAAATAAATGCGGATGATTTATTGAACTGCATTCTCGGTTAAATAATTAGGGGATAAAACAGTTTTGTGATTAGATCATCATTTAAATAAGTAGAATTCTGATTAATAAAAATGAATCGACATATCAAATCACAAGGTTATTACTTAAGATCGAAGATACTTATTCTATTAAGAAATTGATTTTCAAATAAAATAACTTATTACGAACTTATGCTATCAACAAATATAAGATGAAAATGAATTAAGAATTAGGATTTAAGAATATAGTTCATCAAAAAGTATGATTTTTTATCTATGAAATAAAAAAGATGTAAAACTTCTTCTAAGAATTAGTTTTACATCTTCAATATATTCCTTTCTCCTAAGATGAAAGTCCAATTATAATGATACTATAGTTTAATTATAATTTTGATAGGTAATTCGAAAATGCTAACATTTTTTCTTCTTCAAACCTATTTGCCATTACTTGTAGACCAATAGTTAAACCTTCTTTATCTTCTCCATTAGGAATTGATATTGCTGGCAAACCTGCTAATGAAGCATGCACTGTATATAAATCTCCTAAGTACAATTCTAATAAATTATTTTCGCCATACTCCCCTATTTTAAAAGAAGGAGTGGATGTGGTAGGCATTAAAATAAAATCGTATTCCGATAAGATCTTTTCTGTCGTTTCTTTGATCAATCTTCTTACTTTTTGAGCTTTTGAAAAATAAGCATCATAATAAGAAGCAGATAAAACAAACGTTCCTAACATAATTCTTCTCTTCACTTCATCTCCAAAACCTTCTGATCTTGATTTCTTGTAAAGTGCTTCCAAATCTTTAGGTTGATCTGTTCTGTAACCATACCTTACCCCATCAAAGCGTTCCAAGTTTGTACTTGCTTCTGCTGTTGTTAAGATATAGTAGGTAGGCAACAAATAGTCTAAAAGAGGAAATTCAATACCCTCCACCTGATGACCTTCTGCTTTTAAAGCATTGATCTTATCAAATGTTTTCTGACTAATTTCTTGATTTAAATGCTCACTTTCTACTGTTTCTTTGATGTAAGCAATCTTTAATTTCTCTTTAGGCTGATCATCTACAGTAGTAGAATACGCAGGCACTGGCTGTTGAGAAACTGTAGCATCTTGCTCGTCTTGACCTGCAATAATTTCTAAAACTAGAGCAGCATCAGGAACATTATGTGATATAATACCTATAGTATCAAAAGAAGAAGCATAAGCAATTAAGCCCCATCGCGAAATTCTTGAATAAGTAGGTTTTAAACCAACAGTGCCTGTAAACGCAGCTGGCTGTCTTACAGAACCTCCTGTATCAGAACCTAAAGATACTAAACAGTGTTGATCAGAAACTGCTACGGCAGATGCTCCAGAAGAACCACCCGGCACACGCGTTTCGTCAATATTATTTTTAACTACTCCAAAAGCTGAGTTTTCATTGGATGACCCCATGGCAAACTCATCACAGCTTTGTCTACCAATTATGATAGCGTCTTCATCAAGAAGCCTATCTGTAGCTGTTGCTGAAAATGGAGAAATATATTTATCTAAAATTTTTGATGATGCTTGTAGGCCGTGATCTTTAAATGCAATCACATCTTTCAATCCAACAACCATACCTGCTAAACGACCTGCAGTACCATTTTTAAGCTTTTCATCAACTTTTTTAGCTTGAGCGATCGCTTCATCAGCATATACCTCATTCCAAACATTTAGATGCTTTTTCTCCTCAATTCTTGCCAAATAATTTTCTACAAGAGTAACACAAGAAGTTGCTCCATTGGAAAGTGCTGCCTTTATTTCATCAAATGATTTGTACATATTCTCAGTATAATTAGAAATTAAGTGTGTGAATTGCACAGAAGTTTGTTCTTAGTTATTGCACACAATAATTTTTTGATCTTCAACTTGAAGGGACCAAAATAAAAAAAGTTTATCTATGTATAATGACAAAGATAAACTTCTTTTCGTTTTATTGTGAATAATTTAATGAAAAATAGATTTCATTAAAAATATATCAAGGATAACAAGGTTAAATTACTTTTCCTCTTTCTTCTTCTCCTCTTCTTTAATGCCTTTCTCTAACTCTTCTGAGATTTGATTTTTAGCATCTTTAAATTCTCTGATGCCAGAACCAAGACCACGAGCTAATTCAGGAATACGCTTCGCTCCGAATAGTAATAAAACTACCAAGCCAATGATTACCCATTCCAAACCTCCAGGCATACCGAATAATAAAATTGCATTCAATTCCATGGTGTACTATTTATTGTTTGTTACGCACTGCAAAGGTACTTATAATTTTCTAATATCAATTAATCCCCTCTACTTCTTTGTATTGCATTTGATAAAGTTTAGCATAAAAGCCTTCTTTTTGAAGTAATTCGTCGTGAGAACCAGCTTCTTTTATTTCACCTTTATCTAAAACAATGATGTTGTCTGCATTTCTAATAGTGGCTAATCTATGAGCAATAGCAATGCTCGTTCGTCCTTTCATCATCGAATTAATTGCACCTTGTATTAGTGCTTCTGTCTCTGAATCTACAGAAGAAGTGGCTTCATCTAGAATGATAATTTCAGGATCATAGACCATTGTTCTTACAAATGAAAGTAACTGCCTTTGACCTACACTTAATGTAGCCCCTCTTTCCATTACTTTATAATCTAATTTACCTGGTAACTTTTCTATAAACGATTTTGCTCCAATTAACTCGGCTGCATTCATAATCTGCTCGTCAGTGATTGATTTATCACCTAAAGTAACATTATCTCGTATGGATGAAGAGAAAAGAAACACATCCTGAAGTACAACACCTACATGCTTTCTTAAATTATGTAGATCATAGTCTTTCACATCTCTATTATTCACATAAATGTTCCCTTTGTTGATTTCGTAAAATCTTGAGATCAAATTAATGATAGATGATTTCCCTGCACCTGTTGCCCCTACTAAAGCCACCGTCTCTCCATGGTTTACTTTAAAATTGATGTTCTTAAGAACATAATCGTCTTCTTTATAAGCAAACCAAACATCTTTAAATTCTACATCACCCTTAATCGAATCAGTGGTATATGTTCCATCATTACTGATGAAATCTTTATCATCTAATAATTTAAGAATCCTATCAGAAGAAACAATTCCCATTTGAAGCGTATTGAATCTATCGGCAATCATTCGAATAGGTCTGAAGAATAAGTTGATATACATAATGAAAGCGATCAACGTACCTAAAGTAGCATAGCCGTCTAAAACACTGTGTGCTCCCCACCATACTAAAAGACCTGTTCCTGAAGCAGCAATTACTTCAGCAACCGGGTAATAAATAGAATAATAAAGTACCGTACTGATATTTGCATTTCTATGCTCTTTGTTGATCTTTTGGAATTCATCTTGTTCTCTTTTTTCTGCAGAGAAAAGTTGCACCACATTCATCCCTGTAATGTGTTCCTGAACAAAGGTATTTAGGTTAGAAACTGCATTTCTAACATCGTTAAAGGCTACTTTTATTTTTTCTTTGAAAACGTAAGTTGAGAATAAAAGTAATGGCAATACAGATAAACTTATTAACGTTAAGCGCCAATCTGTATACAACATGACCAAAAGAATGAAAATTAATTGAAGTATATCTCCCAACATAGCTGCTACGCCATTGGCAAATACCTCTGAAAGTGTTTCAATATCTGATACTGCGCGTGTTACCAAACGTCCTATTGGAGTATTATCGTAAAACTTAAGTTTTAACTTAAGAATATGTTCATATAACTGTACTCGCATATCTTTTACGATATGTTGACCTAACCAACCTGACAAATAAGTATGACAGAATTGCACCAAAGCTTGTAATAATTGAACTGCAATAAGTATCACAATCATTTTGTTTAAGCCTGGCATATCATTTTCGACAATAAAATTATCGATGGTATACTGAATGAGGTAGGGTCTAGAGGGAGCTAATACACCTAATGAAATGGTTAGAAACACTAGAAAAACAAAGGCTTTCATGTGAGGTCTAACAAAAATCATCATTCTTGATAGGACTTCTCTATCAAATATTTGCCCCGAATTTTTTTCTTTATCCACTGATTAATGAGTTAAGGATGAAATTTTGCCTTATCAATTTATCTTCACCTATTTTGGGTGAAATGAGTCATCACCTTAGGTAGGTATAAAACCAATCCCAAAGTTATGAATAATATCAGCAAAAACTTTCGATATCACACTTAAGAAGTTTAAAAATATACCTATTGTTTAAATTTTATAGAATGATCTACTTGAAATCATATCAATAAATAATTTTATAACATTCTATTCACAAAAAAGTCTTATTAGAAATCGTAATTAAAATCATTTTTTGAAAAAAAAATTGATTTTATCATTTTCAGAATATAATTCTGAATTATTCATATAATACCCCTATAAATATTTGTAATAATTTAAAATTATCGACCAATAGATATAATATTTGGTAATAATTTAAAATTTAAGCACTTACACGTCCTATTGCAATACAAGTTAGAAAATGTAACTTGCCAACATCAATCATAAAGTATTAGCAATAAACATATACAATACATTAATATAAATGGAAGATATCTCAGTTTTTGAAGAAGTCTCTTCTATGGGACACGAGCAAGTAGTTTACTGCCACGAAAAATCAACAGGATTAAAAGCCATTATCGCTATTCATAATACTGTTTTAGGACCTGCTTTAGGAGGCACTAGAATGTGGATGTACGAAAATGAGGCGCAGGCAACTTATGACGCACTTCGTCTCTCAAGAGGTATGACCTTTAAAAACTCTATCGCCGGTTTAAATCTTGGCGGTGGAAAAGCAGTAATTATCGGAGATGCAAGAAAGCACAAGTCTGAAGGCATGTTAAGAGCTTATGGACGTTTCTTGAAAAACCTAAATGGAAAATATATTACTGCAGAAGACGTTGGAATGAATGCTTCTGATATGGAACATATTGCTGCAGAAACTTCACATGTAAGTGGTATGCCAGAAACGAGAGGTGGTTTGGGAGATCCATCACCTTTTACAGCCTACACAACTTATATGGGTATGAAAGCTGCTGCAAAGAAGCAATTCGGGTCGGATAGTTTAGAAGGTAAAAAAGTATCTATACAGGGTGCAGGTCACGTAGGAGAATACATCATTCAACATTTGAAAAAAGAAGGATGTGAAATTTACGTATCTGATTACTATGAAGATAGAGTAAAAGATGTTGTAAATAAATATGGTATTAAAGGAGTTGGTTTAGACGAAATCTACGATTTAGATGTAGACATCTATTCACCTTGTGCGTTAGGTGCAACGGTAAATGATGAGACTTTATCTAAATTAAAATGTTCTATCATTGCTGGTTGTGCTAACAATCAATTAGCTGATGAAAAAGTACATGGCGATTTGGCTAAATCTAAAGGCATCCTTTATGCTCCAGACTTTTTGATTAACTCAGGTGGGGTAATCAATGTATATGCTGAAGTGATTAAAACAACAAAAGATTGGTCTTGGAATAAATGCGAATTTGTTTACGACCAAACATTAAAAGTTTTTGATCAATCTCAAGCCACAGGCAAAAATGCTCAAGAAGTTGCCATTGATATCGCGCAGCAGCGTATCAATGAAGTTGCCGCTATAAAAAGCACATACTAACATACCAATTCAGGTAAACATATATACAAAAAGGGCAACTCTATTGAGTTGCCCTTATTTTTTATTCTATTAATAATTTCTTCCAATTTCTATCAGCTGCTTCCTCCAGTCTATCTGCTCCTTCTTTGTTCCAATCTTCTAGAGTATTGGTAAAAAACTTATTGTAGTAAAGCATTAATCGACCATTCTGGATCTTATAAGTTTCATAATTTACCTCTACTTTTTCTCCTTTCGCTCCCATCGCGTAAGCACACCAACCTCCATAAGCTGGTATGTACTTATCAGGATTTTCTTTAAACGTTTCTCTATTTTTATGGGATGCAAAATAATAATGCACACCTTTGTGTATAACTGATATATGTTTGTCTCCTTCTTCGGGAGAATCTAAAAAGTAACTCACAGGATCATATCCGCCAATAGCGATTTCTCCCTTTTCTAAATTCATATCACTAGGTAATTGTGAATAACTTAAGGTTGACCAACATAATATTGTGAATAAACAGAGTAAAAATTTAGTTAGTTTCATCATTTTCTAATTTTTTGAGTATTTAATGTGAATAAGTTTCTGGTTATTAGTTATACTGTTATTCATATTAAAAAGTTACTCTATTGTAATTCTCTAGTTTGTACTGATACAATAATTCAACTTTCATCCCTCTTCCCATTTATTAAATGCATTAAAAAATCAAACGTATGTTAACTTAACCAACCCACCAAAAAGAAACATCGTTACCAAATATATATCTTTTAATAATCATTCGAATAAATCTATCATGAAAAAATTAATTATCGGTGTCGTTTTTCTAATTGTTATCGTAAGTGTAAACAATTTTCTAATCAGTAAAAGTGAAGTGGTTAAGCCATACAGACCTTTTAAAATAGAAAAAAGTAAATAATCATCAGAGTTTAGTAAAATCTATTTTCATCGAACTCTGGTGAATAATTTAATGATATAAAAAGCCCCTAAAAATGGATATATTTCAATTTTGGGGGCTTTTTTTATATCAATATGATGAATCAATTATATTTATTTTATACCGAATACAAGAGTTTGAATACCTCTAGCAGGAATATTTAATTTTGTCATTTGACCTTTCAAATACACAGTATAATCATGAGCATCATCTGAAGTGTTTAACACTACAGTAACCAATCTACCATCTGTGTTGATAAATGATGTTGCTTCAATAAAATCATAACTAACTGCTGTACTCACTCTTACAGCCTCAGGTCTAATAAATTTAGAAAAGTGACCGATGTAATAATAAGATGGAGTATAAATCAACTCATTCGTTGACAAGTCTGCATGTATTGGAGAAAAACAAAAGTTACCCACATGATTAGGTCCTCCATTTTGATCTAATAGAATATTCCAATCGGTCCAACCAACAGTACCTCTATTAAAATCATTTACCATAGACTTACCATAACGTTCTGCATTGGGCCAATATTGATACTTTTTTGCATCAAATTTTTCATTACACCCTTCCGTAAATAGTAAATTTTTAGATGGAAAATTTTCTTTTACTTTAGACAGATTGTCAAACATTGGCTCACTTCCTGTCCAGTTCTCATACCAATGAAACCCGATACCCCATGCATATTTTGCAGCTTCTGGATCACCAAAAATGGTATTTGCTCTATTTACTATTAGATCTCTATTGTGATCCCAAACCACTATATTCTTATCAGACAAACCTTGTTTTTCAAAAGTTGGCCCAAGATAATTTTTCAAGAAATCTCTTTCCTCTTCTGCAGTATACACACAAGATTCCCAAGTTTGTACTGCCATAGGTTCGTTTTGGATGGTTACACCCCAAACAGCTACACCTTCGGCTTCATATGCTTCAATAAATTTTACATAATAATTTGCCCAAGATTGATAAAACTCAGGTTGTAATTTACCACCTTTCAACATATCTTTTTTACCTTTCATGAAGGCAGGAGGAGACCAAGGAGAGGCATAAAACTGTAATGATTTATCAGCTTTTTTAATAGCACTTTTAATCATTGGTAGCTTCCACTTTCTATCATGATCAATATTAAATGTAGCCAACTCTTTATCACCTTCATCGATATAAGTATAGCTTTCTGAACCAAAATCACTACTATGGATTGATGTTCTTAAAAGTGTGTAATCTATCCCGTCTTCACCATAATAAGCATTCAATAATTCCTCTTGCTTATCTTTTGATAATTTATAAAACACTTCAGAAGAGGCATCCGTAATAGCACCGCCTATACCTAGTAATCTTTGATATTGTTTATCAGGATTAATAAATAAAGACACATTTCCTTCTGTAGGTTGTTTACTATTACTCAAACTATAATTACCTGTATTAGATAAACGTAACTCAGTATCTTTGGCCGTAGTAAACACGGATACAGAATTAGGAACTGCCATCTCCTGTTTATTTTCTTTTACAGAAGTTAATTGCTGACTAGGTGTACAACCCATCATGAAGCTTGTGGCTAGTAATGTATTTATAAGTATTTTTTTCATTTAACTCATTGGTTTAGTGTGAATAATAGTTGCGACAGCATTACCTGGTAAAGATACTGTATAACTCTCTTCGGTATTTTTAAAGTTTAGATTAACTTTTGTTCCGGTCTCTGCATTATTCATAATAAGTGTCACAATCTTTCCCTCAGGTGTTAGGAAAGCTACATTGGGTAAATTTCCTAATTGATTTGTTTTTATTCTTACTGATCCTACTGGTACATATTTAGAAGCATGACCTATAATATAATAAGCTACATTTCTGTTAACATCATCAGCATCAACCGTTAAACCACCTAAACATCTTGTGCACCCTCCTGGCGTTCTAGGCGTCAAAGAACTATTGGATGTTAAATTCCATTCCATCACTCCTTTGGCCCAATTTCTTGTCGAACCAATAATAATATTCTCAAAATGCCACATCAAAGTGTTTCCAAAATCACCATCTTCAGAATCAACCCATTGTTCTGTAAAATAGATGTCTTTTGATACGTCAGCAGCTTTTACTTGAGACAATGCAGAGATATCACCTCCATAAAGGTGAAAAGCACTTCCTGAAATAAATTCGTTGGCTGCAGATTGAATAATTTCAATGGGGTATTCAGGTTTATCTGCATTATGATCGTAAGTGATAATTTTAGTGGTAATACCTGCTGCTTTTAACTTAGGTCCTAATTGTTGTGCAATGAAATCTGCCATTTCATTGGCATGCATCAACATACTTGGTTCGTTTCCAGGATGAAGAGGTTCGTTCTGAATCGTGATAGCATAAATATCAATTCCTTCTTTTTGATATGCATCAATATATTTAATAAAATAATCAGCATAAGCTTCATAATATTTTACTAACAATTGACCTCCGATAGCACTATTATTCGATTTCATCCATGTTGGGGGAGACCATGGAGTACTTAAGAATTTAATTGTAGGTTGAATGGCAATTATTTCTTTAAGTACAGGTACTAAATTTTTCATATCCTCTTGAATAGAAAAATTACTTAGAAGGTTGTCGTCACTTCCTTTAGTCATAGCATAAGAGAAAGCCTTTGCATCTAAATCAGATGCTGCAATACTTAATCTAAGGAAAGAAATACCTAATTGATTTTCATTACTATCTGTACCAAAAAGTTCTGTTAAAAGGGCTGTTCTTTTACTTTGAGACATCCCCATAAGATGTGCTGCACTACCTCCTGTTAAGGTAAAACCAAAACCATCCATTTCTTGGTATACTTGGTTTTGATCTATTCTTAACGTAGATATATTTTCTTCCGTACCTGAAGAAACAGCATCTTCAATTGTTTTTAATCCGACATTTTTTTGATTAGAAACATCGGATTTAGTAGTCACAACTACTGTAATATTTTCAGGGTTATCAGGTCCTACAACTGGAGGAGGAGGAGCTACTGCTTTATTTTCTTCGGTACAACTAGAACCAAGAATAAAAGCTGAGACTATAAAACTAAGAATCGTATTCATTTTAAACCTAACCATATTTCTTGAATTGATAACCCTACCCCTATAGAAATAGAGGTAGAGTTTTTATTAAATTATTGTGTGATTGTATAGTTACCATGCACAAGGTTTGGTTGAAGAACTAACTCTACATTGTAAGTACCATCAACAGTAATGAATTTGAAGTTTTCAACGGTCTTCGTTTCATCTGTATCGACTTTTGCTTTGTTAGTTGTTGTACCAGCCATAGCAGTAATATCATCGGTAGATTCTGGTGCAGTGTAAGCACCAAATTCAAGGTCCCAAGGCGAAATAAATTTAGAATCATTACCTGCTGTTAAGCTTGCTCCATTAATCACATAAGTGAATGGATGTTGATAAGTCATCGAAATTTCTTCTCTAGCATCCCAATCTGACCAATGGAACATTTTAAGATTGTAGAATTGCCATTTTACTTGAGAATTATCAAAATCAACTGTTAATTGATACGCTTGATCTATTGCAATTGTAATATCAGATTCTCCTTCTACTAACTCTACATCACCCATTACATTGTCTCCAGAAGGTTGATCTGTTTGACCAATCGCTCCATTTAATGAGTAGTATGTTCCAAGACCATCCGCTTGAGAATTTAACTTAAACGTTTCTGAAGCTTGCAATGCTACATGTTGAGGAAGTGAGAATTTATTGCCGTCTTTTATCATTTCTACAGCATCTCCAACAGAAGGAATAAAGAACAATGTTTCTGGACCCACTGGTGGTACAATTGTCTTCTCTAATGTATAAGTATATGCTGTCGCTGATAAATCAACTGTAATTGTATATTCTCCAGTAGCATCTCCAAAGTACATATCTGCTACTTCAACACCTTGAGCGTCTTTGTCTTCTTCAAGAATCATGTTATTGGATGTACCATTGACATGCTTAAAGATATTCTCCCAAGTATTTGTTTTTCTTAATAAGAAATTACCTGTTTGTTTAAATTCACCTACTGTAGAGTATACTCCTAATCCTTGATAAGTAAATGCTAAACCTACCCAATCACCTGAATCCGATGGAGGTGCTCCGAATAATTCAATTTCAGAGAAATCTCTTAATTCATAAGTGCCATTATCAAAATCTACTTTTACACGGTAAACTTTTTCCTCATCAACGGTAATTTCACTACCGCACTTCATGATTTTCTCATCCGTCAAACCGTAATGAGCAGCATTTTCTGTATTGTTATCCAAGAACAAGAAAGTACCTTCAACCGATAGTTTTGTATACACTTCAAATACATTAGAAGCTGATCCATCAGCAGTTGGCAAACGTTTAAATGGTATAGCATTCGCTCTATCATTTCCTGCTTCAGTTGCAGTACCTGTAATGAATAGCTGTGTTGGAACAACCTCATTTTTAAACCTTACTACAGATATTTCTACAAGGTCTTCCACTTGTCTTTCCATAGAAGATGCCACTACACCTACTTTAACATTCACTTCTGAACCTGCTGCAATACATTGTGCAGATAAAGCTTGATCTAGTTCTTGATAAGTGATACTTCCTGTTAAAGCTTTTCCATTATCATCAGATAAAACTTTTAATAATGGAGTCATCGTATCTGAAGCAGTATCTGAAACCACTACTATTTGATAAGTGACATCATAACCTGCGGAATTAATTGCTGCTGTCCATTCAAAGTCAATTGTTTCTTCTGGAAACTCTTGAATCAAATCAATTTTATCTCCAGCTGAAGGTGCCATTAATGAAGGTGCGGATAAATCCCAATTTCCCTCAGGCTGCATATTTTCTTTTTCAGTACACCCTACCAAAAGGATCATACTTACTAGAATTGATATAATTTTTTTCATTGTTGCTGTCGTTAAGATTAGTAACCTGGGTTTTGCTCTAAGTTTGGATTTCTGTTCATCTCTACCTGTGGTATCGGTAGAAGAATTTTATCCTGATTCATATCATAGTTGACAAATGCATTGGCATCTTTATCAAACTCTTTCAAATTAGACATAGTATTGACTAATTGTCCATGACGTTGAAGATCTTCCCATCTCATACCCTCTTGAGCAAACTCTAATCTTCTCTCATTTAAAATGGTATTTCTCATTACTTCTTGAGAAGTCATTTTGTCTGATGTAAGATGATTTAAACCTACTCTAGCTCGTACTTTATTTACCTCAATTGCAGCTCCATTAATATCATTTAATTCATTTAAAGCTTCTGCCTTTACAAGTAGCATATCTGCATATCGTAAAATATATTGTCTATCTGTACTAGACCAAGCCATAGGATTTCTCCATTTGTAAGCAAAAGGTAAATTAGTAGAACCCTCGCCTACATTCGACCAATATTGATCTCTCCAAGCAGTAATATCTTCATATAAAATCGCTGCCGATTTTCTCACTACATCACCTTCTGCATCAAAAGCATTTACTAAATCTACTGATGGCGTACCAAATTTTCTCCAATCATCATTGGTGATAGATGGAGGAAGCATCATAGCAGGAGCAAAGTTTCCAATGTTACCCCCAATGTAATTTGGCATAAATATACACTCCGAATTCTCATAAGCACCTCCAGTAAATAATGAGTTATAATCATTCACAAGAGAATAAGACGCACTGCTTTTATCTACTTCATTTACAGCTTCAACCACCTTTTGCCATTGTTTACTTTGCGCATAAACTTTAGCTAAAAGTGCATAACAAGCTCCTTTAGTCGCTCTTGTTTTTGCTTCAGAACCATCAAATGTATCAGGTAATGCGGCCGCTGCTTCCTTTAAATCTTGCTCAATTAAAGCATACACTTCTTCTACGCTACTTCTTGGAATATTAACATCCTCTGGTGCTGTAGATAAAGTAGGTTGAGTAATTAAAGGTACAGGACCCCATAATTTCACTAAAGAGAAGTAGTATAACGCTCTTAAAAATTTAGATTCTCCAATAATCTCTTCTTTACGATCAGGATCTAAATCGACCACACCATCAACTCTATATAAGACGTTATTGGCTTTAAAAATACCGTTGTATAGTGAAGACCAATCTTGATCTACTTTACTGTTTACAGCAGTAATGGTTAGTAAATCTACCGAATGAATTTCTGGATTATCTCCACCAGAATAAAAATTATCTGATCGAACATCATTGAATAACATGACATCCCATTCATAAAAATCTGAATGAAGAGTAGTATATGTACCTGCTAAAGCTGATTCTATTTGAGTAGCTCTTGTGTAAGCATTATCAGCAGTTTCGTCAGAAATAGGTTTTAAATCTAAGAAATTGTCACAAGCACTAAATGATAGTAGTGTTGCACAAAGTGTTATATATTTAATAATTTTCATGTCGCTAAGAATTAGAATGATACGTTAAGACCGAAAATGTATGTTCTTGTTTGAGGATAAGTACCAAAGTCAATACCCATCACTCTATTATCTCCACCTCTATAATTTACTTCTGGATCAAACCCAGAATAGTTGGTAATTGTAAAAAGGTTTTCGCCTGTTGCATACAATCTACAAGAGCCTAAATGTAACTTCTGTAAGAATGTAGAAGGTACGTTATAACTAAATGTCAATGCTTTTAATCTTAAATAAGAAGCATCTTCGATAAATCGATCTGAGATTAAATTGTTTGTTACAGCTTGATCGCTTCCTAAAGGATGAACACGAGGAATATCAGTGATATCACCAGGTTTTTGCCATCTTCTCAATACTTCAGTAGTTTGATTCATAGGAGAAGACATCGATGTAGTTACAATTTTTGAAGCATTCAACATTTGGTTACCATGTGAACCTTGGATGAAGATATTCAGAGTGAAATTCTTATAAGAAATGTTGTTTGTAAATCCGTAAATAAATGTTGGATTGGCATCTCCAATAACTCTTCTGTCTTCTGGTGATGGAGCAAAAGTTGTCTCACCATCTTGAGTAAAGTAATAAGAATTACCTGTTTCTGGATCCACTCCTGCAAAAGCATATCCATACAATGAACCTAATGGTAACCCTTCTTCAATAATGATCGCATTATCTTTAGAGATGACATCTACATAACCATCCAATACTGTTTGCCCCACTAAATTAGTAACCTTATTTCTATTTAATGATAAGTTGAAATTCGTCGTCCATTCAACGGCTTTATCAATATTGACCGTGTTTAAATTAAACTCTAAACCTTTATTTTCTAAAGAACCAATATTTTGAATGGCTGAATTATAACCTGTAGATTTTGGTAGTGGTGCATCAAATAACAAATCATTCGTTACTTTATGATATGCATCTACTGTCAACTCTACTCTATCATCGAATAAACCTAAATCGAAACCAATATTAAATTGTTCTGACTCTTCCCATTTCAATTTTTGATTTTCTACTGATGAAGGGTATGAACCCGGAGTAGCTGTTCCGGTAAACGGATAAGGAGCATCTTTAGAAACTCTTGCCATATAAGAATAAGGAGCAATGTTATCATTACCAACCACACCCCAACCAGCTCTTAATTTCAAATCAGATATTTGATCTACGTTTTTAAGAAAATCTTCTTCAGACAATCTCCAACCAGCAGATAACGAAGGGAAGAATCCCCATCTTTTTTGAGGACCAAATACTGATGATCCATCCATTCTAATATTTGCAGTAAGAAGATACTTATTATCAAAGTCGTAATTTACACGACCAATAAAAGAAGCATTTGCTTTTTCTGAAGCCCAAGCAGATGATGCTATAATGTTAGCACCAGCATTAGGTGTAGAAATTTGATCAGAATCAAAACCTTGTCTTTCAATATTAGAACTTTGCCAATGGTATTTCTGTATAACTGATCCTGCTAATAAGTTAAACTTACTCTTACCTATTTGCTTATCGTATGATAAGGTGTTATCAAAAATGAAGTAACGGTTATTGTCTTGATTAAAAACAGAAACACCTTTTTTAGCTCTACCATCTACCGTTTCAAATGGATCTTTAAACGATCTAAATTGAGACGAATTATGATCGATTCCTAAATTAGTTTTGAATTTAAGACCTTCAATAATTGTTGCTTCGGCATAGAAATTAGCCAAGAAACGCTTATTTGCAAAACCTCTATCAATCCCATCTGTACTTGCTAATGGGTTTTCCCATGCTTGCGCTAAAGGATTTGTAGTAAAGCTTCCATCAGGATTTCTAATACCAATTATAGAAGGTGTTGTGAGTGTTCCTAATAAAACGCCACCACGATCTACACCGATATTATCGTTAACATCAACATCTTTATAGTCTGTATAGTTAACTCTTGTTCCTACTTTTAACCATGAAGAAACTTCTTGATCTAAATTTACCTTAAAGTTAGCTCTTTGCATTTCTGCAGATCGAACAGCTCCTTCAACATCAGTGTAACCACCAGAAATATAGTAGTTGGTCTTTTTTGACTTTCCTGAGATGGACATTTGATAATTTTGAGTAAATCCTCTTTGGAAGACCTCATTTTGCCAATCTGTTCTTTCTTGATAACTACCCCAATCATTAAATGATGTTCCCATATCAGTCATTAACTGTCTGAATTGCTCACCATTTAATACTTCTTGAGTATTCCATACTTCAGAAAAACCACCATACACATCTAATGCAACAGTTGGTTTATCAGAAGTACCTTTTTTAGTCGTAATTAAAACAACACCATTTGCCCCCTGTGCTCCATAAATAGCAGCAGCTGAAGCATCTTTTAATACTGATACACTTTCGATATCTGATGGGCTTAATGATCTAGTATCTGTGGTAGGTACGCCATCTACAACATATAATGGTTCTGAAGAAGCATTAATAGAGTTCGTACCACGAATACGCATTGAAATTCCCTGAGAAGGTTTACCAGAAGACGCCTGTACTTGCACACCTGCTACTTTACCTTGTATTAAGGCTCCCATTTGAGAGTTAGGTCTTGATTGCATTTCTTCTGCACCTACAACAGATACAGAACCGGTTACGTCTTTTTTATCTTGTGTACCATAACCAATAACCACAAGTTCACTTAATGTTTGCATGTCTTCCTCCATGGTCACATCAATTTTAGTTTGTGTGCCCACAACTATCTCTTGAGTAACCATACCCAAATATCTAAAGACTAGCTTATCTTCTTGAGATGATACTTGAATCGAATACTCTCCATTAAAATCTGTGGTTGTACCTGAAGAGGAATTATTAATTAAAATATTAACGCCTGGCATTGGACCGCCTTGAAGGTCAGTCACCACCCCTTTTATAATTTGTGCTTCTGATAAAAATGAAACAAATAAAAGAGGGATCAATAAATTTAGCCATTTTGGAAAAATGTCTAATAGAGTAAATTTAATAGTCATATTACTGTTGTTTGTCTTTTGTAATAAAACATTTCATTAGATGAACATTGAAAAAGAAATTTGTGATCTAGATTACATGACAAAACAAATACTCAAAAAGTGTCTTTACTACGCTTAGTAGGTAATTAGTAGAACCATAAGACAATTAAAGCATTAAAAATCAATTATTTAACAAATAAATGCCTTACAAAATTAGTAGTAGTTTTATAAGATGTTATAACTACTAAAATCAGCTTTAATCAATTTTCATGATAAAATCTTCTAACTCTTCACGAGGAACGATTGCTTTATTTTTTACTTTTACTCTATAGTTATACACCGTTACAACAGAGTTCCCTAACAAGTGAGCAATCTTGTTTGAGTCTGTAATGCCCAAACGAATCAATGCAAAAATTCTAAGTTCAGTATTTAATAATTGATGTCCTTTAATTAAAATAGGATCATTAGGTTCTAATAATTCATTTAGTTTACTAACAAAATTAGGATAGATCGTTAAGAAGGTTTCATCAAAGTTTTTATAAAAAGCCTTCATCTCATTCTTTCTAAGATCATCGGATTTTAATTCTTCTAATAGTTTAGAATATTTTCTTTCGATAAGCATCTTCTTGGTATAATTGCTTTGCTTCTCTAACTTATCAATATAATCAGAACATATTTTTAAGAATTCACCAATATAGACTTCCTTCACATGAGATGTATTTTTTAAATCGTCAGAAACCTCTTTTAACTTAGTATTGATATCCAATAATTCACTATTGGCATTTTGTAATTGCTGGTTAATCTCTACTTGATTTTTCTCCGAAGTTCTTAAAGCTTTCATTTGCTTCAAGTAAATGATAGAAAAAGCTATAGAAACCACAGATAATAAACTTATCACTACTGTAAAAATTTCTAATCTATTTGCCTTTTGAGAAATTTGAGACTCGTAAGATTTTGAAATGATAGGTTGAATATTTGCAATTTGTATTGCTCTTAATTTTGAGCCATAAAAAGAGGCATCTTCAAATGAAATATTAATGTATCGATAAGCTCTTTTAATATCCCCTTGTTTATGAAGAAGCAAAGCTAAAGTTGCTAAGGAAGCATTGTCTTTTGTACAACTTTTAATATCTGAAATAGCAGAAAGGAGAAGGTACTTTGTTTGACTGATTATATCATGCTCTACTTCATAAGTAAGCGACCTCATAAAAGCAGCCTTTGAATACTCCCTATCTCCAATTTCAGTTTTATTAAAAATAAGAGTATTGTATTTTCTAGCTTTCAATAAGTCTCTTTGATCTAAAGCTCTAGTTTCAATTATATCTAAATAGGTATAGGAGTTTTTGGGAACATTGGATAACAAGGAATCGCAATAAAGGTTGTACTTCTTATGATAAGCTTCTTTCAACTTTCTAGCAGAAGAATAAAAGTACAATTGATTAAACCTTTCTTTATTGATTTTATAGTAATATATCAATTGTTCTTTCGTAAGATGTTTCCTGTTGACTTTATCAAGTACTTCTCCAGATTCTTGATAAATTCCCGAGGTAACTAATATACTTGCAAGATTTAATCGACTATCATTTATCCAATGAAGATGATTTGCTTTTTCTGCAAATTGAAGTTGCTCGTAAGCAAAATATAAAGCTCCCCCAAATTCATATACTTCATATTGTTTGAAAAGGTCATGTGCTAAATAGTATTTATCTTCTAAAGGAAGATCTTGGTTTTCTTCCAATTGAAATTTAAGGTCTTTAATTTTCTCTTCTTTCTTGTTTGATAAAGCTTCCCTCATTTCTATGGCTTTATCCAATTCTATAAAAAGGGAATCTATCTCCTTATTTTGCCCATAAACAGAAGTGACTATGTTGAACAATACGAAAGTTGAAAAAAATTTAAGTAATCGATAAGTCATTTTGGTGAGTTAACAGTGATTTAATTATAGTTCTCTTATTGGACAATATTTTCATTTAATCCTGCTAATTTAAATTTAATTCATAAGAATTAATGTAAAAAATCTCATCTAACATGATATTTTTAAGTAAGTCTGGTCATACATTAAAAATGATAAGAAATTTACGGTATAAAAAAAACAGGTAAGATTACTCTCACCTGTTTTTTCAAATCAATTGATATAAAATTATACAATTGGTTCTTTATCATAATGTTCTTGAACATCCGAAAGTATATTCAGTACTTCTTCATGCGTCATGGCTTCAACCAAACGTGTTCTAAATGGCTTGAAGTGTGTGATACCTTTAAAGTAAGAAGTATAATGTCTTCTCATTTCAAAAATACCTGTTTTATCACCTTTCCATTCAACAGAAAAATCTAAATGACGTCTCAGTGTATTGATTCTTTCTTCTAAAGT
Organism: Flammeovirga pacifica; assembly: GCF_000807855.2. Lineage (GTDB taxonomy): Bacteria > Bacteroidota > Bacteroidia > Cytophagales > Flammeovirgaceae > Flammeovirga > Flammeovirga pacifica. The sequence goes on from NZ_JRYR02000001.1 coordinate 2,874,538, forward strand.
AGGAACATCTAAGATCTCTCCTGTTTCCATGAAGTGCTTTATTTCTCTAAAGATCCAAGGGTAACCAATAGAAGCACGACCAATCATGATACCGTCTACTTCATATTTATTTTTATACTCCAATGCTTTTTGAGGTGAATCGATATCACCATTACCAAAAATAGGAATATGAATATCTGGGTGATTTTTGACTTCAGCAATTTTTGTCCAATCAGCAACACCTTTATACATTTGCTGACGAGTTCTACCATGAATAGTTAAAGCCTGAACACCTACATCTTGAAGACGTTTGGCTACTTCGACAATTCTAATAGTACTATCGTCCCATCCTAATCTTGTCTTTACAGTAACAGGCTTTTGAACTTGCTTTACAATTTCTTCGGTCATGCTTTGCATTTTGTCTATATCTAACAAAATACCAGCACCTGCACCTTTACCAGCTACTTTTTTTACAGGACATCCGTAGTTGATATCAATTAATTCTGGATTAGCTTCTTCAGCGATTGCAGCAGCTTCACGCATTGAGTCTATTTTTTCTCCAAAAATCTGAATACCGATAGGACGCTCATAGTCATAGATATCTAGTTTCTGACGACTTTTTGCTGCATCACGAATTAATCCCTCAGCAGAGATGAATTCTGTATACATCAAATCTGCACCATTTTCTTTACAAACCGCTCTGAAAGGAGGATCACTTACGTCTTCCATTGGAGCAAGAAGTAAAGGAAAGTTTTTTATTTCTACGTCACCTATTTTTACCACGAGATGAAATCAATTTAAATGTTTAGCAATTATTGTAGCAATTACTCTTAAAGAAAAAAGTATCTTTGCTATATTATACAACTAGTTATATACAACACAAGTTCGTAAATCACTCTTAATAAGCTTGTTCTGTAACAACTATTAAGAATAAACGACTGTTTGTAACTGCAAAGTTAAACAAAGTAAATGACAGAGCATATACATCAACGTTCGACATTTGATTACATTGTCAAGTTTTTTGGAATTTTTTTAGCAATTCTCTGTTTTACGCTTATTGGTCAGGCGGTAGCTGTAGCATTATTATTACCTCTTCATGGTTATGATGTTATGGAAGTGTTCAACAGTTTGACATCTTACAATAATCGTTTTGAGTTATTACTTACTCAGGGAATATCAGCACTTTTCACCTTTATCATTGGTCCATTAGTTTATGGTTTCTATTTTGATAAATCATATACATTACAACTTAGAAGGCCAACTTCTGCTCCTAGTCAGTATTGGATTTCTATTTTTATTGTAATAACACTTTTACCTTTGGGAGGACTCATTCTTTATTGGAATCAAAATGTACAACTTCCAGAATTTTTAAGCGGTGTAGAAACATGGTTTCGCACTAAAGAAATACATTTAGCAGAAGTGACCGCTTTCTTAGTTAATTTTGAAAATTTCTGGGAATTTCTTTTAGGCTTTATCGTAATAGCAGTATTTGCTGGAGTTGGTGAGGAAATTGTATTCAGAGGCTTTTTACAACGTTATTTAGAAGGTATATTTAAAAATGTACATGTGGGTATTTGGTTATCCGCCTTTATTTTTTCTGCAATACATGTACAATTTTATGGTTTCTTTGTAAGAATGCTTTTGGGCGTACTCTTTGGATATTTATTTTTGTGGTCAGGAAGAAGTTTATATCCTTGTATAATTGCCCACATTACGAATAACGCAATTACAGTAATTAGTGTATATTTGAACAAAGAAGAATATCTTCCAGAAATGAAAGATCCATTTTCTACAGAAGCACCGGAGTGGTATGTAGTTTTAATTTCTACTGTTATAGCTCTTGGTCTATTGTATTACTATCGAAAACTTGGAAATAAAAAAATTAAAATTTAACCTACTGTAAATATGTCAAATTGGGTAAAAATATTTGCGTCTGATCAAATTTATAAAGCTGAAATAGTAAAGTCAGTTTTAGAAGAAAGAGGGATTGTTGCCGTTATTTTAGACAAAAGAGATTCGTCTTATAATGATTTTGGGTTAAGAGAAGTCATGGTCGACGAATCTAGAAAAGAAGAAGCTGAAACTATAATTAAACAAGATGTTGAACTTAAATAAACGATCTGAACTTACACAAAGAGTCATTGTTGGATTTTTAGGTGGTGTAGGGATGATCGGAGCAATCTATTATGGAGCATGGACTTATTTTGCCCTGTTCTTAATTATAAGCATTGCAACAATTTTAGAATTTTACAAACTTTTAAGGTTAGAAGAACATCTACCTTTAAGAACATATGGTACCACTTTAGGTATTCTTATTTACTGTCTTACTTTTTTTATTGAACTCGATCTGATTTCAACTAAATGGATGTATTTGTTTTTTGTTGGATTTACCTCCGCGTATCTTATTAAATTATACAATAAAGCAGATAAACAACCTTTCAAGAACTTAGCATATACTTTTCTTGGTGTAATGTATTGTTCTGTTCCTTTTGCATTAATTCATACCTATGTATTTTTTGATACCCAGTATCACTATGAAATACTAATTGGGGCAATGCTAATTCTTTGGGCTAATGATTCTGGAGCTTACTTTTCTGGTAAAACATTTGGTCGAAGAAAATTATTTGAAAGAATATCTCCTAAGAAAACATGGGAAGGCAGTATTGGAGGTGCAGCATTAGCTGTAACCGTCAGTTTAGTGTTTTCTCATTTCTATACATCATTAGAAGCTTGGAGATGGGTTACTATTGCTATCATAATAGTAGTTACAGGCACTTACGGTGATTTAGTTGAATCTTTATTTAAAAGAAGTATGAGCATCAAAGATTCGGGTACTACTTTACCTGGGCATGGTGGTTTCTTAGATAGATTTGATGGTTTATTGTTATCAGCACCATTTATTGCTGCCTTTTTAAGAATATTCCCTCCAAATTTCTAAAATAATTCTGTAAATATTTGGAAGTGATAAAACTTTCTTACATATTTGCACCCGCTATCACAAACAGATAGCACATAGAGAGTTGGCAGAGTGGTCGAATGCGGTAGTCTTGAAAACTATTGTACCGCGAGGTACCGGGGGTTCGAATCCCTCACTCTCTGCACCAAGAAGGCTTCAGATTTAATTCTGAAGCCTTTTTTCTTATTTAAAATTTTGAACTCAAATAATTGATATCACTTTTTTAAACTGAAAATTAATAAGTTACAAAAAAACGAAAATATTTATTTACAAATTATTTTGATTGATAAAAATAAACGAACATATTTGCACCCGCTATCACAGACAGATAGCACATAGAGAGTTGGCAGAGTGGTCGAATGCGGTAGTCTTGAAAACTATTGTACCGCGAGGTACCGGGGGTTCGAATCCCTCACTCTCTGCACCAAGAAGGTTTCAGATTTATCTGAAACCTTTTTTCTTGCCCAATTTTTTTATATTTAAATCATGAAGACAAATCATATTGATTTTTTAGTTGTTGGTGCAGGGAAGTCTGGTACAACTTCCATCCAAAAATACTTAGAGCAACACCCCAATATTTTTCTTCCTCCACAAAAGGAAACTTTATTTTGGCATCAACACACCAACCCAAATCGTTCTCAAACACACTTCCTAAAAGAGTATATTGATACTTTAGAAGATTATCATAAAACATTTAGTCAAAGTACAGCAAAACTAAATGGAGAAGTCTGTCCTAGCTACCTGTATTATCACTCTCATGTAATTCAAAACCTAAAAAAATATCATCCCAATTATAAAGGCGTTAAAATTATTATCATTCTAAGAGAACCGGTCAGTAAAATTATCTCTTCCTATCATTTTGTATCGACTTCTTTAGGTAGAATTGGAAGAACTATTATTGATAAAGATTTCAGAATGGCTTTAGAAAAAGAACAATTAAGATTACTCGACCCAAATTGTTTACCTGACCTTTATTATAAAGACACAACAATGTATGCTGAACAAGTAAAGGCTTACCTTGATCATTTCGACCACGTGAAAGTACTTTTTTATGATGACTTGAAAGAAAACCCTAAAGAAGTCATGGATAATATTACTGATTTTATTGGTGCAGAAAGATTTAAAACATATCCTGACTTTAGCAAGAAGTACAATATCTCCTATCAAAGACTTGTTCCTAAAATACCATTTTTAAAACGAGTGTTTTTTGATCCTAGGATAATATATCGTCTACCATTCATAAAAAAACACCTTTTTGAAGAGGAAGTTATTGATGATACTATTCGAGGTGAGTTAAAAAATCAATTTCATGAAAATGTACATCAATTAGAAGCATACACACAACTTCCATTTACTAAAAGATGGGGGTACTCCTCTAACTAATTCTACTCCAATTTGTCACAGACTTTTTAACTAACATCGATTGTTGGTATTTGATAATTTGATGTTCTTCCTTTTCTAAATCGGGATCTTCATCTAGTATTTTATCTGCCAAGCCTCTTACAAATTGTAGTAATGCAGCATCAGCTCCAATATCTGCATGTCTTAAATCCAATACTCCACTTTGTTGTGTGCCTTCAATATCTCCAGGTCCACGTAATTTTAAATCAGCATCAGCTATTTTAAAACCATCTGTGGTATCGACCATAGTTTGAATTCTCACTTTTCCATCTTTTGATAACTTATCTTTTGTCATCAACACACAGTAAGACTGTTCAGCACCTCTACCTACACGTCCTCTAAGCTGATGCAATTGTGCTAAACCAAACTTCTCTGCATTTTCAATCACCATAATTGACGCATTAGGCACATTTACACCCACCTCAATTACCGTTGTTGCCACCATTATTTGAGTTTTATTATCCGCGAAGCGTTGCATTTCTGCATCTTTATCCGCAGGTTTCATTCGTCCATGGACAATACTTACTCTAAAATCAGGAAATGCTCTTGAGACCGCTTCATACCCTTCCTCTAAATTTTTATAATCTAAAGTTTCTGATTCTTCAATTAATGGATACACAATATAGGCTTGTCGACCTAACTCTACTTGTTCTCTGATAAAACCAAAAACTCTTAATCGTCCTTTATCAAATTTATGCCAAGTAATAATAGGTTTTCGCCCTGCCGGAAGCTGATCAATAATAGACACCTCCAAATCTCCATATACCGTCATTGCTAAGGTTCTTGGAATAGGTGTAGCGGTCATTACCAACATATGTGGTTTGGCCTTACTTTTCTTTTTCCATAAAGCCGCTCGCTGAGCTACGCCAAATCGATGTTGTTCATCGATAACACACAAACCTAAATTATAAAAATCGACTTTATCTTCGATGAGTGCATGTGTTCCTACGATAATTTTTAATGAACCATCTCTTAAGGTCTCATCAATTCTTCTCCTAGTTTTAGTTTTTGATGAACCTGTAAGTAGTTCTATCGTTACACCCATGGCATCAGCAAATGGTTTCAAGCCATTATAATGCTGTTGTGATAAAATTTCTGTTGGAGCCATTAAGGCAGACTGTGCATCATTGTCCAAAGCCATCAACATACACATGAAGGCAACAATAGTTTTACCAGAACCTACATCCCCTTGTAAAAGCCTGTTCATCTGATACCCACTTTTCATATCATTGTAAATCTCTCTTACTACTCTCTTTTGGGCATCAGTAAGTTCAAAAGGAAGGTGTTCTTTATAAAAAAGATTGAAAGTAGGTATTGTACTAAAAACTTGTCCTCTAAATTTATCGGTTCTCTTTCCTACTTTTGATGCAATGATTTTTAATTGAAGGAAAAATAATTCTTCGAATTTAAGTCTATTCTTTGACTGCTCTAAAGTGGCTGCATCTTTTGGAAAATGTGCCCAAGCAACAGCCAAGCCTTTTGATATTAAATTGTTTTCTGATAAAATATAAGGCGGTAATGTTTCTGAAATATCATGATACACCTTCTCTAATAAAGTACGGGTAATTTTAGCCAGCATTCGACTGTCCATTCCCTTATTTTTCATTTTATCTGAAGTGTGATAAACAGGTTGTAAACCTCCCGTTTTTTTCGTTTCTACATTAGGGTCATACTCCTCCATTTCTGGATGTGCAATAGACATTTTGTAGCCATAACGTTGAGGTTTTCCGTAAATCACATACCAAGCCCCTACCTTCAGTTTTTTTTCAATCCATTTTGCTCCTTTAAACCAAACAAGTTCCAATTCTCCAGTTTCATCAGAAATAAAACCTGTAAGTCTTTTAGATCGGGCTTCGCCAACACTTTGTAAATTGGTTAATCTTCCAATAATTTGAACGTAAGCAGTATCATCAATCACCTCATTGATCTTATAAAAACGAGTACGGTCTTCATGACGAAAAGGGTACTGTTCTAATAAATCGCCAAAAGTATATACTCCCAATTCTTTATTTAGAAGTTCAGCCCTCATCGCTCCAACCCCCTTTAAAAACTCAATTTTAGTATCAAATATATTTTTCACTTAAAATGATTAATTTTTTTATACATTTTATTTGATAGTCAATATCCCGAAATTAGTGTATTCTAATGAATTCTATTAATTTTAGAAAAGGGCTTTTTAAAAGAGTGCATTAGAAATATCAATTTTTAAAGAATATCAACTTTACATGTTTTGTTTTTGAGGCTTTTCTTTAAATTATCTTTTTGATATAAATTTGATCCCGTATCAAAAAACTCAAAAAATATCTTTCTAATAACTCCTATTAATTCATTATTCTGATCTAAATATGCGACAAGCTATTGTCTATATACTCTTATCCACTTTATTTTTATCTACTCCTGTTTTATCTCAAAATCAGGATTTAGATAATTGGAGAGAAAAAACTCGTAATACTACATTCTTTCGTATGGAAGTTCGAGAGAGAGGATTGTACCGTATCACTAAAGAAATTTTAGAAGCGGCAGGTTACCCTGTTAGTGACCAAAATGCCAATGTTATAAGAATGTACAGAAGAGGTGTTGAGATAGCTATAAATGTATCCTCTTCCAATAATAGAATTGAGTATATCGAATTTTATGGTGACCGTAATGACGGAGGCACAGATGTAGATTTATTTGTAAATTCGAATGATCATGTCAACCCTTTTGAACCTGTTTATTCAAGAACAGCAGTATACTTCTTATCTACAAGTGATGTAAGTTCAGAAACAGCTCCGCCAAAAAGAATTCAAACCTCTACTTATACTAACCCGGCTGCGAGTATCCCAACAAACCATTATTATACAGAAACGTATCGAGGAGTTCCTCTAAATGGAAATGATATTAACGCTCCTTTTGGAAGTTTAAGAACATCTTATTGCAGAGGACATTCAACAGACACATTTAGTGACTCAAGAAATAAATTCAGATCTAATTTTGCAGATCCTAGAGGTTGGACGTCTTACAACAATAATTCTGTAAGTGGTGTAATGACTTTTCAACTTTCAACGGTAGATCTCGCCGATAATTTTAATGATGCGAAAGTAGAAATGAATATTATCAATTTCGCTGCTAGATCAGCTAATGTTAATATTACATCAAATAATGGAGAGGGAAGTACATCAAATAAAGTATCAAATCAAGGCATAAATAGCTATGAAGATTCTGGTTTAATAACATTTAATCTATCAAGTAGTGAATTTAGTTCAAGTGATTTTACTCAAATTGAATTAGAAGATACTAGAGAAGGCTCTAATAATACGGATAGAAATCAATTAGGTGTTTCCTACATCAATTTAACTTATCCACAAAAACATGCTGATATAGATGGTAATCATGACCGAGTGTTCCAATTACCATCTAGCCAAGATCATAAGCTTTCTGTGGATGAAAATAATGAAGGGAGATTTTACGATATAACTAATCAATATGAACCGATATTACTTCCATCAACAAGATCAGGAGGAAAAACAGAAGCTACATTAGAACAAAATTCAACTATGTTAGAAAAGAAAGTTCTTTATTCTGTAATAAGAGCAAGACCTTCAAACATTTCAAGAGCTGAATTTGAGTTTACCAATAATAACCTCACCTACAACTACCTAATTGTTTCTCATGAAGATTTAAATTCTGGTGCAACTAGCTACGCCAACTATAGAAGATCTACCGATGGAGGTAGTAATAATGTTTATTTGGCAGAAATGACTCGCTTATATAACACCTTCTCATGGGGAGAACAAACTCCTTTAGCCATCAGAAACTGTATCAAATTATTACACGACAACAATCTTCAATATATTTTATTATTGGGAAAAGGACTTGACCTTAATTATGACCCTTATGAAAAAACAGCTACTGGGGAAAGGGCTTATCATTATGTACCAGCTTATGGTTTTCCTGGCTCTGATGTAGCCTATACAATGTATCTTGAAGACGAAAATGATGTAGTTCAACCCTATCCACAGGTACCTATTGGTAGAATGTCTGCCATTAATAATCAACAAATATTAGATTACCTAAATAAAGTAATTGAACATGATGCTATAGCCTTTGACGATCTTTGGAGAAAAAGAGCATTACACCTTAGTGGAGGTGCCACACCAAGTCAGCAAGTTTCTTTTAAAGAAATTGTTGATCGTTATAAGGACGTATTTATTGATACATTAGAAGGTGGGACAGTAGAAACCATTAGTAGAGAAACAGACGGTTCCATAGAATTTATTGATGTATCTGATATCGTCAATGATGGAATATCACTTATGACCTTTTTTGGACACTCCTCTTCTACTTCTGCTGATATTGATATAGGAGAAGCAAGTGACCCAACTAAAGGGTACCAAAATCAGGGTAAATATCCATTTATTGTTATGAATGGTTGTGGAGGAGGAAATTTTCTTACACATGAAAAATCTTGGGGAGAAGACTGGGTTGAAACTCCTAATAAGGGAGGAATAGGTTTCATGGCAAAATCTGGAATCGGTAGTTCAAATGAACTTGAAGAATATGGAAATCAATTTTATAATAACTTTTATAAAATAAACATTGGTGATAATGTTGGTTTACATATCAATCAAATTCAAAAAACACTTATAAATAACTCTCAATCAAGATCTCGTTTTGCTCATGTAGAACAATTTGATTTACAAGGAGATCCGTTTATTAAAATTTCACCAAAAAAAGTTGATTTTGCCTTAAAAGAAGAAAAAACAACATTTACAGCTGTCAATGGTTCAAATATAAATGCCAATGATAATATCTTTTACATAGATCTTGACATCTTCAATTTTGGAAGAACATCTAACTCCAATAAGATATATATTGAAGTAAAAAGAAGGTATAGTAACGGTACTTTCTCTTCTATTACCACAATTGATTCTTTGAATGCTCCTTATAACTTTACTTCAAAAAGGCTTATTATAGAAAATTCTGCTACAGATAAAGAACTTGGAGGTGGCGATAACTTATTTACTATCATTGTTGGAGACTTCATTAATTCAAATGGAGATGTTTCCATGAAAGATCCTAATAGTGAAGGTAACCTCAATAATAATACAATCAGTAAAAGTGTAAACTTTAGTGAAAACCGTGTAGCTTTTATTCAACCTTTGAATCTTTCTGTGGTACATGATGACAACCTTACTATGTATGCATATGATTATTCATATGATAAATCACCAAAAGAATTTCATCTACAATTAAGTACTGATACCGCTTTTACAAGTGTAACAGAAGAAAGAATTACAACATCCCAACTCGTAGAATGGAATGTACCTTTAAACTCTTCAAATGACACAACAGTGTATTATGCAAGAGTTCGATTTAATTTTGAAAATGAATATAGTGAGTGGTCTAATATCTCTTTTACTAAGATCAATAATAGTACTGGTAACGGTAAGATGTTAAGTAATTTCTACCAAATGGAACATAACGTTGTGACTTCTGGTATAAATTTAACTGAAGGTTCCAATAATAAACCACGATGGGATTTCCCTAATCAAGATGTAAATATTAGTGTTGGAACTGGTGGAAAAACATATGGAGATGGGTATTATTACCAAGTTCAAATAAATAATAACATTATTGTAGAAAATGGTTCTTGTAGTATTGGAGGAGACAATGAACCTGGAGATAAAGTATTATTTTTATTCTTTGATCAAAATTCTGGTGAGATTGTTTCAGGTGATCAGTTTTATTGGAATGATAGAATGTGTGGACAAGGCAACCCGCCTGCTTCAGTACAAATGAGATCTAGAGATCTCAGAGGTTATGTTTGTACAGGATGTGGTGAAGAACTCACTAAAAATGGTCCATATGCACTATTCGAAGACCCAGGAACTAGATTCTTAAAAGATGGAGATTATGTACTAACTATCTTTTCTGGTTCATTTGATATTCAAACAGTCCCTACAGATCCTGCTGTAAAAGAATCTTTTCATCAACATTATGAAGGTTTAGCAAAAGCAGGTTTAGATACTTTAGCACTAAAAAATTTACCTCCAGGTACTCCTTTTATTGGATGGAGTAAGTACAACGACCCCACTTATAATGCTCAATATTATTATGGCGGATCAACCTCTGATATACTATCAGAAAATTTCGTAATCTCTCCTGATGTTGTTCAAGGTAGTGCCACCACAAACCTAATAGGCCCTACTAGCTTATTTAATCGTTTATGGGTAGATGCAGATCTTGAGAGTACTGATCTTTTAACAACACAAATATTTGGTCAAACATTTAATATTGATGGAAGTATAGATTCTACTTTATTGTATCAACATGAAGGCGAAATTGGTAATAGTGGGCTAGATTTAGCCTTTATTTCAGAATTAAAAAACTATAGTTTTATGGGGTTAAAATTAATATTAACTGACCCAATAAATAAAACTGCAGCACAACTTAATCATTGGAGGATTTCTTATTCAGAACCACCCAATTGCGTCTTTTTATACGATGATATCACAGATAATACTAAAGTAAGAGAATTACAACAAGGTCAAAAAACAACTTATAATTTCACGGTACGGAATGTATCCAACAAACCTTTCATTGACACTTTACTTACTACAGTAAATTATAATTTCAATAACACTATTGTCACAGATACAATATTCTTACCTGCATTACCACCAAATGCTAATTACTCTTTAGCTATTTCACCACAAACTTGGGAACATAAGTTACAGGGAAATGTAGACATGAATATTAATATTAATGCTGATAGAGCCCAGATGGAAACTTTTTTTAGTGACAATACTGGAGCAGGTAAAATGAACGTAATGGTAGACGAAACTACACCTGCTATTGATATATTATTTGATGGTCAAAGAATTATTGATGGTGATATTGTAGCACCGAATGCAATGGTTTCAATTAGTCTTAATGATGAAAACGAATTCTTAAACCTTGATGATTTCATTGATGATGATGAAGTTTCACTTCTACAAGCATTTATAAAAAATGATTCTTCAGAAACTTATGAAGAAATTACATTAGCTAATTTAGAGGTAACTAAAGTGAATAATCAAAATCATATTATCGCGAGTTTTAATTTAAATGATGAAGTACCTCAAACATTTTTAGATGAAAATGGAAATCTTCTCAACAATCAATACACTTTGAGAGTTACCGGTTCTGATGTATCAGGAAATAAAATTGGCGATGGTTCAGAGAATTCAGCAAATAGAATTCCTTACCTAGAACAACGATTTAATATTAATCAAACACCTGCAATTACTAATTTCTATCCTTACCCCAATCCTTTCTCTGATAATGTTCGATTTGTATTTCAAATTACAGGTATAGATGTTCCTGATGAGATTAAAATTCAGATTATGACTGTAACCGGCAGAGTAGTGAAAGAAATCTTTCAAGATGAATTAGGACCTATTAGAATAGGTACAAATATCTCTGAATATGCTTGGGATGGAAGAGATGAGTTTGGGGATCAGTTAGCTAATGGTGTTTATTTATATCGTGTTATCATACCAAGAAAAAAGACTGGAGAATTTGATCATATTGACACTGGAAAAGATCATATGTTCAAACACAATATTGGTAAACTTTATTTATTAAGGTAATACTGAGAAGTAACTTCTATCTTATCATCGATTTTAGAATATCGATAATAATTAACTGAAAATCGAACAGAATTATAAACTAGAAACACAAAAAGTAATAAATAATACTTCTTATTTTTTGATAGATGTTTATCAAATAAATAGACTAAAACTACAAGAGTGAAAGGATAAATTATAGACAAAAACCTTTCTGCCTCTTGTGTATTCCCACCATATACAGAAAAATAAGGAGTAACTATCATAAAAAATAGGTAAGATAATATTCCTGAAATAATCAGTTTCATACTTCCATTCACATTTTTAAATAGTAATATGATTAACCCTATTATGTAGGTAGTGAATATTATTTTTGAAAAGATCATATTCCCAACAAAAACATTATTATTTATAGGTAAAAACCACCTTGTAAATACAAATGAATAATCAGAAAGATTATGAACTACGGAGGTCCACCCTCCCATTTCAAAATCAGCTCTAGAATGGTTGAAAATGACGGAATAAACATGCCACATCACCCCTAAAACACCACTGATAGTGAAATGTAAAATGTACTTCTTAATCTGATCTCTTTTCTCAAAAATCACATAAGCAAAAAAGCCTACCCAAATAAAAAACATAGCTGTTCTTTGTAAAGGAAGTAAGCATCCGAGTAATGTCAATAGTAAGAAATGGGATGATTGTATTTTCTTCTTATCTAGATCAATAAATAAATTCACATAAGTAGATAGTAACCCTAAAAACACAATTTCCGACCACATGAATTTATAATCCATTAATAATGAAGTAGATAATAGTATACTTAAGAAAATCACTATTCGATATTTCTTATCATTTATATTTTCACTCAATTTTAATGTATTATACACCACAAAGTAGAACCCTATTATTTGTAAAAGAATAAAGTTAATTGGGTAATAATCAATCAATAATGATAATAAGAAAGGATATAATGGAGGCCATAATAAAAATAAAGTTCCATCAGGGTTAAGCATAACTCCTTTATCAGCAATGCTTTCAGCGGCATGAAAGTAGAATATGGAATCATGACTTAGACCTATTCCAAAAATGAACTGAATAGTATATACTATACATGCAATTATTGAAAAAAAATGAAATAAAGTATTAATACTCTTCATGATTAATATTTAGAACAAAAAACAATTATTTTAAAGTTAGAACCAGTAAAAATCATCATTTTTGATATTAAACTAAGTTCTATTCATAAGACCTCTTTAAATGACACTAAAGAAACAACTAAAAGAATTAAGCGACAAAAATATAAACTTTATTGGGTTATGTATTTTAACCATAATAATTAGCATAATATATAAAGATGTACTTCTTCACCCCAATTCAACATTAAATTATGATGACAGTGTTGATGGATTAAAAAATTATTTCATTTTCATTTGGTTAGCAAAATTTGGACATGCCAATGCGATGAACTATCCTTTTGGTGAAATTATTTTACTTACAGACTCTATACCAATTTTAAGCTACCCTATTTATCTACTGAAATACATTGGATTAGATCTTAATCAATATTCGATAGGAATACTACATTTATCCATGTTTTTATGTTATCCTATTAGTTATTTAGCGAGTGTTCGAGTTTTTAAACATTACAATTGTTCTGCTATATATTCAAATATCTTTGCGTTAATCATTACCTTAGGAAACCCAGTTAATTGTCGAATACTCAAACACTATGGCTTATTTTTCTTTTTAATCACACCTTTATTAATACTGTTAATTATTAAGTTTCTTCATCAGAAAAATTATAAATACTTATTTTGGATATTTATAATGAACTTTTCTGGTTACTATATACATGGTTATGTAGGAATGTTATGGTGTGGACTAACTTTATTTATTTTTTCTTTCACTTTATTCTCAAACACTAAAAACAGAAAAAAACTATTTTTAGGTATCTTATCTGTAATTATTGCCACTGCTCTATATTATTTGTCTGTGAAAATAACAGATGATCATTTATGGAGATCTAAAACTTCCTTTGTTCTCTTTGACTTTGGAATTTCATTAAAAATAATATTCGAAAAGTTCTTTCCAGGTACAATTGATATCAATAACAGTTTACAATTCAATTATTTCTTTTGGTCTCTTTGTATTACAACCACTTATATTCTTATTAAAAAAAGAAAGAAGGTTTTAAAAATTGATTTAACTCTTATTACTTTCACCCTTACCGCCATTATTTTTTTAATGTATGGTGCTACTGTATTTATACGATTTAAATGGGTTTTAGCCTTGATACCACCGTTGGAACAGATTCGTGAACTTGTAAGGTTTGGCTGGGTCTTTTATCTATTAATTTTTATTCCTTTTTTAGTTGTCAATTATAAATACTTAAATAAAAAAATACTTCTCCCAATTCTATTTCTAGGTATGATAGAAAGTATCATGTACCAAAAGGAAATCATGAACATATCTTTATTAGATGAGAATATTTTTCTAGAGGATAAATCAGTTAAAAAAATAGATACAACTAATATTGATGCTATATATGCTAACTATACCAATAACATTTGGAATAAAGCTAATGAGAATAGATTTTTAAATAAATTGTTATACTCTTTTTCATATAAGACTGGAATTCCTTGTATTAATACACACTATTCTAGATTGTCTGAAGAAGAATGGCAATTACAAAGTCAACTATATACACAAGGAATAGAAAAAAGTAAATTACTTTTCAATAGAATTCAATTAGATAATAAGATTCTAGTTATCTCTTATGAAAAAAATATCCCAAAGCATTGGAACCTTCTTAAAAAGTTAGACTCAAAGTATTTGTATTCCATTCCAATTCATGATTTTATACCTCCAAATACTTCACTTAATTCTTTAAAAACAGGGAGTATTTGGAATGAAAATCCTAATTATGAATTAAGCACAAAAAGTGCTATCAAAATATCTAAAAGGAATAGTGACATCTTGACTGTTAAAATTGATAGTTTGGAAATAGGTCAACAGTATGAACTCACCTTTTGGGGATACCATTATAAAATGGATAGTCTGTCTTGTGATAGGTTGGTACTACTCCAAGATAATCATAGAATTGGTTATAATAAAAATGTTGATGTTTATGAAGTCACTGCTAATCAATGGGGTATGTTAAGTATTCCTTTTATTCCAAAAAGTAATTCTGATATTAAAGTAAGGGTGATAAATAGAATACAAAAATCCCCTTACTACTACGATAAAATCTTCAATATCACATACGAACAAAAAGATCGAAAACAGCCGCTCCTTTTTACAGAATTTAATGTGTATAAAAAATGAGGTAAGCTGAATAAACAACTTACCTCATTTTAAAATATCATTTGTTTCGAACTAGAGTCTAATACCTAGAACTGTGATATCATCTCTTTGAGGAATATCTCCCATATGCTCATTTAATGCATTTTCTAAAGCTGATTTTTGTTCCAGCATAGGTTTATCTGCATTTTCATATAGTAACTCAGTAAGTTTTACTTTACCGAACTTTCTTCCTGCTTTATCATTTTGATCTTGTAAACCATCCGTTGTTAAGAAAATAGAAGATCCTTGTTTCACTTCAATTTCTCTATTTGTAAAGCTTACTTTCGATGATTTTCTACGGTGAACACCACCAACAGATTTGTTATCACCTTTTATTTCAAGTAATTCAGTTCCTCCTGGCTCTTTGATATATAACGATCGTTTTGCACCTGAGAAGACTAATTTAGACTCACCAGAAATACTCTTTTCAATCATTACAAGACAAACGTCCATACCATCGTCATTACTCTTATTTTCTTGATGAAGGGCATGAATTACACCTTCATTCAACATATCTAAAATTTTAGATGGATCATAAATACCTTTTTGGTTAATGATCTCGTTCAACAATGTGTTACCAATCATTGACATGAAACCACCTGGTACACCATGACCTGTACAATCTAGTGCCGCAATAAATACTCTTTCCTCAATATCACTCTTATTGAACGACAGTTTATTCATTGTCTCATCAATTTTCGAGAACCAGAAGAAATCTCCTGATACAATATCTTTTGGTTTAAAGAATACAAAGTTTTCTAAAAGTCCAGTTTGAATTTTTGCATTGGAAGGCAAAATGGCTCTCTGGATAGTTTGTGCATATCGAATGGAATCGGTAATACTTTTGTTCTTATTATCGATTTCTTGATAAGCATTGGCGTTGTTTAAGGCAATAGCACAGTACGAAGCAAGAGTTCTTAAGATGTTCAACTCATTTCTTGTATATGCATGCTTGTTATAACTCTGTACAGTTAAAACTCCAAGATTTCTTTCTGTAATTAATGGTAGATATACTAATGAATTAGGACGCTGAGAAGTTCTGAATTCAGGTTCCTGTCTCAAGTAATTATCTATCTCTAATTCGTAATTATTAATTACAATCTCTTCACTTGTTTTATAACAGAGAGATGTTAAACTATTTTTTGAATTGATATCAGAACTGAAAAGCGGTAAACTTAATCCGTTTTCAAGGAAATTGATATATTCAATTTTATCAAAATTTTCTCTATAAATACCAATACCAAATACCGCAGCATCCATTAATGTATTAATATATGCATAGGCTGTCCAGTTAATTGATTCTAAATCAAGAATCGCTGTAATTTTTTGTCCGAAGTCTGATAGTACCTGAATGTTATCATAGGCTTTTTCAATTTGTGAATTGGCCGCTGAAAGTTCATCCCTTTGCTTTTCAATTTCGACATTCTGACCTAAAATCTCTTCGTTCTTAGATGCTAATTTTAAGTTCTTTCTTCTGTTTTGGAAGTAACCTGCAATAATCAAAACCATCACTATAAACAATAGACCAAACATACCTAAATAGACACGTTTCATGTTCTCTTGTTCACGGATTTTATTATTCGAAATTTGCCTATCTCTTTCTAGAAGCTCTAATTCCCTCTGTTTACGTTTTGCATCCGTTTCGTTTTCCTTAATCTTCAGTTCGTTGACTTTCTTAATTCTTTGAAGCTGAGAAATTTCTTTTGCTTTCTGCTCTGCTTCTAAGGCTGTCATTGTTAACTGAAGTTCTTGTTGTTGCCTTCTTTGTTCTAATTCTTTTTGAATTAGTTCTTGTTCCTTAATGTATTGCTCACGTTGAAGAATCTCAAGGTCTTTTGCTTTTCGGGCGTTTTGCTCTTCCAAACTCTTCATGGTTGCCTCATTCACCCTTTGGTTCATAATCAAAAGATCGACTTCCTTCTCTTTTTTCTGAGCAGATAAACGGGCCTCTGTAATTTTCTTTAATTTGGCTGTTTCTATCCTAATCAAACTATCTTTTAAGGCAAGACGTCTTGATAAGGTATTATAGGCTCTTTTATAATCATTCATTGTGCGATAGATGTCTGAAATATTTTTCAAACTTTTTTCTATCTGAGGAATATCACCTGCTTGCTGTGCCATTTTACTACTCTTATCGTAGTATCTAATCGCTTCTTGAAAATTACCTCTACTAGCGTGAACTGATGCTATATAAGAATATACAATAGAAATATCTCTTGGCTTCCCTGCCTTTAACCTAATTTGAAGTACATCATTATAGGCTCTTAATGCTTCACCGAAACGTCCAGAACTATTGGCCTGTGTACCAATGTTCATCAATAATGTTGCGTTCTTTTCTTCTGGCTTCCCAAGCTTTCTGTTAATTTCAAGCGCTCTTTTAAAATACACTAAAGCTTTATCTGGTTTTCTAAGACGAACATAACATACACCAATATCATTTAAAGGAACAAATTTACCTTCCTCGTCTCCTAACTTTTCTTTATTCGCAAGGATTTCTTCATTTATATCTTTAACAATTTCATAATTCTTTCTTGCCATTTCAATACTGGCAATTTGTGCTAAAGCTGTATTGTAACCTTGTAAATCATTAGGATCATGATAGTACTGTTCTCTTTCTTTTAAATATTCAGCTCCTTTTCTGAAATAAAACAAAGCCCTATCATAGTTGGCTAACCTTTGATATGAACTACCTAGTAAAGACCACATATCTTGCTGACGTTTTTTATCATTCATACGTTCAGCAACTTTTAATGCTTTTAGCTCATATTCAATTGCATTTTCGTAAATACCCCAATCTTGGTATAAGAAACAGATATCACTATATGCATCGTATAGAGCTACATTATCGTTTACTTCCTCAAATATTTTGATGGCATTAATACCATAATCAATTGCTGTATCGAAGTCTCTTTTCAACTTGTACATCATTGATTTTAATAATAGGGAATTTGCTTCTCCCAACTTGTACCCAAGCTTCTGAGAAATATTAAATGCTCTATCAGTAGTTACTTTCATTGCGTCGAAATTACTCTGATTAAGTTCTACATTAGAAAGTTCAATCAGTTTATCGACTTTTAATTTACCGTCAGGTAATGATCTAATTTCTGTTTTCAGTTCGTTAATGTTCTGAGCATGGGTTAAGTTACTGAACAATACAAGACAGAATAGTACAAAAAATGTAGTAATTATTTTTTTTAAAAACATAGGCTTACCGAGTCTGGGACAATTAAAAAATTCATGTCATCCTATTAAAAAATAGCATATCCACCTGAAAATCAGATTCATTTCACGTCATACTTACAATGTAAGCAAGATTTTATGATCATTCCAATCATTTATATGATTTTTCTTGTGCAAATATCGTGACGAAATGATATTAAAACTTAAAAAAATACTAATTTGTTAAAATTTCCATCAGAGGTTCTAACGATTTTCTCATCGTTTTATGATTACAAGAAAAATTATTAACAATTATAGTAAAGGCAAGAACATCATTAGAAGTCTGAATATAACCGGCATAGCTTCTTACTCTTCTCATAGATCCACTTTTACCTGTTATCTTACCTTTTGCCTTATTATATCTACAAAAGTATTTCAAAGTACCTGATTTTCCTGTTGTAGCTAATGAATTTTCAAAGTCATCAAAATAACTTTCATGTCGTATTTTACATAAAAAAGAAACCATATGATGTGCTGAAAATGCATCAAATGGAGAAAGACCGCTTCCATCTTCTAGGAAGATTCCTTGAGAATCACCCCCTAATTTTGCTACATAATTTATAATGCTTTTTGCAATACTATCAGGTAATATTGAAGCTGTCTCCTTAATACTAACGGTCTTTGCTAGCGCTTCCGCATATAGATTGATACTTTTTTTATTTGTTTTATCAATAATCAAAGAAATTGGAATAGATTTAACAGATGAAAATGACTTACTATCAGGTAGATCATCCTTAATATAAACTACTTTAATAGCATCTAACCTGATATCAACCCCGTTTTTTACTAAATTATCTCTCAACATATATGCTGCATGATAATCAGGATTGGTAATTCCACCTTTTACTTTAAATTTTTTTCTGTTTGGAGGTAATGTACCTCGAATTATATGGCTATTAGAATAAGGTGATGAAAAAATAAATGAATTATCACCTGTTCCTTTCTCTCCAGACAAGACTTCTGATTCAACAGTTAAATAGGGAGTTTTGGGTGAAATAGAAATAATTTCAGCTCGATCTCCTGTATTACCTGTGTTGAGGTAAATATTATAAATGTTATCATCAATATTTAAACTATTTACACCTGCACCATAGTAATTACCTAAATCTTCCCAAACCCATTTGTATGGTGTTGTTTGCTTACCATATAATGATGCGTCAACTATAATATGGCCAGTAATCTCGCTTAAATTTGGTAAGGATGTTCTTATTGCACTATCTAGTTCCTGAAGTGTTAAAGTAGGGTCTCCACTACCATGAATGATTAAATCACCATTTAAGACACTATTTTCAAATACCCCTGAATAAGATAAGTCTGTTTTATACTGATAATTAGGACCTAATTTATCTAATGCATTAGCGGTAGAAAATAGCTTTGTTATAGAAGCGGGCGTTAATGACTTTTCAGCTTCAAATTGGTAAACTACTTGATTCGATTTTACAGATCTCACTTCAAATGAAACAGAAGCTCCTTTCATCCAATCATGGTCTAATAATTTATGAAATTCACTATCAATGATATTTCTCTTTTCTTGAGAAAAAACAGAAAATGAAAAGAAAAATAATGTGATAAGAGTATATTTTGAAAAATCTAAGATCATATTCTTGAAAATTATCATGTTTGATAGAAAGAATTATTCGTTTATAAAGCAAAATCTCGGTAAATTTGAGCTTACAATTTCCTATATTGTTTATTCTATGTTTGGCAACTTAATTTAGAAACCATAAATGTTCCAAACATACCTGAAAAGAAAACAAATTAGAACAAAGACTCAATTTAAATCATAAACGCTTGATAGAAAAAGTAATTCCATTAGAAGACGTCGCCTTGGTTGATTTTTTAGGTGTCGACAATAGTAATATTAAAGAATTATCTACTGCATTTCCTAACAGTAAAATAATTGCTAGAGGGAGTGAAATTCGTATCCAAGGAACAAGTGCTGAAATAATAAAAGTACATAAAGCCATTAACGAATTACTTCTTCATTACAGAAAATTCGGGAAAGTTACAGTAGACAATATACTGGATTATGTAGAAATGAATGCAGATCTACAAGATGCAGATATTAAAGATGAAATTTTACTGTATGGGGCTAAAGGAATTGCCATCCGCCCTAAAACAAGTAACCAACAGAAATTAGTAGATGCTGTAAAGAAAAACGATCTCGTTTTTGCCTTAGGGCCTGCAGGTACCGGTAAAACTTATGTAGCAACCGCATTGGCAGTAAAAGCATTAAAAAATAAACAGGTAAAAAGAATTATTATCTCACGTCCTGCTGTAGAAGCTGGAGAAAGTTTAGGTTTTCTTCCTGGTGATTTAAAAGATAAAGTAGATCCTTACTTAAGGCCTATATATGATGCTCTTGATGACATGATTCCATCTGAAAAATTAAAGTTTTATATGGAAAACAGAGTCATCGAAATTGCTCCATTAGCCTATATGAGAGGCCGTACATTAAGTAATGCGTTTGTATTGTTAGATGAAGCTCAAAATACTACTGAGATGCAAATGAAAATGTTGCTTACTCGTTTAGGTTTAGATTCAAAAATGATAATTACTGGTGATGTTTCACAAATTGATTTACCACCACGTCAAAAATCTGGTTTGGTCACATCATCTAGGATTCTAGAAAATGTACCTGGAATCAAAGTACTTCATTTAAGTCAAAAAGATGTAGTTAGACATAGACTTGTAAAAAATATCATCACAGCTTACAAACGTTTTGATGATAAAAAGAAAGAACTTAAGGAAGAAAATAAACAAGATGCTAAGAAGTAAAGAAGTACGTATACCTTTACTTTTAATATCCATCGCATGGTTCTTATATGTCTTAGAACTTTCGTTGGATATTCATCTTTATCAATTTGGTGTATACCCTAGAAATCGATTAGGTTTTTTTGGCATACTCTTTCATCCTTTTATTCACGGTGGATTTAAACACCTTTTTAGCAATACCATTTCTTTTGCCATTTTAGGGTTTTCATTGTTTTATTTTGTTCCCAAAATTGCAGGAAAGGTATTATTACAACTCAGTCTATTTAGTGGTGCTTTAGTTTGGTTATTGGCAAGACCGTCTTTTCATATCGGTGCTAGTGGAGTAATATATGGTATCGCTGCCTTTTTATTTTTTTTAGGTATTTTCCAGAAGGACCCTAGTTCTTTAATTATATCATTATGTGTAGCGGTACTAAACCATGGCATGCTGATAGGTTTAGTTCCTAACGAAAAGGGTATTTCATGGGAATCTCACCTTGCGGGTAGTGTTGTGGGATTTATTCTCGCCTATTTATACCGAGGAGTCGAAACTACTTTTAGCCACAAAAAGAAACAAATACCTGATAACGATTTATACAAAGAAGGTTATCAGAATTTAGAGAATAACGCTTTCAAATATCATTACAAAGACAACAGTAAATAAACTAAACAAAAAGACTTATGATTCTTAGTTTAATCAAACGGTTTAGGATACACCAAGATGCAGAACCATTAATATGGCTAAAAAAAGTATTTCTATATACCATTGGCATCAATGTGTTATTTGCTATTCTATTTAAATACATAGAAGCGGTTACTTGGAATGAAGCGGTATGGCAAACTTGGCAAACTGCCACAACAGTGGGATATGGAAATGCTCCTGCAGAAACATTAGCAGGCCGTATTATTACTATGTTATTAAGTACTGTAAGTATTGCCTTTGTAGGGGCTTTATTTAGTGCCGCATTTGATTATAAAGAATTTTACAAACAACAAAAAAAATTAGGTTTCATGAAAAATCCATACAGCGGTGGGTACATCGTCTTTAATTTCCCCGGAAGTAATGTAGCAAAGCATTTTATCGAAGAATTAAGAGTGGTAGAGAAATCTGTTGGAATTTGTTTTGTTGATGATAACATTTCTGAGTTACCTGAAGAAATAGCACATTTACCTAATATACATTTTATTAAGGCATGTCCTCTACAAAAGGAAACCTATGAGAAGTCTGGAGTAAAAAGTAACAAAACCGTTATTGTTTTCCCTACAGATAATACAAAATCAAGCTCGGATGGAAGTACAAAAGTCACATTAGATTTATTAGAAAGATTCATAGATTCTTCTAAGACTAGACTGCTCTATATTTTGGTCGATATGGCTAATTTATGGATGTTTGAAAAGAACAATGCTACCTATATAAGTTCCGATTTATCAACCCTTGCAATTGTGCAAGAATGTCAAGATCCTTATAGTGCTTTAGTGATCGAAGATTTACTTTATAACACCCAAGGAGCCAATCCTATGACTGTTAAGATAGATAAAATCAATGGAATAACATGGAAAGAGTTACAACTGTGTTTATTTAAAGTTTTAGAAAATACTAAATATGAGTGCAATCTGCTCGCTATGATTCGTGATGGACAAAGTAATTCATGTCCGAATGCCTCTGAAGTACTCAAAAAGGGCGATTTATTATCATTAGCAACCTATTTAGACTTCCCTTGGGAGGAGATAGAAGGGAAAATACAGGCCTTAACTATTGATAGTCAATAAGAATCATTTAGAATTCAAAGTGAATATTTTTCGAAATCACTTCCTTTTTATTTAAATCTTGATTATATTTGCCGTCCGAAATCATGGATTGAATTTGAAAATACCTTATAAACAAGGAGAATATAATGATCGAAATTAAAGTAAAAGACAACGAGTCAATCGACCGTGCTCTTAAGCGTTTCAAAAAGAAATTTGAGAGAACAAAAGTACTTCGCGAATTACGTGGACGTGCGTACTATGAGAAGGAATCAGTAACTAGTAGAAAGAAATCTATTAAAGCTGCTTACAAAATCAAAATGAGAACGGAAGCAGGTGCTTAATTAGTACAGTTCTTTTCAAAAAAGCCTATCATATTTATTTATGATGGGCTTTTTTTATGAGTTCATTTTCAAATCAAGAAGAAAAATATTAATTTATGGTTAGGATAGAATTACCACATGAAGGTCTTCTACTTTTTGATTTAATTAGTAGTGATATCATTATTAGCAACATTAGATATTATCTCTTAATAATTACCATAGTTTAGTATATCGTCAAAATGAAATCATCACTACAATCTTTCTTTGATTATTTAAAGTATGAAAAGAAAGTAAGTGAGCACACAGTAACAGCTTACACTATTGATTTAAACCAATTTGAAGATTTCCTAAAAAATGAGCAACCGCACTTTCTTATAGAGAATTGTAGTAAATCAGAAATTAGATTATGGATTGCCTCTTTAATGGAGGAAAAGCTTAGTAATAAGAGTGTTAATCGAAAAATCGCTTCAATTAAAAGCTTCTTCAAATACCTCCGTAAAATCGATGCTATTACTTCCGATCCTTCTAGAGGTATACATTCTATCAAAACTCCAAAAAGGCTACCACAGTACGTTAAAGCCAGCGAGATGGAAGCCCTATTCAATCGAGATGCTTTTGACAACTCTTTTGAAGGAATCAGAAATAAATTAATTTTAGAATTCTTATATGGAACTGGTTTAAGAGCTTCTGAGTTATTAGGTATAGAAGTGAAAGATATTGACTTTTCTACTAAAACAATTAAGGTTCTAGGAAAAAGAAATAAAGAAAGATTGATACCACTACATTCGGTATTAATACAACAACTCAATAACTATTTAAAAGAAAGAAATACATTTGATTCTACAGCATTATTTATCCATCAAAAGGGTACCGCCTTGAACTACCCACAGCTCTATCAAATCGTTAAGAAGTATTTGAGTGAGCATACGACAACAAGTAAAAAAAGTCCTCACGTGCTAAGACACTCTTTTGCCACTAGTATGTTGGAGAATGGTGCTCAACTTAATGACATCAAAGAATTGCTTGGGCATGCTAATTTATCGGCAACGCAAATTTACACCCATTCTACCCTTAAAAGAATGAAAAGTGTTCACACTCAGGCACATCCAAGAGGAGGAAATAAAAAGTCTTAAATCTGAAAAAAATATCTTGAAATTTTACAACTAATGTGAACAAAAACCGTTATATTAAATATTAATAAACGGACAATTATTCACTTTAAGGGCAAGGTATTTATTATTAATAAATTACGTTTTTAAGGTTATAAGGCATCTTTTGATTATAAAATAAAAATATTTCACAACACATTTAAAACTGTAAGAATATGAAACTCGACATCCAATCAATACATTTCACAGCAGACCAAAAATTAATCGAATTCATACAACAAAAAGTAGACAAATTGGAGACTTTTTATGACAGATTCGTAGATGGGGAAGTATTCCTAAGAGTACAAAAAAATAGTGACAATAGTCGAGACAATAAAGTTGTGGAAATTAAGCTTCGCCTTCCAGGTGATACACTTGTAGCTAAAAAGCATGGAGTATCTTTCGAAGCTGCTACTGACGAAGCAACAGAGTCTTTACGTCGCCAAGTAAAAAAATATAAAGAAAAAATATTAGACAAATCAGGGGCTTAATCCTTAGAAAAACATTAAATCCTTAAAGTTGTAAAAAAAGATGCCTAGGTGGATAACTAATAAGTTATCCACCTTTTTTATTTCAGTTTTTCCAAACAAAAACCTCCACATCTCGAAAATCAAGATGGGAGGCTCAGTAAACGAGGATATAAATAATACCATTACAGTATCGGTATATTATATGTTATAATATCCTGAATACTAAATATTTTATATTAACCTTGTTTGGAGATCTATTTTGATAATCAATATTAACCATATTCACCTAGGATACATAATCCTTTAAGACGATTTAATATAGTCTAATATTTGTTTAGCTTTCAACAGATCCTATTATAATTATTTACGATTATCTGGCTTATACTTAGACTTTTGTAAAATTCTTCGAGCATCTTTTTCTTTCATCATAGACTGGAAATCAACTTCTTTGTTATTCTTCATATAACTTTCTACAATTTGCCATCCAAGCCACCTTCCGATTCTACCGGGACTATCACCAGAAATTTCTGTGGTACTTGGTCTATCATCAACATAACGTTTAACTGTCATTCTTTCAGATTTATATAATAGCTCATTTTCTACAAAGTGTGACCACACATACCCCTCATTATATTGCACTTCATACAATTCTCTTGAGCTGTAACCCACTTTAATAGAATCTTCTAAATAAGGCATTGTTTTATCTACAAATTCATATGCCTTACCCCAAGCTATCATTTGAGCAAGTACCGTACGATCTTTATCATTTACTTGATTATACCTATTGGACATAATCTGAATTGTAAATGGCACAATATAATCTTTAGTGTATCGCTTTAAAATGTACCCTGGCGTTTCAGGTACAGTATAAGTGGCTGTAGGTCCGGTAAAATAATCTAGTCCCAAGACAATCATATCACCAAAATCCAACACATCTCCTCCAAAGCCCCAGTTCCCAAATCCTGAAACACTCGTATATACTTTAGGCTCTTTAAAATCAGGGTAATAGTACTTGATGTATTTAAATGCAGTTTCTAATTGTTTTCTTTGAGGTTCAAAATCACCATATACTTCTTTGGCGTCCATTCGTAAAGTATCGTTTTCTGGTTTTGATAAAAAATCATGCAATGCCTCTACCAATACTTCTCTTGTTGGATATAACCTAGCTTGTAAAAAATATTTTTTTTCAATTTCTGGATTCTCAATCAAATATTTAACAATCTGATCTCTTGATGTTAATGCAAAAAGTTCATCTTCTAAATGACGCACTTCTACATTTACCTCAATATTCGATACATCAGGTATGGTTTCCTCTGTATCATCTTGACAGCTAAAGCACAATGTTGATAGTAAAACGAAGAGCAAATAATATTTTTTTAAATATGTCATGAAGTATGAATGTTTATTTCTTTGATGATTTAAGGTGTGATACATCCTTTCTAATCAAAAGTTGTACAAAAAAACCTCTTACATGCGATGTAAGAGGTTTTTTTGTAATATTTTATATCACTTATGCAAAAGCGAAGAACACTAACCAAACTACAATCAGAATACTGAATAAGATTGGTAAAGAGTATCTTAATATATATCCGAAGAATGATGGCATTTCTACACCAGATTGCTCTGCAATAGATTTTACCATAAAGTTAGGACCATTACCAATATAAGTCATTGCTCCAAAGAATACAGCAGCAACTGAAATGGCTAATAATTCTAATTGAGCCTCATGATTAGGAGCTCCATTCACAATACCATTTGTGAAATCTAAAACTTGCTGAGCACTATTAATATCAGCTCCTTTAGAAGCCATAGCGGCAGTCAAGAAATTCAAATATGTTGGAGCGTTATCCAAAATACCAGATAAAGATCCTGTCGCCCAATACAATGTATTGTGATTAATTAATGCAGCTCCTGATTCTGAAGCAGCAAAACCACCTACTAATTGTAAAGCTGGCATCATAGTACCGAAAATACCTATGAATATAAATGCTACCTCTCTAATTGGCTCGAAATTAAATTCATTGCCTTTAATTGCTTTTTGATCAGCAAATTTAAATGACATATAAGCCACTGATAACATAATTACCTCTCTAATAAAAGAGAATAAGGTTGCTCCTTCATGGTGTTGTAAATCGCTTAAGAAACCAATTGACATACCTTCATGTGTTTGAAGTATACCTGGTAACCAAGAAATCTTAGAAGGATCTAAAAATACAGCACCTACTAATACAGCTAACCACGCAAAGTTTTTAGACCCTGTAACTGTAATTTTATTTGAATATTCTTTCTCTGTTTCTTCATCAAAAAGTAAATTTTTCTTGTTGATAAATCTCTTATCAAAGAAGAAGAAAACAGTAGCTAACATAGCAATAGTGAAGGCCCACATCGGAACTGAGTGAATCAATGTCCACTCAAAAGGCACACCTTTAAGGAAACCTAAGAATAATGGAGGGTCACCTATTGGTGTTAATGCTCCACCTACGTTACTTACTATGAAGATAAAGAAGACAACGTGGTAGGGTTGGATTCTTTCTTGATTCAATCTCATAAATGGTCGAATCAATAACATTGATGCTCCTGTTGTTCCAATAATATTTGATATCACAGCTCCAAAGACTAATAGTAAAGTATTTACCAATGGAGTTCCTTTTTTGTCTACTTTAATCATAATACCACCTGAGGCGATATATAGACCAGATAATAGAGCTATAAATTGGAAATACTCAAAAAAGGCATGGATTGGCCCATGAGTATCATGTAAAACAAAAATATAATAACTAACTACTACTGCTGCTAAACCTACAGCTACTTTTGGATAATTGTGATGCCAAAATTTCTCATAAAATAATGGGCCTGTGGCTATCATAATCAACAATGTTGCAAATGGTATTACAGACCAAGGTGCCGCCTCAGCATGTTCCCCTCCAGCTGCTAGCACAGGTGCAACTCCTACTGTCAGCTCTATTCCGAGCAGTACAAGAAGAAGTAATAATTTCTTTTTCATAATCTTAACTTAATTCTTAACTATCGAATCTCCTCTAATTTCATCCTAAGAAGAAATTATTTGAATGTTAGTTGTTCGTATGTTTCTTTAATTTTCTATCCTCATGGAAAACCTAACACACACTCAAAAATACTATCATTTATATTTCATATGCTATTTAGGAAATAATGCCCTCAAAAAACAATGATAAAATTCAGTATATTTTTTTTTAGATGAATAATTCCAAACTATTAACATACATTTTGCAGTATTTAATAGTTTATTAATCATGGTTTTAGGTACCCTAACAATGCATATAAACGTCATTTTCACACATTAGGAGGTGTTTTATTGACAATTTATATTTTTATAACTTTCTGGCTTTAATAATGATTGATAGACTACCTTTCCTTCCTTATTCAGATACAATATTATATTTAAATCTGCTTGATGAATAAATTGATTCACCATAAAAAGTGGAACTTCTAATGATCCCAAATTGATCACATTTTGAAATTCTGGGTAAATAATATCTCCCGTTACTGAATGATAAACACCAAAACCATTTCCTTTTTTATATTTCAACCAAAAAGTAGAATCATTTGATTCTTTTACCTGATATTCATCACAAGACATTTTGATTGTATTATGTTGAACATCCAATAATTTCCATTGTTCATCTTCAAAAACAAAAGCTGATGTAGTATCCATATTTAAAAGTTGAATATCCTCATAGTAGAAGCTTGCATTATTTAATTTGTGAATATCAAAAAATCCTTTTTTACCTCCTTTACTACCTAACCATAAATTAACCCCTTTCTTAGTTAAAGTTGTTGGTTGAATTGCTGCATCAAAAATAGGTTCTATTTTTAATTTTGAATTCACATCATAAAATCCATATTTCTTTTTAGAATACAAATGCAAATACTCTCCATGAACAGTAATACTCTCATATCCTTTAGGGATTATTTTATCTCCTTTAAAATTATAGTAGTATTCTAAGCTTCCATATTTAGCAATTACACCATGTTTAAATACTTCCATTCGAGAAAACTGAGGTGTCATTACTTGATGTCCTTTTTCATTCAATAAAGCATATTTCCCATTTTTCTTAAATTTTGCAGCAATATAAGATACTGTATCAGATTCCTGAGTAACATAAACTACAGACCAATCAGAATATTTTTCTAATGAACAATCCGAACCATTTTTAAAATGAAATGAGACCGTTTTATCTTGGCTATACACCAAATCATTCCTATTCTGATAAAAAAACAAAGTATCAGCTGTAATAGAATATAATGAATCCCCTTCCCATGAGTAAGCATCCCATTCATTTCCTTTCTTAGAAATAAATCCTTGCGGATATTCATAAACAGTATGCAAACTATCAACAACAATATCATTTGTATAAGTTAATAGAGTATATGTTGTGTCATTATTTACCCACCAATGCTTCTTGTCTAAAGCATCTGTTATCCCATCATAATCTTTAGTGTATTTCTCTCCATTAGGTGTAAATACAGTCCATTTTTCATTTTCCTGAAGAATATACCAATTGTCTTTTATCGTTTTGTATCCTTCATAAATAAATTGACTATCATCCCTAGCAATAGTAGCATTATATACATCGCTTTCGCTAAACTGTGCCCAACGCCCTTTTTTCATCACAAGTATCATATTTTCTGATACAGTAATCAACTGCCCTGCCTCAATAGGAAATTTCAATTCACCGTCTACAGAAATAATGCCCCAACGTGATTTCATTCTTACTCCATACAATCGTCTACTTATTGGTATAATTTGATCGTAAGTTGGAGGAATCCATTCTCCTTCTCCCAATGCATAAAGTCCTATTTTATTCCCTTTATTTATAGTATATATTCCTTCATATACTTTTTCTATTTGATCATATTCAAAAGGAATCATTACTTTTTGGGTAAAATCAATTAATCCTATTTGATTGCTGGAATCAGTAACCGAAAGAAATAATTTATCAGTGCCATTACACATATAAGATGCATCTACATTATTATACTCTGGCTGAATTTTCATTTCACCATACACATTGATAAAACCTATTTTCTGATTTACTGAAACGGGGTACTTAATAAACTGACTTTCTTGAAGTAGTTTTTTATAATAATCATATTCCTCCCATTGTGGGTACAACTGTAGTAAGCTATCCTTATTACTCGATAATAAGAAAAGTTGAAAAATAGCTTGATTACTTAGATCAGAATTTGAAAAATCTCTTATAAAATGTTCGTAGGCTATCTTCGTTTTATAAGCTGTAATAATATCATATAATTCTTTCTCTACCTTCTCTTTATAAGGTGAGTCAGGGTGTTCCATCAAAAAGAGTCTTAAAGATTGTTCATCAGCATTTTTTGTTTTATGCTGAAAAACCAGCTTCTCATATTGTGATAAGGCCTCTTGAGATTGCTTTGCATCAGGATAACTTCTTAAAAACAGTTCATAAGAAGCATAAGTATGAGATTGCCTTGCAATTTCAAAACCTAAACTATCTCTTTTGTCTATGGCCTTTGGTAAAATTAATGAGTGAGGGTATTTATTGATATAGTCTATAAACGCCTTTTCGGTCATTTCTTTTGTTGCTGCTCTATAGGCCGATGCTTCTACATATGTTATCCACGTTTTAATAGAATCATTCGTAACATAAAATTTAGTAAACTTCGCTTTTAGCTCATCATCTGCTTGTTTCCATAATGTATCGGCTTTCTGAAGATAATTGTAAGCTGTATCTAAATCATAAACTTCATCATTTTTTATATAGTATAAACCCCATATATAATTTAATGATGCACTCTCATTGATATCATCCGTTTCCTTTATTAATTTTTTATAGATTTTATCATATTCTCCTTTCTGTGATAGTTTCCAAAATGTCCTCGCATTTTGACCGAAAATATTAGTAGAAACAAACAGGGAAATTATTATCAATATATTTTTTATCATATCCTTTTACAATCTATTTCAATTGTATTTTTCGTCGTTAAGACTACCCTCAATTTCAAAGTAACACCCAAATAACGGTCATATATAGTAGAAAGCTAAATTTTTTAAATAGTTTAATAGAAGTAATTTGAGATTTATATTGAGATTTCATCTCTTAGCTTAACTTTGTATCATTAGTACGAAGATAGTCATTTTAAATCTTTCGATATCATTATTGAAAGAGGGAAATTAATTGAGTTGATGTCAAAATTTAGACTTCCATTTTTTATATCTAAAAGGTATTTCCTTTCACAAAGAAACATCAAAAATATTCCTTTGATGTTATTGATCTTAGTGGTTCAAATGACTTTTGGGCTTTTAGTTTTTATAGGAAAAGCCATTGGTGTCCTTTTTACCTTCTCCCCAAAACATATTAGAAAAACATATAAAGGGATGGCGGAACAATTTATCCAACAGAACTTTATACAAACACTTTCTAATATTGCAATGGTAGGTGTTGGTTTTGGTACAGCTGCCCTTGTAATTGTTTTATCCTTATTTAATGGGATGGAAAGAACACTTACGGGAATGTTTAATAGGCATAATCCTGAATTAAAAATTGAAGTAAAAGAAGGCAAGTCATTTCCTTATGAGTGGACACTAAGAAATAAAATTGAAAATATTGAAGGTGTTGAAGCTATTACAGAAGTGATAGAGGATAAAGTATTAATACTTTATAACAACAAACAGAAAGTAGTAAACATGAAGGGGGTGAGTGATAACTTTGCTGTGCAAACCCAAATTGATACTACTGTTGTTTTAGGTACTAATACCTTATATAATAATGATAATAGATATGCATTAGTTGGTTCTGGTGTTTATCAAGAATTGGGTTTAAGGTTACGAGATAGCATGTATCCTCTTCAGTTTTGGTACCCTAAAAGAAAAGGAAAAGCTTCTTTAGACCCTACCAAAGCTTTTAATAAAAAAATTATTCAAGCTGGTGGTGTATTTGTTGCAGAACCTCAGTTCGATCAATCAACAGTTATTGTGCCTATTAAGTTTGCTAATTCACTATTGAATTATGATAACCTAAGAACAGGCCTTGAGATCAAAGTGAATGATCATTACAATGCAAATAATGTAAAAGCGGCCTTACTAGAAGCTATCGGTGATGACTTTATTGTCAAAACACGACCCGAACAACAATCCCAAGTTTTAAGAGCTTTAAAAATCGAAAAGTTCTTTACTTATGGTACTTTTGCATTAATTCTAGGTATTGCTTCATTCAATGTGTTTTTTGCTTTAGCCATGCTATCTATAGAAAAGTCACATGACATGAACATCTTAAAATCGATGGGTGCTACCAATAGGATGATAAGAATGATATTTATTTTGGAAGGCGCCCTTGTAGCTTTATCTGGGGCTATATTTGGATTAATATCAGGCTATTCTTTTTGCTTTGCACAAGAGAGGTTTCAATGGATAAGTACAGGTGCAAATAATGGTATTTTGGATGCTTACCCTGTGGAAACAAGATGGCAAGACTTTCTAATTATTTGTATCACAGTAACAACAATTACGTTATTCGCTGCCATCATACCAGCCCGAAATGCAGCTAAAAATTCTAGACGATAGAATATCTAATCTGAGATATCCTCATATTATTTATTAATTCATTAAATTTACATCAAAATCTATATTAATTCCGTAGTATATTTTTTACTAAAATGGAATTATCAAAATATACAACGCTTGACATGAGCCTAACAGATCAAATAAAATCATTAGTAAAAGAGAATTTAGAAGAGATTGTTGCTAATAGACATCATCTTCATGCACATCCCGAACTTTCTTATCAAGAATTTGAAACAGCAAAATTTGTTGCCGAAAAACTGAAAAGTTATGGTATTGAAGTTCAAGAAGGGGTGGCTAAAACAGGCGTTGTAGGACTTATCAAAGGAAAAAATCCTGATAAGAAAATTATTGCTTTAAGAGGTGATATGGATGCACTTCCTATTACTGAAGCCAATGATGTTCCTTATAAATCTACCAATGAAGGTGTGATGCATGCTTGTGGGCACGATGTACATACTACTTCTCTTCTTGGTGCAGCTCGAATTCTTCAAACTTTAAAAGATGAATTTGAAGGTACTATAAAATTGATTTTCCAACCGGGTGAAGAAAAATTACCTGGAGGAGCGTCTCTAATGATAAAAGACGGTGCACTTCAAAACCCTGAGCCTACTAAGATAATTGGCCAACATGTAATGCCTTTTATTGATTGTGGAAAGGTAGGTTTTAGAGAAGGAATGTATATGGCAAGTGCAGACGAAATCTATTTTACTGTAAAAGGTAAAGGTGGACACGCCGCAATGCCGGAAAAAAATATTGATCCTGTAGTGATCACTTCTCATATTATTGTCGCATTACAACAAATTGTAAGTAGATATGCTGCTCCAAAAATTCCATCAGTATTATCATTTGGTGATGTGAGAGCAATTGGAGCGACTAATGTTATTCCTAATGAAGTAAAAGTTCAGGGTACTTTCCGTACTATGAATGAAGAATGGAGAATGGAAGCACATGAAAGAATTACTAAAATTGCTGAAGGTATAGCTGAAGGTATGGGTGGTTCTGTAGAAATGGACATTCAAAAAGGATATCCATTCTTGGTAAACGAACCAGAATTAACTAGACGTAATAAAGCCGCTGCAATTGAATATTTAGGAGAAGAAAACGTTGTTGATCTTGATATTTGGCTAGCAGCAGAAGACTTCTCTTATTACTCTCAAGAGATGGATGCATGTTTCTATAGATTAGGTACAAGAAACGAAGAAAAAGGGATTGTTTCTTCTGTACATACTCCTACTTTTGATATCGATGAAGATGCTTTAGAAATTGGAGTAGGTCTTATGACTTGGTTAGCTTTATCAGAATTGAATACTGATGCATAAGGGCTTATCAAATAAATGATGGCAAAAATAATTATATTAAAGTATAATTATTCTATAGAATACCTTGATGATGTTAAACTTCATCAAGGTATTTTTTTATGACAATTTTTCAGTTGAATTTTACAATATCAGTCAATAAATAAAGTACATATCCTGCTTTGTCAGTAAAATTCCGACAAAATGACCCAATATGTCAGTTGGCAATATTGTTGATAAAAACGGAGTGTATATTTCAACTTTAGAAATGATTACGAAAATGGCAGAAAATAAAGGACAAGAAAATATTGAAAATAAAGAAGAGCATGTAACTGAAGAGTCTCAAGAAACTACTAAGGATACTGCTTCTGAAAATACAACTGAAGAAACTAAGGAAGAGTCTACAAAAGAGGCTACTCAAGAACTTTCTGAAGTAGATAAATTATCACAAGAATTAGCAGAAATGAAAGACAAATACTTACGTCTTTATTCTGAATTTGACAACTTCCGTAGACGTACATCTCAAGAGAAATTGACTTTACAAAAAACGGGTAGTGAAAAAGTGATGAATGCTATTATTCCTACAATTGATGATTTTGAAAGAGCAATTGCTAATACTAAATCAGAAAACGAAGAAGTAAAGCAAGTTCTTGACGGTGTAGTGATGATCAAAGATAAAATGTTGAAAACACTAGAAGGTCAAGGATTGAAGCAAATGGAAGATGCTACTGGTAAAGATTTAAATACTGATTACCATGATGCTATTACTCAAATTCCTGCACCTACAGAAGAATTTAAAGATAAAATCGTTGATGTTGTTGAAAACGGCTACATCTTAAACGATAAAGTGATCCGCTTCGCTAAAGTAGTTGTAGGACAATAAGAAAAAACACCAAAGATGTCTAAAAGAGATTTTTACGAAGTACTCGGCGTATCGAAAGATGCTTCAGGTAGTGAGGTTAAAAAAGCTTACCGTAAGGTAGCAATTAAATATCATCCAGATAAAAACCCTGGAGATTCTGAAGCTGAAGAGAAATTCAAAGAAGCGGCTGAGGCTTATGAAATATTAAGTGACGACCAAAAAAGAGCACAATATGATCGCTTTGGTCACCAAGCGTTTGACGGATCTGGTGGATTCGGCGGCGGAGGTGGTGGAATGAATATGGACGACATATTTAGCCACTTTGGTGATATCTTTGGCGGCGGCGGTAGTCCATTCGGAGATTTCTTCGGTGGCGGCGGCGGTGGCGGAAGACGTCAGCGTAAAGGCTCTAACTTAAGAATAAAACTAAAAATGACCTTGCAAGAGATGGCAAAAGGTGTGGAGAAAAAAGTCCGCATTAAACGCTATACATCTTGTGAGCCATGTAACGGTACTGGTGCAAAAAATGGTACTGACATGACTACTTGTTCTACTTGCCAAGGTAGCGGACAAGTTCAAAAAGTAGTCAATACAATGTTAGGACAAATGGTTTCTAACTCTACTTGTCCTTCTTGTAATGGTGAAGGTAAAATCATCAAAAACAAGTGTGACAATTGTGGTGGAGAAGGTAGAATGTATACTGAAGAAGATGTTTCTATCAATATCCCTCCAGGAGTAGACGATGGTATGCAACTATCTATGAGAGGTAAAGGTAACATGCCGAAAGGTGGTGGTGTTGCTGGTGATCTTTTAATTGTTATCGAAGCAGTTGAAGACGCTAACTTACATAGAGACGGAGAGAACATCCATTACGAACTTCATCTAAGCTTTGCTGATGCTGCTCTAGGTACTACAGTAGAAGTACCAACATTAAGTGGTAATGTTAAAGTACCAATTGATGCAGGAACACAAAGTGGTAAAGTTTTAAGATTAAGAGGAAAAGGTATCAGAGATATTAATGGTTACGGTGTTGGTGATCAATTAATTCATGTATCAGTTTTCACTCCTAATAAAATAAATTCTGAAGAAAAAGAGCTTCTGAAGAA
Source organism: Flammeovirga pacifica (assembly GCF_000807855.2). Classification (GTDB taxonomy): domain Bacteria; phylum Bacteroidota; class Bacteroidia; order Cytophagales; family Flammeovirgaceae; genus Flammeovirga; species Flammeovirga pacifica. The sequence goes on from NZ_JRYR02000001.1 coordinate 2,910,310, forward strand.
ATTAAGGGAATCGAAAAACTTTAATCCATCAAATGAGCACAAAGAAGAAAAACGTAAAAGTTTCTTCTCAAGAATGAAAGACTTCTTTGCTCAATAATTTGAAATAAAAAATCAGTTATACTGATATATATATAAAAGCATTACTCTATTTTTAGAGTAATGCTTTTGTTTTATCTATTAAAAAATAGCATTAAACTACTTTATCGTCCTACTTAGGTGATATTATTTATTGTATCTTTGTGATTCAATTAATTTAGGAAAATGTTTACTCACGAAACAAAATTAAGGATCTGTTATGCAGATACAGATCAAATGGGATTTGTCTATTATGGGCATTATGCTAAGTTTTTCGAAATAGGTCGAACAGAATCTATTCGTTCACTTGGCATGAGCTACAAAGAAATGGAAGAGGACGGAGTAATGTTACCTGTATTAGAAAATTTCTCTAAGTACCACAAACCTGCTAAGTACGATGATCTTATTACAATTCGTACAAAGTTATTAGAATTACCAAGAGTAAAATTACAGTTTGAGTACGAAATCTTTAACCAAGATAATGAGTTACTTCATACAGGTTGGACTAAATTAGCCTTTATGAGTAAAGAAACTTACAGACCGTGCAGAGCCCCTCAAAAATTCTTAGAGGTAATCTCACCGTTTTTTGTTGAACCTACCGAAGCATAAGTGACCAAAAGAAAATTACATAAAAAGCTTAAAAACAGTAATCAGTATCAAAAACTAATTGGAAGATTAACCGCTTCTAAAGTTCCTCATACTGAGGTGTCTTTTTACACCTTTGGAAAAGCTTTAATACATAGAGTAGATCAGAATGATCTTTTACAAAGAGGTCAAGCTATAGGATTTAGTTTTAGTTTGGCGATGCTCCCATTTATCATTTTTTTCTATACACTCATCTCCTATATTCCTTTTGAGCAATTCGATAGTATGCTTCAGGTATTTAGAGAAGAGATTTTACCTCATTACGTTTATCAAGCAATCGAAGGACCGATCCAAGATCTGAAAGGTAGGTCAAGAGGAGGGTTTCTATCTTTTGGTTTTATAGGGGCAACTTATGTAGCCACTACAGGCATGCGTACTTTAATGAACGCATTTAATAGCTGTTATCATTTAGAAGATAAGCGAAGTTACATCAAACAGTTTCAGACAGCCTTAAATCTAACCTTGCTTTTTCTAATGACTTTATGTGCTTCATCCGTCTTATTAATTTGGGGAAAACACTCATTAGAATACCTTCATGATCATGACTTTCTAAATAATCAGTTTACCATTTATAGTCTTCTTTTCTTAAGATTCATTATTGTGGTATTGATGTTCTTCTTCAATATTGTGATGATTTTTAGATACGCGCCGAGTAATCAACTTAAGAAAAAAATATTTACGCCAGGGTCTATTGTAGCTACTTCTTTATCGATTTTAGTCTCCACCCTATTTGGAATATATTTAGACACCTTTAATTCATATGATATTTTATATGGATCATTAGGAGCATTTATGGGTATGATGGGTTGGGTTTTCACTATTGCAATGATCTTACTTATTGGTTTCCAAATCAATACAACTATAGAAGAAGCTCAATTGTGGTCAGAATCAAATCCTCCTGAGGAATTCAGATAATAACAATTTAATTTTATTTGTATTTTTTATTGATTTTAGCTTTGGATTTTTAAATTCAACCTTGCATATTTGCACACGTCGATAACACAGAGAGTTGGCAGAGTGGTCGAATGCGGTAGTCTTGAAAACTATTGTACCGCGAGGTACCGGGGGTTCGAATCCCTCACTCTCTGCACTAGAGGCTTCAGATTTTTTCTGAAGCCTTTTTTTATTGATTATTTTTGGTGTAACTGCTTATTCTAGTGTATCCTTTTTTATGGAATTCACGTATATTTACATAAGTGTCAAATAACTATATTAATAACATTAACTATGCATAAGAAATTAGTAAAATCACCAAGGACTGGAATTTTAACCGGTGTATGTTCAGGAGTAGCAAAGTATTTTAACATTGATCCTACACTTGTACGTTTAGGGTTTGTTATTTCTTTGTTTGTTGGAGTTGGTTCTCCTGGTTTAATCTATCTAGTCATGGCCTTAGTCATGCCAAAAGATGAATTAGAATTCTAAAAAAAGAAATTATGAAAAGGGTGATCGTTTTAAAACGATCACCCTTTTTTTATCTTAATAAGCATCTACTTATCACTAATTTTTGTATTTCTGACGTTCCTTCGCCAATTGTACAAAGCTTACTATCTCTATAGTATTTTTCAACGGGATAATCTTTTGTAAATCCATACCCCCCAAATATTTGAACAGCCTCATTTGAGGTTCTTACAGCCACCTCTGAAGCATAGTATTTTGCCATTGCAGAAATTTTATTGATGTCTTCACCTCTATTTTTCTTTTCTATGGCTTCTTTAATCAACAAATAAGAGGCTTCTACTTCTGTTGCCATATCTGCCAATTTAAAAGAAATCCCCTGGAAATGAGCGATAGGCTTTCCAAATTGCTCACGTTCTTGAGCATAATCAATAGAACATTTCAAAGCTCCTTTAGCAATACCATAACCTAGAGCTGCAATTGATATTCTTCCTCCGTCTAATATTTTTAAGGCTTGAACAAAACCATCTCCTACCTTACCTAAGATATTCTGTTTAGGAATCTTACAATCGGTAAATATCATTTCAGTAGTTTCAGAAGAACGCATTCCTAACTTTTTTTCTTTTCGTCCTCCTTCAAAACCAGGTGTTCCTCTTTCAACAACGAAAGCAGTCATGGCATGCTTGTCTCCTTTATCCCCTGTTCTTGCCATAACCACAGCAATGTCCCCACTTTTTCCATGAGTAATAAAATTTTTGGATCCGTTCAATACCCAATGGTCTTCTTTTTCTTCTGCAACTGTCATCATATTCCCTGCATCAGATCCCGTATTAGGCTCTGTTAAGCCCCAAGCTCCAATCCACTCTCCTGAGGCCAATTTGGGTAGCCACATTTGTTTTTGAGCTTCGTCTCCAAACATTAAAATATGATTTGTACATAAAGAATTATGAGCTGCCATAGACAATGCAATACCAGGATCGAAATAAGCCAATTCTGCTATTGCAGCAACATAGGCGTGATAACCAAAGCCAGACCCTCCATACATTTCTGGTACTAGTACTCCCATAAGGCCTAGCTCTCCCATTTTATGAAAAAGGTCTACTGGAAAATGTTCGTCGTCGTCCCATTGGTCTCTGTAAGGTGCTATATTTTTCTCGCCAAACTTCCTGACCGAATCTTCGATCATCTTTTGTGTTTCAAAAATATCTTGTACCATGTGTTTAAAATAGTTAGTAGGTGAATTATAGGTCAGTAATCTTGTTTATTTATTATTTATGGATAATGACCTAATGATTTAATGTTTTTGGTAGTAATAAATTAAGAATTATGATTATAAAAATTAAATTTATGGTGAGGTAATTTTTATATTTTTTAAAACCAAGGCAATATGTTTACGTATAAATTAAACTTTTTGATATTCATAATGTTTATTTCTTCCCTATCGTGTATAGGTCAAGACATGACTGAGGTTAAACAAAATATTGATGACCTCTGTAGTAAAAAGTTCTTTGGTAGAGGATATGTGAAGAATGGTGATCAAAAAGCTGCACACTATATTCAAATGAAATACTCTTCACTAGGGCTTCATGCATTCAACAATGACAATTACTTTCAAGATTTTTCTTTTAATGTAAACTCTTTCCCTCAAGAGGTTTCTTTCAAAGTAGATAAGAATGCTTTAGAAATTGGAAAAGATGTACTTCCTGCGCCAGATAGTGGATCTGGTAAAGCATCAGGAAAAATCCATTTTTTGAAAGATGAATTATTTAACGATAAAGCTGCTCAACAAGAGTTTCTAAAAAAAGATTTATCTGGGTTAGTTCTCGTTTACGAGCAAAAACATGAACGAAACCGAATGAGTTGGGGGAGATTATTGATGCCCAAAATGATGGAAGCCGTTGCTACGGTTATTTTATTTGATGGAAAACTCACTTTTGGGGTAGCTCAAAATCAAACCCCTCAGCCTAAATTTTATGTATTAAAGGATAAGCTGACAAGAGAGAATCAAAATGTAAGTTTTGATATTCTAGCCCTTATGAAACCTTATTATCAGTCTCAAAATGTAATTGGATATATAAAAGGTACAGAAACTCCTGATGAATATCTTTTTATTACTGCACACTATGATCATTTAGGAGGAATTGGAAAAAAAACCTTCTTTGCTGGTGCTAATGATAATGCCTCTGGCGTAGCTATGATGTTAGCAATAGCAAAACACTATTCAACTCATCCCCCAAAGAAGACCGTTGTCTTTATTGGTTTTGGTGGGGAGGAAGCTGGTTTGGTTGGCTCCAAATTTTATGTTGAAAACCCCATCGTCCCCTTAGACAAGATTAAGTTTTTAATCAACTTAGATTTGTTCGGTACAGGAGAAGATGGTATGATGGCAGTAAATGGTAAAGTTTTCAAAGAAGAATATCAAATGTTAGATTCTTTGAATACGGCTGGTAATTATTTATCAAAAATTCAATCAAGAGGTAAAGCTGCTAATTCTGATCATTATTTCTTTTCTGAAGCAGGTGTCCCCTCTTTCTTTTTCTATTTGATGGGAAAATCATGGACTCATTATCATGACGTTAACGACAAAACACCTTTACCACTTAGCGACTTCCAACCGGCTTATCGATTAATCATTGACTTTTGTGATAAATTATAAATTTTGTTAAATCACATTAACTCAACAAGCATTAACAAAAGCAATGAAAGGTGGTGATTATCAGTATTGATATATAGAAACACTATAATTCAATACCATGAAAACTCACTCACTATTAATTCTCTCATTGTTCATTGCTTTACAATCATGTGTATTATTAGATGAACATGTACCTGCTGATGAAGTTGAAGTTGTTTATCAAGATCAGGAGGCATTAGAATTAAAACCTCTTGTGGACTATTATTTTAAAGAAGCTACTAAGAGAGATGTTTTCTTCAAGAATAAAAAAGTAACTATTCACACCAAAGAATATCATGGTATTAATGGGAAAGGTAACCCAATGACTAGTGATGTGATTATTAATAAAGCATCTAAAAATTGGAAAGAGTTTCAAGATGGAAATAATGCATCGATGTTATCTACACTAGCACATGAGTTCGGGCATGCACTGTTAGGTTATCATCATAGAGGGAATGGAAAATTAAAATATCATGGGGAATTTTATAGAAACTCTATTATGACCTCAACTAATTGGGGGGTACCTAGTTTAGAGAAAAAAAATAATGAAATTTGGGAATACTATTTTGATGAGTTATTTCATTTAACCGATATTGAAAACACGTATACTGAAGATTCTTCTAATAGTCGTTCTACAGAAGGATTTGAAAGTTGTGATCATGATAATTAATAATTTTCATATCAAAAAAGATAATTGTTAGTATTATTTATTCTTTGCTTATAAATTGAAGTATCTCATAAAATACTTCATATGCTATTAAAAAGATTAGAGTATAATACTATACCTGAAATAACACTAAATCATACACAACTTGAAATGAAAATTCAGGTTGAAGAAAAGGTTAATAACCAAATATATGATTTTGAAAAAGTAAAATGTGCAATTTGCAATAGCGATGAGTATGAGTCCATCGGAGAGAAAGATCGTTATGGGCTTAAGTTTTACACCAATCTATGTAAAAGTTGTGGTTTAGTATATACATCTCCAAGAATGACTCAAAAATCTTATTCTGAGTTTTATAACATTGAATATAGAAAACTTTATGTTGGAGAAGCTAAAGCTTCAAAAATATTTTTTGATAACCAGAAACTTCAAGGACAACGGATTTACAATTTTATACAAAAATCTATTATCAAAATCGATCACACATCATCTATATTAGAAGTAGGTTGTGGAGCCGGTGGAATATTAAAAGTATTTGATGAAAGAGGACATAAAGTTAAAGGGTGTGACTTAGGAGAGGAATATCTATCTTATGGCAAAGACAATCATAACTTAGATCTTGAATTTGGTTTTTTAAATGATATTAAAGTTCAAGATAAATTCAATTTGATCATCTACTCTCATGTTATGGAACATGTACTTGACCTTGATTCTGAAATTGAAAATATAAAAAAGAAACTTGTTTCGAATGGTTATGTTTACATTGAAGTACCTGGCATTAAAGAAATACATAGAAATTATGAAGGAAATATATTGAAGTATTTTCAAAATGCACACACTTATCATTTTACGCTTACATCCATTCAAAATCTAATGTTAAAACATGGCTTTACATTAGTCAATGGAAATAATTATGTACAATCTTTATTTCAATGGACTAATAAGAATAATCAAAACGTAAATAATGAATATTCCTCTATAAAGAATTACTTACTAACAACCGAATCCTTGAGAAAATTTAATGCCTTTTACCCTTATCACATAAAAATGAAAATCAAATCATTTTTAAAAAAATTGGGGTTATTCTAAAATGATTATGAGAAGTTTACAACTATTCTAATCACATGTTAAATTCTTCCATTACCTTTGCAGGTGGAACCTCGTGCGATAAGAGTTATGTACTTGGTTCAAATCCAAGTTCATTACAACATTATGTACGATAATAAAAAGAAACATTACCAAAGATCTCCACGTCCAAAAACAAATGCTGATGATATCATGTATGGTATTCAGCCGATCTTTGAAGCTTTAGAAGCAGGAAAACAATTTGAGAAATTATTTATCCAAAGAGATTCTTCTAATGAATCTATAGCGGAAATTCACAAAATGGCTACAAGAGCCGGTATTGTTGTTTCTCGTGTTCCTCAAGAAAAATTACAACGTATTACTTCTAAGAACCATCAAGGTGTTATTGGTTTTGTACCTGCAATTAATTATGTAGACCCTCAAAATGTAATTGCTACTGCATACGAAGAAGGTAAAGTACCTTTAGTATTAGTTCTTGACAGAGTAACTGATGTTAGAAACTTTGGTGCAATTGCAAGAACAGCAGAATGTGCAGGCGTAAACCTTATTGTTATTCCTAAAAAAGGTTCCGCTCAAATTGGTAGTGATGCTGTTAGAACATCTGCTGGAGCGTTAAATCATATTCCTGTAGCAAGAGTAGATAACCTTACACAAACAGTTATCGAAATTCAAGAAGCTGGATTACAGTTAGTGTCTTGTACAGAAAAAGGTTCTAAAGATGTTTATTACATCGACTTAGAAGGCCCTACAGCAATTATTATGGGTTCTGAAGAAGACGGTATCAATAGCGAATTGATACAGATTTCTGATAAGTTAGCCAAGATTCCAATGATAGGAAAAGTAAGTTCACTTAATGTAGGTGTTGCTGCTGGCGTCATCATTTTCGAAGCGAACAGACAAAGAATGATGAATGCTTAATGCATTTTTATATCTTTGTGAAAAATTATAGATAACAAATAAAAGCATCTATGCAGTTTACAGAAAATTGTAATAAAATCTTTGCTCAAAGCATCGATACATATCATATAAAAGACCATGTAGATACTCCTATCGAAAACCCATTTGAGAAGGAAGATATCCAACACCTTTTGTATTTAAAAAACTGGATTGATACTGTGCAATGGCACTTAGAGGATATTATCCGTGATCCAGAAATTAATCCTGACGAAGCTTTAAAAATCAAAAGAAGAATTGATGCTTCCAATCAGGAAAGAACTGATGTTGTTGAATATATTGATAGCTGGTTTTTGACAAAGTATGAGGGTGTAAACACTATAGAAGGTGCAAGCATCAATACAGAATCACCTGCATGGGCTATTGACCGTTTATCTATTCTTGCGCTGAAAATTTATCATATGCAAGAAGAAGCTAATCGTGAAAACGCATCTGCTGAACACAAAAAAGCTTGTCAGACTAAATTAAATATTCTTTTAGAGCAAAGAGTAGATTTATCTACTGCAATCGAAGAATTAGTTCAAGATATTGAAGCAGGTAAAAAATACATGAAGGTATACAAACAAATGAAAATGTATAACGATCCTTCATTGAACCCTGTACTCTACAAAGAGGGTAAATAATCCTTCCTTTTAAAGTAAATGAAACACTTGGTGTTTCTGGTAAAAGTTGTTTCCATATTGCTCTTAGTATATGGAAACAACTTTTTTTTTTTTGGCATCTAATATAAATCCTTAATTTTATCCCTTTCAATACTCCTAATTCTAATCATGTCGAAAAAAATACTTGCATTTAGATTTTCTGCCATGGGCGATGTCGCAATGACTGTCCCAGTACTTAAAGAAGTTTTAAGACAAAATCCTGACACAGAAATAGTCATGGTTTCTCGTCCGTTTCTAAAACCTTTTTTCGATAATATTCCAAGGCTAACTTTCTTTGGAGCAGATTTAAATGGAGAACATAATGGGTTTAAAGGATTAAGGAAATTATATAAAACACTTCAAGCTCAGGGCCCTTTTTTAGCCGTTGCTGATATTCATTCAGTACTTAGAACGTTTATTCTTGATGCTTTATTTCAAACATCAGGTACTAAAGTGGTAAGAATTGATAAAGGAAGAAAAGGTAAAAAGCAACTTATCAAAAGTAAAGGTAAAGTGATGCAGCCTTTAAAAGCTATGCCTGAGAGATATGCTGATGTTTTTAGAAAAATTGGTTTATCGGTTGAACTTCCTAATCAGCTTCCAGAAAAAATATCTGATGCCCTTAATTTAGCCGAACTAGAATTATTAGGAGGTAAAGATCAATCTTGGATAGGTATTGCTCCTTTTGCACAACATAAGGGAAAAGCTTGGGGAGAAGAAAAAGCAGTTGCTTTAGCACAACTCTTACAAGAAAAAGAAAATGCTAAAGTAATCTTCTTTGGAGGACCTGGGAAAGAATCTGAGCTTCTTGATCAATGTGTTGAAAAAGTACCAGGGAGTATCAACTTAGCTGGAAAAATTAAATTAAAAGAAGAATTAGACATTATCGAGCATCTTGATGTAATGGTAAGTATGGATTCTGCAAATATGCATATGTCTTCACTACGAGGAACTCCAGTAGTTTCTGTTTGGGGAGCAACCCATCATTATGCTGGATTCATGGGGTATGGTCAGGACCTTAATAATATTGTCGAAATTTCTACAAATGAATTAACATGTCGACCTTGTTCTGTTTTTGGAAATAAGCCGTGTTTCCGTGAGGACTATGCTTGCTTAGAAGGAGTTACTCCAGAAATGGTCTACCATAAAGTGTCAGGCATTTTATCTAAATAACGATTCAATCCATGTCTTTAATCTATTTTCTTGATTTAGTAGGAACATTTGTTTTTGCTATTTCAGGTGCTTTAGCTGCATCAGAAAAGAAATTCGATATTTTTGGTGCTCTATTTGTCGCAAGTGTCACTGCTGTTGGTGGTGGTACTGTAAGAGATACCATTTTAGGTAGCACACCAGTATTCTGGACGATGGATACAAATTATCTATTAGTCATTTCTGGAGCTGTTGCATGTACCGTCTTGTTTAAAAAAATCGTAGCCAGATTACGCACCACATTATTTCTATTTGATACCCTAGGACTAGGTGTTTTCACCTTTATTGGTGTAGAAAAAGCAGCGTTAATGGGTATTTCTCCCGCTATTTGTATTGTAATGGGAACATTTACAGCAGTATTAGGAGGAGTAATACGAGATACCCTTTGTAACGAGGTTCCTTTAATTTTTAGAGAAGAAATATATGCAACTGCATGTATAGTGGGTGGACTTATATTTGTTTTGCTTACCTATCTAAATCTTCCTGTAAATATTACGACTTGGTCCAGTGTTTTTACGGTCATTGGTATTAGGATTCTCGCCATAAAATATCATATCACCTTACCTAAATTAGAGTAGGCAAAAATGACAATGGTTTTGTCAGAACAAAAAAACACATGAACATTTGTTAATTTGTTAGTAAGAACTGATGATTATCTCCTAATTATCATTATTTCCCTCAAACAATTCATTACATTTGTGATAACAAGAAAATATTACACCGTCTATTTCAGACATATAACTATATAAATATGGAAACTATCTTATTAGGTGTAGGCATATTTGGTCTATTCTTTATTTTGATGTCAGTTAAACTGATCTTCAAGAAAGATGGAAAATTTGAAGGTACATGTGCATCTCAAAGCCCATTTCTAAATCCAGAAGGTAAGTCTTGTAGCTACTGTGGAAAAGATCCTAGCAAATGTAAAAACAAGCAACCAGAGAGTGCTTAAGCATTATTTTAATAGATAAAAGTCTCTATCTTCATCAAAAGGTAGAGACTTTTTCTTTTATCAGGATCTCCTATTCGATACCACTTTTAATCCTTGCTTGATATATTAAATTCATTATCAATTTACATCGAGTAATGAATACATTTCACAACCGATTGCAATAAAAATTTATTGTAAAAGTTGAAAATCATAACCAAAGTTATCATAATTGTTTCTTTTACATTTTTATATTTGCTATCACAGTAGATTAAAATATACAATCTACTAAGTATGAAATTAAATCAAAGAAGATAACTTATATGTCAAACAAAACCCCTAAACCCAATTTATCCTTTTGGCAAATTTGGAACCTAAGTTTTGGTTTCCTTGGAGTACAATTTGGATTCGCTTTACAAAATGGTAATGTGAGTAGGATTTTACAAGCACTTGGTGCAGATGTACATCACCTAGGATACTTTTGGTTAGCAGCTCCCATTGCAGGTATTATTATTCAACCTATAATTGGCGGTGCGTCTGACTTTACTTGGAATCGATTAGGACGTAGAATCCCCTACATAGTAGGTGGTGCGATCATGGCCACTTTAGCCATGTTCTTAATGCCTAACTCCGAAATATTTGTTGCCTTCCTACCTCCAATGATTTTTGGGGCTATTATGCTTCTTATTATGGATGCCTCTTTCAATATTACCTTCCAGCCATTTAGAGCCTTAGTGGGTGATATGGTCAACGATAAACAAAGAGATTTAGGCTATTCAGTACAATCATTTTTAATCAACACTGGAGCAGTAGTTGGTTCTGCCTTGCCTTTCATACTAACAGCATGGGGTGTTTCTAACGAACCTGATACTGCTGCTGGACAAAAAGTTGCTGACTCTACCGTTTGGTCATTTTATATTGGTGGTGCAACTCTAATACTCACCGTACTTTGGACAGCTTTTAGAACAAAAGAATATCCACCCAAAGAATATGCAGAGTATAATAATATTGATGTTTCGGCCCAATCTGATGAAGAAAGTTTAGCAAAACCTAAAGACTCATTTATTGATACATTAATTAAGTCTCCTAAAGTGATGATACAATTAGCCGCAGTGCAATTGTGCTCATGGGTAGCTTTATATTTTATGTGGGTATATTCAACTCCTGCAATTGCACAACATATTTGGGGTACGACTGATACGACATCGAAAGCTTACAATGAAGCTGGTGATTGGGTAGGAATTATGTTTGCTGCTTACAGTCTAGCAGCTGCTTTATTTTCTATTGCCATGCCTATATTAATTAAAACCTTTAACAGAAAGGCTATTTATTCAGGTGCATTAATTTGCGGAGGTATTGGCTTAGCTAGTATTAGCTTTATTCATGATCAGTATACTTTATTAATCCCAATGGTTGGTGTAGGTATGGCTTGGGCGGCTATTTTAGCAATGCCGTTTAGTATTTTAGCAGAAAACCTACCTGCCGATAAAATGGGATTATATATGGGTATTTTCAATGTAACTATTGCTGGTCCTCAAATTTTTGCCGGTCTTTTTGGAGGTGCTATCGCTACTTCTTTCTTTGATGGCAATACCGTAGGTTTACTTACTTTTGCTGGTGTTCTACTAATCATAGGTGCTTTTTGTGTTGGTATTGTATCAGACAAAAAACCTGCAACCGAAGAATAAATCAATTAGATTTACCTATATACACTTTTTTGAAAAAGAGCTTGATGATGGAATTAGTTTTCCTTCTATCAAGCTCTTTTTTTGTTTTTAAAAAGATAACTTCAATTTTGGCACACATTTTACGCCTAATTATATCTATTCAAAAGTATCAATTTGATGAATTAGAACGTTATTCCTCTAGTTGATCCTCACACTTTTTAAAAAGACCTCCTTTAGTGGAGATAAAATATAATGATCGAGAAATATTTTAAGCAATTTTCTATCAAACAGCTCATCTTTTGGGTGGGCGGTATTGTTATAGGGGCAGTACTATTTACAGTACTTACATTGGTAGGTTTATATACCAACGAAAGTCTAGAAGTAGATGTCTCTGCAAGAAATGCAATGCTTTCCCAACGAATAGTTCTTTTAGCCAACATTTATGTTAACACTGGAGATCAAGCTTCTAAAGATGATTTAGAAAATGCATTAAACCTCTACGATGGTTCTCTTTTAGTGATGAAACATGGAGGATCTGTTCCAGAAATGGAAAGTAAAAAAATTCGTCCTGCTAGTGATAGAGTTGATGATAATATTGAACGTATTGAAGAAGTTTGGAAGCCATTTAGAAACAATGTGAGAACTATACTAGAAGAACCTCTCAACACTTCAAATTATTCTTTCAACATGGATATTGATGTTGATTTATACCTTTCTGATAGTATTGGATTATTAACTCGATTCGAAGAAGAGAATGTTACGGTAAGAAATAGCTTAACCTATCTTGAGAAAAACTCTGCGGCTATGCTTAAAGTAAATCAAGATTTAGTAAAAGCCTATGTCAACGATTCTGAAGAGATAGAATATCAACTCATCCGATTTATTTTAATTGCTATCATTTTAATATGCATTGTTGTATTTGTGAACGCTCTCCTACTAAACAACCTAATTATCAAACCTTTAGAAGAATTATCAGAAAAAGGAAACTTGATTGCTGCAGGTAATTTGAATGTGCAATTTAATTCTAGAGGTACAAAAGAAATGACAAAAATGCGTGCTTCACTTATGAGTATGCGTCAAAAATTAGAAGACATTTCCCTCTACGTAATGGAATTTAGTAAAGGAAATTATGATGTTGATTTTAAAATAAACGACAAAGATCGTTACAAGAGTGATCCCTTCATTCAATCTTTAATCGAAACAAAAAATCGTTTAAAACAGAACTCTGAAGAAAGAAGTGAAAGAGAATGGGTCAACGAAGGACTCGCAAAACTTAATAAAATTATCCGTATTCACAGTGGTAATGCAGTTGAACTAGGCCATGCTTTAGTAAAAGAATTAAGTAGGTTTATGCACTGTACTCATGCTTCTTTTTATATCCATAAAAAAGATACTGTAACAGGGAGAGAATACTTAGAATTGACTTCACTTTATGCTTTTGATAGCTACAAAGAAGAGGAAGGATTAAAAATCAAACAAGGAGAAGGATTAATTGGAGAAATATGGCAAGAAGGAGAACCTATTTATCTCAATGAAATCCCTGAAAATTATATCAATATTCGCTCTGGATTAGGAGACGCTCCTCCTACTGCAATAACCATTTTTCCTTTTAAATCTCATGGTGTTGTTGAAGTGATTTTAGAACTTGCTTCTTTCAGACCTTTAGAAAATAAAGCACTGCAGTTGTTAAACGAAATTGGTGGGGCTATAGCCACTTCCGTAGTTACTTCAGAAAACACTTCTAACGTAAGTAAGCTCTACAATGATAGTAAACGTCTAACAGACGAATTACGAACAAATGAGGAGGAAATGAAGCAGAATATGGAGGAACTTCAGGCCACCCAAGAACAACTAGTGCGAGAAAGGAGAGAAACGGAGTCAACAAAGAAGCTTTTAAATGAGGTTGTAGATTCTACAGCAGGAAGATTACTTATTGTTGAAAGCGAAGGTGATATTTACTTTGGTAGTCAGTCTATGTTAGAATTTTCAGGATACTCTGAAGATGAAATCAAACAACTCCATATTAAAGAAATCATTCCTACTTTTATCGAAGCTGAGGAATGGCAAAAAATACATAAAAAAGAAACCCATACTGTTGTGAACAATATGGGTGAACAAAACGAAATGACGGTTGAAGTAAGAAAACTTTATTTCGAGGATAGTGATAAATGGTTAGTCAGTATCAATAAACTGTAACCTCACAATTATTTTACCTCTAAAACCCTTCCCTTCCTAATGTAGCCTTCTGCTTCATTAGGAAGTTTTACTTTATACCAAATATCATTATCGCTTTCAATTTTTAATCTCTCGCCCTGAACAACTACTCCGAGCTTCCTACCACCTGCAGACGGTTCTTCCATGAGCAAAGCACCATTATTCTTAACAATAGCTTGTGCCCTTTGGATTCCTCCGTTGTAAGCCCACAATCCAATACCACAAAAAACAGTAACAAAAAAAGTTAATGTTGTAATTGACAAGTTTTGTTTCTTTCGAATGAACATAATCACAAGGCATATTGTTATGAGGGTGATCAAAACAATTGCAATAATTTCTTGTAAATTGTTAAACAGTGAGACAAAAAACTCTTTGTCGGAATATTGATAACCAACAAGGTTATTTTCTTCTGCAATTTTAGACATTTTATTCAATGTCTGACGGTCTGCTGTTAATCGATATTGAAGATTTAAATAGTAAAGTGCTTTAGAATAATTATTCTGCCCTTCTTGAATAAAAGACATTCTTAACAACATTCTAGATGAATAGGCACCATCATTACTTAAAAGATCATCGTACAAATTATAAGCATCGATGTATTGTTGAGACTCAAAAAGAGAGTCTGCTTCAGAAATTTTCGCTTCTAGCGGCGAAAAACAAAATCCTAACTGACTGAAAGTCAGTAAATATAAACTTATTAAGGATAAAATAAATCTCATTATTTGCTTGACGTTGAAAATCATTCTACATTTGCACTCGCAAAAAAGGAAAGCTAAACGAGCTTTTCAAATTTAATAGGTCGTTTTTAATTTTAATGAATTAATGCAGATCTTTTAGAAAAATTATGATTCCGTAGCTCAGTTGGTAGAGCATCTCCCTTTTAAGGAGAGGGTCCTGGGTTCGAGCCCCAGCGGGATCACTTTTAAAATAACTTCGTTTCAAAAAACGATGATTCCGTAGCTCAGTTGGTAGAGCATCTCCGTTTTAAGGAGAGGGTCCTGGGTTCGAGCCCCAGCGGGATCACCTTTAAAATAACTTCGTTTGAAAAAACGATGATTCGGTAGCTCAGTTGGTAGAGCATCTCCCTTTTAAGGAGAGGGCCCTGGGTTCGAGCCCCAGCGGGATCACTTTTAAAATCACTTCGTTTGAAAAAACGATGATTCCGTAGCTCAGTTGGTAGAGCATCTCCGTTTTAAGGAGAGGGTCCTGGGTTCGAGCCCCAGCGGGATCACCTTTAAAATAACTTCGTTTGAAAAAACGATGATTCGGTAGCTCAGTTGGTAGAGCATCTCCCTTTTAAGGAGAGGGCCCTGGGTTCGAGCCCCAGCGGGATCACTTTTAAAATAACTTCGTTTGAAAAAACGATGATTCCGTAGCTCAGTTGGTAGAGCATCTCCCTTTTAAGGAGAGGGTCCTGGGTTCGAGCCCCAGCGGGATCACAAGGAAGCTCACGTGGTGAAATTGGTAGACACGCCATCTTGAGGGGGTGGTGGGAGAAATCCCGTGTTGGTTCGAGTCCAATCGTGAGCACAAAGATTAGCTATCCTAAAATATTAGATTCCGTAGCTCAGTTGGTAGAGCATCTCCCTTTTAAGGAGAGGGTCCTGGGTTCGAGCCCCAGCGGGATCACAAAGCCGACACAGAAATGTGTTGGCTTTTTTTATATCTTGATAAAGACAACTTTTTTTCAGATATTATAGATAACACAAAATTAAACTGCCTATAGAACACCTTTACTGAAATAATACCATGAAATATGAAAAAAATATACTGATAAGAACAAGTGCTTTTGTTCTTACCATTAACCTACTATTAGTTTTAGGAATTTTTATGACAACTAGTTCTTTTGCTAGTTCAACTAAAATTCCAACACCTACAAAGACTAACCCTAGTGCACAAACTTTAAGTTTGAAGATCTTACCCAACCCTGTAATTGCAGAAAATTCTGAAATCAATGTAGCCATGGAAATCGAAGGAATCGATCGTTCTTTTCCTGTTCAAGTACTTTTATATAACACGATTGGAAATTTAATTTACAGAATGGATTTATCGGTAGATAATTCTAAAGTTCAATTTAAATACAAACCTAAAGTTGAGGTATCTGAAGGATTGTACTTTATTTCTGTTTTAAACGGCAATAAGAGAGTTACAAAACGTTTAGTGGTCAATTCATACTAAAAGAGCCTGTCATTGCAATATCATTGAAATAACAAGCTCTAATTATAATATCTTCTTAAGCAATAGAACCTCTTAACCTATCTAACAGATCACTTAGCTTTTCGGCCTCTTCATTTGTCAGACTATTAAACATATCCTTCATCTGATTTTCTAATGGATCTAGCTGCTTCAGTTTTTCTAATCCTTCTTCAGTAATAATCACATCCACTTTTCTACGATTACTACCACACGTTTCTCTTTGAACATATTTTTTTTCAATAAGACGATCAATTAAACGTGTCAGATCAGGGCTTTTATCAATCATTACTTCTTTAATGCTCCCAGGGTTCATACAGCTAGGATGAGCACCTCTTAATATACGAAGTACATTATATTGCTGATGTGTAACTCCATGTTCTTTAAACCAAGATTTTGTCTGATTTAACATCCAATTATTGGTAAACATTAAATTGATATATGCTTTTTGATAAGAATCTTTAAAGTTTTTCTGATTTATATCTTTTTCTATCGACATCACTAAAGAAGTAAGTATTTGTTTAAACAAAATATGTTAATCATGCAATAAATGATATTTTTATCAAATATCACAACGATATCAACTTTTGTTTAAACAAATTGTATTATTTAAAGTGATTTCAAATTATGTCTCTCTTGATTATCATCAGATTTATACTTTTTTTGAAGATCAAGTTTCCAAGTCCATTTATGCCAAAGCATTTCAAAAGGACCCTGTTTAAAATTTTTCAACCAGAAATGGCAAAAAATCATTTGAGCAAATAGAAATACAAACCCTATCAATAAACTAAAAGCAACACCACAGGTATCGGCAAGATGAAAACCATATCCAAAGTAAATAATACCGCCAAAAATTGATTGAGTGATATAATTTGTCAAACTCATTCTTCCATAAGTTCTAATGGCTCCAGTCATTTTTTTCACGATATCAAATTGATACAGTAAAACTATCAGAGATATCCATATAAAGGTAAAACTTAACTTCCACCACATATCAAACATGACTCCAAGGGTTCTTCTAATAACATCAGCCTGTTCTTTATTTAAATAAATATCCTTCAAATAAAGAAAGCCTATCATCATCACAAAGGACACAATGAATACCTTTTTCCACGTTTTAATATTTCCTTCCTTAAAGTATCCTTTTTTCCCTATCCAAAAGCCTAGAATAAACAACCCTAAGGTTTGTTCTGCCCTGCCATTTTCTATTGCCCACAATAAAGAAAAACCTTGACCATAAGTAAGATTACCCCAAACTGTTTCCAAGAAAGTTCCATTCTTTACTATATCCATAGAAGACTTCCATAATGGCACGAAATATTGCACTCCCACCTTGTATTCAGGAGTAATAAGAGCATATAAATATTGAGCAATTTCAAAAGGTTGAATCAAAAAGAAAATAGAGGCAATAAGTAATGCTTTATTATTCCACTTTCTTACAACATATAGAATAATTCCACAAAATGAGTACAGTAACAATACTTCACCTGGAAAAAATGCTGCATTAAATTGAGCAAAAAACAATAATAAAAATAACCTCCATAACCATCTAGGTCCAAAATCAATCCCCTTATCCTTTTGTTTTTGGAACATTAAGAAGAACGTAAAGCCAAAAAGTAATGCAAAGATGGAATAGGTTTTCCCACCGAAAAAGAAAAACATCCAATGAAATACCTCTGCATTCAATGTGTTTAACCATTCCGGATTGATGGATTTATCTGGATAGTGATAATAATTAAAATGTTCTATGTTATGAATTAACATAATGGCCATTACAGCATAGCCTCGAAGTACATCTATGACTTCAATTCTTTGATTAATAATCTTATTCATTTCTATTGAATTAAATGACCTGAACTATTCAAAAGCTGTTAAGCTATATAAAACTGTAATTTATTTTTTTTGAATTCAGGCAATTAGTTTAGCTAGTTCAATTACACAAATGCAAGTAACATATAATTTCATAGATAAAAAGTGATTTTCACCACTACAAAAAAAGAGGGTTACATTTCTGCAACCCTCTATTCTATGTCTGTTGATCTTTATCACAAACAAATTATACTTTAAGACAAAGCTTAAACTTCTTCAGTTGTATCTGGCTTTTGTTCTGTATCTTCTTTTTTTGCTTCAACAGAAGCTTCGTCAGCTTTCTCTGCTAATTGCTTAGCTTCTACTTCTGCTTTATTCTCTTCAGCTACCTCAGTAAATTCTTGGTAAATTGTTTTCTTGTCGAAAGGTCTCTCACCAATTAATTTCACTAAATCTGATTGATATAACACTTCTTTTTCTAAAAGTTGTTGTGCTAAAGCTTCTAGTGCATCACCATGTTCTCTTAATAAACCAAGTGTTCTTTGGTAAGCTTTTTCAATAAGCTTCTTCACTTCATCATCAATCTTTTCAGCTAAAGCTTCAGAATATGGTCTTGAACTATATTCGCTTCTGTTAGGGTCATAGAATGATATGTGACCAATTTGATCGTTCATACCATAAATAGACACCATACTGTAAGCCATTTTTGTTGTTCTCTCCAAATCACTTAAAGCTCCTGTAGAGATTCTACCAAAAATAATTTCCTCTGCTGCACGACCGCCTAAAGTCATACAAATTTCGTCCATCATTTCTTCAGTAGTATTTAAGTATTGTTCTTTTGGAAGGTACTGAGCATATCCTAACGCTGCAACACCACGAGGTACAATACTTACTTTCACTAACGGGTTAGCATGTTCTAAGAACCAACCTGTTACTGCATGACCTGCTTCATGGTAAGCAACAATTTTCTTCTCTTCTTTAGAGATGATTTTGTTCTTTTTCTCTAAACCACCAATAACACGGTCAATAGCAGCCATGAAATCGTCCATCTCAACTGCTTGTTTGTTATTTCTAGCAGCAATCAAAGCAGCTTCATTACAAACGTTAGCAAGTTCAGCACCAGCAAATCCTGGAGTTTGAGTAGCCAATTCTTTAGCGTTTACATTTTTCGATACTTTGATCGGGTTTAAGTGAACTTTAAAGATTTGCTCTCTACCATTAATATCTGGCTTGTCTACTGAGATCTGACGATCAAAACGACCAGCTCTCATTAAGGCATTATCCAATACATCTGGGCGGTTAGTCGCAGCAAGAATAATTACTCCTGAATCTGTACCAAAACCATCCATCTCCACAAGAAGGGAGTTCAATGTATTTTCTCTCTCATCATTTGAACCTGGCATTGATCCTTTACCTCTTGAACGACCGATAGCATCGATTTCGTCAATAAAGATAATACAAGGAGCCTTTTCTTTTGCTTGCTTGAATAAGTCACGAACACGAGCCGCACCTACACCTACAAACATTTCAACAAAATCAGAACCTGACATAGAGAAGAAAGGTACTCCTGCTTCACCTGCCACTGCTTTTGCCAATAATGTTTTACCTGTACCCGGAGGGCCTACTAATAAAACACCTTTAGGAATTTTACCACCTAGGTCAGTATATTTTTTAGAGTTTTTCAAGAAATCAACAATTTCTTCTACCTCTTCTTTTGCTTCATCTAAGCCTGCCACATCTTTGAAGGTTACCTTCATGTGGTTAGCATCAAACATTTGAGCTTTTGATTTCCCAATATTAAAGATTTGACCACCGGCACCGCCTGAAGCCATTCTTCTCATTAAGAACCAGAAACCGAACAGTAAAACTAAAAGGAAACCAGAACTCATAAACCATGTAGTAAAGCTTTCTTTTTTAGTCACTTCAAATTCTACCTTTTTATTTTCAGGAAAATCTTTTTGAAGTTCATCTACTTTTTTCTCGAATGCTTCTCCAGAGGTAATCATAAAACGGTAATTAGGATCACGTTTTACAACACTTAAAGGGCTTCTTTCTTGTTGTAGCTTTTTGTACTTACTTTTCTTTAATGCCTCGTTAGACAGGTAAATTTCTGCCCATTCATTATTAACAACAACGACTTTTTCAACATCGCCGTCTTGTAGCATTACTTTAAATTCATTAATGTTTGTAGTTTCTGTAGCCCCACTCTTATTACTAAAATAAGCCAAGCCTAAGACTACTAATATTAATGATAGTAAAATCCATAGTTGGTAATTATTACCCTTAGGCATTGGGTTTTTAGGAGTATTCCTTTTGTTTTGATCCATTCGAAAACTATGATCTTAAGTGTTTATTATTTTCTTATTCTGTTGGTAGTTTAATTACCTTTGCATCTCCCCAAAGTTCTTCTAAAGCATAGAACTCTCTCTTTTTAGGAAGAAAAACATGTGCAACGACTGTAATATAATCTAATAATGCCCAACCATCTGAACCATTTCCTTCAGTAGCAAAAGGTTTTTCACCAGCGGTGTCTTTTATTTCTTTTTCGATACTATCTTTTACAGCGTCTAATTGAGTATCAGAAGATGCCGTACAAATTACGAAGAAATCTGTTACTGCATTCTTTACTTTTCTTAAATCTAATATTTCAATGTTTAAGGCCTTCTTCTCTTGCATCCCTTTAGCTACTAAATGAGCTAACTCCTCTACATTTACCGTTTTTTTACTCATATTCTTTATTTAAGGATTACCCTTAATATTTTCTTAATTTCGATCAACTCGAAATTCAATTTGTTATTATTCTAATCTTTCTTGTTATAATTGCACTGCAAAATCAATACTCATTTTATTGATGTTGATATTATAGGTCAATTCTAATCAAAAGTAATAAATAGTTGTATAAAATTTCTGCCAATACGTCTATTATCGGTAAAACTGTCATATATGTGCCGTCTTGTCATTCAACAAACGACCATATTAATACCCTTATTTCTAAAAATCAATTAGATGAAGGGACCGTTGTAGTGACCTCTGATCAAACGAATGGAAGAGGACAAAGAGGAAATACATGGGAATGTACTCCTGATCATAATATCACGCTTTCATTTGTCATTCATCCTCAATTTCTTGAAGCTCAGCATCAGTTTAATTTAAATATAGCAGTTTCTTTGGCAGTATTTGACACTTTATCTAAACTAATCTCTGGAGTTGACATAAAAATTAAGTGGCCCAACGATTTAATCATCAATAATAAGAAAGTTGGAGGAATCTTAATAGAAAATTATATCATCGGAAAAACGATTTCACATTCTGTGATTGGTATAGGTTTAAATATCAATCAAGAAGCTTTTATTGGGAACTTCCCTGCGACTTCTTTGTTTCAATTGAGCAATAAAAAATACAATTTAAGATCTGTTGCCGAGAACCTATTAGAGAATTTAGAGAAACGTTATCAACAACTTAAGGAGAACAAAATTGATATTCTAAAGAGGCGGTATTACGATCATTTATTTTGGTATCAAGAAGAAGGCTATTTTGAAGAAAATATACCAAATGAAGTAAGTAGACGATTTTATGGGCATATAATTGGAGTAAATCCTACGGGCTGTTTATCTATTATGACGGATAAAAAAGAAGTGAAACATTATGGATTTAAAGAAATCAAACATTTATATTAATCATTAGATGATAGCTTAAAGGGGTCTTCTAATGTTAAAACTAGTTTCTTACTTACACCTTGATAATCCAAAATTCCTAAAGAGAGTTTTTTGCCATCTTTACCTCTAAACAATTTTCTTACTTCTTGCATACTTAATGCGTTGACTGACGTCCCATTAATACGAATTAACCTGTCGCCTTTTTTTATTCCAGCTTTAAACGCTGGAGAATACTCTCTTATTTGAGATACTTCATAAAATGGCAAACTAGGATATGGTTTAATAAAATCTAGGCCTACGTAGTTATATTGAAATTCTTGTTTAAAAGTTCGATTTTTTTTGAGGAGAATTTCTTGATTTTTATAATCAATTACTACAGAAAAACGACGTAATATCTCAGATCCAATACTCCCGTGCCTATCCTCTCCCATGAGTTTTAAATGATTATTATCTAAATCAGGAAACTTTACTATGGGGTCATCAATAATAAATTCACCCATTTTCCAAAGATCTAAACGATTTACTTTCCCGTATAAATCTCCATTGATTCCTACGCCTAAATGATCTCTTATTGCCTTAACTGAAGCCCTCATTGGGCTATTCTCTTTTTCTAATATTGACAATGCATGACTTGCTCCCGTATCTACTAATAACTTTAATTTATAAGAGGTTTCTTCTTCATTCTTTTTAGCCGTTGATACAATATAACTTCTATTTCTATCTACTTCTAGTGGAAATACATCATATCTTTTTTGAAATTTCCTCCTTCTTTTTGCATCATAAAATTCTTGATCATATAAAGTGATTTTCTTTTGGATATAATCAATATGAACACAAAAGTGATTAAATATTGTTGCTCCTATTAATCCATGAACATGCATCCCCAGGTTTTTTGATAGCATAAGCACATCCTGATTAGTATAAATAATATCCTGATTCAACCCAATAACACCCTCTAATTTGAGGGTATTACCCCAAGAATGAAACGCTATTATGCCTTTTTTTTCACCCCATCCTTTAAGGTTAACCTTTCTGATTTTCTTTTTATCGAATTGAAGAGACGATATAATAGCAGGATCACTAATAATTGGATAAGTAACTCCGGAGTCAAAGATTAATTTCAATGAATCAGACGAGTTAATTACCACAGATATTATCATAAGGTTATTAATCAATTCAAAAGGGATTTGAACATAATTATCTTTCTCATTTTCGAAAACTAGGTTCTTTAAATGAGCTTGAGCACCCTGGGCTTTTACTTGATGTGTTGTTGGTGATAAAATTAAAAGTAGCATACCCAACAACATCATTTTTGATACGTTGGCTTTCATAGTAATGTTAGTGGTGTTGTCTTAATTTAATGATAAATAAAGACTTAAACAAAAAAGGAAACCAAATGGCTTCCCCTATTGTCTTGATAGTTTTGTTAATCAAATTGTCGTGATACACAGTCAGTAACGTTTTCCGTTGTGGAAAAACTTATTCATTGTAAGTAAAGAATCATAGTCTACACAAAAGTATCACAAAAGAGCTTTGACCTCAATACCCATAAGTAGGTATTTTTACTTACTCAATAGATCTAACTTCAAAGATCATGGTTGGTTAATAGAGATTAACCAACTATCTTATTAGTGTTTTTTATTTAATGAAATTTAAGGATTGCACTTTTATTGTGATCTAATCCTTATTTTTGACCTTTAATCACTTAAAAAATACAATGGAACTACCTTTTATTGTCGGTATCACAGGAGGAAGTGGGTCTGGTAAAACCACTTTTATCAAAAACTTAACGAAGCTTATTGGTAAAGAAAATGTTTGTACTGTTTCTCAAGACAACTACTATATAGATAAAGATAAGCAACCAGAAGATGCTAAAGGAATAAAAAACTTTGATACTCCTTATTCCATTGATTTAGAAAAATTCTTCCAAGATATTTCTAAGTTAAAAAAAGGTGAGTCTGTTGAAATTGAAGAATATACTTTCAATAACGCCAATGCCACTCCTAAGATGTTGACATTTGTGCCTAAAAAAGTAATTATCCTTGAAGGAATCTTCGTATTTCATGACCCAAGAGTTTTTGAAATGATCGATTTAAAATTATTTATCGAAGCTAAAGCTCACCTAAAATTAAGCCGAAGAATCAAAAGAGATAATGTAGAAAGAGGGTATGATATCAATGACGTTCTTTACAGATATGAAAATCATGTGATGCCTGCTTACGAGAATTACATCAAACCACACAAGGAAAATGTAGATATTATCGTAAGAAATGATAGAAATTTCGACATTGCGTTAGATGTTGTCAAAACATTCTTGCTTGGAAAAATTTAAGGGTTTAATTTTCTGATTGAAATTTTCATAACAGGAAACTATGCCCGACGGAAAATATGCTATTATTGGCCTAGGTCAATTCGGTTCCTCAGTAGCAAGAAACCTTGCCTCTCTGGGAGCCGAAGTGATGGCCATCGACAGAGAAATAGAACTTGTCGATCTAATCAAAGACGAAGTCGCTTATGCTGTGGCTTTAGACTCTACCGATGTGAAATCACTTAATTCGCAATCCATTACAGAAATGGACGCTGTTTTAGTGGCTATCGGAGAAAATGTTGAAGGACTTCTTCTCACTACAGTTTTACTTTTAGAAATGAAAGTGAAACGAATTATTGCAAGAGCAATGAGTGAACAGCAAAAAGTAATTCTTCAGAAACTTGGTGTGACAGAAATCTTGCTTCCGGAAGATGAAGTAGGAAAAATGACCGCCGAAATGATACTTAATCCCGAGATTCAATCTTTTATGCAGCTTCCCGATGAACACGAAATTGTGGAAGTAGTTGCTCCAAAAAGAACAATTGGTAAGTTTATTGATGATTTAGATCTAGAAGGAACATTTAACGCCGATATTATTGCTCTTAGAAGAACTCATGAAGAAGTAAATGCCTTAGGTTTTGTAGAATATAAAGATCATTTGATCAGAAACCCCAAAGAGGTGAATTCTACATTACAACAAGGAGATAAATTAGTGATTCTTGCTAAGAAATCTGATATCCAAAAATTTATTGATATTAACAACTAAGTTAGTATCTTTAAATGATTCCTAAAAGTATTTTTTAAACTCAAAATTTTAGCCTTTAGGGCCAAAACATGAATAAATTTTTAATTACCGGTGGTGCTGGATTTGTCCCTAGTTCAGTAGCCGATCGTTTATTAGAAAACCCAAACAATTTTGTCGTCTGTGTAGATAACTTTCTCACAGGTGAAGCTTGGAAAGTACCTAATCACCCTAATTGTAAATTCATCAAATGTGATGTTAACCGTTATGAAGAAATAGCGGCAATCATGACATCATACAAGTTTGATTATGTATTTCATTATGCTGCTGTTGTGGGCGTAAAAAGAACTCTTGCTAACCCAGTTTTAGTTTTAGAAGATATTCAAGGTATAGAAAATGTACTTAGACTATCTAAAAACACAGGTGTAAAAAGAGTATTCTATTCTTCATCATCAGAAGTATATGGTGAGCCTGTTCACTTACCTCAACACGAACATACTACACCACTTAACTCTAGGTTGCCTTATGCAATTGTAAAGAATGTCGGTGAGGCTTATTGTCGATCATTCAAACAAGAGTTTGATTTAGATTATACTATTCTTAGATTCTTCAATACTTATGGCCCGAAACAAAGTACAGACTTTGTAATGTCTAAGTTTATTGATGCTGCTTTAAGAAATGAACCGATCACATTATATGGTGATGGCTCTCAGACAAGAACCTTCTGCTATATTAAAGATAATGTAGATTCTACTATCAATATGTTAGAAAAAGACTTGGTAGTGAATGACGTAATTAATGTTGGTAATGATTTCATTACTAGTATTAAAGAATTGGCTGAAATTATAATTGAAGCCACTAATTCAAGTTCAGAAATTGTTTATCTTGATCCTCTTAAAGAAGGTGATATGACAAGAAGACAACCTGATATTGAAAAAATGAAAAGTATTCTTGGTAGAGAATTAACTCCATTAAAACAGGGACTTACCAAAGTAATTCAATCAAGAAAGAAATTACTCCAAGAAAAAGGAATGCTCTAATCGCTTGATTCAATATAAAATATAAAAGGCTATACAATTACTTTAGATTGTATAGCCTTTTTCCTTTAAAATTAATTTAGCAACATGAAGTGGTATCGCAACAGTTACTAAAAATACCTTCTTTTATTTCTTCTGCAGTAATTGTGAATTTTGTTTCACCATTACAACAGTTTTCGTCCTTACATTCTTTACAATCACACGTACACACGCAATTACCGTCTTTATCACAAGTGCATTTGCATGTTGTATCTTTACACTCTTCACAAGTACAAAGACAATTACCTTGATCGTCTTTCTCACACTTACATCTATATTTTTTGCAGCATTCTTTGATTGAATCTTTCATGATCTTTTTATTTAAAAGCTTATAATTATACTTTGTTTTCGACCATATAGACGAGCATTTCTAAAAAAGACGCAGATAATAAGAAAAAATTTATTTTCGGTCAGAACAACATTCAAAAACACCCTGATTATCAACACAGCAAGTCTCAAAAGATTTTTTTAATTGATCACGACCTCTTTGAATTCTTGATTTTACAGTTGAATAAGCCAAGCCATTAGTTAATGCATACTCTTTTTGAGATATATTTTCGTAGGTTATTTTTAACATCACATCTTTATAATTATCAGGTAATTCTAAAATAAAAGGACGTACACATTCTTTGCAATAACGCTCATCTTCTGCCTCACCTTCAGATAATAAATCCTTTTCAATACCATCAAATTCTTTGGTTGGCAATTGTTTCTTTCTATAAAAATCAACAATCGTGTTTCGTGTCAATTGATATACCCAACTAGTTAATTTTTTTTCATCTTTTAGTCGATCTACATTACTATGAATCTTGATGAAAACATCCTGTAAAATATCATCTGCAAGATCTTTATCATTGACTTTGTGTTTTATAAAACCATAAAGCTCTGATTTAAAAGTTGTCCAAATTTGTTGAGTATCCATAATTACATTTTTTTTAATAGACGTAGTAATTATTAAAAAGACGCAAGTGACATCAATTATTTAAAATAAGCAATAGACCAAAAATAAATCATCATGAATTCTTGGCTTTGTACTTATAGTTCAAATAGCATAATATAAACTACGAATAATTAGTTCAATGATATCTATCAAAAAAAAGATTTTTTATTATGTAAACGAATACTATATCTTTATCGAAAATTGATAATAATGAACTTCTTAATACTAAACATATACCTCCCTATCAAACAATTTGTTGCAGGGTACATTTTTGATTTTATACAAAAAGAATATAAAGCCAACGGTAATAGTTATATCATTCCAAAAGATCTTACCACCCGCTTTTTTAGAGGTGCATTTACACTAGGTTGGTACGAAAAACAGGAACGTATGTATATACCACAATACCTACCTAAAGAGGCAAAAGTATTGGAATTAGGTGGTTGTATTGGTGTAGTGTCTTGTGTGATCAATAAAACACTTACTGATCCTAAACAACATATTACTGTTGAAGCAAATCCTTACCTTATTGAGCATCTCAATAGAAATAAAGAGAAAAATAATTGTCAGTTTGAAGTGGTGAATAAAATTGTTTCACCAGAAAAATCTATCACTTTTCATATCAATAAATCTATTGTTGAATCTAGTGCTAATAAAAAAACAGGTACTACGGTAGAGGTAGAAGGAATAACACCTCATCAAATTCAAGAAAAATATAATATCACTTTCGATACTTTAATAATGGATATTGAAGGAGGTGAATTACACATCCTTTCTCAGTTTAAAGAGTTTATCGGTGGGTTAAAAAGAGTTTATTTTGAGATTCATCCTTTTTCTAACATACTTACTCAAGAACAAGCAGATGAATGTGAAAGGATACTTGTAGAATTAGGTTTTGAAAAGAAATTAGATGATGATTTTTTCCAAATATGGGAGAAATAAAACTAATAGATAATATAAAAGAAAGTCCCCCTAGATGATATAAAATCTTCTAGGGGGACTTTTTATTTAGCTGTATCCGAACGATTCAGCTTATAGTATTTATTTACTTAACCCTTTTAAGAAGTTAGTCAATCGCTCTGTTAATGTTAACATTACTGGAACAACAACTAACGTTAGGAAAGTGGCAAATGTCAAACCGTAGATTACAGTCCAAGCCATTGGGCCCCAAGTATCTGCGTTAGGTCCACCAAAGTAAATATCAGCATCAAAATGATTGAATAAACCAATGAAATCAATGTTCATACCTGTGGCTAATGGAATCAAACCTAATACAGTTGTGATAGCGGTTAGCAATACAGGACGTAAACGAGTGAAACCTGCTTGTTGCACACATTCGATATACTCTTTAAACGGCAAACGTTCATCTGGGTCAATACCTAATTTTGCCTTCTTAGCTTCTTCCAACTGATCGGCACAATCAATCAATACAATGGCGTTATTCACAACAATACCTGCTAATGAAATAATACCAATACCTGTCATGATAATTACGAATGGATCGTTAAATATGATCAAACCAAGTAATACACCAATCAAACTCAATACTACAGAAATAATAATGATGAATGGTTTTACAAATGAGTTAAACTGAGACACCAAAATTAAGAAAATAGCACATACAGCAATTAACATCGCTCTAGATAAGAATGCCATAGACTCTGCTTGATCCTCTTGCTCACCTGTAAATTTATACTTGTACTGAGATGGCATTTTATAATCTGCCAATAATCCCTTTACATTATCAACTACTTGCTGTGCATTGTAACCTTCGGTGATGTTTGAACTTAATGTAACAACTCTTTCTAAGTCTTTACGCTTAATTTCACCTACCGTAGTACTGTAATCCATTGAAGCTACAGAAGATACAGGCACCTGATGGAACTGACCTTTATTATCTCTAAACGTAATTCTTTGATCTTGTAAAGTAGATAAGTCATACCTGTACTGGTCCTTCAATCTTAGCTGAATAGGATAATCATCCTCTCCGTCTTTGAATTTAGAGACCTCTTGACCATAAATGGCAATTCTCATGTTATTGGCTAACATGCCTGTTGAAACTCCAAATCTACGTGCTTTATTTCTATCGATATTGACCAATAATTCAGGTTTACTCACTGAAATATCAATTGATAATTTATCGACACCTTCAATATCAGATTGCTCTATTTGAGCTTTCATTTTGTTGGCTTCTTGGATTAACACTAAATAATCCTCTCCTGACAACTCGATATTAATAGGTTTACCTGTTGGAGGACCATTTTGATCTTTGTCAGTCACGATCTCAACACCAGGAATTTCTTTGGCAATTTGTTCACAAATGGCTTTTACATCTTTCGAACTTAGATCTCCTCTTTCTTCAAAAGGCACAAAACCTACTGCAATACGTGCTCTGTTAGG
This sequence comes from Flammeovirga pacifica, assembly GCF_000807855.2. GTDB lineage: Bacteria > Bacteroidota > Bacteroidia > Cytophagales > Flammeovirgaceae > Flammeovirga > Flammeovirga pacifica. The sequence goes on from NZ_JRYR02000001.1 coordinate 2,939,589, forward strand.
CGTTACTGTGTTTCCTGCTCCATCTTGTGGATCATTAGTATTCTCTCCTACATTACTTACAATAGATTCTATAATCGGCTTAAAAGGCACTAAATCTTTATATAATCTTTTCTCTAAATCGAGGGCAATTTTATTAGTCTCTTCTACATCTGTCCCTTGAGGTGCTTCTACATACATATATACGTATCTAGGATCTGATCCTGGGAAGAATTCAATAGGTACATTACCTGATCCTAATCTAGCTCCAAACCACCCAACTGCTAGGAAAAAGAAAATAATATTTCCTACAAGAATAACGAACGGTCTTTTTCCATTTAAAACGTAATCGAGTGTTTTTAAATAAATAGATTCTAATCTGGTTAAAATCTCATTTTGGAAAAAGTAAGCCAAACGTTTAAGTAAAATACCATCAATTAAGGCGATAAAAGCACCTAACATGAATAAGTTACCCCACATATATGTTTCTCCCATAATGTATGCAGGAATAGATAAGCCAAACAAAATCAAGCCTACAGTAACCTTTGTCTTATTGATAATTTTGTAAGCATCAGCAGCATCGACCTTCATGTAACGATATGCTACTACAGGGTTGATAACTAAACCTACAAACAATGAAGATGACAGTACAGTAATTAAGGTAATTGGTAAGTATTTCATAAACTCACCCATAATACCTCCCCAGAATGCCAATGGTACGAAAGCGGCCAATGTTGTTGCTGTAGATGAAATAATTGCCAAAGCAACTTCTCCAGTACCTTGCAGTGCGGCTTTCTTTTTAGTCATACCCTGCTCTCTCAGTCGATAAATGTTCTCAATCACTACAATAGCATTATCTACCAACATACCTAATGCTAGGATTAGTGCAAATAAAACTACCATGTTAATTGTCACTCCCAATATACTTAAGATAAGGAATGATAAGAACATTGACATTGGAATGGCAATACCCACAAATAATGCATTTCTTAATCCCATAAAGAAGAGAAGGACAACAACAACTAGAATCATACCCGAGATAATCGAGTTTTCTAGGTTGGTTAGAGAGGCCTTCATCTCTTTAGATTGAGATTCCGTAATTACAATATTTAAATTTGGAGGTAAGTAAGATTCTTTTGCTTTATCTAATAGCTCATTAATTTTATCAGTTGCAGCAATAAGATTTTCTCCACCTCTTTTTACCACTTTTAATGATACTACTGGATAAGCTCCTTTGTCATCAAAATTTGATGTCGCTAATCTAGCATAAGACTTTCTTTCTACGTAGCTATCTTCAATATCCGCAATGTCCTTAAGATAAATCGAGTTTTGATCTTCAGACTTTACAATTACATTTCGAATTTCTTCTACTTTTTTAAATTCTCCATCTACACGTAATGCTCTACGGAAACCATTGCCCATTTTCACATCACCTCCAGACATTGTTACGTTTTCTCTTGAGATTGCATCTGAAATATCAGAGAAAGATACTTGCATTGCATCCATTGAATACAAATCTGCATTTATCTGAATTTCTCTTTCTACAGATCCTGTAATGTCTACACGAGATACTTCACGAAATTCTTCTAAATCGTCTTGAAGATCTTCTGCATAATCTTTCAATTTTTGAATCTCAAAATCACCAGAAAGGTTAATTACCATAATTGGAATTTCTGAGAAATCCATTTCTTGAACATCAGGATCTTGATCCAAATCAGTTGGTAATTCACTTTTTGATTTATCTACAGCATCTTTAGTGTCTTGAACAGCTTTAGATGTTTCTACATCTTCGTTAAATTCTACTGTAATTACCGAAAAATCTTGAGCCGATGTAGAGATAATTTCTTTTACCCCTTTCATCGATTTCAATTCCTTTTCGATAGGACGCGTGATTAAAGATTCAATATCCACAGGAGAGTTACCAGGGTGTAATGTTCTGATATACACCATAGGTATTTTTATCTCCGGAAATTGCTCTTTCGGCATACCTAAATACGATGCCATTCCAAACAGAGCAATAATGATCGTCAGGATAAATACTGACGTACTATTATTGATAGAAAGAGAACTTAAACCAAATTCTTTTGATTTTTCCTCTTTCTGCTCGTTAGCGTTATTGTTGAAATTTGATTCCATATTCTCTGTTTAGATTTTATAATCTACAATACGAACTTCTTCACCTACGACTACTTCAGAGTAACCTTTATCGATAACTACCATACCAGAAGTAATACCTTCAGTAATCATTGTTTTACCTTTGTAAGATTTACCTGTTTTCACATTTACCTTTTTCACTACATTTTTCTTTCCACCTTCATTAGTTAGGATATAAGTAAATGTTTCGCCATTGGTATTTTTCTGAACCAAATTAGAAGGTATTGCTAAAGCGTTATCTTTAGAGAAATCATTAATAGTAACCACAGCCATCGTATTTGGTTTAACGGCTAAACCTTTTTCTGTTACTTTCATTCTAATTTTGAAAGTTCTGTTGGTCTGATTAATTGTTTGTCCCACTACATTTACCTTCATTGGTTTTTCAATTTCTAGCATAGGGAATTTTACGATTACTTCATCACCTTTCTTTACATCACGGCTATATTTTTCAGAGACTTCAGCCACTACTTCCACATTATTGATATCAACCACTCTCGCATAAGGCTGACCTGCAGGAGCCATCTCACCCTCTTTCATATAGATTTCATCAATCTTACCTGAAATTGGTGCAATAATATATCCTTTAGCTTCTTGTTCTTTTAAACTAGCCAATTTTGCTTCAAGAGATTCTTTATTATTTTTTGCTTGCAAGTATTGTACTTCAGATCCAATATTTTGTTCCCAAAGCTTACTTTGCTTTTCATACATAATGTTAGCCAACTCCAAAGATTTTTCAATCTCTTCTATTTGTTTCTGAAGAATCTCAACGTCTAATTTTGCTAAGCGTTGTCCTCTTCTCACATAAGCGCCTTCTTCAAAGTATCTTCTTACAATACGTCCGGTTGTTTCGGGTGCAACAACAACATTTCTATTTGAAATAACATCACCAGGAACATCTACAAAGTGGTTAAAAGTATAAGCTTCAACATTATAAACAGTTACAGGCTTAAGTACTACTTTACTTTCTTTCGGACCTTCAATTTTTTCTATTTCTTTTTCAAGAGTCGTAATTTCTTGCTCCAATTTTGACAAGTTGTCTTGCAATTGATGCAATTCTTTCTTTTTATCTTCTAACTCATTTCCGCCACAAGCAGCTAAAACACCTGCCAAGGAAATAAGAGTCAATAATTTTTTATATCTATTAAATAACATGATTGTATCTATTTCTATTGATTATTTTCTTTCGTTGTTATGTTTTTTCAAAGTTTCTTCATCCTCTGACTTATCCTCACTTTCAATGTAGTCAAGCAAACGACCATTCGCTTTTTCGAAAGATAGTTTTGCCACCAAAACATCGTATAAAGAAGTGTAGAAACTGTTGGCTGCTGTTTGGTAATCTTGAGCAGACGTGGTAATCTCTAAAGAAGAACCTACACCATTTTTAAACTTCACTTGAGTATTCGTGTATACTTTATCAGCAACATTCATATTCTTTTCCTGTAAGTTTAAAGTTGATAGGTTTGTTTCGTAAGTAATTCTAGATTGTTCTTGCTCGATTGAAATCTGACGTTCTAAATCAGTTTTTGTGTTTTGTAACTGTTGACCTTTTAACTTCTTTTGTTCGATTCTTTTTGATCTATTGAAACCGTCAAAAACCTTAAAAGTTAGATTAAGTCCAATGTTAGCAAAATCACCGTAATTCGAATTAAAATCTGATATTACATTACCACCTGCGTTAAAACCATAGGCTCCAAATGCATATAATTTAGGCCAGTATTCTGCTTTTGTCGCTTTCATATCAAAATTATTCAATTTGATATTGGTCATCATAATTGAGTATTCAATTCTTCTAGATGCCTCTGCAAGATCTGTTGGAGTAACAATAAACTCTCTGAAGTCTTCCAATGACTGAGCCAATACCAAGGGTTGGTTAATATCCATTCCCATTTGGAACTTTAATAACTTCTGAGCGATAATCTGAAGCTGCTCTAGTTGCGTCTGTTGAATTAGTATACTATTGTAGGTTACTTCAATTCTATTGAATTCAATTTCTTCTACCATACCAGCTTCATAAGTCGCTTTAGTTTCATTGTATAAGCTCTCAAGAATTTCTTTATTTCTATTGATTAATTCTAGATATTCTTTTTGAACAAGTACATAATAATACGCTTGAGTTACCGCTTCAACTACATCAATTTTAGAACGAATTAATTCTTTTGCAGATAGTTCGTTGTACACTTTTGCTGCTTTCACTCCAATAAAGAATGTTCCATCAAAAATTAACTGAGAAGCTGCTGCTTGAATATTACCGTTGAACTGAGTACCAAATGCAACTGGAACTACCTCATTCGGATTAGGATTGTCTCCAAAAATGTTAGGTAAATAAGCTTGTTGGATTTTTAAATTATCAATAAATTGACCTTCAATATCAATTTGAGGAAGACCCATTGAGATAATTTCTCCCACTTTAGCTTGTGAAATTCCTTGCTCGATAACAGCATTCTTGATGGTTCCTGTATTGGCAAAAGCATAGTCAATACAATCTTGCAGATCCATCACATCTCCTCCCTCTGAAGAGTTTGTTTGTGCAAATATTTGAGATGTACTTAAGAACAGACTTAGTACAGTGACCCATTTTAAGGCCGTTGTTTTCATATTTTAGTTGATTGAGATTCTTTAATGAAATTTTTTAGGTATTTATCCAATAAAACAATTCCTTCTGCTGTGGCTATACCCCGTATAAAGTGCTTAAACATTTCCAATTGGATCGTTTCTATACTGTATTTAGAATGGTCATATACATTTGTATCTAGAGCCGATTCCAATTGCCACATTCTCATTGAGACCAGAAGAGGAACATTAATGTCATCAAGAAAAAGCTTTTCTTTAATGCCTTGACTCACAATTTTTTCCATCGAATTAAAGAAACATCCCTTTTTGTGACACTCAAATTTGTTATACATTTTCGGGTAAAACTTTTTGAGGTCCATAAATGTCAGTGGATTGATATCTTTGATTCTGGTAAAGAAGAAAAAGAATATACTAGCTAGCTTAAAAACTCCATCCAACTTATCGTCGTCGGTAACTTCATCTACATATTCAATATCCTCATTGATATGGTGTTCTATAGAAGAACTTATCATTTCAGCTTTGTCTTTGAATACGTTGTAAAGTGTTTTTTTCGAGACTCCCAATTCATTAGAAATCTCAGCCATAGTTACTCTTTTTATCCCGTAGGCTTTAAACTGTTTTCGTGCTTCTTCAATGATCCTGATTTTAAGTTGATCAGTGCTCATTGTATTTTAATTATGAATTTGAAGTTATAGTGAAAAATTGAGATAATGTAATAGAAATAAAGTATTCCTTTCAAATGAATAAAAAAGATAGATAAATAGGAAGGGTGTTTTTATTTCAGTGCAAATGTATGGAAACCAAAAATAATAAAAAAGTTTCCATAGTTTAATTTGTAATATTTTATCCAATAAACTGAAAAATTGATCTTATGTTTTTATCAACAAAAAAAAAGAATCATTTGTTATTCCATTTAACCTGAGTTTAAGGAAAATAGTACTCAGGTTAAATGAGATTTTTTTGATTATTTTAAATTATTATGCTCTAAGTATTCTTGAATTTTAGCGTTGGGTATTTCTTCTATTTTAATAGACATTCTGATATTATCCAAAGGTCTATTTCTTCTATTTACTTTTTCTTTAGCAATGGCATCAATCACTTCTAATCCTTCTACTACTTGTCCGAAAACGGTATATTTTTGATCTAAAAAAGGGGCTCCTCCAATGGTTGTATAAGCTTCTAATTGATTGGGAGACAAACGACTCATTAGCGTGACATCATATTTCTTCTCTACCATTGGAATACATTTCCTCATCAATCTTTTCTGTCCTTGTTGGTCTCCATCATTTCCCATGGTATAATATGCAGTGGCTATTTTTTTATATTCTGATTCTTTGACCATCATCTCAAAATATTTGTACAACTTAATATGATCTATTCTTGAATCGATAAGATCTGATTTATTCCAAGTTCTACCATCAACAATATAAAATTGGCAACCACTTGAATTTCTTTCTGGATTTGTATCATCTCCTTTTCTAGCCATGGCTAATGCTCCTTTTCGATGATCATGCGATTTCGTGATTTCAGAAGGTAAAGTATAACCAATTTCCCCTCTCCCTAAATCATCATCATCGTCTGCAAATCTTGATTCTGGGTCTCCACCTTGGATCATAAAGTTTTTCATCACTCGATGAAACATTAAACTATCGTAATAATGTTGTTTGACTAATTTCACGAAATTCTCACGATGAAGGGGAGTATCTTTGTATAAAATAGCTTTCATATCGCCAAAATCCGTAGAGATTGTCACTAGAAAATCATGGTCTATTTGGCTTACTTTTACATCGACTTCTTTGTCTTTTTCCCAAAGGCCATTCGAGCTATTTCTACAACCACTCATCAATACCGTTAATGTGCTTATTATCAATAAATAGCTTATATATTTTTTATTTGATTTTTTTATGTTTTTCATATACCAAAAAGTATTATTTGTCGTTATAATTTTGAAGCATTGATTTTTTTTAAAACCAAGATAAATAATTTATGACAATGGCGTTAGCAAACGGCCTCAATAAACCAACTACTCTTAAAGCAATTGTGGTCGATGATAATATCATCAATGCACATTACTTAAAAAAAATGTTAGTTGATGAGGGAATGAATATTACTGTTGTATCAGATGTTACAAATCTAATTCAATTGATTTCAGAAAATGAGATTAAGATGATTTTTCTTAATTCTGAAACTTTAGGTCCTAAATTTCAAGAGATCATCAGTACAATTAGAGTATCGGTTAATCACGCATTAGTGATTATTGGAACGACTCCTTATAGTTTGGAAGGAGCAAGAAAAAGATTGATAGGTATGGGAGCTGAGTATGCACTTAGTACACCAATCTATAAAAATCACTTACATGATATTTTAAAAACTGTGACTATAGCATAAATCCTCATCACTTAAAGATACAAGTGATAAGGATTTATATATATTATTCTACCGTTAAATCATTTCTTATAAAGATGATACAGGCATTTTACGGTCTACTTTTTTCACTAAGCCTGATAATACTTTACCTGGCCCACATTCGATAAATTCAGCAGCTCCATCAGTAATCATTGCTTGAACCGTTTGCGTCCATTTTACAGGAGCTGTTAATTGAGCAATCAAATTCTCTTTAATAACCGAAGGATCAGTTTGAGGCTGAGCATTTACATTTTGATAAATTGGACACTTTGGTGTATTCAATGTAGTCTCTACAATTGCTTTTTGTAATTCTTCTCTTGCTGGTTCCATTAATGGAGAATGGAAAGCACCACCTACTGGCAATGGTAAAGCACGTTTTGCTCCAGCTTCTTTTGCTGCTTCACACGCCGCTTCAATACCTTCTTTAGAACCTGAAATTACTAATTGACCAGGGCAGTTATAATTTGCTGCAACTACTCCTTCAACACCTTCACATACTTTTTCTACGTCTTCGTCAGAAAGACCTAAAATAGCAGCCATTGTTGATGGATTCATTTCACATGCCTTTTGCATTGCTGCAGCTCTTTTAGCCACTAAGTTAAGAGCGTCTTCAAAATTTAATGCTCCACAAGCAACTAATGCAGAAAACTCTCCTAATGAGTGACCTGCAACCATATCAGGTGTAAATTCTTCAGCACACAACGCTGTAACTACTGAATGTAAGAATACAGCCGGTTGCGTTACGTTTGTTTGCTTAAGTTCATCAGCAGTACCTTCGAACATTACATCTGTGATACGGAAACCTAATATTTCATTTGCTCTCTCAAAAAGCTCTTTTGCCTTAGGATTAGCATCATAAAGATCTTTACCCATACCAGTAAACTGAGCTCCCTGCCCAGGGAAAACATATGCTTTCATAATTTATATTGATAACGTTGTTGTTGTTTTTCTATTTAAATCGTCGGCAAAGATAAGTAATAAAGTAAGGAGTAAGAAGTATGCAGTAAAGAGATTTAATTTTGATTTTGTAATATTAATTAGAATCACTCTCTTTCATTATTCTTATCATTAAAATGATATATTTTGAGTCATTTTCTTAATGATTCTAAGGCATTAACGATCCTTATCTTAGGATTACCTATCAACTTATATATACTTATCAAGTACTTCATTACCTTTGTGTTTCAATTATTAAGGAATTATCATGAAAATTAAAGAAGCCGTTTTTATCATTAGTAACACTGATGTGGAGAAGTGTCCTGCACCGGATAGACCTGAATATGCATTTATTGGTCGCTCAAATGTGGGTAAATCATCTTTGATTAATGCTTTGACCAAACAGAACAAGCTAGCAAAAACCTCTTCTACACCAGGTAAAACTCAACTTATCAATCACTTTTTGATTAATGATGAGTGGTACCTTTGCGATTTACCTGGCTACGGTTATGCACAAGTGAGTAAAACTGAGCGTGAAAAGTTCATGAAAATGGTAAAAAAATACATTGCCTCTCGCGAAAACTTAATGAACACGTTCCTTTTAGTGGATATCCGTCATGAGCCTTTAAAAAATGATTTGGACTTTATGCAATGGATGGGAGAAAGAGGTCTTCCTTTCTGTATTGTCTTTACTAAATCTGATAAATTAGGTCAAGGTAAAGCCTCTAAACACATTGCACAATATAAAAGAAAGTTAAAAGAAACTTGGGAGGAGTTTCCTCCGATGATTATTACCTCTTCAGAAACTAGAGAAGGGTGTAAAGATATCTTGAATTATATCGATCAAGTCAATGAATACTTTGAAAAGCAATAGATTTTAAAACTTTTTCAATCTGATTTTCAAGGAAATTAAATTTAGTTTGCAATTTATTTTGAAAATGATTTTGCAAATTCAATTTCACACATTACTTTTGCATCGCTTTAAAGGAAAACGTTCCCGAAAAGCAGAATTTGAAAAACCTTCCTCTTTAGCTCAGTTGGTTAGAGCATCTGACTGTTAATCAGAGGGTCCTTGGTTCGAGTCCAAGAAGAGGAGCAAAATATTATTTTCAAATTCATTCTCCTTTAGCTCAGTTGGTTAGAGCATCTGACTGTTAATCAGAGGGTCCTTGGTTCGAGTCCAAGAAGGAGAGCAACAAATTTTCATTATTTGGAAGAATATCTTCCTCTTTAGCTCAGTTGGTTAGAGCATCTGACTGTTAATCAGAGGGTCCTTGGTTCGAGTCCAAGAAGAGGAGCAATAAGCCTCAGCAGAAATGTTGAGGTTTTTTTGTGTTTATACTTTTTTGGTAGTGAATACTTCTTTATATACAACGATTGAAATCGTAGGTTGGTTAATATATACCTTGCCCGAATGAATTCGAACAAGATTTTTGATGAAAATATTTTAGAACATTACTTTTTTCAACTCCTATCTCCTATCTCCTATCTCCTAATTTCTAACTCATAGTTTCTAGTTTCCTTTATTATTTTCAATAATTCCTAATTTCTTCATCGAATGGTTTTATCCTAGTACTTAATTCTTACTTTTGTGAATGCGTACGCCGCTCTGTCGCTTCAGCTAGACTGAAGAGGAAAGTCCGAGCATCAGAGAGCATCACACTTCCTAACGGGAAGGCACTTGGTAACAGGTGACAGAAAGTGCAACAGAAAGTAAACCGCCTTCGGGTAAGGGTGAAAGGGTGAGGTAAGAGCTCACCGCGTTTGTGGTGACACAAATGGCATGGTAAACCTTGTGAGATGAAAGACCAAATAGGCCTTACTTTCCTTCGGGAGTGAAGTTGCTCGCTTCACAGAGTAATCAGGTAAGGTGGGTAGGTCGATGGAACCTGTGAGCAATTGCAGGTCTAGATAAATGACAGGGGGTGGATCACTTTATTTTATAAGGCACGAACATCACAGAACTCGGCTTATAGGCGTACGCTTTTTTTAAACCTTTTGATTGATCATCAAAAACTATCATCGTTTTGAAAAACCTCATTATCCTTATCACTTTCCTTTTGAGCTGTACTCACCTTTTTGCTCAAAAGTTGAATTTTAATTCAGTTGAAGATTTTTATCACTTTATGGATTATAATGCACAACCTAAACAACTAGTGAGTGCACATCGAGGTGGTCCCTATCCTACCTATCCTGAAAATTGTATCCCTACATTTAAGCATTTAGTCAAAAACATTTATGCTCCGGTGATCGAACTGGATGTTGAAATGAGTAAAGATTCTGTCATGTTTTTAATGCATGATAATCAACTTGGACGTACTACTACTGGTGAAGGGTCTGTAAGAGATTATACTTGGAAGGAGTTACAGAAAATCCAATTAAAAGATGATGATGGGAATTTAACCAAATACAAATTCGATCGTTTTGATAAAGTATTGAAATGGACTTCTAAAGGATATGCAGTACTTACTGTTGATGTAAAAAGAGGAGTTCCATTTGAGATGATTGTAAATGCTATTCGCAAAGCGAAAGTAGAAAAATACGCCGCAGTTATTACCTACAATTGGGAGGATGCAAAGCTAGTTCACCAATTAGCTCCTGAATTAATGATCAGTGTTACGATTATGAATGATCAACATTGGGAAGAAGCCAAAGCCTCAGGAATACCATTTGATAGAATGATTGCCTTTACTGGAGTGAAACTTTGTGATGCTTCATTATTAGAAAAATTACATGCTAAAGGCATTTTCTGTATTAGTGCTACGTTCCACACTTCTGATAAAGTTAAAGACGAAAAACAACGTGCAAAAGAATATCAAGATGCTTGGGAGTTAGGAGTAGATATTATTGCTACTGATCTTCCTATTGAAGCCCATCGAGCAAAAAAATAGTCTATACTAAAACTCGAAATATCATAAATAAATTAAGATCGATGAAAACCATTTCTTCGATCTTTTTTTATAAAAAAACATCTCCACAGGAAACCTATGAAGATGTTCGATAATTAATTCACTCGTTATATACTTCTCTTACCTAAAGTCTTATTGAAGCACAAATTTGCTTCGTGATATTTTTGAACCAGAACTCACATTTAAATGATACATACCTGATGGTAAATTTCCTGGTAGATTAAATTCTTGTAATAAGGTTGTAGAATTGGTATGTTCAATGGTTTTATCAACAACCAAATTACCATGATGATCATACACCTGAATTGTGATATCCATTCCTTCTATCATACCTTCTAAGGCTAGTTTTGTTGATTGATTCCTGAACAATATGTTAGGATGCAATTCAGCATAAAAATCATTTCCAAAGGTGGTTTTATCAATATGTATTGGACCGAAGATCTCTGAACCTCCATCAAAATCATATTGAACTAATCTATAGTAAGCATTGAGCAATGGATTATCATCTTCAAAAGTATAATCAATTTTATAACTTGAGTTACCTCCTTTTGCTTCAATTTCTCCGATAGAATTCCAATTATTTTGATCGGTTGATCTTTCGATTTCAAAATGTGAATTATTAATTTCTGTAGCTGTAGACCATGATAATTCTACAACTTCATTTTTAATTTCAGCATCAAATTTTGTTAGGGTTACTGGGAGATCGTGGTCATCACCACCCCCAAATGTGAACGGGCTGAAAGAGGTTGCTGATGCCGCTATATAACCAGTACCTCCTTTGAACTCAACTTCTATATCTGAATGGTCTACTGCATCAAAATAAGCTTCAGATCCCCATTCACTTAAAGAATAATGCATAAGATGTAAGGTACCAGGTTTGGTTTCATCAATTCCTGAATTTGCATTATAAGATAATACGGTTTTAAAGGTATTGGTAGACAAGTCTGTACTTACAACACTAATATCCCAATACTCTACATTACTTACTGTAACATCACCACTTAATGCAGAGTCTACATCTTCTCTACTAGAGTGAGCAGAATTATTGTATATAATAGTTAATGTATGAGGATTAGCAGCTGTTCTATTTTTCACTCCAGCTTCTCTTAGACTAGTACCATCTCCTACTGGTAACAATGTGAAATTTCCTGTTGTAGCAAAGGTCATCGACATCTGCCCATTAATATGAGATTCATCAGAACCCCCTGAACTAATGCCACTTAAATTTGTGCTATAATTTGCTCCATTTATACTACCACCAGAATTAATCACAAATCGATTACTATTTCCACTAATAATACCGTCAGTTAAAGTTAATTCACCACCCATATAAAAATCACCACCTAAAGTGATAGTATTACTAGTATTTACAGTAATATCATTGAAAGGATTTGTATTTGAGTTAACTGTTTTAAACGTTCCTGATGCATTTGTTGAAAAAACAATTGATCCATTATTACTTGCTGTTGTTAAATATCCAGCTGAAAAAACTAAATCAGAAGGTAAAGTTTGATCAATGGTTAGTGTATGGTCTTTATTTAATTGAATTGTAGCTTCTTCAGACAAAAAAGCGGTTGGAAAATCACTAAGATTAGAAGAAACTACTTGATCATTAGAATAAACTATTCCTTTATCACTAATAATTGAAACTAATGGATTCACAAACTCATCAAATCGTCCATTTCCAGATATTTTATTCTCTGCACTATTGTTATATGAAAAAGAGGATGTTGTCCCAATGTAAAAGTATCCACTTACATTGTAATTCATCGTACTATTTGAAAAAGTAACAGATGATCCATCTAATGCAAAATAGTTGACCACATTAAAATTACCATCGATACCATTCTCTGCGAAATTAATCGTTCCTTCAACAATTAAATTATTTATATTGATATCATTTAAGGAAACTATGAACTCTGTTAGAGTCCCTTTAATAGTTAAATCTCCAATGTCTAATTCAGTTGACGGACAACTCACTGAATGACCTGATAAAATTGTAAAATTATTGGATAAAGTAAATATACCTGTCGTATCAACTAAAGTTCCAGAACCATCACTTGATAAAGTCCAAATTTCATCATGAAAATTCCCTCCACCTTTACTATTCGCAGAGTAATATTCAGTAGCCCAACTCACCACAGGTAACAAAAAGGTAAATAATAATAGGTATAAGCGTTTCATGATAATAAGTATAAGAGTGTATAAAAAAAACTTTAAGTATTCACTTTATTTAGGTTTCCCTTCCATAACGCTAGAAAAATAAATTCGTTTCTTCGTTAAAAATTTGTCATGTGAAGGAATCGTATTTCTTAAAGGATTTTGTTTTTTTTATTGATTTATTGATGAAGAATACACTATGACTTATTGAATAAAAATTTGACTTTGGGAGTAGATTAAAGGAGATATTGGTATTAAATATTCACTATTATCAAATAGTCTTACATCAATGTAAAATCCTTATACTATTGATTCTTTTAAGGTATTTAGAGTAAACATATAAACACTAAAATTGTACTATATGAATAAATAATTTGGTTCTTAAGGTAGATATTCAATTCTATCCCTTTCAATTACAGTTACTTCTATTTAATGTTTAAATTGATGTTAATTAAATTTATTAAGCACAAACATTTTCATTTTTACCCTTTACCGACAGAAAGTGTGCTTCGACAATATCATTGATACTAAACCCTTAAATTTTGATGAAAAAGCTATTCTCTCGAATTACTATTATAGTATTCGCTTCCCTATTTATTGTTTCATGCCACAAACACGAAGAAGAATTAATACAGGATCAAGATGCTTCTAGCCTTAGAATGCCATTTAATCAGAATGTCTACTTACTAAACTCTACTTCCGAAGGCTCAAAAATCTATGAAGTAGAATATGATTTCCAAGGATTGGAAGAAGAGGCATTTCTTTCTGAACTGAAACTTACTAAAAATGGAAAATCATTTGTTATCCCTCGAGGTGGACACATGTGTATTAGTCCTAACAACGATTATATTACCGTTGTAGTGAGTCGAAAGAAAAAAATCTACCTAGTTAGTCTTGCTTCAAAAGAAGTAAGAGAAATACATTTATTTGGCTATAATCCTACGATCACTGTAGCTCAAATGAAAAAGAACATCAATACATACCGTTTCAAAGGTAAAATTACCCAGGTAGATGTCGATCAGGATGGCTATTTATTTTTAGCCGGAAAAAGTGGTTTTTATAAAGTGGTTGCCGATTGGGGAGATGCTAAATCGGGTGGTGCTGATATTTGGAACGATGTTGATGCCTCTCTAGATGGGTCAATATATCAAGGACAAGTATGGGCACATGCTGTACAATTTCAGTTTAGTGGTAACATAGCAGTGGAGGGTGAAGAAGATGAAGCTTTCTTTGAAAAAGATGAATACTTCGAAGAAAATGAGGTGAAACAATTAAATACAGTAAAATTCCAAGGCGGGGATATTTTATTTACACAAAACTCTCAAGAAACAGACGGTTTTGAGGAACAAAGACTTATCTCATTTAGTCAATGGAAAGGAGGGACAGCAATTTACTTGAACAAAATGGATTGGGATTGGTCTGACCTGAAAGTCTCTTTTAATGCTGGATCTTTATTCGGAGGCCTAAATGCTAAAAAAGAAAATAAAGTTGGTGGTAGAGTAACAGGCGCTGCTTTAACGGGAGATAATATGGTCTTTACTTCTCATCATTTTTCTGATAAGCTTCAATTAAGAACTTTAAATGGTGCTATTATCAAAGATAATATCAAAATGACGTTGCTTGATGATAATGGAATACAAACAGATCAAACACTTTATCACAATTGGGGAGATATGGCTTCGACTCAGTTTTTTGATAAAAATAGTTATGTATCAGAAAATCAAAATTCAAGAGAAATTAGTGGAGAATATTATGATCAATGGTTTAGAGGTCATCTTGAGGGATATCAATATGCTGAAGTGAAATTATATCGTCCTGAATATTTCAATTACGAAGTAAGAGACTTAAGCCATGACAACTATAATATCTCTAAAGAATCGAGAAAAAATTCAGCTAATGCTGATTTGGCTGATTTCAGAAAAAATGCTAGCAAATTTGTTTCTCTTGGAGGAGAAAATGGCTATATGCTAATGCAATTACCCACCCCTATAAGTATTAACGAGAATACCACTTTACAGGTAGTTGAGACATCTTGGGGTAAGAAAGCTTATTACGAACAAGCGGAAGAAGCCTGGAAAGCATACAGCGAAAAAGCGAGTATCTATGTACATAAATCATACAACGGCAGGTACTATAAAGCCGGCTTAGAAGATGACGGAGAGTGGGTAAAGGTAGGTGATGCTTATATTGCTAACAATGAATTCCATTTAAGCTATATTGAAGGTTTAGATGGAGTGTCAGCAATTTCTTGGATAAAAATTGTTGATACAGGTTCCAAAACTGGAGATGGGTTTGATGTGAATTTTGTTGCTAGTTATGAAAAACCAATGACCTCTGCTTCTGATAAAGATAAAGAGATGTTGATGAAATTCTACGAAGCAACTAATGGCGATAATTGGTTAATTAAAAACAATAATGTCAATACTTCTATCCCTTCAGATCAACAATGGAACATGGAAAATGACCTTGATAATTGGTTTGGTATAACTACTGATGATAATGGTAGAGTGATTGCTATTGAGTTAGATAACAACAACTTATCTGGAACAATCCCAGAGGAAATTGGTGAACTTAGTGAGTTAAGGCATATCAATGTTATGGTAAACTATCTTACCGGAGAATTACCTTTATCATTGACGAAGCTGACAAAACTTGAATCATTATTAATAAGCGAAAATCAATTTGAAGGAAGTAACTTTAGTGATATTATTAATCAAATACCATCGATTCAAAACTTATATATTTTCTTTAATGATTTTACATGGAGTATAGATACTATATCTCCTTTATTCAATCACCCCAATTGGAACGAAGAATATTTCTGTCCTTTTATAAAAACTTTACTTTAGATCTATAACAATATATATAATCAATGATTTGACGTAAATTAGATCACAAAAAAGTCCCTCTATTTCTGATATAATCATTAAATAGAGGGACTTTTATTTCTTCATAAATTACTAAGAAAATCCATATGGGCTTTATCAAATCTAGTGTTAGTACTCTTCTCTAACAATAGATCTAGAATACCTACCTTATCTTACTACAAATTTCATGTTATTACTTTCCGATCCATTCACCACATATACAATATACATTCCTCTTGGTATTGAATTATTTGACTGAATAGTGAAGTTCATATTATATGAATCCACCTCATACTCATTGGATAGCACTAACCTACCTTTTAAATCAAATACTTTCACTTCAGTAATTAAGTTCTTACTCAAATTGTTTAATGTTAGCACAAGAGGATCACCCACAGATAGAATATTCGGATACATATTCACATTTAATGCACTCGTTTTTTCAGCAATATTTATAGGTCCATAATAGGTTCTTTTTCCATTTAGATCAATTTCTACTAACCTATAATAATTTGAAATAGAGTTATAAGAATCCATAAACGAATATTCGATATTCACTGAACTATTACCTGCAGAAAGAACATTACCTACCGTTTCCCATTGTTTTTGATCGTAAGATTTTTCTATTTCAAAATGAGAACTATTAATCTCAGAGGCAGTACCCCAGTATAACTCCACTATATTATCATTTCTTTTACCTGTAAAGTAAATGAGATCAATATATAAGTCACTATCTCCTTTTACTTGTATTACCCCTCCATTTTCATTATTTATTATAATACTTTCGCTCATTTTCTTTTCATACTCTTCTGTAGCAGCTTCCCTTGTGTCAATATCACCGCTAAAGCATTCTTGGCACAGAGCATTACTGTTTGCTAACGACATATCTCCGTCGATTTCTAAAACACCTCCGGACTCAATGGTTATTTCAGTACCATAATGTAGAATGAGATCACCTTTTATTAAGACATGAGTATTTGCTTTAATTGTCCAATGCACAGAGTATTCTGCATATTTATTGGTTCCATCATCTGTAAAATCTCCTGAAGCAGGTCCTATCTCAAACATTCCTCCCCCTTCATCTCCAAATATACTTTCAGTGTTGATTGTAAAATCAATACCGTCATCTGCAACTTCATTATCGATATGAGAGATATTTATATTTGCTCCATCCGCAATGAATTCTAAGTGTTGAGCAGAAGTTGTGTTACATGAAACTAAACCTGATGAAGTAAAATCAGTACTTCCAGATTGTTTTTCAAAATCACATTGTGCATAGTTAAATGTAGAAAGTAAGAGCAAACAAAAGATACTAATTGGAGAATAGTTATACTTTGTCATAGTAAAGATGGGTAAGAAATAGTTAACTGTTTATTTAAGCCGATAACAAATGAACAATTCAGTTAGTTAATGATAAGATTGTTGGTATTATTCTATTTAGATATTAACGAGTAAAGAATAGTTCTATTTATTATTTTTTGGGTATAACAAAGTTAATCACTTAAGTATCAGATCAAAATTATTCCACAATAATTAATTGATTTTAAATTCATTATCACTAAAAAAGGTGATCCAAATGAATCACCTTTCTTAATCTATTTTATATTAATACCTTATTTCAATATTAATCTTTTTCTCTTCAACTCAGAACCATTTTGGAAGTGCAAGTAATAAACACCTGCGTGTAATCCATCTGGAACATCTAGATCTTTCAACATCGATTCAGAATTAGCTTGATACTCATCTGAGTATAACATTCTACCGCTACCATCAAATAATTTTACTATGACATTAGTATTTGGAACTAATCCTGTAAAACTACTTCTAGTATTATTTCCGTTTTGAATGACGTTTGGCATTAAGACAACATCAAAATCACTTAAACTATTGTTTAGTTGTACTTTAATAGGACCAAACAATTCATTGGCTCCATCAAAATCAAATTGATGTAATCTGTAATAAGCAATCTTTAGTGGAGATTCGTCTACAAATTCATACTCTATAGCGTAATTTGTGTTTCCTGAGGCTTCTACTTCTCCAATTGTTTCCCAATTAGACTTATCAGTAGATCGTTGTACTAGGAAATGAGATGCGTTGATTTCTGTTGCTGTTTCCCAAGATAACTCCACTTCGTTGTTTATCACATTGGCTTCGAAATAGGTTAGTTCTACTGGCAGATCGACTGGGAGATCTACAAAATCACGTTCTCCTGAAATACCTGAAATAAAGCCTGTATTTGAATCATTAATTGGTGGAAAACTATCACTAAGTAAAAATTCTGCTATGCCCATAACAAAACCTTTAGCGAATGATGATAATCCAGCAAACCATGTTGTGTTATCAATTAAAAATTGCTCAATTAGTTCATATGTTGTATAAGAATCATCAAAAGATTTAGGAGCAGGCTCTAATGAACCAATAATATAAATTTTACTAGGTGAATTACCATTTGTATAACCCAAATCAGCATTTCCATGTATATGTACATTAGCTACATCATCAGTGTTATATATTGGCTGATCATAAGATACATCTTCAGTTTGAGGATCTAGTATATTGATTTCAGGACTAATAGCATCATCTGTATCATAATTACCTTCTATTATTAACTGACCTGTGTGTGCTACATTTATTGATGATTTATGGTTTATTGTAAGATTACCTGCATCATTTCCCTTAATATATAAGGTTGCACCAGGTTCAATAGTAATATTTATTCCATATAAATCTACATCTATAGAACCCCCTCCACCTGAAATTGTTTCTTTTTCTGATGTTAGGCTTAATGAATCCACTTCCCATATCACAGTAGTTCCTTCAGCAATAATAATATCAACATCTCCTCCTTGTGCAGAAAACTCAACATCACCTCCAGTTAACTTACAATCACTAAAAGTGTAAGTTGTTCCTGTATTCAAATTACCAAAAGATGTTCCGCAAGTTTGTGCAAAAATTCGATATGAAGTGGTTAGTATCAGCATTGATACCAAAAAGTAGTAATTTATTATTTTCATAAAAGTAGATGTTTAGCAGTAAAATCTATTAAAAAAGAATGTAAATAAAACTAGTAGCGTTTTTTATTGTATAATATCAAGTTCAAAGTTACAAAAACTCTACCATATTTATTAATATTTATAAACAACTCTTTATTTCCAACAAGTGTAAATGTTAGTTTTTGTAAACACAAAAGGCAACCATAAGGTTGCCTTTTATTAAAATAGTTTAATTTTTTATTTTAAAATTAGCTTTTCCTTAGCTATTTGAGCTCCATTTTGGAAAATAATATGATAAAGACCTTTGTTTAAATGATTTGAATAGTTCAATTCTTCTAAAATTTGTGATGTACCATTCAACTCTATTTTATTAAAAAATACCAGTTGTCCGTTAGAACTATACACCTTATAAGATAGTTCATTTGCTGGATTTACTCCCGAAATACTTACCTTTAAAGGTGCACCAACCTGAACAGGGTTAGGCATTATAATCACCTTAAACTGTTCTTCATTACCCATATTAACATACAAAGGACCAAAATATTCTGAGGCTCCATCAAAATCTACTTGATGTAAACGATAGTAACTACTTTGCCCTAAATAATTATCTGTAAATGAGTAATCTATTTTAGTATTCGAATTTCCATGAGCATCTACCTCACCAATATCTTCCCAACGAGATCTATCTGTAGACTTTTGAACTGTAAAATGAGAGGCATTTAGTTCAGAAGCAGTTGACCATGTTAGAAGTACATTATTTCTTTGCTTTTTAGCGTTGAAAGAGATAAGTTTTACTGGGAGGTCGTCGTCTTCTAATATTTCACAATAAATTGGAAAGGTTTCACATATTTTTTCTAATTCTTGATCTTCTTCAATTCCTGGAACACTAGGTGGGCCAAGAATTGATGGATTTATAATTGATCCTTTTATCAAGAAAAAATTATTCATATTTTTATCACCATTCAAATTATTAAATCGATCTAAATTTGATATTTGAACGTCATTATAGGATATAATGGCATTTATCGTTTCACTACCTTCTTTATAATTAAATGTGGTATTTTTATATAAAGCTGACTTTAAATACACATTATCAAAAGTAAAAAAATGAGATCCTTCTTCTAAATTAACACTTGCATCATATCCATTAAAAAATCCTTCCTTTCCTAATATAACTTCTCCTCTATCTTGATTTTTATTCACAATGTAAAGATTAGAAGAACTTAAATTTATTTCACGAAATATAATATCATAACCATTTAAATCAACATAAATTGTAGTATTCGTCATATCTAATACACCACTATTTCCTACTTCAATATCTCTATTTAATTTTAGGAATATATCGTCTTCTTCATTATATGTTTTATTGAAATCATTAATAGTTGCATCCTGCCATCCATAAGCACATACAGTACTCAAACAAATCCCAATTAATGTATTCAGTAGAATTGATTTTATAAAATTTTTCATAGAAGTCTGTCATAGTACTAAGCATTAGGTGCGCTTAGTATTAGGTTTATTATTAGTTTAAAGTAAGCCAGTTTGCGATGATATCTTTATTAGGTTTTATATTAGATTCTACGTTAAGCTTACGTAAAATTTAAAAGACAAAAAATAAACCACAGTTTAAAATTTTACTGTGGTTAACTATTATTAAGATCTTACTTTTATGGACTGATTTATAAGTGTATACCTCATAATGACGTAGGAAATCAAAACTCCTGAGCCTACAGCTTCAAAAACAAGGCCTATGAGTATTGTGACAGGGTTGAGATATGCACCATTTAGTGCAAATTTTTGTAGGTACAGCATAAATTCTGGTTCTATGCTCGTGAGGTATATCATCATAAATAAAGCAAATGGTAATGCTCCTGACATGGTCACTATAATCCCCTCTATAAAACCATTGATGTATCCATATTCTTTACTCTGCCTTCTTTGTAATTCATTCAATGCTAAATAAATACCGGCGGATTGAATAAGAAAGTTTAGAACTCTTAGTTCTACAATGTGATAAAGGTTTAGTACTTTCATCACATAAAATAAAATAAGGTAACCTATAAACATAAGGAGACCATATTTCAATGCTATTTTAATCATAATAAATAAGTTTGGGTCCTTCATATAAACTAAAAAAGGCAGAAAGTTGTTTGAAACTCCCTGCCTTTTTTAATTTATAAATCACTATTTATTAAACACTTACAGAAGATAATTTTTCTAAAGTGGCAATAAATTGATTGATCTCTTCTTCGGTGGTATCAAAAGAACACATTAATCTAACTTCATGAGTTTGTTCGTTCCATACATAAAACGGTGATTGCTCTTGTAAAACAGGGATAACCGATGGATCTATTATAGCAAAAACACCGTTTGCTTGTACTCTTTGAGTAATCTCAACATTGGGAACTTTGCTTAAACCATCGGCTAGCAATTGGGCCATTTTGTTAGCATGTGATGCATTTTTAGACCATAAATCACCATCAAATAATGCTAAAAACTGTGCGGAGATAAATCTCATTTTAGAAAGAAGTTGCATTCCTTGTTTCCTCACATACTTATAATTTTCAGCAAGTTTTGTATTTAGAAATATCACCGCTTCGCCAAACATGAGTCCGTTTTTTGTGCCTCCAAAAGAGATAAAATCGACCCCAGTATCAACTAGCATTTCTTTAAAAGAAACACCTAACGATACAGCTGCATTACTAATTCTAGCTCCATCTACATGTACTAATAAATTATTTTTATGAGCGAAATCTACAATTTCTTTTATTTCAGCAACAGAATATATTGTTCCATATTCAGTAGCTTGAGTGATAGAAACTACCTTAGGCTGTGACCAATGTTGCTCGCCTAAATTCACTAAAAAGGGTTGAATATCTTGTGGGGTTAATTTACCATCTTGTTTTTCAACAGTAAGTAACTTGAAACCTCCAAATTTCTCTGGTGCTCCACATTCATCTACATTAATATGGGCTGCACTCGAACAGATCACTGCTCCATAAGATGGACAAACAGTACTTAATGCAGTCACATTAGCACCAGTACCATTCATGGTAAAAAACACTTCTATATCTTCCTTCAAAAGTCTTTTAAACATCTTTGCGGCTTCTAAAGTAGCCTCATCCGCACCATAAGCACCCTGATGTCCGTTATTTACTTTTGTTATTGCCTCAATTATTTCAGGTGATGTACCTGCATAATTATCACTTGCTAATGTCTTTTTCATTGATTGATTAAATTCGATGGTCATCCTATATCATAACGCACAAAGATAACTTTTGATTGAAAAAATTAATCAATAAATGTTTTTAGAAAGCAATTATTTCTTGACTTAGAATTAAAAAAACGGGTAGTATTTACTATTCAGCAAATAAAACTAATTGTTTATGATCTGCTTCATCAAATAAAGGCACCATAACCATAGTGTAGTTCACTCCTTTTAATTTGACATTTTCCTCCATCAACTTTGCATTCTTAACGGATTCTTTGATTTGAGTGATTTGACTGTCTGATAAGTAATCAGGTACATCAACCATTCTAACTACCTGACCTACCACTTTCTCTAATGAAGTAGTTGCTTTGATAACATTCGATTGTTTATCGAGTATACAAGCAGGACAAGGAAGCTGATCTATCCAGTTATCATCCTCAAAATTGATATCATTCTTATTAAAAATTTCATCAATTAATTGGCTGGTACTTTGAGATTGTATTCTTGTTAGAGCTGTTTTAGCCTTCTGTCTTTCAAGTTCAATATTTAATACTTTTTCTTTTTCAATAGAGCTAGAAACATCAAATACAATAAAGATATATTTAATTGGTACTTCATTTTTAAGCACTACAGAAGAGGTTGTATGCCCCCAAAGAGCTTTCTTTTTAGGTGTTCTATATTCAATAGTTCTAGAACTTATACCATTTAATTCTGGATCTAATAAACCAGAAATTGCCGTTTGATATGATGTTGTTACAATATCAGCTATAGGGTGTCCGATAATTTTATCTAAACTTTGTCCCGTCCATTTTTCAACTGCTTCATTACCCGCAATTAATTTTCCATTTAGATCTACTTCTAAGATCATGGCTTGCTCATCAAGAATTTGATTTCGAGTAGTCATCTCACTTCTTAATAAAGCTAATGTTTCTGATTGAGTACTTAATTCTTTTTTGATATACTCTTGCTCCGTACGATCTTCAATAAAGAGAGTCATTTTATCAATCTCTCCATTTAGTTTTTTCAAAGAAGATAAATGGATATTACATTTCTTCGAATTCCCTTCACTATCTACAAGTACAAACATTTGAGAAGTATTTGCTCCTGCTTTAACGTCTTTCATCATGCGTTTAAACATTCTGATTTCGCTCGCATTTTCTAAGAATTCTAGGATAGGCGTATTTCTATACTCTTTTCTTTTGTAACCTAATACCTCTGTAAATTTTGTGTTGGCAGATTTGATCACTCCATCAACATCAATATCCAACACAGGGAAGTGGTGTCCAAATGATGCTAATCGTTCAACATAAGTGAGGTCTTTTGCTTTTTGTTCAGTAGTAAATTCGGCAAATTTGATGATCTTATATGGTTTACCATCTAAACCAAATATTGGATTATATGTTCCATTCATCCATTTTTCCATGCCATTTTTACTCATACGACAGTACTCACCAGAAATGAATGATCCATTAGTTAAACTATCCCAAAGTAATTTATAGCGCATTGAATTCACTTCTTCCGAAGCCACTAAAATTCTTTCATGTTTCCCTATAATCTCTTCCTGCTTGTATCCCATCACCGAAAGGTACATATCGTTAGCAGTTAAGATTTTACCTGTCATATCGAATTCGATAATTGCCATTGTTTTACCTATGGCATCGAGAATATTTTTATTAAGGTTAGATTCTTTAGATAATTCAGTCAGTTTTGTGTTCAACTGATCTTGCACCTCCTGCATTTCATCAGTTTTCTTAATCAACGACTCTTCTTTATTCTTTAAAGAATCATTCACCTCCATTGATTCCTTTAATAGCTTACGCGTATTTTCGTTCATCATGTAAACTGCAATAGCAGAAGCAAAACGTTCACAAGCCGCATTTGCATACTCTTGTTCATGAGGTAATAAAGAGTGATAGGAAGCTATTTCAACTGCTCCATAAACGTCATCATTACCATGAACTACAGGAATAATAATAATTGATCTTGGAGGTGCTTCTCCTAAACCCGAAGAAATTGCTGTGTAATGTGTTGGTAAATCTTCTACATAAACAAATTGTTTTTCCAACATCACCTGCCCAACTAACCCTTCATTAGAAGATAATTTTCTTTGAGGGAATCTTTTCTTACCGTAAGCATAACTTGCTACTTGGTGAACAGTATTCGCTTCTTCAGCATTCATTTTTAAAAACACTCCACCCTGTAATGCATTTAAGTGGCGGGTTACAAATCGAACAAATTCATACGCCATCTCTTCGATAGAGTCAAATTGTTGTCCGTTAAGTGTTTCAGTTGTTTTGGCTAATCCTTCAGTAATCCACTTACTAACAAATTCCTCTTTAGATAATTGTTCTAGAGTGTTTCTTGCTCTATGGAATGAATCAGATAGACGTGTATTTAAACCATCAGTATTTACTTCATAATCTTTATCTCCTAGGTATTCGATCATCTCAGTAATTCTATTGAAATCATCTTCTAAGGCAAATACTTTATTTTCTATAATTTGTATGTCAGGAACTTCAGAACTTTCTTTTTCTCCGGTAAACTCTTCTAAGTTTTTTCTTAAAAGATGAATATGAATAAGTATTTTGTTTCTAAAATAAGCTCCTTGTGTAAGTAATATTAGTACACCAAAAACAACTAATAACCCGTTAAAGATTAAACTTTTAGTCCTTGTTTTTTTGATATTCTCCTCTAGGTGAAACCTCGTTTCTCTGTTATGTAACAATAGGGATGAATTTCTTCGTTGAAGAAAATCTAAAGCTTTGCCAATTTTATCACTTCCTTCTTCCTCATCCAATGCACGTGCCCTACTACTTAATGAATTACTTTTAGATTTTGCCTGAAGATTTACTGATGAATTGGATTCTATACTAGCATCCCACATCAGATCAATTTTAGTATAATAATCTTCAAACCTTTTTCTATATAATTCTAAAGAATGTGATAATTCATCATCTCCTAATTTAGTGATGATCAATATATTTTGTTTGTCAGTAGAGTTGGAAGAAGTTCCTTTTTCCATAGCTAAGATCTGAGAGTAAATCTTATCCGCTTCTTGTTTTAATTGAAGTAAGGTCTTTCTATCTTCTGATCGATAGTATTCTTTCGCATGATATGGAATATTGGCAATCTTATATTCTTGATTTAGTAGTACCTCAGAAACCTCTCTTTTTTCTGCCTGTGAAGACCTTAAAAAAGACACGAAACTGGTCAGTAATAATAAACTAAGAATAATTATTGTGGCAATTCCTCTAAACTCTGCACTAACTTTCATCTGTGATATATTAAATAGGATTTTTTCCTAGATCAATTTAAAATTTCAAACTAAGTGACCAACTATTTGATAAAAATATCAGTTTGTTATAATATAAGTATGTTATTTGTGATATCATTATCCTAACTAAACTATTATTTACTTAAAGTAATACCTGATATTTAACCTAAAATTATGCCTTACCCATTGTTACTAGCTCAAAACCATATACAATTAATACCGAAAGAATTCGATAAATGGATTGTTTTGGTCACCGTAATAACTGTCGTTATCGCATTACTTAAAGAATGGGAGAAACCTTCTACTATTTTTTTCTTAGGAGTAGTCGCTTTAATGATTACTGGTATCATACAAGTGGACAATGTCTTAAGTTCTTTAAGTAACTCTTCCATAGCTACAATCATTGTGCTAGTTATTGTGACTACTCATCTTTATCATACATTCAATGTTTCTGAGATATTAAGTCACTTAGTGGGTAAATCAAAAAAGCCTAGATTGTTTCTTACAAAAATCATAACCTTCTCTGCTTTACTTTCTTCTTTTACCAATAATACACCTGTGGTTGCTGGCCTTACTCCTTTTGTTTACGATTGGTGTAAAAAAATGGGAGCTCACCCTTCAAAGCTTTTAATACCTTTAAGTTTCAGTACCATACTCGGTGGTATGATCACAGTTATTGGTACTTCAACCAATTTAGTATTGGTTGGCTTTATAGAAACGAACAACTTACCTCCTTTAGCCTATACCGACTTCCTTTATTTGGGACTTTTGGTTACTTTTTTCGGAATTTTGTATTTAGTGACGATTGGTTATCACCTTTTACCAGAAAATAAAGAAGTTTTTGATGACGCTAAAGCGATAGCTCCCGAATATCTAATGGGATTACAAATTCGTAGAGGTTCCAAATTAATCTCCAAAACAGTTGCCGCTTCTAAAATTAAATCTTTTGATGGTGCTTATTTAATTGAAGTACACAGAAAAAATAAAGTGATAACACCAATTCCTGATGACTTTATTTTTGAAGAAAGAGATACCCTAATGTTTATGGGACAAACCGAAAACATTATGATTATTCTCAATTCTGATGTCGGTTTAGCTGTTCCTAACCATGATGATGAAGCTGAAATAGTAGAGGCCGTTATCCCAGCAAATTCTGCTTTATCTAAGAAAAAATTATCAAAAATAAATTTTAGAGAAACCTATGATGTCGAATTAGTAGCTATACATCGTAATGGTCAAAAAATCACAGGAGAATTAGACAATGTCTATCTTCAAGCAGGTGATATGCTTTTATTGTCTGCAGGAGATACCTTCTTCTCCAATATTAAGCTGTATAAAGAATTTTACGTTTTAAGTACGATAGAAAATAATAAAAACACGATTTCTACTACTAAAAAATGGGGTTACTTTAGTCTATTAGCCACACTTATTGCTTTAGTTGCATTAGATGTTATTCCATTATTAATGGCTGCTATTTTTGCCTTTTCTGGATTATTACTCATCAAAGCGACCAATTTTAATATTGTGAATAAAGAATTGGATATGGACTTATTGGTATTACTCACCTCTGCACTAACTCTTGGAGAAGCTTTTATTTCCTCAGGGGCAAGTGAAATTGTTAGTAATGTTTTTATCAAAATATTTCTTCCTTTTGGTGTGTATGGCGTATTAATCGGTTTGTTCTTATTTACTGTTATGCTTACCTCTTTCGTTACCAACGTAGCTGCAATTTCTATTGCATTCCCTATTGCCTATTCTTTAAGTCAGATGTTAGAAGTACAAAGTACTCCTTTCTTTGTTGCCATAGCCTTTGCCGCTTCAGCAGCATTTTTAACTCCTGTTAGTTACCAAACCAATTGGATAGTATATGGACCCGGTGGTTATAAACCAAAAGACTTTATGAAAGTTGGTTTACCATTGATGGGCATTTATACGGTAGTATGTATTACATTTATATTTACTTATTACCAATTTCATTAATCTATGATGGATGATACGATCGTCAACTATTTTATTTGGTTTATAGGATGTATATTCTCTTCTGTCATTACTGCCATTTCAGGTGGCGGAGGTATGATATCAATTCCATTATTAATTTACCTAGGATTACCCTCACATTTTATATTAGGAATCAACAAAGTAATTTTAACAACAGCTTCTGTAACCGCTACTTGGCGTTACTATAAGAATGGACTACTTCAATTAAATCAAGAATTACTTTTATCTTTTGTTTTATGTATTGGCATGGCCGTTTTTGGGGCTGAAATGAGTGATGTACTCTCCACTTATTATATGCTGATATTGTTATTAGTCATGATCATTTTACTCTTTTTGATGGATTGGTTGACTAAAAAAAGAAATCAGGATAACGAAAAAAACAAAGCTCATCTCCGACCTAAAATAATTTATCCTACAGCTATTGTTATTGGTTTTTACAGCGGTTTCTTTGGTCCGGGTACAAGTGTAATTTCATTTTTTATTATTTCATTCTTTGCCTCCGTACCTACAATGATCAACGTTGCCTTCTCCAAAAGTTTAGCCATGATCTCTTCTTTGGCTGCCCTTATTACTTTTGCGGTTGAAGGAAAAGTATTATGGGATTACGGGTTAATCGGTTTAGTAGGAGCATTTAAAGGGTCATGGATTGGAGCTGGATTGGCCATGAAAGTTGATCCAAAAAAAGTAAAACTTTTCTTTAATGTAATGTTGGTTGTTTTCTTAATGAAAACACTTTATGATTTATTCATAGAGTCTTAAAAATCAACATCTAATTGAGGCAAAATTAGATTGATTTGTTTTTCTTGCATCATGGTACCTTTAAAGACTCTAATTTTATCCTCCATTTGGCTACATCTTAGAACGCATTTTTCATCTTCACTTTCATAAATAGTTTGCAGTAATTCCTCATGAAGATGTTTTCCATCCATAGATATTTCACCTTTATTCACTTCTAAAAGATAATAATTCTGTCCCTCAAAACTTAATACTTTAGGTTGTTCATTTAATGAATCTACATATCTATCAAAACCATCTATATTGGCTTTTAGGGCTTTACTTTCTAAAAATAATAATCGGTTATTTATCATAGGGTGATAAAAGAGAGATTGATCTTCATGAATTAGAAAACGATAAGAAACCATTCCATTATCCCACTCTATTTGTTGTGTTTTCTCTACCAAATAATCTTCACCTGATAAAGTAAATACACCTTTCGTTCTTATATCTTCGATATCTTGATCAAACAGCTTAAAGAAATTTCTTTTTTGTTTAGGAATAAAGTTTGTCTTTTTATCATAATTATACTCGTCTTCAATTTTCTTAGGAGTGATACCATAAAACTGATGCATATAATCCAGGATATCTGTAATTTCAGCTATTCTTTTATGTCCAAAACTAAGTAAATCAGATTCATGATTTACTTCCATTTTTTTATAAATGATCATCAAGTTAAATTGGTCTTCCCCGACTTTTTTGATATAGAACTGCTCTATGCTATCTGCATTAAATTGCTCTCGATGATCTAAGTCTTTATTCATAGAAATAAAATATAATATATTATCTCTAAGGAGGAATTTGAAGTAAGTTTCTTTATTTACCTGGCCTATTGTATTAGCGAATAAACTAAAAAAAACACAAAAAAAACAAAGCCCAAAAAACCAATGCATTAGAAAAAATGAACCGGAAATAAATAGTCCAATAGCATACATCAATATTTTATCAGTACTAAAGTGAGATTTGTTTATTTTGGATTTTAATCTTTTAGATACTAAAGCTTTAAATGTAATTACCGCTACTCCATCATTTACTTCTACTAGATTCATGATATTTCCTCTACTTTACTAACTTCAAAATTGACTCCTAAAAATTGACGAATAATTATTCTATTATTATCACTTTTATAAACCTTTTGATTTACATGAATTGATTTGCTTATAGAATAGTCTGGAAATAACTTTCCTTCTACTTCTTCTTCGAGCGTATAGCTATTACTTTGATATTTAAAGTCTGTTGTTAATTCACTCCATTTTATCGTTTCTTTAAAAAAAGTATTTATAAAGAATTTTGTAGGATTAATAGGTTGCTCTAAATAATATTTCGAATGTTTTAAATAGATAATCTTTTCTTCAATACCATTATTAGCCCAAAGAATATTATCCACTCTCTGATTATCCCACTCTAATTGGTAATTTTTCTCCAAAAGATGGTGTTCCTGATTCACATCAATTACTTTCCCTACAGAAAGATTTTCGTTATATGTACTTGCTAATTGATGTTCATTTTTCTGATGGCCTATCATATGATATTCCCCTTCAATTGCATAATCATCCAAACCAAGAAATTGTTCTATTGCCTCTTCTATAGTTCTACCTTTTTCGGCACTAAAAGTACGATCTTCGAATAAGTAAATATCTTCATTCTCTTTTGTTCTTAGAATAAGATGTACTACCACTTTATTTTTTTTCTGTGTATGTGATGTATTGTTGATAAGATACAATTGAGCAATCTGATTTACAGGAATCTGTACTTCTTTATTTCGAGGATTTTTATAGACTAATTTTTCAGCATCACATTTTATATATGATGAACCAAAATATAAATTGGTAGATATTAGACCGATTAAATAACATATTCCTCCCGTAGTCAAAACTTCAAAAAGGTGTAAATCAACCTCATCTTTTTTTTGAATATTTGGATCAGATAAAAGAAGAGAAAAGAAGGCTATTAGGCACACTAAAAAAAAGAAAAAGAAGGGCAACGTTTTTAGTAAGTTCTCTACTAGATCTTGTCGAAACCAGGTAATAGAAATACCTAAATCTAAATTTGTTCTTTTCAGTTTCATGTTTGCTTTGGAAAAGTTGTTTAGAGATTAACTCACGTAGGAATAGAGATAATTGAATATCTAAATATGCATTTATTTTTTTTACAAAAAAAGAGTGCAAATCCATTTTCTAGATCCACACTCTCCTTCATTATCTCTAAATAGAAGATTTGCCTAATGCATTATTACTACTTCTTTGTACTCTCTATTAATACCACTTTTTGCGTTCATTAAATAAATACCATTTGAAAATGATGAGGTATTTAAATCTAAAGACGTCTGGTGATGTAACGTCTTTTCGTACACTACTCGACCCGTTTCTATGTCTATTAATGATAAATAAATATCGTTATCATCATTATTATTAAAATCTACATGCAATTGATTTGCTACCGGGTTTGGATAAATATGTTGATATGAAAACAGATCCTTTAATGAAGTTGAGCGTATTTCTTCTATCCATGATTGATTAGCCCCATCAAAATCATACTCAGTTAATCTCACATAGCCCGTTGGAGTATTATGAAATAAGTTATTGACTTCATATTTTCTTTCTACATTCGAATTCCCATAAGCTGGAATATTATCATCCAACATTTCAAAATCAATAGTATTAGGAGAATATTCTAAAGTGAAATGATCCGCATTTATTTCTGTTTGTGTCGTCCAATTTACACTAAAAGTATCGTTGGGTTGTACAGTTACATTAAAGGATGAAAGTTCAATCGGCAGCTGTAATTCAGCATACTTATGTTCTAAGTCAAAATATAATCGAGACATATTTGTTAATGGTCCCATTCCTAAGAACCTAACTTGATTATCAAAAGTATGCAATAGGTATCCGTAAAATTCTTTTACTTGGTCTAAAGACATTGCATTGGGATGATTTAGGCTATCTACATCAATGATAAAATTTCTTTGTACAATTGGATTTCTATTATTCGTAATAAACCTATCTATTCCTTCATTTATAGACTGTCTATCGGAAATGTCTACTCTTGGATCAATTAATAAAAATTTCCCTATTGTTATTAGAAAATCTAGATCTGAACGATGTAGGTTATTGACCAAATCAGTGTATTCAGAAGGGTTTAATCTAATATTAGTACGGCCTTGAACTATTATTTGAGATCCACTGCCAAAGGATATAATATGATTTGGATTTTCTGCTGCTAACTTAAAAGTAAATAAATCTTCAACGATAATTTGTGAATGATCTTTCAAAATAATACTCAGTTGTGTAGCCAAATCATGAAGTCTACCATTTACTTCTAAATGAGAATGAGGTTCTAAAATAATAACACAACCCATTCCAATATGATGATATCCCGTTATTGTAGTTGTATCAGAAATAACAGGAGTTCCGTAGCTTAAGGGCAATTTACTATCTGGTAATCTGTCTGAGAGAAAAAGTTCTCCATCAATAATTAGTCTCGTATTTGATTTTACTCTTATGAATTTATAAAACCCTTGTTGAATGTGAATTTGAGTTTCTCCATGAAAATTAACTATAGAATCAGGTTGTATTATTTGCACATTTGACTGTCCGAAACAACTATTTCCAATAGTTAAAATTAAGAACATATATAAAAAGAGAATTGCATTTTTCATTACTTAATTATTTAAATCACATCTTTCAACACCGTTTCAAAATGCAAGTATTTATACTATTTTAACAACAATAACAACGTGTAAAAAAAAATATGCGTAATAATTTTTAACAATTATTACGCTTATAGTTCATATAAAAAAATGATTTAATTTTTTATTTCAATGGTACTTTTAAAATGTTTACCGACCTCTCTTTAAATGAAATAGCTATTCTACCCGAGTTTGATTTTTCTATTTTAATAGTTGAACAAGCAAAATGTGAAGGGTTGCATTTTTCACTATTTAGAAACTCTCCGGATACTGAATATACATTGATATCAGTGTTTTTAGGATTCCAATCCGAAACATCAAAACTCGTTTTGATTGGTTTATTAAATGATCTATTAATAACATGAATATATAAATATTCATCATCTACAGATGATACCACATCTAGTACGGCTACACTATCTGCTGAAGCAATACTATTCACCTTATAAGGCTGATGATATTTTGCTACTTTGTTCTGATCAACCTTCAGCATTTTATCGCCATGGTGCTCCGCATATAAACCAGTAATTTGTCCTGAAGGCAAAGAATAAGGAGAGAACTCTTCCTCTTCTGAAACTCTAATTGCAGTTATACCCCAAGATTGCCCTACTAACATCGATTGTATACCTATTTTTATCTTATCAGCATCTCTCATCATGGCATGTAAATAGCCTGCTGCACCAAAACTCTTCGCTAAATTAGATCCTACAACATCCTTATTTTTGGCTGATTTCACTTTCCACCAACCGTTCCAATTCCACTCTGTAACAGCAATTGGGTACCCTGCCTTGTAAGTATTTTTTACTTGTGCATCACCTAAATAAGTTACGCCTTGTTCATTAATTTCAGGCATTGCAATCCATGCATTCCAAATTTCCTCATTAGACAAACTGTCTCTCTTAACAAAAGATTCCCCTTTTTTAAAGGCTCCTACTCCCCATGGTTTATATTGATGAAGGGCCACATAATCAACCTTATTGCCATAACGAGGTTTAATTAAAGGACTTATTGACATACAATTAGCATCTACAATAATTTCCATATTTGGAAAGATCGCATTGATTTTATCAACAAAAGCATCTAAGCATAAAAAATAATTATCAAGTGTTTCTTGAGACATTGAATCCGTCAGGTGGATATTTTTTTTATCTAAAACCCAAGGTTCATTCGCTATCTGAATGTATTTAACTTTATAAGGGGATGTGTGACCATTTCTTGCTCTTAATTGCGGCCATTTTGATAACTCTTCTGGTAACTTCTCATCCAATGTAGAACTCATATAGGCTATCATACCCATTTCATGCATTACTGTTTCCTCTAAAGGCTTCCTCTTATAATAAGCATCTCCAAAATTTA
Source organism: Flammeovirga pacifica (assembly GCF_000807855.2). Taxonomy (GTDB): domain Bacteria; phylum Bacteroidota; class Bacteroidia; order Cytophagales; family Flammeovirgaceae; genus Flammeovirga; species Flammeovirga pacifica. The sequence continues at coordinate 2,972,865 of NZ_JRYR02000001.1, forward strand.
CCACTAACATTAAAGAAGATCCCAAAGTATCTGATAACGCACCTGCTTCATCATAACCAAAGTTGCTTCCTACTTGAGTATTTCTATTTCCAGTCAATATAGGTCTTGACGCTCTATTAGGTAAATCAATTAAATCCGTCCATTCTGTAAAATCAACATCTGTACCTCCAGGAAAACGTAAAACAGGAATATGCATTTCAGCCATTAAGTCCACTACTCCCTCTTGTAATTGATGTGTACCTTTTTTTATTGCTGCTTCAGGACCTGACTCACCGTCCCAACTAGGTCTTTCTAAGAATTGGCCAAAAAGATCATCCTCTAAAGAGGAAGTTACTTGATTTGTAATTTTAAAATCTGCTTTTGGTTCGCTATTCTTGGCACAACCAAAAAAGGTGATGCCTATAGCTACCAAGATATTGAAGTTTACTTTCATACTTGTATAGTTTATGCATCACCAATTTATAAGTGATATAGCCTTTTAAGCTATTGTAATATTTTTGATCTATTCTGATTTACGAATCTAAAGTAATCTCTGCATTAAGTGCTGCTAACATGCCTTTTGCTTTTAACAAACACTCTTCATATTCGGCTTTAGCATCAGAGTCTATAGTAATTGCAGAACCTATTTGAAAGGAGAGATATTGAGATGCTGCATTATACAATGCCGAGCGAATGACCACATTAAAATCAAAATCTCCTTCTGGAGAAATGTAACCGATAGAACCTGAATATACCCCTCTTTTGGTACGTTCGTAAGTCTCTATAAGTGCCATTGCCATCACTTTTGGAGCACCGGTCATACTACCCATTGGAAATGCTTTTTTGATCACTTCAGAAAAAGGCTGAAAATCTTTCATTTCGCCTTCAATGGTAGATATCATTTGATGCACCGTTTTAAAGCTATAAATACCAAAAATTTCTGGTACTTTGATAGATCCTGCTTTACAAGTTCTTGCTAAGTCATTTCTTACCAAGTCCACGATCATCATGTTCTCCGCAATTTCTTTTTCTGAGTTTCTCAACTCTTCTTTTAACTGTGCATCCTCCGTTTCATTTGCCCCTCTCCGAATCGTCCCTTTGATGGGTTGAGATACAATTCTTCTTCCTTCTTTTTTCATGAATCTTTCAGGAGAAGAACATACCACAAATTTATCATCAACTCTATGAAAAGCAGAAAATGGAGCAGGAGATAAAGATGATAATCTTAAGTAAACATCAAAAGGGTCTAAATCTGCTTCTTTAGATAAAAACTCCATACAGATGTTTACTTCATACACATCCCCCTCAACAATATGATCCTGAATTTTATGAACCGTATCTAGATAAATCTCTTTGGATATTTTTGGAGTCACTTTTCCTCCCCATCCTTCTGTTATAGAAGGTACAGTGGTAGACATCACTTCATCAAATATCTTCTGATGATCTCCGTCTGAAACTATCTCTACACTCTCTTTATCAAATACAAAAACTGTCTTTGGGATATAAAAGAAAGCATTAGGTAATTCAATCCCATCATAATGATCAGAGCAAAGTAATTCTACTTCATTTTTTAAATCATACCCCATATGTCCAAACATCCATGTTTTGTGCTCACGATGGAACATCTCCACACTATCAAAACTATGGTTATCCTTCATCGGACAAATGTGTTTTGCTCCTACGCCCAAAAGATGTTTAAAACCGCCTTCAGGGTAAGCAATATTGTGGTCATACAAATAAGTACAATGACTCTCTGATTTCCCCCAATACCACGCCTTTAAGCGAAATGATTCTAAATTTTCAATTTGAAAATGCATTGATTTATCTACTGATTCTAAAAGCTCTATCATTATAATCACAAAACTACACAATAGTTTAGTTAATGCATCCTATCCGAACGCACTTCTAATGACTTTAACAACTCTGCCTCATTCTTAAGCATCTCTTGCCAACGTTCATCTACTTTTTCTCGATCTTGATATTTTCTAGCTAAATCAATAAAAGTAACATAATGTCCTGCTTCTGAGACCATCAATTCATAATAAAATGCTTTCAGTTCTTCATCGTCTAATCCTTTCCAAAGTAATTTGAAACGTTCACAAGACCTAGCTTCTATTAAAGCACTTACTAAAAGCTTATCTACTAATTGATCTGTTCTTGACCCTCCTTTTTTAACAAACTTGATAATGCCGTTCACGTAATCGTCTTTTCTCATTCTACCTAAAGACAAACCACGTTTACGTAATTGTTGTAATACTCTTTCAAAATGTTCCCACTCTTCTGCAACAATAGGTGTAAGTGTATCTACTAACTCATCTAATTCCGGATAATTGACAATTAAAGACATACTTGCTGAAGCTGCTTTTTGTTCGCAATAAGCATGATCTACAAGGATGTTTTCTATATTATTTTCAGCTACCATAGCTACCCATCTTGGATCTGTAGGGAGTTTAAGATGCAGCATATGTCCTTGTCCTTTGAATTCTTCTTTCATGGGGTAATAAAAATGTTTAAAGTGAGAATATAGTGCGAAATTAATTATTTTTTTGGGTTCATTCATTAAGCTTCTGCTTTCTTTATCAGAATTATCGGGTGTTTTTGATTTTGAATAGCATTACACTCCAAAAACATCACCCATGTAATCAAAAACAAAGATTATTATCAATTTTACTGCTCTTTTGTAATGCCAAAAAAATAAAATGTAATGCTTTGTAACGCCTAAAAAACATTCAATAATAGTAATCTTCCCGTATTTGCAGAGACATTCAAAAAACACTATTATGAAATCTATTCACTGTAAAAACTCTCGATTAAAAAGACAGTTGAAACAGAAAATTACGCGACTATCTACTTTATCTCATTGCTCTACCATTTCTGAAAAAGAACAAAAAAAGACCGAAAGAGGAATAAAGGAACTTGCTACTAAAATTTTCAATATTAAACCGTCGATTTCTTTAAAAAAATGTATCACGCTTCTTGCGTGTTATGTGGGACTAAATAACGCTTTTGCTCAAAGTTTTGAGGCTCCTCAAACTTTTCAAGAGTATACTGGTGTAACTATTTTTGATGCCGGTACACCTTCTATGTATAAACCTGCATTAGTTGATATTGATAATGATGGAGACTTAGACCTTTTCTTAGGTACAAACCCTGATTTATATTTTATTGAAAATACTGGTGATAAATATTTATCTGATTTTTCTACACCTCCAGAAGCCTCTCCATTTGGTTTTAAAGTACCAGTAGAAAAACCTGCTTTAGAACCCTCTTTTGTTGATATTGATGATGATGGTGATTATGACCTATTCGTATCTATTTATGAATATGGGGATATGTACTATTATGAAAACACAGGTACTCCAGAACAGCCTCAATTTGCCGAAAAAGTACAAAATGCGTTTGAATTTGAAGTAACCGGAGAAGCTGGAGAATACTCTACTAATGCTAGTGATTTTGTTGATCTTGATAACGATGGCGATTACGACCTATTGGTAATCGATTATTATGGAGATAGTTTTTATTACGAAAATGTAGGTGATAAAAATACTCCTCAGTTCGATTCACCAGAAAAATCTGCTTTTGGTTTACCCGTATTTGAAATTGATGAAGATGGAATAATTCATTCTCCTATTTATGAAGGCACTCCGGTTTTTAATGATATTGATAATGATGGAGATCAGGACTTAATTGTAGGATCATGGAATAACGACATTCAGTACTTTGAAAATACAGGCAGTCATTGCTCTCCTCAGTTTGCAGCTCCAATAACAAATCCTTTTGGGTTGACTGATCTTGACAATATTCGTCGTGAATCTTTATCGTTTGGTGACTTAGATGGTGATGGAGAACAGGAATTAGTTCTTTGTGGAACACAACATCCTCAAGTTTACTTCTATGAATTTAATGGAATTGAAGCCTCTACTGGTGGAATAGGAAATTGTATTTCTGATAGTGGGAACGAAAGTATCAAAAAGGAGGTACAAAGAACCGAAGGACAAACGCTCAATGGGGATCATTTCCAATTTCATGCAGAATATATTACAGATGATGCCTCACGTTATAACAGTTACAATGACAGGTTTGGGTGGGAAGTAGCTACACATAAAAATACTATGGCTGTAGGTGCTGTATTGGATCATTTTGAAAAAGAGGACGAAACCATAAGACAAGTCGGATCTGTTTCTATTTATAACAAAGACGAAAATGGAAAATGGGATTTTCATCAAAAACTCTATGCTTTTGACCATCTTAACCCAGCAAGTGAATTTGGATATAGAATTGAAATCACTGATAACTTCCTATTTATAAATGCCAACAAAGGATATATTGATAATCCAGGAGTCTCTGACGGAACAAGAGGTTTTGTGTATGTGTATAAAAAAGGCGAAGATGGTTTTTGGCATGAACATCAGTTAATATCATCGTCACAAAATAGGTCAATTTACTTTGGTAGTAAAATGGGGGTATCCGATAATCATATGGTGATTGCCAGTGCTTATCACTTATTCTATTATGAATTAAATGAGGCAACTCAGCTTTGGGAAGAAGCCAAAGTAACAGAAATAGACCATTTACCTAGGTTTATTGAGATGAATGAAGAGAACTTCTTTATTGGTAATATTGATGGACTTGCTATTTATCAATGGGATAAAGATGATTGGAACAATACTTATCAGTTACCAATTTACAATGCGACTCATGTTGATGGCGACCTGGATAACAATCAATTTATTTTAGGTCAGTATAGAAATGTGGCCAATGCAGACTCTATCAAAATTTTATCAAAAAATGAAGATGGACATTGGAACATTGATACCCACATTCAATTACCCGATAATTTAACGCATAGTAATTATGGTAGAATGGTGAATATTAAAGACAATAAATTAATCATTGCTTCCAGTTCAGAATATCAAAACCTACTCAATGGATACAGAGTACAAGCAATTGATATTTTAGTCTATCAGAAGGAGAATAATCAATGGAATCCTCTTCAAGCTTTAGTTCATGAACAAGCAGAAGGTATTTCTCCAAGATTAAAAATTGTTTTAAATGATTCATCTATCTTTTTGGGATCATCAGGAGATACTAGAGTGACACAGTACAAAATAAAAGAAGCCGATACATGGGAATATAAAGCATTAAGCTGTGAGGAAATCGTATGGAAAGATTCTGTTGTGACTACTCCACAAACATTATTGGATACTACAGCACATGGAATTCATAAATTAATTGTTCTTGGATTACCTAAAATCACAACTGATCTTTTGATTAGTTCTGATACTGCTTATCAATACAATAATCACCTTTTGGAAGAGTCAGGGAAATATCAAATTACGTTAGAAAATCATGTAGGTTGTGATAGTATTATCAATCTCGATTTTTATCGAACAATACCTTATACTCCTGCTTCAAGTTGTAATGATGCCGTTTTTGTTGAAAAAGGATTTTACGAAGTAGAGCATCGATACTCAAATCTCTTTTTTAAATATGTTGCTCCTGCAGATGGCGAATTAATCGTGTCGACTTGTCAACTTACAGAAGAAGAAACGATGATAAATATTTACAGTGAATGTGGGGTTTTCGAAGAAGAATTTTACTACAACTGTGGTGATCAAGCCAAGATCAATAAAACACTTTTAAAGGGCGATACTCTTTTATTTAGTATGGATCAAGCCGAAGTGTATGATGATTATTTCTTTGAAGTTGATTTTATCAAAGACTGTACTCCAACTACAGATTCTATTACGGTAACTTCTTGTGATGATATCATTTTTGGTGATCAAAATATAGTTGCAACCGGAGTTTATCAGCATACATTCATTAATCAATTAGGATGTGATAGTACTGTTATCCTCACCTACACTAAAGAGTTAGCGATTACAGAAGAATTAGACATTGAAACCTGTTCAAGTTATACATTTAAAGATAGCCTAATTACCCAATCAGGTGTTTACTATGATACACTTTACTCTAAAAATGGATGTGATAGTACTTATATCACATTAAACCTAATAATCCATGAAAATGGAAGTGAGTTCTGCGGAGGAAATGTGGAAGAAGATGATGATGACGATAATATTACAGATATTATTCATTCCTCTTCAATTATCGAGGTATATCCCAATCCATTTAGGGAACATACTATACTTTATTTCGATACCACTCCTCCATCACTTCTTATTGAAGTTTATGATTTACAAGGACAAAAGGTTTTGAGAAAGGAATATCTGCATCAAAATGAAATAAAAATTAATATTCCTGGACCTTCAGGGGTTTATCTAATCCATATTTATTCATCGGATTTACTATCTCCTGAACTCAAAAAAGTGATTAAACTATAATCACCTCAAACAATTGATTTAAAGACTGACACAATTGCCCATGGTTTACGCCGTGGGCAATAATAAAAATTGGAATTTCGATGAAAACACCTCAACCTTTTTCTTGCACATTTACACCTCATATTCCCGAGTTACTTAATCAATTAAACTGTAGTTTAGTTTTAAGTACCTATCAAGCCGGAAAATTGGTTTTTATATCGCCAAAAGACAATGAAAGATTAATACAATTACCAAGAACGTTTCCCAAGCCGATGGGTATTGGTATTCATCCTGTCGATCAAAATAAAATAGCAGTAGCTTGTCAGGATGAGGTGATAGTCTTTAAAAACTCATCAACTTTAGCAGCTCATTATCCTAAGGCTCCACAACAATACGATGCTTTGTATTTACCAAGAGTAAGTTATAAAACCAACTTTCTCGATATCCATGATCTTGAATTTGGAAAAGATGGAATATATGCTGTCAATACCTTATTTTCTTGTTTGATGAAGCTTTCGGAAGATTTCAGTTTTGAGCCTATTTGGCAACCTCAATTTATTAGTCAGTTGGTATCAGAAGATCGTTGTCATTTAAACGGTATGCTGATGAAAGATGGATTACCTAAATATGTCACTACTTTTAACCAAGGAGATCAGAAACAAAGCTGGAGGAAAAATGTCACTAAAGGCGGTTGTTTGATTGATGTTGATAATCAGACAATAATTACCAATCAATTAAGTATGCCACACTCTCCTAAATGGATTAATAATAAAATATATTGTTTAGAGTCGGCTAAAGGAAGACTTGTCGAAATCGATCAAGAAAGTGGAACTATCACAGAAATTGTAAGATTAGATGCCTTTGTTAGAGGGATGGACCAAATAGGTGATTATTTACTTATTGGAATGTCGAAATTGAGAGAAAACTCTTCATCATTTCATCAACTGATTCCTCATATTAAAAATAATAGAGCTGGAGTAGCCTTTATTCATCTTCCTACAAAATCTTATCAAGGAGAAATTACTTACCAAAGTTCTGTTGATGAAATTTACGATGTTAAAGTGATGCACAATTGTTTGAGACCTAATATACTTCACCCAAATCACCCAGAAAGTAAGATGGCGGTAGATACTCCAGAGCAATCGTACTGGCAACGACCTACAAACGCTGTATAAAACTTTCTAAATCCACCTCTTCATTCAGCCCCAATTTTTTCCGAATTCTATGTTTAGTTACTCGAATAGTATTGGGTGATGTTGTTCTAATATCAGCAATTTCTTTTGTTGATAATTTTAATTTAATGTAAGAGCAAATTTCTCGTTCTGTTTTAGTAAGATCAGGACACACATCTGCTAACCTAGCTTCAAATTGATGATTGATTTCTTCTACATTATCATGCATCATTTGGATTTTCTGCTGTGTAGCATTATTTCGTTTTAACTCAGATATAATCTGCTTCAAATCTCTTTTAATATCATCTGATTTTAAAACTTGGGCTAATGCTTTAATCGCCTTCTCTTGTAACTGGAATTTTAACTGATTATTGGCGTTAAGCTTTTCCATGTCTTTTTTCTTAGCATCAAGAACCAATTCATGATTTTTCTTTTGCTCTTCCAAAATCATTTCTGCCTGTAAAGTAATCTCTTCTTTTTTGTCCTCTAACTCAATATTTTTTTCTTTGAGTGCTTTCACATAACGATCCATGTTTCTTTGAAAATGAAATAGAATCAAAAAAGAGACAATAAAAATAGTGGCAATATTATGATGATAGACGATGTCTTGCATCTTTTGGGTATAAACAACCACAGGAGTCCAATGCATTTTATGTTCCTCTATAAAAATATAGGTACCAAAAATGAGTAAGAACATGATAATTGAGTGTCGTTTATCTGCAAAAATAGCGACCAATACCACACCAATAGGAATCAATAATAATTCTGTAGCAACATTGGGCGTAACATAGGCTGCATACGCAATAGATAGGGTTAAAACACCACTTAATGTATATCCGGACAAGACAAACCATTGTCTTTTAAGCATCAAGAAAATACTTCCTATTAAAGCAGCTGTTCCTATTTGAATTGGTATGTAAAAATAGTTGCCCGTAAAATAATATAACGGTATGTAGATTAAAGTCGTCACAAAAGCTAAATGAGTCAGCCTATATAAGATTTTGTTAAGACGAACTTCATCATCAATAATATCAATCATAAAGTAGTAGCGAGTGAAAAGTAAATGCTAAAAATTACTTTTTATAAAAAGCTAGATTGTAATAATATGTAAATTTTTAATCTTCTCGACCCATTATAAAATAAAAGTTTAGTTATTAATTAATTTTTATTAATTTTGGGCATCATACACTTTAGGGGTGTTCGTTAAATCGAACTGAGAAATACCCTTTGAACCTGATGCGGTTAGTACCGACGAAGGGAAAAGTCATTTCTACTCTTGCACGAATCTCGTGCATCCTCTCCTAAGGTTTATTGGTTGTATTGATTTTGAGTTATTATTACTCATGGTAGCTCCTACATTTCAAATTTCATAAAAGAAATGAATATCACTGTAAACAATAAGTCTATCTCTATTGAAAGTGCTTTTTCTATAGCACAATTACTCGAACAGATGAATATTTCTGTGGCTCGCGGTACTGTTGCCGTTGCCATAAACGATGAGATCATTTCCAAAGATCTATGGGAACAGCATGCCCTTTCTGAAAATGATCATGTCACCATTGTTGCTCCTGCACAAGGAGGATAATTAAATTATAATATAATACTGAAGAACAAAGAACAACTTAAAAGGTATATCAATTATCTTAAAGTTTAATTTAGATGGAATATCACACTAGTTATCCCAAAACCTAAAAAGACTTCAGTCTTGAAGGTTTCTAACTTAACAACCCATGATTTCAATCATGGGAACAAGGATCTAAGGCATTGGAAATATCCACCGAAGATCAAAGAAAAAAATCATGGGAACCAAAGTCTAAATCCAACTAAATAAAGTAACCAAGAAAAACACTTAATTCTTAGTTCTTCACTCGAATAAACACTTACAAAGAATGAAAAAGCAAGACAAAATCCCTAGTCAGGACGTCATCAGCCGTGAGCCATTCACTGGATCAAAAAAGATCTATGTTGACGGTACGATTCACAACATCAAAGTAGCGATGCGTGAAATCGAGCAAGCTGATACCAACCACAAATTCTTAAATAAAGTAGAAAAGAACCCTTCTATTACAGTATATGATACTTCTGGACCTTTCACAGATCCTGATATCGAAATTGATGTAAGAAAAGGTTTGAACAAACTTCGTAGAGATTGGATTCTTGATAGAGGTGACGTTGAAGAGCTTCCTAAACTTTCATCTGATTATGGAATCGAACGTTTAGAAAAGTCTGAGCTGGATCACTTACGTTTCGAGCATATCAAAAAACCTTTGAAAGCAAAAGAGGGACAAAATGTATCTCAAATGCATTATGCTCGTAAAGGTATCATCACTCCAGAAATGGAATACATTGCCATTCGTGAGAACCAAAGAATTGAAGAGCAAGAAGGTAAATTCGGAACACAACACCCTGGTAATAGCTACGGAGCCAACACTCCTGTAGGTAAAATTACTCCAGAGTTTGTTCGTGATGAAGTTGCTGCAGGTCGTGCGGTAATTCCTAATAATATCAACCACCCAGAATCTGAGCCAATGATTATTGGTCGTAACTTCTTGGTGAAAATCAACGCTAACATTGGTAACTCTGCTGTAACCTCTTCTATTGAAGAAGAAGTAGAAAAAACAGTTTGGGCTTGTCGTTGGGGTGCTGATACAATCATGGACCTTTCTACAGGTAAAAATATCCACGAAACTCGTGAGTGGGTTATCCGTAACTCTCCAGTGCCAATTGGTACTGTGCCAATTTACCAAGCTTTAGAAAAAGTAAACGGTAAAGCTGAGGACTTAACATGGGAGATCTTCCGTGATACATTAATCGAACAAGCAGAGCAAGGTGTAGATTACTTTACAATTCACGCTGGTGTGCTTCTTCGCTATGTACCAATGACTGCTAAACGTGTTACTGGTATTGTATCTCGTGGTGGTTCAATCATGGCTAAATGGTGTTTATCACATCATAAAGAAAACTTCTTGTACACTCACTTCGAAGAAATTTGTGAGATCATGAAAGCGTATGATGTAGCCTTCTCTTTAGGTGATGGTCTTCGTCCTGGTTCTATTGCTGACGCAAATGATGAGCCTCAACTTTCAGAATTGAGAACACTAGGTGAGTTAACTAAAATTGCTTGGAAACATGATGTTCAGACTATCATTGAAGGTCCTGGTCACGTTCCAATGCATATGATTAAAGAAAACATGGATGCTCAGTTGCAAGATTGTTACGAAGCTCCTTTCTATACATTAGGTCCATTAACTACGGATATCGCTCCTGGTTATGATCACATTACTTCGGCAATTGGTGCAGCTCAAATTGGTTGGTACGGTACAGCAATGCTTTGCTATGTAACACCAAAAGAGCACTTAGGCTTACCAAACAAAGCGGATGTAAAAGAAGGTGTAATCACTTATAAAATTGCAGCTCACGCGGCAGATTTAGCAAAAGGTCACCCTGGTGCTCAATACCGTGACAATGCAATGTCTAAAGCTCGTTTTGAATTCCGTTGGGAAGATCAATTCAACTTAGCATTAGATCCTGATACAGCTCGTGAATACCACGATGAAACACTTCCTGCTGAAGGTGCTAAAGTAGCTCACTTCTGTTCGATGTGTGGACCTAACTTCTGTTCGATGAAAATCACTCAAGATGTACGTGATTTTGCAGCGAAGCAAGAACAAGAAGAGGGCTTGAAACAGAAGTCTGATGAATTTAAGGAATTAGGTGGTGAAATCTATCACTAAAAAATAAAATGCTAGTAGGAATCACTAAACCGACTTTCTTTTCGAATGAAGCTGAGCAAATTTGCTTTTGGCTCTCTCATGGTATCGATGTGATGCACTTGAGAAAGCCTAATGCTTCTATAGATGAGATAGAAGATTTAATTAAAGTGATTCCTACAAAGTACTTTCCTCAAATCACTCTTCATCAATATCATGAATTGGTAGAGAAATATAATTTAGGAGGTATTCATCTTAGAGAAGCTGAAAGAATTAAGATTTCTGAAGAACAGTTAATTATTTGGAAAAATAAAGGTAAAAGATTGAGTTCTTCTGTTCATCAGGTAGAAAAGATTGTCTTAGTCAATGAACTTTTTGATTATCTTTTTTTGAGTCCTGTTTTTGATAGCATCTCCAAAGAAGGGTATACATCTAACAAAGCGATTCTTGAAACAATGAAAACTAATTCGTTTTCACGTCATTTAATCGCTTTAGGAGGTATATCTCCGTTAACTATTCCAAACCTTAAAGATACTTCTTTTAAAGGTGCTGCATTATTGGGATATTTATGGGAAGAGTCACCTACTAAATTACTTTCAAAATCAACTGAATTATTAACATCATGGAAAACTTTAGACCTTTCGCTTTAAGCCTTGCTGGTTTTGATCCTTCTGGAGGAGCAGGTGTATTGTCGGATATCAAAACTTTCGAAGCACACGATGCGCAAGGTTTTGGCGTCACAACTGCAATTACCTATCAAACAGCCGAGGACTTTATAGGTATGAATTGGATGAGTGCCGATGTTGTTACAGCTCAGTTATTACCATTGATAGAAAAATATCCTTTATCAGCAATGAAAATTGGCATTGTGGAAGACTTCCACTTGATGTCTAATTGGATTGGTCTTATAAAAGGTTTTTTCCCTACTTGTAAAATCGTACTTGACCCTGTTTTAAGAGCAAGTGCTGGTTATGACTTTCATGATGAAAAGACCATCAAATGGTTAGATAAAGTATTAAATTCTATCGATTTGATTACTCCCAATTGGAAAGAAATGGAAATTTTAGCCAAGGGTGGAGATGTCTTAGAAAAAGCAAGAGAATTAAGTTTTAAAACTCATGTTTTACTTAAAGGAGGTCATCATCCTACAGAAAAAGGAAATGATATTCTGATCTACAAAGGTAAGGAAGTAATGATTGAAGGAAAGGACATAAACGCATACGAAAAACATGGATCTGGTTGTGTGTTATCATCAGCGATAGCGGCTCAACTAGCTCATGGTAAATCTATTGAAGAGGCGTGCCGAAGAGGAAAGGACTACATTGAAAACTTTTTAGAAAGTGATCCTAGCCGACTTGGGCAACATACCGTTTTAGTCCAACATGATTAGTAAACTGCATTATATATCCACAGAAAAAAAAGACAAAAACCACCTTCAGCATATTAAAGAAGCTTGTGAGGCAGGGTGTCGATGGATACAATTAAGGGCAAAAGAAGTTACCGTAGAAGAATATATTGCCTTAGGAATTGAGGCAAAAAAAATTACCGATCAGTTTAATGCTGTATTGTTGATCAATGATCAACCTAAAGTAGCCAAAGCCATTGGTGCGGATGGTGTACATGTAGGTAAAGAGGATATATCGCCTGCAAAGGCAAAAGAAATTCTAGGTAAAGGTAAAATTGTTGGAGGCACAGCCAATACGATCGAAGATATTCAGCGATTGTATGATTTTGGTGTTGACTACATCGGTCTTGGTCCTTTTAGATTTACACAAACAAAGAAAAAGTTAAGCCCAATTTTAGGACTTGAAGGTTACCAAAACCTTTTAGATGAATGTAAAAACAGAAGTATTGATACTCCTATTATCGCTATTGGAGGTATTGAAACAACCGATGTTAAGAGCATTTTATCTACGGGAATATACGGAATAGCCATTTCTGGATTAATAGCAAATGCTGTTCAACCAGAAAAAGTAGTTTCCGAATTGGAAGTAGAATTGGCATTGTAAACTTTAGAAAAATGGATCAATTAGTAATTGCAGATAAAACTTTTAACTCAAGACTTTTTACTGGTACAGGTAAATTTATGTCGAATGAGTTGATGGAGAAATCTCTTTTAGCATCAGGATCAGAGTTGGTTACTGTTGCATTAAAAAGAGTAAATGTTGACAACCCTGAAGATGATGTGTTAGCTCATCTTAAACATGATCAGTTCAACCTATTACCGAATACTTCTGGAGCTAGAACAGCTAAAGAAGCTGTATTTGCAGCGCAGTTAGCAAGAGAAGCACTAGGTACTAACTGGGTGAAATTAGAAATTCACCCCGACCCAAAATACTTGATGCCAGACCCTATCGAAACGCTTCTTGCTGCCGAGGAAATGGTAAAACAAGGTTTTGTGGTATTACCTTACATACATGCAGACCCTGTTTTATGTAAACGTTTAGAAGATGTTGGATGTGCAGCAGTGATGCCACTAGGTGCTCCTATTGGTAGTAACAAAGGGTTAAAAACATTGGATTTCCTAGAAATTATTATCGAACAAAGTAATGTTCCGGTAGTTGTAGATGCTGGTATCGGTGCTCCTTCTCACGCGGCTCATGCCATGGAATTAGGTGCAGATGCAGTTCTAGTAAATACTGCTATTGCAGTAGCAGGTGATCCTGTAGCAATGGGTGAAGCATTTGGACAAGCGGTAGCAGCTGGTCGTGCAGCACATTTAGCACAAGTAGCACAACCGAGGGTTACTGCCGAGGCAAGTTCGCCGTTGACGGGATTCTTAAATCAACTGTAAGTTAGGTAGGAATTAGGAGTTTGAAGTTTGAAGTTTCTCATACCACAAAACTTGTCAAACCCTTATATGTATTTTAATGAATCTATAAAAGATTTATACATTACTTCCTTCTTCTCGTTTTACTCAAAAAATAGTTTTCATTTAAAAACTATTAGTTCCTAACTCCTAGTTTCTAATTACTAGTTTATAAATATGTACCAAGATTTATTCTATCAGCATAATTGGGATGATGTTAAAGCTAGCATCTATTCTAAAACTGCTCACGATGTAGAAAGAGCATTAGGGAAAGAAAGAAGAACTTTGGAAGATTTCAAAGCTTTAATCTCCCCTGCCGCTGAACCTTATTTGGAACAGATGGCACAATTGAGTCATCAACTCACAAAAAAGAGATTTGGTAGCACTATTCAAATGTATACTCCCATGTATCTTTCGAATGAGTGCCAGAATATATGTACTTACTGTGGTTTCTCTTTAGACAATAAAGTAAGAAGAAGAACTTTATCTGACGAAGAAATTATTTGTGAAGCAGAAGCCATCAGAGCAATGGGCTTTGAACATATTCTTTTGGTAACTGGTGAAGCCAATAGAACAGTAGGTGTTCAATACATCAAAAAAGCGATTCAATTAGTTAAACCTTATTTCTCTCATATTGCCATGGAAGTTCAACCAATGGATCAGCATGAGTATGAAGAATTAATTGATGCCGGATTGAATACTGTCTTAGTATATCAAGAAACCTATCACAAAGAAGATTATAAAAAGCATCACCCAAAAGGGAAAAAATCTAATTTTGATTATAGAGTAGATACCCCTGATCGTTTAGGTAAAGCAGGTATTCATAAAATTGGATTAGGTGTTTTGATTGGTTTAGAAGACTGGAGAACTGATTCTTTCTTTACAGCACAGCATTTAGACTATCTCGAAAGAACCTACTGGCAAACAAAATATTCCATATCATTTCCAAGACTAAGACCTTTTTCTGGTGGCTTAGAACCTAAAGTGGAAATGAATGATAGAGAATTAGTACAACTTATTTGCGCCTATAGACTTCTTGATGAAGAAGTGGAATTATCTCTTTCAACAAGGGAGCATCCTATTTTTAGAGACAACATTATTAAGTTGGGAATTACATCAGCAAGTGCGGGATCAAAAACAAATCCTGGCGGTTATGTAGTAGAGCCTGAATCTTTAGAACAATTTGAGATTTCTGATGAAAGATCTGCCGAAGAATTTGCTGCTATGGTAAAAAGCCAAGGGTATGAAGTTGTTTGGAAAGATTGGGATATGGCACTACAGTCGTAGAGAAAAGTTATAAAATCTATATCAGTTGAATAGTATGTTGACGAAAGAGGAATATAAGAGATACGATAGACACATCCGTTTAAAAGAAATGGGTGTTGAAGGACAACAAAAACTTAAAAATGCCACTGTTTTAATTATTGGAGCAGGCGGCTTAGGTTGTCCTGTCTCACAATATCTTGCAGCTGCAGGTGTGGGTCATCTCATTATTGTAGATCATGATGTCGTATCCATTTCCAATCTTCAACGTCAAATAATGTTTACTACAGAAGATGTAGGTAAACCCAAAGCAGAGGTCATTCAAAAGAGGTTAAATGCCATGAATCCTCATGTGAAGGTGACAACAATATTACAGCAATTTAATACCAAAAATGCTTTAGATATCATCGCTCAAGCGGATGTAATTGTAGACGGCACAGATAACTTTTCTTCTCGTTATTTAATTAATGACGCCTGTGTCATTCAAAACAAACCTTTAGTTTCTGCCTCTATACAAGGGTTTGATGGTCAACTTTCTGTATTTAATTATAACGAAGGTCCCACCTATCGCTGTATTTTTCCCAATCCTCCATCAGCAGAAGAAGCACCAAATTGCAATGAAATTGGAGTAGTTGGAGCTATGGTTGGTGTGTTAGGTACGATGCAGGCAACAGAAGTGATCAAACTCATTACAAATGTTGGTAAGTGCTTAAGTGGCGAGCTTTTGTTGATAAGTGGCCTAGATATGAGTTTTCAAACACTTAAATTTAAGAAAAACACAAAAGTTGCCAACATAACCACTTTGGGTGAGTATAATTTTGACTTTTGTGCAGTGCCTGATGAAGAAATTGAGATTACTTATTCACAATTAGAAGAGTTACTCACACAAGAGGGCACAGTGTTAGTAGACGTAAGAGAAGCCTACGAAAGAGAAATTGACGACATTGGAGGTATACATATCCCATTGCCTGAACTAGAAGACAGTATAGAGGAAATCCCATCATCAAAAAATTTAATTTTTTATTGTCAGTCAGGAAAGAGAAGTTTAGCTGCAGTTGACTTGTATAAAAAAAACTCAAAAAAATCTTTAAATATTTTAAGTTTAAAGGGTGGATTAGAATTATTGTAAGGGGTAAAAACCTATATTTGTGGACTAAATATGATGTGTCCCTCCCTTATCAATGAAAATTCTAAATAAAATATCTAACCTATTATCGTTTCGTCATAATCCGATCAAAGCGATATATTATTTACAATATGGTTTTGAGGAATTCATGATTCCCCATAAACTATATAAATACAATAAAACTATACTTCTAAGAAATTTAGAAGACAAACAGTACATCAGAAAAAGAGTAGATTATTATAATAAATTGAATACTAAATATAATATTCCTACTAATTCTATTCGGCTTTCTGACCTCAAATTGACAGGTCATTCTAGCACCTATTATTTTGACCTCACATTAATATCAGACTTGTTTAGTAAGCATAAGAAAATCAATTTCTTATTTGGTGATATAACACATGTTCCTGATGAACCTACTATTGTAAAAAGTAGACCTATTTCAGACAATAATCAAAATAGTATTCTATTAAAACTCAATAAAATAAGACATTTTAATTTTATTGATGATTGGAAAAAATTTGACGATAAAAAAAATATGCTTGTTACCCGAGGACAAGTATTTATCAATCATAAAAACAGAATAGATCTTCTTGAAAAATATTTTGACCACCCCCTTTGTAACATAGGAAATACTAGAAAAGATCTAGAAGCAGAAGCAACTCCCTCAGGCAGAACATTTAATATGAATACAATGTCTATTGAAGAACAATTAGATTATAAATTCATTTTTGCTTGGGAAGGTAATGATGTAGCAACTAATTTAAAATGGATTATGTCCTCCAATTCAATTGCCGTTATGCCTACACCTAAAAACGAAACATGGTTTATGGAAGGATCTTTAACACCTGATTATCACTACATTCATGTCAAAGATGATTATTCTGATTTAATTGAAAAGATAAAGTATTACTCTGATAATTCTAGTGAGGCAAAAAATATTATTCAGAATGCTCATGATTTTGTAAATCAATTTAATGATATTAGGAGGGAACTTCAGATACAAACTTTAGTTCTTGATAAATACTTTAAGAATTCAGATCAATATCCTATTAAATAAACATGAAAATTTCAGGTTTTAGTTTTATCAAAAACGCAATTAAGTACGATTACCCAGTTGTAGAAGCAATTACATCAATTTTACCACTTTGTGACGAATTTGTTGTTGCTGTTGGAAACTGTGATGACGGTACAAGAGAACTTATAGAAAATATCGATCCTAAAATCAGAATTATTGATACAATTTGGGACGAAACTTTAAAAACTGGTGGTAGTGTTTTAGCCGACGAAACCAATAAAGCATTTAAAGAGATTGCTAAAGATTCTAATTGGTGTTTCTACATTCAAGGAGATGAAGCATTACACGAGGATTATATTCCTACAGTAAAACAAGCAATGCTTAAATACAAAGACGACAATCAAGTCGACGGATTACTATTCAATTATAAACACTTCTATGGATCTTATGATTATGTTGGTGCCTCAACTAAATGGTATAGACATGAAATAAGGGTGATTAAAAATAATCCTGAGATTTATTCTTATAGAGATGCTCAAGGCTTTAGAAAAGGTGATAATCAGAAGTTAAAAGTTAAAGCTGTAGATGCATTTATTTATCATTATGGATGGGTACGTCCTCCTGAAAAAATGATGGCAAAACAAAGTAGTTTTAGTACTTTATATAATAACGGTACTCCTACTATTGAAGGTGCAAAATTTGACTATTCAGAAATTGATTCCTTAAGTCTTTTTGAAGGGACACATCCAAAAGTAATACATTCGAGAATAGCTGGAAAAAACTGGAGCTTTGACCAAGATATTAGTATTACAAACTATTCATTTAAAGAAAAGGTGAAACAATTTGTAATGAAATTAACTGGCGGATATATTATTGGAGAATACAAAAACTATATCAAAATTTAATTATTATTTGATATCTAAATTCTTCTTTAATACTAACAAACAAAAGTATATCTTTGCATCGTGAAAGAAAATCTAGTAATAACACCAACCTATAATGAAATCGAGAACATTGAACTGATCATAAGAGCAGTAATGAATCTCGATACTCCTTTTGACATGCTAATTGTCGATGATGGATCTCCTGATGGTACAGGATCCAAAGTTAAGGAGTTGATGCAAGAATTTGAAGGCCGTCTATTTTTAGAAGAAAGAACTGAAAAAAATGGTTTAGGCACTGCATATATTCATGGCTTTAAATGGGCTTTAGAAAGAGAATATCAATATGTCTATGAGATGGATGCTGATTTCTCTCACAACCCTAACGATCTACCCAAATTATATAGTGCATGTAAAGAAGACGGGTATGACATGGCTGTAGGATCAAGATATAAATCTGGTGTGAATGTAGTGAATTGGCCAATGGGAAGAGTATTGATGTCTTATTTTGCCAGTAAGTATGTTCAGTTTATTACAGGTTTACCTATTAACGATACTACTGCAGGTTTTAAATGCTATACCAACAGAGTCTTACAAACATTGCTCAATAACGATAAAATTCACTTTGTAGGTTATGCTTTCCAAATTGAAATGAAATTCAAAACTTGGAAATACGGTTATAAAATTCAAGAAGTTCCTATCATCTTTACAGACAGAACAAGAGGAGAATCAAAAATGTCAACTAAAATTTTTAAAGAGGCATTCTTTGGGGTTATCTTCTTAAAAGTAAGAAGCTACTTTAGAAAATTTCATAAATAATGACAAAAAACTATGACTATGTCATTGTAGGATCAGGGCTTTTTGGTGCTGTTTTCGCCTACAAGATGAAACAAGCAGGACTAAAATGTTTAGTAATAGACAAAAGAGAACACCTTGGAGGCAATATATATTGTGAGAATGTAGAAGGAATTAATGTTCATAAATATGGCCCTCATATTTTTCATACCAATAGTAAAGAAATATGGGGTTTTGTGAATCAGTTTGTTGAATTCAATCATTTTAGATACTCCCCACTAGCAAACTACAAAGGTACATTATACAACTTGCCTTTCAATATGCACACTTTCTACCAATTTTGGGGAACACAAACTCCAGAAGAAGCAAAGCAAAAAATTGAAGAACAAAAAGCTAAATTAAACATCAAGAAGCCTCAGAATTTAGAAGAACAAGCTATTTCTTTAGTAGGAAATGATGTTTATGAACGCTTAATCAAAGGATATACCGAAAAACAATGGGGAAGAAATGCAAAAGATCTTCCATCATTTATTATTAAAAGATTACCCGTAAGATATACTTACGACAACAATTACTTTAACGATAAATATCAAGGGATTCCAATTGGTGGATATAATAAATTAATTGATGGTTTATTAGAAGATATCGATGTTCTATTGAAGACGGATTACTTCGAGAACAAATCATCTTTTGATGAAATGGGTACTAAAGTAGTCTATACTGGTAAGATTGATGAGTTCTTCGATTATCAATTGGGCTATTTAAACTACAGAAGCCTACGCTTTGAATCTGAAACTTTAGACAAAACAAACCATCAAGGTATAGCAGCAATTAACTATACTGAAAGAGAAATTCCATACACTCGTATTATTGAGCACAAGCATTTTGAGTATGGTACTCAAGATAAAACGGTAGTAACTAAGGAATATCCACAAGAGTGGGATAAAGACAAAGAGCCTTATTACCCTGTTAACGACGAAACAAATTCTTCATTATACAACCGCTACAAAAAACTAGCAGAAGCTGAAAAAAATGTGATTTTTGGTGGCCGTCTGGCCGAATATAAATATTACGATATGCATCAAGTGATTGCCTCTGCATTAAAACGAGCTGAAAAAGAATTAGGTCTATGATTTTTGTAATCCATCATAAAGAATATCCTTACGTAGTAAATAGTTTATTTCAACCTATTCAAGTAGGTGCTGAGAATGCTACAGTTAATCTGCCATTTCTAAAAGATAATACTGGTGATCATATTTCGGAGAAGAATCCATACTATGCAGAATTAACTGCCTTGTATTGGATATGGAAAAATTTTGATTTTAGTACATCAGATTTTGTTGGCTTATCTCATTATAGACGTTTTTTTGATTTTAGTTATAAAAAGATTTTTACTAAAAAGTCTCGAAAAATTGAAGAAGCTGATTTCGTAAAAAAACTATGTAAAGAGAAATACAATAAACGTATAAAATCTGCCTTAAAGGATAATGATATATTAATTTCAAGGCATGAAAAATGGCTCGATTTCTCTATAAAACAACAATACTTAGATTGGCACATTCAAAGTGACTGGGAAGCTCTAGAAAATACTGTTCTTGATCTATATCCGGAGTATAAATCATCGATTTCTAAATATTGGAATACGCACCCATGTTACGTTCATTTATACAATATGTTCGTAATGAAAGTAGACGATTTTAAAATCTATGTAGAATGGCTTTTCTCTATATTATTTGAACTAGAGACACGAATTGATGTAACCGACGAGAACTATAAAAGTGACCCTTATCAAACTAGAGTTTTTGGTTTTATGGCAGAACGTTTACTAAACTTATACATCAATCATAATAACTTTAATAAAAAGGAGTATCAGAATGTACTTCTTAATGATCCTAAGTAGTGAAAAAAATTAATTTTACTCTTCCGTTCCCTCCTGATCATCCAGGTGGAGGTACCAAAATGGTATTCGAAAATGCTAATTATTTAGCCAAAAAAGGATATGATGTAGCCATCTACAGTAATTCTCTAACCAAAGGAATGCATAAAGGGAATAAGTGGGTAAAATATTTTAAAAATAGGTTATCAAAAAAATACATTCCGAAGTGGTTTGATTTAGATAAGAGTATTCAACACTTTACAGTACCTGAATTTAAAGATCGTTTTATTCGTGATGCTGATGTAATTATCTCAACATGGCATCAAACAGCCATAGATTGTAGTAAGCTATCTGATAAAAAGGGTAAAAAGATTAACTACGTTCAAGATTATGAAATATGGGATAACCGCGAAGAAACAGTACATCAATCCTATCAATTAAATAATGTCGAGTTCGTAGTTATCTCAAAATATTTAGAAAAAATACTAACTAAATTCTCTAGTAATGTACACTTTATTCCATATGGAATTGATACGTTTAATTTTCAAATCAAAACACCAATAAACGAAAGAAATCCTTATAGTATTTCTATGTTATATTCTGAGGAAGCAAGAAAAAATGTTCATGTAGCCATTGAAGCACTTAAAATATTAAAAAAAGAATTTCCTCAGTTAGAAGCACATTTTTTTGGTGTAAAAGAACGATCTGAAAAAATACCACAAGATTGGATCAATTATTACCAACAACCTAAAAGTGTTTCTGATATTTATAATAATTCAGCCATCTTTCTTCAAGCTTCCTACCAGGAAGGGTTATCTTTAAACCCAATGGAAGCAAAGGCATCAGGTTGTGCTAGTATTTATACCAATATTGATGGGCACATTGATCATTCAAAAGATAATGAAAATTGTCTTTTGGTTCCGATTAATGATGTTCAAGCATTTGTAAATAAAATAAGACTATTAATAAATGACCAAGCGCTAAGAATCAACATTGCTCAGAAAGGTCATGATCATATAGTTTCTAATTATTCTTGGGAAAAATCAATCAATAAATTAGAAACCCTTTTCTAGTTTCATATAAATTTAACACTGATATAATGGCAAATAATTGTGTAGTTGTTATTCCTGTTTATAAGGAGACACTTACAGATTACGAAAAAATTTCTTTACAACAGGGATTGAAAGTATTACATCAAAGAGATATAATATTTATTGCTCCTGTTGGGCTTGATTTGTCGTATTATCAATCTTTATCAGAAACTCCAATAGGTACCCAATTCTTTGATAAAGACTACTTCAAGGATATCAAAGGCTATAACCGTCTGATGGTTTCTAAGGAGTTTTATAGTGCTTTTGATACTTATAAATTCATGCTTATTTATCAAACAGACTGCTTTATTTTTAGAGATGAACTAGACGATTGGTGTCGACGAAATTACTCTTACGTTGGTGCTCCTTGGCCAGAAAATGATGGTTCTGGGAATGTATGGTTTAAATATGTAGGTAATGGTGGTTTTTCTTTAAGAAAGATATCAGATCATCTTAAAGTATTAGAGGATACAGCGTCAGTAACTAAAACACTCTTTTCTTTTAATGGTTCTCGTTTTTCAAGTTGGTATGCATTATTTCGTTTACGTAAGAATGATTGGTCAGTTTATAAAGAAAGTGATAAAAATGAAGATATGTTTTTTGGTAAAAATTCAACTAAATCTTTCAACTATTTCACTACCCCACCGGCAGATGAAGCCTTAGATTTTGGTATGGAATTAAGAGCAAAAGAAGTTTTTAAATACCATAATGAAAGACTTCCAATGGGTATTCATGCTTGGTGGAAAGACGATTTCGATTTATGGAAACCATTTATTGAAAAAGAAGGATATACGCTTTAGTCGATAAGAAGATCTTTATATAACTTAAAATAAGTCATCGCATTTTTTTCCCAATTAAATTGAGAAGCATACTCCTTTAATGTTTCTTCATTTTCGTTCTGATTCAAATAGTGTTGTGCCACTTTATTTTTAACTACTTCTGCCATTTTCTTAGGATCAAAGTCTTCCCAGTAAGCAGCACTTTCTCCTCCTACTTCTGGCAAACTAGTTAAATTAGAACACACAACAGGTTTCCCACAATACATTGCTTCAATAATAGGTAACCCGAATCCTTCATATAAAGAAGGAAATAAAAAGGCATTACACTCATTATATAAGTAGTTTTTTTCCTCTGTTGTTACCTCTCCTATCATTTTCACTCTATCCGTCAATTGATGTTCTTCTATCAAATCAGAAATCTGCTGTACATAATCTTCTTTTGACGGAGAACCAGCAATGTATAAATGATACTCTTCATCTGTATATTTCATCATTTCCACAAGTATGTGAAAATTTTTCTTGGGCATCACTGTTCCAATTGTAAAAAAGAACTTATTCGTTGAGGTAATAGAAGCTGGTTTTGACGTTGGTTGATTGTAAGGAGATTCTACACCATTGGAAACTACTTTAATATTCAGTCCTTCAGGTACCTTCAAGTATTGCTTTACAATATCTTTCGTAAACTGAGAAATTGTAGTGATAAGAGTAGCATTATTTACATGTTTTTGAAGCTTTTGTAGTTTCTTTTTCCACACTTCTTCTTTTTCTTCAAAAACATAATTCAAATCATGAATCGTAAGTATATTCTTCTTCCCTTTTGACACATAATATTTTGTCATTTGATTTGTTATATGAACTAAATCAACATCACTATCAAAAGGAATAATATTCTTCTTTTTAAGTATTGATAATTTTTGAATAGAATAATTACGAGTATCTAAATGGGATACTGATTGAGTATCTGATACTAAAACCTCCCAGTTAAATTGATCTTGTTCTATCGTAAATAATGCATTCCCAAAATTAATAGACACATTACCAAGACCACAATAAGGTATTTTTAGCTTATCTAAATCAATAAGTATCTTTTGCTTCATATTATAATTCTAACAAATCCTTATACAACTGATGATATTCTTCTGCATTTTTCTCCCAAGTAAATTGAGAAGCATACTCAAATATTTCTTTTTCTTTATTCTCTTTATCCTTATTAAAATCCTCCAAACCTTCTTTTAATACTTTTGCCATATATTTTGGATCAAAAGTCTCCCAATAATAGACATGGTTTTTCCCTATCTCGGGTAATGACGTTTTATTAGAAGAAAAAGTAGGTTTTTTAGCATACATCGACTCTATTATCGGTAAACCAAAACCTTCTAACAAGGATGGAAATAAAAATGCCTCGCAATTTTTAAACAAATATGACTTTTCTTCATCTTTAATTGGACCCAAAAGGATAATTTTATTTTCTAATCCTTTCTCCACAATTAAATCCAATATCTGTTGTACATATTTGGGTTTTTCTAAATTACCTGCGATATAAAGCTTATGATTTGATGTCACATGTTCCATCATTTCCACAAGAGTATGGAAATTTTTCTTAGGCATAATTGTACCTATAGTAAAAAAGAAAGGGGATTCATCAACCATATCTGGTCGAATAGAACTATCTAATATTGGAGATTTAACTCCATTATAGATTACTTTGACAGGCTTTTCTTTAGGTATTGATATATTCTGAAGCACAACATTTTTAGTGAATTCAGATATTACAGTAACAACATCAGATCGATCTACTGCCTCTTGAATTTTTTTTAATGTTTTTTGAGAATGACTTTCTCCTTTTTCATTCAAAAAATTCAAATCATGTATAGTGTAAATATTCTTCTTTGCATTTACTGCTTTATAATTTGTCACCTGATGGGTTAGATGAAACAAATCAATATCTGAATCAATGGATTTTACACCATTTTTGGTCATGAAATCATGATACCTAAATAAAATATCTCTACTATTACCAATGTATTTCTTTCTATCTTTTGACGATAATAAAAACTCCCACTGAATTGCTTCGTCTTGAATTTTAGCCAATTGATTAGAAAAATTAATACTCACTTGACCCAATCCACAATTAGGATATTTCAATCGTTCAAAATCTACTAATACCTTTTTCTTGTTTGAGTAATACTTGTTTTTATAATTTAATTCAAACAGTTTGAAATATTTAAAAAACACATCAATTCCTATATAAGAAGATATTAGTAAACCTCTCCAACCAAACTTAAAACCACTTTTCAGAAAATAACTTCTAAAAAAAGCAAAGATTGATTTAATGATAATCATAAATGGACTAACCTTCTTCTCACCACAGTTTTGCTTTGCATACAACCCTGTATACAATTGCATTTTAGTGATGATCTCATCTATTGAGGTATAAGACTCATGAAGTAAGTTTCCTTTAAGATTAACTTTCTTAAGATGATCAGTTTCCACAGTTTCATGTACTTCGGCATTAGTAAACTGTGTTGATTTTCTATTGAATAATCTAGTAACAAATTCATTTCCCCAATCTGTACCGGAAATTACTTTACCTAAATATTCATTAGATCGGTGCATCAGACCAACATTGTCTAACTTAGTAAGGTCAAAACTCTTAATTTCATTTAGTAATTGCTCATCGGGTACCTCGTCAGAATCAATAGAAAACACCCAATCATTTGTTGCATGTGAAGCAGCTAAGTTCTTTAATGGACCAAAACCAATAAATTCAGAATGATAAACTTTCACATTGTCATACATTGCTGCAATGTCTAAAGATTTATCAGTTGAACCATTATCAAGAATGACTACTTCTTCAAAGTTTTCAAGAGAGTTAAGCGTAGTGATTAAAGAATTTTCAGCATTCTTTAAAATCATTATCGCCGATATATTTTTAATTTTCTGCTCCATCTATTGCGTATATTCCTGCATTTCCTGAAGTTTCTTATAAATGCCGTTCTCTTTACTCATTAAATCAACATGAGTACCTTGTTCAACAACCTCTCCTTCTTTAATTACTAAAATTTTATCTGCTTCTTGAATTGTAGATAAACGATGGGCAATCACAAGAACAGTTCTTCCTTTCATTAAATGTTGAATGGCATCTTGAACTAATTTTTCTGATTCTGTATCCAAAGCAGAAGTCGCTTCATCTAAAATTAAAATTTCAGGATTCTTTAAAATGGCACGAGCAATACTTAACCTTTGCCTTTGACCTCCAGATAATTTAGATCCTCTATCTCCAATTACAGTTTCATACCCATCATCAGTTTTTTCAATGAACTCGTGGGCATTTGCAATTTTTGCTGCTTTTTTAACTTCTTCTAAAGTAGTTTTAGCACCAAAAGCTATATTGTTATAGATCGTATCATTAAATAGAATAGATTCTTGAGTAACAATACCCATATGTTCTCTTAAACTATTTAAAGTATAATCTTTGATATCGTGACCATCAATTTTCACTGATCCCTGACGTGGATCATAAAAACGTGGAATCAAATCTGCAATAGTAGATTTACCTCCTCCAGAAGGACCTACTAATGCTAACATCTGTCCTTTTTTAAGGTTAAAATCTATGCCTTTTAAAACATCATTATCTTCATATGCAAAACGTACATCTTCGAAAGTGATACCTTCTTGGAAAGAATCTAAAGATTTTGCATTTTCTTTATCTTTTATTTTTGTGTCAGCATCTAATAATTCAAAGATTCTCTCTGTAGCTGCAATCCCTCTTTGAATACTACTAATATTCCCTGATATCGCTTTTACAGGATTTAATACTTGAGTAAAAAGTACTAAATATGCCATAAATTCTGCTGCTGATAAAGAAGGGTCTTCCGATAAAACTATTGTTCCTCCTAAGTATAAAAGAATACCTACAAATAATACCCCCATTGCTTCTGATAATGGTGAAGCCAATTCTCTTTTTGAGGCATATTTCGTAAATTCTTTAACATATCCTTGATTACTTTTTTCAAAAGATTTAGATACATATTTGTCTGCATTAAACCCTTTTACTACTCTCATACCTACAATAGTTTCATCAAGCACACCAAGTATATTACCTGTAATTTCTTGTAAGTTGTGAGAAACTGATCTTAGCTTTTTTGAAATTAATCCAATAGATATACCTGATAGAGGTAAAATCAAAAATACAAACATGGTCATTGTTGGAGATAGGTAAACCAATGTTCCAAAAAAGAAAATCAACATTACAGGATCTTTAATAAAAGTGACTATTGATCCAAAAGCAGCTTCAGATTCTCCAACATCTGTTGTTGATCGTGCTATGATATCACTTTTTCTATTGTTTGTAAGGTAGCCTATATCCAAGGTTAATACCTTATCAAAAATTGATGTTCTAAGATTGGCAATAGCGTTTCTTTTATAAGATTCCGCCATTCTTCTTTCAATATACCTGAATATATTAGTAGCAAAAGAGGCAATAATAGTAAAACCACAGATTAACATTAAAGCACTTAGTTTACCATGTTCGATCATTAAAATACCAAACTCTTGGTACATATAATCTTTTATAAAAGTAATATCAAATTGAAATTGATCTAATGTAAGGCGAGTTTCAGGTATTTGGAATGAGGTATCACTATTGAATAATACATCTAAAAGAGGAATCATCATTGTGAAATTCAGAAGACTGAATACACTCATTAACAGGGTTACTCCAATGTATGGAAAAAAGAAACCAGTGAAGTTACCGGTAATCTTAACTAATCTTTGATATACTTTCATATTGCTCTTAGAGCTTTTTATTTAAAACTTTTACAAAGGTAATGATTGAATTGATAACCCTTGCATCAAAATTTATAATAACATTATAATTATTTAATGAATATACCCCTTCAAATTACCTGATAAAGACAATTGAAAAACACTTGTATACAACTTCAATATTTTTTGTATTTTTGATTGTAGCATTTTTTAATAAAGTATGAAACAAAGAATTGCCCTTATAATTGGCGGTACAGGTCTTATTGGTACTTCGCTTATTAATGAATTAATTGAATCTGACCAATACCGTAAGATCATCTCTATTGCCAGAAGACCACTTGGCCAGCCACATATTAAAGTTTCTGAGGTGATTACCAACCTTGATAATATTTCTAATCTTGAAATAAAAGAAGACATTACCGATGCTTTTTGCTGTTTAGGTACTACAATGAAAAAAGCTGGTTCAAAAGAAGCATTCTATCAAGTTGATTACAATTTTGTTATTGCTTTTGCTGAATTATCTAAAAAGATACAGGTTTCATCTTTCAATGTAGTTACTGCAATGGGTAGTAATAAAAATTCAAAAGTATATTATAACAGAGTAAAAGGGGAGGTTCAAGAAGAAGTAATAAAACTAAATTTTGATGTACTAAACATCTATCAACCTTCGTTATTGATAGGAGATAGAGATGAAACTCGATTAGGAGAAGATTTAGGTAAAATATTAAACAAAGTTCTTCGACCTATAATTCCAAAAAAATATCAAGGTATTAATGGAAAAAAAGTAGCCAAAAGCATGATTAGAACTGCTTTATCCTCTACTAAAAAGGTAAATATTCTTACTTCAGATCAACTTCAGACAATTGGAGAATAGTTTTTGTACTCTCATCTAATACTTCGTATCAAACTTCTTTATTCTATTATCACTTGAGATAATTTTTTATGAACTATTACACTAAAAGTCTTCTACTATTATTCTTATTTCTCTTCGGATTTCATTTTTCTTCTTTTGCTCAGAAAAATGGAAATTTTGCTCCTTCAACAGACAAACATTGGGCCTTGACCTTTTTTGGAGGTTGGGGAAACTATTTTGGTGATTTAACACCTTCTCGATCTCCTTTTTCATCTCAATGGAATATGAAAGGTGGAAGTTTTGGTAGTGCTTTAGAAAAAAGATTATCACATAGATTTTCTGTAAGAGCTGAAGGTAGTTGGACAAGAATAAGTGGTGATGATGCACAAACAGCTTCTGTTGGTACTTTTGAATACAATAGAAACCTTCACTTTAGAAATGATATTTTTCAATTATCAGGATTAGTACAATTTGATATTCTACCTCATTCAGGTCACTTCTCCCAAAGAAGGTTAGTTACTCCTTATATTTTAACTGGAGCTACATTGATGTTTCATAATCCAGAAGGAATGACTACTGAACCTTATGGAAACACATGGGTACATTTAAGACCATTAGGTACAGAGGGGCAAGGAAAGGAAAATACGAGACCTAGATATAGTACAACTGCTTTGGCCATTCCTTTCGGTATAGGCGCCAACTTTAAGATTAACGAAAGATTAGACCTTGGTGTTGAATGGACGGCCAGATTTACTTCTACAGATTATTTAGATGATGTAAGTAGAGCTTATGTTGGAGATGCGCATTTTGGAAATAATAAAGTGGCCGCGGCAATGGCAGATCGCTCAAGAGAAAGTGTTGCAGTATTGACAGGTGAACCAAGACAAGTACCCGATCAAAGGTTTGGACCTGGAGATAAAAGAGGAAGTAATAGCTCTAATGATGGATTCAATACTGTTCATTTTAGATTAAGATATATTCTTTCTAAAAATAAAGCTCCAAAAGATCTTTCATGGTTACATAAAAGCAACGAAACATATGTTCCAATTACCTACAGATCCAACCAAAGAACAAATAACACAGCGTCTACTACTAATAATTCTACGTTTGCAAAGTATAAAGATCGATACAGTATTCAGAATTTAGCAATTAATACAGAAGGATCAGAAAAATCTCCTAACTTCTATTACGGGGGATTAATTTATACTACTGATAGAAATGATAGGAAACATTTCAATAAAAAAAATAGAAAGTCTTACTACAATCTTTATTATGCTCCTTTACACGATCTGTATAGAAATGAGCAAACAAGACCTGTAAATATTGACACTACTGTTCTAAACAAATTTCATCATCATTCTGCATTTCAAATTAACCAAGAGCAAGTGATTGCTACAATGTATTCTGCCGATTTACCGAATACAAAAGTGGCCCAACATAAATTATTCTTGATGGATATTTTAGGTGAAAATGTTTGGAAAGAAAATAAAGAACTTCCTTTTAACAATGAACATTATTCAATTTCTGAACCTAGTATAAGTAATGATGGTAAAGTACTTTACTTTGTATCAGATATGGATGGTGGTTATGGAGGAACCGATATTTATATCAGTTACCTTTTTAAAGGACAATGGACCTATCCTATTAATGCAGGACCAGTTATTAATTCTAAAGGTGATGAAGTAAGTCCTTTTATTCATAAAGACGGTACACTTTATTTTGCCTCTGATGGTCATAATGGTATGGGTGGTTTAGATCTTTATGAGTGTATAATGAAAGATGGACACCCATTTGATATAGCTAACTTAGGTGAACCAATCAATTCTAAGTATGATGACTACGGATTGATTTTAAACCCAGTAAAAAGAGTAGGATATTTCACTTCCAATAGAATTGGGGGTAAAGGTGGTAACGACATCTATCAATTAAATGTAAAAGAAATTAATGTTTCTAGGTTACTGACTGACGACCATAAAAACCTTTTTGTGGTTGAGGAAATGAAATTAAAAGGTAAAGTGATTTCTAAGGACACTAGATCTCCATTACCTAAAATCATGGTCAGTTTAAAGAATAAAGAAACCAATGCATTGGTTACAAAAAGGACTGATAATAATGGTAGCTTTGAATTTGATATTTCAAATGAATCTAATTATGAAATATTCCCATCTGCCTTTGGTTATAAACGTATGAAAGCAACTGATATCTCTACAGTGGGAATTTTTGGGGAAGAACATATCGAGAAAACATTAGTGATAGAACCTCTAGAAAAGAAGGTTAAACTATATGGTAAAGTTACCAATAAAGAAAGTGGCGAAGTTCTTAGAAATATAGAATTAGTATTTATCTCTCCTAACGAAGAAGAAAACATCTATATTAAATCTGATGGTGAAGGTAACTATAAGCTAGAGATCAATAAAAACAAACGTTACTACTTCTTTGTTGAAGAAGATGGCTTTGAGAAAAAGAATTATGCTATTCCTGATTTATCAAAGTTCAGAACTGTAAAGTCTATGAAGTATAATATAAAACTAGCTCCGAAAAGTAAATAAAAAAAGGTTGACTCATCGAATTATGAGTCAACCTTTTTTTCATTAACCTTTAAGTACTAAAAAACGATACATTAAAAACAATCGTTATTATGAAACATAAATAAATATAGACATTATAAAAAATAGATATTTTACTTAGTACTTATCTTCTCTATGAATCTTAATAATTCAATTTGAAATCTTTAATTTTTAAAATACTACCTACACCTCCACTTACTAAATCTGCTCCTTCAGCACTTGATGCAAAAACGATAATAATATGAGTAGGTCTAACATTTGTTTCAGAGTAATATCCTACCTCTGGTAATTCTTCTTTACTCGGTGATGGCTGCATGTAAGATTCAAAAGAATCACTTTGACCAAATACCAATGGAACAGTGATTTCAGTCCATTCACTCAGTTCATCTGAACTCCTAGGTAACCAAGCTGTTCCTAAACGATATCTCTTTCCATCTTCCCTCACCTGTAATAGAACATAAACATCTTTTTGATCCATGATAGTCTGCCCATCTTTTTGATAAGATTGTGGTAAATACTGTATTGATACCGAAAAACTCACTGGTTTACTCGTAAATGGATAGCCAAAATCAATTTGTACATCTGTGAAACCACTTCCCTGAATATTTCCAACAAATAGTGATCCTGCTGCAAGAATACCTTTAATCGGTTCTTTAGTCTCTAATTTAGCATATTCAGCATTTTCTGCACTTGGTAAAGGAATTAACGTTCTTGGGTAAGTTGGAATATTTACCTCTGCAGCTCCTTTATCACCTGATCGCCAAGGAGACGATTCTAAACTATTTCCTGGTAAAAAATAGCTGCTATTACCACTCTCCTCCTCAAACCAAGTAGTAAAATCAGAAAATGGCACTTGGTTTTCGGCTTCTTTAATAGCCACTTTCCAAACTGTTTGTTCACCATTCTCTGCGGTAACAACATAATTCACAGTATCTAAAAAATTTTGAGATTCTCCAACACCAGGCTTAATGGTAGCTAGATTAGATGTTACAATTTTAGTTGGGGCTAAACTTGTACGATCTACAATAGTATCTAAAGGAACCAAAATTAAACGATTCAAAGAATCAATCTCAGATGTTCCTGATTGTTGTTCCAACTCAAAAGTTACTATTTCACCATTAGAAGATAACCCAAAATAGTCCCAATCAATACAAGAGGTAAACACAATACTAAAAGTGATTACCATTAAATAGTTTATTTTTTTCATAAGTCTAGAAATAATAAGCCACAGCTAGTTTAATTTGAAGTAAGTTTACTTTAAAGTTTAGATCAAAATCGGTTCTATTTGATTCTTCAGTATAATTTTTAACTGATTGAGAATGATCCATTTCTAAACCTAAAAGACCAACAGATGCTTCAAAAGCAAAATTATCAACGATGAAAGCAGCTAAACCTGGTTGAATTCCAATACCTAAAGTAATTCTATCTGTTTTCACTTTATCGATATCATCATTAGCTTCTGTTTGTTTTAAACCTGTTCCGAACCCAACTTGTAATGATGTTTGGTTGAATATGCTAAACCTCCTATTTTTTGATAAAGGAATATAATTTCGAATAAAAGGTGCAATGTAAAAACCTTGACTTACAGACTTTAAATGTGTCCTTACATTATTAGAGGTATATATTTCATTTTTTTGTCTACGGTCGTATGAAAATTCTACACCCACCATAAAAAAGTCTCGAATAAAATATCCCCCTTGGGTACCTATTTCAAAACTCCCATTATCCTGTGCATGTAACTGTCTAATAAATTGATCTTCTTCTGAAGCATTACTAGATGATACTTGTACAGTTAATGAAGTATACCATTGTCCTTTTTGTTCATTACTATTAAAATCTAGTAACCTTGGGTCTGGACCTGAATTTTCTTGTGCGAATAAAAATCCTCCACACAGAAATAGCAAGATTGAAAAAATACTTTTTGTCATAAGAGATTGAAGAGTAAGTGTTATTTAATTGATTTTATCTATTAATAAAATAGATATCACCAATTAAGCAATTTCAGAGATATAATTAAAAATAGTAATAAAAACTATCTTCTTCTAGGGCGTTCCTGAGTATAAAGTGGTAATAATGGAATTCTATATAAAAGACGATAATGAAAATTTAATCTAGATCGATCATCTTTATTAAAATACCATCCTGGAATATCGTTTTTGGTAATTGCTGTTGCAGGAAAATCTTTTTTGATATTATAGGCAAAACCAAAATCAGCTGTTAAACCTTTCCACAAGGCTAATTTTAGACTAACTACAAATTCAAACCAATCAACATTTACATTTTTTTCTGATAAGCTTTTTAAAGTAGCACCCTCTCCCCAATAACCATTTCCAGTACTATAATAATCTGCCGATTGATCAAAAGTAGAGTTTGCATATTTTAAACCAATAGACAAGCCACTATCTACAGATGCTTTTCTCATCAAATTATATTCTAATCCAAAACGATAAAAACTTCCTGTAGATTGATAATTAAACACATTCGTTTCTACACTACTTCGTGTGCGATCCATGTATCCATATTCAGCTGTTACATACCATTGATTTCTAATCATGACATCACCATAAAAGGTGTAAGCAGTCATGTCTTTTTCTGATAATGAACTTACCAAAGGACGTAAATCTGTCCCAAATCGAATTCCTGACACGACGAAATAGCCAGATCCTTTTGGTTCTCCTTTTTTATTTAAAGGCCAAGGTTCTACCGCTGTTGTGTCTTGTTCAGCATCCAAAGAATCCGCCATTGTTTCACCTTGTTCTATATCATCGTCAAGTGTTTGAGCATCGACAACCAGACTACACAAAAAAAGTGATAACAAAAGACTGAAAATTATTTTATATCTAGTTATATAACTTAACATTAGGGAAATTCGGATTTGTGTTTACTGTTTTTCTATCCACGGACATTTTTTGAAAGATTGAATCTTTTGTGAAAATAAAATCGTCGCCCTCAATATTATTACTTACTAAAGTTACTGAACCTGTTCCATTTGTAAAAATACAACCTGTTTCATCATCACTTATAACCGTAGAATTATTAAAGCGTACCTTTAATTCCTGTGTTATTGTATTAGGATCTGAATCATCTTCTCCAATCCTAAATTCAAAAATTGTTTCCGTATTTGATTCTAATGGAAGATAAATAGTACTAAATTTATCAGCATCAGTATATATTGGATCAGCATCTTTACCTTTTACATGAATTGAGGTAAACTGAAGCTCTCTTGGATTATTTGTTTGAAGATCGTAGAAAGTAACAATTAAATTTCTACTAACAGTCTTAGTATTTGCATCACAAATATCAATTAAAAATTGAATATTTTCATTTGCTGTATCTGCAGACACAGTACTACTTATAACCACTACTGAATCAAAAAGAGCACCTGTCGCTCCAGAATATGAAGGCTGTCCAGCTGCATTTGGATCTCTAGAGACTCCTAATCCAGTAAATTGTTCAAAAGCACCACAATCAGGGCCATTGACTTTAACTGTAGTAGAATAATCTATATAAGTGGTATCTGTAAGACCTGAGGTAATAAAAGAAAAACCTGTCTGACGTTCCGTTACTTTTAAAGGCAATAAAATCTTACCATTTGACATGGGTGATAATTCAGCACCACCGATCCCATTAATTGACTCAAAATCAATATTAACAGCCGATGTAGGGTTATTTTTATCATAAAAAGCACCTAATGCATATGATGATGGATTAGAATAGGCATCACAATCTCTACAAGAAGGTGTCACTAAAAAAATAAATAGAGGTAGAAATGACCAAACGTACCTCCGCAAATTGTTTTTAAAGTTCATAGAACAAAGTTAATCGTCATTTTTCAATAAAAAAGCATTTATTGAGGTTAAGATCATGATTAATTTAAAAAGATAGAAACATTTAGACTGTCTCTATTATTCTTATGACACTTAAATACCTCTTTAAGCCACTTCATTTTTAATATACTCAAGAAAATAATTCGGGTAAACCCTTTGGAACTTTTTCTTTGAGCGATCTTTTAAATAAAAAAAAGAGCATCCTTAAGAATGCCCTTTTCACAACTTTCAAATTATATATTATGCGAGTATATTATTTCAATAATTCATAAATACCTGCAACACCTTGACCACCACCTACACAAGCAGTGACCATACCGTACTTCTGATTACGGCGTCGCATTTCGTTAAATAATTGAACTGAGAGTTTTGCACCTGTACAACCTAGTGGATGCCCTAATGCAATCGCTCCGCCGTTAACATTGATGATATTAGGATCAATATCAATATTTTTGATAACTGCTAAAGATTGAGCGGCAAATGCTTCATTCAATTCAACTTGATCGATATCAGACGCTTTTAAACCTGCTTGAGCCAATGCTCTTGGAATTGCTTCTACAGGTCCGATACCCATTATTCTAGGATCTACCCCTGCCGATGCATATGACACCATTCTGGCAATAGGCTCCAATTTTAATTCTTTTACTAAACGTTCAGACATCACCATAACAAAAGCGGCTCCGTCCGAAGTTTGTGAAGAATTACCAGCGGTTACTTGTCCTCCTTGCTTAAAAGCAGGCTTTAAACGACCTAAACCAGCTGCATCAGAAACTCGAGGTCCTTCATCTGTATCGACTACAAACTCTCTTGTTTTCTTACGATCACCTTCCAAATACGTTTCTTTAACAGTGATTGGAACAATCTCGTCTTTAAACTTTCCTTCTTTAATTGCAGACAATGCTTTTTCATGAGATTTCACTGCAAATTCATCCGCTTCGTCACGGTCAATTCCGTATTCTCTTGCTACCTCTTCTGCAGTTAAACCCATATTTAGGTAGTATTGAGGGGTCTCAGTAGCTATTTTATAATTTAAGCCTGTCTTGTATCCCATCATTGGAACCATAGACATAGACTCAGTACCACCTGCAATAATACAATCAGCCATACCTGCTCTAATTTTTGCAGCAGCCATTGAAATAGTTTCAACACCCGAACCACAATAACGGTTTACAGTTACACCCGGTACCTTTAAATTATCAGGAGCAAAAGCCAACAATGAAATCATTCTTGCCATTTGCATTCCTTGTTCTGCTTCTGGAATTGCACAACCAACAATAAGGTCGTCAATTCTTGTAGGATCCAAAGCCGGAACACTTTGGACTAGATGTTGGATAACATCTGCTGCTAAATCGTCAGGACGTGTGAATCGAAATCCCCCTTTTTTCGCCTTGCCGATCGCTGTTCTATAACCTGCTACGATATAAGCTTCCATTTTTCTCTAATTAATGATCTGTGGTTAATTTTTGATGATTAGTTTCTAAGTGGTTTACCTTTAAAGATGATACTTTGGATACGCTCCAATGTTTTCTTTTCTCCTGATAAACTTAAGAATGCCTCACGCTCTAAGTCCAATAAGTATTGTTCAGAAACGTAAGTTGGTGATGATAAATCGCCACCATTAATCACATAATTTAGCTTTCTAGCAATCTTTGCGTCATGCTCTGAAGCCCAATTTGCATACTCCATTCCGGCAATACCTGCCTCGAATAAAGCCATACCACCACGACCTTGAACTTTAATATCTCTACGCTGATTTTTCTCTGCGTATCCTAAAGCTGAAAGTTCTAAGACCCTCGTTTTAGCATCCGCAATCACACGTTTACGGTTTAAAGTTATTCTTGATGCCTCATTCATGAAGCCCATGTTTCGCATTTCTTCAGCAGAAGTAGCCACTTTTGCTGTTGCGATGTTCATAAATGCATCTTGTAAACGGTTGTACTCAGGATCTCCTGATTTTAATTGGTCTGAAACTCGAAGAGCCAACTCTTTAGTACCGCCACCTGCTGGAATTAAACCTACACCAACTTCTACTAGACCCATATAGGTTTCAGCATGTGCTTGAACTGCATCACAATGCATTGATAATTCACAACCACCACCTAAAGCTAATCCTGATGTTGCTGCCACTACCGGAACTGAAGAATATCGAGCACGCATCATTGTTTTCTGGAACTGAGCAATCATTAGATTGATTTCATCGTATTCCTGATCACATGCAAACATGAATAGCATTGCTAGATTTGCTCCTGCAGAGAAATTGGCAGATTCGTTACCAATTACAACGCCTTTATACCCTTTTTCTTCTGCAATAGAAATTGCCGTATTTACTCCTTCTAAGTTTTCTTGCCCTAAAGCATTCATCTTAGTGTGGAATTCAAGGTTCAATACGCCATCGCCAATATCAAATAATGTTGCTCCAGCATTACTCCAAACTACATTTTCTCCTCTCAATGTTTCTAACATTACAAGAGACTCTGTACCAGGAACAACTTTGTAAGATTTCGATGGAATATCATAATACCAGCTCTGACGACCTTCATTTTTATAGAAAGAAGTATGTCCTGCCTCAAGCATTTCGTACACCCAATCAGCTGGTTTTTCACCTGCTGCTTCCATCTTTTCAGCCGTTTCTTTTACTCCAAGTAAATCCCATGTTTCAAAAGGACCTAACTCCCAAGCAAAACCTGCTGCTACTGCTTCATCTATTCTAAATAATTCGTCAGCAATTTCTGGAATTCTGTTAGTACAGTATCTGAAGATATCGTAGAATGTTTTTCTATAAAAATCACCTGCTTTATCTTCAAAATTTAAAAGAACAGGAATACGTTCTCTTACATTTTCAAGATCTTTTACTGCTTCTAATGCTTTGAATTTAGCCTTTGATTTAGGGCCATACTCAAACGTTTCAAGGTTTAACTCAAGGATAACTTTTTTACCGTTATCATCTTTTGTCTTTTTGTAATAACCTTGTTTAGTTTTATCACCAAACCACTGACGATCGTTTAGTTCACTAACTATTTTAGGAAGTACAAATCGAT
The DNA here is from genome assembly GCF_000807855.2 of Flammeovirga pacifica. Taxonomy (GTDB): domain Bacteria; phylum Bacteroidota; class Bacteroidia; order Cytophagales; family Flammeovirgaceae; genus Flammeovirga; species Flammeovirga pacifica. The sequence goes on from NZ_JRYR02000001.1 coordinate 3,010,739, forward strand.
CTTTTGATTCATCATTTGGTAAACCTGCAAAAAGGTTATTCGATACCTTAACGGTAGTATCTAGACCAACCACATCCATAGTTCTGAATGTTGCTGATTTTGCTCTACCGATAATTGGACCTGTAAGTTTATCTACTTCACCTACTTTTAAGCCCATGTCTTGAATTGTGTGCATTCCAGACATGATCGCATAAACACCAATACGGTTGGCAATAAATGCTGCTGTATCCTTACACAGTACTGTTTCTTTACCCAAGTGTACATCACCATAATTCATCAAGAAATCTACTACTTCTTGATCAGTTGATGGACCTGGAATAACTTCCAATAGTCTTAAATAACGGGGAGGGTTAAAGAAGTGTGTACCACAGAAGTTCTTGACAAAATCTTCACTTCTGCCTTCACACATAAATTTCATCGGAATACCCGATGTATTAGATGTGATAAGGGTGCCCGGCTTTCTATATTTTTCTACTTCCTCAAATACTTTTTTCTTAATATCTAAGTTTTCGACAACTACTTCAATAGTCCAATCGCACGAAGCAATTTTAGACATATCGTCTGTAAAGTTACCCGTAGAAATTAATTTTTCTACTCCTTTTTTGTATACAGGAGCCGGTTTAGATTTTAATGCTGTTTTTAGGGCATCGTTTACAATTTTGTTACGAAAAGCTTTACTTTCCATTGTAAGCCCTTTGGCTGCTTCAGCCTCTGATAATTCTCTAGGTACGATGTCTAAAAGCAAGACCTCGACACCTACATTCGCAAAGTGACATGCGATACGTGACCCCATAACACCGGAGCCAAGTACTGCTACTTTCCTGATAGTTCTTTTCTTCATCGGTTTACCGATTTGTGTTGTTTATTTATGGATATTCAAAATTGAATCGAGATAGATAGTTGCAGATTATTTGTTCAATTTGTCTTCAGTGATACCAAATTCTTTTAATCGATCACGAATTTCCTCAAACATCTGCCTTTTAGGGTCTTTAATTACATCATTGATTTGTTCCATCACATGAAAAAAAACGCCTAATTCATCGGGGGAAACTTTTTCTTCTACTCTTCTCTGAAAGACTTTCACCGTCTGTTTTGACATTTCCCTTTTGGCTTGTCCAAATTCCGTCAATTTGATAATCACTTTTCGTTTATCATGTTGATCAGGAATTCTAACAATCAAACCTTTTTCCTCAAAGCTTTTCAACATTCTAGTTAAACTCCTTGCCTCCATCCCCATTAAAGGAGCAATTTTAGTGGCAGGCGTACCATCAATAGGGTCTATATTTAATAGTACAAATCCAATTGAGTGGGAAATATCATACGGTTGACCTAAAAGATTGTACATCTTTGATATTCCTAACCATGTTGCTTTGATACTTAAGTCAATTGACTGCTTCTTTCTCTCAGATCTACGCAATCCCTCCATGCTTTCATTTTACTTTTGTGATGTATTATTTGGTGTGTGTGTTTTCAAATATAGAAATAAATGGTATGCAAGCATAACATTTTAGAAAGAAATATTAAAACTTATTTAGAAATAATGCTTCTTATATAATTTTTTGAGGATTTTAAGTTTAAATTTCCTTTATCGTGACATCACTTTAACATCAACTTTAAACTATTTGGTTACATTTGTGTTTCGATATTTTGTGTGAACAATAATCCCACTTATCTTTCAAAAAAGATTTCTTAAAGAAGCATGAAGGAACTCGCTTTCTTAAATAAATATATCATTCGATACGGTTTTAGGTTGACCTTAGGGATCATCTTTATGATTGTGTCTAACATTTTTGCTATTGCTCCTGCTCAAGTAGTAAGGTATGCTCTAGATTTAGTAATTGATACTTTCAAAACTCAAGAATTATTAAAAGGAACCGCTCAACACAGTGTTTTTATTGATGATTTCTTTCAAACAGTTTTGTTGTATGGAGGTCTAATTGTATTGATGGCTCTTTTAAGAGGTGTTTTTCTTTTCTTAGTTCGTCAGACCATCATTGTGATGTCTCGTTTGATTGAATATGATTTGAAAAATGATATTTTCGAGCATTATCAAAAATTGACTTTAAGCTTTTACCGTAGAAATAATACTGGTGACTTAATGGCTAGGATCTCTGAAGATGTTAGTAAAGTGAGAATGTATTTGGGACCTGCAATTATGTATTCAATAAACATGGTGATCTCATTTATATTAACCATTGGGATCATGTTGAGTATTAATCCGACCTTAACTTTTTGGGCATTATTCCCTCTTCCTTTGCTTTCAATCAGTATTTACTTTGTTAACAATATCATCAATAAAAAATCTGAACTTATTCAGCAGCAATTGTCTTCTATGTCTACGTTTGTTCAAGAAGCATTTTCTGGAATTAGAGTCATTAAAGCTTTTGTTAGAGAAAAAGAATCCTTATCTCAGTTTGATGAAAATGCTACTGAATATCAGAATAGACAGTTAGAATTGGCCAAGGTCAACTCTATGTTTTATCCATTAATGCTTTTCCTCATTGGCTTATCAACTATACTAACGGTTTATGTTGGTGGCATTGAAGTAGAAAAAGGAACTATTACGCCTGGTGTTATTGCAGAGTTCATTATGTATGTGACTTTACTAACATGGCCCGTTACTTCTTTAGGATGGGTAACTAGTATTGTACAAAGAGCTGCTGCTTCTCAAAAAAGAATTAATGAGTTTTTAAATGAAGCGCCAGATATTGTTTCGACATCAAATGATAAAATTAATATCGAAGGTAATTTAAGATTTGATAAAGTTTCTTTGGTGTATCCTGACTCTGGTATTAAAGCATTGAATGAACTATCATTTGAAATTGAATCTGGGAAAACTTTAGCGATTTTGGGAACTACTGGCTCTGGAAAAAGTACAGTTGCCAACCTAATTTCTCGATTATACGATCCTACATCTGGCCAAATACTTATTGACGGAAAAGATCTTAAAGAATACAATTTACATGATATTCGATCTCAAATAAACATGGCCCCTCAGGATGTATTCTTGTTCTCTAATACATTAAGAAATAACATTGCCTTTGCTAAAACTGATGCTTCTGAAGAAGAGATCATTCAAGCAACAAAAGACGCTGGCCTTTATGAGAACATTCAACAAATGGAATTAGGCTTAGATACTCTCGTAGGAGAAAGAGGTATAACATTATCCGGAGGGCAAAAACAAAGAACTACAATTGCGAGAGCTATCTTAGGAAATCCAAAAGTATTGGTACTAGATGATAGTTTATCAGCTGTTGATACTAAAACTGAAAACCTTATTTTAAATAACCTTCAGAGAGTGATGCGTAATAAAACATCAATTATAATCTCTCACAGAGTTTCTTCTGCAAAATTAGCGGATAAAATTCTTGTCTTACATGAGGGTAAAATAGTAGAACAAGGTACTCATGATGAGTTAATTGAGATAAAAGGGCATTACAATACTTTATTTGATCAACAATCAAAAGGAAACGAATAATAAGTATAATCCCATAAAATTTTATAATTTAGTTACTGAAAGCATCTTACATAATAGCTACAATAGCTTAATTTTTATATTTTAAGCAACTTCTCTATTCATTTTACAACTAAAAGTGACGTCTAAAAACATAAAAGATTCCAAACACCCCAAAATAAATGAGCAAGATCTAAAAATACTTTTTGATCAATATTTCGAAAGTATTAAAAACTTCATTTATTATAAATTAGGCGATATCGATGCAGCAGAAGATATCGCACAAGAAGCCTATATTAAATTTTGGGAAGCTAGAGAAAAAGTTATTAAAGATACCGCTAAAACCTATCTTTATACTATTGCCAATAACCTTGCTATGAATTACATCAAACACAATAAAGTGGTGTTACAATTCGAGCAAAAACAAAATAAAAAAGACGGAGAAACTGAAACCAATCCTGAGTTTAAAATGGAATTGAATGAGTTTCAACATACTCTAGAGAAAACGATAAATCAGATTCCTGAAAAAAGTAAAGAGGTCTTTCTAATGAACAGAATGGAAGGCTTAACATATGCTGAGATTAGTGATCGATTAGACGTTAGTGTCAAAGCAATAGAAAAAAGAATGAGTAAAGCTCTGAGCATTTTAAGGAACAACCTCAAAATCAATATTTAATTTTTATTTCAACCGATTTAAAAGCATTATTGATACTTATTTGATAAATATTCCTTTTTCCAAGACATCAATTTTAAATTACAAGGCGTTATCATACAATTAATTCGGTATTTTTTATACTTTTGCCGTTTAAGAGGGTATCTCTTAATTAAATCGTGAAGATAAATTAAATACAAAAATAAACTTTTCAACATGATCAATCTTGTATTATTTGGCCCTCCAGGTGCTGGTAAAGGTACTCAAAGTGACAAAATCAAAGCGAAGTACGAATTAACACACCTTTCTACAGGTGATTTACTTCGTGGAGAAATTGCTGCAGGCACTCCACTAGGGTTAAAAGCAAAAGAATTGATGGACCAAGGTCAATTAGTTCCTGATGAAGTGGTTATTGGTATGATCGACTCTAAGATCAAAGATCATAGATCTGGTAACGGATTTATCTTTGATGGTTTCCCTCGTACAGTAGCTCAAGCAGAAGCTTTAGACCAATTGATGGCAAGTAACGATATCTCTATTTCTGGTATGGTAGCTTTAGAGGTTGACGAGGAAGAGTTAACTAAACGTATTTTAAAGCGTGGTGAAACTTCTGGCCGTACTGACGACCAAAACGAAGACTTGATCCGTAACCGTGTTCAAGAATACAATAACAAAACTGCTCCTGTAGCTAATTTCTACGAAGGACAAGGAAAATTCAAATCAATTAATGGTGTAGGTACTATCGAAGAAATTTTCGAAAATGCTTGTACTGCAATTGAATCTCTATAATCTGAATTATAATTCAGTAGAAAAAAGCACATGATCTCTGTATCGTGTGCTTTTTTGTTTGTCTACCATTGTACTCAAATTAAAAGAATTTACCCTCTTACATCAAAAAGATGTTAATAATATATAGTTTAAAAAAATACATTCTCTAAATTTGCCGTTCGGCTGATTTTTAACCTAAACTTGTTAAACTTCAACTACTTATTTATCAAGCAATTAAGATATAGACATGGCATCATCCAATTTTATTGATTACGTAAAAATCTTTGTCCGCTCTGGAGCAGGAGGGGCAGGTGCAGTTTCTTTCCGTAGAGAAAAGCACGTTCCGAAAGGAGGTCCTGATGGCGGTGACGGTGGTCGTGGAGGTCATATCATCTTAAAAGCTGATAAACAACACTGGACGTTACTTCACTTAAAATATCGTAAACATATTCATGGTTTCAATGGAATCAGTGGTATGGGTACAGGTAAAAGTGGTGCAGATGGTGAAGATATTATTTTACCTGTTCCTCTTGGTACTATTGCCAAAGATGCAGAAACTGGTGAAAAAATATGCGAACTAACAGAACCTGGACAAGAAGTTATCTTGATGAAAGGTGGTAAAGGTGGTTTAGGGAACCGTAATTTTAAAACGGCTACCAATCAAACCCCTCGTTATGCTCAACCTGGAGAAGATTGTGAGGAGTCATGGGTAATTCTTGAACTTAAAGTATTAGCTGATGTTGGTTTGGTAGGTTTTCCTAATGCTGGTAAATCAACTTTGCTTTCAGTACTTTCGGCAGCGAAACCTGAAATTGCAGATTATCCATTTACCACTATGGTTCCAAATCTTGGAGTGATCCCTCACCATGGTAATAAGTCGTTTATTATGGCTGATATCCCAGGTATTATTGAAGGAGCAGCTGAAGGAAAAGGTTTAGGTATCCGATTCTTACGTCATATTGAAAGAAACTCTGTATTGCTATTTATGGTACCTGCAGATAGTGAAGACGTAGCCAAAGATTACCAAATTCTAGTTAACGAGTTGACCAAATACAACCCAGAACTTTTGGACAAAAACCGTCTATTAGCAATCACTAAAAGTGATATGTTAGATGATGAATTGGAAGAGTTAATCAAAGAAACTTTACCTCCTGATGTTCCTTATGTATTTATTTCATCTGTGATACAAAAAGGTATTCCTGAATTGAAAGATATGCTTTGGGAAGCTATCAATGAAGGTGTGGAAGAAGAAACAGAAGATTTTGTTGAAGAAGATTACGATAAACCTCTATCAGATTATAATCCATATCAAGATAATATTGATTTGGAAAATGAAGCTGGTGAAGAAGAATAATACCGTATTCTAATTAATATAAGGATAGTTTATATCCATAAAGAGCATTTATTTCAATAAGAGGTAAATGCTCTTTTTTGTATAAAAAAGAACCTCAACAATTTAATGTTGAGGCTCTTCTGATTGATAATTAGGTTGTAAAGTTTGAGATGAAAATTGACTAGCAAATTATACTTTAGTTTAACCAAGCATTCAACATCCATACGGTCTTCTCTTGTTCACTAATTAGTTCCGAAATTAGTGCAACAGTTCCCTCATCACTTGCGTCTCCTGCTTGTGCTATCACTTGTCTTTCAATTTTAAGTAAAATCGCTAAATTATTTCTCACTAATTCTACTGATGATTGATCGTCTACAATATTTTTTCCTTGCTTAATTTCTGATGCTTCTATATAATCAGAAAATGTATGCAATGGTTGTTCTCCTAAGGTTAATACTCTTTCAGCTATTTCGTCTACTCTATCATTAGCACCTGTATATAATTCTTCAAATTTTGCATGTAATTCAAAGAAATTATTTCCTTTAATGTTCCAATGTAAACCTCTTAAGTTTTGGTAGTACATCTGGAAGTTAGCTAATAATACATTTAATGATGAAGCCAATGATCTTGCTGTTGTAACTTCTATTCCTATTGCGTTAATATTTAAAGTTTCCATTTTGATATTTATTTATTGTTTTTGATTGATAACATTACAAAGGTGTAGATTATATTTAATAGATGGAAATTATAAATATTTATACTTATATAACTTTTAACTATAAACTGATATATACAGACGCAAAAAAGCCATATCAAACAAATGATATGGCTTTTATATTTCTATATCAATCAATTTTACTGATCTATAATTTTTGCATTTTATCTGGAGTGACTATAGCAAAGATAGTAGCATATTCAAAAGCAACTTCTTTAAATCTTTGAAAGCGACCTGAAGCACCACTATGTCCTGCTTCCATATTCGTTTTTAAGAAAATGTAATTATCACTTGTGTTTTGCACTCTTAACTTCGCGGCCCATTTTGTAGGTTCCCAATATTGTACTTGAGAATCATGTAACCCAGATGTAATCAAAATATGCGGATATTTTTTATCCTCAACTTGGTCATATGGCGAATAAGAAAGCATATAATCATAATATTCTTTATCATTAGGATTCCCCCATTCATCATATTCTCCAGTAGTTAGAGGTATTGATTCGTCCAACATTGTTGTCACTACATCTACAAAAGGAACATCTGCAATGACTAATTTATAAAGGTCTGGACGAGCATTCACTACGGCCCCCATCAATAACCCACCTGCAGAACCTCCATTAATGACAAACTTATCTGCTGATGTATATTTTTGATCTATCAAAAACTCTGAACAAGCTATAAAATCATCAAATGTATTTTTCTTTTTAAGAAGTTTACCGTCTTCATACCAAGCACGACCTAAATCTTCTCCTCCTCTAATATGAGCAATGGCATAGGCATATCCTCTTTCCATCAAACTAATTCTTGAAGGAGAAAACGCAACATCATAAGAGATTCCATAAGAACCATATCCGGTCATATATAAAGGTTGTTCTCCATTTAATTCGAAACCTTTTTTGTACACAACTGAAATAGGTACTTTCACACCATCTTTGGCTGTTGCATATAAACGCTTAGCTTCATAATCGTTAGAATCAAACTTTCCTACTACCTTTTGCTGTTTCAAAAGCTTCTTAGTACGATCTATCATATGATAATCGTATTCAGAATAAGGAGTAGTTAAAGAGTTGTATCCAAAACGAAGAATATCTGTATTAAAATCTGGATTAGCACTTGTCCATGCCGAATAAGTTTCCTCTCCAAAATCTAAATAATGTTCTGCACCGTCTTCCCACTTAATAATTCTGATATGAACCAATCCATCTCTTCTTTCTTCAACAGCATAAAAGTTTTTGAAAATGTCTAGCCCCTCAATCATCGTATCTGTACGATGAGCAATAACCTCTTCCCAGTTGTCTTTATTGGTAGTATCTGCAGATTCAGCCACCTTCATTAATCGGAAGTTTTTGGCTTCCCAGTTGGTCACAATATAAAAATGACCATTAAAGTGTGAAATACTGTACTCATGTTTACGTTCTCTTGGAATAAAAGCTTTAAACTCTCCTGTAGGATTGTCTGCCTTTAATATTCTAGTTTCAGTAGTTAAAGTAGAACCTGATTCAATCGCTAAATATTCTCTTGATTTTGTTCTTCTAACACCAATCCAAAACGTATCATCCGTTTCTTCATACACCTGAACATCTTCTGATTGAGGAGTTCCTAGTGTATGTCTCCAAACTTTATCAGGACGTAATGTTTCTTTATCTTGAGTAGTATAAAAAACAGTTTTTCCATCAGCTGCCCAAACAGCGTCTCCGCTAGTATCTTCTAATACATCTTCTAAGATTTCTTGGGTAGCAATATTTTTAAATCGAACCGTGTAGATTCTTCTACCTACAAGATCCTCTGAATAAGCCAATAAGTTTTGATCTTCGCCTACAGTCATCCCTCCTATTTTATAATAAGATTGATCTTTAGCGTGATCATTGGCGTTAAACATCACTTCTTCTTCTGCTTCCAAAGACCCTTTTTTTCTACAGTAAAGAGGATACTCACCACCTTCAATATATCTTACATAATAAAAGTAATCTCTTGCTTTATAAGGAACACTTTCATCTTTTTCTTGAATACGGCCTTTTAACTCTTCGAAAAGATCTTCTTCGAATTGTTTGTTTTCCGACATCACATCCTCTATGTATTTATTTTCCGCATTGAGATAATCAATCACTTCTTGATTTTCTCTATCACGCATCCAATAGTAAGGGTCTGTACGTTGGTCTCCGTGTTTTTCTAGCACTTTTGATTCACGTCGTGCAATAGGCGGTGTGATATTATTCTTCATTATTTTCTCAGTTAGAAAACAAAAATAAGCTTAATACTTGAATTCACTTCAAAAAAGAGGTACGAATTGAAACATATTTAGAAGAAAATTCGAAAGTGTTCACTTTTGAATAACAAAGTGTTCAACCCGTTGCATTGTGTTCGGTATCGAACGTGATTTTATGAATAACAACGTGATAAATTGTCTTAAAACAATGATTACCAATATGTTACAATTTATTGGCATCAAGTTGGAATAATAGTAAATGTGTCAAATTAATTTTTAAAACAAATACTAAATACAACTATGAAACATTTTATCATCTCTCTATCATTATTATTATCATTAGGATTTTCATCTTTCGCAAATACAAATGAATTAGAGGTTCCAACCGAAGCAAGTTCAGCCAAATTAGTTAATATGATTAATAACGCTGAAGCTTCAGATTATAAAACATACACTAAAGCAGCGATGTTCGCTATCAACTGGAATGCAGATTTAGCTCTTGCAAAAGAATGGATTGATCATGCATTATCAGTTAAAGAAAATAGTCAGACAGTAGAGGTGTTAGGTGATTATTATGTTAGAACTGGTCAAGTAGAAAAAGCTAAAGCAGCTTATTTTAAAGCTTTAGAATTAGGTTTATTCTCTGTAGACCAAGAAGATATTAATAGAATGCAAAGAAAAGTTCTTGTGTATGCAAGACCTCAAAAATAAAAATAATAGTAGTAGTTTATCACAATTGTAATTCGAAAAGCCAAGGGAAAAATTCTCTTGGCTTTTTTGTTGTCAGAAAATTCCTCACTAACTTCATAGAAATAACGATTCTAACTATTTCTCATGAACGAAGACTTTTTACACTTTGTATGGCAATACAAGTATTTTCAGCAATCTCATATTTTCACCACTCATCAAGAAAAAATTCAGGTTTTATTTCCTGGATATTACAATCATCATGCAGGCCCCGATTTTTTGGATGCTTCTGTTCTTATTAATGATATAGAATGGCATGGACATATAGAAATTCATCAAAAAGCCTCAGAATGGTATCAGCACCAACATCAAGATGATTTAAAATACGATAATGTTATTCTTCATGTGGTTTTAGATTTTGATATAGAAGTATATCATCAAGATAAAACGGCCATTCCCTGCTTAGAATTAAAAAATTTATTGATGACCGATGTTGTTCATAATTATAGAAAGTTACTGCAAACAAATCATTCTATTGCCTGTAAAGAACAAATACAATATGTTCCAAGGTTAAAAAGAATTCAGATGCTTGATCGGATTTTACTCGAAAGAGTACAAAGAAAGGCAAATCATATCCTTCAATTACTGGAAGAAAAAAAGCGAGATTGGGAAGAAACCACTTATACGTGTTTAGCCGAATACTTAGGCATGAAAGTGAACAATACCTCTTTAAAAAAATTAGCTGATAGTATCCCTGCCAAACTTCTTCGATTAAATGCACATTTACCCATCACGAATGAAGCCCTTTTATTTGGTGCTGCTGGCTTTCTCGATGACAATAAATTAGATGTATACGCTGAAAAATTAAAAAAAGAGTATCGATTTTTAAAACACAAATACAATATTAATAACAAAGGGATGAGTCTGCATGAATGGAATTTCTTAAGGCTTAGACCTGCCAACTTCCCTAGTCTTAGAATTGCTCAGCTTTCGGGTTTGATGACACAAATACCTCATCTATGCTCTGCTTTTTTACATATTCAAAATAAACAGGCTTTTTACCGTTTGATGGATGTTGCTCCCTCCTCCTATTGGTTGAATCATTATAAATTTGGTACTCCGACAAAAAAAGAACAACTAAAAAAATTGGGGACAAAAACTTTAGACTCCATCATCATCAATGTGATAGTACCCTTACAGTTTGCCTACGGTATAGATAAAGGAAATGAACATTTTAAAGAGAAAGCAATTGATTTACTTGAATCAATTCCTGCAGAAAATAATAAAATCACTAAAGCGTATACTGCTATTGGCTTAAATAATAGAACATCTCTTGATTCTCAGGCTTTTTTAGAACTTTACAATGGATATTGTCAGCCCAAAAAGTGTATGAATTGTTGTATTGGACATCACTTAATGAGTAAAAAAAGTACTCGATCATATATTGCAATTGAAAAACAATCATAATAAACTACTTTATCATATGATCATTTATTCATGAATGACTATATTTGTGTAATTACTCATCTGTTTTGTAGTGGTGAGTCACTTTTATCAGAATAGGATTATGGAATACGATAAGGCAGAAAAAGCGGCTTTTATTTTAAAAACAATTGCCCACCCAGTTCGATTAAGAATTTTGGAATTATTGGATTGTAACAATCGATTAAGTGTGAGCGAAATTTGTGAACGATTAAATTGCGAGCAATCACTCACGTCTCATCATTTATCTAATATGAAATTAAAAGGGATTTTATCTTCTCAGCGTGAGGGAAAGAATATTTTCTATTCTCTTAAAGAAAAAGCTGTAATGAATATCATGTCTTGCCTAGAAGAGTGTAAATGTAATATGGGTTAAGTGTTATAAGTCTACAGAATAGTAGAAATACAACCCTCCTCCATCTCCATGACGGTTAAATGAGTATTCAAATTTGAGTACTGAACTATAAAACGTTACGAAGTCAATACCAAATCCATAACCTAATAGTGGCGTATTTGTAAACTGAGCATTACTTGGGTCAACGCCGTTAAACCTAGCATAACCTGAATCTACATATCCTTTAATCAAAACATCTATAGGAACTCTTTTGATATGTTTTGAGCGTATGATATTTTGGAAACTCAAAGAAGTTGAAAATGCTCTTAAGCGAAGTTCATTTTTAAATACCCCTGCATTTTGTCCTTCAATTACATAATTATCGTAGCCTCTAACCAACATATTTCCATACCCTAATGCTCTCATTTGATTGTAAGGTACTTTTTCAGGGAAACCTAGTTTACCAGCAAAACCAATAGAATAATAAAAACGGTTGGCCTGATTGATATTCCAAAAACGCCATGTAGACCATTCTAAGTTTAAATTATTAAGATCACCAAAGACTCCAAGCCCTACCTTTTCTAAGCCAAATTGTAGGTAATACCCATTTAACGGATAACTGGTAATATCTCTTTTATCTCGAGTGTAGGTGTACTTCATAGAGAAATACCTTAACTCTGTTCTTCCGTCTAAAAAGAAATCTGGATTTAGTTGAGCAATAGTATCATTAACCATATCATAGGTAAACCCAAAGTTTAAATTATGATGATCATAAAATCCATATCTTTTTCCGAAGTTCACATTACCTGTCCATGACCTTCTTTGTACCTCAGTATCATTTTCATATTCTACAAACTTATTTTCTTCTGTTTTATAAGCAACAGTAGTTTCTTCTTTGTAGCTCGTTCTAAAGGAAAGACTGGTTTTTTGTTTTTTATCGATATATGGAAAAGAATATCCTAAAGTAAACTGTCTAGAAAAACCTAATTTAATTAGTAAGTGAAGTGTTTCATTTCTTCCTCTCATATTTTTCTGCTTAAAATCTAAACCATATTGGATTCTTCCTAGATCAGCATCTCTGTTATTCCACCATTCATTAAAACTTCTATCTGCTAATTCTATCAGTGGTACAGGCCAAGTATACCACCTTTCTACCATGATAAAATCAACATTTATGGTATCATCTCCTTGATCTGTAATTAATACATCTACAGACTCAAAAAGCTGTGTATTAAATACTTTATTTCTTTCCGAAGTGATATATTGTTTTATTCCTTTCTTTGGAACTAAAGATCCATCTCTAATATCTAACTCTCTAGTTATAATTTTAGGATGTGTTTTTTTGTTACCTATAAATGAAATGGCATTTATACGTACGTAGCCAACAGTATCTTTTTCATATTGATCTAATCCAGTCAGAAGCAAATCATTTTGTGCTATTGATGGAAAAGATAATAAAACTAAAAGACCAATAAATGATACAACTAACTTTAGTTTAAACTGATGGGATCTATATGTATTTTTAATTCTCTTTCTCACAAGGCTTGTTAAAAAAATCAAGCTTTTTTATGTTCAACTAAGATTGTTCCTTTATTTATAGAAAAGCACAATAAGTCGATTATATTTGTTAAATAAATGCTTTGTCAATGCAATATCGAATATACAATATATATTCTTTTATTTTCTTGATGAACCATTTGTTTGTATTAATAATTTAAAATTTAATTAATTATCAAAGGAAGCGTAAAAATAAACGAAATGTTCAGCTTTAGCAGCGTAAAAAGAATCAGTACCATTGCATGTATTGTCAGTTGGGTATTGCTTCTGATTATAGGTGTACAAGAACAATATCTAACGGATTATAATATCCCTCACGCTCCTTTTCCTTCTTTTGTAAAAGGGTTGATCCTTAATATTTGGATTATTACCACCTATTTTAATATTTGGATCTTTTTCCAACCAAAAGAACGGGACTTTCAAGGGCTACTATGGCAAATATTTGTCGTTGCTTTACTCTCAACCTTACTTTCTATGGGAGTAAATGTATTGCTTACTTGGTTGAGAGATGAATTAAAATATAACCTTCCCTTTTTATATGCTATCTTTTTCCATATTGAGTTTACCTTACTAATGACTTTGTTGATTAGTACTTTTGTAACTTGGAAAAAGCTTATTTTGTTTGAACAGACTCGGTTTACCCATTATTCATGGCTTTTATTCGAGATATTTTTAGGCATTACAATGATTGCCCATTTCTTTAGAATTGGTACTATTGATGTCTATTTCAAGATTCCTAGTATATTTCTTACTATATGGATCTTGATGATTTCGATAAATGTTCGATGGGTACCTCACTTAAACTTCCAACAAAAAATTCAAGGTATTTTTAAACTAGGCTTTATCATGTTAGCATTGAGCTATTTTGTAGCTAGTTTAAAATTCTACTTTTACGAGCAATCTTTAGTTTCTGATGAACTTATCAAAAACCTGTTTCCACTTACCTTATTAATATTTGTGTTTGTGTATGCTGCATCTTCAACACTTTTTATGTTGTTCAGTTTACCAACATCCAGTGTTTTTGAGAAAAAAGAGCAAGAGATTTCTAGCTTTAGAGACTTAAGTTTAGCGGTAAGAGATGGAAAAAAAGAATCGGATGTATACAGAGTTTTACTTAACAGTTCGCTTAAAAGTATACAAGCAGATGCCGGTTGGATTATGAGTAATGACTACGAAGTAAAAGTAGTTACTGGTATTACAGAAGAGGATGTAATGCAAGTTCTAAGTGATCTTAGAGATGCACCTTACAACGGTGGTGCTCCTTTAAAACTAAACTACCAACCCTATTTTAGAAAAGAGAATGCCAATAGAAATTACCGTTCTATTTTGGCTATACCAATTATAGTAGATCAACAAGTAAGAGATTCATTAATTTTGGTAAAGAAGTTACATAATTCTATTGATTCTGTCATGCAATCGACTGTCAATACCTATGTTGCTCAAGCAGGAATTGCTTTATTCAACCTTGATCTTCTTTCGAAAGCTGTAAAAAATGAGGTCTACAAAAACTCTATGCAAATTGCTAAACAAACACAAGAAGCATTAATGCCTAAGAGTTTAGAAATTAACGAAAACATCGAAAGCTATGTAACTTGGGAACCCGCAATTGTTGTAGGTGGTGATTATTATGATATGCACCGTATCAATGATCATGAAGTAAGTTTCATTATTGCAGATGTTTCTGGTAAAGGTCCTAAAGCAGCTTTTAATATGGCTCAAATGAAAGGGATCTATCAATCTTTAGCAAGAGAAGAAAATATAAAACCTGATGAGTTTTTCACAAAGGCTAACGCCGCTTTAACAGGTTGTATTCAAAGAGATACTTTTATTACAGCTACTTACCTACATATTAATACAGATGAGATGAAAATTGACTTTGCAAGAGCAGGTCATTGTCCTACGCTGTATTATGATACACAAAAACAAGAAGCTCAATTCTTAGAAAATAGAGGACTTGGTTTAGGTATCGTTAGAAACAACTCTTACAATAAGTTTATCCATAATCACGAGATTAAATACAATCCTAGCGACTTAATGATTCTCTATACTGATGGTATTACAGAAGCAAGAAGCAAGAATGGTGTCGATGAATATGGCTATGAGCATATGAAAAAAATTGTAGAAGAACATCATCAGTTACCTTTAAAAGAAATTGCCAATAAAATCTTAAACGATGTTTACGGATTTATGGGAAAACAAGCAATGGATGATGATTTCACTCTTTTATTGATCAGGTTATAATTCTCATTAAAAGATTCTCAATACATTTTATTATCCTTTTTATTGCCACACTTTTTAAAGTATGCTGTATTTTTGTGGCGATTAAATCATCATTATGAAAGAACAAACACAAACTGCAGATAAAACTGTAAAATTTATACGTCCTGAGTTATTTCAAGTAGGTGCAATATTTGGTGTTATCGCTGCATTAACCTGCTTTGCTTATACAATGTCGCTTTACGGATTAGGTCTTCATGCATTTGGTAAATGGAAATATCTATACTTTCCTATATATGGTATTTTCTTCGCAGGGTCTATGACCTACTTCAGATTAAAAGTAAACCAAGGCAGAATGTTAGCACCTCACGGTATTCTTATAGGAATGACCCTAAACCTTGTTGCTTCTACATTGTATGGTATTTTTCTACAACTTATTCTAAGCACTAAAGATATAGGTCAAAGTATGTTAGATAGACATGCTACAGAATTAAAGTTGATGATGATGCAAGGGAAAGAGCAAATTATTGAATCTATTGGTGAAGCTGAATTCAATAGTCAAATAGAAAAGCTAAATCATATTTCTGCAGACATTATGGCAGTAGATCAAGCAATTGGTATGCTTATGTTTGGGGTATTTGCATCCTTCTTATTTATGTTGATTACTAAAAGAAAATAGATCATGTCAATAGCTGAAAATATACATCTTTTTAATCAGAAGCTTAGTGGTACTGATTGCAAATTGGTTGCTGTTAGTAAGACAAAGCCTAATGAACTACTTCAAGAGGCTTATGATGCAGGACAGCGTATCTTAGGTGAAAATAAAGTGCAAGAACTTGTCGATAAAAGTGAAGCACTACCGAAAGATATTCAATGGCACATGATAGGTCACTTGCAAAGAAATAAGGTAAAATATATAGCCCCTTTTATCTCTTTGATTCATTCGATTGATAGTCCTCGTTTACTAAAAGAAGTTCAAAAAAGAGCTTTACAAAATGAGAGAACTATCGATGTTCTACTTCAAGTATTTATTGCTGAAGAAGAAACAAAATTTGGATTTGACAAAGAAGAATTAACTACTTTCTTATCATCTGATGAATTTAAAGAGATGAAAAATATAAGAGTAGTTGGTTTAATGGGAATGGCTACAAATACTCCTGATCAGAATCAAGTTAGAAAAGAGTTCGCTTCACTAAAATCACTTTCTGATGAACTAAAATCAGAATTCAATCATTTAGAGAATGTAGCCCTATCAGAAATTTCAATGGGAATGAGTGGCGACTATCAAATTGCTGTGGAAGAGGGAAGTACAATGGTAAGAGTGGGAAGTGCAATATTTGGTGCACGAAATTATAGTACTACGTAACCTTTAAATAATACAATCGTTTCTATTATAAACATTAAGAAAAATGAGAGAGACAAACTATCAAAATTACGGGTCACCTCGTTACTCAGATCAAGAGGTTGCAGGTGCACAAAGTTCATTTATGACCAAAGTATATGGTCGAATGAGTATTGGACTTATTATAACAGCTTTAACATCTATGTACATTGCTAACACCTATGAATATGTGCAAATGGTAGCTCAATTTAGATGGGGTTTAATCATAGCACAATTAGGTTTAGTATTTGTAATTAGTGGAGCTATAAATAAAATGTCTTCAGCAACAGCTACAGTTTTATTTATTTTATATTCAGCTTTAACTGGTGCTACTTTATCAAGTATATTTTATGTATACGACATTAATGCTATTGTTAGTACATTCTTTATTACATCAGGTACTTTTATAGGTATGAGTGTTTATGGTATGACCACTAAGAAAGACCTTAGTTCATGGGGTAGCCTTTTAATTATGGGGCTTTTTGGTGTTATCATCGCTTCTATCGTAAATATTTTTATTGGTAGTTCTGGGTTATACTGGATTATTTCAGTAGTTGGTGTATTAATCTTTGTTGGATTAATTGCTTATGACACTCAGAAATTAAAAGAAATGAGTTACGCAATGATGGATGGAGAATCAGCTAATAAAATGGCTATTCTCGGTGCATTAAGTTTGTACTTAGATTTCATCAACTTGTTCTTATACTTATTACGTTTCTTTGGTGGAGGTAGAAAATAAGTACTATTTTGATGACAAAAAAAGGATCAACATCTCAGGTGTTGATCCTTTTTTTGTCATTGATTTTACTGTAAAATCATTTTTTTTCTAATCGAATGTGCTCCATCATTTACACATACAATTAGAATTTTATTTTTAGGTACTTCGACTTTTTGATGTTGTTGAATTGTATTATTCACTATGAGCTTTCCTTGTTCGCTGTAAACAGCTAATACTACATTTTGATAATCGCCACTCACATAAATTTCACCATGACTAGATTGGATTTCTATATCTTGAGGTAGATTTGTAGCAATAGGTGTAAATACTTGGAAATCATTATTAAAATCTACCTGTTTAAGTCTGTAGAATTTATGCATTCTATTTTCATTCAAGATTAATTTATAATCATTTTTCACCTTGGAATTTCCTACACCCTTAACAGTCTTGTATTCATACCAATTAATTTTATCATCAGAGTATTCAACAGTAAAGTGATCATTATTAATTTCTGTAGCTGTCTCCCACTTTAACTGATTCTTTTTTTTATCATACTTTACATAAATCATCTTTACAGGCAAAGGTTCACTTGTAAATGATACTGCTTTTAACTCTCCATTATACACTAGTGCAGGAGTAAACTTAATTTTTTGTTTATCATAATTCTTTGGAAAAGAATAAGCAAAAGGTGAATTTTTCTTTTGATTTTGAACATTAAAATTAAATTCTATTCGACCGTTGTCAGGACTTATGATTGTTTGTGATACGGCTAACGAATCCGAAACACCATTAATATTAATTTTTTTAGCTGATAAATATAATTTCCCATCAATTCCTATAAAATTGTTACTACCGGCAAAATTTTGTCCTGTCAAACGTGCTCTACCGTGTATGACTAAATGCAAATTATGATTATTGATATCTCCTAGTTCAGCCACCGTGTTATTTTTCATGTATATATCGACACGACCTGTGGCTCCATCTAATTTTAATTTTACATTTTTAGAAAATGTATAACTACCTGTTTTGATATTTACAAAATCAAAATTATTACCAGCGAAAATTAAATTAGATAATAGAAGAAGTATTATTTGAAGTAAGTTCGAGATAGATTTATTGAAATTCATTTTTAGTACATTTATTTTGATTGAATATCAATTATATACGTAATAAATGAATGATCGATCACTTAATGGTGTTAACCATATCAAACTACATCTGTGCATGTAAACTTTTAATATTTGGATGAAGAGCAGGTTCAAAAACAGCTTTCAGTTGTCTATCTTCTGTAATGTATAAATGCATATTATTCAAGCTTGTTGTCCCTGGCTCCACTTCAAACTCATAAACAGAAGATTCTTTACCAATATCACCCACTTTTTGTTCTTGTAAATTCCATGAGAAATCTACTATTTCAGTATTCATTACTAAACGAACTGATACCAAACTGTCTCCTTGTCTAATCAAAGAAATATAATTATCTGTATCATCTGATATTGGTGTAAGCTCTCTATCTCCATCAAGTTGAAATTGATCTATTACATACTGACCTTGAACATTAGAAGCTATATCTGTAGATAAATTATTTTCAATGTTATCAGAACATCCAATAATAAAAAAGCTTAATGCAATAGACGTTATTAAAAAGTAGGGTTTCATGTAGATTACTTCGTTGGTGTACTATCAATACAATTTTTGAAATAAATTAATTCTTTGATATAAAAATTCAGCTTTTGTATTAATGTAAGAATTAGATAAAAATACAAAGCGAACACATCTATTAAAGATCAAATTATAGAAATATACATTCATTTATTTCCTTTTTATGATGTACTTTTCAATAGTATTAAAGAATAAAAAGCAAGATAAATGAGTATACCAACACTATTTATACATGGATTATCTATGAAGATAGATCGTGTATGAAAAGAATAATAATCTAGTTTCTATATCCCTTTAGATCAATTGAAGTGGTTTTTTATTTACTTTGCACCTATCAGCAACTATTACTCTATTGAAAAAAATCGATCTTAATGCAGATTTAGGAGAAGGATTTCCTTTTGATGAACAACTTCTTCAATACGTTTCTTCTTGCAATATTGCCTGTGGCGGCCATACAGGCGATGATCATAGTATGAAAACTACTTTGCTTTTGGCTAAAAAAAATGGTGTAAATATTGGTGCCCATCCTAGCTATCCTGATCGAGATAACTTTGGTCGAAAGGCAGTGGATATCAATGAAAGCGACTTACTTACTTCTCTTCTCAACCAAACCAATCATTTAATTAATTTAGCCAAAGAAGTGGAGGCAAATGTCAGCTATATTAAACCACATGGTGCTCTATATAACAAAGCAATGCAAGATAAACCTGCAGCTCAAATCATTCTTCGACTAATAGCACACTACAATGGTCAATTGGGTCTGATGGGAATGCCTAATAGCTTATTAGAAACAATGTGTAAGGATAAAGGTGTTACTTTTATCCGAGAAGGTTTTGCTGATAGACGATATACTAAAGAAGGTCTTTTAATACCTAGATCAAAAAATAATGCTGTTATTCATGATCAGAACGATGTTTGGCAACAAGTACATCAAATGGTGAATCATCAAAAAGTAGCTGATGAAAATGACGATTTAATCTCTATGGAGTTAGATAGTATTTGTTTTCATGGAGACACTCCAGAAGCATTACAGCAACTTCAATTGGTTTATCAAAAACTTTCCGAACAACACGTTTCTATTAAAGCATTTGATTAAAATCAATTTGACTTGATTGTATTTGATATTAGATACTTCATTTAGTTAATTTTGAATCTTATGGAAATTAAAAAATTTGGAGAAACAGCACTCATCATTCAATTTGAAAATGTCATTTCAGTTGATGTTCATCAAAAAGTAAAATCTTATTATTACTATTTATCGAATATCTCAATTCACGGAATACTTTCTGTAATTCCAGCATATACTTCTATCACAATTCAATTTGATGATACAATTATTGACTATTCTGAGTTAAAATTCATTGTATCAGACATCAATATTCAACATCCGAATAATCTACCAATACAGAGAATTGTAGAAATACCTGTTTGTTATGATGCCTCCTTAGGATTAGACCTTGCAGATGTAGAAAATCAATTAAAGCTTTCTGTAGATGAGATAATCAAACTTCATTCATCTAATTTATATACAGTGCATATGATTGGCTTCTCTCCGGGTTTTATGTATTTAGGTGGACTATCCCCTCAATTATATATTCCTAGAAAATCTACTCCACGATTAAAAATTCCGGCTGGAGCCGTTGGTTTAGCCGATCAACAAACGGGAATTTACCCACAGGCAACTCCGGGTGGTTGGCAAATTATTGGACAAACTCCTATCTCGATGTTCGACGTTAATCAACCTCCAAAAGTAAAAATGGGTGATAAAGTAAAATTTGAACCGATAGACTTATCCACATATCAACAATTAAATCAGAATAACCTATGAGTTTTGAAATAGTTGATGGCGGTTTTATCTCTACGGTCCAAGATAAAGGACGATGGGGAGTACAAGATCAAGGTATACCCGTAAGCGGATGTATGGATGTTGCTTCTGCGAATATGGCCAATGCTATACTTGGAAATGACCCTAGCTATCCCCTTTTAGAAATGTGTATGAAAGGAGTTACATTGATTGCTCATATTTCTTTTTCTGCTGCTTTTTATGGTGCTGATATGGAGATAAAAGTGAATAACGAACTCACTTCTCAAGGTAAAACTATTGCCTTAAACCCTGGAGATCAATTAAAAATTGGTTTCGCAAAAAAGGGCGTGTATGGCTATCTCGCTTTTAAAGGGGTACTTGATATTCCTAAGGTCTACAATAGTTCGTCTACTTATCTTCCTGCAAAATTTGGAGGTTATTTGGGAAGAAAACTACAAAAAGGGGATCGTATCACTTTACTTTGTCCCGAGCAGATTCCCACTAGACATAGTGTAATTAAAGCCCGAAATATATCATCAGAAAACCTTTTGGAATGTTTTGTTGGGCCTGAATGGAATTTGCTGACCGATCAACAAAAACAAAAAGTTATCAACAGTGAATTCACAATATCAAAAGATATCAACAGAATAGGTTATCGATTAGAAAGTGAGAAAATAGAATTGGGAAATCAGAAAGAAATTATCTCCTCAGGAATGGTCAAAGGCACCGTGCAGTTAACAAGCGGTGGCGATTTAATTATTATGATGGCCGATGCACCTACCACTGGTGGTTATCTAAGAATATTGAACCTTAACAGCAAAACCTGCGATAGTTTAGCACAGATGAATACTGGTGGAAAAGTAAGATTCAATATCATAAATTAAACTATTGTATAACTCCACGAGCGATAGCTTAATATCTTACGTTTTTCATTCTTCACTTTTCATTTTTAAATTAAAAAAAGCCTAGCCTTCCAAAGAAAGCTAGACCTTATTTCTAATTCACTTGAGACGACATCACCAGCTTATTCGTCAATTGAATAGATTCTATTTCAATTTGACAATGACTTTCAAGTGTTTTTATTTGAAGTGTTTCAATTTTACTCCAATCAATCTCTTCTTGGATTTCGGATGGTTCTAAATAATAAGGTAAAAACGATGGATAACCTCTCGGTAATATTATTACTTTAGTCGGTTTGAGATCTTTGATATCAATCAAATAATCTTCAGTTTCATGATCAATAGCTAAGGTTTTACCATAAGCCTTGCCATCAACATCAACGAAAGATAGCTCCATTTTTTGAGGTACTTCATTTAAAGATCTTGCTTTTATTCTGATTTTTTGATCTTTATTTAATACCAAAGTTGATGGTAATTTGTCACCTATAAAATGTCGAATTCCATAAGTAGGCTCATTCATTGCCTCATCTATGGGTACTTCTGCTAAATTAATTTGAAGAACATCTCTTGAAGTAAAGATACTTGGAGATAGTTTTACTCCTTTGTTCCAAGTTTTATTCAAGGAGACAAAGTCACTTTTAGGATCAAATAATACGATAGGCGTATTTTCTTTTACAATACGAGTAGAATATTTTTCTGATGATGTAAAGTCCCAATCACTTGGTTGGCCCTTCACTCCTTCAGGATATGTTATCATACCCTGAGAGGTATTTGCTATAATTGTATAGTTTAAATACCCTACATTCAATTGATCTGCTTTGATTTTCCCTTTATAGGTATAGGCATTTACATGATGAAGTTGACATTTTATAACTTTTCCATCATTATAACCTATTAATTGAAGCTCTTGAGGAAGCTGCTCATCTGTAAATTGTGCTGTAACATCTACATCTTGATGTTCACTTATTTGATGAATCGCCTTATGAATAACTAAAGGTTTTTCAATTGATTGATTTGGAGCTTTAAATTCACCTATAGTAATATTATGATATTTACTAGCTGATGTCCAATGATGATCTATACCATTTTTAGTTAAAATATAGGCACCAGGCTGAATATCAAAAGATCCCGTACTTGTTTGACCTAACAGTCGGTTATCTTTATTTACACCTTTTATCGAAAAATCATTTCCTAGTTGAGGAAGGTTGATTTTCATTTTCCATGTATTCCAAAGGATATCTGCCAATTGTTTGTTTAAACTGTTCTTTCCTAAAGGGTTTTTGGTAATCACAACATCAGGCATTACCTCTAAACGCCAAACTCCATCTTCTAATTGATCTAGAAAATATGCACCCGTTCCTTCATAATTTACTAAAGTGGAAGTACCAACACCTGCTATTTCTTTAAGTTTTGTTACTTCCTTTGGTTGGGATTGATGGGAGTTCGTGTAAAAGTACTTTGACTCATTATCAAAAATGACTACATCATTTTCATAATTTATTGAGGTACTTTTAAAAGTGGTATTATCTGGGAATCTACCATAATCTGCATATAAAGGTACTTCGTGGAATATTTCACTAGAAATTTTTAAACTTATGGCCTTGTTTGGAGTATAGGCCAAATTCATATAATGTGTATTGTATTCTGTGTTCTTATCAGCTAAAAAAGTTGGATCGTATGCAAATTGAGTGGCCCATTGAATCCCTGCCTTTCTAAAACTTCTAGACATTGCAGGATACATATAAGACTTCATTATATCGGCACAATCAAACTCATAGACTACTTTAGCCTTTTTTTGAAATATTTTATGATCAGAAAACGGAATTTTATAATCATCAACATTCACTAAAAAATTGCCTTTTAACTCCTCTCCTGACACTAAATTGGTTGGATACCATTGAAAAGTTCCTCCATCAATTCCTGCCTTGTAATAAGCATCTACTAATTGAATACTATGAGATACATTATAGAAGATAGGTTTTTGACAACCTGTTGATTTCATAGATTTCAACATCTTTTTTATGTATGCTGTTACCTGTTTAGGAGTTCCTGAATGGTGCGGTTCATTACTTATCTCAAAAGCAATAATATTGGGCTCGTCCTTATATGCTATCCCCGTGTACTTATTCTTATGATTAAGAAATTGATATAAATAATTTACTTGTGCTTGAATAGCATCTGGATTAGTCAAACAATTACTTTTGCCATATTTATGGGAGAACCCTGGTGAATAGGTATCTTTTTCAGGCCAACCGTTACCCCAAAATGCAATTGGAGTAATCAAACATTTAACCCCTCTTTTTTTCAATTCGGCAATCATGTAGTCGAATAAATCTAAGTGTTCATTGATCAATAAATTACCTAAAGAATCCGAAATTTCAGTATCCCATACATGAACTCTATACCCGTCAAACCCTAATCTAGCAAAATGATAGATATCCTCATCAATTGCGTCCTTAAGATCAATGTTCATCTTTTTTGCACTTCTATAAGCATGAGCAAATGGTCCAGTATAATTTACCCCAAAGCCTTTAATTTCTTCTTTATTTGGCCATCTCATTACCCCTTCCTTATCAACATATACATCTTGGTTTTTCTGTGCAAAAAGTGATGTTATTATTAAAAAAAAGATAAAGAAAGTAGATATTTTTTTCTTATTCATATTCATCAGTCATATAATCGAATGCTGAATTAGCATTGTGATTTTCATAATCAAAAAAGGCACAATTTTCCCATGAAGACCCTTCTCCCCAAAGTGTCTTAATTGGAACAGCCACCCATGATGGCTCCCAATAAACCACTCCAATAGCACCTGCATTCATCATTTTTTGAGTCAGATCATGTAAGAATTTATGTTGACCTTCTAAAGTAAAATCATAACCTGTTAATGACGTTTGACCTCCAAATAAATTGTTATAATCATCTCCTGCTTCCGTGGTCCAAGGGTAAGCAGTTTCGACAATTAGAATATCCTTATTGAATTTGTTCTTAATTGAAGCAATAGCTCCTTCAAGTCCATTAAAAGAAATACCATCGTGCCATAATGGATAGTAGGAAATACCTATGATATCACAATTAATAGCATCATCACCAGTTAATCCTTCATCAAACCACCACTCAACGTGACTAGGGTCTGCAATATGAATAATAGTTTTTGCTTTAATATCCGAAGTCTCATTCACTGCATGAACAGCTTCTATTCCTCTATTCAATAATTGTTTTTGTTCCGTCCAATTTCCATCAAATACACTTACATTAGGAAAGTTTTCTGATTGCCCTGTACTTAAAATTCCTTGATTGATTTCATTCCCAATCTGTACCATCTCGGGCATTAACCCTTTACTTTTTAAATCGACTAAAGTATTGTAAGTATAATTGTAAATAGAATCTGACAGTACTTCTAAAGAGGTAATCTCTTTCCAAGCTTCAGGAACATCCTGTTTTTCGGGATCTGCCCATGTATCAGAATAATGAAAGTCCAGGATAACTTCCATGTTGTTGGCTTTAGCTTCTGTTATTGTTTTTTCTACATCTGACAAATTTGAATATATCTCTCCATCAGGATACAATGTGTTATGCCATGAGGGGTTATGCCATAATCTTACTCTAACTAAGTTCGTTCCTTTTTCGGCAAATATTTCATATGGATTTTTGGATACTCCATCCAATTTAAAATCTCCTCCATGGGCTAATATTTGATTTACATAAGAAAGATCAGCTCCAAAATAAAAAGAATTTTCTGTTGGAGGAGTTACAGGATTATCCCCTTCTTCATCTGGAGTTTGAGGTCTAATTTTATCTTCGACTTTTAAACAGCTGATCATAAAAAACACAGCTGCAACCATTAAAATACTATTTTTTATATTCATATTTATGCACATTTTCAATGGGTGATTCTAATAATGTAAATTTATACATTTAGCATCACTAGGTCGTTACAAACAACGACCTAGTAAATTACCTATTCCTATTTGAGTTCAATTGACTGATTATAAAGGTCTACTGATACCTTAAATTCACCATCAGTACCCTCAAAACGAAGATTAGCATCTCCTTCTGTATCCCCAGAGAGGTCACCTGTAATGGTTCCTTCTCGGAAGAAATTATAATTATATTGTTTAGAAGACCAATTCCATTCTTCGGTAAAGAAACGGAAGATATTTCCATTCCAGAAGTTTGATGTAATTTCATATTTACCTCCACCAAGCCATGTCACTTTATCAAAAGACCAACCATTTTGATCTCCAACAAGATATAACTCAGGAGCTACTGCTTTCTGCATAGTGATGGTTTTCGATCTTAGAGAAACTGACATAAAGTAAATGCCGGACTCCCCTGTAAAACGGAAGTTATCATCGGCATCGGTAGCTGCATCTAATAATGGATCTACATCATTAAATGAACCATAACCCAATTGTTTACCTTCCCATGAAGCTTCCTCAAAAAATCGGAAATGACTACCATTATTAAAAGTCCCAATCACCTCATATTCTCCTATATCTAAAGTATGTAAAGCTAAAATATGATTCATGTTCCACCATTGATCATCCCCCATTATGTATAAAGGAGCTAATTTTAATGGTGCATAAATAGTGATTTTTGAAGTTATAGGTTCTGAATGAACTGCAGTAATATCTTCATGAAGATTGGCTTCTACTCTAAATGACACCTCTACTTCACTTCCTCCTTCAACACCTTTTTCCAATAGAAATTTATTTAAATCTCCTTTAGTAAAAGTAGTTTCCAAATTATAGGTATGATTCAAATTAATAGGATCAGAAAAATCATCAGCAGTAATATCTGCTTGTAATGTATAATTAGGAGCAGTTGCTACACCAAAATCTACAGGAGTCCAAAATAAGGAATCAAAATCTTCATCTTTTGTTTCCTCTGTAAATATATATTGGGTATCTATTTGCTGTATTTGATTGGGTGTTACTACCGCATCTTTATCAATTACAGCTTGATCTAATTCTTTTGTTTGACAGGAACAAATAGCCATTATTCCTAAAACGAAAGTGTATATTCTTATCAAATGTTTCATGAGTCTAGTATTAATAGCCAGGATTTTGTTTAAGATTTGGATTAGCAATTAATTGCTGTGCTGGAACAGGGTAAATATTTCGATAAGCAGCTGTAGAGCGCCCCTCGAATGATTTTCCTTTCCATGGCCAATTGTAAGGACCGTCTGTAAACTGACCAAAACGAATTAGGTCTGATCTACGATGACCTTCCCAAAATAATTCTCTTGCTCTTTCATCAAGAATAAATGGTAAGTCTAATGCTCCTGAAGATACTGTTGAAACATTGGCTCTTCTTCTTAATTGATTAACCATATCCAATGCTTGGTTTAATGAACCACCTTGTCCTCCTCTTAAAACTGCTTCAGCATACATTAGATAAGCATCAGCTAACCGAAACATTGGAAAATCTGTGTCTACCTGTTCAGCATGATTAGAATCCGAAATATCTCCATTTAATTTTCTGTTTCTAAATTTTGTTACAGCATATCCATCTGTAAATAAATTGATATCATTAATTTCTAAATTTTGACCATCTGTCCAAAATAAAGCTCTCACATCATTATCAAGATCAAACTTTTGAACCAAGGCTTTTGTAGTTCTTAGCCCTGCCCAAGCATTTTGAACTCCGAACATACCTTGTGCATCCATTGAACCTCCAATTTGAGACAATACCAAATACATTGTTCCACCAAAAGATTGTGTTTTAATACCATCGTAAATCATAGGAAAAATTATTTCTGGACTTGTATGGTTATCTGCCACAAAATTATTCATGTACTGATTTGGAATGTAATAACCATCATTGAAGACTTCCTGAAGTTCATTCAAACATTCTGTATATTTAGGTTCTCCAATATATACTTCAGCATTTAGGTAAATTTTAGCTAATAGCATAGCTGCGACTGCTTTATCTGCTCTTCCATATTCAAAGCGAGGTTCTCCCAAAAGACCTTTCACTTCTTGTAACTCAGACTCTATGTAACTAAACAAATCTTCTCTAGATATACGTTCTGGAAAAAATGCTCCAGGTAGGTTAGCTTCGGTGACAAATGGCATTGGACCAAATAAGTCCATGCCATGAGAATAAGCTAAAGCTCTAATTAACCTAGCTTCTGCTTCGAAACGTTTTACCTCTGGTTCATCACTTTTCTGAGTTGCTCTAATATATTCGTTTGCAATAGCAACAGTGTACATAATTCTAGAATGCATTGCTCCTAAAAATACATCTGTAGCCGACCAAGTATGCCAACAAAAGTCTTTTATGGTTTGATCATTCCAAGAAATCACCGCTTCATCAGTAGATAACTCTTGTAAGTTCCAATACAAACGGAGGTAATTATAAAAACCTTCATCTCCTTCAATATCAGGCATACCTCCTGGGCCTTGTTGTCCCGTAATCGCTATTGAAGCATAAATTTTTGCTAACCCCTCTTTATAATCTTTTACTGAATTATACACGTTATCACCATGACTTACATTGGGATCTATTGGAGATACATTTAAGTCATTTACACAAGAGGATAGGTAAAAAACACCTATTACTAAAATAAGTTTATATATCGATTTCATACCTTTTACATTTAGAAGTTTAAGTTTAAGCCAAACTGATAAATTCTAGGAATTGGATACACACTTCCATCTATACCGTTACCTACTTCTGGATCTACTCCTTCATAATTTGTAATCACAAAAGCATTATTAACTGTAAGACTAGCTCTTCCACTTAACTTGTTACTGAATAGTTTATCAAAAGTATATCCCATACTTATGTTATCCATTCTAAAGAATGAAGCATCTTGAACATAAATATCTGACCAATATTGAGGATTTATAAATCCAATATCCAATGCTTCTGGTCTAATGTTGGAGAAGTAGCCATTGGCTGTTTGATAATATAGACTACTTAATGAGTTAGAGGCTAACCCATTGTTATATACGTAATTCCCTAAGCTTAATCGTCCAGACATTGAGAAATCAAATTTCTTATAATTTAATCGAGTATTGATTCCGATTAATACATCTGGATTAGGGTTACCAAATCTGTATTTATTAAACTCATTACTAATCACTTCTCCATTTTCACCAGATTTATTTACATATAGACCTTCTATAGGTTGACCATTTGAATCATAAATTTGCTGATATACAAAGAAGGAATTAGGAGCATGTCCAACAGAATGAATCTGAATCAAATTACCTTGTCCACCTATTGCCCCTGTCGGAACTCCTAAAGAGTTTGGATCATTTACTTTATTCAGCTTTGTAATTTCTCTTTGATTATAAGTGATGTTACCACCTACAGACCAAGTAAAATCTTTTTTAGAAATTACTCTTCCCGTTAACGAGAATTCAATACCCCTAATCTCCATTGAACCAACATTAGTCACCAAATAATTAGAGAAATTAGAACCGTCCGCAATAGGAATTCTGTTTAATAAGTCGTTGGTTGTTCTAGAATATCCTTCCAATGAACCACTCAACTTATCATCCCAAAAACCAAAATCTAAGCCTATATTATAAGTAGTAGTTTCTTCCCATTTCAGGTTAGAATCATAAGCAGAAGGACGTAACGTATGATAGTAATTATCTCCAAATTGATAATATGCACCTTCAATACTTCTTCTGTAATTAGGAATTGCAGGATAATATGGATCTCCAACATTTAAACCTTGCTGACCAGTAATACCATACCCTAATCTAAGTTTTAAGTTACTTAATTGATCAGCGTTCGCTAAGAAACTTTCATTATGTAGGTTCCAAGCAAAAGCTAAAGATGGAAAAAGTCCCCATTGATTCCCTTTGGCAAATCGTGAAGACCCATCATTTCTTAACGTAGCAGTTAATACGTAACGTTTATCAAATGAATAAATCATACGACCATAAAATGAGATCAAGAAATTTTCATTAGCCCAATCATTATCATTGTACACTAAATTTTCATTATAGTTTCTACTATAATTATTTCCAACTCTAAGCCATCTTTGCCATGAGTAACCTCCAATTAGATCGATGCTATGTTTACCCAATGATTTTTTATAGTTCAAGAAAAATTCAAGAAGAGTAGATTCAGTATCTGTTGTATAATTTGATCGTGTACCTCCCTCATCTCCAGCTACATTATTACCCATAGTCCAAGATGCACCTGGAAGTACATTATTATGTCCAACAGTATTTGTTCTATCTATACCTAAATTTAGATTAGCGTGTAAATCTTCTAAAAAATGAAACTTATAATCTATTTGAGCGTTACCTACAAATCTATTTACTTTCGCTCTATTATCAGTTAAATCTAACATTGCCACAGGGTTTGAGACAAATGTATTAGGAGCTCCATTAGGATCTATACTACCATCTTCTAATACATCCTGTGTGTAAGCAAAGTATCCTCTATATTTATCGCTATTTGCATAAACAGGCTGAGTAGGATCAAATCTTATCGCATTATCAATGGCTGCAGTTTCTCCAAAGTTAGTATTCGCTGTAGTTCCTTTAGCATTAATATTTACAGATAAATGATCTTTCAAGAAAGTTGGATTCAAATTTAAAGATAATGTATGTCTATTGGAATTAGTCGTTTTCAGAATACCATTCTCATCGTTAAATCCATAAGAAACTCTGTAGGGTACATTCTTTAATTTTCCTGAGACGCTTAAGTTGGTAGTATATGATACTGCATTATTAAAGATTTCATCCTGCCAATTGGTATTCTCAGCACCTAATTTTCTGATGGCACGCTCATCTATACCACTAAAACCATTACTATGTAAATCTGTGATCAAATTTCTGTATTCATCTCCAGATAGAGTGTTGACAAATTTGGTAGGTGTACTTAAAGAGACAATGTTATCAAAATTGACTTTCATTTGACTTGAATTCGCCTTTTTAGTGGTAATTAAGATAACACCATTTGATGCTCTAGAACCATAAATAGCAGTTGCAGAGGCATCTTTTAATACAGAAAACGATTCAATGTCGTTCGGGTTTAAAGTACTTAATGGATTGGATAAACCAGCAACAGCTCCATCATCCACAGGGAAGCCATCAATAACGATTAATGGATCATTGGTCGCTCCACCTAAAGACGATCCTCCACGAATACGAATTGTTGATCCCGAGCCTGGTGCACCACCATTTCTAGTGATATTTACCCCTGCAATTTTACCTATTAGTAAATCTTGAGGATTTGTGGTTACCCCTTGTATAAACTCTTTTTCTCCTAGAGTAGATACAGATCCAGTTACATCTGATTTTTCAACTTCGCCGTAGCCAATAACCACTACTTCTTCCAAGGCCTTAAGATCTTCTTCCAATTGTACATTAAATTTTTTAGAAGTACCCACTTTTAGCTCTTGAGTAACATACCCTAAATAGGATATAATAATGGTCGATTCACTATTAGTTACTTGAAGTTGGAAATTTCCTTCGAAATTGGTGATTGTTCCGTTTGTTGTTCCCTTCTCTAAAATAGAAACTCCTGGAATTCCCATTTGCGTTTTATCTGTGATCGTGCCAGAGATAATAGATTGTGCATTGATTGAAAATTGTATTATAAATACACAACCAAGAAATAATAATAATCTTTTCATTTCATTGAATTCTCGTTGCAATAATATTATGCAACAAACTTAGGTTTAACAGTCATTTTTACACTTTCACTTTTGATGCAGAAAGTTGTAATTTTCGGACAATAGTCTCTTTAATGTTATAAAAAAGCGGTTTTTAGTTTAGTAAAGTATCATCAATACAACTTTATTCTCTGTATTGATGATACTTGTTTTTATTATTTATCAGTTAAGCTATTGTCTTTTTTTTGTATTGATTGAATCTTAATTGAACCTGATTTAACGCCCTTACCTTTAACTACTAATTCTGAAGTACCTTTTGATTTAGAGGATTGGACAATAGCCACCAATTTTCCATTAAAAGTTTTCATTGTTGGCTTATGAAACAGTTGTAATGAAGTTGCGTCACCATTACAGACTGCTTTAAATGTTGAATTCCCTTTTACTTCAAAATCCAATTGAATGTTTGCTGTTGGACAAGGATTGTCATTTTTATCAACTACTGTTACAGTTACAAAACTTAAATCTTCTCCATCTGCTTTGATAGTAGATCGATCTGCTTCTAATCGTAAATGATGAGGTTTCCCTGCAGTTTTTATCTCTTCTGTTACTACTATTTCATCATTGTCGTTGTAAGCTACTACTTTTACTACACCTGCTTCATATTTTGTATCCATCCATCTTAATCGATAGCGGTCTAAACGTTTGGTTTTATCTTTAATTCGAACACCTTGACTTACTCCATTAATAAATAATTCTGCTTTATTATAATTGGTATAAACATAGATTGGAGTAACTTTTCCTTCTCTTCCCTCCCAATTCCAATGAGGCAAAATGTGTAGCGTTTCCTCTTGTGTATTCCAACGACTTTTATAAAGATAGAATCTATCTTTTGGAATGCCTGCTAGATCACAAATACCGAAATATGAACTTCTAGAAGGCCACTCTTCATTATAAGGAGACGGTTCCCCTAAATAATCAAAACCTGTCCATACAAATTCACCTAAAACCCAATCAAAATCATCTTGTAAAATGAAATCATCTTCAGGTAAATTAGACCAAGGACAAGCCTCCATATCATATGATGAACTTTGAAAGTCGTCGTGTTTTTTGACTTTGTATTCTTTTACAGGAAAATGATAAACACCTCTAGAACTCACTGTAGAAGCTGTTTCTGAACCTAATACAAATCCTTGAGGGAATTTTTCATGTGCTTCTTCATATAATTGCGTTCTATAATTTAAACCCGGAACATCCATTATGGCACCAAACCCATTAGCCATAACTGCTTCTACTTGATCCATCCCTACAGTGACCGGTCTTGTTGGATCTTCTTTATGAAAAATATCTTGTAACCATTTGGCACGTTTCACCCCCTCATTACCCCATTGGTCAGGCACTTCATTTCCTGAGCTCCACATAATAATTGAAGGGTGGTTTTTTGTTGCTCTTACTAAGTGTTGAACATCAATTTCTGCCCATTCATCAAAAAAGCGATGATATCCATTGTCTACTTTCGCTTTTTTCCATTCATCAAAACTTTCAGCAACTACCATTAATCCTAATTCGTCGCAAAGTTCCAATTGTTCAATAGAAGGCATATTATGAGCAGTACGAATAGCATCTGCTCCCATCTCCTTCATCATCACTAATTGTCTTTTTAAAGCTGAACGATTAATTGCAGTCCCCAAAGGACCTAAATCATGATGAAGACAAACACCTTTAATTTTTCTTCTTACTCCATTCAATTCAAACCCTTTGTCGGAGGTAAAAGATATAGATCGAAAACCAAATTTTTCAATAATTTCATCCGTTTGATGCCCTTTTACAAAAGTAGTGGTCACCATTTGATATAAATTTGGGTGCTCAGGACTCCACAATTCTGGTCGTTCTACTGCCAAGGTATTTTCGTACTCCCCGTCAAAAGATTCTTTTGATATAGAAGATATAATAATCTTTCCATTTAGTGTCTTAATAGTTGTTTTTACTTCATCTACTTGACCAATAGTTTTTGTTTTTACGACTACTTTTGCTTTTACAGGAGAAACAATTGGAGTGGTAATCGTATTTCCCCATCGTTTTATTGAATTTTGTTGCTTAGTAATGAGTTTTACTTTCCTATAAATTCCCGCTCCAGGATACCATCTAGATGATTTTGGTTCATTATGTAAACGTACTGCAAGAGTGTTTTGACTTCCTTCTTTCAAATACTGAGTGATATCGAAATAAAAGTAACCATATCCATAAGGATGTTCTCCAATATAATGACCGTTGACATACACCTTAGCTTCAGACATTGCTCCATCAAAATGAATCAATACTTTTTCTTGATTAAGCCTCTTGGGTGTATCAAATTTTAAACGATACCAAGCGGTTCCCATATAAGGTAATGCTCCGGTTCTTCCCGATTTTTCAGTAGGCATTTTTTCACCATCCTGAAGGATAGCTACACGTTGAGCATCGTGTTTTTTATCAAATGGTCCTTTGATGGCCCAATCATGAGGAACTTTTACTTTCTCCCATTCCGAATCATTGAAGTCTACATTTTTAGCTGTTTCAAAATCTCCCTTACTGAATCGCCAATTTTCTTTTAATAATGTTTCTGTCATTTGTCCATAACTGATATTTACTACCAAAAAGACAAGGATAAAAGTAATTCTTTTCATCATTTCCATATGTTTTTTTTGATAATCAAATTTGATCAAATGTCTTATAAAATAGTAGCATTTATAAGACAAAAAATTGACATTTTGGAGTTTTTAATAACAAGAACTAATTAGTTATTAGGTTTCTGATATTTCTCCTGATATTTCTTTGGTGACATTTTAAACTCTGATTTAAACACCCTTGAAAAATAAGAAAGGCTTGAAAATCCAGTTTGATCAACAATATCTGTAATGTTTCCTTCTTTATTTTGTAATAAAATTGAGGCTTTTTTCAGACGGTACTTTTTGATAATGTCTTTAGGAGTTTGTTGGGTGATCCCTTTTAATTTACGAGTAAGATGCTTAGAACTTATAGACATTTCACCGGCAATCATTTCTACGGATAAGTCTTCATTACTTAAATTTGATTCAATAAAATCTATCACCCTATTAACAAAGGCTGTATCCTCATTATTCATTGGGTTAATGGCTTCTTTGTCTTCAATTAAATCATTTTTAGGTTGATTTAATGTTTTATTTTTGGCTATTAACTTAAATGCATAAGTGGTCAATTCTTCTATTTCCACAGGTTTGGTTAGATAAATATCAGCTCCAGCATTTAACCCTTCAATTTTTTGAGTAGTGAGTGATTTAGCGGTAAGTAATATGATCGGTATTTTCTCTGTTTTCAGGTTTTTCTTAATTTCCTCAGTAAAAGAAATGCCATCCATAACAGGCATCATCACATCAGAAATTATTAATTGAGGAACAATTCGAATGGCTTTTTGCAATGCATCTTGACCATTTTCTGCGATAATTAAATTGAATTTATCTTTTAAAGACATTCTTAATAAATCAACTATATCTTTATTGTCATCAACAATTAACACCAATGGTTTTTCATCATCTAATGTAAGTTTATAAGAAGCTACTTTTTGATCTAAATTGCCTCTAATAGGTGTTGAAATAAGGTCTACTTCATCTTGTACTATTTGTGCCAATGGTAAATGTTCCATTCCTAAAGGCAATTCGATGATAAATGTGGTACCCTTATTTTCATTGCTCTCCACACTTATTTGCCCATAATGTAATTCTATAAACTCAGCCACTAGAGCTAAACCAATACCTGTTCCTCCACGACTTTGATTTTTCGTTTGATAAAAACGTTCAAAAATATGTTTTTGGTCCTCTTTCGGAATACCGATTCCAGAATCTTGTATAATTATCTTGAGACCTTCAGTTTCTTTAAAAGTAGAAGTAGTTAAGTGTACCTTAATTTCACCTTTATCATCTGTGAATTTGAATGCGTTTGAGAGAAGATTAAATAAAATCGTCTCCATTTTTTCTTTATCCACCCAAAGTTCTAAAGTCTCAAAAGTTGCTGTGAAATTGTATTTAATATTTTTCTGAATCGCCTGATGAGAAAATAAGTGAACCACATTCTCACAAAAATCTTTTGCCTCAGTTTTAGAAAATTTTAAAGACAGCTTTTCATTTTGCATCTTATTGAAGTCTAATATCTGATTTACTAACTTCTTTAACCTATCTGCATTCTTTTCTGCAATTTCTAAAAGTGAGACACTATCTTTATCCAGTGCTACTTTGGATTTAATCTGTTGAAGAGGAGGTAGAATTAAACTAATTGGCGTTCTTAACTCATGGGAAATATTCGTAAAATAAGCTTCTTTAGTCCGATCTAATTCCTCTGCATGATCTGCTCGAATTTCTGAGATTTGTAGTTTATTTTTCAGCTTTAAACGATTAGAATAAATTCGGAACCCTAAATAAATTACTCCTAAAAATAACGTAATATACAAGGCTATAAATACATTTTGCAATAAGAAAGGGCGTTCAACAACAATCTCTAAAGGTGAAGATTCTGTTATTTTTTCTCCATAAGGGTTCACTAATTTTAATTCAAATACATAGTTTCCAGGAGATACATTAGAAAAAATTGCTTGATTCTCTCCTTTAGGAACTGTATGCCAATTTTCATCAAAGCCTTTTAACCTGTAAGTAAAAAGATTTTTTATTGAATGATTAAAATTGAGATCTGTAAAATTTATGGTAAAGAACCGTTCTTCGTATTTCAGCTTTATTGATTTAGTAAACGATAAATTATCTTGTAAAATAACTCTACCGTCAATCTCCTTCCTCGATTCTATTCTTTGATTATTAATTTTCAACCCTGTTAAGAATAAAGACGATTGGTTTTGATATTCTTTATATTCATCAGGTTCAAAAGTGATATATCCATTATTTCCTCCAAAATAAATTTTAGAATTATTTTTTGTTACACAACTAAAATTAAAGTTCCTTATAGGTAAATTGTATGACAATGGATAAGCAATAGAAATATTCTCTTCAGGATTATACTTGATAATAGACAGGTTTGTGATTGACCAAATATTCCCTTCTTCATCTTCTGTTATTGAAATGATATTATCATTTCGCTGCATTTTCAAAAGATGTTTTTTTATTTCCTTTGTAGAAACATCATATTGTAATAATCCATTTGAGGACCCTACCCATAAATAATTATTATTAGAATATAGGGTAAACACTTCCTGGTTTTCTATATGTTTATTTATGTCTATTAACTCTACTGTTGCTAACGTTTCCGAGTCTATTTCAAATAACTTATTATAAAATGCTGTAAAAATCTTATGGTCTACAATAACCATTTTTTCACTATCTATCTCTTTATTTTGTATCTGTTTAAACCGTTGATTATTCTTTAAACCCTTTAAGCCGTCTTCCAATTTAAATACTCCACCTTCCCAAGTATTTAACCATATAGCTCCATCTCCACCTTCGGATATTTTACCCACATAATTTGACAATAG
This sequence comes from Flammeovirga pacifica, assembly GCF_000807855.2. Lineage (GTDB taxonomy): Bacteria > Bacteroidota > Bacteroidia > Cytophagales > Flammeovirgaceae > Flammeovirga > Flammeovirga pacifica. Next base: position 3,047,685 of record NZ_JRYR02000001.1, read on the forward strand.
TTCTGGGTGTGAATCTACAGTAACATGTATCATTTTTTGCTGATCTGGAACCCAAATACTTATTCCTCCCACAGTACCTATCCAAATATTCCCTTTACTATCTTCAAAAATTGAGTAAGTATTGTTCATTAAAATTTTTTGGGCCGGAGAGCTATTTGTTGTGAAATGAGTTTGTTTCTGTGTCTTTAAGTTTATTCTTATCACTCCATTTGAAGTAGCTAACCACAACTGGTTACGTTTATCAACTGTCATTGATTTCACCTGATAACCAGTTCTTTTATCACCTATCTCATAAGATAACTCAAATACTTTATACATAGATTTTCTATTGTTCAGAATAGAAATACCATTCAAAGTAGCCAACCACAATTCTTCATTATTCCCTTTATAAATAGAATTAATAATATTATTTGATAAACTATAGGGCTTCTGAGCATCATGGAAATAACTATTAGTAGTCTTTGTTTTTTTGTTATATAAATTCAATCCAAAATCAGTTCCTAAAAACAAGGTGGATGTATTATCTTGAAATATGTTTTTTATGACTTTATTGGATAGACTTTGATTAATATCGGGACACTTATCTATTTCAAATGTCTCTTTATTTACAGAAAACAAACCTACCTCAGTACCTATCCACATATTATTTGATGACCGATCAGGTTGAATTGATAAAATCAGCGTGTTTTTTGATTTATTTTTAAGCAATGGGATAGTTTTAAACTCAGATACACCCTTTTCCAGATAATTTAAACCGTCATTTGTACCTACCCATAAATTTCCTTTTTTATCGTTGTAAATAGATCTCACCATTTTATGTGATAAACTATTTTTATCATCAAAAACTTTTATTCCCTTTTCAGTATATTTAATAATACCCAAAGAAGTACCAACCCAAATAGTTTCATTTTCACCTTTTTCTAATGTTCTTATTTTAGCATAAGGTAATTCTATTCTTTCCACTTCTAAGGTTTGGATATCCACTCTATTTAATCCATTCCAACTACCAACCCATATATAATTATCTGTAGATAATACTTCTGTTAATTCATTATCAGATAAACTCTTTTTGTTATTATCCTTTTTAAAATACAAATATTCATTTCCATCATATCTAACCAAACCATTCCGTGTAGCAACCCATATAAAACCATATTTATCTTGAGTGATATCAGAAATAATATTCGATGGTAATCCATCACGCATAGACATGGTGGAAAAGTATAAGTCTTGCCCAAACGTAACTTGGCAATAGATCAAAAAATAGGTTAGTAATAAAAATTTCATCTCTAAGCACTTTATTTATCGCTTTAAAAATACATTCAAATTATTAATTATCATTTTTTTACTCTCTAATTAAAATAAAAAAAGCCTAGCCCTCTAAAGAAAGCTAGACTTTCATCTATAGTAAAGTTCCAAATAAACAAGAAATCGCTTTTCACTCTTCCCTATTCACTCTTCACTCAAACTTTATCCCATGAATGGGTACTTGTAATCTACTGGAGGAACAAATGTTTCTTTCATTGTTCTAGGAGTAGTCCAACGCATTAAGTTCAATGCAGAACCTGCTTTATCGTTAGTACCAGAAGCTCTAGAACCACCGAAAGGTTGCTGACCTACAACTGCACCTGTTGGCTTATCATTAATATAGAAGTTACCAGCAGCATTTTGTAGCTTTTTAGTAGCTAACTCAATCGCATAACGATCTTGAGCGAAAATAGCACCAGTTAAAGCATAAGTCGAAGTATTATCAACTAAATACATCGCCTCATCAAAATACTCAGCATCATATACATAGATAGTTACGATTGGGCCGAAGATTTCTTCTACCATAGATTCGTAATTAGGATCTTTTGTAACGATGATTGTTGGCTCTACGAAATAACCTTTCGATTTATCGTATCCACCACCAGCAATGATCTCACACATTTCTGATTCCTTCGCTCTATCAATGTAACCAGCACATTTATCAAATGATCTCTCATTGATCACTGCAGTGAAGAAGTTTTTGAAATCATGTGGAGTACCCATATGATTATTAATGATGTCATTCGCATCATCAATGATATATCCTTTTACCTCATCCCAAATGTTATTAGGAACATATACACGAGATGCTGCAGAACATTTCTGACCTTGGAATTCAAATGCACCACGAGTAATCGCAGTTGCTAATCCTTTAGGAGTAGCTGATTTGTGCGCCAAGATAAAATCTTTACCACCTGTTTCACCAACGATACGAGGGTAAGTATTATATTTTGCAATGTTATTACCGATAGTAGCCCAAAGATCTTGGAATACACCCGTAGAACCTGTAAAGTGAAGACCAGCAAACTCTTTATGGTTAAAGATGATCTCACCTGCATCAGGACCAGAAACATAAATTAAGTTGATAACACCGTCAGGTACACCAGCTTCTTTAAATACTTCCATCAATACATTTGCAGAATACACTTGATCATGTGACGGCTTCCAAACAATAGTGTTACCCATCATTGCTGGAGCTGTTGGCAAGTTACCTGCAATAGCAGTAAAGTTAAATGGAGTTAGTGCAAATACGAATCCTTCTAACGGACGGTATTCTAATCTATTCCACATACCTGGAGATGATTGTGGTTGATCCTGATAGATTTCAGTCATGAACTGAACATTGAATCTAAGGAAATCAATCAATTCACAAGCAGCATCAATTTCAGCTTGGAAAGCTGTTTTAGACTGACCAATGATCGTAGCCGCATTAATTTTTGCTCTGTAAGGACCTGCTAATAAATCAGCTGCCTTTAAGAAAATTGATGCTCTATGTTCCCAAGATAATTCTGCCCATGCTTCTCTTGCACCTAACGCAGCATTTATTGCTTGAGTTACATGGTCTTTATCACCTTTATGATACTCACCTACTACATTCTGATGATCGTGAGGAGATACACATGTACCTAAATTATCTGTTCTAACTTCTTCTGATCCAATGTACATTGGGATATCCACTTTTTGAGTAGACATCTCTTCAATTTTAGCTTGTAACTCTGCACGTTCAGGAGTTCCTGGTGCATAGCTTTTGATCGGTTCGTTGACAGCCTTAGGTACGCTGAAAAATCCTTTTGCCATGGTAATTATTTATATTGTGTAAATATGTGAATACTTGAATAGTATGTTGAAAAATCCTGGTTAGAGATTTCCCATTTTTATAGTGTTACAAATGTATGAATTTGATTAAGATAAACAAGTTTAAACGGTTCTAGGACTTATGTTTTTAATTATTTTAAAGTGTAACTATCCATAATTATCATAAATGATATTTTCTTACATAAAATAACAAATGATGGAACTTTAATAGAATTCATTTTATTCTACTTCGATTATATAAGAAACTTATGAAACAATTAAAGAGGGTTTTGATAAAGGGATCGATGAATATAAAATGAAAAAATAGGTAATAGGCAATCTATTATACTCGCTTTTGATTTGGATATTTATAGACTACTTTTCTTCAAAAAGATATATTAAAATTATCTCCTTCCTCACTTTTTAGGCCTGAATAATATTATTCCAAATCTCAATTCAATTACTTTCTTTTATTCTTAATTAAATTTCAACTATTTTTAAAGGTGAATTTGTTATTTCATCATCCCATCAATCACTTTGAAGAAACATTCAGAAGCATACATCGAGGAAGAAATCGCCATTTATGGTGCAAGAGAAAATAATCTTAAGAATTTTGATTTAAAATTTCCACGAAATAAACTGGTCGTTATTACTGGTGTTTCTGGAAGTGGAAAGTCGTCTTTGGCTTTCGATACCATTTATGCTGAAGGGCAAAGAAGGTATATGGAAAGCTTCTCTGCTTACGCTCGATCTTTTATCGGGAACATGGAACGTCCTGATGTTGATAAAATTGAAGGGTTAAGCCCTGTGATTTCTATCGAACAAAAGACTACATCAAGAAATCCTCGATCTACGGTGGGTACTACTACTGAGATTTATGATTTTCTGAGACTTCTTTATGCCAGAACAGGAGAGGCCTTTTCTTATGTAACTGGAGAAAAAATGATCAAACAATCAGAAGATCAAATAATAGATTTTCTGATGAGCCATTTTGATGATCAAAAAATGGTGATCCTTGCTCCTGTCATTAAAGGTCGTAAGGGTCATTACAGAGAACTTTTTGTTCAATTAAGAAAACAAGGTTACAGCAAGGTTAGAATAGATGGCGAAATCCAAGACTTGGTTCCAAAAATGCAAGTCGACAGATATAAGACCCATGATATTGAAGTGGTTATTGATAGAGTAAAAGTGATGGATAAAGATCGCTTTAGAATTGCTCAATCTATCAAAACAGCCATGAAAGAAGGTAAGGGCATTATTGTCTGCTTCTTCCCTGATGCTCCCAAAAAAGAACAGGTAAAATACTTCTCTAAGTTCTTGATGGATCCAAAATCAGGTATTTCTTATGATGAGCCTGCTCCAAATATGTTTTCTTTTAACTCTCCTTATGGCGCTTGTCAGACTTGTAATGGTTTGGGAGAAATTGAAGAAATCACCAAAAATGCAGTCATTCCAGATGACTCTAAAAGTATTTTTGGTGGCGGAATTGTACCTCTTGGAGAATATAGAGACATCTATATTTTTAAAATGATAGAGCAACATCTTAAACAAAGAGGTTTTGCTTTAACCACTCCAATCAAAGAGTTATCAGAAGAAGCTATAGAAGTTGTTCTGTATGGGTCTGATGAGGAAATCGAAGTACTAAACGCTAAAGATTCTAAATACGACAAGGCATGGATTACACAATTTGAGGGAGTTATTCCTTTCTTAAAGAGACATGCTAAAAGTAGTTCAGATAAAGTAAAAAACTGGGCAGAAGAATTCACTATCATCAAAAAATGTCCTACGTGTAATGGGCAAAGGTTGAAAAAAGAATCTCTTCACTTTAAAATTGCTAATAAAAATATCGCCGAATTGGCGGAAATGGATATAAAATCTTTTGGTGATTGGATCGCGAACGTTGACCCCGATTTAACTGAAAGACAAAAAACTATTGGTTCAGAAGTACTAAAAGAACTTAGAAAGAGAACTGGCTTTTTGATAGATGTAGGATTAGATTACCTCACTTTAAATAGATCTTTAAAAACACTTTCTGGTGGGGAAGCTCAACGTATTCGATTAGCTACTCAAATTGGAACACAGTTAGTAGGTGTGCTTTATATTCTTGATGAACCTAGTATTGGATTACATCAAAGAGATAATGTAAAACTGATTAAAGCACTTCAGGATTTAAGAGATTTAGGTAACTCTGTTATTGTGGTTGAACACGATAAAGACATGATGTTAGCCTCTGACTACATTCTTGATATTGGACCAAAAGCCGGCCTACATGGTGGTAATGTGGTTGCTGCTGGAGAACCTAAAGCATTCTTAAAACAACATACTACAACGGCAGATTATCTAAGTGAGAAAATTGCCATTGAGGTACCAAAAACCAGAAGAAAAGGAAGTGGAAAATCTATTGTTCTGAAAGGTGCCAATGGAAATAATTTAAGAAACGTATCGGCAGAATTTCCTTTAGGAAAAATGATATGTGTAACGGGTGTATCAGGTTCTGGTAAATCTACCTTAATTCATGATACCTTATATCCGATTCTAAATCAGAAAATATATAAGTCAAAGAAAAACCCTAAAGAATATGCTTCTATAGAAGGTTTGGAATTTGTAGACAAAGTCATTGAGGTCGATCAATCGCCTATTGGTAGAACTCCTCGTTCTAACCCTGCCACTTATACTGATATGTTCTCAGAGATCAGAACATTATTTACCAATTTACCTGAATCCAAAATTAGAGGATACAAACCAGGTAGATTTTCTTTCAATGTAAAAGGTGGTAGATGCGAAAACTGTCAAGGTGGTGGTAAAAAGCTAATCGAGATGGATTTTCTTCCAGACGTATATGTTGATTGTGAAGAATGTAAAGGCAAACGCTATAATAGAGAAACCTTAGAGATTCGTTATAAAGGCAAATCTATATCAGATATATTGAACATGACGGTACATCAAGCCGTTGAGTTTTTCGAGCCTTATCCTAAAATTCTTAGGAAATTAACCGCACTTAAAGAAGTAGGATTAGGCTATATCACTTTAGGGCAACATGCAACAACACTTTCTGGTGGAGAAGCTCAAAGGGTTAAGTTAGCTACAGAGCTTTCTAAGAAAGATACAGGAAAAACATTTTACATTCTTGATGAGCCTACCACAGGACTGCATTTTGAAGATATTCAGCATCTATTAAATGTATTGCATCAATTGGTAGATAAAGGAAATACTGTATTAGTTATCGAACATAACCTAGATGTTATAAAAGTATCCGATTACATTATTGATTTAGGTCCTGAAGGAGGAAAAGAAGGAGGAATAATCATCACAAAAGGAACTCCAGAGCAAGTTGCAAAAAGTAAGAAAAGCTATACGGCCAAATTTCTTAGAGATGAATTGAAAAATTCATAAGATAAATGAATGATTATTCGCTTTTATCAATAAAACGGCAAATATATTATTGAATTGTTGCATTATAAGGTCATTTATTTGTATTATCAAAATAACGGCCCTATATTTGTGCCACTAACCAATTCAATTATCATTTCATTCTTGAGAAAAAACTCAAGAGAAAAGCAGTTTGATACTAATATCAAACTGCTTTTTTATTATATTAAAATAATTTTTTAAAAAACTATTTTTCTAACTAAATCTCATTACTACTATGGACAATAACTCTTTAGGTCTCATTACATCAATTATCTATTTTGGTCTTATCATCTTGATGATTGTTGCTTATTGGAAACTGTTTGAAAAAGCAAACAAACCGGGATGGGCCAGTATTATTCCAATTTATAATGCCATTGTTCTATTAGAAATTGTAGGTAAGCCTTGGTGGTGGTTACTTCTCTTTTTAATTCCTGGAGTCAATATCATTCTCATGTTTTATGTCACACACTTATTTGCACAAAGTTATGGAAAGGATATCATCTACACCATTGGGTTAATTTTCCTACCATTTATTTTTGGTTTACTTATGGCGTTTGACAAAGACACAAAATATAGAGGTCCGGCTGGTGCTTAGATCTCAATATAAAAAAGCCAGTGAAATGTACATTCACTGGCTTTTTTATTACACTAAAGTATAACTACTGCTTACTTATAATTTCATATCCGTCTGATCAAACGGTATATTATTCAACATAACTTCTTTGTCTCCTTTTTTTAACCTAAGATCAGAAATCACATTATGAATAGAAGGATTACTCATTGCAAAAAGAATCATTGAAACTATATATACTCCAAATAGAATCGGTTCTAATGTAAGTCTATACAATATAACAACTACAATAGGTGAAATTGCCAAAGGAATAAACTTAATACATTGAGCTTTTAATAAGAGAGTCAATCGATAAGGCAATGACGGCTCTTTTCTGATTTCCTTAAGTTTATTATTATATATTCTGTACACTACAATGGCTACAATAGAAATTATGGCGGTAAGAATACTTATTACAATACTTCCTAAAGGCTCAATCACTGGATCAAGATCAATCATTTCTGATTTATTCTGAACGTACCACATGAGTGCAAAAGGTACCGAAAAACTTGCCAATCCGTAAAAACAAATCCTTAATTTATTGACCATATCAAAAGGCTCATTAAACCCTTCAAAAAAAGATGGTTTTTTATTGCTCATTATTATCTATATCTATCAAATTCTAATTAATGCGAAGTTACTACATCAAAAAGGAAATCAATCACATTTATGTCTTAAAAATTATCAAGCAATTACAAGACATAAAAAAATCCGCAATACTCTTAGCATTGCGGATTCTATATCTTAAAAGATAAAAATTACTTCTTACCTTTTTCTTCAGAAGATTGAGCACTTAACTCATCCTCATATATTTTATTCAAACCGTCAATTACATCTTGAGTGATATCTTCAACGTTTGGAGTAGACCAGATTACAGTTGATGTTACACCATCACTATATCCTAATACAATACTGTAGTTTTTATCAGCAGAATATTTATCTAAAAATTCTTTTACTCTTTTTCTAACTTCAGCTTGAATAGAAATTTCTTCAGCTTGTAAACCTTGAGCTTGAGATTGTTGAGCAGCTTGTAATTTTTGTTGCTTTAATCCCAATTCTTCTTGTTTTCTTTTGATCTCATTTTGAGACATCAAACCAGCTCTAGCTCTTTTTTCGAAATTAGCTGCTTCACCTTGTAATTTCACCATACGAGATTGCAATTGCTTTTGAGCTTTTTCCATTTTCTTTTGGAACTCTGCATATTGATCTTCACCAAACTTGTAGTAAGTAGACAAGCTATCGTTATTGATATAAGCAATTTTCATTGCAGGAGCTGCACTACCAGTAGAAGCCGTTTGTTGAGCTTGTGGTTGTTGACATGCAAACATTGTTGCTATGATGCCAACTGCTAATAATAATTTCTTCACAGTATGTATTATTTAAATAAATAAGATGCTTTTGATGATGAGTTAACCCGAGTAAATATTCCCTTCAAAAAGTCCTTAATGATCTACTCTTTTTGATTTTCACCGGTGCAAATATAGTTAATTCATTGAAAGTGTAAAAAGTCCTATTCTTTCATTGTATTTTAATAGGTACTTTTTAATAAAAATGATGAAATTAGTAGACTATTAAGCAGAGAAACCTCTAAATTACTCTATGAACTTCGTAAACCCTGCGTTTCTTTATGCACTCCCTCTAGTGATAGTGCCCCTTATTATACATTTGTTCAACTTTCAGCGATCGGCTGAAGTGAAATTTACAAATGTCGCTTTTTTACAAACTGTAAAAGAGATGTCCAATGCACAAGACCGATTAAAAAAAATATTGGTCATGATTGCCCGAATGCTATTTATTCTGATGGCTATTCTTGCTTTTGCTCGCCCCTATATTCCAAAAGAAAACGGATATGCACTACTTAAAAATGATAAAGGGAAAGTAAGTATATACATCGACAACTCTTATAGTATGCAAAGTGAACGCAATGCAAAAACACTTTTTGATGCTGCTAAAGATATTGGTCGAAACATTCCCAATGTTTTTCCTGTAGGATATAACTATCAAGTAATGGATAACCGGTTGACAGGTGCTTCTAGGTATTTCATGAATCACGATAGAGCTGAGGAGGAAGTAATTGGACTCAACTATTCTAATTTCACTAGAAGTATATCAGAACTTGATAATTTCTCTCAAGATGCCTTTCTAAGAGAAAAAATATTTGAAGGAAAACAAGTTTTCTGGATATCTGATTTTCAAAAATCGACCGTAGGTTTATTAGAAAATATAGCATTTGATTCTGCTACCAATTATCACTTGATTCCTTTGGCTGCAGATAAAATGGAAAATTTAAGAATAGACTCTGTTTGGTTAGATAAACCATTTATCAAACAAAAAGAAAACAACAAGCTCAACGTTAGAATATCCAACTTAGGAAATGCAGATGTTGAAGATAGAGAAGTTACTTTATTTGTAGATAAAGTACAGTCTTCAAACACTACCATCAACCTTGTTGCTGGAGATACTAAAACTGTTGAAATGGCATTCGCGATTAGTGACCCTGGAAATAAACAATGTAGAGTTAATATATCAGATTACCCTGTGGATTTCGATAATGATCATTACTTTATTCTTAATGTATCTCCAAAAATCAACATTGCTATCATTTCTGATAATCCAAAAAGTTACCTATCCACCGTTTATAAAAACGAAAGCTTTTTGAATGCGACAACTTTTAAGTCCAATTCCATCGATTATACTGCTACAAATGAAGCTGATTTATTAGTACTTGATCATGTAGACTATATCAATGAATCGCTTAATAATGTTATTGTCAATGCTATCAGAAATGGAACTAATATCGCGGTGTTCCCTTCAAAGGATCTTGACATCGACAGCTATTCTAATGCGTTTGGTACACTTATCAGTAAAAATACAATAGAAGAAAATGCGACAATGGTAGGTACGCAAGTTCCTCCATCTAAAGATCCATTTTTTGCGAATGTTTTTGAAAAAAGAGTCAAAAACATGAGTATGCCTGAAGGAAAGCCTCTTTATAAATGGCAAGGAAGAGGAGTTAGAACTTTATTAAGCTATAAGAACAGTCAAAGTTTCTTATCTATTCAGGAAAATGCCTTACAAAATAATTACTTTGCTTCTACTCCACTTTTGCCTAATTATAGCAACTTTGGCCGACATGCTTTGTTTGTTCCTGTAATGTATAGAATGGCGATTCTAAGTAAAACTCAATCGGATAAACTGTCATATAAGTTTGATGAAAAGAATCTTAGAGTAAGAATTGATGGGTTAGAAAAAGGCGTGATTTACAAATTAAGAAAAGGGGAAATAGAGATTATTCCTAGTCAAAAAGTAAATGCTGATGTCTTAACATTAAAACTACCTTCTGATGACATGGAAGCCGGGTCATATGAAATTATTAAAGATGGAGAAGATAAAGCTATTGGATATATTGCTTTCAATTATGCTAAGGGAGAATCTCAACTAGAAGCCTATTCTTCTTCTGAATTATCTCAAAAGCTTGAAACGTTCAAAAATGTTAGAGTATATGACAATCTAAAAGCGGATAGTTTCCAACAAGTTTTTAAAGAGAATAATATCGCTCAGCCTATCTGGAAATATTTCTTATATACTGCTTTACTATTTCTATTAATCGAAATGGCAATAATCAGATTTTGGAAAACAAAATAATCTTGTGATCTAAATAAGATAAAATGATAATAGTTCATTTCTAATTCTTTGGAGTTACTGTAATACACATAAAGCTCATTTGAGTAATGATAATTTTCAAAATTGAGCAAGAAAAAACTCCACTATTCATTTATAGAATAGTGGAGTTTTTTCTTATGCTTTCAATCAGTCTTCTTTAATCCTCACCTTCTTCCTCATCATCATTTGGAATCTGTGATTTATAATAAAGAATCTGTTCGTCTTTCATTGCTATTTCTTTCTGAAGAACTTTTCTCACATCCTCTAATTCTTTCTGCCTTCTTTCCATCTCTTCTTGAGTGGCTTGAAGTTCTTCTGTATTCTGAAGCATTTCTTCCTCACGTATTCTAAGTTCTTGCGTTAACTTTTGAGAATCTTCCAAAAGTTTAGCTGTTCTAGTATTATGTTTGGCAGATGTTATAGCAGACGCAATACTTTCTGATACCCTTTCTACAAATTCAATCATATAAGGTTCAACAGTATTAAACGATGCCAATTCTATTACTCCTAATGCTTCTTCATTAAATTTTAAAGGCACAAGTAAAAGACTTTTAGGTGATGCTAGACCTAAACCTGTCACTATTTTTGAATAATCTTCTGGTAAATCATCTATATAAAGTGATTCATTTTCTTGCCAACACCTACCTGCTAGACCTTCACCATAATTGACCTTTTTATTCAAGAATTTCTTTCTGTCAAAAGCATAACAAGCTTTTAGCTCTAAGAATTTTTCTGTCGTTTTATTATCCTCCTCAACCAAGAACATCATTCCTTGATTAGCATTAAGGTAATCTACCAGTTCTCTTAAAACGATTTCATAAAGACCATCTACATTATCAAGATACTTTCTTGTGATTTCGGCAAATTTTGAGATTCCCTCATTCACCCATTGTCTTCGTTGATCCTCGATTGAAACTTCTTTTAATCGGTCTCTCATTTTTATCAATGAGTTACCCAATACATCTTTATTGCCATAAGTATCAAAATCAGTATTAAAATCTCCTTTACCCACCTTTTTGGCAAAGTCAGAAGTTTGTTTCGTCCTTTCAATCAACATATTCATATTATTGATTGTTTTACCTATTTCATCGCCGGATGGCACATTAATATGAGAAGAAACATCTCCTTTTGCTAAACGTGAAATCGCCTTTTGTAATTTTTCTACTGGTCTTGTAAAATTGGCTGAATAGGCATTAGAGACAATAAACCCAATAATAAAAATAACTATCGTAGCTAACGCCACATTAAGTTTTAGTTTTTCAATTGAGGCAAAGGCTTCATTTTCTTCAATCTCTGAAATAATGATCCATGGTAGCTCTCTAATTTTTAATAAAGAATAAGAACTAAGCGCATCTTGACCTAAATAATTTTTTGCGATCACATTACCTGAATGTCCTTTAAGAGCATCTATCACAGGTGCGGTGTTGACCGTTTTAGACAAAACAGTTGTTCTTAGTGCTTTTATTTGATTTATTTCATCAATCGATACATTTAAATCGAGTAGTTGTTGATTGAATTTATCAGATGCTTCTACAAATAGACGAGCATCACTTCTCATTAATTGATCTTTACCTACTAGATAAGTCTCTCCTGTGGCTCCCAGTCCTTCTTCTACCCAATCTCCATCATCCGTCATGATTTTATTAATTTCAGATAATGGCATAGTACCTATTAATACAGCTACTTTTTCTAAACCATTTCCTGTATTATCATATACCGGAGCAGCAAAAAACAGTTGCAAATTTCCATAAGCTCCTTCATATGATACAAAATCAGAAAGAATAACCATATTAGGGCGAATAGAGTTTCTTGCCAATGTAAAAGCCTGACCTAATGCCGATTGTCTAAAAACACCATCCATTAGATTAGTACCAAAATCAGCATTTTTAGAAACCGAGTAGATAACATCTCCCGAAGATACATTCACTAATAATAAATCAGCAAAACCTTCTGCTTTTAAATACCTTCTAAAAGAAGAGTGATATCTTTCATGAATATCAGAATATGCCGTTCGATCGTTGGCTCTATTCAATAAGTCTTTTTTACCGATGGGATTTTGATTCTCTGTAAGATAAAGATTTTGGAGAATGACCATCTTATCAGAGGCATCATCTACAGAGTTAATAAGTTGCTTAGAGAAGTTTTCATGGTCGCTTAATTTTCTATCTATAGTAGAACGATAGTAATCTTTTAGCCCCCAACGCATTTTTACAATTTTTCCTGGAGCATAATAATAGTCCATGATTTCAAAAGCGGAAGAGAACTCAAGAACAGCATCAGAAACCATTCTACTTTGAGCCAACACACTAATATGCTTCTTGGCATTATCAATATAATTTTCTAATGACCTACGCTTTACTTCTCTCACAGAAGTAAGTTGAGCAAACACTGCTTCTTCTAAAGATTTTTTTGCAGAGTAATACCCTAATAACCCTACTGCTATACTAGAAAGTGCAGCTATAAGTAATAGATTAAGTAAAACTTTAATTCTTATACTTAGGTCTTTTACCCTTAGGCCAGACCCTTTGCTATTTGATAATTTTTCTTCCATAAAAAATGCTAGAAGGCTTTTCTCCTATTTGCATCATGCAATTCAAGTACCATGTTATAAAAGAACGTCGAAATTGGAAAAGTATTTTTTAGGGATAGAGTAAAAAATAATTAGTTCCTATATATAATGATATAGACTGATGAAAATGAAATAAATTTCTCAAAAAATTAGGCATAAAAAAAAGGTTGATATTTCTATCAACCTTTCTTGGTGCGGGTGGAGGGACTCGAACCCCCACGCCGTGAAGCACTAGATCCTAAGTCTAGCGTGTCTACCAATTTCACCACACCCGCATTTGTTGGTGGCTTTTTGTTTTAAAGCGATGCAAATATGCACGATTAAATTATACTACACAAGTACTTTTAGAAAAATTCTACTAAATAAAAGTGAATATTATTTCCCTATACATACTCTCTACAGTACTTTTAACGTATTCAGAAGTGTTAAGTCATTGATAATAAAATATGTGTACTTGATAAAAAGAAATTTATATCTTTGTTGAAGTTTTTTCAGAAATAAGAAAAAATTTTTTCGATTTGTGTGAAAAGGGACCTTAACCCCCTGTAAGCAATAAAAGTTATGGCAAAAAGAGTAGTAGTAGGTCTCTCCGGTGGAGTAGACTCAAGTGTAGCAGCTCACCTTCTAATTGAGCAAGGCTATGATGTAATTGGTCTTTTCATGATCAATTGGCACGACGGTAGTGTAACCATTCAAAACGAATGTCCTTGGATTGATGATAGTAATGATGCACTACTTGTAGCTAACAAATTAAATATCCCTTTCCAAAGTGTTGACCTATCTGAACAATACAAAGAACGTATTGTCGATTACATGTTCTCCGAATATGAAAAAGGACGTACACCCAATCCAGATGTTCTTTGTAACAGAGAAGTAAAATTTGATGTCTTTATGGATATTGCCATGAACCTTGGTGCAGATTATGTAGCGATGGGGCATTATTGTAGAAAAGACAGTTTCATTGATGAAAACGGAAAAGAAGTTTTTCGTTTATTAGCTGGAGTCGATGGAAATAAAGATCAGAGTTATTTCTTATCTCAGTTAAGTCAAGAGCAATTATCAAAAGCATTATTTCCTATTGGAGAATTGACAAAACCTCAAGTAAGAGAAATTGCTGCTGAACAAGATTTGATCACAGCCAATAAAAAAGATTCTCAAGGACTTTGCTTTATCGGTAAGGTAAAACTACCTGATTTCTTAAAACAACAATTATTGCCTAAGACGGGTAATATTGTAGAAATTGCTGCCGATCATCAAATGTATAAAGAAAGAGAAGACGCTCTTAATCAAGCTAATTCGGAAAAAGAAAAATTAGCCTTAGAAACTTCTCCTTATCAATACAAACCGACTTATGGTAAAAAAGTAGGGGAACATCAAGGTGCTCATTATTATACAATTGGCCAACGTAAAGGTTTAGGTGTAGGAGGAACTCCTCTCCCATTGTTTGTAATAGCAACCGATACAGAAACAAATACTATTTATACAGGTCAAGGTGATCAGCACCCTGGTTTAAATAGACAAGGTTTAAAAGTAGAAAATAATGAAATCCATTGGGTGAGAAAAGACCTTAAAATGGAAGTTGGTGAATCTCGTGAATACATGGCGAGAATAAGGTATCGACAACCTTTAGAAAAGGTGACACTTTATATGGAAGAAGATGGCTTATACTGTGTATTTGATGATAAACAATCTGGTATTTCTGCTGGTCAGTTTGTTACTTGGTACACTGATGATGAATTAATTGGCTCAGGAGTAATCAATAGATAACTCTACACAGCTTAAATATAAAAAGGGAGTCAATTAATATTGACTCCCTTTCTCTTAATATGGAAATGTCTACGATAACGTTATATATAATTGTTATTATTCGACATTCTTATAAAACTCTCTACAAATTCATGTAGATCTATTTTTTATATGATTGTGAGATAACCTCTTCCTTTATTTCACAATTGTTTTTCCTATTTTCTCACCTACTGCTTCAAAAGAGTAGTTAAAAGCATTCTTAGAATTTCTGATAAATGATTTACCTTCTTTGGTTGCCCATATTTGAGTATAATCTTTTATTTCATCATTAGACATATCTTTATAAGTATAGATAGAGACTGCAATAATTTGTTGTTGAATTTGTTGTATAGCCATTGGAGGTAACGCCTGAGCTATTTGTGCTCTTAATTGATCATCGGTCATTTGTTCACCTTCTGGAGCTACTGAGTTGGCTCCTTTCATCATAGCATACATCATATTACTTAATAACTCCGCCATTATTTCCATTGTCCCCAATTCTTGGTTCAAGGTAGCTATCAGTAAAATTCGTTCTTCTGCAGGAGGATTTGCCTGTAAGTTTTGAAAAAATTGCATCTGATCTGCTTGATTAGCGGGATCTTGAGATGCCACTTCCATTTTTTTCGCTTTAACAACTAAAGGTTTTTTATAAAGATCTAAAATCATCTTTACTGTATCCTCTGAACAATTTTTAGTGAAATAATCATGATAAGATTTTTTCATGGCAGCACCATTCATTGATGTTTTTATCACCTTTGTAAAAGACTCAATCATCTCAGGCGACATCTGCGCAGTACTTTGTGCAATTTGAGCATCGATCATCTGATCCAACTGATCAAATTGAGCAGCAGTCCCCGACTCTTCCATCAATTGTGTCACTAACTTGCTTGATGTTTGAGCAATAGAAGACAAGTTGATAACAAATAATGTTATCAATAAAAATAAAGTTGATTTGTTCATTATAAAAAATTTAGTCTGATTATATCCTTCTTTTAGAGAATCCTCTATAGAAAAGGTATTGTATAGCTAATATTATTAATAAAGTAGCGATACTACTTAAAAAAGCTCTTAATAGTGCCTTAGGCATAAAACCCCAATCTGCCGCCTCTATACAAAAAAGAAGTATATGATGAATTAAAACCTGAGGAATAACAAATGTAACAAAAGAACCAAATCCCATTTGACCTATCAAAGGTACATCTGATAAATCATAACCACTACTAGGAGCTGTTACTTTCATTATTTGATACCTTGTAAAAGCCATACCAACACAAGCAGCTGAATGTATTCCTATTGAATCATAAAAAATATCCATTATTAACCCCATAGCAAAAGCTATATTCAACAACTTCATGTTATTGGCTCCAAAAGGTAGTAGTACAAGAAATGCAACGTATGGGAATATCATTACATTACCTTCGAAAAAAGTAAGATTTCTACAAAATACTACTTGAGCGAATAGGTAGACAAAGAAAACTCCTACCTGTTTTAACCATGTTTCTCTTCCCATTACTTATTCTTCTGCTATTTGTTCTAAGGAATCTTTTTCTGCTCGAAATAATGATTTCGTTACATATACATGATGTAGTTTTGAAAAATCTACAGACACGTCGATTGTTACTAACCAAAAACGTTCAGAAGGTACTCTACTTGCTTCTGATACAACTCCAAGCATTACTCCTTCAGGATATACTGTATTAAACCCTGAGGTTGTAATTGTATCACCCACATTAATATCTAAATGTAATGGTAAATAATTTACAGATGCTGTAGCCGGATCTTGTGTATCCCATTTCACTGTACACAAATCACCTGTTCTTTTTAATTCTGAAGATACATTCATATCTCTATGAAGTAATGAATAACAAGTTGAAAAGTGATCTGATACTGTCTTTACTTGCCCAACAACTCCTTCTTTTGTCATTAATCCCATTCCCTCAACTATTCCATCTTTTCTACCCTTGTTTAGAGTAATGTAGTTAGCAGAACGGTACATTGAATTATTGATGACTCTTGCAGGGATAAAATCATATGCAACAGTATCAGACATTCCGTAAAATAAATTTGTGATATGTTCTTTTGCAGTGGTTTTAAGAGAATCAGTAGATTCTCCTATCTGCAATAATTCAATCTGTTTTCTAAGAATAGCATTCTCATCCAGTAATCCTTCATTTACCTCGGTAAGGTTAAAGTACTGTGATATATTAGAGGTAGTATTATAAATACCTCCCACAAATGTATTGGAAGAAGATAACACAATAGATCTTTGGTAACTATTATTGTTCACTACCAAACCTGCTGCTACAAATTCCAAAAAGACAAAGAGTAGGAAAACTCTATATCTAAAAATAATGGCAAATAATTGACTCATGGAGTATTAAAAAAGCGACCTATTTAAAAGGTTTTCTAACGTTCAAAAAAGTGAACTAGGTAAACAATGGATAAATCAATTACTTTACTTGTGTTAAATGATAAAATATATCTATTAAACTTTTGTTGGTAGAAGATTCATCTATCGTTCCCGATTGTTGACAAATTTAATGAAATATGCAAAAGAATTAAGAAGTTAAGCCGAAGAACTCTTTTTTCTTAATTATTTATAAGATTTAGTGCAAAAAAAACTCCTTGCTTGTTACAAAGAGTTTTCTTTTCATCACTAAGTGATCAAAATGCCTTTAAATCTATTGAGTTCTTTTAAAACAGAACCTGTTCCTAAAACAACTGCTCTTAATGGATCTTCGGGAACGTGAACAGGTAACTTCGTCTTTAACGAAATCCTTTTATCCAAACCTCTTAGCAAGGCTCCGCCTCCTGTTAAATGAATTCCTCTATCATAAATATCTGCTGATAACTCAGGAGGTGCAGTCTCTAGAGCTCTTAATATTGCCTCTTCAATTTTTGAAATTGATTTATCTAATGCAAAGGCTACTTCAGCATAAGAAACATTAATTACCTTAGGTATTCCTGTTAAAAGATCACGACCTCTAATTTCATAATCTTCCGGAGCATCATCTAATTCAGCCAGTGCTGCTCCTACTTCAAATTTTATTTTCTCTGCAGACCTCTCACCAATTAATAAATTGTGTTGACGTCTCATATAATCTAGAATATCTCTATTGAATACATCACCAGCAGTTCTTACAGACTGATCACATACAATTCCTGACATAGCTATGACTGCAATCTCAGTAGTACCACCACCAATATCAACAACCATACTACCCATAGGCTCTTCTATATTAATACCTATACCAATAGCTGCTGCAATTGGTTCTGGTACCATATATACTTCTTTAGCTCCAGCATGTTCTGCTGAATCACGTACCGCTCTTTTTTCTACCTCTGTAATTCCTGAAGGGATACAAATCACCATACGATGGGATGGCATGAAGAATCTTTTTTTATTGTCCGACATTTTTATCAGACCACGAATCATTTGCTCAGCTGCATGGAAATCTGCAATTACACCATCTTTAAGTGGTCTAATTGTTTTTATATTTTCATGCGTTTTTTCATGCATTTGCATGGCTTTAGCACCCAAAGCAATTACTTTACCCGACTGACGGTCTAAAGCAATAATAGATGGTTCCTCCACGGCAATCTTGCCCTTGGTTAGGATTAGTGTATTTGCAGTACCCAGATCAATAGCTAGGTCGGTAGTAAAAAAATCAAAGAAGCCCATTAAAATTTACGCTTTTTAATTCGAAAAAAATTAGTGAAAACCGCATCAAAACACTCTAAGAGTTATCAGAAACTATCTATTTAAAAAATGACTAAGGTAAAATCAAATTAAAAATAAAAATTACTTATCGCACTAATCAATTACTAGAACGATAAAAGGGTATGGTATTTAATTGTGTACAAATTTCTTTCCATAACATTCACATTATTGAAAAGTAACACAATAAACCTATTATAAAATCATAAAACTCTTGCTAATACAAAAATCAAACTTTAAAATCCTAACGAGAGCTTTTCACTTTTACTTTGAATACCACACTATTAATGAACAAAAAGCATAATTTAAAAAAGTAAATAGAAGTGATTCATTCTATCCACTTTTAATTAATCTTTACTTTTAAAATCTCCTTTTTTAATCGATCTGATAAGATCACGCCATGCGAAAGGGTTTAAGAGAGGATTAGCTGTTTCCATGAAATATTGGGTAGCAATTTGATCTGCCCGATAGTTCATATAATATTTATAGTTACCTGTTGCTCCCATTGGAAGAGCATTAGACATCATAGTTAGTTTTTCTTGACTAAGGTTCTTTTCCATATTTTCGATTCTTTGATCTTTTTGCTCACCTAAAGCAAGAAAAGCTTCTTCGAAAATTTCTTTTGTAGGATAAGGAAATACTTCTAAAAGAGGTAATTCTGTTACATCTTCTCTCATCTCAATTAAAACCGTAAAACCAAGGTCATCCCTTTTAGGGATTACAATTTCTTGCTTGGCAAAACCAACTGAAGATACGACAACAGTATCTCCTACTTGCGTAGGCATAGTAAAAAAGCCGGCGTGATTAGTTACGGTACCCTTACCTGCTTGTTTAATATAAACGTGAGCTCCAGGAACACCGTAAGAGCTATCTCCTTCTACTACAATACCAGAAAACTGTATTGAATTTTGTTCTCCTTGTGCTTTTACATCAATAGAAATAAATAATGTAAAAATTGAAAAGATAAGAAGGTACTTGTAATATTTTGGTGTACTATTAAGTTCAGTCATTATGTGTTAATAAAAAATTTGGGATAATCACTATATCAAACAACATCTAAAATCATTTTATCCCTTGATAATAAATTCACAAATGTTATTTTCAAATATAATGAAAGCCTCAATACCAAAAAGGTTGTATTGAGGCTTTTCTTTATTTTTTTGTTCTTTTTTTTGAAAAATTAGATTAATGCGTTGTTTTCGAAGACGAAACAGACGCAATCATTGAAGATTTAATTTTTTCGAACTCTTCTTTTTTGAAAGACTTCAGTTCTAATTTTTTCTCATAAACCCATTTTTCCGGAGAATATTTTCCATTAGGGTGTTTTTCCCAATAGCTTGTATATACCTTCCCTAAAGATTCATACTCCATATCAAATTCGTCTTCAATTAAAATGAAGTTTTTTCTTAAATCTCTTGAAAGGATATTAATCATACTTGGAGTTTGCACCATTTTTTCTTCTAACGCTTCAAAGTGTTCTTGAAGTTCAGCTTCAATTTTCACTTGTTCTTGTTGTGATACTGATGATTGCATTACCTCGTCTTCCCAAAATTCATCATCTTCGGCAAAAACCTGAGTTTCTATTTCTTTTTTAAGTTCAGCGGTCATTGCTACATGAACTTCTGGATTTAAATTTTTAGTTGGAGCAGGTCTAGAGGCTTCTATTTCAGCTTGCCACTTTTCAATCTGTTCCTTTTCATGAATCGTCATGCAAACCCATGACTTACCTACATAGGCAGCCCAAAGTCCCTCATCAGATGGAGACTCTTTAAGCATTTCCCAAACTTTAGGTTTTTTTAGTGGGTCATTGCCTGCATTGACGTTATAGCTACTTGCTATTACAAGTAGAAATATAATTACTCTAAGTTTCATATTACACAGATAGATTCACGGTATTGATAGTTCTTTATAAAACAGTCAGTTTTTTATTATAACACTACAAAAAAGTTAGTTACTAAATCACCTAAAAAAATCATGCCTAATTCGATGTAAGGTTATTTAGCCATAAAGTAAAAAAATGTAGTATGTACACCTGTTACTCATCAAACATACATCATAATTTTGATTCAGAAATACTTTTTAACAGTAATCAATGATTTTTATCCTCCTTTTGGGTATATTTTTTATCAAAAAAGACATAAAAAAGTGTTCAATAAGGTAAAAATTGTAATTAAAACACAAATTCGGCTCTTAATTTGTCAATTATCTTTGGAAACAATTATTAGAATTTTAGTTTTGCAATTAAATGTAGTCTTTGAGGTTATTAACTTCAAAGTCTCTATGTCTGAATTCATTGATATATATAATATAATTCCAAGATGTCAAATATCGGTAAGGTTACCTCAGTCATTGGACCAGTAGTTGACGTAAGCTTCGAAGCAGAAGGGTCAAAGTTACCTGCGATCTATAACGCTTTGAAAGTGAAAAAATCCAACGGTCAAGAGATCGTATTGGAAGTTCAACAACACCTTGGCGAAGAGCGCGTTCGTACAGTAGCTATGGACGGTACAGAAGGACTTCAGCGTGGAGCTGATTGTCACGATAGTGGGGCACCAATTGCGATGCCTACAGGAAATGAAGTTAGAGGTCGTCTATTCAACGTAGTTGGAGAAGCG
Source organism: Flammeovirga pacifica (assembly GCF_000807855.2). Classification (GTDB taxonomy): domain Bacteria; phylum Bacteroidota; class Bacteroidia; order Cytophagales; family Flammeovirgaceae; genus Flammeovirga; species Flammeovirga pacifica. The sequence continues at coordinate 3,069,158 of NZ_JRYR02000001.1, forward strand.
ATCGACGGTATGGATCAACCATCTGGTAAGACTTCACTACCAATTCACCGTTCTGCTCCAGCTTTCGATCAGTTAGCAACTTCAACAGAAGTTTTATACACAGGTATTAAAGTAATCGACTTATTAGAGCCTTATACTAAAGGTGGTAAGATTGGTCTTTTCGGTGGTGCCGGTGTAGGTAAAACTGTATTGATCATGGAGTTGATCAACAACATTGCAAAAGTATACTCAGGTATCTCAGTTTTTGCTGGTGTTGGTGAGCGTACTCGTGAGGGGAACGACCTTCTTCGTGAAATGATCGAATCTGGCGTAATTAAATACGGCAAAGAATTCGAAGAGGACATGGAGAAAGGTGGATGGGACCTTTCAAAAGTAAACAAAGAAGAATTAGAAACTTCACAAGCAACATTGGTATTCGGTCAGATGAACGAACCTCCAGGTGCTCGTGCTCGTGTAGCTCTTTCTGGTCTTACTATCGCAGAATACTTCCGTGATGGTGAAGGACAAGGAGAAGGACGTGATATCTTATTCTTCGTTGATAATATTTTCCGTTTCACTCAAGCAGGTTCAGAGGTATCAGCCCTTCTAGGTCGTATGCCATCAGCGGTAGGTTACCAACCAACGCTTGCAACTGAAATGGGTGCAATGCAAGAGCGTATTACTTCGACTAAGAGAGGATCAATTACATCGGTACAAGCGGTATATGTACCTGCCGATGATTTAACTGACCCTGCTCCAGCGACAACATTCGCCCACTTAGATGCACAAACAGTACTTTCACGTAAGATTACATCTTTAGGTATCTTCCCAGGTGTGGATCCTCTAGAGTCTTCTTCACGTATCTTAAGCCCAGATATTTTGGGTGATGAGCATTACAATACTGCACAACGTGTAAAAGAAACAATCCAACGTTACAAGGAACTTCAAGATATTATCGCGATCCTTGGTATGGATGAACTTTCTGAAGAAGATAAGCAAGTAGTAGCACGTGCTCGTCGTGTGCAACGTTACTTATCTCAACCTTTCCACGTAGCAGAACAATTCTCAGGTATCCCAGGTCTAATTGTAGACATTAAAGATACTATCAAAGGTTTCAACGAAATCTTAGATGGTAAGTGGGATCACCTTCCAGAGGCTGCCTTCATGTTCGTAGGTAAAATCGAGGAAGCTGTAGAAAGAGGAGAAAAAATGCTTGCAGAGGCTGCTAAGAACGCTTAGTCCAACTTCTCAAGTGAATAATATAAGGCGAGAGTCTTGGGCAAAGCTCGGGTTCTCGCCTTTTTAATTAAGTATCAAATTATTAATTCTTAATTCAAAGAATCATGTTTGTAGAATTACTTACTCCAGATAAAAAATATTTCGAAGGCGAAGCTTCAGGTGTAAAAGTTCCCGGTATTAACGGTGAATTCGAAATGCTTGATCGACACGCCAATATCATCTCAAGTCTTACTAAAGGTGATGTTAGAATTGCTAATGGTGCTGAACTTACTACGTTCACTATCGATGGCGGAACAATAGAAATGCTTGACAACAAATTGGTTATTTTAGCTGAGGCGGTTGTTGGGTAAAGAATTGTCCGATAAAAAAATAAGACCCCAATGTTTAAAAACATTGGGGTCTTATTTTTTTATCATTACAGAACTTAATAGGCTTTTTCATCACCCTTTACTATTCCCATAACTGTATCTAATATTATTTGTACATCAAACCACATGGACCAGTTATTCACATAAAAACGATCTAGCTTAACTCTACCCTTCATTGCATAAGGATCATTTTCTGTCTCTCCTCTATATCCTCTTGCTTGTGCTAATCCTGTGATACCAGGTTTTACCAAATGTCTAGCCATAAACTTTTCTACTTTCTGAGAGTATTCCTCTGTATGACGCAACATATGTGGCCTAGGACCAACTACTGACATTGAACCTAGAAATACATTAAAAAACTGAGGAAGTTCATCTACGGAAGTTTTACGTATAAATGCACCCACTTTAGTAACTCTCATATCACCTTTTGTTGCCTGTGTGGCATCAGACTCTGTATTAACAGCCATTGATCTAAACTTGTAACACCAAAACGATCTACCGTCTTTACCTGTCCTTTTTTGTTTAAAAAATACAGGGCCTTTTGATTCAAGTTTAATGATTAAGGCCATTAATGGAGTTAACCAAGACATCATTAAAAGTATTACAGTAAATGAGAATACCACATCAAAACCTCTTTTAATTAATTGGTTTTGTTGATCATCAAGAGGTACTGGAGAAACATCCAAGACCGGAATTTCATCATAACGATCTAGTGTAATACCTTTTGATGCAAAACCTCTAAAGTCAGTAATTAATTTTACTTTAATCATATGACTTTCCCCCCAATCAATTAAATCTCTTATTAGCTCATAATTGATATAAGGAATACAACAATAAACCTCATTAACGTCTCTATCTATAGCAAATGCTTTAAAATCTTTAAGCTGTCCTTCAACATACATTTCTTCAGATGTATCATCAAAAAAGCCTAAAAACCTAAAACCAAATTCTGGATGAACTCTAAAAAACTTCCTTAGCTCTATTGCTAATGGACCATATCCTAGAACAACCACATTTTTATAACTAAAACCTTGACGACGGTACATACGCATTAAATATATACCAATGATTTTAGTTGCAAATAGAAGAGGAGTCCAAATAAGATATAAATTCAATAAAAATTCTCTTGAAACTCTGCCAAACTTGATACCTACAACAAATGTTGAAATAGCCATTCCGTGCCAAACTATAGAATAAGCATAACTTCTTAAAACTTTTGAAACTCGTTCAGTTCTATGATATCTATGAGGTTTTATTGATATAGCAATAATCACCCATGCAAGATTTGAAAAAATCCAAAGCATGGTATAAGCCTCCTGTTCAAGAGGGGGCTCTAGTCTATTAAATTTCAACCAAACTGCTGATATAAATGCTAAATTAAAAAGAAGTATATCCGCTAGAAAGTTGAATGGTTGTAGGTATTTTGATTTGCCAGTCATTCTATTAATGTCTTGATGGCGTAAATTTAATTAAATATTTTCCCTTTTTGAAAACAATCATCCATATAGTCTAGATAATGCTTATTAATGATATTCCAATCAAATTCATTAATAATTTTATGATTGTTGTTCTCCAATAGCTTAACAAAATCTACCTTCTGTATTTTGTTTATTATTTCAGTTACATTTTCACTATTAGTAAAATAGAGTGAATCGTTTTGTAATATTGCTCGATTAAAAATATTATCATTTGCGCATATTAACGAATTTGAAGCCATTGCTTCCAATAATGAAGGGTTTGTCCCCCCAACAGTATGGCCATGAAAATAAATATTAGAATAATATCTAAGATTATTTAATGAGTCAATATTATAAATACCTCCTAAAAATCTAATCCTTTTATTACTTTTAAATTTATTTTTTAAATATTCACCGTATTCAGTATCATGTTTACCAACTACTAAAAATGGATATTTTGAGTCTGAATCATTTACTCCATCTAAAATCACTTCAATACTATTTTCAGGTTCTAACCTGGCAATTAGCATATTATAGTTATACTCTTTTATCTTATATTCCGCTAATATACTAGAACTTGGATTTTGAAATAAGTTAGCACCATAAGCTATATATTTTGACTCTTTATGATATTTATTTTTAATATACTCTTGAATACCAATAGAATCAGATACAAGATAATCACTTGTCTTAATTGCTAAACTTTCAGCATACACTAAAAATTTACGTACTTTCGGTGAGTATTTACTTCTTTTCCATTCTAAGCCATCCATATTAGTAATGATGATAGACTTTTTAGGTAAATACCACCCCCAAATAGAACTACTTGTATATCCCAACTGTAAAATAATATCAAAATCCCTGTTACGAGCATCTTTAATACAATTAAAGTCATAAATAAATTGGCCTGCTGTTCCTATCTTATATTCTGGATCATATTTATGAAGTATTTTAACCCCTTTCCATTCAGTTTTTTGATAAGGATGATCATGAGAGTTATATACATAAGTATCATGACCTTTTTCGACTAAATATTTTGATAAATACTCTGCAAACTGTTCAAATCCTCCATGATTGTTAGGAACACCTCTTGTACCTAATATTGCTATTTTCATTTAAAAGAAATAAAAAAGAACTGATAAAAACGACAAAAACAACCCCTTTTTGTCTCATTAAAATCGATTCTGTCAATGATATAATTAATATTAAAGAAACAAAATAAATATTTAATTTACATCTCTGATTAAGTAATTTTTTGAAATAAAAAATAAAAGGAAAAACTCCAATTAAACCTAATTCAAAAATTATTTCTAGATATGAATTGTGAAAATTAAATTCATGATAAGGATACTTTGTTTTGTGAGGTGTCATTTCTCTTTTATACTTAAATGATTTTTCTGCAAGAGTATGTTCGTTCATACCAGTACCGTTACCAATCAACAGAGTCTTCACTGAATTTATGTTTTCAAGAAAAACTCTCAAATGTAATATCCTTAATTCTTCTCCTGAAATATTTTGTTGCGGGTCAAATTGTTCTGTAGTCAATATATAATGTGACTTTGTTATAGATTTTTTTACAGATTCTACTCTCTCATTCCATAAATTAGATTCGAATAAAAAAAATAATGATATAAATATTGAAAAAAATATAATTAACCATACTTTAAATGATTTTATATTCAAAATTAAAAATAAAAGAAAGAACAATAGGTTTATTCTAGAAAATGTCTGTATAATTCCTATTGATAATATAGATAATAAAAAGTTGTTTAATAGTTTATTGGAAAATGGATATATAAATAAAACTACAAAAGAAAAACAAACATACATACCAAAATATACAGGTGAAAAGTCTGATAAAATTGATACATAGTTATTGTAAAATAAATTTGAAATTAAATATTCTGAAGTAATAAATTTATAAATTGAAGCAATAGAACATATAACTACAAATCCGCTAATAAAAGCAGAGAAAACTCTTAATATTTCTATAATTTTATTATTACTTATTTTCAAAAAAAAATTATTTAATACAAAAACTAAAGGGATTATCAAAAAAGGTAATGATGTATCTATTCTTCTAATACCATATTTTTCAATTTCTTGGACTTGAAGTAAGTTTAAACAAAGGAGAAGGAAATAAAAAATAAATAAAAATCCTGGATGATAAAAATCAATAGATTTATAATTTCTAATACCATTAATTATTAGTAAAAAACTTACAGAATAAATAATAATATTAGAATATAATATAGGTAATGGTAACGAAATGAAAAGTAAAATAAATAATAAGTATATTTTATTTTCATTGTTTTTGAGACTGAAATTTATATTTATATTCATTTTATTTGAGCATCAAGAATATTTAAAAGACTAGGACTAATAATTTTTTTATCATATTTTTTTGCTTTTAAAAATGCATTTTTAGACATATTTAATTTTTCATCTTGCGTTAAATTTACAAACTTATTAATAACTAAAACTAAGTCATTATGATCTCCAGGTTTAAAAAAATACCCATTTTCACCATCATCTATAAAATCTAACAACCCTCCTATTCTTGAACCAATAACAGGTAAATTCATTGCAAGTGCTTCAACACCTACTAATCCTAACCCCTCATTTAACTCCGTTGGAAAAATAAAAACATCCTTATTATTTAAATATTGAGGAAGTTTATCTTGATCCTTTTCTCCTAAATAGTTTACTTCTCCATTTATATTTAATTCATCAATCATTTTTAAAAAGATATTTCTATCATCTCCATCACCTATATAAGTACATGAAAATTTCAATCCCTCTTGCTTTAAAATACTCATTGCTCTTAACAAAACATCCCACCCTTTTCCTTGTACAATTCTACTTACACAAATTATCTCTAATATATCTGAATCATTATTTGAATTTATTTCTTTATTTGAAAATAAATCCATATCAATGCCACCTGAAGGTGATACAAATATCTTATCTTGTAAATCACTACTATTCTTTATTAGTTCAGATTTTAAATAATTAGATGGAACAATAATTAATGAAGATCTTTTTAATAAAATTTTTATGAATTTGTATAAAAACTTTGTGATTTTTTTATTAGGAATTAGATCATCTCCATGAGCATTAATACAAACTTTTTTAGATCTAATTAGTGAAATTAATAAAACGGGAATAGCAATATGTGTCGGATAATGAGCATAAATCAAATCATAACTAGAAAACAAACCTTTTAAAATAATATCAATGTATAACTTCAAATAAGTTAGTATTTTACTTGACATACCTATTAGTCTACCTTTGATTAAAGATGATTCTGAAACTTCAACTCCTAATTCTTTTAAATTTTCTTCAATATTCTTTACAAAAATACCAAATGAAGGATAATCCTCTGATGGGTACATATTAGAAATTAAATAAATCTTCATTATTTTTCTTTGTCTCTTCTATTAATTAAATACAATACACACAATGCGAAAATTCCACTTCCAGGACCTGATTGAATAAATGGCCCTATTAAAGTAGATATTATTGCATACCAATAAAGGATTTTAAATAAAGATAGCTGAGTTGTCTCAAGTTCCAATATAAATGTTCTATAAAAAGAATGTAGTACTAAATAAAAACATATAATTCCTAAATAACCTAATTCCCCTATTAATGAACCTAATACTGCATCGTATATTCCAACGTTATCTAATTCAACCCACCTTTGAAGTCCCACATAAGCATAAACAGTACTTTCACCTTTTATTGAAAGTACTGTTCCATATGTACCTGTAGATGTCCCGAATGGAAAAAAAGTGTTTGCTAATTCAAAACCATGATAAACCATTAACCCCCTTATATATTTATGTCCTGTAGTAGTATACTTCGATAAATCTTGTAAGGAATTTTCTATTATTGGTAAATCAGAATGAAATATAAGACTAGAAATTACAATTAATGAAAAGGGTATTAAACAATATATAAAAGCTTTATTTCTTAGGGATAAATCAAAAATAATAAACCAAGTTACGGGTAATAGAATTAAAATAATTTTTCTGTAAGTTAAAAGCTCTGATAAAATATAAAGAAATATCAACAAAAAAGGTATTATCAATACATGATACTTTTTTAACGTTTTCTTATTATTAATAAATATATAGGTGATTATTAGAAAAACTAAAGTGTATGCCAGATAAGCTCCAACTCCAAAGTGTCCTATTTTTCTTAAAAATCCGTCTCTAAATGCAATTTTATGACCTACTATTGTATTCCAATTCTCACCTAAAACAAAATTTATTATTAAAAATATAACTGTTAATTTCAGAGATAGTCTAAAGGCTAAATCTATTTTGTTGGCAAAGTAATCACTCTTATTTAAGGTAAATAAAATTAATCCAGCGTAGATAATAATGAAAGCTTTTATATTAATAAAAGCCTGTAAATACATAAATATTATATTTGTTGAAAAAGGGCTAATAAAGAAATTAACAGTACAAAAAGCTAAATATATTATCAAAAAAAATATAAATTGTTTGCCTCCTTTTACTTTTGGGTAAAAAATAAAGTTTATTATTATTGATAACCCCAATAATACCTCATCACAAAATGATAAAAATGTATTTTGAAATAAACCTACATTAACAGAAAAAAAAACTAAAATTATATATATTTTAAATAGGAAATCAATCATAATTAATAACAGTCCATATCGGCTTTTTGTAAAAAGAATTGATATTTATTTTCAGAACCAGTATATTCCTTTAATACATAATTTAATCTAGATTTTTTTCTAATTCTAAAAGACCAATTATTCACTCCAAAATTAATAGATGAAGTATATTGGATCAAAAAGAAATATCCAATAGTTTTTTTTAAATGCTTAATAAATTGTTTGAATTCAAAATAATTTATTTCTAATGGTTTTAAGATTATTTCTACTCTATTTATTATTCCTTTATGTATTTGGTAAACTATACAAATTGAAGAATTATTGATTTTATATAAATTGTAATTAAAATAAGGGTGATCAATAAACCTCCATTGAATAATATTATCAGACCAATTTGTCGAAATAATATTATTTTTTGTCTTAAAGTTTTTGAATAAGTATTTATAACCTAAATTAAAAAAGGGTACAGTTGGAAATATTTCCCAATAGGTATTTTCAATTAAATCTATCCATCCCATTTTTTTATAAATGGGATAAGAGTTTTCATTTGGGAAATTATAAATAAAATATTTCTTTTCATTAGCAAAGTCGATTATCATTTGGTTTAGTTTTTTAAATATACCTTGCCCCCTAAACTTTTTACTAACAGCAGAATCTACAGCTTGATAATAACAATTTGCCCGATTTTCTGCATGAAATTGCCAAGCCCATAGAAATCTAACTCCAATGATTGATCCATTATTTTTAGCTATAAAACAAAATGAAGGTCCAAATGGATTTTGAATAAACTTCCATTTAAACCATTTATAAGTAAATGGCATTAATGGATCAGTAAAAACACAATTCAATAATTCAATAATTTCTTTAATGTCTTCAACATTTAAATCATTTGAATTACAGTAACTATATTCTATTTTTTTCATTTGCGTGTTTCATTTTAAAATAAAAATCTAAAACTCCTACCGCTTTTAATGTAGCTTTATATAAAGAATCAAAATCACCTATACACACTCTATTAATTAAGTAAGGGGTTGATTCAAAATTAATATCTCCCCATATTACAGTATAAGCATAAGTGACTTTATTTTTTTCTAACAAATTAAATAAAAGTTCCCTATTTTTTGGTAAATGCCCAAATGGATATGCAAAATTATTTACTTTATAATCAAATTTTTGTTCAAGATATTTAATTCCTACCTCGATATCATTCTTTATTTCATCATCAGATGCGTCAAATAAATCTACATGATTAAGAGTATGATAACCAATAGCAAAATTATTATCCAACCACAATTTAATATCTGTTTCAGTTGCTAGCTTGGCTTCATATAACTTTTTCTCACTAATTAAATCAATATCATATCCTCTATTTAATAGATATGGACATATAAATATTAGAGAAGGAATTTTTTCATTGATCAAAAATGGCATAAGAGTCTCAATATTATCCTTATAACCATCATCAAAAGTAAATGAAATAAATCTTCCTGGTAAATTATTATTCATTATATCATCTAATGATAAAAAAGTGATATCTAATAATTTTAATACTTTCACTAAAGCTTTAAACTTTGATAATGAAAAGTAGTTATTACTTATACTATGAAGGCAAATAATTCTTTTAAAATTCTTTGGAAGAACTATATTTAGTAATCTTACTATTATATTATTCATTAACCTTCAATATTTTTCATTAATTTTTGTTTGAATTCAGTCATTTCTAATAACATTTTATCATTACTATGCTTCAAAGTTTCTATAACACGATCTCTATTTTCTTTAATTTTTTTTATTACTGACGTCATATTAGACATTTTATCCAGATCAATGCAATAATCTTGCATTTGAATATTTGTCATGTACCCTCTTATTTTATGTTGAGTATTTATCGAAATAGTAGGAACGTAAGCTGAAGTACTAATAATACCAACATGCATTCTTGTTGTGATAAATATATTTAACTGCTTTTGTAATGATTGATATTCATCTGGGAAGAAAATTTTATTTTCAAGGATATTCACTTCGAATGATTTTGTCCTTAAATCATTATAAAGTCTTTCACATATTAAATAATCATTACTTTTTCCATTGTGAATATAATTTGAAGGCATAATTAAAAATTTATAACTATCTACATCAAAAGATTCAATTAGAGAGTTTAAAATTTCTGAATAATAATCCACATTATAGTTGATTTCATTTACTATCTTAGAAATAGTAACTCCAATAATTTTCTTATCATTAGACTCTGTAAAATATTTTTTTATGTCTATATGCATACTATTTGTAGTTTGCATGAATCCTACGTCTGGAGAATACACAACTTCTTGCCCCTCATTTAATAAACCTTTCATTAAATTGTAAGAAGGTAAATCTCTTGCAACAACAAGGTTAGCATTATCTAAAACTCTTTTTACCACCCTTTTAAATAGTCCATCTTTTAAAGGACCGTAACTTTGAGGAAATAACACTAATTTCTTATTTAATACATCAGTGATAAGCCAAAAAAAGAATAACCAAAAAATACTCCTATTTTTGAAAGTATCATTAATCATTTCTCCATTAATACTAGCACAAACATCTGCTTTCTGAATTATAGATATTATATGAGCCCTCTTTTTTGAAAAAACTATTTTTTTTGGGGAAATTCTAAATGTTTTGTTATTAATATAAAGAAGGATAAATTCAATTGTAGTCGTAATAATCCAAATGAGTTTTGGTAAAAATGATTTACCTTCCCAAAAGGTACCAAAGTATGACTCTAGTAATTCAGAACTATCATATCTAAGACTATTTGTTTTTAAATCTTTAGTTAAAATCTTCTTTTTGTAATTATTTTCACCTAAAAGATCATCAAAAACTTTAATACTTTGATCTAACAATACTCCATTTCCAACATGAAGTGTACTGAAAGCATCAATCAAAACAATATTTTTCATTTTTATTTTATTAAATCAACAAATCTTTTTAACCTCTTTTTAAAAACTACTCCAACAATTGAAGTACATAATAACAAACAAACAAATCTAACTTCTATTGTCATAATTTCACTATAAAACAATATTAAATATAGATTTATAAAATATAAGATAGATATAAATATTATCGATGCATTAAATAATTCAAAATTGCATTTACAATATACTTTTCGTATATAAATATATGATAACATTAAAATAAACTCAGTAAGAAATGTAGTTAACGTAGCTCCTATTATCCCATATACAGGTATAACTAAATAGTTTAACGTTACATTAAGTATTAAACAAAGCATAGATACATATACTTTTAGCTTATTAAACTTTGATGCAGATATAATATTTGAACTAACTGACATAATATACCTAATCATAATTACAGAGGATAGAATCTGCAATATTACAATTGAAGGATGTAATTCATTTCCAAAAAGGATATTTATTATATAATCTGAAAAGTTTAATACAAAGGCACTAATAAGGAAACCAATTGATAATAAAATAATCTCAATATTATTAACACTACCCTTAAAATCTTGAAAATTCTTTACGATAAGTGGATAATACTGTTTCCCTAAAACTTCAGAAATAATTAATGATGCAAAAAATATTCTTGTTGCAGATGTATAATATGCTACTTCTTTAATATCAAGATACTCTTCAATCATTAACACATCAACCTGAACAAATAAAACAACTAATAAACTATGAAAAATATATGAAAAACTTTCTTTAAACAGTTTAATTAATTGTTTAAATTTTATTGATTTATATAGATAAGCATTATGATTTTTAATCAAGAATATTATAATATACACAATTTTACTTATCACAAATGCTATGTAAAACAATAAAACATTTTCAAAAAATGTTACATTTATGACAATTAAAACTATAAATATTAATCTCTCAATAGTAGAAAAAACTACATCATTTCTAAATTTTTTTTCTAAATAACATTTAGTTCGAATTAATGAGATAATACTATCCAAGTAAAAACTAAATGATAATATTAGAATTAAAAGATCATTATTCAGATAAAAAAACACAAAAAACAACGAATAAACTGTTGTTTTTAAAATAAAAAGTTGGAGTAAATTATCGTCTTGTTCATTAACTTTTTTAATAGAATAAAACTCACCACCGAAATTAAAAAGAATAAAAATTATAGATAAAAAAGAAAAATTATAATTAAATTCTCCTAGATCTTCTACAGACACTCTTGCTAATAAAGACAAGAAAATAAAAATTGATAATTTTTCTATTATTTTTGATGATACTAGTAAAAAGCTATTTTTCATAGTACCTTTTTGATTACTCTTTTTAATTGCTCAATCATTGAAGGCTTTGTTAGTTTTTTATGTTCATTTATTAATAGACTCATTTCTGAAATAAAATCGTCAAATGACATTCCTTCTAAATTTTGATTTATTGATTTTTCTTGAAGTTTCATTCTTAAGTTAATCACATTTTTACGTTTTTCTGATATTTTATTTGATGGTGAAACTCTTTTTATTGGGTACCATTTCTTATCAGTTTCAAGTAAATGTAATCTATATGACAAGCCTTCTTTTTTATGTCGAAAACCACCAGCTTGTGAATTATATACATCGTTTCTACTTAGCTTTTCTAATTCGATTCTACCTTCATTTCTAGCATTTTGTAATAATTGTAATAATTCTTGATTTCTTACAACTAATACATTTGTTCCTCTGTAATCAGAAGTATATTTTCTTAACCAAGCATCTCCAATAGTTATATCTGCTGTTTCCGCTGTTACATCATCACAATAATCACAAGCTTTCAGTTTCATTAAACCTAATCCCCAATTAGTACTAATAAAATCTTTATTTCTTGTTATTTTTATGTTAGAGTCTTGTTGAATTTTCGTGAAATAATCATCAGAATTATGTCCTTTTTTCTTTACTCTAAAATTAATATTATAACCATTTTCATTGTAAGGATTAATCCCGCTTTCTAGTGCAAGTAAATCAGCATATTTAGTAGATTTCATATGTCCACAAAATATACCAACAATATATTTTATTTTATCATTCAACTCTTTATCTACCCTACAAATATTTCTTATTGCTTTTGCTACACAAGGAATTGCAGTAATAACAAATGTCCCTTGCTTATCCCTTATAGAATTCAATATATCAGATATTTCAACAGGGTAATATCGAGAGCTTGCTCCTTTAGAAATCTCATCTAAACTTGATGATAGTCCATATTCAAAAAGCTTGTTTTCTTTATTTGATTCCTTAATATGAATTACTCCATCAATTAGGTTTTTACTTTTAAGTTCTGCCAATATCCAAGTACCAATACCTCCAGAACTACCTTTGATTCGATATTCTTTTTCATTTACACTACTTGCAAATAAAGCTTCATAATGACCCAAGTCAGAATCAAAGTGTTTATTATTTCTAAATAATTCTTCAGATAAAACCGTTTCATTTTTAGTTTTCGAAGAAAAAGGACAAACTAAATCTAATTTTTCTAGTTCAGCTCCTTCCAAATTATTTATATCAGCTGGTATATATTTCCCTTCATTATCAAAAATCATTGATAATTTATTATTAACTACTGAACATGCTCCACAACCTACACAATAATTATTGTCTATTACCTCACTTATATTACTTTTCATTACTCCTTCACCTATTTTTAAATTCCAAAACTTCCTAATCTAAAAGATTAAATTCACTAATCTTTTATGTTTTACTACATTAATAGTAAATCAATTATAATAACATTACAAGTTAGGTATAAATCATGCCGTGTTAAAAAAGGAATTTCAATTTTTATTCAGTGTTTTAAAAGTTAGTAATTATCTAATATAATAATCAACAGTTTTCACAATCCCACTTTCAAAATCCTCATCTGCTTTCCAACCCAACTTATTTTCGATTTTTGTTGCATCAATCGCATATCGTCTATCATGACCAGGACGATCTTTTACAAAAGTAATCAACTCTTTATAGGAGTTACCATTAGTTAACGGTTGTTTAATATCTAGGATACTACAAATCTTATCTACTATGTATAGATTATCTCTTTCATTTCTACCCCCAATATTGTATGTTTCTCCCTCATTACCAGTATGGTATACTAAATCTATACCTTTACAGTGATCTAATACATACAACCAATCTCTAATATTTTTCCCGTCTCCATATATTGGGATAGGTTCTTGTGCTAAAGCTTTTCTGATGATGGTAGGAATAAGCTTCTCCTTATGTTGTTTAGGACCATAATTGTTAGAACAATTAGTGGTAACTACATTCATACCATAAGTGTGAAAGTAAGACCTTACAATCATATCAGATGATGCTTTAGAAGCACTGTATGGTGAGTTAGGAGCATATGGTGTTTCTTCAGTAAACAATCCTGTTTCTCCTAATGTACCGTAAACTTCATCAGTAGAAATATGATGAAATCTACAATCTTCATATTCTTTTTTATACTCAAAAGGAGCATTCATCCAATATTTTCTAGCTACATCAATTAACACAAATGTACCGTGAACATTTGTTTGGATAAATGCTTCAGGTCCTGTAATTGAATTATCTACATGAGATTCAGCAGCAAAATGAATAACTCCTTTGATATCATATTTATTAAATAACTCTTCAATCAAATTTCTATCACAAATATCTCCTTCAACAAAAGTATATCTAGAATGATTTTCTTTTATTTCTGATAAATTTGATAAATCACCTGCGTAAGTCAATTTATCCAAGTTTATCAAATGATAATTTTGATATTTCTCTAAAAAATAAGGAACAAAATTAGAACCTATAAAACCGGCTCCTCCTGTGATTAGAATAGAAGACATATAATATTTTTTTATTAAAACAATTGTACAAAGTTAATTAAAAAGTTGATTCTTAATCTATCAAATCAAGACAATTCAAAAGACTATCCTGCCAATAAGGAATAGAAATATTAAATGTTGTTTTAATTTTTGATTTATCTAATAAACTAAAACTTGGTCTTTTTGCCGGAGTTGGATAAGCAGAAGTAGGAATTGGATTAACTTTAACCTCTATATTTTTAATTTTAAAGACTGTTTTTGCAAAATCATACCAACTAGCCACTCCTTCATTACTAAAGTGATAAATACCATAAGCCTCATCACAATTGTTTATCATACTTAAAATAGTTTCTGCTAAATCTCTTGCGTAAGTTGGTGTTCCTATTTGATCAACAATAACTCCTAATTCTTCTCTTTCTCTTCCTAACCTTAGCATGGTTTTCACAAAATTACCACCATAACTGCTATATAACCAAGCTGTTCTAATAATAAAATAATGCTGTATTGTTTTAGCTATAGCTTCTTCTCCTTTAAGTTTAGTATCACCATAAACCCCTAATGGGTTAGTTACCATATC
This sequence comes from Flammeovirga pacifica, assembly GCF_000807855.2. Taxonomy (GTDB): domain Bacteria; phylum Bacteroidota; class Bacteroidia; order Cytophagales; family Flammeovirgaceae; genus Flammeovirga; species Flammeovirga pacifica. The sequence goes on from NZ_JRYR02000001.1 coordinate 3,084,224, forward strand.
TTCGGTATAAGCAGTAGAACTATCTCCATTGAAGACAAAATCAGTGGATACGTGAAATACTTTGGTTTTATGTTTTTTTGCTGCGACAGCTAAATTCTTTGGTCCATTAACATTCACCTCATAGGCTAAATCCTTATCTGATTCAGCTTTATCAACTGCTGTATATGCTGCACAATTGATACAGTAATCAAACTTTCCTTTTCCAAAAAAGTCAACCACTTTATTTTGGTTAGTAATATCTAATTCTTCAACATCTACAAAAGTAAATGTCAAATCCTTTTGTGAATGTGATAAAAACTGTAATTCTGATCCTAATTGACCTTTTGCTCCAGTAACTAAAATATTTTTCATTATTTCTTTTTCAAGGCTGATAATTGAGGTAATTCTTGATCTTTTTCTGAAATAATTTCTTTACCTATTGGAATTTTCCAATCAATATTTAAATCAGGATCATTATATATTATTCCTCCTTCAGATTCTTTATTGTAATAATTATCACATTTATAAGCGAATTCTGCAGTTTCTGATAATACAGAGAAACCATGAGCAAAGCCTCTAGGCATAAAAAGTTGTCTTCTATTTTCAGCACTTAACTCAACTGCCTCAAATTGCCCATATGTTTCACTATCTGGTCGTAAGTCTACTGCAACATCAATTACTTTACCTGATAATACTCTTACTAATTTTGCTTGAGCATGTACCCCTTTTTGAAAGTGTAATCCTCTAATAACCCCAAAAGTGGATGATGATTGATTATCTTGAACAAAATTCACTGCTAACCCAGTAGCCTTTGTGAATTTATTTAAATGAAAACTTTCAAAAAAGTAACCTCGATCATCTCCAAAAATCTGTGGTTCTATGATATAGCAGTCTTTTAATTTTGTTGATGTGATTTTCATATCTAGTATAATTACTTTAAAATATTTAATATATATTGACCATAACCACTTTTTACAAGAGGCGCTACTATTTTCTTTAGTTGATCTATGTTGATATATCCCATTCTGTATGCTACCTCTTCGATACAACCTACACTTAATCCTTGTCTTTCTTCAATTACTCTAACATACTCTCCGGCTTGCATTAGAGAAGCAAAAGTCCCTGTATCCAACCAAGCTGTACCCCTATTCATGATACCTACTTGTAATTTTCCTCTCTTGAGATATTCTTCATTTATACTTGTAATTTCTAATTCACCTCTAGGGCTTGGTTTTACATTCTTAGCTATATCTACCACTTCATTATCATAAAAGTATAAACCAGGAACTGCGTAATTTGATTTTGGCACTACGGGCTTTTCCTCAATAGAAATTGCCTTATTGTTATCATCAAATTCTACTACACCATATCTTTCTGGATCAGTAACATGATAAGCATATACACATCCTCCATCTACATCATTATTTGCTTGAAGTAGTTTAGATAGCCCAGATCCATAAAAAATATTATCTCCTAAAATCAAAGAAACTTTATCATCTCCTATAAATTCTTCTCCGATAATAAAGGCTTGAGCTAATCCTTCAGGGTTTTCTTGGACTTCATATGAAAATGAACAACCTAATTTTGATCCATCTCCTAATAATTTCTCAAAAAGAGGTAGATGCTCTGGTGTTGAAATAATTAATATTTCCCTAATACCTGCTAACATTAAAGTAGATAAAGGATAATAAATCATTGGTTTATTATATACCGGCATTAACTGTTTGCTTACAGCTAATGTAAGAGGGTGAAGCCTTGTTCCAGAACCTCCTGCTAAAATGATACCTTTCATAATGTAAATATAAAAAAGGTATGTAGATTTTTTGATTAACCTACATACCATTCTATTTTATCTTATTATCTTAAATAATTAAAGTCCTGATTTTTTCTTTAAAAATTTGTTCACATCAACTAAAATACTAAAAATTAATATAGAGATAAAGCCAAACAACATACCAAAAGCAACTTTCCCTTTAGTGGATAATGAAACAGTATTTAACTCAGAAAATCTATTGATAAATTCTACGTTTCCTTCTACGGATAATTGTTTGCGTACATGCATTAATTGATCTGAAAGTCTCCTATCTTCCTCCATCACTTCTAATGACTTATCACCACTTTGTTTTATCAAACCGTCATCATCGCTCATTTTTAGGTTAATAACATTGTCTTTATTAGCAGAACTTCCTAATGATTGACTTAAAATCACATTTTTATAAGCGTCATTAAATCCCTTCAAATCAATCCGTTGAGACACTAGAGTCTTTTCTTTATCCAATAAGCCTTGTTGATAAACTTTTTTATATTTGTTAATAAAAACATTATTCTTAAAGAAGTACTCAAAGCCATTTTGCAATTCGACTTTTGATAATTTATTTCGATTCGTACTTACATATAATTCAAAACGAGCTTCATTTTGTAATGCATCAATTAATAATGAATCTACATTTTCTTCTGAAATTTTGTTTAATAAATACTTCTCAAAATAACCAGATACATTTATTTCGGAAAGTTGGCTAACTACTTCTATTGGAAGATTTAATTGCTTCGATAACTTTTCTCTACCATCATCATTACATAAAGAATTCAATTCTTCAATCTCCGTTTTGAAATCTACCCCTTTGAGATAAGGGGAATTAACTGTTGCTTTTGAAGCATAATATTGAGATGTGTTTTTCATTAAGAACCCCACTATTCCACCTACTACTACACCAATTAAGATTGCAACTTTCCAAGCATAAATCTTTTTATAAAGATAAACTATGATTGCAATAAAAAAAGAAATAATATTTGTAAATAGAGTATTGATTTTATTCACAATAAGAGAGAATAATTCTATCAAATCTATTTCATCGTTGTTTTTATTTGGAGATGGCTGATTAGTGTTTTCTTTATTTGAGTTTTCCATGTATCTATAAATCGGATTGAGCAACAAATATATATAGAATAATACTACTTATTTATGGAATTATGAAATATTACTTTAAATATTTGTAATACCAATTTGTAGCTTCTTTTAAGCCCTCCTTGATACCATATTTGGGTTGATAATTCATCAATGATCTACCTTTATCTATAGAAGCTAGAGAATGCTTTACATCCCCTTGTCTAGGTGGGCCAAATGTTGGCTCTATTGTACAAACAGATGATTCATATTCAGATAAATTATCTCTAATCAGATAATATAATTCTTTTAAATCTGTCCTCTCACCAAAAGCTACATTATATACCTGATTCAATGCTTCAGAGTTTTCTACTACAGCAGCTTGTTCATTAGCATGAAGCACATTTTCTATGTAAGTAAAATCTCTAGAGTTATCCCCTTCTCCATTAATCACAGGGGATTCTCCATTCAACATGGCAATAACAAACTTTGGGATGACAGCTGCATATGCACCATGAGGATCTTGGCGTCTACCAAAAACATTAAAGTACCTCAATCCTATTGTATCTATTCCATAAGTTTTATGAAAAACATCTGCATACAGTTCATTGACATATTTTGTCACTGCATACGGCGATAAGGGTTTACCTATTTTATCTTCTTCTTTAGGTAATCCTAGATGATCACCATAAGTTGAAGAACTTGCTGCATAAATAAAACGTTTTACCTCTGCATCTTTAGATGCTGTAAGCATGTTTAAGAAACCTGAAATATTGACTGCATTAGTGGTAATAGGATCATTAATAGAACGAGGAACAGAACCAAGAGCTGCTTGATGGAATACTATTTCAACCCCATCAACCGCTTTTTTACAATCGTCAATGTTTCTAATATCTCCTTCGATAAAAGTACACAAAGGATTTTTAATAAATTCTTGAATATTCTCTTTCTTTCCTGTTGAAAAGTTATCAAGACAGATGACTTCATTACCTTGAGCTAAAAATTTATCTACTAAGTTTGAGCCAATAAATCCAGCCGCTCCTGTTACTAATACTTTTTTCCCTTGAAGCATATTATTTTTATAATCTGTCTGTTATGAATTTTTTATCTAATACACTTTTCACATCATAAACAATCGGGTTATTTGCAGTAAGTGCATCCCAATCTAACTCTTCTTGAAAAGTCTTATGAGAAACTGCATGTATAATTGCTGCATAATTACCACCTATATTTTTTACTAGGTCTAATCCGTATTCCTCTTTCACTTCTTCAGGATCAGCATGAGGATCATAAACTTCTACATTCATATTAAAGCTTTGAAGTTCACGTATCACATCTATAGCTCTTGAATTTCTTATATCAGGACAATCTTCTTTGAATGTAATCCCTAACATTAAAATTTTAGCTCCTTTTTCTATTGATGCTGATTTCTCCATCATCAATCGTAAAACTTTATTAGCTACATGTGCTCCCATTCCATCATTAATTCTACGACCGGCCAAAATTACTTCTGGATGGTAGCCTAATGATTCTGATTTATAAGTTAAATAATAGGGGTCAACACCAATACAATGCCCTCCTACTAATCCTGGACGGAAAGGTAGAAAGTTCCACTTTGTTCCAGCAGCCTCTAAAACCTCTAAAGTATCAATACCTACTTTGTCAAAGATTTTTGACAGTTCATTCACAAATGCAATATTCAAATCTCTTTGAGAATTTTCTATCACTTTTGCCGCTTCTGCTACTTTGATACAAGAAGCTTTATGAGTACCTACTTTTACTATCACTTGGTACATCTGATCTACCTCTTCTGCAATTTCAGGAGTAGAACCAGAGGTGACTTTCATGATATTATGAACTCTATGTACGTGATCACCTGGATTGATTCTTTCTGGAGAATAACCCGCATAAAAATCATAATTGAATTTTAGTCCACTTACTTTTTCTAAAACCGGTACACATTGTTCTTCAGTACATCCTGGGTAAACAGTAGATTCGTAAACAACAATATTTCCTTTTGATAATACTTTACCCACAGTTTCACTGGCCTTTTTTAAAGGAGTTAAGTCTGGAGTTTTATATTCATCTATTGGAGTAGGTACTGTAACTATATATATATCTGCAGATTTAATCTGATCTAATGACGATGTATATGTAATATCTTGGGTAACAGACTTTAGTTCTTCAGAAGATACTTCTAAAGTATGGTCTATACAGTTATTTAGTTCGTCGATTCTTGGTTGATTAATATCAAAACCAATCACCTTCACTTTATTTTTTGCAAATTCAACAGCGAGAGGTAAACCAACGTAACCTAAGCCTATAACGCAAATAGTTTTGTTCATTATATCTGTTAGTAATTAAAAAATTATCGCTAAGTTATCACAAATAATAACTTTCTCTGTCTAATTAAATGTATTTTTCGCCTTTATGTTCTTTGGCATTTTTCAAGAATTGTTTTACTCTTTGTTCATGATCTTTATTACAGATCATCAATACATTGTCATATTCTGCAACAATGTAATTTTCTAATCCTTGAACTACCACTAAACGATCTTTGGGAGTTTTTACAATTGAATTAAATGTCTCATAAGTCATTACGTTACCTTGTAATACATTCTCTTCTTCATTTTTTGGAGCCTGTTCATATAGAGACTTCCATGTACCTAGGTCGGACCAACCAAAATCAGTTCTCATAACGAAAACATTATCAGCATGCTCCATTATACCATAATCAATAGAAATATCTCTACACTGATGGTAAATTTCATCTATAGCCTCTGATTCTTTTTCAGTAAAGAATTTCTCTTCAACAGAAGAAAATAAATGGTCTACATCGTCAAGGTAAGTTTTAAATGCATGTTTGATTGATTTAACATTCCAAACAAATATACCTGCATTCCAAACAAAATCACCACTTAAAACAAATGCTCTTGCTAGTTCCTCGTTTGGCTTTTCTGTAAAGGTTTTCACTTTATAAAGTACTTCTAACCTTTCATTATTCATCGCTTGAATATAACCATAACCCGTATCAGGACGATTTGGGCGAATACCTAGCGTACATAGTATATCATTTGATGCAACATAATGAAGTGCTTTTTCAACTCTCAATTGAAATTCTGGCACATCTAAAATCACATGATCTGCAGGAGCTACTACTATATTTGCATGTGGATCTTTTAATCCAATTTTATAACTAGCATAAGCAATACAAGGAGCTGTATTCCTTCGCATTGGCTCACACAATACCTGATCCTCAGTTAAATAAGGCAACTGTTCTAAAGTAATATCTTTATAGGCCTGACTTGTTACAACATAAATATTTTCTTTCGGACAAACTGTATCAAAACGATCTGCTGTCATTTGAATCATTGTTTTTCCTACTCCAAGAATATCTTGAAATTGCTTTGGACGGTTTTCTCTACTATAAGGCCAGAATCTACTTCCAACTCCACCGGCCATTATTACAACATAGTTATGCTTATTATCAGACATATTTATACGAATTTCACTTCAGACAGTATCTCTGCCCCAAGTCTTTGGTTTAATCTTTTTACAACATGTTCCCTTGCCATATTTAACTCATTTCTGAGGGCGGGAGTATTTAATTTTATATAAAGGGTCTTACCTCTTAGTCTAAGTTCTTGAGTTCTTGATGTTATGGTATGCCCCATAACTTCGTTCCATACTTTATTCAGCATGGCCTCATTATAACTTTTTCCTTTATTTAGAGATTTGACAAATTTCTGCATAGCATCTCCAATACCTATTGTTTCATGTTTCTTAGGTATTGGTGTTCTTTTTCTAAATCGATATACAGTTTTCTTATCTTCAGCCAAAATGTTCAATTTCTATAAAATGAGAAGAAGTATTTATTTCCTCCATCAATGATCTAGACCGTTCAGGTCGAGCATCTGTCAAAATTATCTGACCAAATTTCTTTTCTTTGATCAATTCTAACAACTTTTTGATCCTATTATCATCCAATTTGTCAAAAATATCATCTAAAAGTAAAATTGGAACTTTAGATAACGTTCCTTTTAACAGAGAATGTTGTGCCAATTTTAACGCTATGATAAATGATTTTTGCTGACCTTGTGAGCCATATTTTTTTAATGAAAGCTCTTCTAATTGAAAATCAAAGTCATCTTTATGGATACCTTTTGTCGTTCTTTGTAAAACGATATCTTTTTCCCAAGCCTCCTCAAAAATTTCTTTAAAATTTTCTTTAGAGCATTCTGATTTATATCGTATTGTTGCTTTTTCTCTACCTTCTGATAAAAATGAATATGACTCATCAAAGAATGGTAAAAAATTAGTGATAAATTCTTTTCTTTTTTGATGTATGAGCTGACCATTTTGCCACAAAGCATGATCATAAGGAGCTACCCAATCTCTATTAGGAATCTGTCTTTTCTCAACAAACATCTTTAATAACTCATTTCTCTGTAATAAGGCTCTTTGATAATCGATTAAAGCTTTAAGGTAAAGTTTATCATATTGAGAAATTACACTATCAAAATACTTTCTACGAATTTCACTCCCTTCTCTCAATAAATCAGTATCATTTGGAGCTATCAGTACACAAGGGTATTTACCAAAATGATCGCTAAATTTTTTATATTCTTTTCCGTTGACAGAAAATTTCTTTTTAGGTTTTTGAAACTGACAAATTACAGTATCAACCTGATCTTTATGAATAAATTTACCTGAGATTCCAAAGGTCTTCTCTCCTTGCCTCACGTTTTGTTGCTCGGTGTAACTAAAAGCACTTTTAGTCATTGATAATAGATAGATGGCATCCAACATATTGGTTTTACCAATACCATTTGGACCAACTATACAGTTTACTCCTTCCTTTAGTTCAACTGTTTGTTCTGTATAACTTTTGAAATCCTTTATATACAACCGCTCAATAAACATTCAGACGTTTTTTTGATAGAAGACAAAGATAATTATCTATTCATTAAGGATTGTAATAAAACTGGAAAAGGAGTATCAGAATGTCCTTGTTTTCTATTTTGCTTCCCTATTTTGTAAATTCTCCACCAATGGGCAAATAAATCTTTGTACGCAGCTATTAAAGAATTCTCAGGATCGTAAATATGTGCAGGTTCGGAGTTTACGCCATTTAACTCCATCACTTTAAATTCACCTTTGATCAAAGCTTCCTCATCTTCCGCTTTTAGGTCGTATCTCCCGAAATAAAATCCATCTATATGAGCAGAAATTTCATCAAATACTTTAGTATCTAACTTTGATATCAAATAATTAGCATCATTAAAAATAGCTCCTCTACAATGATTTCCCATTTTAGATAACATAAAAACTTCTCCATCTGCTATCACATGATGTAATACATCTTGATATTTATCGGTCAAGAAATCGAGGTACAAGGATGCTCTATGATGGTTATTAAACAACGACAATAGATCACTTTTACCATCGCCTACAACATACAGCTCACCTTTAAATACTATAGAAGTAATTTTTCCTTTAGACTGATCAGGGTAGCGAACATACATTATTCCATACTCATCATTAGTAGCAATAAATTCTTGTAAAATGATCTCTTCGGGTTTAGTTTTAAGATAATCATTCAAGTCCGTATCATTAGATATTTTTTCTACACCACTTCCCCTTTCTCCTTCATTAGGTTTCAAAATTACAGGATAAGACAAACCCAATTCTTTCATAGATTTTTTTACATCATCATTGGATGGAGATTTTAAAAAAAACTTTGTTTTGGGAATATATTGAGACGGGATCTGCTTAAGAACATCGTATTTAGAATAATCAAAAAAACCACCATACTTCATTCCAGGGTTAACTGATGTCATAAAACTTAAAGATCTAGACATTAAGGATAGAACGAAATAGAGGAAATAAACAGGAATATAAAAAATGTAATAAGGCCAAAATTCCCATTTAAATATTCGATATTTAAAATCAGGCTTCAGATTCATGTTTCATTACTTTTTGAGATAAAGAAGCAAAACTTTTTTTAGTAGAAATTCTATCATAATATAACATATCTACTTTTTGATTTTCTACAAATAATTGTGTGGTACTTACTGTACAATACTGAGGTCTTTGCATAGACAAACCGGTGTATTCATCTTTATCATGATCCAAATTTTCATGGTAATCTAATATTTCAGCATTTGATCTTTCTTTCACTTTTAACCAATCAACAAATAATTTTGATCTTCTTTCTCTTTGTGATGAACTGTATAAAGTAACCGAAGACCATATATGTGTTTCATTAGGATTTAATGATGTAGACTTCCCTTCTTTTCCATCCCAAATAAACTGAGAAATTGTCCTCTCCGATTTATTTTCGATAATTATTAAAGTAAAAGGCTCTACGTTAGTAAAATCATACGATGATAAGTAATTTTCTACATTCGAGCATAATAAAGCATCAATCACTACTTTCCCACGAGAGTGTTTATAAGGTGGAGTCGGAATATGTGCCTTATAAGCACCATTTAATAAGCAAACCACTCTTGATTGATCGGTAGCTCCTAACCATGTACCTAATGCTTGAGCGTCGATAGGCGCTAGAAAAGAAATCCCTTCTTTTGAATGAATAGAAGGAGCAAAAGCAGTAGATCTACTTTTCATCTCATCCCTATTGGATGTGAAAAGATAAGAGTTGGGTGATAGTGGTATATAAGTCAGAGTACACATATAAGATAAACAATGGTTATTTTCCTTTTCGGTAAGCGAAAGTAGATTTAGCTACTCCAAATATTTCATTTAATTGAACTTCTGGGAAATAATGTTTGAGTCCAACTTTAATAATGGCTAAATGATGAACGGTATGTTCATTACAATAATGTATTTCTCTAGTAACAGTAGAGGCAGACTCCCAATCCTTAGATACCAATTGATCATCAAAATCTTTGACTAATAAAGTGATTTCTGATGGGTAATCTCCAACAATTGTAAGTTGCTGTTGAAGTTCTTCTAATTGCTGACTAGCATAGCTTCTATCACTTTCAAGAGGTAAGCTTCTCTGTCTATCTTCATAACAAACTTTTTCACGTTGTTTTACACTGAGTATTAAACACTGATAAAACTCCACAATATGTCTAGTATGTTGTCCTATAGAAGACCCCGAAAAAAGTGGTAAAGGAGCCGAAAATTGATCATCAGATATTTGAGACAATAAATCATTAAGTTGAGCGCAGAGCTCTATGGCTGAATGTGTTACTTGATGGTTCATTCTAAATGATTTCAAGAATAAAAAATTAACTTGTTCCTTTTTAAATAATAGAAACAGTTTGTTAGATAATATCTTTTTAAAAATAAGACTTTTATTGTCCTTTTCTAAGATTGCACCTGAATGTTTAATCAGATACTTGTTTTTAGTAGTAATAAATGAGTCATACTGACAAAAAGGAGACAACTTTTTCAATTCACTGTAAGAAAAATCAATTTTGATCTTTCTATTTCCAAAACTCATTTATATTTGAAGAACCTATTAACAACATAACTTATGAAGACAATATATATATCCCTTCTTTTAGCCATCATTTTTAACATGGCTTGCTCCAATGAGCAAAAAAATAATTCTTCTGAAAAAAATGAAGTCAAAGCTGTTACTCAGACTACTTTAAAAACGGATAATAAAAAAGTGATTGTCTTCTTTGGTAATAGTCTTACTGCCGGATATGGTTTAGAAAAAGAACAGGCTTACCCAAATATCATTCAAAAAATAATTGATGAAAGCGAATTAAACTATAGTTGTATTAATGCTGGTCTTAGTGGTGAAACAACAGCTGGAGGGTTAAATAGAGTTGACTGGGTGATTGGACAACAAAAGGTAGATATCTTTGTTCTTGCCTTAGGCGGAAATGACGCATTAAGGGGAATTGACCCCAGAAGCACTGAAGACAACTTGATAAAAACTATTGACAAAGTAAAAAGTAAATACCCCGATTGTAAAATATTATTAGCCGGTATTCTTCCTCCTCCAAATATGGGAAATGATTATTTTAAAGCATTTGAAGGACTCTACCCCAGAGTTGCAAAAGCTAAAGATGTGAAATTAATGCCTTTCATCTTAAAAGATGTCGCTGGTATTCCGGCTCTAAATCAAGAAGATGGCATTCACCCTAATGTGGAAGGTGCTAAAATTCTTGCTAAAAACATTTATGAAGAGTTACAACCACTACTTTAGTCTTTCTTCTTAGGTTTTATGACAGGTCGGATACGTTTAGGTTTTTCATCTTTTTGTTCTTGATGGTTAGTACCTAAATCTTCTTCCTTCTTCACTTTAGGTTTGATTACAGGGCGAACTCTTTTGGGAGACACTTCTTTTTCTTCTGAAGGATTTGATGGTGTTTTGGTACTCTCTTCTTTTTTCTTTTTAAATACCGGTCTAACAGGTTTAGGTGTAGACTCCTCTTCTTTCAAATCGGTTTTTTCTGAAGTAGATGAAGTTGTATTTTCTGTTTTCTCCTCTTTTTTCTTTTTGAAAACAGGACGTACTTTTTTAGGAGCTGCTCCTTCTTTTTTATCAGTTATCTGATTATCTGTCTTGGGAGTATCTGTAGAAGATACTTTCTTTTTAAATACTGGTCTCGCTTTCTTTGGAGCTTCTTTAGTTACCTCTGTTTTTTCTTCACTAATTGACGACTGTTCTACCTTTTTCTTAAAAACAGGGCGACTAGCTTTTGGTTTAGCTGTAGCTTCGCTTTCTAAGTCTTTTTTCTTTTTTATCATCGGACGAACTACTTTTTTTGTAGGCGTCTCTTTCACTTCATTATCTTCTTTTACTTCTGATGTATCTGAAGAAGTCTTAGGTTTTACTTTAACTTTTGGTCTAAACTTCGGTTTAGGTTTAGGTGCTACAGCTTCTTCCCCACTTACTTCTTTAGTAGTTGCGACAGGCTTCTTAACGATAGCTTTTGGTTTTACTTTCGGTTTATCGGTAGCCACTTTAACTGCTTCTGCAAGCCAATACCTTCTTCTAATTTGGTTAATTAAAAAGAGTTTTTGTTGTGTAAAACTTTTAGGATGTACCTGCATAAATAACGATTCCCACTCTTCGTAACGAGAAGGTTCCGACGATTTAAACTCTTTAAAGTCAATACGTTTTTTCGTTAAAAATGCCTCAAATTCGTTCATAAACTCAAAAAATTACATCAAATTAATTCATTCGAAATGAATAAGAATAATTATAAAACTGTCAGATTAGTTAGTTCTTCATGTAGAGAACTCCTAAATAACCAATACCTTTTCAAACAAAGAAATAAGTAAAGAGCTTTGTCAAAGTATTAATTACCTACCCACTCCTTATTCAATCGTTGAAGTTGTTTTCTATATACACTAAAGATTCTTGATTTAGAAACCATACCTACATAAACCCCTTTTTCATCTATTACAGGAAGGTTCCAAGCATCTTCTTTTTCAAATTTCAACATTACAGATTGCATACGTTCTCCGTAATCAACTATATCAGGTGGCTGCATCATTACATTTTCGATTTTCACCAATTGTTGCTGTTCTTGATCAAACATGATTTCTCTTACTTGATCAAGAGTAATGATTCCTTTTAACCTTCCCCTTTCACTTACAACAGGAAAGACCGATCGTTTACTCACTGATATTGCGGTAACTAAATCACTTAAATAACCTTTTACCGGTACTGTTACAAAATTTGTTTCTATCAGCTTATTAATATTTAAACGATCAAGTACTTGCATATCTTTATCTCCTTTCAAATAATCGCCTCTAGCTTTTAAAGTACTTACGTGAGGAGCATCTGGGTTAACAACACTTACAGTGGTGTAAGCAATAGCAGATACTAACATCAAAGGAACAAATAGTGTATATCCTCCAGTAATTTCAGCAATTAAAAATATTGCGGTTAATGGTGCATATACTACCCCACACATTACTCCACTCATACCAACTAAAATAAAGTGAGATTCATGAAGGTTAGCTATTCCTAATAGATTTATTAAACGAGCGAAAGAAAAACCAGTTAAGCCACCAATTACCAATGCAGGTCCGAATGTACCACCTGAACCACCAGAAGATAAGGTTAAGGATGCACCAATCACTTTAGCAAACAATACCATAATGATATATGCCAAGAATAGCCATGCCTTCGTATTGGGAATGATACCTTCAAAAAGTTCTGCTCTTTGTAATAATAGAGGTTCTTCTCCATTCAATAAAGCTTTTATTGATTCATAACCTTCACCGTAAATAGGAGGAAAAAGGAAAATAAAGATGGATAATAATAAACCACCTACTAATGCTCTTTTGTATCTATTGGGGAATTTTTCTTCCATCAAATGCTCCATCTGATGAAGTGTTTGATTGAAATAGATAGAAACAAAGCCAGCTATTACTCCCAAAAGAATAAAGAAAGGTATATTTTGAGCTTGAAAGTCTTCTGCAATTTGGAAGGAGAATAAAACTTCTTCTCCTAGAATAAGCGATGAAATAATGGCTGCACTAACGGAAGAAATCAGCAAGGGAACAAAGTTAGCAACAGAAACCCCCGTAAGAATAACTTCTATACTAAATATCAAACCTGTAACTGGTGCATTAAATATTGCTGAAATTACTCCTGCCGTACCACAACCAATCATAAGAGTTTTGGTCTTATAATCCATCAATAATTTTCTACTGATATTCGAGCCTATTGCACCACCCGTTAATACAATCGGTGACTCAAGACCTACAGATCCACCAAAACCAACAGTAAAAATAGAAGTCACAATACGTGAATACATCTTACTTTTACCAATGTTACTATTATTCCTAAAAATATTATGTAAAATATCTGTGATAGCGTGACCTACAGAACTTTCTTTATATAACGATTTAGCCAAAAACGTGGTAATAATTAAACCTATCAAAGGATAAAGTAAAATACCTATATTTTCACCAAAATTCTGATGAGTAAGAATATGATGAAGTTCATGCACTGACTTTTTTAATAATACAGCAGCCATGCCAGAACAAATTCCTACCACACTACTTACAATAAGAATAAAGTTCCTGTCTGAAAGATGGAGTCTTCTTATATTAAATAGTTTCTCTATCAGCTTGTTTTTTGGCATCTAAAAGTATCAAAGATTAAAAAAGATGGATATTATTATACACTTTGTACAACCTATCTAGCAAAAGTAATAAATGAAGTCAAAAAAAAAACCTATCTCTTATCATAATGATAAAAGATAGGTTGTATTTCTATAAGATCCTTAATCTCACATCATCAAAATTAGTTTGATGGTACTGGATCAGGAGTACCTTCTTCAATTACTGGGTAATCATTTTGCTGAACAGTAGGAATTTTAGAGCCATACTGTTTATTGATTGCATCAATAGTGAAATTAGCAATAACTGCATATCCTCTTTGTGTTAAATGAGCCCCATCAAGAGAGAACAAATTACCAGAAATATATGCTGTTGTATAGGTCACACCGTCAATGATAGTACCTGTAACTGTATCATCCATAATTGATTTTACATCTACATAGGCTAAATCTCTTTCTCCTGCTTGTTCTTCTAAATAAGAATTGTAACCATCAATTGCTGTTTTTACAGCAGTGACGTCAACAGACTCAAGGAATTCAAATTGAGAAACAGTTGCATCATTCACTGGAAGGTAATCTTTCAGTTTTGCAATATCTAATTCACCACCAGATAAGATCAATTCTCCTAATGCTACTATTTTATTAAGTGCAGCTAGTGAGAATAGTGTTCCTTCAGCAGGTACTCTTAACATCGTTGGAGAAGTTTCATCATAAACCGGGAGTTGGTTAGATTCAGCGGTGAACTCAGGATAGAATCCTGCTGCTTTTAATTGAGCTTTTGTTGTTTCTACAGCAGCATCAATAATCGCATCAACTTCTTCTTCTGTACCTGTCAAAGATGCCCAAGACTGATCAATACCTAAAGCTACTAACTGAGTTATACTAGCTTGCCCTTCTGGAGAAGCTGTATAAGCTAAACCTGCTTGGTGAGCTTGTTCCATTGATGCACCCATTCCTAATGCTTCGTTGTAAGCACCTAAATAAACTACCGTATATGCTAAATCTGCAGCTACAGAAGGATCTTTTCCTAATGATGGAGCTGTTTGAACAGCAATTCCAATAGTGTTTGCATTACCAGCAGCTGGAATCGGTGTTAATAACGATGTTATTGTAGGTCTTGCCACCTCAACTTGCTTAATAATTGAACTATCAAATGCATTCGCCAAATAACCATTTACTAAAGTTAAAAACTCATCAGTTAACTCCATACCATTTGCAGCTAACATTTTTTCCAAAGTATTTGGCGTAGTTTGGAATAACGCAGCATTTGTAATATCAGGAACATTTAATAATGCACCTTTTGCCCCTCTTGCATCCATACTATCTAACACCATCCCGATTGCTTCTTCGTAATCTGATTGAGATGTAATAGATCCAGGACCCATTGAGCCACCTGAAGTAGCATAACCTAACACATCATTTGCTCCTAACCATACAGAGAAGAATGTTGGGTTTTGCATTAATGCATCAGACAATACTGTAGATCGACCTGGGTTACTTGCAAAATAAGCATAAACACCTGCTGCAAGAGCTGGGTTATTTACCTCTACTGCTTTCATTCCTGAAACAGCCATATTATGGAATCCTCCATGTTCTTGGTAAATATTTGTAGTTGGTACTTTTGGAGTCTTACAATTAAAACATGGTCCTTGTGAAGTTAGAATAAAAGGAGCTCCAAAATATTCTTCTCCAGAATGGCTAATCAATGGCTGATTAAAACCTGTTGCCCCTAATCCTACTTCCTGTAATTTATTCGCTATTAATTGAGGATACGAATTAACTTGAGATTTTGCCATCCAAGCATTATCTGTTACACCTGCAGTTAACGAGTTACCTAAGGCAACATATGTTGTAAAGTCTAAAGCTTTACCGCTTTGATCTGTACCCGATGAAGTCTGAAAATCATCTACCTCAAGTGTACAAGATGCTAAAAACGCGACAGCTAAAGCTGCGATTAAAGATCTATATTTATTAAAAATCATTTCTTTTTCTTTTGATAGAGTGATGGATTAGAAGTTATAGTTTAAAGAAATACTTGGGATGTAAGCAGTTGCTTTATATACACCATTTAATCCACCTGTATCCTTGTCTGTTGGTACTACATTTTCTCTTTGTTGTTTGTTTGTAAACAAGAATGCAGCATCAACACTAAATTTCTCTGAGAACATATAGCTTGCACCTACCGATGTACCGATTGATAACGCATCAGGTGATTCTGGTGTCATATGTCCGTCTGGTACTGGTGTAGTATCTACATAAGCACCTGCTCTCACAATTAGAGCATCTGTTGCATTGTACTCTGCTCCTAAATTAAAGATCCAAGAATCTTCCCAGCTTCTATCATATGCAATATCACCATAATCACCGTCAGGGAATTCAACTTTTAATTCTTTATAAACACTCCATGTTACATAGCTTACGTCAAGACCAAATGACCATTTCTCATTAGGATAGAATCCAAAACCTACTGCTGCAGTACTTGGTAAAGGTAAAGTGGCATTAAAAGCCGCTTTGTAAGGTTGACCAGCTGTGTACTTATCACCAAAAAGATTATCACCGATAAAATCATTTGGTACATCGAAGATTGCATCACCTCTTTCAACAGCCATGTCAACACCGTGACGGTAATTTAAACCAACTGACCATTTATCACTTGGCTGATAATAAAGACCGGCATTAAAAGAAAATTGAACTGTATTTCCTTCCATATCAAAACCTACATCTCCTCCTGAAGCTGCCACTTTCTTTTTGAAAGAAACACTACCAGTAACAATGTCAACTCCACCACCTACAGATAATACATCATTGATTCTGTAAGATACTGTTGGCTGAATATATATAGCTTGTAAAGAAATTTCTTGTAATGAATATCGACCTGTCCAACCGTCTTCATAAGATACTGTTGATCCGAATGGAGTGAAAACCCCTAAACCAAATGCCCAAGGAGACTCCGCTGAAGGTCTATATACACCATAAGCTTGGAATGGTGTTCCCATTGGAGATGTTGAAGCATGTTTTGTTGCACCGCCTGTTGGACGATACGATATATTCGAGAATACCGGGTTAACCCCTACCTGAACCGTACTTGATTCCAAGAATGATAAAGCTCCTGGATTAAAGAATAAACTGGATCCGTCTGGTCTAAAACCAACCTGAACATTTCCACGGCCTACTGCTTTTGTTCCTTGCAGTAGCACTTGGAATCCGTTGGCAAAAGTGGCAGAAGAGATACACACTGTTGCCAGAACCATTAGTAGATTTCTGATTTTCATTAAAATAAATAAGTTAGATGAATTTCACTTCAAGAGGATTGAATCACATCTTGATAGTCCCTTATTATATGTAGATTGATACTAAAAATATGTTATGTATGCATAACATTTAAGACAATATTAATTTTAAGGGATGCAATCTGCAAATAATAGCTCAATTTTTCTGTGTACAAACTACACTTAACTTCAAATATTCACATTTGTTATTAATAATTTACAATGAACCGCTTTGAAATGTGACTGTTTTTTAATAATGAATATTCATTCATTTATTATTTGAAAACGAATATATATATACGGCAATAGTGTTGTAAATTTAATTATTACAAGAAATTGAATTTTGTAATTAAGATAAGTTTCCCTAGTATTTTTTTAATGTTATGATGAGTCAGATTACAGCTTTTTCTTTTCTAATGAGAGGAGGCAAATTTATCATAGTCGTTGATAATGGCTCTATATAATAATTCACCTTGATATTGATATCCTCGACGGTTAAGGTGAACTTTATCTTTTGATGTCATTGATTTTTCACTCCAATATTGTATTGAAGATAACCCACCCATTACTTGATAGAAATCCCAAAGAGATAAGTGCTTATCCTTAGCAATTTGATATAACTTCTCAACTGCTATTGAATTGTCTTTATTGATATATCTAGAATTTCTAAAATTATCCCCTGGCGTTGTTATTAATATGGGTAAATTAGGTTGTACCTTTTGAAATGCATCAATTAAATCTGCATATTTTTGATGAAATACGTTTGGAAGAAAGGGTGGGACAAAGGCGTCATTAGTACCTAAAGATAAAATCACTAAATCAGGTTGAAGAGCTTCTATTTCTTTCGATAATTGTTTACATCTTAAAAACGATGTAGCTTTTGCTCCATTTACTCCTACAGAACTATAAGACAATCCTTCATGTTTATCATCCTTAACATTAAACCCTCTTAAAGTAAACTGATTTTGCTCTTTATTTTCTTTTCTGAAACTCAAACGAAAGTTGCCAATCTCCTTATCAAATTTGAAAGATATATATTGATCATGTTTATCTAAATTGATCAACTTAGCATTATTTGATAATGATTGGATAACTGGAGTATATTGTGTTTTATCATTTACTGGATAATAAACATCGATTCTATCACCTTCATAATTATAAAGCGAATCCACATTTACATTCACTGAAATTTTAGCAAAGGCGTCTGTCGTACTTGCTGTTATTCCTGCGAGTCCCCAATCACTTTTATGATAACTGATAGAACATCGTTGACCTTTCCACTCACCTATCTTATTGACTCTATAATTGTAGGGATTATTGGTTTTTGCGGCTTTAAATGGAAAAATGAACCCTCTACCCGACATTCCGAATCTAGGGTCTTCATAAAACCTTTGTCTTACCCAACCCGAAAATAAATCAGCTTGTATATGAGAATCACCTAAATGTAAAACTTGCACATGTCCTTCTTTCAGGTGTGAAAGTTTTTCTAGTTTTCGATAAAAGGGATATAATACGGTATCATTAAAAGACTCCAAATAATTTAAATCCATACGTATAAAGTCATAGGCAATAAAAGGTCTTCTAGTACTATTTGATGAAATTGAAGCGGAAAAGCCGCACAATAGTAATATGGTTAGAAGTCCTTTAAAGGGCCATAATTTTTTACTCTTTAGTATAGAAAGTTTATTTGGTTTCGACATCCTCTTGATTTCGTTTTTTAAATCTTTGATACTCTCTCATTAACTCATTGTAAAGCATATCTCCAATAAAATTAGCTCCTTTTCTTGTAAAGTGAGTGTAATCTCTTCCTGCCCAAGCTGGGGTTTTCTCTGCCCATTTTACAATTGAATTAGGGCCACCCATTGCTAGGTATAAATCCCAATATGCAGCACCTGCTTTATTGGCTGCTCTTCTTTCTGCTGCTCTAACAGCATCAATATTAGGATAAGATTCCATTTTCTGACCATTTTTTCTGGCCATATCAGAAACCCCAACAATTAATATTTTCAACTCAGGGTCCACCTCTTTAAAGTAATTAATCTGTTTGATTAATAATCGTTCATAGAAGTTATAGCTTTCTGCTTCTTGAGGTACAACATTTACACCAAACTGAAGAATTATCAACTTGACATTCATATTGTCAACAAGGTCTCCTAATAACCCTTTTCTAATCTTAGTGAAATCTGTTCCTGAACTACCTCTCATTGGAATATTATCAACAGCTATTCCAGAATTACAGTCAAAAGAGACTCCATAAACCTCTGGAGAAACATCTGATTTAAAATGAACATCAACCTCGCCTAAATTTCCTGAAATTGGAAGTTTCACCTTTTGTGGAATAGAAGAGGATTTCACATTCTGTGTAGTACCCGTTACTCCATTCATAGAATAATCTAAAGTAACATCAGCTACTGTATTCCTTAAATACACATTAAAGTTTTCAAACTCTTTATGTAATTTTTTTGAGTAAGGTGCTTTGGTAAAATTAATCGATGCATCTGTGCCTTCATAAGTATAATACTTACCAAAAAAGCCATAATCATTATGTTTTCCTCTATATTTTTTGGGGCCAAAACAAATGTATTGTTCCCAATTATCTGAATAATCTTGACTTAAAGTCGTTCGCATATTTTTTAATTCCATAATCGGAACCAATCCTACGCCACAGCCTCCAAATTGTTCTTGAAGGTTTTTTCTTAACCTTTCTGTCATTCTATCTCCTTCTAATTGAGAATCGCCATAATGAAGCACTCTTATTAAACTACCCTCCTCTGAAATACTAGACACCCCTCTAAAAAAAGTATCTAAATAGGTTTTATCTCCATTGGGATATTCTACCGCAACAGCACCTTTTGGAGTTCTTACAACTAATGGCTTTTCTTCAACGGGTACCCAAGAAGATGATTGTTTAATGTCTGTCAGGTCTACAGTTAATGAATCTACTTCATATTCCTCTATTATGTCTGGCTGAACTTCTTCTTCATTTGCCAACATACTTTCGGGAAAAACATCTTCAGCAGATGGAATTTTAATTTCTAGACCAAAAAAATTTATTTGATTAGGAGACATGATAACAACAATGCTCATCATCAAACCAATATATACTAATATTTGAAGAATTTTTAAAGGAGTAACTTTCATACATTTAAGGTCATTTTTAGTTGATGATCAATGTATTAATTGATATAGCAATTCAACTAAAATATTCAAAGGATAAAATTAAGTCAAAAAAATAATGTCAAATTTAATTCAAATTTGACTTTCACAATTAAAAATAAAACAATTATACCGTGTTTATACTTAATTTGATATTAAATTTTGATCATATCTTAAATTAATAAAGCGAGTTCTAAGAAAAATATTTTTTCTACTCCAAACATGGTACTTTTGTAAGTATCTAATTTAATAGAATTATCTCAGTAAAATCATCTGTAATTATTATATGGCTGAAGAACTTTATATACCTAATAACACCTCAAAAGAAGAGTTATACAAAAGTTTAATTCCTCAAATAAAAGGTTTGACTTCTATCGAGTCTGATGTTATCGCAAATTTATCTAACACTTGTGCTGTATTGACCACAGCTTTCAATTACTTGTGGACTGGGTTTTATTTGATAAAAGAAGATGAGTTAGTTTTGGGGCCATTTCAAGGGCCTATAGCGTGTACAAGAATAAAAAAAGGAAAAGGAGTTTGTGGAAGTGCTTGGGAGGAACAAAAAACTTTTGTGGTAGAAGACGTGGAAGCCTTTCCTGGGCATATTGCATGTAGTTCTTCTTCTAAATCCGAAATTGTCGTTCCGCTAATTAAAGACAATCAAGTTATCGGTGTTTTAGATATTGATAGTGATCAACTATCAACATTTGATTCTACAGATAAAAAATACTTAGAAGAGATTTGTGAATACATTTCTACTTTATTTTAATCAAAATTAGGTTACCCTTTTGATTAAAAAATAAAGAGCACCTATTATTAATAGATGCTCTTTATTTTTGCCTTAGAATTATTGATACAGAATTACTTCTGATCTGCTAAGATTATTTTATCCACAGCTTCTAAAAGGTTTTTAGCATAATGTGTAGCTACAGAACCTTCAATTAAAGGATTATCCACTTGGATTCTATGTTGAATCCCTACTTTTTCTGCAGGAATTAAATCTCTCTCTTTATCACCAATCATCCAAGTATTTTCCATATCTGCATTATACTTATAGATGGCTCTCTCAAACATTAAAGTACCTGGTTTTCTGCTTAGAGAATTCGACCATTTTTCGTGTTGAGGAGCGTAAAACATATCATCAATGGCATGACCACAAGCTTCTTGTAGAGCATTATGACAAATGTAAACATCTTCTTTTTTGTAGATACCTTTAATAATACCTGATTGATTAGTAAGAATAACAAGTTTAAAACCTGCTTCTTTCAATTTATTAAGTGCTTCTGGAACACCCGGTAAAACCTCAAATTTCTCTAAGGTATAGGCATAATCCACATAGTCTTTATTTAAAACACCATCTCTGTCTAAAAAGACACACTTATTCTTTTCCATGAATATATTAAGTAATTGAAAATATGGGCAAAGGTAATAAAAGTTTGAAGAGCATATCTATTTATTCAGAATTATAAACCCTTCCTTTCCAATCAAACTTTGGTGATAATAAACTATATACTAATAAAGAAGCATAACTTATGGTATAAATAGGCTCAAATAAAAGAGTGGCAATAAAATCAATTTTTAAACCTAATTGTTTTTGTGACACGGAATACCAAATCAATTTACTGACATAGTAGACCAATAACACTTTAAACATATAAGGATATAACAAACTAAAAAAGACTAAAAAAGGGAGGGTGAAAATATTAATGTAATTTAAAAAAATTAAAAAAGGATGTACTTTTTTACCTCCTTGATACCAACGAATTCTTTGTTGAAGCCAAAATTTAAAACTACTTACAGGTGCCGTTTTTGCTAGAACTTCTCTTTGATACAGTTGAGTAAAAGATCCTTTCTTTTTTATATGATGATGAAATAATGCATAATCCTCAACGGCAGTATTCTGAATGTCCTTAAACCCTCCATTTTTATCAAATGTTGACTTTTTTATACCCATATTATTTCCCATCGAAGTCACTGGAATATTAAACTTTGAGAGTAAATACACATTTTTAAGTGCTAACATCCATTCCAACTTTTGCCATCTACTCCAAATAGTATTACCAAAAGGAATTGTAACCCCTGTAATGAATTCAGTCTTTTGTAATGATTTTGTCATTAAACCTACCCATGTTTTAGGATAAATTGTATCTGCATCTGCAAACAACAAATAATCCGAATTGGCTTTATTAGATAAAGTAACTAATACATTCAACTTCCCTTCAAGTTTATTTGACTTTGGTATGTCATAACATTCTACATTTTTATTGTTACTCTCTAATTGTTGTGCTATCTGTAAAGTATTATCAACAGACTGATCATTTCCGATTAGAATATTTATCTTGGTTCCTTCATTTAATTCTTGATCGATCAAACTATCAACACATTTTTTTAAATGCTCTTCTTCATTTCTTGCTGCTATTAAAATAGATATTCTGATGGTCATAAAATGATTTTCCAGTTTGTTAAATTCTTTAAGGTTTGATTTTTAATTAGTTTGCCCAAAATTTTAAATTTGATAAATTTGCAATGTAATTAACGGTTATAAATATAAATTTATCAAAAATTACAAAGGATATAAGCGTATATCATAATGGAATTAATTGAATCTACAGGCACTGTTTTAAATGATTAACACTCAATAAAACTTTAGATCGCCTTGTCTTTTTAATTAATCAAATAATTCATTTATCTTCAATTTTTAATTTGATGCTTACTTAAGATATTCATTAAAAAACATGAATATCGAAGAAGCAATTTACTTTAATTTAATATATAGCTTACATGTCAACTGCGATTAATTTAGTTTCTTTCGAAAAACTTTTTTCATTTAGTAAAAATGTATTTTTAGCTATGGGTTGCCCGGAAGAAGACGCCAATTTAGCTGCAAATGTATTGTTATCTGCAGACCTTAGAGGGGTAGACTCTCATGGGGTGGCCAGATTAATTGGCTATGTAAGACTATGGGAAGCTGGTAGAATTAACCCTACTCCTAATATTAAAGTAATTCATGAAACACCTAGTACTGCTACTATTGATGGTGATGCTGGTCTTGGCTTAGTGGTTGCACCTAAAGCAATGCAAATAGCTATAGACAAATCTGAAAATGTAGGTTCAGGATGGGTTTCAGTTAAAAATTCAAACCATTATGGTATTGCTGGTTATCATGCTATGATGGCATTACAGCATGATATGATTGGCTTGTCTATGACAAATGCTTCTCCACTTGTATCTCCAACTTTCTCTAAAGAAAGATTATTAGGTACAAACCCTATTGCCATGGCTATTCCTGCTGGTAAAGAACCTGCTTTCGTTGCAGATTTCGCTACTACAACGGCTGCCAATGGTAAATTAGAAATCTTACAGCGTAAACAAGAAGATGCCCCAATTGGATGGGTACAAGACAACGTAGGTAATCCTTCTACCGATGCTGCTGCATTAAAAAGCGGTGGTGCATTACTTCCGTTAGGAAGTGATAGAGTGAGAAGTAGCCACAAAGGATTCTGTTTAGGAAGTATGGTTGATATTTTATCTGCTGTATTATCTGGTGCAGGATACGGACCTTGGGCGCCTCCATTTGTTAGCTTCCTTCCATTACCTGAAGATCCTGTTGGAGAAGGTTTAGGTCATTTCTTTGGTGCTATGCGTGTAGACGCTTTTAGACCAAAAGAAGACTTTAAATCTCATATGGATAATTGGATTCAAAGATTTAAAAATGCTGAAACCGTAGAAGGACAAGAAAGAGTTTTAATACCTGGTACACCTGAAAGAGAAATTGAACACTCAAGAAGAACCGAAGGGATTCCTGTATTAACTCCAGTAATAAAAGACCTTGAAGAAGTAGGAAAAAAATTCAGTTTAGTACTATAAATTAAACCATATCAATCTATTAGTTAAATACTAAACCTACACCAACTTCATTCTATTTTGCTCTTTAATAAAGAGTGCTTTATCAATCAGTTTTTTCACAAAAACCTGTGTTAAGGGAATTTTGTGTCAACATCTTACTATCTAAAACCAAATCGAATGCTTTATAAAATCAAATTAAAGAATGCTGATCAGCATGTTCTTTTATCTGGTACTGCTTATGAATTCATCACAAATAATGAATATTACAAGCAAATAAATTTACTAGAAAACCTTCGAATGCATGCCTCAGGATATGTTTTCTTTCAAAAAAACTATCCTAAACCTAAAGGAGGGTATCAAAACATTACCATTTACTTACATAAGTTAGTCGCTGAAAAATTTGTTGATCAACCTGAATCATCAAAAAGATTATTTGTAAGAATTAAGAATGGAAATGCTCTAGATTGCCGAGAGAAAAATTTAGAATGGGCAACTATGGCAGAATTAAGAAGAAATCAAAAACAACATCATAACAAAACTGGATATAGAGGTGTAGTGAAAGTAAGTAGTAAAACTTTCCGAGCTGTTCTATACTCCAAAGGTCAACGTTACGATTTAGGATTATTCCCTACTGCTGAAGCTGCTGCTGAAGCTTACAATAAAAAATCTCAAGAGCTTTTTGGTAAAACTAAAAGTTTAAACAAAGTAGAAGAAATAGACTAATTACAAACTACTGCTATCAAATAGCGAATGCGAATATATACTATCTAATTTCATAGGTAGATGAGTATTTTTATACTTATCTACCTTTATTTTTCTGCTTTTTTTACTTTTTTCTATTATAAAGGCATCAATTTCAAAGATTTACACGTATTAATAATGAATAAATGGTCATTCATGTTTAAATTTGTTTGAGAAATAACCTGTTAAAGAAAATATCATGGCACAGCAACGAAAAAAAAGCACTACAGCTAGCACTGCTGGCTCTAGTTCAAAAACTACAAGAACAAGAAAAGCAACTCCCAAAAAGACGAGTGCAAAAAGTACCCAATCAAAAACTCAAGGAACACAAACAAGTATTCCAAATGTTGAGAAAGTTGCTGAAACTGTAAAGAGTACGACAAAAACTGTTCAACAAAAAGTAGCTACTACTAAAGACACTTCTAAAAAAGTTGCCTCTGTAGCAAAAGAGGTTCAAAAAGAATCTAAAGAGGCTGTTGAGACTATCAATCAAAATATTGACAAAGCTACAGAAACAGTAAAAGCAACTGCAGAAAAAGTTGAAGAGAAAGCTCAAGAAGCTACTTCAAAAGTCAACGACACGTTTACTGAAACGCTAGATAAATCTTCTAAAACATCACATTCTTTTGTAAAAGAAGCGAATACTTTCTCTAAAGATTCAATCGAGAAAATGAACACTAAAACTGCACAGTTTATTGTGAAGTCTGAAGAAGTTTCTGGTCGTTTGATGGAAGAAGCCAAAAGTCTGTCAGATGCAGCTTTAGAAAATGCTGAAGAAACAAGTAACAAAGTTTTAGAAATAACTAAAGGTGCTGTTGAAAAGACCCTTGATGTTACAAATAACATGATCAGCGATGTATTAGAGAAAGGCAAATCTTACACATCAGGTGCTTATCAAAAATCAAATGAAACAGTAGATCATTTTACAGATCAAGCAGATGGAATTATTGATGATTCTTATCGTTTTGTAAAAGAAACTTCTGATAAAATATTTGATACGACTAAAAAAGTAATTGAAAGTCCGGTTGATACAGTTTCTGAAATGATCAAAGAAACTTCTGACGCCACTAATGCGGTAATTGATGAAGTTTCTGATAAAGTAGTTCGTTTATCACCTGTTGATTTACCTAAAAAAGAAGAGGTACTTTCTTTTGTAAAAGGTGGTGCAGCTTATGCGATCTATCCTGTTTTAAAACTTCTGAGATCATAATAAAAAAATAAGATTTGATTAAAAATCAGTCTTAAAATAAATGCCCTTTGTGTTATAATCACATAGGGCATTTTCTGTTATTAGAATTTACTTCCTAATAAAAAAGCATCGATTGGCATTCGCTTTTTTCCTTGCATTTGCCATTCTTTTACTTCAATAAAACCGTCGTTAGTTTTAATATAAAAATACTTTTTATTATCCGTAGCAAATCCATCTTCATTCGCTTCAATCTCTTGATTATAGACTTTTCCTACTTTAAATAATTTATAAGTTTTCCCCTGAATCTCTGTCCAAGCTGCAGGATAAGGTGACAACCCTCTAATAAAATTGTAGACCGTTTCGGTATCTTGATTAAAATCTACTTTACATGTTTCTTTAAATATTTTTGGAGCATGTTTAGGTTCACCTTTGATAACCTGAGGCTGAGTAGTATAATCTCCTTCTTCAATCTTCTGAACCGTTTTTAATACAAGATCACCTCCTATTTGCATTAACCTGTAATACACATCTCCTACAGTATCTTCTTCATGAATTGGTTCTTCTTGTTGAAATAATACATCTCCAGTATCAATTTCATGCTTTAAGAAAAAGGTAGTTACTCCAGTTACTTTTTCTCCATTAATAATAGCCCAGTTGATGGGCGCTGCACCTCTATAATCTGGTAATAAAGACCCGTGTAAATTAAAAGTGCCAATTTTAGGCATATCCCAAACCGATTCAGGTAACATTCTAAATGCCACTACAATTTGAAGATCTACTTCTAAATTTCTTAACTCCGATTGAAATTCCTCATTTTTTAAGTTAGTCGGTTGTAGAATATTCAATCCTGCCTCTTCAGCATATTGCTTTACAGGTGATGACTGTAATTTTCTACCTCTTCCTGCTGGTTTATCTGGAGCTGTAATTACACCTACTACATTATAACCGTTTTCTACTAATATTTTTAATGATGGCACCGCAAAATCGGGTGTCCCCATAAATACAATTCTTAGATCTTTAGCCATTTTTTATTTATTTTTTCTTTAGATAAGTCTTTGATAAATTCTCAAAAAACTTGAGAGATTTGCATACCCACGCCCCTTCGATAAGGTGTTTTTCTTTGTCAGTTAATTGCCAATTAATATCAGGTGATTTTCTCATTTTGGTACTTAACTGATTCAAGACTAATGCAGCTGAAACTGATATATTAAAGCTTTCTGCAAAACCATGCATAGGTATTTTAATTTTGTAATCTGCAGCCTCTACTGCTTCTTCCGTTAAACCCGAAAATTCATTCCCAAACATTAAGGCCAAGGGTTCGTCCACAGGTAAATCATCCAACTCCATTTCTGTATGAGGTGAGGTTGCTACCATTTTATACCCTTTTGCTTTTAAATGTTCAACCGAAGATGCTAAGGAATTATGTTTATGTAAATCTACCCACTTTGCCGATCCTTTTGCTACACTTGTCGACAATTGAAATTGATTTTCTTTATCAATAACATGTAGTTGCTGAATACCAAAACAATCACATGAACGCATCACAGCAGCTCCATTTTGAGGTTTATAAACTTCCTCCAATAGCACAGTAAGATGATTGGTTCTTTGAGCTAAAACCTCTTGAATTTTATCTATTCGTTCAGGAGTCGCAAATTGTTTTAAATAATCGATCAGTCCTTCCACTTCTGTATACTGATTAAAGTAATCAGTATTGTTGAACTTTACATAATTCTCATTAACGTATGGCATTCCTTATATAATAACATGGCCCGTTTAAAATAAGGGCTTTTCTTTAAGTGATTAAAAAAACTGTTCTACAATCTGAATACATGTATTCTCTGATTGTGGAACAGTTTGTTTATAATTGATATATGATATGCGTTACTGCTTGTTTATATATTAAATAACAAACTGATAAAACACTTTATTGATCAAATTTAGGTGGTGTCATATTTTTAAGATCACCATCAACAAATTGAATAATCGGGATATATTGATTGTCTTGAGATTGATAATAGTTATAAGCCTCTTGCATATAACCTTGTTTCAATGCTTCAGATTCCATCAATGGTT
Organism: Flammeovirga pacifica; assembly: GCF_000807855.2. Taxonomy (GTDB): domain Bacteria; phylum Bacteroidota; class Bacteroidia; order Cytophagales; family Flammeovirgaceae; genus Flammeovirga; species Flammeovirga pacifica. Next base: position 3,112,424 of record NZ_JRYR02000001.1, read on the forward strand.
TGACAAATCCATTTCCATGGTCTTTTAGGATATTACCAAAAGTAAACATGGTTTCAAATCCTTTAAACACAAAATCTGAAGGTTGGTTATTGAACCTATCTTGGTATTTTTTGATAAATGTTTTTGCATTATATGTATCATCATTATACCAATTAGGGTACAGAATATTTATCCTTGCTGATTCCATTTGAGTATAACTCAATTGCTTAAATTTCAACCATTCCTCAGGAACATATGTATCCGATACTGTACCTAAAGAAAGTAAAGCACTCACTGTACTTAAAGCAGCTACTTCGTTAGTAACAGAAATAAACACATGAGCAGTAGAATCTTTCACAAACTGAATAGAATCCAAATCAACAAAACCTAGTGGGTCAAAAAGTTCTTGTGCAACGTTAAACCCATCTACAGGATCATACTCTTGAAAAACAGCAATTTTACCACCGTCTTTTTCATAAGCTTCTTTAAATGATTTAGCCATCTCTTTTTCTTTTGTCGAATGACCAAAAATCACATAAGATACTACCGTATCTGCTTTTATTCTTATAGAATCTTCTTCAGGTAAAAGTTCTAAATTTTCTAATTCTTTTTTTCTAAGCTTAGTTCCTAAATATTTACCTATTGAATTATGAGTTGATGTTGCTAAAAATGAATTAGGATACTCATCAATAATCATATTATTACTAGAAATAGGGTTAACCATTGGAATACCCGAAGTACTAGAGAATTTTTGAACTACAGGAATAATATCTGCGTAAAGTGGCCCAATAATTAGATCGACACTATTAAAATCTTCTTGAGAAAGAATTTCTTTAACATGAGCTGTATCTCTTTTTGTATCAAAAGTCAATACATTCAATTTTACATTTCTTTTTTCTAGATAATCCTTTGCGATTAAGATACCTTGATAGATATTATACACAAATTCATTCTTCACCCTCAAGGCACTACCATCTGTAGATTCTGTAAAGAAAGGTAAGACAACTGCTACATTATAGACATCTTTATGTTGTGTCTTTCTAATTACATGATGATGAATTGCAATACCTAACTCCTCTGCTAATTTCTCTAACAATATTTGATCGACTTGATCTTTGGGTTGAGATTGAAGTTTTTCTAATAATTCAACCTTTAGAATTTCATTATCATTATACTTTTCAGACAATGTCTTTAATTCATCTATTGTAAGCGTATTTACGTAATGCTGAGTGAATGAATCAACATCCTTTTTATATGAGTCTGTTTTTAAATCAGAAAAGGAAGCAATTGCATTATCTAAATCATTTTTCTTTAAATAACTACATCCCTTTAGGTAAGTTACTTCCTCTTTATTATTCCAATCAGAATACTGAGTTTCAATTTGATTTAGGTTCTGAAGTGTTTCATCAAAATTCCCTTCCTTATAATTGGCTGTTGCCATGAGCATTAAAACATAAGGTTGATGAGAAGCATTCTTCATCAATAATGTTTTTTCTAAAATGGTAATTGCAGGTTGATAATTTCCTTGATCTACCAATTTTTTAGCATAAGCGTAATGTTCAGCTTCAGATTTACCAGGACCATCTTGTGACCAGGCAGAGAAAGAAAAAATTAAACAAAAAAGAACTGTATAAAGTCGCTTCATAGTCGATGACAGAAGTGTCAAATTTAACCGTTATTAAAAAGTACAAATTGTATAGAAAAAGCAGAGTTACTTATCTATTAAATAATACAACTTGCAATTTAAAGAATTCAAGGTGGATTAATAAAAAAAGCCAACTTGATTACTCAAGTTGGCTCATTATTTCACAGAAATTTTATGTTATTATTGAATTTCGATTGTTTTCTTCTGCGATTTTTCACTTTTCGGTAGTGAGATCGATAAAACACCTTGCTCAAAATTGGCTTCTATTGTCTCAATGTCTATCGTATTCGGCAGATTAAAAGTTCTTTCAAAATCTTTTATTATAAATTCTCTTTTTAAGTATTTCACTTCTTTATCTTGATTGTGAGTATAAGCCACTTTCAATTTATTATCATCTACAGAAATACTAACTTCTTCCTTTTTTAATCCGGGAATAAAAACTTCTAACGTAAATCCATCCTCTGCTTCTAAAACATTTACAGGAACTTGATTTGAAGTAACATTTACATTGTCTATTACATTAGCAACATCGTTAAATAATGATGAAAACAATGAAGTTGGGTGATTATTTACTGTATATCTCATAATTTTATTATTTTATTTTAATTTGTAAAGATGATTTTTTGTCTGATTTTGGAAGTTTAATTTTCAAAATACCTTGATCAAATAGTGCATTAAATGTTTCAATATTTACATCTTTTGGTAATTTATATTTTTTCACAAAATCAATTACTTGATAGGAGTTTAATAAATACTTTGGATTAGTTTCTTCTGATTGTTTAATATCTGATTTATAAGAAACAGTAATCTTATTATCCTCAATTTCAATAGTAAAGTTTTCTTTTTTATATTTTGGAACAATAAACTCTAAAACATATTCTGAATCATTCTCAATAATATTTACAGGAATATTATATTTATAATTCATCAAATTTTTTGATCTATTTTTAGTTCGATAGCAATTATTATTGATACTCATTTCTTGACTATTTTTAATTCAAATTATTATTCAATTTCAAAAACAATTAGACAATGAGTATACCAATATTATTTTAATGACATTTTGACGCTTCTTCTTCAAAACAAAGAACTTTTAAATGACAAAATGTCAAAATAAAGGTGGTTATTGATAAAATAACAGGACATTTTTACCTTTTCTCCCCTCGCTTGTCGTTTCTTTTTTCATCCACTTTATTTTTTATGTTTCTTAACATTTGATTATATTTTGGTTAAACACAAACAATACATTAACTTGGTTGTTTATTAATATCAAATTCGAAAAAATTGTTTCTAATTAATTTATAACAATGAGTAACCTTATGGGAGAAGAGGCAGAACAAAGAAGACGCCTCACAAAAATGATCGCACAAACTTCAAGATTAGGTAATTATGCTTTGGGTAGAGCTTTCGAAAAAGCTGAAATCCCTATTTCTAGAGAACAGTGGGATGTTTTAGTAATGCTTTGGGAAAAAGACGGCAGAGCACAACAAGAATTTGCCAATTTCTTATTAAAAAATAGAGCAAGTATTACAAGTCTTATTGATAACATGGAAAAAAACAACCTTGTTACAAGAGTACCTAATCCTACTGATAAGCGTTCTAAACTTGTTTACTTAACTCGTAGAGCAAGAGATTTAAAAGACAAAGTGTTGAATATAGCTGAGCATGCTATTTTAGAAATAACAGATGGCATTGATTTAGATGAAATCGAGAGTGCAGTAATTATTCTACAAAAATGTTTGAGTAATATTAATAGATATCATAAACAAATTACGGAAGACTAATTCACTAATGGATGTGATTAACAAAACACATCTTTAATCATCAACGATGAACAAACTTTCTACTTTTTTTCGACTTCAATCCTACGCTATTTTATTTCTTTTGACGTTCAGCTTATATTCTAATGGGCTGAACGCTCAAAATGCTATTCAAAATGAAATAAAATCCATCCTTTCTACGGTCAAAGAGGATCCTGAATTTACTGTTTTTTCAGACAGTTTAATGCCGTTGTTATACCAACGTTTAGAGTACCAACCCGTTTGGACAGATACAACCAATATCAATGACCTTCTTTTCTGTATACATGATGCGTATCACGATGGATTAGATCCTGAACATTATCATTTAGAAAAAATAAATGAGTTAAGAGAAATAGAAGTTCCTAGTGACTATGATCTAGCAAAATTAGACATTCTACTAACTGATGCAGGTATCTTATTGTCTTCTCATTTAATATGGGGAAAAGTACAACCTGAACAAATTTCTTCTACGTGGAATTATGACACTAAAGAGTTTGATGGCGATAGAATTGAATTATTCTTAGAACCAATAAAGGGTAATTTAATAAAAGAAGCAATTCAGCAATTAAAATCAGACAATGAGCTTTATACAGGTTTAAAGTCTGCTTTATTTGAATTTCGAAAAATTAAAGAGAACGGTGGGTGGCATAAGCTACCAAAGATGGATAATCTCGAAATTGGTGTTGAAAATGATGAAATCCCCTATTTAAGAAAACGCCTTGCAACTACCCAAACACTCTTTAGGTTTGATACCACTATTTTAAAAATTGACACTTTACTAAGAACTCAATCAGAAGGTGTTACAGTGGTCAATTCTCCTTCCATTCAGCCAGAGATTGATACTATTAAATCAATCATTCCTTATTCTCCAATTCCATATTATGATTCCTCTTGGGTAGAAGTATCTTATTTAGATACTGTATCATCTGTATTTGATGAAAATTTAAAAAAATCAGTCATCAAATTTCAGAAAATGTATGGATTAGTTCCTGATGGACAGGTAGGAAAAGCAACTCAAAAGGCATTAAATATTCCAATTGATGAACGTATAAATACGCTTAGAATTAACCTTGAACGTACTCGATGGATTAATCATGAAGAAAAGGACAACTTTATTTTTGTCAATATCCCTAGTTTTGAGCTGTACTTACATAAAAACAAAAAATGGTACTATCAAACAAAAGTGATTATTGGAAAGCCTTTCCATCAAACGCCTGTTTTTAAAGCTAAGTTAAGCTACATAGATATTAATCCTACTTGGACGGTTCCCTACAGTATTGCCTCGAAAGAAATGCTTCCAAAGTTAAAAAAGGATGTGTCTTATCTTACAAGAAATAATATGAAACTCTACAATCGCAGTAATGTAGAAGTAGATGCAACTACTGTCGATTGGAAATCAATTAAACAGAATAATTTCCCTTATACGATTGTACAAGGATCTGGACATGGCAATGCATTAGGGCATGTAAAGTTTATCTTTCCTAATAAATATTCGATATATCTTCATGATACTCCATCAAGGTATTTATTTAGTAGAAATACTAGAGCTTTTAGCCATGGTTGTATTCGTGTATATCAACCCGTAAAATTAGCGTCTATTCTTCTTGAGGATGATAAATATTCTGAGGAAAACATCAATAAAATAATTGAAAAAGGTGAACTAAAAAGAGTAATTATAATGCATCGTCCGACAGTGTATTTGATGTATTTTACTGCTATGTTAGGTCCAGAAGAGGCTATTCATTTTTACGAAGATGTTTATTCTAGAGATAAAAGGGTATTAAAACAACTCGACAAGAAGCCTTATTAATAAAATAAGTATCCAATTACATTCTGTAATCTCCATAAAAAAAACCTTTGTAACTGAATAACTTAGTTACAAAGGTTTTTTATTGAAAATTACATTTCAATAAACATATATTTTTCAAATTTCATCAAATATATTCTTGATGAAGACTTTACTATTTTTTATAAAAAGAAACTTCATTCTCTTATTTTCTACTTCCAAAGAAAAAAGTTAAAAACATAGCTGCATACAAGTTTCTATTATCATCTGTAGCCATAATTTGTACTTTCTTTGCATAGAGGTCTCCAATAATCCCTGCTTCGATACCAGTAATACTTCTTTTTGACATTCCGAACTCAAAAGACAAAGAAGCTTTAAAAGCCAAACCTGGAGTAACACTTGCTTTTGATAAAGCCTCTCCAAAAGAGGCTGTCCCTAGAATTTGACTATATTTCTGAAGGTACCCATCTTGATCTAATTGTCCAGTTACTGTATTACCGTCATCATTATACTTCACTAAATAAGGAACAATAACACCAATTGATGGTCCCACACTACCAATCACATTTACCTGCACTCCTTGTTTTCTAGCTTTTTTAAATAATAACCATTCTTTACCAAACATAGGACGAATAGCATAAAGTCGGTTCATCTTACCATAAACTACACCTTCTCCTGTTGGAGAGGCTTGACGTTTTTGCTCTTTTGGGTGTCTAATTCCTAAGATTTCAAGGTTGAAAGAGTGGTATTTTCCTTCCTTATCAATTTTACCTACTGTTCCTGTAGAAACTTTAGTTTTACCAGACCCTTGGCCTAAGGATTGAACTATTTTATGACGGTAAAAGTAATTTCTTGCATGACGTATCGAAATACCTCCGATAAAACCACCGTAAGTATTCATCATTACGCCAAAAGCCCATTCTTTTTCATAATACTCATCTTCTTCCTCTACAGGGAATTGAGCATAACCAGAAAAAGGGAATGCAAAAAGTAGTAATAGTATTATTTTAAAATATTTCTTTTTCAAGTGAGTTAAGATTTTAATACAAATGTCAGATGATAATATAAAGAGTGTTTACTAAAACATCTCTATGGGTTGAATAAATTTCATGGATCTACTAGAAAAACACATTATTAGATAATTTATCTACAGAACCATGGCAATTATCTAATTTACATTCTATTATTGATTACTACAAGTCACCTTTTCATATTAATCGTAAAATTTTAAAGATCTTTCCCTTATTTTTACCGGATGAAGATTATTATTTAAATTTTTCATTTTTGAAGTAGTGAAACTTCCAATTTATTTTTCATTATGAACGAGTAATCTTCATTATGACTACACTACAAAGCAAGAATACGTATTGATTAAAAATTAAAAACATGAAAATATCTATCATCGTTGCCAAAGCTGCAAATAATGTGATAGGAAAAGACAATCAACTTATTTGGCATATACCTGCAGACCTTAAATATTTTAAAAAAGTAACTTCAGGACACTGTGTGATTATGGGTAGAAAAACTCATGAATCTATAGGAAAGTGTTTACCAAACCGTTTAAATATTGTCATTTCTAGAAATAAAGATTATCAAACTTTTGATGGTGGAGTATTATCTTCTAGTCTTCAAGATGCTATAGAGTTAGCAAGAAGCAAAGGTGAAAATGAAGTTTTTATTATTGGTGGTGGTGTCTTATATCAAGAAGCAATTACATTAGCTGATAAACTTTATATTACAGAAATCCATGATCAGTTCTCAGGAGATACTTTCTTCCCTGAAATATCAAATAATGATTATATGGAAATATCTAGATTTGAATACCCTAAAAGTGAGCAATCACCTTATACATACTCATTTGTCAATTACATCAGAAAGTAAATAATGAAATACACGGTCATCAATGTAAATTGTACTGAAGCACTTAGTGAAGTAGTACAAGCAATTCTTGGAAATGTTGGTTTTGACGCATTCCTAGAAAATGAAAACGGATTTGAAGCGTCGATTGAAAGTACGCTATTCCAAGAAGGAGAAGTAAAAGAGGCGTTGAGTTTTTTTGATGACCAAATTACTTATACAATTGAAGAACAAGAAAAACAGAACTGGAATAAGCTATGGGAAAGTCACTACAATCCTGTAGAAATATCTGATGATCTTCAAATTAGAGCATCTTTTCATGAAAAAGATCCTAAGTACAAGTATGAAATTATCATTACTCCAAAAATGTCTTTCGGCACAGGTCATCATGCTACAACGACTTTAATGTTGAGAAATCAACTTTCTATAGACCATCAGAATAAAAATGTAGCCGATTTAGGCTGTGGAACAGGTATCTTGGCAGTTATGGCTAAAATACTTGGAGCTCAACAAGTTGATGCTTGTGACATTGAAGATTGGTCTTGTGAAAATGCATTAGAAAATGCTACCTTAAATAACGTTGACATCCGGGTAACTTGTGGTACTGTAAGCGATATGGAAAAGCTAGACAAATACGAAATTGTCTTAGCTAATATCAATCGAAATGTACTTCTAGACGAGATGCCAACCTACCATAGTTTACTTGATGAAAATGGCTTGTTATTATTAAGTGGTTTTTATTCTGAAGACCTTCCTATCATTAAAGAAAGAGCGGCAGAATTTGGATTAAAGTATGATTCTCATCTTGAAAAAGATAATTGGATTAGTGCCATATTCAAAAATTAATAGCTATAATTTTTCATCGATTAAGGTAAGAAGCATAATTTGGATTATTTTTTGCAAATTAAGGTACAATACTTTAGGCTGTAACTGAAGCCACATTCGATTACAGCTTTTTTGTTTTTCCAAAGCCTACTTTTGATTCAAAAAATGATATCAAAATTCAGATATATACTCTTACTTTTTATCCTTTCTATTTTTTTTACCTCACCTGATTTATTAGGGCAAACTAAAAAAAAGAAAGTCCAAGAGGATAAAAATCAACATTTTAGACTCTTCGCAGAATACGATAGTTTTCTTGTCGACCTTAACCTTTATCTTCATAAAGGGGTTAGGTATGGTACTGACTCAATTTTTGATGATTTTGAATCTCACTGGGAAAACAATGTCATTGACGACAATCAAAAAAAATGGATTTATAAATCCACTAAAAGACTTCATAAAAATAGAATTCTTTATAGAAAACAAGCTGCTGCTTATTACAATTGTATCATAGCCTTTCTTGATTCAGGACAAAGGCTTAATTCTCAATTTACCCGATTCTTAGAAATTGCAGATACAAGTTTATTAGCTTATTCTCCTAAAATCACACAAAACTTTTTTAATAAAACACACTTATTCCTTGATGATGGTTATTTGCAAAAATCAAAATATACCAATATTAAGGTCAATGGAGGGGAATTTACTTTTACACATAAACTAAGTTCTGACGGTGCAATTTCCGAAGAGATGATTGTGAAAGAAGTAGCACTCAAAGAAGAAGAAGCTCCAAAAGAAGATTGGTTTGGTGAGGATGAAACATCCGAAAATAAAGAAGAAGCCTCAGAAGAAAGCACCTCTAATAATTCCCAAGAAGAAGAATATAGCTGGGATGATAGTGGGGATAGTGGTAGTAGTGATGATTATAGCTGGGATGACGATAGTTCTTCTTCTGACTGGGGAGATAGTAACGATAATAATAGTTGGGATGATGACTCTTCTGATTGGGGTGACTCTTGGTCGGGAGATGATAGTAACATTTCTCATTATGACGAAGATAATGACAAAGAAGAGTACACAGAAATTCATAAAATGATCAATGACTGTGCTGTTGAAGTTGCCGAAATCACAGCATATGATCCTGGAATTGCAGAAATGCCTCCTGAAGAAGGACCTATGTTAAAAATCACTGAAGCAGACCTTATTATTTCTACTAAATATGATACCGTTCTATTAGAAAAAACCGTCGGTACGCTTCTTTTCCAATCAGATACTTTAATCTGTCGTGGTGGACGTTTTTATTGGGAGAATGTTGGTTTTTCGAAAGATTCTGTCTGGACAGAACTTCCTTATTTCTGCTTTGATACAAGAATAGCCCATATAGAAGCAGACCATGCTGAAATGTACTATGAAGGAATTTTAGATACAACTGCAATTGGTGCTTTTACTTATAAAAGTGGACATCATAATAAAAACCCAGAGAAGGCTAATTACCCTCAATTTGTTAGTTATAACAATACCTATGATTGGAGTGGCCTTAAGGAAAATATAAAATTTAAGGGCGGGTTTGCGATAAAAGGAAAAAACATTGCTTCTAAAGCGATTTCTGGAGCTCCCAGTAAATTAACTTATCAATCAGACTCAGGAACATTATTTAAAATTTCATCAAATAAAGCTTGGAGGTTTAATGATGACAATAAAGTCATTAGATCTAAATCAAGTAATTTAACCCTCTATTATGCCGATGGAGATACACTAACTCATCCTAGTGTAAACATGAGCTTATCATTAAATGATAGTAGTGAAAATGTTTACTTCAGAAAGACTACAGATATTTATCGTTTTAATGCCTTCAAGCTAAGTAATCAAAAAATGAACGTCTTTGCTGATGCCGTCACTATGGACCTTCAAAAAGACTCTCTTGAATTTAGAATTACTGGGGGAGAAAAGGTAATACCATTAATTGTTGAATCTGATGACTTTTTCCAAACCGGATTTTTTAATAGAATCCAAGGTTTCAAAAAGTTTCATCCTTTAGTTATGCTAGTTACTTACTCTAGAAACTATAGAAGACAATGTTTTGAAATGAGTCAGGTACTTCAAAAAACAAATATTAATGAGGAACTATTTAAAGAAAGTTTAGAAGCAATGGCTCTAGAAGGCCTAATAGAATATAATCCATACAGTAATGTTATTCAGCTAAATGATAAAGCTTATAAATATTATGATCGATATTATTTTGCTTCAAGTGAAAGGCGTAGAGCTCAGTTTACAGCAAGACTGAATTACGATAATCTTTCTATGAATCAAGAAGAAGCTTTGATCGAAAGAGACTTTGATAATATAGCTATTGCTTCATTATTCCCAGACGATAATTCTGCCAATGCCACACTTTCAATGGATGATTCTTCGGTACTTACATTAAAAAAAGTACCTTATTTCCCTATATCAGATTCGTTAAATGTTTATGCTGAACCTGATAGTGCTGGTATTCAAATTACACATGATAGGAAGATTATCTTCGGAGGAAAGTTTGTTGCAGGTACATACATATTTAGAGGTAGGAAATTTATTTTCAACTACGATAGTTTCTTGATTAAACTTGCCGAAGTTGATTCCATTAATTTTATCGTTGAAGATTCTGTTTCTGGTAAAAAAATAGAATCACCCAACCCGTTAGTAGAAACAGGTGGTACACTATTTATCAATAAGCTATTTAATAAAAGTGGATTATTAGATATTGAAGGGTACCCATCTTTTAGTGCTAAATCTGATTCAAGTACAGGTGGTCGTATTTTCTATGATAGAAAATCAGTACTTAATAATGCTTACGATAGAAGAATTGTATTCGAACTTGATACTTTTACAGTAGATGCCTCTAAAATACATTCAGATGTTACTTTTGATGGCGTATTTAACTCTGGAGGTATTTTCCCGACATTCCGAGACGAGGTAAGTATGGACCAACAAAGTGGTATTTTTACTTTGGAAAGGGAAACCGATCAGGATCAAGAATGGTCCAATCCAAGAGGATGGCCTGTTTATCTAAATCCTAAATTCTTGAACGTAAAAGATTCTATCAAAGGAAAAGGTGATTTTGATGGTACCATTACACTTAATCATAAAGGAATTAGAGGTAAAGGTGAATTATATTACTTAGGTAGTGAGTTTAAATCAGAAGACTTTATCTTTTATTCTGATTCTTTAACCACAACAGGTACAGCAGGTATTATAGAATCCGAAGTGCACCCTAAAGTAACCATGAGTACTTATGATATGCGCTGGTTCGTTAATAGAGACAGTATGTCTTTTAAAGGAACGCATGAAAAGCCGTTTACGGTCTATAGAGACGATATTAAGTTTAGTGGTGAATTAGCACTTGTACCTAACGAAGTCTTTGGTATGGGAGAAATCGAAACAGCAGATTCATATAACAGGTCTTCCAACATCCACTTTAAAAAAGATATTTATGTTAGTAGACACTCAAAATTTTTGATCTATTCAGGAATTGATGGAGAACCTTCTATGCTTGGTAATGATGTAATGGTATTAAGAAATATCAAACAAAATATTGTCAACCTTAGAACTGAACCCAACTCAAATACAGAATCTGTTCTAACCTTCCCTTTTGTTCAATTCCAAACTTCGATCAACAAAGCCAAATGGGATGTGAATAATAAAAACATTTTGATGAATAGTGAAAACAACATCAAAGGACACTTTATTTCTACTAAGCCAGAACAAGATTCACTTTTAATTAAAGGAGATTCTGCTTATTACGACCTTGTGAATAATAAACTAAATATCATTGATGTAGATTATATTGATATTAGTAATATCAGAGTCCTTCTAGACTCGAATAATCGTATTATTCATGTGAAACAAAACGCAGAGATTGAAAACCTAGAAAATGCTACGATCATTCTTGGTAAATATTCTGAATTAGACGATAAACACAGAATATTTAATGCGAATGTAAAGCTTTTATCAAGAACCCAATTAGAGGCTACAGGAGACTATCTCTATAGAAATAACCTTGGAGAAGAGAAAATCATTAGAATAGATAGAGTAACAGAGAAAGAATATTATAGTAATTCTACTCAAGAAAACACTTTAGAAGCAAGAGCATACGGTGCTATAAAGCAGGAAGACCCTCTTATGTTTTTAGGCGGATTAGAATATTATGGTAAAATCGGACTTACAGAAAGTAAAAAAGCTACTCGTTTTAAAGACGGAAATGTAAGGATGTCTATACCGAATGTAGAGAACAAATGGTTTAGTTACGAATCTAGGAATGATGATATTCACGGTGAAGAAGACACCATTGCTCATGTTATTATTGATAAAACAATTAAATCAACAGATGAAGGGCTTCCTTTAATCACTGGTTTATATTATGATAACCTCAATTACGAAATCAACAACTCATTTATTTCTAGACCAGAAGATTATAGAGCTGATAATATTAGAGGCCTATTTGATATTGAAGGTAGATTAACTTTTGACTCAAAAGATGGTACTAGTCAACATGGTGTTTATCACATAAAACCTGAAGCTTTTTACAAAGATTCTGAAGAAGACAAAGTACTCACGCCTTATCTAGGTAACTTTATGTCTTATAGCCCAGATGATAAGAAGATCAACTTCCAAGGTAAATTCAACTTTATTTCCATTGATAACAAATCTAAAGTTACCCCTATGCTTGCAGGTGTGGATGGTTACGCTTATTATGGCTTGTCAGAAACTAAAATGAAGGCATCTTTTGCTATAGGAGGAATAAAACCATCTTCAAGTGCATCTAATAATTTAAAGACTTTCTTATCTTCAAATAGCGAAGATGCTATCAAAGTAATTGATGAAGACTATAATATTGAAGAGTTAGGGGAATTAAACCATCAGATTACTTCTTTATTTACCCCATCACAATTAGAAGGTTATCTACAAAGCAAAAGTATTACGAGTTTATTATCAAATTATTTAGTAATTCTTGATAACGAAATAGAATGGAGTTCTGAATATGCAGCCTTCTATTCTACTAAAGACGAGATTAAATTATTGTCTACTTTTGGTGAATTTGTGAACACTCAAATCAAAGGGTTTATAGAAGTTCCTAAAGAAGAAAATAGAGATGATGGAGGAGAAGAAACTGATGATGTAGTCAATCTATTTTTAGAAGGACCTACAGGAACTTGGTACTATATTCGTCTTCAAAATGAAGAATTGAGTATATTTAGTTCGAATAAAGAATTTAATACCTTTTTAGAAAAACAAAAGGGTTTAACTTTATCAACTCCAGAACTTACTTCTGCATTCTTAGAAAGGTTCTACGCTAATTATAGAGATGGGCAAATGCCTCCATCTAGATACACAGACGAACTTGACAAACAACTATCACCAGAAATTCCTGAAGATGATTTCGGTAATGATTTTGGTGGTGTTGATGATGAAGGAAGTAGTGAAGAAGATGAAGACGGCGGAAGTATGGATGAAATTCCTGTAGAAGATGAAGATGATGGAGATGATTTCTAAGCCTAATAGAAAATGATGCTGAATTATAAAAGAATACTCTTTTTACTCTTTTTACTCTTTTTAATGTTGGGTGCATTTCTTAATGTTTCTGCTCAAGTAGAAGAGGAAGATCAAAAACCAAAAAAGAGAAAGCCATTAGTGGTAGCAATCGATTCGGTAAGCGAAGATGCTCCAACTATTGAACTGAATCCTGGGGCTCCTGATGATGAGGAGGTCATCAAAAGGAAAAAGAAAAAAAAGAAGAAAGTATTTTGGGGTATTAAGACTAAAAAAGCCTACACAAGAACCAATTCGAAAGGTAATGTCATTTTTGAATTGTTCTTTGTTTTACCCGAATATGAAGCACCAAGTGCCTACGCTCCAGTAAAGTATTTTTATAATACTAAAGAAAAGAAAATTGAAAAGAAGACCACTTCTAGACCTGAATACGGTTTACCTCTTCATGGAAAATATGTAAAAATCGTCAATAAAGATACTTTAACAACTGGACAATTTTATAAAGGACTCCTTACTGGTAGATGGGTTTGGTATGGAAAGGATAAGGAGATCAGAGATAAAAAATACTATTATATGGGTTTCCCTAAAGAATCAAAAATTCAATATTATGATTCTAAACAAACCAAAGTAAAAGAAGTTGTTCCTATACAATTCGAAGAGAAAAATGGTATTTATCAATCTTTTTATGAAAGTGGACGTAAAAAAGTAGTAGGGTCCTATAAATTCGGATTAAAAATCGGTGATTGGACAGAATTTTATGACGCTATTGATAAAAGAGGTCGGCAAAGGAAAAAAAAGATCACAAGACATAGAAATAAGAACAGAATCTATGACAAAAGTTATGGAGGACCTGTTGTTAAATATGAATGGGATGAAAAGGGAAAGGTACTTATCAAAAATAAGTAACTAAAAAACATTACATTTGTAAAAAATTAGAAGAGACGTACAGAGATGTTAGATAAACTCGAAAAAATAAAGTTACGCTTTGATCAAGTAAGCGAAGATTTGGTAAAACCTGAAACAGTTTCAGATATGAAATTGTACGCCAAATTAAATAAAGAATACAAAGATTTACAGAAAGTGGTCGACAAATACTTTGAGTACAAAAACATGCTCGAAGGTATTACAGAGGCGAAACAAATATTAGAAGAAGAGAAGGATTCTGAATTGCGTGAAATGGCAAAAATGGAATTGGACGAACTTCAAGATGGTCTTCCTGCCATCGAAGATGAATTAAAAATGTTATTGATTCCTAATGATCCTAACGATTCTAAAAACGCCATCTTTGAAATTAGATCAGGTGCAGGTGGAGATGAAGCTTCGATATTTGCAGGTGATTTACTTCGTATGTACCAACGTTTTTGTGAGAAAAATAAATGGAAGTTATCAATCACTGACTTTGTGGATGGTACTTCTGGTGGTTTTAACAAAATCGTAGCTAACATCCAAGGTGAAGATGCTTACGGTAAATTGAAATATGAAGCAGGTGTTCACCGTGTACAACGTGTTCCTGCAACAGAATCTCAAGGACGTATCCATACTTCAGTAGCTTCTGTAGCTGTACTTCCAGAAATGGACGATGTAGAAATTGAATTAAACATGTCTGACATCCGTCGTGATGAATTCTGTTCTTCAGGTCCTGGTGGTCAGTCTGTAAACACAACTTACTCAGCAATTCGTTTAACTCACATTCCATCTGGTATTATTGTACAATGTCAAGATGAAAAATCGAAGTTGAAAAACTACGATAAAGCGCTAAAAGAATTGAAATCTCGTCTTTATGCAATTGAAGAAAAGAAAAGACAAGAAGAGATTGGTGCAGAACGTAAATCAATGGTAGGTTCTGGTTCTCGTTCAGATAAAATTAGAACATATAACTATCCTCAAGGTCGTGTAACAGATCACCGTATCAATCACTCGGTATTTAACTTACCGATTGTAATGGATGGCGAAATCCAAGACTTTATCGATAGATTACGTATCGCTGATAATTTAGAAAAAATGGAAAATAGTGGCTTGGCTTAATTTATAGCTTATTTCACTTTTTTATAAAATGAAGAGGTTGTCTCAATTTAATTATTGGACAACCTTTTTATTTATACTCATTTTATCATCTATGATTTGAATGTAGAAGATGCTTTCATTTTATTCTAAATTGGATTGATAGTAAATCTCAATCGCCCTATTAAGTTCTTCTACTTTTAATGGCTTGGTTAAATAGTCTTTTACTGTTTTATATGATTTAGATTTATCAATATCATCTTCATTTGTGGATGTGGTTAGCATAAATAAAGCAATATTACCCGTAATTGATTTATCTAATTCATCAAACTCCTCAATAAATTCCCATCCATTCATTTTAGGCATATTAATATCTAAAAAGATGATATTGGGTAAAGGGTATTTTTCTTTATCATACTCCTGAAGGTATTCTAATCCTTTTTCGGCACTTAATAAAAATGTACATTTTTCAGTAACATTTGCTTCCTCAATTATTAATTGATTATAAAAATTTATTGATTCACTATCGTCAATAAGCAGTATATGGTTTAATTGTTTCATGCTATTTTTGGTAATGTAAAATAAAATGTACTTCCTTCCCCTTCAGAAGATTCTACCCAAATCTCTCCTTCTATTAAATGGATTAGTTTTAAACAATTGGCTAGTCCTAACCCTGTACCTTTATTAGATTGATTATTTTGTAGTCGTTGAAATACTTTAAAAATCTTTTCTTGATGCTCTGCTTTAATACCTACCCCATTGTCTTTGACACCAAACTCCCAATTATCTTCTTTTTCCTCAAACATAATTTCAATAACTGGTTTTTGGTCTTCAGGCTGATATTTTAATCCATTTTCAATTAGATTTTGTAGAATTATTCGTAGCCCTAAATCAAAGCTTTTCACTTTAGGTAAATCTATCAGTTTTACTGTTGCTTTTTTTTCGGTGATAAGACCTTGTAAATCATCTACTACACCAAGTAACAATTTATTTAAATCTATATCAGTAATCGTAAGATCCATTCCTAATTTAGAATGATGTAAAATGCCTTTAATCATATCTCTCATCCTGCAGGCAGATTTATCAATATAATCCATGCATTTTTGTCCTGAAGAATCAAGTTGATCATAATATCTAGATTTTAAAATATCCACAAAGCCACTAATCGTATTTAAAGGCTCCTGAAGATCATGAGAGGTTAAATAAGCAAACTCTTCTAGAGACTTATTTTTTCTGTTCAAATCTTGATTCTTTTTTTCTAACTGTCTTTTAGCCTCTTTTAACTGAGAAATATTTTCATAAGAAATCATCACTTCATCATTACCTAATGGAGTAGCTTTTAAGATATAGGTTTGTTTTTCTAAACCGTAATCAGCATACTCAAATTCTCCTATTTCAACCTCTTGATGTTCCTTTACGCTTTGATAATAATAATTCGGCAAACCTAAATCATATATTCCAGGAAAAGCATCACGTAATTCATGACCGATAAATTTTTTCATGTCTAAACCACATGCTACTTTATTTTCTTCATTAGCCATCATTATGGTAAAATCTTTAGTCTCATGGTTGGAGACACGCAAAACAAAAATGGCAATTGATAATTTATCGAAGAGATTATATAGATCAAAACCTACTTGCATAAAGTAAAATAATTAATTGATGGATAGCTCAATAAAAGATTCATAAGAAATAGTATCAAAGTCAAAGGAGACATTAAACAAGAGTTTAATTCCTATAATTCAGATATTTAGCATTATAATTTACAGAATAACCAATAACTCTACATTCGATATAATTTCTTTTCTTTACCTAAGTCTATTAATCCATTCAATAATCCTAATCAAATATTTAATTGTTGTTCGTAACTTGTCACTCAAAATAACATTAACATGAAAACTTACGGACTAATAGGTTACCCCCTTGAACACTCTTTCTCTAAAAAATATTTTACAGAGAAGTATAATAAAGAAGGTATTGAAGGATGTCAATACGATTTATTTGAATTAGAGAATATTCAACAATTTACTGATCTACTTAAGGACAATCAATTGAATGGGTTGAATGTTACTATTCCTTATAAAGAACAGGTATTACCCTTTTTAGATCGTTTAGATCCTGAGACTGCTGGTAAAATTGGTGCAGCCAATGTGATAAAATTTGAAGAAGATGGTACGCTTACCGGCTACAATTCTGATTATTTTGGTTTCAAAAATTCATTAAAAAGCTTTTTGCCTCATACCAATTTTAAAGCTTTAGTTTTAGGAACAGGAGGAGCGTCAAAAGCCATAAAAGCTGTATTAGAAGATTTAAATATTCCTTTTAAATCAGTTTCAAGAAATAGATCTGAAGAAAGCATTGCTTACAGCGATGTTACAGAAGAAATTTATACAACTCATACATTAGTGGTGAATACTACTCCTTTAGGAATGCACCCTAAAGTAGGTATAGCTCCAGAACTACCGTACGAGTTCACATCAGATAATCATTACTTCTTCGATGTAGTTTACAATCCTGCTGAAACAGAATTTCTTAAAATCTGCAGAGAAAAAGGTGGACACGGAATGAATGGTTTGGATATGTTGATTGGACAAGCAGAAGCGTCTTGGGAAATCTGGAATAAGTAAAAAGAGAAAGAGGAAATCAATAATTATGGTTTCCTCTTTTTGTCTGTTATTTTTCTAATTCCCTTTTTTAAACGATTTCACCCATAATACTTCACTATTTTGTATAATCACATCTAATAAATCATGTGCTCTTTGAGGTGTTCTTGATGCTATATTATGGGCATGTTTTTTTAAATTCATAATACTAGGTGAAGTCTTAAATACTACTTTTTTAAATCCCATTCTTGCTTCTTTTTTAGACGTACCTGAACAAGCCGTAATATTATCTTTGGGCGTAGAATGGTAATACAAAGTTTCTATCTTACCCGATTGATGTAATTCACTTAATTTTAAACCTAATTTAGAACTAGGATCTATCATTGAAGCTGATAATACCAATACGCCAATTTCATCTATATTATTTTCTCTTTCAATAAGAGATATCACCGTATTTGCAGCAACTACACTTCCATAACTAGATCCTATCACATTAATTTTCTCTGTAGATGATGTCCCCAAATCACCTTCAATATCTTCAATAGTACGTTTAATATTTCCATGCTTTTGATAATCTACGGGTTCATATCCATTTAGTATGGCCCATCTTCCACTCAAACCGGTTCTAAGAGGTAATAATGGTATATTCTTTTTACTACTTTCTACCGTTACAAAATCTTCTCTTAATAATTCTTTTAAGGAAGACATCAGTTCGTAGTTAAACGTTTCTGTATTTTTGTAATCACTTTTACAAAACCCTGCCCCAGGAATGAAATAAGTTTTATTAAAATTAAAACTTACCATTTGATTCCCATAATGTATTACAGCGTCAGAAATAGAATCAGGAAAACTAATGGATTTTCTATTGGTATAATTAAACTTTTCTGAAGGCTCTTCTTCTGAATTAGTTACTTTATCATCTTCTTCATTATTACCTAAAACACACCCATTATAAGGAGTAGTAAAAAGCATAAGAAATAGTATTGTGATAATTGAGAAAGAGATATGTTTATTTTTCATTTTTTTGATCTATTATGGTAATGACTAATTCAAATATATACCGATAAAAGACCTTATTAATCAGCACTTTACCTCATGTGAAACATTAAGTAAATCACCTATATATTTAGACAAAAACAACTTCTCACGTTTTACTTTATCTACTTCAATTTCAATAAAAAAAATTAAGATTTACCACAAAAAAAGGTGCTCACGAATGAGCACCTAATCATAAACTATCTAACTAAATTCAATAAACTATTTTTTCTCTGGTATTGTCACTGTTACTGATTTAACGTATCCAGTGAAATCTGAATCTTTTGTATTCTTAAACTCTTCGTAAGCTACTTGTGTAGCATCATCTCTACCTACATCAACTGTCTCATCTAAAGAGAATAATAGAGGTGTAGTTTGTTCAATTCTACCAGATCCTACCTTTTCATTATTGATATATAAAGTAGCTAAACCACCTTTACCGTTTCCGCCACCATCATAGTCAAAAACTAATTTCACATCTGATTCACCCGCAGGTATCGCTTTTGATGAAGTGATTGTAGTTGAATTCAACCCTAACCAGTTATAAGTATATGTTGGTTTGCCATCGTTCATATACAATGACCAGCCCCCAAATTGACCACCTTGACAAATAATTACACCTCTATCATTTCCTTTTAAATCTAGAGTAGCAGTAATTGTTTTTGATGTATTTTTCACATTCAAGAAGGTGTTTTCAGTAATTCCTGTCATTCCATCTGCCAATGTGATATTAGTACGATCACCCATTAAATCTGGACGTCCTGCAATAGCTGCATTGAAACGCTCATATTTTCTATCATCTAATGGATAAACATTATTTTCCATCGCTTCTTTTTCAAAAAGTAACTTCAATTCTTCTAATTTTGAAGGATACTTAGCTGATAAATCATTCGCTAAAGAGAAGTCTTCTTCGATATTAAATAATTCCCATTTATCTTCTTGTAGGGTGGCTACTGGCTTCACTTCCCAAGGCACTGAGTGTACCACACGAGCTAACCAACCTTTATGGTAGATGGCACGGTTACCAAACATCTCAAAATATTGAGTATCGTGTCTTTCAACCGCTGCTTCATCTCTTGCTGCATATAATAAACTCTGGCCATCCATTGGCTTTTGTTCTACACCATTAATCATTTTAGCTTCTGGCAATCCTGCTGCCTCTAAAATTGTAGGAGCAACGTCATTAACGTGAGTAAATTGAGAACGAATTTCGCCTTTAGCATCAAAACCATTTGGCCAGTGCATTACCATACCGTTACGAGTACCACCAAAATCTCCGGCAACTTGTTTTGTCCATGAGAAAGGTACGTCTGTAGCTACTGCCCAAGCGGCAGTAAAGTGAGGGAAAGAGTTAGGACCGCCCCACTCATCAGCATATTCTAACATGCTATCAACAGTTTCTGCAGTACGATTAGCATTTAAAGAAACCATTTCGTTAAATGTACCAATCAGTCCACCTTCAGCACTAGATCCATTATCACCCATGATATAAACAATCAAGGTATTTTCTAATTCACCAACTTCATCAATCGCATCAATCATTCTTCCAATTTCATGGTCTGTATGTTCCATAAAACCAGCGTATGTTTCCATTTGAACTGCAAATAATTTCTTTTCAGAATCACTTAAGCTATCCCAATCTTTAATACCATCAGGTCTTGGTGCTAATTTTGTGTTTTGAGGAATAATACCAAGTGCTTTTTGACGTTGGAATGTCTTCTCTCTAAGTTCATCATAACCTTCATCAAACTTACCACTATACTTTTCAATCCATTCTTTTGGTGCATGGTGAGGAGCATGTACCGCACCTGGTGCATAGTATACCATAAATGGTTTATCCGGAGTCATTGCTTTTTGGAATTTCACCCAATTGATCGCCTCGTTTGTCATGTCTTGTGTAAAGTGATACTCTTCTTCACCATCAGTTTCTACTTCAACTCTAACGGAGCCATCATAAATAGTAGGGTTCCACATATTTGTTTCACCACCAATAAATCCGTAGAATTTATCAAAACCCGAATTAGTTGGCCATCTGAAGAAAGGACCTGATACCGAAGTTTCCCAAGGTGCTGTTTCATGCCACTTACCAAATGCTGCTGTGCTATAGCCATTCTGACGAAGAGTTTCAGCTACATATTTGGCATCATCTGGACGAAAACCGTTATTTCCTGGGTTAGCTGTTGCCACTTCCATTACAGAACCAACATTAGCATTATGGTGGTTACGTCCTGATAATAGCGACGCTCTTGTTGGAGAACATAAAGCTGTTGAATGGAATTTATTAAATTTCAAACCATTGTCTGCTAATTTTCCGAAAGTAGGTGTTTCTATTGCTCCACCAAAAGGTTCTGAAGCTGAAAAACCAATATCATCAATTAGAATGACTACTATATTTGGAGCTCCTTCTGGAGCATTTATTTCAAACTTTGGAGGGGCTGTTACATTTCTAGCATCAAGCTCTGATACCGCTTTATGTTTTGGAGGTTGAATGGGTAAAACCGTTCTATCCAAATCTTCTGAAATATTACCTTTTTTCTTTTGAGTAGAACAAGAACTCAAGAAAATAAAAAACGATAAGAATGTTATTAAATATGATTTCATGACTAATATTTTCAATGGTTATATTTTTATTATTTTGAATTAAAACTGCATATTCAAAGCAGAGTACACTTGTAATAGTGGTTGATTATCTCCGTAGTGTAATACAGAATATTGTGGTTCAATAAAGAAGTTAAATACCGTCTTATTGATCTTCATAATCTTACCAACACCTACTCCAAGAGGAACATTATATGTCCCTTTTTCAAGATTGAAATTCCACGTTGGAGCAGATCTAAAATATAACCCTTTCCCTACCTGGAAGAAGGCAAACGGTTGGAAAGCCAAAATATTCACATCATCTCGTTGGGCATCTCCACCTACATCTGTTCTCCATATCGCTAAACCACCTACTTGTAATTGAGGGTTTAAACTAGCAAAGGCTACAGCAGCAGCACCTGCTGTCCATTTTCCAGTACCCAAAGTTGCATGTGTAGCTGTCGGAGCTGATACCGATGGACCAATACCAATAGATAATTTAGATTTAGAAACTGCTAAATAAGCTGCAAATAGATCGAAGTCGCCTAGACCTGATGTGCTTACCCCTGTTTCAGGATTAGAAAATGTACTAAAAGGAAGGGATGCTCTCCAAAGAACTCTTCCGGTAGGTTTAGCAAATCTCATCCAATAGGTACTTGATGTAGCTTCACTATTACCTGTTAAATTAGGAGAATAATATTGCTGTAAATTGAAGGCTGTAATTTGTGCTAAAGGATTATTTGCTTGCGCCTTTTCTTCATCTGTTTGAGCAAAAACAGAAAGAGAAAATAATGTAAATAAAATGATAAATAGATTTTTCATAATTGAGAGTGTTTTTTATTATTTGATAGTTCAAATGTCTTAAAAACAGCCTCCCATTATTTTAGTAAAATTCTGATTTTATCATATTAGGTAATTCACCTATTAATATAATGGCAAAAAAAAGGTCACCTTTTTTAAAGATGACCTTATCCGGTTTAGACAAACTAGCTTATTAAAATAGCTTGCTGTTGGAAGAAATTGTGTGCTTAATTTATGTCTAATATTTCATGTATAGTTTCTGAAAAGTTTAAAATAGAAACATATTCATCAAACCCATCGTTGAGTAGTTTTTCTATCATGGAATCAACTTGAAAATAATGTAATGCAATGACTTTATGCCTTGGATATCTCATTCTCACCTCATTGATTACTTCCTTAGAATCACCAACAACATCTAATAAATTAATTAATAAAATACCTTCTTTATCTATTGAATCACTCATAAGGAGTTTATTATAAGTGATTTGTTCTATAGGTATAAAGTGTTTTATTTCTTCTAACAGCTTACTATTAAGTTCGTTATCATTGCCAATTAAAATATTCATGTACATTTAGGTTTATACACAAAGCTATTCATACACATAATGACATTTATCAGAGAATTACCTATTTTAAATATCATCGAACAATTCTTTATCAATAGCATAGAGTATTAAACCTGCTAAATTTTTACTTCCTGTCTTATCCAATAGGTTTCTCTTGTGAGCATCTACTGTTCTTACACTAATAAAAAGTTCTTCTGCTATTTCCTTATTTGTCTTTTCTTTTAAAATTAAATGCAATACCTCTGTTTCTCTTTCTGATAAAGCAACTTCTAAGGCTACATTTGATTTTTGAGGTTTTACCTTTCTTATATTATTAATAATGGCATTAGTTACCCCTGGAGAATAATAGGTACCACCGGAGTTAACCATCTTGATTCCGTTGATCAACTCTTGTTCACTACAGTTTTTCAATAAATATCCCATAGCACCTTCTGCCAACATTTTCTTGATATGCTGACTCTCACCTAACATAGTCAATGCCATAATTTTAATAGCAGGATATTTAGTTTTGACATTTTGCACCAATTCTAAACCATCCATTTCTGGCATATTCACATCCGTCAATAAAATATCTACCTCTTGATTTTGTTCTAACAGTTGTAAGCATTCCTTTCCATTTTCTGCTTCACCTACAATATCAAATGCACTATCATCTAATAAGAAGTTTTTTAACCCTTCTCTTATCATTTTATGATCGTCGACTAAAAAGAGCTTTATCTTTTCCATATATATCTAAAAATTTTTATTGATTTCAATTAATAAAGTCGTTCCTCTACCCTCTCTACTTTCTATTTCAAGAAAACCATCAATAGCATCTAAACGATTTTTCATTCCTTTAAAACCCATTCCAGTATTTTCTTTTACTACTTTGGATGCGTCAAAACCTACACCATTATCTTCTATTGTAAGCATATAGATATCATCATAATTTTTTAATTGAATATCCACTTTGGTTGCTTTAGAATATTTGAAGATATTATTGATTCCTTCTTGAAGAATACGGTATAAGGTTAGTTTGATTTGTGGATTTTCTATTTGATGCTCTCCAAAATTATGAAAGAATTTGATA
>NZ_JRYR02000001.1:3137981-3140850 GCF_000807855.2 Flammeovirga pacifica
AGTGTAGTACCTCTCCCTTCTCTACTTTCTATTTCTAAGAAACCTCCAATAGCATCCAATCTATTTTTCATTCCCTTAAAACCCAACCCAGAGTTCTTTTTTATTACATTAATAGCATCAAACCCAACACCATTATCTTCAATAGTGAGCATATAGATATCATCATAATTTTTTAATTGAATATCTACTTTTGTAGCCTTCGAATACTTAAAAATATTATTGATTCCTTCTTGAAGAATACGGTATAAGGTTAGTTTGATTTGTGGATTTTCTATTTGATGCTCTCCAAAATTATGAAAGAATTTGATATCTATGCTATCTGTACTTCGATCTACCTCAACAATCAAACTTTCAAAAGCATTAATAATACCAAGGTCAATAATTGCTTTAGGCATTAGATTATGTGCTACACTACGACTTTCTGTAATTGATTTTTGCAAATAGTCATATCCTATACCAAAAGTTTCAATTACCTCTGAAGGTAGTAAATTGATACTTTTTCTTACTTTTTGAAGGTTCAATGATACAATTGTCAATGTTTGTTGTAAACCATCATGGATATCTTTGGCTATTCTATTCCTTTCTATATCCTCGGTGGTCATTACAGCGTTTAAAATATCTTGTGCTTTTTGTTTGATAGAAGTTATATCGGTTAAAGTACCCACTACTCTTTTAGGACTCCCATCATCATTGAAAGCGGCAACTTTACCTTTAATTTGTATCCAAATGTATTTCTCTTGTTTATTTTTAAGTCTCGCCTCACTCATCAGATTTCCATCTTTACTTTGAAGTATCAAATCTAAATATGGCGTCGATCCCATCTTTTTAAAATCATCTGGATGAATTCTATTTTGAATTTCATCAATATGTTCTTCAAATTCATAAGGCTCATATCCTAGCATTGTATATAAAGCTGGACTAAAAATCATTTGTTTTGATTTAACATTCCAATCCCAGATACCATCGTTAGAAGCCTCTAAAGCATATCGAAGTTGTTCTTCTCGATCTGCAATTTTTTGAGATCTTTCGATTACTTTTTCTTCCAAATTATCATTCAATTCATTGAGCTCTACCACTTGTCCCTCAATAATTCTTTTTTGTTTTCTAGTTAATCGAACTCTATTGATGGCGAAAATTGTAAATAGTGTTACTAAACCTAGTATGATAATTAATGCAGTTCTTTGATTTTTTGATTGAACGAGTTTTTCTTGTTGAATTAGCTTTTGGCTGGCATAATTGAGGCTGTCCGACAAAGCTCGTTTTTCATTTTCGTATTGGTACTGTTGATGTAAAACTACTTGTTGACTTTCTAAATTAAGTATACTGTCTCTTGCTGTCACAAAATGCTCGTAACTTACCAAGGCCTGCTTACTATTCCCTAGTATTACATAAATATCATATAAGTCTTTTGAAATATTTTGTGTTTGCTCAATTTCAAGGCCTTCAGCTCTTGCTAAGGCTTTTTTCAAATAAAAAATTGCTTTATCGTAGCTTCCTTTTTGTTTATAATAAAGACCTAAATAACGATAGCTTTTAGCAATACCTTTTTTATCATCAAGTGTTTTATTGATTGCTAAAGCATCGTTTAAGCTATTGTAGACTCCTTCTAATTGATCATTTCTGATATGAATTAAAGCTATACTATTCAGTAAAGTCCCAATATTATGTTTACGATTTAATTCTCTTGCTATAGCTAATGCTTCCTCAAAATATTGAAGTGCTTTATCATATTCTTTTTTGTAATCATAGGCTATTCCAAAATTGGTTAGACACTTTAATATTCCCGCTTTATCACCTAGCCTCTTTCTTATCTGATAACTTTTGTCCGTATATTTTATGTAGTTATCATAATCCTTTAACTGAAAGTAAGAATTAGAAATACTCAAATAAGTATAAGCCATAGAATATTCATTGCCTGCTTCCTCATTGATTTTTAAAGCTTTAAATTGAAGCTCTACTGATGCACTTAAATCTCCTTGACGAGATTTAATGACTGCCAAATTTGTCAGAGGAGCACTTTTCGGACTTCCCGCTTCCGTATATAATTGATGACATCGGGTTAAATTTTTCTCTGCCTCCTCATAATTTTTTTGAAAAATATTAATAATACCAATATTATTCAATGCTCCCGCCATCAGGATTTTATCATTTAAAGTTGATGCAATTGCAAAACTTTTATTGTAATAATTTAATGTAGTTTCATAATCTCCTCTTGCATAATAAGTAGATCCAATCCCATGAATTGACCTGGAAACTAATAAACTATCCGCCACTTCTCTAGCTATATTCAAGGATTTTTTAAAAGTGATTTCGGCTTCTTCGTACTTTCCTTTTCTATATTGAGTCTTCCCTCTAATTATTAAATTTTCTGATTGATATTTCAATAAGTTTTTCTCCTCTGCATATTGTAAGCCTATGTTTGCAAGGGCAAATGCACTATCTGTATTTGACTTTACTATTTCTTTACTTTGCTTAAGGAGTGCTTCTAACCGAGTTGTATCTTCTAAATTAGTATTTGTCCAAACATTCCATAAAGAATCTGATTTTGTTTGACAGATAGCAACTTCAGAAATCAATAGTAGTAAAATACTTAGGTAGATATAGTTTCTTCTATTACACATACTAAAAGTTTTTATTGATCTCAATTAATAAAGTAGTACCTCTCCCTTCTCTACTTTCTATTTCTAAGAAACCTCCAATAGCATCCAGTCTATTTTTCATTCCCTTAAAACCCAACCCAGAATTCTTTTTTATTACATTAATAGCATCAAACCCAACACCATTATCTTCAATAGTGAGCATATAGATATCATCATAATTTTTTAATTGAATATCTACTTTTGTAGCCTTCGAATACTTAAAAATATTA
>NZ_JRYR02000001.1:3140860-3143359 GCF_000807855.2 Flammeovirga pacifica
TCTCAATAATCAAACTTTCAAACGCATTAATAATACCAAGGTCAATAATTGCTTTAGGCATTAGATTATGTGCTACACTACGACTTTCTCTAATTGATTTTTGTAAATAGTCATATCCTATACCAAAGGTCTCAATTACCTCTGATGGTAGTGAATTGATACTTTTTCTTACCTTTTGAAAGTTCAATGATACAATTGTCAATGTTTGTTGTAAACCATCATGGATATCTTTGGCTATTCTATTCCTTTCTATATCTTCTGTTGTCATTACAGCGTTTAAAATATCTTGTGCTTTTTGTTTAATAGAAGTAATATCAGTAAAAGTACCAACTACTCTACATGGAATATTATCATTATCAAAGGCTACAATTTTCCCTTTAATCTGAATCCAAATATACTTTCCTTGTTTATTTTGAAGTCTTAATTCTTTCACCAGTTTCCCTTCAATGAGGATAAGCTTAAGGTATGATTCAAAATCAATTCCCTTTATATCTTCAGGATGTATTCTCTTTTGGACTTCATGAATAGTATGTTCAAATTCATCAGGTAAATAACCAAGCATTGTAAAAGTTGCAGGGCTAAAGTTTAACTGAGTTGAATCCACCCTCCAATCCCAAATACCATCATTGGAAGCATCTAAAGCATAACTCAACTGTTCCTCTCTTTCAGCAATTTTCTTTGAACGTTCAATAACTTTTTCTTCAAGGTTATTGTTCAATTCATTTAATTCTAATACCTGACGTTCAATCGTTCTGTTTTGCCTTCTTGTTAAGCGGACTCTATTAACTGCAAAAGCTGTAAATAAGATCAAAAGGACTACAATTATGAGTAGAGCAAGTTGTTGCTTTTTTGTTTGTGCTAATTTTGTTTGAGTAATTTGTTTTTGAGCTTCGTAGTGAAGACTGTCTGCAAAAGCTCTTTTCTCATTTTCATACTCATATTGCTGATGCAATACCTTCTTTTGGCTTTCTAAATTATTGACACTATCTCTAGAAGCAACATATAATTCAAAAGCTTCTAACGCTTGAGCTGTATTATTTTGCTTTTTATATACCTCATATAATTTTTGGGATACATCTTTAGTTTGTTCAATATCTGTATCTTGAACATATTCAAGAGCTTCATTGTAATATTTAATAGCGTTTGAAATATCCCCTTTTTGTTTGTAGTAATTGCCGTATGCTTTTTTACAGAGAATTATTCCCAATTGATTCTTTAAGGATTTGTTGATTTCAAGGGCTTTCTCAATTGTTGATAGAGTACTATCTGTTTCATTTAATTTGACTTGTAAAAAAGCAATGTGCACTAAAATATGTGCTTCAGAGTTTCTATCATTAATTTCCCTCGCTAAATCTAAGCTTTCATCTAAAACATGTTGAGCTTCCTCATATTTATCTTCGCTTGAATACCCTAAGCCTAGGTTCAGCATACAATTTAAAATCCCTGCCTTATCTCCCATTCTTTTACGAATTTCTAGGCTTTTATTGATAAACTCATAGTACTTATCAAGCTCATCCATATCAAAATAGATATTGGCAATATTAGAATATGAAAATGCTAAGGCATAATCATCTCCATTCCGTTCATTTATTTTAGCACCTTCCATAAACAGTTCCATTGCCTGTATTAAATCACCTTGTCGAAATTTGATGACTGCTAAATTGGTAAGAGGTGCACTTCTTTGCTCACCTCCTTCTATATAAAGTTTATTGCATTGTCTTAGACTCTTTACTGCTTCCTCATAATCTTTTTGAATAACTTGAATGATACCTATATTATTCATAATATCTGCCATTCCATTTTTATCCTTTAAAAAGGAAGAGATATTATAGCTGGACTTATAGTAGTCTTTAGCTATATCGTATTTTCCCAAAGAGTAATAAATTGCACCAATACTTTTGTAAGCATTGGCTATAATAGAACTATCAGCCACCTCCCTTGCTAAAGAAATTGCTTTGTTATATTCCTTCTCTGATGATTCAAAATCACCTTTTCTATAAAATACTAAACCTTTTTTAGACAATGCTTTTGCCTGATATTTCAAATTTCCTTTTTCAAGGGCATACTGATAGCTTATTTCAGCTAAAGCAAAGGCACTATCTGTATTTGTTTTAACTATTTCATCACTATGCTCTAATAACGCTTTCAAACGAGTTGAATCAACTTCTTCAGTATTTACCCATAAAGACCATAAAGAATCAGCTTTGGTTTGACTCATTATGGTATTTGAAAATGCCATAAGAATGAGGCATAATATGATATAACCTTTGAGTAATTTCATTCTAAAAGTTTTTATTAATCTCGATTAAAAGTGTAGTACCTCTCCCTTCTCTACTTTCTATTTCTAAGAAACCTCCAATAGCATCCAATCTATTTTTCATTCCCTTAAAACCCAACCCAGAGTTCTTTTTTATTACATTAATAGCATCAAACCCAACACCATTATCTTCAATAGTGAGCATATAGATATCATCATAATTTTTTAATTGAATATCTACT
>NZ_JRYR02000001.1:3143489-3229437 GCF_000807855.2 Flammeovirga pacifica
GTTAATCGAACTCTATTGATGGCGAAAATTGTAAATAGTGTTACTAAACCTAGTATGATAATTAATGCAGTTCTTTGATTTTTTGATTGAACGAGTTTTTCTTGTTGAATTAGCTTTTGGCTGGCATAATTGAGGCTGTCCGACAAAGCTCGTTTTTCATTTTCGTATTGGTACTGTTGATGTAAAACTACTTGTTGACTTTCTAAATTAAGTATACTGTCTCTTGCTGTCACAAAATGCTCGTAACTTACCAAGGCCTGCTTACTATTCCCTAGTATTACATAAATATCATATAAGTCTTTTGAAATATTTTGTGTTTGCTCAATTTCAAGGCCTTCAGCTCTTGCTAAGGCTTTTTTCAAATAAAAAATTGCTTTATCGTAGCTTCCTTTTTGTTTATAATAAAGACCTAAATAACGATAGCTTTTAGCAATACCTTTTTTATCATCAAGTGTTTTATTGATTGCTAAAGCATCGTTTAAGCTATTGTAGACTCCTTCTAATTGATCATTTCTGATATGAATTAAAGCTATACTATTCAGTAAAGTCCCAATATTATGTTTACGATTTAATTCTCTTGCTATAGCTAATGCTTCCTCAAAATATTGAAGTGCTTTATCATATTCTTTTTTGTAATCATAGGCTATTCCAAAATTGGTTAGACACTTTAATATTCCCGCTTTATCACCTAGCCTCTTTCTTATCTGATAACTTTTGTCCGTATATTTTATGTAGTTATCATAATCCTTTAACTGAAAGTAAGAATTAGAAATACTCAAATAAGTATAAGCCATAGAATATTCATTGCCTGCTTCCTCATTGATTTTTAAAGCTTTAAATTGAAGCTCTACTGATGCACTTAAATCTCCTTGACGAGATTTAATGACTGCCAAATTTGTCAGAGGAGCACTTTTCGGACTTCCCGCTTCCGTATATAATTGATGACATCGGGTTAAATTTTTCTCTGCCTCCTCATAATTTTTTTGAAAAATATTAATAATACCAATATTATTCAATGCTCCCGCCATCAGGATTTTATCATTTAAAGTTGATGCAATTGCAAAACTTTTATTGTAATAATTTAATGTAGTTTCATAATCTCCTCTTGCATAATAAGTAGATCCAATCCCATGAATTGACCTGGAAACTAATAAACTATCCGCCACTTCTCTAGCTATATTCAAGGATTTTTTAAAAGTGATTTCGGCTTCTTCGTACTTTCCTTTTCTATATTGAGTCTTCCCTCTAATTATTAAATTTTCTGATTGATATTTCAATAAGTTTTTCTCCTCTGCATATTGTAAGCCTATGTTTGCAAGGGCAAATGCACTATCTGTATTTGACTTTACTATTTCTTTACTTTGCTTAAGGAGTGCTTCTAACCGAGTTGTATCTTCTAAATTAGTATTTGTCCAAACATTCCATAAAGAATCTGATTTTGTTTGACAGATAGCAACTTCAGAAATCAATAGTAGTAAAATACTTAGGTAGATATAGTTTCTTCTATTACACATACTAAAAGTTTTTATTGATCTCAATTAATAAAGTAGTACCTCTCCCTTCTCTACTTTCTATTTCTAAGAAACCTCCAATAGCATCCAGTCTATTTTTCATTCCCTTAAAACCCAACCCAGAATTCTTTTTTATTACATTAATAGCATCAAACCCAACACCATTATCTTCAATAGTGAGCATATAGATATCATCATAATTTTTTAATTGAATATCTACTTTTGAAGCCTTCGAATACTTAAAAATATTATTGATTCCTTCTTGAAGAATTCTATATAGAGTGATTTTTATTTGATAGTTTTCAATTAAATGATCGTCGAAATTATGGAAGAAATTAAATTCCATTTCTTCAGTACTTTTATCTACTTCTGTGATTAGACTATCAAAAGCTGAAATAATCCCAAAGTCAACAATAGCCTTTGGCATTAGAGTATGAGCTACTGTTCTACTTTCTACGATAGACTTCTGAAGATAATCCCAACCTGTATTAAACTTTTCAAGTATTTCAGGTGGTATATTATCTAATTTCTTTTTGAAAGATTGAAAATTCAAGGATGATATGGTCAATGTTTGTTGTAATCCATCATGAATATCTTTTGAAATACGTTGTCTTTCATTATCCTCTGTAAGGATAATCGCTTCAAGAATTTCTTGTGTTTTACGCTTTTTTTCCGTTACATCAATGTAAGTTCCTACTACACGTTGAGGGTCTCCATAATGGTCTCTTTCTACAATTTTACTCTTTACAAGAATCCATACAATATTTCCATTTTTATGATAGAACCTGAATTCTTGATCTTCTATTTCATCTATTAACTTCTGTTTTCTTAGTTCCTCATAAGTTGTTATCCAAAGTGACCTATCATCAGGATAAACAAAGGGTAATATACCTGTTTTTCTATCACAATCTTTCAACTCATATCCTAATAAGTGAGCTGATGCATCACTTAGTATCAGTTCATCATTTATAATATTATAATCCCAAATACCATCTTTTGTCGCTTCTAAGGCATAATTCAACCTTTCTTTACTTTTCATTAAATCATGATTCAGATGAGAGATTTCTTGTGTTCTATTCTCTACTAATTCTTCTAAATTATCATTTAAGAATTTAAGTTCTTGCGTACGCTCATCTACCTTAATTTGAAGATTTTCACGCTGCAACTTTATTACTTTTACTCTCCATTGAAATATGACAAATACAACAAATAAGAAAATTAAGATGTAAGTAATTTTAGCTGTTAGGGTTTTGTACCAATACTCCTCTTTCACAAAAGAATAAGATTTTTGAAGGTACGTATAGGAGTTATCGGAATTTTTTAATCTAGCATAAAAAGTATATTTCCCAGCAGGAAGATTGTTATAATAAGCCACTGCTCTGTTTCCCATACTCAACCAATCGTTATCATATCCCTCAATTTTATATTCATAATTAAGATTCCCATGTTGAGTAAAATCAAGAGTAGACAAATGAAACTCTATTTGTTTTGAGTCAGCTTTATAAGTAGATGGAAAGCTATCCATTTTCTTGCCATTCGTCACTACTTCTTGTAGTACTACTTTTGGTGATGAATAATACACTTTTTTAGGTCTAAACTCGTATAAATTTTCTTTTGCCAAAAGGTATAGTTGGGAGTGAAGTTTTATAAAATAAGGATTGTATCCAATCTCATGAAATGCTCCTTCTGCAAAATTCCATTTAAACTTTTTCCCCAAGTTCATTACCTGCTTTCCATTTTTCATCACTGGTATAATTTCTTGCATATAAGGCTGTCTTTTGTGAGTAACAAAAAACCATTTCCCTTGAGGTTTAGACATGGCAATCATCATAGACTGATTTGCAGGTAAATTTGTCCTTGTGTCATAATGAATTACCTCGTTTTCATTTTTGATTTGTAATAACCCTGATCCATAAGTCCCTACCCATAAACTAGAGTCATTATCTATAGAGACATCCACAATATATTTAGTTAAAGATGAATGCTTATTAAATGGTCTTAGGGTATCACCTTCTACAATATACACCCCTAAACTTGTTGTTAGCCAATCTTTTCCTAAAGTCTTAGACAGATTCTCAATATGATAAAAAGGTGGTTTTAGTTTTATCAAGGAATCTTTTTTAGTGATATAAAAGCCCTTTCTATTATTGATGATATATTCTCCATCAGATAACTGGAATAGATCCATTGTTTCAGTAGAACATATTCTTTTTATCAGTTTTAATTGATCATTCTCTATCTTCACTTCAAAGCCACCTTTATTGGTAGACAAGAGTAAGTTTCCTGAATTTGATTTAGCGGTCTTGTATATCTCTTCTCCAATGAAATTTTCTGATTTCAATTTGACAATTTCTTTTCCATTGAACGTGAAAACACCATTTGCTTCAGATCCAAACACAATCTGATCATCAATTATTACTGGCTCACAAAAACTAGCATTAATGGCTTCTTTTGATTTGGGTAATTCTAAAAAAGGAGTATTTGATAGGTAATTTAAACCCGCTGTAGCCCCTGCCCATAAATTACCATCTCTATCTAAAAAGATAGTCAACATTTTATGATAAGTGAGTCCGTCTTTATCATAAATCGTTTCAACCTTATTGTTATACACTCTATGTAAACCTTCACCTCCTGCCCAGATAGCTCCATTCTTTTGTACTAAAATTTTGCGTATCACTTGTTTAGATTTATTCTTACCTAACCAGTAAATCAGCTTTCCTGAAATTGAATTATAACGACATAATTCTCCCCATTGCCCTCCTATGAGTAATTCTCCATTATGCTCTTTCACTGTATAAGCCATCATATCAATAGGCTTTTTGGTCATTAATTCGGTTTCATTTGTTACACTATTCCATTTATAAATAATTGAATGTTGTTTTTTTACATAGGTATGAAGTATCAATAATTTACCTTCCTCATCACTTGGGAAAATTCGGAACAATGCCTTATTAGGGTATTTGTACTTTATTAATTTGCCATTTTTTAGAGAGAAAATTGACCGATTACAAGCAAACCATATTCCCCCATTTTTATCAGAAAACATGTTATTTACTCTTTTTAGTTTTCCTCCATTTTCATCATATACTTGAACTATCTCATCATCTTTTAAATAAAATAAACCTCTATTTGTAGCAAACCACAACTGATTATTGGCATCAATCTCAACCAATTTTATTGACTCAGTTTCTATAATTGGATCTGTACTAAGGTTAATAACTTTTACTGTTGCTCCATCAAACTTTAATAAACCTCTATCAGAACCTATCCATAAATAGCCACTAGTATCTTGTGCAATAGAAAAAACTCTATCAATAGGAGTATCTTGAATTTGAGTCCATGTTTTTATCTCATATTCATTAATAGGTATAAATGGGTTCAACTCTTGTGAAAAAGAGTTGTTACTTATAAAAAGAGCATTTATTAAGAAGAAGAAATGATATAAAAAATGGCGTGTTTGCATAGTAATACTAGAAATCAGAAACTAGAACTAAGATAGCAGATTTTATAGGAATAAGATGAAGGTTGCAAGATATATCTCTAAGGGATGTATCAGGCAACCATATCTATTTGTATTTATTTCTTCAATAGAAGATATCGTATTTGATACTTACACTTTCAAAAAATGAAACTAGAAATACTGTAAAATATACTATTTGCAATTAAAATGAATAGGCAATCTATCTCTAGATCGCCTATTATTGTTTTAGACTAATTCCAAATCTACTTGTTCTTTTAATATTTTTCTAGCCTTTTTAAGTTTCAAGGAGATCGCTATTTGATAGATACCCAAGAAGATAAATACCGCTCCTGTTAATGAGATAATGGTAAAACCTGCCCAAACTGGATTCCATATTAATATCATAGAAAGGATCAAACCAATAGCTCCTAAATAAAAGAGTGGACCTCTTGTTATTACTCCAAAGCCATTTAATACTTCTGAGAAAGTCATGGCCCCAATCGCCCTTATCATAAAAGTAAAACCAACATACATAGGTAATGTCGCCATTGAGATGGATGGGTTTTTAATCAAGAATATACCTAGGAATAAATTGATAAAACCCCAGAATATAGACCAACCCCATCCACTTATAGTTTTTCTATTCATGAATGAAAATATGATATCTGATAAACCTGTAAAAATAAAAGTGATACTAAAGAACACAGATAGTGCTATGTAACTTTCAATAGGGTATGTAAAAGTAAATACGCCTGCAGCCACTAATACAAAACCAGATACTAATAATAACCACCAGTGTTTAAATGATTTTTGCAACGAGTTTCTTACTTGATTTTCCATAACTTTTGTTTTTTGAGAGATGTATTAAATTTTTATTTTTATTTAAATATTGATGAGGTAAGCGTTGTAATGTTTGAAACAAATTCTTCACCTACATCTGAAGTTCTTTTTAATAGAGACCTTGTATCATTATTCATATCTTCTAAATGAATAGAGATTCTTAAGATCATTTCTTCCACACTGTTTTGTAATTGATAAATATCTAAAAGTGATTCTTGCAATTTGATTTCTTTTTGAGCCTCAGAAAGATCCCCATCACTCATTATCTTGGCCATTACTTTATATCTCATATTATTAAATATGATATCTACCTTTTTAGTGACTTCATCAAAACTTTGCTCCTCTCTTACAGCGGTCTGACCTAAAGCATAAATACTTTCAGATTCTAGTTCTTTAATTTTTTCTGCCAGTGTGATTTCATTTTCCAATAAGAAATCATCAATCTTTGAAGAAATTTCTTTTTTTGCTTCCATTAAACTTAATGGATAAGAGAGCGATGTATTATTCAATGTTTTCATAATAGTTTCAATTAAAAGAGATGTTTTTTTCTTACATTACAAAGGTGCATTATGTGGCTTAAATCTATATTGCAGTGTTACCTAATCCTTGATTTTAGGTATTTTACCTAGGTCACCATCAAAAAAAGAGGTCACAAAGTGCCCTCCCTTTCATTGAGTATAAAATACTCTTCTTTACCCTAATATATTACTACTTCAATAGTTTCTGGGTTACTCTCTTTTACCTGCTTTAGCTCTTTTATCAAAAGCATAGCAAGTAATAGAATTATAAGTGTCACTATTTTCATAAAACTCCGCTATACGGTATTTATATTACTCTGTTATTTTTACATCGTGATGTATCTTTACCTCAGAAGTGTAAGCATACTTTTTCACAATTTTAATTCCTTGTCCTTCTTTCAAATGGTCATCAGCTTTCAAGTCGTTCAAGACTTCAATAAGTTTAAGTGAAGCCACATTGTTATTCCTTTTACATAAATACTTTAATGTTTCCCCTGCTTTTACCTTTACTATGGCTACTTTCTGAGTATGAATCCTTTCTCCGTCATTATCACCTAACGCAATTAAAGATACAGATACTCTTTCGAATATTTTCAGCGATGAATCATCTGAAAAGTTACTAATTCTATATACCCTCCCATTGGCTTTTACCCAGCCTATATTGGCATAGTTCTCCTGGGCTTTACTTTTGACTGCAAAAGATATTCTGTATCCATTCTCTTCACGATGTGGAAAAAATCCTTTACTAGAAATATGTCCCTTTTCCTTATCCGATAGTTTTTCTATAAATTTCTTTGAAGCCTCCATCACTTCTGTTTCTTCTTCTATAGAAATGACCACTCCCTTTCTAGAATCTTGACTATATCCACCAAAATATTCAGGTTGATTAATCAATAACCATTTATCTGGAAATTTCACCTTAATTGACAATTCTGGATGCATGAATTCAGATCCTTCGAAAACACCTTGTGTTACACTATTTCCAAATAATACTCCATCTATTGCCTGATGATACTGTTCTTTTTTATTGGCAGTCGACCCATGAATCATAAAAGAAGCTTTCGTTTCTATATCACTTTCTCTTTTAGGAGTATAGGGATGGTCGCTGAAATAACTTTTCTTTTCTTCTTCCCCTGTTACTAATTCAATAACATCAGTCATTCTATGTAAAATAGCTTTTAGTGCTACTGGGTTATAACCTGCTCTTGCTGCTAAATCCATACCTTCTAAATCTGCCTCTGTTTCCTTCTTCCTACCGTATGAGGCTAGATATAAGGCATTGGATGCTTTTATTGGAGCATTAAAAATATCTCCTAGATCTTTACTAATTATACCAATTAATTCTCCTGGTAACTCAAGTAATTTAGGTAAAATTCCTTTTTTCATTTGCGAGATGGAGTGCCGATTATGTGCATGAATAATTTCATGAGCTAATATCCCTGCTAACTCATCTTCCGATTGAATAATACTTAACAAACCTGTAGTGATAAATACATATCCTCCTGGCAATGCAAAAGCATTAGGTTCTACTTGAGGTACAATTCTAAATTGATAATTAAACTGTTTATCTTCTAACTGACTTACAAGTTGTTGTCCAACACAATTGATATATTCTGTCATTTCTTCATCTTGATACACCCCCATTTCTTGAGCTACTTGATTTGCATATTCCAATCCTAAAGTTTTATCGAGTTCAATATTTTGAGCGATCAAACTTGAAAATTGAAAGACAAAAATTATTTGTAGTAGTAAAGCAATTGTTTTCATGGTATATATTCTAAAGAGTTGATGAATAAATAATCTTTCCTTTTGATTACATTACAAATATGAAGGTTTACATAAAGGTATATGTGAGTAGAAAACCTAATTGAAAGGATTAGGTAAATTACGTACTGTTTTACTACCTCATGAATTATCTCTTGACAATATTCTAACAAAAAAAGGAACGCCATTTCTGACGCTCCTCTCAATACGAAAAATCTATTTATTTACTCTACCCATGACGCTGCCGATTGTCTTGGAGGGAACTCCTTGAAGGTTCCCATAAACTCTTTAACAGTTTCTACTGTTGGAGCCATCAAGAACATATGTTCGATAAAGAAATCTGTGTAACCAGACTCATCAATTGCTCTTTCAAAAGGATCTCTTCTAAGGTTGATGATAATTGGTGCTCTCAACTTAGTGAAAGGTTTAATCCATACATCCAACCCTTCGTGTTCTTGGATGGAGAACATAAACTTCCAATCACCAATTCTTACTGCAGATAAATCACCTCCATCTGTAAAGTAGAAGAATTCTTCTCGTGGTCCTTTTTCTTCTTGGCCTAAGAAATAAGGCATGAAGTTGTAACCATCTAAGTGTACTTTGTAAGTCATATCATCAGCTTTGTAGCCAGTTAATAACTGCTCTTTTAATTGGTCTTCACCTGCTGCTGCCACTAAGGTTGGCATCCAGTCTTCTAAAGAGATAATCTCATTAGATACTTGATGAGGAGCAATTTTACTTGGCCAGCTCACCATCATTGGTACTCTGAAACCACCTTCCCAAGTAGTATTCTTCTCCCCTCTGAAAGGAATCATACCACCATCAGGCCATGATAATACCTCCGCTCCATTATCAGTAGTATATACTACAATGGTATTTTCAGTAATTCCCAATTCATCTAATTTGTTTAGTAACTGACCAACGTGCCCGTCATGCTCTACCATACCGTCTGCATATACACCTTGACCAGTTTTACCTTCAGCCTCTTCTGTAAGGTGAGTCACTACGTGCATTCTTGTAGAATTAAACCACACAAAGAAAGGTTCATCATCATTATGAGCTTTATCGATAAAATCTATAGATGCGGCTAAGAATTCTCTATCTACAGTTTCCATTCTTTTCTTTGTTAATGGACCTGTATCAGAAATACGACCATCAGCATAGGCATGAATCACGCCTCTTGGGCCAAATCTTTCTTTAAAATTTGGATCTGTTGGATAATCTGGATGTTCTGGTTCCTCTTCCGCATTTAAGTGGTATAGATTACCAAAGAATTCATCAAAACCATGGTTGGTTGGTAAGAATTCATCTTTATCACCCAGGTGATTTTTACCAAATTGACCCGTTGTATAACCTTTTGTTTTAAGAATTTCTGCAATTGTTGGATCTTCTTTTTGTAATCCTAAATCATCGCCAGGTAGACCCACTTTAGAAAGACCTGTTCTTTTTGCACTTTGGCCTGTTATAAAAACTGAGCGACCTGCTGTACAACTATTTTGTGCATAACTATCAGTAAAACGAATTCCTGAGTTAGCTATTCTATCGATGTTTGGCGTTCTGTACCCCATCATACCATCGTTGTAAGCACTTATATTAAACATCCCTATATCATCACCAAAAATGACTAAGATATTAGGCTTTTCATTACTTCCTTTCTTTTTCTTTTGAGCTATTAATTGATTAGCAAAAAGGGTAACAAGAATAAATAAAATAAAATGTTTCATTTTGTTTTCTATTAGTGAATGAGATAATCTTTTTTGTTTTTGATCATTGATCACATTACAAAGGTGCAGTATTGACCTCTCCTATAAGTGAGTAGAAAACCTAATTGAAAAGTTTAAGTAAATTACCTATGCACGTATTGGGTGGAAAAAGGAATGATATCACTAGGGGTATTAAATACTCATATCGATTTGATGTAAAAAAAATACACCTTAACTTCAATGCTCTATCACATAGAAATTAAGATGTACAGATTATATTTACTATCATGTTTCCTTCTTTGTTTGTCATGTAATAATGATGATAATATACCGACAAACATTAGTCATACTCTCAGAAGTAAAGAAACTATTGATGAAGAATTCTCAAATCAAAGAATTATAGAACAAAGCGAGATAATTTTATATCGTGATTCTTCCTATACCAATTATTTATATCAAGAAACCTATTCTTTATCGAATACATCTGAATTACTTTACACTACCTATTATTACTATAGAGGTGGATGGTCAGAAAATAGCGATAAAGAGATTCACTTGTTTCTTAATGATAATTACTTTTTAAATAAAGTGGATAATGTAGCTGATACTACTTTTTGTGGAGAACTTAATGGGGCTTCAGGTTTTGTACCTACTATTAGGGTAGAAGATTTCGAGCCAATAGATTTAAACCTTCCCGATTTCCCTTGTTTACCAGAGGATAATTAAACTTTACTTTAATTTTTCGTTGTTTTTATGTCTGTCAGCATCACGAATTGACTTTTTCTCTAAGTTTTTCTTTAATGCTTCAGTCAAATCTATGCCTGTTTGATTGGCTAAACATACTAAAACAAACATCACATCAGCCATTTCATCGGCAAGGTCAACATCTTCATCAGATTTTTTAAAAGATTGTTCACCATATTTTCTAGACATAATTCGAGCTACTTCACCCACTTCTTCCATAAGAATAGCAGTATTAGTCAGCTCATTAAAATACCTTACACCAGTGGTGTTGATCCACTCATCTACTACTTTTTGTACTTCTTCTAAAGTCATAATCAATTGGATTAAAATTAATGGATCAAACATAATATTTTAGAAAATGAAGAACTAAGAAAAACGAATTATATTTTTAGAATTTCTTTTGTTGAGAGAGCACTTAAATACTAGAGATTAGTTAATATATGGGAGATGATCAGAAAAAATTGGGCATAAAAAAAGCCCTTAAGGGCATCACATCATTGGTCTTTATCGACCTTCTTACTATTTAAAGTAATGTTTAAGCAGATTGCTTTACATTACCTTTTAACTCTTTTACTTCAGTTTTCTTTGTTGTTTTTGACTCACAAACTGGTACTAAAACTGGGAAACCTGTTGCCGTTACTGTGAGAATTTTTCCTTTAATTGTTTTCATAATTTTATTATTTGTTTGTTTTAATAATGATTGGATAACCTGTCGCTGTATGCGTTATGATTGTGTTTTGTCTTGATTTCATAATTTTTAAATTTTAATGTTTGAATTACTTATTTGTTTTTACAATTACTGGGTAACCTGTTGCTGTTACTGTGATGATGCTATTTTGATTTTTCATGTCTTTTTAAATTTTTATTGTTATAAATTAATTACTTGTTTGTTTTTACAATTACTGGGTAACCTGTTGCTGTTACTGTGATGATATTATTTTGATTTTTCATGTCTTTTAAATTTTAATGTTTTTGTTTTGTTTTCTATTTTATTACACGACAAAGGTGAGATAAAGTTTCGACTTATTATAGGGCATTTATACAATTAAAAGCTATATGAACAAAATATTATAAACACTCAATTCAACACTTTATTGTATTTTATTCTGTTTAAATACCTAAAAACCATAAATAAAAATAGAAGTGTATTTAAATCACACTTACCTATGATGTAAGTGTTCATCAATACACTTCTAATGAATTAGTTATATTAATTAATTGTTAATGTTTTAATTATTTTTCAAGAGGCATTTTTGGAGTACAAATCATCATCATTATAGGCTATAATGTTCTTTGCCATGCCCGGAAAAACGAAACCATGAAATGGATAAACTGCATACCAATACATTCTTCCCCAAATACCTAATGGTCTAAATGTAGCATTTTGCTCCAACCACTTCTTACCATCTTTTTCTTTTATCTTAAACTCCAACCAAGCTTCACCAGGAAGTTTCATTTCAGCAAAAAGTAAAAGTCGTTTATGTTTTTTATCGGCTAAAATCACTCTCCAAAAATCTAGAGACTCTCCTGTTTTTAACTCGGTAGGACTTCTTCTACCTCTTCTTAGACCAACACCACCTACAAATTTATCCATGATACCCCGTATCCTCCAGAGCCATGTTCCATAATACCAACCTCGATCACCACCAATTGACCAAATATTATCCAAAATTTCTTCGTCAGGGCGCTTAAATTCAAATTTTCGTTTATCGGTAAGGCAACCATATTTTGGTACTTGTATTAAATCTAGGAAATCTTCTCTTATCGGACCAATAATCGACTCTTTCCAACTAGAAACAACTGCATTTTGCTCAATACGTTGAAAAGCCATTTCTAGTGCTTCTTCATAACTATATAATTTAACTGGAACTATCTCTTGGATATTCCCGTTTTCGCAAATCACTTCATTATCCATACTTTCTACCAAGCTTCTCGCTAAAGTGTAAGTAGTCGATGTTACAAAGTATAACCAATAAGATGATAAGTTGGGTGTAAATACAGGAACGACCAATATCTTACGGTTCAGTTTTCTAACCTTTGAAAACCGTAGTAACATCTCTTTATAATTTAAGATACATTTTCCTCCTATATCAAATACTCTATTATATGTCTCTTCTTTTAATATTACCCCTGTTAGGTAATCCATCACATTCCGAATACTAATAGGTTGGCATTTTGTTTTTAACCATTTAGGAGCAATCATCACAGGTAATTTCTCTACTAAATCTCTGATAATCTCAAAAGATGCACTTCCTGATCCTATTATTATCGCTGCTCTTAATACA
This sequence comes from Flammeovirga pacifica, assembly GCF_000807855.2. GTDB lineage: Bacteria > Bacteroidota > Bacteroidia > Cytophagales > Flammeovirgaceae > Flammeovirga > Flammeovirga pacifica. Next base: position 3,156,315 of record NZ_JRYR02000001.1, read on the forward strand.
GTTAATGGTACTGGTCCGCTTCCTAAAATTTCTTCCACCTTTAATCTAGAACCTAAATGCCTTGAAAGTTTTTGGGCATTGACTATTCCACCCAAATAAATCATTTGTTGGCATTGCGACCGAGAAACATAATTTTTAAAATTAGTAGCTGATTTTTTTTCTAGTTTTTCAAAATCATCAAAGGAATTACTCATAGAATGTACCAAGTAATAGGCTACATCAAAATCTAAGGGTAGATCTTTCAGGGATGTTTCATCCAATAGGTCTCCTTTTACCACTGTAACGTTTTTCATAAAACTATTATCAAAATCTTCATAGTCAAAACGTCGAGGATCTCTACAAAGGCATATCACATGATGACCTTGTTTCACTAAAAGTGGTAATAATCTCCTTCCTATGTAACCTGTAGAACCAGTGAGTAATATCTTCATAATCGGTGCATAAAATTTAGTCTTATACAATGAACAATAAAACCATCAAAAATGTTAAGTCCCCTTCCCATTATTCCTTATAAGTATAATTACATCTTGATATAACTAAATGTTATAACTCATAACCATATATTGTTTAATATCAAACAATATGATTTTACATTTGTACATATACAAAAAACTAATCATACCATGTACAAAAAATTCTTAATCACTAGTATCCTGTCATTAATTTGTGTGCTATTTTCTTATGCACAAGAAGATTCTATTGCTATTACACCTCCTGAGGAACAAGTAGATGCCAGTAATCCTTTATCAAAAGGACTCAATTTCTATCAGATTGGCCGTTTTAAACCGAATAAGGTAGAATTACAAAACATTGTAAATTATACTACAAACAAATGGTTTATTAGAGCCGCTGTAGATTATACAAAACCTTATGATGACAATGTTTATTATGGCTCATCAAGTTTTATGGTCTCAAGAATATTTGATTTAGCTAAAAACAATGATGAATGGAAAGTACAAACAGGTTTTGGTGTTGTAGTTTCTAATTCAAAAGTCAATGGAAATGCAATAGGGGTAAATTTTGTTGGGGTACAAATGAACGACAAATGGAAATTTGTTGAATTATTCACTTATCAATCTAATGGTACAATAGAAGCTCAATATGGTGCCTATTATAAATTTACACAAAATGGAAACTGGGAAATAAGAACCCATCCAAGAATGCTTTTCAATACACAAACAGGTGTACATGAAATTCCTGTAGGTATTGGTATAGGACATACTATGAGGACACCTATGTTTACTACTTATATCTTCTGTGAACCAGAGTATGACTTATATAATAATGAATATCTTATTTATTCTGGAGTTAAATTTATTTTCTAGCCCACTCTATTAATAATAGAGTAAAAAATAGAATACGAAAAAGAAAATCAACTTAAAACATCAAAAAATATACTTAAATGTTTATATGAATTAATATCTTAATCTTTAAATTTATAATCCAACTATTTCTTAAAATTAGGTTAGGTAATTTACCTAATCTATATCAAATGAGTAAATTACGGATAAAATAATGGCTCAAAAACAAGAGATTTGAGAAAATGATTATTTAAGAAGTTCATCTGAAAATGTATCAGATTATTCTAAATCAAAATAGAATAAATATTTCTTAATGATCTTATCTCTCAAATAAAAATATTCGTTATTTTGTTTAAGTTCAAACAATATTAATATAATACTACCGTGTCAGCATTAACCTCAATACAAAAACTACAAGACCTAATGGCAAAGTCTATTATAGGTCAGGAACAGGTAATCAACCGAATTATTTCGTGTCTAATATCAGATGGCAACCTATTATTGGAAGGCTTACCTGGTTTGGCTAAAACTAGAGCAATTAATGCTTTGGCGAAAAATATGGATTTAGGGTTAAGTAGAGTTCAATTTACTCCCGATTTATTACCTTCAGACATTACAGGTACAGAAATTTATCAGAATCAAGGAGAAGAAAATTTTGTCTTTCAAAAAGGACCTATTTTCAATAATTTGATTTTAGCTGATGAAATTAACCGTGCACCTGCAAAAGTACAATCTGCTTTATTAGAAGCAATGCAAGAACGTCAGGTTACCGTTGCGGGAACAACGTACGAACTTCCTTCTCCGTTTTTTGTAATGGCTACTCAAAACCCGATAGAGCAAGAAGGAACATACCCTCTTCCTGAAGCACAAATGGACCGTTTTCTTATGCATGTTATTGTCAATTACCCTTCGATAGATGCAGAATTAGAAGTGTTACGTTTAGTACGTTCAGAAGAAAAATCTACTGCAGAAAAAGTAAAAAAAGAAGTAGAAAAGCTTCCTAAAGACATTATTTTTCAGGCAAGAGAAGAAGTGCAAGAAGTACATGTTTCCGAAGCTATTGAAAAATACATTGTTGCTTTAGTGTATGCGACTAGAACACCAGAAAAATATAGTGAAGATTTAGCCAAATGGATTGACGTTGGATGTTCTCCTCGTGCTACTATTGCATTAGATAAAGTAGCTAGAGTGCAAGCATGGTTAAACGAAAGAGATTTTGTAAAACCAGAAGATATTCAAATAGTTATCAAAGATGTTTTCCGTCATAGAATTGTAAGTAGTTTCGAGGCCAATGCTTTAGGAATTACTAAAGAACAAATTATTGATGAGTTATTGAGTAAAGTAGCAGTCGCTTAATTCTATTGACATGGAAAAGAAAGAAAACCAACCAAAAGGCCATGTTACCCTAAAAGAGTTACATGGACTACAATTCGAAGCTTCTGGGTTTAGTTTTTTACCTAAATATAAAGTCCAATCACTTCTTGCTGGTAGACACAAATCTGCTATGAGAGGACGTGGTTTAGATTTTAAAGAAGTTCGTGCTTATGTCGCAGGAGATGACATCCGAAATATTGATTGGAAAGTCACTGCTCGAACTCAGAAAACACATACTAAAGTATTTTCTGAAGAAAGAGAAAGACCTGTTTTATTGGTGGTAGATCAATCTTCATCCATGTATTTTGGAACACAGCAGTACTTAAAATCTACACTAAGCGCACATTTAGCTGCTTTAGGTGCATGGCGCACAGTAGAAGTTGGAGACCGTGTGGGTGCTTTTATATTTAATGATAAAGAATACCAACAAATACGTCCTCAAAGAAGTACTACGGCCATTTTACAAATGCTGAAGACTATTGAAGTATACAATCAGCAACTCGATGCCCATCATCCTCCATTATCAAAAACTAAGCTTTTCGAAAGTGTTTTTCAGAAAATTAGATCGAGTGTTAATCACGATTACTTAATCATTATTATTTCTGATCTCAGAGGACTATCCGACACTAGTTTACATCATATCTTTAATCTAAAAAGGCATAATGATGTAATGGTTTTTCATATAGAAGATGAATGGGAAAAAGATCTACCTATGACTACTTTATCACTTTCAAATAGTGAAAAACAAGTTTCTATTTCAAACTCTATGAAAAAAGAGAGGAAACTTCAGAAAAAAGCTTTTGAAGCTGATAAAGAACTATTGATAGATCAATTTTCTGAATACGGTATCCCTTTACTTTCTTTCAATACTAAAGAAAAAGGGAGTACTCAAGTGAGAAACCTTCTAAAAGACCAATAGAAATGTTGACACAAGACTTAAATACGGTTTCCGATTCAACTCAACTTGCACAACAGGTGTTGGACTTTATTCCACCTGAAAAAGTGGATATGACCCCTCAAGGTATTGGTTGGTGGATCATTGGAGGAATTTTGTTGGTGGGAATATTGGTACTACTAATCAGATTCTATATCACGTTTTTAAAAAATACATATAGACGTACCGCATCACATCAAATAGATGAAATGTTAGCTAAAGAAGAAACCAATAATCAAAAAGTATATTTCATCAATCAAATATTAAAAAGAGTGGCATTAACCACTTACTCAAGAAATGAAGTGGCTTCGCTACAAGGTAATGATTGGGTAAAGTTCTTGAATAACCACTCTAAGACTCAGTTTACTCCTCAGGATACAGAACTGATAATTAATGCTCCATACATGAAACATGAGCAGATAAATAATGTTGAATCTTTGGCGGAAACGGCAAAAAAATGGATTAAAAATCATGTATGAAATAGCTTATCCTTGGATGTTTGCTTTGCTTCCATTGCCCCTATTAATGTGGTGGCTTTACCCTGCCTATAAGCAGAAAAAGGAAGCATTGTATTATCCAAAATTCGAAGAATTAACTGAAGCTACTCGTTTGAAGCCTCAGAAAAGTGCCACGATATTAAAAAGAAGGTGGTTTCAATATCTGACCAACTTTATTGGTTGGTGTTTGATTGTTATCGCTCTTTCTAATCCACAATACATAGGAGAACCAGCCAAAAAAGTAAAAGAAGCTAGAAATTTATTAATCGCTGCTGATATTTCTATGAGTATGGAAACCCGAGATTGGATTAACCCTGAAGGAGAAAGAATGAGTCGCTGGGAAGCTGTACAAGGTGTATTGCATGATTTTATTCAGAAAAGAGAAGGTGATCGCATTGGTCTGATGTTATTTGGAAGTGATGTATTTGCAATGCCTTTTACTCCTGATTTAGAAATTATTAATCACACTATTAATGAAACGGGTATTGGAATGGCTGGACACAAAACCACTATTGGTAATGCCATTGCTTTATCTACTCAGGTATTTGATGCAGATTCTATCGATCAAAAAGTAATGATTTTACTTACTGATGGACAAGATAGCGGTAGTGAGATAGTGCCTATTACAGCCTCTCAAATGGCCGCAGATGATTCCATTAAGATTTACACTGTAGGTATTGGAACCAAAAAATCTGCTGCTTATGAATTAGATGATAATACGCTAAAAATGATAGCAAAAAATACTGGAGGAGATTATTTCTTTGCTGGTAATATCGAAGAACTCAACAAAATATATGATCAACTGAATGAGTTAGAGCCTATCGAATTTGAAGACGAAAGTTATCGTCCGACTAGATTACTGTTCTACTACCCTATTTTAGCTTGTTTAGCTTTAATATTAACCACTCAGTTTATCAGTATAATTGTTAATCTAATTGTATCACTTAAACGTAGAGAGTCATGAAAGAAATAAATGATTTTTTTGAGGGATTCTCGACCAACATTCATTTTCTACGTCCCGATTATTTATGGACCTTAGTTCCTATTGGAATCTTATTTATTGTTACATGGATTTCGGTAAGAGAATCTGAATATTGGAAAAAACTGATACACCCTCAATTACTCAAAATATTATTAATTAAGGGGAATAAAAGAGGTGCTTGGTTTCCTAAGCTCTTAATGATATTGACCCTTACTTTAAGTGTATTTGCTGCTGCTGGCCCTACTTGGCAAAGAGTAGATAAGCCAGGGAACCAAACAGAAGCTAAGGTGATGATTATTTTAGACTTATCTCGTTCTATGCTAGCCACTGATATTGGGCCTACCAGACTGGAAAGAGCTAAAATGAAAATCAAAGATTATTTAGAGATCAATGAAGGAGTAAACACGGGTTTAATTGTTTTTGCAGGTTCTGCTCATGAAGCACTACCACCAACCAAAGACTTTAAAACTTTCCGTTCTACTTTAGATGCTTTATCACCTAACAGTATGCCGTTAAAAGGTAGTAACCTCGAACACGCATTACAAATTTCTGATATCACTTTAGATAAAACAGATGCTCCAAGTTTTGTTTGGGTCATTACCGATGATCTTGATGCTACAGCTACTCAAGCTTTAGCAAAAAGAGCCGATTCAGAGGATAAATACAGTTTATTAGTTTTAGGAACGCCAGAAGGAAGTCATATTCCACTTTATAGAAATCGACTTCTGAAAGATAAAAGCGGAAAGGCTGTTACGGTAAGTTTAAATACCAATCAGTTACAAAAAACATTAGCTATTCCTAACGTATCACTTATTCCATTTACTTTAGATAAAAGTGATATAGAAATTTATGTCAAGGAAATAAAAGAATCACTAGTATTTACTAAGGATAGCGAAAAAGCGGAAGAAGATTGGGTAGATGCAGGTTATTATCTTCTTTACATCATTGTATTCTTATCTCTTTTCTGGTTTAGAAAAGGATTGCTAGTACAATGGAACTGGGTAATTATTCTCCCTTTTGTCTTCATTTTTGGAAGCTGTAATCAAATTGATCAATTACCAAAAGAAGATCTAACGGTTAAAGATCTATTCATGACCAGAGATCAACAAGCACAAAAGGAGTTAGAAAAAGGGAATACAGAAAAAGCTGTAGATCTTTTCGAAGATGAATCTCAGAAAGCTTATGTCTTAGCTCAGAATGGGGAATATGATAAAGCTGCTGATGCTTATTCACAAGATGTATCTGCTGAAAGTATGTACAATCTAGGAGTTTCTCAGGCTAAATTAGGCAATTGGGAAGCGGCTCAAACGGCTTTTGAAATGGCCTTAAATATCGATCCTGAATTAAAACCTGCACAGAAGAACCTTGAAATTGCTAAAGAACAAATGAGAATGATCAACATTCATATGTCTGATGAAAGTAATTTGGGTAAAGACAAAGCAATGCAAGGGAGAGAATATGAGCCTGAAGCAGGTGAACCCGAACAGGAGTCTGCTCAAAACTCGGATAGAAAAGCTGAAGGTGAGTTTGAAACTATTCAGGAAATGGGAGAAAAAGAGGTCAACCCAAGTATGGAAGAACTCTTAGAAATGCAGTTTTCTGCATCAAAAAGTCAGTCCAAAGCCAGTATGATACGACAAGTAAAGCTGGAGCCGAGTATGTTCTTAAAAAAGAAGTTTAAGTATCAGTACCTCACAGACGAAAATAAACCTAAACCTACAGATCAAAAATGGTAAAAAAGTACATCATCACAATTGTGTGCCTACTGTTGGGAGTATCGGTTTGGGCACAAGAAAGAGCCACATTATTTACCACTACTACTGTAAATAAAAAACAAGTAATGGTAGGTGAACCCTTTAAAGTAAAATTGTCTATCTATACCACTACTTGGTTTACAAAAGGCTTAAACTTTGAAGATTTTCAATTACCCAATGCATTAATGGTAAAGGATGGTAGAGCGATCCCTAACTCAATGCAAATTGGTAAATATAAATACGCTGGAGTACAACAGACTTATTGGGTCTTTCCTTTTAGTGCAGGAGATAATACTTTTCCTTCTTTAACTCTTGAAGTAGAAACACCAGATCCTGGTGACTATAAAGGGAAAAAGAGAACATTAAAAACGAAGGAAAAAACCATCAAAGTTGTTCCTCCTCCATTAGGAGAAAACCCTAAGGAATGGTTAGTCTCTACAAATGTGAGAGTAAAAGATACTTGGAATAAAGATCTTTCAAAGGTAAAAGTAGGCGATGTACTGAAAAGAACCATCACTATCACTGCAGGCAATACCTTAGGACCACTTATTCCGATTAGAACATTCGATTCTTTGTCTTGGGCTGGTATTTACCCAGAATCACCTACCAATTCAAATTATAATAATAACGAGGGATATATATCAGGAACTCAACGACAGGTCATCACCTATTTGGTGCAAGAAGCTGGTACCTATACTATTCCTGGTATTCATGTGAAGTATTATCATCCTTATCAAAAAAAATCTAAGGAGGTACATTCAAAAGAACATCAAATTAAGGTCGAAGAGAACCCTAACTTGAGTATGTTGGCTTCCCTTCAAGATAGTCTCAATAAATTAAATCAGATAGAAGAACCTAAAGAGGTATCACCAGAGAAAAGTTGGACAGACTATGTTCCTGAAAGCTGGAGAGAAATTTTAATAGGTTTGATTATTCTTTTATTGATCTACCGCTATCGTCCTGATCAAAAAATCAATCATATCATTCAAAAGAAAAAAGCTACATTTAGTTATAAAGAAGGTGTAATTTTCGATAGTTTGCTCTCTTCAATTAGGAAGAAAAAAATTGATAACATACTTCAGCATTTCAATATGTGGATCAATATTCTTCCAAACCAAAGTGTGAGTAACTACAAGCAAACACTTTTTGATCGTCTTATGTCAAATCAATTAAGTGATCTAATAGATGAAGTTGCTGAAGAGAAATATAAAAATGGTCAGGATATTATTTCAGATGATCTAAAACAACGTCTCTCAAAGCAATTAAAATGGGATAGAAAAATCTTATTAAAGATAGATAAAAAAGAAAGTTGGAAAGAACAGAAAACAAAAGAATTAGATGATTTAAACCCTTAATCATTTGAGGACAAGTATAATCTGTGAAAATAAAAGGTGGATAAAGTATATCATTATCCACCTTTTTCTATTACAAATTCACTGTAAAATACTATTAATTATATATGTAACACAAAAGACAAAAAGAGCCTTTTATCTCTTAACTATCGGAAACAATCATTAACAATTAGATTAACGAAAAGTACTTTTTATTTTGCGACATTTAGAATGTTATAAGAATGTATTACTACTTCATATAACACGAATAACTTTACCCAAAATTCCAAAAAACTATTTGAAAATATAGACAACTAATCATATTCTTTACCCCTACTCGTCTTACCCGACGGGTCCTATTTATTCGTTACATATAACCTCCTGTTAATGTATTAAGTTAAGGATAATTCATTTATCCCAATGTCTTTTTATTGCCTTTTGTTTATTACGTATCGAGTAACATTTTATCTTTCAATTTAATCAGTATTGTTATGTAAAAACACGAGTTTATTACTAAACTCACCAACCCGAAGAACAAGGTAACATAGTTACCTAAAATTATCACACGAAAACTAAAATTTGATGAAATTATCCTTTACCCGAATAATTTCTACTAAACAAATCGAATAGAAAAAATCTATTCCTATTTCAAAAACAACTTTAAATTCAATCATTAAAAATGAAACATTTACCCTTATTTCTAGGTGCTTTACTAGCATCTCTTATGTTCTCTTGTACAAATCAAGAAGAGCAACCCGTATTAGGCCCAGAAACTGAAACAGTAGACTTACTAATTGAAGTCGGTGCTCCAACTTTTACTAACGCAAGAACATCAGCTGCTTTAACTGATTGGATTGATCAATCTAAAATAGTATTTACTATTGATGGTCAAACACAAGAAGGTGAAGGCTGGTCATTTACTCCTCCAACAGAAGATGAAGGTGGTAAATTAATGGATGTACCATTTGGAAATGCCAGAGTATTTAGTGCTTCCTATTACAATGACTGTGGAAGCGATGACGTAATGATCATGGATAGAATTAATGATCTAAATTCTGAAGTTACCATTGGTGAAGTGTTAAGTGCTGCAAGAGCATCACGTAATCCAATTGTTGCATATGAAGCAGATCCACAAACAAAAGATGTCAATTCTACTACTACTTTAGAGACTTTCCAAATGGATTCTCAAAATGGTAGAATGACCGTTGCTGCTATGTTTGAAGACCAAGAAATGCCTCGCTTCTATCAAGCTATTCTCAATGTACATGGTTATGATGCAGACGGTAACAAAACAGATAAAACTGCTCCAATGTTCTTCTCTGGTTCTGCAGGTTGGATTGATGTATCTAGTTGTTTACTAACAACCGGAGCATACATTGATATTGCATTAACCATTAGAGAAATTGATGAAGATGGAGTTGTAGTTGAAGGAGGTATCAATAAAAGATGGGACTTTAAAGCAGTGGATAACGCTAAACAATTTGTTACACCAGGAAAAGCAAAAGGCTTTGGTCTAATCATTGACAAATCGTTAACTCCAAGAGTAAAAACATTCGAAGGTTTGAACTTTGCTTTCGAAGATTTAATTGAAGATGATGAAGAAATCATTATTGAGTAAAATGTTTTTCTTCACATCATAAAATATTTCCAATTGTCAATTTCGTGTGATCGGTGCATATCAAATGAACTTGAGGGAGACTTCCAATTCAACAAACTAATTGAACACGACACCTCAACTCATGGCGATTGATACTGATTTATCAAGGCTGCTTACTTCGGGAGCAGTCTTGTTTTTCCCTTAATAACCAAATAAAAAAAGGTGATGAATTAATATTCATCACCTTCATTTTTATGTATATCTATTTTTTAGCTCTGAGGAAAAGTATGTTTCTTTTCATACTCTGAAAAATAAAACTTAGTATTTTTAAAGAGATTGAAGTTTAATGAAACATAAAATACATTCCCAGAAATTTGATTGTAGTTCAAAGTTGTTCCTTTCATTTTAGCATGGTTATCGCCCCACGAAGAGTTGAAGTAATCGTTTAAGTAATACTTAAATTTGATATTAGTACCATACGGAAACTGAACACCAAGCATTAAAGAATGTTGTAGATTTACACGATCTGTAAACCAAACTGAAAACCTATCGTCTTTACGTTCAGAAACAAATGTTTTCTCTTTGTATTGAATTGGAATTTCAAATTCATACCCACCATATATAAACAACCCATGAAGGTTACCTACTTTGAAACCTATAGGAATACCAAGGTTATAAGATCTTACTTTTTTTCTTACTGGTCCTTGAATATTTGCATCTATATATTCTGAAGGGACATCGAAAATCATCCCTACATTACGAATACCAAATCCTGAGTATAAACCAAAACGAGGATTCAAATCAACATTAACGATGGATTGCCAGTTAAAAACAGGAGCAAAACGAAGTACTCCTCCATTAATTTCCTGCCCACTCATTTTTAGGCCAGTATTTCCAGAAAAAATTATTTCCAAACCTCCAGTGACATAAACATCTGCTTTTTGAATTTTAGCTTCTTGAGCATAGTTTGTTAATGCAAAAAAGCAGCTTATCAAAAGTAGAGGTACTATTTTTTTAATCTTAATCATCTCTCTAATTGGTAAATTACAATTACAAAAATGCAAAAATTTATCAATTATTTATTAACAAGGCAAAGTAATATTGTCTACACCTTCTCAACATCAAATACTATTTTGAAACTTAAAATGAAGTCCCTAAAGCAATTGATACATTAATTGATTGATAATAAGCACAATAAATAGTAAATTAATCCACTTATTCTCTTATCATCAACTGATAAGACTTAATTAAATACCCAAACTAAATATTAATCACATTGGCAAAGAAAATATCTCTTTCGCACCAACGCAATATTGGTATCATGGCACATATTGATGCTGGTAAAACAACAACAACAGAACGAATTCTATACTACACCGGTAAATCTCATAAAATTGGAGAAGTACATGACGGTGCTGCAACCATGGATTGGATGGAACAAGAGCAGGAACGTGGTATTACCATTACTTCTGCAGCGACTACTACTACTTGGAATTATCCAACAGAACAAGGAAAAGTAACCCCCGCGTCAGAAGAGTATAAAGTAAATATTATTGACACTCCAGGTCACGTAGACTTTACTGTAGAAGTGGCTCGATCTTTAAGAGTTTTAGATGGTGCTGTTGCTTTATTTGATGCTGTTTCTGGTGTTGAACCACAATCGGAAACTGTATGGAGGCAAGCAGATGACTACAAAGTACCTCGTATTTGCTTTATTAATAAAATGGATAGAGCAGGTGCAGATTTCTTAAAGGCCGTCAAAACAATTGAAGAAAAATTAGGTGCTACTCCAGTACCTCTACAATTACCTATTGGGGCAGAAGAAAATTTCAAAGGAGTGGTAGATCTTATTACCAACGAAGCCATTGTCTGGAACGAAGAGGATCAAGGATTCACTTATGAAGTCATTGACACTCCTGCTGACATGATAGACGAAGTAGCCGAATGGCGAGAAAACCTCATCGAAGCCGTGTCAACACACAATGAAGAATTAATGGAAAAATTCTTTGATGATCCTGATTCCATTACTCCAGAGGAAATTAGAACGGCGGTAAGAAAGGCTGTTATGAATATGGATTTCTCTCCTGTAATGTGCGGATCTGCATTTAAAAATAAAGGCGTTCAGGCATTATTGGATGCGGTTTGTTCCTATCTACCTTCTCCATTAGATCTTCCTGATACTATCGGAACAAATCCTGAAACAGGTGAAGAAGAGACTCGAAAGCCTGATGCTTCTGATAAATTTGCCGCCTTAGCATTTAAGATTGCTACAGATCCTTTTGTCGGTCGATTATGCTTTTTACGAGCATATTCAGGAACCCTTCAAGCAGGTTCATATGTATTAAACATGCGTACGGGTAAAAAAGAGCGTATTTCTCGTTTGATGCAAATGCACTCCAATAAGCAAAATCCTATTCCCCAAGTAGAAGCTGGAGATATTTGTGCTGGTGTTGGATTCAAGGATATAAAAACAGGGGATACCTTAGTAGAATTAGGTGCTCCAATTGTACTAGAAGAAATGGTTTTCCCTGAACCAGTAATTGGAATTGCTATAGAACCTAAAACAAAAGGAGATGTTGATAAATTAGGAATTGCAATTGCTAAACTAGTAGAAGAAGATCCTACCCTAACCGTTGAAACTAATCATGAAACCGGACAAACTATCTTGAAAGGAATGGGTGAACTCCACCTAGAAATTATTGTAGATAGGTTGAAACGTGAATTTAATGTAGAAATTAATGAAGGTGCACCTCAAGTAGCCTATCGTGAAGCTATTAAATCATCTACAGAACATAGAGAAACTTATAAAAAGCAAACAGGTGGTAAAGGTAAGTTTGCTGATATACAGTTTGAATTAGGCCCTGCGGAAGCTGATGAAGACGGAACAATAAAGCCCGGTTTACAATTTGTTGATGAAATAAAAGGCGGCGTTATTCCAAGAGAATTTATCCCAGCAATACAAAAAGGATTTGTAGCGGCAATGGATAATGGTGCTTTAGCAGGTTATCCTATTGATGCAATGCGTGTTCGTTTATTCTATGGTTCCTATCATGATGTGGATTCGGATGCACTCTCTTTTGAATTAGCAGCAAAATTAGGATTCAAGGAAGCAGCTAAATCGTGTACACCTATTATTTTAGAACCGATTATGGATGTTTCTGTGATTACTCCAGATGAATACACAGGAGCTGTCATTGGAGATATTAATAAAAGAAGAGGGCTACCAAAAGGTCAAGAAGTTTCAAATGGAGCTGTAGTTATCAAAGCAGATGTTCCATTATCTGAACTCTTTGGTTATGTTACCGATCTTCGTACAATTACTTCCGGTCGAGCTTCAGCCACGCTGACATTTTCAGAATACAAAGAAGTTCCAAGAAATATTGCTCTAGAAGTCATTGCAGAATCAAAAAAATAATGACACCCATCTCTTTATTTTAGAATATTATTTGAAGCTCATGATTTACATCATGGGCTTTTTTAATGTTCCATTTCCTCTTTAAAAGGTTTCTCACTTACTTTTTCAATCTTATTACGATCAAAAAGACCGTCCTCCTGGTTTTAATTTGTCTTTCATTATTCCAAAACCCATTAAAAAAAATGAAACAATCACAGTTTCACTAAAATACTTCAATAAAAACCAGATAATTACCTTTTATTAACAACCAAATTAATAGATGATAACAAACTCATAACAAATAGTTTACATAAAAGAATGGAAAAAACAGAATAAATTAATACCTTTGCCCACTGTAAAATTTTTGCATTCGAGAATTAATAGTATCGAACGTTAGACGCATTTAAATTAAAATTTAAGTAAATGCCTACTATTCAACAACTTGTTAGAAAGGGAAGAAAAAAGATTGTAGTAAAATCTAAATCTCCCGCATTAGATTCATGCCCTCAACGTAGAGGAGTATGTACAAGAGTTTACACTACTACGCCTAAGAAGCCTAACTCGGCGATGCGTAAAGTAGCTAGGGTTCGTTTGACTAACGGTAAGGAAGTCAACGCTTATATCCCAGGTGAAGGACACAACTTGCAAGAGCACTCAATCGTTTTGATTCGTGGTGGTCGTATTAAAGATCTTCCTGGTGTGAGATATCACATCGTTCGTGGAGCTCTTGATACAGCTGGTGTTGAAGGACGTGGTCAACGTCGTTCTAAGTATGGTACTAAGAAGCCTAAGGCTGCTAAGTAATCCTTACTTACAAAATTAATTAAAGTCCAAGTCCTGAAGTAAAGGTCGTTTACGACAGTAAGGACATCTCTAAAATTGTTTATTCTATTTAAGAAATGAGAAAGGCAAAACCTAAAAAGCGCTACGTATTACCTGATCCTAAATTCGGTGATACTATGGTAACAAAGTTCGTTAACAACTTAATGGTTGACGGCAAAAAAAGTATTGCATACAGCATTTTCTATGACGCATTAGAACTTGTTGGAACAAAGCTTTCAAAAGAAGGCGAAACTGTTGATGCATTGGAAGTATTCAAAAAAGCACTTTCAAACGTAATGCCAGCAGTTGAAGTTAAAGCACGCCGTGTAGGTGGTGCTACTTTCCAAGTGCCAGTGGAAGTACGTCCAGATCGTAAACAATCTCTAGGTATGAAGTGGATGATCACTATGTCTAGAAAACGTAACGAGCGTACAATGATGGAACGTCTTGCTGCTGAAATCATTGCCGCTTCTCGTGGAGAAGGTGCTGCAGTGAAGAAGAAAGACGATACTCACCGTATGGCAGAAGCAAATAAAGCATTTTCACACTTTAGATTCTAATAATCCGTGGCTAAGAAGATCCATCTTTCGCACCAAAGGAACATCGGTATCATGGCTCACATTGATGCTGGTAAAACTACGACTACAGAGCGTATCCTTTATTACACAGGTAAATCTCACAAAATTGGTGAGGTACACGACGGAGCTGCAACTATGGACTGGATGGAGCAAGAGCAAGAACGTGGTATTACTATTACGTCTGCTGCTACAACCACTACATGGAATTACCCAACTGAACAGGGTAAGGCTACTCCTGCATCTGAAGAGTACAAAGTAAACATTATTGACACTCCTGGTCACGTTGACTTCACTGTAGAAGTTGCGCGTTCATTACGTGTACTTGATGGCGCTGTTGCACTTTTCTGTGCCGTATCTGGTGTAGAACCTCAATCAGAAACTGTATGGCGTCAAGCTGACGATTACAAGGTACCTCGTATCTGTTTCGTTAACAAAATGGACCGTGCAGGTGCTGACTTCTTGAAAGCTGTTAAGACTATTGAAGAGAAATTGGGTGCAACTCCAGTTCCTTTACAATTGCCTATCGGTGCTGAAGAAGGTTTCAGAGGTGTAGTTGATTTAATTACAAACGAAGCTATCGTTTGGAATGAGGAAGACCAAGGCTTTACTTACGAAGTAATCGACATCCCTGCCGATATGGTAGACGAGGTTGCTGAGTGGAGAGAAAACCTTATCGAAGCTGTTTCAACTCACAATGAGGAATTGATGGAGAAATTCTTCGAAGATCCTGATTCAATTACTGCTGAAGAAGTACGTGTTGCAGTTCGTAAGGCTGTTATGAACATGGAATTCTCTCCAGTAATGTGTGGTTCAGCATTTAAAAACAAAGGTGTTCAAGCATTACTTGACGCTGTATGTTCTTACTTGCCATCACCATTGGATTTACCTGATACAATTGGTACTAACCCTGAAACAGGTGAAGAAGAAACTCGTAAAGCGGATCCTTCAGATAAATTCTCAGCGTTAGCATTTAAGATCGCAACTGACCCATTCGTAGGTCGTTTATGTTTCTTAAGAGCTTACTCTGGTACTTTAGAAGCTGGTTCGTATGTATTGAACATGCGTACTGGTAAAAAAGAGCGTATCTCTCGTTTGATGCAAATGCACTCTAACAAGCAAAACCCAATCCCTCAAGTGGAAGCAGGTGATATTTGTGCTGGTGTAGGTTTCAAAGACATCAAAACTGGTGATACTCTTGTTGAGCTTGGTGCTCCAATCGTATTAGAAGAAATGGTATTCCCTGAGCCGGTAATCGGTATCTCAATTGAGCCTAAAACAAAAGGTGATGTTGATAAATTGGGTATGTCTATCGCAAAGCTTGTTGAAGAAGATCCTACATTAACGGTAGAAACTAACCACGAAACTGGTCAGACTATCCTTAAAGGTATGGGTGAGCTTCACCTTGAAATCATCATCGACCGTTTGAAGCGTGAATTTGGCGTGGAAATCAACGAAGGTGCTCCTCAAGTTGCTTACCGTGAGGCAATCAAAACTTCTACTGAACACCGTGAAGTTTATAAGAAACAAACTGGTGGTAAAGGTAAATTTGGTGATGTACAGTTCGAATTAGGACCTGCTGAGCCAGACGAAGATGGTGTTGTTAAACCAGGTTTACAATTCATCAACGATATCAAAGGTGGTGTAATTCCAAAAGAATTCATCCCTGCGGTACAAAAAGGATTCGAGGCTTCAATGGGTAATGGTGCTTTAGCTGGCTATCCAATTGATGCGATGCGTGTTCGTTTATTCTACGGTTCTTACCATGATGTCGATTCAGATGCTTTAGCATTCGAATTAGCTGCAAAACTTGGTTTCAAAGCTGCCGCGAAACAATGTACACCTATCATCCTTGAGCCAATCATGGACGTTTCTGTAATTACTCCTGATGAGTATACAGGTTCTGTAATTGGTGATATCAACAAGCGTCGTGGTCTTCCGAAAGGACAAGAGATCTCTAACGGTGCAGTTGTAATCAAAGCTGATGTACCTTTATCAGAATTATTCGGTTATGTAACTGATTTACGTACGATCACTTCAGGTCGTGCATCTGCTACACTTACTTTCTCTGAGTACAAAGAAGTACCAAGAAACGTTGCAGAAACAATCATTGCAGAAGCGAAAAAATAATTATGTCAATAATCATGAACCACTGAACCTACAACGGTAGGTTCAGAGTTTATGATATTATATAACCTGTTAGCGGACGGCTAACTTTATCAAAAAAAGATATGACACAAAAAATCAGAATCAAACTTAAGTCATACGATCACAATTTAGTAGACAAATCTGCTGCTAAGATCGTTGAAGCTGTTAAGAAAACAGACGCAGTTGTTGCAGGTCCAGTGCCTCTTCCAACTAAGAAAGAAAAGTTCACAGTTCTTCGTTCACCACACGTTAACAAGAAATCTCGTGAGCAATTCCAACTTTGTACTTACAAGCGTTTGATCGATATCTTCTCGTCTTCTCCAAAGACAGTAGACGCATTAATGAAACTTGATTTACCATCAGGTGTTGATGTTGAGATCAAAGTCTAAGTTTGAAACTCTAGACATATTAAAGCCTTTTACAACTCCGGTTGTAAAAGGCTTTTTTTATTGATCAGAAGTAAAAAAAAGCTATTCCAATCTACTTGAAATAGCTTTTCTCATGATTAAAGTGCTTAAATAGATTCCACACTTTATTTATTTCTTAATATCACTTTCTCTCCTTCTAAGATAAAATCTACTTCTAGTGTTTTACACAAAGAGGTTACAGCAGCTGTAATTCCTTCATCTTTAAAACTACCAGAGTAAAGCATTTCTCCAATTTGATCAAATTCATGGTTTATAACAACTCCAAACTGTTTTTCAAAATCGTATAGTACCATTGTTAAAGGAACTTCATTATATACAAAGTGCCCTTTTGTCCAATGTGCATGATCTGTTCCTAAATCAAAAGCATTTCCAATCTTTTTAGAAGTAGATTTTAGAGAATGACCTTTTTGCACTGTAGTTTTCATTTGATCATCTTGATGATGTGGAGATGAAACTTGTAAAATATCCTCTCCCAAATTCGTTAAATGAAAGAGAAAATCATCATCTCTAATATCAAACATAGCCCCTGCATTTGCATGAACAACCGAGCGATCTGTTTTTACTTCATAAGAAACTCCTCCTTTACTTTCTGGGAGAATATGAAATTGTGCATGACCGTTCATGTATATATTTCCTTCAAAACCATGCTTCAGATACTCTAAACTTGATCCTTTTTTAATATATGCTACAGATCCATCAGGAAATGTATATTCTAAGGTACCATCTGATGGTGAAACATTCTGAATTCCGTTAAAGAAAAACCATAACGCATATATCCCTACAAAAACAGCAGCAACAGCAGCAACTTTCCTAAACTGCTGAGGGTTAAATAAAATCTCAATAACTCCTCTTTTTTCTTTTTGAGATTCTCCAATGTTCAATTTTCCTTGTATTTCTTTCCACGACTGCTCTTTTGTTTTCTTAGAAGTCGGAATTTTCATATTAGAAAGTTGATCCATTGCGTTATGTAAAGAAGCTAACTCCTCTTCATGTTTTTTTTCATTTGGGTGATTCAAGTCGTAAAGTATTTTATCATTATATTCTTTTTCTTCTTCAGGTGACATATTTGTTAATTTTATGGGGCGAAAGTAAATTTCCTATCAAAAATAGATTAACATTTATTAATATTACATCTAAAAGGGGTTTTACCCTACTTAATTGTCAATAAAAAAAACTGAATCTTTTATTTCATACCTAATAAAGCTATATTTATTAGGAGTAAACACATCTCTATTTTTTGATACGTAAAAAACAACTTCTTATTCTATGAACGATGTTTGGTTTCAATTCATTCAAAACCTACAACAATACACTTGGTGGTGGATCGTATCCATCTCTATAATTATAGTACTTTTATGGGTTTATATCTACTTTCCTTTTGGCAAAAAAAAGAAAGTATTTAGCCACGAGCAGTTAGATGGTCTTTTTCAAGAACTTAAAGATTCTCAAGATAGCGTTAAAGACGTCTTTAATAGCTACCAAGAAATAATTGAAGACAAAAATAGAGAACTTCAGGAATATGACGAAAAAATTAAGGAAAGAGAAAATCATTTACTCTTAATTTCTGATTTACCTGATGAAATTGAGGTTGAAATAAAACTCAGAACTAGAAAACACAATCAAAAAATGCTCGCCTTGGGATGTGCTTCTGGTACAGCTTTAGGTGGTGTAGGTATTTGGGTTTTCATACATTGGGAACGTGTGCTCCAATTTATTCTGTAGTATTTATTTAATCATAAGTACTTCAACAAACCTATCACCATATATAACTACATTTATGTCGTGTGTAAATTGGTCAAAAATGTTTACTTCAAGAATACTTAACTAACAATAAAATGACAAAGAAAACAATTATTGTCTCTAACAGACTTCCTGTAACGGTAAGTAGAAATGCCGACCAAGGAATTACATTCAAACCAAGTTCAGGCGGATTAGCCACAGGATTAAGTACTACTTATAAACAAGGAGGCAACTTATGGATAGGATGGCCCGGTACGTCTGGGCATAGTGACGAAGAAAAGGAACACATTACAAAAAAACTTAAAAAAGATAATATGGCTCCAGTCTTCCTTACAAGGGAAGATGTAGATAAATTCTATGAAGGATATTCCAATAAAACATTATGGCCACTATTCCATTATTTTACTGAATATGCCATCTATGAAATGGATTTATGGGAATCTTATATTCATGTAAATGAATTATTTAGAGATGCCATATTAGCAGTAGCAGAACCAGAAGATAAAATATGGGTACATGATTATCAACTGCTGTTATTACCCGGAATGCTAAGAGAAGCATTACCAAATGCTACAATAGGCTTTTTTCAACACATTCCTTTCCCATCTTATGAGATTTTCCGTTTACTCCCATGGAGAAAAGAAACATTAGAGGGAATGTTGGGGTCTGACCTTATTGGTTTCCATACCTATGATGATATGCGACATTTCTTGAGCTCTGTAAATAGAATAGTGGGATATGATAGTTCGTTAGGTCATCTAAAAGTTAAAAACAGACTTGTTTCTGTAGATGCCTTCCCTATGGGTATTGATTATGATAAATTCGAACAAGCTGCAGATTCTGAAAAAACAAAACAAAAAGTAATTGCCTATGGCGATTTACTAAGTAAAAATAAATCAATCCTCTCTATTGATAGATTGGATTACAGTAAAGGTATCAAACACCGCTTAATTGCATTTGATAAATTCCTTTCGAAGTATCCTGAGTATCAAGGTCAGGTTTCATTGATTCTACTCGTTGTCCCGTCAAGAGATCAAGTAGATCAATACCAACATTTAAAAGAAGAAATTGATACATTAGTTGGTAAAATCAACGGTAAGTACACTCGTATGAACTGGTCTCCAATTCATTACTTCTACCGTTCATTTAGTTTCGAGGGATTATCAGCATTATATAAAGCTTCTTCGGTTGCTCTTGTAACTCCTCTTAGAGATGGTATGAACTTAGTCTGTAAAGAGTTTGTAGCAAGTAAAACGGATCAGCAAGGGGTACTTATATTAAGTGAGATGGCTGGTGCAGCTAAAGAATTATCAGAATCTATTCTTATCAACCCTAATGATGAAAACCAAATTGTAGAGGCCCTTTATACTGCTTTAACTATGCCTGAAGAGGAACAAAGAAGCAGAATGAAAGAAATGCAAAAGAAGGTTAGACGATATAATGTACATCGTTGGGTAGAAATTTTCATGAATCAACTAGACAATATTATTGAAAGACAAACAGCAATGAATATGCGTTTACTATCAGAGACTTCAAGAAGTAAAATGCTCCAAAAATATAAAGATGGGCAAAAACGTATTATATTCCTTGATTATGATGGCACCTTAAAAGGTTTTGCTGCAGATCCTCAATCTGTATCTCCAGATCAAGAATTAAAAGAAATAATGACCAACCTTACTGCAGATCCTAAAAACAGAGTGGTTATTATTAGTGGTAGAGATAAAGAAACTCTAGAAAAATGGTTTACAGGCTTTAAGGTAGATATTATTGCTGAACATGGTATTTGGCTTAGAAAAGGTGATGAGCCTTTCGAAATGATCGATAACCTTAATTCTGATTGGAAAGCTAAAATCAGTATTATTCTAGATCGTTATGTAGACCGTACTCCAGGATCTTTTGTAGAAGAAAAAGCATACTCTGTAGCATGGCATTACCGCAAAGCGGATGCAGACTTTGGCGATCTAAGAGCAAGAGAATTAGTAGGCAACTTAAATTACTTGATATCGAACATGAACCTACAAGTAATGCACGGTAATAAAGTAGTTGAAGTTAAAAATCAGGATGTCAACAAAGGCAAGGCTGCATTAAAATTCCTATCTGAGGATAATTATGATGTTGTATTTGCTGCTGGAGACGATGTAACTGATGAGGATACTTTCCGTTCTTTACCTAAAAAGGCTTATACTATTAAGGTTGGTGTGTCTGCATCAGAAGCAAGATACAATCTTAAAACAGTAGCAGATGTGAGAGAATTACTTACTGAATTCACAAAGCTATAAACATGTAAATAAATAGACCTTCAAAAATAACTGAAGTAGTCTAGATTATATATACAAAAGGGCTGTCTCATTCTAAATGAGGCAGCCCTTTTTATAACATCTTAGATGCTAAAAAATCAAAATAACTAATATCAAAAAGTAACTTCTTTTCTTATTGGTATTTTCACCTTTTGTAAGTGAATAGAATTTTGATTGGCAATAAAATGGTTAATATCAAAGAAAAGGATGCTCCCACACAGGACCACCCTTTTGTACTTTTCTAAGAATAGAAAAAAATTAATTAGATGATAATTTCATTTTTTCCTAAAAAAAGGAAAATTAAGTTAATTAAAACTGAATTTCATAACCTTAACTGGACAGTGCCGTTAAGCTATATGAAAGCAATCATAATTAATGTCATATGAATAGATGAAGAGAAAAAAGAGGAGTGATTGCTTGTACAGTCGATAATCATTAAATGTCAGAGGAATAGACTGAAGAGACTGTTTACAAATAGATACGAAAAAATATTTTTACTTATAAAATAACTAATAACTCGAAGTGTTAGTGAATACGTTAGTAAAAATTATAAGATATAAGTTTAGCGAAATGAACAGATTGAAGAGGAGTTGGAGTAACCCTTTGCCTAATAGGCGAAGGGTTCTTTGTTTCTTCAAACTTGATAACTCAAAGTAACGACTAAAATTCTACTATTCCAAGAATAGATAACAATTTTTAGTAAATAAAACTAAATTTATTGTTTAACTATAATCAATTTTAACATCTGAAGACGCTGCATGGCTAATACATGTCAGTACGTAGCCTTCATTCTTTTCTGATTCTGATAGAGCAACTGAATCTCCCATTTCTACTTTACCAGATACGCATTTGCCTTTACAAGCAGTACATACTCCATTCTGACAAGAATATGGGATATCTAAACCTGCATCTAAACCTGCATCTAATATATTGACTCCTGCTTCTGCTTTAACTTGATGTTCTTCTCCATCAACTACCAAAGTTATCATTTCATCAGCCAGTTCTTGATTGATCGATTCAGCGTTATCTGAAGGAGTAAAACTTTCTTTGTTTATTTTCGATGACGATACTTTAAATCTTTTCAAAGCACTTTCAACACTAGTCATCATGCCTTCAGGTCCGCATAAAAAATGTTCAGAGTTATCTAGAGATAATCGATTAAGAACATTTACCGCCATAACATCATCTATTCTACCTTTAAATCCGCCCCAAGAAGGTGAAGGCTGACTTAAGACATGAATCACCTCTAATCTGTTTTCGAATTTTGATTTTAGTTCATCTAAATGTTCATTAAAGATGATACTTTGCTCGTTTCTGTTACCATAGATTAAGAACACATTCGAGTTTTTCTCAAAAAACAAAAGACTTTTAAGCATAGAGAATAAAGGTGATATACCTGATCCTGCTGCCCACAGAAAAATATTTCTAGTTTTAGTATTATCTGCATCTAAAACAAAAGTACCCATGGCGTCACTTATTTCTAAACTGTCTCCAGCTTTTACATTATCATTAATGTAATTAGACACCAAGCCTCCTTCTACTCTTTTTACAGTAATATCTAAAGTAGCATCTAAATGAGGGGTAGATGATGTAGAATAAGATCGTATTGTTTTTTTACCATCAATTTCGTTGTGTACAGAAATAAATTGACCTGGTAAATATTGGATCTTTTTAAAAAGTGGTTGTTTTAATTTTATCGTCATAGTATCAGATGTTTCCTGAACAACATCTTTTACTTTAAGGGTATACTTATTCATTTTTTTAAATTTTATTGGCTACTCTTGTACTGGTTCATAGACCATTGCTGATCTTTCTAAAGCTTCTATATGCGGATCATTAGCTGCATAAATCATTCTGTAACCAAGATTCTTTCTTCCAAAAAATACTACTTTAACATCAACTAAATCATCCTCATCAATTGTAAAATCAGATTTTAATCTTTTTATGCTAGAGTAATTATAATCGTTTTTGACACTTGCTTTTGCATCAAACATAAAGCATCTTCTACCAGCAAAAACAGCAAATTTTCCATTTCTAACCATTTTAGACCTTTCGTAAAAGCCTTGGCCAAACTCAGAGAAATCACCTGCTCCGCTCCATTGGATAGATTTATCCATATCGTATACATCGAAATAGCTATATGTTGTTTTAAAACGATGTAATAATCCTTTTTCGATATGCTTCTTTTCTATCTTGATTTCTTTGAAATTGACTTTCCTGTCGGATTTAAATGATATACCAATATGATCAAAAGCATACTCGAAATTCTCATTAGATGCTTCTGCTAAAGGTATTTCTTCTTCAATTTCTTCCTCCACTTCGTCTGCTTCTTCTGCTTCGTCAAATGGCTCTTCTTCTTCAATGTTTAAATCATTATTGATAACCTCAGGTTCTTCATAAGGTTTTACTTCTATGACAACAGGTGTTTCACTTTCCTCTTTGTCAGTATTTTGAGTTTTCTCATAGTCTTTCAACTCCTCGTCATCAAACCATTGATCAAAAGATTCAAAAATCGATTGATCGCTCTCGTTTTCTGTTGTAGAATCGTTATCGCTGCATGACTCAAACAAGAAGAGTAAACTACATAGACTGAGTAAATATTTAATTTTCATCAGATGTTAAATGATTGGTCTTTGTTGAGTGAAATTCATTAAGTATTTTGTAACTGCATTACCAAAGTTCAAGCTTCTTGTCAAAAAACTCAATGAATAGAGTATAAAACTTCTATTAATTCTCCGAATTTGATAACTAAATAACTTTGATATGCAATTATAATAATAATTTAAACCTTATTCCCTCCTTGCATTCAATGAAATTTGATTAATTTAATGGTCAGATAGAGAATAACCACTGCATATTCTCATTCGAAATTTTCTTATTGCTTAACTATGACGATTCAACAAGCTCCATTTTTTTGGATAAATATCTCCTTACTTCTTGGGATTATTTGTTCAGATTACTTCACTTTTATATCATTCAACACCACTATAATTCTATTGGTTATTAATTGGTGCTTATTTTCCTATTTGACATTCAAAAAAAGAAAGGCCAACAAATTAGGGTTGATTACGCTATTACTTTTCTCCATTTTTTTATTTGGTAATTGGATAAATCAATATCAAAAACAGTCCTTTTCTCAAAAGAATTATCAAGTGATAGTAGAGAAAGTGATACAAAAAAAGTCAACCTATATCGAAGGATATCTTGTTAACCCACAAAGATTAATAGACTCAAAAGTTAGTTTTTACCTACCAAATCAATATTTGATACAACCTTCAGATCTTTTAGTCATAAAAGGACGTTGTATTCTTCAACAAGAAATGAATCAATATCTGAAATCAAAAGGTTTATTTCATCAATTAAAAGTGGACCATTATTGTGTTGAGCAACAAGGTGATCAAACCTATAAAAGTAAGTATCGAAAAATGGTTTATCACACTTTCGATTCTTCTACTAGAGGGCTTGCTTTGGCTTTGTTTTGTGGTGATAAAAGTGAATTATCTGATCAAATAAAAGAAGTTTTTAGAGTAAGTGGCAGTCTACATTTATTAGCGCTATCTGGAATGCATATTGGCATACTTGTCTTTATCATCCATAGCTTACTCTTTTGGTTTCAATGGATTCCAAAACAATGGCATCCAATAAAATGGATATTTCTTTGCGTATTCGTTTTCTTAATAATTCAATTTGTAGCTCAAAGTGCCTCCATTCAAAGAGCCTCATTGATGTTATATTTAAGTAGCTTCTCTTTAGTATTCAGAAAGCAAATCAATCCTATTAATATCATTAGTTTCACCTCTTTTGTTATACTAATAAAAGCTCCTTTCTTGTTGTATTCTCTAAGCTTTCAATTATCATTTTTGGCTGTATTTAGTATTGTCCTTTTTCCGTATTGGACTCACATTATTCATCTTAAATGGTATAAAAAACTATTCGTTTCTGTTTTTCTAATGGGGATATTATCGAATTGGTTTACCTTTCCACTCATCTTACATCACTTTGAGTTTTTTCCTATTTGGGGAATTTTCAGTGGACTCTTATCAGGGGTTCTTCTTTCTTTAATGATGTATTGTGGTTTGCTCACTTTATTGGTTTCAGAATGGGTAGATTTAAATTGGGCATTTGATTTACTACATCAGTTACTCGTAGGATGGCTGTCTTTATTTCTTCAACTTCCTCAGCTACCTTCATTCAAACTATCAGAAGATTTAGCTTATGGTTTAGTTGTCTGTATTATTTGCATCACTTATGGAGGCTATCAAAAAGATAAGGCCTGGAATAGAATCGGTTCTTTTACAGGTTTAGTGATACTTACTTTACATTTCTACTATCAATAGAAAATCAGAAAGTGAAGAAATCCGTTAATATTTTGCCCAATCAGTGCCATAAAATATAGATTTGATCTAAAATCTAGACAATCACTTAAACTTCTTTCGATTTACATCAATTTTGATTGTTAATTTACTTCGTGATATCATTAATAAGTTTAATTTTGTGACTTCATCAAATTTTTTGAGACTTTGACATTAATTAAATCAATTTCCGGTATCCGAGGAACTATTGGTGGTTCAGCAGAAGATTCTTTGAACCCTGTAGATGCTGCTAGATTTTCTGCAGCTTATGCTAAATGGATTCTTGCCAATGCAGAAGGAAGCAAAAACAAAGTTGTTTTGGGTAGAGATGCCCGTGTTTCTGGCGGTTGGTTATCACAGATTGTATCGGGAACATTACAAGCAATGGGAGTAGATGTGCTTGACTTAGGTTTATCTACGACTCCAACTGTTGAACTTGCAGTTGAAATGGAAAATGCTGCTGGAGGTATTATTCTTACAGCAAGTCATAATCCTGCCAACTGGAATGCCTTAAAACTATTAAACTCCAAAGGTGAGTTTATTTCTGCTGAAGCAATGAAAGAAATTCTAGAAGATGCTGAAGCAGGTAACTATGAGTTTGTTGACTACAAAAAGACAGGTACAGTAACAGAAGATGATACTTATATTGATAAGCACATCGAAAAAATTCTTGCCCTTGACTTAGTCGATCTTGAAGCAATTAAAGCTAAGAAATTTAGAGTAGTTATTGACTGTGTAAACTCTACAGGAGGTATTGCTGTTCCAAAGTTGCTTGAAGCTTTAGGTGTTGAGCATACTGAAGAATTATTCTGTGAACCTAATGGTAGATTCCCACATAACCCAGAACCTCTTCCAGAACACATTAGTGAACTGTGTAGAACATTGGAAAATGGAAATTATCACCTAGGTATTATTGTCGATCCTGATGTTGACCGTTTGGCGTTAGTGACCGAAGATGGTACTCCTTATGGTGAAGAATATACATTAGTAACTGTTGCTGATTATGTTTTAGGAAAAACAGCAGGTAATACAGTTTCTAACATGTCTTCGACTAGAGCCTTGAGAGATGTTACTGAGAAGCATGGTGGTGAATATACTGCTGCTGCTGTAGGTGAAGTGAATGTAGTGAAAATGATGAAAGATACGAACGCTATCATTGGTGGTGAAGGTAATGGAGGTGTAATTCTTCCTGAGCTACACTATGGTAGAGATGCTTTAGTTGGTATCGCTTTGTTCTTATCTAAATTAGCTACTTTCGAAGGATCTGCTAACAGACTTCGTGCATCATATCCTAGCTATCATATCTCAAAAAATAAAATTGAACTGACACCAGAAATTGATGTTGATTTGATTTTAGAGAAAATACAAGAACGTTATGTCAATCAACCTATCAACACTTTAGATGGTGTGAAGATTGAATTTGGCAAAGAATGGGTGCATTTAAGAAAATCAAATACAGAACCTATCATTCGTATCTATTCTGAATCTGAAACGGAAAGAACAGCTGAACATTTGGCTCAAAAGATCATTTCAGATATTAAAGAAATTCTACAATCGAACAACACTGTAGAAGATAACGCTTAATACAAAACAAGGTTTAAATAACTGATTATCAGATTAATTTAACCTTAAAAGTATCCTAATATTACTTAAGAAAATGGGCAATCTCTCACAGATTGTCCGTTTTTTCATAACTTTGTATCCAATTGGTGTCATACCAACCTTGACTGTAAAAAGTCTTGGGAAAATTGGTGTAAGGTTAAACTACACAACAACCAATTCAAATCATTTTATAACACACTATGAGCATTTACTTAGATAGCGCTGCTAGTACAGCCTTAGATCCTCAAGTAAAAGAGGCTATGATTTCATCTATGGATGCCGTTTTTGGTAATCCATCATCCACTCACGCACACGGTAGAGCTTCTAAAGCAGAATTAGAAAAAGCTAGAAAGACGATTGCCCAAAATATAAATGCACTTCCTTCTGAAATCATATTCACCTCTGGTGGGACAGAAACAGATAATGCTGCTATCAAAGGGCTTGTTCATGCTTATGGTTTAAAAAGAATCATTACTTCTAAACTAGAACATCACGCAGTACTTCATATTACTGAGCATTTAGCTCAGGAACAAGGTATCGAGTTAATTTACTTAAACTGTGATAACAAAGGTGTTTTAGATTTAGATCAACTAGAATCATTACTTTCCGAAAAAGGAGAGCAAACTCTAGTAACACTTATGCACTGTAATAACGAAATCGGTAATATTTTAGATATTAAAAGAGTAGGCGATTTATGTAAAGAAGCAGGTGCATACTTCCATTCTGACACAGTACAAAGTGTAGGACACTTTCCTGTGGATGTAAAAGATATTTATATACACACACTAGCTGGTGCCGCACATAAATTCCATGGTCCTAAAGGAGCTGGTTTTATGTACATTAAAAAAGGTACTAAAATGCCTGCACTAATAGAAGGTGGTGGACAAGAACGTGAAGTGAGATCAGGTACTGAAAATGTTTGGGGTATTGTTGGTTTAGCCAAAGCTTTAGAAATTGCTACCGAAGAAATCGAGGCACATACTTCTCATATAAAAGAGGTAAAGCAATATATGGCTGATCAATTAAAAGAACATATAGATGGCGTTGAATTTAATGGTATGAGTGCTGACCTAGATAACAGTTTATACACTGTATTGAACGTAAGCTTCCCTCCTTCACCAAAAAATAATATGCTATTGTTTGCTTTAGACTTACAAGGCGTTTCTGTTTCTGGTGGATCTGCTTGTTCTTCTGGAGCATCGGTTGGATCTCACGTTATCGCCGGAATTGGTGGAGCAGCAGATAGAACTTCTGTTCGTTTCTCTTTCTCGAAATACAATAAAAAAGAAGAAATTGATACTGTAATTGGAAAGCTTAAAGAAATCTTAGGCCTGGTAGAAGCATAGGAATTCTTAAAACATTTCTTTAGATATACAATGAGGCTACCTCCTAGGATTAGGAGGTAGCCTCATTGTTTATTAAGCTTTTTTGCTTTATTACTTTTTACCTAATTTACTCTTTTTAATCGCCTCCTCATAAACATCTACATATAAAGGGCATACCTTTTCGATAGAGAATTGTTGTGCTTGTGTTAAAGCATTCTCTTTATAATAAGGTAAATTTTTATCATCTAGAATATGAAGTGCATTTTTGGCCATGTCTTCCACATCACCAATTTCAGACATCATACCTGTTAAACCATGGATATTTACTTCAGGAATACCACCTGCATTCGAAGAAACTACAGGTACTTGGCACGCCATTGCTTCTAGTGCTGCCAAACCAAAACTTTCCTTTTCAGAGGGCATCAAATATAAATCTGCCACCGATAGAATTTCTTCTACTTCGGCAATTTTACCCAAGAAACGTACGTCTGCACATGTTCTTAACTCTGCACATTTCTCTTCTAACTTTACTCTTTCGGGACCATCACCTACCATTAAAAGTTTACAAGGGATCTTTTCTCTCACTCTTTTAAATACTTCTAAGGCATCGTCTGCTCTTTTTACTTCACGCATATTCGAAACGTGAACTAATAGCTTTTCTCCATCAGGACAAATAGCCGTCTTAAAATGGTCTTTTTTATGCTTATTAAAACGGGATAAATCAACAAAGTTAGGAATAACTTTAATGTCTGTAGTTAAATCAAAATACTCATAAGTTTCTGCCTTTAAGCTTTCTGATACAGACGTTACACAATCCGATTCATCAATAGAAAAAGACACAACAGGGCCAAATGTCTCATCTTTACCAACAAGAGTAACATCAGTACCATGTAGTGTTGTTACTACAGGCATATTGATACCTTTCTTAGCTAAGATTTGTTTAGCGGTATAAGCTGCAGAGGCATGAGGTATAGCATAGTGCGCATGTAAAACATCTAAGTTTTCTGCTTGTGCTACTTCTACCATTTTACTTGTGAGTGCCAATTCATATGGAGGGTACTTAAAGAGAGGATACGTTCTGATATCTACTTTATGATAATATATATTTTCATCAAAAAAGTTTAAACGGGTAGGTTGTTCATAAGTTATAAAATGAACTTCATGACCTAGTTGAGATGCCAAACATTTTCCTAATTCTGTAGCTACCACTCCACTACCTCCGTAGGTTGGATAACATATGATACCGATTTTCACAGGTTAATAATTTTAATTATAATTAGGCAACAACTTCTTTATAAGAGATCCCCATATGAGAGGCAGAATACACCACTTTACCGTTTTCAAAAACAATTACTTGAGGAGATTGATGCTCCACCCCAAATTTTTCAGCAATTGCATTAGAAATAGGTCTGTATTGGATAAGATCTAAATAATAAGGAGTTACATTATTACCTTCTTCCCAAGAGCGTTCTAATCTATTCAATGCCATAGAACTAATCGAGCATCGTGTAGAATGTTTTAGAATCATGACTCTTTGATTATGAGACTCTTCTATAATTTGATCTAACTGATCTAACTCGTTTAATGTTTTCCAGTTCATTGTAGTACTTAAAGTTCGTTTAAACAACAGTCGCAATGTAGTTAAAAATTTATAGAAACTCCTACCTTTTTCATCAATTTGATGATGCAATAAAGGAATCTTCCTTTTGGAAATACATCCTTTTTTATAACTTATGATGTATTTGAATTAATAATTGTAAAAGTTCAATCACAATTTTTTTATCTATCAACAAGACTTCTCCTCTTTTATATGAAATATTTTTTAAAAGCATTAACTGAGTATAGTAACTTTTCTGACCGTACAAGAAGAAAAGAGTTTTGGATGTATACCCTATTCAGAATATTATTTGAATTACTCTTTTGTATGATTGCTGTTTACACTAGAACTTGGGCGATATATGCTATTGCACATGTGTTTATTCTTCTTCCAAGTATATCCATTTCTGTAAGAAGAATGCATGATACAGGTAGAAGTGGATGGTTTATTTTTGTCCCAATCATGAACATTATCTACCCTTTTATTGATAGTCAAAAAGGAGAAAACAAATATGGTCCTAATCCAAAAGGTCTTTAAAAAAATAACCCCTTCTTACCTCTAAAATGGATAAGAAGGGGTTATTTTGATAGATAACTTTTGTTACTTTTCTAACATCAATTGCAGTTCATCTCCATAGGTAATAGCAGCATGTTGAAGAGTAAATTGATGATAAGGTTTTCCTTTGGTCATTTTATTCATAATTGTACATCAATCGCTTTTTTTATGTAGCCCTTTTTCTCTTAATTTTCTTTTCTCAGCCAATTCGTCTTGCTTTTGTTTTTCCCACATTTGTTCTCTCACCTGCCATTGCTTCACCGCTACTCTTTCAATTACCTCTTCTAAAACTTTATTCGTTAATTCTGCAACGAGTTGAGAATCCTCGTTTTTATCTTTAGAGAATAGAGCACCTTCAATTACTTGATAGACGACATCTTTAAGTACTTCTTCATTTTTTTCTGAAGAGATGTCTTTTAATATATCATTGACTACATTATTTACGATATCAGATATAGCTCCCTCTAATCTTCCTGCAGCATAATTTCCTACGACCGGTATCAGTTTTATATCATTTATTTCTTGATTCTCCTTTACCGCATCTTCAATCAGCACATCAACGTATCCTTTTAAATCTTCTTCTCTTTCTATGTGAACTTTTCTTACAACATTCATCACTTTTGAAGAGACCAAATGAGAAATACTATCATGATAGGGTTTAACCACATCATTTAAAAATTTATTATTTCCATATTCTCCTGTATTCACTTCATCTTTCACTCCCTCTAAAACATTAATAACAACAGCATCAGATATTTCTTCTACCACAATTTCTTTAATATGAAGTATTGTTCGGTATATGCCTAAATTTTCTAAGTTGATAATCTCGTTACTATGCCAACGAAACAACATGGCAAAAATCCTTAATAAACGGAAAAAGTGCATTCCTGGAAAACTACCAATCAAATCATAAAAGTGAATAAAAGGATAGAAATACCATTTTGCATAGGTTTTAAGTCGATAAGCTTCACGCCATGAAAATAAAAATTCCATCAGATAGAAGCACATAAACCCTATTTCAATGATATAGAAATTATCGAATATATAATCTTGATATAAAAATGCAGGATATGGTATGAGATAAAATAAGGTATCTCTTACAATCTCGGTCTCAAAAAGAGAATTAAAAACCATCCACAAGAGGTGAAAAATTATGATGTTCAACATGATAATGTCGCGCACCAAACGTTTGTATTCTTGCTTGTCTAACTTATCGTAGTTAAAATGCTTTTTGATACTTAGAAAAATATTCATTCTAAAAATTTTGATTATTCTTAAGCAAAATACCAATAATTATGGATACCTATAGAAATTCAATTATTAAGAATCTATAATATCTGAAGTTCTTTAAGAATTCTAATTTTTTTAGCTTCATTGCTGTGTATTATAAAGTGTTTCACCCTATATTAGTTAAGTAAAAACTTACTATAACCTATTCGATTACCAACCAATAATCAACATGTACAACGAACCAATGTTAAGAGACAATGCACTCCAAGGAAAAAACTATATAGTTACTGGAGGAGCTACAGGCTTGGGTAAGTCTATGACGAAATATTTTCTTGAACTCGGTGCTAATGTTACCATTTGTAGTCGTAAAGAAGAAAAGCTCAAAGAGGCTGCAGATGAATTAGAAGAACAGACGGGTAAAAGACCATTCTATGTAGTCTGTGATGTTAGAAAATATGATCAGATAGAAAATGTTATTGAGGAGGCTTCTCAAAAATTTGGACAAATTAATGGCCTTTTGAACAATGCAGCCGGTAATTTTATTAGTCCTACAGAACGTCTTAGTCATAAAGCTTTTGATACAATAGTAGACATTGTTTTAAAAGGAACATATTACTTTACTTTAGCCATAGGAAAATATTGGATAGCCAACGGTATCAAAGGGGTAATGCTAAATATTGTCACTACTTATGCTTCCACAGGTTCGGGATTTGTGGT
Organism: Flammeovirga pacifica; assembly: GCF_000807855.2. Lineage (GTDB taxonomy): Bacteria > Bacteroidota > Bacteroidia > Cytophagales > Flammeovirgaceae > Flammeovirga > Flammeovirga pacifica. Next base: position 3,188,867 of record NZ_JRYR02000001.1, read on the forward strand.
TCCTTCAGCATGTTCAAAAGCTGGAGTATTAGCACTCACTAGATCATTAGCTGTAGAATGGGCAAAATATGGCATTCGTGCCAATGCGATTGCTCCAGGGCCATTTCCAACAAAAGGTGCATGGGATAGATTATTCCCTGAAAATATTAGAGAGCAATTTGATGAGGCTGGAAAAGTACCAGTAGGTCGCGTGGGAGAACATCAAGAGTTGGCCAATTTAGCTGCTTATTTAATGTCTGATTTCTCTGCTTATATGAATGGAGAAGTGGTTACCATAGATGGTGGTGAATGGCTAAAAGGTGCTGGAGAGTTTAACCATTTAGATGCCATACCTTCTCCTGTTTGGGATGATATTGCTTCGTCAATTCGACAATCAAATAAAAAGAAGTAAACTACTCAATACGGCATTTCAATAATACCGTCTCAATAAAAAATAATTACCTGAGTTTAATGAATTTTCATCATACTTAGATAAAGTAAAAAGCGAGGCTAACTCATTTTAAAATAAGTTAGCCTCGCTTTTTTATTCTCTCAGAATTTAATGATTAATCCTCATTTTCTTCATTATCTTCTAATTCAGATGCATTTTTTCTTTCCTCCGCTTTTGATATTCTAGCTTGCACATCATCCACATTCATTTTTTCTTTTATCAAAAATGATGTTCTGTACTTTCTTTTAATTTTAGTATGCTCTGCGTGGGCAGTTAATCTATCGTAATAGTAACCCGCTTTCACCTTGTAATTTGGTTGTTCAAAAGTAAGTTCTACTTCATAATTACCAAAACGTTCTTTTAGATTATATACCACATCTTCTGCTCTAGCTCTATTGCTACCAGAATATACCATGATTCTATAAATAGGGATTCCTCCTAGATCTCTTGATGCAAGGTCTCCAAGAATGGTATTCACTTCTTCGTTTACATCACCCGTAGGTAAGGTATTTGAAGTAACTGTTTCTTCTATATCCTGGGGTTTTGATACTTCTTCTACATGTTCTGGAACAGGCATGTATGAAGCAAAATCTGTATTTGTGATTACAGTCGATGAAGAAGATGATGATGTTGTTTGAGAGGGTTTACAAGCTACAGCTCCCAAAAATAAACTCACTATTAAAAATCGTAAGAGTAACTTCATAATAAAGATTTAGATAATATACAGCTCCAAATGGAGGTTGCTATTTGTAAGAACAGGAATGATACAACTAAATGTAGTCATATCATTCCTGAATACCCTTCAAAAAGGAGACTCCTTTTCATTTAAGGGTTAAATATATTTACTTAATTGACTATGATTCTAAGATCACGCAATTACCGTTTTCTATATCTGCCTCAACAGTTTTGTATTTCACCCCTTCTTTCACCGTACCGTTTTGATATTTCACATTAACACGATCGTTTCTAGAATAGGTTTTATCACTGTTTCTTGGTTTTACAACTTCGACAGGAGCTCTTGGTGCTTGGGGTGCACCTTGACCTTGAGGAATCTGAGGTTTAGGATCATTTCCTAAAGAAGAACCTGCATCAGCTTTTGACGCTGTTACTTGTGGTTCTGGTCTTCTTTGTTGTTGAGGAGCCGCAGGCATTGGAGGTTGTTCCTGAACAGGAATTCTCGCCTTCGATAAGAATGAAATAATTTCATCATTCACCTCAGCAATAAACGATTTAAACAAATTGAATGACTCAAACTTGTAAATCAATAATGGATCTTTCTGCTCGTGAACTGCATTTTGAACTTGTTGTTTCAACTCATCCATTTCTCTTAAGTGATCTTTCCATAAATGGTCAATCACTGCAAGAGTAGCACTTTGAGCCAATGCCGTTCCTACTTCATCTCCATCAGACTCTAAAGCGTTGTCTAAGTTCACATTGATTTGGAACATTCTATGGCCATCTGTAAATGGCATTACAATGTTTTCTACCACTCCACCTCTTTCTTCTTTTACTTTTTCGAAGATAGGTTTTGCTTTTTCCCAAATCGATTGATTTTTAGACTTATAATGTTCTAAAGCCTCTTTGTATAATTCTTGTGTTAAATGTTCTTCATTTAACTCATGGAATCCATCTTGATTTATTTCAGTAGATACACCTAAAACTTTTAATGCATCTAATTTAAAACCTTCGTAGTTACCTACATGAGTTTCTGCAATATTACCACAAACATCAAAGAAAGTGTTCATGATATCTACTTGAAGACGATCTCCAAATAAAGCATTTCTACGACGACGGTAGATCACTTCTCTTTGGTAGTTCATCACATCATCATACTCTAATAGACGCTTACGAATAGCAAAGTTGTTTTCCTCTACTTTTCTTTGAGCTCTTTCGATTGACTTAGTAATCATTGAGTGCTGAATTACTTCACCTTCCTCAAGACCTAATCTATCCATTACTGATGCTATACGCTCTGAACCGAATAAACGCATCAAGTTATCTTCTAAAGAAACAAAGAATTGCGTTGATCCTGGATCACCTTGACGACCAGAACGACCTCTTAACTGACGGTCTACACGACGAGATTCGTGTCTTGAAGTACCAATAATAGCTAAACCACCTGCACCTTTTACTTCTGCTGGTAATTTAATATCAGTACCACGACCGGCCATGTTGGTTGCAATAGTTACGGCACCTGACTGACCCGCTTTTGCTACTACCTCTGCTTCACGACCATGTTGCTTGGCATTCAATATTTGGTGATCAATACCTCTCATTTTTAATAAACGAGACATAATTTCAGAGTTTTCTACCGAAGTAGTACCCACCAATACTGGACGACCTTGCTCCACTAATTTAAGAACTTCTTCTGCTACTGCATTGAATTTTTCTCGTACAGTTTTATACACAAAGTCCTCTCTATCATCACGAATAATTGGACGGTGAGTTGGTACAGTGACTACGTCTAATTCGTAGATTTCCCAGAATTCACCTGCTTCAGTAATTGCCGTACCCGTCATACCAGTTAATTTATGGTACATACGGAAGTAGTTTTGAAGTGTTACTGTCGCATAAGTTTGAGTAGCATCTTCAATTTTTACATTTTCTTTCGCTTCCAATGCTTGGTGAAGACCATCTGAATAACGACGACCTTCCATGACACGACCTGTTTGCTCATCAACAATTTTCACTTTATTGTCGACCAAGATATAATCGATATCTTTTTCGAATAAAGTATATGCTTTAAGCAATTGTTTCATTAAGTGAATACGTTGAGATTTCGTATCGAAGTCAGCAATCAAAGCATCTTTAGCTTCGATTTTTTCTTCGTCTGATTTCTCAGGGTCGTTTTCAATTTTACCAATACCTGTTGCCAAGTCTGGAAGTACAAAGAAGTCAGGGGAGTTATGGCCAGTAACGGTTTTGATACCATTCTCTGTTAACTCTACACTGTTGTTCTTTTCCTCAATTACAAATAACAATGGCTCATCAGCTTCTGGCATGCGGCGGTTATTATCCTGCATGTATTCACCTTCTACTTTTTGTAGCAATTGTTTCATTCCTTCTTCACCAAGGAATTTGATTAGAGGTTTATATTTTGGAAGTGATCTATGCACTCTTAGTAATTGTAAACCACCTTGAGTCTTATCTCCTTCTTTAATTAATTTTTTTGCTTCGTTCAACATTTTTTGAGCCTGCTTACGTTGCTCATCAACTAATGTTTGAACTTTAGGTCTTAACTCTGCAAACTCTTCTTGTTGATCTCCTTTTGGTACAGGACCTGAGATAATCAATGGAGTTCTAGCATCATCAATAAGAACGGAGTCAACCTCATCAATCATTGCAAAGTGATGTTCTCTTTGCACAAGATCGTCCTTATCTCTAGCCATATTATCACGTAGGTAATCGAAACCAAATTCGTTATTTGTACCATAAGTGATGTCTGCACGGTAAGCTTTTCTTCTTGAGTCTGAGTTAGGTTGATGCTTATCAATACAATCTACAGATAACCCGTGGAACTGGAATAAAGGAGCATTCCATTCTGAGTCACGCTTTGCAAGATAGTCGTTGACAGTTACAACATGCACACCTCGTTTTGCTAAAGCATTTAAGTAAGCAGGTAATGTACCTACGAGTGTTTTACCTTCACCCGTCATCATTTCACCTACTTTTCCTTGATGAAGGAAGATACCACCCAATAATTGTACATCGTAGTGGATCATATTCCATTCTACTTCAGTACCAGCAGCTAACCACTTGTTTGCCCAAGTTGCTTTTTCCCCATCAATAGTTACATTCTCATATTTTGCCGCCATTTCACGGTCATAATCTGAAGCAGTAACTACTATTGATTTATTTTCTGTATATCTACGACCTGTTTCTTTTACCACTGCAAAAGCTTGCGGTAAAAGGTCCAATAGAATTTCTTCTAACTTATCGTTACGGTCTTTCTTTAATTTATCGATATCCTTGAAAGCCTTGTCTTTAAAAGCCAAATCTAACTTAGGATCATTATCAACAGACTGCTTTAACTCATCAATTTGAACATCAATATCATTTAGCCCTTTTTCGATATAATCAATGAAATAAGCGGTTTTACCTCTTAATTCATCATCAGAAATACTTTGAAGCTTTTGATATTCTGTATTAATCTTTTCAATATAAGGGGTAATTTTCTTAAGGTCCCTTTCTGATTTTGTACCAAAAACCTTTGAAAATACTTTGGTTATTGATTCTAACATATATGTTTTTTAAAAATGTGTAATCTTATAGAATTGACAATCTATTATAGGGAATAGATAATCGAAACAAATTTAATGTAATTAAACGATATTCAATAAATAGATGATAGAAGATATATGTGATTATTCACATTTTTTGCTACTAAATAAAAAAAACCGAAGAAATTATTCCTATTTCTTCGGTTTTTATCTATGACTACAAGTTATAAGTCTTCCGTTCAGAATTCTTATTGCTCATCAGTTTTCCATAAACTATCTATTTGCATGGTAAAAATGAGAGAAGATCTACCTGGTATATTAGGAGGGCTTCCTGCCACACCATATCCATACTGTGATGGAATAACCACTTTAGCTATCTCATGTTCATGCATTTCAAATAACGCAATATTCCACCCCTCAATAACAGATGTTTTTCCTAAAACTACCTCAAAAGGTACTCCTGTTAAAACATTACTATCAAAAGGAACAGCCTCTGGACCTCTTACCCATCCTGTATAAGTTACGTGAATTGAATCACCAAAACTAATTTTACGATCTGGATCTATAGGTTGCCCTGTAGTTGTACCTGTAGAGGTCATGTATACCCCAAATTTCAGGTATTGATCTACATCGCTGTCATTATCAGCAACAAATACACTATCTGCAATAATGTATTGTCTAATTAAAAAATCTTCAGCTGCATTTTCATCAATATCTTCTAGCACATCGCTCTTTTCAGTACAAGAGAAAATGCTAAAACATGCAGCGAATAATAAAAAGTAATATGGAATGCGTAATTGCATAATTTGATAAAGTAAATGACTAATTATCTTAATCTTTTTCTTCCACTGTTATTTTAAACACAAGTGTTTTAAATGGACGAATTCTTTTGAACAAGTCAAAAGTTTGTGGATTGTCTCCTGTTTCCCAGTATGCCGTATGTGAAGGCATTACAAAGATAGCAGATTCTCCGTATTTCATTGTTCTTAATGCTTTATACCAACCATTAATCACTTGAGTAGTGGCATTTTCGTCACGAGCAGCTTTAGCACTTTCGTAAACTCTTAAGTTCAATGGTGTATCTGAATCAATATTTGAATCGAAAACTAAACTTTCTCTATCTGGAGAAGTAACACTAATAAATTTACCTTCATAACGCACATTTACAGTATCACCTATAGATATAACATCTCCGCTACCATCAGTAACTGTTTTCTTAACGATGTAATCAGGTATTTCTAATGGTATACCATCTTTACCCCATTCTTCTTCAACAATCGAAGAGTTACTAAATAGTGTATCATTTTCAATTCCACTGAATCCTGGAATTGAATCTTGAGCATATTGTTGTGCTAAAGATTTTTCATGCTCGGCTTGAGAATAAACATTTCTTACCGCTTTAATTTGTAATTTTTCAGCAGTTATGATATCATTAAACTGAAGACCAATACCTGAAGAAGAAGTACCTCCAAAGGCTAAATAAGAAGGGATATACACTCTTTCAGGAATTTCTGTTCCTCTTAAGTTTATTACAGCATCTAAGTAACCTAAACATATGGCACCTCTACGCATTGCAAATGTGTAAGTAGAATCCTTTAAAAATACTTGAGTCACCAAGTTATCTGGGTCTGTATCAACTTGCTCATTACCAATCAAACTTTGATCAAACCTTCTAAGATCAAGAGTTGACTCAATGATACGTATATCATGGCCACTATCATCTGGTTTTGCAGGTGGGAATAAAATACCCTCGTTTGGAGTAATATACACTCCGTAACCTGAACCTAGCGATGATGTTTTAAAATAGTCAATATTATTGTCGTTTAAGTAGTTTTCAAGTGTTTGAGTATCTTGAGCTACATAATCTACAATATCATTTTTTAGACAACCTGTCATAGCTAATAAGAAGCCAGCAGATATAATAAATTTAAAGAAATTGTTGTAAGTATTGTTCATAAGATAAGTAGGTTTTTATTTAATTAGATTTCCACTTAATGTATTCAACAAGAGGCAGTTAAAATCCACATTTCCAATAACAACAAATTTACCAATATTAATAATGGTAAATTTGTTGTATTATAATATATTATCTATTTATAAGTCTATTTAAGAAACTTATCTTAATTCTTAAATTATTTTGTGTTTGGTGCTTCTGGTGAAGAGAAGTTTACCAATTCTACATCAAACTTAAGTACCGAGTTTGCAGGGATTTGCGCTCCCATTGCTCTTTGACCATAAGCTAACGGAGAAGGAACGTACAAAGTAGCTTTAGCACCTTTGTTTAACAAAGCGATACCTTCATCCCAACCTTTGATTACTCTACCTTGACCCAATACGAACGGTAATGGTTGCCCGCGATCTAAAGAAGAATCAAATTTAGACCCATCTAACAAAGTACCAGTATAGTGAACTTCTACGTTATCACCATTTTGTGGTTGTGGTCCTTTACCTTCTTGAGTGATTACATAATACAAACCTGATTCAGTTTTTTGAACCCCGTTGATATTGTTTTTAGAAAGGTAATCTTGAATTAATTTATCATCAATAGCAATTTGTGCCTTTGCGTCTTCTTCAGCTTCTGCTTCTTTTACTTGAGTATAATCTTCTCTGTTATCAAAAACTCTTGATAAACGAAGACCTACAGTAACTACATCTAAGCTATCCTTCACAAATGGAGGTAACATTTTACCAAAGAAATCTTTAGCTACGATAGTCATTTGAGTAGAATCACCCTCATGTGCCATCATTAACATCTCGATAATAGGATCAATTTGTTGACCTTCAGCAATTGCTTTTTTGAAAACTGAATCGGGAGGAATAACAAACATTTCATATTCTCCTCTACCCATCATTGAGTTTTCGAAAAGAGTTGAATCTTTGTCATCAGAAATTTTGAATTTAAATTCGATAACGTTGTTTTCGATTGGCTTCACTCCATTTCCGTTCTCAACTACATCAAACTCTCTACCAGATTGAGTTTTTTTAGTACATGCAACAGCACCCAACATAAGGATACCTACTGCAATTTTCTTTGTAATTTGCATATTTAGTTTTAATATAAATCTATTTCAGTTTCTCTTCTAAAACTTTTTTAAATAAGGCTACAGCCTCATCAATAGTCATTCCATCTACTCTGCCACCTGCTGCATTTTTATGACCTCCGCCATTAAAATGCTCTGCAGCTAAATCTGCTACAGAAAAGTCGCCAATAGAACGTAAGGATACTTTAATACCGTCTCTTTCGTCTGTTTCTTTAAATATACCTGCAATCTTAATTCCATTCACAGACAAAGCATAATTCACTAATCCTTCTGTGTCTCCAGATTGTAGCTTATAATTGTCTCTGTCGTCTTGAGATACTGTAAAAAAACCTGTATTTAAATCAGACCAAAAAGTAAGGTTTTCTTTTAATGCATGACCCAAGAAACGTAATCTTCTCTCTGTGTTATTGTCATATATTAGATTGTATAACCTTGCTGTATCTAAGCCTGTATCTTTTAAAGCGGCGGCAATACGTAATGTTCTACTACTTACACTAGGGTATTTAAACGATCCTGTATCTGTAACAATACCTGCATATAGACATGCTGCGATACGTTGATCAATTTTTTGAGTCCCTTCGTCTAAGTCAATAAACTCATAGATTAATTGAGCTGCAGCAGCGGCATCAATATCCCAAAGTTCATAATCAGCAAACTCTACTTTACCTCTGTGGTGATCAATCATCACAATAGTCTTATTACTTAATTGCTTTTCGACCATTGGACCTAGATCCTCTATTCTGCTCAATGCAGAAAAATCAACACAAAAAATAACATCAGCTTTATTAATAATGTCCTCTGATATTTCTGGTTGTTCTTTATCGTGAATAACTACTTCTTCATGGCCTGGCATCCAATGTAAAAATGATGGATAAGCATTTGGCGATAAAACAGTAGTGTTGTGCTCGTCTTTTCTTAGGTACCAAGATAAACCCAAAGCTGATCCTATGGCATCTGCATCTGGTTTTGTATGTGGTATGATGACCACATTTCTTGGTTCTTCTAAAAATTCTTTAAGCGTATTAAAATTATGCATAAGTTGATTTGCTCATAGCATGAATACCGTTCTTCTCTTCCAACACGTCAGATGATTCATGCGGTTGCATATGAATTAGCACACAAAAGTCTTAAAAAATGTACTCTTAATCAATTTATTATCAATTATCTAACCCTTTTATGTACTTTATTTAGATTTTTTTGACATTAAACAACACTAAATCAACATTTTAGAGGTATAAATATTCTCTATTAATTTCCTATAAATCAGATAAATCACCTTTTTAAAAATTAAAATGAGGTTAAAATGAAAGCGGTTTTGTTAAAAAATAGAAATTACGCAACCAAATTACTATTCAGTCGTTCGATTAAACAAGGATAATAAAAAATTGATTAGGTAGTAGATTAGTTAAGATCGTGCAAAAGGGATTTCACTTTGTGATATCCCTTTTTTTTTGATTAGTGATAAATGTATAGTGAATTCTACTTCTCATTTCCTAAATTTGTTGATTGGAGTATTTGAAGCAATTCTGAAATAATATTTTGCTTCTGAAGATGAATTAAATTGGCAAATACATTGGCAAAAGGGAAAACTAAAGAGAAAAAAGAAACACCCATGATGAAACAGTTTAATGCCATTAAGGCAAAACATCCAACAGCGATGTTACTGTTTAGAGTTGGTGATTTTTATGAGACATTTGGTGATGATGCAGTTACTGCAAGTAAAATTCTTGATATCGTTCTAACGAAGCGTTCTAATGGAGCTGCTTCTGAGATGGCGTTAGCTGGATTTCCACATCATGCTTTAGATACCTATTTGCCTAAATTAGTTAAGGCTGGGCAAAGAGTTGCTATTGTAGACCAATTAGAAGACCCTAAAACCGCAAAAGGTGTGGTTAAAAGAGGCATTACTGAGTTGGTTACTCCTGGTGTTTCTATGAATGATAATGTACTAAGTGTAAAACAAAATAATTATTTATGCGCAGTACACATTGTCAAAGATCAACTTGGTATTTCTTTCCTTGATATTTCTACTGGTGAGTTTTTTGTAGCACAAGGCGATCAGAACTACATTGATAAACTTCTACAAGGGTTTTCTCCATCAGAAGTGCTCTACTGCAGAAATGATCAGGATAAATACAAAGATATTTTTGGTGATACCTACCCTACTTTCCGTCAGGATGACTGGGTCTATACTTCTGAGTATGCTTACGAGAAGCTGACAAATCATTTTAAAACAAAAAACCTTAAAGGGTTTGGTATAGAAAACCTGCCTTTAGCGATTATTGCTGCAGGTGCAATTCTTAACTACCTAGAACTTACAGAACACCATCAAATAGAACATATTCATCAGATCAGTAGAATTCAAGAAGATAAATATGTTTGGTTAGATAAGTTTACTGCTAGAAGCTTAGAATTGATTTATCCTCAAAATGATGGCGGTATACCTCTTATTGATATTTTAGATCAGTGTGTTACTCCTATGGGGGCGCGTTTGATGAAAAAATGGACGGTTCTTCCTTTAAAAGAAAAGAAAAGTATTGACCACCGATTAGCTGTAGTCAATTACTTTGTCGAAAATGAAGATACAGCAGAAGATGTACTCGCTCACTTAAGACAAGTAAATGATGTAGAACGCTTGATATCAAAAGTGGCGGTGGGAAGAGTCAACCCAAGAGAATTGGTGTATATCAAAAAAGCACTGCAACATTCTGCACCCATCAAAAAGCTACTTTCTGGTTGTCAGGCCTCAGAAATAAAAGAGATAGCGGACCACATCAATACTTGTGATGTTTTAGTGGAACGCATCGAACAACAACTTCAAGATAATCCTCCGATCAACCCTGCCCAGGGAAGTATGATTAGAGAGGGAGTTGACAAAGACTTGGATGAACTAAGATTGATTTCTCACTCCGGAAAAGATTTTCTTCAGAAGATACAGGAAAGAGAAAGTGAACGCACAGGAATTCCTTCTTTAAAAATTGGTTACAATAAAGTTTTCGGCTACTATTTAGAAGTTCGAAATACACATAGAGATAAAGTTCCTCAGGAGTGGATTCGTAAATCTACCCTAGTAAATGCAGAAAGGTACATTACAGAGGAATTGAAAAAATATGAGGAGAAAATTCTAAATGCTGAATCTCAGATTTCGGTGATTGAGAATAAGATTTTTATGGACTTGGTACATACAGCCAACAAGTATATTACTCCTATTAAACAAACCGCTTCGACGCTTGCGAAGGTGGATTGCCTCCTTTCTTTTGCTCTTAATGCACTAGAATATCAATATACACAGCCAACAATCACAGATGATCAGTCGCTTGATATTAAAGATGGACGCCACCCTGTAATTGAAAGACAACTTTCTGCAGATGATCCTTATATACCTAATGATGTTTTCTTAGACAATCAAGAACAACAGATTATGGTTATTACAGGACCAAACATGTCGGGTAAATCAGCTTTATTACGTCAGACGGCATTAATTGTATTGATGGCACAAATGGGTTCTTTTGTACCTGCTTCTGCTGCTCAAATTGGTATAGTTGATAAGGTATTTACTAGAGTGGGTGCATCAGATAACCTTTCTAAAGGTGAATCTACTTTTATGGTAGAGATGACAGAAACGGCAAGTATACTTAATAATATTTCTGATCGTTCTCTAGTCTTAATGGATGAGATTGGTAGAGGAACAAGTACTTATGATGGTGTTTCTATTGCTTGGGCGATTGTAGAATATCTGCATAATCATCAAAAAGCTAGGGCGAAGACATTATTTGCCACTCACTATCATGAATTGAATGAGCTGGCAGTAGATTTCCCTCGAATTAAGAACTTTAGTGTATCAGTTAAAGAATATCAAAAGAAAATTATCTTCCTTAGAAAACTGAAAGAAGGAGGAAGCGAACATAGTTTTGGTATTCATGTAGCACAATTGGCTGGTATGCCTAATACTGTAGTAAGAAGATCAGAAGAAATCTTAGATCACCTCGAAGAGGATAAAAGAAAAGAGAAAAATAAAGAAAAAATTAAAGAAGTTCCTAAAGAGAATTATCAACTTTCTATATTTGATACAGCATCAGATCCTATTGCTAAAAAACTAAAGGAAGAAATGGAAAATTTAGATATTAATACCATGACACCATTAGATGCAATGATGAAATTAAACGAACTAAAGAAACTATTAAATTAATTTTTTGATATGGATATTTACGAAAAAGAACAACCAAAGAAATTTCCCGTTGCCATGAAATATGCTGCTATTGCAGGTGTATTTTCTTTCGGGTATTCTATCTTTTTAATGATGATGGAAAAAAGCCAAGATCAATTCTTAGGCATGTTAGGAATGGTTGTAACTGCTGTTGCTATGTTTATGGCAACTAGAGAATATAAAAATGATTGCGAAGGTTATTTACCTTTTAAAGAAGGGTTTAAAATTGGTGCATTAATGGGAGTAATTTCTTCATTTATCTCTAATTTGCTTAATTATTTTTATGTAGCATTTATTGATTCTAGCTTTATTGAACAAGCAGTAGATGTTACAGTAAAGGAAATGGAATCTAACCCTCAGATAACAGATGAACAATTAGAGCAGTCGATAAAAATGGTAGAATGGATGATGGGTACTCCTATTCCTTTTCTCATTGCCTTTATTTTTGCATCAATTATGTCTTGTCTTCTTGCTCTTGGTGTTGCAGGAATTTTAAAGCAAGAAAATCCAGAAGCCGTTTAATTTTAAACTCATAAGAAAATATGTCTACGGATCATAAAATTGATGTTTCCATTGTCGTTCCTTTATTAAATGAGTCAGAATCTCTTCCTGAACTTATTGATTGGATAGCAAGAGTTTTTAAACAAGAAAACTTGGTGGGAGAAGTGTGTTTGATTGATGATGGAAGTACTGATAATTCGTGGGAAATTATTTGTCAGCTAAAAGAGAAATATTCTTGGATTAAAGCTATTCGATTTTTAAGAAATTACGGTAAATCTGCTGCTCTTCAAATGGGTTTTCAAGAAGTTTCAGGAGAAGTAGTTATTACTATGGATGCTGATCTTCAAGATAGTCCTGATGAGATTCCGGAACTAAGAAGAATGATATTAGAAGAGGATTTTGATATTGTATCGGGTTGGAAAGAAAAAAGATACGACCCTATCACTAAAACAATTCCTACTAAAATATATAATGCTGCAACTAGAGCCTTATCTGGTATTAAACTTCATGATATGAATTGTGGGCTTAAAGCCTACAAATTAGATGTTGTGAAGGTCATTGAGGTGTACGGTGAAATGCATAGATACATTCCTGTTATTGCCAAATGGCATGGATTCGGTAAGATTGGTGAGAAACCAGTAATACATCAAGCTAGAAAATATGGATCGACCAAATTTGGGTTGGAACGTTTTGTAAATGGCTTTTTAGATCTAATGTCAATTACTTTTGTCTCTAGATTTAAGAAAGCTCCAATGCACTTTTTTGGTACATTAGGTTCATTATCTTTCTTAACAGGTACTATTTCAGCACTGTGGTTACTTATCGAAAAAGTCTATTTATCAATAAATGGTTTACCAATTGATAGAGAAGTAACAGAAAAACCTCTTTTCTATTTGGCTTTAACTGCAGTCATTATCGGTACACAGATGTTCATGACAGGTTTTATAGCAGAAATGGTATCATTAAATCAACCAGATAGAAATGATTATCATATTAAAAGTAGAATAGAATAATTAAAAATATAATATAGAAAAAGGCGATCTCAGAACTGAGATCGCCTTTTTTATTTCATCAACTTTTTTTAATTAGTTACTCCCAGGTTGAGTGGGGTACTTCTTAAATATACTTTTGATAAAACGATTAATATTTCTTTCTCTTATTGTAGGACTTTCTTGCTTTTCAGATAATGTACTTACTGCAGCAGCTTCCCATAACAATTGCTTAGCGGCTGTATCAAATACATCAATTACAAAAGTACCTTCTGTATAATCGTATTCTGAATAATGAGTGGCACCTACACCCCAAGGGCCATACCATCCACCATAACCAGCGTTATACGATGTTACACTTTTCTTTTCTTTTGTCGTAAATACCATTCCGACTTGTAAATCGGCTGTAGTATCTTGCTCAGAATAAGTATATCCTAATTGCTGCATGTTTGCAATGACAGCGTTCTTAACTCTTTCTCTATCAAAAGCAGTTACCTTAGTTGAAGCAGAATTCCCCTGCCAAGGCAATAAGCTAAATGTTTTATATTGATTAAAGTTCGTTCCCGGATTATAATCTGTTGTAATCTTAGTGGAAGAACATGAAGTCACTAAGAAAGCAATACCTATACAAGCACTGATTGTTAGCCAAATGTTTTTTAAATTTTTCATATTCCTAAATGTTTTGATGAGTAGTTGTGTTAACTCAGATAAGTTTTGAACTATAAAGATTATAAATACTAGTGAGATCTACTTTATTTTACTGTAATATTCCTTGAAAGATTTAGAGTTTAATAAAGATTAAGACGATATATTAAATCTTAACATTATCAATGTTAAAAAAATCAGCCTATTGAATAACTCCAATAGGCTGATTTTTGTTAAGAAATATGTTTCATTTTAAATGAGATGACTAAAAAGGGGTCGATTTCCTTATCAATTGTGATGAACGAAAGTCATCCCATTAAAAATCTTTTTGTACTCACAGCTCTATAAAAAAGAACTGTGAGTTTTTATTATTTGATCTGTAATTTTAAGTATTCATGTAAGTCACCACCATGAATACTTACAATATATAAGCCCGAAGGTAAATGACCCACTTCCAATTTAAACCCTGGTTGGTATTCAATAATTTCTGAAATCAATACCTTACCATTCATATCTGTTACTTGGAACTCATAACGGCCGTTAGCAACATTCGAAAATTCAACATAATCATCTGTTGGAACAGGGTAAATTGATAAAGCACTTTTAAGCTGATCAGAAGTTGAAAGTACTTCTCCGACTACCTTAACAACCACAGAAGCAGTAAATCCTCCATCATCTGTTGTTACTGTTACTTCAGCAGTTCCGATACTTTTAGCTTCAAGTAACCCTGTATTATCAACTGTTACTACACTGTTATCTGAAGACGACCATGTAAAAACAAGATTCGTCGCATTTGCAGGGGCAATAGCTGCAGATAGTTGGCTACTCATCCCTTCAGATAATTCAATACTAGTCTCTGATAGAGTAATTCCCGTAACGAAGATGACATCTTCTTCTTCTTCCTCCTCTTCCTCTGTTTCTTCGATCGTAATTACTGTTTTATCTGTAGTGTTATCTACTGATGCCGTAATTTCTACTGTACCAATTGCTACAGCTGTTACTAGTCCTTTACTATCTACAGTTGCTATGCTTTCATTTGAAGATATCCACATTACTGTTTCTTCACAATCACCTGTAGATTCTATATTAGCAGTTAAACTTAATGTTTGACCAACGTAGATTTTTTGATCTTGTTCAACTACAGCAACACTAGTAATTTCACATGCTTGAGCCATTTCTGCTCTCATCAAGATAATCTTATCTAAATTCCATTGCCAATCATGTGTACCTGTTGCTTCGATACGTAAAGTATATTCTCCTGCAGTGGTTATATCAATCGAACCGTCCGCTTTTAGTTCTTGGTAATCATCCCAAGATCCATTATTAGTTACAGGAGTTACGATAGATTGTTCGTTCAATGTAATAGTTACTTCTGCATTATCAGATGGTGTAGATATTAAATACTTTACACTATAAACTCCTGGTTCTAAATTGATATCAAATTCTACATAATCTCCTGAATTTACCCAGTTAATACCTACGTCTTCGGCTAAATTCACTCCCAAAGGAACATTACCATCATCAAAAGTTCCTCCTGTTCTATCAAAGTCTTCTGCTTCAATTACAATATCTTCAGGTGCTGCTTTAATAGAAATAGTCGCTGTACCAATAATTGAATTATCTACCATTGAGGTGGCTGAAATAGTTACTTCTTTACCTGCTGTGGCTTCTAACGCTTGTAATAAACCTGTACTGCTAATAGTCGCTACAGTTTCATCACTTGTACTCCAAGTCACGTTATTATTACATACATCTAATGGTAAAACTTCTGCAGAAAGCTGAAGCGTTCCTCCTTCTGCTACCATTCTAATTGCTGGTAAAATCTCTACTGATGTAAGTGCAGATGCTTCTGATACGATTACTTGAGCCGTTTCTTCACCCAATTCTGTCGTTAATTTAACCACAGCTGTACCTACTGATACTCCAACAAGTACTCCACTCTGATCAACAGTAGCAACTGATTCATTATCAATTGACCATACAACTTGATTAGGTTCGCATGCCGTAATTGGAAGTTTAGAGTAATTTAATTCTAAAGATTGACAGTTGGATATACGGTACTCCGACTCTAAACTTACTGAAGTTAACTCTTGACAACCAACATCGCCATCAAACTTCATTTCAAAATGTTCCATGTTCCATTGGTAAGCCGTAGATCCTGAAGCAACTACTCCAATCTCATGTATACCTTCTGATGAAATGCTTACTTTTTCTGTAAGTTGATAAGGTTGGAAATTATCCCATCCATTATTTTCAATGGAAGTACTTCCTTGAAGTTGGCTATCCACATACATTTCTACTTTAGCATCAGCTGCTGCGGTACCTGCATAAAATGTAACTGTGTAATCTCCTGCAGAAGGGAAATAAATTTGATATACTACATAGTTCCCCGTTTTCACTGCATTGATTCCTTTTACTCCAGCTGAAGGTTCATATATTCCTAATTCATCACCAAATTTATCATCAAAGTCTTCTGCTTCTACATAAATTACTTTGCCTACTGAAATTTCTAATGATGCTGTTACATTAGGATCTGTAACAGAAGTTGCTGTAACGGTCACTTTACCTTCCTCACTTCCTGCTACTACAAGACCATTTCCGTCTACAGATACTAAATTATTGCTCGCTGACCATTCTAATTCTGTTGCATTTGCCCATTCTGGTTCAAAGCCTAATACTTTCATAGGTAATGAGCTATTTGGGAATACAGCCGTTCTTTTTGATAAAAGAATAGATGATGGCGCAACTAAAGGAGCTTCATCTTGGCAAGTTATCGTAATGATTTCGGTAACCACCTCATTATTTCCATTAGAGATACCTTTCACCTCTGCAACTCCCGCTTTATTACCTGTAATGATTCCATCTTGAATAGATATTACGTCAGCACCAGAGATAATTTCCCAAGTCAATGATTTATCATAAGCATTTTCTGGAGTAATATTTACCTCAATTGGTATTTGCTCTCCTACTTGAACTGTTCTTAACCATTCTTTTACCTCAATTGACAAAGGTACTATTGGACCTTCAATTGATAGTGCACTTTCACATGTAGAAAGAGATGAATTTCCATCAAGTAAAGTAAGTCTTAAAGTATAATCCGAACCGATGGCCGCTAAATTATCCAAATCTATTGTTGTAGAGATAAATTGTTCTCCATTAGATTTTGTAAGTTCTTCAGAACTACCCAAAACAACTCCACCTTTTAATAATTCTGCTTTTAATGTTCTTCCCGCCAAAGCATTTACTGAAAGATTGAAGGTATAAGAATCTTCACCAACTAAGGCATCAGAATAATCAAAACAATATACTTTTTCATCACCACTTATTACTACAGTTACTTCTGTTTCGGTAGTAAATATCGTTCCTCCATTTTCTGTATCAACAACAGTAGCTTTTACAGTAGATTTCTCTCCGATTTTTAAACCTGAAATTTTACCTGTTACATGATCAACAGTAACCGCTGACTCATTAGAAGAAGACCAAACAACGTCATAATTTGCTGCTTCTTCTGGTAGAACAGTAAGTGTTAAAGGTGTTGTGATAAGAACTTCAGATTCAAATGTATCTCCTTGATCTATCATTACCTCAGTTATTGGTGTTGATTGATATGGAATTGCTTGTACTACAATTGATTTTACAATACCTCCATCATCTGATGTAGCTGTAATTGTTACTTCTCCTGCATCAGCATGTGCTGTAACAACACCAAATTCGTCAACAGAAACACTTGATTCATCTGAAGATGTCCAGCTGATTTTCTTGTTGGTAGCATTTTCAGGTACAAAAGTTACTTCTAAAGCTTTTGATTTTCCATTCATTAAATCAAATGTTCCATCTAATAACGATAAATCATTTAAGGCTATTAGGCTAGAAATATCAGACGAACGAACAGGTGTAGTAGACATATCAAATACTTGTAGAGATACAGTAGTATAGGTCACTTTATTTCCACGAATTTCAATCACTACTTCATTATTTTCTTGAAGATATTCTACAGGAACATCTACTTCCATTGTACCGAACCAAAAATTTCTAGAATCTTTGTATTCACCTCTCCAATCTGTGTCATAATCTAGGTTATTACCATTTACAGTGATATAAGCAGGTACAAGTGCATTTTCAGGGAATTTACCAGAGAATCTTAAAGTTGCTTCGCCTTTTGATGGCACTACAACATTATTAATATTGGTTGTCATTGGTGTACGCCCAGGTACTTCTTTTCTAAATAATAGACCTCCAATAGAAGTAGTTCCTTGATTTAGCGCAAGGCCCATATATTTTTCTTCTACAGACGTTTGGTCTAATTCTAGGTTATTTTCTAAATGATAAACTAAGATCACCGTACCCCCACCTGAAATGGTTAAAGTACCAGGAGCTGTTTTTAACAATGTTTCATCTAAAGCAACTCCACCTGTAGTTCCAATATTCTCATCAAAATACATGTATCTCTTTTCTACTGACTGAACTTTAGTGGCTTTCGTATCAAAAAGATTTAAATCTACTGTTGCTTCATCAAATTGTAAGTTATTGACAATAAGGTAGACTTTATTTTGATCAACATATGCATCTACTTGAATATCTCTATCAGTTGCTTTTGTATCAATACGAGTTCCGTCTACATCTCTCCACAGCTCATACCATTTCACAAAATCTGACCAAACCCACTCACAAGAAGCATCATAAGCAGTACAATTAGGATCTACTCTATCCATTAATACAGAACCATAACGAGTTGTTACATTTCCATTTGCATCTCTAACATCACCCCACTCTGCTTTAACAGGAGCAAAAGGCATAGAATATACTACATGAGATGGTCGTTCAAGGAATTGCATAAACATTCCATTAAACGGTCTAAGGTTTTCCCAAGCTTTTCGTTCCATTTCCTGATCATTAATCCAACCAGAAACAGCACCAAACTCAGATAAAACGATGTCTTTTTTGTAGCCAAATTTTTCAATATCATACCATTCTAACATGTCAAGCATCGCTTCTACATGACCACCAGTACGTACCACGCCTTTACCTGTTTCACCTACAGACCAATCGTATATATGAATACCATAGAAATCCATGTTATCACCACAATTGTCTATAAATCCTTGCCACATCACATCCCACTGATACCAATCATCTGTACGGTTATCATTTACAGTTGAGGCCGTCATTTCTTGAAGGTAGGGCATTAAATCATCAGAAAACCATTTTTCATATTGATTATCTGCTACTCTATTGATACCGTCTTTCCAGTAGAAATCGTGCATACCCCAAGTCATACCACCAATTTTTGGTGCTTTGGCACCCAAACGGTTTTTAACTCCTTCTGCTACTAGATTGTGATATTCCCAAAGTTTTTCTTGACTTGTTGCATAGATCCAGCTTTTACCACCAACCATCATTTCCATATCAGGTTCGTTAATTACTTCCCAATAATCAGGTAGTGGCTCACCTTTATCTCCATTAGATTTGGCAAAGTAAAGGTCTAAATATTCTGTTACCCATTCTGCAGACGTCTCAACTTCTAGAGGTTGCCAACCATGCCAGGTTTTCCCTCTTTCTCCCCAATCTAAAGTGGGATATGTAGGATGAGGGTTGGTTCCCATAATCATGAAACCTTTACCTTCATATTGTTGTGCATTTAATTTGCTTTCATACCAACTTTTTAAACTTTCTGCTTTTGTTTTCATCGCCATAACATCTGGCTTATTAGGTCTGTTAGGATCTTCTGGTGTATCAGAAAATTTCCAACTGGCAGAACCATTATCTCTACCCCAATAGACGTCTAAATCATTAATAAAATAATCTAGTTTATCTTCTTGTCCATCCCAATCTCTATCGGTAGATGCCGAGTGTACTGTGATGTGTCTATCTCTTCCAAAGTCAGAAATACCATCTACGGAATGTACCATATTTAAGTTGACATCAACTTGTACATTCTGAGCAAAAGCTCCTAGTGGTATGAAGAGTAATAAGAGAGGAATAAACCTTACCGGAAAAGTAGTTTTAATCTTCATAAAAATTCATTTCAAATAAATAATTCATTGTTTAGTTATATGAAAAAACTATCATTTTGAATGTAAAAAGTAGCAACTAAGTGAGCTCAAAAAAATAATCATCCAAAAGTATATTTCATCATATCCAAACTTAGAACTTCCCTCTAAGAACTTACCATGGCATTTGATACCAACAGCATAGGTATTTACACTTTTATGGGTTTAATTGGCTAAAAATGAATATTTATAGGGTAACGACACCTGAATTAATAAGATTTTTATTCGTTATACTGTATAGTGTTATTGACATAATCAGAAGGGCTTACACCAAATTTCTCTTTGAATCTTTTTCTAAAAGTAGCTAGATCTGAATAACCTACTTTCCATGTTACTTCAGAGATGTTTGTATTCCCTTGTTTAAATAACTCGGCAGCATGTTTTAACCTTACATTTCTAATAAAAGATAAGGCGGTTTCGCCCGTAAGGGCTTTTAATTTTTTATTTAAATGATTTCTCGACAGTCCGTAATCATTTGCTAATTGATCGACATTAAAATCAGAATTATCCAAGTTTTCTTCTATAATCTTAAGTACTTTTTCAATAAACTGTACATCTGGTTTTTGGGTGGAAATCAAAGATGGATTGATCTTGATTTCTTTATCAAATTTTTCTATTAACCTTTCTCTATTTTTTAATATCGAAAAAACTATTGAAGACAATACATTTTGATCAAAAGGCTTGGATACATAAGCGTCAGCACCTTCCATTAACCCTTCAATTTGATTTTCATTGGTGCTTTTAGCGGTTAACAAAATGATGGGTATATGGTTGACAATATCATCACTTTTAATCTTATGCAGCATATCCAATCCATTCATTTTGGGCATCATTACATCACTAATAATAATATCAGGCTGATGTTGTATACACTTTTGATATCCCTGTTCTCCATCCTCTGCTTCAAGAACATGATACATTTGATCAAATAGAGATACAATCAAAGCTCTCAATTCCTCATTATCTTCCACAATAAGAAGAGAATATTTCTTTTGTTGAAGACTAAAAGTATTTCCCACTCTATTTATGATATCCTCATTGGTATATGTTTCCTCATAAATTTTATCCTGAGGAATAACTTCTCCGACTTCATGGTGTACCATTGGTAGAAATACTTTAAATACTGATCCTTCTCCTTCTTTGCTTTCTACTTCTATTACTCCTTGGTGTAGATCTACTAAGTTTTTGATTAAGCTTAACCCAATGCCGGTACCGTTTCTAAGCATTTTACTTTTATCTGATCTTTGAAAATAGCGCTGAAATAAAAATGGTTTATCACTTTCCTTAATTCCAATACCGTTATCTGTCACCTTTATTAATACCTTTTGATCAATTTCTTCTATTTCCATCAGTACTGTTCCCTTTTTAGAGGTAAACTTCAAAGCATTAGAAATTAAGTTATTCACAATTTTTTCTACACAATCTGGATCAAAAGACATATTCAAAGCTTGGCTTTTTGATTTAAATTGAAGCGTAATTTCTTTATTATCAGCCAATGGCTGGAAACCTTTCACAATGCTTGAAATAAATTCTATGATATTCATCGACTGCATAGAAAGTTGCATCTTATTTTGTTCAAGCTTTCTAAAATCAAGAATTTGATTGACCAACCGAAGCATCAAATCTGCATTTTGTTTGATGATCTTTAAGTGTTTCTTTTTTTCAACTTCAGATAAATCAATACTATTGATTAAACGATCTAAAGGTATCGTGATTAATGTTAGAGGCGTTCTGAACTCATGTGATATGTTGGTAAAAAAGCGCAGTTTAGATTGTGCGGCCTCTTCTGCATTCTTCTTTTCTAAACCTGCGATGAATACTTCTTTCTTTTGCTTTCTAATTCTAGAATATATTCTGTAGATGATTATAAGTAATAAAAAGGTACTTAGTACATAAATTACTATTGCATAATTGCTGAGAAAAGGATGACGTTGAATTGTAATTTTTAATTCCTTGGGTTGATCCGACCAAAAATTATCGCTATTCGCCGCATTGACTTTCAGTATATAATCTCCTGCAGGTAAATTGGTATATTTTGCTTGTTGATTATTATGTCTTGTTGAGGTCCATTTTTTATCAAACCCTTCTAATTTATATTTAAATTTTACCTTATCAGGATAGTTAAATTGAAAAGCTTCAAAGGCGATAGAAAAACTGTTTTGATCATGTCCTAAAATTATTTTTTGAGTATGTTCAATACTATTCTCTAAAATCGTTTTTCCCTCGTATTTTTTATGAGGATAAATGACTTCATTCAATATTTGAAGTTCTGAAAAATATAAATTTGGAGGTACGCTATCTAAATGTATTTGATTTGGATAAAAAGTATTAATTCCATTCACCCCACCAAAAAGAATTTGCCCACTCTTACGTGTATAACTCACTAAATCTTCAAATTCGTTTGCTTGTAAACCGTCAGATGTAGTATAGTTTACGCATTGAGAGGTACTCGGATTAAACTTTGTCAATCCCAAATTGGAGCTTAACCAAAGATTGTGCTCAGCATCTTCTTCAATAGATTTGATAGAATTGTTTGCTAGTCCATGTTCTACAGTAATACTTTTAAAAACAGGTTGTTCAGATGGTTGACAATAAATCAACCCACCTCCCATAGAACCCATCCAAATAGTTCCATCATGAGATTCGAATATCTTTAATATATATTCATTGGGTAACGATTTTTTTGATTTGCCCTCTCTAAAAGTAATCACCTTCGGATGTGTTTTCTCTAGTTCAGTACTCTTAATTAGATTTAATCCCTTATCTGTTCCTACCCACAAATTTTGATGAGAATCTAATAAAATACTCCTAATAATATCTGATGTTAGACTACCATTATTTTTATCAAAGTTTTGAGCTGAAAGTATACTACCATCTTTATCTACCCTTATTCTCCATAAGCCATCATTATAAGTACCTATCCACAAGGTGGAATCATTTTGAACTTCTATATCGAATACAAACCCTAATTTTTTAGCTATTGGAGATTGAGGTAAAAGTTGCATGGTACTTGGATCCAAAGCAATTAAAAAAGTAGGAAAGGTGGTCCCTAACCATATAAGTCTATCCCTTAATGCTGAATGAGGAAAATGTTGCTCTGCAATGGCATATACTCTATTGTTTTCACTTGGATAGTTTTTGATCGATAATTGACCAAAACCATTGTCATAATTGTATTTATTTTCCTTTATCAAATAGTTTAACCCTCCTAGTTCGGTTCCTACCCAAAGATTCTGTTGGCTGTCTTCAAAAATAGCTTTTACATGATCATCATATAATGAATTATTTTCTGTTTGCTGATAATGTTCAAATAAATGATTGGGTTGTTCTATCAAATACACACCTCCACCAGTTGTTGCTACCCATACTTTATCATTGTCTAAAATTATTGAAGTTACCGGATGATAAGACCTGCCACTATTACTAGTTGCTTGATAAAATTTTATCAATTGTAATCCATTTTGAGACAAATGATATGCAAATACTCCCTTTCTATTTCCTAACCAAAGGATTCCATCTTTATAAGCTATTGTATTGGCCGATTGATAATTTAATTCTTTCAGGTAAAGATTATTTTGTTGTCCTTCCAAAGAAGACACAAATTCTCCTGAAGTGATCAACCTCTCATCACAATAATGAAGAGCGGCCACATTACCTTCTATCTTATCAAAATTGATCTGATCTAGAGCTTTATTAGTAGTATTAATTCGAACTAAACTTGAGTTTAGTCCCAACCAAATATGGTTATCTTTTCCTTTAAAAATTGTCTGTACTACAACTTGATGTAATGAGGTATCAATATCCATTAAATTAATAGACGATTGACGTATGATCTTATCATTATTAACATCAAGATCCACTCGAATGAGTTGATCCCAATTGCCTACCCAAATTGTATTCTCATCAATTAGAAAAGAAGATATATCGTTTGTTTTTAGTTGATAGTGTTGATCACTTTTAATAGAATAATTGGTAAAGGTTTCTGTTTTTACATCTAACCTACTTAGCCCTTTCCCAAAAGTTGACACCCAGATATTCCCTAATTGATCCTCAGAGATTTTCCGGATCATATTACTACTAATACTGTTAGCAGAAGAACTTACACGGTATACTTTACTATCTAAACCATTATAACGTACTAATCCGTCTGAAGTGGCTAGCCAAAGAAAACCCTTTGAATCTTTAAATACATCTCTTACATCTAACTGAGAAATATTGGAAACCTTATTGATTTCATACTCCTTTACCTGCTTTATTTTAGCAA
The DNA here is from genome assembly GCF_000807855.2 of Flammeovirga pacifica. Taxonomy (GTDB): domain Bacteria; phylum Bacteroidota; class Bacteroidia; order Cytophagales; family Flammeovirgaceae; genus Flammeovirga; species Flammeovirga pacifica. Next base: position 3,213,214 of record NZ_JRYR02000001.1, read on the forward strand.
AAGATATGGATATGTTGATGCTGATAAGGAGATAAAACCATAGCTTGACGCTTGGCGACAAAGTTAATAATCTAATAACGTTTATTGGTGTTCTGAAGTATTGGTTAAAAGTCCATTTCATTCTATCAAATAGTAAATCAATTCTTGTTATTAAAAAGGTAACCCACTCATTCATCATAGTATTTATAGCTTTTAACTGAAGCTATGTAGAGTGAGGTGATAACAAGAACAATAGATTAAAAAGTACGTAATAAGCACTTTTACAATAAGTGTCAAAATCACATATACAAATACGCTATTTCACTTGATCTGACCATCATTATCAACTAGACAATACCTAAACATAAGAAAATAATTGAATCGTTTGATGAGAAAATGTGTGTTTCCGGCCCTTTTTGCCCTTATTAGCTATAAACAAAAAAAACACAGGCAGGAAGAAAAAATCTTCCTGCTTGTGTCACTAATTGTCCGTTATTATTATTATTCAACTTAAAATTTTCGATAATACTATTCTATTATTTTGTCCACCAGAAATTCTGTGGCATATTTTCAGCAGCTTGCATGTTCTCATAATTTGTTGCTGCTTCAGACGCTGGATATGTGATTTTCCATTGGTAGAAATCATCAAATCCACCATCAGTTCCTTGTGTAGTTTTCTTATAATCTACACCTGGAACAAAGATTGTCCCGAAGAACAAGTCTGAATTTCTTCTTACTTCTGCATAAGCTTCAGGTCCATTACCTACCAAGCCGATCCATTTTTGTTTTAAGATTTCTGCCTTAGGATTAATATCAAAGTTTGCTTTAACAGATGTCCAGAATGCAGGGAAATCTGTTTCAACATCAGAACCTAAACCATAATATTCTAATGATAAGTTAACCCCATCTTTAAAGTATTGTAATTGCATTGCTGCATCTGTAGTATATTCAGCTCTTAAAAAAGCTACTTCCATAGGAGTTGCAATCATTTCTGGAGTATCATAGCTACCTACATTGGTTCTATTAACACCAAAAGATGAATTTAAAGCAGAAATATCTTCTCCTTGCATTAATTGAGGAGCAAACCAATCTTCAGTTTGTACATCTCCATTAGCATCTTCATAAGTATTTGTGAAGTATACAGATAAACGAGGGTCATCGTTCACAGGATCAGTATCTCTTTGGTTCATTGCATTTAACATTGCTTGAGAAGGAAACGCTCCACCCCAATCAAATGAAAATGCATCACCGTTAGAAGCTAATCCCCAAATATCGCCCTCACCTGTAAAAGGAATCAAAGCTATTTCAGCATTTGTTTCGATCAATGGCGCACCTAAAGCTTCTGTAACTTTAGCAGCATCACCAATACGAGAAGCTAATCTTAAACGTAAAGAGTTGGCTAATTTTTGCCACATCAAATGATCGCCACCATACACTAAATCAGCATCACCAAATGAATTACCTGCAGTACCTAATACAGTAACAGCATTATCCAATTTAGCGATCATATCAGCATAGATATCTGCTTGATCATCATATTTAGGCTTTAACATGTCTTGTGTTAAAGTTTCGCCTGCTTCAGCTGCAGCATAACCTTTTCCTGCATTAAAGTAAGGAATATGACCATAGATATCAGTAATACGATGTGCGTTAAATACTTTCCATACATCTAGCATAGCTAGTTTTGCTGGATCAGCATCATCTGCATTTACATCTTTAATTGCTACTTCTAGGTTACCAACAATCTTTACATAAGATTTATTCCAGTACTCACCTACCCACACTGGGCCACTACCTGTAAGCCAAACTCTTGAGTCTCCCCAAGCACCTACATAGTGCATACCAATCTGTCCAGTAGTAAGTGAATTTAAACGAGATGTTTCATGACCTACACCAGATACAGCTAACTGAGCAAAAGTAAATGTTTGCGCAGGAGTTGGCTTAGAAGGGTTGTTAGGGTTAGTATTTAACTCTTCGAAGTTGTCAGTACAAGAGGCAGCTCCAATTAGAACTGATCCTGCAACTAATATATTTTTAAGAGATTTGCTAAATTTCATAATTCTCTAATATTTCTTGTGAATAATTATGTTGAAGTGGTAAGACAGTTAAACTGCCTTACCTTCTCTACAATATTTATTAGAATTTAAGGTTTAAGTTGAAACCGTAGCTAGCTGTTGATGGTAATGCAGCGTACTCAATTCCTAACATACCTCTTGATACAATCGATTCTGGGTCGATACCGTCCATACCATTGTAGAAGAACATTAAGTTTCTACCTACAAAAGATATTGAAGCTTGTTTCACGAATACTTTTTCTGTCCATCTAGTAGGAAGGTTATAACCTAAGCTTACTTCTCTAAGTTTTACATAAGATGCATCCTTAACAAAGTCGTCTGCTACGTTAGCTGTTCCAATTTGACGGTAGTACTCTTGAGTATCCATTAATTGCTCTTGACCGTTAGCGTCCATTACTTTTACACCACCTGCATTTCTTTGCTCAGCAGTTAATTGGTGGTTACCATTTTGGTGTAAAGCGAAGTTAGTGTAAGAGAACATGTCTCCACCTACTTTAGCGTCAACTACAATGTTTAACATTACATTCTTATATGTGAAAGTGTTTGTTAAACCTAACATGTAATCTGGAGTAATGTTACCTAGTGAAAGCATACCGTTACCGTTTTCATCCGTTTCCAACATCACGTTTCCGTCCTCGTCTAATTGAGGTAAACCGTTTGCTCCTCTAGCTAATTTAGCACCTTTGATCTCACCATAAGGCTTTCCAACTTCAGCAAAAATATTTGCTTCACCTCTAGCCGATCTATTTAATAAGATTTGAGTTAAACCTTCTTCTTCATAAAGTTCTTCAAGAACGTTAGTGTTTTTCGTGAAGTTCATACCCAAGTTCCAGTTAAATCCTGAAGCTTTTTTCACTACATCTGCCGTTAATAAGATCTCAACACCTTTGTTTCTCATCGAACCTTGGTTGATTACTACTGAATGAGCACCTGCTGAATAAGGAAGTGAAACCGGAATTACTTGATTACTAGTAACTGCGTTGTAGTAAGTAACATCTAAACCAATTCTATTATTTAAGAATTTTAAGTTAGTACCTAATTCTATAGAAGTTGTTTTCTCTGGTTCGATATTCGGATCTACAAGACCAACAAAGTTGTCATCACCTCTATTATTGATGTTACCAATAGAACCTGCAGGTTGACCGTTAATTACATCTTGAGTAATTACAGAGTAATTTAATGTCTGAGAGTAAGGATTTGGATCAGAACCTACTTGTGCATATGATGCTCTAATTTTACCAAAAGTAAAGATAGACTCATCTACGTTCATTAATTCTGAGAATGCAAATGCACCAGTAATTGAAGGGTAGATATAACCACTCTTATGAGTAGGAAGTGCTGAAGACCAATCGTTTCTCACTGTAGCATCTACAAATAACATATTCTTGTAAGCTACACTCAATTGAGCATAAATTGATTGAACTTCTTTTTCCGTTAAGTTTTCTGTTGTTGAAGTTCCTCCGTCAGCATTGTTAAAGCTGTACCAATCTTTTTCTAATAAAGCGTTAGCAATCGTTTGGTTGTGAACTACTTTTTGCTTCAACAAGTTACCACCTGCCAATACATTAATAGAAAGTTCGTTATCAAAGTCTTTTTTCCAGTTTACTAAGAAGTCTGTATTTTGCTCTTGAACATTAAATACATCTTTAGATAAACGACCTGGAGCGTGATAAACGTTTTCTCCTTTAGGTGCTGTTTTGTATCTATCGTGTTGCCAGATATCAGCAGTATGACGTAATTGAACACTTAAGTTATCAGTGATATCATACTTTACTGACCCCAATGCAATTACTCTATTTTTCTCATCCCAGTTTGGAGAGTGATTGATAGAGAAGTATGGGTTAAATACATAAGGACTAGATGTAAAGTTATAATGCTCTCCATCTCTTAAGTAGTTGTTTTTAAGATCTGAATTACGAATTGATCTTGGCATACCGATGAATGTGAACATTGGGTTCTCCATTGATTCTGCCATTTGAGGTCTGTTATTACCTTTTACATTTACGTAATTCACTTTAGTATCAAAAGTAAATTTATTACTTCTTAAACGACCTCTTAATCCTAAGTTATTTCTTTCGTAAGAACTTGTAGGGATAATACCTTTGTTCTGTAAGTTGGCATAAGACAATCTGAAATCAGCATTTTCCGAACCACCTGAAACTGCAAGTGAGTTTGTCATAGTAGAACCTGTTTGGAAGAAATCATTCACGTTATCAGGCTGTGCTGTGTATGTTGATTGATTACCTGTCCAATCTACATAAGACTGACCGTTCATTTTTGCACCCCAGCTAGATCCTGCATAAGAAGGCTCTCTGATTAAATCTTCTGGTGGTATAGCTCCATCTCTACCTACTCCGTATTCGTTTTGGAATGATGGCATTACTAATGGCTTTTCGAAAGTGAAGTTACCATTGTATTCTACATTAATACCTTTTTGTTTTTTACCAGTTTTAGTAGTAATTACAATTACACCACCACCTGCTCTAGAACCATATAAGGCTGCAGCAGCTGGTCCTTTTAATACAGATAACGTTTCGATATCATCAGCATTTACATCGCCAATACCATCACCATAATCAATACCTCCATCCCAGTACGATCCTTGTGCAGAATAGAAAGATGAGTTATCAATTGGCACACCATCTACAATGTATAGAGGTTGGTTTGAACCAGTTAAAGAGCTATTACCACGAATAACTACTCTTGATGATCCACCTGCACCAGCTGCAGTTTTAGTAATTTGTACACCTGCAACTTTACCAGATAAGTTGTTGATAACATTTGGTTCTTTTGCGATAGCTAAATCGTCTCCTTTTACCTCTTGAACAGAGTACCCTAATGCTTTTGTCTCTCTTTCCATACCGAAAGCAGTGACTACTACTTCTTCTAGTTGTTCTGCATCAACATCTAAAGAGATAGATAAGTTTGATTGGTTTGCTATTACTACTTCTTGAGTAACATAACCAATGTAAGAAAATACTAAAGTAGTATTCTCAGAAACTGATAAACTAAATTTACCATTAAAATCTGTGGTAGTACCCACAGATGTTCCTTTAATAAGAACGTTTACACCAGGTAAACCATCGGACTGACCCGATTCTGTAACTACACCCTCAATAACTCGATCTTGAGCGAGGGCAACATTTGCCATTAAAAGCAAACTTGATAAAAAAGTTAGTAGTCTGAATTTCATATTGAACTGAAGGTTAGATGAACAGACGTGCAGATCAGAGTAATATTTCTTATTTTTGACCTACAAAACGAAGGAAACCCTCCTTCGCAATTTCTTGATATCGTAAATGTATATCAGACACTTAAGAAATTTTAAAAAAATAGATTAACAGTAGTTAACTATTGATATACTGCATTATTTTTAGGACAAACAGCATTCAACCCTATATGAACGTCATAAAAACCTAGATTTAATGCAATAATCTAATTTAATTGTTTATCCTACGTTTAACACCTATTTAGCTAATGTTTAAAAATATTCTGTTAAATAATGGCTACAAATCCTAAACAAACGTTAGACGATAGGCAGGTAAATTATTTCGAAAATCTACCTTTTTCAATGTCTTTAAAATTAAACAAACCGGTCATACACCATAGTACCTTCTGGATCTGCTATTTTATATTAAATGGTTTAAGGTGGGGAAGCTATTACGATGATTACACTTATTCGTTTCAATCGAATTTGATCAACTTTGCGATTCATATACCGCTATCGTATTATCACGCCTACTATTTATTACCAAAGTATATCCCTTCGAAAAAATATCTGATGTATATTTTTCAGCTAAGTTTGGCACTTACTGTAATGATGTATTTAAAGGTATTTCTCACCCAACAGTTTTTACTACCTGTTTGGCCAGAGGCTGGTGCGCAAGCAGAAATTCTTAGTATGAATCATGTTATCGCTATTATTACTGGTGAATTATATGTTCTAGGGATTACTACTTCAATAGCACTAACTAGAAATTGGATTGCTAACCAAAGAAAAACAAGAGAACTTGAAAAACAGAATATGATGACAGAGTTGAGTCTATTAAAAAGTCAGATTCAACCTCACTTCCTATTTAATACTTTAAATAATATCTACTCCCTTACTTTAGATAAAAGTGATGAAGCACCTGATGCAGTCATGAAACTAAGTGAGTTGATGAGCTACATGCTTTATCAAAAAGAAACGCGTGTGAATTTAGACGACGAACTGTATCATATGAAAAACTACCTTGATCTGGAAAAATTAAGGTTCGGTAAAAGATTAGACATACAGTTCAATGTCAATGGAGATCCTACTCAAGTAAGAGTACCTCAATTACTTTTATTGCCATTTATAGAAAACACCTTTAAACATGGGGTAAAAAACAAACTGAATCAGATCAAAATCTCTTTAGACTTGAAGATCTGCGAGGATTTTATCACTTTTGAGGTAGAAAATCCAAGTATTGATAAAGTACAACTACCTTTTACTTTGGCTGAAGTATCTGACAAGAATAATAAGAAAGGTGGTTTTGGCTTATCCAATGCAAAAAGACGACTTGGATTATTATATGATGAGAGGTACACACTTCAAATCGAAGATGGTGAAGATAAATTTAAAGTAACGCTTAAAATTCCAAGAGATGAGTAAGATTAATTGTATGATTGTAGATGATGAACCTTTAGCAATTAAGGTAATTGAAAACTATCTACAACGTCTTGACGAATTTGAAATTATAGCTACTTGCGAAAGTGCTATTGATGCATTTAATGTTTTACAAAACAACTCTATTGATCTCATCTTTTTAGATATCAATATGCCTATGCTTACGGGCATTGATTTTGTAAAGTCCTTAGAAAAGAAACCTGAGATTATCTTAACCACTGCTTATAGAGAATATGCTTTAGAAGGGTTTGAAATATCAGCTTTAGATTATTTATTAAAACCTATTTCTTTCCAACGGTTCCTAAAAGCGGCTAATAAAGCTTCTCAACTTATAAACACAAAAGAAGCAGCTTTAAATGCTCGCAAACCTACTAGTGAGAATGCTACTCCTATCGAGACAACTTCTAGAGTGGCTGTAAAACATAATGATGAACCTCCATTTATCTTTCTAAAAGTAGAAAAGAAAATGGTGAAAATACTTTTAGATGATATTCTATACATGGAAAGTCTGAAAGATTACCTTAGAGTATTCACTAAAGAAAAAGAATTTGTAGTTCATTATACACTAACCAAAATTCTTGAAACACTTCCTGATAACGACTTTATTAGAATACACCGTTCTTATGCTATTTCATTGAATAAAGTCAATGCTATTGAGGGAAATCAAGTAGAACTTAAAAATGGTAAAATGCTTCCTATAGGTAGATTATACCAACAAGTAGTAAAAGATACGATTTATGGTAGAGGAATTATGCCTGGGAGTTAATTAATTGAAGAATTAGGCGTTCCTTTCAACAGAATATTCTGAAACATATAAAACTCTCCGAAAAATGAATTATTGGCATTTTTTCGGAGTCTTTGTTTCTTTACTATTTGTTAACCTTCTATCTGATAATTATTTTAATTAAGCTCAACTTATGATTTAGTAAATTGTTACACTCCTATCTTCAGTATTTAAAATAAACCTACAAATACCATAATATATTAGTATATTTTCATGTTATTGCAACTATTATTATATTTTTTATAAAAATAATGTGTTTTTTTATAAATTAACTATCTGAAAATTGGATTGTAAATTTACATCCTCTAAAATTGATTTTGATTATTAGCTATTAAAACTAGTATTTCTATAAACTAATGAATAAACTATCTCTCAATTTATTATTACATCATAAACTCGCCCTCTTTTTTTTATTAGTGCTTTTTTCATGGGTACTCCAATTTGTATCTAACGAAATGATTATTTCTGATGAAGTTTGGTATACGACTTATGGTGAACAATTATCTTTAGAACAAATTGATGGTATTATTGAATGGAATGCGACCTATTGGTGGTTTTCATATTTAATTACTCCAATAATTCTATTGATTAAAGTTCTTTTAATTACTTTCTCTTTAATTATTGGAGGAATATTGTTTGACATATCTTTGTCATTCTTTAAAACTATTGGGATTGTGTTAATTACTGAGTTTATTTTCCTTATTCCGAGTGCAATACAGCTTACTTGGTTTACATTTTTTGAAAATATTCACTCTTTAAATGACTTAATCTCCTTCACACCTTGGAATGTTTTCTACTATATCAATAAAGAAGATGTATTGGAATGGTTCATTTACCCTTTGAGTTTGATTAATTTTTTTGAAATACTTTTTGTTTCAATTCTAACTTATCTTGTTAGAAGAGTACTTATAGAGAAAACAGAAGATCAAAATAAAGCTTTCAAAATCGTAGCCTATGGCTATGGAAGTGGGTTAGTAACCTGGGTAGTTTTTATTACTTTTCTATCTATTCAATACACATAATATATGAAGAAGAAAAATGTCATCATTTTTACATTTCTTCTCCTGATATCATTTTTTAGTTTCAATATTTTTAAGATCTCTCAACATAAACAAACTATTAAAGAGCAGATTAAGGTATTGCCGGAGTTTTCTTTTTCATCAGTAAAAGAGAATCACAAAAATATATCAAGTAACATTTTCTTTAAGTCAAAAACCGTAATTATTCACTTTAATTCTACTTGTCATTTCTGTCAAGAAGAGGTTCAACTACTTAAAGATCATGAAGAATTGCTAAAATCATTGGATATTAATATAGTTCTTATTTCAGAGGAAGATACAAATATACTTCAAGAATTTCTGAAAGAGAATGAACTATACAACTCCGATTTTCAACTACTTAAATCGAATATTGGAGATTTTTATAAACTATTTGGTACATCACAAGTTCCTACTGCATTTCTTTATAATGCAAATGGGAAACTGATCAAAACGATTACAGGATTAAGCAAATTTGAACTAATTACACAAACTTTTTTAGAGGATGAAAAAGTCAATTCACTTCATTAAAAAAATACATACTGAACAACAAGGAGAAGCTGATTGTGGTGTTGCTTGTCTGCTAAGTATCATTAGATATTATCACGGGTATCCTATTCCTCTTGAAGAATTGAGAGCAATTAGTGGTACGTCTATCTCTGGAACTTCGCTTTTAGGTTTATATGAAGGAGCCAGTAAAATTGGGTTCAAAGCTGTTGGTTGTAAAGCCAGTATTGAGCATTTAAAAAAACATGAGCAGCCTTGCATTTTACACGTTTTGATCAAAAATCAACAACATTATATTATTGTTTATGGATATGATCAAAAAAACGAAACTTTCATTGTTGGTGATCCAGCAAAAGGTGTTTTTGAAATGAATGTAGTTGATTTAGAAAACATCTGGAGTTCAAAAACTTTACTTACACTAGAGGTAACAAAACAGTTTAATACAGATAAAGAAGTTAAACAACAAAGAGCACATTGGTTTTTAGAGGTTTTACAAAAAGACAAAAACTATTTGATTTCAGGAGGTTTTTTAGGTGTTATTGTAGCTGTTTTAGGTTTATCTATGAGTATTTTTTCACAGCGATTAATCGACTTTATTTTACCCTCTAACAATCAACAAAAACTCATTTTATCCATAAGTTTACTATTTATATTGCTATCTCTTAGAGTTTTGTTCACTTATGTGAGGGGAATATTATTATCGAAGCATTCCAAAAAATTCAATGCCAATATTGTACATTCCTTTTTTAGTAAACTGATGTATTTACCTTACTCATTTTTCCAACAAAGAAAAACAGGGGAAATGATTGCTCGATTAAATGATACTCAACGGTTACAAAAAGTAGTCACTCACTTTATGACGAATATTTCAATTGATGTTTTATTGGTAAGTATTTCACTTATTTATCTTTGTTTTTTCAACGTTTGGATAGGGAGTTTGGTACTCTTTTTCATTCCAATATATATTTTAATTGCTTTTAAGTACAATGCTAAGATCATCCAACAACAAAAAGAAGTAATGGAATTGTATGCACATACCGAAAGTCAATATATAAGTACAGTGCAAGGAATTAAAACAATTAAAATTAATCAGAAAGAAACATTCTTTACTAATAATACCCGACAGGTGTATCATCAATTTCAAAATAAAATCTTTGACTTTTCTAAACTTCAGTTACGAGTAAGTGGTTGGATGGAAAGTTGGAACACCATTTTTTCGATTACTCTAATTAGTATAGGAGCTTTTATTGTCTTCAAAGAAAAATTAACTACTGGCGAATTGATGGCAATATTAACGATTGCGATGAATATAACTCCTTCTGTTATCCGCATTTCGCTTTCCAATATTGATTGGAATGAGGCGAAAGTTGCTTTTGATAGAATGTATGAATTTATTCAAGTAGATAAAGAAAAAAGTAAAGGGTCAAAAAATCTAACTGAGATTGAAAAAATCCAATTCCATCAACTTGGATATAGATATCCTGGCAGAAAAGAATTATTACAAGAAATTAATATAGAAATAAAGAAAGGAGAGACTATTGGAATTATTGGTAATAGTGGTTCAGGTAAAACTACATTACTTCATCTTCTTCAAAAGTTTTATGCTCCAACAAGTGGACAAATTCAAGTGAATGGTTATAGTTTAAATGATATCACAACAGATAACTGGAGAAGTTTTTTGTCAACTGTAGATCAGGATATTCAACTATTCTCTGGATCTGTTTTAGAAAATATCACACTCAGTCATGATCCCAAGGATTTCGAAAAGGCTGTTCAGTTTTGTCATGAGTCTGGATTTCATTCTTTAATTATGCATCTCCCTCAAAACTACATGACGATAGTGGGTGAAAATGGTTTGAATTTATCTGGTGGTCAAAAGCAACTAGTTGCTTTAATTAGAGCATTGTTTAAAAATCCTCAAATCCTATTATTAGATGAATTTACCTCTGCAATGGATAAAGATTTAGAAAAAGAAGTGATCAAAATATTAGATAAAAACGCCAATGATAGAATCACAATTCTTATCTCACACTTTGATAATCTAAGTAATATAGTGGACAAGGTGTATAAAATTGAAAATCAAAGCATGCAACATTTAGCATGTGTTTAAAATATTATTACGCGTACATAATAAGTGGAAACCGAAAAGCTTTAAAAGAGTAGGTAATTCAAAAACAAACTTAATAAGAAATGGAAAGTTTAAATTTAGATCAGATGGAGGAAATCCAAGGTGGTTGGGTTGATACAGCTGCTGGTGCTGCATGTGGCTTAGCACTAGGCGGTGTTTTTGCAGGAGGTTTTGGTTTTGCTGTAACGGCAATGATGTTCGGTCCTTCTTGTATTGGTTTAGTTATCGCAATGTAAAACTTTTTAATAAAAAATTATGAAAGAATTAACAAATCAAGAAATGTTAGATTTTAAAGGAGGCAGTTTTGCTTCTGGATTTTGTGCAGGTGCTGGAGCTATTGGAGTTGCAGCATATTGGGCAGGTTGGGTAACAGGTGGGGCTGCTTGGGTTACAGGTGGTGTTATTGTTACTGGTTGTGGTGCGTACAGTCTAGCTACAATGTAAATGTGCATGTGGTATTATGCTTAGCATAATACCACTATTAATAAAAACACAATGATTGATATAAAACAAATTAGTAAAGTCATAAATAAAAAAAGTATCCTAAATAACATATCAAATACTTTTAGTCATGGTGAGTGTTGGGGAATAATAGGTGAGAATGGTGCTGGCAAAAGTACTTTACTTAATATTATTTCGGGTATTGATAATGAACATACAGGGAATATTTATTATGATAATTATAATTATAAATCATCTAGCTTAGACTTAAGTTCTAATATTGGTTGTTTACTTGATGAAAGTATACTTATCCAAAATTTAACTTGCAAAGGATATATACATTTTTATGGTTATTTGAAAAATCTAAACAAAAAAGTAATCGATTTTAGACTTAATAGATTATCTACATATTTTGGTATAGAAGATAAATTAAATGAAAAAATTGATTTGCTTTCCTTAGGGATGAAAAAAAAACTTGAAATTTGTACTGTTTTACTACACGATCCTAAAGTTATAATCCTTGATGAACCATTTAATGGTTTGGATATTTATTCAGCTAAATTACTAGTTGACCTTTGTAAATTTTTACTTTCAAAAAATAAAATAATAATAATTTCATCTCATGATTTAGAATATATTAGAGAAATCTCATCACATCTATTAATCTTAAATAAAGGTCAGGCTTTGTTTAAAGGAATATCTAGTGAGATATTTAAAGATGAAAAAAGAAGTATTAATAGTTTATTAGATTATTTAAATGATAAAAATTTAAAAACAAATGATAATACAATTGATCTTGAATTAATAAATTGGATTTAATATGAATACTGTAGAATTGATTAAACTTTTTTCAAAACAAAATATCATAACTAACAAATTAGAAAGTAAAATTTTCAACCTAATAATAACTTTTTTCATTATTTTTTCTGCTTTTACTTTTGGTATTTCATATGATATTATTTTTCAAAATAAAAATGATATAGCAATATCATTCATACATATTAGTGGTTTATTATCTTCGGTTTCCCTAATGATTAAAGACTTTTTTCCAACATATAGAAATGTGATTTTTATAAATTCAAGTAGGTATAATTTAAAAAAAATAAATCTTTTTAAATTAATTTTGATAAATGAACTATTCAATTTACCATTAATATTATACTTTATATTTTTAACGACATTTATATTATTCTCAAATTACATTAGTACAAATGATTTTTTGATAATTATTTCATATGGAATAGTCATATTTTATTTAAATATTTATATTAGAATATTTATTGAATTAAAGAATAAATTATTATTTATGATAAATTTAATTTCAATATTAATAACATCTATTTTATTTATATATTTTAAAATATATTACATATCAATTGTTTCATTATTCATTTTAAATTTCTTGTTATATATTTCTATATATAAAGAAAATAGCATTAAATATAAAAAGAAATATAAAATAAAATTACCCATATTTAAAGATTCCATTTATTTTATATTAATTAAAGATAAACATAGTCTAATAAATATTATTACAGCTTTAGCAGGTAAAATAGTAATGATAATTGCTATATTATCACCGTTAAAAAAAATATTTTTAGGTATTGATTATTGGGGTTTAATTATTTTTTCTCCTGCCATGTATTTCACTTATTATTTGAATAATTTTTTTGGTTATAACAAAACATTATTGCTAAATATTATTCAATCAAGAGAAAAATTTAAATTAATAAATAAACTATTTTTAAAAAATACTTTTATATTATATACGATAGATTTTTTTATATTAATTATTGTAGTCACATATATAGAATTAAATAATATTGATTTGTTATTAAAAACTCAAGAAATTTTATTCTATTTTTTACTTTCTGCAATAATATTACCACAAATTGGACTTTTTATTTCTTATAAATTCCCTATAAAAATTGAAAAATCATTAACAAATAAATCAAATACTAGCATAATTGGGGTTATTATTACTATGTCAACAGTATCAATAATACTTTTATTTGTATTATTAATTAAATCTATATTTATCATTTTGTTTTTATTTATGTTAATTTTTTCATTCATTTTATATAAAAAAAACAAAAATATCATTTCATCAAATTGTAATAATATTTTATTTAAATTAAAAAATACATAGTAAGAAGAAACCAAAAAGCTTTAAAAGAGTAGGTAATTCAAAAACAAACTTTATAAAAAATGGAAAGTTTAAATTTAGATCAGATGGAGGAAATCCAAGGTGGAATACAATCAGCTCTAGGTTGTGGAAATTGGTTTGGTTGTATTAGGGTCAGGAGGAGCTAATTTATTAGCTTTTGTTGAAGGTGTAGTTCTAATTTCAGAATTCTGTTAATAAAAAAACTACCTTTATTCCTTGTTTTGGAATAAAGGTAGGGTAAAACATAAGACATGAAATACTCAACAATTAAAAGTAATTATATTTTAGATCTTGTATATTCAATATTTATAGCTGTAATTACTTTTTTTATCATTTTTAATTCTAAAAATATTGAATATAAAAATCAGATATTAATTTATTTAATTGAATATTCAATGTATTTATTATGGCTTAAATCATTAACAGAAAATTTCAAAATCAATATTCTTATTAAGAAGAAAAATATTGATTTTATATACTTAATCAATGATTTTTCAAAAATAAAAATTATTATACTTACAATTACTTTTTGTATATTTCACTTCATAACACCTGAAAAAATTAATTTTATTCAACTTAAAATTATAGTTATTAAAACATATTTTTATACTTCTAATTTAATTTTATTTTATTTATCTAAAAAAACTAAAAACTATACATTAATGGGAATATCTTTTGTTCCAATGTTAATAATATATTTTATAAATATAGATTCAAATAATGATAATGACCATTTGTTTTTTATAACATTTAGCATTATTAGTAATATTTTATCTTATAAAATATTTAACAATTTGCCCAATAAAAATACTTTTGATTTTGACATTAATTTAAATTAAAGTTATCACATCAAAATCAATGATTTTAAATTTATTAATATACTTTTCACAAAAAACATGCATTCATTTATCTCATTGTACACAATGAGATAACAATTAGCAATCTTAATATTCTAAGCACTATTATCATGGCTATATTATATACTGATACTAAAAATAAAAAATATTTTTTTCTATTTTTAATATGAATGTTATTGCTTGCAATAGATCAAATTTTGAAATCAACAAATCATGAAACAACTATTATTATTCTTCATTCTATTAAGCCCCATCTCTCTATGGGCACAAACTTCTTTAAAACTTCAACTTAAAGAAGGCGAGACGTATTATCAAAATTCGTCAAATACTACTAATATCGAGCAACAGATGCAGGGACAAACCATGAAAATTGGAATGGACAATATTAGTAGAACTGCATACTTTGTAGAGAAAATAGCCGATGGTAATTATCAATGTAAAGTTACTTTTGAAAGTCTTGAAATTGGTATTGAAATGGGACCTCAAATTCAAACATTCACTTCTAATTCTGGAGAAGATCCTTTTTCTAAAATCTTGAATGCACTCACCAAGCAATCATTTTCTATGATTCTTTCTCCTTTAGGTAAAGTAGTTGCTATTAGTGGTATGGAAGAATTGTGGAATAACGTCGAAAAAGCCACTCAAGATATACCAGCATTTCAAAAAGGACAAATTTTAAATCAGTTAAAACAGTCTTATAGTAATGATCAACTGATTTCCAACACCGAATTGGTTTTCAGTATCTACTCGTAAGCAGTCGGGCAACTCCATCTATCATCCTATAATCCCACGCATTAATTTTACGACATAATCAAACACAACAATTATGTCAAGAAAAGAAGAAATGTACGCTCATCTAGAAGCATGGAAAGAAAGTGGATTAACTCAAAAAGGTTATTGCGCACTTCATTCAATAAAAGCACCTACTTTCAGTTATTGGGTAACCAAGACTTGTGGTAAAAAAAACGTTGACTCACCTGCTCAATTTATTCCTATCTCTCCAACTAACCCTGTTGAGCAAAAAATAACAGTTGAATACCCTAACGGAGTAAAAGTTCATTTATCAAACACTGAACTTCTTAAAGAAGCGATTCATTTATTCTAATGTTATCCTTACGAAATACAGACCATATTTACCTTTACAGTGAGTTTACGGATATGCGTAAAGGATTTAACGGTTTAAGTACTATCGTTATTTCTTTGATGGAGATGAATGTAGTGAGTGGTGACATTTATGTTTTCATCAATAGAAGTAAAGATAAAATCAAACTGTTACGTTTCGAAAGAGGTGGCTTTTCTCTCTATTATAAGCGATTAGAAAGAGGTCGATTTGAACTTCCAGTAGGTTTTGGAAAGTGTGACAGTATTCATTTAACCTCTGCTCAAATTATGATGTTAATAGAAGGCATTTCTTTAGAAAAAAGAAATCAAAAAGTGCGTTTCTAGTATCATTATTGCTATAAATAAGAGGTGAGTAAAGATGAGAAAATAGCATCACTGAAACAAACAAACACTTCTTTAAGTGAAGAAAACACACAATTAAAAGCACAGGTGGCCATGTTTCAGAATATGCTTTTCGGGGCTAAATCCGAGAAGCGTAA
>NZ_JRYR02000001.1:3230053-3385901 GCF_000807855.2 Flammeovirga pacifica
CAATAAACTAGAGGAACTACTGCCTGTTAAATAGTTGGTGTAGACAAGTGCGGGTTTGCCGACTGCTTACATCTACTCGGATCAACCAATAAAGAAAAAATCAAAATGGACGATATCATCAACTTTAAAAGGTGGTATATCTGCAAATTTAGTTCGAGAATTTACAGTTCAAGAAATTAACGACGTGCAAATTACAGTGAATGGAGTCTCAAAAATTACTACCGATCCAAACAATAAAGAATTTGCAACTATTAATGGTATGCCTACTCGTTTTGAGGGAAGTGGTGATATGACTTCTACTTTGGTACTTGATGCGAAAACTGGATGGATAATTTCTGCGAATGTTAATCAACAAATAGACGGTAAGAATATAATCAAAGCACAAGGACAAGAAATGACTATCCCAATAAAGATGTCTTCACATACTTCTTTAAATAACTCATCCACTGTAAAATAGATTATTCCTAATGTTTTTATCATTTATACAAGAGGCTATGGAAAACCTATTTACTCACAAGGCTCGTAATATTACTACGGGTCTTGGGGTATCATGGGGGCTTTTTATCCTTATCTTACTCTTAGGAGGTGGAGAAGGTTTGTATAATGGTATTCAAAATATTTTTTCGGGGTATGCTCAAAATACTGTATGGGTTTATGGAGGAGAGACATCAAAAGTGTATAAAGGAAAAGTTGAAGGGGAACGGATTGATTTTGATCCTATTTTTTTAGATAATGTACAAAAGAAATTTAAGGAAATAGATCAGATTGCTTTAGACATAAAATACCAAGGTCACCTTCGTACTACATATTATAGAAATGAGGTCCAAAGTGTTTTGAAAGGAGTCAATAATGCTTTTTTTGAACTAAAGAAAGTTCCATTAAAAAATGGTAGACACTTTAATCTTTTAGATCTAAAAGAACACAGGAATGTTTGTATCATTGGTCAACATCAACAAGAAGTATTGTTTCATAAGGAAAGTGCTTTAGAAAAAACGATATATATCGATAATATTCCTTTTACAATAGTGGGCGAACTGGAAAACAATCACCTTTTTTCTCAATCTGAAAATCGAAGTATTTTCATTCCTTTGGATAGTTATCATCATCATTTTGAAAAAAATGAGACGTATAGTTCATTTGGTTTTGTATTAAACGAAAAGACAAATGAATTTATTAAGAAGAAATTTAAACCCTTTCTCTCAGAGTCACTCGGTTTTGATCCAAAAGATAATTCTGCTATTTACCTTTTAGAAGCTAAAGAACAGAAAAAGTCATTTGACTCATTATTTAACTATATCAATGGCTTTTTATGGAGTGTAGGTATATGTCTATTATTAAGTGGAATGATTAGTATTAGTAATATGATGGTTATGGGAATTAAAGAACGCACCAAAGAATTAGGAATAAGAAAAGCTTTGGGAGCTACTCCAAAAGAATTGTTAATTATGATTATTACCGAATCTACTATTCTTACATTTATCTCTGGTGCTTTCGGTATTTTATTAGGAGTCTTTTCAATTGAGTTAATCAACTATTTGCTCAGAACATTAGAAGATAAGATGTTTATTGAACAACTTGAAATTAATATTCTCGTTATCTTCACTGCTTTTATTTTACTGATTTTTTCTGGTATTATCGCTGGGTTGATTCCGGCTAAAAAAGCAATGAATCTAACTGTTGTCTATGCATTAAACGAAGAAAACTAAACGACTATGAAAAGCACTTATTTTGTTTTATTTATTATTATTATCGCTGTATTTTCTGCATTTGCGTTTAAAGAACAACAAAAAGAAGATCGGTTAAAAAATAAAGGGGTACACCCTTATTACACTATTATAAAGAAAGAGAAGAAAATTTCAGGGCATATAGAACCTGTGAAAGAAATACATCTAAAACCACAGATTTCTGGTGTAATTCATCAATTATATGTTCGTCCTGGCGATTATGTACGTAAAGGTGACTTAATAGCAACATTAAAAGTAATTGTAGACCCTCTTTCTTTGGAAGATGCGGAAAATAAAATGCTAATTGTAAAGGAAAATTACCAACTCGCAAAACTAGAATTAGAGCGAAATAAAAAATTATTTGACGCCGGAGGAATTTCTTTAAGTGCTTATCAAAAAATTAAAAATGAAGCACAAAACCTTTATCAAGAATTAAATTCTATCAAAAGAAAAATTCAATTGATCGAAAAAGGCCATATCTCTGGTGAAAAACAAATTTCTAATCAAGTCTTCTCTACCATATCGGGTATCGTTTTATCTACCCCTTTTAAAGAAGGAAGTTATGTTATAGAAACCAATACTTTTAACGAAGGAAGTACAATTGCAACCGTAGCCGATATGAACAAAATGTTGTTTAAAGGTATGGTTCCTGAAAATGATATTCAGTTTCTCAAGCCCAATATGCATTTCCCTGTGCTAATAAATGCAACTGGAAATCAGTCATTTAATGCTATTTTAAGTTATATATCTCCAAAAGGTAAGCAAGTGAATGGCATCTCAAAATTCGAAATCGAAGCATTAATTCAATACGAGCAAAATAAACATTTAGTTATTCGTTCTGGCTATTCTGCTATTGCTAATATTTTGATTGAAGAAACAGATAGTGTGCTTGCTATCAAAGAAGAACTTTTACATTTTGATCAGAAAGAAAAATCTTATGTCTATTTAAATAACGAGGGGAATAAAGAAAAAAAATATGTGGAAATAGGCATTTCAAATGGTACCGAAATAGAAATCACTAAAGGCTTAACAAAAAATTCATTACTAAAAATATGATACAAATTTCCAATATCTATAAATCGTACCTTACGAATAATACCACTACCAATGTTTTAAAAAACGTTTCTTTGAATGTTCAAAAAGGAGAATTTATTGCTTTAATGGGGTCCTCAGGTTCTGGAAAATCTACTCTTTTAAATTTGATCGGCTTATTAGATTATTTCGATAAAGGTGAATTGATCATTAACAAACAAGTGTGTAATTCATTAAATGAAACAGAAAGAGCTTTATTCAGAAATAAAAATATGGGTTTCGTCTTTCAATCTTTTCATTTGATACCTACAAAATCAGTAATAAAGAATGTAGAACTTGCACTTTATTACAAAAGAATTCCTCAAAAAGAAAGATCTAAGTTAGCTATAGAAGCCTTACAAAAAGTAGGATTGGGGGATAAACTAAACCAAAAACCAAATGAGTTATCTGGCGGGCAAAAACAAAGAGTAGCTATCGCAAGAGCAATCGTCACCAACCCTTCTATTCTTTTTGCTGATGAACCTACGGGTGCATTAGATTCTAAAACTTCTCATGAAATTATGCAATTAATAAAAGAGATACATCAAATGGAAAAAACCATCGTAATGATTACCCATGATGTCGAAATTGCCAATTTCGCAGATAAAATTATACATATTAAGGATGGACAAATCGTATCTTAAACATGAAAACCAAGCAACTAACTATTCTATTTTTGGGGCTATATACCCAAATCTGCTTTTCTCAGACTACAGTATTATCGTTAAATGATGCAATACAATTTACATTAGTCAAAAACTACGATATACAAATAGATCAACTTTCTCTTGAGAATGCAGAACAAAATAATACTTGGGGAAATGCTGGAAGATATCCAGATATACAACTTCAATTAGGTGGTTCTAATCAATATCAATACAACAATCCCGCCTCCCCTTTTGCTTTAGGTGGTTTTACAAATAATGCTGTATTTAATTCAGGGATATCTGGTCAATGGATCCTATTTAATGGCTTTAATGTTTCTCTAAAAAAAGATCAATTATCTTCTCAAGTGAAACAATCTGAATGGGAGCTTTTAGCTACAATGGAGAATCAAGTAGAAGCACTTATACAAGCTTATTATCTAGCTCAATTTGAAAAAGAAAAATTAAAAACTATTCAAGAAATTTTACAATCATCAAAAGAAAAGTGGAAACTGTCAAAATTGCAAAATAAACTTGGTGCAGGAAGTAAATTTGAAATGATTCGTGATGAAACAAATTTTTATACTGATTCAACAAGATATATCGATCAAAAAGTCCAATGGAAAACTGCTATTCAGGATTTAAATTATTATATGAACAATGATAATATTCATACTACTTATGATCTTAAAGACAAACTAAATGTACCATCCCCTATGTTAAATTTTGAAGATTTATTGGATGAAATGCTAAAAAATAATTCCAATATAAAAAGACAACTGGTTATATCTCAACTTCGTGAAAATCAAATTCAACAACAAAGAAATACAAAAGTACCTACTCTAACAGCTGATATCAGTTTTACATCAAATACCAATAGATTTACAGCAGATATGCCACAAGTAGATGGAGGTTTTCAAAAAGAAACAAATATTGGATATAATTACGGTCCATCAGCCGGAGTTACCCTAAGAGTTCCCATTTTTTCAGGTGGTAAAAATAATCGTTTGATTCAAACTGCAATTATTCAAAAAGAAGTAGCTGATACTGAATCTAAAAAGACTTTACTATTTTTAAAAAATAAATTTACTAAACTTTTTATGGAATATCATAATTCTATTGAAAAAGTAAAATTAAGCACAAAAAGTCTTGAGGCTGCAAAATTAAACCTAAACTTATCAAGACAACAAATGGATAGTGGTATGATTTCATCATTTGAGTTCAGACAAATTCAAAATAGTTATTTAGAGTCATCCATAAGATTATTAAATAATCAATACTTCTTGATTATTAATCGTGTTGCATTATTAAAAATTTCTGGTAAGCTCGTTAAATTATAAAATTCACTCCGAATCTGAGGTAGTCACCTTGATAGAATCTTGTTTTGCTTTGCGTGCCTGAATCTCTTTATATCTAGCTTTGTTCTTCTCTCTTAGTTCTTTGAGTTTTCGTTCACGCTCTTTTCTTGCTTCTTCTTTAGCAATTAAATCACCATTGTAGATATACTTTTCTAGGTAGCCTCTTTTTACTTCACCATTTACATATTTCTCCATCATTAATGATGCAATTGGAGCTGCCCATGTACCGCCAAATCCAGCGTTTTCAACATAAACTGCTATCGCTATTTTAGGTTTGTGAAGTGGTGCAAATCCCATGAAAATAGAGTGATCTTCACCATGTGGGTTCTGTGCAGTACCTGTTTTACCACATACAACAAGATCTTTACTAAATGCTCTTTGTGCAGTACCAATTCGAGGTACATCAGCCATTGCCCTAGCAATGTGATCTACGTATTCTGGTTTAACATTTACGGTATGCTTTTCTTTAAAATCTTCTATTGGACCTTCGCCTCCAACATCTTTAATAATGTGAGGGGGGTAATAATAGCCTCTATTAGCGATGATTGCTCCTAGATTAGCCAATTGTATCGGCATAGCCAAAACTTCGCCCTGCCCAATACTAATAGAATGAATGGTACTAATTTTCCATCCTCCGCCTTTGTATATTCTATCATATAATTTTGAACTAGGTACTAGACCGCTTTTTTCATACGGCATATCTACACCTAGCTTTACACCAAAACCATATCCTTTAACTTCTTCTCTCCAAGTGTTAAGTGTTTCTCTTAAACGATCAGAAGTCTCATATCTTTTCCCTTCATCATCTAGTAACCTTCTAATCTCTTGGTAATACCATGGGTTACAAGAATTAACTATTGATCCTTTTACATTTAGAGGAGTAGGGTGATTATGACAACCTACTAACCTTTTATTACAAGCAAAATAAGTGGATAAAGTATCTACTTCTCCATTTTGAAGGCCTATCATCGCCATAACAGTTTTAAAGGTCGATCCCGGAGGATACCTCGACTGCATGGCTCTATTAATTAATGGCGTATATTTATTTCTTGATAACTTACTGTAATTTTTAGAAACTCTTTTACCTTCACCTGTTAATTCATTTGGGTCATATGAAGGTGCAGAGATCATGGCTAATATTTCTCCTGTACTTGGGTCGAGGGCTACTATAGACCCTACTTTATTGACCATCAACTGCTCTCCGTATTTCTGTAATTCTATGTCTATAGAAGAAGTAAGTGTTGTACCAACTCTTGGAATAGTATCTAGCTTACCATTTTCATAAGGACCTTTAACCACCCCTTTTACATTCTTCATTACATAGCTTACACCACGTTGCCCTCTCAATTCTTTTTCGTAAAATTTCTCTACTCCAGTAATACCAATAAGGTCACCACTCTTGTAATAACTTGTTGTATCTTTTTTAAGAAATGATCCCGAAACTTCTTTTACGTAACCAAGTGCATTGGCTAAACTTTGATGAGGGTAAGAACGAATGGTTCTTGCTTGAATTTCGATACCTTTAAATCGAATAATTTTATCCTGTACTTTAGCGTAATCTTCTTGGTTTAATTGTTTTTTTAGAATGGATGGTTTAAACCAAGAGAAAGTTCTAGCCTTTTTAATATTATATCTAAGTTCTTCTATAGTATAATCCAACATATTGGCCAATTCTAGAGAGTCTTCCTCTGCTAGTTTGAAATACTTAGGAATAACCATCACATCAAAAACAGCCGCATTAGACGCTAATAATTTACCATTTCTATCATAAATCATCCCTCGCAAAGGATATTCGACAATACGATCTACGATGTTAGCTTCAGACATGGTCTTATATTCACTACTTAATACTTGAATATTAAGTAGTACAATACCATAAGTGATAAATAAGATGGTAAAACCAAATATAAGGTGCCAGCGTCTATTCTCCATTTAAATTACTGAGGATTAATCTTCTAAAGCGTTAGTTAAGAATGTACTTTTTAATGCCATCCAAATTAGGAAAAAAATCATTCCATAAATCAAATACACCTGATAATAATCTTTAGTATCCTTATATCTTGTCTCTTTGATCTCCGCTTTTTCATAATTATCAATTTGATCAAAGATTTTTGCTAATGCTTTATTATTGGTAGCTCTAAAATATTTCCCTTTACCAATTCTGGCAATATCTCTTAAAGCAGTCTCGTCCAAATGTTGTTCAATATATTTTGGAACGCCAAACATATCTGTACCATAAGGTACTCTTCCTTCTTTTCCTACTCCAATAGTATAGACTTTCACTCCATATCCATAGGCTAATTCTGCGGCGGTTTTAGGGTCGATACTACCTGCAGTATTTTCACCGTCAGATAATAAAATAGCTACTTTTGATTTAGCCGTTGATTCTCTCATTCGGTTAATAGCAACCCCTAAGGCAAGACCAATTGCAGTACCGTTTTTCTTGATCATATTAAAATCAATATCAGTCACTAAGTCTTTAAGAAGAGTGTAATCTGTGGTTAGAGGTGCATAAGAAATCGCTTCTCCAGAGAAAATAACTAAACCTATTCTGTCTTGTACCCTGCCATCAATAAATTTTGTAGCTACTTTTTTAGCGGCCTCCATTCTGTTCGGAACAAAATCCTCAATTTTCATGGAGTGTGAAATATCCAATATCAACATAATGTCGATACCTTCTGACCACTTTTCTACTTGTTCATTGGTTTTTTGAGGACGAGCCAAAGCAACAATCATTAAAGCTAAGCCAATGCTTAACATAAATGGTGGAATGAATCTTAGGAACGTACTCCAATCTGCTTGAAGTCTCCCTTCAGGTAATGCTACATCTAACTTTTGTCTAACTCGATAACGTAATAACCATCTTAGTAAAAATAAAATGGGTATAACTAAAATGAGATAGAGATAATCGAAATGCTCCCAATCAAAATTGGCTAATGTAGATGGCTTGAACCAGTGTAATGATAATATATCTTCGTACATAATTACTTCTTGTAGTAATCTTACTCCTTATCTTCTATTTTTTTTCTTGAACTTCAACTTCAACAGTCATATCCAAAACAAAAGGTGGCTTATCAGGATTATTCACCATTTCATAAGCATAGCCTTTTGTGGCAATTTCATTGAGGTATTTCAAAACAGGTTTTGCTTCTTCTCCTCCAAACCCAGAATAAATAACTCTATCCAATATTTTTAATTTCTTCTCTAACTGATCAGATTTTAAAATTTTACCCGTTTCCTTAGAGGTAAGAGGTTGAATGTCCTGATGAGATACTTTAGATAAATAAGCTTTCCAAATAGCCACTGCTTCTTCAGTAGTCTTACTGTCTAACTCTTTTTCTAAGTAAATATCAAATTGTGATCTGAAGTTATTGTAATGTTTCTGAATTTTCTTCTTTCTCCAATTTTCTCTGAATTTATTTCCAAATACAGCATAAAATACCATGACTGCTAGAAGTAAAAAGCCCAATATCAAAACTAACATAGGAGTGTTAAATTGAGTCTTTAAATCTAGGAAATTAGCATCGACAATTACTGTAGTTGTATCTGATACAACCGGAATCATTTCTTTAAGAAAAACACCGTCTAAATAAGCGTATAAGGTATCTGTTTTTTCGCTTCCTCTTCTTAAAACAGGTAAACCTAACTCATATACAGAATCAATTTCGTAGGTAGCTAAACTATATATCACACAGTCTATACTTACATTACCCAACGTTCTTGTATTAAAGTTCTTCTTATGTAATAACTCGAATGGTTCAAAGTTAAAAGTGGAATCAGGAAATAAAACCTCCTCTTCTGGAGAGTGTTCGTACCTTAAAGTATACTGAATTTCCTCTCCAAGCATGACACTATCTCTAATAAACCTACCATAAGGCAAATTTTGCTCTTCTTCTTGAGCAAAGACCATTGAAGGTAGAACTATAAATAATGTAAAAAATATGCTGATGTATTTTTTCATCACGTTGATGCTCGTTTGATTCGTTTATTTTCTTCCGCTGTTTCTTACCTTAAACAGTTGGACCAATTTAGGTACATAATCTTCTTGTGCATTAATAAAGGTATAATTACCTCCATTTCTTCTTACCAAATCGCTTAGTTCTAAACGATTTTGTGCATAGAATTTATCCAATTTCTCTCTAAACTGTTTAGAGGAAGTATTGACCCAAATTGTTTTGCCTGCTTCCTTATCAAATAAAGGAGCAATACCAATTCTCGGAAAACTAGTTTCTCTATCATCACCTACATGTATTACCACTAAATCGTGCTTTCTACATAAGGCTTTTAGATGACGTTCATAATTTTCATCTACAAAATCGGAGATTACAATAATAATACTCTTTCTTTTGATCATAGATAAAGTTTGCCCCAAAGCTTTATTGATATTTGTCTTTGGTGATTTTGGCTTCAAGCGGAATAACTCCCCTATCAGCTGATACGCATGCTTGTTTCCTTTATTCGGTTTTACATAGCGTTCTTTGTCATCAGAAAAACATAGAAGTCCTACTGAACTTGCCTCCTTTAATGCAGACATTGCCAATACACTTGCTATCTCTTTCGTAACATCTATTTTCTTTCTGGTCGGTTTACCTATATCCTGAGATGCACTCACATCGACCACGAAGAAAACGTTTTGTTCTTTTTCTTCTTTGAACGTTTTGACAAAAGTACCATGTCCTTTTGCACTAACATTCCAGTCAATATGTCTAATATCGTCTCCATACTGATAAAGGCGTACATCATCGAACTCCAAGCCGGAACCTTTGAATACAGAATGAAAATCTCCCTGCATGTGCGAGTTGATCGCCTTGCGGATACGAATTTCATACTTCCTTAACTTTTTCAGTAATTCTTTCATTCATTAAAATTTAGACTTTCCCAGTTACCAAATTTACTTCAACCTTATCTTTGTGTACAACTTAAATGCTCATTTAACACTATTTAACCACATTTTTACATACTACTAACATTATATGATTCTTAGTTAACTAGTCTTTCGATATTTTTGCCTTTATGAAAAGAATATTAAATGTACTCGCATTAGGATTAATACTAGTAAGTTGTGCTCCTAAGCAACAAGCTGAAGCACCTGCTGATCTACTATCTAAGGATATTGTGATTAATGTATTAATTGATCTTTATAAAGCAGAAGCTACGGTGTCTACGCAACACCTTCCTAAGGATGAAGCTATGAATGCATACATTGCTTTACAAGATAACATTTACACAAAAAATAATGTAGATTCTGCAGCATTCAATAAAAGCTATAACTTCTATTTAAAAAATAGAGTAGAAGAAGCAGCCGAAATCCAAAAAACTGTAGTAGAGCGTCTTAAAGAAGAAAAAGAAGAACTTTCTAAAAATCAGACTAATAATGGTTTGATAGAAGAATAAATATCTTTCTAAAAAAGATTTAAAGCACCATTTATTGGTGCTTTTTTTATGTCTGATGCCCTTCTATAAATATATTTTCACAATAAAAATTATCTTCTCAAACTACTGCTCTCTAAATTTGTTGTTTGATAAAGAGATATTTCATTCCATATGATCAAGACATTATTAGTTACACCGCCACTCACGCAGCTCAATACACCTTATCCTGCTACAGCTTATTTAAAAGGTTTTTTGAGAGAACAAAACATTGAGGCACATCAAATTGACCTTGGGTTAGAATTGGTACTCAAAATTTTTAGTGTAGATGGCTTAACTCAAATTTTTGATCAAGCTGAAGATGTTATTCAAGAGGCGAGTGATAATGTGCAAAGAATATTCATGCTTCAAGATGACTATTTGGAGACCATTCAACCTGTTGTTCAATTTCTTCAAAATAAAGACAATACGTTAGCACACAGTATTTGTCAGGATGATTTTCTACCAAGAGCCTCTCGTTTTAATAATGTAGAAAATGTAGAGTGGACTTTCGGTACTATGGGTATCAATGATAAAGCACGTTACCTAAGTACATTATATTTAGAAGATATAGGTGATTTTATCATAGAGACTATCACAGAAGATTTTGGCTTCTCTAGATATGCTGAAAGAATTGCGATGTCTGCCACTAGCTTTAATCCTATCGAAGAAGCTATTGAAAGCGACCCTCATATATTAGATCAATGGCTATTAGATATTTTTGAAGAGAAACTTCAACTTTTCAATCCCGAATTTGTTGCCTTCACTGTTCCATTTCCTGGTAACTTGTATGGTGCGTTAAAATGTGGTCAGTACTTAAAGAGTCATTACCCACATATCAAAGTAGCCATGGGTGGAGGGTATCCTAATACCGAACTAAGAACCTTAAAAGATCCTAGAGTCTTTAACTATATAGATTTTATCACTTTAGATGATGGAGAAGGGCCTCTCATGAACCTACTTCAATTTATTAAAGGTGATAAGAATGAAGTACAGCTACAACGTACTTTCAAACTTACAGATGATGGGGAAGTCACCTACATCAATCAAAAAGTTCAAAATGTAATTTCACACGCCAATGTTGGTACGCCAGATTATAGTGATCTTTTACTAGATCAATATTTATCAGTAATTGATGTGGCCAACCCTATGCATCGACTTTGGAATGATGGCCGATGGAATAAACTTACAGTCGCTCATGGCTGTTATTGGAAAAAATGTACTTTCTGTGATATATCACTTGACTACATTGGAAGATACGACCCTGCCCCAGCGCAATTGATAGTTGATCGAATTGAGCAAATTGTAAAAGAAACTGGACAAACAGGTTTTCATTTTGTAGATGAAGCTGCTCCTCCTTTGGCTTTAAGAGATATTGCCATAGAACTGATCAAGAGAGGAACAAAAATCACTTGGTGGGGAAATATCCGTTTTGAAAAAACATTTACAGCAGATTTATGCCGATTACTTTCTGCTTCTGGCTGTGTGGCTGTGTCTGGAGGAATAGAAGTTGCCTCAGACCGCTTATTAAAACTGATGAAAAAAGGAGTGACCATCAAGCAAGCTGCTCAAGTTACTAAAGCATTTAGCGATGCTAATATTATGGTGCATGCTTACTTAATGTATGGTTTCCCTACTCAGAATACACAAGAAACTATCGATTCTTTAGAGGTGGTAAGACAGATGTTTGCACAAAAGTGTCTTCACTCTGGTTTCTGGCATCAATTTGCCATGACTGCCCACGCACCTGTTGGATTAAATCCTGAAGAATATAAAGTTGAAAAAGAAGCATTTGAATTTGAAGGTTTTGCTTGGAATGATTTACCACATATCGATCCTACCGGAGCCAAACACGATCGATTTAGTCAAGGGCTAAAAACATCTATTTTTAATTATATGCACGGCTTAGAACTGGAATTACCTGTTCAAAACTGGTTCGACTTTTCAGTTTCATCAACGACACTAGATCCTACTCTTATTGAAGATGCTTTAGGAGAACATCAAAAATCTGATGATACTCTTTTAAAATACTCTTTGATATGGCTTGGCAAAACTCCTATGGTAGAAATTGATGAAGAAGAAGATTGGGGAGAACTTATCTTTATCAATAAAAAAGAAGACATGGTCATTGAGACTTCAGCATTCATGGCCGATTTTATTGCTGAACATATTGAAGGTTTAAGTATCTACAGTGAAGAGAGCTATCCTTCTCTCCTTTCTATCTGTGAAGCTTTTGAAGAACAGACAGGTTTACCAAAAGAAGATCTATTAGAAAGCGAAGCGTGGGAAAAACTTAGAAAAAATGGTTTACTGCTCATCAGGTTGTAAAAAATAGAAAAATTATCAAAAATAATTCACCTCAATTATAACAAAACACACAGTTTAAAATACTCTCAAAAACGTAAAATGAGTTTGATTTAGTTATTTTTAAAATTAGTTCCAGAAATGTTAATACATTAACTTCTGTTAGCTAAAATAGGGTAACGTAATGTAAGGTTTATCAGTATATATAGATGTAATTCAAAACAACATAAACCTTTAAAAATCAACATTATGAAAAAGAAACTCGTTGCTATCGCTCTATTAATTGCAGGTATTACTTTTACAGCAAATGCAGATAATCCTCAAAAAAATATTCGCAAAAGTTATAAGACAACAACAGTTGCTCAACAAGATAAAAAATTAGCCGTTATGCATGAAGAAGATGTGGTAGTAAAGAACCGTAAAGGTGCATATCACATTCAAAATAAGGCAGGTGTTACAACGCTAAACGAAGCGCAAGACGTTACTCCTGGCAAAACAATCAAGCAAACGGAGACTGCTAAATATCCATACATGAAGTGGAACAAATAATTTAGTTAGTAAAATAAAATATATTACTTCAGTAGCTATTATGTAAGTTATATGAAGTAAAAAGAAACCCAACCGAGGTGCATTCGGTTGGGTTCTTTTTTTTATGTAAGTTTTTTTTGATTAGTCCACTTTTTTACCCTAACAAGTTATTTGGATTGAATTTACATTTGCAATTCATATGGATTCAAAATATACCCAGCTTCCCCTGTTATTAACTCATATTGCACTTTTCTTTGCCCTCCTGTAGGTTTAGCATTAGAGTCAGAATCCTTATAAATTGGATAAGTTCTGATGATATTATTTTTTACAAATTCAATTTCATCATGTCCCATATATCCCACCGATAGATCGTCATGGTCAGTAATTGGAGGGACAATAATTTCTCCGTAGCTATTATCACTCATCGAAGTGACTCCGATAATTTTGGCATAACTTCCAGAGCCAGCTGATCTTTGGGTGATATAAACTTCTTCAAAACCATCATCATTTAAATCCATTACATTAAACTGTTCTATGGGGTCTGTTTCATTTGTTGAAATGATTTCCATAGAGTTCGGGAAATTGACGCCTTGAATTAAAATGTTACTCACACTGTGACTAAGTTTTTCTTCAGTCAATGTGAATACCATACCTGATGATGTTTCAATAGTATGGTCAATAGTTTTAGGAAAAATCCCTTCTGTTAAGTTATCAACAGTTCCCTTTTTTTGTTGTTCTTTTTTAGAGTGACAACTTATTGTTATTAAGCTAATTAATGGGATTATCAACAATCGTTTCATGTGCAGTAAGTCTTGTGAATAAGTATTCTTTAATGGAATTTAAACATAATTTTGATGATTGTGTATCAAAATCTTTATTTTTCGAATAAAAATAAGTTATCAACATGAATTGTGAATAACTTATTGATTTCAACAACATAATCAAGTAAAAAGTAATAGAGAATAAGTCATATTTGTTGATAACATTATTTGGAATACAATTTTAAATAGGCTTCTCTTTGAAAGAAATTAGATATCCACAAGAGAAAAAATAAAAAAAATAGGCTGCCATTTACCTATTGTAAACAGCAGCCTAATTTTTTGTAGAATAGTCTACTACTATTTTACATAAAATACATTTCTAAGTAGAATAAAGCTACACCACCAAGGTAACCAATTGCTGCTATCCAAGCGATATTTTTTAAGTACCAAGTAAATGAAATACGTTCCATCCCCATTGCAGCAACACCTGCTGCAGATCCGATAATAAGAATACTACCGCCGGTTCCTGAACAATAAGCTAGCATTTCCCAGAATTTTCCATCAACTACAAAATTAGCCATCTCACCTGTAGCACCTGCTTCTGCAATTGGGTACATTCCCATAAATGCTGCAACAATAGGAACGTTATCAACAATAGCAGATAAAACTCCAATTAATGTATTTTGTAAATATATATCTGTAAAATGTTCTTGCATAAATCCGGCTAGTACATTTAAGTGACCAGCACTACTTAAAGCTCCTACACCTAATAAAATACCCATTAAGAATAATACGGTAGGCATATCAATCTTTTTTAAGATTCGTCCTACATTTAGCATACGCCTATCGGCTGCAGTTTTGCTGTGTAATTTAAAATCAGTCATAAACCACATTACACCCAATCCTAATAACATTCCAATAAATGGAGGAAGGTGTGTATAAGATTTAATTACAGGCACTGCCAATAAGGCTAAAATACCCATTACCAAAACAATAATTCTATCACGCAAAGAAATAAAGGCCGTTTTCTCATCCTCATGCATTTCTGGAGGATCAATTTCACCTTTTAGTTTCATGGCTAAAACTATCATAGGCAAAACCATAGCTACCAATGACGGCATGAAAATCTCTTCTATAATTTTTAAAGCGGTAATTTGACCACCAATCCACAACATAATAGTCGTTACGTCACCGATTGGAGACCACGCTCCTCCTGCATTAGCAGAAATGACAACCATACTGGCAAAATACCAACGTGTTTCATCATCTTTAATCAGTTTTGCCAATACTGCAACAATTACAATTGTTGTTGTCAAGTTATCTAGGGCAGCTGATAAAAAGAAAGTAAGTAAAGACATAATTACCAATAGTTTCGACTTTTGAGTCACTTTAATCTTATTGGTAATAATTCGGAATCCTTGGTATTCATCAATCACTTCGACAATAGTCATTGCCCCCATTAAGAAGAATACAATTGATGCAATTTCGGAGAGATGCTCGGTGAGTTCATGATGTACAATAAACTGTACAATGCCTTCATGACTTGTTTCATTACCACCTTCTACCCATGCTTTCCAAGATTCACTAAATCCTAGTTGAAGAATATCATCAGCACCAATCGCATAAAGTGCCCAAAGACCAGCACCCATAATAAGGGCTGTTGCGGCTTTGTTAATGTGTATATTGTGTTCGAGAACAATTAAAATATACCCGAAAATAAAAATTTCGAGCATTAGATAGTACATCATTATAAAAAATTTTAGGTATAAATTAGGTTTGGAAAAATTACTAAAAAAATAACATTCCAAACATGGTCCAATAGTTATTTTTCGCAAGTTAGGGGAACCTTATTTTATCTACTAATTTTAAAGAATATTTGTTAAGTTTTCTAAACGATAAAGTCTATAATACAGTACAAAACTCTTATTGTACTAACTCATTTATAAAAAAAAGTTGATAAGAGACAAATATTGACCACTAGCATTGAAAAGCTTTATTAGGTTTGATTTTTACACCGTTAGCTATGAACAAGCAAACTAATGTTTGATTAGATCCGAGTCCAAATTAGAAGTAGGCACTGAAATGAAAAATCATTGTCAAATCCTCAATTTTCAAAAGGTTTCTTAACCAATTATGGCAATTTGACCGATATTTTGTTAATTGAAATTATCAGATGACAAACAGCTAAAAAAACACTACTCAGATTATCCACAAAATGTATCAATTATTATTTAAAAGAATAATTCTATTCACCTGTATTATTCTGACTACTAAAATATCTGCACAAACTAATGTTGAAGATGACACCTATTTTATCAACTTTGATATTAAACCTATATCTATTTTAGGAAAAACCAACATCAATTCTTTTGATTGTGATTATGTTCCAGATGAACCATTACATTCTAGTTTTAAACTAAAAAGGGTGAATGATCATTTTCAAAAGATTATTCATGATGAAATGAGCTTGGATGTATTAAAGTTTGACTGTGGTATTAAACTTATGACGAAAGAATTTAGAGAGCTTTTAGATTATAAACACAATCCTTCTATATACATACAGTTTACAGGTCTTGAAAAAGATATATCCGATAAAAAACAGGCCTACATTCATCTGATTTTAAAAATTGGTAAATTGAGTAACCCTCAAAAGTTCAAAGCTAAAATTCATAAAGTATCCACCGAAAAATATGAACTCACCGGCATAGGTCAATTTTCAATTTTAGATTATCAGTTAGACCCTCCTCAAAAAATGATGGGTATGGTAAAAGTCAAAGATCAAATTTCTATTGATTTTACCATACATGTTTCTAAAAATGAAAAATCGTAATCATCATTGTATTAAAAATACAGTAGCTAAACTAAAGTAAATTAATAAGCCTGTTACATCAACAATTGTGGTAATGGCAGGACTAGCTACAACAGCTGGATCACCTCCAAATTTTCTTACTATTAGAGGAAGTCCTGCTCCTATCAAAGTAGAACTAACTACTTGCAATGCTAGCGCTAGGGATATAACAAAAGCAACAAAAGGTAATGTAAGATGGCCTGGTAAAACAGTGTCAAAAGATAGTAAAGACACTTTTACAAAAGCTATTGCTGATAAGCAGACCGCTAATAATAATGATATCCTCATCTCTTTAAAAGTAATTAACCACCAATCTTTCGACTTTACTTCTCCTAATGATAAAGCTCGAATAACTACTGTAGATGCTTGTGATCCTGCATTTCCTCCTGTATCAGCTAACATGGGCATGTATAAAGCCAAAATAACCATTTGATCTAATGCTGATTCAAAATGGTGGATAATCAAACCTGAAACCATTCCTATCACCGCTAAAGAGACCAACCAAATTACCCTTTTCTTAAAGTGTTTGAAAACGGATAAATCTAAATAACTTTCGTCCTCATCAGCCTCATCACTGGGTTGTATACCCATCAGGCGTTCCATATCTTCTGTTTGTTCTTGTACGATGACATCAATTGCATCATCATGTCGAACAATACCTACTAATTTCCTTTCTATGTTGATAATAGGTAGGGCTACTAAATTGTATTTTTCAATCATCTTCGCCACATTTTCTCTATCATCATCTACCTGAGACGCTACAAAATCAACATGAATTAAATCTTCAATTTTATCTTCCAATTCAGCAAGAATAAGATCTTTTAATGTAACGAAACCAAGTAATGTTTTTTCGTTATCTACTACATATACATAGTAGATCATTTTCTTTCCAGGAGAATCTATTTTTATTTTATCAACAGCTTGTCTAACGGTCATCCAGTTACGAACAGTTGCAAAATCTGTGGTCATGATACCACCCGCTGAATCTGCTTCGTAGCCACTCAACTCCAAAACATTACTCCTTACCTGTTTATTTAAGTAAGGCAATAATGCCGATTGTTCTTGTACTGATAAATCTTGATAAAAATCGGCCCTCTCGTCAGAACGCATGTCCTGAAACACTTTTGAAAAAGCTCTTTTATCCAATTGCTGAAAGAAAAAATATTGAGTATCAGCAGATAATTCGCCAAAGATTTGTGCTTTTTCCTTTTTAGAAAATAAAGAGAATACAATCAGTTGATTTTCTTCTTCTATTTTCTCTAGAATTTCTACAATCTCTATGGTAGGTAGTTTTTCGAGTACTTCGCTTAGTACTTCCCAATCTTTTTGATCGATAAGGCTTTTGACAATTTCATATCTTTGATCGCTGTTAGTAACTGTCATTATTATTTGAAATATGAGATGGTAGTATCAGTTTTATATCAGAATAGTATCTAATAATTAAGACTATTTGAAACGATTTAAATTTAACAAATAGGCAGTATTGTAGACTATATTATGATTATTCCTTAAAAGTAAAATATCTATAATGAATTTTGACTAAATTGTATTTTAATAATCACAAAACCCTTAATAATTAAAATGTTTACAGGAATAATTGAAGCTTTAGGCAAGATTACTGATATAACAAAAGATCAAGAGAATACGATTTTTACAGTAGAATCACCGATTTCTCACGAACTTAAAATTGATCAAAGCTTAGCACATAATGGGGTTTGTCTAACCGTAACACATATTGATGGTCAAAAACATCAAGTAGTAGCGATTCATGAGACACTTCAAAAAACAAATTTAGGAGATTGGACCGTTGGCGATGTAGTCAATTTAGAAAGAAGTATGCCTTCTCACGGCCGTTTTGATGGTCATATTGTACAAGGTCACGTCGATCAAATCGGAGAGTGTATTAATGTACAAGACGAACAAGGTAGCTGGAGATTTACTTTCGAATATGATGCATCTACTAAAAACTTTACTGTAGAAAAGGGTTCTATTTGTGTAAATGGAGCAAGTCTTACTGTGGTTGATGATGCTAAAGGTCAGTTTAGTGTTGCTATCATTCCTTATACTTATGAGAATACTAATTTCCATAAAATTAAAAAAGGAACAAAAATCAATTTAGAATTTGATATATTAGGAAAGTATATTCAAAAGTTAAAAACACTAGATCTCTAAAATGAGCAATATTAAGTGTCTTATAGTAGATGATGAAGAAGTTTCTCGCATGGTAGTGCGTGACTTTGTGAAACGTTCCGAGGGTTTAGAACTTGTCGGAGAGTTTGACAATGCCGTATCTGCTTATGAAGCCTTACAAAATACTGCTGTTGATGTACTTTTCTTAGATATAGAGATGCCTCAAATGACGGGCATTGAATTAGTTCAATCTCTAGAAAAGTTACCTCAAGTTGTTTTAATAACAGGGAGAAGAGACTTTGGAGCCGAAGCTTTTGAATTTAATCTCACAGACTATTTGATCAAACCAATTACCTACCCTAGGTTTTTGAAAGCCGTTGAGAAAGCAAAACAGTCTATCGAAACAAGTGATCAGAAATTAGTTGAAACAAGCTCGGATGATACCTTGTTTGTTAAGGCTGATAGTAAAATTATCAAATTATCTCTCTGTGATATTTATTTTGTCGAAGCTCTGTCAGATTATATGCTGATCAATACATTGGATAAAAAATATGTGGTACACTCTACCATGAAAGCATTAGAGAAAAAATTTCCTGATAATTTTATTCGTGTTCATCGGTCATATATCGTCAATTTAGAAAAAGTAGACACTATTGAGGACATGCAAATAGTAATGCCTCAAAAAGAAATACCAATAGGAAATAGCTATAAAAACAATTTCCTTTCGAAATTGAATTTCTTATAAACAGAAACGCTCCAAGATTTGACTCTTGGAGCGTTTTTTTATTTAGCCTTTTTCTTTTTAACTCCTTTTTCTACTGCATCGATTAAAGATCCAGCAATATCTTTATCAGAAACGCCTTCTATTCCTTCTAAGCCAGGGGACGAGTTTACTTCTAACAATAATGGGCCGTTACTACCTCTAATAATATCTACTCCAGCTACTTTTAATCCTAAAGTTTTAGCCGCTTGTATGGCGATTTTTTTCTCTTCAGCAGTAATTTTCACTTTAGAAGCAGTACCTCCCATGTGGATGTTTGCTCTAAATTCTCCAGGAGCAGCAGTACGCATAATGCTTTCTACTACTTTACCATTCACAACAAAAATTCGAATATCCTTTCCATTCGATTCTTTGATAAACTGTTGTACAAGAATATTAGCTTTAAGACTTTTAAATGCATTAATAAGACTTTCAGCTGCCTTTTTTGTCTCTGCTAAAACAACTCCTTTACCTTGAGTTCCTTCTAGAAGCTTTACAATAAGAGGTGCTCCCCCTACCATTTCTATAAGACTTTCGGTATCTAATGGCGAATTAGCAAAACCAGTTGTTGGTATAGGTAATCCACTGTTGATAAGTAGCTGTAAAGAGTGCAATTTATCTCTAGATTGAGTAATGGCATTTGCGGTATTTAAAGTATACACTCCCAATGCTTCGAAATGCCTTGTTAATGCTGTACCATAAAATGTCATCGATGGGCGAATTCTAGGAATGACTGCATCAAAATGGTTAAGTACTCTCCCTCCTCGATAATGCATCTCTGGTTTTTCTCCATCTAGTTTAATGTAACAGTCTTTGATATTCAAAAATTCTATATCATGACCATGTTGTTGTGCTGCTTCTATGATTCTTCTATTGCTGTAAAGGTTAGGGTTACTAGCTAATAGCGCAATTTTTAAACCCGTAGAATTTCTTTCGTGAGTTTTATAAAATTGATCAATAACATTAGAAGATAACTCGCCTAAATTAAAAGATACTTCGGGGTCTACCAATAACTTTCCAGACATTGCTTGTCTCCCTAAAAGCATACGGTATCCCATAGAATCTCTGTTGGTTAGCGTTAATTCTACATCCCAAGTGGCTTCAGCCATAGAAATCACCGATTTGATTACATATCGTTTTTCACTTTTTCCACTAGAGCTTTTAACCGTTCTTTTATCAATTACTTTTGCCTCACAATGCACCGCAGTCTTACCGTTGTTTTGTAGTGGATGCACTTCAAAACTTACCCAGCTTTCTCCATCCTTTTTAAATGGAGTTATATTTACAGCGTGTAATGCAGATGTCTTAGCTCCAGAATCCACTCTTACTTTTATAGCAGGAATCCCTAATTGAGGTAATGCAGACCATTCTTCACTCCCCACAACAACTTTGTCAATAGAAGTCATTATTTATACTATTTATCAAACAGAAATATTTAAAATAAAAAAAAATGATTGTGATATAATTATACCACAATCATTAAACTGATTTTCTGATGATTAGTTACAAAAATCATCAGAAAATAGAAATATTTTTTATATCAAATTTAAACAAGGTTCTTTAATCACCTAACTTTCCATAATCAACAGAAAATCTATAGAATTCCTCATCCACTTGACCTCTTACATCAACTGCTCTGATTTTAAGAATAAACTCAGAATTTGTGTATCCATAAAGGTCTTCTCCTGAAGGAATTGATTTAACCAATAAATTCATATCTGATACTATTGTTCCTATATCAATTGGATAAGTTAAATTAGAAAAGTCAGTAATTATTCTACTTTCTCCTTGTCCTTCAGTACCTAATTGAACATCAGTAAATTCTATCACTAAAGAATCCAATGCTACATTTTCATCTACTTTACCGTCTAGTTGAATACGAACATTATCTGTATCTGCTTCATCAAGTACTTTTACCGTATTTTCTGGTACATATTCTTTTACTCCATTAAATATAAAATCCGTAACAAGAATTGCTGGTGGTAAATCTTCTTTAGCCACAATAGAGTATCTAAATAAAGATGCTTCGCTCCAAGTTTGATCTTGATCAATAACTTGTACACTTACAGTAATTGTCTCACCTGTTGATGAACTTGTAGGATCAAAACCCCAACTGAAATCTAAAGACGATAATGATACTAAATCAATAGAGTTTACACCATTTAAAGGTAACTCTTGATCAAATAAAGTTTCAGGAGTTACAGACTCATTTCCTAAATCAAGTGTTGATTTTATTACTTGTAGTCTAACTGAATCTAGCCCACCTTCATCTTGTACAACTAAGGTATTTAATGCAAATTCAGCACCTGGGTAAATCAAAACAATTCTATCAGATGGAATTTGCTCTGTTGATGTATAACTGTCAAAATTAGGAGCAACATCATCACAGTTAATTGTTAACTGTTTGATATAAGTAGAAGTATTACCAAAAAGATCCTCGATGATAAGTGTCAAGTTGGTAGTACCATTTACAATATCATTAGGTATAAATAATTTTTTTTGAACGATAGAGTTAATATTTACGCTTTCGCCCTGTAAAGGAAATAGTATAGGGTAACTATCACCTATCTGTACAGAAACTTTTGCTAGACCTATATTATCAATTAACATTCCGTCTAGATAAATTCGCTCTCCTCTACAAAAAACAGTCGCCTCTGTATTTCCAGGTATAGCAGATACAACATCAACATCTCCGTCAACAGATGGCCCTAAGGTATCTGTCCCAATTTGGAAAAAAGTAGTGTCTTCTATAATATTGCCACCTGCATCTTTATTCCTTAGAGATAGATAATAGGTACCAATAGAAACATGAGGAGGTACCACTAAAGCCGAATCAATAACAATGGCTCTTGCATTTACCTCATAGGTTGAATCATATTCAAATTTTACAGTTGATGTATTTTCATCATTTACTTTTCCAATAGAAACAGTAGCCTCTTCGATTAAAAAATTATCAGAAAAAGTAACTTGTAAGTTAAAGGTATCTTTATAGAAAAATATGCTCTCTTCATTTATGTCCATTGAATTTATCGATGGATCAAAATTATCTTCTAAAGCGATACATGAAGTAAAAACAGCATAAAGAATAAAGTATAAAGCAATGTTATGTAGTTTCATTCTAGTAATTTGGTGAGTCAGTTGACATGCAATTTAACGAATGTTAATAAAAGATGATAATATTCGGAAGAGAAAATAGTTAACAAGATGATTTTCAGTAAAAATTCATGCAATCGGTTTCTACAAAGTAACAATGATACTTATTTTTAAGTTATTTTTTAATTTTTATCTTAAAGAAAGTTTAATATTGACCAAATAGCATTAAAAACTATAAATCATTTCATTTTACAGGATATTATGAAGACTTTTGTAAGGTCATCAAGAAGATATTGATGTTAGTTGGAGCCCTAAGGTAATTCAACGATACATCTAAATTTTTACTATGTTAAGCAGCATAGAAGTCAGATGAATAGATTGAAGAGAGAGCTTGGAGAACGTTAGATATTTTGTAACTAACGTTCTTTTTTTATGTCTCATTTTTCATAACATTTAACACATCAATCATTTGAATAATTTGAAATTAAACACAAAAAAAGGTATCTCTTTTTCAAGAAATACCTTTTCAACTTCAATAATAATTATTCAATTTTTCAATTAGAAACTAATTGCAGCTTCTAACATGAATCCATTGAATTTACCATCTTCATATATAGCATTTGTTGATCCACCTACTGCTCCTTCAGGTGCAGCTCTGTGTGTTTCAGCATAAACATCATATCCACTGTAAGTATGGTGTACATAACCCGCTTTCATCATCACGTTTCTTGTCATGAACCAACCTGCAGCTACTTCAATTCTATTTTGACGTAGGTTAGCGTTATCCACTGACCATTCTTCGCCTACACCGTTTCCGTCGGCATCAAAGTATTCACCACCTTCATTTCTATTAGTACCCCAAGCAGTGTTGTATTTACCACCAACATAGAATTGCTCAGTACCACCAAATCTGTAAATCAATTCAGCATTGATTTGGTTCCAGTTTCTAGACTCGATATCATCGTTATCATTGAATTCATTTTTACCTGAACCATTAGATACTTCATATGTACCGAAGAATTCTAAACCTTTGAACTTCACAAATGGGTTAATCATAAATGAAGTGATTTGTCCGGTAAAACCTGGATCTACACGACCATTTTTATATGATGATGTAGTTGAGTGATCTGGTTCATCCATTACTGAATAGAATCTTGAACCAGCTCTATCACCTGCATAAAGGTTTGCGTTAGCAATATTAGAGTTATGATATACTGAACCTGTTAAACGAGCTCTTAAGTCGTCGTTGATTTGTTTGTCGTAACCTAATTTACCATAAACAGACCAGTTACCTGTAGAAGTTACATTTTGGTTTAATTTACCATTTGAAACACCGGCCATACCGATCCAACCTGCTTTTTGAGCATATACTTCCATAGCCATTTCAGTAGCAAATGGATCCATGATTGTATTTCCGAAGAATGCATTACCTACTGCATAAGCATTGTTTGTTCTTCTGAAATGTTGATCACCATAGTTGATTTCCATTTGACCAACTTTCACAGTAATGATATCCATGATATCGTCTGCCAATTGGCTTTCTAGTTTAAGGAAGTTCAAATTATCAATTTGTAAATAACCACCCATAACCCATGCATCGTTATGGTGACGTGATGACAAGTAAGTTTGTAAGTGAACTCTAACACCATCCGCTAACTGAGCATCAATGTTTAAATTGGCTGTAGGTAGGTTAAAACCAGGATGAATATTCGCAAGTTCAACTACACCACTGTTTGAGTGAGATAAACCTTGCATCTGTA
Source organism: Flammeovirga pacifica (assembly GCF_000807855.2). Lineage (GTDB taxonomy): Bacteria > Bacteroidota > Bacteroidia > Cytophagales > Flammeovirgaceae > Flammeovirga > Flammeovirga pacifica. The sequence goes on from NZ_JRYR02000001.1 coordinate 3,254,444, forward strand.
ATGCGAAGTCAGCACCTACTCTTACTTTCATACCATCAAATCCTACTGTATCTGATTTTGTAGTTTCGAATACGCCAATGCCTCTTTGGTCATTGTAACGCATATATTGCATATCTCTGTTGAAAATACCGCCTTTATTTTGAGCATAAGTAGACCCTAAAGTGGCGAAAAAAAGCATAGCAAGTACACTCAACACTTTGTATTGATTGTTCATAATAATTTAATTGATTAGTTTGGTTTTAGGATAATTCTTAGAATGAGAATCCCAATAATTGTTTTAGTTTTTACTCAAAGTAAAATATTTAGGAGGGGGAAAACACCTCAATATCAATTTCTTTACTTTGAGATAGTATTTAATGAAGATTGGAATGGGTGATAATTCCAGTCTGAACATTCTGATTAAATGAAAGTGACTTTCATCTCGATTTTCACTTCGTCGACAACCTTAATGGCACCAAACATCAAACTAGGTGGTTCTACACCATAATCAGACATATTGAAAGTTGTGGTACCTTTAAAAGTGACCTTACCATTACTTACTGTAGTTGTTGGTTTTAGCGTTATTGCTTTTGTGTTTCCATTAATTGTAAGATTACCTTGAGCAGTTACATTACCCTCAGAATCTACAGTAGCAGATGTCAATTTATAAGTGATATTTGGATGCTTTTTGGCATACATTGTTTTGTGCATGTTACCATCTAGGCTACTTTTGCCCGATTCCATGCTGCTCACTTCCATAGTAAGATTTAATGACTCGATTGCAGTTACATTAGCATTTTCAACTGTAATTTTTGCATCACCTGTCATCTTTTTGACATCTCCTTCCCAATCGTGCGTATTGGACGTACCAATAGCAGTCACCTTGCTTTCTTCAAGTACTAGCTTACTTGTTTGAGCTTGGACAGTTAACGATAATAAAAGAATGGACACAATGGTAGAAATGATATTAGTTTTCATTAAATGGTTTTAGTTTATAATTTTAGATAATTCTTTTCTCTTACGGGGTGTATTCAAATGTACATTAACAATTGGCAGAAATCGAAAAAAAAATAGTTATTGATCGTAAACAAAAAACAACAAATCTAAATCGATGCGCCGATTTAAATTTGTTGTTTTTTCTATTGATACAGGTCATTTTTATTTAATGACTATTCTTTCTCAATCACTTCTTTTTTTAATTCTTTCTTATCATACTCTGCAAATTTATTTTGAAAAATAAAGATGAAAAGTACCCCTAAAAAGATTGCAGAGTCTGCAATATTAAATACCGGGCTAAAGAATAAAAACTTGTCTCCTCCATAAAAAGGCAACCAATCAGGAAAATTACCTCTTACCATTGGGAAGTAAAGCATATCAATTACTTGTCCATGAAACCAAGGAGTTGGAGAATTAGGAATCATATTTCCTTCTATAAATACTCCGTAGAATACAGAATCTATAGAATTACCAATTGCACCACCTAATATCATTGCTCCACAAACAAGAAAGCCCCAATGTGCTCCTTTTTCATTCATGATGTAAAGACCATAAACAATACCTCCTGAAGCTATAATTCTAAATGTCGTTAATATTAATTTACCGTATTCATTACCAAATTCCATCCCAAATGCCATTCCTGGATTTAATAAGTAATGTAATCTAAACCAATCGCCAATTACTTTTACTTCTCCAAAAGTACCCATATCCATAAAGTTATGAACCAATAACTTGCTCAGTTGGTCCAACACTATAACCAATATGGCTACTCCATAAATTTTTGATAAATTATTTTTCTTATTTCCCATCATTCCTTTCCCTTCGGAATTAAAATTAGCTTTAAATTAGAATCTACTCCAGAAATAAGGAGTAAATATGATCATTACAGTAAAGAGTTCTAGTCTACCTAGTAACATTAGAAACGAAAGTACCCATTTTGCTAAATCTGGCAAATGAGCAAAGTTATCAACCGGACCTACAGTACCAATACCTGGTCCGATATTACCTAATGATGTAGCCACTGCACCTATAGAAGTCATTAAATCTACACCAATAGCAGACATCACTAAAATTCCTATTCCAAATATCAAAAAGTAAGCCATGATAAAAGCAAGTACATTAAAGGTAATACTTCCTTTTATTGCTTTACCATTAAACCTTACAGGTATAATTGCTGTTGGATGAAGTTGTCTTTTCAATTCTAAAAAAGAGTTCTTGAATAGAATAATATGACGAACAATTTTTACACCTCCTGCAGTAGACCCTGCCATACCACCACTAAACATCAACACAAAAATAATCATGGTAGCAAATGGTGTCCAAGCAGTATAATCTGCAGATACAAAACCTGTTGTTGTTATGATTGATATTACTTGGAAAAGAGCATCTCTAAACGATTTCTCTACACCTAAGTCGGTAGTCATCACTATAGTTACTCCTATGGCGAAAGTAGCCAAGGCTATTACATAAATATAATATTTATACTCTTCATTGTTCCAAATCGCTTTAAACATTCTCTTAAATAAAAAGTAGTTTAAGGTAAAATTGGTACCCGCCAATAGCATAAAAATAATCAATATGTATTGTATGTATGGAGAAAATGAGGCTGCACTATCATTAAATGTAGAAAATCCTCCTGTGGCCATTGTTGTTAAAGCATGGTTTAAAGCGTTATAAAAACTCATCCCACCAGTCATTAGTAAAATGGTTTCAACACCTGTTAAACCTGCATATACCCACCACAATCTTCTTGCTGTTTCTTTTATTCTAGGTTGCAATTTATCTGGTGTAATACCAGGGGCTTCCGCCACAAATAACTGCATACCTCCAATGCCTAAAAATGGTAATACTGCTACTGCCAACACAATGATACCCATACCACCAATCCATTGTGTTAGTGATCTCCAGAATAGTATCCCTTTTCCGACACTTTCTATATCGTTAAGTATACTTGCTCCAGTAGTAGAAAAACCAGAAATTGTTTCAAAATATGCATCTGCAAATGAGGGATTAATCTCACTAAACAGATAAGGTAGACTACCAAAAAATGCCATCAAAGCCCAGCCCAACGAAACGATTATATAACCATCTTTCTTTCTGAATTCTTGAGAATATCCTACTTTCCTAGCATATAAAGAGGCAATACCTCCTGAAAAAATAGTGATTGCTCCTGCTTTGACTAATGCTTCCCAGTCACCATCACCAAAATAAAATGCAAATGGCAAGCAGAAAAGCATAAAAACCCCATTCAAAAGAATAAGGATACCTAAGATTCTACAGATAAGCCATATATTGAATAAACCTTTTCGTTGCATGCGTTTAGTAAAAATCAGGTTTAACGGAAGAATGCTTCCACTTTAGATATACATTCGGGACGGGTCAAGACCACTGCCCTATCATAAGGTTCGAATTGGAAATCGCCTTTAGGAATATAGGCTTTTCCTTTTCTAATTGCTCCACCAATAATAGCTGACTTAGGAAACCCTAAATCTTTCAATACTTTTTCAGTTACTGGAGAGTTTTCGTTCACTACGAACTCCAATACCTCAGCATCTACACCATGAACATTGGTAAGTGAAATAATTTCGCCTCTTCTTATGTATCTAAAGATGAAACTTGCTGCAATTAGTTTTTTATTAATTAAAGTATCTACACCCATGTTTTGAGATAAATGAATGTAGTCCATGTTTTCAACCAAGGCAATAGTTTTATCTACGCCATGCTTTTTGGCAACCAAAGAAGTGATAATGTTGGTTTCAGAGTCTCCAGTAACAGCAATAAATGCATCTGCACTATCAATTCCTTCTTCCTCAAGAAGATCAACATTTCTACCATCTCCATGAATAACCAATGTATTTGGTAGCTCTTCTGCTAATTGAAATGCTTTCTCTTTATTTTTTTCAATAAGAACGACATTGTATTTAAAGCTCAAAGATCTAGCGGCATAAAAACCTACTTTACTACCACCAAGAATAATCAACCTCTTGATCTTTTTCCCTAGCTTTTTTCCTGTAAGTCGAATAACACTCTCTACGCCATCAGGTTTTGCGATGTAGTAAACGTGATCTCCTAATTCAAATTTAGTATGACCTCTAGGAATAATAGTTTCATCATTTCTTAGGATAGCTACAGTTAGAAACTTGAAATCTTTATTTAGATAAGTCGTTTCTTCTAGTGTTTTCCCAACTAATGGTTTTTCAGAATCAATGGTGATCCCAATAAGAGAAAGTAAACCCTTTTCGAATTCAAAAGTATCGGTAATTGCGGCCTCTTTTAAAAGCCTTTTAATTTCTTTTGTAGCAAGAAGTTGAGGTGAAATCATTTCATCGACACCCATTCTTCTCATATCCAATATATCACGAGAGTGTAAATATTCACTATTCGTAATTCTTGCAATTGTTCTTTTTGCTCCCAATCTCTTGGCAACCATTGCAGTAATAAGGTTGGTCTCTTCTGATGAAGTCACAGAGATCAACATATCAGATTTATCAACATTCGCTTCCTCAAGGACAGCAAAAGATGTAGATGAACCTTTTACAGTCGCTACATCTATATGATTAGCGGCATGATTTAAACTATCAACATTAGTATCGATAAGTGTAATATCATGGTCTTCGTGTGCCAGTAGTTTACCCAAATGGAAACCTACATCACCTGCTCCCGCAATAATGATTTTCACAGCTACTTTCTCTTTATTTCGAAACTTGTTTTCCTAAAATTAGGAATATTAAGGCAAATATAAGCAGATAAGTATAGTTGTAATAATTTTTAGCCCTCAACCCACGATTCTCTGTCTAAACTTCTAAATTGAATCGCCTCAGCGATGTGTCCTGCTTCCACTTTTTCACTTCCTGCCAAATCAGCAATCGTCCTTGCCACCTTCAAAATCCTATCATATGCTCTTGCAGACAAGCCGAGTCTATCCATTGCAGATTTTAGAAGATTTTTTCCTAATGGATCTAAAGTGCATATTTTTTTCACTACTTGAGAAGGCATCATTGCATTACTATGTAATTTTAATCCTTCTTTTTCGAACCTATCTTTTTGTATCTCTCTAGCCTCGATTACTCTTTTACGAATTTCATTACTGGATTCTGCTTCTTTTAAAGACGCAATTTGATCAAAAGAAACTGGAGTAACCTCCACATGTAAATCTATACGATCTAATAATGGTCCGCTAATCTTGTTCAAATATTTTTGTACTGCTCCTGGAGGACAAGTACAATCTTTTTCTGGGTGATTATGATATCCGCAAGGACAAGGGTTCATACTCGCAATCAACATAAAATTAGCAGGAAAGTCTACTGACATTCTTGCTCTTGATATACTTACTTTCCTCTCTTCAAGAGGTTGGCGCATAACTTCTAATACCGTTCTTTTAAACTCTGGTAATTCGTCTAGAAATAAAACCCCATTATGAGAAAGTGATATTTCTCCGGGTTGAGGCACTCCTCCTCCTCCAACTAAAGCGACATCACTAATGGTATGATGTGGCGATCTAAAAGGACGAGTACTTATAAGATGTCCATTATTAACCCCTAACTTTCCTGCTACAGAATGAATTTTTGTTGTTTCTAATGCTTCCTGTAAAGAAAGTGACGGTAAAATTGTGGCCAATCTTTTTGCCAACATTGTTTTACCTGCACCTGGAGGTCCTATCATAATAACATTATGACCACCTGCTGCCGCTATTTCTAAAGCCCTTTTCATGTTCTCCTGACCTTGAACTTGAGAAAAGTCTAGTTCGTAATCATCTAACATATCATCAAAAAGCTCTCTTGTGTCTATTTCTAGTGGTTTTATTTCTTTATCTCCTTGCACAAACTCAATAGCTTCTAATAGACTTGAAACACCTATAACATCCAAGTTATTAACAATAGCTGCTTCTTCAGCATTTTCTTTAGGAAGGATAAAGCCTTTTTTACCTTGTTTTCTTGCTTCAATAGCGATAGGTAAAGCTCCCTTTATAGGTCTTAACTCTCCATCTAATGAGAGTTCTCCCAAAATGATGTAGTCTTCTAATGCTCTTGCACCTATCTGTTCTGAAGATTGTAAAATGGATAAAGCAATGGGTAAATCGAAAGCAGCTCCTTCTTTTTTAGTAGCTGCAGGAGCTAAATTTACGACCACTTTTTGCCTTGGAATAACATAGCCATAATGCTTAACAGCACTTTCTACTCTATGTTCACTTTCTTTTATGGCACTATCGGGTAAACCTACCACAAATAGTCCTTTACCATTTAAAACATTCACCTCTATTTCTATAAGAGAGGCATCTACTCCGTAAACAGAGCTTCCGTAAGTTTTTGAAATCATAGTTATTTTTGAATCGTAGCAGTTTTGAATTTATTCATTTGTTTCATCAGAAGAATCTATCGTTGCCTCTTCTGTAGTAGTCTCTTCTTCTACAGGAGGAGGAGCATACATTCTTCTCAATATTGCTCTTAAGTTATTTAATGCTTTTCTAGCATCTAAATAAGAAGGATCTATTTCTAGTGCTTTCTCGTAGTTATTTCTAGCCTCTCCATAGTCTTTAATTAAATACTGTTCCGTTAGTCCCAGTTCATACCAAAGTTCTTTTGCGTTTTGTTCATATTGTAATCCTTCTAAAAATACTTTTTTTGCTTCTAATGGAAGTCCTTTTTTACGTAATAGTTTTCCTAATTGTCTTGAAGTATGCATTTGAGTAGGATCAATTTTCAATACTTCTTTAAAAATAAACTCTGCACTATCGAGATGTTGTTCTTGTACTAATAATTCTGCTTCGAATGTCTTTAAAGACAAAGAAGTAATCTCTTTTTCCTTTGTGGTATTTATTATTTGCTTTGCTTCCTCTAATTGATTTTTTTTCATCGCATCATGAACAAGGTAAGCATAAGCCAAGGTATCAAAAGGATTCAATCCTATAATTTCTTTATTGATATTTTTGACCTTTTCAGTATTTCCAGAAATAAAATAATATTCTGCCCATACTCTTTTTAATTGGATACTATTAGGTGCTTCTATATTTGATTTTAATAGTAATTGATAAGCACTATCCAATTCATTCATTTTTAGAAAAGATTGAGCAAGAAGAATATTTAAAAACGGATGTTTATAAGCTTTCTCTGATGCTAATTTGATATTAGAAATAGCATCTTCATAGTTTTTAAAGGCATAATGATTTTTTGCAGCGAGGAAAAAGTAACTCCCTACAGTAGAATCTATAGCTGTGGCTATTGAAATATCTTCTAAGGCTGCTGCCCATTGTTTGATTTCATATTCAGCATTAGCTTTTAAATAGTGTAGGTTAGCATTGTTCTCATCATCACGGATAAGATCTTCCAAATAATTAATTTGCTTCACATAATAGGCTTCTTTCTTCGATTTTGCATCAACAAAGCCTTCCATTACATCAACCTTTTGTTTACAACCTATTAGGAAAATAAAAAGGATGCTATATAAAATTGATAATCTAATCATTAAACACTTAATGCTAAAAAATATGTTGTGTAGATTGTTTCACCATTAAAGTAATGTACCATAGCTTGATTTTGATAAACCACACTAGAAAAATGTATCTAATAAAATCCTACCGTTGATAAAAAAATCGCTATAATATAAAAAGTACGTTGGTATACTACTTCAACACTCTAAGTTCTAGAAATTTTAAGAATAAAAAAAGCCCACTTTGGGGAAGAAGTGGGCTTTTTGTAAAGAATAATGCTTATGACATCTTATTTTCTCTTTTTCTTAAAGAAGAAAGTTCTTTTTGCATTTCTTCTCCTTTATTTCTTTCAGTAACTAGTTCTCTTCTGACTTTCATCTCTCTTTCTTGAGCCTTAGTTCTGAAATCATCATATTCTTTTTCAACATTATCATAATCTCGTTTCACCTCAACTACTGTTTGGTTATTTGATTTGAATTTGATCAAACCAAAAATCAAAACGAGGATCAAAATTACAATAATAGAAAAGGCGGTATAAACTACAGAATATTTATCTAGATCCATACCTGCTAGTGTGATGTAATCTCCAAGATCGATTAAACGATCTTTCTCACCCAACCTAGCTTCCATTTCTTTTACTTCCTGATTAGCTAATGCCGTCTCTTTACGCGCCTCTATAGCATCAGTGTAAGCTGTAGACAACGTATCATCTACTTCTGCCCAATAAGAGTTTAACCAATCTTGTTTAATCATACGGTACTCTTTCCAGCGACCGCCTCTTTTAGACATAAACTCGTATTTTGATTTAAGCGTATTATCCGCTGGGCCTTTAGGTTTGGCAGGTGCAGCCTTTTTAGTAGAAGTAGTTTTCACAGTACTACTTGTAGTATTACCAGTTTGAGTTGCTGAACCTGCAGTCTCTTGAGCATAAACACCTAATATCGTTAATGATAAAGTTAAAGTGAATATGACTTTTAATATTCTTTTTGACATGTTAGTTGGTATTTTTATTATATCTATTTTACAAATATAAAAATAGCGAGCAAAAAAAAAGCCTTACAGTGAAAATCTGTAAAGCTTTTTTGTTGTCCGACTAGGTCTCGAACCTAGACTCTTCTGTACCAAAAACAGACGTGTTGCCAATTACACCATCGGACAATATTCCGGAAAAAGATCTCAAATGTTATTTATGTTGTCCGACTAGGTCTCGAACCTAGACTCTTCTGTACCAAAAACAGACGTGTTGCCAATTACACCATCGGACAATTTCTGAGAGCGTTTCCCCGAAATGCGATGCAAAAGTATATCGAAAAATTTAATCTTGCAAATTATTTATTAAAAAAATCAATAAATAATTGTAAATAAAAACCATTAAAAATGATTATTTCTCGAAAAATCTTGATTACATCTTGATATAAAACTCTCTAATTCAGGGATATTCCCATCTACAAAAAACTGATTTTGTACTCCATTTTTTTGTAAAACTTCTATTTGATAATTTCCTACAAAGCCATAATAGAATAAAAAGGCACACGCCAAAAAAACAGAAAATCCTGTGAATAACTCAAAGAAACCTGAAAAAGAAGAGAACAAAGCAAATGGACCTAAAATTCCTCCTGATAGTAATGGTAGTATCAGTTTCTTCTTTTTCACAAATAGTTTTTTGATATGACGTTTCTCAAATTTCCTTCTAGTGCTGGTAAGATTTAATTCAAAAAATATAGTAGTCATTTTTATATAATTCCCTTCCCCCAGTTGGAGTACCTCATCATTATTTTCTTCTATATTTAGCCATTTATATAAATAACTATAAGAGTAATAATATTGTGAAGAAGGTACTGCCTTCGACATATTAGTATCGTCAAATTGATCTTCAGGGCGATATGTTGTGTATTCTGCCAAAGAAACTATTAAATTAAATCTATGTTGTGCTTTCTATAAAGAGACGTCAAAAAATAATCATTGAACATAATTCATATTCAATATATCATCAAATTCTTTCTAAATTTACATAGAGTATGTTGTTTTTAGGTTTTCATTCATAATATGCAAAAATTAAACTTACCATTATCTAAAGTCCGAACAGAAGAAAAAGAGGGAAAAACCTATATTTTTGATCCAATCAGAAAAAAAATGTTGTTACTTACTCCTGAAGAATGGGTAAGACAACAATTTTTACAAATGTTATTGGGCATGGGATTTTCTAAAAACTTAGTAGGTATAGAAAGTGGGCTAACGGTTAATAAGCGTATTAAACGTTCTGATCTCTTGTTTTATGAAAGAGGTGGCACTCCTTTTCTACTTGTAGAATGTAAATCTCCTACCGTAAAATTAAGTAATGAAACATTTCAGCAGGTGGCTCAATACAATAGTAAAATTAAAGCTCCCTTTATTTGTATTACTAATGGGCTGCAACATTACTTTTGTTCTATTAACTTTGAAAAAGGAAGCTATGAGTTTTTAAAAAAAATCCCTCTTCCTTGTTATATTAATAAGAAAAAATAATGAAATCATTTTTTATATACATCTTCACTTTTATTTCTTCATTTCTTTTGTACTCTTGTGGAGTAGAAGAAATTAAAGACCCGCGTTTAGAAGTGGCCATTATATCTCCAAAAGTTAACCCGACTACCGCAAGAGCATTGGTTTTAAAAGATCAAAAATTTGTTTACGAAGCAAGGGTAAGAGGTGGAGATGACGATTCCTATAAATGGTCTGTCAATAATGAACAAATTGCCACTACCTTAAGAACTGATTCTATTTCATATAGTAATGAAGGTTTTCAAATTGCCAAATTTGAAGCGGGAAACAATACCTATACAGGAAGTGCTGAAATCACATTATATGTTGTTGAAAGAGCTGCATCTTTCGACGATCTTACTTTAAATGATAATTCCTATTGGGTAGGGAATGATATGAGTGGATCTTCTTCTACATTTACTTCAGGGAACATATCATTTAATAATGTTTCTCCTACCTCTTCTGATGATTATTATGAATTTGGATATTCTAATATTACAGATTCTAGTGTTAGTGAATACGGTCAGTACGGTGCATTTTTATTACTACCTTCAAATAATCAATTCGGAGTAGTAAGAACTTATGAAAATGGAAAGTTGATCATGAAATTTGATGGAAAATATAGCCCTATGAGCATAGATTTAGCGAATAATGGCTCTGTTGTTCAATATGCTAAAGGCGAAACCGGGAACAATGCTTTCAGTAATGGAGACTTTTACCAAATAGACATCAGAGGTATTAGAGGCGATACTGTTGCTACTGATACTGTCATTTCTACTACTTTAATTTCTAGAATAAGTAACAACTTATCTGTTAACAACAGTTGGGAAAATCAAGAACTCATTTCACTCGGTCTTGTTGAAGGGTTAGAATTTACGATTACAACAAGTAAAAAAGATACGGCAAATGTCATTACTTACCCAAGAAGGTTCTGTATAGATAACCTTATCTTACTCAATGATTCTGGAGAAATTTCATCATTAATTAATGACTAACTTATGCTTAAAATAGAAAATTTAATCAAATCTTTTGGAATAGGTGATGATGCATTAGAAATCATCAAAAATATTTCTTTTGAAGTAAAAGAAGGCGAATCTGTGGCTATTGTAGGGACTTCAGGTTCTGGAAAAACCACCTTACTTGGATTGACCGCAGGATTAGATACCCCTACCTCTGGTAAAGTCTTTATTGATAATATTGATATTACTACTTTAAGTGAAAATGATAAAGCTGATATTCGAAATCAAAAAATTGGTTTCATTTTCCAGAACTTTCAATTACTACCTTCTCTTACTGCTTTAGAGAACGTGATGACCCCTTTAGAATTACAAGGTCAATCAAATGCAAAGAAAAAGGCCAATGATATGCTTAAAGAAGTAGGTTTAGAAGGAAGAGAACATCATTATCCAAATCAACTTTCTGGAGGGGAACAACAAAGAGTGGCTTTAGCTAGAGCATTTGTAACTACGCCAAAAATTCTTTTTGCCGATGAACCTACAGGTAATTTAGATGAGGAAACAAGTGCTCATGTAGAAAACCTACTTTTTGAGCTCAATAAAAATCATAATACTACTTTAGTAATTGTCACTCACGATCCTCAGCTTGCTCGAAAAGCTAAACGTATTTTAAAGGTAAAAGATGGCAAAATGGAAGAAGACAACATCAGTTAGTTGTTGATTTTTTAGACCAATTCGAAACTAATGCTACACCTGTAAAAATAAGAATTGTAGCATATAATTGCTCCCATCTAGGTTGTTCATCAAACAGAAAAACAGCAATAGCTCCAGCTATTAAAGGTTGGAAATAAATATAAAAGCTTGTTGTACTCGCATTCAAAACCTGAAGACTTATAGCATTAAATAGATAAGTGATACATGTAGCACCAACCAATACGAAAACTACAGACCATGTTACTTCTGGTGTAAAAGTATGCCATTGTACTTCCACAATATCCATAATTCCAAATGGTAAAACGAGTGGTACTCCAAATATGAATACCCATTTTAGAATAGTAAAAGGATGATACTTTGTCGCTAAAGGTTTAATTAATATCAAGTAATAACCATATGAGCTAGCATTGACAATCACCAAAATATCACCTAGTGTAGATCCATTACATAAATCTAGTCCATTCATACTCACTAAAATTAACGCTCCGCTCAATCCTAATACAATACCTATTACTTTTTTTAGTGTTACTTTTTCTTTTAATATGAAGGCAGACATAATCAATACTAAGATGGGAGAAGATACCATAATTACAGAAGCATTGATGGGTGATGTTAGAGACAATCCTTCAAAGAAAGTGATCATATTTAAACATGCTCCAAAAAAAGCAGCAACAATCAACTTTCTATAATCTTGCTTACTTTCAACCTTTTCTTTGACAAAAAAAGCATGAATTATAGTAAATAATATTGCTGCAAAGGCGACTCTCATTAATATGAAACCTTTGGGTTGTATATAATCCGGCATCACAATTTTAGCCACATTATAATTAGCTCCATAGGCGAACGATGCCCCAACAAGAAATAAATGTGCTTGTAATTTTGTTATACTTTTTCCCATCGATTTTTATTGATTGATATGAACTCCGATTCACTCATTTCTGTGAAACTATTTTGATCAGATTAGTCTATTTTTTAGAAATTTCTTTCTCTTTGTTCTTCTTCTTGATACTTATCAAATACACGCCTGAAAAAATTAAAGCTGCAGCAATAACCTGAACTATTTTGATCGTTTCATCAAAAACTAATATGGCTACAAATGTAGCTACCATCGGCTGAAAATAGATATAGAAACTCGCTGTGCTAGCATTCACCACTCTCATCGCAATTGCATAAAATAAATAGGCCAAGAAGCTTGTAAAGACTATTGTATAACTAATAGCTCCCCAAATAGGTAAGGGAATACTTTCCCAATCCATGGTGTTAATATCGTTCCATGTCATGATTGTCACAAAAGGAAGTGCCAAGACAAACGTCCACTTTGTTACCGTAAAAGGATGATATTTAGCAAGAAGAGGTTTTGATATAATTAAATACACACTATACAGTGATGCATTAATAAGTACCATCATGTCTCCTTGAACAGATCCTGAATGAAATGCTATTCCATTAAGTCCAATCATTAGTACTGCTCCTATAAAACCTAATGAGATACCTACCACTTTTAGTGGTGTTACTTTCTCTTTCAGAAAAATAGAAGATAAAGTGAGGACAATAATTGGAGAAGAAACAACAATAACCGAGGCATTGATTGCACTAGTTTGTGCTAATCCTTCATAAAAAATTAATTGATTAAAACTCGCACCAAACAATGCTGCTAAAAGTAATCTACCAAAATCCTTCTTATCGGTTACCTTTTCTTTTACCGTAAAAAAATGTAAAAGAGAAAATAATATAGATCCTCCTAAAATCCTTAGAAAAATAAAAGCAAAAGGAGTAATAAACTCAGGCATTGCTAACTTTGATACTACAAAGTTACAGCCATAAATAATTGAAGCACCTACTAAAAATAAGTGTGCTTGAAGCTTAGAAATATGTGCCATTAGTTAGTCTTCCAATTCTCCAATTGGATCAAATTTATCAAAGACAAAAGCCGTATGAGGGGCATCTCTCATTTCAGGAGTTAAATCTTGCCCTGCCCAATGTTGATAATGTCTTCCTTCTCTCCATAGTCTAGACTTAGACATATCGTATACTTTTCCTTCGAAAGCAACCCATATTTCTTCTTTGTCTTGTCCGTTTCTGAGCGATAATTGGCTTCTAGTAATTTTTTGCATAGTCATAAAAAAATAGTGACTTTATTAATATTGAAAGTTAACAAAGCCACTATAAATATAGTTTTAGAATCTAATTATTTAATAGGAACATTTACGTGACGTTCCGCATGGTAAGAAGAACGTACCAATGGACCAGATTCTACATATGTAATTCCTCTTTTTAATCCTTCCTCTCTTAAGAAGTCGAATTTGTCTGGGTGGATATATTCGATTACCTCATGGTGCATTTTAGTGGGTTGTAAGTACTGACCTAAAGTCAATACGTGTAAACCTACTTCTGCTAGGTCATCCATTGCTCTAAAGATTTGCTCATCGGTCTCACCTAAACCAAGCATGATACCTGTTTTAGAACGGCGACCTTCATCTACAATTCTTTTGATATGCTCTAAAGAACGATCATATTTAGCTTGAGGACGAACAGCTCTGTAAAGTTCTTTCACTGTTTCCATGTTATGTGAAATCACTTCTTGACCACCCTCTATCATTCTGTATAAAGCATCCCAATTTTTTCTTGTATCAGGAATTAATGTTTCAATAGTAGTTTCAGGACAAAGTTTTTTTATCTCTACTACTGTTTGATACCAAATTTCTGCACCTCTATCTTTAAGTTCATCACGGTTTACTGAAGTTATTACCGCATGCTTCACTTCCATTTTATGAATAGCGTCTGCAACACGTTTTGGTTCCTCAGCATCGTACTCTGTAGGACGACCTGTAGCTACTGCACAGAACGAACAACCACGTGTACAAATATTACCAAGAATCATAAATGTTGCTGTACCTTCACCCCAACATTCACCCATGTTTGGACAGTTACCACTTTGGCAAATTGTATTCAAATTATGTTTGTCTACCAATTTACGAACGTTAGCGTACTCTTTCCCAATTGGCAACTTCACACGCAACCAATCTGGTCTACGTTTAGGTTTATCTTTCTTCTCCGAAGAGATTACTGGTAGTTCTATCATTTAATTTTTCGTTTTCTTGGTGTCCATAACGACACAACTGCAAAAATACGAAGTTGTTTTTCAATAATGAAATCCTTCTTCAAAAAGCAACATTTTTATGGTGATATTAGTTAACCTTTATGAAAACAGCTCAGATATAGATGTTAATAATCAAATTCACCACCCTTAAGTGTTAATTTTTAAGAGAAAGACTGTTTGATTTATCGAATTCTTTTGATTAAAAACATCTATATGTTTGTTTTGCCAAATATTGTGATTGCGAATATAAAATTCTTACATAATGGAAAATTCAACAACAAATAGATCTCATCAAAATATAACCATATATACAGAGGCAAATCCTAACCCAAATTCTATGAAGTTCATGTTGAGCTTCATGTTATTACAAGGTGGAGAAAGCTATGATTTCCCTAGTATTGAAGAAGCTGCTGTTTCTCCTTTAGCCAAAGAGTTATTTGGTTTCGAAGAAGTAGAAAGAGTTTTCTATATGAGTAATTTCATTACTATCACTAAAAAAGAAGGATCATCAGATTGGATGGAAATCATTCCAAAATTCAAGGAGTTCCTTACGCAATACTTCGAAGCTGAAAAGCCAATCTTTGAAGATGTTGCAGAAACAATTGTAGAATCAGCTGATTCTGAAGCAGTGAAAAAAATCAAAGGTGTTTTAGAAGAATACATCGCTCCAGCAGTAGAAACGGATGGTGGTGCTATTAAATTTCACTCTTTCGATGAAGAAACTGGTGTTGTGAAGGTTTTACTTCAAGGTGCTTGTTCTGGATGTCCGTCATCTACATTTACTTTAAAAATGAGCATCGAAAACTTACTGAAGAAAATGGTTCCTCAAGTAACTGAAGTAGTTGCTGAAGGTGTTTAATAAAATATAACTGATTGATAAGATCATTCTTTTAATGCGATATTCTAATTAAATTAGGGTATCGCATTTTTCTTTAAAAACAAAACAATGGAAAATAGAAATATAGTATTTATTGCTAAAAGTTTGGATGGATATATTGCTGGACCAAACGGTGAATTAGAATTTTTAAATAGTGTTCCAAATCCTGATCAAGAAGATGTAGGTTTTCTACCTTTAATGGATCGTATTGATGCATTAGTAATGGGCAGAAACACTTTTACAATGGTCTGTAACTTTGGCGGTGAATGGCCTTATTCTAAACCCGTTTTTGTTTTATCGAATACTCTACAAGAAATTCCTGAAGAATTTCAAGATAAAGCCATTATTGTTAATGGTGAATTGACAGACCTTGTTGCCGATCTTAACTCTGAAGGGTTCCATAAATTATATATTGACGGAGGAGCCACGGTACAAAGTTTCTTAAAGGAAGACCTTATTGATGAAATGGTGATTTCTACTATTCCTATATTAATCGGTGAAGGCGTACCCTTATTTGGTAGCTTACCTAAATATATGATGTGGAATCATGTGGAATCAAAAGTCTTATTAGGGCAAATAACACAAGATACTTATTATAGAAATAGAGGATAAATAAAAAGTCCAATTGAATCTCTAAGTTCAATTGGACTTTTTATTATTGTTTTATTTCTTGGGCACTTGAGGTAAAAGCAAAACCATGTTGACCTATATAACCTAAATTTACGGCCTCTATAATTGGTTTATTCTTTAATTCTTGAGGAGCTCCATATTCTACAATAAAATTAGCTCCTGCCCCGCTTACCTTTTCTCTAAACTCTACAATATATTCAGCAGAACCTAGTGGCTTTATTTCTAAATTTCTTTTTAAATAGTTTTTCAAAAGATTACCATCACTATCATAATAATCAATTTTAGTAAAGTAGATACTTTCTGTTGGACTGGTATTTCTAAGGCTTAATACTACAGTAAAGTAGATTTTACTTTTTCCAGATTGATGATAAAGATTAGAATAAGAAGATACATAAAACGATTTTTTACCTACTAATTCTGGAGTATCTTTTTGATCCACATAGTGTAAACTCTTTCTTGAAGTTTCTAAGTGAATTTCTTCCACTTTTTTTGTATTGTCTTGAGGAGTACAATTCATCATCAAAGATGATAATATTCCCAATACGATTATTTTTATTATCTTTTGCATAAATTATTTTTTTACAACTTGAATTTAGTCAAAAAAAATAAGAGTGATGATCAAAAATTGATATCACTCTTGTGATTTATTTTATTAGGGTATTAGAAACTCTATTTGGCCGTAGAATTTACTTTTTCACCTTTCGGTAATTTATACTCACCATTCAATACAGATTGACCTGGCTCGTAGATTCTTAATAAGTAGTTCCAACCATCTGCTGGTGCATCTAATCTGTTGGAAACATCACCTACTTGCTCTTCTGAACCGAAGTAAACTGTAAAAGTTCCGTCATCATTTAATGTTACATTTGATGAATTAACAATGTTGTTATCTGATTCCATATAACCATCAGCATTATAAACTGTGATAGACCAGAATCCTGTATTTTCAGGTACTTCAAATGTCGATTTATAAGAAGCTCCTTTCTCAACATCTTCACCAAAAATTAGGTAAGTTGCTGCCTCCTCTGGAAGTAAACCCCATCCTGCTGCAGTTGCAATGTGTCTTGTTTCCTCATTTACTTCTCCTCTTTTACCTTGCATTCCGTCGAAGCTGTCATAATTTAATGCATCGCTTACATATTGTGCTCTAACGTCAGCTAAAGACTCTAAATCCCAGTTATGCTGAGGGAATGACTCATTGGATTTTGAAACTGCTGTAAATTGATTTTGTAAATCATTGATATATTGAATTTCTTGTGGATCTAATGGATCAATGACTTGAATTCTTAAGATTAGGTAAACAAAATCTGTTTCTGCTGGTGCTAATTCATAAGTTCCAGGTTTATTGAATATATCTAAAGTATAGTGATCGTTATCCATGACTTGAATTGTAGCATATCTACCATCTGTTTCAGGATATGTGATTGTTAATCCTTCTTTGTTATCCCAAACACTTCCGCTGTATAACACATCACGGTTCATTCTAATTACCGTTTGTTTATCTAACTGTGTAATATTTCTAAAGTGATAATAGGTATTTGATTCTCCTTCTGCATTATTGATAATTGCTTGATACATAAAGTCTGATTCTGCTCTATTGAAGGTCTCTGGTGTAACTTTGATTGAAGTATCATTTTGAGCAGTTGCTACTGAAGCGAAGGCCATTAAACCGGCAACAAGGGAATAGATCTTTTTCATTTTTTCGTTATTTAATTTGTGAAAGATAACTACTATAACGCCATTTTATTTCCTCATAATGATAAGCTAATGTAAAAAAATAACTAAAAATAGGAATTGTATATTTTCTAAAAAAAAGAGAAGAAATAATCTAATTATGAGCATCATACATATTATGTAAAAACCCCTTAGATAAGTAATACATCACTTATCTAAGGGGTTAGCTTGATTTTAATTTTTATTTATTCTTCAATTACAAAGTCTCCTGGTTTCCACGTCTTATCAAACCAAGGCTCTAATGGGCCGTATAATCGGGCGATACAACTAAAACTTTTTCCAGGAATAGTTTGTACCCAATTATTCTCTTTTCCTACTGGAGGTTCAGCTGAAAACCAAATTGTATATGAGCCATCTTTATTTTGTTCTAAACCTTCTTGGAAACTATCCATACCGGCAGCTCTTTGATTTGTTTCTAACAGGCTTCTATGTTGATTAGAATAAACTGTAAATGACCAAAAATCTTTTGCAGGAACTGGTCCTGGTAACGTTACAGAATATACTTTATCACCTGATAAAGTTTCTCCGTTAGAATCTTGAGCCGTAAATACATACGAAGAACCAACACCTACTTGAGATTTAGCCATTGCTGGAGTTACACCAATAGCCATATAATGCATGAATGTTCTCCAATCTGTAACGATAGTATTATTCACATCTCTAAACTCATGATTTTCAGGAGCATATGGAGAGAACCATTGACGGTCATCATAGAAATAAAGACGACGGTCACGCGGTTTAAAACTTACTGCTCTTGAAGTGGCATTACCTACCGCTGCTGCTTCTACTAAAATTTCTTTCATTCTTGCATCAGGATTGAATTCTTCTCCTTTTACAATACCAATACCTTCCCATAATGCTGCATTCCCTTCTCCAAATGCCCCCTGATCTTCATATTGAATAGCAGCATTTAGTTCTTCATAAAACTCAAAATTATTAGCGTGAATAGTATTATATTGTTTACCTGTCAGATCAACAAAATGTTGTTCGGGTACAGATTCTGCCTTTGAATATGGATATAATTTCCAATTGGCCTCTACATGTTTCACAGTCTTAGGAATATCTCTATCGATAACAAAAGCCCTCATTAACAAGCCATTTCTATAAGTGGGCGTGTGTACAATATGGTAACCTTCATTAGGTAATTCTCCTTTATATCCAGGAGGAACAAAAAGGTATTTCCCTCCTTTACCTTGATCAGCACCTGTAAATCCAACATCTGCAACAAAGCGGAAGTAAGCGTCCATTACAGGACCTAAAACACCTGATGGAACTTCCAATACCGTAGGGCCTTCTTTTACATTAATTTCTGCAATGCCATAAAGAGTTGTTGTATTTGGTGTTAACCATAATGACCTTGCATCAAACATATCTTTGTAAATACCTAAACTATAAGTATCCATTCCTGTTTGTTTCATTCCCTCTAAATAACCATACATAGAAGCAGCAGGAACACCCACCATAAAAGATTCTACACCTCTGTAGAAATCCATATTATCATACAGTTTTTCTACTGTTTTATCTGTTGGTACGCCGTCTTCAAAGTTCAATGTTCCTAATTGACGAGTTTCTACAACATCAGGTGTCAGAATTTTTTCTGGAACATCTGCTTTATACTTAATATCTTGAGCTTCAGCTAAAGGTCCCATAATACTAAAAAAGAATAACATTGAAACTTTTGAAAGTTTGTTCCAAATTGTTGAAGTGAGTAGATTATTTTTTTTCATTGTTTTTTTATTTTTTTGAAAACATAACTACTCTAACGCCATTACAATTCTTTAAAATGACAGGGTATTGTAAAAAAATAACTAAAAATAGGAATTGTATTTTTAGTTACTGATAACATTACTCATAAGCTTCTCTTTTCCCTATATAAGGTATACTTAATAGTGGTGAGTAGTACTCTTTGTTACTATTCCGATTTTTGATCATTCTTTTGATGAAACTTGACATTTTTAGCTATCCACTTTCCCGTTTACAAAAACATACTTCACAACTTTCATCAGTCAAAAAGAAAATGAAAAACATCTTATTAATTGCTTCTACAGCTTTACTTTCTCTATACCTTTTCAATTCATGTAAATCACAGAAAAGGTTATTCATAGAAGAACTTCAAAATGAAATTCCTAAAGATGAAGAGGAAAAAGTCAACGTCAATGTTATGCACAAAGGGTCTACCATCATTTTTGAAATAGAACCTATTGGTGTTGAATATTCTTACACATCTGTAAAAATGTTTGAATTATTGGCTAATGCTATCATGTCAAATAATATCTCAATAGGTAAAGATTCTGCTCTTTATGGAGGTATAGATCATTTCGATAACTATAAAGTCTTTGTAAAGTTTACCGATAAAAAAATATTCATTGGAGAGCGCCCTTTAACCTATGAGGCTGAATTATCCACTGCTATAAATTAAAAATCTAATCATTTTATTATCATATTAAAAATTACATCATCATGTTTAAAAATTTAAAATCGTCTATTAATCACTGGTACTTATTACTAATTGCAGGTATTTTGTTTATTGTTGGAGGAGTACTCACCTTTACCTTCCCTATAGTTAGTTACATTACTTTAGCCACCGTTTTTGCTTACTTATTTTTAATAGAAGGAGTTTCAGAAATGATATTCGCTATTGCAAATAGAAAAGAAATAAAAGGTTGGGGCTGGACATTATTTTACGGTCTTCTTTCTTTCGTAATTGGTGTTTATTTAATTCTAAATCCAGGACTTTCTGCTGCAACAATGCCAGTATATTTAGGCTTTTTCTTTATGGCTAAATCTTTAGTAGGAATAGCGATAGGAGGTAAAATACAGAAAGATTTTGGCTTAGGAGGACACCTTATTGCTGTTGGTATTGTTGGAATTATTTTATCTACCATACTCATTGTAAATCCAATATTTGCTGGTTTCACCATTTTATTAACTACTGGTATTGTACTGATTTCATCAGGAGTATATAGCTTTTTACTCGGGTTAAGGTTTAGAACCTTAAATCAATTAATGAAACAGAAAAAGCAATCTAATTCTGATAAAAAACAGGAAAAGACATCAGAAGAAACAGTAAAAGATAAAAGTAATAATGAGGTAAAAACAGTTGATAACGAAGAAACTGAAATAAAAGAAAATAATGTAGAAGTTGTAGTTGCTGAAGAAGTGACTGAAGAAAAAGATGCTTCAAAGAAAGATAATGTTATCCACCTATAAACTGAATAAACCATGGAAATTAGAAAAATAATGATTGCTGGAGGTGGTAACCTTGGCTCTCAAGTCGCTTGGCAGTGTGCAGTAAAAGGATTTAATGTTGTGGTATACGATGCTTTTGAACAAGGAATTGAAAGAAGTAAAGCTTACCATTTACAATTTGCTCAGTTATTTATGGATGAAAAAGGAATGACTGAAAAAATGAAGGAGAATACATTCCAAAGAATCAGATATACGACTAATTTAGAAGAAGCTGTTCATGATATTGACCTTGTGAATGAGTCGATTCCAGAGAATGTCAAAATCAAGAAAAGTTTTTACATGGAGCTATCTAAATATGCTCCTAAAAAGACGATTTTTACCACAAATTCTTCTGCTACATTACCGAGTGATTATGCTTTATATACGGATCGTCCAGAAAAGTTTCTTGCTTTACATTTTGCTAATGGAATTTGGGATGCAAACATAGGAGAGGTGATGGGACACAAAGATACTGCTCCTCAAATTTTTGAAAGAGTAATAAAATTTGCCAAAGAAATCGGTATGGTTCCTATCCCTATCTATAAAGAACAAAATGGTTATATCATCAATTCCCTGCTTATTCCTATCTTAAAAGCGAGTGTAGACTTATTGAAAAATAATGTCTCTGATATTGAAAGTATTGATAAAACCTGGATGATTTGCACCGATACAGAAGCTGGTCCTTTAGGCATTATCGACTTAATAGGTATGAAAACAGTTTATAATATCTATAAGTTTATTGGTGAGCAAAATAATGATCAAAAAGCCATTGACCGTGCAGAATACCTCAAAGAGAATTATATAGACTTAGGTAAAATGGGCGTTTCTTCAGGAGAAGGTTTTTATAAATATCCTAACCCGGCCTTTAGAGATCCTTCATTTTTGAGTTAAAATTCATTTTAATATAGTTTTATTTATTTGTGTAACGGTAGAATTAGAAGTATTATTTACTTCTTAATTTTACCGTTTTTTTTGTTTTAAAAATGCTGTTTTGATACATTCTGGTAAGATAGAAGTATCAAATATTTATTTTCAATTTTCATCATATTTATCACCCATAACAACCCGCACTAACAATTCCTATTTTTAGTTATAATTATCATTTTTAATGTCATTTTTCAGTAATAAAAATCACGTATAAATAAGCATAATCTACAAAAAATCAACAATTTAAATTTTAAAATTATGCCTATCGTTGTCATTGCACAAGCCATCATATCGTCTATTTCAATTCCTACTGAAGCGGACAATATTAATATCCATATGAAAGATGGAGAATTGATTTCACTTACAAAAAGGGAATTGAAACAAAAACATTCTACACCAACAGATATTGTTTATAAAAGAGATAAAGAGTACCACAATATAGCTGTTGCTGATATTGATTATATCAGATACGAATCATTAGATACTTATGATAAAACTGTCAACTTTATTGATGAGTACAACATTATGGTCAAAGAACTAGATCAGCATGTATTGGATTATTACAATACAAAAAGATATAAGAAGTCGAGGACCTCACAAACTTTAGCAGTAGCAGGTTGGACATTGGCTGTTGCTGGAAATCCATTGTTTTGGGCAGTGGCTCCAATTCCTACAACACAAGCTGCTTTAACAATGAAAAAAGTAGATAAAGCCTACGTTCTTAATGGTAGTGAGTGGAAAGCTTGTAAAAAGTTCCAAAAGGAAAAAATTAAAGATTTAAAAGCGAAAGCAAAATTGAAAGAAGAAAATGGAGTGACATCAGAAGAAGAGAAAAAATCACCTTTGATGCCTACAAATAACCAAGAGTTAGAACAAAATTTAGAAACGAAATAACAAAAGTTCTACTCCAATCCTAATTCTTAAATCTATCTTACTTCACTCTAGCAGTCTTTATCATCTCATTTATCATGAAAATTAATTCTCTACTAAAATCGTTTATCACTTATTCTAGCATTATTTTCATAACCTTCACAAATGATTTACAGGCGTCTTCTCCTGTTGAAGGAAAGCCCTTTTTAAAATATTTAAAAGATATCAAAATTGAAAAAAATGAAAGAATAGATGAATTTTATTATGCTGATGGAAAAGTGGTTTCATCGAATGATGCTATATCTAACGTTGTATTGCAATATGAAGGAAAATCTATGGGTTTTAGTATTAATAGAACTTATTTTATTCCTGGTGCTGGATTCACAAAAAAGGATTACAGAGATGCTTCCACTTTCAATTATGAATTGATCAATTCTTCAAAAGAAGCATTGAAGGAGGATTTTATTACTGTGGAAAGTAGTATCAGAAAAATCCCTTTTTTACCACTAAGAGCAGGATTAAGCGGACGCTGGGCTATCTTGAATGGATATGCTCCTCTTGATTATAATACGCATAAAAACATTAAGCGTACTGTTTTTGAAATTGAAGAGAATTTTACTACGTCATCAGGAGAGTCTATGAACATTATTGGTTCGAGTTATGGCAGTGTAGTTGCTGCCAATACAGTAATAGCACTTTTAGAGAGAGACAATGGCATTGATAAAATAGACGTATTGATTTTATCTGCATCGATGATCGATCAGGAATCTGAATTAGGGATGAAGCTAAAGACTTTACAAGAAGAAGAAAAAATAGCAGTATTGTATTATCAGATAACACCAAATGATAATATTACAGCTTGTTCTGGCAAATCTAAAAAAGAAGCCAGGAAAGGATTTAGAAGAGTGGTATTTAATACAGCACCAAGTATTATCAACCTAAAAAAACATGCACATAATATTGCTTCTAAAAGTCCTAAAAGAGCTAATGAAGTATTTGATGTGATTATAAGAAATAGTGAGGTAAACTGGACCATTGACAATAATGATTACTTCACTCAGAGTAAATAATCAGAATACATATTTACTATTCTTGTTTTTAGGTATTATTCTACATCAATATGTCATTTTCAGAAGGGCTAAATTTCGTTTAATAAACCATACTAAGAAATCATCAACTAAAAAATCTACTATAATGTCTACTACTATTAATGATGACTGATTTGGCTTTTAAATAATCTGAATCGATCATTGGTGCTTAAAATATTTAAAATCTACTTTCAATTTTAAGCAACAATTTATTCATGAACCTCAAAAATAAGGTTCAAAAAATTCTCAATCATATTATCTAATCAATTTATTTACAACAATGAACTCTAAATTCTTAAGAATTCTAGGTGTCCTCATCTTTATGTCCTTTTATCAACAAAGTTTTGCTCAGAACGACAAAGTAAAACGAAGCGATCTTTACAGTCGCGGAATTGAAAATAATACTTTCGTAAAGAAAGGACAATGGCTTACAGGAGCTACTTTCAACTATTCAGAACATTCTAATGATAATTACAAATTCTTGATTCTGGAAGATTGGAGCGGTAAAGGATATAACTTCCAAGTAAGCCCGTTTGTCGCTTATTTCTTAAATGACAATTTCTCAATAGGAGGCAGGTTCACTTACAATAGATCTCTGCTCGATATTGATGAATTAAATCTGAAAATAGGAGATAACTTATCGATGTCTATTAATGGAGCACATCAGTTATCTCACACATTTTATTCTACTTTTTTCATTAGAAACTACCTGAGTTTAGGAAAAAGTAATCGATTTGGTTTATTCAATGAAGTGCGCTTATCCTATGGTTATGGGCAATCTAAAGAGACAACAATTGGTAATACACCAGCGGAAACTCAAGGTGTTTATTCGGTCATCAATGAATTTAATATTGGTGTAGCTCCAGGTCTTGTTGCATTTATTAATGATAACGTAGCCTTAGAAGCTTCTATCGGATTAATTGGTTTTTCAAACAAATGGACAAAACAGGTTGAAAACCAAGTAGAAGAAGGCGAACGTAGAGTAAGTAAAGCCAACTTCAACATCGACATTTTCTCTTTAAATATTGGTCTAGCATTTTATCTATAATTTCATGAAAAAACTTTACAAATTAATCGTTATATCAATTCTTATTGCTTTTTCATCTTGCATTAAAAATGACATCCCTTATCCTACAGTATTTGGTGAATTTCTACACTTCACAATTGAAGACCAAGTAGGAGCAACAAGAATTTCTACAGCAGAACAAACAGTGACTATTCGTGTTCCTTCAAATGCTGATTTAACTAATTTAACCGTAGACAGTGTAGTCATCACAGCAGACGCAATGGTTTCTCCTGATCCATTAGAAGTGATAGACTTTTCTGAAAAAGTTATCTTCACCATAAAAACATACCAAGAATATGATTGGGAAGTTATTGTAGAGAAAGAAGACGAGGAGGAAATTTCCTTATCTGACTTTACTATTGAAGGACAAGTAAGAGCAGAAATTAACCAAGAAAATCAAACCATTGATGTGATCATGCCTTCAGGAGTATCTTTAGAAGATCTTACAATCTCAGTATTTGATTACAATCCTATTTCTGCTGTAGTAAGTCCTCTACCATCAGAAACACATGACTTTACGAACCCAGTGGTATTTACTTTCAATGACACACTTTCTTGGACAGTAAATGTTTCCAACTTGGAAGATGATGAAATTTCATTGTTTGATTTTAAAATTGAAGGGCAATTAAGTGTTGATATTAACCAAGAAAATCAAACCATTGATGTACTTATACCTGCGGGAGTATCTTTAGAAAACCTTACAATATCAGTTTTCAATTATGAACCTATTTCTACTGTAGTAAGTCCATTACCATCAGAAACACATGACTTTACGAACCCAGTGGTATTTACTTTCAATGACACACTTTCTTGGACAGTAAATGTTGATCAAGAAGTGATTGAAGGTGATCAGGTACCTTATTCAAATTTTCAAACATGGTTTCAAACAGGTAGTGGAGATCGATCATTTTATCTACCAGGACAATCTTTGGATGAAAATATATGGAGATCAGGAGATAAAGCTGCAGCAGATTTATGGATAAAAACATATCCAAAAACCGTCACTCCATATCCTAGTATTGACACTCCTGAATATGCTTTATTAGAAACAAAATCAACAGCAGGTGTTATTGCAGCAGGTTCTTTATTCACAGGTGATATTAAAGGTAGTGGTATAAGTAATGTCACAACTGATTTCGGTATTCCTTTCACAGACAGGCCTAAATCTTTTACAACAGAAATTGAATACAATCCAGAAGTGTATGGAGATAACATTGTTGATAAATGTGATGTGTATGTAATTCTTCAAGTAAGAGAAGGAAGTGGATCAGATGAAAAGCGTTACCGCTTAGCAACAGGATGGTTTAGAACAGATGAAAACATGGATAGTTTTAAGCTATTAGACATCCCTATGGTCTATGGTGATGATGCTTCTTTGGAATCTTATATGTTGCCTAACGCAAGTAGTAAAGAAATGCCTGAAGAAGGTTTTTACGATAACCTTGAAGCGCAGCCAACACATATAATTATGGTTTTTGCTTCATCGGCAGACGGAGCGAATTTCAATGGTGGAGTTGGTTCTAAATTAAAAGTAAAAAATATTGAATTAAAGTATTAGTGATAGATCAATATATTTGAGTATATGTTGTATTGAGGATTTCTAGCATAGAGAAATCCTCTTTTTTATTTGTGGATAGACTTAAAAGTAATGCAAGTGGTAGACCTAGAAATAGGCTACCCTTTTTTTGTGTAGATACTGTACAGGTATCGCATTCAAATAATGATAAGACAAACTAAAGAGACACGACCATTCAACTTCATTTTTGTTTGAATACAAAACGAAGTAAACAAGTGAAAACTTAAAAGGTAAAACCAAAAATCCTTACTTATCTCCTCAATGATTAACCGCCTTATGTTATGAAGTTACTCACAACTTTTACTTTAATGCTGATGAAAATATGATTAAACTATTGGAGTGGAAGGAGAATCATTACAAATGATGAAATGATTGTTTTAATCATATTCTGTAGCTGACAAGAAAATATATTAAAAACTAATCAGTAAGTATTCGAAATGATAGCTTACTCTGTCATAAGTTTAAAGGCTTTAGTGTCTTGTATTTATGATTTACTGGGAGTGCCATAGGTATGTAGGTCGATGATACAACAGGTATATTGACGCTTCTGATGTACAAATAATAGAGTGTTAAATGTTCAATCAACTTCATGGTTTTTGTGATGCATAACATAAAATTTATTCCTTTTGATTGTAGAACATACCTTGATAAAGTATGCCATCACAAAAGTTGAGACAAAAGAAAAGCCCTTGAAAAAGTCAAAGTGACTATTCAAGGGCAAACCTTCTAAATTACCAACAACTACACCTAGTATCTTACATCGTTTCTTTAATTTCAGGCAATTTATACTCTCCATCAATGATAGACTGTGCAGGAATATATACTCTCATATTAATCCAAAAGTCTTCAGACGGCATGATCAACTCGTTTGGACGGTTCTGGAAATCTTCTTCAAATACATAGTGTATATCAAAAGTTTTTCCATCTGAATTTAATTGGATCTCACGGTTACTAATCGAAGAACCTTCATCTGTTTTTAAATGCTGATCATCTCCGTACACAGTGATCGAATAAAAGCCTAAATCAGTATCTTTTAATTCTGGAACTTGGTAGGTTACCTTATGTGAATTTCCTTTTTTAACTTTATAATTAGCCGTTAAATAAGCTGCATCTTCGTCTGGTAAAAGCCCTGTTGCAATAGAAATCCCTCTATTTGTATCTTCTTTAGATACGGGGTTTTCTAATGTTCCCATAGAACCTTCTACTCCTTTTTCATTAGCTACTTGTACATAATGTTGATGCACGTTCTTAAACTCTTCCATATTCCAATTTTTCACTTGGAAAGGAGTCGGTTCATAACCATTTAAATATTCAATTTTTAATAAATTCTGAAAGTCAGAAGTCTTTTTAATATCTTCAGAGTCTTTTGCATCTACCTGAATTCTAACATTTGCCACAAAGTAGTCGCTACTTACTGAAGCAGGAATAATATATCTACCAGGGCCGTAAAAAACTTTATAAGTTACATGATCGTCATTCCAGACATGTAATGACATATAACGGCCATCTGTTTCTGGTAATGTAATAACCACATCTCCACCTCCATCTAAAATTGAGAAAGAATATTTGGTATCTCTATTCATCATTGGAGCAGGTTGTTTATCCAATTGCATCACATTATAGTGATGGTGCCACTGTGTATTATTTGCTCCTTGTAAAAACTCTTTATTCATAGCCATATCTGCCATGGCATTGGCATAATTATCTTTTGTAACCGATATGGATTTATAGTCTTGTGCGATAGCTAATGCTGATAAAATAACTAAACAAATAACAAGAAAGTAAGCATATATTTTTTTCATTTTAATGACATTTTATTTTATGAAACATCCCCTCTTTAACGCTAATACTTTACTCGAAAATGACATTGATTAGCAAAAAAATAACTAAAAACAATAATTATCTTTTCTTATAAATCATTCCTGTTTTTGGTTATAAAATTATCTTTTGATGTTATTTATTAGTAATAAATGACGTATACATTAACATACTAATTGGAAAAATTATCTACTAAAATTATATCGTTATGCCTATCGTTGTTATTGCACAATCCATTATTTCTGCGATCTCAATTCCTACTGAAGCAGATAATATTAATATCCATATGAATGATGGTGAGTTAGTTTCTCTTACAAAAAGAGAATTGAAACAGAAACATTCTACACCAACAGATATTGTTTATAAAAGGAATAAAGAATACCACAATATAGCTGTTGCCGATATTGATTATATCAGATACGAATCTTTAGATACTTATGATAAAACAGCCAATTTTATTGATGAGTACAACATTATGATCAAAGAACTAGATCAGCATGTTTTAGACTACTACAATACTAAAAGATATAGAAAATCAAGAACCTCACAAACGTTAGCAGTGGCAGGTTGGACATTGGCTGTTGCTGGAAATCCAATATTCTGGGCGGTGGCTCCAATTCCTACAACACAAGCAGCTTTAACAATGAAACAGGTTGATAAAGCCTATGTGCTTAATGGAAGTGAGTGGAAAGCTTGTAAGAAATTTCAAAAAGAGAAAATTAAAGCTCTAAAAGAAAAAGCACAGCAAAATAAGGAGGTAAAAGAAAGTCCTTTTGAAATATACAGGTTATCCTCTCCAACTCCATATCAAGAGCATTTCAATAAAAATTTAGAAATCTAAACCTTTACTACTAAACCACTTCAAACATGAAAAAATCAATCATAATATTCTCATTTCTCTTTATAGGTTTTGTCTATAAAGCAATGGCACAAAAAGATGAATTAGCTGCAAAGCTTCAAAATCCATTGGCCAATATTATTGCTTTACCTATACAAAATAATGTAAGTGTTGGCTCTTCTGCTTATGATGGATCAATTTACACGATGTCGTTACAGCCTATTGTTGCAAATGAGCATAAACATTTCAATTTGATCCATAGAGGTGTTTTTGACATCTCCCATTTACCTTCTTCAGCAGAAGGGAGTGGCAGCACTTGGGGAGTAGGAGATTTAAATTATTCCTTCTTTTTATCCCCTAAAAAGACCAATAAATTGGCTTGGGGTGTTGGTCCTTCCATCACTCTGCCTACTGCTTCACATGAAATGTTAGGAACAGGAAAATGGGCAGCAGGTGCTGCAATGGTAATGGTATATCAAACACCAAAATGGACTTTTGATATGGTCATGCGACAAACGTTTTCTTTTGCTGGTGATGAAAGCAGAGCAGATGTAAATAGCTTTGTTTGGCAAACACTTGCCGCATATAGTCTTGGTAATGGATGGGTATTGAATACTTTTCCTACAATCACTGCAAATTGGAATGCCGACAAAGGTCAAAGGTGGACAATTCCTGTTGGAGGAGGTATAAATAAATTAGTCTTTATTGGTGGGAAATTACCCGTCAATTTAGGAGTCCAATATTATCATAATGTGGTAAGGCCTGATCACGGACCAAAAGGAGAATTTAGAGTTGTGACCTCATTTGTATTAAGAAAATAATCTAGTGTTAGTTTAATTATTGTTATCCATGAAACCAACAATCTTTTCTTTCACCATAGTACTACTTCTTTTGGGAAGTACTTCTATTTATGGCCAAGATCAGATTGCTTGGTTTCATTATTTTAATAAAATGAATTTGTCATATAAATATTCTATTGATACAGATATTGGTTATCGTAATGATTTTCAATCAATGGAGAGGTGGCAAATAAGGACAGGTTTAAAATATAACCTCAATGAAGACTTTAACATTCGAGCAGGAATTATGCATGTACAAGGTACTCATGCTGACAATGAATTAAGACTTTATCAAGATTTCCTTCATAAAACAACATTTTCTGATTTTCATTTTTCACATCGTCTTCGATTTGAAGAACAATTTTTCCCCATGATTAATCAGCGTAATTATAGAGTGAGGTACAACCCAATGGTGAAGTTTTCTACTGGCATTGGAGCTGTTACTTTAGGAATTGAACCTTTTATCAATCTCAACCCTTTAAAAATTTCAAGCAACAGAATTTACTTAGGAATCACTCGCTATACTTTTAAAAATACGTTGGTAACACTACAATACATTAGAGAAGGTAGTTATGCCAATTCAGAGATGAATCGTTTGAATTCTTCTCATATGATCAGAATAAAAATAGATCATACCATCAATCCAATACGGTTTAAGAAATAAAAAAACAGCATCTAGTTCATTCTGATGCTGTTTTTTTTATTACCCATTATCTATCTTATTTATTCATGAATTTGTACAACGTCCGATTTAAAGGAAAAGCCGTGTTGACTAAAATTCCCAATGTTTACAGCTTCTATTAATGCCTTATTTTTAGGAGGGGTAACACCTCCATATTCTACAATAATATGAGACCCATTACTTTCATTAATATTCTTTTCAATCACAAATTCAGCTGATTTTAATGGAGTTAACTCTATAACACCCTCTTCTTTAATGTGCCTTTCAATCAGCTCTGCATTGCTATTATAGTAATCTACTTTTGTAAAATAAAGGGTATCAGACAAACTTGGATTTCTAAGATTGAGTACAGTTATACATGGTGTCCTTTTTCGTTTTTCAAGTCCTTTGATTTCAGCATAGGCAGATACATAATATGTTTCCTTAAATGATAAATGAGGAACTTCTTTCTTATTTATTTCATCTTCTATCTGTTGTTCTTTAGTATCACTAAGGTCTTCTAAAGAACGGCAACCCAATGATATTATGAGTAGCAGAATTAGGCTTAATGTTGATTGTTTTGTCATAGTATTCGCTTCAATTATTTGAAATAAAAAAAGCCTGATTACTTAATGAACCAGGCCTTAATCTATCATCACTAAAAACTATTTCTCTTGATTTAAGACATCTTCTAATGGATTACCTTCTGCTCCTGATGGCTCTAAGATCATTAGGTATTTAGATAAAGTCATGGCCACATCAATCGTAGAAATTTCAGAATAAATCATCCTTTTTTGTAACTGATGCCCCGCAAAAATGACAGGTACTGAAGTATCGTAACTCCATGGCGAACCGTGATTTACTAAAGCGATATCCCCATCTACAGTTAAACTCCAATTAGGCTCGTTGATAAGGTAAATGTCTCCAGATCGTTTAGGGTTGTAATTATTCAATACTCTTCTCGTGATAGGAGTATCTGGTAAATTTCCATTGGCTACATCAGTACTAGTATAAGCGTAGGCAATACCATTTACTTTCATGAATTCTTCAGCAATCATACTCGAAACTGCTTCAAGGTCTAATCCTTTTTCTTGTATTAATTTTCTATCAAGATAGATATATGGAACATAACTCAGTTTAATCACTTCTTTTCCTATACCGAACTGCTTTTTCAACTTTGTGTCGATAGTGGATAAATCTAATTGTGTGACATCTAAAACATCAACAGGAAATCCTTTTTGCTTTAAAGATTGAGCAGACTCAGGTGCTCCATGATCTGATGATAATACGATAAGCGTATTTTCTAATCCAACCTTCTGATCTATATATTGGAACAGATCAGCTAGGTTACGATCCAAACGGATCAAGTTATCTTCACTTTCTAAGCTATTAGGTCCAAATAAGTGCCCTACATAATCTGTACTTGATAAACTGATACTCAAATAGTCAGTAATCTCATCTTGTCCAATACCTTCTTTTTCAATTAATTCTTTGGCAAAATCTACCGTCAGCTCATCTACCACAGGACTTGCCATTAATAAAGTATAGTAGTATTTGCTGTCTCCGTAAGGATGAGGAAATACGTTTCCAAAACCTAAACCTTCTGGGTTTTCAAATGGACGATCATCAGCGTCACCAAATCTGTATGTTTTTATATCATTTGTTAGATTCCAGTAGTCATTTTTAAATTGATCTGCTTCTTTTTTATCATTCCATTTGTTCACCCATTCTGGAAATTCATTATAGTAGAAAGTACTCGATGTAAATGCACCATCTTTTGTACTGTACCAAAATGCTTTTCCATTATGCCCTGCCATAGAAACAGCCCCTCTATCTTTACCAGAAACGGCATATATTTTTGATTGAGGACCAAAAGCACTCGCCATTTCATCACTAAAAGTAGTGGTCATAATATTGTGTGGAGATCTTCCTTCTGATTTTGATACTTGAGAGTGATCTACCTCTGAACTTTTATCTCTTGCACTTATACCACCAGTTGCATCATATGCACTGTCTTCAATATTGTAAACTAATCTATCTTCTTCGTGATCAAACCAAGCATTTCCAACCATACCGTGTACAGAAGGATAAGCACCAGTAGATAAAGTTACATGACCTACAATTGTTTCAGTATTGGCATGAGGGTGATGTGCATTGGCATACCAAACTCCACTATCTAAAAGGTATTTGAAACCACCTTCGGTCCATCTATTTTGAATACTAAAAGGCATATCACCTCTTAATTGATCCACTGTAATTTGTAACACTAACTTAGGTTTATCCTGAGCGAAAAGGGGAGAAAAACTACTTGCTAAAACAATGCTTAAAAGTGTAATTATTTTTTCCATATAGAGGTAATGATTAATAAATTTATTAGTTGATTGTGAAGAATAATTTTGCTTGATAAATGATATCGTTGGTAGAAAAGTCTTCTGTGATTGTATCCCTAGAGTAGTGATACCCCACTCGGGCTTCAGCTTTCCATTTTCGATTAAAAACAGCACCTACTCCAGCACTTGTTCTTACTACATCATTGAATTGCTTTACACCGATCAGGTTCCAAAAAAACTCTATAGACATTGGGAAATAAATGCCTTTTGCTTCGGCTAAAAGATCGCCTTGTAATTTTAAATTGAGATCTAATAAATAGCGAAAACGCATACCAAAGTTGTTGTTCCAATTATTGGTATTCAACTCAAAACGTTCTTCTAGCTTTACATAATGTCTTAATCGTAATCGTTTCCAGTTTGGCCAATCTAAAGTATATCCTTGGTAAGGTCTTATTTCTAATCTATCTGAAATATCTTTATTATCTGTATAGAAAAAAGCTAATCCACCCGATAGTGATTCTTTGTATTGTAATTTTTTAAACATTATTTTAGGTAATGTTATATTGATCCCTGGATTTACATAATACCTGTTCCAATACTTTGGTGAAATTGTTCTGAAGCCAAAATCGCTTGAAATATTTGTAGTATTATTCAACCTGTAAGTCATCTTATAACTTGACCAAATCTGCTCTGTTAAATTACTAGATTGATTCAATTCTTGAGCTTTTACATTAAAATGTAAAATACTAAAGAATATAAGAAGTATAATTTTAAATTTAGTATGAAGAAGCATATCCGATGAGAATTGACGTTGAGAAAACGCTACTGAATAAATATTAATAGAATATTATCCGAAAAACATATTATCTCAAACGTCGTTTGTTAAAGTATATATGCTCTAATTCATCAAAAAAATAACCAAAAACAGGAATATGGATTTTATTATTGAGGCTGGAAATGCAAGTGTGATTTCACAGAAGCTTTGTGAAGATTATGGTGTTGAAGAAAACTACGGAATAGTAGAAGTTGATACACCTCAATTCCAAATTTCTTATTTAGTTTTAGCTTTTGAAATAGGAATAGAAATCAGTATTGCTAAAGGTAAGGCAATTGAAGATATTCACCTGATTAGAAGAGCGAACAAAAACAACGATAATATCCCCTTAGTTTTTTCTAATATCCCTACCTATCATTCCGGTAGGAATAAAATTCCTTTCCACAACAATACTTCTTCTTTTGAAGTTTCTTGGTCAAATACTAAAGATGAGACGTATATCGACATTCCTAAAGAGGAAGATTTTGTCATCATTACCTTTCATATCAATAGACAAAATTTTAGTGAATTACAGGACAGTAGACTTACTGTATTAAGAGAACTTTTAGATAGTGACAAACCTTTTACTTTTTATCACTTTTGTCCTCATAAAATTCAAGTACTCATCCAACAAATTGTAGACTTGGATGGAGAGTATGATTGGATGGAATTGATGATTAAATGTTATGGATATAATGTTTTAGCAGAGTTCTTATTACTTATCAAAAAAATAGATACAGAACAATATACACACTACCATCAATTACAATTGCAAAGGGTTTTAGATATCAAAAAATATATTCTAAAAAACCTAGATGATAATCTTACCTTGAAACATCTTTCAGAACAATTCTTTATTTCAGAAAGTAGTATTCAAAAAGATTTCAAAAGAGTATATGATCAGACGCCACATCAATTTATAAAAGAAGAAAGATTAGAAAAGGCAAAAGATTTACTTCAAAATTCTAATTATGCTATTAATCAGATTGCATATATGCTTCGTTTTAAAAATGCATCCCACTTTAGCTCAAGTGTAAAGAATAAATTTGGAATGTTGCCTAAATCTTTAAGATTGATGACTAACTAAATTTCATAAAAAAACGGTACTTCAGTCGAAACCAAAGTACCGTTATTTATTTTTTCAGAGGGATTGATTAATACTTTTTAGGCATTAAATCTTCGTAAGCTTTACCTTTTGCAGGTTTACCACCAACGATTGTCATCTCATCAATTAAGTTCTTCGCACCGTATACTTTATCCATAATCCAAAGTACATAACGTACATCTACGTTGATACAACGTTGTAGATCTGGCTCGAAAGAAATATCACCTGACATTGCTTCCCAGTTACCATCAAATGCTAAACCGATTAATTCACCTTTACCATTAATTACTGGAGAACCTGAGTTACCACCTGTAATATCATTATTAGTAATAAAGGCTATTCTTAACTCGCCATTGGCATCAGCATATTGACCAAAGTCTTTCTTAACAACTCCTTCTTTAATTTCTTTTGGAAGGATGAACTCATGGTTCTTAGGGTCTTCTTTTTCTAATAAACCTTTTGATGTTGTATAGTAAGCATAAAACATTGCATCACCAGGAATATAGTCTTTCACTTGACCATAAGTTAAACGCATCGTTGAGTTCGCATTTGGATAGTATGATGTACTCGGGTTCATTTCTCTGATACCTTTTACATACAATCTATTTCCATCAGACACTTTTAGCTCTGCTTCTTGCTCTTCTTTTGCTACTGTTAGGTAAGCTTGGAAAAACTCATCATGTAATTCCTTCAACATATCAGCAGCATAAGCTTCTTGTGAAGGGTTATTGATAAATGCCTCTGTTCTGGCTTGATCAGAGAAGATAGAAGTAGAATATGCTTTTTCAACATATGCTTCATAGCTGCCATCAAATTCTCTTTCAATTTCTTCGTATATACCTGGTACAGGAAGATTTTTATTTTCTGGGCGGTCTAATACCTCTTTGTATTTTCTTAATAAAACAACTGCTAATTCTTTATCAGAAGAATAGTCGTAATCTTTGAAGAATCCTTTAGCGGCATCTAAGGCTGCTTCTTGAGCTGCTTTTAATGATGCTTCCGAAGTTTCTTCATTAGAAGCTTCTCCTACAAATCTTGCCATCTTTCTAGCTTGCATTACTGCTTCCATTCTGAAGGCCCCTTGTGTAAGTAACACCATCGCTACACGACCATCTCTCTTACCTGCATATCCTTCTTTTAGCATTTCAGTTACCTCACCATATTCTGATTTACGTGATGCATCTTGGCCAATCCACTGATTGAATTTTGCCTCATCTGCTTGTTTTTTCTCAATCACATGCTGACGCTTCAAACCTTTTGTTTGACCAATGAAATACTTCCAGTAATTTGCTGTAGAAGCATATTTAGACGCATATTGTAATCTTACTTTAGGATCAGCATCCATGTGCTTTCTCCAAGTTTTAAGAATAGCATCACGCATCTCAACAAAAAGTGGGTTAAATACCTCAATTTGTTGTTTCACTCCTTCAGATGTTAAGTAACGATCTGTAGATCCTGGGTAACCCATAATCATGGCAAAATCATCTTTAGCTACACCATTAATAGAAACTGGCAAGTGATGTTTTGGCGTATAAGGTACGTTATCTTCAGAATATTTTGCTGGTTGGTTGTCTTTGTTTGAGTATACACGAAAAACAGAGAAATCACCAGTATGTCTTGGCCACATCCAGTTGTCTGTATCGCCACCGAATTTACCAACTCCTTCAGGAGGGTTACCTACTAAACGAATATCGTCGAAACGCTCATAAACAAACATGTAGAATTCGTTACCTTCGAAGAAAGACTTCACAGATACCTCATAGCTGTCGTTATTTAATTCTTTTTCTTTATCCGCTTTGATTTGGTTCATCACCTCAGCAGCTTTCTTTTGTCTTTCCATTCCTTTAAGACCTTCCAACTCTTTATTTACTTGAGGTGAAACATCATCCATTCTTTGTAAGAAACGAACGAAAAGACCATCAATTGGCTTTTCTTCATCAAAAGATTTTGCAAAGAAACCATTCGTTAAATAATCGTTTTCAACTGTAGAAACCGATTGGATACCACCGTATCCACAGTGATGGTTAGTGAAAATCAGTCCTTTATCAGAAACAATTTCACCTGTACAGAAACCACCGAAATGAACGATAGCATCTTTTAATGAGCTGTTATTGACACTGTAAATTTCTTCAGCTGTTAATTTTAAGCCCTCTTTTTTCATATCGACATAGTTCAATCTCGATACAAACATTGGAAGCCACATCCCTTCATCTAGAGGTTTGTTATTTCCAAAATCAGAGGCGGAAGCTTGTAGAGACATTATCAATACAAGCGCTAGTTGCATGAATTTCTTCATCATTTCGTATGGTTAGTAAATATTTTTATTAATTCTAAGTGCAATTCTACCAAAAACTTATCATAAATCACATTAGGTCTAAGATTTGCTTTGGTATTATTTAACCTCAAAGGACGTCTTTAAGATAGATTAACTAATTCACTATTATTATCGTAAATATTGTGAGGCGTTCTTTACCTACTTAATAACATATCAAAACTGTTATGAAGCGATCATTTAAGATTATCTTTACATGTATTTTTCTTTCCGTAATTTTATTCAATCAAAGTTTTGCTCAAGATTTTAATACAAATTACACAACGGGTAAAAGTGCTTACGAAAAGAAAAGTTATAACAAAGCAATACAAAGCTTACAAACTGCCAGGCTTCAGGGAAAAGAAACTGTTGGAGATACTCACCCTGACTACATTCACACCATCGAATATTTGGCTTTATCCTACCAAGCACAAAAAGATTTAGGTAATGCTAATATCTATTTTCAATCTTTAGAAAAATTACTTTTCAAATCAGG
The DNA here is from genome assembly GCF_000807855.2 of Flammeovirga pacifica. Classification (GTDB taxonomy): domain Bacteria; phylum Bacteroidota; class Bacteroidia; order Cytophagales; family Flammeovirgaceae; genus Flammeovirga; species Flammeovirga pacifica. The sequence goes on from NZ_JRYR02000001.1 coordinate 3,292,344, forward strand.
TAATGCTGTTTCTGAAAAGATGGCGAGTACACAAACTCACATTGCTGATAATAGTCTGCACATGAAAAATTTTGCTCAAGCAAGTATTTATTATGACAAAGCAGAAAAAACGACAGAAAAAGTAACAGGAACTGATTCTAAAGCTTACGCTTCTGCAAAACATAAACATGCCTTACTTTATGTAAAAGGAAGGAAGTTTAAGGAAGCTGATGGAATGTACAGAACGCTTACACCCATCGCAGAAAAACACCTGAAAGGTACAGCTGAATATGCAAGTATTCTCTCAGAACAAGCTGATATTTCTATGGGTTTAAAACGCATTGAGGAAGCTGCTATACAATTAAACCTAGCAATTACTGAATATGAAAAATCAGATGCTCCTAAACAATCTTACGTTCACCTTTACTTAAAAGAGGCTACATTATTAGAGAAAAATCTAAAAACAGATGAAGCCATCAACGCCTATAAGAAATACGTAGATCGCTTAGGTGATGCTTTTGGAATCGATCATAAAAAATATTTATCAGAAGTAGAAAGATTAGCTGTACATATCGATTTAAAGCTACACTCTGAAAAAGATGCTTATGATTTAATGAAGAAAAAATCAGCAGGTATACAAAAGAAATTTGGTGATAAGAGTTTAGAAGTGGCGATTACTTTTATTGAGTTAGCTGAGTTGGAAATCAATCAAAATCAAATTGATATAGCCAACGCAAATACTGATAAGGCAATAGCTATTTATACTGAGAAGGGAAAAAATAAGTCTCCTGAAGGTATTTCTGCTTCAATTACTAAAGCGAGAATTATGAATATCCAAAATTCTCCTGATGCTGAAACTGCTTATAAGCAAATTATTTCTGATACTGAATCTGCGCTAGGAGCAGATCACACTACTTACGGTAAAGCTCTTGATAGTTTAGCCTTTTTCTACATCGAAGCTAAACGTTTCGATGAGGCTGAAAAAGCAATTACTGACGGGATGACTGCAAGAGAAAAAAGTGTAGGAAAACAACATATCGATTATGGTAATTCTTTATATAGCTTAGCTACTCTTTATTCTTCTCAAGATAGTTTAGTGAAAGCAGAAAAAACGCTTATTCAAGTAGCAAAGGTGAGAGAAGCATATTATGGGGCTCTTACATTAGAACATGCTACTTGTATCAAAGAACTTGGTGATTTGTACAAAGATATGGGCGACGAAAAGTCTGCTGCTGCTTTAAAAACTTACCGTAGAGCAATTAACTTGTTTGAAGGAATTGGTATGAAAGACAGTGATATTGTAAAAGATATTTACAAAAGTATTGACCACATCAATACGAGATAATTTATCTTCTCAAAAGAAGAAAGGCCTCAAAAGTTTGATGAAAATTTTTGAGGCCTTTTTATATATCAATAGGTTTTTATTGAGGTAAATATCCTTCTCCCAAGCTCGCTTCCCTAAACCACACTTCCGCGTAGGCACCATTAGCATATTGTTTCTGTATATCTCCTCCAAAAGAGTCCGAGCCTGTATGCCAAACTATGTTTGTATTAGGATCTTTTCCGTTCGTCTGATTATAGGCTCCTTGTTTGAAAATCTGCTTTTCTCCTGCATAAGCATCCTTCTTCTCTACGCCATCACGACCTAAAGATGCATATAACTCATGTATTTGATCAGGAATTTTATCATAAGTTTCAAATTCTGATGATAGCAAATTTTTAGTGAAGCGAACTGTCGGATGTCTTTCACTTTTAAAAGTTAGGTACATTATTCCTTTATAGACATTGACTTCATAAGAAAACTCCTCTCCCAAGGCAATTCCTTCTTTTGGTTCTTCAGGGTATTGATCTTTTTGATGTCCGACAACAGACATATCATATCCCCAAACTGCTTGAGAATAATCCCATCTTTTTCCATTATCGCCTTCTGTATTGATCTCATAGTTCCAAAAAATAGATCCTTTTTGATGACCAGGAAACTTTTTATAGAAGATCTTTAAAGGTTCATTTTCATGTCCTTCATCACTATGAATTTGGCCAATAACTACCGAATAAGAAGCAGCTACTCTAGCATCCCCTAATGTAGAAACATGTTGCACTTTTAGTGTTCCTGTCAGTCTTCCTCCTTCTTTAGGGTACCATCTTTTCTTTTCTCCTAACTCGGTTCTTGTATTACTAGATGTTTTTGATGTGATACCTGAATTAGGTGTTTTATATACTACCCAATCCGTATTTCCATCATTTTGAACATAAAAAAAGTCTTTCTTTTCAAATTTTGTTAGATCGTTTGATCGGGTTCCATCACCCAATAGTATTTTCCAATTCGACATAAAGGGAATTACATCATTAGGGTATTCTATTAAGTCAGAAGCTTCATCACTTATTTTTTTAGGATTTGATGAACACCCAATAAATAGAATGCACCCAACTAATAGAAACAGGTTGTTTAATTTAGTCATCTTTATTTGTTTGATTTAGATTCAGTAATTGATAGAGAGTTTCATTTCATATAATTGATAACTTACAAAAGTTTATTCACTTTTATTCTTTTTCAAAATAATTCTATAAAATTGGAGGCTTTAACAGTAATTAAAAAAGCCTCACTTTATACAAGTGAGGCTTCTTTTGTTACCAATAATTTGAAATTAAATTATCATTTATCTAATACTTATTTTCTTTCTAATATCTATTCCATTACCAAGTACTCTAATAAAGTATATACCTGTTCCAAGTCTTGAAACATCAACTACTGCTTTAGATGTAGCGTCAACTATTTGTTTTGATACAGGAATACCTGAAATGTTCATGATCGATACACTGTATTCTCCTTGAGGTAAACCTTTAATGTTTAATACCTTACTTACTGGCACAGGATATAATACCACTTCAGAATAATCAGGTAGAGCTACATTCGAGAATCTAGCTGCAGATAAAGTTCTGAAAATAATTTTATCCAAATTCCATTGCCAAGAACTTGATCCTGATGCAGTTACTTTTAATATATGCGTTCCCGCAGTTAATGAAATAGTACCTCCACTTAAAGCAGAATAACTATCCCACTGACCATTATTTGGAACATTAGTAACCGAAGTTTGACCGTCAATTTCAATTGTTATTTGTGCATCATTTTGAGGTGTAGAAATCAAATACTCAATAGAATATACACCTGTGGCAGGAACAACTACAGAATATTCTGTCCAATCTCCTGAATTTACCCAATTGATATTAGTTGAAGTTGTATTCACTCCTAATCCTGGACCACCCCAAGCAGCATCATTTATTGTACCTCCAGTTGAAGTAAATAACTCAGCTTCTACCGTAAATTCTTCATCTTCAACTATAATACTTGTCACAGTTACCATTGATGAAGCTGTAAAATTACCATCATTAGTTATTACAGTTATGGTAGCACTACCCTCACTAACAGCTGTAACAACTCCATTACTAACTGTTGCTACAGCATCGTTTGAAGAAGACCAAGTCACAGACTTGTCATCGGCATTTGATGGGCTTACTGATTCTACTAATGTAGCGTTACCTCCAACCGTTAAATCTATACTTGAAGAATTTAAAGTAACTCCAGTTACAGCAATTGGTTGAGGTACTTCGGTAGATGTTGGTGTGATCACGAAGTAATCCATATTCCATTCCCAACCATTTGTACCTGCTCCTTCTAATTTGATGGTATTAGAACCTGTCAAATTAATTTTATGAGTTGATTTAACTGAAGTGAAATTATCCCAGTTTCCAACATTAGGAACGGCGTCTGATCCAACTTCTACATTGTCAACATATATTTTGATTGCTGCACCAGATACTGAAGTACCTACAAAATACTCCACTTCATATTCTCCAGAAGCTTCAACATTATACTCTGCCCAATCACCAGTCTGATTATAATTTGTTGCAGTCACCCCGTTTACTGAATACGTTTCGAAACCACCATAAGTACCTCCTGTAGCCACAAATGATTCCGCTTCAATTACTAATCCCGTAGGTGGAGTAATCACATCATCTGCTGTACCAGTCACTAATAATGAAACTGACTCTCCACCTTCAATACTTGTTATAGTAATGTTTGCTGTTCCTTCTGACACAAAACATACAGATCCATTATTATCCACGGTAGCAACCGATGTATTGCTTGAAACATAAGATACCGTTTGATCTAGAGTAGTCCCATCACACGTTTCTCCAACAGTTTGAGTAGATAACTGTATACACTCATTTATTTTCGCCGATGTTACAGAAGATGTGATAACCACAGAAGGTGTTTCAGGAACACACACTTTTTCTGTAACAGTAATTGTGGCTGTTGCGGTAAATCCTCCATCTGAAGAAGTTGCAGTGATTGTTACTTCGCCCATGGCAACACCTGTTACTGTACCATTTGGAGAAACTGTAGCGATCGCTTCATTACTTGATGACCAACCTACAGATTGATTCGTTGCATCTGCAGGAGTAATTTCAGTACTTAAACTTAATACATCTCCTTCTTCTACATTACCAGCCAAAGGAGTAATTGAGATACCAGTAACATCAACAGTATCTACAGGTAGATCAATTACTGTTACTTCAATATGATCAGTGTGACCACCATCTTGTGCAGTAACTGATATTGTAGTTGTACCTGCTTTTAGAGGAGCAATCAAACCATTCGCACCTACAAAAGCGACTGAAGAGTTAGAAGACTCCCATAGTACTCTTTGATCTGTTGCATCCGCAGGAGTGAATATTGGATCAATGGTAATATCTTGTCCGACATTTAATTCAAGAGCAGTTTCTGTAATTTCAATACTTTGAACAGGGTTAGGAATAGCATCACCCACTACCTCTACTTTACAACGAGCAAAGAATTCTCCATCCTGAGTAATTACATCTGCAGTAACAATACCGCTTGAAATTGCACGGACTACACCTTCGCCGTTTACAGTAGCTATCATAGGGTTACTTGTGGTCCAAGAAACTGCTTTTTTCGTTGCATTTGCTGGTAATATCACGTGATCTAAATCAAATGTTTCTCCAGGTTGTAAAATAATTTCTTGCTCAGAAACAGTAACACCTTCCACTGCAACTACCCCTGTTTCAGGAATTACATTGTATAATCTTACCCAGTCGATTAAATAGAAATTTCTACCATTAGCATCGTCTAAATCTTCATCAGTTGGCCAAACATTCAATGCTGTCAACCAATCTTGTTGCTCCATGTTGATAATAATATGCTGAGGTTTACTTAAACCTGTTCCTTCAGTATATCCAAATTTATCCAATGCATCAAACTCTGTATAAACAGTTTGTACCTCTCCTTTTTCATCTAAGTAAGAGTGCTCATGACTTTTCATTGTTCTAACCCACTTACCATTGATATAATACTCAACGTGATTAGGGTTAACCCAATACACACCAATTCTTAGCCAGTCGTCATGCCATGAAGTTCTATCTTCTTCCCAATACCAAGTCCCTTTCACACCATGTTCATCACGAGGTTGATAATCTTGGAATGGATCTCTAATGAAAGTGTGATGACTTAAGTGGATTCTCTGATCTAACCAACCACCATCTTCTTGCACATTAGGATACGATTCTAACATATCCAATTCTTCTGTTTCATCTTGGCTGATCATCCAAATATTAGCGGCTAACATACAACTAGGTTGTCTTACTTTTGCCTCCATAAACATAGGATAACTGAAAGCTTTTTTAGATGATATACAACCCGTATAAATAATGTTTTGATTGTCTTTAGCTGCATGAATCACTAGATTTCCATCAGAAGTCCATACGTGATCTTTGTGATAGGAAGTCGCTGAAGGACCAGAGAAACCATTGATATACAACTCATTCCATCTGTCATCAAACTCTTCTCCTCGGTTCGAGCTATTAGATTCATAATTAAATCCATCTGATACAGGATCTAATTCCCAGATCATTCCATCAGGTAGATCTGCTGGAATAGGAACACCATCCCAATCATTTTGGGCATAAGTGTTTAAGGTGAAAAGGCATAGTGCCGAAATCACAAATAGTTGAAGTGTTTTCATAATAATTTAAGTAATAATTCATTCATTAATGGCAATAGTTCATAGTACGTTCAATTGCCTAAGGAGTAAAAAATAAAGTTGGGGAACCCAATCCATAACATGATGAGTAAATACAACATCAGATTACAAGTGGATATCTTACAGAAAATTCTCCTTTACATTTCAGTAAAATTCATAGTATTTACCATTTCATTTCAAGCTAGTTTCATTTATATCAATAGTAGATATGTCTCTAGCAACCAGATATAATTGATTAGCTAAATATCACAATACCTCTTGTTATATTGATGTATTATCACTCGATCAAAACTAAACAACGCATGAACAAAGGGTAAAAAAACTGAACAATAAAAAAACTCAAAAACCTGTATATCAACGATTTAAATAAATCTCAGTTTTATAAAAAACTAGATTTTAAAATCGTCTCAAAAAGAGTGATTATAATAAAATGAATGATGTACTTGGGTTATATTTTTATCAAAATCCTGATTTTTAAGAGGTTAAACGCTAACTAATGTGATAAAATTTAGGCATAAAAAAAACGACACATCTCCATTTTAAAGATGCGTCGTTCTTATTTCTTTTGAAACTATTATTCTAGGGATTATCCTAAATAAGGTTTCAGTGCTTTACTTCTTGAAGTATGACGAAGACGTCTAATCGCTTTTTCTTTGATCTGACGTACACGTTCACGTGTTAAATTGAATTTTTCTCCAATTTCTTCTAAAGTCATTGAATGCTCTCCGTTTAATCCGAAGTATAGAGTAATTACATCTGCCTCACGTTTTGTTAACGTTGAAAGGGCACGTTGTACTTCTTTACGTAAAGAATCATTCATTAACTCTGTATCAGGCTTCTCCTCCATATCGTTTTCCAATACGTCGTAAAGGTTATTTTCTTCACCTTGTACGAAAGGAGCATCCATAGATACATGACGACCAGAAATTTTCATTGTATCTACAACCTCGTTTGTAGTTACATCCAAAACTTCTGCTAATTCGTCCGGAGAAGGCTCACGTTCATAACGTTGTTCCAACTCAGAGAAAGTTTTTGAGATCTTGTTCAAAGAACCCACTCTGTTTAATGGTAAACGTACGATACGAGATTGCTCTGCTAGTGCCTGAAGAATAGATTGTCTAATCCACCAAACAGCATAGGAGATAAACTTAAAACCACGCGTTTCGTCGAAACGTTGGGCAGCTTTAATTAAACCCAAGTTACCCTCGTTGATCAAATCACCTAGAGAAAGCCCCTGATTTTGATATTGCTTAGCAACTGACACTACGAAACGTAAGTTCGCTTTTGTCAATTTTTCTAATGCAATTTGGTCTCCCTCACGAATTTGTTTTGCAAGAGTTACTTCTTCATCAGGTGTTAGCAGGTCAACCTTACCAATTTCTTGTAAGTATTTGTCCAGCGATTGTGACTCCCTGTTCGTGATCTGTTTACTGATCTTGAGTTGTCTCATCCGTTCTTTATTGTTAGAATTTTCTCACCAATTACAATAATATAAAAATAATTGATGACAAAACATTTATACTGAGTCAGTTAAAACCGCAAAAAGCGTGCAGTTCTATACATCCTACATTATTGACTATAAAAAGACATAAAAAGTTTAGTAAAACCTTATAATATTTTTAAATAAAACTTGGTTTTACTAAACTGTCTTTCAGTCTCTTATTATCTTCTGTTATAACCTCCTCGGTCATCTCTTCTACCGCCACGGTCTCCACCACGACGATCATCTCTTCTACCACCACGGTCTCCACCACGGTCAAAACTTCTTCTCTCACGTGGAGGAGGAGGAGTATAACCTTCTGGCATTGGAATAAGTGCTTTACGAGATAATTTGAATTTACCTGTTTTAGGATCGACCTCTAATAGTTTAACATCAATTGTCTCTCCAACGTTCAAGATACCTTCAACACTATCCGTTCTTTCCCAAGCGATTTCAGAAATATGTAGTAAACCTTCTTTACCTGGCATGAATTCGATAAATGCACCGAAAGGTTGTAAAGATTTAACTTTACCACTATAAGTTTCTCCAACTTCAGGTTGTGCTACGATAGCTTTTACTCTACCAATTGCACCATCCATTGCTTCTTTATCTACAGCAAAGAAACTTACTTTACCTTGGTTCTCAACTTCTTCGATTACGATAGTTGCACCAGTGTCTTTTTGGATCTCTTGGATCACTTTACCACCTGGTCCAATTACAGCACCAATTAAGTCTTGAGGGATCATCATTACAGCACTACGAGGAGCATGAGGCTTAAGATCATTTCTTGATTCTTTAATTACCTCATCCATGATACCACGAATGTGAGCTCTACCTCTGTTTGCTTGCTCTAATGCTTGTTTTAATACTTCGTAAGGAAGACCGTCAACTTTAATATCCATTTGACAAGCCGTAATACCTTTTTCAGTACCTGTTACCTTAAAGTCCATATCACCAAGGTGATCTTCGTCTCCTAAGATATCTGATAAGATCGCATATTTTAATTCACCTGTTTCAGGATCATTTTCTGAGATCATACCCATTGCAATACCAGATACAGTACCTGTGATATTCACACCTGCATCCATTAATGCTAATGAACCTGCACAAACAGTTGCCATTGATGACGAACCGTTTGATTCTAAGATATCAGAAACAATACGAATTGTATATGGATTTTCATCCGCTGGAGGAAGAACTCTTTCCAAAGCTCTATGTCCAAGGTTACCGTGACCTACTTCTCTACGTCCAGGACCTCTATTTGGTCTTACCTCACCAGTTGAGAAACCAGGGAAGTTGTAGTGAAGGATAAATTTACTAGTACCTGAAGCCATTGCACTATCCAACATTTGCTCGTCCATTTTAGTACCAAGCGTAACTGTTGTTAATGATTGAGTTTCACCACGAGTAAATAAAGCAGAACCGTGAGCTGAAGGTAGAACGTCTACTTCAGGAACAATTGGTCTTACTTCTTCTAAATCACGACCGTCTAAACGGTTTTTAGTGTTCAATACTAAATCACGAGAAGCTTTTTTCTCACATTTAGCAATGTAACGTTTGATAAGCGGTAGTTTCTCTTCAGTCTCTTCACCTTCAGGTAAAGCTTCTAAGTAAGCTTTTTTCACTTCTGTGAAAGCTGCTTTACGCTCAGTTTTACCTTTGATACCTTGAGATGCTACTGCATATAATTTATCATATAAAGCAGTGAAAACTTCTTCTTTCAATTCTTCGTTTTCTACATCGCCTACGAATTCTCTGAATCCTTCAACGCCTGCAGCTGCTCTTAATTCAACTTGAAGTGCACATTGAGTTTTGATAACTTCATGACCAACTTTAATAGCTTCGATCATTTCGTCTTCTCCAACTTCTTGCATTTCACCTTCTACCATTGTGATGTTTTCTGAAGTTGCACCGATCATTAGATCAAGTGTACAACCTTCCATCTGTGCTGGTGTTGGGTTTACGATGTATTCACCGTTTGCATCTTTAACTACTCTTACCTCAGAGATTGGTCCATCAAAAGGAATATCTGTGATTGATAATGCAGCTGAAGCAGCAAATGCTACTAATGCATCTGGTAATGCGTCTTGATCTGCTGAGATCATAGAAATCATGATTTGTGTATCATGATAATAGTCTGAAGGGAATAGTGGACGTATTGCACGGTCTACTAAACGAGAAATTAAAATTTCTCTGTCGCTTAAACGACCTTCACGCTTTAAGAAGCCACCAGGAATTTTACCTGCAGAGGCAAATTTCTCTTGATAATCTACTGAAAGTGGCAGGAAGTCCGCTCCTTCTCGTTTGTCTGGGTTAGAAACTACAGTTGCCAATAACATTGTGTTTCCCATTCTCAAGACAATAGAACCATCTGCTTGTCTTGCCATTTTGCCGGTCTCTAAACTAATCTCACGACCGTCAGGAAGGGCAACTGTTTTTTTAATCACGTTTTCAAACATCGTAATTGTGTTGTGTTTTTTTTTCTTTCTACATCTTATAGCAGGTATTCAAGGATCAGGTCCTACCTGCTGTCAAAATTCGGCTAGTAAAAGCTTTCTTTTTCCAACCCAAAAATTTAGTCATTTTTTCTACGGATTACACACCTTTTTGAATATATTTTTGAAAAAAATTAAACAAAAATGATGTAGTATCATATACGCAAAAAGGGAATTCCAAAAAATGGAATCCCCTGAGTGATACTTTTGTACCAAAAATTACTTTCTGATACCAAGCTCTTTGATGATCGCTCTGTAACGGTTGATATCTTTTTTAGCAACATAGTCCAACATAGAACGACGCTTACCAACAAGTTTCATCAAACCACGACGAGTTGAGTGATCTTTTTTGTTTTCTTTTAAATGCTCAGTTAAGTGTGAGATACGCTTAGTGAACAATGCAATTTGAGCTTCAGGTGATCCAGTGTCTTTCTCACCATCTTTGCTGTGTGCAGCAAAAATCTCTTTCTTATACTCAGGGCTTAAGTAATCCATAACCACAAATTAGTTTTGCGAAAAAACTTGAACTTCACGATAATAATCTCTTTTGACAGCGATACCGCGTGCCGAAATTATTTACACTCAATTCGTAGTATTTCGAATGTTAAACAAAATTTTCAGGGTGCAAAACTAGAGAACTTTTTAATAAAAAGCGAATAATCTTCAACATATCTGTATTCATTAACGAAAAAACACAATATTCGTATTCTGAATTGGTTAGAACTTAAGTTCAACAATAAAATTGTAAATCATTTGATCAAAATAAGAATAAAATAATCGCTAACTGATGTTACTATAATCAATGTTATGCTCCTTTATTTTTACCTTTGTAGATCAATTAAAAAATATAAAGAATGGCAAATAGATCTGAAAACCTTCCTAAAAAATTTACAGATAGGCTAAGTGGTCAACTTTCTGCTGAAGATTTCGAATCTTTTAAAGCAGCAATTGATGGTGATGTACCGGTATCTTACAGAACCAATCCATTTAAACCTGCAGATATTGAGTTTTCAGATACTACACCTGTTCCATGGTGCGACGAGGCTAAATATATAGCAAAACGTCCTTCGTTTGCTGAAGATCCACTTATTTTTGCTGGTGCTTATTATGTACAAGAGGCTTCGTCTATGTTTTTATGGCAAGCTCTAAAGCAACACGCTCCACTTGATAAAGACATTAAAGTATTAGACTTATGTGCTGCTCCTGGAGGAAAAAGTACTTTGATCAATTCTTTATTAACTGAAAAAAGTGTTTTAGTATCCAATGAGATTGTTGGTAAACGATCTCTTCCTTTAATAGACAACTTAGTTCGTTGGGGCAACCCTAACACGATCGTAACCGGAAGTTATGCCGAAAGCTTCTCTCAACTAAGAGAATATTTTGATGTAATTGTAACCGATGCACCTTGTTCTGGTGAAGGTATGTTTAGAAAAGATCCTAAAGCAGCTGGTCTTTGGTCACCTTCTTTAGTAAATTCTTGTGCGGATGTTCAAACGGATATTGTTAATCATATTCCAAGAGCATTAAAAATGGGTGGTTTATACATCTATAGTACTTGTACTTTTGCTCCAGAAGAAAATGAAAGACGTGTAGAACAAATTCTTGAAACAGGAGAGTTTGAACCTCTTGATATTGATCTTAAAGAAGAATGGGGAATTACCAAAATAGAAGTTGAGAAAGAAGGCGTTACAGCTACTGGCTATCGTTTCATCTTCCATAAAACAAAAGGTGAAGGACTTTTCCTTGCTGCCTTCAGAAAGAAAGGTGAAGAAGCAAGGACTCAAAAATTCAGCATTTCACCTAAAAAGATCAAATCTATCTTTATGGTAAGAAAAAGGGAATCTGAAGATCTAAGAAAGTGGATAAAAAATGGGAAAGATTTCGAATTTTATCAAGATGATAGAGAAGATGTGTTTGCTATTCCTTCACATATGGTCCAAGATTTCAAAATCTTATCCGTGAGTCAGAAAGTGAGACATCAAGGAATTAAAATTGGACGTTTTAATAAGAAAAATAATCAATTGATTCCTGATCATGAATTGGCGGTTTCCAATATTGCTGCGGAAGATATCCCTAGACATGATGTTGAATATCGAGATGCTATCAACTTCTTAAAGAAACAAGAAATGTCTATGCGTTCAATTCAAGGGGTAAAAGGTTGGGCAATCATCACTTATAAAGGATTAGCTTTAGGTTGGGTGAAAGCGTTACCGAATAGATTGAATAACTATTATCCTTCTGAATTGAGATTGAGAAAAGATGTTTAAGGAGATAATAACTAATAACTAATAACTAATAACTAATAAAGATAAAACTGTATCTAGTTAATTATGTTATCGTTATAAAAGAAAAAACACAAGTATTTTAATTGATACTTGTGTTTTTTTATTTACTAGAAATTGAGTGTTATTTAGATTTTTCTGTGGCTTGAATAATAATAGCTGCTATTCTAGATATTAAGAAAATGATAAAACCATAAAGTGTTGTAATCATTGATACTTTAATTCCTCCTGCCAATAAAGCCATGGGAACATCTCCAGCAGCTTCAATAGCTACTAATGCTCCAAAAATACCTACTAACTGCCCTAAAATGCCGGTTACAAGGGCTAATGTCCCTAATTCTTTCATTAATGAAAATGACTTTTCAGGTTTAAAAACATTATTTCTCACCTTTAGTATTCTCATTACCATAAATACAATCATTAGAATACCTATGATAGATAGCGTATTCATAAATTCTAAACCACCCCAATAATAAAGTTCTCCGATGTTCATACTTAACGTTGTTTGATGAATGATAAATTAATGATTCAAACTTACCGTATCGAATTAGCAATAAATTAAATCATCGGTGTAAAGTCCTTTTTTATCTTTATTCTACTGATTTTTATAGACTAATGATGATTGATCAAAGTATTCTATAATTTACAGACTAATTTGATAAGACCATCTACAAAAAATGTAGATTCACCGACAAAATACACTTCTCATAGTATATATTTTGATATTTGTATATGATCAAAGAAAAGATAAAATCAAACTCACTATTACAGAAAGTAATTTTTGAAACCACTTACTGGGGAGTGATGTTTATGATATCATGTCTATTTTTAGGACATTTCCATCAAGACTACTTCAATACATTTCTGTTTTGTGCATTTTGGTTCCCTTTCACTATTGGATTTACATTTTACGTTAATAAGGTATTGATCGAAAAATATCTTTATGCAAAAAGGTACGGTAAATTTATTCTCTACCTTCTCTACTCTATAATAATTAGCACCTACATCCAAATACTTCTCATCTTAGGTTTTCTCGTTATTCTTGCTGATCTAAACTACGATAATATGAACCCTATAATTGATGATTTTTCTGTATTATGGTTCGTACAACTATTTACAACAGCCATGTATTCTTTCTTTTATCAGGTGAAAGAAGATCAAAAAAAGAAAAAAACTATTTATCAATTAGAAAAAGAAAAACTTGAAATTGGTTTTCAGTTAAAGGAATTAGAACTCAACACTTTAAAAGATCAAATTCATCCTCATTTTTTATTTAATACATTAAATAACATCTATGGTTTAGCTATTGAAAAATCAGATGATTTACCTCAAGTACTTCTTCAATTAAGTAGCTTGTTAGACTATTTAGTGTATCAATCCAAAGAAGAAAAAGTGACTTTAAATAAAGAAATAAAAGTTTTAAAAGAATACATTGCTTTAGAACAACTTCGATTAGACAATAGATTGTCTTTTCAATTTAAACAACAAGACTTTGATGAAAGTATAAACATCATCCCTTTTCTTTTATTTCCAATGATAGAGAATGCTTTTAAACATGGTATTAAGTCCAATACAGAAAATGCCTTTTTACACATTCAGACAGAAATTATAGAGGATATTTTTGTGTTTAAAGTTAGTAATAGTAAGCCGTCTAATGTATCAAACACTTCAAAACGTGGTACAGGGCTTGAAAATTTACGAAAACGACTATCCCTATGTTATCCAAATCAACATCAGTTAGAAATAACAGAAGATAAACAACAATATACAATTCAACTAAGCCTTCATTTAACACATGAGTAATTATAAAGTATTGATTATAGATGATGAACCTATTGCTAGACGTATCATCAAAAACTTTTTATCACAAGTAGAAGGTTACGAAGTGTTAGCAGAAGCTGCTGATGCTAAAGCCGGTTTTACTGAAGTAATGAAGAATGATATCGATCTCTTGTTCTTAGATATAGAAATGCCTGAAATATCTGGATTAAATTTCTTGAGATCATTGGCTCACCCTCCTAAAGTGATTATCATTTCTGCTTATAGAGAATACGCTGTAGAAGGGTTTGAATTAAATGTGATTGACTACTTATTAAAACCCGTGGCTATAGATCGTTTTAAATTAGCTCTCGAAAAATTTGAATCTTCTTTAGAGACTTCATCAAAAGGCATTGAACAATTAAAGAACGATTACTTATTTATCCGTTCAGACAGAAAGCATTATAAAATCAACTATAATCAAGTTACATATATTGAGAGTCAATCTGACTACTTAATTATACATGGAGAAAAAGAGGAAACCTGGAAAACAAAAGACACTATAAAGCATATTGAAGAGAAACTTCCTCCCCAGTTTTTAAGAATACATCGTTCTTATATTGTCAACATGGATCATGTTACTGCACTTAATAGAGAATTGGTCGAAATAAAAAAAGAGATGCTCCCTGTAAGTAAAAGCTTCCGAGAGGAAGTCATTAAAATTTTTGAAAAGGGAAGTTGATCATTTAAGAGGTGAATAAAATAAAAAAGGTCTAAAAACAAAAAAAGCTAGCTGAAGCAGCGAGCTCTTTCCTGTTAAACCTAATTTTATTAACCCATTATCAATCAAAAACGTTTAATGTTTTTTAATCTTTAATGTCTTATCTGATGTAAATGTAATAAAAAGTTTATTAATACAAACACTTTACAGGTGATTTTATTTACAATTATTTAAAATATATGACTTTTTGATACAAAAAAGCGTTAAAATCCTATTCCTGTGATGTATACTTTTGACCTAAAACTCAAAATAAATCATAAAAAAAGAGTACTATCATCTATTGATAGTACTCCTGTTTTAGCCCTAAAACTTGATATAAGTTTTATTTATTTGACTTCCTTTTTATCTCCAATCCTACTAATTCTAATTTTAAAAGCAGCGAAGAGTAAAGTCATTATCGGACTCAATATATTAAAGAAACAGAAAGGTAAATAAGCAACCGTTGCTACTCCCAACACCGAAGATTGTGCCACTCCACAAGTATTCCAAGGTACAAGTACAGAAGTTACAGTTGCAGTATCCTCTAAGGTTCTACTTAAGTTTTCTGGAGCAAGACCTTTTTCTTTAAATGCCTTAGCATACATTTTGCCTGGTACAACTATAGATAAATATTGGTCTGATGCTGTAAAGTTAAAAAAGACACATGTTCCTGCTACCGAAGCAAACAAACCAGTTTCAGAAGTCACTTTACTAATTATTGTTGAAGTAATTTTCTCTAACATTCCTGATACCTCCATCGCTCCACCAAAAGCCATTGCAACAACAATCAACCATATAGTATTTAACATCCCTGCCATACCACTAGATCCTAATAATTCAGAGACAATATGGTTATCAGATTCTATAGAAAATCCTTCATACATAGATTTCATTCCTACATAATAGAACGACTTCCATCCTTCTTCTAAACCTTCAACACCTTGTGAAATAACAGCTACTGCTTTAGGTTGAAATAAAATACCAATAACTGCTCCTGCTAATGCACCGATAAATAATGCAGGCAATGCGGGTACTTTCTTTACAATCATCAAAACAACTACTGCAGGAACTACAAATAAAACTGGAGAAATATAAAACGATTCGTTCAATGCTGTTAATACTGATTGTACATCATCTTGTGATATCTCAGCACTATATTTAAATCCAATAATTAAGAATAATATAGAAGCAATAGTAAATGAAGGTACAGTAGTAAAAACCATATAGCGAATGTGTGTAAACAAATCGGTTCCGGCTACTGCTGGTGCTAAATTCGTTGTATCTGATAATGGAGACATTTTATCTCCAAAATATGCTCCACTAATAATTGCACCTGCAACTAAACCTTCTGGCATATTTAACGCTTTACCAATACCAAGTAGTGCAATACCTACGGTAGCAATTGTAGACCATGAAGAACCCGTGGCTACAGATACAATTGCACAAATAATAATGGTTGCAAATAAGAATATAGAAGGGTTTAGTATTTGTAAACCATAATATACCATCGCTGGTACAATACCACTTAATAACCATGCTCCTGATAAAGCTCCAATCATTAATAGTATAAGAATAGATGACATTGCTGCAGATATACTGTTGACAACTCCATCTAATAATGTTTCAAAAGATATTTTTAATCTGAAGAAAGCGATTAGTCCCACTACTGCTGTGGATAGTAAAAGAGCAATTTGATTAGAACCATCTAATCCAGCATCTCTAAAAACTACTACATTAAGTCCAAGTAAAAAGACTAAGAAAATAATGGGTATGATGGAGTCTAAAAATGATGGTTTTCTGTGTGTTATATTCATAGTTGTTTGTTTAAATAGTTGCAATGCTACTATTTATATCCTCGTAATTTGATTTGTCGATTGTAAAACTAACAAAAAGGGATGTGAATACAATTCTTATTGAAGATCGTATTACATCCCTTAAGTTTTAATGATATAATTTTTGTTAGAGCAAATTGAAAAAATCTTAATTTTCTATATTTTCATTAATAATCGACTCTAATTCTTTAACTCTCTCTTTCTGCTTATCTAGTTCTTCATTCAATTGGATCACCACTCTAGACGTATTCATATCTGCAATACTAGAGGCTATTATTTCTGATATATTCTCTAAAAATTGGATTTGATATTCATCAAAAGTTTTGAATGAAGAAATCTCTAAAATACCGTACATTTTATCTGCATAAATGAGTGGTAAAATAATTAAACAGCTTGGTCTTGCACCTCCCATTCCAGAAGTAATATTAACGTAATCATCAGGTACATCTTCTATATACAACATCTCTTTTTCTTTGTATACCTGACCCAATAACCCTGTTTCTAAGCTGAATTTTCTCTCATCATACCTCTTTTTATCATAGGCATAAAGAGCCACTAATTCTAATTGTTCCTTTCCTTCGTATAAGTCTCTTAATAGAATAAATGTACCTTGACTTGCCTCTACATATGATATGGTATTTCTCAATAAATTATCATACCACTCCGATTCAGCATCAAATTTATCTCTAAGTAACTGAGCAAATTTAGCCATACCATTTGTTACCCAATTTCTTTTATATTCTAATTCCTGAACTTTTTGGAATTGATTTCTCATTTTAATCAAATCCAATGCTAAAGGTTTTTTATTGTATTTTTTGTTGTATAACACATCAACCTCCCCCTCACTTACCTGATGAGAAAACTGATGAGCGGCTTGTAATTGAGCATTGACATCACTTAACAAAGATGTGATATCTGCTACTTCATCATGTTCAATTTTAGAGGCTTCTTCAAGCTCTTTTATCGATTCTCCTGCTACTAATTTTTCAGCAAATACTTTTAAGAAAGTAAACCTTTTCATCAAAACATTAGAGAAACGGAATACAAACCATGAAAGAATAATTGACTGAATTAGAAATATGGATAGGAAAAGAATCAATATCCATTGTAAATACTGTTCATTAGAAGAAGATACATTTTCTGATAAGTTCAGTAATCGAGACTTTGTTTTTTCTTGAATATCATTGACTGATTTCATTAATCCGGCAACACCACCTTTACCAATTACTTTAAACAAATCAGCTACTTTATGCATTCCAAATTGATATGCGGCAAGACTTGCTCTTACGTTTCGCATATCTTGTTCTGTCAATGTATTTTTTGAAGATAGATAAGTTGTTAGTAGATCTTTTTCAAACTCATCCACAGCTTCATCAAACATTCTTAAATATTTCTGCTCTCCTCTTAGTAAAAAATCTTTTTCGTGCCTTCTTAAAGTCAATAATAAGCCGAGATTATAATTAATCTCCATCTTTTCGATTTTATGAGCTTTGCCTCTCATATTACCAATCATTCCCCAATCCTTAAAGCCTAGATCAAGGTATTTTCTCATTAAAAAATCTTGTTGAGATTTTAATTGCTCTAAATCTGTTCTTAAATATTCTAATTCTTTCGCCCTTTCATCATTCAAATCATCCATTTTCTTTCTTACTTCTTCTACAGTAAAAAGGGCTGAATCTAGTAAATTTATGGAACGAACAGTATTGGTACTTTTTCTATTTTTATAGAATTCAGCACTATTTAAATCATCTAATAAAAAGTTTTTAAAATAGATTTCTGATTCAGTATAAATAGTATTACACGCTTTAAACTGTTCGTTTAGGCTATTCGTTTTTATCAAAGACCTTGTACCAAAATATACCACAGCAAGGGTAATCAATAACAAGGCGGTATTGATAGAGAATAAAAGTAAAAGTCGGAAACGAACGGTCTTGTGAATTATCATACTTCTTGATCTAATCTGCCTCAAAAAAATAAGGACTGCTAAAAGCTTTGCTTTTAAAACAGTCCTTACTTCAAAAATATTGCCTTAATGCTTCAAATGATGTTATTTTTTTTGTAAAATCACTTCCGCTTTTTGTACATTCTCAGATAATTCGACTACTGCATTAAAGATTCCATCATGATCAAAACCAGCTTCAGCATGTAGTTCAAGTTGCTCTCCATGTTCAATTATTGTATCAGGAATACCTAATCTTACTACTCTTTTGTTCATGTATTGGTTATCCATCATCCATTCTAAAACAGCCGAACCAATACCGCCCTGAAGACATCCATCTTCCACAGTAATAATTTTATCGTATTTATCGAATACTTCTTTTAATAAATCATGATCCAACGGCTTTGCAAAACGCAAATCGTAGTGACCAGGATTTAATCCTTCTGCTTGGAACCTATCTCTTAGTTGAACCACATAATTACCAATGTGACCAAAAGTTAGAATGGCCACTTCTTCACCTTCATGAACTGTTCTACCTTTACCTACTTCAATAGTTTCTAATGGAACTTTCCATTCTGGCATCACTCCCTGTCCTCTTGGATATCGAATACAGAAAGGAGACGTTCTATGCTGTTCTGCTGTTTTCATCATATAACGTAATTCCGCCTCGTTCATTGGTGCCGCCACCACTAAGTTTGGAATACATCTCATGAAAGCAATATCATAGGCCCCGTGATGTGTTGCTCCATCTGCTCCTGCAAAACCTGCCCTATCAAGACAGAAAATTACAGGTAAATTTTGGATACAAACATCGTGGATGACTTGATCGTATGCTCTCTGCATAAATGACGAATAGATGTTACAGAAAGCAATCATTCCTTCTGCAGCTAATCCGGCAGCAAAAGTAACAGCATGCTGTTCGGCAATACCCACATCAATAGCTCTATCTGGCATAGCTTTCATCATTATATTTAATGATGAACCAGAAGGCATTGCGGGAGTAATACCCATTATTTTATCGTTCTCCTTGGCCATTTCCAAAATAGTTTCACCAAATACAACTTGGTATTTTGGAGGCTGTGGAGCTGTAAATGTCTTTTTCTTGATTTCACCCGTAAGTTTATCAAACTTACCAGGCGCGTGCCATTTCGTCTGATCTTTCTCTGCTAAAGCATAACCTTTACCTTTTACAGTAACTGCATGAAGAATTTTAGGACCAGGGATATTTTTTAAATCATTTAATACATGTACTAAATGATTCATGTCATGACCATCCACAGGGCCAAAATAACGTAACCCTAATGCCTCAAATAAATTACTTTGTTCTAATAAAGCTGATTTTAAAGCATTTTCTGCAGAGGCTACCGCTTGTCTAGCATGTGGACCGATTTTCTTGACCTTTCCTAACATATTCCACACTTCATCCTTCAGTTTATTGTACATCGGAGAAGTAGTGATGTCTGTTAAATAATCTTTTAAGGCACCTTGATTAGGATCGATGGCCATTCTATTATCATTTAAGATAATAAGAACATTGGCATCTGATGCACCCGCATGGTTCATTGCCTCGAAAGCCATTCCGGCTGTCATCGAGCCATCACCAATTACAGCAATGTGCATTCTATCATGCTCCCCTTTTTCTTTAGAGGCGATTGCCATTCCTAAAGCAGCACTTATTGATGTAGACGAGTGCCCCACACCAAAAGTATCAAATTCACTTTCGTCTCTTTTAGGAAAACCTGATAGTCCTCCATATTGACGGTTAGTGTGAAAATTATCTCTACGACCTGTTAAGATTTTATGATTGTAAGCTTGATGACCAACATCCCAAACTATACGATCATAAGGAGTATTGTATACATAATGTAAAGCAACAGAGAGTTCGGTTACTCCTAGGCTTGCACCAAAGTGCCCACCATAGATAGAAACATTGTCAATAATGAACTCACGCAATTCATCACATACCTGATAAAGCTTCTCTAATGGAAGTTTTCTCAGATCTGAAGGATCATTAATATTTGCAAGAAGTTCACCTGGCTCTATAAGCATAACTTTACCGTTTAATTTCTAATTTTTCTTAGTCTGAAATCGTAATTATATAGTATAACGAGTTTTATAAAATTACATAGTCAACTAAATTTGAGATCGCTAACTTGAGCTAGCTCACTTTAGCTATTCTTAAACTTAAACAAATTTCTTAAAAGAAAACTCAATCTTGTTAGTAATTGTTTTATATAATAAGCAGTTTAAGTATAAGCGACAAAAATAACACAAAGATCACTTTGTTTATCAATTAGGACTTAAATAGTTCTAAAATAGTCGAAAAATACAACAATAACTAAAAGAAAATCAGAATTAATAAAACTGAATTTCATTTTTTATAGTCGGAATAAGATTAAAATATTAAATATATGAGCAGTAACAAACCAAGAACACTCTTCGAAAAAGTGTGGGATAGTCACGTCGTCCAAAGAAAAGAAAATTACCCAGATGTACTTTACATCGATACACATTTCATTCATGAAGTAACCAGTCCTCAAGCATTTAATGGTCTCAGAGGTAGAGGAATTGAACTTGCACGCGTTGACCAAACTTGGGGTACTGCTGATCATAATGTACCGACTAAAGATCAACATCTTCCTATTAAAGAGGCACTTTCTAGACATCAAGTAGAAACATTACACAAAAACTGTGATGAATTTGGTGTGAAGTTATATGGCTTAGGACATCCTTTTCAAGGTATTGTTCACGTTATCGGGCCTGAACTTGGTGTAACACAACCAGGGAAAACTATTGTATGTGGTGATTCTCATACATCTACTCATGGTGCCTTTGGTTCTATTGCGTTTGGAATCGGAACATCACAAGTAGAACAAGTGATGTCAACTCAGTGTACTCTTCAGAACAAACCTAAAGCAATGCGTATTGTTGTAGATGGTGATTTACAAGAAGGTGTTACTGCAAAAGATATTGTATTATATGTTATTTCTAAACTTTCTGCCTCAGGAGGTACAGGTTATTTCGTAGAATTTGCTGGTTCAGCTATCAGTCAATTATCTATGGAAGGTAGAATGACAGTTTGTAACATGAGTATCGAAATGGGTGCTAGAGGCGGTATCATTGCTCCTGACCAAACTACTTTTGACTATTTAGAAGGAAGAGAATTTTCTCCTAAAGGCGAAGCTTGGGAAAACTCAGTGAAATATTGGAAGTCTCTACCTACTGATGATGGAGCTACTTTTGATGCAGAATATGTTTATGATGCTGCTGATATTGCTCCAATGGTTACTTATGGTACTAACCCTGGTATGGGTGTAGGTGTTGATAAATCAGTTCCTATTCCAGAAAGTGAATCAGATAAAAAAGCCTTAGAATACATGGGTCTTCAAGAAGGAGAATCTTTAATTGGTAAGCCAATTGATTATGTATTTATTGGTAGCTGTACTAATGCTCGTATCGAGGATTTAAGAGCTGTTGCTGAATTCGTGAAAGGCAAAAAGAAAGCAGATGGCGTAAATGTTTGGATCGTTCCTGGTTCTAAGCAAGTAGAAAAACAAGCAATTGCAGAAGGTTTAGATAAAATCTATGCTGAAGCTGGTTTTGAACTACGTGAACCTGGCTGTTCTGCTTGTTTAGGTATGAACGAAGATAAGGTACCTGCAGGCATGTATTGTATTTCTACATCAAATAGAAACTTTGAAGGTAGACAAGGTCCTGGAGCTAGAACTTTATTAGCTTCTCCTCTTACTGCGGCCGCTGCAGCAGTTTCCGGACATATCGTCGATGTTAGAGAACAATTAGCCACTGTTTAATCCCAAAGAAAAAATTACCATGAAATATATAAAATCAACTTGTGTTCCTTTAAAAATAGAGAACGTAGATACTGATCAGATTATACCTGCTCGTTTTTTAAAAGCGACTACTAAAGAAGGTTTTGGTGATAACCTTTTCAGAGATTGGAGATATGACAAACAAGATCAACCAATCGCTGACTTTGTTTTGAACCAAGATACTTACCAAGGTGAAATCTTAGTAGCTGGTAAAAACTTTGGCTGTGGTTCTTCTAGAGAACATGCTGCTTGGGCTATCGGTGATTATGGTTTTAAAATCGTAGTTTCAAGCTTCTTTGCTGATATCTTTAGAGGAAACTCATTAAATAATGGTATCCTTCCTTTAATTGTTTCTGAAGAATTTTTAGCAGAACTTTTTGCTGATATCAAAGCAAACCCAGCTACTACTCTAGAAGTAGATTTAGAAACACAAAAGGCATGGATCTCAGGTAAAGAAGATAACAAACAATCTTTTGAGATCGATGAGTATAAAAAAATGTGCTTGATAAATGGTTACGATGATATCGACTATCTATTAAGTTTAAAAGAGGAAATAGCTAAGTACGAATCAGAAAGACCTTATACTTTTAATGTATAAGTGAAATGATTCAACAATAGGGAACAAACTTCAAAAATAACAGAACTATGAACAAGAAAATAACAGTGATTGCCGGTGATGGTATCGGATTAGAGGTAACAGGCATCACTCAAAATATATTAGAAATTATTGGTGAGCGTTTCGGACATCAGTTCGAGTTTACACCTGCATTAATTGGTCATGCTGCCATCGAAGCTACAGGAGAACCTTGTCCTCAAAAGACAATTGATACTTGCCGTGCTACTGATGCTGTTCTTTTAGGTGCAGTAGGTATGCCTATGTATGATAACAACCCTAACTTAAAAGTACGTCCTGAACAAGGTCTTCTTAAAATCCGTAAGGAATTAGGTTTGTATTCTAACATCCGCCCAATTAAACTTTTTGATGAGTTATTATATACATCATCAATTAAACCAGAAATTCTACAAGGTTCTGATATCATTTTCTTCCGTGAATTAACAGGTGGTATCTACTTTGGTACTCCTCGTGAAAGAAACGAAGATGGAACTGAAGCTATCGACACACTTCGCTACTCTAAAATGGAAGTAGAAAGAATTGCTCGTCAAGCTTTTGAATCAGCAATGACTCGTCGTAAGAAACTTTGTTCAGTAGATAAAGCAAATGTATTAGAATCTTCTCGTCTATGGAGAGAAACTGTACAAGCTCTTTCTTCTGAATACCCTGAAGTTGAAGTAACACATATGTTTATCGACAATGCAGCAATGCAATTGATTCGTGATCCAAAACAATTTGATGTTATCGTTACAGGTAACATGTTTGGTGATATCCTTACAGATGAAGCTTCTCAAATTGCTGGTTCTATGGGTATGTTACCGTCTGCTTCGGTAGGTAATGAGATTGGTCTTTATGAGCCAATTCACGGTTCTGCTCCAGATATTGCTGGAAAAGGTATTGCCAACCCTATCGCATCAGTATTATCAGGTGCATTATTATTAGATATTTCATTTGGTCTTAAAGAAGAAAGTGATGCTATTATTGGTGCAGTTGCTCAATTCTTAAAAGAAGGCTATAGAACTTTAGATATTGCTACAGATGAAACTCCAGAAGACAAACGTATGAATACGGCACAAACTGGAGAAAAGTTAGCTGAATTATTGGCTTCAGTAGCAGTATAATATATACTATCAAAATCCAACAAATTAACATCAATCCTAACCATTCATTTGGTTAGGATTTTTTTTATATAAATACATTTCATCGAAATACAATATCATTTTACCCCCTCCTGACTAATTAATTTTAGAAAAATCTTTATTGGGAAGTTCTTGACCTTTTTTCGGAAAAACATACTTAACCAACGCCGTTAGAGTAGTTATAATCAAACATAAAAAACATAAAATTATGATTAAATTATTAACTAAAATCACTTTATTATTTTCAATTATCGCTTTCGCTTCTTCTTGTAATTCTTCAAACGATGAAGTTCAACCAGAGATCAATGATAATGTTGTTGCAAATTATTTAATGACAACTGCTGGTCTAAATTCAACAAAACAATTTGTATCTGTATACAACCTTGAAAATGTTGAAGTTTTAGAAGAACTTAAATCATATGATGTCGGAAGTAATGAATTTATCAACGTCTATTTAGAAGATGGTACAAGAGTAGACCTTACAGATATTGAAGGTGGTACATCTCTTTTTGATGTAGTTTTATTAAGTGGTGTAAGTTTATCAGATATTGGTCAACCTGTACATTCTTATAAAGACCAAAATGAAGATGTAGCACTACTTAAAACATCAATTAAAGTAGTACATGAAATCGTAGAAGATGTGAATTCTATCATCGTTCATGAAAATCTTACTACTGTTGGTATTGGCTCAACAAAGCAATCGGTTACAGTTTACGATGCGAATGAATCAATTAATGAAAAAGAATTTGACCAGTATGTTATTGGCGAAAATAAATTTGTGAATATCTACTTAAACGACAGTGAAAGAGTTGATGTAAAAAACGTAGACCCGACTATTACTCTTAAACAACTTTTAGAAGATCAAGGGATCAATTATAATCAATTATCTAACAATCGTCACCAATACAGAAATGAAAATGGTGAACTACAAATGATTGCTACTTCAATAAAAGTTGTTATAGACTAGATTCTTTAATAACCCAACTTTACAACCCCTTCCTATTAATTTAGGAGGGGTTGTTTTTTTTGTTTAATAACCAGCTGCTTGTCCATCTTTCCTACTTTCACTAGCTCCTCGATATACTTTATTTTCTGCATCCCATAAAATAGCTTGGTAACCACCATATGCTCCACGTACAAAACCCACTTGATGACCTCTATCCATTAAACCTCTTATGGTTTCATAAGGAATACCCGATTCAATTCTGATCATTCCTTTATTAGTGGTTTCTTCACCCATTGGAGAAGCTCCTCCTGTATGGTCCCAACGAGGTGCATCTCCAGCCTCTTGTAGATTCATTCCAAAATCAATCAAATTCATTACAATTTGTGTATGGCCTTGTGGTTGAAAATCTCCACCCATCACACCAAAAGAAACATAAGGTTTACCCTCTTTAGTGATAAAAGCAGGAATGATAGTATGAAAAGGTCTTTTTTCTGGTTCATATGTATTGGCTTGACCTTCTTTTAAAGAAAATAGTTCGCCACGATCCTGTAACATAAAACCCAATTTTGGAGGCACCATTCCGGAACCCATTCCTCTATAATTACTCTGAATTAGAGAGATCATATTACCTTCCTTATCGGCTACTGTCATATAGATTGTTTCTCCTGCAGAAATCTGACCTGCATTATAAGTTGTGGCTTTCTCTCCTATTAGATCTCTTCTTTCCTTCGCATACTTATCAGATAATAATTCTTCGACGGGAACATCATAAAAATCCATATCTGCATAATATTTGGCTCTATCCTCAAAAGCTAACTTTTTTGCTTCAGTAAATAAATGTAGATGTTCTGCAGAACCAAATGCTATATTAGAGAAATCGTACCCTTCCAAAATTTGTAACATTTGAAGTGCTGCAATACCTTGTCCATTAGGAGGTAATTCCCAAACATCATATCCTCTGTAATTCACCGATACAGGCTCTAACCATTCTGAATGATGATTGGCTAAATCTTTCTCGCTTAAAAAGCCACCTTGTTCTTTAATAAATTTACCGATGGTCTTTGCTATATCTCCTCTATAAAAAGCATCTCTTCCACCTTCAGCAATTTTCTTATAAGTGTTAGCTAAGTAAGGATTCTTATATATTTCTCCCTCATTTGGTAATTTCCCATTATTCTGTGAAATATAAGTATCCTTAATATTCGGAAACCCCTTATCCATATATCTAGGAATTGACTTCTGAATATACCACGCAATCAACTCTGTTAATGGAAAACCATTTTCCGCGTAATTAATTGCAGGCGATAATATCTCAGACATCTCTTTAGATCCGAACTTTTTATGAAGTTCAAACCAACCATCTACTGTCCCTGGAACACTAACTGGTAATGGACCTAAAGCTGGAATTTTATCGTATCCATTCTTCTTGAAATAGTCTAACGTCAGCTTCTTTGGAGATCTTCCGCTACCATTTAAAGCATATAACTTTTGTGTTTTTGCATCCCAAACGATGGCGAAAATATCACCACCAACTCCACAACCTGTTGGTTCCATCAATCCTAAAGTTGCATTAGCAGCAATGGCGGCATCAATCGCGTTTCCTCCATTTTTTAAAATATCCAATCCCACTTGAGTGGCTAATGGATGAGATGTAGCGACCATTCCATTTTGTGCTAAAACTTCAGATCGTGTAGCGAAAGTTTTACCGGTCACTCTATCTTGGGCGATAGTTGAGATGGAAAAGATCATTATCCCAAAAAGGGAGAGTAATGTTATTCTGTTCAGTGATTGCATTATTGAATTGGATTAACTTGTTTTTAATTGATTTTCATAGATAGTATGTATCCTAAAATCAGTTGATAAATATACAATTTACAGTCATCAATCTATAAAATTAGATTTTGTTTATGCGTTAGTTGAAAAATATACGACCTACGTTGAATTAACTGACATGTTAATAAGGTATTGTTTTCATTTGTATTCTATCAAAGGTTCTAAAAGAGCAAACGATCAAAAAAATTATCAAATGAAAACTTCCATAATTCTTCTCTTTCTGATTATTTCCTCCTCCGTATGGGCACAAACAATCCCACTAAAAGGTAAAATATCCGCTAAAGGAAGTCATGAATCTTTAGTGAATGCACTCATTACTGTAAAAGATGCTGATCATAAATATCAAGTGCTTTCTGATTTGGATGGGAATTTTAAAATGAACATCAAAAAGAAAGGAAAATATACACTTGAGGCCATGTATTTAGGGTATAATAACCTATCACAAGATCTGATTATTTCTGATGAAAATGGACATCAAATTCATCTTGAATTAACGCCAATGTTTACCGAACTTAATGAAGTGGAAGTAGTGGCTGATGTACCCATTGTGATTAAAGAAGATACCATCCAAATTTCATCAAGCAATTATAAAACTCATGAAGATGCAACAGCTGGTGATCTAGTCACCAAAATGCCGGGTATCGATAAAGATAATGATGGTAATATTACTGCAGAGGGAGAAACTGTTAGCAAAGTACTTGTTGATGGTAAAGAATTTTTCGGCAACGATCCAAGTACTGCAATGAGTAATCTTCCTGCAGATATGATCGACTATGTTCAAATCATCGATGAAAAAAGTGATCAGGCACAGTTTACTGGTTTTGATGATGGAGAGAGAAGTAAGACCATTAACTTTGTGACTAAAAAGGATGCAAAGTATGCTTATTTCGGAAAAGCGGAAGCGGGCTACGGTTCTGATGAACGTTATAGTGCTGGTGGTAATCTTAATATTTTTAAGGGCGATCAACGACTTTCTTTTATCGGTATGTCCAACAATGTGAATCAGCAAGGGTTTATGTCGGACAACCTTTCTTCGGGGTCATCTAGAATGAGGAGAGGAAGAGGAAGACAAGGTGGTGGAAATTCAGGAATGGATATGTCGACCAATTCCAATGGAGTCAATACAACCCATATGTTGGGCACGAATTATATTGATTCTTGGGGAGAAAAATGGGATGTAAACGCAAGTTATAGCTATAAAGTAATCAATAATGAAACAGATCAGGTATCGACAACAGAATATATTGTATCTGAAAATAGTAATCAGATAGTAGATGAATTGTTGGATATGGATTCTCATAAAGAAAACCATAATTTCAATATTCGACTCGATTATGAAGCAAGTCCTAAAACAACGATTCGTATTCGTCCGGTCATCAAACTCGAAAATGGAGATGCTAACACGTATAGTTTATCCAATACATCTTTAAAAGGAGGAGATGATTTGAATAGTTCAATGCAGTCCAACTTCACATCGACCAATTCTGCAGATATTAATAATAGTTTTCTCTTACGTCATAAATTAAATGATAATGGCAGAACTATCGCATTAAATTGGAAAGTATATTATCATAATGACGAGACGTTCGAAAATGCACTCACCAACATCAATTATTATGGGCAAAATGCAGAAAACGATTCTACTGCACAGAAGATCTTAGGAGATACAGAAAAATTCAGAACATCGGCCAATTTGATATTCACAGAGAGATTAGCCAAAAACCTTCAATTAAAACTAAATTATTTCCAAAGTTGGGAACAACAGAAATCAGATAGAAAGACATACGACATACTGGACCCGTCTGCTGAAGATGGTATTTTCTTAGAAGATCTTTCCAATACTTTCACTTCTCATCAGAACATTTACCGTCCGGAAGCGGGGTTGATGTACAAGAAAGGGAAAATTAATATTACTACAGATTTGAAGTATCAGTACTCGACTCTATTTAACGAAAGTGAGTACCCTCAGCAATCCAATACCGAAACTACTTTTGGATATCTTTTACCAAGTGTACATATCAATTATACCTTTGCGAGAACGAAACGAATGCGATTGTCCTATCAGAAAAACGTCAGTTTACCCTCTGTAACGAATCTTCAAACGGTAGTTGATTTTAGTGATCCTCTGAATGTATCTACTGGTAACCCTTACTTGGAAGGTGAGGAAAACCATGTATTAAGATTGAACTATAGAAACTTCAATATTTCAAAAAAGCAGATGTTCTTCGTCAATTTATCGGCAACACAGACAGATAATAAAATTTCGAATTATACGATTATTGCGGAGAGTGATACCGTAATCAATAATGTACCCTTAAAGAACGGTTCTTCTTATACCGCTCCAATAAACTTAGATGGTTATTTAACTGCTCGAGGAGTGATGGTTTTTGGTACTCCTATCAATCCACTAAAAACTAATGTGGCTTTTACAACAACAGGCGGATATACAAGAAACGTGGGTATTACCAACGATATCACTTCTTACACTTTCGATAAGAGCTTAGGGCAAGGCGTTAAGTTCGCGAGCAATATCAGTGAGAATGTAGATTTTAATATCTCGACTCAGTTTACTTATCACTGGATCAATAACGATCAGAATACCACCTTAAACGGTAATTATTTACACAATAATTTAAGAGCGAGTCTTACCGTTGAACCTATCCAAAGATTAGTATTTAACACTTCATTTATTGGTAATATTTATACTGGTGATGATAACCTTATACAAGACAATATCTATAAATGGAATGCAGCTGTAGCGTATAAACTCTTCCAGAAGCGTCAGGGAGAAATACGTTTCACAGTTTCTGATATCCTAAATCAAAACAGAGGAATCACACGTTCAGTGACTGAAAATTATATTCAGACAAGCACTTACAATATTGTTCCTAGATATTTTATGCTCTCTTTTATTTATCGTCCGAAAGGGAAAACGAATCCGAAGGATGAAAGGAGAAGAGGGATGGGACCACCTCCGGGGGGAAGGTTTTGAGGTAACAAATAGTAACGTTAAAGCTCGTTTTAAATAAGCAACTTGAAAACTAAAGGAATAATACTTCCTAGAGAAAGAGAGATAATGCAACCCCTCGAACACCAAAGACAATAGATTATAACAAAGAGATAAAAAAATAGAAAATTTAAGATAAGATGAAAAAATATATCACAACACTTCTGATATTGATGTTAACCATCACTGCATATGGACAAAGAGGACCTCGCTTTTTTATGAAAGGACCACAAGAACTTCCATCAGAATTAGTAGAAGAATTACAATTTGATGACACCGAAACGAAAAAAGTCAATAAAGCTTTTATGAAGTTCCAAGAAGATGTGATGACCATGATGATGCTCGCGAAAGAAGAAGGTGAAGTTGATCGCGAAGAGATGAAAAAAGAAAGCGATAAGCTAAAATTAAAACATCTCGAAAAAACAAAAGGCCTCCTTGATGATCAAAAATACGAGCAATATAAAGCCTTCGTATTGATGGAAATGAGGGAGCAGCAACAATACATCTTAGAGCTTAAATTAAGACTCACTCCGGATCAAAAAGAAAAATACGATGCCATCACAGCTTCATCAAAAGCAACTTTTACTCAACTAAGGGAGCAATTCGAAGGCGATCGAGAAGGAATGAGAGAGGCGATGCAAAAGGTTCAAAAACAACAAATGATGATGCTTTCTTCAGTATTAACGGAGGAGCAAATGACTATTTATAAAGAATCGATGCAGCAGAGACGTGGGAGGAGGCAATAGAATTAGGAGTTAGGAACTAGGAGTTTTTAATTTAGACAAAACTCCTAGTTCCTTACTAAAAAAGCCCTCCCAAACACTATAGTTCAAGAGGGCTTCAATATATCTAAAGGAAAAATTAGTTAATTGTTCTAACCGGTTTTCCTGTAAAAGTCTTTCCTATAAAAGGTGTGTTTAGAGATTTTGATCGGATGTCTTCCTTTGTAAATGTCCATTCTTGTTCTGGAGCAAATATAGTAAGACACGCTTTCTCTCCTTTATCAATTTTAGGCAATCCCAACTTCAAAATTTCTCTTGGTGAGGTTGTCAACTTTTCAATGATAAGATCAACATCTATATCATTAGGCTTATTAGTGATAAGATTAGCAAAAGCTGTTTCCAAGCCAATAATACCAAAATCAGCTAAATCAAATTCTAATCTTTTAGATTCTATATCATGAGGAGTATGTGATGAAACAATCGAATCAATCGTTCCGTCTTTGATACCTGCCCAAAGTGCATCAATATCTTTTTGTGCTCTGAAAGGAGGCCATACTTTTTTATTCGTATCGAAGTCGCTCAAAGCCTCATCAGTAATTGCTATTTGATGTGCTGCAATGTCACAAGTAACATTTAAGCCATCTGCTTTAGCTTTACGAATTAGATCTACAGACTCTGCAGCAGAAATATTAGCAAAATGGATTCTACCTCCAGTATAAGTCAATAAAGAAATCAATTTCTGAATACCTAACCATTCCGCAATATTAGGAATACCTCTAGTTCCCATCAAAGTACTTGGTACTCCTTCGTTCATATGACCATCCATGTCCAATGTTTTTTCATTGGCCATTTCTACCAATAAGCCATCGAACTTTTGCATATACATAATGGCTCTTTTCACAACACCTAAATGCCAAGAGTGATGAATACCATCTGTAAAAGCAACTGCACCTGCCTCGTACATATCAATTAACTCATTCATTTCCTCTCCCTTTGTATTTTTAGTCAAAGCTCCCATAGGATGAATGTTTACTGGAGAAAAGGCACTCATTTTCTTTATAAAGTGAATACCCTCTTTGGATTGAATTGTAGGGTTGGTATTTGGTAATGTAGCAACATCGGTAAATCCACCAAATTCTGCTGCATTACATAAAGAAGTAATATCTTCTTTGTGTTCATCACCGGGTTCATTTAAAGTAGCACGCATGTCTACCCATCCTGTAGAAACCCAAAGGTTATTACCTTCGATAACTTCTGCCGATGAAGATGAAATTGATGACTCTGAAATATCAGTAATGATACCGTCTTTAACTAGAACGTTAACGGTTTTTTGGTGATAAGGGGAAGTTGAACTTGATACTCTAACGTTGTTGAGCAATATTTCTTTCATGATGCTGCTACTCAAAAATACAGAAATTAATTTCGGCTACTGACCACAATTTTCAGGAGTAACCTCACAAATGTAGTGTGTAAAAAGGATTTAGAAAAAATAAAATCACAAAAAAAGAGATACTTTATAAAGTATCTCTTCTTTTTTAGAGTTGTTCAAAGTTGTTTTACTAAACGGCAGACTTGAATTTTACCATCGTGTACAACATGAACAGCATCCATAATATTTTTTACTAATCTTAAACCCATTCCTCCTTTACTATGCTGTTTAATAACATCAGTAATTTCAGGTGATTGATAGGTTTTAATATCAAAAGCTGCTCCACCATCTTTTATTTCTATGATTACAGCATTTTCAGACGTATTAGAAATAGAAACTTCAATTTCTTTTGATGGATCACAACTATTGGAATGAATCATTCGGTTGGCACAAACTTCGTCAACAGCAACAACAATCATATCTCTTTGAGTAAGAGGTACGCTGTATTCATTCAATGACGAGAGAACAAATTCACGTATTGTATGAAGATTGGTTGTTTCACAATTGACTTTTTTTGTAAACATTGCCGATTTAAAGTGTTTGAATGGCTTCTTCCTTATTTGTAGCTAGATTCAAGAATTGGTCTACTCCTAAAATCTCAAAAACGCTTTTGATATTCTCTGCTACGTTAAACAACACCAAAGAAATGTTTTTTAATTGAACGTCGTCTAGTCTTGAAGTAAATACGCCAATACCAGCAGAGGATATATAAGTTAATCCTACACAATCAATTAAGAACTTCTTATTACCGTCATCAATATGTTTTTGGAGAACAGTATCTAACTCTACAGAAGAACTAGCATCTAACTCACCATCTACCTTGATTAACGTGAAGTCATTTTCTTGTACAACATTAACGTCTACTTTGGTCATTATGTATACGGGTTTTTAAAATTAAGGTTACTCTTAATTTCACTTTTTTTACAAAATTTCTGAATAAAAGAAACAAAGGGAGCGAATTTTACGTACCCTTTGTTCCATTTTATAATTTGCTCTACAATAGAACAGTGATTCTTAGCTTTATGATCTTGCTTTATTGTTGATTAAAGAATCAACATCGCATCACCATAACTTAAGAAACGGTATTTTTCTTTGATAGCTTCTT
This sequence comes from Flammeovirga pacifica, assembly GCF_000807855.2. Classification (GTDB taxonomy): domain Bacteria; phylum Bacteroidota; class Bacteroidia; order Cytophagales; family Flammeovirgaceae; genus Flammeovirga; species Flammeovirga pacifica. The sequence continues at coordinate 3,325,552 of NZ_JRYR02000001.1, forward strand.
CGTAAGCTCTCATCATTAAATCATAACCTCCAAAAGCAGAAGCCATCATTAATAATGTTGATTTTGGTTTATGGAAACCAGTCACCATAGAAGAAACAATTTTGAAATCATAAGGAGGGAAAATGAACTTGTCTGTCCATCCTTCGTTTGCTTTCAATGTATTTGATGCTGATACTGAAGTTTCTAAAGAACGTAAGGCAGTTGTACCAACTGCACAAATGTTTTTCTTTTCAGTAAGTGCTTGGTTTACGATATCAACAGTTTCCTGTCCAACACTATAGTGCTCTGAGTCCATTTTGTGTTTTGTCAAATCTTCGACATCCACATCTCTGAAAGCACCTAAACCTACATGCAAAGTAATTGGAGTAATCTCTACAGATTTAATTTCCATTCTTTTTGCAATTTGAGGAGTAAAGTGTAAACCTGCTGAAGGAGCAGCTACAGCACCTTTTTTCTCTGCGAAAATAGTTTGGTAACGATCTCTGTCAGAAGGCTCTGCTTCGCGCTCTAAGTCTCTTGGAATTGGCGTTTCACCTAATTCTTCGATTGTTTTGTAGAACTCTTCGTCTTCACCATCTACTAAGAAACGGATTGTACGACCTCTTGAAGTAGTGTTGTCAATCACTTCAGCAACTAAGCTACCATCGCCAAAATATAGTTTGTTACCTACACGAATCTTACGAGCAGGATCAACTAACACATCCCAAAGGTGAGATTCTTTGTTTAGTTCACGTAACAAAAATACTTCGATTTTCGCACCCGTTTTTTCTTTATTACCATAAAGACGTGCTGGGAAAACTTTAGTATCGTTCATTACCAAACAATCACCTTCATCGAAATACTCTACGATGTCTTTGAACAATCTATGTTCGATTTCGCCTGTTTTACGATGAAGAACCATCAAACGAGCTTCATCTCTGTTTTCTGCTGGATATTGTGCAATTAGATCTGAAGGCAGATCAAATTGGAATTGGGATAGCTTCATGGAATGAAATTACGTATTTTATTCTATCTATTTTTTACGATATATCGCTTAACTTTTCTTCAATACACACAAAATGCGTACCTTGAAAATCAAGACGGTAAATTTAACAAATAAAGATCAGATAATCTCCAATCAATCAATAGATAAAAGGTTTATTATCTAAAAAATTTCCATTTTTTCTAATTTATGCTTTTCCTTCGACTTTTTTTTGAAAGTTTTCGCTTCGCAGTTAATGCCTTGAAAGAAAATGTTCTCCGTACTGTACTCTCATTACTTGGAGTTACAGTCGGTATTTTTGCCATCATTGCCATTTTCACTTTGGTAGATGCACTCAATAATAGTATTCAATCTAGTTTAGCTGTTTTTGGGAATAATGTGATGTATGTTGGTAAGTGGCCTTTTGCTTTTAATGAACCTAATTACCCTTGGTGGAAATATTACCGTAGACCTAATCCTAATGTAAAAGAGTATAAATTTATTCAAGAAAATGCAAAGTGGGTAAAGCATGTTGCCATTTTTGAAGACAAACGAGGGAAAACTATACAATACAAAAATAGTAGTTTCGAAGATGGTCAAATCTTAGGTGCTTCTTTTGAATACAATAAAATCAATACATTAAATATTGAAAAAGGACGTTACTTTACTAGTAGCGAAATGCAAAAAGGAGTTCAAAATGCCATTATTGGCCATAGTATAGCAGAAGAATTATTTTCTAGAGAAGACCCAATTGGTAAAACCATCAAAACTCAAGGACAAAAATTTAAAGTGATTGGTGTCTTTGAAAAACAAGGAGAAAGTTTACTGAATACTCCTTCCAATGACGAACTAATCATGATTCCCTATTCGGCTTTAGTAAAAATGTATGCTTCCAAGGGAAATTATATTTCTCCTCAATTAATTGTAAAAGGATTTGAAGAGGATGAGGGAATGGAAGAAATACAAGGGGAATTAAGAGGATTACTCAGAAGAGTTAGAGGAATTCGTCCCAAAGAAGAAGACAATTTTGCTTTAAATAAAACTGACGCCATTGCCGATTTTATTGGTACTGTTACAGGAAGTTTAAAAATTGCTGGAGGTGTCATTGGTATGTTCTCCATCTTAGTAGGCGGATTTAGTATTGCCAATATTATGTTTGTTTCGGTAAAAGAAAGAACCTCCCAAATAGGTATTCAAAAAGCCTTAGGTGCAAAGAATTATTTCATTCTTTTACAATTCCTTTGTGAAGCAATGTTCCTTAGTTTCTTTGGTGGAATAATGGGACTTTTACTCGTCTCCTTACTCTCCTTCTTCTCCACAGAAGCATTTGAGATATCGTTAAACTTTCAAAATTTAATCGTAGGCTTATTTATTTCTGCCGCAGTAGGTATAATTTCGGGTATTGCTCCTGCTATATCAGCTTCGAGAATGGACCCTGTTGAGGCCATGAGGGCATCATAAATTTGATACAATTATAAAATGATCACCCCATCAGAAAGAATTAGTGCACAGTTTCCTTTTGAACCTACCAATGGTCAAAAGCAACTTTTTGAATTGATGGACCCTTTTCTTCTAGAAACCAATAGGAGGAAAAATACATTTTTATTAAAAGGATATGCAGGTACTGGTAAAACATCTGTTATTACAGCCCTGTCTAATATACTCCGTTTTTATAGTTATAAACCTTTACTTTTAGCCCCTACAGGACGGGCAGCAAAAGTGATGTCTTCTTATGCACAAAGAAAGGCATTTACCATCCATCGTATTATTTATAAGCAGTCAGAAGATCCAGATTCTGGAATGACTCGTTTTGAACGCACAAAAAACAATGCGGTCAATACGATTTTTATTGTGGATGAAGCCTCGATGATTGACGATCATTCTTATCCTGGCGGAGAAGGTTTACTTACCTCACTTATCAATTATGTTTTTCAAGAGCCTAAGGCCAATAATAAATTAATTTTGATTGGGGATGTTGCTCAGCTACCTCCAGTAAAACAAGAAATTAGTCCCGCTCTTGATGAAATATTTCTTCAAAATGTACATCACTTAAACCTGATTAGCCTTGAACTTACTGAAGTGGTAAGACAAGCTTCCGAATCAGGAATTCTATATAATGCCACACAATTAAGAGATTGTCTTCAAACAGATCAACAAATTAAGTTCAATACTTCTTCGTTTAAAGACATCTTTAAAATGGGGACAGATAAGTTAGAAGATGGATTACTGTATGGTTATAATAAATATGGAACTGAAAATACAGTGATTATTACAAGATCAAACCGTGCCGCCACACAGTACAATCAATACATCAGAAGACAAATTCATTATAGAGAAGATGAATTAGATGCTGGTGATTATTTAATGATTGTGCGTAACAACTATTTTTGGCTAGACGATGATTCTCCAGCAGGCTTTTTAGCCAATGGTGAATTTATTGAGGTTTCGAGAGTGGGTGGCATTGAAGAACGCTACGGTCTTAGGTTTTGTGATATAAGATTTAGATTACTCGACTACGAAAACCATCCTGATATAGAAGCTAAAATTATTTTAGATACACTTCATTCTTTTACTCCTCAATTGGATCAAGAAGAAAATCGATCGTTATTCCAGAAAGTGGTTGAAGATTATGAAAATGTAGAGAATCCTAAAGCTCGAAACAAAATGATTAGGGAAGATCCTTATCTTAATGCATTGCAAGTAAAATTTGCCTATGCCCTTACCTGTCATAAAGCTCAAGGCGGGCAATGGGATGCCATTTTTGTCGACTGTGGTTTTCTAAGAGATGATATGATCAACTCTGATTTTGTCCGTTGGCAATATACAGCCATCACGAGAGCAAAATCAGAATTGTTTTTAATGAATTATCCTAAGAAATTTTTCTAATTAATTATCGTTAGACACGCTGTCAAACATGGCAACTACACGTGCTGGTGCTGCAGAAGCGCCTACAATTTTTAATGGAAAAACAGCTACTTTAAAACCTTGATAAGGTAACGCTCCTAAATTCACTAATTGTTCCATATGGCAATATTCTTTCTCTTGCCCTACCAAGTGTGCTTCCCAAAATAATTCAGAATTCCCTGTCTCTTTGGCTTTTTCCATCAGATGAGGAAGAGGTAAATCCCAACCCCATGAATCTATCCCCATCACTTTTATTCCTTTATCAATTAAATAATGAGTAGCCTCTGCACTCATACCTGTCCCTATTTTATGGAAATTCTCGGTCCCATTAAATTTATCACGACCCGTCTTAATTAAGACAATCATCCCTTCTTTAATTTCCAATTGATTCTTTAATAAGAACGTTTCGATATCAGCGACTGTAATCGGATCAAAATCTTGTTTATGTTCCATATCAATAACTAAACCCTCCCCGTAACACCAATCCAATGGTACTTCATCAATTGTTTTCGCTTTTTTACCTGCTACTGTTGGAGAATAATGCCAAGGAGCATCGATGTGAGTGGTAGAATGAACACCCATTTTCTCAATGGTATCATCTGCCCAACCCTCAAATCCTTTAGGAAATAACTTAAACGGCAACCCTAAAAGTCGAATCAACCACTTGGCTTTTTTATGCGATTTGTGCTTAATTTTTACACGCATAAACCAAGGGTCTTTTTTATTAAATTGAATTGGTTTAGAAAGATCTACAATTTTCATAGCTGAGAAACGGTTAGTTAAAAAAATGACTACTAAAAAGTATTTTTCAGCAGTCTATCAGTTTGATCTTTAAAAGTGTAGCAATAAAAAAGCCAACATGAAGTTGGATAATATGACTTTCGTTTTGTGAGAATTATATAAAAAACTCTAATTCTATCCAATGTTACTATACGGAAAAAAATTATGAATAGAATTAGAGTTAATCTTATTTTTTACCTAAAAATTATTTCTTAGGTACGTAATATTTTGTTTGAGTAGGAGAATAAATCCCAAGTGTCAAACCTGTAACTAATTGATTTAAAAAACTTTGATTTGTTTTTACCACATAATCCTTTTGACCTTCTGGAAGAAAATCTTGTGGCTTTTGATATGTATTATCCAATGGTACTAAACCTAAAATCAAATTGTGATTCCAAGATTTGTTCACTTCTTCTAGTGGTGTAGTCTTTTCAACATTACCTACTAATAGTCTAGTATTATAACATGAAGACAAAGAAAATAAAACAAGTAAAGATATAATTAACTTTTTCATTATAGAATGTATTAAAAAATTAGTTTGCGTATAGTGACTATGAAGTTATTCTACCCTAATACTTAATTCAAAAAAGCTCATATTAAACAATGTTAAATTGTAAAAAAGCCAACCCGAAACGAGTTGGCTTTTTCATCATGTAACCAAGTATTTAATCGTCCTATTTCATCAATATGAAAATTGATAAAAAGATTTATGTGTAACGCTAATTAAACAACGAAGAAAGGATAAGACTCTTTCTCTATAATTTCATCAGCTAATTCACGTCGTAATTCATGTACATTTTCTAAATCGTACTTTGTGAAACGCTTCAAGCCCATCAACATTACTTTTTGTTCGTCGCCTTTGGCAATACCGCCAATAGCTTCTCTACCAGATGTAGCCACAACTTCTGCTGCTTCTCTGATAAATACCTTAGAAATATTAATTTGATGCTTACAAGCTTCTTCACCTTTTTCTTCTACCATCTTCTCAGTACGAAGAATAGCAGATTCTGCAGCGTAAATTTGAATCAACATATCCGCAACATTCATCAAAATCTCTTGTTGATCATTGATTTTTGCTTCGAATACTTGAACAGCTCTACCTGCAACCATCAATGCTGCTTTTTTCAGACGTTTTAAAATGTCTTTTTCAACATTGAATAATACCGAAGTATCTATTGTTTCAAATGATGGTACTGAAGTCAATTCTTTTGCTACATCCATTGCTGGAGAAACAATATCTAACTCACCTTTCATAGCTCGTTTGATCATCATTCCTACCAATAGCATTCTATTGATTTCGTTGGTACCTTCGTAAATTCTTGATATACGAGCATCTCTGTAAGCTCTTTCAACTGGTGCTTCAGCAGAGAAGCCCATACCACCGTACACCTGAACTGCTTCATCTACACAGAAATCGAGTACTTCTGAACCAAAAACTTTAAGAATAGCGCATTCAATAGCGAATTGCTCTACTCCTTTCAATTTTGCCTTTGCTTCATCCATACCACCCACGAGTAGTTCTTCGGTGTGGTCTTCTATATTTTGTCCTGCTCTATAACACATCGACTCAATAACATATGTTTTTGTCGACATTTGAGCTAATTTTTGCTTGATTGCTCCGAAGTTAGCAATAGGTTGTTTGAACTGCTTACGCTCTTTTGCATAAGTAGTTGAATGGTTAATTACTGCACGACATCCTCCTAAAACACCCGCGCCTAATTTTGCACGTCCGATATTTAAAATGTTTACAGCGATTTTAAAACCATTGCCTCTTTCTGATAACATGTTCTCAGCTGGAACTTTACAATCTGTAAAGAAAACTTGACGAGTAGAAGAACCTTTAATACCTAGTTTTTCTTCTTCCTCGTTCATTGTTATTCCACCAAAAGATTTCTCTACAATAAATGCAGTGTGGTTTTTATCATCTTCAATTTTTGCGAAAACGATGAACAAGTCTGCAAAACCTGCATTAGAGATCCACATTTTTTGACCTGTGAGTAAATAATGTGAACCATCTTCTGATAAAACTGCTTTTGTTTTACCTGAGTTGGCATCAGAACCTGCATCAGGTTCTGTTAAAGCGTAGGCAGCTGCCCATTCGCCTGTAGCTAATAGTGGTAAGTATTTGTCTTTTTGTGCATCAGTACCGTAATACATGATTGGTAAAGTACCAATACCTGTATGCGCACCATATGTTGTAGAAAATGAACCTGCTTCACCGAAAACATCGGCAATTAACATCGATGTATTAAAACTCATGCCTAAACCTCCTTTTTCTTCAGGAACAGAAATTCCTAAAAGGCCTAATTCACCAGCTTTCTTAAAAATGTTTTCAACTAACTCCCAATCGTGACCATCAATTTTTTTGGCATTAGGAGTAATTTCTGTGTCAATAAAATCTTTAGTGGCTTGCGCCATCATTACCTGTTCTTCAGAAAATTCTTCGGGAGTAAAAATTTCGTTCGCTTCAGATTCACGAATTAGGAATTCTCCTCCTTTAATTGCTTTCTTATTGGTTACAGTGTTCATAATTCTAAAATGTAATTTTTATAGTGTTGTTTTCTTTGGTGTTTAAACTTTTGAGATGGTCAAAATAGAGATGACTAGAGAGTTTATCCATTTTGACCATTTCCAAAAGTGAGCACGTATATGTTTGTGTTATTTATTGGTCATTTTGTCAAAACGCATATATTATACTGCTTTATAGAAGTGATTATTCACTTATTATTGTATGCAAGCATAACATTCATTTTCAAATATATGTAAAAATATTATGCAAGCATAACAAAAAGATAAAAAATGTTGAAATAACGTTTATTTTTCTTCTCAAGTCTATCTGATAACATTAATCACATAAGAATGATTCTATTATTTATAAGAATCATTTAAATCTATTTTATAATTATGACTTATCTCACTATTGCTGTGCCCTTCGTTATGTATTTTTGTAGCACTTAAACACATGCGTGTTTTAAACAAACAAACAACATCAACATATTAGAATTATAATACACTTAGAATCATGAGCGAATTTTTCTATCAAAAGCCATTTCCATTAAAAGGAGATGACACAAAGTATAGATTACTTACAAAAGATTACGTATCAACAACTGAAGTTGATGGCCGTAAATTTTTAAAAGTTGATCCAAAAGGTTTAGAGTTACTATCTCAAGAAGCAATGGCTGATGTGTCTTTCTATTTAAGAACAGCACACTTAGAAAAAGTAGCTAAAATCTTGGAAGACCCAGAGGCATCAGATAACGATCGTTTCGTAGCACGTACATTATTAGAAAATGCTGCTGTAGCTGCAGAAGGTCAATTACCTTCTTGTCAAGATACAGGTACAGCAATTGTAATGGGTAAAAAAGGTGAAAGCGTTATTACAGGAGCTAACGATGCGGAGCACTTGTCTCGTGGTATCTACGAAACATATAAAGAAAGAAATTTACGTTATTCTCAAGTAGTGCCATTAAGCATGACTGAGGAGAAAAACACGGGAACTAACCTTCCTGCTCAAATAGATATTTACTCTGAACAAGGTAACTCATATGAGTTCTTGTTTATGGCTAAAGGTGGTGGATCTGCCAATAAAACTTTCTTGTACCAACAAACTAAGGCTTTATTGAATGACGAAAGTTTAACTGCCTTCGTTAAAGAAAAATTGAAGTCGATTGGTACAGCAGCTTGCCCTCCATATCACTTAGCATTTGTGGTTGGTGGTACTTCTGCTGAAGCTAACATGGCTACAGTGAAAAAAGCATCTGCAGGATATTATGACAACCTACCTACAGAAGGTAACATGGGTGGTCAAGCATTCCGTGATGTTGAATGGGAAAAGAAAATCCAAAAAATCTGTCAGGAAAGTTTGATTGGTGCTCAATTCGGTGGTAAATACTTTACACATGATGTAAAAGTGATTCGTTTACCTCGTCACGCTGCTTCATGCCCGGTGGGTATTGGTGTTTCTTGCTCTGCAGATAGAAATATCAAAGCAAAAATTAACGAAGATGGTATCTGGTTAGAAGAATTAGAAAGAAATCCTCGTCGATTAATTCCAACTGAATCAACTGCTATGGCTGATCCTATCGATATTGATTTGGACAGACCAATGGAGGAGGTATTAGCTGAATTGACTAAATACCCTATCAAAACTCGTTTGAACTTAAAAGGTACTTTGATTGTAGCTCGTGATATTGCTCACGCTCGTATCAAAGAAATGTTGGACAAAGGCGAAGAAATGCCAGAGTACTTCAAAAACCACCCAATATATTATGCAGGTCCTGCAAAAACTCCAGAAGGAATGCCTTCAGGATCATTCGGACCTACAACTGCTGGTAGAATGGACCCATATGTTGGACCATTCCAAGCAAAACGTGGTTCTATGATTATGCTTGCTAAAGGTAACCGTTCACAACAAGTAACTGATGCTTGTAACGAACACGGTGGATTCTACTTAGGATCGATCGGTGGCCCTGCTGCAATTTTAGCAAAAGAAAATATTAAATCTGTTGAAGTAGTTGACTTTGAAGAATTAGGAATGGAAGCGGTTCGTAAAATCGAAATCGTAAACTTCCCTGCCTTCATTATTGTTGACGACAAAGGAAACGATTTCTTTGCTGAACTTTAATATGCACTAGCAATTCGATAGATTTCAAAAAATTAATCCCTCATGACTTCGGTGATGAGGGATTTTTTTATTTAAAATTACTACCAATCAAATAGTTGATGGGTCAAATTGATAGAAACTAAAATTCACTTCAACATTTGTATCATGACATTAAGACTTACTCTTCTCTTTACACTAATCGCACACCTATTGTTCGGTCAGAAAGAAATCAAAAACTATGTACTCGAAAACACTAGTCCCATCACATCATTTGATTTTGATCAGGAAGATTATTCCGACCTAGAAGCGATCAAGAACTCTATTGGTGATGCTAAAGTGGTCATGCTTGGAGAACAAGACCACGGAGATGCGAATACCTTTAAAATGAAAAGTCGTTTAGTAAAATACCTTCACGAAGAACTTGGATTCAATATCATTGCTTTCGAAAGTAACTTCTATGGTATGCAGAAAAACTTTGAGGAAGATCCACAAAATTTCGAAGCAGCCAAGGATAAAATTTTTCCTATTTGGACCAAATGCGAAGAATGTCAGTCGACCTTTGATTATATAAAAGGCACTTATTCTTCAGACCAACCATTATACATGACTGGTGTTGACGTTCGTCGATATGATGCCCATCCGAAAGGTGTTTATTCTGAGGATTTTGATCGTTTTTTATCAGACAATAGTATTAATATTGACGACAAGAAACGATTTATTGATATTCTAGATGAGTTATATAAGAATGAATACGACTCAAAAGCTACAGAAGAAGATCGATCATTCTTTTTCACTACTCTAAAATCCATTGACCAACAGTACAGCAAAGATGATTTCATGAAGCAGGAATTACAGAACCTAAACGGATATGCTGAGAATTCTTGGTTGATCAACATGAAAAAAATCTATTCTAAAAACAGTACTTTTCAATACCGAGATGTTCAGATGGCCAATAACTTAGTTTGGCTCTCTCAGAAACGCTTTCCAAATGAGAAGATAATTGTTTGGGCTGCTAGTATGCATACAGCTAAGAGCCATTTTAAATACCATAGTTCACTTGGGCTTATGACCTACAAAACACTAGGAAATAAGATGTACACACTAGGCTTTACTTCTTATAAAGGACAAGCTGGTAGAATAAAAAGCGAACCATACGATATCAAAAAACCTGCTAAAAACTCTTTTGAACAGTGGCTTTCCGACTCAAAATATACTTTATCATTTACCGATTTCACTGAATTCAAAGGTAAACCAAAGTATTTTTCTATGAAGGGATTAGTTAATTATACTTATCGAATGAGATGGACTGAAGTCTATGATGGAGTCATCTACATAGAGGAACAACTCCCTTGTACTGCCCTTGTTAAATGACACCCAACAAGGGTAAATGCATGATTCTCCTTTGGTATTCACCTCTTTTTAAATTTACCACCTCTTTTAATTCATTTTTTTACTCTATCTAATTTTGATATTCAATAGTTTGCGTCAAGGTCTTAGTGGTAATACGAAAAAAAACAATTACCCTGAATATTAAAATAGTATGTGATGAAAGAAATGATTTTTAAATTCCTATTGCTCTTAATTTCCACTTCGGTTTGGGGACAAGTTCAATTGGAAAGTGCAATGGAAAAAGCTAATTCTGTTCCTATTAGTAATGAGGTTCCTTTAACTCCAAATAATTTTAAATTTGATGATGTTGTCACAAACAATCAGATCAAATACAAACCTCCTTTTAAATTTCAAAGAACCATCTATGTTGATGCTAAAAAAGGAAATGATAAGAATGATGGGTTAAGTCAGAAAAAAGCTATCAAAAGTTTACAACAACTGGTTAAACTAAAGGTTAATTTTGGCGATCAAGTTCTTCTAAAAGGAAATCAAGAACACTTTGGTGGAATAGACTTGATCAACTTGAATAAATCATCCAAAAATAAAAATCGTATTCATATTGGTAGCTATGGTCACGGAAAAGCCACCATCAATTTTAAAGGTTATCCTGCAGGTATTTGGATTCAGAATACTTCCAATGTATTGATATCAGATTTAAAAATGACAGGTAATGGAGGTCCTGAAAATAGTACTTTCATGTACAACAAAGAAGAAAAAAGAATTGACCAACGCTATGGGGTTAGAATACTTTCTGACAACTCCCACACACATAGTTTGATGGAAAACTTCCTAATTTATAATGTAGATATTGAAGACGTTTACCTCTTAAACAATGCAGAAACTTCTCGTGCATGTAGACAATGGAATATGAATGATAATGCTGGTTGGGGATGGGGAGTCTTTGGTCAAGTGCATCAAAAAGGAAAGGGTATTCGTAATATTGCTGTTCAACATGTGACGGTCAAAAATGTGAGTCAGATGGGAATTCGTTTCAAAGGAAATGGAAAAATTGATGGTTCTTTAAAGCATAATGTAGATGATGTTCGTATTGAATATTGTACCGTTTATCAAGCTGGAGGACCTGGTATGCAATTCAACAGATGTAATAATAGCCATCTTAAATATAGTAGAATTACTGAGTCAGGAAATAGAAACGACAAACGTAAATGGGGACGAGGAAGCGGTATGTGGACTTGGGGACTACAAAACTTTTTATTCGAATACAATGTCTTTGAAGGTGCTCAAGGTATTGCCGACTCATGTGGTGCTCATATTGATTTCAATTGTAAAAATGTAGTGATTCAAAATTGCTTGAGCCGTTACAATGCAGGTGGATTTATAGAAATTCTTGGGCTTAATTATAATTGTTCTTACCGCTTTAATGTAAGTATTAATGATGGATGGAGAAATATTAAAGATCCTAATCAAAAATTCTGGGGAAAAGTAGGTACTCCAGGAGCTATTATTACAGTAAATGGACATAATCATAAAAAGAAGTACATAGGCCCTTATCAAACCTATATTTATAATAATACAATTATTAATACCATTGCAGGAAATAAGCCCTATAAAAACCCGAATGTTTTCAATATTTCTACTTCCAATGAAGGTATCGTGATGATGAATAACCTGTTCTGGTTAGAAGAAAAAACAAACAAAGGTTGGTCGATGCACCGTTGGAAAGATGGAGCTGCTTATGATGCTGCTTTTGATTTTATGATTTCCAAAGAACCTACAAAGAATGCTACTTCAGGAAAAGGATTTGATGGTTCTTTAGCGGCAAACATCCGTCCTATGAATCAAACAGAATTGGATAAAATGGAGTTAATCATGAAAAATAATATCTATCGCCTTTACAACACAGAAGGAAAAGATAAATATACATCTGTGGATAAAGCTTTAGATGAAGGGTATTGGGATGAAAATGCCTTTGGTGGTTTACCTGAGTTTGAAAATGAGAATGGATCTTTTGCAAAAGACTTTGTTCCTCAAAATAAAAAATTGATTACTTCTGGAGCTAAAATTCCTCAATTAAAGTCTGATAAGACAGAAAATGGAATTTATTATGGTGGATTGAATGTGAAAACTGATTTCTTTGGCAACCCTATTCAAGGAAATATAATCGGTGCAATTGTTCCCAATGCAACATTGAGAGATTGGTCTCATTTAATGAAAGAAAACGATAAAGTGGACGACAAAAAAGTTGTTCAATAAAAACAATAATTATTGATGTGAACTACTTATAAAAAAAACCATCTGATTTTTTTCAGATGGTTTTTTATATTAACCTTTGTCCTTCACTGGACGGTACGGATGTACCCAACTCGTAAATGGACCCACTTTCCTTGTTTGAATCCATACTTTTCCTTTACCAGAGAAACGGCAAACTAAGCCTTCACCAGAGAAGAAAAGAGATTTATAACCTCCTACTTTTGAGATATTATAGTCTAAACCTTCAGTGAAAGCAACAATATGACCTGTATCGACTACATAACCGTCTTCTACATCAATTTCTATGATCCCTCCATAAGAGTTAAACCAAAGATCTCCTGTTCCTGAACATTTTATCAAGAACAAGCTTTCACCTGAGAAGAAGCCTTTTGTTAACCCTTGGAATTTTGTTTCTACTTCAACACTCATTGCTGAAGCAACAAAAGCAGAATTCTGAAGATAGATTGCTTCATTCTCTAAATATACATGATCCACATCTCCTGGAGCACTCGGAGCAATTTGAATTTCTCCTGCACCATTTTTTGCTTCAAACTCATTAATGAAAAGTGATTCTCCAGAGAACATTCTTCCGAAGCCACCTTTCATCTTTGTTTTCATTTCAATATTGGTATCCATTGTCGCCATTGCAGACGCTTCCACCTTTATTTTCTCCCCTGATGGGATATTGACCGTGATAAAACCAAAATCAGGTTTACAGTCAAATCTAAAATCTAATCCTTTTTTATCTTCTGTAAGCATGATCTATCTTGGTCTTAATGTTGGTCCTAAAATTTGTCCGAATGAACTTGGGTTATGAGATTGTACCCACACCGTTCCTTGTCCTTTAAACTTACACACCAATCCTTCACCACCTAGGAAAGAACTCATCCAGCTTTTTCCTGCTTTCGTTACTTCAAAGTTTAAGGTTTCTTCAAATGCCACTATATGGCCTGTATCCACGATATAATCCCCATCAATTTTTATAGGATAAATGGCTCCATAAGAATTGAAAATTAAAGTCCCTTGGCCATTCAAGTTCAACCAAAAAGCACTTTCACCAGAGAAAAAGCTCTTGAAGCCCTGCCAATTGAAATCTACTTCAATATCTGGAGAGGATGCTACATATGATCCTGCTTGCACAACTAATCCTTCTCCATGTAACTCATGTGTCATCATATCGCCAGCAAGAGTAGCACTTAGCCAGACTGTACCCGGTTCATTACCTGCTGAATAATGGTTTAAGAAAAAGCTTTCTCCAGATAACATTCTTTTCAAACCTTTCATGATTCCTCCTCCACTTTTTTTGTGTGTTGTGGTAGTCATCGTGATTGTTGGGCTCATGGCAATCATCGCTCCTGCTTCAGCAGTAAAATGTTGTCCCGGCTCCAAATCTATCTTAACAGCTGAAGCCCCTGGCCCCATCTGAATCTCTGTCTTTAATGATGTATTCAATAGTTCTGCCATGATTATAAGTTTTTATTTACCCATGATGTCATTCCAGACATACTTCTTGTCTGAATAAAAATCTTACCTGAACCTTCAACTCTGGTAACGAATCCCTCTCCACTAAAAAATGATGAGAAAATACCACCAGACAATTGAGGTTTTAACTTCATACCAGGCTCGTAACCTACTAAATGACTTGTATCGACAATAAATTCGCCACTTACTTCTCTTTCGATCAAACCACCGAAAGCACCAAAAATGACTTTTCCATGTCCTGAAACCATCAATTTAAAAAGTCCTTCTCCTCCAATCCAAGATCCAAAACCAGCGAATTTCACACCTAGTTTTACATCGGGAGTAGAAGCAATGTATGCACCTTGTTGTAAACAGAAACTTTCACCATTTAACTCCTTCACTTCCATATCTCCAGGAGTAGGCTGAGTAATAGTTAAAGTAAGCGGTTCTGATGTGTTGTTAGTAAAACGATTGACAAAGAGTGTTTCACCTCCAAAGATTTTTTTGAGTATGGCATTAAAAAAACCTCCATTTAGTTCGGCAGTCATATCAAGTTGAGTTGACATACTTGACATTGCATCCGATTCTGCAACAAACGATTCGCCCGGCTCAATTGTTACGTGAACATGAGCAAAAGCGGGTTTGCCTTTAACGTCTAAATTCATAAATATTTAATTAGTTGTTAGTAATACACCCTCTTTAAAATCATTGTAATTAGATTGAAAAGAGATATAGTTATTTTCCTTGTTATCTATAATCTGTTCTTTCAGATGAATTATTCTATCGGGTGTTGACGGGTGTGTTGAAATAAAAGACATCAAGCTATCCATTGAAGTCATTTCATTTTTTTCGTCTAACATTTCAAAAAATTGGATCATTCCTTCTGGGTTAATTCTACTTTGTTGTAAATACTCAACCCCTTTTATATCTGCCTCCTTTTCCAATGTTCTCGAATAAGCTGATGTTTGTATCTCGAACATCGTATTGGCTAATGTTGCCATGATAGCAGATCCGTCTCCAAAAAATAAATACACAATACTAAAAAAGCCGATTTTATCAATGGCTCCTCGAATATGATGTCTTAATGAGACATGAGAAATTTCATGTGCCATCACTCCTGCTACTTCATCCCAAGAAGATGCATTTTTGATCAACCCTGAATTGATCACCACTTTTCCACCTGGTAATGCGAAGGCATTGATAGACGCATCTTCTACCAAATACAATTCGATATTAAAACCTTCTGCTTCCACCTGATTAATTAATGGTTGAAGTTCCTCTCCCAATACTGCTATCAAAG
This sequence comes from Flammeovirga pacifica, assembly GCF_000807855.2. Taxonomy (GTDB): domain Bacteria; phylum Bacteroidota; class Bacteroidia; order Cytophagales; family Flammeovirgaceae; genus Flammeovirga; species Flammeovirga pacifica. Next base: position 3,341,164 of record NZ_JRYR02000001.1, read on the forward strand.
AATCATTTTCAATAAAAGTATATTCTTCATATATAGACTCGAAGAGTTCTTCTCCTATTTGTTCCTCCCAAGAGATCGGTACATTCTCTGCTCCTTTTCTGACAATATTATCTTTAAAGAGGTAAAAGCAAGTGCTCATCAATATGCAAATGCCTAAAACCAAAGCAACTCCACGATAAAGACTATTCAATACAAATTTGGTGTCTTTAATATGCTCACGAAAACGAGGATCACTAATCAAAAAATCATCTTTGAGAATAGATTTATCTTTAGTGTATATTGAGACCTCTTTTTCCTTTCTTGATTTGAAAAAGATAAATTGACCAGAAGCTCCTCCTGCTTCAATTTCTAAATCAGCAAAAGGAATATGGTAATAAAAATCTCCCGCTTGAATATCAATTTTCTGCGATCCAAATCGTACATCTCCTTGTTGTCTTCCTGTTGGTAATTGAGGATGAATCAAGATGGCTTTGTAAGTGGTAGAATTAGTCTTGTTAGTTATTGTAGGCATTAAATAAAAAATATTTATTGAGGCTTGAGTTTATTACCTCCCTATTTCTGTGAGCCCATGGTACAAATCATGAGTTTTAAGAGTTACATTGTATAAGTAATAACTATTTAATGATGTACCTACATTGTTGTACAATTTAACGAGGTACTTTTTACTACTTAAGCATAGTCAATTTATAAGATAAAATTGATAATTCCCAATGCTAGGAATAAAGCAGAAACTACTCTTTTGTATTAACAATACCCTGCCTTATACTTTACACCTTGATAACACAAAAAAAATTGGACATGAAAAAGCCCTACGCTTGGGAGGCGTAGGGCCAATATTTTCGATTTGGAATTACGTAAACCTAGTTTACGGGGTAAATACGAGGGCATTTACCTTCGACTTAAGATTTGTGCTGGAATTACTCAGCAGACTCTTCTTCAGTAGCTTCACCTTCAGCAGCAGCTTCTTCACCTGATTCCTCAGTTGAAGCTTCAGCAGCCTCAGCAGCTTCTTTTTCAGCTTGAGCAGCAGCGGCAGCAGCAAGAGCTTCAGCCTCAGCTTTTTTCTCAGCTTCTTCAGCAGCTTTACGAGCAGCAACACCCGCTTCTAATTCTGCTTTTACAGCAGCTTCAGCAGCAGCTTGTTTTGCTTCTAACTCAGCAGCATAAGCAGAAGATCTCTCTGACATCCATGCATCAAAAAGTTTATCAGCTTCCTCTTGAGTTTTAGCGCCTTTGTTCACACCTACTTGAAGGTGTTTCTTGTACATTGCACCAGCTTTAGACAATACCATACGAGCAGTGTCAGTAGGCTGAGCACCATTCAATAACCATTGTGCAGCAGATGCAGCGTCAATGTTGATAGTTGCAGGTTCAGTGTTAGGGTTGAAAGTACCTAACTTCTCAATAAAACGACCATCACGAGGAGATCTTGAGTCTGCTACTACTACATTGTAAATAGGCTTTCTCTTACGGCCACGACGAGCCAAACGAATTTTTACTGCCATTTTAATTTAGCATTTGTGTGTTGGAAAGGAACGCAGTCCTTTATGACACAGTTAAACATATGGGAAACACGTTCCCGATTCAATCGGCAAAGATAGTATAACTTATTGAATTCTACTACCTAAACCAATTATAAAAACGTTGAAGTCTTGTTTTTTGATACGTTTTGAGTAATGATGTGGTGGTAATATTTTTTAATAAGGCTTTGATAGACTATGATTTAGAAATTTTTTACTAAAAATTGAATTCCTAAATTCCTTAACACATCACCTAATATTCTCAATTGATTACTATCTTGCAGAGTATTCAAAAAGAACAATCAACAAACATTATAGATGTCAATTACATTATTATTAATCATTCTGAACGTAGGTGTCAGTTACTATGCATTTCAAAATGATAGTGTACGTTATAAACTTTTGATGGATCCTTATTTAGTTTCATCAAAAAATCAGTGGTACAGGTTTATTACTTCCTCTTTAGTACATTCTAATTGGATGCATTTATTATTCAACATGCTTACTCTTTATTTCTTTGGAGGGGCTGTAGAAAGAATATGTTTAATTCTTGCTGGTAATGGTGTTACAGGTAATTTAGCTTTCTTAGCTTTATATTTTGGAGGGGCTATTATTGCAGATATTCCTTCTTACATTCAACATAAAGGAAATATCAATTATAGATCTTTAGGTGCATCTGGAGCTGTTTCGGCAGTGGTATTCTTTATGATTATTTTTGCTCCAATTCAAGAGATCTGCCTTTATTTTGTTATTTGTCTACCATCATTTATTCTTGGAGCCATTTTCTTGGTTTATTCTTATTACCAATCCAATAATCCAAACACTTATATCAATCACTCTGCTCACTTATTTGGGGCTATTTTTGGTGTAGCATTTGCTATTTTGCTTGATCCAAACTCAATTATCCGCTTTTTCCAACAAATCCAATCATGGATAACATTTTAAAAAGAATTAAGCTTTCTGTAAAGCACCATATCACTCATCGTATACTTATTCCATTACGTACGCTATTGAGGCAAGGAATGACACCTCACTTATTAGCTTGGAGTGTTACGGTAGGTCTTTTAATTGGATCCTCTCCTTTGTTAGGTATTTGTACTTGGCTTTGTATTTTGGCGGCTTCCATATTCCGTTTAAATCAATTTGCTATTCAGATAGCTAATTACGCCGTTTCGCCTATTCAAGTTTTTCTAATTATCCCTTATATAAAAGCAGGTACTTCACTATTTGGAAACAGTGCAAAAGGAGTCACTTTAGAAAAAATCCAAGAGGCATTAGATATTGGAATATTTCATGGTATAAAGGAAATGGGAATTTTAATGATACAAGGTGCAGCCGTTTGGATTGTTGTTTCTGCTATTATTGCCCTGCCTATGCAACTCCTATTAAGAATTGCTTTCAGAAAAATGTTGAAAAACATGAACAGTTCGGAGGAAAATAAAGTTACGGAGTAAAATATCTTATTCACTTAAACTAAATCAGAAGAATGGATTTAGCCTCCAGCTTAATCAATTGGTACGAAAGTAATAAAAGAGATTTACCTTGGCGTCATACCCAAGATCCTTATAAAATTTGGTTGTCTGAGATTATACTTCAACAAACTAGAGTACAACAAGGACTTCCCTATTACGAAAAATTTGTTAGTAATTTCCCTACAGTAAAAGACTTTGCTGAAGCGGATATTGATACCATACTACACTTATGGCAAGGCTTAGGGTACTACTCTAGAGCTAGAAATATGCATGTAGCAGCACAACAGGTCATCGATCAGTATAATGGCCATTTCCCTGATAACTACAAAGAATTACTTTCTTTAAAAGGAGTTGGTAATTATACTGCAGCAGCCATTGCTTCTTTTGCTTTTAGAGAAAAAGTAGCTACTGTTGATGGAAATGTCTACAGAGTTTTATCGAGGGTATTTAATATCGAAGAAGATATTGCTTCGGGTAAAGGACAAAAAATTTTCACTGAGGTGGCCAATCAATTGATATCGGAAAATCAACCTGATATTTTCAATCAGGCATTAATGGAATTTGGAGCTATACATTGTACTCCAAAACAACCCAAGTGTGAAACATGTCCTTTTGTTCAATCTTGTGAAAGTCGTTTACATCAAATTATTGATCAACGACCTGTAAAATTAAAAAAGGTAAAAGTGATTAATCAGTATTTAAAATACCTTTTGATTGAACATGATGGTAAATACTTAATGAAAAAACGTCAAGAAGGTGACATTTGGGCAGGTCTTTTTGACTTCCCTTTGGTCATTACTTCCGAAAAAGAACAATCTTTATCAAACGGCATTATTCTTGAAAACACACAATTAGGAATTAATACGAAAGATATTTTTTTCTCGAGTGAACCAATTAAGCATTTGTTATCACATAGAAGATTATTTATTGAATTTTTTCATGTAAAATTGCAAACTCTTTTGGATACTCAATCTGATATTTTTCAATATAGATGGATGGATATTAATGAAATTCAGTCGGTTGGAAAACCTATCATTTTAGAGAATTATTTGAGAAAGAATATTTATTAATTAATTTAGAATCTGAGAAGAAAATCTTTTCGATCATTAAGAGTACTTTTTGATACTACTTTTTATACATCGAACATATTAAATTTACTCTTCGATACTTAATGATTCATATCTTTTAATTAACAACCAAAACAAAACAATGGCTGGAGTAAACAAAGTCATCTTAGTAGGAAATTTAGGGGCAGACCCTGAAGTAAGAAATTTAGAGGGAGGTACCAAAGTGGTTACCTTATCCGTTGCTACATCCGAAAACTACACAGACAAAGACGGTAATCGTCAGACGCAAACGGAATGGCATAGAGTAACACTGTGGAGAGGCCTTGCAGGTGTAGCTGAACAATACCTTAAAAAAGGTAGTAAAGTTTACATCGAAGGAAAACTTTCTACTCGTAGTTACGAAAAAGATGGTATTACTAGATATACTACCGATATTATTGGTAGAGATATGGTAATGCTAGATGCAAGACAGGACGGTCAAGCTTATGAGGGAGCAATGCCTCAGAGTACTACTGTAAATGAAGCACCTCAAGAAGTTGCTGCTGCTTCAGATACTAATGATGACCCTCCTTTCTAAAATTTAATATAAAAGAAATACATGGAAGGTGATCTATCACACCCAGTAATGCCACTATTAACGTTAATCCTTCAAGATATTCCTTGGGGTGCTGCATTAATAGTGGTGCTTTTACTGATTTTATCTGGTATAATTTCAGGCTCAGAAGTGGCCTTTTTCTCCCTATCTGCTGATCAAATTAAAGAATGCAGAGAGGGTGAAGACAGTGTGGGAAAAAAAGTTTTTCAACTGTTACAAATACCACAAATTTTATTAGCTACAATATTAATTTGTAACAACTTTGTAAACGTTGCCATCGTTATGATTTCAACGTTTATAGCTTGGACCATAGCCGATTCAATAGGTATCGCTAGAGATGGTGCAGAAGTGTTTATCACACTCACGTTTGTTGTTACTGCACTTGTTGTCTTTATCGGAGAGATTGTCCCAAAAATCTACGCTACAAAAAACTCTCTTAACTTTGCTAAAAGCATGGTTACCTTTTGGCAGGTAGCTATTAAAATCTTTAAACCTTTTGCGTTGCTCCTTACTAGTATGGGGAATACTATGGAGAGAGCTTTGGCAAACAGAAATTATAACCTAGAAGTTTCTGTCAACGAATTTGATCAAGCAGTATCACTAGCTACTCAACATCAAGTTGATGATAAAGCCAGTGAAATGCTTAAAGGCATTGTCCGATTTGGATCTAAAACCGTGAAACAAATTATGGTTTCTAGAACAGATATGGACGCTTTGGATATTGAAATCGATTTTCATGAATTGATGGACCATATCAATAAAAACTCCTTCTCGAGATTACCTGTTTATGATGATACCATTGATTCTCTTGTAGGTATCATATACATCAAAGACTTACTCCCGTACCTTGATAAAAATGAACATTTTGAGTGGAAACGAATTATCCGAAAAGATATTTATTACGTTCCCGAATCAAAAAAAATTGATGAGCTTCTAAGAGACTTCCAAGAAAGAAGGGTTCATATGGCTATCATCGTAGATGAATATGGAGGAACAACTGGATTGGTAACATTAGAAGACATTATCGAAGAAATCGTTGGTGAAATTAACGATGAATTTGATGGAGACTTAGTGCAAGATTATATCAGTACTGACGCTAGTTTTAATTTAGATGGGAAAACTTCATTAATCGACTTTGAAAGATTAGTGATGCTTCCTGCAGATTATTTTGATAAAGTAAAAGGAGAAAGTGATTCAATTGGTGGTTTAATTCTTGAGTTATTACAAGAAATGCCTAAAACAGGTAAAAAAATCGACTATAAAGATATCACTTTTACTATTCGAGCAGTAGATAAAAAACGAATCAAAACAGTGCATGTAAAGTTCAATGATGAAGAACATGTAAGACGTTTACAAGCTGAATTCGAAGAAGACGAAACACAACCTTAATGAAAACACTCACTTACATACTTCCATTATTATTATCGTGCCTATTTTTTAATTGTGGTACGTCAGAATCTGTGGCTTACTTACCTAAACCTAGAGGATACCACCGTCTTGAAATGCCTACTCACAGTTATGAAAAGAATGCCTTTAAAAACAATCAATTTAAAGGGTATCCTTATTCTTTTGAAGTAGCCAAGAATGCTTCTATTATTCCTGATGATTCTTTTATGTCAGAGCCTTATTGGGTGGAAGTACAGTATCCAGAATTTAAAGCAACAGTAGATATATCTTATAAAAAATTAGCCAACTTTGATTCCTTAATCGGGTATACCAATACTTCTAATGTACTTACATTTAAACACAATGTAAGAGCTACTGCTATTGATGAGTATACGATTAGAACACCAAAAGGCTATACCGCTGTTTTATATGAAATTGAGGGAGATGTTCCTAGTCAATTTCAATTCTTTGTAACCGATTCTACAGAACACTTTTTTAGAGCAGCTTTATACTTTCCATCCTCAACGCAAAACGATTCTTTAGCACCTATCATTGATTATGTTAAAGAGGATATGATACATATGATCAACACTTTAGAATGGCAATAATTTCTTGATTAAAACTTAAATTCTTTTTCTAATAAAAAGCAGGCTACTTCTAGTGTCTTTTTTAAATAATGAAGGCAGTGATCTCCCTTTACTATATAATTAAAAACGCCTAATGCCTGAAGATTGGCCACCTCATCCATATGTTCCTGAGAAGATAAAACAATCATTAAAGTAGATTTTTTTATCCTCTTGATCTTTTTGAGTACTTCTTGTCCACTCATATTAGGCATTACCAAATCAGACACAACAATGTCTGCGGGTTGTTCCTCAAAACGTTCGATCAAAGATGCTCCTTCTGAGAAAAACTCTACGGTTATCTTGGGTAATCTTTGTAAGGCAATTCTCATCAACATACTTTCTGTTGCATTGTCTTCTACAAAATAGATAATTGGGGTATTTTTCATGGTTATTTATCAACACACCTTATATACAGTTGTACAAAGAAAATCGGGAGTTCTGAATTTTCATTTCTTGTCTACTCCTCATTAGAATATCATCGCATAGTTATTGGCTATGCTATTCTACATTGAGAGGCTAAAAAATAATTATCCAACTTTTATGTGCAACTACCTAAGTGTTCTATTCTAGTCAGTATTTATTTAAATTAATGAAATCAATAGTGATAATAATTATAACATCAAGTTATATTTATGTATTCTTTATTTGTTTCCTTTTATTCAAAAGTAAATACAACTTTTTTGTATTTATAAATCGGATAAAAATCACTTTTAATAAAGATTTTTATATCGAATTTAGACATCAAAATTGATCCATATAGAACAAATCATCATGAAAAAATATAGTATTATAGTTGCTGGAGGAAAAGGTTTACGAATGGGAAGTGAACTACCAAAACAATTTATAGAGCTTAAAGGGCTTCCTATCTTAATGCATACCATTAATAAATTTCATGAAGCTGATAAAACCACTAATATTATTGTTACTCTTCCGAAAGATCAAAAGGTTACGTGGGCAGAATTAGTTCAAAAGCATCAGTTCAGCACCCCACATCAAATAGTTACTGGAGGAGCAACAAGGTATCATTCTGTAGACAATGCTTTACAATACATTCCTGCTCATGATTGTGTTATTGCAATTCATGATGGTGTAAGACCACTTGTTAGCACAGAGGTTATCCAAGAAAGTTATACACAAGCTATTCAACACGGTGCAGCTGTGCCTACTGTTCCTTTAAAAGAATCTCTTAGAGAAATTACTAAAGACGGAAATTTCGCAAAGAATAGAAGTGATTTTAGACTAGTTCAAACACCTCAAACATTTAGAGGCGATATTATACTTCATGCTTTCGAGAATGGGTATCAAGAATTCTTTACTGATGATGCAAGTGTAGCTGAATTTAATGGCTTTGCTATGCACCTTTTTGATGGAAATTATGAAAATATAAAAGTCACTACACCTGAAGATTTAAAATTAGGGGAAGTACTGAGTTAAAATATTTTGTTGTAAACAAAAAAGCATCAGCAGATAAATTCTACTGATGCTTTTTTCTTTTGTGGGATATTAATATTCATCTTCATTAAAGAAGAAGTCATCCTTTGTAGGATAATCTGGCCAGATTTCTTCGATACTTTCATATGGTTCACCATCATCCTCCAATTCTTGAAGATTTTCGATCACCTCAACAGGAGCACCTGTACGATCAGAAAAGTCAATTAATTCATCTTTTGTTGCAGGCCATGGCGCATCTTCTAAGTATGATGCTAATTCTAGTGTCCAGTACATATTATATATTTATAATTTTGTGATACTTTTACAATTATCGAAATAAATAATTTCGATGTTATTTTTGCGAAAATAGTATTTTTTTTGAATTAGTCAATAACCTTTTAAGTTAGGTTGATTAAAAACTAACTTTAATTCAATACTTAAATAAAATTCATCAAGTATTTAACATATGAAATTTTAATTTAAGTACTACTCTTGATACTCATTTTTAAGGTAAAAGGTTTTTAAAAATCACTTTTTTATTGATTTGTATACACAATTCTTGATTTATAAACTCCATTTAATTCACAATCTTTTATTTCTAAAGGAATAAACCCAGATCCTACTTTATTGTAGTGCTTTTTCCTCCAAGAACCGTCTTGCTTTTGTAAATACATGGTTACCTCTACTTTTTCTCCCATAGGTGTAAATACTTCACCTTGTTTAAAGTAAGTACCTGTAGTTTCCCCTTCACATTCTTTGTAAGGGTATTTGTCTGTCACTCTAAATTTTGGATTTTTACCTTTAGAGGTATGTTTTTCTTTCACTTGTGTGATGCTTGGCATACGCTTCCCTTCATTATTAGCGTAATCTGCTAAAGCATAATAGTTACCAGTAAAATTACAACTAGTAATATCTAATTTAACCACTCCGCCGCCTTTTCTTTTATATACTTGTTTAGACCAAGAACCATCATAATTCTGGAGATAGATATAAATATCTACATATTCATTCGGATCAGCTGATCGAACGATACCCTCTATAAGATGAAGTCCACCAAGTGGACAAGAACGGGGAACTTCTTGTTTAATAACAGTAAAAGTTGGTCTTGCAGATTGATCAATAGTAGCATAATCATTAAAGTCACCAACGGAAAAAATAAATAATAAGAATAGAGTATATATAGCAGTTTGCATAATGATATATATCGTTTTCAGTAAAGATATACTTCACAAAAAAAAGTCAATGAATAGAAACTAAAATAAGGGTATAAGCCCCAATTTTTCAATTAAACATTAATTTAACAAATTATGTACTAAAATTGGTCTGTTAACAAATAAATTCCTTGAAACTATTTTACTTTTTCATTTTGTAATCCAAAAAGAACCAACACCTAACATCATGCACTTGTTATTTACATTTGTTTAAATTTATAAAACTCACAATCAATCATTTAGTTAAAAGCTGTGAATTTATGCAGAAATAATTGAAGAGTTATTTTGGTTTATTTATTAAATGAATGTAAATTTGAGTTATCAAATAAAGATAATAATAGTTGATAAGCTACTTTCTACTATAAGATATTATGTAGGCCGAAAGGTCTATGTTGTTGTTTGTTCACCCTATTGAAGCTATTTTCTCATTGCCACTTTCTACAAAAGACATCAAGCTACTATTTACACCCTTACATATACAAGACGCCTATTTATAGGCGTCTTTTTTTTATCTTAAAATTGTAAATACTACTCTACGGTTTTCTTGGCGACCTCCTTTTGTTCTATTAGACATCACAGGTCTTTCCTCCCCATAACCATAAGCATCTAATCTAGAATCATGTACTCCTTTAGATATCAAATACTCTTTTACAGCATTGGCTCTATTTTTTGATAATTGAATATTGTATTCTTTAGAATCTACATTATCAGTATGTCCTTCAACTACCAAAATCCATAACTCATTTCTTTTCATTAATGCAGCTAATCGGTCTAAATCAAAAAATGACTCACGTCTTATTGTATATGAATTAGTATCGAAATTTAATGTCTGCATTATAAAAGTAGCATCGGTTGATTTATCATTTAAATTAACCGTTTCCATTGCTTTTAGCTTAAGATTTTTATCTGGATCAGACTCCTCGTTAATTTCTATACTACTTCCAATCATATTTTCATCATCAACATAAACAGAGTAATTGGCATTAGGAGGTAAAGCTAATTGAAACTCTCCGTTGTCTCCTGTCTTTTTAGTGACCACTAATTCTCCATTTTCATCTTGAATCTTGATTTTCACTTCATCCAATCCCTCTCCATTTTTATCGACAACCTTACCATGAGCAAATAGCATGGGTTTTGGACGTTTATCTAACGGAATATCTAATTCATAAATATCATCTCTTCCGTAATTAACGTCCCCTTTTTGAGAAACTACTAATGCTTTGTCACCCACTGATGTCAAGTAAAAAGCATCATCATCAATACCATTTATAGAGATACCTAAGTTTACAGGTTCACTCCATTCTGTCCATGAGTCAGGGTTCAACCTTTTCGACATAAATATATCGTACCCACCATATCCGGCATGCCCATCAGAGCAAAAGTACAAGGTCTCTTTATCAGGATGTAAATAAGGGCTCTTTTCGGCAAAAGGAGTATTAATTACTTCACCTAAATTAATTGGTTCATCCCAAGTTCCATTTTCACCTTTGATACTTACATAGATATCTGTATTAAACTCACCAGATCCATGATAATACAAACCATCATCAGGGTAATTAGGGTTATAACCTCCTACAGCCCCTGGTCGATCAGAGGCAAAAAAAGCAACATCACCGTCCAAGCTTAGACTTAAACCAGATTCATAATAAGGAGTATTAATAGGGTATTCAAAAACTTGAACAGCACCCCAAGTTCCATCTTTTAATTTTTTCGAGTAATAAAAATCTCCTTTACCAAGTCTACTTTCAGTACCTCTTACATAAGAGAACTTTCTTAATTTTGAGTAATTACCGTATAATAATAAAGTCTGACCATCTCCACTTATCCCCATCGGTACTTCGTGAGATTCTGTATTTACTTCAACAATTTCTTGAGCTTGAGTCCAATTACCGTAAAAATCTTTTTTAGACATATAAACATCTTCGCCAGATTTAGCTGTTTTTCGTGCAAAAAATAAATACTCCTCATCTAAAGTGATTACGGGTTGATATTCTCTAGCTACAGTATTGATATGATTACCTATATTTTTTAGTATTCTAGGGTTACTTGTATCTTCTAATGAGGCTAATATTTTAATAAAAAAATCTTGTTGTTCTGGAAAATAAGGTTGATACTTTTTATAAATCGATATTACTTTATCATACTCATGAGCTTTGAACGGTTCCTCTGTCATTTTCTTAACAGCAATCAAAGCAATATCAAGAGGCGCTAATTGTTGAATAAACCTATCATATAATTCTATTGATTCTGCCACACAACCTCTATCATGAATATTAAGCTGACATAATACCTCTATGATACTCATCCCTTCAGAGTCTGCAAATTTTTTCAGCTTGCTATAATTCTCTGATTTATACATTGTTGATTTTGAAAACCCATATTCCTTTCCATAAAATAATGGGACTATCATTTTCAATTCTTCTTTAGAGTAAAGGCTAATAATCTCTTTACAATAATGCTCATACATCTGCCCACCTCTATTTCCATATTGACGCAGAGATATATTATTGAGATATTCTTTTAAAACTCCTTTTCTAATTTCTTTAACCTTTCCTAAATATTTTGAATTTGGATAATCTAACAAGTATTCTCCACATTGACGGATCAATATTTCCCTCAATGCCATCAGTGTATCTCCTTCCATTATTCTATTATACACTTCTGTACGGTATAATTGTATGGTTGGTCTTCGATAAGGAGCTTGTTGCAAATAAGTATAAGCTGTTTGTTGAATTCTTGTGGATAGAAAACCACTCACCTCATCTCCTGCCACAGATAACGACTGTCTAATAATAAGTTTTTCTTGTTCACTTAGCTCTTGATAACTTTTTGATGCTAATATAGATAAACTGTAAGCTTCTCTAAGATCTTCAAAATAACCATCCATATTTTTAAATCGGATGATGTGCATTTCTTTCAGCTTTTGATCCGATACTTTTTCAAAAAGTTGATTTGCTAAAGCAAACTGAGACAAGCAAGATTCTGGGTTTTCTACTAATGATTTTCGGAAAGTTATTATTGAAGCATCAATTTCTCCTGCAAAAATTTCTGCAATACCTTTTTGCTCTAATTCTGTTTGTCCTAACACTATATAAGGAGTAACAAACAATAAGAAAAATAATCTTAATATGTATTTAAATATCATGTATTAGGATTGATGATTAAACCAATTTAGTTTGAGTTACGTTACTTTAGTGTTAATACTACGTTTAAATTATTAAATTTTAAAGAATTTACTTTTAAATATTGGATTTTTCCAACAAATTCATGGAGGATAATAATTTTAATTAGTATATTAAAGTATTCATAAAGTTAATTTATAAAACAATAGTTAATCGTAAGAGTTATTTCTTCAAAAATATTTAAACAAACAATCTGTAAAGCTACTTTTTCTTTACAACATGTTTTAAATAACTATCACACATTAGACATTGAATAGAGTATGAGAACACTAACATTATTGGCAGTTGCGGGCATTCTCATCCCGTCATTGTTAACAATTTTCCAAAAGAGTCAACAGCTATCTCAAATGGAAAAAACTATTGATGGTTTAGCTAAGCTTGTTAAGCTTTCTATACTTATAGGTTTTGTTTTTGGGGCGGTCGGTTTAGTCACTGCTATCTCTTATTATATTAGTCCTTATCTTGGTCTTGTTCAAGATGCTAATACTATAGAAGTCTCAATTTCAGCACTTAAATTTTATGCTATCATTGGAGTAGTCATTCCTATTTTGGGAATTGTATTAGGCTCTTTTCTATCGAAAAGGCAAGAGACTAATTAATTTTTATTAAGACATTATTAAAAAGTCACTGTGTAGATAATCACAGTGACTTTTTTTATTGTATTTTGCTACAAATTTTGAACTGACACCACTTTGACCAACTAAATGTGGGATTGGAAATAATGTTCTCCTTTCTTTTTATCCATAGTAAAAAATGGAGCACAGGAACATTCTACTTTAATTTTTTAATGCAATCGTATGCACAAGAAAGGATCAATTTAAAAAAGTTTTGATGATGTTAGTTCAGAATAAAAACTAAGTATTATAAAAAGGTATGGCACTAAATTATATTTGGATTTTTTTTATTCTTTGTGCATTTGTTGTAGCACTTATTAAATGGATCTTTTTACATGACGCATCCTCATTTCAACTCATTATTGAAAGTACTTTTGATATGTCTAAAACAGCTTTTGATATATCTATTGGACTAACAGGTACTCTTGCTTTATGGATGGGTCTAATGAATGTTGGAGAGAAAGGCGGAGCTGTAAATGTTATGGCAAAATTAGTCGGTCCTTTCTTTTCTAGAATATTCCCAGATGTTCCTAAAAATCATCCTGCCATATCTTCGATGATGATGAATTTTTCTGCAAATATGCTTGGCTTGGACAATGCTGCAACTCCCCTTGGATTAAAAGCCATGAAAGAGTTACAAGAACTGAACACAGAAAAAGATACCGCATCAAATCCGATGATCATGTTTTTGGTATTAAACACCTCAGGGCTTACGTTAATACCTATTACTGTAATGATGTATCGCTCTCAATTTGGAGCAGAAAATCCTACCGATGTTTTTATACCTATTTTATTGGCTACAAGTATTTCATCAGTAATAGGATTATTAGTAGTCGCTCTTTATCAAAAGATAAATTTATTCGATAAAGTGATCGTGGCTTACCTTGGAGGATTAATTATATTAATTGCTGGTACAATATATCTATTTTATAATCTTGATCCTGCTCAAACCAAAACAGTTTCTTCTGTTGCTGGTAACTTTATTCTTCTCTTTATTATCACTTCTTTTGTTGGATTAGCCGCTTTTAAAAAAATTAATGCCTACGACGCATTTATTGAAGGTGCTAAAGAAGGATTTAAAACAGCCGTGACTATTATCCCTTACTTAGTCGCTATTTTGGTGGCTATTGGTATGTTTAGAGCTTCTGGTGCGATGGATATGGTTATTAGTGCTATAAAATACGGTATCCACAATTTTATGGGATTAGATGCAGCCTTTGTTGATGCACTTCCTGTTGCATTTATGAAGCCACTCAGCGGTAGTGGTGCTAGAGGAGCTATGCTAGAAATTATAGAAGCTAAAGGAGTAGATTCTTTTGCTGGAATTCTTTCTTCTATGATGCAAGGAGCAACGGATACTACTTTCTATATCATTGCGGTTTATTTTGGATCTGTAAATATTAAAAAGACACGTTATGCTATTACTTGCGGACTAATTGCTGATATAGCAGGTATAATTTCAGCCATCGCTTTAGCTTATTTATTTTTTCAAGATAAGTTAGGTTAATTCCTTTTTATCATAGTACACAACTTCTTCTAATTGATCATTTTCAGAACGTTTATTTTGATAGTCGCTAGTACTATTTTTTCTGCATTAACATGACTTTTCTGAACTAATCTGTTATTTTTGTCATGGATTTTTTCATCGACAATTATCCAGCTACTCACTTTCTACATACCAAATTCAGACTTTCCATTGAGACTCTACTTCACTACGCTCCTACTTTTATCACCTTTTATTCTCCTCAGTCAACAATCAAAAGAAGAAAAAAGGCTATATACCACCGCACCTAAAGGCGACAATAACATTACAATAGATGGTGTTTTTGATGATGATGCGTGGAATAATGTTGAATGGGCTTCTGATTTCACTCAACGACAACCTATTGATGGTGCTCCACCATCTCAAAAAACAGCTTTCAAAGTAACCTATGATGAGAAATACATCTATTTTGCCATTAGAGCGTTCGATACAGCACCTGATAGTATAGTAAAAAGAATGTCTCGTAGAGATGGTTTTGAAGGAGATTTTGTTGAAGTTAATATTGATTCCTACCATGACCTTACTAACGCATTTTCATTTACTGTAAGTGTTTCAGGCGTTATTGGAGACGAAGCAATTAGTTTAGATGGTAACAATTGGGATCAAAGTTGGGACCCTATTTGGTGGGCTAAGACAACCGTAGATAATGAGGGTTGGAATGCTGAAATACAAATTCCTCTCTCTCAATTAAGATTTACCAATAACGATCACCTCACATGGGGATTACAAGTAACACGACGTCTCTTTAGAAAAAATGAACGTTCCTATTGGCAATATATACCTAGAGATGCCCCTGGTTGGGTACATAATTTTGGGGAACTTACAGGACTTGTAGGTATCAAACCTCAAAAGCAACTCGAAGTAGCTCCTTATGTTTTAGCTAGAAATGATAGAGGACCCAAAGAAGAGGGTAATCCATATAAAACAGGATCAGAGTATAGTATTAATGCCGGTGTTGATGGTAAGATTGGTATTACCTCAGACATTACTTTTGATTTTACTATAAACCCTGATTTTGGTCAAGTTGAAGCTGACCCTTCCCAATTAAACTTATCCACATTTGAAATTTTTCTTCAAGAACGAAGACCTTTTTTTATTGAAGGAAGAAACACACTTTCATTCAATGCAACTCGATCAAGAGCTGGAGGAAGTTTTTCAAGAGACAATCTGATTTACACAAGACGTATTGGTAAATCTCCAAGTTATCACCCTAATATTGAAGATGGTCAATACCTAGATCAACCGAATTCTGTACCTATTTTAGGTGCTTACAAACTCACAGGAAAAAATAAAAAGGGATTTGCTTTTGGTGTGATGCAAAATTTTACTGCACAAACTTCTGCTGAAATAGATACAAATGGCGAAAAGTCGAAAAAAACTGTAGAACCATTTACAAGTTACCTTGTTGGAAGAGCAACTCAGGATATTAATCAAGGTAACTCTGTTATCGGCGTTGCTTTTACCTCTACCAATAGAAGTATCAGTGATAATCACCTAAACTACTTACATAAAAATGCTTACTCTGGTGGTGTCGATTTTCTCCATCAATGGAAAGACAGAGCTTATTACATTCAAGGTAATGTAATGATGAGTCATGTAGAAGGAGAAACAGAAGCTATCACTAATACACAGAGGTCTGCCAAACACTTTTTCCAAAGACCTGATGCCGATTATGTTTCTGTAGACTCAACAGCAACCTCTCTTACCGGAACAGGAGGCTATTTAAAATTTGGCCGTGGAGGCGGTTCTCCTGTTAGATATGAAATTGGAGGAACATGGAGGTCGCCACAATTTGAAATTAATGATGTTGGTTTTATGAACCATGCTGACTTAATGGATCAATGGTCACGAGTTTCTTATCAAACATTACAACCTGTTGGAATTTTTAGAGACATTAATGCCGCTTTAAGACAATACCTTTATTTCGATTATGGTGGTAACATTACCTATTTAGGATTACATGGTGGCGTAGATTTTCAATTCCAAAACTTTTGGAGGTTTGAAACGGGAGGGTCTATACAAAGACAAAGACTTAATAACTTTAAGTTAAGAGGTGGCCCTGCCTTTCTAAATCCAAATCGTGAAGAAGTATGGTGGAATATTGGAAGTGATGATCGTAAAAAGCTATCCTTTTACTTTGGGAACGAATACAAGTTTACACAGTTCGATGCCGGTGAAAACTTCGATGCATGGGTAGGCCTTAATTATCGCCCAATAAATGCGATCGAATTATCTATCAATCCTTTTTTCTCTTATAATTCTGATCATTTACAATACGTAACGACGGAAGAAAATGGTCGAGGAAATAATTATATCCTTTCAAGAATTGAACAACATACCACTGGGGTAACAATAAGAGCTAATCTGATATTAAGGCCTAACCTTTCTATTCAATATTATGCTCAACCTTTTGCATCAAAAGGTGACTACTATGATTTTAAAAGAGTAGAACAAGCAAAGGCAAGTAACTACAATGATCGTTTTCACCAGTTTACAAGTGATGAAATTTCATATAATTCAACCACTGAAGAATATACAGTAATTGATTCTCAAGGAGGAAATTATAATTTTGGTAAACCTGATTTTGATGTAGTTGAGTTTAACTCTAATCTTGTTTTAAGATGGGAGTACATTCCTGGCTGTACCTTCTTTGCTGTATGGTCTCAAGGTAGAAATGGTCTTCAAGAACCTTTTAGAGAATTTTCTTTAGATGAAATTGTAGACAATGTGTTTAGTGCACCAGCAAATGATGTGTTTATGCTTAAAGCTACTTATCGATTTAGAAAATAAGCCTGATTATACTGCTTGTTTATTCTCGATTTTCATCAATTCACAAAGGTCTTCATCTATTAATAAATGGCCCTTGGGCAATTGATGAAACTTTACATTGTTAAGCTTTGATGAAAACTGAATAGCTCCATCCATAATAATCACCTCATCTCTTTCTCCAAAATACATTTCTACAGGGATATTCTGTTCATTTAAAGATTGAATAATTTCTGATAAATCTGGCTTCATGAACCTTGAAGAGGTCGCTACCCCAAAAAATCTTCTTCTTTGTTTTTTTGTTTCAAAATGATTGACAAAAAAGTCGTATAAAAACTTAGACAACCACCCCCGTCTATAAATAAAACCTACAAGCTTAAACATTACTTTGGGAAATCTCATTAAAACCATCATTAATTCGATATACCATCTAGGTAATTTTGATACATCATATAAAGTATGTGTTTTTAAACCATCTGAGGCACATAAAATCAATCGATCAATTTTATGAGAAAAATAACGTTGATAACAATATAAACTGATCTTCCCTCCCATACTATAGCCTAAAAGACTAAATCTCTCCTTATTATATTTCTGTAGAATGAGTCGAATAATACGATGAATATTTCTAGAAGAAAATCTTGATGGAATCCATTCAGTTTCTCCATGAAAAGGCAAAGAAAAGGCGACCATGGTATGTGTTTTTACCCATGCTGGAGCAATATGTCGAAACAATGATGCATTATCACTAAAACCGTGAATACAAATCAACAACTGTTCTCCATGGCCAAACTCTAAACATTCTATGTTTCCTTCTTCTAAGGTGAGGTAAAATTGGGTGCCTTCCACTTTGTAATGAGATAATAATTGAATGAATCTTCATTTTAATGAATTATTCTCAGTTATCGAAATATTTTATCTAAATCTGAGGAATACAACACTTTATGTATCTAATATTTTTTATTGAACTCAGGTTAGTAGGAAATTCAGCATAAAAAAAAGAGGTATCCACAAGGAATACCTCTCTTTATTATAACATAGGTTATAATTATTCTGCAGATTCGTCTGCTGAATCCATTGCTGAACGTAACGCTCTTGGAATAGCAATTGAACCAACTGTAACTGAATCGTGATAAAGGATTTCGTAATCTTTTGCTTCGATAGCTCCAACACGAACTGATTGACCCAATTCTAAACCTTGGATAGATACTTCAACGTTTTCAGGCATGTTAGCAGGAAGTGCTTTAACTTTGATTTTTCTAAGTTTAGCAACTAACTTACCACCAGTTAGCATACCTGGAGAAGAACCTACGAATTTCACAGGAACTTCCATTTTGATTTCTTTAGAATCATTTAATTCTAAGAAGTCAACGTGTAAGATCACCTCTGAAATAGGGTGTAATTGGTAGTCTTGTAAGATCGCTTTTTTCTCTACACCTTCAATATTGATGTTTACGAAACATACTTCTGGAGTATAGATAATGTCTTTGAACAAGTACATTGGTACTGCGAAGTGAATTGGCTCCTCTCCACCGTAAATTACACATGGAGCTAAACCTTCCGCTCTCAAATCTTTAGCTGCTTTTTTACCTAAAGTCTCACGCTTGTAACCAATGATTTCTACAGTTTTCATCGTCTTTTTTAATTATAAAGTAAAACATGTTATAAACGCTTTGGTACTTGATCCTCCCTTACTCGAAAGTAGACCCCATCCCAAAACATGTTACTTAGATTCTTCAATAAAGAAAAATCAGCGTGCAAAAGTACTAAATTATTCTTGAACTTAAAAAGTATTGTCGAAACTTATTAACAACAAAAAGGCTATTTACCAACAAGTTAAGTTAGTAAATAGCCTAATTTATAGTCTGTAATTCGTTATTCTAGATGAATAAAGAACTAATTGATTCGTGATCTTGAATCTTTCTAATTGCTTTAGCAAAAAGCTCCGCAACAGATAAGATATGAATTTTCTCTCTGTTTTCTACAGGAAGAGTATCTGTTACCACTAATTCTTCTAAACAAGATGCTGCTACTCTATCATATGCAGGACCAGAAAGAACACCATGAGTACAAATAGCTCTCACAGATTTCGCTCCTTTTTCCATAATGATTTCAGCTGCATTACAAAGTGTACCTGCTGTATCAGCCAAGTCGTCGATAAGGATAACATCTTTACCTTCAACATCACCGATTACTTGCATAGAAGCTACTTCATTTGCTCTTTCTCTGTGTTTATCACACATAACGATATCTGCTTTGAAGTGTTTTGCATAAGATCTTGCTCTTTTAGCACCTCCAACATCAGGAGAAGCAAAAGTTAAGTTCTCTAAGCCTAAGCTTTCGATATAAGGTACAAAAATAGGTGAAGACTGTAGGTGAACTACTGGAATATCAAAGAAACCTTGAATTTGGTCTGCGTGAAGTTCGCAAGTGACCACACGTGTAGCACCAGAAGCAGTTAATAAATTAGCAATCAATTTTGCTCCAATACCAACTCTTGGCTTATCTTTTCTGTCTTGACGAGCATATCCAAAGTAAGGTAATAAAACCGTTACTGTAGAAGCCGAAGCTCTTTTAGCTGCATCAATAAGTAATAATAACTCCAATAAGTTATCTGCAGGAGGACAAGTTGATTGAATGATGAAAACATCACAACCTCTTACAGATTCGTTAAAGTGAGTTGAGATTTCGCCATCGCTGAATCGTTGAAGAACAACGTCACCCAATGATTTACCATATGCGTGAGCGATTTTACTGGCTAGATATTCTGTTCCGGATGCGGAGAAGATTTTAACTGAAGACATCAGTATATTTTTTGTGGTACACTATCTAATATTATTCACACATTACTTCGTTTAAAAACGGAGGTAGTATGCTAATGCCACAAATTTAAAATAAACATCCTTAAATCTTGTATTCATTTTAATTTTTTAAATTAAAAAAGGCAATCTGTGTCAGATTACCTTAATAATTAAAGAGTTATGATAATATGTTTAGGCGAATTAATCTCTTAAAACATAATAATACGTCCCTTCGGATGACATGATCAAATCAGCTTTTTTAGCAATTTGATCCAAATCCACGTTATGAACATCTCCATTATGATAGTGAACTAATCTAAAATCTTCGGCACTGTAGACATAAACTTCAGATACTTTAGTTGTTTCTTCTAATAGCGCTTCGTCTTCAATATGGCTTGCTAATCCCCAATTCAATTCACTTATAGTTTTCTCTAAGCTCATAGTGTACTGAGGTCCTAACATTTCTAGAATTAAATATTCATCTTGTGAATACTCTTCAGCATTTAGTTTTTTAATTTCATCGGTTTGTGCAAATAGCATACTGCTCATCAATATCAGTAATGCAGTGCAGATGGCTTTTGGTTTCATGGTAGTAATGTTTTTGGTTGAGAATATATTATTATACGTGTCGTAAATAGCTTTAGGTATATATTTTTATTAATCTACGTGTAAGTTCTGTTTCAACTTTCTATACTTTAAAATATGTTAATTTTATCAAAAAAGCAAGTTTTATATGTAATTAATACACTTTTTAACAATACCTATTTTAAACACTTTTATCGGTTTATTTGTAATCCTCCTGAGTGTAGACATAAAATGTGTTTTCCTTTTTCAAAGAATCCTTTTTTAATTAGGTCTATTACTCCAAACATCATTTTACCTGTATATATTCTCTCTAATTCAATGTGATGTTTATGATGAAATTCATTCATAAAATCGATTAATTCTGGTTTTTTCTTAGCATATCCCCCAAAATGATAATGGGTATTTAAAGTCCAATCAACTTTTTCTTCCACAAAGCTTTCTTTGATAAACTCTTTGATATCATCGTACAAAAATTCTCCGCCTTTTAATGCAGGAAACCCAATTACTTTCGTGTCACTATCTAACGATGTAATTAAGCCCGCCAAAGTACCTCCTGTTCCGCAAGCAGCACAAACATAATCTACTCTTTCATCAAAAGCATTGATTTCTTCTCCCAGTTCAGCCACTCCTTTTAAGGCAAAACTATTAGAACCTCCCATTGGTGCCATATAAAAATCACCTAACTCTTTTTTCAACCTCGGAATCTGTTCTTTATAATTTCTAAATGATGTACGGTCCATGTAGACCAACTTCATACCTTGTTCCGTCGCAAATTTTAAAGTAGGGTTTAAGGGTAAATGTTCCTCGCCTCTAATAACTCCAATAGTATTCAACCCATAAAGCTTCCCTGCCGCAGCAAAAGCATGAATATGGTTAGAATAAGCTCCTCCAAATGTGAGAATTGTTTGATAACCTTCTTTTTTGGCTTGAAGTAAATTGTACTTTAATTTCCTCCATTTATTTCCCGATACCTCAGGATGTGTTAAATCGTCTCTTTTAATAAAAAGACGAACCCCATTCTCATCCAGAATGGGGCTCTTTATTTCTTGTATCGGTGTATTTTCCTTAATCAAGATTTTTTTATTGAAAAGTTAAAAATGAAAAACGAATCATAGATCTTGTATAAGTAATTATAATTCTAATAATTATTTCACCGATTCGATTACAAAATTATGGTTAGTATAAATACAGATATCTGCAGCAATACTTAATCCTTCTCTCACCATTTCTTCTGCAGACATATCAGGCGCATGCTTCTTAAGCGCCAAAGCAGCTGATTGTGCATACATACTACCTGAACCAATAGCAGCAATATCATGATCTGGCTCAATCACATCACCTGTTCCTGAAATAATTAGTACATCGTTAATGTCTGCAACAATCATCATTGCTTCTAATTTTCTAAGGTAACGGTCTGTTCTCCAATCTTTCGCCAACTCAATTGCAGCTCTTTTCATATTGTTTTCACCAAAAGCATTTAATTTTTCTTGAAAACGCTCCATTAATGTAAAGGCATCTGCAGTAGAACCTGCAAAACCACATAGGATTTTACCTCCCATTAAAGTTCTTACCTTTTTCACATTACTTTTGGCTACAGTATTACCAAAAGTAGCTTGTCCATCTGCTCCTAATGCCACTTTACCATCTTTTTTGATAGCAAGGACGGTGGTTGATCTAAATTTTTCCATGATATATAAATAAGATATGTATTTCTTCTAGTTATAAGACAAATAATAGGTCTTTTGATTAAGCTATTGAAGTTAAGAGACAATTTCCAAAGTTCAACAAACTCCACCTTATTATTTTTTATTGATAGACACTCATCAATAAATGTCCCATTAAAAGATAACTCGACAAATTGTCAGATTTCTTGATAATTCCATCAATTAATATCTTGATTCATCTATAAACAAGGACGTTTTTGTCATACATTAATGAACGGTATCATTATAAAATACGTGATTTTTTATCACATTGATCAAAATAGTTATGATTTTCATGTTGTCTTTGAATACTCTCAATTATTTCAAGTATTTTCATCTTTTATTAAAACTATCGCCCCTATGAAATATTAATTTCTAGTCCACGCTCGTTTTAAAATAAACATTACCTAGAATTCTATTATACATCCGATGATGATAAACTTAAAGAAGGGAGTACTCCTTTTATTTAGTTCGGCTGTTATTTTACAATCTTGTAAAACTTCTCAGCCTGTAGCTCAAGACCAAGCACAAGTTAATCCTAACTTAGTTGATACTGCCCCAGAACCACAAGAAGAAAATATTCCTGAAATGGAAAATGATACTCCTGAATGGGTATCAAAAGGTGGTCCTTATCAAGCAACATACGATCAAGCATTTAAATTATTACACTCTCAATTAAAAGTTAGCTTTAATTGGGAACAACAAAGATTAAATGGTGATGCAATTTTAACGCTACAACCTTATTTTTATCCTCAAAAAGATGTAATTCTTGATGCCAAAAACTTTGATCTACATAAGATCGAATTGGTCAATCAAAATGGTAAAGGTCTGGGTGATCTTGACTATTCTTATGATAGTCTACAAATTCATATTGCTTTAAATAAAGAATATACTAAAGACGATATTCTTTATATCCATATAAATTATACAGCTAAACCAAATGAGAGAGAAACACAAGGTTCTGCTGCAATTACAGAAGATAAAGGTCTCTATTTCATCAATCCAAAAGGAGATGAAATTGGAAAACCTCAACAGATCTGGACACAAGGAGAAACTGCTGCAAACTCTTGCTGGTTCCCTACTTTTGATCACCCGAATGTAAAAATGAAACAAGATATTTACATGACGGTTCAAAATAAATATGTATCTCTTTCTAACGGTAAGCTCGTAAGTCAACAAAAAAATAGTGATGGAACACGTACAGATCACTGGAAACAAGAATTGCCACACTCTGTTTATTTAACTATGATGGCAGTAGGTGATTTTGCCATTGTTAAAGACGAATGGAGAGGAAAAGAAGTGAGCTATTATGTAGAGCCCGATTACGAGAAATATGCCAGAACAATATTTGGTAACACCCCCGAGATGATGGAGTATTTCTCTAAACGTTTTGACTACCCTTTCCCTTGGGATAAATATTCTCAAATCATTATTCGTGATTTTGTAAGTGGTGCAATGGAAAATACCTCTGCTTCTACTTTTATGGAATCTGTTCAAATTACAGACCGTGAAAAACTAGATCAAGATTGGGATTTTATTATCGCACACGAACTTTTCCATCATTGGTTTGGTGACCTTGTAACAACAGAGTCTTGGTCAAACTTACCATTAAACGAGTCTTGGGCCAATTATTCTGAATACCTATGGAGAGAACACAAACAAGGTAAAGATGAAGCTGATTATAATATTCAATCTGAATTAGAAAGTTATTTATATGAGGCGGAAACCAAGCAAGAACCTTTAATCCGTTATCATTATCAGAATAAAGAAGATATGTTTGATAGTCACTCTTATGCTAAAGGTGGTTATATTCTTAATCTTCTTAGAAATACTATTGGCGACGATGCTTTCTTTGAAGGTGCTGCTCTTTATCTGAAAAACAATGCTTTCAAGCCTGCAGAAATTGCTCACTTAAGATTAGCTTTTGAAGAAGTAACTGGTCAGGATTTAAATTGGTTCTTTGATCAATGGTTTATGAAATCTGGTCACCCAACTTTATTTATCAAAGACTCTTTTGTCAATGGCACTGTAAAGCTTTTAATTAGACAAGAACAAGACCCTGAGTATACTCCTATATATACTTTACCAACAAAAGTGAGCTTCATTTGGGCTGATGGTAAAAGGGAAATAAGAAACATTACGGTAAATAAAGAAGTGGAAACCTTCCAATTTTCTTTCGAAAATGCACCTGCTGTAGTGATTTTTGATCCTGAACACATTATTCCTGGTGTCTTCAATCATTCTAAAACATCAAGTGCTTACAAAGTACAAGCAAAGTATGCAAAACATATCATGCACAAAATAGAAGCAATTGATAAATTAGGTGAAGCCATTACTTCTGATCCTTCTATTATTGCTGATGCAAAAGAATATTTATCAGATGATTTCTGGGGAGTGAGAGAACATGCTGTTAATGTTTTCAGTGACTATCAAGGAACTGGTGATATGCAAGAAGTAATCAAGCAAGTAAGAACAATGGCCATCAAAGATAAAAAGGCTTCTGTTAGGTCGAATGCACTGAACACATTAAGCACTATTGATGATCAATTTATTAAAACTGCTAAGATTGCTTTAAACGACAGTTCTTATGAAGTTATTGCTACGGCTTTATACCATGCTTCAAGTATTGAAGGTCCTAGTATATTAGCTAAAGCGAAGGAATATGAGGATGCTAAAAATCCAAACCTAGTTTTTGTTCTTTCAATTATCTATACGGATTTAGCTGTTCCTGAAAAATTAGATTGGTTTGATAAAAAACTAGCTGAAATGAACGATCAATACAGACAATACATGTTCCGTTCTATG
Source organism: Flammeovirga pacifica (assembly GCF_000807855.2). Lineage (GTDB taxonomy): Bacteria > Bacteroidota > Bacteroidia > Cytophagales > Flammeovirgaceae > Flammeovirga > Flammeovirga pacifica. The sequence continues at coordinate 3,366,471 of NZ_JRYR02000001.1, forward strand.
ACTGGCTATGTGATCAAACTTAAAACAGATGAAGAAAAAGAAAAAGCAGCTGATATTATTCTAAAATATGCTACCAACAAAGGAAGTAGCAAGAGTACAAAAATTGCCGCTTATCAAGCAGTTAGTCCTTTAATGGAAGTAGAAGGTATTAGTGCTAAAGTTGGTAAAGCTTTAGAAAATGAAACTAATAAAGAAGTGATAGAAGAACTTTCTCAACAAGGGTATTAACCATCAGTTTCTTTATAAAAGAAGGGTTAAAGGCGAAATCAATTCACCTTTAACCCTTTTTCTTTATCACGAATTCCAATTTGGATTAAACGGATGTAGTATTAATCCATTAATACTTCTTCCTCCACTGCAACTTTAGAATACATAGCATTGTATTTTTTAGGCCACCATAATTTCCAATCAAATTTTAAACGTAAACCGCCTAAAACACTATTTTTAACCGAAGGTATTGAAAAGTTTTTATTGCTTAGACCTTCAATATCCTTAATATCAATTGTAACTTTTGCAGGTTGTACTTCTTTATCAACCACTTCATATTGAGCAGTCCAAAAAGTAGTATCATTATTCACAATTGCATTTGTATGCCACAACTGACTTAACTTCTCCGCGTTTGGAAAATCAGCAATTGATCCTGTTTGACCATCTGCCTCAGCACTCATCTCGATCGCTTCAATATGCTTTCTATACACCTTTTGTTTATAATGCTTGACTTTAGGAAAATCAGAAATCGGTAGAGGCACTTTAAACTTACCGAGTACTTTATTGATATGCCATAATAATTGACCTCCCAAAACAATCAAAAAACTACTAACATATAAAATCGGTGACATTTGATAATTGACCTTTGGATCATTCTTAAAATGAACATAAGGAATGAGGGGAATCATTTCATAATACCTCATTGTAAAGAACTTGAAGAAAATATGGATTTTCTGAGTGTTAAACATAAACACTACAGGATGTTCTTGAGCTGAAGTCAGATCTTGATCACTTAAGTCTATTTCTTGAGGTAGTAGCTTTTTTACTTCATCTTTGGGATATGCTGTTGCACCTAAAATTGCATCGCATTCGCCCCACAAGCTTGCCTTTTTCATAGTAAATAATGTAGAATGAGATATTTAAAGTAGATAATTGTATACAATGATAATTTATTCTCACGAAAGAAAAAGAATAAAACAGATATTAATACCTCAATTTTTAAATTAATATTTGGATAATAAGTAGAAATAATAAAAAAATTCTACTAATTAAATGATAGTTTTATATATTTCGGTACTATACGTATTCGTATTTTATTTATAATCTCATTCTTTAAACTTACTACTAAAGCTCTTTTTCTCAGCTATGAATTTTTTTGACTATATGTCGAATTGGTACCACCATGCAGTTAATGTTTTAGGATATACTCAATTCGAACTTGTTTTATTTTTTACTGGATTTGTAAGTTGGTTTGCCGCTTACATTCTAATTCTTAAAGGAGTTAGAAAATTTAAAATAAACGAAATGCCTTTAATGGTAGGACCTGGAAATTGGGTTTGGGAGTTTATTTGGGGATTTATGTTTGAGCCAGAATTAGGTAAACCATTCATCTATGGAGTACGTCTTTGGTTCTTTTTAGATGTGTTTATCAATGTCACAATTTTAGTATTTGGTTATAAACAACTTCCTCTTCCTGTACTTAAGAAGAGGTTTCGATATACCTATATCATTGCATTAATATTTTGGTTTTTCACTGTCTGGACCTTTGGTAAAGTTGGTGATGATAACCCGTTGGGTGTTACTTCTGCCCTTATGATTAACGTAATCATGTCAGGTTTATACCTATATCAATTGGTATTTAATGCCAATTTAAGAGGTAAAGGATTATCATTTAAAGTAGCTATTCTTAAATGTATTGGTACGGGTGTAATCACCTTAGGCTCTATTTTTAAATGGCCTGATGCCTTATTCTTAATCAATTTAGGTGTGATTTCATTTGTCATTGATATCATCTACATCGTACTATTCAAACAATATAAACCAATTAAAGAAGAAGAATCATGGGAAGCAAGCCAAGAAGAATTGCAGTACTCGGTGGAGGTTTAAGTGCTATGACATCAGTATACACACTGATGCAAGAACCAAACTGGGAAGAAAAATATGACATTACTGTATATCAATTAGGTTGGAGAATTGGTGGAAAAGGTGCGAGTGGTGTAAATCCTGAAATTGGTTACAGAATAGAAGAACATGGCCTCCATTTATGGATGGGGTTCTATGAGAATGCCTTCAAGATGATCAAAGAGGTGTATAAAAATCTTGATCGTCCAAAAGAGGCACCAATGTCTACTTTCGAAAAAGCTTTTAGTAAACAAGATTATTTCATATTTACTGAAAATGTAAATAACAAATGGGTCGATTGGAAAGTCCCTTTCCCTCAACTTCCCGGAAAAGTAGGTGATGGTCAACTTCCTTCTGTTGAAGAAGTGTTGGAAGCAATATCAGACTTCATCATACATCATATAGTAGAATGGCTTGAAGATCATCTTTCACATATCAAAAATAAAGGTTGGCTTCAAAAAATCATTGACTTCTTTATTCGTTTATTTAGTGGAAAATCAGATCAAGAAGTTCAAAAAATAAAAGAACGCTTTTTCCATCATTTAGAAGAAGAATTGGATGCTTTAGATGATGAGATTATCGCTAGAATTCAACCTATCTTTAGAAATTTGGTCAAAAAAATGACTACTAATCTAAAAGAAGAGGGAGATGTTAGTGAAGTTTTAGAAAGCTGGAGAAAAATCAAAAACTGGATTTGGGATTTACTAGGTGATCTAGTAGAAGAAAATAATACTGCAAGGCGTGCGTGGCTTGCGGTTGACTTTGGAACCACCCTTTTTACAGGTATGCTTAAGGATAAAGTCTTAAGTGTTAAAAATGGTAAACTACATTTTGACTTTGAGACTATCAATGACATTGATTACGGTGATTGGCTACAAAAACATGGTGCTTCTGAGGAACATACTGTAGGTTCTCCTATTGTTAGAGCCATGTACGATGGCCCTTTTGCCTTTTTAAAAGGTAATCCTAACACACCCAATGTAGAAGCAGGAACGATCTTAAATATATTCTTAAGATTAGGTTTTACATGTAAAGAAAATATTGTGTGGAGAATGGATGCAGGTATGGGTGATACGATCTTTGGTCCAATTTACGAAGACTTGGTACGTAAAAAACCAGACATGTTTAAGTTCTTCCATGCTGTTAGAGATATCACACTTACTGAAGATAACTCAGCAATCGATAAAATTGTCATTGGTAAACAAGTTACTTTAAAGGACGATAATTATAATCCATTATTGAATGTAAAAGGTTTAGATTGTTGGCCTTCTCATCCAGTTTATGATCAAATTATTGATGAAGAAGCCAAAGAGTTACAAGAACGAAATATCAATTTAGAGTCTAGTTGGGCAGATTGGGAAGATAGAGATACTTTCATTTTAAATAAAGACAAAGACTTTGATGAAGTAATTTTTGGTTTCTCACTAGCCACAATACCTCATGTAGCTTCAGAATTAATTGATGCCAATGATAAATGGTATGATATGCTACAAAACATGAGAACGGTACAAACTCAAGCTTATCAATACTGGTTCAATAAAGATGCAGAAGGGTTAGGTATCGAAGAAGACAAACTTCAATCTACATATGTAGAGCCTGTAGATACTTTTTGTGCCATGAATCAGGTTTTAGACAAAGAAGATTGGCCTAAATCTCATGATCCTAAATACGTTGCTTATTCATGTGGCGTTTTTCCTGATGCAGATTATATTCCTCCATTTAATGTTCATGATTTCCCAGAGAAAGAACAGGAAAGAGTGAAGGAAAACCTCAAAATATACATTGATAAATATCTTCAACATCTTATTCCTAACCTTTACAATGAAAAAGGAGAATTTGATTGGGATGCCCTTGTTGACCTTCAAAATGGCAAAGGGGAAGAAAGAATAAGTTCTATTTATACAAGAGTAAACATAGACCCTTCTGAAAGATATGTTCTTTCGGTCGTAAATAGCTCTAAATATCGTTTAAAAACCAATGATAATGGCTTCAGTAATTTATATATCACTGGAGATTGGATTCAAAATGGTATGAATGCCGGTTTCGTAGAAGGAGCCGTTATTTCAGGGTTACTTACAGCAAAAGCAATCTCAGATACTCCTGAGAATATTAAAATTATTACTGACAATTGGACTATTAAATCCTTAGAAGAGGAATTAGAAATAGATTAATTTTTTTGACTACACACCAACCAAGCTATGAAACAGCTATTGTTATTACTTCATCTTTTACTGATAGGTCTTTCTATCAATACTACACTTGCAAAGTCACCTCCTCCCGAAATAATTATTGATGAAAATTTCACATCAATTAATATTGAAGAACAGATGACTTACCTTCCTTTTGATAAGGAATATAAAACTGAGGATGTTCTAGAGCATAATCTTGATGAACATTTTTTAAGTATTTCGTCATTAGAGATACCAAATGAACACTTTTCTGTTTGGTTATCTTTTGTGATTAAAAACGAGTTAGATCATCCTCAAGAAGTATATGTAGGTAGTTCTGAATTCGATTACTTAGAATTTTATATCCCTAATTCTGAGAATCATGATGTTTACAAAGGTGGAATATTAGAGAATAACGATAACAAAAAATACAAAGAAGGTTGTTTCTCTTTTGGAAAATTTTCTTTGCCTGCTAATTCAAAAAAACAAGTCTTTATTAAAGGTACTTATGTAGAAGGAGCATATTTTCAGTTTACTGCTTTACCATTTACGGTTTATAAAAGTGAAGCTTTTGAAAAAATAAATGCTCCACAAGATATGCTTCATTACTTGTTTTTAGGAGCTATGCTAATCATGACTTTTTACAATTTATTCTTATTGATAATTGTAAAAGACAAAACGTACGCATACTATGTTGGTTATAATATTTTTATTACAATTTACTGTTTAGGGTTATCGGGCTTTTTATCAGAGAATGTCTTTCCTACTGCTTCATTTCAAGAACAATTAGTAAATATACCGGGTATTTTTGCTTTGATATTCTATGTCTTTTTTGCTCAATCTTATCTAAAAATTCATAAGTATTATCCAAAGTTAAATACCTTATTCAACATACAGAAAGTGGGTTCTTTGCTCTCTTTTTTATTGTATGTTTTAGATTTTACTACAATCTCAATTGTATACAACTTTATAACTGCAAGTTTAGCTTATACTACAATTATTGTATTGGCATACCGAGTATCTAAAAAGTCTATGGCTGGAAAATATTTCTTCATTGCAGGTATTTTCTATATCTCAAGTATGGGAATATCTATCCTTCAAATGTTAGCAATATTACCAACACATTTATGGATATTTAGCTCAGCTAATATTACAGAAATTGGCGTTGTCTTAGAATTATCATTGTTCTCATTAGGTTTAGGAGAAAGAATTAATGAGGCAAGGAGAGCTTTAGCCAAAAAGGAGCTTGAAAAGAAAGCACTTATTGAACAAAAGAACCGTGAGCTAGAACAAAAGGTGAAAGATAGAACCTTAGAATTAGAAGAAATGAACTCCGAATTAGCCACAACAAATGAAGAGTTACATTCTACTATGGAAACTGTTTTTGAGCAAAATAAAATTATCGAACATAAGAACTTAAACATTACTCAAAGTATCAATTATGCACAACGTATTCAAAACGCGATGATGCCTACACAACAATACTTGAGTAAATTTCTTAGAAATCATTTTGTCTTATTTAAACCTAAAGATATTGTAAGTGGAGATTTCTATTGGGCGTATAATTTAGAGAACAAAGAGGACTTTTTTATCGCATCAGTAGATTGTACTGGACACGGCGTTCCAGGTGGATTTATGTCTATGTTAGGTAGTGAATTATTGAGAGATGTGATCGAACATCGAAAAATAACAAACCCGGCAGAGGTACTTAAATATATGAATGAAGGTATTGAAAATGCTTTGAAACAAAATGATTCTCAAAATAAGGACGGTATGGATATGTCGTTATGTAGAATCAATTTGAGAGAAAGAAAAATTTATTACTCTGGTGCTAAAAGACCATTAATTATTATCAGACATAATGGTGAAATAGAAATTATAAAAGGATGTAAGTTATCGATAGGTGGTTTAGTAAGAAAAGATCTTTTCTCTTATGAAACTACAGTTATTGATGTTAATATTGGGGATAAATTCTACATATTTACAGATGGGTATCCAGATCAAATTGGAGGCATTGACGAACGTAAGTTCATGACTAAACGATTTAGAGAATTACTTAGGGATACTAGTTATTTATCGATGCCTGAACAAGGTAAAAAAATTGAAGAGATTCTTGAAGATTGGATCTCCTATTTCCATTATGGACAGGTAGACGATATTACTGTAGTAGGGTTTGAGATATAAACTAAATTAATATCAGAATGACATCAATCAAAGGATTAAGAATAGTAGGTTTCTTAGAAGGAATCTCCTTTTTACTACTCATTTTTATATGCATGCCACTTAAATATATGGCTGATATGGGAATGCCTAACAAAATAGTAGGTATGGGACATGGAGTCTTATTTATTGCTTATATCTATTTAGTACTTCAGGTACATTTTGATAAAAAATGGGGTATCAAAAATAGCCTATGGTCGTTTATTGCATCTCTTTTACCTTTCGGAACTTTTGTTGCGGATAAAAAGATTTTTGAAAAATATGCTAATTAAACTATTGTTTAATTGAAAAGAAAAGGGCAATACTTCTTTCTGAGGTATTGCCCTTCTTTCCTTAAAAAGGAGATAATTCTAACTTAATCTCTTAAACAGACATTATTGCCCCTTTTTGCTTATTTTTCTTTTGCCTTTTCTTTTTCAGTTTATTAATCCAAATGATCAAACCTGTAATAGGCAATGTTGTCGCAATCAAACAAGAGATAAAATATAATAACTTAGAAAAGCCATTAAATACATAGCCTAAATGAATTGCTTTTACCAAACTCATTAATTGCTTACCTAATGGTTTATCTTTAAATAATTCTGCTTTTATCAACTCACCATTTTGAGCATTATAGTATACCTGATCTGTATACTGTAAACTAAAGAAAGAAGCTTTATTCGTTTTTCTAATGGCTACATAAGGCGATTTTTTTGAGGGTAAACTCATACTGACATCCCCTTTATAATCAAGATAGCTATTTGCCTTATCTAAAATTTCTTGATAAGTCACAGATTTAGGTTGATTCAAAATAGCAGAATCTACTTTGGGCCTTTCGCCTCTAGAAAATTTATCTTGTCCTGTTAAAGCTTTATTCAAACCTGTTCTATACCAATCAAAAGACCAAAAAGGTCCGGTAATTCCCATCATTAATAATAGTATTAAGCTATAGAAACCTAATACATTATGAAGGTCGTAATTGATTCTTTTCCAACCAGCATTTTTCTTAAATGTAAGACCTGCTTTTAATTGCTTCACCTTTTTAGGTAACCATAAAACAAAACCTGTAAGAGATATAAAAATAAATATTATGGTAGACCATCCTACGATTGGTCGTCCGATATCCCAACCTAATCCAAGATGACGATGAACCATCATGAAGCCCATCATTACTTTTTTAACTTTCTCATTAGGTGTACCTAAAACCTCTGCATTATATTGATCTACATAATAGTATTTACCAATACCCCTTCTTTTCTTTTTACTATTTTGAGCTTCTTTTATTTCTTCTGGAGTAGCCATGTTAATAACATAAGCTTTCTCTTCGTCAGCGGGAATATTAATTGAAAATACTTTCTTATCCTCAGAAAATGTTTTCACTAATTGATCTACCGATTTTTTGTCACCATCATTATTTTCTATAGATGATACATGTCTATCATAGTAAGCTTTAATTTCTGCTTCGTAAGTATATACAGTTCCAGTAAAACACACGATTACTAAAACAATACTGGTTGCTACCCCTAACCAAAGGTGAAGGTCTGCACAAAGTTGTTTAAAAGTATATCCTTTTTTCATTCTAATTTTAGTTTAAAATAAAGGAACTATATCAAAAACATAGTCCCTTTACTCTTCATATCTTTTCTTTTAGAAAATACCTTCTATTCTAATATTACCTTCGTCTAATAATAAACCTTCAGAAACTTCTGAAGAGGCTATATCAATAATATAAACTTTAGGGGTAATGCTTCTATCTGTAGGAGTTATTGCCATATAGAACTTACCATCTCTTACTTTAGCAGTTTGATAAGCAAACATATCACCATTTGGTACATCTAGTTTTTCTACCGTTTTAGAATTAATATCTAAACGAAGAAGTCCCCATTGATCTGAATCTACACCAAATTCAACAGACATATAAATAATTCCATTACCTACATGATACCATTTATTTGTACTGATAGGTTGACCATAAGCAGCTGAAATATCAAATACCCAATCGTTGTCATATTTTCCATCTTTCAATCTAACTAAAACAGTATGGTCAGTATCATTAGTGACAGCATTGGCTTGATAAACATAACCATTGATTTCGGCCATGTTTAATCCTCTGTAACCATTTGTGTTTCCATTACCTAGTTCAGATCTAATGTATTTTGGATTTTCTAAAGTGGGATAATCCAAAACTATAGTATGTATACCAGTTAAGTTTTCAGAGCTATTATTTTCAATATCTCTACGACCAACACCATAGTAAATTTTATCATTCATTACAGTTGGAGCATCTACTCTGTAAGCATATGCCTTTTCAGTTAAATCCCAATCAGTAACAGGTACATCCCAAGTTTCCATAATTTCTGAAATAACTACTTCAGGAATTTGTACTCTTGTTACATACATAGTTCCTTTTTTTGTGATACCATTTCCTTCGTCTTCAATATCAGCTGTATTAATATTATGTATCAATATTGTTTGCTCATTGATTTTCCAAGGTCTTACGTGAGGATTACCACCCATTACTGGAGCAATATCTAACTCTCTTACTAGGTTATAAGTATCATTTTTATAAGCTAACTTTTTTAAATAGCCTCCACCATAATCAAACATATATACCCATCCTAAATCATCTGTAAATACACGAGCTGATCTTACAGGATTTAAATGATATCCATTATTTAAGAAAGTAAGACTTCCTTCTTCTAAACTTTCTGCAGGAGCAATATATACTTCTGTATCCGAATCGTTAAAACGGGCAACTATATGATCCGCTTTAATAGTTTCTTTGTCACTGTTCTCAGGAGTTGTTGTATCCTCAGAATTACAAGCAATCATTGCAGATGCAATTGCACCTAATAAAAAGTACTTAATTTTGTTCATTTTAAACTAAATAGGTTTAATTAATTCTGTAAGTCAGTTTTCCAAAAATAGATCGTCCAGGTTTTTGTACTCCAAAATTATCAAAGGCCATTTGGTCAAAGATATTTTTACAATCCAAACTTACTGTAGCTCTCTTTTTTGAGAAGGTATACGATACATTAATATCGTGTAATGCTTGAGTGGGAATAATAGGTTTATTTTGATCTCCTATAACATCCCAATCAAAATGAAATTCGTGAATGTAGGCAAAGTTCCAACTTACTTGAAGTCTATCTCCTGTATTAAATAATGAAGAAAAACTTCTGCCAGCACTCGCATTAAATGTGAGGTAAGGCATATTAGGTTCCCTTGCCATATAATGAATATTTCTAACTCCTTCGGCATTGAATTCTTCCATAAATCTAGAATCAAGGTAATAACCTTGTACCATGAAATTCCATTTTCCATGAAGTGAATAATCAAACTGAAGCTCAACACCTTTTGATACTACATGTCCTATATTTTCAAACATGGTATAGCTTTGGTCATTCTGTTCAATAATTGTACTTCGGATTCTATCGTAAGTATCTCTAAAAAAGAAGTTAGTATTCATGTTTAGGTCATGTGAAGAGTTTTCAATTAATTTAATTTGACTCCCCAAATTCACATTAAAACTCTTTTCAGGTTGTAGGTCTGCTGATTCGTAAATTTCCCTTGATGCATTACCAAAAACCTCATTCGTATTCACCAATCTTACTGCTTGTTCAGCAGAAGCATTCAATCTTACTCTTGGTGATAATTCATAGGATAAAGTAGCTCCATAACCCCAGTTATCATCAGGTCGAACATTATAAATCGTATCTAAAACATTATCCGTATACTCAATTTTTTCTTGCTCTAAACGGTTATAGTAATGCTTTACAAAGACTGAACTTTTCAACTTATCATTAAATAATGAGTTTTGATAAGTAAACCCAGTGATTTGTTTGTTCACAATGTTAGCAGTATTAAAATCTCGGCGTTCTCTTTCTGCCATCGGATCATCAGACGATCTGTTGTACTGATTGTATGAGTAATTAAAACCAATTTGATGTTGATCATTAAAGCTATATACCCCAGACAAACGGGCAATCAGATTATTATTTTGATCTTGATTTAGAGTTGAATTATTCCCTTCTCCAGGAAGAGGCGTAACTCCTCCTATTGGAGGAATTGGATTACCATACCAATCATATCTATTAGTAGTTGTATCTACAGTCGCTCTTTGAGAAATAGCATATTGTACATTTGAAGTAATGTCAAAACCTTTCATCAAAAAGTCTTTCTTCTGATAATTTACACTAGGAGCTACCGTCCAACCTCTAGAATAGCGTTCTCCGTATGGAGTCAACATTCTAGCTCCATGCTGACTTTCCTTATAATCTTCTGATGCATTGATAGAAAAGAATAGCTGATCTGCCCATTTTTTTCCTGTCACCCCTACATCAATTTTAGCACCATAAGAACTGTAAGCATCATTAAAACGTTTTACCCTTTCACCTGTTTTTACTACAGATAAAAAATCTGGATTTCTAGATCCATCAGGTAAAAATTCTCTATAATCTTTTATTTTGATATCATCAGACCATACCTCATAATCATTATCAGAATAATTATAAAATGCTGATAAACGAACTGTTTTACCCGATTTATCTCTAAAGGATCCATTAACATCTGCTCTATGTGTATTGAAAGAACCATAAGAATAAGCCACATTTAATGATCCTCCTTCTAGTCCTTGGTTAGTGATATCTTTAGTAATCACATTAATAGCACCACCCATGGCATCATTTCCAAGTTCAATAGGAACCACTCCCTTATAAACATCAATCCTTTCTATTAAAGAAACAGGAATACTATTAATTGAATAAGAAGAACCATAGGATTCCATTGGCATTCCATCAATAAAAATTCTTACCGCATTACCTGAAAGACCATTGATATTAATTTGAGTACTAGACCCTAATCCACCATCTCTTCTAACTCTTAAACCCGCTGTTTGATCTAGAATTTCGTTAATCTCTAAAGATTGCATCTGTAAATCTTTAGTATCAATTGAAGCTACTGCAAAACCTGATTTTTCAATCTCTTGTGCTTTCGTTTCTCCTCTCACAACCACTTCATCTAGGCTCACAAGGTCTTCTTCTAATGATATTTTAAATGAAGAAGATTGATGAGATGGTACTTCAATAATTTGCTCTAAATAGCCAGTGCAAGAAACTTTAATTTGAGCTTTAGATGGAACAGAATTAAGCTTAAATTTTCCATGCATATCAGTAATCACACCTTTGGTGTCACTTGTCAACATGACTAGTGCAAAAGGTACTTCTTCTTTTGTTTCTGCATTAATAACCTGTCCTTCGATATCTCTACTCTCTTGTGCATAAGTAGAAAAAGTAAACAGGATTATTAATAGATATAAGAAAGATAATGTGAATTGATAATTAGGTTTAATTTTCAAGATTGTTTATTTAGACTTATTTTAAATAACAATCAAAAGTAACTAATTAAGATTGATTATAAACAACACTTTACAATTATTCACATGAAATATTAAACCTTTTACTTCTTCGTCAATCTTAGTTTTTTCATACTGAAAATATAGCTAATCAGAGCGATTGATAAGACTAAAACAATCAAACTATAAATAGAAATCGCAGTATGCGGATTAAGGAATGTAGCCATATTGGATATGAATGATGTAATTATCCAACAACCTGAAAAAACGATAGCATTGGCTACACCAGCCCTTTTTCCATGATTTACTAGTGCTGCTCCTAAATGCAATGGAAATAAAATAGCAGCAACAAATACAATCACACACATTACTGATATAACAGCTTTGTCAGACTCTCCAATCAATTGAAAAACTACAAACCCAATTACTGCTCCTATAAAGCCAACTAAAAGTGAATATATAGTTTTTTGATGAAGGTCTAATTTTGATAAAAATCGATTAATAACATTGCCTAAAAGCCAAGCTACTGCTAGTATAATTTCTGCCCATCCAAACTCAATAGCAGAATAATGGAATACATCTGTAACATAGAAACTACCGATTGTATCAAATATTGGAACGATGGTATAAAAACAACCACACATCACTAAACTTCTGATAAATACTGTATCAGAAAATAAAGCTTTCAGATCTTTCACTGCATTACCCCTATTCAACGGTTTCTTATTCTTATTCGATTCTTTTGAAAAGAAAATAAGCAATAACATCGTAGCAGAATAAACAATCAAAAAGACAAATACAGCCTTATAACTAAAAGTAGTAAGTATTAAACTTCCTACCATTGGAGAAACAGTGAGTGCTAAAGCAAAACCTATTGTGATGTAGTTAACGGCATTTTTATATTCGTCATCATCATGAATATCTCTTACCACTGCTCTTGACGCTACTGCAATAAATGATATGGCTAGTCCTTGAAGAAACCTTAGAGCAATCAAGACATAAATATCATTTGTGATAACAGCACCCACTAATAACAATATCAAAACAGATATAGAACTTATCAACACTGTTTTTCTATTATAAGCATCTGTTACAAAACCAGAAAATAGTTGTCCTAAACCAAAACCTAAGACTCCGAATGTAAATACATACTGAGCTAAATGAACATCTATACCTAATACTTCTTTGATTGATGGTAATGATGTCACTACAATATCTACTGTTACTGCCGCTAATGGTACAGTCATATACATTATAAAAGCATGGATTTTTTTATTCATGATGAAAGAGGTTTTAGTGCAAATTGTCTTGTCAATTTAGATTAAGATGGAGATCGATAATTGCTAACTATTGATTAAAATATTTTATGTTGTTTCCCCCTATAATGTAATGGAGTCACACCGAATTCTTTTTTAAAAACTCTAAAGAAATAACTATGGTTCTGATACCCTGCAGCAGTATAAATATTTTTCAAAGGAGCATTCGTCATCGCTAGCTGTTTCGCACAATAATGTAAACGTTCTTTATTGATTAATTCTGATAATGTCAATCCGTAACTCTTTTTTATTACTCTATTCACATGATCAGCCGACCGTTGGCAAAGTTCTAAAAAACCTGGTTGCCCTTGATTTAATTGATGTGGCATTCTAAACTTTTCGATCGCTTGGATTAACCAATTAGGTATCTCATCATCTATATTTTTTTTCTGATTGAGAATATCAAAAAGATGAAGCATAAAAAGATCTAAGTATAAAGAGTTTCGAGGTTTGTCGAGTAAAATATTTACTCGGTTAATCAACTCCTTCAAAGCTTCTTTATTAAATGTTCCTTTAAATGGACTTTCATTTGTAGTCCAATACAAAGAAACCCCATCGAAATAACGTACTGTATATTGTTGCACAATATCTATAGGGATCGCAATATTGGTAATCACCAATTCTTCTTTAGAGGCTTTTTTAAATGTATGGATATCAAAATCTCTTATGAAACAAAAGCTCCCTGTTTCTAATTTCTCTTCCTCATTATTGATCAGATGTATTCCCTGACCATTTGAAATATAAAAAAATTCAAAGAAATCATGAGAATGTAAATTCAAATCTTCAGAACTATCTATTGTCGTTCTTGCAATATGAAATTGATCTGAAGGTTTATCTAAGAAATTTTTTAATTGAAACTTTTTCATAAAAAACAATCCATAAATTTATTCTCTTTCAAGATATAAAACTTATGGATTGCTATAGTGATTTGATATCAAATATTAGTTATTCACTTTGCCCAATCTATAATCATATAATTGGTAATTAATTTCTCTAAAATGATCAACAACCTCTTGGTATGGTTGATCTGTTACATCTATCAAGCCTACATTATAATTTTCTCCGTCACCTCTACCTGTTAATGGTTGATCTGTATATTGGAACCAATGTGCCCCAATAATATTAGGATGGTTTAATGCAGACTGTATGTATTTCACATATTTCTCTCCCCTATCATTTTGACTTTTGGCTGCTTTAACTCCTGGATGAAAACTACCTCTATCTATCGCTCCAAAATGAAATTCTCCAATTAAAATAGGCATATCCACATCTTCAGGTAAGCTAACATGCTTTACACTGTATTCATATTTATTGAAGCTCAGAATATCGCAATATTGAGCAGCAGATTTCATCACAATTTTATTATTACCCCAAGCAAAACGACAACCTAAGTACAGTTGATTTGGAGCGACTATCACAAGTTCATCATGAATAGTTTTAAAATAAGTCTCTGCTATTTTTTTATAAAAAGCATAAATATCTTCTTTCGACCCTTCTCCCAATTGAGGCGAAGTATTTTTCAACATATCTTTCCATGAAGAATAATCTGTAGACCATTGTTTATTGAGTTTTTCAATTTTCTTATACTTAGATTTTAGGTCTGATATAAATACTTTTTTAGCCGGTTGATCTTCAGGACTCTTTAATGTAGCCATAGATAATGAACCGATATTACCCCATGACATTTCATTATCTACAAAGTAACCAATACACCAAGGATCATTTGCTCCTAGGCTTTGAGATTGGACAGAAGCTTTTACTTTTGATTTAAAATCGCTGGCAAATACATCATGAAACTTGCCCCAATACCCATTAGACCCTTCAATTTTCTTAGTATCCATAATCCAAACAGAACCTACATAAGGGTTTTTATGTGCTTCAATTGTACGTTTATCTGATACAAACCCAATTGTATTCATTCCCCATGATTTAATTCTTTTGTTGGCTAATTCACCAAATTTCTCTTTCCAATCATCTCCATATTTTCTAAATAAATTAGATTCGTAAAAATTAAACGTTTTGTATTCATCAAATTGTTGATAAAAACCCAATGGCTTCCAAGTTGATTTCCCATAGAACATTTGAAGAGGATCATCACTTTCAGGTAAATAAGAAAATAACTCTTCTCTTCCTGTAACCCCAGTTGTCATACTATTACTATTCACACAGTTTAAACCACTAGACCAAAATAAATGACCTTCTGGATCTACCAACCACCATTTACCTTGATATTTTTGAGTATAAAAATGTCCTTTCACTTCAAATTGAATATCACTAATATGCCCACCAAACTTAGATCTATAAGGAGCCTCTTTATGCTCATTATAATCCTTTTCTTCTATTCGAATACTTTCCTTCAATTCATCCATAGAATGAATTTTCCCCTTCCAATTAGTGTATTTACTTTGTCCAAATTCATCTACAAAAGGAACCACCTCTTCTGCTTTTCTTTTAGCAAGTTCTGTTTTTGCACTCAATTTTTTAATAGCAAATGTATTCTCCTTACTTGAATACCTTGAATTAAAAGTTATTTCATCAATTGTAGTTACATCCCTCTTTAACATCCCAAACATACCTCTCATTCCTGGATATTGTTTCGGTTGTGGATCAAATACCCAAGGCGACCATGCTAATGGAACTGTAATTACTCCTGATTCCCCTGGTTCTAAATCTACATAATCAGAACAATACCATCGAATTAATCCTTTATCATCAACATTATCTCCTACAAACATTTCTACTTGAATAAATTCATCCCCTAGGTTGGCTACTTCTGCTTCAATAGTATACATCCCTTCTAGATTCCAAGAGTTTTCATTTCCCTCATAGATCACTACACCAGACTCATGCTTAGCAAAACCATTATTTATAATAAGTATTCCATCTTCAATTTTATAAGTAGCATCTTTAGCTTCTATCTGCTGTGTAATAGCTTCATTAGAAAAGTCTACTAGTGTATGATCTGAAAATGTTGACGGTTGTTTTAGGGCGATAAACACAATTCCACTCATCAATATCAATACTATTCCAAACTTAAGTTTGCTTGTTCTCTTTTTCATTTTAGTCGTATTTATATAATGACTGAAATAAAATGAAAATACCGTTTAGAATATCCTCTATTTTAACTAATCAGTATGGTATTATGCCTAAAAATTTATTTTAGTTTATTTTCAATTCCATTGTAGGGGTAAATCAGTGTTCGGTTGTCATGAATATGAATACTATACATCATTCATCTAATTAACTGATTTATAAAAATGAAAAACCTTAAATTTTTGCCATTTTATGTGCTATCCATTATCCCACTTCATCTATTATATGTATTATCTGATATGATGTTTATCTTAATTTATTACATCATTGGTTATAGAAAAGAAGTAGTAAAGAAGAACTTAACAATTGCATTTCCAGAGAAAAGTGAGAAAGAAATAAGGAAAATTTCTAGGCATTTTTATCTACATTTCTGTGATATGATGTTTGAGAGCATCAAAACTTTAACAATGGGAAAAAGGGCTGTCAAAAAACATATTAAAATAAATAATGAAGAGCTTATCAAACAGCTTTACGAAAAAAATAAAAGTATAGTAATGTATTCTGCACACATGGGAAACTGGGAGTGGAATGCCTTTTTCCCAAATTTCTTCCAACATAAAGTAACTGCATTTTATCAACCTCTATCCAACAAATATTTTGATGAATTGATGCAATTGATCAGAAGTAGAATGGGTGTTTTATGTGTACCTTCTCAAAAGGGGTATAAAACACTTATGCAATTACAACAAGAAAATAAGTTAACTCTTAATTTAATTATCGGTGATCAAAGCCCAAGTGCTCACCCCAAAGCATCAAAATATTGGACAGAATTTATGCATAAAAAAACAGCCTTTCTAACAGGTGCTGATGTTATTTCTCATCGTAGTGATTATGCAGTAATCTATCCTCAGTGCACAAAAATTAAACGGGGAGTTTACGAGACGAAGTTTGTTCTATTAGATGAATCACCAAAAGCATCTGACAAATTCTCATTGATCGAAAAATACTCGAAAGCATTAGAAGAGAATATCAATCAACAACCTTCACTTTGGTTATGGAGTCATAATCGTTGGAAACTTTCAGCTTAGTTATTTTAATAGTCAATGTAGATACATTGTCTATTTTTTTTCATCTAAATGATCTATCAATTTATCTAAGGTAGACTTAAGTAATAACAGCTCTTCTTTATCCATAGTTGCATCATTCAATAAAGATTCTGGTATACAATGCGCTTTATCTTTCAAGTTTTTAGCCGTCTCAGTCAAAGTAATTATATAGCTTCTTGTATCTACTTTAGACTTTGATTTGATGATCAATCCTTGTTTTTCCATTCTTTGAAGCAATGGTGTAACAGTATTTGTTTGTAAGTATAGTCTATTTGTGATTTCATTTACTGTCAAAGAAGTTTCTTCCCATAAAATCATTAAAACTAAATATTGAGGGTAAGTAATATTCAGTTCAGATAAAAAGGGTTGATATATCTTAGTTACCATTCTTGAGGCAACATATAAAGGAAAACATAATTGATTATCTAACTTAAGAAGATCGTCTTTATCCATGATTTATCTTTATTCAATTCTAAAACAAAAGTACATTACTTTACAAAAAAGACCATCCAAATGTTTCGGATAGCCTCAAAAATATATTTTCTGTGATTAGTCAACTATTAATTTTTAATCACTTTATCCATTCTTTCGAAATAGTCTAATGACGCCTTTCTTACTTTAGGAGATAACAGTAATGCACCAACCATAGTAGGAACAGCCATTGTTGCATATACTCCATCAATTAGATTAATAATTGCTTGAAGCTTGATTACAGAACCAACAACAATCATGATTACATAAAAGTAATTAAAGTAGTGCTTTTTATCTGCGCCTATCAAATAACCTAAACATTTTGTTCCGTAATAAGAGAATGAAAACAAAGTTGTTAATGCAAAGAACAAAACACAAATCGATAATATAGCCGCTCCAAAAGTTGGGAAAGCTGCTCTAAAAGCTTCTGTAGTTAATAACACTCCATCTACTTGTTCTGCATGAGAATCATACACACCTGAAGACATAATTGCTAATGCCGTCATAGTACAAACAACAATTGTATCAATAAAGGGTCCTATCATCGCCACCAAACCTTCTCTTACAGGTTCGTCTGTTTTAGCCGCACCGTGCATCATAGGAGCAGTACCAATACCTGCTTCGTTAGAAAAAGCAGCTCTTTTGGCTCCAATCATAATTACAGCACCTAAAGCTCCTCCTCCTACAGATCTAAGATTAAAAGCTCCTTCAAATATATCTCCTATAATTGCAGGTAACTTCTCTATATTCATTCCAATCATTATTAATACAGCTGTCACATAGATGACAACCATTACTGGAACCAACTTACCTGCCACTTTTCCGATTCTCTCTATACCTCCAAAAATCACTATTGAGACAATCACAAGGATACAAATACCAATGATGAAGTTTACAACATCCATATCAGCATCTAAAGGAATTATATCTACAAAAACTACTGTTCTTAATACTTCTGTTAATTGATTTGCTTGGAACATTGGAGTAACTCCAAATAAGCCAGCTAAAGCAAAGAAAATAGCCAATGGTTTCCATTTCTTTCCTAAACCTTCTTCAATAAAATACATTGGACCTCCTTCAGCATGTCCATGAGAATCGTGCCCTCTAAACATTACAGAAAGTGTACAAGTAAAGAATTTTGTAGCCATACCAAGTAATGCACTTATCCACATCCAGAATATTGCTCCTGGGCCACCTGCTACTAATGCTACAGCTACACCACTAATATTACCCATACCAACTGTTGCTGCTATGGCTCCGGATAAAGCTTCATAATGATCTATATCGCCTTCAGCATCTGGATCATCATATTTACCTCTTAATATATCTATTGCATGTTTAAAATAACGAAAAGGTAAAAATCTTGAATAAATAGTAAAGAAAAATCCTCCACCAAGTAGCAAAATTAATAATGGTGTTCCCCATGCGTAATTACTGAAATTAGCACAGAAAGCCTCAAAATATTCCATAAAAAGATATTGTCAATTAATGTAATAGCTATTGAAATATAGCCCGTTTAAATAAGAAAAATCTAATTTAATCAAATTCAATTGTTTAGTCTAATGATGTTATCACATATTAGCTAGAAGCTAGAAGCTAGAAGCTAGAAGCTAGAAGCTAGAAGCTAGAAGCTAGAAGCTAGAAGCTAGAAGCTAGAAGCTAGAAGCTAGAAGCTA
>NZ_JRYR02000001.1:3389836-3597174 GCF_000807855.2 Flammeovirga pacifica
CACCAACTAGCTAATGGGACGCATATCCATCTCGTACCGATAAATCTTTAATCATTAAACAATGCTGTCTTATGATACCATGGAGCATTAATCCGAATTTCTTCGGGCTATTCTCCAGTACGAGGCAAGTTATATACGCGTTACGCACCCGTGCGCCGGTCGTCATCAATTTGCAAGCAAATCATGTTACCCCTCGACTTGCATGTATTAGGCCTGCCGCTAGCGTTCATCCTGAGCCAGGATCAAACTCTCCGTTGTAAAAATCTTTAGATCTACAATCAGATCAATGTTGTTAAATACCTGTCTCTACGAATAAAAGAAATTTTCTTTTTTGGGATCCGCTTTCGCTGATCTTGTAATTACTTTTCAATACATCAAAAGAACGTCTGAGATTTTACTCTCAATGAACTATGTTTCAAGTTTTTAAAACTCCCATTCAGAGTTTTTGTGTACCTCTGTTTTCCAGAAGCGAGTGCAAAGGTAAGAACTTTTAATTTAAACTTCCAAATGTTTTTGAGAAAAAATTTGAAGTTTTTTTGAAGCGTTTTAAAATCAATCACTTAACTCTAAAACTGTATTTTTAAGTATCTTTTGACCACTTTAAAATAACATCTATCTCCTTTAATCAGCACTTTTCAAAAGCCCTTCCGTTGAAAGGCGAGTGCAAAGGTAATAATAGAAATTTAATCTGCAATAGCTATTAAAATTTATTTAGATCTTTATACAGATAATTTTAAAAACGGGCTAAACAATAGTAAAAATAGGGTTTAATAAAATGAAACAGTACAACTCTAAACGATATATTAGTTATAAGGGAAGAAAATGGCATTACTCAATAAATGCATTCCACTCCACCAAAAACCTCTGAATACTGGAGATTCTACAAAATAGATCACAGTACCACTTTTTACTTGTTCAGCAGTAATCATAGATGTATTAGGCATTTTAGACTGTAGGTCGCTTCCCATAAATCCAGAAACAAGAGCATCTTTTTGCAAAACACCCAAATTCTTTCCCTGATCTATTAAAGGAAGAAAGGTTTTATTCTGCTTTAAACTAAAATATACAGGAATCCCATTTGATATATGACTTGATGAATCTATACTAACTTGTAGCACACAACCCGCGGCTCTAGTTACTGTGGCTTTTCTTCCGGATACTCTAGACGATCTTGTTTCTTGAATAACTGATTTATGCAATGATTCATACAAAGATGTCAAAGCATTTTCTGACATAATCTTAATAGCATTTTCAAACAAGATTACTTTACCACCCGATTTCACAAAGTTATCCACTACCTTTTTTGTACTAGGACTGTATATACCATCACTTATTATCAATATATCTGACTTCAATACTTTTGATGTAGTCAGGTTTTGCGTATCAATGATGTTTACAGGTAAATGAAGTATCTCATCAAAATAATACCATAATGCACCGAAATCTAATGCACTTGTTTCATCTCCTCCGAGGATACTAATCTTGGGTTTCTTAAATACACTTAAGCTATTATTAAAGTCTGCTTCAGTAATCGATAACCATTTATAATTACAACTTTTTAGTCTTTCCTTAATAAGGTTTTTATTGGTTTGAAAAATAAGAGCATCTCCTCTTTTGAATTCTTCTTTACCTATCGTTGTATCTCTTTCTAAATAATAGACTGACTGTTCACTCATTAATTGCGTCACCACCTTAATATTATCAACACTTGACCAAGGAATAAATAATGTAGAATTACTTGTAGGTTCAATTTCTTTTTCTTCAACCTCGTCCACTAATAGATGATGATTAATTTTATTTTTAACTGCAATTGCATCTAAACCATATGCATAAGGTAAAGCCCATGCAGTTAGATCATACGTTAAGGAATCAGTTCTTTCTGCAAATGGTTCTAATAATACTTGTAATGCTCGACCTTTTGGTTGATCTATATTAAAAATTATATCTCCCTTATCTACTTTATACTTTCCGGATTTGTTAGTAGGATAATGATATCCATTTACATGAAAATCTTCAGCTGTATATTGATGTTTGATTTGATGACGATCCATTAAATCTAATAATCTATCAATGTCCTTCTCTTTTCTAAATGATTTTTTAATAATAAAATATTGGTATTCCCCTTTAGGTTGATCTTCAAAAAAGTTTTGAAATTGATTTAATAGATCTTTTTTGTTTTCATCAGCAGAGTATATGGTCACTAAAGATGTTTCAAAGTGTTTTTCAATTCTGTTTTTCAACGTTAGTGGTTGATCTAAATTCGAACTCTTAAGCTCTAAACCGGCTACTCCATGACCTCCCTGTTCAAAAGTAAAACCTACAGCTCCATTAAAAGAGGTCCAACTATCTCCGTAAGACGGATAAAGTAAATCAAAAATCTCTTCAGTAAAATAATCCCACTGATTTTCATTAAACAGGGTTTCATAGTTATCAGAAGCAATTTTTTGATATTTTCTTTGCCAAGCTGTAATGGATTGATGTACTGGTTCTGCAGGAGGACCAAAGAAATAGGAATATTGAGGCATCATTTCATGAAAATCAACATATATATGAGGCATATACTCTTTATATACCTCATACCTTAATTGAGATTCTTTTTGTGTTTGCCAAGCCCAATCTCTATTCAAGTCAAACAAATAATGATTGTATCTACCCGAAGGCCATTTTTCTTTATGTGTCCAATGACTTAATGAAGAATTAATGAACCTCCCTTTTTTCATTCTATAATCATTGACATAACGATCCCTGCCGTCGGGATTTAAGCAAGGGTCAATAACAATCACAAGGTTTTCTAATGCTTTTTTTAATTTGATTTCATCAGAAGATAAAAGGTGATGTATTACTTTTAAAGCTACTTCTGTTCCTGAAGCTTCATTTCCATGAACGTTATAGCCTAACCAAACTATTGGGATGTTTGTATTGATTTTTCCTGATGTCAATTTAGTTCTTACTAAATTATCAGATTTGATCTTTTCTAGGTTATTTATATTGCTTTCTGATGAAATGACCATCAAAGTCAATCTTCTCCCTTCTGTAGTTTTTCCATACTCATGTATTAAAGTATTCTTTGGAAATACTCTATGAGCTTCTTCTATATAATCAATCATTTGATGATGGTAGGTAAAATTACTACCTAACTCATAGCCTAAAAATCGACTTGGAGATGATAATTGAGCAAAAGAAGAAAAATTGAAAAAAAATAAAACGAAAAGAAGCGAAAGACTCCTCATGTGAAAAAGCTTAATCCTTGAATTATAATTAATTATAGTTCAAGTTATGAATTTTGTTTAGAATGAGGATTAATTTATTGTAAAAAAAGAAGAATACATATGAAACAACTAACGCTCATAACACAACTATCTGATAAGTAATCAGTTAGTTATACTATAAAAATCGTAAAATATACACTTAGAAATTTTATATAATAAATATAAATGGCTATAATTGTGTATAAGGTATCCCCCTTAGAACCAAATAATTTCATTTACTACTATTTTATTTTTTCATGCGACTATTCAAAATGTTTTTTACCCTATGTTTTGCTCTATTAATGATCAGCATGGGGTCATCATTTGCAAATGACAACAATGGACCTACTTCAAAGTCTAATGTTAGTACCACTTCAAAAGCAACAACTAGATACATCTTTTTAAAAGCTGTAAGAAAGGATTGTTTAGATGGTGATACTGAAATTCTCTCTTCTATTGTAGAAATTGATATCACAAAATTCTCTAAGGAAAAATTTCAACTTCTAGCAGAATTTCAACAAGAAATTCAACAGAAGTATCCTAAGAATGTGATTCATGTAAATTTAGGTTGTATTGAAGGTGTTTATACTAACCTTCGTGAAGCAACAAGTGCTAAAAAGGATATTATTGACAACGTCAGAGAAGTTCGTTCAATAGTTCTTAAGTAAAAAGAAAGCGATGTAACCTTTAGGATACATCGCTTTTTTATTTCTAATAAGATTATCTGTTTTTGAATATCAATTGATCAGAAGCAGCATTGTAATCTATTAAAACAATACTGTCTTTTTCGATATCACCACTTAAGATAGATTTTGATAAATCATTCAAAATATACCTTTGAATAACTCTCTTTAATGGTCTAGCTCCAAATTCAGGTTCATAACCTAAATCTGCTACTTTACTTAAAGCTTCTTCAGTTATTTCTAACTCTACACCATTATTTCTAATTCTTTGTTTAATATCCTTAAACTGAATTGAAGCAATCTTTGTCATGTTCTCTCTTGTTAGAGGTTGGAACATCATAATTTCATCTATTCTATTTAAGAACTCCGGACGAACGGTTTGTTTTAACAACTGAAGTGCTTTGTCTTTACTCTCTTCAAGAATTGCCTCTTTCTCAATTGTTGTTGTCGCATTTTCCAAATCACCAATTTTATCCATCATGAAATGAGCCCCCATATTTGAGGTCATAATCACAATTGTATTCTTAAAATCAGCAAGTCTTCCTTTATTATCTGTTAAACGACCGTCATCTAGAACTTGTAGTAAGATATTAAACACATCGGGGTGTGCTTTTTCTATCTCATCTAGTAAAATAACAGAATAAGGTCTTCTTCTTACTTCTTCAGTTAGTTGACCACCTTCATCGTAACCAACATAGCCCGGAGGCGCTCCAATTAAACGACTTACGGCATGTCTTTCTTGATATTCTGACATATCAATTCTTACCATTGCCTTTTCGTCATCAAAAAGGTATTCTGCTAATGCTTTAGCTAATTCTGTCTTACCAACACCTGTTGTTCCTAAGAATAAGAATGAACCAATAGGTCTCCTTGGGTCTTGTAAACCTGCTCTACTTCTACGAACAGCATCAGATATTGCGGTGATTGCTTCGTCTTGGCCAGCTACCCTTTTTCCTAATTCAGATTCTAAATGAAGTAGTTTTTCTCTTTCACCCTTCATCATTTTAGTAACAGGTATTCCAGTCCAACGTGCTACTACTTCAGCAATATCATCAGAAGTCACTTCTTGTTTTAGCATTAAATTTCCGCCTTCTGCTTCTTTTTCTGCTTCAGCTTGAAATTTTTCTAACTGTTTTTCCGATTCGACAATCTTACCATAGCGAATTTCAGCAACTCTACCATAATCTCCGCCTCTTTCTGCTTGATCAGCTTCAATCTTATATTTATCGATATCTACTTTTAACTGTTTAATGGTATCAAGAGTTTGTTTTTCTCTTTTCCACTCATCTTCAAGTTCGTTTAATTTACTTGTTAGCAAACGAATTTGATCAGTTATTATATTTTCTTTCTCTTTATCATTTTCTCTTCGAATGGCTTCCCTTTCAATTTCAAGTTGCATCACTTTACGTTTGATCTCATCGACTTCTTCAGGCATTGAGTTCATTTGTATACGCATTCTTGCAGCAGCTTCATCCATTAAATCAATGGCTTTATCAGGAAGAAAACGATCAGAAATATATCTATTGGATAATTCTACTGACGCTATAATTGCATCATCTTTAATTCTTACTCCGTGATGTACTTCGTATTTTTCTTTGATACCTCTTAAAATAGAAATCGCATCATCTACAGTAGGTTCACCAATTGTTACCGGCTGAAACCTTCTTTCAAGAGCTTTATCTTTTTCGATGTATTTTTGATACTCTTTTAATGTAGTTGCACCAATTGATCTTAATTCCCCTCTCGCTAAAGCAGGTTTTAATAAATTAGCTGCATCCATAGCACTATCACCTCCGGCACCCGCACCAATTAATGTATGGATTTCGTCGATGAATAAGATGATTTTTCCTTCCGCACTTTGTACTTCTTTGATTACTGCTTTGAGTCTTTCTTCGAACTCTCCTTTATACTTTGCTCCAGCAACCAACGCCCCCATATCTAAAGACGCAATCGAAATATCTTCTAAATTTTCAGGTATATCCCCTGCCACTATCCTTTGTGCTAACCCTTCGGCAATAGCTGTTTTTCCTACTCCAGGCTCACCAATTAACATTGGATTGTTTTTAGTTCTTCGTGAAAGTATTTGAAGTACTCTACGAATTTCCTCATCTCTGCCTATAACAGGATCAAGCTTACCATCTCTAGCTAGTTGAGTAAGGTCTACTGCATATCGTTCTAAAGATTGATATTGTCCTTCAGCATTTTGGTCTGTGACTTTACCTCCTTTACGAAGTTCAGTAATCGCCTTTTTCAAATAGTCATTGGTAAAACCCGATTGCTTTAAAAGTTGAGCAACTTTATCATTTCCTTGTAAAAGACCTATTAATATATGTTCTACAGCGACAAACTCGTCACCCATTTCTGACATATATCTTTCCGCATCCTGAAGCGTTTTTGCTGCTTCGTTGGATAAGTACGGATTATCTCCAGAAGATTTTGGATAAGTAGAAACAATACTATCCAATTGTTGATCTAAGGCTATTTTATCTGCTTTTATCTTATTAGTCAAGAAAGTAATCATATTATCTTCTTGTTCGATAATTGCTTTTAAAATGTGTCCTTTTTCAATAATTTGTTGTTGATATCCCTTCGCAATAGTTTGTGCTTTTTGCAATGCCTCTTGAGAACGGATTGTATATTTTTCAAAATTCATATTCTTTGATTATTAATTTAAGTTATAGAGACTCAATTAAATTTTACATATACCCATTGACCAATAACCGTTCAAAAATGCTTTTTAAGACATAATTTCCACATCGCATCAATTATTTAATAAAACTTAAGACAAAAAGTCACTAACTCACTTAAAAACAACTCATTACACTGACATCTAGACAGATTAAATAGCACAAAAGAAAATAATACTACTATTTCCTGTCCACCTGCTTCATTCATTTGTCAATTAAACATAGCACTACTTAAAATAATTACCCTCATCTCATGAAAATAATCGAATATATCGGATTAACTGTTTTAGCTGTTGTTGTAATATTTAAATCCATCCTCCTCGGAAAATAAAAAAGGCAATTGTATTGCTACAACTGCCCTTAACTTTAAGTCCCCCTATTTATTACAAGAAATTAGGAAGGTCTAATTTCTTCGAAATTCTGTAAGCGGCATTCATCAAACCTACATGACTGTATGTTTGAGGGAAATTACCCCACTGGCTTCCATCATTAGAATCTACATCTTCTGATAACAAACCAACATGGTTAGCATAGCTACTTACTTTTTCAAAGTATTCAATTGCTTCTTTCACTCTTCCTACGCAAGCTAAAGCTTCAATGTACCAATAAGCACATATTAAGAAAGTAGTTTCAGGAGCTCCAAAATCATCAACGTGACGGTAACGATAGAATAATCCATCTTTGGCCATCAATTCTTTTTCCATTCCAGCAAGATGTCTTTTTGCTCTTTCTGAATTAGGATCAAGATAGTTCATAGTAATCAATTGCAAACAAGAAGCATCCATATCTTTAGAGTTTGCTGCTTGCATATATACTCCCGTTTCTTCATCATAACAACGTTCGATCATTTCTGCAGCTCTTTCCTTAATTTTTAAGGCTTTGTCTGCCATCTTTACGTCGTCAAAATATTGAGCCATTTTATAGGCAGCTGATGCCCCTGCCCAGTGGAATAAGAAAGTATAACAGTAATGTCCAGGTCTATCTCTAAATTCCCAAAGTCCTGCATCTTTCTCCTCCATAGTATCAGCAATTTTCTGTAAAGTATGCTCTACCAAATTCTTTGTGTGCATACGATACTTATTTGTAAATCGCTTATCGGCATAAAGAGGTAATAATGATGTTAATACCTGTCCATATACATCATTTTGAATATGAGTATAAGCATCATTACCAATTCTTACTGGTTTATTTTCTCCCAAATACCCTTTTAAAGGCATTTCAATTTCTGTAATCTGCTTTTGAGCAGTAATAGTATATAGTGGCTGGTAACGGTCTTCCTCTTGTCGAGTAACATTCTCGATATATTTGAAGTAAGCTTCTACTTCTTCAAAGTGACCAATATTGTTAAAGGCATTCAGTGTATAGAAAGAATCCCTCATCCAACAATATCTATAATCCCAATTTCGAGTACTCTTATGGTATTCAGGTAATGAAGTTGTTCCTGAGGCGATAATAGCTCCAGTATCTTCATATTGATGAATTTTAAGAATTAGAGAAGAACGAATTAATTTTTCTTGATGGAAGAAACTAATAGATGTTGATTTCACCCAATTTCTCCAATATCTTTTGGTTTTAGTAAAGAAAGCCTCCGATGTTGCTTCAATAGCAGCTTCTAATGGTGCTCCATAAGTTAAAACCGTATAAACTGCTCCACTCAACACAAATGGATTTTCTTCCATTACATAAGAAAGCGGAATATTTGTAGTTAAGCGCATATGTTGATCATATCCCAGATATCTGATATGATTAGACCCTTGAGATTTTTCTGGTGTAAACTCACCATATTCACCTGTTGGATTACAAACTACTTTAATTGACGGAGTACCTTTTAATGGTTCGATCTTTCTGATCATCATTAAAGGCTTATAATAACGGTCGTCTTGTTCAAAACGTGGAGCAAAGTCGGTTACTTTAAAGTTACCTTCTTCTGTATACACTTCTGTAACAAGAATATTGGTGTTGGTAATATAATATTGTTTCGTTTCTATGATTTTCGCAGTAGGTTTAACAGAGAACTCTCCACCCTTTTCATCATCAAGTAAATCACCGAAAATAAAACTACTATCAAATCTTGGCCAACACAACCAACGCACACTAGCTTTTGTATCAATATAGGCCATAAACGCACAGTTACCTATAACGCCCATATCGTACTTATGAGTTTTTTTCATGTTTAGTATTAAAATTATTTGTCATTTTGGATGTTTGTCTGTTTTCAATTTAAGAATAAAAACATCAAAAAATAAATTTCTGTCTATAGCAATTTTGAATTAATGTAATTTAGAATCAGATATTTTGAAGTGAATTTTAGATTTACGAATTGATTTAGTGATTAAATTATTTAAAATAGAAAAGATGACAAGGTTTTTGCTTATTAATTATCAAATCAATTATTCTATGCTTCAGAGTTAATTCTCTTTTCTATGAGAAATTCCTAAATTGTGAATCAAAATAACTTTTAGGAAATAGTAAAATTCAAGAATAAGAATTAATTTTTTGATTAACATTTATATATCATGAAAAAGGTTTTATTTACTTTTTTAATCAGTTTATTTGCTCTTGCTGTAAATGCACAAGATGCAGCAGGACCTGTAATAACATTTGCAGAAAACACTTATGAATTCGGAGACATCCATCAAGGTGATGTTGTAGAGCACACTTTTAAGTTTACAAATACAGGAGACGCACCTTTAGTTGTTACTAATGTTACTACTACTTGCGGATGTACTGCTCCAAAATGGCCAAAAGAACCAATAGCTCCAGGCGACGAAGGACAAATTTTAGTAAAATTCAATTCTCGTGGTAAAAGAGGTGTTCAGAATAAACCAATTACTGTTTATTCCAATGCAAAATCAACAACTAGAATATCAATCACTACAAACGTATTGGTAGATAATAACTAGTCTTGAATATATTTTTTATGAAGAAGGCTTCGATACTCGAAGCCTTTTTTATTGTATTTCAAAAAGTTACAAACTATCAATAATTTAACATTGATTGTTAAACATATTTAAATAAGGAGTCAAAACACGTCCTATGAGACAAATAGACTCGTTATGATTATTATATGATTTAACATTATAAAATATTAACTATCTAAAATTATGACTCTCCTATTATACCTTATCGTCTTTTTGTGTATTGTCTATAGTGTATTGAGCGTGATTCCATCACTAAGTAAAAACTATCCAGTACTTAAACCCAAAATTGGCGGTCTAACATTCGTTTCAGCTCTGATAATTATGGTATTATCTAATGCTATTATGTGGTCAGAGCCAGGATACCAGTACTTTGTTACCTATCCTAACGGTCAAAAGTCAGCATTTATGTCAGAAGGTTATCACTTTACTTGGTTTGGTAAAGTTCAATCTTGGAGTAAATACATTGATATTACAACTGAAGATGTTGAAGATGATGACAATTCATCCATGAAGCCAGTACCTATTCGTTTTATTGATCAAGTAACGGCTTTGGGTTATCCTTCTGTAAGAGTACAAATGCCAACAACAGAAGAAGCATTTATAGAAGTGGCAGTAAAATTCAGATCTCAAGAAAACTTAGTGTCAATGACATTAATTCCTACGATTAGAGAACAACTAGTCAATACTGCTTATATGTATGCCGCACAAGATTATATTTCTGGTGATGCACAATCATTTCGTCAAACTTTTGAAGAACAATTAAAAGATGGTTCTTATGAAGTAAGAAAGATTGAAATGGCTGATACTCTTTTTGATAGTTCAATTCAAAAAAGTAATCGTGAAATCAAAGAAATTAGAAAGAAGTACATGGTAGAGAAAATCGTAGATAATCAAGGGAAGTACAAACGTATACCCAACGAGATTTCTGATAACCACATCTTAATTTCTCAAGTAGTATTACCGTCTATCGATATGGAGTCTTCATTTAAAAAACGATTGGAGACACAAAGAGATGAATCGGCAAAACGTCAATTGGAGATTCAAAGAATTGAAACAGCTAAAGCGGCACAGTCTCGTATCCTTGCAGAGGGTGAAAGAGACAAAGCAGAAGAAAGAGTAAAAAGAGAAAAAGAGCAAGTTTCAAGTTTAATTGCTATTGAAACGCAATTAAAACAAGAAGAAACCAATAAAAAATTGGCGAAAATTAAATATGAAACAGCTCAATTGGAAGCAAAAACTGAAAAGGTAAATGCAGAAACAAAAGCATATGCCAACAAGCAGTTAGTGAACTCTGGTCTTACTCCTGAACAAAAATCATATTGGGAATTTAGAAAAGATTCAGTAAAATGGGCCAACATTAGTAAAATCAAATTACCTGAGCAATATTTCTCAGGGCAAGGAAACGGTAAAGGAAGTGATCTTTTACAATCTATATTGGCAGCTCAAATTGCCACACAAAAATAACCTTTCCTGACTAACATTACTTACAGCGGTTAATTATTGGGATTCTTTACCCCCAATACCACTTCTCATTTTTGGGAAGTGGTTTTTTATTGTTTACAATTTTAGTTGAATTTTTGATCAATAAAACTGAAAGCATCTTGAGCTTCTTTTTCATTGAATTTCTTTAATGACTCTGCATATTCTCTACATTTAGGTTCTCCACCAAACATTGCAGGTGCATTTCCATAATACCTGAGTAATCCCCAATGTGCCGGTACATGTTCTGGATCTAAATTTAAAGCTGTTTCAAATGCGGCCTTAGACTTAGGTGCAATACTCATCAGCTTTAGCATATTTGCTCCTTTAGCCTGTTGACCTAAACTTGCTCCATAATAATAATGATAATCAGCTATTTCAGGAAAATCTAATGTTAGCGATTCGAAAACAGTTTCAGCTTCTTCATTTTTCCATTGTCCTAAATAACAAAGGCCAAGAAGTTCTCTTCCTTTCTGCTCTCCCTGAAAAGCTTGAAGTTTTTCTTCTAAACCATCAAATTTTTCCTCTTTGATTAGATTCTCTATTTCATTAATGATTTCTTTTTCCATTATTTTTTTCTTTTCAGTCTAAGTTGTTTAAAAAAATCCATCAGTAATTGATGGCATTCTTCTTTCATAACACCTATTGTATATTTTGATTTTGGATGAGCTAATTTAGAAGAATATGCATTAAATCCACGCTTTTCATCAGTTGCACCATATACAATTCTTCCTACTTGTGCCCAGAATATTGCTCCTGCACACATAGCACAAGGTTCTAGAGTAACATATAAAGTACAATTCTGTAAATGTCTACTACCTAAATAATTTGTCGCTGCTGTTATTGCTAACATTTCAGCGTGAGCAGTAGGATCATTCAACTTTTCGGTTTGGTTGTACCCTTTACCAATCACTTTACCCTCAGCTACTACAACAGCTCCTACAGGAATTTCATTTTCTTTAAATGCTTCCTTCGCTAATTGAAGAGCCATCTTCATGTACTTATCATCTTCTGATAAAACCATCAATAAATTGTACTTTTTAAATATTACATCATTTTTATGCGATACTAATAATCAAAATTAAAATATAAAAATACTCAGAACAAATTGTATTAATTATTGATTGCAATTGATTATCAGAGGTATCTACACCCCTACTTAGATGAATGTACACATTTTTTCGATGAACACTACTTTTCCTTAGATAAAGAAATTTGAATATTACCAACATTTTCAAATATTTACATAAGTCAATAAAAGAACTTACTACTAAAAATTGAAAACGCAGACTAATTGTATTTTTTCAAAAGTTATCATAAAGCGTTTACAATAAGCAATATATTATCAACGTTATAACAATGCGAGGCATGAACAATTATACTATTTCTGATCAAGATTTAATATCACAATATCTGAATGGAAACGAAGCAGCATTTGAGCAGCTATTAAATAAGTACAAAAACAAATTATTTACTAGTATTCTACTTATTGTAAAAGATGAGTTTGTTGCTGAAGACCTTTTGCAGGATACATTTATAAAAGCCATCAAAATGATCCGTGCTGGTAAGTATAATGAAGAGGGAAAATTTATGCCTTGGATTTCTCGTATTGCACACAACATGGCAATTGATCATTTCCGTAAGCAGAAAAGATATCCAACAATTGTTATGGAGGATGGAAGTAGCGTTTTTGATACTTTAGATTTTTCTGAAAACTCTATTGAGGATCAAAAAATATTAAAAGAAACACAAGCTAATGTAAAAGCATTAGTGGATATGTTGCCAGATTCTCAACGTGAAGTTTTAGTGATGCGTCATTACATGCAAATGAGTTTCCAAGAAATAGCAGATTCTACAGGAGTTAGTATTAATACTGCTTTAGGTAGAATGCGTTATGCCCTCATTAATCTTCGCAAGATGATGGAGCAACAAAGTGAAAACGCTAATCATGCAATTAGACAAAAAACAAATTACCAAAGAGTGTCTTAACAAAGCTGTATTATTAGTATACAAAAGTGATCAAGACATTCATTTTTCAGCGAAAGAACTTGAAAAAGTTTTGTCTGAACCCAATTGCGAAAAATTTGTAGACGACAGTTTACAAGTAAAAGAAACGTTGAATAAACTAGAGATATCGCCTCGTTCCCAAACGATAAAAAATATAATGGATTTTGCCAGACAGGCAAATGAAGAAGGAAATTCTAATTGATAAACTAAATTGCTTAAAAAAAAAGGCTACCAATATCGGTAGCCTTTTTATGTTTGTTGTTTAGTTTATTAATGCTCTTGAAAGAGCTGATAATTTTTTATATGATATTATATTTTAAACCCATACTTAGCGTAAGTGCACTATTACTTGATGTGATTTCATCGTGTTGACTGTTATCAAGTAATTGACTTCCATACATTGTTCCAACAGAAATAGAAGTCTTTGGAGCTAATTTATAATTTAAAGAAGCACCCACATTAGCAGAAATATTAGAGGTATTACTTACAGCATTTCTTACTAGGGTATTTTCTTCAATGGTTCCTCCCTCTACTTTCTGATCAAATACAAAATCTGCTGCAACACCTGCGAAAACATCTAAGTTTACTTTTTTACTTACGTTTACTTTATAGCCAACAGCTACAGGTATAGAGATTTGTTTTTGATTAACTGCAACATTTTGATCGTTTAAGGATGCATTTAATGAATATTGTATGAATTGAGCACCAAGTTCAATAAATACATTTTCATTCATCTTAATTCCTCCTTTAAGAGCAATTGATGTTGTATTTGTTTTTTGACCAATATTGTGGTCATTCCATTTTAAATTAGGATCAACTTGCACTGCTCCTACTTCAACCTTTAAATATTTTTCCTTTTTTACTTTCTTTTCAATAGATGATGGGGATTGTCTGGCCATCAATATTTGATCAGAAAAATCTTTAGGATCTTCTTCTATTGATCCAAGTTCTGTGTAATAAACTTTTTTCGTCTCCTTATCGATTACCCTACTATTTACCTTAGCAACCGTAAATGGGTTTTCTATTTCTTTAATTAATTTCTTTGATGGAGCAATATACTTTTCTTTAAAAAGCTCAATTGTTTCTTTGCTATCATCAAATGATGAAGAGAAAAAATCTGTAGGAAGCATTGATGCTTCTTGAATATTTCTTGCAGTTGAATAAGAGATTGATCCTAACTCATAGCCACTAGCTACGGGCACATCGTACTTTATTAAGAAACTAGAAAGTAAACCAAACGTAATAATAGCGGCCGCTGCTCTAAATATATTGAAGGTGTTTTTCTTCTCATTTATTTTATCGACCTCTTCTTCTATATCATCCCATAAATCTAAAGGTGGATTGATCTCTTCATTTTTAAAAGCATCAGCCCATACTTCATTAAATTCATCTTTTTTATCCTCTTTCTTTTGCATAGCTGTATCTTTCTATTTCTGATTCTTCAATCATGGCCTTAAGTAACTTTCGAGCTCTTGCAAATTGAGATTTTGAAGTTCCTTCTGTTACTCCTGTCATTTCAGCAATTTCTTTATGCTTATATCCTTCAATAGCATATAAGTTGAAAATTACTCTACAACCATCGGGCAATTTTTGTAGCAATTTTAATAATTCCTGAAAACTGTAATCATGTAAAGCCATTGCCTCTTCCTTTAAATCATACATATCATTTACATCCATCATAGGATATAAATACAGTTTTGATCTTTGGAAATTGATTGCTGTATTGACTACAATCCTCCTCATCCAGTGTTTTAATGAGGATTCATTTCTGAAAGTATTGATATTCTTAAAAATCTTGACAAAGGCTTCTTGAAGAATATCTCTTGCATCTTCTTCCGTTTTGGCATAGCGATAAGCAACGGCCATTAATACGCCGCTATACTGTTCATAGAGTTTTCTTTGAATACGCTTATCACCATTTCTACATCCTTTGATTAATAATTCATCTTCTAACATGTGGAGTAGGTGTTTAATTTCCTAAATGGACCAAAAAGTTTTTTATCAGTACTCCTTAATAATTTAATTTGACACTTATCATATTTGAATACTATAGAAAGAAAGTTGACAAATATGTTTTTCAATTTGTACTGAATGAGTTAATGTATTTTGCCTATTCATATAGACACCCGATAGGATCAATCGGAGTGAATGAATATAAATTCAATGTACACAAGAAGTATTAAACACTGATAATAAGTAGTTTATATTTTATAAAATTTCACATCAATTAATGTTATGAGGTGTACACAGTGTTAATTCAGCTTAAAAAAAGGGGTAAATGTTAATTATGGATTTCAGTTTTAGAATACACCTATAAATCCAAAGTGGATTTTTGCTAATTGAGTACTAAATGGGATTTGATTGTTTTTACCTATCGCATAAGCAATAGAAAAAATACCTGTCTTTGTTTCTAAGCTTGCTCCTGCTCCAATACCAATGGGAATATCCGTTTCTTCATTTTGACTGGTGATACCAATATCTGAGAAGGCAAATAAATAAGAATTTCCTCCCATATTGATTCGAGGTTCAAATGTGATATAAGCATATTTATCAACAAAAAATTCTCCTTGAATAAACCCTCTGATAGAATTAAAACCTCCTAAACGATATAATTCGTTTTTAAAAAGCTTTTCTGTAATCATTTGAGCACCTTCTACTTTCAAATAAGCATCCATCCATTTTAAAAGTCCAAAGTAATATTCTATTTCAAGATGTAAATCAAACATTAAAGATTGTTCTGGTATACCTTCATACACCGCTTGATCAAATGATGGATTATATATAATGTTTCTTTGTCCTGCTGCTCCTTTTAGAAAAAATTTAAATCCTCTAGTTGGAAACATTAAATCATCTAAGTCTTGCCACATATATCCAACAGAGTATAGTGTACTTTTCGTATCGTTTAAAGTATCAACAGCTTGTTCATTCAACTCTCTAAGTAATCTACTACTTTCCCATTTTACTCCTAATTGAACTGCTCCTTTTACTCCTACTCTTCTTTTCAAGAGAACTTCATTGGCCACTTTTATAAAGGTTGAATCTTGAATTTGAAGGTTAATATTATAACCTACATCCATTTTTGATTTGAAAAAACGTGGATGTTCATAACTACCTTTAAACCATTGAGAATGTTGATCTGGTTTTTTCCAATCAATAAAAAAGCGTTTACCTGTACCAAACGGATTATGTATATCTAATAAAACCTGTCCAGTGACTAACACACTTCCATCATCCGATTCATTAGGAGCTAAACCAATTAGGCCGTCTGCTCTACTTGCTTTTCTTTTTTCTAATGGAATTTCTACCATTGCCCTACCATACTCAAAAACTACATCAATAGAATCTGTAAGTTTTAAATAAGGAGTTTGTTTAATAATTACCTCGGCTCTATCTACATTTCGTTGACTAAAAGATTCGCCTTTTTTTAAACCCAAATACCTTTCAAAAAACTGTTTATGAACTCCAAGTGGACGATCTCTTTTGACGATTAGTGTATCAAAAATCACTTTATCTCCAAGGTCAATATTTAAATTTGAATAGAGGTCATTTCCTTTAAAATACATAGAATCTGTCCATACTTTTGTAAATGGATACCCTTGATTTTCGTAATATTCTACTACCTGATATTTAGCTTTTTCTAAATGTCGAGGTACTACTTTTTTAAATTCAGAGTTTCCTTTCCAAAGTCTACTATTCAGTATCTGATCACCTACTTTTCCTGTATTAATAAACACATGATCGTATTTAGGACCTAAATACAAACTATAGATTCTCTCTTTATTTTTTTGAACCACTGTATCAATGGTACAAAATAAATAGCCCTCATTTTTTAAATGGAATAAGGTAGAATCAACATGATGAACTAAATGAGTGCTATCCTGAAATATTTTTGAATCGTTATTTTTTATGGGTGATTTAATAGTATAATCACTGATATCCCATTTTAATGAAACACTATCTTGAGCGCTTAAATCCGTATACATTAAGAACAATAAAAGTAGGGCAAAAAGATTTACCCTACTTTTAAAGATCATTTGATATGTAATTTTGAAATTAATCAACTCTTATTGTTTTTGCTCCATGATATGAGTGGTATGCAGCATTGTACATTGCATCTGCACTTACAGGACCTTGTTTAAAGGTACCTTTACTCACTGCTCTTACAACATAATAGAATTTCTTCTCATTTGCTGTTGCTTTTACAAAAAAGTTCACTCTATCATCTCTAAAATCAACATGTTCAGGATATGCGGATTTATTTTTTGTCCATTTCAAGCCAGGAATATCACCTAAACGAGGGTTTTCAATTTCAAACCCTGCAGGTAACATATCCGTAACTACAACATTTTCAATATCTGATTTAGCAGACTTCAAAGTCACCTCCACAACAATCAAATCATTTTGTTTGAAGCTGTTAGAAAATAATTGTGTCCCAGATCTAGAGTAATAGTTTCTTCTTACCATTAAGCCCTTATCCTCTTCTACATAATTACCTGAATTATTAATTCCTTCTAACTCCCAGAAATAATACATCTCACCACTTCCTTCTGTTTGAATATTTACTTCTTGTCCAACTACATTGTTTGAAGTAATAATCAAATCGTCTCCCATAGTACTTTTAATGGTTTTACCATTCACAACTACTTTAGCAGAAACAGATTGGTTTGCAGCTTTTTTCAACACCTTACCAAGGGCAAGTAATCCAAATGCTCTTTCTTGAGTTGACATATATTTCTCTCCTTTCATAGCTTCAGAAAGCTCTTTAGTTAAAGTACCAATCTGACTATTTTGAGGATCATTTTCGATCATTGAATTTAAAGCTAATGCTAAATCTCTAATGTATGAAGAGAAACTACCGCCAAATTCTTTTTCTGGATTCGTATTTTCAAAAGCTTTTGGTAGTAACAAACGATAGGTCTTTTGATCTCCAACCCTTAAGAAAGCTGATGCTAAAAGATATTGAGATGAAATATCTAAATCCGCTTTATACTTCTTAAAATAATTCATTGATGCAATATCCCTAGAGCCAGATTCAGCAAGGACATACAAAGCATAAATAGATGTTTTATCAAAAACTGTAGTTCTTGTTCTACTACCGTTAGTATAATAGTAATAAGGCTTCTTCCCTTTCTTAGCCCCTAACTTTCCTACATAAGATAGTAATTTACCAAGTACATTTCCATCTACATCGTAGCCTTGTTTTTTCGCCTCAATTAAGAAATGTGCTGCATATACAGAACCATATTCACTTACATATGTACCACCCTGCCAATAAGACAAGCCTCCAGAATACATTTGCATACTTTGTAGCTTTCTAATCGCCTCGTTAATGTTGTAATCTCTTGTACCTTTATTATCTGCTTTGTTAAACTTATCTGCTAATTCTCCTAAATACAATTGAGGGAAGACTGCAGAAGTTGTTTGCTCTACACATCCATAAGGATAACGTATCAAATAACTCAAGTCTTTTGAGAAGCCCACTAAAGGTGATTTAGATAACATCAATTTACCACTAATTGATTCTTTGATATAATCTTCTTTTAAATCCACTTTCACAGATTGTCCACCTTTAATAATGCCATTACCATCCGATTTCAACAAACCTGTCGATGGTCTCACATTGATATTTGTAGATGATATAAACTCTTCATTTTGAGCTTTAGCAGTCACTGTTACTTTACCTTCTCCTACTGTGTTTTGTGCCTTTAACTTAAATGTTAACTGCTTTTCTGAATTAGCAGGAATACTTACTGATGAGAATTGCGTCTTATCTACCTCTAAAGCACCCTCTATTTTAATATTAGTAGTTACCGTAAGTGGCTTTTCTGTTGTATTGGTTAATGTAATACTCGCATCATTTTCATCAGAAGGGCTTAAGAAACGAGGTAAAGCAGTACTCATTACCAAAGGATCTCGTACTTTCATAGCCTTATCTGCACTACCAAAAGCATTCCCTTTAGAAGCCACTGCCATTACTCTTAGTTCTCCTGAAAACTCTGGAATATCAAAAGTATATTTTACCTTACCCTGATGATCTGTTTTTAGAGTACCCGACCAATACGATAACAATTTTACACGATTATTTACCATTGGATTGGCTCTCGCTCCCAAATTAGCCATATCAGAACCAAAACTATTGGCTTGTTTCTTAAACTGCATCACTTTCGGATACAAATCAAAAGTACTTACTTGTAAGGCTCTATTTTGATAAAAATACCCTAATGGATCTGGAGTTTTATAGTTTTTAATCTGTAAAATTCCTTCATCAACTACTGCTACAGTTATTTCAACATCTTTCTCTTTCTGTTGTGTTTGAACCTCTACAGTTTGCCTTGTTCTAGATCTACTGACCTCAGTAGCTTTAATTTCTAGCTGAAGATCTCTTTCAATACTGTTTACTTTTATCGATTTAAAACCATGTGCTACTGTAAGTGGCAATTCATTATCTTTTGCTCCTTTTATTAAAGTAGCTGTAACGAATATATTGGGTAAATGCTCTTCTTTGATAGGAATTTCTAAAGAAGCCATTCTATTATTTGTCTCAATTACTTGATGAGAAATGACTTCATCTTTTTCAATTGTCACTAATAATTTACCAGCAAATGGTGTCTTAAATACTATTTTAGCCTTTTCGCCAACTACATAAGAATCATTTTCTGGTTCAATGATTACTCTTCCTTCTTTATCTACTTCAAAAGCTGTACTTGATACATCTCCCCAACCATAAGCATAATAATTCATACTTGTATAGGTACTAGCACCCGGAATAGAAACTTTCAATTCATATTCACCAGACACCTTAGGGAAGAAAGTATATTTAGAATTGCTTCCTAATTTCATCTTTTTAGATTCCACTAAGATTTCTTTATATCTAGAGACATATCTATAACGGTTATTATACGACCTTTCCATAGCTGAGTGCCATTCATAACGGTACAATTTAACCTCTACTTCTGCATTGTTTACTTTTTTCTGATTGGCATCTATTGCAACTAATGGAACATCTATATTAGATCTTGTTTTTACATAATGTTCACCGTACTTAATACCAATGTAATAAGGTTGTGTAGAAACATTTGCCTTATTTAATCTTCTAACGGGTCTACCTGTTTCATCAAAAGCAGTTGTGTATACTTTTGCTTTTAGTAAACCGCTATTTTTTAAATATTTTGGAAGGTCGAAAGATTCTGAAAATTTACCCTCTGCGTCTGTTTTACCTGTTCTTAAATGATCGTCTAAATGAAGTGAAATTTTGCCTTCAATATTAAACTTATAGTCATTAAAATCTTTTGCTACCATATTTATCCTTGATAAGGATAAATCCACTTCATAATTTCTATTTGCTGCTGGAGGGCCAAACATATTTAGCACTGTTGATGAGGTGTTCAACTTTTCAGATACTTCATAAGTTTGTTTATTTAATGTAGCGTTCACCTTAATCCTATCAGGCATAAACTCTTCTACACTAATTTTTTTTGATGATAAAATGATATTATTACCTGTTGCTACCTCAATACTGTAACTACCCGTTACAGATGCATCCATTAATTGAACATTACCTTCAAAAGAGCCTTCATCATTTAGCTGCGCTCTTTCTGATTTTAATAAATTTCCATCCGGCAAATAAATATTGACATTGATAGGTTGTTTAACTACTTCCCAATTGTCCGTTCTTACAATGGTTTTATAGTAGAGTATTTCACCTGGTCGGTATAAATTTCTATCTCCATACAAAAAGGCCATTAAATTTGATGTATTAGAGTATCTTCCTCCAACATCATATCTTGAAGTAGAAATTCTAGATTGCATGAAACTCATGTAATTGAAATCTTCACCTTGATCAGCATAAAGCATTTCAATATCAAACCCTTTTACATTTTTATCTAGATCTTTAAAATTTGCTACACCTTTCCCATCTGTAGATAAAGAATATACTTCTTGGTTGTTTTGAGAAACTAAAGTGACTTTCACATTGGATAAAGGAGAGGCATCTGCAATAGAATTGGCATAGATCAATAAAGAGTTCTTCCCTTTTTTAGCAATTAGGCCAATATCAGATATTGAAATCATTTTACGAGCCAACAAATACCTTTTGCTAGAACTTCTAACTTCTACAACATAAACTCCTTTAAATTTACTTTCATCTAGAAAATCTAATGATAACGACTTTATATGTCCACTAGACTTCATACCACTTACAGACACGTTATGATTAGAAAATACTTTATCGCCTAGCTTTCTAAATTTTGGACCATAATATGAATATGAGCTTTCAGAATATAGGTTGTTATCATCAAAATAAGAGTATAAGTTATTTTTGTAAATCTTATACACATCAATATCAACATTACGAACATTGACAATTTTTAGGTCAATTGCTTTTTCACTTTTCGGCGACATGTACAATGACTTCTTATCAACAAAAGAAATTACTGGATCCACTTCACCGAAAACAACAGTTCTTTTTACCTGCTCTTTTAAAGACGTATTAAAAATACCTTTTATGCCTTTTTTAAGTGTAACCGTATAGTTATACCCTAACTTAAAATTACCTTTTAACTGTATACCTTCATTTAATTTTTCTACTTCAAAGCTAACTCTAGGTAAAATTAAAATATTCGATTTGATATTCTCTACCACTAATTCTTGATTGGTTTTTATGATGATACTCATCTCATCACCATCAATATTAGTATCAACATTGTTAATTTTTAACTCATCTACTTGAGGTATAAAGCTTGATGACGCTAATTCGTAATCCGTTTTTATATTCTTAGTAATACCAACGCCTTTTTTTATTTCTATATGTAACGGCTGATTTTTTGTTTCTGGAGATACTCCTTTCAACTTAAACTGAACCTCATTTGATTTACCAGAGGTCAGTAATTCCGTTTCAATTTTTTTCCCTTCTTTAGATTTTACTGTTAGTTGTTGATGTACACTTTCAGGATCAATCATAAAATTAAAATTAAGGATTAAGGTAGGGATTGGCTTACCTTGTAAACGATTCGTCCATCGTCCTAGAGATTCCTCGATTTTTAGTTTAGGGGTAGCAAAAGAATATTTTAATTCATCATTATTTAGGTGAATACCTTCTTTAGCTAAAGCTTCTTTTGATAGTGTTAATGAATATGATGTACTTGGTTCAAAACCTTGTTCAGGAGAAAAGACCAAAGTATTTCGTGCAGTCCATTTGTATTGACCTTTTACTTCTGGAGTAATTTGATAATACCCCATTTGCTGATCTAACCATTCATTGGTTTTATCCTCTAGAATACTCTCTCTAAAAGTGAAAGATATATTTTGTTTTAATGATATTTCATCCAAAAAATTTCTGAACCCCACATTCTTACTACTGTCAGAATTAGAAGTTGTATCACATGAAATTAAAAAAGACAAAAAAGTAAAAATGATTAAAAAGGTAAGTTTTTTCATTGTTAGCTTATAAGTATGTATGACATTATGGAATGTAAATTACAAAAAAAGGTCATACCTTTAATAAGATATGACCATATATATATTGAATGTTTTATTATCTAATACTCCCAAAGAAGAGCTTCGTATTCCATTAACTTGTATACAGCTTCTTGAGATTGATATAAAGACCTTCTATCATTACCATACATCATGATAATTGAATTGTCTTGAGGGTTTTCAAATTTTATTAGCCTTCCGTCCCATAACTCTAGAGCGAAAGCTTCACCTAAGTTTCTATGCTGGGCAGGGTTAACACCATTATACCAAATAGCATCTGGGTCATTTACTAAACTACCATCTTCTGCTTTGGCATGGAATACTTTATCATTTAATTCTCTGAAAGAGAAAGAACCTAAAACAATATCAATTCCTTTTGGATTCTCTTGAGCAGGAATAATTAAATTCACTGCAACAAGGTCATTATACATTTTAGATCTTCTTTTATCAAAAATTCTATCCACTTTTAATTCGATAACCCATAGTCTTGTAGGATCATATTCATCACCTGGCTTTTGACCATCATTCTTTTTGATAGTAATTCCATTCACATCTCCCCAAGCTGCGTCATCATCTTCATATTCATCTTCACTATTAACTGTTTGAGGAATAATAAGACGTTTCAGAAAATCTTCTTTTGTTATTCTGATATCTAATGAGTCACTAGAATAAGGTATTATTTTATCATTTTTGACTGCATCAATAATGACACGAGTTACCTCATGATTTCTAGCAAAAAAACCATTATTAATTTTTGTACCCAAGTTCACTCTATACCAAAGAGATTTTTTCCACATCATTTCATAATTCTGAATATTCATCATGGAATGTGGATTACTTAATGTATCTGCCATTTGAGCATTTACTTGTACTGTCACGGCTAAAATTAGGCTCAAAAAAAGAATCTTAAATCTATTAATATTTTTCATTTTGGTAGTGTATCATGAAATTTAAGCAACTCAAAAAATTAATATTAAAATATCATGCCATAAATTTCATTATGTATTTTGATGGACTAATATGGTAGGTCTATTTAATTTACTGATTGTAAAGATAGTAAGGTTTGTTCTGTATAAAAAAAGGTACTCTGGAAATTATCCAAAGTACCTTTTTTAAATTGTGATTAAGCTTACATAGCTAATAACTTATCCTCTAATTTCTTAAGGATACGTTGTTTTGTTTTCAACTTATTCACGTAGTTATTTCTTTCTTGGTACAAGGCATAATTCTCAGAATTTTGCTCTGCTGCTGCAGAAGAAAGAATAGAAGAGTATTTTGCATTGAATTCAAATAAATCTTGCTCATCCTTACGGATTGATTCTCTCAAGATGTCTAATTTTACTTTCAATTGCTCAAAATCAGATAAGCTATACAAATCTGGCTCTTCATTCTTTGCAGTGCGCTCTAAGAAGTGAGATTCGAAGATTTCGTTACAAACGATACGGAATCTTAAGTTCATCTCTTTGTCTTCTTGAGAAGGCTCTTTACCTAGTGATTTCCAACCATTTTGTAATTGCTTAATGTTAGCAATGTTGAATGGAGCTCCGTCGCTTAAGTAAGTTTCTGCTGTATCTAATAGATCCTTCTTAGACTGTAATGGTGTCTTTGAAGGAGACATTTCTCTAGTGCTGTAAGCTGGACGATCTTGACCATAGCTTTCACGTTGCTGATAGTTACCACGTTGTTGGTAACCTCCGCCACCACCTTGTTGGCTAT
This sequence comes from Flammeovirga pacifica, assembly GCF_000807855.2. Lineage (GTDB taxonomy): Bacteria > Bacteroidota > Bacteroidia > Cytophagales > Flammeovirgaceae > Flammeovirga > Flammeovirga pacifica. The sequence continues at coordinate 3,414,052 of NZ_JRYR02000001.1, forward strand.
ATCCGCCACCGCTTTGTTGATCATAACCACTACGTTGAGGTCTATCACCATAGCCACCACGTTGAGGTCTATCACCGTAACCGCCACGTTGTTGTTGGCCTCCGCCATAACCACCACGATCTTGTTGACCATAACCACCACGTTGTTGTTGGCCTCCGCCATAACCACCACGTTGTTGGCCTCCACCATAGCCACCACGATCTTGTTGACCGTAACCACCACGTTGTTGGCCTCCGCCATAACCACCACGATCTTGTTGACCGTAACCGCCACCACGTTGCTGACCGTAACCGCCACCACCACGTTGCTGACCGTAACCGCCGCCACCGCGTTGCTGACCGTAACCGCCACCACCACGTTGCTGACCGTAACCGCCACCGCCACGTTGCTGACCGTAACCACCGCCACCGCGTTGTTGACCGTAACCACCACCTTGGCCACCATTTAGTGTACCAAAGAATTTAGCAGTTTCACGTTTGAAGTCACTACCAATGAATCCCATTTTTCTTTTAGGAACCATAGGTACATTTCTCCAATCGTCTTGTATTTTCTTAACGTCATCTACGAATTCTTGACCACCACCATTTCTGTTGATACGTCTTACTTTAATTAATAAAGCTTCGTATTGATCGATACTTTGTTCGTGTAATTCGTTTTGTTCTGCATAGAATGCTGTTCTACTTTGGTAGAATTCATCCATTGCAGCATTAAACTTCTCTGAAAGATCCTCTTCAATTTCTTTTAGAGCTGAACCAGTTTTAATCCAGTTCATTTTAATGTCTTTGAAACGTAGAGAAGCTTCTTTCCAATCAGTACTACCTTTCCACTCTTCAGCTTCTTTTAGTAATGCTTGCTTAATTTCTAAATTTTTATCTCTGTTTACAGCAATATATTCATTGATTTCATCTTCTAAAACATTGATGATTTCATATAATTCTGTAAAGTCTCCTAAACCATTGAAAGAAGCAAGATAAGTTCTCATGTGAATCAGCTTCATCAAGAAAGAACCTTTGTTCTCAGCTGTTTTTACAGCCTCTTGAACAGCCAATACTTTCTCTGTTACCATTTTAAAACGGTCGACAAAATATTGTAAACTTTCTTCGTTACTTTCTCTAACTACACCGATTTCTCTGTCTTGGAAGTGGTAATATCCTCTTAAAAATACTTTACCATCTTGTACATAGCCGTACTCTGTTATTTCCTTGTGCTCGATAATTTGGGAATCTGACATCGCTATTTTTTTGCTTGTTTGATTTTTAAATGATAATAAAAGCTGTTGATTAATTATTAAACTAAATTGGTGAAGGATTATCTTTAATAATAGGGCAATCAACGACCTGCCATATTAATTATTAAATGATCAACTTTTAAATAAATGTATGATCAATAGTTGTGATAGTCTCTTTCAAACCTAATATAATGTTAATGATTATTAATACTTATATAATTTGGTACAACAATAAAATCTATAGATTCTAATATTTTAATGATTAATACTTTGTTCTTGTACAAACTAAATGGATGTTAACAACATTCATCAACGAGTAGCCCATTAGTTTTTATTCAATAAAGTTATGAATTAGTATGCAAAATGCTATGATACTTTGTGTTTTGCAAATTTTTATTGATTAAATACAGGTAAATTATTAGTATTTAAACATTTCTATCATTTACATTTACGTATTAAGAAGAAATAAAGTTCAAATTATCATTAAATTGTATGAGTAACAACAACGAAACCATCATCTTTTCGATGGCTGGAGTCTCTAAAGTATACCCTCCCAATAAACAAGTATTAAAGAATATCTACCTGTCTTTCTTTTATGGAGCTAAGATTGGTGTTTTAGGTTTAAACGGTTCAGGTAAATCTTCTCTTTTAAAAATTATTGCAGGTGTAGATAAAGAATACCGTGGAGAAGTCGTTTTTTCTGATGGATATAGTATTGGTTATCTTGAACAAGAGCCTCAATTAGATCCTGAAAAAACCGTGAAAGAAATTGTTCAAGAAGGTGCTCAAGAGACCGTTGATCTTTTACAAGAATTTGAAGAAATAAATTTAAAATTTGCTGAACCTGAGATACTTGAAGATCCTGACGCAATGAACAAACTCATTGAAAGACAAGGAGAAGTTCAAGAAAAGTTAGACCACTTAGATGCTTGGGAATTAGATAGCAAATTAGAACGAGCAATGGACGCCCTTCGTTGTCCTCCTGAAGATCAAAAAATTGGTGTTTTATCAGGTGGAGAAAAACGTAGAGTTGCATTGTGTAGATTATTATTACAAGCTCCTGACGTTCTTTTATTAGACGAACCAACCAACCACTTGGATGCCGAATCAGTATTCTGGTTAGAGCAACATTTACAACAATATCAAGGTACTGTTATTGCCGTAACTCACGACCGTTACTTCCTCGATAATGTTGCTGGATGGATTCTTGAATTAGACCGTGGTGAAGGGATTCCTTGGAAAGGTAATTACTCTTCTTGGTTAGATCAAAAACAAAAGCGTTTAGCTCAAGAAGATAAGAAAGAAAGTAAACGTCAGAAGACTTTAGAAAGAGAGTTGGAATGGATTAAAATGTCGCCAAAAGGTAGACATGCAAAACAAAAAGCCAGACTTAATTCTTACGAAAACTTATTAAATGAGGAAGCTAAGGAAAAAGAACAACAATTAGAGCTTTATATTCCTGCTGGTCCTCGTTTAGGTGGTAAAGTAATTGAAGCCAAAGATGTTACCATGTCATTTGGTGATAAAGTTTTATACGAAAACTTAAACTTTACTCTTCCTCCAGCTGGTATTGTAGGTATTGTTGGACCAAACGGTGCTGGTAAAACAACCCTTTTCAAATTAATTACAGGGCAATTAGCTCCTCAAAATGGTACATTTGATGTAGGTGATACAGTTGAAATTGGTTACATAGATCAAGAACATGCACTCATGGATCCTAACAAAACTGTTTGGGAAACTATCTCTGAAGGGAATGAGTTAATGGAGATTGGCGGAAAACAAGTCAACTCAAGATCTTATGTTTCTAAATTTAATTTTGCTGGGAACGATCAATCTAAAAAAGTAAGTGATTTATCTGGTGGTATGAGAAACCGTGTGCAATTAGCTATGACGCTAAAAGCAGGTTCTAACCTTTTACTTCTTGATGAACCAACCAACGACTTGGATGTAAATACTATGAGAGCTTTGGAAGAAGCACTTGAAAACTTTGCGGGTTGTGCAGTTATTATTTCTCACGACCGTTGGTTCTTGGATCGTTTAGCAACTCACCTTTTAGTATTTGAAGGAGATTCTAAAGTGAGATATTTTGAAGGTAACTTCTCAGAATACGAAGCGAAGAGAAAAGAGGAAGTTGGTGATATTACACCAAAAAGATTGAAATATAAGAAACTGATGAAATAGATTTCTTGTTAAACTTACAAAAGATGCTTCGATTACACTTCATTAGTGTTCGAAGCATTTTTTTTCCTCCAAAAAGACTTTATTTTTGTAACTAGAAAAGTGTTTCTAAAAAAGTTTATATGCAAGACGTCATTCGTTTATTACCTGAATCATTAGCTAATCAAATCGCTGCCGGCGAAGTGGTACAAAGACCTGCCTCTGTTGTAAAGGAGTTGGTAGAAAATGCCATCGATGCTGGAAGTAAATCCATTGTGCTTTCTGTCAAGGATGCAGGAAAAACTATTGTTCAAGTAATTGATAACGGATGTGGTATGTCAGAGACTGACGTACGTATGAGTTTTGAAAGACATGCGACTTCAAAAATCCAACAATCAAATGATTTGTTTAATATCAATACTTTTGGATTTAGAGGTGAAGCCCTTGCTTCTATTGCTGCTGTAGCTCAAGTAAGTGTAAAAACAAAAAGAGAAAATGATGAATTAGGTACTCTTTTAGAAATTGAAGGTTCTGAAATTAAAAATCAAGAGCCCATTCAATGTAAAAATGGAACTACCTTTTCTATTAAAAACCTTTTCTACAATATACCTGCAAGAAGAAAATTTCTTAAATCCAATCCTGTAGAATTAAAACATATCATCGATGAATTTCAGCGTGTCGCTCTAGCCAACCCTGAGATATCCATGACTATGATTTCTGATGATAAGGAATTATACAACTTAAGAGCAGGTAATCTTGCCAAAAGAATTGTTCAAATGTTTGGTAGATCATACCAAGAACAATTGTATCCATGTCAAGAAGACATTGATGTAATCAAAGTAAAAGGATACATTGGTAAACCTGAAAACGCTAAAAAGACAAGAGGAGAGCAATTCTTTTTTGTAAATGGTAGATATATCAAACACTCTGCATTAAATCATGCAATAATGAGTGCTTATGATGGAATTTTACCAGACAACAGTTTTCCTTTTTATCTCTTATACATAGAATGTGATCCAGCAGATGTAGATGTAAATGTTCATCCTACAAAAACAGAAGTAAAATTTGCTGATGAAAGAACAACATACGCAATTGTTAGTGCTGCTGTAAAACAAGCATTGGCAAGCTATGGAATAACACCTTCCATTGATTTTGGCATTGATGTCAACTTTGCCAAAGACCGTTCAACTCATTCTATTCCTTCTTCAATGATGCCTCCTTCTGAGGATCAGCTGACCTCTAATGTACCTGATATTCCTAACGTATCTTCTAATGGTACGTTTACCAATACAAATTCTCAAGAGAAAGAAGTTGGAGATTTCTCAATTAATGTTCCTTTTGAAGGTGATGATACCTCTTCAGATGATTTTGTAAAAATATCATCTAAGATAAACTCATGGGAGGACTCTCCTTCTGATTCTAATTCTTCAGATTTTTCATCATGGAACCCTATCGAAAATCCATCATCGGCTAATAACTTTTCTTCTATGGACAATGAAAGTGAATCTATCACTTTTAGTTCTAGAGCGAATGATTTGACTGAAGCTACAACGACTACTATAAAAGATGATAGCGTTCCTTCAGACAATGTTATTCCTATACAGATTCATCATAAATACATTATGTATCAAGTGAAATCTGGATTAATGCTGATGGATCAAGAAGCTGCTCATGAAAGAATTTTATATGAAAAATTCTTGAACCAAATGGAGAATAGTACAGGTGTTTCTCAGCAATTACTTTTCCCTAAGAAAGTAACGTTAAACCTTGCTGACTTCACTATATTCACCGAGTACAGTCAAGAAATAGCAGCCTTAGGTTTTGGTTTTCAATTAGAAGATAACCACTCGATCTTAATTAAAGGAGTTCCCACTTTAATTCAAGGTAATGATGAACAAGAAATTATTGAAGAGTTAATCGAACAGCTAAAGTATAACAAAGAAGAGCTTCGTATTTCTGCCAATGAAAACATCGCTCGTTCATTAGCCAAAAGAGCAAGTATAAAAAGCGGACAAATTTTAGAGCTTCAAGAAATGAAATCTATGATAGAACAACTGTTTTCTTGTTCTTCGCCTAACTATACTCCAGACGGCAAGAAAACAATTGTCTTAATGGATTATGCTCAAATTGAAGGACTTTTTAATTTAAGATAGTAAAGCATCTATCGCTTCTGCTAGTTTCCTATCCTTTTCAGTGATTATATTACCCGCATCATGAGTTGTAAGAGCAATCTCAACTGTATTCCACACATTAGACCAATTGGGGTGGTGCTGATGTTGTTCCGCTAAAAACGCTACTCTTGTCATAAAAGCAAACGCTTCAGAAAAATCTTTAAAAGTAAATGTCTTTTTAAGTTGATTGTTATCTTCTTTCCACATAATCATTAGTATTTTATTGGTTGATGATTTTTTATAACTAGAGTTTAATTGAATTTCTTTTCAAAACACTTACTCTCTTCTACTCCTTGATATTGCCCATAGTTACTTATCAATTCATAGTTGTTTTTTTGATATAATCTGATTGCTTCTGGCTGTTTGATACCAGTTTCAAGAATACATTTCTGATAACCCAATTCTTTGGTCCATTGTTCTAATTCTTGTAATGTTTTTGTAGCGATCCCTTTTCCTCTAGACTCAAGTAAAGTAAACATTCTTTTTACTTCCATGGTATTGTCATCGTAAGGTTTAATTGCCCCACAACTTACAGCTACATTATTATCGTAAATTATAACAACATGTTTTATTTTATCTAAAGTATTGAATTGGGCATAAAAAGCATGATCCTCCCCATCCCTCTTAGCTAATTCTTGATCAAGAAGCTTTACTAAAGCAATAAAGTCTTTATTTTCTGAATTGGTTCTTTTGATGTTAATCATAAGTTAGTTGTTGAATTTTGAGATAAAAAAAGCCGACACCCTAAGGTATCGGCTTCAAATATATAAAATATCTATATTTTAGTGCTTAAAGTGACGAACTCCTGTCATCACCATTGCAACACCATTATTGTTACAGAAATCTACTGATTCTTGATCTTTGATTGATCCACCTGGCTGAATAACAGCTTCGATACCTTCTTTTTGTGCTAATTCCACACAATCTGGGAATGGGAAGAATGCATCAGATGCCATTACTGCTTCTGATAAATCAAAACCAAAACTCTTTGCTTTTGCAATAGCTTGATTTAAAGCGTCTACTCTTGATGTTTGTCCAACACCACTTGCAAACAATTGTCCATCCTTAGCTAAAACGATAGCGTTTGATTTTGTGTGCTTACAAATTTTATTCGCAAACAATAAAGCATTGATTTGAGAATCTGAAGGAGCTTTCTCTGTAGCTACAGTCAAATCTGTTGCTGTCTCAGTTTTCAAGTCTTTATCTTGAACTAAAACACCATTCAATAAAGATTTGTATTGAACAGAACCTGTAGAAAGTTCTTTTCTATTTAAGATGATTCTATTTTTCTTACCTTTTAATACTTCTAAAGCATCAGCATCAAAACCTGGAGCAATTACTACTTCACAGAATAATTTATGAATTTCTTCTGCAGCACCTAATGTAATTGGTTGGTTGGCAATCAATACTCCACCAAAGGCAGAAACAGGATCACAAGCCAAAGCTTTTACGTAAGCATCTTTGATGTCCGATCCTAAAGCAACACCACAAGCATTTGTATGCTTAAGGATAGCAAAAGCAGCTCCATCAGTAGCAGGGAATTCATCAATTAAGTTTACAGCTGCATCTACATCAACTAAGTTGTTGTAAGAAACATCTTTACCATGTAACTGATCAAACATTTCTGAAAGATCTCCATAGAATTTACCGTTTTGATGAGGGTTTTCGCCATAACGCATCGCTTTAGCTGAACGTTCTGACACTTTGAATGCAGGAATTTCTTCTTCTTCTTTAGCAACTACACTATTAAAGTAGTCGAAGATTTTAGAATCATAATGAGAAGAAATATCAAATGCTTTTGCAGCAAAACGCATACGATCTTTAAGGTCTGTTGCACCATTCTTTTCTTTAAGAATAGAAGCTACGTCATCGTATTGTTCTCTTGACGATACAATTAAAGTATCTTTGTAGTTTTTAGCGGCTGCACGAATTAGAGAAATACCTCCAATATCTACTTTTTCTACGATAGCTTGATGTTCAGCATCAGAAGCTACTGTTTCTTCAAATGGATACAGGTCTACAATTACAAGGTCGATATTAGGAATACCAAACTCTGCAATTTGTGCTTGATCTTGTTCGTTGTCTCCTCTGTTAAGGATACCACCAAAAATTTTAGGATGAAGTGTCTTTACTCTACCTCCAAGGATTGAAGGGTAAGACGTCAAGTCTTCAACAGCCGTTACTTCGGCTCCTAGTTCTTCTATAAAACTCTGCGTTCCACCTGTAGAATAGATAGTTACGCCATTCTCTTGAAGGAGTTTTACAATTGGCGCTAGATTGTCTTTGTAAAAAACCGAAATTAAAGCTGATTCAACCTTTTTCATATGAGTGATAATCTTTGTTTGTTTGATTATCCGGCAAAACTAATCATTTCGGTTAAAAAAGTGACTACTTTAATAAAAAAAGGTCAAAGTAATCTATGAATAGGTTTTATTTATCACCTATTCACAGAAAATAATAATCAATTAACTTTTAGATACAAGAGAATTCATTTCAGAAAACTGCCTATGCAATTCAATTACTTGAGGTATAATAAGTTTAGAATCATCATTACTAACAAAGTAATCTCCAAGAACAGAAAGTTCTTCTTCCTTCCTCTGTTTATTAATGATTTCTTCAATTTGTTGTTTTGGCCTTTTATCTCTTTCCAAAACTCTTTTTATTCGGTCTTCATAAGGGGCCTTAACAACAATTACTTTATCCAGTTCTTTGTAATGGTCATTGGTAAACATTAAAGCAGCTTCTTTAATAATGTAATCGTTTTTCCTTAATTGGATTTCAACCCAATCGTTATAGTGCTTCCTTACTTTAGGGTGAACGATCTCGTTCATCATTTGTAATTTACTTTCGTCTGTAAATATTTGTGTTGCTAAATACTTACGGTTTAACATTCCATTGGGAAAGTACGATTGCTTTCCAAAATTGGTAGTGACGAGTTCAATGATTTCGGGGTCCTCCACCATTAACATTTTAGCGGAATTATCGGCATTGTAAATTGGAACACCTAATACTTTGAATAGTCTGCAGATGTAACTTTTACCAGCACCAATTCCTCCTGTGATGCCTACTTGCATAATTATTTAATTTTTGTTTTTGAGTACCCTTAACTTTTGGGGCGATAGTATGATATTTTCGTAATAATCGTTGTCTATAAACACCTTAGGTGTTACAGTAGAGTCATTCCAGTCTATATCCTTGTAATCAATAATTACAGGTATAGTATCTACACTGTTAATCAGATCCTCTCTGATAACGTAACTAATATACACATCTTCAGTTTCTAATAAAAATAAAGGATCATTAGATTTACCTCCATCAGGGAAATTTACTTTATAAATTTTAGTTTTTTCTGTTGATGAGATAAAATAATAAACATCAAAAGAAACTTTCACCTCATCATATTGAGAGAATACTAAACTGTTATTAAACTTAGATGGGACACGTACAGGAATGTATTCATTCAAATTTTCTGCGATAGGTTCAGAATCTTCAGAAGATAAAATTAATTTATCCGGGAATTGATTTAATTCTGTTGTTGGTCCTCTAAATATGATACTATCAGGGTATACTTTAATTGGCCCGACTCTTCTATATCCATTTTGGTAAACAAAAGAACTAGTATCAATTTCTACTGCTATCTTACGATTAGTAAGTGTATCATAATTAAATGCTAATGTATCTTCAAGAATGTAGTTAACCTTTAAACCCTTTAAAACTTGAGAAAGTTCTTTTAATAAAACTTTCCCTGCTAAATATTTTACTTCTACAGGGTCTTCAAGATTGATATTCAATTTAGAATTACCAATACCTAAAGATTTACTTAATAACGTCCAACCATTGCCAGAAGCGTTGACACTGACATGATTTGGAGGTTCTTTAAGGGCTACTACATTTTCATCTTTGATTTTTACTTTTACAGGAATTTCAATCGTTGATGTATGGTCTTCATTTAAAGAATGAAAAATCCAAAAAATAAAAGCTGTCAAGAAACAAATGGTCATGGCACTCCAATCCCATTTTTTCATATCCTTTGCAAAAGAACTGTTCTTTGTTCTATTATCGAACTGTTCTTTTAACCACTTAACAAGTAGTTTTAGGTTGGGCATATGATAATTTCTATTTGGCATATATTTCTTTTAATGCATTACTTATTCAAAAATAAAAAAACCGTTGAGATTTTTATCAAGCTCAACGGTCTTCTATCAACTATTACGGTAAGATTAGTCTTTTTTCTCCTTTTTACCGTAAACTATGTCAGTATTTTCTGCAGAAATTGAAGATTTCTCAAAAGTAACTTTCACTCCTCTGTCTATTTCTAATACAACAGCATTCGCTTTTACCTCAACAATTTTACCATGCATTCCACTTACAGTGACTACATTTTTGTTTTTCTTTAATTCGTCAGAAAATTTTTGTTGTGCTTTTTGTTTCTTTTGCTGTGGTCTTAACATGAAGAAGTAGAATACGGCAATCATACCTACTAAAAATAAAATATTCATTGCTCCACCAGCATCTCCACCCATCTGAAGTAAAATATTATTCAAAATACTCATCTGTTTATTGTTTAATTGAAGTACAAAAATAGAAAACCTCTGCTAGGTATCTGCCTTACAGAGGTTTTTTTTTGTGAATTAACACCTTATGTGATCAAGTTCATCCTGTAATAGGATACTACATTGTTTGAGCTTGGTCTTTTGGATTCACTTTAGTCTTAATTACAACAGCATCCATACCATCTTCAACGTTAGCAAGGATTGTAATTTTTTTAATTTGTTTTCCTTTCTTACCTCTTGAGTTGAAAGTTACTTTCAGATCAGAAGTTTCTCCTGGAGCCAATGGTTTTCTGTCCCAGTTTGGTGCAGTACAACCACAAGTAACTTGAACATTTGTAATCGTTAATGGCACCTCTCCTTCGTTTTTATACTTAAAGATATGTGTTACTACATCACCTTCTGTAATATCACCAAAGTCAAATTCTGTCTCTTCAAATGCAAATTTAGCTTTAGGGCTAGTATTTTCATTCGATGATTGAGTTGTTGACTTTTCACTTTTTGAGCTAGACTCTTTTTTATCACCACAAGATGTAAATAGTACTACTGAGATGATTAAAACTGATAATGTTTTTAAAATTTTCATTGTAAAAAATATGTTGAAGAATACAAATATAAGCTTCAATAACCTGTCAGTTATAAATAAAGAAGCTTAAGAAGTTTTATAAATAATTCTATGCTACTTCAAACAGTTTGATGTAACTGAGAAAGTAAATCTAAAATTAAAATTGTTTTCAAAAAAATAAAAGGGCAAAGAAGTTTACTCCTTTGCCCTTGATGTATTGTTAAAGTAAAGAATTAGTCTTAATCCTCTTCTTCTTCCAATTCTGGTGTTGCAATTCTTTCTTTTAAAGCATCTACTTCACCCATTAACTCTTCTGCATGCTTAATAGCTTCGTCAATTACTTTTTGACCTTCTGATTTTGCTGCAGTAACGGCTTCTTTTCTTTCTTCCATTAAATCTTCTACAAGATCTTCAAGTTCCTCACGGTACTTGTCTAATTTGAAAGTTAAACGCTCTCTAGTGTTTTTTCCCTTGTCAGGTGCAAATAAAACGCCTAATAAAGCACCTGCTGCAGCTCCAGCTACAAAGCCTAGTAATGTATTTCCACTATTTTTTGCCATGTCGAATGTGTTTAATTATTTGTTATCTAGTAAGCCTTTTCCAGATTTTTTAATTTTTCCTTCTGCTTCAAGCTCTTCAGATATTGAATCTAACATACCATTAATAAACTGCCAACTTTTTGGCGTACTATATTGCTTAGAGATTTCAATAAACTCATTTATGGTTACTTTAACAGGGATGTTTCTAAAATTCAACATCTCGGCTAAGGCCATGTTTATTAAAATACTGTCTACTTTAGCAATTCTGTCGATAGCCCATTTTTTGGATTTCTTTGCAATGATTTCCTTAAACGAACCTTCTTGTTCTAATGTATATTTATATAGATCCTCGAAGAACTCTTTATCTTCCTCCCAGTTTTTAGAAATCGATAAAATTTCTGTACCCGTATCAGGAGAGATATTTTTTACAGTTTTCAATACCATACTGCGAAGAATACGTTTATTCTCCGACCAGTTAAGGTCTTCTCCTTCAAACTGAGATTCTATTATCTCGTTCTTGAATAAGAAGTCTCTAACTATAACACGTAAAATCTCTTTTTGTGTTTCAAAATCGTTACCTTTTTGTGCAATCTCTTCGATAGCGTCTTGAAGTTCGCCATCTCTTTTAAGAATACGTAACCATTCTAAAACGCGTTCATCATCCTCTCCTCTACGAAGTTTATTACCTGATAATAAATCGTTTAGAGTATCATCTTCTCTTAAAACTTTAAAAGCAGAGTTATGATAAAACCATTCTGTAAATTTTTGATCAAATTCTATCTGACGAGCATTGCTTTCTAATTTTCTTTGCAGCTCTTTGTTTGATAATTCAGAAATATCAATCAGATAAGAAAGTAACTTGAGGTATTTTGTAAACAATTCTTCTGTCTCTGTAACCATAGAGATTTTGAATTGTCTTTTGCTAGATGCAATAAGATTTGTATAATGATTCTTGGCATTAGAAGCGATCTTAAGAAGCTTTACATCCAACCCTTCCGTTGATGCATCTTCTTTATCTTCATCCATTACTGTGTTAAGGTATTCAATTACCTTATTTTGCTCCTCGTCAATTCTTGCTTTCTCTTCCTGACCAAATTCTAAAAATTCATCTCTGAATTCATTTTTAACCACATCGAGAGTCAATTCTTTGTTTGACAATTTATTTTGCTTAAAAGCATAGATACTTTGCATTACTTTAATGCGTAACAATCTTCTATTGAGCATGGACTTCTAATTTACCGTTAATTTCTAAAGAACATATTACACTTAGTTTCACGAGAACCTTAACTTCAAGGTTTTCGCTAATTAACTTTATTAAGATACTGCTAAATTTCTGATTAACAGAATTTTCCAACAAAATAAATCTTAAGAAAGTCAAAGAAAAAGGCTAACCCAATAATTGGGTTAGCCTACTTGGTAGCGGGGACCAGACTCGAACTGATGACCTTCGGGTTATGAGCCCGACGAGCTACCAACTGCTCCACCCCGCACTGTTTTCCTAAATGCTGTGCAAAAGTAGACCTTTTATTTTTGTAAACCAAATAATATCAAAAAATACCTAGTTAATAAAAATCAACTACACCACAATTGCGAGTACTAATACATTAATTGATTTAGGTTGGTATTCTTCTATTTCTTGTGCAATTGCTTGTATAGTTGCTCCTGTTGTTAATACATCATCTACAATCAATACATTCTTTTGATAAAAGTTTTGATGGGAATTAACACAAAACACTCCTTTCATATTATTCATCCTACCCATTTTAGATTTTTGAGTTTGGCTATTGGTGTAAACATCTCTAATAACTGATTGATTATCAATTTCAATATCCCATCTTTTCGAGAGTGCTTTACATAAAGAATCCACTTGATTATATCCTCTTTCTTTTCGCTTTTTGGGATGTAAGGGCACAGGAATGATCACATCCATCGGACGAAAAAACAATGTATTATTAGCGTCAAAAAAATTATTCTCTATCCATTTTCCTATATTTTTAAACCCTCTATATTTTAAATGATGAATTAAAGTTTGAGGTATTCCATCCTCTTCATAATAAAAATAAGAAGCTGCAAAATTAATTTGATTTACCCTGTGTTTTAATTGCTCTGTGATAAGATTTTTTTCAGGAGACACCCATGATGCTTGGTATAAAGGCAGCTTCGAATAACATGAAAAGCATAAGTTTTCTTCTCCATTACCCAATAATGCTTTACAGTGTAAACATTGTTCAGGAAATAATGAATAGAAGAGATTTGATATTTTTTTAGTCAGAAGAGACATTTGTTTGGGATAGTATGAATCGTGTATTTAAATTTGAATCGTGTAATTTAGATGCAATAATAAATTTCAATCTATTGAATTTCTATTGTATCCAATCGAATATAACAATTAATTAAAGTTATACTACCGTGATGGACGAAGAATTTGAACAATTAGAGAACGATTGGAATCGTTTAAAAATTGTTTTAACTGAGGTGATAGGAAAACAACCTTCTGATCTAAATAGTGTCCTATTTATGATTGGTGTACAAGAATTAGGAAAAGGTCCTATTCCATTTTCTAAAGAAGAAAAACAAGACCTTATTCATATTGCCACCTGTAAAGTATTAAGTTATAGTGGCTTTTATATATTAGAAGGATTAGATAAAGATGGGTGGCCTCATTGGAAGTTAAATAAAAAAATTCCGAGTATGGATTTGGCTGCTCAAGAAAAAATGATGAAAATGCATATCCTTCAATATTTTAGAGAAGATACCGACCTATTAGATTAATATGAAAATTATTTCGTACAACGTTAATGGCATAAGAGCCGCAATAAAAAAAGATTTAGCTGAATGGGTTAAATCTTGTCAGGCAGATATCATTTGTATCCAAGAAACTAAAGCTCAACCCGAACAGGTTGATCTGTCTGAATTTGAAGATTTAGGTTTCAAATATCACTATTGGCACTCGGCTGAGAAAAAAGGTTATAGTGGAGTAGCAATTTTATCTAAAATTGAGGCAATTTCCATTAAAATAGGTATGGAAATTGATACATACGATAGCGAAGGTCGAACAATACTGTGTGAGTTCGAAAATTTCACTTTAATCAATACTTATTTCCCCTCTGGTACTTCTGGAGAGGAAAGACAAGAGTTCAAATATCGATTCTTAGACGACTATTACAAATACATCTCAAACCTAAAAAAGAACTATAAAAATCTTGTGATTTGCGGTGATTTTAATATTTGTCATAAAGCGATTGATATTCATAACCCAGATAGAAATAAAAACACTTCTGGTTTTCAACCTGCTGAAAGAGCTTGGGTAACCCAATTTATTGAAGAAGGTGGTTTTGTTGATGCTTTTAGAAAGTTCGACGAATCCCCACATAAATACAGTTGGTGGACCTACAGAGCTGGAGCAAGAAAGAAAAACTTAGGTTGGCGTATTGATTATTTTATGGTACAAAAAGAATTTGAAAATCAATTAGTTTCTTCTCAACTTCACAATGATGCTGTTCATTCTGACCATTGTCCTGTTGAAATTGTACTACAATAAAATTATTTGATTAATCTTTAGGTTAATCAATCATTTTTTTGGAACTTTTAATTACTCACGCAAATTATTGAGTAACTTTTTTTTTGAAATCAATACTACGCCTTTTTAGGCAACTTATATTTAAAGAAAATTCATTGCAAATGAGAAAGCTTACCGCTATTATACTCTCTTTTTTATTCCTATTCCTATTAGGATGTGGAAATAGCAACAATGAAAGAGATGATGCTCAAATGGTACTCACTCCCGCTAAAGGAGGGAAATTCTATGGAGGTGTTTTTAAGGTAAATGAAGCAGAATACATCAAAAACCTTTTCCCTCTAAGCATTATCGACATTTATTCTTACAGAGTCGCCTCACAAATCTATGAAGGTCTATTCAAGTTTGAACAAAAAACTCTTCAGGTTGTTCCTAGCCTTGTAAAAAGCTATGCTAAGTCTGATGATCAATTGGTTTATACTTTTAAGTTAAAAGACAATGTCTATTTTCATGACGATAAATGTTTTGATGATGGGAAGGGTAGAAAACTTACAGCACAAGATGTGTTTTATAGTTTCAACTTGATTACTACTTATAATAAGAATAATCAATATTCTCATTTATTCAGTGGCATCGTTAAAGGTGCTGATAAATATTATGAGGCAACAAAACACGACCCTTCATTCTTTAACTCTCCTGAAGGTTTAGCCGGTATAGAAGGTTTTAAAGTATTGGATGAATTTACTTTTGAAATTACTTTAGTAAAACCTAATTCAATGTTCTTATATAACTTGGCTCGTCCAGGTGCATTTATCTTTCCTAAAGAAGCATATGAAAAATATGGTGAAGATATGAGAACTAAATGTGTAGGTACTGGTCCTTATCAAATCGCAAGTGTAGATGAAGATATATCTATCATACTTTCAAGAAATGATAATTACCATGGTAAAGACGAACATGGTAATCAACTTCCTTTCTTAAAAGCTATTGATATCTCTTTTGTAAAAGATAAAAAAATCGAGTTCTTAAAATTCAAAAAAGGAGAACTTGATATGATGTATAGAGTACCAACTGAGGATATCATCAATATCTTAGCAGAATCTGATGAGACCAATCAAAACTTTAAATATCACTTACAAAGAACACCTGAAATGTCAACTCAATTCCTTGCTATGAACAACATGGGTAAGGTATTTAACGACGTCAACATTCGTAAAGCTTTTAACTTCGCTGTAGATCGTCAAAGAATATTAGAATTGATCCTTAATGGAGAAGGATATATGGAAGGTTATTATGGTATTACCCCTCCTGTATTTGACAATTATAAAATTGATGACATAAAAGGATATAGACATAACATTGATTCAGCTAAATACTATTTAAGCAAAGCTGGATATCCTGAAGGAAAAGGTTTTCCTAAAGTTACTCTTGATTTAAACACAGAGGGAGAACAATATAGCAATGTTGCTTTGGAAGTTAAGAAGCAATTAAAAGACAAGTTGAATGTAGATATTGAATTAAAAATTTCTCCATTTGCTCAAATTGCTGAAAAAAGTATCATGGGTAGATATGATTTCTTACGCTTAGCGTGGATTGCAGATTACCCTAGTCCAGAAAACTATCTTTGGGCTTACTATAGCAAAAACCTTCCTAAAAATCCGAATGATAAATCTTGGCCTAACTTAATTAGATATAAGAATCCAAGATTTGATGTAGAGTACGAGAAAGCATTATTATCTAATAATGAAAAAACAGCTTTACAACATTTTAAAAATGCAGAGCAGATTTTAATGGCGGATGCTCCTTTTATTGTACTATGGTATGACGAAGGATATCGTCTAATTCAAAGACATATTAGAGATTTCCCTAATAATCCGATGCAATATCGTGATTTCAGTACGGTTTATTTTGACAAAACTCATTAATATTGATTATATTAATAAATAGAAAATAAGACTGATTCTTATATTTAGGATCAGTCTTATTTTTAAAACCATTTTTACACTCAAGTACCCATTTAATTATGGCAATTGTTGATAAAAATGGTTTAATCGTAATTTGATTTTAGTTCTACCCATTCAACAAAAGACCTACAATGTTTGATCATAAAATTCAAGCTTATAAACAAAAACTATATAAGAATACTGCTTTAAAAGGCCTTATTCTTACTATGGCTGCTGTGTTAGGACTTTTTTTATTGATCAATGTTTTAGAGTATATCAATAACTTTGGTACAACAGCTAGAACGGTTCTATTCTTTACTTATATCTCCACCTTCTTATATACTTTCTATATCTGGATTATTCGTCCTATTGCTCAATTAAAAGGGTTTAGAAAACAAATTACAGATGAAGAAGCGGCAAAAGATATAGGTGTTTTTTTTCCAGAAATATCTGATAAACTGATTAATTCAATTCAGTTACAAGCAAAAGGAAAAGATAATAGTTTAATTCAGGCTACTTTAAATAAAAGAAATAGTCAGTTTGACCCCATCAATTTTAGTCATGCTATTTCTTATAAAGAAAATTTGAAGTATTCTTATTGGTATCTTTTACCTGCTGTAATAATACTATTAGGTATTTTACTTTTCAAGCCTCAAATTATTACGGATACCACTCCTAAGATAGTTCAATTCGATAAGGAGTTTTTACCTATCGCTCCCTTTAAATTTGAATTACTCAATAACGATTTAAAAACTTTCCAGGGAGATGACTTTGATTTATTACTAAAGTTAAGTGGAGATGTTATTCCATCAGATGTTTATTTAGAAACCAATAAAGGGTCTATCATCAAGTTACAGTATAACCCAACACAAAAGACTTTTACTCATACTTTTAAAAAGATTCAACATGATGTTCGCTTTAGATTTAAAGCTGCAGGGTATTTCTCATCAGAACATCATATAACTGCTCTCACAAGACCTTCTTTATCTAAGTTTAGTGTACAGGTGGAATACCCAAGATACACTGGTAAAAACAATGAAACGCTATCTAACACAGGTAATTTGTTACTTCCTGAAGGATCTAAGATTACTTGGTTATTCGATACAAAAACAGCCGACTCTATCAATATTCATTTTAAAGAAGAAGATAAAACAGTTAGTGCGGAAGAAATCAATAAGGACGTATTTAAGTACGTTCAAGAAGCTTCATTATCTACAGCTTATAGTGTAAGTCTAAAAAATATTTACGGAAGTAATAGAGATAGCATTTCTTATTATCTAAATGTAATCCCAGATAAATACCCTAGTATTAATATGAAACAATACCAAGATACGGTGATGTTTGATTATTTAGTCTTTGGAGGTAACATCAGTGATGACTATGGGATAACACGTTTAAGAACTAGATACAGAATTAAAAGAAAAGCAGATGAAAAAGCTCCTAGAACTTTTGAAAAGATGGATATACCGTTTAACAAAAGAGCTATTGATCAAAGCTTTTATTACAAACTAGAAACCGAACAATTTAAATTAGGTGAAGGTGATAAACTAGAATATTTTGTAGAGGTATATGATAATGATGCTGTCAATGGTAATAAAAGGAGTAAAACTCCAATCTATACTTTTACATTACCTACTAGCGAAGAATTAGAAAAAGAAATTGATCAATCTAAAAAAGAAACTGAAGATAAATTAGATAAAACTTTATCAAAAGCGGATGAGTTAGAAAAAGATCTAAAGAAATTAGAAGAGAAGCTTAAAGGGAAGAGACAACTGAGTTGGCAAGACAAAAAAGATATTCAAAAGCTTATTGATAAAAGAAAAGAATTAGAAGAACAACTTAAGTCCTTACAAGAAGAAAGTCAACAATTACAGAGTAAGCAAGATAAGTTTACTAAGCAAGATCAAAATACTGCAGAAAAGTCAGAACAGCTTCAGAAAATCATTAATGATATTAATGATGAAGAAACTCAAAAACTTTATGAAGAATTACAAAAATTGATGGAGCAAAACTACATCAATCAGAACCTTCAGGAAAATCTTCAAAATATTGAAAACAAACAAAAGAATTTAAAGAACGAGTTAGAACGTACTATTAAACTCTTTAAGAAATTGCAGATTGAACAAAAAGCAAAAGAAGTTTCTTCAAAATTAGAAGATCTTGCAAAAGAACAACAGGACCTTGCTAATCAAACTAAAGATCTAGAAAAGAAAAAGAACGAAGAAGAAGAGGGATTATCAGAAGAAGAAAAGGCCGAGAATAAAAAAGAACAAGAAGACCTTCAAAAGAAACAAGAGGAGTTAAATGAGAAGTTTGATAATATCAAAAAGGAGATGGAGGAATTGAGGAAGATGGATAAAAAAGAACAAACTAATCAAGATTTTGAACAGTTTACTCCTAATGAAAGACAAATTCAGAAAGAACAACAAAACGCTAGTGAACAGCTAAAACAAGATAATAAAAAAGACGCTCATCAATCTCAGAAAAAGGCTGCTAATAAAATGCAGCAGATGGCACAAAAAATGCAGCAAAGTATGCAGTCCTCACAGATGGAACAAATCAGTGAAGATCATGAAGCATTACGTCAAATTATGGAAAATCTTCTTAAACTTTCCTTCGATCAGGAAAATCTTATGGAATCATTCAAGGAAGTTAGAAGAATCGACCCTAAATTTGTGGAGTTGTCACAAACTCAACTTAAATTGAAAGATGATGCTAAATACGTTGAAGATAGTTTAATTGCATTATCAAAAAGAGTTTTCCAAATTGAGTCTTTCGTGACAAGAGAGG
Organism: Flammeovirga pacifica; assembly: GCF_000807855.2. Classification (GTDB taxonomy): domain Bacteria; phylum Bacteroidota; class Bacteroidia; order Cytophagales; family Flammeovirgaceae; genus Flammeovirga; species Flammeovirga pacifica. The sequence goes on from NZ_JRYR02000001.1 coordinate 3,433,512, forward strand.
TGACTCAAATGAACAAGTATATGGACGAAAGTCTAGATGCTATTAAACGTAGGGTTCCAGAAATTGCGGCTTCAAAACAGCAATTCACAATGACCTCTATAAATAATTTAGCATTACTCTTAAATGACATATTAGAGAACATGCAACAGCAGATGAGTCAGAATATGGCTGGTCAGCAAATGAATCAACAACAACAGTCTTCTTCACCAAGCATGAGTCAGATGCAACAACAGTTGAATCAACAAATGCAAAATTTAAAGAAGTCTGGTAAGTCAGGAAAAGAATTATCCAAGGAATTAGCCAAATTAGCAGCTCAACAAGAAATGATCAGAAATGCTTTACAGCAAAGTATGGGAAAAGGTGAAGAGCAGATGCAAGGCCAAGAAGAAGAAGGTGGAGAAAAAGGAGGAGGAAATGGCTATGGTAAACTCCTGAAAGAAATGGAGAAAACTGAAGAAGACTTGGTCAATAAAAGATTGACAGATAAGTTGATTAAAAGACAACAAGAGATACTAACAAGAATGTTAGAATCTGAAAAAGCAAAGAAAGAAAAGGGTAAGGATGAAGAAAGAAAAGCGGAAACTGCAAAGCAGCAAAAGCAAATACCTCCACCTGATAGCTTCGATGAGTATTTAAAACAAAAAGAAACACAAATTGAGCTATTAAGGACGATCCCTACTTCCTTAAATACGTATTATAAACAAGAAGTAAACAAGTACTTTGAAAATATAAAAGATTGAAATGTCTACAAGTACAATGAATAAACCATTCAAATTAAAAATACCTTCGCTAATAGAAAACGTTCGTATAGCGGAGAGCTTTATTGATCAAGCTCGTGATGAGTTTAATTTTAATGATGATATTTATGGTAACATCATGATTGCCGTTACTGAGTCAGTAAACAATGCAATCATCCATGGTAACAGAAATGATAAAGAAAAAAATGTTCATTTAGAACTTAATGTTACTGATAAAGAAATCGGCTTTACTATAGAAGATGAAGGTAAAGGTTTTGATTATGATGCCTTACCTGATCCTACTGCTCCTGAGAATATTGATAAGCCTGGAGGAAGAGGTATTTTCTTAATGAAACACTTAGCTGATGAAGTTGAGTTCTCAAAAGAAGGTAGAGCTATCACTTTAACGTTTTACATTTAATGGGTGATATTACTTTTTTTAATGAAGATATTTCCTTTGATGTAGAAAATGAAGCATTAGTAAAAGAATGGATTCAAACTGTTATACAAGACCATAATTATAGTCTTGTAGGTATCAATTATATTCTTTGCTCTGATGAGTATCTTCATAAAGTTAATGTTGAGTATTTAGATCATGATACTTACACCGATATAATCACCTTCGATAATTCAGAATATGAAAACGAAATCGAATCTGATATTTTTGTGAGTATTGAAAGAATTTTAGAAAACTCTAAAAATCTAGGTACTAAACAATTGGATGAATTTCATAGAGTTTTAATACATGGTATTCTTCACCTTCTTGGTTTTAAAGATAAATCAGAAGAAGAGGCCGTACAAATGAGAAAACTTGAGGAGGATCAATTAGCAAAAAGACCTTTAGGGTTGGTTTAATTTTTAAACTTTAGATTTTATCACGTTCCACGTGAAACATTATTTAATACAAAATGTTTCACGTGGAACTTTTGTTTATAATAGATCATAAAGATTATAATTAAAAAAGATTGATCGAATTATAAATTATAAATAACTAGTTGAAAACATTAAGGTTTAATATTCAATGTATTATGTATCTTTGCATTCGGATTAGAAATTATAAAAATACTAACACAATAATTATAAAAACTTCTTGTGTTAAGTATTGATTTTTAGTCAAATCACTTTAGGAAAAGATTGTATAAGTATTTCCTTTCCTAATGTTTTTCATTGAAGCATTATCAGTGTTCCACGTGGAACAGTAAAAAATAAAAGGAGAAAATAATGTATCCATCTTATGACGTCATTGTAATCGGCGGAGGTCACGCAGGATGTGAGGCCGCTAACGCTGCTGCTACTTTAGGATCTAAAGTCCTATTGATTACTATGAATATGCAAACCATCGCTCAGATGAGTTGTAACCCAGCAATGGGTGGTGTTGCTAAAGGTCAAATTGTAAGAGAAATAGATGCTCTTGGTGGTATGTCTGGTATTATAACAGATAAAACCATGATTCAGTTTAGAATGCTAAACAGATCAAAGGGACCTGCTATGTGGAGTCCAAGAGCACAAAGTGACAGAATGATGTTTGCTCAAGAATGGAGAGATACCCTTGAGGCAAATATGAATGTTGATATTTGGCAAGAAATGGCAACCGAACTTGTTATGGATGGTGATAAAATCACAGGAGTAAAAACAAGTTTAGGTGTAGTATTTAATACCAAATCTGTAGTACTTACTAACGGAACTTTCTTAAATGGTTTGATCCATATTGGTGAAAAACAATTTGGAGGTGGCCGTAGTGGTGAGCACGCTGCAAAAGGTTTAACAGAACAATTAGTAGCTTTAGGTTTTGAGGCAGGTAGAATGAAAACCGGTACTCCTCCAAGAGTAGATGGTCGTTCTTTAAATTGGGAAAAACTACAAGAACAAGCAGGTGATGAAAACCCTGAGAAGTTCTCTTTCTCTGATCAAACAACAACTCTTACAAAACAAAGAAGTTGCTTTATTACCTATACTAGTAATGAAGTACATGATATATTAAAAACAGGTTTTGATAGATCTCCAATGTTTAATGGTAGAATCCAAGGTTTAGGACCAAGATACTGCCCATCAATTGAAGATAAAATCAACCGTTTTGCAGAGAGAGATCGTCATCAAATATTTGTTGAACCCGAAGGTTGGAATACATGTGAAATGTATATCAATGGTTTCTCAACTTCACTTCCTGAAGATGTTCAATACAAAGCATTGAGAAAAATTGAAGGTTTTGAAAATGCTAAAATGTTCAGACCTGGATATGCTATTGAGTATGACTTCTTCCCTCCTACTCAATTGAAACCAACATTAGAAACTAAGTTGATAGAGAACTTATATTTTGCTGGTCAGATTAATGGTACAACAGGATATGAAGAAGCTGCATCACAAGGTTTGATGGCAGGTATAAATGCTCATAATAAGGTAGTAGAAGCTGAGCCTTTTATCCTTAAAAGATCTGAAGCTTATATTGGTGTTCTTATTGATGACCTTATCAATAAGGGTACAGACGAGCCATACAGAATGTTTACTTCTCGTGCTGAGTATAGAATCTTGCTTAGACAAGATAATGCTGACATTAGATTAACACATTTAGGTCATCAATTAGGTCTAGCAACTGATGAACGTTTTAATGCTGTTCAAAAGAAAAAAGAACAAATTGAAACTACTATTGAAACTTTAAAAGAGACTAGTGTTAAAGTAGTAAATGCGAATCCACATTTAGAAGCGAGTGGTTTACAAACTATGTCTCATGGTTTAAAGGCTGATAAGTTTTTAAAGAAGACAAAAGTAGGAATGGCTTTAACTATGGAATGTGCTCCTTCATTAAAGGAAACATTTGCAGAGTTTGATATCAAAGCTTTAGAAGAAGCAGAGGTACTATTAAAGTATGAATCTTATATCGAGAAAGAAGAAAAAATTGCAGAGAAGTTAACCACATTGGAAAACTATAAAATTCCAGAAGGGTTTAACTTTAGAGAAATTACTTCTCTTTCATCTGAGTCTAGAGAAAAATTATCTAAAGTAGGTCCTTTAACATTAGGTCAAGCATCAAGAATTAGTGGAGTTACTCCTGCAGATGTAACTATACTAATGGTTTATCTTGATAAGAAAAAGGCATAAAAAAGGATTAAATTTTAATAAAAGGCATATCTCTTATTTAAGAGATATGCCTTATTTTGTAAATTGAAATTTCAGAAAAATCAACACATGAAATCTTTTATTTTCATGTGCTTTTATTAGTCACTTACCACTAATGAACTTATTTAAAAAATCTATTCTTGCTATTGGAATTGCCTCAAGCCTTTATGGTTGTGCGGTAGTATCATCTCCTACAGGTGGTCCAAAAGATGAGATTCCTCCAAATTTTACAGCGAGTACTCCATTTGATGGACAAACAAATGTGGATAGTACTAAGCTAAAATTAACGTTGTATTTTGATGAACCTATACAAGAAGAAAAATTAAAACAGAATCTTATCATCACTCCTTATAAAAGTGATCTGAAGTATAAGACAAAGATTTCTGGTAGGAAGGTCATTATGAATATAATGGATACACTACAATCGAATACCACTTATTATTTTGATTTTGGAAAAGCTATTGTAGATGTAACAGAAAAAAACCCAGCAAAAAATGTTCGATTTTCTTTTAGTACAGGTTCTTACTTAGACTCTATTGAGGTAACAGGTACTGTTAGAGATTTAATGACAAACGAACCAATAGAAGAAGGGATCATTGCTTTATACAATCCGTATGATTCACTTGATGTAAATACTGATCCTCCATTATATTTTTCTAAAACTGTAAAAGAAGGTTTATTTATTTTAGAAAGATTTAAACCAGGGTATTATACTATCTATGCCATCAAAGATGCTAATGAAGATTATAAATATACTTTGAGAGAGGAAAAAGTAGGCTTCTTCCCTGACTCTATTCTTCTAGATCAAAATATTGATGGTGTTACATTATATGTTAGAGATTATGATTTAGTAGATCTTAAATTTAATCGTCCTAAAAAAGAAAAAGAAGATATTCATCTTCAGTTCAATAAATTTGTTGTCGATTATAGATTAGAGTTGCCAGATAAAAACTCTTATACAGATAGTATTTTTAGTATGCCTTCTGGCACCGGAGAAATCAAATTATTGTATACAGGTTTAAGAGATATTGAAGATTCCGTTCATGTCAAAGGTTATGCAATAGACTCTTTAAATACTAAAGTGGAATACGATACTTTGATTTTATTTCCGAGTAAATCAGAATTTTTAGCAGAGCAGAAAAGAGAAGAAAGAAAAAAGAATGGAGGTTTAATTGGTGGTGCATTAAAGCAAGTAGGTAATGCTTTAGGCGCAGAAAAAGAAGAAGAAGAAATTGTAAGAATTAGTTTTGATAAATTCTTACCTATTGATGCTGATATAAAAGAAAAAGATTCTGTGGATGTAGTTCTGAAATTTCCACTACCAATGAAAGAATGGAATCTTGATAGTATGATGTATGTATGGAGTACCGATACAGTACAACTAGATAGTTTGTTAGATGTAAATAATGTTGATTTATCATTTAACCACGATCATACTCAGTTAACTATTCCTGGGTTTTATGCTGACTCTGCTTTTAGTATCATCTTTAAGGATAACTCTTTTGTTTCTGTAAAAGGAGATTCAACAAAAAATAAAACTGTATCCTTCACTATCAAACAACCAGATAAATATGGAATTATTGAAGGCGAAGTAAAAGGTAGTCATGATCATTTTACAGTTCAACTATTGGATAGTAAAAATGAACCTTATATGGAAGTACATAATGAAAGAAAGTTTTCTTTCGAATTTGTAAAACCTGCTACTTATAAAATTAGAGTTCTTATTGATGAAAATGGAGATGGTGAATGGTTCCCTGGAGATTTTAAAAATAGGATTCCACCAGAACCAACTGCTTTTTTTCCTTCACCAATCAAAGTAGAAGCTAATTGGGAAATAAGACGAGAGGATACTATTATTGATACAGATAAAAGATAAATATTCTTTGGTGTAAAATTTTTTAAAAACTAACTTAAGTTGAAATTACTTAGGTTAGTTTTTTTTTTGCAAACTAAAATCTTGAAATAGAATAAATGGATATTAAACAAACTTCTGAAAACTTAACGATAGAAATTAAATGGTTTCGATCATCAATATTATTCGAAATGCTTTTTGCCATTCCTTGGATTGGTTTTATATTTTTTTGGTATGGTAATGCAATAGAGTCAAATAATCTTATCGGTATGATTTTTCCACTTGCTCATGTAGGAGCTGGAGCATTCTTAATTTATAGAATTGCTACAAGTATATTAAATAAGACTACCATAACTGTTGATCACAAAAAATTAAAAATATGGACCTCTCCTATTCCTCCTATCAACAATGGTGGAGCTTTTGAAGTTGAAATCCAAGACATCAAACAATTTTATGTAACTGAGGAAATTAAAAAAATTCAAAAAAATAATGACTCTTTTACTAAAGTCTATTCATTAAATATTGCATATCACAACTCGAATAAAGACGACCAAGTTATTAATGGGAGTTGGTTTGAAAAAGAGAGTTATGAAATGAAGAATTTAGAAAATGTACTAGAGGAATATTTAGGTATAAAAAATGAAGTGATTGCTGGAGAATATAAACCTAACTTGGAAATAAAAGCCACACCAACAAAAAAATATTATGATCCTACCAACGTAGGAATTGAAAGTATAGAAAAAGGTGGGGTGATAAAAATAAGTTTAGAAGATTATACGATTACAAAAAAACAGCAATATGAATGGGACGATAATTCTATTGTTTATGAGTTTGTAGGAAATCATATAGATGGTGTCTCTATATTTCATCATTTAGAAATTGAACATCAAAAAGTTTTATTGAAAAGTAAACCTATTCGTTTCTTTAGTTTAAAATCAGAAAATAATATTCAAGAGGATATCACTCTATCTCCTATCATCTTAAAATATAATGATCAGAAATACGATAAAATAAAAACGCAGAAAGGAATCTTATTTTCTAATTCGAACAATACACAATCTATGATGACGTTATATCAATCATTAGGAAATGAAACTGAGTATCTCTTATTGTTTAAAAATGGTAGTGAAAACTACTCTGCTTACTTAAGTGATCATATCAAAGAATCATTTATTAATCTGATTTTACCTAGAGGGTAAATAACTTCTTGTTGATCTATCGAAAAGCCTTTTAAATATCAATTATTTAAAAGGCTTTTTTACATACAATACCTACTATTAAATTACTAATTTGATAATGAACTCATTGTTAAAGCACCTATACAGTACAGAATGTGTGAATAAGTTTTTATAAAGTTGTAAAATCCATAATCTTATATAAATACTTCTTAAAAAATATTAAAAAAACTACGTTTAAAGCATAGTTTTAAAGGTTTTGGGCAATAAGACTATAGTTTAACTCAAAGCACACTTTAGGTACTCATTATAAGGGATTTATGAGTTTTACACATTAATATTCACACCTCATTCTTAAAACTGTTGATAACTTAGGTAGTTATCAACAGTTTTATCAACAAAAGTTAAGTTTCAATGATTATCCACTAAGTAACAAACAGCAAATGGGTTAATCACAAGGGGTAAATACACTCTTATATATTGATTATCAGACAAATAACACTTAATATATATCCCTAAATTCACATATCAACAAAAGTGCTATTCACAGGATGTTTAATAATTAGGTTGTTTTAAGGTATTTATAATTGGAGTAACTATGTTTATAGAGAATTAGAAAATGTGTATTTCTTGATGAAATCAAATCAAAAAGCTATTCACATAGCTCGATTAATTTTTAATCAATAAAATGATTTAAAAAAGGTAAGATTGTGTATATTCATATAAATAATGTATCAAAACTTGACATCAGAAAGGCTAAAGTTTAGTAATTGTACATTTAGAAGATATAACTGTATCTTATCCACATTATTCACACAGTAAATGTGAGTTAGTGTGATTAGTGAGTGAAATTATTGATAAGTGGTGTTTTTATCCACATTAGTTCACAAATTGGACTTATTCACGCTCTTCACAGAGGTGTGGATAAGAATATTCACTTCAAAAGGGCGCTTCTAAACACAGTATTTAACTGAATAACTTTAGTAGGGTGTTTTGTGTTAGTTATGTTGAAAAGCATCATAAAACACTGTTATTGTATACATTATACTACAATTGACTATTGAATAGAAATGTGTGTAAGCTTAATATTCCTGTGAGTAAACCGTTTTATCAACTTATACACAGCCCTAATAACAATAAGAAAGAATTTAAAATTTTTATTTTTCTATTATTTATCTTTTAAGGAAATGTTGAAAACCTCCATATCTCAAAAAATCAGATTACTCTTCCTTTTTCTCGGAGGTCTATTTCTTCTAACTCAAAATGGGTGGGCTCAAAATAAAACGGAAGAGAAATTAGAACTGGCCCAGGAATATTATAAAACAGAAGAGTTTGATAAAGCTTTGGAGTTGTATCGTGATCTTGTAAAACAAAAAGAGTTGATCAGTCAAATCCATGAAAACTATTTAAGTATTCTTTTAAAAAAGGAATTATTGAAAGAAGCAGATAAATATTTAAAAAAGCTGGTAAAATCAAATTCTGAGAATTCTACGTATCAGGTGGATTATTGTAGAGTAAAGTTGATAGAGAAAGATACAGTGCATGCGGATAAGTATTTTCATACCTATGTCAAACAAATTGTGAACAATACCACTAAGCTTAGATATACGGCTTTGTATTGTGCTGACCTAGGTTTATACGATTATGCTGAATACAGTTACAAAGAAGGTGAGAAAATAACTGGAGAGATGTTCTTCTATGAGTTGGCAGACCTCTACAATAAATCTGGGAAAAAAGACTTGATGATCGATGAGTACCTTAAATTGCTCTCTGTGAAACCCGATCAGTTAGAGTATGTCCAAGTCGCTTTACAAGACAGACTAGTCTCAGAGGAAGAATTTGACCTATTAGAGCCGAAATTACTTACGAAGGTCCAGAAGAATGCAGACATGACTGTATTTAATGAGATGATTGTATGGTATTATCTTCAACAAAAGAAATTTTATGGTGCGTTTATTCAAGCAAGAGCCTTGGACAAGAGGCTAAGATTAGAAGGTTATAAAATTTTAGAGATTGGTCGATTAGCCAAGAATAATCAAGATTATAAAAATGCACAGAAGATCTTCCAGTATTTGGTAGACAGATATAAAGAATATGCGGTTTATCCTGTGGCTAGAAAATTTCTAATTGAAACGAAAGAAGAAATAGTAAAAAGCACCTACCCTATCGATAGAAATCAAATTGAATCTCTAGTCAAAGATTACCAACAAATTATAAAAGAAATTGGGTTAAACGCTCAAACTGGAGATGCAATGAGGAATATGGCTTTGTTACAAGCTTTCTATTTGAATCAAAGAGATTCAGCCATATCAGAATTAAAACAAATTATTGACAATCGTAATATTCCTAAGTCTTTGGTGTCACAAGCAAAACTAGATTTAGGAGATATTTATCTTTTAAAAGATGAACCTTGGGAGGCTTCTTTACTTTATTCACAAGTGGCTAAGAGTAATCGTGAATTAAAGATTGGACATGAAGCAAAACTAAAAAATGCCAAACTTCATTATTACACAGGAGATTTCAGATTAGCACAATCACAATTAGATGTTTTAAAATTGGCTACATCAAGAACGATAAGTAATGATGCGATGGCACTTTCACTTTTAATTGCCGATAATTTAAATCTTGATACAACTTCTTTAGCAATGGAAGCTTATGCAAAAGTTGATTTGTTGGTTTTTCAGGGACAATATGAAAATGCGTTGAAAAGTTATGATCAAATGTTAGCTAATTTCAAAGGACACCGTTTAACAGATGAAATTCTTTGGGCTAAATCACAATTGTTGATAAAGCTTGGAAATTATGAAGAAGCTGTAGAACCACTAAAAGAAATTTTAGAGTTCCACGGTTATGATATTTGGGCTGATGATGCTAATTATCTACTTGGGGTCATTTATCAAGATCATCTAAAGAACAAAGAAGAGGCTATGCACTACTTTAAAGACCATCTGATCAAATATAAAGGCTCAAGCTATGAAGTAGATGCTAGAAAGAGATTTAGACTCCTGAGAGGCGATAATATCAATAAATCGTAAGTTGAAAATTCGGAGTTTATGTAATTTTTATCAACAATTTGTTGGTAAATGTTAAATAATGATTGAATATTCATTTTCTTATTCAAGATTACAACCTATTTAAAATCATTCACGTTTCAAAGAACAATTAAACTCATCAAGGTAATACGTATTACTCTTTCAAGCCTTGATGTACGACAGTTTTTCCAAACTGTTGATTTTTCACGAAACATTTGAATTATGAGTGCTAAACCATCTAATGCCTATACTATCTCTTCTTGGGTAGCTTTTATCGCTGGCGTTGCCGGATATTTTATTGGTTTATTTAGAGCAGAAATGGAATTAAACGAAAAAGGATATTATTTAACAGTAATGCTTTTTGCTTTATTTTCAGCTATTTCCGTACAAAAATCGGTAAGAGACAAAGAAGAATTTATACAAGTATCAAACTTGTATTATGGAATAAGTTGGTTCTCTTTGATTGCCTCAATAGCCTTGTTAACATTAGGTTTATTTAATGCAGAAATACTACCAAGTGAAAAAGGTTTTTATGCTTTTGGATTCTTGTTAAGTATTTTTAGTGCAATCACCATTCAAAAAAATACAAGAGATAAAATCAGTTATGAAAATAATAACTAACTGATGAATTTTATAAAAAAGGCGTCAAATATCAACATTTGACGCCTTTTCTGTTTATAACTTTTCTACAACGAAGATCATTCGATCAGATTTCTCTCTTTCGAACTTATTCAGTTGATAATCTCCAAAAGTGTGAACAATTTTTAGATTTACAGCTTCAAAAAGGTATCTAAAATCTTTATTTTTCAACGCTTCTACCCTTTCTGTGAATAAGTAATCTTTTCCTTCATCAGTAAAAGCAATTTCTTTCATTACATGACGATTTTTCAAATACTTGTGCACATGAAAAGTCATATCTTGACGATTTATCTCCGACTTTTCCGGTAAACTGTTGATGACTTTATAAGTATTGAAATAATCGAGAACAAACTTCCCCCCTTTTTTCAAACTGTGAGCAATCATTTGTAAAGCTTGTAAATCTTCTTCTTCTGTCTCAAAATAGCCAAATGATGTGAATAAGTTGAAGATATAATCATATTCTTCTTTCTTATACAACTCTCTCATATCGTGAGTATTGAATTGGAGGTGATCATTCTCAAATTCTTTGGCATATTGAATACTTTCTGTGGATAAATCAATGCCTTCAACATCGTATCCTAACTTGTTTAAAAAGATAGAATGTCTTCCTTTTCCACAAGCTAAATCGAGTACTTTATCGTTAGTTTTTAATTCAAGGTGAGAAGATAAAACTCTCATAAACTCTTCAGCTTCCTTAAAATCTCTATTAGAATATAGAATATGATAATAAGGGGTATTAAACCACTGATCGAACCACTCCTCTCCTTTTTGCATCACCTTTTTCATTAATAATAATTGAATGATTATTTCACATAAGGTAAACGCAAAAGTAAAGTAAATGATTTATTGTACAAATAAATGTTTAGAACTAAATGAAGCTTGAGGAGCTATAGCTCTTAAAAACGAAAGAAAACTAAGGTGATTTATCAATTAATTGAGATAGATAAGAGTTTCAATTCTTTGAAATCATCCTATTTATCAAAACATCTGTTATTCAAAGGACAAACAAGTGATAAACTTGATCAAATTATTTAACTTTGCCATCGACTTTGTCGATTAATGGAAAAAGTCGTTGGATCTGTAAAAACAAGAAGACACTACATGTCAAAACATTATAATAGATACACAGTAACTGCAGCATTACCTTATGCGAATGGCCCCCTTCATATTGGGCACATTGCTGGTGCATATTTACCAGCAGATATTTATGTAAGATCATTACGTCAGAAAGGAAAAGATGTCGCTTTTATTTGCGGTAGTGATGAGCACGGAGCTGCCATTACGATTCGTGCACAAAAAGAAGGCATAACTCCTCAAGATATTATTGATAAATACAATAAGCAGATAGGTGATACTTTTGAAAAGTTTGGTATATCATTCGATTTATTTCATAGAACATCCTCTCCTGTTCATCATGAAACTGCTCAGGATTTCTTTAAGAAACTAGAGGAGAATGGAAATTTTGATTTAAATGAATCAGAACAATATTATGATGAAGAGGCAAAACAGTTTTTAGCCGATCGTTATATCATGGGTACTTGTCCAAAATGTGGCAACGATAGTGCTTATGGTGATCAGTGTGAAAAGTGTGGTACTTCTTTGAGTCCTACAGATTTGATCGATCCTAAATCGACAATTACTGGAGCAACACCAACTTTAAAAACAACTCGTCATTGGTACTTGCCAATGAATAAACATGAAGATTGGGTACGTGAGTGGATCGTTGAAGGTAAACTTGACGGTAGAGAACACCATGATCCATCGGAGTGGAAAAACTCAGTTATGGGGCAATGTAAATCTTGGTTAGACCAAGGATTACAACCAAGAGCCATGACTAGAGATTTAGATTGGGGTGTAAAAGTTCCTGTTAAAGGTGCAGATGGAAAAGTATTGTATGTTTGGTTGGATGCGCCAATTGGATATATTTCTGCTACAAAAGATTGGGCTTCAAAAGAAGGTAAAAACTGGGAAGATTATTGGAAAAAAGCGGATACTAAGCTTGTACACTTTATTGGTAAAGACAATATCGTATTCCACTGTATCATTTTCCCAATTATTCTAAAAGCACATGGCGACTTTATCCTTCCTGATAACGTCCCTGCCAATGAGTTCTTAAACTTAGAGGGTGCAAAATTATCGACATCAAGAAATTGGGCAGTTTGGTTGCATGAATACTTAGAAGATCTTCCGGATAGAGAAGATGAATTAAGATATGTGTTGACTTCGATTGCTCCTGAAAATAAAGATTCAGAGTTTACTTGGAAAGATTATCAAGAACGTGTGAATAACGAATTGGTAGCTATCTTGGGTAACTTTGTAAATAGAGCTGTAGTATTAACTCATAAGTACTTTAAAGGTGAAGTTCCTGTTGCTGGGGAGTTTACTGAAATGGAACAAAACATCATCGCAGAGATGAAAGCAATTCCATTAAGAGTTGAAAAACTAATTGGGCAATACAAGTTTAAAGAAGGATTAATTGAAGCAATGAAATTGGCTCGTTTAGGTAACAAATACCTTGCAGATACTGAGCCTTGGAAATTGTTCAAACAAGATCCTGAATTGGTAAAAACTATTCTGAACATGGCGCTTCAAATTGCTGGTAATTTAGCGATCACTATTGATCCTTTCTTGCCAAATACAGCAAAGAAGCTTCAAAATATGTTAGGAATGGAATCATTAGACTGGTCTCAAGTGGGTAACCCCGAATTGATAACAGCATATGATCGTCTTGCTCCTGCTGAATTATTATTTAGCAAAGTAGATGATAAAACCATTGAAGCACAAATTGAAAAATTAGAGAAAACTAAAATCGCTCAACAACCTGTAGAGCCTCAAAAAGAAGAAACTTCTTTCGATGATTTCCAAAAAATGGATATTAGAGTGGGAACAATCTTAGAAGCTGAAAAGGTAAAGAAAGCGAAGAAGCTTTTAAAACTTACTGTTGATACAGGAATTGATAAGAGAACGATTGTAAGTGGTATTGCAGAGTTCTTTGCTCCTGAAGATATTATTGGTAAACAAGTTTCTGTATTGGTTAACTTGGCTCCAAGAAAAATTAGAGGAGTAGAATCTCAAGGTATGATTTTGATGGCTGAGGATAAAGACGGAAGTTTATCGTTTGTATCACCAACAGGACAATTATCTGAAGGTTCTATCATTCGATAAGTAGTTAAGACTTCTCTTAGAAGAAGCCTCAATAAAAATAGAAGGAGTAAGTGGGAAGGTTTTTAACTGATCACTTACTCTTTTTTTTGTAAGTTTATGCTGTAATCATGAACTCAAATAATCAATAAATAGACTAAACAAAATGGGAAAAGGATTTGATTGGTTAGTGAATTTTATTTTTGCTATTGCCGGAATTTCATTTTTAATACTGGCTTACTACGACTGGAAAAAAGGATTAGATTATACTGAGAATTTAAAGTTAGGTGGATTTTGCTTTCTTTTATTAGGTGTAAAAGTAGGGTTAAAGAAGCTAACAGGTAGAAAGCAAAAAGATAGAGAAAATCGTTTTAAAGATAGATTGAAATAAGAATGTATTCAGTTACAGAAATATATTCTCTTAGAGAGGAAGGAAAGTATCAAGAGGCATTTATTACTGCTAGAAGATTATTAGAATTATCTCCAGATGATGAATCCCTTCAAGCTGCCATGGCATGGGTATTATACGATATGATAAAGGTAGCTTATGAGGAAAATAATATTGATTCCTTTTCTGACCTTTTTTCTGTATTTGTGGACTATGTACCTCTAGAGGCAGATAAACTTCAAGTATCAGGTACTCGCGTTTTGTATCAAGTGGTGATGCAACAGATCGAAAATCAGCAATTTGCAAAAGCCAATGATTTAATGTTGATGATCAAAGACATGAAGTATCACCCTAGTTTAGAAAGACCTAAAAGTTATTATTCTCTTTTGGAGATAGCTATTTCATGTAACCAACAATTACCTAATTTTTTAGGTTTTATGCGTGTATGGAGACTTTCTAATTTGTTACCAAAGCATTATCAACAATATGGAGATAATATGAGTATTGCAGAGCGTGCATATTGGTTAGTGGGGCAACATTTATTGATGCAAAAAAATGATCTACCAGAATTAGTAGAAGCTTATGTAAAACAATTAGAAGATCTATTGATTAAGGCTCCTCAGTTTCATCATATCAGAAAGCTGCTAGAGAAGTTGAAGTAATTGATAAGCAAAGTATATAAATAAAAAATCTAGCCTGATCATTTTCAAGCTAGATTTTTTATTTTAAATCGAAATATAATCAATCAATTATTAATTGATTTCTACATTACTATAAGTATTTTTATTTCTGTAAATATCTTGTGTTTGATACTTCACTGTAGCGAAATTGATATCATTTATATCCACTTTTCTAATATCCATATTATCATAAGTTCTAAAGTGATATGCTTTATTATTAACATCAACAACTATAGAATAACCTACCATTTGAGGTTTTGGATCAACGAATTTCCAGTATAAAGTACCTTGCACAATTTCTAAAGCATTTACCATAGCCCACGCTCTATTTACACCATCAAAATCTGTTTTTACTCTTGATAAGTCTTGTGTGAAATTGTAAGCTACTAATTGTTGAAAACGCTCGTGTGGTGATTTATTAAATCTAGTAAATAACTCATCAGGGAACTTAGTAAGACCATTTTCTAAGGTACTACCATTAATAAGCGCTTGTGCCATTAATTCTTGATCCACATAATTAGGATCATTTGTCAATACACCAAGGTTATTTTCATATACTTCTGGCGTTCCTTTTCCGTTAAGGTATTCTATTACAACAGATCTTTTCGCATCTGTGATTGCATAGTGCATCCCAATTTCCATATCATGACTTACTGAAATTGGAGTAACATCAACTTTAATTTTACTTAAAAGCTCGATAGCTTCATCTACAGTTTTTGCTTTTGCTAAAACGTAACTTGCTACTTCTAAATGGTTGATATCGCCTGTACCTTTTGGAGCATATTGACTTTCGCCTAAAGCTAAAACTTCAACATTAACACCATGTTCATTCATACCAGAAGATATCCATTCAGTATCCCCGTGTTTAATTCCTACAAATCCATAGGTAGTTGTAATACCGTGTAAGTCATAATTTTGAGGGACAATAACTAATTCTTCATCCATTTCCATTGGAGCCTCCATTGTACGACCAATGTAGGTGTTTCCATTGGCATGATATTTAAAAAATGAACATGCATTGGATGTGATATTAAAAACTGAAATGAAGGTAATCAGTAAAGCAAGGCTTTTCGAAAAACTATTAAAATGTATCATATCAAAATTTTTTCTATTGTATTTAGTATTCATTTTGATATGGGAAAATAGAAGGAGTTTACCCTATTTTCTGTTTTAATTATTGTCGATTCAAAGCTTTGTAATGATAAAATCTAAAAGTTTTGTAGCCAAATTACCATAAGGAGGATAGACAGGTTTGATGCCCGTCATGCCTACTCTATTTTTCAAAATAGCTCTTTGATTACTAAATCCTTTAAAACCATATATACCATGAGATTTCCCTATGCCACTATTATTAACCCCACCAAAAGGTAATTCAGGGTTATTGATATGTATGACAGTTTCATTAATTGAAGTACCACCTGCTGTAGTATTTTTCAATACATGATTTATATCTTTCTTCTTTTGTCCGAAGATATATAATGCTAATGGTTTTTCTTTAGAAGAAATATAAGACAAAGCCTCCTCTATTTGTGTGTAGGTTTTGATTGGTAAAATTGGACCAAAAATTTCTTCTTGCATGATGAGCATATCGTCAGAAACGTTGCTAATAATTGTTGGAGGAATATATTTAGAATCTTCATGCATTTCTCCATTCATCATTACAGTCGCTCCTTTTTCTGCAGCATCATGAATTAAATGTTGAAGTCTCAAGAAATGTTTTTTAGAAATGATTCTTGCAAAATCTTTAGAAAGCTCAATAATTTCACCATCAGGAGAGTAAAACTCATTGATGGTATTTTGCATCTGATCAATAAATTGAGTTTCCAGTTCTTTTGGAATTAAGCAATAATCAGGAGCAATACATGTCTGACCGGCATTGATAAATTTACCCCATGTAATTTTGTCTGCAGCATCTTTTAAGTCTGTATCATTTAAAAGTACTGTAGGAGATTTCCCTCCTAGTTCCAAAGTAACAGAAGTGAGGTGTTTAGCTGCGGCATTCATAATCACTTTACCTACTTGAGGGCTACCTGTAAAGAAAATATGATCAAACTTTTTCTCAAGTAGTTTTGTAGAAGTTTCCACACCACCCAAAATAACGTTGATCTCATCAGGTGGAAATAACTCTTTGACCATCTTTTCTATAAAAAGAGAGGTGTTTGAAGAAAGTTCTGAAGGTTTTAAAGCAACTGTATTCCCTGCAGCAATAGCATAAATAAGCGGACCAATAGCTAAATAAAAAGGATAATTCCAAGGAGATATAATTAAACAAACTCCTTTAGGTTCCTCAATAACTTTGGAAGAAGTGCCAAGCATACTTAATGGTGTACCTACTTTTGTTGGCTTCATCCATTTCTTTAAATTCTTTTTAGTATGTCTAAGTAAACCTAATGTTGATAGTATTTCTGTGGCATCAGTTTCAGTTGGATTTTTCTTGAAATCGTGGTGTATAGCACTCTGAATTTCTGATCTATGATCTAAAATATACTTCTCTAAGCTCTTTAATTTTTTAATCCTTTGCTTTGCATTAGTGTCTTTAATTGCTTGTGTATTCTTTCTTAAATGAATGAATATATCTTCAATATTTTGAACGTTCTGATCAGAAGTAATAATTACATTTTCCATTATAGCTATCTATTGGTATATTTCGACAGAATTGAATTGTAAAGCTACGCTATGGTAGGTAGATAAATAACAATTGGTAGTTTGAACTGTTATAAAAAAACTCTAATTATTTTAGAGAAAAAACTACCTTGTTATGATTATCTTCATAAACAATAAACTTAAAATATTGCGAATAAGCAAAACTTACACCAAGAGTCAACTAGAATTAGAAAGTAAGATTTAGAAGACTTAGAACTATTATAAACACATCACTTTATGTTAAACAACACACACAATCCTAAAGCAAAATCTTGGGTAGCTATTCCTGAGAATTCAGACTTCCCAATTCAAAACCTTCCCTATGGTATTTTTTCTTCAAAAGACAATCCACAAAAAAGGATTGGTGTAGCTATAGGAGACCATATATTGGATCTTGAAAAAGTAGGACATCATTTATCTGTAAAGGATAAAAAAGTATTTTCTACTGATGTTTTAAACGATTTTATGGCACTAGGAAAAGAAGTGCATCAAAAAGTAAGACAAGATATTTTTGAACTACTCTCTGAAGGTAATAAGACGATAGGTATAGAAAGCTTAACTCATCAAAATGATGTTACTTTATATCTTCCTGTTCGTATTGGTGATTATACAGATTTTTATTCATCAGAAGAACATGCTACAAATGTAGGTATAATGTTTAGGGGGAAAGACAATGCATTGATGCCAAATTGGAAACATATTCCAGTAGGTTATCATGGCAGAGCCTCTTCTATTGTTGTATCAGGAACTGATTTACATCGACCAAAAGGACAAAAAATGCCACCCAATGCCGAAAGTCCAGTTTATGGTCCTTCATCAAGAATGGATATTGAATTGGAAATGGCGTTTGTCGTGGGAAAATCTACAGAATTAGGAGATACAGTAGAAGCGGATAATGCTGAAGATTATATTTTTGGTATGATGCTATTTAACGATTGGTCAGCTAGAGATATTCAAAAATGGGAATATGTTCCTTTAGGGCCTTTCTTAGGTAAAAACTTTGGCTCAACAGTTTCTCCTTGGGTAGTGACATTAGAAGCATTAGCACCATTTAGAACTTCAGGACCAGAACAATCTCCTACTCCTTTATCTTATTTACAAACCTCAGGACCCAAAGCATTTGATATTCAATTAGAGGTTAGTTTACAAGCAGAAGGATTAGCTCCTCAAGTAATTTGTAACTCTAACTTTAAGTATTTGTATTGGAGTATGAGTCAGCAATTGGCACATCAAACAGTGAATGGTTGTAATTTAAATATAGGAGATATGTGTGCTTCAGGTACAATATCAGGACCTACAAAAAATAGCTTTGGTTCTTTATTGGAATTGACTTGGAACGGTACTGAACCGATTACCCTTTCTGATGGAACAGAAAGAACATTTTTAGAAGATAACGATACAGTTATTATGAAAGGATGGTGTGAAAAAGATGGAGTAAGAATTGGTTTTGGAGAAGCAAAAGGAAAAATACTTCCATCTAAATAGTACTATTTTTTATAAAAAATGTAATATTTTATCTATTTAGTCAAATAAACACTTTGCACTTCAAATAATGATTTATTGTGGCATCAGTATTGGTTTAGAATTCATGAGTTTGGATTATTCCCCAATATTTGAACCACAATAAATCATTTTTTATATGTACTGTACAAAACAACTACTAATAATTACCGCACTTCTTTGTGCACATTTTTTTTCATGTTCATCCACTAAAGAAACTTCAAACCAGGATATTTCTTATGAAGAACTTCCAGAAGTTACTAAGAAAAAGGATACAAAGAAGAAAGAAATCAAAGAGAAAAAAAAGGAATATATTGATGTCCAATACATTCTTCGAGAAGGAACTGAAATTGTAGCTTCTCCTAATACACCAATAAGTACTGAAAAAGTAAAAACAGGAGATGTTATTACTCTAAAGTTAGACAAGGCAATTACTAGGAATAGAAAAGTAATAGCCCCAAAAGGGACAACATTAAAAGGCAAGGTAGTTTTGTCTCAAAATCAAAAAAAACTAATAGGAAGATCTAAATTACATTTAGAATTAACGGCTGTAGAATTAAAAGGAAATTCTTATGCTATATCTACCAATACAGTAAAGTTTGATGGTAAAAGTAATACAGGTAAAACTTTGGCAAAAGCAGGTGCTGGTGCAGCAGCCGGAGCAGGTGTAGGTGCATTAGCAGGAGAAGATAAAGGTAAATCTGCTGGAATTGGTGCAGCTGTGGGGGCTGCAGTAGGAACAGGAGCGGCTTTACTTCAAAAGAAAGATGCTATAGTAATAGAAGAAAGTATTCCTTTTTCTACTACATCAGAAACTAAGATAGTAGTACAAGTAACACCTTACTAGTAAAAAAACGAACTATCTTTTTGGGGAGAATTCAATTAACGTAGTCAATAAATTGGCTACGTTTTTTTTTTGATCTGTTTTATAGATTATCAGAAATTTATAGTGCTCTATAGAAGTAAAAGGTTATTTCAAATTATTGAGATAACCTTTTATTATTTTGTAATTCAACATAAAAGAAGTTTATTAAGTAGAATATCAGAAAAGGCTTTTTTTATTATCTCATATGCTTCCTTTATTTCGTTACTTTTTACTGCTTCATTTATTCACTATAAATAGCATATACAGCTTTAATATTACCTCCCAACCTTCTTCATTTTGTATTTATGAAGCCGATGATGTGAGAGAAATTATTCTCATGGTCAATCATGAAGCTGGACAATCTTATCATGCTATTTCTGGTATTGATCAAATAGGAGTATTAGGAAATGTAGTGAATGCCTCACCTACAGAAACAAGAATAGGTATTGATATAACCGATGCTTTAACTGCTCGTGAACATCAAATAACTGTAGAAATGATAGACAATATGTCTAAAGTAACCTCAAGTACGGTGGAAGTAGACGTGTTTGATTTAATAGAAAGAACTTTAATTTTCAATCCCGATGAAGATTTAATTTATACTTGTAATCAACTCAATATCAATTTTAAAACTACAGGAGATATTGTTACTAAAGAAGTGGTGAGAATATACGTTAACGGTAATTTCTTTAGAGAGCAAGCTTTAACTATAGAAAATAATATAGGCACGCTTTCTAATCTTGTTATTGAAAGACCTTTAGAAGACTCTTTACATTTTGAAATGTTTTTAGAATCGTCTAGAAATTCATCTTGTTTAAAAAACATAACTATTGATGAAATTGATGTAGTACCACCTCAACCCAAAGCTTTTATCTCTTCAAATTACTCGTCGTGGACAGAGGAATATGGACATTTGATATTCTATGCAGATAGTTCGATCAATACTGCTCAACACAATTGGCAAGTATTTGAGGACAATCAAATTATTGATGAGTTTACTTTAGATAGTGATGAAGATTTTGAATATACCTTTTTAACCTCAAATTATAATAAGGCAAACACGTCTTCATTCAAAGATTATTCTGTCGTTCTTTCGGCTACAGATGCAAGTGGCGGTCAAGTTTGTGATGATGGAAAAGATACTCTTCAACTTATCAAGGTAGATTACTTCCCCAGAATAAAAGTACCTACAGCAGTGTCATTAAATCCGTCTGCTTTCGAGGATGGTCACTTTAAAATAAAAATAAGAGATAAAATTACTTTTCAGGATTTTAAAGTAGAGGTGTATTCAGAAAGTCAGAGTCGAGTTTTTTCATCAGAAGATCCAATGTTTGTTTTTGGTGATGATGAAAACCTTACAGATCAGTTTTACACGGCTATTTTTTCTATTGTTTATACCGACGGTTTTTCCGAAAGTTTTAAATCCACATTTATAGTTACTCCTTAATGAAGTATTTATTTATCATCATATTACTATGTGGTTTTAGAGGAGTATTCGCACAAGATGTTCCTTCAGGGCAACCTTTTTGGCTTAATTCAGCTCAAAACCCTGCCTTATTAGGCACATCAGTCAATAAATTCAAAAGTGCTATTCGATATGCATCGTCCAATCAGGATTACAGCTATTTTAATGCAGGAGCAGAATTAGGTCTTTTACCTCAAGAAGGAGTAAATACTTTTGGAATAGGATTAAACTACCAGCAAATTAAATACCCTATATTCTCGGAAACAGCGAATGCAAGCCTAATCAATTACCAGAATATTATTATTCCTTTTTCTTATGTGATCAGAAACCTTGACAAAGGATTTTCTATGGGATTATCTCTTGGGTATGAACAATATAGTCTGGGTGATGATGTTGGAGTTTATTATAGTCAATTAGATCCTAATTCGAACAACACCTCTTCTTCCCCATCTTATAGTTTAGATAGTAGAACAGAAGGCACAATTGATGTTGGAGTAGGCTTAAGTTATTTTACTCATGAGCATTTTATGCTTAGTATATCAGCCAAGCATTTACAGCATTTGATAAAATCAGAAGGGAATCAGAGTTTGTTTCAACAGCATTATCCTTTAATAGAAGGATTTGGACAGTATATATTTAGTAATCCTATTAAAACTACAGCATTGATAACTACGGCAGGGTATGTCTGGAATAAGAATAGTCAAAGAGGTTATCTGTCTGTAGAATATCAATTATCTGTAATGAAGTTTGGAGTAGGCTATACTCCTTTTTATCAAGATGAGAAAATAGATCATTTCGGATTTGTTTCTAGCTCTGTAGCGATACCATTTGGAGAAAAAGCATCTATAAATAAACGAGGTCGTATTATTAAATCATCGGATAATATCACTTTAAATGTATTGTACTACCCTACTGTAGATAAAGCTACCTCTATTTATCCCACCTTAGAATTCACATTAGGCATCAATTTATCAAAAAGTAGTTATAAGAATCGATTAAGTAAATACACTACCCTACCCAGGGATTAAAGCTAAATTAATAATGAATTAATATTTTGGTAATATTGTAAATAATAGAATATTATACTGTTTGTGTAATTACATTTGATATAATCATCTACAAAATATCTTAGTTAACATTTTTTATTTTAAATTATTTAAGACGATTCTTAATTTCTGTGTTAATCAATGTGAATTATAGACTACTTACTGTTAAGTTGATCAAAACGATTGTCATCCTCAACATATATCGCCTACATTAGAAATTACAAAGAGGCCTCTTTTCAATAAATCTGTTCACTAAAGATATAAGATCATATATCTTTCAAAATCAAATGATTATGATTGAAATTTTAAAGACTATCGGACTTGAAGGTGTATTAATCATCTTTGTAGTTACACTAATAGGATTGGTTCAGACTTTCAGAATCATTATCCGTAAGAGAGAAGAAACTCCGCCAGAAGATAGGCAGGATTTACAAAAAAAGTATGACTCCGTTAACTTGAACAAATTCACTAACTTTTTTCGATTGATAGGTATTTCAATAACAATGGTAACTGTATTTGCTGCTTTTGAGACACCTACTCCTAACACAGTCATTATGACTTTGGAGAATTATAAAAGTATTGATGAATCTGAATATGATAGCATTATAGCTATTGATATTATTAAACCGCTTCCTAAACCTGTTCCTAAGTTTATTCCAGAGAATATAGAAGTGGTTGAAGAAGATGATATTCCTGACGTAGAATTTGATATACCAGAGTTTGTTGAAGGAGAAGCGATAGAAGTGGTTGAAGATGATTATACTGCTGAATCTGATGAAAAAGTGGAGGAAGAAATTTTAGATATTGTTCAAAAAACTGCAGAATTTCCAGGTGGTTTAGGTAAGTTTTATAAGTTTCTTGGTAAAAATATCAAGTATCCAAGACAAGCACAAAGAATGAATGTAACTGGTAAAGTATATGTTCAATTTGTGATAGGTAAAGATGGATCTATTACGGATATGAAAGTGGTAAAAGGTTTAGGTGCAGGCTTAGATGAAGAAGCACTTAGAGTATTAAAACTTTCTCCGAAATGGTCTCCTGCCGAACAACGTGGAAGAATTGTTCGCCAAAGAATGGTTATTCCAATTTCATTTAAATTAAATTAAACAATAGCCTATGCAGTAAAAAAACATTTTGTTTAAGACTATCATTTAAGAGGTTATCTCATTATTATATGAGGT
The DNA here is from genome assembly GCF_000807855.2 of Flammeovirga pacifica. Classification (GTDB taxonomy): domain Bacteria; phylum Bacteroidota; class Bacteroidia; order Cytophagales; family Flammeovirgaceae; genus Flammeovirga; species Flammeovirga pacifica. The sequence continues at coordinate 3,456,970 of NZ_JRYR02000001.1, forward strand.
AACCTCTTATTTTTATTAATTTCTTAGCGCATATAATTTTTCTTCAATTTCCTGCTTAAGATGAATCGAACTAACTTCTTTACTTAAGGCTATACGATAATTAATTGCAGCCATATCCCAATCTCTCAGCTTCCTGTAGTAATCTCCTAAATGTTCATAGGTTTGGTAAGATTCTGGATTCAAACGTTTAAAATGCATTAACTCTTTGTCTTTAAAAGGAGGATCTTTTGGAGACCAATTAGTGATTAATTCTACAAACGATTTATAAGAGTTATAATTTCTATATTCTTGTGAGTAAATAAAATCAGCTTCAGGTAAAGTAAATTCTTTGCTAGCAAGTGATGTTTTAGGAGGATAATTTTGAGTGTTTGAAAACACCGAATCGAGGTTATAACAATAATATTTTCCCAATTGACGATGATGTGTAGATACCCACATCTGCCTAGTTTTTGGTTTAAAAATAACGGAGTGATGTAAATTTAAAGCATTGACCGATTTATGATTTCCAAAACCGATTGTGGTATTTTCAAAACCTTTTGTATCTCTTAAAACATTAGCCATTGCATGAACATCAAACGATTGCTGATTGTCGATAAGTTCTCTTAAGCGAATAGATTTGTAATAGGTAGCATGATCTAAATTGTATAAATGAGTTTCATTTAATTTTTTACTTTGAAGGTGATTTGTGGCTACTAATGCTTCTTGATCTATATGAATAGAATCGATTCCATCGGGTGTTTTTTCGATGATAATTGCGGTTGTATCAAAAGCTGATGCAACTAAAAAACTTTCTCTAACATAACTATCTTTAGTTAAAGCAATATTGTATGCCTCATCGACAGTCATAGCATATTGTAATATTTCCCTGCCGATAATCGATACGGGGTAAGTGGCTTTTGTAGGCTGATCAGATTTTATAGGATGAGTAGCTACTGTTAATCCCATTTCATTCATACCTGTAACAGTTCCTATAAAACCACCCCAAGTTAAAGAGGCAAACTTAAACCCACTTTCAGGATATACAAAGTGAATGATCTTGTCTCTTTGAAATTCATCGTTTAAGTCATATTCAAAGTTTCTTCCTATTAATATGCCTTGGTTATTGGTTTTACTTTTTCCAATAGCAAAAGAAACAGAACTATTAATCTCTACTTTATCAAAACTTCTTTCTAAATCATATAACCCATGGTAGTTTAATACTCTTTGATAATCATCACCGAAAACATCAAATTCTTTTTTTGTATGCTGAGAAAGGCCGTAAATTTCTTCTAGGTACTCTGGTAAAATCCTATTATCAAGATGTCGATGAAATAGTGAATTAAATAATCTTACCCCAAAGTGAGATTGGATTGGTGAATTTTCTATCACTTTAGAAATAAAAGCATCTTCATGTTTATGTAAAATATCTTTAGTTAATATTCCAGTAGCATATCCAATTTCAAAAGGGCTTCCTTCTGTATATAATTCCCAAAGTCCATCCTTTTGTACATTGATGAAATTTTTATGATACACTAACCTTCCTTCCCCTAGAGAATCTAATTGATGATGAACAATACTTAAATCATCAATTTTAGGTTTGGGAATAAATAACCAAGATTGAGTCCACGTGATAAGAAGGGCAAATAATAAAAGAGTAGCAATGATGAGTTTTCGCATCGTATGTTTTTAGGTTTAAGTTGCTTTACAAAAGAATCAATAATAAAATGAATACAAATTCCGATTGTTACAATATTTATATATAGTTAGAATTGCTTTTATTTTACTAAAAACTAAAGATTGAATAGAAAAAAAAGGATTTTCATTACATCTGTTTTATTGTATAATATGATTGTTATTATATAAATATTCTAATATTAAACCCATTTATTACCTCAAAAAATCAATATTTACATATTACTTTACATAGGTATCATTTTATAGATTGAATTAATTTATCTGATCAATGGTTATAGAATTGATTACAAAAATTACAAGCTATGAATAAATACTACCTCTTTATTTTATCTATATTTCTTTTTTCATCTTGCGTCAAAGATTTAAATGAGAATTTAAAATCCGATTCTAAAAATTTAGATGAGAGTTTTACATCATTACCGATTCCAAACGATTTTGACTTTTCAACTACTAAAAGAATTCATCTAAAAATAAGTTCAAGTAACTTTTCAATCAATAGTAATTATACATATTATTTTATTGACAACTCAAACAATAAAGTAAATATCGGTAAAGGATTTTCTTCATCAGGAAATCTGTTAGAGGTATTTTTCTCTATCCCTAATTATGTAAAAAAGGTTTACATCCAAAAAGACGCGGCAGAGTTACAATGGTTAATAACCGCAGCGGTAAATTCAGAATACATGTTTGTCGAGTTTAACGAGTCTACCCCATTGGTAAAAACTTTCCAACGAACAGTAGCCAATAATAATTCAAGAACATCTACAGGTACATGTGAAGATTATCTTGTTGCTACTAACGGTAAAGGTAAATCGTTTACAATACACCAAGAAGATAATTTTTCTATTACTAATTATGCTGATATAGAAGCTAAATCTTGGGCTATGGCTTATGACCAAGAAACAAGTACTATGTATTATGATGTTAAAGGTAAACTTTACAAAAGAACACTTGGTACTTCTACTTCCACTTTAATCACAAACATTTCAACCAGTTTTTCTGGTTTGAATGACGGTTACCCAAGAATGACATTCAAAGATGGTAAGCTTTATATTGGGGGGAATGGTGATTATGCAATATTAGATGCTGCCACAGGATCAACTTTAAAAAATATCACAGTTACCAACTTTCCTAGAAGTAAAAATGGAGGTGGAGATTTAGTTTTTGATTCAGATGGTAATTTATTTCAAGCTTGTAGTGGTGGTTTGTATCAATTAGAAATGAATGCAGATACTACCGTTTTTAATGCAATTCGTTTAAGTGCAGACGATTTTCCATATTACCTAACTGGTATAGCAATTGATCGTTTCGATTATATCTATGCTTCTACAAATGAATCCAATTCTAAGATTATTAAAATGGATAAACAAGATGGGTCATTTGCCATTGTGGACACACTAGACAGAACATGTAATGACTTAGCTGCATTTGTCTGTTCGGATGAAGACTTTGCAGGACAAGATTCTGATGGTGATGGTGTAAATGATGGTTTTGACGAATATCCTAATGATCCTGATCTTGCATTTAATAATTATAATCCTGGTAGTAATGGTTTTGGATCATACGCTTTTGAAGATTTATACCCAGAAATTGGTGATTACGATTTTAATGATGTGATAGTACATTACAGACATAATTATATCACTAATGCAAATAATTTGGTAGTCAAAATAGAGTCAAAATATATTGCCAAATCAGTAGATGCAGATTATAACTCAGGATTTGGAATAGCATTACCAATGTCACTTGATTCGATTAGTAGTGTTACTGGTTCAACTCTAACTACAGGAAATGTAGCTCTAAATGGGAAAGGAACAGAGTCAGGTGTTTCAGCAGCTAATCCTGTTGTTATAGTATTTGATAATCAGAATGCAATAGTTAGCGGAGGTGAAATAAAATCAAGTGATGAAATGGATATGGTCATTAACTTTACAAATCCTATCACTACACAACTATTAAATTTTGAAGAATTTAATCCATTTATTTTTGTCAATACTAGAGATAGAGAAGTTCACTTAAGTGGGAAACAGCCTACTTCTAAGTTTAATTCAGAACTCTTTACTAATGGCTCCGATGTAGGTTCTTTTAAAACCTCAACCAACCACCCTTGGGCACTAAGTATTGGACACACCTTCCATCCACCAAAAGAAGGGGTAGATATCACTCAAGCCTATAGTAATATTAGTGCTTTTGCTACCTCTGGAGGTACATCAAATGCAGATTGGTACACCGATGATGAAGGTAATAGAAATTTAGAATTTATACTTTTAGATAATTAATACACTCCATAGATCACTTCAATACGAAGTGATCTTTTTAGTTTAATATATATAGAAAAGACTATTTTGATGCCTATCAAATAGTCTTTTTTTATTGAAAATAAAAACGGATTAAACTTATATATTAATGTTATTATTGAATTGAAATAAATAGTATTATTTCTATAAAGTTTAATCTTGTAAATTAACTTACATTACTGTTTATGGTATAATTAGGATTTTGATATATTACTATTTTAAGAATAGGCAATAAGTGAAGGAGTAATCATTTAAAAACAACCATTCGCTTTACATGTGTCAGAAATAGCTTTGGAATCAATTGTTGTAAGTTTTGGTTTATTGATTGATCAACAACTTATAAATCTCATGCAAAATTATCGTTTCTATATCATAATAGTTTTTTTAATAGGTGCAGTAGCATGTGTTAAAGAAACAGGACAAGAATCTCCATCCAATACAGATGAAGTATCATTTGCTAATCTTGAAATTCCCAATGACTTTGATTTTTCTACAACTCAAAATATTCATTTAAAAATCAACTCAGATAACTTTAGAAATAACAGTATCTATACATACTATTATTTTGATGATGCCAACAATAAAATGACGATTGGTAGAGGAGCACATTCAGGAACATCAGTTTACAATACACACTTTATTTTGCCTACTTACGTAAAAGAAATTTTTATTCAGAAAGATGCAGCAGAGTTACAATGGCAAATTAAGGTAGCGGTATCGTCTGAATATGTTTATGTTAATTTTGATGAAAACACTCCTTTAACTAAAACATTTAATAGAGTATTACCTGAGACAAATAATCAAAGAAAAGCCAATACTTGCGAAGATTATTTGGTTGCTACGAATGGTCAAGGAAAGTCTTTCACAATACATCAAGAAGATGATTACTCTCTAACAAATTATCCTGATATAGAACGTAGTTCATGGGCAATGGCTTATGATCAGTCTACAGGTGTCATGTATTACGATGTAAAGGGTAAGTTATATAAAAGAACTCTTGGAGAAGCAACATCAACTTTAATAGCAACGATTGCTACTTCTAGTAGTGAATTGAACAACGGATATCCTAGAATGACATTAAAGGATGGTAAATTATACGTTGGTGATGGAGGAGCATATGCTATTATAGATGCAGAAACGGGTAACGTATTGAAAAATATATCTGTGACTAATTTTCCAGGTAATAAAAATGGTGGAGGTGATTTAGTCTTTGATTCAGAAGGAAAATTATATCAAGCATGTAGCGGAGGTCTGTATCAATTGGAGTTTAATGCAGATACTACCGTTTATAATGCAATACGATTAAGTGCAGATAATTTTCCTTACTACCTGACTGGTATTGCCATAGATCGTTTTGATTACATTTATGCATCTACCAATGAATCTAATTCTAAGATCATTAAAATGGATAAAAGTGATGGTTCTTTTTCTATTGTTCATACATTAAATAGAAAGTGTAATGATCTAGCTGCTTTCATTTGTTCTGATGATGATTTTGCAGGCTTAGATTCTGATGGTGATGGAGTAAACGATGGATTTGATGAATATCCTAATGACCCCAATTTAGCTTTCAATAATTATAATCCTAGTAGTAATGGTTTTGGTACTTACGCTTATGAAGATTTATATCCAGAAGTAGGTGATTATGATTTTAATGATGTGATTGTGCATTACAGACATAATTATATTACTAATGCTTCGAATAAGGTAGTTAAAATGGAGTCGAAGTATATCGCAAAATCAGTTGATGCAGATTACAATTCGGGGTTTGGGATAGAATTACCTTTTAAACTAGATTCTATTAGTTCAGTTACAGGAACAACTATAACTAACGGTTTAGTTTCTTTAAATGGAAAAGGAACTGAAGTAGGTGTATCTAATGATAAGCCTGTTGTAATAGTATTTGATAATCAAAATGCGATTGTTAGCGGATCTGATATAAAATCTAGTGAAGAAATGGATATGGTTGTCACTTTTACTTCCCCTATTACAACTCAATTACTAAATTTTGAAGGTTTCAACCCTTTCATTTTTGTTCTGGAAAGAGGCCGTGAAGTACACTTGAGTGGCAAACAACCCACCCAAAAATTCAATTCAGATTATTTAAATAATGGTGCTGATGTAGGAAGTTACAAAACATCTACGAACCATCCTTGGGGACTAAGTATTGGTCATAAATTTCACCCTCCTAAAGAAAATGTAGACATAACATCAGCGTACAATAACTTTAGTCTCTTTGCTACATCAGGAGGTGTTTCAAAAGCCAATTGGTATACTGATGATTCAGGAAATAGAAATACACAAAAAATTCATTTAGATAATTAATTCCACTAAACCAGCCTTTTAAAGGTTGGTTTTTTTTGTGTTATTTAATGATTTGTGTTTTTATGTAATATGCTTAATCTTATGATTTATAGATGTAATATTTATTATTTTAGGATTTAAAACCCTATTTTTTCTGATTTGACAAGAAATATACTCTTTTATATTACATTACTTTTTTTGTATAATTTTTATATAAAGATGTGAACATAATAATAACCCGACTTAAAACGCTTTATTTCTAATCATAATCACACCTTCAACCTACATAGGTAAAAAAAGTCTTCTGAATTATTATTATGACATTAAGGTTACCTAATTGATCATCAAACTATAATCTTATGTTTAAAACTTATCATTTCTACTTTTTAGCCTTTTTGATATGTGCTAGTTCATGTGTCAAAGAAACGATACAAGAACCTGCATCTAATAGTAATGAGACTACTTTTGCTAATTTAGATATCCCTAATGATTTTGATTTTTCGACTACTAAAGAAATTCAACTCAAAGTTACTTCTTCAAATTTTGCAAGAAACAGTATTATAAATGTCTCTTACAAAAACGATCAAAATACTTTAATCAACATTTCTAATGGTAAGTCAGACGCTAAAGGTCTTTACGAAACAAGAATAACTGTACCCTCTTATGTAAAAGAATTACTGATACAAAAAGAAGCAGCTGAATTACAATGGGAAAAGAAGTTGGCCTTATATTCAGAATACGCTTATGTAGATTTTGATACCTCAGCTGTATTGAAAAGTACATTTAATAGAGTTCAACTTTCCAGTAACAGAAGCAGTACTACTTGTGAAGATTATCTTGTTGCAATCAATGGTCAAGGTCAATCTTTTACTATACATCAAGAAGATGAGTTCTCTTTAACAGAATACGCCGCAATTCAAGATAAGTGTTACGCAATGACGTATGATCAAGAAAATGATGTGATGTACTATGATGTTAAAGGTGCTTTATACAAAAGAAGTCTTGGTGGTGCATCTTCTACCCTAATCAAAAACCTGACTACTTCAAGTGCAAACCTTAATAATGGTTATCCAAGGATGACAATGAGAGACAATAAATTAGTGGTAGGTGTAGCAGAAGACATAGCTTTACTAGATCCTAACACTGGTAATGTGATAAAAAATGCAACGTTACAGAATATCCCTGCTAATAAGAATAAAGGTGGCGATTTTATATATGATTCTGTTGGAGATCTATATTTAGCTTGTAAAGGAGGTCTTTACAGATTAGATCCAAATTCTGATACTACTGTTTATGACGGAGTAAGAATAAGTGCAGATAACTTTAGATACTATTTAACAGGTATTGCAATAGATAGATTTGATAATATCTATGCTTCGTCCAATGGTAGCAATTCAAAAATAATTAAAATTGATAAACAAGATGGATCATGGGCAATTGTTAAAACAATGTCTAGACCAGTAAATGATTTAGCGGCATTTATCTGTAGTGCAGATGATTTCGCAGGTCAAGATTCAGATGGTGATGGAGTGAATGATGGATTTGATGAATATCCAGATGATCCAAACTTGACTTTTGATAATTATTATCCTGGTGAAAATGGATTTGGAACATATGCCTTTGAAGATTTTTATCCAGAAGAAGGTGATTATGATTTTAATGATGTTGTGATTGATTATAGACATAATTTTATCACTAATGCTGATAATAAAGTCGTAAGAATTGAATCTAAATTTATAGCAAAATCTGTTGAAGCCTTAAATAATTCTGGTTTCGCTATTCAATTACCTTTCCCTGCGGATTCAATAACTAGTGTTACAGGTTATAATTTAACAGCAGGTGTTACAACACTTGATGCTAAAGGTTTAGAAACAGGTATTCCAAGTAGTAATCCAGTTATTGTAATTTTTGATAATCAAAATGACATTGTTAGAACTGTAGGGAATAAGAAAATTAAGAAAAGTGAACCAATAAATATGGTAATCACTTTTACTCAGCCAATTAGTGCTGAAACACTTAATTTCTCAGGTTTTAATCCTTTCATTTTTGTAAATACAAGAGATAGAGAAGTTCACCTAAGTGGTTATGCACCAACATCTAAGTTTAATACCTCATATCAGAATAATACTGATGACGTTGGGGCATTTAAAACTGCAACAAATCACCCATGGGGATTAAGTATTGGACATAAATTCCATCCACCAAAAGAGAGTGTAGATATCACACAAGCTTATAATAATTTTAGTTTGTTCTCTACATCTGGTGGTACTTCAAAATCCAATTGGTATACAGACGATGAAGGAAATAGAAATACAGATAAAATCCATATGGATGAAGAAGATTTAGAAGATTAAATATGAAAATGATAAAGGCTGTTTCTTAATTGAAATGGCCTTTATTGATTTAGAATAATGTATATTTATCTTCCAAATAATTTGATGAGGGAATGATAAAGAAGATTTCTTTAGGAGTGCTAGTTGCCCTTCTACTTTTTTTAGGATACTATCACGAAGAAGCTATATATGGAATTCGACAGGGCAAAGGTCAATTAAAAATTATATTTGAAGCAAAGCCACTTTCGTCGTATTTAGAAGATGATCTTTATAGTGAAAAAGAAAAATCAAAAATTCACCTAATACAAGAAATTAGACAATTTACAATTGATTCTTTAGGGTTGGATTATACGGAGAGTTATTCAGAAATGTATGACCAAAAGGGACAACCTATTTTATGGAATGTAACTGCTTGCCAACCTTATGAACTTACTCCTAAGAGGTGGTCTTTTCCCATCGCAGGATCTTTTCCTTATAAAGGTTTTTTTATTAAAGATTTAGCAAAGCAAGAAAGAGACAAACTAAGACAAGAAGGTTGGGATGCTGAAATTAGAGAAGTTTCTGCGTGGTCTACTTTAGGTGTTTTAAATGATCCTATATTGAGCAGTATGCTAGATCGAAGTGTAGGAAGTTTAACCCAATTAGTGATACATGAACTAACGCACGGAACACTATATGTAAAAGGTAGTATTACATACAATGAAAATTTAGCTGATTTTGTCGGAGATGAAGGTGCTAAGAAATTTTTGATATACAAGTATGGAAAATATTCACCTGAATACATCAAATTTATGTCTAGAACGGGAGATAGAAAGACATTTGCTGATTATATCTTAAAATCGACACAATCACTAGATAGCCTCTATCAAACTTTTACAGATGAGCTTACTCTTCAGCAAAAGCAATCATTAAAAGAACAAAAAATTAAAGAAATAACAGAAGGACTTCAGCACTTGGAATTTGCCAATGCTAATTACTGTTCTTATTTCGACGACTTTACTCCAAATAACACTTTCTTCATGAGTTATAAAAGGTATAGAAGTAAGCAAAATGAGTTTAAAAGGGAATTTGAAGAGGATTTTAATGGTGATTTTCATGCTTATATGATGTATCTCAAAGAGGAATATCAACCAATGTTTAAGTATTTGAAAAAGTTATTTTAAAGTACCAAAAACTCATTTAGTAGAGTTCTTGATACTTATATTTCTTTAGAAAGTTATTTTATAATAAAAGTTAGGTAGAATAAAAAAGACTCTATCTTCTTCTACTTTTTGTTCTCTGAGATTGTATTTATAACCTGCGGTTTGTTCGGTGAGTAGAGCATTCTGCATATCTAACCCCCATGTTCTTGTACTTTTCTTTTTGAGGATTTTATAAGTGATACCAAAATTCATCCATATTTCATCTTGACCTTTAATAGAGTACAATTCATTTTCTTTATAGACTACTTTTTGTTGCTGATGAGACGCTTGTTCATCATATGGTGTTAACGGTACTCCACCTAAATAAGTAGCATTAAAATTAAAACCCAGTAGGTTTTTCCCTTTCACAATAAATTCTTTACCAGCAGTAATTGTTGCCATATAATTTCTATTGAAAAGCGTGTTTCTAGTATTTCCTAAATCGTCGGTATATTTAGAATCGTATAATGATCCGGAAAGCATATAATAGAAACCATTTACCATAGATCTTTCTAAAGTGATATCAATACCCTTATTTACCCCTGTACCTGTATTTATAATGGGGGAAGAACTACCCCAAAGTGTGGTGTAATTAGCAAAAGAATAAGAAGTACCTTGCATTACAGGAACATCAAATAAATCTTGATAATAGACTTCTGTGGTTAATCGAATATTCTTAGATAAGTTAACCTTTATACTCCCTACATAATGATCAGACTTTGATAATTTCATATCATTTACTTCTTGTGTTAAAGGATTAATAAAAGAATAGACTTTCAATTCCTCTCTTTTACTATGTCTACCATACGCCACACCAAGAATAATATTTTCTGTAGGATTATACTTCAATCCCATTCTAGGTTCCAAAGATATTTCATCTGTTAGTTCAAATTTATTGATAGCCAATCCTGCTGTCATACTTAATTGTTGGAATATTTGATATTTAAAATCAGTAAAAGCAGAAAGGTTGTACGCAGTGTTATTTGTGCTAAATTTCTCGTTCAAGTTTCCGTATAAAGAATCTACTTTGAAAGCATAAGCATCTGTAGAGAGTAGATCAATTCTTACTCCAGATTTGTGAATTAATTTTGATGTAATATTTGAAGTTAATGTACTTGATAGTGAAATCTTATAATCGATATTTTTAAGTTTTTCATGAGGATGTAATGTACCTTCATTAGATGTCTCAGAAACTTCTTCGAAGAAACGTGTGGTATTAGCATATTTATTTGCAGTTACCCCTAATGAAGTTTTCAATACACTAGCAGACCCAATTGGTTTTGTATGATTAACCCCAAATGCTCCCATACCAAAATCAATCTCTTTATCTAAATAATCTTTTTCATATTCTCTGTATTTGATTTTTACTTGAGAATCTTCTAGGTCCTTGTCTTTATCCTTCACTTCATAAACATATTTTCTATAGGGTGTGTCAATATCACTTAAACCACCCATACCCCAAATATTAATAGTACCGTGTTTTTTAGATGGAAAAGAAAGGTTGAAAGATAGGTCTTGAAAATTAGGAGATGTACCACCCGATAATTTACCTATATAACCAATAAAACCATGTCTATAGTTTATGATATAAGAAGATCCTTTTTCTTTATTAATGGGTCCCTCTGAAGATAAGTCTATCCCTAAAATACCTAATTGAACAGAGTGAGTGTGTTCTTCTGTATTTCCTTTTCTAAAATTAATATCAAAAACTCCTGAAGTACTATTCGAATATTCTGACGGAAAAGCTCCTGTGAAAAAATCAGTACTCCTTAATAAATTGGTATTAAAAATTGAAATTAACCCTGCTCCTGCTAAGTTTCCTCCTCCGAAATGTGCTGCACCGTATACATCTAAATCGTTGACTCTCCATAAAACAGAAGATGGAGAGTTACCTCTAATTACCACGCCGTTATCTTGAGGTGATGAAAATGTAACACCAGCAAAATTATAGGCTACACGAGATGGATCACTTAATCCACCAGCAAAACGACTTGATTGTTCTACAGAAAAAGATCGACTACTAACATTAGCCATTACATTATTAGCATCTTTATCATTAGACGAAGTGATTGTAACACCTTCTAAAGTAGTAATATCTTCTTCTAATTCTATATCTAAAAGTTGAGAACCAATTACCCCCGTAGCTAGAATTTCAGTTTTTCTTAATTTTTGATAACCAATAGAATGTACGATTAGTGTATATCTGCCCGATTTTAAATCTTTGATTTCAAAAATACCATCATTATTTGTTGTTACTCCGACAACGGGGTTTGAATTTTCAATAATAACTGTCGTTCCTATAATAGGCTGACCAGTTATTTTATCTGTAACCTTACCTTTGATTATTTGAGCATTTATGGCATGACTTACTACAAAAAATGTAAGAATGAATAGAAGTTTGATTTTCATGATTTAGAGTTCATTTTGTTGATGTTCATACTAATGACCCTTTATCGCACATTCACCCCTATTTCATAAATAAAAAAAATCTACCTCTAATAACAGAGATAGATTTGATTAGTCAGAAGTTTGTTTCTAGTAAACAACAAGTTTTTTTGTTAAGCCATTTACTTTCAAATAGTACATTCCTTTTTCTAGTAAACTTAAATCTAATGTAACATGATCGTTAGATATTGATGCAGACTTACTAGTATTGATTTTTTGCCCTGAATGATTGAATAATACAAAGTTATCAAACGAGTCTACCGATTTCATTTCTATGTTTATTATTCCTCTGGCAGGGTTAGGATAAACATGTATCAAACTTTGAATATCTGTGGTAATTTTCTTAGATCCGAAATATTCATACTGACCGTCATAATCCACCTGCTTAAGGCGGTAGTAAGCAACAGCAGTATTTAAATTATCATCATTATAAGAGTAATCTAACTTGGTAGAAGAATTTCCATGACCATCAATTGTTCCAATTACCTCCCAAGATAAATTATCAACAGATTTTTCTACTTCAAAATAATCGTTATTTATTTCAGTTGATGTAGACCATTCGATAAGAACTGTAGATTCGTTTAGAGATACATGAAAGAAATTTAATTCAACAGGAAGATCATCTTCATCTGTCATTTCAATAAAACCAAAGTCACTGCTTTCTCCACCAGAAAATATATCTTGACAGAAAACTTCGAATGAATTAAATATGATTAATAAGAATAAATAAAATTTTTTCATGGGGTTGATATTTTTGATTGAGTTGATAAACAGTGTAGGATTAATTATTGAACAGGTGCTGTTCTACAGCCTCTACCACCTAATTGTCTATACTCTTGATAATAATTTCTTGATGCTAACTTTCTATTTGATATTTGCAATAAATTTTTATTTCGGTTGTAAGATCCTCCTCTGACACCACTTCCAAGGGCAGTATCATTACAAGGCCAGTTTTCTACATCTGCAAGACCTTCTTTTGTACACAAATGGCCGTCTCCATGAATGCCACTAAATACTCTACCTTTAGAATGACCGATTGTTACTACTTTTTCAGAAACATTTCCACTCATTTCCATAATCCCGTAAAAAGTTGCACCCACTTGTATTCTTGTTAAAGAAGATCCTGTATAGTAACTAGAAAATTTACCAGTTCTGTAAGGTGTGTAATTACCCCCGTTTCTCTTTTTGAAATTAGCGTTACCAGTTGTCATAGAGTAATTTCCAGATATACTTTCAGATTTCGTATTTTTATTTTCAGTAGTGTAATCGTCTTCGTTTAATGAAGTGTTTCCCCATACATATTCATTAGCAACAGGTGTAGCTGTACCTCTACATGCTTTTTCATATTCTAATTCTGTAATTGGTCTTAATGCTGACCAATCTAAAAAAGCTGCTAATCCTTGCCAAGACAAGAATTGAATAGGAACATATGGTTTATCAGAATACACTACACTATCTGTTCTCACAATAAGATTTCTACCTTTTTCTTTTTTTCGTATCAGGTTAGAAGCATCATCAAAGTTTATGGTACTTAAGAATGCTGCAAATTGTGCTTGTGTGATTTCATATTTCATACAATAAAATGCTTTGTATCCTTTAGGGAAATCAGCAGAAAGAGTACCTTCTTGATCACCTTGATAATTGACGTTGGTAGTATCATAATACAACTGATTCATTTGATTACCGATAGTTATTTCATTTTCACTACTCACTAAATAAGTATCAGTAGTATTTGATCCATTGTATTTGTAAAAATGTCCAGGTTCAGTACCTCCAGATCCTAAATGATATGATCCCTCTGGAACGTACACCATTTCGAAAGCAAATCCTCTTAATGAACAAAATTGATCATCAGCAAGATTATTTTCTCCATAATTCCATAAAAAAGAAATATCATAACTGACAGATTTCTGATTAATATTATTTTTACTGTAAACAAACGCACCATGAGCGTTGCCTGACAAATCATCATTACTTACGTCGATTTTAGCATTATCTGATAAGTGCCCATGATCATTTGCATCGTAGTTTAATTTCACGTGCGACCATTCTCCATCTTTAGTTTTGTATTTGAAGAATACCCAAGCAGCATCCCAATTACCGGGTCCACTATTTATTTTCCATGAATTATCCCACGTTATATTTATATTAATTTCAATAGTTTTATTATCAATGTCTTTATCGCCAAACTCTAAAGAATTGATTGAAATGTTATTGGCCTTTGTAGAAAAGGATACAATAAAAAATAGGATGATAATTTTATAGTAGCTTTTTGACATATAGATAAAAGTTAATTTTCAGGTTCTATCTCTAAAACATCATAAATCTGAAAAAGTATCACTTATGTACTGTTTATTCAGGAAAATAAATTTTTTGATCAAAATCACTTTGATAATGCCATTTTCACCTTAGAATAATAATATTTATAATCTTATTCTAAGAATCATTTAAAATTGATTTTCACCTTTTTACCTAAAACTTTCTTTTTTTTTATTTTTCTTTCATCATTAAAAAAAGGAGACTTTAATAAAGTATCCTTTTATGGAGTTTGATCTATTCTTAACTGAAAATCTTTTAACGGGTAATCATAGGAAATGAACTGTTTCTGTATTTTATATAATAGATACCTTTTTTATGTTTGTTGAGCGTAATATTAATAAGGTTGTCAGTAACTACATCTATATTATATATTACGTTTTTGCCTAGGCTGTCAAATATTTTTAGGTATTGCAAATCATCTTTATTCATCTTAATGTAAAAGAATCCGCTATTTGGGTTGGGGTATATTGTTATTGTATTTATATCGTTATTACTAACTTTTTTAGGTCCAAAATACTCAGATTGACCATCATAATCGGTTTGTTTAATTCTATAATAAGCGGTTCCTAGGAATGGAGAAGTATCAGTAAATTGGTATTCAATCTCAATATTTGAATTCCCAAAGCCATTTACTTGACCTATTGATGACCAATTTAAACCATCCAAAGACCTTTCAACAATAAAATAATCGTTGTTAATTTCAGTATATGTACTCCACTTTATTTCAACGATCCCAGCCTTTTTAGTAGCTGTGAAATAACCAAATGTTACAGGTAGATCCGTATCGTTAATAATTTCAGCATATGTAAACTGTCCACTTTCACCTCCTGTATAAATATTTTGACTAAATGAGACAGTTGAAAGTACAAATGAGAATAAAATTGTATAAATAGATTTCATATAAAGAGTGAATTTATAGTAATGATAATTTAGTTAGATGGAGCTGTTCTACATCCTCTTCCTCCAATATGAGCTTTCTCCCCTTTGATTGTAAATGCAGCAGAAACTCTATTGGAAATTCTCATACGGCCTTTATTTTTATTATAGGCACTTCCCTTAATGCCTACTCCAATTGCATCCGTATTATCAGGCCAAAAAGAAACATTGGCTCTACCATTAGCATCAAGTTCACCATCTCCGTGTAACCCGGTGTAGGCTCGCCCTTGTGGTCGTCCAACTGTAATTACCCTTTCTTCAACGTTGCCTCCCATTTCCATAATACCATAAAAAGTAGCACCTGCTTCTACCCTTGTTATTGAAGAACTTCCTGAAACAGGATAGGCTGATAAGATTCCGTACCGGTAAGGTGTTCTTTGATTAGTGATTGTAGTTATTTTGTAGATGGCATTGCCATTTGAGTTAGAAAAATTACTGGCAACTTGTTCGTTGTTGGTACCTTCATTAGTAAATGAATATTTAAGGGTGGTATCTTGTATTATGTTATTATTTCCCCAAACATACTCGTTCGCCACAGGTGCAGCTGTTCCTCTACAAGCTTTCTCAAATTCTAACTCAGTAAAAGGTCTCAGTGCTGCCCAATCTAGAAATGAGGCTAATCCTTTCCATGATAAATATTGAACAGGTATATAAGGTTCTGCGGCTGTAAAAACACTATCATCTACCGTGGTAATGTTATTTCTAACTTTTACTTTCCTAATTAATAAACTATCCGCTAAGCTTCCATCAATGGAACTGAGAAGTCCTGCAAATTGCCCTTGAGTGATTTCATATTTCATACAATAGAAAGCATTGTAACCTTTCGGAAATTCAGCAGGAACAGGCCCTAATTGATCGCCTTGCTTATATAAACTGGTAGAGTCAATGATGTCATACCATAAATCACCAACAGTATTTCCAATTGATATTTCATCTTCATTAGAAACAGTGTAAGAATCAGTGGTGTTGGTTCCGTTAAACTTATAAAAATGCCCATTTTCACCACCTGTTGATCCCAATTCGAAAGGTGCTTCAGGAACATATACCATTTCAATGGCGAAAAAACGAATATTTAATGTATCATCATTAGTCATACCACTAGCACCGTAATTCCACTTTAAACCTAAGTCATAGAGTACAGATTGTTGTGTTATGTCTGTTTTACTGTGTATAAAAAGACCATGTGCGTTTCCTAAACCATCATCGTTGCTCAAGTCAATTGTTGCTTTATCATTTAACTCTGTATGTCCATGATTCATATCGATGTCGTAGTTAAACTTCACATGTTTCCATTGACCATTATTGTCTCTGAATTTTGCAAATACCCAAACTGCATCCCAATTGGCAGGACCAGAAGTAACCTTCCATGAGTTATCCCATTCTAAAGTGAGGTTGACAATAAGAGATTTTTCAGTCAGATTTTTTTCACCATAGCTGAGGTTTGAAATTCTAACATTATTTCCAACGAGTTGATTGGTTAATAAAAATAGAGTGATGAATAATGTGCTGATCTTAAGATAGTAATGAGAGTGATTGAACATAAATTAGGTTAATTAAATTTGATAGTCATTTAGTCCTATAACACATGGATTTATTAGATAGTTCTTACCTATGTACCTTTTTGTTATAAAGTAAAGAATTTGATAGTGTTTAGATCACAAAGTGATGACTTAGTGTACTATCAATTTATTAGAAAAGTACAATAAAGAAGGCTTTTTATGGGATATTTAGTTGATTTTTAGTTCAAAAAAGATAATTCTTTAATGTTGTTAATGAATGTAATTCATCATTTTTATATAAGTAGACTTCAAATTAGAATGGAATAGAACATAACCCCACTTGCACTTTGATGAGAATATGATGTAACAAAAAAGAGGTGGTTTTAATGTATAAAACCACCTCTTTTTAAGTATTTGAATTCGTCCTATCCTTTTCCTTTATCATTTGCAGTCTGCTGACGCAAGTGATTCAATACATCAATCTTAGTAATTAAACCTACGAATTGTGTATCCTTCATAAGGATAGCTACCATACCGTCTCTGAAAATCTCCATCAATCTGTCAATACTATCAGAAGCTTGTATTACAACCAAGTTACTAGTCATACATTCTGCAGCAAAACGATTAAATGCTGACTCGTCATCATAAACAGTAAATAGAATATCAGATTCATCGATGATACCTAATATTTCATCACCATCCATAATAGGAAGTTGAGATATATCGTACATCTTCATCTTTTTATATGTATCTAACAGCGTATCTTCGATATTAGCTGTTACGACTTCTCCTTTATCATAATGATTAGAGATTAAGTCACGTAAATCTCCATATAACTCTTTCTCAAGAAATCCTTTCTCTTTCATCCAGTGGTCGTTAAATAGTTTAGAAAAGTACTTGTTTCCACTGTCGCACACAAATGTAACGACACGTTTCGGTTCAGTTTGTTCTTTACAATATTTTAAAGCTGCTGCAATTAAAGTACCTGAAGAAGATCCTGCTAATAGGCCTTCTTTAATCAGTAATTCACGAGCAGTAGAAAAACTTTCTTTATCAGTAATAGTGTAAGCTGTTTTGGTTAACGAGAAATCAGCAATTTCTGGGATGAAATCTTCTCCAATTCCTTCTACATACCAAGAACCAGCTTCACCGTATTCTCCTTTATCAATGTAATCTTTAAGAATAGAACCTTCAGGATCGGCTAAAACCAAATCTGTAGTTGGGCTTACTTTCTTAAAATAAGCAGCCATTCCAGAAATGGTACCTGAAGAACCTACCCCTGCTACTACAGCATCCACATTTTGATTCATTTGTTCATAAATCTCAGGTCCTGTAGTTAACTCATGTGCTAAAGAGTTATGTGGGTTAGAAAATTGGTCTATATAATAATATCCTTTTTCATCTGATAAAGCTTTTGCCATATCTTGATAATATTCCGGATGTCCTTTCCCTACATCAGATCTAGTTAATAATACTTCTACACCCATAGCTTTAAGATGAGCCACTTTTTCCCTACTCATTTTATCGGGCATCACAAGAATTAATTTATATCCCTTTAATATGGAAATTAAAGCTAACCCTAATCCAGTATTTCCGGCAGTTGCTTCAATCAGTGTATCACCAGATTTAATTTTACCTTCTTTTTCCGCATTTTCAATCATACATAATGCGATACGGTCTTTAATAGAACCGCCTGGGTTTTGATTTTCTAACTTTAAATACAATTCACAATGGCCAGTATCTAAGTTCTCAACTTTAACCAATGGAGTATTTCCAATAAGTGATATAAGATCTTGTGGTTTATTCATGTATATAGTATTGTCTGAGTTATAAGTGTTTGTTCCGAATTAACGGTTATACAAATGTAATTAAATAAACTGATGCACGATAAAAATGTATAAGAAATGCACTAAATCTGATCCGTTCTTTTTCTAAGCTTACGAATTTAAGAATAGGAATGATGTGTTTTTTATCAAAGTATAGCTTTAGTTGTTTCTTTATTTATCAAATTAGGTTCAAAATATGTTTATAAGTCGTTATTTTAATCAATTGGTAATATTATTGTCAATTTTTTGTTATTTATTTAAACTGAATTAGTTTTTGTGAAAAACTTATTTTACATTTGATTAAACATTAATCCATAAATGTTTAAAAATTGATTATTCAATCATTTTGATTAAAAAATAATCAATAAAAAAATAAAAATAATTCTTGAACGTATCTATATTACGTTCTACTCCCCTAAGTTTGTATTATCAACAATTCGAAAGGAGTTTAGTTGATAAACAAAGAAAGAACATACACACAAAAATATTTAATTATCATGGCTGCGGATAAAGGGCAAAACACAGAAAAGTTAAAAGCATTAGAAACTACTATTGCTAAGTTGGAAAAACAGTTCGGTAAAGGAGCTGTAATGAAAATGACAGATGATAGCGTAGAGAAAATACCTGCGATCTCAACTGGCTCATTAGGTCTTGACTTAGCTTTGGGTGTTGGAGGTATTCCAAGAGGTCGTATTATTGAAATTTACGGTCCGGAATCTTCTGGTAAAACTACCTTAACGCTTCACATGATTGCTGAAGCACAAAAAACAGGTGGTATGGCTGCATTTATTGATGCAGAACACGCTTTTGATAAAGTATATGCCGAAAAATTGGGTATCGACATGGAAAGATTGTTGGTAGCTCAGCCAGACCATGGTGAACAAGCTTTAGAAATTGCAGAGCAATTAGTACGTTCTGGTGCAATTGACATATTAGTTGTGGATTCAGTAGCTGCATTAGTACCAAAAGCAGAATTAGAAGGTGATATGGGTGATAGCAAAATGGGTCTTCATGCTCGTTTAATGTCACAAGCACTTCGTAAGATTACTGGTGCTATTTCTAAGACAAACTGTTCAGCGATCTTCATTAACCAATTACGTGAAAAGATTGGTGTAATGTTCGGTAACCCTGAAACAACAACAGGTGGTAATGCCTTGAAATATTATGCTTCAGTACGTTTAGATATCCGTCGTATCGGTGCAATCAAAGAATCTGCTGATAACGTTACAGGTAACCGTACTAGAGTGAAAGTACAGAAAAACAAAGTAGCACCTCCTTTCAAACAAACAGAATTTGATATCCTTTATGGTGAAGGTATTTCTCGTGCTGGTGAAGTATTGGATATGGCTGTAGATTTTGAGATCGTTAATAAGGCGGGTTCTTGGTTCTCATACAGTGGTTCTAAATTAGGACAAGGTAGAGAAACAGTAAAAGAATTAATCAAATCTAATCCTGAGTTGATGGAAGAATTAGAAGCGAAAATCAAAGATAAAGTATTTGGTATCGCTCCTGAAGAAGAAGTAGCTGTAGAAGAAGCAGAGTAGTCTTCAAAGCTCAGATAATAAAGAAATATTTATTGGTTAAGTGGGGATACTTACCAATTAAGATAAAATAGTAGTTAAGTAAATACCCTAACCTTTAATAAGGTTAGGGTATTTTTTTTCTTCATTATCACAGTAAAGTTAATCGACTTTATTGCGATAAGAGTTTATTTTTTAAACTAGAATTAGAGGCATGATTACCAATAAAAATATTAAGTACAGCCTTTTGAAATTCTTTATTTTTGATTTCAATAGCAGGTATTCCTTTTTTATAAATCTTAGTAGTTTGGTTCCCTTCAAAAACAAAACGATATTGATCTCCAACGGCATTTTTATCATCAAAAAGATGAATAAAATCGTCAATATATGAATGGTAATTATCTGTAGCACCATGATTAGAATCGTTGAACAATTTCTCAAAGAAGGCGTTCGTCTCAACAAAATTAGTAGGTAATACTACATCAGAGTCTTGGATATTTTTAAATATTGCTGCAAATTCTCCGCTTTTTAATAAATCCTTATTTTTAGTGTGAAGTGCCTTAATTTCTTCTATTGTTTCATGAGATTGAAACTGAGTGGATGTAATTACCAAATCAATTATTCTAGTGTTATCAGAATAAATAATTTTCAAGGCATCATCATTCTTATTTTCTAAATAAAGCCCACAAGAAAATAGTTTATGTATTCCATCGATGTAGGTACCGCTACCATTTAAATTGTAAACGGTATTACTGTAATTAATATTAGGAGAATACTCTACATTAAATAATAAGTTGACATCATGATTTTCCTGAGCTTGAAGATAAAAACAAGGGAAGCTCATGAAAAAGAGTACTAAAAAGTATTTCATTTAAGTTTGCGTTTAGTTTGGAATTGGATAATTCATTTCTGTTTAGAGCGCAAAGAATTTAAAATCGCTTACTTTTTTTAATGACGACAATCATCGTTTTAATGAAAATCACTTCAAATATGTTAATAAACTTAATTGATGAATTATAGTAGTTTGTTATAAGTCTTTTAGCATAGATCGAATCAAAAGAATTCCTTGACCAATTAAAATGATACAAAAAGGGAACGCTCCAAATATAGCAATCACTTTATTTAAATCAACATTATTTTGATAGAGTAAACCCATACTAATTGAAAATAATAATAAGGCCCATGTGATTTTATTTATAGTTGATGTATTATTGGTAAGCATTCCTGTAACATAAATGGCAGAGTCTGCACTGGTGATAACAAAAGTGATCAATAATAATATACAAATACACCCTAGTAGAATTGAATGTTCGAAAAGTTCTAAATAAGTAAATAACCCTAATGTGTAGTTTTGATTTACTGCAGCTTGAATATTTTCTAATTGATTTGATTGAAGAGCATTACCACCAAAAATAGCAAACCATAGAATGGTAATTAAAGTAGGATAAATTAAAATACTCAGAATAAACTCTCTTACAGATCGTCCCTTGGATATTCTAGCAATAAATAACCCTGTAAATGGAGCCCAAGCAATCCACCATAAAAAATAAATAATACTCCAAGATTGTGACCATTTTCTATTTTCTTCTTCAATGATAAATGATAAAGAAGGTAATGATTTAAGATAATCTATAATGGAAGAAAAGAAGATTTTAATGGATTGTATTTGATGATTGATTAAAAATAGACTTCCTAAAAGAAGTAGTGCAAGTAGCACATTAAAATCACTTAAAAGCTTTACTCCTCTTTTCAATCCAGTTATTGATGAAAGTGTAAAAATGATGGTAAGTAAACAAAGAAGTCCTATCCTAAAAAATAAACCATTGGTTAAATTAAAAGGGAAATAATGTTCTATTCCACTTTGAATTAATGCAATACTATTGGCTAAAGTACCTGCGACACCAAAAATAATACTGATCACTCCTAGAAAATTGAGTAGCCTTAAATATCTATGATGCTTTTCAGGAAAAATACAAAGGATATCCATTTTACGTCCTTTACGGTAAGAAAACCAAGCAAAGACTAACCCTGAAAAAGCATATATTCCCCATGCGTGCAATCCCCAATGAAAATTGGTAATAGATAATGCCATTAAAGAATTGTTTGTATTATTTATCGGGGCGTTTAGGTGGTAAACAGGTTCTGCTACTCCCCAAAAGATTAAACCACTTCCCATACCGGCAGCAAATAACATGGCTACCCAAGAAAATGTTGAAAACTCAGGAGACTGATTTCCTAACTTGATTTTACCTAAAGGTGATAAAGCTAATCCAATACAAAATAGTAATATGATGGAGACAAACCATAGGATTGGTCGATCTAACTTATGTAAAAGAAAGTTGATAATCATTTCTAAAAACGAAATGCTATCCTTCGGAAAAATTAAAAAAATGAAGGCTATAACACTGCAAAAAATGATACTACCTTGGTTAAAATTGACTTTCATACTTTAAAATTAATGAATTTAGGCACTACATCATATGCTATTTAGATTTACCAAATTGATGAAAATAAAGAATATGGAATTATGTTTGTTTGATGTTTTAAATAATGATCATTTGAAATAACAACTTAAAACTCATTAACAACGTATTAAATCGAGGGTATTTAATCAATATATTTTTTAAGCAATGAAATTATAACATTGCAATTAGCGTTTTCTCATCTACTTATTTTTTACTACAAATGAAATTTAAATCAATTCAATTGTTTATTGGGATCGTTCTGATCTTAATATTCCAAACTTCTCATGCACAAGATGTCTATTTTGACGATAACAAACTGTTTTCAAAAATTAAAGGCAACGGAGTGGACACTAGTGGAGACGGTATCATTCAAGTAAGTGAAGCCGAAGCTGTAACCTCTTTAACAATTGAGAAAGCAGAAGGAATTTCTAGTTTAACAGGCCTAGAAGCTTTTATCAACTTAGAAACATTAGTCTTCGAAACGTATTGGGGTCGATATTTTGGTCCTGTCTTAGATGTAAGTGTTCTTCCAAAATTGAAAATTCTTGATACATATGGTATTAAAAAGGTTCATTTTGGAAAACTGGATTCACTAAGAACTGCCGAATTCAATTATTCAAAATTAGATTCTGCAGATTTTACTCAAGCAAAAAACTTAGAAACCATTTTCATTTCTTCCAATCAAATAGAATATCTAAAAGTGGCAGGATTATCTAAACTTAAATCGCTTAGAATTGGAGGTAACTCAAACTCTCCATCCAATACTTTTAATGAATTGGATTTCACAGGGTTAGTGAGTCTAGAAAACTTGTACATCAACACGATTAAAATTGATTCTTTGGATTTGTCTCCGGCCATTCAATTAAGAGAAATTGATTTCCCTAGCTCATCAAATTTGAGAACTTTGGATCTAAGTACTAATAAAGAGTTACGAAGTCTAATTATTACAGAGAGCCAGCATTTGGAATCGGTGAATGTAACAGGTCTTGATTCTTTAGGTTTGATGAACTTTAATAATGATATATTACTCACAACAGTTATCGGAGGTGAAACACTAAAAAATCTCGAAGGAGTGGGTATTACACACACACCAATTGATTATACCACATTGGGGATAGATTTCTCTAAATTGGATTATATGTCATTGAATGAATGTATTCCAATGTTGGACGAAAATAAAGTGTATGACTACATTATTGTTCAAGATGAAAATTCATGTTTTAACGTAATCCCCGAAGCAGACTGGGGTATCGTATTATGGGACAATTCTACAGTCCCTTTCACTCCAAATGTTTGTAACCGATTAAATAATGTTCTAGGATGTAAAAACTATCCTGTTATAGAAGGAAACATATTTTCGGATGTCAATAAAAACGGTACAAAAGAAGAGGGTGAGTTTGGGTATAAAGGTGTAGAGTTAGTTTTTGAACCCGGCGATTATTCTACATTTACAGATGAGGACGGGAATTATTATAAATCATTACCCGATACAGGCACATACACAGTATCTGTTATTCAACCAGACTTATTTGATGCCACCCCTCAAACTTTTACAATACACTTGGGAAACACATTTGACATCATAAAACAGGATGTTGCCTTACAGCCCAATGAAATCATGAAAGATGTGAGTGTAAGTATATCATCATTTAGCAGATCACGTCCTGGTTTTGATATGGAATACATTATTGATTACAGTAATGTGGGTACAGAGGTAGTCGAGTCTTCCATTATCACTTTCCAAATTCCCAATTCATTTGAGATTGATCCTACTATTGAAAATGTATTTGTTAATGGGGATTTCTTAAATATTAATGTAGATCGATTACAATCCGGAGAAAATGGACGATTTAAAATTTATGGAAAAACTGCCCTGAATACTTTAGGAACAGAAGAATCGGTGATCGTCTTTATGAATACGTTTAATACTGAAAGTGACTATTCAAATAATACGGATACGATTTCTTATACCGTTACCGGAAGTTTTGATCCAAACGATAAACTGGGAGAAGATTCAGTTTTCATTTCGGAAATACAACAAGGAAAGATCTTAGATTATAGAATCCGTTTTCAAAATACAGGAACAGACACGGCGTTTACAGTTGTAGTAAAAGATACTTTATCAGAATTATTAGACCTATCCACTTTAGAAATGATGTCATCGTCTCACGATATGATTTCTGAGTTAGAAGATAATGCATTAATACTAACCTTTAATAATATTCTTCTAGTTGATAGTGTAACAAATGAACCTGATAGTCATGGTTTCATTTACTACAAAGTACGTCCATTTAATGATCTAGAAGTGGGAGATTCTATATTAAATACAGCAAGTATTTATTTTGATTATAATGATCCTATTGTGACTAATACTACAGTTACTCACGTTATTGATAATCCCATCATTGAAGAAGATGATGATATCATATCTTCCACAGATACTAGATATTCTTACAAGATTTATCCTAATCCAGCACATCAATTTATAACCTTGGATATAGGTACCACTAATGTTGAGTTATATGATCAGAATGGAGTGAGAAAACCTATAAAATGGCTTTTATTAAAAAATCAGATGTCAGTGAAACATTTAAGTCCTGGCATGTACCACTTAAGGTGGGTGACAAGTGATGGAAATAAATATTCTGAATCGATAATTATCAACTGATAAAAGCAAAAAAAGTAGTTCTATAATTTTAGAGCTACTTTTTTCTTTTTCTCCTTAAGATGAAATCCTTATTTTTATCCTCTCACAGAAAATAACCCATTCATGTATAATAAAGAAATTCGATTAGTGAATATGACACGCTACGTCACCCCTCTTCGTGAAGGAGGATCACTTCCTGCAATTGTAGAGTGTGATGATGGTTTCGATTATGTCATAAAATTTAGAGGAGCTGGTCAAGGTGTAAAAGCATTGATTGCTGAATTTATTGGAGGTGAAATGGCAAGGCACTTAGATTTAAATATGCCTGAATTAGTCTTTATCCATCTTGTAGATACATTTAGTAAATCAGAAGGAGATGAAGAAATTCAAGACCTACTTAAATTTTCTGAAGGATTAAATTTAGGGATGAGTTATCTAAGCGGAGCAATTACATATGATCCATTGGTAAGTATAGCCGATCCTCTAGCCGCCTCAAAAGTAGTATTGCTAGATAGTATCATCACAAATATTGATCGTACCCATAGAAATACAAACCTTTTAAATTGGAATAAGGCTTTATGGGTGATTGATCATGGAGCAAGTTTATATTTTCATCATTCTTGGGATGGATGGGAAGAACATGCAAAAAGAAAATTTCCTATGATTAAAGATCATGTTCTTTTAGCTAAAGCAACAAAATTAGAGGAGGCTAAAGAATTTCTAAAGGATAAATTAACACCAGAAATAATAGAAGGAATTGTAAATTTACTGCCCGAAGATTGGTTGATAGATCCTTCAGGAGAAGTAAGTACAGATCAAAAGAGAGAAGTTTATAAAGAATTTCTAAATATCAGAATAAAAAATATTGACGTGTTAACTAAAGAGGCGAAAGATGCAAAAGGATAAATATGTATATGAGTATGCCGTCATTCGCTTTGTACCAAAAGTAGAGCGAGAAGAGTTTATGAATGTTGGAGTGATCTTGTTCTGTAAAAATAGAAAGTATATCCAAATGAAATATCATATAAATGAAGCTCTATTTAAAGCATTTTTACCCGAAATCTCTATCGAAGAGGTGTATAATTATTTAAAAGCATGGGAATTAGTATGTGAAGGTAAAAAAGGTGGAGTGATAGGGGAACAGGATATCCCCAATCGTTTTCGATGGTTAACCGCAACTAGATCTACATTATTACAGTGTGGTAAAGTACACCCTGGAATGTGCGAACAACCAGAAAATATTCTAGAAAGTTTATTTGATAAATATATAGGTTGAAGAGGTATTTAATTATTAATTTTTCTTTTTTTAAAAAAGGATTGAAATTTGATCTTGATAAAAAACATTTTACTAAACATTTTTTCAAAAGCTCAGTTATCTAGCTGACATTAAAACAAATTATTATGAAAAAGTTTTTAATCTACTTCTTACCTCTTCTAGTTATTGGTTTCTTAACATCATGTTCTGAGGATGATGAAAATATGGTACCTACAGAAAATTTACCTGAAATTGAAGTTACAGGTATCGAAGATGGAATGATTACAGGTGCAGTTACTATTAAAGCAACTGCAGAAAATAAAATTGAAAGTTTTGTAATTAACTTAACAGCTTTAAACTTTGGTGATATTGATTTAGCCAAGCAACCTTCTGAATTGACTGCTCCAGTATTTGAATTTTTAGGAGTTAACTATGAAGAAGTTTATGGCGCAACAGAATATGCTGTTACAATTAGTGAAACAGCACTTATTTTATTGCCTGCAGGTAACGGTACTATTCCTGTTACAGTAACTGATCAACAAGGAGGATCAACTACTGTTACTATCGAATATACTAAAGAATAATTTGAATTGAATTACAAAAATTCAGTAAGAAGAGAGGTTATTTTTATAAAATAGTCTCTCTTTTTTTTATGATTAAACTTTACTACGACCCTACTAAATAATTTATTTTTTGGATTATTAATTTTTTTTACACACTTTTATAGTGCACTATATAACTAGTGCACTTAAAACAACTATACATACTATGGTGTCAATTAATAATCTTCAATTTAGTTACTCTAAGAAATCTACTATCATCGACCAACTTAACTTAGAGCTGGAAACAGGTAAAATTGTTGGTCTTCTAGGAAAAAATGGTGCAGGTAAAAGTACCTTTTTCAAACTTCTTAGTGGTTTATTACAACCCGTTAATGGAAGTATTAATATCTTGGAAGAAAACCCTTTTAAGAGAAAGGTCTCTTTTTTATCCAAACTATTTTTGGTTCCAGAAGAGTTTGAACTTCCCCCTATTTCTATTAAAAGTTTTGTGGAAAGTACTTCGGTTTTTTATCCAAGATTTGATAAAGGACTAATGGGTGAGTTATTAGGAAAGTTTGAGTTAAATTCTGAACTCAACTTAAATGATTTGTCTTATGGACAGAAGAAAAAAGTCATAATAGCCTTTGCTTTGGCAACAAAAGCAGAGTTAATTTTAATGGATGAACCTACAAATGGTTTAGACATTCCTTCCAAAGCTATTTTCAGAAAAATCATGGCAGGTCATTTCGAAGAAGACCAATTGATTATGATTTCTACGCATCAAGTAAAAGATATTGATACTATTATCGACCACTTGATTGTATTAGATAAAGGTGGTGTGATTTACAATGAGTCTATTTTTGATTTAACACAGAAATACGATTTTCTTAAGGTACCTCAGATTAAAACGGCTGATACACTTTATGCAGAACAAGTACTTGGAGGTTACAAAACAATAGCTCCAAAACAAGATCAAGAAGATACTCAGGTAGATCTTGAACTCTTCTTTAATGCTTTAATGAACGACTACAAAAAATTTATCTAATATGAATAATCTATTTAATCCTCAAAGATTTGGTCAATATGTTTCTTTAGAATTCACCTTTAATAAGAAATTGATTTACTACGGATTAGGTGCTGTAATATCAATAATTATAGTGGGGATGTATTTAATTCGCGCAGTGAATGATGAACCGATGTCAGAAGGTGATATTGTTGGCCTTTTTGTTTTCGCATATGTTGTACTAGGTACCGTTGTTGTTAACCGAGCATTTAAGGCATTTCGCTCGCAAAAGAAGTTAATAACTTTTCTTACTTTCCCTGTTACACAGTTCGAGAAGTTTTTATTTGAATACTTATCAACAGTACTTGTTGGTGTATTTATTTTGCCTTTTATTTTATTGTTTGCTTATACTTTAGAAGGAGAACTACATCAATTAATTAATCCAGAGATAGGCTATTTAGGTTTAGATTGGATATCGAGTATTAAGAATGAAATTTTTGAAGGTGTTACAAGAGAGGTTCAAATAAAGAAATTAATCGCTGTAATATTTTGCTTGATACCAATTAGTATTATGAACTTGATATTCACAGGAAACTCTGTTTTTTCAAAATGGCCTTTAATAAAATCAATATTATTTGTTGCTGCATTTATTAGTTTTCATGGAGCCTTAGTGTATCTCATTTTTGAGAAAATGGGAGTAGGTGAATATGTAACGAATGATGCTCCCTTGTTCTTCTTTTCGTCGAGTGAAGCGGCTATTATGTTTATTATTTTCTATATGCTTGTTGCTAATGCAGTATTGATTTACAGTAGTTATTTGAAATTGACCGAAAAAGAATTGAAGGATGGAATTTAAAAATACGAAAAGCATCTTTACTCAAATCGGTGATGATGTAAAAGATAAAATAATGG
Organism: Flammeovirga pacifica; assembly: GCF_000807855.2. Classification (GTDB taxonomy): domain Bacteria; phylum Bacteroidota; class Bacteroidia; order Cytophagales; family Flammeovirgaceae; genus Flammeovirga; species Flammeovirga pacifica. The sequence continues at coordinate 3,486,128 of NZ_JRYR02000001.1, forward strand.
AAGGGGAATATGCAGAAGACGGAAAAATACCTTCTACTAGAGAATTGGCCGGCATTGTAGGTGTTAATCCTAATACTACAATTAAAGCCTATGCCGCTTTGCAACAAGAGGGTATCATTTATACTCAAAGAGGAAAAGGATATTTTGTATGTGTAGGTGCAAAAGATACTATCGTGAATAGTAAGAAATCCGAATTTCTAAATGAAGTTCTTCCTGAAACAGTAGATCATGCCCATAAATTGGGGATCACATTAGACGAATTTCAAAACTACCTAAAAGACTTATACCATGAAGAAAAGTAATATATTATTGATATCAATATTAAGTAGTGTTACCCTTTTTATTATTTCAGGAGCTATTGTTTCTGTTGCAAAAGGAAAGCCCGAAGTAAACAATAATAGTTTTTCAATTAGTACACCAACATTTAATCATGTTTTGATGAACAAAACAAATTATAGTGTCAATGCTAAAACAGGAGAAAAATATGAACTAGTAGTTTGGTTGGAAAAAGGGGAAGAGAAAATTAATCTACCTTTTATCACCAAAGGAGATACATTGATACTATCACCGATTTCTGAAGAGTTGTCATCAAAAATCCGCTTCGTCGAAATGACTATTCCAGCAGAAGAAATGGAATTTGAGTTAAAAGACGCACAGATCGATTTTAATAATTATTCTAATAAGGAATTAAAAATAAAACTTGATCAATCTAGTGTGAATATGTATTCTTATAATGATAATTATATATCTAAGCTGGATATTTCTATCAAAAATAAATCAGATTTTTATTCCAATACTAGTCTCGATCATTTAAACCTATCGATTACTAATTCTAGTTTTACAAATCAAGCAAGTATTAAAGAGGTGATAGGTGAAGCAAGTGATTCTTCAAAAGTGTACATCGAAAGTCCAGGACTAACAAATTTGAAAAAAGATGCTAGTTCTAAAGTAAGATTTGAGTATTAATTAGTGTCAAATTATATATATTCTTGCCCCATCATTTTTATTCAATTTGATGGGGTATTTTCTATAAAATACTTTCGTAGGTATAGCGATAAGAGAAAAAATTAAACAATAGTTTAACTGACTTCTTCAAGTACTGTATTTATTTGAAGTTTCTTCATACACTCACAGGCTTTATCTCCTATACATTTTATGCAAGAAGCATCATTTGTAACCACTTTATTGAGGTCATTATGTAAATAAAAAGTATCAGCAGCTGCAGAAATTATTAAAACATTCACACCCATAGCATAGGCAAAATGAGCCATATCATTATTATAGGTTATAAACTGATCAGCTTTTGAAATTAAAGCCAAAGCTTCTTCTAAGTCTTCAATTTCTGTGTAATCTTTTACAGACGGAGAACGAAACAATTCGGGAGAGGTTAATTTCAGTGCTTTACCTTCCATTTCATTACCAGCCACAATGTAGTTATTTACATATTTCGGCAAAGCTTCAATTAATTCGAAATAACGAATTCCAGGCCATGCTCTATGTTCCTCTTCTCTGTATGGGTAAAAAAGAAAGTTTTTCTCTTCCTTTTTAAATACCCCTCTGAAAAATTGATCTGGAGCATTAATAATATCAGTGGAAGTAAAACAGTCTTTGCTCGGGATTTCTAGTAAGGATATTATTTGAAAGTAAGCATCAAGTAAAGTGGTAGATTTTGATAAATCGATACTATGCGTAAGTCGTCTATTGTATCGCCAAGAATATTTACCCCCTACTCTATATTGTATTTTTTGATCTCTTGCTTGTTTACTTAGTTCGTTATTTTCTGATAAAAGAAGTAGAGCATTAACATCATTAAATAGAAATGAATCAGATATAATTTCAAAAGAATCAATAAATGAAGTAAGATCAGCTATTATTTTCTGCTCTTCAGAACCTAACCAGACAATTTCTAAGTCATTGTTGTATTTTTTAAGGATAGGTAGTATTTGAAGTCCAATACCAAAATCTCTTAAAAAAGAGTTCCCACTTATAACAATTTTCTTTATTCCTTGTACAATCATAATAATATCATTATCAGTACATTACAAAATTAGTGCTTTATGTTGCGCAATTAGTATATTGGAAGTACCTAATTTATAGTGATTACTTTTAATTCCTGTATAACCTTTGTTTAACCCTTTTTCAACTCAAATAAAGGACTACAAAGTTAGTTCTTATTAATTAACTATCATACCTATGAGTGAGACTACTAAAAAGACATTATCTACTGAGGAACGCATGGAGGTTTTTGACCGAGAGTTTGCCCCTCATACTGATTCTATGTACAGTTTTGCCTATCGTTTAACTGGCGACGATGAGGACGCAAAAGATCTAGTGCAAGATACCTACATGAAAGCTTATCGATTTATCGATTCTTTTGAGGAAGGTACTAATGCGAAAGCATGGCTATTTAGAATTCTAAAAAACAGTTTTATAAATGAATATAGAAAGAAAAGTAAAGAACCTTCAAAAATTGATTATCAAGAAGTAGAAACAATCTATAACGGAGAAAAAAATGACCCAAGTGTAATTTCGGGAATGCGTCAGGATAACTCTAAGTACAAAATTGGAGATGAAGTGACGACAGCGTTAAATGCTCTTGCTGTAGATTTTAGAATTGTTATCATTCTATGTGATTTAGAAGGGTTTACTTATGAAGAAATGTCTAAAATATTAGATATTCCTATTGGAACAGTAAGAAGTAGACTACACAGAGCTAGAAATTTACTTAAAGAAAAACTAGAGAGTTACGCAAAAAAGATGGGTTATTCTCAAAAGAAAGCAAACTAAGTGAGTATTAGCAATTATAAGTCATTATCTTTGTGCACTTAAATCAAAAAAATTGCACGTTTTAGCATGAAATCAGGCAAAGTATTTATCTTTTCAGCACCATCAGGATCAGGTAAAACCACCGTCGTTAGACATCTTTTAAGTGTATTTCCAGAATTGACATTTTCAATTTCTGCAACTACACGTAACCCAAGAGGGAAAGAAAAAGATGCTGAAGATTACTACTTCATATCAACAGCTGACTTTAAAAGTCGTATTGACAATGATGAGTTTGTAGAATACGAAGAAGTTTATGAAGGGCTTTATTATGGTACCTTGAAAAGTGAAATCGAAAGAATCTGGAGTCTAGGTAAACACGTAGTTCTAGATGTCGATGTCATTGGAGGCATCAATTTGAAGAAATATTTCAAAGAAAAGGCATTGTCTGTTTTTGTATGTCCACCTAACGTTGAATGTTTAGAAGAACGTTTAAGGAGTCGTGCAACTGATTCAGAAGAAGCAATACAGGTACGAGTAGCAAAAGCGGCAGAAGAAATGCCCTATGGCGATGAGTTCGATGTACGCCTAATCAATGAAGTATTAGAAGAAGCATTACATAATGCTGAAAAGCTTATCACTGATAAGATTGCAGAGTAAAGTAAACTGTAAGAAATAAAATATAAAGAGCGATGTTTATTTAGATAGACATCGCTCTTTTTTATTGGAATAATAAGTTAGACATTTTCGTTACCCATAGGTTGATGATCGCAACTAACCCAAATAAAATTGCATAGTATTTTGGTTGCCCATATTTAGTAAGTAATGATTTTGCTATAGGCACAATTAATACTTCACTTAAGGCAAAGAGAAAGGAGATAGAAATAAATGCTTGTGCAGAAGTGAATTCTGAAAAACTAGTACTTTTTGTATATATCGTCAACAATAAAGACAGAATTAAGACAATTACTCCTATCCAAATTTTATATTTTGATTTAATAATTAGGAAACTAAAAACAATGAAAGCTACTACATAAAGTATGTTAGAAAAAGTGGTTCCAATCTGAGTAATTTGCTGGGTATCGTAAATATTTACTGCTGCGGAACGTAAATTTTCTAAAGCATAGTAAGAATACTCAAAGGATAACCAAAATAGACCACTCACAATTAATAGAGCATTGATAATAAGTACTCTTTTTAATAGACTTCCTTTAGTTGTGTTTGTTGGTTCTTTATTACTATTTTTTGATTTATAAATAGGTAGAATTGATATCAAAATGAATAATGCAGAAAGTATAAAACAAACAGTGTGTCCATAAGAATCAGCAATACTTCCGATAATAAAAACACCTAAAAATGCTCCAATGTTAGTAACTATAGCTATGCCTAAAAAAGCAGAGTCCATAAACTTAGAGTTGTCTAAAAATGATTTACTGTAATTACTATAAAAATTAGGAAGGTATAAACCATTACCAATACAGAAAAGCAATAGACCAAGATATAAACTTGTTATGCTATTTAGACACAATAATGAAATCCCAATCACTTGAAGAAGGCCACCAAGAATAATAGCCTTTTTATTACCAATTAGTATGTCACCTAAGAATCCACCGATGAGCTGAGAAGCAAAAATACCAACAGTGAAGCTGCCATATATTTCATAAGCCTCCGCTCGAGATAAATTCATGGTTTCACCAATCATGAAAAAAATAAATATAGACCTAAATCCATAATAACCTAGCTTATTAAAAAGTATGGATAGACCGTATTTAATACTTACTTTAATATTTTTACTGTCTGTAATAGTTGCTGAAGTATTCAATTGAATAATAGTTTTATAATTAAAAAGTTGTTTTCATTGCTTCTAGAATCAAAAAGTGATCTTCTTCATCAGATAAGCCAGATACAGTAATTGTTGCAACCATACCTGCATTTTCAACAAAAATAGGAATACTACCACCTTTGGCTAAATATTGATCTTCATCTAAAGCAAAGGTTTCTTTTAAGGACATATTCCCATTTATTAAATCATGTTTCACACTAAGAGAGCTTTCTTCAAAGTGTTTCGCGACATTGGCTTTTCTTTTGATCCAAAGATGTTTATCTGCAGGTAGATCATTATCTATATATGTAAAAATAATATGATTTAATCGTTCTACCTGAATAGCAACCTGTTGGTTTCTTTGTTTAGCGAGATCATGAATTTTTAAACCAATCTCTAATCCTAAACGGTTATCGAATTGACTTAAGGTTATTTTTCGAAGAATGTTTGTGTTCATCGTTTATTTATATCTTCTCTTTAGTGAAAGAAGAAGACTTCTCATTTTTACGAATTCTTTGTCCTAAAACTTTCATAATACCAACCATCAAACTTCTTCTGTATCCCATTAAAGCAAGGAAATCATCTTGTTCAATTTTTAAAAGAACAGAATCTTTAGTTGTGGTGGCTGATAAAGTTCTTGGTGATGAGTCTAAAATACTTAAATCACCAAAAAAGTCTCTATTGATTAGAACGGAATAAGTAGAAACGCCATCATGAAGTCTAACTTCTCCTTCATAAATGATATACATTTCTCGACTTTCCTCTCCCTTACGGAAAATGCTTGTATCTCTTTGTACTCTTATCTCGTGAGTGATACTAGCAATATCTACCAAGACATGTTCAGGAACTTCTCTGAATAAATTAGTAGACTTTAATAATATCACTTTCTCTAGTTCTAATAGAGGTTTTGTTCCTTCACTTAAAATACCCATAATCAATTCTTTTTTCTCTTCAGACACCAACTCATCCAATGTTTTTTCTATGGGAAGATCTTGGTAATCTAATATTCTTTTTAACCCTATTGCTGCGGGTTCTATCAATCTTAGTTCATCTTTATTTAAAATCTGACCAATAAACTTTATTAAACTTGGAGACATAGAATCTCGAACACTTATTAAAGCAGTAATTTTTGTCCAAGTATTAAATAAAGGTCTGTTATAGGAGAATGGTCTGATTATACCCAAAGTGATACTCAAAGTATCCACTAGGTTAGCTGAATAGTAATCTCCTAATTTTTGCATTTTTACCTCAAGATTATAGTAGCCAAGTACAATCATTAATTTTTGATAAATGGATTGAGGTAGAGATCTCCATAGGTTTTTTTCTGTTTCAGCATTACGCATCATACTATCTAGAGAGGTGTTTCTATCCAACTCTACTAATTGCTCTTTACTGTATAGTTGAGCTTCAAACCCTGCCACTAAAAACCCTTGGATTATTCTTATTTTTTGTTCAATGAGTAGAAGTTCATCTTCTAATGCTTTGATCATGAGTTGACGAATGGGCTTTTCATGATTGAGAACAAAAATAGCATTACAAACCCAGTAGTAATTTGAAAAGAAACGTTCTAGAAGTTTGAACATTAGATCGAAATCACTTTTAGCTTCTGGTGTATATTTCAGTCTCTTTAAAGCATTATATGCAGCCATTCTCATTAATGGCCAAGGGTATTCTACCAATTGCCATAAGATCTCAAACGACTTTGGAGATTTAATTTTACCCATCACTTTACAAAGTGTTATTAAGTAAATATCCTCTCTTCTTTTATTTACGAACAATTCATTTTCAATAACACTGAGACAATCTTCACCATAATTAATTAATGATCGAAGTATAGTATCATTAAATTTATTGTCTTTTAAAAGTGAAATTAAGATGGGAATATGCATCGGACTCTTAACGATACTAGTAATCTTTATTCCTGCTTTTATTCTTATTTTATTATCACTTAATAATGCATCAAGAATATATGGTTCGCTATCTTTTGGTGATGTTTTAGCTAATACTTCCAACGCTAACATTGCTTGGAAAACATCATCAGAATCAATCGTATTTTTAATATAATTGAGGGCAATATCCCTCATGTCGTCATCTTTTGATGATAATAAACCATACAAAGCACCTTTTCTTACTTCTGTATCTTTATGGTCTATCAAATCAATGATTTCCTTGATAAAATCAGGTTGATATTTACATGTAACTACAATGGCTTTTTTTCTTACTAAAGGATCTAGTTCTTCTTTAGCCAATGAAGTAATAGCATCCTGAATACGATCTGTCATGTTATTTTCTCCGAATTCGATAGAGAAATAACGAATAGCAGCATCAGGGTGCCTTAACATGTGTAAAACTATTGTTTCATTTTTCTTTGGGTTGATAATCGTATTTGCTTCTAAGGCATAAATAATGTCCTCAGGCATTTTCGACATCAACTTAGAGTTAAGCAAACGGTTCACTTCTTTATCATGAGTAGCTATTTCATAACTTTCCATATCTCTCAATAAAAAAGCACGTCGTAAAATAACACGGTAGTCTCTTGAGACAAACCTCGCCATAAACCACCAACAGAAGAGTAAACCAATTAAAAGCCAAACAATGATTGAACTACTTTCTTTTTGAGTACTATCTGCATCCAAAGCCCATAATAAAATACCAGATACAAGTAATCCGGTAGCACCGAAAAAGCCCCTAATTATTCCATAAGAAAATCCACGATGTTTTCGTTTAATAGGACGTAACAAAGAAGATTGAACAGTTGAGAAAATAATATTTCTAGTAAAAATAAATGCAATCGCAATTAATGCTAGAAGTAAAGGAATTTCTGTTGGGTGTAATCTTAATAATAAATATGTAATGACTATAAATACAAAGAGAATAATAGGCGGTATAAGGAGCAGTTTTTTTATACCTATATCTTGTAATTTTCTTGTAGAGAAATAAGGTTGAACAATAGATACAACAGCATAACCAATAATAAGTAATAAACTTAAAACCATAATCCCCTTCTTAGGGCTGTAAACGGTCATTCTTAAGTCAATCATAAAAAAGAATTCTATGATAGCCCATACACATGAAATACTTAAAGTAAGTATTCCTATCTTAAAAATATAAGGATTAGTAATACCAAAAATCCAAAAACTCTCTGGGGTATACTTTCTCGAAGGCCGAGTAATATCTTGATGATATCCTTTTAAATGTTCTTCACTATTTTTTGAGGTGAAAATTTGCCAAACACTCCATCCACTAAACAATGAGAATATTAATCCTATAAATGCAATAGAAGAATGGCTGAAAATTTTACTGAAAACCACTACGAAAATAAAGCCTGCCAATTTAGAAAAAAGCTTTAAGGATTTGGCTCTCTCAAAGTATTTCCGATTTTCAATTGATGTAAATGTATTCTCTGTTACTGACCAATAAGTACAATCCTCTAGAAAAATGATAATTTTTACAGACATCACTAATAAAATGATACTTAAAAAATCATGATCTCCAAAGCTTAAATACCAAATAAGTAGTTGAAATATCAGTTTTAAAACAGCATAAAAAGCATTGAGATGTTCTTGTCTCATACGCCTTTCTAAGTAAGCTGTAATTCTAGCCATTGCCATGATACTTATACCCGAGAATATAAAAATATATGGTAAAGTATCTACAGCTCTCTCTTTGAATAAGTAATAGTAAGCAGTAGAAAAAGCAATAGCTACAGAAGCACCTTCAAAAGCAAAAAAGAAGATTAACCACGTAGGGTTGTTCTTACTTAATACCTGAAAGAGTTTTGTAATGATGCTTTTTTCAGGTAAGTAATAATATATTTTGGAAGCAATAATGTTCATTTATATCAACTGAACTGTAAAAAATATTGGTCTTCAAATTTGAATAGTGTGTTGAGATCAAGAGTATGTTTAAGAACATATATAGAAAAGAAAGTAAAAGGATACTTTGTTATCCTAAACCAGAACATTTCTTGATTTCAAGAATAAAGTTAAGGTAAGAAAAAAGCCGAAGTAATTAAAACAATCACTTCGGCTTTTATTATGAATTTTGGGAAATCTATTTGTTCATCGAGATTAAGAAATCTTCGTTAGAACGTGTTCCTCTCATATTGCCTTGTAAGAATTCCATGGCTTCTGCAGATTTCATATCAGACATCATTCTACGCATAATCCATACACGTTGTAATGTATCTTTGTCCATCAACATATCTTCTCTACGAGTACCAGACATCGGAATATCAATAGCAGGGTAAACACGTTTGTTGGCTAATTTTCTATCCAACTGAAGTTCCATGTTACCTGTACCTTTGAATTCTTCAAAAATAACTTCATCCATTTTTGAACCAGTATCGATTAATGCAGTAGAGATAATTGTTAAAGAACCTCCATTTTCTACATTACGAGCTGCACCAAAGAATCTTTTTGGTTTGTGAAGTGCATTCGCATCTACACCACCAGAAAGAATTTTACCCGAAGAAGGAGCAACAGTATTGTAAGCTCTTGCTAAACGAGTAATTGAGTCTAGTAGAATCACAACATCGTGTGAACATTCTACCATACGCTTTGCTTTTTCTAAAACTAAAGAAGAAACTTTTACATGTTTATCTGCAGTTTCATCAAAAGTTGAAGCAATTACTTCAGCATTTACACTTCTCTGCATGTCAGTTACTTCTTCAGGACGTTCGTCAATAAGAAGAATAATTAAATAACATTCAGGGTGATTTTGTGCAATTGCATTAGCTACCTCTTTTAGTAAAACAGTTTTACCTGTTTTAGGTTGTGCTACGATCATACCACGTTGGCCTTTTCCGATAGGAGCAAAAAGGTCAAGAATACGAGTAGAATAAATTTGAGGCTTAGTAGATAAGTGTAATTGATCTTGAGGGAAAAGTGGTGTTAAGTATTCAAAAGGAATACGGTCACGAATCTCATCAGTAGTTTTACCATTTACAGTATCTACTTTTAGTAGTGCAAAGTACTTTTCGCCATCTTTTGGAGGACGAATATTTCCTTTAACCGTATCACCTGTCTTTAAACCAAATAACTTGATTTGAGAAGGGGATACATATATATCATCAGGACCAGCTAGATAATTATAATCTGATGATCTAAGGAAGCCAAAGCCATCTGACATAATTTCTAAAACACCTTCACTATCAATGACACCATCAAAATCTTTTACAGATATTTTAGGAAGTTCTTTTTGAGGTTCTTGTGCTTTTTGTTGTGTCGCTGTTTCTTTTTCTTGTTCTAAAGTTGGTAATCCTTGTTTGTTGTCATCATCCAAGAACATATCAAAATCAGGTAAATCATCGAATGCGTCGATTCCTAAATCGATTTCTTCCATAGACATGATATCATCATGTGTTACCTGAACATGTTTATTTCCTTGTTGATTACCTTGGTTACCCTTTTTCTTTTTCTTACCGCCTTTTTGTTGTGCTGCCGGAGATTGTCTTTTGACATTCTCACGTTTTACTCTTTGTGCAGGTTGACCTTGTTGAGGTTTGTTGCGTCGAGTTAATCTTTTTTCAGGAGCTTTTTCTGACGGGGTTGATTGAGCAGTATTTGGAGTAGTCTCTTTATCGTTAGAGGCAGGGGTTGCTGGTTTTCTTGAGGAAGGATTAGGCACATCGCTTTTTCTCGGAGAAGGTTTCTCCGAAGAAGCATTGGCATTTTGCTCAATTCTTTCAATTAACTCTTTCTTGCGAAGGTTACTGAAATTTTTCATGCCAAGACCCTCTGCAATATCCTTTAATTCGGATAGCAATCTAGCCTCTAGTAGCTTTCTTGTATACATAAAAATATATGATGACAGTTTTGCGCTGTCGCGTATTGAAAATACTTATTAAGAAGAAATTATAAAAATAAGGTGTGAGATATGAAGCTATCTTCTTTTATAGTCGTTACCAAAAGGAATAGGTAAATGGACTTTCTTTATTTTATAAAGCTAATTTAAGTCAATATTATTCACAAGACAAATGAAAATTTAATTTTCTATCAATTCTTTAATAATATCACCAAAATATGCCCCATATTCAGGCCCAACCCAGTTCATTTCTCTAATTTCGAAATTGGCAAGTGTATCATAATAGGCATCACATGTGATATATCCAACATAATTTCCATTAAAGCTAGTCATCATAAAGTGCTCTTTTTTAGCATTTGCAATTTCATCATACTTATAATCGATAGCAATTTCTCCAGAAATATCTGAGGGAGCTGCAAACCAATTGATGCCTCCTATTTTAAATAAAGTGATATCTCCTTCTAATCCTCCTGATGCAGATTTAAATACCCAATCTCTAACTTTAAGATGTTTTTCTATTCTTACTTGTGAAGGACGAAAGTGTATAGGTGTTTTTTCTATTATAGTACTAACAATACTTTCAGTTGGTGTAGTATCCCAAATGTTCAATATTGAATCAGATAAAACTTTACCCATATTCTCTAATTTAGAAAAGCAGTCCTTATTATTATTAGGGTTGGCAGGGCCATGGCTTGCTACCATTCCAGCACAAAAAGCTGCAAAATCTATTTTATCAGATTTTTCTAAGTTTTTAACCCAAGCTCCTGGGTAATCACGAGAAAGAATCCAATAGTTCATTTCAATATTAGTTGGATGAGCATTGTAGGTTACAATAGCAGCACTCTTATTATCTACTCTATTTATCTTTATTCCACGAATCGAGTTTTCTTTTCGTCCATTATGTACAATTCGATTGGTTACCCATTCTGGGGATTGTGAATAGAGAAACCCAATACTTCCTTTCACTTTATTCTTTCTAGCATCTTTTAATGCTTCAAAAGCGGCATTTGTTATTTTCTGAGTGGCTTCTTCTGAATATTTTCCCATGGCAACATTTCCTAAAAGACTAGGATCAAAGCCTCCCATGCCATTGTGAGTATGGGTAGCAGAATACATAATGTCATTACCTGTTAGCCCTATGGTCTTTAATTTCTCTTCTAATCTTTTTCTAACTTCAATTGGGAAAATCATTAAGTCTAATGTTAAAACAAAAGTTTCCCTAACCCCATCATCAAATGCAAAAGCACGAGCGTATAAAGAATCTCTTACCATTCTGTAAGGAGCTCTAAATCCATAACCTGCCACAGCCAATGGCACACCTTTAGGTATTATGCACTGTGCAGACCAACCAATCTTTAATGTATCAACAGCATCTACCGATTTTTGAATTTTCTTAATGGTTTGATGTGTATTTTCTAAAGTTGTTTTGTATTCTTTTGTTGTATGAATCGGAGTACGATCAATTCTACCAATTAGCACTAACGCAATGGTGATGATAATGGCAATCGTAATTAATATTTTTTTCACTTAAGAAAGGCTTATCTAGAGTTGGTGAAAGGAAAGAATGGTGAATAACTATATACCTAATTTAAAGAAAAATATGCCCTTTTAGTTAAATACCATTGATATTTTCAAATGTACAGAAATAATTATTTTCAATACTGTTTTGTATCACAAATTTATGATACAACGAAGAATAGAATTTTTTTCAGAAAATATTTTATCAATGTATTCTGAATTGATAAAATTAGATATATATTTGCGAATATTAACATTTACTACAAAAAACTCATTTTTTAATCATGAAAACGCTTATTTTAAAAGTAACAGCATTTGTATTTGCTGTTGCAATTCTACAAAGCTGTTATCCGGGAGGAGCTGAGTATACAAGTGATTTAGATATTGCTGTATCACAGTTTTCTTCAAAAGAAGACTTAAACAGTTATGAAACCTACTATTTAGTAGAAGATTCAATGGCCATTGTGGGTATTGGAACTGACAATGTACTTTCTGATGCAGAACAACAAGTTGTGATCAGAAGAACAGATAGTTTACTTCAAAACCAATTAGGTTTAACTAAAGTAACAGATCCTACTCAAGAAAATCCAACTCATCTGTTTATTCAGCTTTCACAAATTGCAATTCAGGCTACAGGTGTATCTTGGCAACCTCCATATTGGCCAGGTTACCCAGGTTACCCAGGATGGGGTTACCCAGGTTATCCAGGCTACCCAGGTTACCCAGGGTATGGTGGAGGATATTCGTATTACTCTTATAGTAATGGTACTATTCTTATTGATTTTGTTGACGTAAGCAAAACTATTGCTGAAAACGAAGGCAAGGAAGATTATAATTTAATTCTTGGATGGCAAGGTGGTTTGAATTCTGTATTGTCTAGAGCAAACAGTGTTCAATTAATCAACGAAGGAATTGAAGTATTGTTTGATCAATACAAAGCCGCAAAAGCAGGAACTGAGAACTAAGAAATCATTATCAAAAAGAAATTATCATGAAAAAATTTATAGTATCCTTAATTTTTGCATTAGTAGGATATACAGCTTCAGCACAAACAGAATTTATGATCACTTACCAAATGGGTATGCCTGTAGGTGAAACAAGTGATTATATTGGCGCTTTTAGCGGTAGAGGTATGGGTCTTGAATGGAGACATCATTTAACTACTACACCTGTTTCTTTCGGTTTCTCTGTAAACTGGAATGTTTTATATGAAAAAACAGAAGATCGTTACATCGGAGACGGTGTTATTGCAGACGGTAAACAATATCGTAATATGAACATTGTTCCAATTTTGGCACATGCTCATTATTACTTTAATCAAGATGGTATCATGAATCCATACATAGGTGTTGGTGTAGGTACATACTACATTAATCAAAGAACCGAGTTTGGTCAATGGGCTATTATTGAAAAGAACTGGCACTTTGGATTAGCTCCTGAGATAGGTGTAATCGCAGACGTAAGCTCTTCTTTAAATATGCTGTTTAGTGTAAGATATAATCATGCATTCAAAGCAGGAAACTCAACAGACCATTCTTATGTTGGATTCAACATTGGTTTAGTTTACTAATTAATTAAAAGAACATATAGATCATCCTGAGACTTTCAAACATAGTATCAGGATGTATTTTTTTGATATTATGAAAAAGTTAATCACCCTTATTACTCTAGTATTTGTTGCTTCTTTCGCAACTCAAGCTCAAAATGTTGATGCTGAAACGATCAAAACGGTAATCAAAACAGAAAAAAGAATTTTCTTTACTGAAAATATGAACCTTTCTTTAGACGAGGCTGGTACGTTTTGGGAGTTATATGATGCTTATGAATTAGAGTCATCAGAATTGGTTAGAGAAAGAACGGCCTTATTCAAAGAGTTGATTAATGACACAGATGGCATTACTGACGAGGAAGCTACTCAGATAGTAGATAATACGTTAGCCATTCAAGCAAAAAATTTGAAGTTAAAGAAAAAGCACATCAAATTGATGAAGAAAAAGCTTTCTCCTAAAACAGTGGCTCGTTTTGTTCAATTAAATGAGTTAGTGAATAACTTCTTGAAGACTCAGATTTTAGCAGAGCTACCAATTATTACTCAAGATAAATAGTAAGATTTCAATTCTTCTATTTTTATTGTGTAATAAAAATCACATTGGATATATTGTTAACCCCTACTTTTGTAGGGGTTTTTTTTATTGCTCAAATTGTCAGTGATAAACATATTCAACCACTAAATAAGCATAACTCATTCTATTAATTAAAAATCATATGAAAGAGAAAGTGATAAAAGAGTTGAAGTCTTGGGGTGTTATTCTAATCATTTTTGGAGGACTTTACATAACAGGTTTACATACAGAAGTATTTGGGTTTCTTCAAAGAATATTAGTATCCACAGGAATTGTGAATGCGGATACTGAAGTAGAACACCTTGGTTATACAGATTATAAATGGCAGGTGGCAGAATTTAAGTCTGGAGAAAAAATCAACTTTGATGAATTTAAAGGAAAAACGGTGTTTTTAAATATATGGGCTTCTTGGTGTCCACCTTGTATTGCAGAGATGCCGAGCATAGAAGGGTTGTATCAAAAACTAAAAGATAAAGATGATGTAGTTTTTGTAATATTGAATGTTGATGAAGATAAAAGTAAAGCAGAGAAATTTCTAAAAAGAAAGGATTTTTCATTTCCAGTTTACAGTAGAAATGCACCTACTCCACCCATTTTCCAAAGTCGAAGTATTCCAACGACTTTTGTGATCAATAAAGAAGGAGAAATTATTTTTAAACATACGGGGTTAGCGAATTACGATACTGATGATTTTGTCAAGATGCTGTCATCTAATTGAGTTTATTTCACTTATTTGAAATTATTCATAAAACTAATAGGGCAAAAGGTATGACTTTAGTAACTTTTATCTATATTTGCAAGTTGCATGTAAAATATATTCTTTTAATTGCGAAAGAAGACACTTTTACAAGCAAGTAAAATACATTTTGCGCCCCTGTTACAAGGGTTATATACGGCTTTTTATAACCGCTTTTTGTAACAGATAGTTTTGAAACTTAAAAAGAAAACCACCTTGGCAACATTCAAGAACGGTAGAAAGAATTTTGCGAAAGCAAAAAGGGTTCTAGATTATCCAGATTTTCTAGACGTACAGTTTAAGTCATTCCATAACTTCTTCCAAATCGATACTCCTCCGGAGTTGAGAGAAGATGAAGGTTTGTACAAAGTATTCATGGAGAACTTCCCGATTACGGATTCTCGTGAAAACTTCTTATTGGAATTCATCGATTACACTATTGATCCTCCGAAATATACGGTAGATGAGTGTGTAGAAAGAGGTTTGACTTTCAGTGTGCCTTTAAAAGCAAAATTGAAGCTTTCGTGTAGCGATGAAGATAATGAGGATTTTGAAACCATTGAACAAGATGTGTTCTTAGGTAATATTCCTTATATGACAAGAAGAGGATCATTTGTAGTAAATGGAGCAGAGCGTGTAATCGTTTCTCAGCTTCACAGATCTCCTGGTGTTTTCTTTGCACAGTCAAAACACACAAACGGTACTAAACTTTACTCTGCTAGAGTAATTCCTTTCAAAGGATCATGGATCGAATTTGCAACTGACGTTAATAACGTGATGTATGCTTATATCGACCGTAAGAAAAAATTCCCAGTAACAATGCTTCTTCGTTCGATCGGTTATGGATCGGATAAGGATATCTTAGATTTATTCGGTTTATCTGAAGAAATCTCAGTATCTAAAGAGAACTTAGCTTCTCTAGAGAACAGAACATTGGCTGCACGTGTATTAAAAACATGGACAGAGGACTTCGTAGATGAAGATACTGGTGAAGTAGTATCAATCGATCGTAACGATGTAATCTTAGAGCGTGACCATATTATCTCAGAAGAAGATCTTGAAATGATCGAAGATTCTGGAGTAAGTGCTGTTATCGTTCATAGAAAAGATATCAACATCAACGATTTCCGTATCATTTTCGATACGTTATCAAAAGATAATTCAAACTCAGAGAAAGAAGCGGTACACCAAATCTACCGTCAACTTCGTAACACTGAGGCTCCTGATGATCAGACTGCACGTGACATCATCCAAAACTTGTTCTTCTCTGATAAACGTTATGACTTAGGTGAAGTTGGTAGATACAAACTTAACCGTAAGTTGAAGTCAGAGACAAGCATGGATATCCGTGTGCTGACAAAAGAAGATATTGTCAAAATCATCAAGCACTTGATCCACTTGATCAACTCTAAAGCTGTTGTAGATGATATTGACCACTTGTCAAACCGTCGTATCCGTACGGTGGGTGAGCAACTTTACTCTCAATTTGGAGTAGGTTTAGCTCGTATGGCTCGTACTATTAAAGAGCGTATGAACGTTCGTGATAACGAAGACTTTAAACCAGTTGACTTGGTGAATGCTCGTACGTTATCATCTGTAATTAACTCGTTCTTCGGTACCAACCAGCTATCACAGTTCATGGACCAAACTAACCCTCTTGCAGAGGTAACGCATAAGCGTCGTATCTCAGCATTAGGACCAGGTGGTCTATCAAGAGAGCGTGCAGGTTTCGAGGTTCGTGACGTTCACTACACTCACTATGGTCGTCTTTGTACTATTGAGACACCAGAAGGTCCAAACATTGGTTTGATTTCGTCATTGACAGTATATGCGAAAGTAAACAGTATGGGCTTCATCGAAACTCCTTACCGTAAAGTAACTGACGGTGTTGTAGATATTGAAGATGCTAACGTAACTTATATCTCTGCAGAGGAAGAAGATGAGAAGTTTATCGCACAAGCGAAAACTGATTTAGATGAAAACAATCGTTTTGAAGAAGAATTAGTGAAGGTACGTTACGAAGGTGACTTCCCTCTTAAAACTCCTGAAGAAATTGATTATATGGACGTTGCTCCAAACCAAATTGTATCGATTGCAGCCTCAATGATTCCTTTCTTGGAGCATGATGATGCCAACCGTGCATTGATGGGATCAAACATGCAGCGTCAAGCAGTGCCATTATTGAAGCCTGAAGCTCCAATCGTAGGTACTGGTTTGGAAAGAAACGTAGCTATTGACTCTCGTACAGTTGTTCTTGCTGAAAAGGATGGTGTAATTGATACAGTAGATGCGAATTCAATCAACGTTCGTTATGACCATACTGATGATCAGTGGTTAGCTTCATTCGAATCAGAAGTGAAGAGCCATAACTTGATCAAGTTCCGTAGAACGAACCAAGATACTTGTATGAACATGCGTCCTATCGTGAAGAAAGGGCAGCGTGTGAAGAAAGGTGATGTTCTTTCTGAAGGTTATTCTACTGAAAATGGCGAATTGGCAATTGGTAAGAACTTACTAGTAGCCTTCATGCCTTGGCAAGGTTATAACTTTGAGGATGCTATCGTAATCTCTGAGCGTGTTGTACGTAATGATGTTTATACTTCATTGCACATTGTAGAGCATGAATTAGAAGTACGTGACACTAAACGTGGTGAGGAAGAATTAACTTCTGAAATTCCTAACGTTGGTGAGGATGCAGTGAAAAACTTGGACGAAAACGGTATTATCCGTGTTGGTTCTCGTGTACGTCCTGGCGATATCCTTATTGGTAAGATTACTCCTAAAGGAGAATCAGATCCAACTCCAGAAGAAAAATTATTACGTGCAATCTTTGGTGATAAAGCAGGTGATGTAAAAGATGCATCATTAAAAGCTTCTCCATCGTTGATTGGTACAGTAATCGATACACGTTTGTTCGCTCGTCCTAAGAAAGACAAAGACTTACGTGCTAAGGCTAAGAAAGAAGTTGAGTTATTGAAAAAACAATACTCTCGCGACTTGAAAGGCTTAGAAAATAGAATGATGTCTAAATTGATTGAACTTCTTGACGGTTTAACTTGTCAAGGTGTGAAACATAAATTTGGACAAGAGGTAATGAGTGCAGGAGTAACTTTCTCTGAAGCAAATATCTCTGAAAACATCTTCCCTGGTGAAAATCCATTCCGTGATGACTCATCTTATGCAGTTTCTGAAGAAGCAAACCTTTTAGGTGACCTTATTCTTGATAACTGGACTGATGATGCTCGTGTTAACGAATTGGTTAGATCTACAGTGAAGAACTATGTAAACGCTCGTAACGAAGTAACAGGTTTCTTCAAGCGTGATAGATTTACATTAGAAGTGGGTGATGAATTACCAACAGGTATCGTTAAGCTTGCTAAAGTTTATATCGCTAAGCGTCGTAAATTGAAAGTAGGTGATAAGATGGCCGGTCGTCACGGTAACAAAGGTGTTGTTGCTAAGATCGTTCCTGAAGAGGATATGCCATTCCTAGAAGACGGTACTCCAATGGATATCTGTTTGAACCCACTAGGTGTACCTTCTCGTATGAACATTGGTCAGATTTACGAAACAGTTCTTGGATGGGCTGGTTTGAAAATGGGTAGAAAATATGCCACTCCAATTTTTGATGGTGCTTCTGAAGAAGAAGTAGTAGCAGAATTGAAAGAGGCAGGTCTTCCTGATTATGGTCGTGCTCAATTATACGATGGTTTAACAGGTGAGCCATTCCACCAAAGAGTTTCTGTTGGTGTAATGTACATGCTGAAACTAGGTCACTTAGTAGATGACAAAATGCACGCTCGTTCTATTGGACCTTACTCGTTGATTACTCAACAACCTCTAGGTGGTAAGGCACAATTTGGTGGTCAGCGTTTCGGTGAGATGGAAGTTTGGGCATTAGAGGCATTCGGTGCAGCTAATGTACTTCGTGAAATCTTAACTGTGAAGTCTGATGACGTTCAAGGACGTGCTAAAGCATATGAGGCAATTGTTAAAGGAGACAATATGCCTAACCCGAACGTTCCAGAATCATTCAACGTATTGGTTCATGAACTTCGTGGTCTTGCTCTAGAAATTACACTTCAGTAAGCTCTGAGCTCAAGACAAGACTAATAAAGCCAAAATGTATATACCTGTGGGAAGTAATTCCCACAGGTTTTTTGCATTTAAAATGTGATTGATATTTTTCTTACTTATTTGATATAGTATTATACTTTTTATTATTCCATAATTTTGATGTTCATCTTATTAATTATGGTGTTTTAATAGAATAAATCCATTCTTTAAGTATTAAAAACGATATATTTTTGATATTAAATCAGTTCATTTATTAAATTGCGAAGCGTTTTTTTAACGCATTTAAAAAGTCAATCATTACCAGATTATTTCAAACAATTTTTGGGGTAATCTGATTATAAATCATAAATAATCATCATTATAATATGAATTTAAAAGATATTGCTTCAATTGCAGGTAAACCGGGTTTATATAAAGTATTAAAGCCATCACGTACAGGTGTAATTGTTGAAACTTTAGAGGCTAAGCCTAAGAAGACAATTGTAAGTGCAAGCCAAAGAATCTCTATCTTAAAAGAGATCTCTATGTATGTAACAGGTCAAGCAGAAGAGTCTGTTCCTTTAGAGGAAGTATTTGTTGCCGTAAAAGAAAAATTCGGTATCAATAAATTGGATGTAGATACAAAATCTGAAGAATCTTTAGAAGATTTTATTTTTGCTGTACTTCCAAGCTGGGATTCTGACAGAATTTATACTTCTGATATCAAGAAATTAGTTACTTGGTACAATAAGATTACAGAATTCTATCCTGAAGCTTTAGAAGATAAGAAAGAAGACGAGGAAGCATCTGAAGAAGCTGCTGAATAATCGTAGTCAAAACTTTCAAAAAAGGGTTAATTCATACTTATATGAATTAACCTTTTTTTTATTCAGGAATATCATCTTTAATCGTAAAATAAAAAGTTGATCCAATATCACGATCAGATTCTACCCAAATACTACCATGATGTAGATCTACAATTTTTTGGCAATGAGCTAATCCAATTCCTGAGCCCTCATACTCACTTTTACTATGTAGTCTAGAGAAAATAATAAAGATCTGTTCCAAATATTTATCATTAATACCAATACCATTATCCTGTATTGCAAACATCCATTCTCCTACCATATGTATGGCCGAAATAGTAATCACAGGGTCAATATTGGGTTTTCTAAATTTGATCGCATTGGTCAGTAAATTTTGAATTAATAATCTTAATTCAATTTCATATCCTCTGATAATAGGAAGATTTTCAAAACGTATTTGAGTATTTGATTCAGTAATTGAAAACCTTAAATCTTGTGATATATCTGTGATTAGTTGATTACAATCGATATTAGATAAAGACCTATTCTTTCCAATTTTAGAATAATCTAATAATGCACGTATTAAATTTTTCATTCTGGTTGCAGAGGAATTGATATACCCCAGCATTTGCTGTCCATTGTGATCTATTTTTGCTTTATATGAACTGTCTAAAAGTTCTGATAAACTAATAATACTTCTCAAGGGTTCTTGTAAATCATGTGATGTAGTATAGGCAAATTGTTCTAATTCATGGTTTTTACTTTTGAGATCTTGTTCGATTATCATTAATTCAGTCGTCTTTCGTTTTTCTTCTTTGAACATAGAAATATAATCCAGGATAATCCCTATGAATGGAAGTAAGAAAGAAAACGTAAATAAGAATTGAGAGATATTGAAATGAGAATCAAATAACTGATGACTACCAATAAATAAATGACATTGCCCTACTCCTATAGGGAGAATACTCCAAAATATGGATTGTAATAAATAACTATTAGAGTGATTTGATAATCTGATAAGGAATACCCCAAAGACAATACTATACATCATTATTGGAAAAAATGATATCAGGGCAAATGAAATAGTAGTGCTACTCCATATGATAAACTGATTGATGTAATCAGAAGTACCAATAATAAGTATTCCTAGAAAAATAAAAATTCCACCCACATAATAATGAAGGTTTTGTGTCTTTTTCTCGTCTCTATTTTGATTTTTGATAATCAAAGAAATAAGGGCTGTAAGCATTAGACATCCTTCAAAAGAGGTAGAAATAAGATCATGATTTTTAAGGTCGGAAAGAGAAAGGTATTCAGTATTTGCAAGAAGTAATACTTGTGAAAATTTTATCATTCCTATAGAAATAAATGCAAGCCCTATTATTGCAGAACCTTTGGAATTGGAATAATGATGATGAATATAGGCTAATCCACAAGTGATAAATATAAGTAAGATGGAAGTCCATTCTAATAATACAAAGGATAAGAAACCAAAAGGTGTTACAGGAAAAATACCTTGTTCTAAATCCATTAATTCTCCACTTAAACTTATTTCAGAATAATGTAGAAGAAAAGGGAGTACAGAGATCAAGATTGTAACTGTAATAAGGGATTTTGGTATTTGGTGAAATAGACTTTTAGTAGTATTCATCTTTAGCAGGCTTTAACTAATTCGACAACAAAAAAAATAAGTACCGAGTTTAATCGATACTTATTTTCTTGCTTCAATACTATTAGTTGTGCCTTGAATGAAATACAAATCTATTTTTTTCGAGATGTAAAGTATTCTTCAATCTCAGAAGAACTCATTGCATTTAAGGTCATTTCTTTCGTTAAGCCTGCTTTTCTACCAACTAATAATCCAAAGTGCATATCATCGTAACCTTCTACAGCATGCGCATCTGGGTTGAGTGATAATTTTACACCTTGGTCTAAAGCATATTTAGCCCATCTCCAATCAAGGTCTAAACGCCAAGGACTTGAATTAATTTCTATAATTACGCCATGTTTAGCACATGCATCAATGACTGCTTTATGATCTATAGGATAGCCTTCTCTTCTTAGTAACAATCTTCCTGTTGGATGTCCTAAGATTGTGGTAGCAGGATGTTCAATTGCCTTAATTAATCTTGCAGTGGCAGTCGGTTTATCCATTGTTAAAGGAGAGTGAATTGAAGAAACCACAAAATCAAAACTAGCTAACACATCATCATCATAGTCTAAACTTCCATCATTTAGAATATCTGATTCTATTCCTTTAAATATTTTAAAAGGTGCTAATTCTTTATTCAGTTCATCAATTTCTTTATGTTGCTGTTCAATACGTTCAACGGATAAACCATTGGCATAAAAAGCAGTTTTTGAGTGATCAGAAATCCCTAAATACTCATACCCTTTTTCTTTTAGGAATACAGCCATTTCCCTTAAGGTATTTTGACCATCAGAATAATCAGAGTGATTATGTAAGCTGCCTTTTAAATCTTGATCTTCGACTAATGTCGGAATGCCTTTTTTGACAAAATCTCCTACATACTCTTCACCTTCTCTAAGTTCAACAGGGAAAAATGGAAGGCCAGCATTATTATAAATATCTTCTTCAGAGCTATATGAAGTCTTGTTTAAAACATCTCTTAAAGTAGGATGATCATCACTTCCTCTTAAAGCTAAATGTTCTGGAGCAGCACTTTTTTGAAAAGCTATTTTAATATACTCTTCTTCTGAAGTGATATAAAATTCGACAGGAGTATCTGAATCAATGGTGTTGGCACGTAATGTTAAAGGTGTACTGCCTTGTTCATCCATTTTAAGCTGATCCATCCCTTCTAAAACAGTTTTTAAAGCGGATGTACTCTCTGTTTTTACAGTAAAACTAAGAGTATCTACAACTTCACGTTTTAAAGATAAATCACCCGCCCATTGATGTTGACAGCTTTTCTCATCAAGAAACTGAGATATATTTTTGGCAATTACTTCTGCTTTTGCATAATGTAGACGTTTTTTATTTTCCTTAAGGAAGTGGACTTGTTGAAGAATTTTAGCTTCAGTTTTTGCGGCAAATCCTTTTAAAGTTTGTACTTTATTTTCCTCACAAGCCACTTGTAGCTTATCTAAGCTATCAATGTCTAATTCTTTCCAGAGTGCGGCAATTTTCTTGGGACCAATACCACTTAATGCCATCATATCTATTACTCCAGAAGGTGTTTTTTCTTTTAAATCTTCTAAATCAGAAAGCACACCAGAAGAAAACCAAGTCGTTAATTTTTCAGCCATCGTTTTAGAAAAACCTAAATCGATTAACTGATCATTATCCAAACTAATTAAAGGAGTTCCTGCATTTTCCATGCTTTGAATCGCTGTAGAATAAGCACGTGTCTTGAAAGGGTTGGCTCCGTGTAATTCCATCAATTGTGTCAATAAACGGAAACCTTTAATAATATCTTTGTTGGTCATGTTTGTATCGAATATAAAGTACAAAGGCGAGATTTCACCTTTATAGAAATTAAGATGTAAATAACCTTAATCTCATCACTTAAAGTTATGATTTTTTTCTTACTATTTTCTCCAATAATGCAGGAAAGAATCTTTTGATATAAACTGCAAGTTGTTCCCTTGGTCTGCCAATAATAGCTTCACTTTTACCTTCTGATGCATAATGTAATATATCATGAGCAGCTTTTTCTACAGAAATGCCCCCTTTACTATCTTCTGATTTACCTTGGGTTGACCCATCTGCCTGAAGTGCATTTTTTCCTAAATCTGTCTTGACATATCCAGGTAAAATAGAAGTCACCTGAATGTTATAAGGATAAAGTTCTGCTCTCAGAGAATCCATAAAACCCAATAAGGCATGTTTTGAAGCTGCATAAGCCGTTCGATCTGGAATTCCCATTTTCCCTTGAACACTGTTAATACAAACAATCATAGGATCTTTGGATTGCTTGAGAAAAGGTAAACATGCTTTAGTGATATGTAAAGCTCCCCAAAAGTTTACTTTCATGATAGTTTCAAAAGTAGAGAGTTTCATATCTTCAAAAGCGGCTCTCTGACTGATCCCGCCTACTAGAAATATTCCATCAAGTTGTTGATGTATTTGATAAGCTTTTTGAGAACTATCTAAAAGCTGTTCATAATTCGACGATAAATCAATAGGTAATACTTCAATATTATCGTTTTTTTGATATTGACTTTTAAGTTCATCTAAAGCGTTTGTATTTCTTGCAGAGATAATTAAACGACAAGAAAGTTGACTCATTGATATCACAAGTTGCTTACCTATTCCGGAAGAGGCACCTATCACCCAATATACTTTTTGATTAAACCTTGATTGTTTCATAATTGGTCGAAATTACGAACTATTGACAAAACTTTGATAAATATCATACAATTATAGGCTTACATTCGCACCATGTGTTATTAACAACCGCTTTTAAACTTGTATATTTGTACTCAATTCAAGTCGATGATTAGAATAAGCTGTTTATTCTGAACATTTTAAAAAGAGGGTTTAAATAAAAATTCAATACAAAATGTCAATCCACAAACCAGATATAAAGAAAGTTACTACACATCAATTAGCAGCAATGAAAGCAAGAGGAGAGAAAATTTCTATGCTTACTGCTTACGATTATTCTATGGCTAAAATCTTAGATGCTTCGGGTATTGATGTATTGTTGGTGGGTGATTCTGCATCGAATGTGATGGCAGGTAACGAAACCACTTTACCAATTACTTTAGATCAAATGATTTATCATGCTACCTCTGTTGTAAGAGCAGTTGACAGAGCATTGGTAGTAGTGGATATTCCTTTCGGTAGCTACCAAGGTAGTTCGACAGAGGCTTTACGTTCTGCCATCAGAATCATGAAAGAAACTGGTGGACATGCTGTAAAAGTAGAAGGTGGTGCTGAGATTCAAGAATCTGTAAAAAAGATTTTATCTGCAGGTGTTCCAGTTATGGGACATTTAGGATTGACTCCTCAGTCTATTTATAAATTTGGTACTTACACTGTAAGAGCAAAAGAAGAGGAAGAAGCACAAAAGCTTATAGAAGATGCTAAACTTTTAGAAGAATTAGGATGTTTTGCTTTAGTGTTAGAGAAAATTCCATCAGCTTTAGCAGAAAAAGTAGCAAAAGAATTAACTATTCCTGTGATTGGTATTGGTGCCGGTGCTGGAGTAGACGGACAAGTTTTAGTTGTTCATGATATGTTAGGTATCACTCAAGATTTTAAACCTCGTTTCTTAAGAAGATATGCCAACATTGGAGGTATAATGAAAGAAGCTGTTCAAGTCTATATTTCTGATGTGAAATCGCATGATTTCCCTAACGAAAAAGAATGTTATTAATCTGATTTCTATTCGGATAAATTCGTAAAGGGATTTATCAAAAAATTAGATATTGATTAGTAGTTTATTGATATTTGAGGTTATTATTTCAATATCAATACCATTATTTAGTAATAAGAATTAAGTAACGTAACTTAATTCCTTCACTTACGTGAGTAAGCGAGTAAGATTTAATTAAAATGAATTTAGATCAGTCACAAATAATCTATGAAGACAATCACTTAGTGGTTGTAAATAAAGCACCTGGTATTTTAGTACAAGGTGATGAAACCGGCGATGAAACACTTACCGATATTGTAAAAGAATATATCAAAGATAAGTACAAAAAGCCCGGAGCAGTATTTCTTGCTCCAGTTCATAGATTGGACCGTCCAGTTAGTGGTGTGGTGGTTTTTGCGCGTACGTCTAAGGCAGCTGAACGTATGGCTAAGATTTTCCAGGAACATAAAATTACCAAAACCTATTTAGCTTTAGTGGCTAAACGTCCTCAACAGGAGGAAGACACTTTGATTAATTGGTTAAAGAAAGATGAGAAGAAAAATAGAACACACGTTTATTTATCTGATCGTCGTGGTGGTAAATACTGCGAAACATACTACAAACTATTAGGAAGAGTAGGCGATAATTATTGTTTACACGTTGAACCTAAAACAGGACGTTCGCATCAAATTAGAGCCCAATTGGGAAATATCGGGTCTCCTATTAGAGGCGATATGAAGTATGGTGCCAAAGGAAGAATTTTGAAAGGTAAATTGATTTTCCTTCATGCAAAAGAATTAGCATTTGAACATCCCGTAAAAAAGGAACCAATGAGATTCACTGCAAGAGTTCCTGAACACGATATTTGGAAGAACTTCGCTAAGATGTAAGCAATTACATCTATCATAAATAATAAGATCCCTGATCAGTAATGGTTGGGGATTTTTTTATGCACAAAATGAATAACTCATGACTTATTCACATTATTGGTAATTACCTTAATTAAAAAAGAATAAGTGAATAGTAAATGGGTTAATATGTATTATCTCATTTATAGCTAATTCCAAGAGGTTTTAGTGTGAATTAAGAGGAAAATCAAATAGTTATTCACAAGAATGTGGATAACTATTTGATTTCACCATTTATATAATTAAAAACTACGCTTTTATTGTGCATAATTGTTATTCACAAAATAATAACTCTGTGGATAAATAGTAATTGGGATAGTATAACTATTTTTTGAAATAAAATTTCAGAAGTCTATTCACAAATAATAAATGAAACATTTGATTATAGAATATGTATATCATAATGTGAATAGCCGAATTTAAAAACATCAATGTTGATAACTTTTGAACCTTATCTCTCTTCGATATATTGAAAAGAAAAACTTATCTTGCCTTAATATCACCATAAACAACTACCACCATAAACACTATGAAAAAAATTATCCCATCAGAAATAAGTACATCAGAAATGCATTCTTATCTTTTGAATGCTATTGCTCCTCGGCCTATTGCTTTTGTGAGTACTGTGGATGCTTCTGGGAAGGTGAACCTTAGTCCTTACAGTTGCTTTAATTTTTTTGGAGCCAACCCAGCAGTCTTTGTTTTTTCACCAACAAGAAGTGTTAGAGGAAATGCATTGAAACATACTTTAGCAAATATTGAAGAAACAAGAGAGTGTACTGTGAATATTGTTACTCATGATATTGTCCATCAAATGTCGTTATCAAGTACCGCTTATGAAAAAGGAGTAAACGAGTTTATTAAATCGGGCTTGACAGAGAAAGCATCTGATATAGTTGCCCCTCCTAGAGTTGCCGAATCACCCGTTCAATTTGAATGTAAATTAAGAGAGGTAATGCCTATGGGTGATGAAGGTGGAGCCGGAAATTTAGTGATCTGTGAAGTGATTTGTATTCATATCAATGAAAATTACCTCAATGACCAAGGAGGTTTGGATACTACAAAATTAGATTTAATGGGAAGAATGGGTGGAAATTTCTATGTCAGAGCTTCTGGAGACGCTTTAATGACTATTCAAAAACCTATTCAAACAAAAGGCATAGGATTAGATCAATTACCTCTTCATATCATAGAAAGTAAAATTCTTACAGGAAATCATTTAGCTCAATTGGCAAATGTAGATCATATTCCTTCAGAAAAAGACTTAGAAAATATAGAAACACCTCAAACCTCTTCGGTAGAAGAAAATCATACGTTAGCAGCAAGACTAATTGATAAAGGGTTGATAAAAGAAGCATGGAAATTACTTTTGTATTAGTAATTACCTCAATTCAATAGATAAAAAAAACGGCTGAAATTAATTTCAGCCGTTCTCATTGATATATTTTTTAGAATTACTTCCAACCTTCGTTTAAGAAGTCGTGGAAAGTATCTCCTCTTAAACCTAAACGAATAGTTTCTAAAGGAATAACTTCTTTAGGAGCGATGTTACCCAAGTTTACGTTAGTACCAATTAATTTGATAAACCAAACTTGTTGTGCTTTTTGTGGAGCTTCCCAAATGATATTTTCGTAAGGAATTTGAGTAAGAATTTCTTCTACTAAACCTGACCTAACTTCACCTGATGAGCGGAATAAACCAACGTTACCACCTTCACGAGCCTCACCAATCACTTTCCAAGCACCAGCTTCTAATTCAGCGCGCATTAATTCGATCCATTTGTATGGAGGAATAATTTTTTCAGCGTCTTTAGATCCTACTTCAGAAACAACAGTTGCACGTTCAGATAGTTTACGAATATATTCACATTTTACATCATGTGCCATATCCATAGATCCGTCTGATACTTCAGCAAAATCTAAATTGAATTTATCAAGAACTCTTAAGTAATCTTCGAATTGATCACGAATAACGAATGCTTCAAATAAAGTACCACCAAGATATACTTTAATACCAGCATCTTGATAAAGGTTAATTTTTTCTTGTAGATTAGGATATACATATGAAGTAGCCCATCCTAATTTTACTATATCTATGTAATCACCCGAAGTTTCTAAAATATCTTCTACTTCACGTAGGGACATTCCTTTGTCCATTGCCATAGTTAAACCTTTATTTCTAGGTTTAGCACTTCTTTCAGGGAGATTATTTAATACGTAATTCATCTTCAGACGATTTGTAATAAAAAAAATCGACTACAAATTGATTTAGAAGTCGATACATTTTTTACATCACTAAAATTATATAAAGCATAGAATTTTGCGATGCGTCGCAATTTCGTAAAAGCTATTATTATTGAGGGTATAATTATGTTAAAAAATCAAAATAAGCACACAATTTTTCAATTATTATCTTTTGAACTTGTTAATAGCTGATTTTAAAATTTCTTTCATGGATTCTTCAGGCATATAATCTACCAATTCATGATGTGCTTCATAATTAAGTTGAAGTGCCTTTTCAATAGAAATGAAGGCTTCATTCATTTTCCCATCAAGTAATTGATAAGCGGCTAAACGATAATATAAAGAATGATTATCAGGAATATTATTAATTGCTTTTTTCAGCGTTTCAATTCCTTCATTAAGTTCTTCAGCTTTAGCGTAAACTTCTGACCAATCTAACCAAACATAGATTTTATTTGGGTTAATTTCACAAGCATTTTTAAAAGCTTCTATACCAGAAACACTATTACCTAAAGAACTTTCAGCTTTAGCTAAGGCGTACCAATATTCATCATAATGAGGATTTAGTTTTACAGCTTTATTTAAATAGTGCGTGGCTTCTAGAAAATTACCAAGTTTACGATGGTTTTCACCAACTCCAAACCAAGCTTCATCATAGTCAACATCTTTTTCAAGGGCTTTTTTGAAATAACGAATTCCTACATTGTAGTCTTCCATCATTTCAGAAGATGCACCAAGGTGGCAATACAATTCTGCAGAAGGATCTGTAGCTACTTGCAGTGCTTCAAGGTATTTTCTAAATGCATTGGCATATTCTTTTGTATTTAGAAAGCAATGCCCCATTTGCATAAAGGCAACTTCAAAAGTATCATCAATTAAAGTGGCATATTCAAAAGCGGCTAAAGCTTTTTCAAATTGTTTGCACTGACTTAAGAATAACCCTTGATTAAACCAACGGTATTTATTGTAAGGATCTTGATCAATTAAAGCTTCTAAATGTGTTTCAGCATCACTGAGCATATCAAGTTTTAATGCTAAATCATACATCTCATAGACAGATTCTTCAATAGTGTCATCTTCTACTAAAGAAACTTTAAACATGCTATAAGCTTCATCAATTCTATCAGCAGAAAGTAAAGTGATAGCGATGTTATAAATGATTTCACCTTTTTGAGAATCTGTAGTCTCAATTGCTTTAAAGAAGTAATCAATTGCACTATCAGTTTCTCCAACTATAGAATAGAGGGTACCTTTCTGGAAAAGAACCATAAATTCATTAGGAGAAATTTGTTCAGCCTCATCAATTAATTGAAAAGCATCTTTATAATTACCTGTATATGCACTGATTTTGGAGCGATAAACTTTGACTGTAGCAGAATTGGGATAATATTTTTCTGCATGCTCACAAACCGTCAATGCTTTATTGATTTTGAATTCATCAAAGTAATATTCAAGGATATCTTCAAAAGTATCTAAGTCATAAAATTCTTCACGACCACCTTTGAGGTTATTCTCGTATTCTTTGATTACTTTATTTATATCGTCATTAAACTGATTCGGCATCGTAAAGCGGATAGTTTAGAAAAATATTTTAATGGTACAGTTTAAGTTTATATTACTAACACTGATCACAACACAAACCACAATATCGCAATAAAAATTGATAGATAAATGATGTAATTGTGTATAATATTAAACAGTAAAACTGTAGATTAGGTTTTATTTATTGATGATCTTTTACCCATTGCATTGTTTCTTCTAATGGGCGGAACTGAAGTTGAAGTTCTTTTATCGCTTTAGCGTTTTTATATTCTTTTTTAGAGTATAATGTTCTTAGAAGATCTTTAGATAATTTTCTTTTTCTTCTTGTAATCAATTTGATACCACCTTCAAGATAATAGACTAATTTGCTTATTTTCTTTGTGATTTTCTTTTTGGGTGGGGTAACATTAAAACCTCTTGAGATGATCTCTAAAGCTCGTTGAAAAGGAATACTATGTGCGTTTAAAATATAGCGTTCGCCGTTAATATTATCATCAAAAGATTTAATAACCGCTGTGACTACATCTCTAATATCTACAGAACTAAAATTACCTGTTGGATAGTATTTCACTCCTTTTTGAATTAGTCCTAGAATGGTTAGAGAACTTCTTTTAAAATCGCCAACACCTAGAATAACAGAAGGGTTTAATACTACTACATCTAAGCCTTCTCTATAACCTCTCCATACTTCTTGCTCTGAGTTGTATTTTGAAATACCATAAGCAGACACACCTTTATCACCTGTCCATTTTGAGTTTTCATCAATTTGATTTCCATATTCAGGTACACCTAAAGCGGCAATAGAACTAATATGGATAAATTTTTTGATACCACACTCTAAAGACATATTGACTAAATTTGCGGTACCATTTACATTGATTGCCCTTAGTTCATCAATTCCTTTATCAAAAGAAACTATTGAAGCAGTATGTACTACATAATCAATTCCTTGAAGGATTTCCTGTAAAGTATTTGGATCTAGAATATCGGCATCTTCCCATTGAATATCATCTTTGATGTCATCAATTAAAGAAGTGTCATTTTTCTTCCCTTTTAAGGCGATAATTTGGGCTTTTTGCTGGTGTAATGCTTGAGTAATATAACCACCAACAAAACCAGTGGCTCCAGTGATGAATACTTTTTTTCCTTCGAGTTGCAAGGTGTAAATTATTTTTGTGGCACTTTGTTTATGCTATGATTTAGCAAAGATAAGCCAAGAGCCTTATTATAGTACGATAGTTTCTGTACTTTTTCTAACCAATGTAAATGTTTTGCTTTATGGGTGTCTGTTCCAATAAAGTCAACTGCATTTTCATCGATTAATCTTTCGGCAAAATGTTTAGCTTTAGAAGAATAATAACCTGCCAACGACAAGGCATTTATTTGTAAAAGTGCACCTAACTTTTTCCACCTTAAAATTTCTTCAAAATTGCCATCATAAGTATAAGTGTATCTTTCAGGATGAGCAATAATTGGTTTGTATCCTTTAGATATGGCTAAGAAGATAGCCTCATCAATAAAAATACAAGGATTGATAAAAGAGGTTTCAATAAGAAGATAATTATCTCCAAAGGTTAAAAAGGGTTCGTTTTGTCTTAGTTTTTTGATAAAAACGTCATCCAAATAATATTCAGCAGCAGCTTCTAGTTGGATATTAATACCTTGTTTCTTCACCTCAGTTTTTAATTCTTCTAGTTTACTTAGAATAATTTCAGGAGTATTTTTAAAAAAATCACTCATTACGTGAGGTGTTGCAATAAGATGAGTGTACCCTAAAGAATGAAGCGTCTTAACAATATCTAGAGCTTCTTCCATATTCTGAGCACCATCGTCTATACCAGGAAGAAAATGGGCATGCATATCTGACGTAATTGCTGGACCTTGAGGCTCAGTTATTACTTCTTTATTTTTTGATGGATTGTTTTTCTTAAATAATCGGGCAAGCCACTTCATGATTGTTGACGTTTTAATCTGTTGACAAAACTACAAAATGTGGTCTAAAGTTCTGGTGTTTTATTGAATATGGTTAAAAATAAATCTTATTTTTTAAATATTTTTTTCCAAAAGGGTACTTTTTTATTATCAAAATAAGCGATATCTTCTTCATTTAAATCAGAGTCATAACCATAGGTATATCCATAACCATAGCCATTCGAGCTATACGTCATAGTACCATAACCATATCCATACCCACCATAACTTCTACGATCAGGAACAGAGTTAAGAACAATAGAAATATTTTTAAATTTCCCTGATTTATAAAGGTTATTGGCGTTATCAATGAATGATTGTTTTGAGTAATCTGCTCTCACCACATAAATTGGGTTGTCTGCATGTCTCATGACAATCATACCATCAGTTACCAAGCCAACAGGAGGAGAATCAAGCATTATAACATCATATTTGTCTTTTAATTGCTTGATAAATCTTTTGAAGTTGTTGGATAAAATTAGTTCTGATGGATTTGGAGGAATAGGTCCTGCACTAATATATTCTAAAGAAGGAATATCAGTTTTTTGAAGACACTCTTCTATCGTATTTTGACCTACTAATATAGAAGAAGCACCATTTACATTACTACCTCCCATTGCTAAATGAACCTTCGGTTTTCTTAAATCAAGATCAACCATGATCACTTTTTTATCTGACATAGCAATAATCCCTGCTAAGTTAGAAGCCACAAAAGTTTTTCCTTCTCCACTAATCGTTGAAGTCACTGATATCACCTTAGATGTTTTTTGTTCCTTTTCTATTGCTGGATCATCATCTAAGAAATCAGAGATCATAAAGTCTAAGTTTGTTCTTATAGATCGGAATGCTTCTGACATGGTAGATTTAGGATCTTGAGAAACCACCAATTTAGAAACAGACATTTCTTCTTTTTGATACTTAGGGATTAATCCAAGAATCGGCATATTTGTTCTTCGTTCTAGATGTTTTAAGCCATTAATTTTATCCATTAATAGATAATTGATAACAACTAGTAAAACAGAGAGGAAAATACCAATAGCTAAACATATAGCAATAGCAATCAACTTCTTAGGTCGAATTGGAGCTGCACTAGCCCGAGGAGCATCAATAACTGAAGAGCTTTCTATTGTACTTGCCTGTGCCATACTCACTTCTATTAATTTATTAGTGAGTAAATCAGAAATATCGGTATAAATAGAGACTCTTTTTTCGATTTTTTTAAGATCTGGATCACCTCCTATATTTTGGAAAAAGACTCTTCTTAGCTTACTTATTTCCTTTTGTAAATCTTTGATATTATCATCTAAAAACTGTTCGGCAAATTTAATAGATTCAGCTACTTCAAAACGTAGTTTTTTATATAGTTCTAAGGTAGAATTACTAGCAACTGTATTCGAAGTATAAGATTCTTTAATTCGTAGTGCTTCTGTTTCGAGTTTTGCTAGTTCACTTAGACTAGAAGAAATACTTCCATCCGTAAGAATAGTTGCATAAGCTTGTATGTAGACAATACTACTATCGGCTTCTAAAAAATGTCTTAGTTTTTGATATTTCTTTTTCTCAGATTTGAGTTGATTAAGCGATTTTTCTAATTCTTGAATATTACCCACAATCGGGCCTGCTTCCATATATGAGCTCAAATCTTTATTGAAACTCAACTCTCTCATAGTTTTTTCTAAATTATTAAGAGAGTCTTTTGTAATATCAATTTGACTATATAAGAACCCTAATGCTCTTTCATAAACTAAGGCTTTACCTTCCCTAGATAATTGACCATAAGATTTGTTTATGGCTTCCAAAACAGCTTCTGCTTTCTTTCTATTGCGTGCAGTAAATGAAATTTGAATAGTTTTAGCTCTTGGATCATAAATCATAACCGATAAGTTTGCTTTCAAAAAGCCAATAATTCTAGATTTAGAATTAAAAGTAAAACTATATTTATTGGTTTCGAGAATTTTATTTTTGGGAGTGACAATTAAGGGCTGTCCTCCTAATATGATTTGTTCTCCTGATTTTCCAGAAATTGTATTTTCTTGATCTCCTGTTTTATATGTAACTTGATATTGATCTCCACCATTAAGGAATTGTAAGAATAGGGGAATATCCTTAAATGCGGGTTGTTTTCCCGAAGGATAAGTTAAAGTAAACGGTACACCATCACCAAAAAGTTCTGAATCACGAACATCACCCACAGAATAATAATCTACAGAAAGATCAATAAGGGAATCTGTGATACGCTCATACATCACACCTGAAGTTATTAATGCCATTTCACTTTCTAGTTTTCCTTCTTCTAAGGAACTATTAGCGATACCAAATTTTTCAGCAAATTCTTGTGAGGAAGAGGTTAACTTTACTTGGTTTAATGTATGTGCTTGGTAAATTTCGGGTGTCCATCGAATATACAGGTAAGCAGCAATACCACTCAACATAAGTAGCAGTATTACCCAAATGATGTTTTTCTTAACAACATATTCGAGTTTGTCAAAATCTATGTCGTTGGCAGAACTTTCTTCATTATTATCTAAGTCCTCCCATTCTTTTTCAAAATCACTCATTGAATATCTTAGACTAAAAGTTTTAGTTACCAGTAGAAATTTGTTGAATCAATAGGTATAAAGAAACTACACTTGAAACTACACTGACTAATAAGGTCAAATCTTGTAAATTTCGTGTGTCAGATTTTCTTCTTGGTTCAATGTAGATTACATCGTTAGGCATTACATGTAAATTTGCTTTACTTAATCCTTGAATGGTACTTAAGTCAACAAGTTGAACCGAAGGTTTATTGAAACCTTGTATAGGGTCTGGCCTTACCATACGAATATTGGTAGCCATGATATCATTTTGAATTGGAACACCATTGTTTCTTGCGGTATTTGCTCCTTGTTG
This sequence comes from Flammeovirga pacifica, assembly GCF_000807855.2. Taxonomy (GTDB): domain Bacteria; phylum Bacteroidota; class Bacteroidia; order Cytophagales; family Flammeovirgaceae; genus Flammeovirga; species Flammeovirga pacifica. The sequence goes on from NZ_JRYR02000001.1 coordinate 3,520,637, forward strand.
AGAAGCTAATGCAATGATCTCGAGTAAAGTCATGTGCTCATTTCTTAAAGGAATGATTTCTGCACCTGTTGCTCCCATCACAATGACTCTTTTGTTGGTATATTGAGTAATTACATAAGGTTTTTGATAAAACTTACTGTAAAGTTCCGATAGCTTTTTATTGGCTTGTTCTAGGGTTAAACCTTTTAGTTCGATTGCTCCTAGTAGGGGTAAATCTGCAAACCCATCACTTTTTACCAAATATTTTTTTGGATCATCTCCATTTTCTCTCATTGGAGCATTCATGGCACTATTGGGATTTTCAATCATTCCATTGTTATTGAAGTTACCATTACTATTTCCCCTACCTTGAGCGGCTATTTGTTTAGGAGATAGAAAATCGCCGTTAGGATCTACCACTTTTTCACCTTCATTGGTAAAAACAGACATAGCAATATAATCGTCAACATTGATGGTGTAATTATTTAATGCAGAATTTTCCGCATTAATAAATGCTTCATCGTTAATATTTTGATCTGTTTTGAACAAAATACTTTTTCTGATGGAACAGGAAGTTAAGCTGAATGCTATAATGAATGAAAAAATTAGAAGTTGATACCTTCTGAAAAAATATATGCTATTCATGTTTAAGTCTAGATCAGTGCAATTACAATGCAGATACATTGATGCAAAAAATGAGCAGAATTATGCTAAAATCTAATAATCTTAAATAAAGATTGATTTAAAGGGTAAAAATAATAAAAAAGTCCACTTCATAACCTTAATGAAGTGGACTTTTTATAAATAAATATGGTGAAATTTACTTTTTGAAAGCAGTTTTACCCGCATCTAAGAATTTCACGAAGTTTTCTACATTTAAATCATAAGCTTTAGCATCAACTAAAGGCTCTCCATCTTTACCTAATAAACAGTAAAAAGGTTGAGCATTACTATTGAATTTAGTGATTTGAAAATCAAAATTCTTTGCTCCAATAGTTTTCTTAGTGTTCTTATCAAAAGTAGAAGTTACCCATTCATTTTCAGGTAATTTTGTTGGGTCATCTACGTATAAAGCCAATATAATATATTCTTTTCTTAAACGACTTAATACTCTTGAGTCTGACCAAACATTATCTTCCATTTTACGACAGTTAGCACAACCGTGCCCTGTAAAATCTAAGAATATAGGCTTATTGAATTTATTTGAAGCTGCAATTGCTTGTTCATAATCAAAGTATCCTTTCAAACCGTGAGGTAACTCGAAAATATTATCGTATTTGATAGGGTGTAATAAAGTTTCTTTTTTATTTCCACCTGATAAATCGGCAATTTCAATTTCTTCTCTGATAATACCTCTGATATCAAAAGTATGATGAGTTTGAGGAGGTAAAATACCAGATAATAATTTTAATGGAGCACCAAATAAACCTGGGATAAGATAAATCACAAAAGTGAAAACAATTGTAGCTAGAATCATTCTTGGAGGACTGATACTATCTACTGGTGAATCATGAGGAAGCCTAATTTTACCTAGTAAATAAAGACCTAACATAGCACTAATAGCAATCCAAATTGCTACCATAATATCCTTATCTAATAATCTCCAGTGATATATTAAATCAATATTTGATAAGAATTTGAAGGCTAACGCTAATTCAACAAAACCTAAAACTACCTTTACAGAGTTTAACCATCCACCTGATTTAGGTAGACCTTTCATTAAACCTGGGAATAAAGCAAATAATGTAAATGGAAGAGCAAAAGCTGAAGCAAATGCTATCATACCAAAAATAGGTTTCAAATAGGCACCTCCTACTGATTCAATAAGTATAGTTCCTACAATTGGGCCCGTACATGAGAAAGAAACTAATACTAAAGTGAAAGCCATAAAGAAAACGGCTCCCCATCCTCCTTTGTCAGACTGTTGATCAATTTTATTAACCATAGAACTTGGTAATGTTATCTCAAACATACCAAAGAACGATAAGGCAAAGACTATAAAAATAATAAAGAATAATATATTGGGTAGCCAGTGTGTACTAATAGCATTGGCTACACTAGGATCTTTAGTTAATGGGACTAAAACAGCTCCAAAGAATCCATAAATTGCAATAATTGAAAACCCGTATAAAAATGCTTTTGATTTTCCGCCACTCTGATTAGTGAAGAATGAAACCGTCAAAGGAATCATAGGAAATACACAAGGAGTAAAAATGGCCGTCAAGCCAAAAATAAAGGCAGAAATCATGAATGCCCAAAGGCTTTCTTCTGTATCCTGACCTGATGAAGATACTGCTTTAATCTCTCCATTTGCTGTTAGTGGTTCTTTAATTTCAAAAGTAAAATCTTTTTCAAGAGGAATACACTGGCCTGTTTCATCAGAACAACTTTGACCACTTATAGTTACCTCAATCTTATAGTTTTCATCTAAGATTTTAATGGTTTGTTTAAAAGTACCCTCTTTTTTAAAGTATCTAATTTTTCCTTCCCAAATCTCATCATATTTTTCATGAGAATTGATAGGAGTTAATGTATCCGCTACTTGAAAAGTATTATTTGCCTTGTAAGCAGAAGAAGTAATTATTGGACCTAATTCTGGATCAAAATCATTAGAATATAAATACCAACCGTCTTTAATTTTCGCTTTAAATGTTATTTCTATTTCTTCTCCAACCTTAGGTGATTCGTTAGACAGTGAAGCGGACCAAGTAACAGGATTAATTATTTGTGCATTGGCAGATATGCCTATACTAAGTAATAATACTGTAATGAAGCCAAATGATTTAAAAAATTGTTTCATTGTAAGTTTTGTGTAATTAGATGTTTTCTTCTCTTAAGACCGTTCGGAACTGAGAAACCTTCTCTCCAAACTCTGCTTTTAACTTAGTGTGTAAATCACCTTCAAACTGACGCATGAATTGGTCAACTTTTAATAAATTTTCTACATCACACATTAAAGCATAGTTACTTCCTGCTTGTTCTGCTTTTTCCGATAGAAGTTTCATGAATTTATAACCCGTAAAACATTGGGTTTTCATTACTTCGGTAATAAAGAAAGATTTCATCCATTCTTTCCAAGGTTGAAGTACTTCGTCATCAACATGAAAGGAAATGTTATATATGATCATGGTATAGATTTTTGTGCAAAATAAGGAGTATCAATGAACTCATCATAGTAAATCGAGAATCTTTTATTAAAGTAGTGTTAAACAGATCTCTATTTAAGCTTTTAATGATGATATAGAGTGAAGTTAATTACTCATATTTTAATTAATAAATAATAGACTTCATAAACACATACTTATTTACGTTCTAAACTTAGTGTTTTTTACAATTTACTGAAGATGTTAGTTTTTTATAGAAATAACTTTGTATTAATCATATTTGATATAGATGATTCTTCTAAATTATCTCTCAACAATGCTTATTAGCGATTACCTTTTAGTTCAATAAAATTTGATATTTAACTAAATTAATGATTATGAACCTGATAATAATCTTCTCTATAGTTATATCTACATGATTGGATAAACGAGTAATTATTTATTTACGTTTTCAAGTTAATGGAAACAAATTATTTAAAAACTTATCGAACGATTCCACTTATAAAACAGAATGTTTGGATAAAAATTAAGAACTTTGTCCGTGAGGAGCAATTAGGTAAATTACTTCACACTTTCGAAGATGATTTAAATGAATTAATATCAAAAGCAAAGTTTAGTGTTCAAACTAAAAAGAAAGAAGAATTAGACTCATGCTTACACACTCTTAAAGGTATAGCAGGTACTATTGGAGCAAGTAGACTTCAAATTATGGCCAAAGAAGCAGAGTCTTTAGATATTAATACAATCAATGAAAATCATTTTATCGAAAAAATAGAAAAATGTGGAATCGATTCCCTCCGGGAAATGACTAAATTATAGTGAATACAACATCACAAAAAGAAAAAAATGCCGCACTTATTAAAGCAGAAGCAAAACGCTTAGGCTTTAGTGAGTGCGGTATTGCTAAAGCTAGATTTTTAGAAGAAGAAGCAGATTTTTTAGAAGATTGGCTCAAAAAAGGGATGCATGGAAAAATGGGCTATATGGCCAATCATTTCGATAAACGATTAGACCCGACTAAACTAGTGGAAGGAGCAAAATCGGTTGTGATGCTTTCTTACAATTATTTTCCAGAAACAGATTTCGCTAGTAATGAAACTTATAAAGTAGCAAAATATGCCTATGGAGAGGATTACCATTATGTCATAAAACGAAAGTTGAAAGATTTAGTGAAATTCATCCAGTCGCATATAGGTGAAGTAGATGGAAGAGTATTTGTTGATTCTGCACCAGTAATGGAACGTGCTTGGGCAAAACAAGCAGGTTTAGGATGGGTGGGAAAACATTCTCTACTGTTAAATAGAAAAATGGGTAGCTTTTTTTTCTTGGCTGAACTTATTATTGATCTAGAACTACAAGAAGACCCACCAATCAAAGATTATTGCGGTACATGTACACGCTGTATTGATGCTTGCCCAACAGAAGCGATTCCTCAAAAGGGTGTAGTCGATGGAAGTAAATGTATTTCTTATCTAACGATTGAGTTGAAAGATCAAATACCAGAAGAATTTTCGGGAAAAATGCAAGATTGGATCTTTGGATGCGATATTTGTCAGGATGTTTGTCCTTGGAATAGATTTTCAACACCTCATCAAGAAGATAATTTTTTACCTCATGAAAATTTAGGTGATTTGAAAAAAAAGGACTGGGAAGAATTAACTGAAGATGTTTTTAAAGAAATATTTAAAAAGTCAGCAGTAAAAAGAACAAAGTTTGAAGGTTTAAATCGAAATATTCTTTTTGCAAAAAAAAGGTGATTATCCTTAAGAATAATCACCTTTGATATTTTTGATAATGTTTTGATTAACCTACTAGTGCGTAAGTGCTTATTTGTTTATTGCATTCATTTTGAATCATAAATGCAAATTTTGGGAAAGTAATTTTTCCCCATGATCTTAATGATAATACTTCATTTATAGATAAAATTCCTAGAGATTTGCGTAATTCTTTCAAAAAGAGATGACGATCAAAAGAAACCTTCTTTAAAATGATTTTAGAATATTCGAGCATGATCGGGTTTACTTGGTTGTGTTATTAAATAAAAAGATGGACAGTAGACTTTTAATACATTGTCCATTCTAATTTACGAAAAAATAGTGTAATAGTTACATTTTATTTCATTGATGTAAATTTTTTAGATTTTTTTTACATTTTTTTTAGTTACGAATGTTGATCTTTACAGCATGAAAAAACTTACATATATCAAATACAATTCTATAGATCTAATCAAAGGGTTATTATTATCCTTTTTGATGTTGGCAGGGACCACTACTTTTGCTCAACAAGTTGAACTTAATATTGGAAAAACTGATATTGGTATTAATGAAAGTTTTGAAATCACTCTTACCGTTAAAAACGGAAGAATGAATAATTACTCGGAGTTTCCTAATATTAGTGGTTTTAGAAAAGGTAGACCTTCCTCTTCGTCTCAGACAACAATTATTAATGGACAGGTATCTACTCAGCAAAGTGTCACTCAGTTGTATCAACCAACTAAACAAGGAACATTTAAGCTGAATGCTTTTACTATGAAAGTGGGTGATAAATCAGTTAACCATCCTGGAGTAACATTAAAAGTAGGCAAAGCAGTACAAAGACAATCTTATGATCCGTTTGCTGATTTTTGGGGTGGAGGAAATTCAATGAGCCAAAATCAATCAAGTCAACAATTTATAGATGTAAAAGCAGACGCTTTCTATGCTGTTAGTACAGATAAATCATCTGTTTATAGAGGAGAGGGTTTTAAGATGGATATTTCGTTCTTTATCGCTTTATCTAATAAGGCTGAATTGGAATTCTATAAAATGGATGAACAAATCACTAATATTCTAAAAGCAGTTAAGCCTAAAAACTGTTGGGAAGAGAATTTTAATATAGAATCTATACGTCCACAAATTATTACCATTAATGGGAAATCTTATAGACAATATAAAATCTATGAGGCGATGTTCTATCCGTTAAATACTGAAGATATAGTTATACCTACTACTAAATTAGAGATGATAAAGTATCAGGTGTCTAAAAGACAGTCTTTCTTTGGTAGAAATAGAAAAGAAGATAGAGAAATTTTTACCTCAAGAGGAAAAACTATTCGAATCAAAGATTTGCCTGATAATCCTATGAAGGAAATATCTAGCGTGGGTAATTATAGATTAAGAGATAAAATAAGTGATAAAGAACTACAAACAGGAGAAAGTATCACTTTTGAATTTAAAGTAGAAGGAGATGGTAATATTAACTCTATCCGTCAACCAAGCTTAAGTGAAACAGATTCTTTATTATTCTATCCTCCAAGTGTATCACAAAGCATTAATAGAACTAATGGAAAAGTGTTGGGTTCTAAAACTTTCCAATACTACATCGAACCGCAAGAGCCTGGAGTTTATGAATTAAAAGATTTTATCAAGTTATCTATTTTTAATCCTAGAACTAAGAAATACCAAACGTTGTATCCTAATGGAACAATTACAGTAAAAGGCGAAAGTCTAAGAAATGCTCAGATTTCTAAATCAGACTTAGGTTCTTTTTATGATGCCATGAAAAATGCCGATAATTCTATAGTGATGATCAATCAAACTAATTGGGTTCAAATATTTTTGAACATCTTTGTAGTCATAACTATCGGATTAACTGTCTTCTTCTATGTGAAGAAATTTTAGCCTATGAATACTATATCATTTAAATATATCGCTCTTTTCTTTTTTACTGCAGTCTTATGTTCTTGTGAGGCTTTTGTAGATACAGAACCTCCAAAAATAGAACGATTTACCGTTAATGGAGAAGAAGCCGGGTCAGAGCCAGTGGTAGATACTTTATCAACGGATATTCTTATTGTTGCCTACATGACAGACAATGAGGGATTATTTTCGTATAAGTTGGGTTTTGATTATGTAGGGGTAGATAACTCTCCTGGTTTAAGATTTCCTCCTTATTTAGTCAGAGAAGATACTTTTGCAATTGCTGGAGCTCAGACAGAGATATCAAAACAATTTAGGGTAGCTTCTGCACAAACAACGGAATCCCTTTATGCTGCTTCTGGAGAATATGAGATATATATGGCTGCTAAGGATAGATCTTTTAATAATAGCACGACAACTCGTTTTGCTATTGAGTTTAGGAACTACGCACCTTATTTTAAGTTTCCTGATTACGAGAAGGATTCCATTGAAGTAAAAAACACAGAGACAATTACGATCAATGCATATATGGATGATCTTGATAATAACATGAATAATTGTTTTATGTTGATGTATCTTAAGATCCCAACGGATACTTTAGAGTCAGGATTTTATGACTCTCTAGTGAATGATTTTATGTTGACACCTCCAGTTCCTGGTGCAGGGAAATATGATGTATCAGAAATGTATAACTTTCCTGATACGGGTCAATATGAGTTAAGAATGAATGGATTAGATCAAAGAAGAAACAGCACATTAGCAAGTATATATTATCATGTAAACCCATAATACTTGATATTATTTGCAAGCATAAAAAAATCCCTTAAGATGTTGTTCTTAAGGGATTTTTTTGTCTAGTCGTTTTTATAACCAAACATTTTTAGACTCTTATCATTTTTTCTCCAATCAGCATCTACTTTAACATGGGTTTCTAAAAAGACTTTCTTCTGAATGAATTTTTCGATTTCTTTTCTAGAATCAGCCCCAACATGTTTCAGTTTAACACCGCCTTTGCCAATAATAATACCTTTCTGACTATCTCTTTCTACCATAATAGTAGCACGGATTTTCACGATGTCAGGAGTCTCTTTATAGCTTTCTACTAGTACCTCACAAGAATAAGGAACTTCATCTTTATAATGCATAAATATTTTTTCTCTGATAATTTCAGAAACAAAGAAACGCATTGGTTTATCTGTCAGTTCTTCTTTATCATAGAAAGCTTCGTGTTCTGGTAAAAGACTAAGGATCTCTCCTAGAATAGCCTCTACATTAAAGCCATGTAGCGCAGAAACAGGCATTAATACCTTTGGATTTAGTTTTTCTTTCCAGTATTGAATTTTTTGTAACACCTCATCTTGTTTCGCTAAATCAATTTTATTGATGATTAAGATGATGGGTGCCTTCGCTTTTTCAAGCTTTATTAAAGCATCCTTCTCCTTAAATTGCTCAAAAATATCAGTAACAAAAAGAATAACATCTGAATCATTGAGGGAATTATCAACAAAATCCATCATCGATTCATGTAATTCGTATTTTGGATTGATGATACCTGGAGTATCAGAATAAACGATTTGATATTCATCGGTACTCATAATCCCCATAATACGATGTCTCGTAGTTTGTGCTTTTGAGGTAATAATGGATAATCGTTCTCCAACAAGTTGATTCATCAATGTAGATTTACCAACATTAGGTTTACCAACAATGCTTACAAACCCGGCTTTATGTTTCTTTTCTTCACTCATTTTTAAGAAATAAGGATTAATTAAGTGTCAAATTCTATTTTGAAATGTAGTTCAATACGTACTCTCTTGTGTTAGAGAGTTAGGTGTAGAACAATAAGCTGTTCTATAAGTAGTAAGCCAAAAATAAATCATAATTGATTCTTGGCTTAGTACTTAATGACAAATATCTATAAAAAATGGCCAAAGTGTACTGATTGTATGAATAAAATAACAATCACATTTTCACCGCTTCCATTCTATTTTGATGAGCAATACCAAAATAGATACTTGTATAAGGAATTTCGCCATTGAAATAATCAAAGATAGCTTTTACTCCTTTATTCGATCCCATCTTTCGAATACAATCATCGATGGCATCTAATTCTTCTTCAGTAGTAAATTTATAAATATCGATATTATAACCCATCTCATACAAACTGGCAAGATGACTAATAATACTCTGATCTTGCAATTGTCTTTCTTGGGCTATCTGATGAACAGAAAATCCTTGTTGGTACAATTCATAGGTTAATAAAGAAGTACTTCCTGTAATCTTAAACCCTTCTTTCGATTTCTTAATGATAAAATGAACAATTAACCCAATAAATTCATTACCGTATTTTTTGAGTTTCATTTCACCAACACCAGAAATAGACATCATTTGATGCACCGATATTGGCTTTTTCTCTGCCATATCTTTTAAAGTGGCATCATTAAAGACAACATAAGGAGGAATATTTTCTTTATCAGCAATATCTTTACGAAGTACTCTAAGAGCTTCGAATAACTCACGTATAAGTTGTTCTCTAGCAGAAACTTTCTTAGTAGCTGTTTTCGTAGATGGTGTACTCCTAAATTGAGACAGCTTGGCAAAATTAACAGGGAATTTACCCGCTAAAACCTGTTCTCCAGTAGATGTCACTCTAAATGTATTATGAAAATCGTAAGCAATTTCAATTAAACCTAAATTGAGCATCTGTTGTAAGTACAACTGCCAATGATCATAACTGATATCATTTCCTGCACCATAGGTTCTGATATTATGATAGCCTGCATTGACTAGATCAATACGTCTCGATCCTCTTAAAATATCTATCAACATACCTGTTGATAAACTTTTATTCATCTCTCTATGTACCCTAATGATGGCAGACATAGCCTTTTGAGCAATCACAGTACCATCAAATAATTCTGGAGGGTTACGACACACGTCGCAATTGCCGCAATCTTTTTCTAAAGTCTCTCCAAAATAACTTAGTAATATTCTTCTTCTACACGTTCTAGTCTCAGCATATTGCTGCATTCTTTCTAGTTTGGACAATTGCAATTGATGCTGCCCGGCATCGCTTACCATATCTCTAAGTTGCATCACATCTGCAAACGTATAGAAAAGCATAGTATCAGATGAAAGACCGTCTCTTCCTGCTCTACCAATTTCTTGATAATAACCTTCCATATTTTTAGGAAGATTATAATGTATTACCCACCTCACGTTGGGTTTATCGATTCCCATTCCAAAGGCAATTGTAGCACAAATAATAGGGATATCATCTTTAATAAAAGCTTCTTGTACTCGAGAACGTTCATCAGCATTCATGCCAGCATGATAATACATAGCATTATAACCTGCGTTCCTAAGTTTTGTAGCAATAGACTCTGTACTTTTTCTAGAAAGACAATACACAATTCCCGATTGGTTATTCCTCATTTCTAAGAATTTGATAATCTTTTCAATTCTCTTCTGTCCGGCTTCTACCCTTAAACTTAAATTAGGACGGTCAAAAGAAGAAATGAACCTCTTAGGGTTATTCATTCCTAATTGAGAAGAAATATCATTTCTTGTAGCCTTATCAGCTGTTGCGGTTAAAGCAATAAATGATAAATGAGGTAAACGTTGTCTTAATGTAGCTAATTGAGTGTATTCAGGTCTAAAATCATGTCCCCATTGAGAGATACAGTGTGCTTCATCAATGGCAATAAAACTGATGTTTAAATTACAGATGTAATCCATGAAATTACCAGAAATAAGTTTCTCTGGAGAAACATACAAAAGCTTAAGTCTTTGATACTTTAAATCTTCCTCGATTTCTCTTTGTTCTGCATAAGATTGAGTACTATTTAAAAAAGCAGCAGCAACACCATTTGCTTTTAAACTTTCTACCTGATCTTTCATTAAAGCGATCAAAGGAGAAATAACAATAGCGGTACCTTGAGAAATAATAGCAGGAATTTGGTAGCAAATAGACTTACCCCCACCTGTAGGCATAAGTACTACTGCGTCTTGTTTGGAAAGAACACAATTGATAATGTCCTCTTGCATTGGTCTGAATCGATCGTACCCGAAATAATGCTTCAGGGCTTGTTGAGCAGTGGAAATATTCATCAATTTAATTTAAAAAGAGAATGAGTGGAATGTAAAATAAATTGACCTATCATATAAAGTTCTTATACAGTTTCTTGGTTTATTCTTCGAAGTATACTCCCGAATAATAATTAATTAAAAAATTAAAGATTTTATGATCAGGTACTTTTTAACATAAAAGACAATTTACTACAATTTGAATTTAATAAAAAAGATGTTTAAAAGCATTCGGTAAACACTTACGATTTCTAATTACCCTATTAAATCTATAGTTTAAAACTTCATAATAATTAGTCGTTTGATTATTAATATGATAAGTTTTGCATTTTTTAATGATAATAATCAAAATTTTTATTGTATTACTTGCGAAAAAGTTAATATTATAATATGTTTACAATCAAGAAATCAAACAAAAGGCTTTTTCATTATGAAAAATGCAATTTAGTGTGACTATAAGAAATATGATGCTTAGCATCAATTTATGAAAGATTTCGATGGAAGTTTAAATAATTGAATTGGTTAGGAAAGAGGTGAGTTTTGCTCACCTTTTTTTATTATCTCATCTTTTTGTATTAAACCGTAAAGAATTGTTTATTTTTGTTTTATGATGATAGTGTAATTGATTCAGCATATTATTTTATCACTAAAAGCACTGCGATTATTTTTTAATAAAGTGATAAAAAGAATCAATCTCTCATAATTAAAGACTTATAATATATAGAATGAGCAATTATAAAAACGTATTCGTAATCGACGATGATCCTACTAATAACATGATCTGTCGAAAAATGATTGAAAAAACCAATTTTGGGGAAACGGTTTATACATATACAGAAGCTAATGATGCTGTACAATCATGGGATGATGTTCAACCTGAAATAATTTTCTTGGATATCAACATGCCTCCTAGTACAGGTTGGGATTTTTTAGAACAATTAGCTGAAAAAGGTGTTGATGCACCTAAGGTGTATATGCTTTCTGCTGAAGTAACAGTAGATGATAGAAAAAGAGCAGAGCAATACAAAGAAGTAGAAGGTATCATTATTAAACCCTTAACTCCAACTAAACTAAGTGAGTTAAAGTAATTTCATTTTTAATTATCAATCTATTCGTGGTAGGTAGAAAACAAGTATATAAGCGTTTATGTGAGGGGATTGGAATTTTGATATTTGTACTACTACCTCATTTATTGTTTGCACAGAATTTTGAAATAGACTCTTTGTTAGTAGAACAAGAGGAAATTTCTGAAATTCAGTATGAGCTAGATTCTTTACTGTCTAATAATTTTCATGTCGAAGCCCAACATTTATCTGACAGTATCATTACTCTTGCCAAAGAGAAGTACTTAAATACGGATGAACGTATCGTACTACTTCATAAACGTTTAGCAGAAAAGTTTGCCGATAAAGGGTATTCCAATATCGCTTCTCAATACCTTCAAAAAGGGTTGGCAATTCTACGAGCACAACCCACTCCTAATTATGCTTTTATTGGTGATATGTATATGTATTTGGCACATATATTCAGACATCATCAACTTTCTAACATTGCAATTAATTATTTTGAACAAGCCACTGATGCTTACGAACAAGCTAAGGGAATGAATCATTATTATAATTTGATTAATGCCTACATGACCTTAGGTAATTATCATTTTGAGATTCAAAACTTTGGTTCATCAACAAGCTATTATACAAAAGCATCGGACATCATTGCTGAAATGGATACGGAATATAGAGAAGATATGTTTATCATTCTAAACCGTATTGCTACAGCACATTCTTCCACTGGTTCGTATAGATTGGCTTTACAAAACTTATCTCGATCTAAAGAAATTGCCAAAAAAGTATTTGGTAAAACTGCATTAGAAATACAAAGAGTAAATGAACAGATTGCCAATGTTTATTTTAAGAAAGGAGATTATGATTCTGCCAATATCTATGCTTTAGAATCGCTTGATATTCTGAATAGAAATATCGGAACTCAAGATCAGAGGCAGTCTTATATGAGGCAAAATACAGAGGTATTCTTTAATAAAAGGAAGTACAATTACGCTCATGTTTGGTATCGTAAATTATTCGATGATTTATTAAATACAAATAAGGAATTGAATGATGTGAACGATATTATTTCCTGGTATACTAGAATTGGGGGGAAATTTGAGAGAGTGTCTCAAGATAGTATCGCTTTATTGATATATAATGAATGCTTAGTGGTTAATCAAAAATCTTTTGGAGAGGATAACCTGAAAGCGGCAGAGTTAATGCATAAAATATCTAGAACCTTAGCGAAGGTGAGAAAATATGAAGAAGCTGAAGCTATGACCAATAATGCTTATGCATTAGAATGGAAAATGGGTGCATCAAAAGACAGTACTCAATTGGTTGTACAACAAATTGATTTGGCAGGGCTGTTATTACAAAAAGGAGATACCATACAAAGTGTTGAGCTTTATGAAAAGGTAATTGAAACGGAAAAAAATAATGAAAGTCGATGGAAAGCAATGGCTTACAATAACTTATCGATGATTCATTTTTCGAATCAATCCTACGATTCATCTTTTTATTATGCTTCTAGATTGTTGGAGTATTATAACAAGAATTACGGTCGGGATTATGTAAAGACAATGGGTTGTTATTTGTTACTTGGAAATATAGTTTTTGGAATGGGGAAAGAACATGATGCCGTAGAAAACTATTACAGTAAACCTATACGGTTATCGCCCAAGCTATTTATTAAACATAATGAGGTAGCATTACAAGCCAATCTTAACCTGTCAAATTACTATCTCAAAGAAAATAAAGAAGACCTGTCTCACCGCTACGATAATTACGCAAGGGAGATACAGGTCTATATATCTTCAGGTAAACAATACCCTTAAAACGAACTAGTTTTGAATTAGCTGTTTTTAATTTCGCTCAATTTAATATTTAAAGTATCTAAGATACTTTTTAAGTGACGTTCTAATTCTGCCCAAGCCATTACAGGATCCACTGAGTTTACGTCTTCTTTGTAGTTTGCTCCTACTTCTGACATGAACTTTTCTAAAGTATCAAGGTTAAACGTATGAAGTCTTGTGCTGAATTTATGCTTTACTGCACTGAATAAATCAGAATCCTTATCTTCCAAAGCTAGTTTTAGTTTAGGAAAATCAGTTTCAAATTCATCAATAGAAATACTAAGAAAATCTATATAACCTTCTTTATCTCCTTCAAAAAGTGTATCTGTGAAACTAAAATCCATAGGATAAGTTGAAATTGCCATGATTAATTAATCCTTTAAAAGTAATAAATTCTTTCTATATATCAGTAAGATCGAGTCTGTTTGTTATTAAAAAGACAGGATATGTAAAAAGAACCCTTATTGTCTACACAAAGATAAATGACTTTAATACGGTAATTGTCAATAAGTCCTTAATAAAAGTAAATCAATAACGATCATTATAACTTCAACATCAGCTTTCTATCATTTTAATAAAATAATCACGCTTTTTTTGATAATAAACAGGGTAATCTAAATTAAAACTGATTATCATTTTATCAATTCTTTCTTTTTTATGAAATATTGATAACCTAAGTTCGATGAAAAAGGCTATTTAGAATTTTGGAAGAATACTTAAGAGTGTAAATTTTTTCCTAAAAGAGCCCTTGACTTTTCATTATTTAAGATCAAAAAATTAATTGTTGGCAGTTTTATCAAAAAGATTTATTGATGATCTGACCAAAAATATTCTTTTAGAGCAATTTTTTTCTCTTTTTTTTGATGGAAAGTTTAGAGTAAATCTTAAATCAAAGAGAATTATTAAAAAAACACAGCATTTTTTTTAATCAATCTCGAGACTTGAATAGATTTTTTTGAAGAAAAATAGAGGAACCGCCAGTAATACCCTCTTATTTTTTCACCTTGGAATTGTAAATAAATGTCAAAATATAACCAAAAACGTAAATAAAACTTAATAACCACTCTCAAGGTGAAAGTGATTGCAGCAAAAATCAGAGGAGGCAAGTAGGAAGAAATGAGTGATTTTATAGTGCTCCAAAAAAAACTTCAAAAAAAAATAATAAAATTAATATTGATAATCAGATAGTTTACATTCGTTTATTACTTTTTTCGAAAAAACTTTTGGAAATATAAAAAGTCGCCTTACCTTTGCATCGCTTTCAACGGAAAGACACACAGATGAAAAGGACATCAAGCGAAAATAGCTCAGCTGGTAGAGCGCAACCTTGCCAAGGTTGAGGTCGCGGGTTCGAACCCCGTTTTTCGCTCAAAAATGAAATCCTTTCATCTCCAATCAGAGATGGTTGGGCCGGAATGGCGGAACTGGTAGACGCGCAAGACTTAAAATCTTGTGAGGGCAACCTCGTGTGGGTTCGATTCCCACTTCTGGTACTAATAGCAGCGAAAATAGCTCAGCTGGTAGAGCGCAACCTTGCCAAGGTTGAGGTCGCGGGTTCGAACCCCGTTTTTCGCTCTTGGTATGTACCAAGTGATAAACCTAACAGATTAATTTCTGTTAGGTTTTTTTTTATTCTTAATTTTTTGGTGTTATCTGTACATTTTTTTGCATTTAATTGTGTTGCTACTCAATACTTGTTACATTTGCATGTTTTTAATTTTACTTGGAGAGGTTCCCTGTAAAGTTTTTTATATGGTAGTTTTTCATACAGTATGAGTGAAAAAACATCAATGATAAATACCAAAAGGATTCATATATAAAGCATTTATAATTAATCATGGCAATCATTACAAGTATCAGGGAGAAGTCTGGCTGGGCAATTGGTGTAATTGCAGTAGGTCTGATTCTATTTATGGTCGGAGGTGACCTTTTGTCACCAAACTCTACATTGTTGGGTAACAACAAGCAAATTGTAGGGGAAATCGGAGGGGATGAAATTGAATTAAGAGAATTCTCTGCGATCGTTGAAAATATCAAAGCGAACTATCCAACACCTCCAAACGAACAACAAATGCAAGGTGTTCGTCAGGCAGCATGGAATGAAATGATTTACCGTATCGCCTACAAAAATCAAATGGATGATTTGGGTATTACAGTAACTGAAGAAGAAATGTCAGATATTATCTCAGGAAACAATATTGATCCAGCATTTGGTCAATACTTCAGAGATTCTACTGGACAAGTGAGTAAAGAGAACATCAAACAATATTTAAGCATGTTGAAAACTCAAGGTGCCAACTCACAACAATACCAACAGTTCGTAAATATCGAGCAACAGTTAAGAACATCTCGTGGACGTATCAAATATGAAAACTTGATTTCTAGAACTTCTTACGCATCAGACCTTGAGGCTAAGAAGGAATATGAGAAACAAAATGATAAAGTAGAAATTGCTTACTTAAACGTTCCTTTCTATTCTGTAGCAGATTCTTTAGTTGATGTTTCTGATAGTGATATCAAAGCATATTACAACAACAACCAACACGAGTTTGAGCGTAAAGCCAACAGAGGTATCGAATTTGTTAGTTTCTCTGTGAAGCCATCGGATTCTGATAAAGAAATGCTTGAAGGTGAATTGAAAGACTTAAGTCGTTCTTTTGCTAAAACATCAAATGATACAGCATTTGTTGATTCTCACTCTGAAGGAGCAACAAACTTGATGTCTGTAAACATGACTGGTGTTCCAACTTACATGTTGAACGAAGACATTACAGAAGGTCAAATTTACGGTCCTTATTTCGCTGCAGGTGCTTACAGAATCTATAAAGTAATAGGTACTTCAGAAGATTCAGTTTACTCTGCACGTGCATCTCATATCTTATTCAAAAACGATAAAGACGATGCTGCTGCTAAGAGAGAAGCTTTAGCTACTTTAAGAAAAATCCAAAATGGTGAGAACTTCGAGGATTTGGCTAAGAAAGTAGGTGATGCTGCTCCAACTACTAAAGCAAATGGTGGTGATTTAAACTGGTTTGCTAAAGGTAGAATGGTAAAAGAATTCGATCAAGTAGTGTTTGGTGCTAGAAGAGCTGGTCTTGTAAACAAATTAGTGAAAACTCAATTTGGTTACCATATCATCAAAGTAACTGAAACGAAAACAAAGAAAATGTATGATTTAGCTATCGTGGAGAAAAAATTAACTCCATCTGATGCTACAATCAACGAAGCATATAGAAAAGCTTCTGTTTTTGCTTCTACAGTTAAATCAGGTAGAGATGCTTTTGAAGCGAAAGCTGAAGAAGAAAAAATCTTTGTTGAGCAAGCATTAAATATTGCTCCTGAAGCAACTTTCATCAATAGCTTAAGAGGTAACTCTGTAAGACAAGTTGTACGTTGGGCTTACACAGAAGCTCAAGTGAATGATGTTTCTGAAGTATTTGACTTAGACGATAGATTTGTTGTAGCTACTTTAATGTCTTCTCGTGAAGAAGGTGTTGCTGACTTTGCTGAAGTGAAAAACGAAGCAAAAGTACAAGCTACTAAAGCTAAGAAAGCGGAGTACATTGTAAACAAATTATCTGGTTTAAGCGGTGACTTAGCTTCTATTGCTAAAGCTTACGGTAACGGTGCTAAAACAGATATCGTTAACGAATTACAGTTTAGTGACATTTCTATCCAAGGTGTAGGTATTGCTCCAAAAGCAATCGGTACTGCATTTGGATTAAAAGAAGGTGCTACTTCAACGCCAATCGTAGACGAGAACAGTGTAGTAATCGTAAAAGTAAGAAGTGCAGAAAAAGCACTTGAAACTGCTGATTACACAATTTACCAAAACCAAGTAGAGCAAAGATCTCAAAGATATGCGTTCAACAAAATCTTGGATGCAGTAACTGAACTTTCAGATGTAAAAGACGAACGTTATAAGTTCTTTTAAGATCTACGTTCTGAAAATATAATTTAAAAGAAGTCACTTTGAGGTTTATCACTTGAAGTGACTTTTTAAGTTCATACTAACTCTTCACTAAACAATGAAAATCTACATCTATTTTGGACTATTGTCATTTCTAGCTCTTTCATGTAATTCAAACGACAATAATTACACTGTCGAAAAAGAACCCAATGCTCAATTTCGGTTTTATGAGTTATCCATATCAGAAAATAATGTTTTAACCCATGAGCTAAAGAATTGGTCTTTTTACCCTGATCAAACATGTGTTGAGAACAGGCACATGGTGGTGGGTAATAACGATATCAATTACTATCATAAAGTAAACTCAATGAGAGGTTCTTATGTACAGGAAGATGATGAATATATTATTACATTTGATAAAAGGGTTTATAATCATCAATTGGATTGTGGGGATGAGAATGATTCAGTAGCGGTATTTGATGCTGATGAGACGTATACAATCAACTTTACTAGGCTTCAAGAAGAGTCTGATGCTTATCAACCATATTTCACTAACCCGGGTATTATTACATCATTGGTGAAATGTGGTAATGCAACAATAAAAGAACAGTAAGCAAATAAGATTTAATTTGATAAACAGAAAAGGTTTTTAGCCATGGTTTGAGAAATAACATGGGTAAAAGCCTTTTCTTTATTTTATGGATGTGTATTTTTGTCGTATGGGTAACATCAAAATAATAGAAACTGGAGACGGGTCGAGTTCATTGTATAATGAAGCTTTAAATGAGACGTATCATTCTTCTCATGGCGCTTTAACTGAATCTAGGTATGTTTTTATCAAATCTGGATTTGAAGCGATTAGAGAAGGGAAATTAGAGGTAAATATTCTAGAAGTAGGTATGGGAACAGGCTTGAATGCTATTTTGATGGTAGAACAAGCGTTAAAATACCCCGAGGTAACCATTAATTACGTCACCTTAGAGCCTTTTCCTTTGTCTGAAGAGTTAATTGATGGATTAAATTATAATCAATTATTCGAAGAACATCTGACACCATACTTTAAGCAATTGCATAGTGCAGAATGGGATAAGGTTACTGATATTCTACCTAACTTTAAGTTACATAAGCAAAAGACAACTTTAGAAGATTTTCAATCAGATAAAACTTTTGAAACAATCTTTTTTGATGCTTTTGCTCCAAATAAACAACCTGAAGTTTGGTTTGTTGAAAACTTAAAGAAAACTTTTGATTATACTTCACAAGATGGAATCTTCGTTACCTACTGTGCAAAAGGACAGTTAAGACGTGATTTGGTGAGTGTGGGATATGACGTAGAACGTTACCCAGGCCCTCCAGGTAAAAGAGAAATGTTGAGAGGTTGGAAAAGATAATATAAATGAGAAAAACAGGTTTATTTTTCGGGTCATTTAATCCCATACATATTGGCCATTTAATTTTGGCTAATGCAATGGTACAAAGTGGTGAAGTAGACGAAGTTTGGTTTGTCGTATCTCCACATAACCCATTTAAAAAGAAAAGTACCCTACTCCACGAATTCGATCGTTTGGATATGGTACATGCGGCTATAAATAAAAATTACAACTTTAAAGCTACAGATATTGAGTTTAGAATGCCTAAGCCAAGTTATACTGTGGACACATTGGTGTATCTATCAGAGAAGCATCCTCAACATGAGTTTAAAGTAATTGTAGGGGAAGATAATTTAGCGGGGTTTCATAAATGGAAAAACCACCATATTATTTTAGAAGATTATGGGCTACTGGTTTATCCTAGACCTCATGCTAAACCGTCAGATTTGAAAAATCATGAACATGTAAAAATGATTGAAGCTCCTATGGTCGATATTTCAGCCACTTATATCAGAAAATCAATTCAAGCAAAAAAAGATATAAGGTATATGGTGCCTGAAGGTGTTAGAGAACTGATACAAAGTAAAGGTTTTTATAAGGATTAATAGAAGAGCATTTGATGATTAGGTCAAATGCTTTTTTTATATCAATCTAGGGATTTTTTCTATTCAATGCCCATATCAGTATGTACGAATACAAATACTGTTATGAAAAAGAAAATATTAGCACTCCTTACCCTATTAATTTGGGGTAATTATATTTATGCTCAAGAAGAAGAGGTGATTGATGCGTCAAAACCGACCAATTTTTATTCACAAATGGATATTCAGTTTGAACATGCTGGTTCGAACGATCAATATGGTTTAAGAAACTCTTTTATTATTGCACCATCTGAAAAACATCTAGTTCTTGGTGAGTTACCAATACTCCATAATACTAAAACTGGAGCAACAGGAATTGGTGATGTCCGTTTAAGATACTTTTATTTACCCTATAAGAACTATGATAAGCTTATCGGAGCTTTTGGTCCTTCCATAGATGTGTATGCACCTACCGGTAATGTTGATAAAGGTCTTGGTAATGGTCGATGGGTAGTAGCACCAGGTTTAACGTTAGGTGTTATGGCTTTTGAAAAGGTACAGTTCTTCCCCATTATTTCTTATCAATACATGTCTGAAGTAGCAGGACAAGTAGATATGGCTGGAAATACAGCAATGCATGGTATGACTTTTCAGGTAGTTACACCTATTGTGTTTAATCCTAAAATGTACATGCAGGTCACTCCAATTGTGCAACTTCCTGATTTTAGACATGCACATACCAACCTAGCGTGTGAGATATTATTGGCTTATTCCATCAGAGAAAAAATGCAATTATCTGGTTTTTATAAGGCGGATCAAACCTATGGACAAACATTTAGATTGGGAACAACGATATTTTTCTAATTATTTTTGCGGCCCTATTCCAAAAAGAATAGGGCTATTTTATACACTAATATTTTTGCCAAAATATTGAAATCTGTAGTATATTGTCGTTAACCTTTTATATCTGAGTTATTTAAACTTAGGTATTAGTACGACGACGCTATGAAAATGAATTATTACAGACTAATTACTTACTTGACTTTCCTCTTTTTTGTACATCAATATACTTTTGTCGAAGGAGTAAACTTTGTAGTTAAAAACTTACCATTACACCATCCTCAAGAAGAGCCGCTCTTTTTAGTGGGATCATTTAACTCATGGAATCCGTCTGATCACAAATATCAATTTACTAGAAATGAAGACGGACATTTGATGGTATCTGTTCCTGATCAATTAAAAGCATTTGAATACAAAATAACTAGAGGAGATTGGTCTAAAGTCGAGTCGACTCAAGATGGTAAGCCCAAAGCAAACCGTGTTTTTATTACAGAAAATGAATTAGACACTGTGTTTATATCTATTCTTGGATGGGAAGATTTAGCAGGACAAACAACCATCATTTTACATGATCTTCCTTCTTCCACTCCTTATGAATCAAAATTTTTTCTATCCGGAAATTTTAATGATTGGGCTCCCTCAAATAGTAAGTATCAATTTAAAAAAGATGAAAATGGGTTGTACAGGTTCACCTTACCATCTTCTGTAGCTGATTTTGAGTTTAAGGTAACCCGAGGGAGTTGGTCGACTATAGAATGTTTATCTAATGGTAGATACCGCCCTAATAGAGTTTATCATCATAGTTCAAAAGGACCTGAACAGCTGATTGTAGTGGTTGATGATTGGGAAGATGTTTTTAAAGGACAGTTTTGGGATTTGACTCAATTGACACAATTTTTATTATTTCATCTCTTTTTATTGACATTATATATTTTGTGGATGAATCATGGACATCATCAATTAAAACTTACTTTGATGATCTTAAGCTCTGGTTTGTTGACGATTACTTTATATTGGACCTCCAATTATTTACCTATCAAAAACTATTTTGGGAGTATTCACCTTTTTCATTATTTGATGATTCCCCTCGTTTTTCTTGTGATCGCTAATGTCCAAGATATTGTATATAGGTCATATCAACCTAAAAAGTATACCACTGTCTATGTTATACTAGCTATTGGTTTTGTTATTTCGCTTGGTGCGTACTTATTAAAAGAAGAATCATTATTAATTATTTTTCTAGAAAGAAAGTATGAAGGAATGAACCTTTTGGTTAAGCTAATTTTCTTCTTCTCCACATTTTTAAGTTGGTACCTTACTAAAAGGCAATTCAAATCGTATTCTACAGAAGTACTTCAAGGTAGTATTGTAAAACAAGTAAACAAGGCGTTTGATTATTATCAAAAAGTGTCCCTAATAATTATTTTATTCTTCTTCATAGGATGCCTAATACAAGTCTATTTGGCTTTTTCTTTTCAGAATAATTTTGAACTTCAAGATTTGTCGGATGAGGTAATTTGGTATGCGATGTTTATGTATTTAATATTTATATCGGCATGGGTATTTAAGTATCACGGGTTGTTAAAACCAATTGATCAGAAAAGTACTTATCGAAAAGACGAAATGAGTTCGACAAATAAAGAAATTGAAGAATTCATAGAAAACATGACTCAATTATTTGATAGAGATAAGTTGTACACAAAGCATGAACTTACTTTAAACGATGTGGCCAATGTCTTAGGAATACCATCTCATAAGCTAACTAAATTGATCCATCAAGCATATAAAAGAAATTTTTCGGAGTTAGTGAATGATTATAGAGTACATGCTTTTACAAAAAGAGTCCTTATTGGGGATGCTGAAAAGACTACACTTTTAAGTATTGCATATGATGTCGGTTTTCAATCAAAAAGTACTTTTAATAGAGCTTTTAAAAAATCGACAGGGTTAACTCCAAAAGAATACATGAAGAAATCTGAAATGAAAAAGATTTTTGATGATTGATTTGAATGAAACAATAAATAAAATGAATTAAAGAGTTGGTTTTTAAGTGTCGGATAAAAAATAATACGTATCAATTATATAAAACGTATTTTTTACATTAATTTATTTAAAACCTTTATGGTTAGTTATTTATGAGTATCAAATATATTATTTGATACTTTTTTTTTGGTGCTATAGATTTCAATTTTTGAATCTTAGACGAATGTAATAGGTCCTTTAGATTAAACTTGTAACATCAAACTAGCGATCGCATTTTAATCAAATTTGACTTATTGTAAAACATTTAGTTTAGTGAAATGAAAATGAAAACTACCAAATTATTATTACTGTCCACTCTCTTCATAGGCAGCTTTTCTTGTACTCAAATTATGGAGGACAATGAGAGTTCTATTCCTGAACATGAGCCAAAAGCCAATATGGAGTTGCAAGTAACCACTCATGATGGTGCTCCTTTTAATAAGAATGAATCTTCTAATAAAAGATACTCAGGTAGTCCGGGAGGACCTGTGATGATGCAGGCATTTTACTGGGACGTTCCTGCGGGGGGTACTTGGTGGAATACCGTGAAAGGAAAATTGAATAATTGGAGTAATCAAGGAATTGGATCCATTTGGTTACCTCCTGCTTCAAAAGCTCAAAATGGACCTTTCTCTATGGGGTATGACCCAATGGATTATTTTGATTTTGGTGATTATAACCAAATGGGTTCAAAAGAAACAAGGTTTGGATCTGGTACAGAATTAAGATCTCTTGTTGGGGAAGCACACAATCAAAATATGGAAGTGTATGCTGATATAGTGATCAACCATAATAGTGGTGGACAACTAGAAGCAAACCCTTATACAGGTACAGATACATGGACAAAGTTTAATCCGGCTTCGGGTAAGTTTAATAGAACATATAATGATTTCCACCCTAACCTTGATGCAAATAATGATGAAGGTGTTTTTGGAGGTTTTCCAGACTTAAGCCATAAAAAAAGTTATGTGCAAGATTGGTTATGGAAAAAAAGTAACTCTGTAGGAAAATACTATAAAAATGATGTCGGTTTTGATGGATGGAGATTTGATTACGTGAAAGGCTTTGGTGCATGGGTGGTCAAAGATTGGGTCAATAATGTAGGTGGATTTGCTGTAGGTGAATTATGGGACGGTAATGCCAGCACCTTAAAGTGGTGGGTAGATAACACGGATAGAAAATCGTCTGCTTTTGATTTTGCTGCATATTATGCCATGGACAGAGCATTTGATGGTAATAATCTAAATGAGCTGAATGGAGATATGCTTTGGAAAAAAGACAGCCAAAGAGCAGTCACTTTTGTGGCCAATCATGATACTGATGAGATTTGGAGAAAAAATTTAGCCTATGCTTATATTTTAACTCATGAGGGATACCCTTGTATCTTTTACAGAGATTATGAAGATTGGTTGGACAAAAGTATGATGAATAATTTATTATGGATTCACAAAAGTTACGCAACCGGAAATACTTCCATACTACATGTAGATAATGATGAATACATAGCTCGTAGAAACGGATACAATGGAAACCCAGGATTAGTGGTATATATCAATAATTCAGATAACTGGAAAGAACGTTGGGTGCCAACGAATTGGAGTAACAAGAAAATAAAAGACTATACTGGTCACTCTAATTGGGAACCATGGACGCAAGGTGGTACTTGGGTAAAAATCCAGTGCCCTCCACGTTCTTATTCTATTTGGACATTGAAATAACCAAAACGTAATAATCATATTATTAACAATGAGTGCCTGAATTTTTTTCAGGTACTCTTTTATATTTCCATTATGAGATATCTTTCTTTTATACTAGTGTTATTTATTGCTTGTAATGCTAACCATCAACAAAAGATAGCATCAAATGTTGATAACTCTTGGACTTATCAACTATTAAGTGAGAAGTCGATAGATATGGATGGTCAATCCTGTACTATTTCTTTGGAAGCACTACCCTATCTACATCAATTAAAGTACACTATTTCTTATAAAGGAAGTGGTTTTTTGGAAGAGATCAAGTTATCAACAGAAGATAGCAGAACTTCTGCTACGTTAATAAAAGAAAGAATTTGGATTGCTGCTGATACCATTATTCAGGCTACAATTCATCCTATCAACAACACTTATCAGTTTAGTAAAGTCGATGAAAAAGGCCCATTAAGATCAAACTATATCATCAATTATTTTGAAAAGGGACGAAACCAGCATTTACGTTTCCAATTGAAGGAGAAATCTTATCAGAATTACTTAAAAAATTACCCTTATGTGTCTTCCAAAAAAAGTTATCAACTATCTCATGAAAATGAGTCTCTAAAACTAGCCCTTGATCAACATCTTGTTCAAATCTTAAAAGAAAAGCGAGGGAAAAGTGGTATTCGATTCTCTGAAAACGAGATGAATGTTATCGGATTAATCTATCATGTGAACTGTTTATATGATGGTCAGTACTTAAAAGTGGAGGTAAATTACATGAATCATACAGATTATGATTTATGGCTTTGCAATCCTTCAACGACCTTAACTATTGATCAAGAGCAACATACAGTAGATTGGAATAAAGTGAATACTCCTTATTCTTTTGGCAAAGGGAAAAGGTGTATGTTTTCTACTTCAATTAAAGTGAACAAAATTCCAAAAGATATTCACATCCCTGTGAATAACATTTCTTTTTTTGATAAACAACCATTTTTTCCTGAAGGAACTCAGTTAAACTTGATCGTAAATAACAGTCTTGAACCGCTAGATTTAAATAAAAATGGTGAAATATAAACCTACTGTATGGATTGTTTTTGAAATACACCTTTATAATAGGTACCCACCTGAAATTTACCATTGCAAATGTTGATAACAGGTTCAATTTCTAAGGAAAATTCTTGATGTGAGAAATTGTTGATATCTTCAATATCAATAATTGGTTTTATTTGAATGAAAATATCATCGTTGATAACAATAGAGGACAATAACTCGATATTGATACCATGAAAAACCTCCTCAATAGAGTTTTCAGGATGTTTTTTTGAAATGTATTGATAAGATATAGTAGGAAAAAAGGATATACTTTTAGACCTGTTGGCGATGTACCCTAACATTATGCCTGTTGCAATTTTTAAGCTACCATCACCTAACCCAAACTTTGTGTTTCCTAGAGGTAAAGTGATATTTAATGAGAGCCCCATCGAACTGATTATTTTTGAATCATCTTTATAAGGAACATAGAAATATCTTATTTTAGGATCGCCTAAGCCAGCTACATTTTTTGAAGAATGAAAACGGTATGGAAGATCCATCACAAGTAAGTAGGCATCATCTAGTGTATAACTAATTCGAGGGTTATAAGAAAACATCTCACCTCTTGGAGAGTGATTGTATTCTAAGAAATGATCTATTTGTGAATAGATATTGGTAGGCTTTGAAGTGTCTTTTGCGTCCTGACCGTAAATAGGATGCATCAAAAACAAAAGAGCTAACAAACAGAGAGAACATCTTATTTTTTTGCTGATCATAAAAGAAAGTTTGAAATGAATATCATTTGCAAACTTCTTTAGAATATGGCCTTGAAAGAAGTAACGAAAGGTTACTTGGGGTTATTTGGTTAAGCTGTTGACGTTATTCTATCGTCAAAAAATTTATATTTTTTCTACATAAAAAAAAGGCCAAAATCCTAAGATTTTGACCTTTTTTAGTGACCTCGCCAAGATTCAAACTTGGAACCTTCACAGCCGTAATGTGATGCTCTATTCAGTTGAGCTACGAAGCCATTTGGCTTTAATAGGAAAAAGTAGTGACCTCGCCAAGATTCTAACCTTAACGATAAACCACTGATATACAAGGTCGTTGTAGAAGCTCTACAACTGACGTATCCAAACACGCAGCCAAATTGCGCAAAAAAAAATTATGCCGCCAAATCTTCTTGATTATCAGACACTTCTAATTTCTTACAATTAGTTGTATGTACCTTTTCAGGATACGCCTTATGCTTTCCCAATGCTCCTTGCATGCCTGTAATAAAGTTATCATGTGTAATAACTTTACTTTTTAAGAATGCAATATCCTCTGACATTTTTATAACTAACTCTTCTAATTTGTTTTTTGGTGTTGGAGGTTGAGGTGGTACAAAGTCCTCTCCCATAAACATAGATCCATATCCAGTAAACAACCAATTCCAATTAATTGCTTTTCTGTCTTCTAAACCATCAAAATCCTTTTTGATTTGATCCATAAGAGCTGTTGGTGGATAATCATATGATGGGTATTTCCATACCATTGACATTGATTTCCCCATTTTATCAGCTAGAGCCTTGACATTTTCTCTTTTGTCAAGTCCATATAGTAATTTTATTCGTTCTCCTATCATAATATTATAATGTTAAAAGATAATTGTATCAATAATATTTGACATTTCAATATTTTTGATATATCATTGTGTATCAAAATAATTACACGTTGCAATATAATTACATTATAATAAAAAAAGGCTAAGAATGTAAGAGATTCACAACCTTTTTCGGAAAAATCTAACTGAAACTCAGAAATATGAAAATGAGAGAACCAAAAAGAATTTAAAATATGAATCTATCTAAAGTAAAACAGTTCGAAAATAAAGCCTTAGTAGTATTAGGTATGCTTCAAAGAGCTTCAGGCTTTATGCTAATTGTTGGTATGATGGCAATTGCCCAAAGTGCTTCAATTGCTATCTTCTTTGCGAATATTTTTAGTATGAAAATTACTTCTCAATTAGCCAATTTAATTAGCTCTTCAGATGCATGGGTGATACATTTAATTAGCGGTGCATTTGGTATAGTTGCAGGACTTGTAATTGAAACAGGTTCATTTTTCTTTTCTGTTAATGGTATGAGAAAGAGTTCTTATTTTTCAGCGACCGTAAGCGGTATACTATCAATTGCCAGCTATCATTCTATTTTCTACGGTAACGAAATCAACCTTTTATTAGGCTTCGGAATATTCGTGTTAGGGTTCTATCCTTCACTGTTTATTATGATTGCCTCGCATCAATTAGCCGAGCGATTCAGTAACGATGCTCAAGCGTTTACGAACGTTTCCCCAACGACTGCAAGCGATACCCTTACGAATTCAAAAGAAGCAAAAACCACTGTAAAAAGTGGTGCTTCTGCTGAGTTCGAGGTAATAAAAAAGTCTTTAATCTCTTAACACATTAAGCCATGAAAACAGTTGAAAAATTAATCAGTGTAACGAATTTAATACGAGTATCAGCGTATGTAATTTTAGTGTTATTGTGTGCTAAAGTAGTTGCTAGAATCACCACCTTAGAAGTAAACGATACAGTACTTGTAGCTAACGTTTTGTTTGCCTCTATCCTATCAATGATGATAGTGAAGGCATACCTTAAAAACCGCCTTAATGAGGTGGAAAATGAAAGAAAACGCTCAGAAACGCTTGAACAGCAACTATTAGAAGCAACGAATTTGTTACGAGATATGAAAGTGCAAAATCAGTCGCTTAAAGGAGAATTTGAAACGCTTACATTCGCTCATAAAACGCTTCAGAAAAAACACGAATCATTAGACAAGCTTTTTGAAGAAACAACATTCGCTTTAGAAGATATGAGAAACGCTAACGTTTCGCTTAAAGGAGAATTGCATACGCTTAGAGACGTTGAAAAACGCTTTGAACAAAGTACAGATCATTTCAATGAAATCATCCTTAAAAAGGATAGTAAGCTAGAGGAGTTAAGAGGTGATCTTCGTGATGCTGATGAAACATTAGCTGTTCAAAGAGGAGAAATTGAAACGCATAAAAACGATGCAGAATCGTGGAAGAAAAAATACAAGTCGCTTACTGCTAGTGCAAGTGCTAGAGGTATTAAGCTATCAGATTTAAAGATTGAAAAAATTGGGTAATGGGAATTACTACAGAAATATATAAGGAGTTCGATATCGATGAAACAAAGCATCGAAACGCTCTATTGAACCAAGTGACTAAAACAGTAGGTTGGACACCTAGCCACCGTTTGGTCCTTTCCAAGATCATTAATTTTTCTTGGAAAAAAGGTTCATCAATGAGCAATGTATTTTATGCAGAACAAGCTGGAGTAAGTGAGTCTTCAGTCAATAACTGTATATCAAAATTCAAAAAATTAGGTGTTTTGATAATTGATAAAGCACAATCTGTATATCGTTTTATCAGCA
This sequence comes from Flammeovirga pacifica, assembly GCF_000807855.2. Lineage (GTDB taxonomy): Bacteria > Bacteroidota > Bacteroidia > Cytophagales > Flammeovirgaceae > Flammeovirga > Flammeovirga pacifica. The sequence continues at coordinate 3,549,274 of NZ_JRYR02000001.1, forward strand.
TCAATTTTAAAAAGCTTTTGGAGTTAGTTTATATTCCTGATGAAGAAGCTCTAAAAGAGGAGCTAAAAAAGGAGAAAGAAGTCCAAAAAGAAGAACAGCAAGATGAAAAAGTAAAAGCTATACAAGACTTTGCAGTAAGATGCCAACAAAATGCAACCTGTTTAAACGTTCTTAGTATTTATGAGCAAAAGTTCATCCTACCAAATGTAAATGATCAACAGCACTTTCATAGACGTAAGACAATGCTGTTTAAGATTATATATGATATTACCCTAGCAGCGGTTAAAAAAGGATATAAAGCTGACCCTGTTAATGTTGTAATCAGTGTTTTAACGAAATCCATAAAGGATAATGACTATCGTTTAAAGCATCATGAATTTGTATTATCCAACAACAAATCAAACAAGCAATGAGTGAAAGAAATGACAACCTCGGCCGATTAATCAACAAAAATGAAGCAATCGAAGAAATGCTTGCAAGTTCAAGCAAAGATGAAATTCTAAAAGGAATATTATCTACTACTAAGTATTTAGCTCTCTCTATATCGTATGCTTACGAAAATCAAGACAAGTTTATAGGTATTGAGCCTCCAGTAGACTCAGATAAAAGCCTACAAGCAATGTTTGATTTATACGAAGCTGTTTGGAAGTATTAAAAAAAGGAGTTGCACAGTTTGAGACCCTTGCAACTCCTTATGTAAAACCTTTTAAAAAATTCTACCTATGACAAAGTTAACAACACTTTTGGATAGATTACAAAAAGATCTACCAAAAAAACGACTATTACAAAAGCTCCAGGAGAAGAGGAGCAGAACTGTATTAGATGCCATACAAGAAAAAATGAATGTTGAGAAAATTAAAACAGCTGCATAATGGAACAATTCGACATTTGGGAAGCAACAGAGTTAATAGATCACATTACTACTTACATGTCTGAGGAGCTATATAATTTAGTTCCTGGAGAAGTCAGATCATGGGAAAGTTTGGCAGAAGCTAATAATACCATGAGAGATATGTCTATTACTATCAATCGTTTACTCCAATTTGTAAGTATCAGCAAAAAAGAAAAAGGAGTAGAACCATTAGATTATAAAGATTATGCATCATGTGTAACGGCTATTGGAGATAAGAATGATCATCTGAAAGAAGCAGTGTTAAACAAGTATTATTCGTGCCTTAATCGCTTAAAGAATGAGTATATCAACAATGAAGAGCATGATAAAAGCTTAGGATTAGATTATTCCGAAAACATAGAATCTCTTTGTAATCAAATGGGAGATGTTGAAAATCAATTAGATCAATTATAAAATGGGAAAGTTAATATATAGCATCCATCTCTTTAGAGAGCGACTTCTTTGTTTAAGAAGACATGGTCCATGTACCGATATTTTTTATTTTGAAATTTTCCCCACTATTCAGGTAAGAACATCATCTTATGATAGTGAATGGTATGTTAGATTATTATGGTTAGGTTTTTCATTAGAAATAGAGAATTTTGAAACAGATTGAAATAGAAGTTGTAGAACAGTTAGTTAAAAGGAAACTACTAACAGTAGGTAAGGATATTACAGAAGAAGAAGCTGAAGAGCTAATGTCTTTGGATAAAAGATCTTATGATTCAGGTTCAGATGGTTATAATAAGTTATATGAAATATTTAGTGATACTTCATTTGATGACCCTGATGGTTATGATGAAGTAGGTGTTTATGAATTTAATAAATAATACAATAAAGATTGATATGAATGTATTAAGAATAAATGAAATCATAGAAGAAGAGTTACCTCAAAGCCTGAGGTTATTTATTAAGTATATATCACGTATCGATTTTGAGAAAGATGAATCATTCTGTGATAATACATTATTATCAATTCTATTGGACAGGGATATATCTTCAACAATAATTGAAGCAAAGCGTATAATCAGTATAAGTATTGATGAAATTGATAGAGATGATTTCGTAAATATAAGTAGTATTATAATGCATTTAGAGTATATGTTTAATCATGAATGGGGAGAATTCAAAACTAGAGAAGAGTCAAAAGAATTTATAGAAGGACTTAATTGTAATCTTGAAGGTTTGATTAATTATAATTAAATGCTCAAGACATCAATGTCCTTACCATCAAAGCACAATCGTTCACTCGGTTGTGCTTTTTTGTTTGGAAGTTTGGAAACAATTGATTCATATATCCTTGTTTTTAAAGAGGCAATTGCCCTACGCCAATGTGCGTAGGCGGGACTGCATCGTCAGAGAAATAGACTGTTGTATAATCTTTGTATATCATTAGTATTGATAATCAGTTGTTTACGTAAATAAAAAGTAGACTAAAAAAAGAGCTTTAAATTTCGTATTTTTGATTCATATAAATGCATAAAAAGAATCCAAATGACTGAATCAAAAATTATTACATTGCCCATTCAATCACATATCAAGAAGTTTGTACAACATGAATTTGGAGATCAAATACTTTTTGCAAGACAAAATAATACGATAGGTAGATCTGTATTACAATTGTTGAATAAACATGGAAAGTATCCAAAGCCACCTAAAAAACAATTTGATACTATTCAAATTGAATTAGGAGACAATTTAATAAGGCATAAAAACAGAATAATAAGAACAGCATTTCATATGGATTTATTTATAGATCATTTTATGATTGCTTTACGCCATTCAGTTGAATCTAGTCGTGTTTTTTATGGATCAAGGCGTTTAGCAATCATTGCTTTCCTTTCAAGGTATGGGATTTTAGAATCAGAAATTTCAGTAAATACATGCGAAAGGTTTTTTCATTCAAGGAATGATTGTCAGGTTTATCAGAAAGTAAAAAAAGGAGATGAATTGATTAAAATGGCATTATACATAGAGCTACTTCAAAGTAAATTGAATGAAAATGTTACCTAGAATTGTAATATTTCAAGAAAATAAAAAAATCATGTGTAGATCAGCTTTTTAGAAAGTGTTAATAAAGGTACCTATATGTGTAGCTTCCGTCGTAAAAATAAAATCAATTGATTCTTTATGTGATTCTTTTTTGTTATATTTGATTCATGAATATAGGAGGTGTAAGACATATTGCGATAGCAGATTATAGAACGGTTACAACTGATGTAACAGGTAATGTTCTAAAATCTATTTCAGGCAATTTTCAAAAGCTTGATGCAGTGGATGACTCTATTGATATAAAGTCACAAAATGTTGTTGCAGGAGCTGGAGAGTATTATAAGTATTCTATTTCATTACGTATAGCAAAGGTAGAAGAAGCGAAATATAGTGTTGTAGACCATTTGAAAAGAGTTGTGCTATTATGGTTAGATGAGAACGGAGTAAGTTGGATAGTTGGTTTCGATTATCCTCTTCTCATTTCAGTATCACCTTCATTTGGTAAGTCAGCAAGTCAGTTAAATCATTTCAATATTAAGTTTGTAGGCAATTCAGTAAATAGACCGTTACAATCACCCTTAACGTTTTACCAAATCATTAATTAGAAATATGTCAACGACACTAATGTCGTTGACATATTAGTTGGAAGTTTGTTTGTTAAAAACCCGTCCTATTTTTTACGGGTCCTATAGCCGTTTTTCGCATTATGAGAAACGGTTATTTTTTATATCAGCAAATTCTAAAAGGAGCGTGGTTGATTGACAAGCAACAAGCCCAAGCTCTTTTGCCTTTAGCTTTTAATGTTCTTAGTGGAGATACTTCAGGAGCTGAAGCATGGAGATCAGAAGATATTTCATTTAACACTTCTATCAATATGGAAGAAGGATTAGTGAAAGAAGATTCTATTGAAGCTCCTAGAAAACAAAGTGCCGTTATTAATATCATTGGAGCATTAACACAGTATAGTACTTGGTGTAGTCCAGGAATGGATTATTACGGTCAACTAATACAACAGTTCGATAATGATGAAGAGGTTGACAGTATCATACTCTATATAGACTCTCCTGGGGGAAGTGCTATGGGAACCGAAAAACTAGCAAAGATTATTCAAAACACTTCAAAGCCAATTGTTTCAGTAGTTGGCGGAATGTGCTGTAGTGCTGCTTATTGGTTAGCATCCTCTTCTGATGAAATATTAGCCGAAACAGAAACAACCTTGTTTGGATCAATTGGTACGATGGTATCATTCATGGACTTCAAAGAATACTTTGCAAAACAAGGTATTAAAAGTGTTGAATTGTATGCAACGAAATCAACAGACAAGAATAAAGACTTTGCCGATGCTGCAAATGGTAACCCCGAATCACTTATTCAGAATTTCTTAGATCCAATTAATGCCGTTTTTCATGCTCATGTTTCTTCTAATAGAGAGCTTGAAGAGAAAGCTTATACAGGTAAGACCTATACTTATTTATCAGCTAAAAATGCAGGTCTCGTAGATGGTATTGGAGGGGTTAAAGAAGCAATCAATGTTGCATCTCAGATAAATAATAACAGAAAAATAGAAGCAGATATGAAGTTTTTAGATAAAGTAAAAGCTGCGGTTGGAGTTGAAGCTCCAGTTGAAACAATAGCTCAATCTTTAGAGCAAACCGCTCAAGATTATGACAATCAAGTAAGCCAATTGACCCAAGAAAGAGATACAGCTCAAAGCCGTATCACTGAACTTGAAGGGCAATTAGCAACCGCTAATGAACGTATCACGGATCTTGAAAAAGAACCTGGTGCAAGTCCAGCTGCTACAGCTCCACCAAGAGAGTCATCTTCTTCAAAAGAAGAAGAATTCACTTTCGAATTTAATCCTAACGCAGACGAAATTTTGTAATAAGATATGGATATTTCTCAATTTGGAACCGACCTGAAAAAAGCCTACAAGGTAAATCAGAATGCTATTGACATCGAATTATTAAAGATGGTAGCTTCTAAATCCTTGCAGCAAGCCCGTTTTATTTCAGATGTCGATGATCGTTATATTGGTACAGGTAAAAGGTTAGAAAAAATCTTACAGCCCTATCAAAAAGGTTTTACACCTCATACAGATAAGCTTAAAGCTTACCCTGAAGAAACAATTGTGAAGGGTATCAAAATCAACTATGAATTAGATAGTGATGAACTTGATACTATTATGCGTTCAGTATTGAACCATCTTACTAGAGGTAAGAAAACAAAGCTTGATACTAAGAGTGCTGCAAAGATTATGAACTGGATTTTCTCAAATATTGCAATAACGCAAGCAAGAGAAATTGAAACAGACATTTTCTATACAGGTCGTTATGCTGCTCCAACTCCTGGTACTCCTGGAGATGCAGTTGATTCAGTTGATGGTATCGAAAAGAAAATTGAAGATGCCGTAACAGCCGGTAAGATTGCAGAAATCACATTAGGAGCTTATACAGATGCTACTACTTTTGCTCATGCAGAAGATTATGTGAAGCAACTTCCTGCAGCAGTAAAATATTCAGGAAAGAAAATTCTTTTGAACTGTTCACCTGAATATCATGAAGCTGCTTTCTACAGTCGTAGAGCAGATTTAGGACCAAATGCAAACTACTCTGAAAACTTTGAGATCAAGTTGGGACCACAAAAGAACATTGTTCTTAATCCTCTTATTTCAATGGCTGGAAAGAAACGTATTTTCAATACTCTTCCTGGTAATATGATTTGGTGTCATAACCAAACAGGTGAAGAAAATATGTTGACAGTAACACCTCGTCCGGATGAAGATGTGATCCGTATTACAGGTCAGTTCAAAGCAGCACCTGGTTTTGATTTCATCGGTATCCCTGGAGGTACTTCAGATACACAATTGGTTTGGTCATCAGACGAGCCAATCTAAAAAAAATATAGGGAAAATTTGAATTACAAGTAGTGGGGTAGTTTCTACCTCACCACTCTTTTTCACTTTTAAACAAAAAATATTATGGCATATTCAAAATTAGATAAAGAACTTATTGCACGTATTGAGCGATTGGAACGTCATGCAGGTTTTCACAAACCTGATGAAACGAAAATTGATTTGACAATACCAAAACCATTTGAGTTCGAAGGTAGTCAGTTCACTTTCACTAAACCTCGTTTCAGACTCAATGGCGTAGATTATTTAGCTTCTGATGTTGCTAATGCTCCTGAAGAATACAGAGATGTATTGACCAAGATGGCTCAGATGGAGACCAAAACATTAATTGTAAAACCTTTAATAGAACAATAGAATGCCAGCAATTGCAGTACCTTCAATTAGCAGAGAGGAGCTTGAAATTGTTGAGAAAGGAAACATAGGTGGACTTTCAAAATACATTTTTCTATGTAGAGCAGATGCTGTATCTGTAGATCCAGTTGTAACCTCTCCTAGTGTAACAGTAGATCCAGCTTCTGATTTCACTTTTGTAGATGATACCACAGAGGTTTTTTCAAAAGTATATCACACAAAAGACACAGGTAAGTTTGAAGCAGTAGCTCAAGGTGAGTTTGATTCAAAATCTTACAAACAATCTGTTTCTTTTGCTATTCCAACTTTGTATTCAGCAAATATGCAGTTAGCAAGAAACCTTCTCAATGAGAATGTTATTGCAGTTGTAAAAGACCGTAATGGTCAGCTTATACAAGTGGGAACAAAAGATAGCCCAGCTGTAATTGAAGAAGTCACAGCTTCATCGGGTGGTCCTGCTACTGAAGCAAGAAACATTATGTATAAAATTACAGCTGATTCTATTTTGCCAGCAATCATTTTAGAAGCAGAACCTCAGACAACACCAACGGTTTAACAGTTAGACATACTTAACGTAGCCCAAGTCCCTTCGGGGACTTTTTTTGAATATGGGAGATTTAAAAGAAAACGTACAAGTTGTTGTAGAAATCAACGGCAACAAAGCATTATCAACCCTTAATGAATTAGACCTTGAAGCTAAAGAACTTCGCAAAGGTTTAAAAGGCATGAAAAAGGGGACTGAGGAGTATGTCGCTAAATCAAAAGAACTTGATAATGTAACTGCTAAACAAAAGAAACTTCGTAACGAAATAGGGCTTACAGCTCTTCCTTTAAAGGACCTTAAAAAGCAAGCTGCAAAGTATTATGCAGAACTAAAACAACTTACTCCAGGTACAGAAGCATACATCAAAAAGTCAAAACAACTTAGTGAAGTTCGTGGTAGAATGTCGCAACTCAATAAGGAGCTAAAAGGCACTACTGAATCACAACAAAAACTAACAGGTGAATGGAAAAATATGTTGCCTATTTCGGGGCAAATAGATCAACTGTCAGGTTCGTTTGGAGGATTAAGAGGAATAGTTTTAGGAGCAGTTAATAGTTTTGGTTTACTAAAAGGAGCCATTATAGCAACAGGTATTGGGGCTTTAGTAATTGTTGTAACAGCTTTATTTGGTTGGTTTACTAAAACGAAAAAAGGAACAGAACAATTAGCAGTTGTAATGGCTGTATTAGGTGCGGTCACTGATGCTATTTTTGAATCATTTAATCAACTCATTTCATATATAGGTGAAAAAGCGTACCCTTATCTTCTTCAATTTATTGGTATAATAAGTGGTTTGGTTGATGCTTTCATTTATGCTAAAGATAGTTTTGTTGAATTCTTTTCAGCTCTGTTTTCTGCAGATTGGAGTAAGGTTGGACAAATGGCTAAAAAGGGGGTAGAAAATGTATTTAACGGTATTAAAGCAACGTTTACTACTTCATTAAAAGCAATCAATACAGTAGTGAAATTCTACTTTGATGAGATGTTATCCAATTTCAAAGCAATGGGTAAAATTGCGGAAGGGATATTTACATTAGATCTCTCAAAAATAAAAGAAGGAATTTCATCAACAACAATAGCAAAAGGATTAGGCGTAATAGCAACTGGTTTTGAAGTAGCAGCTGGAGGAGCTAAAGCTTTAGGAGATAATATAAGTGAAGATGTAAGGTTAGCAATAGAATTAGCTAACAGAATGAATAGATTGGTAGAAGCTGAAAATCTTGAATCACTTAACAATGCAAAACGAAAAAAGGAGATTCAGGAACTAATATTCATTACAAGAGATAGGACCAAATCATTTGAGGAGCAAGAAGCTGCTTTAATTCGAGCAAATGAAATAGAACTTGAAGGATTAAACCAACAACTAAAACTACAAAAAGAAAGAGCAGCAATAGCTTGGGCTGATGATGCTAGAGCTGATTCTACTGAAGAAGATACTCAAAAAGCTAGAGAAGAATCTATCAAGCTAATTAACCTAGAAACACAATCATTAGCAAGACAAAGAGAGCTTCTAAATAGACTAAATGAGTTACGGAATAAGATAGTAGCAGAAGAGAAAAAGCAAGCCCAAGAACGACTAAAAATAGATAAACAATATTCTGATCTTAAAGCTCAATTACTTGAAGATGAATTTGCTCAAAAAGAGGCTCAAATAAGAGATACATACCAAAGAGAACTTGAAACTATTGAAGAAGGAGAATACTTAGCAACAGAAAGAAGAAAGCTTCTAGAGGAAGCGAGAGATAAAGAACTACAAGAATTATCATGGGCAAGAAAACAAGAGTTCTTAGAGGAGCAAGCTGTATTTGATGAGGAACAAGAGATATTAATTGAAGAAAAGTTTCAAAATAAATTAATCACTGAACAAGAAAGGGAAAATCTTCTTTATGAGTTGAAGAGGAAGGCGATGGAGAAACAGTTGGGTCTTGTTGTAGAAATGTATGGGAAAGAATCAGCTGAAGCTCAAAAAGTTAAAAATGAAATTCATCGTTTAGATAATGATCATAAAAAGAAACTTGAAGGAAACCTAGATAAAGCCACTACAGCAAATGAAAAGCTATATGATAATCAATTAAGTACAGCAGGTTCTACATTTACAGGTCTTGCAAATTTACTTTCTTCAGATGAGAACTTAAGAAAGAAGCACTTTGGTAAAATTAAAGCAATGCAAGGTGCAGGTGTGCTTATTGATGGTTATAAAGAAGTAGCAGCTATTTGGAAACATGCTATGGACTTAGGACCTGTATTCGGACCTATATTAGGTGCAGCTCAAACGGGTATTGCTGTAGCTAGAACTTCATTAAATCTTTCAAAAATTAATTCAGCTCAGTATGGTTCGGGTGGTTTATTGCTGTCAGGTCCTTCTCACTCCCAAGGTGGTATGCCTATTTTGGATCCTAGTACTGGAAGTGTGGTAGCTGAAGTAGAAGGAGGTGAGCCAATATTATCTGTAGATACTTACAACAATAATAAACCCTTGGTTGATGCTCTTCTCTACACTTCAATGCATAGAGCCGGAGCTTCACTTTTTGAAGATGGAGGAATATTACCTCAAGGTTCAGCTGAAGCAAATGTAGCAACTGAGAATTTAGGGACGCCTACAAGACAAAATAATACTCAAGACACGCAAATACTCTCTCAAATAGCACAACAATTAGCTGTATTGACTTCAGTAGTACAGGCACAACAAACAATGTTGAAAGCATATATAGTATATGATGAGTATGAAGCAGTTAAAAATAGAATAACAGAAGATCAAAATGAAGCACAGTTATGACACATGAAGAACTAGAACAAGTAACAAAAGGAATAGGAGAAGTAGTTATAGACAAGTCAAAAAAACAACCTTATGAAAGAGTATTAAATCTCTTTTTTCAATTGCTCATTTACGGGATAACATTCTCATTCATTGCTTATTTGATAACATCAAAGGACAAGGCAACTACTTCTTTTATTTCAACAACAGTAGAGTTTAAAAATGTTGCAGAAACGGGTAATGTTTTGATGAAAGAAATCATAGACTATACTAAAAACACTACGCTTAGTGATTCTCTTCGACATAACACAATGATGCATGAATTAGCTGACTTAAAAGCTGAAATCAAAAAGGCTCAAGAAGAAATTAAGAAGAATAGAAAAGTAATCGAAAAACAAAACTTAAGATGGCGAAATATCAATACGGGAAGCTCTCAAAAAAGCGAATGAAAGGTGTAAACTATTGGTTAGTACTATGTGCTAATATTGCTCTTTCAAACTGTAAAAAGTATGACCAAACTATTCCTTGGATGGGAGGCTTACGACTGGCTGAAGATCAAAACAGAATTTTCAAAAATGGAGCTTCACAACTAGATGGCTATAAAGAGAAGTCATATCACCAAAGTGGTAATGCTCTTGATGTAGTTCCTTATCACAAGGGGAAAGCAGACTATAAATGTGAGAAAGGATTTAGAGAGTTTGCAAAGTGCATGTTCAATGCTTGGCAGTATATACAAAAACGTTACCCACAAGCAAGAAGGTATAGATTAGAATATGGAGGGCATTGGATGAATTTTGTTGATAACCCACACTGGCAATTGATAGAAATTGCACTCTAGAAACCCGTCCTAAAAATTACAATTGCCATTTACGACATTTGAAGAAAAGGAAATTGCCATAATGAAACGCAACGCAGTAGAAGCCATCAAAATGTATGAGAACGGAGAAATCCGAATATTGTCTGTAAAGCAAGAGCAGATTAGACAACGTTTAAAACGTGCGTATCATTTGCTTTTTGAAAAACAGTCTATTGTTTCAGTCGCTAATACATTGATGGAAGAGGATCAAGACCTGAGTTCAAGATCAGGAGCATTCAGAGCTGTTCAACAAGCGATGCAAATTTATGGCAATCCTTTAGAGTCAACAAAAGAAGCTATGCGATTTGTTTATGCTGAAAAGCAAAATGAATTGTATGAAATATTAATGAAACAAATTGCTGAAAGGCGTGAATCAAAGCAAGATGTAAAGATTGAAGTTGATATAGCTTCAAAGATTCTTGAGAGAAATATAAAATTACTTCGATTAGATTCTGAAGATCAAGATTTACCTGATCCAACTGTATTCCAAAGAACAAGTGTAGCTATCCTTAATGTGACTCAAGACCTCCAGGAGGAATACGGTCACATTATGGATATACCTGTAGAGGTAGTTGATTTTAAAGAGAACGAAATTGATGAAGATGACGAATGAGATACACAGGTACTAAATATCGCACGATGTATTACAATCGTCCTCAACTCATAAATAAGTTTTGTTCAAGACCAAATAAGACAAACATTTGGGGTAGAGGTACTGGTAAATCAACATTAAATGGTGATGATGCTGAATTGAAAGTTCATGCAATGCCACGTTCAAGAGGTTTCATTGTTGGATCAACATATATGCAACTTCTTACGCTTGAACTTCCACCTATAAAGGCTCAATGGGAGCGTTTAGGCTATGTCGAAGATGTACATTATTTCATAGGTAAAAAACCACCTCCACAATGGAAACATAAATGGCCAAAAGCATTTCATATGCCTTCGGAATTAAAAAATGTGATTTGGTGGTACAATGGGTCTATTATTCAATTAGTTTCTTTTGATCGAAAGGATTCTGCAAGAGGAGGTTCTTTTGATTGGGGATTAGGAATAGAAGCAGCAATGCTTTCAAAAACAAGATTAGATAATGAATTACTTCCTGCAGTACGTGGTACTGATTATAGTTTTAACAAGCACCCTCTTCATAAATCTATTACCTATACTTCATCTATGCCATGGACAAGTTACGGAGATTGGTTGTTTGAAGCAGAAGAAGTTCAAGAACAAGAGGAAAAGGAAATACTTGGAGCTGATTTATATAACAGTTGGCTGGAGCTTAAAAACGATCATGGAAATATTTCTCCACTTAGGAAGAAGATTATACGCAAACTCAAAGTTAAAGCATCCGAAAGAACCACCTTATATTTAGAGGCCAACGCTTACGATAACATACATATATTGGGTGAAGACTGGATAGATGTACAACGTGCAAGAATGCATAAAGAGTCTTTTGATATAGAGATAATGAACATCCGGAAAAAGAAACTTGGAAAGATGTTTTATCCAAAATTCAAAGATCGTTTACATACCTATCAAGACTCGTATGATTATCATCATTTAGATGCAGTTGGGGAAGATACCGAACGCCTGATGAATGACTGTAGAAATGATGGCGACTTAATTTCAGGCGTTCACCTCCAAGCTTCATTTGACTTTAATGGAGGTATATATACTTGTGTGGTTTTTCAAGAAATCAAGTCATTGCACAAAGTGAGATTTTTAAAATCTTTCTTTGTGAAAGAAGAGAAAGGACTTAATGATTTAGTGAAAGAAGTAACAGAATATTATTTCCCACATAGAAGGAAATTCCTTGAAGTTTGGGGAGATAGGAATGGTCATTTTGCTTCAAAAATTTCAATTGCAAGTTATTATGAAGAAGTAGCCAGTACCTTAAAAATGGAAGGTTGGAAGTTTTCAATTAAAGCTCCTGACTTTAATATTCCTCATACAGATCGATTTCTATACATCAATAAGATGTTATCATTTGAAGATCCATCTCTTCCTGAAATAGAAATCAATGCAAATAATTGTAAGCCATTTATCATATCAATAAAAAATGCACCGTTGAAAAAAGGACATCTTATTGAAAAGGATAAATCAAGTGAAGCTTCAGATGATATTCTCCAGGAATATGCAACACACTTTTCAGACTGTTTCGACTATGCATTACAACAATACTTCTACAGAAATATAAATAGTTCTATCACTTCCAATTTAAGTATTGGGATTTAAACCAAATCAGAAAATGGCAATTAAAAAAGGAGCAGGTAAATTAAAAACGAAAGCATTTTTCACAAGAAAAAGAGCTGCCTTAATGGTAGTAATTACAGCAGTTGCAGGTGTCTTCATTCAAAATGAAATGGCAAAAAATGTTGTCGTTACTGGAGTAGAAAAAGCTTATCCATTGACGATGGATCCGGACACTGCTATTGACCGTAAAGGTGATACAGTAATGGTAGACCAAAATGGTGTAATTACCAAGAAACCACTGATAGCAAAGTAAAATGCAAGAGTTAAAAAACTTTTTAGCCTTATCGCCTTTCCTTCAAAAATTTGGGGAGGCGGTAAAGCTCTTCGAACAACATAGTAATAATACTATTAAAGTGAAGTATTTTAAATCAAGTACTTCTAAAGTAATGCCTGAACTTCTTAAAGAGCTTCAAGAGTTATCAAGTGATGAGGTTGAAATAACTCCTGTAGAAGAATTGCCAACAAAAGAAGAGAAGCAGAAGGAAGTCTATACAGTAATCAAATCATTCCAGGAATATCCTGAAGAGCTTCAAAAAGTAGTTGCTTATAAGGATGAGAAGTACAGAGAGCTTCAAAAGGTAAGGAATGGATTACTGGAGTGTGCAACAGTTGAAAAGAGAGCTGAAGCTATTGACGAAGTGAAAGCATTATTTGAAGTGAATGCTGAACTATGGAAAGAAGTAGATCACTATGTTGATCATGGTAAGTTTCAAGATAAAAACCCTATCGAAGTTGAGACAAAGAAGGAAGGTGAGACAGCTCTAGAAATGCAGAGAAAACTAAATAATATTCGTTCCTCTCTTTCAAAATCCAAAAAGAGGTTAGAAGGAATAAAAGCAAAATATGGAGAAGAATCTCCTAAATATTTATCAGCTGTTTCCAAACAAGAAAAACTAATTGCAATAAAAGAAGACCTTGAACAACGATTGAAATCATTGATCTAAAATGGCAGAATTAAGCAACATATATAGAGATCCTTTAAGCCCCAATATGGGCGGTTTATATCATTCTATTCGTTTGATTCCTACAGATGATATTGAATATTATCCAGTAGTAGTTGATGGTTTTGTTGAGTTTGCCATCATACCCAAAGAAGGGAAAACGATTACAAAATGGGATATAACAAGAGATAGTGGTGAAGTGAGCTGTAAACTTAGCGGTCCTGAAGGTGGTCGTTTTTGGAGAAATACACTTTCTTTTTCAATGCCACGTTCAAGTGCAATCACACAGCTTGAAGGTGTAGACTTAGTTGCTATAGCCAAAGACCGCAATGGTCAGAGCAGATTAATCGGTACAATGGACCGTCCTGCAAAGCTTTTGAAAATGGAGAGTAGAAGTGGAAAAAAAGCAGTGGAAGGAGGAAAGTATACTTTTGAAATTTCAGCAATCAATGATGAAGAAGCATGGATCTATGGTGATAAAGAATTTCCTATTCCACTTTTTGCTTTTAAAAGTCAGAAAATCGGAACTATCAATATCTCAGTTACGGGTGGAAGTGGATGGTACTTTACAACAGCAACAGGTGAAGAGATATGGAATACTAATGTATTATCATGGCAAAGAAATGAAGCTGACACTGATACTATCTACCTGTACAATAGCAATGGCTTAGATCTAAGTGCTATAACCACTCTCACAGCAAGTAATAATATTCACTTTGGTGATTATGACTTCAGTGAATTCACAAACTTAAAAACATTCAATTGGGCAGGTAACGGACAAGATTCTGTTATTCTTCCTGATAATAGATTTAAGCTAGAAGGAGATACAATTGATGTTACGAATTCATTTTTTACAGGTGCTCAATTTGGTGCTTTACTTGCTGAAATTAGAAGAGTATCAGATACTCAATCTGTAGTGAATAGAAGTCTTAAAGTTGGTACAATTGAAGATCCAACTCTCATTGAAGTAGGTTCTGTATATTATGATGACTATGTATACCTTCAGTCAATTGGATGGAGTATTAATGTTGTAAGTAATAAGTTGCTTACTGCTACTATTGGAGCAAATGGTTTTATTGCTCCAGGAGGAACAATATCTAATGAAGGGCAATTGATGTTTAGAGTGAATGGAGAAATTGCTTCTAATGTTGGCAGTAGTGGTGAGGTTATTGAGTTTGAGGTTAGGAATGGTGATTTGTTGGAGTGTTGGTATAGTAATAATAGTGGAGACTTGGATGGGTTGAGTGAGATTATTTGTAATGATTGTAGAGTACAGTATTTTTATTTTGATAGAATATTAAATGAAAGTACTATTACTTTATTTGCACAAAGAAATAACTATAAAACGCAAGCGATAAACTTTCTAAAATCATACTTAGATTTAGATACAAATAACGGAGATGATTACACAAGCTTAATGAGTGTTAATATTAATAGTTTGCAAGTTGGCGATTTGTATTCTGATGATGATTATAATACAGAAATAGTAAATTACACACATGCAAATAGGTTGATTTGTTATAATTTTCTCGCTGAAAAAGATACTAATTACAACGGAAATTATAATGAAGAGGGTACTTATATTATACCTTATTTAAGTAGTTCAGATTCCGTGGCATTAGATAATCAATCTATTAAAGGTTACGTAAAATCATTTATTAAAGAAATAAAAACTTTTAGATGTAGAAATAATCCTAATGTTACATATTATAAATACTTTAATGATTTTGAAATAACGTCTTACGGATCGCCCGAAGGATTAAATCTACTTAATAACGGTAATTTAGATTCAATACAAGATAATTCGCTTATTAATATAGTTTCTAGAAGAGTTATAAGTTATTCAGGATGCAACACTTTAGAGGTTGTAAAGTTTAAGACAATAACAACGGATAGGATATATTTTTTACCATATTCTCTTAAAAGAATTGAAGCTGAATATATATCAAGTTATTCGGGTGCATTTAAAGTCGATCCAATAAACAGTAATATTCAAAATTTAGAATATATACCACCTTTTAAGGGTAATTTTAATGATTTTTTATTTACAGCTAGTCAAACGGCTATTAAAGAATTTAATTTTAGTGAAGCTAATTTTACTGGTTCATTTACTATGATAAACGGAGTATCTACAAGTTTTACTAATTTTATAGGTTTTATTAGTGGTAACGTTACGTATTTTAGGTTTACATTAAGAAACTCTTTAGCTACAATATTTGACCATTCTAATGTAGTAATAAACGGAGAGTCTTCAATTGTTCATATGGAATCAATCAACCTATTAACAGTTAAAGTTCCAATAGGCACTATTGATAACTCTAACATGAATCCAACCCTTAATGTAATTGATTTAAATAATTGTCCGTTATTAACGGATCAAAATTGGGAGAATACACTATTTATAAATGTAAATATAAATTTACTTAATTGTCCTAATTGTTCAAATATTAGAGTTAAAACAGGCAGTACAATTACATTGATTGAAAATCAAGGAACAACAATAACATACGTATAATGACAGATAAATTAAACACCATAATAGCTTCAGAACCACAAATAACCACTGAAGCACAACGTATTTCAAAAGCAAAAGAAATCCTTTGCGTAAAAGAATGCCTATCAAGAGTTCAAGCACTCACAAATGATAATTCAGTGAAATCTTACAGCATTGAAAAGAATAATAATCAAATCACTATGATAGTGTATTTTGATGATAGCACAAAAGAGACTGTCACTTCAGATCTGTTAGATAAAACTATCATCAATCAATGCATTCAGAATGACTTTGCTCTTATTGAAGCAGATATTGACCAACAAATTGAAGTATTATGATCAATCTTAAACACGCATTAATTCAGCTCCAAACTCCAAATGAACAAGGAGAAGGTAAAGAGTTCTCATTGTCTTTTACACCTATCTCAGGAAATCGAAAAGGAAAGGTATTGCATATTCGTAAGGCGATAATGAGAAAGTTATCAAAAGAGAAAGCTCAAGAGGCAATTGTCAATGCTCATAAGCCGAAAAAAAAGTATGATCCAAAGAGTCATAACATCAATATACAAGTCATAGAAAGTGATGATTTTCCGGAAGGGGTTATCACAGTAAAAGACTGGAGTATTTTAGAATTAAATGACCTTAAAACTATAATATAAAATGAAGCTCTCACATGGATTTGTAGGAAGTACGAAGATGAGTACTTCTTATACTGACGATCAAAAGAAGTTTTTACGAAAACAGAAATCATCGAAAAAAAACACAACGAAGCATGTACCTTATGGTGATGCTGATGATTTACCGAACCATCTTATTGAATTAGTAGGAAGGTCTAGTATTATGCCAGGTCTATCTGAGTTTTGGGAAGGAGTATGGCTTGGTGATGGATTCAAGACTTATCAAAAGATTGTTGAAAATGGTAAGATCAAAACAGTTGAATTTTTTGATCAAGAACTTCAAGATTGGTTAGATTCCTCAAGAGCTGAAGAAGTGATTCTAGATTTATTACCTGATTTTTGGGCAACTGGAAACGCTTATTGCCAATTGGTTTTTACAAAAGGAAATAAGGTTGACTTCTTTTTTCATAACGAAGTAGTAGACTGTAGAGTGACAGAAAAAGACAAAGATGGACTTTCGAAATATATTGTTATTGATTCATGCTTTGATACTGCTAATACAGAAGTGAGTGAGGAGACACATAGACAGGAAGTAGCGAATATCAAAACGAACGAGAAGAAAGCGATACAAGATAAAAGAGGCGTATTTCACATCTTTAGAAAGAAAGCTGGAAAAAGATATTATGGTCTTCCTGTTTGGTGGTCAGAGGAGACAGAAAAAGCATTAAATGTCAGTCATTCAATGTTTACTTTCAAAGATGAAAACCTCGAAAATAGCATCAATGCAAAATACCATATTGAGCTATTTAATGATTATTTTAAGGAGAAGTACGGAGCCGAAAAAACGGAAGAAGAAATCAAAGAAATCAAACATCAATTGGTGAAAGATGTACATAGCAATATAACCAATCCTGAAAATGCTGGTAAAACGTTGTGGACAGATTTTACCATCGATAAAAGAACAGGTGAAAAGATTTCAGCCATCAAAATTTCTCTTATTCCAAATGACTTGAAAGATGATGCTTATTCTAAAGCAATTGATCAGATTTCAGGAGTATTGGCAATGACTACGAATACTAATCCAGGATTAGCAGATTTGATTGTTGGAGGAAAGTTAGGAGGTGATACAGGTTCAGCTGTACGAGAGTCTTACAATGTAACAGGTAAGACGAAAACGAAGATCAACAGATCATTATTATTAAAACCATTCAACTGGGCGATAAAACATAATTTCCCTCATTTGAAAAATGTATACATTGATTTTGCAAGCTTTCAATTAACCACAACTGATAAAGTAAAATCAGGAGTACAAGACACTTCACCAAATAAAACAGAAGACCAAAATGCAACTACTAATAACGGAGAGTAACTTTGCGGAGTATATCGATATTGATGAAGATTTCGATTATAATACTCTTAAGCGTTTCATCAAAAAAGGAACTATTGAATTTCTTTTAGATCAAACATTTGGTATTGGTCAAGAACTGTATGATCATTTAGTTGGTTTAGTTGCTCCTTCAGAAAAAGAGACTACGCTTATTGATTATCTATGTACCTGTTTAGGTGATTATACACTGTCAATTTTTGTTAGAAAACATGCAGTAGATATTTCAGCTGGAGGAGTAACAGTCAATAAATCAGAACACGTACTTCCAGCTTCTGATGCAAAGATTGATGCACTTGCAAAAGAATATGAAAGTGGAGCTTTTACTTTTCTTGAAAAAGCATTTGAATTCCTGGAGCACAATCAAGATGATTTTGAAGTATGGAAAAATTCGAATGCTTACACAACGAAGTATGATATTTTGGTAAGCTCAGTTATTGAGTTAAGAGCAATGTTACCAAAACTCAATACTCGTATAATGTATATGAAATTGAGAGGTTATTTGAATGGAGCTGAATCAAGTCTGTTTAGAACAGAACTAGGTAGTATGCTTGATATTATCAAAGTTCAAAAAAGAGATAATTCTTTAACAGCTGAAAATGAGAAAATACTTCTTCCTTTACAAAGAGCAATTACTTACAAAGCCTATTCAGTGTATTGTGCTGTGGAAGGTGATATTGAAAAAGCGAATCAACTTTTAGAAGGTGTAGAACCTTCAGTAATAGAAGTTTTGGATCAGATTAAAAATAACCCTGATTTATATCCTGAATACCCTCATCATCCTGAATTTTTTGATAGAAAAATAGGGAATGATGATGAAAACTATCCTTCACAATTTGTCACATTCTAATGAAAGAGATCAAACTACACTACTATATTCAGCGAGAAAAGAAAGAGGTAAAAACCATTGCTGCAAAGATTCCGGAAAATTGGGATGAATGCTCTTCAGGTCAATTAGATTTCTTATTGGGGTTTAGAAGAAAGTATCAAGGTAATGAAGGGAAGATAAGAGTAGTGAAGTACCTTTTTAACCTTAAAAAAATACAGCTACAGTTTATTCCTTCAGATATTTTAGTATTACTACAAGAACAAATAGAGTGGGTATACAAGGATAAGAAAGTGTACTATAATAGGTATGAAAAAGCTCATGGTTTGTTTGGTCCAGGAGAGTCACTAAGTAATATCTCTCTTATCCAGTTTGTTCATGCAGGAAATTATATTGAAGCCTATTTGAAGGATCAAAACTACCTCAACCTTTGCAGAGCTGTAGCATGTTTGTGGCTTGAAAAAGGGAAGAAGTATAACCTTGGAGACACTGAAGAAAGAGTTGTGAAAATCAAGAATAAATGGACACCTACTCAAGTAGAAATGTCTGTCATGTATTTCGCTACTATGAAGGATGCTTTCATCAATAAAATCTACTATGATGTATTTCATGGTGATGGAGAAAGTTCTGAAGAATCAAATACAGATCCATGGTTTTCAATGATGCATGGCCTTGCTACACATGGAAGCTTAGGAACCTTGGAGCAGGTGCAAAATGAGAATATTCATAATGCTTTGATGACTTGGCAAGAGATTATCAAAAGCAATAAACAATTACAGAAAAATGCAGACACTACAACAGTTTAGAACGTACTTTAATACGTTCTTAAAACACCCCGAAATTAATGCCGTTTTTGTAGGAAGTATTGATGGTTTCTTAGATAAAATTGAAACTATTTCTCGTAAAAATTGCCCTCTTCTTTTCGTAAACTATCCATACCGACAAGGTATTGAAATGAATACTGCAGAAAGTGAACATGAGAATTTGAGTATTACAATAGGTCTCTACAATACGCCATTGATGAACAAGAAATCTGATGAAACAAAATTCAATGAAATATTTGAACAGCTTCACCCGGTTATTTCTGATGTGAAAGCAAAGATCAGACATGATTTTCAAGAGGAAGAAGAGCTTTTTGAAGTTGGTCATTGGATGAGCAAAAAAATAAAAGGTCCAAATGAAAGCTATCCAATTACAAAAAAGCGAATGGTTGGCTGGAGCTTGGAAATTGAACTAGGTTTTGAAGAAAGACACCCATATAATTCAACGTTATGGCAATAAGCATATCAGTAACATCAACAATACTTACAAAAAGTAGAAGTGGTACAGTAAACGTCAATACAGATTTAAATGAGCGAAAAGGTGTGAAAATTGATACAGATAAGTCCAATTGGAATACGCCTAATTATGCTGAAGGTATTGAATTTTCAAAAGTAGGAGCAGGTTCAATTTCCATCTTTATACCTGAAATAGCAGACTCATTTCTTGAACTTCCTTATCCAGCTGATAACAATGTTAGTTATGAACTATCAACTGTTTATGCTACAATGCCTTTTAGAGCTTTTTCAGATGGAGGTGAAACACTTGACTCAGATATGTTTATAGTCAAAGCAGGTTCAAAAGATAATAGTGTTTCAAGTTCCCACATCAATGGTATTTTACAAGGTGATGGTTATAGAGTTAAAGCGAGTAAATCTACTCGATTATGTTTCTCAGCAAAAAAGACAGCTAATGCAGATTTGACTGTTACAGCAACCGCTTATTATAGTGATGGTGGTAGTAGCTCAAAGAGTCTTTTCACAATATCAGGAAGTGATAATCTCATTGTAAATTTTGCAGGAGGTTTTGATCAAATAGGTTTATCAGATACGAATAATAATGCTGTTTTTTATACTATTAGTATTGGGAATGATATTCATTACATAGACTTAAAAGAAGGTTTCGAACAAACATTTACCTTTTTCAATAAGTTTGGAGGTTTCTCAAATATCGTTTGCTATGGTATTTACCAAGATGAATTCAAAACAACAAAAGAAGTAGCTGTAGTTGATGAAGGTTATACTCAAATAATAGAGAAGTTTAATATTCACACCAAAAAACATAGAACCTTATCTACAGGCTATGGAGTGAATTGGGAAGTAGTACATGACTTTCTTCAGTCAGAAGCTATATATACATTTATTGAAGATACCTGGAGGAAAGTAATAATAGATGCTGATTCAGTGAAAGGAGAAGAGCAATATAATCCTGGTAACTTTACTTTTAAATATTATGACAATGTACAAGCTTGAGGTATTACATAATGATAACTATGAAGCTCTCGATCTAGGAGAAGACAAAATAACATTAGATCTGAAAAGCTCTTTTTTTGCTTTTGAAACAATAGATACTTCAAGGTCACTTCCTTTTTCTCTTCCAGCATCAAGAAAAAATAAAAGACTATTGCAGTTTTTTCATAATATGGATAATAGGAATAAACCATTCCGTATTCCTACAAAATTGTATTTGAATTTAGCTGAAGAAGGAGAAACAGGTGAATTAAAAGTTAAATGGACAGGAAGTAAATTTGATTGTACTTTATTTTTAGGATTAGGGAGTATTGCAAGTAAACTGAAAGTTGATTTTACTGAACTTGATTTAGGGGTGATAAATTTCACTTTTTCATGGTTAAGACCTGAAACTCAAAATGAGAATGATAGAAGTATTAACTCTATGATTCTTACATTAGAAAAGCATGACAATGAAGGAAATATATTAAGCCAAATATCTATTGATTCTAATGATTTAGTTACTCAAGGTACATTTGACGATGATTGGAGAGACTGGGAAGAAATTAATACAATTTTAGCTGATGCAAGTGAAGATTGGGGGCAGTTTACATTTAGTAGACCAAATCATTCAGAAATTTTTTGTGAGTGGACTGGTAGTGTTAGAGTAGATCGCATTACAATGGATGTATCAGCACCTCATAATCAATTATATGAATTTGTGAATGGTAACTTCCATACTGAAAGAAGAGAGTTTCATAGACCTTATATATTAGATAATTTAAATACAAATCATACTGATGGTTATTGTTTACCTTTTGGACTAGGGGAAACATATACAAATGATGAAGATGGTTTAGATTATTATGAGAATATCAATGGTTTCATTGATTACGAATCATCAAAAGTTATTCCTTGTCTTTTCATTTCTTATATTCTAAGAAAATTGGGAGAAGCTCTAGGAATTTCAATCAAAGGTTTTTTTGAGGAAAGCACAGCTCAGAAGCTATGTTTTTTAGGTACACAAGAAATTCAAAATTTTTTATATTTTCAGTTTAACGAACAGTTACCTGTAAAGACTCCAGCTGATTTTTTGAAGGAATTGACACAAGTGTTTTGCCTTACTATTCAAGTCAATGAAGAAGGGTTGTTGTTATCAAAGAAACAGGATGAAGTAAATAGAAATAGTCAAATATATAGTCTAGATTCTGTAGAAAGTAAATTTGGATTAGAACTCAAAAAACAAAAGCTAAAACTAGGTTGGGGGAAAGTGGAAAATAGTAGTGATGTGGATCCAGTTGTGGAAGTAGAACCCGAAGGCTTATATTATGATGCTACTGAAAAAATATCTAAAGTAGCAGCTGCAGGAATAAAAACCTCTTTAAATCTAAATCTTAATTTACCTGATTTTAACCTTCCTGATTTAGGACTAGGAGAAGAGGAAGAAGAACGTGTGGAAATCAGACCTTATTTTGTTGATGTTGATGACTTACAATTGTTTATAGCAGAGTTTGATATATTTGAAAACAAGCTTTATGCTTTATCTGAAAATAGTGACATATCACTTACTTTTAAAAAAGATTTAGGGAAATCACTGTATAATCTATATTGGAAGACCTTTGCAGAAGCTTTAATGATTTATCAAGAGGAGTATACCTTTAAAGGACGTTTTAATATCATACAATTGAAGCAATTCAATATAGATCAAAAATTCACTTACAAAGGGTACACTTTCTATCCAATAAGTTGTAAAATCAATGCTTCATCAAAAACATTTGAATTAACAGCAATAAAAGAAAGATGAGTAGTATAGCAGAATACCAAAGAGAAGTCGCTAACGATTGGGCTGACTATGTTATCTATAAGATGGCACAAGCTTTAGCTCAGTCGGGAGTAGGTGTATCACGAAAAGATATATTGAAGCTAAACAATGCTTTAGTCAGAGATTTAAAAACAAGTGAAGGAGGTTATGCATTTGGGATTAAATTCGCAGATGCAGGACGTTATATAGATATGACTCGTATCAATTATAGAGGTTCCGGTCATTCTTCAGGACAAAGTTTTTTAGATACTCTAAAAGATTGGGTAGAAACAGTTGGTCCCGACAACTTTAAATATGTTCCTGGTTATAAAAACAATCCAAAAGCAGCAGCAGAACTTACAGTAGATAAAAAGATTGAACGTATTGCTTTAGGTATTTTTAAGCATAAAATGGATAATAGTTCACATGATAGAAAAGCATGGTGGACCAAAGAGTTTTATGTAGCCATTCCTTCACTTTATGGAAAGTTGGCTCATGCTTATGGTGTAGAGACTGCTAGAACTTTTAGGGAGATTGCAGAGAAATAGATATTATTAGATTTTATTTAAACTACTATCTTTTATGTACTTAGTATAGATAGGAACTTATGTAATGGGTTAGTAAATTAGATGATTATTTAAAATAAACTAAAATACAATGATGGATTTCTTTTTGAATAAACTTCTTGCACCAATGATTATGTTTGGTATCAGTACATTATATACTTTGTATGTTCAACGTAGAGGGGAAAAAGAGAGAGATAAATTGAAAAAACAAGAAGAGATATTGAAGAAGAATATTGAATCTATGAGAGAAAATGTTGAAGAATTTTCTCTAGATGCAATTAATATATCTAAATTTTCTGAAGCTATTCATGATGAGCTTTTTAGGCATAGGAAAGAAAGGGAATCAAGACAAATCAATCCTATTGACTTCAAACCAATCAGCTTTGATAGTGTCAATCAAAAAGCAAAATCTCCATATACAATTGATGCTCCATTTAAAAAGAACTTTCAAAACGCCATTGAACAAATTAATAATGAAAACGATAGAATGTTAGAGTGGGCAAATAATTTAATAGAAAATAGTAATAAGTTTCTTAATGCTACTGATGAAGAAAAGAAGGAACTAAGAAGAGAAGCAAGAGAAGCAAGGGAAGCAAGAGAGAAAGAGTAAACTGATATATATTAGGTAAAAAAGCCCCCATTATGGAGGCTTTTTTTATTTCCTATTTTTTAAATTCTCAATAATTTTTCGAAGCTCTTCATTCATATTATTACTCTTTTCAAGCTTACCATATAACTCATTGATTCTTTCTATTGATTCATAATACTTTTCTTTCCAAGGGTTCTCTTTTTCAACTTTAGTAGTTTGATTTTCTATAATTCTAAAATCATCTTGAGATATACCAAAACCATTTGTGACTATTGAAAGCTGTTTTTCAGACCATATTTCATTTTCTAATAATCGCTGAATTGTAGACCTATGTACTCCTAATAGAGCAGAGGCTTCATGTTGAGTTATTCTTCGGTCTCTAAGAAATTTACGGAGTTTTTCACCATAGTGGTTGTTGTGATTAAACATTGTTCATAGGGATTTAAGTGATAATCAGGAATAAATATTGAATCATTTGATTCTTTTTTCCTATATTTGAATTACAGTAAGATGCATTAAAATACATCATTTTACTGTAAAGTACATCAAATTTAATGAATCAATAAGTATTTCACATGAAAAAAGAAGGCAAATCTATCTATTTAAACACGAACATTTGGGGTAAGGTTGATTCAATATTGATTCAGACTTTTGACTTAAACTCTCAAAAAATCAAACAACCCTTTATGCGTGAACTTTTTACAGCTATGATTGATTTAGCTGATGAAATGGTGAAAACACACAGTAACAAATATGAATTGATTGTTGAGATCAATAACTTGAAAGAAAGTTATAAGACAAAAACTGAATCTAACATCAATGAATCTCAAACAACGACTATTAAAGATGGAACAACAGACGACGAAACTTGTTGCATTGGAAGATCTATTGCAAAGGTTAAGACAGCACAAAAGGCATTACAAGAGATTGGGAGAAGTGGAGGAGATGGAGAGAGTTACTGGGAAAACAAAGAAAGTACAAGCAGAGATAACAGACATCAAAAGGGAGATAAGGAGCATGCCGAGCTTCAAGAAACTATTCATGATAGGAGGAGCAGTACTTCTGACTCTATCAATAGAGCTTCAAATGTTTCCGGAGCAGGAAGACTTTTGCAGAGTGAAAGCGAAGAGCATGAGAGCAAAGGTAAGAACCAAGAAAAAAGAATCAACGATTTAAATAATACATCAAAAGTATCTGAATAATGATCGCTAATGAAACAATTGAAGCGGTCAGAAACTTACCAATTGAAGAAGTAGTTGATCGCTATGTAGAACTTAAAAGAAAAGGGAAATATTACTTTGGTAAGTCTCCCTTTTCTGAAGACAAAACAGCCTCTTTTTCTGTAACTCCATCCAAAGGAATTTTTAAATGTTTTTCCTCTGAAAAATTTGGGGATGCAATCAAGTTTATCCAGGAACTAAAAGGGTTGTCATTTACAGATGCTGTAAAGCAAATTTGCCAAGACCAAGGAATTCAACTTCAGTACATACAAACAAATATTTATTCAGCTGAAGAAAAAAAGAAACGTGAAGAAGCTAGAAAGAAAAAAGAAACTACTCAGATAGTTTTAAATTTTGCACTTAATTTTTTCTTAGCTCAAGATTTTCCTGACAAGTTTAAAAAGGTTAGAAAATTTACAGAAACAATAATTGATCAGTATAAGGTTGGATATGCTCCTTATGGTAATAAGCTTTTTGAAGCCTTACAAAAAGAACAGTTTGATTTAGAAGTCTGCATTGAAGCTGGTCTAATTGGTAAGGGTGATAATGGGTATTATGACTATTTCAGAGGAAGGGTAATTTTCCCAATTTTTGATGACTGGGGACAAATACTTTCCTTTACGGGAAGAACCGATGCTTATTATTTCCCTTCAGATGTTGAAGCTCTAAAAAAAGAGAAAAAACATATACCTCAAAAATATTTTAATTCTCCTGATTCTGTTTGGCAAAAAGGGAAACACCTGTATGGTTTACATCTTGCGAAAGAAGGTATAAAAAAATATGAATTTGCAATTTTAGTAGAAGGTACTACTGATGTTATGCGATTAGCACAACATGAGTATAATAATGCAGTGGCCCCATGTGGTACAGCTTTTACAGAAGATCAAATAAAGCTTTTAAAGAAATATACTGATAACGTTCTTATCATTGCTGATAACGATATTTCAAAAAGAGAAGGAAAAAAAGGGAAAGGAGTAGCGAGTATGGAAGAACATGCTGTTCGTTTACTTCATGCAGGTTTTAAGAAAGTAGATGTTTTAATTCCTGAAGTAGAAGGAACAGACCCTGATGGTTTTCTCAAGCTAAAAAGAAAGAATGAGGTAGATAAATTCATTTATGCTAAAATGAGTTTTTTAGATCATTACCTTTTAAATTATTGTACAGCTGAAGGAGCAGCAGGAGCAGCTGAAAGAACGGATGCTATAACATGGGCTGGAGAAGTAATAAGTAATATTCCTGATGAATTATTCCGACAAAGTGCGTATGAAAACTTATGTAATAAATGGAAGCCATTCAAGCATTTTAAACTACCTAAAAAGCAAGAAGAAATTACACTTCCTGAAGGTATTGGTCAAGAGTCTAGAGATGATTTCTTTGAATTTCAGTTCTATGAAAAAGACAATAGCTATTACACCTCAGAAGGAAAAAAAGGAGAACGTAGAATATGTGCTTTCACGATGCAATATCTGTATTTTGTTGTAACAGATGATATTCCTTTATTCATTATCAGATTTAAAAATGCTTTTGGTAGAATAGCAGTAAAAGCATTCACTTCAGATGCTA
The DNA here is from genome assembly GCF_000807855.2 of Flammeovirga pacifica. Lineage (GTDB taxonomy): Bacteria > Bacteroidota > Bacteroidia > Cytophagales > Flammeovirgaceae > Flammeovirga > Flammeovirga pacifica. The sequence goes on from NZ_JRYR02000001.1 coordinate 3,576,098, forward strand.
CAATTGTAGTTAATGAGTTTAGAAAGCAAGTAGCAAGAATCTATGGTAGATTCATATTTGAAGGAAAAGAAGAAGATCTGAATAAGATTAATATGAAGTTAAGAGGTGGCTTAAAAAAAGCAGAAGAGCCTCAAGTTATAGGTCATGATAATCATGGTTTCTATATTTTTGGTAATGGTATTTTGAAAGATAATCAACTATTAAAGCCGGATGAATTTGGAGTTGTAAGAGTCACATTTCCTATAACAGATAATGACTCATTCATGAAAATAGAAAAAGATACTGTTATTGATATAGCAGGTAAAGACTATTTGATTGAAGATACTGAAAAAGCAAAAAATGACCTGGGGGATAAACTACCCTCACTTATCAAAAACAAACAAATTAATAGATTAAAGTTTTTCTTCCTTCCATTTGCTGACAAAAGAGGAATTGTTCCGGAAGGTGATTACAGAGCACAACAACTAATGATTATTGATATGAATTCAAAGCTAACATTTGAAAGCTGGTCAAAACATCTTAGAGATGTACATGGTGACCATTCTATACTTATGACAGGATACTACATAATGTCTCTCTTTAGAGATGTGGTTTATGATCATAATAACAGCTATGCACCTTTATTGAGTTTGTTTGGTCCTCCAGGTACAGGAAAAAGTACAGCAGGCCGTTCACTAGCTAGAATGTGGGGAGCAAACCATTGTGAAGAAGAAGGGATGAATATTAACAATGATACAGCAAGGGGTATTGAAAGCTATGTGAATAAGTTTAGCAATACTATTATGTGGGTGAATGAATTTTCAAGACAATTAGGAAAGGATAGTTCAGCTAAACTTGAGCTTCTGAAACAATTTGCTGGAGGTTCAGAAAGAAAGACAAAAACTACAAAACAGTATAAAAGCAATAATGCTAAAAATAGGAATGGGACAATCATTTCAGGACAGGATTCAGTAAACTTTGATCCTGGTTTAAATGACCGTTGTATTCCTTTGAAATTTGAACCTGTAGCACACAACAAAGAAGCTTTTGCAATACTAAAAAATCATGAATCTTCAGGACGTTGTACAGCAGTTACAAGAGAGCTTCTAAACTATCGAAATGTATTTAGTGATACCTATATAGCTACAGCGGGCAATGTTCGAAGTGAATTAGAAAAGCGATTACAAAAAGAAGTTGAGAAAGGAAGATTGACCAATTTTCCGGACGAAAGAATTATTCTTAATGTAGAATCTGTAGTAGCTCCAATTGTTGTTTTTAAAGATCTTTTGAAATTTTCATTCACAGAAGAAGAGCTTTTTGAAGAAGCTATAAAAAATATCAAGTATAAGGTATCTATCAAGAAGTCTAATAATGAAGTAGCAACATTCTTTTCAGTTATTGGTGCAGCTGGACTTGTCTATGGTAATCACTATAAAATTGAAAAAGAGAACGATGGAACGGGCCGTAATAAACTATTCTTAAGATTAAGAACAATTATGCCTCTTTATAGATCGGCATCACAAAGACAAGGTATGTCTCCTTTTAATGAGAGTGACATCAAAGATATGTTATTGATGCATAGAGCAGCAGACAATAAAGAGAAAGTAGAGGAACGCTTTAAATTAGGTGATAGAAATAAATGGGTGAATTTCCCCCGTATCAACAAATACAGTACTTCAGCTTTAGTATTGGACTATGACATTCTATCCAATGAAGGATTAGACACACTGAATAAAGAAGTTGGAGGAGCTGAACCTATGAGTAGTAATAAACCTGATGAAAAGACAGAGAAGAAAACAGATACTCCTAAACACCCATTAGATGAATACTTTAATACTGATAAAATAAAAGTCACTGATTTTACAAAAGCATATATACTTAAATCAGGAAAAGGCTCAGTAGATGGCCATAAGTATATAAATGGTATGATCAGAAAGGGACTAGCAAAACGGGTGCGCATAGCTTGGCAAGAGCTAAACGAAAACAATCAAGAAATACAAGTATCACATGAAACAATTGTAAAACTATTTAAGAAATGACAACAAAAGCCCAATTAGTAGTTTCAGAAATAGCTCATTCTGAAGCTAAAGAAAAATCAAATGATTCATTGCTTATGAGTAAGACATTTAAAAAATGGAAACTGGAAGAGAAAAATAATGATGGAAGGTTTGATGGAGCTATAAAGTATATAAAAAGAGATATTAAACAATTAAAAGGAAATGTTAGTTACAGTTGACTTTAATAGAAGTATTCTCTCATTAGATGAATATTTCAGAGAAACAGAAGAAAGAAGGATTGATTTTACTTATTGTAAACCCAAAAGAGAGAAAGAATCAAACTATCAGTTTTCAAGGCAGAGTCATAATGCAAAGTATAAAAGAGTAAAGTAATATAGTTAGTTTTTGAGTCTAGAGGTACACGTTATTGATGTGTACCTCTTTTTTTATCTTAGAATAATACAATATATTTCAAAGTGTTAAAATAACTAAACATATTATTTGCCTACACGGGTATGTAGTGCTTTTTAGGTGTTTTTCATTTTATATGGGGGTATGTTTCCATGAGTTTCCAAGGTTTTAACACGAAGTACAAATTCTTTTATATATATTATTCTATTAATCAATTACTTATATATATCTAACTAATAGAATAGTTATATAATAACCTTGGAAACTCTTGGAAACTCATGGAAACAACCCCTATTTTCTTGGAAACTCACCCTTATTTCTTGGAAACAGGTCTGTATTCTTGGAAACTCAAGAAAAAACAGCAAAATCGAGTTTCCAAGATTTGGGGGGTAGTTTCCAAGATTACACCTTTCTTGGAAAGTGCTTTCCAAGGTGTTAATGTATTGATATTTAATTAATTAAGTGTATAAAATAGTGATTCTTGGAAACTTGGAAAGATTTCGGGTGGGGTATGATGAAATGAAAAGTTTTTTTGAGAAAAAATTGTGAGGTTTCTTGATATTTATTGGATTAATGAAACTTTTAATATTATTTAATTATATTATATTTGGGTATTAATCAATTAAAAGCAAACTTGATGACTTCTAGAGGCGGTAAAAAAGATCACACTTCTAACTATAAAAACAGTAAAAACTATAAAAGGAACCAACAAAATAAGAATAGGTATCAACCTAATATGTGGGGATTCTTAAGAGATGTAATTATTCAATCTATGAATAAAGGCTTGATTTTGCCTTTGTTTGGAGGATTGGGTATGTTACTATTATTAAGTAAAATGTCAGAGGAAGCTATAGATGAGTTAGTGTTCAAATTATTAGAGTTATTTACAACTAGTTATGGTCTTGGAATTGGTTGGATTGTTGCCGTATCACTAGCCTATGGTTGGTATACTAACAGTAAAGGATTAAGAAAGTTACATCAAGCAGAAATAGAAAGATTATCTCAAGAGAAGTCAGATTTGCAACGAAATACATTAAAAACACGTTTAAGTACAACTACAAAATAATAAAATTATGGCTATAGGTATATTAATTTTTACTCTATTCGCTATTTTCCATTTTGTTTATGAAGGAATTATACTTCCAAACAAAAGATTAGAGTACAGATACAAATTATTTGCTCTTAGAGATCAATTAAGAGTATTAAAATCGAATAATGAGAAAGAATTAAATGATGAGTTATTTTTAATTCTTGATGACTCAATTAGTACTACAATTCAATATCTCCCATATTTTTCATTATCTTTTTTAAGAGATGCTGAGAAAATACTAAACAAGGATGATAAGTATATTGAAATTGTTGAGGAAAGAAAAAAGAAGTTTAATAACTGTAAAATTGAAGAATTTCATGAAATAAAAAATAAGCTTTCAGATTATAGTTTTGATGTTTTAGCTTTTAACTCAGGGGGATGGTTACCAATTGGTTTTCCTGTTTATCTTTTAGGTAAAGTATTCCATTCATTAGCAGGTATTTTTAAGGAAATGAAAGAATTTTCAAAAAATATACCTTTTTCCTCAGAAAAGGAGTTTAAAAGACTTGATCATTCAAGTTTAGTTTGTTAAAAAAAGGCTTCATTCGAAAATTTGAATGAAGCCTTTTTTATATCATTCCCCCTCACTCAACCCACTAATAAACTTCTCATAGCTTTCATCATAAAACTTCTCATACTTCAGTAGCTCCACATGTAACACCTCCATTCCTCCAGGAGTAATAACAAATCTTTCAAAGCAATCTTCAGTAGTACCAATTACCCAGTTGTTATGTAAAGTACCTATATCAGTAGGTTCAAGAGTAATCTTATTTACATCTTCTCCAGGATAACTTATAAAAATCATATTTGCACGAATGCAAGTATTTACAATTTGCTGAACAGATGTATTAAAATGATCAGCAGCTTCCTGTACTGTTTTATTTATTGATCTTGATTTTGTCATGTTCTTCTAATTCAGATTTTGAGTAAGACATACCTTTGTAAATTTCGAAATTATCCATTGAAACGAAATCTTTTTTTTCTCTAGAGAAATAGGTTTGAAGAGTATTAAGACTGATGCCAGTGTAAAGGGCTGCAGCTGCTACTGAGCTAACAAATTTGAATTCGTTGGTTTCAGTATTTTTTATGAAAATTGTTGCTCTCATACTATAAAATAGGGGTTGCTTTTTTTTTAGCACAACCGCACTGCCCCGGAGTAAAGATACTAATAAAATACCACTCATACAAAATAATGTCACTATATTGTATATGTTTTTTACTCCTTTATAAGGGCGTGCAATTATACGATTTTCAAACTTTATTGATTATTGAGATTGTACCCCGAAGGGCGAAGAAGAAAGAAAGTTTTTTAGGCTTTCTTTCTTCTTCTTGAGAAGACCGCTTTAGACTCCTCAGATCCTTTTGCTTGGGTTCCATGAAGAAGAAGAGCGAACTTTTCAACTTTTGGATCATAAGCGAGAGAATCATCTGAATCAATCGGAATTCCCATTTCTTGAGCTTCTGAGGGGTATTTTACTACCACCGCCTCTCTGAGTTGATACTCATTGATTAAGTGATCGTAACGGCCTCCTCTCGAAGCGGTCAACACTAAGTTATCAGGGATTGAATCAAGACATTCAATCCAGTAGTTTATGCTTTTAGTGTAAGCATAAAAAACAATGTCTTGATTTTGTCTTGCGATCTCAACCCATGCTTGAAAGTAATTTCTATTAAAGAAATCGCCACTTGCATGAATTCTGAATAGTTTCTCTCTCCTTCTCAGGTCTCCGATAACGTCCTCAGTGATCTTTTCAACCATTTGATCTTTGCTAAGCTTCACAAGCTGTATAAAGTTGTTATTTCTTGAAGTCCTAACATTCTTTCTTAAGCTCTCAATAGAAGCTGCAAAACACCTAAACTTTCCTTTTTGCTGAAGCTTTCCAGTTTCTTTATTTGCTTTTGCTAAACAATCTAAAGCACCTGGGCAACTGTGGCCGGCTGGAAGGTTAAAATTAGGAGTATCTCCTAATTTTGTGTTTGACCTTGAAACAGTCAATCTCATCATGTCAATTTTAAGTTTGGTTAAACTCTAAATGAAGGCGTTTCCCTCATTGTTCTATACAAATATACGTCACTATATTGTATAAAGCAACTATTAAGTACAAAAATATGACACTATTTTGTATATTTTCTTTTAATAAAAAAAGTTGTACAAAATAGTGTCATTATATTGTATAGTAACAAAATAATGCGTAACTTGAGGACGGGGGAGTGTGGTCGTTTATAAAAAAAGCTCCCAATTTGATTTTCAGTTAAAGAATCAATTGATTCATTTTAAATAAATCATTATATTAGAAGCTCATTAAGTCACTAATGATACATTTGAAGATTATCATTTTAGAGTTGTTCATGGAATGTGAACAACTCTTTTTTTATTGCACTTTTTCCACTTCTTAAATCTGAGGAAGTAAAAAGACATAACGAACACTAAGTGTATGTTGGTAACTACTTCCACTTCTTAAATTTGAAGGAGTAACTTCTTAAAAAATGAGAACTCATATAAGTTATTATTAGTTATTCTTTTAATACATATATAATTATATCTTTTAGGAAGTGATTTTTAGAGGTTGGATGGAATCCGAAAGTTTAGGCAAAGAAAAACCCTCAAACTTGTTATGAACAAGATGAGGGCCACTGCTTAACGATTCATGTTGCAATAATAATACTTTACATTTATTTACAAAAAAGTGCAAAGTGTTATTTTTTTTACTGCCAATCTGTGTTTTTAAATTCCTCTAAAACTCTTTTTTCAAAAAGTTCGTGGTAATCATCTTCAAAGTAGTTGTAGACAGTTTGGAATTTTAACCCTAACATTATGGCAATTCTTTCAACGTTATACCCTTGAACTAACCTTACAGCTCCAAAAGTTACTTGTGCTCCCTTTACAGTTACCTTTTTTTTCAGCTTTTGGAGATCTTTGATTTTCTTCAATTGTTCAGATAATTGAGATATTCGTTTGAACTCCTTTGTAAGGTTACTTTCAATGAACTCTTTTAAAAAGCTCACTTGATTTGGAGACATTGATATTCCAATAGGTCTATTGTGTCTATTGACCTTTACTAAGGTTTTTTCTTCATGTGAAACAATCATTTCATTACTGAAGTTTTGGACTTCATCGAATGACATACCTGTATAGACAATGCAGACAAACCATTTCCTTGCAACTTCTACCTTTGGATCTTCAAAAGTTGTTTGTTCTAATGTTTTAAATTCCTGTTCATTAAGATATTCCATATCTCTATATTTTAATTTTTACAATTGACCTACTTTCATTGCTTCAGTTACCTCTCTAATAATCTTAGTGTCTTGAACCCTCATGTAGTGTTCTTCTGTCACCCTTGAGTCTTTATGACCGCACATTTTTGCAACAGCTTCTTTAGAAACACCAAGATTTAGCCATTTAGTAGCAAAGCTTTTTCTACCAATTTTTGAAGTGAAATCTTTTTCAATTCCTATCACCTTGGCAATTTCCTTAAAATACCTATTAATGCAGTTAAGGGAAACTTTAGGCATATGATGTTCTCCATATTTCAATAGAATGTTTTCAGCTTCTTTTGAAAAAGGGAGTATACAGGTTTGTCTTTGTGATTTCTCTCTTTCAATGCTGATCATCTTCATACCTGACTCACTAATATAAGTGTGAATACGTGTGTCAAAGTTCTGCATTTCCTTGTAATGGAAGCCTGTCTCATACATGAACATTAGATAGTCTCTGTACTTTGAAAGTGTCTTAGAAGAAAACTCATAGTGTTCAATGGTCTTTATTTCACTATCATTTAGGTAAGTGAACTTTGAAGGCTCACCTTTAGGAGCTTCGCATACTCCAAAAACATCATATTTGATGAACCCTTTTTTAGCCATTACATAAGAAAATTGAAAAATGTCTGTGACAGCTCTTCTTAGTGTGTTTTTGTTTAGAGGCTCACCATTATCTTTTCTATAGTCATTTAGAAAATCGATGTATTCCTCTATAAAATACCGATTTAGTGCATCTAATCTAGTGCCTTCATAATTCTGATTTTTAATGAATGTTTTGAAATAGTTTAATCGAGTAATGATGCTTCTCATACTCTGTGGTTTCACTTCTTTTTTCTTGATTTGGATAAACTTCTCTAAAGCACTGGATACATTTGTATAAGTACTTGTTTGATTGTTTATTTTTAAAAAAAGGTCTTTTACTTCATTTGAAGTTGGTAGTTTTCCATGTTCCGCCCTGTATTGATTGATCAGGTCTTTGATTTCTAAATTGATGAGATTCAGTGTGTTGTTCTCATGTTTGTAGTCTCTACCTTTGACTTGTTGATTTTTCCCATCCCAGTTTTTTTGGGGGACAATTAGTTTTGTTGAAAAGAGGCTTGATCGATCATTGCCGATTACAACACGGCAATTAATGGATACGTTTTTGTCTTTTACTTTTCTCGATGAAAAAGCTGCTCTCATTTTTTAAAAGTTTGTTGTTCATATTGTAACAATTGGCTGTGTTAAAAAAAAATAAAAAGTATCCAGTAATTTTTTGGGAAACAGGAATGCTTCCAAAATGTGCAAATTATAAAATACTGAATGTTAGTCTTTTAGTGATACGTTAATTTATTATAGCATGAAAAAGGGTTAACAACTTAATGCTAACCCTTTTGTTCTCAGTCTATTAGACCTTGTTTTAGTGACCTCGCCAAGATTCAAACTTGGAACCTTCACAGCCGTAATGTGATGCTCTATTCAGTTGAGCTACGAAGCCATTTGGCTTTAATAGGAAAAAGTAGTGACCTCGCCAAGATTCAAACTTGGAACCTTCACAGCCGTAATGTGATGCTCTATTCAGTTGAGCTACGAAGCCATTTATAGGTGCTTTTTCCTTTAAAGCGATGCAAAAGTATGAGGAATATTGTTACCAACCAAATTTAAGTCACGATAAATTAACAACAAATGTCAATATTATCAGTAAAGGTCTCTTTGGTTTTTTAGTAACTAATTGATAGGTAGTATAATAAGTGATATTGAATTATACTTCAGAATCACCAATAGACTTACTTACTATCATCAATCATTGCTTCATAAATAGCCCCTTGAATATTTTCTCTAATATTTTCTTTGGCTAATTTATTATTTCTTGCGGTGGGATAGACTCTATTTGATAAGAAGATGTACACAATATTGTTATCAGGATCTACCCAAGCACACGTTCCTGTAAAACCAGTGTGTCCAAAAGTGGATTTAGGAGCTAAAGGAGACGTATTTCCTTCATCACCTCTTAAAGGAGGTTTATCCCAACCAAGTCCTCTCCTATTTTTGAATCTTTTGTAGGGCTGTCTATTGTATTTATTTAAAGTAGCTTCATCAAAATATTGATGCCCACTGTAGTATCCTTTTTGAAGGTTCATCTGCATCAAAATAGCCAAGTCATGTGCATTAGAGAAAACCCCTGCATGACCTCCTACTCCGCCCATTAAGCCAGCTGATGGGTCATGAACAATACCTTTCATTAAAGATTGACGGTAATTGATATCCATTTCTGTTGGCGGAATCATAGAACTTTTAATACCTCGTTTCAATGGTAGATAACCTAAAGTTCTTGTACCCAAAGGTTGGTATACATGGCTCTCCATAAATTCATTGATAGGTTGCTGGGTAATTTTTTCAATTGTTCTTTGTAAGAAATAATACCCTAAATCGCTGTACCAATATCTGTAGACATCTTTGGTGTATCGTCTTCTGGTAGAAATTGGAGCATCTAGTAGCCATTTCCACATACAATCTTTAATGCTATCTGTAGCATATAAATTAGGAGTGATCTCTACATTAAAACCTTTCTTTTTATAGGCACTAATGTAGGTAGGATCATATTTTTTTGTTTCTTTATCGTATACATGCCCCCAGAAATAGTAGCCACCTCTTAAAGGAGCTGTATGCGTTAAAAATTGTATCAGTCGGATATTAGCTTTATTGGTAGTATCAGTTTCAGGTAAATAATATTTTAGGTGTTGATTTACATTAACCGAATCATGATAATCTAACATCATCATGGCTTGAGTAGTAGATGCTACTTTGGTGATGGAAGCAATATCATAAATTGTTTCATTGGTGACTGGTTTTTCTTTTTCGTAAGTGAAATATCCATATGCTTTTTCAAAAACGATTTTTCCATCTTTGGCAATAACTACTTGACAACCTGGAGTAGCTTCCATTTCTATGGCATTTAATGCTATACTATCCACTAAATGATGTAGCACCTTTTGGTCTAACCCAACAAAGGCAGGTGAAGCATAGCCTAATCGTCCAATGCTTTTTAGCTTATCGCCTTGATGTATTTTATATTTTGAAGAAATTTGAACGGGTAAGGTAGCATTTGCTGAAATAGTACCTGCAATAAGCTGTGCCGTTGCTTCTTGTGCTTCTTTTTCTGTGGAGTAATTAATGATGGTGTTTCTACTGTCACTTAGGTATTTTAATCCAGCGGGTTTGCCATGTAAAGCAACAATAACCTTTGTTTTTTCCTGTAATTGTTCTATCAATTGTTCGGTGGCATAACTTACACCAAACCTATGTTTAGAAGAGTTTTGATGACAAACAATATTAATAATCACAAGATCTTTATTCTCGCAAGACTCTAACAACAAATTCACTTGAGCAGTTGAGAAACTTGAATTTTCTATTCGATGATAATCATAATCAATAAACTTATGCATCATATCAGAAAAATCATCTTGAGTTCCCTTTAACCCTATACTAATGACTTGATAGTCTTTTTGATTTAAAGAAGATAAAGGAATGATACTATCTAAATTATGGAGTATGGTAACCGATTTCTCAAAAGTTTCATTAGCAATAGCGATATAATCTGTATGCTGTTCCTCAACTTCTTCAAGGTGTGCTTTTTTCTTTAGATAAAGTACTTTATTTACCTTAGTATTGATATCCTCTTCTGTTAACGTGCCTTTTTTAATGGCTACTTTAATACCATCTATCACTTCTTGATAGAAACCTGATAGAGCAATCATATCATGTCCACTAGTTAAAGCATTTATCGCATTTTCTACGGTTACAGCAGCATTGTTACCAGCAGATAAGTTACCAGTAACAATCACACCATTGTATTGTAGAGAGTCTTTTAAGAAAGTAGTTACAGAAGTATCAAAAATTGGTGCTTCAAATAGGATGTCTGTAGGATAAATGTATTGAATAGAATCACGTACTAATCCCTTTAAAATATTTATTTCTCTAAAGGTATAATCACCTATATTTTTTAAATAGCGAAGTGATGTTCCCGCTTGAACACCGAGTTGATTAAGACCTTTTACGGCAGCGTGATTTTTAGAAAGAGTATTTCCACCATCTTCTCCAAAACCATAAGAATTATCTTTTTCAGGGTTGATAGATAAGCTTTCTGCAACATAAAAATCAATCTGATGATGGCGACATGCATCTGCTATTCCTTTATAACTATTAAAAGCAAAAGCATTACTTTTTATCGCCCCTAGATTATAATTGTCAGGTAAATATTGATATTTTTTGTCAAAACACTTTATTCCTTTTTGATTGTATACTCCAAGGAGAACAGGTAATTTATTAGGAAGCTGATTTAGATTTTTAAAATAAGTATGTAGTGATGGCTGACAATATTCATCAAATAACAAGGCCCCGAGTTGATTCTCTCTACCTAAATTTTTTAATGATTTGTTATAATTATTGGTGATACCAAAAATTAACTGCCCAATTTTCTGATCTAATGTTAAATGAGAGGCTAGACTATCTATATTACTAGCTTTTGCGGTACTAGTAATAATGAATAGCAATACCGTAAAGATGGTAAGCAGTTGTTGAATTTGTTTATTTCTGTTTGATAGCGACATTAAATAACCTAGGTAATAACCTCTAATTTGTAAGAATCTACAGTTTACGAAAATAATACTATTAAATGAATTACTTGAATAGATCTTTAAAACTTTAAGACAATATTAAGATGTTTCAAAAATTTTGCCGTATTTCAAAACAATTTTATGTTGCAAAGTTGTTATAAAGGAGCATGTTTACGAAGAACTATCTCAACTTGAATAAATTATTCGTAAATTTGCAAACTCAAAATTATATCTTAAAAAATATTACAGTGGAAAGTACAACAGCGAATTACAAGGTTAAAGATATATCTTTAGCTGATTGGGGTAGAAAAGAGATTGAATTGGCTGAAGCAGAAATGCCAGGTTTAATGTCTTTAAGAGAAGAATTTGGACCTTCTAAACCTTTACAGGGTGCTAGAATTGCAGGGTGTCTTCACATGACTATCCAAACAGCAGTTTTAATCGAAACTCTTATCGAATTAGGTGCAGAGGTGACTTGGTCATCTTGTAACATTTTCTCTACTCAAGATCAAGCTGCTGCTGCTATTGCTGCTGCAGGTATTCCAGTTTATGCTTGGAAAGGTCTTTCAGAAGAAGAATTTGATTGGTGTATCGAACAAACGTTACACGGATTTGAAGGTGGTAAGCCACTTAACATGATTCTTGATGATGGTGGAGATCTTACTAACATGGTATTAGACAGATACCCAGAATTAGTAAAAGATATCAAAGGTATTTCTGAGGAAACTACTACAGGTGTTCTTAGATTACACGACAGAGAGAGAAATGGTACTTTAGCATTGCCTGCTATTAATATCAATGACTCAGTAACTAAATCTAAATTTGATAACAAATACGGTTGTAAAGAATCTTTAGTAGATGGTATCCGTCGTGCTACTGATGTTATGATCGCAGGTAAAGTAGCTGTAGTTGCTGGTTACGGTGATGTAGGTAAAGGTTCTGCAGCTTCATTAAGAGGTGCTGGAGCTAGAGTTATCGTTACTGAAATTGATCCTATTTGTGCTTTACAAGCTGCAATGGACGGTTTCGAAGTAAAGAAAATGGATGATGCAGTTCTTGAAGGCGATATCGTTGTAACTACAACAGGTAACAAAGATATTGTTGTTGGACGTCATTTCGAAAAAGTGAAAGACAAAGCTATCGTTTGTAACATTGGTCACTTCGATAACGAAATCGACATGGCTTGGTTAAACGAGAAGTATGGTCACACTAAAGTAAATATCAAACCTCAAGTAGATAAGTACACTGTGGCTTCAGGTCATGATGTGATTATTCTTGCTGAAGGACGTTTGGTGAACTTAGGTTGTGCAACAGGTCACCCATCATTTGTAATGTCTAACTCATTCACTAACCAAACATTGGCACAGTTGGAGTTATGGCAAAACACTGATAAGTATGAAAACAAAGTTTACATGCTTCCTAAACACTTAGATGAAAAAGTAGCTCGTCTACACCTTGCTAAAATTGGTGTTGTATTAGAAGAGCTTACTGAAGATCAAGCAAGTTATATCGGTGTAAAAGTAGATGGTCCTTACAAAGTAGAGCATTACAGATACTAAGAATAGGGTAATCCAACCTTATTTATGAATATATCCCCTATTGCATTTTTGCTGTAGGGGATTTTTTTTTATAAATTTCTAATAAAAAGTAATCAAGCACACATCAGAATTGTAATCTATAAAACAACAAACTTATAGGATACAATAATTTATCTCCTCACTCCTAATTGCTAACTCCTAACTTAAAAATACTTCTGTTACTCTTCATCAATTTCTTCAATCAAAAAATCTTTTCCTTTTCCATATTCATAGAGTTCACTCATCTTACATTTTTCTAATGTGTCAAGTAATTTGATCAAAAAATCATCATCGGAGATCATTTCTAATGTTTCAAAAATAAACAAATCGTTATAATTAGTAAGTCTGTATTTTCTACCTACACGCATTGTATTGATACTAATGGACATAATTTTGCTTTTATTTTAAATAAAATGTCAAATATATTGACAATGTTTAAAAATTGATCTACATTTACAATGTGATAAAATTAATCACATAAAAGAACTTCTTTGAAGCAATTAAGTTTTGAGAAATTAAAAAAGAAGTACACGAGGATATAACACTTCATAAAATAAATACTCTTGTCTATTCAATTGCTTCGAATATTAAGGTTACCCAAAAGATTATCATTTGATGTAACTATTGTTGAATTCGTAAAAGTAAAATTAAATGTCATGTTTTTATTGAAAACAGCCTCAGAATTATCTGTTCAATCTAAAAATGGTATCGCCATTGGATTGAAGTATCCCAACAATTTCTATTTCCGTTTAAATGGAAATATCTACACCTTCATTATCAACCCTAAATTTATTTTATCCATCATTGTATTGTTTATAGCAATATTAATGGTTCAACTATTTAAATCACCTGTAGATAAAGTGATTTATGTCCAAACGCCAGTAGCCGTAAATTATGGTTCCCATCAACCCACTATTGATCAGTTTATTGAAGATTTTAATGTACCATCACCCGAAATGCCATTACAGAATGATCAGACAAGTGTTGTACCCGTTCAGTTTGTGAAAAACTTCACGAATTATAAAGAAGAACAGTTAGGGAAAGCATCGAATACTCTTGATAAATTTATTATTGAAAGGCAGTTAATGGTGACTGAATATCTAATTGAGCATAAAGTAACAAGAGTGGATCAATTAAATAATGAAAAACTACTAGTGTTGAATAAGAATATTAATGAACTGTTTAGGCGATTAATACTTGATCAAATGAGTGTTCCTCCCCATGTTTATGCCTTTTTTACTTCAACTGTCCCATTACAAAAAGTGGAAACAGCTTTAATGGAACAAGCGAAATATCATGTTCCCGCTTCTATTACTTTAGCTCAAGCTGCCTTAGAAACAGGATACGGGCAAAGAGTAATTGGGAATAACTATTTTGGAGTAAAAGACAAAACGAAAAAATCTAAACCAATTACTACAACAGAATATTACACATTAAGTGAGTATAAGAGGAATAAAAGTATCATAGTTTCGTCTCAGAAAGTATCTAAAGGTGGAAGAACGTTGTATAAATGTAAAGTCAAAGACTCTTTTGCGGAGTATCAAAGTCCTTGGGAATCATTTCGTGCACACTCAGTCTTTTTAAATAAACAAAAAAGGTATGCTCCATTATTTACTCAAGGAAGAGATTATCAAGCGTGGGCAAACATGATTGGATCTACAAAATATGGAGGTGTTGGTTATGCCACTTCCCCACTCTATGGGGAGTTACTGAAAAAAATTATTAAAAGGTATCATCTAGACTTATTAGATTATTAATAATCTAAAAAAGAAGAAATAGTATTCTGTTTTTCGATTTAAAAAAAGCATGCAAAAGGTATTTACCTCTAGCATGCTCTTTTATATTATGTCAAATATTAGAATACCTTCGATAAATTATTTACGAGGAATCCAATAGTTTTCTTCAACACCTAAATCTTTTGCCATTGCTCTCGATAAGACAAAAAGATAATCAGATAAACGATTTAAGTATCTAACTACAATCGGGTCAATACTTCCTTCTTCATTGACTAAACTAATAGCTAATCTTTCTGCTCTCCTACATACCGTTCTAGCAAGGTGGGCATAAGAAACAGCAGTATGTCCTCCAGGAAGAATGAAATATTTTAAAGGAGAAAGTTTAGAATCCATTTGATCAATAGACTTTTCTAAAAGCTCTATATCTTCTTCGTTAACATCTGGCTTTTTTAATGAAGGTTTGTCGGGGTCAGCAGCCATTTCAGCACCAATTGTAAAAAGTCTATCTTGAATTTCTTTTAAGATATCCATTCTTTTATTGTTCACCGATTGATCCCTCACTAAACCAACATAAGAATTTAATTCATCAATAGTTCCGTATGCTTCAATACGAATATGATCTTTTTGAACTCTTTTACCTCCAAATAATGAAGTTTCTCCTTTGTCACCAGTTTTAGTATATACTTTCATGGTTAGATTTCAACTTTTGTAATGTTTGTATTTTGCTCATCTTTTTCAATTAGACCATCTCTAAGTCTAACAATACGATGTGCGTAATTGGCAATATCTTCTTCGTGAGTTACCATAATAATGGTATTACCTTTCTGATGTAACTCATCAAATATGCCCATAATTTCATAAGAAGTTTTAGTATCCAATGCCCCTGTTGGCTCATCGGCTAGAATAATACTTGGATTGTTTACCAATGCTCTTGCTATTGCCACACGTTGACGTTGTCCACCAGATAGTTCATTAGGTTTGTGGTTTACTCTGTCTCCTAACCCCACAGCATCTAAAGATTTTTGAGCACGTTCTAAGCGTTCCTCTTTACTTATTCCTGCGTACACCAAAGGCAGGGCGACATTATCAAGTATGGTAGATCGAGGTAACAAATTAAAAGATTGGAATACAAAGCCAATTTCTTTATTTCTTACCATTGCTAGCTCATTTTCTGTCATGTCACTTACATCTTGGCTATTCAACCAATATTCTCCATTACTGGGTGTATCTAGACAGCCAACAATATTCATTAAGGTAGATTTCCCAGAACCTGATGGTCCCATAAAAGCCACATATTCTCCCCTGTTAATAGTAATATCAACAGTTTGAAGAGCTCTGATTATTTCGGTACCCATTTTATAGATTCGAGAGATACCTTTAGTTTGAATGACATGGTTTGACATATTGACGCTAGTTTATTATTAATTCCAAGTGTTGATTTTTTTGTTGTAATCCTCAATCAAGTCGGAATATAATGTATTTATTCTTTCTGTGGCCTTTTCATCAAGATTATATTCAGATTCTACAAGAATATCACTGGCAAAATCTTTCATCCCTTTCGGGATAGTTACCTGTAAATAATTACTTACGTTTAATTCTGAATACGGATTTAAATCAACAGCATCACTTGCCCAATTAAAGGCATCTTGATCCTTATCTTTTTTCACTAATTGATGAATAATATATTTTTGATAAGAAGAATTTAAAAATAAATTATCAGATAAATAGATGGATGTATCTTGTGTTATCAGATGATTAGCAAATTCTACTATCGATGATGTTGACTCTTTCAATATTTCTTTTTGATGGATAGGTAAATTAGATTCATACTGAATAGTAACAATCTTAGCATTTAAATCCTCTGAAATATCAAATTGTTTATCAAATAAAGAAATTAACTGAGGTATTGATTGAGGCGAATTATTAGAACGATCATGTAATATCATACTAAACAAATCTTCTCTATTACTTATGATAGATAAACCTTTTAACGACTCGATAATATCTCTATCATTCATTAATTGATAATTAAACAATAATTGATAGAAATAATCTTTCTCAGAGAATTCATTCAGCGATTTAGTTTTTACATAATGATGAATCAACTTCATGTCACTCTCCTCAATTATGTTGAGTTTTTTACAAAATTCAAATAATTGAATGGATTTATCTTTATCACCTAAAATACTATAAGTAATGGCTAATGGATAGATAGCTGACTTCTGTCCCAATTTCCACGCTTCTGTTAGTTTATGTTCTGCAAGAATGTACTGATCGGCCTTTAGAGCCTCCAAACCAATAAGGAAGTTATAGTAGCCATTTACTGTGCCGTAACGAGAATTTAATTCTTTAAAAGCTTTCAAAAACTCTTTCTGATTACCTATTGATTTTTGAGTCCATCCATAAGCAAATAACAACTGTTGTTTGTAATCGCTATTATTCAAATTTATATATTTTAAAATGGATGAAGAAATATCCTCAGGTTGATCTTTTAAAGAATTATTGAGAGCATAATTATAGATGTAACTTACCTCATCACCATTCAAAATACTATCATTGACTAATTCAGGAATGAAATTTTGAGCTGAAGCAATCATTTCAGAATTTAGAAGAGCCATTTGATTGACCCCTTCTATTATTGAAGATTGATCAGAAATTTCAGATAGATGTTTTTTATCAATTTCATTTTTTGCTAATGTAGAAATAGCAATATAATTCCCTTTTAATGTTTTAGTAAACTCCCTATTTAAGTCAATACCATAGTTTAGGTAAAAGAGAGCACTATCCATTTCATTGATATTCAAAAATCCGAGACCTAAATTATTGGCGATAATCTCTGATTTTGGATATTTATTTAACCCCTCTTTTAAAACTAGAATAGCTTCTAGAAAATTATTTTTATCGATTTCTAAAGAAGCAGATTTAATATAAGCTTGTTCTAATTGCTCTCCTTTGTAAGCATTTTTATAGGCTACACTTGCAACAATTTTATTTTTATTCATTTCAGCAATTTGTCCAAGCATATAACTAGAATGAAAGTTACCAAAATGATGTGTAGAGCCTTTTATAAAATAACTTTCCGCTAAGAAGTTTTGCCCGTTAATATATTCGAGATCTCCTAAATTGTTGTAATAAGAAGCTTTTATGTGTTTATAAGGCTTGAAGCTATTGAGAAATAGTAACCCAAACACAAAAAGTAATCCTACTCCCCAGGTCGATAAGAAGTCAACATTTCTAGGTTGGAAGGCAACTTTATATACTTGGAGGTTTTTCTTTAAAACATCATAAAAATTATAAAGGATATAAATTAAGAAAATAGCACCAAAACCGAGCATACTAACTACTACCATTTGTTCTGTAGCACTGATGAAAGATTCATCATAAGTGGTTTTATGAAAAGCTATAGTCGATAATCCAATAATTGCACCACTGATATATATCCAAAATAAAGTGCTTTTATCTCTCAAACCTGCAGCAAATAATTCTTCTTGTTGTTTTATTACCCAAAGTCCTACAAATGTGGCAATAAGTAATAAAATGATAGGTGTTAGGTAGTAAATTTGAAAATCTTGTTGGTAATAGATAACTACATAACAATACAATAAGTCTAATAAATAGACTACATAGAAAAAGATAAAATGCTTAAAACTATCACCTGATCCACCCATATTTTTAAAAGTAGCTAAAAACAATATTCCGAAGGGAATAGCCATGCTACTAAAAATGACAAATACTAAAGTGATAATAGATAAACTAGGAAGACAATAGGTGATACTCTCAATAAACCATAGCTTATTTGATGTGAAATATTGTATAAATAGTGTTATTCCAATATTCAAAATGAAAAATGTAAAGAACCTTTTAGGGAAACTAATATGTTGATTTACATGGAAATAATAGCTAATTCCTAGAAATGCCATGAGTACAAGCGCTGTGAATGCTTTATCATGTATTTGATGTAAAATATGAAGATTTTCAAAATGAAAAGTACCTATTAGCAATGCAAATACACCAAAGAACATGGCGTGGTATATTTTGGTTAAACCAGAAATACTTGATAAGTAAATGGCAAAACTAAAAATCAATATTATACCATAGATGCTATAATGTTGAGGAGAGTAATCTAAAGGAAGTGCTTTAAATTCTTCGATTAGCAAAAAAGAATCCCCTTGAATATTGAAATAAGTGCCAAATTTTTCAAAATCAAATAATGGTGTTTTTATATTTTCAATAATATTTTTTGTCGACCATCCAACTCTTTCTGATACGGATACCAAATAGAGAATACATAGTACTATTGAGTTGGCGATTAGAATCCCTAAGCTAATATTATGAAGTGGTTTAAAACTTTTTTTTGTCATGGTTGGATAAGTAATTTGCAATTTAGTCTAACAAAAATACAATTAATTTAATTTGTTTTCTTAAAGCACTGAAAAATACGTTAATGCCTGCAATCGGTTTCGCTTAATTGTACTTTTTTTATTTACTTTGTATGTGTGATATTATGCTAATAAAACACAAAAACTAACCAATAATGAATTATTTACTGGTTTAATAATTTTAAATCAAACTATCATTTAAAATAAATCTATAACCTTGGAAATACAAGAAATGACAACAACCGCAAATTTTCTGCCGGAAGACTTAGAGTTAATGAAGCAGAAAGAAATTTCTCTGGAAACAGTTGAAAAACAATTAAACTACTTTAGACGAGGATTTGAATATGCTAATATTATCCGACCAGCTACCCTTGGAGATGGCGTTATCAAGTTAACAAATGAGGAAATTAATGTTTTTGTAGACAGATATGACAAAATAATTAAAGGTAGAACTTTAATGAAGTTTGTACCTGCGTCTGGAGCTGCTACTCGTATGTTTAAAGCATTATTAGAATTTAAAAATGATTTAGAAGCGAAAGATGTTTTTACTGAACCTGACTTAGAAAGAAGTAAAGGTATGGTAGCAGATTTTTTCAATAATATTATTCACTTCCCTCTTTACACAGAAATCTATTCAGAAGTTGCTCAAAAACTTGGTAATTTAGATGTCTTAGTTGCTAATAAAGAATATAAAAAAATATTAGAAGCCACTTTTTCTAGTGATCGTTTGCATTTAGCAAACCGTCCAAAAGGTTTAATTGGTTTTCATAAATACAATGGAGAGGTAAGAACACCAGTTCAAGAACATATGATTGAAGGGGTGCATTACGCTAAAGATGAAAAAGGAAAAGTGAATTTACATTTTACCGTTTCTCCAGAACACTTTAAACAATTTGTAGAACTGACTAATGTTTACAAAGAAGTTTATAGTAAGCGATATGATGCTGAATTCGATATTACTTTTTCTACACAAAAATCTTCTACAGATACAATTGCTGTAACTGCAGACAATGAACCATTCAGAAAAGAAGAAGATGGAGAATTGTTATTTAGACCTGGAGGTCACGGTGCATTATTAGAAAATTTAAATGATATTGATGATGATATCATCTTTATCAAAAATATCGATAACGTGACCACTGACCGTCTTAAAGACGATACATATAGATATAAAAAAGCCTTAGCAAGTATTTTAGTAGAAACTCAAGAGACAATTTTCTCTTTCTTGAGAAGATATGAGGCAGGGGATAGAAGTGAGGAAATTACTTCAGAAGTGATTGAGTTCTGTATGAAACGACTTGGTTGGAGCCTTGGTGAGGAATTGAGTGGTTTATCATCAAAAGAAATTGAAGATTACTTCTTCCAGAAACTAAATAGACCTATTAGAGTTTGTGGAATGGTAAAGAATGAAGGTGAGCCTGGTGGTGGTCCTTTCTGGTTAAAAGACGGAGAGCATAGATCTTTACAGATTGTAGAATCAGCGCAGATTAACTATTCTAACCCTGTTAGACGTGAAATCGCAAACTCTTCTACTCACTTTAATCCTGTAGATTTAGTGTGTGGTGTGAAAAACTATAAAGGAGAGAAATTTGACTTGCTAGAGTTCCGTAATGAAAATGCAGGTTTTATTACTCACAAGTCAAGGGAAGGTCAAGAAATCCAAGCGATTGAATTACCAGGCCTTTGGAATGGTTCAATGGCTTATTGGACTACTTTATTTGTTGAGGTTCCTGTTTCTACATTTACACCTGTGAAAACAGTAAACGACCTTTTAAGACCTGAACATAGATAATATTAAACCATTACAAGGTTTATTTTAGATATATAAGACTGATAACTTTATGGTTATCAGTCTTTTTTATTGGTGTTGATTTTTATTTAATATAATAATTCAAAGAAATAGTTGCATTCTAAAAAAGTACGCTTACCTTTGCACTCCCTTCAAACGGAAGGCTAACTAATAAAAGACGTAAGTAGTCTTATTCTACAGTACTCTTTTATTTGACATAATGTAAAGAAGAACAGCAATTCAAATTAAAATCCAAATGAAATTTA
>NZ_JRYR02000001.1:3601745-3657692 GCF_000807855.2 Flammeovirga pacifica
TTCTAGCTTCTAGCTTCTAGCTTCTAGCTTCTAGCTTCTAGCTTCTAGCTTCTAGCTTCTAGCTTCTAGCTTCTAGCTTCTAGCTTCTAGCTCGTATTTCCTTATTACCTATTAGTTATTACTTATCATTTACACCTCATAACTTATTCTTTCTAAAACCTTTTTCCATTCTCTAGAATTTAGTTTAAATTTCAGTATTAATAAAAAGGTCCTGAAATAATGATTTCACTTTTGAATTACTTTATTTTAGACCACTCACTGTAATAAATGAATACTGAAATTGAAAAAGATGAAAAAACTATTTTCTGTTCTATTAGCCTCTATTATTATTGTCTCATGTTCTTCTACTGAGAAAAAGGACGAGAACAAAAAAGAAGAATCAAAACCTTTAGTTGGTGAAGCATCACAATTACAAATACCAAAGGTAGCAGCGGGTAAAATTGATCGTATTGAGTCGTTTAAATCGGATTACATTGATGACCGTTTAGTAGATGTCTATCTACCTGAAGGGTATTCAGCTGATAAAAAATATGCCGTATTGTATATGCATGATGGTTTGATGTTGTTTGATTCAACAATTACATGGAATAAACAAGAATGGCAAGTTGATGAACACATCACTAAATTGTTAGGAGAAAATGATATCAAAGATGTTATTGTTGTAGCCGTACCGAATAATGGTAAATATCGTTCTTCAGAATACTTACCTCAAAAGTCAATTGAAACACTTGATGAAAAACTATATAAAAAGGTCTTAAAATATAGAATGGAGGGTAAGGCTCTCTCTGATAATTATCTGAAGTTCCTTACAAAAGAATTAAAACCATATATTGATAATAAATATCCAACAAAACCAGAGCGTGAAAATACATTTGTTATGGGATCAAGCATGGGTGGTTTAATATCTTTATATGCTATTTGTGAATATCCTGAAGTATTTGGAGGTGCAGCATGTTTATCAACACATTGGCCAATGATATTTCCTGATAAGTTTACTGAAAATGATTTAAAAAACGTTACTGATGGTATTATAGATTATACTGATACTCATTTACCAGATCCTAAAACGCATAAAATATATTTCGATTTTGGAACGGAAACGTTAGATGCAATGTATGAACCATATCAATTAAGAATAGATGAAGTAATGAAAAAGCATCATTTTGATAAATCGAATTGGTTGACTCAAAAATTTCCTGGTCAAAATCATTCTGAGAGGGCTTGGGACAGTAGATTAGATATTCCTCTAATATTTTTATTGGGTAAATAAATAAAAAAACGACCGATTTCTTAAAATAGAAATCGGTCGTTTTTTTATCTGGTGTTAAAGTCTAGTTTAATGTTACCACAAATTTATGTGGATCAGAAAAATCAGCTTCAACATTTTGTTTTACTGTGGTAGATAATTCATAACCTAAGAAGTTAGGAACAATAGGGAAAGTGTGGTATCCCCTGTCTACTAAAACAGCTACTTGTAACTTTTCGATTCTAATACCTAAAAAAGGTTTAATACTGTAAGCAAGAGTACGTCCAGTATTTAATACATCATCTACTAAAACAATTACTTTACCTTCCATTGTTTTAAGGTCTTTATCTACCTCAATAAACGTTTGGAGAGGGGCTGTTTTATCAATTGTAATCATAGTGATATCAGAAGGGATTTGGGCAATTTTGTCAAACTGATTTTTTAATAATTCAGTAAACTGATAACCTGATCCTTTAATACCAGCAAAAATGATTTCTTTCGCACCGAAGTTGTCTTCATAAACTTCAAAAGCGATGCGTCGTAATTTCTGAACGATTTGTTCGTGCGATAAGATGACGTTGGTTGTTAACGACATAATATTATTTTCTGATAAGTTTTTAAACTAATTCAAAATCAATTGATCTCTTTTCGATATTGGTTTCTTTGACAATCACTTTGATAGGATCACCTAATTGAAAAGTCTCTTTATTACGAGCTCCTTTTACAATCATTGCTTCACTATCAAAAATATATTGATCACCATGCATAGAACTGTATCTAATCAAACCTTCGCATCGAGTATCATTTAATTCTACAAACATACCCCAATCTGTTAAACCAGAAATAGTACCTTCCATCTCTTCACCTAAAAACTCAGACATGAATTCGACTTGTTTGTATTTAATGGATGCTCTTTCTGCATCAGCAGCTACTTTTTCTCTAGCAGACGAATGCTTACACTTATCTTCATATTCATTCTCATCAGCTGATTTTCCTTTATCTAGGTAATGCTGTAATAGTCGATGAACCAGCATATCTGGATATCTACGTATTGGAGAAGTAAAATGAGTATAATGAGCGAAACCAAGACCGTAGTGACCTTCAGGCGTTGTTGTATAAACTGCCTTAGCCATTGTACGGATAGCTTGTTGTTCTATGATGTTCTGCTCAGGTTTACCTTCCACTTCCTCTGTTAACTTATTAATAGTATGAGGAAGTTTCTTCATGCTTAAATTAAGGTCGTAACCAAATCTTTTAGCAAAAGTAGCAAATTGAGCTAATTTATCAGGATCTGGATCACCGTGTACACGATATACCATTGTACATGGTTTGCCATCTTGTTTTTTCCTAAAAATATTTTCAGCAACACGTTTATTTGCGAGAAGCATAAACTCCTCAATCATTTTATGAGCTTCTTTTCTAATCTTTGGAGTCAAGCCAGTAGGCTTTCCATCTTCATCAAGGTCAAACTTTAGTTCAACAGATTCAAAAGAGATCGCACCATCTTCAAAACGTTGTCGTCTTAATTTTTCAGCAATATCATTAAGGATATTAATTTCTTCTTGATATTCGCCGTCTTTCTGTTCAATTCTTTCCTGTGCTTCCTCGTAGGTAAATCGTCGATCAGAGTGAATAACAGTACGTCCAAACTGTTGTTTATAAACTTTACCGTCTTCATCCATTTCGAAAATAGCACCAAAAGCTAACCTATCTACGTTAGGATTTAAAGAACAAAGACCGTTACTTAATTTCTCCGGTAAC
This sequence comes from Flammeovirga pacifica, assembly GCF_000807855.2. Lineage (GTDB taxonomy): Bacteria > Bacteroidota > Bacteroidia > Cytophagales > Flammeovirgaceae > Flammeovirga > Flammeovirga pacifica. The sequence continues at coordinate 3,604,753 of NZ_JRYR02000001.1, forward strand.
ATAGGTACAGTTCTATCTACTAAATAGACTGAAGTAGCTCTTTTTAAAGCTTCTTCTTCTAGTGCAGAACCCGGACGAACATAATGAGTAACATCGGCAATATGAACACCGATTTCGTAATGACCATTCTTCATTTTTCTGATAGAAAGGGCATCGTCAAAATCTTTGGCAGTTAGAGGGTCAATCGTAAATGTTGTACGGTTTCTAAAGTCTTTACGATTTTTGATTTCTTCTTCAGGAATTTCATCGGGAATATGGTTGGCCTCAGCTTCAACCTCCTTAGGAAATTCGAATGGTAAACCAAATTCAAACATAATAGAATGAATTTCGGTGTTGTTATCACCAGCCTTACCAAGCACTTTTATGATTTTACCTGTTGGCGATTTATCATTAGGTTTCCATTGGGTCATCTTCACAATCACCTTGTCACCATTTGTTGCCTCACCAATCTGATCTCTTGGGATAAAAAAGTCGAAAAACATTTTTCTATCCGAAGCAGCTACAAAAGCAAAACGATCTGAAACTTGTAGTTGACCTACATATTCATCTTTCTCTCGCTTAAGGATCTTAGTAATTTTCGCTTCAGTTCTATTCCTGTTACGATTAAAAAACGTAGTGAAAGCTACTTTGTCTCCATGAAGAGCTCTACTCATATTATTTACCATAATACGGATATCATCTTCTTCTTCCTCTCCTTCTTGTCTATCGACCACTAGAAAGGCAAATTTTGGATTGACAAAATCAACAGTAGCAGTACGTGTTTGAGAAAGTTCATTTTCTAAAGTGATGGACTGATACTTTTTACCTTTTATCTGAAGCTTACCTTCATCTGCCAATTGGGCAAGAATATATTTTAATTTATCCTTATCTGTTTGGCTTTTGATTTTAACCTCTTTATTGATTTGTCTTAAGCTAAAACTACTTTCAGGAGAAGAATTCAATAAATTGATGATGCTATCAATAGTATATTTATTTAAGCTACTTCTCTTTTGAGGTTTTCGCTTTCCTCGAGAATTTTCTTTTTTATTCTTTTTTTTGCCTTTTGTCATGTTTTTGATTTACATCTAGAAAAAGATGAGACAAGATTTGTTATATTAATAGAATGATGTTGACACAAACCCTGTTAACTCTGCTAAATTACGATAAAAACCTAGTATATTGACGATTATCCCTTTTATATGTTACGAACTTTATACATAAGTCTGCTTTTTTTATTCTTATTATCAAAAAGTACCGCTCAAACACCCAAAATGCTTTGGGAAAATGATGATGCTCTGAACATTGCCTCGGGAGTAATGGATGCTTATTACCATTGGAATTTTGAAAAGGCTGATAGCTTACTAGTACGTTTTGAAGTGATGATGCCTAATCATCCATCATTATTTCTACTAAAATCGTTAGGTATATATTGGGAGAACGCCCCTTTTGATTATCACAATGATGGGGCTGTAGATAAAATGTTTAAAGAGGCAGATTATTGTATATCCATATCTGAAAGTAGATTATCAAAAAATAAGAACGATAAGGAAGCTATTTACTTTATGTTATTGGCAAAAAGTATCAAAGCTAGAGCATATAACTTTAGAGGGGCAACATGGAAAGCAGTAAGTGAAGCAAAATCAGTTTATTCTTTGACTAGAAAAGGAATGGAAATGACAGAGGATTTACCTGAGTTTAATTTTTCTTCTGGTATTTATAATTACTATCGTGAGTACTACCCTGAGAAACATCCAATTTACAAGCCATTTTTAACTTTCTTCCCCTCAGGAAATAAGCTGTTAGGTATAGAGCAAATTACATTCACTAAGAATCATAGTATTTTTGCATCTGCTGAAGCACACAAATATTTAATGTGGATTTATACTCATACCAAAGATGACCTTTCTATTCTTTTGGCCAGAGATATGATTTCTAGGTATAACAAGAACGAATGGTTAATCTATGAATCTTTGTTGGTTCTTTCAGAATATGATATGTTATCTGATTCGGTGTTTAAGCTAGAATTAGATAAATTATCTAATTCAAAACACTCTTTTTTCGTTTTATCAGGAAAAATGCTCAATGGGATGAGGGATTATGAAAATCAAAAGTTTGAGCAAGCAAAAGAATTCCTTTTAGCTACTGAAAATAATCTCAGTAAAATATCAACAAGAAAAATTTATCTCGAACCTTATTTGTATTCATATTTAAAATCAATTTATGAATTAGAAGGGAATCAAAAATTGATGCAGAAATATCAAAAAAAGGCGAGTAGTACAGTCTATGGAGAAGCTATAATGCAAAGATTACAAGCTTCTCGTCAATAGTACTTTTATTCGAAAAGATCTTTTTGAGTAAATTTAAAAGGAAGTAAATCTGAAATAGAAGATAGCTCATAGATTTGATCTGTCCCTTTCATAATTACTCGAATATTTTCATCTTGTTTTACTTCATATTCTAACATTGCTTGACGACATGACCCACATGGCGAGATAGGTATGAATTCTTTTTCCTCTCCTTTTCTAGCAGCAATCGCAATAGTTTTTATCGTGGTATTCGGATATTTTGAACCTGCAAAATACATCGCAGTTCTTTCGGCACACATTCCAGAAGGGTAAGCAGCGTTCTCCTGATTATTTCCAATAATAATATCGTTATTTTCTAATCTTAATGCAGCTCCTACATTAAAATTTGAATAGGGAGCGTAAGAAGTGAAGGTTGCTTTTTCTGCAGCTTCGAGTAATTCTTGATCTTCCTTAGCTAAATCATTAAGCTCACCGTAGGTGATGATTTCTATATTTATATTTATTTTTTTAGGCATACTTCAGTTGTTTCATTAAACATTGAAGATACAAAAAAGCCTTTAGAAATAAATCTAAAGGCTTTTAAATAAAAATATCTTAACGTTATTATTTACCGCTTTTGCGTTTAACGTCTTTGATATCTTTACGAGTGTTATCTTCGTATGCTACAATCCAAGCATCTTTAACACCCATAGCTCTCATGTATTTTTTAAACTGATCAGCTTCACCGTAGTCACGGAAGTAAGCAATCGTATATTTTTTCAAGCCATCTTCGTCTTCCATCCAGAAATTTCCTTTTTCTTGGAATTTAGATAAATCTCTGTTTTTGAAAGCACCAATTTGTACTTTGTATACAACACCTTTGGTATAGTCATCACCAGAAGAAGAAACATTATTGTCCATTCTAGACTTCATCTTGTCTAACTGAGCTCTTAAGTCTGCAATTTCGTTATCTTTCTCCTTTAGTTGTTGGTCGAAAGTTTCTTTCTCTTGCTCCAATTTTGAAATTTCGGCTTTAAGACCTGAAGCTTGACCTCTAAGAGTGTTTAATTCTTGAGTCATATCACGGAATTTAAGAGGGTCAGTTTCTTTTAGTTTCTTTTTCCACTCTTTAATTTCTTTCTTTTCAGCCTTTTTGTCGTTGCCTTTACTTTTCTTTTTCTTTTGGGCGAAAGCATCATTTTCAACAGCAACAATGCTAAAAGCGAGTAATAGTAATATAAAAATCCTTTTCATGGTAAAATATGTTTTCTGAAATTGGAGTGATCATGTACGTAAATAACTGACTTTTTTCGAGTTTATTATTTCGACGTACAAAAAACATCAAAGTTTATACCATTATTTTACTCAAAAATTATTGAAGATTAAAAAAATCAATCATAAAGCTTTAAATTTACATCAAAATTTAATGTTTTAGGTGATAAGCCAAAAGAAGAAATAAATCTTAAATAATTAATCATGAAAGCTGTCATTCAGAGAGTAGGTAATGCTAAAGTAGAGATAGATAATAAAGTGAAAGGAGAAATAGAAGCAGGTTTACTTATTCTTCTAGGAGTGACTCATGACGATGATCAATCAGATATTGAGTGGTTGTCTAAGAAAATTTCAGGATTAAGAATTTTTTCTGATGAGGAGGGGAAAATGAATCGTTCTATCCTTGATATAGATGGAGATATATTGTTGATATCTCAATTTACTTTACATGCAAGTACTAAAAAAGGAAACCGACCTTCTTACATTAATTCTGCTTCTCCAGATATTGCAATTCCATTATATGAGCAAATGATTTCAGCTTTGGAATCAAATTTGGGTAAAAAAATACAAACAGGAGAATTTGGTGCAGACATGCAGGTGTCTTTATTGAACGATGGGCCTGTCACAATAATTATTGATACTAAAGACAAAAAGTAACTGATGCATCAACTCAGATTTCTTTATCTTCTACTTTGTCTAATTTGTGGGATTCAAGCAGTTGCACAAAATGATAAAAATTTTTATTCCCTACAGGATCAATGGAAAGTATATGATAAAAATTCATCTAGTTTCCTTCCTTACCTTGAGGATCAAAATCCTTTTGCAAAAAACTTTTACCTCCTTTTAAACAAAGATGAGCTATTTGGTTTAGGGATAGAATTTGTATTACCTGAAGGTTCTGCGGTCTTTATCAATAATCAATTACAAAAAGTTGCTGATATTGAAAATAAAACAATCTACTTTTCAAATCATTTGTTGTTAGAAAAAGTAGGTAAAGAAAAAGATATATTATTAGTAGTCAATACTGTTACTGGGAGGATGCCTGAGGCTTACTTAACCAATTTTCAGTATTCTTACAGGACTTTGACATCCGATAAAATTAAAAACTATGAGGAGGGGATAATTCTACCACGTTTTAACTCCCAGTACCGTAGTATGTTATTAATGTGGTCTGTTATTGTTTTTATTTTGGTAAGTATTTGTGCAAAAATCGGTGGTTTAAAAACTGGATTTGAGAGCATAATGAAAGCTTTTGAAGGAGTGACATTAGGGCGTTCGGATATAAATAAATTAAATACATTACAGCTACTCATGTTTTTAATGTGTTTTATTTTAGTGGGTAGTTTAGCCATGATGTTGTTTGGTTCCGGCGATATTTGGTTGTCGAAAGTGAATTCAGCTGAAACCAATAAAACGTATGCAGATTTTTTTAATAATATCACTTATATCATTATCTCAATTTTCCTTTTTGTTGTCTTTAGATTGATTATAATCTACGTTTTAGGAAATATTTTTGGGAATAAACAAGTTTCTTCAATTCATAGCATTGAATTTTATAAAATGACTTGGGTATATGTCTTATTTTATTTGTTTTTATGTGTATTATGGACGTTAAATCCTCTTTACCTTTCTTGGGATTTTATGCGATATTTTATAGGTATTGCCTTCTTTTTAAAGAGTTTTTTAGTGTATATCGCTGTATATAAACAAGTAAACCTTAGATTTAATTATTTATTTTCGTATTTTTGCGCGACGGAATTCTTACCATCGTTACTGGCGGTTAAGGTATTCATAGGTTGATTTCTAATAACTCACAAACAAGTCTTAGGACTTTTAAAAATATAAATCAGAAGCATGGCAAACGACATAGCAGGTAAAGTGGTGAAGAAAGCTGTAAAATCAATTTTGGTGTCTCAACCGGAGCCAGCCAATCAAAACTCTCCGTATCATAAATTAGGAGAGAAGTATGGTATTAAAATAGACTTTCGCCCATTCATTGAAGTAAAAGGTGTTACAGCTAAAGAATTTAGATCTCAAAAAATCAATATTTTGGATCATACTGCTGTTATTTTTACTTCTAGAAATGCCATTGATCATTTTTTCAGATTATGTAAAGAACTTAAAGTAGAAGTTCCTACTGATATGAAATATTTCTGTATTTCTGAACAAACAGCTAACTATCTACAAAAGTATATTGTAGTTAGAAAGAGAAAGTTGTTTACAGGATACAAAACAGCAAGAGATATGTTTGATTTATTTAAAAAACATAAATCAGAAAAATTCTTATTTCCTTGCTCAGATATTCGTAAAGAAGATATTCCTAATTTCATGACAGAATCGGGAATTGAAATGAATGAAGCTATCATTTATAGAACAGTTGCAGCAGATTTATCTGACTTAAGCGATATTTATTATGATATGATTGCTTTCTTCAGTCCTTCAGGAATTAAGTCTCTTTTGACTAACTTTCCAGAATTTGAACAAAAAGAAACAAGAATTGCAGCATTTGGCCCAACAACAGCAGCAGCTGTGAGAGAGGCTGGTTTCGATTTGAATGTTGAAGCACCACTTCCTAATGCACCATCAATGACAGGAGCCATTGAATTGTATATCAAGGAAGCGAATGACTTATAAATCATAAAAGCATAAAAAAGCACCACTTAATATTTAAGTGGTGCTTTTTTTTATATAAGATTTTAATGGATAGCTCATTTATTTTATTAAATTGTATAAAAGCAATTTTCTTCTGGTTTGTGATAAAGCTAGAGGAAAGAAAGTTACATAACTAAGCAGACCAAAATAATCTGTACTCTTCCCTTTTTTTCAAAAGGGTTTACTACCTCATCACTTAACCCTTAGTAATCTCTGATTTTATGCAGCTTAATAAAGTACTAATAAAAACTTTTGTCTTAGGACTTACACTTTTCTCTTTGAATATCTTTGGGCAGCAAGATCCTCAATTTACTCAGTATATGTTTTCCAAGCCGTTTCATAATCCAGCTGCGGTAGGTATGACATCCTCTGATGCTGAAGCTCTATTAATTCATAGAACACAATGGTTAGGTTATGAAGGGACATTTGATAATGATGGAACCTTGAATACTCAATTATTTTCAATTAATGCTCCAATTGCATCTAAAAGACTTGGCGTCGGGTTTCATGTAATCAATGATGATGTAGGGCTTATGAGTAATTTAGAAGCCCAAGTATCCGTGTCTTATTTTGTGCCCCTTAAAAAAGGAACTTTATCTTTTGGTGTTCGAGGAGGTGTATATGATCGGTCAATCAATAATGAAAGACTCAGGTTTGTAAATGATAATGATCCTTTCTTTACTCCAGGTTTGAACTTGAATTCTATTGTTCCGGATATTTCGGCTGGTATTTACTTTCAACATGAAAGATTATATGCTGGTTTAGCAGCAAAACATTTATTGCCTTCTGAATTTATCGGTGGAAATGAAAGTGTTTTTTCTGCATTACAAATGTCTTTCAATGGTATGTTTGGGATGTCTTTTGATGTTACTAACAAGATCTCTCTCGAACCTTCTGTTTTGGTTAAGTCTGATTTAAGTACTTTCACTTTTGATGCAAATTTAATAGCGAACCTAGAAGAATGGGTATATGTTGGAGCAGGAATGAGGGAAATAGAATCAATGAATATCTTAGCGGGAGTCCGTTTATTGAAGTCTAGAAAGCTTCATATAGGCTATGCATTTGATTATACTTTAAGAGATCAAGTAGCAAAGGCACCTACCTCACATGAAATATTACTTTCTTTTGGATTTAATTCTTTTGGTTCAAAAACCCCTTCTGCGATACGTACTCCTAGATATAGACATGATTAAGACATGATAATATTTATATATTTTTAATTTTTTTTTGAGAATTCTCCTTTTTGGAATCTTTTTTGTTTTGTTACCGGTATCTATGATCGAGTTAAACTTTATTAACTGTCAATCAGATCAAGATAGAAAACAATAAATCCAAGTAGGAGAATTTTTAGTATATGAAAAGCTTGTCATTAAAAAGGCTTACGGGAATGTTAAGCATTATGGCTGTCCTTACTCAGAGTTGCGGTGGAGGCGGCCCTTTCGGAGGCGGAGGTGATTCTGATCAAGGAGAACTTACTGGCTCATTAGACCGTCCTGAGTGGGATGCGCAAGTTATACCATTAGGTATGACGAACGTTCCTGGTGGTACTTTCCACATGGGACAGGCAGATGAAGACATCACTTATTCGATGATCAACATGAATAAACAAGTTACTATTAGTGGCTTCTTTATGGATGAAACTGAGATTACGAATAATGAGTATCGTCAATTTATAGAAGGAATGGAAGCGGAGTCTGATACCAGCGCGGATTGGACATTCGAACAAATTCAAGAAGAATTAAGACCAGATACAACGGTTTGGGAAAAAGATTTCTCATACCACATGGGTGAACCAATGCAAGATTATTATTATTCACATCCTGCATTTGATGAGTATCCAGTAGTAGGTGTTACAAGAAGAGCAGCAGTAGAATTCTGTTCTTGGAGAACAAGACACCTGAATAGCTACAGAATCGAACAAGGCCAAGCAGAGCTTCCAGCTTTCAGATTACCAACTGAAGCAGAATGGGAATATGCTGCAAGAGGTGGTCTTGATATGGCGAAATACCCATGGGGTGGTCCGTATGTAAGAAATGGTAAAGGTTGTGCATTGGCAAACTTTAAACCAGGTAGAGGTAACTATTACGATGATGGGTATTCTTACACATCACCAGTAGGTGCTTATTTCCCTAATGGTTTTGGTTTATATGATATGTCGGGTAATGTTGCAGAATGGTGCGATGACGCCTATAACCCAGCTGGCTATCCGATTGTTTGGGACTTAAACCCAACATACACAGATCCTAACGAGCCTAAAAAGATTGTAAGAGGTGGTTCTTGGAAAGATATCCCTTATTACATTCAAACAGGAACAAGATCATACGAGTTTGAAACACAAGCGAGATCATATATTGGTTTCCGTTGTGCAATGATCAACTTGGGTAGATCTTCAGGATTTGATTTTTAAGTAATTTATTAAATGTTTAGTTGCCAAAATTGGTTATCAACATTATCGTAACACATCAATTAGAAAATTTTTAAGCAGACAGAAATGAGCCATTTTCACGAAACGGGTAGACAGAAGTTCTACAGAGTATATGCTCCAATCTTAACAAACCTAGGAGCCGCAGTCGTAATTATTGGAGCCATGTTCAAAATTCTTCACCTTCCAAACGGTGGACCAATTCTAGCAGCAGGTCTGATTACAGAGGCATTTTTATTCTTCATTGGTGCATTTGCTCCAGCAGCTCCTCCAGAGAAGCATTATGATTGGGAATTAGTTTATCCAGAATTAACTAGTGGTGAAGCTGCAGCTCCTAAAAAAGTGAAGAAAGCTGATCCATCGAAAGAATTAGCTGCACTAGGTGCAATGGACAAATTATTAGCAGACGCAAAATTAACTCCAGAAGTATTCAAAAACTTTGGATCTGGTATGGAGAATTTGAATAAATCAGTAGGTCAAATGAAATCTGTAGCTAGCGTTGCAGGTGCTTCAGATGAATACTCAAGAAGCTTACAAGTAGCTACTAAATCTATGGGTGATTTGAACAAGTCGTTCTCTACTACAGTTACAGCAATGAAAACTATGGAAGGAACTGCTGCTGATTCGAAAGCTCACCAAGCTCAAGTTCAAGCTATCACTAAGAACTTAGGTGCGTTAAATGCAGTTTATGAAATGGAATTGAAAGATGCGAATAACCATCTTAAAACAATCAATAAATTCCATGGTAATTTAGCGAACGCTGTTCAAAGTATGGACGAAGCATCTAAAGAAGCTTCTAAGTTCAAAACGCAAATGTCTACATTGACAACAAACTTAACTCAGTTGAACAATGTTTATGGTAAAATGCTAACTGCTATGAAAGGCTAAATTAGTCTTTCAAAAGATGTCTAATTTTAACACAATAATCTAAAAAGACTAATGGCAGGAGGTAAGGAAACACCAAGACAACGGATGATAGGCCTAATGTACCTAGTACTAATGGCCATGCTCGCGTTGAACGTAAGTAATACGGTACTAGATAAATTTATTGATATCGAAAAGTCTCTTGAAGAAGCTAACAAAGTGAAAGTTCAAGAGAATGATAGACAATTACATTCTATCGAAGAAGCCGTTAAGAAAAAGAATAATGCAATCACTCAAGAAGCACTTAAAGAAGCAACTGCTTTAAGAGCGGAAACGATCAAAGTAACAGATTTAATTGAAGATCTTAAAAAAGAGATCATTAAGGTATCTGGTGGTATAGAAGATGGGGATTTAAAGGGTAAAAGTGATACTCAAATTCCTGCTGAAATCATGATCGGAGTTGAAGGTGCAAAGAAAAAAGGTAAAGCATACGATTTAGAGAAGAAGTTGAATGAGCTAGCAAAGCATTACGATACTGTAGCTGCTAAATTCGACACTTCGAAAACTTGGAGACCTATCGGTAAATTAGCAAAACCGGCAAAAGAAATGCCTCAATATGCTAAAGATAAGGACAACAAAAATAAAGATTATGCTCAAATCCAATTCGAAGATACTCCTGTAGCTGCAGCATTAGCTGTATTGACAGAGGTACAATCTGAGGTATTACAAGCTGAAACAAAAGTATTGAAAGTATTAAATGATCGTGTTGGCGGTCGTGTAGTTTTCGATAAAATTGTTGCAGTGGTTAAACCAACTTCGAAATATGTAGCAGCTGGTCTTGATTATGAAGCTGAAATGTTTATTGCAGCATCATCTACAGCGGCTAAGCCAAGAATGAAACAGAACGGAAGTGATATTAAAGTGGAAGCAGGTATTGGTACTATAAAGTTCCCTGCTAAACCAGTTAAATATGATAAAAACGGACGCTCTACTCAAACTTGGAAAGGAGAGATTACTTATACTACTCCTTTCGGTGATACTACATTATTAGTAGAAGAGGAATATGTGGTTGTTAGACCTACTATTTCTGTGAACTCAGCAACTGTAAACGCTCTTTATAGAAACGTTGCAAACAAATTGGTAGTTGATGTTCCAGCTTTAGGTGAGTCATATAGCCCTAGATTCTCAGGTACTAATGCTAAAGTAATGGGTAAAGGTAAAACAGCTACTATTATCCCTACTCAAAAAGCAAAATCTGTAGTATTAACTGTAACTAGTGGTGGAAATAAAATTGGTACTAAATCGTTCAAAACACGTGGTGTACCAAAACCAACTATCCAATTCCCAGGTGTGGACATGAAAAAAGGTATCTCTCGTAAAACTTCTAAATTACGTGTTGTACCAGTTCCAGATTCTGAATTTAAAGCTGCTCTTCCAGACGAAGCGAATTATCGTGTAGTAGATTGGGAAGTAACTGTTGCATTTGGTACTAAGCCAATCGGTAGACCTAAACGTATTACTGGTGGTAACCAAAGCATGGATATTGGACAATTATTAAGAAACGCTCCTAAAACAGAAGGTGTTCGTATTGTAATTGACGTTAAAAAAGTAGTTCGTAAAAACTCACAAGGAAATACTGAAGTTGTTTCTGGTGTAGGTGGAATTACTACAATTGCAGTGAACTAAGAAGAATTTATTATTATGAAAAGTCTAAGAGGAATACTTTTACTAGCACTTACAGTAGTTGCTAGTATGGCTTACGCTCAGGAGATTGATGAGAGTGAATGGAATAAGCACTCTGTGAGACCTGTTCGTAATGCAGACATTATGTTTAAAAGAACAGTATGGTACAGAGTTAACCTAAACGACAAGATCAATCAACCATTTTTTGCTAAAAATAGATGGTTACCTAAGTTAATGATCGATGCCGTAAAGAGTAGTTTACTTAGACCATATGAAAATGATTCTTTGAAAAAGCGTCTTACTATCGACGAATTCAAAGAGCGTGTTAAGAAGCCTAATCTAGGTGGTGACTCAGGCGGCGGTGACGACTGGGGCGGCGGCGACGATTGGGGCGGCGGCGGCGACAGCGGTGGCGGCTGGGGAGACTCAGGCGATAGCTGGGGCGGCGGTTCTGGCGGAGGCGCTGGTGCAGTAGCTGCTTCTTCTGATGAAGTTTATCCTGAAGACATCTATTTGATGGATGTTAAGATAGACATCTTGTTTGACCGTAGAAGAGGTAAGTGGATTCATGACTTACAAGTGTTGACACTAGTTCTTCCTGCAGAAAACAATGGTGGTACTTTGGAAAGACAAGTTGCTTCTTTCTCATACAAAGAAGTAGTTGAAAACCTTTTCAAAGAAAACAGAGACGCTCTTTGGTACAATGATAGAAACTTAGCAGAAAGTAAAAACCTTTCTGATGCTTTTGATCTATTATTACATGAAGGTAAAATCACTAAATACACTAATACACAAGATAAAGATATTGCTTTATTGTATGGTGACGCAAAAGGTGATATTGCTTTAATGAAAGGTTTAGAATACAAATATGATCTTGTAGAGTTTGAATCAGACCTTTGGTCAAACTAATTCTATAAGAACCTTATATTAAAAGACCTCTTACTTCGGTAAGAGGTCTTTTTTTGTGTATTGAAATATATATGGTTCAAGGATATATAATGACTCTAAATTTTTTATAGAATGAAAGATGTAATGGCTATTAAACCTAGAAATGATGAAAAGCGTCTTTTAAGTAATTAATAGCTGATAATATTTTCTTGGACTATATTTTATTATGGTAAACTTATGTCCAAAATAACGCATTATAAGTAGTGGTTTTATGATATTTTTCAGTAGTCTTTAATATAGAGTTTAAGTTCTTTTAATTTTATTACTATACGTGATAGAATTGAGGTACTATTAAATTGTAAGGCATGTAAAGTCGCGATGGATTATTGTTTTTCAAACAAATTGTTCATAAAAAAATGGTTACCCTAAATAAATAGGATAACCACTTCTATATAATTAATTCCTTATGGAATAAAATTATTTACCAGTTGAAACTCTGTTGAATGATTTTACAACCATTCCAGATTTTACGCTACCTACGTAAGCTTTCACCGATTGGCTAGGCTCTTTTACGTAAGCTTGCTCAAGAAGAGTATTCTCTTTTAAGAATTTCTTCACATAACCTTCAGCAATACGCTCTAGGATATGATCAGGCTTACCTTCTTGACGTGCACGCTCAACACCGATTTCTTTTTCTTTTGCGATAACTGCAGGATCTACATCGTCAGCAGATAAAGCTAATGGACGCATAGCAGCAACTTGCATACCTACGTTTCTACCAGCTTCTAATACAGCTTCGTCAGCAGCTTCAGAAAGTTCGATTAATACTGCGATAGATGAACCGTGCTTGTAAGCAGCAACAGCAGCACCATCAACGTTAGCATAACCAGAAATTTCCATTTTCTCGCCCATTTTAGCAGTCAATGCAGTGATAAGCTCAGTAGCAGCTTCACCGTTTACTGTTAAAGCAAGAACTTCTTCAGCAGTCTTAGCGTCTGCAGCAACAGCCGCATCCAATAAACTTTGACCTAAAGCAATGAATTCTTCGTTTACAGATACAGGCTCAGTTTCGCAAGCGAAAGCTAAAGCAACTGATTTAGAGTTGTCGTCGCTAGACCAAACGAATACTTGACCTTCAGTAGTTTCTCTGTCAGCTCTTTTTGCTGCCAATTTTTGACCTTTTTTACGAAGGATTTCAACTGCTTTTTCCAAGTCACCTTCAGCTTCTGAAAGTGCTTTTTTACAGTCCATCATACCCGCACCAGTCATAGTACGAAGCTTTTTTACGTCTTGTGCTGTGATAGCCATCTCTTTATGATTTAAAAGATAGTTAAACAATTGGTAGGGATACTACCTTAAATTTATACGAACAAACCCGCAAGGTACAAGTACGATGCGGGTTTGGTTAAAACCCAAATAAGTAAACTTATTTAGAAGCTTTTCTTGTAGCTAAACCTTCTTTAACTTTAGCTTTAACTTCAGCCATCTCTGTACGGATAGCCTCAAGAGCTGCAGCGTCGCGGTCTGCTTTCTTTTGCTTGAAGATATCGCCTTGCTTCACTTTTAAATCGTGAAGTTTAGCTTCAAGCTCTTTGATATCTTTAATATCCATTTTATTCAAAATTTAAAGGTAAACGAGATAAGAATTACTCATTAGAAGCTTCGTCAGCCGCTTTCTTTTCTGCTTCAGCAGCAGCAGATGCAGCCTCGTCACGCTCTTTCTTACGCTCGCCAATTCCTTCTTCGATTGCAGAACCTACAGCACCCATAATAGCACTAACAGATTTGAATGCATCGTCATTTGCAGGGATAACGAAATCAACACCTTCAGGGTTTGAGTTCGTATCTACCATTGCAAATACAGGAATACCCAATTTTTGAGCTTCTTTTACAGCGATAGACTCACGCTTCACATCAATGATAAATAATGCAGCAGGAAGACGAGTTTGGTCAGCAATACCACCCAATACTCTTTCTAACTTCTCACGCTCACGTTGCATCATAAGACGCTCACGCTTTGCAAGAGATGCATACTCTTCAGACTTCATCAATTTGTCAATCGATGTCATTTTTTTCAATGACTTACGAACAGTTTGGAAGTTAGTTAACATACCACCTAACCAACGTTCTGTAACGAAAGGCATTTTTAGTCTTGCCGCTTCTTCAGCAACGATGTCTTTTGCTTGTTTTTTAGTAGCAACAAACATCACCTTACGACCAGACTTTACAATATTTTTCAACGCATTTTGAGCTTGCTCTAATGCTGTTTTTGTTTTGTTCAGGTCAATGATGTGGATACCATTGCGCTCCATGAAGATGTAAGGAGCCATCTTTGGATTCCACTTTCTGGTCAAGTGACCAAAGTGAACGCCTGCGTCAAGCAGTTCTTTATATTCTAAATTTTTCATTGTTCTAACAAGTAGATTGTTTTTGCAAAACGTATTTATGCAGCTCGGCTGATAGTCTTCTGAGAAGACCATCGATAGCCGGCAATACAAAATACTGGATTAACGTTTCGAGAATTGGAATTTTCTTCTTGCTTTTCTGCGACCTGGCTTCTTTCTTTCCACCATACGAGGGTCACGAGTCAAGAAACCTTCCGGTTTCAATGTCAATCTGTGTTCTGCGTTGATTTCGCAAAGTGCTTTAGAGATTGCCAAACGAACTGCTTCAGCTTGTCCGTTGATACCACCACCTTGCACGTTTACGCTAATATCGTACTTGCCAGACTCATTAGTCAATTCTAATGGTTGTTGCACTTTGATTTGCAAAACCTCAGATGGGAAATAATCACCAAACTCTCGTTTGTTGACAGTAATCTTTCCTTCACCTTGACCCAGGTAAATTCTTGCTACAGAAGTCTTTCTTCTGCCTGAAGTGTTAATTACTTCCATCACTTTTTTTTATTAAAGTTCAATTTTCTTTGGTTGTTGAGCTTCGTGTTTGTGATCGACACCTGCATATACATACAAGTTACGGTATAAATCACGACCTAAACGCCCTTTTGGCAACATGCCTTTAACTGCGTTCTCTACTAATCTAGTAGGGAATTTTGCTTTCATTTCAGTAGCAGTTCTTGATTTCAAACCGCCTGGGTAACCAGAGTAACGAAGGTATACTTTATCGTCCCACTTTTTACCTGAAAGCTTCACTTTTTCTGCATTGATAACAACGACGTTATCTCCACAGTCAACATTTGGTGTAAAGCTAGGCTTCTTCTTACCACGTAAGTACATGGCAATTTCAGTAGCCAAACGTCCCAATGTCTTACCTTCAGCATCGATCAAAACCCACTCTTTTTGAGCAGTAGCCTTGTTCACTGAAACAGTTTTGTAACTGAGTGTATCCACTGTATTGTACGTTTTATTAATTTAAAACTTGAAGCATTTACGTTCCTGTAAAACAGCAAGTTGTAAATACTCCGACCTGAACACGCAAAACGGGTGAACGTTTGCGACGGGCAAAGGTAGAACATTATTTTTTGATAACCAACATTTTAGCGCTTATAAATGTCTAAACAATTCATAATTCAGGAATAAAAATAAGGTGCTCTTCTTTGAAAAAGAACACCTTATAATTTAATAATGGTCGAACTCTGGTTGATTCTACTCGATATTAACTGTTTTTGACCAAGTGCCAAACATAGCGGTACCATCTGTTGTACAATTAATTGTAGCATCAAAATAATTATATGTTATATAGATGCGGAACTCCGATTGCGGGATATCTGAATCAATTTCAGGACGTCTTACGGTGTATGTTACGTTGAAATTATAAGTGTAATACCCGTTGATATCTTTTGTTAATGTATGCTGAGTTACCTCAAATGAGGTTCTGACTGAATGAGGTATAGACGTTAAACTATTGTCTATTACAGCGTCGAAAGAGGCATCTAAAACACTTGTACTAAATTTAATACCTGACTGTTTCGTTGGTAGATCAACACTAGTGGTTGTTCCATCAAAAGGTAAGACTGATTTCAATGTTCCGCTTAAAGTGAAAGTTGTATTTTCAGTAGCTGAAGAAGGAACATTAGAACTATCTATGTCTATCATAAATGGTTCATCAATTACTTTTATTTTTTGTTCTATGTTGGATGTTTTACCTCCATCATTATATGCAGTAAAACTAATAGTATAATCACCTTTACTGTAAGGAGCCAGTTGATTATAATTTAGATATCCTTCATTTGCATTGAGTGTGGTATCTTGATTTTGAATACAATTTCCGTCTCCGGTAGCACTAACATCACTAACAGGTAAATCGCTAGTTGTCTTAGCTAATACATTAAGTTGTATTCTTTGTAAAGGGTATACCTCTAATATATCTTGTTGATTTTCTATTGAGATTGAAGGAGGATTATTAGGATTTTCATTGTCATTATTATTTCCACAACTGAATAATGATATTGATAAAAAACTTAATAGGATGAATGATAGATTTTTCATGATAGTATATTCTGTTTTTTTATTAAACGAGAATTTAAAATAGGAGTGTCACCTTATTTAAATTAATAACATATATTTAATATACTGATTTTATGATGTTTATTTAAGATGATATGGTATAATCAAAATAAAAAAAGCCAAGTCCATTGCTGAACTTGGCTTAACTATTTATCTGAAAGTATCAGATACTATATTTTCATTACGCTTTGAATAATGGGAATTGACGCATCCATGCATTGATTTCTTCTTTCACATTTGCGATTTCAGCATCATTTTCATGGTTCATCAATACACGATCGATGAAGTCAACGATTTTACCCATATCTGCTTCTTTTAAACCACGAGTGGTTACAGCTGCAGTACCAACACGCATACCAGAAGTAACAAATGGAGATTTGTCGTCGAATGGTACCATGTTTTTATTGATTGTAATATCTGCTTTGATTAAAGTGTTCTCAGCAATTTTACCTGTCAAGTTTTTCGAACGAAGGTCGATTAACATCATGTGGTTATCTGTACCACCTGAAATAATTTTATAACCTTTTGCCAAGAAGTGTTTTGCCATTTCTTGAGCATTTTTCTGAACTTGAGTAGTGTAAGCATCGTACTCTGGAGTTAAAGCTTCACCAAAAGCAATTGCTTTAGCAGCAATAACGTGCTCTAAAGGACCACCTTGAGTTCCTGGGAATACACCTGAGTCTAATAAAGAAGACATCATACGTGTTTTACCTTTTGGAGTTTTCAATCCCCATGGGTTTTCAAAGTCTTCGCCCATCATAATAACACCACCTCTTGGTCCACGAAGAGTTTTGTGAGTTGTTGTCGTTACGATATGACAATGCTTGATAGGATCATCTAGTTTACCTTTAGCAATTAATCCAGAAGGATGAGAAATATCGGCCATTAATAAAGCACCAATTTCATCTGCTACAGCACGAAGTTTTTTGTAATCCCACTCACGAGAGTAAGCAGAAGCACCGGCAATAATTAGTTGAGGCTTTTCTTTACGAGCAGTTTCAACTACTTTATCGAAATCGATAAGGCCAGTTTCTTGTTCTACACCATAGAATGTAGGTTTGTAAAGTTTACCTGAGAAGTTTACAGGAGAACCGTGAGTTAAGTGACCACCATGCGACAAGTCAAAACCTAAGATTTTATCACCTGGCTTTAAAACAGCTAGCATAACAGCTGCGTTTGCTTGTGCACCAGAGTGAGGCTGAACATTAGCCCATGCCGCACCGAATAGTTCTTTTAGGCGTTCGATAGCAAGGTTTTCTACCTCATCAACTACTTCACAACCCCCGTAATAACGTTTACCTGGTAGGCCTTCAGCGTATTTGTTAGTTAATACACTACCCATGGCTGCCATCACTTGTTCTGAGGCGAAGTTTTCTGAAGCAATCAATTCGATGCCAGAAATTTGTCTTTCTTTTTCGCGATCTATAAGATCAAAGATGATATCATCTCTTTTCATGGTTGGAATAGGGTTTGTTCTTTAGTTGATACTCTCTATTGACATCAATAGGAGGTTGTACCTTTTTGAAGTGCAAAAGTACAAATTTTAAAATATTCAATAACGATATTTATTAAAAAAGATCTTATTGTATGAATATTTTATAATTTTAATAACTCCAGCACTCTTTTTTAACGTAAAAAAAATAGCCATGACGGGTGAGGTCGATGGCTATTCAAAATATCTTTTGACATCTAAAGAAGTAGATTTAGTCGTATAAATGACTAATTTTTACTAATCCATCAGGATTAATGATTTTAATACTTCTTTTGTTGATTTCAATCAATTTTTCGTGCTTAAACTCCGAAATGATTCTAATCGCTGTTTCCTTTACAGTTCCGACAAGGCCAGCCAAGTCTTCTCTTGTAAGTGTAATTTGTTCTTTATCCTCAAAAGCTTTATCCAAAAGTAATAGTGCTTCTGCAATTCTTCCTCTCACAGGTTTATAGGCAATATCTGTCAATTTTGACTCGGCATTGTCGATAACTTCACACAGTAAATGGACGATCTGTTGGTAAAAAGCTACATTTTCATGAAGTAGCTCCATAAAGATAGCTTTGGGAATTAGACAAATTGATGAATCTTCGATAGCTATGGCTGAAGCTCTGTAGCGGCCACCTTTGATTAAGGATTTATACCCTACGAAATCGCCAGGTTTGGCGATTCTTAAAATTTGCTCCTTACCATTACTCCCTAGTTTAGTTACCTTCACTAATCCTTCACTAATGCAAAAGACACCGGTAGGAACGGACTCTTCCTGAAAGATCGGTTGTCCTTTCTTAAAAAAGTGACAAGTGTGTAACTGAACTTTCTCTAATTGTTCAGGAGTAAGACAAGAAAACAAAGATTGGCTTCCCTTAGCTTTGAGTGCACAAGAAGGTTGTACCAATTTCATCTTTTAAAATTGTAAGTGGATAATTCTGATAAAAGCGTGACTAATTTAAGATAACTATTAGAACTTTTCCAAAAAAAGATGATATTAGTTACTTTTTTGATAAAAAAAACACAGCCAAGTGTGAAAATCACTCTCGACTGTGCGCTTTTATCAGAATTATCCGTTGCAAATGTATTTCTATTTTGTAAAATTGTGTATGACAAAAGTTCTCCTCAATAATGAGAGAAGTCACTATTCGCATTGCTTTATTAACGATTCATTACTATGCACTACAAAAAACTTTTTTTTGCATTATTATTTAATGCAACTGCACTACTATTATTTGGAAATTCCACGCTTTCTCCAAGTGAATATTTCTATCATTTTGGAGAAAAAAGCGATTGGGTCGAAAAGTTTTTTTCATCAGGAACCCTTTCTGAAGGAGGGTATCAGTTTAAAGATGATTCGACATTACAATTAATTTCTGAAGGAGGAAGTGGTAAAAGGGAAATACAATTTATTAGAGCTATACCTTATAAGTATGCACCTTCGGAAGATACTTTGATGTGGTCTTTGGCAATTAAAAATGATTTTGAAGTTTCTTCTACTCTACAAAAAACAAATTATTCGACTTTGCTTCTTTCAAGCTCTCTTCAAATTTCTTTTGGGAGAAGGTTAAATGTTGTTCATCAAGAAATCTCTCTTTTAGAAAAGGATATTGAGTGGAACTACAAAGATTGGAATCACATTTTAGTTTATCATGTGAATCAAAATTGGTGGATTGAAGTTAACAATCAGAAAGTAGCTTCGTTTACACTTCGAATCTCGGATGATGAAATCCTGTCTGGTATTTCATCCACCTTTACTGCCTCGAGTAGGTCAGATGCCTTTTTTTATAAACACTTTACCTTTCAGAAAAAGATAAAACAAAAAGATGTGTTTCCTCCTTATGTCGAGGGGATTTCATTTATAAATGATGCATCTATTCAAATTAAATTTAATGAAGAAATACAGCTGGATTGTGGTGAAACATCACTTTTTGAACTTCAAGGGAATACTATAGAAAGCGTATTGTTTATTGATTCAACTAGTTTAGAATTACAATTGTCAGAAGTGTTACAACAAAATGCTGTCGTAAAATTGTCTTTTGATTATATATGTGACAATGAAAAAAATATCTTATTAGAATATCAAATAGATACTTTTTATACCGATACACAACCACCTAAACTATTGTCCTATGAAATAGTCAATCCATTCACCCTAAAACTATTTTTTTCGGAAGAAATTTTCTTAGACTCCTCTTTTAATTCTTTTTATCAGAATGATATTACAATTGAATCTTCTCATCAATCAATTAATGATACCACCTTACTGCTTTATTTTGAAGCACCTTTTCCAGAAAATAAAAATATTAACTTCTCAGTTTCGTCACTGAAGGATACCTTTGAAAATAGTTTGAATACTACTTTTTTAATTCATTTTGATACTCAGAAACCAAGAGTGGTAGCCCATTATTTTATCCCTCCTAATTTGTTTAAAATAACATTTTCGGAACAGATGGAAGATAGTGTACTTCTTGATGAATTTAATTATCATATTGATAATAGATATGTAACTAAAGTAGAAAGTAATATTAATAATGAGGTGGTGTTAGCACTAGATACATCTTTGTTAGAAGATAGTAAAAGTTATAAACTACAAGTGAGGCACCTTCAGGATCTAAAGGGTAATTTGATAAAAAACCGTTATTTATCTTTTGTATTCGATACCATTCCTCCTAATATAAGCCACTTTGAAACTCATGACACAGGTACTCATGTTGTTTTTACTGAGCCGATTTCTTCTATAGATTCTTTAAAAGTAAACCATCAAAAAGTGGAAATAGCTTGGGAAGGATGCTCTAAAAATATTTATTCTCTTCCTTTATTATACGGAGATAATGTGACGTTTTATGGTCTGCTGGATAATCAAAACATCGAATCAACAATTGTAGAACATGTGGTTTACTTTTCTAATGATTCCTCTGTTTTTATACCCTTTGATGAAATTTATCATCAACTATCAATTCTTGATGAATATCATATCCAACTATCTTTTGAAGAGAATATTCAAGATATATTTTTTGATGAAAATAGTGGAATTGCTCACTATCAAGTGAAAGGTAAAGAGGTGTTTGTTACCCTCAGTCAAGCAATAGAAGAAAGTCAATCCTATGAAATTTTGATCAATCAAGTAGAGCTTTGTGGTGGTAACCTATTAACTTCTTCTTCCATAACTTATCAATTAGATCGATCTCCTCCTTATTTAATGCGTCTAGAAACGATGGACCGAAGACATATTCGTCTTCAGTACTCTGAAAAATTATCTGAACGTTCTGTTATTAATGAACGGTTTTCTATTGAAAATTATACTATAATTCAAGTGGAGTTAAAAGGAGATGAGGTGGTATTGGTTTTGGAGCAAGAATTGGAGTTTAATCAAGAAAATATTTTGAAAGTGCAGGCAGGTTTAGAAGATGCTTCATTGAATAAGATGAACGAGCATCAGTTTCTATTTTTCACACCTGATTTACCTTTATCACATCATCTTGTTTTAAATGAAATAATGATTGATCCTACCCCTAGTTATGGGAGTCCAGTCGCTGAATATATCGAACTTTATAATTCCTCTAAAGATAGTATCTCTCTTTGGGGTGGCTATTTGATTTTTCAAGAGGAAGTCGTGTCATTACCTTCAATACAATTACCACCTGATTCATATGCAATTGTAGTAAATGCAGAAGACGCTTTTCTTTTTGATGATTCTCTACATCTTATTAAAATCGATAAGTTACCAACACTACATAATAATAAAGGTAGTCTACAACTCTATTTTGATGAGCAATTATACGACGAGGTCCAGTACCCTTTTATTAATAATGAAAATATTCACTTCAAAGGAGGTTATTCATTAGAAAGAGTGGACCCCACGTTCTTTTGTGATTATAATAGAAATTGGAAAAGTTGTCAACACCTTTCTGGAAACACATTAGGTAGGGAAAATAGTATTTTTGCATTTTTAGAAGATACTAAACCACCTGAAATTAAAGAAATTACGTGGGTAAGTAGTAGGTCTATACAAGTAGTATTTGATGAAGTGATAAGAGGTGATTCTGTGAATAATACAACGAATTACTCTCTTTTAAATGTTGATAACTCTGTGAATAACCTCGAATTTGTTGATAACTACACTCTGATCATCAGCTTTGAAAAGGATTTACCTACCGGAATGTTGATATTTTTAACTGTTGATAACTTTGTTGATTGTTTTAGCAACTTTCAATTTTACTATCAAAAACCCTTTGTATTGCCTCAAAAAGTCGAATATCAACAAATGTTAGTAAGTGAGTTGATGATTGATCATTCACCAAAGGTGAAAATGCCTGAAACAGAGTATATAGAAATACATAACAATTCGATGTACTACCTATTGCTCTCTGAGTGCATAATGTTATTGAACAACGATACTATTCAGTTGCCTAATAATTGTATTATTCCGGGAGGTTATGCTGTCTTATGTGATGAAAATGAGGTAGATAAGTTTCTCGGTGACAAAAATGTAGTGGGTTTACCTCATTGGAAGAGTTTAAATAATACCTCTGGAGATCTACGCATTTTAAACAAGGATTTAGGATTGGTAGATGAGGTGTTTTATCACAAAGACTATCATAATGACGCCGAAAAGAAAAATGGAGGATGGTCGTTAGAGCGTATTGATATATCCAATGATTGTTTTGAAGGAGTGAATTGGACAAGTTCTATTAGTAATAATGGAGGGACAGCAGGTGAAAAAAATTCCGTAAGTGCCAATATTATTGATCAACAACCACCATTATTAGAAAAGGTATATGCCATAAATGATACGCTTTTATTTATTTTTGATGAGGTTATTTCAGAGAGAAAATCAAATAAAATTAGAGTTGAAACCCCAGCATTTATTTTGGAACAAAAAGACTTTGTTTTTGATGGACATCAATTAATAAGTGTGATAAAAAGTGATGAGGAGTTAGATCATATTAATATAGAACAAGCCACAGATTGTTTTGGAAATGCGATGAGTCAGACGGCAGAAGTCATTCAAATTTCATCAGAAAACCCATCCTTATTTTTATCAGAAATACTTTTTGATCCGAGTGTTTTAAATACTGACTTTGTGGAATTGTACAATGCTGCAGATGTACCTGTTTTATTAAACGATTGGTGGCTTTCCAATGGAGAAGAATACCATCAAATCGTTTCTGATGATGATATTTTGTGGGTAAATCCACATTCTTGGATTGTCTTATCAGATGAAAAAGTGCTTTTAATGAGTAATTATAATGACATAGATGAAAAAAATATCATCGAAATGAAATTACCATCATTACCTAATGCAGGAGGTAGTCTTAGTTTATGGAAAGGAAATCAGTTGATAGAGGAAATGACTTATGGAGAACATCAGCATCAAAGTTACCTTAGAGATACGGAGGATGTCTCTTTAGAAAGAATATCTTATCAAGAGGCGTCAGATGAAAACACTAATTGGGCTTCTGCGACAAGCAATGTGGGGTATGCAACGCCAACAAAAAGAAATTCAAGGTTTGAAAATACCAATGTACATGAGATGTCTTTAGGTGGTTTATCTATAAATAAGAGATTGATTACACCCAATGAAGATGGAATTGATGACTATCTGATAGTAAAAAATGTATCTGAACAGATGGTTCGAATTTTTAGAATGGACGTTTATAGTTTGTCTGGAAAGAAAATAAAAGAACTTGTTCAAAATTATACACTTTCGTCAGGAGGAACAGTAAAATGGGACGGAACAACAGATAGTCGAGAGAGAATGTATGGACAATTTATTTTATATATTCATCTTGAAAATCAGAGGAATATAGTAGAGACTTATTCACAAGTGGTGAGTATAGCACCTTGGAATTGAGTTAATTGCCTCTATTTTGATGAATATTTATAGTTGTTACAGAATAAGTCACAAGATATTTTGTATCAATAGCTTAATTATACTACTTTTGCATTTCGATTTGGGATTACAGAAAAAGTAAAAAAAATAATATTAAGATGAAACAAGACATTCATCCGGATTTCAGAACAGTGGTATTTCACGATCTGACTTCTAACGAAAAATTCCTTATTGGATCTACAGTTGCAACAACTGAGACTATTGAGCACGAAGGTGAAACTTATCCTTTATTCAAAGTCGAGATTTCTTCAGCTTCTCACCCGTTCTACACTGGTAAGAAAGCAGCTATCTCTGCAGCTGGACGTGTTGACAAGTTCAACAAAAGATACGGTAAAAAATAATTTTATTTTTCTGTACAAAAAGCCATGGTTTCTTCATGAAATCATGGCTTTTTTTGTTTATCAGAATTAAGAGTGCATTTTTGTGTAAGTCTAAATTATTCGAAATTTTTTTGGCTTAAACAAGAATGTTATACTAAGCGTCCGTGTAACAAATTTTTTAATTGTGCGTTTTCAGGGCAAGTATCCCAACTTGTTCTATCATTATCTCTATTGATCATGAATATTATATTATTCGACAATCCTAAAACGAGAGTCAAACTTCTTCCTTTTACATTTATTCGTCCGATTGCAGATATCCGTGTGGGTATTTTTAAGATTTACGAAAAGTGGGAAAGAGCTTTCAATACCTCTGTGTCTTTTTTAACAGACGATTATCTACAAGGGAAATTTCCTTTAAAACATGGTAGTGATCAGTATTATATCAACGGTTCTTTATGCCCTAATAAGACTATTTTAAATAGAATTAAAGAGTTAAAAGAAGGACAAGGTTTGGTTTGTGGAGAGGATCTTCTCGTTCTTCATACCTCACATCAATTTAATACTTTGGATAGTGAGGCTGGAGATTTTGAAAAAATTGAAGTTCCTCAAGAAGAGGTGGTTTTGATAAAGCACCCTTGGGAAATTTTTACTCAAAATAGAGGGCAGATCATGGAAGATTTCGAAGTGGTGACAAGAGGGAGACACTCACATCATATCGAAGATCCGCATACAGTAGTTTACGGTAGAGCTAATATTTTTGTAGAAGAAGGTGTCGAAATAAGAGCGGCAATTCTTAATGCACAAAAAGGACCAATTTATATTGGTAAAAATGCAGTGATTGAAGAAGGTGTCATTATTCAAGGTACTTGTGCTATTGGAGAAGGTACACGTATAAATATGGGAGCAAAAATTAGAGAAGATTGTTCTTTCGGGCCTCATTGTAAAGTAGGTGGAGAAATTAATAACTCTGTTATTTTTGGTTATTCTAATAAAGCCCATGACGGTTATTTAGGTAATTCTGTTGTAGGTGAGTGGTGTAATTTAGGAGCTGATACCAACAATTCTAACCTAAAAAATAATTACGGTCCTGTAAGAGTATGGAGTTACGCAGATAGGAACTATGTAAGTACAGGGCAACAATTTTGCGGAATGATGATGGCTGATTACTGTAAGGCAGGGATCAACACCATGTTTAATACAGGTACAGTGGTTGGAGTTTCAGCACATATTTTTGGAGGAGGTTTTCCACCAAAACATATCCCTTCTTTTGCTTGGGGAGCGATCGAATCGAACGACGTAGCCGATTTAGATAAAATGATAGAAATTGCGGAACGTGTATTTGCAAGACGTAAAGCAGATTTTACTATTCATGATCGTCAAATTCTTGAAAAAGTATTTGAGTTAAGTAAATTCGATAGAAGATAGTTTTTTTGAGTGAAGAATGAAGATAGAACTCAATGTCATATAAAAATAGGATGTCTCAGATTTAAGTGAGACATCCTATTTTTTTAATTAGTTCCTTTTTCTAAATCTCCAAAGTATTGTATTAGAGTATCAATTTTAGCTGTTTGTTTTTTAATGACTTTTGGTCTAAACACAAACCAATTGATAGCGATCCAAATTACTGTTCCAATTGCAAAAGGAATAGAATAGTTAGGATTTAGAGCTACTAAAAGTTCGAATGAATAGATTCCCATTCCAGCAGAGAAGAGAATAAAATAACTAGATATTGTTGTGGTTTGAATTTTTCTCTGCTGCTCTTTTATTGCTTTTAATTTTTTGATATAATTTCTAGTATTTTCATCAAATTGAATGCTATTAATCAATTTATGTAGGGTATTACTTGAGATAAGGAATACCAAAGTGCCAATTATAGCTAAACCTATTCCTATTTTGGTCAAAACTAATTCAGGATTATAGTAGAAACCAATAAAAAGTAAATATCCAATAATACCAATTGCAGTGAAATAACTTACAATAATAGATTGTAGTGACTTTTTCTTATAAGATTTCGCCTTTTGCAAAACTTCTTCAATACTAGGTTGTGAAGAAGATTGTTGTTGCCATAAATTTTTTAAATCAAGAGTACTCATAACGTAACATTTTTTTATTTAATTTTTCTTTAATTCTGTGGATTTTTGTACGAACATTTCCATTCGACATTCCTACAATCTCAGCAATTTCATTTTGTGGAACTTCTTCGAGTTCAAGTGAAATAATCAATCGATCAATTTCAGAAAGTGTTGAAATACATTGGTATAAGAATTTGATTTGATCATTATCTTCAAACTGATTTTCGGATGAAGATAAATCTTGCGGAAGGTCAGTAGTTTGTTGCTTTTGTCGTTTCTCTACCGATCTTAAACAAGTATTTGATGCAATTCTAAAAATCCAAGTACCAATGCTTGATTGCTTATTGAAAGTAGAAAGCTTTTGATACACAATGATGAAAACATCTTGTGTCAGATCCTTGGCAAGGTCATGGTCATTAACATACCCCATTGCAAGTCGAAAGACTTTCTGCCAATAGTTCTGATATATTTCTTCAAATTTCATTAGTTAATCATTGAGAGCGTTAATTTTTTTGTCTTTCAATTCTTTAGATACAATCGAATTGAAAATGTTACACTAGACAAGGATTTTTTTTAAAAAAATATTTTAGTGTTTAGTTCTAGGTAGAAAATTATATAAAAAAAGCTCGCAATACGAATATTACGAGCTCGTTTTGAGATATATGTATTTTAAAAATCAACAGATACTTTTGCCTTTTTTACTCTATTGATTTTACGTTTTGTATCAAAAATATCACAGTTAAGAGAGAAGTAGAATACATTGCCAGTTATTTGATTATAGCTTAATGTAGTACCATGAATACTTTCTTGATCACTACCCCAAGATTCATTAAAGAAAGGATCTAGATAATATTTAAATTTCATATTTAATCCTTTAGAAAATTGAATTCCCAACATCACACTTTGTTGAGTTGTTACTCTATCTGAGAACCATATTGAGAATTTATATTTTTTACTTTCTCCTACAAAGGTTTTTTCTTTATAATGGATTGGTTGCTCAATTTCGTAACCTCCATATACAAAGAAACCATCAAGGTTGCCTACTTTAAACCCCATTGGGATACCGACATTATAGGTTCTCATTTTTTTTCTGACTCTTCCCGAACCGACATCTGCTTTATAGGCATCAGGTACATCAAAAATAAACCCTAAGTTTTTGATCGAAACTCCTGCAAAAAGGCCAAAATGTTTTCCAAAATCCATATTGAAATACGTTTGTCCATTAAATACAGGTGCAAATCGAATCACATCATTTCCATATTCTTGGTTATTGATGTTATTAGCGGTCATTCCAGAAAATATAATTTCCATACCTCCTGAAAAATAAAAATCTGTATTCCTTTTTTCTTCCTGTCCATAAGAAGTGATAGAAAGTAGAAGAGCACCTAATAATGAAAGTGATAGTAATCTTAATTTGACCATAATAAAATAGTTTTTGTTAAAGCAGATCGTAAATGATTGTTGAAGAGTTTCCTGCTTTTATTTTTTTGATAATTAATTTGCACTAGTATTGATCTAAAGACCAAAGAAAAATACATAGGTTGCATCAAATAAAAATTTTTTGATGAAAATTAATGAAAGGCTGTAATAATGAAGCAATATATCGCTCTTGATCTAGTGTTAATACCATCAAAAGAATGGATCGACATTTTAGTTGATAGCAATCAAAGTCTACCAAATACGGTATTGAAGTTAGGAAAACAACATTCGATTCCTCATTTATCAATAGGAATGTGTAGGGTAGAAGAGAATGCTATTGATCAGTTGATAAGTAAATTAAAAGTTTATTTAGAGATATTGGACCTCTCAGAATTGTCTTCTTTAAAAATTACATCACTTTATCAACATAATATAAATACTATTGGCTGGAATCTAGAGTTAAACAATAGTTTAATTGGATTGCACCATAGTATTTGTGCTCTGATGAAAAGGTATCATTTTAATCAAATGGAAAAGGAAAATAATACAGACTTCTGTGTAATTAATAAAAATATGCCTTTTTCTGGAGTAGAGTATTTGAATACATTTTTTGATGAAAATTCGGGTAAAAACTATCAACCTCACATCACTTTAGGACAAGGAAATAATAAAATGGAGAACAACTTGGAAGGAAAAACCATTGATTTTGATCGACTTGCATTGTATCACATGGGGACAGGGTGTACATGTGAAAAAGAATTAATGTCGTTGCCCCTAAACAACAATTATTAGCAAAGAAGTGTGATAAAATTGACAAAAATCACTTTAGGTTAAATATTGAAAGCAAATAAGATTGTTTTTTTAGCGATTTATTAGCAGATTTGGGGCGAAAACGAAAAATTTAAAATATATCTTTTAGCCTCTGCATCCCTAAATGTAGATAGCTAACACTCAACAACCGTAAGAGATGTCTCAAGAAGAAAAAGTACTGAAAGAAGAGCGTGCCTTCTCAAAAGAGCAATACTGGGAATGGTATGAAAACATGCTATTAGTAAGACGTTTTGAGGAAAAAACGGCTCAGTTATATGGTCAGCAAAAAATTAGAGGTTTCTGTCACCTTTACATTGGACAAGAAGCTTGTGCTGCTGGTCAAGTTTCTGCGTTAACCAAAGACGATAGTTATATCACTGCTTACCGTGATCACGCTCATCCAATCATGTTGGGTACTGACCCAGGTGCTGTGATGGCAGAAATGTACGGTAAAGCAACAGGTACTACTAAAGGTAAAGGTGGTTCAATGCACATTTTCGATAAAAGTGTCAACTTCGCAGGTGGTCATGGTATCGTAGGTGCTCAAATCCCAATGGGAGCAGGAATTGCTTTTTCTGAAAAATATAAAGGAACTAAGAACCTTTGTGTAACTATGTTTGGTGATGGTGCAATCCGTCAAGGAGCAATGCACGAAGCATTTAACATGGCAATGGCTTGGAAGTTACCAGTAATCTTTATTGTAGAAAATAACGGTTATGCAATGGGTACTTCTGTAGAAAGAACATCAAATGTACACCACTTGTATGAGTTGGGTGCTGCTTATGATATTCCTTCTCGCCCTGTAGATGGTATGACTGTAGAAGAAGTTCATATTGCAATGGAAGAAGCTGCAGCTCACGTACGTGCCGGTAAAGGTCCTTACTTCTTAGAGTTCAGAACATACCGTTACAAAGGTCACTCGATGTCTGATCCAGCAAAATACCGTACGAAAGAAGAGGTAGCTGAGTACAAGGCACAAGACCCTATCGAGAAAGTAAAACAAACGATTTTAAAGAACGAATGGGCTACTGAAGAAGAGTTGAAAGAATTCGACAAAAGCTTAAAAGCCAAAGTATTGGATGCAGTTAAATTTGCTGAAGATTCTCCATTCCCTGATAAATCAGAAGCATATACTGACGTTTATGTAGAGGAAAATTATCCTTTCTTAAACTCATAATTTGCCTAGCAAATTTTGTTAATAGAGAAGCTGTTCTTTTAAAAGAACAGCTTTTTTTATGAATTAAGTGTATTTATGAACTTTTTTAACTCTAAACCTTGATGAAAAATATTAAGTTTAGAGGATTTTTTATAAATTTGCCGACTGAATAATATGAACAAAACTATTTAGGGCGAACCTAATACTACATACATGGCAATCATGAAAGAAAAAAAACAAAAAGTAGAGAAAGGTAATACTCACGAGGAACACAAGGAGTACGAGGTATTTGAGAGTGCTGAGGTATTACAAGAACGTATTATTGAAACTCAAGGTTTTCTTGATAAAAATAAAAACGGTGTAATTGGTGTTGTAGCTGCAATTGTAGTTATTGTTGCTGCTTACTTCTTATACGGAATGAATTTAGAATCTCAAAACTCTAAGGCTCAAGCTGAATTATCTCCAGCGGTGTTTTACTTAGAAAAAGATTCTTTAAACAAAGCTTTAAATGGTGATGCTGCTGCTCAAACTTCTGGTTTCTTAGCTATTGCAGACAAATACAGCGGAACTAAAGCAGCTGGTCTTGCTAATTACTATGCAGGTGTTGCTTACTTAAGAATGGGTGAATACAATAAAGCAATTGATCACTTAAACAAATTCTCTTCTAAAGATATTTTAGTTCAAGGTAGAGCTTATGCTTTAATTGGCGATGCTTACGTACAATTAGAGAACTTGGATGCTGCAGTATCTTCTTATAAAGATGCCGTAAACTACCAACCAAACAAAGACTTCACTCCTGCTTACATGATGAAGTTAGCATTTACTTACGAAGCAAAAGGTGACGTTGCTAAGGCAAAGTCTACTTATGAGAATGTAATCTCTGAGTACCCTCAGTCTCAAGAAGTAAATGATGCGAAAAAATATTTAGCTGTTTTAGAGGCTAAGAACTAATTATATTTAGTTCAAATAAAAAAGTCAGTTGATGATTACATCAGCTGACTTTTTTTTGTGCCCTATATTCACTTGGGCTACTTCCTTCTGCTTTCTTAAAGAATCGGCTGAAAGCTTGGATATCTTCATAGCCTAGCTCAAAAGCTATTTCGGAAATACTTTTATCGGTATATATTATTTGTCTTCGAGCCTCTAAGAGTATTCTTTCCTGTATAAATTGTAAAGGTGTTTTTTGACCTAGAAGCTTAAATACATTCGAAAGTGTTTTCGGAGATTTATTTAATAGATCGGCATATTCTGCCACCGTCTTTTTTTCTTTAAAATGACGTTCTACTAAATAATTAAACTCTTTGACTATGGTAAGTTTATCATCTTCTAATTCTGATAGGGAAGTCTGTTTTTTTAGAATTCTTGTACACAAAATCAGTAACCTTTTTAATAACATCTGCAGCATTTCTAATTGTAGCTCATCTGCAGATTGCATTTCATAATCAAAAATTTTCCATAGAGAAATAAGCATTTCTCCATCTTCATTCGATAGATTAACTCTTGGGATACTATGTGATCCAAAGAATAATACTCCTTTACAGCCTACTTGACTATCGTGATTAACAATACAATAAAACGATTTATTAAAACGAAGAAATTTAGCAGATTGTATAGCCACTTTTTCGACATGATGAAACTCCGTTAAGAAAATAACTTCATTATTATCAAATTGTCTTTCACGACCATCAATAATAAGTGTGTTGTTGTCTGAGGTAAACCATAGCATACTTAGTTTTCCTTCATTTCCATTTAGTAAATCAAGATCACAAGTGGATGTTAGATCTAAGAGCTCTAAATATTCTCCTGTAGGTTTCTGAAATTTCATAGCGACTAAGATAATTACTTTTAAAGCAGTTGAACAATTAAAATTGGAAGTTTTAGCCTTTCTTTTTTAATCAATTTTACATTAGAATTATGACTATGCTCTTTAGCTTTACCTTGATTAGATTAAAAAATAATCCTCTCATTTTACCCAAGTTCAAATGTTCATCGCTTAATATAAAAATGAGTAGATAACTATCCGAAAATAATTACCTACTCAATACTCGACAAGTTGATGATATGGGTTATGACGCTTGTGAGATTCCTTCTAAAGGAAGTGCTTTAGGGAAATCCACATTTATTTTTGTCAGGTTGTGAATAATATTAGTCACAGATATTTCTGAAATGCTTAGTACAACATCAATTAAATCTTTCTCGTTGTATCCTGCATTAAAGAAAGCTGTCTGACTGCTTTCATCCACATTACCTTTATTTTGAGCTACTTTTTTAGCAAATTCTCCGAGTGTTTTTAGTTTGTCGTCAAATTGTATGTTTCCTGACCTGATCTGAATAATTTCTTCTTCAGAAAAGCCATTCATCTTCGAAATTTGAGTGTGTGCTGATAAACAATACTCACATCCATTGTATTCACTTACTGTAAGATTAATCACTTCTTTTTCTCTATTAGATAAAGTAGATTTTCTACCTGAGAAGTTGAGATAATCACCTAAACCAGTGTCATGCTTGCCGATGTAAGCATAGATGTTAGGTACAAAACCTAGTTTTCCTTTTAGTTGTTCAAAAATCTCTTGATTTTGAGCTGA
Source organism: Flammeovirga pacifica (assembly GCF_000807855.2). Lineage (GTDB taxonomy): Bacteria > Bacteroidota > Bacteroidia > Cytophagales > Flammeovirgaceae > Flammeovirga > Flammeovirga pacifica. The sequence continues at coordinate 3,636,999 of NZ_JRYR02000001.1, forward strand.
TACTTGGTCGATTGTTGGTATGTTAAATTGAGCCATGATATAATAGTGTTTAATTTTTGATTGAAAAATGAGATATAAAAATTTGATTTAGTTAGAAAGTGCGTCTAAGTGATTTCTTAAAACGTCTTCTCCAGCAAAACCAACATGTGTATTGACTACTTCGTTGTCTTTGATAAATACTAGGTTTGGAATACTTCTTACTTTATGAAGCGTAGCTAATTCAGGAACTTCTTCGATGTTCACTTTCTGAATAGTTACTTTCCCTTCGTATTCTTCTGAAAGCTTTTCTACAGTAGGTAATAAAGCTTGACAAGGCCCACACCAATCTGCGTAAAAATCTAACAATACAGGGCTTCCTTGTGCTACTAGTGTATTATACTCCTCGATGTTATTAATCTTTTTCATGTCTATATTTTTTTAGTTGTTTTCTTTATTGAACATTACAAAGGTGCAGTATTCAAAAGCCATTTTGTTATGCTATTTTTCACTTCAACTTAACAATATTTCCCTTTTGGACTGATTGGTCAAAAATAGAGTGTAAAAAAACTAAATAAATCAGATCATGATCATCATTTATGAGGTAAAGCTTAGTGATTATTAGCGTAAGTAAGGAAGTTCATCACTATTTGTTGGCATTTCAATTTTTCTTCAAACATTCCCATATGTCCAACATCTCCTAGGTAATAAACATGTGCATCGTTTGGAAGATGACTTTGTTCAACGCTTTTATTTAAAGGTACAGCACCATCTTTTTTGCCGTTTATAAATAATACAGGGATATTTAGTTGTGTAAGTAGCTTGGCACTATCACCTCTGTCTTTCATCGCTAAAGAAATTTTGGCAATACTGTCTATACTTTCTGTTTCTGCTTCAGTAATAATCTGATGGATTGTTGATCTATGTTGTTCTCTTCTTTTTTCTGCAAAAAGATTTCCTATCATTGGAGCTACAAATGTTCTGATTCCATTTTCTCTTACAAAATTGGCTGCTTTGATACGTACTTCTTTTTTTGCTTCATCATCTTCAAATGCTGTAGAATGAAATAACCCGATACCATTTAATGAGGAAGCGTATTTTTTTGCATAAGCTAAAGTGACATATCCTCCCAATGAATGACCAATCATGGTATATTTAGGAAGTTGTAATTGTTGTAAAGTGTGATGGATTTCATCTGCAAAATCACTTAACTGTGGGTTTGGGTGATTAATATCGTTGTTATCACCACAACCGGGTAGGTCAATACAGATTACTCTGAAAAAGGGAGTAAGTGCTGGAGTGAAATCATTCCAAATAGATTTATTTTCACAGAACCCATGAATTAAAACAAGTACAGGTAGGTCTTTTCCGCTATCAGTTAAACTTAGCATTTGATATATTTTTTATGAATGTCTTTCCAAAATTAAATCAGACAATCGAAAACTAAAATAAATATGTGGAGTTATCCTTATGACTTTCATTTTTAAAATGATCTCAATATATTTCTGTATCAATATTTAAACTACACTCGATTTCTACTATGAAAAAATTAAACATCTTTCTATCTCTCCTCTTTTTGATAGGACTTTCTTTTCTCTCATTTCACCAAACATCAGAACCCAAAGAAGCAGTATTGTGTCATGCAGATATTGAATCTGCAAGAGCATTTGCAGAGTTTACCAATCAGAAGGAATTTCGTGATGCACATAGCATGTCAAGAACTTTGGATAAGACAAAGTTTAAAGGAAAACGTATTTCTTTTACTGTGGCTGATGGTGAAAATGGAGAAGCCTATTTTGTAAAATCCAAGAAGAAATCATCAAAGTATTTATTTGTATTCCATGAATGGTGGGGATTGAATGATTATGTGAGAAATGAGTCGGATAGGTATGCAAAAGATTTAAGTGATGTCAATATTATTGCATTAGACTTATATGACGGAAAAGTGGGAACGACAAGAGATGAAGCAAGTAAGTACATGAAAGCATGTGACCCTAAAAGAGCCGCTTCGATTATACAAGGAGCTTTGGCTTACATTGGTAAAGATGCTAAAGTAGCAACTGTAGGTTGGTGTTTTGGTGGTGGTTGGTCTCTACAGTCAGCACTTCAAGTAGATCAGCAAGCAGTAGGTTGTGTAATGTATTATGGTATGCCAGTAAAAGATGTGGCAAGATTGAAAGAATTAAAATGTGATGTTTTAGGCATTTTTGGAGAGAAAGATAAATGGATCAATCCAGAAGTGGCCAAAGAATTTGAACAAAACATGAAGGAGGCAGGGAAAAACCTAACAGTAAAAATGTATGGATCAGATCATGCCTTTGCTAACCCTTCATCGGATAGATATAATGAAGCAGATGCTCAAAATGCAAATAAGGAAGCATTGGCATTTATCAAGAAATCTTTTGAGGTACAACCATAATTTAGAAGTAGTATCTCATCAGGAAATTATTATTTGATAAACACTCTACAAGCATAACTAATCGAAAAGCCACCTTGATTTTATTGAGGTGGCTTTTTACTTAACTCATAGAGAACGCTAGATAGACCAATCAAATAGGGTTTTTGACAGTAAATGGTCCATTTGTATTAGAACAAATCTTTTTACTATGAAGAACATAAAAAATGGTTTCCCAACATCATTTTCTCTCAGTTCTCTATTTATCGTATTTATGTTTTGGAATACAATACTTTCGGCACAAACCTTAGATCAACCTTTAAAAGATAAGGGTGTATTTGGAGTTGCAGTAAGTTACGGTAATCAATTGGACAGAAATGCTTCTTTTTATGGTTGGTCGGTAGATTATAATAAACAAATAGGGAAAGGACCTTTTGCTTATGGAATAGGTGTGATGTGGGACAATGAAACAACCTTATCGAATGAAAATAGAGGAATAGAAAATACAGCTACTTTTAATTGTGCAGTTACCATAAATTATCAGATAAATTCTAAGTGGTCTATTGGAACTGGTTTAGCTAAAGGAGTGATGGATAATGATCAAATATCTCGGCAATATCAATGGACTGATGGAGATTGGAGTACTGGATTGATGGTTTGTTATCAATTTAAATTGGGGAAGCAGAACTTTAATATCAGTGGTTCATATGAATACAATATCAGTCAAAAAGAGACCAGTTTAAGCTTTGATTTAGGGTATGTTATTCCTTGGTAAAAATCAATTATAATAGTATTTGAAAAGGAATTTTGTACTTATATTTGTGCTCTAAATATTAAACGATTTATTATGAAAAAAATCCTTTTAATTGGATGTATGTTATTGACATCATCTTATTTATTTGCCCAGATGAATCCGAAAACAATGCAATGGTTTAATGCTCCCGAAAAGTGGGAAGTGAAAGACAACACCTTAACAATGCAGGTAACTGGTCAGACAGATTACTGGAGAAAAACACACTATGGTTTTACTGTAGATGATGGCCCTTTCTATTATCAAACGAGAGGTGGAGAGTTTGAAGTGAATGTGAAAATTACAGGAGCCTATAAAACTCGTTTCGACCAAATGGGTCTTATGTTTAGAATTGATGAGAAACATTGGATAAAAACGGGTATTGAATATGTGGATGGAGTTTATAATTTCTCTGCAGTAGTAACAAATGAACATTCTAGCTGGAGTGTTGTTGCTTTAGAAGGTAAACCGAAGTCGATTTGGATTAAAGCAATTCGACGTCAGGATGCAGTAGAAATATCTTATTCATTGGATGGTAAAACTTATCAGATGAGTAATCTAGCTTATTTGCCAGATCATAAACCTTTGATGGTTGGCGTAATGGCAGCCAGTCCTGATGGAGATGGTTTCGAAGCAGTTTTTGAAGACTTTGAAATCAAACATTTAGCAGATGAGAGAAGATTACAATGGTTAGAAAAAAATAAAGAGTAAATTAGAGGCACCTTCGGGTGTCTTTTTTTTGTCTATGTATTTATATCAAACTATTCATGACTAATAATAATAAAATCTTCCTTCTTATTGGTGTAGCACTTGTTATTACCTCTATCAAACTTTATTTTGATTTTAATGAAGGTTTCTCATTCGGTAATCCAGAAGTAGCAGTAGCAAACACCTCAAATGATAAAGTAAAAGTAACTTATCATAAAGGCACTAAAATAAAAAAATCGGTCATCCGGTATGTCAATGGTAAAAGAGATGGAATTGCGAAGACCTTTCACAAGAATGGAAAGTTACATATGGCTATTACTTATGTAAATGGAGAAAAACATGGTGTGGCAAAACAATTTGCTAAAGATGGAACACTTTATAAAGAGGCATTTTATGAAAACGGATATGTAACTAAAAGAAAGTTCTATCACGATAATGGTCAGGTAAAAGCTATTGAAACATACAAGAATGGTGATGTAACTACAGATCTAAAAGAATATTTAAGTACTGGAAAAGAAAAAACAAAATACCCTAAGATTCAAGTAAAATTAAATGATGATGTAAAGAGTTATGGTAAAGTGGTATTAGAGTTAACCTTGGATTTAAGACGTAAAAAAACAAAGTTTTTTATACGAAAGGATGAAACGTTACCATTAGAGACTGCAGAAGATTGGGATCAAAATTTAGTTTTCGTCAAAATGTATGAGAATAGAGGTGTATTAGAGATTCCAATACCTAAAGGTCATTATATCGATAAGGTAATTCCTATTTATGTGAAATATTCTACTATTTATGGTAGACAAAGAGTCGATAAAATTGATTATCGTTTAAAGGCAAAAAATATGTAAACTCAATATTTTAATGTCAAATTAATATAAACCAAAAGGGCTTCAATTAGATTGAAGCCCTTTTGGTTTATGTATTTTAAACTTATTGATTCATTATAAATCGTTGAATCAATGGTCCTAATCCTGCAAATAAAAATTCTACTGCCATTACCATAACGATAAGGCCCATTAAACGAAGCATTAACTTGTTACCTGTATCACCAAGTACTTTCATAATTGGACTTGCCCCTAATAAACTAAGGCAAGTTATTGCTAAAACAAGTGTGATAGCAACAAACAAAGCACCCATTTTAAATGGACTATCTCCTGCATTGTCCATTAAGATAATGGCATTGGCAATAGACCCTGGTCCGCAAATAATAGGAATTGCTAAGGGAGTAATGGCTACGTCTTTGGCATATTCATGAATTTCATCTTTGGTTACCTTCACGCTACCTAATCTAGCTTGAAGCATATCGAAACCAACTAAGAAGAAGATAATACCGCCTACTACTCTAAGTGAATCGATAGAAATACCGAAAAATTTGAATAAAGATTGTCCTGAAATTGCAAAGAAAATCAAGAAACAATACGCAATTAAAGTGGCTCTAAGAGCCGTTCTTTTTCTTTCTTTTTTCTCTAACTGATTAGTGATAGTCATGAACACCGGCATAATTCCTACCGGATTGATGAGTGTAAAGAAAGATGTAAAGGCCAAAAGGCCATAGGTGATGGCTTCTTTCATGAAAAAAATGGTAAATATGTGATGTCGCAAAGAAAGTAAAATGATTATAAACTTGAAAGTTCCTGCGTACTCATTTTTACTTCATTTTCGACAAACTCAATACCATGTTCTTTTAACTCTGTAAGCACAGGTTCGTAGATGTTTTTATGTACAGGAATACACGTTCCTGTCTTTGTTATTTTTCCTTGAAGAATGAGTTTTGTGGCAATCGCCAATGGAATACCTACTGTATCAGACATGGCAGTATAAGTTTGGTCCTTTCCTTTCACTACCATATGAGAGGTTCTCATAATATTCTCTTCTCCTTTTTTGTAGAAGAGTTTATGATACATTACAATCATGTCTTTATCGTCTTTCTCAAGCTTCCACTTTTCTTCTAAGATTTTTTGCAGTATTTGGGCAGGGGTGGCCGACTTTAGACCTACTTTTTTATCAGAAAATAGATCCAACCACCTGAGCTTATCCATTTCTAAATCATCTTGCGACAACTTGAGGTATTGCATCAATTTTAATTCTACAGAATCTTGAGGGTTGTATCTTAAGAAAGAATTGATGAACTCTCTGTATGTCATATTTTCTGTATCTTCCATTACATAGCTATCATCAGTTGCTCCTAACATTACAAAACAATTCCATGCTCTACAGAAGCCGGGTCTTCTAAGAGTTCCTCTATAGACTGTAGGAACACCTTCTAACTCATATTTTTCAACGTATTTTAAAGAATCTCTATTGGCGTACCCTTCGAAGCTGCCATAACCTTCTACTTCAATTCTTTCTGTTCTTCTAAATAGTTTATGATAAGGGATGTATTTGTACTTGCCATTGTGAAGAAATCGAACGGCTCCCCCTTGTCCTGCGATAACTACATTTCTTGGGTTCCATGTGAATTTATAATTCCAAGGGTTGTTGTCTGATTCTGGAGCGATTAAACCACCGGTAAACGATTCGAAACCTTCGATTTTATTTCCATTGTCTTTTACCTCTTCAATCATTTTCATGGCAGACATGTGGTCGATACCCGGATCAAGTCCAATTTCATTTAATAAGATGATGCCTTTATCTTTTGCTTGTTGATCTAAAGCTTGCATTTCATCTGTGATATAAGAAGCGGTGGTCATCGGTATTCCATATTCGACAGCAATTTTAGCTACTTCTATATGGAACCTAGCCGGAAGCATAGAAACAATAATATCTGCCTGTGGAATATAAGTTTGTTGGTGTGATTCATTATTGATATCAAATTGAAAGGCAGAAGCTACAGACAGATAATCTTTAATTTTCTCTTCGGCCAAACTAAGTTGATAGTCGCCTAATAAGATCTTCCAATTCTCCTTATTGGCGAGTTCACATAAGTAATGAATTAGTGAGGAAGCAGAACGACCTGCTCCTAAGATAAGTATAGTTTTCATTGTGTTTATTGGTGTTGTGTATGTGTTGTTAGTACAATTAAACAAAGAATTTTTGAATAGTGAAATTTGATTCACTAATTCGATAAGAGAATATCAAAAGATTAAATCTTGTCAAAAACAAGGCTTAGTTGTGAGAGTTTACTCTATAGTTCTTTCATTTTTAATAAATTCTTGGTGATTCAGTAATATTATTACTACTTTTATAACTTATATCGCTAATTATTGCGAATTGTTTATTTTTTAAGGACTAGCGAACAGGAACAAGGATGAAAGTACTCAAGTTTGGAGGAACGTCAGTTGGAAGTGCGAAAAATATCCAACAAGTAGCCAGTATCCTTTCCGATTATCAACAAAACGGACAAAGGGTTGCCGTAGTCGTATCGGCAATGAGTGGCATCACAAATAAGCTAATAGAAGTAGGTGAAAGAGCCGCTTCTGGAGATGAAACCTATAAGTCATTATTAAAAGACATTGAGTCTACCCACTTGACCTGTATTCGCGAGTTGATTGAGGTAAGGAGACAAAGTAAAACTATCGCTTTTGTGAAGCTTTTACTTAATGATCTTGAGGATATCTTAAGAGGTATTTTTCTTTTGAAGGAATTATCACTTCGCTCATTAGATATTCTACAAAGTTTTGGCGAGCGTTTATCGTCTTTCATTATTGCAGAATACCTTACTCAAATTGGGGTAGAAGCAGAGCAATTGGATGCACGTAAAGTAGTGCGTACTAATGCTGTATTTGGTGGAGCAAAAGTTGATTTTGTGACTACGAATTCTGCTATTACTAAGCATTTTGGAGAAACAGACAAAATGCAAATTGTCACAGGTTTTGTGGCTTCATCTGAAAGTGGAGAAACAACTACTTTAGGTCGTGGAGGATCAGATTATTCTGCTGCGATTTTTGGTGCTGCTTTGAATGTAAAAGAAATTGAAATTTGGACAGACGTAGACGGGGTAATGACTACTGACCCTCGTGTTGTACCAACTGCTTTTTCTTTACAACAACTTTCTTACGAAGAAGCAATGGAGATGTCTCACTTTGGCGCTAAAGTGATTTACCCTCCAACATTGCAGCCTGCAATTAAAAAGAATATTCCATTAAGAATTAGAAATACATTCAATCCTTCTTTCCCAGGTACATTGGTAACAAGTACATCAGGACAGGAAGATTGGCCAGTTAAAGGAATTTCTTCTATCAAAGATATTTCTTTAATTACTTTATCAGGTAGTGGTTTGATTGGTGTTCCAGGTGTATCGTCAAGATTATTTGGAGCATTAGCAAGAGGTGGAGTGTCTATGATCTTGATTACTCAAGCATCATCAGAACATACAATTACATTTGCTGTAGCTCCAACAGACTCTATTACCAGTAAGAAAATCATCGAAGAGGAATTCTTTAATGAAATGGCTTCTGGTAAAGTGAACCCGGTAGAGGTAGAAGATAACTTATCTATCTTGGCTATTATCGGTGAGAACATGAAAGAACGCCCAGGTGTAGCAGCTAAGCTGTTTAGTGCATTGGGTAAAAATGGTGTTAGTATTGCTGCAATTGCACAGGGATCATCAGAATTGAATGTATCTGTTGTTATTGAGAAAAAGCACCTTCATAAATCATTAAATGCCCTTCACGAAATTTTCTTCTTGTCTGATATGGCAGAGTTGAATGTTTTCATGTTAGGCTTAGGTTTAATTGGTGGCACACTATTGAATCAGATGAGAGATCAAGCAGAGTACTTACTTACAGAACGTAACTTACGTCTGAATGTAGTTGGTGCTGCTAACTCTAAGAAGATGGTCTTTAGTGATAAAGGTTTTGATATCTCTTTAGAAAAAGATGCTATCCTTGCAGACGGTGAAGAATCGAATGCAGCCTTGTTCGTGGAGAAAATGATCGAAATGAACTTGCCAAACTCTGTATTTGTAGATTGTACTCCAGGAGAAAGTGCTGTAAAGCTTTATGAGAAAATCTTATTGAGTTCAATCTCTATTACTACACCAAACAAAATCGCCAACTCTAGTAGCCTTGATTATTACTTAAAATGTCAGGCAGCGGCAAAACGTAGAGGAGTAAAATTCTTGTACGAAACAAACGTTGGTGCAGGTCTACCTGTTATTGGTCCACTTCAAGATTTAAGAAGATCTGGAGATAAGATCATTAAAATCGAAGGTATCTTATCGGGTACATTATCTTACTTGTTCAATACATTTGCTGCGGGAATGAAATTCTCAGAGTTAGTGAAACAAGCAAAAGAGATGGGGTATACTGAACCAGATCCTCGTGATGATTTAGGTGGAGTTGATGTTGCTCGTAAGATCTTGATTTTAGCAAGAGAAGCGGGGTATCATTTAGAACCATCTGATGTAACAGTAGACCCAATTCTTCCTCAGGCATGTTTAGACGCGCCAACTGTTGATGATTTCTTTGTAGAATTAGAAAACGCCAATGGTCTTTTTGAGAAGAAGAGAGCAGAAGCTGAGTTGGATGGAAAAGCCCTAAGAATAGTGGCTACTCTAGACGAAGAAGGAAAAGCAACTGTTGCTTTAGAAGCAGTAGATAGTGCACATCCTTTCTATGGTTTAGTAGGATCAGACAACATGGTAGTTTTCAAATCTCGTCGTTATTTCAACGAGCCACTTGTAATTAGAGGCCCTGGCGCTGGTGCAGAGGTAACTGCTGCAGGAGTGTTTGCCGAAATCATTACAATTGGAAACTTCTTAATTAACTAGAAAATAGGTAAGAGGTAATCGATAATAGGTAGTAGTTTTCTATTTCTAATTATCAAAAAAAATTACTTCTTATGTTTATAAAGTGGGGACGAGGCTATGCTTCGTCCTCATTATGTTATAAAATAATTACTCACTTTGGACGAATAACGTCATGAAAGAAGTAAAAGCATTTGCCCCAGCTACAGTTGCCAACGTAGCATGTGGTTTTGATATCCTCGGCTTTGCAGTCGATAGCCCAGGCGATGAAATCGAAATGAAATTAGTCGATAAACCGGGTATAGTTATTAAAGACATTACAGGAGATGAAGGACGTTTGTCAAAAAATCCTCGTGATAATACAGCTACAGTTTCAGTATATCAGTTTTTAGAAAAAATTGGAGCTGAGAAAGCAGGTATTGAAGTAACACTTCATAAAAAAATGCCTTTTGGTAGTGGCTTAGGTTCTTCTTCTGCAAGTACAGTAGCAGGTGCTTTTGCCGTCAATGCTCTTTTTGATAACCCATTAAGTATGGAAGAATTACTTCCGTTTGCTATGGAAGGAGAAAGAGTAGCTTGTGGTGCAGCCCATGCTGATAACGTTGCTCCTGCATTGTATGGAGGTTTCGTTTTAGTAAGAAGCTATGATCCTTTGGATGTAGTTCGATTAAATGTACCTGAAGAGTTATGTTGTGCAGTAGTTCACCCACATATCGAAGTATCTACAAAAGATGCAAGAAACATTCTAAGAGGAGAGATACCTTTAGTTGATGCGGTTAGACAATGGGGTAATGTTGGAGGTTTGATTGCAGGTTTAGAGCAAGAAAACTATGATCTAATCGGTAGATCACTTCAAGATGTTATTGTAGAACCTATTCGTTCTATGTTGATTCCTGGTTTTGATGAAGTAAAAAGAGCTGCTATATATGCTGGATCTATGGGTACAGCAATTTCTGGTTCTGGTCCATCAATCTTCTCTTTATGTAAAGGGATGGAAAAAGCAGAAAGAATAGCCAATGCGAAAGTAGAAGCATTTAAAGCTATTGGAATTGATAGTGATAAATTTGTTTCAAAAGTGAATAAAGAAGGACCGAAGATTATTTATTAATCAGCACTTCTTAAATCAAAAACACCCTAGTAATTCTCTTAATTACTAGGGTGTTTTTTTTACTCATTATTTAAAGGTTAAAATAAATTAAAACCCAAACCTAAATCATTGTTTAACCGTTTGGTTAAATATGAAAATTATTAATTAATCTACAATCTTATTATCATGAAAAAATTATTAGTTATATCCATTGCATCATTTTTATTCTTCTCATGTTCAGATAGTAATGACATTGAGCCGCTACCAGAAGGACCATCAGCAGAACACCCTGTAGTACCTGAACCTGCTCCAGAACATCCTACTGTTGCAGACCCTGCACCTACGCCTAATAATTAACTTGAGTTGTATTTAAAGTATTTATTATCACACTCAAATTTTCGTAAAGCATAAAATAGTACAAGATTGATTTATTTTATTGAGAATTGACTTTTAATTGGTTTTAGAACACAAAAGGCTCGTTTTTATGACGAGCCTTTTTCTTTTATTGAACTAAAAGATTGAATAAATAAAGTTCAATTCGAACGTCTTAAACTTATCAATATTATTGTAATGACTTCTAAATAAAGATCCTTGATAGTTATATCTAAATTCTGATCCCCATCTATCATTATACTTAAAACCTACTCCTAAATGATAGCCCAATTTAGAAGTTATCTCTGAAGGGTTATCATAAATATTATGTTCAAAAGTAGAATTTATAGGTTGATCTAGAACAACACCTACATTGTAATATAAAGATAGTTTCGGGTTGATATAAGAATAATATCTACCTCCAATTGGGAAATATAAAGATTGATAATTGACATCAAAAGTATATTTACCACTTGTTACCGAAGAGTGATATTTTCTATAACTAGGTTCTATATAAATCCTCCATTTTTGATGATTGAATGAGAATGCAATTTCAAGTTCTACACCAATTCTAAAGTTAGTTTTTGATCCAAAATCAATAGGTTCATCCATTAAAGAATTAGTTTTTGTATTTTTTTCGTAAACATAATCTCCAATAGATATACCTGGTTTTATATTAACTCTAATTGATTTATTGGAGGTCATTTTATCAGGAACTTCACTCTTTACTTTATTACTCTTATCATATTTTTGAAAAAATTTAATTAGTGAAGAATCTTCGTAAGATAGTTCTTTAACATTATTATAAGTAGCACCATTTTTTTCGAAGATGTTATACAATTGTTGTTGATAATAATTGTTCTTTTTAATATTCAAACCATCATTCACCAAATATTCTTTAAATACTAAAACATCAATATCTCCCTCTTTATTTTTGAGGTAGAAGAAATGGAAATCGTTTTGATTAAAAACATATAAGACATATTCACCAGAATAGAGCTCTTTTAATAGAACTTCTTCCTTTTTGAAATCAGGAGATCTTTTTTCAGTTAATAGATCGATATTGACATTTTGAGGTGCTCTATCAACATCAACTACAGCTTTAACATATTTGACTTCTCCATATATTTCAAAACTCTTGATTTCGTTCTTTAATAGAACTTTTGAATCATTTTGTGACTCACTAGCTTTAATAAGGATTTTTTGAGGTTCAAGTCTCCAATCTAAGTTTTTGATAAAGCATTGGATTGTATCTGAGTTTTGATTGACATAATGCCCTCTCTGAAAAGTATTTTGAGAGTAAGCATTCGATAAAAATAGTGAAGATAGAAGAAGGAGGAATAGTTTAGAATACATAAGAATTTTAGTTTGTTTTAAGATTTTAAATCTAATGGTTTATACTAGGTAAGTAATAGTTCTATTTACCTTTTTTTAAGTCTAAATATTCTAATCCTAGTTCATATTTTTATCCTAAAAAAGAGGTATTGAAAAAGTGTTTCGGGTTTATTATTAATTGCTTAAATATTAAGTAATAACAACAAACAGACCTTTGATAAATGAGCATTTTTTCATATAATCAGATGCGATTAAAACTAAATAATTCACTAACCTATTTTCATAGATGACCACACAGATTATCATTATTTTATCAGCTTTTATTGCTGGTTACATTGCTTTAAAATTAAAATTCCCTCCTTTAGTTGGATTTTTATTAACGGGCTTCTTATTACATTATTTTGGAGTAAACGATACAGAACATATCAGATCTTTAGCTGATTTAGGTGTTACTTTATTGTTGTTTACAATTGGATTAAAATTAGATATCAAAATGCTTATTGGTAAGCATATTTGGTTAAGTTCATTGATACATAATTTAATAAGTTCTCTTTATTTTGTTGCTGCACTTTGGTGTTTACAATGGATGGGCTTATCTATTCTACAAGACTTAGGTTGGCCTCAGTTATTTTTAATTGCTTTTGCCTTGTCTTTTTCAAGTACGGTATTCGCAATCAAAACACTTCAGGAAAAAGGGGTAATGAATGCTGTTTATGGTTCATTAGCCATTGGCGTACTTGTAATGCAAGATATCTTTGCAGTGGTTTTCATGACGATTAGTTCAGGTAAAGTACCTGAGGTATGGGCACTACTTTTGTTTGGGTTGCCACTTCTGAGACCTTTATTCTTTAAGTTATTAGACACCGTGGAACATGGCGAAATGCTTGTTTTATTTGGGGTATTTATGGCTTTAGTTGTAGGTGCGGGTCTATTTTCTATGGTAGGATTAAAGGCCGATTTAGGCGCCTTAATTATGGGTGTTTTATTATCAAGTCATAAGAAAGCATCAGAGTTATCAAAAGCTTTATTTAATATAAAAGAGTTATTACTAGTTTGCTTCTTTTTAGATATTGGTTTAACCGCTTCAGTTACCTTAAATTCCTTATTATTTGCTATCGCTTTAGTGATATTATTACCTATAAAAGGGTGGTTATATTTTAGGGTATTTGACCGATTTAATTTTAGAGTGAGAACATCCGTTTTTGGTAGTTTGATGTTGATGAATTATAGCGAATTTGGATTAATCGTAGGAGGGTTAGCCTATAAAATGGGTTGGTTACCTGGGGAAATGTTAGTAAGTATAGCTATCGCTGTTTCTTTATCTTTCTTGATATCGGCTCCGATCAATAATAAAAGTAATGAAGTTTATTTAGGATTAAGTCAGTTTAAAACAGAGAAAAGTCGATTCAATATTATGGATAAGATGATTGAATTGGGACAGGCTAAAGTAATTGTGATTGGGATGGGACGTATTGGTTCTGGTGTATATGATGAAATGCAAAGACAGTTTGGTGATGTGATTTTGGGTATTGAAGTGAACGAACATACTGTTGAACGACAAAGAGTAGAAGGTAGAAATGTTATACAGGGAGATGCAGTTGATAGTGACTTTTGGATGCGTTTAAAAAATATCAATGATATTGAATTAATATTTTTTGCAATGCCTCACCATCATGCCAATGAGTTGGGGGCAGAACAATTGAATAAAATAAAATACAAGGGTAAAACAACTGCTATTGTAGAGTTTAACGATCAAATACAACCATTAAAGCAATTAGGAGTAAATGCTGTTTTTAATGTCTATAGAGAGGCAGGGAAAGGTTTTGCACAACATGCCATTGAGGAATTTCAACCCCAAAAACTTATTTCTAATAAACCGTTCAAAAAGGTGACAATAACAATGTAATTATACAAGACAAGTAACCGTTACATACGGTAGTTAACTTACATACCTCTATTGGTATACCTACTTTTGTGTCATAATCATTTTTAAAATAAACAATATTGATATGGCAGGTATAGCATTAATGGGATTATCATTTTTCTTAGTAGGATACTTTCTTTATCTGGCTTTTAGGAATTAGAAAAAGAAATGTCTAGAAAGATGAAACATATTAATAAAAAAGTAATTTTGAGTGCGATAATCCTCACCTTTTTTGTGATAGCATTATCTTGTAACAAAATTAATAAGTTTGGATTAGAAGAAGTTGAAAGATCTCTTCATCATATAGAATTAGATCAGGAATATATTCCGGAACTTCATTTTAAGGAGAAAAGATATATTCCTGCTTATTCTAATTTGTATTATAAGTCAAAGTCTGCAAGTCTTTTTTGTACGGTAATTTTGAGTATCAGAAATACGAGTATGACAGATGATATTTATTTGAATTCTGTAGATTATTATAATACTTATGGTGAAAAAATCAAAGAACTCATTCAGAAAACGAATAAGCTTAGACCATTAGAAACCAGAGAGTTTGTGATAGAATTCAATGATAAACTTGGAGGTTCTGGAGCTAACTTTATAGTGGACTATGGAGCTAAAAACGCTTTAATTGATGTTCCTATTATAGAATCAGTTTCTGTAGGACATCATGGAAATAATGGATTTACAATCACTTCTAATTCTCAAGTAATACAAACAAATAAACATTAAATACTATGATTGGAAGTGAGATGACACTACTCCTTGCCGTTTTAATTATTATCGGTATTTTATTATATAATCCTACTAAGGATTTAGGAATTCCTGCGGCCTTTATTTTTATTGGTGTTGGTTTATTCTTAGGAAATGGTGATTCTTCTTTTGAGGTATATGACAACCCCGAGTTAACTGATTTTATAAGTCAGACGGCACTAGTCTTGATCATCTTTGTGGGTGGTTTACATACCAAAGTATTGGATATAAAGAAAGTCATCAAAGAAGGAATACTGGTCTCCAATATAGGAGTTTTAGTCACTTCTTTAGCATTGGGAGTTTTTGTGTCATTTGTTACTCCACTGTCATTATTAGAAGGTTTTTTATTGGGTTCTATTGTATCTTCTACAGATGCAGCGGCTGTTTTTGGTGTTTTAGAAGCAAAGAAAATGAAGTTGAAATATGCTTCTGATAAGGTATTAGAGTTCGAATCGGCCACTAATGATCCGATGGCAATGATACTTACTTTAATCTTTGTGGGAATTTTAAAAACACCTGATGCACCGATTGATTACTTAGGAAGCTTACAGTTTTTCTTTCAGCAGATATTTATTGGAGGAGGGTTAGCCTTTACCCTATTTCATATGATTAAATTTTTGTTTAAAAAGTTTCACTTTCAAGAAGAAGGACTGATACCTATTTTATTATTTAGTGTTTTAATTGTATTCTTAAAACTGAATGAGTATTTGGGTGGTAATGCTTTAATAGGTGCGTATATTTTAGGCGTATTATTAAACACATTAGATTATCAGAATAAAGATAATTCACTACATTTCTTTAATAGTTTTTCTTGGTTAGCACAGTCTATTATGTTTTTGATTTTGGGATTACAAATCTTTCCAAAACACTTAATGGAAGTACTTCCCATAGCGATTCTACCTACCCTATTCTTATTCTTTGTAGCAAGACCATTAGGAGTGTTTACTTCTTACTTACCCATCAAAGAACCATTAAACAAAAAGATATTTATTTCATGGAGTGGTTTGAAAGGAGCAACACCCATTGTGTTTGCCTTGATACCGGTTTTATCTGAAGTAAATAATGCTGATATGATATTTTACATCGTCAGTTTTATGGTGTTTGTGTCTTTAATCATCCATCCTTTTAGTATGGAGTATTTAGCGAAAAAAATAGATCTATTAGAAGATGAAAATTAGCCAATGCCCGCTGGTTTTTATCTAAAAACAAAAAATTAAAACCATGAAAAATATAATAATCATTGCCGCATTGCTATTAAGTAGTATCACTATATCAAAAGCACAGAATATTAGTTTAGAAGATACTGTTACTATTAAAAATAGAGAATATGTTGTAAAAGGGGTAGACAAAAGAGGGTTCTTCTATGAAGTACAAAAAGTAGGTAGTCATAAAAAAAAGAATGTACATATTAATAAAATAACGAAGACAGGAACTTCTAGTAATCAAAAAATCAGCCTCGAAATAGGCATGTCAGAAGAGTCGGTGAGAAATACGATGAAGCACCCTCCTTATCATGAAAAGAAATTAGAGGGGACTTGGGGAGAATTAACCATATTACAGTACCAAATGAAATCTGATAAAATTATTTATCTGGTATTAGAGAAGGAGAAATTAGTCTCCATTATGAAAGAAAAGTAATACAAAAAGGTTCAAGAAATAATTTTATCTTGAACCTTTTTTATGTTTAAATACGACTTGATTATTTTTAATAACCTGCTTTTTCTAAGCTTTCCATTATATGTTTTGCAAGTGCTTCTAACTCACAAGTCATTCAATCCCTTTAAATTCATAGAACGATGATACTGTACTAGACAATGAGATCACTCTTCTAATTACCAACTTAATTAGAATTGGTGTTTTACTTTACAATCCATCAAAAAAAATGGGTATTCCTGCTACTTTATATTTATTGGAGTAGGTTTATTTCTAGGAAAAAGTGATTCTTCTTTTCAGGTTTATGACTATACTGAGTTATCAAATTTCATTAGTCAGGCAGCATTGGTTCTCATTATTTTTGTGGATGGTTTACATACCAAAATACTAGATATGAAAAAGGTAATTACTAAGTTTTAGGGTGTTTAATTAAAAAATCGACATATTTTTTTTAATTAAAAAGTGATTAATAATTAAAAAGAATACGAGAAAAAATAGATATTTCTTCAAGTCAACTTCATTAAAAATGAAATCATAAATGAAGGTCCCTGTAACATAAGACAATGAAATTGTAATATTTTTTTTAAATCTTTGAATATCCATTTTGAATTAGTTTATTTTTTAAATTAATAAAATGACCTTCACCATATAGTAATACCAAGTTCTTATTCTGGTTGTTTATTACTTTTTTTACAATTTTATTTTCTCTAATACTAAATATTATTGAATCTTCGATATTGTAATCCCTTTTATGTTTATTAATATCGAAAGGTTCTCCTATAATTTTTTCATATAACTTCACATAGTCACAAGCTGTGATATCAAGGTTTAAATTATTCTTAAAGTGATCTTTTAATTTTGAATTAGTTCAAGCTTCAAGATCAAGAAAAAAAGCTATTCTTTTATATCTCTCAATAGAGTGTTGATTCAATAAATATTCGATTTTTTCTTGTTGTAAGGAGCAATTTTTAGTATTAATTTTCATTTGTTCGTAAAAGAGGGTATAACCCAATTGATTTAAAGAATCAAATTCATTAGTCAATGACTTGTAATAATTTTCAGATTCGATATGTTTAATACCAAATAGTATTACCTTTTTTCCTTCCTCATTGATAAATGTACATTTCTTATAGTTTCTACCAAACCCTAGAAATCCTGTTATAAAACCTTGAATGAAAAGAAGAAACCCAATAGCTAGAAAACTGTAAATTAAATACTTTATTTTTTTATGCATGATAACTTTTATTTTAACTCTGTCTGTATAATTTGATACTGTAATTAGGTTAGCAGTCTACCAACCCATACTTATCTACATCCACTTTACACCCACCCTTTCAAATCATGATCAGGTGCAATGCAATCACTTCTTCTAGGCGTTCGAAGTTGCCTGTTAAAGCTGTACGTAAAGTTTTTTTCTTATTTCGGAGTAGCCCAACTGCTTACGAAATACCATTATGAATGTTTTTTTAGTTTAAATTGGCTTCCTTTTTTTATGAAAAAGTGATTTATTCTTAAGAAGAATGAAATCATTACGTTTTTATAATTTTCGATCTGAAAACATCTTTAATTATAGTGGTATTGATGATTTTAGACTTTTCAGAAAACCCTAATTATTTTTCAGTCTTTTGGATGTAAATAGTTTCTTGTTTATTCCATAAAATCAAGGAAGAAATTCCTTGTTCTAAAACATAGTCACAGAAAGCAAAATCTCCTTTTGAAAAAGAGTAATTACAAAGCATTACGGGAATAGTAAAGTAATATAATTGGAGATCATTATATAATATTGGGAAGATTATACAGAATAAGGTTATTAAAACAATTGGTAACATTGAAATAAATAGATATTGATATCCATTTAGTTTACTTGAGTGAGTTGTGACATAGAAGATCATTGCCTTTTTGACTTTTCCAAAATAGGCATCTCGTTTTCCAAGTATAATATACCCTAGATAATGAATTATTTCATGGATAATAATAAGTATAGAAAAGGAAAAATAAATAGATACTCCTAATAAAAATAAAGCACTATACTCTTGGTGATAACAACTATTTGATACTTTGACTATAAGTAGAAGAAGTATCAATAATTGTATGTACTCAATTCGAGAATAACTTTTAAGAAGCCTTCCATTTTTTTGAAACCTATCAGTAATGAAAGAATTCACGTCAGAATGCTTTATTGTTTGTAGTGGCATGTTTTAGAAAATTAGATATTATCATAGTTCTTTTCTATAATATGAACCTATGATTAAAATTATATTAATAGAATAATCATAGAAATAAAATACTCCATTTTATTTCTCATTACTTTTTCAGAAGAGGAGGTTTAGTTCAAACTTTTTAAAGTTGGACATATTAATCCTTAGAGGATATAGTACTTGGGACCTTAATTCCTTTGATAATAATTACTGAACTCAAAATTGTGAAATAAATAACCTTTAGGTCTATTTAATTGAGTGTAATAGTTAGTATTACTCTAATTAGTTCTTTGGATAGTAGCATTATTTAATGAAATTTGCTTTAAAGTAAATTAGTTTTTGAAGCACAAATCTTAATACTTTTTTTAAAAAAAAGTCACCTTAAATAGAGTTGTATACTAATATTATTTCATGAAAAAAGAGGCTGTCTCAATTTTTTAATCTAAAATAATGTATCTCACCACAACATAGCTACCAATTACCATTCCTATTAGAAAACATGATAAAAAGGTAATAGAACTAATTCCTTTTGGTAAAGCATTTTGGAGTTCATTTAAAAAATCTTTCATAAATATAATATTAAAATTTGGCAATATATTTAGCAGCGCTATAGCCTGCGTATGTGGCAGCTCCGCCCACAAAACCACCTAAAATTACTGCAGTAGAACCTAAATTAATTGCATAAAAAAGGACTCCACCTTCAATTTCTTTTTGTTCGTAAATATTAATTTCTTTGAACTTATTCATAGTTGTATTATCTAGTTGCTGCTAAAATGCTGCTCCTCTAACAGCTCCTGCTGCTACCCCTGCTAAAAAGCATTTAGCGAAGAAAGCAGTTGAAACACCTAGGATTACAGCAAATCCCCCATTAGCCTAACGAACTGCCTCAAGTTCTAATTCCTGAAATTTCATAATAATTAGTTTTGCTTAATTGAGTGTAATAGCTAGTTAGTATTACTCTAATTGTAAGCAGTCGGGCAACTCCATCTATCATCCTATAATCCCACGCATTAATTTTACGACATAATCAAACACAACAATTATGTCAAGAAAAGAAGAAATGTACGCTCATCTAGAAGCATGGAAAGAAAGTGGATTAACTCAAAAAGGTTATTGCGCACTTCATTCAATAAAAGCACCTACTTTCAGTTATTGGGTAACCAAGACTTGTGGTAAAAAAAACGTTGACTCACCTGCTCAATTTATTCCTATCTCTCCAACTAACCCTGTTGAGCAAAAAATAACAGTTGAATACCCTAACGGAGTAAAAGTTCATTTATCAAACACTGAACTTCTTAAAGAAGCGATTCATTTATTCTAATGTTATCCTTACGAAATACAGACCATATTTACCTTTACAGTGAGTTTACGGATATGCGTAAAGGATTTAACGGTTTAAGTACTATCGTTATTTCTTTGATGGAGATGAATGTAGTGAGTGGTGACATTTATGTTTTCATCAATAGAAGTAAAGATAAAATCAAACTGTTACGTTTCGAAAGAGGTGGCTTTTCTCTCTATTATAAGCGATTAGAAAGAGGTCGATTTGAACTTCCAGTAGGTTTTGGAAAGTGTGACAGTATTCATTTAACCTCTGCTCAAATTATGATGTTAATAGAAGGCATTTCTTTAGAAAAAAGAAATCAAAAAGTGCGTTTCTAGTATCATTATTGCTATAAATAAGAGGTGAGTAAAGATGAGAAAATAGCATCACTGAAACAAACAAACACTTCTTTAAGTGAAGAAAACACACAATTAAAAGCACAGGTGGCCATGTTTCAGAATATGCTTTTCGGGGCTAAATCCGAGAAGCGTAA
>NZ_JRYR02000001.1:3658245-3805190 GCF_000807855.2 Flammeovirga pacifica
TATTGATGATTACCCTATCAATAAACTAGAGGAACTACTGCCTGTTAAATAGTTGGTGTAGACAAGTGCGGGTTTGCCGACTGCTTACCTCTAATTAGTTCTTTGGGTAGTAGCATTATTTAATGAAATTTGCTTTAAAGTAAATTATTTTTTGAAGCACAAATCTTAATACTTTTTTTTAAAAAAGAAAAAGTCACCTTAAATAGAATTGTATACTTATATTATTTCATGAAAAAATCACATTTAGTTTATAAATGTGATTTTGAATTATATTACTTTTAACGAAACTTATATCCAGAATTTATTTATCATATTGAATAATGAAAAGAACCTCTGGAGATAGATAATCATTTATTATTTTTAAAACCTGCTTTTTCCAAGCCTTCCATTATATGTTTTGCTAGTGCTTCTTCTTTTACAAACCTTCTGATAATCTGACCACTATTTTGAGCAAAATCTGGTCTAAGTTTTAAAAGTTCTTCTAGATTTTGTTGTGCTTCTTTCATTTTACCAAGCTGTGCATAACATATTGTTCTCAAAAAAGGACCCCAAAAAAATGATGGGACATGATAATTATTGGCTTCTATTAGTGCCTTTTCATAATCCAATTTTCTATAATGCCCTAGACTTTTCACACCACAAAGCCAAACAGGAAAATCTATATTGTTTTGGTAGATCCTATCGAACAATTCAATTCCTTTATCCCATTCACCATAAAGACATAAATATTGAGCAAGAATACCCAAACGAAGTGGTGTATTGGTGGCTGTTTTTAAGCTATTATTGACGATATGAAAAAAACGTTCTTTTTCATCGAAAATAAATGTTTTATAAGCCATCATGATTTGAACTATTTGACTTTTAGGATTGAGAATATATGCTTTTTCAATTAACCTTTCGCATTCTTTTTTATCGTGTTCAGTACCAAGTGCATTAAGGTATATAGCTCCATGTATGTTCTCTAATAAAGCGTTGATAATTGCTGAATCTGGATCTTCTTTAAGTGATGCTTGTAAAGTGGCTAAAAACTGTTTGTGTGTTTCATTTGTAAAACGTGATAAGTAGAAATACCACATCAATAACACCTGATCTTCTTGATAAGTAGTAGGTTTACTAGCAATTAATTCTTTATATCTTTTTTCATTGATATGCCCCGTTTCTGACCCTAAATGAGTAGCAATTTGAGCGGTAATATTTTCTTGAATATCAAAAAGATCATCATCTTGAAGATTAAACTTATAATGTTCTCCCCATGAATGCGAGTTATCACTAAGGTCTGTCATATGAATAGAGATTTTGGCTTGATTCCCCATCACTTTCATATCGCCTTGTATGGCAAAACGAACATTTTGTTTTTTTAGATTATCAATAAATTTTTGATCGTAATTGATGTTATCAAAAGGCAATGTTGACCCCATGATTTTTATATCATCATATTTTGATAACTGAATCGATAACTCCTGAGAAAATCCAAAACAGAAGTATTCTAGATCTGTATTATTAGATAAGTTTTTAAAAGGTAAGATAGTAACACATGCTTTATCCTCTAATTTAATATTAGCGGTTTTAATGGTTGTTTTTTCCTCTTCCTTTTGCTCTTCAATCACTGTAACTAATGGAATATATTTCCCTTTTGGAATTTCAATCTTTAAGGGATCATTTTTTCCGTCCTCCAAATAGTACAACTTTAGTAATCTCCTTAATCTTCCTACATTTATTCTTACTAAAGCATTTTGATCTGGATCAAAGTTATCTCCTTGATCAAATACATCAATACCAATATTATATCCTTTTAATTGATCACCTCTTTCTTCCACAAATTCAGTAATGATATATTCTAAGAGTTTTTTCATCTTGGGTTTATTGATAAACTCTTCACTTTTAATGATTTTTTGAAGTTGTTCAAGGATTTGAGTATTGATCATATAAAAAGATTTTGGTGTGTTGTAATTTTTAGTTGTTTTATTAGTAAAACGGTAAAAATAGAATAGAGTTGAGGACTTCTATTTCATATTCATTATTGGATGATGTTAAACAAAATGAAAGATTGTTTAACTGTTTGATAAAAAGTAAATTACTTGAATGTTGTTACGGAATCAAGTTGTATGAGTATAAATTTTAATGAAAGTGAATAAAAAAACCTTAAACTTGAAGTAATCTCTGTTTAAGGCTATATAATAAAAAACAGTAGTAGCTTATTTATTTACACTAACATGAAATAGTGCATCACCTTTGTAAACATTGGGAGCTGTATTTAATCCAAAAATATGGCAATCGAAAGGCGCATATATTTTCTTTTCAAACTCTCCAAAAGGATCAGAAACTCTTCCTATCAAAGTCTTTTTTGTGACGTATTCACCATTGGAAATCATCGCTTCAAAAATACCCGAATAAGGAGCTCTTAACCATTTACTTTTTTGAATTAAAATAGGTTTTTGGCTGCTATTTAGGTCGCCTTCTTGCATATTAAGGTACTTCATCACATTTAATGCACCATTTACACCACATTCAATAACATCTTTATCTAATGATAGAGATTTACCACCTTCAAATAATATGATTGGTTTACCCATTTTATGAATGGTTTCTCTAATTGAATGATGAATATAAGTAGAGTGCATCATAAACGGCGCATTGAAAGCTTTGGCTAAAGCCACTTCTCTTTCTTCTTTAAAATTGCATCTAATGTTAGGGAAGTTACTTCTATCGCTTCCTCCAGTATGGAAATCCAAAACATAGTCTACAAGAGGGGCAATTTCTTTTGTAGACTTATAAGCAAACTGACTGGCTAATGAACCTCCTTTATTTCCAGGGAAAATTCTATTTAGATCTCTACCATCAGGAAATGCCCTTGATAGATTGAGGTAGCCAAACATGTTAAAAATAGGAATACAAATTACTGTACCCTTTTTAGGTTTATGGTATTTTTTACGAATGATATCTCGCACAATAGCAACTCCATTAGATTCATCGCCGTGGACACCTCCAAGCAATAATAATACAGGACCATCTTTTTTACCTCTTTCTACTATTACAGGTACTTTTAGGCTATTACGGGTATGTAATTTAGCTACTTCTAATTCTAAGACAGCGCCTTTTCCTTTTTTAATTTCGGTACCCAAAAGGATAAATTTTTCACTAGACATCTTATTTACTAATCATAAATAATAACAGATAAGTTTCAATTTTGAGACTTCTCAAAACTCTATCGAGATCTAGTATTACGGGATTTAAAATCAGAGAGTTGCAAGTATTCAATAAATAAGCACAAAATATTCATCTTCTCTTTTTACCAATGATTCAAGCAGACCAATATTCCCTTTCGGACTTAACCGTAACATACGGTTATTAACTAACATGGGACGGTTTTACTTCTCAAATTTGTCTCAAGATAAAACGAAAAAAATGGAAGAAGTTGTTGAGACCTTCTGGAAAAATGAACTGAAAAAAGATTTCCCAGAACACGAGAAAACATTAAACCATCTCTTCGAAACGCTTGATCATATTTTGGATCTAGCAAGAGACTATTATCTGTGTAAACATCAGATCAGAATTCTTGAAAGAAGAGAGAAAGAAGAATTATGTAATCAATATCAAGAGACTCTTGATGAATTGCATAATGAGTTAAGCTACTTCATAAAAAAATATAGTAATCAAATAAATTATAAGTCAAAATGAACAAGGGAAGATTATTTCTTATGAAAGCCTTAATGCTTGCAATAGCTGTAACAGCATTAGTAGGTTTTAAATATGCATCAGAAGATAAAAAGAATAGAAATGTTGATAATATTCCAGATCTACCAGATGTAAATATTACTTCAGTTACAAAAGAAGACGCCATGGCTCCCCATTACAAAGTGGCAGGAATTATTGGAGAAAAAGTGAAATTTGAATTATTACTTCCAGACGATTGGAACGGCAAGTTTGTCTTCGGCGGCGGCGGCGGATATGTAGGTTCTGTTGTCAATGTAGCATTAGGTTATAAAGCTTTAGAAAAAGGATATGCTACGGTAGGAACAGATACAGGGCATGAAGGCGCCAATGCAATTGACGGTAGATGGGCTCAAGGAGATTTGGAAGCCATTGTCAACTTTGGCCATATGGCTGTGCATAGAACAACAGTAGTTTCTAAAGCAATTATTGAGGCTTTTTATGCTCAAAAAATTGATTATAGCTATTTTGTTGGCTGTTCAAGAGGTGGTGGTCAAGCCATGATGGAAGCACAAAGATATCCAGATGATTTTGATGGAATTGCTGCGGGTGCACCTGCTTATGATTGGACAATGGGATTAGGAATGGGTATGGTACACAATATGATTAACATGTACCCAGATCCAAATAATTTAGATGAACCATTAGTGAGTGTAGATGATTTAAAATTAATAGAAGATGCTTACTTAGAAATGTGTGATGAACTTGACGGTATTAAAGATGGAATTCTGAATGATCCAAGACTATGTGATTTCGATGTCGCTTCTTTATTATGTGATGGAGAGAAAAAAGAAGACTGCTTATCTCAAGAACAAATAAATGCTTTAAAAGCCATTTATGAAGGACCAAAAGATAAGGACGGTAGTATGTTTTATGGTTTTCCTTTTGGAGGAGAAACACATAAAGACGGTTGGTTTAAATGGATTACAGGAGGTTTAAACAATGTAGATGCACAAGCTACTTTTCACCAAGGAATTGAGAATGATTCATCAGATGAGTTTCCACTTCCTCCTAACTTCCAACATGCTTTTGGTACTCATTTCATGAAGTTCTTTGTTTACCAAGATTCTACATGGACTTATGAAGACTTTAACTATGATACATTCAGAGATGATGCTTTGTTGGTTGGAAAAACATTGAACGCAACGAGTCCTGATTTATCAAAATTTAGAGCCAATGGAGGCAAACTATTAATGTACTCAGGGTGGTCTGATACTGCTATTACCTCTTTAGGAACTATAGGTTACTATGAAGATGTCATCAATTTTGATGAAACAGCAGCGGATGATGTAAAATTATTTATGATGCCGGGTGTATTGCACTGTGCAGGTGGTGATGGCCCTTGGTATGTAAACTGGATTGATGAAATAGACAATTGGGTAGCGAATGATAAAGACCCAGATCAAATCACAGTTTACTTTATAGATGAGCAAATGAAACCGGCAGGTTCTAGGTTATTATGTCCATACCCAGAAGCAGCACAGTATGATGGTGAAGGTGATACACGTGATGTCAAATCTTTTGGATGTAATTAAATAAAGAAATTATGATAGGTATAATAGAAATTGCACTAATCACCTTTTTAGCATTACTGCCCATATCTAACCCTTTTAGTTCAGTGCCTTTGTTTTTATCATTAACAAAGGGGCATACTAGAGAGTGGTCGAATAAGCAAGCCTTAATGGCCAGTATTTTTATGGCAGGGATTCTCCTTACTTTCTTATGGTCGGGAGCGATAATTATAGAGTTTTTCGGTATCTCTATTCCAGCCATTCGAGTAGCAGGTGGATTGATCATTATGAAAGTGGGCTTTGGTATGTTAAATCCCAAAGAAACAGAAGAACTTTCTGATGAGATCAAAGAAGAATCTAAAACGAAAAGTGATATATCTTTCACACCCTTGGCCATGCCTTCATTGGCTGGCCCAGGGTCGATATCAGTAGTCATCAGTATGGCAGCCGGGTCTGATAATTTACCAGGTTACATCGCCATTTCATTAGGTGTTTTAATGGTAGTATTAGTGGCCTACTTATCTATGAGAGGAGCACCATTTATATCAAAAATATTAGGAGTAACGGGATTAGATGCCCTTACAAGAATTATGGGATTCATATTAATCTGTGTCGCCTTCCAGTTTGTACTTGATGGTATAGGCGGATACATTGAAAGTAAAGATTTTCTAGAACCTATAATTAAAATGATTAAATCAATAACAACATCGTAGTAGTTTTTTGTGGTATTATATGAATGATTCATAGTCGCTTCTGATTTTATTGGGAGCGACTTTTTATTTGATAATCAGTTTTTTAGGGGTACTAATGTTACCGTTACATACGGTTTTTAACTTACATAAGACCTCTGTTATTATGACATTTGTAGAGTAATAAAAATAAAGAAAACAAATAGATACAAAATGAAAATAATAACAAAAAGACTCACTTTTCTAATGTTACTAGCAGTGAGTGCACTGGCTTACAGTCAAAACAAAGCGGATGAAATTGCACAAAAATTACAGAATCCACTATCAAATATCTCAGCTCTTCCAATCCAAAGTAATTTTGGAATGAACCCAGATAATACAATGAGTTATGGTTTGTCTTTCCAGCCAATTCACGCTACAAGCTATGACAAATTTAATATCATTCATAGAGCAGTAATTGGTGTAAACTATATGCCAGGAATGGATGCGGGTCCTGAATTAGGAAAAATTGATGGACAGTGGGGATTAACGGATATCAATTATTCATTCTTATTCTCCCCTAAGACAGTTAAAAAAGTAGCTTGGGGTGTTGGACCATCAATTAACCTTCCAACTGCCACAAATGATTTCTTAGGCTCAGGACAATGGAGTGGTGGTTTATCTGCCGTAGTAGTTTATCAAACAGGTAAATGGACTTTTGACGGTGTTGTTCGTCAAACATGGTCTTTTGCAGGAGACAATAGTAGAATAGGAGTTAATCAAATGGTTTTACAGCCACTTATTGCTTACAGTTTAGGTAATGGTTGGGTTGTAAATACTTTCCCTACAATCATGGCTAACTGGGATCATGAGAAAGGACAACAATGGACGGTTCCAGTGGGTGCAGGTTTAACAAAAGTGGTATTTATGGGTAAAATGCCTGTAGCAGTAGGTGCTCAATATTACAAATATGTAGTGAGACCAGACCTTGCTCCAACACAAGAATTTAGGCTAATGGCCAACTTTATTTTCTCTAAATAATTATCAAAAAAAATCTACATACGAACATGAAAACTATAAGTTATATCATCGCATTTACTACGCTACTATTTAGCTTTAGCTGTCAACAAAAGACAACTAAAGAGGAAAATTTAAAAGAGGTTGCCTATGAGGCATTCATCTATGCTCACCCTATGATGGAACAGGTAAAAACCCTGAATGGAATGTTTGATTTTATGGGTATGAAACCAAACGTTCCAGCCATGAACGATAAATTCCCCATGGACAATATTGGCTTGCCTATAGTAGCTCCTAACTTCACATCAATGACCGGTGGCGTATTTATAGATATCTCTGAAGGCCCTGTAACCGTTGAAATTCCAGAGGTTAAAGACCGATACATTGTTTACCAATGTGTAGATGTATTTACCCATAATTTCTATTACATGGGAACTAGAGCCAATCAAGGGGAAGGAGGTCAATTCACATTCTACAATAAACACCAGGTTGTATCTAATGATGGTTCTACTCCAGTATTGATGGAGGGAGATCACGCACTGATAATAAACCGTATTGACATTAAAGACCGCAGTGAATTAGAGCGAGTAAGAGAAATCCAAAATGCTATTAAGGTAGTAGCTGCTCCTGAAAAGACAAAAGCTTATCCTGCTTACGACAAGGAAAAAGCTTTCTCGCCTCGTTTTGTGGAGTATGTAAACGATTTGCTGATTACAGTGCCAGAACCTGAAGTAGACCTATTCGATCGATTCAAAGCCATAGGTATTAAGAATGAGGTAGCATTAAGTAAAGAACAACTAAGCGAAGTGCAAGCGGGAATTGATTCAGCTTATCAGGCTATTAAGAATGAAAACAAAAACCTAGAGATTGGTAATGGTTATTTTACGAGTAATGACATCTTCGGAACACGTGAGTTTTTGGATGGCTACTATATAGGAAGAGCAGCTGGTGCAGACTTTGGTTTGTGGGGAAATTCAAAAGAAGAAGCTAACTATTTCATGTTGTATACTGAAGGTGAGGGCGAAATCAATTTCAAATCTGACGAATTACCTCCTTTAACTAAAATAGGATTCTGGTCAATTGCTGTACATGATGAAAACGTATTGGTAGCTAAAAATAAATACGATTCTTATGTACTAACCATGGATCAGATGCAATTTGAAGAGGACGGGTCTTTAACGCTCAAAATATCTTCTAAACCAGAAGAAGGCAACTGGCTTTACACCCCAGGAGGCAAAATGGTTATCGGTATTCGTGCTTATCAGGCTGATCCAGAAAAAATTGGAGATTACGTACCACCAGCATTCATCAAAGGGTAAAACTCTATAAATCAAATCACAGAAATATAAACTGTACTAAAGTGATGAAAAATATTAAAGTAATTTATACCGTTTTCCTAAGCCTATTTGTGTCAAGTGTTTTTGCAAATGATATCAATAAAAAAACGGTTGAAATAGATAAAAACGGCTATGCTATTTTAACAGATAGTCAAATTAAAAACATTGTAGAACGCTCCTACCAATATGTAGCGATGTACAATGTGAATAATAAATACACAGCTTCACCAAAGTCCAATTTTACTACAGGTGGTTGGAACAAAGCATTTACCAATACCGAATTGTATGATCATCATGTTAATTTAGTGGCTAGACCAAATAATGATGCCTTGTATCAAGTAGCTATGTTAGACTTACAGGATGATGCTATTGTAATTGAATTTCCATCATTTAACTCGAAGTATATTTCTCTGATGGTTTCTGGTTACGATCATTACGTGGATATGCCTTTATCAACTGTAAGTGGTGACTTTGATAAGCCAACCAAAATACTTTTCCATTCTGAGAGAACCAAGGGTTATAATGGAGAGCCAATAGAAGGTATTGATCATGTCTATGAAGCTTCTGGTGATTTTATTATCGCTGCCCTACGTATCATGCCGCATGCAAATGAGACAGAAAGGTATAATCAAATTGTAGAGGAGATTGAGTCTATAAAAGGAATGTCTTTATCCGAGTATAAAGGAGGAGCCCCTACATCTACTCCAGAAATGGACTTTCCTGCTACAGGAGAGACTGATGAAGATGTATTTGAAAACAACCTCTTGGAGGTGATGCAATTTGTATTCAATCATACTTCGTTCGATGAAAATAATGAGATGGATCAAGAAGTATTAGCGGCATACAAACCTCTAGGTATTGCACCTGGTAAAACGTATAACCCCAATACAGATGTAAAAATTGATGGTGAAAAATTCAGGGACATTGCAGACAAAGTAAAGGCCGAAAACTTGGCTAAAATGCTAGATCCAGAACTTGTTAAAAAGATAGGTGCGAAAATCTTTCAACCTAAAGGCAAGACTGACCTTGATGCCATCCTTGCTGTTTCTATTATTGGTCCTATTGGAATACCAATGGATCAAGCCATGTATTTTCCAGTAAATGCCTCAGATGGATCGGTAATGAATGCTCAAAACGATTATGTGATCAAAATGACAAAGGAAGATTTACCACCGGCAAATGCCTTTTGGTCATTGACATTGTATGATCAAGACAGAGGGTTCTTTATTCCGAATGATAATAAGAAATACAGTGTAGGTGAAAATGCAGGTTTCAAATTAAATGAAGACGGTGGTATAGACATCTATGTATCTGTAGAAAAACCTGACGGTGTACCAGAAGAGAACTGGCTGCCCATTAACCTTCAAGATCAGAATTTAGATATCCTTTGTCGTCTTTATGCACCGAACCTTGAAAAGATAAAAACATGGACAGTGCCAAAAGCAGAAAAAATAAATCGAAAATAGTTTGATCGAAAAGACTTTGTACTAGAATAGCAATATTCTAGTACACTACTTCAACCAATTTAAAAATGATGAAGTTCACTCAAGTTCTCCTTGCTATTTTATACTTATTTCTTTTTGAAAGTGAAATGTTATTGGCTTCTGAAGTACCAGATTCCACGGAGGTCGTAACTCCTCAAAAAGAAATGAATGTTCCGAAATTCACCTATCAATTTTCAGGTCGAATTCATAAGTCATTGATGATGGTGAATGATGGAGGAGGGAGTTTAGAAGGTCCATATGTAATGGATTCTGATCAATCTCCTTCAAGACTAAAGCTTTTAGTTCAAAATAAAGATTCCTCACCATTTTTTCTAGGGGCAAATATAGAAGTAGGGTTGCACAGTAAAAGGCCATCCCACATTTCTCAAGAGCAAACCAACCCAGAACCTGTCATTAGAATTATGGCAAGCGAGCTGACTTTTGGACATGAAAAGTATGGTTACATCGACATAGGAATAGGGTTAACGTCCTCTACTATGTTTTTGGAAACAGATTTAAGTGGTATAGCGAATAGCAATCTTCTGATTGTAGGTTTAGCCTCACAAGGGCTCTACTTTAGAGATCGGGAGACGGGAGAACTGAGTGATACTCAAATTGTAGATTATTATTATACAACGGGCAGAATGCTCATTACGGATAGAGTCAGATACAGAAGCCCCATTTTATTTGATGGTTTTCAAATTCAAGGTGGAGTGGCTACAGACGGAAAATGGGATGCAGCAGCAAGGTATTTTAAAACGTATGAAAAATGGGATTTTAGATCATATATCTCTTATGAACATGCACCATCTCCAGCCTTTACTGGAAGAATGGTTGTGGGTGTATCAGGAAAGCATCATGCTTCAGGAGTGAGTGTTTCCTCTTTATTTTCAAATGGAGGCGTTACAGAAAATTATAGAAAACCATACGCATATACAATAAGGTTAGGTATAGAGAAGAATTGGTGGAAATATGGCTCAACATCTTTTGCTTTTGATTATAGTGACGGTAGAAATATTAGAAATGCTTACGATAAAGCAGAGAGTATTGGAGCATTTGTCCAACAAAAAGTCACCTCATTAAATTTTGATGTGTATGCTGGTCTTAGAACATATAAAGTTTACAGTCCGCAAGAAAAATTAATGCCTATTCAGACAGCTACTTTAGGCATGGTGTTCGTTTTTTAAATAATAAAAATATGAATCAATATTTCCATAATATCAGTCTTGACATAGGGAACATATTATCTACCCTACTCATCATTGTGCTTGCCATAGGGTTAAAGTTGGGTTTTCTAAGATTACTAGAGAAGAATAATAAAGGACAATCTGGATTTCATTCAAGAAGAAAAATCTTGATTTCTAAGATTGTTAATGTAGGAATAGTTGCTTTTTGTATACTCTTGGTACTAGGTGTGTGGGAGGTGAAACCTGAAGATTTGGCAATATATTTTACATCAATTTTTACCATTATTGGTGTAGCCTTTTTTGCTCAGTGGTCTCACTTATCCAACATAACAGCAGGCGTTATTTTATTCATGACAAGTCCTTTAAAAATAGGGGACAATATAGTGGTGTACGAAGGAGAAAAATTAAGAGGTGTGATTACAGATCTAGGATTGTTTTTTATTACAATCATTACAGAAGAAAATCAAAAATTAATGTTGACAAACACTTTCTTTTTACAGAAGATGTGGTCTGTAAAATTAACCAATGTGAAATAATCGATCAGTTATTTTTCAGTTGAATCGAGATAGTAAAGTTAGTAGAAATTATAAGCATCGGATTTTGTCTGATGCTTATTTGTTTAAAAAAAGCCTGAGATTTCTCACAGGCTTTTTGATTTGAATTAAGAATAGATTTTCTCAATCTCTTTTTCATATTTTTGATGTATGATTTTACGCTTTGGTTTTAACGTTGGCGTAACTTCACCAGTATCTACAGTCCACTCATTTTCGAGCAAACTAAACTTTTGTACTTTTTCGTATCGAGCAAATGATTTATTTGCAGCAGCAATTTCCTTCTTAAACATTTTAACCACAACAGGATTACCGATTAAGTTCTGAGGATTTTCTTCGAAAATATTATTGTCTTCACACCAATTTGAAAGTGCATCAAAGTTAGGAACTATAAGTGCGGCAGGGAATTTTTGATTACTACCAACAACAGCTACCTGTTCTATATAGAAAGATTCCTTCAATTTATTTTCTAAGAATTGCGGAGAAATGTATTTACCAGCAGATGTCTTAAATAATTCTTTTTTACGATCAGTGATTTTTAAGAATTTACCATCAATTAATTCTCCAATATCTCCGGAGTGCAACCAGCCATCTATGACAGTTTCATCTGTTAATTCAGGTTGTTTGTAATAGCCCATCATTACATTGGGTCCTTTGATTAAAATTTCACCATCACTGGCAATCTTCACATCAATTCCTTCTAAAACAGGCCCAACAGTTCCGATCATCATATCTTCAGGGTCGACTCTATTTACACACACCACAGGTGCTGCTTCAGACATACCATATCCTTCGCAGACTTTAATACCTGCTGCCCAAAAAGAACGGATTAAACGAGGTTGAAGAGCCGCAGCTCCAACATTCATATTTCTTATCTCACCACCTAACGCCGCTCTCCATTTTTTGAAAACTAGCTTATCGGCTATAAAATGCTGTACTTTTTGCCATAAAGACTGTTTTTCTCTTGGGTTATAGCGTAAGCCTAAATTTAACGACCAGAAGAAAATAATCTTAGTCAAACCTTTTGTGGCCATTCCTTTATTAAGAATAGTATCGTATACTTTTTCTAAAAGACGAGGAACGGTACAAAATACATGTGGCTTTACCTCTTTTAGGTTATCAGCTACTTTGGCCACATTTTCTGCAAAATAGACAGAAACACCTCCACAGAGATAAGAAAATAAACTTGTTCTTTCGTAAACATGAGAAAGAGGCAAGAAACTTAACGCTCTTGCATTGCCTTTATCTACAGGTAAGGTAGCCGATGCAGCAATAGCATCTGTTACCACATTTCTGTGAGATAACATGACCCCTTTTGGATTTCCTGTAGTTCCAGAAGTATATACAATTGTATAGAGGTCTTCCTCTTTTACATCGTCTCTTAATGTATTGATATGGTCAATTTCATCTTGAGTAGCACTAAGTAAGCTTGTCCAAGATGTTTCTTCTTCCACATCATTAAATGTGTAGATCTTTTCTAATTCTGGTAGTCGATCACCAACTTTTCGGATCTTATTTACCAAAGCTTTTGTCTCTAGAAAAGCTACTTTAATTTCTGCGTGATTAAAGATGTATAGATAATCTTCTTCAGTAATTGTAGGATAAATAGGCACAACAGTTACTCCAATCTGAGCACAGGCCAAATCTACAAAACTCCATTCCGGACGGTTATCCGATACAATAGCTACTTTATCGCCTTTTTTAAGGCCGTAACGAAGTAAACCACTACCTAATTGATAGAGAATTTCAGAGGTCTTATCTGTAGAATAAGTCTCCCATTCTTCGTTTACTTTATTAGCAAAACACACATTTAAACCACCGTAAAGTGATTTCTGTTGGTCAATAAAATCAAATACTCGTTTTGGTTCCATGAAACGATTGATAAATATGCTTATATGCTGAGTAATACTCAGGTTTTAATATGTTTTCTAGTTGTAATTACTGTGACGGTGTAAGCACAGTTACTACAAATTAAGAAGTTTTTGTAGTAATACAAGGTGATTTATGTTAAGATTTTCATCCTTAAAAGGGTTATTTTTCTGATTTTCAGTTTTATAATAATGAGTGAATAGTCATTTAATATAATATATTAACCGAATAGAGCTAAATAGAACTAATAGATAAGTATCTTTGCCTTACCGATTTTTTAAACATGGTTATGGAAGTATTTGACAAGAAAGAACATTGGGAAAATATTTATCAGAATAAAGCGATAACAGAAGTAAGTTGGTATCAAAAAGTACCGGAGACTTCTTTAGACTTTATCGAGCGTTCTGTTTTACCCAAAAGATCTTCAATTATAGATGTTGGAGGAGGAGATAGTTTATTGGTTGATCACCTTTTAAAAAAGGGGTATACCAATCTCTCTGTATTAGATATTTCTTCAAAAGCATTACAACGTGCTCAAGAAAGATTAGGTGATGCCTCAGAGCAAATTCAATGGATAGAAAGCGATGCAAGCCAATTAGAAATAGACCAAAAATTTGATCTATGGCACGACAGGGCTGCTTTCCATTTTTTAACGGAGGACAAAGATATTGAGAACTATAAACGTGTGGTGTCTCAATATATAAAAACAGATGGTATTTTAATTATTGGTACATTTTCAGAGAATGGACCCAAGAAATGTAGTGGAATACCCATCAAACAATATTCTGTAAAAAAACTAGCAAAGGTATTTGAAGATAATTTTGAATTGATCAACACTCTAAAAGTGGATCATACAACACCTTTTGATACCGTACAAAATTTCTCATTTTGTTGCTTAAGGAAAAAATAAAAAAATGGCTGTCTTGAAATATTTTAAGGCAGCCTTTTTATATTATGAAGGTATATTGAGCTTTAACTTATTTATACCATTCAACGATTTAAGGTATTCAATAACATAGTGATTTTTACCTTTAAGGTAGTTTTCTAAACTACTGCCTTTATTATAAGTTGTGACCAACCCAACTTCTTCGAGATCATCCCAATGGATTTCATGAAATGCCATATCCCAAGAGACAAAATTTCTTTGATCTATTTCTCCTGAGTATATTTTTTGAATTGTATTGTGTCGGGTATCATTAGATATTATCTTGTAAAGATCATTGACTACTTTTTCATCACCTTCAAGTATTTGAATAAATTTATTATCGAGTAATAATAATAGTCCTGTAAGCTCTTTTTCTTTATTTTTCTTACGACTATGTACTAAAATTTCTTTTAAAATATCATCATCTAATAATTCCTTCCTTGTACTGATATAGCATAGACAATACATATTGATATTACTTTAATGGTTTTCGTTAATGTCATGATAATCAATTAGTTTTTGACTTTTATTAGATTGATGGTTTTTTATTTGATAGTTAATAATAGATCTTTAAAACTGAAAATTGATTTATTTTTTTTGATGTAACGCAGAGATATCCTTTGGAGAGATTTGATACTTTTCTTTAAAATTTTCAGAAAAATTAGAAATACTCTTAAATCCAAATTGTCTACTTACCTCAGTCACTGATATATTATTTTGAGATAATGCCTTGTAAGCTAATTCTAATCGATAATTTAAATGAAAACGCGGTATTGTAGTACCAAAAGCACTTTCAAAATCTCTCTTTAATTTTGATAAAGAGACTCCATATTTATCAGCAAAGAAATTTAAGGATGGAGTTTTATCCATGAGCATTATCAATTCATGATTAATTTTTTGCATCCTTTGAATATCATCAATATGTAAATTGGTATTTCGAACCATTCCTTGGTTACGCTTAATGATGATATCCAAAAAGAAACCTAAAGATTCCACAGATCTGGCTAATACAATTCCATTTTTATAAGGAGGAGTCCATTCAGGATCTATATAAAAAAGGTCTTTTAATAAAAGCTGAATTTTGGTAGGAATTATAGCATAAAACACCCATGGATTTTTTATATCAAACACTTTACCTATGTACGTTTCCATATGAGACATATATTCATGAAAATAGTCTTTTGATATCCTAACAGACACCCATTTACTTTCTTCATTTACTTTGGCTTGTGACTCTAAGTTGATCATGGTGCTTTGCATACTCATTAACCTACCTGAAGTGTTGATTAATTCCGATGCATCAGAAGTTGATTTAGGAGCAATATTATTTGTAAAATCAAATTGAAAATAAATAAAAGCTTCGGTTCCTTCTTCTTTTAAAACCTTAATATTCATCTCTTCTAGAAAGGTCACCTCATGAATTCCTATTTCAATTCCATTAAAGGGACTATACCATTGAAAATTGAGATAAAGACTGCTGTCTTCAATAATTAATTGATTCTTTTCTTTTGATTGATTAGTGTAAAGCTGTTCTAATTGTTGGATTGTACTCTTTACCGAACCTGTTTTTAATACAACTTCTTTCATATAAGAATGATGATTACTTTATACATCAATTAAACCTTTAATATTTTACTAAATTCTTCAATTTGATCTTTTGAATATAAGAGTTGAGCTAATTGATATAATCTAATATAAGCGATAAGTGGTATACTATACTATCATTTAAAAATAAAAAACAAAGAAAATGAAATCTAGTATAATACCCTTTATTGGTGCTACATTTTTAGCTTACTCTAGTATTTATTCAGTAAATGCTCAATCTACTTTATCTGATGCAAAACTTGAAGGAAACGAACATATATCTACTGTATATGGAGACGTAGAATTAGAACATAGTTTTGTAAATAAAGGGTCGGAAGAATTATTTTATGCAATGGATTTCCAAAGAGCTTCTCAAGCTTATATTTGGTCTACACCTATTGTATCTATGAAAACTTGGGGCGATAATGAAGATGCTGCATTTGATGTTGCAGGGTTAGAAAATTTTGTCATCCTTAAATCATTAAAAGAGAAAAGAGGGATAGTCACTGGTAATTTAACTACTCCATATATTTTCACTTTCTCTAATCTTAAAGATGGGGCTGTAAAATTAGATTATCCTAAAGGAATGACTGCGGGAGCGTTTCTTGATTTATGGCAAAGACCAGTAGTTGATTTAGGATTAACAGGTCCTGATAAAGGGCAAGGAGGTACTTATATTATTTGTGGTCCTAATGATGATCCTAAAAATTATGAAGGTCAAGCAGACTTTGTAGTACAATCAGAAACAAATAATTTCTTTATCGGATTAAGAATTTTAGAAGAAGACCCTAAAGCGGTTGATAAGTTTAAATCAAAATTAAAATTAGGAAAAGTAGAAGGAGCATTAAAAGATGCCACTTTTGCTGAAGATAAAGATATCGAATGGTCTGCTACAGCACCAAGAGATATGGATTACTGGAGAAAGTTACATACGCTTATTCATGAAGAACCAGTTAGAGAACAAGATAAGGTATGGATTGCTATGTTAAAACCACTTGGTTTAGAAATTGGTAAGCCATTCAACCCAACAAAACAACAAGAAAAAGTTTTAATAGAAGGTTTAAAAATGGGAGAGTTGATGTTGAGAAACTTACAAACAAACCCAAGATTTACAGAACCATATTGGACAGGAACAAATTGGTTCAAATCATTTGACTTTAATATTCCTCAGATAAACGAAACAATGGTCTACCTAGACGAAAGAGCTGTCTGGTATTATGAAGCAGTAAGTTCGACAAAAGGAATGGTAGAGCCTACACCTGGATATGGTCAAATTTATATGACCTCTAAAAGAGACAGTAAAGGTGATTTATTAAGAGCAGATCAAACTTATAAATTGACAGTTCCTGCAGATGTTCCGGTAGAACAATTCTGGTCAGTAACTCTTTACAGCGAAAACACAAGAAGACCATACGATAATGGTGGTGATAAAATTTCTGATGTGGGTATTAATTCTAGAAGAAAGGATGTGACCTATAACAGCGATGGAACAATAGATATTTATATAGGATCAGAATGTCCAAAGGGTGTAAACCCTGCTAATTATCTAAAGACAGTTGGTAACGATGGTTGGTTTATTTATTTCAGGTTATATGCACCTAAACAAGCGTTTTTTGATAAAACGTTTCAACTACCTGATTGGGAAAAAGTAATTGTTGGATTAAGTAAATAATTCTTTACCCCAATAAAAAGTCGAAGGCAATTGTATCTGATAGATGTCAATTGCCTTCTTTTTTTATGACAATATTTTTTTAAAAATTGATATTGATACCTGCTTGTCCACCAATCCATAATGTAGTTCTAATTTCTTGATTATTAGTTTCATCATAGAAAGCATGCTCTGGAATCTGTAATGAACCTGCTTGCTCATTACCATTTACTTTTTGATCGACTGTATAGACATTAAATGAAGGACCAGCGAAGATGCTTAAGTTTTTTGTGATGTGAAATTGAACGTTTAAATCAGCTTTGCTTAGAATATTTAGGCTATTGGTATCAAAGTTATTATCGTATATAATTTGATTGGCAGAGAGGTCTAAAGCAAGACTAACATGCTTACTTAAATCATGCATAGTACCAAAACCAAGACCAAAAGTATTTACATTCTTATTTTCAAATTGACTGTATCCGCCTTTAAAAATAGTATAGAATTTCTTTGTACCCATTTTGAAGCTTACATTGCCCCATACTGTTTCTCCGGCACCCACTTCAATAGCATAATAACCATTTTTTACTACGTTAATTAATCCAATAGGTGTGCCATCAGCATTTGCAGAAACAACATTAATTAAACCAATTTGAGTACCTACTAACGAATCTGCATGGTTAATTAGTCCAATTTGTGCACCTGTTATTTTATTTCTAGTTGTATTGGTTAAACCAATTTGTGCCCCATTCATATTTTGATTAACCACATTAGATATACCTGAAATTTGAGCACCACTAGCATCTTCTTTTACAAAGTTGTTGATACCGGCTATTTGCATACCATCTAAGCTTTTATGAGTAAAGTTGGTAATACCCGCAATGATAAAACCATTATTCTCACCAGTAGTAACATTAGTAATACCAGCTATTTGAAAACCGTTAACGTCTCCTTTATTTACATTGGCAATACCCCCTAGTTCAAAATAATTTACCCCAGAGTTTATTCCCCAAAGAATATTGAATGATACATCGTTATTCATATTCGTATTTAAACCATTTGTTCCTAAGGGATAAAGGAAGGAAACTTGTCCTTTAAATTGATTGGTTTGTGTGGAATCTGATTGTGCTATTGAATATTGTAAGCCAAGGATAAATACTGCGATATATATTAATAATTTTTTCATGATCTTTTTTGAATTTGTCTCTTATTTAATTGAAAAGCCTTAGACGTCTTTACTGCTTTTCATATAAGAGACCCCTCAAGATTTAATTACCCCTATTGAATGATTAAAAAAAATCAGTTTTTTTTAATCATTTGATTTTCAGAAGTAAAATGAATACAACATTAACTTTATCTTCCTGTTTATCAGGTATTTACGTTCACTTTTTGATTGTTTTTCAATTTTTGTTTAAACAAATATTGTCTATCACTTGTTTGTAGGGTATAAATTATATAAATTTGTTTAAACAAATAAAGTTGTAACAATTCAAAATACAAATATGTCATCACAATCAATCTCTAGTTCAGAAGTAAAAAGTACAGAAGAATCAAAAGTAACAATGGTAATAAGATATTTATTGGCATTTATGATGATTGTATTTGGAGCAAATAAGTTTGCTCAATTTATACCAATGCCTCCTGCAAACGAGCAGGTAGAACAAGTTTTTGGAGCATTAATGATGATGGGAATTTTACCAATTGTCGGAGTTCTAGAAATTTTTGGTGGAATAATGTTAGCCATTAAAAAGCAAGTACCTGTAACATTGATTGTTCTTGGAGCCATAGGTTTCAATGCGGTGCTATTTCATGCAACATTAGATCCTGCAGGTATTGGTGGATCAGTGGTTTTTCTAGGTATGGTTATTTATTTAGCCTATGCCTATAGATCAAAATATATATCATTAGTTAGATAATCTAGTAGTTTGTTATTGTACATCCAACCCATTTCAATCAAAAAACATTTAGCAGTAAGAGAGAAATATTTAACTTATCGTAGATCAATTAGAGAAAAACAGTCACTTTTTAGTGACTGTTTTTTTTATTCTAGAATTTGTACCTTTTCATCTATACTTGACGCTTGTTCTCCCCATAGTGATATAGCGTCTAGTACTGGAATTAATGTTTTTCCAAAGTCAGTCATAGAATATTCTACTTTTAAAGGAGGCTTATTAGTAGCTAAAACTTTTCTATTAATTAAACCATCTTCTTCTAATTGCTTCAGCTGAAGACTCAATGTTCTTTCGCTAATGGTAGAAATAATTTTTTTTAATTCATTATAACGATGGGGGCCATTTTTTAAATGAATAAGAATAACCGACTTCCATTTTCCACCAATATATTTCATGGTTAAACTGGTACAACATGGGTATTCTTTATTATCAACTTTAAATTTCATAATTGTATTTTTTTCTAAATATATTAAACTAACAAAAGTATAGCAACTTTATTTAGTGATGTTTGAAATTGATGTAAAAAAAATAAATGTTAATTTTTAAACTAACCTTTTTGTCCGTTATTGCTTCATAAATAAACGACACTTATGTTTGTAACTATCAAAAGTATAGTAGCATTAATAATTAATGTAAACATTTTGATAGTAACGTGAATAAAATTTAATTAAGGTGATTTGTTTAAACAATTATAATTCATTGCCGTTGAAACAAACATCAATCTAAAAAAAAATAATTATGGAATTCATTGACATCGCTAAATCGAGATATACCACAAAAAAATACGACGCATCGAAAAAAGTAAGTGCTACTGATATTGAAACAATCAAAGAAATTTTACAATACAGTCCTTCATCCATCAATTCTCAACCTTGGAAATTTACTATAGTAGGAAGCCAAGATATAAAAGAGAAGCTAGGTAAGGCTTCATTCTTTAACGAGGAAAAATTGGTAGAAGGATCACATGTAGTAGTCTTTAGTGCTGTAGATAATTTGGCTAATTTTGAAGGGAAAATGGATAGCTATCTTGCTGAGGGAGCAATAGGATACTATAATAATTTCTTAAAGCCACAGGGTGAAGAAGCGATTAAAACATGGATGTCTAAGCAAGTATATTTGTCAATAGGCTATTTCCTTTCTGCAATTGCATCTATGGGTATAGATTCAACACCAATGGAAGGTATTGAAAACGATAAATACAAAGAAATTTTAGGACTAGATGGTTACCAGCCATTAGTTGCGGTTATGATCGGATACCGTGATGAAAAAGATGGAAATCAACCTATAAACACTGCAAAATCAAGATTAGATTTAGACAGTGTGGTAGAAGTTCTATAATCGAGTGACATTTTTCTGCAAAAGGCAACGGAATTATTTTCAGTTGCCTTTTTTGTATCGATAATAATATAGTAACTTTATTAACTTACTAGAGTAATGATTTTTAATCAACTCAGTATTAATAACCAAAATCTAACAATAATGATTTACAACGACGTCCTAGAAAGTATTGGGGGAACACCCGTAATTCGTATCAATCAACTTTTCGGAAGCGATCATGAGGTTTACATGAAAGCTGAAAAATTCAATCCAGGTGGCAGTATCAAAGATAGAATTGCTTTATCTATGATCAATCAAGCTGAGAAAGATGGGTTAATTAATAAAGAAACTTCACTTATTGAGCCTACTTCTGGAAATACAGGAATCGGTCTAGCAATGGTAGCAGCAGTAAAAGGTTATTCTCTTACTTTAGTAATGCCTGAATCTATGAGTATAGAAAGAAGGAAACTAATGGCTGCTTACGGTGCAAAATTGGTTTTAACACCAAAAGAAGGCGGAATGAAAGGAGCTATCGCAAAAGCACAAGAACTATTTGAAGAAAGTGATAATGCTTGGATTCCTTCTCAATTTGATAATCCTGCCAACGTAGCCATTCATGAAGAAACTACTGCACAAGAAATTATCGCAGATTTTCCTAATGGTATCGATTACCTTATCACAGGTGTAGGTACAGGTGGTCATATTACAGGTGTGGCAAAAGTCTTGAAGAAATTCTGGCCGAATCTAAAAGTTCTTGCTGTAGAGCCAGAGGGTAGTGCAGTAATTGGAGGAGGAAGTCCAGGACCACACCCACTTCAAGGTATCGGACCAGGTTTTATACCAGGTAACTTAGATGTAGAACTTTTAGATGGTGCTATTGGTGTAAACAACGATAGAGCCAAGCAATTAGCAGCAGAGTTTGCTTTAAAAGAAGGATTTTTAGGTGGTATCTCTACAGGAGCATCATTGGCTGCAATCGAGAAAAAATTACCAGAAATACCTAAAGGAAGTAAAGTATTATCATTTAACTATGATACAGGAGAGCGTTACCTTTCTGTAGAAGGTTTGTTCTAGTAACCTGTGGAATATTTTTCACTGAACTCAGGTTCGTAGGTATTGAAAAATAATAGTAAATTTATAGCACTCAATTGATTCATCAGTTGAGTGTTTTTTTAATCTAACTAATTTTCACAGCAATGACTAGAAAAGCAACTCTTCAAGATCTAGAGCAATTAACAATACTTTTTGATAGCTATAGAGTATTTTATAAAAAACAGTCAGATATTAAAGCTGCTAGAAATTTCTTACAAGAACGTTTAGAATTAAAC
The DNA here is from genome assembly GCF_000807855.2 of Flammeovirga pacifica. Taxonomy (GTDB): domain Bacteria; phylum Bacteroidota; class Bacteroidia; order Cytophagales; family Flammeovirgaceae; genus Flammeovirga; species Flammeovirga pacifica. Next base: position 3,680,332 of record NZ_JRYR02000001.1, read on the forward strand.
GATAGTTTAATTTATGTTCATGAGCAAGAAGGTATACTAACAGGGTTTACTCAATTGTACCCTTTATTCTCTTCTACAAGAATGAAAAAACTATGGTTACTGAATGATCTTTTTGTGAATCCAAAGTATCGAGGACAAGGCATATCGCTTCAACTTCTTGAAAGTGGGAAAGAATTAGCGAAGAAAACCAACGCTTGTGGAGTGATGTTAGAAACAGAAAAGACAAATGAGATTGGGAACCAACTTTACCCAAGAGCAGGTTTTGAATTAAATGAAGGCTCCAATTTTTATGAATGGACGACTAGTTAATCAATAAAAAAGCAAACGACAACAAACTTAAGCCAACAGTTTCATGCACTTTATAAAAACGACTATTCGATTAATTTCTGTATTACTTTTTCTATCTCAAATCACTTTAGGACAAACTTTAAATGATAGTAGAAAAACGAGTGTGAATACCTATGTTTTTCAGCTATCCCCAAAGGAGGCTAAAACGGTATACAAAATGGGAGTTTCAGAAATTGATTCTACCTATTTTCATACCCTAATCGACTCCTTTGCTACCGATGGATATTATGCTAAAAATCTACCTGAAGGTCATTATCTCTATGCTTTTGCAAAAGGCGGAGAATTGGAATCGAGTGTGGTTACTGTAGAAAACCTCGATGTATTTATAGTACAAAATAGTACGGACCTTATTGTTCAGTTATTTGATATTAACGGTGCATTGGTGACAGATGCAGAAGTGAAAGTGAAAAATAAATCACTTCGTTTTGATAAAAAACTGAAAGCGTTTGTTGATAAAAAATCGGATAGAAAGGGATTATTAGAAGTGACCTATAAAGGATTTACTACTTATCGAAATCTAGAGAAAGATATTAAGTACTCTAGGTTTAGAAGAGGTATTAATAATGTTCTGTTCCGTTCACCTTTAAAGTATGTCACAATCCCTGTCAATTTTATCATACATATTCCCATTGATGGGGTGAAATCCATTTTCAGACGTGGAACATATGGTAGCATAAGTAAAATAAAATACTTTTCAATAAGAACCTTCGAAAGGTTCGCCTGCAAATTCGATGATTATTATTGTAATGGAAGTAGTAATAATCGAAAGAGATATGACGGTTATTTTACATTAAGTCAGCCAAAGTACAAGCCAGGAGATACTTTAAAGCTAAAGGCCTTTATTACGAATAAAAAAGGAAAACCAATTAAAGGAAATGCTCACCTCTTTATAAGAGATGGATATGGTTATAGTTCATCGAATAAAAAGCCAGTGAAAATGATTGTTCCATATGTAAAAGGCGGGTATAGCTTTGAATTTCCTCTCGATTCTTTAAACCTCACTTTAGATAAACGATATACGCTATCGCTTGAAACGGAATATCAAAGAGAATTTCTTTCGACATATTTCTATTTTGAGGACTATGAGTTAGGGAAAAATAAGATGCATGTTCGAACAGATTCAGATAAACAATACAAAGGAGAAGATCTGAAAATGTACATCAAAGGGACAGATGAGAATGATTTACAGTTGATGGATGCGAGAGTAGAAATTGATGTGTTTTCGGGTTCAGTACTAAGGTATTTTGATGATTCTATATTTATTTCCAATAAAATCACATCAATAGAAAAAGATCTTAAACCTCAAGGAGAAACGGAGATTATCATTCCAGATAGTTTATTTGAGAATGTAAATATGAAGTACAATGTTCATGTGAAGATGTTCACTTCTGATAATGAATATATACTAGAGAAAAGAGACTTTCATTATTTCTCAAAAGAACAATATTTTGATATATCACTTCAGGCAGATTCTATTCACTTTGACTATTTTGAGAACGGAAAGTCAAAAGTAGAAAAAGTAGAAATAATGGCATATGATAACTTTGGAAATCACACCTCTATTTTTGAAGGGAACTTGCCATTTGCTACTGCAGTATCTCCTTACTATTCAGGTTATAGAGTGAAGAATGATAGTCTTTCGGCAGATTTAGGATTGTACCAAGAGTCTGCAATGCTATCTTGTTACACCCATAGAACAGCAGACTCTGTATTTGTGCAAGTAGATAACCCTAGAAAATTAGCCTTCGATTATCACATTTATAAGAAGAATAATAAAAAGGCAGAGGGATATTCTGATAGTCTCTACTATACTAAAAAGGTAGCTCATCTTCAGAACTACTACATTATGCTGAATTATTTATGGGGAGGAGAAATGAAGACTGAAACCTATCTTATTCCTATTGCAGAGAAGAAACTAAATGTAGAAGTAAAAGAACCATCTTTGATTTACCCAGGTCAGAAAGCAGAAATAGAAGTATTAGTAACGGATTATAAAGGAAAACCGGTGAAGGATGTTGATGTTACGGCTTATTCTTTAACGAATAAGTTCGATGCACAAGCACCTGAGTTAAAAGATTTCTCAAAAAGGAAAAAGGATAAAAAGTTGATCAATAATTTTTCTTTGAAAGATATACAAACTCATAAAAGCTCATTGATATTAGATTATCCTACTTGGAATGCTTTGGCTGGTTTAGATTCTATCGAATACTATCAATTTCTTTATCCATCCGACAGTATGTATTATACTTCTTATGCGGTGGAAGATAGTGTGACTCAGTTTGCTCCTTTCATCATAAATAATGGAAAAGTAGAACCTATCAAAGTGGTGTATGTAGATGGTAAACCTGCTTATTTTTCTTTCACGAGTGTTGCAAAACCCTATTCCATTTCTGTGAGTAGTGGAAAACACAATCTTAGAATCAGAACAGAAAGACAAGAAATACACATTGATTCGGTTTATTTCGAAAAAGGTAAGAAAACGATTATCAGTGTGGTAAATGAACATGGAAATGAGCGTGTTCAAGTGAGGGAGAAGTTAACATTTCCAACGTCTTCAGAAGAGAATAATTTAAAGAGGTATCTGTTCTCTTATAGAAATACCTTTTATGGTAAATATGCTTTTCTTGAGAATTACGATGAACTACATTTATTGGGAACATCTTTGGGGAAATCTAAAACTAAAAGATTTACTGCAGGTCCTGTATTAGGAGACTACAAGTTTAATCTCATCGATGAATATGAAACTCATTTTAATCAAGATTATCAATTTGAATTTGAGTTTGGTAAACAGCTTCTCAAAATGAGAGAAGTGAATCGATATGATTTTGGTATAGATAATTGGGATTATCAATTAGATGATGAGGTATACACCTTGGAGAAAATCAAAAAAATGTGGGAACTTGAGGTAGCACTTTCAAAAATAAAAACCCCAACATATCGCAATCCTAGCTATACAGAACAAGGTAAAGGTACGCTCACTTTTAAACTGGAAACCTACGGAAAGAGAACGAATGATTTACTATTAAATGTGGTCGTGATGAAAAATGACGACATCAATTTTATAAGAGTGTATCCGGGGGGGAATAAAGATTATTCGATAAAAAACCTCAAAGAAGGTAGCTATAAATTGATCTTCTTATTCAATGGAGAAAAGTACCATATAGAAGATGAAATTTGGGTGAAAAAGGATGGAATAAATTATTACTCTTTTGATTTTCCTAAAGAATTTAAGAAAGATACTTTCAGTAAAGAAGTAAGTAAAATAATTGAGGAGATTATTTTTAATCCGTCTAATAACTATTATAAAAAACAGGAAAACCTTCAAAATATTACTCAGAGTTACCAAAGGGAATATGGCTATACTGGAGAAGGAAAAGTGGTTTCGGGATATGTTTTAGAAAAGGATACCAACGAGCCTTTGCCGGGAGTAAATATATTGGTACAAGGAACAACTTATGGGACAGTAACTAATTTTGACGGTTATTACGAACTAAAAACACCTTACTCGGGAACTTTAGTTATTAGTTACATTGGTTATATATCTCAGGAATTCAAATTGTATGGTAGATCCATGGTGGATGTGACTTTAGAACCAGATGTAGAAGCATTAGAAGAAGTTGTTGTGATAGGTTATGGAACACAAAGAAAAAGTTACGCGGCTGCATCTGTAGCAACAGTTACTTCTAAGTCACTTCAAGGGCAAGTAACAGGAGTAAGTGTGGATGGGACTCCGGGAAGTAGTCCTGTGGTAACTATTCGAGGCGTATCTTCAATAACTGAATCTGGAGAACCATTGGTCATCATTAACGGAAAAGTATATACTGGTGATTTAACAAGCATAAATAAAGAATATATATCTTCTATGGAGGTCCTTAATCCTGAAGCAGCTTCTGTTATATATGGTAGTCGTGCTGCAAATGGAGTGATGATTATTAGTATGTCTGATGAAAAAGTCGCAAAAATGGGCTTAAAGCTAGAGGATAAGAAAGTTGAAGATCAGTTAATTGTTCAAAGTGAAGCGACAAATTCTCTAAGAGATAATTTTAGTGATAATGCATTCTGGCAACCTCAATTAACCACAGACAAAGATGGAAAAGTAAAGTTTGAGGTAGTTTTCCCTGATGATATCACAAAATGGGATACCCATTACTTGGCCATGAATAATAAAAAGCAAACGGGCCAAGCATCAAGTGCTATAAAGTCGTATAAACCGTTAATGACCCAATTGAACTTGCCAAGATTCTTGGTGGCAGGGGATACGGCAATGGTTTTAGGTAAAACATTAAACTATTCTCCTTCTGCAGTCAATGTATCAGTTGATTTCTCTATGGATGATCAAAAAATCATTCAAAAAGAAATGGAGATTAAAGACATACATATCGATACCGTTTCGGTGACTTCTAAAGCAGATTCTCTTCATTTAAAATATACCATCAATACTTCATCCGGATATTTTGATGGGGAAAAGAGAAGTATTCCTGTTTTCCCAATTGGATTGGAAAAAGCTAAAGGTACCTTTTCTGTTTTGGATAGAGATACCACTATTCAATTATTATTTGATGATAATGAGAGCAAAATCCAATTGTATGCGACATCGGATTACTTAAATATAGTAGAGGACGAAGTACGCTCATTAATTCGATATAAATACTTATGTAATGAGCAGTTGGCATCAAAATTAAAAGCACATTTGGCACAAATGAAGATTGCCAATTTTAAAGGAAAGAAGTATAAAAAAGAGGAGGATATCAAAAAGATCATCAAAAAGATTTTGGAAAGGGCAGGAGAGAATTATACTTGGGGATGGTGGCCTAATTCACAAAGTAGTCAATGGATTACACATCATGTACTTGGGGCATTAATGGAAGCCGAACGTTTAGGTTTTAAAATCGAAATAGATAAAGAGGTCATCACAGATGATTTAGTTTATCATTTAGCCACATCAAAATCTATGTATAAGCGAATTACACTTATTGAAACTTTATCGTTGTTAAATGCAAAAGTCGATTATAAAAAATCAATTGATGAAATTTATGAGATGGGGAAACTAGATCTTTATCAGAAATTGCAGTTGATGAAGATACAAACCCAGAATAACTTGTCTTATTCAATGGATTCGGTGGCAGCATTTAAGCAAGAGACTACTTTTGGTAATTATTTCTATTCGGATACGACAAAGCAATACCATTATATGTGGAGAAACCCAATTGTAAATAATGATGTGCAGAATACTTTATTGGTGTATCAAATATTAAAATTAGATTCGGTAAATGACCATTCTTTTGAATTGAAAAAGATGAGAAATTACCTTTTAGAAAAACGATCGGAAGGTAGTTGGGGTAATACGTACTCATCAGCAAATGTGGTAGAAACTATCTTACCAGATTTGTTAGAAGCTGATGGAAAAGAACGACCGACCAAGCTAGTATTATCTGGAGATATTGAGGAAACAGTATCGAAATTCCCTTTTGAAAAAACAGTAGAAAATGTGCATCAAATAACCATTGAGAAAGAAGGAACTTTCCCTGTGTATTTTAGCTCTTATCAATATTATTGGGATGAAAACCCTGAGAGAAGAGCCGATGACTTTATCGTCAATACCCATTTTGAAGGCATCGAAGATGATAGATTAGAAGCAGGGAAAAATGTTACTTTAATTGCAGAGGTAGAGGTGAAAAAGGAATCTAATTATGTGATGATCAATGTGCCAATACCGGCAGGATGTTCTTATGCTTCCAAAAGACAATCGTATTATGGCCCAGAGGTACATAGAGAGTATTTTAAGAATGAAACGGCTATTTTCTGTAAGAAAATGTCCAAAGGAAAATATACATTTAAAATAGAATTGAACTCTAGATATTCTGGGAAATATCATCTTAATCCAGCAAAGGCAGAGTTGATGTATTTTCCTACATTTTATGGGAATAATGAGATTAAAAATATAGATATAGAATAATTTATGAAGTAGTCGTGGGAGTTTCTCACGACTACTTTAGTCTCAAATTTTTGATACCCTAATACAATTTAATTCCCTTCGTTGATAGACTAATTTCAGCCCTTTGAGTGTAGTATTTCAGTTATCCGTTTAAGACTGAATTATTAATAATTTCTAATACACCCTCAATTTTATAATCCTTGTTAGCTACACATTGTTATTTAATACTTATTACAAATTCCCTTTGTTATCTTTCTGATAATAAATAAAAACTACAAACGATTAATTAAAGTATAAATGAAAAAGAATGCACTAACTAAAGCACTGCCTGTCATGTTTGGTTTTTTTGTGATGGGTTTTTGCGATGTGGTGGGGATTACTGTAGCACATGTAAAAGAGGATTTACTTACAGAATATAGCCAAAATTATCAAGACACTTTGTCCAACTTAATTCCTGTTGCGTTGTTCTCCATGTTTCTAATATTCTCTATTCCAACAGGGATGTTAATGACGAAGATTGGTCGTAAAAAGACCGTACTTTTAAGTAATGTAATCACCATTTTAGCCATGTTTATTCCGTTGATTGATTATTCTTTCGGGATGGCTTTATTGGCTTTTGCTTTACTAGGAATAGCCAATACTATTTTACAAGTATCGTTAAACCCATTGTTATCAAATGTGGTCAGCGGAGATCAATTGACAAGTAGTCTTACTGCAGGACAATTTGTGAAGGCAACGTCTTCATTTACTGCTCCATTTATAGCGGCCTTTGCAGCAAGTTATTTCAATAATTGGCAATATATTTTTCCAATTTATGCAGTGATTACTGTATTGTCTACAGCTTGGTTGTACATGACTCCAATAGAAGAAGAACAAAGTACAGAGAGACCGAGTACCTTTTCAGAAGTAATAGGTATCCTAAAAGATAAAACCATATTATTATTGTTCTTAGGTATTGTATTCGTGGTAGGGATTGATGTAGGTATTAACACCGCGTCTCCTAAAATATTAATGGAGAGATGTGGGTTAACCTCAATCGAAGCTGGATATGGACCAAGTGTATATTTTGCATTCCGTACCCTGGGAGCCTTTTTAGGTGCTTTTATTTTGGCTAAAATATCGCCTTCGAAATTCTTTAAATCAAGTATGGTAATCGCAGTTTTAGCTATTGGGGCATTACTGTTTGCCTCTGATAAAATGAGTATTTTCATTCTCTACGGCATTGTAGGTTTCTTTATGGCAAATGTCTTTGCTATTCTTTTTGGAATGGCCTTAAAAGTGCATCCCGATAAAGCCAACGAAATCTCAGGATTGATGATTACAGGTGTTTTCGGAGGAGCTATAATACCTTTCGGAATGGGGTTATTATCAGATGCTATGCATTCACAAATAGGTGCTGTAATTATTATTTTGATTAGTGCAGTTTATTTATTGGTTTCAGCATTTGCTTTGAAAACAAAACAATCATAGTTTCCATAGAGTTACAAAAAAACGCCTTTCTCAATAAAGAGAAAGGCGTTTTTTTTATATTTTGATTAGCTAATAATTAAGCTAACTCTTGTGCTTTTACAACAACAGCATCTAAGCCGTTGATATCTTTACCACCCGCAGTAGCGAAGAAAGGTTGTCCACCTCCACCGCCTTTGATTTCTCTCGCTAATTCCTTAACGATTTTACCAGCGTGTAAGTCTTTTGATTTCACCAACTCTTCGTCTATCATTACAGCTACTTGAGGTTTACCATCAACATCAGCTGCTAAGATCAAGAACATGTTGTCTACAACCGCTTTTAAGTCGTAAGCCAACTGCTTTAAACCTTGTGCATTTGCAACAGCAACTTTGGCAGCAATAAAGTTGAAACCATCTTTGGCAACCACTTTAGAAGCCAATTCATTTTTCACTGCTTGCAACTCTTTATTACGAAGAGTTTCTACCTCTTTCGATAAAGCCGCTTTTGATTCTACTAAGTCTGCAACAGCTTTCTTAGGATCTTTTGCTTTTAATAGTTCTTTAATCTCTTGTAGTAAACTGATTTGCTCATCTACAAATTCTTCAGCAGCATCTGCAGTGATAGCCTCAATACGACGTACACCCGCAGCTACTGATGATTCAGCAGTAATTTTAAATAAACCAATTTTACCAGTTGCAGGAACGTGAGTACCGCCACAAAGTTCTACAGAGTAAGAACTATCAAAAGTAATTACACGAACGAAGTCACCGTATTTCTCACCGAATAATGCAGTAGCGCCCATAGCTTTTGCATCTTCGATAGGCACATCTCTTTGCTCGTTTAATTTAATATTTTGACGGATTCTTTGGTTAACGATTTTCTCGATTTGTGCCAATTCTTCAGCTTCAACTTTTTGGAAGTGAGAGAAGTCAAAACGCAAATGCTTATCATTTACCAATGAACCTTTTTGAGCTACGTGATCACCCAATACTTCTTGCAAAGCAGCGTGTAATAAGTGAGTAGCAGAGTGGTTGTTCTCTGTTAATGATCTACGTGTAGCATCTACTTTAGCAAGTACCGGAGCAGAAGGGTTAGAAGGTAATTTATTAGCGAAGTGAATAATCAAATCGTTTTCTTTCTTTGTATCGAAGATTGCGATTGTTTCCTCTCCAGAAACTAAAGTACCTTTGTCACCTACTTGTCCACCACTTTCAGCATAGAAAGGAGTTTGATCAAGTACTAACTGTATAATTGTTTTCTTCTTCTCTGTTACTTCACGGTAACGTAAGATAGAAGCATCTGATTCTAATGCATCGTAACCCAAGAATTCTACCGAGTCACCATCGTTTACATCAATCCAATCACCTTTTTCTGAAGCAGAAGCAGCTCTAGCTCTGTCTTTTTGCTCTTTCATTGCTGCATCGAATCCTGCTGTATCAACAGAGAATCCGTTTTCAGAAGCGATTAGTTCTGTTAAGTCTAATGGGAATCCGAATGTATCGTATAAAGTGAAGGCTTCTTTACCATCAATTACTTTATCCGAAGCATCCATTGCTTTTTGAAGAATCACTAGACCTTTTTCTAATGTTCTTAAGAAAGCAGATTCTTCTTGCATGACCACTTTCTTGATGAAATCTCTTTGAGAAATTATTTCTGGGAAAGTTTCTTCAAATTGATCAGAAAGGATATCAACTAACTCATACATAAATGGCTTGTTGAAATCCAAGAAAGTATAACCGTAACGTACTGCTCTACGAAGAATACGACGAATTACATAACCTGCTTTATTGTTTGATGGTAATTGACCATCAGCAATAGCAAATGAAATAGCACGGATATGGTCTGAGATTACACGGATAGCAATATCTGTTTTCTCATTTTCTCCATATGCCTTACCAGATTTCGCTGCTAAGAATTGGATCATTGGTTGGAAAACGTCTGTATCGTAATTCGATTCTTTCTTTTGAATCGCCATACATAAACGTTCGAATCCCATACCAGTATCGATATGTTTGTTAGGAAGAGAAACTAAAGAACCATCTGCTTTACGGTTAAATTGCATAAATACAAGGTTCCAGATCTCTACTACTAATGGATGATCTTCGTTGACTAAAGCTAAACCATCATGTTTTGCTCTTTCCTCGTCGTTACGAAGGTCAATATGGATTTCAGAACAAGGACCACAAGGACCCGTCTCACCCATTTCCCAGAAGTTATCTTTTTTGTTGGCAGGAATAATTCTTTTTTCATCGATTAATCCTTTCCAGATATCAATAGCTTCTTGATCTAGTTCAGTACCGTCAGTATCATCACCTTCGAATACTGTTACATATAATCTATCTTTTGGTAGGCCGTAAACTTCAGTAAGAAGTTCCCATCCCCACTCAATTGCTTCTTTTTTGAAATAATCTCCGAAAGACCAGTTACCTAGCATTTCGAACATAGTATGGTGGTAAGTATCAATACCTACTTCCTCCAAATCGTTGTGCTTACCAGATACACGCAAACATTTTTGAGTATCGGCGACACGTGTGTCCTCGGCGGCTTTGTTACCTAAAAAGTAATCTTTGAACTGATTCATACCTGCGTTGGTAAACATCAACGTAGGATCGTTTTTAATTACAAGGGGTGCCGAAGGAACGATGGCGTGCTGCTTGCTTTGGAAGAATTCCAAGAACGTGCGGCGAATACTTTTTGCGTCCATGTATATCTCTACTGAGTAGTTTAAATTTTTTTAATCACGCAAAAATATAATTTTTTATCAATTGATTTAATGAAACGATAAAACTATCTACTGATAATAAGGATCTTTAAGTAAAAAAATGTTTTACAAAGAAAAATCAGGGGAGATTTTTTCGGAATAATTACATTTAATCCTAAAGTCTTTACTAGATAGAAGTATTTGCAGAAGCGTTATTTTCTACAACATCTTTATCGATTTTTAATTCTTTTTCAAATTGTTGCATGGATTGTTTTTCCTCCTTCTGCTTTTTATCAGATGTGAGAGAAAATAGATTAATCATCACTAATAATAGGAAATTGATAATTACTAGGGTAAAAATATTTTTCATGGGTAAAAGAAGTTTGATAGTTGAATCTCAAAAGTATGATAAAGAACACAGTATAAATTTATAACAGGTTATTTAAAAAGGGGAAGTACTGTGTGTTATTATAATAATTTTGAGTTAGGTTCATTATAAAGAAATCACTGTAAAAATAATTGATTATGAATGAACTATCAAAAAACTATGCTTAATTTATAATAATATAAGAAAGCTTTATGAAGGGAATTTTGTTTAAAAATTTTTGAAAAAGCAGTTGTTATCAAATTTTTTTCACCGCAAACGGTTGAAAGGAAATGATAATACTCAATCCTCTTTTATCCTTTAAATTCTTCCCTATATTTGTTTTCTGTTAAAACTAAAAAGCGATTGAGTGTCAAAATAATGTACTTTTTGATCACTTAAATATAATAGTACCTCATCTTATTACATTTATGAAAACTTTTGAAATCAGACTACCCTATTCTATTCTTGAAACGGACACTTGTTTCTCTCAAAAAGAGCCAGATTGGAGTGAATTAGAAAAGTGGATAGTAAGAGCCAAAAAAATTGGTGTTAAAAGAGTTCTCGTTCCTATTCTATGGAAATTAGTTGAAGGAGAGGGAAAAGCTTCAGACGATCCAGCACATCATATTCAATATGACTGGGATTATTATCACAGTCTTGTCAATACATTAATTGGTTTTGATTTACAATTAGCTGTGGAATTCAATTTCCATATGATCAATAATTATGAACAGAACTTTCTTTGTACACTTCCCGATTGGTTGTGGGGCACATTAATGGCCGATAATCAAGAAATTAAATATTTAAGTCAGCTTAAATATGTAAATATGGCAGGAGGCAGTACACATGATGCTGTATCGCTTTGGGCAGATCACTATGTAATGCCTTATTATGAGGGATTAATTCAGTCTTTCAAAAATAACTTTAAAAGTCAATCTCAACATTTCTCAAAATTCATTATATCAACAGCTCCACAAGGAGAATTGAGTTACCCAATTAATGAATGTTCTTTTCCGAGAAGAAATATGCAATGTTACTCTTCTACGGCATTAGACAGTTGGGATGATTTTGTGAGAAGAACCTATGAAAGCTATGAAAATGCGGGTGCTTCTTGGGAGATGAAAATCAATAATAAGGAAGATCTTATTAATGCTTTCAAATCAATTGATGTTTTATCGAGTAGAAAATATAATGATACTCTGTATGGAAATGATGTAACAAAGTGGTATAACGAATGCTTACTTACTCATGGAAACAGAGGTTTACATATTCTTCAATCAACATTCTCAGACCATGGATTTGAGAGTTCATTGCTTTGTTTAAGGTTACCGATCGCTTACGCGGAAAAAAACCTAAAAAATATGCCTAACCAAACAGAAGTTGGGGCAGGTATTATTGCAATTAGTAAAGGTGTTGATCATAAAAAAGCGTTTCAACATACTTTATCCGTTCTAGGAGAAAATATTGATAGCAAACGCCTTGGATTTATTATTCCAACGAAAAGTAGAAAAGAATATAAGATAGATTCTTCTCATGCTCAAAAGGTAAAAGATATTCTAGATTTTGCGAATGATTCAAAAGCGAATTTCTTTTTTGAGAATGAAAGTATTGAGGGAATTAATTCTCATTTAATATGGGATAATGCAGCATTATGGTTATTGAAACAAAATAATATCAATGGTATCATTGTCAATAACCTAAAAGCAATTTTTGATAAAGTCACCACAGGTAGTGCTCGTCTACAAGAGTTGATCTCTAAAGTACGCGACAGAGATGGATACATAGAAAGGAAACAAAAATCCTTTAGAGTAATGGGTCCTCTACACGTGAAAACACATAATGCTAGAAGATTATTAGAAGATCGAGATTGGCAAACAGTATCTAAGCAATTAGATCGTATGAGAGATATTGGTGTAAGTGCCGTATCAATTGATATTTGGTGGGGACTAGTAGAGGGATCTCAATCTAATGTGTTTGATTGGAGTTATTATGATAATATGGTAAAACTTATTGAATCTAAAGGATTAAATTGGGTACCTATTTTATCATTCCATCAAGCTGGAGGTAATGTAAACGATGACTTTACACAAATGATACCTCTTTGGTTATGGGGTAAAATTGTTGAAGAAAACGATACATTGGAAACAATTGAAGATCTACAGTATGTTTCCGAAACGGGAGATGTAAGTGTAGAGTATGTTTCTTTATGGGCAGATACATTCGTAGTTCCTTACTACAGAAGGTTTATGGAGGCTTTCAAGCAACGTTATAAAAAGTATGCTTGGATGACGGATGAGATTAATGTGAGTTTAGGACCTGCAGGTGAGTTAAGATATCCTTCTTACAACTCTCATGATTGGGGTGATTATCCTAACAGAGGAACACTACAGTGCTATAGTAGATTAGCTAAAGATGATTTCCAGCGTTATATTCTTAAAGCTTACCGTAGCTTAGACTATGTAAATGAACTGTGGCAAACTAAATATGAAGATGTGACAGATATACAGATGCCAGAAGCGGAAGAATTATTTAAAAACAATAATTATTCAACATCTCGTATCGGTATTGATTTCTTTAATTGGTATAACCAATGTTTGGCTGATCATGGTAATAGAGTTTTACGTGTAGCTATGGATACGTTTAACGATGATGATTTTAGAACAATACCAATTGGTTTTAAAATGCCTGGTATTCACTGGAATATTTCCGATCCAAACCAACCAAGAGTAGCCGAAATTACAGCTGGTTTAATTGCTCCTTATCCTGGTATAGGTGCTGTTGATAGAGGGGAGTATAAAGATATGCTGAAGAAAATTATTGATAAGGATTTTAAGGAGAGAACAGTGCTTCACTTTACTTGTTTAGAAAAGATGAATAAGGACTGGGAAGGGTATTCAAGAGCCGAAGACCTTGTGATGTGGTTCAGTAATTCTGCTAAGGAATTAGACATTCAGGTAATGGGAGAGAACGCTCTTTACCATGAACTATATTCAGCTACCGGATGGGAACAAATAGAAAAAGCTTTAACAAGAGCCAATACAAGTTATTCAGGAATTACAATTCTTAGAATGCAAAACTTATTCTCTGATAATAACTTTGCTATTGAACGTTATGGGGATCTTATCAATAGATTAAGATAACCCTTGTAGAAAGTCGTCTTCTTAAAAGACCTACTTTTTATCGGACTGATAATTAAATAGCTAAAAGGCTGTCTCATTAATATATGAGACAGCCTTTTTTTATACCTAATATGGCACTTATAAAAGTTCCGTCAATCTGAAGTTTAATCATTTTTTGATAGTAAAAAAACAAAATATAATATATGACGAATGATGTGTAACGTTAACTAAATCAAATAAATAACAAAACATCATGAAAATAATTATCAGATCATTCATTAAAGTCTTTTTGAGTAGCTTGGTTTTGATAAGCTGTAATAATCAAGACTACCCTGAAGAAATTTCAGATTATGATACTGTGGTTACAAAATATGAACCCAGTATGTCAGAACAGTTTGGGACAGCTAAAACATTCAGCTTACCTAATTATGTGATACACCCGGGGGAGGATTCCGTAACTAACCCAATAGTAAACCCTTTAGATGAAGTAATCCTAGCAGAAGCTAAAAGCCAAATGGAAATGGCGGGGTATCAATACGTAGACGCCAATAATGCTGAAAGTGCCGACTTAGTGGTATTGCCATATGGTATTGAGGTAACCTATGTAGGTACTTGGAATATGTATGATTACTGGGGAGGCTATTGGTGGAACTATTGGGGGTGGTACGGTTACCCTCCTTATTATGGCTACCCTGTATCAGGAGTTTATTCTTTTACACAAGGATCTGTGGTATTGGAAATTGTAGACAATAGAGCAACAATTCAAGAAGGAGACAAAGAAAAAATACCTGTTCTTTGGCAAGGCATAATTAATGGATCTAGTACAAATACTTTAGATAATAAAGTAAGAGTTGAAGAAGGAATTCATCAAATGTTTGCTCAATCACCTTACATCCAAACAAAATAATATTATGAAAAAAATACATAAATTTTTGATGGTTGTGGCATTGATGATTATCAGTTTAACATCATCACAGGCTCAAGACGATAAATTCATTGGAGTATCATACAGTATGGCTTCACCATCTAATGGTATGAGTAATTATATGTCTAATGCATCCTTTACGGGTGGGAATATAGAATACCGTCAGTTTTTAAATAACAACCTTTCTGTAGGTTTCAATTTTGGGATGAATACCTTTAACCAAGGGAATGGATATAAAACATACCATGGCGAACAAGGAGCTATTTCTGGAGAGGAATTTAGAGATTTTGCATCATTATCAACTTATGCCACCGTGCATTATTATTTTGGAGAAAAAGGAGGAATACGCCCATATGTAGGAATGGGAATTGGTGCTTCAGGTCAATATTTTGATAATCAAATAGGAGGTGTTTTAGTTACTGATCAGTATTGGTCTTTTTCAATAGCACCAGAAGTGGGTGTTTTAGCACCCTTAGGTGACAGTGGAATTTCTTTACTGTCTAATGTGAAATATCAATATGCAGCTCCCAATTCTGGATATCAAGGAATGGGAATGTGGTCTTTTAACATTGGGATAGCTATCGGTATTTAACCGTACATAAATATATAGTGAGAAGAGAAACAGTCAATTATGAATTGGCTGTTTTTTTTCATTTATGATAATATGAATAATTAAGATCTAATATATTAAAGTTATTTTTTGATAGTTGTGGCCACATCATCACCGTTTATGTATATATGATTAGGTAATTGATAATAGTAATAAATGATTGAGGAAAGACAGGTACTGTATAGTGCCTGTTTTTTTGTTATTCGATAAAATAAAAAAAAACACTCAAAAATAATTTCAAGTGTTTTTCCACAGCTGGTTAATGTTACTGGTGTATCATGCCATACAATAGGTGACTAACCTATGATTCTTTACCCAATAAGTAATATTCACTAACTGTGCCACTAAGTGTAAATAAATTAAAATACCCTTTTTTAGGTGCTTTAGAGCTGTTTTATACTTTTTGTTTAAATCATATTGTTTCATTTTGAAACTTATTTTCCAAAAATTGGAAAATAATATTTATTAAAATAATGGCTTCTTTATTTAACTTACTTAGACACTATGACGAAACTCATTTTGTAAGCATTTCAAGGTATGTATATTCGCACTCGACTTTAAATTATATACGTTCAAAAAATAAAACTATGAGACAAAAGATTGTTGCAGGTAACTGGAAAATGAACCTGAATAAAGAAGAAGCTGAAATTTTAGCATCAGAAGTAGTAAACATAGCGAAAGATGAAACTCCATCAGACGTTAAAGTAATTATGTGTACTCCTTTTATTCACTTAAGCAAGGTTAAATCATTAATCGGTAATGCTGCTAACGTTTTTGTTGGTGCTCAAAACTGCTACACTGAGCCAAAAGGTGCTTACACTGGTGAAATTTCTGCACAGCAATTAGCATCTTACGGTATCGATTATGTGATCTTAGGTCACTCTGAGCGTCGTGAGTATTTTGGTGAGTCTAACGAGATGTTAGCTACTAAAACTGATGCAGTAATTGCTAACGGTATGTTACCAATCTTCTGTTTTGGTGAAGTATTAGAAGAGCGTGAAGCAGGTACTCAAAAAGCAGTTGTTGAGAAGCAATTATCAGAAGGTTTATTCCACCTTTCTGCTGAAGACTTCGGTAAAGTAGTTTTAGCATACGAGCCAGTTTGGGCTATCGGTACTGGTAAAACAGCTACTTCTGCACAAGCACAAGAAATGCACAAAGATATCCGTGATATGGTTGCTGCTAAATATGGTCAAGAGGTGGCTGATGCTACTTCAATCCTTTACGGTGGTTCTGCTAAACCAAGCAACGCTCAAGAGTTATTCGCTCAGCCAGATGTTGATGGTGGTTTAATTGGTGGTGCTTCTTTAGTATCAAGAGACTTTATTGATATCTCTAAATCTTACTAATTAGATTATACAGGCTTTAAGCCAAAAGTTATATATTAAGACTGTCCTTTGGGCAGTCTTTTTTTTTGTACTATTCTTTTATTAATTTGAGATGACTAAACAAATAAAGTGATTTTATGGTATTAATAATATATCACCAAACAAAACACTAGAATAACTATTATGAAAACTCTCTCCTTATTTACTTTACTGATATGCTCCTTTATTGCTTCAGACATTTTTGCTCAAAAATCAAAGAAGCAGAAAAAAGAAAAAACACTCATTACAGAAGCACAAGATGATATTGAAAAACAAGGTACTTTTGAAAGAGATAGCTCTGTTTTTTATTTTGATAGTTGGATGAATGGAAACGTGTGGTATAAAAGTGGTAAAGTTGTCAAAGATGTACCGGTTTTATTTGATTTGGAACACGATCAAGTAGAAATAATGGAGGTTTACCCTCAACAAATGTATGGAGGTTTAGAAATGATGGATACGGTTATTAAAGTGATAGAAGTAAGCGATTTGAAGCAATTCTCGATTACTTTTGTAGATGATAGCGAAAAGAATATTACGTCAACCTCAGAGTTTTTGTTTGTTAATGGAGATCAGTTTACGAGGGAAGGAGTTCCTGCTATAGGTATCTATCAGTTAACAACAGGAGGAAATGGTGAAATGGGAATACTAGCCTATCCATATCTTTTAAAAACAACGCATATGTATAATTCTTTTGATAGAGATCGAAATAGAGAACAACGCCAAAGGTATAGTAACTATGCGATGAATAATCCAGAAACCTATTATACTTATGATTTAAAAGAACGTTATTATCTTCTTACACCAACGAATGAAATGATTCCTGTCGAAAATTTGAAAAAGAAGACATTGGTTAAAGAGTTTGTAGGGAGAGAAGAAGAAATGAAAGAATATTTAAGTGACTTAAAAATCTATTACAAATCAAAAGAAGGGTTAAGTCAATTAGTAAACTATTATAATAATTACTTCAAATAACGAATTATTGAAGATGCATAGGTGATGTTGGCTTATGATTTATTAAGCCAACCTTGTATGTAATCTCCGACTTGTTTCCAGTGTGGCTCATACATAAACATGTGTGCCATTTTTTCAAAAATCTTTGATTCATGCCCATAAAATGAAGCTGTTCTTTCCACTTCTTCAGGAAAAATTATTTGATCACTCTTGAATCCTATATGGAGCATAGGAACGGTACTTTTTAAAGGATCTATTTCAAAGTCCTTAATAATCAATTCCAATAAAGCTCTTAGAGATTCAGATTGCATATTCTGACCTATAAAGTATTGCAATTTTTTAGAAGGAGGAGTATAATAAATCCCTTCAGGAGCATCAGTATCTACATATTTTAAAATTGGAAATACAGTAGAAACCATAAACTTTCCCCAGCTAATAGGACTTTTAGCCCAATATTTAAATGAGGAACTAAGCATACCGTAGGGAGGTACAGAGGCAAGTAATATTACTTTTTCTAAAGATATTTGTTGAGCTACAATTTGTGAGATGATTCCTCCCATCGAATATCCAATAAGAATAGGTTTTTCTTCTAATTGGGTAATAAGTTGGATGACATCATCTACAAAATCATTAATACCATAAAAATTAAGCATTAGTTTACTTGCCTCAACTCCATGTCCACTTAACGTAATAGAATACGTTTCATAGCCTAGTTGAGGGAAATATTCTAAGAAATTTCCTTCCCATATTTTCCCATTAAACAATGCACCATGTACAAGTAGTATGGGATGCTTATACTTTTTCTCTTTTGGAGAAATGTGAATGATATTACTCATTCAGTAAAACTATTGAAATTTGATCAATATTGATCTACTAAGCCTTGAATAAACGCTTAATATAAGTACTGATTTTTTCATCCGAATTGTTATTTACAAAATAGATGTAAGTGGATGATGAGATTAAACCAATACAGAAAAATTCAATAAGTATAGATACTTCTTGAGAAATTCTACCTGTTAGATTTAATATCATAACTCCAATCAGTAAAAGGATACCAATAACTAAAGGGGCTTTGTCTTGTTTCATGTTAATTAGTCTATTAAAAGTCAGTTCAAATTAGTTTGCTATCTATCAATTAATACAAAAAATACTATTGCGGCATGATAGTTTAAAGTCTGATTCTGTTTAGCGGATCAAATTTGGATAATTTTAATTTTTTTTACAAATCTTGTGAAAGAAAAAATGTTAATATCATTGATGCAAAAGTTTATAAATGCTACCCGGTATCAAATGGAAATTCCAATTTGATACCAGATATATTTTGCATTAAAAATTAGTTCTCATATTTTCCTTTGAACTTCTTATAAAGCATCTCATGCTTATTATTTAAGTCAATTTGTCTTCCATCAATAAAAGCGTGCTCTATTATGCTACTTCTCATATCCAAGAAATCGCCTTTTGTAATGATTAGAGTAGCAGATTTACCTACTTCTAAAGAGCCGTAATTTGCCTCAATACCTAATATTTCAGCGGTATTATAAGTAATCATTCTTAGAGCATCTTCTTTGTTTAAGCCATAAGCTACACAAGTACCCGCATAAAAAGGAAGGTTTCTTGAGTTGGAAGCAGAACTATGCGTTAGTCCTACCTTCACACCGGCATCGTTTAAGAGTTTTGCACGTTTAAAAGGTAAATCTACATCGTCATGTTCTAGGCTAGGAAGGCTGTGTACATCAGAAAGTAATACAGGGATATCATGATTTTTCAAAAAGTCTGCGATGATCCAAGCATCATTCCCTCCAACAATTACAATATTTTTCACCTTAAATTCTTGTGATAGTTGAATTGCTTCAATAATACTTTTAGCATCATTGACATGAATAAATAATGTTTCATCTCCTGTAAAAAGATTTTTAATTGCCTCTAACGGGAAATTGGGAGTTTCGTGTTTTTCTGCTTCTGCATAAGCTAATCCATCCATTAGCACCTGACGAATAAATTTCACTCTCTCTCCATAATACTTATTTGGTTTTACACCTTTATCAGGATTCATCCAAGAAGGGTGTCTATATTTTGAAGGCCAGTGTAAATGCTGTCCATCATTTTCTTTAATGATGGCCTCTTCCCAATTCCAAGCGTCTAATTGAACGATAGAAGACCTACCAGAAAAAACACCTCCAGAAGGCATCACTTGTTCAATAAGAATACCATTGGCTCTTACAGTTGGTATTACATGAGAGTCCGTATTGTAAGCAACAATAGAACGTACCTCTGTATTTACATACCCCGTTTCTCTATCATCATTTGAGGCAGAAACAGCATCTATTTCAATTAATCCTAACT
This sequence comes from Flammeovirga pacifica, assembly GCF_000807855.2. Taxonomy (GTDB): domain Bacteria; phylum Bacteroidota; class Bacteroidia; order Cytophagales; family Flammeovirgaceae; genus Flammeovirga; species Flammeovirga pacifica. The sequence goes on from NZ_JRYR02000001.1 coordinate 3,700,447, forward strand.
GAGATGTAGGAAGAATGGCTCCAGGGTATATATGTTTTCCTGTGGCATCTATCACTTGGTATTCTTCAGTAGATATATCATTACCAATAGCAGTAATTTCACCTTCTTTGAAAGCGATTATACTATTTTCTATCACCAAACCTTTTCCATCATGAAGTGTACCTCCTTTAATAAGAATAGGTTTTGATTGAGGTTTTGCTGGAGTAGGTACCTGACCATAAGTCAAGCCTGATATCATCCCCAAAATAATATTGAGGAGAATTATTTTTTTCAATACTTTCATTTTTTAGTCTAGGTTAAGGTGATCACAGTGCATATGATGCGTCATTTTTGGTGCAATGTCTTTTACTTTCTCTCCATTTTTCTCAGCTTGTTGCATTTTTTGCACAAGACGATTGCGTTCTTCATTCATTTGTTGACGCAATTTTTGATCATTTTCTAAAGAGAAATACACTGTTCCATCAATTATAGTGAAGGCAGATTTGGCATATATTGATAAAGGGTGGTCTGTCCAAAGTACCACATCAGCTGATTTTCCTACTTTGATAGAACCGACTTGATTGTCTATATGTAGAAGTTTGGCAGGGTTAAGTGTCACCATTTTTAAAGCTTCCTCTTCCGACATATCAGCATACTTCACAGATTTTGATGCTTCTTGATTTAGACGTCTACCCATTTCTGCATCATCAGAATTAATGACTACAGTAAGACCTTGATTGGCCATAAGTGCTGCATTTTGAGGAATTGCTTCATATACTTCGAACTTATAAGTCCACCAATCTGAGAATGTAGAAGCTCCTGCACCATGTGCTTTCATTTTATCTGCTACTTTATAACCTTCTAAGATGTGCGTGAATGTATTGATGTTAAAATCAAATTCATCGGCTACATGCATCAGCATATTTATTTCTGACTGTACGTAAGAGTGACAAGAAATAAAACGCTCTTTATAGATAATTTCTGCTAAAGCGTCTAGTTGTAAATCTTTTCTTGGTGGTACTCCGTTTCCATCAAAGCTATTTTGATCTTCTCTGTATTTTTTTGCTCTACTAAACCCATCCATAAAAACAGCTTCAACTCCCATTCTTGTTTGAGGAAAACGATGTGACATAGGCCAAGAAGAACGTTTTACATTTTCACCTAAAGCAAATTTGATAAAAGGATCAGCACCTTCAAATAATAAATCTTCAGGATTGGATTTACCCCACCTGAGTTTAATAATAGCTGATTGACCTCCAACAGGGTTGGCAGAACCATGTAATAACTGTGCTGATGTAACACCACCAGCTAACTGACGGTACATATGTACATCATGTGGATTTAACACATCTTCCATTCTTACCATTGAAGACATAACAGCAACATCGTTTACAGAAAAAAGCGCTATATGAGAGTGTTCATCAATAATTCCAGCTGTTAAATGTTGGCCAGTACCATCAATTACTTTTGTTTTTTTACTGCCTTTGAGGCCTTTCCCAATTTTTGCAATTTTACCGTCTTTTAAAAGAACATCAGTATTTTCAAGAATACCCTCTGCTTCATTGGTCCAAACTGTAGCGTTTTGAATTAGAATACTTTCTTGCTTAGCCGTTTCTGTATCGCCGTAGGCTGCAAAAGGATATATAAGCTGACCAATTTCTTCTTTTGATTCTTCTTTATCCTTTGACTTGGCAATTTCTTTTTTTCCTTCTTTTTCTTGTTTTACTGCAGACCAAGAAATCCATTGGTTGTTGATATCTTTTCCTTCTCCGGTAAACTTACCTTCATAGTCTAACCAACCTGATAATCTTACTCGGTTAGCCTTTTTTGTTGTGTCTTGTGTAAAGGTTAAAGTGATAAGATCATTCTGAAAACTACCATTTGTAGTTAGTTTGGTAGAATCTTTCTTTACTACATATTTTAATGATGAGATATTTTCTCCTGTAATATCAAGTAGATACTTTTGCTCTTGAACTGTCAATTGATAAGTGCCTCTTACATCATTTTTATTCCAATGTTTTACAACAAAGCGTTTACCTTTGATCCAGTTTTCAAGAACATCGCCTTTCTCAAAAATATTGTCTGAAGTAATAATGAAATTGGCTATTTTTCCTTTTTCTAGTGTACCTAAACGGTCTTGCTCATTGATATAAGATGCCGGAACAGTAGTTAAAGCGGCTAAAGCTTTTTCTTCTGACAAGCCTCTTTTAATAGCTAATCTTAAATTTTTGAAGAAATCAGATGTTTTATCCAATTTACTAGCAGTAATAGAGAAAGTGATGTTTTCATCTGCTAGCATTTTTAAATTTGATGGAGCTAATTCCCAATGTTTTAAATCGGAAAAACTAGCGTTTCTTGCATCTAGAGGATCTTTCACATTGAAAGCTTGAGGAAAATCAACGGGTATAATCAAATTACTTGAAAGTTCCTTTAAAGCCGCTAAATTTTGATATTCATCTCCGTTGCCTACGTAGATATATTGTTTGTTGAACTCTTTTGCAATCTTAGCAGCACGTAAAACATCGAATACATCTTTTGTATCAAAAAACTGAGGAAGAGACTGTGTTTTATTAAATGCCTCTAGAGTAATATCGGTAAAAGCTTTATTTCCTCCTTTTGCATACCAATCCGCATCATAATATGTTTGACGAAGAAGAGCAACATATCCCATAGTACTTACAGGGTACATTTGTTTAGAAGAACCTTTATCGAAAGCATAATGGGCGGCAGCTTCAGACTTTAATATTAAATCGTTGGCTTTTCCTTTCCCAAAGGTAACTAAGGCAGAAGTACCTCTAGATACACCGTCTGCTTGGAAAGTGACGGCCGTTCCAAAACCAATACTTCTCCAACTTTTGGCTTCTGTTTCATCAGCTTTAAATAATTCTGATGCAGAAGTGTTAGCATGAATGGCATCATTGGCATTATAGGCTTTAGGATTCTGAGACCCAATTTTTTCTGGTTCTGAAAATGTCCAAAAGCTTCCTGATTTTACTTCAGGCATTCCATAATTGGAATTGGTATCAATAAACGACGGATATATATGTTTTCCATCTACGTTGATTTCAGCAGCACCTTTTGGCACTTCACCATTTTTAATTACCGAAACCACCTTGCCTTCTTTAATAATTAAAGTAGCGTTTTCAATAATTTGTTGAGGAGAGACATGCACCGTTGCGTGGGTGAATGCATAATAGAGATTGCGATGATCCTTAATACCATTGATGGTAAAAGTTTCTTGAGCAAAAACCATCTTCCCCAAGATCAATAATGATAAGAGTAAATAATTGAATTTTGACATCTTGAATTGGAAATTGGATGTTTGTTAAATATATCCTCCTAACTTAGTAAGGTAGAAGTCATAATCAAACATTTATTGTATCAATTTGGTTTGAAATAATAATTACAAATTAAATTTCTTTATAATTCTTCAAACTATGAAAGTATTAATAACTGGAGGATCTGGGTTGGTAGGAAAAGATATCTCTCAGAAATTATTAAAAAGAGGGGATGAGGTAGTGTGGTTAAGTCGAAAAGAAGATCTTACCTCCTCTATCAAAAGATATCAATGGGATATAAATAAAGGCTATATCAATCCAAAAGCTTTTGATGGGGTAGATGCAGTGATTCATCTAGCAGGTAAATCTGTTGGCGATGGCCGTTGGACTGCATCAGTTAAAAAAGAAATTTTAGAGAGTAGAATTTTATCTACACGTTTATTAAATCAATATATATCACAACTTGAATATCCTCCCAAAGTAGTAGTATGTGCTTCTGCTGTGGGTATTTATGGAGATACTTCTGATACAACAGCAGACGAAAACTCTTCTTTTGGTCATGATTTTCTTTCTGATGTAGTAGTGAAATGGGAAGAAGAACAGCAGAAGATAGCTATTGATCGATTAGTACAGTTAAGAATCGGAGTAGTGCTATCACAAAAAGGAGGGGCATTACCTAAAATTATGGCACCAATTAAAATGTGTGTGGGTTCTGCTTTAGGTAGTGGTGATCAATGGATGTCATGGATTAGTTTAAACGATTTATCAAACATGTTTATCTATACTTTAGATCATAAAGTAGAGGGGGTATTTAATGCAGTTTCTAAAACACCAATTACAAATTCGGGTATAACAAAAGAAATTGCTTCGGCGATCAATAAGCCATTTTTTCTTCCTAATGTACCCTCTTTAATATTAAAGGTGATGTTAGGAGAAAGTGCTGCATTGGTCTTAAATAGTAGTAAAGTAGTTTCATCAAAAAAATTAGGTTACGTATTCGAAGAACATACAATTAAAGATGTTCTTGAAAAGGAAATTTAGAAAAAGAACATTTATTGACCATATACATTATTTATTGATAAGCGATAATAACATTCTACATATAATAAATTATACTATTTTAATATTGGTGAACTGCTCAAGTAAAGTTCACCTTTTTTTTTGTCTCATTTATTTAATTATATCTAGTTATAATTGCATATATTTAATTTAATAAACTGATTGTCAGTGATTTTATTAAAAAAAACTTAATTTTAATATGTCGTATAATCAACGTACTACAATTAAATAATAAATACATCAATCTTATTTAAATAACAATTTGATTCAACTCGTTAATCTATCTTTCTCTTTATATTATTTCGAAATGAATCAAAGTGTACTAACCCAAGAAATATTACTAAATGATTTGCTATTACAATTCTTCATGAAGGTATGTTTTTAACATTTCTACTTTTGTAAGCAATTTTTGAGAGGGTATTCAATCAATTAAATAACACTTTAAAAATCTCTCCTCATTAGCTGTTTACTATTTGCCTAAAAAACTATTTATTACTCAAATTTTATGAAAAAGCACATTTTACTATTTGTGTCGCTACTAACCTTGTTAGTGGGTGTATCTTACGCCCAAGAACGAACTGTAACAGGAACTGTAGCAGATGGCACTGAACCTTTGCCAGGGGTAACAGTAATTGTATCAGGAACATCTACAGGTACAATTACAGATTTAGATGGCAACTTCTCCATTTCTGTTCCCGAAGGAGCGTCGCTAACTTTTAGCTTTATAGGATATACTTCTCAAACTATTCCAGTAGGTACCCAATCTAAGATTAGTGTTGGGATGGAAGTCGATGCGGAAGAATTAGATGAAGTAGTTGTTACTGCCCTTGGACAGCAACAGGATAAAAAATCTTTAGGTTATGCCGTTCAGGGAGTGGATACTGAAGATTTAACACGAACAGGTAACTCTGGTTTAGCAGGGTCAATGCAGGGTAAGATCTCTGGTGTAGATATCAAACCTTCTTCTGGTATGCCAGGAGCTTCTACTCAAATTAATATTCGTGGAGCAAGATCATTTACGGGTAACAATGCACCATTATATGTAGTGGATGGAATGCCAATTTCATCTAATCCAGATTTTAGTACTGGTAACTCAGTGTCAGGGGCAGATATCTCTAACAGAGCAGTAGATATTGATCCTAATGATATTGAAAGTATCAATGTATTAAAAGGTCAGGCTGCCGCAGCCTTATATGGTATTCGAGCTTCAAATGGTGTGATTATCATTAAAACAAAAAGTGGTAAAGGACAAAGAGGTGGTAAACCGATTGTTAGAATATCTAATTTCACCAGTTTTGAAACGGTTTCAAGAAAACCGGAGTATCAAACAACTTACGCACAAGGTTTTAATGGTGCACATAGTCAAGGTTCTTCGATGGCTTGGGGGCCACTTGTTTCTGATTTACCTGATGACCCAACATATGGTGGTAATTCTCAAGGAAGACCAGGTTTGTATCGTGTTTCACAAAGAGAAAGAGCAGGTCTTGATCCATGGGTAGCACCCAATACTTATGATAATTTCGGAGATTATTTTAAAACAGGTTATACTATTAATACATCAGCTAGTGTGAGTCAAGCTACTGAACATGCCAACTATAGTGTAGGTTTGTCAAATGCTACTCAGGATGGTGTAGCTCCTAGTACTGGAATGGATAGATGGAATGCGAAAGGTAAATTCGATGCTACATTAAATGATCACTTTACTACAGGTGTAAGTGCAAATTTTGTCACTACAACCATCACTAAATTATCTGCAGGTAATGATGCCTCTCTGGCAGGTGTTTATGCAGCTCCAACATCATATGATCTAAAAGGTATTCCAGACTCAGAACCAGAAGATCCATACGCTCAAATATATTATCGTTCTCCTACTTTTGATAACCCTTATTGGGCCGCAAAAAATAATGAGTTTGTTGAATCAACAGATCGTTTTTATGGTAATGCTTATATTCAATATGAGACGGACATTAAAGATAATATGGATATTAGATTCAAATATCAATTAGGTATTGATTCTTATACATCACATTATCAAGATATTTTTGAATATGGTCATAGAGCAGGAGCAGGTTATATGTCTAACTATGGGGTAACAAGTGGAGTTGTCAACTCTTTAACTACCTTAAACTTTAATTGGGATATTTCTACAGATTCTAAGTTCCAGGCAATTATAGGTAATGAAATAAATGATACTCGTAAAAAGACTTATCAACAAGATGGTAACTCATTTAACTTTGGAGGGTGGAAACATATAACAAATACCAATGTAATTACTGCTAATGAGAATCAAAGGAATACTAGAACAGTCGGATTTTTTGCATCATTGACTTACTCTTACCGTTCTATGGTTTATTTAACTGTTACAGGTAGAAATGATTATGTATCAAATATGCCTTCAGGAAATAGATCATTCTTTTACCCATCGGTTTCTGCATCAGTTGTACTTAGTGAGATGGATTTCATGGATAATATGGACAAAGTATCTTTATTTAAAATTAGAGGTTCATTTGCACAAGTTGGACAGGCAGGGGATTATGTAGATAACTATTATCAAACACCTACTTATGGTGGTGGTTGGTGGTCTAATCCATACCCTATACAGTATCCATTAAATATTAATAATAATAACGTTAACTCGTTTACACGCTATACTCAAATTAATGATCCAAATTTAAAACCTCAGAATACAGCTTCTTATGAAATAGGTACAGATTTAGGATTTTTAAATGATCGTATTACACTTAGTTATACTTACTCAAGACAAAATGTAACAGATCAGATTTTTGCTGTTCCATTATCTGCTTCAACAGGTTTTTCAGAGCTATATACTAATGGTGGTAAATTACATACCGATGCTCATGAGGTTATCTTAAATGTAATACCTGTTCAAACGACAGACTTTAATTGGGCCATTAATGTTAACTTCTCAAGAATAGTTTCTTTTGTTGATGAGCTAGCTGAAGGAGTAGAAAGTATCTTCTTAGGTGGTTATGTTACTCCTCAAGTAAGAGCGGCAGCAGGTTATGCTTATCCAGTTATTTACGGTTCTACTTTCTTAAGAGATGATCAAGGTAGAGTATTAGTAGAAGAGGATCCAAATAGTCCATATAGAGGTATGCCATTAGCAGGTCCTGCGGGTATTATCGGAGATGTAAACCCTGATTTCATTCTAGGATTTACAAATACTTTTGGATATAAAAACTGGACATTAGGAGCTACTTTCGAATGGAAAAATGGTGGAGAAATGTATTCTGGATCTAACGGTTTGACCAACTTATACGGAGTATCTAAAAAGACAGAAGATAGAACATCTACTTTTGTTTATGATGGGTATAAAGCAGATGGTTCTAAAAACAATATAGAAAGAGGCGGAGCAAATGATCCTCAGGCAATGCAATATTTATATTCAGATGTGGAAGGTAATATTGATGAAGCTTATATCTATGATAACTCATTCTTGAAATTAAGAGAATTATCATTGGGTTATAAATTCCCTAAGAAGTTGATTAAAGGAACAACAACATTAGGCTTATCAGCATTTGCAAGAAATATTTTGATTTGGACAGCTTTACCAAACTTTGATCCTGAATCTTCTCAGGGTAATACAAACATGGGTGGATCATTTGAAAGATTCTCTATGCCTAATACAAACAGTTTTGGTTTTGGTGTTGATGTAACTTTCTAATTAAACAAAATGAAAAAGTTTTTATATATAATATTATTGATGTTAGGAACATCGATTACCTCATGTACAGATGAGATAATGGATGAAATCAATAAAAATCCAAATAATCCTAACGACGTGCCCTCTAGGTTAGTAATTACAGATGCAATGAATAGTTCTATTGTATCTGTTTCTAATGGCGATTATGCTTTTTACGCATCCTTATTTATTGAACATCATGTAGGTGTTTTCAATCAGTTTTATAATACTGAAGTAAGAAATGATGCTTCTGTAACTTCAGCTACCACTTATAATAATGCATGGGTAAGTTCTTACAGAACCATGAGAAACTTGCAAGATGTAGTTGATAAGTGTTCGGATGGAGGTAGTGAAGCAGGTAACTTTCATACTTTAGGGATTGCTCAAATTCTAATGGCTTATAATTTAGCAGTAGTAACAGATGCTTGTGGTGATGTACCATGGTCAGAGGCTTTAGACCCTATCAATCATTTAAGACCTGTTTTAGATACGCAAGAAAGTATTTATGCAGAAGTAGAGAAATTGTTAGACGAAGGAATTGCTAATTTAGCAAAGACAACAACATTTCCTGCTTTGGGTGCCCAAGATGTAATATATGGTCTTCAAACAAACCCAGTAGATTATTGGACAAAATTGGGATATGGATTGAAAGCTAGATATGCGATGAGGTTAGCACATAAAGGAAAATATACGTATGATGATGTTATCACAAATGTAGGTTTATCATTTACTTCTGCAGATGATGAAGCAAAGTATCTTTACAATGGGGCGACTTCGTTTAACCCGTATTATTTATTGTTTACTCAAAGAGATATGTATGGTTCAAGTAAGAGTTTAGATTCCTTAAATATGAATGAATTTGATCCACGAAAAGCCAAGTATTTTATACCTCACCCAGATAATAAAGATACTGATGGTAATCCGGTATTCGAATTTGCTCCTAATGGATCCCCTGATCAGATTCAAGGTAGATATGGTATTTCTTCATATTTTAATGATCCAGTGCAAACTACTTACATCATGAGTTATCATGAGTTGAAGTTCTTAGAAGCTGAAGCCAATGAAAGAAAGGCTGCAGGCACTGGTAAAGTGATAGCACAAGCTGCAATTACTGCTGCAATGACAGCGGCAAAAATAGAACAAGATTCGATTACAAGTTATTTAGCAAAAGTGGATAGTATTGAAAATTTAAATGAAATAACTTTTGATGTTAAATATATCTTGAAAGAAAAGTACATCGCATCCTTTATAGTCGAACCTTTAGAAGCTTATGCTGATTATAGAAGAATGCAATCTTTAGGGGAATCAGATTATATTGAATTATTGAACCCTCAAACTGCAAAATTCCCATTAAGGTTTACTTATGGAGCAGATGATGTTAACAATAATGAGAATGTAAGGAAAGCTCAAGAAAAAGATAACGGACAATTTGTTTATACAGATCCTGTTTGGTGGGCTAGTCCTAATTAAAGGTAAGTAGTTGCACATTTAATGTTGGGATAAAAAGGCTAAAAAATAAAAGCTAAAATCTCTGATTTTTATTGTACGACTTCTTTATAAATAATTCAACTATATAGTAAACTAGAGGCTGCCCTATACTAATGGGGTCAGCCTCTTTTTTTGAAATTTTTTTAAGAGAATTTCTATATATAAAATTCAAAATCACTCCATTTATGTTAATAAAAAGGTGTAATAAAACCACTAGTTTAATTTTATTTATAAAACCATGTTAATACATGAACAAAGTGGTGGTTTGCACTCTATTATTTTGACTATGCTTAGAAAGAAAGAAGAATCAATTGTTTTTAGAGTTGTTATTGGAATAATATAATGAAAAGCACTAGTCGTGTACAGTGTTAAGAGTAGTGTTTTTTTGTGAAAAAATGCATTTAACATAATGTGTTAAGCAATTGATTATCAAGGTTTAATAAATAAACGATCCTTTTATTAGCAAATATTAACTAAAAATAACCCAATTTTTAAAACTAAATTATCTAATATTGCTGCATCCAATAATTTAATAGAGAGTATTGATTATTACTAACCAAAATCTATTCATTCTCTTTTTTAAATCAATTCAATTATAACATATTCATCTCGTACTTTCATTTGGTATTAAACATTCTATTTCAGAGCACTTGATGTTTATTTCGCTTAATTTTTTTAATTTATGTACAAACGACTTCTATCTTTATTAGTACTTACACTAGCATTTTGTGTAAGTGCTTTAGCACAAGAAAGAACAGTGTCAGGTAAAGTATCAGAGGCTGGTCAAGCCCTACCTGGTGTAACTGTCTTAGTAAAAGGTACTACTATAGGTACCATAACTGACATTGATGGTAAATTCACAGTAAGCACTACTAATGATGCTACATTGGTTTTCAGTTTTGTTGGTTACTCAACACAAGAAATTGTTGTAGGAACACAAACAGATATTAATGTTATTTTAGAACAAGATGCAGAACAACTTGATGAAGTTGTTGTTATCGGTTACGGAACAACTGAAAAGACTTCATTTACAGGTTCAGCAACAATGGTGAACTCAGAGCAGGTAGAAAATATTCAAACTGCTAACCCTCTTGCTGGTTTAGAAGGTTCAGTTCCAGGTCTTCAGATGACAGGAACTAGTGGTCAACCAGGTTCAAGTCCTTCAATTAATGTTCGTGGATTTTCTTCAATCAACCAATCAAATGATCCATTAATTATTGTTGATGGTACTCCTTTTGATGGTCAACTGAACGCAATAAACCCTAAAGATATTGAATCATTTTCAGTGTTAAAGGATGCGTCAGGTACTGCAATCTATGGTTCAAGAGCTACAAATGGTATTATCATGATTACTACTAAAAGTGGTAAAGGTAGTCAGCCAAAAATAAACTTATCGGCAAGAGTAGGTGTAACTGAAAGAGCTTTCCCTGAGTATGACCGTGTGAATGCAAGTCAATACTATGAAGGTATGTGGGAAGGATACAAAAATAGAGCATTAAGTAATGATGCAACAGATGATGAAGCAAGACAATTAGCTAGTCAAAATGTTGTTGCAGAGTTAGGTAATTACAATGCGTATAATGTTGCAGCAGATCAATTAGTTGGATTAGATGGTAAATTAAATCCAAATGCTCAAATGTTATACAATGACGATTGGCAGGACGAAATGTTTGGTACAGGTCTTCGTCATGAATATAACTTATCAATGAGCGGAGGTGGTGAAAAAACAGACTATTTCTTATCTACAGGTTATTTAAACGAAGAAGGTATTGTTGATAATTCAGGTTTTGAGAAATTAACAGCTAGATTGAAAGTAAATACTGATGTTAAACCTTGGTTAAGAATGGGAGCAAACATCAACTACGGTTATACTGAGTCTGCTTTTATGGGTGCTGATGGAACAGCAACTTCAAACCCATTCTATTCAACAAGAATGATGGGACCGATTTACCCAGTATACTTAAGAGACGAAAAAGGAAATTACGTTCATGATGACCAAGGTGAAAGAGTATATGACTATGGTGCTGGTGAAATGAACGGTTGGGTGAGACCATATGCAGCGAACTCAAATGTTGTTGCTACTACAAGGTTAGATTACAACAAAAATAGAAGACATAATATTGGAGCAAGAGGTTATGTTCAAGTATCATTCTTGAATGATTTTAAATTCACATCGAACATTTCGACCGATATATTTAATACTTCTGCGATTGAAAATCAAAATAAGAACTTCGGTGATGCTGCATCATTTAATGGTAGATCAACTAAAACAGGTTCTACAGCAATGTCTTACACATTTAACCAAGTTTTAACTTATCAAAAGAAAATAGGTAGACATAGTGTTTCAGGAACAGTAGGACATGAGGCTTACAAATACCAATATGACTACTTAACGTCAACAAGAACGGGATTCTCTGTTCCAGGTATGGTAGAATTAGGAGCTGCATCATCAACTGAATATGCTAGTTCTTACTTTAATGAGCATGCAATAGAATCATATTTTGGTAGAGCAGAATATAATTTTGATAATAAGTATTTTGTATCTGGTTCAGTTAGAGCGGATGGTACTTCAAGATTTGCAGAATCGTCTCGTTGGGGTAACTTTTGGTCAATTGGTGCTTCATGGAGACTTTCTGAAGAAGAATTTTTAAAAGATGTTAGTTGGGTAAATGAATTAAAGTTAAGAGCTTCACACGGTGCTTTGGGTAACGAAGGTGTTCTAAACGTTAATGGATCTCAAAATTATTTTCCTTGGCAAGCTTTATATGATTTAGGGTATGCCAACAACTCTTTATCAGGTGGTTATTTGGGTAACTTATCTAACCCATCTTTACAATGGGAACAAAACATAAGTTCTAACATTGGTGTGGATTTCACTTTATTGAATAGAATTAATGGTACTGTAGAATATTATATTAGAGATTCAAAAGATCTTATTATGGACAAACCAGTTGCTCCATCTTTAGGTTTTGATAATGTAATTTCAAATATTGGTGCAATTAGAAATAAAGGTGTTGAGATTAGCGTGAATGCTGATGTGGTTCAGACTAAAGATTTCAATTGGAATTTAGGTGTTATTTGGTCTAAAAATATTAATGAAATCATTGAGCTTGAATCTCCTTTCATTGATGGAAATAAATACTTAAAAGAAGGTGGTTCTATTTTCGATTTCTACTATGTTGAGTATGCAGGTGTTGATCCAGATAATGGAGATGCTTTGTATTACCAAAAAGTTAAGGATGACCAAGGTAATTTAACTGGTGAAAGAGTTAAAACTAATAATTATGATGATGCTTTAGCTGATTCAAGAGAAGTATTAGGTTCATCAATGCCTGATTTCCAAGGTTCGATATCAAATACTATTTCTTATAAAGGATTTGATCTATCAATTCTAATGACTTTCTCAAAAGGTGGGTTAATCTATGACGCAACTTATGCTAGATTAATGATGCCAGATCAAGGTAGTGCAATGCACCAAGATTTATATGATAAAGCTTGGAGACAACCAGGAGATGTAACAGATGTACCTCGTATAGAGCTTGACGAAAATCAAATTGCAAGGTCTTCTTCTAGGTTCTTAACAGATGCTTCATATTTTGGTATTAGAAATATGACATTAGGGTACAATGTTCCTGTGAATGTTGTAAATAAAATGAAGTTAGGCTCTATGAGAGCTTATGTTACTGCAGATAATTTGTGGTACTCAAATGAAAGACAAGGTTTATACATTAATCCTTCTCGAGGTGGTAATACAGGATATGGATACGTTCCAGTACGTACAGTTTCATTTGGTTTAGACTTAAGCTTCTAATTTTAGAAAAATATGAAAAAGATTTTAAAAGCAGCGTTAGTTGCTTCAACAATATTATTCTCTACAAGTTGCTCAAAAGACTTTTTAGAGGTAGCCCCAACAGATGCAATTTCAAAAGATCAAATCTTTTCTTCTGTTGATGGAGCATATGTAGCATTGAACGGTATTTATCGTAATATGTATACAATTCAATTAACAAAAGAAGGATCGTCTCGTCATCATAATTTTGGAGAAGGTGCAGTTCATATTTTCACAGATTTAAGAGGTGAAGATTTGTACCCTGCTACTGGAGGTTATGGTTGGTTTAATGATGATTATAACTTGATTGATAGATCTGCGGGTACTGGAAGACCAACTTTTGTTTGGAGATACTACTACTCTTTAATCAATAATGCAAATGAAATTATTGCAAATATTGATGGTATATCAGGTGAAGATGAGTTAAAGAATGACGTTAAGGGTCAGGCACTAGCAATTAGAGCTCATTCGTATTTTAAATTAGTGCAATTGTTTCAATTCACATATAAAGGAAATGAATCTTTACCAGGTGTTCCTCTTTATACTGAGCCTTCAGTAGCAACTACTGAACCTAAAGATAGATCAACTGTGCAGGAAGTATATGATCTAATTTTATCTGATTTGATAGAGGCAGAAACATTACTTAATGGTCAAACTCAATCTCATGTTTCTCATATTGATGAAGCAATTGTAGACGGTTTATTGGCAAGAGTTTACCTTGTGCAAAATGAGTGGGCTAAGGCTGCAGAATATGCCACAAAAGCAAGAAATGGCGTAGTTTTAAGTGATATTACATCAGGTGTTGATAGAGCCGGAAGAGATAATGGATGGTTATGGGGCTTACAAATTAATAATGAGCAACAAACTACATATGCTTCTTTCTTTTCACACATGGATAATACTACATTTAACTATGCGTCATTAGGACAACAAAAGTGTATTAACAAGAAATTGTATGATCATTTATCTGCAACTGATGTTAGAAAAGCTTTAATTCTTGACCCTGCAGATGTAGATCCGCAAGATCCTTATGCTATTAGAGAGTATATGTATTATAAATTCAGAATGTCTAACCCAACAACTTGGGATTCTGATTATGTAATGATGAAGTCTGATGAGATGCTGTTTATTGAAGCTGAAGCACTAGCAATGTTAGGTCAAGATGCCAATGCTGCAACTTTACTTCAAGAAATTGTTGGAACTAGAGATTCAAATACTGATGTTTCTGGCTTAACAGGTCAAGCTTTGATGGATGAAATTAAAATTCAGAGAAGAATTGAATTATGGGGTGAAGGACATAGGTTGTTAGACCTTCTTAGAAGAAAAGAAGATCTTGACAGAAGAGATGGAGGTCATAATGAGCCATTAGCTCAAACACTTCAATTAGCTTCAGGCCAAAAAGAATGGATTTTACAAATTCCACAAGATGAATTAGATCAAAATGGTAATATAAAAATTCAAAATGATTAATTCATACTCATATTATTTATGAGTAATTGAGCTGATGTACATAAATTATTAGCTATATATTAACAGGTCTTCAATATTTGAAGACCTGTTTTTTTTTACTAAAAAAATAAATATTGATTGGAACATTAATAGATACTAAAAATGTGACAGTTTGTTATTTCTCCAAGTAAATATCAAAAATTGTATTTTTTCTAGAAAAATATTTCACTCTTACTTGCTTTTGTTAAATAAATTGAAAAAATAATTACAATATATTTAGATAATTAAAGTTAATGTTATATAATTGCATATACCAAAAGAGAAAAAAATACTTTCTCTGCTACTTGATTCAATTATTAAACTTACTTTCTAAATATTTCATATGACAACATTCTACTATTTTAAACCGATAGCAATCAATCTATTAGCCATTATTTTTTAGCCATTATTTATTTCAATAAGATATTCTAGGAGAAAGAACCTATTAGCTACTTTTTAAATAGGTACCTAGATCTACACTTTTAAGTTCCAATTCAATTATTTTTTTATTATGAGAAAAGCACTCTTGCTAATCTCTCTTTTGATGAGCGTTGTATTTACAGCTTTTGCACAAGAGAGGACCGTAACAGGTACGGTAAAAGATGCAGCCGGCGATCCATTGCCAGGTGTTGCAGTAATTTTAAAAGGTACAACAATAGGTACAGTATCCAATGTAGATGGATATTTTAAATTATCAGTAGATGCTGAAAACCCAGTATTAACATTAAAGTTAATCGGATTTGCTGATCAGGAAATATCTGTAGGTACCCAATCTAATATCTCCGTATCTATGGAGGAGGATCTTACTGAATTAGAAGTAATTGTAGTATCAGGTGTTGCTTCTGGTACTCCTAAGAAAAAGCTTTCAGTAACTGTAGCTAAAGTTGGTTCCGATCAAATAGATCAAGTACCCGCTATATCTGCTGCAGGAGCATTACAAGGTAAGGTAGCAGGTGTTACAGTTACTTCAGGAGCTGGTGATCCGGGTTCATCTTCACGAATTCAATTACGTGGAAGTACTCAGATTTCAGGATCACAGGATCCACTTATTATTGTGGATGGTGTAATGATTGAGGGTTCTTTAGCAGATATTAATGTTAATGACATCGAATCTTATGAGGTTGTAAAAGGAGCTTCAGCAGCATCTTTATATGGTTCAAGAGCAGGTAATGGTGTTGTGGTTATTACAACAAAACGTGGTACAAAAGGTAGTGGTAAAACAAGAGTTACTCTTAGAAATGAATTCGGTATGAGTAGCTTGCCAACAAAGTTGAAACTAAATAATAGCCATAACTTTAATTTAGCTTCTGATTGGGAAAGCGAAAAGAGATACACAAAGTATGATGGGGTGACTTATCCAGATGGTTACGAAGGTGGTGCAAATAAAGCCATAGTTGGTAGTAGAACACCGAAGGATGATATGTTTATGGATAACCCTTATTCAAGAAACTTTGATGCTCAAGATGAGATTTTCAAGGGAGGTGAATTTATGACAAATTATGTTGCAGTTTCAAATAATAGTGATAAAACGAATTTCTTTGCGTCGTTCGAAAATACAGCTCAATCAGGAATTATTAAAGAAACTGAAGGTTATGATAGACAAAACTTCAGAGTAAATATTGATCATAGATTGAATGATAAGTTAACTTTTTCTGCAAGTAACTTATATATAAGATCAAAAACGTTTTTACCAGGTGGACAAAATGCATCTAATGGAGGTATCTTTTTTGAGACACTTCTTATGGATCCTGATTATAACCCTGAGTTGAGAAACCCTGATGGTCAGCCTTATTTGCTTACTATTGATCCTTGGACAAACAATACTAACCCAATGTATCCAGTTTGGAAAGAGGAAAATGAAAGAAATAGAAGTAGAATGCTTGGTAGCTATAAACTTGATTGGTCAATTTCTGATGCTTTTAGATTAGATGGTCAATATGCTTTTGAAAAAAGAGATATAAAGTATACATCATATAATCCTTATGATACTTGGACTATCGCAGGTTCAGATGCAGTTTATTCTAAGGGTAGTTTATATCAATCAAACACATCTAATTTTGCAGAAACTCTACAAGCAACTTTAAGTTTCAATAAAAAGTTTGGTGATTTTACTACTAAGGGTAAATTATCATATTTATTTGAGAATAATCAATACGAGTGGAGTGAAACAAGTGGTAACGATTTTGGCGTTCCTGGTACTCCATCTTTTGATGCTATTGAAGGTCAAATTGCTGCTAGTTCTTATGTTTCTCAAGTTAAGGCACATAACTATTTTGCTATTGTATCATTAGATTATAAAGATAAATATATTTTTGACGGGTTATTCAGAGTTGATGGTTCATCTTTATTTGGAGAAAATGAAAGATGGCAAAATTATTACAGAATATCTGGTGCATACAGAATATCAGAAGACGTAACAATACCAGGTATTGATGAATTAAAAATCCGTGCTGCACACGGTATTTCAGGACAAAGACCTAACTTTTCAGCACAATATGAAAATTATTCTGTAAATAATGGTAAGGCAAGTATTTCAACTCTTGGTAACAAAGATTTAAAACCTTCAAGATCAGTTGAAACAGAATTTGGTTTAAATGTAGATTTCTTGAAAAGATTTAGATTTGAGTTAGTATATGCAAATACAGTTACATCAGATCAATTCTTAGAAGTACCATTGCCTGCTTTCGCAGAAGCGCCTTATCAATGGCAAAATGCAGGTACATTAGAGTCTAATACTTGGGAGGCAAGTTTAGGTATTAATGTATTGAAAAAGAAGAATTTCACTTGGGATATGAATGTTATTTGGGATAGAACACGTCAACAAATAACACAATTAGATGTTCCTGCTTACTTAACTGGTCCTGAAGGACAAGATGCAAATGCGTTCTATATTAGAGAAGGAGAGACTTTTGGGATGATGTACGGAAGAACATTTGTAAAGTCGTTAGATCAGATGTCTAGCCAGTTGCCAGAAGGATCTACTGTTGATGATTTTGAAGTGAACTCAGATGGATATGTTATTGCTAAAGGTACTGAAGGTACACCAGACGAGGCACCTATTTTAGTAAGAGATGAAGATGGACAACCTATTCAAACACAAATAGGTGATTCTAATCCAATATTTAAAATGGGCTTGTCTTCTACTTTTTCATATAAAGGTTTCTCTTTATATATGTTATGGAACTGGAAAAATGGTGGAGATATCTATAATAGAACTCAACAATGGTTAACAAGAGATTCTAGATCTGCCATGATGGATCAAGCTGGAAAAGCTGATAATATGAAAAAGGTTGAATCTTACTATCAAGGGTTTTATGACGCAAATAGCATCAATGAATTTTGGGTTGAAGATGGATCATACGTTAAGTTAAGTGAACTTGCATTAACTTATAATGTAGAAAAAGCAGTCTTATCAAATTTTGTAGGAGGTGCATTTAAAGGAGTAAAAGTAAGTGTAATTGGTAGAAATTTATTGACATTCACAAACTATTCAGGATATGATCCTGAAGTTACTACTAACAATGTTTCAGGTAATCAATCATTTGCTTTTGATTTTGCAGGTTATCCTAATTTTAGAACGATTTCTGGTTCGTTAACATTAGAATTTTAATTGACATGAAAATAAAAAATATATATAAGATCTTATCTGTTTCCGCAATCCTAATGGTAGGTTGTGAGAAAATGGACTTAGATGTAACAAATACTAATACACCTTCAAGAGATCAAGTTGAACAAGGTGTAAATGATGTCGCAACATTGAATAATTATGTTGGTTTAGTAGGTGGGTCGGTGAATACTTGGTATTTATCAATGTACTCAAATGATAACCCTTCATGGATGATGAATGTTATGGCTGATAATTCTACATGTTCTTGGGGTAATTTTGGAATGCGAGACACTTCTTCTGAGCCTAGGGTATCATGGAATAATTCACCACAATATTCTAATGAGACAATGACAAGAAATTTTTGGACAAATTTATATAGTAATAATACACAGATAAATATTGTCATCAAAAATATAGAAACATTAAAAAACAGTTCTGAAGACTTAAATCAAGATGATTTATATGCTGTTGAAGCTATGGCTTATTTTATTAAAGCTATGACTTATGGTAATATAGGACTTGTATTTGATCAGGGGTATATTGTTGAACCTGAGACAGATGTTAACGTTGAGCCTGTTTCTTATTCTGAAATGATTAATGAGGCAGTTGTTAATCTTGAGAAGGCTATTGAAGTTTGTGATAATCATGATTTTACAATGCCTTCAGGTTGGTTACCAGTTGTAGATCAAACCTTAACAAATATTGAGTTTAAAAAAATGGCAAGTTCTTATGCAGCAAGATTTTTATCTTATGCACCAAGAAATGCTGAAGAAAACGAAAATGTTAATTGGGATAAAGTAGTTCAATTTGCAACTGATGGAATTTCACAAGATTTATCTATTTTAATGGATGATGTGACTTGGTATAATTTTTATGTTACTTACCTAGTTTATAACGGGTGGGGTAGAATAGATATGAGAGTTATTAATATGTTGGACCCAAATACTCCAGCTACATGGCCTGAAGATGCAACTTCTTTACCTGAATCTACTTCAGATGACGCAAGATTACTTTCTGATTTTGAATATTTGTCTTCTAATAATTTTAGACCAGAAAGAGGTATTTATCATTACTCTTCATATAGATATGCAAGATACGATGAATATGTTAGTGAATGGACTACACCACTACCAGAATTTATGGTGGAAGAAAATCGTCTGTTAAAAGCGGAAGCTCTTGCACATAAAGGAAATCTTTCAGAAGCTGCTAGTATTATTAATTCAGGTACTAGGGTAACAAGAGGTGGATTAACGCCAATTTCTTCAGGAGCTACTAAAGAAGAGGTATTGAATGCTATCCATTACGAAAGAAATATTGAATTGATTCTAACAGGACAAGGAATTCAATTCTATGAGATGCGTAAGAATGATTTATTACAGAAAGGAACTGTAAATCATTTCCCTGTACCAGGTCAACAGCTAGATGTTTTACTTTTACCTAATTATACTTTTGGTGGAAGTATTGGTATCCCAGGAATTGATTATTCAGACAAAGGCTGGAAATAAAAAGAATTTGAATTAACTAAAGCCATCTAGTTTAATAATTAGATGGCTTTTTGTTTTTGAATTATAGTTAAATATTATTATTTTTTCAATAAAAACAGCATCTTTGCAAGCATCAAAATATAATCTCTGAATACCATTCTTTATTATGGACAAGATCTTGATTTACGATTTCGGATCGCAGTATACACAATTGATTGCGAGACGCGTAAGAGAGTTAAACGTTTATTGTGAGATTTTTCCTTACAATCACGAACCTAAAATTAACCACGCTGACTATAAAGGTGTAATCCTTTCAGGTTCACCTCACTCAGTTTTAGAAGATGATGCACCAAACTTTGATGTATCAGACATTAGAGGTAAAATGCCTTTATTAGGTGTTTGCTTCGGTGCACAAATGCTTGCCCATCAGAATGGTGGAACAGTTGCACGTTCAGAGCACCGTGAATACGGTCGTGCTAACTTGGACTTTATAGATCATACTAGTCCAATGTTTAAAGGCATTCCTGCTGAATCTCAAGTATGGATGTCTCATGGTGATACAATCACTAATCTTCCAGATAATTTCAAAGTAATTGCTAGTACAAGTAGTATTCCTGTAGCAGCTTATAGACTTTTAGGTGAAGAAACTTTCGGAATTCAATTCCACCCAGAAGTTACTCACTCTAAAGATGGTAAGTTTATGCTGCAAGATTTTGTAGTAGGAGTTTGTGGTTGTAAACAAGACTGGACACCTGAATCATTTGTAGATGCTACAGTAGCCGAACTAAAAGAAAAGTTAGGCGATGATGAGGTAATTCTTGGTCTATCAGGTGGAGTTGATTCATCTGTTGCAGCAGTTTTATTACATAGAGCAATTGGTAAAAACCTTTACTGTATTTTTGTCGATAATGGTCTTCTTCGTAAAAACGAATTTGATTCAGTATTGGAATCTTACAAAGGTTTAGGCTTGAATGTAAAAGGAGTAAATTCTAAAGATTTATTCTATACTGAATTAGAAGGAAAAACAGATCCTGAAGCAAAAAGAAAAGCTATAGGTAAAGTTTTTGTTGATGTATTCGAAATGGAGTCGAAATTGGTAGAAAATGCCAAGTGGTTAGGTCAGGGTACAATTTACCCAGATGTAATTGAATCGATTTCTGTTAAAGGACCATCTGCAACTATTAAATCTCACCATAATGTGGGAGGTTTACCAGATTACATGAAATTAAAAGTAGTGGAACCATTAAACACTTTGTTTAAAGATGAAGTACGTTTAGTTGGTAAAACACTAAATATTCCTGATGAAATTTTAGGACGTCATCCATTCCCAGGACCAGGTCTTGGTATTCGTATTTTGGGTGATGTAACTGCTGAAAAAGTAGCGATTTTACAGGAAGTTGATCATATCTTTATCCAAGGTCTTAAAGATCATGGTTTGTATGATCAAGTATGGCAGGCAGGCGCAATGTTGCTACCTGTACAGTCTGTAGGTGTAATGGGTGATGAAAGAACATATGAAAAAGTAGTGGCTTTAAGAGCGGTATCATCTTTAGATGGTATGACAGCAGATTGGGTACACCTACCATATGAATTCTTAGCTGAAATAAGCAATAATATCATCAATAGAGTAAAAGGAGTAAACAGAGTTGTTTATGATATTAGCTCTAAACCACCTGCAACAATTGAGTGGGAATAATCTAGTCTTATCTATATTAACTAGTTAGCTTTTAAGAGCTAACATCAATCACAAAGGCGAAGAATTTTCTTCGCCTTTTTTATTGATTTCTATTTTTTACTAATTATATTTTTAATTATTCTTATGAATAATATAATTAATTCAATCTATTTATATTAATGTAGTTTGAATCTTATAAAAACTTAAAAATTTAACAATTTAAGTTTCTTTATTTTTCATAATTGTACTAACCTTGTGTTAATAAAGCAAAATTTGATAAGCTAAAAATTTTTTTACGACAAACTTTCGCGCCGTACAAACACGACTCAACTTCATGAATAAGCTAACTTTATTATTTCTATTTATTTGTATAACTAATTCATTTTCACAAACACATGGTGTAATTGGAGATGATTTAGGAGTGTATTGTGGTAAAGTTAAATTTCGTCCTCCTTCATTTCTAAAGAGTAGCTTCATTGGTGGAAATTATACTTTTGAAGTCTGGGCAAGAGACCCAAAATATATAATTAATGCTAATAAAGAAGATGATTTTTTAAACATTGAAGATGATGGATGGGTAAGTGTTTTCACACAAGTAGTACCGGGTAATGCAAGTGTAATTGAAACTGATGAATTAATTGGTGCAGATACAAAGTATTTAGGAAAGCAATTAAGAATCAAAGTGAAAAGATCTTCTTTCGAAAGTCAATATATGTATTTTTACATATTACCTAACTTACTAGAAGACAACTTTTCAATTAGTACAGCAGCTATTGATGAATGTAAAGGACGTTATATCGATTTGACCCTAACAAATTTAAGTTACAAGAACAAAGAACTTAATCTTATTGTATATCCTAAAAATGACAATGGCAATTGGTATACAATTGATAATAGTAAAGTGCCAAAAGTACAAGCTGTATCAATATATAGTGATGTTATAAAATTTAATGATACAGACGAACCTATTGTTAATGATCAAAATAAAAATTTAGAAATAGTAAAAATAGGTAATAAAATTAGACTCTATTTTAACGGTGATGAGGATCAAGGTTTTTTTGTTCAAATAACTGAAACATCAGGAGATACAGAACAATTTGTGACCTACAGTCAATACCTCGAAGATTTTATATCAATAAATAGTCTTCAATCTTCTTGTCCCACACAATTTGAAATAAACTTTAACGGAATAACAAAGGAAGTATTATCAGTTGAAGGAGTACAAATTAACCCTGGAAATCCTAGTTTTTATAATCATACAGAATCCACATACTATGGAATTAGTTCCATAAATTTTACTGCTTCTGGTGGTTATTATGGGAATACAAATAGTGGTTATAGAGATATAAGTCAAGATATTTCAATAGACAAAAAAGATCCAGAAGAATATAGAAGTGAACATACTATTGAAGATATAATTATATCAACTAATTGTGATCCTCGCGAAACTAGTACATTTAATATAAATTTAACAAGTCCTGACGCTCCGACTTTTACAGTAGAAGGGATAAACATTGATAATTCAAACCCGTCGGGTACCATTAATGTTAGTAATTTAAGTATTGATGATAATAATACTGATGGTTACAGTTATACGTATAAACTATTTGAAAATAATGTATCTGACCCTATTTCAGAGCTTACTGATGTAGCATATGGGATTGATTTATCTTTTGAAAACCTTCTTGATGGAGATTATTATGTAAAATTATTTGTTACTAATAATACAACACAAAATTCTTTTTGGGTAGAAAATAAAGATATAGATAACAATAGAGTAATCTATAATATTGATAACATTAGAGGACCAAGTATTTATAATATTTCCTTAGGAAGGACAATTCCACATATATCTTCTAATTCACTTTCTGTATCATATGATGTTCCCTTTTCTATATTTGTTAGTGGACAAAATGTTATTCCTGATGAAGGAATAACAGTTACTTTAATAGATGATGATGGAAATGAAATTTCTCAAAATTTTTCAGCAAGTGACTTTGGAGTAAATAATGAATTATTGGTCACATTTAACGATGTTAATGTGGGGGTATATGACGGCAATGCTTTAAATTATAGTGTACAAATTACTGAATCTATTAATGATGTAGTAACTTATTCACAAACTCAAACCATCTCTTTACAAGAAGCAGCTCCAGTTATTATTTCTGATAATGGTACAGATCCATTATATACAGAAACGCATTATTCAATGGGAAATATCCCAAATGAGCTAGCTAAATTTTCGCTAAACATTCAAGGTGACCAAGATTTAACATATTACATCTACAAATCTTATATAAATAGAGATGGAGATATTATTTGGGAACCGTTGCCAGAAAGTGTTAATATTCAACCTTCTGGAAATAATATTGATATTAGTTCACTTTATCCAGATTTTGAATATAGATTATTAATAACAGATAGACTTTATCCCAATGATACTGACAAGAATACAATTGTGAGTGCTTTGGATGAACTAGGTAAAGATGAATATGCTGGTCAATGTTGGGTGTCTTCAAGCGAATCGTTTTCAGTTGTACAAGCTGCTGTTGGTGATTTGTCGTTAAGTAGTCAACAAGCATTAACAGATGACTTTCAGATCATTTGTAATGGAGGTAATGTGTCTCTAAGCTCGACAATTACTTCCACTATTGATGGTTATCAACCTCCTTACTATTATATTGGGTCTGAAGCTCCAACTCAGGTAGATCAATTTGAAAGAATAAATACTTTAACTGATCCATTATCTTTTGACACTGAAGAAAGAGGGAATTACAAGACATTTCCTGCTGGAAACTATTCTATTTATATTTTAGAAAAACCTGTTTATGACTTACTGTCTACTAATGATTTAAGAGGATTTTATTCTGCCACTTCTTTTGTATTAAACGAACCAGAGATTATTGGTATCACATTATCTATTAATGAAGAATATAGAAGTGAGAGTGATCAAATATTTCATGTATCTAGATTTGATGGTACAGATGGTAAAGTTGAAGCTACTGTAATAGGAGGTCAGCCACCTTATGCATTAACATTACAAGATGAAAACTCCTCAGATAATTATTTTCAAAGTGATATTGCTACTTCTTATGAATATTCAGGATTGAAAGGTAGTGATTATACAATTAATACATTATCAGACAATTTAGGTTGTACAGCATCTAGTACTGTCAATTCAGTAACTTTATCTAAACCAAACCCACTTCAAATTGATCAATTTGAGTCTGTACATAATTATGGAGGTTTAGGATATGATATTTCGGAGTATCAAGGGAATGATGGAGCTATTTCTATAAGCGTATCAGAAGGTATTGAAAATTATACTGCTTACCTTTATCATAAAAATGAAGGAGAAACACAGTATACCTTAGTAAATACATCTGCAACTCCATTTTCGGATATAGAAGTGGAGGAGTTCACAGGTTTGGAAAAGGGCTATTATAAAGTGGTAGTAGTTGATAAATATTTTAATCAAACTCTTCCAACACAATTTTCAAATCTATCTACAATTGTAACAGATAACTCATCTATTTCAGGAGATATTGTAATATCAGAAGATATTGAATTGGTTGAACCTGAAGAATTAATTGTTACTATTGAGAGTCTTGAAAATTATCAAACTCATCCAGATTCATCTGCTTATCATGTACAATGTAATTTTGGAAATAAAGCTAAAAATGGTATTGCCTATTTTAATATATCAGGAGGTATTCCATTAACTCATCCGGTACCAACCGATGGTCAATATTATCAATTCACTTTTAATAGAGGAGCTGAATCTGTAACAATAAATGTAGATGTTACTAAGAATGCCGAAAATAAATGGGAAGTGGTTTCAAATGTAAATCAAATCCATGCTGGAATTTTAGAAATCACCGTTGAGGATTCGCAAAATACTATAGCAGAAACAAATACAACCTTAATCCCTCCACATGCAATAGAAGTTGCTTTCTTAAAACCTAAAGCACCGGATTGTATAGATGCTAATAATGGCACTATAAAAATGGAAATTAAAGGAGGAATTCCTGTAGCTGTTGGTCAATCTTATACATTAACTTTTGGAAATGATATTAGGATTTATGAAGATCTTGAAGATTATAATGAAGCAGAAGGTAGCAAAACATTTACTTTAAAAGATGCTTATAGTTGTCCATGTGAAATAATTGACGATACTCAAACAGAGTATGTAGAAACTTTCTATGAAATTGACCAATTAAATACTATACAAACTTTTAATCAAGCAGCAGTTGATGAAATTAATCTAGATCCAATTGTTAGAGATCAATGGTCTGGGCCTACTACTTTTATGTATTATTTATCAGATTACTTTCCATTTTCTATAGAAGTACAATCTGATTCTACTAGTTGTTTTGAAGCAGAAGATGGTTTTTTTACAATTTCAAATTTTTATGGGGGAGCAGGAGAGTTGTATTCTCTTGAGGTGAGAAAAGGAATCCAATTAATTCAAGTAGAGGAAAATATTTCAGCTACAGATCAAATAGTAATTAATAACCTTGAAGCTGGAACATATACCTTATCCTTAAAAGATGCTCTATGTACTAATTATAGAAATATTGATACAGTATTTGTTACTAGATATGTAGGTCCTACTGGAGAGACTGCTTCATCAGATCAGTTTGCTTATGGACAAGCAGCAATTAGAGAGCCTGACCCTTTAATTGCTAATATTACTCCAATACAAACCTCTTGTTATGGCACTCCATCCGGAGAATTATCAATGAATATTACAGGAGGTCATTTACCTTATACAATAACAGTCTATGTAGAAAATACAGCTAATTTAGGGGGATATGATTCTTTAGTTTATTCTCAAACAGTAGATAGTCATGATGTTATTGTAGATCAGTTATTCGGAGATAAAAAATATAGAGTTCATATTTCTGATTTAATGTCATGTGAAGTAGAAACTCGATATGAAAATGCTTTAGAAAAATTTGATGATAATTTGAAATACTATGGTGTATATTATGTTGAGGAAAGGCCAAGTATAATATTACCATTGGTTTCAAATATTGGAGCTTTAGATCAATCATGTGAAAATATTCTAGATGGTAGTCTTTGGTTCAATACCTTAGGAAACTCTTCTGGTACATTATTTAGATGGATAGATAGTAAGGGAAATTTAACTGCTGAATTAAGTGTTACAAACCCCAATTCGATTGAAAAGTTAGAATGGCAATCTTTACCATCAGGAAACTATACTTTACAATTTAGAGAAAGTGAAAGTTGTGATTGGAAGACAACAACTAGAGTGAAAAATATTGAAATCTTACCAGCATTAACTCTAGAAATTGATAAAGTACTTCATGTTAGTAATGACAATTATACTGTTTTTCTCAATGCAAATACAATAAAAGGAAGTCTGAGAATTGATAAAAAACAAGCTGATGGTAGTTGGTTGAATATACAATCTCTAACTGTAAATCATGAAGCTATATTTTTAGAAAACCTATCTGAGGGAGAGTATCAGTTTACATTATATTATGATGGAATCCCTGAATGTTCATCGGATATAAAAATATTAGATACAAATACAGCTGATATTGTAGAATTTGCAGCAATCGTTAATACGAAAGATCCTTCATGTGGGAACACACCTAATGGTACGGCATCATTTGAATTAATCAATAGAATTGCTGCTGATATAAGAAATATAAGTTGGAAGGATGAAAATAATAATATTTTAGGAACAACTTCTTCGATAAATAATCTTTTAGACGGAAATTATATTCTAGAATTAGAAGATAATAATGGAATAAAAGTTCAATCTTCTTTCACTTTAGCTAGCCCTGATGATTTATCTATTATTAATGAGTTAGCTCTCGCCCCGAATTGTGTTGATGGAATGGACGGTCAAGTTATTTTACAAGTTTTGGGAGGGGCATCAGAAAATTATAATTTTAATTGGGTAGACATTAATACATTAAGGTCAGTGTCTAATGAGAAAATTCTTACTAATGTTCCTTCTGGAACGTATGATGTAACAATTGCTGATTCAGATAATCCTACATGTACTACTTCTACAACAGTAGAAATACCGGAAGCGAAAACACTTTTTGTAGATAATATTGTGATTTCTAATCCCACTTTTAATGGAGTTAGTAATGGTAGTATTTCAATTTCGCCAAGAGGAGGAGTTGGACCATATATTGTTTTTTGGAAAGATCAACAGCAGTATGGTAATACATTAGAAAACCTTTCAATTGGTAGTTACCCAGTTTTAATAACTGATAAAAATAATTGTCAAAAAGATACAATAATTAATATAGATCAACAGCCTGAATTATTAGCTGTTACTATTCTTAATAAGGAGGATGAAGCTTGTTATGGTGCAAGAAATGGATCTGTAGAGATTGAAATAACAGGAGGGACGGCTCCTTATTTTATAGAATGGAATAATAACCAACGAGGTAACACCTTATCAGGTGTGTCTGAAGGAACATACACTGCTAAAGTAACAGATGTATCAGGGTTTTCTTCGTCTTTTGATATTAGTATTGGGGGGAATACTCCTATGGTTATAACTCTTAACCAAATTATTCATCCATCTTGTGTAGGAAGTGCTGATGGAAGTATGATTTTAGATATTACAGGTGGCACAGGTGATTATCAATTTGATTTAGGGGCAGAAGTTAAGATTTCTAATGAAGGAAGTATATATACTATTTCTGGTTTTGAAAGTGGAAGATATGATGTAAATATAACAGATGAAAAAGGTTGTTCTGCATCTATTTATGATAACCGTTTTATTGATCCAGATCCTATAGTTATAACTGATTTTATTGTAACGGAACCTTTATGTAACGGTGGTGCAGATGGAAGTATTGAACTTATTGTTAAAGGAGGTTCAGGTAATTATAATTTTGTTTGGGAGGGCTATACTTCTAATCAATCAAAACTTGAAAATATTTCATCAGGAATATATAAAGTAACAATTACTGATGAAGATAAAGGTTGTTTGGTAGAAGAGAGCTTCTTCTTATCAGAGGTTTCTCAACTTAGTGCAAGTATTGTAAATCCTAAAAATCCCTCATGTGTTGGGGAATCTGGAGGATCAATTAATGTAATGGTAACTGGAGGTACTGCTCCATATACGTATTTATGGTCTGATGGTCAAACAACTTCAACTGCAACTAACCTTGAGGCTGGTAACTATTCAGTAACGATTACAGATAAAAATCAATGCTCAATTAGTTTGGATCACACAATCATAGATCCTCAACCTATTCAGATTAATGTTCCGAACTTACAAGAATTAATAGAAATATGTGAAGGAACAACATTTTCTTTAAATGCTGGAAGTGAGTGGAGTAAAGTAGAATGGACTTCTGATAGAGGACTTTATTCTGAAGAAAGTGAAATGTTATTTACATCACCTGGTAATTATCAATTGAAAGTGACTAATACTTTGGGCTGTCAAGAAAGTGTTTCTTTTGAAGTGGTAACAAGAGATGATTTGCTAAATGCTAATTATGTGATAGAGTCATCGCCAGAGCATGGGATTGATACTTATCATATTATAGATCTTTCTTGGCCTATACCTGATAATATAGAATGGTCAATTGAACCAAAAGTAGCAATAATTGATAGTTCAGATCATGAACTAGAAATAAGATTTATTGAAAAAGGGACGCATACAATAACTCTTAGAGCAATGTTGTCTGGCTGTCTTGCTGAGATCCAAAGAGAGATCGAAGTAACGACAAGTACTAATGGAAGATTGGTGATTTTTGATCCAAAACAACAACCTGATCAACAAGAAGTAGAGGTGGTTTCAATGGATGTTTATCCAAATCCATCAAATGGTCATCTAAATATTAATATTGAATTTATTGAAACTATGGATGCGGTATTAACATTGATAACATTAGGTGATAATAAAAAGATTTGGGAAGAAAATCTGAGAAATAAGAGTAACTACTCAATGATTTACAATAATACTAAACTACCAACTGGTCTATATCTTTTACAACTCACTACAAATAATACTGTTCATGTTGTAAAAGTGATGATAATGAAATAATTAAAAACAAAAATGAAGCTAGTAAAACTATTTTTTTATTTACTAACAATTACGACTTTAAGTTTTAATCAAGTAATGGGACAGGGGTTTGAAGAGAAATTTTTCCCTAATCTCCCACTGGTAAAAAACTCTGACTTAATTTCCGTTGATTTAAATAATGATGGACAACAAGATATCATTATTGCTGGTGAAGATGCCTCAGGATCTTGGTTATTACAGGCATTACAATTTGATGGTTCACAATGGGTAAATCGAAGTAATGGCTTAACTGCTGTTCATCATCCTAAGTTAAATTCTTTTGATATTGATAAAGACGGTTTATTTGACTTACTAGTTTGTGGACAAGATGGACTAGGGAATGGGATAGTTACTGTTTACAAAAATTTAGGTAATGGTAATTGGTCTGATATCACTAATAATTTACCTCAGTTGTCTCAGTCAAATGGTTTATTTGGCGACTTCTTAATGAATGGAAACAATGGTTTGTTATTAACAGGACTTGAAAATGGAACAGCGGTAACAACATATTTTACCTATCAGCAAGGTGATAATTGGGTAGAAAATCAAATAAATTTACCTGCTGCTTATAATGCTGAAATGTTGGCCTTTGATGCTGATGGTAATGGAACTTTAGATATTTTTATTGGCGGGAATAATAGTTTTGGAGGTCTCTTGTCTCAAATATATTTAAATAATGGGAAAGGGAATTGGACCCCTGCATCTACATCATTTGCTACATTAACTTCACAAAATGTAAAATTAGCTGATATCAATAG
The DNA here is from genome assembly GCF_000807855.2 of Flammeovirga pacifica. Lineage (GTDB taxonomy): Bacteria > Bacteroidota > Bacteroidia > Cytophagales > Flammeovirgaceae > Flammeovirga > Flammeovirga pacifica. Next base: position 3,730,860 of record NZ_JRYR02000001.1, read on the forward strand.
AGACGGTAGGTTAGATATCATTCAAAATGGATTTGGAAGTGGTGGTTTATCAATTACAAAGTTATTTTTAAACTTGGCATCAGGGTGGGTAGAAACCAATTGGGATATTCCACAAATAGCTGGAGGTGATTTAACCTTTTCAGATTTTAATGCCAATACATATCAAGATATAACCATTACAGGAGTAGATAATGATGGAAATAAGCAAACTTATATTTTGTTTAATGATGGAACTAAGTTTGTGGATAGTAGTATCGCTTTATCCGATATATCTGCAGGAAAAATATTAGTAACAGATTGGGACAATGATCAGAACCTTGATTTAATTCTTACTGGAGAAACTTATGTTGGTATCAAATCTATACCCTATAATAATATTCAGAATGAAATACAACCAATAGTCAATTCACCTTCAAACCTCCAAAGCGTAACCACTCAAAATAATGTTGAAATAAGTTGGGACAATGTAGATACAGCTATTGGTTATGATATTTTACTTGGTACTTCCTCTGGTAACTACGACTTATATCAAGGTAACGTCAATTCATTATCGAAAAAAATAAGATTTCAACCATATACATACGTAAATCGACTTAACTTATTTGAATTACAAGAAGGTAAATACTTTTTGAAAGTGATTGCTAGTGGAAGTAATCATCAAATATCTTCACCTTCAGATGAGCATGAATTTACGATTTGTGATAAACCGGATTTAGGTGAAGACATTACTGTTTGTAGTGGTGTTGATTTTTCCTTATCAGAAGGAACAGTAAACGATGTGGTTGTTTGGTCAACATTAGATGGAAACCAGTTAGGCCAAGGGAAAAGTCTTACAATATCTCTTTTAGCAACTACAGATATTGAAGTAGCAATAACAAAACCACTAGGTTGTACAGTAAAAGATACTATACGAGTAAATATTTTAGAATTACCTATAGTTGATATTGAGGATCAACAATTATGTTTCAATTCTACTACTCAACTAACTGTCACCGGAGATTGGCAGAAAGTAAGATGGTTTGAAAAAGGAATAGAAGCTCCTATTGAGGAAGATAATTGGTTCATTATTATTGATGTAATAGAAACGAAAGAATATGTAGCAGAGATTACTAATCATGAAGGTTGTATTAGTTACGATACTACGAAAGTTGAAATGATCACACTACCAGAATTTACTCTCGGTGAAGACATAGAGATATGTGAGGGAAATTCAGTGATGATAGAAATAGAAAATTTAAATGTATTTGAAACGATTGAATGGTATTCTAATTTTTCAGGTAAACTTGAAAACGATAATCAATTAACTTATCAACAAAATATTTTCAGTGATGAAACTTTTTGGGTAAAAGTAACAAGTCTTGAAGGATGTGAATTTTCAGATACTATAAATGTCAATAAACTTGCCTTACCTGAGTTTTCATTAGGTGGAGATATCTCTATTTGTGAAAATGAAGTAGTTAACTTTAATATAGGGGAAGCATCTGATAAAATAGAATGGTATTTAAAAAGTACAGGCAAAGTTTCTGATAATAATGAATACACTATGACCGTTACAGAAGATGATTCTCTTTGGTGTGTTAGAACAAATGCTTTAGGATGTGTATGGTCGGATACTATTTATGTAGAGAAGCTGAAATTACCTGAATTTGATTTTCCAGAAAAGGTTGAAGTGTGTTTCCAAAATGAAGTAACATTAAATGTTGATGGAGATTGGAAAAGTACTTTATGGTTTGATATTCATGGAAAACCATTAACAGAAGAAAGTTCTAAGAATTACACTTTTACAGTGACTGATAATGCTCAAGTTATTGTGAAAGTAACTTCTTGGCAAGATTGTATAACTTTCGATACTGTGGATGTTGAAATGATTCCATTACCGATAGCAAAAGCAGGTGAAGATAAATCAATTTGTACTAGTCAATCTGTTAAAATTGGTGCTAATACTAATTCAGCTTATACATATTTATGGATCCCGTCTAATGGTTTGAGTAACGAGAATATAGCTCAACCTATAGCAAACCCTAAGTCAACAACAACTTATTATCTTAAAGTTACAGATACAAAAGGTTGTATGAGTGTTTTAGATTCTATGACTGTTTTTGTAAATGAGTTTTACTCAGTAAATGCCGGCATTGATCAAGAAATATGTAAAGGTGAAGGAGTAGAATTAGGAGGCTACCCTATTGTTGAAGGAGGTGAAAATAATTATACTTTCTCTTGGTACCCTGCAGAAGGTATTGATGATCCTAATGTTTCTCATCCTATGGTGTTTCCTGATAAAACAACTGAATATATAGTGACAGCTTCACTAGGAGATTGTATATCACATCAGGATACAGTAAAAATAACAGTAAGAGACTTGCCTACGATCACTATAAGTGAAGACGTTGCCATTGGATATAAGGGTGAAACTACTTTAGAAGCAAAAGGTGGTAAATATTATTTATGGATGCCAGATTATAATATAGATCAACCTAATATAGCTACACCAACTGTAAACCCTGAAGTAACAACAACTTACACAGTAAGAGTGATGTCAGAATTTGGATGTTCCTCAACAAAAAGTGTCACAGTACATGTAGGAAACGAAATATTCATCCCCAATCTGTTTACTCCAAATCAAGATGGTAAGAATGATTTATTTCTGGTTTACGGAAAAGGAGTTAAGTCAATTTCTATAAAAGTGACAGATCAACAGGGGGCATTAGTCTACAGTTCAGATAATGTAAATGATATTATGAGTGTAGGATGGGATGGAAAAATGGGAAGTAAAGAGCTTCCATCAGGTACCTATTTTTGGAAAATAAATGGAATCTACGAAGATGGAAGTGAAATTAGGTTTAAAGGAAATAACACAGGAACTATTAATCTATTACGCTAAAGCAAATGACTGAAATATTAAATAAAATAAAATGGTTAAGTGTTTTCATTCTTTTGCTAGTGCTTTCAATAATGAAAACAGAGGCTCAAGTATCAGGTTATGATGCATTAAGAGAGTATGCACCTTTAAGGATATCACCTGCTTGGGGAGGATTTAATACAGATGCTTCCGTTGGTTTATTACATAAATCTATTAATTATGGTGAAGGAGTTCATAGAAGTAGAAGTATTGTAACAGCTGTGCTACCATGGATAAATAAAGAGACTAAATTAGTTCAAGGCGGTGGAGGACTTTATTTTCTAAATGAGTCACCATCTCAGAGTATCGGTTTTAAAACGCAAGAAATAGGAGGCTCTTTTGCCTATACAGTTCGATTGAATAAAAATCATGATTTAGCCTTAGGTTTAGGAGGGTCATGGACTTCCATTCAACTTTCAACAGATGGTCTTACGACCGGAAGTTTGTGGCATCCAATATATGGATTCATTCCAGATGCAGAAATTAATGAAATTATTCACTCAGAAAGAAATAGTTATCTAAGTGTTTATAGTGGTCTATTATGGTCTAGTTTAGACAAATACAACCGAGAAAGACATAGATTAGGAGTAAATATATACAGAATGAATTCCCCTGAGAATAGATCTGATTTATCTTCTGATTATTTAAACCTTGGTTATAGTATTACTGCTTCAATTACCATGTGGGCTCATCCTAGTCTTTCGATTACACCTGATATGATTTTTGAATATGCAGACAATAGACAATTTATTCAAGGGGCAGTTTGGGGTGGTTATCATTTCTATAATGAAAATCCAACTGATCCAATTAGTACAGGAAGTTTAGCTGCTGCATTATCCTATAGTAATAATGGGAGTTTTGGTCTTGGATTTAAGTTTGATCAAAAAAATTATGAATTAGCCATGTTTAATTATTTTGGTACTAGATCAAATGATATATCTATGCCAAACCAATCTTCTTTTGAAGTTGCATTTAAATTAAAAAATGTACGAGGCAAAAGAAGAAGGAACAAAGAGACATATTATAAATCAACAGCTGTAAGTGATCATTCCCAAAATTATAAATACAGAACATTTAATGAAGATAGAGAAGCTATTGTAACAGATGCTGATGATATCGATCAACCTTCTTCAAATGATTTTGTAGAAAAGGAACCTAAATCTGGTAGTGTAGATAAACCCATCATTTATACTTTACAGTATAGATTAAACGAAACAAGGCTCACAAGAAACTCTCAGCTTCAGCTCGATTATACTGTAAAGCTTCTTATGGATAATCCAGATTTAAGTATAAAGATTATTGGACACAGTGATGACTTAGGAATGCCAAAAGTGAAAGCAAAGATAGCTTGGGAGAGAGCAAAACAAATCCGAGACTATTTTTGGACAAATGGGGTTGAAAAACACAGAGTTCAAGCCACTTCTAAATCAGATAATGTACCATTAGTTGATAATGATACGGATGAAAATAGAGCACTAAATAGGCGTGTCGAACTTTTAATCTTTGAAAGATAATGAGAATAACAAAAATGATTATATCGTTATTATTATTACTATTTACATTTAATAATGTAACAGGACAAGTACTTGGTGTAGATGATTATTTTGTTAGAGCCATTAGTTTTAATGCTAAGACGTTTTTTCCTTGTTCAAGAACTGATAGGGTTGGAGGTTTACCTACGACTTACTTAAAAAAAGGAACTTTATCTGGACAAATAATATTTTCATTGAAAGATTTACAAGGAGAATACATTAGGTATAAGGAAGATGGTATTAACTTTTCCGTTTGTGATCCTGGGACAGATGTTGAAGGAGGTGGAAAATGTAGGTGTCAATATGTAGAATTGACACAAGTAACAGGACCTTATGATGAAAGTTTTGGATTTACTATATCTAATCCAAACAATGATACTGAGGGAGAAATAGAATTAATTATAAATAAAGAAGGAATTAATTTTACTATTAAATTATTGTGGTATAGAATAATAGAATCAAAACCTATTAAAGTAAACTAGATTTTAAACATAATCTTTTCAAATTTTGAAAGCTCGATTTTTTATAGCGTTACTATTTTTTATTACTCTGAGCAATACTTTCTCTCAACAATTAGATAAAATTGGCAAGGAGAACCCTGTTAAAATCTCTGGAGGACTGTCTTTTAACCAAACAGCTTATAGTGCTTGGGGAATGGAAAGTAGACGAGACCCATACAGGTATATATTATCTGGTAATTTGAATTTTGATGTATATGGAATGGCAATCCCTGTTTCATTTACCTATTCAAATCAAGATTTTAATTACAACCAACCTTTTAATCAATTCTCTATTTCACCTACTTATAAGTGGTTAAATTTTCAATTGGGTTATGGTAATGTGAGTTTCTCTCCATATACTCTTGGTGGTCACACATTTTTGGGTGCTGCGGTTTCGGGTAGTCCAAATGACCGCTGGGATTTTAGTGTGATGTATGGTAGATTAAGAGACGCTGTTTTATATGATGAAGAAAATCAGAACGGGGAACCTTCATTTAGAAGAATGGGGTATGGTTTTAAGACAGAGTATCGTCATAAAACAGGTAATATAGGAGTGACCTTATTTAAGGCAAAAGATGACCCATCCTCTTATAAATCAGACAGCATTCCAGAAGGACTTCTTCCTCAAGATAATTTATCAACTAGTGTCTATTTCGGGCAAGAAATTGTGAGCAATTTGACGATTCAATCTGAGATTGGAGTTTCAATTCTTACGACAAATACAAATGCAGAAAAAGCAGCGAATAAAGGGACTGATTGGTTGTTTAATTCTAGAACATCAACTTCATCTTATTGGGCAGGCAATTTTGGTTTAAATTATCAATTTAAATCTTGGCTTTTTGGAACTTCCTATGAAAGAATAGGACCTGAGTATAGAACGCTAGGAAGTTATTATGCTAATAATGATTTAGAAACCATGAGTCTGAATATTAATGGTGCTCTGTTTAATTCGAAAGTAAATATTGGCGGTAATTTTGGAACACAAAGAAATAATATCGATGGGGAAAATAGCTCTGATATGTCCAATTTTAATATGGCATTAAACCTTAATTGGATAGTTTCAAAAAAAGTAAATACTAGTTTTAATTATTCTAATTTTCGATCATATACTGTTATCAGAGACCAGTTCGAAGTGATTAACCAATCAGATCCTTTACATCAATTTGATACATTAAACTATACACAATTAACTGATGCTGGTAATTTAAGTGTGAATTGGAATATCAGTGGATCAAAAAAAATAATTCAAAATCTTAATTTAAATCTTAATTATCAACAAACATCTGATCAACAGTCAGATCAAGCGGTAAATAATGCGAATAGTCAATTTTGGAATGGAGCTTTAGGATGGAATTGGGGGAATAAACCTTTAGATCTAAGGTTGGGATTTAGTGCGAATGGAAGTTATTCTTTTGCAGGTAATGATATTCCATCAACATTTACTGCGGGACCTACTATTAGTTGTACAAAAGGCTTTTTAGATAAAAAAATTAAAGCAAGAACAAGTGTTTCAATGAATCAAAGTAGATCAGATAATATAGTACAATCTACTGTAATTAGCTGGAGGTTAGGAGCGTCAACTACTTTAAATAAATCTCACTCTATTAATCTTTCTTCCGCTTTAATGAATAGGCAACGAAAAATTGAAGCAGAAGATAATTCTATCACAGAGTTAACTGTTACTCTTACTTATGCATATAGGTTCTCAGCCTTCAATAAAAAAACAAGAAAAAACTAACTTAAACAATAACTAATACTACTCGACTAATGAAAAAAACATTCATCATATTACTTTTTATTATTGGTATTACCAATGTTTTTGCGTCTGTAGATGATCCAATTAGTCCTGCAGAAAGTAAATCGTCAAAGTTTAAGTTTAAAAAATTTAGGTCATTTGATGTAGAATTACCAAAAGAGGAATCTTTAGAAAATAAAGAGAACTTTTTTAACGACGATAAAGAACAACCTGTATCAAAAAAAATAGCCAATATTAGAGGGGCTTTAAAGAAAGTAAAAGAAAACAAATTATTTACTTCTGTTTTTTCTGAAGCTGATCTAATTTCTTTACCTGTAGGTATTCCCAAAAAGGTAGGTAATACTGAGTTTATTATTGTAATTGATAAGGTGAGATTAACTCCTCGAGGAACTTTAATTGATGTGGGCTTAGTAATCGATTTTCCTAACTCAGATCAACAATTAGTTTTTGGAGCATTTGATGTAGCTTTTAGTCAAGAAAGGGGATTCGGAGGGCTTGGTAAATTGGCTTTGCTCAACAATTTTGAGGTCAACCTTTCAAAAGATATACGTTTAAATTTTAAAGGAACGACACAAAACGGCCAAACATTTGTCAATTGGGGATGTGATGGATACCAAGACATGGCTTTAGATTTTGAGGTAATATTTAATAAAGATCTTATTAGGCCTTGTGATGCTGAAGGGAATCCAATTCCTAAAAAAGAGATCATAGTTCCTGTTACATCACATATTGAAACTTTTGATGAATTAATCGTTGCTGTCAACCTTCCAAGATTTAGAATGGGTGAAGATCATGATCGAGGATTTATTTTTGAAGCATCAGATGTAGTATATGATCAATCTGAAACGAGAAATGCAAATATTCAATTTCCTGAAAATTATCATTCTACAGAATTTCTAGAAGAAGATACCAATCTTTGGAAGGGGTTTTATATCAGATACGCTGAAGTCACAATGCCAAGTGATTTTGATAAGGTAATGTATGAAAACCATTCCAGAGATAAGGCTATAAAAGAGGCAGAAATTATATTAACAGATCAACAGAAAGCAGAAATGGCGAAAAGTGATAGTACTGCTTTAGCCAATGCTAGTAAGCACAAAACATCTTTTCAAGTAAGTAACTTAATTATTGATGATTATGGTTTAACAGCAAATTTCCAAGGCCATCAACTACTGTCATTAGAACAAGGAAATCTTGGTGGTGGTTGGGGACTATCACTAGTACATATTGAAGTAGAAATCCTTAAAGGGCAATTCATTTTTGCTAACATGAGTGGCGACCTTCAAGTCCCAATCACAGATGATAATACACTATTAGCTTATGTAGCTGAAATAAGACATGGAGGGGATTTTCACTTTTATGCAGAAAATAGAGAAACATTACCTTTTGCTCCATTTGGTGATCAAAGTGAATTATTACTGGATAATACAATAATCACAATTGAGTTGACAGATGGTATTTTTTATGGAGCATTAGAAATTGATGGATCCATGAGTGTTAAATCCAAAGATTCGTCATTAGAATTAGCTGATATTGATTTTCAAGGTTTATTAATGGAAACTCGAGCTCCTTATATTTCTGTAGTCGCATTTGGTGCTAGTTCTGAGGCTATTGCTCAAAAATTATCGGGAAAAAATCTGACAATAAATGAAATAGGGATGTCTGCAACAGATGGTAATGTATCACTTAATGTAGATGCAACTATATCTCTTCACTCAGGATCAGAAGGTTTTGGTGGAGGAGGAGCTATTTCTGTTTGGGCTTATCGTGATAATGATGGGTGGAAATATAATGGCACTATAGTTTCAAAAATTACTATCGAAGCAAGTAAAACGGGAGTTTATGACATAAAAGGTACGATTGCAATTTTACAAGATGATGAAACTTATGGAGATGTATTTATAGGAGTTGTGGAAGCTCAACTAGGTCCAACTTGTGGCGCTAGTATTGGGATGGAAGCTACTGTAATGTTTGGTAAAAAAGACGATCTTAATTATTGGTACATAGATTGTTTGGCAATACTTCCTGAACCAGGTTTAACAGTGGGAACCATATCTTTCCAAGGTTTTGGAGGGGGCTTGTATTATGGAATGTCTAAACTTCCTTCCGATATGGTTACTGCTTCAAATATAGAATCTGCAACAGGAGGAGTTTACGTGCCAGATGCAAGTGTAAGTTTTGGTTTAAAAGCCATTATCATCTTTGCAATTCCTAAAAAAGAATCAATGCTTGCAGAGACCACTTTTGAAATGACCTTTAATAGAGGGGGTGGTATAAGGTACGCTATGTTTGCAGGTTGTGCTAGTATTATGACACCTCCTATGCCTCCAATTAAATTAGAAGAATTAGCTTCAACTGTGGATAACGAAGCCAAAAAAGATGCGAATGGAGAAAAACAAGAGGTAAAAAATATTGAGCCAGAAAAAGTGAGTTATGGAAGTGCCTATTTGAAAGAAGGAAATTCAAAGGTATTTGCTAAAATTCTTGTTGAAATGGATTTTCTAAATAATTCATTCCATGGTGAGCTTTCTGTTACAATTAATGCCGGAGCTATTGAAGGAGGAGGAGTAGCTGTTGTACATATAGAAGAAGAATCATGGTATTTACATATTGGTACCAACGAAAACCCAATTCAACTATCTTTCTTGGGAGGAGTGGAAGCATCTTCCTACTTTATGTTTGGAGATAATTTACCAAGTGGATTTAAGGCTCCTAAAGAAGTGATTGATATTTTAGGGAAAGATCCTACAGCTGATATTGATAATAGCAGAAATGAATCATTAATAAGCGATGGTAGAGGTGTAGCATTTGGAGCTGCAATTAAGTTTGGAACACCTGATCTTAACTTTTTAATGTTTTATGCAGATATAAAGGCAGGGTTAGGATTTGATTTAATGGTGAAAAACTACGGGGCAGGAGCTGTTTGTGCAAACACTGGAAGACAAATTGGTATTAATGGTTGGTTTGCTCAAGGTCAGATTTACGCTTACATAAAAGCAAAAATTGGAATCCAAGTAAACCTAAAATTCATAAATGGAAAGTTTGATATTATAGACGCAGGGTTTGCTGCCTTACTACAATTTAAAGGACCAAATCCAATATATGCTTTCGGTATAGTGGGAGGCAAGTTTAATATTTTAGGAGGGATGGTTAAAGGAGAATGTAGCTTTGAATTTACACTAGGAGAACAATGTATTATACAAGGTGCAAGCCCATTGGGTGGAATGGAGATTATAGCCTCGATGTCCCCTTCTAATCAAAGCGAGGATGTAGATGTATTTTCGGCCCCACAAGTAGTATTTAATGTACCTATTAATAAGACTATGCAACTTGTTGATCCTAATACTAATGAGAAGAAAAGCTATAAAATTAATGTTAAAAAGGTTCAATTAACTTCTAGGCAATCAGGAGATGCAATTTGTAATGTAGAATGGAATGAAGATAACACTACTTTAGTGTTACAGCCTGAAAGTATGCTAGAAAATGAAGCCGATTATGCTTTCTATATAGTGTTAGATTTTAGAGAAAAGAAAGGAGGTAAATGGGTGGCAGTTAATTCAGATGACGTCTTAGCAAAAGGTCTTAAATTTAAATCAGGAAAACGACCTGAGTATATTGACCATAGTAGAGTACTAGTAGCTTACCCGGTAGAAAGAATGATGAACCTTCATATTGAAGAATCTGATAAAGGATATCTTGAGATGGAACAAAAAGGTTGGGATTATTTATTTGAAGTAGACAATCCTGATAAATGGGAAGTAAAAGCAAGATTTACTAGTTATAATAAGGAAATCACATACGGAGATATTAATTATAATGATAATCAAAAATTAGTGTCTTTTGATATCCCAACTGAAATGAAGACAGGTAAAATTTATACTATGGACTTAGTTCATTTACCAAAAACATCATTTAATGTCGACGATAATGTTGTAGAAACTAAAGAAAATGTTCAGATAAATAACGGTGGTGAAAATAAGTCTTCTGTTGAAATAACTAAAAGAAATTCAACTGGAGAAGTGTTAGAATCTAACGAGGAAAAAGTGTTCTATACATCATCATTTAGAACAAGTCAGTGGAAAACATTCCCTGAAAAAATAAGAAATCTTCATTTTTCAGAAGGAACAACAAGTGTTTTACCAGGATCGTTTAGATTCCAAATGAGCACGTTTTTTAATGCAATAAACAATGAAACGTTGGATGATATTGAAGTAAATGGGAGTAAAAATTCTGATCCGCTAATTAATATTAAAGTTGATTTCGAAGATCCTCATTTTAAACACTTGATTACCCCTTTAATGTATTTTGAATATCCTTTGGCAGGAGCTGAATTAAATTGGAGAAATGCTGAAAGTGGTTTTGGGTGGGTAAAACCAACCAATTCTTTATATTTTGATGATAACCATGAAAAAGGCAGTCTAACATTATCCGATGATGAACTATTATCCGGTAACTTAAACTATCATAATGGTTACAGGATCTTTTATAACCCAGATTATTTTATAGGTAAAGACTTTAAAGATTTTCAAGCAGAATTGGAGGATTTAAATGATAAAGGTTTACTTAATATTACTAATCCAGTAGTTGAGAAAAAGATAGATTTGATTCGTGTTGGAATTGGAGCACCAAAATTACAGGTAGGTGAATACCATATAATCTCAACCTATACTCTACCTGGTAAAAAAGTTCCATCATCAACGTTTAAAATTAAAATGACAAATAATATTCAATAGCCTTATGCTTAATAGAATAAACTTAATATATATCCTGACTTTGGGAATTCTATACTCAATTAATGCTCAAGATGAAGTATTAATTCCTGAAATAAAGGTACTAGGTAAAGTAACAGAAAGTGAAAACCATTTGAGGTGGGCTCCAAATAATTCTTTGTCTTGGGATCTACTCAGAAAATATGGGTATAAAGTTGAAAGAATTACCACATTTAGAAATGGTAAACTTTTAGATAACCCCGAGAAAAAGTGGTTAATTAATAAGTTATTACCTAAACCAGAAGAAGAATGGGGAAAAGCATTTGATGCAGATACATCAGATATGTATATCGCAGTGGCAGCTCAAGCTATTTATGGGACGTCTTTTGATGTTTCTTCCTCATCTATGAATAATTCACCTTTAGCTTCTATAGTTCATCAAGTAAAAGAAAGAGAGGCAAGATTTTCATATGCATTATTTGGGGCAGATCAATCAAAAAAAGTAGCAGAACTTTCTGGGATAAGTTGGACTGATAGAGAAATCAAAAAAGGAGAAAGGTATTTATATAGGGTGTATTCTTTGGTACCAGATTCTATTGAAGTAATCAAAACCGGTAAGGTTTTATTAAATACAGATGATGTTAAACCATTACCCAAACCATGGAATGTAAATGCCTTTTATAGAGAAGGCCAAGTTCATATAGTATGGAATTGGTTTGTATTAAGTGATGTGTACAATAGTTATTGGGTGCAACGATCAGATAACAATGGAGCATCTTATACTGATTTAACTGAGGTGCCGTTTGTTCAACCTTCAAAAGACACACCTTCACCTAACATGTTATTTGTAGACACATTAGGTAGTCAGACAGGTGATTTTTTATATAGAATTAAAGGTAAAGATTCTTTTGGTGATTGGGGACCATATTCACCCCCTTATAAAGTAAATGTAAAAAACAGCATGAATTTTACTCCAAAGATTGATGTAAAGGAAGATGAAATTTCAGGTAATGTAAGGGTGTCTTGGGAAATAAAAGAGAATGAAAAAATTGGAGTGAAAGCTCTTTTACTTGTAAGAGGTGAAAATGATAAAGTCTTTAAGGACACACTTAGTAAAAATATACCTGTTCAAACAGGTGATTTTCTAGATATTGGGCCAGGTCCTTCTAACTATTATAAGTTAGGAGCACTTGGAGAAACAGGTGATATAAATTGGTCTTTGGTTTCTTTTTACCAGACGATTGATAGTATTCCACCTGATGCACCTAAAGGTTTGATAGCTACTATTGATTCTTTAGGTAGAGTTGATATAGAATGGGACGAAAATATTGAGTCAGATATTTTAGGGTACAGAGTTTATCGTTCAAATGAAAAAAATGGGCAATATGCACAAGTAACCAATAAAGAAATAAAAGCTATTTCTTTTCAAGATTCAATTAGTATAAAAGTATTAAATAAAAAAATCTTTTATAAGGTTCTCGCAATAGATTTAAGAGGTAATCCTTCTAACTTTTCAGATCCATTAGAAGTAGCTAGACCAGATATAATTCCTCCATCAGCACCTTTAATAGGCAAAACATCAAATACATCAAAAGGTCCTTCTTTTGAATGGTATCCGAGTGCAAGTAATGATGTAATGTATCATTTGATTTATAGAAAGGGAGCATCAAAAGCAGAGACGTGGGAACTTATTAAGGAATACCAAAATCCTCTAGGAAAGCAAACATTTACTGATTCATCAATTGTTACAAATCAGGTTCATTATTATCTAATGATTGCAGTGGATGAATCTGGGTTAGAATCTATTCCTACAAAACCTGTTGGCTTACATTCCTATGATAATAAAGTGAGGGCAGGGGTAAAAGATTTAAAGATTTCACGAAAAGAGAATGCCATTGACTTAGACTGGGTTTCTCCAATCTCAGAAGAGTTCTTTGTAGATATATATAAATCAATTGATAACGAACCTATTCGTTTTTATAAAAGGTTAGATGGTGTATCAAGTAAATTTACTGATAATGAAGTAAAAGATGGAAAGGTATATTCATATAGAGTAAAAGTGAAATATAAAGAAGGAGGATCCTCAAATTATAGTTCTAAAGTCGAACTGAAATATTAATAATATCAAATTACTGAATAAAAATACTATGAAAGTTAGAATTACTATTACATCCTTACTGTTATTTATTTTTTTCAACATAAATAATTTATTTGCTCAAATTATTTTAGAGAAAGGTAAGTACTATATAAAGCCTATGGTAAACACAAATGACCTTCCAGATGTTTCAAATTCAGAATTTTCATGTAATACTAATTCAATTGTGGTTTATGAAGATAAAATGTCATCTTCTCCTTTTACAATAGATTTTCAATATACTTTTTATCACAAATCTTATATGTACCGAGATGACACAAGAAAACCATGCTCACCTAAGGATTTGGGTACAAATAATTGTGTTTGTATTGAGTTGTCTAAAACGGAGTCGAATTTAATTTCAAAAGAGCACACCATAAATAGAGAAGGTGAGCTTTACGGGAGAATTGATAATCAGTCAGTTAATGTTAGTGGTGATGATTATAGATATTGGGTTATTTGGTATTACATAGACGAAGATAAGCCTATTAAGCAAGGTTCTAATAGTAAATTTAGAGCTCCCAATATCTTTGATAATATTAATGAGGAATATTATTGGGTATTAACTTTTCTAAATGGAGAACAAAAAATAGACTCAACTTCCAGAATCATAGACATTAATGGAATGGATCAACTTCACTCAATACAAGTTGTGTCTTCTTCATTTAAATCTAAATGTTTACTTATGAAAAATGATGATGAAATAGCTTTAAAATGATCATTATTTTATATGTTAATAAACAAAACTTATCGTAATTATCTAAGCTAAAATTATCATTCTTTGAAAGAATTATGAATAATCTCTTACTAACAATCTCGCTATATTTTTTTCTGATAATTAAATCACATGGTCAAATTACCATTCAAAAAGGACAGCATATTTTTGTAAATCATGCTATTTCAGCAATGAGTTGTTCAGACTGTAGTTTGACTTTTGATTGGATTGTTGATATGAGTTTAGACCAACAGGAATATATCGAACATGCAGGTAATACCTATATGATTACTCCAGAAACGGAGATTAATTTTAATTTTAGAATTATAAATGATTTTAGGCCTGATGATAACAACAATTGTAGCAGTTATGGACAAGACTATGAAAAAAATGCATCATGTAATTTTTGTTATCAATTTATTTATAAAAATTATTCCTATTTATGTCCTTTAAATGAATATGTGGGAATATACATACCTAACTTAGTATCACATACTCATAAGGTTAAGCCAAATTGTTTGTTGTTGACATATACTAGGGTATTAATTGAGGACGATAGACCTAAAGTAAGTTCTTTAGAGAAAGGAATAAAAGGTTATGTCCCTCCTCTAATTTTTAAAACACTTGATTTAGAGTATCATTGGTTACTAACAAGTTTTGACGGTAAAGAATTAATAATTAAAGATATTGAAGAACTAGATTCTAAATATTTGAATGATATAGTTACAATTCAAGTGGTATCAAAACAGATCCAATCACAACCATTAATATTACCAAGCATTCTATAGATTTTTTGAACTAAAAAACTAAGATTTTTTTAATACTAACATGAAGAC
The DNA here is from genome assembly GCF_000807855.2 of Flammeovirga pacifica. GTDB lineage: Bacteria > Bacteroidota > Bacteroidia > Cytophagales > Flammeovirgaceae > Flammeovirga > Flammeovirga pacifica. Next base: position 3,745,941 of record NZ_JRYR02000001.1, read on the forward strand.
TTTTAACTCTATTACTTTATTTATTTTAGTCTTTTTGACTTCTCTTTCAGCCTTTGGACAAAGGTATCCTGTTCAGACAACGTTCATGATAACTCCCCCTTATCCAATAAGGTTATCTGATTATGCTCAAGTTGGAAATACTAAGACCCAAGCAAGTGTTTGGTTAAAAGACTTATCGCAGCCTGATTTACCTGTTAAATTAAAGTTGAGAATAGAAAATTCTCAGAAAAGATTAATATTAGAGACAAAACCAAGTTTTTCTCCTGAACCTATTCATCTTGTTGGGGGACAAACGGAGATTTTAGATGCAATTGTTTTAGGTCAATATTTTGAGCTTAATAACTTAACAGCTATAAGTGGTAGTACTTCTTCAATTATTAATAATGGAGGACGTTTACCAGATGGTTTTTATAAATTTTCTTTAGAGGTTTTAGATTTTTATACAGGAAGAAAAATTTCAAATACAAGTACGGTTCAATGCTTTTTGGTACTAAGTGATCCTCCATTATTAGTAATGCCGATGGATAAACAAAAAGTTATTGTAACAGATCCTCAATTTTTAAATTTCTCATGGACACCTAGACATCTTGCATCACCAAATAAACCTCAAAATGTCACCTATAGATTTCAGGTTGTTGAAATTTTAAGAGATAATCAGCCTGCAGGAGATGCTTTTGCTTCTACAAACCCTATTATTGATGAGGAAGGAATTTCAGTACCAGCTTATCAATTAACAGCTTTAGATGCTCCTTTATTTCCTGGTAATAAATATGGCTGGCGAGTTCAAGCTTATGATGAAGATGAAAATGGTTTAATTAAGAATGATGGTTGGAGTGAACCGAGAATCTTTCAATTTGGCGATGCTTGTACTGAATGTGACGACTTTGCAATAGCTAATACAACACATTCAAGAGCTGAATTAATATGGTCTGGTAAAATAGAACATTCTACATATGAGGTTAGGTATAGAAGACAAGCAACAAAAGAAGATACAGATGAAATTCCTTGGAAAACAGATGAGTTTAATACTGATCAAGCAGTAATTAAACCATTGACAGATAACACCATTTATGAATTTCAAGTTCGAGGACTTTGTCTTGGAAATCAAAAAGGTAATTGGTCAGAAATAAAAACGGCAACGACTGAAACTAAACCTGAATCAACCTATAGTTGTGATGGAGGACAAGTAATTATAGCTTGGGAGAATGATGAACCATTAACTACTCCTATGAAAGTAGGGGAACAGTTTACTGCTGGAGATTTTGACATAACAGTAGTTGAAGATGATGTAAATAATGGAACACACTCTGGTATTGGAATGATAAGAATTCAAGCCTTTAATAAAGTGTTCTTTAATGTGGAATGGGATGATGTTACTGTTAATACAGATAATAGATTAATTGATGGAGAAGCATTAGTGACAGGTTCAGATACTGATATTATTCCACCGGAACTGGCGGCCGCGATTATGGATGGATTGGAGCAGTTAGATGCGGTTTTGGCAGAAGCAGAAGCAACGGCGGAGTTTATTGAAAATATTTTTGATAATCTTCCAGATGAGATAAAAAATGAAATTAGTGCAGGTAAAGCAGAGGTAGACGAAGCCAAAACAGAACTTGATAATGCGAAGGATATTTTAAAGGATGCAAAACGTTCTGGAAATGAACAGGCAATTGCAGTAGCAGAACAATCTGTAGAAACTGCAAAGGCAGCAAAAGCAACAGCAAGGGCTAGTAAGAAACAAGCTTTTGAGAAAGCATTGGATCATATCAAAAATGAGTTGCAAGAAAGTATAAAGCTTTTTGTAAAGTTAGCCAATGGAATTAACAGAACATTAAGCACGCCAAAAGGTCCAGGTAGGGCAACTGAAGCACGACGTACCATTCAAGCCGGAGATGAATTATTAGCCAAGCTAGAAAGCTTGGATGGGCTGACTTCCCAAGGTCCTTCAGATGAAGCAGAAGAGGCCGCAAAGCAAGAACAGGATGCAGCCTTAGCCGACTTAGTGAAGTTTATGGGGAATATCATCACGAGTATTCAAGGCAATGAACCATTGGATCCCTCGGGTGATGAGTTATTGACCGTAGATGAAAAATGGCAAGATGCACAAGGGGTATTGAGTAGATTTGAAGTAAAAAGTATTCCAGAAGCCTTTGAGATGACCCGTACAGCAGTATGGACGGTGAAGATGGTTTTTGAAACGATGTATGCAACGACTGCGAATGATGATGGAGAAATTCAAAGTGGTGAAGGCTGGCATGCGACGGATCGTTTGATTTTTACAAAAGCTGACAATACAGCGTATGGTTTTGATACTGGAGGGCGTGCCTTTGATATTGCGTATTATACACAAGTTGATTTATCAGCTTTTGGCGAGTCCAATTATGTTTTACCGTGGGTGGCAGCGAGTGAAATGAATTCGGTAACTGTAGGAATCACAGGAGCAACAGAAGGCGTACAATTTAAAAGTGCAGACGGTTCACTGACCGCCTCCGCTTCAGGAGAGACGGTGTCTTTAACGGCTCACAAATCTAAAAAAGACACGGAATGGATTGCTTATAAACAAGTAGAGGGAGAAGAAAAGATTGTCGGTAAAATCAATGTGCAATCCTATGAACCGCAGACAGATTACAAACTTTATATCTATGCAGTAAATGGACAAACCTTACCAGACGGGAACGCAATTCAGACCTACCTTAACAATATCTATGGTCAGGCATTGATCAATTGGACAGTAGAGGTGAAAACGGACCTTGCTTATACAGGTTGGGATACACAGAAGAATGATGGAAAAATCGAAGTAGCTGGTTCAGGACAGTTGACCGCCTATACCGAAGAACAGAAAAACATCATCAAATACTTTAGGGATAATAATGATAAACCCAGAGGCAATGAGTTTGTCTTGTTCTGGTCTCCAAAAGCAAATTACAAATCAGAAGAAGGTGAAGTTCATGAGGTAGGTGGTTTTATGCCACTTTCAAAACGTTACGGATTTATTTTTGATCCAGCTAGCCAAAAAGATGTAAATCGTACCATCGCCCATGAATTGGGTCATGGAGCCTTTGCACTTCGTCATACTTGGGATGTATTTAAAGGCATTACAAAGGGAGACTCTAAAAACTTAATGGATTATAATGATGAGGAAGATGGTACTGAAATCTGGAAGTGGCAATGGGATTTAATTCAGAATCCTGCACCTATGGTTGGGTTTGAGAATGAGGATCAGGAGGGGATGGCTTTCAAACAATATGGGACAACTTTAGCAGGTTTATGTAAAGGAGATGCTTTTAATGAGGTTATTAAACATAAAAAATTCTATTTACCTACCACAGATAATACTAAATCGGTCATAATTGATTTAGATAAAATAGAGGGTACTGTATATCCTGTTGCTTTTTATGCTATATCAGATCCAACACCTTCAGCTAGAGGTACATTAGCTGGGTTCATAAAGAATGATATTACTTATCATATTGTTGTAAATTCGGATACTGTAGTTGGTTTTAGGGATAAAGAAAAAATAGGTGAAATTATAACAGTTAAAGAAATACTCGCTGACACTCCTGATGACGCTATAAAAGTTAGTATTGATTGTGAGAGTAAGATTGTCAGTTTACCCAACAATAAGTCTTTCAATTCAGATTGTATCAGATGTAATGTTAATGATGATTGTGACCTTCTTGTTAGTAAACTAAAAGCTGAACCAAAGTATGCTCCTTTCTTTAAGGAAGGCTCAGCAATTAATACAGCAATAGAGAAAAACCCATGTATATTGAAAGGAATGTATACTTACGACGAGGGCTTGGGGTATACCACCGAATTCATGGAGGGTATTAATAAAGTAGGGGAAGGTTTGTTCGTAGGTTATACAGTTCTTTTAGGAACTACTGTACTATTACCAATGATTGCAGAAGGTATTATAGCAGAAGGTATTGAAGTTGGGGCCGCAAGTATAATAGAGTGGATGGCCAGCGAAGCTGGTAGAGCAGCAGTAAAGAAAATAGTAAAAGACATTGTTATTGATTTTGCTATTGATTATACATTAAATATAATCATTGAGCCTTTTTTCTATGAAGGTGAAATCACTTCTTTCGCTCAATTAAATGAACTAGCACTTTCGAATATCAATCCAGTTGATTTAGGTGTTGGAGCAGTCAAAGATATTGTCAAAATAGATGATAAATACGAATTAATTTTTAATTCAGTATTGGAATGTAGTGGGGGTATCTTGAGTGGAATGACTGAAGATGGAAAAAAACTAGAAATAAAAGATATATCTATGGAGGAAGGCGCATTTTTATGTCTTATGCCAGTTGTAATAGAGGTTGCAATGGATAAAGTCACAAAAAGTGAGGCCTTAAAAAGAAGATTTGACAATTTTAAAGAGTTACTTAAAGACAAGAAAAATCAACTAAAATTGATTAGCATATGTAAAAAATTAGGTATTACAGATGCACAAAAAAATAAAGTAGATGACCTTTTGATACATTTTGGTGTTGATGATGACCTCAGAAGAGAAATTATGAAAAGGTTTTGTTTTCCTGCTGGTACACAAATTTATGCTAACGGGAAACCTTTTAAAGCCATAGAGAAAATAACAGTTGGAGATGTAGTTGATGCTTATAATGAATATAATCAGTTAACTCAAGGAGTAGTCACTTCTACTTCCTTCTCATTCACAGATAGTTTAGTTACTTTATATCACCAAAATAAGAAATTACTCCAAAGTACTCCAAACCATCCAATATTTACTCCTGCAGGCTATAAACTGGCAAGAGACTTTCTTGAAGGCGATAGTATTCTAAATGTTGAAGGAGAGTACATATTAATTACTTCAACTCAAAAAGTCTATGCTCCTCAAAAGGTATATAATTTTGAAGTAGGTGAACTGCATACCTATTTTGCAGAGGGGATATTGGTACATAATAGTTGTGATATACCAGTATCTGTAAATGATTTATTATCCAAAACAAAGCATATCAATGAGGCTGAAGTAGATATTTTCTTAAATGATCTAACAAGATCTCATGATACATATGGTAATAATGTCATTAAAGAAAATATGGAAGATTTGACTGATGACATGTTGGCTGTTTGGAAAGTTTTATATGAAAAGAATCTAAAAGATTTAAAAGAACCAAAAAATGGATATAAAAGGTTAGATTTTACTTTCTTACAAGAAAATGCAGGTAAGAGTAAAGACGAAATTCTCGCTAATCTTACAACTTCAAAAAAGTTTGATGAGTATGTAGAAGCACTTGCAAAAGAATGTAGTGAATGTGCTGTTCTAGTAAGATCTAGAAGTAAGGTAAGACGAAATACATTTTCTCATTTAGATGGAGAAGGATTTGCAGATAAACTAATAGCAGCTGGTTTTGAACCTCCTAAAGGAGCAAATGAAACATGGGATAATTACTTCAAAGTAACATTAAAGAAAGCAGGTCGTAATATTTTTGAAGCACACCATATCTTCCCTGTGAACTTGTTTAAATCTTCAGAAGGATTTAAAAATTACATGAAATATTATGATGGAAGTAATAAATTATCTTTTAACGCTGAAGAAAATAACATAAATTCGATTATGCTTGAATCTTTCAGTTCTACAAATGGGAAAGGGGTACATACCAATCATCATGATTATGAAGAGAAAATTGCATCATTTTTGGATAAAAGGTGGGAAGATATTTTTAATAAATTGGAAAAAGATGGCTATACAGGAGATGCTTTATATAAAGCTACTGCTGATGATATACATTCAGAAGTCATCTCCTTAGCAAAGAACATTAAAATACTTCTAGAACAAAAATCACTAAAAGCAGAAGGTGGAGTAAACGTAAATAACATATTTGATAATATTGAAAAATTAGAAAACATAACTTCAGAAATAATAAAATAATTATGAAATTCTATGACATGACATACGGTTTAAGTTGGGGAGTAATGCATACACTACGTACCAATTTTGATTTAAATTTAGATGAAGAAATTGTGATTAATAAATTTTGGGAAAACCCTAAAATAGTTCCAATGGAAATAGTGACTAATCATCCTGATTTACAAAATAAAGAACCAGTAATTCAGGATATTTATAATTGGAAAAAAGATCATACGAAGCATTGGAGCCATCATCCTAAAGGTATATTAGAAGTAATATCTTCTCGATTAAAAGAAATTTTAGAGCAATTTCATTTACCTGAAATTCGCTTTTATGAAGTTGACATGAAGAATGCAGGTGGAGTAAAATATTATATGTTACATATGCATGGATATTTAGATTTAGTTGATTACAATAAATCCATAATAGCTCTAGTAGATAGAGACTCTAAAGAAGTAGTAAAGCGTTTCGAAGCAGGGTCGTTTAAAAGTATTGAAGATTATTTAGCAATGAGAAGAAGTTTACCAAATAGGCAAGCTAAGCCCACATTCGAAACCTTTGTCTTATTAGAGGATTATGATTTTCTTGAAAATACTCCCACTTCAAGTGCGATGGTAGTAAGTCAGCCACTGAAAGATGCCATTGAAAAAGCAGGGTTAAAAGGAATTAAATTTTCAGAATACACAGAAGAAAAAGGGGATATTCCCATCATTTTACCAAATGAATATAACAATGTCTGATTTTCTAAAAGAAATACAGCAAGTAGCATCGTTAATAACAAATAAACGGTATCCCAAATCAGAAGAAGAAATTCAACAACCTTACAAAGAAATTTTGTTTGATTATTCTGAGTATACCCTCTTTCAGACAGCTTTTTTAGCACTACTATCGGAGAAATATACCAAAGAAATATTTCCAAAAGTTGCAGAAGCAGCCAAAGAAAGGTTTATCAACTTTTTTAATGATGGACGTACAGAACAATTTATCCGCCTTCAATATTTAGAACTCCCAGAAGAAGGTAGTGAAGAATGGACGCTTTGCTATGAAAACGAGGATGCATTTGGTCCTATATCTCATGTAGATATGAAGGGGTGGGAAATGGTAGGTACAGCTCTTTCGGGATAATTAAATATTAAAAGCACACTACTGTTTTGGTTGTTAAACGCTAGTGCTACCCGGAACTTACATTTGTATGAGTTTGTAACTCATATAATAAGAACAAGGTCAAGCGAGTAAACCATAAATTCCGAAAAAAATGAACCCTTACTGCATTTTAAAACTGAGTAAGTTTTTTTTATGAACATTGAAAATGGGTCCCTCCACTGTTCGAAGGTACCGTCTTAAAACTCCATCAAATTCTGGATTACGTATTTGCTTGTTGCCTTTTGTAAAAGTTGAAATGTTGTTATAAGTTGTAAACTTATTCAATAAATAAGTTCGAAGTGACGCTGTCGCTTAACACTTCAAACAGTGTGGTATTTGTTGAACATAGAATATCAGTTGCTCCTTTGTTCAAAATTGTCATCTCTATCTTTATTTTTTATCCTTTTGATAATAAGATATATCAATGCAACCCCGCAAAAAGCGAAGAACCCGAAATAAAGAGACATCATTCCTAATCCTACAAATTCCATATTACTTTAATTTTACCGCAGTTCCATAAGCTAAAATCTCAGATGCACCTTGCATAACTGTAGATGTAGTAAGTCTAATATTTACAACAGCATCAGCCCCAAGTCTTTCAGCATCTTCTTCTAACCTTTGTAATGCTTGTTCTCTAGAGTCAGCTTGCAACTTAGTGTATTCTGAAATTTCACCTCCAACAAGGTTTTTTAAACCCGCGAAGATATCACTTCCTACACTTCGTGCTCTTACAGTACTACCTCTAGCAATACCTACAATTTCTTCAATTTGTCTGTTTGGAATAGTTTCAGTTGTGCTTATGATCATGATGTTACAGATTTAGTAATTGTTCGTAATCAAGTTAATAAAATAACAGAGTAATTTCAATGAAACTAGCTCTCACTGATTACAGTAGTATTAGAAAATCTATCATGCCACCCTTTCTTATCACCTAAAAAAGATATTTTATCAAATGGCAGCCCTCTGAAAAGTGTTCGAAGAAGAATTGATACAACACGATTTCCATTAAAACTAACATATGCATTAAATGGGAGTTTCCCTATAGTTTGTAAGAAAATTACTTCCATCATAAAATAATAAGAGAAGTAAAATACTAGGAAAAAGATGTAATTAAATAGTTCTAAAGAAATGTATTGATCGAAAATAAATCCGCCACTAAAATGATGAAAATGTAATAGATAATAATTAAGTATTAATAATGAATCTATCATTAAAATAAATGCTCTATACAATTGTGGAGTTTCATTTTCTTTATCAACTTTTACTCTTTGGTTCTTGAAGAAATAAATAATTGTAGCAAGTAATAATATTCTATTTGTATAAATGATAAAACTATTAAATAAGGTAAGATCATCAATAAGTATAAAGAAAGAATAATTTGGGCTAAATAAAGTAATAATAAACCAGAAAAATGATTGGATGAAATTAATATAAAGAGGGAATTTAAATGCAGGAGTTAATTCTAATTTTTTAATTTTAATGACTTGATAAATACCAACTATTAAATAAGTTATACTGACTAATGTTAATATTTGATTGATTAAATCAGCTACATCTCTAACAGAGGGGAATTGAAAATCAGTAATCCAATAGGGGATGTTTATGTAATATAAATCATATGGAATAACGATGATTAATAACAATAGAAGTACCTTCTGAAGATTCATAGTTAGTATTCGTTTAAAAAATTAAAAATTATTAGTGTTAATCCCTCTCATATTTAACAGTAATACCATGGTATTTTTCCTGTTCTTGATAATCTTTTTGAAGCGGATGTCCTTCCCAATCATCTGGAGATAAAATCCTTCTTAAATCAGGATGATTTTCAAACGTCATACCTACTAAATCATAAGCTTCTCTTTCATGCCAATTGGCTGCATTCCAAACGCTAACAACAGAAGGCAGAGTTGGCTTTTCTCTGTCTAACATCACTTTGATAGTTAAACGATATGATTTTGTAATGGAATAGAGGTTATATACAACCTCCATTGTATTGGCTTTAGGACCGTTATCAATACCTGTAAGACATGAAAGGTTGTCAAACATTAATTGATTGTTATTTTTTAAAAACTGACATACTTTTTCTATATCAGTATTTTTGATTAAAATTTCGTGTTGTGGTTGTTTAGTATTAACAGTAACCTCCACATTGACATTATCTTGAATTAATTGAGCAATATCTTCTGTAGTCATATTAATTAAGCTTTTTGTTTGTTTAATAGGCGTTCTACAGCTTTTGGAGCCATTAAAGTTTCCTTACGGATTTCTTCACGAAGTTTTAAAATACCACCAATTAAAGCTTCAGGCCTTGGAGGACAACCAGGTACAAATACATCTACAGGAATAATTCTATCTACACCCTTCACTACATTGTAACCATGTTCCCAATAAGGGCCACCGCAATTAGAACAACTACCCATAGAGATAACATATCGAGGTTCGGCCATTTGTTCGTACAAACGACGAACTCTATCTGCCATTTTAAAAGTAACAGTTCCAGAAATAATCATGGCATCAGATTGTCTTGGTGTACCTCTTGGAATCACACCAAAACGATCTAAATCATATGCTGAGGACCAAGTAGTAATCATTTCGATGGCACAACATGCCAATCCAAATCCTAAAGGCCAAAAAGAAGAAAGCCTTGCCCAGTTGATAAGGTCATCAACTTTTGATATAACAATTTCGCCTTGCCCAAAGCGCTGATCCATTAGACCTTTCATAGTGAGTGCTATTAGTTTTTCGTTTGTTGTTGAAGGAACGTTTTAATTGCTCCTTTGTATTTCTACAATTGAAATCTCAGGGTGTGAGTTGGAAATTTAACTAGGTTTTTATCTAGTTAAATTTCCGAAGTGGTATCTATCCTTTTAATGCAGCAAGCACTTCTTTGCCTCCGTTGGCAAGAGTATCTTTTGCAATTTGAGTACCTGTATTTTCACCTTCCTCAGGAGAACAAGTATATGTATATCTAATTTCACTAGCATTAGGTTTTGCCAAACCACCAGTAATATTGATTTTTTTATCTTCAGTCCATGTTGCTAAACAGAAAGCAGGAATACTGCAACCACCTTGTAATTCTTTTAAGAATGCTCTCTCAGAACGAACACAAGTTTCAGTAGCCTCATTGTTAATAGCATTTCTAACTGCATTTCTAACTTCTGTGTCTAAGCTTGTAGCTGATTCAATAGCTACACAACCTTGACCTGCAGCAGGAGTAAAAGTGTCTAAAGGAAGAGAATGAACAATCATATTATTATATCCCATACGGTGTACACCTGCATAAGCTAGCATAAGTACATCACACAGGCCATCTTCCATTTTTTGAATTCTTGTTTGTAAATTACCTCTTACGTCAACAATTTTAGCATTAGGAAAATGTTTTTTCAGCATAGCTACACGACGAACAGAAGAGGTTCCGATTACAAATTCTTTTTCTGTATCAACAGTAAATCCGTCTTTATGGCTTACAAAAACATCATGGCATTCTTCTCTTTCTGTAAAGGCAATTAATTCAAAATCATCACCTAAAGAAGCTTGCATATCTTTGGCACTATGAACAGCGATATCAATATCACCATTTCTAAGTTGCTCTTCTAATTCTTCTGTAAATACACCCTTAGAACCAATTTTGGATAAAGATCGGTCTAAGATTTTATCACCTTTAGTTTCAATTAGTACCAATTCACCATTTAGACCATTTTGTTCTAATAGTGTTTTAACATATTCGGCTTGCCATAACGCAAGCTTACTTTTTCTTGTACCAATTTTTATTGTTCTCTCTACCATAACATCATTTATAAAAAAGTATGTAGCCACCTAAAAAGAGGTGCATCATACTAGTAAGTGCGAAGATAATAAATTTTATAAGGTGAATAGGTTTAGAATCATCAAAATAAGTGCAACATAAAAAAAAGACATCCAACAATATTGAATGTCTTTCCACAACTGGTTAATGTTACTGGTGTATCATGCCATATAATAGGCGCAAGGCCTATTATCTTTACCTAATACAATGTTACTACTTATTTACATAACATTGAAAACATCAAGTAAAAAAAATATGGATTCTTAGAATTATACCACGCTGTTAAGCCCTAGTTTCAATTTTTTTTATTATTTCTTTCAAATATGTGTTTTAATTAAGATATCTTGCATATTTGTGAAAGCGAATTTTAAAAGATAAAACATGAAGCTAAAACACTTCAACTTGTCTATAGGTACTCAAATTATGAAGGCTCTTGGTGAAGAGTCCCGAATTAGAATTATGTACTTATTGTATACCAATAAGGAAATGTGTATTTCTGATATCGAATTGGTACTAGATTTTACGCAGACAAAAACATCTAGGCATTTGATCTATATGAAAAATGCAGGCCTTTTAGGTGTTAGAAAGATAGATCAATGGTCGTTTTATTCTATAAAGGAAGAACTTTTAGGAATTACTGAGACTATTTTCAAGTATATGGAAAGAGATACTCAATTGATTGAAGATCAAGAAACGTATAGAATTCTATCTAGCAATAGAGAATTAGCAATGAATAAAATTGAAAAAAGACGAATGAGTCATCATTACCCTGAAGGTGATTAATTCTGATTAAATACAATATGCAATGAGAAAATTAAGTATGGACGAACTCAATAGAGTGAGTGCCGAAGAATTTAAAAGCCAAGAAAAAAATAATATAGTTGTTGTACTTGATAATATTCGAAGTCTAAACAATGTAGGTTCTTCTTTTAGAACGGGTGATGCTTTTGCTATTGAAAAAGTAGTATTATGCGGAATTACTGGAAAACCACCTCATAGAGATATTCATAAAACAGCTCTAGGTGCACAAGATACCGTTACTTGGGAACATTTTGATGATACTGTTGCAGCCATTAAAAGCTTGAAAGAAGACGGCTATAAAGTGTATGCTGTAGAACAAGTAGAAGGAAGTATTTTATTACAAGATTTTCAGACGACTAAAGAAGAAAAAGTAGCTTTGGTTTTTGGAAACGAAGTGATGGGTGTAAGTGATGAAGCTATTGCTGAAGTAGATGCAGCTTTAGAAATTCCTCAGTTTGGAACAAAGCATTCACTTAATGTTTCTGTAACTATTGGTGTGGTTCTGTGGCAAGTGTTACAAAAGAAAATGTAAAAAAATAGTGTGATTAAATTGAATTAATCACACTATTATCTTTATAAGATTTTAATAAAGGGGAGTAATTACTTCCCTTTTTTTATGGGTGAATTTTCTTTACGTTCTGCTCTTCTTGAAAACTCAAATAAGCCAAGTAAAAGTAGAGAGAACATCACACCAAATGCAGCTTCAGGAGATTGTAATTGATAAAAAGCAACAATACGACCTATCAGAGAAATAAGTGTTACTGCCATACCAATTGTAATGATATTTTTAGAAAAATAAATGATACCCACTCCAGCAAATAACATCATAAATAAAATATTTAACTCTGATTGCCATGAAGGAGCTCCTTTCCAATAATCAGAAAAATATAATCCTATGATCATAAAGTAAAAAACCATGTGTGCGGGTGAATGAGTAATATATAAATCCTCTGCTTTATCATCCTCAGAATCATCATTGCTAGAAAATACTTTAAAAAGGATATAACCAAAACCTAAAGTGAATACATAAAATAGACCACCCAAAAGAGATTGTTCTATAATATCCATTGTAGGTAATTGACTATGTAATGTTAAGAAGGTATTCGCAACAGCCATTAAGACGATTACAGAGAAGCCTGCAATGAGATGTAAAAAGTTTTTAGTTTGGATAAAGTATCGAATAACTAATAATCCAAGTATCATGGCCATCCCTTTACGAGTAAGCTCATGTAAAATGTTTTCTAGGAAAACCGTTTGACCACCTTTGAATATGTATAGGTTTAGCATTACGCTTAACCAAACTCCCATGATGCCTAACCAAAATAAAGCTTTTTCTTTATATGATTTTAAAAAGGCTAACCCGAAAAACAAAAAGGTTGGTGCACCAAAAAATGAAATGATAAATCGACCAATAATATTAATTTGAAGATTATCTTGAGTGATTAGTGCGTAAATAAGTGGCAAAATTTGAACTGCCAATGATGCTAATCCAAAAGCCAACCCAAAGTTCCTATATTGTTTCTTAGTTTGTAATGTTAGTAACATGAAGTTGAATGTTTAAAAAATATTATGTTGAATCTTCGAAAGTGATAAAATTAATCAACAACAGATCACTTATTCACTTTTTGAAGTATTAAAACTAAATTAGAAAGAGGTTTTCTACAGTTTTTTTAATAATGTGATTAATTTCTCTACTGCTTTTCCTCTATGACTGATTTTATTTTTTTCATCAGCAGATATCTGAGCAAAAGTTTTTGTATAACCTGTAGGTTTGAAAATAGGATCATAGCCAAAACCGTCATCTCCAGTTCTTTCTTTAATAATGTCTCCTTCAGCAATCCCATCCACTTGTTGAATCTCTCCATTCCACACTAATGTGATAACAGTTCTAAATCGAGCAGAACGATCAGATTGTGTTTTAAGATTTTCAAGAACAAGATTCATATTATCATCACTAGATCTTTGAGGTCCAGCATATCTAGCCGAATAGACTCCTGGAGCACCATCTAAAGCATTAATTTCTAAACCTGTATCATCAGCAAAGCAACTTACCTGATAATTGTCCCATACATATTGTGCCTTTTGAGCAGAGTTACCCTCCAAAGTTTCTTGTGTTTCGGGAAGCTCTTCATTACATCCAATTTCTTTCAAACTAACTACTTGATACTGTCCTTCAAGTTGTCTTTGAATTTCTTTTAATTTATTTGGATTGTTCGTTGCGAAACAAATTTTATTCATGATATTTCTTTTTAAAATCTTCTAAATATTGTTCATCATAGGGTTCCTCTACTAATTCTTCCTTGATCACTTCAAATCCTACTTTTTCATAGTTTTTTATGGCAGAAGGATGATCATATTCGCAAGTATGTAACCATATTTTGTTTAAATCAAAGGTATCAAAAAGCGTCTTCATAGTTTTTGATAAAAAAGGAAGACCTAACTTTTTACCAATAAACTTTGGAGTGAGACCAAAATACAACACTTCTGCGCTAGCATCATCACCTATAACGTATTCTATAAAACCAGCAGTTTCTCCTTCTAATTGCAATAGGTAAAATAGCCTATTTTTAGAATGGATGCGCTCCTCTAAAATAGCTGTTTCTAATAGAGTACTTCCTGTCCATCCCCATGCATCACCTACAGCTCTATATACTTTAAGATACTCTTTATAATCTTGGGGTTGCCATGATAAAATAGTAGCTTTAGCCGGAAAAGAAAATTGTGATACTTGATTATTTTTCACTTCAAGATATGTAGTTTTAACTTTGATTGTGATGTAACCCATTAGAATCTGGTAATATTTGTATTATAGTTAGCAATATATAGTAAATCTTTTTCTAAAAGGGGAACTTTTTAAGTAAATTAATTGAACCTTTAGTTACACATATTAACTTTGATAAGTCATGGCAGAATTTTTCAGAATCAATGCAGATAATCCGCAAGAACGACTTCTCATGGAAGTGGTCAAAATACTTAAAAAAGGCGGTCTAGTTATTTATCCCACAGATACCGTTTATGGTGTAGGTTGTGATTTAAATAATACTGCAGCTTTAAAAAAGTTATTACGTTTTAAAGGTTTAAAAGCAAATAAGATGAACTTATCATTTATTTGTTATGACCTTTCGGATATTACTAATTATGTGAAGCATATAGAAACTCCTACTTTTAGGATTTTGAAAAAAGCTTTACCAGGACCTTACACCTTTATCATGAATGCAAGTAGTGCAGTTCCTAAATTAGTTGATACCAAGAAAAAAGAAGTAGGTATTCGTGTTCCTGATAATAATATTCCTAGAGAATTAGTACGATTATTGGGAAACCCTATTGTAACTACATCTCTTAAACAAGATGATGAAATTTTAGAATACCCTACAGATCCTGAGTTAATTTATGAAGATTATGAAAAACAAGTTGATGCAGTGATCGATGGAGGTTTTGGTAACATACATTTGTCTACTGTAGTTAATTTAACCAATGGAGATTTTGAGGTAGTTAGGGAAGGAGCAGGTGATATTTCCGAATTTCAATAGAAAACAATTTAATCAAAATATATAATGAAAAGAGTCCTAATAACGGGAGCAGCAGGTTTCCTTGGATCACATTTGTGCGATAAGTTCTTAGACAATGGTTTTAAAGTTGTTGGTATGGACAACTTCTTAACAGGTAGTGAAGATAATATTTCTCATTTATTTGGTAACCCAAATTTTGAGTTTTATCATCATGATGTGACTAAATATGTACATGTATCTGGAGATTTGGATTACATTCTTCATTTTGCATCGCCTGCAAGTCCAATCGATTATTTGGAAATGCCTATTCAGACTTTAAAAGTAGGTTCTTTGGCACCTTATAATCTATTAGGATTGGCAAGAGTAAAAAAATCAAGGTTTATGATTGCCTCTACTTCTGAAGTATATGGAGATCCAAATGTTCACCCACAAAAAGAAGATTATTGGGGTAATGTTAATCCTATTGGACCAAGAGGTGTATATGACGAGGCCAAAAGATTCCAGGAAGCAATCACTATGGGATATCACACTTTCCATGGTGTAAATACTGGTATGGTACGTATTTTTAATACTTACGGACCAAGAATGCGTCTGAATGATGGTCGTGCATTACCTGCATTTATGTCTCAAGCTTTACGAGGTGAAGATATTACGGTATTCGGAGATGGTTCTCAAACAAGATCATTCTGTTATGTTGCAGATTTAGTAGAAGGTATTTATCGATTGACTTTATCTGATTATCATCAGCCAGTAAATATTGGTAACCCTCAAGAGATTACAATTAAGGAGTTTGCTGAAGAGATTGTTTCTTTAACAGGATCTAAATCTAAAGTGATCTACAAAGATCTTCCAAAAGATGATCCTAAAGTAAGACAGCCAGATATCACAAGAGCAAAAGAAGTACTTGATTGGACGCCAAAAGTAGATAGAGCTGAAGGATTAAAATTAACACTTGAGTATTTTCAGAATAAAGTAAAGTAGGTGTAGATCTAGTTTAAATAATTATATTGAAGGGGTATTATGAAGAATAGTACCCCTTTTTCTATGAAAAGAGATGTATTCTTCTGTAAAATTGCATATTTATAAGTGCTTTATATACAATGAGTTAATTTTATGATTGCTCATAATAAGATAGTTTTACATTAACGTTTATTTGGTGAGATAACTTATAATGTTATATTTGTCTAGTAAACTTTGTTATTGCAATAAATGACTAGTGAAGAGAAAAAAGCTTATCTATTAATAAAATCTGTGATATTCCACTATCACGGATTAGACGAAGATGAACAGGCTATTCTTGACGAAACTGCAACAAATATTGATGGACATTCAGAATTGGAATGGGCTACTCAATTTATCGCTGAAGATTATGTAAATGCATTTGATAATGCAAAAAAATATTTATCAGAGGTAATGTTAGAGTTTCCGGCAGAAACAAGATTGAAATATATCACACTTGCTTGGGATGCGAATAATAGAAAAGGCTATATCAGTGAGATGGAAGCTACCGCTATGTTAAAATTGGCGAGCACCTTGGGTATACAAGGTGACTTTTTGTCGTATATCAAGTCTACAAACTAGAAAAATCAAGAAAAAATCAATATATCAACCTCTTCTATTTAAAGAAGAGGTTTTTTTTATGCAATTTCGCAGTTGGTAAGAACATATGGAAACATCTTCCTTAAGTGTTCTAATTGATCGGAGTAGAAATATGAATAAAAAAGTCGAATTTCGTCACCTTGGCAAAATGCGTTACGCAAAAGCATGGGACTATCAAACAGAATTATTTGATAGTATTGTTCAGTCCAAGCTCGAAAATAGAAAAAGAACTGATAGAGGAGAAAATGCAGTTTCTACCAACAATTACTTATTGTTTGTAGAGCACCCTCATGTTTATACTTTAGGTAAAAGTGGTAAAGAAGAACATTTGTTGTTAGACCAACAAGGTCTTGAAAAGGAACACGTTGAATTTTTTAAAATCAATCGCGGTGGTGATATCACTTACCATGGTCCTGGACAAATTGTTGGCTATCCAATTTTAGATTTGGATAACTTCTTTACTGATATACATAAATATTTAAGATTTTTAGAAGAAGCTGTTATGCTAACGCTACAGGACTACGGAATTAAATCTGGTAGAATTGATGGCTTAACAGGTGTGTGGATTGGAGAAGAAAATGATCCAAACCCACGAAAAATATGTGCCTTGGGCGTGAAAACATCTCGTTGGGTAACTATGCACGGCTTGGCCTTAAATGTAAATGCAGATTTAAAATATTTCGGAAATATAGTTCCTTGCGGTATCTCGGATAAAGCAGTGACCTCTATGGAACAAGAATTAGGACATCAACTTGACATGAACGAAGTGGAAGGTAAATTGAAAAATCATTTAGCCACACTTTTCGAAATGGAATTGTTTGAAAACCAAGAGAACTAACAAATTAGACTATGAAATTACATCACCCTTCAAAAAAAGTGAACTTGAATGTACCATTGGTATCTTCAAAATCAGAAAGCAATAGAGCTTTAATTATTCAAGCGTGTGCAGAAGAAAGTATTCAATTGTCAAATATCTCTATGGCTAGAGATACTCAAACAATGATGAGACTTTTGGATTCTTCAGATCATACATTGGATGTTTTAGATGCAGGTACAACAATGCGTTTTTTAACTGCATATACTGCCGCAAATAATCGTCCATCGTTAATGACAGGTACTGCTCGTATGCAAGAGCGTCCTATCGGTATTTTAGTCGATGCACTAAGAACCTTAGGAGCTGAAATTGATTATCAAAAAAATGAAGGTTATCCACCTCATGAAATTAAAAACTTTAATCAGACTTCTGAAAAAGTAAGTATTAGAGGTGATGTGAGTAGTCAATATATTTCAGCTTTACTTTTAGTGGGTCCTACTTTACCAAAAGGTTTAGAATTACACCTAGAAGGAACAGTGGCTTCGAAACCATATATCATGATGACTTTAAGTCTTATGGAACGTTTTGGAGTGAAATATACTTGGGAAGGTAATGTGATTACTGTACCTAATCAAGAATATCAATCTGGAGAATATACAATAGAATCAGATTGGTCAGGAGCTAGTTATTGGTATTCAATTGCAGCATTATCAGAAGAATGTGATATTAAAATCATGAACTTAAGAGAAGATTCTCTTCAAGGTGATAAGGCAATTGTAGAAATGATGGAGCAATTGGGCGTTAAATCTACTTTTGAGGCAGATGGCGTTCGTTTATCAAAAGCACAAAGAGCAGATAAGTTCTTTTTTGATTTTACACATTGCCCAGATTTAGCGCAAACAATTGTATCTTTAGTAGCGGCATTAGGTATGGAAGGACGCATGTTGGGTCTACAAAGTTTAAGAATTAAGGAGACCGATAGAATTGCAGCACTTCAGAATGAAATTAAAAAATTAGGCTTAGATATAGAAGTCATTGGTGATGAAGAAATTCGTGTACCAAAAGGAGGAATTAAGATAGAAGGACAAAGCATTCATACTTATGAAGACCATAGAATGGCGATGGCTTTTGCTCCTCTGTCTATGTTAGGTGAGTTAAGTATCGACGAACCAGAAGTGGTGGCTAAATCTTACCCATCTTATTGGGAAGACCTAACTGCCGCAGGGTTTGTTATTGAAGAGTAGTAGTAAAATATGGATCAAGATAGTTTAGACATCAGTTTCAAAGCAGTAGCTTCTGTAACTTTAATTCTTTTCTCTGTAATTGATATAGTAGGATCAATTCCAATTATTATTGATCTTAGAGAAAAAGAAGGTAAGATAGAATCGTTAAAAGCAACCGTCATTGCGGGTGTGATAATGGTTATATTTCTTATTGTAGGTACTCAAATATTGAATTTATTTGGTATTGATGTAAGTTCATTTGCAATAGCAGGTGCAATTATTCTTTTCTTACTCGGTTTAGAAATGATTTTAGGTATCACTTTATTTAAAAGTGAACCAGAAGATGGCTCGGGATCAATTGTGCCGTTAGCGTTTCCGTTGATAGCTGGTGCAGGTAGTATGACTACAATTATCTCGTTAAAATCGGAGTTTTCTGAATTGAGTATTTTATTAGGTATTATCATCAACTTAGTTTTTGTATACATTGTCCTTAAAAGTTCAGGATGGATACAAAATAAATTAGGTAAAGGTGGTGCAAATATCTTAAGAAAGATCTTTGGAATAATATTGTTAGCAATAGCGATTAAATTATTCAAGACAAATATTTAACATCAAATGAGATGTATTGAAAGAGGGATTCAGAAATGAGTCCCTTTTTTATTTTTTATTGATTGATGATATTGTTCAAAACTTCCAAAAAAGTTATTAACTTAATATAAAGTTTTTTTGAAGTATAAATACTTTATTAAGACAATCAGTGCAAGTGGAAGACAGTTGTTTTTTCACTGCTTAAAAAAAGACTAGATAATTACTTCATTCCATTTTTTTGATGAGACAGACAACATCAATACTCTGCCAGATATTCACTATCATATTAATATCAAATAGTGTTTTTGCTCAAAACAATTTTAGTTTACAATTGAGTAACAATACCAATTATGCAAAATATGGCGAATCGTTTTCAGTAAAAGGAAATGCAGGTGCTCCTTATTTTGTATACCATTTTTCTACAGACTTTATGCCTGCCCCTCCTCCAATGGTTGAAGATGCTAATTTAGGCAACCCTATGGTGGTAGACACATCATTTCAAGTAGCAGCAGAAGAAACAGTTCTCGTAAATAAGCAAGGACTATATTATATTCAATCGGATACTACTACAAAAGATGGTAAAGGATTTATTGGGGTAGCAGAAAATTTCCCGAAATATAAAAAGATGAAAAACCTTTATCCCACTATGGTGTACATTTCAACACAAAATGAAATGATGTCATTCATTCAGGGAGAAAGACCAAGGCTAGCTTTTGAAAACTTTTGGTTAAATGTGGCAGGTTCACCTGATAATGCCAAAAGACTTATCAAGGTATATTTTGAAAGAGTAACAGAGGCAAATATCAAATTTACAGATTATAAAGAAGGTTGGAAGACCGATAGAGGAATCATTTATATCATCTTCGGATCACCAGATACAATTAGTAATATTGATGGAGGAATACGATGGTCTTACAACAGTAATCTTAATCATGGTCAAGTAGAATTTGATTTCTTGGAAGAAGATAATCAGTTTACGGGAACACATTACGAACTGAAAAGATCTTATGATTATAAGAGAATCTGGTTTGATACAGTTAAGAAGTGGAGAAATGGAACACTTCAGTAAACACTTATTACTCATTAGTGTTATATTGCATGATTAAAAAAGTGTAATCGAAAACTACAAACAGGCTTTATGAAAAAAGCATTATTTATTGATCGTGACGGGACAATTATCGTAGAACCCCCTGTAGATTATCAGGTAGATTCTTTAGAAAAGTTAGAATTTGTTCCTTTAGCTATCTCTCAGCTTCAGAAAATAGCACAAGAATTAGATTATGAATTGGTAATGGTAACCAACCAAGATGGGTTGGGAACAGATAGTTACCCTGAGGAGACTTTTTGGCCTGCACAAAATAAAATGCTGGATACACTAAAAGGTGAAGGGATAGTTTTTGATGATATTCTTATTGATAAAACTTTCGAAAAAGAGAACGCTCCAACAAGAAAACCAAGAACAGGTTTACTTGAAAAAAAATACATGACAGGTAAATATGACCTTGAAAACTCTTTTGTAATTGGCGACCGTCTAACGGATGTAGAATTAGCTAAAAATTTAGGGTCAAAAGGTATTTTTATTGGAGAAAAAGGACAATCAAAAGACGCTGTTTTAGAAACAACATCTTGGATTGAAATCTATGAATACCTTAAAAATTATACTCCCGCAGGTAGAATTGCACGTGTAGAAAGAATCACTAACGAAACTAAAATTGTTATTGGTGTAAATCTAGACGGTACAGGTCAATCCGATTTATCTACAGGTATTGGTTTCTTCGACCATATGTTACATCAAGTGGCCAGACATGGTAAGATAGATTTAACTGTAAAAGTAGAAGGCGATTTATACATCGATGAACATCACACGATAGAAGATACTGGTTTAGCAATAGGGGAAGCTATCAAAAAAGCTCTTGGTGATAAAAGAGGTATTGAAAGATACGGTTTCTTTATTGCACCAATGGATGAAGTACTCGCACAGGTGGCATTAGATTTTTCTGGTAGACCTTGGTTTGTATGCGATGCTCCTTTAAAAAGAGAAAGTGTAGGTGATTTTCCTGTAGAAATGTTCTCTCACTTCTTTAAATCGTTTTCTGATGCAGCAGGCTGTAATCTGAATATTAAGACAGAAGGAGATAACGATCATCACATTATTGAAGGTACTTTCAAAGCTTTTGCTAAAGCGATGAGAATGGCAATAAAAGTAGAAGAAGGAAATAACGAAATTCCATCGACAAAAGGTGTTCTTTAAGAAGTAATACCCTTTGATCTACTAATAGACAGAAGAAAGAGATGTAATTTTCTTTCTTCTGTTTTTTATTTTATGTGATAATTGATTAAAATTATTATTGATATGAAAGCACTATATATAACATTATTATTTCTTGTAAGCACAACAGTATTCAGTCAAGAGCTTAAACATAAACCACGTAAAAGTGAAACAGGTTTGGCTACCTATAAAATGGAAGACGGTACTTATGTAAAGGTGACTTACGGTAGACCTAAAATGCGATCAGATTTTGATACTAAATTTGGGGTATCTGTACCATGGAGAAAACTATGGCGCTTTGGAGATGATGATGCCACAGAAATTACAGTTTCTAAAGATGTGACCTTGGGGGGGCAACACTTAGAAGCAGGAACATATTCTTTGTATGCTATTCCTGATACAGCAGAATGGACACTAATAGTCAATAAAGCACAAGGAGCTTGGGGTACCTATAAGTATAATGAAAAAGAAGATGTATTTAGAGTTAAACTTCCAGCATTAAATTCGTTTAGAATATTCCAAAAGTTCTCTATCTTTTTACAAGAAGACCCAGAAGGGTGTAATTTAGTAGCGATATGGCAAAGAATTTCTATTGTAGTACCTATCAGAAAGCCTGAAGAAGAATAAGTTAATTCATAAATGAATTCAATAGATTAAATCGAGCTTCAGAAATTTTATCTTTTCTGTAAGTGGCAGGCTCTACTTCAATAGGATTAGCTAAAACTGAAGCTAATTTTAATTTTTGAGTTCTTGATAAGTATTGTAAATCTTTTTTATAATAGTAGTCTGCAGCTTCACCAATACCATAAACATTATCACCCCATTCTACATAGTTCATAAAAACTTCAAAAATACGCTCTTTACCTAAAAGACATTCCATTTCTACAGCACCAATACATTCTAAGTAAGCACCTAAATTATTATTGTGTGGAATTAAGAACATGTTTCTCACAACCTTCTGAGAAATGTTTGCATTCATCAAAGGTGTTTTATGAGAAGAATATCCATTGTGAAAATAAAAATCGGGATCTTCTACACCCATAATAGCCGTTGTTAAATCAGTAGGTATACTGCTTAAAGGTCTAAATTGAGGTGTGATTATTTTTGACACATCAAAGTTAGCCCTAGCAATCATATAAGGTGATAATGTAGGGTTAGCCCACTTTATATAGAGTGTGCCTAATCCAATATATACTGCAAATACGAAGTGTAATCCTAAAATTAAATAGACTAACCTCTTTAAAAAATTTACAATCATGTAAAGTAAGGGGTATTAGGTAATAAGTATAGTGAACAAATAGTATCATCTGAAATTATCAGAAAGACTACTGAACAATGTTATTAGATAATAAATTCTATAACCCTAATTTCTGTTTTTTTTATGTAAAACAAAAATGATATTCTTTTTATAATACATTATTTATCTATTTAACTATGTAAAATTCAATTTTTTACGAATATTGTTCTTTTCTGAGGTCTATTTTTAATTATCTCAGACAGGTTATTTGAATACTTTAATCAAAGTTATTTTTGCTGAAAAGGATAAAAAAGAGATAATTTTACTAGTTTAGAATACGTTTGATATCACCTTAAACATCAATCATGCAGTCTTATAAAGAGGAATTAATGAAAGTGGTAAAAAATTTACCAATGCAACCTGGAGTTTATAAATACTTTAACGAAGATGGAAAGATCATTTATATCGGTAAAGCAAAGAAATTAAGAAACAGGGTATCCTCTTATTTTTTAAAACAATCAGGTTTAAATAGAAAAACACAAAGACTTGTCAATGAAATTAGAAAAGTGGAGTTCGTAGTAGTAGATTCTGAATACGACGCACTGCTTCTAGAAAATAATCTAATTAAAAAGAATCAACCCAAATACAATATCCTCTTAAAAGACGATAAGACTTATCCTTATATATGTGTGACTAGAGAACGTTTTCCAAGAGTATTTTCAACAAGAAATATTCAAGATAAACGACATAAGTATTTTGGGCCTTATCCCAATGGAAGGCAGATGTCTGCATTACTAGATCTGTTTAAGCAGCTATATAAAATCAGAGATTGTTCTTTCAATTTATCTCAAGAAAATGTAGCAGCAGGAAAATATAGTGTTTGTTTAGAGTATCATATCAACAACTGTTTAGGACCTTGCGAAGGAAAACAAAAAGAGGAAGACTATCAGCAAGATATAGATCAAGTACTACAAATATTAAAGGGTAACTTAAGTGTACCGAAAGAGTACTTTTCTCAAAAGATGCAGGTGGCTGTTGAACAGTTGGCGTTCGAAGATGCGCAGAAATGGAAACAAAAATTAGAATTACTAACCAATTATCAATCAAAATCTTTAGTGGTTTCTCCAACATTTAGAGATTGTGAGGTGTACGCATTAGTCTCTGATGAGAAATTTGCGTATGTCAACTTTATGAAAATCACCAATGGTGGAATAATGGTAACGGAGTCAACTCAATTAACCAAGAAAATGGATGAGTCTGATGAAGATTTACTGATATATGCTATCATGGAATTCAGAAATAGGTACAAAACCTCATCAAAAAAGATTTATACGAACATTGATATCACTGATGTGTTAGATGAAGATGAACGACTCGAATTTACTGTTCCTAAAATTGGTGATGCTAAGAAGTTAATTCAACTCTCTTTTAAAAATTCAATGTATTATAAGAGAGAAAGAGAAACATCCAGAGGTGAGATAAGTGATAAAAAAAGTAATTACCAAGTATTAGTACAGTTAAAAAATGAATTGCAATTAAGTGAAGTCCCCGTTCATATTGAGTGTTTTGATAACTCCAATATTCAAGGTACTCACCCAGTTTCTGCATGTGTCGTCTTTAGAGATGGTAGACCTTCAAAAAAAGATTACAGACATTTTCATGTTAAAACAGTAGTAGGACCAGATGATTTTGCCTCGATGGAAGAAGCTGTTTATAGAAGATACAGAAGGCTACTTGATGAAAAACAAAAATTACCTCAATTAGTGATTATTGATGGAGGTAAGGGACAGTTAAGTTCTGCAGTAACGGCATTAGAAAGATTAGGACTTTATGGTAAATTACCTGTAATAGGCATCGCTAAAAAGCTTGAAGAGATCTTCTTTCCCGAGGATCCTATTCCTTTGCATTTAAGTAAAAAATCTAGGTCATTACAATTGGTGCAACGATTAAGAGATGAAGCACACCGATTTGGAATTACTTTTCATAGAAACTTAAGAAGTAAAGGTAGTATCAATTCTAAACTAGAGGGAATACCAGGAATAGGCCCTAACACTATACAAAAGTTATTAAAGCAGTTTAAAACCATATCCAATATTAAATCGGCTCCCATAGAAGAAGTGGCTCAGGTAATAGGACAAAGTAAAGCACAAAAAGTAAAAGACGGTTTAGAATAAGTACCAAAAGAGGAGAGGTTAATTCTCTTCTTTTGGTGAAATATCTTCTCTAAGGTCTACATCATTTACATGGAGTAGAATCATACCGTCATCTGCCACATTAAAGTTTCTAATAAAACGTTTATTAGCTTCAAACTCTTCAGCAACATAAGAATGATAAGCATAGGTATCTTGACCAAAAGTTTCATCATAACCATTTAAGGTAATCAGCATTTCTGCTTGCCTTTTTACGAGTTCTTCTACTGTAATTCCATAGAGGGGGCTGTTTTTATCAATAACATGAACTATTGTCCAAGATAGAGGCATAAACATAATAGAGCTTCGCTCAAGCGATAAATCATAAAAATCCCTACGATGAGAGTAAGTTCCATCTTGATCTTCTTTTACATTAAGTGATAAAAAGACAGAAGCCTTCATATGTAAGACTGTATTTGCTCTTTTATTGATAATTCTAAACTGAATTGACATGTTGTCACTCTCTTTGTATGGAGTAAGAAGAGCAACTTCAGAAAATTTAATTTTTGATATAGGTCTTGAAAATCGTCCATACAGAATACCAGTTGAAAATGCAGAGAGAAGCAACCCATTAAAGGCCTCTAAACTAGCAATTAATCCAACAAATTGACTATCAGGAGACATAGCACCATAGCCAACAGTGGTGAAAGTTTGGACACTAAAGAAAAGTGCACTTAAATAATCGTCCCAAAACAATCCTGTTGCAGCACCTCTAATATGTTCAATACCTATTAACCAATAAATATATGCATATATAAAATTGGTCATAAGTATAATAGAAGTAATCACAACAATAAATGGTATCCATTGAATAGTAATCAGCCAATGATAGGCATCTTGGATAACATTTAAAGTACCCACTCTTCTTACATTAAATGAACCATCAGGGTTTATAATTCTCCTAGTTCTATGTCTGTAAGAGGCTCCAACCCCTGGGTCTAATATTTTTTTACTTTTATCTGACATAAATGACGTTATTCAATTTAAGGCACTTCGTTACCTTCTGCAGCCTCTAGTATTTTAAACCAATCTTCTTTTTCTAATTGTATTGACATCACTTTTGCTGCTCCTTCTATTCTTTCTGCCTTTGTTGTTCCTAAAATAGGAGTAATTCTGGCAGGGTGAGTTAAATGCCAAGCAAATATGGTTTGATCTATAGCTAAATCATACTTTTCACCTACTTGAGATAAAGTATTCTTTAAATGCAGTGTTTTTTCATCTTGTGCAGTGAAAATTCTTCCATTTCCAAGTGGAGACCAAGCCATCGGTGTAATACCACATTGTTGGCACTGATCTAATGAACCATCATAAAGAGCAGATGTTTTTAAAGGAGAAATCTCAATTTGATTTATTTTAATATCGGTTTTTGATTTAAGCATCTCCAACTGATGAGGCAAGAAATT
The DNA here is from genome assembly GCF_000807855.2 of Flammeovirga pacifica. Classification (GTDB taxonomy): domain Bacteria; phylum Bacteroidota; class Bacteroidia; order Cytophagales; family Flammeovirgaceae; genus Flammeovirga; species Flammeovirga pacifica. Next base: position 3,772,396 of record NZ_JRYR02000001.1, read on the forward strand.
ACTAACACCAAATTCTTTTATTTTCCCTTCTTTCTTCAAATCATTAATAGTATCACTTACTTCATTGATGTTCATCAAAGGGTCGGGTCTGTGAATAAGTAAGTAATCTAATACATCTACGTTTAAATTTTGAAGTGACTTATCAACAGATCCAACAATATGTTGCCTACTTGTGTCGTAAGATTTTATAGTATGTTGCGGTCTATTAGGGTGAATTAATTTAATTCCACATTTAGTCACAATTTGGATTTTATCTTTCAAATCAGGTGAAAGAGCTAAAGCATCACCGAATAATTTTTCGATAGTATAACCTCCGTAAATGTCTGCGTGATCAAAAGTGGTAATACCAGATTCTACGCTTCTCAATATTAATTCATTGATTTGCTGAGGAGTAAGATCACCCCAATTCCAAACGCCAGTAACAATTTTTGAAATCATAATCCGTTTAATATTTTTCTTTTTATCCAATTAAATCTTTAAATTGTGCTCAACAAGAGGTTAAACAATCTATTTCTAAGTACTTCTTCTACTGCATTAATTCCCCAAGAACAGCTTTAAGATGAACTATCCCTCAAAAGTACATACTGATGACGAAAAAAAATCTCCCTTTCTGAAAATTCATAAAGGTAGTTATACATTGCTTTCGGGCTATAATGAAAAGCAGTTTTTGTTTAACGTTAGTGAACTCGATTACAAAGTAAATTCTTTTTTTGATGTTTGCCCAAAGGAATGGCAAGGGATTTTTCGAGGTGCATTTCGAGAACTTCATTCTTCTGATGAAATAAGCAAAGAATTATATAACCTAGAAGGAGATAAGTTTACAGTTCTTATAAAACAAAATGATAAGGAGTATACAATAATTTTTATCAACCCTCTGTCATCAGAAAGTATTGATTTCGATTTTGAGTACTTATTTCAAAGTATATTAAATGACTCAAAGGATGCTTTAGCCTTAATAGGCCTTGATAAAAAAATCATCAGAAAGAATGACTCCTTAGATAATTTGTTACAAAGGTTATTGCCTATATTGAAAAATACAGAGGATAGACTAGACTCATTAGTTCAAAAATCAAAACGAGTTAATTCAGGAATCAATAAAGCGCTCAATGGAGAAAAATATCAAACAGAAGTAACCTATTTCTCAACATCAAGTGATCTTGTATTTATAAAAACTGTTTATCAACCTATCAAAAATAGGAATGGTGAAGTAGTAGCATGTTTAGTAAGAAGTAGAGATGTTACTGCTAGAAATTCTATTGAAGATATGTTTAGTGTACTACTCAATAGTAGTAATACAGGTTATGTTTTGGTAAGTGATGAAGGAAAAATACTTAAGATTAATAAGCACCTTCAGCAACTTCTTGGTTATGAAGAACAAGAATTCATTAATAAGGATTTCGGAAATTTTGTTCATTCTACTATTAAAAAACATGTTCTAAGTGAGTTTTCTCAGTTACTAACAAATAAAGAATGGCAAGTCAATAAGAATAATTTATTTCTTGATTTAAAAAGAAAAGACAACGATTCTTTATTATTTGAATTAGAGAATAAGAGAGTCGTTTTATCCAATCATAAATCAGCTTTATTTGTCACAGTAAAAAACATTACGTTAAAAGAACGGAACTCTCATATTTTACATGAGATGCAGCGATTAATTAAAGCATGTGGATGGGTATATGATCGTTTTGCAAAAAAAATGTTGGTTACTGAAGAAGTATCACAAGTAGTTGGTGTTTCTAAAGAATTTGTAGAAAAGAACCCGTCTTTTTTACTATCAATGTGTGATGAAGAGACAAGAAAAAGGGCACAAGATATATTATTCAATGCATTTAGAAAAAAAGAAAATTTTGATTTTGAGTTGGTCATAAAATCAAAATTTAAAGATGTGCAGTGGGTGAGATTAAACGGTAAACCTATTGTTAGACATAATAGGATCGTAGGTCTTTATGGAGCACTTCAAGATATAACTCACCAGAAAAAGGCATTAAATAAGCTAAAAAGAAATGAGGACTATATAAAAGAAATCCAAAGGGTCACTAAAGTTGGGAATTGGGTTTTTGAAAAGAAAGACAATCATTTTTATTGGTCCGAACACCTTTTTAGTATGTTAAGGCTTTCTGATGAAAAACATAGAAAGCCGTCTTTGAAGCAAATCCTAAGTTTTGTAGATGAGAACTATTTCTTTCCTATGATTAATGCTATAAAGAAATTATCTCTCTTTCATCAACCTATAGACTTGGATGTGAGATGCAATAATAACCTTAATGCAGCTACAGGTATAGAATACGTTAATATCAAAGGAAGATCGATATACAATGATAAAGGAGAAGTAAAACGATTTGTTGGTGCTGTAACAGATATTACACAAAGAAAAATAGAAGAAGATAAAAATAAGAGTAAGAAAATTTGGCTAAAATCTATGCTGAATGCAGCAAGAGATAGTTTTATTGCCGAATATTCTGGTAGAATAGCAAATTATAATAGAGGGCTTCAGAAATTATTAGGCTATAATCATTATTTTGATCTAAGAGGTGTGGTGTTTATTAATCTATTTTATGAAGCTGATCAGCAAAGAGTATTAGAGTATAGACAGCAATGTCGACAAGGAGATATTTCTGCACCTCAAAAAATTGAGGTAAAAATGAAACGTCGAGATAATTCCTTAGTAGATGTTGAATTATGTGCGAACCTTACTAAAATGAAAGGGAAGCTTTTTACCATATTCAATGCTCATGATATCTCTAAAAGAAAAGAGTACGAAAAAGGCTTACTTCTTAAAAACAAAGAACTGATTGATACAAATAAAGAATTAGATAGATTCTTATATAGTACTACCCATGATTTAAAAGGTCCGATTACTTCTTTAAAAGGTCTTGTTAATCTAGCCTATAAAGAGCCAGATAATATTCTTAAAGATGTTTATCTCCCTATGATGGATAAAAACATAGATAGAATGCTTGATTTGATTCAAGACTTCGGAGAGTATTTAAGAAACAATAGAAAGAATGTAGTTCCGGAATTAATTAATATAAGATCTCAAATAGATACTATTATAAGTTCACATCGTTTTGGTATACCTATTAACTATCAAATAAATCTTGATATCGACGATCAATTAAATGTAGTAACAGATAAAAATAGGGTCAGAAGTATTTTAACTAACTTATTTACGAATGCTATAAAGTATTCTGATAAAGAAAAGTCAGAGCATTATTTAAAAATATCTGCAAAATTAAATGAAACAAACATTCTCTTATCATTTGAAGATAATGGAGAAGGAATATCAATAAAAGAACAAAATAAGGTTTTTGATATGTTCTACAGAGCCAGTGAGCAAAGTGATGGAACAGGTTTAGGTCTATTTATAGTAAAAGAAGCTGTCCATGTTTTAAATGGATCTATTGATCTTCAATCAGAGCAAAAAATAGGAACTAAAGTGTGTGTATCTCTCCCAAGAATTAAAATCTAGTATTTAATTCCCTCTATTTATATTGATAATCAGATGATTGACGTTTGTTTGCTACTCTTTTTCATCTCTTGTATTGTTTAATTAAAAACTCCTATTACCTTTGCACCCCCTTCAAACGGAAGGCGACCAATAAAAGACGTGAGTAGTCTTAATCTACAGTACTCTTTTATTTGACATAATGTAAAGAAGAACAGCAATTCAAATTAAAATCCAAATGAAATTTAATTAGTCTTGCATATTAAAAATCTCTTCTTACCTTTGCACTCGCTTCTGGAAGACAGAGGTACACAAAAACTCTGAATGGGAGTTTTAAAAACTTGAAACATAGTTCATTGAGAGTAGAATCTCAGACGTTCTTTTGATGTATCGAAAAGTAATTACAAGATCAGCGAAAGCGGATCCCAAAAAGGAAAATTTCTTTTATTCGTAGAGACAGGTATTTAACAACATTGATCTGATTGTAGATCTAAAGATTTTTACAACGGAGAGTTTGATCCTGGCTCAGGATGAACGCTAGCGGCAGGCCTAATACATGCAAGTCGAGGGGTAACATGATTTGCTTGCAAATTGATGACGACCGGCGCACGGGTGCGTAACGTGTATATAACTTGCCTCGTACTGGAGAATAGCCCGAAGAAATTCGGATTAATGCTCCATGGTATCAGAAGACAGCATTGTTTAATGATTAAAGATTTATCGGTACGAGATGGATATGCGTCCCATTAGCTAGTAGGTGCAGGTAACGGCTCACCAAGGCGACGATAGGTAGGGGTTCTGAGAGGAAAGTCCCCCACACTGGCACGGAGATTCGGGCCAGACTCCTACGGGAGGCAGCTGTAGGGAATATTGGTCAATGGAGGCAACTCTGAACCAGCCATGCCGCGTGAACGATGAAGGCCTTCGGGTCGTAAAGTTCTTTTGTATGGGAAGAAACACGACCTTGCGAGGTTGCTTGACGGTACCATAAGAATAAGCACCGGCTAACTCCGTGCCAGCAGCCGCGGTAATACGGAGGGTGCCAGCGTTGTCCGGAATGATTGGGTTTAAAGGGTGCGCAGGTGGTCCTGCCTGTCAGAGGTTAACGACCGGGGCTTAACTCCGTGTTGCCTTTGATACTACAGGACTTGAAATATGTATGGGTAGGCGGAATTCCTCATGTAGCGGTGAAATGCACAGATATGAGGAGGAAGACCGAAGGCGAAGGCAGCTTACTGGGCGTTATTTGACACTGAGGCACGAAAGCGTGGGAAGCGAACAGGATTAGATACCCTGGTAGTCCACGCCGTAAACTATGTGAACTCGGCTTGTGTACATTGGTATGCGAGCCCAAGGGAAACCGAGAAGTTCTGCAACTGGGGAGTACGCTGGCAACAGTGAAACTCAAAGGAATTGACGGGGGTCGGCACAAGCGGTGGAGCATGTGGTTTAATTCGATGATACGCGAGGCACCTTACCTGGACTCGAATTCGTTTTGACCGCTTTAGAGATAAAGCTTTCTCCGGACAGAATGAAAGGTCCTGCATGGCTGTCGTCAGCTCGTGCCGCGAGGTGTTGGGTTAAGTCCCGCAACGAGCGCAACCCCTACTTCTAGTTGCCATCAGGTTATGCTGGGGACTCTAGAGGAACTGCCTGCGCAAGCAGAGAGGAAGGCGGGGACGACGTCAAGTCATCATGGCCCTTACGTCCAGGACAACACACGTGCTACACTGGTGGGGACAATGGGCAGCAAGCTAGTGATAGTTAGCGAATCCCAAAAACCTCATCCTCGTATAACTTCGTATAATGTATGCTAACGAAGTTATTACGATAGTGATTCCGCAAGGAGTGGCGAGCGAACGCGGAAGAGGCCAAACCAATTGAGTGCCGGCTTAATAGGGGTTGTAGGACCTCAATAATCGATTTAGATAGAATTGGAACATATTGGAAAGTGTGGCGGTAGAGGGTGAAAGTCCCGTACAGGTAATATCTAAAGAGAGCGAGAGATCCTGAGTAAGTGGGCGCCGGTGAACCCCCCATTGAATCCGGCGGCACCATCCGCCAACACTAAATACTCCCAAAAGACTGATAGTGAACAAGTACCGTGAGGGAAACGTGAAAAGTACCGTGAATAACGGGGTGCAATAGATCCCGAAACTGTATACCTACAAGCGGACGGAGCTACGTAGTGTAGTGACGTCGTGCCTTTTGCATAAGGAGCCTACGAGTTACCTATATTAGCAAGGTTAAGGACTTAGGGTCTGCAGCCGTAGCGACAGCGAGTCTTACGTGGCGCTTAAGTTAGTGTAGGTAGACGCGAAACCAGGTGAGCTACCCATGGACATGTTGAAGTTGTGGTAACACACAATGAAGGACCGAACCGGTTGACGTTGAAGAGTCTTCGGATGACCTGTGGGTAGGGGGGAAAGGCCAATCAAACCTGGAAATAGCTCGTACTCCCCGAAATGCCTCTAGGGGCAGCGTCGGATGAGTCTGATGGAGGTAGAGCTACCAATTAGATGCGGGGGGGTCACATCCTACCAAATCTAGATGCACTCCGAATGCCATCAAACCCTACCGGCAGTGAGGGCTAGGGTGCCAAGGTCCTAGTCCGAAAGGGAAAGAACCCGGACCATCGTCTAAGGTCCCCAAGTGATAGTTAAGTTGAACTAAGGAGGGTCAGTCGCTGAGACAGCCAGGATGTTAGCTTGAAAGCAGATATTCATTCAAAGAGTGCGTAACAGCTCACTGGTCGAGCGACAGAGCATCGATAATGATCGGGCATTAAACTATCCACCGAAGACCTGGATTTGTGCTTAAGCACGAGTGGTAGGGGAGCATGCTGACGGGGTTGAAGCTGCATGGTGATGTGCAGTGGACCGGTTAGAAAAGCCAATGTAGGCATAAGTAACGATAAGGCAGGTGAGAACCCTGCCCGCCGATAGAGCAAGGTTTCCTGGGCGACACTAATCGTCCCAGGGATAGCCGGGACCTAAGGCGATTGCCGAATGGCATATTCGATGGATATCAGGTCATAATTCCTGAGCATCCTATATCATCGACGGAGTGACGGAGTGATGAAGTATCTACGTACTGACGGATTAGTACGTTGACTTGCGTACCTATAGGCGCCATAGTTAAATGCGTGGTGCTTGGGGAAACAAGACACTACAGAGCGGCTACGGCCAATTTGATAAAGATATGAAACGCTTCCAAGAAAACCTTCTACGATTATGGGATAGGATCCCGTACCCCAAACCGACTCAGGTGGTCAGGGTGAGTAACCCAAGGCGCGCGAGTGATTCATGGCTAAGGAACTAGGCAAATTAGCTCCGTAACTTCGGGAGAAGGGGCGCCTACTTGTTTTGGCAAGAGGCCGCAGCGAAGAAGCCCAGGCGACTGCTTAACAAAAACACATGGCTATGTGAACTCGAAAGATTCAGTATATAGCCTGACACCTGCCCGGTGCTGGCAGGTTAAGAGGGGGAGTTCACGTCGGTGAAGCTCTGAATTGAAGCCCCAGTAAACGGCGGCCGTAACTATAACGGTCCTAAGGTAGCGAAATTCCTTGTCGGGTAAGTTCCGACCTGCACGAATGGTGCTACGATCTGGACGCTGTCTCGGCCATGAGCTCGGTGCAATTGAAGTAGCGGTGAAGATGCCGCTTACCCGCAACGGGACGAAAAGACCCCATGAACCTTTACTGCAACTTAACGTTGGCCGTTGGCCAGGAGTGTGTAGGATAGACGGGAGACTGTGAAGGAGCGTCGCTAGGCGTTTTGCAGTCATTGTTCAAATACCGCCCTCTCCTGTTCGACGGTCTAGCGAGTGTAAACTCGGACATTGTTTGGTGGGTAGTGTGACTGGGGTGGTCGCGTCCAAAAGAGTAACGGAGGCTTTCCAGGGTTCCCTCACGACGGTCGGCAATCGTCGGAAGAGCGCAATGACATAAGGGAGCCTGACTGCGAGAGAGACATCGCGACCAGGCATGAAAGTGGGACATAGTGATCCGGTGGTACCGCATGGAAGGGCCATCGCTCAAAGGATAAAAGGTACTCTGGGGATAACAGGCTGATCTCCCCCAAGAGCTCATATCGACGGGGAGGTTTGGCACCTCGATGTCGGCTCGTCACGTCCTGGGGCTGGAGAAGGTCCCAAGGGTTGGGCTGTTCGCCCATTACAGTGGCACGCGAGCTGGGTTCCGAACGTCGTGAGACAGTTCGGTCTCTATCTGTTGCGGGCGGTGGAAATTTGAGAGGCGCTGACTTTAGTACGAGAGGACCGAGATGGACACACCTCTGGCGTACCGGTTGTTCCGCCAGGAGCATCGCCGGGGACCTATGTGTGGAGCGGATAAGCGCTGAAAGCATCTAAGCGCGAAACCCACCTCGAGAGGAGATTTCCTTATAAGGGTTGTTATAGATGATGACGTTGATAGGCTTCAAGTGTAAGTTCAGAGATGGATTAAGCTGAGAAGTACTCATCGCCCAAAAGCTTTTCTTCGGTTGGTGGCTCCTTTATGGAGACACTGACAAGTTTTTACCATTCGCAGTCGATGATATTAAGACATTGCTGGTGCCAATGACGTAAGTGTTCACCTCTTCCCATCCCGAACAGAGCAGTTAAGCCTTACAGTGCTGATGGTACTGGGTTAACCCCCGGGAGAGTAAGTCGGCGCCACATTCAATAAATATAAAAGGTTAGTTAACACAAGATGTTGACTAACCTTTTTTTGTGAAAAATATCTAATAAATTGTTAATCAGTAATTTATAATAAAAAAGTACTATTATTTTAAAGTATTGATTATTACCTTTGTAAGTACAATTTAGGCTAACGAACTTTTAGTAGTTCTCTCTAAATGAGGGTAGTATTAAAAGAGCAATCTTATAAATATAAAAAATCACTAAAGTGACTAAAGCAGAAGTAATCACAGAAATTCTCAGAAAAATTGAGAAGCGTCAAGAAGCACAGACTTCGAATGCAGCGACAATGGTAGAAGTAGATAAGGAAATTGTAGGTCAAGTTCTGGAAGACTTCTTCAACGTTGTAAAAGACAAAATGGCTGAAGGTAATAATATCTATATCCGTCGTTTTGGTAGCTTTGTAAATAAGAAGCGTGCGTCTAAGAAAGGTAGAGACATCTCTAGAGGTGAAATCATTCCTATTCCAGAGCACTTTATTCCTAGCTTCAAACCTTCTAAAGAGTTTGTTGAAAAAATCAAAGGAAGTGATAAAGTTCGTTTGATTAACGAGAACTAAACTTTATTGATAAGAAATTTTTAAATTGTCCACTCTTTACTAAAGAGTGGACAATTTTTTTAATAGATAATTATAATGGGAAAAAAACAATACATACTCATTTTTTCAGGAGTTGTACTCATCATCTTATTTGCTTTGTTACCTAAAGCTGTAATTGTTGATAACACTGAATCCATAGACACTGATAGTAATACAGCAGAAGTTCATACAGAGGACGACGGACATGATCATAGTGATCATGACCATGCCAATGAACATACACCTAATGCTGCAATGAATGCTCACGACAAACTTCCTGCTGACACTCAAAATACATTAGATTCTTTAGAGCATGAATTCTCGATTGCTAAATCTTCAAGTAATAAATCTACAATTGCGAATACTGCTTATAACTTATTGATTGGAATGAACAAATTTGATCAAGCAGCAGGATGGAAGTTAGCCTCATATGGTCAAAGTAATAATGAAGAAGAACTGAAAGCGGGAGCAGATGCTTATTATCAAGCATATACATTTGCAATGAGCGAACAAAAATCTGCAAAGATGGCTAAACTTGCTCGTGAAAATTATGAAAAATACATCAAAGTACACGGGGAAGATTTAGATGCAAAAGTAAAAATAGGTATGACCTATGTGGTATCTGAGGCTCCGATGCAAGGTATTATGATGATCAGAGAGGTGATTGCAAAAGATCCAGATCATCAGCTAGCATTATCAAGCTTAGGGGTATTATCTATACAATCAGGACAATACGATAAAGCGATACAAAGATTTGAAAAAATCAAAAAGTTATATCCTGAAGATATGGAATCACGCTTCTATTTGGCTATAGCATTGAATAATTCAGGTAAAAAAGAAGAGGCAATTAAGGAGATGAAATACATTCGTAAAAATGCTGATACTGAGGAAATTCGACTATCAGCAACTCAAACTTTAGCAGAATGGGATAATTAATGTGAATAAGATTAGAATATTTTGATATAAATTCGTTTTTATCCAAATATTCCCTTAAATTGCGCACTCGTTTGATGGACAACTATGTGTTTGTCAGATGAGTTAGAGAAAAGATTTCAAACAATTTAAACTGTAAGAATATGCCTTGCGGTAAGAAAAGAAAAAGACATAAGATCGCGACTCACAAGAGAAAGAAAAGACTTAGAAAGAACAGACACAAGAAAAAGTAATGTTCTAGTCGCAGCTTACAAAAAACAGAACCTTGCTCAAGTTTTTCTTGGACAAGGTTTTTCCTTATCTTAAGGAAACAAAAGTATCTAAACGTAGATACGCATACACATTGTATGTTAATTTAATTTATTGTCAACCTTAAACTTTTATTGAGTTGAGTAATGAACTAGTTATCAATTCAACGCAAGAGGGCAGCCGAATTGCTCTTATGCGAGATAAAGGTCTGGTAGAACTTCATTATGATAATGATGAAACAAAATTTCAAGTAGGTGATATCTATCTTGGGGTAGTAAGAAAAGTAGTACCTGGCTTAAATGCCGCATTTATTGATATTGGGTACGATAAAGATGCTTTTCTTCACTATTTGGATTTAGGTCCAAAAGTTAAATCACTCTTGAAATATATCAAGTTAGCACAAGGTAAACATCATAAGCATGTTACTGAACACTTGAAACAGTTTCGTTTAGAACCTGAAATTGATAAGTTGGGTAAAATCAACGATGTACTGAAACAAAATCAAAAGATTATGGTTCAGGTCGTGAAAGAACCAATTTCAACAAAAGGTCCTAGATTATCATGTGAGTTGTCGTTGGCAGGTAGGTATTTAGTTTTAGTGCCATTTAGTAACACAGTAAATATTTCTAAGAAAATTACTGATGCAAGTGAAAGAAAAAGACTTCTTAAACTTGTAAACTCTATTAAACCCGAAAATTTTGGGGTAATTATTAGAACAGTTGCTGAAGGCCAAGAAGCACCCGAACTTAACAAAGACCTTATGGATTTGGTCACAAAGTGGGGAGAAGGTGTTGAAAAACTAAAAGTTGCCAAGCCGCGAGAAAAGGTGATCGGAGAAATGAACCGCGCTACATCTATGTTAAGAGATATTCTTAACGAATCATTCGACAGTATTACTGTTGATGATAAAGATATGTACGATGAAATTCGAAGATTCATCCAGCAAATTGCACCAGACAAAACCGGAATTGTAAAACACTACACCGGAAAGACCAAGCTTTTTGAACACACAGGTATTGAAAAGCAATTAAAGACACTCTTTGGTCAAACTGTTAGCTTAGGAAGTGGAGGGTATTTGGTGATTGAACATACCGAAGCACTACATGTTATTGATGTTAACAGTGGTAATAAGTCGAATGCAGAGAATAACCAGGAAGCTACTGCATTCAACGTGAACTTAGAAGCGGCTACCGAAATCGCCCGTCAATTGCGCTTGCGTGATATGGGAGGTATCATTGTCATTGACTTCATAGATATGAAGAAGGCTGAACACAAGCAAAAGTTGTATCAGCATATGAAGCAAGAAATGAAGGCGGACCGTTCAAAACACACAGTTCTACCATTGAGCAAGTTTGGCTTAATGCAGATCACAAGGCAACGAGTGAGACCTGAATTAAGTATCGTAACTAAAGAGAAGTGCCCAACTTGTAACGGAACAGGAAAAATTACAGCTTCAATCGCGATCGCTGATCAAGTAGAGGCAGAAGTAATGTACCTTTTAGAGAAACAAAATGGCCAAAAGTTAAAACTTGGCGTACACCCGTATCTCTATTCTTACTTTACAGGAGGTTTCCCTTCTCGAAGAATGAAGTGGTTCTTCAGCCATTTCAAATGGATCAAAATATTTGAGGATTCTTCATTAGCTTTATCCGAATACAAATTCTTTGATCATCATGATGAAGAAATTTCTTTAAAATGATTTTAAGCTTCTATCACACAAGATGTGGTGGAAGCTTTTCTTTTATCTTTATATATGAATACATGATAAGATATTCATGTATTTGTTGTGTTATTTCATGATTTTCCTAAGAGTTAATATCTTGAACAGACCTTTTATTCTGTAGAGAAAATCAAAATCAAATGTTGAATCGTTATGTCAAAATTTAGTAACTTAATAAATACTTCAGAAGTACCTGTATTAGTTGATTTTTATGCCGATTGGTGCCAACCTTGTCATATGATAGCTCCCTCAATTCGTTCTATCAAAGGCAAGATGGGGGATAAATTAAAAGTGGTTAAAGTGAATTCTGATAAGAATCAACAGGCCATGGCAAAATATAAAGTCAAAAGTATACCTACCTTAATATTATTTCATAAAGGCAAAATATTATGGAGAAATGCAGGTGTTCTTCCGGAGTTTGAGATAGAGAAAGTTTTAAATAAGTATATTGCTAAATAAATTTAGAGAAGTATACGTTCATTCAATTAACTATAATTTTCTTTTGATCTAAAATTAGAAGCAATCAGTACAAACCTGAGGTAATATGTCGATAATTCAAACTACTCAAGAAGTAATTCAAGCCTCACCATTGGCTACTTTAATTCATTCGTGTAATGAAGTGAAAAAAGATTCATGGATGAATTACGTAAAAATTCTTTTAGCAATTTCTGGAGCGGATGGAGAAGTATCTGAAGAAGAAATGAACTGGGTATTTAATGATTTCTTAGATATTGTAGGTGCTTCAGAGGAACAAAAGCAAGAAATAAGAAACTTTGATTTCATCAATTTTAATTTAGAGGAAAAGTTAAAAACTTTAGAAATGGATGTACCAATGAACTATAAAAGAACATTGGTATACGATGCTGTTATGATGGCTAGGGCTGACCAGGTCTATGCTGCAGAAGAAAAGGATGCAGTACATAAAGCTGCTGAATTATTAGGTGTTCCTTACTTTATAGCCAAGACTATCGAAGGTTTAGTGAACACTGAGAAATCTTTAGAAATGATCCGTAAATCACTTTTTGAATTAGAGGAGGATGAAGCACATCCTATCTCAAATTTAAAATCATTAAATATGAAGCCTGCTTCTGTATTAGAACGAAATACATTTGGAGTTAGATTTACAAACGAACAAACTCAATTAAATTATGGGTTTGCTTTAATGATTATAGCAGGAGCGGATGGAGAAGTGTCAGATGCAGAAAAAGATTGGTATATCAATCAATTTGTTAGAGTATCTGAAACTCCAGATCATATTGCACAACAAGTAATTAATTATGACTACCTCAATGGAAGTTTAGAAGATGTTTTATCTAATCTAAAGGTAGATGTAACCATCAACTTTCAGAGAACTCTTTTATATAACGCCATAAAAATGGCCAATGCAGATGAAGATTTCCCTGAAAAGGAAAAAGAAGCTACAGAAAAAGCAGCAGAGTTATTAGGTATTTCTGAAGATATAGCCCACACTGTTTTTTATTTAGTAGATACTGAAGCAAAAGTTTTAAAAATGAGAGCTACTTTATTTGATTACAAATAATATTTTGAATAAAGATTCATAAACAAAAAATCCCCTTTATAAATAATATAAAGGGGATTTTTTGATTGAGTACTGTATTAGAAACTTTTGATAATATCATTACCAAACGCAAAAATCATTATCGATAATAATATCAACATTCCTATTTGCTGAGCAACCATAAGTACTTTCTCTGATGGTTTTTTTCTAGTTATAATCTCATAAGTAAGAAATACTACATGACCACCATCTAATGCAGGAATAGGTAAGAAGTTCATGAAAGCTAATACCATTGATAATAGACCTGTTAACGACCAAAATCTTAACCAATCCCATACAGGACCGTAAATTTTAGCTATCCCAATAGGGCTACTAATTGATTTACTTGGTGATATATCTCCCTTAAACATCTTTCCAAAAGCTTTTACTTGAAGAGTTATCACATTAAATGCCTCTTTAGTACCAATAGGTATAGCTTCTGCTAGAGTATATGGTCTAAATTCTGATTCAAGTAGAAAAGCTGGGTAAAAACCTACTTTGCCATTTTCATCTATGTTTACGTCTAAGTCGACTAGCTTTTCGCCTCTTTTAACTGTGATATTCACAGATTTGCCCTTATACTTTGATAACTCCGTAGTAAATTCAGTATAATAAGGAAGTTGAATTCCGTTTACTGCTACAGGGACATCATTTGCGAGAATTCCTCCTTCTTCTGCAAAGCTACCATCAACGGTTCTGTCTACTTTAAAAGGCATCCTAGGATAAACATAGGACATGTTTTCATATTCCTTTTCACTCATTAAATCGAGCATAGAACTAGGAAATTCAACTTTTACTTCCTTCCCATCTCTCTCAACAGTTAAATAAGGATGATCTTCTAAAATAAAGTCACCGTCTGTAATATCTCTAAATTTAGTAACCTCTTGACCGTTAGCATTGATGATTTTATCACCAGTTTTTAAGCCTAGTTTTTCACCAAGTTCAGAAGCGTAAATACCATATTTATTGATTTCCTCTATTGGGATATATTTTTCGCCAACATAATAAGACAATCCAACAAATATGATGATACCAGTAATGACATTCATAATGATACCACCCATCATTACAATGAGTCTTTGCCAAGCTGGCTTTGTTCTAAATTCCCAGGGTTGAGGCACACTTTCTAGATCATCTGCCCCTTTTGATTCATCAATCATTCCGGCAATGTCTACATAACCTCCCATAGGAAACCAACCTAATCCATACTCAGTATCACCTTTCTTAAATTTGAAAATTGAAAATTTAAGAAGGTTAGGAAAAGGAAAAAGAAAATCGAAAAATAAATAGAATTTATTGACACGAATTTTGAAAATCTTTGCAGCAGCAAAGTGACCAAATTCATGTATTCCGACTAATATTGATAGCCCAGCAATTAACTGAGCGGCCATAACAAGTTTATCCATAAGTATATTGAAACACAGCTAATTTGTAGTAGCTATGAATATGAAAATTTCTATTTTGTTTTCCAATTTTTAGCTAACTCTCTTACTTGAGTATCTGTCGTAACATAATCCTCATAAGAAGGTTGTGCAATGTACTGATAATTTTCCATGCAGAAGGAATTCAGTTCTGCAATTTCAAGAAATTTAATTTCATCATTTAAAAATCTTTCAACAGCAATTTCATTTGCCGCATTAAGAATACAAGCAGAGTTACCTTTTTGTTTTAATGCATTATATGCCAACTGTAGATTCACAAATGTATCTTTATCAGGAGCTTCAAAAGTGAGTGTAGGGTAATCCATAAAGTTAAATCTCTCGAAATTAGATTTTAACCTTTTTGGATAGCCTAATGCATATTGAATGGGTAGTTTCATATCAGGTAATCCCATCTGTGCTTTCATACTACCGTCTTCAAATTGTACTAAAGAGTGTACAATAGATTGAGGATGTACGATAACATCAATCTGATGATCATCTACATCAAATAACCATTTTGCTTCAATCACCTCCAAACCTTTATTCATAAGAGAAGCGGAATCAATTGTGATTTTTGCTCCCATACTCCAATTGGGATGTTTTAAAGCTTGTTCTTTAGTGACACCTAGAAGTTCATCTCTTTTTCTTCCTCTAAAAGGACCGCCAGAAGCAGTAAGAATCACTTTTTCTATTGGGTTACGTTCTTCGCCTACAAGACATTGGAAAATTGCAGAGTGTTCAGAGTCAACAGGAATAATATCTACATTTTTGGCTTTTGCCCTTTCTGTAACTAATTCGCCTGCTACTACTAACGTTTCTTTATTAGCAAGTGCAATAGTAATACCTTGATCAATAGCGGTAAGTGTTGGTTTAAGTCCAGCATACCCCACTAAAGCAGTGAGAACAATATCACTTTTTACGGCAATTAAAGCTTCACAAATGCCATCAACTCCAGCTAGAAGTTGTATATCTTCGTTTTTTAATCCTTCCTTTAATAAAGAAAATTTATCTTTATTGCCTATAATTGCAAACGTAGGTTTAAACTCAATACATTGCTTTATTAATAAATCGACATTATTACCCGCCGATAGAATGCTTATAGAAAATAAAGATGTGTTTGCACGCACAACATCTAAAGCTTGCGTACCAATTGATCCTGTTGATCCAAGAATCGCGACTGACTTTGCGGTCATAAAATCTTTGTTTATTCGTCTTTACAAAAATGTAAATCTTCTTTTGCACTGCAAAATAACATCTAAGATACTTCTCTTTCTAGTTTTTAGCATTTCTTTTTGCATTGAATCAGCTTTTTGTCAAGAAAAAAAGTTTACAATCACAGAATCTTGGCAGGAAATCTTAAATAACAATAGTGTATCGGTAGAGGTTTTAAAAAAGAAACCCAAAGCATTACTACATACCTATGCTATTTTAAAGTTTCAAAATGTAGATTCTCTTTATGATAAAATGATCACATTAAATTCTGATATTTTTTTTAATGACTCTATTTTAGTGCTTGAAAAAAAATTAGTGATTCCTAAAGGTGGTGATGTATTGCTTCAAACTAATTTAAATGAAAATGTGAATGAGGTAATATTCGACAATATTTTATTTGTAGTAGAAAATATAGAAAAGGATACCACTTTGATAACAAATGACAAATGATGTTTTAATATTAAAAATTTTGAAAGTAATATAAAACATGATAATCAAGCAGGATAGGGTAGCATTATGAGGGTAAGAAATGATGAATAATGTACCTCATGTTTGTAAATATCTTTCTTAAATTGTTTCTTTGTCCGAAGATTTTCGTGGATCACGAAAACCATAAATATATCACATATCATATATTAATAATACCATGAATTTTCCAGCAGAATTAAAGTATACAAAAGACCACGAGTGGGTACGTGTTGAAGGTGAGTTCGCTTATGTAGGTATCACAGAATTTGCACAAGGCGAATTAGGAGATATCGTATTTGTTGATATCACTGCTGAAGGTGAAGAAGTAGAAGAAGGTGAGGTTTTCGGTTCTGTAGAAGCTGTAAAAACTGTATCTGACTTATTTATGCCTATCGCTGGCGAAGTTGTTGAATTTAACGAAGCCATTGATGCTGCTCCTGAGCTAGTCAATTCTGATCCTTACGGAGAAGGTTGGATGATTAAAATTAAATTAAATGATCCATCAGAAGTTGAAAACTTAATGGATAGCGAAGCTTATAAAGCAGAGGTAGCAAACTAGTTATCAAAAAAAATCAAATTAGAGTTGTGCAGAGATGTTCAACTCTTTTTTTTTGATCATTTTTTTTAATTTAGAGTCATGAATATAGAATTCAGACGATAGATCTATTGTCATTAAGTTATAAATTACTTCAACATGCATTTTTATACAGGAAAAGTCTATTTTGAAATTAGAGATAAAAATCACAAACACCCTCAAGAAGAAAAGTTTGTAGTTTACGGAAATGCATCTGAAGAAACAGTATGGCAAAGGTATCTAGCTGCAGCATCAGATCATATTAGTGGAGCTCCAAAGTATATTTTTTATACCATCAATTATGAAAAAACAATCAAGGAGTTGATCAATAAGTTTCAAGTAAGAGTTGCGGGTGGAGGTGTTGTTTATGACATTTTAGATAGGATGTTAATCATCAAAAGAAATGGTGTATATGACATTCCCAAAGGGCATTTAGAAAAGGGCGAAACTATCGAAGAATGTGCAGTGAGGGAAGTGGAGGAAGAAACAGGTATTTCTTCTAAAATCATATCACCAATAGTAGAATCTTTTCACACATACCTTTATAAAGGAAAACATGTTTTAAAGCATACTTATTGGTTTAAAATGAGAGCAATTTCAGAGGATCAGTTAACAAAGCCACAAGTGGAAGAAGGAATTGAAGAAATTTTATGGTTGGATAAACATCAGGTAAAAGATATTGTATGGAAAAACACTTACAAATCGATAAAGGATGTTTTCAACAAATGCGAAATAAGCTAAATGAACAAATTGAAATATATATTTTTAATAACACTACTATTTTTATTTTTTGATGAGTCAACGATTATGGCTCAAGAAATTCATCAAAATGAAAGTGGTTACCTGTTACTAAATAAAAAGGGAAAAGTAGTAACTCCTCAGCCTTTTGAAGACATGGGATGGTCAGACGATGCGAATCCAGAAAGTAAACCTTTATTTTATTACGATGTAATTGGGGTTTATCAGAATGGAAAGTGGGGAGTAATTAACAACAAAGGGAAGCAAGTTGCACCTATCAAATACGATATGATCAATTACTTCTCGAATGGAGTGTCTATTGTTAGCTTAAATGGTAGATATGGTGCGATTAACACCAAAGGTGATGAAGTGATATCGTTGGCTTTTCAGAAAATGAGAGCATTGGCTGGTAACGTACCAATGTTTGTAGTGACAAATAATGGTCTTCAAGGTCTTATCAACCAAAAAGGCGAAGTGATACTACCGATTGAATACATCACTATAAAATGGGCAGGTAATAAATTGTTGGCAGCAATGACTCAAAAGGGAACATGGCATTTGGTAGATTATCAAGGTCAATTGTTTTCTAAGGAAGAATATTCTGATTGGAAGTGGAATCATCAGCATAAAAAACTTGTACTTGATAAAAATGGTAGAAAAGGAATGCTTGACGAGGTCGGAAAAACAGAATATGAGATCAAATATAAATCGTTTACATTTTCTGATACATCCATCACGGTAGAAAAATTTCCAGAGCTAATACTTGGAGATATAAAAGGAGAACAATTCTCTAGTTGGAACTGTGATAGTTTAAGTTTTGCATCAGATACTCTAGTGAAATATTATGTAGATGGTAAAACAGGAATAGCATCTATCCATGGTAAAAACGTCTTTTTCAATTTGTATGATGAAGTAGGAGAATTTATCAATGGTCTTGCCATCGTAAAAAAGAAAAACACTTATGGAGTTTGTACAACTAAAGGGAAATTAATTGTTCCTTTAAAATTTAAAAATGTAAAAAGGATGCCTACCGGCCATTTCTGGACCTTGGATAAAAATAATTTTACAGATATATATAGTCAAGAAGGTAAGAACCTAACGTATCATAATTATGATATGGTAGGAGAGTATTCTCAAGGAAAATATTTAGTCAAAAAAGCTAGAAAGTACGGTTATCTAAATAGTCAACTACAAGAATGGATACCACCTACTTATACAGATGCAGAATCTTTTGTAGGGCCTTATGCAGTGGTAAGAACAGATGATTATTACGGAGTAATTGATTTAGAAAAGAATTGGGTGATTACACCGATAATTGATCGATTAAAAACTATTTCTGAAGGCTTATTTTATTTTGAAGATAATCAGATGTGGGGAACATTAAGCCATGATGGATATGAATGGTACCGAACGGACAATGCTACTGTAGAATATTTTGAGAATGGCTATGTGATCATGAAAAAAGGAGGAAAGTTTGGTCTATTGACAAATAAAGGTGAGCTGTTCCTTCATACAAATTATGACTCCTTAAACTTTGATTATTTGGCAGAAGGCAGAGTAGATATGTATATCGATAGTACTTGGCTTTATAAATATGTAGAAGAAGTAGAAGGAGAACCCAAAAGAGATGCTTATGATAAATACGATAGTGTGGGGACTCCTCATGAAGCATTTACTAAAGTAAAAATGGGTAATAAGTATGGCTTCATGGATTATTTAGGAAGAACGAGATTAACACCTCAATTTGAGGATGTGAAGTTTTTCTCAGAAGGATTAGCCCCTTTTAAATTAAATAATAGATGGGGATTTATTAATAAAGGAGATCATATTTACTTACAACCTAGATATCAAGAGCTGCTTCCTTTGGTAAATAATATGGCGATAGCCCAAAAAAATAATTATTGGGGAGTTATTGATAGGGACGGCAACGTGATTATCCCATTTAAATATGAGAAAATAGAAAGAACACAATTCAATAATTGGTACGTTTGGGAGAAAGGTGGTAAAAAAGGTATCTATAAGCCAGGTGGAGTAAAAGGTATTTACGGTAAATATCAAGAAATTGATGATCTCGGCAACGATTATGTTATTGTAAAACAAAACGAGAAATTTGGCTTAGACAGAATTGATGGATACACCTCATGGTCGTCTCAATATGTTCAAATTAGATTATTAAGAAATAAGGTTTGGGTTGAGTTAATCAAGAACAAAGGAGATGTAATTAATGTGTTTTTATGATAAATAACTGATATACAGTATATAATTAAGAAATATTGAGAGTGATTTCGGAACGTTAATTAAGGTGTTGAGTATACTATAGTATAACAAATATCAAAATTATGCGATTCCTACAAATAACTTTCACTCTACTTTTTACTTTGTTTATTGGTGCATTATTTGGATCTACATCAAACAATGATAAATATTTTGATGCCAATGATTCACTTAACCATCAATATCAAGTAGTAAAAGATGGAGTAGTAGTAGATTGGTATACAGAGGGGAATGTTCTTTTTTGCTTAGAACAATAAGTTTTTTTGAAGATAAATCACCAATCTGATGTTATTCATAAAATAATCTGAAATAAATAGTTTTTAAATAGATGAAAATTGCCTTTGTTTGCGTTATTAAGTAAACAAAGGCATTCTTTTTTTTATTGCTTATTTGAAAGGTTATTTTTTACCCAATAGGCAGAAACTACTATGAATATTTTTTCTTATGACTAAGATTAGACTGTTAAACAAAGAAGCATTTCTAGGAACTGTTTTCATTTTCATTTTTTTATGGTTGTTACAGGCTTCAAACTTACAAGTTGAAGTGGTCAATGTATTCGAACAAGTGTTTGATAATTTTGAATTGACAGATGTGTATTATACGAAAACAAAGGGCCATGAAAATGCTAAGTTTGAACAAAATGTAGTACTGGTAAATATTGGTAATCTAGATAGAGCAGGGATTGCAAAACAAATATTGAGATTATCAGAATACAAACCCAAAGTAATGGGTATTGATGCCACATTTGTCGGGCCAAGACCTAAGAATCCTGCAGGAGATTTTATGCTAGCACAAGCATTAAATAAAGTAGGAAACTCATTCGTTATGGCCACAATGCCAGATGAATGGAATGTAGAAAATAATCAGTTCGATACCTTACATTTACCCTATGCACCATTTACTGCAAAAACAGATCACGGTCATGTATATACAGGCATTTTAACAGATGAAGATTTTACCACATGGAGGGATTTTCCTACATATGTTGAAATTAATGGTAAAAAAGAGTATGCTTTATCTGTAAGATTGGCTCAAAAATTTGCACCAGAAAAAGCAGAGAAATTTTTAGCAAGAGAGAATCAAACAGAAACTATTTTCTTTAAAGGTAACCTGAATCAATATATTAAATTAGATATAGAAGACCTTAACAATCCAGAAAAGACATTTGATATCGTAAAAGATAAAATTGTATTAATGGGGTATATGGGTGATGGTTATACAGACAGACATTGGGATGCTGATAAATTCTTCACCCCTTTAAATATTAATACTGTTGGTAGAGGTTATCCTGATATGTATGGTGTAGTCGTTCATGCTAACATCATTTCTATGATTCTAGAAGAAAACTATGTAGATGAAATGTCGGATAGTTTGAGTTATTTTTTAGCCTTTTTAGTTTGTTATCTAAATGCTATTATTTTTATATGGATTGTAGAAAATAGAAACTTAGCTATATGGTATAATGCAATTACTAAATCTATTCAGTTAATTGAAGCTGTTGTAGTAATGGCACTTACAGTTTACTTATTTGGTAATTTTAATTACACGGCAAACTTTACGTTACTGTTTATTGTTATATTATTATCCGGTGATTTAATTGAAATATTTTCAGAAATTATTTTGCGTGTAGCTTACAAAGCAAAGGATAAGTGGAAAAAGTAGCATGTTTTGTTAATTTGCAAATAACTTTTAATGAAAAATACCGTATTAATAATTACATCCACATTCGTGTACTTACTGATACAAATTATAATATTATGAAAACCAAATTACTCAGCTTTCTTCTCTTACTTCTTAGTGCTACTTTAATACATGCCCAAGAAGCTAAGTTTATGGTTTTAGGTGCTAAAGGAGAAATTACCTCAAATGGAAAAGAAATTAATGTAGGTGACATGTTAGTTTCTAACTCCTCAATCAAAATCAATGGAACATCTCCATACTTAGGTCTAGCTTACATTGCTGGAGGAACCTTGGAATTAACTAAAAAGGGTTCATTCAAAGTAAATGATCTGGAAGAGAAATTATCAAATCAAAATAATGATTTAGCCTCTAAATATGTAGACTTTATCAAAGACGAATTAACAGGTTCTTCTGAAGTTTCTAGTACGCAAGCTAAATATGGTTCAGTAACTAGATCATTAAAGAAAAAACCTATTTATTTCTATGCTCCTATCAATTCAAATGCTATTAAATCTCAGGTTAATCTTACTTGGGCTTTGAAAGAGGGCGTAAAATCAAAAGATTCATTCAAAATCTACATCAAAGACAGAAAACAACATGTTCTTATCGAGGATGATGTGAAAGGAACTTCTTATAATTTAGATTTAAATGATCCTAAATTGAAAGATCAAAAGTATCTTTTTTATTATGTAGAAGATGCTAGTAATCATAAAATTTCATCAGATATCTATGCATTTACAGTGTATATGATGGGTGAAGATAAAGAAACAGATAGTGAATTAGCGCAGTTAAAAAACAATGATACAGCTATTGGTCATTTGATATTAGCTAAATATTACGAGGAGAAAGGCTTTATTGTAAATGCATCATCAGCATATGAAAAAGCAATTTCTTTATCGAATGGAGACCAACAATACACTAAAATGTATCAAGATTTTCAAACTAGATATGGTAGTTAATTGTATCTAATTTTAAATCTGAAAAAACCATTAAGTTAATCTTGATGGTTTTTTTTTAGTTCATTTTCTATATTTTTCTTAAACGACATAGTGAGACCAAGAATAGAAAGAACGACTAAACTACCAATAATGATTTGTTGATAAGTTTGATTTGGGTTTCCTTCAGAAATGTTAGAGATATCTACGAGTGTTTTTCCTGCCCATACAGCAATAACGGTTCTTGGTAGCATTCCTAGTAGTGAACCCCAAAGAAATGGTGTCATAGGAGTTTTAGCCCACGCCAAAAGCATGTTACTTAAAGCAAAAGGAAGTATTGGTGATATTTTAGTAAAAACAACAATTTTTAAAGGAGATTGATGCACAGTGGATACAATTGCTCCAGCAATTTTATATTTTTCAATAGATTTTGAAAATTTTCCATGATCTACCCAAGAAATTAGTCGATAACAGAAAAAAGCGGCTAAAATATATGAGGGAACTAATCCAAAAAGAGAAACCCAACCTAGAAAATATCCAGAAATTATTGCAATTAAAGTTGTAGGCGTAATGGCGAACGCCATGGTGAAACAGCTGATAATGTAGAATATAACCCATTGTTGCCATCCAAATTGTAAAATTTCCTGTTCATAGTTATATGCTAAGCTCAATAGTGTAGAGCTAAGAATTAAAGGAAGAATACTAAAGCTTCCTCCAACAGAAAATGACGACGCATTTTGTCGAAAAAACTGTTTTATGGCTTGAAATTGCTGTCTCATTTTCTAAATAACTGTCAATTGTTAGACTACAAAGTAAAAAAAAACAATTTAGATTTGTGTTATAAAATTAAAGAATCTATATTTGCATCGCTTTAATGGAAAGGGCGTCCTTTCTGAAAGTTAAAGGCCTCATTAGCTCAGCTGGTAGAGCAACTGATTTGTAATCAGTAGGTCACTGGTTCGACTCCGGTATGAGGCTCTTATTTTCTTTGCAAACGTGTAAAGATAGTTAAAATATAATTTTGAAGCCTCATTAGCTCAGCTGGTAGAGCAACTGATTTGTAATCAGTAGGTCACTGGTTCGACTCCGGTATGAGGCTCAATTTTCCTTCAAACATTCACAAAACGTGTGGATTGATTTGAAAGTGCCTCATTAGCTCAGCTGGTAGAGCAACTGATTTGTAATCAGTAGGTCACTGGTTCGACTCCGGTATGAGGCTCCAAGTCTTGGAGTTAGGCAGTTTGGAAACAGACTCGGCGCTAGGTTAAAGACGAAATATGGTATTGCCTCATTAGCTCAGCTGGTAGAGCAACTGATTTGTAATCAGTAGGTCACTGGTTCGACTCCGGTATGAGGCTCATAGTATTGAAACCTTCTTTGTCGACTTAAGTACACATATTCTAGAATTTGTATATTTCTGTCACTAGGAAGGTTTTTTTTATTGTTTAAAAACATCCTGATGATCTTCTGATCGTTAATGAATCTGAAACTTATAGCAATGTAAGTGTTTGATTATTTGACTTTTAGTAAGAAATTCAGATATTTGCGGACTCGTTAATTAAATATATATAAAGATGTCTAAAATCTGCGATATTACAGGAAAAAGAACGAGAGTTGGTAATAACGTTTCACACGCAAACAACAAGACCAAACGTAAGTTCTATCCTAACTTGCACAAAAAGCGTTTTTACATTCCTGAAGAGGATCGTTGGGTAACGCTAAAAGTCTCAACTAGTGCTTTGAGAACAATCAACAAAAACGGCATCGCTGCTGTTTTGAAAAAAGCACGTAAGGAAGGTAAAACTTTCTAATTAAACTTGGTTTAACTTGGTATCACTTACCACAAAAAATAAGTCATGGCTAAGAAAGGCAACAGAGTACAAGTGATTCTTGAGTGCACAGAGCACAAAGCATCTGGGCAACCAGGTACTTCAAGATACATCACGACAAAAAACCGTAAGAACACTCCTGATCGTTTGGAGAGAAGAAAGTTCAACCCGGTTCTAAAGAAATACACTATTCACCGTGAAATTAAGTAATTATGGCTAAGAAAGTAGTAGCAACACTTAAGAAAGAAGGTGGCGTAAAATACGCTAAAGTAGTGAAAGCTGTGAAATCTCCAAAAACGGGCGCTTACACGTTCAAAGAAGAGATTATCATGGAAGATCAAGTAAAAGATTACTTAGCAAAGTAATTACTTGAAACAACTTATTCTTTCGAAAAACACCCTGCAACATGATTGCGGGGTTTTTTATTTTAAATACTTTGATACTGATGGATTCCCTGTAAACTACTGTTAATTGATACAGTTTTCTTCAGGCTCTTTATTAACTAAAGACGACTATCACTCAAAGTATTGGGATTCTAACAATTATAGACTTATTTTTGCTGATAGAAAGCACGCAAATTAACGTCTTTATTTATTTCGAATTATACGCATCATACAATGGGCTTCTTTAAGAAAATTTTTGGCAAAACAGAGATCTCACAGGAGGAAAAAGAAAATCTTGATAAAGGTTTAGAAAAATCTCGTGGTTCTATCTTTGATAAGATTACTAAAGCTGTTGCTGGTAAATCTAAGGTAGATGATGATGTTTTGGATAATCTTGAAGAAATTCTAGTAACCTCTGATGTAGGAGTAGAAACGACGCTAAAGATTATTGATAGAATAGAAGCGCGTGTCGAAAAAGATAAATATGTAGATGCTCAAGAATTAAATCAAATTCTACATGAAGAAATTGCATCCTTACTTGATGAAAATAAAAGTGAAGATGTAGACGGTTTCTCTATTCCAGAAGGAATTGAAGGACCTTATGTAATGTTGGTAGTTGGTGTAAATGGTGTTGGTAAAACAACAACAATCGGAAAACTATCAGCAAAATTTAAAGCAAAAGGATATAAAGTGGTTCTTGGTGCAGCAGATACTTTTAGAGCTGCAGCTGTGGATCAATTAAAACTTTGGGGCGAACGTACAGGAGTAGAAGTTGTTGCCAAAGGTATGAATGTGGATCCTTCTTCTGTTGCTTTTGAGGCAGTAAAGAAAGGAGTAGATTCTAATGCTGATATTATTATTGTTGATACAGCAGGTAGATTACACAACAAAGTGAACTTGATGAACGAGTTGTCTAAAATCAAAAGATCTATGCAAAAAGTAGCTCCAGGAGTTCCGCATGATGTGATTTTAGTTTTAGATGGTTCGACAGGTCAGAATGCACAAAACCAAGCAAGAGAATTCATGAAAGCAACTGAAGTGAGTGGTCTTGCTATTACTAAACTAGATGGTACAGCCAAAGGTGGTGTAGTTATCGGTATTTCTGATGAATTTAAAATTCCAGTAAAATATATTGGAGTAGGTGAAGGAGTAGATCACCTTCAAGCATTTAGAAAAATGGAATTTGTAGAGTCTTTATTCGGAGGAAGAGATGCTACAAAAACAAATTAGATATAAATAGTAATTTTTTTTACTACCTAAAAAGCCATTCTTATTCATTAAGAATGGCTTTTTTTGTCATTTTATCCTATTGAATATCTTTGTCAACCAAACAAATGATGTAAATTGTCGGTCATTTATAACTAACAAATAAGAATAACATGAAGCCAGAAAAGATCACTATTATCGGTGGAGGAAACCTAGGACAAGCTATTGCTGAGGGCCTCATTGCTAGTAACTACATTAAAGCTGAACACCTAACAGTTACTAGAAGAAACGTGAAGTTATTAAAGAAATTATCTGATCTAGGTGTTCAGGTAAGTAACAATAACCTTCAAGCAGTAGAAGGAGCAGATTTAATTGTTTTAGCCATTAAGCCATTTCAGATTAAATCTATAATGGAAGAAATAAAACCTCAGTTAAAAGGAAACCAAGTAGTCACTTCTGTCGTTACAGGAGTATCTCTTAATGATATGTCAGAGGTTTTAGGTGAGGAACAGCCTGTTTTTAGATCTATGCCAAATACTGCAATTGCTATAAGAGAATCAATGACTTGTATTGCCACTGATAATGGAACAGATGAACAAAAAAAT
Organism: Flammeovirga pacifica; assembly: GCF_000807855.2. GTDB lineage: Bacteria > Bacteroidota > Bacteroidia > Cytophagales > Flammeovirgaceae > Flammeovirga > Flammeovirga pacifica. The sequence goes on from NZ_JRYR02000001.1 coordinate 3,798,904, forward strand.
ATGATTGTTGATCTATTTTCACAATTAGGTGAAGCGATCATTATTGATGAAAGTTTAATGGCAGCAGCAACAGTTTTGGGTGCATGTGGTATTGCATATGCGATGCGTTTTATCCGTGCAGCTTCACAAGGAGGAATAGAAATTGGGTTTGGTGCTCAAGTATCTCAATTGATTGCAGCTCAGACAGTTAAAGGAGCAGCCTCTTTGTTAATGGAGACAGGGAATCATCCTGAACATGAAATAGATAAAGTAACTACACCTAAAGGATGTACTATTGCAGGATTAAATGAAATGGAGCATCAAGGATTTAGTTCTTCATTGATTAAGGGAGTTAAAACATCATTTAAAGCGATTGATGTGATTAAAGATGATTTTGATCGTAAATAAGTTCATAATTAATACTTAATTTTGAACTAGATAATTGATATATAATAAATAATAGACCTAAATTAAGTGAAAAAGATAGCCGTTTTTACATCCGGTGGCGATGCTCCCGGTATGAATGCTTGTGTTAGAGCCGTTGTTAGAGCTGCTCTTTACAATGGATTAGAAGTTGTTGGTATTCGTAGAGGATATAGAGGTATGGCTGAGGCTGACTTCATCCCTATGGAATCTCACTCTGTATCTGATATTATTGGTAAAGGTGGTACTATTCTGAAATCTGCTCGTTTCGACGAATTCAGACAAAAAGAATGGAGACAAAAAGCTTACGATAACTGTGTTAAAGAAGGTATCGATGGTTTAGTTGCAATTGGTGGTAATGGTACTTTCACAGGTGCTAAGTTATTGATGGAGGACTTTGGTATTCCTACAATTGGTTGCCCAGGTACAATTGATAACGACCTTTATGGTACAGATTACACAATCGGTTTTGATACAGCCGTAAACACTGCATTAGACGCTATTGATAAAATTAGAGATACTGCCGCTTCTCATGATCGTGTATTCTTCGTAGAAGTTATGGGTCGTGATGCAGGTTTTATTGCAATGCAATCAGGTATCGGTGGTGGTGCCGAAGATATCTTAGTACCAGAAATTCCAGATTCAATGGACAATGTGATCGAAAGCCTTAAAAAAGGTGGAGATAAAGAGAAACCATCTCACATTATTGTTGTTGCAGAAGGAGAGGGAATTGGTAACGCACACTTTATTGCTCAAAAAGCAAAAGAAGCAATGCCTAACTTAGATATTAGAGTGTCGAATTTAGGACACGTTCAAAGAGGTGGTTCACCAAGTGCAATTGACAGAATCTTAGCAAGCCGTATGGGTATTGCTGCAGTTGAAGGTTTAATTGATGGTAAATCAAACGTAATGGCAGGTATTATTGATGATAAAGTTGCCTTTACTTCTTTTGATGATGCTATCAATAAGAAAAAAGACCTTGATGTAGAATTAAACAAAATGGTAGAGATCTTAAATAGCTAATTATTTAGTACTTAAGTTTTTACTTAAAATAAAAATTGGGAATGAACGCAGAAACAACTAGTTTTGCGTTCATTCTTTTTTTATGTCAAAAAAAGACTCAATATCAGCTAGAAAAGAAATTTTTTACCTTGATGTTCACTATATTTTTTTGATGAGGTCTCATCTACTGTTGTGTACTTTTAGATCATCAAAAAACTAATTACCTTATCAAAATACAATTTTTTAGATAAGGAATTAACAAACAGTCTTCTTAAACTTTCAACAAATCCGTTCAGGAATTTATCAATGAAACAAAACGTTCAAGTCAGCAATCTTAATGCGTCTGATTTAAAAACTGAAGTACTTTCAGGTTTAACAGTGGCGATTGCTTTGGTGCCAGAAGCTATTGCTTTTTCATTCATTGCTGGTGTTTCTCCGCTCGTAGGTTTATACGCTGCGGTAGTTATGGGACTCGTAACAGCTATTGGTGGTGGTAGACCAGGTATGATCTCTGGTGCTACAGGTGCAATTGCTGTGGTAGTGATGCCATTAATTGCTGATAAGGGTATCAATTATTTATTCCCAGCGATTATATTAGGTGGTGTTTTACAGATTTTAGTAGGAGCACTTCGATTAGGTAAATTTATCCGTCTCGTGCCTCATTCGGTAATGCTAGGTTTCGTTAATGGATTGGCTATTGTGATTTTTAAAGCACAATTCAGTCAATTTATGGTAGATGGTGAATATTTGAATGGTACTCCTTTATATATGATGTTAGGATTGGTTGTACTTGCTATGGTAGTGATTCAATTCTTTCCTAAGTTAACAAAAGTAGTTCCTTCACCATTAATGGCTATTTTGTTGGTTTCTGCAATTGCTATTGGTTTTGGTATTGATACTCCAAAAGTAGGAGATATGGCCTCTATTGAGGGTGGTTTACCTTCTTTGATTTTCCCTGATGTACCATTAAACATGGAGACATTAATGATTATTCTTCCTTTTGCTTTAAAAGTTGCAGGTGTTGGTCTAATCGAAAGTTTATTGACACTAACATTGATTGACGAAATTACAGAAACAAGAGGTAGTGGAAATAGAGAATCAGTAGCTCAAGGTATTGGTAATATTATTTCTGGTTTCACTGGTGGTATGGGTGGTTGTGCTATGATTGGCCAATCGATGATTAATATACAATCTGGTGCTAGAAAGAGATGGTCAGGTATTATTGCAGCACTAGCATTATTGTCATTTGTATTGTTCTTATCTTCTATTATTGAACAAATTCCAATTGCAGCACTAGTAGGTGTAATGTTTATGGTAGCTATTGGAACATTTGAATGGTCAAGTTTTAGAATCTTAAATAAAGTACCAGTAACAGATGTTGTAGTATTAATTACAGTATCATTGGTAACGGTAATAGAAGATTTAGCAGTAGCGGTATTGATAGGTATTATCATGTCGGCATTATCATTTGCTTGGGAAAATGCTGTAAGAATTAGAGCAAGAAAGAAAACAGATGAGTTTGGTAGAAAACACTACGAAATTTACGGTCCTTTATTCTTTGGTTCAGCAACTAATTTCTTTGAGAAGTTTGATTTTAAAAATGATCCTAAAGAAGTAATTATTGATTTTACAGAATCAAGAGTAGCTGATTTATCAGGGATTGAAGCAATTAATAAAATCAATGAAAAATATGAGCAGTATGGAAAAAATGTCACTTTTATTCATCTGTCTCAAGATTGTGTAGCTTTATTAGATAAAGCAAAATCACATGTAGAAATTGATCATGATCACGATCCGCATTATTCTGTAGTGTATGATGCTTAATCATACATTAGTATAAATAGCAAAAGGGCGATGAAATACGTATTTCATCGCCCTTTTTCTATGTTGTGAGATCAACAAAAACTTCTTTAGTATCTCTCCAAAACTCATCTAGTTTGAGTATTCTTGGTTTTAAAAATGAATAGATGTCGGCTTGGTCATCTAGCTTGAACATATTTAAACCTTCTTTTTCAATATAGATTTTTGATATAGTTTGGCGTAAATCGTTTTTAGTATGAAGTTCCCATTCCCATTCTTCTTCAAGAATACTATGTAAATAGGTTTTCATTTCTTCGAACTGCTCAAAAATGAGTTGTTGTATTTCTGGATCTTTATGTGTGAGATAAATTCCAATACCACATTTCTTTTTATCAGCATTCATTTTAAAGAAAACATTTTTGACGCCTGTTTTATAATTCGTCCAATTGATTCGTTTTCCTTCTTCTGATTTAAAAGGCTTCATCAGCTGTCCAAATTGTGTCCAAAATTCAGCTCTTAATCTTGAGTGTTCCTCTTTACTAAACATTTATTTTTGATTTTTAAGGATCACAAATTTAGTATTTTTCAAATGTTCTATCAAAATACCAATTTATAGTTAATGTTTTGTCAGAATAAGATTGGTGAAATATTGTTTATGGTCCGTAAACTGATGATCTAAATGAAGGGAAGTATTATCAATTATATTTCGAATAATGTCTAAGTCATATTTTCTACTGATTTCAGTGTGTATTAATTCTCCCTTTTTAAAGTGAAAAGAAGTATCATTTTCAAGAATAGAAACTGTTTGATCAATTTTACTCTTGATGTAGCTTTTAGCAATACCTTCATTTTCATTATAAATTGCTACATGTTCAAATTGTGTGCGATCAAAATCACCTCCTAATTCTTTATTGATTCGATCTAGCAAATTAAGATTAAATTCAGACGTGATACCTTTACTATCATTATAGGCAGGGAGTACAATATTCTTAGGCTTTATTAGATCTAGTCCCAATAGTAACTGATCTCCTTTCTGCATAACAAGATTCAATTGTTGAATAAAACCCTTTGCTTGCTCGTCGTTCATATTTCCAAGATTGGATCCTAGAAAAAGAATTACTTTTTTATTGTTGCTTTTAAGATTATCAAGCATCTTGAAATAGTCCCCACAGATTCCTTCTACTTTTAGATTAGGAATCCAGTCAGACATTTTTTTTGAGATGTCAATGATAGCTTGTTCACTAATATCTATGGGGCGATAAACGGTAGAATCTTTTGGGAAATGACGTAGAAGCTCTTTTGTTTTTATACCATCTCCTGCACCTAGTTCAATTATCTCTAAATGTTCATCAGATAACAAATGTGCTATTTCATGCCCTTGAAACATCAGAATTTCTAATTCGCAGTTAGTTAGATAGTATTCATCTAAATTCATGATTTGTCTAAAAAGTCCTTCTCCTTTTTTATCATAAAAATACATAGAGGATAAAAATTTAGAAGAAGCAGATAAGCCTTTTTCAACATGTTGAGCGAATAAAGTTTTTTCGGTAATCATAAGTTATTTTGCAATGAGAATTTATTTGACTAGGCGTATCCCTGTGTATTGCCATCTAAAGTGAGGGTGGAAGAAGTTTCTATAGGTAATCCTACTATGATTAGGAGAGGTAGCAACACTAGCTCCCCTTAATACCATTGTATTGATCATGAACTTCCCATTATATTCACCTAGAGCACCTTCGGCGGTTTTAAAATTAGGGTAAGGTAAGTAAGCACTATTGGTCCACTCCCATCGTTTACCCCATTCAAATTGTTGAGCTGCAACTTCCCATTCAAATTCTGTAGGTAATCTCATCCCTTTCCATCGTGCAAAAGCATCAGCTTCATAAAAGTTGATATGTGCTAAAATACCTTGTGGGTGTAAACGTTGATCTCCACCATAGGTGAATTCGTACCATTTTCCATCGATCTCTTCCCAGTATAAAGGTTGTGTGATGTTATTATTTTGTACCCATGCCCATCCTTCATCTAACCAATATTCAAACTTCTTATATCCACCATCATTGATGAATGCCATATATTCTTCATTAGTCACTAAATGACTACAAATTGAAAATGAGTTGATATAAGTTTTATGTCTACCTAGTTCATTATCGTAACAGAACTCAGTGCCTTCATGTCCAATATTATAAACACCTTCTTTGATATCAATCCATTCTAATGCAGAATTATTTGAATCAAGCAGTAAGCTTCCACCTTTTTCATAAGTAGTTTTAAAGGGATGATGATAGAACATTAATTTTAAATCGGTATACATTAACTCTTGATGCTGTTCCTCGTGATGAATACCTGTAGTAAGTAACTCGTGTAATTCAGGGGTAACTTCTTGTGAAAATAGTAATTCGATATGTCGGTCTACATAGTGACGATATTTATAAACTTCTTCTACCGAAGGTCTAGTAAGAACACCTCTATGGTTTCTAGCAATACGTTTCCCTACATTATTATAGTAACTATTAAATAGAAAATTGAATTGTTTATTAAAACATTCATACCCTTTGAGGTGCTTATTCAATAAAAATGTCTCGAAAAACCAAGTTGTGTGGCCTAATTGCCATTTTATTGGACTTGCGTGTTCTACCACTTGAGGAGTATAATCCTCAATGGAGAGTGGTTGACAAAATTTTTCTGTCCTTTTTCTGGTTGAAAAATAATGTTCAATTGACGTAATAGTAGATTGCATTAGATGAATCTGATTGAGTTTGGTTAATTGATATTACAATTATTATGTAAGTAACGAGCGAATAGTATTGAGTGTAGTGCAATGCATAAGTCCATTTCTTTATTAAAAAGTGAAGAGAATGAATGTTTGAATTACACTTATAAGGTTATGTAAGTTATTTACTATTAGTGACTTTACAAGTGTTTGGAAAGGTTTTTTCGAAAAAAGTTGATATGTTGAAATCTCTTCTTACCTTTGCACTCCCCTTTAACGAAAGGGAAAACAAAAAGTGCTGATTAAAAGAGATAGATGTTATTTTAAAGTGGTCAAAAGATGCTTAAAAATACAGTTTTAGAGTTAAGTG
>NZ_JRYR02000001.1:3809757-3824957 GCF_000807855.2 Flammeovirga pacifica
TCGTATTTCCCCTTATTACCTATTAGTTATAACCTATTAGTTATTTCTATTGTGCTTATACCATATAGAATTTAAATATTTTAATAACATTCAACTAAAATCATTTACCCGTTGTATTAAAAATGTAACGTATTTACCTCAAACTATTACTATAACTCAATATCAGCTATATCCTACTGCTATGAAATTTTTAAAACTACTATTATTTTTTTTGTGTATGCAGTTTTCTTATGCACAAGACGACACAGATTGTGTTCATATTTCACAGGCTGATTTTGAAAATACATTAAAAAGCTTGACTGTTTTAAACGAAGAACAATATCTGAATGAAGTAAAAATATATACTGAAAAGTATTGTGTGAAAATCGAAAATGTACATATGATATCAGAACATTTTTCTGAAGACAACGATCGTATGGACTATTTGTTATTTGCCTATCATTTTGTAGAAGATTGGTCAAATGCTGATGAATACTCCTACTATTTTGAGGATGAATTAAACCGTGAAAGTTTTATTAATTATGTCAACAGTTTTCAATCAGAAATGGCTGAAATGCATCAAAGTGTGAATGAAATAAATAATGCTCCTGTAAGTACTAATGAAGAATGGAATGAATCTGTTTTAGATGAAGCAGCAAAAGTAGTTTATGTGAAAGATTATCGAGGAAAAATAGGTGCAAATATACCAATGAATACCGACGATTATATGGCATTAAAGTTTACTTTGCAAAAACAAAACTATGATCACGAACGAATAGAAGTATATAAAAGGATTATCAATGGTAAAGGGTTATCAGTTGATCAACTGAATGGAATTATGAGATTGTTTTCTTTTGAAAATGATAAAATGAAAGTCCTGAACAGTTCCTTGTCTTCAATTTATGATTTGGATAATTTAGGTAAGATTAAAAATAACTTTGTGAATTTATTCCATAAAAATGAAATAGATAAAATCACAAGTAATGATTTAGTAAAATACACAGTTGAGACAATTCCTAAAGATGAAAACATTGTTTATCAACAAAACTAAGACACAATGTTGATAACTTATCCATAAAACATAATAAGCACAAAATTATTTATTAGTATGTTGATAGTATCAACACAATAAATATAATATCAACATATTTTACGGTTTAAAATAATTGATTAACATGTGATAATTAACACTTAGGAGATATTGGTTCAGAAAAATAGAGAAAAAGAAGGGGTTCATTTATATGACCCCCATATTCTTTTATAAGATGATGTATTCACAATTTTAGAAATATGAACTATTTATCCTCTTTATTTTTATTCGCTAATTGTCCACATGCAGCATCAATATCTTTACCTCGACTTCTTCTAACATGAACATTAACTCCTTTATTTGATAAGTAATCTGCAAATTTCTGAATTTTATCTACTTTAGCATTAAGGAAATCAGCTTCAGAAATAGGGTTATATTCAATGATATTTACTTTTGATGGTAAGTGCTTAGTAAATTGATATAACTCTTCAGCGTCCTTTAGACTATCATTAAAGTTATTGAAAACAATATATTCATAGGTAACAGGATTCTTTGTTTTACTGAAGTAGTATTTTAAAGCATCCCTCAATACATCTAAAGTATTTTGCTCATTGATAGGCATAATTTTATTACGCTTCTCATCGTTGGCAGCATGTAATGATAAGGCAAGGTTAAATTTTACTTCATCGTCCCCTAACTTTTTGATCATTTTTGCCACCCCTGCAGTAGAAACAGTTATTCTTTTAGAAGCCATTCCTAATCCATTTGGAGAAGTAATTTTTTCTACTGATTCCATCATATTTTTATAGTTCAATAGTGGTTCTCCCATACCCATATATACTATATTGGTAAGACCAGTATTGAAGTTATCTAATGCTTGTTGATTGATAGCTACAACTTGATCGTATATTTCAGATGCATCTAGATTACGTTTTCTATCCATATAACCTGTAGCACAGAAAGAACAAGTTAAAGAGCAACCCACTTGAGAAGAGATACAAGCGGTCATTCTTGGTTCTGCAGGAATAAGTACGCCTTCAACTAAATGTTTATCGTGTAATTGAAATGCAGATTTGATTGTACCATCGCTACTTTTTTGAGATTTAAAAGTAGTTACAGGTAAAATTTCAAAATTTTCAGAAAGTAACTCTCTAGTTTTTTTAGATAAGTTAGTCATCTCATCAATAGATTTGGCAGAGTTTTTCCATAACCAATCTTGGATTTGTTTTGCTCTAAAGCCCTTTTCTCCATTTTCGGTAAGAAAATCTTTGATCTGATCTTGAGATAATTTTCGAATATCTTTTTTACCTGACTTAATCATGGTATTTATTTTTTAGAAATGAGATGAAATAAAAAGGAAGGGAAACTAAAAACCCGAACCTCAGTGCGAAGTTCGGGTTTTTAGTTTAGAAAGAAAAAACTATTAAGTTTTAATGGATTATTCCATTGAACTTAGTTTCTCATCAATCTTTTTCATGTTCTCTTGATCACCAGTTTGGTAGTAGATCTTAAGAAGTAGTTGTAAATATTTAGGCTCGTCATTTCCAACTTCAGCAGCTTTCTTAGCATAAGGAACAGCTTTGTCAGCTGATTCTTTTTTAGCAGTCTCTAACTCTTTTGCTTTTGCAGCATCGATGTATTGACCTGTACCTTTAGTTGGTAATTCTTGCAATTGTGCATTGTAAGCAACACTTTGGTTGTAATACAATCTTGCAAGGCTATAAAGAGCAGTAGTATTTTCACTATCTAATTCTAAAGCTTTTTTATACTCACCAATTGCAAGGTCTGTATATTTTTGCTTATGATCAGCTTCTTCTGACATATCAGTTGCTTGATCATAAAGTTGAGCTAACAACAATACAGCAGCAGCATCTTTAGGATCTTTAGCGATATTAGCTTTTGCAGAAGCGATAGCTTCATCCATTTTGTCTAATTTCAAGTAGTAGATAATCATACTTCTTGATAAATCAGCATCATCAGCGTTGTATTTTAAACCTTCGATACAGATATCTAAAGATTCTTGGTAGAATTTATTAGCTTCTAATTTTAAAGCATCAATCTTCTTGTTAGCTTCGTCTAATTTAGTTTGAGCAGCAGCTACTTCAGCTTGTGCTTCTTCCATTTCAGCTTTAGCTTGTTTTGCTCTAGTAGATGAGTTAGAAGTTCTTCTACCACCACCTGTAGCATAATACTCGTATCTTTCTTTAGAAGATTCAACAGTTTTTGAAGATCTTTCAATTGTGTTTTCAGCTTCTCTAACCTCGTATCCTAATTCGTCGATAGAACCTTCGATATCTGAAACACCTTGTGAAGCGTAGTATAACAATTGCTTGTAGTATACAGCATCATTCATTCCTAAAGAGAATAATACTTTAGCATACTTAACTACTTCGTCTTGTAAAGCTTTGATTTCAGCATCATCATCAGTATCGTTTAAGATATTGATTGTTGCGTATAAAGCATTTTGAGCAGCAGTTGTATCTGTTTTAACTCTTAAAGCTAAATCAAATTCTTCTTTTGCATTTTTGAATTCTTCTTCTTGCCAAGCTAATGCACCTTCATTAATGAAGAAGTTGTAGAAGTTACTAATCTTCGACAATTTTGGTTGCATTGTAATTGGGTCAATTTGATCTGGCTGATCTACCCAAATAGCTTTATATACTGGAGTTTCTTTTCCTGTAACCTCTTTATTACTTTTGATTTCGTTATATGCAGATAACACTGAATCTATAGCAACTGTTACTTCTTCTGTAGAAGCTTCCTTATCTTGTGCTAATTTTGTATAGATATCACCTTTAATATCTAACGTTTTATCTTTAGCAATTACTGGAGACTTACCTTTACTTGATAATTTGAATTTCTCATAAGTAACAGCTTTGTTAATCTCTGCTTGAGCTTCAGTCATTTCACCTTTAGTCAGGTAAGCAGCTGCTTTTGATGCAGAACCTTTTTCCTGAGCTAATGCAGCAGTACTAGAAACAGCAGCTGTCAAAGCAGCAGCGGCTAGAATTTTCGTAAATTTCATAGAAATATTATATGTTATATAGCTTAGAATACAATAATTTATTCCTCAACACGCAAACATAATATTTTCAAATTACATTTTTGATGATGTTAAGCATAAATTTTCTATCCTTACTTAACTTCTAACGATTCTTCTAGGTCTTTTAGTTCTTTAGATCTCTTTAATAAAAGTGAAGCATTGTAATAAGTTGTTAAGGCCTCTTTATTTTCTTTATCTAATAAGTAGGCTTTTTTGGCATTCAAATAGGTGAGATTTAGATAGAATTTAGCTTTTTTTCTTAGGTCTGATTTATGAACATTTTTATACTCTTCTTTTTGTTTATTTGAGTTCCAATTCATTATCACTTTTTGAATTTTCATAGCTTCTATAAATTGTAACTGACTGATATTCAAGTATGAATCTAATCTAGTAGGACTGACATTTATAGCTCTTGTGTAAAATAGCATCGCCTTATTAGGGTTTCCCAGCGATTCGTATAACATTCCTACATTCATTAAAGATTTTTCGTCATACGGATATTTTTCGATCAAAGGTAAAATCAGAGATAACCCTTTATTATACCAATGTTCTCTAACACAGATACCTAAGCCTCGATAAACTAATGAATAATGAATAGGATACTTCTTTAAACCTTTGTCTACTTCTTCAATTGCTTTTTTAGGATTTTTTAAACTTTCATAATAAAATGCTCGACTTTCGAATACTTCAATACTGTCATAATTAACTTTTAATAAAAGGTCTGAGTAATCTAATGCCTTTTGGTAATCTTGAGTTAATTCCGCAGCAATCATACTATAGCGAAGATTAATCGGGTCGGTGGTATTAATGAGAATAGCTTGTTTAAAGAAGTAGGACGCTTTAATAATGTTCCCTTTTATAAATTGTGCTGTTCCTTCAGTAATCAAATTGTCATAAAAGCGATTTAATTCAGCCTTTGCGTATTTATAAAAAAGTTGACTACTATCGCTATAACTTAAAATTTTTTGGTACCAATAAATAGTGTTTTCTGTATACTCAGTACAAACATCAATGGTAGTTGAATCACTGCAGTCTTCGTTTAAGGCCAAGATAGAATAGGATTTAGCTCTAAGTGAAAACATTTCCATTTCACCTTCTTTAGTTAAAGAAATACTCTCTAAAGTATCCAAATAATTTAATGCATCATTACAACGATTTTCGTTGATAGAATATCTTGAAAGCTTTAAAAGTCTTTCTTGCGAACTACTACTTGACTGCCCAAATGTTATGGAACAAAATATCACAAGTAAGTATTGTATGATGATCAAAGTATTTATTTGAGGCATAAATGGACTACTGCTTTGTTTTCTTTATGTAATTTAAATCAATAGAAGGGAAATAAAAAAGGCAACCACAAATGTAGTTGCCTTAATAAAGAACTTTTTATAAAAATTAGTCTTCAGAAGTTTCACCTTCATTCGATTCATTTTCATTATTTTGATTTTCTGAATTGTTACCCTCTTCTGTTGAGTTTTCAGGAGTAGTATTTTCTTCAGATTCTTCATCTTCTAGAATAGGTACAATTTCAACAGAAGAAATTTCATCACTATCGTTCAATCGGATAGCTTTAACACCTTGTGTTGCTCTACCCATGATACGGAAGTTAGAAACTGCTGTACGAATTGTAATTCCTTCTTTAGTGATAACGATAAGGTCATCCGATTCTTCAACCGAGAATAAAGAAGCAAGTTTACCTGTTTTATCAGTTACTTGCATTGCTTTAAGACCTTTACCACCACGGTTAGTTCTACAAGGGTATTCATCTAACTCAGTACGTTTACCGTAACCATTTTCAGAAATAACCATCAATGATTTAGTTTGTGATTCTATTTCTTCTTTAGAAATACAAGCCATACCAACCACTCTATCGTCATCTCCTTTTAGAACAATACCTTTTACACCTGTAGCACCTCTACCCATAGATCTAACGTTACTTTCGTCAAATCGAGTAGCCATACCCATACGAGTAGCAATTACAACATCATTTTGACCGTCAGTCAACATAACGTTGAATAATTTATCGCCTTCGTTAATATTGATTGCATTGATACCGTCTCGACGAGGTCTAGAATAAGCTTCTAGCACTGTTTTCTTCACGATACCTCTCTCAGTCAACATCATTAGGTAATGATTATTGATATAATCTTGATCGTTTAGGTTTTTAGTACAAATTACAGCTTGTACTTTTTCTCCTTCACGGATGTTCAATAGGTTTTGTAGAGGTCTACCTTTAGCGGTTTTAGAACCTTCTGGTAAACGGAATACTTTCTGCCAGTAAACTCTACCTAAGTTAGTGAATAACAATAAGTAGTTATGATTACTTGCAACGAACATATGTTCAGTAAAGTCATCGCTTTTCGATGATGCTCCTCTTGAACCTACACCACCACGACCTTGAGATTTAAAATCTATAAGCGGAGTACGTTTGATATAACCTTCATGAGAAATAGTAATTACCATTTCTTTATCTTCGATTAAATCTTCGATATCTAGATCATCTGCATTGTATTCAATACGAGATCTTCTTTCGTCTCCGTACTTTTCTTTTACTTCAATTAAGTCTGATTTAATAATACCCATCTGACGTTCACGTCTTGCCAAGATATCTCTTAAATCTTCTACTAAAGCAACTACTTCTTTGTGTTCTTCAATGATTTTATCTCTTTCAAGACCAGTTAATCTTTGAAGACGCATATCAAGAATGGCTTTTGCTTGAATTTCGCTAAACTCGAATTTAGCGATCAATTCTTGTCTTGCGATTTCACCATCTTTTGATGCTCTAATTAAAGCAATTACTTCATCCAAATTATCTAATGCTTTCAAGTAGCCTTCTAAAATATGAAGTCTTCTTTCTGCTTCGTCCAATTCGAATTGAGTTCTTCTAACTATTACTTCATGACGGTGTTCCACATAATGATGGATCAAGTCATAAAGGTTTAGTGTCTTTGGTCTACCCTTTACTAGTGCGATATTGTTTACACTGAAAGAACTTTGAAGTGCCGTTTGCTTGAATAAGTGATTCAATACAACGTCAGGCACAGCATCTTTTTTCAATTCATAAACAATACGAATACCGCTTTTATCTGATTCGTCACGAATAGCAGAAATACCCTCAATCTTCTTATCATTCACCAAGTCGGCAGTCTTTTCGATCATATTTGCCTTGTTGACCATGTAAGGGATTTCAGTCACTACAATTTGTTCGCGACCAGAAGGAAGTGGTTCAAATGCAGTAACTGCACGCATTACCACTCTACCTCTACCAGTTTCTAACGCTTTCTTTACACCGTCATATCCATAAATGATACCTCCTGTAGGGAAGTCAGGGCCTTTGACAATGTCAGTAAGCTCATCCATTTGGATATCAGGGTTTTCAATATATGCGATAATAGCATCACAGACCTCATTCATGTTATGAGGTGCCATGTTAGTAGCCATACCTACGGCAATACCTGATGAACCGTTAAGTAATAAGTTTGGAATTCTTGAAGGTAAAACTGAAGGTTCCTTCAATGAATCGTCAAAGTTAGGTTCAAAGTCTACGGTATTCTTTTTGATATCAGAAAGCATTTCACCTGCAATCTCCTTCATACGCGCCTCAGTATAACGCATTGCTGCTGGAGAATCACCATCAATTGAACCGAAGTTACCTTGTCCGTCCACAAGCATGTAGCGTAATGACCATGGTTGGGCCATACGAACCATCGTGTCGTAAACAGATGAATCACCATGTGGGTGATACTTACCAAGAACTTCACCTACGATTCTTGCTGATTTTTTATACGGTCTGTTATAGCTTAGTCCAAGTTCTGCCATACCGTACAACACACGCCTGTGTACAGGCTTAAGACCGTCTCTAACATCAGGAAGTGCACGAGATACAATCACCGACATTGAATAATCAATGTAGGCACTTCTCATTTCATCCTCTATGTTAATAGAGATGATATTTTCGTCTGCCATGTATATTTATTGATATGTTTTCAACACAAGAAAAAAGAAGAAAAAAATCCTTCTTTTAAGAGTATGCAAGATACAAAAATAACGCTTTAAAAAAAGGAAAAAACGCCCTTAATTTCTATCGTTTGAAGCGAATACCTCCACTTTTTCCCAGAGTTGATCTTATACTCAGTTGACGCTTCTTTTTTCCAGCTTTAATTGCGATCGCCATAGTGTTTGGAGGTTCTTTTCCAAGGTTGTGCGCATAGAGGATTAAAACGTTTTCTTTTCCGGGTTCATATTTTATTTTTAGCTTTTTCTTTTTAGCAGTGAGTTCATATTCTTGAAGCACAGGTTCTCCATTCCAAAATAGAGATACCACGTCTCCATCTACTGTTTTATCATCCCAAACAGATAAACTAATTTCATAAGAAGTGATATATATAGACGATTGTACTACAGTAGGTCTTTCCTCATAAATGAGTTTTTCTTTCACTTCTTTTACTTGAATTTCTTCTTGTTTAGGAGGTGTTACGACTGCTACAGGAGCAACAATTACTTCAGAAGTGTCTTCTTTTACATCTTCTTCTTCTGGAGTAGAAGGAATATGAATTAAGGAAAGATCATCTAGGTAGATATAACATTGCGGGTCAACATCATAGTTGATGTATTTAATGTCCGTTTTGACATCATCTAAAAAGTTACCTATTGTCATGTATTTATAATCTCCTTCGGCTACATAAGTAAATGTAATTTTCTTCCAATCTGTAGTGTAGAAAATATCATCAATTTGATATTGAGGAGTAACCATTAAAGGTTCATAAACATATTGTCTAATTTTATTATCAGAAAAATAGACTCCAAAACCATTGGATGCAATTGCTCCAAATGCTACTTGATTTCCATTTTTAATATAAGCGGTAAACTGATATGTCTCTCCTTTTTTTAAAGTTTCGTTCAATTTTACAGAAGCATATTCACGATAATCATTTACTCTTTGCATATAAGAAATTATACCTAATACAGATGTTCCCGTTCTAGGTTTAAAACTATCTTTGATGCCATTAAGAGGCTGTTTTTCATTAATAAACAAATGATCTGGAGTGCCATATAAAGATTTTGGCTTAGAAGTATTAGCATTAAACCAATCCTCTAGATTATCTAAATAAGCATGTCCTCGAGTTTCTTCATGAAATTTTTCGAAGCTTGGATTAGGTATTAAATTTTGAGCATGTAAAGTTGTAATGGTAAAGAATAAACCACATGCTATTATTAGGTGTTTGAATAATTTAGCCCTCATATTTTCCTATCAATAAAATTCAATCAAAGATAGGAAAATAATATCAAGCCCTAACTACTGCATAGTTTTCATGTTCGTGTACATTAAGTTTTCTAGAGATTTCTCCATTTTTTAGTTTTATAGTTAATATATAGTCTCCTAGCTGTAATAGAGAAAGATCGAAAACATCACTTTGTCCTTGAGTAGAAAGGATTGAGTGTCCTTGTGTACTATTGACACAGATTTCTATAATTTGATTTTTTAATTCGTTGTATGTACTTAAGTTATGTTGAGGAGAAGGGGATTGTATGCATACCACATTTTTTTCATGGTTACTCAACTCTATATTCGTTCCGAATAATGCTGATGTCACCAATAGTGAAGCAAGGCGTTCTGATTTAATTTTCATAGTAAGTCGTTTTGAGTCAAAAATTTGGGTATAGAATTTTATAATTTATTGATATAAAGATATTTAAAAGGTTCCATAGTTGTCTTTTTTTCACAAAATAGTGATGTAATCTATTAGAATTGGTAAACCTTTCTTTAGTATAAATGAATATAATAGTCTTATCTAAGGAATTTTATAGGATTGATCATGTTAATCAATACCAAATTGGCTAAGAAATACCATATTAGGTTTTATAATGTATAGGGTTTTATCAGGGGAAATGAGAGTAACTACTGTTATAAACTTGACGTCTTACATGAACTTAGTATTGAGTAAAAAAAATGAGAGAACCTTTCGATTCTCTCATTATATTAAATATCCATTGGATTTTATTCCTTAGGCTTTTTCTCTTCTTGTGATTTCTTTTTGATGGTTACATCTAAAGATTCTCCTTTACCAGAGTATTCGGCAACAATAATATCACCTTCTGCTATATCTCCTCCGAGAATAGCTTCTGCCATTGGATCTTCAAGGTATTTCTGTATTGCTCTATTTAAAGGTCTAGCACCATATTGTGGGTCATAACCTTTTTCAGAGAGAAAATCCTTTGCTTTTTCAGTAATCTCAATACCATATCCCATTGCATAAACTCTTTCAAATAATTTAGAAAGTGAAATATCAATGATTTGATGGATATGTTTTTTCTCAAGAGAATTAAAAATGATTACATCATCTAAACGATTTAAAAATTCAGGAGCAAATGCTTTTTTCAAAGCTTTTTGAATTGTCGCCTGCATTTCGGCATCTTGATTTTCTGCTTTTTTAATCGTGTTGAAACCAATACCAGTACCGAAATCTTTAAGATCGCGAACACCAATATTAGAAGTCATAATGATTACAGTATTACGGAAATCAACTCTTCTACCTAAACCGTCAGTTAAGATACCATCATCTAAAACTTGTAATAATAGGTTGAAAACATCAGGGTGTGCTTTTTCTATTTCATCTAATAGCACGACTGAATAAGGCTTACGACGAATTTTTTCAGTCAATTGACCACCTTCTTCATACCCAACGTAGCCCGGAGGCGCTCCAACTAATCTAGATACGGAGAATTTCTCCATGTACTCAGACATGTCGATTCTTACAAGAGAATCTTCTTTATCAAATAAGTGAGAAGCTAGAACTTTTGTAAGTTCTGTCTTACCAACACCTGTAGGACCTAGGAAGATAAATGAACCGATTGGTTTTTTGGGATCTTTTAAACCTACTCTAGTACGACGAATAGCTTTGGCAAGTTTTTCAATTGCTGCATCTTGACCGATTACTTTACCTTGTAAATCATCAGCCATTTTCATCAATTTCTTACCTTCAGATTGTGCTACTCTGTTTACTGGAATACCAGTCATCATAGCTACAACTGCTGCTACATCATCTTCGGTTACAGGATAGATGGTTTCATTGGTTTCCTTTTCCCACTGTTCTTTAGCAGTATCAAGGTCTTCCAATAATTTCTTTTCTGTATCTCTAAGTTTTGCAGCTTCTTCGTACTTCTGACGTTTAACAACTTTATTCTTTTCTTCTTTGATATCTTCGATCTGCTCTTCAAGCTTTACGATATTATCAGGAACATGAATATTGTTGATATGTACTCTAGCACCTACTTCATCAAGTACATCAATAGCTTTATCTGGTAGGAAACGATCACTGATATATCTATCAGAGAATTTCACACAGGCAGCTAAGGCTTCTTCAGAGTAGTCCACATGGTGGTGTTGCTCATATTTGCCTTTAATGTTGTTCAAGATTTCGATTGTCTCTTCTGGTGTAGTAGGATCTACCATTACCATTTGGAAACGACGTGCTAAGGCTCCGTCTTTTTCAATATATTGTCTATACTCATCAAGAGTAGTAGCACCAATACATTGTATATCACCTCTTGCTAACGCAGGTTTAAACATGTTCGAGGCATCTAAAGAGCCCGATGCACCACCAGCACCAACAATTGTGTGAATTTCATCAATGAAAAGGATAACTTCTGGAGCTTTTTCTAGCTCGTTCATTACCGCTTTCATTCTTTCTTCAAATTGACCACGGTATTTAGTACCTGCAACTAAAGAAGCAAGGTCTAGAGTAACTACTCTTTTACCAAAAAGTACACGAGATACTTTTTTCTGAACAATTCGAAGTGCTAAACCTTCGGCAATGGCTGTTTTACCAACACCAGGTTCACCAATTAATATAGGATTATTCTTCTTTCTTCTCGAAAGCACCTGCGCTACGCGCTCAATTTCTTTGTCACGACCGACAATGGGATCCAATTTGCCTTCTTCGGCATAACTTGTTAAGTCACGTCCAAAATTGTCTAAAACAGGTGTTTTAGATTTTTCAGAGCTCTTTGATGATTCTGGTCGTGAGCTCCATGAGCCACCACCTTTTGCTTGTGGGTCGTCATCATCTGTACTCGATGATGCTTTTGGGTTTTGATTTTCTCCTTGGAATTCGATCATTTCTTTGACAACATCATAGTTTACATCATAACGCTGTAAAATTTGCGTGGCCAAATTATCCTCATCTCTTAAAATAGAAAGTAACAAATGCTCTGTTCCGATTAAAGATGATTTAAAAATTTTAGCCTCTAAATATGTTATTTTAAGCGTTTTTTCTGATTGTCTGGTTAATGGGATGTTTGCGAGGTTCTTCACATTGAAATTAGCTGTACTCTTAGTCGATTGCTCAATAGCATCTTTCAAGTCGTTTAATTTAACATTAAGCTTTTTCAATAATGTGATCGCATATCCCTCACCCTCACGAATCATACCTAGTAACAGATGTTCAGTACCAATGTAGTCATGTCCAAGACGCAAAGCTTCTTCTCTACTAAGTGAGATGACTTCCTTTACACGGTTTGAAAATTTTGCCTCCATGGTTTGGGAATTTAAATTATAATTATTCTAATATCGAAAATATAAGATACAGAATTTAGAAGCATTTATGAAATAATGTGAAAGTTAATTTCTTATGATTAATGGATTAATCGTTAGAGTCGTAAATTCTGTTACTTAAAATAAAGCATATATTTTTTATTAAACAATATTAACGCTCTATTAATTTACTGTTTTGTGATTTTAATAGAATAATTGCATTAGGTCCTTCACAGAATAAAAGATCTAAAATACTTAAGTTTTTTTCGAATTTATCTCCAAATACCTGAATATAAGTTTGTTGGCTAATAAAGGTATTAGAATCGGTTTTTGTTACCTTATTTCTCAAGTCTAGTAGATCACTTTCTACATTTTTTTGATAAGAAGTGGTTGCTTTAATTTCGATTTTGAGTCCTAATAGCTTACTTATCAATTTTAGTAATTCAAAATTGAAATCAAAAAGAGTTTCATAGGGAGTGGTGAGGACACTTTCAATCTCTTGACTATAATATTCAAAATAGGGAGATCTACCATAAGCGGTTAGTATACTTCTCCAATGTTTCACTCCAAAGTGAGTAGTATTATCTAATTTCACTTTTCTAAGAGGTTTCCCTTTATTAGCACCAACAACGGGTACTGTTAATCGATCTACTTTTTGTGCTGTTTTTATATAGCAACGATTACGAAAACTTTGTTTTTGAAAATTTTCGAACTTTTCTAAGTATACCGTATCTGCTTTTGCTAATAGGGTAAAGTACTCAATATTAGGAAAGTAATGAAGATCAATTAATACCTGCATTGTGGTGCTAATAATTTTATTTTTTTGATGATGTAAATTAGAATCTGAATTTCAAATAATGAACATCATGACCTAATTCAGTAAATTGCTTTTCGTAACGAGTTACAATTCCATGGTGTTCTTCTAGTAAATCTGATTCATAAAGGTCGAATGTAACGGCTTCAAGTTGTATTTTTTCGGCCACTAAAGTTTCAACAGAATACTCAAATAATGGTTTACTGTCTGTTTTGAAACGTACTAACCCTCCTTCTTTTAATAGGTTTTTATACATCTTTAAAAACCTTGGATGAGTCATTCTTCTTTTTGCATCTCTATCTTTTGGCCTAGGATCAGGGTGTATAATCCATATTTCATCCACTTCGCCAGCTTCAAAATATTGTTCTAAATTCTGAATATGGATTCTTAAGAAAGCGGCATTGGTTAAGCCTTTTTCATCAACAACGTTGCCCCCTTTCCAAATACGGTCACCTTTAATATCTACACCGATGAAGTTTTTATTAGGATAGACTTGAGCAAGCCCTGTAGTATATTCACCACGACCACAAGCTAATTCAAGGACTATTGGATTGTTGTTTTTAAAAACATCTTTTCTCCAATTGCCTTTTATATTTTCAAATAGAGGTTTTCCAGGCTCTACTATATAATTACGAGATTCGTTTTCTGCGAACTTTTTTAATTTTTGGCGTCCCATTATTTTTTGAATTTCTTTCTATTAAATGATAGATTCTTTTTCGACTATTTTAAGATAACTGATGATGTCACCTTAGATGTTAAGAAATTGAATTTGATCACTTTCGAATCGCGAATTTACAAAATTGAAAACAAGCATGTATTATAATGTTGATATGGATAGGGCTGATATTGGGAAATATTCGGTTTTTTGTTGTATTTTCATTCCAAATTTGTGATTTATCAGCCTCTGTTAGCTAATTGCTAATTTTTGATGATGATCATTGTAAACTTTATTACAAGCCGCTTATTAAAATTATATGGCCAAAGTAATTTCTTTCGCTACCCAAAAAGGGGGCGTTGGCAAAAGTACTTTATTGATGTTAACCGCATCAGCAGTACACAATAGAACAAAGAAAAAGGTATTAGTAATTGATTGTGATCCTCAAAAATCTGTGAAAGATATTTATGCCACAGAAGGAGCGGATAAAGAGCAGTCTTACGATGTTATTGCCTTTAATTGGAAACAAGCCCGATCAGAGGAGAACTTTGATAAAACGCTAGCATTAGCGGAAAAAAAATATGATGTCATCTTTTTAGATGTACCCGGAAGAATTGAGGGAAAAGAAATATATTTCTCTGTTTTAGTTTCTGATATAGTTGTTGTTCCTGTAGTAGCAAGTGTGTTAGATATGAGAGCTACAATCCGTTTCCTAAAAACATTACCCATGATTAAGGAAATGAAAGAGAAGCAGGGGTATAAATTTGATGTCTATGGAATTGTGAATAAAAAAGATCAAACGGTAGAGCATCAAAAATTAAAAGAGCTTTCAGGAATAGGAGGGATGGAATTTTTCTATTCTCCAATATCTAATTTGGTTCGTTATAAAAGAGGAATTTCAACCGTTTATGATATAACAGACCCTGGATTGAAAGACGATGAATTCAATCAATATTTTGATGAATTTTGTACTAAATGCTTATTCTAAGATTGGATAATCTTAAAAAATAAATAAACCCCATCTCCAAAAGAGATGGGGTTTTTGCTATGTTGTAACGTCCTAAAATAAGTTGACTAAATTGTAATAAATTTATGTCAAACACCAGAAAAGCAAAATCTTCAGAATCCCCAATATCTTACAGCTTATCA
>NZ_JRYR02000001.1:3824967-3859120 GCF_000807855.2 Flammeovirga pacifica
CATCGTCCTGAGCAAGTATGGGTAGCTGATATCACTTATTTAACTTGTAATACAAAGCACCATTACTTACATTTAATTACAGATGCTTACTCTAAACGTATTGTAGGTTATAAATTATCTAATAACATGCAGGCTGAAACCACTGTAGAAGCATTAGAAATGGCTTTAAAGGGTCGTATATATGATGAAAAATTGATACATCACTCAGATAGAGGACTTCAATATTGCAGTCAGTTATATACAAAAATTTTAAACGCGAATGATATTAAAATCAGTATGACTGAACAAGCTGATCCTTATGAAAATGCAATAGCAGAAAGGGTTAATGGAATACTTAAAGATGAATTCCTTCTTGATATTCATTTTGGAAGTAAAGAAATTATGGAAACACAAGTTAAAGAGTCAATTGCTCTATATAACCAAACTAGACCTCATTTTTCTATAGGTCTTTTAACTCCAAACCAAGCTCATTTACAACAAAAGGTGAAGTTGAAAAAATGGAAAAAGAAAACCCATCTACAAGCAATATGAAGATGGGTATAATGTATTTTTAACTGTCAACTTTTTTCAGGACAAGTCATGTAATTAAACAACTTCTAGTTTCAATAATTGTGTAGTTCTAAGTTTCATGTCCATCAATTATTAAGGGTAAAGAACTTATCAAGTTGAACGAGTATAAGTTTTGGGTTATACATACACTTTTGTCCTTTTTGATATGAACAATGGGTAAATTAATTATTCTTTGTTGCTGTTACCTCTTCTCCAGTGATTGGATCTATGTAAGATGCTTTATATGTTCCTTTGGTTGGTACAGCAAAGAATGCTTGTGAATGGGCAGGGACAATTTGAGTAGTTTCAAATTCACCTTTATATAACCAAAGTTTTACTTCTATATCTTGATCACTACCGTTATCAAATCTCATTGTAGGAAAACCTTCGGCAGTTAGATCCGAAATGCCTGTTAAACCAATTCTTTCATTAGAATAATCAATTGTAACATACTCTTCACCAGCTCTGATTAGAGCGTATGCATCTACACTTTTTGAGTCATCAATAGAAATGTTTCTGATAGTAAAGCTCTCCGCATGATCATCTGAATCACCAGTTCTCCAGAAGAAGTTTCCAACATTAACGCCATCCATAAATTGAATAACTAAGTAGTTTGTATATTTCTCTACAATCTCTTCTTTTGTGTACATTTCATTTTCAAAACCAGCTTCATTTGTCATATACTTTCCTTGAAGGTTAGTGTTTGAACTTTCTGTGTAATAAGAAATTCTAATAGTAGGTTCACCCCATCCTGCATTCGCTTTTTTGACGTAGATATTCATGAAAGAATAGTTATCTTCTGTCGATACATCAAAATTGAAATCGTATTGATGAAAGTATTTATCACCAGAGACTTTAGAGAAAATAGTAGCTCTAGAATTATCTTTTGATGTTCCAACAACATATCCTTCTTCTGTGATAGAATAGCTTTTTACACCTGATAAATTTTCTACAGGAACGTTAGGGATATAAATTGGTGTATCTTTTGGCGTACCATCAAATCCTAACTCAACACCAATAATTGTTTTCGTAGAGAAATCAACAGTATAAGTGTATGCATAGTCTGCATTTGGAGTTATCATTTGGGTTACAAGGCCTCTTGATGTTTCAATTTTTAAATCGTAATTATTATTTACCATTACATAGGCATAAAAATTAGGATTAGCTACATCTGAAGTAGGCAACATAGAAAAGGAGTTGATTTTAGCAGAAATGACTTCATCCTGAGAACCATCTACAACGATATACGCATAATTTTCATTACTCATATTAAGTTGTATAGATTCATCTGAACTAGTACCTGTTGCCTCTCCAGAAATGTAGTATATATTGTCAATTCGATTACCAGCATCTGGGTGATAAGCCTTTACATCGAATGAACCGGTGACATCTTTTATCTCAATAGATAAGTCATTTAAATTAAATTCTATAGGACTTTTTTCACCGTTCGCATCAGTTACTACTAAATGATAGCCCTCTTTTATTGCTCCATCTTTTGCAGAATGCTCCGCTCCGTTCATTGGGGTAATTAATTCTGAAAGAATAGATAACTGAACTGTACGTGTAGTTGAACTTCCTGGTAATGGTTGCTCATCATTTGTAGAACATGATAAGGCTAAGATTGAAACTGCAATAAGGATAAATAATTTCTTCATAATTGTAACGATGTTACTAAATTTGATAAATAAATAAAACTTTTAAATTTAAAACGCTTTTCGATTGCGTCTTCAGTATATTGGTAACAATGTTTCTTTTTGTAAGGTTTAAATTTTTGATCCAATAAAAGTTAAGTAACATGCTATATACAGGTTACCTTTTTTTGTCATTCAATTCCTTATAAATGAGCTCAATGTGATATTATGTTAAAGATTTATTAAAAAGAAACAATGTTTCTTATTGCTCGTTTGTTGATGTAGGTGTTATAAAAGTAACAATGTTTCTTATTAAGTAATAAAATAATATTTATGATGATAAAGTTTACCTTAATTGCTATGTTCGTTGGTTTAACTTCTTTAAGTTTTGGTCAAAATAATAAAGAGGAAATAACTAAAAATGAAAAACTAGTCACCTCTTACTTAGAAAAGACAGGTCTAATTAATAAGATTGATCCGTCACTATCTTTTGCAGAAGATTATGCTTATAAAACGAGATATGTGTTAGTGCAGTATTGTGGTGCATTAGTCATATTTGAATTATATGATCAATCTATGAATGTGAATATAATTCATAAAAACAATTGTTTGTCTGAAGAAGAACAAGCAGAAATTTGGTTAAATGAAATGAATAAAGATGATGATGTATTAACCTTTAATAGAAGTAAATTTTTATTGAAGTAATTTATAATTAATGCATAAAAATACAAAACGTCACCACTTTTAGAGGTGACGTTTTTTTATATACGATTAATTTTGTTTGACATTACCATTGTGAAAATGGTTTCTTCATTAGCATGGCATTGTAGTATTTAGGATCTCCTGTAACTTCTTCACCAACCCATATAGGTTTCTCAAAAGTTTCATTTTTTTCAGAAAGTTCAACCTCAGCGATGATTAACCCTTGATTTTCTTTCTCAAAAACATCTACTTCATAAGTATGTTTTCCGGCAACTACCTCATATCTAATTTTATCAATAACTCCGCCACTACAAAGTTTTAATAACGCTTCTGCTTCATCAAGAGGAATTTCCTTTTCCCATTCGTAACGGGCCAAACCCTCTTCGTCGGATTTTCCTTTTATGGTGATAAATCCTTTCTCTTTTTTTATGCGAATTCTTACTGTTTTGTCGGTATCACTACAAATATAACCTTGTACGATTCGAGATGAATTAGTAGCTAAAGTGACATCAAATGATTGCAGTAAGA
Source organism: Flammeovirga pacifica (assembly GCF_000807855.2). Taxonomy (GTDB): domain Bacteria; phylum Bacteroidota; class Bacteroidia; order Cytophagales; family Flammeovirgaceae; genus Flammeovirga; species Flammeovirga pacifica. The sequence continues at coordinate 3,828,378 of NZ_JRYR02000001.1, forward strand.
ATTTACGTTCGATTTCTATCGCCATCTTATTCTAGTCCAGCTGCTTTAAAAGCATTAGTGATATCCTCTTTTAAATCTTCATAATCTTCAATACCAACAGATATTCTGATGAAACCATCATCAATACCTAACATTTTTCTTGTTTCTGCAGGAATTGAAGCATGAGTCATAATAGCAGGGTGTTCGATTAAACTTTCTACACCACCTAAACTTTCAGCCAAAGTAAAAATCTTACAGTTGGATAAGAACGTTTTTGTCTGTTCTAAATCAGCTTTTAATGTTACTGATATCATACCACCACCTTTTTTCATTTGTTTTTTGGCTAGAGCAAAATCTGGGTGAGAAGGAAGGTGAGGGTAATAGATGTTTTCTACAAAAGGATGTTGTTCAAGCCACTCTGCTAATTTCATCGCATTTTCACAATGTCTATCCATTCTGACTCCTAAAGTTTTTAAACCTCTATTAACCAAGAAAGAATCGAAAGGACCTTGTACCGCACCTACTGCATTTTGTAAAAATGTAAGTTGTTCTTCTAAGGCAGGGTTTTCTCCAACAATAACAACTCCACCAACAACGTCTGAATGCCCGTTGATGTATTTTGTAGCAGAGTGAGTGACAAGATCAAAGCCTAATTCTAAAGGTCTCTGTAAATATGGAGTAGCAAAAGTATTATCACAAACAGTAATAATTTGATGTTCTTTTGCTATTGAAGCAACTTTTTCTAAATCGACCAAACGCAACATTGGATTGGTAGGAGTTTCCGCCCAAATCATTTTTGTATTTGATTTTATTTCTTTTCTAAGTGCTTCTTCATCATTTAAATCAATAAATGAGAATTCTAAATTAGCAGAGCGTTCTCTAACTTTATCAAATAGTCTGAATGTTCCGCCGTATAAATCATTCATGGCAATCACATGACTACCACTATCTAGCATATCAAGAATAGTTGCTGCAGCTGCTAATCCACTAGCAAAAGCATATCCTTTTTTACCATTTTCTAAAGCGGCAACAGCATCTTCGTAGGCATATCTAGTAGGGTTGTGTGAACGAGTATATTCAAAACCTTTGTGCTCTCCGGGTGCAGTTTGTGCATAAGTGGATGTAGCATAAATAGGAGGTATTACAGCACCTGTTGTTGGATCAGGAGTTTGACCTGCATGTATAGCAATGGTTGAAAAACCATATTTTTTATTTTTTTCCATATTGGTATCAATTTATTTATCTTGAATATGCAATCACCCAAAAGGGCAGATGTAGTAACTGTCTTAAAACTTAGTTTAAATTTAATGACATCTATCAAAAAAATAGAGTATTCATCCTATTTATTGGCTTTCATGAGTTTTTTATTGCTTTCATCTTGTGGTACATCAATGGATAAAAAGTGGAATAAATTAGAAAAAGAATTTGCAAATGACAATGTTGACATGAAAGTTCGACATGTAAATATGAATGATAGCTTATCTGTGAATTATTTGTCGGTGAAATCTTTAGAACTTACAAATAAGACTTTTGTTTTTATTCATGGAGCTCCTGGAAGTGCTTCAGATTTTAGTAAGTTTTTGAAGAATGATTCCATAAGAAGGGAAGGAAATATATTATCTGTCGACCGTTTAGGATATGGTAGTGCAACTGGGAGAGAATATTCTTCTATACCATTACACGCAGAAAGTATTGTTAAAGTAATGGAAGATTGGGAAAGGGAGATGAAGGCAAAGCAACAGTTTATTTTGATAGGCCATTCTTATGGAGGGCCAATTGCTGCATATACCTGTCTGAATACATTAGAAAAAGTAAGTTGGTTAATATTATTAGCTCCAGCAATGAGTGCTGATTTAGAGCCAATGAAGTGGTATTCTAAATGGGCGCAGAGTAAAGTGATTTATTCTATTTTACCATCGTCTTTAAAAGTAGCAACAGATGAAAAAGCACATCATGCCGCAGCACTTAAAGAAATAGAACAAGATTGGCAAAAAATATCTACACCAACAATTATGGTACATGGTAAAAAAGATGGACTAGTACCCTTTGAAAACATGGAATTTGTGAAAAAACATTGGAAGGCTCCCTTATCAACTGTTATATTAGAAGAAAATGGGCATATCTTTCCATTTACAAATCCAGAAATAGTAGTTAAGGTAATCTTAGATACCTCAGAAAAATTGGATTAGTGATCAAACAAAAATCCTAATTAGCTCTAAAATAGTCGAAAAACTTTATGACCGATACAAAGGAAAATCAAAATATTCCATTGGAGAACACAGAAAATGAGACCTCAACAATAGTAGACAACGTGTCCGAAAAAAAATCAAAGAAAAAATATGTATTGCTTTTTATACTAATCTTTATTTTCGGAGGCTTTTTTATATGGTCGAATTCTCTTCAAACCACTTCTTTGTGGGCAACTTTACCATCAGGTGCTGGTATTGTTGTAGGAACTGAACATATGGTAGAATCTTGGACACAATTAAGAGATTCTGAGTGGAATGAAAGTATTTCAGAAACTTTATCTTCAGGAAAAAGAAAACTATGGAACAATACCATTGGAACAAATAAATTCCTTCAATTTTTCTTATCAGACTATAGGGGGATAGGTGCAGTTTATCAAACGGAAAAAGAAGGAACAGCTTATCTTGGAGCAATAGATTTAGGCTGGAAGTCTAAATTGACAGATCACCTACGTTTCATTATCAGTAGAAAATATACTTTAGCACAGTTAGAAGGGAATGACAATGCGATAACAGTACTGAGAAGTGGTAAAAATAATGTGGGTTATTATTTCACATACAATAACCTTCTAGTTTTTTCTACACATCAATCTATCATTAAACAATCTTACACCACAGTGCAACTTGGTGGAGAGACTACTATTCTGTCTTCAAAAACTTTTTCAAAAGATTCTTTGTTTGAAGTATGGATGAACCCAGTTTCTGTTTATGCATTAATGGAAGAGTATTTTAAAGAGCCTCAAGTAGCATTAATGGGTTTAGGAAGAGTATTGGGTGAGCAACATTGGCTTTGGAAAATTGAAAACGGGGAGTTATGGAGCATCATAAAACCAACACATCATTCTTTAAAATTAGAACCAATTTGGTGGTCTTGGTCAGGAAATATTAGTTCTAAAGATTTACTAACTACCATTCCTGAACAAGTAAGTATAGCTTCTCATTGGGGATTATCCAATGATATAATAGGAAGAAGAGCATTATTAGCTCAAGCAGGTATCCAGCCATGGAAAAAGCTAGAAAATCGTTTAAATATTAAAGTGGCTACGCTTTTTGATAGTTGGATTGGCAACGAAGCAGCTTGGATAAAATTAACTTCTGGAGATCTAAAAGGAAAAAATGCGGAAGCAATGATGATCAAAACAGATAATCCAGCTTTAGCTTCAGAAAATTTGAGAACACTAAATGAATTAGTAGAAAAACAAACCTTGGAACGTTTTTCAGAGTTGAAATATAGAGGTTTTGCGATCGGATATATAGGTGTGGAAGAACTTCTACCAAGTGTATTAGGGGAGGCTTTTGATCGTATTGAATTTCCATATTACACTGTTTTAGGTAATGCAGTCGCTTTTTCAAATCATCCAGTAGCATTAAAAAGATTAATTGATGCAAAATTAGATGGAAGAACAATGGATATTGATAGACAATCAATACCTAAATCTGCCTATTATATTTGGGGTAAAGGACCTATAGTATTTGATGATTTACCTTTGTGGATTAATCAAAAAGACATGTCAGTTTTTGAAAATAAAAAACCACTTTTTGCAAGTATTGGTTCATTTGAAGGAGTATTAACTCCGAGAGGAAAATATACAGGTAGTTCGTATTTTAAATGGATTTATAAAGATCCAAAACTTTCAGAAATCGAGATAAATAACCTGAATAAAGAATTAAAAGTTCTTGATGACGTAGCTATTAAAGCTTACTTAGATGAAGAAGAGCTATATCAGAAGGATGCTTTTCAAAAAGCAGCACCTCAAAAAGGTGATAGAGATAATATGATTCAATTAAAATAAACACATAAAAATGGCAGAAAAGAAAAATAAAATCAACGAAGAAGAAGTAGAACGTATTAAAGAAGCGTTTGAGAAAAAGGATTGGGCAGAGATTAAAAGTGCCAACTCTTGGGTAATTTTTAAAGTAATGGCTGAATTTGTGGATGGTTTCGACAAATTAGCTAAAATAGGACCATGTGTTTCTATTTTTGGTTCGGCTAGAACACCTTCTGATCATAAATACTATAAGATGACAGAAGAGGTTGCTAAATTATTAGTGGAGCATGGATATGGCGTTATTACAGGTGGCGGACCTGGTATTATGGAAGCCGGTAACAAAGGTGCTCATGATGCAGGTGGTAAATCTGTTGGTTTAAATATCGTTTTACCTTTTGAACAAGACGGAAACCCATATATCGACAGAGACAAAATGTTGAATTTTGATTACTTCTTTGTTCGTAAGGTTATGTTTGTGAAATATTCGCAGGGATTTGTAGTAATGCCTGGTGGACTTGGTACTTTGGATGAGTTATTTGAAGCATACACATTAATCCAAACTAAAAAGATAGGTCGTTTTCCAATTGTGCTTGTAGGAATTGATTATTGGAAAGGGCTTATGGATTGGGTAAAAAGCACATTATTAGAAAAAGAAAATAATATTAGTGCAGAAGATCTAGATCTAATTCATTTAGTAGATACACCAAAAGAAGCTGTGAAAATTATTGAAGACTTCTATGGTAAGTATTTATTATCACCAAATTTCTAAAAAGATAAAAATACCCCCTATATTTGACACCTCAATTGATCGATTGAGGTGTTTTTTCTTAAGATTAAGATTTTTGATTCAGATATCACCCATTAAAGTTAGTTTTTTGTTAACTAATGCGTTTATATTCAGATCTTAAGAATAAATAGCCCGACCTTTATACTTATTTCTTATAAATACCATTCATGAAATCGTTTTTGTGGTTTTTACTTGGCCTTGTTTCAGCAGGGGTTTTAACGTATACTTTTCATGTGATTTCTCCCAATGAAAGGATCATTGAAAAAGTAATAGTTTCTGAAGGAGAACAGTTCAGTTATGAACTACATTTACCAGATACTTTTAACTTTGCAGGAGAAAGAGTGCCGTTAGAAGAAGAGGATATATTAGAACGTTTTGATAGAGAAATGTATGTCAATTCTTATTGGCATTCTCATACAATACTTGTTTTAAAAAGGGCAGAAAGATGGTTACCAACTATTGATCGTATTTTAAAAGAAGAAAATGTACCTTCTGACTTTAAATATCTTTGTATTATAGAATCAGATTTAATGCTTCAAGCTAGATCTGGTGCTGGAGCTTCAGGCTTTTGGCAATTTATGCCAAGTACTGCAAGAGATTACGGTTTAACAGTCACAAAAGAAGTAGATGAACGTTATCATGTTGAGAAAGCTACTCATGCAGCTTGTCAATATTTGAAGAAAGCAAAAAAGCGATTAGGAACATGGACTTTAGCTGCCGCAGCTTATAATCGAGGAGTTACAGGTATTTTAAAGAACTTAAAAGATCAAAAAGTAGAAAATTATTATGATCTTTTGTTGAATGCAGAAACTTCAAGATATGTATTCCGTATCTTAGCGCTTAAAGAGATAATGTCTGATCCTAAAAAATATAATTTTGAGTTATCCACTCAACAATTATATCAAGAAGAAAAGACAAGAACAGTTACCGTAACAAAATCGATTTCCAATTTAGCAGAGTTTGCTAAAACGGAAGGAGTGAATTACAAAATATTAAAAAGACATAATCCTTGGTTAAGACAAAATAAATTAACCGTTAGAAAAGGAAAGTCGTATATCATTACCTTACCACAGTCGGAGTAAGGAAGAAAGGAAAATTCTCAATGAAGAAGAATACAAATTTAGTCGCAATTGTAGGTAGACCAAACGTTGGTAAATCTACTTTATTTAATCGTTTGGTGGAACGTCGTGATGCTATCATGGATAATGAAAGTGGAGTAACGCGTGACCGACACTATGGACAGGCCGAATGGACGGGAAAAACTTTCACTGTAGTTGATACAGGTGGATACGTTATAGGTTCTGAAGATACATTCGAAGAAGCAATTCGTGAACAAGTAGAAATTGCTATCGAAGAGTCTACAGTACTGTTATTCGTTGTTGATGTTGAAACAGGTTTAACAGATTTAGATAGAGAGTTTGGTAAGCTTTTAAGAAGAAGTAAAAAGCCTATTTATATTGTTGCCAATAAGGCAGATACAGGTGAAAAGGCAATGCATTCTTATGAGTTCTATGAACTTGGTATGGGTGAACCAATGGCCGTTGCTTCTGCTTCTGGTTTTGGTACAGGAGATTTATTGGATGCTGTAGTTTCTAACTTCCCTGAAGATACAGAAGAGGAAGAAGAAGAAATTCCAAGAATTGCAGTTATCGGTAGACCAAATGTGGGTAAATCATCTTTAACTAACCTTCTTTTAAATAAAGAAAGAAGTATTGTTACTGATATTGCGGGTACAACTCGTGATGCTGTTGATGCAAAATATAATGCATTCGGTAAAGAATTTATCTTAACGGATACCGCTGGTCTTAGACGTAAGGCTAAAGCAATGGAAAATGTAGAGTTTTATTCAGTAATGAGAACGATTAAAGCGATCGAAAGATCGGACGTTTGTATTGCTGTTTTAGATGCTACACGTGGTATTGAAGCTCAAGACTTGAGTATCATTAACCTTGCTATCAAAAATAAAAAAGGTATTGTGATCATGGTGAATAAGTGGGACCTTATCGAAAAAGATACTAATACGTTCAAAGAATTCGAGAGAAAGATTCAAGAACGTTTAGGAGGTGCAGCTTATATTCCAATCATTACCACTTCAGTATTAGAAAAACAACGTATTTCTAAGGTCATTGATAAAGCAATTGAGGTTTATGAAAATCGTAAGATGAAAGTCATGACTTCTGCTTTAAATGAGGTTATTGGTAGAGAAATTGATAGACGTCCACCTCCAGCACATCGTGGTCATCATATTAAGATCAAATACATTACTCAATTACCAATTCATACACCGGTATTTGCGTTTTTCTCAAATTACCCGAGACATGTGAAAGGTCCTTATAAATCGTTTATCGAAAACAAAATCAGAGAACATTTTGGTTTTGAAGGGGTTCCTATGGGAATTGTATTTAAAGAGAAATAATCGCTTTAGCGTTTAAAATATAAAGCTGTCTGTACTTATTAACATAAATACAGACAGCTTTTTTTATTTCTGATAAACTGATAGAAGCACTTCATCGTAAAATTATGTAGCATAATTTTCTCTCTCAATGAAATATTTTATTTACATACTCTCTTTATCAGTTTTACTTTTCAGTTGTGATAATCAACAAGAAGAAGAGTTAGAACCAATTGTTCATCATAATACCAAACAATATGTGATGAAGGTAAAGCATTATAAAGATGATCAAGATATATCAAAAACCGGTGTAGAATTTTTGATAAAAAAGAGCCAACAAAAAAAAATCCATAATGCTCATTATGATATTATTGTAACAAATTTAGATTCTAATGAAGAGTTTAGGTTAAATAAGGATTCGCTTAAAGAATTGGAGGCAGGGGTATATGCATTAAAAATCTATATTACTCCCAAAAGCTTTTTGGACGATACTAAAGTACACTTACCACAAAGTATTAGACATGATAATGCGTTGATAATCGATGATATTTTTACCATTGAAGCCAATCATATCACAAAATTTAATATTTTTCTTCACTAAACTATTCTTCAAGTTTGAACCCTCAGATTTTCTTACAATTTTTACCTTTATAGACTGTAAACTAATTTATAGCTATTTGATATAGACTTTTAATAGGCCTTCTTTGTTGAAATAGATAAAAGAAGGCAAGACTTTTTATAAATCTGATGATAAGAAAACAATTGATTCTATCTGTAATTTGTGCGTTATTCCTAATGTCATGTGGTGATGGTGCATCATCTAACAACACTGAAAATAAGGCAGTAGTAAAAGACAAGCCAATTCCGACTTTTAATGCGGATTCAGCCTATAATTATGTTCAAAAACAAGTTGATTTTGGACCAAGAGTACCGAATACAATGTCACATGATATGTGTGGTGCGTATATAGCGAATGAATTACAACGTCATGGAGCAAAAGTAACAGAGCAAAAAATGACAGTGTATGCTTATGATGGTACTGCTTTGAATGGTGTAAATATTATTGGAAGCATCAACCCTGAAATAAGAACAAGAGTTATTTTAGCAGCACATTGGGATACTAGACAAGTTGCGGATCAGGATGAAGACAAGTCTCGTCAGAATGAACCCATATTAGGAGCAAATGATGGTGGCAGTGGTGTTGGTGTTCTTCTTGAAGTAGCAAGAGCAATAGGAAATAGTCCCAATAAACCAAAAGTGGGTGTAGATATTATCTTCTTTGATGTAGAGGATTATGGTCGCCCAGCTTTTGAAAAAGATCAATCTGGAGATTCTGGATATTGTTTAGGTTCAAAATATTGGGCTGAAAATCCTCACGTAGATGGTTATTCGGCTTATTATGGTATTTTACTAGATATGGTGGGAGCTAAAAATCCTAGTTACCTTAAAGAAGGTGTTTCTATGTATTTTGCCCCTAGAATAGTTCGAAAAGTTTGGAAAACAGCCCAACGTAAAGGGTACGGAGAATTTTTCGTTGATCAGAAGGGACCACAATTAACAGACGACCATCTTTATGTGAACGAAATTGCTAAAATCCCGATGATTGATATTATTGATCTGGATCCAAGTGGTGCAGAAACATTCTTTAAACATTGGCATACTCACAATGATAATATGGATGCCATTGATAAAAAATCGTTAGAAGCTGTTGGTGTGACTTTATTACAAGTGCTTTACAATGAGTAATTGAAATTGAGTTTTTGATCTAACATAAGGGCAAATCATTTTAAGATGGTTTGCCTTTTTTAATGCAAAAAGGCCTCCTTTTATTAGAAAGGAGGCCTTTATTTATATAAAAATAAGTGGAATGATTTCCCTTACTCTTTGATATCTAATTGAATGCTCAAATCAGATAATTGCTGGTTATCAGCAGCAGATGGAGATTCGATCATTACATCTCTACCCGAAGTATTCTTAGGGAAGGCAATGAAATCACGGATAGAATCTACGCCACCAAATAATGAACAAAGACGATCGAAACCTAAAGCGATACCACCGTGAGGAGGTGCACCGTATTCGAATGCGTTCATTAAGAAACCGAATTGTTCTTGTGCTTCTTCTGGAGTAAATCCAAGAGCATCGAACATATCAGCTTGATCTGATTTGTCGTGAATACGAATAGAACCACCACCAACTTCAACACCATTGATTACCATATCGTATGCATTAGCACGCGCATTGTAACGGTCTGTCTTTAAAATCTCAGCATCATCAGGAAGTACTGAAGTGAATGGGTGGTGCATTGCATGGTAATGACCAGTTTCTTCGTCTTTCTCGAACATTGGGAAGTTAATTACCCAAAGAGGAGAGTAGTTGAAAGGATCTCTTAATCCTAAACGCTGACCCATTTCCAAACGAAGCTCACACATTTGCTTACGTGTAACATCTAATTCACCTGATAAAACAAGAATTAAATCACCTGCTTCGGCACCGGCTTTATCAGCCCATGCTTTCAAGTCCTCTTGAGAGTAGAATTTATCTACAGAAGATTTGAATGAACCATCTTCGTTACATTTAACATAAACAAGACCCTTAGCACCAATTTGTGGACGTTGTACCCACTTAGTTAATTCGTCTATTTGCTTACGAGTATATGAAGCAGCTCCTTTAGCACAGATACCAAGAACAATTTCTGCAGCATCAAATATTTTGAAACCTTTATTTTTAGCTAGGTCATTTAGATCCACAAACTTCATCTCGAAACGAGTATCTGGTTTGTCTGAACCATAATCACGCATAGCATCAGCATATTCCATTTGAGGGAATGTTGGCAGCTCAATGTCTTTCACCATTTTGAAAAGGTGACGCATCATTCCTTCGAAGTTGTTGATGATATCCTCACGATCAACAAATGCCATTTCGCAATCTATTTGAGTAAACTCAGGTTGACGGTCAGCACGAAGATCTTCATCACGGAAACATTTTACAATTTGGAAATAGCGATCCATACCGCCTACCATCAATAATTGTTTAAATGTTTGAGGAGATTGAGGTAAAGCATAAAACTCACCTGGGTTCATTCTTGATGGTACCAAGAAATCACGAGCACCTTCTGGAGTAGATTTGATCAATACCGGAGTTTCAACTTCGATAAAGTCTTGATCAGAAAGGTATCTACGAACTTCTTGAGCAATTTTATGACGTAAAACCAATTTCTCACGAACTGGATTACGACGGATGTCTAAGTAACGGTACTTCATACGAAGCTCATCACCACCATCTGTTTCATCTTCAATTTTGAAAGGAGGAGTTTGAGCTCCATTCAAAATTTCTAATCCGCTTAAACGCATTTCGATATTACCAGTTGGGATATTTGGATTTTTTGCAGCACGCTCAATCACTTCACCAGTAGCCTTAAGAACAAACTCACGACCTACTTTTCTAGCAGTTTCTAATAGTTCTGCAGCTGCATTACCATCATCTTCGATTAATAGCTGAGTGATACCGTAACGATCACGGATATCGATCCAAATTAAACCACCTTTATCACGGATAGCTTGTGCCCAACCGCTTAAAGTTACAGTTTGCCCAATATGGCTTTCACGGAGTTCACCGCAGTTATGCGTTCTAAGCATTTTATATATAATTTTAATTTAGTCTCTTGTTCAAATTAACTGACCGCAAAAATAAGGAGTTGCAACGGCACTACAAAAAAGAATTGCTTATCCTTTTCGCTGATGTTGAGGTATTTTGCAGTTTTCTTGAAGTTTTTTCATCAAACTGCTAATTATTTGCAAGTATTTGAAATAAAAATGAAGACTGGAGTAAATGTCAACAGTTTCATCTTTTAGAAAATGAAGAGAATAATTACTGTATTAATGGAAGATAATTGAACTTATTCTTTTTCATAAGTACTCCCTAAGTAGTCTAAAGTGATCTCAATTTTATCTGATGGTATCACCCGAGTAATAATGCCTTTAATTTCTGCTTTCTCAGAATTATACAATTGATTAGATTCTACATTTAACCCATCAGAAAATAAAGTGGATTCTGTAGCATAGGATAGATCACTAGCTTTAACAAAAGAAGACCCAATACTATTCGTAGCCCCTTCTACCACTGTAACTGTCATGGCTCTCATATTTTGAATCATGTCAGTTAGATTGATAAAGTAATCGCTATTAATAATATTTTTTGAAATTATGGAAGCGTTTTCAATTGGAAACTTAGGAAGAAAAAAGTTTTCTTGTACCGTCCTAAATACAACCATATTTATATTTTTATCCTCATTAATTTTTTCTAAAGCCTCAATAATCTGATGTGTAATTTCTTGTGATAATTGATTAAGACAAAAATTAGGTAGGTAAATAGTGACTACATTTCCTTTTCTGTAGCTGTGTATGTGTTTTATATTGTAGCTCATATCTAAACTAGGTTAAGTCGGCAGTTAATAATTAGCTTTAAGCTTTACGATAATTAAACAGATAAAAGGATAAATCTGAACTATTTTATTTTCTGTGTTGGTAATGAACAAAATCGTAAAGCTGTGCTACAAATTTACTACAGTTCGTAGTTAAAATAGGTGATGAAGGTTATTATAAAACAATAACTAATGTATGTTAATGAGGTGTTTTTTTAAATTATTGAAGAATATTTGTCTTTATTCTTCTTCATCTTCCCAATTTTCTTCTTCATCTTCGATAAAGTTAATTTCGAGAAGTTGTTCGATATTGGTAACATTCACTTCTTGACCTAAGTAAAATTCAGCGAAACCACTGTAGACTTCTTCAGGTGTCATTCCTTGTTCTCTAAGAGATTTAATAGAATCACTCCCTGTTGACTTAGATATTTTCTCCCCTTTTTCATCAACTAATAAGGGATGGTGAAGAAATTCTACTTCTTCAAAATTATTGAGTTCTAGTTTGTTACCTAAAAATATTTGGGCGGCTGTAGATTCTACTAGATCTTCTCCTCTAACTATAAAATCAATACCATCATCTTCATCATCTATCAAAGAAGCTAATTGATAAGAAAACAAACCATCTTTCCTTTTGATGACAAAATCTTTCATTGTTTGCTCAAGGTCGATAGCAACATCTCCAATAAATAAATCTTCTAAAATGATTGGTGCAGAAGAAGTTTTAATTCTAGTAGCAGCATTTGGTGTATCTAAAGGTAATTGAAGAGTGGAACATTTCCCTGTATAAATACCTGAGGGAGATTGCTCATAAATATCTTTACGTGAACAAGTACAAGCAAATAGATCGTTATGTTCTTTTAATTGATCAAAAGCTTTTTGATAACGGTGGGTTCTTAATTCTTGAGACCAGTTTTTCTTAAAATCATCTACACCAAATGGTCCTTGGTCATAATCGATACCTAACCAATCAATTGTTTCGAAAATATCTTCGATGTATTCGTCTCTTGAACGAGTTGAATCAATATCGTCTATACGTAACAATATTTGTCCATCTTCAGTCTGACGTGCTAAAATCCAAGTGAGTAAAAATGAATAAGCATTACCAATATGTAAAAAACCTGAAGGAGTTGGAGCAAACCTAGTACGCATCTTTTTAAATTTTCTGTGATAAGAAAAAAAGTATGTTTTATACAGTTTATTGGTATAAAACATACTTAAATTAAATTTTTTACAAGGTAGAAAATAAAAATTAGTTGGTAAAAGAAATGATTAAATGTTCATAATGTATTTAGGATACATTTGATTGATTAGAAGATTTAGCAATCAAATGATAAGATCCCATGAATACAATAGATAATACGAAAACACAAGCAAGTAATTCCATAATATTAAAGTTTTATCAAGGTTAAATAAAGTTCTGTGTTACATAGACAGATAACAAACAACGAGTGACAATGTTTATTCTTTAATGGGTGTTAAATTTGTCGGAGTAAAGATTTATTGTCGCATCAGCAAGGTAGAAAATAAACAAAAAAATACACTATCGAAACATTGTTACATCCTATATTTACAAGAATAGTACAATAAAATGTTTTGATAGTGTAAAATGTTATGAGAATAAATGTCTTTATTTATTTTCCAATTGATCTACTGCAAAAGCATAAGCTCCTAATGAAATTGCTTCACTAGTACCTAGAACAGAAATACCAACTCCGATCTTTGGAGAAGCATCATATTTTACTGTTTTGTCTGTGAATGGAACCTTGATTTCCAGTTGGTTATTAGTTACAAATTGTTCTGTTTCTGATGTGTTAGTTAGGTCGAATACTTCCATAACTAAACGGTCAGTACCAGAATTATATTTAGATTTCATTTCTGCTAAAGTGGCAGGCATGAACAATTCTGAAGCTCCAGAAAGACCTCCGCCAATAACAACAATTGCATCTATAGTTGTTGCTAAAGTACAAAGAACGTCTCCTAGGTTTTCTCCAAGAGTATCAAATGCTTTTTGGGCAGCTTTTTGATCACCTTTTTGTTCTCCTTTAGCTATCTCAAAAATATCTTTTGGAGTTAATTCAGCATTATCAACTCCTGAAAACTCTTTATAGAATCTTTGTATTGCTCTAATACAAGAAGCTTCTTCTGCATTTACATGGTCTAAAACTTTAGAAGGCATTAACCAAATTTCGCCTCCCATAGAATTATCGCCAATATGTAATTTATGGTTCGATACTACGCCTCCGCCAAGGCCAGTACCTAAAGTGATACCAATAATATTTTTATATTCTTTTTCGCTACCATTAGCTTTAAGCTTAGCATTAATTTGAGGTAGTAAACCTCCAATTGCTTCACCATAAGCAAACAAATCTCCGTCGTTATTAATAAAAGCAGGGATACCAAATTTTTCTTCTAGCATTGGTCCTAAAGCAACTCCACCTCTGTAACCAGGAAGGTTTTGTAAATCACCAATGATCCCGTTAGGATAATCGGCAGGGCCAGGAAATGCAAAAGAAATGGCTTCTGGTTTTTTATCACCTAGTTGTTCTACTACATGATTGAAACCATTTAAGATGTTTTGTAAGCTTTGTTCTAAATTATCTCCATTAGAAGGTAATCTATATGGATCTACTATCATTTTTCCTCCCTGCATTGCAGAGAATACAAAGTTTGTTCCCCCAGCATCTAGGGTTAGGACGATTTGTTTTTTATCTGTAACGGACATAGTTTTAATTAGTAGGATATTTAAGTTCCTCTGAAGTAATCAATTTCATTTCTTTGTTGGACAACTTCACTAACAAAGATCGATCATTCACCATTTCAATGTCATCATTTTTTGGTAATATGATTGAATTTTTCTCAGAACTTTCCTTATGATTTAATTGAACGCAAGTAAATACTTCATTATTTAAGTCTTCAGAAAAGTTGATTTCCACAATTTGTTCTGAGGAAGTCGAATTCGAAAGTAAAATTACATATTCATTGTTTGTATTTACAACACCTACGGCATTGATTTTTTGATGATTATTGTTACTTATTCTTACAATAGTACTGCCCTTTGGGATATTTTTAGACATTAATGACCAGGTATAATACCAAGGTCGAATGTTTAACTCTTTTTTGTCATGGTATAAAGTATCTCCTAAACTATTCCACATTCCCCATCTCATAATTTGAGATTTGTTTCCATCATTAGCTTCAGTAAACATCGCATCATCTAAATACCAAGCAATAATTCCGTCAACCCCTAATTGCAATAAATCCATACAGGCAAGTGTAGTTAATTCGGCATATTCTTTATCAAATACCTTGGGTTGAGAAAAACGACTACTTCGTCCATCATTTATTAATTGCCCTTCAGCTTTTATACCTAACTCAGAAATAAATAAAGGTCCGTTTAGGTTTTGAATTTGATTGGGATCTAAATGGAGGAAGTCTTCAGTATCACCTTTTCTTACAGCTTTTTCATCTAAAAAGGCATGTACATCATAGGCTCCCAAAACTTCTTTTAAATCTTGATTACTTTTAGAAAGCCAATCTTTTCCTTTTAGCGGTTTCAAAGGCATATCCCAGGTAGGGTCACTACTTGGTCCCATAATTTTGATATAATGATTAAGGTGATATTTAGAAAATTCTATTTCTAAATCCATGATCCAATCTTTCCAAACAGCATAACTCCCTTGTGTTTTGGCTTTAAAAGTATTAGGGGCATTCACTAAAGTAAAGTACTTGATACAAGAATATCGTTTTACTTTAACAAGATGATTCATATAATCTGCAATCATTTCGGTCCATAGATGTTCTTTACCATTTAGCATTTGCCAAGGAGGGTTCCATTCGCCTAATATGACTTGTATATTATTTCTTTGGCAAAAATCTAAAATTTTATAAAGTGCATGCATTTCATGCCTGTTGTAGTTTACAATAGGACTGCCTTCTGAATTTATACCTCTAAAATACCTGTCTTCTGCATCATCGATAATTCTAATGATAGAAGGTTTCATGTGCTTTAGTCTTTTAAACATCAGATTCCATCTACTTGTATCTTTCATTAAATGCCCCCAACTATCTCCGGGTGCATCTGCATGTTGATAGGTAGACCATTGAATTCCAAACCCCTTAAAATCGTGATTGATTTTATTCTTTTTATTAAATATTAATCTAAATGTAGGTTCTCCTTTTTTACAAGTAGTTAAACAGACAATAATTGAAAAGGATAGTAGGAATAGTAGTAATCGTTTTAAGGTCATAGTTAGGTATTGATATGAGTAATAATGGGAGCGAGTGGTTTATCTCTTAAGAGTATAGAAAATAGTCAATTGTTTGTTAATAATGACCTGTTTATTCGAAAAATGTAATGATCTATTAAAAAAATCACCGTAAAACGAATTTTTATAATGAAAATCATTTCTATTAAAAAAAAGTTTGATCAAATTCCCACGCGATTGAAAAATCACTTAAAATTAAAAGAACACTAACGATATAAATAGTTTAAAAATGACAGCAGTTACTTTAGGAATTGATGTGGGCGGAACGAATACTAAAATTGGTTTTGTAGACCGTCATGGTAAATGTCTAGCAAGTACTCATATTTCAACTGGTGCAGATGAGCCATTTGATAACTTTTTAAAGAATGTTTTTTCAACTGTAGAAAAGTTAAAAGAAGAAGCAGGAGAGATTGAGATGGTAGCAGTAGGTGTTGGTGCTCCTAACGCAAACTACTACAATGGTAAAATTGAAAAGGCAGTTAACCTTAAAGGGTGGGGTGAAGAAGTAGCTATTGCAGATTTGATGCAAGACTATTTTAAAGTTCCTGTAGCAATTACAAATGATGCTAATGCAGCAGCACTTGGTGAAATGAAGTTTGGTGTAGCACAAGGAATGAAAAACTTTATTGTTGTTACTCTAGGTACTGGTCTTGGTTCTGGTATTATTGTAAATGGTGATTTATTATACGGTCATGATGGTTTTGCTGGTGAGCTTGGTCACATCAATGTGGTAGAAGACGGTAGAATTTGTGGTTGTGGTCGTAGAGGCTGTTTAGAAACATATGTATCAGCTACTGGTATCAAACGTACAATGTTTGAATTATTAGGTGATAACAACGGTAAAAGTACTTTATCAAACAAAACATTTGATGAGTTAACTGCAAAAGATATTTTCTTGGCAGCTGAGGACGGAGACGAATTAGCAAAAGAAGCTTTTGAAGTAACTGGTGAAGTTTTAGGTAAATCTTTAGCAGATACTATTGCTATTTTCAGTCCTGAAGCTATTGTTTTATTTGGTGGTTTGGCTTCAGCAGGTGAGTTTATCACTGAGCCTACTCGTAGATCTATGGAAGAGCATTGTTTATCTTTATTCAAAGGAAAAACTAGATTAGTAGTTTCTAACTTGGAAGGTGATAACACAGCGATTTTAGGTTCTTCAGCTTTAGCTTGGCAAGAATACGAAAAAAGACAAAATGCTTAATTAGTAAGCAGAAGTTATATACAAAAGCTCATCATTAACCTGATGAGCTTTTTTTATGTATCAACAATTATACTTATAAGTGCAAAAAAGCCTTCTCTTAAAAAGAAAAGGCTTTCTGTGATATTGGATTTGTTTTAGTATTGAATGATATAATCGTCGCTATATCAAGCAATTTTTTTATAGAATTAGAAAATAGTAAATCAAATAACTTTTTTATTTTGATTGAGATAAGTAAGGAGGAAAGTGGTGGCCCTCCTTCATTATATGAGATTGGACCACCCAAACCAAGGTATTAATAACTACTGTCTAGAAGCTTTATATTCTATATCTTTATCTAACGATTCTGATATATTTAAACCTGTAATAGTAAAGTCACTAGCACTACCATTATAAGTATTGTCAACGTGCTTTAATGTAACATCATGTTCAATAGAAACGCCTGTAGGAAATCCTTTTACAATTACATTTTCCATTGTTACTTTAGAACCAACACGGATTTTGAAACCTTGAGAATCAGAACCGTTTTCATCTGCTATTACAGTAATATTTTTTAATGTTGGATGAGAATAAGGAGTAGCTTCGTGATTTTGAGCATTATTGTCTCCTTCAAAACCTCTGTCACAACCTTCAGCAACATGAGCGTAGGCATTTTCTAAAGTACCTGTCCATCCTTCTGTCCAATCAAACTGATCATCTTTATTATCAGTTGATACTAAGTAAGAAGCATTAGCTGTTCCACCAAACCACTCAAATCCATCATCATCCCCTTTGTGAGCTTGTAAATGATGACATTCCGTTTGATCACCTACACCATTAAATGTAAAACCATTGTGCTCTTTATCAGTAGTGATTTCGTTACCACCAAATTCTAAACGGATATAAGAAAGTGAGCCTGAATCATCATTAGAGTTATCTCCTCCATACCATAATTCTTCACCATCAATACCTGTACCTACTTCTGGGTGAGCTTTACCACCTTCTACGTTAATAGGA
Organism: Flammeovirga pacifica; assembly: GCF_000807855.2. Taxonomy (GTDB): domain Bacteria; phylum Bacteroidota; class Bacteroidia; order Cytophagales; family Flammeovirgaceae; genus Flammeovirga; species Flammeovirga pacifica. The sequence continues at coordinate 3,846,430 of NZ_JRYR02000001.1, forward strand.
GCATAACCATTAATGATGATACCACCCCAAGAGCCAGGGATTTGATCTTTCGATGTGAACACAATCATATTATCTGCAGTGCCATTTGCCTCAATTTTACCGCCTTGTTCTACCATTAGATAAGCAACATCATCACCTTCTAAATCTACTACTCTAACACCAGGGTTGATAGTTAGAGTAGCTCCGTTTCTAACGTGAACACCACCTGCAAGAACCCAAGTAGAATTTTCGGCTAATTCAAGATCAGTATCGATGTTTCTTGGTAATGTACCATCAGCAGACTCAGCGGTTACATCAGATACATCAGTACCAGGGAAGTCTACACTTACTGCCCAATCACCTGGAGTCCATCCTGTAGCTTCTTCATTAATAGCAATTGGTTGCTGTGCAGTTAGTTTTGCTTCAAGAATTTCTCCTTCACTTTGTGATGGATTTTCTTTCGTTTCGTCGTTACTACATGCAACAAGCACTGAAGCTAACATTGTGATAGCTGCGAATTTTTGTACTAATTTTTTCATTTTAATTGATTGGTAATAATAGGTTTTTGAAAATATATTTTTAGAAGGTATAAGAAACTCCTACACCTAGTTCCATTCCTAATTGATAGGATGAAACTTGTTTTGTTGTTCCGCCTTCGAATTTTTGATACCTCTCGATGGACGGATTTAATAAGTTTTTAGCAGATATATTAAAGCTTAATGCATCTTTAATTTGATTTCTTACAATCAAGTCTAATGTTCCAAATGACTTTTCATAGATATCTCCTGCACCCATTGCTCCTGCAGCAAAAATTCTATCTCCAAATGTGGTATAGGTTAAGGTGAAAATAGAGTGGATGTTATCATTGCTCCAATCTTGTTTATACCCAATGTTTGCATTAATAATGTAAGGAGAAGCTCCTTGTAATGCTCGTTGTCTATTGGTTACAATTGTATTAATATCGTCTGCAATAGTCATTTGAGAGTACATTAAAGTGGCATTCATACCTACTGTAGTATTCTGTAATGCTTCAGAGCCATTGTTAACAATAGAGCCTATAGATTTATCAAATTCTATTTCTATTCCTGCAACGGTAGCTGTACCTACATTATCAAAAGAATACACATTCCCAGCGGATGGTCTAGCTACTTTTTCAATAGGATTATCTAAATATTTTCCGAAAAGACCTACAGAGAATAACTCTCCTGAATTAGGGAAAATCTCATATTTTAAATCGAAATTATAGTTCTGAGCATTTTTTAAATTGGGGTTACCAATAATTGCTTCTCCACCTACTACTGTTTGATATTCGAAGGGAATTAATTCTCTCATACCTGGTCTAGTGATTGTTTTACTCAAGGCAAAACGCATATTTGATAAGTCGGTAAGAGCGTATTTTAGGTTGAACGAAGGTAAAAATTCGGTTGACTCATACGTATCCTCTCTGTAAGGATCAGCAATTAAGTCGCCTTGCATTTTATATCTTACATATTGATGACCAATCTCTGTTCTAAGACCTACATTCATTTTTAATTTATTAGGCATGATATCATAATCATAGCCCATATAAACAGAATGAACATCCATTTTGGCTTGAAAGAAGTTATTCGGAATAGTAAAAGGAGAATATCTTATCGTTTCATCCATGATCCATTCATTAATTCTATCGTTGGGATCATTAGAATTGATTCCTCTTACCACGGCACTATTAGACCTTATATTGGTTTGGAACCATTCAAACTCTCTATCTTTTGATTTTACTTGATAACCAAATCGAAGTGCACTTCTATAATTATCATTTATTGCATCAAAAGCACCTAGTCCTAAGGTAAAATCTGCTCTGCCAGCTAACTCAACCTCATTCATTAATCCCCAGTAACGGTGATTATCAAATGCATTTCTTGAGAAAAGGTTAACTTCTTTATTATCGATTGATTTATCACTAAATAATAATTGTCTTCTGTCAGGTTCTTGACTTACAGTTTCAGATCGAGAAACTCCCCATGAAAAATTCAATCTATCATTTTCCATCAATTTATGATCACCAATAAATTGATTTACATAAATGGTATTTTGTAAATAAGTATTTCTTCTTGCAAATAAAGTCTCTGTATCTAAATCGTTATTATAGCCATAGTTTTCATCAACAGCGTTGAATGATTCATTGACGATGATATTATTTAATTTGAACTTATGTCTATCGTTTAATTCAAAAGATAGGTTGAGTAAAGCCGATGTATTAGTAGAATAAATCCATTCTTCTCTTTCATAATCCACGTAAGGGGTAGCTTGTGCATTATATGCTGCAAAACGACCATCTCTATATTCATATTTATTACTATGTGCAATGGAGCCGATGATACCAAAGACTTTATCGTTGCCAAGTTCCCAATATTTACCACCAGAAGCATTTAATCCTAAATTGATGGGAGCATTAATACTTGTAGGCGACCATGATGTGTTGAATGCACCAGGTTCTCCATTAGGAGTGATTGTTGGAACACCACCCTCTGGACGTTGTCTAGCATTTCCATTAAAACCCAAAGATTCATATTGACCATCTTTATGCGTTTTGAAATCATTGAATGTTGCTAGTGTATTGTAAGCTCCTGAAATACCTATTGTGAAAAACGCTTCATCAGGATAATCTTTTAAAGTAATATCAATGTTGGCACCTGAAAAATCACCATATAATTCTGGAGTAGCAGTTTTTGAAACTCCAATGTTTTTAACCAAATCCGTAGGGAAGATTGAAAGAGGAATCACTTTTAAATCCGGATTGGTAGAAGGTACAGGAAGGCCGTTCATTGTAGCCACATTGTAACGATCTCCTAAGCCTCTTACATAAAGTCCTTTCCCTTTTACTTTGGCAACACCTGTCATTTTTGTCATGGCACCTTCAACATCAGAAACACCTTTAACAGACATTTCTTCAGCACCAATAGATTCAATCATTACGTCGGCATTTTTTCTTTCTACCATTAATGCTTGAGTACTTTCTTTATTGGCTTTTCCAACAATTTCGACTGCATCTAATTCTTGTGCGTCGATAGCTAAATGGAAGGTAAGTTCTTTTTGAGAGTTAGATGAGATTTCTACAGTTTGAATAGATGATTTATACCCAATAAAAGAAGCAACTATTTGATGTGTTCCTTGGGCTATTTGAAAAGAAAATTTACCAGATATATCAGAAGAAGCACCTGTAGTAGTGCCTTTTACGACAACACTGGCACCTATAATTTCTTCGCCTGTATCAGCATCCTTCACCATACCCGTAATTAAGGTTTGGGCATGAAGTTGAATGCTAGTTATTATGGATAATAAAACTAGGAGGTTAAAAGTTTTCATCTTGGTTTGTTGTTTTTAACTACAGCAAAAGTAGACCATGAATATTACATGGAACTAGCAGTTAATTGAACAAATGATGAAAAGGATAGTACGAATTGTTACGAAATTATGAACCCGTTAATTTTATTGAAAATAAAGAAACTCTAAATAATGAATTTTAAAAAATAAAAGTTAATGGCGTGATTGAAATATTCGAAGTAGTAAAAGAGAATCAAAATATCATTCTTTTATTTTACTTGTTCGTAAACAAGTATTTCTGCTTTCAATGGTTTTGAAACATTTCCAGCTTCATCTCTAAATCGAACATAAACATATTTTCTACCTCTGCCACCTAAATCCCATTCCACTTCTTGTGTGTAGGGTATCCACTTTGAGTTTTGAAAATTATTAGAATTGGCTAATTGCATTTCAATAGTATCATCAGAAGCATGGGTATGAACAGTTACAACTTGTTCTTCTGTACCAGTAGCTCCGTTATTAATTGAAATATTATATAGAATAGGGTGATCAGTATCTAATTCAATAATTGAATAAGAAGGAGCAGATTGTTGACCTGCACGATTTCTTACTTTAATATATACTTTAGCTGTACCTGAATGAGGTCTTAGCCTCCATTTTTTCTCTCTTTGATAAGGTTCCCATGTAGACGGTGATGCAAAACTATAATCATTAGAAATGATCATTTCTGAGCATTCTTTAGCATCAATTTTTAGTGTTACTTCAGGGTTTCCAGTTAATTTATCTTCACTATTTATTTGTATACTATTGATTTGAGGAGTAGATCGATCTAAGAAAATATGAGATCTTGTTTCGAAAGATTCATTTCCTGAATAGTCATAAAATTTAGCGTATACTGTTTTTTCACCATCACCTTCTGTTAACAACCAATTTACTCTAGAACGATAATGTGTCCAATAGCCTTCAGAAAAATCAGGGTTATTAGAGATTACCATGAAATCAGCTCCATGACATATAGGATTTAAGACCACTCTTCTCTCCTCGCTTCGAGTATACTCATTTCCTTTATTAATAATTAATTGTTGTTGTGTCGGAGGATCTCTATCCCAAATAATATTCTTCTTTAATATTCTAGTTACATTATCATGGTCATCTTTAAACTGAACATAAATAACCTTTCTTCCTTCATTTCCTTTTAGTGCATAATTGTACTTTTCTTGATAAGGAACCCATTCTGCTCCTTGCCAAGTTGGATTGTCTGCCACTCTCATAAAATAAGCAGAGTCGGCAATCATTTCCATATTTAAAGCTACTTCTCTTATAAAGTAGAAATTATCAGGAGTAGCAATATTGGCAGGGATTTCTGGAGTATGGATTTTGACGGCTAAGTTTTGAGGAGCAGTAGCATCAAAATAAAGTTTTTTGGAAATAGGTTCAGAAATATTACCTGTAAAGTCTTTAAATCTGATATATAGTTTTCTATAACCCACAGGGCCTCCTTTAACACTCATACCATAGTAAAAGGGAGTTTCTATATAGGGTTTCCATGAAGCGGTATAAAAAGAAGAATCTTCGGTGATCTGCATTGCTACAGCTTCATCCGCTTTAACCTTAACTATGTAATCTTTGGTGTAGTAAATTCTTGACTCTGTAGGAAGGACCTTTAACTCTAAAGTTGGATTTTGAGGAGGTGTAATATCCCACATAATCTGATCATTAACTACAACAGATTCGGTATTAGTTTTGGTTTTAAATTTTGCGTAGATTTTTTTAACTCCATCAGGCTTTTTTAAGTAATATTGAATTCTTTTTTCGTAATCTATCCATTCGGCATCACTAAAATCTTCTAGTGAACTGATCTTCATTTTGGTTGCATTTAAGCAGTATAAGAATAGATTAACTCTACCGTCGTTTCTAGAATTGTATTCTTGATTTTCATCAATTACAATCATAGGAGTTAGTGCACTAATCTCTTGATATATTTCTTTTTCAAAAACTTCCGAAAGGTTATTTGCTCTATCTTTAAATTGTACTAAGATCTTTTTAGTTCCTCCTTCACTTCCTAGAAATAAAGATAAAGGTCGAGGATCGTATTCCCTCCAATGTGCTTTTTCGAAATTTTCTTCTAAACCTATTTTCATTAATAGTGCACCATCAGCAGATACTCTCATCTTAACAGATTTGTCATTTGTCTTAGTTATTCCTCCTTGGAAATAGATTTGACCTTTAGTTGGAGGATCCTTATCAAAATTAATTTCTGCTTTTACAGGGTCCGATTGGTTTCTTGCCTTATCTCTATAAGAAACCCACACTTCTCTTGTTCCCGTTGGTCCTTCTTGAAGTTCCCATACTTTATTTTTAGCATAGAACTCCCAATCTCCCGCTGTATCAAAATCTTTATCATTAGCGATGCGCATTTCATAGGCATCAGTAGCTCTTAGTTGAAGTGTTACGTAAGTTGATTTGGTGAATTCGTCACCATTATTTATAGAAATACGTGGGTTTATTGGTGGTTTTGTATCTACGTAAATTCTTGTTGATATGGTTTTAGATTCGTTACCTGCTTTGTCTCTGAAACGAACGAATACTTTTTTGAAACCTTCGAAGATATCTTCTTCCATTTCCCATTCATCCAAGTAGTCGCTATATCGTCTCCATTTATGTCCATAGAAGTTCATGCTGTTACTAATTTTCATGTATTCAGCACCTTTTGCTTCTAGTTCTAAACTAACTATTTTGTTATGTTGATTTACATATTTGATATCGTTTTTTTTGTCGTAAACAGCAAAATCTGGAACAATATCAAGAAACTTGGGTTCGGGAGCTTTAGAGTCTAACTTTATATAATCGGTATAGATTTTAGTTTCGTTTCCTGCATTGTCTTTAAACTTTACATGAATCTTCTTCAAACCATCTCCAGAAGTAAGCATCCAAGAGTGAATATGTTTTCTAAAGGGAATCCAATCATCATTACTAAATACACCAGAATTACTGATGTTCATGAAGGTAGCTTCCTTACATTTAAAATCTATTTCTACTCTTCTGTTTCTTGTATAATTACCTCTTGAGAAATTTACTCTACCAGCAAACGGAGGTTTAGTATCTAGGATGGTATAGGCTACAAAAACATCTGTTTCTCGTCCGTTAGCAAGAAGAAATTTTAAAAATATTTCTTTTTCTCCATCACCATCATTTAGTTTCCAAAAATAATGTCTTTGATAGTTTACCCATTCAGCATCATAAAAATCATAATCATTACTGATCGTCATTTTTATGGCATCAGGAATATTGATAGCCAACTGCACTTCTCGAGTGTTGATAAGGTCACCATTTTTGATGCTCACACCAAACTGTCCAAATACATTAGTAAATGAAAAACAAAAGAATAGTATATATATTGTTTGGAAAATTCTTCTCATACTCAATAGAACATTTTGCAGGTATACTACAAATATTGGGCAAATACGTTATTTAGTAAGAAGGTTTCATCAATTGTAGTGTAAACGCGATAAGTTTTTGACGATTAAAATAAAAAATCACGAATATTTTAAAATATTCGTGATTTGTCATAATTGATAAATTAAAGTATCAATTTATTAAATCTTAAACCTTAAGAAACCACCTGCAATAGAGATTGTACTACTATCTTTTGATCTTGCGAAATAAGAGAGTACATCATGAGTAGAAACACCGGCTTCATATTTACCTTTTCTAGAGAAATAGGTAATTCCAAGAGGGAAGTTAAAAACTTCATTGTTTCCTCCGTAATTAAATCCAGTTGAAAAAGAAAAACTCTTGAAAGGTCTAAAATCACCTCCTATAGCATAGAAAGGGTTTTCTAAATTTCCAGAAGCATCATTTTGTGGTAGAATAACATCTACACCAACATGTATTAAACGGAAGAATTCGTAACTAGCCCCAAATCGTAAAACAGTGGGTAGATCTATAGTTTCTGAAACGGTTTTTGGACTCCAATCTAATGGTGAATTAGTACCTGCAAATTGGAAGGCACTTTGATCACTAATTAAGATATTATAGTTATCAAGACCTTGGCCATTAATATTACCAAGTACACCATCATTAATGGAATAGACTTCACCATTCCAAGTCATTTTACCAAAATTAGAAATTGCGGCACTTAATTTTAAATTTCTTTTTATTACGAAAGTAAGACCGAAGTCTAATCCCCAACCATGTCCTGCTGGTTTGGGTAATAATGCTTTTTGAGTTAATGAACGATTATCTGGAGATGGAGCATTTTCTAAAAATGCTTGTGCATCTGGAGAAGCTGAATTTAAAACATCTTGTGCATCAACAAATGATGAAGAAAAAACAGGGCTTTTCCAAGTACCATTATTATCAACTTCGAAATCAAGTACTAATAGTCCTTGAAGATATTTTGCTCCTAAACCAGCATAAATAGATAGATCGTAAGTTTCTAACAACTGAGCACCATAAGCAAAATTGTATTCTCTAACCCAAGTAGATTTTGTTTTTGTACCAGCTAAAAGCTCACTATACGTTTTAGCTTCACTTAGATCTTCAAAGAATCCACCTCTTACTTGTTGTTTTTGTTCATTTGTTAATTCTCCTTGTCCTGTATGTCTTGGATTGTCGATAATATCGCCATTGGCCATTTCAAGTTTTGGAAAATAACTTGAAGTAGCGCCAAAAAACATTACTTCTGCAGCAAAAGAATTTGTTTTAACTCTTGTATGAATGTTATCTCTAATACTAATTGCTATACCACCCCATTTTTTAGGAAGTTGCATACTGGCACCAAAAAGCATAACACTAGCATCTACAGTAGTCACCTTACCACTAAATTTATCCACTGCTCTTTGTTTTTCATCTAAATTAAATTTAGTGGATTTATAATCTGTGATAGCTCCTAATAACTCATTAGTGTTAATGGCTTCTGAAGAGAAGATAAAATTGGATTCTAATAATCCGAATGTGAATTTAGGATCACGGTAATTTTTTTTAATACCTAGGTTAGCTGGGTTGATACCAATTGTTTGGTAATCTGTGACAAAGGTTGTCCCGACTCCGCCACGTCCAGTGACAGAATAAACACTTCCTTCCATTTGTGCAATGGATATATTAGGTAGCCCGAAAATTATAGCAAAAAGTAGAAATCTAGTAAGTTTCATATCAGCCTGAAGATAGTTTATGGTTCTTAACACGAGTCAGCATAGTATAAGCATATTCTTGTTTGTGTGTTAAGAATTGTAAATATAACAAAACATGTGATCATTTTTTCGAGATGTGGTAAAAATTATAGAAAAAGTATCTTTTGCATGAATTATTAAATGTTTTTTATTTATTTTTCTACTAACTTTATTAGTTACATTGATTCACTCTAGGTATCACCCAAAAGGTTTACCATTAATATTAATTATACAATTCCATATGCGTTTGAAACGAAAGCACATATTTTTGACTTCATTAGTAGTTTTACCTCTATTGTTTTTCTCTTTTACGAGTGAGAAATTAGGTAATCACTATTTCGAGATTGCAAAGAACATGAAGATTTTTGCTCAACTTTATCAAGAAGTCAATACTTATTATGTCGATGATGTTAATCCATCAGAATTAATGACTACAGGTATTGAAGCAATGCTTGCTACCTTAGATCCTTACACTAATTATATCCCAGAAGATAGAATTGAGGATTACAGAACGATGACCACCGGTGAATATGGAGGTTTGGGTGTTGTAGTGGGAAATAGAAATGGAGACATTACTATCATTCTACCAAACGAAGGCTATCCAGCTTATGAAGCAGGATTGCAAATTGGTGATGTAATTATGAAGGTTGATGGTGATGAAATTTCTGGTAAAAATACTGGCGAAATAAGTAAATACTTAAAAGGTCAAGCTGGAAGTGAAGTGACTCTAACTATAAAACGTTATGGAAATGACCAACCTTTTGATGTGAAGGTGAAAAGAGAAAAAATCCAAATAAACAATGTTCCTTACTATGGGATGGTAACAGATAATATTGGATTAATTCAACTTTCTGATTTCACAAGAAATGCAAGTAAAGAAGTGGGTGATGCACTTACTGAATTAAAAGATAGAGGTGCTTCTAAAGTGATCATAGATTTAAGAGGAAATCCAGGTGGACTTTTAAATGAAGCTGTTAGTATTGTTAACCTATTTGTTCCTAAAGGTTCTGATGTAGTTTATACCAAAGGACGCATCGAAGATTGGAATAAAACTTATAAAGCAATGAATCCTCCTCTTGATACAGAAATTCCAATAGCTGTATTAATTAATGGTGGGTCAGCATCTGCTGCAGAAATTGTATCGGGTTCAATCCAAGATTATGATAGAGGAGTGTTGTTAGGTTCTAGATCTTTTGGTAAAGGTTTAGTACAAGCAACAAGACCTTTAGACTACAACTCAAGACTAAAAGTTACAGTAGCTAAATATTATATCCCTTCGGGAAGATGTATACAAGAAATAGACTACAGTCACAGAAATAAAGATGGAGAAGCAATTGTTGTAGCCGATTCTTTAAGAGAACAGTTTAAAACAGCTAACGGCAGACCTGTTTTAGACGGTGGTGGTGTAGCTCCAGATATAAAAGTGAAGCCATTTAACTTTGCTCAAATTTCTGTGTCTTTAATTCTTAAAGGATTGATCTTCGATTATGCAACAAAATTCCATCACGAGAATGAAAAAATTGTAGCAGCAAGAGATTTTAAATTGTCTGATGAGCAATTCAATGATTTTGTTGAATGGATAAAAGATAAAGACTATGGTTACCAAACGAAAGTAGAGGTAACGATGGAAGAGCTTGAGAAAAGTGCTAAAGAAGATAAGTACTATGATGATATTATTGATGAAATTGAAAACTTGAAAAAGAAAGTTTATCATAATAAAGAATCTGATGTAATTAAGTTCAAAGATGAAATCAAAGATGTGTTAGAAGCAGAAATCTGTAAGAGATACTACTTGGAAGCAGGTGAGATAGAGTCGACATTTACTGCTGATCTAGATGTGATTGAAGCAGTTGAGGTGCTGAATGATGATGCTAGATATCAAAAAATATTATCAGGGAATTAATTTTTAAAGTGATAAAATCTAATTTTCGATATAAAAGGTTACCTTAATGGTAGCCTTTTATTTTATATAAATAAAACGATTACTATTAATAGTTTTATTAAATCTAAATTTGCTAATCAACTATGGAAGAATTAAGTGAGAATAGTTTTTTTGAGTTAATCGTAGAGATTTTTACTTACCCTTTTCATATTGGAGGAAAAGAATTTACTCCACTATCAATAATTACCATTCTTTTTGCTTTTGTATTGGTATTTGTACTTTCAAGCAAACTGAAGAAAATGTTAGTGAATAGGGTTTTACCCAAATATGGGTTAGATGAATCTGTAAGCTATAATATTGGAACAATTTCTAGGTATTTCTTCGTTTCAATTGGTTGTATCATCATCTTTCAATCATCCGGTATCAATCTAAGTTCATTATCAGTATTGATTGGTGCTTTAGGTGTTGGTATTGGTTTTGGTTTACAAACTATTGCTGATAACTTTATTTCAGGTGTTATTATCTTATTTGAGCAGCCAATTAAAGTTGGTGATATGATTGAAATAGGAGATACGCGAGGAAAAGTAGTAGAAATTAACTCAAGATCATCAACTATTCTTACTAATGATAACATTACAGTTATTGTTCCTAACTCTCAGTTTATATCCAATAATGTGATCAATTGGTCTCATAATGAAAAGAGAGTTCGCTTGAGAATACCAATTGGTGTTTCTTATAATGAAGATCCTAATGAGGTAAAAAGAATAACCTTAGAAGTAATTAATCATATAGATGGGATAATGAAAAGTCCTGCTCCAGATTTAATGTTCGTCGAATGGGGCGATAATTCAATTAATTTCACATTAAATGTTTGGACAGTTAAGTATTATTCTCAACCTGGACATTTGAAAAGTATGATATACTATAAGCTTTTTGAGCGTTTTAAGCATGAAGGTATTTCTATTCCTTTCCCTCAAAGAGATTTGAATATAGGGTCCGGATGGGAAAACATTCAATTCAAAAAACCAGAAGAAGTAAGGGAGAATTAATTCTCCCTTTTTTTATTTTATTCTTTCTATGGTGAAGGTCGCTACCGAAGGGGTTACCATTTCACCATTTCCTAAAGGAGCGTTTGTTATTTGACTAATTACTTCTTGTGGAGTTGTTGGTGTGTTAGGGGAAGTGAATGTAGTGCCACTATCCGTTCCAGCATCAAGGTGCATAGGTTGTATTGTAATAGATTCTACCCACTCTTCGTCATCATATAAATTAAATTTATTAATAGTTACATACCAATCAGGACTAGGAGCAATCATTGAAAATAAAGAGAGGTATGGAAAGTTTTTATTGACTTCGATTTCAAAAATGATATTATCAGACCCAGTAGAAAGACCGCTTTCACTTATTAATAAATTGGCATTACCTTTTTCTATAATATCATTTATTTCATTCGTTAACGGAGTTTTACCACCTGTTTCTGCCATCACTTTGATACCCTCTGAGGCTATATCTCCAGTAGTTACTATAGAAGTATCTATAGAATGGGTCATTCCTATAACTCCTGAAAAATGGGAGTTTGAAGGATAATCTGTAGGGTGTGAAGAAGTAGACCAAGTACCCTGAAAGGTAATTCTATAGGTAGCTATTTCTGATACTTCTGGTAAGTTTGTCGGGGGCGTTTCTTCTTTATCTGAATTACAACTAAAAAGAAATACAGAAGCCAATATAAGTAGTGTGAGGTTTTTCATAATGATCGTATTTAAATTTTGTACAATATAAACTATAGGGGAATTCTAGAATGTGAAGAGCATCACATAAATGAAAAGAGTTTAGACTTAAGTGAATAGGCTAATAATAAAAATAATGAAAACAGATGGCTTTAAACTATAAGTGTATGTAAATGTGTTGTTTATCACTTTAATTGTTTTGTGAGTACATGATTTAAGTTCCCTTTTTATGTGATTAAATGTTAATTACACGTCCCTTTTTTTAACAAGAACGTTAATTATTTCATGTATTTTAATTTTACTTAACATTTAAAGGTAGAACAAATCTTAACTTATCATGAAAAAAACAATTTTAATTATTGCCTCTTCGGCGCTTATCTTATCAATGGTTTCTTGTAGTAAAAACAATGATCCAGAACCAGCAAATCAAAAGCCAAAAGTTGAAAGTCTAGCAGTCGTAGCTCAAGCAGGAGAAGATTCAACAAAAACAAATCCTCAAGTACAAACAGCTGAAACGACTACTGATAAAGAGTAAGCAGTCGGGCAACTCCATCTATCATCCTATAATCCCACGCATTAATTTTACGACATAATCAAACACAACAATTATGTCAAGAAAAGAAGAA
>NZ_JRYR02000001.1:3859130-3859814 GCF_000807855.2 Flammeovirga pacifica
ATAAAAGCACCTACGTTATTGGGTAACCAAGACTTGTGGTAAAAAAAACGTTGACTCACCTGCTCAATTTATTCCTATCTCTCCAACTAACCCTGTTGAGCAAAAAATAACAGTTGAATACCCTACCCGAGTAAAAGTTCATTTATCAAACACTGAACTTCTTAAAGAAGCGATTCATTTATTCTAATGTTATCCTTACGAAATACAGACCATATTTACCTTTACAGTGAGTTTACGGATATGCGTAAAGGATTTAACGGTTTAAGTACTATCGTTATTTCTTTGATGGAGATGAATGTAGTGAGTGGTGACATTTATGTTTTCATCAATAGAAGTAAAGATAAAATCAAACTGTTACGTTTCGAAAGAGGTGGCTTTTCTCTCTATTATAAGCGATTAGAAAGAGGTCGATTTGAACTTCCAGTAGGTTTTGGAAAGTGTGACAGTATTCATTTAACCTCTGCTCAAATTATGATGTTAATAGAAGGCATTTCTTTAGAAAAAAGAAATCAAAAAGTGCGTTTCTAGTATCATTATTGCTATAAATAAGAGGTGAGTAAAGATGAGAAAATAGCATCACTGAAACAAACAAACACTTCTTTAAGTGAAGAAAACACACAATTAAAAGCACAGGTGGCCATGTTTCAGAATATGCTTTTCGGGGCTAAATCCGAGAAGCGTAAG
>NZ_JRYR02000001.1:3859960-3946006 GCF_000807855.2 Flammeovirga pacifica
CAATGGAAGAGATCGGAAATATCTGAAAGAACACCTTGGAGATTTTAAAGGTTATGCCCAAACCGATGGTTATAAAGGGTATGATTATTTTGAAAACACTACAGCAATTACACATTTAAATTGTTGGGCACACGCACGTCGATACTTTTTTAAGGCCTATAAAGGGGGCTATAAACCCGCTTCCGAAGTAGTTAACCTTATCTCAAAGCTCTATGAATTAGAAAAAACGTTTCAACCAGATACAAAAGCAGAAGAAATTCAATTAGAGAGAGAAAAATATGCTACTCCAATTATTAATAAGCTCTTCCAATGGGCAAAGGAGCAAAAGGTATTACCTAAAACTGATATTGGTGTAGCTATTACTTACTTTCTCAATCATGAAAAAGGATTACGTGAATATCTCAAGAACGGTGAACTTCTCATTGATAATAACCCTATCGAAAATAAAATCCGACCACTTGCAATAGGTCGAAAAAACTATATGTTTGCAGGTAATGAACAAGGTGCTGCACAAATTGCAATGTTTTATTCCTTTTTCGCTACAGCAAAAATGCATGACGTAGAACCCTATCAATGGCTGAAAAATACACTTGAGATTATTGATGATTACCCTATCAATAAACTAGAGGAACTACTGCCTGTTAAATAGTTGGTGTAGACAAGTGCGGGTTTGCCGACTGCTTACGATAAAGAAGAAGTAGTAGCTGCAACAACTTCAACTACGGATGAAACACCTCAAGAAGACAATGGATTAAAAGGAACTTCAATAACTCCTATAAAGGAAAAGCAAGATATAAAGAAAACTATGTCTACCTATATGCAAAGTAAAGAGTACAAAGAGTATTTGGAGACTCAGAAACCAGTACCTGACGGTTTTTTTATGACAGGTAATTATTATGCATTTAACCAAAGAACTACTGATTTTATATCTCATGTTGAATTTTTAGTTTTATCAAAAGATTATATCAAAGTAGCTATTAGATTAACAGATAATGATGGTACAATGAGAGATTACGGTAACGACTATCTTTCTTTTGACTATTCTGAGAAGACAAAAACGATTTCATTTATCGCTATGGGACGCACTTATTCTTGCCCAGTAAAAGAATTAAAGAGTATACAAAAATAAATTCTTTACTCATGTGTTTAAAAATAAACTCGTGAAACTAGATCAAATAAATCATCTTCTTAAAATATTAATTGACTAAAATTATCATGAAAAACTCAATCAAATTCATCGCACCTTTAGCTATTTTATTATCGTTAGCTTCTTGTAATAAGGATAAAGATCCTGAGCCAGTAGCTCAAACACCAAAAGTGGAAACTCCAACTGCAGCAGTTGTAGATTCAACCGAAACACAAAATCCGGATCAAGTAGCAAAACCGGAAACACAAGACAAAGAAGAAATTACTTCTACTTCAAGTACAGATACGAAATCACCAGAAGAAGGGTCTTCAAAAGTAACAGATAAATTATCATCTAAATTTAATAAGACCAATAAAAATGAAGATGAGTTATGGAAGAGTAAAAAAGAGAAGGGACTTCAATCACTTCCAATAAAAGATAAAGGTATTGTTAAAGAAAACTCCAAAAGTGTTGTAGAAACTACAACAGCTGTATCAATTAAAGAACAAACAGCTGCTGATGTAACATCTGACGGTAAAAAATTAGATAATTTTTGGCTAAAAGGAGAAGCACAATATCATATGGATGAAAAAAGACCATATGATCAAGAAATTCCAAGTAATTTGATAGGGCAAACTTTTAAGTTTGGATATCAACACACATTCGCAGACGAGTATGTAGAATGTAAAATCACTTTTACTGGAGCAAATAGAGCAGATTTAGTAGAAAGTGCTAACGCGTCTGCTGAGTATATGTATGTTAGATATGATAAAAGAGATGAGACTATAAATTATAGAATAGGAGAAGAGGATTTTAGTATTCCAATGAAGGATCTTCGTTTAGTTAAATAATTAGTAGATTATTATATATAGTTAAGCCTGTTTTGATTTTTTCAAAACAGGTTTTTTTATTGATGAATTTGTACTCAAGTATATCAAAAAAGGGATTAATGGATAAAGAAAACGACCATCCCAATTTTCTGATGTGAGTGAGATAACGCCTCCTTGAAACAGTATGTACAAAAGGGAAGAAGTAGATATAAATGTCCAATGGTCTTTATTGAAATTGTTTTTAATCAATAAAAAATAAAGTGGATATAGAGTAAAAGCAATGATTAGGTTGTGAGTGAAAGAGTAATAGGGCTTCATATTTCCCCAAAATAAAAGTGATTTAATAACCATTAATTTGACCATATAACCAAAATTGCCAAAAAAAGTAAGTAGAATTTGAATGATTATATTTTCTTGATTAGAAGGAAGGTAAGGGTTTTCTAAAGGAGAGATACCCAATGTATGTTTAGGGTAAATAATTTCGGCATTTAAATATCCATCTATCATCAAAGGGCCATAAAACTGCAGCATTTTATTAATAACGCACAAAAGAAAGAAGAATATTAATGAAGATCCCACTAGGATAGTTCTTCGATAATTAATTTCATTTTTATACAAGAAATAAATTTTAGAGATAATTAAAGCGGATAAAAAAATAATACCGATTGGTCGAATGAAAAATGTAAAAAATAATAGAGGTAAAGCTATTCGGTGAATTTTTTTGATATAACAATAAAAAAATAGAATAGTAAAGGAAGTAAAAAAGGACTCTCCATAAACGATATAATGCCATTCTATTGAAATTGGGAAGAACAAGTAAGTTGCGGTTCCTAAAAAAGCGATATATTCTTTTTGAGTTCTATCAATTAATAGTTGATAAAAACAATATCCACTCAATAGATTTATGAAAAGCTGCCCTAGAATAATAGGGCTTATATCTTCTGTGAAAAATCTGAAAATACTAATAAATAATCCGTAAGAACTATACCATAAGCTTCGGTCAAATAACCATTTCCCATTTAATATGTTATCTGCAATTGATATATAAAATGAAGTATCAGCACCTTCTTTAGGCCCTATTTTAAACCATAATATAAGATGTATACTAACCCATAAGAACAATAGGTAGTTGAAATTAAGTCTTTGATTTTTAAAATAATCAAGCAGCTTCATCTAGTCGTTTAATATCAAAGTTATTAAATCCTTCGTGTACTTCGATTGTTATTTTATTTTGAGAGAGAAGTTCTAATACGGCTAGGAAATTAAAAACAATTGCTACATTATTAAAATCAGCTTTGATCAAATCCATAAAACTAAACTTTTGTTTAGTTTTTAAAGTCACCATGATATCATTCTGACGATCTTCTTGAGAATAGGGGTATTTTACTACTTGATGTCTAGGTGCATTTTCTTGAGCATCAAGTTTCTTTAAAGCACTTTGATAAAACTTTAGAAGGCTAAATAAATCTACGTTCTGTAGTTCGGCTTCTACACCAATTTCTTTTTCTTTCTCAGCGACTTCTTGTTGGATGTTTCCTCTTTTTTCACGGTTTAACATCTCTATTTCCCATTCTTCTAGAGTTTGAAGAACAGACTTATATTTCATATACTCCAAAAGATGTTTTACTAACTCATCTCTTGGGTCTATATCATTTCCTTCTTCATCTTTTTCTACTCTAGGGAGAAGCATTTTTGCCTTAATACGCATCAGAGTAGCTGCTACAACAATAAAATCACTAGCCAATTCTATATTCAGACGTTCCATTTCATTCATGTAACCCATAAAATCATTGGTGATATTAGAAATAGGAATATCATGAATATCTAATTCATCTCTTTGTATAAAGAAAAGAAGTAAATCAAAAGGTCCTTCAAATATTGGGATTTTAATCTCGAAGCTCATTGTTATATGTTTACTTTAGTCTTTCCAGACTCTTGAAGTTCAATTTTAATTACTTTTCCAAAACCAAATTGAATGCGGAAGAGATTCTTTAAAGGCATTTCTAGTAAGTAGCATAAAATAATTCTCATTACAACCCCATGAGTAACAATAGCAATACTTTTACCTTCATCATATGAAATATTGTCTTGCCAAAAATCACATAATCTAGATTTTACATCCATCAAAGATTCTCCATTGGGAGCAGCTTTATGGTCAAAGTATTTGGTCCACTCTTTCAATTCATTGCCTAATTCCTGGAAAGTTTTCATTTCCCAATCACCATAACTAATTTCAAATAAACGAGGGTCTTCTATTCTTAAATCACCATTTAGTTTCCTTGCTAGTAGTTTACATCGTTTCAGAGGACTGTAATAGATATTACTAAGCATAACATCACCAATTAATTCTTGAACATCTTTTGCTTCTTGTTCAAAATTAATATCTAAATCTAAATCAGTTTGTCCGTACAAAATTTTACTTGCCTCAACATCTGGGGTTGTATGTCGAACAAGATAGATAGTCATGCTCATAGTATATTATTTAGTTTCCATCGCTGCTTTTAAATAGCCTGCTGTAAAACCATTTTTAGTTTTAATGATTTCATCTGGTGTTCCTTCAAATACAATATCTCCGCCATTTTTTCCGCCTTCAGGACCGATATCAATCATCCAATCTGCAGTTTTAATAACTTCAACGTTGTGTTCGATAATAATAGCGGTATGTCCTTTATCAATTAAAGCATTAATGGCTTTCATTAATTTGTCTATATCTTGGAAATGAAGTCCCGTAGTAGGTTCATCAAAAACAAAAAGGACTCTCTCAGATTCTTTTAGCGTACCTTTAGCTAAGAAAGAAGCCAATTTTACTCTTTGTGCTTCTCCTCCAGATAAAGTATTTGAAGATTGTCCTAATTGGATATAACCTAATCCAACGTCAAGTAATGGCTGTAATCTTTGAATTATTTTCTTTTGACCTGCAAAGAATTCTATTGCTTCGTCAACACTTAATTCTAAGATATCAGAAATACTTTTGTCGTTATATTTGGCTTCAAGAATTTCATTTTTGAAACGCTTACCTCCACAACTTTCACAAGGTAGGAAGATATCAGCCATAAATTGCATTTCAATTTTTGCCGTTCCTTCTCCCTGGCAAGTTTCGCAACGTCCTCCATCTACATTAAAAGAGAAAAATGCAGGTTTGTAACCTCTGTTGGTCGATAAAGGTAGCTTTGAGAAAAGTTCTCTTATCGGATCGTATGCTTTTACATAAGTCACAGGGTTTGATCTAGAAGATTTACCAATAGGATTCTGATCAACAAACTCCACTTTTGTAATACTACTGATGTTGCCATCAATTCGATCTATTTTTGCTTTTTCATCTGTATGATTTCCTAATGCTCGGTTTAAGGCAGGGGTAAGACACTTTTTCACTAAAGTGGATTTTCCACTACCCGAAACGCCAGTGATACAGGTGATAACTCCCAATGGGAATTTCACATTGATGTTTTGGAGGTTATTTTCTTTAGCCCCAATTACTTCAATATATTCGTTCCAAGTTCTTCTAGTTTCTGGAGTTGGTATACTTGATAAACCACTAAGATAACGAGTCGTGTGAGACACATCTGGTGTAGCAATGGCTTCTTCGATACTACCTTGAAACTGAAGATGACCACCATAACTACCTGCATCGGGGCCAATATCAATAATCTCATCAGCAGCACGCATTACTTCTTCTTCGTGTTCTACTACAATTACTGTATTACCTAAACGTTGTAACTCTTTTAACACCACAATGAGGTTCTGAGTATCTCGTGGGTGTAATCCAATACTAGGTTCATCTAAAATGTACATTGATCCTACTAAAGCAGAACCTAAAGAGGTAGCTAATTTAATTCTTTGGTATTCTCCCCCAGATAGAGTGCTTGTTAATCGGTTTAAGGTAAGGTAACCTAAACCAACTTTATTCATGTATTGCAAACGATTTTTGATCTCTGCCAATAATCTATCTGCAATTTTGTGTTCGTGTTTGTTTAATTCAATTTGATTGAAAAAGATGCTTGATTCTTCAATTGGCATTAATACTACATCAACGATAGATTTACCATTGATTTTAACATAAGAAGCATCTTTTCTTAATCTTGATCCGTGACAATCAGGACATACTGTTCGGCCTCTATACCTAGATAGCATGACACGGTATTGAATTTTATGTGTTTTTGATGCTAAATGATCAAAAAACTTATTGATGCCTTTGAACTTTCCTTTACCATTCCAAAGTATGTCTTTCTCATCATCAGAAAGTTCGTTGTACGACCTGAAAATCGGGAAACCGTTTTCATGTGCATTATCTGTCAGAGGTTTGATCCATTTTTTCATGGTTTCAGTTCTCCAAGGCATAATAGCATCATCGATAACGGATAGAGATTTATCAGGAATTACTAAGTCAGGATCAATTCCTAATACTTTACCAAAACCCTCGCATGTTTTACAAGCGCCGTAAGGGTTGTTAAAGCTAAATAGATTAACGCTTGGTTCCTCGAAAATTACCCCATCAGCTTCAAACTTATCTGAGAATGTGGTGCTGATTTTCTTTTTTCCTTTCTGTATAATTTCTATTCTACACTCACCAACTCCTTCAAATAACGCAGTTTGAACTGAGTCTGCTATTCTAAACTGATTTTCTTCGTCCTCTTTCTTAACAGCATTTCTATCTATTAGCATTTCTAAGGCTTCAAAATCAATTTTATCACCTTTTTCTATACTTTCTACCAATTCCTCTATGTAAACAATTTGTCCATCGGCTATCACTCTAGTGAAACCTTGTTGGAGAAGTAAGTTAAGAGCAATTTTTGGTTCACGTCCTTCAGGAATTCTTAAAGGACAAGAAATGATAAAACGAGTACTTTCACCGAAGGTGTAGATATAATTAACAATATCTGTGACGGAAGATTTACTAACAATCTCTCCAGAAATAGGAGAGTATGTTTTCCCTACTCTAGCAAAAAGTAATTTGAGATAATCATAGATCTCTGTAGTAGTACCAACTGTTGACCTTGGGTTTTTTGTAGATACTTTTTGTTCTACAGCAATGGCAGGACAAACACCCCTGATGTATTCCACCTCAGGTTTTTCCATTCTTCCCAAAAATTGTCGTGCATAGGAGCTTAAACTTTCAACGTACATTCTTTGCCCTTCAGCAAAAAGTGTATCAAAAGCTAAAGAGGATTTCCCTGATCCTGATACCCCGGTAATAACAACAAAGCTATTACGAGGAATAGAAACGTCAACATCTTTTAGGTTGTTGACTTTGGCTCCTTTAACAATAATGTATTCTTTGGGATTGAGTTGGTCTACTGATCGCATAAAAAGCTGATGGATGATGTATAATATACAGATT
Source organism: Flammeovirga pacifica (assembly GCF_000807855.2). Classification (GTDB taxonomy): domain Bacteria; phylum Bacteroidota; class Bacteroidia; order Cytophagales; family Flammeovirgaceae; genus Flammeovirga; species Flammeovirga pacifica. The sequence continues at coordinate 3,867,255 of NZ_JRYR02000001.1, forward strand.
ATAAAATTAGAGAAATGCATCAATTATACATCAAAAATGCCGAAAATATATTGTGATTTGCTTAAAAAATTATTGAATGTTTATTCATCATTTAAAAAAATATCTCATTTTTGTAATGTTTCATTAAACTATCATATTTACTATATTCAACTATTATGCTGATGATTAATATATTAAAGTCATCATTTATAATACATAAAGTTAGAAGATGTTTTTATTAAGACTTTACAAAATCTGGGGGGCTAGCATATTTTTGTTAGGCTTGTTGATATTGTATCCTTTGTTTGCCATAGTTATTTGGGTTCCTAACAGAAAGATCCTGCCATTTACCTATTACCTCAATAAGTTGTGGGCTTATTATACTTATTTCATGATATTGATACCTATCAAAAGAGAAAGAGAAGTAGAATTATCTAAGTCACAATCTTATGTATTTATTGGCAATCATACCTCTTTTTTAGATATCCCAGCTCTTCAACTTGTAGTAGATCAACTTGTTATTTTTTTAGGAAAAAGTAGCCTAGGGAAAATACCTATTTTTGGTTGGATGTTCAGAAACATTCATATCACAGTCGATAGAAATAACCATAAGAAAAGCGAAGATTTATTTCAAAAGTCTATTGCAACATTAGAAGAAGGATATAGTTTAGGAATTTTTCCAGAAGGAACACAAAATAGAAAACCTCCAGTTTTAAATTCGTTTAAGGATGGAGCATATATCATCGCAATTAGAGCACAAAAACCGATTGTACCTATTACCATTGTTAGTAATTGGAAAATTTGGCCATCATTAAGCCCATATTTAAAATGGACCCCTTTGCTATTGGTACAACATGCTCCTATTTCGACAGAGGGACTTACTCTAGAAGATATTGGGCAATTAAAAAATAAAACGAAGTCGGTGATTGAGAATGAACTGAAAAAACACTATCCACAAGAGTATTTATCATCAAAAGGTGAGTAGTGTTGATATTTTATCAATAAAAAGACTTAATTTGTGAGATATTGATAAATAATTGATTTGTAATTATGATTATTGATAAAGATACATTAGAAAAAATGGCTCATTTGTCTAGACTAGATTTGGACAAAGACAAAGAAGAGAAAATGCTGAAAAGCATGAACGATATTGTGGAGTGGGTTGCTAAATTAGAAGAGGTTGATACCGATGGTGTAGAACCACTGACCCATATGACAGGAGAACAATCTGTCTGGAGAGAAGACAATGCAGCAAAAACATTATCTCATGAGGATGCTTTAAAAAACGCACCTAAGAAAGATGCGGACTTCTTTAGAGTACCAAAAGTATTAGAATAAAAAAAGACCTTGAAGCGATCACTTCAAGGTCTTTTTATTTATAATCACTCCGTATTACAAGTTATTGATTAACGGAAGTTCTTGTGTCATACTTAAATCGATTACTGTATTTAATTGACCCATGATTTGAACAAAACGAGCAGCAGTTTGAGTAGAAACTACTTTTTTCATTTGCTTGTAATATTTAGCATTTAAGTCAATTTCTTTTTTATTCAACTTCATCGCTAATTTCATTAACTCATCTGTTCTTTTTTCATCAAGAGTTTCAAAGTTTTCAGCATATTCTTTTAGTAAAGCGTATTGCTGATTCATTAGCTGACTGTTTTCGTATTCGTATTTATCATAAACAGGCCAAAAAAGATCATTTTCGTCTTCAGCTAAGTTCATGTTTTCTTTCAAAACACCTCTTTTCTCTGCTTTGATTAATGTCTTAATTTGCTCAAAGTCCATATTTTGACCTTGAGGTGAAGCAGTAAGTGCAGGAGTTTGAGCGTAAAGGCTAACAGTTGCTAGTAAAGCGAAGATAGTGAATAAGAATTTTTTCATGTTTTAATTATTTGTTGTCTCAGATTGAACGAGATTATTTTCTATGAGTTGGCTTTTAAACTCTTAAAAAAAGTAAAAATCAAATAAATGTAATTATAATTGATGAAGATTAAAGATTATTTAAGATTTAATTGATCAAAAAATGAATACATCATATGAGTTTATTGATTATTAGATCAATAAAAAAAGGGGGGATTTTGAGAAATTAATCTTGGATTAACCATTGTTCTGGATCCAATTTTTGATTATCAGTATTCCATATTTGAAACTGAACTTCATAGAAACCGTCTTTATTTTTAGCTACAACCCCTATAGATTTATTTAAAGGTAATCGATCTCCTTTTTTGACATAGACCTTTGATAATTTAGAATAGACGGTAAAGTAATTATCATGACGTAGAACCACCACATTTTGAAGGTTAGGTACTTTAGATACTGCGGTAACAACACCCTGATGAACTGTTTTTATCTTTGTATTTTTCTTTACTCTTATATCTATTCCGTGATTTTCGATAGTGACTCCCTCTAATACAGGATGGGGGCGAATACCGAATCTATTAGTAATGACACCTTCTGTTACGGGCCATTGTAATTTTCCTTTTAATTCATTAAAAGATTTTGAAGTATTATCGACCACCACTTTTTCACTTTTGGTAAGTGCTTTTTTTGTTTTAATCTCTGTAGTCATCGCTAACATTTGGCGTTGAATTTCTGCAAGTCCTTCTCTTTCTTGGTTTAATTGATTCTTTAAATATTCTTCTTTATTCCTTAAGTCAGCAATTAAATCACTTTGTTTTTTTTCTAATAACCTTAATTCAGTTAGCTGTGCTTTTTCTTCTGCAAGTAAAGTTTCTTCTTCCTTGTTTCTAGCTTCTAATTCCACTTTTTTATTAGCAAGTAATGCTTGAGTTCTTTCAATTTCTATAATTTGTTTCTTTCTAATCTCTTTATAGTGTTCAAGGTAGCTTGCCCTACGTACAAATTGAGAGAAGTTTTCGCTGGCTAATAAATAAGCTAATTGCTCAAAATCGCCTCCGGTTTTATAGGAAGCATATACTAATTGAGCATATTCTTGCTTTAAGATTTCAACTTTATTACTTAGAGAATCTATATTATGAGAGGCCAATAATGCTTCTTTTTTTGTAATAATTACTCTGTTGTTTATTTGATGAAGTAAATGTTCTAGTCCTTGAATTTGAGCTTCAATATCATTTAATTCACTTAAAGAGGATTCTTTTTTATCCGTAGTATTTTGTAAGATAGCGGTCGTTTTGGCTATTTTGTTTTTAGCCTCTTGAACGCTCTCTTGCGCATAAATTGACTGTAATATACAAGTCAGGAATAGGATGGTAAATAAACGCATTTACTACTAATAAAATCTCAAAAAATTAGAAAGGGGAGTGTCATTCCCTGAGTGTTATAGGTGCTAATCAATATACAAATTTGATTCCGTACTCTAATAGTTCAATCAAAAAATATTAACTTTCCAATATATTTAGATACTCAAGAGTTTTGAATTTTTTATTGGAAATCAATACCAATAAGGTAACCTCAATAGTTAAGATAGTTTGATAAATACATATACTTTAGAACGATACACCTCTAAGAATAAAAAGGAATGGGATGATTTTGCATTAAAATGTATGCAGCAACATTTTTTCTTTCAAAGAGACTTTTTAGAATATCATAAAGATAGGTTTAAGGACTATTCTTTGATTGTTCGAGATGATAAATCAAAAATTGTAGCCTTATTTCCTGCTACTATATCAGCAAAGATTATTACCTCTCATGCTGGGGTAACATTTGGAGGGTTGCTATATAGACCAAGAACATTCGTTCAAAAAGTTATTGTAATTCTTAGTCTCATTGAGGAATACTATAAATTAAAAGGTGTCTTTAAATTAAACTATAAAGTGACACCTTATGTATATAAATCAGAGCAAGGGGAAGAAGATGTTTATGCATTGTTTAAAAATGATTGGAAATTAATAAGGAGGGATTTTAGTACAATTATTAATATTAATAACACAGTTTCTATAGATAGAAGTAGAAATAAAAATTTAAAAATAGCAGAGAGGGGAGGTGTTGAGGTAAGGGAAAGTAATGATTTATCTGAATTTTGGAATTTATTAAATATTAATCTGAATAAAAGGCATACTGTCAATCCAACTCATTCTTTAGTAGAATTACAATTATTAAAAACACTTTTCTCTAAAAATATTTGTTTAATTGGGGGTTATAGAAATGGGATTCTCTTAGGAGGAGCATTATTATTTATAACAGAAAGAGTATGTAAGGTCCAATATTCTGTCAATTCAGAAGAAGGAAGGAAATATAAGGTATTAGATGCTATTTTCATGTCAATTATCAATAAAAACAAATTAGACTTTATTGATTTTGGTCATTCTTGTGAAAACAATGGTAGCGTTTTAAATGTTGGTCTAAGTAGATTTAAATATCAATTTAGAGGTGAATCCTTAGTTCATGATTTTTATGAAAAAGATTTACGAACTTTACCATAATCTTTTGTAAACGATATATCATTATTAAAATGGATGAAATAGTAAATAGAGTTGCACAAAGTGCTTTGGTTTCTTTCGATTTAGAAGATATTAAACCCAAAGGAGATAGGGTGCTATTCGATATTAAAGATCAACTTTTTCAAGGTATTGTACTTCGTGAAAAAGATTTTAGGTTATTCTTAAAAGAACATGATTGGAGTATTTATGAAGGTAAACATATTGCAATTACATGTTCGACAGAAGCAATTATACCAACATGGGCTTATATGTTACTGACAACAAGGTTCGAAAAGTATGCAGAAACTATTGTGTTCGGTGACCTTGATAGATTAGAAGAAGCTCTTTTTGAAAAAGCGATTAAAAATTTAGATACGTCAAGTTTAGAGGATAAACCTATAGTAATTAAAGGTTGTTCTAAAGAAGCTGTACCTACTTCTGCATATTTAAATATAACAGAGAAATTAAGACCAATAGCTAAGACTATTATGTTTGGAGAGCCTTGTAGTACAGTGCCTATTTATAAAAAACCGAGACAAAAATAAAGTATACAAATTGATGTATAAAAAAACACCTACTAATTAAAGTAGGTGTTTTTTTTGAAAACGAAAATGGATAAATATGGTACAGATAATCACTTATCAGATTCTCAATTGTAATTGTGCTATAAATAAACCTGCGTGATGATCAACTGTATTTTTATTGTCTTGTATCATGTAGACTGGACGAAGTGAATAGTTAGCCGTTACTTTTACATTTTGACCAATTATTGCCCAGTTTACACCGAAGTCGCCATGCCATGAGGCTTCGTCTAATCCTTCTAAATCTTTCCAAGAAAGACCTACGTAAGGTTGTATTTTCTTTTCTGAATTATAAATTGTTTCAGGTAGCGTATAGGCAAGTTCTGTGTGGAATATATGTCCTGTGCCGTGAGAATAAAAAGCAAAACCAGCACCTTGAGGAGAATCTCCGCCAGAAGCAAACCCTCCTAGAACATTGGCATTTCTTAAATAATTATCACCGTATTGGTAATTATAATAAACACCATAAGCGGTAATTCCTCCGCCTTTATGTCCTAATGGTAAACTTAGAAATGCGTCAACAGCAACTTTAGTGATATCATTTTCTTGAAGTGCCCAATCATTATTTACATCTTTAATGTATGTGGCTGTTCCACCCGGTTGGTACTGAAAACCGGCGCCAATATTAAATACACGTTTCTGTCCAAAGTAATTCATCTGTGAGGCTCCCGATACAGATTGAGATTCGATATCCCAGAATTGCCAATAGAAATATCCATTGTAATTGTAGTTCGTCTGTTTAAGAAGGTAGGTTTCTCCTTCTTTTACTCCACTTGGAGGAGTAGGACTATTAGCGAAACCTAACATTTCTGTTTTAGACATTGGTTTTCCACTAATAGATGGAGCACCCGCATCTGCAGTAATAAGAGGTTTATTTAAAGAGATCTGATAACCTAATTTACCTAATGTAACACCTCTAAAGAATACTCCCATCTGACGAACAATAGCATCTGTTCTATTTACCTCAGGAAAGTTAAATCCTGGATTATCTAAAATAAGGTAGTTATTAGAACCTACTCTAGAAAGCCTTGAAAGACCTTGCCAAAAATGAATTCCTGAACCAAAATAATTTTTTGGTGCTATTCTAATTTGACCTTGGAAATCGTGGACATATACATTTTGGTATATATCAGAATAGGTACCGTCTGATGTTGCTCCAATTTGAGCAAATAACAGGTACTTATTCTCCACATTAAGGTAAAACATGGTACGTATACGTCTCATGGCAAAATCAGAAAAATGATCCATAGGTTCTTCAGTAATTTTATTGATTGAACCAGGATTAGTTTCTCCATAACGCCACCAAGATTGCATACCAAGTATAAACTTGAAATAAGAAGTTTTATCTTGGTTTAAGTCTAGGCGAATACCTCTTTTAAAAACATCTACAGTTTTTTGATATTCTGTTTTTTCTATAGCAGGAGAAGGAGACTTTTCGACTTTTGTAGAGTCAAAATTTTGTCCCCAAATATTTAAGCTAATAAGGGTGAAAAAAGTTAATGATATTTTAAATCGCATTCTATGAAATAAGTTCTTGTGACGCTACAAAGGTAAATTAAGAATTTTTATTAAATAGAATATTCATCACATAGATTTAGTGAAATTATATGATTTCAATCATACATGTCTTCTATTTCAATATCGTAAAGTGAAATTTTGTAATTTTTTATTTTTTCAGTGTGAAATTGAACCCATTCTTCTTTAGTGATTTTATAATCGGGATGTTGATCATCATAATCTAGATAATGAAGGTCTAGTTCAAAAAATTCATTTCTAAAGTGATCTTCAATAATCACAAAGTTTGTAAGTAAATTTTGACTCAGGTTTTCTATTATTTCTAATTCTTTATTAACGAATTCTCTTAAAGTGATTCTCAATTGTAGAATCTCATATTTCTCATTGTCGGTTAGTTGCTCCAATTGACTTTTAAGAGCATATGATTTTAAATCATTCCAATTTCTTTCTGAATCATCTAGATGGTCCGTATTATTTTGACCAAATGAAGTAAAAGAGAAGAGAAGAAAACTGATGATAATAAGTTTTTGGGCGAAGTAATTATTCATAATATTTGGGTAAATTGTTGTAGGGGAAAGAAATTAATAAAAAAAGTCACTGTCCCAAAATGTGGAACAGTGACTTTTATATAGATTACTATATCTTCTTTATATCTTACAAGTGGATACACTCGTCATATGCTAATGCTGCCGCTTCCATTACCGCTTCTGATAATGTTGGGTGAGGGTGAACAGCTGTGATGATCTCATGACCTGTTACTTCTAATTTACGAGCAACAACTGCCTCAGCAATCATTTCTGTAACGTTAGAACCAATCATATGACATCCTAACCACTCTCCGTACTTAGCATCAAAGATTACTTTTACAAAACCTTCTTTATGACCTGAAGCAGATGCTTTACCAGAAGCAGAGAATGGGAATTTACCCACTTTCACTTCATAGCCAGCTTCTTTAGCCATTTCTTCAGTCATACCTACAGATGCAACTTCAGGAACTGTGTATGTACAACCTGGGATATTACCGTAGTTCATTGGTTCTGGAGTTAATCCAGCTAATTTTTCTACACAAATAATACCTTCATGAGAAGCAACGTGTGCTAAAGCAGGACCTTGAACGATATCACCGATAGCGTATACAGAAGGAATATTTGTTTGGTAGTAATCATTTACTAAAACTTTTCCTCTGTCATGAGCAACACCTACTTCTTCAAGACCGATACCTTCTAAGTTAGTTTCAACACCAACTGCAGAAAGAACTACATCACATTCGATAGTAGTTTCTTTATCTTTCTTGTTATCTTTTACTGTAACAACACATCCATTACCAGAAGTATCTACAGTTTGTACTGCAGCATTAGTCAATACTTTAATACCTTGTTTTTTGAAGTTACGCTCTAGTTCTTTAGAAACATCAGCATCTTCATTAGGTACGATGCGAGGTAGGTATTCAACTACTGTTACTTCTGTACCGATAGAGTTATAGAAGTAAGCAAACTCAACACCAATAGCACCAGAACCCATAACAACCAATTTCTTAGGTTGCTCAGATAGTGTCATTGCCTGACGGTAACCAATTACTTTCTCACCATCAATTTTGATATGAGGAAGTTCTTTAGCTCTACCACCAGTAGCTAAAATAATATGTTCTGCGTCATAAACAGTAGCGTTACCATCAGCGTCAGTAACTTCTACTTGTTTTGAACCTACAAGTTTACCGAATCCAAGAAGTTTTTCGATTTTGTTCTTTTTGATCAAGAACTCAACTCCTTTACTCATGCCAGCAGCCACTCCACGAGATCTTTGTACCATGGCAGGGAAATCAGCAGAAGCTTCGCCTACATTAATACCAAAATCTTTTGCATGGTTGATGTATTGAAATACCTGACCACTTTTTAATAAAGCTTTCGTTGGAATACATCCCCAGTTCAAGCAAATACCACCTACTTCAGCTTTCTCTACTACGGCTACTTTTAGACCAAGTTGAGAAGCACGGATAGCGGCAACGTATCCACCAGGACCGGATCCTATTACGATTAAATCAAATTTTGTTGCTGACATAACTTTGTTGTTAATATATAATTTTTCGTTTTTCGTTTTTGAGGATTTCCCACATTTAAATGATCATCAAATACATTCAATATGGAAATATTATAAAATCCCCTGCAAAAATACACGTTCAAGTATAAAATAAAAACGTTTCTGAAAAGGGTTTACAGAATTGATTCTGAAAAGAGGGGAAATTGAGTGAAATTATCCTATATTTTTAAAAGAAAATAAATACGATCTAGAGATGATAGGGTGTAGTCTCTCTATTAGGTTTAATCGTTTTAAAATTTAAAAATGGTATTAACCATTTAAGAATAGGGCCACAATTGAAATTTTGGAGAAGTGGAATTTAAATTTACTTCCATATTGAAAATTACTTTCTTCTAATAATGATCGATAAGACGTCATCATTTTAAGACACTATAATAATATTATCTGCTTGGTCTCTTTTTCATATACTATATTTTCAGTAGTTTTGTAATAGCCGTTAATTGATTTTCTTTAACGGTCAATAGTTGAAATTCAGCAATTTATGTGTTTGATTGCGAGAGTTAAAAAGAGAAGAAGATGAAGAGACCTACAATGTTTAAACTGTTATCTTATAGACAGTTTGATTTTACCACCCGTTACTATGATGCTGATAAAGAGGAAAGAGACGCACGTCATAAAGCACTTTACAAAAAGTATCAAAAACAAGAGGATAAAGAAAAAACAATAAAGGGAATTCAGGATAGTTTAGATTTCTCAGCTATGAGACATAGAAGAACTGAAAAGAAACCTGTTATTATTCGAGCTATGATTGTAGCAGGATTATTTGCCCTGTTATATTTTATATTTAACTAGCTTTAAAGTCAGTTGGTATTTTTAACAGACTTTCTTCAATATCATCTTTTTACACGAATCAAATATTTTATATTTGCACCCTTGTTTAATTTGAGTAGAAACCCAAATTAATTTTTATTAAAATCACGTCATACTTCTTATAATAGAATTATATGTATATCGCTATAGCAGGAAATATAGGTTGTGGAAAAACAACATTGACTAGACTACTTTCAGAGCGTTTTGGATGGAGAGCATTGTACGAAAGTACTGTCAATAATCCTTATCTTGAAGATTTCTATCAGGATATGGAAACATGGTCGCTTCACCTACAAACCTACTTTTTAAACCATCGGTTCGAGCAAGTTAAAGATGCTACTGTGGATAATCCTGTTATTCAAGATCGTTCTTTATATGAAGGTACTTACGTTTTTACAGAAAATTTAAGACGTTCAGGCGTATTGAATCAAAGAGATTTTGAAAACTATACAGCCTTATCAAAATTATACGAAGCAAAAGCAAATCCTCCTCATCTATTAATTTACCTTAGAGCTGACATAGATAAGCTTCAAAGAAATATTGAAAAAAGAGGACGTGATTACGAAAAGACTATTCCAACTGAATACTTACAAAACTTGAACGACCTTTACGAAGAGTGGATCGACGGTTATGATAAAGGTGGATTAGTTGTAGTTGATGTAAATGATGTGGATTTTGTATCAAATGAACATGATTTTGAGCGCATAGCTTCTGCAATCGAATCTGCAATGCGTATTCGTAAAACTCCAACAGGAACACTAGTATAATTCTCTAACAACTAATCTAAGAAAAAATGTATATCGCAATTGCGGGAAATATTGGTAGTGGTAAAACTACTTTAACAGGAAAACTTGCAGCTCATTTTGGTTGGGAACCTCGTTATGAAAGTGCAGACGATAATCCATATTTAGAAGATTTTTATGAGGATATGTCTAGATGGGCATTCCCTCTTCAAGTATATTTCTTAAACAGTCGTTTCCGTCAGGTAATGGAAGTTTCAAGAACAGAACAACCGATTATACAAGATAGATCGTTGTACGAAGATGCTAAGATTTTTGCTAGGCAGTTAAATGCAGATAATCATCTTACAGATCGTGATACTGAAACATTTAATGCAGTATTTAATTCTGTGACTGAAAATGCACCTGCACCAGATTTGTTAGTGTATTTAAGAACATCTGTTCCTCAATTATTAGATCATATTAGAAAACGTGGTCGTGAATATGAGCAAAGTATTTCAAGAGCCTATTTAACTGGCTTGAATGAATATTATGAAGAGTGGATTTCTAACTATGATCAAGGGAAATTACTAGTTATTGATATGGAGGATATGGATTTTGTTGAAAATGATAAACATCTTCAGCAAATCATCGGAAGTATTGATGCTGAATTACATGCTCAAAAAGCAAGAGTATAACCTAAGAGTTTTAAGAAAACGTGTGTTATACAGTAAATTATAGCACACGTTTTTTGCTGCTTTATAGTATTCTATTTATCTCTAGGGTAGAATACACCTAATTAAATACCATTATTAAAGAACTTCATCGATCATAATGCAATATATTGCCATTGCAGGAAATATTGGATCTGGTAAGACAACACTTACCAAAATGTTATCAGAACATTTTAATTGGATTCCTGAATTTGAAAGTACTGCTGATAATCCTTATTTAGAAGATTTTTACAAAGACATGTCTAGATGGGCATTTCATGCTCAAGTGCGTTTCTTAGATAATAGTTTTCAACAAATGTTGGACTTGAAAGATGCACCTAAATCTATTATTCAAGATCGTTCTTTTGATGAGAACGCTTATATCTTTGCGAAGAACTTACATGCTTCTGGTATTATGGATGACAGAGACTTTGAATCTTATTGGAAACTATTTAAGAGTATGTCTTCTCAACTTCCTAAGCCGGATTTATTGATCTATTTAGACACAGACTATGAACGTCTAATAGCTCAGATTCAGAAAAGAGGTCGATCTTATGAACAAACTATTCCAGAAGATTATTTAAAAGGATTAAATACTCTTTATAATCAATGGATCGATCAATACAGTGGGCCATTATTAAGAATTAAAATGTCTGATTATGATTTTGTAGAAAAATCGGTAGACTTCTATAGAATAGTCAATCAAATTGATGAAAATCTATCAGTTACGAAATAAGTAAGGATAGCGAATATAAATAAGGCGGCAAGAGATTGCGGCCTTTTTTTTATCTCTATACTTTTTTAAACTATTTAGAAATATCACTTTCAGTGATTCATAATTTTTATCAAACATAGATTGTCAGACTCTTTTTTATTATTTGAACATTCATTATAAAATTGCTAATGTGTTGATTTAAAGATGTTAATGAATTTAATTCAGTTGGTTGATATGAGAAATAATTGATTCAAAATATAGTATTTCAAAACATAATTCTTACCTTTGTCAGCCGGTGATTTGAAGTGCAGTATGTTTATGTGAACTTAACGATTGATAATCACCATATTCTAATTGAAATATTACGGTTAGTTGTTGTTTTATTGTAAGGATTAAAACACCTTTTGATACTCAATTATGTTAATGTGATTGAAATTAAAAGGATAAAATTCGTTTTATTCTGTATTTACAGTAAAATAGCTTGTCATTTTGCATAAGTATTTTTACTTTTGCAAGCCGAAAAATTCTAATCTTACATAGTACGATGAAAAGAACATTTCAACCTTCGAACCGCAAGAGAAAAAACAAACACGGTTTCCGTCAAAGAATGCTTTCAGCAAACGGACGTAACGTTCTTGCAAGTAGAAGAAAAAAAGGAAGAAAGAGCCTTACAGTTTCTGACTCTAGAAAACACAAGGCGTAGTTAGCATCCTAAAGTAGGATGTGTTTCAGAACACTAAAACATTATTGTGATGAAAACTCGTATCGCAAAAAAAATCTTGAAAAATCAAGAGAAATTGAATTACAACAAAGGCCAAGTTCAAAAAGCTGAGCGCCAAGTTGCAAAAAAACAAAAAGCTGCCGCTAACGCATAATTGACACTCTGTGTCTAGCAGCTTTTATCTAGCGTCTCTGCGAAGTACCTTTGGGTACTTCGCGGAAGCCCGCAAAAAAGGTTAAAAGCTGGAGGTCTGGCGGCAGCAAATGCGACGGACCTTCACTTTTTTTTTGCCCTTTTTAAAATCAAATTATGGAAAAAAAGAACTTACCTACATACGAACGTGCCACTTTTCCTAAAAATGAGCACCTTAAAAGTAGAAGTCAGATAGAGCAGATGTTCAAAGATGGGCAGTCTGTTTTTTGTTTTCCATTCAAAATCTACTATTCTTTATCTGCAGATGTAGAAAATGCATCTATTCCCCCACAAGTACTATTCTCAGTCTCTAAGAGAGGCTTCAAGCATGCCGTTGATAGAAATAGAATCAAAAGGCAACTAAGAGAAGTTTATCGATTAAATAAAGGTATTTTGAATATTGATATTCCACTAGATAAAGTCGAACAACTTGCTTTTGTGTATGTATCAAGAAAAAAGGAACCTCATGCTTTCTTAGAACGAAAGATGAAAGCTAGTTTGTATAAGGTGAATGAGGTTAGAAAAAATCCTTCAAGTAAAGATTAAGAATAGCGTTTTTCAACGCTTTTTTTATGCTCAATTCAAAATGCTACCGCTAATTTTAACTGATTTTAGATAATAAACTTTAACATCTTTTACAGGGTGTTACTATTCACTCTTTTCTGAAAACTGTTTTAGCATTTTTTAAGTATACTAAAATGTTAATTCACTATAGAAAAGATACTACGATGAAAATTATACCTAAATACCTATTTGCTTCACTGCTGTTATTATCAGTTTTTCAATTAAAGTTATTTGCTCAAAATCAACGTTTAAAAAAGCATCCACATATAACTGGAAATGAAGTTGTTTGGAATGGTAGTCAAAATTCAGATTTTAATAATAGTTTGAATTGGACACCCAATATAATACCTAACCAATATAATCATGATAAATATCAAATACCAACGTATAAGATACCTGCCAATACCCCAAATATTTTAATTATTAGATCAAATGATATCATGTATGGTTCTAGATTAATAGTTGAAGGAGAATTAGAAGTACAGGATGGGGGAATAGTGAGAGTGAATGATTGTGATATTTCAGGAAAAGTAACTGTGGGTGATAATAATAATTCAAATTTAAGGGTGGGAAACTTTAGTATTTATGTTCACTTAAATATTCTCAGTGGGGGGCTTTTAGATCTACAAACAAAATCGTTATTATGGGGAATTTATAATAATCCATATGCTCCTTCAAGTGAATTAAACATTCATAAAAATGCAACATTTAAGGCTAATAATGCAGATGTTGAGATTGAGAACTTAATTAATAATGGGACAGTTACAATAGAAGGAGATACTGAAATTAAATTACATGAAAGTCTCATTAATAATATAGTAAATGGCTTTTCTTTTACAGATTCATCTAGACTTATTCTAACTTCAAATAGTGATCATAATTTGATGTCTTCAGGTTTAAAATTTAATGAAATTGAATTAAACACAACTGGAGCTGTAATTTTAAAAGATGATCTACATTTATCAGATGAAATTACTTTTGGTAAAGGGATAATTACAGCAGAAAATTCTAATATTAAATTTATTTTTGAAGACGGTTCAGATTATGATATTCATACGTCTCCCTCCAGTAATTCTCATTTAGCTGTAAAAGTAATAAAAGAAGGCTTCACAGATACTTTTACATTCCCAGTTGGTGATGGAACCAAATATCACCCAATAAAAATCAGTAAACCTGGAAAAGTGTCAACAATCTACGAAGCACAATACAAGAATAATAATTTAAGAACTGCTCATTTGACAGGTAATGGTCAAGATATCGCAGCAAATGAATATTGGGTTTTAAATGCTACCACAGCAAATCCATCTCCAGTAGTAGTTTCTTTATACAAAAAATTTACAGAATTTTCTTCAGTTGATTCAACTAAATTAGATGTGATTGAATATGATTCATCTAAACATGAATGGATTTCAGATGCTCATGAGCATACATTATCAGATTTTGTTTCTACTGATGGTCCTGTAACTGAATTTGGTGTTTTTACTCTTCATGATGAAACAATAGGAACAAACCTACCAATCAAACTTATATCATTTAATGCCACACTCAACCAAAAAGAAGTAGACTTAAAATGGTCAACAGCTTCAGAAGAAAATAACGAAAAATTTGTGGTAGAAAGAAGTTTTGATCAAAGACACTGGGAAACAGTGAAAGAAATACAAGGAGCTGGTAATAGCAATACACAATTAGATTATGAAGTATTTGATGAGCTATCAAATACAAATGAAAAAGTATATTATCGTTTAACTCAAATTGATTTTGATGGAAATAAAGAAATATTCTCTTCAGTATCAATTGGTCAAAATGACGATTTGAATAACGTAGTTAGTGTTTTTCCAGATCCAGTAAAAAGAGGTAATGAGATTACTATTCAATCGACTACAGACGAAGTTTTATCAGTGAAAATTTTATCTCTTGATGGAAAGGAAATGGATCAATTTAATGTTGATCATCTAATGACATATAAGGTAAATACTCAAGACCAAATGATCTTTGTAGAGATTGTAAATGGTCAAAATAAAGTAGTTAAGAAAGTGATTGTTCAATAGAATGACATTATAATTTTCATCAAAAAAATACCTACTCGAAATGGAGTAGGTATTTTTTTATATTTCTTTTTTAGCCCTTCTGATATTCTTTAATTTCTTAGCAAATTCTTCTAAACTATTTTTATTACTGGCTCTATACTTCCAAACCAAATCAAATGACTTAAGTTCATCAGGGTTTTCAGGGCCGAAAGTAATACTAAAAAATCTAGATCCTTTTGATTGAGCTTTCCTTTGTTTATGTAATAAAGAAGTATCAAATGGGGGAATTTTACCATCAGTGATTAATACTAAATCAGCATTTTTATAATCATCTGATTGCATTGTATCTATTGCAGTAGATAGGGCAGGGCCTGCATTGGTGCCAGCACTAAAAGACATTGATAAAAATTGAATGAGAGGTTCAAGACCTTCGTGAAGGTTACTTAAATCTATTTTCTTTATCTCATCTTCCGTTGCTCCAAAAGAGAATAAAACACACTTACGCTTATTTTCTAAGGCCATTTTCATAATGGCAAAGCATAAAGTTTTTGCAATTTGTTCTGGTTTACCTAACATAGAAGCACTTGTGTCAATACAAAGAACTACTGGTCCGGCAACATCTTCTGTTGTGCTTGTTTTTTCTTTTTTAGTACCCTTGTCGTCTTTTTTAGGATTTCTTTCTTCAGTCTTTAACTCGAAAGTTTGTAGTTTTCGTTCAATAAACTTTTTGTAAAAGATAATTTCTGTTTCTTCTTTTCCTAAAAAAGCAGCTTCCGATGGAAGTATCTGAGATAAGTCGTTACTTTCATGAATACCAGTTAAGGATTCTTTACCATGCGTAACTGTTTTACGGTAAGGTTGAATTGCAATTTCTTGTAATTGCTCTCTTTCCTCTTGTAATTCAGCACTTGCATACCTTCCTAGAAGGTCGACTAACTCTTTGAGCATTTCCTCATCTTCTAATAATCTCTCGTATTGAGTGAGTACTTCAAAACCTGTTGATTGCCAACGCCCTTTTGCTTTTTCATAACCTAATCCAAGATGATCCATCAATTGACTGATCATACTTTGGGATTTATCGAATTTTACAGCGTTATCAGAAAGCTTCTTGATAAGGTCATCTTGCCTTTTTTGAGTTTTACCACCAAGTATTTTACGCATGGTTTCAACCATTTTGGACATCATACTTTGTCCTTTACGGCCTTTGTCACCATTAGCTTTCCCCGAACGCATTCCAAAAGGAAGACTTAATTTCTTTCTTTGTTTATCAATTTCAGGGGGTTGATTGGTCGTCTCTGCAATAGCTTCGATATGAGTTATCAATTCTTTCACAACATGCTCTCTCAAAGAGGCATGTCTACGAATAGAATCTTTAAGACCAGGTGTTTCAAGAACATCATCAATAATATTCTTATAGCCTAAAGCCATATCAGAAAAATTAGAATTAAGCGCATCAGGTTCATGACCTTTAGCAATATCTGTTAAGTAGATTCCTAAAACTTCTCTGTCCTCTGCCTCACCTAAAGCGGAGAACATTTTAAATTTTTCTATTTTTTCGAAGGAAGATTTAACCTCCATAACTACGTTTTAATTTTTCCGTTTGGAGCTTGTAATTTAATACCTGCTTCCAAAGGTCATTTAATGATTCATCTATTAGAGATCGCCAGTTTTCTGATAAGAAAATATTTTTACCAACACCTTCTTCTCTACTTAATCTTACTTCTTCTACCTCTTGTGAGATCTTGTCAAGATATTTTAATAGTAGATCGGCTTCTTTATTTAATTGTTGTTTGATCTCATCAGAGATACTAATAGAAACTCTTCCGACTTTATGTTCCTTAGCAGACTTTAATTTGTATTTGTGATAGTCATGACCAATACGTACTTCAATTTCTGTATCAGAAATACGACCAACAGTAAAAGCTTCTGTTCTGCCAGTAGAAGTATATAGCATGATTTCGTTGGTGCCTCTGCCCATCATTTCAAAATCATCTGCAAGAATACGGTTGTTCATACTACTAAACCCTTCGATTAAATAGTACTCACCATCTATCATTGTAGGAGCTTCTACATAAAGTTCTTTTTCCTCTTTTGTTTTATTATCTACGTCTCTTTCGAAAGTTTCTAATTGAGAGCGAACTGTTTCCATACTGTATTTAGTACTCCAACCATACTTTTGGATAGATCTTGTAACCCATTGCCTAACCATATCAATCTGATCTGGTGTGTGCCAAATACAATTGGCAATAAGGAAGCAATCGGAAAGATCTACACGTTCTCTGCCGTTCATAAATGCAGAAGTACGTAAGAGGCGGACAATTTTATGCCACCTACGATCAGATACATAAATGTTATTTTCTGGTTCAGGACCAGTAGATTGATTATATCTTTCTATGTATTTTCTAACAATAGCAATAACACTTAATACCTCGTTGGGTACTTTCAAAGAGTCGATCATTGGACTCCAAGAATCTACTTCTTTTTCGTTAAATTTTAAATCTTCGCTAACGACTGGGTTAGCATATTTAGAAGAAGTGATCATATCGAAGAACTTTTGCTCATCGATAATTCTATCTACATAAACACGAACTAGGAAACGATCCCAAATAGCTTCTAAGCCTTCACCTCTTGCAGGAAGTTCATTAGATGCAGACAAAAGAGCATGTACTTTTACTTCAATTTCTTGATCTCCATTTCTAAATACTTTCTCATTTAATACAGTTAAAAGAGCATTTTGAATGGAAGGACCAGCTTTCCAGATCTCATCTAGGAAAACTACAGAAGATCCTGGTAGATAGTTATCAGTAAGACGTTCGTATTTATCTTCCTTACTTAATTTTGATATTGAAATAGGACCGAAGATTTCATCAGGAGTACTGAATCTGTTC
Source organism: Flammeovirga pacifica (assembly GCF_000807855.2). GTDB lineage: Bacteria > Bacteroidota > Bacteroidia > Cytophagales > Flammeovirgaceae > Flammeovirga > Flammeovirga pacifica. Next base: position 3,885,179 of record NZ_JRYR02000001.1, read on the forward strand.
ATCAGATACTCAAAAGAATCTCCACCTGTAAATGCATATTTTAATCGGCGGGCAATCATACTTTTACCCACACCTGGAGGGCCTAACATGAAAATACTTTCTCCAGCAATGGCACTAAGCAAAGCTAGTGAAAGAACATCTTCTTTTTCATGAAGATCTTCACCTAACAATGCTAATAATTTCTTGGATCTATCACATACACTCAATGATGTAGTAGAAAAATCACTCATCGTTCCGCTTGTATTCATTTTAGTTCGTTGATTAGAGACAGATAGTGCTAATCAGAGCATAATATTCTAAAATGCTCTATTATGAAGTTAACTTAGCTCAATTTAAAAAGAAACACTCTATCCTTGTGAATAGTAATTAATTTGACCGCTTCTATGAAGATGTAAATTAATGCCCTAAAATATTGAATATTTTTTATTTCGACATCAAAATGAAGATTAAGTCAAGTTAATTTTTCTGATTAAAATATAAAGAAGGGTGATTTTTATGAGAAATAATAAAAAAAGCAGCCATATAATTATGACTGCTATCTTAAAAAAATACGATCAACAAAGATTTTACATTCTTTTCAATCCCTTTTTTACTTGTTGATAATCCAAGAAATACATCAATCTTACAGATACAGTATTGACTTGAGGTTCTTTCCATAACTCATCAATGTTTTCTCTGAAATTATAATGAGAGTTATGTGTATTATGACCTAATTGATTTCTCCACATAGCTGTAAAAAAGCTACCTGGAAGGAACTCCCAGCTATAAGTCAATTCTACATTAAAGTTATTATAGTTGGCGTCATGTTCTTTTTCTCCATCCTCGTTTATATCATTATAATCAGTAGGAAATAAATCACCTTCTTTAGAGAGGTTATAAAATTGATCATAATTTACTCTTCTCCAATAATGTCTTAGTCTGAATGTGAGGAACATTTTAGGGTTGAAGATATATGAGGTCCAAAAGTTATTCTCTAATGTTTGTACATCACGATTTCCGTAAATAACAGACTCTACATCGTCATTTTCGTCCTTTAGAGTGGTAGTGTATCCTTTTTCATTCTCATGGGTATTCCAAGATATTTGATGATTAAGGTCGAGTTTATCGTTCACTCTTAAAGTTTGACCATATCTATAATAATTATCGAGTTGATTAAAGTCAGGTCTTTGCCAAACTGAAGCTCTTACGCTGATGGAATATTTCTTACTTCCGTTTGAACTAATAGTTACTCCTGCATCTTGAGAAGGTAAACGTTTAAATCTATATCCCTCTTCTCGAGGATCAAAATAATCATAGCTTAAGCCCGGTGTAACTGATGCATTTGCATATACACTCCAAAAATTCTTGAATAACATGTCTCCATCCGCCCAAACTCTTCTTGAGGTAAAAACTCTAGGATTATAAAGGTGGTCTTGGTCATAACCCACTCTACCCCAAAATCTTTGATAAATACCTCTAGCTTTAAATTGATTCCATTGTGTATTTGCACGGAAATTCATGGAATTGTTAGAACCATTGTAACCCATATCATTAGGGTTGTAAGTGTCTGATTCTACATTGGTAGAAACCCAATATCTCCAATTACCAGATACTTTACCGTGTCCAACATCAAAACGATGTCCTAATACAGTATTTGCATTTTCAGTAATATTCCCTTCATCATCTTTTTGAGCAGAAAAGAATTCCTGACTTAATGCTCCCATTGCCCTAAATCTGAATTTATTATTTCTGTCATATAAATCAGTATGAGCAGTTGTTACATTAGAGTTTTTATATCCTTCGCCTCTATAAACATTGGTATTGATTACACCAATTGTTGAGTTATTTGGGAGGTTTTGATCAATGGCGATAATATTAAAATTGGTTACAGGGTCAGCATCAACGGTTCTTGTTGTTCCTGATAAAGTATCTTCTATTATGCCAAAAGTAGAATTAGTAACAGAGTTTAATATACCTACACCAAGACCTTTCTCAGTTCTACCAGTTAATTTAACAGAGTTGACTAAGGGTGCATCAGTAGGTCTATATTTATATTCTTCATTAGCTTGCAGTAAATCATCAGACGGCGTATTATGATTTTGACCAATCCTTCTAGAATAAAATTGATTCCATCGATTAAAAATGGTCGTTCCTTGAGTAAAGAAGTTTCGAAACTCTCCAAATCGAACCTCATAAGCGGAAAGGTTTAATACTTCATTATCAGCTTGTACTTGAGAAAAATCAGGAACTAAACTCACATCTAATGTGAAACTTTGTCCTAGTCCTAGTTTTAAATCAGCACCACCAGAAAATGTATTGGCTACTTTTGATGAACCTTGTTTACCTACTACCACATTACTCACATAAGGAGATAATGTTAATCTTAATGGAGGTTTGATGTCGTATAAGCCACGCAAAGAACCAAATTGATTAACATAGCCTTGTTTTTCAGCATCAACATTATTCCAATAAGAAGTTTCGTTGTAACGTTGTATTACACGACCAAAATTAACACCCCATACTTGTTCTTTGGCATTGGGCATTCTTAAAGCTCTATAGGGTATGGCAATTTCACAAGCCCAACCATTTTCATTTTTTTGAACAGCAGAAGACCAAACCTCATTCCAGTTACCATCCCAACCAGAGGTACCACGAATTCTATCACTTTGTACACCAGAGGCAGAAACAACAAACTCAAAACAATCTTGTTGTTTGTTATAAGTATCAAAAGAAACAAAAAAAGCATCTGCAGCACCGGCACCAGAATCTCGACCACCCAAGTTGGTTCTAATAGAATCAGGGGCAGTATCATACATTTGTGCCATTATATAAATAGCATAATCATCAAACGCTACTTGTACTCTAGTTTTCTGATTAGATTTTTGATTATTATTGGGCCAATTCTGAGTAAAATTCCCTTCAAAAAAGTATTTCTGAGCTTCCTCATTATTTAAGAAATGACCATTTAAACTAGCAGTTAGATTGGTCATATTTAATGGATCTTTCCAAACTTCATCATCTAAAACTCCATCAATTTTTGGAGCATGATGAGTAGGCCAGGCATGAAGATTCATTCTGTGTAATTGTGCAAATAAGATATTAGGTAATAATATCACACACACTAAAAGGATATATCGTTTAAAGGCAGTCAAGTGATTAGAAAAGTTTATTTTCAGTAAGTTAATAGTGATTATACTCGTAACTTATTTAGCGTTTGAAACAAATTATTTAGACTATAGTTTAGCACTTACAATTTGTATATTTAAAGGTATTAAATCAAGCACGTTAATCAATGTTAACTAATTTTATCAATTGACGTACTCAAAGGTTGGGTTCTTTAATATTCATTATGAATTTAAATTGTAAGTAGATGAGATTTAGTGAGATATGGAAGTGTTTTTAACCTCATAAAATTAGATGAAAAGTAAGTTTGAATCACAATCAATTCTAAACAAAATTGTTGATTGTAGATGGAAGTAGTATTTTTGCTAGTTAAACACTTACTGTTAGAGGTGGTATGCAATGTTTTATTTCAGATAACTACATGTGCACCTACTCTAAAAAATCAAAAAATGAATCATTAAGCTCAGAAATAGGAGGACTGAAAATCCTCAACCTTCTGTCTTAAATTCCTAAAGTAATGAGCGATTTAATTAAGGATATCAACTTTGTAGGAGACGATGTTGATAAGAAAGCAGTGTCTTGTGATATGAAAATTACAGAAGATACTGCTAAAGAAGGGCAACGTAAGCTTTACATAGAAAGCTACGGTTGCCAAATGAATTTCTCTGATTCAGAAATTGTAGCTTCTGTTATGCAGGAGAACAATTTTGGAACAACAAAAGATGTAGAAGAAGCAGATTTAGTTTTCTTAAATACCTGTTCTATTCGTGAAAAAGCAGAACTAACGGTTAGAAAACGTTTAACGGTCTTCAACAAAATTAAAAAGAGAAAGCCCGGAATGATTATCGGAGTGCTTGGTTGCATGGCCGAACGTTTGAAAACTCAATTATTGGAAGAAGAAAAAATGGTAGATATCGTGGCAGGACCTGATTCTTACCGTGATCTTCCAAAACTTGTTGGCGAAGTTGATGAAGGAGATAAAGGCGTAAATGTATTTTTATCGAGAGATGAAACTTATGCAGATATTGCTCCTGTTCGTTTAAATTCGAATGGCATTACAGCATTAATCTCTATTATGAGAGGTTGTGATAACATGTGCTCGTTCTGTGTTGTTCCATATACAAGAGGTAGAGAGCGTTCGAGAGATCCTCATTCTATTGTAAAAGAGGCTCAAGAATTATTTGATCAAGGGTATAAAGAAGTCACTTTATTAGGTCAGAATGTAGACTCTTACAAATGGTCTGATGAAGAAAACAATAAAGCTCGACTTGAAAAGAAAGAGAAAAGTGATAAAGTAGAAGAGGTGGTTAATTTTGCTAACCTATTAGAAATGGTAGCTAAAGTATCTCCTGAACTTCGTATTCGCTTCTCGACATCCCACCCAAAAGACATTACTGATGATGTGCTTTACACTATAAAGAAGTACGAAAACATCTGTAAGTTTATTCACCTTCCTGTTCAATCGGGTAATTCAAGAATTTTAGATTTGATGAACCGTACTTATGATAGAGAATGGTACATCAATAGAATAGATAAGATTCGTGAAATATTGGGTGATGAATGTGGTGTTTCTTCTGATATGATTTCTGGTTTCTGTTCGGAAACTGAAGAAGAACATCAAGATACATTATCTCTTATGGAGTATGTTGAGTTCGATTTTAGTTATATGTTCTTCTATTCTGAGCGTCCTGGTACTTTGGCCGAGAAGAAACTTGAAGATGATATTCCTGAAGTAGTAAAGAGACGTAGATTACAAGAAATTGTAGATCTACAAAGAAAACATGCTGCAAAACGTAATGCTTTGAACATCGGACAAACGCAAAAAGTTTTGATTGAAGGTGTGTCTAAACGTTCTGAAGAACATTTCCAAGGAAGAAATTCACAAAACAAAGTGATTGTTTTCCCGAAAGGAGATGCGAAAATCGGAACATATGCTAACGTAAAAGTGCATGATTGTACAACAGGTACATTATTAGGTACAATAGTTTAATTGATACAAACACTATAATAGTAGTGTTACTAACCTAAGTTCGGTAAAAAATATTTTTATTCGAACCCTAGGTGAATATAAAATACGATGTTCTAAAATTAGGGCATCGTATTTTTTTGTATATTCGGTAAAGCATATAGCCCCATAAACAGCATTTTATCACCCCATTGGTGTAAACCCATAAATGATATGTTGATCGAATTCTCAGTGACCAATTTTAGGTCTATTAAAAATGAACAAACACTATCTCTTTTGCCCTCCTCAAGAGTTAGAAAAAATACCTTGGATAATAGATTATTAGTACATAAAAGATACCCTCAAACAGAGACCTTAGCTTCGGCGGTTGTTTTTGGTGCGAATGCCTCAGGGAAAAGTAATTTATTGAGAGCATTAGAGGCGTTGTCTGTTATTGTACAAGAAGGACATGAAAGTGCCATTGGCGAAGGGGCAAAAGCCTATGTTCCTTTTCGATTAGACCGCTTTTCAAGAGATTTGCCCACTGAGTTTTATATCCGGTTTATTGCAATTGATGGTATTCAATATGAATATGAACTAGCTAGAGATGCAGAAAATATAACAAAAGAGGCTTTATATGCTTACCCTAAAAATAGAAGAGTAAAACTTTTTGAAAGGGAACAAAATATTCCAGTTGTTTTTGGTAAAAAATTAAAAGGGGATAAGCAATCTATTGCTCGTCATGTAATGCCTTATCAGTTATTCTTAGCAAAAGGTGCACAATTAGGATTGGAACAGTTAAGAGCCCCATGGGAATTTTTCAAGAATCATTTAAGGGCATATATTTTATATAAATCCGTTTACGATGATGCTCTTTTACAAGGTATTGCCAAACATATTGTAAATGATGAAAGTGGGCGTTTTCTAAATAATCTGAGTCAGCTTGTAAATAATGCAGATACAGGTATAAAAGGGATTGATGTTATACAAGAAGATTCCGAATTAATGGGGCTTTTTGAAGGTAGACGTCGATATCAAATAAAAACAATACACCATTCCGAAGATGAAGATCAAAAAGTACTTTTTGATTTAAAAGAAGAATCTATTGGTACAAGAAAGTTGGTTGCATTAGGTGGATTAATCTTAAGAGTTTTGGAGGCAGGTGATACTTTAGCAATTGACGAATTAGATCAAAGTATGCACCCTCATTTGACTAGGGCATTAATTAAACTATTTCATAATCCTAGAACTAATCCAAGGAGAGCACAATTGATTTTTTCTACACATGATGCATCATTGTTAAATAACGATTTATTTAGATTTGACCAAGTGTTTATTTCTGAGAGATCAGAAGAGGGAGTAACAGAAATATCGTCTGTTTCTGATGTTCCAAACTTGAAAAAAGAATTGCCATTAGAAGAATGGTATTTAACAGGGAAGTTTGGAGGTACACCTGCGATTAATCAGTTTGGTTTGGATTTCGATTTTAACGTGGGAGGGGATCATGAGAAATAGAAGAAGGGATAAGACTAGAGCATTAAGACAGAGAGTATTAATTCTTTGCGAAGGTGCTAAAACGGAACCAAATTACTTTAATAGTTTAAAGCAAGATTCTTCTAAAAAGAGGTACCTAACAGCTGTGGATGTAGAAGTTTATCAACCTAAAAGTCATTCCCCTTTAGGATTGGTAAGAGAAGCCATTATAAAAAAGAAAAGGGCATTAACAAAAGGAAATCCTTATGAAACGATATGGTTGGTGTTTGATAGAGATTATCATAAGCATATAGAAGAGGTAATTATGATGGCAGGGCAAAATGACATCCGTGTGATAATATCAAATATATGTTTTGAAATTTGGTTCCTCCTTCATTATGAGAATATAGATATCAATAAACATTTCCTGAAGTGTGGGAATGTGATCAAATATATCCAACAAAAATATGTCCCGAGGTATCATAAAAACGGAAAGAACTATCACCAGTTAAAAGAAATGACACCTACGGCAATAGATAGAGCAAGAAAGATGGAAGATGTTTTTGAAACAGGTGTGTTGTCTCATTTGAAATTTCATGAAAGAGAACCTTACACCAATGTGTATATTTTAGTAGAATACTTATTAGATCTTTAGCTCAATCCGAAAGTTTGCCAAATCATACTTTTAACAAAATAACCCACTGTTATGATAATTCCGCTCAAGATCAAAAATATAAATGCAGTGAAAATGATTAACCCTGTTGAGTTTTTATTGACTTGATGAATCGCTTCTGGATTTTTCTCATAATACCCTTCCAACATTTTTAAATTGTTTCTATTGGCACGATAAAAAATATCTAGAAAATCGCCTAATGCGGGTACTAATCCTATTAAATAATCAATCAGTAAATTAAAGGCCATAGCCAGAATTAAACGTATTGGTAAGCCATTTCTCGCTACACTAAACAAAGCAATACCAGAGACTATCACAGACACCGTATCTCCAACCACAGGAAGCATTCCTATTAATGCATCTCCACCAATAGAAAACTTAGTACCAGGGATAGGAATCGCTTCATCCATGATACTACTAATTCTTTTTAGTGTTTTGTAGGAAGGATCGTTTGTATATTCTTTAGATTGAGTTGTCATATTATTCAAATAGTCTTTTTTTTTACTTAATTTGTAATAAAAATAACATAAACACCTAAGATGAAAAACTTATTCGGAGCAATAGCTTTATTTTTTACACTTTTTTTCTCTATCTCTGTTTCTGCACAAACTTATAATTATGTTGATGATTCAGATGAAAAGAAAGAAGAAAATCAGAAACAATTAAAAGAACCCACACAGGAAGAAGTGAATGCTTTGAAACAGCAAAACGAATCTGGAGGAAGCCTTAAAGATAAAATATTCTTTGGAGGTGGTTTAGGTTTTGGTTTTTCTAATATCTATACTCAAGTAGCTGTATTACCAATGGTAGGTTACATGGTGACAGATAACTTTCAGGTAGGTTTAGGTTTTGTATATGAGTACTACGAAAGAAAAGATATTACCTACAAAGAAAATAATTATGGTATCAGACCATTTATGCGTTACATGATTCCTATAAGAGATGGTCTAAGAATATTTCCACAAGCAGAATATTATGGTTTTAGTAATAACTATAAATACCGTAATACTAGAGGTGAATTAGAAGAAGGAAGTGTTTGGAGAGATCAGTTTTTAATTGGTGGTGGTGTTTCTCAAGGTATAGGTCGAAAAGGAGGCGTAAATATTATTGCTCTTTATGATTTATCTTGGGATGATGATTCCTATTATAATTCTCCATGGGTGATTCGTTTAGAATTTGCGTTCTAAGCACATTTAAAATGTGAGAAAATATTAAAGAATTTGTAAAGCGGCTATTTAGTCGCTTTTTTTGAAGTATGAATGTTGAAATAAAAGAAATTAATGCAGCTCAAACATGGGCTATTCGACATAAAGTGATGTGGCCTAATGAACCTTTATCTTATGTAAAGATTCCTGATGATGATAAAGGGCAGCACTTAGGCTTGTTTGTAGATGATCAATTAACATCTGTCATCTCTTTATTTATGGATGAAGATAGAATGGTACAGTTCCGAAAATTTGCAACTTTAAAAGAGGAGCAAGGAAAAGGATATGGTGCTATTTTATTAAAAAAAGTAATTGAACTAGCGAAGGAAAGAGGAGCGAAATTATTATGGTGTAATGCTCGTGCCTCGGCAACAATATTGTATGAACGAGAAGGATTGAAACAAACAGATACCTCATTTATTAGAAAGGGGATATTATTTGTTCGAATGGAAAAAAAGCTAAGTTAGTATAAACAAACAGCTCCATTACTTTTAAGGTAATGGAGCTGTTTGTTTTTATTTTATGATTAAACTGCTTTCTAAAAACCTGCAGCTAATATTAAATCTAGATTCTTTAATGGTAAATCAAATTTTTCAGCAATTGCTTGATTAGTGATACTACCTCTATAAGTATAGACACCTTTAGCAAACCAAGGGTGACGGCGCATCATAGTATCTACTTTACATTCATCGCTTACTTTTAACAGAATTGGAGTAAAAATATTACTAATAGCAGCAGTGGCTGTTCTTGATACTCTAGAAGCAATATTTGGAACACAATAATGGATCACACCATGTTTCTTATATACAGGGTGTCTGTGGTTTGTAGGTTCAGAAGTTTCAAAACACCCTCCTTGGTCAATACAAACATCGATTATGATAGAATTTTCTCTCATGCCCATCACCATTTCTTCAGTTACGATAGAAGGAGTTCTAGATCCATGAGTATGAATAGCACCAATTACAATATCAGCTCTGCTTAAAGCTTCATCGATAGACGTACTATCAAAAGCAGATGTAAAAAGGTGGGGGTTATTTAATTCCTTTTTTAAACGTCTTAGTTTATAGATGGCATTATCAAAAACTTTTACTTCAGCTCCCATGCCAATTGCTGTTCTAGCGGCAAACTCTGCAACGGTACCCGCTCCAAGAATAACAACCTTTGAAGGAGGAACACCAGTGATACCCCCTAATATAATCCCTTTACCTCCATTGTAGCTACTAAGATATTCAGCAGCAATCAACATCACAGTACTACCTGCAATTTCACTCATTGCACGAACAAGAGGAAGTCCACCTACTTTGTCCTCGATCAATTCAAAACCTAAAGCAGTTACTTTTTTCTTATTCAATGCTTCTAGTACTTCTTTTTTGATATCACGTAGGTGAATGGCGGAAATAATGGTTTTACCTTGTTTCATGTGATTGACTTCTTCCACTGTAGGAGAAGAAATCTTGATCACTAAGTCACATTCCATGACTTCTTTATGAGAATAGACGATGTTTGCACCCGCCTCTGAATATTCTTGATCGTCATGATTAATGTGTTGTCCGGCTTTGGATTCCACAAACACCTCACAGCCATTATTCACTAAAAGGGATACCGCACCGGGTCGTAACGCACAACGTTTTTCGTCGGGGTCCAATTCTTTAGGAACCCCTATTTTTAGAGGATTTCCTTTTTTATGAAGAGGACCTTCCATCACCTCTTGTGGGTGATATTGAAAATAACTTTCAGTGGCTTTATCAAAACCTTCACGTTGCTTGCCCATGTTTCTCCGTCTTAAAAAATTAAACGATGCGAATACTTATTTCCCTAGATGTTTCATCAATAGGAACAATAGTTACTTCTGTACAATCTTCAGGTAATAATCTTTCTACTTTTGAAGGCCACTCGATAAGACATAGGTTGTCGCTATAGAGATACTCTTCAAATCCGATATCAAATGCTTCTGAAGGGTCTTTAATTCTGTACATATCAAAATGATAAACGGTGTCTGCCTTATCGGTCATATACTCGTTTACCAAAGCGAATGTTGGACTATTGACGTGGTCCATCACTCCCAATACTTCACAAATGGCTTTAATGAAAGTGGTTTTTCCTGCTCCCATTTCTCCATGAAATAACCAAACTTTCGATGAACCTTGTGCAAACTCAAGTATTTGTTTTGCAGCACTGTTCAGATCATCTATTGAGTTTGTGGTTATTTTTAACTTTTTCGTTTCCATAAGTGTCAAAGATAAATTATTCCATTGATCAAGAGTAATGATTACAGCTTATTTAATATTCATTTTCACTTCAAGGATATCAAATATCAGGTATTTATAGTGATTTATCGCTTAAGTATAAGTGGGGATACTTAAATATTAAATAGATTACTTTCATTAATTGCTTTGTTCGGGTGATGAATTTACTTAAAAATTTTGTTTGAAAGATCATCAATAGGTAAAATATTGACGTTTACCGTCTTCATCAATAAAAAAAGCCTTCAAATCTTAAAGAAATGAAGGCTTTTTTTATTTTTTTGATGGATTAGAAACTAGAGAAAGTAATACCTATAGTATAAGGAGTACTATCTAATGTTACCGGTCCGTTTGTATTTACAACTGCATTTTCTTTAAACGTTTCAGTAAACCCGTAAGCACAGAAGAAGTTGATCCATTTGTATCCAATTCTACCTACAAACTGACCTCTGAAATCATTTAAATTAAAGTTTCCTTTATCTTTTGAGATTCTTGTATCTCCGTTGGTTTCATGCTTTACTTTAGTATGACTAGCGAACATGTAACCAAATTTAGCACCCACAGCTAAACGGAAGGCGTCTTTTCCTGGGTGTGTTCTAAACCTAAATTCTAATGGGATCTCAACATAGTTGGCTACCATTTTCGATTTTTTAGTATTATCGTAAAATGAATTGGTGTCAAGTATTTGAGTTTCATCCATACTCTTTCCTATTGTTTGACCATTTTTAAAGAAAAAGTTATCAGCTGAATAGCCAATACCAGGGTTGAATGTAAATTGTCCACTACTCGTTAAAGTAAACTCATACATATAAGAGATTGAAATTGATCTTGATTGAGATTCAAGAGGTAAGCCGCTATCATCAGCCCAATTAGTAAGGCCAAGATCAATGTATATATTTCCTGGGATTTTAGATAAAGGGTTTTGGCCAAATAAATGGATAGATATTAGGCAAAAAAAGAATGCTAGACTGAGCTTTTTCATAATTTGTTTTTTGATATGCTAATCAAAGATAAAAGATCGTAGCGAAAAATTTATAGAAGAGATGTATTTTGTATGACTTTCTTTACTCTTTAAAAGTGAAGTCTATCTATCGGCTACAAATGATATACTTTGAACAGGGAATTAATTTGACTTTAACAATAAATGATATTCTATCACTTTCTTCTTTTTAGAAAATTGAAAATCAACTTTGGACAATTTTATCCATATTTTACTCAGAAAAAGGCTAAATATCAGATTATTAAGGAAGATTTAGAAAATCAACACTAAATAAAATAGATTGATTTACAGTGAGTTATAAAAATAAAAAGAGATATAGTGAAATATAAATGTTTTTTCATTGCGTTGAATAGAAAATTTGACTAATACTTTCTATATTTGCAAGTTCAAGAAAACCGCAAATTGCAAATGGCGTTCAGAAAAAACAAAAAGATCAACAACGATTTTACTTCGGTAACCGTGAGTTTGGCATCTCCAGAGTCAATCTTGGAGAGCTCGCATGGTGAAGTAACTCAACCAGAAACCATCAACTACCGTACTTACAAACCGGAGATGGGTGGTTTATTCTGTGAAAGAATTTTCGGTCCTGTGAAAGACTGGGAATGTCACTGTGGTAAATACAAGCGTATCCGTTATAAGGGTATTATTTGTGACCGCTGTGGTGTAGAAGTAACAGAGAAGAAGGTTCGTCGTGAGAGAATGGGTCATATCCAACTTGTAGTGCCTGTAGCACACATTTGGTACTTCCGTTCTTTACCGAACAAAATTGGTTACCTATTAGGTTTACCAACGAAGAAACTTGATCAAATCATTTATTACGAGCGCTATGTAGTTATCCAAGAAGGTGTAAAAGCTGCAGATGGTATCGCTAAAATGGACTTCCTTACTGAGGATGAGTACCTAGATATCATGGATAAACTTCCTAGCGAAAACAGACAATTAGAAGACGATCATCCAGATAAATTCATCGCTAAGATGGGTGCAGAGGCATTAGAAATGCTATTGTCTCGTACAAAATTGGATGACATGGCCGCAGCATTGCGTGACCAAGCAAATAACGATACTTCACAACAACGTAAGGCAGAAGCTTTAAAGCGTCTTCGTGTTGTTGAGGCATTCAGAGATGCGAGAACGAGAATTGAGAACCGTCCTGAGTGGATGGTAATCCGTATGGTTCCTGTAATTCCACCAGAATTACGTCCATTAGTACCTCTAGATGGTGGTCGTTTCGCAACATCAGATTTGAACGACTTGTACAGAAGAGTAATCATCCGTAACAACCGTCTGAAGCGTCTGATAGATATCAAAGCACCAGAAGTAATTTTACGTAACGAGAAGCGTATGCTTCAAGAAGCAGTTGACTCATTATTTGACAACTCTCGTAAAGTTAATGCAGTGCGTTCTGATGGTAACCGTCCATTGAAATCACTTTCAGATATGTTGAAAGGTAAGCAAGGTCGTTTCCGTCAAAACTTATTAGGTAAGCGTGTGGACTACTCAGGTCGTTCTGTAATTGTAGTAGGTCCAGAGCTTAAATTACACGAGTGTGGTCTTCCTAAGAATATGGCAGCTGAATTATTCAAGCCGTTCATTATTCGTAAGTTGATCGAGCGTGGTATCGTAAAAACGGTAAAATCAGCGAAGAAAATCGTTGACCGTAAAGATCCAGTAGTTTGGGATATCCTTGAAAACGTATTGAAAGGTCATCCAGTACTACTAAACCGTGCCCCTACTCTTCACAGATTGGGTATCCAAGCTTTCCAACCGAAATTAATCGAGGGTAAAGCAATCCAATTACACCCATTGGTAACAACAGCCTTCAACGCCGATTTCGATGGTGACCAGATGGCCGTTCACGTACCACTAGGACATGAAGCAGTTTTAGAGGCATCTCTATTGATGTTAGCATCGCATAACATCCTTAACCCTGCAAATGGTAAACCTATCGCCGTTCCTTCTCAGGATATGGTATTAGGTCTTTATTATATGACAAAAGGTCGTCGTACTACTGACACAGAAACTGTGAAAGGTGAAGGTAAGACGTTCTACTCTTCTGAAGAGGTGATCATTGCATTGAACGAAGGAGCAATCTCTCGTCACTCATGGATCAATGTCAAAACAAAAGTATTGAATGACGAAACTGGCGAGTTAGAGGAGAAATTCATCGAAACTGTTGCTGGTCGTGTGTTATTCAACCAACACGTTCCTGAAGAAGTAGGTTTCGTTAACGAACTACTTTCTAAGAAAGCTTTACAGGTAATTATCGCGAAAGTGGTAGATATCGTAGGTATGGCACGTGCAGCTCAATTCTTAGATGATATTAAGCACGAAGGTTTCCAAATGGCCTATAAAGGTGGTTTGTCATTCGGTCTTGATGAAATCATTATTCCTAAGGAGAAAGTTGATTTAATCGAAAGTGCGAAAGGTGAAGTTGATATTATTCGTAACAACTTCATGATGGGTCTTATCACTGATAACGAACGTTACAACCAAGTAATTGACGTTTGGACGAAAACCAACAACACGTTGACGTCTACAGTAATGACTCAAATGGAAGAGGATAACCAAGGATTCAACTCAATCTATATGATGATGCACTCAGGAGCCCGTGGTTCAAGAGAGCAAATTCGTCAGTTAGGTGGTATGAGGGGTCTAATGGCGAAACCTCAAAAGAACTTGGGTGGTGCTTCAGCAGCCAACATTATTGAAAACCCAATTCTTTCAAACTTTAAAGAAGGTCTTGACGTATTAGAGTACTTTATCTCTACTCACGGTGCTCGTAAAGGTCTTGCAGATACAGCCTTGAAAACAGCCGATGCGGGTTACCTAACTCGTCGTTTGGTAGATGTTGCTCAAGATGTAGTTGTAACAGAAGTTGATTGTGGTACTCTAAGAGGATTGACAGTAACAGCATTAAAAGAGAACGATGAGATTAAGGAGCCATTGAGCGATAGAATCGAAGGTCGTACTTCTTTAAATGATGTAGAGCATCCTGAAACTGGAGAAATCATTGTTTCAGCAACTGGTTTGATTACTCAAGAAATTGCTCTTGAAATCGAAGAAGCAGGTATTGAAGAAGTAGAAGTACGTTCTGTACTTACTTGTGAAACTCGTAAAGGTGTTTGTGAGAAATGTTACGGTAAAAACCTTGCAACTGGCGGTGTAGCTGGTAAAGGTGAATCTGTAGGTGTAATCGCAGCACAATCAATTGGTGAGCCTGGTACTCAGCTTACACTACGTACGTTCCACGTCGGTGGTGTGGCATCCAACATTGCAATTGATGCTTCATTGAAAGCGAAGAAAGGAGGTAAAGTTACTTTCGAAGAAATGCGTTCAGTGAAATCAAAAGATGCAAACGGTGATGCTAAAGATGTAGTAATGGCACGTACTGCTGAAGTGAATGTTATTGACGAAGAAGGTAAAGTTGCTTTCAATGCTCACGTTCAATATGGTTCTTACCTTCACGTGAAGGAAGGTGATACTATTGAAGAAGGTGATGTAATCTGTAACTGGGATCCATTCAACGCAGTAATCCTTGCTCAGTACAACGGTGTTACTGAATTCGAAGCAATCGAAAAAGATATTACTTATCGAGTAGAAACAGACGAAATGACTGGCTACGAAGAGAAAGTAATTATTGATACTAAAGACAAGACGAAAAACCCAATCATCCATATCGCAGGCGATAAAGGTGAAACGGTAGCGTCCAACCTTCCAACTGACGCTCGTATGATCGTTGAGGATGGTCAGAAAGTACAAGCAGGTGATATCCTTGTGAAGATTCCTCGTTCTGCGGGTAAATCACGAGATATTACGGGTGGTCTTCCTCGTGTAACGGAATTATTCGAAGCACGTAACCCATCATCTCCAGCTGTAGTTTCTGAAATTGACGGTATTGTTTCTTACGGTGCAGTAAAACGTGCTAACCGTGAGTTATTCGTAGAATCACGTGACGGTGTTAGACGTCGTTACATGGTGAACTTGTCGAAACATATTTTAGTGCAGGAAAATGACTATGTGAGAGCAGGTATGCCTCTTTCAGATGGTGCAATTACTCCTGCAGACATCTTGAAAATCTCAGGTCCTACTGCAGTACAGGAATACCTAGTGAATGAAATTCAAGATGTATATCGTTTACAAGGTGTGAAGATCAACGATAAGCATATCGAGGTGATTGTACGCCAAATGATGCAAAAAGTAGTTATCGAAGATAATGGTGATACTACGTTCTTGCCAGGTCAGGTAGTAGAGAAATTTACTTTCCGTGAAGAAAACGACAAAGTGCTTAGCATGAAAATCGTTACTGATGCGGGAGACTCGGCAAATTACAAAGCAGGTGCTCTTATCTCATTCCGTGAAATGAGAGATGAGAATTCTACTTTGAAACGTAGAGACATGAAAGAAATGAAAGTGCGTGATGCACAGCCAGCAATTTCAAGACCTACTCTTCAAGGTATTACTCAGGCATCATTGGATACGAAGTCGTTTATTTCAGCAGCCTCTTTCCAAGAGACAACTAAAGTGTTAAGTGAAGCTTCTATTAGAGGTAAGCGTGACGAACTAGTTGGTTTGAAAGAAAACGTAATTGTAGGTCACTTGATTCCTGCAGGTACTGGTCTTCGTGACTATGATGCGATCCGTGTAGGCTCTAAAGAAGAGTACGAAGCGTTGATCGATTCTAGAGAAAGACACACTATAAGCCATTCTGGTTTATAAAAATTTGCAAGCGGTTTTAAAAGCCTCTCATCGAAAGATGAGAGGCTTTTTCTTTATGTAATAGTTCATATTACGATAGAGTATATATGTATCACCTTTCTCTTTTATTTATTCAATAACAAATCAACTAAATTTTAATATAGTGTTGAATTTTATGAATGATCTGAACTTGAAGTGATGGATTAGAATTGTGGTTTACTGATAATCAGTGATATATGATTAAATAATGCAATTAAGGGTGATAGTGAATTTTATTTAAAATTGATACTATCATCCTTCATCTTATAATTATCTAAAGATGAAGTAAATGGAATTAAGTTCGGTGAAAAAGTATTTTAATACTGCTTGAGAACGTCATTATCAACAGATTATGATCTATTATTAAAATAAATCAATTAATTGATAGGCATAAATGAGAGATTTATAATTACACTGCATGCATACTATATTTGTACTATTCTAATAATCGACATTAATATTAACTCAAATCATCATTTTGAAATTAGACCTCATTATCATTACTCTATACTAAATTTTTCAGCTACTTAACTTTTATTGGGTGAAATCTTAAACCACTTTTTTATGATTTGTGTTATTTATAACATAAAACTACTTAAGACAAAGTTGTATTATCAAAGGTTGTAATTCACTTTCTTGAATAAGTGTAATTTTGAAACTTTTACAATAATCATACTATTAAATTTAAATAGTTTTAAAAAAGACGATCTTTTATTGTATATTTGCTAAACTATAGAATTCTAAAACAGTAGTTATTTGAATTCTTCGACAGACAAACTAACAATGTTAAGTAGGGTAGGGTGCCCTGCTCTATTAGAATAATACTATTTAAAATCGCATTGGTATGCTATTTGGAATTTTAAGAGAAAATGATCAACGTGTTGCAATTACACCAGAATTAGCAAATAAGTTTATTTCTGAAGGTCATCAAGTGTGTTTTGAAAAGGGTGCTGGTGAAAGTGCCTATTTTGACGATAGTACTTATACAACTATTGGTGCAGAAGAAAAATCAAGAGAGGAGGTTTTAAAATCTTCAAATGTTTTGATTACTATTTCACCGTTAGAAGAGAACGAAGTAAGCCAACTTCAATCTGGAGCGTTCTTATTCTCTTCTTTTCAACCTTTCCAGGATGCTTCTATTTGTGAGAGATATGCTAAAAACAACATCTCAGCATTTAGTTTTGATATGATCCCTAGAACAACGATTGCTCAATCAATGGACATCTTGTCTTCTATGGCATCAATTTCTGGTTATAAGGCGGTATTAAAAGCAACTGACTATTTACCTCGTTACATGCCAATGCTTTCAACAGCAGCAGGTACAGTACCTCCATCAAAAGTATTAATTATGGGTGCGGGTGTAGCTGGACTTCAAGCAATTGCTACTGCAAAAAGATTAGGAGCTCAAGTTGAAGCTTTTGATACAAGAGCAGCAGCAAAAGAAGAGGTACAATCATTAGGTGCTAAGTTTGTTGAAGTAGAAGGTGCTACTGATGATACTAATGCTGGTGGATATGCAGTAGAGCAAACTGAAGAATATAAAAAACGTCAAGCAGAATTAATCGCACAAAAGGTTGAAAAAGCCGATGTAGTGATTACAACAGCACAATTAAGAGGTCGTCCTGCACCAACTCTTATTACAGAGGATGCAGTGAAAACAATGAAACCAGGTTCTGTGATTGTCGATTTGGCATCATCAACAGGTGGTAACTGTGCAGTTACTGAAGATGACAAAGTAGTGAAAAAGCATGGAGTAACTATTATTGGTAACTCTAATCTTGCAGCTGAAATCAGTGAACAAGCATCAGTACTTTACAGTAAGAATATTCAAAATTATTTAAAATTAATGTTGACTCCAGAAGGGTTAAACTTTGATTTCTCTGATGTGATTATTCTTCAAAGCTGTATTGTTTATAAAGGTGAAGTAGTTTACGGTAACGAAGACAAACAAAAGTCTTTAGTTCCAGCACCAAAAGCTGAAGAAGCTACTGAACAAGCTGAAGCTTAATTTCTACTTAACAAACAAATCGGAAGACAACAATGGAATTAATTATAAATTTTCTAGATCAAAATACTCTAGCAATGTTATCATTGTTAGTATTAGCTTCATTCTTAGGAATGGAGATTATTGGTAAGGTACCAACTGTTTTGCACACGCCATTAATGTCTGGTGCAAACGCAATTTCAGGTGTCGTTGTAATCGGTGCAATTATCCTTATTCGTAAGGCTAATGCAGATGACTACTTAACTTTATCGTTAGGTTTTATCGGTATCGCTTTAGCAATGATCAACGTAGTAGGTGGTTTTGCAGTAACCAACAGAATGTTGGATATGTTCAAGAAAAAAGAACGTAAAGCTTAAGTTGAACTCTATAAATCTGAAATTTTACAACAATGGAATATACAAATATTGTCGACTTTTTTTACTTAGTAAGTATTGTCGTATTTATTATAGGTCTTAAAGGACTTTCTCATCCAGAGTCAGCACGTAAGGGTAACTTAGTAGCGGCTTTAGGTATGGGTATGGCTATCTTAATCTCTTTAGTAGCTCCTCAACAGAATGGAGATAATAATTACATCTGGATTATTGGAGGTATGCTTGTTGGTGGTACTATTGGTATAGTATCTGCTAAAAAAATTGCCATGACAAAAATGCCAGAGATGGTATCTTTATTCAATGGTTTAGGTGGTGCATGTGCCATGTTAATTGGTATTGCCGAATTTAATAATCTACCTGCTGGAACTGAAATGATGAGCGGTGCAGTTTTCATTAACATCTTCGCTATGTTTGTTGGTGCTGTTTCATTAACAGGTTCATTAGTTGCTTATGGTAAATTAAATGGATCATTAAGAGATAACTTCTCTTTACCAGCTCCACAAATTATCAACCTTGCTTCGTTATTAGGTATCATTGTTCTTTCAGGATTGATCATGACTCAACCTGAATTAAACATGCCTTTAGTATATGCTTTATTGGGTCTTTCGTTATTCTACGGTATTGCTTTCGTAACACCTATTGGTGGTGGCGATATGCCAGTAGTAATTTCATTACTAAACTCAGTAACAGGTATCGGTGCAACAGGTGCTGGTCTAATCTATTCTAACAACATTATGATTATTGGTGGTATCCTTGTTGGTGCTTCTGGTATTATCTTAACAGTAATGATGTGTGAAGCGATGAACCGTTCTCTAGTAAATGTACTAGTAGGTAACTTAGGTGCCTCAGGTGGAGGATCTGGATCAGGACGTGAAGAAATCGTAAAAGAAGTAAATGTTTCTGATTTAGCCATCCAATTGAAATATGCTGACAGAGTTTGTATCGTACCAGGTTATGGTCTTGCAGTAGCTCAAGCACAACATATTTGTCACGAAATCGAAACTGTTTTAGAGGCAGAAGGCGTAGAAGTGAAATATGCTATTCATCCAGTAGCAGGTCGTATGCCAGGTCATATGAACGTACTATTAGCAGAGTCAGACGTATCGTATGACAAGCTATTAGAATTAGAGCCAGCAAACGATAGCTTCCCATCTACAGATGTTGTACTTGTAATTGGAGCGAATGATGTTGTTAACCCATCTGCAAAAGATGATAGCTCATCACCAATCTACGGTATGCCTATCTTAGACGTTGAAACAGCTAAGAACGTAGTTGTATTCAAACGTGGTATGAGTACAGGTTATGCAGGTGTTCAAAACCCATTGTTCTTTGGAGACAGAACAAAAATGTTATTCGGTGATGCAAAAGCTTCATTGGGTAAACTGAAAGAAGAAATCGCTAACGCGTAATTAAAATATATATACAAGGGTCATTTTCACCTATTTCTATCGTATCCTTGAACTAACATTAAAGGTCATCTTCCTATCGAAGATGACCTTTTTCTATATCAATAAATTATTTTCTAAGTAGAACTTTCTAAAGTTGTTTCTACTTGAGCGATAAAGTCTAGTAAGTTTTCTCCTTTTTCCAGATTTAATTTCTTTCTGATTCGATACCTAGATGTCTCAATTCCTCTAACTGATAAATTTAATGCATTGGCAATATCTTTTGTCGACATATTCATCTTGATATAAGCACAGATCTTTAACTCCTGAGTTGTTAATTCGGGATAATGCTCTTTAAAATATTCGAAAAAATCAGAGTGAATTAAGTTGAAGTGATCTTTAAACCTAGCCCAGTCTTTTTCATCATCAATTTCCTTATTGATTCTTATAGCTAATTGATGAATTTCTTTAGAGGTTTTTACATCATTTGTAGCAGTAGATACTTTGATAAGCTCCGCTTTTATAGAGGTCATCAAAGCATTTCTTTGTGATAAGTGAAAAGCAGATAATGCCAATTCCTTATTCTTAAAGTCAATTTCTTGATGATGTTTCTCGTGAATCAACTGCTTAATAGTTCCATCTTGATCTACAATTTGTTGTTCTTTTTGGCCAACGATACTTAACCATTTTTTACTATATCTAATTTTAGAAATTCTAGTTACCAGATATATAATTAAGCAGGAAGCAAGTAGATAGAAGAAATAAGCAAGCGTGGATCGATACCATGGAGGCAGAATACTAAAATGAATTTCCTGCACTTTACTTATTTCTCCGTAGATATTTTTGGCCTTTACTTTAAAGGTATAATCACCTTCTTTTAAGTTGGTATAAGTAATAGTTGAAGTAGTAGACCAATCCTTAGGTAGTTTATCGAATCCCTCTAAAAATGTCTGATAAGTATTGTATTCAAGACCATCAAAGAATGGACAAGCATAGGAAAAACTCACATCATTAAAGTTGTAAGTAATTTGATGATCCATATCAGAAAGAGAAGTTTCATTGATTAAATCAATACCATTGCTACTCGAGAAACTAGTCACACTTAACGGTATTTGATTATGTACCACTTGCTTAAAACGTGGGTTGAATCGGATAAAACCTTCCTTAGCCGTAATCAACACATTAGAATGATCGATGACGATTATACTTTCCAAATCATCTGATATATACTTGTTGATACGTTCAAAAAGCTGCCTTTCAACATAAGGATTTTTCGATTTGGTATCATATAACAACCCTACTTTGTTCTTTTGTATAAAATATACATTTCCTTCTTGGTCATTCACTAAACTAGAGATCCTTTCTTTTCCTAAAAGTTTATTGTAAAGTGTATGAGGTTCAAATACATCTTTCTCTGCATTGTAAATAAATACACCGTTCTCTCCACAGAAAACCAATTCATCGTTCACTTTAAATAAATTGATCAATACATTAGTATAAAAGCCTTTTTCCTTCCCGTAGAAATCAACTTTAGATATTTCATTACGTTCAAAGTCCACTTTCAATTTATAGACTCCTTTAAAACCATGACTCATCCAAATATTATTTTCATTATCGAGTTGAATAAGTCGTGATGACTCATTAAATCCTTCCAATTTTTGAGAAACCCATTCATTATTGTGTATTCGATGAATATAAATTCCATCATAAGAACCTTGAATATAAGCATCTACAGAAGGAATGTAAACCACATTCCAAGCTCCTTTATGAGATGAAATGAGTTGATTGTGATTTCCTTTTAATGAATAGAATCCTTCATGTTGTCCTTGAAAAAGCTGATTGTTTAATACTGTTAGATTATAGGTGTGTCCTATATTCATTTTTTGATAAAAAGGTTCTTTAAAATGACCTTTAGGATCGTATTGGAATACTCCATTTGATGTTCCTAAATAGAGTAAATTATTAAAATAGGTAGCTGAATATCCTCCTCCTTCGATGCCCACCTTTTCATTAATCAAAGAAAAAGGAGAATGTAATTCTAAATAGGATAAGCCATTTCTATGGGCAATCCATAAGTTTTCTGAATGATCCTGGAAGATATTATAAATGGTCATATCCGATAGACCGCTTTTTTTGTTGATATGAAGCTTTACTTCTCCATTTTCGTCTAATATATAAACCCCATTGTTTTGAGTACCTACTGCAATTGTATTGTCTTTTAATAGTATTGCATCATTGATCTTATCCCTTTCAAAAGTTTTCCAAGTAGATGTGGCCCAAGGTTCAAATCCTTTTCCTTTATTCATAAGAAGAACACCATCATGACTTAAAGCTAAAAGCTGGCCATTTGGAAAATTGATGATTGATCTGACCATGTGTCCCTTTAGAAGTTCAATCCCTTTATACTGTGGTAGAATTCTCATGTTGTTCCAACTTAAAAGACCTAAAGAAGGACTACTTGATAGAAAATCATCATTGACATAAAAACTATAATGTATGTTTTCTGGAGGAGTTATGCTTTGTACTTTCTGACCATCATATTTATAAATTTTACGATGTGAACAGAAGACAATTTCTTTGTCGTTTTTACCTTTATAGATGTTCCATATTTCATCAAAGGTATCGCCTTGATCAATAAATTGTAGTAAAGAGTGGTACTTCAATTCATGTTTTTTATTACGCTGAAAATATCCAAACTCATGCTGCCCACCTACAAATATTTTCTCACCAATAGCTAAAACAGAAAGTAAGTTATTGTTGCCTTTGTTCATGGTGTGTACTTTCCAATTCACTCCATTAAATTCTAATAATCCAAAGTTGTTAGCAATGTAGATGAACCCATCTTCATTCTGTGTAATACTCCAATTTTGAGAGCCAGCCCCATAAACAGTAGCAGAAAACTGATTAACGATAGGAATACCTAACTGTTTGTTGGTAGAAAATGAAGGTTGACTTGTAAGTGTCGTGATGATTAAGAGTAGTAATAAATTCCATTTCATAAACAAGATTTTTTATTTGATCTAGCTGTGGACAATCCGAAAGTTAGTGTTGTAATAAGAAAAAAAGTAGTTCTACAATATCATTAAAAATATTGAAAATTGTTTACGTCAGTGGTTTAAAACGGTACTTCAAAACTACGTCATCTTCAAAATTCACCTACTTCTCTATCATTTATAACAAAATCGTAGGATGGAATGATGTATTATCGAATATGAACTATAGGTAATATTAATTTTTTAGTTTGATTACTCACTTTGGTGATCGAAGACTACAATTAATAAAGTATAAATGATATGAAAAATAAAAATATTCTCTATTCTATAATGGTATCATCCATTGTAGCAATAGGTGGTTTTCTACTCGGTTTTGATGGAGTAGTAAATTCAGGTGCTATACCTTTTTACAAACACACATTTGATATTGTAGAACAGCCATTGCTTATCGGGATTTCTACAAGTATGATTATTCTTGGAGGATTCTTAGGAAATCTAATGGCGGGCTTCATTAGCGATAAATACGGTCGCAAGAAAAGTTTGTTACTGACGTCTTTATTATTTTGTGTTGGAGCATTAGGTACTGCTTTGGCCACAAGTATCTACTTCTTTATATTATGTAAATTCATCGCTGGTCTGGGAGTAGGTATTGCAATATTAGTAGCCCCTATGTATATCTCAGAAATTGCGCCTTCAAAACATAGAGGGTGGTTGGTGACTTTTAACCAATTGAATATCGTACTAGGGTTATCAATCGCTTACTTTTCTAATTACTATATCCTTCAGTTGGTAGAAGATCCAAATCTTAATTGGCGATGGATGTTAGGTGTAGGAGTAATTCCCGCAATAGTATACCTTTTACTTTTAATGATTATTCCTGAAAGTCCAAGATGGCTGATTCAAAACGGTAAAAAGGAATATGCAAAAAATGTATTGGTGAAAGTAGGAGGTATTGAATACGCACAACAAGAACTCGCACAAATCTCAAAAGCAATCAATACTAAAACACCAAATAAGAGAGGAAAGAGTTTACGTAAAGAATTCTTTTCTTCTAAGATGAAGTTGGTCTTATTTATTGGTTTAGGTTTAGCAGTATTCCAACAAGTATCAGGCATTAACGCGATACTTTATTACGCTCCTATGATTTTTGAGATGACAGGAGAAGGACAAGATGCTGCTTTTATGCAATCCATTATTATAGGGTTGGTATTTGTAGTTATGACGGTCATCTCTATGTTTATGATCGATAGAGTGGGACGTAAACCATTGCTAATTGCAGGATCAGCCATTATGAGTATATCTTTATTTATCACTTGTTACTTTTTCTCAAGTGCTACTTTTAGTATCAGCCAAAGTGAAAGTAAGGGCCTCACTGAGGGAATGGCACATCAAATTATTTCAGAAACTATAAAGACAAAAGGTCTAGCAAATGTAGATTTCGATCATTATCAATTTATTGATGAGGATTTAGTTTTAAATAAAAATGAAACTGAGGTTTTAAGATTGTCTGAAGGAGTGGATGCATTGGTAGGAAAGCTTGGTCAAATCAAAACTTTAGACTATGCCTTGCTCTCATTAAAGAGTACAGAATTTAACTCAGACGTCTATTTCTTTGATACCATCAAAGAGAAAATGCTGACAAAGTTTTTATCAAACTCTACTGAAGTAGTACCAAATTCCCCAAAGGCTCCTTTCTTTTTGGTCGCTAAAAACGATCTTTTAAAGGGTGTTGATTATCAATTAGCTTTTGAAAAAGCAATCAATAAAGTATTCGTATCAGAATATCAATCGAAAATTTTAAATACAAGTATTCATATTAATGCCTTGATGGTGTTGGTGGGAATTTTAGGATTTATTACTGGGTTCTCTATTTCATTGGGACCAGTTATGTGGGCAATGCTCCCCGAAATTCTACCAAATCATTTGAGAGGCCTAGGTATTTCCGTAATTGGGGGAGTAAACTCTGCTACAAGTTTTACAGTAGCTACTTTATTTCCTATGGAATTAGAATATCTAGGGGCAGCCAATACATTTATGATTTTCGGTATTGGCATGTTAGCCTGTTTATTATTCTCCATTTTTATCGTGAGAGAAACAAAAGGAAAATCTTTAGAAGAAATTGAAACGGAATTAATCGGTCAGACAATCAGTGACCCAAGAGATGTTTCGGATGAAATAACGCCATTGGCACATTAGTACTACTACAATGACAAACAAAATTCAAAACCCAATTTTAAAAGGGTTTAATCCTGATCCATCGATTATAAGGGTGGGTGACGATTATTTTATTGCCACATCTACTTTTGAGTGGTATCCTGGAGTACAAATTCATCACTCCAAAGATTTAATACATTGGAAATTAATTGGGCATCCTTTAAAAAGGTTGTCCCAATTAGACTTAAGAGGGGTGCCCGATTCTTGTGGAGTCTGGGCTCCTTGTCTTTCCTACCATGAGGGCACTTTTTATTTGGTGTATTCTAATGTGAAAAACTTTGATGGTCCTTGGAAAGATACACCTAACTATTTAGTGACGACTGAAAATATTTTTGGTGAATGGTCAGAGCCGACATATCTCTCTTCTTGTGGCTTTGATGGTTCTTTATATCATGATGATGATGGGAAAAAATATTTTGTCAGTTTACGTGTTGATCACAGAGGAGGAAAACTGTTTGGAGGGATTGTTTTGCAAGAATACGATCATCAGAAAAAATGTTTGATTGGTGAAATGTCTGATATCTACGCAGGATCTGATATTGGTTTAACCGAAGGGCCTCATATCATTAAAAAAGATGACTATTACTATTTGATAACGGCAGAAGGCGGTACAGAATATAATCATGCAGTAAGTATAGCAAGATCAAAAGATATTTTGGGTACTTATGAGACTGCTCCCAATAATCCTGTGTTTACAAGTAAGCATTCACAAACAAATACTTTACAAAAGGCAGGACACGGAGATTTTGTACAAACAAAAGAAGGGAATTGGTATGCTGTTTTCTTAACTGCAAGACCTTTAACCAAAAGAGGAAGATGTACTTTAGGTAGAGAAACGTCTATTGAAAAAATAGTGTGGGAAGAAGGAGAATGGCCAAGGCCATATTCGGGGGATAAAGCCCCAAGAAATGAAGTAGAAGGAATTGGTTTACATTTTCCTTTTGAAAAAGAGTCTTCTCATTTCGATTTTTCATCCAATATTCTATCTCCGCATTTTGCCTCCTTGAGGGAGCCATTTAGCGATCAATGGATGAAAATTGAAAATGGACAACTTCAATTATTGGGTAGAGCGTCACTGTCATCATTCCATGAGCAAAGTATGATGGCCCATAGGGTGCAATCGCATTATGTTGAAGTAGTTAGTAAAGTACTATTTTCACCAGAAAACTTTCAGCAAATGTCGGGTTTAGTATGTTATTACAATACTGCCCACTTTCATTACTTGTATATCACAACAGATGATGGAGGAAAGAACAAAACGCTGAAAATTATTTCTGCGGATACTTTTAAGGTTGAAGAAGTAAGATTAGAGAAATTTGTGTTTAATAAAGATCAGAAGCTCTATTTAAAAGTCATTTTTGATCGTGCAGATATTCAATTTAGCTTTTCGTTGGATGGCGAAAAGTTTGTAGAAATAGGTCCAAGTTTAGATGGATCAATATTATCTGATGATTATATTCAAGATGATGGCACTGGTAGATATCGACCAGCATTTACAGGGGCTTTTATTGGTATGACTTGTCAAGATTTATCGGGAGACAAACACCCTGCTTACTTTGATTTTTTTGATTATAAAGAGACGGTCGATGTGCTAGAAAGGGTAGAAAATGATGCTTAAAATACGGTTGCTATAATTGTAAAAAAAGAAGTAAAGCATATTAGTGAAGAGTAGAATGATTGAATTTTGCTCTTCACTTTTTTTATTGTCTCAAGATTTTGAGATAGTTAGTCAATTATTATGAACTCGATATAATGGCTATCATTTTTCTATTGTGACATTGCTAATCTCATAAAATCAAAAAAACTTCTTTAGAATAATGTATTTGATAGAAAATCGCTAAAAAAGTGTCTTAAATACACCTGATGTAGAATTGAGTAGTGCTTGACGTAGCTGTGAAGTAGTGTTTTTTTTGAGTTTTCACCCTAAAAGCAGCAACATTGTATCAACGAAATGAAATAAACTTGTCTAAAATGTCTAGCGGCTTTTCGAATCGGTCGTTCAATCTTATTCAACTATTATAAGATTTTAATTTAACAAAAAATGGATGATACTATGAATTACAAATACCAACTAGGTACGTCATTCAAGCTACTAACTAAGTCATTCCTTCTTGGAATATTTTTTAGCTTATTTTCTCTTCAATCTTTTGGTCAAGATCAAATAATTAAGGGAACAGTCAATGATGATGTCAATCCTATCCCAGGTGCAAACATTAAAATACAAGGAACTTCTATAGGTACAGTCACAGATTTTGATGGAAATTTTAAAATCGTAGCCAAAAGTGGAGAAGTACTTGTATTCTCTTTTGTTGGTTATAAAGACCAAATTGTAGAAATAACTAATCAAACTACATTAAACATTGTTTTACAAGAAGATGTAAAGCAAATGGAAGAAGTAGTCGTTATTGGTTACGGTACACAAAACAAAAAAGATGTTACAGGTGCTGTAGCATCAGTAGACAGCGAGGCATTGGCTATTGCTGTTGAACCAAGTGCGGAAATGGCTATGCAAGGTAAAGTTGCAGGTGTTACGGTTTCTCAAAGTTCAGGTTCTCCAGGTTCTGCTTCAACAATTACCATTCGTGGTCAAGGTACTATTGGAGATGCGTCTCCTTTATATGTTGTTGATGGTATTCTTACAACTAATATTTCTTTCCTGAACCCGAATGATATTGAAAAAATGGATGTATTAAAAGATGCATCTGCAACAGCAATTTACGGTTCTAGAGGTGCCAACGGGGTAATTATTATTACTACCAAAAAAGGGAAGGAAGGACATATGAATGTTTCTTTTGATGCTTATGCGGGTGTTCAGCAAGTAGGTAATAAGATTCCTTTAACGAATCAATATGAATTAGCGTTCCTAATTAATGAAGCAAGAATTAATGACGGTCTTCCAGAAAAATATTCATTTGATGAATTACAAGAATTAAAAAAATCTCCGGGAACAAACTGGCAAGATGAGGTATTTAGTAAACCATCTGAAGCTTCAGTACAGAATTATCAATTTACTGCAAGTGGAGGTAATGCTAAATCTCAATACCTAATGAGTTTGAACTATTTTGATCAGAAAGGTATTATTGCTCCATCTGGTTACAAACGTATCTCGGGAAGGTTAAATGTGAAATCTCAAGTTACTGATTTTCTTGCTTTAGGATCAAACATTGTGATTACGAATTCAAGTCAAGAAGTTATCCCTCAAAATAATGAATACGAAGATCCAATTATGCATATGTTGGCAATGGATCCTATGGCACCCGTTTATGCTCCAGAAAATGATGAAGGAAAAGTATACGGTGCATCACAGATTTCAGATCAGTTTACTAACCCTGTTGGACGCTTAGATCTGAACAATGATAATATTGGAGTGGATAGATACATGGCGAATGTATTTGCAGAGTTGGAGCCAATTAAAGGTTTGACATTTAAGTCGATGTTTGGTTTTGATAGAGTGTACTTAGAGAGAAAAGTTTTCAATCCTAAGTTCGATGATGCCAACAACTTAAAATTATCAAGAACATCGGGTAACTTATTTATCAGCCAAGAAAAGCACTTTACTTACACTTGGGATAATACAGTTACTTTCAAAAGAAACTGGAATAATAAACATGACTTAACTGTATTAGGAGGTTTCTCTCTATACAATGAGTACCATGAGTTCTTCAATGGAGGTAAAGGTGGATTGTCTAATCAAGAGTACTTAAGGTTCCTTGATGCAGGTATCGATCAAGAAACAGATACAGCACCAAGAAACTTCGCTCAAGATGCTGGAATTATGTCCTTTTTAGGTAGAGCGATGTACAGTTACGATGACCGTTACTTAGTTACAGCTACTTTCCGAAGAGATGGTACATCAAGATTGTCAGAGAAAAACCGTTGGGGTACTTTCCCTTCATTTGCCCTAGCTTGGAAGATTTCAAACGAAGGTTTTATGAGCGGAGTTGATTTTGTAAAGGACCTAAAATTAAGAGGTGGTTGGGGACAAGTAGCCAACGATAAAATGCCAAACAACCTTGGTTTTTATCCTACAATCTCTACAGTAACCAATGGACTAAGATACCCTTCAGGAACAGGGGCAATTATGGACGGTGCATCTTTAACAACAGGTCCTACAACTAATTTGGTTTGGGAAACTTCTGAACAACTAAACATAGGTTTAGACGCTGTATTCCTAAGAAATAGATTATCTACTTCAGTAGATTTGTACCAGAAAAAGACATTAGATATGCTTTTCCAAGCAGATATCTTAGGATCATCTGGATTTACTCAAAACCCTTGGTCTAATGGTGCTTCTGTTCAGAACTCAGGTATTGAGTTAGTATTAGGCTGGGCAGATGAAACAAAAAGCGGGTTTGCTTACAGTATTTCAGGTAACTTCTCATACAATAAAAATGAAGTACTAAGTACTGGTGCTAAAACACCATTTTATACAGCTCCATTTTTCGGAAAAGATGTCTTAATCACTAAAGAAGGAGAATCAATTGGTTCTATTTATGGATACGAAACTGATGGTGTATATCAGTCTGATCCAACTGCTGATGATGCTGTGTTAAACAATTCTGTATCTGCAGGTGACTTGAGATATAAAGATTTGGATGGAGACGGTAAGATCACACCAAACGATAGAAAAGTTTTAGGAAATACTATCCCGGTATACACTTTTGGTTTAACCACTAATCTTAGCTATAAAGGATTTGATTTAATCATTTTCCTTCAAGGAATGGGTGGCCATAAAATCTTCAACGGTATCAAGTATAACTTAAATGCTCCAAATACCAACTATATGTCCTTAACTATGGAAAACAGATGGACAAAGGCAGGTTCTACTAATGAGCATCCAAGAGTAACAGGTACAGCAAATAATAAATTATACTCTGATTATTATGTAGAAGATGGAGACTTCTTAAGATTAAGAAACTTGCAATTAGGTTATACAATACCTAGTAATATCACGAATAAAATTGGAGTAAAGAAGTTTAGAATTTATGTAGCAGGACAAAACTTAGTGACACTTACGAAGTACACTGGGTTTGACCCAGAAATTGGACAGAACTTATCTTCAGCACAAAGTGCCATTGATTTCAGTATTGATAGAGGAAATTATCCGGTACCAAGAGTATATACTGCAGGTGTAAACATTAGCTTCTAATTAGAATTTGATATGAAAAATATATATAAAATAGTCATCTTTTTATCTCTATTGTTGGCAGGTTCAGCTTGTTCTAACTTCTTAGATCGTGAGCCTTTAGCAAGAGAAACAACGGAAACATTTGTTTCTGATCCAGAGAATCTAGAATTAATGGTTATTGCTGGGTACGACCCAATGCAATGGAGATTTGAAGGAACGCAATTCTATAACTATTTCATTTTTGGAGATATTGCTTCGGATGATGCTGATAAAGGTGGTTTATCAGAAACTGATTTAGATTATATGACAATGGTGCAGAAGTTTCAATGGAATGCATCAGAACCGTTGTTTGAGTCTGTTTGGAAAAGACATTTCGCAGGGGTATTTAGAGCAAACACAGTTCTATTTAATGTAGAAGTAGGCAAGGCTTCTGTAGATGAAAATACCTATAACCAGGTAAAAGGAGAGGGTTTATTCTTAAGAGGATGGCATTATTTTCAGTTAGTTAAAATGTATGGAGGTGTTCCAATGTTCACATCATTGGAAGATTATGAGAACCTTAATTCGACACCTAGATCATCAGAAGCAGAATTGTATGAGCTGATTTTGAATGATTTTAAAGCAGCAGGAGCTTTATTAAAAACAAAAGATCAATACGATGCGGAGTACTTAGGAAGAGCCACTTCAGGAATGGCGTATTCTTATTTTGCAAAAGCAGCTTTATACTCAAACAACGAGTCCACTTATGAGGAAGCGTATACTTATGCCAAAAATGTAATAGAAAGTGGACAGTATGCATTAGTAGATGATTACGCTAATATTTGGCGTTTAGAGGAAGAGAATGGAAAAGAATCTATTTTCGAAGTGCAGTTCGAACCTTCTAATTTCAATAACTGGTCTACTCAAGGAGAAGGAGCCGGTGAGAATATGATGCAATCTCCAAGAGCAGGAGGTAATTCAGGTAACCCTGCATCCATTGGAGAAGGTTGGGGTTTTAATTTACCAACTGTAGTTTTAGAAAAAGCATTTAGAGATGCTGGTGATGATATTCGAAGAGAGCAAACTATCATTTATGATGGTGAAGAAGTTTACCCTGGTGAAGGTACAATTCGTGTAGCTCAACCAGGAGACACGAATAGTGATTGGTACAATACTACAGGGTTTGCACCTCAAAAGTATTTCCTTCCACAAAGAGAGTTAACAACAAATTTTGGTGATAACCGCTACAATGGTCATTCTAACTATAGAATGTTTAGATATGCTGATTTATTATTGTTTGCTTCTGAATTAGCAATACGTACTGGTAAAGGAGGTGCAGCAGATTATTTAAATCAGGTGAGAGCAAGAGTAAATCTTGCACCAATTGCATCGCCAACTTTAGACGATGTTTATAATGAACGTAGATTAGAGTTGGCTATGGAAGGACATCGCTTCTTTGATCAAGTGAGAACAGGACAAATCACAGCTGAATTAGTGGGTGAGGGCTTTGTTCAAGGGGTGCACGAAAAGTTCCCTATTCCACAATCAGAAATTGATCTAACTGACGGGTTGATTACAGGTAACCCAAGTAACTAGTGTGTTATATCCGTTAGCTCATAGTTGAAAATCTATGAAGCTGACGGGATTACTATAAAATACTTCTTTCGTTCGTTTGGTAATTTTTTACCATGCTGGCATCGTACTGCCCAAACTTTTTAAACAGAGCAATTTTGCTCCAACATTTATTTAAAATTTGAATTGAAATGAAAAATTTAAACTTTATCAAATGGCTTTTGATAGGCTTTATTGCACTTACTTTTGGTGCTTGTTCTGAAGAAGATAAAAATAATGACCCTTCAGATCCAACAGGTCCCTCTGGAACATTAACTTTTGTACAAACAGAAGGAGCAGATTATGAAGTAACATTTACAGTTGAAGAAGCTCAAAATGTAAACTCATTCAAATTTGATTTTGGTGATAACACGTCTGAAACTACAACAGAGTCATCAATTACTCATCATTATTTAGAAATTGGAGATTTTGAAGTAACTGTAACATTAACAGGTGATGACGATGCAACACAAATAACTACAAACGTATCAGTAACAAAAATTGATGTTGGGGAAATTTGTAGTAATGAATACTATAAATATCTGACAGGTGGTTGTGATAGTGAAGGTAAAGTATGGAGGTTATCTAATGCATATGGTTCACATGGTGTTGGTCCTGCAGATGGAGAAGAGGCAATTTGGTGGCAATCAGAGTATGATCACTGGAATGGTAATAATGGTGAGGGTTTTACAATGACAGAATCAATGACTTCTCGTTTTACATTCTCTTTAATACCAAACGTAATGGGTGTTTCAGCAACTCATCAAATCAATAACTGGCAAGTCGATACTGAAGCAGAACCATTTGTAGATTTCCAAACTTCTTATTCTGGTGAAAGCGAATATGGTTTCTCTGTAACTGAGGAAGAAGGTAAAATGTACTTATCATTAAATGGTGGTGGTTATATGTCATACTATCAAGAAGTAGACGGAGCACCTGCATCAAAATATGAGATTGTAGCTTTAACAGAAACTGAGTTATATGTAAGATATCTTAATGTCCTTAACTACAATGATGGAGATGGTAAAAATTATAGATACTTAAGATTTGTACAAGAGGATGTAGTAGAGGAAGCACCAGAGGAAGAAATTAAAGATTTAGAGTATAGATCAATTTCTGCTTCATTTAATGGTACTATGGATGTAGCAGTAGGTGATGAAACATTAGAATTTATCAATGAAGCTGATATTGTAACTTCTTTTGTAGAAGATCCAATTGATGCGACTACTCAAGTATTATTATATACAAAAAATGGAACAGTAGATGATGTTCAAGTGACATTGAATCATAGAATGGATTTATCAACAAATAACACATTCAAATTAAAAGTTTACTTCCCTTCTTCAAACGATTATGATACAATAGATGAAACTGCAGAAGCTTGGAAAGACACTGATGGAAGTTTAGATGCTATGGTAAACGTGAAGTTGTATGATACAAAAATGGGGGGAAATGCTTGGCAAACTGAAGCAGCTATTCGTGTGTCTTCAGATCTTCGTGATCAATGGGTGGAAGTAGAATTTAACTACTCAGGACATGAAGTATTAAATAGAGATAATGGGGATGTGGTATGGGATGATGCTGCAACTTCAGATACTTATGACAAGATTATAATCCAAATTGGTGGAGAAGGTCATAAGCAATCAGGTACTTTCTATATCAAAGATTTTGAATTAGTTGAAACAGTAAACTAATCAGTTAATTATCAGATCAGATAAGTTATCCCCCTTTATCTTAAAGGGGGATATTTTTACAAATAGTGAAATATGAGATGCATAAAAATATTTTTTACACTCTTGTTAGTTGCTTCGTTTTCTAACGGACAAACAAGAAATTCCTGCTTATCGGGACAAGCAAAATTTGCCCCAATAGATGGAAAAAGACTTTTAATTTTAGGTCAAGATTTAGGAGCTGTAGGTGGTTTAGATAGATATAATTCAGGCTATATTGATTCCTTTGCTGATTTACCAGCAGGTATAACAACTTATACCTCTCTACCTACTTTAGGAGGATTATATAGTACTGTAAATTATGGAGCGGGTGATGTTTCCGCTAAAGTATACGCAGATTCACCAGAGTTTAATCAAACCTCTTTTGTTATTGGATTGTACTTAGTTGATCAAGAAAAGAGAATTAGTGATGGTGATTATGATGAACAAATAAGGAAATTAGCCAATTGGATTAAAGACACAAATCGCCCTGTTTATTTAAGAATAGGATACGAATTTGATGGAGATCACAATCATTATAATTCCACATATTATAAATCTATGTGGAGAAAAATTGTAGATATTTTTGATGAAGAAGCAGTAGCCAACTGCGATTTTGTTTGGCAATCGGATGGGGTACATTCAGTAGCATTTATGCAAAATTATTACCCTGGCGATGAGTATGTAGATTGGATGGGCTTTTCTTATTTTCAGAAAAATGCAGGTGGCGATTTAATTCGTTACGCAGAAATTAAGAATAAACCAGTAATGATTGCTGAAGCTACACCAAGAGGTTATGATTTGCAAAATGATAATGGAACGACCGCATGGAATAGTTGGTTTAAACCATTATTTGAGTTGATGGATAATCACACAATCATTAAAGGGTTGGCCTATATCAATACAGATTGGGACAGTCAACCGATGTGGAGAGGAGAAAATTGGGGTGATACTCGTTTACAAGTAAATGAAATAATTAAAACCAATTGGGATACAGAATTGCAAGGCGAGGAATGGATTTTTGGAGGAAATGAATTTTTTGAAAATGTAGGCTATCCTTATGATCAAATTACAGACAATTGTTTCCCTTCAGAAGATGGTCAGGTAACCAGTGTAAACGATGAAGACTTTAGATGGGGATACGTTTGTAATACTGAAATTGGAGGCTTAAAACTCTATTTAGATAACTGCAAAGAAATTAAATCTATAACTCTGCTAGAGGCTACTTCTGGGAAAATCATCAATGAAATTGCAGCACCTCAGCAAAACATAAACAACATTCAAACTTCAAATGGACTGTATATACTCAGTGTTGAAGACTTCGAAGGAAACTTGAGTCGTGTGAAGGTGATGGTGTGTAATTAGATCCTTGCCAACCTGTTACGGTACATGATACATAAAAATATCATAGACTTTTAGAATAACAGCAATTGAAGACAGCGCTATTTTTAATAATTTACAAGAATTTATGAATGTACTAGTAACAGGTTGTAGCAAAGGTATTGGTCGATTTACTACAGAAACATTATTAAGGAAAGGTTATACCGTAATTGCGACAATGAGAGCGGTGAAAGGGATAAAAGCAGTTGAGGAACTGAATATTTTCGCTACTCAAACAAAAGGTAAACTCATTATTCTACCACTTGATGTCACTAATCAATTATCAATTGATGTGGCAGTACAAAATACTTTGCAATTGGTAGGTAAAATTGATGTTGTTATTAATAATGCTGGTGTAGGAGGAACAGGTTGGACAGAAACATTTACTATGTCTCAAATAGAAAGAATGTTTGATGTAAATGTCTTTGGCATTCAACGAATGATGAAAGCCGTTCTGCCTCATATGCGACAGAAAAAACAGGGAACAATCATCAATATTTCTAGTATTCAAGGTAGAGTAGTTTTTCCTTATTCAGGGATTTATACAGCTACAAAATTTGCTTTGGAAGGTCTAACAGAAAGTTATCATTATGAACTTAAATCTTTAGGAATTGATGTATTACTTGTCGAGGCAGGAGGGTTTAGTACTAGTTTTGAAAAGACACAAACCAAACCTAATGATATTGAAAGAATAGCAACTTATGGAAACTTAAAAGATCTACCCGAAAAGGTATGGGGGAAAAAAGGAGAAGACAAAGACTTCTTACCCTCACCTAAAATACTAGCAAATGCTTTGGCACAATTGATAGAAACGCCAAAAGAAAAAAGAAAATTACGAACCGTTATCGACCCTCTTTTAGATGGGTTGGGGACTTTGGAAATAAATGCAACAGCAGAAAAATCTCAACAGGAATTATCAAAAAAACTCCAATGGGATATAGAACATTTACCGTAAATAATGAGCATAAACCGCCATCAGAAAAAATGAGTTTGATGAAAATGTTTTTCAGCAAACTCAAATTTTAAATTATTTATCATTACGGTAAATCCTAGAGGTTGAGTCATTTTGATTCAGCTTCTATTTTATTTTAGGGGAATCTACCATAAAAGGAAGGTTAGCTGTACCGACTTTTCCTTTACCATCAAATACGTAGGCAAAGATTCTATATTCTCCGTTATTCTCTGGGGTTTTAAACGTAATAGAAGAGCCATTATTTTTAAGAATTTCTAAAGGATAAACTTTAGGCTTTACTTCAAAAGCTCCCCCTTCACTTTTCTCTTTTACTTCCTCTAAAAGCTCCCATTTATATTGTAGAGTATCCTTATCAAAGTCAATAGCATCAATGTTCACTGTACATGTCTCAGAGTTTTTAATGATGATGTTATCAATAGCAAATTTGTGATTTAACGAAATAGAGTTCACCAAAGGAGCATAATTTTCAGGGACTTTACCCGACCAATATTCTGTGAGTACATCTACTCTAGCATCACACTCTCCGCTAGGGAGAAACATTCCGTACCATGTAGGTGTTCTTTCTTGTTTTTGTCCCCATAAAAAGGCAAAACTTCCAAGAAAGAGAGGGTTGGTATTCTGAATAAACCCTGCTTGAATACGATGTGCTAGTCCTTCAGATTTTTCTTTACTTGTTTCCTCGATTTCTCTATTCCATGAGGTATTTGGCCTTTCCCAATGTCCTAGTGGCCCGTATTCAGAAATGATATACGGTTTATTTAGTGATAATTTTTCTATGTCTTGAGGAAGAGTTTGCAGTCCACCATAAATTTGGAAGGAGTAGAAATCTAAAGAAGGACACCTTTCTGATGCCACTTTAACGTGAGTAGGAATAATACCTGCAAAAGTAGTAGTAACAGGGTGTATGGGATCTACTTGATGTATATATTGGACAATTTCTTCTAAAGCATCATAAACTGTGGGGTTTACTTTACCAAGCCCTCCATTTTCATCAAACAGTAAGTTCAATTCGTTACCTACTACCCAACATAATAACTGTGGTTCATCTTTATATTTATCAATCTTAGTTTTGATCAAATTAAACTGTTGTTTAACTGCTTTTGGATCATTGTAGTTAAAACCATGTAACTCTTGACCTACTTCTATACCTAAAGCAACTTTTAATTGATATTTTCTAGCTGAATCAAATTCTGCCTCGGCATTACTACTTCTCCAAGTTCTAAAGGCATTGCCACCTGCATCAGCAAATGCCTTAAAGTATTGGGGACCATTATTATCAATCCCTGCACCTTTGATAAAGAAACCATCAAATATATTTAGTCTTTCATTCTGTTGTTGAGAGAACCCTTTTATTGATAAAATCATCCATAAAAAGAAGAATATTTTTTTCATATTTATTTAAAATTAATAATCCCACACCTAATGCCTTAGATGTGGGAGATAGAAAATAGTGAAACATAAGTTTGTGTTGATACATTAATGAGATGCTTGTATCAAAACATCCTATAATGTATGTCACATTTATTGTAAAACCTCACCCATTATTTGGACTACTGACTGTTGAAGTAGCCTTGAAGTAAGAAATAAAAGAGATAAAGAAATAGAATTATATTCTTTCTTCTACTACTTCAGAAGTTGAGAATTTATATCTCATGTTTCTATACACTGCAATGTCTGTAATATCTTCTGGCGTATCTTTTGGCATTGCTCTAAAATTGGTAGAAACTCTATAAGTTCCTTTGATAGGTAATACTCTGTGCCAGCAATGTCCGTGTAATAATACAACAGTTCCTTTTTTAGGGGTTAGGACAATTTGATTCTCCAACGCTTCATCAGGAATACCGGCTGATATTGCCCCATGTTTATGTGTTCCCGGTACAACTAGTGTTTGTCCCCCAATCTCATCAGTAATATTATGAGTATACACCAAGCGGTTCAAATTAAATTGTGATTTGTTTTCTGGTGGGCAGTCTTGATGCCATGCTTGTCCTTTGGTTCCTTTTTTTGAGAACATAATCATACAATACAATTCGTTCCATTCCTCTCCAAGAATTTCTTTAGTTAGGTTTTGCATCAAAGGATCGTCGTTGATTGGTCGAAATGCAAATTCATTTTCTCTTTCTGGGAACCAAGGCACTACTTCTGTAGCCGATTTATCTAAGAACTCATCATTGTGTTCCCATTCTGGATTCATACCAAAATGACGGATGATTTTATCGTTCAGACTATCCATCATTTCTTCAGAAAAATAATCTTCGATAACCACGTATCCATTTGCCCAAAATTGCTCTGCAAGCTGTTTAATTTCCATAGTAATAATTCTAATGTTTTTTGTCTTTATCAATTGATAGAATCGAAAAAGAGCTGTTGATTAATAAGAAGTAACGAAATGAATAAACACAGACAAAGTAGTAGGATTGTTTGATAAATATCTCTTTTTATGAGCCCTACAGAGGTTTTGGCGTAGTGGTGAAGTACCTCTCGGAGTATTTGTAGTAACAATAAAACATTATTAATTCGTCAAATTTGAATCAACGAAGAGAAAGAAGTGAATCGACTAATTTCTATGTTGAAAAATAGAAATACGAATGGGTTAGTCACCCAAAATCTAAACAAGAAAACAGATGTATAAAATCGTTTTAGGATGGTTGGTCTGTTCCTTAATTGGTATTATGGGATGCGAGCAATCAGAGAAATCAAATACAATACAGGAGGCCTCTCTAAGTCCACCTAATATTACCTCCTCTAAAAAGATAAGAGCCAAGTTTGAACCTGAAGATGGGAAGGTTTTGGTGTTTATTGGACAAGAACTTTCAGCCATAGGAGGTCTAGAAAAATACAATGATGGGTACTTGGATCATTTTGATAGAAGACCGGCAGGGTTTACAGCTTACTCATTTTTAACTCCTGGTGACACCACTTTTGGATTTGTTCATAAAGGGTTAGACGGCATAATATCAACAGATAATTGGGGAGATAATGATAGTAATATGTCATTACAACTGAATGATCCTGATTATACCGATATGTGCTTAGCTATAGGGCTAGGAATGGTAGGACATGAAGATAAGGTAGCCAATGGTGTACATGATGAAATGATAAAAGAATTGGGTGCTTTCGTACAATCCATAGCTCCAAGACCTGTTTTTCTAAGAATAGGATATGAATTTGATGGGCATCCTTGGAACCATTACGAAAAAGAAAACTATTTGAAGGCTTACCGAAGAGTGAAGGACATTATGGATGATATGGGAGTGGATAATGTTGCCTTTGTGTGGCAATCGGCAGGATTTGTTTCTACAATGGATGAACTAGAAGAATGGTACCCAGGAGACGATTATGTAGACTGGTGTTCGTTTTCATTCTTTGCTCGTTGGAGAGAACAAGAGATGATTGAGTTTGCTAAGAAAAAAGGGAAACCTGTATTTATTGCAGAAGCTTCTGCCACAGTATCTGGGCCAAACATGAAGTTTGATAATCTTACCTTACCAATGGATTTCAATAATCCTGAAGATGCTCAATTGGCATGGAATAAATGGTTTACACCTTTTTTTCAGACCATTCATGATCATCCTAAAACGGTAAAAGCTATATCATATATTAATTGTAATTGGAAGGCACACCCCATGTGGGAGGATAATCCAACATTTAAGGGAATAGATGCACGATTACAAGAGAACAAAGAATTAAAAGCGAAGTGGGAAAAAGAGATATCAAAAAGTAATTATGTGATGTCTTCACCTACTTTATACTCGGACTTACAAAAAAGTTTATAAAGGTTGATAATACCTATAGTTAAATGCCATCCATTTTGGGTGGCATTTTTTTTTGCTTATTCTTTTAGATAACCTGATTAAGAAAACAAACTAGCAATAAACAAAATACCTTGAACAATCCACATAATTACTGTACTCACAATTTGTATCAAATAGTAAATAGGTTCTAGTATTTCTAATCCACCGATGACATAAGAAAAGAAGGTTTTAATTTTTTCGATCATTGATTAAGAGTAATTCATTTTGAAAGAAATATAATAACACATACAAAGTGAAAAATGGAAAGTTATCCCTTAGAAATCGCTTATCATTTTCGTTTCAAAAAACCGAATTATTCAAAAAAATAGGAGTCACAACTTTTCCGGGAGCGGTTGCGAACACGGTTTCAACCAAGATTTTCACATTAAAATTTGATCAAAACACACATTACTAACTAACTAGCAAGTGTCCTAGAGACAATTGTATGAGATAGATGACAAGAGTTACATACAACTATTATTTCGTTAGCAGCAGACATTTTTTAGACAA
The DNA here is from genome assembly GCF_000807855.2 of Flammeovirga pacifica. GTDB lineage: Bacteria > Bacteroidota > Bacteroidia > Cytophagales > Flammeovirgaceae > Flammeovirga > Flammeovirga pacifica. The sequence goes on from NZ_JRYR02000001.1 coordinate 3,925,606, forward strand.
CAAAGAAAAAAAACTAATACAGATATGTTAGAATCAACAGTAGAATCAAAAGTAGTATTTGGCGATCAGGAATTTTTTAAAGGAATCGATAAAATCAAATACGAAGGACCAGAATCAAAGAACCCTCTTGCTTTCCGTTTTTATGACGAAAACAGAGTTGTTGCTGGTAAAACAATGAAGGAGCACTTCAAGTTTGCAGGTGCTTACTGGCACAACATGTGTGGTGAAGGTAGCGATCCATTTGGACCAGGTACAAGATTATTTCCTTACCGTAACATAGGAGACCCTATCGAAAAAGCAAAAATGAAAATGGATTTTGCTTTTGAATTCTTTACAAAACTAGGTCTTCCATACTACTGTTTCCATGATTTCGATTTGATTGATGAGGGATCATCAGTATTGGAATCTGAAAAGAGACTACAAGCAATTGTTGATTATGCGAAAGAAAAGCAAGCAGCTTCAGGTGTTAAATTACTTTGGGGTACTGCCAATGCATTTTCTAATCCAAGATATATGAATGGTGCTTCTACTAACCCAGATTTTTCTGTAGTAGCACAAGCGGGTACTCAAGTAAAGAATGCCTTAGACGCAACAATCGAATTAGGTGGTGAAAACTACGTATTCTGGGGTGGTAGAGAAGGTTACATGAGCTTATTAAACACGGACATGAAACGTGAGCAAGAGCACATGGCACAATTCTTAACTATGGCTAGAGATTATGCCCGTAAGCAAGGTTTTAAAGGAAACTTCTTTATTGAGCCTAAGCCAGCAGAGCCATCAAAACATCAATATGATTTTGATTCTGCAACAGTTCTAGGATTCTTAGAAAAATACGGCTTAGCTGATGATTTCTTCTTAAACATAGAAGTAAACCATGCAACATTAGCGAATCATACATTTACGCACGAATTACAAGTAGCAGTAGATGCTGGTAAATTAGGTTCTATTGATGCCAACCGTGGTGATTACCAAAACGGATGGGATACAGATCAATTCCCTAACAATTTATATGAAATCGTTGAAGCAATGCTAATCATTCTACCAGCAGGTGGTTTCAAAGGTGGTGGAGTTAACTTCGATGCAAAAGTAAGAAGAAACTCTACGGATTTTGAAGATATGTTTTATGCACATATTGGTGGTATGGATGTATTTGCAAGAGCACTATTGGTAGCAAACGATATTCTTGAGAACTCAGAATACAATCAAGTAAGATCTGATCGTTATGCTTCTTTTGATAGTGGAGAAGGTAAATTATTCGAAGACGGTAAGTTGTCTTTAGAAGACTTACGTAACATTGCGGTCAAAACTGGTGAGCCTATCCCTACAAGTGGTAGACAGGAATACCTAGAAAACTTGATCAATATGTATATCTAAGCATTTCAAAGTTAAGTATATACAGTGGACAGCTAACGCATGGAGTTTCTCCTTGTGTTAGCTTATTACAACTCTCTTTTAATTAATAATGCCTTCTGATCTGAGCATTAAAAAACTATACATTACTATAAGGTGAGAGTGAGCCTTTCAATCACTTACAATGAAATGATTAACTGATTATTACAGAATTATAATATGGAAAACATTATAGAAGAAAACAAAGTAGCTTCCGCTGAAGGAAAAGTTGATTTTGCTTTCGTCATTAAAGTAACGCTTGTTGCAGCTTTAGGAGGGTTACTTTTTGGGTACGATACTGCCGTGATTTCGGGAGCAATCGGATCCTTAGAAAATTACTTTTTTCTATCTGCAGCAGAAAAAGGATGGGCAGCTTCATCTGCATTAATTGGTTGTATTGTAGGAGCGGGTGTAGCAGGTAAGCTATCTACCCAACTAGGTAGAAAGAAAGCTTTAATTATTGCAGGTATTTTATTTACAATTTCAGCAGTAGGATCGGCAGTACCAGAGGCCTTCACTACGTTTATTATATTCAGAATTATTGGAGGTATAGGTGTCGGTATTGCTTCTATGCTATCTCCTATGTACATCGCTGAGATTGCACCATCAGAATACAGAGGACGTCTTGTTTCTTGTAATCAATTTGCTATCATTTTTGGTATGTTGGTGGTTTATTTTGTGAATTATTTTATTTCAGGGCAGGGAGATACTAGTTGGAATGATACCGTAGGGTGGAGATGGATGTTTGCATCAGAATGTATTCCAGCATTATCGTTTACATTTTTATTATTCTTAGTACCCGAAAGTCCAAGATGGTTAGCAATGAAAGGCAAAGATGAGGAGGCTATGAATATTCTTACTCATATTTCGGCAACACCAATAACCTCATTAAATGACATAAAGTTATCTATCGCATCAGATAACAATCAAGAAAAAGCGAGTGTTTTCAAACAACCTTACCTGTTTATTGTCTTTGTTGGAGTAGCCTTATCGGTTTTCCAACAAATAACAGGTATCAATGTTTTCTTGTATTACGCACCAGAAATTTTTAAGAAAATTGGAGGCGGGAATACAGACACTGCATTATTACAAACGATAGTAGTAGGAGCTGTTAATCTAATATTTACAGTGGTAGCCATCTTCTCTGTCGATAGATTTGGTAGAAAACCATTGATGATCATTGGCTCTACCGGTATGGGTATTTGTATCACAGCCATTGGAACGGCAGCTTATTTCCAAAGTACAGATGTTTGGTTACTAGTATTTGTTTTAGGTTATATAGCTTGTTTTGCATTGTCTTTAGGACCTGTAGTTTGGGTATTACTCTCAGAGATTATGCCTAATCAAATTAGAGGTGTGGGTCTTTCAATAGCAGTAGCAGCACAATGGATCTTTAATTTTATCGTTTCTCAGACTTTCCCTATGATGATGGACAACAAGTATTTGTTCGACACCTTCCATGGAGCTGTGCCTTTCTGGGTATATGGGGCAATGTGTTTATTAACTATCCTATTTGTTTGGAAGTATGTACCTGAGACGAAAGGAAAAACATTAGAAGAAATGGAAACGTTATTCATCGACAAAAAGTAGGTGATAACATTAAAAATATTTAAAGTATGCAATTTTTAGGATTAGATATAGGAAGCTCTTCAGTAAAAGTTTCAGCAATTGATGAAGAAGGAAAAGTAGTGGCGTCAGCTCAATATCCGGAAAAGGAAATGACTATTGATGCTCCTCAACCTGGTTTTGCAGAACAGGACCCTGAAATGTGGTGGGAAGCTATTTGTAAAGGGATAGAAAAGCTTCATAATGATCCTGCTTTTAAAGGAGATGAATTAGGTGCTATTGGTATTACTTATCAAATGCATGGTTTAGTAACTGTGGATGCTGATAAAAATGTAATTAGACCTTCAATCATTTGGTGTGATAGCCGTGCAGTAGAAATTGGTGAAAATGCTTTTAAAGCAATTGGAGAAGCACAGTGCTTAAATGAGTTTATGAACTCTCCAGGTAATTTCACTGCATCAAAATTAAAATGGGTGAAGGAAAATGAACCTGATAATTTTGATAAAATCCATAAGTTCATGTTGCCAGGGGATTATGTGGGAATGAAACTAACAGGTGAAATAAGAACAACTATATCAGGCCTATCTGAAGGAATTCTTTGGAACTTCAAGCACAATAGATTGAATACGGAATTGTTGGAACATTATGGTATTCCTTTCAATTTAGTAGCCGAAGTAAAAGAAACTTTTACCAATCATGGTGAAGTCACTGAAGCTGTAGCTAAAAAGTTAGGTATTAAGGCAGGGATTCCAATTACTTATAAAGCGGGAGATCAACCGAATAATGCTTTCTCATTAAATGTTGTAAATCCAGGTGAAATTGCTGCAACAGGTGGCACATCAGGTGTAGTTTATGGTGTTACTGATGAAGCAAAGTGCGACCCTAAATCAAGGGTTAATCCTTTTGCTCACGTAAATCATACAGAAGAAACACAACGTTTAGGTGTACTATTATGTATTAACGGGACAGGTATTGCCAACTCTTGGTTGCAAAAAAATATAGCATCAAATATGGATTATGTCAGCATGAATGAAGCTGCTGAACAATCACCAATCGGCTCAAATGGCTTGTCTTATCTTCCATTTGGTAATGGTGCTGAGCGTGTTTTAGAAAATTCAAATATTGGAGCACATTACTCAAATATTGATTTTAATAGACATGATCAAAACGATTTGATTAGAGCTACTCAAGAAGGTATCGTTTTCTCTTTCCAATACGGAATTGAGGTGATGCAAAATATGGGATTAAAACCTGAAGTGATACGAGCTGGAAATGCTAATATGTTCTTAAGCCCATTATTTAGACAAACTCTTGCGAATGTTTGTGGAGCACCAATAGAACTATTGGATACCGATGGAGCCAGAGGGGCAGCCACAGGTGCTGCTGTAGGTGTAAATCACTTTAAGTCGTTTGAAGAAGCTTTCCAATCATTGAATGTAATCAAAACTATTTTACCTGAAACGGATAAAATGAAAGCTACTCAAGAAGCCTATCAACTTTGGAAGGATAGTCTTCAGAAAATATTAAATCAAGAACAGTCGACTGTTCAAACAAACTAATATAAATGAAGATTTGATCTTCATTAATTAAAATCATAACACTTAAAAATTAATTAGACGATGAAATTTTTTATTGATACTGCAAATATTGAGGATATCGCTCAAGCATATGATATGGGTATTTTGGATGGAGTAACAACCAACCCATCATTAATGGCTAAAGAGAATATTGTTGGTGATGCTAATATTAAAGCGCACTACGCTAAAATCTGTGATATTGTTGATGATAAAGTAAGTGCAGAAGTGTTATCAACAGATCTTGAGGGAATGATCAGAGAAGGTGAAGAATTGGCTGCTATTTCTCCAAAAATTGTAGTGAAAATTCCTATGATTAAAGATGGCTTAAAAGCAATCAAACACTTTGCTGCAAAAGGTATCCGTACCAATTGTACATTGATTTTCTCTGCCGGACAAGCATTATTAGCAGCAAAAGCCGGAGCTTCTTATGTATCACCGTTTATTGGTCGTTTAGACGATATTTCTCAAGACGGTATGTTATTGATCGAGGAAATCAAAGATATTTTTGATCAATACCCAGAATTGAATACAGAGATTTTAGCAGCTTCTGTTCGTCATTCTATGCACTTGTTAAAATGTGCAAGAGTTGGAGCAGATGTAGCCACTTGTCCTTTAGGTGTTTTCGAAGCACTACTAAATCATCCATTAACGGATAAAGGTTTAGCAGCGTTTATTGAAGCAGCGAAAACAATGCAAGAAGAAACTGAATTAGCATAAACCATATTTTTAAGAGGCGGGCGCATTTGGTGTTCGTCTCTATTTATTTGTGTGCGATAACAAACTATTTACTCTCAAAAAATGAAAGATATACAAACACTATCAGCTGATAATATTAGAATATTAGCAGCAGCAATGGTTGAAAAAGCAAAATCTGGGCATCCTGGCGGAGCAATGGGTGGAGCCGATTTTATTCAAATACTATATAGCGAATTTTTAAAATTTGATCCAAAAGATCCATCATGGCACGCAAGAGACCGTTTCTTTTTAGATCCGGGACATATGTCTGCAATGCTTTATGGACAGCTATCTTTGATGGACGTGTTCTCAATGGATGAGTTGAAAGCATTTAGACAATGGGGCAGTCCTACTTCGGGTCACCCAGAGGTAGATGTACAACGCATGATAGAAAATACTTCTGGACCGTTGGGGCAAGGTCATGTTTATGCAGTCGGTTCAGCTATTGCAGAGCGTTTCTTAACAGAACGTTTTGGTAAAATAACAGAACATAAAACATATGCATATATTTCTGATGGAGGTATCCAAGAAGAAATTTCTCAAGGTGCAGGTCGTATTGCAGGACATTTAGGTCTTAGCAACCTAATTATGTTTTATGATGCCAATGATATTCAATTATCAACAACAGTAGAGGAAGTAACTACTGAAGATACAGCTAAAAAATATGAGGCTTGGCATTGGAATGTAATTACTATTAATGGTAATGATTCCACTGCAATTCGTTTAGCTTTAAAAGAAGCAAATGAAGAGAAAGATAGACCAACGCTAATTATTGGTAAAACAGTAATGGGTAAAGGAGCGATTGATAGTAGCGGAAATAGTTTTGAAGGGAAATGCTCTACTCACGGTCAGCCATTATCTAATTCAGGAGCAAGTTTTGAAGATACTATTAAAAAATTAGGGGGTAACCCTGAAGAGCCTTTCGTAGTTTTTGATGAAGTACAAAAGTATTATCAAGAAGTATTAGAGCAAAAGTCTGAAGCAGCGAAGCAATATAAAGATATAGAGAACGAATGGGCTACTGAATTCCCAGATCTCGCGTCTACTCTTCAAACGTTCTTTAATAGAGAACAAAATACGATTAATTGGTCTGCTATCGAACAAGCTGAAGGAGTAGCAACAAGAGCAGCATCTGGTAAAGTATTATCATACTTGGCAGAAAATTGTGAAAATATGATTGTTGCTTCAGCAGATTTAGCGAATTCTGATAAAACGGATGCTTTCCTTAAAAAGACAACAATTCTTAAAAAGAATGATTTCTCAGGAGCATTTTTACAAGCAGGTGTTTCTGAGTTAACCATGGCAGCAATTGCTGTTGGTATGGGACTACACGGAGGTGTTATTCCAGTTTGTGCGACCTTCTTTGTGTTCTCAGATTACATGAAACCGGTAATGAGAGTGGCAGCATTAATGCAAACACCTGTAATCTTTATGTGGACGCATGATTCATTTAGAGTAGGTGAAGATGGACCAACTCACCAACCAATTGAACAAGAAGCACAATTGAGATTATTGGAGCAGTTAAAAAATCATCACGGTAAGAAAAGCTTCTTAGCCCTTCGACCTGCAGATGCCTTTGAAGTAACTGAATCTTGGAAAATGGCTGTAGAAAGTGCTGACCGTCCGGTTGGACTAATTTTCTCTAGACAAAATATTCCTTCAATTACTTCAGAAGCTGTTCGTACTCAAGATGCGTCTGAGACTAAAAAAGGTGGTTATGTAGCTTTATCAATAGGCACAAAAGTAGATGTTCAATTAGTAGCTAATGGTTCTGAAGTTTCAACTTTATCTTCTGTTGCGATCTTATTGAATAAGGATTATGGCTTAAATGTAAAAGTAGTTTCTGTACCATCTGAAGGACTATTTAGAGATCAGGAAGTATCTTATCAAAACAAAATTATTGATCCAACTTTACCGACCTTTGGCTTGACAGCAGGATTGCCAGTAACATTAAGTGGTTTAGTAAATATCAATAATGTACACGGTTTAGATCACTTTGGTTATTCTGCACCAGCATCGGTACTGGATAAAGAATTTGGTTTTACACCTGAAACAGTGATCGAATGGTTAAAACCTAAATTAGCAGCTGAAGGTTTATTAGAACCTACAACAGTTTAATTTAGACTTAACAGTCAAATAGACGAAGTGCCATTCTATGTATTTAGAATGGCATTTTTATTTAATAAATAAATTGAATTTCATATTATTTATTTGAATAGGTTGATTTCCTTTTTTTGTATAATCTATAAAATCAAAACTTATCAAGAAATCTTTATGTTTATAGTTCATCTCTTCTTCTAATGGAAAGGGTATTGTATACTTTTTTTCTCCAATGATCAATTCACCTAATAATGATTCGTCTTCATTATTAATAATTAGTTGGATGTCTTTTTCCTTAGAAATCTGGAGGTTGGATTGATTTGTTATTCTACCATAGGGTAGATCCTGAGTAAAATAATAATTGTAGCCACTTATTTCTAAATCAGAATAATGCTGATTTTTTAAATTAAATCTTTGAGATTCATCATGATGAATTTTTGAAAGATTCATTTTCCCTAAAAACACCCTTGATTGAGCATATTTTCCGTCTATATTTTTAACATAATAAGAAACAGAGTCTTTAAAAAGTGGTTGTAGTGTTTCGTATCCATGGTTTTTAATAAGATACTTTACTATAGAAACACTTTCGTTTATATCTTTAATAGGAACATCTTTTTCTATGCCATTTACCCAATGACCATTTTCATCAATCCAATGATTCTTTTCTCCTATTAGTTTTAGACGGTTAAACTGACTTTTCTTACTCACATTAAATGCACTGAAAGGACCAAAAGCAACTAATACACATAAAACAGCAAGAGAAATAGGAATCATTTTTATGAATTTATCCCTCTTTATTAATGTGTAAACTGATATAAAAGTCAGCCAAAGTCCCAATGCTATTAAGTAATATCTATTTTCTGTAATACCATATTCAGAAATTCTTCTCCAAATCGCTGCACAAAAAAGAAAAATGATAGGAAAGAGAGTGTATAGAAAAACTTTATTATATAAAGGAATCCACTTATTATTAATGTCGTTTCGAATAGGATAAATTAATATGATAGTCATTAATCCTAATATTGAAAATCCTATTGATAGATAAGAGACATACCCTTTTGGCCAATTTTGGTTTATTATTATTTGAGCACCATATACATATAATATGATGAGATAAAGTAATACTAAAGGAATTAATATGAACTGAGTGAAGTTTTTTAATATACTTGGATAGTCGAATACGTCAGTTTGAGAGGGGGCAACGGCAGGCATTTTTCCTCCAAAAAAAAGCGTACTTAAGGTGATCAAACAAATAGACATAACTTCAGGATAGCGATTACTGCTGATATGAATATCAAATAAGAAGTGAATAGCAGATATAGCTACGAATAATCCAAGGCCAATTACTAATCCATAAAACAGACATTCAATAGCTATAAGTATTGTTTCCTTTGATAATACCCAGAAATGTAATTCATGACCTTTATGTAATGATGGGGCAATAAATACTAACAGAAGAACCAAAATAGATAGTAGTATCCAACGGGAGAAATTGATAAATGTAAGTGTTTCAGGGAGTGTAAAAAGGTAAATAACTAATAAAACAACACCTATAAATTTGATGGTAGTACCTTTTATCGCATTAAAATTTTTAGATTCTGAAAATAAAGTGAGGGCAATAAATAAAGGGACACCTAATTGAGCACCGTGAATACTTCTATAATACCAAATACTAGGATCTATATCTGTTTCAATTCCATAAATGATAAGAAAGTTTAGAAGTATTGCCGATAATATGGCTAAAGGAAATCGAGATACAGATTTATATAGACCATCAATTAATTGTTGTATGGAGAGTGATTTCATTCTTTTGGTTGATGTTAGTTCATAAATAAAGGTATCATTGATATGATAATTAACGCATTTATCATCATCTTACAAGATACATCTATTTTTAGAGTAGAAAAGTAATGAAATAGGAAAGTTTGGACATAAAAAAAGGTCACTTCTAAAAAGAAGTAACCTCTCTTGGTAGCGGGGACCAGACTCGAACTGATGACCTTCGGGTTATGAGCCCGACGAGCTACCAACTGCTCCACCCCGCACTATTTTTCTGAATTGCTTGGCAAAAGTAGAGGAAAGTTTTTTATAAAAAAAATATTTCACCATTTTTATTTTAAACAAATCACAATGATTATGCATAGAATTATTTATATACTGATTGTCAGTGTTCTAACATTATTTTCTTGTCAAAAAATAAATAAGACTTCTTTTCCAAGAGAGTTGATTTCTAATTGGACATGTGTTGAAGAGACTGAAGACGCCTGTACTTTTACTTCTAATGAAAAGGAGTTGACTCCTAAGAGAGGAGGCAGAAAACATTATGAAATCAAAGAAAATGGGGATTTATTTGAAATTATTACCGGGAGTAATGACATGCCTGTTAGAGAAAAAGGAGTTTGGTCATTTAATTCTAAGGAACAAAAGCTGACATTTGTAATTGGAGAAACAGAGACGACTTATTTAGTTCAATCATTAACAAATGATAAACTAGAATTAAAACAAATAAAGCATTGATATCGTAATAAATTTTGTACGATAGAATCAATTATTATTATTTCGTATAACTTTGTTCAGGAATTATTACAAATCTTTCGTTAAAGGGAATAGATGAAACTTCAACACAAATTACTATTATTTATATCTTTATTGATTTTTTCTGGTGCTATCTACCAGAGCTGTAATAAAACAGCTGAAGATCAAAAAAGTGATCAAACAGAGACTACTGCCAATTTAGATTATCACCATTCATTTGATTTGGCTTATCCAGATTCAATATTTGTGGGAACAGAGACATGTAGATCATGCCATGAAGAAGAGTATCATCAATGGAAAGGAAGCGACCATGATGAATCAATGAAACTCGCTACAAAAGAATTTGTGTTGGGTGATTTTAATAACGTCACCTTTGTTAATAATAATGTCACAAGTCGTTTTTTCACAAAAGGCGATAAATATTATGTCAATACACAAGGACCTGATGGTAAAAATCATGATTACGAAATAAAATATACTTTCGGATTGAGACCTCTTCAAAACTACATGGTAGAAATGGAGAAAGGTAAGATTCAAGTAATCAGAGAAACGTGGGATACAGAAAAGAAAAAATGGTTTAATCAACACGATGACCTTGATGATATTCAACATTATGAATGGTTACATTGGGCAAATGGTGGAGGTAACTGGAACACAATGTGTGCTGATTGCCATTCAACCAACGTAAGAAAGAACTACGATTACCTTAAAGATTCTTTTGATACAAAGTATGCTATCATCAATGTGAGTTGTGAAGCTTGTCATGGTCCCGGTAAAGAACATGTCGATTTTGCTAATTCTGAAGAATTCGAAGAGAAGAAAGATTTTGTAGAAGGGTTGTTCATCAAACAATTTAAAAAAGGTGAAGATGCTAGAACTCTAGTAGAGAACTGTGCACCTTGTCACTCAAGAAGATCTCAGTTAGTACAGAATTTCAAATTTGAAGAAAGCTTCTATGATCAGTTTGCTCCTGAAATGTTAAGAGAAGGAATGTACTATCATGATGGTCAAATATTAAATGAGGTATATGTTTACGGTTCTTTCATTCAGTCTAAAATGTATCATGAAGGGGTAAAGTGTACCGACTGTCATGATCCACATAAAGCAGAGTTGAAGTTTAAAGATTTAAATCAAGTTTGTGCTCAATGTCATGAAACATCTGAGTATGAAGTCAAATCACATACAAAACACTCTTTAACTGATAATGTAAGATGTGTAGACTGTCATATGGTTGGAGAGGTTTATATGGGTAATGACTATCGTCGTGATCATAGTTTTAGAACACCGAGACCAGATTTAAGTTTAAAATATTCAGGTACACCAAATGCATGTAATCAATGTCATACCGATAAATCTGTGAAATGGGCAGATAAGGAATACAAGAAAATGTATGGTGAGTATAAACACGATTGGAGAGATACATTGGCATTAGGTCGTAATTATGACCCTCAGTATATAGAAGACCTTAGAGCAATGGTAACGGAGAAGAAAGCTCCTTTTATTGCTAGATCTACGGCATTATATTACTTAGCAAGAACTCCAGGAGATGGAGCAATAGATGCATTAATGCAAGGATTAAAAGATCCTGAACCTATGGTTAGAACAACAGCCGTTCAAAACCTATCACAATTATCTTTAGATGAGAGAGTAACTATTTTAAGTCCTTATTTAAAAGATGAAGTAAGAGGAGTAAGGGTTGCAGTAGCTATTGCTTTGGGAGATGCTGATGAAAGTCGTTTTAAAGGAAAATGGAAAGTAGCATTTGAAAAAGCAAATGAAGAAATGTTCCATTACTTTAGACAAGCCAAAGATTTTAGAGAAGGCCCATTCGGTGAAGGTCAATATTGGGAGAGAAGGAAAGATTACGATAAGGCAATTGACTGTTATCGTACTTCTTTAAAGTTTGATACTTTAATGAATGAAGCTAGATTAAGTTTAGCAAGAATTTATTCAATCAAAGGCGAAACTAAAAACGCTGAAAAAGAATTGAATAATGCGATCAAAGTAGATCCAAATTCTGCAGACGCTTATTATTCTAAAGGTTTATTGTTTGCCGAAACTAAAGAGTGGGAGAAATCAGCTATTTCATTAAGAAAAGCTTCTGAAATCAGCCCACAAAATTCAAGAGCATTCTATAACTTAGGTCTTGTTTTACAACAGCAAGGAAAAGTACAAGAAGCAGAGAAAACGTATTTAACTGGATTGAAATATACCAAAGAAGATCCATCATTAAGATATGCATTAGCGGCACTTTACGAGCAAACTGGGCAAAAACAAAAAGCACAGTTATATTGGCAATGGTTAAGAGCTCGCTTCCCTAACGATCCGAGATTCCAATAATCTAAAAGATTGTAACTAGTAAAAATCCTCATCTAAGTTTTCTTGGATGAGGATTTTTTTTGATTAGAGACCTGAGTTTGATGAAAAAATACAAATATCTCTTTTCCCTTTTACCTCTTACTTCATTTATTCTATCTTTGAGGAAAGTTTAAATCCACAAAACAAATTTCCTTTTTTTACCATGAAAGTAGGTATCATTATGGGAAGTCAGTCTGACTTAAAAGTAATGTCAGAGGCGGCTCAAGTATTAGAAGATTTAGGAGTTGAGTATGAATTAACTATTGTCTCTGCACATAGAACTCCAGAGCGTATGTTTGAATATGCAACTTCAGCAAAAGAAAGAGGCATAGCAGCAATTGTTGCTGGAGCAGGCGGAGCAGCGCATCTTCCAGGAATGGTCGCATCCATGACTTCGATTCCTGTAATTGGTGTTCCAGTAAAATCAAGAAATTCAATTGACGGATGGGATTCAATTTTATCTATTCTTCAAATGCCAGCAGGAGTACCTGTAGCAACTGTAGCTTTAGATGGAGCAAAGAATGCAGGTATCTTAGCCGCTAAAATAGTTGGGGTTACAGACGAAAAAGTATCAAAAAATATAGAAGACTTTATGAAAGAAATGAAAGATAAAGTCTTGACTTCAGCAGAATCAGTAGAAACTGACGGCTGGAAATCGAAAATATAACTTTATCTAGGAATTAGAAATTAGGAACTGATATTAAATTAAAAACTTCTTTCTCCTAATTTCTAATTCCTAACTTTTACCTAAATAATATGAAAATGAAATCGATCTATTTATTCTTCCTCTCAATCATCCTATTTATTAGCTGTTCTACAGAACAAACAAACGACGTTGCTTATTATGGAGAAGCATTTGAAACAGAAAATGTGATTGCTTCTACTGAGTTAAAAAATCAATTAGATAAAAAGGAGACAGTTACTGTTCAACTAGAAGGGGAAATTACAGGTGTTTGTCAGAAAAAAGGATGTTGGATGAAAATGCCTCTAGATGAAAGTGGTAATGAAGTCTTTGTGAAATTTAAAGATTATAAATTTTTTGTTCCAATGGATGCTTCGGGTAAAACAGCTATCATAAATGGTGTAGCCCAAAAAGAAGTAATTGATATAGCTACATTAAAGCACTATGCAGAAGATGCAGGTAAATCAAAAGAAGAAATAGCTCTAATTGTAGAACCAGAAACTAAGTACACATTTATGGCTGCAGGTGTTGTAATAGAAAATTAAACTAAAGTGTAATGCATTAGTGACTCAATTTTTTATCAAATAGCCACCTCTAACATGAACAAATTACTAACTCTATTCATTACGATATTATTTTTATCAGTAGTGATTTATGGCTGTCAAACATCTTCAAAAGAAAGAACATCTACAAACTATCCTAATGGAGGTTCTGAATTAGCTTGGTTAATGAGAGATGTTACAGATCAAATGGAAGCACAAAGAAATGCTATTATTAAAGGTGATTCATTACAGAAATATCCTTTAGAAGTAACACATATTCTAACCGCTGAGCCTACTGAAGAAGGAAAGACATCTTCTAAACAGTACCAATCATTAGCAAGTAATTTCTTGAATCACATTAATCAGTCTTCAGATATTCATTTAAAAGGACAGATTGATCAGTATAATACTACAGTTTCATTGTGTGTCAATTGTCATGAAACACAATGTCCTGGACCAAACGTGAGAATTAAAAAATTGTATATCGCAGAATAGATTTTATGCTGTAGGTTAATTTTTTACTCAGTCAAAAAAGAAAGGAGAAGTATCAAAAGGTGCTTCTCCTTTCTCATTTTGTCAGTCTTCCGATAAATTTTTGTCATATCAAAAAACAATCTGACAGTTCGGAAATCTGTTTTCCGTCAAAATGTCATAAAAATTCACTTGGCACATCAGTTGTCTAGTAGAAGTTGTCTTTGGAATAAAAGACAATCAAAAAAGATTAAAAAAATCAAAGAAATAAATTAAAACAAGTTATGGGAAAAATCATTGGTATTGATTTAGGAACAACGAACTCTTGTGTTTCTGTAATGGAAGGTAACGAGCCAGTTGTTATTGAAAACGCTGAAGGTAAAAGAACAACACCTTCTATCGTAGCATTTTTACAAGACGGAGAACGTAAAGTAGGTGATCCTGCAAAACGTCAAGCTATTACTAACCCACAAAATACTATCGCTTCTGTAAAGCGTTTCATGGGTAAACAATATTCTGATGCTGGTAATGAGATCTCTCAAATGGCATATGAAGTTGTTGAAGGACCGAACAATACACCAAGAGTTAAGATTGGTGACAAATTATATACTCCACAAGAAATTTCAGCAATTACTCTTCAAAAAATGAAGAAAACTGCTGAGGATTACTTAGGATCTGAAGTAACTGAAGCAGTAATTACTGTTCCTGCTTACTTTAACGACGCTGAGCGTCAAGCAACAAAAGAAGCTGGTGAAATTGCAGGTTTGAAAGTTTCACGTATCGTGAACGAGCCAACAGCAGCAGCATTAGCTTACGGTTTAGATAAAGCAAATTCTGACAAGAAAATTGCTGTATTTGACCTTGGTGGTGGTACATTCGATATCTCTATCCTTGAATTAGGTGATGGTGTATTTGAAGTATTAGCTACTAACGGTGATACTCACTTAGGTGGTGATGACTTTGATAAAGTAATTATCGACTGGTTAGCTGAAGAATTTATGAAAGATCACCCTACAATCGATCTTCGTAAAGACCCAATGGCATTACAACGTTTGAAAGAAGCGGCTGAAAAAGCGAAGATTGAGCTTTCTGCAGGTGCTAAAACAGACATCAACTTGCCATACATCACTCCAGTAGATGGTGTTCCTCAACACTTAATGAAAGAATTATCTAGATCAGACTTCGAACGTTTGGCAGATACTTTAGTTCAAAGATCATTAGAGCCATGTCGTAAAGCATTACAAGATGCAGACTTGTCTACTTCTGATATCGACGAAGTAATCTTAGTAGGTGGTTCTACACGTATCCCTAAAGTTCAAGAAGAAGTTGAGAAATTCTTTGGTAAAAAACCTTCTAAAGGTGTAAACCCTGACGAAGTTGTTGCAGTAGGTGCAGCTATCCAAGGTGGTGTATTAACTGGTGAAGTAAAAGACGTTCTTCTTTTAGACGTAACTCCACTTTCATTAGGTATTGAAACTATGGGTGGTGTAATGACTAAATTAATTGAGTCTAACACAACTATTCCTACTAAGAAGTCTCAAGTATTCTCAACTGCAGCTGATAACCAACCAGCAGTAGAGATTCACGTACTTCAAGGTGAGCGTCCAGTAGCTACTGGTAACAAAACTTTAGGTCGTTTCAGTTTAACTGATATTCCTCCAGCACCAAGAGGTGTACCTCAAATCGAAGTTACTTTTGATATTGATGCCAACGGTATCGTTAATGTATCTGCTAAAGATAAAGCGACTGGTAAAGAGCAATCAATCAAAATCGAGGCTTCATCTGGTTTGACTGAAGAGGAAATCCAAAAAATGAAGGACGAAGCAGCAGCTAACGCTGATGCAGATAAGGAAACTAAAGAGCGTGCTGAGAAATTAAACGAAGCAGACTCAATGGTATTCCAATCGGAAAAACAATTAAAAGAGTTTGGCGATAAGCTTTCTGAAGGTAACAAAACAGCTATCGAAGCTGCTTTGAAAGACTTGAAAGAAGCACACGCTTCACAAGACTTAGATAAAATCACTCCTGCTTTAGATGCATTAAACGCAGCATGGCAGGCAGCTTCTCAAGAGATGTACCAAGCAACAGGTGGTGACGCAGCAGGTGCTGCTGGAGCTGCAGGTGAAGAAGGTGCTGCTCAAGGTGGAGAACAACAAAGTGGCAACGCAGATGACGATGTGACTGATGTTGACTTCGAAGAAGTAAAATAATTTGGATAGAAATATTTAAATTAAAGAGTTGGAAGAGGTTTTGCTTATTAATTTAAGTAAAACCTCTTTTTTTGTGTTTTTTTGCCGCACACTTAGTATTATGTCACTATTTTATTTTGAAGTGCTTATCTTTAGGAGATTTTACTGCTAAACAACATAAATGAATAACATAAAACCAAAATACTTCCTGAATACGATTTTTGTCATTTTCCTATTTTCCATGAATGCATTATTTGCTTCAGATAAGGATGATGATATTAAATTGGCTATAACAATAGATAGTGCTATTTATCATGGTAATGGAGCAATTGTAGATCAATACATAGACTATGATACTTTTACTCAAAGAGTATTTCAAAAATTACATAAGCAGCCTTCAGAATGGAAGGAGTATGCAGCAGCTTTCAAACAGAATATACGATTAGGTGATTTACTAATTGAACAAATAGGTTCAGGGGGAGAGTACAGCTTTGTGAAAGTAATTGAAGATCCCGACGGACAAACTAATTTATTATATAGAATGCTTAAAGGTGATGGTTGGTTAGATTATCACGAAGTACTATTGGTAAAAAACCATTTGGGTGAATGGAGTGTGGCTGATGTATATTTTTATTTTAGTGGAACTTATTTATCAGATATAATATCCATATTATTGGCTCAAGATGATCCAGAATTAGTTGCCAATAAATCACTAAGAAGCTCATTATTAAAAACAAGGGATTTATTTAGTTATAATCAAGAGGGTATGTATGGAAATACAGAAACAGCCTATGACTCTTTGTCTAATTACTTCAAAAAGCAAAAGAATACACGATTAGCTTTAATGAAAGCAAAGGCAGGGCAAGGTGATATGACTCAATTGGAAAAGCTTAAATCAGCCTATTTGTTAGACTTTCCTTACGATAAAAGTATTCGTTTGATGATGATGGAGATCTATGGAAGTTTAGATAATTATGAACAATCACTTTTAATGAATGAGGAATTGTCAGAATTAATTGGAGGGGATGAATATTTAAAATTAAGAACTGCAGAAATATATTTATCTTGGGACAAATCATCTAAAGCAAAAAAGATTTTGAAAAAGATGATTAAAAATGAAAGTTTCCCAACAGATTCCAGATTGTTACTTATTGATTTGTATTATCTAGAAGAGAATTACAAGGGTATGTTATCAGAACTACTTATTGTATCTGATATGGTTGGGGCGAAGCCTGAAGAAATACTACCAAAAGATAGTTATCCTAATTTTTATGCATCATCAAATTGGCAAAAAAGAAAAATATAATAAAAAAAGTCTGAGTTAAAATTAATTTAACTCAGACTTTTTTTTGATGTAATCGAAAATTAAGCGTTAGCCATCAACATTTCCTCTACATCTTTATATTCTAAACCAAAAGCATCAGCAACGGCTTTGTAAACTACAGTTCCATTAATGATGTTTAAGCCTAATTTTAACTCTTTGTTTTCACGACAAGCTTTTTCCCATCCTTTATCAGCTAACTGAAGAGCATATGGAAGAGTTGCATTTGTAAGTGCAAGTGTCGAAGTATAAGGAACAGCTCCAGGCATGTTCGCTACACAATAGTGCATTACACCATCAACATCAAAAACTGGCTCAGCGTGAGTAGTTGGTTTTGTAGTTTCAAAACAGCCACCTTGATCGACAGCTACATCTACTAAAACAGCACCAGACTTCATAGTCTTTAGCATATCTCTTTGAATTAGGTGAGGAGCTTTAGCACCTGGGATAAGTACTGCACCAACAACCATATCAGCATCTTTAATTTCTTCTCTGATGTTGTGCTCAGAAGAAACCATTGTTTTCACGTTGGCAGGCATGATATCGTCTAATTGACGTAATCTGTATAAGTCGATATCCATAATAGTAACATCTGCACCCATACCGGCTGCAATTTTTGTTGCTTGAGTACCAACAATACCGCCACCAATAACAATTACCTTAGCAGGTTTTACACCCGGTACGCCTCCTAAAAGAATACCACGTCCACCCATTGGTTTCTCTAAATACTTAGCTCCTTCTTGAGTTGCCATTCTACCAGCCACTTCAGACATAGGAATCAATAGAGGAAGGCTTCTGTCAGCTCTTTCTACTGTTTCATAGGCTAGACAAACAGGCTTTTGCTCGATCATTGCCTTAGTTAGTGGCTCATATGATGCAAAATGGAAGTAAGTAAATAGTAACTGATTTTCTTTGATTAGAGGGTATTCAGCTTCAATCGGCTCTTTTACCTTCATAATCATTTCAGCGATAGCATAAGTATCTTCAATTGTTGGAAGAATTTTAGCACCTGCTGCTACATATTCTTCGTCAGCAAAGCCACTTCCGCTACCTGCAGTTGCTTGGACATATACTTCATGTCCTCTTTTTACTAACTCTTTCGTGCCACCAGGTGTTAAGGCAACACGGTTCTCGTTGTTTTTGATTTCCTTAGGAACGCCAATAATCATGGTTGTATGTTATTTATATGTATATATATGTGTTTTAAAAAAAAATCGATGAATTGGGTATTACGTCGGTAGTGTAATTTAAAAGCAAATGTAATAATTCATCAAATAGTTAGATAATATTTTTAAAATAATTTTTGGTCAGATGTAATATTTTTGATGATTAATTTTGAATTGGACACAAAAAAGCCTCATATACAGAATAAAAAGTATATGAGGCTTTGTGTTGATATTTTTAATACTAGTATCCTAGTGATTGGTTTTCAACTGATGCTTTCTCTAATAAAGTAGCATATTGATCTGCTGTAACATCTTTCGAGAAGTAACGAATAGGGTTTACCTTTCTTTTTTTGTGAATGACCTCGTAATGTAGGTGAGGAGCAGTTGATGATCCTGTACTTCCTACTTCACCAATTTTTTGACCTCTAAATACCTTTTGTCCTCGTTTCACATAAAACTTAGACATATGGGCATATTTAGTAACGTATCCAAAGCCGTGGTCTACTTCAATTTCCCAACCGTAACCTCTATTTGATTTTCTGGCCTTAATAACTTTACCATCACCAGTAGAGTATATGGCTGTACCTTTAGGGGCAGAGAAGTCAATTCCAGCGTGCATTTTCTTTACCTTTAAAATAGGATGGATTCGCATACCAAAACCAGAAGCTAATCTTTTTAAGTCTTTGTTGTCAACAGGCTGAATTGCTGGAATAGCAGCCAGCATCTTAGATTTATTTAAAGCTAGGTCAACAATCTCATCATATGATTTAGTTTGAACATACATTTGACGTTTCAAATTATCAATTTGAGATAGTGTACTAAGAATCATATCTTGGCGTGCTAACTTTTTATCTAATAGATCTTGATATTTTTGAGATCCACCAGTACCCGCTTGACGAATTTCTTTAGGGATAGGTTCAGCTTCAAAAATGACTCTATATATTTTATCGTCACGATCTTGTAACGCAATTAAAACTCTTTTCGATTCATCCACTTCTTTTTGAAGAAGTTTATGAGCGTATAACAAATCCGCATTTTCCTTTCTTAATCGAGCTTCTTCAGCTGAAGGGAAATACTTTATATATATTGCGGAGAAGAAAAATCCGAACAGTGAGCACGCAAATAGTAACCCCGTGATATTCACGAACATATCTAGTGGAGAGGTTTTAACTCTTTCATAACGACATGTTTCTGTATCGTAGTAATATTTTATTTTTGCCATAAATAAAAACTAGAATCTACTTGATTCTAAAAGGTTGAACTAGCAAATAAACAAAAAAAGCAGGACATTATCAATTGATGCCTTAAGTATACCTATAACGTTCAACTTTTTATTTTATTATGAATGTATTGATAATAGCCTACTTAGCAGTAATTGTAAAATCACCCATTCCTAACAAAATTCAATTACACTTGCATTCTAATATTCTGCGCTTACCTTTGCACTCCCTTCAAACGGAAGGCAACCAATAAAAGACGTAAGTAGTCTTATTCTACAGTACTCTTTTATTTGACATAATGTAAAGAAGAACAGCAATTCAAATTAAAATCCAAATGAAATTTAATTAGTCTTGCATATTAAAAATCTCTTCTTACCTTTGCACTCCCCTTTAACGAAAGGGAAAACAAAAAGTGCTGAATAAGGAAGATAGATGTTATTTTAAAGTGGTCAAAAGACGCTTAAAAATACAGTTTTAGAGTTAAGTAATTGATTTTAAAACGCTTCAAAAAAACTTCAAATTTTTTCTCAAAAACATTTGGAAGTTTAAA
>NZ_JRYR02000001.1:3950488-4091996 GCF_000807855.2 Flammeovirga pacifica
TAGCTTCTAGCTTCTAGCTTCTAGCTTCTAGCTTCTAGCTTCTAGCTTCTAGCTTCTAGCTTCTAGCTTCTAGCTTCTAGCTTCTAGCTTCTAGCTTCTAGCTCGTATTTCCTTATTACCTATTAGGTATTACTTATTTTATCGAGTAACAAAAAGACCTGATTTACTTCAATGTAAATCAGGTCTTTTTGTTTTGTTGTAAACCAACCTAGTTTTTAGTTTGATCTACAGCTTGCTTTGAAGCTAAAATTTCTTGTTTGATGTCGTTTTTAGCATAGGTAGGACAAGTCTTGTATGTTCTGCAAGAAGATAATGCAAATAAACCTAGGCAAGAACTGATAATTAAAAAGCGTTTCATATTATTAAATTATTGTACCATCAAATTACAACCTCTAATATCGGTATTATCGAATCGACCTAAAACATAAAAATGATTAAAGTCTTTTCCAGGAGCACCGATGTCTTTTGTTTCAATAAAACAGCAAGATTCAATATTGCCTAAATCAACAATATTAATTCCGCCCCTTTTTGTAGTAGTTAAAGAAAATGGATCGTTGATTTCTCTAAAATAAATCTTCATCCATGGTGGTGTTATAAATTGCTCATCACCTAAAGAGTAACCTTGTGAAAGTAGTTCAGTCATGCCATATTCCGAGTGTATATTTTCAGATTTGAATGCATGCTTTAATTGATCGTGTACTTCACTTCGGGTAAGTTCTTTTCGTCTACCTTTCATACCTCCAGTCTCCATAATGATAATATTAGAATAGTCACCAGGATGTTTTTCAGCAAAATCTAATAGAGCAAATGTAACCCCGAATAAGATTACTTTCTTACCACTATTTTGTAAATCCTGCAATTTATGAGCCAATGTTTGATAATCATCTAGATAAAAATTGGATTCACTAGAAGATTGCTCCATAAAGTCAGAGACCATACGAATAAGAGAAGCATCATTCCTTTCTAAATAGCTAGGAAGGAGGGCTAATATGTGTATATCTTTTAAAGGTCCGTATATATTTTGGAAGTAGTTTGTTGTAATATTTTTATAATGATTTAAATCGGCAACATAGTGCTGACTCTTAGTCGATCCTGTTGTTCCACTACTTCTGAAAATTTGTTCTTCAGTTATATTTTCACAAATTACTCTTTGAGTCTTAAAAAACTCAATAGGCATAAATGGAATTTCAGTAATCTTATGTATATTATTAATAGAGATATTTAAATACTTTAAATATTCAGCATAAACAGGATTATGAATCGCTTGAAACTTAAAAGCCTCTAAAGTAGCGGTTTCAAAATCTTGTTCACTTTTAATGGTGAATATTTTTTTCTTAAATTGTTCAATGAATTCTGTCGGCTGCATATGTATGAACTTTTATAGATTTAATTATCTTTCGAATAATATAAAGAATTTACTAAAAGTGACGTAGATTAACCTATAAAAATAGATCATCTGTTTATGACTTCGCTAAAATATATAACACAGTATATAAAAAATATACCTTACTTGTTAATACTTCTTTTGATGAGTTCTTGTTTTGGAGAACCTGAATTTCCACTCGAGCCTGAAATTGATTTTGCATGGATAGAAAACCGTTCAGGTATGGAAGGAGATTCACCTCAGGGTAAACAAGATTCTATTTATATCGCCATTAATTTTAGAGATGGAGATGGTGATTTAGGCTTATCAGGTGAAGAACAAGATCCGCCTTATTCAGGAACTATTCCAGATCCTAATAATCCCGATACAACCATAGTCAATAAATACTATAATAATTATTTTATAGATATTTTGAGAAAAAGATCTGATGAAAGTGATTATACCAAAGTTGAATTTGATGATGGTGCAACTTTTAATGGTCGTTTTCCTATACTAAATACCTCCGGAAGAGATCGCCCTCTAGAAGGCGAACTTAGATATGAAGTAAATCTGGTAGTGGATGAAAATCTACAAGACCGTTTTCTAAAAGGAGACTCCGTGAAATTTGAAGTTCATATTTGTGATAGAGCACTAAATGAAAGTAATCTGATTACAACCGCAGGAATTGAAATTGGCACTTCAAAATCACGAGATGAAGAAGCCTCTACTGATTAATATCAATAGAGGCTTCTTGCCTTTAAAATATATATAGACTATCCTTCAAAATTAATAATGAAAGATATTTTATGTGTCCTTATAGCATCTACTGTATGCATAATTAATGAATTGTCAGGTTTATCTGCCACATTTATTAAACCATGTGATACTCTGATTTCTGGTGATAAGCAAAACATGCTGTTATAAATGTGAAATCCAAAGCCCCAAGTAAGTGACATATTGAATTCACTTAAAGTAATAAAATATTCTTTTCTTGATGACTCATGTTTTGAAGCAACCATGTAAGATGGAGTAATACCACCTAGTAAGTACATTCTATGGTTCTTTCTCCTATCAGATTGGTACTTAAGAAGCAAAGGTACTTCTAAAGTTGTATTTGATTGTAATTGAGCTACATCTCTAGAATCTAAGTTTCCACCTTCTAATAAATCAATCTCAAATCTTCTTGAATAAAAAGAGACATTTGGAGATGTTCTAAAATGCCAATGATTATCTTGAGATAATTTGATATTCATTAAAAAACCTAACAAAAAACTAGCAGTAGTCTGAGGAGTAATATAAGTCAATGCTTGTTGAGGATCTCCATTTTCATCAGGAATGATGATATAAGGATTATCAGATGGGTCTAGCCCTACAGGAGACGAAATGTATCCAATTTGAAATCCGTAGTGGAAAGTCTTTTTGTCAAAACTCATTAAATTATATACAGTACTTTCTGTTTTTTTCCTTTTTTGTTGAGCATTTGTTGTGTTAGCAAAAGAAAAAATTAGGAAAATACTTACAACTGAAAAAATTACTTTTGTCCTGTGTAAACTGAACTTATACCAAAAGTGAGTGCTGTACATGTGACTGATTTATAACCTAACTTACTAAGTATATCTGTAAATGCTTTTCCATAAGGAAATTTCTCAACAGATTCAGGAAGATAAGTATAGGCAGAGTTATCTTTTGAAACTAATTTACCTATCAAAGGTAAAACATGCATAGAATAGAATCTATATAAATGCTTGAATACAAAATTTGTAGGTTGCGAGAATTCAAGTACAACTAATGTGCCATTAGGTTTTAATACCCTATGGATTTCAGCTAGTCCTTTTTCAAGATTTTCGAAATTTCTAACACCAAATGCAACTGTAACAGCCTCAAAAGAATTATCTTCAAAGGGTAAATTTTCAGAATCACCAATTTGTAAATCAATAACATCTGATAACCCTCTTTTCGCAATTTTTTCACGACCTACCTCAACCATACCAGCAGAAATATCCGCACCAGTAATTTTTTCTGGTTTTAGTGTTGCCCATGCCTGTAAAGCTAAGTCACCTGTACCAGTAGCTACATCTAATACTGTTTTTGGTTGCTGACTTTTAAGTTTATTGATAGCTACCTTTCTCCAGTAAATATCAATGCCTCCACTAAGAACACGATTTAGTAAATCATACTTTGTAGATATGTTATTGAACATATTTGCTACCTGTTCTTTCTTGCCGTCTTCGCTATCTTTATATGGTAATACCGTCATGTTTTTTTCTAATTGATGTTTTCAGTAAATTGTACTGAATTAAGTCAAAGTATAATATCTTTGATTACTCGAGTGCAAAATTACAATTTTCAATGTTTAGACCAATGCTTTTTGCATTTTAACTGATAATTGTATGATTTTGTTTGCATTATCTAGCTAGACTTCACGACAATTCTATTTTTTTTAACATGAATCTTACTATAAGGCATATTTTTTTATTGATATTATGTACAGTATTATCAAGTGTTGTATTCTCTCAGAAAGTTAAACATACCTCAGATTTTAAAAAAGCGATTCGATACGCCAAGGACTATATGAAGTATGATGAGTTTCATCACGCTGAAGAAGTATTGAAACATGTAGCTGAGGAAGGAAAATCTAACGAGGAATGGAATTATTTAATGGGGTATGTGTATATACATTCACCTATCTTAAATAAGAGTCATGCACTCCCTTATTTAGAAAGAGTAAGTGATTTTATTACTTATCCAGAATTACAGCGATTAAAAGCGATATCTCTTCAGTATAATCATCAATTTAAGGATGCATATGATTATTATGATAACTATTTATCAACGATCAATACGAGGGATAAAAAGTTAATAAAAGAGATAGAGTTATTAAAAAAACAATGTCTAACTAGTATTGATTTAATGAATGATTCATTAGAAATGATCATCATGAATCTAGGCCCAGAAATTAATTCACAATATCAAGACTTTGCACCAGTGCTTTCGGCAGATGAAAAAACATTGATTTTCACTTCTAGAAGACCTGATAGTAAAGGAGGAGATATTGATCCTATAGATGGTCTTTATTATGAAGATGTTTATATCGCCCATAATGATGATGAAGGTGAATGGCAAAAAGCTAACAATATTGGTAATGTTGTCAATACAAAAGGGCATGATGCAGCTGTAGGTTTATCGCCTTCAGGTAATTCACTTTTCTTATATAGAAATACAGGTAGTCATTCTGGAGATTTATTTTTAAGTCAATGGAATGGAAAAGATTGGTCAAAGCCAATGGAGTTATCTAAAAATGTTAACTCAGACAATTGGGAAACACACGCAACATTAACAGCAGACGGGAAATCACTTTATTTTACAAGTAATAGAACAGGGAAGGATACTCAAGGTGGAAAAGATATTTATGTTATTCACAAAGAGGAAGATGATACTTGGGGGGCTCCTCAAAACTTAGGACCTGTGATAAATACTGAATATGATGAGGAATCACCTTTTATTCACCCCAATGGTAAAATACTATACTTTAGTTCAAAAGGGCATAATGGTATGGGAGGTTATGACATTTATTTCTCTGAGTGGGATGAAAATAATACTTCTTGGTCAACACCTCAAAATATTGGGTATCCTATAAATACAGCAGGTGATGATATCTTCTATTCAATATCTTCAGATGGACAGAGAGGATACTTTTCTTCAATTCGTGAAGATAGTTATGGAGGTCAAGATATTTATGTAGCGATGATACCATCAAAAACGGTGGAAGCAATTGCACTTATAGGAGAGGTGAGAGATGCTACATCAAATAATTTAGTAGAAGCATACTTATCTGTAGTGGAAAATGACACAAAAGAAATTGTAGTGTCATCTAGTGCAGAAGGAGGTAAATATCTATTATATCTAGAACCTAAGCATAATTATGGTTTTAGAATAAAACAACCGGAGTACCTTTTTCATTCAAAGAACATCAATATTAAAGAGTTGGATCAATATCTTGAAATCAATGATATAGTGAAATTAAAGAGAATTGCTCCTCAAGAAAGAGAAGAACTGAATAATATTTTCTTTGATGAAAATAAAAACATCCATAGTAACTCCGAAGCAGAATTAGAAGATCTATCTTTATTTATTAAAGAAGTGAATGATTATAAAATAGGAATTCATGTGCATGAAGCTCAATCCGATAATGATTCGATAGAGATATTTAATTTAACTCAAGAAAAAGCAGAAAAAATCTATAAAGATTTAATTGCTAGAGGTGTAAATGCGGATAAATTAGAGGCTAAAGGTTTTGGTTGGCAGCATCCAATAGCAACTAACAAAACAAAAAGTGGTCGTTTAAAGAATCAAAGAATTGAATATGTATTTTTACCGAAAGATGTAGAAGAAGTAGTATTTGTTGAGGTAAAAGAAGAAGAACCTCTTCCTGAACTTACACCAACTTTAGGAGAAGTATTGGATGTTGTAGGAACCATTCATTTTGCATTTAATAGTAATGCAATTACCTCAGAAAGCTATAGAGTAGTTGAACAGATCTTCGATGTAATGTATAGATATCCGAATCTAGTCATTGAAGTTGGAGGGCATACTGATAATAAAGGTTCTGCTACATTTAATACTATCTTAGGAGAGAAACGAGCAAGAGCTATTGTGCAACAATTAGTGATAATGGGAATTGAAAAAGATAGATTGACCTATAAAACATATGGGTTTACTCAACCAATTGCAGACAATAGTACTGAAGAAGGGCGAAAAAAGAATCGTAGAATTTCATTTACTCCTCTAGAATTTCGTAATTAGTGGTTTAATAATCTGACTTTCTCAAAATGAATTACCCCAAAAAAAGACTGTTACTTCTACTATTCTCTATTTTTACTGCTTCACACCTCATTGGTCAAACGGTGAAGTCATCTGATAAAAAGGCGCTTAAAGAGGCCGAAAGGTATTTAAAATTGCAAGAATACCATTTCGTTGAAGATGAAATGCTTGAAGCGACTAAACTTAGTCAAGGTAATGCCTTGATGTGGTATTATTTAGGAATTGCAACTTATCATTCTCCAACAAAGAATAAAGTGGATGCACTCCCGTATTTTCAAAAAGCGGATGCCCTAACCCCTGATTTAAGACAAATTGATTACTGGTTAGGGAGAAATTATCAACTTATAATGGAGTTTGATTCTGCCATTTTATACTATAAAAAAGCACAAGCTTTATTAGAAAAAGAAACGGAAGAATCTTTAAAAGAGGATAAAAAATTGGCTGGATATACTGAGTATTCTAAAGAAGAACTCTCAAGGTATATAGATCAATGTGAAAGAAGCCCTGCTTTTTTTAGTAAATCGGATAATAAGTTATTGCTAAATTTATCATTAGCGAATACTTACTTACCAGATTTAGCACCAATTATTACTGTAGACGGATCTAGGTTATACTTTACTTCTCACCGTCAAGATATTTCTAGTCATCATGAATTAGATCCTTATGATCAACTTCCTTATCAGGATGTTTATTATATGGATAGAAGGGAAGATGGTTTTTGGCATTCTCCTAAAGAATTTAAAGAAATTAATACGGAAGAACACGACGCTGCTATTGCTTTATCCTCAGATGGGAAAAAGTTATTTATGTACCGAAGTTATGGTAAAAGTACTAGTAACCCAGGTAATATTTATGAAACTCAATTTGAAAATGGTAAATGGTCTGAACCAGTAGCTGTTAAAGCTCCTATCAACTCAACCGCTCATGAGACACATATGAGTTTGTCTAGAGATGGAAAAGTTATTGTATTTGTGAGTGATAGAGCCGATGAAAATGCTCAAGGAGGGAAAGACCTTTATATCATTAGAAAACTTCCTAATGATGAATGGGCTGTTCCTCAAAATTTAGGTAATGTAATTAACTCTGATTTAGACGAAGAATCACCTTATATACATCCTAATGGAAAGACTTTATATTTTAGTTCTCAAGGACATCATAGTGTAGGTGGTTTTGATGTTTTTAAAATTGACATAGACTTAATGTCTGGGAAATTAGGAGAACTAGAGCAGTTAAATTACCCTGTAAATTCACCTGCTGATGATATTTTTTATGTGATGTCTGCGGATGGAGAGGAATCCTATTTTTCTTCTATTCGTCCTGAAGGCATGGGAGGATTGGACATTTATTGTGTGAAAAATAATGAAGCCAATCAGCAGAAAGTAGTTTTCTTTAAACTAAAGGCAACAACAGAAGACAACAAAAATGTTCCAATCAATCTAAAATTGATCAACATTGAAACTCAAGAAGTAGAAAAAGAAATCAATTTTGCTAAGATTGATACCCCTGTTGAGTTTATGATGCGTTGTAAAGGGAATTATGGTATGATCTTAACGGCAAATGATTATTTATTAAAATCTGAACGAATTGATTTTAATAAATATTCAACGGGTACTGTTAATTATGAGCAATCGTATACATTACAAACCTTTGATATTAATAAGTCGGAAGCTCTGAACAATATTTATTTCAAAAATAATGAGTTAGATATGGCTGCATCAGCTATAGAACTAAAATTATTGAAAGAGTTTTTAGATACTCATGATAAGGAAAGTATTGAAGTAATTGGACACAGTAACTACGATTCTGACAAAAGTGACTTAGTCTTAGAGTTTGAGTCTAAGACAAGATCTATGGAGTCTCAAGAAGGTATGGAAACCAAAGGCTTTAGTGATGATCAATTAGTCAAACAAAATATTGGTTATGGTACTCGTTTCCCGATATATCTAGCAGATGATGAAGATGCATGGAGAAATGAAAGAATGGAATATATTGTACGTCCTAAAGGATATTCAAAAAACTTATCTAGAGCAGCTAATTGTCAACATGGAGAGGTAGATTTAGCTTACCATGAATTAGATGGTTCTGGAACAGAGGGAGATCTATTAGATATAAATAAGGATATTTTAAATGTACTTTTGAATGAGCTAAAAAACTGTGCTGTCTTGGAACTCGTTATTACTGCAGATAATACTAAAGAAGGTTTGGCAGAAGTCAATAAGATTATTCAGTACATGCAGGAGAATGGTGTAGAAAGAGAGCAGTTATCTTCAAATTTAGTTGATGGAGTCAAGACAGGAGTTAATTTACGTTATATCGAAAATCCAAATTCAGAAGATGGTTACGTAAATTATGATCCTGAACACGATCATGAAGAAATTCATGATGATATCATCCAACCAGTTTCGAATGAAGATTTAGCCTTTGAGAAAAGAATTGAAGAAATGACGATTCAATTCCCTTTTGATTCCAAAGAATTTAAAGGAGAGAAGAAAGTCATCTTACAAGAAATATTAGATTACCTAGAGAAAAACCCTAATAAGTCAATAAAAATTACGGGACATACTGATAGTGCTGGTCCTGCTGTTTACAATACTTATTTAGGAATGGAGAGGGCTAAAGCTGTAGGTTTCTTCTTTAAGGATATATCTAACCCTAACAGAATTTTAGTGGATAGTAAAGGTGAAGATGAACCTTTAACCTCAAATGCAACTAGAGAAGGAAGGCAACAAAATAGAAGAATACATTTTAAATTTGGTCGAGTAGAAAATGGCCAATAAAACAAAAGGGCTGATCAGTAATGATCAGCCCTTTTGTTTTATTTATAAGTAAGTTGACTAACAAAATTCTTTATAAACAGCAGTTAAGTGTTCAGCAATCATTTCAGCAGAACGACCTTCAATATGATGTCTTTCAATAAAGTGTACTAGCTCACCATCTTTGAACATTGCAATACTTGGTGATGATGGAGGGTAAGGAAGCATTAATTCTCTAGCTTTCCCTACAGCTTCAGGATCTACACCTGCAAATACAGTGGCTAATTGCGTTGGCTTTACATCTGATTGTTGTAATGATTGCAATACACCTGGTCTACAAGTACCAGCAGCGCAACCACAAACAGAGTTGATTACTAATAAAGTTGTTCCTTCTTTAGCAATTGTTTCTTCAACTTGAGAGGCAGATGTAAGGTCTGCAAATCCATTATCAGTTAACTCCAGTTTCATTGGAGCTGTTAAATGTTCAGGATACATAATTTCCGTTATTGTTTATACGTTTGTATTTTCTATAAAAAACCGAGCTCTAACTTTGCTTCTTCAGACATCATGTCTGTAGTGTAAGCAGGCTCGAAAGTAAGCTCAATTTCAACATCACTCACTTCTTCCACACTTCTAACAACTTGCTCAATTTCACCTGGAATTTGCTCCGCAGATGGACAAGAGGGTGTAGTCAGTGTCATTAAAACATGCACTTTATTAAGTGGTGGAATGATGTTGATATCATATATTAATCCCAATTCAAATACATCAACTGGAATTTCTGGATCATAAACTGTTTTTATAGCAGCAATGATTTTATCTTTTAATTCCTCTGTAGTGCTCATAGTATTTACAGATTCGTTATTATTTTCTGACATGTTATTTTTGATTAGTTTTTAGCACTGTAAGCCAATGCATAAAACTTCATTTGTTTGATCATTGAGGCAAAACCATTAGAACGTTGAGAACCAATTACGCCATTCATTCCAATTTTATCAAAAAAGAATAATTCTGCATTCATGATTTCTTGAGGAGAACGACCATTTAATACTCTAATCAATAAGCTTATTAAACCTTTTGTGATATCTGTATTACTATCTGCCTTGAAAATAATTTGACCATCCTCAAATTCTGTCGTTAACCAAACCTTAGACTGACAACCTTTGATCAAATTTTCATCAACCATATGTTTTTCATCTAATGCCGATAACTCTTGTCCTAATTCCATGATATAAAAGATAGTTGACTCTCTATCACCATCTAACAAATCAAAATCGTCGATGATATCGTTTTGTACTTCTTCTATACTTTTTGTTGCCACTGACATATTTATATCTTGTTTTTTAACCAAACATTTTAACTATTCTTTTGAGTGCCTCGATAAATTTGTCGATTTCTTCAAAAGTATTGTAAACTGAGAATGATGCCCTAACGGTTCCCTCTAAGCCATATCTTGCCATCAAAGGTTGTGTACAGTGATGACCCGTTCTAACAGCTATTCCTCTTGCATCCAGCATCATTCCAATATCGTAATTATGGATGTTGTCTATTATAAATGAAAGTACGCTTACTTTGTTTGATGAAGTACCAATAATTTTTGCAGTAGGTACCTCTTCAATTAGTTTTTTTGTAGCGTAATCCAATAACTCCTTTTCTCTTGCAGCAATATTTTCTTTACCATATCTATTGATAAATTCAACTGCCTTAGCGTAGGCTACTGTATCTGCAATATTTGGAGTACCTGCTTCGAATTTGTAAGGAAGGGTATTAAAAGTTGTACCATCAAATGATACTTCTTTAATCATTTCCCCGCCACCCATAAATGGAGGCATATCGTTTAAAATTTCTTCTTTTCCGTATAAAAAGCCCATTCCAGTAGGTCCGAACATTTTATGTGCAGAAGTAACAAAGAAATCACAGTCTAAAGCTTGAACATCGATAGGTAAATGGGCAGCAGATTGTGCTCCATCAACTAAAACTACCGCTCCAATTTCATGTGCCTTTTCAATTATTTTTTCTACAGGATTAACCGTACCTAAGGCATTTGAAGCATGTACAACTGATACAATTTTCACTTTATCAGATAACATTTTTTCAAATTCCTCAAAGATGATCTCACCTTCATCAGAAATTGGTATGTTTCTAACTGTTGCACCTTTTTCTTGAGCAATCATTTGCCAAGGGACAATGTTAGAGTGATGCTCCATTGTTGTTACAATAATTTCATCACCAGCTTGTATGTTAGCTCTACCATAGGTATTGGCTACTAAGTTGATTCCTTCTGTAGTACCTTTTGTAAAAATGATTTGCTCCGATTTTGGAGCATTGACAAACTGTTGTAACAATTCACGAGTTTGCTCAAAAGCTTGTGTAGCTTTATCTGCAAGTGAATGTGCCCCTCTGTGAACATTAGAGTTGTACCCTTTATAATATTCTGATAAAGCATCAATTACTGATTGAGGTTTTTGATTTGTAGCCCCATTATCAAAATATGTTAGCGGATGACCATTTACCTCTGTTGCCAATATTGGGAATTCGCTGCGAAGTTGTTCAATGTCAATCATTATCAAAAAAAGTTATTTAGAATAAATCTATATATGTATTAACTGCAAATTTGTGCAAAAGTTCTACGTATTCAAAGTTCTTGACGTTTTCATCTAGAAAAATCCATCAATATAAATGAAAATATGATGAATTATTAATGTTTGAATAGATGTTTAGCGTCAAATTCTAGTGTGAATTTTATTTTTGGAGGTATGTTAGCATAAATTATGTAAATGCAACCACATCTTAATTGCAACAAGTTTGCAAATAAACGAAACACATTTTACTTTTGTTTCATGATGAAGTCCCTAAACAATAGAATTGAAAAATACGCAGATCAAATAGGTTTCACAGGATCATTATTCTGTTTAATCCATTGTATCCTAACATCTGGAGTAATTATCTTCAGTTCTGCGGTATCTCACATGCATGAGGGGCATGATCATAGTCATGCACATTCATTAGACTTTTTTGGTATGCTCGATATCTCTATGGTTTTAATAGGAGGTATTGCGGTGTATTTTGCTTCAAAAAAGACGCATGTTAAATGGATGAAGGTAGGTATGTGGTTATCTTATTTAGTGTATGCTACAACAATGTTGGTAAAGTACGCTGGATTTGAACCAATGTGGTTAGCAATAATTTCATACACCGCATCATTTTCATTAATTGCATTACACTTAATGAACTTGAAAAAAGCCCATTCAAATGAACATTCTTGTGATTCTGAACTTTGTGTAGCAAAGGTAAAATAATATAGAAATAGATATACCACATTTATATTATAAAGGTGGTGAAATAAAAAAGTCTTATCTGATTTAATCGGATAAGACTTTTTTTATGTTCAAAGAATAGGTATGTATATCCAACCATTTCTTAGTACAAGAAATAATGATTTTTTTAGTCTTCTACTTTGATTAATTCTGTATTTTTCAATTTGTAAATTAAGCTGTAAAAGTCGTCTCTATTAAGTACAAGTTGTCCTCTGACTGTCACTTTTTTGTTGACTTGACTTTGAACTTTCGGGACATCCAATTCCATGACAGTTTCAGGGCCTGCATTTCCGCAAAAGAAGCAACTAGCAAACGGCATATACGATAGTATACTAGTGCCATCTTCACTATCAACAGGTAAAATATAGCCTGAAATAGTAATGAATGATCCATCAAGCATTTCTACTTCTCCACCGAAAATAGGTTCAGATACTTCAAATCCCAACATTTCATCCATGTAGGTTTTCATTTGTACATGCCCTAATGTTTTCCAAGGGTCAGAGTTATCTTGTCCAAAAGTAGTGGTAGTAAGTATAAAAAATAATAGAATGGAAGTAATATGTTTCATGTTATTCTGATAATGCTTGAGATATGTTTGTACGTGCAGCTTGAATGGCAGGAATTACTGAGGCTAAGAAGCCAATTCCTAATGTACTTGCAAATAAAATGATTTCTCCTGAATTAAAAGCTGTTCCACCAATGTTTAGTGCAGATAATGTATCTATTTGAGTGGCGGCAATATATATACTTCCGTGACTGAGAATCATACCAATGGCAAAACCCATAAAAGCACAAATTAAACCTTCAATTAATAGTAAACTGAAGATATAAGATTGAGGAGTACCTAAAGACCTGAGATAAGCCAATTCATATTTTCTTTCTTTTAAAGAATTGTACAATGAAATAAAGATACTTAACCCAGAAACAACCATAATGGCAATAGCTAATGCTTTTAATGCAGTAATAGCATCTCCTAAAAGAGATAATAATCTAGAGGTTTCATATGCAGGCGATGCTGCCTGCATCGATGTTTGTTCATTCACCATTCTAGGAAGTGTAATGGCTCCCATCGGGTTTCTAAATTTGATCAAAAGGTTTGTGATCTCTTTTTCATCCGCTTCTTTTTCTACCTTTTTATCCGATAGATTACCAAAGTTGGCTTTACTTGGTTTTTCATGTTGATGAACATCCCAAATAGAAGATAAGCTTGTCAATAAAAGTTGATCAATTACAGTACCTGTAGGTTTTAGAATACCGACAACTTTAAAATGTTCATGGTCATGATCGTGTCCACCTTCTCCAATACCATGGGCAGAATGAAAATCATCACCAATTTTTAACCCAATTTTTTTAGCTACAGCAGCACCAACAGTTACTTCTAAGGATTTATTTTCATCAAACATTTTTCCTTCTGCAATTTCAGCTTTATACAGCTCAGGATATTCGTGGGTTGTTCCTACAATTCGATACCCCTTGTAGGAGTCACCTAATGACTGAGGAATAGCTTTAGCAACTAACGGATGTTTTTTTAATTTTTTTGTTTCTGATAAACGGATGTTTCCAGTAGGTGTATCCACTTGGTAAATGGCACATAAAATTAACTGTAAAGGACTCCCTTTGGCCCCTACAACCATACCTATACCTGCTTGATTTTTTTTAAGTGTTTTCTCAAAATAATCTTGAGTAAGCAATAATGCAGATATAATACTTACACCAAATGCAAAAAGAATAAGGTTAAGTGATGTATTTAAAGATTTATGCCAAAGGTTTTTCCAGGCAAATTTAAAGATATTCATAATTCGATTAGTGAAGTTTTGAAAGAGTAAGTGTTCGTTCAGCAAAAGCCTCTTTTAATCGGCTATCATGAGTAACAATCACTAATGCTGAGTTTTCTTCTGAAGCCATTTCTCTTAATAATTGAATTACTTCATTGGCATGTTCATCGTCCAAACTAGCTGTGGGTTCATCAGCTAGTAATAAAGCAGGCTTATTGATGAGGGCCATGGCTACACTCATTCGTTGTTTTTCGCCTTCACTCATTTTAGATGGACTTTTATCAATATGTTGACTTATCCCTAATCGATCTAATAAATGATGTATTCTTTTATGATCTACTTTTCTTCCAGCAGCTTTTTGTGCAAAGGCTAAATTTTCATGTAAGGTAAGCGCACGAGCAAAATGTGGCTTTTGGAAAATCACGCCAATGTTTTCTCCTCTAAATTGATCTATTTTATTTCCTTTGAGTAGAGTAATGTCTATATCATTGATGAT
Source organism: Flammeovirga pacifica (assembly GCF_000807855.2). Classification (GTDB taxonomy): domain Bacteria; phylum Bacteroidota; class Bacteroidia; order Cytophagales; family Flammeovirgaceae; genus Flammeovirga; species Flammeovirga pacifica. The sequence goes on from NZ_JRYR02000001.1 coordinate 3,965,014, forward strand.
CACTTTACCTGATGTTACTGGAAGTAAACCTCCCAATACATGCAGTAAAGTGGTTTTTCCACATCCGGAGGCACCAAGAATCAAAATTTCTTCTCCTGATTTAATTTCAAAATCAGGGAAACTGATTTCGATACCCTTAGGGTATTTATATTTAAGTTGTTGTATATGAATCATATCGATTAGTAATTTCCTCGTAAAATTACAAGAGAATGCAATATTATCGCATTAATTATTGTAGTATTCTCTTAAAAAAATAGTCTTATTCTTAGTTTTTAATGAATTATAAGAATAAGCTAAAAATAACTAAATATCATTTAGCTGAAATGTTAATATGATGCACTAATTTCAACAAGCAAACTTATCAACTTCAATTATTCTGATAAGCTAAATTTCTAATCATTTTTTTATTTTTCAATAATGAAAAACTATTTATTAACTATTTTATTGGCTTTTTCTTGCCTTTTTTCTTCAGCCCAACAAAATCCTGATTGGAGTTTTCCAATCGAAGGAAAAGAAAAGCAAATTTTTGTTCACAATTTTACGGGTATCACAGTTTTAGAAACGACTAAATTCTATTATGGACTGGACCCGGTAAACAAAACTAAATTATGGGAAATTCCTAAAGATGCTACTAACGAGGCATTAAACACAGCAAGTAACGTGTCTTCAATGGCAGGTGCTGATGTAGGATTGGATAAATTCGCAAAAAAATCATGGGACCCAATTCCAAATTCTCCATTAGTATCTATTGATCAGCAACTTGTAAATGTAACTACTGGTGAGGTCTTAGTTTCAAATGGTAGTTACAAAGAGGTATTGAAGAGTAACTTTATTGCTACTGCATTCACAAGTGTGATTGAGGTTGTAACTGAAGACAATATCAGAAAACTTTATAACATTGACCTAAATACTAAAAAAGTAGTTTGGGAATCTAATTTAGGAAAGTATTCTACAGCAGCTCAATTGGCAAATAAATCGTCGTCAATTCCTTCTACTGCTTTGACTCCAAAAACAACTAAAAATGGAGACTTACTTTACAAAGAGAAAAAAGACTTAATTCTTTTTGATGGTAAATCAGGTCAAGAAAAGTGGAGATTAGAGTGTAACCCAGGTTCTTTCTTCTTAAATGAAGCAGAAGATATCGTAGTAGTAGTAGAGGCTCCATCGGGCTTAAAAGCGGCAAGTTCTTACAAGCCGAAGTTAACTAAGAAGATCATGTCTGTAAACTTATCAAATGGTAAGCCTTTATGGAAAAAGCCAATCAAATTAGAAGATAACTTCATCGATGCTCAAGTCGTAAATGCGGATGAATTCCTTGTGAATTTTGGATCAGGTATCAATATTTATGAGTTTAAATCAGGTGATCAGCGTTGGAAGAAGAGCTATAAAGCGAAAAACGTGAAAACAATCAACCAAAAAGGGGATGAACTAGAGGTATTCTATAGTAACAAGGTTATGATGGTTTCTGCTGAATCAGGTAGCGAAATCTGGAAGAAACCAATCAAATTTGATATGGATGAGGACATCGAAGGTGGTGTTATCAAAAAAGAATATGATCAAGGCATCTTGATGGTTCATGGAAGTGGTGTTGGTTTCTACAATAAAGAAACAGGTAAGAAAAAGTGGTTTGCCAAAGTAGAAACAGACAAAGTTGCGTTTAATGATGCAAAAAACATTGTAGCTGTTTTAGATAAAAAGAAACTATACTTATTTAATCCAAACGAGGTAGTTAAGAAATTAGATAAACTGAAATTAGATATAAACAAGCCAGATGAAATGGTAGCGTTTAATATCTTAGATAATGGTTATTTCTTAAGAGGTTTGAATGAGTACTTAACATTAGACAAAGATGGTAATGTTTTAGGACAAGCTTATTATAAGCAACTAAAAACAGATAGATTGTTAAAAGCAGCATTAGCGGCATCTTCTATTGGCATGAATGTAGCTTCTACAGGTGGGTCTTACGGATTCTTTATGTCTCCAGAAATGGCAGAGGCAGCTGGAGATATTTCAGACATTCAATCTGAAGCTTTAGGTAAATTATACGATCAATCTGCTTTAAGAGGTAACTCTCAAGAAAGTAAGTTATATGCTTATTTTATGGAAGGAATCAAATCTGAGGAAGGTGCTTCTTTAGAGTTTGTTAAAGTAGAAAAAGCTTCTGGTAAAGAAGTAAATCGTATTAATGTTGGCCAAAACAGAAAGGTAATTTACAAGATCTTACCAATGCAAAGTATGTTGTATGCTGTTGTTGATGGTAAACTTAACGCATATATCTTAGATTAAATATCTAAGAATTGAAGTTGATAAAAAAGCCACCTTAGAAATAAGGTGGCTTTTTGAATTAAAAATTATATAATTTGATAAAAGAAGTTTGTATTTATTTACAACTATTCAATAGTTAGTGATATTTGTTGTCAAATTGTTTAAGAATAGTGATTTTTGATTTAAATTATCGAAAATTTCGAGAATAGGTTGGGAATTAACTTTCTACTCACTACTTTTATCGCATAATGAATAATGCAATCAAAAATATCGTTTTGTCGTGGTGGTGGCGCTCAGTTAATTCCAATTGAGTGAACAGTCGCGTATAGCTATATTTTCAAGATATATTTCTTTAAGAAGCTCGCTGATCACTCAGCGAGCTTTTTTTGTTTTTTCACTTTGCTTTTAAAAAAATAAATTAAATATAACATGTACCGTTTCATTAACACACACGCTGAATTACTAGCCGATACGGTGACTCCAGTAAGTATATACTTAAGGGTGAGGGATCGATTTGCCAATAGCTTATTATTAGAAAGTTCTGATTACCATGGAGCAGATAATAGTTACTCTTTTATATGTTGTGAACCTGTAGCAGAGTTTGCTGTAACCGATAAGGAATTAAGAATTCAGTACCCTGGAAAAAGTGAGGAGAAATCTACTTTAGAAAGTTATGACCAAGCTTTAGCTGCACTTTCGACTTTTTCAAAATCATTTGAATATAAACAGGAGGAGCACCAAAAGTTTGCATCACACGGCTTGTTTGGTTACATGACTTACGATGCGGTACAATCTTTTGAAGAAATTACTTTTGATAAAGAAAAAGTAGACACAGAAATTCCTCAAATTAGATATCAAGCATTTAGATATGTAATTGCTATCAATCATTTTAAAAATGAACTACACATTTTTGAACATATTCCTGAGGAAGAAAATAGTGAAAGCAACATAGAAGAAATTAAAACACTGATAAAAAGTAAAAACTTCCCTGCTTATCATTTTTCAAGAATAGGAGAGGAAACGACCAACTTTACGGATAAAGAATTTTTAGAGGTAATTAAAAAAGGAAAAGACCACTGTTTCAGAGGAGATGTTTTCCAGATTGTTTTATCCAGACGTTATCAACAAAACTTCCAAGGCGATGAGTTTAATGTCTACAGAGCCTTGCGTTCGATTAACCCATCTCCTTATTTATTTTATTTCGATTACGGTACGTATAAGATCTTTGGATCATCGCCAGAGGCACAAATTATAATCAAAGATAAACAGGCTACTATTCATCCAATTGCTGGTACTTTTAAACGTACAGGTAATGATAAAAAGGATGCTGAAATTGCTCAAGAATTATATAACGATCCCAAAGAAAACTCGGAACATGTTATGTTGGTTGATTTAGCCAGAAATGATTTGAGTAGAAATGGTGATAATGTAGAAGTAGAGGTCTTTAAAGAAATTCAATATTACTCTCATTTAATTCATTTGGTATCTAAAGTGAATGGTCAGCTGACAGAAGGAACAGATCCTTTAAGAGTCGTTGCTGATACGTTCCCAGCTGGTACTTTATCAGGATCTCCTAAATACAAAGCCATGGAGTTAATTGATAAATATGAAAACGTTAGAAGAAGCTTCTATGGAGGGGCCATCGGGTTTATGAGTTTTGATGGTGACTTTAACCATGCTATTATGATCCGTTCTTTCTTAAGTATTGACAATCAATTGACTTATAGAGCAGGTGCTGGAGTAGTGGCTCAATCGTCTGAGGAAAGTGAATTGCAAGAAGTGCACAACAAATTAGCTGCACTGAGAAATGCATTGGATAAGGCGGAGAATTTATAATAAGAGAAAAGAAGAGATAAGATGAAGAAGATATTAGTGCTCGATAATTATGACTCTTTTGTATATAACCTAGTACATTATTTAAGAGAACTAGGGCAAGAGGTAGATATATATAGAAACGATAAAATTACCTTAAAGAAAATAGGTGAATACGATAAAATTTTACTTTCACCAGGTCCTGGTATACCGTCTGAAGCGGGTATTATGCCTCAAGTGATTAAAGAATTTGCCTCATCCAAAAGTATTTTAGGTGTTTGTTTAGGGCATCAAGCCATAGGAGAAGCTTTTGGTGCAACTCTAGAAAACAATTATCCATTACATGGTGTAGCTGATACTGCTCAGGTTACTACTCCCGATGCTCGTCTGTTTCAAGGGCTTCCAAATACTTTTAAGATTGGTCATTATCATTCATGGGTGATACAATCGGATAGTTTAGCAGGAACACAGTTACAAGTGACCGCTAGAGACGAAAAAGGGTATGTAATGGCTGTACAACATAAAGAATTTGATGTTCAAGGAGTACAATTCCATCCAGAATCAGTGTTGACAGAACACGGTATGGAAATGCTGAAAAATTGGGTGCAAGGATAAATCAATAATTATGAAAAAGATTTTAAACAGACTTTTTGAGTATGGTTCTTTGTCGGAAGTAGAGGCAAAAGAAACCTTAACTAAACTGGCAAAGGGTGAGTTCAACCCTTCACAAATAGCAGCGTTTTTAACGGTTTATTCTATGCGTAGTATCACTGTTGAAGAATTGACAGGTTTTAGAGATGCTATGTTGGAATTATGTTTAAGAATTGATTTGGATGATTTTGACGCCATGGATTTGTGTGGTACAGGTGGTGACGGTCAAGATACTTTCAATATTTCTACATTATCTTCTTTTATCGTTGCAGGTGCAGGACAAAATGTTGCCAAGCATGGTAATAATGGTGTGTCTTCTGTCTGTGGATCATCCAATTTGATGGCCCATTTCGGATATGACTTCACTAATGATGTGGATACGTTAAAAAGAAATTTAGAAGAGGCAGGGATTTGTTTTATTCATGCTCCATTGTTTCACCCAGCAATGAAAAATGTGGCTCCAATTCGTAGAGAATTAGGTGTGAAAACATTTTTCAATATGTTAGGACCAATGGTGAACCCTTCTTTTCCTAAAAAGCAGATTGTAGGTGTATTTAGTTTAGAGATTGCCCGTTTGTATGGTTATTTATATCAACAAACAGATAAGCAATTTGCCATTCTTCACTCATTAGATATTTACGATGAGATTTCTTTAACCTCTCCATTTAAGATGATTACTAAAGATGCGGAGAAGTTATTGAAACCTGAAGATTTAGGATTAAACTACCAAACAAAAGAATCATTATTTGGTGGTGGATCAATTGCAGAATCAGCCAAAATTTTCACAGATATATTAGAGAATAAAGGAACAGAACCTCAGCAACAAGCGGTATTAGCGAATGCAGGTGTAGCCATTGCTACTGGTAAGGGTATTTCTTTATTAGAAGGTGTAGCTCAAGCAAAAGAATCTTTAGAATCTGGAGCTGCATTCAATTCATTCAAAAAATTAATAGCACAATAAAAGGTCGATATCAAATGACTATTTTAGATAAAATCGTTGCCCATAAAAAGATTGAGGTAGCAGCAAGAAAAGAAATTTTAACGGTGGCTGATTTACAATCAAGACCATTATTTGATAAAGAGCCAGTATCGGCGAAATCTTGGATCGGTAGTCCAACGAAATCGGGAATTATTGCTGAGTTCAAAAGACAATCGCCTTCTAAAGGATTAATTAATGGTACTGCCAAAGTATCTGATGTTGCCGAAGGATATTTTAAAGCAGGAGCATCTGCCATGTCTGTACTTACAGATCAAGAATTCTTCGGAGGTACAGTGGATGATTTATTGGCGGCTCGTTCAGTATCGCCAGTGCCTATTATCCGTAAGGATTTTATAGTAGATGAATATCAAATTATTGAAGCAAAATCGATTGGAGCTGATTTTATTCTTTTGATTGCTTCATGTTTAACTCCTGCTGAGAGTAAAAAGTATGCCGCTGTTGCTCGAAATTTAGGAATGCAAGTTCTTCTTGAGGTACACAACGAAGAGGAACTAAATGCTCATGTAGATCCATGTATGGATTTAATTGGAGTAAATAATAGAAACTTGAAGACTTTTGAGGTAAGCATTGAAACTTCAAAAGCTTTAGCAGATAAGATTCCAAATGAGTTTGTAAAGGTGTCTGAAAGTGGTATCAGTAATATTGAAAACATCAAGGAGCTAAAAACGTATGGTTATAAAGGCTTTTTGATTGGTGAAAATTTCATGAAAACTGAAAATCCGGCTAAAGCAGCCATCGACTTTATTGGTCAGCTTTAGGTTTATTGAAAAGAGTTTTTTTCTCAGAATGAAAACGAAGGCGATTGACCTGAGGGTAATAATCAAAAGATCTGTAAAAAGTATCTTTTGTGCCAGGCATAGTATACTTTCCTAGCACTTTGATGTTACCCCCTTTAATATAAACCTCGGAAGGTCCGTCTTCTGTACCGAAAACCACCACTAAGCCAGATTTGTGATGAAGATCAATTGAATCGGCTGAGATTTCGATTTCGGGACCTATAAATCGGGCATTTCCTCTGAGACAGAGCATGTTTTTCTTCTGATCGATATAGGCATTATCGGCAGTATACTCTAGAGATCTTTCTCTATCATAATACTGACGGTTGCAAGAACTGATAAATATCAGAATGAATAAGATGAAGCAAAACATATTTTTCATACATCAAAGATAAAAAGTAAGATGACAATAGAGAAGTTTAAGTGGAAAGTATGTGGTATGAGGGCAGAAAGTAATATTGCTGAAGTGCTACAGTTAAACCCTGATTATATGGGTTTCATCATGTACCCACCTTCTTCCAGATTTATAGAAAGAGAAGATGTTTCTTTCTTACAAGAAAAATGGCCTAGTGATATTCAAACCAAGAGAGTAGGTGTATTTGTGAATGAAAAGGAAGAGATCATCCTTGATTTTGCTAAGAAATACCATTTAGAGGTCATTCAATTGCATGGAAAAGAGACTCCTGAGTTGTGTCAGTCTTTAAAAGAAAAAGGCTTTGAGGTGTTTAAAGTTTTCGGAATTAAAGATGAGTTTAACTTTGATGAACTCAAGCCCTACGAATCTTTTGTTGATTATTTTCTTTTTGATACAAAATCGCCTCAACACGGTGGAACAGGAGAAACATTTGATTGGGGAATTTTAGAACAATATAATTCAACAAAACCTTTTCTCTTGAGCGGAGGTCTATCACTAGAAAATATTAAGAATATCAGAAAGTTAGATCACTTACCTTGCAAAGGAATTGATGTAAATAGTAAATTTGAGAGATCACCAGCTTTAAAAGATGTCACGCAGGTAGCATCTTTGGCAGAGTGGGTGAAATCCATCAACGATAAATAAAGAAATATGACTTATCAAGAACCAGATCAAAATGGCTATTATGGCCAATTTGGAGGAGCATATATTCCAGAGATGCTTTATCCAAACGTAAAGGAATTGAAAGAAAATTATGAGGCAATGATTGCCGATCCAAAGTTTAAAGAAGAGTTTGATGGATTGTTGAAAGACTATGTAGGTCGTCCAACACCTTTATACTTTGCGAAAAAATTATCTGAAAAATACGGAGCAAAAATTTATCTTAAGCGTGAAGATTTAAACCATACAGGTGCACATAAAGTGAACAACACTATTGGTCAGATTTTATTAGCGAAAAGATTAAACAAAAAGAAAATTATTGCCGAAACTGGTGCAGGTCAACATGGTGTGGCTACAGCTACAGTTTGTGCTTTAATGAACTTGGAGTGTATCGTGTATATGGGAGAAATTGATATTGCTCGTCAGCGTCCTAATGTTGAACGTATGCGTTTGTTGGGAGCGACAGTGATACCAGCAAAAAGCGGTTCGAAAACATTAAAAGATGCAACAAACGAAGCAATGCGTCATTGGATCAACAATCCAACAGATACACATTATATTATCGGATCTGTTGTAGGACCTCATCCTTATCCAGATATGGTAGCTAAATTCCAGTCGATCATTTCAGAAGAAATGAAATGGCAGTTACAAGAGAAAGAGGGCAGAGAAAATCCAGACCATGTAATTGCATGTGTTGGTGGAGGATCAAATGCTGCAGGTGCTTTCTATCACTATTTAGATGCACTAGATGTAAACTTGGTAGCTGTTGAAGCGGCAGGGTTAGGTGTTGAATCTGGTGAGTCTGCTGCAACAACTGCTTTGGGTACTCCAGGTGTATTGCACGGGTCAAAAACGATTTTGATGCAAACAAATGATGGACAAGTAGTAGAACCATATTCTATTTCTGCAGGTTTAGATTATCCTGGTATTGGTCCAATTCATGCACATTTATTTGATTCTGGAAGAGCTCAATTTAAATATGTGACAGACGATGAGGCAATGACTGCAGGTGTGGAATTGTCAAGATTAGAAGGTATTATTCCTGCTGTAGAATCGGCTCATGCTTTTGCTGCATTGGGTAAAATGGACTTTAAACCTGATGATGTAGTTGTTGTAAACTTATCAGGAAGAGGTGATAAAGATTTAGAAACATACATTAAGTGGGGAAATTATTAGACCTCAGTTAATGAGAATATACAAGAAGCCATGGGTGAATAACTCATGGCTTTTTTTGGTCTTTAGTAGGAAATAAGTGGAGCTTTTTAGGAAATATTGTACTACAATCTTCTCGTTATAAAAGATATCTAATTCATAATTATTGTTCACTCAAATCAATTTAAAGATGAAACTAAAACAATTAATTACTCTAGTTATTTTGATGATCTCTTCAGCATCATTTGCTCAACTTATTCCTGTTGAAATAGATTTATCTAGAAAAAATCCTACATATCCTTTCACTCCAGGAGGGATGCCTGCTTTTACAAATAATACTGATGATATTCATTTATCATACCCTGTTTCTGTATTGACAGAGGATGGAAATTATGTAAGTGGCGATATCAAATTTGTCTCAGGTAGTTTGGATAATATTGTGACTCAAATTCATGTCAAAGATCAAACTTCAGGAGAGAAGGTGAAATTGAAATTGGAGAACATAAAATCAATCATAATTGGTACCTCAAAAGATGTCAACCTAAATGCAATGGTGAATCAGCATCAATCCATCAGTTATGTAGGAAATAAAGATTTGTCTAAAGTATTAGTGACTAAAGATCAGATCTCTTATTTCGAAAAAATCAGTATTAAAAAAGGGAAAAAAGAAAAGTCAGTTTTACTTCAAGCAATTAATTACGAGCAAAATAATGAGGTAACGGTATTCTTTGATCCAAAAGGAAAAAATACTCAGGTAAAAGTCAATTTATCGATTAACGAACCTGGTTATAAATATAAAGGTGCAGTAATGGAGTTTGTACCGAATTCATTCTATGTGAAAAATCATAAAAATGGAGAAGTAGCACAGATGTCTGAAAAAGAATATAAAAAGTCTGGAGGTAATTATCCATCAAATATTTTTACTGATCAAAATACTATTACTAGGTTAAAAGAGGGAAATGCAGCCTCTGTGAACAAATACTCAGAAGATAATTGGGCGTTTTTCTTAATGAATGCCATCAATTATAATCAATTTGCTACTGCTGATGTTGAATCTACAAAATAAGTGATACTTCATAAGATCTACTTATTTAAACCATTGTTTACTTTGAATTAGTAAGCAATGGTTTTCTTTTTTTACGGTTGAACGTCTCGATATTTTTGAAAATTATGTAGCTTTAAGTGCTAACTATTAATCAATTGCCAAACTTGAAAGCTATTGGTTGTGATGGACATGTTTATTATGGCCAACCTTCAAAAAATATTATGAAAATAACATTACAATTATCTCTCTTTCTCTTCTTTGCTATATTTTCCTCATATGGTCAGGTAATAGAAAAAGGGTATTCTAAATACAAAGGCACTTACTTACATCAATTTAAACCTTTCGACAATGATACCACTGTTTACGACTGTGAGTATTTTTTAATCTTTAACGATAAGTTCTCGTCTTTTGACAATAAAGCCCATTTTGAATTCTCTGAAGAGGTTGATAAACTATATTCAAAAAATAGTAAAGAAAGTGAATCGGTATATAGTATGTTGAATTCAAAAAATAAGTTACCAGCCGAAGCAGCTTTCAATAACTTTACAATAACTAAAGAGTACAGTACAAAAAATGCGATTTATGTCTATAATTTAGGATATATAAGCAATTGTAATTTTAATGAAAATTATGGGTTGTTAGAATGGTCCGTTAAATCGGATTCGAAAAATATTAATGGCTACAATTGTATTTTAGCTACTACTAAATATGGTAAATACGAACTAGAAGCGTGGTTTACACCAGAAATACCTGTATCTGATGGCCCATACCTATTTGGTGGTTTACCTGGGCTAATTGTATCGTTACGTGACACTGAAAATATTCACGTATTTACTTTGACAGAATTTACTGAAGAATCAACTATTTTGCTTAAAGATGTAGCGACAGATAGACAAGGTCTTCATCCGAATAAACCCAATCAAGCTATGAATAAGATGAAGAAATTGAGACAGCAATTGATTTCGGGTTATGATATTAGTAAATCAAATATTTTGTACCCATCACAAAAATTACCTAGGCTAGAAGATGCATCAGATGATAATATTAAACGTTTGATGTTGAAATTTACATTGTATGATCATCTACTTTTTAAATATTCAAAGCAAAATAAAGTGTTTTAGAAAAGCGGCTTAAACTAACTCAATAATCATTTGATAATGAGAAATATCTTATTGGTTTTTTTATTCATTTATTCTTTTCAATCATTCTCACAAAGTATTAAGGGAACTATCAAAAATGAAAAGGGTGAACCTATAATTGGAGCATCTATTATTGCTTATCAGTTGAGCACTAATACAATGCTTTCGTATAGTATTTCTAATGAAAATGGATATTTCGACCTATCAATAAAAGAATTGCAAGATAGTGTTAAAGTGACTGTTCGGTCTCTTGGTTTTGAATTATCAGAAAAGGTAATAAAACTTTCTGATGATGGTAAGGAAATTAATTTTCAGTTGACACCTTCTGATATGATATTAAAAGAACTGGAGGTGCAATCTAAACCAATTACTGAACAGGGAGATACCTTAAACTATAATGTAGAATCTTTTGCTAAGGAAGGAGATGAATCAATAAGTGATGTACTTCAAAGAATGCCGGGTATTGAGATAAACGATGAAGGAATTATTTCTTATCAAGGCAGAACGATCAATAAATTTTATGTGGAAGGTAAAGACTTAATGGGAAGTCAGTACAGTATTACTTCTAAAAACTTACCTCAAAATGCGGTAGCATCTGTGGAAGTATTAAAAGATCATCAACCTATAAAAATGTTAGCAGATGTCGTACATTCTGTTGATCCAGCCATTAATATTGTTTTAAAAGAAGGAGTTACTGTAACAGGTAATGCTGAATTGGGTGGGGGTGCACCTTATATTTGGTTTGCGAAGGCATCTCCAATGGTATTTAATAAAAAGCATCAAACAGTAAATGTTTTGTCGTCTTCAAATAGTGGACAAGACGAGTTGAGTACTTTTAGTAGTATTAATTTATTTGATTTTTTAGAGTTTGGATTAATAGAAAGTAAGCCTACATTTTTACTAGGTAATACTCCTCAAGAAAGTTCTTTATTCAAGAAATCAGAATATAACGATCATCAAACACATAGTACATCTACTAATTATTTAACAGGACTAGGAAAGGGTGATTTGAAGATCAATATTGATGCATACCATGACACAAGGTTTCAAGATTTATCATCGAATACTTATTATTTTATACCCAATGATACCTTAGCTATACATAACCTTCAAAAATCGACATTCACAAATAAATATCTAAAAACTAGATTAACCTACGAGCATAATTCAGATGAAAACTATTTTAAAAATAGCTTTCATTTTAAAGTTTTGGATAGTAAAGAGAATTCTCAATTTTATCAGAACGAAGAATTAATACCTCAAACATCATCAAAGAATTTTTATAACGTAGGAAACAAGCTTACTAAGGTAATCAAACTAGGTAATAGTTATTATAAGATGAATGTTTATGCAGAATATACGAATTCTCCTGAGCAATTGAATTTTAAAGGCGGTCCACTCATTAATTTACCCTCACAAAATACATTGACTTCCATACAGCAAGAAACACATCAAGATCACTTTAAATCTTATGTAGGTACTCATGTGATTAAGCAATGGAAAAACCTTACTTTTAATACAAAGTTAAGTTTAAATTATGATTGGAGGCAGCTTACTTCTACACTTCCAAACACTACAGAAGAGGATGCTATATTATATAAGAATGACTTAAACTATATGTCATTTATTCCAAAGATATCTCCATCGATAGATTATAGATTTAAAAAATTACATTTTAGTTTAATTCCTAATTTATCGATGCAACTACGAAGTTTACAAAATCATATTTTATCAGAGAAGAGCGAAGTAAATAGCATAGTGTTTGAGCCAGTATCCTACATCAGTTATGACTTTTTAGGGGTGAAATTAAATGGAGGATATAACTTTAATAATTACTTTACCGAATTACCTCAAATCTATAGTGGTATTATTATCAGTAACTTCAATAAAGCCAACCAACAACATATACCAATATTAGAAACAAAGGAGCATTTTTTTAATGGCGGATTTGGATACGAACTTATTGCTTTGTCTCTTAATATTTACGGGAACTATGAATACAAATTAACCAATAAGGATTGGATTAGTTCTTATGTTATTAATGAAGATGGGGTGGCTTTTATGGAGACTCAATCATTTAATGAAAATACAGGTGTACATCAAAAAGTGAAAGGAAATTTTGATTGGTTCTTACTGGGATTAAAAACAACACTGGAAGGAGATTTTGAAGTAGGACAAAATGAAGAGAATGTCATATTAAATGATGTGGCGAATAGAAATACGAATAAACATTTAAGCTGGGAAGTGTCAATAGATTTTCCAATCGCTAAAGGCTTGACTTTTTCTTCATATTACAACGAATATATTTCAAATAACATCTATCAAGATTATAATCAGGTAGATTGGTCTCAGAAAATTATCGGTGCTGAGCTTCAATTTTCAAAGAAAAGGCACTTGATAAAATGGATCAATAAATGGATTGATCATACTTTTCTTGAAAATCAATTTTTGTATGTTGATTTTTCCTATCAATATAAATTTAATAAGAAAACAAGTGTAATAGTAATAGGGCAAAATCTACTTGATCATCAATATTATAATCAAACAACCATGAATGTATATCAAAGTAACCAAACGTATTTTTACCTAAGACCGAGACAAGTGATGGCAAAAGTGAGGTTTGGTTTTTAATAATTGATGATTAAAAGAAAGGAAGTTTAAAAATTATGTAGCTTTAAGCTCTAACATTAATCAAAAAAACAATGAAAATTTACTTTTCTGGTGCTATCCGAGGAGGAAGACAAGATGCCCAATTATATCAAGAGATTATTGCTCACCTTAAAAATTATGGCGAGGTCTTGACAGAACATATTGGTCAGATGGATTTGCAAGAAGACAACCTATCGGATGTTCAAATTCATGATCAGGATATGGCATGGCTTACCGCATCTGATGTGATTATAGCTGATGTGACTGTTCCCTCTTTAGGTGTAGGATATGAAATTGGTAGAGGTTTGGAAATGAAAAAACCGATTTATTGTTTTTACCGAGGAGAAAAAACGTCAGCAATGATTTCGGGGTGCCAAGATTTTAAGACGTTTAAGTATGAAACTTTGGAAGAGGTGAAAGGGTTGATTGATGGGGTGTTTGAAAGTATGGGATAAAAATGGTTTTAGTCTTTATAGAATAGATTCTTTTTAAGTTGTTGTAAAAAAGTAAGAAAAAATAGTATTTAAGTTGTAGTATTATATAATACTTTATTCTTTCTTTGATTTATTTAAATTCATTAACAATTTTTGATTTTGTAATAAATTATACTGTTTAATGATTTAAAAATGAAATTCTTACCTTCTGAGCTGGTTAAGGTAATGATGCCCAACTATTATTCTGAACTAAACAAAACTTCAAAATCAATTTATATCAGATTGTTTTTTTTTGTATTTTTTTAGGGTGTCTACCTATAATTAAAGTACCAATAACGGTACAATCTTATGGCATTGTACGTCCTGTACATGAAAAATTTCAATTACAATCTCCTTTAACGGAAAAAGTACTTGATATTAAAATTTTTGATAATTCTAATGTAGAGAAAGGTCAAATTTTACTTGTATTGGATACTATGGAGTTATTCTTCAAGAAAAAATTCTTTCTAAAACATCATCAATTATTAAATTTAATTAGGAATAAGTTAATTCACAGAGGATATTTTCTGACTAAAAATTATGAAGATTATTTGAATGATATTTCTTTTTTGGAAGAGGAAGTTCGAGAGGTTAATGTAGGTAATATGTATCATTCAGGTGTCTCAGGGTATGGAGATGCTGTTGGTCCAATTGGAACATTTATTTTTGGTTTTATGGATGGTTTAATAGCTGGAATGTAAAATAATTATCTATGATAAAGTTAAAAAATGAAGAACTCCAATTAATTAATGGAGGATACAATATGAATGACGGTTATACAGTTGGAAGGTAAGCTGCACAGTATGCAAAACTGCAGCGACAATATTAGGGTTAGCAGCTCTTTTTATTTTATAATCGGAAAACTCTGTTTTTATTGAAATTCTATGAAAATAGAGTTTATTTATTGTTAGACATATCATTAGGAAAATCCATGATAAAGTATTTTAATTCATCTTATTTAGCAAAATTAGATCGTTCTGAAACATTTTTTTTGATATTCAAAATATTATTTTTCTTTATATTTTTTAGTTTTATTAAAGGGATATATCTCGTTCATTTTTTAGGACAGGAGAATAACAATTTTATGTATGGAGAATATAGTTATGCAACTATTTTGTTATTAGGTACTGTGTGGGCTCCCTTAAAAGAAGAATTCACTTTCCGTTATTTTTTAGATAAAAAGAAATATACTGCCGTTATTAGTTTTTCTCTTTTTGTAGCAACTGTTTTATTGATAATTACCAAAATGATTTTTTCTATTGGTACGTTAAGTTATCTTCTATTTTGTATTTATGCTATAATTATATCACCGGCTGTTTATTATTTTGTTTTAACTAAACGATATGTATGGAATGAGAATAACATTTTATATTCTTCAGTATTATTTGGTTTGGTTCATTTAAGTAATTTTAATCAGGATCAATTTACATTAATTGAATATTATCCATATTTAATTTTTTATATAATTTCTATTTCCTTCATGGGTTATATTTTTGCAATCATAAGAATACGTTTTGGTATGAAGTATAATTTACTAATTCATTCACTATTTAATCTATTAGTCTTTATTTAAGGGGTAATGATAAAAATAATGATACTACAAATTTTATGTCTGTGAGCTGAAATCTATGAAGTTTTATTTCTATTAGAATGACAAAACAGAATATCAAAATACACCATTCAGAAGTACAAGAATTTGTGAAAAACAGATTTACTAACAAAAATCTATTTATAAAATCACTAATACTCTTTGAGAAAGTTGGTGTATTAATATTTATAATTCTTTTTGTTTATGCTTTGATCCTTTTTATGAATGGTCAATTCTTACCAGTTACTTTTTTAGGTTTTTCTATATTTTTTTCTTTTTCATTATTAATTGTCATACATGAATTAATACACTATTTAGGGTATTTAATTCTATGGAAAAAAGATGCATATATAGGTAAAGTAAAGGGACAATTATTATTTTATGTTACTACAAAAAAAAGTAAACGGTTATCAGTATCTTTTTATTGCATTATTACCATGTATCTTGATAAGTTTATTTTGTCTAATTGCCATTTTATATAATGCCGATTTATGCTTTTTTACTATACCGATTCTTATATTAAATTTCACCTTTAGTAAAGGTGATTTTGCCTTTTCTGATTTTGTGATTCAAAATAATGTAGCAAATTTTGAATTAAGAAATGTAGGAGAAGAAATTATAATCGAATATTAAAAACTCAAACTAATACAGTGGAACATCTCAAAAGCTATTTTTCCCTTTTCTAAACGTCATCCTATTTATCATTATCGACTGAATGCTAATTTTATTTCTTATTTGATTTATAATAAGAATAGTAAAGTCAAAATTATTGCAGATGATACGGATACAACTATAATTTCCTTAAATCAATAAAACTTTAGAATACGAAAAAAACCGTTGAGAGATTTAAAAATCAACCCAACGGTTTCCTTATTTATAAACTATTAGTTATTCTAAAAACTTATTTTTCACACGATTCAAAGACTTTTGAACTAATGCTCCAAACCGTCTCAACTCTTCTCGGCTTCATGCTTAAACCTCTAGTGTTGGTATTGATACTCCCTAGAAGATCAGAAAGTGCGTTGGGAGTTTCTCCTCTAGACTGACTTCTAACACCATCCACATTAAATAACATTTCAGCATTTGGAATAGCTTCCTCAGAAGCAAGTAGAAACATTTTATCTACACCAGACCCTGAAACAGTAAAATCAATATATTGTCCTTCGAGATTGACAGGCACTACATCTTTAGCATAACCTTCTAAAATATTATCCGATTTATTATCCGAAAAGTTGTACGGTAGTACCAATTGCATTCCACCATCGTTATCGATAATAAATACATAAAGGAACATATTCTGTTTTTTCCAATTAGAGAATAGAGGTGTATTTTTCTTAAAAGCCAATCTCATATTTTGTCCCTCATAAACTTTCCCTTCATCAATTACTTCATTATTATCTAAATTGATAAGACATAAATCGTAAGGGAAGGCCATTTTTGATGGAGATTGAAGAGTCATCCACTTTTTAGCAGCACCAATTTTTTGAGCTTGACTTTCTAAATTAAACACAAAGTTTCTTGATGATGCATTTTGAGGATCAGCATATAAAGGCAATGTTCTAGTTTCATTGTCCTGAGAAGCATCAGCTGATAATAATACCCAAGAGTAGGCTAAATTATTTTGATTATCAAAACCAGATAAATTATATAATGCTTCGTTTTCATTAGAAGTGATTTGAGTTGATGTCTCTTCTAATGCTTTTATAACAGCTGCTGATTTACTTTTTGATAAAGGAAGTTGAATTGCGATAGGATCTTTTTTAGTACCACCCAATTTTTTAAGCATGCTTTCTAAGTTTTTCTGATCAAAAGAAGAAGCAGTACTTTGATTAGCATTTTGATCTGTCATTACCCATTGATCGTTGGTTTTCTGGTAAGCCAAAGTAAAACGATGTGTTTCCCATGGTTTAACAATTGCCATCGAACTAGATAAAGAATGAATGATGCTAGAATAGTTAGTTAATTGTGCATCCGTAAATTCACTTGTTGGAAGGAATACTTTAAGATTAGCCGTTCCTTTATGTACAAGGGTTTTAATTTCGAAGGCATCTCCTTCTTTTATATTAGAAAGCTGTCCTTTGGTTACTTTAGCATAGGAATTAGTCATACCGTCTAAAAGGGTAATTTCAATTTCATTGCCATTATCATCACTCAGAATACTTCCTTTTGTTAACTGTAAAGCAGCTCCACCTAGTATTTTTAATTCCCCATTGGTTCCGTTAATTTTTTCTACAAAGAATAACGGTGAGTCAGAAGTAGCAACTACTTCACCAAATAAAGAGGTTTTCATACGACTTTCATCTCCTTCAAAAGTAGGTGTTTGTGCTTTGCCACTAAACCTTAATAAAGAGCGAATTCTTTTTTCTAAAGTGACTACATTTTCTTGAGCAGGAGAAGCATTGATCGCTTTTAAGAATGCATCTGTAAATGCCCCTTGTGGCAAACCTTCTTGGTTTACTGTTTCAGAAGCCAATTCGTTATTTTGAGCAGCAGAAATGATTAATGCACCTTGTGTAGAAGGCGGTATTGTTTTAGCTACTTTTGATTTGATATCAGGAAAAGTATAATTCAAACTTCTTGTCACAGGGGCAGGTGATGCTCCCGAACTTGCTCCTCTAGAAACAGAACCACTATGACAACTATCAAAAATTGTCGTTAGTTTAGCTTGTTTTTTTGTGATACCGAGAAAGTACTTATTAAGCTCAATATCTAAAATATAATTTTGATCTCCTTTGTAGGCATCAGAAGGTACAATACACTCTTGCATTTTATCTGCCTCAAAATGAAGACTATTTTCTACTTGAGATCCATGCCCTGCATAATAAACAAATACAATGTCTCCTTTTTTAGATTGATCAACCAACCATTGGAACGAGGCTTTTAGCTCAGCCATAGTGGTTTTATTAGGCGCATCTAGTAAACGTATCTCATCAAACTGATATTTACATTTGAGTACATTGGCCATTGCGTTGGCATCTCTAACTGCACCATTTAGATTTTTCCAAGTAATTTTTTGAGCCACCTGTTCTGTTGGGACATAGGTGTCAATACCAATAACAAGAGCAATTTTTTTGGCTTCTACTTGGAATGAAAATGCCAAGAATATAGTTAATATGTATAAGGTAGAATAGTTTTTCATAAGGAATCAGGAATATCACAATTTTAAATCAAATTGTTTGAAACATCTAAATTACAAAAAAAAATAACGGTAATAAGGTAAATTTCATTGTAAAAAGATTATTAAACCTTACGTTTTGTTGAGATATTTTAGAAAATACGTATATTTGCTTATGATATTTTCAATAAACACCCATTCATTCTTATTGAAAATCGAAAAATTGTAGGAGTGCGAAAAGAGAGTAAGATGATCTATTATAGTACTAAACGACAAGCCGAAGAGGCTAGCTTAAAGAAAGCCTTATTTAAAGGATTACCTGAAGATAACGGGTTATATATGCCTGAGATGATTGCTAAATTACCTCAGGAGTTTTTTGATAATATCGAAAAACTATCGTTTCAAGACATTGCTTATGAAGTAACTAATACTTTATTAGGTGAAGATGTTCCTTCTGAAGAAATTCGTAGGATTGTAGACGAAGCAGTTAATTTTGATGCACCTATTGTAAAGGTAGTAGATCAGATTTATTCTTTGGAGTTATTCCACGGACCAACACTTGCATTCAAAGATTTTGGAGCAAGATTTATGGCTCGTTTGATGTCTTACTTCTTAGAAAAAGGAGAAAAGCTTCATATTTTGGTGGCTACTTCTGGAGATACAGGTAGTGCAGTAGCACAAGGTTTCTTTGGCGTAGAAGGTATTCAAGTTACTATCCTTTATCCTAAAGGAAAAGTAAGCCCGATCCAAGAACAACAATTGACAACTAATGGCGGAAACATCAAGGCAGTTGAAATTGAAGGTACTTTCGATGATTGTCAGAGATTGGTGAAAGAAGCATTCTTAGATAAAGAACTTTCAGAGGCGTTGAATTTAACATCAGCGAACTCTATCAATATAAGTAGACTAATTCCTCAGTCTTTCTATTACTTTAATGCATTTGCACAGTTAAAGAAAGAAGGATTTAAAAAAGTGATTTTCTGTACTCCTTCAGGTAACTTCGGTAACTTGTGTGGTGGTCTTATCGCTAATAAAATGGGATTAAAAGTAGAACAATTTATTGCAGCAACAAATGCCAATAAAGTTGTACCAGTTTACCTTAAAACAGAAATATTCCAACCTCGTCCATCTGTAGCGACTATTTCAAATGCTATGGATGTAGGAGATCCATCTAACTTCCCACGTTTATTAGAATTAAATGATAATTCTTTTGAGAAGTTACAAAAAAGAGTGGCTGGTGCTTATTTCGATGACGAGGAAACTCGTAAGACAATGAAAGAGGTATACGATCAAACAAATTATGTAATGTGTCCTCATTCAGCAATCGGATATCAGGCACTTAAAGATTACATGGACAAAGAAGAAGTAGGTAAAAAGACTGCGGGTGTATTCTTATCTACTGCTCATCCAGTTAAATTTGTTGAAATTGTAGAGCCAGTAATCAATAAGAAATTAGAGATCCCTCAAAGGTTACAAGAAATTATTGATCGTCCTAAAAAAGCTACCTTATTGGAAGCGGACTTCAAGCAATTTAAAAAATACTTGTTAGCTGCTGTAACAGCAACAGTTTAGCATAGTATTATCACATCTATACTCTGAACTCCTTTTATGTTTACATAGAAGGAGTTTTTTTTTGTAACTTCATTATTGAATAATTAGATGAAATAGATAATGATGAAGGATCAATTAGTTGTAGAAGTGTTTGATCGAGATAATTGGATTAACGAAGTAGCTCCACAATTAAATTATGAACTTAAGGGAGATCGGAAAAAAATATTATTCGATAACGAGGAGATTGGTAAAGTTCACTTAGAAATAATAAACATAGAAGAAGGCTTATTTATTCGATATTCTGATATTTTACTTAATCAGGACATTGTTTTTAAAGAGTATGGAAATAATAAAGGCCTCAAATATTATGTTTTCGAGTTTGCTTTTCAAGGTTATCCCGACGGAACTGTGATAAGTGATTTACCAGGGAAATCTCTCTCTGAGAAAAAAAATATCTATTTATACTCTGACAATTCCTCTATAATGGGGAAGTTTCCTTCAAATATTCAACATACGTTTATGACTATTTTTGTAGGTGATCAGTGGTTAAAAAGAAATTTCCAAGATTTTCTAAACCTTCATCCTTATTTTAATGTCAGCTTGGAGTCCAACAGGACATTTTTTAAGAAGATGGAATATGGAGTCAATTTTGAAAAAACATTAGAACAATTGATGTCAAGGAGTTACTCTGATGAGTTAAGAAGGCCCATTTATAAGGGAGTAGTTCTAATGATTGTTTCTGAAGTATTATACAGGTTTACAGAATTAGATTCAGGTAAGTATTCTTTTGAAAAAGAAATTCAACAAAAGTTAGATGATTTAGAAGAGTACATCAAAGAGAATTTGAGTAATGAAATAACTGTAGGGCAATTGTGTAAAAGAATAGGGTTTTCAAAAACTAAACTCCATCATTTATTCAAAGATTATTTTAAGTATTCTATGTATGATTATATCAAACATCTAAGAATGACTAAAGCAAAATCATTACTAATGACAACTAGTTTAAGTATTGCTGAAGTAGCTAATATGGTAGGGTATAATTCAGTGACTCACTTTACCAATTTATTTAAAAAAGAAAATGGTATTACTCCGAGTAAGTTTAAAAATGGAGGGTATTCAGATACCTTTGGAGGTTTTGTTAAATCAAAGTAGTTTATGTATAAACAATAAGAACTAATCAATAGATTGTGTTATTGTTATTGTTTTTTTGATAAGTCATTTTTGATAAGAATGTCTTATATAGTATTAAAAATCAGTATTTAGTGTGGTTAATTTGTAAATATAAATCATTAAAGCTTAACAATAATCAAGTGAACAATCGCATAATAACATTTGATATTTTGAATAATTATTTTGTTTAAGCTTGTGTTACATTTGAAGTGAATCAATTACTTATCGAGGAAATAAATAAAGCGGAATTATTTTGATCAATATTTATTCATTTATAATTCTATTTATGCCTCATTAATCTTTTACTTCACTGATATGAAAAAAATAACTACCCTTTCTGTTATCATGATGTCGATTCTAGCGACGTTACCAACAAATGCTCATGCTATGGTGAGCCCAGAAAAAGTAAATTCTGTAGCTGAGATTATGTCTTGGGTTGTGATTTGTGTAGTTCCTGTAGTATTTGCTTGGGTATTCTGGAAAATTCATGTTATCCCAGAGGAAATTGCAAAAAAGAGAAATCACCCTCAACAAGATTCTATCCACATGATGTGTCTTTTATCTCTAGTGATGGGTGGAATGCTATGGCCAATTGCACTTATTTGGGCCTATTCTAATCCAATGCAATTTTATCAAACTCAAGAGTCTTCTTTTGGAAACTCTAAAGAGGAACCCGTAAAAGAAGTAGCTTAATTCAATCCCAAAAAATAATTTCTCATGGTAGATTTAATATTAATAGTATACTGTTTAATCGTTTGGTTAGTATTTATCAAATTTAAACTGATTGCGTGGAATACCACTTCCAAATTAATTGTTTTTATAATACCTGTAGTTGGTATAACAGCCTTAGTGTTAGCTATGAATATTTATATGCCTTCCTCTGATGATGTTAGGGTATACAATAAATCTGTTCAAGTAAAATCCAATGTTAGAGGTAGAGTAGAAAAGATATTTGTTCAAGAAAACTCTTCAATTTTAAAAGGAGACACCCTTTTCTTAATAGAACAAAAGCCATTTCTTGCCCAAATTGAAGGTCTAGAAGCCTCTATCGAAAAAGCAAGAGCAACAGTTAGTGTTCAATATAAAAATGTAGATGCTGTTCGTGCCAATAGAAAAGCAGTAGAAGCTCAATTAGATTTACAAAGAACCCGTGAACGCCAGTTTCAAGAGTTAGTAGATGCCAATGCTGGTAATCGTTTTGATTTAGAACAAGCTCAAAATAATGTAAAGCAATTAGAAGCACAATTAATGCAATTAAAGGCACAAGAAGCTTCTATTTTAGCAACAATTAAAGCAGAGTATAAAGGAGAACAAGTTTCTGTAGCTGAACTGACTGCTAAGTTAGAAAAAGCAGAATGGGATTTGGAGCAAACGGTAGTAAAATCTCCAATTGATGCTACTGTTGTTAATTTACAATTACGCCCTGGTGCAATGGCATTACCTCTTACAGATTTAATGACATTGGTTGAGGGGAAACAAAATATTATCGCATCGTTTGATCAAAACGAATTGCATAAGATGAAGGAAGGAGATGAAGTTGATTTAGCTTTTGTGACTAGACCAGGTGAAATCATTAATGGTAAAATTGAGTCTATCGTTTGGGCATCAAGTAGAGGTCAATTATTACCTTCGGGAAAGATTCCTACTATGGATCAAAATATTCAAAAGCAAGGGAAGTACTTTGTGAAATTTTCATCTGAGGAAAATAATATTCCAATGGGAGCAAATGGTTCAGTGGCTGTGTATACATCACAAACACAACCGTTCTACATCATTAGAAAAGTGATGATCCGTTTGTCTTCGAAATTCAATTACTTGATTTTAAAAGCACACTAAAAGAAACATCATGAAAAAGAAAACCATATTCAGTTTCTTTTTGGTGAGTGTCTTTACTTTTACGAGTTGCTTAAACTTGAAAGAGGCACCTAATCAAGAAGAGATTAGAGAAGATAATACAGCCCTAGATAACATGAGAATACCTGATGATTGGGTATTTCAAGACATGGATTCTACCCAAAAAATGAATTTAGATTGGGTAAAAGAATGGGAGACTCAAAATATCGATGCACTTATCGAAGAAGCTTATCAATACAATGCCGATGTTCAGATTGCATCTTCTAGAATTGAACAAGCCAACCAAGGTTTAAAACTTGCTAAATCAAGAATGAAACCTCAAGTAGGTGCAGGAGGATCAGCAGGGTACTTACCTGTTCAAAATTCAGCTGGACCAGCGTATGGAATAGTCAATGCATCTTGGGAAATAGATCTTTGGGGTAAACTACGTTATGGTAATAAATCTGCTGAAACAATGATTTATTCTGCTGAATATGCACAAAAGAAACTGAAACAAGTTTTATCTGCTTCTATTGCCAGAGCATATTATACTTCGATCTATATAGTCGAACAAAAAGAGTTATTAAATGATGCTATCGAAACGACGGAATCGATGTCAGAATTTAATAAGGCTCGATTAAAAGTTGGCGTAGCAAAGGAATCTGATGTACTACAAATGGATGCTCAGATTGCCAAGTACAAAGAATCTTTGGTGATCTTAGATCAAATGGAATTGGATGTGAAACGCTCTATTGAGTTATTAATGGGACGTTATCCAAAAGGAGAATTGGCAATAGAAGAATCATTAATGGATCTTTCTACTGAGTTGCCCGAGGAGTTTCCTATGAGTTTATTAGAAAACCGTCCTGAAATCATGATTTCTCAATATGCTGTAGCAAAAGCCTTTTATGATAAAGAAGTAGCAAAAGCCTCAAGATGGCCATCTGTAAGTTTAAATACTTCTTTTGGTGGAGTAAATCAGACTTTACAAGGAATGTGGCATTTGTCTAATCCTATTTTTACTCTAGGAGGTAGTTTGGTAACACCAATTTTCACAGGTGGGGCAATTAAAGCAAATATTGCTATCCAAAATGAGCAACAAAAACAGGCTGTTTTGTACTATGCTAAATCCTATTTAAATGCGTTGAGCGAAGTAGAGACTAGTTTAAATGGTGTTCAAGCTGTAGAAGGACGTTTTGAACAATCAAATATAGCATTAGAAAATTTACAAAGAACTTACGAATTGTCTGAAAAGCAATATCAAGTAGGTAATGAAAATATGTATACGTTGCTTCAAAAGCAGCTACAATTAATTGATGAATCCACAAACCAATTGAATTTAAAATATGAGAAAATAGCCCAGAGAATTAATCTTTATATGGCTTTAGGTGGAGACTACTTATAAAATAAGTTCAAAGTTATTTTTCGGTGAACTTGTGTTCGTAATAATGATGTTGATACATACTACTACTTATCTCTTAAATAGAGTGACATAATTATAGCAAGGAAATGAATTGAAATTCGATTGATCTCCTTAATAACAAAAACCACCTTTTAAAGTTTCATAATCACTTTATAAGGTGGTTTTTATTGTGTATCCAATTGGATAAAATATTATAGATTATTTTCTACAAATTCTGTCATTTGTGTATACAAGTGCAATCTAGTGTTACCTCCATAGATACCGTGGTTTCTATTTGGGTAGTAGAATTCTCTAAATTGCTTGTTTGCATTGATTAATGCTGATGATAAATCAAATGAATTTTGAACATGAACATTATCATCACCAGTACCATGAACTAAGAAGAATTTACCTTTCAATTTATCTACATGATGTATCGGTGAATTATCATCATATCCAGATGCATTATCTTGAGGTAACGCTTGGAAACGCTCCGTGTAAATAGTATCATAATATCTCCAATTTGTTACAGGAGCAACAGCAATAGCCATTTTAAAGTAATCAGCACCTGTAAATAAACAAAGAGATGACATGTAGCCACCAAAACTCCATCCCCAAATACCAATTCTTCCTGCATCAACATAATTTTGCTCTCCTAACCATTTTGCTGTTGCAATTTGATCGATCGCTTCATATTTACCCAATTGTTTGTAAGTAACATGTTTAAAGTCTCTACCTCTAGAACCTGTACCTCTAGGATCTACCACACAAACAATATATCCTTTCTGAGTCAACATTTGATGCCATGCATAATTGCTTCCTCCCCATGAATTAGCGACTTGATTAGAGCCAGGTCCTGAATATTGGAACATGAGTACAGGGTATTTTTTAGAAGCATCAAAATTGGCTGGCTTTAGCATATAGCCATATAATTCAATATCATCTTCCGTTTTGAACGTGAATAATTCTTTGTTGACAAAACCATACTCTTCAATAGTTTTTGAGAAGTTAGCGTTATCAACCAATACTTTTACCAATTGATTTTTCTTTGTCTTGAATAAAGAAGTGGTAGAAACTTCATTGGCATTAGAGTGAACAGCAATATAATAGCTGAAATCATGACTCATATTTACCAAGGTTTGTCCAGCCTTCGTACTTAAACGCACTTTTTTCTTTCCATACAAATCGATAGCATAGAAATCGCGGTCTAAATCATTCTCCTCGTTCGAGATATAATAAATAACAGGCTTTTTGATGTTTTCATTGATACCAACAATAGAAGTCACTTCCCAATCACCATTTGTAATCTGACGAACTAATTTGCCATTGATATCATAAAGGTAGATATGCTTGAACCCATCTTGTTCAGAAGTATAAATAAAATGTTTACCATCTTTTAAGTACGTTAAATCATCATTATAATCAAGGTCAACATAAGTTTTTGCTTCCTCAGAAAGAATTACTTCACTACTTCCAGTTAATGCACTAGCATGAAGTACTTCTAATTTATTTTGAAGACGATTCATTCTAATCATGGATAAGATACTAGCATCTTGTGTCCATTGAATCCTAGGAATATAGATATCAGTTTCTTTTCCGATATCCATTTTTTGATGCTTACCTGATGTTAAATTCACTACAGATACAGAAACGATAGAGTTTTTCTCGCCTGCTTTAGGGTATTTAAATCTGTAATCTACAGGGTAAAGCTGACCCCAATATTGCATATTGTATTCAGGTACTTCAGTTTCATCAAAAGTTTGATATGCAATTTTTTCGCTATCCGGAGACCATGCAAATGCTTTTGCCATAGAAAATTCTTCTTCATAAACCCAATCAGCAGAACCGTTGATAATATGGTTAAACTTACCATCTTTCGTTAACTGAGTTTCTTTCATAGAAGCTAAGTCCACAACGAAAAGGTTATTCTCTCTAACAAAAGCAACTTTTTTACCATCAGGTGATAAAGTAGCATACGATTGTTTTCCGTTATCAGAAAGTTTGGTTAGTTTTTTAGAGCCAAAATTATAAATAAAATATTCAGCTTTGAAAGACCTTCTATAAATGGCTTCTCTTTCTGTCATTAATAAAACTTGAGATTCATCTGCAGAGAAAGAGTATCCAGCAATTTTAATATCTAAATCATTTCCATCAATAATTGTTGCTACAGCTTCGCCTGTGGCTACATTATTTTTAATGATTTGATTTTTTTTCAGGCTTGAATAAAATCCTCCATCATTCATCCATCGAACAGAATTGACAGAATTAGGATAGAATTTATATTCTGACCAAATGTTTTCTAGAGTAATATTTTTTGTTTGAGCAAATGAACTGATGCACAATAACGTCATCAGTAAACTCATTAGCATTGTAGTTTTCTTCATTCCAGTGTTAATTGAATTCTTATGAAAGTTTAAATTTTTCACAATTAAGTAAAAATCATTGATCCATGAAATAGAATCTAACTCTTGAGTCAATATATATATGATTTCTTCTAATTACATAACATCTATTTTTATACAAAGTATCATTTTTTTAATGAAAAAAAACTTACTCTTGATATGTCAAAAGTAAGTTTTTCAATGATTACAGAAGAATGATATTTCTATAAATTGGTGTTATAAATATTGAATTGGAAATTTAATTCTTTTGGTAGCCAACACATCAAATTATTATATTAATAAGCTAAATCTCTATTGTCATTTTGAGAATTATCATTAGGTATCATTTCTACTTTATCATTCGTATATTCCTCATTTTTATGCATTTCAAACATAGAATTTTGTTCCACTTCATTATTGAAATTTTCATGAGGTTGTTGTAAATGATATAGTTCATCTTCTAAGAAATAGATGTGATTTTGCATATCATCCATTTTCTTATTTTTATCATAAACGGTTTTGTGCAATTTGTCAATGTAACGCTGACTGTCTTCTAACATCTTTTTTAGTCTCTCGATGTAAAGGTCTGGAGATTCATTCCAACCTTGTTCGAATAAAGTTTGTTTCTTTCGGTTAAGTTCAGCTTGACGTGAATTCTTCGGATATAGATTGCCAGAATTTTTCATATTTAAATTTAAAAAAATGATAAGTAGTGAATACTATTGAATTTCAATTGTGTTATCAGAATAAACCAGTTTGTTATTAGATTTATAGATGAATAGGTATTAGGTAATTATGTAACACGTTTGCTAGGTATGTATGCAAAATTAGCAGTTGTGTAAACATTTGCAAATAAATCGTAATGTTTTATTAAATAACAATCCTTAAAATAATTAAAAGATAAGGTTGAAGGATAGATTAGGTAAAATTCCAAGCTGAGATACATCAGTGAGTATAAATTCCAAACTATTAGTACCTAAATTAGTAATTTGTCTTTCTTCTGTATTTTTTTGATTGTACACATCATATACTGTAAGTACAATTTCTCCTTTCGAACGTCTGCCAATTTTGAAATTATATTGTGATGTAAAATCCAATCTATGATACAATGGTACTATATAAGGAGAATAGTTAGAAGGGTTTTCAGTGTTAGGAGAAGAACTGTTAGTCAAATTTGATAGATCATAATTCACATCTTTAAGAATCCACGTCAACCCTACTTTCCACCTTTTTTTTGAATAGACAGAAGCTAGTTGTACAAGTTGTGTTTTCTTCTTTTCGTTCTTTTCGGCTGTAAATGTTTTGATGTTCTGATTAAAGCCATAGCTTATATAATTGTACCAATTTTGATGATTGAATTCATAGATAAAGTCAATCCCATAACTTTTACCAGTTCCTACATAATCTTTGAAAAACACGGGGTTTCTAAAAGCTAAATCAGACATTTCTCCATCGCTAGTTTTTAAATAGGTTTCTACATTTAAAGAATGTTGATTATGGTTTGCTTTAAAACCACCAATATAATGATTGGCACTAATAACAGGGATTTTATCACCATCAGAAATGATCCAATAGCTGTCATAGGTTAATTCATCAGATAATTCTCTTATGAATTGGTAATATCTACCCATTGAGAAAGTAAACGCATATTTATATTCAGAATCTAAGGCAAGTTCTCCTAATATTCTAGGGGCTACATACGGTTTTGAAGTAGGGTGATAATACCACAACCGACCTCCTGCAGTTAATGAAAATCGATTTTTTTGAAAGGTATATTGAGAATATAATGCTACCTGATGAGATTGAGTAATACTATCAATATTATTAGAAAAATAAGATTGAGGTTTTATACTTTTTGTTACGTTATATGATGAATAAATTGCACCAAAGTCTAGAACACCTTTATCAAAAATTAAAGTTTGATCTGAATGTACACTAAAGTCTTGCAAGGTCTGCTTAGTTTCCCATGTTTTCTTTTGTGGACGTACCTTAGTACTATCTCTTACATGAAAAATTTTGTTTCTATACCTTTTGTTTTCGGAGTAGGAGGTATATACTCTAGATTTTAAATTTCCTTTTTCTTTCAACCACTCAAAAGTAAAAGCATTATTTTCCCAAGAACGCTCATCAGAATTGGTAAATTTAAGACGCTGAAAACGCTTAGGAACGAGATCGTAAGATGTATAATAATTATCTCTAGAATTGAGAAAACTAAACGATAATTGGTCATACTCACTCATTTTATATATCATTTTAGCATTTGCGTCATGATAATCAATCTCAGGAGAAATCTGTTGTTGATACAGTGCTAATTGATTTGGATTGTAATCTGCACTTTCAATATCGGTTGATTTTGCTCTATCATAAAGATATTTTTCTATTGCCCCATGATATTTTCGGTAGGACCCTAGTACAGCCAATTTTCCTTTTATTAAAGGAACAGATAAATATCCTTTATACCCGAGTAAGCTGATACCAACATTCCCTTCAGCATAATTTAATGGAGGATCTTTTAATTTTACATCTAAAATACTAGAAATTCTAGCACCATATTGACTATCAAATCCTCCAGCATAAAAGGTGGCAGATTGGGTGATATCTGGGTTGATTACATTTTCTAAACCAAAATAATGGTCTAATTGATACATTGGGAATTTATCGACCAAAGTGAGGTTTTGGTCTGCTTCTCCACCACGAACTTCTAGAGCCGATGAAAAGCCTGTGTTGCTCACACTAGGTAATAGCTTAACAGCGTAATATAAATTTTCTTGATCTGCATTAGATAAGTTACCAATACCTGAATTCTTCACTTCTTTGCCCATACCAGACGCTTGGTTTAGTTGGGCTACTTCAGTCAGTTGTTTTTTATACACCAATTCTGGTAATTCTTGCGTATTCCTTTGCAGTTTTATTTTCCCATTTTTATCAATGACTTGTTGTATACTTAAGGTCTGTGTGTCGTAACCTAGATAAGAAAATGATAAACTATCATTTTCAAAAAAAGCTAATTTGAATTGTCCATTTTGGTCTGTTGCTAACCCATTATTTTTGACTTTAATAAAAGCGTAGGGCATAGGAGTATCCGTTTCGTCTAAGACAAGACCTTCTAAATTGATTGTAGCATATACTTTAACTTTAATTACAATAAATTGATCTTCAACCTCTTCAAAAGTAAAAGGTGAACCTGCAAGTATTTGAGTAAGTGAAGTATATAAATCTGCATTTTCTATTGTTGCAGTAACTGTTTGATTATTTAAGGTCTTTTCATGATATGAAATATAGACTTTAAATGTATTTTCTATTTCTTTAAAAACATGTTCTACCGCCTCCTCATTATATTGAGCAGAAAAAGTGACTTCTTGTGCGGTTAGATTTAAATTGAAAAGCAGAGAAGTGATAAATAAAAAGTAACTACATAGATACTTCAACCTCTTGATTCTTTTTAATTTCGAAGTTTATACCCATTGTTTTGGAAATAACTTTCATAGTAGTCGATAAAGATTTATTTGTAATGGTACCGGTAAATCTCAAATGTTGTATTTCTTTATTTTGATAAATAATACGAACATTAAATTGTCTTTGTACCTCCTGAAAAACTTGTTCCAAAGATTCATTTTTATAAGTAAAAATACCTTCTTGCCAAGAAGGAGTGTCTCCAAAAGTATCTAAAATAATAAATTCTCCTTTGGCATATTTTACACCTTCGCCTTTAGTTAAAGTCACAGTTTTTCCTTTTCGGTCTTCCACAAGAACTTTTCCAGAGAAGCATTCTATCACCCAAGAATCTTTGCGAGCAAAAATATTAAAGCTAGTACCTAAAACAGTAACGTTACCTTTTGCAGATTGAACCTGAAATAAAGACCCTTTTTTTACATCAAAAAATGCTTCTCCATTTAATTCAATACGTCTTTCATCCGTAAACTCATCTTTATTATACGAAATGGAAGTCCCTGCATTTAAAGCTACTTTTGATCCATCAGGCAGTTGTACATCCTTTGTAAAACCTTGATGTGCCATTTCTACATGGTTTGATGGAACAAAGTTGTAGTAATAGAATCCAATCATTAATCCCAAAGCAATCATAGCCGCAGCATATTTTACCCAAGGCAATTTTACTTCCTTTACTGTTTTTGACGGAACTATATTAGATGAGATTTGATCCCAAATTTCCTTTTCTCTTTGAACTGAAAAATAAGGTTCTTTAATTTGAGTTTTTTGAATAAAAGCTTTCGCCTCTTCTACATCATCTTTTTCTTCTGGATGCTGTACAAGATATTGCTGCCATTGTTCATCATAGGAACTATCACCTAACGCCCAATTAACAAAATCTTTATTTTCTATGTATTTATCTATTGACGACATCTTTATTTCTTCTAGGTATATTCAGTAAAGTGAACAGAATGAGGTTTGTACTGTATTTTTATTGAAAATTTTCAATGAGGAATCCGATAAGTAATAAATTAAGTCCATCACCCATATTATTTCTCATTTTTTTTAAGGCAGAAGCTTGTAAATTCCTTACAGACTGATTGCTAATATTCATAACTTCACTCACTTCTTCAGGAGTGAAACCATTATAAAATCTTAGATAGATCACCTCTTTTTGCCTTCCTGAAAGGGATGCTAATGTTTTTAATAGTTTGTCTTTATTTATTTTATCTGTTTCAGAATGGATGATGGATTCTTCCATTGTAAAAGAAACATCGAAAGTATCTTCAATTTGATCATCTGAAGTGACTTTATTATTTTTTTTGAGTTTTTCGAAAATACTTCTTTTAAGAGAAACCATTAGATAAAGTTTTACATTATCGGTCTCGCCTAAACTTCGTCTTTTTTCCCAAAGTCTTAGATATAAATCCTGGACACAATCTTCTACAAGAGCAGCATCTTGACAAAAATGGTAACCATATTTATAAAGAAGTTTAATGTATTGATCGTAGAAATATTTCAATGCATTTGCATCGTCATTTTCTTTTAAAGCTTTCCAGTGTTTTTGCTCCATTAAAAAATTATGATCTGTTTATTGTAGATGTCTTTCAACCTACTAAAATCAATATTTGAATCCAAAACTAATAAATATTTTTTTTATCAAATTTTAAACAAGATGCTGAAAACAGCATTAGTAAATAGATGAATTAAAGAAAACTTCAATGTGTTTTTTAGGTGAGGGTAATTTTGATTTAGTTTATGAATAAAATGAGGAGTAAAATTGCATTTTTAATGGATAATATTGGTGATTAACTATTAATCATGCGACATGATTTGATTTTTTAAGCTTTTACAAACAATGAAATGAAACCATTATTCCCATTTATTTGCCTATTTATTCTCACTAGATGTTTATTAGCTCAAGATATTATTTATGAAAATAATTTTGAGGAGTACAAACAAGGAGACGATTTATTGAGAATGGAAAAAATTAAAATAAAGTCTTTTAAAAATGAAGAGGCTTTAAGAACAGTAACCATCAATAAAGAGTATGGTACTAATTATTTGACATTTGATATTCCTAATGCTGATACAAGCAAACCTTATAACACCTTAATTACATGTGCCAATGAAATAAGCTTTGCTAGAGGTAAAGTTTACACAATTACTTTAAGAACAAGAGGCACTTTTGAAAGAGGTATAAGAATAATTAATAAGTCCTCCAATAGAGCAATTGCTAAAGGAGGAAACTACAATGTTTCAAATAGTAAAGTTCTTGCAGAGAAATGGCATGAACATACATTAGAATACACTCCTTTTGAAGATTTTATTGGTTTTGTAGGTGTTTTAAGAAGTTGGAATGGGGCATTAGATATCGATGATATTAAAGTCACTTCTACAGAAAATAGAAGAAGAGCAACAGGACAAGATTTACCTTATGTGATTTATCAAACTGATTTTAATAATATAAATCAAGATAAGGTCAATACATTATTTAAAGTAGTGCCTTTTCAACAAAATCAATTGAAAAGAGAATTACTTTTGAATGAACAATACGGAAATAATTATTTGACCTTAGAAATGGAGGATACAAAGGAATCGGCAAATACTATGGTTTTTCTGAATACGATTTTTTCATTTAAAGAAGGAGAGAGTTATACTGTTACCGTTAAAACAAGAGGTAAATTTAAAAGGTTGATAAAACTTATTGATATAGAAGATAAAAATGCTGTCATCGCTTCAAAAGATAGTGATGCTTCAAAATTAAATAGTAAAGAGTGGTTTAATCATTACTTGTTTTTTACAGCTAAAAAAGACTTTGAAGGACAAATTGGTGTTATAAGATTATGGAATAATAATCTGGATATTGATGATATCGTGATTAAAGGTACGGTAGTACCTCAATAAATAGTAATCATTTTTTATTATGAAAACAGCTTTCTTGATATCAAGAAAGCTGTTTTTTTATTTTTATTAAAAAAAGTGATTTTTTTTTGAGTACAAAAGTAGAGCAATACCCTTTATTGAATTGAAACCGGGATTCGATAATAGAATTATAATCATTATTCAAAAAACTAAAGTTATGAAATTTAAAAAAATTGCTCTTATCACTTCAGTCTTAGCTATATCTGCAATGTCTTGTGATTCTTTAAATAACGATGCAGACTCTTTAAGTTCAACTCTTGATGCTGAAAGTACGGACTTAATTCAATCTGCTTTGGAGGCTCAAGATTACACCAACAATATATCTGAAGATATGATGGAATCTAGTACTGCTTCATCGTCTTCATCATTTAGAACAACAGAAAGCGATGATGATGAAAGAAGAAGACCGTTTAGACCTGGTACTAGACGCTTCTTTGCTCGTCATCATGCTGACTGTGCTGATATCACAGTAACAGACGAGAATGGAACTAAAACAGTAGTAATGGACTTTTCTAATGGTTTGTGTGAAAACCGTGAAGGAGAAACTATTAGCGGGATAGTAACAGGAGTACATACTTTTGGAGAGTCAAGTATGTCTCATAATACAACTTTTGAAAATTTTACTAGAAATAGTAATACAGTAAATGGTACTTCTTCTACGGTAGGTACTGATATTGTTTTTGAAGAAGCGGTTGAAGAAGGTAAGAAACCAAAAGTTAGTTCAGGAACAATCACTAAGTCAACTAATCTTACAATTGATCATCCTGCAGATGAAGAAACAGCTGCTTATACAGAAACCATTACAAGAGCATTACAAGAAGAAATTGCTGGAGGATCTAGAACAATAACCGGAACACTAACAGTGTCTACAACAGGTGTTCGTCAAGGGTTTTCATCAGAAATTACATCACCTTTGATTTTTACACCTAAATGTTCAGACGATCGTCCTGTTTTTGTAGCATTGCAAGGAGTTGAAGTAATAACAAGAGGGGAGAATACAATCACAGTAGACTATGGTAATGGAGAGTGTGATTATTTAATTACTATCACTTCAGAAGATGGAGAGGTTCAAGAAGTGGATTTATCTGAAGCATATGACTATTATGGTTTTATCGGAGTAAAAGGTGGTTTTAAAGCACGTAGAAAGAATTAATTATTGATATAATCACTAGATGAGTTTTTTCTTCATCTCATCCAAACAAAAAGAGGTGGTCTCATTTAACGATGAGACCACCTCTTTTTGTTAATAGCATTTTTGGTGATTTTATTCTTCCTTTTTAATCCCAAATTCCGGATCAATATTTAATTTGAATGCCCAAATTAATCCAGGAACTCCAGATAGAACAACAATAAAAAAGAAATTAGAGTAACCTATTAATTCTTGAATAAATCCACTTACCATACCAGGAATCATCATTCCTAAAGCCATAAACCCAGTGCAAATTGCGTAATGAGCAGTTTTATATTCTCCTTGAGAAATATAGAGCATGTACATCATTAATGCAGTGAAACCAAAGCCATAAAAGAATTGTTCGATGGCAATAACAGTACCTACAGCAAAGGTATTTTCAGGTTGGAAACTTGCCAAAAGCCAATAACCTAGATTAGGAAGGTTAATAGATAAAAGCATAGGAATAAGCCAAAATTTTAATCCTTTTTTATATATCGCTATACCACCTAAAACTCCTCCAATCACTAAACATCCTAAACCAATACTACCATATAAAAAACCGAGCATTTCGTTGTCTAACCCAATTCCTCCATTATTTCTTTCTTCTAAGAGAAAAGGATAGGCAATTTTTACTAATTGAGCCTCTCCAAGTCGATAAAGCAAAATGAAACCGACCATACTTGCTAAGCCTTTCTTATTAAAAAAGGTTTGAAGTGGTGATTGTTTAGTTTGTTGGTGATCAATAGTTGACTTTTTGAATTTAACGACTAAAAAAACAATAGCTATCAAACCAAGAAGTAGAAATGTTACGGTAGGGTAAGCGATCTCAAAATAATAATTGATACTTATCCCTAATAAGGCGATGAAAGCTAAAATGAGCATCATTAAGCTGCCTTCTTTTATTCCTTTTTTTATTTCTTCTGGTGATCGGGATACTTCAACATTAGGTAAGATCCATTTATGATATATAGAAAAAAGAACCATACCAATACCTAAACCTAAAAAGATATTACCCCATGCCATTTTATAATCACCGTAATACTCGAAGAGCCATCCACTTAATACAACAATAGCACCTTGTCCAGTCCACATGGCAATACGATAAAAAATACTTCTAATTCCTACAAAAAGAGATTGTTCATCCTCTTTTAGAGCAATCATATAAAACCCGTCTGTGGCTATATCATTGGTAGCAGAAGTAAAGGCAACTAACCAAAGTGCGGCTAAAGAATATTGAAAAAATTCACTCATTGGTAAAGTGAGTGATACAGCTGCAAAACCACCACCTATTATTAATTGCATGGTAAATATCCACCACTTTTTAGTTTTCAAAGCATCAATAACAGGACTCCAGAATGGCTTAATCACCCATGGTAAATACAACCAAGAAGTATATAAGGCAATTTCTGAGTTGGGAACGTTTAAGTTTTTATACATGATCACAGATACTATCATCACGATAGTATAAGGTAATCCTTCAATAAAATAGAGAGAAGGAAGCCAGGTCCATGGGGTTTTATTTTTATTCATGTGATGTGCAACGAAAAGTGAAATAAGAGATTAATGAACGACTTTAACTTTATTACTGAAAAATCCTCCTACTTTAACTGTAATGGCATTACTTCTATTACTTTCGATCTTATTACTACTTAATGCAGTAACGAGGTAAGTATATTTTTTTCCTTTTTCAATGTTTTGATCAATAAATTCTTGTGAAGCATAAGGCGATTTATCGACGATTTTATAGATAAACTGACCATCTAATACTCCATAACCAAAATCTTCGTAGCGATAAATAATGTATTTTTTAGCGTTACTGTTAGAGGTGTTGTCTTCCCAATTTATTTTGACTCCTTTGTGAAAATCTCCTTCGGTTTGACTAATGCGTACTTTCGAAGGAGGAGTTTGATCCATTTTTAAACTAGAAGGAGGGAGGGCATAAAAAGGATAATTTCTTTGTAGCGTTTGAACAATATTTTTAGGGTTCTCAAAAAGATATTTTGCACTAAAAAAGGCACTTCCAGAAACATTGGAGTATTTCTTATTAATATCTAATTGTGCTGCAATCTCATCAGAGGCTTCCCATTTATTGATTTTATAAAGAGCATGTCCAATATATAAAGTAGTGCCATAAGAATTGTTATTCCACCATTTAACCACTTCTTCATAAGGGGCAGCACCTAATTTCCTGTGCCAATAGACTTGAGGGATTACATAATCAAGCCATCCTCGTTTCATCCACTTTACCACATCAGCATAGAGGTCGTCATAATTTGTAATTCCAGCTTTAGTTTTGGAGCCAGTAGGGTCAACATCTGAATTTCTCCAAACTCCAAATGGACTAATCCCGAATTGAACATCAGGTCTTTCTTCTTTAATTCTCTTGGATAATGTTTCTACAAAATAATCTACATTTTCTCTTCTCCAATCTTCAATAGTCTCTATTTTATTGGGGTTATGCTCTTGGTAAGTAATTGAATCAGGAAAAACTTCTCCTTGTACTTTATAAGGATAAAAATAATCATCGAAATGAACAGCATCTAAATCATAATGTCTGACCACCTCCATAATAGCATCTAATACATACTCTCTAGCTTCTGGCTCACCAGGGTTGTACATATATTTGTTACCATATTTAACAAACCATTCTCTGTGTTCATAGAAGGGGTGTTTTTCAGATAATAGAGTAGTATCAGCATTCATTGTTGCTCTGTATGGATTAAACCAAGCATGAAAATCTAAGTCTCTTTCATGAGCAGCATCAATCATAAATTGTAATGGATTGAAGTATGGTTGAGGGCTTTTTCCTTGTTCACCTGTTAAATATCTACTCCAAGGTTCATATCCTGAAGGATAGAATGTGTCGGCAACAGGTCTTACTTGTACGATAACGGTATTGAGTCCTGAAGTTCTGATTTTGTCTAAATATCTGATATAATCTGCCTTCATATCGTTTACGTTCATAGAACTGTTGGCAGGGAAATCAATATTATTTACAGTGGCAATCCAAACGGCTCTTAATTCTCTTTTTTGAGCATTAATGGAAGTATCAAAAATTAGGGATAGGAATAGTATTAATATACAATAACCACGCATGGGGAATGCTATTTTAGTTTAAAAAGTAATTCATGTCAATTTACATGATATGGTAAAGTTAGTGGAATGAGGTTATAAATCAGTTGTTTTTTTCCATGTGATAATCAATTAATCCTTGTGAAGGAGATTTTACTATTGTAGGTGCCTGTAATTCAAACTTTTTGAATGCCTCTTCAATAAAATCATTAAAATGATGGGCAATGCTACCTGTAATACAGATTAATTCTTTTTTCGATCTAACAAATGGAAGTACATAATAATCTACAAACAAACTCATCTGTTCTTCTAACATCTGTTTTATTGCATCATCTAAAGAGAAACTTTTGATAATGAAAGGAGCAAATGAAGCACAAAAAGCATTAGGACGTTCTTCTTTGTATAATCTTTTTAATATATACTCTGTACTGTAATCAAATTCTTCGATAAAAGAATCTACAGTAGTAATATTTAACTTATTGGTAAGGAGTAATTTCAGAAAAGCTAAGCCAATGGTTGCCCCACTGCCAAAATCGCTTAATAGATAACCTAAAGAAACAGGTCTATTCGCTAACTTTTTACCTGTATAGTAACCCGAATTTGCTCCAGTGCCTAAAATACAAGCAATACCTCTGTGTGATTGTAGTAAACCACGAGCAGCACCAAACAAATCATCCTCTACAAAGATACTTTTAGCATAGAAAACCTTTTTTAGAGCAGATAAAATAATTTCTTTGTTTTCTTCGCTTCCTAAACCTGCACCATAAAAAAATAGTTGTAGGTCAGAGTTTTTAATAAATGGAGCAATTTGTTCTTCATCTTGTATGAATGAAGTTAAAAGGTCTTGTTCCGACCAAAAGAACGGATTATATCCCGAAGAGGTAAGAGTGAAGATCACTTTCTTATCAGTTGGAGAAATTAATGTCCAATCTGTTTTAGTAGATCCGCTATCTGCAATTAAATGTAAAATATCTTTTAAAAATTAGTTTAGATCTTTTTCCACTGGTTATACTTATTATCTAATAGATAATATCTATCAAGATAGGAAATATCTGTTTAAGTTACCTCATCTTTTCTTTGAGATCGATTAAATAGGAGGAAATCATTATCTGATTTTTGTAATGCAAATACAACAAAAATTATTAAGGCGATAACTAAGACAATACTAGTAACAGATATCAATTTATATAAATCTGTATTGGCTTGCGTCTGTAGTTCTTTTTCTTTGTATTGTAATTGTTGTTTTTGAAGTTCTTTTTGTTGAGCTAATTGTAATTGTAAATCTTTATCATTGGCTTGTAAAGTTGCTATATTCAAATTAGCTCTAGTGGTGGCTAATTCCTGCATAAGATTAGAATACAATGTTTTTTGATTACGGAGGGCCTCTTGTGTAGATTGTTCTGACTGTTCAGCCATTTTCTGTTCTTTTAATGCCTGAAGGTGTTTGCCTTGTATACTTTGTAATTGCTCCTGCACGTCTTTTAATTGCTCTTGTGTTTGCTTTAAGAGTTCGTTTTGTTCTTTAGATCGCTGACTCATATCTTGAATGACACGATTATTTTCATCAATATTCCTTTGCATCCTGTACTTGTCGTCTTTCAATTCAGAAATGCGTGATTCAAGAGATCTTATTGAACCTTGTTTCATGTCTAAAGTTTGGTCGTGTGTGGTAAGTTCAGCTTCTTTTACATTCAATTTTTTCTCAAGTCTCAGGATATCATCTTTTAAATCTAAAATTCTATCGTTTTGATGTTTGATTTTGGATAGATATGCATTTCCTTCTGCTTCTACTTGCGCATTTCTTTTTTCAAGTTCATTGATACGCATTCTTTGTTGCTTACTACCGTCGGTTCCGCTAAAAACAGCATAAGTAACCATTGCACCACAAAGTACAATGCCTGCGATACCCATTCTGATCCAGCTTTTTTGTTGCAATAGTTCTTTTTTGAAATCGGTAGTATTGTTTCTCATTTATTTATAAAAGTATATGAATAGTAAAAGAGCATTAAAATCTGAGTAAGGACTGTGGGTTTACTACTTACAAATTATTGAATTTCTTCCCATTTCAAAAGGAATTGAACTGAAAAACAATACAGTAAATGAATTATTTTGGGAAGCCATCCATGTGATGGTTTTTTACTAGTTGAATTATTTCACATTTTTTAGCTGAAAATGGAAAATAACTTACGTTATATATTAAATAAAAGTTAATGAAATTAAATGAGGGATAAAAATATCATCATCATAAAATGATATGAATTCTGTTATTTATTAAAAAAACGATGGTCGTTTACGGTGTTATCTATGAATAGTTATATTTTTTGTTAGTATATTCACAAATGGCGGTTGTTGAAAAAATAGAGTAAAAATTTTTTTATTACAGATGTCTATTTTATATTTGCAATCGGCATTTTGAAAAACAAAAATTCAATCTGTAAATCGCTGATAATCAGCACAAGCGTCAGACGGACACTTGATGTTTTCACGAAATAAACTTTTAATGAGAAAGTTTTTAATTATTATTTCCATACTAGCATTACCCTTTGGAAACCTTGAATTAGCTTTTGCTTCTTCTAATAATTCAATTGTAAGTGTAAAAGATACGGATCAAATTAAAAGAGAGAATTACATACGTTTATTGTATAAGTCTTTCGATCCAATCTGTAGAAAATATGGAATTAATACCAAAGTAGCCATCTCTCAAGCAATTGCTGAACAAGGTTGGAACCTGAGAAAAGATTTCAGAATATTCAACATTGCTTCATCAAATCCATCTAGAAGTAAATTAGTTTATGATAATGGAGAACAAAGATTCCGTAGATATAGAATATATTCATCTTTGGAACAAGCTGTAGAGGACTACTGTAAAGTGCTAACTAGTTACCATACTTATAGAAACAATGGTTTATTCGACACATTCGATGCAAATGAGCAAATACAAGCTATATCGAATGGAGGTTACGCAACCAATCCTAAGTATTTACAATTAGTGTCATCAGTTATGGATCGCTTTGTTGCTCCAGTGGTTGATGAATTACGCGAAGAAGAGGCAATTGCTAGAAGATCTGAGGAACTTCAACAAGTAGCTTCGGTTAGTAGTGTAGAAGCACAACATATTAGATTCTGTATGCCATCAGGTTACTAGAATCTAACTTATTTCTTGGCATTTAAAGGCAAAGCCTTTTACATAGGAAGACCCCGTTCTTGAACGGGGTCTTTTTCATTATAAAGGTTTCTAAATTAATTCAATTGAATGATATCCTAAAATTGGATATTAAAAAAGGGGTGCATCATTTTATCATCTGACGTATTTCCCCATCCATAGCTCTAAGGCCACTTCGGCCTAAATCTCTCACTACATCTCCTTGTGCTAAAAGTTCTTCCCAAATACTTTGGCGGAGAATTTCGTAAAACTGCTCCTCGTCTTCTTTGTCAGCAAACTTATACAACTCCTTTAATCCCCTTCTTTGGATTTCGTTGTCGATCAGAATGTCTTTCATTCTTTCAATCAGCTGAGCACAGACGCCTAATTCAAATTCTGAGTTCGCTCTAATGTTAACATTGAACTCATAATCATTTCCTAGGGCAGATGCAGTCACTTTTGGTTTTACAAAATGCTTCATGAGGCTCTGTTTATGTAGTTTTTAGATTTTTTTCGAGAACGATACACTGTTATAAGACGGGTATCCTCGAAGATAAAGATAAAGGACTTATACTTTCGTTTGTCCCTTTTGCAATGACTACCATAGCATTCTGATTTATATGCTTGGTAAACGATGTTTAGATAATCTTTCTTTCTCCAATGACGACATCTCTTGGACATCGCACTAAAAGCGTGGTCTGTGATTTCAATAAACATATAGAAGGATGTAAAAAACGTACAATCTCCCGTCTAGAGTATGCACGTATAACCAAATAAAAAATTATACTTGATGTGCGGTGCACGGTAGCAATTGACCAAAATTATGCTTAAAAGTAAATGATATTTCGATCATCTGCTTAACATTAATTTACGATTTATATCTTATTAATCAAAATATAATTCCGTTTTAATTAATAATGGTAAAATATAAAGTAGATTAACTTGATTAAATCAGAATTATATTAACAAAAAGTTAATTAGTGATTTATGGTATTTCAAATTCTTTCTAGTATATTGAAAGTCCGTGCCTATCAAATCTCTTTTTTTGAAGAGGTAAATATTTTTTAAAATAATGAGTGATCAGAAGCTGAAAGAAGGAGAAGACTACTACATAGAAAATGGTCTCTATGTTTTTACAAAAGCCTATCATCTAAAAAGAGGACATTGTTGTAAAAATCAATGTAAACACTGCCCATGGGGATTTAAAAAAAATAAAAAGCGTATTTCCATTATTTAATAAATATGAATAGAGTAATCTTTTCATAATGAGAAAGTTGTAATCAAAATTAAATCATTCCATATTTGCAACTTATGACACATACATTACCTATAGTGCACCCTATCTCGGCATAGACCGACAGGTGCGATTTCCATTTTAATACACCTTTGTTAAGGTACTAAAGAAGTACCTGTCGGTTTATTGTATCCTAACTTTCCATTTCGACTTTTTAAAAGCTGATGTGTTGAGAGTTTTCAAAAAATCATACATTTAAACAAAGACAAAATTGGAAAATAAAATTTCTAACGCCGCTTTAGGCTTTCCAAAAAGTATATTAAATAATTATCAAGAATTTAATGAAAATGACTTTGGTAGAGTTATCGAAGAGCATAAAGAACGTTATGTTGTTCAAAATGAACTAGGGTCTTTTTCAGCAGAAATTACTGGTCAGTTAAGATTTACAGCTACAGATAGAAGTAGTTTTCCCGTAGTTGGAGACTGGGTAAGAATGCAAATTTTTGATGAAGATAAAGCATTAGTTCACGAAGTAGTGCATAGAGAACGTGCACTTACACGCCAAGCAGTAGGTAGAGATGCTGAAGTACAATACATTGCTTCAAATATTGATACCGCATTTATTGTGGAAGCTGTAAACCGTGACTTTAATTTGAATCGTATGGAGCGTTATATGACGCTTTGCTATGATGCAGGTATTCATCCCGTATTTATATTGAATAAAGTAGACTTGATTTCTGAAGATCGCTTGGAAGAAATGAAGTTTGAAATAGAAAACAGATTATTCGGGATGGATCTGATTTGTACATCGGCCACCTCAACCGAAGGGATGTCTAAATTGAAAGATACAATTGAGGAAGCCAAAACCTATTGTTTCTTAGGCTCGTCAGGTGTAGGTAAATCTAGTCTCATTAATGTTCTTTTTGATGATCAATTACTAGCTACAGGAGCTATTGGTGATGGGAACGATAGAGGGAAGCATACAACCACCTCACGTTCACTTCATGTCTTGCCTTCTGGTGGTATTCTGATAGATAACCCAGGAACAAGAGAAGTAGGAATGGTGTCTGATAACGATGGGTTAAGTACAACTTATGCATATATCGAAGATATAGCAGAAGATTGTCGTTTTTCAAATTGTACTCACGTGCATGAAAAAGGTTGTGCA
The DNA here is from genome assembly GCF_000807855.2 of Flammeovirga pacifica. Lineage (GTDB taxonomy): Bacteria > Bacteroidota > Bacteroidia > Cytophagales > Flammeovirgaceae > Flammeovirga > Flammeovirga pacifica. Next base: position 4,008,232 of record NZ_JRYR02000001.1, read on the forward strand.
GTAATTGAGGCAGTAAATAATGAGGAGATCTCAGAAGAGGCTTATCAAAATTATTTGAGGTTAGGAAGAGAACAAGCTCATTTCGAATCAACAGTTGCAGAACGTCGAAAGAAAGGGAAAGACTTGGCTCGAGTGATCAAAGATGTCAAACGACTAAAAAATAGATAAAAAAAGAGGCAGTCATCGTAAAATGACTGCCTCTCTGTTTTTATCAGATAATTTGATTAGTAAGAGAACTTACCAAACTCTGAATGTATGTCTAAAGATTTTCCTTCTTCTTTCGCTTCAACACGACCAATGATCTGTGCATCTACATTGAAAGATTTAGAAATATCAATAATGGTCTGAGCATGTTTAGGATCAACATAGATTTCCATACGATGGCCCATGTTAAATACTTTATACATTTCTTTCCAATCTGTTCCACTATTCTTGTGGATCATTTCGAACAATGGAGGAACAGCAAATAAATTGTCTTTAACTACATGAACATTATCCACGAAGTGTAAAACTTTAGTTTGTGCACCACCAGAACAGTGAACCATACCGTGAATTTCAGGGCGAAGCTCATCCAATACTTTTTTAATGATTGGAGCATATGTTCTTGTTGGAGATAGAACCAACTTACCAGCATCAAGAGTTAAGTCAGCAATTGCGTCAGTTAACTTTTGTGTACCAGAATAAATTAAGTCATTCGGAACTTGTGGGTCGAAGCTTTCAGGGTATTTTTCAGCTAAATACTTAGCAAAAACATCATGACGAGCAGAAGTAAGTCCGTTAGAACCCATACCACCATTGTACTCTGTTTCGTAAGTAGCCTGACCGTAAGAAGCTAAACCAACAATTACATCGCCAGCTTGAATGTTACTGTTGTCAATTACTTCGTCTCTTCTCATACGAGTAGTTACAGTAGAGTCAACAATTACAGTTCTTACTAAATCTCCTACATCAGCAGTTTCTCCACCAGTAGAGTGAATTTCAAATCCGTTGTCTCTTAACATCTGAAGAACTTCTTCAGTACCGTTAATCAATTCAGAAATAACTTCACCTGGAATAAGGTTTTTGTTTCTACCAATAGTAGAGGATAACAATGTGTTACCTGTTGCACCAACACAAAGAAGGTCATCTGTGTTCATTATGATGGCATCTTGAGCAATACCTCTCCAAACAGACATGTCGCCTGTTTCTTTCCAGTATAAATATGCTAAAGATGATTTGGTACCAGCGCCGTCGGCATGCATAATTGCACAGTACTCGTCGTCACCTGTAAGAATATCCGGAACAATTTTACAAAATGCTTTTGGAAATAATCCTTTGTCCAAACGCTTAATGGCGTTATGGATATCTTCTTTTGAGGCAGAAACTCCTCGTTGTGCGTATCGCTCTTGCATGAGATTCGATATGGTTGGAATGAAAATGAAAAGTCCATAGTGATATCATTCGCTATGAACTGATGCTGCAAAAATAATTGATTTAGGTTATTATTAAATATTTATGCTGTAAAATTCTATTAAACTATTAATTATCTTTCCATAGCTACCTCATGAGCACCAATCATAGGGGCTTTATTTCCCCAAGAATTTCTAATGTAATTCAAAACATCTGCGGCTTCCTGATCTGTTAAAGCAGCTTGTTCAGGCATATTTCCTTCATAAGTGACTCCATTTATGGTAATAGGTTTTTCTAACCCATGCAACACTTGTCGTATTGCTTGATGTTTATTTTCTACTAAATATTTTACACCTGCTAAAGGAGGTACTGTTGGTTCTACACCTTGTCCATCTTGTAAATGACAATGCATACAATTGACCATGTAGATTCCTTGACCGCGGCTAATGCTTTCTTTAAATGGATCATTTTCATTGATAGTAAAAGAAAGTAGTGCGATAATCGGAAAGCTGAGAAGTAAATATTTTAGTTTCATATTTGATGCTTAAGTGTGTTTTCTACGTTTGTTTAACAAAGGTAATCCTTTCTAATATTCAATTTGGTGATTTATCTCAATAGAATGACTATGTGAGCGTGATTTTTTTTGACTTGAACATCTTGAATTTCTCAGTCACTTGAAACAGTAAAGATTAAAATTTTTCTAAGCCAAGTCCAAACAATGCAAAATCAAATCGAACAGGGTCTTTTGGATCTATTACCTTAAGTTGAGAGGTTAATTCTACTGCTGCTTTCCAATCCGATTGTTTTCTCTCTAATAATTTTAATTTTCTACTTACTCTTTCTACATGAACATCTAATGGACAAATCAATTGATCTGCACGAAGCCGATTCCAAATTCCAAAATCTACACCTGCATTATCTTTCCTAACCATCCACCTCAAAAACATATTCAAACGCTTACAAGCGGATTTTCTAGCAGGAGTTGCAATATGTTTTTTTGTTCGATGGGGAGCATCTTCCTGATCGAAGAAATAATCATGAAAAGCGATCAAAGAATTTTCTACATTTTCATCATTTTGTGAATAACCTAGTAAGAAAGCATCTTCCAACGAGTCATATTGTTGATAATGTTTCTTAAAAAATGAAATAAAAAATAATGTATCCACATCGTTAAAAGTTCGATGTTTAAATGTGAGTAACTTTTCTAAATCTTGCTCTTGATGGTTGATGATAAAATCATGAGGTGCACCATCCATTAGCATCACCAATTCATTGCATTTATTGATGATTGTTTTACGTTGTCCCCAAGCTAACATGCTGGCCCAGAATCCCATAATCTCAATATCTTCTTTTTTTGAAAAGGAATGAGGAATGCTAATTGGATCGTCTTTGATGAAATTAGGTTGATTGTATTTTTGATAACTTGCCTCTAATAATTCGATCATATTTGATTTTTTTTTAAAGAACTGAAAAATACAATACTACGGTCTATTTTTCTTAATGATTGTAATATTTCATCTTTTTTTTGAAAATCGTTTGGACAGATGACACTACTCTATTACCTTTGCACTCGCAAAAAACACTTGCTCCGTTCGTCTAGGGGTTAGGACGCCAGGTTTTCATCCTGGTAGCACGGGTTCGAATCCCGTACGGAGTACACAGTCTAATTGAGACGCAAAATCAATGCCCCGCTCCGTTCGTCGAGGGGTTAGGACGCCAGGCTTTCATCCTGGTAGCACGGGATCGAATCCCGTACGGAGTACGTAGTCTAATTGAGACTCAGAATCAATGCCCCGCTCCGTTCGTCGAGGGGTTAGGACGCCAGGCTTTCATCCTGGTAGCACGGGATCGAATCCCGTACGGAGTACGTAGTCTAATTGAGACTCAGAATCAATGCCCCGCTCCGTTCGTCGAGGGGTTAGGACGCCAGGCTTTCATCCTGGTAGCACGGGATCGAATCCCGTACGGAGTACGTAGTCTAATTGAGACTCAGAATCAATGCCCCGCTCCGTTCGTCGAGGGGTTAGGACGCCAGGCTTTCATCCTGGTAGCACGGGATCGAATCCCGTACGGAGTACGTAGTCTAATTGAGACTCAGAATCAATGCCCCGCTCCGTTCGTCTAGGGGTTAGGACGCCAGGTTTTCATCCTGGTAGCACGGGTTCGAATCCCGTACGGAGTACAAATCCTGTTTCAGTAATGAGACAGGATTTTTTTTGTCCAATGTTTTTTTGTAGTTGTCTTCAATTAGAAGTAATCTTTCAATTTATTAGTCCTTTACCCATAGGCTAAATCAACATCATTTTTTACTATTCAATCTAAAAACAATGGCACAAAAACTAAATCTATTCATCGGTCTTTTACTATGTATTTGTAGTTTATCATTTGCACAAGACCTACAGAAAAACACTTTGATTTTGACTTATTCAGGATTAGGAAGTAGTGATAAAACCAACTTTCAGAGTCTGGATGGCGGAGCGTCTTACAATGGACAAGATTTTTTTAATGTAGGAATTCAATATCAAAGAAAACTAGGGAAAGTAATTGATGTGGAAGCAGGAATAGAATATTCCGAACATACACTAGTAACATCTGTAATTAATGAGAATGGTAATCCTGTAAATAGCCTATCAAAAGAAAATATAATTGATATTCCTGTAGGAGTGAGGCTGAAGCTTCTTAAATACTTTTTCTTTAATGCAGGTACAGTTATCTCTTACGATTTAAACACAAGCGATTACAGGGAGAATCAGAATGGTTTTGGAGCATATATTGGCATTGGTGCTCAATATCAGTTTAACAATGGTATTACAGTCTTTGCTAATCCATATTATAAAGTAAGAGCATTGTTAGAAATTCCATCTGAAAAATATCATTATAAATTAGCAGAGAGAGGTGTGAAGTTTGGATTAGGATATTCTTTTTAATAGGAAATCACAACTCATTTTCATTTAATTTCGTTAACTTATACAATGAAGAATATATGGCACTAAAAGCTATTCTTCTTCTGTAATTTTTAAATGTCAAATTAATTGAACCATGAGCAAAAAAGACCCACACAATCCATTGGAGGATATCTTAAACGATTTTGTCTTTCCTAGGATGAACAACGATGGACAAAAGGAAAAAGTAAAGAGTACCATCAAAAATGTATTTGATGCAGTACAAAGCGCAATGGATGAGGTAAAAACACAAGCTGAAACAGTTGATGTAGATATCAATGAAGAAAAACACAAAGATGGTACAGAGAACATCCATGTAGAAATCAAAAAGAAGAAAAAAAAGAAAGAAGAAACCTCTTCAGATACAGATCTTCTCAAAGCGGAAATCAAATCACTTCAAAATCAATTGAAAGACAAAGAAGAGATTATTGCTTTACTGAAAGAACAAGTAAAAATGCTGAAAGGAAAATAAAAAATAATAATTTCGTAGCACACTCATCAAGGGTGTGCTTTTTTTGTATTGAATAAATTTAAAAATGCTGAATTTAAGAAGACTCCATCATATTGCTATTATTTGTAATGATTATCAACGGTCTAAGAAGTTTTATACTGAAGTGATGGGGTTTGAAGTACTTCAAGAAGTTTATCGAGAAGAAAGAGACTCTTATAAGTTAGATTTATCATTCCATGGGGAGTACCTGATAGAACTTTTCAGCTTCCCCAATACACCTGAACGTCCTTCTTATCCAGAAGCAAGAGGTTTAAGACATCTATGTTTTGCCGTAGATAACATTGAAGAAGCCAAGCAACAGTTGAATGATGAAGGAGTAGAAACGGGAGAAATTATGATTGACCCTCACACTAATAAACGTTTTGTATTCTTTGAAGACCCTGATCAATTACCATTAGAACTGTATGAGTTGTAATTTTTTATAAAGAAAAATAATAAAATAACAGCCTTTATATACCCATAAATCCACTTTTTGAATAAAAATTGAAAAAATATCACTTTTCTTAAAATATAATTCTCCCTTATTCGACTTAATAAGTAGATACAATAATTATGGCAGGGAAAAAACAAAATATAGAAAATACATACCAAGAAGAGCAAGGTCGATTAACCAATTATATAAAAGGAAAAATTGGCTCTTTGGAAGATGCAGAAGACATTGCACAGGATGTGTTTTTGAGTTTTGTTGGAGGATTCGATGAGATCTCAGATTTGCGCAAATCAATCTCTTGGCTCTACACTGTTGCAAAGAATAAGATTGTTGATTACCGTAGAAAAAAGAAACCACTTTCTATTGAAGATCAAAATATCAATGAAGAAGAAGACGGTTTGAATCTTATGGATTTACTTCCCTCATTGGAAACTATGCCCGATGAGCAAATCATGAAAGATATGATTTGGGAAGAGATTCAATTAAGATTACAAGAATTACCCAAAGAACAAAGAGAAGTCTTTGAGTGGCACGAATTGGAAGGCTACAGCTTTAAACAAATCTCTGGTTTTACGGGACTTACTGTCAATACTCTTATTAGTAGAAAACGATATGCCGTATTGTATCTAAGAGAACAATTGGAAAGCATCTTTAAATTGATGAAGGACTAATTGTTATGAAATTATGGTATAACAAGGTTGTTGATTGAATGACCTAAAATAATAAGTAATCATGGAAAAGTTTTCAAAGAAAAAATTTATAGCGAAGAAAATAGTTTTTGGTATTGTTGCTATCACTGCAATCACCTTTATATTTATGCATTTATGGAACTGGTTAATGCCCGTAATTTTCGGATTAACAACCATCTCATTTTTACAATCCTTGGGTTTATTGGCTATGTCAAAAATAGTGTTTGGCGGAGGCGGTAGGCGTTCATTTAAAAATAAAGGGAGATCAATGATGCATAGAGAAAAGTTTATGCAAGATTTTAAAAGGAGAGCATCAGAAGTAAAGGACCAAGACGAGGAGATTCAAGACAAATAAATATTTAGTAGCTAACAAACAAAAGAAAAATGGGGTTTATAAAGCGAAATTACGGGTGGATTATAGTGACTATTCTCTCGATACTTCCAATGCTAATTTTAGCAAAAATGATTCAAGTAGATTGGGATAATGGTTTATCTCTATCTCTTGTAGAAAATATAGGTAAAGGAGGACGTACCACTTTAGATATGATGTATCATGTCTCTGGAGAATTTGCAATTCGATGGTTAACAGCTGTACTTACCTGTACTCCCTTTTTCATTTTGTTTGGGGTGAATAATCTTTTTGTGCGACAAGCGATGGGCATAGCTGCTTCAATATGGAGTATTCTTCACTTTGTTATATTTATCGTGATGGAAGGTTTTTTAGAAACGTTTACTCAAGTAAATTATATAGCGGGTTTCATTGCTGTATTACTGCTAATTCCATTGTTGATAACATCGAACAGAAAATCGATGAAGCGATTAAAAACGAAGTGGAAGAAGTTGCAAAAATATGCTTATGTGATAATAATTCTAAGTTTATTTCACGTCGCACTTTTAGAAAAAACATGGATCATTTATGCTGTGGTGGTGGGTATTGGATTCATTATTAGAATACCAGAAGTTAAAGAACGCCTCATAGCTTTAAGATTGAAACGAAAAAAATGAATTTCATAGAAAATATTCTAACATCTGTCGTTTTAGATGAAGCGACAATTTTAGAAAAAAATCAATTATCAAAGGCTGCTTATAGAATTCGTACTCAAAGTGATAAAATTAAAAACCTTGACTTTCTTCCTGGATCCTTCTTAAGAATGGGAATTGGGATTGGAAAAGACGAATTATCTATGAAAGATAAAGTGAGAAGTTATAGTGTTTGGGATATTGATCAAAAGGCGGGTCATATGGATATAGCTATTGCCACTCATAGTAATGGAATTGGTTCACATTGGATCAAAGACTGCAAAGTAGGTGATAGGGTGTTTTTCAAGACAAAGAAAGGTAAATTCTTGGTCGATGATCAAGCAGAGAGTTATTTAATGATCGGAGATTTATCAGCTTTATCTCACTTATACATGATTCGACGATCGTTACCATCCGATAAGTTGGTAAAAGGAATAGTATATAGTCAAAGGCAAGAAGAATTATTTGATGATGTCGATGGAACATCTCCTTTTGACCTATATGAATTACCACAAAACCCGATTCTTCCGATACTCACCAAGATAAAAGAGGTTTTACCTGAATTAAAAGGAAAGAAAATGGTTTATATCGCAGGTGACAGTCGTTTATGTATTGAGTTAAATCAATTTTTTAGAAAAGAATTGAATTGGGAAACTAAATTTATAAAAACAAAACCATTTTGGAATCCTGAAAAAAAGGGATTAGAATAAACAAAAAGAGCTTGTGAGGGTTAATCGCAAGCTCTTTTATATTTGGATTTGAAATGTTTATTAAATACTCATTCCAACAATCTCTTCTACTTTTTCTAAAGTAATATCTCCTCTTTCACCAAGACCCATCCATTTTCTTTCTTCGAAACGTGATGTGATTGTTTTGGCAACATCAGAATAATCTTCAGTATAATCAGATATTTTAGTTTTGATACCCATAGAATGGAAAAACTCTACCGTTCTTTCGATTGTTTTTTGAGCTTTTTCTTCTAATGTTCCTTCAGTAATACCCCAAACTCTTTCTCCGTATTGAGCTAATTTATCTTTCTTATTGTTGAACATTACTCGGTACAAGTTAGGGCCAATGATAGCCAAAGTACGCGCATGGTCGATGTCAAATAAAGCAGTTAATTCATGTCCAATCATGTGTGTAGCCCAATCGGTAGGTACACCTTGCTGAATTAGGCCATTTAAAGCCATCGTACAGCAATACATGAAGTTTCCGGCGACTGTGCTGTCATTTGGATTGTGAATCACTTTAGGGCCAATTTCTACAAGTGTTTGAAGGATACCTTCAGCAAAACGATCTTGTAAAGGAGCATCGGCAGGATAAGTAATGTATTGTTCTAAAACATGTGTAAAAGCATCAGTTATTCCGTTGACAATTTGTCTTTCAGGAAGTGAAGCAACCACTTTAGGATCTAACACAGAAAACTTAGGGAAACATAGAGGTCCACCAAAAGCTAATTTTTCTTTTGAGGATGATCTAGTAATCACCGAACCTGAGTTCATTTCTGATCCTGTAGCTGGAAGTGTTAGCACAGTTCCAAATGGAATCGCTTCAGTAACCACTTTACCTAAACGCTTAGTAATAATATCCCACGGTTCTCCGTCTGTGTATGGAGTAGCAACACATAAGAATTTACAAGCATCTATTACAGAACCTCCGCCTACAGCAAGTATGAAGTCCACATTCTCTTTAAGAGCAACTTCTCTCGCTTTCATGACAGTTTCATACCTTGGGTTAGGTTCGATACCACCAAAATCAATTACGTTGTAATCTTTTAGAGAGGCTTTGACTGTATCATATACACCATTCTTTTTGATACTACCACCGCCAAATACCATCAAAATGTTTTTCACTCCTGAAGGAATATGTTTCTGTACGTTTTCTAATTGATTTTCACCGAACACCAAACGAGTCGGGTTCCATAGTTCAAAGTTTTTCATGAAATCGGTTATGTATGTTTTTTTATAATATAATTAACGGATACAATAATCTTTTGAAGATATATGATATTGGATCATATTACATTAAAGATCACCACATATTACTAAAATGACTAATATTTTGTTTTAAAATTTGATGGATTTATTATTTCATTTACATGAATTCTATAAATTCGCATTAAATCAAATTTGAATCATGAAACAAACGATCTTTATTACAGGAGCATCTTCCGGAATTGGAAAGTCCATTGCTAAGTTATCTTTAGAAAAAGGATATAAAGTTATTGGTACATCAAGAAATCCAGAAACTATCAAAGATAAATTAGAGGGTGTACAATATGTAGCTTTGGACATAGCTTCTCCAGAGAGTATTGATGCTTGCTGGAACGAAATTAAAGATCAAAGAATAGATGTTCTAGTTAACAATGCAGGACAATCTCAAATTGGACCAGTAGAAGAAACTAGTTTAGAAAAACTTAGATATTTATTCGAGGTGAATTTTTTCGGCCTTATCCACCTTACAAAAAAGATTCTTCCTCAAATGAGAGAAAGAAGAGCGGGTACAATTGTAAACATAGGTTCTCTAAACGGTCGTTTTGCGGCTCCATATTATTCTAGTTATTGTGCAACAAAGTTTGCGCTTTCTGGTTATACCCAATCGCTAAGAAGTGAAATGAAAGAATTTAATGTACATGTTGCATTAGTTGAACCAAACCATATTGCTTCGAATATTGTTCCTGATTTTAATTGTGGAGAAGATTCTGAGTATTTCCCTTATGCAGATAATATTAGACAAAGTGTTAAATCTAGTATGTCTAAAGCAGAATCAGCATCGGTTATCTCCAATACGGTAATGAGCGTTATCTTGAAAAAAGCACCTTCTCCAATTTATGTTTCGGGTGGTAATGCAGGAATGTTGGCATTTGTCAAAAGATTGTTACCAGATAAAATGGCGGAAAAAATGATAAGGAATGCTTATGGTTTAAAGTAATAATGAGAAAATCATTGAAAGAAATAAAGGGATATTAGTTCCAATTTTATAGTAAAGCTATCTTAATCAGTAAGGTAGCTTTTTTTGTGATCAGATCTAAATTACATTTCCTATTATAGTTGCTTGTAAGTGTTAATTGAATACTGTGTTTTTAATAACATTTGATAACAATATTAACAGAAACGACGTTACAATTTAGGGGTGTTTGTCACCTTTTTTGTAGAGGCATAAAAATCGATCGAAATTAAATCATTCAGTAAATTACAGTAACTACTACTGTTGCTATTAACTTTTTATTAATTCACTATAATTTTATGACCGCACCTCTTAACGTCAATCTACTTTACGGAAGTAAATTAGAGATGGACAAAGAGAAAAGTTTTTGGCGAAAGGTCAAGTTTAGTCTTGCTTTCATCATATTTTTTACTCTAATCGAATTTTTTGCCTTAGATCATTTGGAAGGAACTCTAGTCTCTTTCACAGGTGCCCTAATTGTTTTAATCTTCTTTTCATTAAAAGGAAAAGTGAAATGGGATAAACTCTGCAAATGGTATATCTTTATTTTAGTCAATGCCTTATTTATTTTCGCATTATTAACTGGAGGTATGAAATCTCATGCTATCCCATGGATTGCAACAACCCTTGTTTCTTCTTATTGGTTTTTAGGGAAAGAGAAAAGTAGGTTTGTATTGACTTACGCTATTGCGATAATCTCTTTATTATTTGTTGTAGAATTAATAAAGGGAGAACCGGTATTTGATCCGTTAACCTATAATCAACAAATGCTATTAAATTGGCTTTTTGATTTAGGTATTGTACTTAATATTAGTAATGATATTAAATCTATTGATCTTCAAAACACTAATTTTCAAAGTAAATTGAAAGAAAATTCAGATGAATTAATTCAATTTGGAGAAGAACTGTCTCAAACAAACGAAGAAATTAATGCCCAAAAAGAAGAAATTGAATCTCAGAGAGATGCAATAGAAGAACATCATAATGAATTATCAAATTCCTTGATTCAAATGGAAGATTCAATTCGTTATGCTGAAACAATTCAAAGAGCATTACTTACACAATCTGATGAATTTGATAAAATTTTTGTCGAAGGAAGTGTTTTATATCGTCCAAAAGATCACGTCTCAGGAGATTTCTATTTTGCGAGGCAATATAATAACAGAACATTAATGGCTGTAGGTGATTGTACTGGGCATGGTGTTCCCGGTGCTTTATTGTCTATGGTTGGTTTGGAAGCTTTAGACCGTTTGGAAGAATTACCTGAGTCGCCTGCCATACTTTTAGAGCAATTGGATGGCTATATCTTTGAAAAGTTAAGACAATCGGAATTGGATGGAAATAAAGACGGAATGGATATTTCTATTGCCTATATCGATAGTGATGGTAGTTTAGCTTATGCAGGAGCAAAAGGAAAGGCCTTGTTGGTGGATAGTTCTGGAGTTGTACCATTAAAATCAACGAATAGAACCATAGGTGGAACTTTCCAAAGAAAAAGAAGATTTGAAGTAACCAAAATGAATATAAAGCCAGATACAATGATTTGTTTGTATACTGATGGTTATGTAGATCAAAATGGTGTAAATGGTAAGATTGGATCTTTGAAGCTAAGAGAAATACTTAAAAAGTATTATCTGAAGTATACAAAAGATTGTATAAATGAATTAGAAGATTATTTAGATAAGGAAATGTCTGATAACTTTAGTCAAAGAGATGATATCACGATATTTTTAGCTATACCTAACTAGAAGAAACGATAGAAGGCATTATAAACTAAAATTAGTTTATAATGTCTTTTTTCATTATTGGAGTAAATCACCTACTTCCAGTAGAGATTCTTCTGTTAAAGGTTTAGTGATAAACTTAATAACATATTCATTATTGACAATTCTTTCAATGTCAGATTCATTATCAGAACTAGAAAGAATGGCAATTTTACTTTTTTGTTTTAGTTCTTCAGGGAAGTTTTCAAACTCATAAAGGAATACAAAACCATCTACTATTGGCATGTTTATATCCAATAGGATCAAGCTTGGTAAATTTGCATTGGTATCTAATCTTTCTTGAAGGAATTCTAATGCCTTTTTACCAGAGTTTTTGATGACAATTTCTTCAGCAAACTCTGTTAATTCAATAATTCTGCTATTAATAAAGTTATCGGTGTCGTTATCATCAACGAGTAATATAGTTTTTATCTTTTTGCTCATGTCCGGTTTTGCGAGTTGTGCTTTAAAAATGTAGTTAGCAAAGGAATAAGCTTTCTACATAACGCTCATTCAAATTACAAAAAATAATCTTAATAGATTAAAGGTATTCTGATTTTTTTTGTCAGAAATCGATTACCTAAGTTCGATGAAAAAAAATTTAACCCGAGCTAAGGTTGAAAATTATTGTTGCTTCTTAAGTCAAAAAAAAAATTTCCTTCCAATTATACAACACAAAATGTATAATTAGAAGGAATCTAAATTATTTTTTCCATTCGCTGATTAAATCAGCGATTTTTCTATCATTTGATAATCGAGGGACTTTATTTTGTCCTCCGAGTTTACCTATTGACTTCATATAGAGTTGGAATGCGTCTCTCTGTAATGCTGTAATTACTAGTGTTCTACAGATATTTCCAGTGATTAAATCATCATAATAGGTGTTTAGCTCTCTTAACTTATGATCTAGTGTTAATGCAAACTCTTCAGGATTGTTAGGTGCACTTTCGTAAGAAATTAACCATTCATGATAGGGTAATCCGTCGGTAGGATTCACCTGAGGAGCAACAGAGAATTCTGTGATTTTTACTTCTGGGAACTGTTCCAGAGTATATTTCATTGTTTTTTCTACTTCTTCTCCAATCACATGTTCTCCAAAAGCAGAAATGTAATGTTTTATTCTACCCGATACGATCAAACGATAAGGGTCTTTTGACACAAACTTGACAGTATCTCCAATAGAATAACCCCATAAACCAGCATTTGAATTAATGATAAGTGCATAGTTCTTACCTATCTCTACATCTTCAATTCTTAAACGAGTTGGATTGTCATCAAAATATTCTTCAGATGGAATAAACTCATAGAAGATACCTGAATCTAATTGAAGTAGTAAACCTTCTTCTTCTTGGGAATCTTGGAAAGCGAAGAATCCTTCTGAGGCAGGGAATAATTCAATTGAAGGGATATCCTTGCCAATCGAATCGTAAAGTTTTTTTCTATAGGGTTCAAAGTTCACTCCCCCGTAAATAAACATTTCAAAGTTAGGGAATACTTCTTTTATACTTTTTCCTGTTCTTTCTTGAATCCTATCAAAATACATCTGTACCCATGGTGGAATACCAGAAATAAGAGACATATCTTGAGATAATGTTTCATCTATAATATGCTCTAATTTGATTTCCCAATCTTCAATACAATTGGTATCATAACTAGGCATTTGATTTCTTCTTAAATAGCCAGGTACGTGATGATTGACAATACCAGATAGACGTCCTGTAAGAATATTACCTGATGTATCAAGAATTGGTGATCCAGAAAGGAAAATCAGTTTTTTATCTAAGAACTTAGATTTACCTGTTTCATTTACATAATTCAGCATTGCATTTCTTGCCGAATTAATATGATTAGGTATTGAATCCTTGGTTAATGGAATGTACTTAGCACCTGATGTCGTACCAGATGTTTTAGCAAAATAGGTAGGCTTACCTCTCCAAAGAATATCATTTTCACCTTTAATAATACGATCTATGTATGGACGAAGCTGTTCATAATCTACAACGGGAACATGCTTCTTAAAGTCCTCATAGTTTTTGATATCACCAAAATGATGATCCTTACCAAAAGCAGTTGTTTTACCTACCTCAATAAGGTGATTAAACACTTTATCTTGTGCATAAGATGGGTTTTCTACCCACTCATTTTGTTTTTTTACCACGTAAGCAGCGAATGGCTTACTTAAAAAAGATTTTAACCCCATAATAATTGGATAGAGTTGAATATTTTATGTCTTAGATGTAGGCTCAACATGAATGAGCACATCTGCAATTTCGTTGAAATCAGCTTTTAAAGAGTCTTTTACATGATGAGCTATATCGTGTCCTTCTCTCACAGATATTTCACCATCAACAATAATATGAAGATCTACGTAGAATTTAAAACCCATTTTTCTGATGAAACATTTTTCAGGAGCAATTACACCCTCGATTTTTTGTGATTCTTGTTTTACTTTATCAATAAAATCATCGTAGAGGTTTTCATCCATTATTTCTCCAAAAGCGGGTCTGAATAAAAGATAGCTATTAAATAAAATGATACCTACTGCAAATAAAGCTGCCCAAGAATCTGCTGTTTCATATCCTTCTCCTCCAAAAATGGAAATTCCAATTCCCATAAAGGCAGAGAGAGAAATCATTGCATCACTTCTATGGTGTCCTGCATCTGCTTCTAGAGAAGAGGAGTTTAAAAGCTTACCACGTTTTTTTACATATCGATACAATCCATATTTGATCAATATGATAAAACCTAATACATATAATGTATAATGAGAAGGTGTCTGATTTGTTCCCTCAATGATTCTGGAGATACTTTGTTCTGCAATCACCAGCGCCGAAGTCACTAAAAAACCAATGGTAATAAAAGTGGCAATGGGTTCAAATTTACCATGTCCATAAGGGTGATTGTTGTCGGGAGCTTTAGTAGAAATATTAAGGCCAACTAACACAACAAAAGAAGAGATAATATCAGCACAAGATTCAATAGCATCTGCAATCATAGCTTGAGAATTTCCTAAAACACCAACAGTTCCTTTTATAACCGTAAGTAAGATGTTCCCAATGATGCTAAGCCAAGTGGTTTTGAATGCTTTCCTTTTTTCTTCTTTTGATATCATTCTTAAAGTTTTCTTTCTGCCTCTTCCAACAATGCTTTTTTGTTGATAGGAACTACCCCAACAGATTCACAAACTAAGCCTCCACCTAAATTGGCTAAACCAGCCACTTGATCCATCGGTAAACCCACTGCTAATGCTAGTGATGCGATACTGATTACAGTGTCACCAGCACCAGAAACATCCGCAATTTCTCTCTTGTGAGCTGGAATGTGAACATCAGATTGGTGGTTTGAAATATAGACTCCATGTTCAGATAAAGTGACCATAGTATGGACATTATCCATTTTGGATTTTAATTCTTTTGTAGCTGCTTTTACTTCATCAATAACACTACCGTCAAAATCAAATTTTAAACCTTCTCTCATTTCTTTAAGGTTAGGTTTAAAAAGAGTCACCCCTTCATAACATAAGAAGTTACGTTTCTTTGGATCTACCGTTGTCGGAATATTTTTTTCCTTGGCTAATTGTATCACTTTACTGATAAGTTCGGGAGTTAGAACTCCTTTATCATAATCTTCAAAAATAATTACATCAGCTTGATCGGCTAGTGATTTGATTTTATCAAACAATAGATCAGTATCATTTGAATTAAGGGGAGCGTCATCTTCATGATCAATACGAAGAACATGTTGTGCACTTGCTATAACTCTATGTTTTATGGTAGTGATACGGTTTTCTGAACGAACAATTCCTTCTTTAGAAATCTTCAGACTATCACACAAATCCATAAAAGTTTCAGCACTTCCATCTTTTCCAACAACTGAGCATAAGATAGGTTCAGCACCTAAGAAATGAAGGTTTTTGGCTACGTTAGCAGCTCCACCCATTCTTGATTCTCTATCTTTCACGTTAACAATAGGAACTGGAGCCTCGGGACTGATTCTATCGACGTTTCCCCATATGTAGGAGTCAATCATCACATCACCAATTACCAATGCTTTGAGTCCATTGAATTTATCTAACGCTTCTCTTATACTCATGGATTTTATATTTGATCTATTCAAAAGAAAAAGTCAGTTTAATGTACGTATACATTAAACTGACGTTGAATTTATGATAACTTATTAAGAGCTTCTTTAATTTGCTTTACTGCTTGGACTAATTCATCGTCTGATGCAGCATAAGAAATACGGATACAGTTTGGAGCTCCAAATGCAGCCCCTGCCACTGTAGAAACATGTGCTTCGTTTAAGAAGAACATACACAAATCACTAGAATCTTTGATGATTTGCCCGTTAAATGACTTACCAAAGAATGCACTAAAATCTGGGAAAATGTAGAATGCTCCTTGAGGGAGATTCGTTTTTACTCCTTCAATTTCGTCTAACATTGATTTTAATAAGTCTCTTCTTCTCAAGTAAGCAGATCTCATTTCCTCGATAACCGATGTACTATCACCTTTTAAAGCAGCAATACATGCCCTTTGAGTGATGGTATTGATACCTGAAGTAACTTGACCTTGAATTTTAGTACAAGCTTTTGCTAAATGAAGGGGAGCGGCTACATAACCAATTCTCCATCCAGTCATTGCAAAGCCTTTAGAGAAACCATTGACAACTACAGTTCTGTCTTTCACATCATCAAATTCGGCAATACTAAAGTGTTTACCACCAAAGTTGATGTACTCATAGATTTCATCTGATATAATGTAAAGATCGTCATGTTTTACTACCTCATCAGCAATACCTCTTAATTCCTCTTTTGTAAATACAGTACCTGTAGGATTACAAGGAGAAGAGTATAAAATGGCTTTTGTATTTGGAGTAATTGCTGCACGTAATTCTTCAGGAGTTACCTTAAAATCATTTTCAAGACTTCCAGCTAAAATAACTGGTTTCCCACCTGCAAGATAGATTTGATCTGTGTAAGACACCCAATAAGGAGAAAATACAATTACTTCATCGCCTGGGTTTAAAATACTCAACATTACATTAGCAACAGAGTGTTTTGCACCAGCAGAAACAACAATATTTTCAGCTTTGTAAGACAAGTTATTTTCTCTTTCAAGTTTATCAGCAATAGCTTGTCTTAATTCTGGATAGCCAGGAACAGGAGGATAAGAGAAATATTTACCTTCGTCAATTGCATCTTTAGCTGCATCTTGAATGTATTGAGGTGTTGGAAAATCAGGTTCACCTAAATTTAACTTTATTACATTTACACCTTTTGCTTGTAACTCTCTTGCTTTCACAGCCATCACTAATGTGGCAGACTCAGTGATGTTATCAAAACGATTAGATAACGTCAACTTCGATTCTGTTTGCGTTCCCATCCTGTTATTTAATTCTAAATCATAGGTTCTACATCACTTAAATTTAATAAAGGAATATACTATGTTTCCTACTTTAAAATTAAGCGTTTGAAATGCGAAATTAATCGATATGAGGGAGTAGACAATAATTTTAAGTGAATAAATATAAGGTTGTGGCTTATTTCAGTAAAAGGATGGGGTCTTTACATTCTTTTTCGTCTAATACAAAGACTAAATGATGCTGACTTTGAGATAATGTTGTTTTGATAGTATACACTTCATCGCAGTAAAAAACTTTAAATTCATAATTTTCTACTGGAAGAGAAATAGCAGTGAGCTTTTTTGTGTGAAATTTTGCTATAAGCTTTTCTTTTTGATAGATCTCTAGAGGAATATCATTTACATTCTCAGCTTGGTGATTGATGACTTCGAAAACGACTTTGGATTCAGCCACTTTCTTAGAATTACTGATATTTAAATAGGAGAATTGGAAAGCTATTAAAAGGAGGAATAGTAAGTTCATAATGGTAAGGGTTAGTGTAGGGGACTTACCATAATTTACTAAAAATCAGGACATAAAAAAAGAGTTCGTTGTAAATCAACAAACTCTTTTCATGTACTATTTGATTATAATTAATTACTAAAATCAAATGTATCCATAGGTGTATCTGTAAACGTTCCTTCAGTGATTGCTACATTATCATCATCACCATAAGCTTTAAAGCTGAATGTACCAGAAACTTTATTGTCAGCCATTTTAGTGAAGTTGAATGTAATGTTACCACTAGGATCAAGGTTAGTTACAATATCTGCAGCAGTAACTCTTTGAATTGTAACGTCTTTTTGTCCAGCCAACTGAATTACAGCAGCAAGATTTTGGTTTTTATTATATTCTACAATTAAATCATATAAATCTTGTGCAGATACATTAGATAAATACAATGCAGCACCTAAAGCTTTTTTAGGATCTAACGCAATTTCAGGAGCAGTAGCTAAATTTATTTCAATACCTTCTTCAGTATTAAAAAGATCTGTATGCATAAAAGATAGAATTGCATGTCCTTTTACATCAAGTTGAGTTACTTTAAACTCAAAATCTGCAAAGTAAAGAGCTGTTGAGTTTCCAGTAGTTCTATAACCTGCATAATTACTAAAGTCTTTTTGTACACCGTCAACTTTAGCTTTAGCATCACCAAAACTAATTACACTGTCTACCAAATCATTAATTACGTCGTCTGAACAAGAGAAGAAGAAGAATGATGATAGAATCGAGATAAATAATACTTTTAATTTCATTAAAGCAAAATTAGATTTTAAAAAATGAATATTAATCCCTTATAAAATTAAGAGATTAATATATAGACAACTAATAACGTAATGTAAACAAATATTATACAATTTTTTACGGACGGAAGGCTTTTAATGAAAATAACTCAGTTCCTGAGATGTTATATTCTAAAGTTAGCTCACCATTACTGTTGATCATACCTATTAAAGAGGCATTGTTTTGAGTATTTATGGCTTTGGATAACGTAAAAGTCTCGTTTTCAGAATTTCCCTCCACTTTGATGTCATGATAAGTAGATTGTAACAAATTTGCATTGGATGTTCCGACAGAAACTCTTGCTGTAGTAACCACTATATCTATTTTTACAGTTCTTTCATCTGTAGCTGTAATAATAATTTGATCTGTTTCTGGATTGATATTGATATCAGCTTGCCCTTGATTGGTTTTAGCAGAAATATTTTGAATTCTGTAATTACCTGCAACAAGATTGGCTGTATTGGCAATATCTGTATTCTCACAAGAAGTAAAAAAACAAATAGTAAGAATAAAAAGTAACTGAGATAAGTATTTGAGATTTTTCATTTGATTTTTGGGGTTAAGATAGACTACAATAGATGTTCGGTTTATTATTTACAAGTTAGGAAATTATTGTGTAATTAAATTGTACTATTTAAAGATAGTTTTACAGATATTATAACTGTTTGGATGTGTTAATTGTTTTCAAAGAACATATATGATTTTATCAATGTATATAAGTGTGTAATATTCTTTTTTAATGAAGGGTAGTGTGATGAATATCATTTATAACATTATGTATAAATACTATATTTGCCCTTTCGTTATTACAAAAATTTAATCGGAAATAATTAACATCATGAACAAGAAAACAATTTTAATGATCCTTGATGGATGGGGAATTGGTCCAGATCCTAAAGTCTCTGCCATTGAGCAAGCTAATACTCCTTTCATTGATTCATTATATACAAAATACAAGCACAGTAAATTAGAAGCATCTGGACTTGCTGTAGGTTTACCTGAAGGTCAAATGGGTAACTCAGAAGTAGGACACATGAACTTAGGTGCTGGTCGTGTTGTATACCAAATGCTTGTTCGTATTAATCAAGCTGTAGAAGACGGTTCTATTGCTGAAATTCAAGAATTACAAGACGCATTCAAATATGCGCAAGACAATAATAAGAAAGTTCACTTTATGGGCTTGGTATCAAATGGTGGCGTTCACTCACATATCAATCACTTAAAAGGACTTTTATCTGCTGCTAACACTGCAGGTTTAACAAAAGAACAAGTGTTTGTTCATGCATTTACTGATGGTCGTGATTGCGATCCTATGTCAGGTAAAGATTTTATTGCTGATGTTGAAAACCATATGGCTAACACTACAGGTCAAATAGCATCAGTGGTAGGGCGTTACTATGCAATGGATAGAGACAACCGTTGGGAAAGAGTAGCATTAGCTTATAATGTTATGGTAAATGCTAAAGGTACAAAAGTGGACAACATCCAAGAGGCAATTCAAGCTTCTTACGATGAAGGTGTAACTGATGAGTTCATTAAACCATTGGTAAATACTGTAGATGGCGAACCAGCAGCTAAAATTGAAGAAGGAGACGTTGTTCTTTGCTTTAACTTCCGTACTGACCGTGGTCGTGAAATATCTCAAGCATTATCGCAAAGAGATATTCCAGAAGGCGGTATGACTAAATTGAACATCAATTACCTTACAATGACAATGTACGATGAGACATTCGAAGGTGTGAAGGTATTGTTCCATAAAGATAACTTAACGCAAACTTTAGGAGAAGTATTAGAGGCTGCTGGTAAAAAGCAAATTAGAATTGCTGAAACAGAAAAGTATCCTCACGTAACATTCTTCTTCTCAGGTGGACGTGAAAAAGAATTTGAAGGTGAAACTCGTTTGTTAGCTCCATCTCCAAAAGTAGCTACATACGATTTACAACCTGAGATGTCAGCTCGTGATATCCGTGATAAAATCGTTCCTGAATTACAAAAAGGTGATGCAGACTTTGTTTGTTTGAACTTTGCTAACGCTGATATGGTAGGCCACACAGGTGTATTTGAGGCAGCAGTTGCAGCATGTCAAGCAGTAGACGAATGTGCTAAAGCAGTTGTTGAAGCTGGTTTAGATAACGGTTATTCATCTATCGTTATTGCTGACCATGGTAACTCAGATGTAATGGTTAATGCAGATGGTTCTCCAAACACTGCTCACACAACTAACCTTGTACCATGTATCTTTGTAGATCCTGATTTTGATGGTGAAATCAAAGATGGTAAGTTAGGTGACATTGCACCAACAGTACTTAAAATTGTTGGAGTTGATAAACCAGAAGACATGACAGGTGATTGTCTAATCTAATCATACTGTTAGTAAATATAAAACCACTTACTTCTTTGGAGGTAAGTGGTTTTTTTATTCCTGCTCTAATTATTGAGGTGTACAAGAAGGTTTTGTCAATTTATCTTTAGAAGCTATTAACATTAGAATGATATTTGATATATTCAAAAGAGAAAAAAATGGAATAATATCTTTTTTCTTTATCAAATAAACAGATAAGCATAGATATGTCGGATTTAGCAAAAGTAATATCAATAGTAAATCAAAAAGGAGGCACTGGTAAAACTACAACTACTACTAATTTAGGAGTAGCTATAGGAAAAATGGGCCATAAGGTTTTACTAATTGATATGGATGCCCAAGGAAATATGACTTTCCATTTCGGTATTCAGGATAAATACACTAAATCTATGTCTCATGTTTTAATAGATGATGTTAGCCTAAATGAGATAGCAATAGAAAGAGAATCTGTTTTTATTGCTCCTTCTGATGTTTCTTTAGCTGATGCTGAAGTTTCTCTAGTGAATGCAGAAGGTAGAGAATATATTCTTAAAAATGCTATTGATAAAGCCCGTAAGAAGTTTGATTATATCCTAATTGATTGTGCCCCTGCATTATCTATATTAAGTATTAATGCTTTAACTGCCTCAGATCATATATTGGTACCACTACAAATGGAGGTGTTAAGTATGCAAGGCCTTTCGCAAATTCTAGAAACAGTATTTCAAGTAAAAGAAAACTTGAATAACAACTTAACTATTCTTGGTATTCTACCTGTTATGTTCGATACAAGACGAACAATTACGAGCGAAATTTTGAATCACATTAAAGGAAATTTTGGTATTCGTGTTTTAGATAACAATATAGGTATTGATGTGAAATTGGTAGAAGCTCCTTCCTTCGGACAATCTATATTTGAGTACGCTCCACTTTCTGCAGGAGCAATGGCTTACATGAGAGTAGCAAGAGAATTTCTTTCGTTGATGAGGTAATTATATACATTTTAGGGAAAGTGTATAAAAATTCGAAGCATAACGAATTGTAAGGTAATATTGTTTAAAAATAATCGTAAATTATTTAAACATAGAAATTAAGCGATTTATTGAGTCACTTAAGTTCTGCTATTTTGATTATTTATTTTACTTAAATCTGGTGAATCAAATAATAATCAAACACTTAAATTAAAGTTTAACTATTGTATTTAATTCTGTAACGGATCACTAAATAATTACCCATTATACGATCCTGTAATGTTACATCGAAATACCCAATAACTATCAAATCATGGCACTTGGAGATAATATCAAGAAAGATCGTCTTTTAAGTAAAGACGATGCCTCTGCAGGTAATGGCCGTCCTAAGAAATTTTTTGAAGGAGCTGCAGAATTACAAAAAGAGCTGAGTCAGCTTAAAGCAAAATTAAAAGCGTTTGATAAAACCGCATTATTAGCAGAAACATCCGTAGATGGAATAATTGTTTCTTGTAATAATCAGTTTGCATCAACTTTTGGTTACAGTTCTAAGGAGCTACTTAATGAGCCTTTAGCAAAAATACTGTCGCCAGAGACTCCTCAAAACTTTGCAGAAAGTGTTCTTTCTATCGTTGGTAAAGGTGAAACTTACAGCGGTACATTAAAGAATATAACCAAAGAAGGAGAACCAGTTTGGTTAGAAGTAACGATCTCTCCAATTCTTGATGAAGATAAAAATATCCATAAATACATGATGTTAGGTATGGATGTTTCTGAGGTGATGTCTAAAGAACAAGAGTTTTCTAATATCAAATCAGAATTAGATTCTAGAGTACATATTTTCAATACAGCAGCCTTAGTATCTGAAACAGACTTGTACGGGACCATCACTTTTGCGAATGAAACTTTCGCAAAATTATCAGGGTTTACAGTAGAAGATTTAATTGGTAAACCTCACTCTATTGTTCGTCACCCTGCCAACCCAAAATCTTTATTTAAAGAATTATGGGATAAAGTTCAGAATGGTCAAATATTTCAAGGAACATATAGAAACTTATCAAAAGACGGTTCACATTATTGGGTACAGGCTACTATTGCTCCTGTGTTAGATAATGATGGGAAACCTGTAAAATATATCGGTGTACGTTTTGATGTAACAAAACAAATTGACCAAGAAAAAGAAATGCAAGCGGTTCAGGAAGTAATTTCTGAATCTACAGGTGTACTTACTTTAGATCTAGATGAGAATATTACTGAAGCGAATGAGCATATATGTAAAATACTCGGATATTCTTCGACAGAAGATCTAATAGGAAAGGAACATGCTTCGTTAGTTCCAAATGAAGTAGACCACTTATCCATAGAAAAAGAAAGAAAAAAATCTCTTGGTCGAGGCGAATATTATAAGAACACCTTTAAAAGAATAGATGCAACAGGTCAGACAAAATGGTTAGAGGGTACTTACAATGTGATTAAAGATCATGATGGTAATAACACCAAAATCATCGCTCACCTTCAAGATGTAACGGATAGACGTCTTGCCAATTCAGACAATCGTGGTAAAATTGCAGCAATTGATGAATCATATTTACGAGTTGAATTTGCTCTAGATAAAACTATTTTAGACTGTAACGATTTATTTGCTGAAGGAACTGGATACCCTAAAGAGAAACTGATCGGATCATCTCATAAGATGTTAGTAGATGACGAATATGCTAACTCTAAAGAGTACAAAGATTTTTGGGCGAAACTAGCTAGAGGAGAATCTGATAAAAATGTCTATAAACGTGTAGTAGCAGGAGGAAAAGAAGTATTCTTACAAGCTACTTACTCTCCAGTTAGAGATCATGACGGTAAGATTTATAAAGTAGTTAAAATTGCGGAGGATGTAACCGAAAGACGATTAGCAAACGCAGATAACAGAGGTAAAATTGCCGCGATCGATAATAGTTATATGCGAGTAGAGTTTGATCTAGATCGTCATATCCTAGATTGTAACGACTTATTTGCCGAAGGTATAGGATTTACTAAAGAGGAATTGATAGGGTTAGATCATATCAATCTTGTTAGTGAAGAATATGGAGAGTCTCAAGAATATGCAGATTTTTGGAATAAGTTACGCAAAGGTGAATTTGATAAAAATGGCTATAAGCGTAAAGTAGCCGGAGGAAAGGAAATTTGGCTGCAAGCTACTTATAACCCGTTACAAGATGCAGAAGGTAATATTTATAAAATTGTAAAAATTGCTGAGGATGTAACCGAAAGACGAATAGCCAACTCAGATAACAGAGGTAAGATTGCTGCGATCGATAATAGTTACATGCGAGTAGAGTTTGATCTAGATCGCCATATTCTAGATTGTAACGCTTTATTTGCCGAAGGTATAGGATTTACTAAAGAGGAATTGATAGGGTTAGATCATATCAATCTTGTTAGTGAAGAATATGGAGAGTCTCAAGAATATGCAGATTTTTGGAATAAGTTACGCAAAGGTGAATTTGATAAAAATGGCTATAAGCGTAAAGTAGCCGGAGGAAAGGAAATTTGGCTGCAAGCTACTTATAACCCGTTACAAGATGCAGAAGGTAATATTTATAAAATTGTAAAAATTGCTGAGGATGTAACCGAAAGACGAATAGCCAACTCAGATAACAGAGGTAAGATTGCCGCGATCGATAATAGTTATATGCGAGTAGAGTTTGATCTAGATCGTCATATCCTAGATTGTAATGGTTTATTCGCAGAGGGTGTAGGATTTACTAAAGAGGAATTGATAGGGTTAGATCATATCAATCTTGTTAGTGAAGAATATGGAAAGTCTCAAGAATATGCAGATTTTTGGAATAAACTTAGAAGAGGTGATTTCGATAAAAATGTCTATAAACGTGTAGTAGCCGGAGGAAAGGAAATTTGGCTGCAAGCTACTTATAACCCAATAAAAGATGCAGAGGGTAACGTTTATAAAGTGGTTAAAATCTGTGAGGATGTAACCGAAAGACGATTAGTTAACTCAGATAATAGAGGTAAGATTGCCGCAATTGATGTGAGTTACATGAGAGTTGAATTTGATTTAAATCGTAATATCATTGAGTGCAACGAAATATTTGCCAATGCTGTTGGGTTCTCCAAAGATCAATTGACTGGAATGGATCATAAAGAATTAGTAGGAGAAAACTACGGAAATTCACAAGAGTATGAAAACTTCTGGAATCAATTAAGGAGTGGTAAATTTGAAAAAGGTGTATTCAAACGTTTTGCAAATGGAGGAAAAGAAGTTTGGCTACAAGCCACTTATAACCCAATAAAAGATGCAGAAGGTAATATTTATAAAATTGTAAAAATTGCTGAGGATGTAACCGAAAGACGTCTTAGAAACTCAGAAAATCGAGCTAAAATAAATGCCATTAATGAGGTACAAGCGGTTGTAGAATTTGATTTATCAGGAAATATTCTTGATTGTAACAACATATTTTTAACAACAACGCAATACTCTAGAGATGAACTAATTGGTAATCATCACCGAATGTTGGTAGAAGAGAGTTACGCGAAGTCTGTAGAATATGATAGACTTTGGGAGAAATTGGGCCAAGGTGTAAATGATGAAGGTGTTTATCGAAGAGTAAGAAAAGATGGATCGATAATCTGGTTACAGGCTACTTATAATCCAATCTTTGATTTGAATGATCAAGTATTTAAGGTGACTAAATACGCTACTGATATTACCGATCAGGTAGAGACACAAAGAAGGGCGGATGCATTGAAAAACGAATTAGAATCTAGAGTAAATGCCTTTAACTCTGCCGCTCTAATGTCGGAAACTGATTTACATGGTACGATTACATTTGCAAATGAAACGTTTGCTTCCCTTTCAGGATATACTGTACAAGAATTAATTGGTAAGCCACATAATATAGTACGACATCCGTCGACACCTAAAGAAGTTTTCAAAGACCTTTGGGAAACTATTCAGTCAGGTAGAGTATTTAAGGTACAATACCGAAACAAAACTAAAAATGGTGGTTACTATTGGGTTGATGCAACGATTGCACCAGTACTCGATATTGATGGTAAACCAATCAAATTCATTGGTATCCGTTTCGATATTACTGAACAAATGGATTCCAAAGTAGAGAAAGATGGTGTAGATGATGCAATTTCTAAATCATCAGGTGTATTGGAACTTACTATGGATGGAGATGTGATGTCTGCAAATGACACGATCTTAGAAAACTTAGAATATAACGAAGGAGAGTTATTAGGAATTCCTCACGATACTCTAGTCCCTGTAGACCAAGATTCAGTTTTAAAGAATAAAGAACTTTGGGGTAAACTTCAAAAAGGTCAATATGTAGTAGATTCCTTTAAACGTATATCAAAAGAAGGAAAAGAAATATGGCTTGAAGGTTCATATAACCCAATTCAAGATTATGATGGAAATTACGTGAAGATTGTTGCTTACTTGCAAGACATTACTCAACGTAGAATTCAAAACGCAGATAACAGAGGTAAAATTGCAGCGATTGATGCATCCTACATGCGTGTTGAGTTTGACTTGATGGGTAACATAATGGACTGTAATGATATCTTCAGTAAAAATACAGAATACAGTAAAGATGAGCTCATAGGTTCACATCACAGTATGTTTGTTGATAAAGCCTATGGCGATTCTCAAGAATATAAACTCTTCTGGGAGAAATTAGGAAGAGGAGAATTTGATAGAAATGTATATAAGAGATTTACCAAAACAGGTAAAGAAGTCTTCTTACAAGCCACATATAACCCAGTAAGAGACCATGATGGTAATTTCTATAAAGTAGTAAAAATTGCAGAGGATGTTACTCAAAGAAGATTAGTTAACGCAGAAAATAGAGGTAAAATTAATGCCATTCTTAAAGCACAAGGTGTAGTAGAATTCGATATGAATGGTAACATCATTGACGCGAATGACAACTTCTTAAGTTTAACGGGATATACATTAGAAGAAGTACAAGGTAAGCACCATAGAATGTTTGTGAGTTCAGAAGAAACCAATAGCTTCGAGTACAAACAGTTCTGGGAAAAACTTCGAAATGGAGAATTTGATGGTGGTGAATATCGCCGTATCAATAAATCTGGGGATGAATTATGGCTCCAAGCCACTTATAACCCAATTCAAGATGATGACGGTAACATCTTTAAAGTAGTAAAATATGCTTCAGATATTACCGAGTTTAAATCAGCCTACATTGCACTATCCGAATTCTTGGATGAGTTAGCCAAAGGTAATTTCGATGCGAAGATAGATATTGGTAACATTAATATGGACTCTGATATTGGTAGAATGATTGATAACAACAGATCATTAAGAGATAACCTGAAAAAGTTCATTAACGAAATTAACCGAGTAGTACATATAGCCGGTAACCAAGGTAGATTGGATGAACGACTGGAAATTGCTGGTGCACAAGGTGCATGGCATGAATTAACCGAAGCCTTTAACGACTTATTAAGCTCTATATCTGAACCAATTTTAGAATTCCAGTCCTTAACAAAAAGTCTATCGAAAGGGGATCTTTCTCAACGTTTCGTAGGTAAATCTGCCGGTGATATTAAACAAATGGCTGATGGTCTAAACGAAGCCTTGGACAACCTACAAACCCTATTATTAGATATTGAAGGAATGTCCAATACAGTAGCCGGTTCTTCAGGAATTATGAAGGACAAGTTCAGTATCATGGATAAATCAACAACAACGGTGGTAGATGCGATTCAAGGTATCAATGCAGGTATGTTAGAACAGGTATCTAGAACGGATGAATCTTCAAACCTTGTAGAACAGATTTTGAAAGCGGCAGATGATACAGGTAATAAAGCCCATGTCATTAACCGATCAGCTGAAGCAGGTATGGAATCTTGTCAGAACGGTATGCAAATCGTGAAGCACTTGGTTGATAACATGAATGCGATAGAAAACTCGGCAGGGTCTACATCGAATTCGATTGAAGTCTTAGCCAAACGATCAGAAGAAATCTCCAGAGCACTTACAGTAATTACTGACATTGCCTCACAAACCAACTTGCTAGCCTTAAACGCAGCAATTGAGGCCGCAAGAGCGGGTGAAGCAGGTAGAGGGTTCGCGGTAGTAGCCGAAGAGATTAGAAAACTAGCAGAGGATTCAAGACAATCTGCAGGTGGTATCGAGAAAGTAATTCAAGATGTACAAAAAGATGTTGGGTTAGCAACGAAAGCCATCGACAAAATGGAAGAAGCAGTAAAAGTCGGAAACGGTGCAACGAAAGACGCTTCGGAAGTATTTAAAACAATTCTTGATTCATCTGAAGAAACACTTAATCTATCGAAAGATGTATTGGAAGCGACAGACACTCAGAAATCATCAATTGATTCAGTCGTACAAAACATCGATAAGATTGTGGTAGTATCAGAAGACACTGCAGCTGGAACCAAAAACGTGGCGGGTGTTGCCGATGGCATGTCGGAATCAGTAAAAGAAATGGGTAAAACTTCAGAACAATTGAATGAAGTGGCAGCTCAACTGAAATCTGGTGTAAGTAAATTCAAATTGAAATAATTGTTGCCTTAGAAAAGTTGGTGATCATTTATTTATCACCAACTTTTCTGGTAACTGTTAAATAAGAAGCAACTATTATGAATCTTGAAGAACCAAACGAAGTTTCCTCATCTAGGGTAGATGAGAATAAAATGGCTTCTCCTGTGGATATGAATCGAACCGAGGCAGACGATCAGGAAAAGAAAAGTAATATCATTGTTTTTAGGTTAGGCGAGGAAGAATATGGTTTGAGGATTGATCAAATTAAAGAAGTGGTGATCACTCCAAGAATAACTAAAGTACCATTAACGCCATCTTATGTAAAAGGGGTGGCTAACATTAGAGGTAATATCCTTGCAATCATTGATCTTGAAGATAAATTCGCACTCAACAACACAATAAGTGAGACAAGCGGCTACACTTTAGTAGTGGAAAGTCATGAATACAATATGGCGATTCTCGTAAAAGATGTACCCAATACTTTGTCTGTTGCAGATACAGATATTGATTATTCTCCCTCTGTCGTTGCTGATATGCAAGGTGAACAAGATTACATTAATGGAATTATCAAAATAAATGATCGTTTGATAATATTAATCGACATCTTCAAAATCATTACAAAAGAAGATCTTAAGCCTGTTCTCGGCGCTTAATGAATATCATGTAAATGATAAAATAATAACATCATGGCAAAAAAAGTATTAATTGTAGACGATTCTTTATATATGCGTTCCATTATTAAAGACGCATTAGAAACAGCTGGTTATGAAATTATCGGTCAAGCTTCTAATGGTGTAGAAGCAATCGATTTAGCATTAGATACAGAACCAGATCTAATTACTTTAGATAATATTCTTCCAGACATGTTAGGTCTAGATATTCTTAAGACATTAAAAGAAGAAGAATTAGAGTCAAAAATTATAATGATCAGCGCTGTTGGTCAGCAATCAGTAGTAGACGAAGGGATGAACCTTGGTTTAGATAGTTATTTAGTAAAGCCGTTCACTCCAGAACAACTTACAGATGCTATCAATCAAATAATGTAAAAGCAAGATTTAGACAGGGAAGGGATGAACCAAGAAGAACTTAAACAGATATTTTTAGCAGAGGCAGAAGCCAGTTTCGAAGAATTGAATAGGCTTTTCACTCAACTAGAAAAAAACACTACTGATAGAGAAGCTACAGAGGCTATCTTTAGAATTATCCATACGCTAAAAGGAAATGCAGCGGCTATGGGATTTGAAGATATCGCTTCTATAGGACACTTATTAGAAGATATCTTTAGTGAGATCCGTAAAGGAAAAATAGTTCTTACTTCTATGGTATTTAATGATCTTTTTAAAGCTATTGATAAGCTTGGAGAGATGATTGATGGTATCAAAGTAAATAAAAAGACACCCTACAAAGGTCTTAGAGCTAAGCTTAAAGTAATTCTTAGAAATTTAAAAGGCGATATAGAATTTGAAGCAACTCAAGGTGGAGAGTCTTCGGAGGAAAAAGATCAAGCATTGGATTCAATTTTGGCTTCTAAAGTAGAATTGCAAGAAGAAAAAGTAGAGGCTAATGCTTACAATGAACAACCTGTACCTATTGGAGTACCTTTAGCAGATGAATTTGAGGAGGAGACTGATGAGGAGAAAAAAGCGAAGATTACTTTTTCAGATTTTGTACAAGTTCCAGTAAGTAAATTAGATACCTTATTAAATTTAGTAGGGGAACTTGCTATAGAAAAAGATAGGATTATTGCTCAAGGAGCTAGTTTTGGTACTACAAACGAGTATACAAGATTATATAGAATAACATCTGATTTACAATACTCTGTAATGGGAGTAAGGCTTGTTCAAATAGGAGCTTTATTTCATAAATTTCATAGAATTGTTAGAGATGTAGCAACACTCGAAGGTAAAAAAGTAAACCTAAAACTTGAAGGGACTGAAATTGAAATTGATAGAAATGTACTTCAAATCATTTCAGATTCCATGATTCACTTAGTAAGAAATGCTGTTAGTCATGGAATAGAAGGTCCTGAAGAAAGAAAGAAAAAAGGTAAGAAACCAGAAGGAAATATCCTTTTAAGAGCATCGTCTGATAAAGAATATGTCATTATCGAGGTAATTGATGATGGCAATGGCGTTGATGCTAAAAAAATCAGAAAAAAAGTCCTAGAAAAAAACTTAGCTACACCAGAAACATTATCCGCTTTGTCTGATGATGATGTAGTCAAGTTTATTTTTGAACCTGGCTTCTCTTCTGTCGAAAATGTCACTTCAGTAAGTGGTAGAGGTGTAGGTATGGATGTTGTCAAAAGAGCAGTGGATGCAGTAGGTGGCAAGATCAATACGAAAACAATTCTTGGTCAAGGAACTACTTTCAGCTTGAGCCTTCCAAGTTCTATGGCGGTAAAATCTGCTTTACTTTTTGTAGTTAATGATGTAGAATATGCTATTCCTTTATCTTTTACAGAAGCTGTAATTTCTGTAAAAAAATCAGCGATTCATAAAGTAGGAAATGGATTGGTCACCTCACATTTAGAAGAGACCATATCAGTGATGTTTTTAAAAGACATTTTTGAATGTGCTAATAATGATGAATTATTAGAGCCTCATTTACTGCATAAATCATTTGATAAAATTAATACAGATGATTCTAAAATTAATATTGTTGTAGTTTCTGTTGATAATAGAATGATAGGTTTTGTAGTCGATAGACTTCTTCAACAAAAAGAAATAATTGAAAAACCACTTGGAAAACCCGTTGAAAATGCGAGATTTATAAGTGGAGCAACTATATTAGGTAATGGTAATGTATGCTTAGTATTAGATGCTAACGATATCTCAGAGTTTTTATTTAAACCAACATTTGCCACAGTATAAAGATTAAACGATTGTCATGATCCAATCCCAATTTTCAGTAGAGCAAACATATCTTATAAACGATATTACAAACATTGCTCTAGGTAATGTAGCACAATCATTATCTACCGTTTTGAAAGATGAAATCTTGGTTAGGAATGTTCAAGAAGTGAAAACTTTAAAAAGTAATCAACTCCTAAGAAGTGATTATAAAGGGAACATTTATGTGCTAACAACAGATATAATAGGGGACATGAAAGCCCATACTATGTTACTTATTCATTCTGATGATGAACAAGGAATAATAGAGAAGATTCTACCTAGATCAGAATGGGGTAAAAAAGAAATGAGAGAAGCAATGTTGATGGAATTAGATAACATTCTTATTGCATCTTTTGTGACCAAACTAGCTAACCTATTCAATAATACAATCTACGGGCATGTTCCGGGTATTCAAGAAATGACTCAAGATGAATTTGATAAGCATATAAAATCAAAAGAATCTGAAATTAATGCCTCTTATGCTTTAAGAGCCGAACTAGGAGCCTTCCAATCTAGAGTAAATT
This sequence comes from Flammeovirga pacifica, assembly GCF_000807855.2. Taxonomy (GTDB): domain Bacteria; phylum Bacteroidota; class Bacteroidia; order Cytophagales; family Flammeovirgaceae; genus Flammeovirga; species Flammeovirga pacifica. The sequence continues at coordinate 4,039,886 of NZ_JRYR02000001.1, forward strand.
TAGACCTTGTTTGTATTTTTGATGAAACACTACCTCCTGCAGTAAATAATTTTGATATGGAGAAAGCTTTTGTAGGACATCAAGAAGAAAACCAGCAGAAAGGAGGAGAAGATAAAAAAGGATTTTTTAAAAATATTTTTGGTTAACTCCTTCCTCTAAAACATGCTCAACTGCTCATGACCATATTTAGTATGTCCTTCATGTTGAAGTAACCATTTCTTTCTACCTATTCCACCAGCATAACCAGTCAAAGATCCATCACTACCTATAACTCTATGGCAGGGAATAGCTAATGCAATAGGATTTTGACCATTAGCAGCACCCACTGCACGTATAGCTTTAGGGTTACCAATTCTCTCAGAAATATCTAAGTAAGAAACGACGGTTCCATATTTGATTTTACACAGCTCATTCCATACTGTTTTTTGGAAAGGAGTACCGTCTAAATCTAAAGGGAATTCAAAGCCTAATTTACTCTCCCCGTTGAAATACTGATCAACCCATTCAATGGCATCCATCGTATGAGGGTTGGGCAAATCATTCAACACTTCTTCATCTTCATTTAAAAAACGAATTTTGGACACCCCTTTGGAAGTCGCTTCTACAACGATAAGTCCCAAAGGGGTTTCTATATAATCTCTAAATGTGGTAGTTTTCATCGAATTCAGGTAAATAGAGTGATTGATCGATTCACATTTAAATTCTTAAAGCTTTTCTTCTGACAAAACCAATAACCAACATGGTAATAGCAAGAACACTAGCAATTCTAGCAATATAATCACCGTACAATGTATAGATCGTTTCTGTTTTGTTGATATGCACATCCCCTTTTTTAGCTCCCATTTCGCCATAGGCGATAGGATCTAAAATATCACCTCTTTGATTGATAAAACAAGATATACCAGTGTTTGCAGAACGTGCAATACTTTTTCTTGTTTCAATAGCTCTAAGCGATGAAAAAGCAAGGTGTTGTGTATGTCCAGGGGAATCATTCCACCATCCATCATTTGTGATGACAGTTAAGAAATCAGCTCCATTTTTGACATAATCCGTTACATAATCTCCATATACAGACTCATAACAAATAATAGGTCCTACATTAATATCACCATTACTAAAAACAGCTCTATGATCTTGTCTCCCTAAACCTCCAGAACTTCCACCGAAATTAAGAATAATAGCTTTTAAGATTACAGGAAAGGGGATAGTTTCCACACCAATAACTAATTGAGATTTATGATAAAATTCCAATGAATCTCTTTGATGGAAACGGATACCAGTATTAAAAACATCATAATACCCAATGTTTTTAGAGTGTCTAGCCGTTTCAGATGAAGAAGAATCTCCATAAATTTTATAAGTATCTGCACCTGTCACCAACGTAAGGTTAGGGTATTTTAGCATCATCTTATTCACCATTTGAACCTCAGCAGAGGCATCCCAATACAACTCATTAATACTCTGACTAATGGATGTTTCTGGCCAAAAGACAAACTTAGTATTAGGGGTAACTTCTTTTTCAGTAAGTTCGATCATACGTCGCACTTGATCCCTTGGCGATATATATGTTTTGGAATTTTGTTCTCCAGTTCTTGCGTTATATTTAAACTTCTGAGTATAGCAATCAATATTTGGCTGTACAACAACAGTTTCTATTGTTTTACCTTCTTCTTCGTATGAATAGTAGAGGTACAAAGAGAAGGTAATAGGAAGTAATAAATAGAAGATTATAGAGACTACTTTTCTACCACTTACCATAAAACTGAAGAAGTAGATATTCAATAACAGAATCCATAACGTACCTCCAAAAGCACCAGTATACTCATACCATTGTGCTAACTTTGGTGTGTAACTCAAGACATTACCAATATTTAACCATGGCCAAGAGAAGTCCCAATGCATGTGTAAATATTCAAAGGCGATCATCCAACAGACAAAGTCCAAATGAAAATATTTTCCTTTAGATATTTTTCTAGTATGATGATATGCCAATACAGGTAAAGCCATTAAAGCAGCATTAGCTCCCCAAGCACCAAAAGTAGCCCATGAAGAAGCATACCATAACCACCAATAAGCAGTAACATTAAAAATAAATAAGGCGATAAAAGAGAAGAAATAAACTTTCCAACCTTTAAATCTTTTATCACTTAAACTTATCACTCTTTCAATTTCTAGAAGAGGGACATAACCTATAAATACAAGTGGTAAGGCACCGTGCCAAGATAATCCTAAAAATAAACCACTGATGAGGGCCATCAGCCATAAATACCACTTCTTAGAGGAGTTTGCTTGAATGAAGTCGTAGATTAATTTTCTCATGCTTCGTCTTTGTATTTATACTTGTTCCCTTTCGGTTTCTTTTCAATTTTCTTTCCTTCTACCACCACAACTATTTCTCCTTTTGGCGGTACTTCTGTATAATACTGTGCTAACTCTTCTAAAGTACCACGTTTTGTTTCTTCATGTAGTTTAGATAATTCTCTACAAACAGAAGCACGTCTATCTTTGTCCCAAGCTGCAGCAAGTTGTTCTAAAAATTTCACCAAACGATGAGGTGATTCATAAAAAACCATCGTACGTTGTTCCTCACCAAGTTCAGTAATTTTAGTCTGACGCCCTTTTTTATGAGGTAAGAAACCTTCAAATGTAAATCGATCTGCAGGTAGTCCTGAGTTGACCAAAGCGGGAACGAATGCTGTGGCACCAGGTAGTGTCTCCACTCTAATATCAGCTTCACCACAAGCACGCACAAGCATGTAACCAGGATCTGAAATAACGGGGGTACCAGCATCAGAAACTAAAGCGATTTTCTCTCCACTTTTAAGGCGTTTCAATAATCCTTCGACCGTTTTATGTTCATTAAAAGCATGATGACTTTGCAAATTGCTTTTGATATCAAAATGCTTTAATAATTTACCCGTATTGCGAGTATCTTCTGCTAGAATAGTATCTACTTCGTTCAATATTCTTAACGCTCTAGCAGTAATATCTTCTAAGTTTCCAATGGGAGTTGGAACTATATATAATGTTGTTTCTTCCATAATATTTTTCTGTCTGTAAAAATAGAAAGATTTAGCGTATTATTTGACAAAAAAAAGCCACTCCAAAATTTTGGAGTGGCAGAAAAGGCTTTCTATTTGAGCATGTTAAGAACTTGCTCATCAAAAAGATAATTACTTTGAGATTTTTACCTTACTCAAAATAGCATCAATAATTTCTTTTGTAGAGATATTATCTGCTTCCGCCTCATAATTAAGAATGATACGGTGGTTTAACACATCGTAAGCAACTTCTTTGATATCTTCTGGAAGAACATAATCTCTACCATCAAAAAAGGCAATTGCTTTGGCTGCTCTATGCAAGTTGATAGAGGCACGAGGAGAAACACCAAACTGAATGTAATTGGCTTCTTCTGTTAAACCGTAATCCTTAGGGAAACGTGTAGCAAAAATAAGATCTATAATATATTGCTCTAAGCTTTCGTTTACTTTCACATCATTGATAGCATCACGAATAGCAAAAATGTCTTCTTTAGAAAGAATAGACTTTACAGAATCATCAAATGATTGATTTGACATTCTTCTCATTACCTCCAATTCATCCTCTTTACGTGGATAATTGATGTAAACTTTCAACATGAAACGGTCGACCTGTGCTTCAGGAAGAGGATAAGTACCTTCTTGTTCTACCGGGTTTTGAGTCGCTAATACTAAGAAAGGACGATCCAATTTATAAGTAGTGTCTCCAATTGTTACTTGCTTTTCTTGCATTGCCTCAAGAAGTGCAGCTTGAACTTTTGCAGGAGAACGGTTTACCTCATCTGCTAATACTAGATTAGAGAAAACAGGACCTTTCTTTACTTCGAATTTACCTTCACGTTGATTGTAAATCATAGTACCAACTAAATCAGATGGAAGCAAGTCTGGGGTAAACTGAATACGTTGGAAATCTAAATCCAATACATTAGATAATGTATTTACCGTTAAAGTTTTTGCCAAACCTGGTACACCCTCTAATAAAACGTGGCCATTAGTAAAAAGACCTATCAATAAACGATTGACCATATAATCTTGGCCAACGACTACTTTTCCTACTTCTGAAATTACATCATGAATTTTATCATGAAGAACTTTATGATCTGTCATATGATTACAAAAACGTTTGTTTTCTTCTTTGTCAACTATGTATGTTATGCAATTTACATGATGTCTTCAATAATTATTGATTATCAAAACATCCTAAAGAATTTTTAACTTTTACTAACACAGAAGACCTAAGAATAGGGAGATATTAAAAACTTATAGGCATAAAAAAATGCCAAGAACGTCTCCTGGCATTTTAATTAATCGAACATAATCATTTAGTTTATATACGTTTAGTTCGATTGTTGTTGTTTGCTTTTAGAAATTAATTGATAATAATTCGGTTGTGTTTTTAATGTGTGTTGTTAACCTATTTTGTTGATCCAATAATTTAATATGTTAGTAAAATTCATTTCATTCCATTTCAATTAGTTTTTTCATTTCACTTGTAAGTTTTCATTCATCACTTCAGATGATGAATGATTGCTTGTTTGTTTTGTCTTGCCAATTATGTTACTATTGGATAACCCTAGTAAAACTACTACGATTAATAATACAAAAATGGCATATAATTTATGTGACTTCATACTGATTTTAGTACTTGATTAATGTCTTAATGCAAATATGGGTAAAAAATACACTTAAGAGGTTGACCATGGTTAATAGAAAAGAATGATTGTTGTCAATAAATGCAAAAAACCTCCAATAATTGTAAACTATTGGAGGTTTTTATTTGTTGCTGGTTCAATATTAATTTAACCTTCCTAGTCCATCAATTACTCCATCAATATTCTGATTGATAGTTTCAACATTACCATTAATGTTGATGTTGGATAAAACTGTTTTTCCATTTTGTTGTGCAGTTCCCCAAACTGTACTTTCACCTTGAGAGTTAGAACTAATCATGTGAGGAGTGATATCAGTATATTGATTAAAATTTTGATGAGAATAATCGTTAGGATTAATTTTCACAATACTTCCTCTACCAGAAGAATTAATACCACCTACAAGTAAATGATCTAATGCTTTATCAGCAGTTCTTAAATTAATTATTTGATAATTATTTAAAGAGGTGATCAATATTTCTTCACTTTCTTCAGTATTTACTAATTCGTAAATTTCATTGCAACCAATTCCTATTACCTTATTATTAAACTTAAACAGATGATTCAAGCCACAAGACATTACAAAATTATTCTTTCCATAAGGACGTATATTTGCATTTTGTGTATTGACTAAATAAACAACAGATTCATTGTTGTCTGAACCTGGTTTGTAGTAAAATAATTCATTTTCGTTCAACCCTGACCATAAAACTGTAAATCCAATTTTCTCTACTGAGTCGATCTTTGTTGATTTACTATTAGTTACCTGATATAAATACACATCAGTTGTATTACCTTCATTGGCAGTATATAAGATATTACCTTTGCTATCAGCTGTAATTGACATGATTTTGCCATCTTGATCAGTAGCAATATGGTTTTCAATTAACTCACTTGAACCAATTGGGATAGAGAACGAATAGATTTTACTATCGTTTCCTAAATAAATAATTCCCTTTGATGTTTCTATAAATTGATCGGTGAAAACTTGATTATGATTAATAGGACTATTATTCTTCATTAAATATGAATATCCATTTTGAGAATCAATGATATAGTTTTCAATACCTTGGTGTCCCAAAAACTGAAATCTTTCATTAATTCTAATAAGATCTGTAGGGTAGTATTTAGGAGAAGTAGGCTCATCAAAGTTATTGATATACTCAACAGTATCAATTTCATTATTTACCGTTACTTTATAGAGAGTTCTATTTAACCCTCCTGTTGTTAGGTTTGGCCCAATAAAAATGCTCGATGCATAACTTAAATCGATACTTTTAATGACTTCTTGTGGGGTATAATGTTCATTGTTTTTTGAACATGAAACCGTTAAGATTAGTATAGCAATGATGCCTGTTAGATTAGTTTGTAGTTTCATCTTGTTGATAAATTGTTGGTTTAGTTTTCAATTACTCAGCCAATTTAATTTCTGACTGCAACTGAATAACACTTGGGGATGAGATAACCCCTACTCATAGTTTTATTATTTATCGTAAAAATGAGAATTTTAACATCTTACATGCTAAAGTGTTTTTCTTTGTTATCACACCTTGTGTTATTTTAACGAAAAAGCAATTAGATTTAAAGAATTATATTAAATGATTAAGGTTGTATCAATTAGTAAATATGGAATCGAAATAACTACTCTATTTTTTGAGATGAATAAGTAAAAAAAACTCTTCAATTACTTGCAAAAAATGGATCAAAATCATTAATTAAGTAGTTCTAGTTGATGAGCTATTCATCATTATAATAAACCAACGATAAGTGGCAGATATACAAACAGCTGATGAGTTAATACGCGAACTTTATAGACATCGAAAAGTGATCAATCATCTCTTTAAGAGAAAAACGGCCTCTTTTGATGAACTAACTGAGCTTGCAGATGGAAAAGAAAAGGAAATTCTTCAAGCTAAAGCAAGAGGAATGATTTCTTTACAGGAGGGGGAACCAGCCCGATTGGAAGAACGCCTTTTAAATTTTGTCGAGGATTTTCTAGAAATCAATGAGGATATTAGAAATTATGAAGTAGACGAATCTATTCGTATTCTGAAGAAAAATATATACCTCTATGAAATAGATGAAGATAGCCGTGAAAGAGAACGCTACCTGCATAGAATCAAAAGATATTTGATGAGTATTGGTAGAGTAATTCGAAAAAATGCGGGTACTTTAAACAATTTAGTGAAGCAAGAATATAAAACAGCTTCATCTATTGAGTTGAAAAGAATTAAAATTGAAGACCACAACGAACAAGCTGAAAAACTTCTTGAATTAATTAAAAATGCAGAAGAACTTTTAGAAAATGCATTTTTCAGAGTAGTACCTGATGAAGGATTAAGGTTAATCGTTAATGATCTAAAGGGTACTCACTTGACTATGGCAAGGCATAATCTAATAGCATTGCGTCAAGAAATCGTTAGGTTTATTAATCAAATTGCTGAATTGGATCGTCAGCACAAAAAAATAATCCAACTAAAAAAACTAAGAGATTTATACGAACTAGAAGTAAGAACCAATGTTGAAGAGGTTTTTGCTCATGAAAATGCTCTTTTCTTCGATACCCAATTACGTTTCCAAACACATCTTGATTTAGAGTATTTAAGAGGAGACGATGGTTTAGATATCATAGAAAGAGTTGCTACAAGAAGACAGCATAAAATTAGAATGCAGCTTCAAGCTGAATTAGATATTGATGGAGATCTATTGGATCCTCAGCAGCAAACAATGCTTCATGTAGATTTCAGTAAACTCAAAAGAGCCTTTTTTCTTCAAAATGAAGACTTATTATCGTTTGTGAAGTCCTATGATTTTGGAGAAAAGATGGAGGAAGATCAGATCATCAAAATTTATTGTCAGGTGGCATTAATTTTTGAAGACGAGATGGATTTTGGTTTAGCAGAAAATCCATTTGATACAGCTAAACAGATAGAAGAAAATGGAAAACAGTTTGCTTTTATCAGACCAAAAAAACAAGAAAAGAATTAAAATGAATATAGATCATACAAGTACTAGAAGAGTATTTGAGTTATTAAGTCGAGGGCAGTTTCTAAGTGCCAACGCTATTAAACCTGATATTCGAAAATTGTACGACCAAGTAGACGAGTATTTTACTGCTTTTGAAAGTGTTTATGCCCCTTTGGGATTTCACCTAAAGAAAGGAAATAATTATTATTATTTTTCTAGAGAAGGTGGTCGTCAAACCATTGAAGAAAAAATTGAAAGGTTTTATAGATACATTGATCGATTGTCTTTCTTTGCCACATTTGCTCCAGGCTTTGGAGAAGGAATGAGGTTCTATGTAAAAGATATTGTCCATAAATGCAATGTCGAAACAGATTTGAATGATCAACTACAAAGGTTATCATCAGATAAAAGTACTTCTACTCATGATAAAGTGAGAGATCTAGTAGAAGAGATGAGAAGACAAGGTTTCATGGATTGTGAAGATGATGAAAATGAAGGATTCATCGTTTTATCCTCTTACAACTATTTAAAAGATATTGTTGATTTAATTGATATTGATCCAACTAACGAATGAATACAACAGCAACACCAAAAAGATATTTAAATAAACTTGTATTGATTAAAAGTGCAGGTTTCGATTATGCAGAGGTTAACCTTGGTGGAAATATTCACTTCGTAGGATCTAATGGTTTTGGAAAAACAACTGTACTAAGAGCAGTGCTTTTCTTTTATCATGCTACTTCTGAAAAAAGAGAATTAGGCATCAAAGAACAACAGATGTCGTTTTCGGAATATTATTTCCAAGATTTAAACGCAAGACTTATTTATGAAATTGTGACCCCAAGAGGGAAACATTGTTTAATGGTCTATAAATCTGGAGGACGTTTAAGATTTAGGTTTTTAGATGCAGCATACGATAAAGACTTTTTTATAAAAGATCGTAAAGCTTGTAGTCACGATGAAGTATTAGAAAATGTCACTGAAAAACAAGTAACCTTTTCGGATGAAATAAGACGCTTTGCTGATCTAAGAAAAGTAGTTTATGGAGTAAGTCGTTATAATACACAGTTTAGCTTGCTTAAACCATCTGTAGGTGTGAAAAGCCAACATGTAGATGGTATACCAAAAGCAATTACCAACATTTTCAGGTCTTCAGGTTTAAAATCGGATTATATCAAGAGAGCTATTGCAGAAGCAGCTTCAGCCGATTTTGAAATGCAACCTATATCTCTAGAAACTATCGCCAATTTCATCCATGAATTTGATGATCAGTTAACCGATTTTGAAGATTTCGAAAAACATAAAGCTGGTGCTGAAGAAATTGTTTCTATAGAAGCAGAAATCAATCAGCAGCTGAATTATCAAAAACGTTTAGCACATCAAATAGGAGGCGGAGTAGCTTTAGCATCTAAACATTTAGCAGATAGTGAACGACTTCTTGCAGAAATGCAGGAGGAAGAAAATACAATGAAAGCTAAATATGAAAAAGCAGAAAACACCTATCAAACTAATACAGCAGAGGTTAACCAAGAACTAGGAGAGACTAAAGCGACTTTAAAAGAAATTGAAAGAAGAGAGAAAGAGTACCAAACTATTGTTATTGATGGAGAAAAGTATACACTTGATCATACATTAGAATTAAGTACTGAAGGACCTCGTTTGAATGATCAATTGGCGTATCAACAAGAAGTAAAACAAATGTTGGTAGCCAAAACAGTAGAAGTAGAGCATCTGATAGAAGAACAAAAGAAATCAGTGCTCTCGAAATATGCTACTAGGAAAAATGAATTCAACGAAGAAAAACAACAATTAAGAGAATCTCTACACGCGCAAAAAGATAAATTTACTTCGGACAAACAACAGGCTCTTGAAGATCTAAGAAATAAATATTTTGCTGAAGAGGAGAAGTTCAGAATAGAGCTAGATGAAGCAAAAGAGATAAGAACTAGGGCGTCTGTAGCTTTAGAAATGGAAAAAGAAAAGGATTTTGCAAAGTCCTTACTAATGGAAAGTAATACTAAAAGAGTAAAACTTTCTCAAGAAATTTCAGACCTAAAGCATCAAATATCAGAAACGGAAAATGATATTTCTAATACGAAAGAACGTAAACGCTTAGAAGAACAAATTATTCGAAAAGAAGCGTTAAGTCAGCATGCAGAGTTAGAAAGACAAGTAACAATTATTTCTGACGAAGTAGAGGAATGGAAAGTTCGTCAGGAAAATTATGAAGGAACATTAAGAGCCTTTTTAGATCAAAATAAATCAGATTGGGCAGAAACTATTGGTAAAGTTTGTGATGAACATCTTTTATCAAGAAAAGATTTGAAACCTCAATTAGTCGAGGGATCATCGTTTTATGGGTTAGACTTGGATACTTCATCTTTGGTTGCTCAAGTTACAGCTACAGATCATATAGCATCCACCCTAGAACAAAAAAGAGCACAATTAAAATCAGCAAAAGAAAACTTAAATGAATTGGATTCTATTGTTGATAAAAAAGTAGCAAAATTATTAGAATCCTCTTCTAAAAAGTTAGCTAGGTTAGAACAAAAGCTTGCAGAATTCAACCATCAATTAGATACTTTTGATACTGATTTACAAAAAGCAAGGGAACAAGAAGCAACAATAATCAGTAAAGGGGAAGAGCTAAAAGAAAATGCTCTAGTAGAACTGAGAAGAAAACTGAGAATTGCTTCAGAAAACTGCGAGTTAATAGAAGGGAAACTAGCCGATTTAAAAGACGATAAGTGGTCTAGAGAAAGAGAAACTTCTGATGTCTTTAATAATAAGATCAATACGGTGGTGTCTGAGGTGGAAGCCAACATTGCAACCCTTGAAAAAGAATGGTCTGCTTATCAAAATGATCATGATAAACGATTAAGACAATTAGAAGAAGAGCGTAAAGGTCTTCTAGAAGAAAAAGGAATAGATACAGGTAAACTTGACGAAGTTGAGCAAGAAATTAAGGTTCTGATCAAGAAACTTAAACAAGTTGAACAGGCTCAAATGATCAAAAGAGATTACGAGAAAGATAAAGTTTACTATTTAGATAAAGCCGAAGAAACAAGAAATAAACTTAAACATCAGGAAAAGGAAATTGCTACTTTAAAGGCAGCCTATGATCAAGCTGTAGAAGAGTATGAAGAGCAATTAAATCATCTAGATGATAAAAGAGATAATTATAGAAGAACAAAAGACCAGTCTAATCATCTACTAAAACAATTTAAAGCTGCTAAAGAAGAGGATGAACAGGCATATGAACGCCTGCAAAAATATTTAGATGAGGGAGCAAAAGACGTAAATGATGCAGAAGTAAATGATTCTGATCTATCATTTTTACTTACAGAGTTGAGAAAATCACTGAAAGAAAGAGGACGTTTAACTTCATCATTTAAATCAAAAGGTCAAGTATTCACGGGAGTATTTAGAAAAGATAATCACTTAAGAATCCCAACACTTTATGCACAATCATCACTTAAAGAGTTTACTTATTTGGCGAAAAACATTCTTCCAAGTCTACTGGATGGAGAACGTTTAGACCATATGAGAGATCAATTGGAGAAGCAGCATAGAGAGATTATTAGTTCTGTAGCGCGTCAAGTGAAAGACTTGTCAGATACTTCTGATTTGATCAAGAAAATTGTAAGAGATATTAATAATAGTTTCGCAAGAAGTAATTTTGTTGGTGTTGTAAAGTCTATTGAGTTAGAATACAATGAAAACAATACTCCACTCTTAACGACACTGAAAAAGATTTATAGATTGAATGAGGATGTCTCTTTCTCTGATCAAGGAGATATCTTCAAGGTGAATGTAAATACTAGTGCAAGTGATTCTCGTCAATCTGTGCAATTATTGAAAGACCTCAGAAGAGTGATTCGTGATCATAGTCAGAAGCAAATTACTTTGGAAGATACATTTATGTTGAGATTCCGAGTAATAGAGAATAATAATGATACTGGATGGGTAGAAAAACTATCAAACGTTGGTTCTGAAGGAACCGATGTGTTGGTGAAATCGATGATCTATATTACGCTTCTTACAGTTTTCCAAGATAATGCCTATAAGGAGCAAGACGATTACTTTGTACACTGTGTAATAGACGAGGTAGGTAAGCTATCAGATCGTTATTTACGAGACCTTATTCATTATACCTCTACAAAGAATATCCGTTTAATATTTGGTTCACCTAACGAAAATGATCCTTCTATATACGATCATGTATTGAAGTTAGAAAGAAATAGTAAAACCAATAAAGCCAGTGTGGTGAAGTTGGTGAGCGAGATGTAAAATACAAAACCCCATGTCTTCGAAAAGGCATGGGGTTTAAACTGTAATCTCACTTACAATTGCTTTTTGACAAAAAAAAGACTCACAAATATGCGAGTCTTTTTGTTGTGGTGATGGGCGGATTCGAACCGCCGACACACGGATTTTCAGTCCGATGCTCTACCAACTGAGCTACATCACCGGGAAACGATTTAGAGTCTTGTTTAACCTTAGACTTGTGGTGTTGGGCGGATTCGAACCGCCGACACACGGATTTTCAGTCCGATGCTCTACCAACTGAGCTACATCACCGGGAAACGATTTAGAGTCTTGTTTAACCTTAGACTTGTGGTGTTGGGCGGATTCGAACCGCCGACACACGGATTTTCAGTCCGATGCTCTACCAACTGAGCTACATCACCGGGAAACGATTTAGCGTCTTGTTTAACCTTAGACTTGTGGTGTTGGGCGGATTCGAACCGCCGACACACGGATTTTCAGTCCGATGCTCTACCAACTGAGCTACAACACCTTTTTGCTTTAGTGACCGTTTTTGTTTAAAGCGATGCAAAAGTGCGTAAAAAAGTTCGTTATGCCAAACTTTAAGTAGAATAATCTTATAAAAAAATCTCAAATAAATTTTAATTAAACTTTGAGTAATTCTGATTAAACCGGACTCACTTTAGCTAAAGAATTGATTCTAAATTGCTTTCCTGTCAATTTCTCTGTGCAAAGATAATACTTTCTTAATTTTTTATTTCTGATAAAAACACCGTGATTTTCTAAAGTGAAGGTGTCACCATCACTTAAATCATCTAAAAAGACAAAGTCAGAGTCAATATTTTCCTCTTTATCGTACTTCATCAGAGCTTTCTTTAACTGAATGTCGTTACCACTAGATGCAGAAGGTTTTTTTCTATGATGACTAACAGGATCAACTAAATCATCGGGGAAAATATTCTGATTTAATAGCAGCTGAAGGAAATGACCAAATTGTTGTTTCCATTCCTTGCCATGGGGAGTAACTTTATTTTGAAATTGATCCCAAACCACTAAATGAGCGACCTCATGTGCAAAAGTTATAGCAAACTGATAAGGGTTTAAACTATGATTAATGCTGATTTTGTGACCGTGTCCTCTTTGAGGTGGTCGGTAGTCTCCAAGCCTAGTTTTTCTATCTTTAGTGATTTTCACATGGATTTTATAATGTAATATCCAGTCTGCAAAAATCTGTGCAGCTTTTTCAGGAGTATATTTAGATAAACGATCAACAATGTCCTGATGAGAAACATTATTTTGACTCATACTTCTCTAGAATTATAGAAATTCAACTTTCTTCATTATCCTTGCAATAGTAGTTATTATTAATTGATTTGACTCATTTAAATATCAAAAAGATGCAAGGCGATATAAATATAGAAGATACACGATTAAGAGCATTTAAGAGGTTATTAGATATCATGGACGATTTAAGAGAAAAATGTCCTTGGGATCAAAAACAAACATTTGATACTCTACGTCACTTAACCATTGAAGAAGTTTACGAATTATCCGACGCCATATTAGATAAAGACACCCAAGAAATTAAAAATGAACTAGGCGACGTAATGCTTCACTTAGTTTTTTATGCAAAAATAGGGTCTGAGACAAAAGATTTCACTATTGAAGATGTATTGAATAGTATTTGTGAAAAATTAATTGTTAGACATCCTCACATTTATGGAGAAATTGATGTAAATGATGCAGAAGAAGTTGCTCGAAATTGGGAATTAATCAAATTGAAAGAAAAAGGCAATAAACCTAAAAGAGTATTAGGTGGTGTTCCTAAATCATTACCAGCAATTGTTAAAGCATTAAGAATTCAAGATAAATCTGCAGGGGTAGGTTTTGAGTGGGATAACAAGGAAGATGTTTGGAAAAAGGTTCAAGAAGAGATTGATGAACTGAAAGATGAAGTAAAGGCCAATGATCAAGGAGCAGATAACCTTGAGAAAATGGAAGATGAATTCGGTGATGTAATGTTTTCTATGATTAATTACGCTCGTTTTCTGAACATTAATCCTTCCGACGCACTTGAGAGAACTAATAAAAAATTTATATCACGATTCAACTATATAGAAGATAAAATGAAGGAAAAAGGACTTTCTTTCGATGATACAACTTTAGAACAAATGGATAAATTTTGGGAAGAAAGTAAAAAAAATAAAAAATAATCTTCAAAGTTTTGTCATGTACTGAAATGTAGTTGTCTATTTAATACAAATCGCTTTAGATTTTTCTTTAGTGATTTAGAAATTCAACATTCTCAATCAATTGTTCGAAAATTTAATATTATGGTTACTTTCAGTTTTAAGAAAAAAAATAATTCTTCATTGTCAGCAAAATATAAGAACTATGCAGATCAGTTTGAAACTGCATTAAAGAATCTTGAGTTATTTACTGAAGAAGAAAAAGAAAGAAATAGAGTAGAATTGGCTAAGAAATTCCAAGGCTACGTATAAACAGAGAGTATCTCTAAAAGATACTCCCTGTTTTAATTATTCTTCTGAAGAGTCAATAATATCAATATCTGATATTAATACCTTTTTGGAAATCATTTTTGCTGTAGGTGTTGCAGCAATACCTCCTAAGGCGGTTTCTTTGTAACGGTCTTCCATGCTTTGCCCTACTTCTCCCATTGCATCAACACATTCATCAACAGGTATTACACCGCTAACGTTTGCTAAAGCAATTTGAGCGGATGAGTTTGCTATCGCAGCAGCACTTGCATTTCTCACAACGCAAGGTACTTCAACCAATCCCGCTACAGGATCACATATCAACCCTAGCATACATTGTGCTGTGATCGCCACTGCGTTAAAAATCATATCAATATTACCGCCCAAACAATACGTGATTGCACCTGCAGCCATTGCAGCAGCTGTGCCAGTTTCTGCCTGACAGCCACCAACGGCTCCAGCAATACCAGACTTTTTCTCCATAATTAATGCTATTCCAGCAGAAATTAATAGTGCTTCATGTAATTTATCATCATCAATTTGATGAATTTCCTGAAGAGTCACCAAAACACCTGGAAGTATACCAGAAGCACCTGCTGTAGGCGCAGCGACCACTTTGCCCATACACGAATTGACTTCTTTTGCTGCAAGAGCTCTAGAAATGAGTAATTTAAATTCTTCTGATAAAACGTTAATTGGTGATTTGAAAACTTTTTTTCCACCATTTTCAATCATTCCAGATCGAGACGTCATATCTTCATTTAGTCCCGTTTTAACGGCGTCTTTCATGACATTGAAAGCCTGCGTTAAAGCAGCTTTAATATCTTCAGGAGTTCGTTCCTTTTCTCTGACTTCATAATCCAAAACAGGTTGATGAAGAGCTACTTTTTTTCTTTCGCAGAATTCTTTCCACTCAGAAAATGATTCAAAAAGTACGGCCATGTTATGATAGTGTTTATATGGTTAGTATTTTTATCGAAATTTTTACAAAAGAAACAATTACAGATCATATTTCATAGATTGTATGAATAATCAAATGCTAACAGACTTCGGTAATATTACATTATTTATAATTGTTGCTATAATTTTTGCATTGGGCGGACTTTTTACAGCATTTTTACTACGACCTAGAAGGCCGAACGAAGAAAAATTGACAACATATGAAAGTGGGGAAGATCCACTTGGAACAGCATGGGGTAATTTTAATATCCGATTTTATGTTGTTGCATTAATCTTTTTATTATTTGAAGTAGAAATATTATTCTTATTTCCGTGGGCAACTGTTTTTGGTGATGCTGAAAAAATAGAACAAACGAATGGATTATGGGGTTGGTTTGCCTTATTTGAAATTGTTGTTTTTGTTGGAATTTTGATTTTAGGTCTAGCATATGTGTGGAGAAAAGGATTTTTAGATTGGGTAAAACCATCATCAATTAAACCGATTGAAGAGAAAGAAAATTTCAATACTTCACCATATAAAGAATTTAATAAGAAATACTTAAATTAGGAGCTTGAAATCACTTAGCTTATATATTGGAACCTTACTATTACTACTTATTGGTTGTACACCAGATGATGAAGTAATATCTACAGACCCTTCATTTCGATTGGCCTTTTCTGCTGATACAGTATTTTTTGATACATTATTTACTACCAAAGAAGATGAAGGTATTGACATGAGAAGTGTCACACAAAGATTTACAGTTTATAATTCATCAGAAAATGCTGTAAATATCTCTGAAATATCATTAAATGACCCTAATTCGGTTTATTCTATTCTTGTAAACGGTCAAAGAGAAGAAATAATTAATAATACCCTATTAAGAGGTGGTGATAGTATGTTAGTACTCACTGAAGCTAATGTACCTTACCAAGATGAGAATGATGTTAGAGAATTAAATGCAGATATATCATTTTTTACCAATGGAACTCGCCAATCAGTTCAATTAAATGCATTTGCCGAGGATCCTTTATATATTTCTGGAGGAGCAATACTTGTAGGTAACGTAACATGGCAAAAAGGTAGACCTTATGTTATCACCGACTCATTGTATGTATCGGAAAACTCTACATTAACTGCTGAAGCTGGAACTAGGATTATTTTCGATAATGAGGCAAAAATAGCTGTAAGTGGCTCACTTCAACTATTAGGAACACCCCAAGATACCATACGATTAGAGAGTATTCGATTAGACGGCCAATATGAAAATGCTCCAGGGCAATGGGATGGGCTATTTTTTGATTCTCTCAGTAAAAATAATATTATTCATGGTGCATTAATTAGAAATGCAAGGGTAGGAATATTGATGTATCACAATGATAATGATGATGTAATTGATTTGGATATAGAAGGCACTACAATAAGAAATATGTCTCAAGTTGGGGTAGCCATAACAAATGCAGATGTTAGAATTGTAAATACAATCATTAGCCATACCTTGTCTTACGCTTATGCACATGCATCAGGAGGAAAGTGTGATTTTTTATACAACACGGTTGTTAATTCGAATACAGGTTTTTTTAGAGAAAACCCATCTGTAGCATTTGAGAGTACAAATGAACCTATCGAACTAAATATGATAAATAATATCATATGGGGTAATTTATCTAATGAAATTGTCATAACTGAAGGAGTTAATAATAGTATTACAAATAATATTTTAAAAACAATAAGTGATCAATATGATCCTGAAAATAATCTAATTAACATAGATCCATATTTTAAATCCCCCTATACCTATAATTTTGACTTAGCAGATGATAGCCCAGCAAGGTCAGCAGGTATTGATATAAATGGTATTACGATAGATCAAAGAGGTAATGAAAGGCTTTCACCTCCGGACATTGGTGCTTTGCAATGGATTCAAGAAACTGATAGCGAATGAAAAAAGGATTAATGATTTTTTTATTTAAAGTACTTATATTAAGTTCTTTAAATATTAATGCACAAAAAATAAAAGAACTGAAACTTTTAGAAATTAAACAATTAACAAACTATAAAGATAGATTTGATTTAAGTGGTATATCTAATTATAAAAATGATTTTGTCGTAGTTGGTGATAAATTCGAGAATAAATTTATTTATACCGTAGTTCAAAAAGAAAATAATTTTGAACTGATTTCAAGCTACCCTTTAAGTATTGAAGGTAAATTAGATCTAGAAGGAATTTCTGTATATGATCAAAAAGCTTATTTGATAAATGAGGCAAATAATGAGGTGTATGTGTATGACTTTGATAATCATACAACTACAATGTTGCCAATAGATTGGTCTAACTTATCATTACCTAAAGATGAATGGTTAAAAAACACTGGTTTTGAAGGTGTAGCAGTTGATCATAAATCCAATCTCTTGTATTTAGCAAAAGAAAGACAACCATCATTTATTTTAGTTGTTGATTTATTGACGAATAAAATTATCAAGGAAATAAATATTAAAAAAAGTTGCAGTAAAGATATATCAGATATCTGTTTATATAATGGAGATTTATTTATTTTAGAACGAAACGCACAGTGTATTGGGCAATATAGTTTGTCTTTAAATAAAATCGTACGACATTATTCATATAAAAAGTCAGTAATTATTGATGGAGAAAAGCTATATGAACCTGAAAAATATGGGATGGCTGAAGCTTTATTAATAAAAGACGGAAGTTTATGGCTAGGTTTTGATAATAATGGAGTAAATACCTCTAAAAATGCAACTCAAAAATATGGTATTAATGGTACTAAACCTGTAATACTAAAGTTTGAATTTAATTTGTAGTAGGTTGATTATTAATTTTTTCCTTAAGAAATCTAAACTAATACAACATCTTCTAACGAAATGGAGTATGTTTACAGGGAATTAGGGGAAATAGTATTACTAAAGTCATCCTAGACTACCGAATTCAAGAAACACAAAGATTGGAATGTAAAAGTTATTTAATTTTGATGTTTTTTTTGCTAACTACTTGTTTTACAAAAAAAAGTGTCATACTTTTGCAGTCCAAACCTCGGGAAACTACGTTTATTATGACATGAGCGAAAGTCCTAAAGATTTTAATATAGATATTTTACATACTGTTTATTAAAACGAATTTAGCTTTCTCAAGCTCAAGTTCTCCGAGATGTTTGTGCACTAGACATAAGATATCGCAGGAAGTACCTGCGTGGTAAATAACAGAATAACAATGTTACAGCCAAAGAGAGTCAAGTTCAGAAAGAGACAAAAAGAGAGAAGTAGAAGCCATGGCGTCGCGCAACGCGGTCATAGCATCTCTTTTGGTAGCTTCGGTCTGAAAGCGCTTGAAGGAGGTTGGATCACAGCTCGTCAAATCGAAGCATCGCGTATTGCGATGACTCGTGCAATGAAACGTGAAGGTCAGGTATGGATTCGTATCTTCCCTGACAAGCCAGTTACTTCCAAGCCAGCCGAGGTACGTATGGGTAAGGGTAAAGGTGCCCCTGCTTATTGGGTTGCTCCAGTGAAAGCCGGAACAATCTTGTTCGAATCTGATGGAGTATCAATCGAGAGAGCACAGGAGTCAATGAGATTGGCTGCGCAAAAGCTCCCAATCAAAGTGAAGTTTGTGGTCAGACCAGACTACGTAGGATAATCTGAGAGATGAAAACAAAAGATTTAAAGGATCAGGTGAGAGGGATGTCTTCAGAAGAGCTTGCAGAGAATATTAAAACTTCTCAAAAGCAATTAGAAGATCTTGCTTATGCTCATGCAGTATCACCACTAGAGAACCCAATGCAACTTAGTGTACTTAGAAAGCAAGTAGCTCGTTTAAAAACAGCTTTGCATGCAAAAGTAACAGTTGAATTGGAGGAAAAGGTTAAAGCTGAGAACGTAACTCGTGAGTCTATCTCTGAGTTCTTGCAAAAGTCAACGTTTTTAGCGCCTGTAAACAAGAAGATGGTTTTAAGAGCTATCGAGAAAGTTAACAACTAAGATACCTGATAGAAGAAGATCATGGAAAGAAACTTCAGAAAGCAGCGTCTAGGAGTAGTAGTAAGTGACAAAATGGACAAGTCGATCTCAGTGCAAGTGGAAACACGTCAAAAGCACCCGATGTACGGTAAGTATATCAAGAAGACTAAAAAGTTCATGGCGCATGATGAAACTAACACTGCAGGTATCGGAGATACCGTTAGAATTATGGAGACGCGCCCATTGAGTGCGCGTAAGCGTTGGAGATTGGTGGAGGTAATAGAAAAAGCGAAGTAATTCGTTCTTTTATCCATCTTCAAAATTTAAAAATTTTACAATCACCAAGTAAAGAATCCTTATTAGGATAGGCAAATGATACAACAGGAATCAAGACTGTCAGTAGCAGATAACTCAGGCGCAAAAGAGGTACTATGTATCCGCGTTTTGGGTGGTACAAAGAAGCGTTATGCTTCTGTGGGCGACAAAATTGTCGTTTCTGTAAAATCAGCGATCCCTTCTTCAAATGTTAAGAAAGGGACTGTATCTAGAGCGGTTGTTGTAAGAACTAAAAAAGAAGTTCGTAGAAAGGACGGTTCTTACATACGTTTCGAAGACAATGCGGCAGTTCTATTGAGCGCGCAGGATGAGCCAAGAGGTACTCGTATCTTCGGACCAGTCGCAAGAGAGCTTCGTGAGAAGCAATTTATGAAAATCGTTTCGTTAGCACCTGAGGTACTCTAAGAGTTATGAATAGAAAATTCCATATCAAAAAAGGCGACAAAGTAACAATCATTTCTGGCGATAACAAAGGCCAAGAAGGTGTTGTACTTAAAGTTGACCGTGAGAAGGAGCGTGCCATCGTTGAAGGTGTGAATATGGTTACCAAACACATCAAACCTACGGCTGAAAAGCCTGAAGGTGGTGTGAAAAAAATGGAAGCACCAATTCACGTTTCAAACATTAAGTTGATCGACCCTGAAACGGGTAAAGCTACTCGCGTAGGTCGTAAGCTTGACGAAAACGGTAAGTTGAAAAGAATTTCTAAGAACACTGGAAAATTTATCGACTAATGGCTACAGCGACAAGATTAAAGGACAAATACCAAGAGGAAATCGTTCCAGCATTGAAGGAACGTTTCAGTTACAAGTCTGTAATGCAAGTTCCAAAATTGGAAAAAATCGTCATCAACAGAGGTGTTGGTGAGGCAGTTGCAGATAAAAAACTTGTAGACATCGCAGTAGAAGAGTTATCTACTATTGCAGGTCAGAAAGCAGTACCGACGATGTCTAAGAAATCAATCTCAAACTTCAAATTACGTGAAGAAATGCCAATCGGTGCTCGCGTAACATTAAGAGGTGACAGAATGTATCAATTCTTAGACCGTTTGATTACTATTGCTATTCCTCGTGAACGTGACTTCCAAGGTATCAAAGATAAATTGGATGGTCGTGGTAACTATACTTTAGGTGTGAAAGAGCAAATCATCTTCCCAGAGATCAAAATTGATCAAGTAAAGAAGGTGACAGGTATGGACATCACGTTCACTACCTCTGCTAATACTGATGAAGAAGCTTATGAGCTTCTGAAATTATTTGGAATGCCTTTTAAGAAAAAATAGTAAACACGAGAAACTATGGCAAGAGAAGCAATAAAAGCGAGAGAACGCAAGCGCGAAAGATTAGTTGCTAAATATGCAGCAAAGCGTAAAGCGTTAAAAGAAGCAGGCGATTGGGAAGGTCTAGATGCTCTTCCTAAGAACTCTTCACCGGTTCGTTTACACAATCGTTGTAAATTAACTGGACGTCCGAAAGGTTACATGCGTAAGTTTGGTATTTCACGTGTTACATTCCGTGAAATGGCATCAGCAGGTAAAATCCCAGGCGTTACAAAATCGAGCTGGTAATTTTAATTTAGGAACCTACGGCACAATGTGCTGTAAAAATATTTGCAAGCAATGGCAATGACAGATCCTATAGCGGACTACCTTACGAGACTTAGAAACGCGATTAGCGCTAACAAGCGTATCGTAGAAGTACCTGCTTCAAACATTAAGAAGCAGATGACTAAGGTGCTGCATGACAAAGGCTTCGTTCAAGGCTACAAGTTCGAGGATGGTGTGAACACTCAAGGCGTAATTAAAATCGCATTGAAGTACCATCCAGTGACTAAGCAACCTGCGGTTGTCGACTTAGAGCGTGTTTCACGTCCAGGTCTACGTAAGTATGCTAGCGCTAAGAACATGCCACGTGTACTTAATGGTTTAGGTATCGCAATTCTTTCAACTTCGAAAGGTGTGATGACTGACAAAGAAGCACGTGAACATAATGTAGGTGGCGAAGTACTTTGCTACGTATACTAATAAAGATTAGTACAATACTTTAATTATAACGGCTGACCGCTTCCCTAAAATGAGGAAGCCTTAAGCCTTAATTTGAGAAACCATGTCAAGAATTGGTAAAAAGCCAGTTTCAATCCCTTCAGGTGTTGAGGTAAAACTTAACAGCAACGTAATCGTTGTAAAAGGACCTAAAGGTGAATTGCAACAGGAAATCAACAAAGACATCTCTATTGAAGTTGAAGGTTCTGAAGTACGTTTCGTACGTCCTTCAGATCATAAAGACCACCGCTCTTTGCACGGTCTTTACAGAGCTTTGACTCAGAACATGATGGTTGGTGTATCTGAAGGATACAAAAAATCATTAGAATTAGTAGGTGTCGGTTTTAAAGCATCGGTACAAGGTCAACTTTTAGACCTTGATCTTGGTTATTCACACAGAATTCTTTTCCAAGTTCCAGCGGAAATCAAAGTGAGCGCTGAAACTGCAAAAGGTCAACCTCCTGTAGTTCACGTTGAAGGCGTGGACAAACAATTAGTTGGTCAAGTAGCAGCTAAAATCCGTTCATTCAGAAAGCCAGAACCATACAAAGGTAAAGGTGTGAAGTATGTTGGTGAAGAGATTAGAAGAAAAGCAGGTAAAGCTGCTGGTAAAAAATAACAAGTATGGCCACTAAGAAAGATCTGAGAAGACTGAGAATCAAGAGGGGTATTCGCAAGAAGATTTCAGGTACAGCTGAACGCCCTAGACTCTCTGTATACAAAAGTAATACTGCAATCTATGCGCAGTTGATCGACGACCAAACTGGCCGTACTCTTGTTGCCTCTGATTCACGTGAGATGAATGCTGGAAGCAAAGCATCAAACGTTACATTGGCTACAGAAGTAGGCAAAAAGGTTGCTGAGAAAGCTACTGCTGCTGGTATTTCAACGGTTATTTTTGACCGTAACGGTTACCTTTACCACGGTAAAGTGAAAGCGTTAGCAGAAGGTGCTAGAGAAGGTGGTTTGAAATTCTAAAGAGTTGTCAGAGATGAAACAAAACGTAACAAAAGTAAAATCAGCTGATCTAGAGCTTACAGAAAAAGTTGTTGCTATTAAGCGTGTAGCTAAGGTAGTAAAAGGCGGTAGACGCTTCAGCTTTTCTGCGATCGTAGTTGTAGGTAACGGTGACGGCGTTGCTGGTTATGGTTTGGGTAAAGCCAACGAGGTAACTGACGCAATCACTAAAGGCATCGACGACGCTAAGAAAAACCTAATGAAAGTTCCAGTACTTAAGGGTACTGTACCACACTCTCAAAAAGGTAAATTCGGAGGCGGACGCGTGCTAATCAAACCTGCATCTGCAGGTACTGGTGTTATCGCAGGTGGTGCGATGCGTGCAGTTCTTGAATCAGCAGGTGTACACGACGTATTAGCAAAATCACAAGGTTCTTCTAACCCACATAACGTGGTTAAAGCAACTTTTGATGCGCTACTTAAATTGCGTGACCCACGCATGGTAGCTGAGCAACGCGGAGTGAAATTAAGCAAAGTTTTTAACGGCTAATCAAAAATTTAATCTGTTATGGCAAAGATCCGTATTACTCAGGTTAGATCGTTGATCGGTCGTCCTGAAAGACAAAAACGCACAATCAAGGCGTTAGGATTAGGGAAAATCAACAAAACTGTCGAAAAAGATGTGAATCCACAGATTTTAGGGATGGTAAAAGCAGTTGATCACCTAATCAGCGTTGAAGAGTTGTAATTTCTTTGTACTTTTGCATTTAGCATTAGTACTTTAAAAGGTATTAATTAGGAAACAGTCATGAAACTGCATACACTAAGTCCTGCGAAAGGTGGTAAAGTACGCCAAAATAAGCGTGTAGGTCGTGGACAAGGCTCAGGCCGTGGTGGCACGTCAACACGTGGTCACAAAGGTGCTAAGTCGCGTTCTGGTTATAGCCAGAAGTTTGGCTTCGAAGGAGGTCAAATGCCACTACAACGCCGAGTGCCTAAATTTGGTTTTAAATCCCCTTTCAGAGTTGAATATACTCCGATCAACTTGGAGAACATCCAAAAGATCGCTGATGAAAAGGGTATTACTACTTTCGCGTTAGAGACATTCGTGGAGTTAGGAGTTATTTCTAAGAACGGTAAAGTTAAAGTTCTTGGTAATGGCGAACTAACTGCAACAGTAGAGATTTCGGCGAACGCTTTCTCTGCATCTGCTAAAGAGGCAATCGAAAAAGCAGGCGGAAAAGCGATTACATTGTAAGAAGCTATGAACAAGTTTGTCAAGACACTGAAGAACATTTTTTCAATCGAGGAGCTAAGAAACAGAATTTTATTCACTCTGATGCTCCTAGCGATTTTTAGATTGGGCTCGTATATCGTACTGCCCGGCGTTGATCCGTCTCAGTTAAACTCTGATTCGGGGGGAATTCTAGGAATGTTGAACACCTTTTTAGGTGGATCATTCTCAAGAGCATCCATCTTCGCCTTGGGTATCATGCCTTACATTTCGGCATCCATTGTGATCCAATTGTTAAGTATGGCAGTGCCTTACTTCCAGCGTATGCAAAAGGAAGGGGAATCTGGACGTAAACGAATTAACCAAATTACGCGTGTTTTGACGATCGTGATTACACTCTTTCAAGGATCAGGATATTTATATTCTACGATCCCTACGGAGGCAATCGTCATCAAACAGTCATTATTTTACCCAGCTTCCATAATCATTATGACAGCGGGTACAATTTTCTGTATGTGGCTTGGTGAAAAAATCACAGAAAAAGGAATTGGTAATGGTATCTCCATGTTAATCATGATTGGTATCATCTCTAGTTTCCCAACGGCATTGTATCAAGAAGTTGCTCAATTAGATCAAAATATCTTGTTTGTTGCCGAGTTAATTGCATTGTTCTTTATTGTAATGGGTGTTGTTCTATTGAACGCAGCTGTTCGTAAAGTACCTGTTCAATATGCTCGTCAAGTTGTTGGAGCTGGAGGTAAGAAACGTACATTGGCTACTGGTCAACGTTCTTATATTCCATTAAAAGTGAATGCTGCGAACGTGATGCCTATCATTTTCGCACAATCATTAATGTTCCTTCCTTCTATGATTGCAAACATTTGGGCAGAAACAAGTGATACAGCTAGATGGGTACAACAGAATTTTTCTGATTTTACTTCTGTAGCTTATAACGCGACATTTGCATTACTAATCTTAATCTTCACGTATTTCTATACGGCCATTACGATCAATCCTGATCAAATGTCAGAAGATTTAAAAAGAAATAATGCATTCGTTCCAAATGTAAAGCCAGGTGAAGAAACTTCGAACTTCATTAGCTGGATTCTAGATAGAATCACATTACCTTCAGCAATCTATCTTGCGGTAGTAGCAATATTACCTGCTTTCGCTAGTATGTTGGGTGTAAGTGCAAGCTTTTCTAGATTCTATGGTGGTACATCACTTATTATCATGGTGGGTGTTATCTTAGATACTCTTCAGCAAATCGAATCATATTTGCTTATGCAAAATTATGATTCAATGATGAAGTCTGGAAATATCAAAGGACGCCAAAACGTGGCAACAGTCTAATGGTATACTACAAAACAGAAGAAGAGATTGAACTGATGCGTATCAGTGCCGATTTACTTGGCAGAACGCACGGTGAAATCGCAAAGAATATCAAAGAAGGGGTAAGCCTTAGTGCTATTGATAAACTCGCTAAAGAATTTATCATGGACAATGGGGCTCACCCCTCATTCTTGGATTATAATGGGTTCCCAAATACATTGTGCATGTCATTAAATGATGTTATTGTACATGGTATTCCTTCCGATTATGAATTAAAAAGTGGAGATGTAATCTCTATTGATTGTGGAGTTCTTTTAAATGAGTTTCATTCTGATAGTGCTTATACTTACCCTGTGGGTGAAGTTGAGCCTGAAGTAATGAAACTTTTAAAGGTTACTAAAGAATCACTTCAAAAAGGAATTGATGCTTGTAAAATCAATAACAGAATTGGTGATGTAAGCTTTGCAGTTCAGCAACATGCTGAAATGCATGGTTACGGTGTTGTTAGAGAATTGGTTGGTCATGGCTTAGGTAGACACCTCCATGAAAAGCCAGAAGTACCTAACTATGGGAAACGTGGTAGAGGTTTGAAAATCAAAGATGGATTAGTAATCGCAATTGAACCTATGATTAATTTAGGAACAAGAGCAATTACTCAAGACAGAGATGGTTGGACAATTCGCACGAGAGATCGTAAACCATCAGCTCATTATGAACACACTGTGGCTGTTATTAATGGCCAAACAGAAGTGTTGACAACGTTCAAGTACATCGAGGAAGTATATCCATTTTAATTAAAAATAATATCAAATGCCAAAACAATCTAATATTACCCAAGACGGTACGATCGTAGAGGCCCTTTCTAATGCAATGTTCCGTGTGGAGCTAAAGAATGGACATCAAGTTGTAGCACACATCTCTGGTAAGATGCGTATGCACTACATTCGTATCCTCCCAGGTGACAAAGTTCGTTTGGAAATGTCTCCATATGATCTTACTAAAGGAAGAATTGTTTATAGATATAAATAATTCAAAAAAAATACCTATCTTTGCAGGCCTGAATTTGGTGTTATTCAAATAGATTAACACGCAGTAACAAAATACCGGGATTATTCCTTGTATTTTTGCCTAATTAAGATGAAGGTATGTTTAGTGCATGTGATGTATTCAAGATTATTTGGATAGACTGAGCATGGATAGGCGACTTTCGGGTGCCTTGACATTTAAATCAGGGATTTTATACGTTTAAAAATTCGGAGCAATGAAAGTCAAAGCTTCTATCAAAAAACGCAGCGCTGATGATAAAATCATCCGCCGCAAAGGTAAGTTGTACATTATCAACAAGAAGAATCCAAGACATAAACAACGTCAAGGATAATTCTTAGTACAACTACAAGAATTAATTTTAGTTTTACAAAACCGTTCACAAGTAAAACATGGCACGTATTGCAGGTGTTGACATTCCTAACAACAAAAGAGGTGTTATTTCTTTAACATACATCTTTGGATTAGGAAAAGCGTCAGCGGCGAGTATCCTTGCTGAAGCTGGAGTAAGCGAGGATAAAAAAGTTCAAGATTGGACTGACGAAGAATCACAAAAGATTCGTGAACTTATCACAGAAGGTCACAAAATCGAAGGTGAGTTAAAATCAGAAATTCAACTAAACATCAAGCGATTGATGGATATTGGATCTTATAGAGGCCTTCGTCACAGAAGAGGTTTGCCTGTTCGTGGTCAACATACCAAGAACAACTCACGTACTCGTAAGGGTAAACGTAAGACTGTTGCAAACAAGAAGAAATAATTTAGTTCATAGCGCTTAGCTGAACATAAAAGAATTATGGCTCAAAGAAGAAAAAACGAAAAAGCTAAGAAAAGAGTAGTTAATGTAACTCAGGAGGGAGAAGTGCATATCAAAGCATCTTTCAACAACATTATCATCTCTTTCACCAACAAAGAAGGACAAGTTATTTCTTGGTCTTCAGCTGGTAAAATGGGCTTCAGAGGCTCAAAGAAAAACACTCCTTATGCTGCGCAACAAGCATCATCTGATGCAGCGAAAGTTGCATTTGACTTAGGTATGCGTAAAGCAGAGGTGTTTGTAAAAGGTCCGGGTTCAGGTCGTGAAGCGGCTATCCGTACTGTACAAAATTCAGGTATTGAGGTTACTATCATCAAAGATTGTACTCCACTACCACATAACGGATGTCGTCCTCCTAAAAGAAGAAGAGTCTGATTTGACCTTCTCTTATTTGAGAACATTCGGTATGAGTGTGTTATTAAAGTAAGGGTCTGTCGTATTAAGCCACGACAGAGATCATTAGCACCTCCTGAAAAAATTTAATTTTTAAAGACACTCCTAAAAATTCTAGAGAAATGGCTAGATATACAGGGCCTACATCGAAGATTGCTAGAAAGTTTAATGATCCAATCTTCGGGGCATGCAAGGAACTTAAGAAAAAGGCGTATCCTCCAGGACAGCATGGTAAAAACAGACGTCGTAAGCAGTCTGAATATGCTATCCAGCTTGCTGCTAAGCAGAAAGCTAAATACACTTATGGTGTATTAGAGCGTCAGTTCCGTAACATTTTCGAAAAAGCTGCGAACAAATCAGGTATCACTGGTACGAACTTATTACAGTTCTTAGAAGCGAGACTTGATAACACAGTATATCGTTTAGGATTCGCTCCTACTCGTAGAGCTGCGAGACAATTAGTATCGCACAAACACATTACTGTGAACGGTAAAGTAGTGAACATTCCTTCTTTCACTTTGAAATCAGGTGACGTGATTGGTATTCGTGCTAAATCACAAACTAACAAAGTTGTAAAAGAGGCTACGACAGGTAAGCAACGTACTGCTTATTCTTGGTTAGAATATAACGCTCAAGAATTGACAGGTAAATACGTTCAAAACCCTGAGAGAGACGAGATCCCAGAAAATATTCAAGAGCAACTTATCGTCGAGTTGTACTCTAAGTAATATAGATCTTTGGAAAATGCTTCTAAGAATGTTATTTTAACGTTCTTAGAAGCTTTTCGTATGATCTTATTAAACTTTTTAAAACCACAATCATTATATGTCCATTCTTGCTTTTCAAAAACCTGACAAGTTGGTAAAGGAAACGGCTGATGAATTTAAAGGTCTTTTCGAATTTAAACCTCTTGAAAAAGGATACGGCGTAACAGTTGGTAACGCTCTTAGACGTATATTACTATCGTCGCTTGAAGGATATGCTATCGTGGGTATCAAATTCCCAAATGTACTTCACGAATATTCTGCTATTGATGGCGTTGTAGAAGATGTGACCGAAATTATTTTGAACTTAAAACAAGTGCGTTTTAAGGCTGAAGTAGAAAATCCGTCGCAAAAAATCAACATCAACATCAGTGGTAAAAGCGAATTTAAAGCGGGTGATATCGCTCAGTTTACAGAAGAATACAAAATTCTTAACCCGGATTTTGTTATTTGTAATTTGGACGAGAGCGTTAATCTACAGGTAGAATTCACTATGATGAATGGCCGTGGATACTTATCTGCTGACGAACAAGCTGAGAGTGAAGCTGATGATATTGTAGGTTTTATTCCAATTGATGCAATCTTCACTCCAGTTAAAAATGTTAGATACCATATCGAAGACTTTAGAGTTGACGAGCGTACTGACTTTGAAAAATTAGTGATTGAAGTGATGACTGATGGTTCTGTTGAACCAGAAGAATCATTGAAAGATGCTGCAAATATCCTTATCCAACACTTTATGTTATTCTCTGACAATAATATGATTATTGACGACGGAGATGATAATAATCAAGTTGAAATTGATGATGAATACTTAAGAATGCGTAAGCTTCTTAAAACTTCTTTATCTGATTTGGATCTTTCGGTTCGTGCTTACAATTGTTTGAAAGCTGCAGATGTTAAAACTTTGGGAGATTTGGCATCTTTAGAAATATCAGATATGATGAAGTTCAGAAACTTTGGTAAGAAATCTCTTACTGAGTTAGAACAACTAATGACTGATAAGAAATTATCATTTGGTATGGATGTGACCAAATACCGTTTAGAGGAAGATTAGTCACTCACCATATTAATGACTAGCTGTTCCTTGGACACGGCAGTTAGTAAATTACCGGCTAAAGAAAAGCTAAGGCTTTTTGGAAGTTATTCCGTCCTTTAATAATTATTAATCATGTAGCAGTGCCTAATACGGCTGTTGCAATATCATTTTAACAAATGAGACACGGTAAAAAATTTAACCACTTAGGTAGACAAAAGAAGCATAGAGAATTAATGCTTGCTAACATGGCTTGTTCTTTAATCGAACATAAGCGTGTTTTCACTACTGTTGCAAAAGCAAAAGCTTTACGTAAATATGTTGAGCCTTTAGTAACTAAGTCAAAAAGTGATACAATGCACTCTCGTCGTGTAGTATTCTCTTACCTTCGTGATAAATTCGCGACTTCTGAGTTATTCTCATCAATTCGCGATGCAGTAATCAACCGTCCAGGTGGTTATACTCGTATTATCAAAACAGGTCGTCGTTTAGGTGACGGTGCTGAAATGGCAATGATCGAGTTTGTTGACTTCAACGAAGTTTACAATGTAAAAGAGACGAAAACAAAAACTCGTCGTAGAAAGAAAAAAGCTTCAGCTCCTGCTGCTCCAGAAGCACCAGCAACTGAAGAAAATAATAACGAACAATCAGCTGAATAATTCAGATGAGAATTCAATAATTATAAAAAGGGAAATGGTTATCTTAATCATTTCCCTTTTTTTTAGGTGGATATATAATCATACCCAAATTTTTTAATATTTTTGTGCAACTAAGTTCAACTAGACTGTAATATCAATGGAGAAGAAGACTGCCATTTTAATGCTTCAAGATGGAACCACTTATAAGGGTACAGCCATCGGAGCAATTGGTACAACAACAGGCGAAATTTGTTTCAACACAAGTATGACGGGCTACCAAGAGATCTATACAGATCCATCATACTTCGGCCAAATCATTGTAAATACTGTATCTCACATAGGAAACTATGGAACAGTAACTGACGAAAATGAATCTAATAAGCCACAAATTAATGGTCTTGTTGTAAAAAGCTTTTCAAGCGTATTCTCAAGAAGTACTGCTGAAGGCTCACTTCAAGACTATTTAGATTCAGCTAACTTAGTAGGTATTGCAGACATCGATACTCGTGCACTTGTGAGACATATACGTCAAAAAGGTGCGATGAACGCTATTATTACATCTGAGACTGACGATTTGAAGGTGATTAAAAAGCAATTACAAGCTACACCTAATATGGAAGGTCTAGAATTATCATCAGTTGTTACTACTAAAGAACCTTATACTGTAGGTGATCCAAGAGCTGCTGTTAAAGTTGCAGTACTTGATTTGGGAATTAAAAAATCAATTTTAGACAACTTTACTTCTAGAGGTATGTTGTGTAAAGTATTCCCTTCAAATACTACATTTGAACAAATGAAACAATGGAAACCAGACGGTTACTTTTTATCAAATGGACCTGGCGATCCATCTGTAATGGACTATGCTGTTACTACTGCTAAAGAAATATTAGAAGCAGATAAACCGCTTTTCGGTATTTGTCTTGGTCATCAAATAATTTCAAGAGCTACTGGCCTTGAAACTTATAAAATGCACCATGGTCATAGAGGAGCGAACCATCCTGTGAAAAATTTAGATTCTGGTAGATCAGAAGTGACATCTCAAAATCATGGTTTTGCCGTAAGTATGGAAAGTATTGAGAAGAATGATTCGGTTGAATTAACTCATACTAACCTTAATGACGAAACTGTAGAGGGTATTAAAGTACTTGGAAAGAAAGCATTTTCGGTACAATATCACCCAGAGGCTTCTCCAGGACCAAATGATTCGAGATACTTATTTACTCGCTTCTTGGAAATGATACAAGAAAATAACTAATTAACAGTTATTTATTAATAATTAGCATGATCATTCATTTGATCATGCTTTTTTTTTATCTTGTAGTTACATTTCGATGTGATGATATAATTATATGACTTCTATAAAAACTTACATTCACTTTTATCTTCTATTATTCATTCCATACTTCACTTCTTTTGGACAATCTCCCCTTGCTAATGGAGATGTTTATAAGCTAGAAGTGGTTGATAATGCTATCTATAAAATTGATTTATCTTTTTTATCAGAAATTGGGATAAATACTTCCACCATAAAACCAAATCAAGTCTATTTATATGGTTTCGTAGGAGGAATGCTACCACAAAAAAATGCAGACCAGAGACCTGATCAACTTTTAGAGGTACCTATGAAATTTGTAGGTGACAATACTAATACCTTTTCACAAAACGATTACTTTTTATTTTATGGAGAAGGTCCTAATAAAATAATAATAGATTCATTAGAAAAATTTGTTGATCAAGAATTAAACTTATATAGCCAAACTAATAATTATTATCTAGTAATAAAAAATGAAGGCACACCATTAAGAATAGAATTAAATAGTGTGTCTGGGGTAAATAGTGAACAATTTGATCAATTAATTTCATCATATCATCATGAAATTGAAAGTGTTAAAGGTTTAAGTGAGCCATCAGGAAGGTTTTGGTTTGGTGAAAATTTATCAACAACCAACTCAAATGAAATCGTATTTGATGTATTGCCACAGTCTACACCTTCTAAAATCCGTATAAAAGCAGGCGTAATGGCCAAGTCCCGTGAGATTAGTACTTTTCAATTTTCATCAAATGGTGTAGCAAGAGGCGAAATATCAGTTCCTTCAGCTCCAAGTTTTAATTCATATAGATATGGAAACCAAGGACACATGGTGAATGAGTTGTTTGATTCGTATTCAAATAATTCTTTAGGTGATAACATTACTATCAATGTGAATTTTAACAAACCTCTTTCTGATTCAGAAGGATATTTGGATTACATCACTTTAAATGTTTCAAACGATCTAAAACAAGTCAATGGAGGACTTCTTTTATTTGGCTTTTTTGAAAATACAACTACTGATTTAGCGAGTATTAAGAACAATGGACTACTAGAGATATGGGATATAACGAATAAGCAAAATATTTATCAACTAAATAATAATAACTCAAGAAGTTCTTTAAGAAAAACGAATAATTATTTTTCAGTAATAGCTTTTAATAGGGAAGATATAAAATCTCCATTATTTCAAGAAAAAATTCCTAATCAGGATCTAAGAAATATTAGTGTTCCTGATTTATTGATTGTTACTGCTCCTGATTATAGACAACAAGCTAATCAATTAAAAAACCATAGAGAAACTAATGACAACCTAGATGTTCATGTTGTAACTACTACAGAAGTTTTCAACGAGTTTTCATCAGGGAGACAAGACATTACAGCAATAAGGGATTTTGCCAAAAGTCTTTATGATAGAAATAATCAAAAATTTAAATACTTACTATTATTTGGACAAGGATCTTATGATTATATAGGTCAAAATTTTTCCAACTCTAGTCAAGTACCTATTTATGAATCAAGAAATGTTTTAATGAGAACACAAACATTTTCTTCTGAAGATTTTTTTGGTTTTTTTGATGATAATGAAGGTTTTTGGGGCGAAAATGTAGATGGAAATGTTGAACTACATGACTTAGAGATTGGTGTAGGTAGACTACCTGTACGAGATATAGAAACAGCCCAAGTTCTTGTAAATAAACTTATTGATTATGACACCATAACATCTAATAGAGAACAATGGAAAAAAGATATTCTTTTTGTGGCAGATGATGGTGATAGTAATACTCATCAAAGGGATGCCAATAAATTAGCTGTAATAGTTGAAGAAAATAATTCAAATTTTAATTCGAAGAGAATATATATTGATAATCTTCCAAAGGAACCTTCTCCAATTGGAGCAATAGCACCAGCAACTTATGATCTAGTTTATAAAACTATTAATGATGAAGGAGCTTTAATTGTTAATTATAGTGGACATGGTTCAGTAGCAAGGTGGGCTGATGAAACTATTTTAGATCTTGAAATGATCAATAATTTTAGAAACTATCAAAAATTACCTATGTTTTTTACAGCAACATGTGAGTTTGGTAGATATGATAATCCTAATTTTATTTCAGCAGCAGAACAATTGCTATTTAATCCTTACGGGGGGGCAATAGCAATGATGACTACAACACGTCCTGTATATGCATCAAGTAATTTTATTATCAATAATGCCTTTTATGATAATGTTTTTCAAAAAAATCAAGATGGAGAATATCCAAGGTTAGGAGATGTTTTGAAATCGACTAAAAATGCAAGTATTCAAGGAGTGAATAATAGGAACTTTGCTTTATTAGGAGATCCATCAATGCGTTTATTCATACCTGAAAATGAAGTAGTCATTACCGAGTTAAATGGAAACCTGTTATCACAAACAGATACTATAAAAGCTTTAGATAGGGTAAGGTTAAAAGGTGAAATTCTTAACCAATCTTCAAGAAATTCGTCGTTTAACGGTGAACTATTTATTACGTTATATGAAAAACCGACTTTATCTTCAACAAGAGGTAATGATGGAAGTGAAACAGTATTTGAATATGATGAAAGAAAATTTCAACTATTTAGAGGGGTTTCTAATATCGTAAACGGTGAATTTGAATTAGATTTTGTAGTACCGCTTGATATAAGATATAATTTTGATAGAGCTAAGCTAAGCCTATATGCTAAAGAGGAAAATTTAGATGAGGCAATTGGTAGTGAAATGAATATCATAATAGGAGGGACTTCTGATCAACCTGTTATTGATAACAATCCACCTGAAATCTCTTTAAGTTTAAATGGTGACTCTACCATACGAAATACATATCCTGATTTTTATTTGCATGCAAAATTATATGATGATTCAGGTATTAATATTTCTGGAATAGGAGTAGGACATGATGCTATGCTTATTTTAGATGATGGCGATACATCATGGGTAGTGAATGATTATATACAACCAATATCTAATAAAAAGAATACCTATTCATTAGTATTTCCAGTAAATGATTTATCAGAAGGAGAGCACACGTTAGATCTAATTGTATGGGATGCTTTAAATAATAGATCAGAAAAAAGAATTAGTTTTTATGTGAGTTATATTAATGAGATAGAAATTGAAGAACTTAAAGCATATCCTAATCCTGTAAATGATCAATTTACTCTTTCATTTAGACATAACCTTGGAGGAAAAGATATTAAAGTACAATCTAATTTGATTGAAATGTCAGGAAGAATTGTTCTTAAAAATGAATTTTTTTATGAAAATTCAGATGATATTATTTCTTTAAATTATCAAGGTATAAAATCTGAAATAGGACTAAATAAAGGTGTTTACGTAATACAATTAATCATTGATAGTCCGAATTTAGGCTTACAATCTGTAAAAACTATCAGAATAATAGTTATTTAGCAGAATTTTGACTTATATTAAAAAGGATTACTTATCTTTATTTAAATAAAATTTAGACATCTGCCTATATATTACTTTACACATAATTAGTTTGGCTCATCACAGCTATTTTTTTCGACTTTTATAATACGATTAGCATATAGTTATGTTCAATTTCAAGAATTCATTCGCTTTATTATTACTTCTATCAATATTTGTAGTAGAAATAAAGGCTCAAACAGGTGGTAGTGGAAACCCACCTTCAAATATTATTAATGGTGGTAGCGCTAATAGTAATCCTATTATTACAGCTGTACCGTTTTTAAATATATCCCCTGAAGCTCGTGGTGCTGCTATGGGTGATATGGGTGTAGCAACATCACCAGATGTATCTTCATCACATTGGAACCCTTCAAAATATGCATTTATTGAAGACGATTGGGGAGCTTCATTGTCTTACAATCCATGGTTACAGAAAATTGTAGGAGATATGTCGTTAAGTTATTTATCTGCTTATAAGCGTTTGAATAAGCGACAAACGGTAGGTTTCAGTATGAGATATTTCGATTTAGGAAGTATTCAATTTACTGATGATAATGGTAATACGCTTCAACTGTTTAATCCAAGAGAATATTCTTTTGATGGTCATTTTGCGATGCAGTTGAATAAAAGATATAGCATGGCTGTATCAGCAAGATATATTTATTCCAATTTAGCAGGTTCTTTATCAGGAGGAAATGTAGATAGTAAACCAGCTCATGGTTTTGCTGCTGACATATCTGGTTACTTTACTAATCCAGATGTAAAACTTGGACAGTATTCAGGAGTATTCGCTTGGGGATGGAATGTATCTAATATTGGTACAAAGATGAACTATTCGGCTTCATCACAAGAGGATTTCTTACCAACGAACCTAAAGCTAGGTACATCACTTACACTTGATTTAGATGCATATAATAAGTTGACATTTGGTGTTGATATGAATAAATTATTAGTACCAACTCCAGACTCAACATATGATTTTAGATCAGTAGGTATTCTTGAAGGAATGTGGAATGGACTTACAAAAGCTCCAGGAGGATTTTCTGAGAAAATGAAGGAATTAATGTGGAGTGTTGGTGCAGAGTATTGGTATAATGATATGTTTGCCGCGAGAATGGGTTATTTTTATGAACACCCAGACAAAGGAGATAGACAATATATGCAATTAGGTTTAGGTATTAAATACCAAGTTGTGACTCTTGATTTTGCTTATTTATTGTCATTTAAACGAAACAATCCACTAGAAGATACTTTGAGGTTTTCATTGTCATTTAATTTTGGTGGAAAAAATTCTATTAAAAAGAAAAAATCATATAATCCTGCAGGAGGTAATGACGTCTTAGATGCAGATGATATTTAAAAATAAATTTTATCTAAAAAAGGTGAGGTGAGTTAAATTTATCTCACCTTTTTTATTCAAAATATATTATTCCATGAACAATCTATATTTTTATGAGTAATACCCTAAATCGTTCTATAGCTCCAGAATCTTATCAATTAAAAGATTTTTCATTACAAAAGCCTGAAGAGTTATTATTAACCAATAACTGTAAAGTATTCGTTCTAAAGAATAATGCTCAACCAATTGTTCACTTCTCAATAGTGATCAAAGGAGGTAAACTTGTAGAAGATGTAAAAGGGACTTCATTTTTAACATCTAAAATGTTAGGAGAAGGTCTTAAAGGAATGGATAGCGCTGCAATACATGAATATTTAGACTCCTATGGAGCTATTATTAATGTTTCAAATGATTTGGATTCTTTTACCATTTCGGGGCATTGCTTAAAAAGATATTTTGATAAAGTTATTGTTATCGTCAATAAGTATTTAATTGATTCTGAGTTTTCACAAGTAGAGTTTGATCATATTCTACAAGTAGTTCTACAACAAAAGAAACTAGCAGAAGAAAAAACATCTTATTTAGCTACAAAAAAGTTTAGGGAGTCCTTTTATGGAGAAAATCACTCATTCGGGTCAACTTTAACTTCTGACCAAATTTTGAGTATTTCATTGTCAGAAATTTCTGATTATTATAAAAATCATATCATTGGAGCACCCTTTGAAGTATTTCTTTCTGGTGATTTTGATGATGAATGTTTCGTCACCTTAAACCGATATTTAGGTAGTATAAACGTTAATGCTGCTGCTGAAGTAGTGTATCCAAATTTCGTGAATTCAATTCAATCAAAAGAATTGAAAATTTATGAATCAAAAGAAAATGCAGTACAGTCGAGTTTAAGAATTGGGTGTCCAACATTTACCTTACCCAATAAAGATTTTGAAGCATTTTCAGTAATGAACGAAATGCTAGGAGGGTATTTTGGATCTCGATTAATGAAAAATATAAGAGAAGAAAGAGGATTGACTTATGGAATTCATTCTTCTTTTAGAAATGAACAAAACCAAGGATATTTTATTATAGCAACAGATGTCAAAAAAGACTTAAAAGACACTGCTATTACAGAAATATATAAGGAGATAAGAAAACTAGCGGAAGAAGAGATTACTCTTGAAGAATTAAATACAGTGCAAAACTATATGGCTGGAAATTTTATTATGTCCATTAATTCTAATTTATCTCTATTAGAAATAACAAAGGGATTATATAAGAAAGGTTTAGACTTTGATTATTATGATACCTATGTAAGTAGAATACAATCTATCACCACGGCAGATGTTAAACAAATGATAGAAAAATACCTTTTAGGAGATATGTTAGA
This sequence comes from Flammeovirga pacifica, assembly GCF_000807855.2. Lineage (GTDB taxonomy): Bacteria > Bacteroidota > Bacteroidia > Cytophagales > Flammeovirgaceae > Flammeovirga > Flammeovirga pacifica. The sequence continues at coordinate 4,077,301 of NZ_JRYR02000001.1, forward strand.
AGTTGTAGTTGGCTAACTTATTTCAGTTTTTTTACAAAACAAAAGTGGTAGTAAACATGAATTGTTTTCTACCACTTTTTTTGTAGAGTTGAAGTTTGTAAAGTAATTGACAACATAGGTTGTCTTTGTTAATTGTCTTTAAAAAATTCTGCGTTAACTTAGTTTAGTTACTTTAGTTGAAAGTTTGTTTAACACAGATAAAAAAAATGTTTGTAATGTTAGTTGATTAGTTTAATAAAGTGTAATAAAAACTTTGTGAGAATCATATTTTCTTACTTCGTTTTTATGTTGATACAATTCTAATATATTTTATTTTAATAAACAATATTAGTTAATAATAAAGTGTATTTTTAATAATATATTAATATCCTAAGTTGAAATAGTTATAATTAAGTAGTTATCTAAGTACAATTACTCATTATTTAATTCGTTAAATATTTTCTATTTTCTTGTTTGAAAAAGTTGAAAAATCAATTAAAACTTACATGTGTGTTAATTTTGTTAGAATGTATACATTTATTACAATAAATGTAAATTATCTTAATTTAATTAGAAGAAAATACGTTATACATATAGATTAAATCATCTATCAATTAATCCAAAAGATAATTATGGCCTCATTTGATAAATTAGATATGGCAACTCTATCGGGGAGTGCATTGTCCAATTTTAATAAAATACAAGAAGAGTACACTATTGAACCTCAGTTTAAAAATAAGTTTAATAAAGCAAAGCTAATCAGTACACTTTGTTATCCTGTTGAAAAAATTAACCAAGATTTTCTGTATAAGAAATCCGATAAAATAAGTATTGATAAAGATCCAGTTTTTATTCTTGGTCATTGGCGTAGTGGCACTACTCATTTACATAATTTATTAAGTAAAGATCCACAGTTTGGTTTTGTAAATACATTTCAAAGTGTTTTTCCAAATGCATTGATGTTCGGTAAAAATTTATTTACTGCTATGATGAAAATTTTTATGCCTAAAGAACGTCCTGCAGATGGTTTAAAATTGGATCCAAAATTTCCTCAAGAAGAGGAGTTTGCTTTAGGAAATATTCATGATATGAGTTTTTACTATTTCTGGTATTTTCCTCAAGATACAATACGAATTTTTGATAAATTTCTATTAGGAAAGGGATTATCAGAGGCGCAAAAACAAAAATGGAGAGACGACTATTTAAGATTTGCAAAACTTGCTTTATGGCAAACTAAAGGTGAAAGATTTTTATCAAAAAATCCTCCTCACACTGCAAGAGTCGACGAAATATTAAAAGTATTTCCAAATGCGAAATTCATTTATATTTATAGAAACCCATATGAAGTATATGGTTCAACGTTTAGATTTTTTAAAGGAGTCTTACCAAGTCAAAAATTTCAGGAAATTTCGGATGATCAATTGTCAGATAATATATTGAATGTCTTTACTAAGATGTATGATAAATATGAATCCGATAAACAATTAATACCTGATGGAAATCTCATTGAAATTAAATATGAGGAATTTTCGAAAGACAACTTAGGTTATTTATCGGATATTTATAAAACACTTCAGATAAGTGATTTTGAAAAGGCTAAACCTTATATGGAAGACTATTTAAAAGGTTTAGGGTCGCATAAAAAACATGAATATAATTTCCCTAAAGATGTGATAGATAAAGTGAACTCAAATTGGAGTTATGCTTTTGATAAATGGAATTATGAAATGATTAAATAAAAAAGTTTTAAACTATATAAAGAAGCTATTCTGGGTACAGGGTAGCTTTTTTTATTATTTGATATTGGATATAGATATAAATCACATGTACCGAATTATCTAGTGGTACAATGGTAAGTTGGTTCAAGTTATAAAATGAGACGTTTTTAATTAGCTTTTACTTTATGTTAGTGAAGTGAAATGAAAAACGATTAACTATGAAACAACTATTAATTTTTATCTCAATTTTTTTTGCGACCACTAATTTATTTGCAACCGATTATTATCCAAACGGTAATAAAACATTTTCATCTTGGGAGGATTGGACAAATACAGATAACTGGACTAAAATCGATGGAGGTAGTGGATACCCTAATAATAATGATAAAGTAATCTTAGGAAGCTCTAAATCTTTAACCATTGAGTTTAATTTAAGTGATTATATCAATGGTATCTATTTAGAGCTAGAAGCTGATGGTAGGTTTATTATTAACCCTGATGGAGAACTATTAATATTAGGAGACTTTAAAATGGATCAAAATAATGTACAAGTAGAGATCTATGGAAGTGTTGTTGTTGAAAATAATTTGATTATTGATAATGGAAATTTATTTGTGAAGAATGGAGGTGGTTTAACAGTTAATGAAAATTTTCATAGATCTGATATAGGGAGTGGTCAAATTAATATTGAAGGGAATAAAAGTGAACTAATCGTATTAGGAGATTTTTTTGATGATCATCATACACCAATAGTAAGTGATTCACCTTCCATAGAAATTAATGGGGATTGTTATACAAAAGAAGTAGGTTTTTGCGATATAAATTTACCTGTTGAACTTTATTCCTTTGAAGTAAGTAAGCACAATGATAAAAATGTATTGAAATGGTCAACAGCTCAAGAAATTAATAATGATTATTTTATTCTTCTTAAATCTATTGACAAAATGAATTGGATTGAATTTTCAAAAGTAAAGGGAGCAGGTAATTCGAATACTTTGTTAAAATATTCGACAGTAGATAATACACCAAATTATGGACCCAAGGTTTATTATAAAATGATACAAGTAGACTTTGATGGATCAGAAAAACACTATGGACCGTTAACTGTTTTGGATGGAAAGAGTCAAAATACATTTAAAGTATGTACTTATTCAAATAGTTATACCTTTTTATTAGGCACTGAAATTAAACCTATTTCTTTTACTATTATTTCTTCAAATGGAAAGAGCAAACGCTTTAGCAGAATGTCAAACAATCAATTTCAATTGGAAAGAGATGAGTTATTTATTGGAGTAAATATTATTCATGTCTACTATGGGGCAATGACGTATTCTACAAAGATTTATAAGTAACATAGCAGGCAGTTATTAAAAAAACAACAGGTATTACCTCTAAAAAAATCACATAAAAAAAGGGTGAGTCGTTAGACTCACCCTATATCTATATCGATTAATTTTAGAATAAACTAAAATTATTTGATTTCGATTTCAGCACCTTCAGCAGCTAATGCGTCTTTAAGAGCTTCAGCTTCTTCTTTAGAGATACCTTCTTTTACTGGAGCAGGAGCAGAATCAGCTAATTCTTTAGCTTCTTTCAAACCTAAACCAGCAGCTGATTTAAGAGCTTTAACTACTTTCAATTTAGCAGAACCAGCTGACTTCAAGATTACGTCGAATTCAGTTTTTTCTTCTGCAGCAGCACCACCTTCAGCACCACCTGCAACCATTACTGGTGCAGCAGCAGCAGCTGGCTCGATACCGTGCTCATCTTTCAAGATCTCAGCAAGTTCTTGTACTTCCTTAACTGTTAGGTTTACTAACTCTTCTGCGAATTTTTTCAAATCTGCCATTTTTGTAAAATTAAAATGTGTTTTTTAAATAAGTTACGATTTATATATATGGAAGCAACTAGGCGTAACGTTCTAAAGCCATTGTTGCAAGAGGTTGATTGAAAGGTCTATATTACTCTCCTTTCTCCTCTAGCGTTTTCAACAAACCAGATAATGTCTGACCTGAAGATTGTAAAGCGCTAACAACATTCTTAGCAGGCGATTGTAACAATCCAAGGATGTCGCCAATAAGCTCTGCTTTCGATTTTACTGATGTTAATGCTTCTAAGTGTTCACCACCTACGTAAAGACCACCGTCAATTGAAGCTGCCTTCAATGCTGGAATCTTACGATCTTTTGGCATACCCGCTTGGAAGTCCTTAAGGACTTTAGCTGGAGCAGCACCAGATTCTGGTGAGAACAAGATACCTGACATACCCTTAAGAGCACCCTCTTTAAGTTCTGCGTAGTCAATTTCTGTATCCAATTTGTCAAGAGCTTTCGCAATTAGCGTGTTCTTGACTACTTGATATTCGATACCCTTTGCGAAACAAGCCTTACGGAATGTGTTTACTTCATCAACAGTCATAGTAGCACTGTTTACGATATAGAAGTAATCACAAGCCGCCAATTTTTGACTTAAGTCCTCAACGAGTTGTACTTTCTGATCTTTTGTCATAATTAGCTATCGATAGAACTCTTCTCAACTTTGATACCAGGACCCATAGTTGTAGAGATCGTTACGCTCTTAAAATATGTACCTTTAGCCGATGAAGGCTTTAACTTAGATAAAGTCTGAAGTAACTCAGCTGCATTTTCATTTAACTGCTCAGCAGTAAATGATGATTTACCAACTGAAGTATGAATGATACCAGTTTTGTCAACTTTAAAGTCGATTTTACCAGCTTTCACTTCTTTTACAGCTTTACCTACTTCTAATGTTACAGTACCCGCTTTAGGGTTTGGCATTAGACCACGAGGACCTAAAACTCTACCTAAACGACCTACTTTAGCCATTACTGTAGGCATAGTGATGATTACGTCGATATCAGTCCATCCACCTTCGATTTTCTTGATGAATTCGTCTAAACCTGCGTAGTCAGCACCTGCTGCTTTTGCTTCTTCTTCTTTGTCTGGAGTAACTAGAGCAAGAACTCTTACTTCTTTACCTACACCGTGAGGAAGAGTTACCACACCACGAACCATTTGGTCCGCTTTACGTGGGTCAACACCTAAACGCACGTCTAAGTCTACTGAAGCGTCGAACTTCTCGAAAGAGATTTCTTTCACAAGCTCTGTAGCTTTCTCTAGACTGTATTCTTGAGTTCTATCGTATTTAGATAGAGCCTCTTTCATTTTTTTTGATACTGCCATGATTAAAAACTAATTCTTGTAAAATTAAGCCTCCCAAGGAGCTGTTCCTTCTACTGTGATACCCATGCTACGAGCTGTACCCGCAACCATTTTCATACCTGATTCAACTGTAGAACAGTTAAGGTCTGGTAATTTTGTCTCTGCAATCGTCTTAACTTGATCCCAAGTAACCGAAGCTACTTTTTTACGGTTAGGCTCTGATGAACCTTTTTTTACTTTTGCCGCATCCAGGATTAAGTTTGCCGCTGGAGGAGTTTTGATTACGAATTCAAAAGACTTGTCTTTGTAAATTGTAATTAAAACAGGCAATAATTGCCCTCCTTTGTCTTGAGTACGAGCGTTGAACTGTTTACAGAAATCCATAATGTTCAAACCCTTCGAACCTAACGCAGGACCTACTGGCGGCGACGGATTGGCTGCTCCACCTTTAATTTGGAGCTTCAGGAAACCTTCGATTTCTTTTGCCATGTTATTCTTCTTTTTCTACTTGTTTATAATCGAGTTCAACTGGTGCATTACGACCAAAGATCTTCACCATGACATTGAGTTTTTTCTTCTCTTCGAAGACTTCCTCTACGCTTCCGGAGAATCCTGAGAAAGGACCATCCATTACACGTACTGTTTCGCCGACAGAGTAAGACGTGTCATGTTTAACTTCGCCTTCGTCCGACTCATCGACTTTGCCTAGGATCTGATTGATCTCTGATTCGCGCATTGGTTTTGGAAGCACTGTCGGATCTTTCGTATCCGCGTTTAGAAATCCAATGACACCAGGAACACTATTAATCGTGTGTTGAACCTCACCGTTTGTTAAATCAGCTTGGACGATAACATAACCAGGAAGCAAATTCTTTTCAACAGCAATTTTCTTAATCTTGCCATCTCTCTGCTTTCTTGCTTGATATACTTTTTCCGTAGGTACGATAACTTCAGTGATAAAGTTTTCAAGTTTCTGATTTTCTAACTCTTTAAGAAGATAATCTTTCACTTTCTTTTCTTGACCACTTACAGCTCTTACTACATACCATTTAAGCTCACCCATCGCTTTTTAGTTTAATCTGTTGAGGTTTCTTAACTAATAAAAATTTGTTTAGCCTAAAACTTGATAAAGTTTGTCTAAACCAAAGTTGATAGCCCAATCGGCTACACCAATTACTAAAGCAAACACTACTGAAGCAACTAGTACTAGAATAGAACTATCTTGAGCTTCTTTGTATGACATCCAAGATACATTGTCTGTCATTTCTGTGTAAGACTCTTTAATAAACTGAATTACTTTATTCATAATCCTTCGATTTTCACACAAAAAAAGTTGCTTCTGTAATCAACAACTTTTTTTGATACTAAGTTTAAAATTATTTTGAACGCCTTAAATATAGGAAGTTCAAATTTAATTTGCACGGGCAGTAGGATTCGAACCCACGACCTGCGGTTTTGGAGACCGTAACTCTACCAGCTGAGCTATGCCCGTTTGTCAGTAATTTTCAATGCTTTAGGTAAGCACCTAGATTTTCCGAGATGCAAAGGTAGATACTTGATTTAAATAAACAAATAAGATGATAGAAATTTTTCTTAATTCATATTAATATACAGTCACTTAAAGACAATAAATGTATATTGCAGCTATAAATTAGGGTAAACTGCTATTCTCTAAACATTATTTATCGACGATTTATTATTTATGAAATATTTTTTAGGACTTTTATTTATAACACTTTCTTTTTCGAAGGTGTTTTCTCAAGGTAAAAACTTAGCAGACTGTATTATATTAAAAAATGGTGTACTACAAATATTTGCTTTTTCAGAGTCTTCAGAAGATTCTTTTTTTCAACTATCTAAAAAGAGAAGTAGCAAAACAGTCTTTTGGGAAGTTTTTAGAGAAGTAGGGGATTTGAAAAGAGCATATGAAGTAAATAAGTTGCCATTAGGTATATATAAATTTCAGTTTGCTTTAGATGGTAATGCCGTTTATGGAGAAGTGTCAAAACTTACTTCTGGAACTTCAATGAAAATTTTTAATTCAGATATATCTTATAAAAGACCATTTTTTGATGTAGCTGTAGATGGAGATACTCTACAAGTCGTTGGTTTTTTTGGGGAAAATAAAGAAGTCCGACTTTCGATGAAGAACGAAGCAGAAGATGATGACACTTATTCTTCAAATGTAAAATTATCTGATGGAGGATTGAAAACGCAATATATTTTATCTGAGTTTAATCCTGGAATCTATGTTATCAGAGCTCAAATAGAGGATAGAACCTTTGTGCGAAACTTTGAAATAAAATAATTCTCACTTTAAATTGTTAGCTGTCAAATAGTTTACATTTCTTTAGGAATATTTTTGTTGAATTTCTTTGCAGTTATAAAAAAGTGCTATACATTTGCACTCGCAATCGGGACAAACGGTCACGATAATTACAATGAGAGTGATGATTAAGTAAACAAAGGAAAGCTTTTGGGAAGGTTCCAGAGCGGTCAAATGGGACGGACTGTAAATCCGTTGCTTCGGCTTCGCAGGTTCGAATCCTGCCCCTCCCACTACAATGTTTACTTATATCTGGGAAGGTTCCAGAGCGGTCAAATGGGACGGACTGTAAATCCGTTGCTTCGGCTTCGCAGGTTCGAATCCTGCCCCTCCCACTCAACATTGTATGCGGGTGTAGCTCAGTTGGTAGAGCGACAGCCTTCCAAGCTGTAGGTCGCGGGTTCGAGCCTCGTCACCCGCTCAAAGGTCAATCAGAAATGATTGACCTTTTTGCGTTTTTATAGGTTTTTTCTTTTTTATTTCTATTGTGAATAGAATTTTGTCTCTCTAATACAATCACTTATCATAATTTAAATAAAGTATCTGATGGATTAGTTGGAAATGTGCCTAAAGAACTGTTTAATTTGTAACGTCATGCGGGTGTAGCTCAGTTGGTAGAGCGACAGCCTTCCAAGCTGTAGGTCGCGGGTTCGAGCCTCGTCACCCGCTCGATAAAGGTTAATCAGAAATGGTTGACCTTTTTTTATACTTATACTTTAGAAGAGTAAAAGAGGATTTGAAACTGCTGTTTTAGTCCACATGATAATTATATCTATTATTCTTTTGTGATTCTTCATTAAGGTAATGAGCTATTAAACAACAGAAGGCTATCATATAATATGATAGCCTTCTGTTGTTTTTATTTATTACTTAATTATTATTTAAGCAATCTTAGAGTCATTTGATGCAAACTTTTCAATACCATAGACTAATCCAAAACCAACAATAGCTAAAACTATAGCTAAGACTAATTGATTGTCTCCATCGAAATGTTGTGGTAAAATAGATTCTTCTAATAGAGGTTTTATTTCACCATGCCTATCAACATATGTTTTTATAACTTTTTTCCAAGGCCATACTTTATTAAGTGATCCAATCATCACACCTGATAAAAGTGCAATAGTGAAATCATGGTATTTTTTCAAAAGGAAAGATAGAATTCTAGAAAAACTAGTAATGCCTATTGCAGCGCCAGCACCAAAAACGGCAATCACTTTAATATTAATATCAGTAATAGCTGAAATAACCTGATCATATTGCCCCATTAATAACAGCATGAAAGAACCTGAAATCCCTGGTAGTATCATAGCGCATATCGCAATCATACCAGCTAAAAATACATACTGTAAACCTTCAGGAGCTTGACTTGGTGTAGCGATAGTAATCCAATAGGATAGTATAGTACCTAATATGATAGCAATTATTGTTAGCCAATTCCAGTTTTTTACTTGTTTTCCAACTAGTAATATTGAAGCGATGATTAAGCCAAAGAAAAAAGACCAAAGTCCAATAGGTTCATTAACTAAAAGATATTTCATCAACTTAGCTAATGAAAAAACAGCAGTACCAATACCTACAAATAATGGTAGTAAGAAATTTAAATCTAATTTCTCCCAAAGTTCTTTGATTTTAAATTTCGATAAAAGCTTTAAAGCTTCTAGGTCAATCGCGTTGATTGCATTTAGTAATCGTTCATAAATACCTGTAATAAATGCAACAGTACCTCCTGAAACACCTGGTACTACATCAGCAGCACCCATAGCTAATCCTTTTAAAAATATAAAAAGTTTTTCTTTCATAGATTTGATCTTCTAATTTGGGGCAAATATAAGGTAGTTCAATTAAATCTATCAGAAATGATACAAAGAAAAGCATCAATTGATATGGGGACCAATACATTTCAGCTATTAATAGCAGAAGTGGATGGCCAGGAAATGATTAATAAATTATGTACAAAAGATATTTTTGTGCGATTAGGAAAAGGAGGGATCTCTGATGGTTACATTACAAAAGATGCTAAGAAAAGAGCTTTTGATGCTTTAAGTGAGTTTCATCAAATTATAAGCGACTATAATGTAGTTTCTACTCATGTAGCTGCCACAAGTGCGGTGAGAGTTGCAAAAAATGGAATAGAATTTAGAGAAGAAATTAAGACGAAATATAATTTTGATGTAAAAATAATACAAGGAGATGAAGAGGCAGAGGTAATATATTATGGAGTTAGATCAGATATTCACATTGAGGATACTGCAGTTATCATGGATATTGGAGGAGGGAGTACTGAATTTATTATATGTGATAACCAAAAGGTACTTTGGAAAGAAAGTTTTGAAGTAGGTGCTCAAAGGTTATATGATTCTTTTTGCAAGGTAGATCCAATTCAATCATCTGATAAAAAAGAGTTATTTGATTACGTTGAAATGAGGTTGACGTCTTTGTGGGAGGCTGTAGAGAAATATCAACCCAAAAAAATTATAGGAGCTGCGGGTACATTCCAAACGATCCAAGAAGTTTACGGAGCTTATAATAATGTGCCCTCATCTGATGTAAAAGTGATTAATAATTTAGCATATGATGAGATGTATCAAAAGTTTGTTTTTTGGGATAGAGAAGAACGATATAAAATTAGAGGTTTAATTCCTCAAAGGGTAGATATGGTTGTCCCTGCATCTTGTTTATTAAAATGTGTGTTAGATAAATTGTCTTTAGAAAAATTATTTATATCTTCAGCATCGTTAAGGGAAGGTTTGTTACTGAGAACGAAATAAATATCTTTAAATAATTGACATTTACACTCTATTTTGACCTAAATAATAGCCCAAATTGAAAAAAATAAATAAATTTTCAATTTAGTAAGGTTTGTTTGCATACTCTTAACAAAGATTTAAAATAGAATATTATATATTGCAACTAGTTGATTATCAATACTTTTATTAGGTTGTTTTTTCATAGATTTAGAAAGTTAGAACAATTGCAACCTATTTTAACGTATATAATTCTATCTATTTTTTAGTTAGATGTTTGAAGTTTTTGAAAATCAATTTACCTTTGCAACTCGAATAGATACGAGAACCATTTTTTGGGACTCTAATTCTAACCTTGGGAAGGTTCCAGAGCGGTCAAATGGGACGGACTGTAAATCCGTTGCTTCGGCTTCGCAGGTTCGAATCCTGCCCCTCCCACTATCAGTAGATCAAGCTGTCTTCGGACTTCTTGATTTATTGAGAAAAGTATAGTTAGTTTTCTTCAGATCTCTAATTATATTTTTTAAGGAAAATCGGTAAATCTGCCTAGCTAGATTGCGGTATTCGCATAAGCTGCCGTAGCTCAGGGGTAGAGTACTTCCTTGGTAAGGAAGAGGTCGGGAGTTCAAATCTCCTCGGCAGCTCGATTTTGCTTTCAAAATCTGAAGATTGAAATCTATTAATTGTATATAATTCTTTTTAGAAAAGATGGCTAAGGAAACATTTGACCGTTCGAAACCCCATTTGAACATTGGTACAATCGGTCACGTTGACCACGGTAAAACAACTTTAACTGCGGCAATTTCATCAGTTTTAGCAAACAAAGGTCTTGCTGAGCAAAGAGATTTCTCACAAATTGACAACGCTCCAGAAGAAAAAGAACGTGGTATCACGATCAACACTTCTCACGTAGAATATCAAACTGAGAATCGTCACTATGCACACGTTGACTGTCCAGGTCACGCCGATTACGTGAAAAACATGGTAACTGGTGCTGCACAAATGGATGGTGCTATCCTAGTAGTTGCTGCTACTGATGGTGCAATGCCTCAAACAAAAGAGCATATCCTATTGGCTCGTCAGGTTGGTGTACCTAAAATCGTTGTGTTCTTGAACAAAGCGGATATGGTAGACGACGAAGAGATGCTTGAGCTAGTTGAAATGGAAGTAGCTGAAGAACTTGAGTTAAAAGGTTACGAAGATGCTGTTATCGTTCGTGGTTCTGCACTAGGTGCATTAAACGGAGAAGATAAGTGGGTACAAACAGTTGACGAATTAATGGAAGCTGTTGATACTGAAATTCCTCTTCCAGAGCGTGACGTAGACAAGGACTTCTTAATGCCAGTAGAGGACGTATTCTCGATCACAGGTCGTGGTACTGTTGCTACAGGTCGTATTGAGAAAGGTGTTGCAAACACTGGTGATTCTGTTGAAATCATGGGTCTTGGTGATAAAATCACTTCGACTATTACAGGTGTTGAGATGTTCCGTAAGATCTTGGATAGAGGTGAAGCTGGCGATAACGTTGGTATCCTTCTTAGAGGTGTTGATAAAGAGCAAATCAAACGTGGTATGGTAATCTGTAAGCCAGGTTCTGTAACTCCACACAAGAAGTTTACTGCTGAGATCTACGTTCTTTCAAAAGAAGAAGGTGGTCGTCACACTCCATTCTTCAAAGGTTACAACCCTCAGTTCTACTTCCGTACAACTGACGTAACTGGTACTATCGCTTTACCTGACGGTGTTGAGATGGTAATGCCAGGTGATAACGTAACTATCACAGTTGATCTTCAAAAGGAAATCGCAATGGAGGAAGGTCTTCGTTTCGCTATCCGTGAAGGTGGACGTACAGTAGGTGCTGGTCAAGTAACTACAATTGTCGAGTAATCGATTCTCAACATAGTTGAGTAAAAATATTAAGAGGTTATCTAGCAATAGATAACCTCTTTTTATTTAAAAATAATTTTCCTAAGACAAAAAATTATATGACTAGTAAATCATTCCATCAAAAAAGTCTCATCCTTTAAATACAATTACTTAAGGAATGAGACTTTCTAATATTCAATTTTTTATATAACTATTATACTTTACTATTCTTTACTCGCTCTAATTCAAACATAATATCTCTTAGGCGAGCAGCTTCTACAAAATCTAAATCTGCTGCTGCTTTTTCCATATCTTTTTTAACAAGTGCGATTTGCTCTTTAATATCTGCTGATTTGTTTTTCTCTTGATATACTGAAGCTTCTTCTGCTGCTTGCGCTTGGGTTTCTTCTTCTGTTTGGTATTCTTTGGGAATAGATTTTCTATCTGCTACTTGAGTTTGTTCAAGAATGGCATCGTGTGATTTTCTAACTGTAGTTGGAGTTATACCATTTTCAATATTATATTCATGTTGTATTTTCCTACGTCTTTTTGTCTCACTAATGGCTTTAGTCATTGATTTAGTCATTTTATCAGCATACATGATAACACGACCATCAGAATTTCTAGCTGCACGACCAATGGTTTGTATCAAAGAGCGTTCATTTCTTAAAAAGCCTTCTTTGTCAGCATCCATGATAGCAACTAAAGAAACTTCTGGTAAATCTAAACCTTCTCTTAATAAGTTAACCCCAACTAGAACATCAACAATACCTAATCGTAATTGTCTAAGAATCTCCACTCTGTCAAGAGGTTTTATCTCTGAGTGTAAATAAGTAGCTTTTACTCCAATTTGGTCTAGGTATCTAGATAGTTCTTCTGCCATTCTTTTTGTAAGAGTAGTAATTAAAATTCTATCTCCTTTTTCTATTGTAGCAGTAACTTCTTCTAATAAATCATCTATTTGATTTAATGTTGGTCGAACATCTATTTCAGGATCAAGTAAGCCGGTGGGTCTTAATACTTGTTCTGTAATTGAGCCTTCTGTTTTTAATAATTCGTAATCTCCTGGTGTAGCACTCACATAGATACTTTGATTGACTACACTTTCAAATTCATTAAAAGTAAGGGGGCGATTATCTAAAGCAGATGGTAATCGAAACCCATTATCAACTAAAGATATTTTTCTAGATCGGTCTCCACCCCACATTGCACGAATTTGTGGGAGGGTAACATGACTTTCGTCGATAACCATTAAGAAATCATCTGGAAAATAATCAAGTAAACAGAAAGGGCGTTGACCCGGTCTTCTTCTATCAAAGAACCTAGAGTAGTTTTCGATGCCAGAACAATATCCTAGTTCTCTTATCATTTCTAAGTCAAACTCAGTTCTTTCTTTTATTCTTTTGGATTCAGTTACTCTTTGATCATTTTCAAAATACCTCATTTGTTCAATAAGTTCATCTTGAATCTGTATAATAGAATCATTAATAGCATCTTTTCCTGTTACAAAAAGGTTTGCAGGAAAGATGGTAATTCCATCTTCTCTTGATTGCATTTTACCTGAAATTGGATCTATTCTTTGAATTTCTTCAATTTCATCATCCCAATAGATAATACGATAGGCAAAATCAGCGTAGGCTGGATATATATCAACAGTATCTCCTTTTACTCTAAAATTACCTCTATTAAATTCTATTTCATTTCTAGAATAGAGGATATCTACAAAATCCCTTAATAGCTTTTGTCTAGGATATTCGAGTCCTTTGCTAATTTTTAATACATTTTTACCGAATTCCTCAGGATTACCGATACCATATATACAAGAAACAGAAGCAATCACAATCACATCTCTTCTGCCAGATAATAAAGCAGAAGTACATGCTAAACGTAGTTTTTCTATTTCTTCATTGATCATTAAGTCTTTTTCAATGAAAGTATCAGTAGTTTGTATATATGCTTCAGGTTGATAGTAATCGTAATAAGATATAAAATACTCTACAGCATTTTCAGGGAAGAATTGTTTGAATTCTCCATATAGCTGTGCTGCTAGTGTTTTATTATGACTTAATATTAAAGTAGGACGATTCGTTTCTTTAATTACATTTGCGATACTGAATGTTTTTCCAGAACCTGTAACACCTAAAAGAATTTGAGATTCTTCTCCACTTTCTACTCCTTCAACTAATTGCTTAATTGCTGAAGGCTGATCACCCATTGGTTTGAAATCGGCTATTAATTTAAAATCCATATAACTATTAAGTAAGATTATAAATATACTAATTTCTAAATCACTTTATTGTTTAAATTGATTTGATTCAATTATTCTTATATAGTGAGGTGTGTGTTATATGTTCTTCTTAACACCTGATTGATCCTATGATTTAATTATCACTTTGTTTATTTATAAGTAACTTTTGTGATAAATCTATTAAATATAGAGATTATGGGATACCATTTTTTTGAATCTAATAGTACTTCCTAAAAGTTTTAGTCTAGAAATGTTGAAAATAGAATACATTTAGAATGAAAATAAGTGTGTTTTTCTGGGGTGTGAAAAAAATGATAACACTCTCAAGAGCTTTTTGCCTGAAAGTTGATTTTCTTTTTTGAGAAATACTTCAATTTGTTTTTAGAAATTTTATGATTCCAAGTAATTTATGAAATCGATAATCTAAAAAATAATCAGTTTAAATCTGTTTATTTAGATAGATAATGTATTCATAAATAGATTCTTATGTTTTTGTTTGATTTTGTTTATGCTATTTTATTACCTTAAGTGTTGCATTCTAATATTCTGCGCTTACCTTTGCACTCCCTTCAAACGGAAGGCCAACCAATAAAAGACGTAAGTAGTCTTATTCTACAGTACTCTTTTATTTGAT
>NZ_JRYR02000001.1:4096570-4119986 GCF_000807855.2 Flammeovirga pacifica
TCTATTCTTTTATCACTAAAGTGAGGGAGTTAAATTCTAGCTTCTAGCTTCTAGCTTCTAGCTTCTAGCTTCTAGCTTCTAGCTTCTAGCTTCTAGCTTCTAGCTTCTAGCTCGTGTGGTCCTTATTACCTATTAGTTATTACTTATACCTCAGAACTGTCCTCCAGAAGCCAATCCAATTCTTATATGTGCCAAATGGTGTTCACAATGCCAAGCATAAATACCTATATTTTCAGCAAGAGTAATCTTTTGTTGGTTTTCAGGGTGAATAAAAGTTCGAATAAGTTCTTTATCATTCAGACTATTGAGAAGTAATACCCATTTCTTATGTAATCCTTCTAATAAAGCAATAGATGAAGTAAGATCATTATCATGGGCATCAATTAAAGTACCCCATCGATCTTCAAAGTAAGGTCTAATTGTAGGGTTCTCTTCAGTTAATGCTAATTTAAACCTAATGAAACTATTCATATGACTATCTGCACAGTGGTGAATAACTTGTTTTACTTTCCATCCATTTTCTCTGTACTTATAATTTATTTCATCAATTGATTTATTTTTAATTAATCTTTTAATGTCTTCAGGAAATGAGCTAATAATAGATATCCATTTTCCAATATTATGAGCTGTGATATTAAATTCTGTAGGGCATTTACCAATAGGAAATTGTGATTTGATGTTTATAGTCATTTTTGTTTGTTGTTAATAAGTGTAACTTTCTTGTAAAACTAACGTTTTTGTATTTATATGTATAAAACAGTTGGATAATTTATACAAGGATAGACTCAAAAATTAACAAGTCAACTAAAACAAATCTCTCTTAATATGATCTTAAAACTAACGCGACAGTACCTTAAAGGAAAAGGTAGGACTGTTTTTGATACCCAAAGTATCATGATTAAATTCTTTGTAGTACTAATGGTAATTTACTTTATCGGTATTGCAATTAGTTTAGGTTTATTTCTCAATACTATTTTATTAAAAATTGATGAAACACAATTGGCTACCTTTACCTTAAGTAAGGGACTCTTTTTTTATTTTGTTTTTGATTTATTATTGAGATCTCTACTACAAACTCAAGGAACATTTGATGTAAAGCCTTATTTATATCTTCCTATAAAAAGAAGTAGTATTCTACATTTTCTTCAAGTTAAATCACTTTTTAGTGCGTTTAATATTCTTCCTTATTGTTTATTATTACCTTTTTTTTTCATTTCTGTAATATCTGATTTTGATTGGACTACTTCTTTAATTTGGCTATGTGCTATTACTTGTCATATTCTAATCAATAATTTTTTATCATATAATATTGGAAAAACAGTAGGAAAAAGATTGATTCCATGGTTGATAATCACGTTTTCGATTATTGGGGTTGGAGTTATAGATATCATGGGTTATCTCCCTTTATCTGATTATTTCCAAGAGTATTTTAATTTTTTGATAATTAATTCATGGCTGATCATTCTTCCAATAAGTTTGTTTATTCTGATATACTTCTTGACTCTACAATTATCAAGAAAGTTATTATTAACTGATCAAGAAATTCATAAAGAGAAAGTGTCTTCTTTTGATTTAGGATTCTTGATAAAAGGTGATTCAGTAATGAAGAATTTTATGATTTACGAATCAAAATTAATTTTTAGGAATAAGAGATTGAAAAATCTGACCTTCTTAGTTTTACTATTCTTGTTCTATCCTGGTATAGTTGTAGGATCACAAGAGCATCAGTCAGCAGTAATGTTATTTTTCTTTTGTTGGTTTACAACAGGAGTAGTACCTGCAATGTTTGGGCAGTTTATGTATGCTTGGGAAGGTAAATTTTTCAATTTTATTCGAACGCAGCCTTTTACTATTGAAGATTACATTAAAGCAAAACATAATTTTTACTTAGGATTAACAACAATTTCTATGATAATTGGTTGCAGTGCTTTTGCCTTCATTGATACCAATTTCGCCTTAATGATATTTATAGGTTATCTCTTTAACATTGGTATTAATTTAAAGCTTATTTTTTGGATTGGAACATTTAATAAGAAAGCAATAGAATTAGAAAAGGGTACAGCCTTTAACTATCAAGGAACTCAAGCATCTCATTTTATTTCAAATCTCCCTTTATTAATTATCCCATTAATTTGTTATGCTATTGGATACTATGCAAATGGCCACTATACAGGGTTGATCATAGTGAGTGCATTAGGTATTTTAGGATTGATTTTACATCCATTCTTATTAAAACCGATAATTAGTCAATTTAACTCAAGAAAATATATCATGTCTGAAGGCTTTAATCAATAAATATATACTTATGATACATACAGAAAAACTCATCAAAAAGTACGGAAATAAAACTGCTCTTTCTATTGAAGGATTGACTATTAATAAAAATGAAGTGATAGGTTTAGTAGGTAATAATGGAGCAGGAAAAACTACTTTTCTAAGTTTATTATTAGATCTAATCCAAGCTACTGAAGGTAGTATCAATATAAAAGAAACTCCTGTTTCTAAATCTGAAGAATGGAAAAAATTCACAGGATCTTTTTTAGATGATTCCTTTTTAGTCCCCTTTATGACCTCATTTGAATATCTTGAATTTGTTAGCAAATTACATCAATGGGATAAAGGAGATTTAGATGAATTTTTAGAACAAACTAAAAGTTTTTACGGTGATGATTTTCTAACAGGAAAGAAAATGATCAAAGATTTATCAAAAGGAAATAAAAATAAGACGGGTATTTTAGGAGCGTTGATAGGAAACCCTGAAATAATAATTTTAGATGAGCCTTTTGCTAACCTTGACCCCACTTCTCAACAATGGCTTAGATTAAAAATTCAAAAATTAGCTGAAGATGGTGTAACAGCTATTGTATCTAGCCACGATTTACAACATGTCACAGGTATCAGTTCAAGAATTGTGATGTTAGAAGATGGACAAATCGTAAAAGATGTTGACAATACAGAGTCTACATTAGAAGAGTTAGAAGCTTATTTTGGAGCTAAAATCTCCGAAGAAACAATATAACTGTGGATAACTTAACTAGTTGAAGGAGCTTATCTTTGATATATAGAAAAGTTATTAACATTAGGTGGAGTAAAAAGACGAAATCTGATTATTATTCACAGAAGCTTTGAAGTAGTTAAATTATTTGTTGATAAGTCATATAGAAAAATAGAAATGAATGGGTAATCAAAATGTTTTCAACATGATGATTATCCATTTTTCATATTGTGTAATAGGTTAAAGGTTTTATTGATCTCACTTTTTTCTATCACTATGGAGAATTCATGTTTTGTGGAAATAAATTCTACTACATTAATTTTATTCCAAGCTAATGTTTTAAGAATAAAATAAAATACACCGGGAGCATCCTTGTCATAAGACATTGGCATACGCATAGTAACGGCAGCTAGATCTTGAATTTCCGTGAGTTTTTCTTCACCTTCAAATAATTCGATCACTTTTGGAGCGAAAGATTTAGATGTAATGATATTTGTTTCATGCATACCTTTTGATGAAGCATGAAATAAATCACCAGTAATATTTTGAACCAATTCCAATAAATTCTTTTGACAGCTTATTAATGTTGGAGAGTTTTTGTAAGCAAAATCAACAAGATCTGATCGAACAAGAATATCACCCATATGACGAATATATTCTTTTGCCTCATCTTCCATTCCCGAAGCCTCTACTTTGTGAGCCATTCTTTTTAATGCCATCACTATAGCACCTTCTTGAATTTCTTTGTTCATTAATACATTTATTTCAGGATTCAATTTTCTAGCTAATGCACTATAGTTAACAATACCCTCGGCTATTCCTTCCTGAAGAAATGGTGATTTATTTATAAGATCTGAAATGGTTTCTGCTAATGTCATAGTTGTAATTGTGTAAACCCAAAATTAATAGGTTATTTATTGCAATGAAAGTTGTGTTAACGTTCTATCAGTAATCTTTTCCCAATGATGGTAATCATAAAAGGCTTTTGGTGTATTTTTCTTTTGTGATGGGATAAATTCAATGATTTCTTTTGCAAAGGCACGACTATCTTCATCTTTGATCACACATAGTTTGTCACCTAAAGTTTTAATATTGATACCGAAACTACCACTCTGATATGATATAGCTGAAGCACCCAATGATAATGATTCCATTAATTTGATTTTTACTCCACCACCAATCCATATAGGATTTAGCATTAAGTCTGTTCCTTTAATGTATAAGTCCAAATCATCGACAAAACCTAGCCATGTAATATCGTTATGAGACTGAATGTAATGTAATTCTTTATCAGGGATATTTTTACCAGCCAGGAATAAATGAATTTTCTTATTTGATTTTCTGACTTCGGGTAATATTTCATAAAGTAAATTTTCTAATCCTTTTTGATTAGGAGAGTAGTCCATAGGTCCAAAATAAAACAGACTTAAAGTATCATCAGTTAATTGATGGGATTGGTACACTTTATATCTACTTTCTGTACAATCATCAGGATATTTTTTTAGCGATGTTCCATAAGGCATATTTAGACATTTGTCTCCCTTTAGGTTCATTTTTTTGATAGCAAACTGTCTGTCTTCTTCAGATATAAATAATACTTTATCGGCTGATTTGTAGGCAAAAACTTCTAACATTTTCATTAAAGGCCACCAAGCTTTTCCCATACTTTTAAACCGAGTGTATTCTATATTATGTGAGAAAATTAAAAACGGAACCTTAAGTAAACGACAAATTGGTAGTATTAATAAGCACATGAAGGGCTGATTAAGTAAAATTTGTGTAGTTTTTAGCCTTTTTACTGATTTATATATTTTCCATCCTACGAAAGGATTTATATATTTTGTAATTTTGTCGCCGAAAACTTTTTCGATTTGGAAAGGTATTTTTACCTCAGGATTGTTTGTAGTAGTAATGCAGGTAAGGGCAGTTTTCTTAGAAAGCTGTTCGCAAACATGATAGTTGGCTTTATGACCTCCATTTACAGGTGGTAAAAAACGATAAGGCTCTATTACAATAAACATATCGTGAAGTAATGAAACAATTAATATCTTTGCAAGGTCGTTAATTTTTTATGAGAAATTATTCTCAAATTAAGATTATGCTTTAAAATTTAATAAGATACAATTATGAAATTGGCAATTGGTGGTGACCACGCGGGTTACGAATACAAGAAAGCTATTATCGAGCATTTAGAATCAAATGGTCATGAAGTAAAAGACTTTGGTCCTTTCTCTACAGATTCTTGTGATTATCCTGATTATGTTCACCCTTTGGCAGAAGCTGTTGAAAATGGAGAAGTCGAATTTGGTATCACAATTTGTGGTAGTGGTATTGGAGTATCTATGGTGGCAAACAAACACAAAGGTGTTCGAGCAGGACTTTGTTGGGAGCCAATTTTGGCACAATTGACACGTCAGCATAATAATGCGAATGTATTATCAATGCCTGCACGTTTTATTTCATTAGTTAGAGCTATCGAAATCGTAGATACTTTTATTTCTACTAAATTTGAAGGTGGTCGTCATCAGAATAGAGTGGATAAAATTCCATTATCTTAAACTATCAATCAAACAAGAAACATGATTCAAAGAATTCAATCGATCTTTTTATTTTTGATCGTAATAGGAATGTTTGCGGTGAACTTTTTTCCTATTTGGGAAAATGAAACAGCAACTTTAACAGCAACAAAATTAACCTATGGTGATGGCGAAATTGTAAACACAATGGTAATTGCTATTGTTGCTACTATTTCTTCTCTTTTGGCATTGTACTCTTTATTATCTTTTAAAGATAGAATGAGACAAGTTAAATTAAATTTAATCAATACATTATTAATCTTTATTACTTTAGGATTGATGATGTACTATGGATATTATCAAGGAGTAGAATTATCTGGAGCTCAAGGCGAACCAAATGTTGGTTTCTTTTTACCAGTCTTCTCTATTGTACTAAATCGTTTAGCGATTAAATTTATCCAAAAGGATGAAAAGAAAGTAAAAGATTCTATTAGTGGTCGTTTAAGAGATTAAGAAATAGAGCTAATTCTAAATAGAAAGGTAAAGTGATTTCATTATTGCTTTACCTTTTTATTTTTCCTGTAATAGAGTTTCTTATCATAGATCAATTTTTAAAAGTTGTTTGATATCTACCTTTGTAAGGTACAAAATAGTAAAACACTTAAATTTAAAAATTATGAAAAAGTTACTTTCAATTTTGGCTTTAGCCATCGTTATGATTTCATGTGGTGATTCAGAAACAACATATGAACCAGAAAATACAGTATTACCATCTGACTCAGATCCTGTGTATGGAAATACATTACCGGCTGAGCCACATCAGGATTAGTTAGAAATATCAATAAATATTAGTTTGAGATAAACAAAAAGAGGTGACCATTATTTGGACACCTCTTTTTGTTTCTTGAGATTAAGAAAGTCTATATATCAAAAGATCTAACTGTTTCGTCGATCTTTAAAGAACCATCGTTGTATTCTTTAACGAATTTCTCTACTACCTCATCAGTTACTTCAGCAACGTGAAGGCAGATATCTATAGGAGTTCCGTTACCCTCTTCATCTTCTGGACGTTCTTCAACAAATTCCCCTACATCATATGTATCATCTTTTGATAAAGTAACGATTGCTTCATCTACAGCATCCATATGTGGACCATCCATAGTATCGAAGTCAGCATCAGCAAATTTTGGATTTTCGTTGATTACATGTTGAACAGCTTCTTCATGTAGTTTCATCACGTATTCCATTTCTAAAGTATAAAGAAATGCATCCATTAATTTTTCCTCACCACCTTTAGTGCTGATAAACTGGAATTGTACTTGACTGTCATCATTTTCTTCTGGAGAAGAATAAATAAATGACTTACCAGCTGCTTGACAAGCTGACTTTACGTTGTTTAATAATTTTGAGCTCATGTATTATGAATATCAATAATTTAAGTGTCGCAAAGTTAAGATAATTATTGATTTATAAATACTCTTGTATCGCATCAGTTGAAATTGTTGACCATTGTTTAATATTCTCTTTAAACTGAGTAAAGCTTTCATAAACTTTTTTAGCAAAAGGATCTGTATCAATTAGGTCTTTCATCACAATATCAGCATTACTCTTTAAGGTATCCATTACTTCTTTAGGGAAAGGTAAAATTTCGTTATTACCTTCTTCTCGAATTTTCGATAAATACTCTGTGTTGCACTTTTCAAATTCAGACATCATACTGCCATTGTATTTTAAAGAAACGACCTTAATCAGTTCTTGTAAATCTTCAGGAAGACTATCAAAAGCTTTTTTATTACAAACTAGTTCAAGTGTAGCAGAAGGTTCATGCCACCCTGGGTAATAATAGTATTTTGCAATTTTATGGAATCCCATCAAGTAATCATGATAAGGACCAATCCATTCTGTTGCATCAAGAACGCCTCTTTCAAGGTTGGTGTAAATTTCTCCTCCAGCTACAGTAACAGAGGTGCCACCTGCTTTTGTGAATACTTTTCCACCTAGACCAGGGATTCTCATTTTTATTCCTTGTAAATCCTCAGCAGTATCGATCTTTTTATTGAACCATCCACCCATTTGTACCCCTGTATTTCCGCAAGGAAATGGCTCAAGTCCTATTTTATTATAGAGTTCTTTCCAAAGTTCTTTACCACCTCCATATAAAAGCCAAGCATTTTGTTGTCGAGTAGTCATTCCAAATGGAGTTGCAGTAAAGAATACCGAAGCAGGAATTTTTCCAGCCCAATAATAGGCAGCACCATGCATCATTTGTGCCGCTCCTAATTGTACTGCATCAAAAGATTCAAGTGCAGGAACAAGTTCACCACCACCAAATACTTTTATATTTAATCTTCCATTCGATAATTCTCTTAGTTCATCAGCTAGATTATTTACCCCTTCTCCTAAAATAGGAAAGTTAGGAGGCCATACCGTTACACATTTCCAATTAAAGATTTTGTCTTTCTTAATACTTTTGATAACTGTCTTTTCATTCTTGTCGTCACAAGATGATAAGATAGGAATACTAGCGATCGCGGCGCTTGCTCCACCTACTTTAGTAAGTTTTTTGATAAACTGTCTTCTATTGGCTTTCATAGTTGAAAAAATGAATTGTTGAAAATGTGATAATTACAAAAAAGTATCAATGTTAGGAGAAAAAATATTAAGAACTCATAATGAATGAGATACAAAAAACAACATTTTGATGTAAAGTCCATAAATAGGAGACTGATTTGTTAATAAAGTTCTCCTATATTGCTGTTTTATAGGTGTGTATAAATAAAAATTTGGGAAGTAAAAATATATGCTTACCTTTGCAAGCCGTTTGGAAGCTGTACTGTATCGTTACGGCTCTAAGAAAGGCAACAAATTGAAGGACCAGACGGGGAGTTCAAGGCGTGTTTTTCTTCACAGAGTTAGGTATGGATGAGCTGATATTCAGGCGTTAATTTAATTAATTTATAAAGTAAAGAACAATGCCAGGACTTATTGCAAAAAAAGTCGGTATGACTAGTATTTATGATGAAAACGGCAAGAACATCGCTTGTACGTTGATTCAAACTGGTCCTAACGTTGTGACTCAGGTTAAGACGGTAGAAACTGATGGCTATACAGCTATTCAAGTTGGCTTCGACGAGAAAAAGGAGAAGCGTACGTCCGCTGCCATGAAAGGTCACTTCTCAAAAGCTGGTACCACACCAAAACGTAAAGTGGTAGAATTCCGTAACCCAGTTATGGAAAGAGCTCAAGGAGATGTATTGAAAATGGACGAAATCTTCGGTGAAGGAGAATTCGTTGACGTTGTAGGTACTTCTAAAGGTAAAGGTTTCCAAGGTGTAGTTAAGAGACACAACTTCGGTGGTGTAGGTCAAGCTACTCACGGTCAACATAACCGTTTAAGAGCTCCAGGTGCGATCGGTGCATGTGCGACTCCATCACGTGTATTCAAAGGTCTTCGTATGGCTGGACGTACTGGTGGTAAGCGTGTTAAAGTGATGAACTTACGCGTTATGAAAATGTACCCAGAAGATGGTTTAATCCTACTTTCAGGTGCAATTCCAGGTGCTAAAAATTCTTACGTAATCCTTGAAAAGTAATCAGTAGATGGAAATCGCAGTATTGAACTCAAAAGGCGTTGAGACTGGTAAAGCTAATTTACCAGAAGCTGTATTTGGCATTGAGCCAAATGACCATGCTATCTATCTTGACGTAAAAGCGTATTTGGCGGCACAACGTCAAGGTACGCATAAAGCTAAAGAGCGTGCGGAGATCGTAGGATCTACTCGTAAGCTTAAAAAACAAAAAGGTACAGGTACAGCTCGTTCGGGCTCTATCAAATCACCTGTTTTCAGAGGTGGTGGACGTATCTTTGGACCACGTCCGAGAAACTACCGTCAAACGCTTAACAGAAAACTTAAGCAATTGGCTCGTCGTTCGGCGTTGGCTTACAAGGCAAAAGAGAGCAATGTAACAGTTTTGGAAACTCTATCTTTTGAGGCTCCACAAACTAAAGCTTACAAAGAAGTATTATCAAACTTGCAATTCTCAGACGTGAAGACACTTCTAGTATTGGGTGAGCAAAACGATAATGTTTACAAGTCAGCTAGAAACTTGCCAAAAGCAAACGTAGTAGTGATCGATTCATTGAACACTTACGAAGTATTGCATGCGGACAAGTTGATCATCGCTCAAGATGCAATTGAAAAATTTTCTAACCTTTAAGCCTTAAAAAAATGCAAGTATTAGTAAAACCTATCTTGACAGAAAAGGCTGCACTTGCTCACGAAGGTGGTGTATACACTTTCGTTGTGGCTAAAGGCGCTAACAAGGTTCAGATCAAACAAGCTGTAGAAGCTAAGTATGGTGTTAATGTAGAAGCAGTTCGTACTGCAATTCTACCAGGTAAATCAAAAACTCGTTACACAAAAGCGGCTGTTATTAACGGTCACACATCTTCTTTCAAAAAGGCGATGGTAAAAGTAGCTGAGGGTGAGATTATCGACATCTACGAAGGTCTATAAGATCTGAAATCTTAAAATAAGAAAGTATACTTCGGACATTATTGTTCCGAACAAAAGTATATTAAGTTTAACCAATTTGCTGTGTATGGGGATCAGGAAAACCTATCTGAAACCCGTAAGAGCAAATACGAAAGTTTGAAAAATGGCTGTTAAAAAGTTAAAGCCCACAACTCCGGGACAGCGATTCAGAGTCGCTCCTACTTTCGAGGAAATCACGAAAAGTACACCAGAGAAATCTCTGACTGTTGGTAAGCACCGTTCAGGTGGTCGTAACAACTCAGGTAAAATGACTGTTCGTAATAGAGGTGGTGGACACAAGCGTCGTCTTCGTGTTATCGACTTCAAACGTAACAAGCATGGTATCCCTGGTATCGTGAAATCTATCGAGTACGATCCAAACCGTACTGCTCGTATTGCCTTAATCTACTATGTAGATGGTGCTAAAGCGTATATCGTAGCTCCAGAAGGACTACAAGTTGGACAGACTATCTTGTCTGGACCAGGTGTAGCTCCAGAAGTAGGTAATACACTTCCATTGTCTGAGATCCCTGTAGGTTCTATCATTCATAACGTTGAGTTAAAACCAGGTAAAGGTGCCGCTATGGTACGTTCTGCTGGAGCTTATGCTCAATTGTTAGGTCGTACTGGTAGATACGCTACAATTAAATTACCTTCAGGCGAGACAAGATTAGTACTTGTTGAGTGCTATGCATCTATTGGTACTGTATCTAACGGCGATCACATGAACGTTCGTTTAGGTAAAGCTGGTAGAAAGCGTTGGTTAGGTCGTAGACCACGTGTTCGTGGTGTTGCAATGAACCCAGTGGATCACCCTATGGGTGGTGGTGAAGGTAAATCTTCAGGAGGACACCCTCGCTCACGTACTGGTGTTTACGCTAAAGGTCAAAAAACGCGTAACACTAAAAAGTACTCTAGTAAACTAATCGTTTCAAGAAGGAAAAAGTAATTTAAGCTATGGCAAGATCGCTAAAGAAAGGACCTTATATTGATTTTCGTTTAGTAAAGAAAATCGACACAGCTAATGAGTCTGGGAAAAAGTCTGTTATCAAGACTTGGTCACGTAGATCTATGATCTCTCCAGACTTCATCGGTCATACATTTGCTGTACACAATGGTAACAAATTCATTCCTGTTTATGTAACTGAAAACATGGTAGGTCATAAACTAGGTGAATTCGCTCCAACACGTACATACAAGGGTCACATCAATAAAAAAGATAAAGGCAGAAAATAATGGAAGCAGTAGCAAAACTTAACAATTGCCCTATCGCTCCACGCAAGATGATGCTTGTAGCGGATGCAGTAAGAGGTGCTCAAGTTATCGATGCACTGAACACTCTCCGTTATGCTCAAAAGGCAGGTGCTCCACTAGTAGAAAAGTTAATTCTTTCAGCAGTGGCAAACTGGGAAGCAAAAAACCCTGACGAGTCTGTAGAAGATGCAGATCTATATGTGAAAACTATCTTTGTAACTGGTGGACGCCAATTAAAGCGTTTCCGTCCAGCTCCACAAGGTAGAGCACATAGAATCCGCAAGCGTTCAAACCATGTAACATTGGTAGTAGACGCTCGTAATACAACCCTTATCGACGTAGTCGCTGAGGATACAGAATCAAACGAGTCAGATAACTAAAAAAGGTTTTCCCATGGGACAAAAAATTAATCCAATTGGTCTTCGTTTAGGCTATATCAGAGGATGGGAGTCTAGCTGGTATGGTGGAAAAGATTTCTCTGACAAGTTAGTAGAGGATAAGAAGATCAGAAAGTATATCGCAGTTCGTCTTCCGAACCCACGTGCAGGTATTTCAAGAATAGTTATAGAGCGTACTATCAAGCGCGTTACTTTAACTATCCACACTGCTCGTCCTGGTGTTGTAATCGGTAAAGCGGGTACTGAGGTAGATAAAATTAAAGAAGAGTTGAAGCGTTTAACTGGTAAAGATGTTCAAATCAACATCTCTGAAGTTAAACGTCCTGAGACTGATGCGAAATTAATCGGTGAGTCAATTGCTCAACAACTTAAAAGCCGTGTATCTTATCGTCGTGCGATGAAGCAAGCAATTGCTAATGCTGTTCGTCACGGTGCTCAAGGTATCAAAGTAAAGCTTTCAGGTCGTTTGGGTGGTGCTGAAATGGCTCGTACTGAACTTTACAAAGAGGGTCGTATTCCTTTGCACACACTTCGTGCAGATATCGACTACGCTTTGTCTGAAGCTCTTACTGTATATGGTATCATTGGTATCAAAGTATGGGTATTCAAAGGTGAAGTATTAGGTAAGCGTGATCTTTCTCCTTCTGCTGAGACTGGACGTCGTGACAACCGTAGAGGTGGTAACGATAGAAAGCGTGGCGGAAACGATCGTCGTAGAGGCGGCCGTGGAGGCAGAAAAAGCGGTGGTAACAGAGGTGGTGGCAAACAGTCATAATCTCGTTAGTTAACCTAACTGTATTCAGGTGGACCCTAGCAATTTTTTAATTGCTAGGGTCTTTTTTTTAGGATAGGTTGGGTTTTTGGTAGAGGTTTTATAACTTTCAATCTGTATTATTTTACAATGAACATTTTTTAAAGCATTATTCATTGTTTTAAAGTCTCTCAAGCATATAATAAATTGGCTTTCTCTAATCAGTTTATATAATATACAAATATTATTTTGTTTGTTATTGATTTTTGACTGAGTATCAAATTATATTTGGATATAAATTACAATACTTACTTATTATTCTGTTTTAAGTTAAATCAACATAATAAGTGATAATATTTAACATAACTTTCAATCGAAATTTGTAGCTAATTTTTTGATGTACTTAATTGCAACTTCATTTATCTGATAGACGAGGATATAGATAAATGAATTGTAACTCATTGTAATTATTTCTAATAGATTCAATTATACTATTAATTTATGGCGGGGGTATCGCAAAGTAGCCGTGGAGGCTTTTCTAATAAAATAGGTTTTGTTTTAGCGGCAGCTGGTTCTGCTGTTGGACTTGGGAATATTTGGAAATTCCCATTTGAGGTAGCTGATGGCGGTGGTGGTGCTTTTGTAGCCATGTATTTAGCCTTCTGTTTCCTTTTATGTTTTCCTGTAATGATGGCTGAAATAGCTATTGGTAGAAAAACAAATAAAAATGCTGTTGGTGCATTCGAGTCTAATGGTCATAAAAAATGGTCTATTGTAGGTAAAATGGGGGTACTCTCTGGAGCCTTAATTTTATCTTTTTACAATGTAGTAGCAGGTTGGGCTTTTGGCTTTGCTATCGAAATGATTAGTGGAAATTTTGGCATAGGTCAGAATTTTACTCAATTTATTAGCGATTGGCATATCAACTTGGCATTTTCTTCTATTTTCATGTTTCTGACTATTTATATAGTGATGAAAGGTGTTTCTGGAGGTATTGAAAAGGCATCAAAGATATTAATGCCATCTCTTTTGTTCTTGATTTTAGCTTTGATGGGCTATGCTTTAACACAAGACGGAGCAATGGAAGGCGTTGCTTTTTATTTAGTACCAGATTTTAGTGAGATTACTTTTGAAGTAGCTTTTTCTGCTATGGGTCAAGCGTTCTTCTCTTTGTCATTGGGTATGGGTGCATTAATTACTTACGGTTCTTACGTTGGTAAGAAAGATAATATTGCACATTCAACAGCCATGATATTATTAACGGATGTTGGTATTGCATTTATAGCAGGTTTGATGATGTTTGCCTTTATTTATTCTCAAGGTTTACAGGGAACAAGTGGTGGAGCAGGTCTAATTTTTACAGTATTACCAAGTGCCTTTGAATCTCTCGGACCAGTATTGGGTAGAGTGATTGGTGCAGCATTCTTTATATTATTATCATTTGCAGCATTAACGTCAACAGTGTCATTATTAGAAGTACCTGTAGCTTATGTTGTAGACGAACATGAAGTAAGAAGATCTCGAGCAGTATGGTTAGTAGGAGGTGCAATTTTCTTGTTGGGTGTTCCTTCAATGTTAGGAAATGGTACTGTAGAATTCTTTAATGAATTTCTGACTTACAGCTCTGGTAAGACAGTAAATTTCATGGATTTTATTGAAAATTTAGCGTCAGATACCTTCCTTCCTTTAGGTGGATTATTAATTTCCATATATACAGGATGGGTATGGAGAGGTGATAATTTTAAGAAAGAGTTAGAACAAGGTAATCCTGAGTTTGGTAATTCATTTTTAGGAAAATACACTGTGTTTGCACTTAAGTATCTTGTACCTATTATTTTGGGGGCAATTACTATCGTGACAATTTCAGATAAATTCTTAGGGATTGACCTTTTACAATATATCTAAAGGTAAAATGATTACTTCGGTAATAATAAACTAAGTTGCCGAATGTTATTTCTGATAACCTTACTATTGGAAAAATACGATCATTTAAATTGAATAAATTTTAAAAAGGAGGTCATTTATAAAAAAAATGATCTCCTTTTTTTATGATTTTCATTCATTTCGAAAAAATTAATGTTTAAGTCGTCATGATTTTATAATTTTACGGCTGAATTTTTGAAAAGATCATTGATAATGGCAAAACAAGATAAAGAAAATATGTTCCAAAAAGTCGTTTCCCATGCAAAGGAATATGGCTTTGTTTTCCCTTCATCGGAAATTTATGGAGGACTTCAAGCAGTATATGATTATGGATCAAATGGTGTTGAATTAAGAAATAACATCAAAAAATATTGGTGGGCTTCTATGGTGCAAATGCACGAAAACATTGTAGGCCTTGATGCATCAATATTTATGGATTCAAAAGTATGGAAAGCTTCAGGTCACGTAGATGCTTTTAATGATCCTTTAGTTGATAATAAAGACTCAAAGAAAAGATATAGAGCAGATGTACTTATCGAAGATTTGATGGCCAAATACCAAGGCAAAATCGAGAAAGAAGTAACTAAAGCTCAAAAAAGATTTGGTGATGATTTTGATAAGGTGCAATTCTTAGCTACAAATCCAAATGTTTTAAGAAACCAGAAGAAAATCGACGAAATCGAAGCTAAATTTAAATTAGCTTTGGAAGAAGAAGATATGGAAGGGTTGAAAACGATTATTGAAGAAAACAATATCGTTTGTCCTATTTCTGGTACTTGTAATTGGACAGATGTACGTCAGTTTAACTTGATGTTCTCTACTGAGTTAGGAGCAGTTGCAGGAGACTCAAATAAAGTATACTTACGTCCAGAAACGGCACAAGGTATCTTTGTGAACTTCTTGAATGTGATGAACACTTCAAGACAGCGTCCTCCTTTCGGTATTGCACAAATTGGTAAGGCATTCCGTAATGAGATTGTAGCTCGTCAGTTTATCTTCCGTATGCGTGAATTTGAGCAAATGGAAATGCAATTCTTCATTCAGCCTGGAACGGAGATGAAGTGGTACGAATACTGGAAAGAGCAACGTATGAAATTCCATACAGCTGTTGGAGACACTGACAATTATGTATTCCACGATCACTTGAAAACAGCTCACTACGCTAACGCAGCAGTAGATATTGAGTTCAAATTCCCATTTGGTCAAAAAGAATTAGAAGGTATTCACTCAAGAACTGATTTTGATTTATCAGCGCATCAAGAGTTATCATCTAAGAAATTACAATATTTTGATCATGAATTAGGTAAAAATGTTGTCCCTTACGTAGTAGAAACTTCTGTAGGTTTGGACCGTATGTTCTTATCTATTTTAACAGGTGCTTATACTGAAGAGGAAGTAGAAGGTAAGACAAGAACTTATTTGAAATTCCACCCAGGTTTAGCTCCGATTAAAGCTGCAGTTTTCCCATTAACTAAGAAAGATGGTCTTCCTGAAAAGGCAAGAGAAGTGATGAACGAAATTAAGTTCGATCATAATGTTTCTTATGAGGAAAAAGATGCAATAGGTAAGCGTTATACTCGCCAAGATTTAATTGGTACGCCATACTGTATTACTGTAGATCACCAAACTTTGGAGGATAATACTGTAACAGTACGTGAGCGTGATACAACGGAACAATTCAGGTTACCAATTGCTGAATTGAAAGCTTATTTAGATAAACATTGTTCGTTGACAAGTTTATTAAAGCAGTTAGTGTAATTAAAAGAGTCGTTTAAGTATCGTTAATTCTAATGGATACTAAAAGACAATTTGTATATTTAAGGCTCAAATCAATCTTTTGATTTGAGCTTTTTTTATTGGATCATATTTTTGCTTGATGAAGACAAACCGTATTCACCCGTTATATATATTACTCAGTTTATTTATTTTGACTTCTTGTCAATGGTCAAGTCAGTATACTTATCAGCAAAGAAGTGAAAAAAGGAAACGAGAGTTGACTGCCAAACATGGTGGCTCATCTTCTAATAATCAAACTTCTAAAACTGAACCTCAAAAAGAGGATACCAAAAAATCTAAAAAAGGAGTTGAACATAAGATTCCCCCAGGTAAAAATTTATCTCCCCAAGAATATATAGATTATTATAAAAAGTATGCTATTGAATCGATGCATCATAAAAAAGTCCCTGCTAGTATTACCTTAGCGCAAGGCTTATTGGAGTCGGGTTCAGGTAATAGTAAATTGGCTAGAGCTACCAATAATCATTTTGGAATTAAATGTGGAGGTAGTTGGTCAGGGAATACATATAAATATGATGATGATCGTCCAAATGAATGTTTTAGAGTGTATAATTCAGTATTAGATAGTTATGAAGATCATGGTAATTTTTTAAGAACTCGATCTTGGTATGCACCATTATTCAAATTAAAAATTACGGATTATAAAGGATGGGCAAAAGGGTTAAAAAAAGCAGGTTATGCCACTGACCCTAAGTATCCTTCTAAACTGATTGACATTATAGAAAAGTATCGATTATACGAGTACGATAAACGATAAGTAAAAGAAAGACATAACTATCAATTTTGGTGTTTATGTCTTTTTTTATTTGCTTTATCAATTGATATTTTCTTGCTATAATTAACAACTGCTACTGCTTAACGAAAACGACTATGAAATTTAAATTACAATCTATTGAAGATTGGATTGGTATCAATTACCGATCTTTGGAGAGTTTTGCTCTATTGATTCCTTTAATATTATTATTTCTCTTTTGTGATCCCGTATATCATTATTTTTTTGATGAACCCGTTACGGAATTATCTTTTAATGAAGATCAAAAAGAAAAGCAATGGATTAAATCAAATTTTGATCCTAATGAATTGATGTTGAAAGATTGGGTAAATAGGGGTGTTCATCCTAAAACAGCTTATTCAATTGTAAAGTATAGACTTAAGGGAGGGAGGTTTTATGAGGTTGAAGATTTAAAAAAAATATATACTTTAACATCATCAGAATATGAAAGAATAGCTCCTTATGTAATAATAAAGAAAGTAAAGTCTAAGAAAATAAAACAACCTACTTACAACAGAACATTTACGAGAAATAAGATTACACCTTCCAACTTAAAACATTCGTTTACTCCTCATTTATTTAACCCCAATACTGTTCAATTAGATACTTTATTATCAATGGGGTTTTCATCAAAAGTAGCGAAAAGTATGATTTCGTATAGAGAAAAAGGAGGGCAATACCTTATCAAATCTGATGTGTTGAAATTATATGGAGTAGATTCTTCATCATTTTTGGAATGGAAAGATTTTATAGAATTACCAGATCAAAAAGAAATTTTAGAGAAGGAAAAAATTATACAAAAGTTTAATTTAAATAAAGTCACAAAAGCTGAGTTGATAACTCTTAATGGGATTGGAGAATTTACAGCTAATCAATTAATAAAGTACAGAAACAGACTAGGAGGTAGTTTTTATACTCATCAACAATTAACAGAAGTTTTCGGAATTGACTCTTTAAAAGTGAAAATTTTGGATGATTTTTGCTACATTAAGAAAACAGAGGTGATTCTACTTAATATAAATACATGTTCCTACGAACAATTAGCTACTCATCCTTACTTATCTTACAAACAAGCTAGGTGGATTATTAATTATAGGAAACAACATGGTGATTATCATGATATCAATGATTTATACAAGATTAAGCCTTTACATCCAGAAGATTTGGTGAAAATATCACCCTATCTTACTTATTAATGATTTTTATTTTTTTTGATGCTATTATCTTATAACAATATAGTTTTTATACTATTGCTTCTATCTGTAAGTGTTTGGGGACAGGATCGAAAAATTGATGCTGTTGCATTATTAACCAATACAAGAATTCTATCTTCTGACTATTATCAAGGAAGAAAAACAGATACAGAAGGTGGTAGAAGAGCGAGACAATTTGTTTCCAATAAATTTAGACAAATTGGTTTGGAAGTTATTCCAGGAGGACCAGGTATCCAACAAGATTTTAATTTCTATAATAAACTTTATAACCTACATGCGAAAGGAAGTAATATTATAGGTTATGTAAAAGGGGAACTATGGGAAGACCCTCGTGAAGGATGTATAATTGTAGGAGCACATTATGATCATTTAGGTGTATACGAAGGGAATACTTATTTTGGAGCAGATGACAATGCCTCTGGCGTGTCGGCTATGTTCGAAATAGCTAAATCATTTATTGATGAAAAACCTCAGATACCTATAGTCTTTATTTCCTTTGATGCTGAAGAGTTACAATGTGCCGGGTCTCAGTATTTTGTTGAGTCAAATGTGATTCCTCACGAAAGTATTTTTCTTTTTGTAAATATGGATATGATATCTATATCTGACGAATATAATTTAGGAGTTTCTGGTACTCACTATTATCATGAATATAAAAAGTTTGTAGTAGAAGCTGCACAAGGTAAAATGATCAATATGGACTTTGGACATGATAAGGCAAGGGATAAAGAAAATAATTGGGTAGAATCATCAGATCATAGCGAATTTCATAAACTAAACATCCCATTTATTTATTTTGGTGTAGAAGAGCACGAGCATTATCATAGAACAACTGATACCTTTGATAAAATCAATATTGGTTTTTTTGTAGAGGCGGCACAAAGTATTTTAAACTTTATTGATCTAGTGGATAATAAAAAAAGCTTTCAACGTTACCATCGAAAGCTTTTAAAATAGTGTTGCTGTAAGGGAAGGATTCGAACCTTCACGGAGTACTTGGCTATTAAGCAAATCGTGTATGCATCTCACGTTTCAGTGGTCAACCCATTACTTAAAGTTGATCGCGAACCTCCACCCCCGAGACAGGAGGGCATGACTGCCATTTCATCACCTTACAGTGTATTTCAATAAAAACTCTTTATCGTATATAAAGATTTAGCTGTAAGGGAAGGATTCGAACGTTCACGGAGTACTTGGCTATTAAGCAAATCGTGTATGCATCTCACGTTTCAGTGGTCAGCCCATTACTTAAAGTTTATCGCGAACCTCCACCCCCGAGACAGGAGGGCATGACTGCCATTTCATCACCTTACAGTGTATTTCAATAAAAACTCTTTATCGTATATAAAGATTTAGCTGTAAGGGAAGGATTCGAACGTTCACGGAGTACTTGGCTATTAAGCAAATCGTGTATGCATCTCACGTTTCAGTGGTCAGCCCATTACTTAAAGTTTATCGCGAACCTCCACCCCCGAGACAGGAGGGCATGACTGCCATTTCATCACCTTACAGTGTATTTCAATAAAAACTCTTTATCGTATATAAAGATTTAGCTGTAAGGGAAGGATTCGAACGTTCACGGAGTACTTGGCTATTAAGCAAATCGTGTATGCATCTCACGTTTCAGTGGTCAGCCCATTACTTAAAGTTTATCGCGAACCTCCACCCCCGAGACAGGAGGGCATGACTGCCATTTCATCACCTTACAGTGTATTTCAATAAAAACTCTTTATCGTATATAAAGATTTAGCTGTAAGGGAAGGATTCGAACGTTCACGGAGTACTTGGCTATTAAGCAAATCGTGTATGCATCTCACGTTTCAGTGGTCAACCCATTACTTAAAGTTTATCGCGAACCTCCACCCCCGAGACAGGAGGGCATGTCTGCCATTTCATCACCTTACAGTAGTATATCATCTTTAGGGGTTTGATATCTTTATATCTTTTTCCCTTTTGGTATGATACAAAGTAAAGAAAACTAATTTTTTAATGCAAATATTTTAATGAAATAGCTAAATATTTACAATTTTGATAAGAAATGGTATTTAATGTTGAGTATTTAGTAATTATTTGGTGATATATTATAGGTTGATTATTGATTTTGTAAACTAAATAGCTGTAAAATAAAAAATCACCTCTTGTGTAAGGGTGATTTTTAATGATATCGTAAAATAAATTAGAGTTGTTTGATAAATAAACAACAGTGTTAGGGGCATTTTTATGATTGAATAATAAAAATACATGGCTTTTTATGAATATCTACTTTCGCTTTTTTCCATTGCCTGATAGTCATAGTCATGATATATTCATCTTCTGCATTAATATTTGCCGCAACACACAATTTGGTATCTCCATTTAAGTTAGAACAAAGATCTTCTAGCATGGCAGAGTTTCTAAAAGGGGTCTCCATAAAAATTTGAGCTTGGTAAAGGTTTGCAGAATCTTTTTCCAAGTTTTTTAGGGCCTTTTGCTTTTCAGCTTTTTTTATAGGCAAGTACCCATGGAAAGCAAACTTTTGACCACTTAGACCAGACGCCATAAGAGCAAGTAAAATAGATGAAGGACCAACAAGAGGTTTTACTTGTATATTATTTTTATGTGCATACTGAACGGCTAATGCACCAGGATCGGCAATACCAGGACAACCTGCTTCAGAGATCACTCCTACATTTTCACCTTTTGGTATATTTTTAAAAAGTTCCTGTACCTTTTCAGGTTTTGTTTTTTTATCTAAGATTTGAAAGTTTAAATCTTGGACAGTTATACCTTCAATTTTCCAACCACCAATAAAGCGTCTTGCTGTTCGTAAATCCTCAACAAGATAGTATTGGGTAGTTTTTACCGCTTCTTTTGTTTCTGGAGGAAGGCTGTCATAGCTATCTGCAGCAAGTAAACTTGGAATTAGAAATAATTTCACTTTTAAAATATTTTAATGTAAGAAATGAAAAATGGAACACTTTTGATGCAAAATAAGTATAATTCACTTTTTATTAATATATAAGAAGATAATTGATAGTAAACAATTCCTTATTTTTGCCTCCTTGATTGTTATGGTGGGTTAATTGATGCTAAACGAGACTGAACAAGTTAACATTGAACAATTTAAAAAATATAGATATTAAAAGTGTAGGAAAGAAAACTTTAGCAATGCTAGTTTCATTTTATCTAATGTTTCTAGCTTTCGCAGCCATGAAGTATTCTTTCACGATTATGGGAGGACAGTTTGCTGAGGATTTGGTTAAAATTCCTCACAACCCTTTTATATACTTTTTTATAGGACTTCTTGGAGCAGCAGTTTTTCAAAGTAGTTCGGCAGTGACCACAATTGTAGTTGGAGCTGTAGCTTCTGGGCATATGTCATTAGACGATGCTGTATTTATAGTTATGGGAGCTAATATTGGTACTACAGTAACAAGTACTATTGTAGCACTTAGTTATATAGATGATAAATCGGTCTTCATGCGTGCGTTATCCGGTGCTGCATTACATGATTTCTTTAATATTAGTGTAGCATTAATATTTCTTCCATTAGAAATGTTTACTGGCTTTTTGTCTAATTTATCTCAAAACCTATCAGGAATGTTATTTGATAATGGGCCTGGGATTAATGTAACTGTTTTTGAAGGTTATGATTTTGGTTTAGACAGATTGGTTAAATATATATTTTCCAACTTTAGCGAATACCCATGGTTCATTTTCTTAAGTGCAATCGTCTTAATTATCGGATCATTAAAATTGATAGGAGGGGTTACAAAACAAGTATTAATGCAGAATAATAATATCTCGACTAATACTTTAATTTTTAAAAATGATGGGGCAAGCCTTTTGTCAGGTACTGCGATGACTGCTATTGTTCAGTCTAGTTCAATAACATCATCTTTGATTGTACCACTTATCGCTTCAAAAAAGTTATCCTTAGAAAGAGGGTATATGTTTATTATGGGAGCGAATGTTGGAACAACAATTACGGCTCTATTTGCATCTATGGCTACAGGTACAGAGTTTGGAATTGAAATAGCATTAACCCACGTATTATTTAATATATTAGGAGTTTTATTGTTTTTGATTATTCCAGGCGTGAGAGCTTTTCCTATATGGTATGCGAAGAAGTTAGGCTTTCTAGCGGCAAAAGATAGAATTTTTGGTTTTTTATATTTGTTTACTCTGTTTTTTGTTCTTCCTTTTATATTAGTATGGTTAAGTGTTTAAATCATATTTTAATGGTTGATACAGTAAAGAATAACGAATTAAAATACATAAAAAAGGCCTTCAGTTTTAACTGAAGGCCTTTTTGTTAATTCCATATTTCAACTTCACCTTTATCATATGTATACTTTAAAGGTTTCTTTTTCATGGAGTTTGATTTTCCTTTTATAGTTGAATTATGTATTGTTTTAAAATGAGGAGCAAAGCGTTGTTTTTGAACCTGTTTTCCAGCGTTCTTACCATGCCCTTTTCCGTAAGTCATTCTTGTAAGAGCTAATTTTTGTTTGACCTTTACATAATTGGGTTCAAAGTTGGCTGCCTGACGAGCAATTTTACGGTTTCTAGAACGATCAATCACTACATAACCTTTATAGTTTGCAGCTTCTCTACTAACCTTTCTACCTTTGTTTTTTTCAACAACTACATATCCACCTTTGTAAGTAGCAGCATCTCTACCGACCTGTCTACCTGGTTTTTTCTCAACTGTTACGTAAACACCTTTATGTTTTGCGGCATCTCTTGTTACCTTTCGTCCTTTTTGTTTCTCTACTTCAATGTAATATCCCTTACTTTCAGAAAAATCTTTCTGAAT
Source organism: Flammeovirga pacifica (assembly GCF_000807855.2). Classification (GTDB taxonomy): domain Bacteria; phylum Bacteroidota; class Bacteroidia; order Cytophagales; family Flammeovirgaceae; genus Flammeovirga; species Flammeovirga pacifica. The sequence continues at coordinate 4,119,524 of NZ_JRYR02000001.1, forward strand.
GTATTTGTCTTTATCTTTGGGTACACGGATTTCTAGAGGGTTATTTTTATGTTTGTTTACCGCTTTATACTTATTAGTAGGATCAACATTTACATAAGGTTCGAATTTCTTCATATCCTTAGAAACTTGTTTTCTAGCATCATTAGAAAATTTAATTTCCGGTTCTACTTTTTCGGCATTTCTTACACCTTTTCTAGTTTTTTGTACCTCAAGGTGGTTGTTACTTGTGCTCTTTCCATTGTTTCTCTGACTAGGTTCAATGGGAGCCTCCATATTTCTTTGATATTGTTTTTGCTTCTTTTCTTTGGCTTGTCTATCCTGTTTGTGCTCCTTATTAACTTTTTTGTTATGTTTTCCTGAGGATTCTGTATGGTAATTTCTTTTTCCTTCTATTTTGTAAGTAGAATTATTTGATGATTGAGGGGTTGCTTTTGCCTTTTTCTTGTTACCTGAGCCTTTTTTA
>NZ_JRYR02000001.1:4120044-4528301 GCF_000807855.2 Flammeovirga pacifica
TGTTTGTGCTTTAACTTTTTTGTTATGTTTTCCTGAGGATTCTGTATGGTAATTTCTTTTTCCTTCTATTTTGTAAGTAGAATTATTTGATGATTGAGGGGTTGCTTTTGCCTTTTTCTTTTCTTTGTCTATCCTGTTTGTGCTCCTTATTAACTTTTTTGTTATGTTTTCCTGAGGATTCTGTATGGTAATTTCTTTTTCCTTCTATTTTGTAAGTAGAATTATTTGATGATTGAGGGGTTGCTTTTGCCTTTTTCTTGTTACCTGAGCCTTTTTTATCTTGATGTATTACAGCTTCTCTTTGTTTTTTAGTGTTGCCTCTTTGTTGGTAGGAATTACTATTGCTTTTTTTTGTTCTATTTTTCTTTTTATTGCTTTTATAGCTTTTGACATCTTTATTATGCTCTTTAGGATGGTTGGTGTGATCCGTTCTTTTTTGGGCATATGTGTTCTGAATGCATAGAAGAAAGAAAAGTCCAATGCAAAGAAGCAATTTTTTTAGCGTTATGTCAGATATTCTATTAACCATGTGTGTATTCCAAACATTCTTATAATCGAAATCAATACCATAGATACAAGGAGCCATTTAATAAATTGATTGACCTTGTCTGACTTCGATGCTATTTTACCTGCAAACCATGTGCCTATCACTTGACCTAATGCTAATAATATAGCAGCAACCCATGCAACTTGCCCTTTAAAGATGAATACAAGAAAAACAGGTAGAGTGTAAGCAGCAATAATGAGCATTTTAATAGCGTTCGCTCTAATTAACGTCATTTTACCTAAATTAGAAACACCTACAAGAATCATAATGCCTATACCTGCTTGTATAAACCCACCATAAAAACCAATACAGAAAAAGATAATATTATCTCTCCAAAAAGTATATTGAGGTTTTTGCGATGCACTTATTTGAAAGTTTCCACTATTTTTATTTTCATTTAAAATAGGATATAACATTAAGAGCATTAAGCTGCCAATAATATACTGTAGTGTTTTTTCATCGATATCCGAAACAGTAAATGCACCTACTATTGCTCCAACTAATGAAGGAATGACATACTTCATAGAAGATGAGATGTCTAATAAGTTACTTTTCTTAAAAGTATATGCACCAGTGACATTTTGAAATAAAATGCCCAATCTATTCGTGCCATTGGCTAAGCCGACGGGCATTCCAATAAACATTAATAGAGATAGTGTAAAAAGTGAGCCTCCACCCGCTAAAGTGTTTACAATTCCGGCTATTATTCCAGTAGTAATGTAGGCAATGAGTAATAATGGGTCTAAAGAATGGTAATCCATGGATAGTTTTTAGGATAAATCTTTATTTAAGAAATATTTAGTGAGTAAGCCTACTAAAAGTTAACTATATTTGTGGCTGAAATTCAAATAAATTAGCCAAAAATGTTATTAGTTTCATATATATCAGAAAATAAACTAGAAGTAATCCAAGGATTACAGAAAAGATATATCGAAAATGCTGAAGAAATAGTAGAAGAGATTCTAACTATGGATGCCGAAAGACGTCAATCTCAAAAGGATAGAGATGATGCTTTGGCAGAAGCAAATAAATCTGCTAAAGAAATTGGTATGCTGATGAAATCAGGCCAAAAAGAAGAAGCAGAAAAAGCAAAAGCCTCTGCTTCAGAAAACAAGCAGAAAGCCAAGGAACTAAGTGCAAAGGTAACTGAAATCGAAGAAGAGCTACAAAATAAATTATATCACATCCCTAATATTCCACATCCATCAGTACCTATGGGTAAATCAGATGAGGAAAATGAAGTGATGTATGAGAAAGGTGAAAAGCCTCAACTGGCTGATGGTTCAAAACCACACTGGGACCTCATAGAACAATATGATATTATTGATTTTGAGTTAGGAAATAAAGTATCTGGGGCAGGTTTTCCATTCTATAAAGGTAAAGGAGCTCGTATGCAAAGAGCTCTGGTCAGCTTTTTCTTAGACGAAGCGGTTGCTGCAGGTTATTTAGAAATCCAACCTCCGATTGTTATCAATGAAGCTTCTGGTTATGGTACAGGACAATTGCCTGACAAAGAAGGTCAGATGTACTTCATGGAAGCAGATAAACTTTATATGATTCCAACGGCAGAAGTTCCGATTACGAATATGTATAGAGGTGATTTATTACAAGAAAATGAATTACCAAAGAAAATGGCAGGGCATACACCTTGTTTCCGTCGTGAAGCGGGGTCTTGGGGAGCTCATGTAAGAGGTTTAAATAGATTGCATCAATTTGATAAGGTGGAGATTGTAGAAATACAAAAGCCATCGGAATCTGCTAATGCTCATGAAAGAATGGTGAAGCATGTAGAGATGTTATTGGAAAAACTAGGTCTTCCTTACCGCAGATTACTTCTTTGTAGTGGTGATTTAAGTGTAAATGCTAACCTTTGTTTTGACTTAGAAGTATACTCTGGAGCGCAAGAAAGATGGTTAGAGGTTTCTTCAATTAGTAACTTTGGAAATTATCAAGCAAACCGTTTGAAATTAAGATACAGAGATAATCATAAGAAGACTCAACTATTGCATACTTTAAATGGTTCAGCACTAGCTTTACCAAGAGTTTTAGCTGCAATTCTTGAAAATAATCAGACAGAAAAAGGCATTTTAGTACCTAAAGTACTTCAAAAATACACTGGTTTCGATATAATTGACTGATAGATAGTAATATTTATCGTTGTTAACGTACCACACACTTGTATTTTAAATTTAAATATAATATTTTTGCATTCCGTTTGGGAGTGGTTTGTGAAAACACCTCTTAGACTTAATCTAGAATTTTAAATACAGATATATAATGGCAAATCATAAGTCAGCTAAAAAAAGAATTCGTTCGAATGAGGCGAAGCGCTTGAGAAATAGATATCAACTTAAGACTACTCGTACATTTGTAAAGCGTTTACGTGAAACTAAAGATCACGGTGAAGCGCTTGAGTTGTACAAGAAAGTTGCTTCTATGATTGACAAGTTAGCTAAGCGTAACATCATTCATAACAAGAACGCAGCTAATAAAAAATCTAAATTAGCTAAGCACGTAAACAAACTTGCTGCTTAATTTAGACTCACAACGATTTCGTTGAAAAACATTCAAGCCAAGATTATGAAATAATCTTGGCTTTTTTCATTTTTGTACTATCAATCTAATTCATCATCTTCATGTGTAAAGAGTTTTATACATGAAAACTCATTTTTTCATTATGTATTTCAAGCATTTTTTACTTTCGCTTAAACTGATCTTACTTTCATCAGTAATTTTTGGGCAAACTGTAGATTTTTTAAAAGCAGATACTACAGATACGAATAAGACTTACCCTAGACATATTTTTGGTCAGACCAAGTTTCATTTTGGTGGTCACTTTTCTACGGGTGTGGACGGACTCGAAGAAGTAGAAAACAACTATTTTAGTGCAATGGAACTAAGAGTTGGTTGGAAAGGCTATGGTAGAAAGAAATGGCAAAAATTGATGGGTTATCCTAGTTATGGTTTTGGACTTTATCAAGCTACATTTTTTCCTGAAGCTAATATTTTAGGTAGTCCATCTGCTGTTTATGGTTTCTTTAATGCTCCTTTTAAAAGGTATAATAAATGGAGTCTTAATTATGATTTAGGCGTTGGATTGGCTTATGATTTCTTTGGTTATGATCCTAACAAAAATCCTGAACAAACTGCTATTGGTAGTTACTTTAATGTTTACTTTACTGTTGCTATAGAAAGTGAATTTAAGTTATCTAGAAGATTAGATGCTACGGCAGGTTTTATGTTTACCCACTTTTCTAATGGTAGAACAAGAACGCCAAATAAAGGAGTTAATTTGTATGGTATAGATATGGGATTAAAGTATAATTTTAATTCTTATGTACCTAAAAAAGGAGGGCGACATCTGACAAAGGGTCAAGACCCAAGACCTAAATATATAGATCATACATTACCTGAGTTTAAGCCATTCTATGAGTACTATGTGTTTGCTGCCGGTGGTTGGAGTACTTCTCCATATGATATAGAAAATAGAGAATTGTATTATGGTGTTGCAACAATTGCTTTTGATGTTGCTAGACATTATTCTCATAAAGGTAAGTTTGGAGTTGGTGTAGATGTATTTAGAGACGGATCATTGGTAGAGGAGTATCAAAATAAACCAGAGTATAAAGATGGTGTACCTGAGAGTAGACTGTGGTACCCTGGTATACATGTATCACATGAATTATTGATTCATCGATTCACTTTAGTGACACAAGTAGGTGTACCTTTAATTAATGTAGAAGGCCGAGGAGGTTGGTATGCAAGAGTAGGTGGTCGTTATGATGTTACTCGTAAAGTCTTTGCTCATTTAGCTTTAAAGACGCCGGGAGGCTTTATAGCTGACTTTGTAGAGTGGGGAGTAGGTTTCAGGATGTTTGGAAAAGAAAGAGGTTAAAATAGAGATTTCCAAGTGCCTTTCCACCAATTATATTTTATAGTACTAGAAAGGGACTTCCAAAAATACTTATTAATATTTACGCTAAACGATGGCTGCATATAGCAGTTGATTGTACAAGCGTTACATTCAGGTAATCGTCCTTCTTTAGGAATGATTGCCTGAATTTTTTTTGAGGTATACAATGTATAAAGTTGATTATTTATCGGGAAATGGTCTTTACCTAGATGATAACAGGGTAATATCAATTCATTTTTTGGAGAGATTACAATACTGCTACTTGCTGCTTTACAAATAGGTTGATTGATGTTATTGCCTCCATCTAATCTAAGATCTATAAGTGCATCATTGAGAAAAATATATTTCTTTTTACCCCAAAGTTTGAGTTGCTCTAATTCTTTTTTTTGTAGATGATCACCAATATTATCGTATTCAAATATTGGATTTAACAGTAGTACTAAATTATTTGGCTTAGATATATTTTGATATACTTTTTCAATATCACTTAGATTATCTGGCATAACCGTAAAAAGTATATCAGGTCTCTCGCCTATTGATTTAGCGAGTTCGATAGATTCCATTACTTTATCGTAGCACTCGACACCTCTTCCTTTATCGTGAGTAGTTTTATCATAACTGTCTAAACTAAAATGAAGCATATCAATTAACCCTTTTAGTTGATGTGCTCTTTTGGGATATAATAGAGCATTTGTAGTGACAGTGGTAATGAATCCATAACTTTTAGCAAGAGATAAAAGCTGATGTAGTTGTTGATGAAGTAAGGGTTCTCCTCCTGTGAAATCAATAACCTTTACCCCTAGTTTTTTGAGGTCTTTAAAATTGGCTTCAGCATTTTCTAAAGAAACATAAGGTGATGGTTTCTCCCATATATCACAAAAATGACATTTAGCATTACACCTGTAGGTAACGTAGTAATTGCAAAGTACAGGGTGGGAAATGAGACGCATTGTTAATGAATAGGTTAAGTAATAGGTAATAGGGAGAGGGGTGCTCGTTATTTATCTAATTACTTAGTTGTTTGATGTATTATTAGTTTGGTAAAAACAGTAATTACTTTTTATAAAAAAGGTAGTAGGTATAAAAGTCTCTTGAAAAAAACGATTACCTACTACCTATTAGTTATTACTTATCTATATTTCTTTTGCTGGCATGCCAAATACAGTTGTATTAGGTTTTACTTCCATCATTACTAAAGAACCAGGACCAATTTGCGATCCTTCGCCTACAATAACATTAGGAGCAATAATAGCCCCTGACCCAATATGAGCTCCTCTGCCTATTTGTGCTCCCGCACCAATAATAGCACCAGAACCTACAGTAACCATTTCGTCCATTTGGACATCATGTTCTAAAACGGCGTTAGAGTGTACGATACAATGATCGGCCATTTTAACATCAGAGCCAATTCTTGCTCCAGCATTCAAAAAGTTACCGTAACCAATAAATGCAGATTCAGCGATACTTGAATCTTTATGAATAGCATTTATAGGCATCACTTTGCGGCGTTCTTTGACTACTTTAATCACACTTTGACGTGTATCTAACTCTTCAATAGCCACAAAAGCGTCGCATTTTTTACCAATATGTTTCAGGAAATCGTTGTTTGGAGCTCCCATCACAGTAACTTCGCTTATTTCAGCACCATGAAGTTCTTCATTGGCATCCAAGAAACAATAGACCATTATGCCTTGGCTTTTAAAGATGTCTAAAGCAGCTTTTCCTAAGCCACTAGCACCAATAATGATAACTGGATTTAATTCCATATTTTAATTTAAGGATAATCGCTTAAAGAATATATTGATTTCAATATACACTAAAACATGTTCTTATTTAAAATAAAAACCTGAGATTGAACTCAGGTTAATAAGAATGAGGCTGAATCACTTGTAGGAAACAGCCTCATTTATATCATTTATAAAACGAGAATTAATATGCTTTAGCAAAAAGCACACGTTGAGAAGAAGGGTTTCCTGTAAGGATACATTTACCATCTTCTTGTTCGTTATCTAAAGGAATACAACGAATTGTAGCTTTAGTTAATTCTTTAATTTTTTCTTCTGTTTCTGTTGTGCCATCCCAGTGAGCAGCAATGAATCCACCTTTGTTTTCTAAAAGGTCTTTAAACTCATCAAATGATTCTGCTTTTGTGATATGGCTTTCTCTGTAATCTAAAGCTTTATTGAAGATGTTCGCTTGAATATCTTCAAGTAATTGCTGAATAGTTTCAACAACACCGTCTAATTGGTAAGTATTCTTCTCTTTTGTATCACGGCGAGCAATTTCAACAGTACCATTCTCTAAATCTCTCTGTCCCATTGCAACACGAACAGGAACACCTTTCAATTCCCAGTCTGCAAATTTGAAACCTGGACGTAAAGAGTCTCTATCATCAAATTTAACAGAGATACCTAAGTTTTGGAGTGTTTTCTGAATTGGTTTTACTTTCTCAGTAATAGCATCTAATTGTTCTTGACCTTTATAAATAGGTACAATAACAACTTGAATAGGAGCTAATTTTGGAGGAAGTACTAAACCTTCGTCATCAGAGTGAGCCATAATTAAAGCACCCATTAAACGAGTTGAAACACCCCAAGATGTACCCCATACGTGCTCTAATTTATTGTCTTTATCTGAGAATTTTACATCAAATGCTTTGGCGAAGTTTTGACCTAAAAAGTGAGAAGTACCTGCTTGTAATGCCTTACCATCTTGCATCATAGCCTCAATACAAAAAGTATCAACAGCACCAGCAAAACGTTCGTTGGCAGTTTTTACACCTTTTACAACAGGAACACCCATGAAGTTTTCAGCAAAATCAGCATACACTTCTAACATTTGTTTTGTTTCAGCAACTGCTTCAGATTTTGTAGCGTGAGCAGTATGACCTTCTTGCCATAAGAACTCAGAAGTTCTCAAGAAAAGACGAGTACGCATTTCCCAACGCATTACGTTAGCCCATTGGTTTACTAATAATGGAAGGTCTCTGTAAGATTGAATCCAGTTTTTGTAAGTACTCCAAATCACAGTTTCAGATGTAGGACGAACAATTAGTTCTTCATCTAATTTAGCTTCAGGATCTACAACAACGCCAGAACCATCATCAGCATTTTTTAAACGGTAGTGAGTAACTACAGCACACTCTTTGGCAAAACCATCCACGTGATCAGCCTCTTTGCTAAGGTATGATTTAGGAATAAGTAAAGGGAAATAAGCATTAGAATGTCCAGTATCTTTGAACATTTTGTCCAATGTTTGTTGCATTTTTTCCCAGATTGCATAGCCGTAAGGTTTGATAACCATACAACCTCTAACAGCTGAATTTTCTGCTAAATCTGCTTTTTTTACTAACTCGTTGTACCACGCCGAGTAATCATCGCTTCTCTTCGGTAAGCCTTTTGCCATGATAAATTTATTATCTGTAAATTGTTATAACCTTTCTTAATCCTCTTGAAAGCATAAAGTTAGGGATTGTTAGCTTAAAATTGTTATATTTGTAATGAAGCTAAACGCAACCTAATGATGCTTCGAATAAGAGGTTTGCAAATATAATAATTTTTTGACCTCATTTAGATTAAAAACCGATGTAACTACGTTTATTATGAATAAATGGATTAGCACCGCTCTTAGTACTTTATTTATCATTACTTCAGCTCAAGCACAAGAATTCGATGATATGTATTTCACTAAAGCGGATAGAGAGGTATTAAGTGCAAAGCCAGCTGCCATTCCGGTAGATATGGGAATGCATAGTTTTCCTGCTACACCGGAAAGAGAAAACCCTCAAAGTAGATTTTCAAATCCTGATGGAGCAGGATCTGGATATGGATATAATTATTATGTAACTGAAGAAGGAGTGATTCCTTCATCAATTCCAACAGAAGGTAATGCTTATATGGAGGCAACTCAAGGTATGAGTATTGCTGAACAGGCAGGTCAAACCTCAGGTAGTGGAGGATTCTTTTCGAATCCATCAGTAAGTGTTGGTATGAGTGCCGGTACATATGGTACAGGTACAAGTATTGGGATTGGATTTGGGAATAATTCAGCCTTTCAATTAGGATTAGGTATTGGCATGGGCATGGGTATGGGAATGTACCCTGGTTATGGCATGGGCTATCCTGGTATGGGATGGGGTATGGGTTACCCTGGTTACGGTATGGGCTATCCTGGCATGGGATGGGGTATGGGTTACCCTGGTTATGGCATGGGCTACCCAGGCATGGGATGGAATGATCCAATGTATGGTTACGGTTACCCTGGATATGGCTACCCTGGCATGGGATGGGGTTATAGACCTGTTTATCAAAGACCTCAATCACCAGAACAAAGAGCGTATGCAAATAGTGTGAGAAATCGTTCTGTTGCTCAAGCAAATAAAGGTTTAAAATATCCATCAAGATATAGAACACCTTCTACAGCTTCATCAGGAACAAGAACAAGTACTCCATCAAAGAGTTCAAGATATAATAACACTAGAAGTTCTGATCCATTTAATAACAATTCATTTGGAAGACCTTCGTATAATTCTGGTGGATCTTCATTTAGAGCATCACCATCGTTTGGAGCTGGCAGAAGTTCAGGTTCCGCAGGTAGATCAATCAGAAGAAGATAATATCAAACTAATATATATCAATAAGGATGTTTCTACCCGAAGCATCCTTTTTTTAAATTTACTCTCTAAAACTACTATCTCCTATCTTTATTATTCTAAATAATTATCAAAAATACTTATGATAAATAACTTAACAGGGAGGAAATTATTCATCTTAACGATATTTTTTTTAGTATCGGTAGGTACTAACGGACAAACGGTTCCAGCAAGTGGCTATTTTAAAGATGTGGTTAATTTTTCACAACAAAACCCCACAGGAACCGCAAGAGTGAGAGGACTTGGTGGTGCAGGAGTATCTTTAGGTGGAGACTTCTCTCATGCAGTGCTTAACCCAGCAGGTCTAGGTTTCATGCGAAAATCTGAATATCATTTCTCTGCAGGAATGGGTTTTACTGGAGCAGAAGCTAGCGGAACAGGAACAACAGGTACTGGGAATACTTCAAAGTTCTTCTTACCAGAATTTGGTATAGTATGGGCGAACTCTAAATCGAGTAATAATGGAACTGGCGGTGGATGGAGAGGAGGAGCATTCTCTATATCTTTTAATAGACTGGCAGATTATAATCAAAATATATCATATACCGAAGATGGCTCAAATAAGACTTCTATGCTAAATTATTTAGAGGAAGCCGCATTTGGTATAGAAAAAAAATATATGGATGAAGCTAAAAATTATTATGCACAAGGGTATCCTTTTTTAGCTTTGGATGAAATGGCTTATTACCTCGATTTAATTAAACCTGTTTATGGTGATGATCCTGATAGCTATAATTACTATTATATTCTAGATAGAGATAAAAATGGGTTCACATCAACTCCTATTTCTAAAAGAATGCAGGTTCAAGAAACCAAAGGTGGGCAGTATGAGACAAGTTTTGCCTACGGAGCAAATTATGACGATAAATTTTATATTGGAGGTAAATTAGGTGTTGTTCATACTAATTATCATAAAACATCATCTTATGTAGAAGAGAGAGATGGTGATTTAACATATTTGGGACTAAATGAAGATTTTAGAACTACAGGGTGGGGAATTAATCTTCAAGCAGGTATGATTTGGAGGCCAATTGATGCTATTCGATTGGGAGCAACAATAACATCTCCAACATGGCATAGTATGACTGATAATTATTCTGCCAATATGACTAGAGATTATGATAATTATATTTGGAATGATGCTGAGTATCAAAATAAACATTTCGCAGGCGATGAACCTTCTTATGTTTATAATCCTGAAGGAGCAAACTTATATAACCCAAATGCACAGAATGAAGATACGAAGTATAATGGTAGAAAATCAGCATCACATGAGACCATAAGAACAACATACAATATGAATACTCCTTGGAAAGCTTCTGGTGGACTTTCTACTATTTTTGGTAAAAAGGGGTTCTTGACGGTAGATGTAGAGTATGTAGGTAATTCTGCTATGAAAATCACTAAGATGGAGACCTTTTATGGAGGGGCATACGAAGGTTTTCCTACAGAAACCCAAGGTGATAATGAAATACTAAATGCAGAATATAGAAATACCTTCAACATTCGTTTAGGTGGTGAATATCGAATCAGTAAACAATTTAACCTTCGCGCAGGATACGCTTATTACCAAGATCCTCAGAAGGAAGAATATAACTTAGGAGTCGATAAGAGTAGACAATTCTATTCTGGAGGCCTAGGTTACAGAAATAAAGCATTTTATATGGATATGGCAGTAATATATTCTCAATGGAAAAGTTTACATAGTCCTTATCAGTTAGATGCAAACTTTGTTGATGAAAGTGGTAACACAGTATTAATTTACCCAATTACTGACATTCAAAGTAGTCGCACAGAAGTAATATTTAGTATCGGAAAACGCTTTTAACATACTATGTATAAAATTATCAATGACCCAATTTATGGATTTGTATCTATTGGATCAGAATTTATCTTAGAGCTTGTAAATCATCCTATTTTTCTAAGGCTAACACGTATTAGACAGATGGGGTGTTCTAGTGTAGTATACCCCGGAGCACAGCATACCCGGTTTAGTCATGCACTAGGTGCAATGCATTTGATGAAATCAGCCATTGAGTCATTGACTAGAAAAGGAACAAAAGTATCGGAAGAGGAAAAAGAAGCAGCAATGATTGCTATTCTTTTACATGATATTGGACATGGTCCTTTTTCCCACGCATTAGAAAAAATACTTCTAAATGTTCATCATGAAGATTTATCATTATTCTTGATGCATCAGTTAAACGCTGAAATGGACGGAAAATTGAATATGGCTATTAAGATGTTTACAGGTGAATACCCAAGACAGTTTTTCCATCAAATGGTCTCTAGTCAGTTAGATATGGACCGTTTAGATTATCTTCAAAGAGATTGTTTTTTTTCAGGAGTTATTGAAGGGAGTGTTGGAGCAAGTCGAATCATAAAAATGTTGGATGTTCATCAAGATGAAATTGTCATCTTAGAAAAGGGCATTTATAGTATTGATAGATTTTTGAATGCTCGTCGAATGATGTACTGGCAAGTGTATCTTCATCGAACAGGTTTAGCGGCAGAGTTGATGTTACAAAGTCTAATCAAAAGGGCTAAGTACTTATTAGAAAAAGGTCATCCGTTAGAATGTGATCCTGATTTGAGATTTTTTCTTGAGCATTCAATTTCAAAAGAAAATTTTGAGAGTGATCCTAAAATATTAGATCATTATTTACAGTTAGATGACTTTAATATATGGACAGCAATAAAGGCTTGGAGAAATAGTGGAGATAGAGTTTTAGAAGTTCTTGTTGATGGCATATTAAATAGAAAAATCTTTGAATGCGAGCTTAGCAGTGAAGAAATCAACGTTCAAAAAATAAAATCTGTAAATAAATCTTTACGTGAGAAAAATTTTTCTGAGGAAGAAATTGCTTACTTGAGTATGCATGGAAAAGTAACTAATGCAGCTTATACTTCTGATAAGCAGAATATTAAAGTAAAGATGAAGGATGGAGGGATATTGGATATTTCTAATGCTTCTGATCTATCAAACATAGAAGCATTAACTAAAATTGTTACAAAATTCTATCTATGCCAACCCAAAGTTGTATCTTAGCGTGATTTTTTGTTCGTTGGTCGAATGAATATCAAAAAATAATTAAATTCTTATAATTAAATAAGAGGGAAGACCGCATTATGAAATTGGAAATAACCGTACAACAGATAGCAATGTTACTTCAAGGTGAAGTAGTCGGAGGAGATGCTAATGCTAAAGTTTCAACGATTGCTAAAATTCAAGAAGGAGAACAAGGAGCTATCTCTTTTTTAGCCAATATGAAATATGAAGAATTCATTTATTCTACTAAAGTTAGTGCGGTTATTGTTAGTAAATCATTTGAACCAAAACAAGAAGTGCCATGTGCAATGATTGTTGTGGAAGATGCTTATGCGGGATTCACAGATCTACTTACAGAATATCAAAGAATGTTGAGTCTAGCAAAAGTAGGAATTGAACAACCTGCTTTTATAGATGAATCTGTTGATATGGATAAAGCGACTGCTTATGTAGGTGCTTTTACTTATATCTCAAGAGGTGTGAAGATTGGTAAGAATGTCAAAATTCATCCTCAAGTATTTATTGGTGAAGGTGTAGAAATTGGAGACAACTGTGTTTTATATGCAGGCGTAAAGATTTGTCATGGATCTAAATTAGGAAATAATTGTACTTTACAAGCTGGAGCAGTCATAGGATCTGATGGATTTGGATTTGCACCTCAAAAAGATGGTACATACAAAACAATACCTCAAATAGGTAATGTTATATTAGAAGATAATGTAGATGTTGGAGCGAATACCGTAGTGGATAGAGCAACAATGGGGTCTACAATATTGAAAAAAGGAGTGAAATTGGATAATTTAATTCAAATTGCTCATAATGTGGTGGTAGGAGCAAATACTGTGATTGCCTCACAAACAGGTGTATCTGGATCTAGTGAAATTGGTGAAAATTGTATGATTGGTGGACAAGTAGGTGTATCGGGTCATATTAAAATAGCCGATAGAACTATGGTTGCAGCCCAATCAGGACTTGCACAAGGGTTGGAAAAACCGGGAACAAGAATAATGGGTTCTCCAGCAATTCCTTCTATAGAGCACCTAAAATCTTTTGCAGTTTACAGGAAGCTACCTGAGTTACAAAGAATTGTAAGAGATCTTGAAAAAAAAGTATTAAGTTTGTAGTCAGGTAATTTTATTACCGACGAATTAATTAGAAATAAACCAAGTAGTTAAGCAATTTATTTGCTAAACCTATTGAATGATGTATACAAAACAGCATACAATTAAAGCACCAGTGACCGTTGAAGGCGTTGGTATTCACACAGGAGCCATTAGTAAAATGGTATTTTTACCTGCAGAGGAAAATCATGGTTACAAATTTCAAAGAGTTGACATCGAAGGTCAGCCAATTGTAGATTGTGATGTAGATAATGTAGTAGATGTATCGAGAGGTACTACTATCGAACAAGATGGTGCAAGAGTAAATACTGTTGAACACGTATTAGCGGCCTTAGTAGGTTTACAAATAGATAACGTACTTATTCAAATTGATGGTCCTGAACCACCAATTATGGAAGGTAGCTCTATTAAATTTGTAGAAGCGTTAATGGAAGTAGGTATTGAAGAGCAATCTATGTTGCGTAATTTCTTCGAAGTTCCAGAAGGTGTTTTCTACAAAGAGGATGATAGAAAAGTAGAAATTGCAGCATTACCATTAAATGATTATCGTTTAACAGTAATGGTAGATTATAATTCTCCGGTATTAGGATCTCAACATGCTGCTTTAAATAATATTGAAGATTTCGCTTCAGAAATTGCTTCATCAAGAACATTCTGCTTTTTACATGAAGTAGAAGCATTAAGAAAAGCCAACCTAATTAAAGGTGGTAACTTCAATAATGCGATCGTTGTTGTTGATCAAGTGGTTAATCAAGAAACATTAGACGAATTAGCTGAATTATTTGAATTGCCATCAGTAGAAGTTGCTGAAGAAGGTATTTTAAATAATGTAGAACTTCGTCACCCTAATGAACCTGCTCGTCATAAATTACTTGATATGGTTGGTGATTTAGCTTTAGTAGGTAGACCTATTAAAGGACAAATTTTAGCAGCTCGTCCTGGACATGCCGCTAATGTTGCTTTTGCAAGAAAATTAAAGAGTCTGATGTTGAAATCGGCACGTAAGAATGTTCCTACGTTCGACCCTCAACAACAAGCTGTTTATGATATCAATCAAATTGAAGAATTACTTCCTCATAGATACCCATTTAGATTGGTTGATAAGATCACAGAAATTACAGATAAATATGTAATTGGTGTGAAAAATGTAACAATCAATGAGGAATTCTTTATGGGACACTTCCCAAGTAACCCTGTTATGCCTGGTGTTCTTCAAATTGAAGCCATGGGACAAACAGGAGGAATCTTGGTGTTAAACTCTGTAGATAATCCTTCTAATTACTGGACTTACTTTGTAGGTGTAGAAGAATGTAAATTTAGAAAGATGGTTGTTCCAGGTGATACTTTGGTCATAAAATGTGAACTCCTTATGCCTATTAGGAGAGGAATTGCTAAGATGAAAGGTCAGGCTTTTGTTGGTGATAAACTAGTTACTGAAGCTATTATGACAGCTTCCCTGGTTAAAAAAGATAATAACGCTTAAAAATATTAAAAGGATGAGTAAATTGTATTAATGATTTACCCATCCTTCCTTCAATTTATATTGATGGAGTCACTCATCTAGTTTGAAATGATGTCAAAGAATCCTTACGCTGAGAAATATCCGATGACCAATATCCATCCAGATGCAAAAATTGCAGAGGGTGTGACTGTAGATCCTTTTGCCACTATTCAGGGAGATGTTGAAATTGGTGAAGGAACATGGATTGGTCCAAATGCAGTAATTATGGACGGAGCACGTATTGGTAAAAATGTAAAAGTTTTTCCGGGTGCTTGTATTTCTGGTATTCCTCAGGACTTGAAATTTAAAGGAGAACAAACACTTACTTATATTGGTGATAATACTACTTTAAGAGAATGTGTGACTGTAAGTAGAGGTACTACTGATAAAATGAAAACTGTTGTAGGAAGCAATTGTATGTTGATGGCCTACGTTCATATTGCCCATGATGTAATTATGGGAGATAATTGTATTTTATCTAATTCTACTCAGATTGCAGGTCACGTAGAAATTGCAGACCATGTAATTATTGCAGGTACTGCCGCTGTGCATCAGTTTGTAAAAATTGGATCGCATGCATTTATTGCTGGTGGATCTTTGGTAAGAAAAGATGTGCCTCCATTTGTAAAAGCAGCAAGAGAACCTTTAAGTTACTGCGGTATTAATTCTGTAGGATTAAGAAGAAGAGGATATGAGAGTGAATCGTTACAAGAGATTCATGAAATGTATCGTTTAATATATACTAGAGGATTTACTATTGCTGAAGCAACTAGAACTATGGAAGAGGAATTTGTCCCTTCTGAGGAAAGAGATGCAATATTAGGTTTCTTGAAAGACTCTGAAAGAGGAATTATAAAAGGATATTAATTTCAAAAAGAAATATTTAAACCATCTTTTCAATAGAGAAGATGGTTTTATTTTTTAAAAATGAATATTGAAGTAAAAGAATTAGGAAAGCGTTTTGCTAGAGAATGGATTTTCAAAAATATCAATTATACTTTTGAAAGCGGTGCCTCTTACGCTATAACCGGTGGAAACGGTAGTGGTAAATCAACTTTTGTAAAACTATTAGCTGGAATCAGTGATCCTTCAAAAGGTAAAGTCAGTTATTATGATAATAAAAAAGTTATTAACGTAGAAGATGTTTGGAAAGAAATAGCATTGGCGGGTCCATATACCGAATTAATTGAAGAATTTACTTTAGAAGAACATCTAGATTTTCATTTTTCTTTGAAAAAAGGAATAAAATCAAAAAATGAAATTATAAATATTCTAGGATTCGAAAAAGCCAAAAATAAGCAGATTCAGGACTTTTCATCAGGAATGAAACAGAAGTTAAAGTTAGCGTTAGCATTCTTTACAAAGGCGAAAATTTTACTTTTAGATGAGCCTACATCAAATTTAGATGCTAAAAATATTGAATGGTATCAAAATTGGTTAGAGACTATAAAGGAAAATAAAATATTGATTATCTGTAGTAATCAAAAGTATGAATATGAGATGTGTAGTGAAATAATATCTATTGAAAGTTATAAAATCTAAATTGAATTATTATATTTGTAACAGTCGGTCTCCTTATTTCAATTGTCTCTATTACATTCTAAAACTTAAAAAAACTTTTGTAATGAAAAACATTTGGAAAAACGCATTATTAGTTCTTTCGCTAATTGGTTTAATGGTAACAGTTTCTAGCTGTGGTGGTGATGATGGCGGTAGCGATCCAGCTCCAACATCTACTACATACGCAACTACAAGCATTACTTATCCTGATGGTGAAACAGCTCCAAGCGTAACGGTAACAATGGTGTTACACTCTGACAAAGTTACAGTATCGGGTGTTGGTGGAGAAACTTTAGTTCCAGCTTTGGAAGATAAAGACTACGATTACACAGCTTTCAATGCTCTTTGGACTGAAGGTTCTGTTAGTTCATCAACTAACGCAGACAATGTTACTTTAGTGAAAACTGAAACATCGTCTACTTCAAGAACAAAAGGTACTGAAAGAAACTATACTTACACATTCAAGAAGCAATAATAATCAAGTTTTTGATTGTAAGGAAAGACCTTATTGAAATAAGACCCTATTACGTATTCGTGATGGGGTTTTTTTTGTCTATTATTTTTTTAAGGATGATAGAAGGAGACATTCTATGAACACAATGATATTTACCTTTTAAATTGATATTAACATAATTCAAGAAAGTCAATAGCCAAAAACAGTATGATCAAATTTTATTTGATTTTTAATACCTTAACTTTGTGCCTCATATCAACTACATATAAACTATATCTATGAAATTCTTCAAAATAGATCTTGGTATTGCCATTTTAATAGCCATGATCTTAGGTGCTATATTAGGAGCAGTATTTGGTGAGGATATCTCTATTATTGCCCCAATAGGACAAGTCTTTATCAAATTATTATCCATGTTAGTTGTTCCATTAGTGTTCTTCTCTATAATTATGGGAGCACAAGCTTTGGGACAGTCAAAAAATGCAGGGAAAATAGGCTCATTAACTTTTATCTATTTCGGAGTAACTTCGTTCATTGCGGTATTTTTTGGAATCTTATTTCCTATGATTTTTGAACCTGGTGCAGGGTTAGATATTTCTCATTTAGCAGAAGGTTTACTAGACAATAGTTTAGAAGCAAAGGGTAATGTTGCAGGTTTTTGGGACACAATCTTAGGTGCAATACCTTCTAATCCATTCCTATCATTAAGTCAGGGTGCGATATTACAGATTATTATATTTGCCTTATTTTTTGGTGTAGGTGTTGGTAAATTACCTGATGAAAAAAGAAAAATGGTAAGCACATTTATCGACGGAGTAAACGATGTACTTACTTGGATGATTATTAAAGTAATGTGGATTGCACCATTCGGAGTTTTAGCTTTAATGGCAGATGCAGTAGGTACTTTTGGTTTTGATGTTCTATCGAGTATTGGCCAATTATTTATACTTTATATGGTAGCATTATTAATAGTTACTTATCCAGTTTTTGGTGCATTAGTTCATAGTTTTTCAAAAGTTTCGGCAAAGAAATTTTTTAAAGAAATGATGACTCCACAAGTATTTGCAGTTTCATCAGCGTCTTCATTAGCTACTTTACCATTAAATTATAAAGCCTGTGAAAATATGGGAGTGAAAAAGTCAATTTCTTCCTTTGTTTTACCTTTAGGCGCAACAGTGAATATGGCAGGGAATGCAGTATTTAATCCTATGGTTGCTATCTTCTTTGCACAATTATATGGTTTAGAGCTAGGTTTAAGTGATTATGTTGCTATTGCAATTGTTTCTGTATTAGGAGCTGTTGGAACTGCAGGTGTTCCTGGACCAACTTTATTATCTGTAGCAGTTTTGATGGCTGTAAATATTCCTGTAGAGGCCTTACCTTTGATTTTTGGGGTGGATAGAATATTTGATATGTTTAGAACTGCTGTGAATATAACAGGAGATGCTTCGTGTGCAGTGATTATGGACAACATTGATAAAGTAGAGAATGAACCAACTGATCAAGAAACTCAATTAGCATAATGTTAGAAAGAAAAAGGTAAAGTGATATTATAAATTGCTTTACCTTTTTTATTGTTTTAAAAAAAATATCAATCCAATCTACTAAATTAGAGAAATAACTTTTCTACTTACTCAATATATGTCAACATCAAACAATCAGATAGATAATGGGGATAAGAAGCCAATGACGCTTTCCTCAAAAATATTAATTGGATTATTTACTGGTATTGCAACGGGATTATTCTTTGGAGAATACTGTAAACATTTAGCTATTTTAGGTGATGCTTTTATAGGACTTCTTCAGATGACTGTTCTTCCTTATATCGTCTTCTCTTTGATAGTAAACATAGGGAGATTATCTCTTGATGACGGTAGAAAGTTAATTATTCAAGGAATAAAGTTTTTATCAATTCTGCTTGCTATTGGGTTAACGGTAGTCATGTTTTTACCCTTAGCATTTCCTGAATGGAAATCGGCTAACTTTTTTAGTACAAGTTTTGTTGCTCCTCCTCCCACTATTGATTTTTTAGAATTGTATATTCCTTCTAATCCATTTTTCTCATTATCGTCTAGCAAGGTTCCTGCGGTTGTACTTTTTAGTATTCTGGTAGGTATTGGGGTTATGCAGATCAATGGAAAAGACAAGGATATGTTATTACATAGCTTGGATGCATTTAATAAAGCATTGAACCAAGTGAATAAATTGGTGGTTAAACTAACTCCTGCAGGTGTTTTTGCTATAGCTGCTAGTACAGCTGGAACAATGACGTTAGATGAGTTAGGGAAAATGCAGGCCTACCTATTAACTTATCTAGTTGCAGTAATAATAGTATGCTTCTGGGTGTTGCCAATGTTTATCTCTGCTTGCACACCTTTTAAGTACAAAGATATTTTTAAGTATACCAAGGCCACATTAATAACTATTTTCGCTACAGGAAAAATTATAGTTGTGCTACCTCAATTGATCGAAGACATCAAAGAGTTGTTCGAAGCATATAATTTAGACTCTGAAGAAAACAAAGCAGGTACTGATATTTTAATGCCTTTAGCCTATCCATTTCCAAATTTAGGAACACTATGTATTTTCATATTTGTACCTTTTGCATCATGGTTTATAGGTAGTGGAATATCAATAGGAGATTATCCAATGTTTTTAGGAGCTACTTTGCTGAGTAGTTTTGTTGCCCCGGTTACAGGTATTCCTTTTATGTTGGATCTTTTGAAGATACCAAAAGATATGTTCCAACTTTTTGTGGTTTCAACAGTATTTACTGATAGAGTAAGGGTAGTTTTAGGTGCTATGCATTTAATAGCTTTAACGATACTCACTTTATCTTCTACATACGGTTTCTTTAAAGTAAAGAAGAGGAAGATACTTTTTGGATTAGCAACAACTGTAGGACTTTTTGTAGTGACATTAATCCCACTACGTATATTTTTAGGCTACTCTTTAAAGGATGCTTATCAAAATGATAAAGTAATTGCCAACATGACTCTGATTCATCAATTAGTACCTTTTACGGTGATTGATAA
Organism: Flammeovirga pacifica; assembly: GCF_000807855.2. GTDB lineage: Bacteria > Bacteroidota > Bacteroidia > Cytophagales > Flammeovirgaceae > Flammeovirga > Flammeovirga pacifica. The sequence continues at coordinate 4,139,876 of NZ_JRYR02000001.1, forward strand.
ATCAACACCTAATCCAGATTCTTTATTAGAAAATGAATCAGTATTAGATAGAGTGAAAAGAAGAGGAAAGATTAGAGTAGGCTTTTATGAAGATGAAATTCCCTTCAGTTATTTTAATGCAGAAGGCGAGTTAGTAGGTTTCGGTATTGATATGGCTCATGAATTAGGTTCTGCATTAGAAGTCGAATTAGAGTTTGTACCTATCACCGTAGGAAATATGCCAGAAGAACTAGGGAATGATCATTTTGATATAGTGATGTCAGATATATTTATGTCTACTCAATATTCTGCAGAGTTATCATTTTCTAATCCATATTTAGACGTGACGATGGCTTTAGTTGTCAATGATCAATCAGATTATTTTAAAGAATTTGAAAGTACAGCAGCTCTAGATTCCTTTACTATTGGTTATTTTGAAAGAAAAGATGTTGCTCAGAAATTCTTAAAATACTTTCCTAACGGAAAAGGTGTTCGTTTAGATTCAGTGGCACAATATTTTAATAACGATTCTTCAACAGTACCTCATTTGGATGGTTTATTAACAAGTGCAGAAAGAGGTGCAGCATTAACATTATTACATCCTGAATATCAAATAGCCAATCCTTTACCATATAAAATCACCTTGCCATTGGCTTACCCTATTGGTAATAATGATGAAGCTATGACAAGTTTTGTTTCGAATTGGATTGAAGTAAATAAAAGAGACGGAACCATTCAACGTTTTTATGATTATTGGATATTAGGAGATGATCAGTTTAGAAAAAAAGAACATTGGAGTGTTCTAAAAGATGTATTGCATTGGGTGGATTGATATTAAAAAATCTATAATAATTTTCTTATATTAGGACAGATTTTTTAATCTCAATAACACTTATTGATACAAACTATATCACCATATGTTTAAAAGAAAACTATCTATACTTTTTAGTTTTTTTCTTTTGTTTTTGTATTCATGTGCACCACATCAAAAGCCAAAAGAGATTAGTAGTTTAGATCATTTTATAGGGAATGATTTTAATTGGAAAGAGTTAACGGGGTCAGACATATTTGTTTCGTCTCGATCTAGTACGTCAGAAGAGGTGATGGCCAAGATATATTCCTCTCCTTCTATGCAAGAACTTCAAGAGGCTAAAGATAAAATGCCTGAAAGTTTAGCACTTCTGACGGATAATTTTTTAAATGATTTATATACTGACTATGAGGAAATGTCAGAACATCAACAAATGATGTTACTGGAAAATTCTCATTGTGATATGAAAGTCTTAAATAAGGAAACGGATCCAAAACGTTTTGCTTTGATTCATCAGAAGTTGAATAAGGCATTTACTTATTTAAGAAAAACAAAAGGAATACGATCAGGATATGCTTTTGTTGGGAATATTGCTAAAGCTAATGTTGGTGGACAACATGGGTATATTGTTAACATGGCTACAGGTGAGTTAGTTGAGTTTCCTATTTCTTCTGCATGGCACGGTATCGGTTTTCAAGAGGATTCTGGAAGAACACCCGTGGGTTATTTTATTGTTTATGATAAGTACTCACAGCCAGGATGGCAATCTCGTACTAAGACTACTGCTCCTCAAAAAATGTTTTGGAAATTAGAAGGTCAGTCTTATATCGAGGAGGTTTTATACATTTATAGAAAATCTACAAAAACTGAAAAAGCATTTATATGTTCTAATCAGTTTGGGTTAATTGGCCAGAATATTGGTTCTGAATATGTAGACTTAGAGGCAACTAAATATTTAAGAAAGAATCCAGATGAATTTTCATTTATAGATAACAGTAATTCAGGTGTTAGGCAGTTGTATTTACATGGAACTAATAGAGAAGACCAATTGGGGTACGAACTTTCTGGTGGGTGTGTCAGAATGTCTAATATCAATTCGTTTATCATCAAAGAAATAGTAAAGAAACAAAAAACCTTACCCGTTTTTTTAGATGCATCTGCTTTACATCCTCCAATTAAAATCAATCTTCCTGGATTTGATAATACGGATTTAGAATCAATATATAATGAGCAAAGTATTGTGATAAGAACGCAAAATTTGCTTGATTCTATGACTCTAAATAATAAATTATATACAAAAGTTTTACCTCCATTAGCTAATTCTATTGCGTATAGAATGTCTAAAATAGAAAATCAATCTGCAGATGTAAAAATTAGTATTAATGTACCATTTCCTGAATCAGCTATGAAGTATTGGTTGCACATGCAAGATACTTCAAATTATGATCATATTCCTTTTCAGCAACATTTTGGGTTTAAAGGAGAGTATTATAAAGATGTTCTCAAAAGAGGACAGGAACATCCATTTTTTAGGAATTATCAGTACAATGAGTTAAAAACTTATTTTACAGGAAGATTAGATGATGCAAAATTAAGGTTAGAAAAAGATCTAACAAACGCATTTTCTAAGTATGATATAGATACAACGGGTTTTTACAGTATGATTAATATTGAGGAACAGACGGTAATAGACCCTTATTTTAATGATAATAACGATTCTATTAGTGGTATAGAGTTTTTATCCATATCTGATGAGAGAAGACGAGTTATGCACTATATGGGGTTATTAGATACTCTAGCTTCAGATTACCCTGAAAATTTAGATCAATGGGATCATTTGAATTGGTTAAATGCTTACACATCTCTTAGTAATGAACTCCCTGGTAGTTTACCTTCTGGAGAAATAGATTATTATGATGCAATTTTAGCTCAAGCTTATATTTATGCATTAGGAGAACGAGAGTTGTATGAAAGGGAAATAAAAGCAGGTAAATTACTTCCTGTAAAAGGACAAAACTTTCAGGAACATTTAGTGAGTAAATTAGGGCCTGAGGGAGCACTGGCATTAATGGATGAAATTGGGTTATGGAAGTTATTTCAATATTCTAGGAGTTCTGAAAATACATCCAATATGAAAATTACTACAGTTTCAAGGCCCAAAGAAGAAATGATTTGGGGTATCCATCGACTTGCAGAAGCTTACTATTCAAAATATAAATGGATATCAAATCAATATGTATTGACTTCTTCTGTAAATGGGCAAGCAATTACTATGAATGATTAGGTCTTAAAAATATTCGGAGCCTTTCTATAGGTTTATAGAAAGGCTCCAGTCTAAAAAATAAAATCATAATATAAAAAAAGAAGGTGCATCAGTTATTAAACTGAAACACCTTCTAGTTCTATATAAAAATCGACAACTCCATCTTCTCCTAATAACTTAGAAGCAAAAAAGTCATCTTCAGTTAAATCGTGCTGAGCATTTTCAAAAAAAACCTCTTCTGTGTTGTCATCATAGACTAAGGTTACTTTGAAAGTGGTAGAATGAGTGTCAGTATTCTCATATCCACCTTCCCATAGGTATTGATTTGTATTAGCGATACTCATGTTCATCAAAGAATGATTATAATCAAAAATAACAAAAAAAAGTTAAATACCAGCTATCTAATTACAATAAAATCGACCCTTTTTATAATTTAATATTGACTTAATTTAGCGTTCAAAATAGGCTCTTTTATTAATCAATAGACAAAAAAAACTCAAGTATTATGTTCGTTATGTAACACAAACACAATACTTGAGTTTTACTTTTATCAAAGTGTATTTTCGTAAACCAATTTTAATTCTGAAATGTAGAATTGAATAACTAAGGTTAGAACTTCCAGCCTATCCATACACTAAGTGCTACTGTACGTGTAAGACCATCAGGTCTTGCTTCTCTTGCCATTACAGGAAATCCTAAATCAGAACCTAAGGTATATTTATCAAAAGTTCTAGAAATACCACCAGTGATGTTTAAAGTTAACCCACTAGAATTTTCAATGTTTTTTCTTTCGTCAGTTTCAGGGTTGATGTAGGTATCTTCTCCAATATGGTAAATACCTAGTAAGCCGGTTTTCCATGACCATTTATCAGCACTTGGTTTTTTATACTCTGCTCTAATTGCCAAATCTGGCATTCGCTCATAGCCATTAGTAGTTTTAAATTTAGCATCTGGACTAGGATCTGTTTGTACATAAGTACTACTATTTTGAGTTAATGGATGTTGGTATCCTACAGAAAATAGAAACTTATTTACATTCACAGCGATACCTCCTAGAGCATCAAAAGTACCTAAAGAGGGTTGATAAGCCATTGGTAGTGCAAGACCATTATCCATTAAATTACCGTCTTGAAGAGGTATTTTTGCTCCACCAAAAAGAGTAGCCGATACTTTATCACTTTTGAAAACAGGTACTGATACAGATAAAGTAATATCTCCTAAGCCTGCAGCAGTTCCTAGTTCTCCTGTAGACACAATATATGGCATCACAAATTGGAAATAAACAGCCTGATTAATGTTGTAATCAGCTTCCATTTGAAGTCCAATTATATGAGTTTGTTTTTCTCCAAGAGAATAAGTGGGTTTTAGACGGAATTCACCGTTTGAGACATCATCACCCATAGCATTGTTGTGAGTCATAGGACCAATGCTACAAACTCCGGCATCGGAACAACCTTGTGCCTGTACTATTTGTGTTGATAATAATAGAGAGAATAGAATAAGAAGTGAATAACGTTCTAAATAAAAAATTTTCATTTTGTGCAAGAGAATGTAAAATGAACATACGGATTAAGTTATTCTCAATTTACGAAAAATATTCGTTTGTTTAAACAATTATTGTAATAAGGTTATAAATAATAAAGAAGATATGAAATAGTAGAAGGGAGTTAGCTTATGAAGAATGAACGATATGTTTAATATTTAGATGATTAATAATGTCAGTTTGATCTTCAGATTTAGTAATACGTATTGTTTTAATATTATTTCCTTTTTTATCTATGAGGATCTCTAAAGTCTGTTTTTCTTTTTTTGTAAAAGATATGCTAATGTCAAAATCTCTGTTGTAAAACTTTTTATTTTTAGAGGATGACATTTCAATAAATTCTATTTTTTTTTCTTCACATGCTAAAGCCATCAGTTTTTTATTCTCAAAAAAGAACCTCCAAACTTCGTTCTCTTTTTGATTAGAAATACTGATCATTACCCTTTCATGCGACAGTTCATGATCAAGTAATCCTTCGTCTTCGACTTTATAAATAGTGATACATGAAATTTTAATTTCTTGAGCTTTTAATGATGTTGAAAAACTAAAGAAAAATAAAATAGAAACTATTAAAGTAAAAAAATAGGAAAGTTTTTTTGAATGATATGTGTTAGGTGTAAACTTCACGTTGTAAAACTACGCTAATTTTTAATCTCTAAGAGATTATTTGATGAATAATAATGCATCCTATATTTTTTAACCAAAAAAAAGAGGGAAGCTACTGTAACTTCCCTCATTATCATTTTTACCATTTTAAAATATGGTATGTCTTTCAATTTTAGATTCATCTTGAATTTGTAGTTCATCTTCTTCCACTTCATCAACGATAACGTGAGGACGAACACCAATAATAAGCATATCATCTATTTGTCTTTGATTACCTTCTCTCATCCATTGTTCCATAAATTTAGAAATTGCTTCCCTTTGAATATTCATGTCTTTTTTATGGATGTTGAATAGTAATTCTTTGAATGGTCTTTGCATCAATTTTCTGCCGTTAGGACCACCAAACTGATCTTGATAACCATCTGAACAAATATAGAATACTTCGATGTTTTCTAGCGGTAATGAATAAGATTCATAACTCTTCTTTTGGTTTTTCTTACCACCAATACCAAACTTACCACCTTTCATTCTTTGTAACTCTGTAGGGTTGGTTTTGTCTACATAGTATAGAGGTCTACCAGCTCCGGCGAATGTTAGTGTTTTACGTTTAGGTGAAACAATACAAATAGCGATGTCCATACCATCACGACTGTCATCATTTTCTGCTTGGTTCAAGGCTTGACGAATCATATCATTCATCAATTTTAAAATACGACCCGGATCAAGAATACCTCTTTCGTAAACAATTTGGTTTAGAAGGTCATTACCAATAAGTGACATGAAGGCACCTGGAACACCATGACCAGTACAATCTGCCGCTACAATAATGTAATTCTCATTTTTCTCACCATACCAGTGGAAATCACCAGATACAATATCTCTAGGCTTTAAAAACACGAAACCATCCCAGTGAGGACCAATTCCTTGCATGTGGTCTTCCATATCGGTAGTTCTACCGAACACTGCCGTTTGCATTCGTCTTGCATAGTTTACAGAACTTTTTACTTTTTCATTATGCTGAGAAAGTAGAAGGGCCTGTTCTTTTACAAGTTCGTTTTGTCTAAGAATTTGCTCTCGGTGAGATTTCATTTCGTGGTGTTGTTCACGAATTGTTCGAGATGTTTCTTCTAGCTGACTGTTTTGATCTTTAAGCTTAGATGCTGCTTTTTCAGCATCTTTTTTCGCTCTTTCTAATTCTTTTGTGTTGTGGTTTAGAATTGCCTCAGAACGTTTTAGACGGTTAAAGGCTTTTTCTAATTCGTAGTTCTTATCAGTAAGTTCGGTCGCTTGTTGCTCTACCTCCTTCGTACGAATATTTACTTGCTCTTCTAGTTTTCTTTGTTCTCTTCTAGATCTATATCTATTGACCTGAATAGTAACAACAATAATTAAAATAGTAACACCTAAATAAATAAGGTAAGACCACCATTGTTTATAGAATGGAGTGTAAACAGAGAATCTATACGACATCGGTCTAGACCAAGAGAAGTTACCTGTTTTTCTACCTCTAATCTCTAAGGTATATTGAGACCCAGATTCTAGATCTGAAACAAGTAAACCATCAGCTTCTTTTTCAAAGTTTACCCATTCATCTTTTCCAGGGTAACCCAAAATTCTTTTTTGGAAGGCAACGTTTTCAGTAGGGTAGACAGAAATATGGAAATTCAATCTCATATAACTATCAGAAGGTACTTCCGCAATGTCATTATCTTTAAGACGATCACTACCGACAGTTACTCTTTTAACAATAGGTCGAGGAGTTTCTTTTAATACCTGAAGGTTAGGGGCAAATCCAATACCTTTAGTAGTTGATATGTATAATCTACCATAATCATCAATATAAAGACCTCTAATATTAAAGTTAGCATCTGGAAGACCATCTTTGTTATTGTAAATAAGGTATTCATCATGCTCAAAATTGTAACGAATTAATTCATTCGAAGCAGCAACCCATAATTGTTTTTCGCTAGGGTCAACCGCTAATGCGTTATTAGTTACTGAGGTGAAGTTACCGAAGTTTAGTCTCTTAAATTTATTATCTTTTAAAATCAAGGTACCGTAAGAGGTACCTAATATAATTTCTCCTGACTTCAAGAAAGAGATATCGTTGGTCTGGATATTATTTTCTATTTTGAATTTAATATCAGCTGTCAAGTTTTTAAATAAATTATTTCTAGAATCATATTTAAAGATTAGACCCTCTTTTGCAGTACCACCTACATATATTTCTCCTTTGTCATCAATTTTGATTACAATAGGTCTACTACTAATTCCTTCTTCCAATCCATAGATAATTGGTTTATTATTTTTCCCAATTTTGATTGCACCAACAACACCATCTTGACAGGTCCAGAGATTACCATTTTTATCTTGTTCTAATATATAAATGGCTCCACCTATATTAGACATGTCAATTTTTTTAATTTCTTTTCCGTTTCTCCATAACTGGATGATACCATTGGCATCCGAAGTATAAACACCTTCTTTTGTTGGTAAAATTCTAAGAAATGAGTTACCGTTACCTGTTTTTACCTTTGATGTTAAAGTGAACTGATTTAAAGTGTTCATTACACCAGAAAATAAGTTACCACCATCAGAAAAGAAAAGGTTATCCTCAATACCGTTAATGTGTTGGATGTACGAGGTTGTAAGGTTGTTAGAGAAAACGTTAAATGGTAATTGTTGGAATAGTGAAATACCATTGTCTTTTGCCAACCAGATATCTAGGTCGTTATAATAAATAGAGTTACCATTATATACACCTAGTTCAGGATCACGGAAGAGTTTAAAACCCTGGAATGTAGATTCAAGACGGTACATACCACTTATATAACCTGTGATAAGGTACTGGTCAGTTCCAATTTCTTGTATGTAAGATGCGTCGAAGTTCCTTCCTATCTGATGTACTTGTACTTTATCATTAATAATGTCTACTAATGAAATACCTCTATCAGAATCAGCTACTAGGAAAGAAGATTCAGTATACCATAAGGCATGCTGTACATTTTTTAATTTCCCTAGTGTCTTTGATATTAAAACAAATTTATTTTTCTCAGGGTCGAATCTATAAACTGTACCAGAATTATGGAAAGCATATAAAACACCTTGGAAGTTTTCTGCTAATTGAAAAGATTTAGTTTCATTCTCTGTGCTTAGAGTGAAATCAGTAAGCATTACTTCAAATTTACCCTGTTTGTTTTGTCTGAAAATTTGATAGTTATCAGCTGCCCATAAGTCGTTGTTATTATCTTCATAAAGCATTTTGCCATAATGAAGTTTACCAGCTACTTGTTCTTCAGATTCCATTTTCATAAGGTGATGCCACCTTACACCATTGGGCTTACTAAAGATTTGTACAATCTCTTTATTAGAAATAGCGTAAAGAGAACCATCTTTTTTCTGGAGCACTTGTTTGATATACTGACTTTCAAAATGGTCTGCACCAAGAGAAGTAAAGCTCGTGCCATTATATCGTATTAGACCATTGTCACTTGCTATCCAAAGATAACCAATGGAGTCTTTTGCGATATTTTTAATGTAATCAGCTTTAAGACCATCATCCTTAGAATAGTGAGTACTTAAAATGTTTTGTGCTGATAAGGGCTTACTTATACCAAATATTAGTGAAAGTAATAGAAAAGATGTAAGGTAATTTATGGAGTTGAAATACTTTTTCATGGCAAATCTTTGCGTTGAACAAGTCGATAAAAGGATCGATAAAAAAATGCTAATGCAATAATGTTTAGCTCATAATACAATTATTCATTAGAATAATCAAAAGTATAACGTAAACAAAATGCTTTTAGTGTAATAAAAAAGTGAATTATGTTTATTAAGGTGAAAAAGAAGAAGCTATAATTAGTATTGGTACTATCAGTAGTCTTATTTGCGCATATAGTTTAAATGTACGCTATCCTTAAAGTTTATTTTAATATTTTTATTACCACTTATCTTACTCAATATGGGTGCCAAATATTGTTTAGCGTTATCTTTTGCGCGTGCTTCTAACTGCATTTCTTGACCTGTGACTTTTAATTTTTTCTCTGCTTCAATATAAAGCTTATTCATTGCATCTGGTCCAGCATGTTCTGAAGAGTAAATTTTCACTTCTTGAGGATTGATTCTTCCGTCAATATGAAGTACGGGTAGATCTACAACAACAGTCGAATCTAATAAGTGAATGTCGTCTGTTTTTATTTCATTTAAATTGATGTAGCATACAATCTCACCACCAATCACGGCTAAAATTTTTGATTTGAAGAATTCATTGGCTACAGGTATGTCTTCTAAATATTCATTATTCTCAGAGTATTCAGCTACGTCTCTAACATGAGCTTTATAAAGTTCTAAACGACCAAGCCCCTCCAATTCTTCTACAATAAGTTGGTGGTCATTTTTTTTCTCCGAATAATTATCTTGATAGATGTCAAAAAGAATGTAGAATGACATCAAAATAGCAATTGTTGAAAGAAGTATCGTATGAATCTTTGAGGACATAAATGTAATATTAGCGAATAAATTTCCACCAAAAATACAATCCAAAATTGGATATACCTAAATAATCAATTTATTGAATGACAATTGTTTGCATTTAATTGTTACTTTCTAACATTACTAAGTTGATTTTCAGAAATAATAACATTCTGAAATCAGATAGCTATGATAATTATCAATATTAGCGACTTTTTTTAGATGTGATTTGAACTTCAACCGAAATCTATTAGTTTTGATGATTTAATAATGCTAAATATAGCTTATAAATTATCTTATCGAGTTAAATGAAAGTCTCTACGTCACTTCCATTTCAGTTAGTATATTCATTATTTCAGCATCAATTCTTAGGATATCTTTTTGAATCCTTTGTTATACAATTAAATAAAGAAAATAAACTAACCCTTCAACATCAGAATATTTCTTCTAGAAATGCTCATGAGTTTCAACAGCGTTTAGATCAAACAGATTTTGATCTGATAGCCTTAATGGATGAAATTCAACCTGATGCAATTGCCAATCGCTTTGGAAATAAAAAGCGAATGAAACCTGATGCTTTTTTTCTATCTGTTTTTGATGAGCAAAAAGGAGATCAGCTTTTACAAAAAAGAATCATCAGTTATGTAGAGACACAGCGTTCAAAAATTCTTGATAAACTACATAACAAAATGGTTTTTGAGATGGGGAAAGATGGAAACCCAACTTATAAAACGATTAGAGTACAAAAAGAAAAAGCTGAGATTGAATTTAGATTTTGGCGTAATAAAGAGCAAGAAAATACCAACTATCGACCGTTTATGTACCATAACGGAGAAAAAGTTGAGTTCCAATATAAAAGTGCAGTTCTATTATCAAACACTCCAGCTTGGTTATTACTAGAAGGTAAATTATTTACTTTTAAAGGAGGTGTAGACGGCAAAAAAATCAAACCTTTCTTATTTAAAAACTTCATTGCTGTTCCTCAGAAAATGGAGAAAAGTTATTATGAGAAGTTTATTTCCCACCTTATTGAGGACTATAATGTAGGAGCTAGTGGCTTCTCTATTATCAATAGAAATGAGGAGGTGAAAGCTAAGTTAAAGGTTTCTGAAATTATTATTGAAAACGAAGAAGACCAGGAAATGATGCCTTCTGAGGTAGAGCTTCTTGTGCAATTCGACTATAAAGGAGTAGTTGTAGATGCCTCTACTTTTGGTAAAAGAAGTAAAGTAACCATGGTTTATGAAAACGATGAGTTCACGTTTACCAAAACATGGAGAGATTATAAATTTGAAAAATCAATTATTAATGCCATAAAGGAATTTGAACTTGAAGGGGTTGATAATGGTAAAGTAGTTTTATCAAAAAATGATGCCTTTACTTGGTTGTCTAAAAATGCAAAAGCATTAGAGGAACTAAATGTAAAGGTTGTTCAATCTTTAAAAGAAGGGAAAAAGTACTTTGTTGGCGAATCAAAAATTAATCTTGAGGTTACTGAAGATAGAGATTGGTTTGATATTAAAACAAAAGTAGTTTTTGGAGAATTTGAAATTCCTTTTCAGACAATAAGAAAGTTAATAGTATCAGGAAGACATGAATTTGAACTGCCCAATGGAGAAATAGCTATTATTCCTAATGAATGGTTTGCTCAATATCAAGAGCTCTTTTATTTCTTAGACCATGAGTCTCCTCGTTTACAAAAACATCACTTAGCATTAGTTCAAGACCTTCAAGAAGGGTCTTTAGCTAAAGTAAGCTTTGATAGAAAACTAGAAAGATTAAGTGATTTTGATAAAATTGAAGAGTATAAAGTACCTAGATCTTTTAAAGGCAAATTAAGACCTTATCAAAAAGCGGGATACAATTGGATGAGATTCCTTTCAGAATATAATTTTGGAGGTTGCCTAGCAGATGATATGGGATTGGGTAAAACAGTACAAACTCTAAGCGTACTGGAATTTGAAAGAGTTTCCGAAAATGGGACATCACTTTTGATTATGCCTACTTCGTTGGTGTATAACTGGGAGATGGAAGCGAAAAAGTTTACTCCTAAAATGAAAATCCTTAATTATACAGGAACTAACAGAGTGAAGGATCCAGAGAAATTTGGTCATTATGACATTGTCATTACTTCTTATGGTACGGCAAGAATTGATGCAGAGATATTATCAGAGTATTATTTCAATTATATCGTTCTTGATGAAGCACAAACCATAAAAAACCCGACTTCAATAGTTACTAAAGCAGTGAATCAATTAAAAAGCCGAAAACGTTTATTGCTTTCAGGTACACCAATTGAAAACACGACAATGGATTTATGGTCGCAGATGAATTTTGCAAATGTGGGACTGTTAGGTAGTCAAAACTTCTTCAAAAAGGAATTCTTGACACCCATTGAAAAAAGAAAGGATGAAGCAAAATACAATAAACTTTATCGTTTAATTAAGCCATTTATTATGAGACGACATAAGTCTCAAGTGGCTTCTGAATTGCCTGAAAAGGTAGAGAAGGTGATGTATATTGATATGACACCGGAACAAAAGAAAAAATATGAAGAAGTAAAATCTTCTTATAGAAACGATATTCTGGAACATATTGAAACTACAGGTGTGAAAGGGTCTCAATTTATGTTACTCAAAGGTTTGACAGAATTGAGACAGTTAGCCAATCATCCAAAATTAGTAGAAGAGAAGTATCAAGATTCGGCAGGGAAATTTGATGAAGTTATTCGTTCATTGAGTAATGCTGTGGGAGAAGGACATAAAATATTGGTATTTAGTCAGTTTGTAAAACATCTTTCTATTTTCAAAAAAGAACTTGATGATAGAGGAATGAAATATGCCTATTTAGATGGTAGTACTAAAGACCGTAAGAAAGAAGTGAATGATTTTCAGAATAATAAAGATATTCAGATCTTTTTGATTTCATTAAAAGCAGGTGGATTAGGTTTAAACTTAACAGCGGCAGATTATGTGTTTATTTTAGATCCTTGGTGGAATCCAGCTATCGAAGCTCAAGCCATTGATAGAGCACATAGAATTGGTCAAGAAAATAAAGTTTTTGTGTATAAGTTCATCACTATAGGTACTGTAGAAGAGAAGATATTAGCACTTCAACAAAGTAAGAAAGAATTGGCGGATACCTTAATAACCACAGAAGAAAGCTTTATGAAGAAATTGAGTAAAGAAGATATAAGCACATTATTATCTTAAAGTGTTTAAAAAATACACAACTAAAAAAGGGTGATTTCTGAGAATGAAGTAACCCTTTTTTAATGTTTAAAATTTATTTTTGAATAAAAATGAACTTTAAACTATTGATAGTAAAATAATTATAGCTAACTTATAAGTTTTTGAGATTAAATTTAATAAATAGTCTTGCAGAATAAAAAAATGTACGTACCTTTGCATCGCAAGTCAGGTCGATTTGCTCCCTACAATCCCCCAGGTACGGAAGTAAGCAAGGGTAATAGGTTGAGCGATGCGTTCCTGGCTTGTTTTTTTTATATAAAAATATTTCAAAAAAAGGTCGATAAATTTTAAAGTTTATCGACCTTTTTTTATTCAATTTGATTTTATCCAAAATCATCAACTTTAATATCATTCATATTGATATAGGGGTTAGCAATCAATTGATTTTTGATACTCTTGCTAAATTCAGTAGAACCAATAATATAATATTGGAAGTCTTCCCACTGATGTAAATGTTCCTTCAATTTGTTAGCATCAATTCGCTTATCTACCGAAGTGAATACGGGTACATAGTTGAAGTTAGGAAGATCCATTTTTAAGAAATCTTGGTGATAAGCAGCAGATTCCTCCGTTTTATTTGAATAGAATAAATAAATGGGATGAGGATATTTTTTCTCTTCCAACTCTTTAAGTAATGGTAGGATAGGAGTAATACCAATACCTGATACAATAAATGCAATTCCTTTATTAGCATCATTTACATTGAATTTACCTAGAGGCCCATAAACTCTACTGTAATCATTTATTTTCATAGCATCAATAGACTTTTTGTATGAACTATGACTACTTCTCATAGCAAATCTAATCACCTTTTCCGATGGATGTGAAACTAATGATAACGGACGATGAGGTATTTCTATGTCATTATACTTTGGGTCGACCAATTCTAAAATAGCATATTGGCCAGCTTTGTAATCAAAAGAATCTGGTTTTTCATAAACCAATTCTATAGTATCTTTTGCTAATATGTTTTTCTCAATAAGCTTTACGATTGATTGATCTTTAATATTAACTTCCTCTAGCTTATCGTAATTTAATTTTTGATCGACTAGGTTAGCACTTAAAAAACCACTGATAATTGCACCTGTAAATCCACCGCCAGGGAAAGTCCAAGCACCTGCAAAATGAAGGTTTTTGATAGGTGATTTCATAGGTAATCTTCCCATACCAGCTTGCTTAGGTGTTTGAGCAAAACCATAAGGAGTACCCATAGGGTTACCTGTGTATCTATTGATAGTTTTTGATGTAGCTAATTCATAGTACTCAATTTCATTTTTTATACCAGGAAGGAATTTTTCTAAGCGATCAAAATAGATTTGTACCACTTCTTCCTTTTTCTTTTGATAGTCTTCTGGAGATAGATTGTCCCAATCAGTTAAGTAATCGGCACTACAAATTACACCAAAGCCTTTATCCTTTGGAGCTAACTCAGCGTCAATCTGATTGTAATCTACAAATACAAAATTCCTTTTGCTATAATCATCTTTCGCATTTTTAGCGGCATCTTTTATTGTCTTTACAGATTCATCATTAAAAAAGGTCGAATAATTTTCACTACCTAGTTTTCTGATATCACTTTTAAAACCAATATAGATACTTAAAAGAGAGCAGGCTTTTTCTAAATGATCAATACTTTTTCCTAGTTTTTTCGCTTCATTAGGGGGAAGCATATTTTTTACAACTGGAACAGCGGCATTAGCAATAACTTTCTTTGCGTATACTTTTTGAGGTTCAGAAGAGTTAAAGTGATCTTGGAATATCACCCCAGTTGCCTTTTTATCCTCAACAATAATTTGATTTACTTTTTTACCTAGTAATACCTGACCACCATTTTTCTCAATATATTCTTTTAGGTAATCGGATAGTTTTTGAGAACCACCTTTTATAAAGTGACCTCCACCAGAAATATAACTTGTTTGTGCGGCAGCAAAGTAGATCATAGACATTGTATATGGGTCGTCATGATAGTACAATAAATTTGCTTGCAGAAGAAATTTTAGATTTTCATCTTCAAAGTAATGATCAAGCCATTCTCCCAAAGTCTTTTTAGAAGCCTTTACAACAGCTGGAAAACGCAATGGCATAATTGGAAGGTTGATCATTTGCTTCCACTTTTCTGTAGGAAATGATGGTAATTCTGTTAGAATTTGATCCATGAAAAGTAAAAATTTCTCTATGTTTTTCTTTTCTTTCGGAAATCTATCAGAAAGTGCTTTTAAAGCATTGTCATGACCATGAGGTAAAACAAAATCAAAGTCTTTTGAGCTCAGGCGGTATAATTCCGGAACTTTAATAAACTCGACATTCTTTTTAACGTCTAGGTAATCGAATATATCATTTTTAAGATCTTTCTCATATAAGCCATCCATTTCATGAAGGCCTACTTCCATGACAAAATCTTTTCTTTTAAAAGTAGTGGCACATCCTCCAATAACATAATGCTGTTCTAATAATAGAACTTTTCTTCCTCTTTTAGTTAATGTGGCGCCAGCAACAAGCCCTCCAAGGCCGCCACCGATAATGATTGAATCAAATTGTGGGTAAGACATTTTATTTTAGGTTAATTGTAAGTTCTGTAATTTTATTTTTTTCTACTGTAAATGAAGCCTCCTCAAAATCTGGAGGAGATAATACACCAAATACATTGTTAGAAAAACCATATTTTTCTGTTGGCTTTCCTACCCAATTGGTATTTAACTTTTTGTCTTCATTTTCATCATGCCAAATAGCAATGGCATATGTTCCTTCGGGTAAATCATCAATACTAAATTGAATTGTTTTGGTATCCGCATCAATAGAATACCCTTTAAATTGTTTTCCATTTTCAGGGAAATTATCAGCGGTATTATAAATACCAATTTCAATTTTTCCATTACTAGATGTAGCACCAGTAATTTTTAAAGTTACTTTCTCATTCATCTCAGAGAAAGGATTGATACAGAGTAATAGGCTTAACAGGAAAGTTATCATCGTATTATTGTTTTTTGTTGATGATGCAAGGTGTAAAGAAGGATCCTATTTTAAAACCTATTTGTTATTGATGGGAGGAAATGGGATGGAATGTCTTTTTTTAGGGGTGTTTAAGCACTTTTTGGGGTGAATGGGACAAGGTTTTTGTGAAGTTTATTTATAAAGTGCAATCAAATCTTTTGAAAAAGAACGAGAAACTGGGATAGTGAAATCAGTATGTTGAAGATGTAATTCATAGTTTCTAGCATTACCGCTTACTTTTTCAATATGATTAAAGTTAGCAATATAGGATCTATGACATTGATGTATATTGTGATTACTTGGAAGTTGATTAGTGGTGTTTTTTAATGATAATCGGATAACATCTTTTTGAAGCTTGTTTTTATTATCAATATGAAATACCTCAATATAGTTACCTTCCGATTTTGCACAAATAAATTGATCTACTGAATATTGATATTCTTTTTTATCTGTATTTAAAGAAATCAGATTTTCCTTCTCTGTATCGACTGTATTTTTTGAATGAATATTTTTTGTGATTGATTGTGCATTTTCTTCGTTTTTAGATCGGAGTATATTTTCTAGGAAAAGTATAAAAACGGTTGTAGGGAAAATACCAATGGACAAAGTAATCCCAATGAATTTGATGAATGAATGATAACCATTGAAAATTTCTTCACCTATAGTAGCTGTATAGTACCAGTTTACTGTGCTAATTAACAGCATTACAATTAACGAAAAGGTAATTGTTTTTTTTACAGTCCATTTTTCTTTGTTGAAATAACTTTTGAATACTAATGGAAGGATAAAAAAACAAAAAGAGACACTAAAGAAAGTGATTAAACCATAGCCGGTGATGAAAAGTGGTTTATAAAAGGAGACAGTCGAAATTCCGAACGGTTGAAATGTATATAAGAATATAAATACAAATAGCCCGAAACAAAAGGAGGTGATCCATTTTGATTGAGCATTAGAAATTAAAGGAAACGCAGCATTTAATTTATCAATAATCATAATCTAAATTTTGGTCTTATAAAAATAATCAATCTTCAAAAATAATAGTACTTGAAGAGGATGAAATTTTGGTGTACTTCAGTATAAAAAGGGGAATTTTATTTGTTGAGACCTTTCCTTAGGTGTTAATGTTTTTCATTAAAAAAAAAGTCCGAAAAGTAAATGAACTTAACGGACTCTAGCTTAATAACTGAATTAGAAATGACTTTATATCAGACTAAATATTTATATGCGATCTAACGCTTTTTTCTAAAATCAATTGCTTTTGAGAACATTACTCCCCAAAACCATACACCAGTTGATGTTACCCCCACTTCAGCGCCTATTTGAGCTTTCATGTCAGTAAGGTTATAATATACATCAAACCAATAACTTTGACTCCATTTACTGTAGGTGTCTGAAGGTATTTCTGCCTGAGGATTTGAATATGTCTCATGCTGATTTAATGTCCAACCCAAAGCAAAATCCCATCTTCCGCCAGGAGCCCAATAATATCCATTAGTAAATGAATAATTATTTAGGTTTGAAGTGACATCCTTATTAAATACTAAATAAGGAAGAAAATCACCAATTAGACGTCCGTAACCAAGAGATAAAGAGACATTATCTTCAGCAAAATCTTGATAACCTACACGAAAGTTTAAGAGGTCCTTATCAGAAACATTCTGCCATACAGAAATTTGCTGTACGTTCCCCATTCCATAATAGTATTGAACACTTGTTTGTGCTTGTGTATCCCCGGCAATGAACGAACAGTACATAGTTATAAGTCCAATCGTAAGTAGTAGCTTTTTCACGTAAATTAGTTTAAGATAAATAAAACATATTTCCTTATATGAGATTATAAGTTTATATATAAACAAATGTACGTGTGTTAATGAAAAATGATGCTACTGAAAATCAAATGAATGATAACGTAAACATCTGTTATACTGTTAAAATCAAAAAGGCTTTCATGTTTTGTTATAAAAACATAAAAGCCTTTTATTAATGTTAAATTTAAGTAAGATTGATGTTAAACAATTTATTCTTCCATGTAAATATCAATCAAACCTTCAGGGAGATTAGTTTGAATTGTTTTCTTTTCCATATCAGCATTACCAACAATGTCATCACTAATAGGAATCAATACTTCTTTCCCTTTGTATTCCATCTCGATTAAATCTTGTGCAGCATTAGTGTAGATTTTTTTAATCTGACCTAATTCACCTAAGTTTTTATCAACAATAGTAAAATCAACTACATCATGATAATAGAACTTACCCTCTTCTAATTTAGGAAGCGCAGCAAGAGGTAAATATAATTGTGCATCTTTTAACGCTTCAGCATCTTCGATACTTTCAATATCTTCGAATTTTGCAATAAAGCGATTATTATGAAGCGATAAATATTCTAAAAAGTAAGGCACAAGGTTACCTCTTCTTTCTATAAAAACAGCATCTAAACCTTGATATAGTGTAAGATCATCAACATCACCAAAGATTAATACTTCTCCATTTAAACCGTGAGTTCTAGTAACTTTACCAAACTCAAAACACTCTTCTTTTAGCATATTATTATGATTTACTTTTTCTTAATTTAATTATTCTGTCATTAAAATTGACAAAAGTTGTAACTGCATTTCAGATTTTTCATTTTCTGAAAGCTGTTCTAGGTCATTTACCTCATGTACTAGCTTTTTTGCTAATTGTAAGGCATCTTCTGGAGACCTTTTCTTTTTGATTAAACGAATACTATTAAACCTTACAGATTGTAGTAAGATACCATATTCGGCTAATTGTACTTTTAAAGACGACATTAAAGCACTGTTGATCTCATTGGAATGTAAGCGTAAGGATACTCCATTGGTATTTTCATACGGGTACATTTCTACCAAAGTTTGTGCTTTTTCTTTTGCGATAGAATTTACTGTCTCATTAATATTAGACATCTCGTAGTAAGCTTTAGCGGCGTCTTTAATTTGCCATCTACATTCTACGTTTAATTCTAACTCAGCACCATCTTTAGCAAATGTAGACCAAGGACCAATATGTTGAACGTTGTCTTTTAAATTTACTTTTATGATTTTTCTAAAAGGATGACTCCAGTAAAAGCCAGCTTTATTGATTGTGCCTTTGTATTTCCCTAAAAGGTTGATTAATGCAGCTTCGTTAGAAGAAACAGTAAAATAGCCTCTAAGTAATACTAAGTCAATAAATAAAATAAGCATACTAACAGCTCCTAGGTTAGGAAGTGATAGTACATACCCTGCTAATCCAAACAATATTGCTTGGAGAATGATCATGAAATATCCTGAAAAACCTTTAAGAACTTTATCTTTCATGGGTTATTTATTGAATTGATTCATCGTTCTTGCCAAGCCAATACTACAGAATGACTCGCACATTTGAATGGATGTATCGATAAGTGTATCTAAATCAATTTTTTCATCTTCAGAAAATTCTCCTAAAACAAAATCAACTTGTTTGCCTTTAGAGAAATTATCACCAATACCAAAACGGAGACGTGGATAGGCAGCAGATTGAAGTTGAGCCTCAATATCTTTTAGACCATTATGTCCGGCAGCACCACCTTTACCTCTCATTCTTAATGTTGTGTAGGGTAGGGCTAGGTCGTCTACGATAACTAAAATATTTTCTTTTTGAATTTTAAGTTGATTCGCCCAATATTTTACGGCTTTACCACTTAAGTTCATAAAAGTAGTAGGTTTAATTACCGTAATACTTCTCCCTTTATGTTTGAAATCTGCCATATAAGCTAAACGATCCATATTAAATTTAGCGTCATGTTTCTTAGCGATAGCATCTGCCACCATGAAACCAATGTTATGACGTGTTTTTTCGTATTCTGGACCAATATTGCCTAAACCGACGATTAGATATTTCATTTTAAAACTGTTTTCTTATTTTGATTCGCAAAGATAGTTTTTTGCTTTCTCTTAATAAAGAGAAAGGACCAACGCTTTGTGATTCAGTTCAATTTGAAGGATTTTTAGAGAATCGTTAACAATTTTAGGAGAAGAAAACAGGTAGGCTTTCACTGCATTGTCTTCTTTTATTCTCTGTAAGTTATCATCAAGCTTTATATTATTCTTGATACTATATTGATAAGCTTCCCAAACTTGTTTAGTTAAACCATCCGAAGGGACATCACAGTCTACCCAAACTTTATTAATAAATTCTTTTTTATTTACCTTGATCAGGTCTACAGGTATATCGCCACAATTTATAGTGAAGATAGAATCAGAAAGGGCTACTCCTATCTTATATGCCTGATCAGCAATATCGCTTTCTTGTATTCTTTTAATCTTTCTTTCTTTGATCTGTCTATTGACATCATTTGCATTAATCTTGTCAGAAGTTTTCAATCCACAAGAAGTTATCGTTAAAAAGAGTAATAAACTTGAAAGAATTTTAAAGGTGAATCTATGCATTGTGAGTTTTCAAAATATGATTTTATAAATTGCACTTCAAAATTAAGAGATTAGTCTTTTAAGTACCCATCAAAAGTGATTTAATTTTGATGGATACTATCATAAAAATTACTTCATTGATGAATTTGTTTTATAGAGAACTCGGAGAAAAAGGAAATACACCACTTGTTATATTGCATGGCTTATTTGGTCAATGTGATAATTGGATGACTTTAGGGAAAAAATTTGCAGAGAAATTTCATGTTTTTATGGTAGATCAGAGAAATCATGGGCAATCTCCACAAAGCGATGAGTTCTCTTATCAAATTCTAGCGCAAGATTTGAAAGACTTTATAGATCAGCATGAATTAAATAAGCCTGTTTTATTAGGACATTCTATGGGAGGTAAAACGGTGATGCAATTTGCTGCTAACTTTCCTGATGTTGCAAGTCGTATGGTTGTAGTAGATATTGCCCCAAGGCATTATCCAGTACACCATCAGACAATATTAGAAGGTCTAAATGCAATGCCTATTGATTCTTTAAAGTCAAGAGGTGAAGCGGATAAGATTTTAGCAGAGTATATTCCTGATTTTGGAGAGAGATCGTTTTTATTAAAAAATATCTTTAGAAAGAAAGAAGGAGGTTTTGGTTGGAGAATGAATCTACCTGTTTTAACAGCTAAAATTGAAGAGGTTGGAAAAGCATTGGATAGTAAATACCTTATTGAGGTACCCACTTTATTTATAGGTGGAACAGATTCCAATTACATTCAGTCTTTTGATATGTCCGAAATTGACGAGAAGTTTGCTACCGTTCAAATTGAAATGATAGCAGATGCCGGACATTGGGTTCACGCTCAAAAACCACAAGAGCTATTGGATACGGTATTGAACTTTATCTTATAATTTATGTATTTTTACCTAGGTGAACATTATTACTATCAAAATATAATCAGTGGAAGAATATATACCATATAAACACGAAAAACTGTCTGAAGAAGAAATTATTGAGTTATCAAGAAAAAATCTTGATAAAATTTTTAAGAGAAGATCGTTAAGGGAGTTTTCTGATCAGGCAGTGCCAAAGGAGGTGATAGAAAATATCATAAAGGCAGCAGGAGCGGCACCATCCGGAGCAAATAAACAACCATGGATGTTTTGTGCCGTTACTGATCCAGAAATGAAGAAAAAAATACGTGTAGCCGCCGAAAAAGAAGAATACGAAGGTTATCATGGTCGTATGTCTGAGGAATGGTTAGAAGATTTGAAACCCTTTGGAACAGATTGGAATAAACCATTTTTAGAAAAAGCACCTTGGTTAATCATAGTATTTAAACAAGTCTATGAAATTGATGAAATGGGAGTGAGGCACAATAATTACTATGTCAACGAATCTGTTGGTCTTGCATGTGGCTTCTTACTTCAGGCTATTCACGAAGCAGGCTTGGTGGCATTAACACATACTCCATCACCAATGAACTTTTTGGCCCAAGAGTTGGATCGACCTGCCAATGAAAGACCTTTCTTATTAATACCAGTAGGTTATCCAGAAAAGGATGCTTTGGTACCAAATATTGAAAGAAAAACATTAAGACAAATTAGTCAATGGTACTAATAGAGATATAATATAAAAAAGGCCCGAAATTATACTTTACTTTAATTTCGGGCTTTTTTTGTTGTTTCTTACTTGTATGATATATTCAATTATCTACTTTAGTTTAATTTTCTAGTTTCTATACATCATGTATACTGCTGATTTTTTTCTAAAAGTTTCTTCATCTTTTCTCCAATAAGGTTTCATATCATCAAAGTGATAATGTTTAGTGAAGTTGACACGAATCTGATCAGTACCACATACTTTATCAAACATAGAGAAGCGATTTTCTTTACCTACAAATAAGTCTTTATCTGGATATAATTTTTTAAGTACGGATAGTGCATGAAATTGAATTTCTGATAATCTCACTTTATCATAATCGGTAATATATACCTGAACACCATTTAATTTTTTTCCTTTTTTATCTTTGTAATAGGGTGTGAAAGTGATTTGTCTAAAATGTACACCTTCTAATTGTAATTGATTAAGCTTTTTAGCGTAGGTCAATCCGTTGATCCATTCTGCGGCAAAAACACCAAATGGTAAGGTATATCCAATCCCAATAAAACTGGCTTCTAATTCGCCAATTATACCAGTGGCAGGGTAGAGTTCTGCTGTTTGTACATTTGGAATATGAGGAGAGGACGGTACCCATGCACGACCAGTGTCTTGGAATCTCATAGAACGCTTCCACCCTTTCATAGGGATGACTTTCAGTTTACATTTCATTCCATTTTTTAGCCAACCTTCATGGTTCATCATATAAGCTAATTCACCAACCGTTAATCCGTATATGTATGGGATAGGAAACTGGCTTACAAAAGAGAAATAGCCATCCATAACTATATTACCTTCTACTTTTTTTCCACCTAAAGGGTTTGGTCGATCAAGAACAATAACCTCTTTACCGTTTTCTGCTGCAGCTTCCATAACTAAACCTAAGGTACTAATGAAAGTATAGGAACGCACACCGATATCTTGAATGTCATAGACTATAATATCAACATTTTCTAGCATTTTTGGAGTAGGCTTTCTAGTTTTTCCATAAAGTGAGTACACATTTAAACCAGTAGTTTTATCGATGTAACTTTCTACGTGTGCTCCAGCATCTGTATCCCCTCTTGCGCCATGTTCAGGGCCGTATAATGCTGTTAAATTAACATTAGATGCTTGGTGTAAAATATCAATAGTAGAGGTGAAATTAATGTCTATACCTGTCGGATTAGTCACTAAACCCACTCTTTTACCTTCTAACGATTTAAAGTTTTGTTCTTGTAATACTTCAATACCCACTTTTACATAAGAATTCTGTGCAAAAGAAGTAATTGATAATAAGAAAGATGTGATTATAAAAATTGCTTTATTTATCATAGGGGGAATTAAAGATATTTATTTGATTAATGAAGATAGAAAAAATATGGGTGAAGTAATATTTTTCGTTGTACTCAGATTAATAAAATATCATTACAAAAAAAGGCTTTCGAGTTTCCCCGAAAGCCTTGATGCATTTAATTATCTATTGTCTAGTTGAAGTGGTAACG
This sequence comes from Flammeovirga pacifica, assembly GCF_000807855.2. Taxonomy (GTDB): domain Bacteria; phylum Bacteroidota; class Bacteroidia; order Cytophagales; family Flammeovirgaceae; genus Flammeovirga; species Flammeovirga pacifica. The sequence continues at coordinate 4,163,335 of NZ_JRYR02000001.1, forward strand.
TACAAACGCTTCCATTGCTTCATACTCTGCTAAGCCTAATTGGTTATATAATTTTGCTGTATCTGAGTTACGTTCTTCGGCACGTTGCCAGAATTCACGGTCATCAGTACCTTGGAAAACAACACCATCTTTTTGAGATTCGTGGAAGAAAATAGCCTTACGCTTAATCATCACTTGCTCTGGAGACATTGGAACAGCCATTTCGATTTCATCGATAGGCCACTCGTGCCATGCACCTCTGTATAACCAACACCAACAATCTTTCATGTAATCTTCGTTTTTCAACTCTTCTAAAGCAGCGAAGATGGCATCTAAACAAACACGGTGAGTACCATGTGGATCGGCTAAATCACCTGCCGCATAGATTTGGTGTGGTTGAATTTCTGAAATCAAGTTTTTGATGATTTCAATATCTGCTTCACCTACTGGGTTTTTACGAACTTTACCAGTCTCGTAGAAAGGAAGATCTAAGAAGTGAACGTTTGATTCACTTACTCCAGTGTAACGACAAGCTGCAATTGACTCGTCTCTACGAATCTGACCTTTCAACTGACGTACTGCTAATGAATCAATATCACCATCTTCTTTGGCATCTAAGAAACCTGTAATTTCTTTAAATTTAGAATTTGACTCTGGTGAATCGAATCCGAATTTAGCCATTAGAGATTTAGAGAATGTTGCATATCTACGCGCATCATCATCAGAAACCGCAATGTTACCAGAAGTTTGGTAAGCGATGTGTACTTCGTGTCCTTGGTCTACTAAACGTTGGAATGTACCACCCATTGAGATTACATCATCATCTGGGTGAGGAGAGAAGATAATTACACGTTTTTTAGAAGGCTCAGCTCTTTCAGGACGTTGAGTATCGTCTGCTGAAGGCTTACCACCTGGCCAACCTGTAATAGTATGTTGTAAAAGGTTGAATACTTCGATGTTCAAATCATAAGCAGCACCTTTTGTTGATAAAACGCTATCTAAACCATTTTCGATATAGTCTTTGTTCGTTAACTTTAATACAGGCTTACCTGTTTTATATGCTAACCATACCACAGCTTTTTTCACCATAGCTTGAGTCCACTCCACTTCACGAACTAACCAAGGGTTAGTCATACGTGTTAATTGTTCGGTAGCTCCTTCGTCTAGGTAAACAGAGACATTGTCATGTTTCTGAAGGAAAGTGGCAGGTACTTGCATAGAGATATCACCCTCTACCATTTTCTTTACGATTGGTGCTTTACCAGAACCCCAAGCCATCATGATAATACGACCCGCTTGCATAATTGGCTTCACACCCATAGTAATGGCACGTTTTGGAACGTTGTCCAAACCACCAAAAGAAGGAGCAGCGTCAATACGAGTAACCGCAGCTAAAGTAACCATACGAGTACGGCTGTTCTCTGTCGAACCAGGTTCGTTAAAACCGATATGACCAGTACGACCAATACCAAGAATTTGAATGTCTAATCCGCCGGCAGCAGCTATTTTTGCTTCATAGTCTTGACAGAAAGCATATACATCTTTCATCGCCAAAGTACCGTCAGGGATATGAATATTTTTTTCTTCAATATCGATATGATCAAAAAGGTTCTCTTTCATGAAACGTACATATGAGTGTACAGAATCAGGTTGCATTGGATAGTATTCATCCAAATTGAAAGTGATCACATTTTTGAACGACAAGCCTTCTTCTTTATGTAAACGAATAAGTTCATCGTATACTTTAAGAGGAGAAGATCCTGTAGCCAAACCTAAAACAGCATTTTCACCTTTTGCAGCTTTATCGCGAATAAGGTCAGCAATTTCATTAGCAATAACGATAGATGCTTCTGCATTTGTACCGAAAGTTAGCGTCTCTAAACGTTCAAACTCTCTGTCTGTCATCACCTGTTGGTTCAACAATGTAGTGGTCATATTTATATCTTTATTTTGGTTGTTTTAATTCTGAAATCAAAAAGAATCTAAACTTGCTTTAGCATTTCTTTTTCTAATTGATATCACAAATTTATATAGAGGTGTAGATTGTACATAATAATTTAGATGCAAGACGTTCGTCGATAGATAAACGGTTTTAGTCGATAGAATTGAGTTGTATGAGCATTAATTTAAATCTTATTCACGATTAATTTTACAAGAAATTAATGTCTGAAAACTATTCTTTTTTACTCTTATGAAAAGAAAAATAGAGGTGGATTTACTTAAAATTTATAATGTATGGGGCTCATTAGATAACAATCCATAATACGAATGATCATTCTAAATCAAATTTTTAGATAGTTTGAGTTATTTTGGGTGTACTTAATTCAACTATATTAGAGGTTAAGGTTATTCGACTTGCATTAAAGATCGTGTATTCTTTTTGATTAAAGGATGATTTATGCTTTTGTTTTAAGCTTACTCAGGAATTTCTTCCTTGTTTTCTTCCTCATTTTCTTCATTATGAGGGAATGTTAGACGGACCATATCAATACGAGCACCATCCATTGTGACAATGTCAAAGGTTAATCCTTCAACTTCTATCTTTTCTTCTACTTCAGGAATATTTCTATAATGGTAAAGAATGTAGCCACCAAGGGTGTCGTATTCTCCTTCTTCAATAGACCAGTTTTTCTTTTCATTTAACCAATCGATTTCATGTCTTGCTGTAAGTAGGAAAGTATGTTCATTTTCTTGGAAGAATGGTAATTCTTCTTCATCATGTTCATCTTCGATCTCACCGACAATTTCTTCGGTAATGTCTTCCATTGTTACAATTCCAGCAGTACCACCGTATTCATCAATGATTGTTACAAGACTTTTCTTTTCAGACATCATAAATGCCATAATCTCATCTGCAGCAGCAGTTTCTGGTCTTGACGGAATTTCGTGTAAAATTTCTTGAATACTAGCTGGTTTTTTGAATAATTGTCTTGCGTGGCAATAGCCAACAATATCATCAAGGTCTTCTTTATAAACTGGAATTTTAGAATGACCACTTTCAACAAATAGCTTTTTTAATTCCTCAATTTCCTCTTCTATATCGATTGCTACAATTTCTTTTCTAGGAATCATCACATCTCGTGCCCTCACATCTTTAAATTCAAGAGCATTTTCAAAATATGTTTTATCTATAATTTCTCCTTCAGAATCATCGTCTTCAAGTGAAGCCACTTCTATGTCTCTAACATATTGACTTAAGTCGGTAAGGTTAAAAGTGTTTTGTTCTTCTTCTGAATGGAACCCGAAGATGTTTTTAATAGTAAATTGAGATAATTTCTCTACACACCAAGTAACAGGGTAAAGTAGGGTGTAGATAATATTCATTGGAGGAGAGGCGATGTTTAAAAATACATCTGGGTTGATCATTGTTAAACTCTTAGGTAAGAATTCTGCAGTAATCAACACCACAACCGTAGAAACAATAGTTTGAGTAATAAGAACGGTTACCTCTATTGAACCGGCATCCATTGCTGGAAGCTGAACCATGAAAAATTTTTGAAGTATAGGGTCAAGTACTTTTGAAACAAAAATACCATACATCACTAAGGCAGTTGTATTACCGATGAGTATGGTGGTGATAAAAGTAGATTTATTTTCAAAAAACTTATTGATAAGACGTCCAGCTAAAGAAAGCTTTTTTCTTTGAACTTCTATGTGTAGACGGTTAGCAGAGACAAAAGCGATTTCTGTAGCCGAAAAGAAGGCTGAAAAAAGAAGGCAAAGCCCTATATATATTATATTTTCATTCATGATAATTCTCAATTTCTTATCAAAGATCAAAAAAAGTAGTGGGTTCTTACACTATTTTTGAAAATTTTCCTCACAATAGTACAAATGTATCTATATTTATGATTTGATACACATCGCAAAAAAATGTTCGGACAATATTATGAAGGATTTAAAATTAAATATTCGCGTTGAAAAAGCACAAAATTCTCGCTTAAGCGCAGTAGATTTTGATAATTTAGCATTTGGTAAAACGATGTCTGACCACATGTTTGTGGCGGATTACCGCGATGGTGAATGGCAAGATTTAAGAATTGTCCCTTACGATAGTTTCCACCTAGCTCCTGCAACATCATCTTTACATTATGGACAATCTATTTTCGAAGGACTAAAAGGGTTTAGAAATGCTCAAAACCCAGAAGAGGTTCTAGTCTTTAGACCGCAAGAGAATGCAAAAAGGATGAACGTTTCTGCAGAGAGAATTTGTATGCCTACTATTCCTGAAGAAATCTTTATGGAAGGTTTACATCGTTTGTTAGAAATCGATAGAGATTGGGTACCTAGTACACCTGACAGTTCTTTATATATTCGTCCATTTATGTTTGCAACGGATGAGTTCTTAGGAATGAAGCCATCAGATACATATACTTTTGCTATAATTACTGCACCTGCAGGTAAATATTATTCAAAAGCGTTAAGGGTGAAAGTAGAAAAAGAATTTAGTAGAACTTCTCCTGGAGGAACTGGTTTTGCTAAAGTAGCTGGAAATTATGCCGCTTCTTTACTACCTGCAAAATTAGCAGCTCAACAAGGTTATGATCAATTATTGTGGACAGACGCAAAAGAACATAAGTATATAGAGGAATCTGGTACTATGAATGTAATGTTTGATATAGACGGTACATTTGTAACAGCTCCAACTATTCCTGTTGAAGATACCATTCTTAGATCTGTAACTCGATTAACAGTAATTGAGTTGATTCAAGATATGGGTCATAAAGTAGAAGAACGTCATATTTCTGTAGACGAAGTAATTGAAGCAATTAAAAACGGTAAGCTTAAAGGTGCATTTGGTATCGGTACAGCTGTAACTATTGCCCCTTTTGCTGTAATCTCTAATGATGGCGAAGATTTTGATTTACCATCAGATTATACATTCTCAAATGAATTAAAAGCGAAATTCCAAAGTATCCAAAAAGGAGAAATTGAAGATACTAAAGGATGGACGTATAAGATATAATTTCTATTTTTATCAATTAGGGAGGTCTTTGGACTTCCCTAATTTTTTATAAAAAAATCAATCTAAATCTGACAAATTTTAGAACTAAAAAACCGATAATAAGCAAAGAGTTTATTATCGGTTTTTTTATATAAAAATATTGATGTTTAATATTTTAGAACCTGATTGTAAGAGCAGATTGTATTAAACAATTATTTCCTTTTCTTTTTCGGTTTAGCTTCTGGCTGTGAATTGATATAATTATTCCACAGATCAGGACGCCTTTCTTTAGTTCTAGACATAGATTCTTCTAATCGCCATTCATCAATTTTTGATTCATGACCTGAAAGTAAAATATCAGGAACTTGTTTTCCATTCCATTCTTTTGGTCTAGTATATACAGGAGGAGCTAATAATCCATCTTGAAATGAATCTGTCAAAGCAGATGTTTCATCTCCTAAAACACCAGGTAAAAGACGTATAATAGCATCTGTTACTACTGCAGCTGCTAATTCTCCACCAGAAAGAACATAATCACCGATACTAATCTCTCTTGTAATTATTTCATCTCTTACTCTTTGATCAATACCTTTATAATGACCGCAAAGTATAATGATGTTTTCACAAGAAATCGATAAATGATTGGCTATTTGTTGATTGAAAACTTCTCCATCAGGAGTCATATAAATTACTTCTTGGTACTCTCTTTCTTTTTTTAAGTCATTGATACAGTTAAAAATAGGATCGCACATAATGACCATGCCTGCACCATGTCCATAAGCATAATCATCAATATGTCCATGCTTATCCACTGCATATTTTCTTAGATCGTGAACATGCACTTCTGATAATGATTTATCATTAGCTCTTTGTAAAATAGAATGAGAAAAAGGACTGTCCAATAAATTGGGAACACAAGAAATGATATCTATACGCATAATTTTCAATCAAATTGTTGATGAAATGTAAGTGAGTAAAAGTGAATAATAAAGATAAAGTTGATCAATAATCTTTAATTTATTCTATTTTAAAGCACATTCTTAATCTCGACAAAGATAAAAACAATATCAAAGATAACTTCTAGGAGTACAGTTCGATTCACTAATATTCATAACTTTTTGGGAATTGTGTAAATAAGTGTTAACTTTACAGTACATCAAGTGCGAGAGCATTTTAAATAACTTACATGATTATGAAATACATAAAGCTTTTATTAGCCATTGGAGTAATCATAGCATTATCAAGCTGTACAACTTATAAGAATCATGTTGCAGCAGGCTATAACCCGAATAATAGTGACAACATTTATCATTTAGTACACGAATAAACGATAAATTAAGTCAAAAGAAATTATTAAGTATGAAATGTTAATTATTACAAACCCTTCATTTATTCAATGAAGGGTTTTTTGTTGCTATCCTTTTAAATACACTTTGTTATCGCAGTAATAGTTTGAGGTTAAACTTAAAACACTGAGTGAGTTAAGTTTAAATTATGTTATCAAAAGCAACATTAAGTGTATCTTTTACGATAGTTAAGATAATAAACTGTTAGAAACCAAAACAACACATCATTCAAATAAGTTGCTCTCTAAAAAGATATTACTGTCTTTTATATGGGGGCAACTTTCTTTTTTACTTTTAAACCTACTTAATCATGAAGAAGCTAAAATATTTACTATTTATTATCAGCCTAATGGTATTAAGTAGTTGTGTCACATCGAAAAATCAGGTGGCTATTTCTGATTATGATAATCCTGATAGTATTTATGAGAAGGTGTACCATTAATTTTAATGATAGTAACACTTACTTGCATAAATTACATTTCAATTTCTTGTATTAGTCAATGAATCCTCGAAATTTGTTGGTTAAAGAATTTATAAGAAACAAAAGTGATGGACATTACTTGTTTTTCACGGTTAAAAGATCATTTATGCTTTTTGCACAAGTTCCAGGAGCAACAGAAATAAAAAAGGTACTCATTAGTGCCGCACAGCAAGGAAAAGTAGCCCATGCTCAACTTTTTATAGGAAAGGAAGGTGGAGTACAACTAGGGTTGGCTTTAGCTTATGCAACTTATTTAAACTGTGAAAATCCTACAGAAGAGGATGCTTGTGGAACATGTAGGTCATGTAAAAATGCAGAAAGGTTAATGTATCCCGATCTTCACTTTGTATTACCAACTGTTTTAACAAAAAAAGTAACAAAACGAGAAGACGCTACTTCCGATAAGTTTTTACCTGATTGGAGGTCATTTTTATTAGAAGAAAATGGCTTATACAAAAATGTGGCAGATTGGGTAGATCATATAGGCGGAGAAAATAAACAAGCCATAATTACCCGTCAGGAAAGCAGACAGATGATTAAAGCACTGTCTGTAAAAGCTCATCAAAATGGATTTAAGATAGTATTAGTTTGGATGCCTGAGTTAATGCAAGCACCTGCAGCAAATGCCGTTTTAAAGATCTTAGAAGAACCACCGAAAAAAACATTATTTTTTATGGTGACAAATGACCCAGAAAAGTTAATCGTCACCATTCTATCAAGAACACAAAAAATATTTGTACCCTCTCCTAATGACGAACAAACTTCAGCTTTCTTAGTAGATCAAGGACTTGAACCTGATAAAGCAAAGAGAGTAGCTTTTTTATCCGATGGAAATATTAGAGAAGCATTAAGAATTTCTTCGGACATACCCGATCAAAGTGAAAAACTTTTTAAGGAATGGATGAGAGCTTGTTTTAAACCTAGTTTTACTGAAATTATCACTCAATGGTCTGAAGAGTTTAATAAGTTAGGAAAGGAAGGACAGAAGAGTTTCTTCAAATTTGGACTTACTCTTTTCAGGGAAGCCATGTTGATTAAAACCCAAGCAGACGAAGTTGTTCGTTTAGATGAAGAGGCACATACTTTTGCTAAGAATTTTTCTCAAGTATTAAGTGATAAAAATTTACCCTTTTTAGTGAATAGCTTTAATGATGCTTGCTACTTTATTGAAAGAAATGGAAATGCTAAAATCATTTTTGTGAGTTTATCAATTAAAGTAGGTCGTGCTTTTGGTAAAATTAATTCGTAAAAAAGTTCCCAAAGTGTAAAAAAGTTCTTTGCTGTTATCAGTATATTTTTATATTTGTATAGAGAACTAGATAAACAACCCATTTTTCTTTGACTTGGTACCGTCTAGTACTAAAAGCAGAAACTCAAAAAAGTATTACATATGAACTTTAAAGAAGAATTCAAGAAGTTTGCCTTGAAAGATCAAGGGATCTCAAGCTTACATACAGATGCTTATTTCAATAACATCCAAAATACAACTCCTTACGTGATCGAAGAAAGAGATCGTAACTTTAGACAAATTGATGTATTTTCTAGATTGATTGCTGACCGTATCATTTTTATGGGTACACAAGTAGATGATCAGGTAGCAAATATTGTAGTTGCACAATTGCTATTTTTAGAATCACTTGATGCTAAAAAAGATATTTTGATGTACATCAATAGCCCAGGAGGTTCTGTTTATGCTGGTTTAGGAATGTATGATACGATGCAGTATGTTCGTCCAGATGTAGCTACTATCTGTACAGGACTTGCAGCTTCAATGGGAGCAGTATTATTAGCAGGTGGAGCTGATGGCAAAAGAGCCGCTTTACCGCATGCTAGAATCATGATTCACCAACCTTTAGGTGGTGCACAAGGTCAAGCATCTGACATTGAAATTACAGCTCGTGAAATTCAAAAATTAAAGAAAGAATTGTACGAGATCTTAGCTACGCACACAAAACAACCTTACGACAAAGTATGGCAAGACTCTGATCGTGATTATTGGATGAGAGCACAAGAAGCTAAAGAATACGGGTTAGTAGATGAGGTTTTAACTAGAAAACCATAATTCTATATATTTAGATAATTATATTGAACTGATTGTGCTAATTTTAATTAATTTAGTGTAAATGATGTTCATACAGAGGGAAATGCAAGACATTTCCCTCTTGTTTATGCTATAAAAGTGCAATTAAATACGTAAATTGCATTTCAATCAAAAATAAAAAATTGTCAGTTTAAACGCTGATAATGAAAAGAGAGAGTTCATCTCTTTTGGAAAAATTAGGTTAGTTGATATTTAATGAAAGGAAATTTCTGTTCATTTTGTGGCGCACCGAAAGATACGGTAGAGCTCATGGTTTCGGGACAAAATGCCCAAATCTGTAATAACTGCATAGAGCAAGTTCATCAGATCTTGATGGAGGAAAGAAAACCTCGCAAGCAAGATGCTGAGACTTCTGAATTCACCCTAAAAACGCCTGCTGAAATGAAGAAGCATCTTGACGAATATATCATTGGTCAAGATAAAGCGAAAAGGGTATTATCTGTAGCGGTATATAACCACTATAAGAGATTAAATCAGAAGCCTGATAATGATGATATTGTGATTGAAAAATCAAATATTATTATGACAGGTAATACGGGTACTGGTAAAACACTATTGGCTAAAACTTTAGCTAAAGCGTTACAAGTGCCTTTCTGTATTGCAGATGCAACAGTAATTACGGAAGCAGGATATGTGGGAGAGGATGTAGAAACTATCCTAACTCGTTTGCTTCAAGCAGCGGATTACAATGTAGAACAAGCCGAAAGAGGTATTGTCTATATTGATGAAATTGATAAAATCGCAAGAAAATCTGATAATCCTTCGATTACACGAGATGTGTCTGGTGAAGGTGTTCAGCAAGCATTATTGAAATTATTAGAAGGTTCTATTGTTAACGTTCCCCCTCAAGGTGGTAGAAAACATCCAGAGCAGAAATTAATTTCGGTAAACACAGAAAACATATTATTTATCTGTGGTGGTGCTTTTGCTGGAATTGCAGATATGATTGCTTCACGTCTAAATACAAGACCAATTGGTTTTGCAGGTAAAGAAGAAGATTTACCAGAATTAGATAAAGAGGAATTATTAGAATTTGTTACTGCTCAAGATTTAAAACGTTTTGGTATTATTCCAGAATTGATAGGTCGTTTACCTTTGGTTACTTACTTAAAACCATTGGATAAAGATGCATTAAGAAACATTCTAACAGAACCAAAAAATGCTTTAACTAAACAATATCATAAGTTATTTAAAATGGAAGATATTGAGTTAGAGTTTACAGACGGGGCTTTAGATTACATTGTTGAAAAAGCGTTAGAATATGATTTGGGAGCTAGAGGTCTTAGATCAATATTAGAGGCAATTATGTTAGATTCAATGTATGAAATTCCTTCTAGTGATGAAAAGATCGAAAAGTTTGTAGTCGATAGAGATTACGCAACTTTAAAATTTGAAAGTTCATCTCATGCTAAAAATTTAAGAGTAGCATAAGATTTGGAATAAATAAACTTAATCTAACAGACAGCAAAACACCATCAAAGTGCTTTGCTGTCTGTGTTTTAAATAAATTATTTTATGGATTTTAGTAACATGTTTGGACAATTGAAAGATGTCCAAGAAAAATTAAAAGCAGCACAAGAAGAACTTGTAAATGTTGTTGCTGAAGCGGATGCTGGTGGAGGAATGGTAAGATGTGTAGCCAACGCCAAAAAACAAGTAATAAAATTAGAAATTGATCCACTTCTGTGTAAAGAAGAAGATAAAGAAATGCTACAAGACTTAGTTATTGCTGCTGTTAATAAAGCAATTGCTGAGGCAGACCAAAAAGGACAAGAGCGTTTAATGAAAACTACTAAAGGAATGATGCCAAACATCCCAGGAATGGATTTTGGAAACCTTGGTTAAACACAGTAGAAAGGAATATTATTATGCTCCCATACGATCAAGTAGCGGTCGTTATTTTAAACTACAACGGCAAACATTTTTTAGAACGGTTTCTTCAGAGCGTTATTGATAATAGTCATAATGCTAAAATTATAGTGGCTGATAATGCCTCTACTGATGATTCTGTCCAATGGTTACAAGACAACCATCCATCAGTAAGTGTAATAGTTCTCGAGAAAAATTATGGTTTTACTGGAGGTTACAATAGAGCTTTAAATCAAATTGATGCCAAGTATTATGTACTTCTTAATTCAGATATCGAAGTACCAGGAAACTGGTTGACATCAATGTTAGAATTAATGGAGTCTGACACTTCTATTGCAGCTTGTCAACCTAAAATCAAATTATATTCTGATCAAAAGTATTTTGAACATGCAGGGGCAGCAGGAGGGTTCATGGATTATATGGGCTATCCTTTTTGTCGTGGAAGAATAATGCACACTCTAGAAGAGGATAAAGGACAATATGATGATACCATAGAAATCTTTTGGGCCACAGGTGCATGTTTAATGATACAATCTAAATTATACCATGAAATGGAAGGTTTAGATGAAAGATTTTTTGCTCACATGGAAGAAATAGACCTATGTTGGCGTTTAAAATCTTCAGGGTATAAAATTATGACTGTAGGAACTTCTGAAGTTTATCACGTTGGAGGAGGAACCCTTAGTCGTGACAACCCAAAGAAAACATACTTGAATTTTAGGAATGGATTGTTTTTACTTTTTAAAAACCTTCCAACAAGTAAGTTAATCCCCATCATATTTATGAGAATGGTTCTTGATGGAATAGCAGGAGTGCGTTTTTTATTAAAAAAAGAATTTGATAATTTTCTCGCAGTTCTAAAATCACATAGGGATTTTTATATCTCTTTGCCCTATTTAATGAGTCAGAGAAACAAAATTAGAAGTAAGAAACTTTTTTTTAACCAAGTCTATAGCAGATTGATAGTATCGGAATACTTTTTGAAGAGAAGAACGAAGTTCTCAGATCTTCAAGACGTGAAGACTTTAAAATAAGGTTTCTCTAGAATTTGACGACTGACGGATGTACTTCCTAATATTGATGAAAAAGTGTAGCGAAAAATAGAGGATAATAGGTGAGCCAAAAGTAAATAGAGAAGCATAAACAAAATATAATCGAATACTATTTGATGATATTCTTAGTTTATTTCCAATTTTTGAACAAACACCATATGCTTGCTTTTCAATAAATCTTTGAATTAATCTTGGGGTCATAATGATTAGAATATGTTAATATTTGAAAATAAAAATTATATTCGATAGCACATATTTTTTTATCATTTATCTTTATAAAATAAAAGTATAAATACCTTAAGTGCTAATTTCACTCTGATAATCTACTTTTTTACTAATAAAATTCTAAAAAAAGTTAAGATTTGTACTGTAAAGATGAAATTTGTCTATAGACGGGTAAATTGCAAGTCTAGAAATAGAAAAATTTGGATGACGATTATGAACAAATACACTAGTGCTTTGTCAACAGTACTTGCTGCAGGTACATTATTCTTCACGAACTGCTCGAATGTAGACGTGAACAAAATGGCTGAAGAGCAAGGAATGACAATTAATCCTTCACCGCTTGAATTACACGGTGATTCTGTAGTTTTTGATATTGAAACAAAACTCCCTCCTAAATTGTTGAAAAAAGGTTACACGTACGACGTAGTTGTACAATATAACCCTAACGATGCAGAGCCAATTGAAGTTGGTGTAGTATCTTTCAACGGAGATGATTATGCTGATGCCCCTGAAGCAACTCCAGCGTTAAGCGAGCGTATGGCGTTCGGTTATGAGGATAAGTTTGAAAGAGGTCAATTAGAATACTTAGGTCGTGCGACTAAAGTGAAAAACCAAAAAGTTAAGGAATCTAACGATGGTGCTTTCGCTGCAATGCCAAACGGATTGGGTCAAGGTGTTGTTACAACATCAAAAAATTACCAACCAGTATTCATTGCAAATTACGCTGATCACGGTTATAACGATGCTGAGGAGTATACTCCAACAAACGTTGATTTCTTCTTCTTACAAGGATCATCTGCACTTCGTTACTCTGAGAAAAGAGGTGAGCAAGGTAAAGCTTTAACTGAATATGTTTCAGCTAGCAACCCTACAAGAACTGTAACAATTACAGGTTCTCACTCTCCTGAAGGATCAACTGAGGCAAACACAAAGTTAGCTAACAAGCGTCCTGAGGCTGTACAAAGTTACTATGAGTCTTTATTAAAGAAATATAAAGTTGAGGAAGATCAAGCTCCTCAATTCGTAACTAAGCCAGTAGTAGAAAACTGGTCTGCTTTCAAAGCAATCTTGAAAGATTCAGACAAGTTTACTGATGCTGAAAAAGATGAAATCTTATCAGTAGTAAATGGTTCAGGTGATTTCGTTTCTAAGCAATTGAAATTACAATCATTAGCTTCTTATAAGAAATTATTCCGTTACGTATACCCACCATTACGTAATGCTAAATCTGAGATCTTGGAGATCAAAGATAAATTGGATCCTGAAGTGATCAAGTCTCGTGCTACTAGCATCGCTGACGGTCAAATGGCTTTAGATTCTTTATCTACTCCAGAATTACTTTACGCTGCGCAATTCGCAACAGATCTTGACGCTAAAGTTAAAATCTACGAAGCTGCTATCCGTAAAGATGATTCAGCAATTGCTCATAACAACTTAGGTGCAACTTACTTCGCTCAGGCAAAAGCTGCTGACGCGGATGCTGCTGCTGCCTTAATTGAAAAAGCAATTCCTCACTTTGAGACTGCTGCTAAATCTAATAGCATGCCTGAAGCTTATGCTAACCTTGCTGGTGCTAAGTTGATGAAAGGTGATGTTGAAGGTGCTCAAGCGGATATCGCTAAAGCTAATTCTTCTAACCCTTCAGTTGCTGCTACTACTAATGCAGTGAAAGGTTATGTTGCTTTATCAGAAGGTGATTATGACGGTGCTATTCAGTACTTCTCATCTGCTGGAGACGATGCAACTGTTCTTTATAACAAAGGTTTAGCTTACTTATTAAAAGCTGAAAAATCTGGTGCAACTGATTTCTCTCAAGCAACTTCTGCTTTCGGTGAATCAATCAATGCTAAAGATAATGCTTGGGCTCACTACGGTAACGCTATCGTTGCTGCTAGACAGTCTAAAGCTGATGATGCAATTAAAGAAATCAAAGCTGCTGGCGATTTAAAAACAAAAGCTGCTCAAGATCTTGAATTCTTCTCTCTTTGGGAAAATGCAGATTTCCAAGCTGCTACTAAGTAGTTTGTAAAAATATAAAGCATAACAAAAGGCTAGTTTCTTCGGAAACTAGCCTTTTGTTATTTATGAAATCTGGTATCTTGTTGAATCCTTAATGAAGGTGCTTGTATTTTTGAGATACCATCTTTGGTGTAATATCAAATTTCTTTTTAAATGCTTCTGTGAATTTTGTACTAGAACTAAAACCACATTCTCTACTAATTTCTAATATCGATTTATTTTCTGTTGCTAAAAGAGTTCTTGCCTTTTCAAGACGAAAATTAAAATGGAATTTATGAATGCTTGTACCAAATACTTGTTCAAAATCTCTTCTTAATTTAGATACAGAAAATCCATATTCTTTAGATAGATCTTCTAATGATGGAGGACGTTCTGTACTAGAAAGCAAATTATTCTTAAGGTCCATCATATACGTGAAATCATGCTGATGCAAGCTATGTTCTTTATGGGCTGTTCTAGTGAGCAGTTTTTCATAAAATAAAGAAATACAATCGGCTCCTCTTGCTACTAATCGGTTATTAAAAACAGGCAAAGGTAAATCCTGTTCCATTAACTTGTAGGCTTCATTTAATTGTACTTGAATCTCTAAAGGCATAATCTCATGTTTCCACCAAATATTATTCTGGTTAAAAACATCACCAAAATAATCTGTGAAAGAAACATGTTCAAAACCTAATGCATTTTGACCTAATCGAATACCTAACCATTGATTATGAGTGTTAGGAATTAAATCCATAGTAAAATTGAGCCTTGTATCGTAAACCACCATATTTCCGGATAGTCCTAAAGCCTCACCTACATTATTTTTAATTCCTTGCATGACAGCACCTTTTTGCTCAAAGCGAAAACATAAACGAGCAAACTCTTTTGACTCGCCAGACATGACGATCTGAAAATGTTTTTTAAAGTTTAAAGAGTTTAAGGTAATTTCCATTCCGTTACTAATGGATAATATCCATATGTACCCTTCTAAATGCTCATTATTAACAGTATATAGATGTTTATTCTCAAATGATCCTCCAAATTTTTCTTTGAGTTGAAGCATTAAAGAACGCATACTAGCTTCTTGAATATGTACTTTTATTGGTGTTTGACTCACAGTATTCACTTTTTGATTAAGATAAAGATAGTAAGAGATTTCAAAAAAAAAGCATTCGTCAGAGTGATTTTAACACATATAAAAAAAGAAACCCCTACCCCATAATAGGGGTAGAGGTTCATCAAATTCAATAAAAATGATTAATTATTTTTTTGAATTTCTTTCTTCATTCCAATCTTTGAAATCATCCATTACTTGATCAATAGAGAATGAATCAATTTTTTCGATTTGTGGGTACTTGTATAAAGATTGAATAAAACCACCACAAGTGTAACCACCTTTATAGATGTAAGGAGCACGTTTAGCCATCCAGTTCCAATAGCCATTAGAATCAGTATCCGCTCTTTCGTATGGATCTCTTCTAATATTAAATACTTTTGGAATACGTAGTTTTACAAATGGCTCAGCCCAAACTTGCATCGTTTTAGCTCTTTGTTCCATAAATACTACTTTCCAATCATCCATTCTAACCGCTGTGATATCACCATCATCAGATGTGTAAATGAAATTATGTCTTGGAGATTCCTCTGCTTTTCCTGTGAAATAAGGCATCATATTAAAACCATCGATAGTAGTTTGCACTTTTCTATCTGCATAGTCGATACCAGATTCTAATTCTGATTTGATGTCTTCTTTACCAACTGCAGCCATAATAGTAGGCAACCAATCTTGGTGAGAAACGATACCGTTTAAAATACGTCCTTCAGGAATCTGACCTTTCCACATTACATGACAAGGAACTCTGTAAGCACCTTCCCAGTTAGTGTTTTTCTCTGATCTGTAAGGAGTAACAGCACCGTCAGGCCATTCGTTGTAGTGAGGACCGTTATCTGTAGAGTACATGATGATGGTATTTTCCATCAAACCAAGTTCTTCTAGTTTATCTAAAATTTTACCAATGTTTCTGTCATGATCTACCATTGCATCAGCATAGAAAGAATCACCACCTTGACCAGAAATACCTTTGATATCATCAGCAGGGTAAGTAGGGAAGTGCATTCCTACAGTGTTGTACCATAAGAAGAAAGGAGCGTCATCTTCCGCTTTTTCGTCAATCCATTCTAAAGTACGTGTAGTGATTTCTCTATCTACAGTTTCCATACGTTTTTTAGTTAATGGACCTGTATCAGAGATTCTACCATCAGCATAAGAGTGAATTACACCTCTTGGAGCAAATTTCTCTTTAAACCACTCTTCTTGAGGGTAATCAGGATGTTCTGGCTCTTCTTCAGCATTTAAGTGGTAAAGATTACCATAGAATTCATCGAAACCATGCTCTGTTGGTAACATTTCATCGCTATCACCAAAGTGATTTTTACCAAATTGTGCAGTAGCATAACCTTCTCTTTTTAATAACCATGCAATAGATGGGTGTTCTTTTTGAAATCCTGCATTAGCGCCAGGAAGACCTACTTTTGATAAACCAGAACGAATTGGGTTTTGTCCAGTTAGGAATGAAGATCTACCAGCAGTACAAGATTGCTCACCATAATAATCAGTGAAAGCAATACCTTCTTCTGCAATTTTGTCGATGTTAGGTGTTTGATACCCCATTTGACCTCTGTTCCAGAAAGAAAGGTTGAACTGTCCGATATCATCACCCCATAGGATAACAATGTTAGGCTTTTGATTTTTTTTATTAGGTTTTCCTTTATCGTCAGCATAAGTAATAAGCGACACTAAGGATAATAATAGTAAGAATACTTTTTTCATATCACGTATTTATATTAGTTCAATACATAATAAAACGGGGTTGTTGAAGGAAGGATTATCCTTTTTCTTTCAAAGAATATACTATTTTGTTCAAAGTCAAACAAAAAGAAGATTGAGGTGATTTTTAGAATATTTGTATGAAACTATGCTGAAATTTAGGAGGAGAAGGCTCAGTAAAATAAAAAGGTTGCCCTATCCAAATATAAGGCAACTTCAAAAAAGGTGTTTACTCAACGATTTTATCAATCTGTCGGAGTTCTTCTGCTGAGAACTCTATATTATCTAGACAACCAATACTATCTAAAAGTTGTTTCTTACTGCTAGACCCGATAAGAACTGAGGTAACACTTTCATTTCTTACTAACCAAGCTAATGACATTTGTGCTAATGATTGATTTCTATTCATTGCAATTTCATTCAATGCTTTTACTTTATGGATCACCTCATCTGTTAAGTGTTCTTTATTTAAATGTACTTTGGATGAATTGGCCATTCTGCTCTTTTCCGGAATTCCATTTAAATATTTGTTGGTCAACATTCCTTGTGCAAGAGGTGAGAAAACGATAGCTCCCTTTTTATGTTCTTTCAATTTATCAAAGATACCATCTTCAGGAGACCTATCTAATAAAGAATATCTACATTGATGAATGACGAAGGGTGTTCTTAACTCTTTGAAGAGTTGAACAGCTTTTTCTGTTTGGTCTGGCTCATATCTAGAAATACCTATATATAAAGCTTTACCTGATTTGACCAATTGATCTAAGGCTAACACCGTCTCTTCTAATGGTGTGTCGGCATCGAAGCGATGAGAATAGAAAATATCTACATATTCTAATCCCATTCTTTTTAAACTCTGGTCACAGCTAGAAATAATATGCTTTCTAGAACTGTTAATACCGTAGGGGCCTGGCCACATATCGTAACCTGCTTTACTACTAATTAATAATTCGTCTCTGTAAGGAAGAAAATTTTGCTTTAAAATTCTGCCAAAATTTTCTTCTGCAGATCCATAGGGAGGCCCGTAGTTATTGGCTAAATCAAAATGAGTAATTCCGTTATCAAAAGCTGTTGTTGCAATTTCGGTAGCATTTTCAAAATTATCCATGTTCCCGAAATTGTGCCACATTCCTAAAGAGATAATAGGAAGTTTTAGTCCGCTATCTCCACATTTCCGATAAAATATTTTTTCATATCTATCTTGTGATGGAGAGTATATTGGTTTTATCATGTTATTTATTTTAAGAATAGTTCCTGATCAAATTACGAAGTATAAAATCAAAAAAACATCAAATTTTAATCGATTTGACAATAATCATCATTCAATTATCAACTTTTAATGATATATGTTCTTTTTTCAGTAAAACCTTTTGCACTATCCTATTAAAAAATAGATGAAAACTTATTATCTTGGCATCCGAAAACGAAAATACTGATATAATTAGCAGAACTTTTAATAAGTAATGAGAGAAATACAATTCAGAGAAGCCCTTAGAGAGGCGATGCAAGAGGAAATGCGTCGTGATAAAGATGTTTTTATCATGGGTGAGGAGGTAGCTGAATACAATGGTGCCTATAAAGTAACTCAAGGAATGTTAGACGAGTTCGGTCCTGACCGTATTATTGATACTCCGATTGCAGAACTTGGATTTGCAGGTATTGGCGTGGGTGCAGCAATGAACGGTACTCGTCCGATTGTTGAATTCATGACTTTCAACTTCTCTTTGGTAGCGATTGACCAAGTAATCAACAGTGCAGCGAAAATTCTTTCGATGTCTGGTGGTCAATATTCAGCTCCAATGGTATTCCGTGGACCTACAGGTAACGCGGGTCAATTAGGTGCTCAGCACTCACAAAACTTTGAAAACTGGTACGCTAACACTCCAGGTTTAAAAGTAGTTGTTCCTTCTAATCCTTATGATGCAAAAGGACTTTTGAAAGCTTCTATTAGAGATAACGATCCAGTTATTTTTATGGAGTCTGAAGTGATGTATGCTGATAAAGGTGAAGTACCTGAAAGCGAATATATCATTCCTTTAGGAGTTGCTAACATTATTAAGGAAGGTACTGATGTAACTTTGGTATCATTTGGTAAAATGGTTCACACGATTACTAAAGCCGCTGAAGAATTAGAGGCAGCAGGTATTTCTTGTGAGGTAATTGACTTACGTACAGTAAGACCAATCGATTATGATGCAATCCTTACTTCTGTAAAGAAAACAAACCGTCTTGTTGTAGTGGAAGAAGCTTGGCCATTAGCGTCAATCTCATCTGAGATTTCTCACCACATACAATTACATGCTTTTGATTACTTGGATTCTCCAGTAGTTAGAGTAGCATCTAAAGACGTACCTCTACCATATGCACCTACATTGATCGAAGAAATTCTTCCAAATGTAGAGCGTACTGTAGATGCAGTGAAAAAAGTGATGTATAAAAAGTAATCTAAATTACCTTATTTAGATTATAAACTTCATTATATAAACCTCTTGATTCAAGTATATTTGAGTCAAGAGGTTTTTTATTTAATAACCTCTGCTAACTAACTTTAAACCTACATGAAATGAACCAAGGAACAGACATTGAGTACTCTTTAAAATTAATTGATGTATCCCAAATAGATCAAATAGCACCTTTATGGAAAAAGCTTTTTGCTTATCATCATGAAATGCGTCATCAGGTAGTATATGAACCTTCGGATACCGAGTGGATCAGAAGAAAAAATAAATTAAAAGATAAAGCGTGTGAAATGATTGTTTTACAAGCCCTATCAGAAAATAAGATGATTGGTTACTTAGTGGCCTCTTTACAGAAGCTAGATCCAACATGTGGAGAAATAGATTCTTTATTTGTACTTGATGAATATAGAAGTGAGGGTGTTGGAGGAGCATTATTAGAAGAAGCACTTAATTGGTTTAATTATAAAGGAGTCATTCGTAAAAAATTAGCCATTGGGATAGAAAATGAAAGAGTTGTCAGCTTCTATGAGAAATATGGATTTAAAGCTAAGAGGTTGATAATGGAAGGATAATATTCTTTTCGATTAAAGAATCATAGTCTTTCTGATAAAACCTATGAATAATGCTAACTGATTAAGAACACAAAAGGATTTAAAACTATTGAATTAGTTATTTATTTAAGCACAACGGTCTCGTATTCAAAAATACGAGACCGTTCCATTTATAATTAAAAGTCAAAATAAAATACCTCAATATCAGCATTTCGAATGCTCTTTTTTGTAAAATGTTCATTCTTACAAAATTGAGCCAATTGTTTAGGCATCTTTACTTTTTGATTTTTATATTGAAAAGCATCATTTATAAATTTTATTATGTATTTACTGTTTAAACTGTGGCCCTTTAAAGACTTTAACTGCATTTCCTCTTTCTAATGCCAAGTGATTCATCCATTGTTGTTCTAGCTTTTCTTTAGTGTTTTCTAACCTTAGGATTTCGAATTTCTCTTTCATTTTTTCTAAAGCCTTTTGTTTATTCTGATACTGAGATTTCCCATCAGAAACCTCTACACTAACACCACTAGGAATATGGGTAACACGAACAGCCGTTTCTACTTTATTTCGATGCTGACCTCCAGGACCAGAGCCTCTGAATGTTTGGTATTGCAAATCCTTTGTATTTAGTTTTTCTATCTCTTTTTCTGAAAAAAAATCAATAGCTACAAACCAATTTTTACGTTTATGAAATTTTCTAAACGGACTTTTACCAATCCATTGAATGGTTCCTTTCCATTCTTTTAAAGACTCCTGTAATTGATGTCCACTGGCTTTTATGATCACAGAACTTAATGTATGGTGTAAAGGTCCATCGGTTCTAGAGAGTACTTGGTGTTCGATGTTTTTAGCTTTTAAATCGCTTAAAACCTCTTTCAAAAGCTTAGCTACTACCCAACAACATTCAGCAGGACCTCTTCCTGAGGTGATCTGAATAAATAATTCTGAATTACTATTTTTCATATGTTTAAGCTTTATCCATTCGTACAATTTTGGGTGAAAAAGTACCCAAGATATCAACAAGGTTTGTCTGACTTTTCATCACATCTTCAATATTTTTGTAGGCGATGGGTGATTCATCAATACTTCCACCGATAAGGGAAACATTCTCTTTCTGTAGAATTTTCTTCAGCTGACTTCCAGTTATCTTTGCTTTAGTTTTAGATCGAGAAAACTGTCTTCCAGCGCCATGTGATGCAGATTGCAGTGAACCATATTCCCCTTTTCCTTGAACAATGTAGCCATTGGCTGTCATAGACCCGGGAATAATACCTAACACTCCTTTTCCTGCAGGTGTTGCTCCCTTTCTGTGAACAATACATTCGGTTCCGTCAAATTGCTTTTCTTTCCAAGCAAAGTTGTGGTGATTTTCTACTTTGGCAATAGGTTTTATCCCTAAAGCTTTAGCCAAATGATAATGTATTTGATCATGACAAGCTTTTGCATAATCTCCAGCTAAAGTCATTGAAAGCCAATATTCCTGTCCTTCTTGGGCATTTAAATCCAGCCAAGCTAAATTTTGAGTAGGGGAAGGTAAAAGACATTTTTCTTTAGCAATAGAGGTATAATGATTGGCAATTGTAGCCCCTAAACCTCTCGATCCAGAATGAGCTAATAATCCTACATAATCTCCTGCTTCTAAATCAAAAGGATTGTCTGAAAGTAGTTGGACAGTGCCAAATTCTACAAAATGATTCCCAGATCCAGAAGTACCTAATTGCCTACTAGCTTTTCCGTGTAATTGCTTTAACAAAGGGGTAGCCGTAAATTCTATTCTGTCTAAAACTTCATGTTCTTGAACAATACCCAACTCGCCTCCTGTACCAAAATTGGTATATTCTTTTAAAGCTTGTTTTATTTGGTATTCATAACGTTTTAGAAATGTAGGTTGAATTGGGTAGATAGTGAGACTCATTCTACAGCCAATATCTACTCCAACTCCATAAGGTATAACAACATTATTTGTCGCTAGAACTCCTCCAATAGGAAGTCCGTAACCTTGGTGTGCATCAGGCATCATGGCACCACTATGTACCACGGGTAATTTCATTGCCCAACGCATTTGTTGGTAAGCATTACTGCTTATGTGTTGTCTTCCGAAAACATTAAATTCTTTCGCTTCAGCAAGAAGTTCTATTTGTTTTCTTTTTACATCAACTTCAGGTTGAAAGACTTTTGCTATTGGAGATAAAATGGCATCTGTAAGGTATTTTGAATAATTATTTTTGATATCCTCAAGCAAAATTAGTTGCTCTTGCATTGAGGTGTGTTTGTAATGCTTCGCCATTATTTGCACGGCAAGACTAATCGCTTTATTTGAAGCATATTGAATGGCTCGAAGGTGTTTTCCCTTCAATTTCTGTTGGCCCATGTTATTTGATATACAAATCAACCCACTGAAATATAAATTGTATTACTATGAAGGTGAAATCAATTATATACAGTGATTCAGGATTAAAAATTAACCTGATTATTAATAAATAAAATAATTAAGATTGATAGACTGATATAGAGATAAGACCATACTTTTTGATAAAGATGGTGTAATTCAAAACATGAAGAAATTTTGAATCTCAGTCTATGAGGCGATATGTAATTTTAAGACCAACATCATGATACCCTCCTTTTTTAGATTTAGAGAAGATTGTGTTTATAGGCACAAATTTAAATGAAAATAAATTATAATTCCAAACTTTAATCTCTCAGTAGGAGAGATTAAGAGTTTGGAATTTTGGATAAATCTATCTTAAAAGTAGTGTAACGGATCATTTTCTATCTAAATGTTACGACTAAATTTAAATTCTATTTTTAAACCATTGTATTAATAATTGGTTTAATTCTTCTGATTTATTTGAAAAATTATGGTCTGTATCGAACTCCATAATTTTATAATCATAGCTGATTGCTTTCAGTTTACTAGCCATATTTCTGGCTTGTTGTGGGTTGACTCTTTTATCATTTGATCCACAAAGTAGTAGAAGGCTAGTATTTTTATTTAACTCATCTGCCCAAAAAATAGCAGAACGTTTTTTTAGTTCTTCTTCTTTATTAATCTCATAATTTGGGATAAGTTTAGCACACACTTTTGTTTCCATTTCGGGTCTTTCTTTAATTAAAGAAAACATGTCTGTGGGGCCGTTTCCTACGACTGCAGTAGTAAAAGCATTCGATTTTTTTAAAGCAAGGTAAGTCATCATACCACCTCTAGACCACCCAATTAATCCTATATGTTTAATATCGGCTTTTTGTATTTCTTTTGCTGTTTCAGTGAGGTTTAAGACATCATTAATATCGTCACCACCAAATTCATCCTCTTCTCTGTAACAGCTAGCCATTAAGATATTACCTTCGTCTACTAGCCTTGAAATACCAATTAATGAAAAAAGTACTTTCGCTTTAGCTAGTTTTCCTTCTTCTTTATTTCCACCACGGTTGAATAGTATCACAGGAAACTGTCCCTCTTTTTTAGGGGTAGCAATAATAGCATTCACTAATTTTGGAGCACTTTTATAAATGATTGTATAAAAATCAATGGACTCTAAATGTTGATATTCCGTTTTTAAAACCCCTTCATTAGACACCTTTTTCCAAACCGCAGGAATATCTTTTATATTAATTATTTTCTTGGAAAGAATCTGTCCGTTTTTTAGCGTTTCCGACTTTTTATAGTCTTCGGGTGTAATATCATAATCCAATACAGTATCATTTAAACTATTTTTAAATTGATAGGCTTTATAGAAACGTTGACCAATTTTTACCCCAAAGAAGAGTGAGGCGATTAAGAATAGGACACCAATTCCAATCGAGATTAGTTTAATAATTTTCATAGTTGTTTTAATGGTTTTGTAGAGTAAAAAGTAAATTTATTTATAGAGAGTATTTAATACTTGGAAGTCATACTATTGAAGCCCGAATATAGTCGATTTCATCTAAAAGAATTAGATTATTTTTCGGGTTTTGAAAAAAAATAATCCCCCTTTTACATCCAATAAGTATGATGTAAAAGGAGGATTATTTAAGAGCTTATTTTTTGGGAAGTTAGAGTGTAATTGCTGTTATACTTTCTTTAGGAAGGATTACCTTTTTGGTATCACCATTTAAATGAATTCTATATACTGCCTCTTGAGGGTCTGTATTATGAATTATAATTTTAATTTTTCCAGAGGGGCTTTTTACCGTAATCATTGGTCTTTGGCTATTTGATGCGATTCTAACATCTCCAGGTTGGATAAAATGACTGATAATATACATCGCATTATAATCAGGATTGTATTTTATTGTTTTCTTTTCCCTATCGATATTGATCAATGAATTTTGAGGCCACTCCCATCCACTTTCGGTTGTTTCATTCAAAATCATATTCCAATAACAGAAATTACTAACACCACTATTTATATATTTAGCCACTTCTTCTAAACGATGATTTGCCTCTTCAGTACTATTTTTTCCATTATAGCAATGGCCTTCTGTATGGAACATTTTAAGCGTAGGATTCATTTTAATCGCATCAGTAATCACTAAAGGATTGGTATACTGAATACCAACACCGGCCAATTTTTCTGCATTTTTTAAAGTCAGAAACTCAATAAGATCCAATTGTTCTGCTGTTCTAAAAGTACCTGCAAAAACTTTCGTATTGACTTTTTCTTTCTTGAATGTTGGTAAGATATATTTTGTGGATAATTCTATCATTTGTTGAGGAGGCATAACACAACTTGGATACTTTGTGTTAGCATCATTTTCATTTTGAACACAAATACGATCGATATTCACACCAGCTCGTTGATAACTTTTGATATACTTTGTAAAGTAATTTGCATAAGCCTGATATACCTTTTTATCATTTTTAAGTTGATTAGTTTCTTTTGTTAACCCTGTTATAGAATTACTCGTTTTCATCCAAGCTGGAGGACTCCAAGGTGAGGCAAAAAGTAATAAGTTGGGTTGAACATCAATTGCTTTTTTAATATAAGGAAGTACATATTTTTGATCCCTTTCAATAGAGAATTCTTTCATTTCAAAATCATTTGGAGAGTTGGAATAGCTGTACGCATCCAAACCAAAATCACTTGATCCTATAGCGGTCCTACAAAAAGTAAATCCGGCATTATCAGAATGAAATAAATGTTGCATTACTTCATCTTGTTGTTTTTCTGGCAAACTTGATAATGCTTCTCCACCTACTTCATTAAATGCACCTCCAATTCCTTCTATTGTTTGATATTCAATACTTGGGTAAAGCGTTATTTCATGTCCCCATTTAATTTTTTCATTGCTCTCTTTTACAGCAATTTTTTGTAAAGGTTTAGCATCACCTTTCTCTAAGGTGACATAAAACATCTCCATAGAATTAAAGTTTTGAGCTGTAATTATAGAAGAATAAAAAAATAGGATTAGTAATACAATTCGTCTGTTCATTTCTCTACTGTCATATATTTTAATGATGCATTGAAATTAATCAATAGGTCTATTAGAACTACAATAATTGTATTAGACAATAGTTCATAAAGAATTTTCACCCTGCTATTCGATAGTTTTTGTATGCCTTAAAAGCTCAAAGTAGAAAGCAAAATCAATTAAGTATTACTCATTCAATGTTTTTTCGAAAGGAATAGGGTTTAGTAAGAGTTTATCCCCTTCAATAATTAGATACGAATAAAACGAATACAAAATGATCAGGTCAAGTATTAATCAAAAGTATAAAAAAGGTGACAACTTTTTTATCAACTCTACATTTATGCGTCTTTTTATGCTGCCTTTATTTTTCATGTGCTCTTTCTGTTTTGCTCAAGAAGAAGAAAAAAAAATTGATAACTCTAAGCCTACTAATCTCTACCGAAGATTAAATACGGTGGTAGAGTCCAATGAGGATGGCCGTATAGGTGCACGTCTTATTTATAATGGCACTGTAGGCAGTAACATTTTATATAGTGTAGAATTACCTGTATTCTCTACAGAAAATAAAGAAACAGGACAAAGGTCTTATGGAATAGGGGATGTTAGAGCTCGCTTTTTCCATGTGACTCATAAGAACTATGAGAAAACATTTGGAGCATTTGGTTATTCTGTTGATGTTTTTGTTCCGGGTCAATCAGGTATTGGAAGTAATCAATGGATGATTTCTCCAGGTGTTTTGGTAGGAGTGATTGCGACTGATTGGATTCAATTTTTTCCAATTGTGTCTTACCAATACAGACATCATATGACTACTGGAGCAGTAACTCATGGAGCAAGTTTTCAGGTAATTACACCCATCAAATTTAGTGATAAAAGCTTCATGAGAATCACTCCAATTTGGCAAATGCCCGACTTTAGAAACCCAGAAGTCGCTACAGCTTTAGAAACGCAGTTTAATTATTTTATCACTGAAAAAGTACAATTACAGCTTTTCCATATGGCTCATGAAAAATATGGTAACACAGTACGAATAGGAACAACTATCTTTTTTTAATTATGAAAAATTTAATATCAATAGTTCTTTTAATAGGCTTATTTGCCCTAGAGTCAAATGCCCAAGATCATCCTAAAGGATATCTTTCCATGACTACTTCTGGTTCTGGAGTCTTACAAAGAGATGCACAGTCTTTTATTCTTAGTTTAGATTACAATCATTATGTTTCTGATCGATTTATGATAGGAATGTCTTTGGTAGGAGACTGGGAAAAAGAAAACCAAAAATTGGAAAGCGGAATGCAAGTGAATAACAGCTACAAAAGTTCTGTTGCTTTCTACGGTACTTATTTATTTGGAAAAAATAGACATTGGGGTGTTGGTGGCGGATACGCTAAAGACATCACCAAAGGGGATTCATTTAAATTAGGCAACGATTATGTCGACGCCTTTTTAATGTATTTCATTCCTGTTGGTAATATTGGTTATGTATGCCCTCGAGTTGGTTATGTACATGATATTCAAGATCAAGAGCAGAGTGTGTCGTTTGGTTTTAGTTTCTCAATTCCTATTAAATAAAGACGAACATATTGTGTAGCCATCGTTTCTTTGATTCGATGGCTTTTTTTATTTCAAAGATGTTAATTTTTAAAAGAAGTCAACTATTTTAATATCAATTGTGTTGTGTGGTTAGATTATTTGATGAAATGTAAAAAACCAATTATTTAATTATCTAATAATCTGTTGTAACTATTTGATATTGAGTGTCTAAAACCAGTGTTGATCATTTGAATTTAAATGATTTTTTTTAAATTCTAGATGATAAATCTTAACTCAATAATTCAACAATTATCCAAAAACTTGTAACTGATTTTACCCTGATTAGCTATGTACTCACTGCGATCTATTAAAATCCTCACTCTATTGTTTTTAACGTGCAATAGTCTGACAGCCAATTCAAAAATACCATCGTCCATTGAAATTGAAAAAAAAGTATTTTCTCTTTCGGTGGTTTCTAAGTTAAAAGAATTGGAAACCGATATGCCAGAAAAATTAACTGGACATACAGAAGAAATCATCAAAGATGTTTTAAAAAATTATACGCATTTATCAGAACACCAAAAGAAACTTTTGATGAATATGAAATGTAGTATGAGAGTTTTATCAAAAGAAAAAAATACGGAAGATTATGAGTTAGTTCATCAGAAATTAAGTAAAGCGTTAAAGTACCTAAGAACAAAAAATTCTGATGAAAAACAGTTTGCTTTTGTAGGTAACCTATCTAGATCAAATGTAGGTGGACAAAAAGGCTATTTAGTGGATATGGAATCTGGAACCTTACTAGAAGTAGATATTTCTTCGGCATGGAAAGGTATTGGATTTAAAAACGAATCTGAAAAAAGTCCTTTAGGTTATTTTGAGATAGTCAACAATTATAATTTAGAGGGATGGCAATCAAAAACCATTACATCACCAATAACAAAAATATTTCATAAAATTAAAGGTCAAGCTTATAAAGGAGAAGTTAAATATCTATATAGAAAATCAACCAAACTAGAAAGGGCATTTATAACTTCCAATCAATTTGGCCTGATAGGTAAAAATCAAGGAACTGAATATGTTGATTTATCAGCCAAAGATTATTTAAGAAACCATCGAGAAGATCTTAATTATATCAATAATAGTAATTCTAGTAAACGATTGATTTATATACATGGTACCAATAGAGAAGATCAACTAGGTTATGAATTGTCTGGTGGATGTATTCGTGTTAGTAATATATTTTCTTTTCTCTTTAAAGAAATTCTTGAGTCGCAAGAAACCATTGATGTCTTTTTAGATGCAGCTGCTTTACATGAAGCCCATCCTATTGATATTCCTGGTTTTGATCCTATGGACCTTGAATCTATTTATAGAATACAAACGGTGCAATTGAATAAATGGAATTTAATGGATTCTATGAAGCTAAATAAGAAGCTATTTCAACATATTTTACCAAGGGTTTCCCATCAATTAGCACATAAAATGACTAAGGTTAAAAATGGTCAGGTAAAAGTTTCTATTACTATGACAGTTCCTTTTCCTGAATCAGCCATGAAATATTGGATTCCAATCATGCATCATGATTTACATGAATCAAAAGCCATCTTTCAAAATAGATTTGGTTTAAAAGGGCAGTATGTCAATTCTTTAAAAGAATCTATGCATAGCTCTTTTTATGGGGCCTATTCTCCTCAGTTTTTAGATACATATTATAAAAATAGAATGAAGGAGTTTCATAGAGTATTAACCGGAACATTGGCGTATTCTATGAAACAAAAAAATCTATCAGTGGATTCTCTACAGACTATTGTTGAAATATCAGAGCAAGATTATTCTAATCATTACTTTAAAGAAAAAACCAATTCTGAGTTATTTAATTTTTATTCTATTTCTGAAGAAAGAAAGAGAGTATTACACTATATGGAAGTACTTGATTCTGTCGTAGTTCATCACCCTGAAATGATTGATGAGTTAAAACATTTGTCGTGGCTTAAAGAATTTATCCAACAAAGAGAACATGGGATTTTTGAAAACAGTGATGTTCCTGATTATTATGATGCAGTGTTGGTTCAGGCGTATTTATATGCTTTAGGAGAAGAGGAGTTGTATAATATTCAGTTAAGATTACACGAAAATAGTCCCATGAAAGAAAGTAAAATTGAGGGTGATTTGTTAACTCAATATGGATTATCAAAAACGCTGGATATACTGGATAAACAGGGGTTATGGTATCTCTTTGAGTTTTCTAGATCTTCCGATAATTATATAAAAATGGGAATGGAAAGTGCTCATCAACCAAAAAGAGATATGATGAGAGGTATACTGTTACTAGCCGAATCTTATTACAGTCAATATAAATGGCAATCTAATACCTATTTAATCACTACAGAAGTAGATGGTGATTATGCAGTGTTATCAGATTAAAAAAATAGCCACCTAGTAGTATTAGGCGGCTATATCGTTAGAGTTAGATGAATAGAGTAAAAAAGATCAGAAATAATTTCTGGTCTTTTTTTATTGGCTGTTAGTTCGTGTCAATTTGTAATTGATACCAGTTGATTTTTCGGGTATAGAACATCGTTGCACCCAGGATAATAGTTAATCCTATTCCTCCCATAAGTAAGGCATAATCGACCATTTGTAGTGTGGTAAATAAGAAACAATAGATGCTTATAAGTACTGTGGAAAGCATGATACTTAGCTTTTTACTTTTGAATAATGTGAGGGAGTATAGAGAGATCATTCCAATGATTCCAACACTAGAAAGACCAAAAGCAAGGTTGAAATTACTGTGTTCAGATATTGAAACAAGCAAGACATAGAACAGGCATAAAGCCAAGCCAACCATAGCATATTGTAGAGGATGAATTCTTGTTTTATTCATGATTTCAACCAAGAAGAAAATGAGGAAGGTGAGTGCTATAGTCATGATGCCATATTTGGACGAACGCATTGCTTTTTGATAGTCATCGAGAGGTACAATTAAATCAATACCAAAACCTGATTGATTCATGTAAATTTGATTGTTATTGGCTTTATCGTCCAGCCACACTTGAGGGAAGTTTCTATTTAATTGAAGTACTTTCCAAGAGGCTTTAAATCCTTCATCTGATATTTCTCTATGGTCTGGTAGGAAATTTCCAACAAAACTTGGAGCAGTCCAATTCGAAGTGATATCCACATTGGTAGTAGCGCCTAATGGAATAAAAGATAAGCTTCTACTCCCTTGTAGGTCCATTTTAAGCTTGAAGTGATAGGTTTCTCCTTTCTGAATTTTTACAGGAATAGTCACACCTGTTTTAATGATATTTTGAATTTGACTACCTGGTTGTGCTAAAATCGAGTCATCATTCCAAGCCATATTTAATTGATTCTTGATGCCTTTTAAATCAGATACACCAACGGTTAGAAAAGCATCTTCGTAATGAATTTTTTTGATGTGTGAAGCATTTAATTCTTTGTCGAGAAGGAAGCTTCCATCTATTTCAATGTTTGAGCCGTATACAATCACTTCATAAATACTTCTTTCTAAAGATCGAGAGGAAACATTTCCTTTGATATTTAATTGATCTGGCAGAAAGTACCAATTACTATAATAGTCTATTGGAGCACCATCTTTATCTAAGGTTTGAAATGAGATAGGTATTGTTAAAACAGGTCCTTTAATTTCTTGCTGATCAGCCCATTTTGAAGAGACTTCATTGGTTACTGTTTCGTTATGAATTTCTCTTTCAGTAATAATAGATTTGATCATGCTTACAGGAATTAGAAGCATTAATATCATAACCACTATGATGATTAATTTGATCATAACAGGATTGAAAGCTGAATTTTTGGTTTTTTGTATTTGTTCCATATTTCTATTTTGTAAAGTACTTTGTATTTCAAAGTGAATAAATAAATTTTTTATTATAGTGTTTTCAACAATAACTGAATGCCCTTGTTGATCATTTTTGACTTCAGTACCAAATACCTTCTATGTTGAAGAAAGATAAATTGATAGACTAAAAAGAAAGTGAGATACATATATAGTTTCATTGTATATTTAAAAGTACTTTGTGTTTCAAAGTGATTGAACAAAAAAATTATTTCAATAAATCTTCAATTGCCTTGATATGTTTTTTAAAAGCGATCTTTCCCATATCAGTAGCAGAATATTTTGTATTGGGCTTACGGTTTAAAAACTCTTTTTTTATGGAGACATATTCCACTTTCTCCAAGTTTTTGAGGTGTGATGCTAGATTACCATCGGTCACGCCAAGTAGTTCTTTTAGGGAATTAAAGTCCAAGTACTCATTGACAACAAGAGCGGCCATAATCCCCATTCGAACTTTGTTTTCGAAAGCTTTATCTAAATTATTTAATAAGTCTTTCACTATCTGTTATTTGTAAAGTACATGTATATCCCGTAAGCTATGTGAAGCACACCGAAACCAACGGCCCAAAAATAGATACCATAACCTATAAATTGAGTAGCCAACAAACCTAATACAATTTCAATAATTCCTAAGCTTTTTATATCAGAAAATGTGTACTTGCTACCGTTAACTAAAGCTAATCCGTAAAATATTAGTGTAAGTGGAGCTGCTAATCCAACAAAACCTTTTAGTACTAAGATTAAAGTTAAAATACCTCCTGTAGCTAAAGGAATCATCATACTACTAATAAACCTTTTGATCTGAAGATCCCATAATTTTACACCATTTTTTTTGGATTCTATATTGGTGAAAAATAAAGCCGAACCTACAGCAAAGAGAATAGTTAAGGCTCCTATTAAAATGAGATAATTGACATTTACAAGATCTAATTGGTTTCTCTCAAAGCCCATTTTGTACAGATGTTCATACGCAAAATAAGCTCCTATTAGAGCAGAAACTCCTGCACTAACACCAGATAAACCACTCAAGGACATAAATCGAGTAGAACGATTCATAATGTCTTTGATCTCTTTTAAGTCGTTGATATATTCTTGTTGATTCTCCATATTTGAAAGTGCTTTGTAATTCAAAGTAAATGATTTGAATTAAAGATTCCAAAAGAAAGCGAAGAATTTTTGTTTGATTTTTTTCCTAACTAATTAATAACAAGTTGTTTTTTCTTCTTACCATAATTCTTACCATACCAAAGCACACAGCCTGTAACAGGAAAAGTAGTAATGATAAGGCTAATTAAAAAGGCAAGGATTTTACCTGGTAGTCCAAAGATAGATCCCACATGAATATCATAGTTCATACGGAGAACAAGGTCGGAGAAATCAGCATCAGCGTAGCTTCCATAGATACTTTCAGTAGGTAAAAGCTCTGATGTTTTTTGATCAAAGAAGAGGTAATCTACATCATGAAATTGGCCCTCTCCATAAAGTACTTCTACTAGAATGGATAGAGAATCTGATTCAGGAAGATGCACCTCTATGGTTTTATAATCAGGAAATTGATTTTTAGTAATATCATACACATTGTGTATGGCATTGTTTGGATCATCTAACGGAAGAGCAATTTCTGTCTGGTTATTAGGTTGTAAAAAATAAAGTGATTTTTCTCCTCCAATCACTTTATAAGTGATGAAAGCAAGCCATCCCAAACCAATACCAACTCCGGTAAAGGCAATTAGAAACACAAAAAACGAACTATAGAAACCTATAATACTGTGGAGATCATAGTTCTTCCTTTTCCATTTAGTTTTATCATTCCAATCAAATGTTAAGCGTTGTTTTTGCTGTTTTTTGGAAGAAGGCCACCAAAGTATAATACCCGAAATAATAATTAGAAGAAATAATAATGTACTGTAAGAAGTGATCGGTTGACCGATATCTTTTGGCAACCAAAGTCGCATGTGCCCTTTGAGCATGAATGCAAAAAATCCGCTTAGGTTATCTTCTTGATGAAGTACAGTTCCGTTATAAGGGTTAAGATATACCGATCGGTAAAATTCAGGTGATGCTTCATAGAAAATAACTTCTAAAGCTTCATTGGGTTGATTGTAAGCAATGCCGTGAATATGATGATCGGGGTAAACGGTTAGTGCTTTTTCTTTAGCTTGTAAAGGTGTTATAAAGGAACAATTTTCTACTTGAACTGTTGAATAATCATCGAATAGATTTTTAAATTCATCATGGAACACCCAACCACAGCCGGTAATTCCAAGAATAAATACAACCAATCCTGTAGTAAAGCCTAAGTAAAGGTGAATTTTTCGGAATATTTTCTTCAGTTTTTTCTTTTCCATAAAGCGTATAAAATATCGAGTGGAATGGGTGTTTAAATAGAATTTAGTGAATATGTAAAACGAGGGGTGATTAACCCCTCGTTTAGGAATAAGGTAACTCTAAAAGCTAGGTCCGTTTAATCACCAACATTACTTTAAGAATTATATTTTTAGTTTACTAAGTCGAAAAATCCTTTGATTGTCTTACCAACAATTTTACCGCCTTTAGTAGCTGTTGCATTATCAACATCTACTTCATAAACATAAGCATCATTTGCTGTTTCAATACTTACATATACTTTACCGTTGATTTTTTCAACAGGAGAAGTATATCTTTTTGCATGTAAAGGAACATCAGCAACGTCAGT
The DNA here is from genome assembly GCF_000807855.2 of Flammeovirga pacifica. Lineage (GTDB taxonomy): Bacteria > Bacteroidota > Bacteroidia > Cytophagales > Flammeovirgaceae > Flammeovirga > Flammeovirga pacifica. The sequence goes on from NZ_JRYR02000001.1 coordinate 4,196,676, forward strand.
AACTGTTTTTGCTACAAGATCAATACTGACTAATTTTTGATTGAAAACATCTCTACCATATGCCGCCCAAGGTCCACCAATATCTTCAGTAAGTACTCTTGCAATAGCTTTGTTGTTTCCTACATAATCAAACCAGAAAATAGCACCGCCATTGGTTAACTCATTAATGTTTAAGAAGTAGTTGTCATCAAAATCTGTTTCGCCGTTATTTATTTTTAAAATTCCAGAAGGAACAGTGGCAGCAGGGTATACACCAGCCATTTCAAATCCAGAAGAGAATGAATACAAGTCTCCATTTTCTGTTCTGATAATTGATGAAGTATGTCCGTTTGTACCAATATGAGAGGTACGAGTATCTGTGATAATTTTTTCTGGTGATACTGCTTCACTTCCTGCATTAATAATAGCGTCATAGCTGTAAACAGCAACATAAGCAGTGTTTACTTCAGGAGTACCTACATTACCATCGGCTGTAACTAAGTGATAAGGAATGAAAAATTTATCACCATTTTGAACTAAAGCAGTTGCCCATGCAGTAAGTCCTTCGTCAGCTCTTTCGTCAATGTTTACAGTTACCTTTTTAGTAATTTGACCTGAAGAAACATCAACGATATAAAGTGTTTTTGCAGAAGTACCACTATAAAAGTTATCTAAACCAAAGAACAATGTATTATCTGATGAATGACCAAACATTTGAATTGGATCATCATATACAAAAGAACCTCCTTTTTGAATAGTACCATTTGCATCTGCTGTGTATGACTGACATGTTTTAGCCTCATCATATCCTGATACAAATAAAGTATTACCAACTTGGTAGAAGAAGTTCCAACCTTGTGTTTCAAGACCTGTTCCTGATACAGTTACTTCTGAATTCATAATGTCTTTTTGTGTCAAAACATATTCAGTTTCAGGCGTACCCGTTACTTTGAATCCCATAGTAATACCAGCATCTTTTGGAGCAGTTGGTGTAGAACTGTCATCATTACAACCTGTTAGTGTAATAACTAACAATAAGATGATTCCGATAAAATAGTTGTGTTTCATTATATTAGTGAATTTTTAACGATTAAAATAATATCTAAATTTTAGGTAGAAGGCTCTACCAGGTTTCTGAATTTTAAAGTTGTCATATACCTCTGCATCAGTAATATTACTTACTGTTAGCGTTGTATTATATTTACCTTGTTCAAAGCTGTATTCAATATTTAAATCATGAGTAAACTGCGTTGGGATGGTAAGCTTTTCAGCTGGATCTCCGCTACTTTCCCAATTCAAGAAAAATTGATGTACATACTTTGAGGTCCAAGATGTAGTCAGCTTTTTACTGCTTGTTTGAAGGATATTGTACCCCAGATTAAGGTTGCCGAATAGGTACGGAATATTAGGTACCTTACTTTGATAGTTCACATTAGGCAAACCTTCATCTAAAGCAGTTTGATCTGTAATATCTTGATAAGTGAGGTTGGCACTTACAAAAAACTTACGATTGTATTCTGTATACAACCCAAGTTCTAAGCCCATACTTCTAACATTGGCAATATTCTCATAAGTACCTTGAGGACCCATTGGTCTAAATCGAATAAAATCTTCTGAGTATCTATAAAAAAGATTGGAATTGGCTTTAAAGAACCAATTTGAGAACCGGTTGTTATAGGCTAATCCTAGGTTAGCATTATGACTTTTTTCTGGCTTTAACTCTGGGTTGGGAAGTATAAAAATCCCATCACCTAAAAGTTCTGTAGCTTCAGGAATTCTAAAGGCTTTTTCATAGGATGTTTTGATATCGAAATGATTGTTTAAATGATAGGTTAAGGTGCCACCAAAGCCGGTTCCTCCATTTTTTATATCAGTTGTAATATCATTGTCTTCATAATCCTGAATAACAATTTGCCCATTATAGAAGTATTGTTTCGCAAAGAGAGAGAATTCTACTTTCTCATTGTTTGTTTTTGCTAACCAAGCACCTCCTAAAGTGGTTTTATTAATATGATTTGGAGATCTGAATGTCTTATTATTAGGATTCACTTTATCATCACCCACTCTTTGTAAGAAGTTTTGACCAGCATTAAAGGCAAATGTATGATTATTGTTTAGGTCATAACTTAAGTTGATATTACTTCTTACCACCTTATCATCAATAACTAAAAGAGATTTTTGAGGGTAGTATTCTCCTTTTCCAGTAGAGGGATCACGGTCTATAGAAGATCCATCCCAACGATAAATCTTACCCACTGTATCTATGGCAGAGTTTTGAATTAAACCTCCATTGACAAAAGCATCAACATTTAGTTTACCAAAAGCCTTTTTGTACCGTGAGTTGGCAAGCATTGTTTTCGACCTTTCATGTAAATGACCAAAAACTACATTAATAGTATTTGGAGGATGTTGAATGTTATTTTTGTTTTCTGCATAGGTTAAGCTCAAAGACAATTCATCTGCAAAAGACTTATTAAATACACCGGTTTTAGCAGTGATCATAGCAGAAGAATATTGATCGTTAAATCTTTTAGCTTCAATGTCTCCTTTTGAATTTCCAAGAGAGTCATACAAAGGAGCTTTTTTCATCAGGTAATTATTGTCAGAGTGATTAAAAAAAGATTGCACTGAAATAAAATACCCTTTTTCCTGATCAGAAAACTGTCCGTTTAAAGCAACTCTATGAGTATTAAAAGACCCTAATGAATAACTTGCATCAAAATATGTAGAATGAATATTAGGTGTTTTAATATTGATCAATCCGCCTAATGCATCAGCTCCAAAGTTGATAGGAACTACACCTTTATAAATCTCAATATCTTCAATCAAATTGACGGGATAGTTATTTAAAGTGAGTGCTGAACCATAACTTTCCATAGGTACCCCATCGATATAATACCTCACCTGGTTTCCTGTTAATCCATTCAAAGACAAACTAAAACCTGAACCAAGCCCACCCGTTTCTCTAATATTAATTCCAGAAGTTGTTTTTAATATTTGATTGATATCTGTGGATTGATTCAATAATTGATCTGTAGCAATAGTAGAAACTTCATATCCAGCATTTTGATGTTGCTGAGCAGTAGATTCACCTGTAATTTGTACTTCCTGAAGCTGATTTACATCTTCTTTAAGTACGAATTTTAATTGACTAGTGGAGTTTATTTTCTTTTTATTAGTTATCGTTAAATAACCAAGAGAAGACACTTCGAATGTATATGTAGCAGGAAGTTTTAAACCTTCAATTTTAAAGAGGCCATCTGCATTAGTGATTGCTCCAATATTTTTTTCAATAATTTTTACTGTAGCAAATGCAATAGGCTTCCCTTCTTCATCTTGAATTCTTCCTTTTATTTCTTGAGCATAAATTGTTGTGGAAATCAATAGGAGTAACATGAAGGTTCCACCACAAAGTTTTATGAGATAATTCATGCTGCAAATCTCTTATTTAGAATTATTCTTAACAATAGAGAGTATTTGAAATTACCTGATTCGTAAAAAAGATTTCCGGATTCGTAAATTGAAATTTTGGGTGCCGTAATTATCTATCGTATTTTTTATGAATCTCGAAATATTAATTTCTTTTTTCGTAAGTTTTGTATCTAAATTCGTAGTAGTTCTATCAGTTTTATGCTCTAAAATTGTATTATTATTTATAATCAATCTAAATAATAGATTAGCACTCATAACTTTAAACTACTATGTTTGATACTGCAACAGAACAAACACAAAAAAGCGTAAAACTAGACCTCTCATTTTTGTTCTCTCAAGATCCAGAAAGCCGATTAAGGTACATCCAAGATATAGGGAAGGCAACAGATAGGGTTCTAGGCTTTTTAAAAGATAGAACAAAACCCTTTAGCGGAGTACAGCCGCACGATTTAAAACCATTATTCGAAAAGATCAATCTGAATGATGAACCACAGCCATTGGAAGAGGTATTAGATGAGTTAAAACATCTATACCTCGACCATGCAGTGGCTTTTCATTTACCTAAATATATTGCACATTTAAATTGCCCTGTTGTGGTTCCTTCTCTGGTAGGGGAACAAATAATTGCGGCCATAAACTCTTCTCTAGATACTTGGGATCAAAGTGCCGGAGGGACATTAATTGAGCAAAAATTAGTGGATTGGACTGCGAATGAAATAGGTTTTGACAATGGTGATGGCGTTTTTACTAGTGGAGGTACTCAATCTAACTTAATGGCAGCATTGCTAATGAGGGATGCTTATACTTATAAAAACTTGAACCATGATATAGATGAGGAGGGTTTACCAAAAGAAAAACTGAAGATATTTTGTTCAGAACATAGTCATTTTAGCACGAAAAAAAGTGCGGCTATTCTAGGGTTAGGACAAAATGCAGTGATAAGTATTCCAACAGATGAAAACTTTAAGATGAAAGTCGATGAATTGGAATCAGCAATACTTCAATCATTAATTCGTGGGGAGTTTCCAATTGGAGTTGTAGCCACTGCCGGCACTACGGATTATGGAAGTATTGATCCAATTCATCAAATCGCTGATATCGCATCAAGATATCAAATTTGGTTACATGTAGACGCAGCAATTGGAGGTGGATTACTATTATCTAGCGAATATAAGTATTTGTTAGATGGTATTAAAAAATCAGATTCTGTCACGATAGATTATCATAAAACATTCTTTCAAACAGTAAGCTGCAGTGCTTTTGTGGTTAAAGATTCAAATGTATTATCCTTAATAAGTCATCATGCAGATTACCTGAATCCTAAGGATCAAAAGAAGGAAGGTTACCCTAATCAAGTGGATAAGTCTTTACAAACTACAAAGAGGTTTGATGCATTAAAGCTTTGGCTGACGCTTAGAAATATGGGTAAAGAACAATTAGGAGCCTATTATGATAAAACAATAGAGCTAACAAAAGAGGCTGCTAAATTGATTGATGCTCACACGTCATTTAAGTTATTGAACCCTCCAAGCTTAAACTGCCTAGTTTTTCGATTTGAAAAAGATAATTCGGTGGGTATCGATTGGAATCACCTGAATAAAGATATCAGAAAAGCTCTTTTTTACAATGGTGAAGCAATGGTTGCTGCTACCAAATACAAAGGTGATAACTATTTAAAGTTTACCATTCTAAATCCTTCTATGACCCCAAAAGATTTTGAAGAAATACTAAGTCTATTAGAAGGGTTAGGGTATGAATTAATGAACAAATTAGAATATAAAATCAATTAGATATGAGCACTCAAAAAATATATGATATCATTGGCGTAGGCATTGGTCCCTTTAACTTAGGTTTAGCTTGTCTTACAGATCCAATTGAAGAAATAGATGCTTTGTTTTTGGATAAATCAGATCATTTTGATTGGCATCCAGGTATGTTGTTAGAGTCTACCACATTACAAATTCCTTTTATGGCAGACTTGGTAACATTAGCAGATCCTACGAGTCCTTTCTCCTTTTTAAATTATATAAAGAAACAAGGAAGAATGTATTCGTTTTACATCAAAGAGAACTTCTTGGTGTTAAGAAACGAATACAATAAATACTGTCAGTGGGTGATAGAACAGCTTTCTACTTTACAGTTTTCATCTGAAGTTGTAAAAATCATTTTTGATGAAAAAGCAGAAGTATATCACGTTACTAAAAGAAATACTTCTACACAGGAAACTGAAACCTTACTCACTAAAAAATTAGTGTTTGGTACGGGCACATCTCCTTATATTCCGTCTTCTGCATTGCCCATTAAAGACAAGGTAGTCCATACTTCAAGCTATATTCCAAGTAAAGAAAAGCTTCAACAAAGTTCTTCGATTACAGTATTAGGAAGTGGACAAAGTGCAGCAGAGGTTTTCTACGATTTGTTATCCGAAATAGATAGCTTTAATTATAGTTTACATTGGATCACAAGGTCATCAAGGTTCTTTCCTATGGAGTATGGAAAATTAACTTTAGAGATGACTTCACCAGAGTATGTAGATTACTTTTTTGATCTTGATAAAAAGAAAAAAACAGCTTTACAGCATGATCATAAGCATTTATATAAAGGCATTAATGAGGATTTAATCAATGAGATTTTTGATTTGATGTATGCTAAAAAACTACAAAATGGCGAGCTCAATATTTCTTTAAGAACCAATTCGACATTGGTTAATTCAACACCTTTCGGCGATAAAGTGAAATTAGCTTTTAATCAGGCAGAAGAAGACAAATTCTACCAACACGAGACAGAATTTGTTTTAGCAGCAACCGGTTATAAAGCACAAACCCCATCGTTTATTCGTGGTATTGAACATTTACTCAAGTTAGATCAACAAGGGCAATTCAATGCAAACAGGAATTACACCATAGATCATTTAGGAAAGAGTGTATTTGTACAAAATGCAGAATTAAATACTCACGGTTTTGTTACTCCAGATTTAGGAATGGGAGCTTATCGTAATTCATATATTATTCGAGAAATAACAGGAAAAGAATATTATCCTATTGAAGAGAAAATAGCTTTCCAAAAATTCTCAGTAACACCTGATGAAGAAATTGAACATCCCAATGCTATTTTAGAAGAAGCATTAACAGAAGTCTAGAAAATGAAATTAAAAACTTTATTGATATTGATGACTTTTGTGGCTGTTGTAAGCGATACAATGCTTCATCCTTTTTATCCACAGTTTTTTAGTCATCAATTTGGAATTGATGCACCAGAACATACGGGCTATTATTTGGCAGGGTGTTGTTTAACAATAATGATAGCTTTTCCTTTTTGGGCTTGGGTTCATAAAAAATATCAACTCTTTGATATTCTGATGATAACTCAATTATTAGCCGGAATTTTATGTTGTTCTATATTTTGGGTAAAAAGTATAGAATTGTTCTGGACCTTGGCTTTGTCTATGATCTTTTTTAAAGGGAGTTATTTATTGATGTATCCTTTTATCATGAAAATTGATAAGGAAGAAAATCACACTTCGTCCATCAGTATTCTTTCTGTGATTGTACATTTCGGTGCTATTTTGGGTGCTTTTTTTGGTGGAAGTATACTCGATTGGTTTGATGTGAAATATGTCTTTTTCATTATGGCAATGGGAGATTTTGTACAATTATTTGTCTGTTTCTACCTTAAAAACAACCCGAAAGCAATAGAAGATAAAGCGCAGGAGGAAAATGTAGTAGAGAAGAATTCTTTTATAAGTGATTGGATCAAACCTAATATTTTAAAAGTTGGTGGATTAACCATGGTTTTATATTTCAGTACCTTCCTAATTCGACCTTTTTTTGTAGAATATTGGGAAAGTACCTCTTCTTATGAAAGTAACATTTTAGCAGGCTTTATGTATTCTATACCAGCATTTGTTGGGGTGGTTGCCTTGATTTATAGCCACAAAAAAGGCAAAAACCAACAGGTATATAAACTGATATTGCCATCTATTCTAATGGGTATTTGTGGTATTGCATTACAAGGTAGTGGATATGTATTGTCTATCATCTTCGGACGAATGCTTTATGGTTGGGCAGTATTTCAAATTTATGTACAATTTGATGTCATCGCCTTTAGAAATAGTCAGCCCAAAGAATACGCTTCTGATTACAGTAAGATCCATTTTCTACAAAATTTAGGTGTACTCTTCTCTTCTTTAGTCTCAGGTTTTGTGGTGGATCATTTTTCATTAAAAATGCCATTTGGGATTGCAATTGTGGGGTTTATCATCGCTGGAGTTTTTTACGGATGGGCTTACAAAAATGAAATAGTAAGAAAGAACAATCAAAACAAGGCATCAATGTCTGCTGCTGTATGATCGTAAAAGAAACAAAAGTTCCCATTATAGAATGGGAAGAGAAAGCGTCTAGTTATAGTAAATCAATAGAAAATTATGGGACATTTAGTCTTCGTCCTTTCAGTTTTGAAAAAGATTTAGAACGGTTACATCAATGGGTGAATTTGCCTTATGCTAAATATTGGCAATTAGAAAATTCGTCCATCGAAACGGTTAGAAGGACTTATCAAGAAATAATAGATGGAGGAAGTACGGCTGTTCTAATGGGAGAGTTTAATGGAAAAACATCTTTTCTAATGGAACTCTATTACGTTCCTGAAGATAGGGTGAACGAACATTTTTCTGCAGATATAAATGATTACGGGTTCCATATTTTGGTAGGCCCTTCAGAAACTCCTGTAAAAGGATTTACTGCAAATATTTTTTCTTTTATCATGGAGTTTATGTTTTCACATAAGAAGGTAGAACGAATAGTTGTTGAACCTGATGTGGAAAATGAAAAGATTCATACACTTAATAAAAAAGCGGGCTTTAAATATCAAAAAATGATCAGTTTCCCAGAAAAGGAAGCTTATCTGGCTTTTTGTACCAGAAATGATTTTCACATTTCTGAGGTGTTTCAGTTGGCGTTGTAAATACTTCCTTTAATAACCCAAAACTATTTTTTAGAATACTAAATGTAACAATTATGACAGCAACATCATCTACCTCTCACTTCTTCGAAAATGTAGAAGAAAGTGTATGGGAACAAGTGAATCGGTTATATATAAAAAAGGCATTAAGTGAATTTTCTCACGAAAGACTATTAGAACCACTTCGTATTGGTTTTGAAGAAGATTTAGGTATCTATCAAGTATTTTCGGACTCGTCAGAATATACCTATAGTTTTAAGGCCAAAGAAATGCAATTGGACCACTGGAATATCAGTGTGCCTTCGATTGTAAAAAAGAGGGGAGAAGAAGAACTTCCTTTATTATTGATGGAGTTTATTTTGGAGTTCAAAACCCAGCTTCAAATTCCTGAAACTATGCTGGAAACCTATTTAGAAGAAATTGCAAGTACATTGTATGGAGCAACTTTTAAATACAGTCAGAATAAAACTACAGCCCAACAGTTGGCAGAAGGAGATTTTCAGCTGATTGAAAAAAATATGATTGAAGGTCATCCGTGTTTTCTCGCAAATAGTGGAAGAATAGGTTTTGATGTTGAAGATTTTAGTCATTACGCACCTGAAGCATCAAATGGTTTTAAGATGTTATGGTTGGCAGGGCATCAATCACTAACCACATTTACGGCAGTAAAAGAACTGACCTTCGAAAAAGTAATGCATCAAGAAATTGGAAGTATCCAATACGATGCTTTTAGAGAGCAACTAAAATCAAAAAAACTAGACCCTGATGATTACTTCTTTTTCCCAATGCACCCTTGGCAATGGGAAAATAAATTATCGATCATTTTTGCTTCTGATATTGCTGATAATAAATTGATCTTACTAGGAGAAGGTGAAGATATTCATCAACCGCAACAATCTATTAGGACACTTTACAATAAAACATCGACTGAGAAATTTTATGTAAAAACCGCATTATCTATTCAAAATATGGGCTTTCTGAGAGGCTTATCGCCTTATTACATGAAAAGCACTCCAGAAATTACTACATGGATATCTAATTTCCTTAAAGACGATGAGTACTTAAAAACTAAGGGATTCAAGATGTTAGGAGAGGTAGCTACCATGGGATACACCAACCAATATTTTGAAACCTTTGGAAGTAGAAGTGCATATAATAAAATGTGTGCTGTACTTTGGAGAGAATCACCATTAGATAAGATTCAGCCTCATCAGACTTTATCGACAATGGCGGGTGTTTTACATATTGATACACATGGTAATGCTCTTTTAAAGTCTTGGATTGATGCCTCTGGTGTTTCTGCTTGTGAATGGGTAATGAGTTATTTAAATGCTTATTTATCGCCGTTACTACATTGTTTTTATCAACATGATTTAGCTTTTATGCCTCATGGTGAAAATTTGATTATGGTTTTAGAAAACGGTCTACCAGTCAGTGTTTTTATGAAAGACATTACCGAGGAAGTTGTCCTTTATGAAGAAAAAGAAAACCTTCCTGAATCGGTAAAAAGGTTAGTGGTAAAAGCTACTGATAGAGTGAAATCGTTGACAATTTTTACGGATGTATTTGATTGTTTTTTCCGCTTTATGGCTCAAATATTAGAGGAGCATTGTGATTTTCCTGAAGATGCATTTTGGGCGTTGGTAGCTCAGAATATTCATGAATATCAATCACAATTCCCAGCGTTGGAAGCAAAATTTAAAGCCTCAGATTTATTCGAAGAAGAATTTATACTTTCCTGTTTAAACCGCCTTCAGTTACAAAATAATAAACAAATGGTTGATTTAAGTGACCCTGTCAATAGCTTACAATTTATAGGGTCTATTAAGAATCCTATCCATAAGTATAAAGAAAATAGAATACCAGAAATTACTGCTTAAGTTTTAAATTAGATGAAAACAAGATTACAATCTTTAGATTTTGTAAGGGGAATGAGTGTGCTTATGCTCATTCCTTTACATTGTATGATGATGTATGCCACAGCCGATACTTGGCGACATAGTGAGTTGGGGCAATTTGTACAAATATTGGAAAAAGGAACTCCCGTCTTTCTAGTGGTCATGGGAGTATCTTTTGTCTTTTCTAAGAGGCAACTCCCAGAAGATCTTACATTAAGAGCATTAAAAGTTTTAGGAATCGGGTATTTATTAAACTTTATGAAATTCGATATTCTATTAGTATTGGGTTTATTTCCGGAAAACCTACTATTGGCAAATAAGTTGGATGCTTCTATGCTAAGTAGTAACATGTTGCACTTTTTTTTACTAGGTGATATTCTTCAATTAGCGGGATTTTCGTTGTTATTTATGGCCTTATTTTATAAGCCATTTAAAAATAAGTGGAATGTACTAGCAGCCGCTTTAATTATTATTATTCTATCAAAGGAAGTCAGTGGTTTTCGAATAGGAATACCTATTTTGGATTACTTTCTAGATATTATGTGGGGAGATCAGTACAATGTGTATTTTCCATTATTTCCTTGGTTGGCTTTTATTCTTATTGGTCGTTTTGTAGGAATGATTTTTAAAGAAAAGAATGATGTTTCTAAGTTTCAAAACACCTTATTAATCTATGCTTTTTCTTTCTTTATTATTGGAGGTTTATTGTGCTATATAGATTATGATTATCATTTTGGTGATTATTACCATATAGGTGCAGGAGGTACATTAATGTTGGTTGGGTTTAATTTGTTTGTCTTGTTTATGGGACAAGTTATCACACAATATTTACCCAAAGGAAAGTACCTTCAACTTATAAATTATGCAAGTAAAAATGTGACGGTATTTTATTTCTTACAATGGGTGATTATTGATTGGGGAATGGTATTTTTTGGTTTTGCACAGCTCACCCAAGAAATAATATCAATTTTAATTATCGTTTATATTACTCTGACTTTTTTAATACTTTATGTATTCAACCTATTATCGATTAAGATAAAAAATGCACTATTTAATCCTACAAAATCAGAAGAAGAGTATTCATCAAATGTATATCAAAAGACATTAGATTAGTTACTGAATAAAGTATATTGCCAAAGTGTAATTATTAAAGTAGGGTATTTAATATCCTACTTTTTTTATTTTGATAATCCTCGTCTATACTGATTTGGAGTTAAATCCATATTCTTTTTAAAAGCATAAGAAAAATGTGCAGAATGTTGATATCCTACTTTTTCTGAAATGATAGAAATACTGAGGTGAGTAGTTTTTAAAAGGTTTTTAGCATAATCCATTCTCTTTCTTGTGGCATATTCAAAAACAGTCTCTTCGTAAATAGCCTTAAAATGTTTTTTAAGATAGGATGTGTTTATACCTACAGATTTAGCAAGTTCATTAATCGAATATTGAATATGTAAATTCTCATCTATGAGTTGTTTTACCTTAGACATTTGAGGCTCATACTGATGTTGTTGATTATTTTCATAATTCGTTATTTGATCAGAAATCTCAGAAAGTACTTCAAATAATTTTCCATTTAGATACATCAATTGGCATAAGCCTCGTTTTTGAGTAGAAGTAAGTTTTTCTAATAAAATAGATAGTTCCTTATTGATTCTAAATGTTGGAGATTTTTGCAAAAACAAGTCCATCACCATTTGTTTTAAGGAAGGGTGAAGTAACTTTTGCTCAAAATATTCTTGCTTAAATTCTATAAAAATAAAGTAATTCTGATTGGGAACTAAAGTAAGTTCAATATCCTCTCCGTTGACTATAAACCCCGTATTTTCTCCAATTTTCTGATGATTTACAATATTACAATTAGGAGATAATTGAAAGAAAATACCTTGTTGTTCACAAGGAAGAAGTATTGTAATAGGAGTTTGGATATTCCAAGAAAATTGATGCAATACAAGATTAGCAAAAGAGATTTTTTGATAATTCCCTTTTCTATTGGTCGATTTACTCGATGCTTTTAACAGGTCTAATCCAAATTCTTCTTTTTGAGAAATAATGCGAGAGTGCTTTTCTAAAAAGAATTTGAAGGATAAATCGGTAGTAGTGTCTACCATATAGTATTTAGTGATTGCTCGTTATTGTAACTATTTATAGTGCAAAGTTATATTTATTTAGATTTAATAAAAATAAAAAAGAAATTGAAGAGTTAGATATTTAAAGAGAAAACACCTCTAAAAGCCTCCATAATGCAATTTAAAGCCTGTTTTTGAATGTTTAATTTCGAAATCAGAAAAATAAAGTTTCTTATTTCGTAAAAATCATTTCCTTTTTCGATAAACAAGAGTAAGCAACTTCCTATACATTTGTGATGTTATTTAGATTAATTACAAATAAGAAACATGAAACTAATCAAATCTTTTATACTAACGCTTGTTCTTTCGCTAACAATATTTTCTTGTAACGAGAAAAAACAATCTACTTCTGAAGTAGCAGAAAGTATTTCTGGGGAAAAAATTGGAGTATTACTTGTGAACCACGGTTCTCATTCGAAGCAATGGAGAACTATGCTTACAGATATCGAAAAAGATGTCAAAGGTCAAATCATGAAAAGTGGTGAAATTACTGAAGTAAGAACTGCTTTTATGGAATATACAGAGCCTTCTATTGCTTCTCAAATGAAAAAATTTGATGAAGAAAATTACGATAGAGTGATTGTAGTACCTATTTTCTTAACGATCTCATCGCATACAAGTAATGATATTCCGAACATAGTAGGGTTGGCTAACGATCCTAAAGTGAAGGAAGAATTAAAAGCTGAAGGAATTGAAACATATTCTTCAAAAGCAAGAGTTACGGTGACTCCATTATTGGATTACCCAACAGTATTAAAGAAAAATATTACTCGTAGAGCTAAAGCATTATCCAATGGTTCTGGCGATGAAGGTGTTGCTCTAATTGCCTACGGCGATGCTGAATTTAACCAACAATGGGAAGAAATGGTAGAAGATATCGGTCGTTACCTAAAAGCACAAACGGGTATCGGTTCTATTTCTTACGGATGGTGTGGTCACTTAGTGAGATATTCATCAGAACCTACGAAAAAAGCAATTGATCAAATTCTTGAACTAGAAGAAAGAGCAATTGTGATTCCTGTTTTAGTGGCCAATGATGAACATTTTCAGGGTGAAATCATCCAAAATGGTGTAGATATGGTTGAAGATCAAAAAAGAGTAGTTTACAAGCAGGACGCTATACTTCCTGATCCCAATATTAATAAGTGGGTAGTGAAGATTGTAGATGAAACAATGACTGATCTTAGAGGAGATAAAGAGGTTGCTACAAAGTAAGCTTACTTTTTCTAGACTTATTTGGAGGGGGTATCATAAAATATCGTACCTAAAATGTTTTATGATACCTCTTACAAATTAATGGTTACAGAATAGACCAATCACGATATCATCATTTCAGAATGAAATTAAAATTAGACTACCGTAAAACTACCATCACTGTATTTATCCTTTCTATTTTCCTTTACTTCACTTTGGCAGGACCATTAGAAAGAAATGATTTACATGAGAACATATCTACTATCGAAAATGAATTTTTCGCTCCTAAATTGGTGACTGATTTTGTGAAGTCAACTACAAAGGAAGCAGGTTTAATTTCGGAAGGAAAGAGTTATGTACTTGGGGAGTATGGTTTGGTAAGAGCCATCCCTAAAAAGGTAGTGAAAGAAGCTGGAATGATCTCATTTTCTAATACTATGGGAGAATCTCTTCATAATAAAGAATGGGCAGAAGCCATGTCCAAACGATTGAAAGCTTCTTATGAAGATGAGGATATAGTGATCAAAATGCAAGGAGATTTATGTTATGCAGAAATTTATCAAAGAGGTCGTTTGTCTTCTTTGTACTTTGAAAATATGATGCATAACACCGTGCAGGGGTTCTCAGGACCAATTTATTTAGGGATGGAAACATCTCTTGGAGGAAGCTTGAGAGAAGTTTCTTATATCACATCAAAGGAGACAGAAAGTTACCTTAGGAAGATTTTAAGAAGTACTTATTTAAATCAATACCAGGGGTTGTCTTTAGATGATGCAGAACATACTATAGATGCTATTTCTGGTGCTACTATTACTACAAGAGCAATGGCAGAAGGGGTTACAGAGGCTTTTCATACCACCGCTCCACAAATTTTAGAAACCTATTACGATAAAAGCATTGAAGCTTTTGGCGTAAAAGCCGAGCTTACTTATTGGTGGATTTTCAATCTATTAGTGATTGCCTGTATCTTTGGTTATGCAGTAATTCCACAAATTAATAAGACGAAAAAGAATAGATTGTTTGTTTCATTATTTACCATGGCTTACATAGGATTTGGTATGAATAGTTCATTCACTTATATCACTTTCCTAATGCCATTTATGGGGACAGAACTTTCTTTATTTTTAGCATTATATGCCTTACTAACATTATTCTCTGCGGTATGGGGAAAGAATGCTTATTGTTCTTATGTATGTCCTTTTGGGGCAGCACAGATGCTTACATTAAAATACTCTCCTTTTAAATCGAAGAAACTAATTATTACAAACAAGCAAGCTGAATACATTAGATATATGATTACTCTGGTATTATTTGGAGGATTCATATATGGTTATAAGCAATTCGGAAATTTCGAATTGTTCCCCGATTTATTCAGCATGGAGCTCTCTTCTTATTGGTTATATATATCCATTGCATTTGTAGTTATTTCCATGCGATACCCCATGTTATGGTGTCGTGCGGCTTGTCCTACAGGTTGTGTATTGGATAGCTTAAAAATAGCATCAGAGGGCAAATTTAAGAAGACAAAAACGAAAAAAATAAATCAAAAGCCGAAGGTAGTTCGTGCTTAAACCTATCAATGAAAAATTTAATTTACATACTATTTTTCATCATCCCATTTAACCTATGGGCACAGCAGCAATATATAGAAATTACTGTTTTAGATGATGACAAATTACCCTTAACGGGAGCAAATGTTTGTCTACTTACAGCATCTGGGCAAAAGTCCTATTTTGTGTCTGATGTAAACGGCCTAGCAAAAGTAGCCATTACGGAAAAGACGTTTTGTACGGTATCTTATATGGGATTCAAAACATCAGAAATTGAACTTTCTGCCACTTCTCAAAATACTACAGTAAAGATGAAGTTGGATCTATTGATGTTAAATCAAGTAGTGAAAACAGCCTCTGTACAGCCACAAACTGTCGATGAATCTATCTATAGAATTCAGGTGATTGATGGAAAACAAATTGAGAAAATTGGAGCTCAAACGGTACAAGACGCACTTAGATTTCAACCTAATATTAATCTAGTTCAAGATGGAGTATTAGGATCGAAAATCATTATGCAAGGGCTAGAAGGACAACATGTGAAAATACTTATTGACGGTATGCCTGTTGTTGGTAGACAAGGAGGAGATATTGATTTAGGACAATTAGATGTTTCTTCTGTAGATCATATTGAGGTAATCGAAGGACCAATGTCTGTGATTTATGGATCTAATGCCTTGGCAGGAACAATCAATATTATTACTAAGGAAAATAAGTATAAAACGATAAATGCATCCGCTAAAACCTATTACGAATCAGTTGGTTTGTTTAGTGCTGATGCTAATATTTCAGGATCAAAAAATAATCATAAATGGGGAGTGAATGCAGGAACAAGATTATTCAAAGGTTTTAATCCTGATGAAACTTCTAGAGCCATGTCTTTTAATCCAAAAGATCAATACAATGCGGATGTATATTATGGTTATAAATGGAAAGGATGGAATATAAAAATAGGAGGACGTTTTAGTAGGGAAGATCTCCAAATTATTGGAAATTATACCAACAATGCCAATCCAATTAGAGCCTTTGATAATTATTATACAACAGATAGAGGAACTGTTTATGGACAGTTTAATAAGAGTTTTAAAAATGGTGATGCTTTACAAGGAATGCTCTCTTACAACGTTTACGACCGAACAGGAGAGACATATTTTGTTAAGTTAGATGAAGGAACAAAAGAAACACAAGGAGAAGGTACATACGATGCCTTTCAGACTTGGAATGCTCGTTTATCCTATGAAAAACAATTAACGAATTGGTTCAAATTTGATGCAGGGTACGAATTAACGGATGAAACAGGTCAGGGTTCTAAAATGCAGGGGGATGAACAGCTAACAGAAAACTCATTATGGACTCAACTAAATATTGAATTAAATGATAATTGGTCTATTCAACCCGGAGCAAGGTTCATTCATCATAATCAATTTGATGCTCCTTTGATTTATTCTGCCCATGTAAAATATCAAAATCAATCACAATGGACAGGTCGTTTATCATTTGCAAAAGGGTTTAGAGCACCATCTCTTAAAGAAATGTACATGCATTTTGTCGATGCAAATCATGAAATATATGGTAACCCAGATTTAATTCCTGAAACATCATATAGTGCAACAGCCAACTTAAATAAAGACATCGAATTGTCGTCAAAATCAGTTTTACGATTTGAAGCCACAGGTTTTTATAACCATTTATTCGATGTGATTGATATGGCACAAGGAGAAGGAAATTCTTTTGTGTATATGAACATCTCTCAAAAGAAAACACAAGGAGGAACTTTTAAAGCATCCTATAATTTTAATAATCAATTAAAAATTGATGGAGGAGTTACCTTAACAGGTATTAGTTATGACTTAGAAAATAAAGGAGATTTTGATTTTAGATATTCTACAGATTTTGTCTCTTCTCTTTCTTATTTCTGGCCATCTATAGACTTATCGGCAAGATTGGATTATAAGTACACAGGCAAACGAACTCAATTGTTATTGACGACAGACAGTAATGACAATGAAGTAGTCGATGAAGGATTTACTGATGCCTATAGCATGCTAAACTTCTCGACCACTAAAAACTTTAAGAACAAACGATACTCGGTATCCACCGGGGTAAAAAATATTTTGGATGTCACCAATGTGAATAACACAGCTAGTGGTGGTACACATTCAGGAGGGTCAACTTCGTTGATCGCATGGGGAAGAACTTATTTTGTTTCCCTAAAAATCAATTTAAATAAAAAGTAAACGGGGATAATATCTCACTAAAATTAAACTTACAATAATGAAAAAGTTCATTACATTCTTATCAGCTATTGCAATCTTATCATCTTGTAACAGTGATGACACTTCTGAAACAATCATTCCTGAAGACGCTTCATCTCATGATTTACAAGTTTCTCTTTATGGAATGCCTGTAGTAGAGATTGAAAAAGAACAATATCCGGGAGGTCCTGTATCAACAGTAGAATTAGATTATAACCGTCAGGTGTATGTTAACTTGGATGCTGCCTCTTCTGATATGAATGCAGATACAACAGGTGTTCATTATAACGATGAAGACTATTATGCTTTTGACATTCCTGCTGAAAAAACATCAGTATCAGGACCAGAAGGTTGGGATATTGTCTTGACGTATTATTTAGGAATCACTTATGATGATCAAGGAACAGCATACCCTTATAATATGACAGGTGGTTTGATCAATACTACCAATGTGAAAGCTATCCGTTTAAATAAAGAAGATCTAGAAGCAGAAGGTCAAACTTTTATTTCCTATGATGATATTACTTTTGAAGAAGCATCAGCAATCACTTTATCTTCAGATGTAGCAGCTATTGGTTCAGATTGGAAATCATTAGATTTTGCAACTTTTACTTATAAAATCGTTGAAGATCAGTATTACATTATTGAATCTTCTGATAATAAATTATACAAACTAAGATTCACAGATTTCTATGATTTGGACTCAGGAACAAAAGGTTTCCCAATGTTCAAATTCCAAAGAATTATAGCTGAATAATTTTCCTCATGACGTGGTTATTGCTTTACAATAAGCAAAATATACCTGGCACAAGTCTTTTGGCTTGTGCCCCCGTCATGAGAAACAAAACAAAAGTACTATCATAAGAATTTTATAATTCAAGAAGTCATACCAATCCAAGTATTTTTCTTATTTGAAATATTTCACGACATTCATATCAGGTGAGGAATCACTTTAAAATCATACACTTTTATTTTACTAAATTCAATGAAACAACTTCTTTTATCAGTAATTCTCATCATAAGCTCATTTACGGTGAATGCACAATTAAAAGCCTATCAAATTTTTGATAAAGAGGGTAAGGAGGTAACATTCGAAGAAATGTCATCTCAATTAGAAAGTTACGATGTTGTTTTCTTCGGAGAACTACATAACAACCCTATCGCCCATTGGTTACAGTTCGAGTTATCTAAATCTTTAGCAAAGGCAAAAGACAACCAAGTGATTTTCGGAGCAGAAATGTTTGAGAAAGACAATCAGTTGGTATTGGATGAGTATTTAAAGGGTTTAGTAAAAGAAGCAGTATTAATTAAAGATGGCAAAGCATGGGATAACTATAAAACAGATTATGCTCCGTTAGTTGATTTTGCTAAAGAAATTAAAGCACCATTTTTTGCTACTAATGTTCCAAGAAGATATGCAAGCTTAGTGGCTAAACACGGTTTGGATACACTGAAAACATTAGATAAAAAAGCAAAGAAATTAATGGCTCCGCTTCCAATTGAAGTTCCTTATGAGTTACCTTCTTATAAAGAGATGGAACAAATGATGGCAGGACATGGAATGAAAGGCAGAGCAAAAAACTTTGTGGCTGCTCAAGCAATAAAAGATGCCACAATGGGACAAAGTATTGCTAAAGCTGTAAAGAAAAATAAAGGAAAATTAATGATTCACTTTAATGGAAATTTCCATTCTAAAGACCATGAAGGAACAGTATGGTACGTGAATCAATACAATAAAAAAGCAAAATGTGGAGTCATTTCTTTTGTCCAGCAAGAGGATGTCTCAAAATTGGCCGATGAAAATAAAGGGAAGAACGAATTTATTATCGTATGTAATGCCAATATGACAAAGACTTTTTAAATTGAAGAGGGATAAATTATCCCTCTTTTTTTTATCTAATGTTTTGCTATGAGTTTTGAACTTCATCATTTTGAATTAAACGGAAAAGACCTTGTAGGGACTGCTAAATTTAAAGCCCCTTTTAAAGCCAATTCTACATTGGTAGATGAAGCCCGTTTTGTGAAAATAATCAATGGGAAAACCAATTTATTTGTTCCTGATAATCAGATCAAGCTACAAACAGGAGATTGCTTTTTAATGAAGTGCGACAATTTTGTCAATGTATGGGAAGCGAATGAAAATGAAGAAAAGTCTCAAGTATTTGTAGCTCATTTATCGTTAGAACACATCAAATCGATATATGAAGAAGGAGTGCCTGATATCTTTAAACAGCAGCAAAGTAAAGATATGAAGGCGGCCTTACAGATAGAAAATAACCAATTATTAGATATTTTTATCAGCTCTATGATGTTTTATTTCGATCATAAAGAGATGATGACTGAGGAAGTGCTCAAATTAAAAATGAGAGAGTTAATACACATTTTAGTGTCTTCTGATACTACAGGGAAAGTAAAAATGATGTTGCATCAACTTTTTCAAACCAAAGAATATGATTTTAAAGAAGTGATTCATGCACACCTATACGAAGATTTAAGCATACAAGATCTAGCTTTCTTTACTGGTTTGAGTTTATCCACCTTTAAAAGAAAATTCAAGACAGTATTTGATACGAGCCCTAATCAATATATTAAATCAAAACGCTTGATCAAAGCAGAAAATTTACTGAGAGTTACAGATCAAAGAATCTCAGATGTTGCTTACGATTGTGGTTTTAATGATATAGGATACTTTTCTAAATTATTTAAATCAGAATACAATATCTCACCTTCCGATTTCAGAAAATCATTAACGATTTAGAATTTCTTTTGCTGCTATTGAAGGGTTCTCTAAAGGAAGTAAATGTCCATAATCTGAGATTTCTACTAAGCTTACATTTGGGTTTAAGGATTTCCAATAGTTTCTTACTTTCTCAGATAAGAAGAGCGAAGGTTTTCCGCCAATAATTTTTAAAGGCACCTTTACATTTTTGATAATTTGATCTAGGTTGACTGGAAGTCCATAATTCAACATTTCCCATTCAGCAGGAAATACTAATTCAGAATTACTATTTAAACTGCGTTGAGCCAATAAAAATAACTTTTGATCATCCATCCTTTTATATCCTTGGTTTTCTCTCAAGTATTCGTAAAACGAAAGAGTATCTTCCCACTTTTCTTTTTTACCTAATGTAGCGATCATAGGTTTCATCTTTTTCTTTAGCCAAAGAGGGATTGGGTGAAATACCGTTTTTATTAATTTTGATACTGAAGCTGGTTCTATCAAAATTAATTCTTTAAATAATTCAGGACGTTTTTGATACGCTAAAAGGGTGGCTGTAGCACCTTGTGAGTGTGCAATACCTACAATTGGTTCATTATATTGTTGTTCAATAAAAGCAATCAAATCATCAGCATATACTTGCCATTTTACCTGTTTTTTGGGTGTAGGTATATCGTCCCAACAAGCACGAAATAAAAGGCTTTTTAATGCAAATTTCTGCCCTAATTCATTCAGTAATTCTTCGTAAACATGAGAGGGAAAGCCATTAGCTCCATAAAAGTGAGCAGGTGTACCTTCAGAAGAAATATCAAAAAAAGAAGCAGACTGATGATTTAGAGTTGTTTTTTGTAACATAATGAAGTTGAAAAAATTGAAGTAATATTGTGTTGTTGTTTGTTATATATCAAAAAGTTAACCAAAACGGATATGCATACTTAGTACCATTTTTTGGTGTACATTATTACCTTTTTCTTTAGCAGGAGTCCATTTATTTGCTGTTAATGCTAGAAAATCATTTATACTCTTTGCAGTTATACCAATATTGGTGCATAAATTTCTGACGTTTCCATCTTTATCAATTATAAAAGTGATATAAATTTTATTATTTAAGTTATGTTTTAATTCTGGAACATATTGTAATGTTTTAACTACAGCTTTGTAAAATTTACCCGAACCACCTTCATAAGAAGCAGGTTCTTCTGTAATTTCAAAAACAGGCTCTCCATCTAAAGAATCTAGATTACAGGGCAGTCCTTCATTTTGGAAATTTATAATTCCTTTGTCATAAATATCTTGACTAAAGGAATAGAAAGGTAGGAGGAGAGTAATATAGATGAGGAGTTTCATATATTTTAGTTGTTATTCATCTACAAATTAACGATAAAATATATTTGATTCAGAAAGTATTAGAAGCTTAGGTAAATTATTTAGGGTAAGGAATATTTTTCTTAAAAGTTTAGCATTTTAAAATCATGTTCATAACTAAAATACCCTTTAAGGGAAGAAGTATCGATTCCCTTAAAGGATAAATTTTTATTGTTTAATAAATAGTTTCTGATCCTCGAAAGAATCAGAAACTATTTTAAAAACATACATTCCACTGGGAAATACATCTAGATTAATGTTGCTATGTTGTTCTAAACTAGCTTGTGTCATCACTTTTCCATTTAAATCATAAATGGAAAACCATGCATTAGTGGGGTTAAAAACATCATCAATTTTATAGTTTATAGTAGACTTTGCTGGGTTTGGATAGAGGTGCCAACCTACTGTCTTTAAATTATCTTCAACTCCAGTAATATCTCCTCTTTTGTTTTCTAGATAGATGAAAACATCTTCATTAGCAGAAATGTCTTTTAGTTCGATATAAAATTTACCTGAAGCACTTGCCGATACATCCACCTCTTCTTTCAGTTCATAAGTGTAGGCGTTGTATACATAGAAAGTATAATCGTTTTCTGGTAAGCCGTCAATTTGTAAAGTGATATTTCTAAGATTAGAACCGTTTCCTTCTACAAATACATAGGCATGTCGATTTCTAATGATCATACCTTTCGCATTTAGGTCTTCACTGTTTACAAAGCTAAGATCAGCTCGTTCGCTGTCAGTATTGGTTGTCATCTTTTTGGTAAACTCAGAAAGGAATTCGAATTTATCGTAAGCATTCCAAACTTCGTAGTTTTCCCACCACCAAGTCATAGGAATAATCGATGTCTTTTCGAACATGCCCAACCACATTGTTTTTTGTAGATCTTTAACCCATTTGCCCTCATCATTATTATTAGGAGGCAGATAGTCCAATCCCATTTCACCTACTACATAGGGCTTTTTATGTGTATTAGTCATGTTAGTAATGACTTGTGACATATTATCAACAGCACCATAAATATGAGATTGAATCATATCCAACTCATTAACATCAAATAGTCCGTTTATTTGATTGTGACTAATACTTGTTGTAACGATGTGGTTATGATAATCTATCGATTTTAAGTAGTCACCCATAATGCTATGCCATTCAACCACATCAGCAGGGTTCACGTTTTGTCCAGAATAGATGATAGTGTTATCCACTTCATTAAAAAACTCAATAGCAGCGACAGAAGTGCTGTATCCCCAACGAGCAACAAAATACCTTAGTCTATTTTTATATAGTCTTCTAGCTTCTTCGAAAGTGAAGAAATCATTAGGGTTTACACATCCCGCCAAATCTTTATATGGATGAACATTCCAGAAATTATTTCCCCAACCGTCGTTATTATTTACCCAAAGTGCACCATGGAAATCCATAGCCAACATTAAATACATATCGTTCTTTTCTGCCTCATTAATCATATATTCGATGCGTTCAAGACCTTCTGGGTGGTAACCTACGCCGTCGTAATCATTGTAACGATCCGAAGTTGGTTTACTCCATTCAATTGGTAAGTTCCAAGGAGCGTTTACCCAAGTTCTTATAAAATTAATATCATGATCTGCCAATAAATCGAACCAGTATTCGTAAGTGTATTTAGGGTTTTCGCTATTTCTAGCTTCCCAGGCCATGTTTAGACCAAAACCTCTAAATCCAGACCCGTTATCAAATACTAGATTGTTAAAGTTGTTATTTACAGTGTGTAAAAAACCAAGACCTTCACTATCTGATGCAGTGAAAGTTTGTTCTTCTGATGTTGCATTTTGATCACCAGTAATTACTTTAATAGTGAATGAATAACTACCTTCTGATTTTGGTGCTATTCTAAGACCCCATTCAGAAACATCTCCCTCTACTCCTTGATAAAAAAGAGGGTAATCTATAGTAGTTCCATCAGGCAATTTGATGTTTGCACTTATATCGATGTCTTGAGGATCGTAAGGATTAGTATACTCCGCCTTTACCTTAATAATAGATTCGAATTTGTCGAAAGTACTTAAAGATGTGGTGTTGTTAGTAATCTCAATAATCTCAGGTTGAATTGTGGACGCTGTTAATGTAAAGTGAATTACAAAAAATAATAAAGTAAATAGTTTAGTAAACTTCATATATCATACTATTATTTAAATTAAAGATGTGTAAATGTAGAGCTATCAAAAAAAATCTACTACTACATTTATGTTACAACATGATACTATTTTGAATATTGTCGAAATTCATATCAAATTTAGATACTATTTAGAATACTTAGACTCTTTGATATTAAAATAAATTCAAAAAAGTATCACAATTGAGTCTTATCCTATAAGAATGCATCAGATAACCCCTCTACATTTGTATCATGTTGTTGTCAATCATATTTATTTAATGTAAAAGCTCTAAACTTGTATGAAATTATGAAGCTTAAAAAATTTGAGGGGAATCCAATTTTATCTCCACATGAAACCAATAAATGGGAAAACCTAGTTGTTTGTAATCCAGGTGCTTGGTATGAAGATGGGACATTCTATATGATGTATCGAGCGGCCGGAGACGATTTTGATCATAAAATCCATTTTGGATTGGCAGAAAGTAAAGATGGTTTTAGCTTTAATAGAGTACAAGATCAACCTGTATTTTCTCCTTCAGAAGATGGACCTGATTCAGGTTGTGTAGAAGACCCAAGAATTGTAAAATTTGGAGATACTTACTATATCACTTATGCCTATAGAGCTTTCCCTCCTGGTCAGTACTGGAAATACAGTTATGATGCTGTGGTGGCTCCAGAAATGGACGAATTTCACCCAGAGTTACTTAGAAAAAATATAGCAAACACAGGCTTAGCTATTTCAAAAGACCTTAAGACATTCCGCAGAGTGGGTCGTATTACCAAACCAGAGTTAGACGACCGCGATGTGATTATTTTCCCAGAACAAATCAATGGAAAGTACTATATGTTACACCGTCCAAAAGAATGGATAGGAACAGAGTATGGTACAGAATATCCAGCAATTTGGATCCAATCGTCTGACGATATGGTGAACTGGAAACATGAATCTGATTTATTACTTAAAGGTGAAGAATGGTGGGAAGTAAAAGTGGGTGGTAACACTCCTCCAATTAAAACCAAAGAAGGTTGGGTAATGCTTTACCACGGTGTAGATAAAGACAATTGTTATCGTGTAGGTGCTTGTCTACTAGACTTAGAAGATCCAACAAAGATTCTGTATAGAACGAAAGACTTCATTATGGAACCAGAAGAAGAGTGGGAGAAAAGTGGTCTATACAAGTGGGGAGTAGTCTTCCCAACAGGAAATGTATTAGTTGACGATACCCTGTATATCTATTATGGCGGTAGCGATCAATATTGTGGTGTAGCGACTTGTAACATCGATGAACTTGTTGAGTTTATCAAAGACAATACTAAGGTTTCTCCTTTAGTGTTAAGTTAATAATGTAATAAGGCCCTAAACTTTGGGGCCTTATCATTTATTTGATAGTATCTGAACAATACTATTCAATTGACTTGTTAAGTTTATATTTTTGAAATGAATTTCTGAGAACTACCGCAATAGTTATCTATTGGAGCTTTTGCTGATTTTTTGATTTGTACTCAGAAAAGGTGAATTAATTAAAGAACAATTATGGACTTCCAAATGAGCAACATCGATTTAGTCTTTGTTGTAATCTACATACTTGCCATTTTATTATGGGCATTTAAGAATGCCAATAACTCCGACTCTGAATCGTATTTTTTAGCGGGAAGGAATATGTCTTGGAAAGCAGTAGGCTTATCGTTATTTGCCGCTTCTGTTTCCTCTACAACATTAATCGGACAATCGGCCGAAGGTTTTAAGACAGGTTTAGCGGTCTATAATTACCAATGGATTTCCATTTTGGTAATGATCTTTTTCGCAACTTTTTTTCTACCATTTTATATCAAATCGGGAGTATATACAATGCCCGAGTTCTTAGAAAAAAGGTACGATAAACGACCAAAGACTTTCTTTTCGATTATCACGATTATAGGAAACGTATTCTTAGACGCTGCAGCAGCGTTATACTCAGGAGCACTAATTATTCGTTTGATATTTCCTGAAGCAGATTTATCAACTATCATTTATATAATGGCCATAATTGCTGGTTCGTATACCATTTTTGGAGGCTTATCTTCAGCAATTAATGCAGAATTAGTACAAGCAGTTATCCTTATTATAGGTTCGGTGATTCTATCGTATTTGTGTTTTGCAGAAATCGGAGGATGGGAAGTTTTAATGGACCGTTTTAATGAAGGAATGTGGTTACATTTAGTCCGACCAATGGATGATGCCACCACCCCTTGGCTCGGAATTATTTTGGGTATTCCTGTATTAGGTTTTTATTTTTGGGGAAACAACCAAGTTATGGTACAAAGAGTACTGTCTGCTAAGTCTATTGAAGACGGTAGAAAGGGAGTATTGTTTGTTGGTTTCCTGTATATATTCACTCTATTTATCTTTATTTTTCCCGGTTTATGTGCTCGTTTGATGGATCTATTTGACGTCCAAGTACCAATTTCGATGTTTGGAAATGAGGTAACAGAAATTGTGGATGTCAATGAAATCTACCCTCGTTTAATTATGAACTTGATGCCGATAGGTTTAATGGGAATCATAATGGCAGCAATGATATCTGCACTTACATCTACTTTATCTGCATCAATTAATTCAGCATCAACTTTATTAACGATGGACTTTTACTCTAATGCTTTTCCAGATACTTCAAAGGAAAGGTTAGTAAGAGTAGGACAAATAATCTCAGTTATTATTCTGATTATTGCTTCTATTTGGGCACCAAATATTCAGAAGTTCGGATCATTAGTGGATTATTATCAAGAAATGGCTTCTTATTTAGCACCTCCAATTGTCACGATTTTCTTCTTAGGATTATTCTGGAAAAGAGCGAATGCTAACGGTGCTTTTGCTACATTATTAGTGGGAGCAATAATGGCTGTTTTATTATTGATATTTAAAAATCAAACATTTTTGGCTGATGTACATTTCTTATTGATGGTTCCAATTTTAGTATCAATGAGTGTATTGGTTTGTGTTGTAGCATCATTAATTACGGCAAAACCGTCGTCTGCACAGCTTGAAGGAAACTTATGGAGTATCGAAATTTGGCACCAAGAAACCAAAGAGTTGGAGAATGTAAAATGGTTCCATAATTTTAGAGTACAAGCAATAATATTGGCTATATTAGCTATTCTTTCTTTTATCATATTCCTCTAGACTAAACATTACATACAATGAAGGTATTTCCAGAAATAACACCAGTAAGTGATGAAAATCTATTCGTTTTGCAACATCATCATAATGCCGACTTCGATTATCCAATACACTTGCACGACGATTTTGAGCTGACTTTGGTGGAAGGTTGTAATGGTAGAAGGATTGTAGGGAATTCTGTAGAAAATTTCGAACAAGAAGATCTCGTTTTCCTTGGACCAAATATCCAACATAAATGGATGAAAGAAGAAGGTTCTACAGATAAACCTTGTGTAACGACCATACAATTTAGACGAAGTATTTTTTCAGATTCACTTTTAAAGAAAAACGAGTTTGAAAGCATTAAAGGACTATTTTCTAATTCTGGCAATGGAGTAGTCTTTGAAGGAACGGATCGTTACAGAATAAAATTGATTTTAAAGGATTTAGTTAAAAGTTCTGGATTTGAAAGAGTATTATTATTTTTCAATTTGTTACATCAATTAGGGATCAGCTTAGAAACTAGATCTTTAGCATCTGATGGTTTTATTGGGGTACATCCTCAAGAAACAAGTAGAAGAATTAATAAGGTTCTTGAATTTATTTTTGATAATTACCACCGTTCAATTGATGTACAGGAGGCTGCTCTTTTAATTAGTATGAGTGATTCTGCTTTTAGTCATTTCTTTAAGAAGAGAACAGGTAAAAGTTTTATCAAATTTGTAAATGATATTCGATTAGGAAAAGCAGCATTTTTCTTGATCAACTCCAATAAAAATATAGCAGAAATATGTTACGAGTGTGGTTTTAATAACCTTTCGAACTTTAATAGACAGTTTAAAAAATTTAAAGGAGTTACTCCTTCTGATTTTAGAAAATCGTTAGCAGATTTAAAGTCTGTTGAGGCTTAAATAATATTTTAAGCGAGGACTTTTATTTCTCTATTACATAGACCAAATTCGTACAATAAAGATAAAAAAGAGGGGTTTAAACCCCTCTTTTCTTTTATAAAAACTTCTTTATCGATAGCATTACTCCCAAATGAATTCCTTCATGAAAAGTAGTGAAAACTAAAGCATCATTAAGGTTTGAAATGGTAAAACCTGTTTTTGTTTGTCTCTCATGATATTCTTTAAAAATACCATCTTTAAGATCTTTTTCCAGCTGATCTAAAGTACTAAACAATAGCTTTTTTATTTCCTCCACCTCTTCTTGAGTGGCTTTTCCATCAGGTACAGATCCAACGGTATATTTATCAATTAGTTCTTTGCTTACATGAACAGGTAAATCAGACGATTTATAAATGAGACCTTCTTGAGCTACAATCACATGCCCGATATTCCAAATCAAGTTATTTCTAAATCCATCAGGAATTCTATTCAACTGTTCTAGAGAATAACCATCAATAAATTTAGCTAAGATATGATGATTGGTTCTTAAGTTTTTTAAGATAGCTTGTTCCATAGTTGTTTTGATTTAAGTTGGTGTTTTTTAGATTATTTAGATTGATTTTATCACTAGTTAATAAAAAGGAATTGAAATGAAAAGAGCAAGCCACTTAGTTAAATGAAAATTCACCCAATAGAAAACTAATAGCAATCATTGAAGTAGGAAAAACCAACGGAGAATGGAGTAAACTAGAGACTAAGTTGAATTATAAAAGGTACCAAAGTAATGCGATTCGGGCCTAGGCAGAAGTCTGAGCCTAATATAATCACAATACCTGCTCATTAAACATCCTTTTATAATGTACTCTCCCTTCCTCCGTTAAATAAGGATAAACACTTTGACTAATTACTAACGAATAATCATCAATTGCTTTTTTAGATAGTGTTTTACTCTGAATAAGAATAGAGGAAAACCAAAAATTGCTAATCACCTCAATACGTTTATATACACTTTGATATTCACCTTTAAGTTCTTCTTTTCTGAATAACCCATGATCAATAAGCATATCTATCATCTCCAAGAACGAATCTTTTCTATGCTTTGATAATTCAGAGTAGTGATTCTTTATTTTATCATGTTGCCTAATGATGGATATAAAGTCTAAAAAGAAAAAACGATAATCGTAAAAAATAGTGATGCTCTCTGATCCAATGTTGATGAATGACTTCAGAATGTCATCCGTTTTTAGGGCTGTAATATTGTCTAATTTATCCACTAATTCAAAATAGAGTAGTTCTACAATATCTTCTCTTTTTTTAAAATGATATTGAAGGTTACCTACACTAATATCTGCTTGTTTAGCTATATCTCTTAATGAAGCTTTTGATATCCCATTTTCATTAAAGAGTACCAAAGAATGTTGTATAATTTTTTGTTTAGTGTTGTTCATCTTTCAAATATAAACAAAGTAGTACACTTGTACTAATCAAAATAATTTAGTACACTTGTACTATAATTAAATTACTCTTATAATGATACTATCTATTTCTCTTTTTGTTATTTTTATTATCCTTAGTGGTTTTCATTTCTATTGGTTATTTGGAGGTGAATGGGGAGTTGAAAATGTAATCCCAACCAATACTGATAATGAAACAAGTCTCTCAACTCCTAAATTGGCAACGTTAATAGTAGCATTAGGATTGGGGACATTTGGCTTGATGTACCTATTAAAATCTGGATTGGTTGAATTCGAAATTCCTCATTGGTTATATTATGGCTATTGGATCATCCCTTCAATTTTTATTTTGAGAGGAATAGGAGAGTTTAAATATGTTGGTTTCTTCAAGAAAGTCAAGGATACAAAATTTGCAAAATCAGATACACAATTTTTCACCCCGCTTTGTTTTATTATTGGTGTTTTGGGGGTATTGATACAATTTTAGGTTTAAGGTATTATCTGATCTTGAACTATTGTTAGACGGAAGTTGAGCAGAGTAGTAACGAATTCTGTATTGATGGGAGGGTAATTGTTTCATATGATCTGTATATAAAATAACCATTGGTTGCTTATACAGCATTCCTTCGTATTAAGGATGTTCAAATAGGATGATACTTTTTTGTAGAGACGTTTATAAAAACACTTTTTTTGAGTTTAGTAATAACGCCTCTACAATTTTATTGAATCTTATAAACATGAAGTTATCAAGGGATAACCCCGGACTATTTTCCTACCTTCTTATTATTCTTTTTAATCACTTTCAAAGTAGATTTATCTGTCTCATATACAGAATACCAACCTTGATATTCATGAGGAGGATCACCGATTAAGTCATCTCCAGTTTTCCATACAGAATGCGGCGTACTTGGTCTGCCTTCACCTCCCCAAGCCCAGAAATTACAACCAACAAAAGTGTTATCTCCTTTTTCTATAGCCTGAACAAGTTCTCCAAAAATAATATTGAAATATTGATCTCGAATCGTTACACTACTCTGATCGCTATGATCATTTTGATCTCTAGAAATACCAAATTCTTCCAATACAATAGGCTTGTTTAATTTGTTACCCACTTCGATATGTTGTTGGATATATTTCTTTGCTTTTGCAACGGCTTCATCAAACGTGCCTTCCACATTATTAGGATCATACCAACCCCAATTTTGAACCCAAATATGGAAGGTCATGTAATCGATGTTTTCTGAGAGGTGATCTTTTTCGAAGTCAGTTCCTGCATTTTCACTTGGAGTGTATCCTTCGGATCCTGTCGTAACCAAGTGTTTATTATCTAATGATTTGATATAAGCCGCTGTCGTATTAATCCATTCAACTAATTGATTTCCTCTTAAAATATTCTCAGGTTCATTGGCCAATTGCCAAGCCATAATTGTAGGATCATCTGTGTAATTTGCTTTAGTAATAGAGTTCGTTCTCGTAATAATTTTCTCTATTGCTTTTTGATAGAGTACTTGAGCATCCTTGTTTTCATAAAACTGACTCGCATATTTTCCATACGTATGCCAATCGCCATTTTCTGCTGGTGGAGGGAATGGAATTGTACCACCTTTGGTCCATTTAATATACTGTGAAAACCCTCCCGACCAAGGCCAGAAATTATTTAAACAGACAACCGCTTTCATGTCTCTTTTTTGCATTTCCACTAGTAGAAAATCCAAACCATTAAGTAGTTCCTCGTTAAATTCTCCGGGTGCAGTTTGCAAAGCAGGTTGCATACACCAAGGCGTATCTTTATCTCCTTCCGATAATGCCATGATGCGTAAGTTCTTTACCCCAATTTTTTGTAATCGATTCAATTCTCTAATCAATCTAGGTTGATCGAAGGCTCCTAAGTTCATTCCATACCAAAAGTTGGTACCAATATACTGATAGGGTTGATTGTTGATGACTAATTTTCCATCAGCTACTTTTACAAATTCATCTTGAGCAAAGCACTGAAGTGATAATAATATACTAATACAAACTGTGAGTAATTTCTTCATGTCTTTTCAGGATTTATTATAAGCTACTTAGAATGGTTACGGAACGTGCAGGAAGCGAAACTACTCCGCCTTTTCTTAGAACAAGATCTGTACTTTTTAATTCAGGTCTTCCCATTTCTTTATTCAGTTTATAATCATTTGCAGTATATTGTAATTGCTTTAGATCTACCGATTTTTGAATTGGAGCAGAAACAGCTACATTTCTAAGGGTGTCAGAATTGTTCACCATCAAAATACTATAGTCGTCTTTAAGAGTTCCTGCAGTGATTCTTATACCATCAGGAAGTTGGGTATCCATTTTATGAATATTCGTTCCTTTAGGGAAATACTTACACAGCCAAGACCAAGGATAGAACCAAGGACGAATATTTTCATCTTCAGGTCGATCAATTAATTCTGTTCCTAAGATGTTCCAGCATCCCCATCTTTTTAATTGGTTTATTTTACCTAAATCGTCTTTTGTATGCATAGCATCATCAAGATCCCAAGCAATCATTCCTTGTGCACCGGCATTCATTAATTGTACCACTGCATCAGCCATGTCCACGCCGTACTGATAGGTATAAACAGCCATCTGAGAATCATAAATAGAAGCATAACCATCTTTTTTAGCAGCTTCCACATTCAATTCTTGGTACTTAGAATCCCATTCATCTTTAATTCCAATCTCACCCACAAAGAAGCGTTTTCCTGTTTTGTTTACTGCAGGCATGTCCATTAGCATGTGCATCGATTCAGCGACTTTACCGTTTCTTGTATTATCTGTTCCTAAGTAAGTATGAATTTCGTAGGCACCTACAATGGTATCAATATCAGTTATGGTTTTTGTAATCCAGTCTTCTCCGGTATAATCAAATCCTTTCTTTGTATACTGAGGTACCGTTCCAGGACCGGTAATATTAAGGTATTTATCCAATCCTCTCTTCTCAAATTCTTTCTGAAGAGCAATCACCCCTTGTTTCCATTCTTCATAATCACCATTGGTGGATGCCCAATCCCCATTAGGTTCGTTAATATGGTTATAGAATTTGATACAAGTATATCCTTTTTCTAGAATAAGATGTTCTACATATTGTCCAATCAAACTGATCCATTGTGGATCGTATGCATTTTCGAAGCGATTTTCTTTTGCATTCTTTGTGTGTAAGTCATGCACATGAAAAGGTGTTCCCCATTCGCCAAAAACAACGTCTACGTTTCGAGTCTGACAGTAATCCAAGACCTTGTACAAGGTTTTCAATTCTGGATTATCTAAATCAAAAATAGGTTGTCCTTTTTGATCTCTTCCTTTATAATATCTCCAATTGGCTTGGTCCAACACCCTCATAGTTTGAGGCTGCATATAATCTAATCGATCATAAATTGTATCCCATTTTGCAGGTGTAATTAAGTCGCCCCATTCGGAGTTCGGTCCATCAGCATGCGGATAAGCCGCCCACTGAATACCATTACCAATAAAATTTTTACTAATGTATTTGTCGGCTTCAATTTTAGCGAAGTATTGATGTTGTTTTTCTTCCTGACAAGATAAAAAAGTAGTCGTTATAATTCCAGAAAGAAATACCTTAGTTAATAGTTTCATTTAGTTCTATAAAGTTATCTTATTATAAAAAAATCATCTCAAAAATAAAGACCTACAATGTTATTGTCACATAGTTGTAATTCTTTAATATGATGCAATATCTTTATCAAATAATTAAAGTTATAATTTACTTCAAAAAAGTATAATACATGAACAGAAATGTATTATTCAAAATTTCAATCGGCTAAATGAAAATGATTAAACTTCTGACTATTTACATTAATTAATAAATAAAGTAATGCTTAAGTGATTGTAATTGAGTTTTTTAAGGTGTTTTTGACAACTTGATAGAAACTCGAAATACAGTAATTCTTTTTTTTTGACTTCCATAAATCATGATACATTATTATTCAATGATTGTACTTTTATGAATGTGGCTTTTCGAAAAGTGTATTCTCAACTATTATTGCTTTTGTATTGACGACAACAACAGAATTTTTTTATTAGAACAATTTATTTACTAATTAATGAAATGAAAGGCATACTCTATTCAAGACAAAAACTAAAAGTGGTTCTGTCTATCATTCTGACTTTTTATTCTCTTACATCATTTGCACAAGATAGAGTGATAAAAGGAACGGTGAGTGCAGGGAATGAGCAATTAATTGGGGCGAACGTTTTAATTAAAGGTACATCTATCGGTACTTTAACCGATTTTGAAGGGAAGTTTAAGTTAACTGTCCCTGAAGATGCGACCACATTAGTTTTCTCTTACATCGGATTTTTATCTCAGGAAATTGAGATTGGAACACAATCTACAATTGATGTTAACCTATCTGAAGATTCAGAACAGTTAGACGAGGTTGTGGTAGTTGGTTATGGTACCATGAAGAAAAGTGACTTAACAGGTGCTGTTAACACTGTGAAGATGGATGATATACCTCAAAGACCAGCCACATCGGTAGAACAATTATTACAAGGACAAGCAGCTGGTTTGCAAATAACCAACTCATCTGGACAGCCCGGAAGTGATGTTTCTGTAAAACTTAGGGGGGTAAGTTCTCTTTTAGGGGAAAGTAGTCCTTTATTAGTAGTTGACGGATTTCCTATAGGTAGTGCAGGTAATCTAAAACAAATTAACCCGAATGATATTAAATCGATAGAAGTACTAAAAGATGCTTCTGCATCTGCTATTTACGGATCGAGAGGTGCAAACGGGGTAATCATGATTACTACTAAAAAAGGTAGCGGAGGTCAAATGAAGATCGATTTTAACTCAAGAGTTTCATTGGCGACACCCCCTAACGAATTTAATGTGATCAAAGATCCAGCCCAATATGCAACTATTCATAACGAAGGTAGAACAAATGCAGGTTTACAGCCATTTTATGTAGGGGAAACTTTCCAAGGTACTTATTATCCTTCTGTACAGGAAATAACGAGTGGAGCTTGGGGTACTTCTACAGATTGGCCGGGTGTAGTCTATAGAAATGCTTTAGCACAGGATCATAATTTGTCAGCTAGTGGTGGAAGTGAGAATACTAAATACTATTTCTCTTTAGGGTACCTTGGTCAAGAAGGGATTAACATCGGCGATGATTATAAAAGATATAACATGCGTGTTTCTTTGGATCAGAAGATTTTGAGAAACTTAATGGCAGGGGTAAATGTAATTTACAATCACACCGATCAAAATTCTGTAAATGCAGGTGGTGTTAATCGTTCTCCAGTCTTTCCAGTTTACGATGATAATGGATCATACTTCTTTATTGGGGGGCAAGATTTCTACCATCCAATGGTATGGGCAAATGAGGTGGTTAACAATAACAAAGGACACGATTTCATTTCAAATATGTACTTGAGTTTAAAGATCATGAACGATTTGGAATTGAAAACAACCATGAACATCAAGTCAGGTAATGGAATTACAGATCATTACGAGCCAATTGGAAAAACATGGCAAGGGGCAGAATCAGTTGGTTATGGTTATATCTCGAATTATAACGACTTGGATTTATTAAGCGAAACATATCTTACTTATAGTAAAACCATCAACCAAAAACACAGAATTAGTGCAATGGCTGGCTGGAGTGCTCAGAAATATACAGTAAGAACAAGTCAACTTACAGGTAAAGGTTTCGTAAACGATAATCTTGTTAACCAAGACTTAAATTCAGCTGAAAATAAAGATATTGTTAATTCTCTTTCTTCTAATTTATTGCTATCGGGTATTGGTCGTTTAAATTATGTTTATGATGATAAATACTTAATTACAGGTACAATTAGAGCGGATGGTTCTTCTAAATTTGGTAAGAACGAGAAGTGGGGTTACTTCCCATCGGTGGCTGTAGGTTGGAATGTACAAAACGAGGAATTCTTGAAGAGCTCAGATGTGGTGTCACAATTAAAAGTGAGACTATCTTGGGGTCAGGCGGGTAACCAAGGTCTTCCTGCTTATAGAGTCGATGAAAGATATGGTACAGGTCGTTACCCTAACCCAACAGCAGATGGTACGTTTACAACAGGATTCGGACCTGGTGTGTATTCTTACTCTCCTGATGGTATTTATAAAATTTGGGAAGGAATGGCTAACCAAGATTTAAAATGGGAAACAACTACAACAGCGAACTTAGGTGTAGATCTCGGATTGTTTAAATCTAAAGTCATGCTGACTGCTGAAGTATACCATAAGTACACTACAGACCTATTAAGGAGAGAGCAAATTGCACCTAGTTCAGGTTACGATATGATGTGGGTGAATGATGGTGAAATCAAAAACACAGGTGTGGAATTAAGCTTGGATTATTCTGTTATCGAATCGAAAGATTGGGATTGGAGTGTGAAAGGTATGATTTCGAAAAATAGAAATGAAGTAGTTAATATCGGAAATACTGATGGATTTGATTGGTACGGAGGTACAGTAGAAAAATTCAGAACTCCAATTACAGTATTAATGCCTGGACAACCACTAGGAGCTTTCTACGGCTATAAAACAGACGGTATTATTCAAACTTTTGAAGAAGGTTTGGAAGCAGGTTTAACAGGGTCAAGAGCAAGACCAGGTGAAATCAAATATGTTGATTTGAATGGTGATGGTGTGGTAGACGCCAATGATAGAACAATAATCGGCGATCCGAACCCAACATTTATCTATAGCTTCAGTACGAAACTAAGATATAAGAAATTAGACTTTTCAATTCTATTTACTGGAGTTCAAGGCAATCAAGTATACAACAATACAAAGTTTGATGGAGCAGCATTGTTAAATCGATGGACACCTGATAACCCGACCAACGATTATCCAAGTTTAAATGAAGCAAGAGCCTATGAAGCTTCAGATTATTGGATCGAGGATGGTTCTTATTTAAGAATTTCAAATATCAACCTTGGATATAACTTCAGTAGTAATAATATCAAATGGCTAGATAGATTGAGAGTGTATACTTCTATCGATAACCCAGTGGTTTTCTCTGATTTCCAGTACGGTTATGATCCAGAAGTAGGCGGAGATGGTATACATTGGGGGAACTACCCAATGCCAACTACATACTCGTTAGGTCTTAATGTAACTTTTAACTAGTAGAGTGAAATGAAATCAACGATCAAAAATATATTATTAACAGCTGCAGCAGTTTTCGCTTTATCAGCCTGTAGCCTTGATGTGGACCCTTACGGCTTCTTATCCGGCGATAACTTCTATAAAACACCTTCTGATGCAGAGTCGGCTTTAGCGTATACCTATTCAGTAAATTCAGATATTGAATACTATTCGAGACACTTAATTATTGCAACTGAGGTGCCTACAGAAACGCTAACAATTAAGCCTGATGCAGGGGCAGATCAACATGCGTTGGACCGATTGGAAATACTGAATAACAATACAATCGTAGAAGATATGTGGCGTTATCCATACTTGGCCATTAACCGTGCAAACGCAGTGATTCTGAATGTTCCAAATACTCCAGATATGGATGAAACAAGAAAGTCTGAAATTGTAGGTGAAGCTAAATTCTTAAGAGCGTTGCATTACTTTAACTTGGTAAGATTTTTTGGTGATGTGATAATTAGAGATCAACAAGTATCTACAATAGATCAGGTAAATAAAGGAGTTTCTCCAATGGAAGATGTTTATGCATTCTTATTAGAAGATCTCCTCGATGCTGAAACACGTTTATCTACAGAAAGAGTGTATGGTAGAGCGAATAAAGTAGCTACATGGGCATTGTTATCTAAAGTATACTTACAAATGGCTTCAGCTAAAAATACAGGTGTAGAAGGTTATGAATGGGTGTCAAATGCAGAATCAAACTACACTCAAGCAGCCAACTATGCCAAGAAAGTATTGCAAGATCAATCAACATATACTTTCGAAGAAGACCTATTGGAAACTTGGAATGTAGATACTCGAATTGCTGCAAAAGAACACATTTTTGTAGCAGCCACTGACCGTAATGGTTTATTAGAGGGTGAATATACAAAATTACCAATGTTATTTATGCCTTGGGCTGATGGTGCAGAACAGGTGGTTTTACCAAACGGAACTACTATTCCAGGTGGTGGATGGGAACACCTTTGGGTTGAAGATGATTTTGTTGCAAATTACGATGCTAATGATCGTAGAGGTAGCTTAGAAATGATTGTCGATAAAGTAACCGTTCCAGGTGCTGGTGATGAAGGAGCAGATAAAGAACTTTTTTATCCTGGTGGAGGTCTACAAGCCACTTTCCCAACCAAGTTCTTGGACCCTAATATGATCGGTCAACAAGCCACTTGTGATACACCTATCTTAAGATATACAGACATTATGATGGTGTATGCAGAAGCCATTGGTCCTAATGCGGAAACCTATGCTTTAATGGATCAAATTAGAAATAGAGCTGGTTTATCTCCTCTAGCTGGAGGGATGGGATTACAAGAGTTTAGAGAGTACATTCTAGATGAAAGAGGTAAGGAGTTGGCATTCGAAGGTCAAAGATTATTTGATTTGAGAAGAACAAAAAGCATGGAATCGGTGCTTGGAGGCCAATACGGTAAACCAATGTCATCAGGAGTATATTACTTCGATATTCCATTGATTGAGGTCGATACAAATCCTGAAGTAAACTAATTCAAGTAATAAAAAATTATGGTTATCAACGCTCCCCTATAAAGGGAAGTATAAAGTAACAAGCATATGAAAAAAATTATAAACTTCGTTCTATTCTTGGGTTTAATAGGGGTGATGTCTTGTCAGCCTAAAGATCCAAACGAATTACTTACAAGCGAAAGAGCAATTATTTCTTATTTCATTGATGGTATTCAGATCGGCCCTGCAGAAATTAATAGAACGCCCGTCGAAAGTGATTTTACCATTTATGTAATTGATGGTATGGACTTAACAAGTGTTACTCCACAAATCGAGATTTCTTTAGGAGCATCGATCTTTCCCGCTTCTGGAGAAGCAGTTGATTTATCATCTGGAGAATACACTTACAAAGTGACTTCGGCCACTGGAGAAGTAAGAGATTGGGTATTAAATGTACAGTCATTCGATAACAAAATTCAAGGAAAATGGAAAGTAGGTAAACCTATGGAATTCCACTACTTTATTGGAGAAGGTGAAAGCTGGGGCTGGGAAGGTGTTAAAGATCTAGAATGGACGCTTCCAGGAGCAGGTGCAGCAACTGACAACGAATTAGAATTTATGACTGTTGGTGTGGATGAAGTAGGAAATCTTTATGGTACGGGTAGTTATACTTCGGGTGCTGATGGTACTTTTGAAACTTTTGTTTTGGAAAATGGGTGCCTAGGTTCAGATGTTGATTATTCCCCTTATTATGGCAGAATGCCTCAAGGTGATTTTAATTGGGTATTAGATCTTACAAACAATACCATCATTTTAAATCAAGAAGAGAAAACAGAAACTACTTTACCAATCGAATGGATCAACACAGAAGACTATTCTGTTTTTGAATTAGCATTCTCTCCTGAAGCACATGACTTAGGATGGCAAGATTGTAACTACAATGAGTTAGAATTAAATTTTGGCAAAAGAGTTTGGTATACAATCATCAGAGATGGTGCTTCAATTCCTGATGATGGGGAAGAAGAAGAAACGGATCCAATCATTCCAGAATATGCTCCTATTTCTTTAAATGGTGATTGGGGAATAGAAGATATCGGTTTCTGGCCAGGTGGAGACGCAGGTGTTTGTGATGATTTCGATAATATCATGAGATTCAGCAACGAAGCTTTTGACACAGAAACAGGTATCCTATCTGGTGATTTCGAATACTTAGCTGGTGCTGATGGTAATCTAACAAATGGAAACGGTACAGATTGGGTAGTCTTCCCAGAAAGTGGAAAATTCGAATTGAAAATACTTCAAAACCCTAATGATACGGAGAGTAGAGAATTTTGGACAATTAAATTTATCGCTACAGATGGATCAGTATTAGAAGTACCAAATGCAGTAGAAGGTGGTGGAGCTGATCAGATCACTTTAAAATTCAACGGAGGTAATGCAGGCGGAATAGAGCAAGAAGCTCATTGGTATAAATTCGTTAGAAACTTTGTAGGAGCTAATCCGTGTGATGGAGAAACACCTGTCGACCCTGAAGAGCCAGATCCTAACGGTATTTTCCCTGAAGGAACTTGGAGTGCTAGAGAAGGAATTATGATCAACAATTATTATTGGAATAGTGATTCAGATAATGGTCACATTCGTTATGGAGATTCCGAAGCTGCCGATAATGATGTAATTACTTTTACATCAGTAGAACAAAATGGTGATGTTTATACAGGTAATATTCGTGTAGACTATGGAGATGATGGAACGTTTGATCTAGGAGAGTATACGATTAAATCGGGTACTTTTACTTATACTGTAACAGGTGAAGAATGGGGAGCCCCGATAGGTAATTTAGTAATTAATACGAAAGAAGGAGAAACAATTACTTACTTTAAAACGAATTTATGGAATAGCAAAGGCGACTTTGATTTCCAAATTAAATTCAATATTGATGAAGTAGGAGAGGTGTATTACAGGATGACAGATAAATCGATGTAATATAATTATATATGAAGGCACTACTCGATATATCAAGTAGTGCCTTCATTTTTCTAAACTAAAACAATAATATTTACTAGAATATTGGGATCAGATATACAGTTAACCCAAGTACATTCCAATAAAAAGTATCATTTAGTAGGTAGGTTATTTCATTATTCAGAAATGAGATAACCTTTTTGATTTAGAGGAGTATTTGAGAGACGGTGTAATTTCTCAATCACTTGCAGCCTTAAAAGCATTCCAAGCTTCATCGACTTGTACCAATTGATGTTCTTTTTCGTAGCCTTTATAGAGGCTCAACATGTCTTTATATCGATCAGGCATTTCCTTTTCCAAAGGTTTACTTTCAGATGGATCTTTTACGACATCATATAAATGCCACTCACCATCTCCGAACATCCCTTTTCTTACCTTTATCAATTTATAATTTCCTTTCATGATATAAGCATTTCCGAATAATTCGAAGGCATACCATTGGTTATCATTACGTACGATATCAGATTCACCATCTAAGAAAGGACGAGCACTTATACCACTTGGAGCCTGTACTGTCTTTCCTTTATAATTACTTCCAGGATGTTGGATACCGGCATAATCTAGGATGGTCATCGGAAGGTCTTTCACAGACATTACAGCATTAGACAATTCACCAGCACGCTTATAATTTTCTTTTGTTGCTCCTGGAGGAACAATAATCATAGGTACTCTAACACCTCCTTCACCAATAAACCATTTCCACCAAGATAGACCACCTGTGGCAGCATTTGCCCATGCAGTACCTATATAATTACTAGAGTTAGCAGTACCAATTGCTTCGAAAGAAGTATCATAATTTTTAGCTATCCACTCGCCGAATACTTCATTACCAGTATTAGGGTTTTCAGCTTCCATACCTTCTGGACCATTATCAGAAAGGTAAACAATCATTGTATTTTCTAATTGTCCTGATGATTTTAAATAATCAAGCAATTGACCAATTCTATTGTCTTGATCTTCTATTTCTGCTGCATATGTTGCAAAAACTTTAGCTTGATATTTTTTTTCATCATCAGAAAGCTGATCCCATTTTTTGACTAAACTATTTTCTGAAGCTGGGGCAGCACTATGAGAAATTAAACCTTTTTCTTTAAGTCTTTCGTATCTAAATTGTTTTAATCCTTCATATCCATGTTTTAGATAAAACTCATAATGTTTTTCTACTAATTCAGGAGGTGCTTGAATAGGAAAGTGAGCTGTAGTAAAAGCCATCCATGAGAACCAAGGTTTGCCTTCCTTGTGTGCCTCTTTAATAAAAGAAAGCATTTGATTGGTATAAAGTTCTCCAGAATACACACCATTAGGGCGATCATATTTTTCACCATTGAGTGTCCAATGTTCTTCGAATTTTTTATTCATAAAATCCGGATCAGAAAAAATGGGTGTCATACGTAAATTATTCCAGTGGTTAGACCCTCCCGAAAGAATACCAAACTCTTTGGTAAACCCCCAATGCATAGGTCCGTAACCTCCAGCTTCTTCTCCTCCAAGATGCCATTTTCCCACTTTAAAAACCTCGTAGCCTTGGTCGTTAAATAATTGAGACATCGTGACGGCATTATCTGTAAGGTACCCTTCATAGCCAGGTTTTCCTTTGGAGGCAGGGTAAAAGGAATAATCAAAAGATCCTAATCCAATTTCAATATTATTACACCCTGTCATGAGCATAGAACGTGTCACAGAACAAACGGGCGAAGCATGGAAATTAGTAAATCGGACCCCCGATTCTGCTAGGCGATTAAAATTAGGAGTATTGATTTCAGAGCCATATACTCCAAGATCACCAAATGCAATATCATCTCCTATGAGTAATAAGATATTAGGTTTTACATCTGCGCCTTTTTTTTCATTTGATGGTGATGAACAACTGAATAGTATCACCAAAAGTAATAGACTGCTATAGTATTTCATTGTTATAGTTTTGGGTTGATAAATTAAAATAGTCATTCTATAACTGTAATCTGATAAGAGGTTGAATTATGAGTAAATGTTCACTTTTAAATCCTTTTAATTCTTGAAATAAAAAAAAGAGTTGATCACTGATCAACTCCTTAATACCTTAATCTTAACAAATATACTATGTCTTTTTCACTTTGTATTGGTGAATTTTAATGAGTTTTTCGTCAGATATACTGACTTTCCATTTTTCTATTACATTGATTAATAATGGTTGACCTTCAAGAGTTTCAGCTTCTAATTTTAAGGAAAGCTTTACTTTATAAAAGCCATTGTTATTATCTTTAATATCGATTGAAGTAATCGTATGTTTATTTTCTTTTTTTATGGTGCTTTTTATATTGTCATACCACGCTTTAAACCCTTCATGACCTTTAAAAACACCATCTGGGAATTTTAATTTTACCTTTTCATCTAAATGATTAGTGAAAAAACTATCATCAGCCAATTCATCAAACTGTGCAAACCAATTAGAAACAAAATCATCAATGATGGTTTTAGGATCGCCATTACTCCAACTTTTTACACGTTCAATTAATCGTTGTGCATATTCTTCAGCTCTATTTTGAACAAGGCCTGCTGTGTTATAAATACCTTCTATATACACCATACCATGGGTATACATTGGAGGTTGCCAATTCATCTGTGTTAAATATGCGGTTTGCTCTAATGGCTTAACAAATTCTTCAATTCTAAAATGATTGTATCCTAAGGTGGTGTAAGACTGTACAGGACCACCTATTGTTATACTTATTTGAAAGGACTTATTAGCTAATTTATTCCCTTCAGGTCCATATGCAAAATTGAAAGAAAACACTTGATCAAACCATTGCTTTAAAATGGCAGGCATGTTATACCAATAAAAAGGGAATTGAAATATAACGTGGTCTGCGTTAATTAAAGCTTTTTGTTCTGCTGCTATGTTAATAGAATAGTCAGGGTATAGCTCGTGAATATTTCTGACTTCAATAGTATTGATGCTATTCTTTAATGCATCAATAATCCATTTATTTGCAATGGATTTTTCGTATTGAGGATGAGCTAAAATGACTAAAACTTTTTCCATAGTAACAATAGATGTAAGTATTAAATTCTCTTAATTATACGGGTGGATTTTAAGAAAGATTAAATATTGATAATAACAGATGTTAATATGGGGTAGGGTATTAGTGTTTTGAGTTGTTGATCCGAATTTCCTAGTCTTTGAACCAATATACCAATTGATGTTGAGGGAGATATATCACCTTTGTTATTATTAAATGATATACACACTCAATAAAACTAAAGATTATGAAATCTATATTTTTTGCATTAGCAGTTTTGACATCATTCATCACTTTAGGTCAAAATAAGAAAACACAACATGTCGAGGTATCTAGAATTATTAAGGCTCCAGCATCTGCAGTATGGAAAGTTGTAGGAGAAGAATTTGGAGATATCCATAAATCTCATCCCTTTGTAGTAGACTCAAAATATACTAAAGACGATGTTTCTGAAGGGTGTGAAGGAGCAGAAAGAGTATGTTCTTTGACTTTGGACGGGAAGAAATATGTAAAAGAAAAACAAGTGAATTATGATCCTGAAAACATGAATTTCAAAGTTCAAATTATTCACATTCAGGGTTTACCGTTAGTTCCTGAGTATTCTTATGGGGTATACCAAGTAGATAAAGTAGATGCTGAAACTTCTAAATTGGTATTCACTTTTGATTATAGAACAAAACCTGCCTTTATGGGGAGTTTGGCAAAAGGGAAGTTTAAAAAACAGTTATCAGATTAT
This sequence comes from Flammeovirga pacifica, assembly GCF_000807855.2. Classification (GTDB taxonomy): domain Bacteria; phylum Bacteroidota; class Bacteroidia; order Cytophagales; family Flammeovirgaceae; genus Flammeovirga; species Flammeovirga pacifica. Next base: position 4,240,157 of record NZ_JRYR02000001.1, read on the forward strand.
ATGTTAGCTGTAGATCATTATGTAACCACAGGAGAAGAAGTGAATGGAGAGAATTTTAAAGATATTAAGCAGAAATACGATACGAAGTAACTACCTATGTTCATTCAATATTAATTTTATTATCCTATCCTTTAAGGCTGCCAATCGGTGGTCTTTTTGGTGTTGTAAATAATGTTAAATTGCTGACGATCATCATTTCTAGTACCTACACATAATACCTAATTTTGTGATTATTCATACTAATGCGTGTAGTCAGGTCAATTACCCTTGATTAGCTACTAAAATACAATATAATGAGACAAACCTTTACGGCTTTAATATTAACACTTTCAGTGTTGTTAATGTCCTCTTTTGATACCGTTTTATCAGATGATAAACCTAAAAGTGATAGTACTAAAGATGATAATTCAAAAGATGTAATACCAACAGAGTATAAACCATTAAAATTGGATCTTTCAGATGATGGTCAAAAGTACATTAGATTTATCTTATGGAATCAATTTCAGATTGCCGACCAAAATATGGCAGATGATTCTGGATTTGGTGTCAATGTAAGACGAGCTAGATTGTTGGCATATGCACAAATTTCAGAACGTTTTATGGTGTTGACTCATTTTGGTGTAAATAATTTAAACGCATACAATATGGATCCTTTAGGTAATAGAAATACTACCGATGGGACTGTAAATACATCTCAATTATTTTTACATGATGCTTGGGGTGAATTTAAAGTGTCGAATAATGAAACTTTATATATTGGTGCGGGTCTTCATTATTGGAATGGATTAAGTAGAATGTCTAATTCTGGAACGTTAAATATGATGACAATGGATAACTATCGTCAATCATGGGCTTCTTTAGGACTTTCAGATCAGTTTGGTAGACATGTAGGGGTTTATGCTAAGGGTTTCCTCGGTAAATTGAGATATCAGGTATCAATTAATGAACCTATTGGTAATGCATTAGGCTCTGCAGATCAAGATGATTTGGAAAACGGAAGTGTTTCTTATTCAGGAAGAAGAGTGTTAGGCAATGATGCCAAATTGGTATTGCAAGGCTACTTTGAATACAATTTCTTAGACAAAGAATCGAACAAACTACCTTATAGAGCTGGTACTTATTTAGGTAAAAAGACGGTATTTAATATTGGTGCAGGTTTCTTTAATCACAATAATGGAGTAGTGAAAATTGAGAACGATCTTCCTGTAGGGGGCGATGTTAATCATTTTGCGGTAGATTCTTATTATGATGCACCTGTAGGAAACGGGGCAATCAATGCTTATTTAGCGTATTATAATTTTAACTATGGTTTTGATGAGTACCACTACGGAACGACTTATGGAACGGGATCATCTTTCTATGGACAGTTCGGTTATTTGTTACCTTTCGAAACAAAACAAGGTAGAATGATGCCTTATCTAGCTTACAGCACTAGAAATTTCACTGCTTTTGAAAATGCTGGAGATGGTCTACAATTGGGTGTCAATTGGTTTATTAATGGACATAACGCAAAGTTGACAATGGAATATACAAACACTCAACCTAACTGGACGGGAGATCGTCCTGATAGAGTTCATGGATTTGTTTTCCAAACACATATATTCTTATAAAAACATAGAGACATCAGTCTAAGAAAAAGAGGTAATCTCATTTAATATTGAGATTACCTCTTTTTTATTATTCACTAATTGAGATATCGGAATGGATTTTCTCCTGTGGTTTATTATATACTTTAGTAAATGTTTCTTGAGATCTTTCTGAATTGATGATGTATGGAATCCAAATGAAACAAGCAATAATTGCTTTAAAGGAATGTTTACCTAACTCACTCAATTCTGTATCATTAAGGGAATCTATAAAGAGTACATATAATAAGTTATCTATCAACGGAAAGGTTAAATTACAGATTAAAAATATAGGGTAGACAAACCTAAAGCTTGTTCTTCTTTGGAAGAAAAGTAAAACGGCAAAAACGGAGATGACAAGAGAAAAAGAATTAAGAATAAATTCTAAAATGATTATTAAAAATAAAGTAATACTGTTATACGCGGCTTCTACACCTCCCCAAAAATAAGGTAAGAAGTATCCAGTATCTTTGATGTCAATTAATGTACTAAAGGGAGTGATAATTAGTCCTATCATAGGTAGAAATAACCATCCTCCAAGACTTCTGTCAACACCAACAGTAACTGCAGCTGGATTGAAATTAATATATATCCACCTTGCTAAAAAGGTAAAGATGGAGAGGAAGAATAACATTAGAAATAAGCTACCCCAATTAATATCAAAATTACTTTGATCTTCTGAGTTCTCTGCGTTAAAGCTCCAAGTGATAGAATAATCCGTATTATCGAATAACTGTGTGCCTGCTTTTACAATTTTTTTAGCAAGATCAGCATTTACATAATTAGAGTCTTGTTTGTAATGGTATTTTACGACATACTGATTTGATTTCATTCCTGATACAACAGAGTAGTCATAAACAAAAAACTCGTTTTTTATATGTTCTTCTTCCCCATTCAAATCATAATCTATTGGTAGTGTGACCGTAGTTATCTGATCATATTGTACAGGATTTCCTATATAATAAGGTGTTTTTCTTTGATGTACTTTATCAAATGATATTTCCCCTCCTAAAACATAAGGCGATACTCTAAATAAAATGACTAAGCTATCATTGGTTTCTTCCCAAGCATTATCAGTTTCATAAAATTCTTCAATAATCACACTACCTTCTTCAAACCTAGATTTATCTAAGAATTTAATAGGTTTTCTAGTACTTACGCCATCGTATAAACCGGCATAATATTTTTCAAATTCTGTAGAGATATAGTCATGATCATTATTAGAAAAATAACCTCTCATGTTATCTGCTTTGCTACCCCAATACTCTGTTCTGATTGTAAATGTAGCACCACCGCCTACAGAGTCAACATCAATTAATTCATTAATACTAATTTTACTCTGAACGGATTTAGGCAATTGCACTAAATCAGTATTTCCTTCTTTTATTACTAATCCGTAATGATAATCAGGGGTGAAATAATTGTTTAAATTTCCACCTTGGTTACTAATAGTCGGGTCTACGTAATACCATTGATTATTGTACTTCAGTTGTACAATACAGTGATTGAAGCTTCCAGGAGAAGGTAATTTACCCTTTACATTTTTCCCTAAAGAAGAATGGACTAACATGGGATATGCTTCTACCCCTTCTTCTCTTAAAAGAGCCGCTAACAAAAGAGATTTATCTTTACAATCACCATATCGTTTTTGATAAACCTGTGTCGGGCTGTGCGGTTGATAAGCATTGATACCATTTTCAATACCCATATATCGAATATCGTCTTGAATAAAATGTACCCAAGATAAAATCTTATGCTGAAGAGTTATTCCCTTTGTTTTATTTTTTTCTTTTGACCATATTTTATGAATTTCTTTTTTATCGTATTCATATTTTGGTAATGCCCATTCAACTACTTCTCCCCAATTTTGAAAAGTGGATAAATTGACTCTCTTGAAACCATTATACCAAGATGTTTCTTTCTCTTCATAGGTATAATCGTCCATACCACTTCCTTGATAAGTAAGTGTTTGTACATTATCATGATAGGTAGTAGTAAAAGGTTGAGCACCTTGAAATTCCTTGCTTTTTATTTTCTCGTCTTTATCAAGAAGTAACTTGATATAAATTTTATCTACAGGAGTAGAATGTTGTTGATAATAGTTATAACTAAATTTCTTTTTGTAAAAAGGATGAACCCCCTTCCTAGTATATGCCATACTAATAATGTCACCTTTTCTTATATCATCCATATGATAAATGGCAGACATATTACCATGGTATAGATAGTTCTTCAAATCAGTTTCGTTCCTGATGACTTCAAACTTATGACTTTGTAGTTTATCAATTCTTTTTCCATCTCTTAAAACCTCTAGTTTGTGCATGAGAATTTTTTCATATGATGGGTCAAAATTGATTTCAATATTTGAGGAAGATTGAATGGCATCAGCATCTAATACCTTAACTACTTTTTCATAATAGAACTCTCTTGATAATCTATTGGTCTGATCTGAGATTAATAGATATTGTTTACCTATCCCTTTTTTATTATTAAAAGAATGAGCAGAAGAATCAAACTCTATTTGATCTACCCATTTAGGCAGAGCTGATTTTTTGAAATATTTATTTTGGGCGAATGTAGATACACTTAAAAAAAAGAATAACCTTAAAAAAAGTCTAGTCATGAAATTGGCTGTTGAAGTTTACTTTAGGCTGTAAATATAAAAGATCGTGTGGATAATAGAACAAAGGAATTTTATTTTTTTAACTTTGTTTACTATTAATCATAATACAAGTAAATGTTTACTTTTAAAAAACCTTTTTTTAACCTAATATTTCTACTTTCTTTCGTTGCTTCTACAGTTCAAAGTCAAGATAAACACCCAGTAACAAAAGATGTCATCAATCAACAATTATGGTTAGATGTGTACTTTCATGTGCAAACTTCAGATCGTCTAAATTGGCTTTTTGACTTTGGCTATGAAACGATTTTTAATGATAATTATTGGAATAAAATTTATCATGAAACATCGGTGAAATACAACTTAAGTAAGACTTTTGATGTAAAAGGTGGAGTTGCTTTTTATTATCATTTTAATTCTTCTATTGATAATCGTTTTGAGCTTAGACCGTGGCAGGCATTGGTGATTAAATTAATAAAAACAGAGTTTTACTCTTTAAATTTTCAATTAAAAAATGAGCAACGGTTATCTTGGTTAATGGATAGTAAAACATACAATTTTGATTTTCGACTCAGAAGTAAAGTATTTGGTTCTTTTACTCCTTTTAAAAGTCATAGGGAAGTCTATTTACCCTTTGTAGCAGAGTATTATTATCCGATTAAAGATGAAATCCCAGAGGTTTTCCATAATGTTTCGAAAATAGGAATGGGAATAGGTAAACGTTTTAATAAACATTTAGACGCCTCTTTTATGGCCAATTGGCAATATTCTAGATCAGGGCCTAATGATGAATATAAAGTATCTGACTTTGCTTATCAGTTTCAATTAACCAAATTCTTTTAATCGAGGATAACCGAAAGTATACTCTCTTTATTTCTTTTTAGTTGTATCCAATTATACAGAGAGTTTACTCTTGTTATCTAGAAGAAAATTGACCAACTTTAAGGCTTATCTTCGTTTAATTAATTCAAACATACCAACGATTCATGGAAGATTATTCACTACCTGAGCTGGTTTCTAGATATGTAAATACCACTAACTGTAATATATTTCTCACAGGAAAAGCGGGGACAGGAAAAACAACATTATTAAGATCTTTAAGAGAAAATACTCACAAAAATGTATTGGTTTGTGCTCCTACCGGTATTGCTGCAATTAATGCAGGAGGAGTAACTGTACACTCTTTATTTCAATTGCCTTTTGGTGCTTATATTCCAGATGAAAATTTCGAATTTCAGGATAATGTAACCACAATAGCTCATATCAATACTGCAAAGTCCATATTTAAAGGCTTTAAAATGACCTCCAAAAAGAGGGATATCCTAAGAAGTATGGAGCTGTTAGTAATCGACGAAGTCAGTATGCTCAGAGCTGATATGTTGGATGCTATAGATAAGGTACTTAGGCATGTAAGAATTCGAAAAGATCTTCCTTTTGGTGGTGTTCAGGTTTTATTTATTGGTGATATGCTTCAGTTACCTCCTGTAATCAAACAAGAGGAATGGATGTACCTAAGAAACTATTATCCGAATGGATATTTTTTCAACTCTTTAGTTTTAAGAGAATTTAGACCTATACATGTCGAATTACAAAAAGTATATCGTCAATCTGATCCAGTTTTTGTTGATATTCTAAATCATTTTAGAGAGAATAAAGTAACTCCAAATGATGTAAAAGTTCTCAATACGCATTATGATCCTGATTTTGAACAATCATCTGATGACGGTTACATCCATTTAACAACCCATAATAAAACAGCAGACGAAAAAAATAAAAAGTGGTTAGCTGAATTAGATACGAAAGAGTTTAATTATTCAGCGGATATCGAAGGTGATTTTCCCGAACATCAATATCCAAATGCCGAGCAATTAAAACTAAAAGAAGGAGCTCAAGTGATGTTCATAAAGAATGATTATTCAGGAGAGTCGAAGTATTTTAATGGTAAAATAGGACAAATCACAAAATGTAATTCTTCAGAAGTTTGGGTGAAATTCGATGATGGTACACCTGAATTTAAAGTGGAGGATTACGAGTGGGAAAATAAAAAATACGTTCTAAATAAAGCAACAGGAGAAGTTGAAGAACAATTGATAGGTAGATTTATTCAATATCCAATCAAATTAGCATGGGCAATCACCGTTCATAAAAGTCAAGGTTTAACCTTTGAGAAAGCCATATTAGATGTAGGGAAGGCATTTGCAGCAGGTCAAGTGTATGTAGCATTATCTCGTTTAACCTCTTTAGACGGATTAGTGTTATCCTCTCCAATAAGTGAAAGAGGTGTACCTATTGATGCTTCGTTAAGTACTTTTACTAAATCTAGTATGAGTATTGAACAACTTACACCTCATCTTCAAACAGAGGCACATACATTTATCTACAATACATTATTGAATGCTTTTAATTTAAGCTTTCTAGTTCAACATCTGGAAGAACATTTGGTAACATACGACAAAGTGGAAAACTTGTCGGGTAAACAAACTTTTAAGCCTTGGGGAGAAGAAATATTAGAGGAAGTAAGAACGATAAAAGGTATTGGCGATGGTTTTAGAAAACAGGTAGCATCTATCTTATCAAAAAAAGAAGGAGATTATATTACGTTTTTGTTTGAGCGAACGCAAAAGGCACAAAAGTATTTTGATGATGAATTAAAGAAAATTCATAAAAAAGCTACAGATCACCTAGAAGCATTAAAAGAAGTGCGTTTTGTACAAGGGTATATGGCAGAAGTGAGAGATATTGCTGCTAAAATATATGCTACCGCTCAAAAAATGATTCGAGCAGAAAAGCTAGTAGAATCATATATCAAGAAATCAGATTTACAAAAAACTGAAATTGGCAAACCAAGTTTTAAAATAGATCATATCAAAGAGGAAAAAGTATCCTTAAAATCTCAACCTAAAAAGGAAGAGAAAAAAAAGAAGTATTCTCCTCATATTGAAACCTATATTTTATTTAGGAAAGGGAAAAGTACAAGTGAAATTGCTAGAGAAATTGGCAAATCAATTAGCAAAGTAGAAAATCATTTAGCAAAATGTATTGCCATGGGTAAAATTGAATTAAAAGAATTGGTAAAACCTAAAACTCAAAGGTTAATAGAAAATGCCATGCAAGAATTACAAAGTAAATCTGTTAAGGCAATCAAAGAAGAAGCTGGCGGAGGAGTAACTTTTGGAGAAATTAGATATGTTATGGCTGCAATGGAGGCACATCAACTTTAAAAATCTTAATTCTTAATTCTTAATTCTCAATTTTTTATAACTTTGCCCTCTGAAATTGACAAATCAGTATTTAAAAACGTCTTTTTTGAAACAACTTAAAGACATAAATAAGAATAGAGATGATTATCGAACCTAGAACAAGGGGTTTTATCTGTTTGACAGCCCACCCAACAGGATGTGAGCAAAATGTAATCAATCAGATTGAATATGTAAAGTCTAAAGGAACTATCGACGGTGCTAAAAAAGTATTGGTGATTGGTGCATCTACAGGCTTTGGTTTAGCTTCAAGAATTACATCTGCTTTCGGATGTGGAGCATCGACTATTGGTGTATTTTTAGAAAAAGGACCATCTGCTGGACGTCCTGCTTCTCCTGGTTACTACAATTCTGCTGCTTTTGAAAAGCATGCTGCAGAAGCTGGTCTTTACGCAAAAAGTATCAATGGTGATGCTTTCTCTAAAGAAATCAAGCAACAAACTATTGATATGATCAAAGAAGATTTAGGTCAGGTAGACTTAATCATTTATTCTTTGGCATCTCCAGTAAGAACAAATCCTAATACAGGAAAAAGACATAAATCAGTATTGAAACCTATCGGTGATGTTTTCTCTAACAAAACGGTAGATTTCCATACAGGTAACGTAACTGAAGTAACAATCCAACCTGCCAACGAAGACGATATTGCAAATACCGTTGAAGTAATGGGTGGCGATGATTGGGAAATGTGGATAGACGAGATGAAAGCTGCAGGTGTATTGGCTGAAGGTGCTCAGACATACGCTTACTCTTACATTGGACCTAAGTTAACGGAGCCAGTTTACAGAAAAGGTACTATCGGTGCTGCTAAAGATCATTTGGAAGCTACAGCTTTCAAAATCCAAGATAAATTAGCAGACATCAACGGTAAAGCAGTTGTTTCTGTGAATAAAGCATTAGTAACACAAGCTTCTTCGGCTATTCCAGTAATTCCATTGTACATTTCTTTATTGTACAAAATTATGAAAGCGGAAGGTATCCACGAAGGTTGTATCGAGCAAATCCAACGTTTATATGCTGATAGAATTTATGGTAGCGATATGAAATTGGATGATAAGGGTAGAATCAGAATTGATGATTGGGAAATGAGAGAAGATGTTCAAGCAAAAGTGGATGAGCTTTGGGCAATCGCTACTACAGAAAACCTATCAGATATTGGTGACTTGAAAGGTTACTCTGATGACTTCTTCAACTTATTCGGTTTCAAAGTGGACGGTGTAGATTATGCTGCAGACGTAAACGAAGTGGTAGAAGTTCCTTCATTAAAGAGCTAATTGATGATCAGCCTAGGTTGATCTATAAATAAAAATAGTCAGTTTCATTTATTGAAACTGACTATTTTTTTGTTTTCTATTTTACCAATTGGATACTAGTAGATGATTTTCTCAAAACAATCAAATTGACCTTTACGGAAAGTGACTTCCCCGAGTATTTGATACCCAAGTTTTTGATATAATTTTCCAGAAATAGGATTCTGTTTAAAAGCATCAAACCTTAAAGAACGAGCTCTTTGATCTATACATAACGTTTCACCGAAAGCTATAAATTCTTTAGCAATTCCACGTCCTTGGTGTTTTGGAGAAACACATAATCGGTGCATTACTAAAAATTGATCAGAAGTATTAAGCCATTGTATGTCGTTGTATTCCACATCAAATAATTGATTGAAAACGGCATAACCAACCAATTCATTTTCTATAAAATACCCATAGGCTTCTTGTCGTTCAATATCTTTAGCAAGATCATTTTCTTGCGGATATTCATCATCCCATTGGTCTAAACCTAAAGACGTTAAACCAATTTTCACTTCTCTAAATAAAGTGGTTAATGCATTAAGATGATGTGTTGACAGTAGTTGAATCATTTTCTGCGACAATTAAGTGATCTTTATCCAACTCCAATTTCAATGGCATAATGTATTTATGATAATCAATTAATAAAGAATCTGGGAGAGGATCAGAAGAAGGAATTTCTTGACGTCTTGGGTCTACCTGCTGACCATTTTTCCAGAAACGGAAACATAGATGTGGTCCAGTAGCTAAACCTGTTTTTCCAACAGTACCAATCATATCACCTTGTTTTACCATTACACCTCTACGAATACCTTTTTTGATTTTATTCATATGAAGGTATTGGGTAGTATACACAGAGTTATGGCGAACTTTTACATAATTACCATTATATTTTGAATAACCTGCAGCTGTAATTTCTCCATCGCCCACTGTGTGGATAGGAGTACCGATAGGGGCAGCATAATCTGTGCCTAAGTGTGCTTTATATCTCTTTTGTACAGGGTGATACCTTTTGTAAGAGAAAGAAGAAGAAATTCTTGAAAAATGAAGAGGGGCTTTTAAAAATTCTTTTCTAAGACTATTCCCAAATTCATCAAAATATTCATCCTTATCATTGTACAGATATTCAAATGCATAATAATCTTTGCCTTGATGTGTAAAAAGGCAAGCTTCAATATGGTCAATTCCGATGACTTCTTCATCCACTATTTTTTCATAGAAGATAACTTTAAAAGCATCATTTTTTTGAATATGGAAAAAGTCAATCTGCCATGCAAAAACATCAGATAAGAGATTAACAAGTAATGGAGACTCCTCTTGATCCATAAGTGTTTGATACAAAGATGCTGTGATTACACCATCAACTTCTCTTTTGTTTAAAGTAACAGGCTTTTCTCCAGTAAAAACATTATTGCTATCCGCTAAGTTAAAAACAACATAATTAATGTCATCAATATCGTAAATAAAGTAATCAAGCGTTTTATTAGAATCTTGTTTATAAAGTAATGTATAATCATTACCTACTTTTATTTTTCTAACATCAAATATTCCCTTAGCATGATGTGCTAACTCAAAAATTTGAGCATGGTCTACGCCTTCGTTCGATAGAATATCTGATAAACTTTGGTTTCTTTTTACTTTATTTTGATATATCTGAAGCGTATCAATATTTATATTATACAGGTAATTTGTTGTGTCAACTTCGTAGCTTATTTCCTCAACAGGATTCTGTATGTTTGACTCTTTGTTTTTCTTTTGATCACAAGAAGTAAAAATAGAAAATAGAGCTAAAGCACATCCTAATTTTAATAATTTCATCTAGGCTAATTCCTTTTAGTAAAATCAATAATGATTTTTGTTGATTATAAAAGTAATAGCTAATAACTATTATTAGAAATAAATACTGTCAATAATTCCATTACAATCTGATAAATTATTTATTCAATCAATCAATTAATACTTTTTTCTTAAAAAAAAGAATATAATTTAACATGTAATAAATTAAATGTTTTTTTAATTAAAAGTTTCATTTACAGTATTTTGATAGTAAATTTTACTTGTATTATGTTTATATTTAATTGTATTATTAGACGCAAATAGGTTGATGTTTACAAATAAATTAACAATACTTACTTTGTTATTATTTTTTATTAATAAATTACAACCTTTAAATATGTTCACGACAATTAATTAGCGTTTTTTTCTACTGTTAAACCATCGGATGAAAGTGTAATGTTTAGGTGTTAATGTAATTTTAACTCTGTCCTTTTATTTAAAATAACATAAAACTATTAAAGCAATTTCATATGATTAACTGTGATTTAATTCGCTATATATTTCACCCAATTTCATTGGTTACTTTCGTTATTATTTAAAATTTGTTGCATTACCTAACGTTTACTGAATAGTATATTTACCTCCATTTTAACATGACATTAAAAACTTCTTATTGGGTTTCAATAGTACTTTTATTATTTACTATAAGCCATACCCTATATTCTCAAACACCACCTTCTACTAATTTAATACATCATTTCGATGCCGCAGATGTTGTAATCGATGGAAGTGGAAATGTATCTTCTTGGGCAGATAAATCTAATTCTGTTACTTTTATTTCAGAAGCAGGAACAAGACCTACTCAAATAAATAATGGTTTAGTAGGAAACCCTACTATCAAATTTGCAGACCTACAGTATTTAAAATATACAGGAGATATCACTAATGTGAAATCTATCTATGTTATTTTTAAATCTGATGAAGAAAGTAGTGGGTCCAGTCGAAATAGTACAAATGCTATTATTGGTGGCCATAATCGTCATGTTGCTTTAGGAATGAAGTATAATGGAGGTGGCGAGTACAATCGCTTTTCTTTTGATGCATTATCTAATATATCTGGTAAATACTCTTTAGATTTTGGATCCCCTTTAACTAATTATGCTGAAAACACTTATAAATCTGCCGATAATTATAAATGGGAGAAAGGGAAATGGCATGTTGTAGAAGTAGAGTTTAATACTAACGACGGTTTAAAAGGGAGTGAATCAGATATTTATATTGGTACACATACTACAAATAGTGATATCACAGATACTTTTCATGGAGAAGTAGCAGAAATAATTATTTATTCTTCAGGATTAGAAGATGTGGATCCTGTTTCATCAAATACATATAGAGAAGAACTAGAAGAATATATAGATGATAAGTATAGACTATATACTTCTGAAGTTTGGTACACAACAACTGGCGGTGGTACTAAAACATTTACAGATCCATTATCATGGACAACATCTTCAAACGGTGTAGGGGGTACAAACGGTGTTCCTCAACAAAATGACGAAGTACATATTTTAGGAGGTGAAACTGTTACAGCAGAAAACGATAACTTATTCTTTAAAAAGTTAGTTGTAGAAGAGAATGGTATCTTAGAATTAAAAGATACCAAGGGACATACTTTTTCAACACTAGAAGGAACAGGAGAAATAACTCTAAAAACGAATAATATTCCATTAGGTGATGGAAAAAGTAGTGCTAACGGTTTCTACAATTATAATGAAGGAATAAATAAAGTTGGTACAATCCGTTTTTTGGGTGTTAATGATATAATTTTAGATAATTCTCGAAGCTATGAATTAGGAAATGTATCTGTCAACTTGGTCGGGAAAACATTGTATTTTCAAGACCTTGATATCGATGGTAATCTTGATATTGTAACGGGTAATGTAGCCTTTGGTGATTTTTCAGGAGGAACTTTTGTAGGAGGATCACATACGTTAAGTGTACATCATGATGTGATTGTTTCTACTAATGGAAAGTTTGATACAAACATTAATGATACAAATGATCATATTTTCAATATTTATGGTGATGCGTTATTTGAAGGAGAAGTAAATGCTCCTAAAGTTTCATTAAGAGCCATTGATGAAAATAATGAGCAGACTTTTACTTTTAATAATAGTAATGAATTTGATCAGATATATGTTAATAAAGGAGTAAATACAAGATTAAATATCACTGCTTCCAATCCTAATAACCTTACTGTTGATGATGATGGAGCTGGATTCACTATTATAAAAGGTATTTTAAATACAGGAGTGGGTATACATCATGATTTTCAGAATGTTGGAAATGGTTCTTTTCAATATACCTTATCAGAAGATTGTACCTTGGAAGTAGGAACTGGTAGTATTTTAAAGATGAGTACTGGTAATGTTTTCTATTTAGCTGGTAACTTGAAAGTAGAAGGCGGAATTTTTGATATGTATACAGGCTCTGGAGCTTCTGCATTGCCAACTCATGGTATCACTATGAGAGAAACGGGGCAATTGGAGATGAACAGTGGAACATTAAAGACTTCAGTAATTCGTCCTACAATCGGTTCATTTAGTGCCATTCATAGAGGGTCAATCAAACTTTTTGGTGGTACAACATATATATATGGTACATATCAAAACTTTTATTCTTTAGTTTTACCTTTCCCTGATAATACATTTGAAATGTATGACGGAGCAGAATTGAATATTTCAGCTCCTGATAATAAGGGTATTCATATTGTAACAAAACCTGAAAATGTAAATGTTTCTGGTGGAGAAATCAACATCTTAACTACTTCAGGTAATGATTTTATAGTCAATTCATCTGCTCCTTTTTATAATGTTAATACAATCGGTGAGGGTACAGTAATTCTAGGAGATGCAACATACACTTGGAATGGAAATAGTATTGTTACTCCTGCAACAGACTTACATATTGAAGGGTCTCTTTCATTAGGAGCTAGTAAATTAGATGGTAATAATAAGGACATTTACATCAAGAAAAACCTTACTATTACTCAACAAGAACCTTTTGTTTATACAGGTTCTATTAGAAATACCTCTGACAATGCTGCCAATTGGTTTCAAAGTTCTGTTGGTTGGATTAATATCATAGGTAATGAAGATTCGGAAATATATTTTGATTATCCTTTGGATGAAGATATAAGTGCTGAAACAGGAAATATATCTTTTGGTAATATTAGAATCAACAAAGATAACCTAGCCAATAAAGTAACACTTAATGGAGGGTCTCAATTTTCAGTTGCAATTAAATCAGAAGCAGAATATTATGGTATCCCAACTGATGCCATGGGACCTATTCCTTATGACAAGGATGGAAACCCTCAACCAGATGGTAGTGAAAACTATTCTAACTTACTTGATTTTGAAGGTGATTTTGAATTATTAAGGGGAACATTTGATCATAGAAACTATTCAGTGAGAATGTTTAAACCAGGGGCTTCAATCGTTAACCACGGTATATTTGGAGTTTATACAGGAAGTGGAGATGAAAGTGAAACAGAAGGAACTACTGGTGTAAATGCATTATTAAAATTCAGAGAAGGTGATGTAGATATTGAAACAATCAATTCTTCTGTTTTTGGAAATACACGTTTGTATTTAGAAGATCATAAACTTTCATTCTCTAGTGATGTTGCATTAAACCGAGTTGAATATATTTCTGGTACAGTTAATCTATCTAGTTATTTATTAACCATTGATCGTTTTAGGTATGGAACTACTATTAGTGTTGTATGTTCAGGAGAACCTGGTTGTATAGAAGAATCGATGCCTCGATTTGGTAAAGGAGACTTAACTAGAGGTGCCAATTCATGGCAAACAAAAGTTTACAATAATTTCTTTGTAACTGATGGAAAAGCATCAGGAGGTGGTTTAAAGCTGAAAGTAGATGATGGTACTCGAACGGTTTATCAACCTTATCATATTTATGATAAGGAGAAAAACTTAGCATATACAGCTAATCATGGAACTGATCAAATATATCAAGCTAATTCAAGAGCATTTTGGGGGCAAGCGTTGACTTTCCCAATGGCTGTTGAATACAATGGTGATTATGTATATACTCCTGCAACAGTTTTAATAACTAATAAAACAACAACTAATGATGGTTATATTACTGTTTCACCTGCTTTATCTAAACTACCAACAGCAAACCAGACAGTTTCTGACGAGTTATTAAATATTTATTGGAATGTAGATAGATCCGATTTTATTGAGGATGTTAATCTACCAACAGTAAGATGGTTCTTCGAAATTCCAAATAATTTTGGAGCAGGTAATAACCCATTCACATCGGATAATAACGATATGGATGAGACTTTATTGGCCACTTTAGCTCCAGGTAAAGTACTAGATGGCGACAATTTCATTAGAGAAAACAATGCTTTAGTTAATTCTACCTACGAAAGAACTAGTTTTGATTCTCCAGTATTTGATGGAAGCGGTAATATTACCAACTTCTCTACAAGTGATATCAAAAGAGATATTTTAGCTATCTCAAGGAATAATAGAAACTTTGCTTATGACCCAGTAGAAGAATATTATAAAGACAAATTATTATTTTCTTTCGAAGAGGATTATGATGGGTCAAATGATTTTACATTAGAAAATGCGAATTATACGGTAGGACATCCAGACAGATTCACAGGAGCTCCTAGAATTTTAGTTTATCATAATAAACTTACTGCAGATGGTAAAAGTTATGATTATGGAGTAGGTGAAGGTTCCAATACTTGGGACAATTACCTTAACTGGTATGTTTTAGATGAAGCTAAATACAATGATGCAGATGCATTAACTCCAATAGCTAATGCATCAGAATTACCAACGGCAAATGATGTAGCTATTTTAGGTACAGAAGATTTTACTACTACTGGAATCATTTTAGATAGACAGAAGAGTTTTGTTACTTCATTAGAGAATGGTGATAATGTAGACTTGGCAGAATTAAGGTTTGAGCATTCAAATAATAGAAGAGGTACTTTAAAAATTTATGGCGGACATCTAAATATCGGTAAAGTAACTGGTGCGGGTGAATTAGCCATTGATTTTGGTGTTTCTGAACCAGATCCATATTTTGAACCTCAATTAAATGGTGATTTCGGGGAATGGGCCGACAACAATTCAAGTATTATGAAATTGATGTTCCCTTATAAACTGAAAGGTGGAGTTGGAGAAGAGTCTTTAGGTGTGATTCCTCACCAAGATGAACATGCTCTTACTTCTTTAACTAAAGTTCCAAACTATAATCTTACCGAATATCCAACGGTCGAAATCTATGGTGGTTCAGGATATTTTGATTATGATTTCAATGCTTATGCAATTGATATATTCTTCAGAGGTGTTTTATATGTAAACGCCAATGAGGAAAATGGTAATATTACTGTAGAGGAAACATTAACTGTCAAAAACAATGGTACTTTATTATTTAGTAAAGATGGTGCTTTCCCTAAAACAGTGAATGTAAAGAATCTAGCAACTCAGCAAATCACATCTGGAGGAGGGCCTGAAGCAGAAGATAAAAATTACATTTATATAGAACAAGGTAACGCAGTGGGTACTCCAATTAATCATACTATTAATGTTTCTCAAAATATTGCTCTTGAGGATACAAAAATGATTGATTTATTTGGTGGTGGCACCAACGGAGGAGGAGCATTAGAGGCAGATGTCTCTAAAGTAACTATCAACCTTATAGGTGAAGATAATGGTGTATTTAGTCATACAGATGTTCAAAATATAGAGACTCCTGAGTTCTATGATATCACAATGAACAAAGGTAAAAATGCTTCATTTGAGGTTCAAAACACTTTTGATTTAGCAAAGGAACCAAATGGGACATCGGAAGAAAAATCTCTTGTTTTAAATAGTGGTACTTTCATATTAGCACCTGCTACTCCAACTAGAACAATCAGCATTGATTTAAATAGTGGTGGTGAAATTTATTACTTAGCATCAGATGCTGCATTAGTAGTTAAAGAAAATGCTACTGTTTCAATATCGTCTCTAGATCTTGATGATGACGGTGATGATCTTTTTGCAGGAGGTATGCTATTGGATGGTAAATTAGAAGCTGATGGAGGTAACATTTACTTTAATCAAGGAACTTATAATTTTATATCATATGGTGTTTCAGGAAATGCTTTTATCACTGTAAAGAGTGGTGAATTCATTGTAGGTGGTCAAGTAAGAAGAAGTTTGAACAACTCTGTAGGTACTTTAACTTACTACCAAAGTGGAGGAAAAGCTCAAATTGGAGGTCAAGATATCCCAACTCTTGCGAAGACTAGAGGTATTTTTGAAATTACTGATGAGGGTTCTATCAATTTAGATTTCCAATATGTAGAGGGTGATTTAACGAATTCATTTACTTTATTAGGAAGTGCTACAATGAATGGCTCTAATGCTAGTTTGATATTTACACCTAGCAGTTCTTTATCAAGTAATTTCTACAAAGATGGGGACATGTCGATGCCATCAAGAATTTTAATTCAAGGTAACGGAGCTAACGAATTTGCTATTAATTCTACGATTTCATTAGGTGATATTGAGCTTTCTCAAGGATTTGCAACTTTGATAGACAATGATCTAAACTTTGTCGGGAATTTCTATTTAGCTTCTTCGACAGTTTTCGATCAAGATATTAAAGATGTGTATTCAAAAGGAGATATATATAATAGTGGTACTTTCAATTCTGAAAATGCAACGACCTATTTCCTTGCAGAGAAGAGTCAATACTTAAGAGATAAACCTCAAGATGGATCTTCATTAGGTATCTATAAATTCGGTAATGTCAATATTTCGGCAGCAGGTACAAGGCTTATTCCTCAATACGGAAAAACACCTGCTAATGATAATGGAATAGGAATACTAAAAGATTTGACGATCAATGATGCTTCTCGATTAGGTCCTAATTTGTTAGAAGGTCAGACTGATATCATGACTGATACATATGTTTATGGTAATCTATTACTAAATGCAGGTACTATTTCTCATGATGTTTCTCAAAATGGTCATTTAATAATGGCAGGAACAGATAATCAGTTAATTAAATCTGATAATGGAGTGGTTTATACTTTAGTGATTGATAATGATAAAAATGTCACTTTAAAAGACCCTGAAAATGAGGATGCTTTCCAAACTTTAGTCATTGAAGGAAACCTTCAACTGAAAGAAGGTAATCTGATGATTGCTGAGAATACATTAAAGTTAAATGAAAACTCATCTGTTACTGGTGCAAATGATCTAGCAGCTATTACTGATTTTGGAATTACGAACATGATTGTTGTAACTGACCGAAACAGAAATGGTGGTGTGCAAAAGTTCATTAAAGAAAAAGGTACAGATAACATATGGATTCCATTGGGTGTTGGCGCTAAGTTTACTCCACTACAATTACAGTTAGGAAATAACGGTGGAGCAGATACTTATTTTGGGGTGAAACTAAATATCCTAAATGAAATTCCTGTTAAAGCAATTGTTGAAGGAAAAGATCAGTCAAATGCTAAAATTTTAGACTTTGCTTGGTATGCCTCTATCATCGATAATAATGGTGATTTACTAAATATGCCTGCAAATATGGAAATTACATTCCATACCTATTATGATGAATCGGATGTGATTAACGGAGCAGATGAAGCACAATATATTGCTTCTGTAAACTTAGATGATACGTTTACTGATTTGACAATTACTGAGGTAAACGAAACAGATAATTACGGAATTTTCAAAATTGATGAACCAACTTGGTCACCTAAAGAAGGTGGTATTTTTGAAGCTTTATTTGTAATTGGTCATGAAGAAGATATCATTGATAGAGTTCCTCGCTATAGAACAAAAGGACAAGTTTTAAAAGGAAATGTAATTCCTGAGTTGACTTGGAATGATGAAACTTCATGGGAAGTTTACGATTATGATAATTCTATTTGGGCAAATGCAGGTGTAGGTATTTATCCATCACTAGGTGATATTGTTGAAGTTATTAGAGGTACTTCAGTAGTCTTAGATGATCCTGCTGAATTAGCAGAAATTACAATCGAAGGGCAAGATGCAAATTACGATAATGGTCGTTTGATATTAACTGACGGTGCAAACGGAGGTAGTGTTGGTAAGGTAGATGGAAGTGGTCGTTTAGTAATGCGTTTAGAAAGATTACTTGATGATAACTGGGTGGATTTCTTCACACTAAGTAAAGGTGGTGTGATTATGGATATTCCAGGTGATAATTCATACGAAGAAGATGTTGAAAAGTTAGATGGTTCAGGAGAATATGAAGTATCCTTCTATAACATCAATGCTATTAATAACACTGTTTCGGGAATTGAAGAATTAACTTTAGAGGCACCAACAAATGGTTTTGCTGGGCAGACATATCCAGTTTATACTATCAATAATAATATTACAATTGGTTTAGACGGGTTAACCATTAAAGAAAATGCAGGTTTAATTATTGGCGATAAAAACCAAGTGACAGTAACAGTAAATACAGACTTAACATTAGAAGGAACTGCTGGTGG
Organism: Flammeovirga pacifica; assembly: GCF_000807855.2. Taxonomy (GTDB): domain Bacteria; phylum Bacteroidota; class Bacteroidia; order Cytophagales; family Flammeovirgaceae; genus Flammeovirga; species Flammeovirga pacifica. The sequence goes on from NZ_JRYR02000001.1 coordinate 4,259,299, forward strand.
AAATAAAGCGGCAAGATTGTACTTAAATGGTGGGTCAAAAATTATTGTTAATGGTGATTTCATCGCTAAACAAGGGGCAATAATCAAAAGTTTTAATTCTGTCTCTGGAGAAAAGGAGTTTGTTTTAAAACACGATATCAAGTTTGAAGATGGAGTGACATTAAGTTCTAACGACCTTACATTCTTATTAGAGGGTACAACTCGTCAGATTGTAGAAGTTGGAAATGATAAAGATTCTGCTTTAAAACGACTTGTTTTAAATAACAATACGACCGAAGCTACTCAAGAGGCTATACAGTTGGAAAAAAATCTATTTGTAGGAACTGGAATGACTTTATTAGACGGTAGAATTTCATCTAACTCTAAATTAAATCCAGGTGTTAAAGGTTTCTTATATTTTAATGGAACCATTGATTATGCACCTTCTGATGTAGTAAACCAAAGTTATGATTCTTACATTACAGGTCGTGCACAGTTCAGAATTTTGGCAACTCACGAAGGAGCCTCTTTCTTCCCAATTGGTAAACTAACAGAATTCCACCCTATTGGTATAGGTCAGATTGAGGAAAAAGAAACGTTTACTCATAAAAAAATTGCTGCTGGACAAACTCACATTGTTTGGCAAGTAGAATACCTAGATGGTATGAAAACATTAAATGATGATGATGTCACTGATATAAATTTACCAACTGATATCAAAGGTGTTTATAATTCAGGACACTGGGAATTAAACCCCTTGACAGTAGGTGAAACACCAGCTAGACAAACTGAAGAGTTTTCTACACATGTTAACTTCATTTATGATGGTAAATTAGAAGGTTTTGCAACAGAAAGTAGTATTAGATTATTACATCATGAAAATGGTGAGGATACTTGGAATTATTTACAGTCTGATGCTCCAGATTACCTAGTTACAGGTGGAGTTATTCAATCTTCTCCAATTGTATTTTATGGTTCACCTCCACCACCATCAGGTACTAGAATGTCTAACATGCGTACTATGTCTGAAATATTAGGTAACCCAGGTAATTCAGATAACCTTATAACAGTAGCAAGCTTAGACCCGGATCTTCCTGTAGAATTAATTTCATTCACTGCTTCTATCCAAAATGATGAAGTATTATTAGATTGGGCAACGGCAACAGAAATTAATAATGATGGTTTTTATATTGAGAGATCATTAGATAATAAAAACTGGGAGGAAATTGATTTCGTAGAAGGTCGTGGTAATACTAATTATAGAGTGAAATATTCTTATATCGATAAAAAACCATTAACAGGGAAGTCTTATTATAGATTAATTCAAACTGATTTTGATGGTAAATTTGAAATATTTGGACCAGTTAGTATTTTAAATACAGAAAACACAACTCTTGAGGATAACAATGATTTTATCGTTTATCCTAACCCGAATAATACAGATGATGTATCTATAGCATTTAGCCAATATGATAATCCTGTGGAAGTAGTAATTTTAAATAGCAATGGAGTTCAATTAAGTTATTTAGTTGTTGATCCAAATACTCAAAATGAAATTTCAGTATCTATTCGAGATTTTTCTACCGGTATGTATTTCATAAAGGTGATTGATGGAAGTCAAATTAAAGTGAAAAAACTAATTGTTAGATAAATATAGAGTCTTACATATAGGAGATAGGGCCACTTTCGATAAGAAAGTGGCCCTTTTTAATATATCAAGGGAAAATAATAAGATTTTGTGATATTAAAGGTTAATTACTTATTATTCAGTATTTTAAGGGTGACTACATGAAAACCTAATAATTAACTATTGTATTACTACCCATGATCAACTACTTACTTAAAGGCAATATTGGCTTATTCATTATCATATATTTTATTACCCTGACAAATCTATTTTCTCAAGTAGATTGTATTCCAAATGTAAATGACCAATATGAATGGATTCAAGAGTGTATAATTAATGATGTTTCATTTAAAGGTAGCCGTAATGATGGTTACAATATTTCTGAACATCAAGGAGTACCCATAATAGGTAATACTGATTATCAGTTGGTATTAACACCTGGCTATGCTGATATCAGGGTAAAACTAGGTTGGGCCATTTTTGTTGATTTCAATAAGGACGGAGACTTTGATGATAACAAGGAATTGATCGTACAATTAACTCCTGAAATAGGTACTCATACAATTAATTTTAGTATTCCAAGTACAGGCATAGTGTCTGGAAATTATAATTTAAGGGTTGGAATGAAATATTACGATATTCCTTTTAGTTGTTCATACGATGAAAAAGCAGATTATTTCGATATACCAATTGAATTAAATACAGCTTCAACATTAGAAGTCAATGTTGATAGAAAGACTGAAAACTCATTACATTTTAATTTTATTGATGCGCCTTCTCAGAGAGTTTTAGAAATAAGAGATAAATATGGGGTGGTGTTTAACACTGTGACAAGTGAGGATGTCGTTAATGTAACAGGTTTGTCTCACAATAAAGCGTATTATTATAAATGTAAAAGGGAAGGAGAACAGTTTTTTTCTGATGAAAAAATGGTGACGACATTACCTACCAATGAAAGATATAAAATCTCAAACAATATAAGTACACCTCTTTCCTCTCCAATAATTTTAACCGACCCTAGTAATTACGGAGAATTGTATAAAAGCAGAGAGAATATCGTTCAAAGGTTTATTGTAGATGATAGTCTTTTTATAGGGATGTATGTGAATTATTTAGACTTGGAATCAAGTAGAGATTATTTAGTAGCTACCAATCAAAAAAATATTTCTTCAAAGACACTAGAATTTTATTTATCTGGAGACAATGCAAATGGGCGATGGATCTTTTCTAATTCGTCTGAACTATTTCTCACTTTTCTAACCAATAGTTCTAAACAAAAAGAAGGATTTGAAGTGGTGTTGGCACCTATGAGAGACTTCGATCAAGCGCTTACATTAGACACACACGATACCTATTGTGTAGTTAAATGGGAAAATGAACAACAAGAAGAATATACCATTCAATTATATTATCCATCAAATAATACTTACAGAACTTATTCATCAAATTCATCTCAAATACTGATAGATGAATTATCAAAAGGGGAAAACTATGAAGTATGTCTTCGAAAAAAAGGAACTATTTATACCCCATCACAAACATTTAAAACATTGCAATCACCACCAAAATTAGTTCACAAATCAATATATGAGAACGCAGTGTCAATGCAATGGAGTTATGATGGTACTGGCGAATTTGAAGTTTTTATGAGTGAAGGGGAGTTCTCTCGATCATTTGTTACCACATCAAAAAACATTACCATAAGTGACCTTTTACCAAGTACTCTTTATAATGTAAAAGTGAAAGAGAAGTCATCGAAATGGTCTGAAAATATTGTTATAAAAACACCTCATTCTAAAATAGAAAAAATGTCTTCGGATACTCTTTTTATCTCTGAAGTTACTCATACAGACCCTGAGGGAATTAATAGTTTTTACAGTAAAAATCAAGAAGTAATTCAAGTTTTAAGACCACAAAATGAAGGTGAAGTTTTAGAGATTGACTTTATTGATTTTTTCCTGGAACCGGGTGTAGATTATCTAGAAATATACGATGATAATGATGTGCTGATTACTAGAATAACAGGAGATTATTATAAAGTAGGGAAGCTTGTTAGTACCTCAGAAAGTGGGGGTTTTAAACTTAAGTTCTTTAGTGATTATTCAACCGTAGGTATAGGTTGGGTGATGAATATTTCGAGTCTAAGAAAAGCACCTCAATTACTATTTTCTTCTTCGACATCAGAAAGTATTGCAATTACTGTAGATGCAGACTCAACTGATTTTATTAATTATTCTATTTATGAAGACGATCAATTATTGTTATCGATAATCGATAATAATAAAGAAGTGACGTTTTCAAATTTATCAGAAGCGAAGGAATATGAAGTGAGATTTAATTTTTTACATGAAAGTGAGAAATCATCATATTTTGTGAGCACCAAAGAAGAAATGCCACAAGTTACTTTTAAGGGTAGTTACCCTACAAAAGCATATTTTGAAGTTGAAAATTGGAATAAATATGATAGTTTGATTGTCTCATTAAATGGAAATCTACATCAAGTGGTTTCGGAAGAAATACTTCAATTAGAAAATTTAGAAGGAGGAAAGGAATATCTGTTGATGATAAAATCCAAAGGTTCTAATTGGTCTGATACCACCAAATTCACAACACTAAATATCAATAATGTAGAATTATTTTCATTACAACCACTATCAGAAATAAGAAGTAAAGGGATACAGACTAATTTATTATTGAGTGTGGATACAACCAATCATAATATTCATCCTAATGCACCTTTGTATTTAAAAGTATTCATGAAAGGGTTGGCTGAAAGTTACGAATATAGGGTGAGAAACGATCAAAGAACTATTGAGGAAAGTGTTTTTAGTTGTGTTATCGAGTACGAACAATTGATTAAAATGAACGATATTATTACTGGTTTGGTTGTCGATTTGGTAGACAATGAAGGAAACACAGTGATGGAGAGAGATCCGTATTATTTACCACTTCCATTTAGAGTTTTATCCACTTCTTATATTGAACAGGGTGATGAAAAAATTAGTATTAATATTTCAAATGCTAATCAAATAAATGAGGTTTTATTAGATGGAGAAGAAATAGATTATGAATTGATTGATAATATAATTTCTATACATCTTCCTCAGTTTTTGGGAACTACTCAACATCATTTGAAATTCCAAAACGACCAATTTTTTGATGAAGTTGATTTTAAAGTAAACGGAAGTAAGAGGCTCGGAATACCTGAGCTTTCTACAGAGTTAATAGCAGAACAATTAACTGTTAGTTTATCTTCAATTTATGGCGCATCTGATTATCAACTTATGGTTATTGATGAAAATAGATCATCGGAAATATATGTAGTTGAGGGTGGTCAAATAGCATTACAATTATCAGAAGGGAAAAGCTATGCAGTTAAAAGTCGAGCCTTCTTCAACCAGACGCAAGAATTTGGGGATTGGAGTAATGAAAAACGGATTACTGTACTTGAAAAAGAGGTAGAACTACTTGAAATGAGTCTTATCGGACATTATCCAGGGACTCAAAATCCAATCAGATTTTCTAGAAACTTTATATCTAAACCAAATTATTGGCTTTACGATAACCAAGGGATTTTAATAGAAAAGGGTGAAATTTCTCAAAATCAATTGAACCATCTACATTTAAAAAGAGGATTTTATATTTTGATCGTAAAAGAAGGAGAAGAAATCCATCAGTTTTCTATAATCCGTTAACTTTTAAATCTATTAAGATCAAATGTTTAGATCAATTCAGTATTTTTGTATTCTAATCTGAATAAAAATATATGAGTCTCATCAACGTAGATAAATTCGAGCAACACTTACAAGATAGCTTGAAAAACAATACTTTCGTTAAAGTCACTTTATCAAACAAAAGGAATAAACAAAACGATTTAAAGTCTATTAATGGTAAATTGGTAGAATTAAAAAAGGGAGTTCATTTGTCTTGTTTGTATCGTTACCCAACCAACGATATTACTAAGAATTATCCTGTAGAAGAAGTAGTGACTAAAATAAGTAAGTATTTAGAAGATGAATTCTATAATGCAGATTTATATACACTAGAAGCGGATTATCATTTATTGATTTCTCCAAAACAATCTGCTAAGTTAAGAGTGAAGCCGGCTTCGACAAAAGACAAACCTAAGTTGTCTCATGACAAGCAAAAAAATCGCTTGATTGATACCAAGGATAAAGTCTATTTACAAGAACTAGGAGTGACCACTAAAGAGTTCAAGGTAAAAAACAACATGCAAGACAAATACCGTCAGTTAAACAAATATGTTGAAATTATTGATGGAATTTTGAAGAATGTTAAGTTTGATGGTTCTTACAATGTGGTAGATATGGGAGCAGGTAAAGGATACTTAACTTTCGGATTGTACGACTATTTAAAAAATGTAGCGCAGCAAGACCCTCATGTAATTGGAGTGGAAATGCGCGAAGAATTAGTGAAAAAATGTAATGATATAGCCGAACGTTCTCAGTTTAATAATTTAGAGTTTGTTGAGGGGACTATTAAAGAGGCGGAGTTGCCACATATTGATCTATTGATTGCTTTACATGCTTGCGATACCGCAACTGATGATGCAATTTTTAGAGGTATTAAATCACAATCTAAAGTGATTGTCTGTGCACCTTGTTGTCACAAACAAATAAGAAAACAATTATCTCCTGATGATGCTTTAGAAAAAATCACACAGTTTGGAATTCTAAAAGAACGCCAAGCAGAGTTGCTAACCGATGGTATTCGAGCATTAATTATGGAAGCCTTTGGGTATAAAACAAAAGTCTTTGAATTTATCACAACAGAACATACACCGAAGAATGTGTTGGTTGTTGGGGTTCAAGACGAAATAAGAGATACACCGAAGCAAGAAGTAGTAGATCAGATCAATGAGATTAAGAAAATACATGGTATAAAAACACATCATCTTGAGCATCTTTTAGAGATGAATGCGATTAATTCTTAATTTTGTAAAGAGACTGATCAGAATAGACATTTAAAATATAATTTCTTGAAAAAAGAATTTCATCATATTAAAGCAGAAAGTGATAAAGCTCCAAGAGCCGTTTTGGTAGGGGTATCACTTAAAGATCAAAAGTTAGAAAAAGCAGAGGAATACCTAGATGAATTGGCATTCTTAGCATCAACTTTAGGGATCAAAACAGAAAAAAAATTCATCCAACGTTTAGATCATCCCGATAAGAGAACTTTTGTTGGAAAAGGTAAGTTAGACGAAATTTTAACTTATGTACAAGCAGAAGGGATAGATACCATCATTTTTGATGATGATTTATCTTCCGCCCATGCTAGAAACCTAGACAGAGAAATTGAAGATGTGATGATCATAGATAGATCATTATTAATTCTTCAAATTTTTGCCATGAGAGCTAAATCAGCTCAGGCAAAAACTCAGGTAGAATTGGCACAATACCAATACATGCTTCCTCGATTAACCAATCTATGGACTCACCACTCTAGACAAAGAGGTGGTGTAGGTATGAAAGGTCCTGGTGAGACTGAATTGGAAACAGATAAGCGTATCATTCGTGATAAGATCTCTTTATTACGTAAGAAACTGAAGAAGATTGAAACGCAATCTGATTTGAGAAGAAAGAACCGTGATCGTGAGGTTCGTGCTGCCCTTGTAGGATATACCAACGTCGGGAAGTCTACTATTATGCGTCTGTTATCTAAAGCAGATGTATTTGCAGAAAATAAGCTTTTTGCAACAGTAGATTCTACGGTAAGAAAGATTACCATGAACAACGTTCCTTTCTTGATGACCGATACAGTAGGTTTTATCAGAAAGTTACCAACAACGTTGATCGAATCTTTTAAATCTACCTTAGATGAGATTGTTGAAGCAGATTTATTGATCCATGTTGTTGATATCTCGCATGAATCTTTCGAAGAGCACATCGAAATTGTGAATAAAACATTGCTAGAGATTAAAGCCACTGATAAACCCACATTATTGGTGTTTAATAAAGTGGATAACTATGTGGATAAAGAGTACCCACCATTTGAAGATAATCCTCCTGCAACTTTAGAAGAGTGGAAAGAAAGTTATTTAGCTTCTGAGTATAATCATATTTTCCTTTCAGCTATCAAGAATGAAGGAGTGGATGAGTTAAAGAGAAAAATCTTTGAATTGGTGTCGGATCGTTTCTACAAGATCTATCCAAATCATCATTCCTTTGCTTACAATCAATTATGGTTGGAACATGGTGGAGAATGGCCGATGTCAGAAAATACAGGAGATGACGAGTAACGTTGTCAAATCCAATTAAAATAGAAAGAAGGTGATGTGAATTTCATAGATTAACATCACCTTCATTTTTTACTGTTTTATCAAATGATTTTACGAAAGAGTAGAATTATTGAAGAACTTTTGATTTTGAACTCAATTATAATAACCAATTCAAACTCATGAAAAACCTTTTCTTTTTCATCGCTTTACTCCTTACACATTTTACTTTTGCTCAAAAAGTAGATAAAGATATTGATATCATCAAAGAGACTTTATCACGTCAAGAAAATGCTTGGAATAGGGGGGATCTAGATAAATTTATGAACGGCTATTGGGAGTCGGATGATTTATTATTTATTGGAAAAAGTGGTGTGACCAACGGTTGGCAAGCTACTTTAGATAATTATAAAAAATCTTACCCAAATACTGAAGCTATGGGGAAGTTGAAATTCAACTTAATTAAAGTAGAAAAACTATCAAAAAATGTAGCTTTGGTAATTGGAAAATGGCATCTTAGTAGAAATAAAGGTGACCTACAAGGACACTTTTCATTGACTTGGAAAAAAATAAATGGTACTTGGGTGATTATCGCCGACCATTCATCATAAAGACTTTAGACCTAATATGAAATTAGATATTTTAGCCATTGTGGCGCATCCAGACGATGTGGAATTAAGTTGTTCTGGAACACTCGTAAAAGCAATTCAGCAAGGTAAAAAAGTGGGTATTGTTGATATGACCCGTGGGGAGATGGGAACGAGAGGTACTCCTGAATTAAGAATGGAAGAAGCAGCCAAAGCATCTGAAATTTTAGGTTTATCTGTGAGAGAAAACTTGGGTTTTGCAGATTTTTATTTTACTAACGACTCCAAACATCAAGAAGAAGTGTCGAGAGTAATTAGAAAATATCAACCGGAAATTATTATAACCAACGCTATAGAAGATAGACATCCCGATCATGGCAAAGCAGCCCAATTAGTAGTTGATGCTTGTTTTATGAGTGGATTGAGAAAGGTAATCACCAAAGAGGATGGTATTGATCAACAAGCATGGCGTCCTCAAAATGTTTTCCATATGATTCAATCTAATTTTATGGTGCCAGACTTTGTAGTAGACGTTACTGAACAATGGCCTATAAAAGTGGAATCTATTAAAGCATTTGCATCACAATTTTTTGTTGGTGAGAACGATGCTGCTTCAGGAGAACCTCAAACATTTATTTCTACCCCTCAGTTTATGCAGTTTTTAGAAGCACGAGCAAGGGAGTATGGACAAAGAGTAGGAGCTCAGTTTGCTGAAGGTTTTGTGAAATCTGCCCCTATTAAAGTAGAGGACTTATTTCATTTAATTTAGAATGATTAAAAATAACAAACAATTATTTTGTTTAAGATTGATTATTAGTGTTTTATGGAAATTATTTGATGAGTGATTGTGAATGAAATCCATGTCGTAAATCAATTGATATCATTATTTTCTAATAATTGATTACATTTGTAATGAGAGAAAATGTTCAAACCTTATTATGCAGCGTTTAGAATCTTCTATTAAGAACTTATTAAATCAATCACAGGGAAAAGCTTTATCTGGCTTATGTCCTTACCATAGACAAAGAATATCTAACTCTTCAGATGAAGCAATTTCTGAAGTGAGGGAAATTCTTATGACTTTTGTAAATGGTGAATTGGATCGATTTAAAAAACAGATTTCAGAAGATTCAAAAGAAAGAATTCAAGAAATAGCTGAAAATTATATTTTCTCTGTATTATCTGTTTTAGAAGATAATATCAAGAAAGGTGGGATAAATAATAGTACCGAAGATTTAATCAATGGTGTTGTAAGAATCTTCAATGTAGAAGATTGTCCTGCTTTCGATAAGAAATAAATCAAACAAAATATTATATAAGAATGCAATCGGCTATTAAAGCAGGTTGCATTTTTTTTGTAATATAATGACTAAAAAATACTCAATGATTTTTATTTAAACATTTAATTGTTTACTTTTGATACATCATAAAACAAAGAAATGCACATGAAAACTATTCTACATGGGAAGCTATATGATGTGAGGAATGAAGGGAAGTATGCTCAGGCGATATTAAAATCGAATGATGGTACAGATACTATTTTGTATTTGAAACCAATTGGTCTTAATATATTGAAGGGCTATGAAGAAAGATCTTATACAGTAAGAGTAAAAGGTTGGAATGCTCAACATGTTCAAAAAGGAAACAGTTTTTATGTCACAAATTTGACTGGATATTTAAAAGCTTCGGCTTAATAAAGAAAGTAGTATGTTCTTAGGGGATAAGAATATATACCTATATGGAAAAAGCGGATCATGTTATGATACCGCTTTTCTTTTTATCAATGATTTTTTTATAATCGAATACTAATACCAAACTGTCCTCCGGAAACAGTTCCTCCACCGAATTGAAGGTTTAACCCTATAACATCGGTAATAAACCATCTACCTCCAATTTGAATACCTCCGCCAAAGCCAGTGGCATTATGACTATAACCATAAAATCCAACATTAGCACCTGCGTAAAGGTCCCATTCTGAAGTAAGGTTCAATAATCTATTGAAATGATAATTACCTAAAGCAGAAAGTGTCCAAGCACTATTGTTATGCTTATTGTCCCAACGGTTGTGATAAGAAAATACACCTCCAACAGAAATATCGGGATGAAAACCATTGTATTCTCCACCTATATAAATGGGTACACCATGATTACTAAAACCAAAACCGGCATTGATAAGCCAAGCATGACTACTATTATAGCCTTTTGAAGCTTCATTTTTTTCAGGTTGATTTTGTGAAAAAGATATGGTTGAAATAAATAAACTTGATAGCGTAAGCAGTACTATCTTTAAAGTTTTTGTTAGTTGAATATTCATATTTAATTAATTGTTGAAATATAGAGCAAAGTAATGTAATAGAAATTTAATTTGATGTTAAACGAGTCATAAGAAAATAAAAAAACAGTAATAGACATGGTCCATCACTGTTTATATATATAAATAAATGAGAAATAAATCTTGTATAGTTGCTTTTTTATAGTTGGAAATGAAGGCCAATTTGAGCTCCAGAACCAATAATTAATTGTAAACCAATTTTGTCGTTGAAGTGAAATTTACCACCAATACCTAAACCAATCCATAATGGAGAAGTTGATGATTGACTTTTTGGATCTGTTCCTGGACCAGTATATTTATGGCTCCAGATAGAAAATCCAATATCACCGTTTGCGAATACATCCCATTTTGGATGAGTGATGTTTAAAACTCTATCAGCATACCATCTAAATCTAGCACCTAATCCGAAAACAGAATAATTATACCAACTGTCAGAATAGCCAGCATAACTTAAAGAGGGACCAACAGTAAAATCTCTTGCTAGATTAAATTCATAATCTAATTGTACTCCAAGAGAACTACTATAAGACCAATAGGTACTTAATCCAACATTTAGATTCCCAGGTCCAAGGTAACTAGCGCCACCCCCACCACTTTTTTTGTTTTCTTGTGCAAAAGAAAAAGTAGAGATAGCTAGCATTAAACAAGTAAAAAAACTTGCCAGATAATTGATTTTTGTATTCATATTGTAAGTAATGAAATTAGTATTTAAGGGTTATAAGTTGCTAGTAAAACTATTATTTAGTTAAAATTAAAAAAAGAATCTATTCTAATATATATATAAATTAGAATAGATTCTTTATTAAACACAAAAGTCTACAGATGAACTGTAGACTTTTATTTATACTATAATTGGAAAGTTACACCTATCTGTGCTCCTGAACCAATAATTGCTTGCAAACCAAATGATTGGCTGATATGAAATTTACCACCAATACCAAGACCCCACCATAAACCGTTAGGTCCATTAATATTGAATCCGATATCACCATTGGCAAATACATCCCACTTAGGGTGAGTAATATTTAAAACTCTATCTGCGTACCATCTAAAACGAGCACCAACAGCAAAAGATGTATCTCCATTGTCATTTTTTCCGTTACTCCAAGATTGGAAAGCAACTGATGCTCCCACTGTAAAGTCTTGACCAAGTTTAGCGATTTCGTAATCAGCTTGAACACCAAGGTAATCTCCAAAACCAGATGTTAAACCAATATTCAATACTCCTGGTCCTTGATAGTTACCTCCTCCAGAAGATTTATCTTGAGCTTGAGCTGTAAGACCTAAAGTGAACAGAGCGACTGTGAAGAAAAACTTAATTAGATTTTTCATGTATTTGTTAAAGTTCCTGTGTTAAAAAATGTAATACCAATTTAACTATTATTAATATTAATTAAAACACATTTGCTAGTTAATAAATGTTAATTATAATCTTATTGTTACTCCAAAGTTACCAGCAGTGTATTGAGTTCCTCCACCAAATTGAAGATTAAGACCAATTTTTTCTGTAAAGAACCAACGGCCACCTACTTGAATACCTACACCAATACCATTATGGTATTTTCTATGATCATCGTAATATATATCATCTCTACTTTCTGAATATTGATAATAACCAATATTAGCACCAGCGTAAAAATCAAAGTTGTTGGGGATATTCATGATTTTATTAAAATGATAATTACCATTAAATGTAATATTCCAAGAATTGTATTTATGATAATGGTTGTGATGATATTCTTCCCAATTATTAATACCGAAGGATCCACCTAGTGAGATATCTGGATGAAGAGCATTATAGTCTAATCCTAAATAAAAGGGAACTCCTCTACCATTAAAGCCTACACCAGCATTAACGTAAAAATCTGAACCGTTAGAAAAGTTACTTGCTGCATTGTTTTTATTCTGTGCAGTAAGTTGTGCAAGTGTCATTAGTGTTAATAATGTTCCTAAATATAGAAATTTAATGAATTTCATTGTAATTCGAGTTTGTTAAGTTTGTAGTACAAATAAGACTAATACTACCAAGTTTGCTACAAGAGTTTGTTTAAGATAAATTGATTCTTCCTTGTAATACTGCTGTATAAAAGAAAGAAAAAACTACTATACTTTACAACAATTATTAGCCTAATTGGTAGGACTAAAAAAAATCGATGCAATATATTAATATTTCATGATATAAAAGAAAAAGGGTTAATTAATAATTAACCCTTTTTCATCAAATAATTAAATATACTTTGTTACAGCCCGAATGTGATACCAATTTGAGCACCAGTACCAATTATTGCATGTAAACCTATTTTATCATTGAAATGGTATTTAGTACCAATACCTACTCCCCAATATATTGGCGATACGTTACTACCCGATGGAGTATTCTCATACCCACTATGATAATTAGTACTATGAATACCAAAACCAACATCACCTGAAGCAAAAACATCCCATTTATTACTAGTAATACCTAATACTCTGTCGGCATACCATCTGAATCTAACACCTACACCAAATGTGCTATGCTTAGCATAATAAGTATCATAACCATAATAAGAAACAGCGGCAGCCATTGTGAAATCTTGTCCTAATTGAAGAAACTCATAATCGGCCATAAATCCTGCACTACCATAATTGAAACCAACACCTAGACCTACATTTAGTTGCCCTACACCCTTATAATGTCCTCCGTTATTAGTTTGTTTATCATTATTATCTTGAGCACTTACAAAACCAGATAAAGAAAGAAGCATTGTAAATAATAGGGTTTGAATTAAATTTTTCATTTTTATATATTTTTTGATTGAAAATTGTTAGATATCTAACATTTCAAGAAACGCCTCTTTTTGACATTTGGTTATGGGTAAAATGCTCTTTTGTTGTGAAGGAAGGTTAACGCTTGAGTTATTTTTTTGCTTTGAAAATTTACATTGACTTATGATAATTTTTTTAATAAAAAAGCAGTTATTACTCTATAATTAGTAATAACTGCTCAGTTTTATGTAGAGAATAATTTTAGTGTATTATTGCATTCCCTTAAAAGTTCGAACTAATTTATTCGAAAAAAGGAAATCTCGTAATTCTTTAGGTTCGGCATCTAGGATAGTATCTTTATTACCTTCCCAAATTTTTAAACCTTGGTACATAAACATAATATATTCTCCAATTTCCATTACAGAATTCATATCATGTGATACGATAACTGTAGTTAGATTGAATTCATCTGTGATTTCATGGATTAATTGATCAATCATCCATGCAGTTTGAGGATCCAAGCCAGAATTCGGTTCATCACAAAAGAGGTATTGTGATTTCATTACAATAGCCCTTGCAATGCCGACTCTTTTTTGCATACCCCCACTAATTTCCGAAGGCATTTTATTTGCTGCTTGCTCTAATCCTACTCTTTTTAAACAAGTATTGACTCTATCATCTTTTTCACTTTCAGACATTTTAGAGTGAACATTTAAAGGGAAACGAACATTATCTGCTACAGTAAGAGAATCGAACAAAGCGCTACCTTGAAAAAGCATACCTATTTCACTCCTAATAATTTTTTGTTCCTTTCGGTTGGATTGATGAAAATCTCGACCATCGTAAAAGACAGAACCAGCATCAGGTTCGAATAGGCCAACAATAGTTTTCAGAAGTACACTTTTACCTGTACCACTCGCCCCAATTATCATATTAGTTTTCCCTTGTTCAAAAGTTGCACTAATATCTGACAGTACTGTTTTCCCTTGAAAAGTCTTTTGTATATTTTTTATTTCAATCATTTCAAATTAGCTCAAAAGTGTATCTGCTAGAATGAAGTCAGCTGCAAGAATGGCAATACAAGATGTCGTAACAGCTTCAGTACTTGCTCGACCAACTTCTAAAGCACCACCTTTTACATTGTATCCTTTAAAAGCTGAAATTGATGTTACGATAAATCCAAATACAAAAGCCTTGATGATAGCAAAAGGTACCTCAAAAGCGACAAACTGATTTTGGATACCATAAATATAATCTTCTACTGGTGATAAATCACCAAAAATAGTGGCTAACCATCCACCCCAAATACCTAAAGCTCCTGATAGAACTGCAAGCGCTGGTAACATTACCATACCTGCGAAAATTTTAGGTAATACCAAGTATGATGCAGAATTAATTCCCATTACTTCTAGAGCATCAATTTGTTCGGTGATACGCATAGTTCCTATGCCTCCTGCAATTTGAGATCCTACTTTACCAGCAAAAACAATAGCAGATAGTGTTGGTGCCATTTCAAGAATCATCATTTCTCTAGTAGCTAAACCAATAATATATTTAGGTAAAAGAGGGCTTACAATATTGTAGGCCATTTGAAGTGCAATAACAGCACCTACAAAAAGTGAAACGAAACCAATCAGGAATAAAGAATTAATACCGATGGTGACGCATTCTTGAAAAAACAATTTTAAATAGGTAGAAAATGATTCTCTGTTAGAAAACATCTTCCACAAAAAGATGAGGTATTCGCCTAAACGTCTCATTTATTATTTTTAATCGAAAAAATTATCATTAATAATGTAGAGTAGAAAAAATCTCAACTCTAATGGATATGAATACAAATATAAAGAAGTTTATTTTTGCATAGGTTAAATCCATAATACACTAAAATTAATAGTATTTATTGATAATACTTAATTAGTAAAGAATTTATTTTGATATACTTTTAATAAATCAAATTCTTCTAATTGAAGCTAAACATTGAACCTATACTGTTATTTGTTTCTATAAACTTGTATTTTTAGTATTGTGGAGTAAAACTTAAAGAAAAACTATGGGATTTATGGAAAGCGCAACAAAAGTGTTGCAAAACAATAGAAGAGAGTTAAAACATGCTTCCTCTCCAAAGTTTAAAAGCACTAATTCTAATCATGCTCATTATTCTTTATCAAAAATATCAAAGAAAAAATCTAAAAAAGAAGTAGACTCTTACAGAAAAAAAATATGGAGGTATCGTTTGTTCGAAACAATTAAAAGATACTTTATCTATACTGTATTAATTATACTTTTAAGTTGGGGAGCATATTTTATGTTTACTTGGTAATAAAAATGGTCATGTAATTTAAATTACATGACCATTTTTATTGAAATGATGGCTTTACGCCAATTTCATATTATGATATTCTAATTATAATTTTTCACCAAAACATAAATCACCAGCATCTCCTAAACCAGGAATGATATATGATTTTTCATTCATTTCGGGATCCACAGCCCCAATCCATAAAGAAGCAGGGACATTAATGTTCTCTTTTACATAATCTACTCCTTGCTGACTACTAATTGCAGCTAGAATATGTACATGTTTTGGAGTCCCGTTTTTGAGTAATCCTTCTAATGCTAAAAGTAAAGACTTACCAGTAGCTAGCATAGGATCAGCCAAGATTACAACTTTACCATCTAAATTACCCGAAGCAACATATTCCATATTGATTTCTACTTCATCTGTTCCGGTACTGGATCTGTAGGAAGCTACAAAACCACTATCTGCATGATCAAATACATTTAATACTCCTTCATACATTGGTAATCCGGCTCTTAAAATTGTAGTGACTACTAATTGATCTTTGACTCTTCGAGAAGGAGATGTGCCAAGAGGTGTTTTGATATCTACATTTTCATACTCCAATGTTTTACTTAATTCATAACTAAGTAATTCACCAATACGTTCTAAATTTCTTCTAAAACGAGCTCTGTCTTTTTGCACATTGACATCTCGTAATTCATTTATGTAGGTAGAAGCAACATTAGCTTCTTGATTTAGTATAAATGTATTTGACATTTTTATCTCAATTATTAATTGATGGAATATTGTATTCTATAATTCCTTAAGATTGAATCTCAAGTAATAATGTAAGCAATTATTTATAGTAGCTTCAAGGTAAGAACTAATTCCTCAATAGAGTACTATAAATTACTTAATAATAAATAATTAGGAGGGAAAAGTGACTATTTAAAAAGTTTATAAAATAAAAAAAAGCAAACATCAAATGATATTTGCCTTTTCAACCAATTCAATTATTTAAACTTTATCTTTACGTTGAGGTTTGATCCTCACGATATTGATCACTTTTGTTATTAATTATGCCAAAAATAGTCCTTTAATTGTAAGTTGTTGATAATCAATACATTGATATTTAATCATCGTTTTTTTATTTGTACGGAAACGAACATTTCAGTCTATTAGTGTCCGATTTACGTAAATTTATTCTTCAATTTGAGGTGTTTTTGATGCATTGCCTTCCTTCAACTGCTTATTTATTCCCCAATTTGGTTCAGTTACTATAGTTTCTACATTTTCAAGACGATTTTTTAAAGAAGTATTCTCTTTTTTAAGATATTCTACTTCATCTAATAATCTGATATAATCTTTCTTTTGTAATTTTCCTTTGTTTTTACTTAAGATGGCAACAATAGGAATAGCCATTGCTGCTAAAGGAACCAATATCCAAATTTCACCCATGATTGTATTATTTATATGATAAGTTACGTGCACCAAGTATTAAACTTTTCATTCCAGTAAGAATACTTTTTCTAGGAATGTTTTCACCAATTAAATCTCCTGACTTAGAAAAGACATAATAAGAAGGTATTTCTTCTTGTTTAAAATGATTTGTCATAAAACAATCATTACAATATGGTGAAGAAATGGGGAGTATGTAAGTGTTTTCTAGGCTGTTATCTAATTTTGGGGCACTATATTCTCTTAAAAAGCTTTCCCAATTATTTTGAACATCTGCAATAGCATAAAGAAATACTACATCTTTATTCCAAGTTTCTTTTTGTAATGATTTTATCTGATCAAAATCTTCTAGGAATTCTATACTCCACGAACTTGCTATAATTAAGACAATAACTTTTCCTCTAAAATCTACTTTTTTAATTTTATTGCCTTTTTTATTGATGATATTAAAATCAGGTGTATCACTTTCTTTCATTATATTTTGCCCAAAGACATTGATATGAACGAAAATGAACACCAAAATGATTAATGCTATTTTGTTGTGTTTATGTTGATTCATATTACATAAAACCGAAAGGTTTATCACCAGAAGATTTTTGAGAGGTTTTAGATAATTTTCCACCGTTTCCTTCCATCATCATCATGTCTAAACCATTTGGAGGAATGGCAAATTCAACTTCTAATTCGTTAGCTGTTTTAACAATACTACGAATAATCTCATGTCTAAAGTGAAGTTCATCACCCCATGTAGGTGCTTCAAAAAAGATATAGAAAAGAATATCAAAAGAATATAATCCAATGTTGTTTAAATTAACAACGTAAAAATCTTTTCTTGTATGAGGGTGTTTTCTAACTATTTCCTTTAGTCGATCAACAAACTCATCAATTTTTTCTGGGTTGGTATCGTATTTTATTCTAATGTATGTTTTGTATCTTCTAAAAACACGCATACCCATATTATCGATAGTAAAATCGGCCATTCTAGAGTTTGGTATTGAAACTAAAGAATTTTCAAAAGTTCTTATTCTAGTAGAACGAAGACCAATTCGTTCAATAGATCCACTTACACCATCCGTTTTTACCCAATCTCCAATAACAAAAGGTCTATCCAAAAAGATCATGATAGAACCAAATAGGTTTTTAATAGTATCCTGAGCAGCTAAGGCTACAGCAACACCACCAATAGAAAGACCTGTGAGTAAACCTGTGATTTCATATCCGAGTGCACTTACTGTTAAAACAATTCCAATAAGAATAAAGATTAATTTGGCAGTCATTCCAAAGAAAGGAGCCAAACCTCTTTGTATTTGATCTTCTCTTTCGTTGGCTTTTCTTAACCAAATAGCCACCCATAAATCAGTGACATTATAGAAGAATCGTACTATTTGGAATATGCCATACACCTTAAGAACTATGATTACAAATTGAAGCTCCTGAATGGAAAGCTCCAAACTCGGAGAAATCATTTTATACCAATAGCAAATGATAACTGTTAGTCCAGCACTAAATATTCCTCGAATATATTTTCGCTCTTCTTTAGACCTTGATAGATACCCGAGTAAAAACATAATCACCCTAGACAATATGATAATGGAGAGCCAAGCCCCAAAAAACATAATGGTTAAACTAGTGACTTGCCATAATTCAAGACCTAAAAATTCTTTTCTAGCATGTTTACCAAGTGGTTTCCTTAAGATACTTCCAACAGTTTCTAAACCGTCGGTACCAATTGGAAATACTTGTCTATGTTTATTCTCAATTAATTGTATACTAGCATCAGAAAACATCCATTTTTTATCCACTTTTTCTAGATAAAAATCTGGAAGCTGTCTATCAAGAACATAAATTTCTTTGTTATGTCTGGTGGTATCGATGTAATTGGGGTCTTCAGAAATATCTTCTAATTCTATCCATAGTCCTAAACCATCATAAATTTGCTTTAGCTTCATGGCTAAAGTAATACGGTCTTCTAAAGAAAGTTGATTTATAGATTCTAATGTTTTTGCAGCTAACTCAGGATGATAATTATCGTCTTGTTGAAAAACAAAGAAAGTAGTGGCAGAAGCTTTAGGATTACTTAAATCTACTTTTACTTTTTCTGGTCGAATAATCGGTTTTTCCTCAGGAACAGGTTTTGGTGCAGGTTTTTTAACTACAACGTCTTTTCCAGAGGAATCCTTTTCGATCACATTTACAGAATCTACTTTAGAAGTATCTTTTTCTTTAGGTTTCGGCTTTTTAGGAGGAATAGCAGATGGATAGTACCTTCTGAACACCACATTTATTTCCCGAACAGATTTTGGCGAATAAACCCAATTAGAATTTTCTCTGATGAGGTAAATTTCTGGAATATCTTCAAAAACAGTGAAAATAAAGTCGCCATCTTCATTACGGTAATTTCTTCTATTAGAAATATCGTCCAGATCTAAGCCTCCGTGTTTATCATATATTTGCTTTAACTTAATAGCTAATGCAATTTTTTGCTCTATAGAAAAATCATCACCTCCTAATGTTCTTGCAGCCAATTCAGGATTATAAGATCCAGAAGAAGGACTTAAGAATCCTATATGAGAAACCATGGTTCTATAAGGAGACTTAGTGCTAAACTTTACATTAGATAATTGAGCGTTTGATTCTGAGAAAAGAAACAAAAATGCAATACCTAAAAGTATCGAAGCTATATTTGTATGTATGGAATGCCTTTTAAAGTTCATAAAGAATGTCTAATACTCCTTTGGTGACAGTAATATGTTTGTGTTTTAATCATGAAGATTATGTTGAAGACGCATTGATTTCATTAAAACAACAAACTTATACTAATATAGAAATAATTATTGTAGATGATGCTAGTAAAGATAGATCAGTCGAACGCATTCAAGCTACTTTACAAAAATATGATATCAAAGCAATTTACCTACCTCTTTCTAAAAATATTGGGAACTGTAAAGCATTTAACCTAGCTTTTACTCAATCTAAAGGAGAATTTATTATTGATTTTGCAACGGATGATGTTTTATTACCTGACAGAATTAAAGATGACGTCAATTGTTTTTTAGCTCATTCAAAAGAATATGGTTGTGTTTTTTCTGATGTAAGAACTATTGATGCTACCGGAAATACTCTATCAGCCTCTTATTTTAAAAGAAATAAAAAAGACGAATTAATCGAAGAAGTAATTTCGGGTGATGTATATCAAAGAATTCTTAAAAATCCACCTTTATTTTCAGCTCCATCAATTACATTTAAAAGAGAGGTACTATTGGAATTAGGGGGATATGATGAATCATTAGCCTATGAAGATTATGATATATGGATTCGATCATCAAGAAATTATAAATATGCATTTTATGATAAAGTAAATACTTTAAAACGTGACTTACCTCGCTCTTTAGGGAAACAATTTTATCTCACGAGAGGCAATCAATTATTAAAATCAACTTTAAAAATTTGTAGAAAAGCACAAAAATTAAATCAGACAGAAGAAGAAAATAGTGCTTTGAGTCAATCAATAAGGTATCATGCTCAATTATCTGTATTGACATCTAACAGACTTGCCGCAAAAGCTTTTTATAAATTATTATCTCAACTAACATCTTTCGATAAAAAAGATAGATTGTTATTACTGATTCTGAAATCAAAAATTGATGTATCCAACTTGTATTTGAGTGTCTTAAACTGGAAAATGAGAAGAAAAAGTAACGAGTAGCTCATTTTACAATATTCCATGTACTGAAAAATTAAATTCTTAAGTCAAAAACATCTCGAAGAAAGAAAAAGTATTTCTATTTTTGTGTCATGAAAAACAAACACCTTATTTTTTTATTCGCACTTATCACTTCAGTGATGTCTTGTTCACCATCATCAGAAGAATTAACCAATCAAGGAAAACTTAAACTTTCAAAAAGTAAATTTAAAGAAGCTATTTCTCTTTTTGATGCTGCAATCAAAGAAGATAACTTGAATGCCGATGCCTATAATGCTCAAGGTGCTGCATATATGTCTTTAGAAGAATATAGTAAAGCACAAAAATCGTTTTCAATGGCGATAAACATTTATGAAGAATCGGAGAAAGATTTTCCTAATGCGTATCAGTTTTATTATAATAGAGGAAATGCTAATCGTTTTCAAAGAGATCATAAAAGTGCAATTCTTGATTATACTAAAGCCATTCAGTTAGATGGTAGTATTTCTGATATTTACCTTAATAGAGGTTTAGAAAATGCCGAAGTAAACGGTATTAGTTTAGCATTAGAAGATTTTGATAAAGCAATAGAATTATCAAATGAACAGGACAAAAGAATATTTTTACACAAGGCAAGAGTATTAATTGCTTCTAAACAATTTGATAAAGCCTTGAATACTATCGAAATAGCTATTAATTTAGATAAAAGGTATGGTGAGGCTTATTATTATAAGGCACTTGCTTTAAGTGGAAAAACAGGTGAGGCCGACGATACTGTATGTGACTTACTAGCTTCTGCAGAGGCCTTTGGTTATTCTCTTGCTGCTGCAGAAATCCAAAAACATTGTGATTAATACTTATGAGTACCTCCAAAAGTTTTAAAATATTTGCCCTTGAGGATAATGCGTTGTTCTCTAAAATGCTCAACTATATTCTTAGTATGGATGACGAACATGAGGTGGTCATGTTTGAGAAGGGTAGAGACCTTTTAAATGCATTGGATCAAAAACCAAATCTTATTACTGTAGATTATTCTTTACCTGATATGACAGGTGAAGAAGTAATTCAGAAATTATCTACACGTATGCCACATGTTCCTGTAGTGGTGATTTCCGGACAAACAGATGTAAAAACAGCCGTAAAGCTGTTTACATATGGGGTATATGATTATATCACAAAAGAGGAAGATATTCGTGAGCGTTTATTAAATGCCATAAATAAAATTAAGGTAAATCAGTCACTAAAGGAGGAGGTTGAGCACTTAAGAGAAGAATTATCACATAAATATGAGTTTGATAAATCGATTATAGGTAATAGTAAACCTATGAAAAAGGTATTTCAGATGTTACATAAGACAACTGATAATGCTATTAATATTTCAATTACAGGAGAAACAGGTACAGGTAAAGAGGTTGTAGCAAAAGCGATTCACTACAATTCTAATCGTGCAAAAAAACCGTTTGTAGCTGTTAATATCGCTGCTATTCCAACATCACTTTTAGAAAGTGAATTATTTGGTCATGAAAAAGGAGCCTTTACCGGAGCAATTTCTAAAAGAATAGGAAAATTTGAAGAAGCGAACGGTGGAACAATTTTCTTAGATGAGATTGGAGAAATGCAAATGAGCCTTCAGGCAAAGTTACTTCGCGTGATTCAAGAAAGAGAAGTGGTAAGAATAGGAGGGAATCAGGTAGTGAAATTGGATGTAAGAATAATTACAGCAACTCATAGAGATCTATCAAAAGAAATGATGGACAATAAATTCCGTGAAGATTTGTATTACAGACTACTAGGAGTACCTATTTATTTACCACCATTGAGAGAAAGAGAAAATGATGTGATCTTGTTAGCAAAGCATTTATTAGATCAGTTTATCGATCAAAATCAATTGGAAAAGATTACGATTTCTTCTGATGCTAAACAGAAATTAATAGATTACCACTACCCTGGAAATATCCGTGAATTGAAAGCTATTATTGAATTAGCAGCTGTAATGTGTGAGAAAAATATCATTTTACCTTCTGATATTCAATATTCAAGTTCTTCTGATTTAGAAGCAGTAATGTCTAAAGATATGACACTTAAAGAATATAATTTTGAAATCATCCAACGGTTTTTAAAACGATATGATGATAATGTAGCAAAAGTGGCAAAAAAATTGGACATTGGAAAAGTTACTATTTACAGATATCTTAAAGAGATAGAAGAACTACCGAAGTAAACTTTATTAACATACCTTTTTGTGTTTATTGGATTTATAAGATGGAAAAAACTAGAATAGATTTAACTTATCTTGAAACTTTTGCAGGAGGAGATAAAAATTTTATAAAGGAAATGATGGAACGTTTTCTTTCTGATGCACCTATACAATTAACTGAAATAAAACAAGGAATTGAATCAAAGGATTGGAAAGTAGCCTACAAATCATTGCACTCCTTTAAATCTTCTGTGAATTTTATAGCAATACAGAAGATCAAAGATCATGTGCTTAGTATGGAGAAAATGGCTAAAGCTGAAAAGGATTTAGACCAACTACCACAAGAATATGATAAGTTGGAAAACGAGATTCAACTTTTAATTAATGAATTGAAAATTAATTTAATATAAATAAAAAACACTGTCTTTCAACAGTGTTTTTTTATATCACTCAGGATAGTCTTTACCAATTTTTAGTTTGGCTTTTTCTATGATGACTTCCTGTACTGTTCGTTTTTCAATTTTTCCTTCTAGCCAAGAAATAATATCAAAATACATAAAAGGATGAGATTCAAATTTATCTTTTTCCAATGGCTGTAATACCTCTTTTAATTGAATAAAGGCTTGCATTAGTTCAGCATCATTCATATTTCGAGATAATTTTTTCAGAAAGGCCATAATGTACTTTTGGAACTTGAACAAATTATCTTTTCTCAACATGAAACGATAGGTTGATTTGACATAATAGT
This sequence comes from Flammeovirga pacifica, assembly GCF_000807855.2. Classification (GTDB taxonomy): domain Bacteria; phylum Bacteroidota; class Bacteroidia; order Cytophagales; family Flammeovirgaceae; genus Flammeovirga; species Flammeovirga pacifica. The sequence goes on from NZ_JRYR02000001.1 coordinate 4,283,173, forward strand.
CTACCAAATCTGTGTTTCCCATCTCATAATGACATATCAAATTGACGATTCTAGCATAAACATGGACATCTTCTCTAACATCCATTTCTAAAGCATCAGAATTGATAATTCGATTGAGCCACCTTGATGATAATCTAAAATCACCCGCTCCAAAATACAAACAGGCAATTTTATAATATAAAATAAGCCTAGAGTGTTTATTTAGTTTAGTGATAAAGAATTCTATATTATTGAGCAGTGCATTTAAACGTTGGATACCCCCCGTAAAATTACCCAGTAAAAATAATCTGTTAAACTCATGTACATAAGAGTACTTAAGAAGTTTCATTTTGATGTTTTCACTCAACTCCACTTTTTTCATGGTACGAATCCTTCTAAACAGTGATTTTGTGTTAACAAAATTCTTGTATTGAGACAGTTTATACTGACCATTTAAGACATTATTAATAACACTAATATAAAGGTCAAGTTTAGAAGGAATTAAATCCGGTTGTTCATGGAAAATATTCAAGCATTTTAAAGCATAAGATAATCCACTTTGAACATCATGGGTGAAATAATAGAAACCAATATACAGATCGTATAAACTTAATTTCTCATTGATAGAAAGTTTAGTTTCATCAATATTAAAAATATCATCTTTTACGAGTGCTTGTGCTTTAGTTAAATCTTTCTGACTTTTTACATAGCCTGTTCTGAGATAGAAAGCATTTAATTTTACACTAATATTGGTGAATTTATTAATAAGGTTAATTCTGTCGTTGACATCCTGCACCTCTTGAATCAATTTATTAACTCTTCTCTGATTGTGTTTATCTAAAGTATGAGATAATAAGCTTTTTTCCCATCTCAGAATTTCTAGAAGTAATTCTAAATGGTCATTTTTCTGAGCTTTTTTCTTGCACTTTCTAAGAATATCTGCACATTGTTCATATAAACCTCTATTGTATAAAAGTTCAGCATGGTCAATCATCTCTCTAATTTCAGCATCTTCCATTTTGGTTAAATGAAATTGTCTGAGTGATTGTAGAATCCTTTTATAAAGATGTGCTTTAAGATTGGAAAATTGAGATGGCTTAAGTTCTGGAGTAGAATTTAATAATACATCTTCATCAAAGTCCTCTTGTTTATCTATTAAGTCAAAAAGGAGCATGAACTTTTTTGAAGAGGTAGTAGCTGATTCTGTTGAAACCAACTTAAAATACCTTTTCTCACTCCTTGACATAGACTTGATTAACTGATATAGATGATTAGATCTTTCTTTAGGCATCGTAATTATCCTTGCGTTTGAATGTGTAATTTCCCCTAAATTTACGTTCTATTGGCAATAAAACTAAATTAAACATCGTAAAATGTATATTTTTTGATTTTTGATGCTCTGTGTCAGCATTTACATTTGAAGATACATTACAATTGTAATGTGGTATTATTCTAATTATTAGTTATTCAAACACCTAAAGTGTTTCAGCTTATGAGCGATAAAGTATATATTTTCGACACGACTTTAAGAGATGGAGAACAAGTGCCAGGATGCCGCTTGGATACAGAACAAAAGCTTCTTATTGCTCGTGCTCTCGAAGGTCTAGGCGTTGATATTATTGAAGCCGGTTTCCCTATTTCAAGTCCTGGTGACTTTGAAGCAGTTAACCGTATTGCCAAGGAAATTAGAAATACTACAGTTTGTGGACTGACAAGAGCTGTTAAAAAAGATATCGAAGTAGCTGCAGAAGCTTTAAAGCCTGCTACAAAACCAAGAATCCATACGGGTATTGGTACTTCAGATCAACATATTTTCACAAAACTACGTTTAGATCGAGAACAAGTTCTTGAAAGAGGAACGGAAGCTGTGAAGTTAGCGAAGAAATATGTAGAAGACGTTGAATTTTATGCAGAAGATGCAGGAAGAACGGATAATGAATATTTAGCGCGAGTCATTGAGTCGGTAATTGCTGCTGGAGCCACAGTAGTAAATATTCCCGACACCACAGGCTATTGTATTCCTCAAGAGTACGGTGCAAAGATTCAATATTTAAAAGAAAACGTTAAGAATATTGATAAAGCTATTATTTCTACACACTGCCATAACGACTTAGGTATGGCTACAGCCAATTCTTTGTCTGGTGTAGCAAATGGAGCAAGACAAATTGAGTGTACTGTAAATGGTATTGGAGAAAGAGCAGGAAACACTTCTATGGAAGAAGTGGTGATGGCCATGAAAAAGCATGGTATGCTTGATTTTGAAACTGCTATTCACACTCAAAAAATTTATGAAATCAGTCGCTTGGTTTCAAAAACAATGAATATGCCTATTCAGCCTAACAAAGCTATTGTTGGTGATAATGCATTTTCTCATTCTTCAGGTATACATCAAGATGGTGTAATTAAAAACAGAGACAATTATGAGATTATTGATCCAGCCGAAGTAGGTGTATCAGAATCGTCAATTGTTTTAACTGCAAGAAGTGGTAGAGCAGCATTGTTCTACAGAATACAAAAATTAGGGGTAACTCTAGATCATGATGATTTAGAAAGAGCCTACCAAGAGTTCTTGAAAATGGCCGATCGTTTACAAACTGTAGAAGATCAGGACCTAAAAGAACTACTTCAGTTTGTGAAAGTTGCATAACTCGTTCACAATTATTACATTGAATTTATGTTTATATGTGTTTATATATGGTTTTAAACCATTTATGGTTAGTATGTGGTAAGTGCGGCTTCCGATTGGAGGCCGTTCTTTTTTTGTCTATACTTTTTTACTTCCTATTTATATAATAGTTTTTTAGACTATTTCTTTCTTTTTGACCCCTTTAGTAGGCTTTTTATAAGACCTACTTTTTTTTGTGTAAAAATAAAAACCTGCTTTTTCGCAGGTTGTTTTATGGTGTAAAAAAATACAGTAGTGTGTTTAAATACATAAAAGGGTGATGAAATACGTACTACATTTGTAATGTTGATTATAAAGAAATAAACAAATTTCATTTCATACTTAATTAAATAGCATAGTCAAGTTTAAATTACTTTAAAAATTTAATAACCTAATTATTATTATAATAGACAAAGACTTACCATAGTCTCAACCAATTCAATTTTTATTCACATTGAACATTGTTCCAACATAAGTATTACTAAATAATAATGACATCCCCTTAGGTTAAGAGGATGTCATTTTTTTATTTCTATATTATTTATGTCCCCTAGGCTATATTAAGCCATGTTTTTGCTTTTTCTTTATCATTATAATTAAAGTATTCCATATTCACACCTGGAGTAAATACATCTCCAAGCCTTGTTAAAATATCAGCCCATAAATTTCCTTCGCCAATTATTGCCACTTTATTGAGCTTACCATAATATCGGAGTCCTGTTTTTAGATCATCCCAAATAGCACTAATATTTGTGTACCCTTTAAAATCTTCAAATTCTAAATATAGATTGATCTGTTTTCGATCTGCTGATAGACGGAAGAAGTCGTTATTTATTGAAGTGAACTCTTGGGTCGATATTTTACCTTTAAGTTTATAAGCTAGAAAAAGGTCATTACTATCAGTTGGTATTCTAATAATAGCAGGTTCATAAACTTCGTTATTTTGAAGTAGCCATACTAAAGCTTCATCCCTTTCATTAAGGTGAAAACTTTTAATAGGAATTGAGGCAACCATAAAATCTGCAAAACTACTTAAATGCTTTATCCATTCATAGTCGGCAACAATTGCATATTTATTGACCTTTTTAGATATCATGTACTTTTCCTTAAGTAGTTTAAAAACTTTTTTATAGTTTTCAAATCCTTCAATATTGTGTACTTCTCCTAATAGTTTTACTGGCCCATTCTCATTCAGCTCTTCGATGGCTTGTATTAATTCATCCATCTCATCTAAATTGATTTTATTCGATAAAGTGAATCCAATAATTTGACTGCCTAGTGTTCTGTTAATGTTAATCATAAGTTGTTTTTTAGTAATTGTTATTTAATAATATACGATAAATTTTGATTTAAGATGTCTAAAAAAAGTGTTTTTTCATACTGCATTTTGTAATTTCAAGAGTCAATAAACTGAATGTATATAATGAAAATTGCAATTGTAGGTGGAGGGGTTTCCGGATTGTACGCTGGAAGTATTTTAAAAGAACTTGGGCATGAAGTCATGATATTTGAGGCTTCACAAAGGCTTGGTGGGAGAATATATTCTTACACAAGATTAAATAAAAGAAAGTTTGTTGAGCTCGGTGCTGCAGAAATTCATGGTAGAAATGCGTTAAACTATGAAATGCTTTCACACCTCAACCATAAAATTGAACCAATAAATGGAAATGAATATTTATGGTTCGATCAAAAATTACAAGACTTAGACAACAAAGAGGATTTACCTAATGGAATCTTATCATTGTTTACTTACTTTGGAAATTTACATAAAGAAGATTTTAATGGTTCTATCACTCAATCGTTAAAAGATAAAGGACTATATAATTCACATATAAGAGCAATTCTTGATGGAATAACAAGTGAGTACTCTGCTTCTGCGGATAAGATACATGCTTCTTCTTTAGCAGAGGAAGAATGGCGTTGGACATCTGGTTTTAGAAACTTTTATTCTCAAGGCAAATACAGTGATGCTATCGATTTTTTCGAAGATAAACTGAAAGGGTGTATCACCTTAAATGCTCCTATTATGGACATTAATTATAGTCAAGATCAGGTGATGCTATTGTCTAGAGACGGAAGTGTTAACCAATTTGATAAAGTGATCGTGACGGCGTCTTTAGGAGTACTTAAAAAGGAGAAAATTAATTTTACTCCTCCTTTGCCATCATTACATAAAAAGGCGATACAAAAATTAGGGTTCGGAAAAGGTAGAAAACTTTTTATCGAATTTGAAAAGCCATTTTGGGAGCCTGATACAAGTGAGATTATCGGAGGGAAAAAATGTCCACTTTATCTAATTCGTCCTGCTCAACCTAAATGTATCTGTGCTTATATTACAGCAGATGCAGCCAAAGATTTTAATCAAATGGAAGATGAAGAAGTGGCAGAAATAGTACTGAACGAATTAGATGAAATGTATCCAGACGTAAATGTTATGATGCATTACAAGAGTCATTATGGCAAAGATTGGACTTCAGATCCTTATTTTCATGGTACTTATTCTTACTCAAAGAAAGATAGTTTGAAATACCGTAAAGATTTAAAGCAGCCGATAGAAAATAAAGTATTTTTTATTGGAGAAGCGTTAAACGATCAAGGACATGCCGCAACAGTACATGGAGCGATGGAAACAGCAGAAGAATTAGTAAGAACTTATTTTGAATAATCTGCTAATTCAATAAAATTAAAAAATAGTATAATTTTTGAGTATTGCTCTCTACAGTATTTTTAATTGAAAAATTAAAAATATTCATACACTTTAATAATTAGACACATTCGATAATAACACTAACTCTAATGAGAAAAGCATTTTTAACTATTTGTTTAATAGTAATAGGACTTGTAGTGGCAGGGTTTGTTTTTAAAGAAGTGATGATCACTCAGACAAAAAAACATAGTCCTCAAGTAGAAGAAGTCTTTAAGGAAAATGGTACATATATTAAAATTAATTACTCATCTCCTTATAAAAAAGGGAGAGTGATTTTTGGGAATTTAGTACCCTATGGTCATGTATGGAGAACAGGAGCCAATGAACCAACGATATTTAATACAAATAAAGATCTAGAGATTAATGGTGAAATTTTACCTAAAGGAAAGTATACCTTATGGACCATTCCTGAATCGGACTCTTGGACAGTAATTTTTAATAAGGAATTAAATAATTGGGGAGTTAGTTTTGGAGGTAAAGCCAGTCGTGTAGTAGAAGACGATGTTTTGAAAGTAATTGTACCAGTTGAGCACTTAAAAAAAGAAATAGAAAGTTTCTTAATTGATGTTTCCATTGGTGATGAAAAAAACTCAATGTACCTATCATTTGAGTGGGATAATGTACGTACTCAGCTTAAAATGAAATCATTAAATTAAGAATAATAATTGCTGATTTAGTGATTGAAAAAGAGTAAATGTTCTTTTTTTAAACAAAAAGAAAGAACATTTACTCTTTTTTTGTGTTTTTAATGAAGTATTGATTATATTATTTCATGATTTTAAGCTGAAAATACAGATTCAAAGAACTTTCAATTGTATTTTTGGAATAAGAGTATCTCTTTGGATTTAATTTATTGATAAACTATCATTTTATTAATGGATTAAATTTAAAAATTGCTCTAATAAACAATTAAACCAACGTAAGTATTAAAATGACGAATTCTAAGGTGACACTTGAAGAATACCTTGAAAATCATGAGTGTAAATTTATGCGTTTACCACGATTTTTTAAGGAAGGGGCGAGAGTACTTGGATGTATGTGGGAAGCTATAGAGGGCCCAGAGGAATTTCAAGTAAAAGGAGATCCAGATCAGATTTTCATTACGTTGTTTTTTGTCGAAGAAGAAAAAAGCATCCTTATTCAAGAAACCAGGTACGCCATGTCGATGATGTTCCCAGTGCAAATTGAAGATGGATGTGTACTTATAGATACTTTGGATTTAATTTCCACTTTGAGAAAGTTTTGTAATAAACTTCCTGTGGAAACTACACAATTACCAGAGGTACTAGAATTCGTTTTGTATTCTAGTTATTATGGCTATAACACTCAACAAGCGCATACATTATCAACTTTAATGGTAAATGCAGCTTATTTAAGTGGAAAAGGTGAGGTAGACGAAGAAGAATTTCATACAATTATAGATTCTCTTTACAACCCTCCTAAATCTTTTTATACAGATAAATACATTGATCAGGAAGTGATTGATATTATAGAGGTGCAAGATAGAGTAAACGAATTGTTGCCTACTGCTCTTTATTTATTGAGAAAGCATCTTGTTCAAGATCAACATCAACATAAATAAAATGCTTATGTTAGAATTTTCAAAAAGAGAAAAACACTTGAGTCTAACAATTGCCGATCATTTAATTAATGATCAAGGAATTACTTCAGAAGAGGAAATAGAACAACTTTCTGTAGAATACCTGACTAATGTTATTACTGAAATTGGTTCAAATTATGATGGACCAATAAATACGTCTGATGTTTTTATTAAAACATTCAAAGGTATCTTGAAATTTGACGTAGCTTACTTGCTTCGTTCAAATAGATGCTGTTCATAATTGAACTAAAGTATAATTATTTGCTTTTTACTATTGTAGTATCAACCTTTTTGTTTGAATACTATTATTGCTATTTGCTGCCTTAATGAAATACATACCACGAGGCCATTCGTGGGTGTCAATCTTTTTATTGTCGTCTATTTTTAAATCTATTACGTACATCACTTGTCCTAAATTATTAAATATGGAAAGTGTTGTAGGGGATTTTCCTATGTTTTTAATTGTGACAGAAAATGTAGCGGGGTTTGGATAAACTTTAATGAAATCTATTGTTTTATCAACTTTGGAAATTGATGTAGGTTGATTGTAATTATCTAAGCTACCTAGGGTAAGACCGCCACTTTCAGAACTTGTAATCAAATAGTTATTAAGTAATACACTATTTAATCTATTTCCATAGGTGTAGCTAATAAATTCGTTATCAGTATTAGAAAAAAATGCTCTGCCTTGATAGTCAGGATTAGCACTTTTAAAGTTCCTCCAGATTCGGGGTGTACCAGAATCATCCCATAATAAAAGATCTTCATTACCATCGTTATCTAAATCTTCTACGAATGCTGATGGATATTTTCTTAATAAATCAGCGCCAACACCAAGGTAACTTTCCTCGACCAATGAGAATGTACCATCATTATTTTGTTGATGGTATTCTAATTGTCCACTATACTTACCATGTAGTATATCTGCTTTTCCATCATCATTTATATCTGTAAAATAAACCACATCATCAGGTCTGTGTTCATAGATTAATGTTGGTGATGCACTTTCTGAATAAGGTGTATTGATGTCAAATAAATAAACACCTCCTTGATTACTGTTTGGAACAACGCTTGAAATTAATAAATTGAGTTCTCCATCGCCATTCCAATCTATCACCTGTGGGTAGATATCAACTTTACCCCATTCCGTTATATTTAAATAATTGTCTGTCACCCATTCAAAAGCTGGTGAGGTGTTACTACCTGTATTTTTTAAATAAGTAATACCACCGCCTTGAGGCTGATTATTTTCATCATAACTATTTCTATAACCAATTAATAGGTCTTGTGCTCCATCTCCATTAACATCATAAAGTGTGACTCTTGAACGTTGACCAACATCAATACCTGTATTTTGAAGAAAATCATCTTCTTGTAAGGTCCAAATAGGAGACGTTTTAGTACCTGTATTTTGATACCTCCAGATGTATTTTGAAAAATCTGTTTTGTATAAATCATTTACATCTATGTTAGGAGCAACGATCATATCTTGCAACTGATCATTATTTGTATCAATAAAATATGCAGCAGGGAAGTCGGGGAAATCGATGGGCATATTTTGTGGGAAATTGATAATGTACTCATCAAATACAGCTTCAGTAGTAGTGCCTTTATTGGGTAGAAATACCAAGTTATTGCAACTCTTTTCACCAATAATAAGATCATTTAATCCATTTCCATTAATATCAAATAAAGTGATGGAAGAACCTAAGTGCATAATTCTATTACCAGACGGGCATTGTTCATTGTCAAAAACATAGGTTGCACAATCTCCACATTCTTGAAAACTACCCCAAAAGTTGGTTGTTTTTTTAAAGCTAGGAACACCATCTACCTCTTCTTGAAAAAGATGTGCTTCTATAGTTCCACCGAGGCCAGGAACAAAAGTGATAAAATCTTTTTGACCGTCTCCATTAATGTCTACAATGGCAGGAGTGTCTGATAGAGAAGCTGATAATGGAGTGGGGTTGCCAGAAAATGTGGTTGTGTTTAATTGTTGTGGAGTAACCTCAAAAATAACTTGATTTTGAGTTGATATATTCTTGTAGAGATAGATACCTCCTTCTTCACCTATGATTAAATCTTTAGAGCCATCGTCATTGAAATCGATAAGTTGCATCCAAAAGCGGATATTCTGAGGGAAAATGTTTTCAAATTCAGGAGCATACTCCCAACCTTGATTCCATAAGAAAGTATATACTTTTCTAGAAGTGCGATCAAAAATTACTAAATCTGATTCTCCATTTAAGTTTAAATCAAGATTATAAAACTGAGGAGCATTTAGTCCTCCAAAGAAAGGATTCTTTAATTGAACGGCATTCTTAGAAATGGGTATATCGTCACTAGGGACAATTCCTATGTTTTGAGCATGGGTGAATAAGGTATAAAATAATATAAGCAGTGTTAGTATATAGTTTTTCATTGAAATGTGATTTATTCTACTATAAATCTACTTGAAAATCCAAGTAAAAAGAAATAGCTTCACGAATAATCTCATTTTCTGATCGTCCTTCTTTGTTTGCAAGTGCTTTAATTTTACTTTTCTGCTGATCAGTTAATGCATTTAATTGAGAAGCAGTTGTGGGTATCACTTTAGAAGAAACAGGAGTAGAATCTTGTTCTACTTGAACTTTTTTTTCTGCTGATGTATTGTTTGATAAAGGAGACCCACCTAGTAGAGAGTCTAATCCTCCGGAGAAATTTTTCTTTGCCATGTATTTAGAGAAATTATAATAAAATTAAGGTAGTCTTTGAGCTACTTCATTCGCAAGCTCCCAATAATCTAACGCTCCATTACTCTTAGAATTGTATCTGAAGATATTTGTTTGTTTTGATGGAGCTTCTGCAAGTGCTACATTATCACGAATAACTGTGTTGAATAAAGCATCTCCAAAATGTTTTTGAATAGCCTCTCTTACATTTCTGTTTAGGATTTTACGTTTATCAAACTGTGTAATGAAAACACCTCCAACTTTTAAATCTTTATTCAATCGTTGTTGTACTTTGGCGATTACTTCTTGAAGTTTTACTAAACCTTGAGTAGCCAAAAACTGCGCTTGAAGAGGGAAGAAAACTTGAGTTGAAGCGGTAAAAGCATTGATCGTCAAGAGTCCTAAACTTGGAGGACAATCAATTAATATATAGTCAAATTTTTCTTTAACTTGTTCTAGATGATCTTTTAAAATAAACTCTCGACCAGCTTCCATACTTAATTCTAACTCAGCTCCTGAAAGGTCTAATTCTGAAGGGATTAAATATAAATCAAGTTCGAGTTCTTGCATTGCTTCATCAATGTTGCAAAATCCTCTTAATAAAGAATACACAGATTTTTCTGGTTCAAAAACACCTAGTGATTGACTTAAATTTGCTTGAGGATCCATATCTACCATCAATACGCGTTTTCCCATTTGATGCAAAGCTGCACCCAAATTCACGACTGAAGTGGTTTTTCCTACTCCTCCTTTATGATTACTGATAGAGATGACTTGTGCCATTGTTAGTATAATTAAAAAATAAATGCTTTTAGTTAAAACGTTTTTATTCTTAGTTTATTTAGCAATTAGTGTGCTTTCTTTCTTTTTTCTACCCATTTTGTTCTCAATCCATAGATGATAGGCACTAAAATAAAAGGAAGTTGAGTGTACTCCACAAAGAAATAACCAAATACTAATGAGATAATAGCAATTAAAGGTTCCATCCAACTATCACTACTAATTTCTTCTGCTTCTTTTGGTTCGATATGTTCTTTAAGCAAATGATCATTTTTACTTGCATGTCTCCATGCATAAAACGAAATAGAACCAATCACAAATACGTTGATACAGTAAGCCGATTGAGCTATATAATACTCTGGAAAAGCTGTTGCTAAACTATTTGAAAAAGGGAGTAATGCAACAAAAGCGAGCATTAAAAGATCCAACCACATATACATTGTATCTGCTCCTTTCATTAATCGAGTAGTAGCTGTATGTTTTAGCCAATACACTGCTAATAAAACAAAAGTGGATAAAAAGATGCCTAGAATAGGAAGTTGATTAGAAAAACCCTTTATCAATTCGGTATTGGAACTAATATCTTCAACCCTTGGTAAATCAATGGCTAATAAAAGCATAGTCATAGAAGTAGCAAAGATAATATCAGCCAATCGAGTAATTCTATTGAGCCAACTTTTAGAAATGATTACATTTTCTTTTTCTTTCTTCAGCATCTTAATTTTTTATTTTGGTTGAAGCATCGTCTTTAAATAATCGGTACAAAAATTAAGCAGTCTTTCTTGAGTATCTGCTAAATAAGTTTCTCTTTTCTCAGTAAAGAAGACTCTTTCTTCTCTAATGATGTAATCGTTTAACAAGTTAATTAAAAAAGAGGCTATTAATTCAGAATCAGCGTTTATATCAAAAATTCCTTGTTTTTTTCCATTTTCAATAGTGTTTCTGAAAATATTACTAATAGTTACTCCAACTTCATCACTTTGTGAAATAACCTCTTTTCTAAAACCTAACATTTCTTCTACCATTAAGATACGTGCTAAGTCTCTATTTTTTAGGCCCAATTCAAAGAACTTTCTACTTGCGAGATTTAAAAAGTCTAGTCCTTCTAAATTAGAGCTTACTATATTTTTTTTAGTACTGATAATTTGCTCTTGATAATCGGCAATTATTTCTTTTAGTAAAGCTTCTTTTGATCCAAAATAATAATTAATCATCCCTTGGCTAACTTTTGCAGTCTGGGCTATTTCTCTTGTAGAGGCTCCATCAAATCCTCTTTCTGATATTAATTTAGTGGCTACTTTTAGAACGTGTTCTCTATTATTTTTCATGGTATCTTATTTGATCGAATGAATAATATAATTTAAATATAGTCAAGAATGATAAAAAATAAATAATTAATAACGTAAGGAGGAGGAAAGAGTTATATTTGTGATAATTATTAATTAATTTTTTCAGAATTTTCTTACAAAATAAAAGGGCTACTTAATTTTATTAATTGTTTTAAGGCTGTTTATTTTTTATACTAATTATATTAACCATGAGAAATTTAATAGGTAAATCACTTTCTTTACTTTTGTTTGTTCTATTTGTTGGTACTTTTAATGTTTATGCTCAGGAACCTACTGAAAAAAACTTAACAGAAAAAGAACAACGTAAATTAGCTAGAAAACAAGCAAAAGAAGAAAGAAAAAAGGCAAAGCAATTAGAAAAGCAGCAAGCAAAAGCTGAAGAGGAAGCGAGATTAGCTATGGCTAAACAAGCAATGCACGATCAAGAATTTGTCTTAGAAGCAAATCAAGTATTTGATAGATATGGAAATGTTGCTCAGGTAACGAACAACATTAATTTTATCAAAATGAATAAAAATACATGTGTCGTACAGTTGGGTTTTGATGGTATTGTAGGCTATAATGGTGTTGGAGGTATCACACTTGATGGTAAAATATCAGATTTGAAAATCACTGAAAACGAGCATGGAGGTTTAAGCATGGATTTTAATGTACAAGGGTCTATGATGCAAGCAAGAGTTAGAATAAATCTAAACGGAGGAGATAATTGGGCAGATGCATCAGTACGATCTCAAACAGAAAATATAGAAATTAAATTTAGAGGGAACATTATCCCATCCAACTTATCTAATATTTTTCAAGGTGCAACACCTTACTAGAAATTGAATAGAATATGTGGCAAATTTTTTCAAGAGAACTTAGTAGCTTTTTTAGTGCTGTATTAGGGTATTTGGTCGTTTCCGTCTTTTTAGTAATGATGGGGTTATTTGTTTGGGTATTTCCGCAAACAAGTATTTTAGAAGGGAGTTACGCTTCCTTAGACACATTATTTAATATAGCACCTTATGTGTTTATGTTTTTGCTTCCTGCTATTACAATGCGTGGTTTAGCAGAAGAAAAAAAAACAGGTACATTAGAATTACTGTTCACTAGACCGATTACTGATACACAGATAGTTGTAGGTAAGTTTTTGGCTGCATGGGCCACTGCATTAATAGCCTTAATACCAACGTTTGTCTATTATTATTCTGTGTATAATTTAGGAGCTCCAAAGGGCAATATTGATACAGCAGGAGTGTTAGGTTCTTATTTAGGATTAGCTTTATTAGCAGGCGGTTTTGCTGCAATAGGCACTTTCGCTTCTTCAATTACATCTAGCCAGATCATCTCTTTTATTGTAGCTGTAGTGATATGTTTTGCATGTTATGATGGTATTTCTTCAATAGCGTCAATACCAGCATTACAAGATTACGCTTACAGTATTGGTTTGTGGGGCGTAGATTTTCATTACAGATCTTTGAGTAGGGGATTGATAGATTCTCGAGATATCCTATATTTTTGTAGTCTAATAATTATTGCCTTAAGTATGGCTCGTTTATCATTGAGCAGCAGAAATTGGTAATCTTTAAAACATATTCTTTTTAAGAAAGTTGTAGAAAAGTTGGCTTGCTAACTGATAAAATAAAACAATGACTTCATTCGATTTAAAAGAGGCAGGTCAATTACTTGCAAATAAACTAGAAGAACAACGTTTTGGTGAAGCACCTGAAACATTGTATGAACCTTTACGATACATCCTTAAAATTGGAGGAAAAAGATTACGTCCAGCGTTAACATTATTGGGTTGTTATCTTTTTGATAAAGATTTTGAAAAAGCATTACCAGCTGCTATGGGAGTGGAAATTTTCCACAACTTTACACTTATGCATGATGATATTATGGATGAAGCTCCTCTAAGAAGAGGAAAAGTAACTGTTCACGAAAAGTGGAATCCGAATGTTGCTATTTTATCCGGTGATGTCATGTTGGTGAAGGCCTACGAATATATCATGCAAGTAGATGATAAAATACTTCGACAAGCCATTGAGTTATTCAATAAATGTGCAGCAGAAGTATGTGAAGGTCAGCAATTCGATATGGACTTTGAGGACCGTGAGACAGTTGGTGAAGATGAGTATATTGAAATGATTCGTCTTAAAACGGCTGTTTTAATAGGCTTTGCTCTCCGTTTAGGTGCATTAATTGGTGGTGCTACGGATGAACAATCGAAAGTTGTAGAGGAATATGGTGTAAATGTAGGATTAGGCTTTCAGTTGAAAGATGATATTCTTGATGTTTATGCAGATCCTGAAAAATTTGGTAAGCAAGTAGGTGGAGATATTATTTCTAATAAAAAGACATTGATGTTGATACATGCCTTGCAAGAAGCTAAAGGAGCAGATGCTGAAGAACTTAATACCTGGATTAATGCCAAAGAATTTGATAAGGTAGAAAAGGTGAATGCAGTCACTAATATTTATAATAGATTAGGTATTAAAGATTTAGCTACAGCTAGGTCGAATGAATATTTTGACAAAGGCTTTGCTGCATTAGATAAGTTAGATCTTCCTGAAGAAAAGAAACAACTTTTAAGAGAGTTTGGTGTCTATCTTTTAAATAGAGATCATTAATATACTATTACACGGATGATATAAGAGTCTATTTAATAAGTATACTATTTTATAAAAACAATTAGGGAAGTAATGTGAAAAACATATTACTTCCCTTTTTTTTGTAGTAGGAATAAAAAATAAAGTAGATGCGTAGCAATAAATAATAGCATAAAAAAATTATAACCTTATTTTACATCATGAACCAAATAATTTAACATTTAGAAAATTGTGTTATTCTAATTTCTGTTGAGTTGGGGATTTTAATTTTTTTCAGAATGTTTAAAGTAAATACTGAGGGTAATTCCCCCCAGTATTTTTAACCTTAACTAGCACTAAATAAATAGTGTTTTAAAAAAGTAGTCATAAATAACTGTCATAATTAAACGACTAGTTATACAGTTTGAATGTTGAATAGTTTATAATTACTCATAACAAAATATGAGTAAATCTGTCTGCGCTCTAATAAAATAAACCCGTGTAAATAGAATTAATATGTAAACAATTGAATTAGTAAAAAGTATCTGTGTCTAAGTAGTAAATTACTTTAGTTTCAGTGAAAGAAATATTTTAAATTTTAATGTTAAACAAATAAAGTAGCGTGTTATAAAACCAATTAAATTATTAATCGATCTTTTTAGATGACTTATACAAATGTGTAGATTTGTTATCTGTAAACCTCAAAAACAGGGGGGACAATGGGGGGACAAGCAGAAAAAAGAAGCTTTTTTTTTAAAGATCAGTAAAAATATTTAGATTGATATTACTATTTCGATGACTTTAATACACCTATCTATATGCATTCTACTTCAAAGTTATTCTTAATTACTGCTTTACTTTTTATTACTCATTTTCCATTAGTTGTTATGTCGGCTGATAAAGCAGATAGTTTATTAATAAATAAACTATGGGAACTAAATACACTACTAGGAAATAACAAAACAGAACAAGTTTCTTTGGGTCTAAACAATGTTAGATCACATATTGGAACACAAAGTACAGCCTCTGAAAAAGTATTATTTTATGCTACAGAAGGTGAGTTGTACTCCCAAAAATCAGATCATAAAAATGCTATTAAATCATTTGAGGAATTATTGAATATATCACATGAAAGCTTAACTTCTGAAATAGCACTTATCCAAGCAAAAGCTATTAATGATCTGGGAATTGATTACATGAATAATGGAGAGGTAGAAAAGGCAAAACAAGCCCATTTTCTTAGTTTAAAAATCTATAAGAAATATAACAATGCTCAAGGAGGATCATTTAACTATGGAAACCTATCCATAATTTATAAAGAATTGAAACAAATTGATTCTGCAATGTATTACCTAAGTGAAGCGACAAAGATGGCAATACTAGCAAAGGATACTTTAGGTATAGCCTATCATTCATTAAGTCATGGAATACTGCTCATAGATAATCATAAACCAATTAAAGGGTTAAAAGAATTAAACCAAGCTCGTCAAATTTTTGAAGATTTTGATCAAAATAGCATGGTATATTATACAAACAGAATTATAGCAAGTAGTTATAAATCAATTCGAGATTATTCAAAAGCAAAGAGACTATTGATGGAATCATTGCAATACTATGAAAAGATAAAAGATGTAAAACGTTTAGGGCAAACTAACTTAAGTATTGGTGAAATTTATTTTGCTTTAGGAGAATTAGATAGTGGTTATACCTATATAAAGGAAGGAATTGTTCATTTAAAAACAGCAGGGTATGTTAAAGGAATAATTAATGGATATCATTTATCTGGTTTGTATTATAAGCAAAAAGGAAATTTAGAAGAAGCGGTGAATTATTATAATCGTTCTTTATCTCTTTCTAAAGGAAAATATAAAGGAATGAACGCCAATTCTACATTAGCATTAGCTAATATTTTTTATCAGCAAAAAGAATATCAAAAGGCAAAAAAGTATGCAGAAAAGGCCTATGAAATTTCAAATGGAAGTTTATCTGAAGGGATAGAAATGTCTTATTACAAGATAATGTATGACTTGAATAAAACATTCGGATCTTATAAAGAAGCATTGCATTATTTAGAATTACTGGATAGGAAAAAATCAGAAAGCTTTATTCAAGAGAGAGCGAATGAAGTGGCAAGAATTGAGTACAACACCAAATTAACCTACGAGAAAGAGCGTTTTGAGTTGAAGCAGGAACAAGATCGAGCACTTTTTCAAAGTCAATTGGAAAATGAGAGACTTGTCAAATATGTATTTATCCTTATTGCCCTTCTATTTTTCGGGATATTACTAGTTGTTTATCGTTCTTTCAAAATAAGAAAACGAACAAACAAAGAGCTCTTAAAGAAGAATAATGAAATTAATCAATTGAGAGAATCAGAGAAAGAACTTGCTGAAGAAACACTCTCATTAAAAGAAAGAGAATTGACTACAATCACCATGTTATCCCATGAGCGAAATACATTGTTAGATCAATTAAATAATCAAATTGGAGATCTCTCAGGAAAGGTAAACGATGAAGTAATACCCGATATTAAAGATATTAAAAAGACGATAAAAATGAATCTGAGTGATGATAGTTGGTCAGAATTCACTTATCAATTTGAAAGAGTTCACCCAAGGTTTTTTGAACTCCTAAAAACACGATTTCCTCAATTAACCCAAAGAGATCAAAAAATTTGTGCCTATTTAAGAGTAGGGATGGAAAGAAAAGAAATTGCTATAGTATCCAATATGAGCCCTGAAGCTGTAAAGAAAACACTCTATAGAATTAAAAAGAAAATGGACCTTACAGGAGAAGATAACTTAAGAGAATTTGTAATGGGACTGTAATAAAAAAAGGCCATTTCATTATCATTATGAAATGGCCTTTTCAATTAATGGAATATTTTTAAACTAAATTATTTTGCAGCTGCAAAACGTTTAGAAACTTCTTCCCAGTTTACAACGCTCCAGAATGCAGAAATGTAATCTGGACGACGGTTTTGGTAGTTTAAGTAGTAAGCGTGCTCCCAAACATCAAGACCAAGAATTGGAGTTCCACCACATTCACCTTTCATTAGAGGGTTGTCTTGGTTAGCTGTTGAACAAACAGATACAGCACCGTCTTTTACACAAAGCCATGCCCAACCAGAACCGAAACGAGTAGCAGCAGCGTTAGCAAATTCTTCTTTGAATTTATCAAATGAACCAAATGCAGCATCAATAGCAGCAGCAAGGTCACCTGTTGGAGCACCACCACCGTTTGGAGATAAAATTGTCCAGAATAAGTTATGGTTGTAGAATCCACCACCATTGTTTCTTACACCACCAGAAAGGTTATCAGCAGATAATAAATCTTCGATAGACTTATCAGCATCTGCAGTACCTTCGATTGCAGCATTTAACTTTGAAGTATATGCAGCGTGGTGCTTAGAGTGATGAATTTCCATTGTACGAGCGTCGAAGTGTGGTTCTAAAGCGTCGTAAGCGTACGGTAATTTTGGTAATTCGAATGCCATTTTGAGTAATGTTTTTATGTTTAAAGATTATGTTACAAGTTGGATAAGGTGATAAAAGCCTTTTTGATGAGCTAGATCACTTTTTTGATATCGCAATAAACACAATTCAAATTAAAAAGTGAACCTTTTCCTTAATGAAAAAATCTATTGATGTATAATTTTTAACTATACATCAATAGATCAATTACTATATGATTGGTTTAAAATTGTCTTTTTCAACCAGTTCCACAATTTCTGATGTACCTTTTGATAAATCACCATTGGTCCATTGCCATTCTTCTTTTAAACGTATTGTTCCATCAGAATCAAAAGAAGGGGTAGATTTACAAAATCCAGTCATAATTTTTTTATCAAGGTTGACATGTTGATAATTAAATTCTAAAGTGCCATCCTCATTAACGATTCCGGTTAAAGTACCCATTCTAATATTTGGTCCATGGTAAGTAGCCCAAATTACATCACCACCTTGTCGGTAATGAAAGAAGGTTTGATCATCAACTTCTCCATTGTCAGAATTCATGACCGCCCTAAATCGTTTGTTGTGATAATTTATTTTTTCCATTGTGCTGAGTTTCCTACATCTGTTGATCTAAAATAAAAATTCATAGTAAGTAACCTTCATGAAAACAATAGGTTACAATGAATAATTATTCATCATGAGAAACAATAAATGTAATAATTCTAGTAAGTGTAAATTAGGACGAATATACCATTTGTCCTGGTTTTTTACCTACAAGAATACTATTTTTTAACTCACCACCTACAGCATTAGGCGTTTGACTTGCCGTTTTTAAAATATAACGAGCTTCTCTTAAGCGCTGATTAACCGCTTCCCAAACAGAACTTTTTGTTTCTGTTGGAGGATCTTCCTCGTAGTACGATTGGAAATCTTTTTGTTGATAAAAGATAGGGAACAACATTAGGTTAGTGTTTTTACTAATCTGTTGTCTTCTTACATAAGTAAAGGAGTGGCCTGAGTGCAACCAAAGGTAATTAGTGATGATATTTCTATCATGATTTTTATTACTTTCCGTTTTAACAATGCAAACCTCAATTTCGTAAGGGCGTTTTAATTTATTCTTAAGCTCCCATTCTACATATTTCTTCATAGAAGCAGGTTTATCTCTTAAATCTACACCTATAAGAGTTAATTGATAGGTGGTAGCTTCTAGCTTTTCAGGAAGTAAAGCGTCCAACATTGGAATCAAGTTCTCTTCCATTTCTCCCAAGTCTTTCAATAAGTAGTTGTCAATTACTACCATAGAATTATGAGGATGACGGAAACGTTCTAACTGACTCCATTTTTCGAATCGTTTAACGGCACCTCTATCTTTCGTAACATTATAAAGTGACCAATTGAACATAAATCCAGCTTTATAGCGTATTCTACTAGGGTTTAAAGTGATTAAACCGTATTGATTTTCTATTTCTTCGCACTCTGAGTTACTCTTATCTAAGAAGAACATTGTTTGAGGCATTGTATGCTCACTCACTTTATCAAGATGATCAAAAGCTTCTTTTTCACATCTTAAAGAAGAACCACCTGATGAGGCATTCTTCAACATTTTTTTGATATAAGGGTTGGTCTTACTCATCATAGATAATTGAGTAGGATCCACATCTAATCTTAAATCAGCTTGTTTATTGATGAATGAATAAAAGTCCATCCAAGAACGGCTCCATTCTATATCATCTAATTCGTCTTCGATTGAGGGTCTTTTTGCAAAAAAAGCAGTCAATGAATTTATATTTGCGTAGGTTGTTATTCTTTCCATGTTAATTTCATTTTGGATTAAAAGTTTATCAAACAGCTAATCCTTTTTAAATCTGTTTTAAGTGGAAGAGCTCAATAGCAATATTGTCGGCCTCATCGAAGAATCCTTCTCCGAACTCGTTGTCTAACTCGCCGTCTTGCTGAATATTGAGCAGTTGCACTTGAGGTTTCCCCTCAGGGACTTTCTCTGGGTTATATAAGTAGTATACTTTGGACTCGTAAGGGGTTATTTTACGTTTTGCAGTCCAATATTGTAGTTTTCTAATTAAATATTCTGAATGGGTTTCCAGTAGGAAACTGGTTTGATAGCGGTAACTTGCATCAATGATTAAATCTGCCAGTTTAGATTGCATCTTCGGGTGAAGATTGGTCTCCGGCTCTTCAATAAGTAAAGAACGATGATCATTTAAAGCAATTTTAAGGAGTATTGGTAAAAGTTGAGAAATACCATATCCCATATCAGCTAAATCTAGTTCATGTCCCTTTTTATCTATGATGACCACATCAGAGGCAATTCCTTTGACCGAATTAATGACGATCTCGTTGCCAATTTCAAATTCACGAATCCAGTTATTGACA
Organism: Flammeovirga pacifica; assembly: GCF_000807855.2. GTDB lineage: Bacteria > Bacteroidota > Bacteroidia > Cytophagales > Flammeovirgaceae > Flammeovirga > Flammeovirga pacifica. The sequence goes on from NZ_JRYR02000001.1 coordinate 4,303,380, forward strand.
AAATCTTTTGCTTTCTGATCTGCGTTTTTTCCAAACTCAAATAATAGCTGGCTAAGAATACTAGATTCCGTATGCAACATAATTCGTTTTGTACTTCCTCTTTGTGCTTCTAACAAGCCAAAGTTGAAAAGCTTCCCACAAGTTTTGAAAATATGTTTTATACCTTGCATTCCCTCTTCAATAAGAGTGAGGAAATTTTTCTCAAATACTTCATCAACATTGATTTCAAATAGTTGATGTAACTCTTGAGAGGTAAGAGGTAATTCAGGTAGTTGATCCAAATCTTCCATATTATTTTCTGATGGAGAAGTGGCTAACATTCTTCTATCATCATTATTTAATAAAGGAACATCTCTAAGGAGAAAACCTAGTGAGGCAATTTTAAAACCGCTTCCATCTTCTTTTCTTTCTGCAAAGAATTTTATCAGTTGACTAGAAGTAAAAAGATTTATTTTTTTGATTTTATATTGATGCTCAGTCATAAAAGCATTCAAACGAGTACCTAATAATAGGAGTACTCTTTTATGAATAACTTCTTCTATGGCATCAATTTTATTTTCATCATCCCAACCCGTTTTTTCTTTTAGTACTTTTCTATCAATACTAAAATATTTTTTGATGGGTTCATTAAGATGAAGTGAAGCTCCATATTCATATAAATTTTGAATATCTATGAAACTTGTAAAAACTGGTATTTCTCCATCAGTTTTATGGTATTCACCTCTTTGTCCTGCAGCTAATAAATAGGAGTTACCATTTTCACTACCTACATAATGCAAAGCACCATTACTTAATGGAGTATATAGTAATTTTCTCTTTCCTGTAAAACGTTCAGAATAAGATAGGCTAATATTACATAGTTTACCCTCAATACTATCGTATTTTAATTCTAAGAATAAACGTTCTGTAGTATTTACACCAACAGGTTTCACAGAATAAACAATGTCTTTGTCTTTGATATTTAAAATATCTCTCACTAAAGAAGACATTGGTATATCCATTTCTAACCAAGAAACAAGAGCAGATTTTAATTCTTCTACATCTGTAACATTATTCTTTTCAAGAACTTTCTTCCAACGCTCATTGTGCTTTTTTGTTTTGGCTTCATCCCTTTTAGGAGTGGGCTTAGCTTCTGTTAAATGAGTAAGTTTTCTGATACCAATAAGTTCTTGAGCCTTATGCTTCTTATACCATGCTTTTTTGATAATATCAGAAAAGAATGCTCTATCTATGGTTGGAGGAATATGCTGAGAAACATCTATCGGAATTTCTAAATTTTGAAGATGAGTCACCACTTTAGCTGCTTCACCAAAAAGTTTTTCGATATTATCCACAGTGATGCGATGTTCAAAAGCAATGTTTAACAGCTTATGAAGTATCGCTTTTATAGTCCCTGTAGATTCTATATGGCCATATCTAGTAAGGTGTTGAATATGACGTATCATATCCTGAGAACGGTTGATCAAGACACCTCTTAAAAAGTACATCCAATTTTTCCAATTGGGCTTTTTCATTAAATCAGAAAAATTTTCAACACCATCCAAATCGGCATATGCAATAGAAATTTCTCTTTGACCTAATTCAAACTTTTTAAAAGGAGCAATTCCCGGTTGAGGAGCAAACTCTAAGGTAAAACTGATAGGCTTAGAAGGATCTGTATCATGATTTCTAGCTTTATCAATATTACCAAGATTATGATAAGCACCTCTAAAATCTAATTCTTCTAACCGATTTTTTTTGCCATTATCTTGAAGTAAAAGCAAAGCTTTAAATAAAGAACTTTTACCACTACTATTGGTACCCGTTAATACATTAATAGGAGAAAAATTAAATGTGGTACTTTCCTTGAAAACCCTAAAGTTTTCTAAAGTAAGGCTTTTGATATTGGCCATATATAGAGTTTATTAAAATCAGTTTTAAGAATGTTATACCTCGAAGTTGGGTCGATAGGTATAATTAAAGATCTGCAGCTAAAAAATATTGCATTAGGTTTCTTTCTATCTGTAAAGATAAGTGAATAACGTTGTTTAAACAAGTGTTAATCTTTGGTTAGTGCAATATTTTGAGAATTTATTTTATTGGGTGCTAATCTGCTTTAAATCCAACTTTTATATGAGAACCATCACAATAGGGCTTATTATTGGATGCTCCACAACGACAAAGTGCAATTTGTTTATTTTCTATGGTTTCTGAATTTCCTGCAAAATCTATTTCTATCCTTCCTTTTATCAATACAGGGCCATCTTTTAGTACCGTAATCTTGACAGCATCACTATTATTTTGCTCTTTTTCATTGAGTAGAGATAATGCACCAGAAGGACAATTTTTTACCGTTTTAATTATTTCATCAGCTTCAGCTTTTTCAAGATTTACCCAAGGTCTTTGATTAGGATTAAAAACATTAGGTAGGGCTTGGAAACATTTTGTAGAGTGTATACATACTTCGGGTTGCCAAAGAATTTTAAGGTCTTCATTTTTAGAATATATTCTGTTTTTTGATGAATTGTTCATGATGTTTTTTTTTAATGAAGAATTGGAAATAATTATGTTTATTTGGTGATAAATAGATTCATGCGTTATAATTTACAGATAAAAAACTCTTGATCAAATTTTGTTATTGTACTGAATAACAAGCATTCTAACGAAAAAAATGAGTGAAAATAGTGTTACAGGCTTTGTAAATGCCTTTAGAAAATTAGCGGTTGATACTCTAAGTATTAGAGAAGGATCTGATCCAGCTGCTACAATTGAAGGAATCAAAAAAGACATGACTTTTAAAGGTCCTGGTGCTTGGATTCTTATTTTTTCAATTCTTATTGCCTCTATTGGTTTAAATGCCAACTCAACAGCAGTAATTATTGGGGCCATGTTAATTTCTCCATTAATGGGACCTATTTTAGCAATTGGTACTGCTATTGGTATCAATGATTTGGAGATGATGCGAAGAGCTATTAAAAACCTTATGGTGGCTGTCGTTATCAGTTTAATAACATCTACAATATATTTTTATCTGACTCCATTAAATATGGAGCAATCTGAGTTATTAGCCAGAACGAAACCTACCATTTTAGATGTTTTTGTTGCTATTCTTGGTGGTTTCTCTGGAATTATTGCAGGTTCAAGACGAGAGAAAAGTAATGTGATACCAGGTGTTGCTATTGCCACTGCATTAATGCCACCTTTATGTACTGCAGGTTTTGGTTTAGCTAATGGTATGTATCATTATTTCTTTGGTGCATTTTATTTATTTTTTATCAACTCTGTCTTCATTACTTTATCAACGTACATTGTTGTAAAGTTTTTAAGGTTTCCTGTGAAAAGCTTTATTGATAGAAGAAAGTATAGAAAGTATCAGTTTTTCTTTTCAATATTCATTGCTGTAGTAATTATGCCATCAGGGGTTATCTTTTATCAAATGATACAAGAAACTCGTTTTAAAATTGCCTCAGAAAAATTTATAAAAGAGAACACTCAATTTAAAGGGAGTGAGTTGATCACCCAAAAGATTGTATATACGGATACATTGTCTACGATAGATCTTTACTATATGGGGGCTTTGATATCAAAAGACATGGAATTCTACTTAAATGACAAGGTGAAAAGTTATGGTCTTACTGCAAAATTAGATGATTACTTCCCTATGACTAGGAAAACAAAAGTAAGAATTCATCAGCAAAATGCTGGATCTGATTTTGATGAAGGAGATGCAACCAAAATGATGGAATCTTATACAAAAGATATACATATTAAGTTACTTAAAGATATCTACACCAAAAATGAAAAGGTGATTGAGGATAAAGATGCTAAGATTAAAATATTAGAAAAAGAGATTTTTAATATGAATAAAATCAATGCAGATTCAATTCCTATTCATCAAATATCCAAAGAATTAAAAACTCTTTATCCTGAGGTTCACTCTTATGGTATATCAAAAGTGATGGTTCAAGAGTGGAAAGGAGATGCCTTAATAGTAAAGGAAAAACCTATTTGCTTTGTGAAATTGCCCAAAAGATTACCTAAGAAAAGAACTGTTTATATCGACGAATTCGAAAAGTGGATTAGAGTTCGATTGAATAATCAGAAAATTGATGTAAAAGAAATTTAAATAAAGAAGAAGGAACTCAATGAATAACTTTTTATTATCATTTATCACCCTGATGTTTTCTTTTTTTGTTGCTAAAGGAGTATCAGAAAAAGCCAACAAGAAGTTAGATGCAGAGAAAAGAGCAGAATTATTTGATATTTTTTCAAATAGTAAGCTGACGATGATTACCACAGGAATACTTATAGCTAGCTTTTTTGTATCCTTAAAAATGGACATTTTAGACCCTGTTGTTATTTATTTTATTTACATGCTTTCCTTATTAATTTTCATCTTATATAAGGTGATTGATGGGTATAAAAAGTTAAAAATGAATGACTTTCCTGTACTTTATATTAAATCCTTTTTGTTTGCCTCAGGGGTACGCTTTCTAGGTTTATTTTCTTTTTGTTTATTAGTGTTGACAGATTTCATGTCACAATAATAAAGGATCATCTAGATTGTAAAGAATAAAAAAGCTTCATCATTTTAAAAATGATGAAGCTTTTTTTACTTTTTCTGAGCCAACAGTTTCTCTTTATATTCAATCTGATTAATCATATAATCTTTATCTTTTTTATTAGCTACTATATGATAAACATTAGAAAAACGGTTATGTGATCGCGGCAATTCTTTATGAGGCTTAATCTTGATGGTCGAAGGGAAATGCCAAATAGAAAAATTAAGAGACAAGTATTTGATCATTTGTACATTGTCTTTCATCTCATAAAAATGTTCAAAAATTTCTGGTTTGTTAAATAGGTAAGCATACTCTTTTGACATCCAATAGAAGTAATCAGCCCAACTTTCTATAGGGTAGTATTCATTACCTGCCTTATAATAATCAAAGACCATATTACTATTAGACAGAGAATCACTTAAAGGTCCTCTTCCAATAATATGTGGTGACGCACTTTTTGAGAAAGCTTCATAGCTATTAAAATCATTGACATCAATTTCAATAATTTGAAAATTTTGAGCGTGAGTAAACGAAAATGTAGCTAATAATACAATGAGTGTAGATAGTAATCGCATGAGAAAATAGTATTAATATTCATTAACAATATCGAAAAAAAACATCAGTTTTAATAATAAAATTCTAAAAAAAAAGAAAACATCCTATTGATAATGAATTCATTAGGATGTTTTCTTGGGAATATATAATTCGATGGTGTTTAATGTTATTTTTCTCAAGTACTATTTAAATATCTTTTGGAAGTACTTTATTCAATAAAATACCAACAAACGCAGCAATACTTAAACCTGAAATATTGATATCATTCCATACCGCAACTTCTTTAATACCAATTCCTAAAACAAAAATAAGAGCTGTAATAATTAAGTTTCGAGAGTGAGCAAAATCTAGTTTTGCAGAGATCAAGGTTCTAACTCCTACAGCAGCAATCATTCCGAAAAGAATAATAGAAATACCTCCCATTACAGGAACAGGGATAGTTTGTAGAATTGCACCTACTTTACCTACCAAACTTAAAATTATGGCAAACCCTGCTGCAATTCTTATAACTGAGGGATCATATACTTTAGTAACGGCTAATACACCTGTATTTTCTCCATATGTAGTGTTGGCAGGTCCACCAAAAAGTCCTGCAAACATTGTTGCTAAACCATCTCCTAACATTGTTCTGTGTATCCCTGGATTCTTTAAAAAATTTTTTCCAACAACGGCTCCATTAGTTGTAATGTCTCCGATATGTTCTATAAATACAACTAAGGCAACAGGTGCAATAGCAAAGAAACCGGAAGCTGTAAATTTTGGTATCGTTAGTACTTGATCAATTACTTCTCCTGAAAAGCCAAACCAATGGGCATTAATTACAGGGTCAAAATTGACCATTCCCATAAAATAAGCAGATATATAGCCAACAGTCACAGCAATTAATATGGGCATCATCTTAAAAAATGAATGCTGAACGATAGAAGAAACCACCATTGTGGAGATAACTATTAAAGCTATAATTAAGCTATTGGTATCAAAAGTACCATCAGAATAACCAGCCATTTGTAACGCAACAGGACTTAATCGAAGTCCTATGACCATAATTGTAGGACCAATTACAATTGGAGGGAAAAAGGACTGAACACTTTTAACACCAAATTTTTTAATTACAGCAGCCATAATCACATAGATTAAACCAGCACCAATTATACCTCCTTTAACTTCAGCTAGACCTTCATGTTTTAATACAAAAGAGATGGCTCCAATAAAAGCAAAAGAAGAACCCAAGAATACAGGAACTATTTTTTTAGTAACAGAATGAAAAATAAGTGTTCCCGCACCTGCAGCAAATAGTGCAATGAGGGGATGTAGGCCCGTTAGAAAAGGAACAAGAACTGTTGCTCCAAACATGGCTAAAACATGTTGTATACCTAAGAGATATTTTGTTTTACCTGTGATCTTTTCCATGAAGATTATTGAATAATGAATTTTGGTAAAATTACCTTTTAGGTCTTTCTTATAAAGTGTCTAAAGTCAGTATTTGGATTTATTTTCTGATTATCAAGTAATTCTATTTATCATATGGCCATTTAAAAAGCGATTTTCTTTTTCAGTAAACCAGTTTTTTCTAACCCAAAAGCGGTAATTCCACCTAATGTATAACTTACTATATCACTCCATAAAAATCCATGTCCTAGAATTAAACTACCTACAGTGGTATTCCTAAAAGCAATCAGCCAATCAAAAGAGAGTAATTGTTGACATTCTATCAAATAGCAAATAGAAACACTTATGAGGAATATGTATTTTGATGATTTATTCTTGAATAGAAAAGCAACAATACAATAGAACATGACTGCATATAAAAAATCTCCTAGATAGGGATAAATAAGTTCAGGAATGTAACATGTTCTTGATAATAAACCCAAGCCTATTACACATAGAATATAGAAGAAATAAGTAAGTCGATGACGTGGCATTTTAAAGTGATTTGATCAGTAACAAATTTAAAGAAGATAAAATTATGATATCCTTTTTTCAATGGTAAAGAATTGATAGAAGAGGAGTCTATGAAAATAAATAGGCACAACAATTATTAGAATAACTATTGTGCCTATTTCGATATCTAAACATTCTTCTGCTTAGATCTCAATATAATCTCTGTGATCTCAGGGTCCATACCAATACGACCAGCGTAGGCATGGTAACCAAAGCCTCTATTGACATATAATTTTTGTTTGCCTTCTTCGTACAAACCTGCCCATCTTGGGTATCGGTATTGTACAGGACTCCATCTTATACCAGGAATTTCTATACCGAATTGCATACCATGTGTATGACCTGCCAGAGTAAGATCGATGTCTTTATGCTGTCTCACTTCAGCATCCCAGTGTGATGGGTCATGTGAAAGAAGAATCTTGAAAGGTACATCATCACTTAAATTAGCTTTAGCAGCGTTAATATTTCCATATTGTGGGAAAGGAGGAAGCCCCCAGTTTTCAACGCCTACAATACCAAGTTTTTGACCGTCTTTTTCAAGAACTCTATTTTCATTTAATAATAGGTCAAACCCAATGTCTTTATTAGCATTTTTTACATTATCTAAGTTGGCAACTTTTTCAGTTTGGCTGTTCCATTGTGCATAATCACCATAGTCGTGGTTTCCTAAAATAGAATACATACCATGTTTAGCTTTCAACTTTTTAAAGACTTCAATCCAACCATCTGTTTCAGAAGCATAGTTATTGACTAGGTCACCCGTAAAGAAAATAACATCAGGTTTTTTACTATTGATAAGGTCTACTGCTTTTTCCACAGATCCATGTCCTTTAGGAAAACTGCCAATATGGATATCTGAAATTTGAATCACTTTTAAACCATCGAATGCTGACGGGAGGTTATCAAATGATAACTCTTTTCTAATTACTCTAAAGTTGAAACGCCCTTTACTATAGCCATAAGCAAAGGCACTTAAAGGAATTGTAGCCAAACCAGCGCCCATAAGTGTAAGAAACTTACCTCTACTCATTCCTTCACCAGGAAAAGAAACTTTTGTCCCGAATGTTTTTGAAATTAAAAATAGGATATCATCCGCACCATGAAAGATATTGAATACCAATTTGGTGACAAAAGACATTAAAATTAAGGCATTTATAGAGAAAATTATATTGGTATATTCGGGTAATCTAAATTTATCAAAGTTAAGGATTAGCCAAGCCAAAGCGGCATATACACTAATGTTGAAAACCCAAAAACTACCTATGGATATTTGTCTGTATAATGGTCTAATATTTTCAGTAATTAATCGAATACCTTTAAATGCATAAAGATCGATAGCAATTACTAGGGAAATGAAAATTCCCATAAAAATCAGCAATCTGTTGTTCATCTTATTTTCTTTTTGATTGACACGTTCCGTTGTTGAAACAACTATTGTGCAAAAAGGTTTTTGCTGACAGTTTGGCTGAATAGTGAGGGGAACTTAAGGTTTATGTCTATTTATCTGACTATTTGATATTAAAAACCTTGATGTTTATGTCCGTATACTCTTTTGAAATACTGTATGAAATAATCCAACCCTTGTACTTTCTTATAGCTTTTTTGTGTGAATTTTTGAATCAACTTAGAAGGATTGTTCGGATCTTTTTCTAGTTTTATTTCATAGACAAAAACAATTTTTCCTTCTCCTTTACCTTTCCAACCATCAAAACTTCCAAAACGTAAATCGTTAATGTTATAAGTAACATCATCCACTTTTTCTACTGTATAGTAGCCTTTCGTAATCCATAAAAGATCTTTTAATTTTTCTGTTTGCTCTATTTCATTTAATATTTGATGATGTTTTGGTAAAGATTGGAAGTTGATTTTGGAATCTTTATCAAAAATAGAATAAAAGCCTGTATAGTATTGGTCGTTAGTATCGATACTAGCAGACCAAAGAAATATATTTAAAGGAGTTGTTTTTACGATCATTCGTTGTTCATCAAAAGGAATATTCTGTTCTTTAAGTGAATCAACAAATTTGCTTTTAGCGTGTTGTTGTAGGATAAATCCACATAATAAATAGGAGGTACTGATAATGATCCCTATATAATTAACTATAACTCTTTTATGACTTGATTTAGGAAGTATCATTGCCCAAATCAAGAATATCATGAAAGGTAAGGTATAATGAGGGTCAACTACAAAAACTGAATAGGTGGCAAAACCATAATGACTAAACGGCCAAAATAATTGTGTTCCCCATGTAGTACAGGTATCTAATAAAGAGTGAGTAGTAAATCCTAGAAATACCAATAAAGTCCATTCTTTAAAGGTGTCTTTATTTTTGCCATTTAGTTTATAAAAAAGATAGCCAAAAATAGGAGAAACTAAGGCTTGTATAATCAAAGAATGAGTTATACTTCTGTGAAATTGAAGTTGTTGTACTGCATCAAGAAATGAATTAGCCAATACATCTAAGTCTGGAATTGTACCAGCAATAGCTCCATACAAAGGGGCTTTATTTCCAATTTTCTTACCTAAAACGGCTTCTCCAACAGCAGCTCCAAGAACAATTTGGGTGAGTGAGTCCATTACCTTAGTTAAATAATATTAAATAATATAAGATTTAAATATGATTATTTTGATAACACATTGCACTTTAAAATAAGTGTAAATAGTGGATAAGTAATTGTATTATCCATAAATAATAAATAACAATATCTGTTTATACTTTTCATAAAAGTAATAAGAACAGGTCATTTTTTCAATCTAACTATATAACTATACATCATGAAAATTCGTCACATTATCCTAGCAACAATTTTTTCTTTCACTGCAATCTCATGTGCTCAAGAGGCAAAGCAAGAACAATCTGAAGAAGTAGCTGAGCAAGAGGTAGTAGAACAAGTAATTCAAGAAGAAGTAGCTGTAGCTTCTGATTCTACTGCTTTAACTGCTGAAGTAGCAGAAGAAGAAGGAACTGAAAAAACTGCAGAAGAAGTAGTTGCAGAAGAAGCTCAACCAAAAGCTGAGTAATTATATTACTCCTTTAAAAAAAATGCTGTACCCTTTATACAAAAGGATACAGCATTTTTTTTACCATTGAATTTTTTCTTTGTTTAAAAATGCTGCTATGCCTTTTTTACAATCCTCTGTATTTCTCGCATTTGCATTTGCTGTTACAGCTTGATCTAAAGCCTCTTCTATTGGTAAATGCCAAGTCGAATGCACCAACTGTTTTGTATTTGTTTTGGCTTCCATAGAGGTTTCTGAAATAATTTTTCTTGTAAATGCCATTACTTCATCTTCTAATACCTCTTCTTTACATATTCCATTAATTAAACCGTAGTTTAGTGCTTTTTGTCCCTCAATAATTTGAGCAGACAACATGAGTTGTAAAGCTTTTCCTTCTCCTATTTTTCTGGTTAGAAAAATACTGACTATGGCAGGGATAAAACCAATTTTAACTTCGGAATAGCTAAATTTTGTGTTTTCAGAGGCAAAAGCAAAATCGCATAACGTTGCCAAACCACAACCACCAGCAATAGCAGCACCATGTATTTGAGAGATAATTATCTTAGGGAATGTGTAGATTAAATAAAACAGATTTTTGAGTTGTTCAGAATCGGCCTTATTTTCTTCAAAAGTATTATTTTGAAGTTTTTGAATATATTGCAAATCAGCTCCTGCACAAAATACTTTACCGTTTCCTTTTAGGATAACAGATTTAACTTCTGAGTCCTCTTTTATATTTAAAAGAACCGAGGTTAATTCTTTGACCATTTGATCATTAAGGGCATTTCTTTTCTCTGGTCTGTTTAATTGGATTATACCAATTTGTTCTATTTTATTATATATAATAGTTTGGTAATCATTCATGTCTTTGAGTAAGTTTGAGTAGCTAATAATATAGCTAGAATCACTATAAAATGTCAATTATTTGAACCTATAATTTCTGTATTATAAATTCTTATGATTGGATATGTAAACATACTATACTATACACATGAAAACAGATATCCAAATTGCTCGTGAGACTGAATTGAAGAAAATCAGAGAGATTGCTTCATCTGTTGGAATTTCGGAAGACGATTTAATACCTTTTGGTCATTATATGGCTAAAATACCTTATCAAGTAATTGAGGAGGATAAAACGAAAAAGAGTAAGCTTATTTTAGTTACTGCTATTACTCCAACTAGAGCAGGAATAGGAAAAACAACTACCTCTGTAGGATTAGCATTAGGACTTCAGAAATTAGGAAAAAATGCCATTCCCGCATTAAGAGAACCTTCTTTAGGAGTTTGTTTTGGAATGAAAGGAGGAGCTGCCGGTGGTGGTTATGCTCAAGTTTTACCAATGGAAGACATCAATTTACATTTTACAGGAGATTTTCATGCGATAACTTCTGCAAATAACATGATTTCAGCATTGGTAGATAATCACCAACATTTTAACCGAGGAGAAGGTAAGCAGCTTAAAAATGTACTTTGGAGAAGAGTACTTGATGTAAACGATAGATCACTTCGTTCTGTCGTTACTGGATTAGGTGGTTTTGTAAATGGAAAAGTATCAGAAGCAGGTTTTGATATTACACCAGCATCAGAATTAATGGCTATTTTATGTTTAGCTAAAAATAGAGAAGACTTACAAGAAAGAGTAGGTAATATTTATTTAGGTTATGACTATGATAATGAGCCTGTTTATGTAAAAGATTTAGGCATTGAGGGATCAATTGCGGTCTTAATGAAGGATGCTATTCACCCTAACTTAGTACAAACTACAGAAAATTCACCTGCTTTTATACATGGTGGTCCATTTGCTAATATTGCTCATGGTTGTAATTCTGTATTAGCCACTAAGATGAGTATGAATTATGCTGATTATACCATTACAGAAGCTGGTTTTGGGGCTGATTTAGGTGCTGAAAAATTCTTTAATATTAAATGTAGAGATGCAGGTTTAAATCCTGACTTAACGGTTATTGTTGCTACATCACAAGCTTTAAAGTTACATGGCGGAGTAGCTCTTGAAGATATAAAGGAACCAAGTATAGAAGGCTTGAAAGCTGGACTACCCAACCTGAAGCGTCATATTGAAAATATGAAAAACTTTGGTCAAACAGTATTAGTTACCTTTAATAAATATGCCTTTGATACAGATGAAGAAATGCATTTTGTATCGAATTGGTGTAAGGAACAAGGGGTAGAGTTTGCGATCAATAATAGTTTTGTAGAAGGAGGAGAAGGAGCAACAGAATTGGCTCAGAAAGTAGTTGATTTAATTGATACTAATCCATCTGGACCTTTAGAATTTACTTATGAATTAACAGATTCTATAGAAACTAAATTAGAGAAAATTGCAAAAGAGGTTTATCGTGCTGATGGAATTAAATTAGATAATAAAGCTCGATTACAGTTAAATAGAATCAAACGCTATGGTTTGGATCATTTACCTGTTTGTATTGCTAAAACTCAAAGTTCGTTTACAGATAATGCTAAAATATTAAATGCTCCAGAAGGAGGGTATAATATTCATTTTGAGGAACTGATCATCAATTCAGGAGCAGGGTTTATTGTAGCTAGAGCAGGTAGTATAATGAGAATGCCCGGTTTACCAAAAGTACCACAAGCCAATAAAATAAAATTTGTGGATGGTGAAATTGAAGGTTTATCATAAATAAAAAAATAAGGAGTAGCTACTATAGCCACTCCTTATTTTTTTGATTTTAATACGATGTTTAAGATTAACTGTACTTGATCTGCAAGTAGGTGATCGTTCCTTCAATATCTTTAGCATGTATTGGCTCCCCTAAAGCTTCAAACTTCCAGTTGCCTTCAATTTTATATAATCTCCCCATAACCATAGATACAAAACCAGCAAATTCGTTATTAGACGACATATTGAATGTTGCTAATACATCATTATTGGTATATATTCTCACCTCTGAAAATGGGATTAAAGAAAAGTCTTGTTTTTTATACGAGTTTAAATAAAGGAAAATCTGATCGATATCACTATCTACTTCATTAAGATGAATCTGAATGATTTCATTGTCTAAACCATCATCTTCTCCTGTATCTCCCGATAAATCATCGCCAGTATGAGTTACAGCCCCATCTGGAGATTCTAACGAATTATAATATACAGTATATATTTCATTCATTTCTTTATCAAAAGCGCTCATAGAAGCATCTAAATCAACATTAATATTTCTATCAAAAAGTCCAAAAAGTGCTTTAGATTGAATTGCTCCCCAATTTACGCCAACACGTATATAGTCTAAACTTCCTCCATCGTCTTTTAGAAGAGAAATCTTACTACCTTTTTTAAGAGAGATGCCTGTACCTTTACTTAAATTCATCTATATATTTTTGATGTGTTTTATCTACCCAGTAAATTTATCTACATACCCTTGAAGTCCTTTTGTTGATCCAATTCCTGAAGCTTCGAACGTCCAATCTGTGCCAATTCTTTTTAAGCGACCAAATTCCATATCAGTCACTTTATCAAAGTTTTTCTTATCAAGGTCGAATCGACATATTTCTGTTTGAGTATCGATATCAACAATTCTAATGTATGCATCTTTCAACATTCCAAAATGATGCCTTAATACTTCAGCATTATGGATGGTAGCAACAAAAACTAGTTCAGTAATAAAGTCAGATATTTTAGATAAATGAGCAAGAATCATCTCATCATCACCATCTCCTTTACCATTTCTATTGTCACCAGTATGTTCGATACTATTGTCAGGCGATTTTAAATTATTGAAGAAAACAAAAAACTCATCGGCAGGGATTTTTTGATTATCACCCACCATGAAAACAGAAGCATCTAGGTCTAAAGAGTTTCCTGGGATAAGGTCCCATCCTAAGCCTAACATAATTTTATCTAATGAATGAGCGTTTTTTGTCAGGTTTATTTTACCGCCTTTTGTTAGATTGATTCCCATGACTGAAAAGTAATTTTGATGATCGATTTAAGAACGTTTTTCTTTTCTAACTTATTGTTTATGTTCTTATCAAGAATCTTTAAAAAACCGATCAATTTTTGTTTTTTGGTTATGATTAAAAAAATTATTTTGTTTTTTTTCTAATGATTCTTCAGAAAAAAACTCATCTACCTTCAAGTTATTTGAGGTTGAAATGATTTCATTTTCTGTTTTATCAGAAGAATTATTTTTTTTGAAAAAGCTCTTTACATCTTCTCTTGTTTGAGTTTCATTCTCAGTTTCCATAAGAAGGTGATCAATCTTCTGAGATAAAATCTCCTCTTCATGATTTAATTGATCAATAGCTTCTAAATGAATACTACATAAGAAATCTTCCGCATCAAAATGATCTGTAGTTGTGGTAGCAGAAAGCATTAATGCCTTAGTATTTACTTTTTCTATCTGATACTCTATTTGAGAAACTTTTAACTTGGAATGTAACATTTCTTCTTTTAACTCCTGCTTCATTTCAAGGTAAGCCTTCAATTCTTTTTGGAGAGAAAATAGATATTTTTCTTGTTGATAAGTCTTTAATTCGTCCACATTTTTGTGAATATCTTTCTCAAAATTCAACTTTTTGATATGAATTTCAAGCTGTTTGATTTTATCACCAAGGTTATTCCATTGGGTTTTGAATCTAAAAAAATTGTCGTGAAGTACTTCCTTGTCATGAGTAAGTACCTTAGATGCCTCCTGTAGAATAGGGACAGCTAATACATGACTCTGAAAGTGCAGCAATTTTTTTATTGATTCAAACATGATTAAATAGATAGTTTTTCTCTTAATTCTATGAGTTGATCATGATATTTTGAAGCTTCCCGATAGCCTATATCGACAATTTCGAATAATTTATCAGGGTGAGTATCAAAAGTACTAAATTTAGTTAATTCTTGAGGGAATATTGCAATATCACAGTCATTTAATTTCTGTAGTTCAGCTTTATCTCCTTTTAATGACATAGCACGATAGGCAATTTGCTGTGCATTTTGTAAATCTGATTTTTCATATTTCCTTATGGGCGATACATAAATACCAATAACATGTTCGCATTGTTCTCTGATCACATCCAAAGGAAAATGATTTAAAATACCACCATCACTGTAGGTGATACCATTAATTTCAACGGGTGTAAAAATAAAAGGATAGGCACTAGAAGCTAATACTGCTTGAGATATAGATCCAGAATTAAATACTTTTTCTTGAGCATTTTCCATGTCCGTAGCCACAACAAATAAATCGATATCTGTTTTCGAAAAATCATCATGCACTAATTTTTCTTTCAGCTTAGGAGAGAAATTCACCGTATCTACTATTCCTTTGAATTTTATAATGTGTTTCCAAAAGGAAGAATTATTCCATTGAAATAAATCGGTATCGTGAAAGAAATCTTGAATGTTTTCTAGAGATGTTCCTGATGCATAAAGTCCTCCAACCATAGAACCACCACTTGTTGCTGCAATTGCATCGGGTTTAATGCCTAATTCTCTTAAGTAGTATAAAACACCAATATGAGCTAAACACTTAGCACCTCCACCAGAAAGTACTAAACCTAATTTATATTTTTTGTTCACAGTTGTTTTTGATTTGAATAGGTTATTCAGTTTAATTCTTTGAAACATACCAACATATTGTGAATAAGTGAGTGGGATTTCATTTAATTTACTAAAATTATACACAAATAGCATCGTGCACTCTTGATTTTTGAGTAGTTGATAATTTTTTTGTGTGAAATATCGCGACTTACTAACAATACATTCAAGCTAAAAGCTTTGATGTTGATAACTGTTTACTTTAGTATTTCAAAGATTTCTTTTAATTCTATTTCTGATAATTTCTGAATGTATTTACCATTGGCATTAAACTGATCAATTTTTTTCAATTTACTTGGCCCAGGATCACTTCCGACCATCACCATATTGGTTTGTCCAGAAATATTAGTATTAATTTTTGCCCCTAATTTTTTTAAAATACTAGCTAATTCGTACCGTTCCCAACTATTAAACAAACCTGTAATCACTACTTTTTGTCTATAAAATGGACTTTCAGGATCAGCATTTTCAAAATCAGGTTGAAGAATATCACCAGTTAATTGTGTTCTGAAAGGGGTATTTCCTTTTTTCTTTTTGAATGGATTTTTAATGATTTCTGGAAATGCACGTTCTCGATGTAATTCCACATAAACTTTAGCACAAGCTTCTGCATCTGCCAAAGCATCATGATGTTTTAGTTCCCATCCGAAAGTATAGCATAGATCATCTAATGCTGCATTTGTTGCTTTGTAAGTACAATCATACTCAAAATAAGGAACATCTAGATCATATAATTCTAGTACTTGTTGTAGTGCTCCAATATCAAATTGTGCATTATGAGCAACCACAAGTTGCCCTTCAATGTAAGGCAGTACATCTTCCCAAATTTCGTAGAAACTAGGAGCATTTACAGTCATAGAGGCATCAATACCATGTATTGTGGTATTGAAACTATTGTATCTATTATCTGGAGGGCGTACCAACGATTCATAACGATCAATTATTTCACCGTTTTTGACCTTTACTATCCCTACCTGACATATACTCCAACGTGCACTATGTGCTGTCTCAAAGTCTATTGCTATAAATTCCATTGTAATCTTTTCTGAACTTACAAAGATGTGTATTGTTGAGGAGAAATAGAAAGACTATGGTTATGTTTTTCCTTATGATCGTTAAGACAGAAAAAATATATATCTATTGAACTATAATTTATCAAATAAGAAGTGTTTTTATGGACAATAAACACGATTATAAGAGGTGTGTTTCTAGATAAAAAAATAGGAGAGAGCTACAATAAAAATGGGTTATTCTGATATGTATCAAAATAACCCATTGTATAATTATCTAAATTAGAAATTACAATTCATCATAAGCCCATTCTACACCATTTTTGGTGTCTTTTGCCACTACACCCATTTCTTTAAGTTGTGAGCGAATAGCATCTACCTTATCATAATCTCTAATATCTTTTGCCGCAGCATAGTCTTTTAAGATGTATTCTAAAGCAGGAATAAACTGATTTGGAATTTCTTCTTTTAAACCAAGCACATCCTCAATAAAAGTGATGTAAGCATTTTTCATGTCATTAAATGCCTTTTCTCCTAATTGAGTAGCAGGAATATTTCCAGCATGAACTGCATTAATTTTCTTTAAAAGATTGAAAATACCCGCCATTGCAACTGCTGTGTTGAAGTCGTCATTCATGCCTCTATATATCGAATTGATAATACTTTCGATATTTTTAGCTTGTTTCTCGTTCACTTCTACACTCTCGTCTGCAACATATTCTAAGCTTTTGGCTAAACGTAAACCGTTCATTACTTTTCTATAGCCTTTTCTAGCCGCTTTTAAAGCATCATTAGAAAAATCTAAAGTAGATCTATATTGAGCTTGAAGGACAAAGAAACGAATAGTCATAGGTGAATATGCCTCTTCTAATAATTCGTGTTTTCCTTCAAAAAGTTCTTCTAAAGTGATGAAGTTACCTAGTGATTTACCCATTTTCTGACCATTAATAGTGATCAGGTTATTGTGTAACCAATATTTAGCAGGTGCCACATGATTACAAGCTTCAGACTGGGCAATTTCAGCTTCATGGTGAGGGAACTTTAAATCCATACCACCTCCATGAATATCAAAATGTTCGCCTAAATACTTTGCAGACATTGCAGAACATTCAAGGTGCCATCCAGGGAATCCATCAGACCAAGGAGAATTCCAGCGCATAATATGTTCAGGCTCTGCCTTCTTCCAAAGTGCAAAATCAACTTGGTTTCTTTTGTCACTCATACCATCTAGGTTACGAGTTCCTTCAAGCATTTCTTCAATGTTTCTACCAGACAATATACCATAAGGTTTGTCTTCATTGTATTTAACTACATCAAAGTAAACAGACCCATTTGATTCGTAACCATAGCCAGCCTCAATAATTTTTTCGATCATTTCTATTTGCTCTAGAATATGACCGGTAGCACGAGGTTCAATACTTGGAGGCAAAACATTAAGAGCAGCCATATCTTTGTGGTATCTATCAGTATAAAACTGTACCACTTCCATAGGCTCAATTTGTTCTAATTTAGCCTTTTTCGCAATTTTATCTTCTCCCTCATCTGCATCACCAACAAGGTGTCCAACATCAGTAATATTACGAACATAGCGAACCTTAAAATCTTGATGTTTAAGATATCTAAAAATAATATCGAATGTAATAGCAGGACGGGAATGACCTAAGTGAGCATCACCATATACCGTTGGACCACAGACATACATTCCTACAAAAGGAGGATTAAGAGGTGCAAAAAGTTCTTTCTTTCTTGAAAGTGTATTGTAGACTTTTAGTTGTTTTCTTAAATCTGGTTGCATGTTCGCAAAATTTATAAATGATTTTACCCGATGACGCAAATATGCAAAGAAAGACGCATAAAAGGGCATACTTTCTCTATCATCTAGAGTAAAAAATAATAACAAAATAAAATGTTTAGGAATAGGTAATTGATCCAACACAGAAAGTGTGGACTTTTAAAGAATCAACAACATCGTAAAGAGTTGATATTTGTTATAGCGATATGTAATATGCTTTTCATAAATTACCTTTGATTTGGATTCAAAATTAGAAATAATAAATAGGAATTGAAAATGAAAAAAGCACTATTTCAATGGAGTGGAGGAAAAGATTCATCTTTTGCCTTATTTAAAGCTTTAAAAGAATGGGAAATAACAGGTTTATTTACCTCTCTTTCTAAAGAATATCAGCGAATTAGTATGCATGGTGTTAGAGAAGAACTATTGGATTTACAAGCTGAATCTATTGGTTTGCCATTACATAAAATGTATTTAGAAGAAGATGCCACACACGATACTTATGATAGAGAATTGGGTAAACATCTTCAACCGTTTGTAGATAATGGTATTAAAGATCTTGTGTTAGGAGATATTTTTCTTGAAGATTTAAGAAAATATAGAGAAGATCAAATGGATAAAGTGGGTTTAAAGTGTCATTTCCCTTTATGGGGAGGAAATACCCATGATCTATATAAGGCTTTTGTTGAAGCTGGATTTAAAGCCATTACTGTGGCTGTAAATGATCAACTAGGAGAGGAATTTAACGGAAGAGTTTTGGATATGGATTTCTATAATGATTTACCAGAAGGAGTAGACCCTTGTGGCGAGAATGGAGAGTTTCATACTTTTGTTTTTGATGGACCAATTTTTTCTAAACCAGTACCATTTACTAAAGGAAAAAAATTAGTTCGAGAATACGAGTTTAAAGATGCAGATGGCAAAATGATTTATTCTAAATTTCATTTTTGTGATTTAGAATTAGCTTCATCTGATCAATAAAACAGGTGATTATTTGAAATTTGAAAAAGATAGCCGATCAATTATTATAAAATAATTCATAGATACCTAAGAAAATTCTCTCTAAGAGTAGACTAAAATTTCCAATTTTATTTGAACCGATTATCTACAACGTATCTAATAAATACTTTTTCCTGAAGGCATTAAAACGGGAAGGTTACGCATGATGAATTCGTTTAAGCGTCGTGGTTGCCTTCCTGTTAATCTTTCGAAGGTGTTGGTGGGTTTAGGGGCGCCTACTACTAAATGATATAAAGAAAGAATTGTAAAAATCATTCTATCTAATATGGGTAGTTTTTTGATATATTTAGGTAGGCCAATTTTGTATTGATAATCTTGATTGGTCGATGCACTTAATTTTGCTGTTACTTCTACAAAATCACGATTTTCAAGGCCAGTAACTTCAACACTTTTATTTAATAAAAAAGAATGATCGTGGATT
Source organism: Flammeovirga pacifica (assembly GCF_000807855.2). Lineage (GTDB taxonomy): Bacteria > Bacteroidota > Bacteroidia > Cytophagales > Flammeovirgaceae > Flammeovirga > Flammeovirga pacifica. Next base: position 4,323,226 of record NZ_JRYR02000001.1, read on the forward strand.
GTCTTTAAAAGTACCTTAGCAACATCTTGTGCGTCAATCCAATTGATCTTGGCATTAAAGTTTGGGATATTGATTTTTCTTTCAGATAAAATATCTTCTTGATAAAACTTTAAGATATTTTGCATAAACATTGTACTTCTTACAATGCTGTAATTTAGTCCACTACTTGTTAGTAATTTTTCAACTTGTTGTAATGGCATAAACCATAATGTATTGGCTTTATGTACAGACAACATCACTACTTTTTTAACACCCACAAGCTTACAAGCCTCCAAAAAAAGCTCATAATTTTTCTTTTTAAATGTCGAAAAGTTTTCTGGTATGGTTAAGAAAACAACCTCAATATTTTTAAGAGCATCCTTAAATGTAAATGGTAGATGGAAATCTAATGTTCGATACATCACATTTTCTTTAGAAATAAAATTTCTTTGTGCTGCATATACATTAAATAACGTATTATCACGAAGAGCTCTATGTATAATATTATGACCAATTATACTAGAGGGAGCAGTAATTAAAATATTTTGTTTGTCTTGAATCATTACCAGGTGTCGATAGTAAAAATATTAAGACAAAAATAGGAGATGAGTGATAGAAATATGAAATACATTAACGCATATACACAAACCTTTTTACAGTTTTAAGAAAACAAAATTGAATGGTTTTTTTTTATTGAAAAAATCAAGTAAAATAGAAATGATTTTAATATAATTTATTGTTTATCAGTAAAATGAAAAAGAGGAATAAATCCTCTTTTTCGTATATAAATATTATGTAATTCTTATTTTATGGCATCTAGAAGTATCTCGACGGGATGTAATGCATCACGGTCTGTACCATCTTTTATTTGATGACGACAACTTGTACCTGAAGCCGCCACAATAACGTCCTTATCTAGTGCTCTTACCGTTGGGAATAATACAAGCTCTCCAACTTGCATAGACACTTCATAATGTTCTTTTTCATACCCAAAAGAACCCGCCATACCACAACACCCAGTTGGGATAATTTGTACTTTATAGTTTTTAGGTAAACTCAACATTTGTTTACCGGTTACTTGTGTACCCGTAGCCTTTTGTTGACAATGAGTATGAAGTTTAATCAATTTTTCTTCATCAGTAAATTGATCTTCAGAAATTCTACCTGCTTTCAGTTCATTGGCAATAAATTCATCAATCATTAAAGCATGTTTAGCTAATTTGTTAGCAGCGGGCTTTAAATGTGGATGAACTAAATCAGGGTATTCATCTCTGAACGCCATTATTGTAGATGGTTCGATACCAATTAAAGGAGTTTCTTCAGAAATGTAATCTTTCAACATGTCAACATTTTTACAAGCAAGATCTTTAGCCTCGTCTAGGAACCCTTTAGAGATAAATGTTCTACCACTATCTACATGGGGTTGATAGTGGACCTCGTAACCTAATTTCTCTAATAATTCAATCGTTTTTAAACCGATTTTAGTATCATTAAAGTTGGTAAATTCATCACAGAAAATATATACTTTTCCTTTAGGAGCAGCTTTAGTAACATATTTGTTTAGCCAACTCTTAAATGTGAATTTATGCACTTTTGGAACAGATCTTTCCGAAGCAAAACCCGTAAACGATTTAAAAATACTGCCTGTTAATGGATTACTGATCATTAAGTTGAATAACCCCGGAGTAAGCATAGCTAATTGCGTTAACTTAGGGAAGAAGGCAATTAATTTTGTTCTTAAAGGTGCTCCATTCGCTTTATAATACTGATGTAAGAATTCAGCTTTAAGCTTGGCAATATCAACGTTAGATGGACACTCTGATTTACAGCCCTTACACGATAAACATAAATCCATTACTTCATAAATCTCTTTATGATTAAAACGGTTGATTTCGTAAGGAGCTCTTAAATACTCTCTTAATATATTTGCTCTAGCTCGAGTAGTGTTTTTCTCATTTCTCGTAGCCATGTAAGAAGGACACATAGTTCCTCCTGTTACTTCTGTTTTACGGCATGCGCCAGCACCATTACAAAACTCTGTAGCTCTTATGTAACCTTGTGCATCACTAAAGTCTAAAGTTGTTTTTATATCTGGAGTTTCAATACCAGGCATAAATCTTAGACTTTCATTCATTGGTGGAGTATCAACGATTTTATTGGGATTGAAAATATTATTTCCGTCCCAAGATCTTTTGACTGATTCAATAAGTTTAAAGTTTTTCTCACCTACCATAAACTCAATAAATTCTCCTCTCAATCGTCCATCACCATGTTCACCACTCAAAGATCCTCTATATTTTTTGACCAAATGGGCAATGTCATCGGCAATGGTTTTAAACATTTGATTACCATCTTGCGTCTTTAAGTCCAAAATAGGACGAAGATGAAGTTCCCCTGACCCCGCATGTGCATAGTGCACACAGGTTAAATCATATTTTTTTAAGGTGATATTAAACTCCTCGATATAGGCTGGTAAATCTTCAACATCAACAGCAGTATCTTCAATTACAGGAGCAGCTTTTGGGTCGCCCGGAACATTTGATAATAAACCAAGACCAGCCTTACGCAAATCCCAAACTCTTTTTACATCTGCACCTTCAACTAATTTGAAGTAATGACCCATGCCAGCCTCTTTGTAAGCGGCTTCTAAGTCTGCGGCCACTTGTTGCATTTCTTCTTGGGTATCTCTTGCAATTTCTGTTACCAAAACTGCAGCAGGATCTCCGTCTAAGAAAAATCTATTCTGACGATGTTCAACACTGTTTTTTGTACAGTCTAAGATATATTTATCCATTAGTTCTACCGCTGTAGGGTCGAACTTAAGTGAGATAAGGTTTGCTTTTAATGATTCATCAATTGAATCGAATTGTGCACAAAGAACGCCTTTAAATTTAGGGGGCGTTGGGTTACAATGTAATTTTATTTCTGTAATAAAAATTAGAGTACCTTCCGACCCTGCAATCAATTCACAAAAGTTAAATGGCTTTCCATTGGGATTAAAAGGCTGCATTAATGCTAATAAATCGATAGCATAACCTGTATTCCTTCTAGGAATAGAAGGTTTTGGGAATTCTTTAGCAATTTCTTCTCTAACATCTTCAGGAAGTAACATTTCTTCAACTTCTTTATAAAGTTGACCTTCTAAAGTATCTAATTGTGCTTTTTGTTTAAATTCTTCAGAAGAGACTTCATTAAAAATGGCTTCAGAACCATCACTTAGGAAACCTCTAACTTCTAGGAGGTGGTCTCTTGTAGATCCATACATTACTGAGTTTGAACCACAAGAATTATTACCCACCATACCTCCAATCATGGCTCTATTAGCTGTAGAAGTTTCTGGCCCGAAAAATAAATCGTAATCTTTTAGGTGTTTGTTTAACTCATCGCGAATAACTCCAGGCTGTACTTTTACCCAACCTTCTTCTTTATTTACTTCTAAAATTTTGGTGAAGGTTCTAGAAACATCCACTACAATACCGCTACCTACAACCTGACCAGCAAGAGAAGTTCCTGCAGTTCGAGGAATTAAAGAGGTATTATATTGGTTAGCAAATTGAATTAAAATTTTGATATCTTCCTCGTCGCTTGGAAAAGCAACAGCAAGTGGTAACTCTTTGTATGCAGAAGCATCGGTAGAGTAGAGCGTTTTCATGACATCGTCATAATGCAATTCACCTTTAAGGCTTTGTTGTAATTTCTGTAGATGTCTGTTGTTAATATTCAATTTTGCTGTCATTCTAAAAAATATTATGAGTGTAATCGCACCTGAACTACGAATATTGTAATAGTATTAATCCCAAAGTGCAAATATAATAGGCAGGAGTGGATTATCTTTCACGTTATTCATTGAAATTTTAGAAATTAAATAATTATCGGTTGTATATTTGGCATTATTTTTCGATTTTTTGTTTATTGAGAAATGCCTTTGCAACACTTTACCGAGTTTTTGGGTATAATTACTAATAAGAAGAATTTATTTTTTTAAACTATATGAGGTTGAACGTCAATATATTAAGGTGTTTATTCTTTATGGTCCTTTACTTAGGATCAACCTTAACTTATGCTCAATATTATGATGAAGAGCAGATGATAGAAGATCCTCTTGTTAAACCTCACATTTGGTCACAACTAAAAGAGTCTCCCACTGATGAAAAACTTTGGGCAATGTATTTTGGAAAAGATCTATTTGATATTACAGCGGAAGAATATCAATTGTATGAGATTTTAAAAAAGGATTTATTAAACACAGATAAAAGTTACTTACAAGAACAGGAGCAAGCTAGGATAGATAGAGTCCTGTCACAATCAACTGTTTCTGAAAATGAATTTGAGTCCTGGACTAGAAATATTAGTCTAAATTTCGGACAAATTGAATTATATTTTACTGATAAATTCTCTTCACTTGGTAGTGAATATGTTCCTTATTCTGAATTATATGAAGAAGGAGAATATAATTTGACTCAGTGGGTAGATGAACATGAATCCAGGTTAAAAGAACTAGAAGAATTAAATTCTATAAATAATGGAGATTATTAAAATTTCCAGTGTATAAAAAATCCCAATCGATAAACTCGGTTGGGATTTTTTATTTAATCTCGTTATCTCCATTCTACTACGCTACCTCTTTCTCTAGTAAGCATTTCTTTAGGAACGTTTTCTTTAATACATTCTTCCAAAACTTTTATCATACTAGCCTTGGCAAAGTTTCTTGCATAAACCAAACTCACTTCTCGCATAGGACGTTCTTCTGCGAAAGTTCTTATCTGGTCTTTACCATTCTCAGGAAGAAGATCAACCGCTAATTCTGGTAAAAGAGTAAACCCTCCTTCCTTATCAACCAAACGAATTAAAGTTTCTAAAGAACCACTTTCATATGAAATAGGTAAAGAACTATTCATTTTATTCGTTCTCTGGTAGGAACATAAATTGATCATCTGATCTCTGAAACAGTGTCCTGCAGAAAGTAACCAAATATCTGGAGAGGTTACATCATTTAAACTAACCTCTAACTGATTCTCAAATTTATAATCTGGGTTAGTGTACACCATAATTTCCTCGTATAATAAAGGCAACTCCTGAATACCATTCTCATTAATAGGTGTTACTAATAAGCCAACATCAATTAAATCTTTATGTAATTGAGAAATGATTTCTTCTGTTTGCAGTTCTTTTACGATTAATTTTAAATTGGGATACTTCCTTGAGATGTCACCTACAAAAAGTGGTAATAAATAGGGGGCAAGGGTTGGAATTACTCCCAATTTTAATTCACCATTGATTTCACCTTTGTGCTGAAGGATGATATCGTCTACTTTTTTGGATTCTTGAAGGACAATTTTTCCTTGTTCAATAATCTTCTTACCAATCTCCGTTGGAATAATGGGTTGTTTCCCTCTGTCGAAAATAACAACATCGAGTAACTCTTCGAGCTTTTTAATTTGCATACTCAACGTAGGTTGGGTAACAAAACAAGCTTCAGCTGCAGCAGAAAAACTTTGATATTGATCTACTGCAATTATATATTCTATTTGTGTGATTGTCATATGATCATTAATTTGTCATAAAAATACCAACTTAAACACATCAAAGGAAAAATATAAAACCACTTTTTTAAAAACATTTTAATTTTTTAGTGGTTATTCTAAATGTAAAAGGAGTTAACACTTATTAAAGTAGAAATTTAATTATATTCATGTTGCAACATCATTTGTGATAATGATATTAAACTTATCACATTTGAAATTAGATAATTAACGTTACTCTTTTAACTTTGTGATTTCCTTTAGGTACGCATGTTTCAAATTGATCTAAATTAATTAGATCGAAATACATTTTAATGAAAGTAACAGTATCAAGGACTGCACATTTTAATGCGGCTCATCGCTTACACAATCCAGATTTATCCGATGAATTGAATAAGAAAATCTTCGGAAAATGTAATAACCCGTATTATCATGGACATAATTATAACCTTACAGTAAAGGTTACAGGAAAAATTGATGAAGTAACAGGTTATGTTATTGATATGAAAATTCTTAGAGATATCATTCAGCAACATGTACTTGATAGACTTGATCATAAAAATTTAAATGAAGAGGTAGAAGAGTTTTCTTCATTAAACCCAACCGCTGAGAATATTTGCGTAGTAATATGGCAAATTCTCAGGGATCAATTAGAAGAAAAGTTTGACCTAAAAGTAATTTTATATGAAACAGAACGAAACTTCGTGGAATACCCTTCAGTCTAAAGTCGTACAGAACGGTATGGAAGTATATAGAGATACAGATATAGATGAAATTGGGGACAATCACATTGGTACATCCTACGATACACCAATGAAAGAGGACGCATTTGAACTATCTGATGAAGAGAAAATAAAGAAAATTTCAAGTCATTTTCGTGAAATTATGGATACTTTAGGTTTAGATCTTAAAGATGATAGCCTTAGAGGTACTCCTGATAGAGTAGCAAAAATGTACGTAAAAGAAATATTCAGTGGTCTAAATCCAGAAAATAGACCTGATATCAAACTCTTTGATAATAAATACAAGTACGATGAAATGTTAATTGAGAAGAATATTCACTTCTTCTCTAATTGTGAACATCACTTTGTACCAATCATTGGTTTTGCACATGTTGCTTATATCTCGAATGGAAAAGTGATTGGTTTATCTAAGATTAACCGTATTGTACAGCATTATGCAAAAAGACCTCAGGTTCAGGAGCGTTTAACAGTACAAATTGCAGAAGATCTAAAGAAAACTTTAGGCACTGAAGATGTAGCTGTTTTAATTGATGCTAAGCATTTATGCGTTTCTATGAGAGGTATTGAAGATACTTACAGCGCTACGGTTACATCACATTTCTCTGGAAAATTTAAAGATGAAGCAACTCGTAGAGAGTTTTTAAGTCTTGTTCCAAAACCTACAGAATAAACATAACCTATTATCATTAGATATAAAGAAATACAAGAGATGAACACAAACGTGTTCATCTCTTTTCTTTTTAATGAAATACTGTTAATTTGTGTAAGGTATATCTTATCAATTGAATGATGAGATTATAATCTTTAAAGTAAAAGTAAATCGATCCATAAGGATAGAACTTTTTACAATACTAATCTTTAAGTACTCTTCATCAATTTTATGAAAAAAATACTATTCCTCTTTTCATTCTTGTTCTTTTCTACACTTTCTATGGCTCAGATACATTTTGGTATAGGTGGTGGAGGTAGTCAAGGTGTTGGAGATCTTTCTCCCTTTTCTAGTACAGGTTTTAGTGCCTACATAGAGTTTGGTTATAATGCTGGAGACAAATGGGATGGGATATTATCTGGACAGGTAAATGGTTTTGCAGCTATTCCGATAGATCCATCTTTAACCCATGCATGGTATCAGGTACCAATTATTGCTTCTGGTAGATATTATTTTTTAGGTAAAGAAGGAACACTTTTTCATCCCTATGTTCAAGGTGGTTTTGGAGGTGTGAAATCGTATTTTTTACAAGCAAGAGGTACAGGGCAGGATCCTAAGTTAATAGACGATTTTTGGAGTTTTGGACTTAGAGGAGGTGTAGGTGCAACTATCGCAATATTTAATTTACAGATGAATTATCTTTATTCTGGTAATTATCAAGGATACACTCTTGGGGCATTAGATTTTACTATCGGATTTTATTTTTAATAATAAAAAAAACAGCTTCCATAAAATGGAAACTGTTTAATGTTTTTTTCAGTTCAATATATAAAAACTCTTTTCAATTCTATGATCGAAATATCTTTAGTTTACTTTAAATTACTTTAGTATATATCACGTATTACATATTAAAGAGTTCAATTTGTTATTACTTATTTAGAAATAAAAAAGAGAGTGTTAGAAAGCAAAAAAGCCATCTTAAACTAAGACGGCTCTTTTATTAATCACACAACATTTTATTTCTTATAACTCATCAATTTACATTTTAGATCATTTTTCTAAAGTTAAATTGCGATTGAGTTATTGTTCTTTTCAACCTTGATATAAATTAAATAACGTATTATTTCCCTTCAGGGAGGGGTTTATTATCAATTGTTATTGATGTTGTATGATGATTTCTTCATGACTACACATTTTTCCATTTCTGTAAATCATCAATGAATAGATACCATTTTCTAGAATGGAAGTATCAATGATAAATTCATTATTATCATAACTATACTTATTAATAGGGAAAACTTGTGCCGTTTCTACATGTATGAATTTAAAAGTAAATTGATCCTCATTATTATTTACTGTCGTCACTTTTAATTGTGTATCAGCAGGGTTTGGATAGACCTTATCGATAGACTTTTCAATGATATTTGATTGGATAAATACACTTTGTGTCCATGATTCTTTTTTACCATCTAAGTCTACTTCAGTAAGTTTATATGTACTTTCACCTTGTGAAGGTTTAGAATCAATGAAACTATAGTTTAACTCTATATTAGAATTTCCTGATGCTTTAATTTTATCTTTTACCACAGTAAAGTTTTTACGATCTCTAGACCTTTCAATAGTAAAATAACTCGTATTGATTTCTGTCTGAGTTGTCCAATTCAGTATTACTTCATGATTTTTGACAATAGCATGGAAATCACTTAATTCTACAGGTAAGCTAATTGCCATAGGATTAGGCATTATTGAAATCATTTCTTTAATATCGGGAGTGAGATGGTTTTCAATATTATCAATATTATGATTAGGTTGATCTCCAAAATATCTTTTTGCGATATTATCCAAGCCTCCTATAGCAATGACTTGTCCATAAGGAGGATGATCTTGTGAGTTAGGTGAAAGTGTAGACCAATGATCGTGATGATGATCATCGTCGTCGTCGTCATCGTCGTCATCGTCGTCATCATCATCATCGTCATCATCATGATCTCTATGATGGTGATGATTGTCAATTGAAAGTGCTCTAATCATTCCTAATACTAATAATTTACTATTTGGAGCATTTGGTGTTCGATTTAATAAAGTATGATGATGATGGTGACTGCTATAATGAGGATAAGTTGGATTAAATTGAATATGACCATTTAAAATGACATCATTGGCTATTATCATTTGGTTGTAATTATTAAAAATAGCAAGATGATCATGTTCTAATTTTTTAGTTCCAAACATTTTAAAATTTTGCCCAACTGATATTACTCCATAATTTTCGAACCAAATTTCATCATCATCTTCATCCTGAATTGTGAAATCACCAAATACTGATATTCCTCCTCTGTTATAGTTTTTTTCATCATCAGTTTCGAAAATCATTAAATTTCCTTTTACTATTAGTATAGCATGAGTTTCTACAATCAAATGTCCGTCATGACTACTGTGATTAAAATAAGGATGATGGTAACCTCTGTGACTCTCTATGGATCTATGATGGTCTTTATGTTCAATTCTTAGGTCACCGTCTACCAGAACAGTATCATAAGAATGAACAATAAATCGAGCATAGGTACCAGGTGGTACTTTAATTATTTCTCCTTGTAAGGAAATAGAAATAAATAAAGATAAGAGTAGTAATAGTGTTTTAATTTTATTCATTTTAATTATTCTTCTTCAACAATTATCGCTTGGCTATTCTTTAAATTACCTTTGCTATTAGTAGCATAAATAATTACGTTTCCAGAATAAATCAATTGATTATTGTCTTTTACTTTAAGGATATAAGCACCGGCTGGGTAATGATGCACATCAAAAATTGCTTTTTTGCCTTCGATATTTGGTTTAATATCCCAAATACTTTCATTTTGGGTATGATGTAATTTAATATCTAGTGATTTGGGATTATCGTGTTCGAGTTGTAATGTGAGTTTAAAGTTGGTTGGATTTGGATCTAATTGTGCTACTCCAAATTCCTCTTTATCGTTTTTTCCTGCTGGTAAATGTCTAACCCAAACAAATTCTTCATTATCATTTTGTATGGTTCTTAATCGGTAATAATTTTCTATTTCGGTGTTGAAGTTGTTGTCTTTTAAGTCGTATGGAGTGACCTCTCTAGAATTCATAGAAGCTTGTAATTCGCCAATTGGAGTATAATCAATTCCATTTTCTGATTTTTCAATAATAAAGCGAGCACAATCTTTTTCTCTTTGTGTTTCCCAATAGACATAGGCCGTTGTGCCGTCTACTTCAATATCAAAAAAATCGACTATCGTTGGTAATCTTAGTCGGTTAGATTTAATTCCCAAACAGAATAACTCATTGCCTTCACATTCATATGCAGCAATTTTTTTTAAATCGCCAACAATATTATCCTTGAATTTATTTCTTACAGTTAGTTTACTTTGAACATCAATGTAAACGTTTTCACCAAGAAGCAGGCTTCCTTTTTTACTTGTAAAACCTAGGTCAAAATAGGTTGTAGATATTTGTCCTCTTAAGTCAGCATCGTAATCATCAATTTTAATGAAAATTTCATGAGCATCAATCGTCCCTGTTTCTTCTAAAATAAATTCTCCGTGATTAGCATTAATGGTTATTTTTTGAGCCGTTAACTTTCCTCCAATACTTAGAACAGCGTTATTATTGATGAATAAATCATTATTAATCAATATACTCCCTCTAGAGGTGATATTCATTTCACATTTAGCTGGAACATCAATATTGCCAACAGATATTTGATAAGATCTTGTATTAAAATCAATAATAAAGAATCTTTCTTTTACAGAAATAAAACTATTCTTGTTGGGTACAACGTTGGGGGTCCAGTTATTCGGATTTTCCCAGTCATCAATAGAAGTATATCTTTCTAATTTTGGTTTGATTGTCTGATAGTTTACATCAGAAGATCCAAAAGAGGGTATAACTGTACATAGAATGAATGAGAATAAAAGGAAAAGCTTCATGAGTAAATAGAAATTATAGTATTTGGTAGTTCAATAAGTATAATATATAATTTACTAAAATAATTTCTAGAAAAACATAGATCTCTTATAAAATTCCTTCATCTGCAAAACTAAAGTAGGTGTCGTTTCCAAAAATAAGATGATCAAGAATAGGGAGTTCCATAAATTGCCCTGCAGATTTTACTTTTTTAGTCAAAGAAATATCAGCCTGACTTGGTTTTACATTACCCGAAGGATGGTTGTGTGATAGAATAATAGAACAAGCATTCTTTTCCAATGCTTTTTTGAAAATGATTTTAGGATCGGCAACCGTACCAGTCATTCCTCCCATAGAAACTTTTTCAGTACCAAGTACTTGATTTCCTCTATTGAGTAAAATAACCCATAGTTCTTCATGATTAAGATCTAATAAATGCATCGAAAGTAGCTTATAAATATCCTTTGAACAGGTGATTTTTACTTTTTCATTGGGCTCTAGTTGTTTTCTTCTACGACCTAATTCTAAAGCAGCAGTTATTGTTACAGCCTTGGCATCACCAATACCTTGAATTTTTTTTAATTCTTTGATCGTTAACCCTGCTAAAACGTGAAGATTGTTATTTACAGAATTCAATAATAATTGAGCTACTGTTATCGCAGACATTTTCTTTGTTCCTGAACCGATTAATAAAGCAATTAATTCTGCATCTGATAATGCTTGTCGACCTTTTAAAAGGAGTTTTTCGCGAGGACGGTCCTCCTCTGCTAAGTTTTTGATACTTAGGTGTAAGTCAGTTTCTGAGTACATATTTTTTATCGTTAAGTCAGCTTGAGAAGTAATAATAAGAAAGATTCTTGTAAAACAAAAGAGGTTAGCATTTAATGCTAACCTCTCCAATAAAGTATGAAATGAAATGAATTATTACTTATTTTTTACTTACAGAACTGAGAATGAATCAGAGTATGAAACTCCATCAATAATCATTTCCGTAGTGTATGTACCTTGTGGTAATGAAGATAAGTCAAAACGTTTTACATTTTTAGCTCCAGCTAAAAACTTTGTAGAATAAACTGTATCACCTTCTTCAGTTCTTAGGTTTAGTTTAACAAAACCTTTTACGTTGTTACCGATGATCAAATGTAATTGATCTTCTACGATTGATGCTTTGAACTTTTGGTTAGATGTAGCCAATTGGTAGTTCATCATAACCGCTGTTTTATTAGAAGTAATATAAAACTCTCTAACCATCATTTTATCTTCAAATTTTAATTTGAAGTTATATTTTCCTTCAGGTAACGATACGAAATTAATGTCTTCTCTAACTTTTCCAGATGCAACAACAGTTTTATGCATAAAAACTTTTCCTTCTGTATCTGTAATTGAGAAGTTAACTTCTTCACCTTCTAAATTTTCTAACATTAAAGTAGCTGAAGTTCCATTTGTAGAAGCTTTAAAGAAATATGAGATTCCGTTAAAAGGTAAATATGTTTCTGAAGCAAATGAACTTAAACTTAGTAATAATGTTGCAATGATAAATGTAAACTTTTTCATGTTTGTAATATTTGTTATGTGTATATGTTTCAAATTTTAGTGTGTAACTCGTTTGAGCACATGACAAAGGTGTGGTATTATTTTCTTTTGTCAAAACTAAAAACTGAAAAATTTTATAAGTGTATTTTGCCTATTTAATAATTTAATATTCCGTTTGAAATACACTTTATTCATTTTTATTCATTAAGTGTAAACTGATCCTGTAGGAATCTATTATAGATCTATTGGATGTCTACTTTTAATTTTAAAAGTGTACTTGACTACACTTAAAAATATATAAATCAAATTAAATTGTTAATGAATGTAAACGGATATTTTTGTTCTAAAAAAGTATCCAGTAAATAAAAAAATGCTGTGTAAATATTGATATAAAATGGACTGTCTTTAGCTTGATTATATGTGATTTTGAGTGTATTAAGCTGCTAAATGACAGTTTTTGGTTTTATGTTATACAATTTATTTATACTTAATGTTAAGAAAATGAATAGTTGTTCATTTTATGTTAATCTATCGTTTTTGATTGTGTAACATTGCTCAATTTTTAAAAATCGTTTTCTTGTATTTTGATTTTAGTTTTAAAAAAAACATGAGGGCAGGATAGAAAGAACTACTCGATTTATTAGAAAGGGTAGTTGAGGGAAAAAAAGAATGTTATTCACATTAATAGATTAATTGTTGATAAGTTTTTCTTTTTGAGTGAGATTAAAAAATATGACATACAAAAAAGAGGTTACCACTGAATGATAACCTCTCCCAATAAAGTATGAAATGAAATGAATTATTACTTATATTTTGATCAGTCTTGTTAGACTGTTGATCTCTTAATTTGTTTGTGATCTCCGTTTGTTTGTTGATCACATTACAAATATGGGGTATTAATTTATTTTGTCAAAATTATTTTAGACAAAATATTATAAGTGTATTTTAACACTTAATATAAATATGTTTCGTATGTGTTACACTTGCTTTATTTTCATTCATTAAGTGTAAGTTTATCTTTATATATAATTTTACTCTGATGAATAAGTCTTCATTATTATTCTTTAAGTATTCAAAGTACACTTAACACAAAAAATATTTATTTTTTTTTATTTTTTTTTAAATATTTTTATTTCGGAGTATCTTTTGGTCCACAAACACATACTTAATAATAGATATCTCATTATAAATGCATTATAAACATAACTCATCAAATCATATATTAATGGTTCGTCCTGCTTCTTTTGGCTTTAATAAAGACACAGCAGTAGACAATAGCTTTCAAAACTTTACAGAAGTAGAGCATTTAGATAATATTGAAGAAAAAGCTTTGGCAGAGTTCGATCAATATGTTACCTATCTAAGGAAAAATGACATTGATGTGATTATCGTCGACGATACACCAGAGCCTTATACTCCAGATGCATTATTTCCTAATAATTGGTTTACCACCCATCAAGATGGAAAATTGATACTTTACCCTATGAAACCACTTAACCGAAGGTTAGAAAGACGAACGGATGTGGTTGAAATGTTAGAAATGTGTTTTCATGTCTCTGATATTATTGATTTGTCTCCTTATGAAGAAAAAGAGATTTTTTTAGAAGGTACAGGAAGTATAATATTTGATAGAGTGAATAAAATTGCTTTTGCATGTAGATCTCATAGAACAAATGAAATTTTGTTCAAAGACCATATGAAGAAGCTTGGGTATGAAGGCATTTTATTTGATTCTGTTGATGAGGAAGGAAAACCAATTTATCATACGAATGTAATGCTGTCAATTGCGTCTGATTTTGTAGTGATCTGTGGGGCATCCATACCAAATGTAGAAGAACGTAAGTTAGTATTGGATAAGTTCTCGTCTTTAGGAAAAGAAATAATCGATGTGACTTATAAACAGCTGAAGGATTTTACTTGTAATGTTTTAGAGGTGACAAATCTAAAAGAAGAAAAAACGTTGACAATGTCAACTCGTGCTTTTAATGCTTTTACAGAAGAACAAAAAAACAAGATGGGAGAGTATGTTCAATTATTACATTCGCCATTGGATATTATTGAAACTGTTTGTGGTGGTGGAAGTAGATGCATGATGGCAGAAATCTATTTACATGAGCAGTTATATGTATGATTTTTTATTATTGTCTATTATCATGAAAGAGATATGTATAAGAGTAGAAATAAATAGTATTTTATATCTATTTAAACTACCTAAGTTAGGACTGGCAATGCCTAGAAGACCGATAAATAATAAAGTCAATACAATTGATAAAAGGAGCGTCCATTTTAAAAATGGGCGTTTTTTTATTTTTGGACTTTTAAAAAATAAAGTAGATGTATAAATAAGTAGGACGATAGTACCTAAATTTTCAAATATTGAAATGGTTTGGAATGTATTTTTATCAGAAAATAAGTTGGTTAATTCAAATGCCCCTATGATTGCAAAGGGTAATGATTTCAATAACCCTAACCAAGAACCATCTAAATAGGGTAAATAAATGGCTGTTCCTTCTTTTGATGCATCATAAAGTTTAACATAATTGAGTTGTATCGTATTTAATACTCGATGATAATCAAAATGATAATGAAGATAGGGGAGTATCATCACTATACTACCTATGCCTAATAAGAAAATCGTAGTTTGTTTTATATCAATTGATCTTTCTTTTTTATCGTTATACAACATGAAAGAGTTGAGCCCTATCAATAAAATAATGAAAAGGAAATAATAAAATTTGATTTGTAATAGTAGTAATAAACTGATGAAAATGATCGAGACTCCTTTATAATAAGATTTTCTATAATAGATAATTTGTAATAAATAGCCAATGCTTAAGAAAATCAATCCCATACTTATACTTTCTTTGATAATTCCGCTACTCCAAAAAGCAAATGAAGGAAGTATAAAATAAGGAATGATTAAACTATAATTAAGCTGAGGATATTTTTGTTTTAAGATATCAATGTATTTCCAAATACCGATAAATGAAAATACACTTAGGTAAGCACCACTAATCCAGTAATTACTATTCGTTAAAAAATTGATGAGTGATAATACAATGCAAAATATAGATGTAGAAGCATTACTTTTCATCAATTGAGATTGAATATGTTCTGGGTAATGATAAGGTCTACAAAAAATAAAATTAATGTATTCTTTAGGTTGATTTTTACCCAAATCAGTTAAAAATTGAGCATCATGGAAGAGAGCAAAAGTATCTCCACCTTGATAAAAGAAGGTGTATAGCAATCCTACACCCACACCAAGTAATAATTTGGAGGTTAAACCGATAAAGTAAAATTTACTCAAGGGTGATTTTTGTACATTGTTCGATTTCCAATGCCAATACACCAAAAGTGCAAGTATGATGATGCCAATAACTTCCATAAAAAAAGCAATCATTGTACAAGACAATGATTGCTGAAATATAGTAATATTTTAATAACTCTAGAATATAGCCTCTGCAATATCTTTTACAGAAGTAGATCTACCCATAGAATAGAAATGCATACTTGGTACACCAAATTCCATTAATTCTTTAGCTTGTTGGATACCAAACTCAATACCCAATTGCTTAATTGCTTTATTATCTTTACATTTTTCAGCCTCTTTGAGTAACTCTTGAGGGAAATCTAATTTAAAGATATTCGGTAAAAGAGTTAATTGGCGTTTAGTAGTCAATGGCTTTAAGCCTGGAATAATTGGTACTGTAATACCAGCTTCGCGACATCTCTTTACAAAATCAAAGTATTTTTGATTATCAAAGAACATCTGAGTAACAATATATTCTGCACCAAGATCTACTTTTTGTTTTAAATACTTGATATCCGTATCCAAGTTACCTGCATCCATATGTTTTTCAGGATATCCAGCAACACCCATACAGAAACCACCTTTAAAACCAGATTCTGATGAATACATAAACTCTCCTTTGTTCAGTTGGTCTACATGTTCCACTAAATCAGAAGCGTATTTGTATCCTTTTGGATGAGGAGTAAAAGAAGCCTCTCCTTTTGCTGCATCACCTCTTAAAGCTAAAATATTTTCTATCCCTAAGAAATTTAATTCTATAAGGATATTTTCTGTTTCTTCTTTTGAGAATCCACCACAAATAATATGTGGGACTGTATCTACATTGTATTTGTGCATAATTGCAGCACAAACAGCTACTGTTCCGGGACGGTGTCTCTGAACAGATTTTTCAAACAATCCGTTCGGAAGTTCTTTATAAACATATTCCTCACGGTGATAAGTTACATCCACGAACGCTGGATTGAATTCCATTAAAGGATCAATAGCATCAAATAATGATTGTATACTTTTACCTCTAACAGGTGGGAGTAACTCGAACGAGAACAAAGTTTTCTTCTCCCTTTCAGCTTGAATTAAACGATCTATAACTTTCAAAGGCCCTTTTATTTAAGTGTTTGTTTGAAACTGTAAGTAGAATAACATAGTATGTATAAAATGATTTCTACTCAATCGGACAGTAAATTTATTTTTAACAATCGCTATTCCCAAATAGATGGTGAGAAATTTTGCCAAAAAGTATATTTATTTTAAGAAATTTATAAAAAAGGTCTCTTTTTCTTGAGAAATATCTTAACTAATTGTGAATTAGGTAAGAAACTAAGTCACCTCTATAACTTTAATTTTTCAGGATTAAAGCTGTTTTTAGAAAATATGAGGTACAAAAAAAGAGAAGCCAAACTGGACTTCTCTTGTCAATCTTTATTATTGAAAATGATTTATTCGAATGGATTCGAAGGAATAAACTCTCCTTTATCATTTCTATAATATTTAGTTTCGATTTCTTGCCTTAATTTGATATACTTGGCATATTCTCCTTCAAAGGCTACTCTTTTGTCGATAGTTTCATCAAATCGATCTAAAAGACAAAGTACCACCTCAGATATTTCTCTTACTGCATTATTATTACCAGGGTTTCCAGTAATATAATCACAGTGTCCATTCATCCTGCAATATTCAGTAAATAATGGACTACCATCTCTACCAATCATAAATCGAGTACCTACAGCTTTAGCTAATGAGATATCTAAAATATCATCAAAAGTAAACATAATCTCTTCTGGTTTTACTCCAGAAAGCTCGTCTACTAAAGGCAATACTTTCACTTTATCCTTTACTAAAAAACAAACAGCGTCTAAGTGTTCTCTTTGCGCCCACTTAAATGCAGCTTCGTTATATTCTCCAGTAACTACTGCAGTAAAAGGAATTTTACCATGTTCCAAGTAGTAACCAAAGCGTAGCATATTTACACCCATAGAGTCCACTTCAGAAAATGGACTTGGCATATTTCCGCCTTTTACACCATTATTAAAAACGCCATCCCAATCGAAAATTAGGCCTTTTACGTTTTGTAATTGCTGTAAAAGAGAAGAGGAGGGTGTTACAAACACTCCTCCTCCTTCTACAAATAATTCTTCTCTCATGAGGAGATTAATTATTTAACCATATCTTGAACGTCCAACATACCAACAGCTTTACCGTCAAGTGTAACTACTAGTTCGTCAACTTTCTTTTCTTTAATCAAGTTATGAGCAGCGAATAATAATTCGTGAGCATCAATAGAAATAGGAGCAGTAAGTCCTAAATCACCAACTTTGATACCTGAAACGTCACCACCTTTCTCAGTAACTAAACGACGAAGATCGCCATCAGTAAAGATACCGATAGGAGCTTTTTCACCGTCAATTACAGTAACAGCACCTGTTTTGTAAGTAGTCATAGCTACTAAACAATCAGAAACAGTTGTGTCAGGAGTTACAGTAGGGTTGTTCTCAGAGATAACATCACCTACACGCTCAGTCATTAAACGAGTATCGTTTACGAATTGATCTGTACCAATTTTAGTGAAGTGGTTGTCAGTCAACTGCTTCATGATTTTCCAAGGTACAGTAATTGTGTGTACACCAAGTTCTACAGCATCACGGATGTGTTGGATTGTACGAACTGATGAGAACATAATTTTAGTATTGTAACCGTAGTAGTTTACAGCTTCAACACACTGCTCAACTAAACCAAGAGCGTCATGACCTTGATCTTGAAGACGACCAACAAGTGGACAAACATAAGTTGCACCAGCTTGCATAGCCATATAAGCTTGTTGGATAGTATATACTAAGTGGATATTTACTTTAAAGCCCTCTTTTACCAACATAGAACAAGCTTTCAAACCTTCCATTGATACTGGAATTTTGTAAACTGTTTTATCACGGTCAAGACCTAAAGCTTCTTGTCTTTTTGCTTCTGCAACAATTTCGTCAGCTGTATCACCTAAAGCTTCGATTTGAAGTACAGGTACAATTTTAGAAAGTTCTACGATAGTACCGTCGATATCAGTGATACCATGACGGGCCATAAAAGTAGGAGTTGTAGTTAATCCAGTCATGAAAGGCAATTGCTCAAAACTAGACTTGATCTCGTTGATCTCAGCAGAATCTAAATATAATTCCATTCTATAATAATTTTATCAGTGTTTTTTTCTAGTGATTAGGGCTATTTCTATAGCTCAATTCGATATTATGAATATCAATTAGTGGTTTTAAGAATTCCTCTAATTGAGTAACGTCTAATTGAGAAGCGGCATCACAAAGCGCTTCAGAAGGACATGGGTGAGTTTCTATAAATAAACCATCCACACCGGCAGCTACACCAGCTCTTGCTAATGTACCTAAGTATTGACGAGCTCCACCATTTGGATCCGCAGAAGGGATACCATATTTACGGATAGAGTGAGTAACGTCAAATACAACAGGGTAGTCTGTTTTTCTCATTTCATAGAAAGAACGAGGATCTACCACCATATCGTTATAACCAAAAGTGAAACCTCTTTCTGTTAAAATGATGTTTTTATTTCCAGTTGATTCAACTTTTTGAGCTGGCTTAATCATGTTCTCAGGAGCTAAGAACTGACCGTGTTTGATATTAACTACTTTTCCTGTTTCTGCAGCACCAACCACAAGGTCAGTTTGCATACATAGGTAAGCAGGGATCTGAATTATATCCAATACTTCTGCTGCAGGTTTTACCTGATCAGGGTAGTGAACATCTGATACCAATGAAAAACCGAATTCGTCTTTTACTTTCTGAAGAATACGAAGACCTTCCTCAATACCAGGACCTCTGTAGAAGTCTACAGAAGAGCGGTTATCTTTTTGGAAAGAAGCCTTATAAATCATAGGGATATTAAGACGTTCAGTAACTTCCTTTAACTTTTCAGCAGTTTTTAACATGATGCTCTCGTCCTCGATAACACAAGGTCCAGAGATCAGAAATAATTCGTCAGCGCCACAATTAATATCGCCAACTTTTACTATGTTTTTACTCATTTGTATTTATTACTCTTTTGAGTGAAATCTCTAAAAAAATAGTACTCGATTCCAACAAGTCGCAATTTAATTTATTTTTGAATTAACGACCAATGATTAACGTTAGGTATTTGTAAATTTTATACTAACTCTTGCATTATATTCCTAACTCGCTCTAAATCTTCTTTAGTATCGACCGGAATACTGTCATGTTCGGTAATTCCTACTTTAATTTGATAGCCATGTTCTACCCATCTGAGTTGCTCAAGGCTTTCTAATTTTTCTAAAGTAGTAGGTGATAAAGTAGAGAATAACTTTAACGCATCCTCGGTGTATGCATACAACCCAAGATGTTTATAGAAAGTGGTATGTTGCATCCACTCGCTACGTTTTTTTCCTCTTACAGTTGGAATTACAGCTCTACTAAAATACAATGCATTTTTGTTGTGATCGAAGGTTACAAAAACCTCACTTTCATTTTCTAAATCTTGCTGATGTACCACTGGTGTTACCAATGTTGCAAAATTGGTTTCATCATCAAAACTGTTGACTAGTTCTGTTAATGTAGAAGGTTCTAAAAGAGGTTCATCACCTTGAATGTTGACTACGGCATCAAATCCCGCAGCAGTTTGTTTGTTCACTAGTTCAAGCGCTTCAAGACATCTTGATGTTCCATTTTCGTGATTAGCAGAAGTCATAATCACTTTACCGCCAAAAGATTCTACAGCATCAACGATTCTGAGATCATCAGTGGCTACATAAACATCTTCAATCGCGACTTTAGCTCGTTCATACACATGTTGAATCATCGGTTTACCGCATATATCGGCTAAAGGTTTCCCTTCTAATCGTGATGATCCATATCGTGCAGGAATAAGTCCTAAAAACTTACGCATACTAAATATTTGGTTCTTATTCTATTAGGCTACAAAGGTAGCACTTTTGAAATAAGTGATATCATTTCAATTGTAAATAATAACACTAATTTATTCGATAGAGATTTTCCAAGTATGTCCACCACCATCAGTTTGCCCTCTTAATAAATAGGTATTAGAAGAGAGTTGGCTTGGTAAATAAACAGTATAAACATTGCCATTTACTTGAAATGGTAATTGTGTTTGTATAATTGTTCCATCTTGATGAATAAGATCGAATTTGAATTGATCAAATTGAGAGGGAACAGTGATATTAACCACACCGTTTTTAACTGGATTTGGATAGATTATACTTTTCTCCAATAGTGAGACCACTGAAGAAGTAGGGTCGTCAAGAAAAACTTCAATTTCTTTTGTGATGATATAAGTACAGCCTGCTTCATTGGTAGCAAAAAGTCTTATTTCATGTGTTCCTTGTTTAGTAAAATTGATATTGACACTAGCTTGGTCGTCTGCATTTAATGAAGATCCATTATGATACCACTCCCAAGTTACTGCATCATCTGTTTGTTGTAGCGTGGCTGTTACTTCTCCACCTATATAAGAAACAGAGTCTGATAATAGATAATTATTGATGGTATTTTTGAGTAAAACATCAATTTCAATAAAGTTATCGATACTATTATCGATGGAACAAGTGACATAAATGGTGGTATCATTTTCTAGATCAGATAATGTTAATGATGGTCCAATGTGAATTGGAGATACCATTAAAGGGTTATCATAAAAGTTAAATGAAGCACATCCATTGGGTGATATAATCACATTAGTATTCTTACATACATTTACTGGACTTGTAGCAGAAAGTACCGGTATTGCTACACCTGTTAACTGTACTAAATCTCCATCGTAAATATATCTACCTTGCGATTGTACATAGTAATAATCAATACTATCAATTAATACTTGAAATAAACGACCTTTACCTTTTAAAACTTTAGTATCTCCTTCTTGTTTATACAAAGAAAGTGAATCAAAATTATTGGTTCTGATATTTACTAATTCTCCTTCATTTGCTATTTGATGGGCAATTTCTGGAGAAGGTCCTTTTAACCAATGTTCAGCCATTTTTTGAGCAGAATCTAATTGCGTTTCTAGAATATCGAAACTCTCACCAAAGGAAAGAATAAATCCAACATGTACAGTTTCATTTTGGTTGACATTGGCCAATGAAGCGCCAAATGATGTAGCTATATTAGTTCCTGCAATCGCATCTCCAAGAGATTTAGTACCTACACCAGAAGTAAGTGCTTGTATCTTTTCTTGGTCTGTAAAATCTTGACTTATATCTATAATTGAATTCGACGGGTCCATCAAATCCATACATTGGAGATGTACCGTTTCATTGGTATTTAACATCCTTACCCCACCAAATAATCCTTGATTTACATGAAAAAGGAAGATAGTTTGAGTTTCATTATCGTAAAATACTCTAGAACTATCTGTAGGGAAAACAACAGGATTGCCTTGATAACTAAAGTGCCAATCTGTAAATAAACCAACGGCCAAGGAGTCTAAGTTACCTGCTCCACTATTGGTAATTTGATATTCAGTGATAATTGATTTATCGAAGTGAGTAGCATATCTACCAAATATCTTCTGTGTAATGTCAAGTCCTATTGGGGTAGTTGCGTTACCATCATCATAGTCAAATCGATATTCTGATACAGGGTAGAGGGGATCAGAAGCCGAAGAGGTGATTTGTTGAATAGTATTTGTACCTCGGAAATCAGCAGATCGTATATCATTTACAGTATTTGTATATGCGGCATCGACCACTTTATTATCAGCTACAATCATTAAAGATGTTGCTCTTGTAATTTTGTGGTTACTAAGATTAAGACCATTAGAAGTACCCAATGAGCCATCAGGTCTAAAATATCCCGTAATGTGGTTAAAGCTAATATATTGCTGTAATGTCAAATTGATTTCGATGTTTTGCCAATCATAATAGTTATTGGCGTCATCAAAAAACTCTAATTTGAAATAATGATTTTTATGAAGATTGGTAGAAGGGTCTAATTTAAATACAAATGGTCTGGGAGTACTTGCTTTTTGTAGTTCTAATATTTGGCCAACTGTAATTTGATTTTCAATGGCTATCATCTCAGGTTCATACGGAGTTAATTTGATTCTGAGGTTACTATTTCCATTTAAAAGATTCTGTAAATCTAAATTGATTTCTATTGTATCACCTGGGGCAACAAATACGTCTTCAGTATTGTATTTATTGAATGTAACGTTACTACCTCTAGCAACATGAATGTTATCTTTTTCAGTTAAGGCTCTATGGGCATCTACAACTCCAAACCCTTGTTTATATTTTAGATTTTCGTTGCCTGCTAAAGTATAGAAGGTAGAATCTGATGTATATCTAATCAGCTCTTTAACTTGTAAAGCACTTAATTCTGGAAATTCTGATCGAACCAATCCTGCAATACCTGCAACTGTTGGAGATGCAAACGAGGTTCCGTGTTTAACAGAATAAGTACTATTTGAATTGGTAGATAAAGAGCCATTTGCTCCGGCTACATCAATTTTATATCCTCTTGTACTCTTTGTATTAACTTTACTTCCATCTACACCTGTAACAGATAATACATTTTCATAGGATGCTGGATAATAATCTGTAGGAACATTATTATGTAAGTCATTACCTGCCGCAGCAATAAATAAGATATCGTGGTCAGGGTCTAAGGTGTAATAATCAATTACTTCTTGATAAGAAATTTGATTGCTACCGGGGCTACCCCATGAAAAATTGACGATTTTCACGTTTTGTTGTTCGCAAATGTAGACTAACGAGCTTAATCTATTTCTAACAACGGGTAAATAGGTACAATTAAATCCAGAGCCTGTAACTCCTAAATTATTGTCAGTAGTAGCTGCTGCACTACCGGCAACTGTAATACCATGTGATGATCCGGATAAATCTGTAGAGTTTTTTCTAAAATTCCATCCGTGAATATCATCTATGTAGCCGTTGTTGTCATCATCTACTCCATCAAAACCATTTTGTTCTATTTCATTTACATATAAATTTCCCATCAGGTCTTCATGATTAATTTCAAAACCTGAATCATGAATACCTATAACAACATCACTACTTCCTTGGCTAATATCCCAGGCTTGATTTAAGTTATGAATGTTGATTGAAAATTGTTCGCCACTTCTAGTATCATTAGGTGTATACAAATCTCCAACATATTCATCGATTTCGATGTATTCAACAAGCGGGTGTTGTTTTAATTTTTTTATTGCGTCCTCAACATTGTGTCCTGCTTGAAGTTCAATTTCTAAAATATCAGGAAAAGGTCTTGGGAAAAATCTTTCTGTTGATAAGTTATGCACTCTTCTTTGTATTAAGTGCATATAGAACTTTGGACGAAGCATTTTTGCAGGCTCGTCTTTATCTTCTAAATAACTTCTAGCCCAGGGGCCGAAGACTTGATTTTGGTCTCCTTTGAGTTTTACATACAAAATAGTACTCTCATTCTTTGAGTCTTGTGCATACAGAATCGTCGGTAGCAAAAGCATACCGATTAAAATTATACAGATGTTTGGGAATCTAAATAATTTCATAAATGGGTTTTGTGATAGTCGTTTTTTGATGAATTAAATTAGGGTTTTTAATTCATCATCATTAAAAAAGTAGTATTAAGTAGCTTTATTGCATGTTTTAAAATACTGATACTTTTACAAAATAAGCTTATAATCAGATTATTACTGATTAAATATTTCATAAAGATACTTTAAAATTCTGTATCAGAAAAATAAGAGCTTTGTGATGAGGGATTCAAGTAATCTATTTTGGACTTTTAAACTTTCTTAGACCAATTACTTTTTCAATTAATTGAGGATCATCTGCTAATTTCTTTAATAGAATATTCGCTTTTTCTCTACCATTTGAAAGGTATTCATCCTCTTTATTCCAATCTAATCGAAATAATTTTCCTTTTGATATTTTACTCACGCCGATCACACGGGCAATAGGAGCTTGAATAGGTATATTATAGAAGGCAATCTGACGGTCAAAATCGTTTCTTAATACTTGATTTTCAAAAGCACCTTTTATTGTTCTAGAGGTAGTTTTTAAATCCATGACAACTTCTCCTTCAATAAATAAATCGGGTTTTGCTTTGCAAGCTAACCCAGTGATAGGGTCTTTCCAGAAAACACATTTTTCTATTTGCACTCTTGGGTGTGACATCATTTCTTGCATGAGTGTATAATTTCTAGCAGTCTGTGCAATTCTATTAATTCTTTTTGCTTGTTTATCCGGTACGCTTTTTTCCATTTGTAGCCAACTTTCGGGTTCTAATATGGCAGAATGAAGGTAAGTACCTTCTCGAAGTGCTTTTTTAGGTGTATGAGGCTGTTTTCCTAAAAGTAAAAGTTGTGCATTTCTGATGTCAGTATTGGCTAATGCTGAATGATTCCTGTATTCAGTTTCATCCATGTCTAAGATGTCGTAAGAAATTTTTGTCATATTTATCTGCCTCTGTAAAAATTATTTGACAAAGATGCATTAGTAATAAGGGAGGTGCAAACTTGTTTGAGTAATGTTGGGTATTCAGAAAGAATTATTTTCTTTATCTGTTATTTTTGATGATATATTATATATATCATCAACATGCTCTTAATTTTTTACGTAATTTTATATATATAAATGTGATGAACTTATTTAAAATTGAATAATCACATTTTCATAGAAAAATAAGATGTTATTGAGTGCCAAAATTAATGGCCGTTCATGTACGTTAGATATAAATGTTAACCAAGTCTTATCCATTAGACCGAATCCAAGCATATGGCCATAATTAGTAAGAAAAAAGTTCCTTATCCTGTTACCGAACCATTAGAGTATTTTTTGGATCAATACGATAGATTGTCACCAATTTCGATTGATTATAATGATCTACTAAGATTTAATAATGCTGTGCCATTGTATGATTCACAAGGGGAGGACTCACTATGGGTAACTGTGTATTATCCACAGGACGATATGGAACATATCTATTCTACACTAAAAGAATTATATGCTTCTCTTAGAGCAGATGGTAACCTAACTGTAATGGAACACCTTTATGTGGAGAGAGTGGATATGTGTACTTATGGTAATACCAAGCCATTCCGAATTCGTATTGTGAACCGTGTGAATGATAACTTTGATTATTTCTATATCAAAGTAGCGGATGCTTCTCGTATTTATGGATTAGAACTAGAAGATATATTATCTCCAAACAAAGTAAGTTATCTAGTTACTGAACAAACATTGATAGAGGAACATATTCCAGGTATTCCAGGTGATATGTTTATCAATAACTATTTAGAGGATGGTCATCAAAATAAGACGCGTTTGGCTAAGGAGTTTATCAAGTTTAATGAACGTTGTTTTGTTCAATTATTAGGAGATATGCACTCTTCCAATTGGGTTGTTTTAATGGTGCCAGATTTTGATGAAATCAACTATAGAATTCGTCCCATAGATTTTGATCAGCAAAGCTATGAAGGAAGAAGAAATATTTATATGCCTCAGTTTTATCGTCAGAATAATCCTGTCATTCAACTTGGTATGGGTAAAATATCTTGGGAATCGGTAAGACAATATCAAGCAGAGGAAAGGTTTATGATTGCGACAAGGGTCATGGGATTTAGGCATAGAGCCAAAGATATTCTAAAGACCATGAGAAAAGATATTATAGCGCCGCATCAAAATGTGGAAATGTTAAGAGATGAGCTATCCAATCATTATAAAAATAGCCGTTTCCTAAAATGTGAAAATATGGGAGAGATTGTGACAGAATCTATTGAGCATGTGTTAAAGCAGCAAGAAAAATACAAGGATATGTTTGAAATAGAATATCCATATTAAGAATAAAAAAAAGGATGAAAGTTATTTAACTTTCATCCTTTTTCTTTATAAAGCATGTTCAATTCGATAGCCTACCCCAATAATTCCTTCAAGGGAGTCTTGTCTCATGTAATGCTGTATTTGTAAGGTGTAATTTCCTTCTTTAGGAAAAGAAATATCCTTCTTTAATAATAATGGGTGATTGAAAATTGCTCCTGTACTGCTATTACCTAATGACGTTTCCATTTCGCCGAAAGGTTTTCCAGACTTTATTTCAAACAATTGAAAATCACTCATAGTATTATCTATAATAGTATCTTGAGATTCCTCATTATTATAAATCAAAGAGTATTTGATATATATATTCTGATAACGGTAATCGTCTGTATTTCTGATATAAGTATATAGATTATAATCTTCTTTCGGAGATTCTATTTCAAAATCAAAAATTGCCAAAGAGTCTATTGGCCAGAAACCATCATTAAAATCAACATATTGCTCATCTACTCTTGTACTGTCACAACTGTAGAATAAGAAAGGTGTCGTGAACAATAACCATTTAAAGATGATGCTTGATAATTTATTCATCATTATTATTTGGTTTTTTACGTCTTTTATTCCCTTTGAAATTGGGTTTAAAAGGGCGTTTAGGTCCATCCTTCTTTTTTTGATTTTGAGGATTATTTGAAGGCACTTGATTTTTATTCCCCTTTTGAGGGTTATTTCCCTTTTTATTAGGATTGGCTTTCTGTTGAGGTCCTTGTCCTCCAGTTTTTTGATTTCCTCCTTTTTTGTTTTGAGGATGCTGTTTCCTTTTATTCTGAGGGTTGTTCTGACCACTTTTCTGACGATTGTCAGGTTTTTTCTTTTTCTTCTTTTGAGGAAGAGGCTGCTTGTCTAAGACACTACTTAGCTTTTGTTCTTGGAAAGCAGGTGCTTTTTCTTCAATATCTTCTTCTAAAGTTTCAGGGAATTTACCTTTGGCATTCATCCTAGAAACTTCTTCAACTCTTTCTGTTGAGATAGCATGCCATGTAGTTTCTCCTTGGAAACTAAACCACATACGTTTTCTAAAAATATCTACTTTTTGTAATTGAGCTTCTCCTTTTTGAGTACGAAGGTTCTTATCAATCATTGGAATATCTACCAATGCATCAATATAAGTTTCTAACTCATAGTTTAAGCAACATTTTAAACGCCCACATTGGCCAGAAAGCTTAGAAGGGTTTAACGATAAGTTTTGATATCTAGCAGCAGAAGTAGAAACACTTTTAAATTCTGTCAGCCATGTAGAACAACATAATTCTCTACCACAAGAGCCAATCCCGCCTAAACGACTTGCTTCTTGACGTAATGAAATTTGACGCATTTCTACACGAATTTTAAACTCACTTGCTAAAACCTTAATCAGTTGACGGAAATCGACTCTGTCATCTGCAGAATAATAGAAAGTAGCTTTAGAATTATCTGCTTGGAAATCTACATCAGAGAGCTTCATCTCCAAGCCTATATCTTGAATGATTTCTCTCGTTTTGTATAGGGTAGGAATCTCTCTATTTTTTACCATAGCTAACTTTTCCAAATCTTTTGGTGTAGCATGGCGCAGAATAGAAAGAATACTTTCGTCGTCTTCTATGTTCTTTTTGATCATTTGTAGGCGAACTAAATCACCCTGAAGACTAACGTGACCTATATGATGACCATTACCTGTATCAACTACAAGTGGGTCTCCTATATAAGTCTCTAGATGGTGAGTATTTTTGAAATACCCTTTACGTCCACCTTTAAATTTTATTTCAATTATATTGAAGCGTTGTGAGGATGGCAGATCCATGTCACCTAGCCAATCGAAAGCATTTAATTTATTGCAACCACCTGTTTGGCAATCACCATTACTTCCGCAACCTGTAGGAACACCACATGCCATCGTCGAACACGATTGACATCCCATGATATATATATTTAGACTATCTATTAAGATAGGTTCGGCAAACTGGCCGTTAGATAAAAAAATATTTATCCAAAAATTTAGATTTCCTTTTTGGAAAATCCTGTATAGTGCAATTTAGCATTAAAAACTTTAAGTTTATCTAAGTGAACTTAAAGTTTTTGATGCTAGTAATATTATTCGATAAAACTCCCAAATAGGAGGGGTTATTCTGGTACTTCTAGAGAAAAAGGAACAAATTCACCAACATCGTGACCAAATTTGTGTAATTCTCTGATAATAGAAGAGCTAAGGTGAGAGAATTCTGGTGATGTATAAATAAAAACAGTATCTAAACCATTAATATGTCTATTGGCTTGGGCTATACTATTCTCATATTCAAAATCGGTAGTATTTCTTAGTCCTCTCAGGAGAACACAAGCTCCTAACTCTTTAGCCACTTTTGCCGTAAGATCTTGATAAAGTAGCACCTTAATCTGTGGGTTATCTTTAAAGTGGTCATCAATGAGATCTCTCATTGCTTCAGCAGGAAAAAACCTTTTCTTTTTAGAGTTGTGTCCTATGCCGATGATGACTTCATCAAATAGATTCGTACCTCTCAAAGCGATATCTTCATGTCCTCTTGTGAAAGGATCAAAAGTGCCAGGGAAAAAAGCTATTCTTTTCATTACTTTAATTTCATATTTCCAATAACATCAATGGCCGTTTGTTCTTGCGGTTCTTGATCAAATTGGTAAGCAAAACGAATTTCAGATGGTCGTTTTCCTGCAGATACCTTTCTTATAAATTTCTTTAATGTTTTAATGCTTTCGCCATTAAAATCTACTTCTCCCCATATCACAACTTCTGCTTCTTGTTGGTCTATGTTAAGTTCTTCTAGAACGAATAAGACAAAATAAAGTAAGTCTTGAGAAGTTTTATACTTAAAGGTATTAGCGAAACGAATTGTATTGTTTTCTGATTTAGTGATCAGAATAGTATCAATATCTATGTAGCAATGTAATACATTACCGAACATAGCATTGGCTTCTTCTATAAAACTTTCTGTACAATGCGTAAAGCTTACTTCAGAATTACTATACATATCTGCAAGCCATTCTTCTAATTCATGAGGAATAGCAAAACATAATTCTGTTTCTTCTGCTTTAGGGTGAACATGAACATTATCTTTTTTCTTATGGAATTTAGAAATTAAAGATAAAATATTCTGTTTACTCTCTTCATCGTGGATTCCTTGTGGAATATACGCATAAGATGGAAGAGCAGAAATGATATGCACATTCTTCCAGAAAGCGGCATTTAAGAAAGAGTGTTTTTGCACAATATTATGCAAATTCACTATAAGAGCAGTAGTGTTTTGTGCTGTGTCGTAATTGTAAGATTCAAGAACGAGGCACTCGTTGTTTTCGGTATCATATACTCCTATAGTCAAACAGCTTTGATGTATCCTCAAATGCAAACTGTAATTAGCAAGTTGAGCAACATCAAAGCTGTCTGAATGTACGGAGTATCTGACTGATTCAAATAGCAGATCTTCCAATATTATTCCCAGTTACCTGCAGTTGTAGCTTCACTTAAAGAACCAAATTTAAGTAATCTCTTTGTAGGAGATACGTTAGATTCTTTACGATGTGGATCACGAGGATATTGGTCAATAACTTCAACCACTGCTACAGTAGCATTACCCTTTTTGATCTTATCTGCAGAAAGTTTAAATTCTTTTCCTTTCTTTCCAGGTATTCTTTTCAATTTGTTAGCATCGAATTCGATACCATTGAAAACCTGATCTCTTACTTGTACAGCATTGATTGTATCGTATTCGATACGAACTGAGTCAGTACGAGTAAAGTAAAGAGGATCATTTTTCTTACGAGGTTGAATAATCTCTCTTTTTTGTACGTTGTACATAGAATCGTTGTCGATGAACATAGCTAATGTATCCCACGATCCAGTATATTCTTTATAACGTTGGAAGTAAGCTGTTTCAGCTTCACGAATCAATTTTAATCTAAGGATCACATTTTTTTCAGAAATACGGATCTCTTCTGATTCCTTAATGGTGTCAAAAACACTATGGTATAATGAATATCCCAATATTGCTACAACGGGAATCATTAAAATTGTAAGTATTGTTGTTTTTGTCATTTCTCTAAGAGTTTCTTATAATCTTGCTGCGAACTAAATACTGTAAAAACAAAATGTTTGATCTGAGAACCTAAAGGTAATCAGTGATTAATATCCTACATTTTGAACAAGGCAAATTTAATTAGAAAACTGATAAAAAATAATTTCGATTCCCTAAAACTTGTTACTGAATGTTGATAATCACCTTTTTTTTCTCCATTTCGAACTAAAAATTATCTAATTCAAAGGTTTTAACAATATTCTTGCGCTTAAGTTTAACAACTTTTATATTTATTTCATGTCTTTTGATGGGAATTGCATCAGAATCTATCTCTAAAAGTGATATTTTTTCTACAATATCCATCCCTTTAATTACTCTACCAAAGACCGTATATTCACCATCCAAATGATGTGCTCCTTCTTTATTTAGAACAATATAAAATTGAGATCCACTTGAGGATTTACTCGGATTGATCTCATCATCTTGACGAGCCATACCAACCGTTCCATAATCGTGTTTTAATTCATCTGTAAACTCGCTGTTAAGTGTGTAACCAGGGTTGCCTATACCCAAACGAGTTGAATCCCCACCAGCTCTTGTATTAGGGTCTCCACCTTGAATTATAAAATCTTTTAATACTCTATGAAATGTAGTTCCATCATAAAAGCCGTCTTTAGCTAATTTGATGAAATTCTTTTTATGTTCGGGTGTCTTATCAGACAATAATAAAACAATATCACCTAAGTCTGTTGTGATAAAAATAACTTCATCTTTACCTTTTAGTTTTTTCGAATTTTGGGCTGTTGATGCCGTAAAAATAAGAAATGTAAGGAGGAAGGTTATATAAAATGAGGTAGAACGCATACTTTTGTATCTTAATTAAATCAATGATATGACGAAAATAGAAAACAAGAATGGAATTGGAAAAGATATTTTATGGTTACTACCTTCTTTTTTGTGGTTTTTGATTACCATCAAACTATTATTAACAGTACAGCCCGTAGAACCTGATAATTTTTTCTCTAAAATTCCACATTTTGATAAAGTAGCTCACTTTGGCATATTTGGTATTTTTACCGCTTGCCTTATGTTTTCTTTTTGTGGTGCTCAATTCTTTAAAAATAATAAGCAAAAGATCATCAGTGGAGTTCTCTTTCTTGTTTTATCTTGGGGAGGCATTACTGAAATTTTACAAGGCCTACTTCTAGATGCTAGAGAAGGTGATTTTTTAGATTTCATAGCTGATGCCACCGGAGGTTTTTTAGGTGTATACTGTTACGGTGTACTCTACCGAATTTTACCAATTATTCCTATTTATGATATAAAAAAGAAAGAGCTGGAAATAAATGAAGTATAAACTTCTATTTCCAACTCTTTATTATTGATGTAACTATAGATTATAGTTGGCAGTGATCGCCATCACAGAATTTTTCTGCTTCTACATCTTGACCTTGTCCCAATTCATCAAAGTTCAAAGGCTTAATATGTTTTGCCAATTCATCGTATTTGTCTTTCGAAATTTCTTCGTAAGGCATTTGAGGATAAACGGTGTTACCTAATTCTAATTTTGGTAAGAAACTGATCGACTTCAAATGGTATTGGAAGTAATTCAAGATAGGCTCAATTTGATTGGCTTCATCTTTCTTGAATGTAACCGTAACAGAAACTTGGTTATCTGCCCAATAGCGTTGTAAGAATGCTGCCAAGTGAACTTGTTCCCAAATACCAACTTGATTTACAGTTCTTACTCCTGGAATTTCTACAGGAATAGAAACTACCATTGTGTCTGATTCAGATACAGAAGGTTCTACATGATAATTAGCAGCAATACATTTTTCGATTAATGGAGATTTTTTCGATAAACGAATACGTCTAATGTAATTATTACTTTCTGGGTAGTGCATACCAGGTGTAACACCAGGAAGTAAAGATACAGTACCAGAAGGCTTAACTGAAGTAGTTTTTACTGATGGAGTAACACATAACCATTCTGCATAAATTGTATCCCAATTTTGAATAGTTTTGTAACCATCATCACACCAATCTCTGAATGTATCGAGACCATGTTTCTCAACAAATTGAGCAATACCAGACATTGAAGTACCAATACGTCTGTTTCTTAACAACACACGGTTAGTTTCAGGCCAGTGCGTATTTGTTAAAGTAACAGTTTTAGCATATAAGTAAGCAAACTTCAATGTTCTTAAGTAATCATCTTTAGAAGTAGCACGAGTAGGGAAAGTTTCCACTAAACAGCACAATTCGTAAGATTCAAGAGTTTGTTCAGCACAAGGGTTTGTACCCATTGCACGGTTATCTTTATTGTCTGGAGCGTCACCCATACGTCCAAACTTTTTCATGTTATCTAACCAAATGTAACCTGGCTCACCATTTACAGCAGTTTGACCAGCAACTTTGTTGTAGTCCATGCCTACATGAGAGAATACTGAATTGTTCGAAGACCATCCATACTCAGAACGATGCGCTGAAGATCCCTCCATCTGCTGCGTTTCTGAATTCCAACGGTAGTCTTTTAATTTTAAGTATTCATCATCATTTGGATCACCAAAAACAATTTCAGCAGAACGTCTAACGTTACCTGCAACCACACAACAGCCGATCATGTTCATGATATCAACAATGTCGGTTACTGTAATAGTAGCACTATCAGGTCTCCCTGTAAACATTGTTCTTATTTGGTCGTGTAATTTCATTAATGGACCAGGGCCAGATGACATACCGCCGAATCCTTTAATAGGTAAACCTGCTTCTCTAATTTTTGAATAATCAAATTCAACATTCACTCTTCCTGCATGGAAAAATGAATCTAATAACATACCAGTACTATTTACCCACCCTTCACGTGAGTCAGGAATAACATAGGTAACTTTATCCACTGTAGATGGTTGGTAAATAGTTACAGTATCTGCACCTTTTGTGTCAAAACCAACACCTACACCTAACATCGACATATCCATAAGGAATTCGAAAGGTTTTGTAGGGTCGCTAGCCATTGTTTCTGTACTTACAAAAGAACAGTTATTAAGTGCAGCGAATAAGTTTCTTTTAGTTGTTAGTTCAGATCCCATTGCCCAAAGTCCTCTACCTGGAGGTAAGAACTTCATATTGAACATTCGGTCGAACATTTCTTGTGCAGATAATTGCGCTTTATTATCGTCCCATCCTAATTGGTATTTAAGGATATGATTTTTTTGAATGGTATAAGTTCCTTCAACAACTCTTTGTACAGTCTCCCACCAAACTTCGTTAGTGCCGTCATCTTTTAAACGAGAATAAGTACGCATGTATACTAACTCTCCAAGTCCATTAAAACCAAAAGGAGGTTTAACAGCCTTGTATTTGT
Organism: Flammeovirga pacifica; assembly: GCF_000807855.2. Lineage (GTDB taxonomy): Bacteria > Bacteroidota > Bacteroidia > Cytophagales > Flammeovirgaceae > Flammeovirga > Flammeovirga pacifica. Next base: position 4,357,143 of record NZ_JRYR02000001.1, read on the forward strand.
CAAGAAAACTGTTTTCGAGGGTGAATTTATATGTCATCATTATTTTAGAAAAGTTTGAACCGTTTACCTAAAGATAAACAGATGTATGGTATGTCTTCTTTTTTCTTTTATTACTACTTGTATGTCGCCTTAAAAGTTAGTAGAAAAAAACAACTTATGAAAGCGTATCCGTTTGAAAATGAATAAAATATGTTGAATTAACTGCAATATTATTCGATTTTTGTTAATGAGTTTTTCATTAACAATTGAAGTATAGGTTATTAAAATATAGAGGCCATTTCCGCACGAATCTTTTACAAATTAAAGTAGGTATTTCTTTAAAATCAATATTGCTTTTTAGCTAATTTTTTCATCTAAATTATATGTATTAGAATTAAACTGATAATGTTCGTTTTTAATTATGAAAAGAGGGTTTCATTCACTAAATTTTTTATTGACTTTTTTTCTGTTATTTGAAAACGTGACCCAAAGTTTTATTGATTTGAATATTTTTACTAAAAAAAAATATATAATTCTGATATTTATCCTTCATTGTTTTGTTAACACAGAGCATGCTGTTTATGCACAATGGAACATTTCAACTTACAATGAATTAAAGGGGTTACAAAATCCTTTAGTAAAATCTATTGCCAAAGATAGTTTAGGTTTTGTATGGGCAGCCACGGATGAAGGACTCATTCGTTTTGATGGAAAAAGTTTTTTTCAAATAAAGGAAGGATTACCTAGTCCTTATGTGAAAAATATTTTTACTACTTCGAAAGGTGTTACATTAGCCTCAACTGATATGGGGTTAGTAAAATTAAATGCTTCTGCTTCCAATCCAACTATAGATTTATTAATTGAAGGTGATGCTTATGCATCAGATACTTTATTATGGTTTCCTAAGCAAATATTTGAATCCAACGATCATCAAATATGGATTGCAGACAATCATTCCATCACATTGCTTGATGATGAGTTTCAGATTAAAAAAAGATTTCAATTTTCTGAAAAAGATATTCCTACCAATTTTCAGAGGTCATTTTCTCTTATTGAAGACAGGAGGTTAGGGATTTATGCTTTTTCTGAGGCAGGTTATTTTTATCAGTACCATCCATCAGACAGTTCATTTAAAGAAATTCCTTTATTAACTCAATTAGATAGAGTAAATCATGCTTTTTTTAAGGATGGAGTTATTTATGTCAGCACAGATTCTGGATTATCTTCTCTTTGGTTAAATAAATCGGGAACAGAGGTATTATCACAGCCTTTATTGCTAAATGACTTTTCTCCTTCTTGGGTAGAAGCCGTAACTGAAGACCTTTGGTTGGCATCTTCTTGGAATAATGGTTTTTTTATTTTGGATACATCAGAAAAACAATTCAAAGTAAAGAAATTAAATGGAGTAAATTCAAAAGTGATTTCCTCTATATATGTAGAAGATATAAGCGAAATTTGGCTGTCTACAGATGATGGTATAACTCTTTTAAAAGAGCAGTATTTTGATAAGCCTTTCGAGGAGGTAATGAATGGTTATATCCAGGATATTATAGATGATGGTAATACGATTATTTTTACTGATGGTAGGAATATCTACTTCTCAAATCAGTCACATCAAATAATTAAAAATGTATGGAAAATACCTTCTGAGTTTGGGATTGCTCTACGATTATTGAAACGAGGGCGAGAATTTTGGGTGTCTACGAATATTGGTTTTTTATTGGTGTACGATGAGAATGGTAATTTCATAAAAAAAGTAGACTGTTCGGAGGGAGGAGGTGCTATATATAACATTGTAGAAAGAAAAGGAGAGTTATGGTTTACGCAAGACCATGGTGGAGTTTATAGATTGAAAAATGATAAAGTAGCAATTAGTTATGGTAGAGAAAAAGGGCTTGGAAGTAAAATAAATGTATTAAAAGTAGATAAAGGAGTACTGTATGCCGGAGGGAACGGGAATGATACTTATTTATTTAGCTACCGTAAAAGGTTAGATAGGTTTGTCAACTTATCCATGCCGTTAAACTTTAAAAATACCATTCATCTTAATGTAAATGACTTAACCTTAGATAATGGAAACTGTATTTTAGCTACTAATCTTGGTTTGTCAATCTTAACTAAAGATTCTCTATTATTGAAAAATATAGATGATATTGATTTAGGCGAGGTAAAGACCATCAAGAATGACCCTAGATACGAAGAGGTGTATTGGATATCCAACAACAGAGGGGTCATGCGGATTCAAAATTGGAAGAAGTTTTTAATTTTTGATGAACTATCAGGATTACCAAGTAAGACTTTGGGATTTAGATCTATGCTAATAAGTAATGATGATGAGGTGTGGGCAGGAACAACTACGGGTATCGGTGTTTCTAGTGGTGAAATGCATCTCAAGAAAACACCAAAACCTATTTTTACTAAAATAAATAATGCCACATTCGATTTTATCACTTCTCCAGAAACGGAAATTTCATCATCATCTTATATAAATTTTGGTTTCAGTAGTTTATCCTATCCTGGAGCGATGGTAGAATTTAAATACAGGTATAATGATGGGGAATGGAAATCTTTAGGTTGGAAAAATAACTTTATTGCTTCAGGACTAGAAACAGGACACTATACTTTTCAAGTAAAAGCAAAACAAATTGGTGAATATGATTGGAGTGCCCCAGCAGAGTTTGAATTTAATGTAGTCGAAAAATGGTATAAATCATTGTATGGAGTTGTTGGGATAATTCTATTTTTAGGGGGGCTAGGGTATGTATCATTTAAATTATATGATGAAAAAGTACAGTATGATAAAGAAGTTTTAGAAAGATTGATCAAAGAAAGAACCAATCAGGTCGAAAGTCAAAATAAAGTACTATCCAATAGAGAAGAAGTTTTACATAAACAGATTAATAGGTTCAAGGCCGTAAATGATAAATTAAATTATCAACAGAAAGAAATGACACAAAGGTTATACTATGCTCGATCATTACAGGAAATAGTATTGCCATCAGATGAAAAGATGAAGTCTTTTTTTGAGGACTATTTTGTATTATTTAAAGCAAAAGAAAAGGTATCAGGTGACTTTTATTGGATGAAAACCTTTAAAGACCAAGGAAAAGAAATTTGTTATATCATCCTTTCAGATTGTATAGGTCATGGTACCGCTGGAGGAATTCAATCGTTATTCGGTATGCAACTTTTAGAGCAAATTGTGATCGATGAATCTATTTCTACATCCAATATTTTAGAGAAAATGGATGAGCTGTTAAGAGAAAAATCGGCAAAAGACCCAACATTAGTAGGAATGGATATGTTGGCATTGAGATTAGAAAAGTCAACAAAAGCATTCAATGTTACTTTTTCAGGAGCTAAAAGACCCCTTTTCTATTTTGAGAAAAATGAATTCCATGAAATAAAAGGTACAAGAAGAGCTATAGGTAATGAGCCAGAACATGTACGTCAAAAAGGTTTTATAGAACACCAGATTAATTTAGAAAAGGGGGCATTGATATATCTTACTTCTAATGGCTTTTATGATCAGTTTAATACTGAAAAGAAAAGACTTGGTATAGCCAAGTTTAGAAAAATTTTACACGAAATTGCTCAAGACCAATCTTTATCAGAACAAAAAGTGTGGCTTGAAAATTACCTGTATATGTGGAAAGCCTCTGCAGAACAGATAGATGATGTTACAATAGTAGGCTTGCAAGTTTAAAAAGTACTAAATGTAGTATTTAGTAGGGTATTTTATTATTCTTAGTAAATAGATTAATGAAAAACTTAAAGAAAGAGTCTTTTTCTTTCTTATATCTCTTTAATTCTCTTAATAATGTTCTTCCTTGTGACTCTGAAGTAATTATCATATCAAATGAGTCTGCAGGGAAATTATTGTAAGTGATTACTTTTCCTGTATGTTTTCCTCTTTTATACGATACTTGAAGAATATTATCTTGCTTATTGTAGATCAAAAACTCAATTAAAGAGGATTTTTTAGGTATTACTTTCTCTACAAGAACTTCTCTCATATTATTGAATATTTGTAATCAATGTGATAAAAATGATAGATTATTTGGTTTCTAAACTGATTATAAAATAATAACGAAAAAAAATAAAATTTATTTTCTATTGTCGTCACCTTCTATCATACTTAAATAACTTAAATAACGGGATGTTGCAATAATTCCACTATCAACCAATTCTCTAACGGCACACTGTGGTTCATGAACATGGGTACAATTATTATATTTGCAGTCATTCATTACTTCACGGATTTCAGGGAAAAAGTGTCCAATTTCATTTTCTTCGATACCCATTATTCCAAGTTCTTTAATACCAGGAGTGTCAATCAAATGTCCGTTGTGTTCGTTTAAAGTAAACATTTCGGCAAAGGTTGTGGTATGTTTACCCTTCATGGCATATAAAGAGACTTCATCAGTACGTTGATACATTTTTGATGCCAATTTATTCAATAGAGTAGATTTTCCCACACCAGAATGACCAACAAGTAAAGAAGTTTTATCAGATATGATACTTTTTAGTGGGTTTAAGTTCTGATTTTCGATAGCAGAAACGCGTAGACACTTATAACCTAATGGCTCATAAATACTTTTTAAATGATCTAAGTATTCACGGTCTTCATCCTCCAATAAATCATCTTTATTAAAAATAATATAGGTAGGGACACCGTAAGATTCTGCTGCAACTAAAAAACGATCTATAAAACCTAAAGATGTTTTAGGAAGAGCTAGTGTAGCAATCAAAATAGCTTGGTCAATATTAGAGGCTATAATATGTCCGTGCCACTTTTTACGGGTAGATTGTCTTAAAATGATATTTTTTCTCTCAAGAATGTCGTGGATGATGACTGTGTTTTCCACTTCATCTTCTAAGGAATAGTTGACAAAGTCGCCAACCGCAATTGGGTTAGTTACTTTCATGCCTTTTAATTTCAACTTACCTCTAAGTCTTCCTTTAAAAAACTGTCGTGTTTCTTTGTCTTCAACTTCATACCAAAGCCCAGTAGATTTAGTAATAATACCTACTTTAAGGTCTCCAATAACCTCTTTAACTAGCTTTTTCTTCTTCCCTTTTTTTGCCATTCTTGTGAAATATAAAACATCATATTAGTATAAAATGATGTTCTGATAGAGTGATTTTTGTAAACTTAAATCGAATTATTCGTTTTCTGAAATTATTGTTTTACAATAACTGATAATTTTTTCTGTACTACCAAGGTTTTCTGCAACGTAATTTTTAGTAACATTACCTGTAGTACTTCTAAAGTTATCATTTTCAATTAATCTAATGATAATTGATAGACATTCATCACCATTTTTTATACTAAAAACACCTTTTCTTTCAACTAAAGAAATTGCTTCATTAAATTTAGAATATTCTGCACCTATTACTATAGGGATACCGAATGTTGCTGGCTCTAAAATATTATGTAAACCTTCTTTGAAAGCACCTCCAACATAGGCTATTGTTGCAAACTGATATAGTGATGATAACATTCCAACATTATCAATGATAAGAATATCAAAATCTTGAATATTATCTAAAGATGCAGTAGAAAACGTTATCGCTTTCTTGTCTGAAAATGTATTTTTTATGAGGTTGATTTTGGATTCTGAAATTTCATGAGGTGCAATAATCCATTTTATATTGTTAGTGGTATTGACACATTTTTTTAATGCATCGATATCTAAAGGCCATGAACTACCCACAACAATTACTTTTTGTTGTTCACTAAACTTTGCTGCTAATGGAATATCCTTTGGTTTGGCACAAATTTCAGCTACTCGATCAAAACGGGTATCCCCTGCAATTTCTTTGCAATTGATATTGATGCTACTTAGTAAATCAAATGATCTTTGATCTTGAGTGAAAAAGTAATCAAATTGTTTCAACATATTCTGTTGAAACCCTCCATTTTCTTTAAAGAAGGCTTGATTTGGTCGGAATATGGTGGAGAAAGAAACTATCTTTGCAGATGTTTTCTTTAATGCATTTAGATAATTGTGCCAAAACTCATATTTAACAAAGAAGGCTATTTTAGGTTGAATAGCTTCTACAAACTTTGATGCATTTTTTTTTGTGTCTATTGGTAAATAATACACAAAATCAGCTTTATCGTAATTTTTTTGTACTTCAAATCCGCTGGGCGAATAGAAAGTAACAACAATTTTATAATGGTTAAAAATCTCTTTGAAAGCCTCTATTACGGGACGTCCTTGTTCGAATTCACCAAGAGAAGCACAGTGAAACCATGCCACTGGACTTGTGTTATTTTTAAAATCGGTAGTAATATTAGAGAGTAACCCTCTTCTGCCCTCAACAAACTGTTTTGCTTTTGGGTGTAAAAAGGAGGCTAGTTTCATTGCCCCACTAAAAGCATAATTGCCTAAATCATAAAGCTGTTCTTGTATCATTTTACAAATTTAACAGCATTATTGGTTAGTAGAACCTAATTGTGTTATTAATATCTATCAGCATAAGGAGCTAACGATTGTTTTAACTCTTTTCTAGCTAAAAATATTCTGTTTTTTACAGTACCGATTGGAATAGATAATCTATCAGAAATTTCATGATACTTGAATCCTCTGAAATACATCATGAAAGGCTCTGAGTACGTGTCATCAAGATTTTGAATAGCTTCTTGAATGTCTTCCATTGCAAATTGGCTAAAAGCGTTATTTTCTTGCTTAGTAGAAGTGCTGTTGATAAAGTGTAAGTTATCAGAAGTATCAATGAAAGTCTTTTGACGTGCTGATTTTTGGTAGTTCGTCAAGAAAGTGTTTCTCATGATAGTAAATACCCAAGCTTTCATGTTAGTACCTGCCATAAACTTATCCTTATTAGAAAAAGCTTTCAACATTGTTTCTTGAATTAGGTCTTTCGCATTTGCATTGTCTTTAGTCAATTTGAAAGCGAAAGGCTCTAATGCTGGGATTAAATACTGCAATTTGTGATTGAAATCTATAGCTGTCATAATGGTAAGTGTTATAAGTGTTTTGTTTAACTTTTCTCATTGTTGTTGAAACAAATGTATAGGTTATTTTTTATCAATCCAAATTTTGTTTAATAAATTTTAATTATAGTTAAACAGAAAAAATTTATAATGTTGGACTGATATTTCTGTTTTATTCCATTGAATAGTATAAGCTATATGCCTAAAAATCAATAAATAACTACTTTTATGCATCTGTGGGGCTATTTTGACCCAAATGGCTTTCTATATTATTGGTCGATAGTTTTTTGCAATTATGACAATTTCCCTAGTTTTATTTTGTTTATTATTTTTTTTCATTGATTAAACAAAATGCGAATATTGAATTCTTTCGATTTTAGCCTTTATCTAATTTTAAATAGGAGGGTCTCGACATGGAGGCATTATTCCTTATTGTTCTATCATTTTTGATTAATTGAAAATAGTTTTATACTTGTGAGGTATTAACTATTAACGATTCATGTACAATCTATTTCTAACTATTACTTTTTGGGGATTCTTCGCTCATCAAGAAATCAACCTACAAGCATCTTTACTTTTACCAGATGAGATGTTCTATTTTTTTAAGTCCAATATTACTGATATTAAAAAAGGGGCCATTCGGCCAGATCAGCGAAAAGGGTTATTGGACCAAGAGGGAAGTAAACATTATATCGATTTAGAATATTATGATTCTCTACTTATTACACCATTACGTTTTGATGATGCTTTACTTAAATATTCTGAAGATTCTTTAATGTCTAATGGAGTTGTTCCTTGGGAAGTAATCAAACACTATTATTTATTAAGGAAGGCTTTTGAAGAAAGGAATGCCAAATTGATTATTAAATATGCTGGAGAGGTGGGGCATTATTTATCTGATTTACATGTGCCTTTACATACCACTAAAAATTATAATGGACAGTTAACTAATCAAGTGGGAATTCATGCTTTTTGGGAATCTACTTTGCCCGAAACATACTATGATCAATATGTTATTGATTTGCATCGAGCAGAATATATAGATGATATACCACTTACAGTATGGTCGACTTTGGAAGAATCTCATTCATTAGTTAAACAAGTATTAGATGATGAGATAAAAATCAGTAAACAACTAGGAGATAAAGGTAAATACGTTGTGAAAAGGAGAGGAGCTACTTTACAGTTACAACCCACAAAACTATATACAAAATTATATAATGATGCTGTTGGAGATATGGTTAGTGAAAGAATGAAAATGTCAATACAAAGAATCGCTGACTTTTGGTTTACTTGTTGGGTGGATGCAGGACAACCTGATTTAAAGGAATTACAATTTGAATAGTACAATGTGAAGGAAATGATAGGAAGAAAAGAATAATCAAACAAATTCTCGAACTCATGAACTTACATTAGGGTTGAAATGTTATCACCTAATATTTATTTACATGAGATATTTTTCAACTCTACTACTCTTTTTAATCTTTATTATTTCATCTTGTAATAAGGATAAAAATGAAGATAATATAGAAAGTAACAACAGCTTCGAAACATTAAATGTTGATGCTTCTTTTGATTATTCAACTACTCAAACTTATAGTTTAAGTATAAAGCAAGAATATTCTTTGTCTAATGTTCCCATAGAAATATATTCTACCAATACATTTAACGAAGAATCTTTGCTTGGAAATGCTGTTTTGAAAGGTAGTACTACTTTTACTTCAACGTTTAGTTTAGAAAGAGGTACATCAAAAGTATATATAAAAGCTTTAAAAGTAGGAGTACCACAGTATTTTGAATATAATGTTTCAACAGGGCAAAATTATTTGTCACTTAGAGATAATTTTATTTATGACGATATCGAAGAAGTAAACAACTCTTCTTCTAGGGTAGCTTATTCAGGATCTTTGCATAACGTTTATGGTAGTTGGAATAACCAAGGAACACCTGACTACTTGATTAACCCAGATACAGTTTCGCAAGATCTAATGGAGGATATCGATGCTTCATTACCAGAACGTAGACCTGTTCCAACTTACAATCCTGATTATTTAAAGGATATAAATTACGATACCAAAATTACTCAAAATGCAGATATTTGGATCACTTTTGTTCATGAAGGGGCAGGTTATAGAAATACCTTAGCCTATTATACATACACTACAGGCAATCCTCCACAAACAACAAATGATATAGACAGTATTAAAGTGGTATTTCCAAATGTTTCTTATAAATACGCAGGAGGAGAGTTAGAAACTGGGGACAAAGTGTATTTAGGTAGATTTGATGCTAATACTTCTATTGGTTGGGTTTTAATTCCTAATGGTTGGAACACTAGTATAGAGGCTCCACAATATAGAAATCAGGTGAAGTATAGTAACTACCTATTAAATAACAATTCCCCTGATGGATACAAACAGCACATTGTAGCTTTAAAGGATGATGTAAGGAATTTAGTGGTTCTAGGTTTTGAAGATATTAGTAGACCTGGTGGAGACAATGATTTCAACGATTGTATGTTTTATTTAACTGGTAACCCTTTCGCATTTGATACTGATGATTTTGAAGATATATCTGACGCTGTAGATTCTGATGGTGATGGTTTATATGATCATGAAGAGGATTATCCTAACGATAGTGAAAGAGCGTTCAATATTTATATCAATAATAAATCTAATTTTTCTACCTACGGCTTTGAAGATTTATGGCCAGCGAAAGGAGATTATGATTTTAACGATCTCGTGATAGGTGTCAAATATAAAAAGGTGGTAGATGCTAATTATTACATTAGAGATATCGTAATGGATACAAAAATCTTTGCAATAGGAGGTTACTATCATAATGGATTTGGAATAGAATTTCCTTTTAATGCTTCTGTGGTCAATACCACATCTGGACAAGTTTTAGATCAGGGTGTAGTGACCACTGCTTCTAATGGCACAGAGAATGGGAGTACGAAAGCATCCATTATTTTCTTTGAAGACGCTTATTCTTTGATGTCATCAAGTGATATTCTTGTTAATGTGAAACCATCAAGTAATTATGTGACTCCACATGAATTCACAGTAACATTAGGTATCAATCCAAATCAGTTATCGAATTCGTCTTTTACAGCCTATCCAAATCCGTTTATATTCATTGATCAAGAAAGAGGAAGAGAAGTACATTTACCAAATTATGAACCTACCGCTCTGGCTGATGACTCTTATTTTAAATCAAGTGACGATAATACAGACATGGATCAAAATATATTCTATAAAACAAGTTTAAATCATCCATGGGCTATTAATGTAGTGGCAAATGAGTTTAACTACCCTTATGAGAATGTAGAAATCACTAATGCTTATAATCATTTTAAAACTTGGGCAGAAGCTAGTGGTGATAATTATACGGATTGGTATAAAACTAAATCAGGTTATAAAAATGATGATAATATTTATCGACGACCATAATCGTTAAAAATGATATATAAGCCTCAAGCCTTGCTCTTGGGGCTTTTTTTATACCATATATATGTGTTTTTTTGTATTCTATTAAAGATTGATTTTACATTATTAAAAATATATACTCTTTATCGGAAATAAATGATTCTTATAAAGAGTGCTAAGAAGATGTTCAATAATTATTATTTCCTCAGACAATTAAGTCAGGCCTTAAAAGAGAGGTTGATAGGAATGACTTTAGGCGCATGCTTTAGTCAAAGTAAAGACGAGTTGATGATCGGGTTCTATAAAGGAGCAAGAGAGCAATGGATTCGTGCTTCACTTATTCCTAATTTTAATCTTTTGACTTTTCCTCTGGATTACCAAAGAAAGAAGGTCAATAGTATCGATTTATTTAAAGAGGCTATCGATCAAGAGGTGGAAGATGTGATACAGTACCACAACGAAAGGGCTTTTTTAATAAAAATGACAAATGATTGGGGTTTACTGTTTAAAATGTACGGTAATCGATCAAATATACTTTTGATCCACGAGGGTGAAGTAAATACTGTTTTTCAAAAAAGACATATTGAGGATCAAAATATGGATGTCAGCACATTGGACAGAGAAATTGATCAATCTCAAGAAGCTTTTTTAGAAGGAGGTATTAAGGCAACCTATCCCACTTTAGGAAGAGAAGCCAATGCTTATCTCGAATCGAATGGTTTAAATGATGTCTCACCTGTTGAGCAATGGACCAGAGTATCTGATTTAGTCAAAAAGCTAGAATCACCGAGATATTATGTTGAAGAATTAGAGGGGCAAGTTCAATTTCTATTATTCCAGCTTGATGGAGCAACCACTTTATTAGAATCTGATGATCCTATTGAAGCAGCCAATGAATTTTATTATCGTTTCTCAAAAAGATACTTTGTCGAGAGAGAAAAAGGTCCTTTAATTAAAGAAATCGATAAGCGTTTAAAGCAATCGAAGAGCTATTTGAAAAAGCATTATGCTCGTTATGAAGAATTGACAGAAAATGCTCGTTTTGAGGAAATAGCGAATATTATTATGGCCAACCTTCATAATATTCCTCCTAGAACGAAGAAGATTACACTATTTGATTTTTATAATGAGGAAGATATAAAGATCAATCTCAATGAGGTATTGACACCGCAGAAAAATGCTGAGACGTATTATCGAAAGGCTAAAAATCAGAAGTTAGAGGTCAAAAACTTAGAGGTTAATATTCAGCAAAAAGAGGATGAGATGGAAGAATTGAAAAAACACCGTGAGGCGTTGGATCAATTTGAAATGGTAAGAGAAATTCGGAAATACATTAAGACTAATGGATTGCAGAAACTTCAAAAAAATGAACCTATTTTTCCGTTTAGAAAATTTGAATACAAAGGTTTTGAAATTTGGGTTGGTAAAAATGCTGTCAATAATGATTTACTAACTCAACGTTTTGCACATAAAAGAGATTTATGGTTACATGCAAGAGATGTGGCAGGGTCTCATGTAGTTGTAAAATGGAAGTCAAAACAACCTAATTTCCCTGTAGATGTTATTGAGAAGGCAGCATCAATTGCCGCTTATTATTCTCAGAGAAAAACAGATACGCTTTGTCCTGTAATTTACACACCAAAGAAATTTGTTAGAAAAAGAAAAGGAGATCCTGCAGGATTAGTAGTCGTAGATAAAGAAAAAGTGGTTTTAATAGAACCTGCACCTTTTTCAGAGACTTTAACGTAATATCTTCTCATATTTTTTCTTATACTACATAACCTTTTAACTTTGTATTTCTAAAATTATAAATTTTGAATAATGAGCAATAAAAAAGATCATTTGGCTTTCGGTAAGAAAAACTTTGTTTGGATGTTAATAGGCATCTTTACGATTGCATTAGGTTTTATCATTATGTCTATGGAATCAGCTCCAATGGGATTTGGTGCTTTAGGCCTTACTGTAGGCCCAATTATAGTTGTAGCAGGCTTTGGTATTAACTTTTATGCTATACTGTTAAAATCAGAAAGCACTCCACAAGAATAAAAACGACCAATTATATATAATATCAATTAATTAAATGAGTATTTTCGAGGCAATTGTCTTGGGTATTATCCAAGGATTGACAGAGTTTCTGCCAGTAAGTAGTAGTGGACATTTAGAGTTAGCGAAAGCGATTTTTAATAATCCGGAGTTGGATGCCGAAGGCAGTATGATGATGACGGTATTACTACATTTTGCTACAGCATTATCTACTGTTGTGATTTTTAGAAAAGATATTCTAGAAATATTAAAAGGGTTATTCCAATTTAAATGGAATGAAGAAACTCAGTTCTCTCTAAAAATTATTATTTCTATGATACCAGCTGCTTTGGTAGGGGTATTTTTAAATAAACAAATTGAGCAGTTTTTCGGAGGTGCAATTTTACTAGTTGGTTGTATGTTATTAGTAACTGCGGGTTTATTATTATTAGCCGATAGAGCTAAAAATACTACTAAACCTGTTGGCTACAAGGAAGCCGCTATTATTGGTATCGCTCAAGCGATTGCTATTTTACCAGGTATCTCTAGATCTGGGGCAACCATTTCTACTTCTGTACTTTTAGGTATTGATAGAGAAAGATCTGCACGATTCTCATTTTTAATGGTTGTACCATTAATTTTTGGGAAGATCGCTAAAGATATTTTAGATGCTAAAGGTGAAATAATGGATGGTTCTTTTGCTGATGGCATTGGAGTTTTACCATTAACTTTAGGCTTTATTGCAGCTTTTGTAACAGGTATGTTAGCATGTCAGTGGATGATTGCTTTGGTGAAAAAAGCCAAATTACAGTGGTTTTCAATTTGGTGTGCTTGTGTAGGAACAATAGCTATTATTTATTCATTATTTATTGCATAGATCGTAGAGAATGAAAGATTTTGATTTTGCAGCTGGTGAAACAGTATTGGTAGATAAACCTCTAGAATGGACCTCATTTGGAGTAGTCAAAAAGTTGAGATGGGAGATGAAAGTGAAGAAGGTAGGACATGCCGGTACTTTGGACCCATTAGCTACTGGTCTTTTAATCTTATGTACAGGAAAAAGTACAAAAACGATTGATCAAATTCAGGGACAAATTAAAGAATATGAAGGAGAAATGGTGATTGGCCAAACTACTCCTTCTCATGATTTAGAAACTGAAGTTGATAGTGAATCTGATATTTCTCATATCACTGAAGAAAATATACATGCTTTACTTCCTCAATTTACTGGTAAAATTATGCAGGTTCCTCCAATGCATTCTGCTATAAAAGTAGATGGAGTGAGAGTGTATAAACATGCTAGAAAAGGGAAAGAAGTTAAAATAGATCCTAGAGAAATTGAAATAATGGAATTGGAAGTGACAAAAATTGACCTTCCTAAAATTCAATTTCGTATGGTATGTTCAAAAGGAACTTATGTCCGTAGTTTTGTAAGAGACTTTGGTAAAGAATTAGGTGTAGGAGCCTATATGAGTGCTTTAAGAAGAACCAAAATTGGGGATTATTCTGTAGAAGAAGCCAAATCTGTTGAAGAGTGGATTGAAGTCATTCGTGAGTGGAGGGCATCAAAAGAGGAAGAAGAAAATAAATAACCTTAATCATAAGGATGAAAGTACATTACGGTATAGAAGAATTTAAGCCTCTTAAGAAAGCTACAGTAACTAGTGGTACATTTGATGGTGTTCATTTTGGGCATCAACAGATATTGTCGCATTTGAGAAAAACTGCAGAGCAGGATGGTTCTGAGACCGTATTGATTACATTTTGGCCTCACCCTAGATTCACACTTCAGCCAGAAATAGCGAAAAAAGAACTTAAGCTAATCACCAATCTTGAGGAGAAAATTGAAAGATTAATGCTTGAAAGTATTGATCATTTGATCGTATTAAAATTCGATAAAAAATTTTCTCAGATGACTTCTCTTGAATTTGTACAAGAAATCTTGATTAATAAAATCAACACTACAAAACTGGTTATAGGTTATGATCACCGTTTTGGAAGAAATAGAGAAGGAGGATTTGATTACCTAAAAAAGCATCAAAAAGACTTTGGTTTTGAAGTCGAGGAAATTACTAAGCAAGAAATTGAAGATGCAGCGGTAAGCTCTACAGCAATTAGGAACGCCCTCTTAGAGGAAGGTGACGTAGAAACTGCTGAAAAATATCTTGGTTACCACTATTCATTTGAAGGTAAAGTAGTGAGTGGTAATAGAATCGGACGTAAAATAGGTTTTCCAACAGCCAACATAGAACTACTAGATTCTTTTAAATTACTCCCTAAAATTGGGGTGTATGCCGTTACTATTGAAGTAGAAGATAAGTTGTTGAATGGGATGATGAACATCGGACATCGTCCAACAGTAACAGATGGAATTCAACAAACAGTTGAGGTAAATATTTTTGATTTCGAAGGAGATATTTACCATCAAAAAGTTAAAGTTAGTCTTGTACATCGCCTTCGTTCTGAGATGAAATTTGATGGTGTAGACGCTTTAATCTCACAACTACAGAAAGACAAAATAGAAGCGATAAAAGTGTTGTCTTCTTCTAATTAATGTTTCATTTTAGTAATATCTTCTATCCAATCGCTTACTTTTTCTAAAAATACAGGAGAAAGCGTTTGATTCAACACACCGTATTCTGCAGGTAATCCGGATTCACATTCTTGAAATAGATGATTCAGTCCTTCAAGCTTTTCAACTTTAAAATTAGGATTACCATTCTTTGTCAATTCATCATTTATCATTTTTAAATTTTCGTCAGCCAAAACTTGAACATCTTTACTACCGTTAAGGGCATATAAAGGTGTTTTTATTGATTGGAGATAAATAGCTGGATTTAGTTTAACAAACCCAACAAACCAAGGATTACTCATACCTGTGACTATAGCATTAAGCTGCTGATTACTTATGTTATTATGATATTGATGTTTGAAATATTCTCTTAATCGTTCATCCAAAGGTTGCTCATTATTAATAATCATATCATAAGCTTCTTCAAAAATAAGTTGATTTCTAGCAACAGCTTCATCGGGTACACCACTTATAATCTCCATTTGTTGTTTTTGATGTAATAATATATCCTTTCCTAACAATGCAGGGGATGCCATTAATATTGAAAAAGCAATATCTTTATTTTCGGCTGCAATCATTTGAGCGATAACACCTCCCTCACTATGTCCAATAAGCCCAATTTTTGTAGGATCGACATCAGTTCTTAATTTTAAAAAGGAGATAGCTGCTTCAACATCATTTTTAAAGTCTAAAGTAGTAGCAGATTTAAAATCACCTTGAGAACTGCCTACACCTCGTTCATCAAACCTTAAAACTGCAATTCCATTTCTAGTTAAATGATCTGCCAATACTAAAAATGGTTTGTGGCCTAAAATATTTTGATCTCTATCACTTGGTCCACTTCCAGAAATTAAAATAACGGTAGGATACCTTTTCAGATCAGTAGGTCTAGAAAAAGTACCTGAAAGTAGAATTCCTGCATCTTTATTATAAAATTCGATAGCTTTATTTACATAAGGAAATGGAGGTTTAGGTTCTTGAGGTTTAGACATAGGTGTTTCTTCATCTAAATTCTTTTCTAAATTCATAGTAAAAGATTGACCACCTTGTTTAAAAGTACCTTCAATATGATCATCATCAATAACGTTTCCGACATATTCAATACCAAGATTAGGCAATTTTATATGAAGAAAAGGGGAGTGATATTTTATTTCATGAATAGGTAAACCTTTTACACCTTGAGCAGGGATATCCATAATCCCTTTTAAATCATTATCCTTTGCAGATATTTTAAAGATGATATCTAATTTCCCATTAGGTAGATTAAGCGTGCCTTTCCATGGACCTGCTAAATTTTGACCCAAAGAAAAAGAATAAGTAATAAAAAACAGCGCAATAAATGATAGTTTGATTTTCATAAAAGAGGACACTTAAAAATGATATAGTTTACTGACAATAGAAATTACAACAAATTCAAGTAAATAGATAATTGATCTTCTTTTTTATTTAATTGTTGATGAAATTTCCTTTTTAATAATTATTTGAAAGGTACTCATGTAAGTAAAATAGAGTAAATTATTTTTAATGAAAAATGATGAATTTGCATTGTATTTTACTGATAGTCAGTTGATTTATTGCACTTTTAGTTTAAAAGTGAATTTTTATTCAATTTAAATGAATGTAAATTTTTGAAAGATGAGATTTATACTTACTTTTATGTAAACATTTGTAAACGTTAATATTTTACGACATTTATCATCGCTCATGGTTCATCAAATTAAAAAATTTATCAACGCGAATAGTTCATTTGGATTAGGCCTTTTAGTAGGGGTTTTATTTGGATACTTTTTAGCATTTTTGATAGTTAGTTATTTCTTGGTTTAATTACCACAATTCGAGTTGTTGGTTTAAATCATCAGACTCATCACTATCATCATTGTTATTATTTTCCTGAAGATTACTAAGACTTATTCCTAATAACCTAACATTAAAAGTCTGAGGCTGTAATTCATCTAACAACTTTACAGCTTCATCAACTAATTTGCTTTTACTCTTAACTGCCTGCTCAAAGGTTTTACTTTTAGTATGACTAACAAAGTCATGCAGTTTAATTTTTACTGTAACAGTTTTCCCTCTTTTATCGCTTTTAATTATTCTTTCCCATAGAATATCAGCAATTTTAAGAAGGTGAGTTTTCATCAATTCTACATTGGCAATGTCTTTTGAGAAGGTTCTTTCTGCACCTATAGATTTACGTTCTCTATGGGGTTTTATTATCCTGTGATCAACACCACGGACGATATAATAATAGAATTTTCCTGTTTTTCCGAAATTGTCGTTTAGGTGAGTAAGTGGCCAAGACTTTAGGTCTTTTCCTTTGTAAATACCTAATTTCTTCATTTTTTCTGCTGTCACACTACCAATCCCATAGAACTTTTCAATAGGTAATTGTTCTAAAAAAGCTTCAGCTTCATCTGGTAATATGATAGAAAGGCCATCAGGTTTATCTAAATCAGAAGCAGTTTTTGCTAAAAATTTATTATAAGATATTCCCGCACTTGCAGTAAGGTTAAGAGTATCATTAATCTTCTCACGTATCTCTTTTGCTATTTGAATTGCAGATGAGATGTTTTTTTTGTTCTCAGTAACATCAAGGTAAGCTTCATCTAAAGAAAGAGGCTCAACAAGGTCAGTATATTCAAAAAATATTTTTCTAATCTGAAAGGAAACATCCTTATAAACATGAAACCTCGATTTTGTAAAGATAATTTGAGGACACTTTCTATACGCTAAAGCTGAAGGCATAGCAGACCTAACACCAAATTTTCTTGCTTCATAACTTGCTGCTGCTACCACACCACGTTCTTTACTACCACCAACTGCAACTGGTTTTCCTCTTAGGTGTGGAAAATCTCTTTGTTCAATGGATGCAAAGAATGCATCCATATCAATATGTATTATTTTTCTTAGCTGACTCAAGAATTAAACTAAAGTTGAACTGAATTAATCAAAAAAGCGAACCTCATAGCTTTTAGAAACAAATTCTATTGTTTCAATATTTTCCATTTTATTGGCATAAACAGACATTACAAAGAATATATCTGCCATAGTATTTAATAGGTCAGTCACTAATTTATCGACTTTTACATCTTCGAACTTTGCAATTTTATAGGCCCACCTTGTAGAGTTCTTACTTTTGGAACGACATAAGTTAAGAATACCAGCCAGTTCACAACCTATAGGTAGGCTAAACATTTTAGTTTCTTCTTTTACTAATGCTTGGTATTTATCATGAATGTCAATGGCTTTGGATATATCATCTTCTGTTACCGCCACTTTTCCTCTTATAGAACCATTTACATGATATGCCATCTCGCATAACCAAGTCAGTTCTAATTGCATCTCTTTGTGTTTATCCGCTTTTGAATAAGCATAACCGATATGGCTTGCTAATGAATCAGTTTCAACTTCATAATCACATTTAAAACTTGTTTCCTTTAGGTAAGGATAACACATTCTTACTTTTCTCATAATTTGATGATAATGTTTATATCAAATGTAACGACTAGAAAGGGAAGATAAAATGAAATATGTTGGCTAAAAGATGATTTTAATATCAATTCTGTGAAATTTTAGCTCTATTAAATAAATAGGTAACACTGAAACTTTTTTGTTAATATGTTTGATATGAAAATCGTAATGTTTGGATTCTAACTAAAAAGTTGATTTTCTTTGTAGAAACTAATTTAAACCATGAAAAAAATAATCTTATTGTTATCCTTCCTATCATTTTTGATTGCTTGTAATGATAAAAATGATATTTCTCTAGGAGAAAATTTTGATAAAGTAATCGAGTCTGAAACAGCAGATACATTAATAATATATCATTCTGGAGGCTTATTCGAAGCTTATATCGTATCTTCTAATTCTTATTTAAAATCAAGATGGCATTTATCTGAAGAAACAGATAAAATTGTTCCTATTGTTGAGACAGGATTAATTTGGAAAGATTGCTCTCGTATTTACACCGGTTTTAATAACTTTCCAGCACTTTTGGTTGAAGAGTTAAACCCTTCAGATAGAGACATCTTTAGATGTGACTTTTAATTTATCGAATCACAGTAAATTTCCCTACATACTTTTCAACTCCTTCTTGATCTGTGCTAAACACAAAATAAACTCCAGTAGCTGGTTTTTGACCATTATTTAACCTTAGATTCCAAGAAGTACTACCTCCGAAAGAAGACCCACTCCATACTAATTGCCCAGCGGTATCTGTAATTCTTACATCAGCATTTGTGGCTAAACCAGAAATGGTAAGTACACCTTGGTATTCAGGGCGAACGGGGCTTGGGAATATTTTTACATTTTCAAACTTAGAAGTTCCAGCAGTCGCATCACTTCTGTACGAAACAATTCCATCCACAGTGGCAATAAATACTTCCCCGCTTGTAGGTTGTATGGCCATTGCTCTAATATCATCAGATAATAAGGAAGAGTTAGTTGTAGTGAAATGTTTATACAGTCGACCACCATCACTACTAAATAACCATAGACCTCTAACAGTACCTAACCATTTTCTATTTCCGCCATCGATGGCGATACATTGTACACTTTCACCGTTTAAAAGGGGGAAACCATCATACCTTGGTAACGAAACACTAAATTCACCGGCTTCTGTAGGAGAAACACCCAAATACTCTGCAGTACCATCGTCAGTTCCCATCCACATACTTCCTATATTATCTGTTGCAAGACTGAACACAGTATTACTCGGAAGACCACCATTTGTTTGATCGGAAGTTAAAAATCTAGAGTTCCCATCCTTAAATGTGAGTAATCTATCATTACCAATTAAAAGCCATACATCACCTTGGTAAGAATTTTTAGTTTCGTGAGCCGCATTGGTGATTTTTGTATCATTAAAATGTTGCCATTCTCCAGAAGGACTTCTAAAATGAAGATACTGATTAGTGGTTGTCCATAAATTTCCAAATTGATCAAAACTTAAACTTTCAATATGTACCTCTGTTCTTCCATTTATCAAGAATGGATTTTTTATTATTTCGAAAGTTTTATCATAAATATGGAATGCAAAAAGGCCATCTCCTTCTGTAGCAAAATATACTTTTTGCTCTTGTGTAGCGTAAGCCATTCCTTTAAATCTAGGTAAAGCAGGAATTTCTATAGCATCTGTTCGATCTAATGAACTGTAATTTTCCCATTTACCCTGATTAAAAATAGAGAAAGTACCCACTGTAATACCAGTTGCATCATCTGGGGTCATGAATATAAAATCTTCTGCATTAATTATATCATGAGCAGTAGAAAACATAGGGCCTGAAGGAACAAATGTTTCTATTTGATCGCTCACTTTTATCATACCATTTGTAGCATCTGCAATCCAAGCATTTCCGTCTTCGTCATCAATTACTTGTCTTGGCGATGGAACGTTATCATTCTGATATATAGAAATTTGATCATTTTCATTGATAAGATAGATCTGAGTTGTTGCAGGTAAGCTTACATTATTCCCCCAGAAATCTAATAAAAACACCTCATCGTCACTATAATTTCCTAAAGTAGTTGATGTAGATCCATTGTAGGTATTAATTGATTTATCTGAAGTATTAGTGTAATAAACTTTATTATCACTATATAATATCGTTTTTATATTTTCATTAGCAGCTACTACGACATTGTTCCAATTATTAAAATCTTGTTTATTGGTCAATTCATTATCTGCCACACTTTTCACTCCTTCGTCACAAGCAATGTATATAGAATCGTCAGAAAAGGTGATATCATACACATTCATCTCTGCACCATTTTGTCCTATAAAGTCGTATGTTTCTTCAATAATGTAATTGGTAGTGTTGATCTTAACAATGCCAAAACTGGCACATACATACATAAATTGTTGGTCCATTCTAAAACCAAAAAACGATTTATTGGGATAGTCACTATTGAGAAGTGTTCTCATATTGACAATATCAGAATCGCTGATAAAATCGATATTACCATTTGCATACAACACAATTAATTGATCTGTAACTGAAGTGTATCCAATTTTTAAAATATTGGCATCACTTAAGCCATCTTCTTTAGATATTGTTGTGATAATACCATCATTAAGATCATATGAAAATAGTGCATTTTGAGAAGAACAAACCGCTTCATTATCAGTGAGAGTAATGGAATTAGTTTGAGTAAAATTCAGGTGAGATCGCCAAGTATTCACAGGTATATCTTGTGCAATTGATACTGAAAATAACTGAAAAAAAAGAAGTAAGTGAATGATAAAGTGAAGTCTCATAAAAAGTGTCATGTTTAAAGTGACAAGATACTCATGAAGTACCTTATTTCTTTAAAAGTGAGAAAAAAAGAAAAAAAATATACCGCAAACGGTTGAAATTAACCATTATTTTTTAATGCTGATTAATAACACTATGTTTGTTATGAATGAAAAAAGTATACTGAATATAAATTATTTATGAAATCTTTTAGAAACTATATCGTCATTTTTGTGACACTTATTTTTGCATCAAATTCTATTCTTGCCTCTGATGCAATAACAACTAACTCATTAAAAAAAGGTAAAGCTCCAGTTGTAGACTTAGTAGAACCTGCTTTTTGGTGGGCCGATATGACTACTCCAACTGTAATGCTAATGGTACACGGTGTAGATTTAGCTTCAACTGATATTTCTATTGATACAGAAGGGGTTAAAATCAACGAAATAAAATCGTTGGATAATGCCAACTATGTCTTTATTGATCTTGATATTTCTAAAGCTAAACCAGGAACTTTTCCTATTACGTTTGCTAGAGGGAAAAAGAAAACGGTAATCAATTATGAATTGAAAGCTAGAAATAAAGAAACAAAAGCTCAAGGGTTAGATCAATCAGATGTAATGTATTTGATTATGCCCGACCGTTTTGTGAATGGTAACTCTGAAAATGACTCTAATGATCAACTTGCTCAGAAAGCAGATCGTTCTGATAGAGGAGGCCGTCATGGCGGAGATATCGCCGGTGTTACTTCAAAATTAGATTACATCAACGATTTAGGAGCAACAACTGTATGGTTAACTCCATTCTTAGAAAACAATCAGCCGGGTTGGTCTTATCATGGTTACGCTATCACAGATTTTTATAAGGCAGATGCTCGTCATGGATCAAATGAGGAATACCATAATATGGTCTCAGAAGCTCATAAAAGAGACATGAAAGTAGTGATGGACCTTGTTTTTAATCACATTGGTAATGGTCACTTATGGATGAAAGACCTTCCTTCTCAAGATTGGATCCACCAATGGAAAGAATTTACTAGATCAAACTTTAAAGGAGAAACTATCTCTGATCCTAATGCCTCTGATTATGATAGAAAAATTATGCAAGAAGGTTGGTTCGATGGCCATATGCCTGATTTAAATCAAGGTAATCCTTATTTAGCAAAGTACTTAATGCAAGCATCAATTTGGTGGATTGAATATGCTGGTATTGATGGTATCAGAATGGATACTTATCCATATAATAAAAAAGAAATGATGTCGGAATGGGTGTCTTACGTTTTAAACGAGTACCCTGATTTTTATATTGTTGGTGAAACATGGTTACCGGGTGCTACTTGGGAATCTTACTGGAAAACTGGCGGTAATAATAGAGATGGTTTCAAAACTACTTTAAAATCAGTATCTGATTTTCCTGTTTGGGATGCATTAAATAGAACATGGAGAGATCACTGGAGTGTAATGGAAGTATACAAAACACTTACTGAAGATTTCTTATATGATAATGCCGGACAGAATAAAATCTTTATGGATAACCATGATGTGGATAGAGCATTTGGTTCATTCAAAAAAGATCTTCCGAATATGAAATTAGCAACTACTTTCTTGTTAACAACAAGAGGTATTCCACAGATCTTCTACGGTACAGAAATTTTGATGTCGAAAGGCGGAGATCATGGTGATTTAAGAGAAGATTTCCCTGGAGGATGGGAAGGTGATAAAAGAGATGCATTCACAGCAGAAGGTAGAACGGATGATGAGAATGATTATTTCAATTACATCAGAACAATTTTACAATGGAGAAAGACTTCTGATGCCATTACAGGTAAGTTAAAACACTGGGTTCCTTTTAATGAAGTATACGCATATGTTCGTTACTCTGACAAAGAATCTGTTTTAGTGGTGATCAATAATAACTTAGAAGATCAAACATTTAAAATGGATCGTTTTGCAGAAGCATTAGAAGGTAAAACATCAGGTAAAGATATTTTAACAGGAAAAGCAGTTTCATTTGATGGTGAAATGAGTATTCCTGCTAAAACAGCATATATCATTGAACTGAAATAGTGAGAACAATTGAAGTTTAGGCTTCTTGATATTCTCTAAACCAACTATTAATAATAAAAAAAGGCTACTCTTTTGAGTAGTCTTTTTTTGTTTTAGTAGATGTGCAATATTGATGTTTAGTATATCTCTTCTTTTATAGATTATATTTTTATTCTTCTACAAAAAATACCTTTTGATCATGATTTATACATCTTAGATCAAAAGGTATTATGAATAATACGTACAGATTATTTTATTTTTTCAATATCATTTAATTCAAAACTACCATCAAATACTTCTTTTTGAGGACCGTAGAATCTGAATAATAAGAAGAATCTTCTTCCCTCTACAGTTGGTAGCCAATTACTTTCTTTTCCTTTAGGAGGTTTTGGTCCGAAATAGATAGTAGTAGTACCATCTTTGTTTTTCTTGACCTTGTCCATATTTGAGTCAATACTAGATTTATCAATATTTCTTTGGTAAGAAGCTGTTTCTAAATCGTAAGTTGTTACTGCCCAAAAGTTTTTGACAGGGACATTTGCCGGTACCACTAGTTTATAATTGTCACTTCCGTTTAACCATTGTCCATCAGGTGTTTCTGCTAGATCTACATAAAAAGTAGCAGATCCATAATTTTTTATACTTGTTATAATGGCGTAATACAATGCTCCTTTTGCATTATAGTCAAAATGAGAAGGAAATTCATAAGTCCAATCGGTTTCAAAAGAACCTGTAGGAACTAAAACACTCCACTTTTTGCCTTCGTACATCCATGGATTAAGTTTTCTATGGTATTGATTGATCAAATACTCTAAAGCTAAAGGAGCTGCTTCATCATATATTTTGTTAGCTCTCTCATCTGGAGTGAAAGCTTCATTTTTCTCAATTCCAATTTGTTTCAACATTCCCATAAATGCCAAGTTCATGTCTTCCACTTTTTCCTCTTGAATGAATTCATGAATTTCTTTGTAAATGGTTTTGTCCATTACAGGAGTACATTCTAAATTTTTATCATATATATCCACGTAATTCATTTTTTCAGGATTAGCCGCTTGGCTTAATGGATAGATCTTGATTTTTTTTGTGAGTGCTGTTGCTTTATCAACGTTCTCTTGATTAGCATTAGGAATAATAGGTCTTAATACACAAAAACCATTGTTAGTTCTTTGTACATAGGTGTATGCACCTTGTAAAAGTGGTCCATCATAATTTTCAGGAACAATTACATATTTACCACCTTGGCCTGCATCTCTACCTTTTGCTCCAACATCGTCAATCGGTCTTTGCCATGCATCCATGAATGTTCCAAATAGTCCAACACCTTCTTCTGAAGCAGGTAATTCTATTACTATTGGCTCATCTTTTACATTCCAATAAAAATGAATGTAAGGAGTGGTATTATTGGGGGTTGCTGTCTGAAATTTCCAGTTTTGTATTTTTGAGTTATAAGCAACATCATTGTAACCTACACCATTATCACTTAGTGCATCTCTGTAGGTTTTAAAGTTCATCATAGGCATTGCCCATACAGCAGTTTCTATAGCTCTGAACTTAAACATTTCGTCTTCAAACTCTTGATTTTGTGCCACAGCATAACTTGACCCAAAAAGGACGAAAAGAAGTAGAAAGTAGTTGATTTGTTTCATAACTAAATATTTTTGAACCAACTCATAAAAGAGTTGGTTCGTTATTAAATTATTTTATTTCTTGAATGTTACCAGGTACCCATTTTCTATCGTGCCATACTTTTGTTGGTCCATATAGTCTAAGGATAACAAACATACTTTTACCCGGAACGGTCTGTAACCAGTTATTTTCATAACCTTTTGGTGCTTTTGGTCCAAAGTAGATATCATAAGATCCATCTTCGTTTTTCTTTAAACCTTTGGTTTGGCTACCTACTGTTGGGTAAGCCTGATCTGTTTGTAACATTGATCTTGTTTGTGGATCATAAACAGTTACCGCCCAGAAGTTTTTGGCAGGTGGATTAGCAGGTATAGTTACCTTATAAGTTTTTCTACCATCAAAAGGTACTTTCTTATCGTCTACAAAGGCCATAGCATAATCAGAACCAATACCGATTCTAGGAACAGCCATTGCAGGAGTAACCGCTGTGTAAGGATAGTGGAACATAACTCTTGCATCAGAGTTCATAGTGTGTCCATCTTTACCATTAAAATATACGTTACGATCTACCCAAGCCATAATCCAATGGTTGTTATGTAGTTCAGGGAATACTTTAATACCTTTCATATTGTCTACACTCCCTTCAGTTCTAGGGTACCAGACAATAGATCTAGCAGTTGCATTACCAATAGCTACAGCATCAGTAAGGATTTTTTTCATTCTAGCATCCGGTTGAAATACTTTTCCTTTTTCGATACCAATAGAAGCAATTAAACCTCTAATTTCAGGATCAATCATTTCGATTGGTTCTTCTTGGATCACTTCATTTAAGTGCTCATAGAAATGGAAATCATTAGTGTGTATTGTATTAAATTCTTTCCCTGTACCACTAATAAACTCCATAGGTTTAGGATTATTTTTTTTTGATAGTGGATAGATTTTTAAGTTATCCTTAATATTAGCAACAGCAGCATCGATTCCATTTTCGATAAATGCTCTCATAAAGATCCATACTCTAAAAGTTTTAGAATGTACCACATGGTAACCACTTGGGATTTTACCATCATAATTTGGTGGAATTACAATGTATTTCCCTCCTTGGCCTTTATCGGGGCCAAAAGGACCAATGTCTTGCATATATCTAAACCATGCATCGTTAAATGCTCCTAACATTCCTTTGGGTACTTCTATTACAATTGGTCCCGTGTTTTTCATGTTTAAACTAGGAATACTGTAAAGAGTAGAAGTATTGGCTGTTAAGAATAATGGTTTTGAGTCCATCAACTTATCAAATAGTAATACTTTATTGTAATTATCGACACCAATTTCTTCAGGCCCTACCATCAATTGTCTTACAGATACTGCAGGCATGCATTTAAGAAAAACATCTACACCACGCATACGATCTAAATTATCGTAAACTTTTTCAGCAGTTTCTGGTAATGGTGCACCATCAACAAATTGTAGATCTCCAATAGAGGTCTGAACTGTATTAGGTGTTTTTATCCCCTCAGGAATTTTAGTTGTCTGAGAGTAAGTTTCTACTTTAATTTCTTGATTAGAATTAGTTGATTTTTCTTGTTGACATGAAACAGTCATACTAGCACAAGCTAAACCAAGAAGAAGGAGTTTTATATTATTTTTCATAGTAATATTATTCGTTTTACTCTTAGAACTTTTGAGGTTCATATATAAAAACGAGTAGAGTTAAGGGAGTTTTAATATATTTTGATTGAAGAATAGTAAATTCTATTCGCTTTGGTTTTTTTTGAATTCTTTAGGTGTAATACCGTAACTTTTTTTGAATACTGAGGTGAAGTGACTTGCGTTAGAAAAACCCAGATCCATGGCAATCATCGACATGGATTTTTTATTGTCTTTGAGAAGTCTCTTAGCCTCTTCGAGTCTTACTTGTTGTTGAAATTTATATATAGGCTGTTTAAAAAAGGTTTTAAATAATAGTCTTAGTCGGCTAACACTCATCCCACATTCCATTGCTAAAGTATTGATATCGATATTTGCTCCATGATAATCAATAATCATTTGACGTGCGACAAACAAGTTTTTCATACTGATGTTCATGTCTTCTTTCTCTTCTGCTTTTTTAGAAAATCTAGAAAGAGAAAGTGTGATCAAGTAATCTAAACAGTTTTTGATAAGTTCTTCTCTGTAAGGTTCCTCTTTTGATATCTCAAAGGCTCTAACAAGAGTACCTAACATCATATTGTTTAAACGATCATATAAGAAGAATTTACCTAAGTTCTCAATTTTATCTTTTAAAGCAGGGGAGAGGTTAATTAACCTTTCAAATTCATGATCACTAATTTTAATAATTACAGCTTTAATTGGAACTTTAGCAGGCTGAAAAAAACTAAGATGTTCTTTAGTATCATTAGAAAAAATAACCCCTTCTAATTCAACATTTTTATCAGTGCTTAAAGCAATAAATTTGTCTTGATGTGAATGAGGTAAACCAAATAAAAAATTGACAAAACCAATGTCATCAATCAGGTCGTCTCCTTCTATTGAAGCATGTAGAGTATAATCAAACTGTAAAGAGAAAGATTGATCATTAAATAAATAACCAGTCATTTCACCTACACCAATATGATTATCGAAAGTTAATTGATTATTGACCCGTTTAGCTTGAAATTTATTCTGCCAATACGTTAATAGAGTATCAAGTTGTTCCTTAGCTTTGGTCATGAATATTGGGGATGTTTGTATTTTATGATTTGAAATTAAGTATTTTATTGAAATGTTACAATTTTATTTGATAAAGTATTGAGTACATCAAAAAATAACAAATTGCCCTCAAATTATACTTTTTTAATCATTTTATCGTAATTTATGTACAAGTGCGATTAACGAAGCAACCCTTATTACATTTATTGATTATCAAGAAATTATTATATGAAGTATACACAAGGAATTGTATCTGATTGGAAAAATAAACTAAGCAACTTACTTCGTTCAGATTTACCAGGAAGAGTGGCTCATGATCTGATGTCTTCTCATCATCGTCAGGATATTACGCCTATCAATATTCCTACTGGAGCTAGAAAAGCAGCAGTATTAATTTTATTAAAAGAAGATGGAGATTCATGGATGTTTCCTTTAATAAAACGTCCTTCTTATGATGGTGTTCACAGTGGTCAAATGGCTTTTCCTGGAGGTAAGTATGATGATACTGATGAAGATATGATTCATACGGCATTAAGAGAGTGCGAGGAAGAAATTGGCATAAAAGTAAGTAGAGATCAAGTAATTGGTAAACTTTCTGATTTATATATTCCACCATCAAATATGCATGTAGTACCAGTTGTTGCCACTTATGATGAAGAATTTCAATATAAATTGGATGAATATGAAGTGGATCAGGTGGTAGAAGCCCATGTATCTCAATTACAAGATCCTGCTAATCATAAAGAGTATCATTTTAAAACTCCTAAAGGATCTATCTATAAAACGCCTTCTTTTGATGTACATGGACATACTGTTTGGGGAGCAACAGCAATGATGTTAAGTGAGTTATTGATTTTGATAGAAAAACTCAAGTAATATTGGCTCAATTGTATTCATTTTCTTCTAAAAGTAGTGCGATTTAGCGTTTTGACCTTTTTTTCCAACTCTTTGATCTTTTTCACCAAATTAACCTAATTCGGATCTGCCACCTTTGTAATGTTCATTAAGTAAATCAAAAACAAAACTCTTACACTACTATGAAAACATTACAATCTCAATCGGTATTCATCACAGGAGCAAATGGTGGAATGGGAAAAGAAACGACAAAACTACTTGCTGAGAGTGGTTATGACCGTATTGCTATGGCTTGTCGTACTATTGAAAAAGCCGATATAGCTAAAATCGAAATATCAAATGAACTTCCCAATCTAAAGTTCAACTCTTTAGAAACTTATGGCGGATTTGATATGAACGATCCCAAAGCGATTGAAGAAGCTGTTAATCACCTACCAGAAAATAAGCCTTTTGATATTGTTTTTTTACAATCTGGCGGGGTAGTCTTTACTAAAGATTTTCAATTTGTAGAGTATCAAGGTAAAAAGTTTGAGAAAACTATATTTCAAAATGTAATAGGGGGGTATATCACTTTATTTCATTTAAAAAGAAGAGGTTTATTAAAACCCAATGCTAGAGTAGTTTATGCCGGTGGGGAAGGAGCTAGAGGTATTCCTGGTATGATAGAGAAACCTTCATTTTCTAACTCAAAAGAGTGGTCTGATTATATTTTTGGTAAATCTCATTTAAAATATAAA
Organism: Flammeovirga pacifica; assembly: GCF_000807855.2. GTDB lineage: Bacteria > Bacteroidota > Bacteroidia > Cytophagales > Flammeovirgaceae > Flammeovirga > Flammeovirga pacifica. The sequence goes on from NZ_JRYR02000001.1 coordinate 4,386,286, forward strand.
GACATGAATGCGATGGGAGTATCAAAATTTGCAAGCGCATTACTTACGCAGAAATTAGCAGAATTATATAAAGGGGAATTGGATGTAGTGTGGTTCACTCCTGGCTTAACATATGGTACAAATGGGTTAGCAGCTAAACCTGCTATAGAACGTTTTTTCTTAGAAAAGATAGGATTTGGAATGATGGCATTATTTGGTATTGCCCAAAGTCCAAAAGCGGCAGCACAGAAATATGTGGATGCTATTGAAGGGAAATACGGAGAAAATGGTGATGTATTAGGAGCACCTGATAAAAAAATGTTAGGGAAAATTTCTGATCAAAAGCCCATGAACGATGCACTTACAAATAAAGATTTAATTGATGAGTTTTGGTCTATTATTAAGGAGAACTTTGGTGAATTACCAAAATCTACTTTAGCTAAAGTAGGTTAGAACCTTCAAAAGATTAAGTAACGATTAGATAGTTAAGAGTGGAGAGTGATGAAGTTTATTGCTTCTCACTCTTTTTTTTATCATTTAATTAAATAGTACAAAATAAAATTTGTTTGTCATTTTTTTATAAAATAGTTTTGTTGCACAAAGACAAACTAATATTTTTATCATGCAAACTCTAATTAAAAGGCTGTGTTTATTAATAGCAGCTAATTTTTTACTCTTCAGCTGTGCCTCTTCTTATCATCCTATTGCTCCTCAAAGTGTACATTATCAATCTTCTAATAAATTGGATGATTATAAACTGAAGTATAGGTATAACGTACTTAAAAATAATAGGTACAAGAAAAAAGAAGATAGAAAAAACATTCATTTAGCAGCTATCGAATTTACCAATAACTCTGACCATGAGGTGGTATTTGGTAACGATGTTTATCTTGTTTCAAGTAATGGGGATCACATATTTCCGGTTAGTACCCAAGAAGCTTTTGTTGGGTTAAAACAGTCAGTAGCATCTTATTTATTATACTTTTTATTATGTTTTGTGAACATTACTGTTACTAAAACTGATAATTATGGGAATGTTGATCAAAGTCAATATCCTGTTGGGTTAATTTTAGGGCCTTCAATATCTATTGGTAATATGATTGCTGCTGGTTCTGCTAACACTAAGTTTAAAGATGAATTGGAGAAGTACGATATTATGAACAAGACTATCCAACCTGGAGAAACTAGACATGGAATAGTGGCACTTTTAACGCCTGATTACCCTGCTTTAAGTTTGAAAATTGCTGAAACAAAAGAATTAAAATAATTCTATTTAATTCTCAGATAATAAAAGAGGTGATTTTAAAAACCACCTCTTTTATATTTATACAGACATTTAGTTAATGTCTTTTTTATTTTTTCAAATTATATAGTCGATGAGAAAATTCTAGCCTGTGGCTTTGCAACCAACATTCTAGCATCTAACGTCATACAAATGTTACGAACAAATGGACGTCCTTTCTCCGTGACTTCTAATGATCTATCGTGAACAATCACTAAACCATCTTTTTGCATTTCATCTAATTTTTCGTCTAGATTAGCAAATAAAGGAAGTTGAGCAGTTTCATCATCCCATTTTGTTTCAAAGTGACACATCACATTTAGAATGTGTTTACGAACTAAAAGATCTTCTTCTGATAAAACATGTCCTCTAAAAACAGGAAGTTTACCTTCTGCAACAGCAGCTTTGTAGTCTTCCACTTTTTTCAAGTTTTGAGCAAAAGAAGTCCAAGAATCAGAAATAGAAGAACAACCTAAACCTACCATCAATTGAGTGTAAGTTGGCGCATAGCCCATGAAATTTCTGTGCAATGATTTATTGTCCGCAGCAATGGCTAAAGCATCCGTTGGTAAGGCAAAGTGATCCATACCAATTTCTACATATCCTGCTTCCTCAAACATTTCTTTACCTACTTCATACAAAGCTCTTTTTTCTTCATTAGATGGAAGATCTTCATCAGAAAAACCTCTTTGCCCAGGAGCAGTCCAAGGTACATGAGCATAAGAATAATAAGCAATTCTATCAGGTCTTAAAGCATTTGATTTAGCAATCGTATCTTTCACACACTCTAATTTTTGGAAAGGAAGACCAAAGACTAAGTCAAAGTTAACAGAAGTATATCCTATTTCTCTTGCTTTATTAGTTACTAACTCTACTTGTTCATAAGACTGAACTCTGTTAATTGCTTTTTGAACAGCAGGATCAAAATCTTGAATACCTAAGCTCAATCTTCTAAAGCCAACAGCATATAAAGCTTCAAGGTGTTCAACTGTAGTGTTTACAGGGTTTGCCTCAAAACCTAATTCCATTTCTTCATGTGCCACAGCATCTTCAAAAATACCGTTAATTAACTTTTGGAGATTCTCTGGAGAGAAGAAAGTAGGTGTACCGCCACCAAGATGTATTTCTTTGATTTTTGCTTTTTCAGTACCAAAAATCTGAACGTACATTTTCCACTCTTTTAATAAAGTTTCGATGTACGATTCTTCTACACTATGGTTAATAGTTATACGTTTGTTACACCCACAGAAAGTACACAACTTTTCACAGTAAGGCAGGTGAATATACACACTGATACCATCTTTATCGTTACTCGCTTGAAAAGCATCAGCAACATGGTCAGCCCATTGTTGTAAAGTAGGATCATTGTCCCAAAAAGGAACCGTTGGATAACTTGTATATCTTGGTCCAGGAACGTTATATTTTCTTATGAGTGTCTTATTTTCCATGGCACAAATATAATCATAAGGAAGAAGTAAACCCTTAGTTCTTTCTTTTTATTGAGCTTTGTTTAAAACTCATTAAGACTAAATGTATATTTCTCCTTTTAGATAAGTTTTAGCAGTTCCAGAAATGTGTACTCTATCTCCTTTATCTTCACAAAATAAGATACCTCCTCTTTTCGATAACTGATGAGCTGTCAATACTTTTTTCTCTAATATTTCTGCCCAATGAGGAATCAAGACAGTATGTGCAGAACCTGTTACAGGGTCTTCATTGATGCCAATGCCAGGATGGAAAAATCTAGAAACAAAATCAGCGTCCTGCTCTCCTTTTGCGGTAACAATAATACCTAAATCAGGACTTTGTTCATTAATCATATTAAAGTTAGGCGATAATTTAGCTACCGTCTCTTCGTTTTCAAGATGTGCTACTAAAAACATCCCATTTTCAAAGCAGTCATATACTTTACATCCTAAAGCTTCTTCTAAATAAGTGGGAGTAGAGACTTTGTTAGGTTTTTGACTTGGAAAATTAAGTCTTAAACCTTTCTCCACTTTTTCAACAGATAATTCACCACTTAAATGTGAGATGAAAGTGATTTTTTCAGAAACTATTTTTGCATGATAAAATAAATAATGTGCTGCAGCTAAGGTAGCATGTCCACATAATCTGATTTCAGTTTCAGGGGTAAACCATCGAATTTGATATCCTTTTTCTGAAGAAACAAAGAAGACAGTTTCCGCTAAATTATTTTCCATTGCAATACTTTGCATAAGGTCATCGGCTATCCATTCTTTTAAAGGAACCACCGCAGCAGGATTCCCTTCAAAAATATTTTCACAAAAAGCATCGATTTGATATATTGGAAGTGTCATGATTTATTCTTTTGTACGACTAACAAAAAACGTTCGAAATAGTTATTATAACCAAACTTACAATTTTTATATTTTTTACTATGAAAAACTTACTCTATTTTATTTTTCTAGCCTTCTTTGTAACAGCAGTTTCGTGTTCACAAAATGAAGAACCTGAGCCATTAGATTTAAACTCACTGGATGTAGATAGTGATTCTACACAAATAGAAGCAGATGAAGATATGGATGGCATGCTATCGGGTACTTTTATCGATGCAGCACACCCCACTTCTGGAACTGTTGTTTTAGACGGGAATACCATCAAAATAGAATCTGATTTTAGATCAGACAATGGTCCAGATTTATATATTTATTTAGCTCAAGGAACTGATGGAAACGGTTTTGTTGATTTAGGTAGACTTAAAAACGTTGCTGGAGAACAAGAATACACAGTGCCAGACGGTGTTGATTACACTAAAAATAAATATGTACTTGTTTGGTGTAAACAGTTTTCTGTTTTATTTGGTAGTGCAGAATTAAAGTAAAATGATATAAATATAAAAAAGGAGTGAGTCGTTTATTTATAACCACTCACTCCTTTTTTATTATCAATAAATGAAGTAAAATCCACCTATTGTTTGTATTGGCTAGGGAGTTCTCCGTAATGTTTTTTGAAACATTTTGTAAAATACTTTGGGTCATTAAAACCAACCATGTAGGCTACTTCAGAAACTCTATATTCTTTACTTTTTAGTAGTATACAAGCTTCGTTCATACGCTGATCTTGAATAATATTTTTTGCAGTAGACCCCGTTAATATTTTGAGTTTTCTATAAAAATTGGCATGACTCATACCCATTTTCTTTTCTAACGATTCTACAGAAAAATCCGAATTATGCATCTCTGTACGAATTGTTTCATATAGATTATCTAGAAATAATTGATCGTCTGAGGAAACTGTTTCATCTATTTTCTCTTTTTGTAATGAAGGAGTTGAAGACGGAATAAATTCTTTTTTTCTTTTTATTAGAACAAAACCAATCAAAAGCATAGAAACAACTGTAATTAGATATTGAGGTGTTTTTGATTTATTATGTTTGATTGTAATTGGAATAGTTTCCCATTGTTGATCTGCAAATTGACCATTTAAATTGGAGGCCCTAAATCTAAAAGTATAATCACCATCTGATAAATCAGCATAGTTAATTTGATTTTTTTTACTAGGGTAATTCCGAATAGTAGTATCTACTCCCATAAGTTGGTATTGTAGGTTACACATCTTCGATATTGATGCACTTTTTGTCTTTAACCTTAGTTTTAAATGATTGGATTCATTGATAAAATGATTCTGTATAGTTTGTTCTTTATCATCATCACTTAATTGTACCACTAAAGCCTTTTGAGTGGATTTGTCATGAATGATTTTTTGAGGATCAAAATGAATGATACCGTTAACGGTGCCAAAAAAGAGTTCTCCATTACTCTTTTTGTAAACAGTATGTTCAGAAAATTCATTAGTAGCCAATCCTCTGTTACTATTGTATTTTATTGATTTATTTTCAGTTGTAGAATAACATAAGAGTCCTCTATTGATACCAATCCATAAGTTTTTTTGATGATCTTCTGTAATACTTTGTATAACATGCTGTTCAAATCTATGATCATCTTTTGACAAGTTTAAAACATTGTCCTTTCTTTTGATAAGATTGAGTCCTCTGTATGTACCAATATAATAGGTAGAATCGCTTTGCTTATAAATAGATCTTACAAAATCACTTGATAATGGATGAGGACTTTTAGTGGTGAATGAACTAGATGAAGCTACTTGTTGATCGTTATCTAATTTTAAGATGTTTATTCCTCCTCCTTGCATTCCTACCCATAGTTCATTAAAAATAGAGTCATAATACACGGCTCTACAATTGTCATGGTTAATCTTAGGACTTGATGCATTGTTTATATTTTCTTGTGTCCATTGATCCCCTTGTCTTTCTAAACGTATTAACCCTTTTCTTGATGTTATCCAGAAAACATGCTCTCCACTTTTGGTTACGGAAGTGAGGTAAGAAGACATCCGAATACTATGTTTCTTTTTCCAATGTTTATTCGTTTTCTGAAATATACTAAAGGTTTCCGAACCACAGATATACATTTCATCCTCATATATTTTAATATCATAAACAAGTTGATGATCTAAGCCGAAATCGTTTACTTTTTTTGTTTTCAAATCGATAGACCATAGACCACCATTGTGAAGTCCGATAAACATCATATTGCTTACCTCATCAATTGAAAGTGCACGAACAAAACTCTGATTAATTTTATGTTGATCTACCAGTTCATTTAAATCTAAGTGATGAAAATTTTTATAAAAAGTAGCGATATAATTTACACCGGTACCTGAAGTCGCGATCCAGACTCCGCCACTTTTATCCTTATAAATTCTTTGTATAATTGATGACGAAAGGTGATCAATTTTATGATGAATAGCTTCTGTTGAAGGAGAGGAGATTTCATAAACACCATCAATACTAGATCCAATAAATAGTTTTTTTTGATCAGTAACACAGATGCTTTGTATACTCTGGAAATCATTGATTTTTTTATAGGTTCTTTCTCCTTTTTTAAAACAGTAAACACCCTGATTAAAGCCATAAACACTACAGTAAATAGTATCCTTATCTTGAGCAATAGCTTGAATTTTACTTTGAGCTATGAAGAGGGGAATCACATCATCGACTATATGAATAGTAGTATCAAAAGTCAGTTTGATCAACCCTTGATTTGTTGCAGCCCATACTTGTTTATTGTTCTTGTAATCAAATATCAATTCATGTACATTCTTAATTGGGTAAAAATGATAAGAATTGACTTCTTGTTGGATCTCTTTGGATATTATTAAATGATAGATACCCTTACTTGATCCTATCCAAAGGTTATTTTCTGAAATAATGAAGGAATTTATTCTCTCATTTAAATCTTTATTTTGGAGTGTTAATGTCAAAAATATTTCTTGATTTGGGTCATAAATATGAATGCCTTTATCGGTGCCTAGCCAAAGACGTTCATATTGATCCTCAATCATAGTTCTAATGGTATTGTTGGGGAGACCATCTTCAATATTAAGGACTTTGATCGTTTGACCATCGTATTTATTTAATCCATCAATGGTACCAATCCACATATTCCCTTTTCGATCTTCTAAAAAGGAATAGACTTCTCCATGCGATAATCCTTGTTTAGAGTTGATCTCATGTATCGGATATTCCACAGAATAAACCTGATGGGCTATCAAAATAAAGAATAAGGATAAAATGCCATTTTCAAGTTTTAGAGTTAGGTAGTTGTTGAGTTTCATATTCATTTCATTTACTGTTTAGGAATATGCAATGCTTATTTTATAGTCGATCATACATTATTGTTACCAAATAAAGATGAAGGAAGTTTGAGATCAAAAAAAACAAAGTATAATGAATTTGAATATGAACTGAGGTGAATCAAATTATGTATTGATAGATACAAAAATTAGATTTCCATATAAAAAAACACCTTCTATAAAATATAGAAGGTGTATAATATTACTTTACTAATTTATTTGAGAATTATTACTTTTAATATCCTGGATTTTGTGATAGCCCATATGAAATTACTTCACCGGCAGGGATAGGAAGTACAGGAATTTGACCATTAATACTGTGTGATTTCATTCTAGATGAAACAGTACTTGGATCTATATTTGGTCTGTATCCGATATTGTTTTTTTGAAGGGCAGTTTCATATTGATTGGTTCTGATTAAATCCCAAAGGCGAGTACATTCTCCTGCTAGTTCTACTCTTCTCTCATGTAGAATAGCAGTGAGTAAATCATCTCCCACCACTTTAATTTCTGGAATTGCTCCAGTATTATCTCTATGAGCGTATCCGTTTGGAGCATCAGCAGTCCAACCCATAGGGTAAGTCATTTTTCTTGCTCTATTTCTAATTTCATTTAATTTATTTTGTGCATCCGAAATATTACCTGTGTGGTAGCTTGCTTCCGCATACATCAAAAGAACATCAGCATATCTCATTTTTCTTTGATTCTGAGGTTGATCAGTAATATTTTGAGCTCTTAGTGCTGGGTCCATTATCAATTTTCTGATATAATAACCAGATTGAGCTTCAAAACTTGGAATTCCTTGTGTCTTACCATAGGCTAGGTCATTTTCTTTACCAATAGTCCATTCCAATCTTGGATCCCCTATTTCAAAAGAATCAAATAGATCTTGAGAAGGACATTGTTGCCCCCATCCCCAGCCTTTATTTGTGGCATTTCCTCTTGGATTAACGGCTCTTGGGCTACCTGTACCTGTGTTTCTTCTAGTAGGGCCGGTATTAGATGTTTCATGTTGCAATTCAAAAATAGAACCTGGTCCATTTTCACCTTCTTCTTCCCAAATTGTTGCTAAGTTATCAGCTAACCAATAATCACCAGAATCCATAACCTTCTTGGTGTAAGAAACTACATCATTCCAATCTCCAGTGTTGGTTTTATAAATACCAATATCATACATAATTAACCTTGCAAGGTAGGCATTTGCAGCACCTGATGTTGCTAGACCTAATTCCATTTCATTTTTAGATCCTAGTAATCTAGCGGCCTCATCAAAATCAGTTTTTATTTGAACAACCATTTCTTGTAAAGTGGCTCTTTTTACTTTACCAATTTGATCTACAGTTACCGGTGATGTGAATAGTGGTACTCCGCCATATAATCTTAAAAGATAGAAGTAAGAATAGGCACGAATAAAATAACCTTCACCTAAAAGTCTATCTTTTAATTCTCCATCGTAAGATGATGATTGACTAATACCATTTAGAGCTGTGTTAGTTCTATGAATTGTTTGAAACATTGCATTGTAAGGATTTAAAGACATTTGGCTAGTATTAATAGCATTCCATTCTTTCAACTCTTGTTGATCCATACCATCAGAGAAAAACTTATCTCCCTTCCATGCATTATCAGTTAATACATCTCCATAAAACCATTCTTGATACACTCCGTCTGAACCAGGTTTTTCAGCAACTAATGCGTTATAGCAAGCGTTTATGGCCATTCTTGCGTTCTCATATTCATCGTAATAGGCAGGTGAATCAACAGCTTTACCCAACGGCTCTTGAGAAAGGAAATTACAGCTTACTGTAATGACAGACCACAATAAAATAAATATATATCTAGTTAATTTCATCTCAGTATTTTTTGTTTTTGAAGATTAGGTTTAGAAAGTGACATTTACACCAGCAGAATAAATTCTAGAAGTTGGGTAAGTTCCCATATCAACACCTTGTCCAAGTGGGTCACCTTTAAGATCACCGATATTGGAAGGATCATAACCTTTATATCCAGTAATAGTAAATGCATTATCTATTGAAGCATAGATTCTAAATTTTTTGACAAACATTTTGCTTTTAATGTTATCATTAAATGTGTACCCTAATTGAATATTCTGAAGTCTTAAATAGCTCCCGTCTTCAATATATTGATCGGAGAATCTCATATTGTTATTAGGATCGTCTGCACTAACTCTATGCATATTTCCATTAGGATTATCAACAGGGTGGAAACGATTATTATAGTAGTTCTCAGTTTGATTTAATACTACTTTAGATGATTCAATGTAGAATTTTTGTGCATTTACAATTTGTGCACCATAAGATCCTGTAAAGAATAAGTTCAAATCAAATCCTTTGTATTCGCCTCCTAAATTGATAGAACCCGTAAACTTAGGGATGAAGCTACCAAGGTTTGATCGATCATCATCATCAATTTTTCCATCATTATTTAAATCCAAGAATTTAAGATCTCCCACTTGAGCATTAGGTTGAAGCAATTCTCCATTAGGCCCAACATGTGCTTGAATATCTTCATCTGATCTAAAAATACCTCCAGTAGTATATCCATAATAATAAGCCATAGGATGATCAACTTCTGTACGAGTTGTAAATCCTAAACCACCAATTGATCCGGCATCAATAAAGCCTACACCGCCTAATTCAACAACTGTATTTTTTATGGCAGTAATATTGAATCCAATATTCCATTTGAACTCATGATCAATATTTCTATAATTAGCCGTGAATTCAAAACCATTGTTACGCATAGAACCTACATTTGCTGCAGGAGGTTGTGCACCAACATAAATAGGCACAGGCATCGGGACAATCATATCAATAGTATTTTTGATAAAATACTCTGCAGATAATGTAATGGCATCATCAAATAAACCAATATCCAAACCGAAGTTGGTCATTTCAGCTGTTTCCCATTTTAAATCTTGATTACTCATTGCCGTAGGAATTCTACCTTCTACCACTTTGCCATCAATAACATATCTTTGATTGTTTGTAACAGCCGATAGATAGTCGTTTTCACCAGCAGAAGATTGGTTACCTACTTGTCCCCAGCCTGCTCTAAACTTTAATTCTGTTAGATGTTCTGCACTTTTCAGGAAAGCTTCTTCTTTTAGATTCCATCCAGCAGAGAATGAAGGGAAAATACCCCAACGATTTCCTTCAGCAAATCTTGAAGACCCATCAGCACGTACCGTAGCAGTTAACATATATCTAGAATCATAGTTGTAATTAATTCTAGCAAATCCTGAAGCTATTGTACTGATATTTTGACTTGATCCGGCAATGTATGACGTGCCTTGAGCAGCAGACATATATCTTAATTTTTCATTATGGGGTATATCAAATCCTGTAGCATTAATGTTATTGTATTGCCAGTATTGCATTTCACCACCAACCATAGCACCAAAACTACTTTTACCAATTTTTTTAGTGTAATTGATATAATTAGACCAAACCCAGTTTGTTCTTTGGTTTCTTATTTCATCTAATTCAGAAACGGGTCTATTTTCGTTGGGACTAACAAAAAATTCAGGAGCATATTTCTTTTGAGAATTGATTTGATAATCTACACCGAAATTAGAAGTAAAGACAATGTCTTTTGATAGTTGTGCATCCATTTTTAATGACCCAACAAAACGATTGATGATTGCTCGTTTATATTGTTCTTCATCAACAATTCTTCTTGGGTTATTTTTATTAGACCATTCAGTTCTTGCGTAATTACCGTCTTCATCATAAACAGGAGATATTGGGTCTGCCCATAATGCAACAATAAAAGGAGAACCATTATCAAAGTTTTTATTAAGTAATGAACGATCAGTTCTTGTGTAAGCAATACCTTGACTGAAGTTTAACCATTTTGTGAGCTTACTGTTATTATTAAACTTCACAAAAAACCGTTCCATATCGTTATGATCAATGATACCATCATTTTTTACATAAGAGGTAGAGAAGTTGTATTGATTGTTATCAGAGCCGCCCGCAATACCAAAATTGTAATTTTGAAATGATCCATTTTTAAGAATTTCATCTTGCCAATCAGTACCTACTGTACCCGATTCATACGTTTCTTTTAGGTAATTATATTCATCAGAACCTTCCCCAAACCCGTTACTTTCTAATCTTAATTTAGAATATTGGGAAGCATTAGCCATTTTAATGGTTTTTGTAGGTTGGGATACACCCGCTTGAGCATTAAAAGTAAATACTGGTTTCGTTAAAGATTTACCTTTTTTTGTAGTGATTAAAATAACACCATTTGCACCTCTCGATCCGTATATTGCTGTAGCAGAAGCATCTTTAAGAACTTCCATAGACTCAACATCTGTAGGTGCAATATGCGTGATGTCATTCATAGGAAAACCATCTACAACATATAGTGGGTCTGAGTTATTGATCGTACCAACACCTCTAATTCTCACTTTTGCAGTTCCTCCAGGATCTGAAGCTGAGGTTACTTGAACACCAGCGACTCTACCTTGTAAAGCCTTTTCAACATTTTCTGTTGCAATTACTGTTAAGTCTTCTGCGTCCACTGAAGCTACTGCACCTGTAATATCGCTTTTCTTTGCGACGCCATAGCCTACAACAACTACCTCTTCTAGTTGCTCAATATCTTCTACTAAATAGATAGAAAATTCATTTTGAGAGCCGATTTCGACCACTTTATTTTCATAACCTATAAATGAGACTAAGAGATTTGAAGATCCTTCAGGAATAGGGATTTTAAAATTACCTTCAAAGTCTGTGATACTACCTAAAGTAGTGCCTTGAATAGAAACGTTTACTCCTGGCAATGGAGTAGAATTATTACTATCAAAAATTCTACCTGTGATTATTCTTTCTTGTGCGACAAGTTGAAGCGCACTAAAGAGTAATAAGATTAAAAAATGTAATTTATTTCCTTTCATACTTGCACGATTATTTAAAAAAATTGAAGAAGGGATTTCTTCTAAGAGTTGTGCAAATGTATATAAGACACGTATTTTACATGTGTTAGAATTTGTCCATAAATGAGGGAGTTTTGTTCTTTTTAATCCTAAGGAATTCTTTTTAATTTATTATTTATTTGCTCTAATACATTGAAGTAAATGCTTGTTTTTTAGGTGTGTGACAAAAAATACTCCTTGTTATTACACCTTATTTAAAGGAAGGTTTTAGCATCTTACGTTTAGAACGATCACATCGTATTGTAGTATGCACAAACAAAAAAGGGAGAAAGTAAATACTACTTTCTCCCTTTTTTGTGATCATCATAATTTAGAAAATATGATAAGTAAACAATGCACCAAAATAGGCCAATAAACTCATATATGTAAATTGGATAATAGGCCATTTCCAACTTTTTGTTTCTCGTTTTACTACTGCTAAAGTCGACATACATTGCATGGCAAATACATAAAATACCATCAATGAGAAAGCCGTTGCAGGAGTAAACTCATGTACTCCAGTGGCAGGGTTAACAGCCCCTGTAAGTTTATCTTTTAGTGGAGCAATATCGTCTCCGGCAGAACCGATACTATAAATTGTAGCCATTGTACCAACAAAAACTTCTCTAGCAGCAAATGAGGTAACAAGAGCAATAGAAATTTTCCAATCGTATCCTAAAGGAGTAAAAACAGGTTCTATTGTTTTACCCATAATACCAACATAAGATGCTTCTATTTGTTTGGAAGCTATATAATCTTCTGTTTGGATATCATTTAAACCTTTCTGTAATGCTTCGGTCTTTGCTAATTCTTCTGCTTTTTCGATACTATCTCCTGGTCCATAAGAAGCCAAAGCCCAAAGTACAATAGATACCATCATGATAACTTTACCCGCTTCGAATACAAAAGTTTTGACTTTCTCTGTTACCGTTAATACAACATTTTTCCAATGCGGCATTTTATAAGAAGGAAGTTCCATGGCTAAAAAAGTTGGTGCATCAGCTTTTAAAATGATTTTAAAAATGATACCAGCAACTAGAGTAGCTATAATACCCAAAAGGTATAACCCCATAAATGCAACACCTTGAAGATTGAGAAGTCCACCTAAAACAGGAGTATCAGGAACAGCAAATGCAACTAATATGGCATAAACAGGAATTCTTGCAGAGCAAGAAATGAGAGGGGTAACCATAATAGTAATCATACGTTCTTTCCAATTACCTATGGTTCTTGCTGCCATTACCGCAGGAATAGCACATGCTCCACCAGAAATAAGAGAAACAATACTTCTACCACTCATACCAAATTTAGCCATAATTTTATCGAACATATATACGGCTCTGGCCATGTAACCAGACTCTTCCATTAAAGAAATCAGGAAGAATAAAATAGCAATTTGAGGTATGAAGATGACAACACCACCTAATCCCGATAGTATACCGTCAGTTATAAGATCGGTGTACCAAGCACTAGGTAACGTATTCTTGACAAATTCATTTAGAGTACTCATACTTTCATCAATAAAATCCATGGGTACAGAAGCCCAAGAAAAAATTGATTGAAAGACTAGCATAAGTAGAGTTATAAATATGATAGGTCCCCAAAATTGATTTGTTACGATTCTATCAATTTTATCAGAAAGAGAATCTCCTTCTTGAGTTTGAATTTTAATAGAGCTATTAACAATAGGACTAATAGAATTATATCTTGATAAAGTCTCATCAATTTGATTCTTCATATAATTAAACTCATTCTCACTTGTAATCCTTTTGATGGATGACTTTTGAGATTCATTTAAAAATGGAAGTTCATTGTAATGATGTGCCCAAAGTAAAGCTTGATAATTCGATAACTTTTGATCCGTAATTTCTTTTACTTGATCAATTGTTTTCTTCTCTTTAGAAGTAGCTATATATATATGCGATGTATTATCTCCTTTACCATTAATAAGCTCAATAATACTTTGATGTAGTTTATCAATTCCTTCACCATTTCTACCATTTACAGCAACAACGTCTACTTTAAGTTGTTGAGCAATGGAAGCTAAATCTATAGTAATACCCTGTTTGTCGGCTAAATCTGTCATGTTGATAGCCAAGACTACAGGAATATGTAAATCTTTTACTTGTGATAAAAGAAGTAAGTGTCGTTCTAGATTGGTCGCATCAGCTACATAAATCACATAATCAGGATAATCTTCAGATGAGGGATTAGAGAAGCTATTTAATACAACTCTCTCATCTGATGAAGTTGGATAAAGGCTATAAGTCCCCGGAAAGTCAATTATGTTCGCAGAGATCTCATCGTTTATCTGACAAAACCCCATTTTTTTATCTACCGTTACCCCTGGGAAGTTTCCAACTTTCTGTCTTAATCCTGTAAGCTGATTGAAAATGGAAGATTTACCTACGTTAGGGTTACCTAGTAAGGCAATTTTTATTTGTTTGGAAGTCATTGAATTTAGTCAGTTGTCGTGAAAACACTTTTAGCCTCTGTTAAACCAATAGCAAATGCATTTTTATCAGATTTGATATAAAGTCCACCATTAAAAGGTGCTTTTCGTACGACTTGGATGCGCTTGCCAGGATATAATCCTAGTTCGATTAATCTACTTCCCACCACTTTATCAGAAAATTCCGAAATGATTCCTACTACACCAATTGGCAAGGTATCTAAACTTATCATATTTGAAGTATTATACACAAATTTAATTTAGACTGATTATAATTAGCAAATGTACAATTATCAGGGAATTTTTTATAATTTAATGGGATCATTTGATTTATTATTGAATAATTTAAGAGAAAACTAGCATCAAAATCTTTTTAGATTTTAAAATAAACAGCACATGTCTATCCATGTTAAAACTTCAGAGACTTTAGTTTCAGTAGGTTCTGATCAATTATTTGTGAAACGTTATAATCCCCAAGATACACCAACGTCAAAGGCAATATTATTTATTCATGGTAGTATAGAAGGAGGGAGAATCTTTTATTCCTTAAAAGATACAGGTTTAGGCCCTTGGTTGGCTTCAAAAGGTTATCAAGTATTTATTCCTGATTTTAGAGGTAGAGGGAAGAGTGTTCCCAAAATATCGTCTAAAAGTAGTCATAATCAATATGATGCTATTGAAGAAGAAATTCCTGCAATCATTCATCATATACAATCGGAAATAGAAGATGTCGAACTAAATTTTGTCACTCATTCTTGGGGAGGAGTGTGGTTGATGTCACATATTGCTAGGCATCCAGAATTGAAAGTAAATAGAATTGTAAACATTGCAGTAAAGAGAAGTATAAGTATTAAGTCATTTAAGAAATGGTTTGAGGTAGATTTGATTTGGAGAAGGATAGGTGGATTAATGACAACCATATTTGGGTATTTTCCTGCAGTAGAAATGAAAATAGGGCAAGAGAATGAATCAAGGGGTGTATATGCGGATTGTAAGCATTGGGTATATGCAAAAGAGGAGTGGAAAGATGTGACGGATGGATTTGATTATATCGAAGAATTTAATCATCGACTTGATGTTCCACCAACTTTATATATCACAGGTATCAATGAGTATTATTTAGGCCATCAAATTGATGTTAAACGCTTCATGAAAGAAGTGAATGGTAAACAGGATAAATTCATTTTATTATCAAAAGATAATGGTTTTGCGCATGATTATGATCACATCAATATATGTACTTCAAAAAGCGGGCAAAGAGATCATTTTCCTTTAATATTATCATGGTTAAAGGATAAAGATTGTTCGCAATGGGAAAATAGTCATGTGTAGTTTTAAAAAATAATCTTCATAAAAAAAGGCTTATCATTTCTGATAAGCCTTTGTGCTTTATAGTAGGGCGAATGATGGGATTCGAACCCACGGCCCCCGGAACCACAAACCGGTGCTCTAACCAACTGAGCTACAATCGCCGTCTTTTGCGATGCAAATATAATAGTATAAAATTAAAAAATGCAACAGTTATCTAAGATAAAAGTTGCATTTTTTGTAAATGACTTGAAGTCAGTGGGAAAAATGCCCTCATGATTCAAAAGAACCATGAGGTGTATAAACATCCCACATTATATTATATCCTTAATTACTTAAGGAATAACATTTCTGAGTATTTAGGTAGAGGCCATTCAGAATCATCTACGAATAACTCAAGACGGTCAACTGCTTCACGAATTGTGTCGAAGTATTTAGCCTTGATGCTATCACAGAACTCAACAGCTTGAGCATTTGTGTCCTCGATTTCAAGAACTCTATCACGCTCTGTTACCATTGCAGCAACACCATCTTTAGCTTGCGCCATGAATCCAGTTACTTCTTTAATAGTTGTAGTGATGGCAGATGAATCTAAACCAAGATCTTTCAACTTAGAAGCTGAATCAGCTAATTTAGCTACATAGCTAGCAGAAGCAGGAATTACTTTGTTCAATACGATCTCTTCCATTGTTTTCGATTCGATATCGATTTTTGTAGAGTAGATCTCAGACCAAACATCGTGACGAGCTTCAATTTCTCTTTCGCTAAATACATTATGCTTAGCAAAGATTTCTTTAGCTTGTTCAGTGATGAAGAAGTCTAAAGCACGTGGAGTATCTTTAACGTTAGATAAACCTCTTGATTCAGCTTCGTCAACCCACTCTTGAGAGTAACCGTCGCCTTCGAAACGAATTGCTTCAGATTCTTTGATATATTGAACTAGAGTTTCTCTAATTGCAGCCTCTTTGTCTTTACCACCAGCGATAGCAGCATCAACAGAAGCTTTGAATTGTGATAATTGCTCAGCAACGATCAAGTTCAATACTGTCATTGGAGTAGCCGTGTTTTGTGTAGAACCTACAGCACGGAACTCAAATTTGTTACCAGTAAATGCAAATGGAGAAGTACGGTTACGGTCTGTGTTGTCTAATTTAAGACCAGGAATCTTATCGATACCTAATTCCATAAATTTGTCACCACCTTCAGCGTAAACTAATTTACCTGATTCAGTAACTTCGTTTAAGAAGTTAGAAAGTGTTGAACCTAAGAATACAGACATAATTGCAGGAGGAGCTTCGTTAGCACCTAGACGGTGGTCGTTACCTGCAGAAGCGATAGATGCTCTTAATAAATCACCATACTCATGAACAGCTTTGATAGTGTTCACTAAGAAAGTAAGGAAATATAAAGAACCTTCTGGTTGGAATAAGTTACGTCCTTTGTTAGTGATCAATGACCAGTTGTTATGCTTACCAGAACCGTTCAAGTTAGCGAATGGTTTCTCGTGAAGTAAAACAGCCATGTTGTGCTCACCAGCAACTTGTTCCATAACATCCATCATCAACAAGTTGTGATCTACAGCTGTGTTGATTTCTTCATATAATGGAGCTGCTTCGAATTGACCTGGAGCTACCTCATTGTGACGAGTAGTTACAGGAATACCTAATTTATGGCATTGTAATTCGAAATCTTTCATGAATGACGCTACACGTGGTGCAATAGAACCGAAGTAGTGATCGTCTAATTGCTGACCGTGTGGAGGCTTAGCACCAAATAAAGTACGACCTGCAATGTATAAGTCAGGACGTGCAGCATAAAATGCTTTATCTACTAAGAAGTACTCTTGCTCACAACCTAATGAAGCAGAAATACTAGTTACACCTTCTTCGAAATATTGACACACGTCAATAGTCGCTTTGTTAATTGCTTCTTGAGCTTTCAACAATGGTGTTTTGTAATCTAACGTATCTCCTGTGTATGAAACGAAGATAGTAGGGATACAAAGTGTTTTGTTTGTAATGAAAATTGGAGACGATGGATCCCAACCAGTATAACCACGTGCTTGGTTTGTTGCACGAATACCGCCGTTAGGGAATGAAGATGCATCTGGCTCTTGTTGAGTTAGTGTTGAACCTTTAAAAGTTTCAATACCTTTTGTATAATCATAGAAAGAGTCATGCTTTTCTGCAGAAGAACCAGTTAGTGGTTGGAACCAGTGTGTGTGGTGTGTAACTCCTTTAGAAATTGCCCAAGTCATTACCGCAGAAGCAACAGCGTCAGCAGTAGCTTCGTCGATTTTAGTACCATATTTAACAGCTGATTCTACTTTCTTGTAGATAGCAGGTGCTAAAGCGGCTTTCATTTGATTAAGACCGAAACAGTCTTCACCAAAGTATTCTGAAATTTTGTTAGACGGGGCTTCAACTGTTTTTGCAACTCTTGCTGAAGCTGTTTCAAGGGCGTTAAAACGAAGATTTGTCATTGTAATGTGAGATTAAAAAAACTTTAGCCTTTATACTTAAAATATCAATAATAAAAATATCTATTTGTTAGTACTTAGGCGAAGTTGAAATTTTGTTTATGTTTCAAATATGACTTAGATTTTTAAAAAAATCAAGAAAAAATAGCACTTATGGGTATAAATTTATCTTAATAGGTTTAAAATGATGAAAATTTCATAATTGCAGGTGTTTTTTAGAACTGAATGGTGTTTCTAATCCTTTTTAAGTGTTTAATTGACGTAAAATAAGGTGCTTGATGATAGTTTTTGTATTTAGTTTTTCTGATGCTAAAACAAAAAAAAGAGACCATCTACTTTAGATGGTCTCCTTCTGTGTATATATATACAATTTAGTTCTAGAATGCGTATACAACCGCTAGTGTAGCTTGTGTAGCAGACTTAGAATCAAAAGTATCAGCAGCTTCTTTTTCTTTAGAACCGAAGAATACTTCAGTATCAGCTGCGTCATATCTAAATTCAGGAATTACAGTTAATGGTCCTAATGCAATGTTACCAGATAAAGTGAATGCATTTACATTAACAGTAGATTCTTCTAAAGTGTTGTCGCCAGTTGGTTTGTAAGTATCTGCAAAGTTCTCGTAACGTAAACCTAGAGCAAATGACTCAGATAATGCATATTGTCCGTAAAGAGCAACACCTGTGTAAGCTTGATCAGCAGTAGCTAAACCATCTGTATATTGATCTTTTTTGTCAGCCCATGCAGCGTTTAACCCTAAGTAGAATGCATCTGTTACTTGGTAACCTGCAGTAATATCTGCAACAGTTCTTGTAGAAGAAGAGAAACCATTTAAGTAAATATCTAAACCATCAACTGGTGCTAAGTATAACTGAGCTCCAATACCACTCATACCTAATTCTGGAGAAGCATTGTAAGAATCCCATTCGTTTGTGAATACACCTACCATTAAAGCAACTCTATCTGAGAATGAGTAATCAAACTTCAGACCTGCATTTTGGAAAGGTCCGTTAGAGAAAAGGTAAGATGTAGAATAGTTGAAGTTACCTGTTGGAGAAATAACTTCATAACCAACAAATGTACCCATGAAACCAGCTGTTGCTGATAACTTTTCAGTTAATTGGTATGAAGCATATAAGTTTTGAATGTGGAAATTACCACTACCAATAGAAGAGTTAGATCTTGGTCCAAAAGATAAGTCAGCTACAAAAGATGCTTTACCTAAAGTTTGAGATAAGATAACGTTAGCCATACCTAAGTTAATAGAGTTTTGACCTTCATTGAAACTTACTGGAATGTTCATGTTGTTTGTTCCTGCAAAATCATAGTTGTAGAATAAATCTACTGAACCTGAAATTGATAGTTTGTTAGCTTCTGTTTCCTCTGTAGCTTCTACAGATTCTTCCGCAACTACTTCTTCAGTTTCTGCAGAATCTTGTGCCATAACAATTGAACCCGTAAATAATAGGGAAGCGATTAAAGAGAATACTTTAGTTTTCATCTTAAATAGTAATTTTTAAATAGAGGTGAATAATAATTTGTTGTAAATAATTAGCTCGCACACAATGAGATAACTATTTTTGTAAGTTCTTTTTTGAGAACATTAGAACTTAGAATGAGATGTTTATATTTATACCTAACGTGAGGTGTATATGAAGGAAAGAGGGTTGCTCTTTCCTTCATGATTTATCTTAGTTATCGAATGTGATAGTATAACCACGGATACCGTGCTCATGAGAATCAAGTCCTTCAGATTCGTGCTCTTCAGAAACTCTAACACCGATAGTAAACTTCAATGCGTAAAATAATGCAAGAGATGATAAGAATGCTACTGCACCATAAGCTGCTACACCAGTTAATTGTGTAACGAATTGCTCCATACCTGCTTTTTGACCTAAAACGCCAATTGCTAATGTACCAATGATACCACATGTTAAGTGAACTGATACAGCACCAACACAATCATCTAATTTGAATTTATCCATGGCAACAGCAGAGAATACTACAACTACACCACATACTAAACCAATAAGAATTGCTTCGTTTGGAGACATTTGGTCAGCACCTGCTGTGATACCTACTAAACCTGCAAGGATTCCGTTTAATACCATACCTAAGTCAAAACGCTTAAACATGATGTAACCACCTAACCATCCACCGATAGCACCTGCAGCTGCAGCTAAAGTTGTTGTAACTAATACTAGAGAGATTGTTTCAGGATCTGCAGAAAGTACTGATCCACCGTTAAAACCAAACCATCCGAACCATAATAAGAATACACCAATTACAGCTAATGGAACTGAAGAACCTGGCTTGTCAACAACTTTACCGTTAACATATTTTCCTTTACGAGCACCAATTGCAATGATACCAGCTAAAGCGGCCCATCCACCAACTGAGTGAACTACAGTTGAACCAGCGAAATCATAGAATCCCATTTGAGATAACCATCCGCCACCCCAGTGCCATGAACCTAATACAGGGTAAATGAAACCTACAAGGAAGAAAGTAAAGATAAAGTAAGCTGAAATTTTAATACGTTCTGCTACAGCACCTGATACGATAGTTGCACAAGTTGCAGCAAACATTGCTTGGAATAAGAAGTCTGTCCAGTAAGTGTAAGCACCACCAGCATAACTTAAAGAAGTATAACCTTCAGGTAAGCTTAAGCCCCATCCAGCAAAACCAAAAATACCATTGAATTCGCCTGGGTACATTAAGTTGAAACCAAACCAAGCGTATGAAATAATACCAACACTTAAATCAACAGTGTTTTTAAATAATATGTTTACAGTGTTTTTAGCTTGGGTAAAACCAGCTTCAACACATGCAAAACCTAATGCCATAATGAATACTAGCATAGTCGAAACTAACATCCAGACGTTGCTTGTAGTTAATCCTACAGTTTGTAGTTGCTCAGCTGTTACAGCCTGAGCTACTGTTTCTGTTGCTAACGTAGCGTCAGCAAGGAGGTGAATAGATGAGAACATTGTAGTGAAAATTTTAATTTTATTAGATAGTGTCTTATTCAATTTGATGTGATACTCCGTTTAGTGAGATTCGAATGAATCTCATTAAACGGATCACTCACATCTATTCGAGAAAAAGGATTAAATCAAGTTGATTTTGTATTCTTTGTCTCTGATTTCATTACAATTGTAGACTAAGGCGTTAAGAAAACCAAACATGAGGTTAAAAAAAGACCCTGTTTTGGTAAATATTTTTAATATTTTCAAAAAACAGGGTCTTTTTTTATGGAAGTTTTAACGAAAAACACACTAATTAAAACTTATTAGATTAAAAATTTAACCTACTATTAGTTATTTATTATCGAAATTGAGAAGTCAGGGTTCAATTTTAACCTACCTTCGGAATTTTTGTCATTTTCGAGCTGAAATCCCTTGATTTTTGAGGTAATTCCTTTAGAAGTGAGTTGTTTTAGCTGACTTTTAGTGATTTTTTTACCGAAATTGATGAAAGGGACCTTAAAATCGCACCCATTCTTCCAATTTTCACACCCAAAAGCTGTTTTGCCCTCAATAATTTGACCTTTGCTACACTTTGGACAGATTAAAGGTGCTTCTTGAACCTCATTGAACTGTAATTTATACTGATCGTTAAGGGTAAGGACTCCATTTTTTGATGTCTTGTTAATTTTAAAGCCTTTAATTTCCGGAGTTCTACCTTTTATGATGAGAGACTCAATTTGCTTTTCGGTTAGTTTTTTACCCTCAAATTCAAATTTTATAACAAAATCACAAGATTTGTCCTTATATCCTGTGCATCCGTAGGCGCTTTTACCTTTTATTACTTCTTTTCTTTTACACTTAGGGCAAGTTAATTCCTTTTTACTTGTTGCAGTATTTTTATTTGTAACGGCCTTTTTGATTTTAAGACTTTCAGTTGGTGTCTGAATCTTAAAATTGGTTCTCAATTGTTTTACATTTAAAACTACCTCTCCAACCATTGTTTTAATTTCATGCATGAAATTTTCAACTTGGTAGGTGCCGTCTTCAATTTGCCTTAATTTTTTCTCCCAGATACCAGTTAATTCAGCAGATTTTAATAGATCATTTTGAATAGTGCCAATTAAATCTAGACCTGCTTGGGTAGGAATTAGGTTCTTTCTTTGACGTTCAATATACTTTCTTCTAAATAACGTTTCAATAATATTGGCCCTTGTAGAAGGACGCCCAATACCATTTTCTTTCATGGCTTTGCGAAGTTCATCATCATCAACACTTTTACCTGCTGTTTCCATTGCTCTTAAAAGTGTGGCTTCGGTATAGAGTTTAGGAGGTTTAGTTTCCTTCATTTGGATTTCAGGTTGATGTTCTCCTGATTCGCCTTCCGTGAAGTTTGGAAGGCTTTGTTCTTCTTCTTCTCCTTTTTTCTTTTTCTTCTTTTTTTCTTCCTCTTCTTCTTTTTTATAAATGATTCGCCAACCTAAATCAAGAATTTCTTTACCACTTGCTTTAAATTCTACTTTTTCAACATTTCCTCTCACTTCCGTTTTGGCTACCTTACAATCTGGATAGAATGCAGCAATAAACCTTAAAGCCACTAAGTCATAAACAGCAGCTTCATTCTGATTCATATTACCAGCTCTTATTTTTGTAGGAATAATAGCATGGTGATCTGTTACTTTTTGATCATTAAATACTTTTTTAGTTTTTCTAAAAGGTTTAGATAATAAAGGAGTGGTTTCATTTTGGAACTTAACTAAAGCCCTCATTGTAGGTCCTATTTCACCATACATATTATTAGGTAGGTAAGAAGTATCTACTCTTGGGTAAGTCAATAATTTTTTTTCATATAAGCTTTGAGCAATTTTTAATGTTTGCTCAGCAGAAAAATTGAATTTTTTATTGCATTCTACTTGTAGTGAAGTTAAATCAAATAAATAGGGGGGAGCTTCTGTACCTTCTTTTCTTTGGGTAGATGTTATTACAAATGGTTTACCTTTTACATAAGCTAAAGCCTTATCTACTCTTTCTTGTTCTGTAAAACGTCCTTTTGTATACGAAAAGATTACGTTTCGATATTTAGTTTTTAACTCCCAGTATTTTTCTTTCTTAAAATTCTGAATTTCTAAAAAACGATCAGTAATTAAAGCAAGTGTTGGAGTTTGTACTCTACCTATAGATAGTAATTGTTTGTATCCTCCAAATTTGATGGTGTATAATCTTGTAGCATTAATTCCTAAAAGCCAATCACCGATAGCTCTAGCACTACCTGCCTTATATAATAGGTCAAAGTCTTTTTCTTCCTGAAGTTTATTGAATCCTTTTTTAATAGCTTCTTCTGTAAGTGAAGAAATCCATAAACGTTTAACTGGTACTTTACATTTTGCTTGATGTAGTACCCAACGCTGAATGAGTTCACCTTCTTGTCCCGCATCACCACAGTTGATAACTTCAGTAGCTTTTTGAACTAAAGTTTCTATTACTTTAAACTGTTTTTTTGATCCATCATTTTCGATGAGTTTAATAGCAAATTTTTGAGGAACTATAGGTAAGGTGATTAGGTCCCATCTTTTTAATGTGGAATCATAATCATGAGGCTCTTTTAATGTACATAAATGACCAAAGGTCCATGTAATTTGATACCCATTTCCTTCGAAGTAACCATTCTTTTTCTGATTTGCTCCCAATACTTTTGCCAAGTCTCTTGCTACACTTGGTTTCTCTGCTATACAAACTTTCATACAATTTCTTTTAGGATGGTTAAATTTCTAAAAAAAATGAATTAAACATAAACCTATCTGCAATTATTATAGTAGGTATTACAATATCTTTTGAATAACTTTTTTGTATTAACATTTATAAATATAATAATCAATCGATCGAATAAACTTTATATTGTTTACATCGTTATAAAAATTGTAATAGATATTAAAAGATTATCGAATTAATATAAAATGATAAATATATTTATTTGGTATCTCTACTTATTCAAGTAATTTTAATATCATTATAGAACTTAATCATTTGCTATATTAAAAATCAATCTATACAAAATGAAAAATTTTAAAATTCTATTGACGAGTGTTTTGGTAATGCTTTCTACTTTATTATTTGCTCAAAATGAAGAAAAGGAAATAGAGAAAACTATTCGAAATGTAATTGAAAATACTCAGGTGAAGCAGGGAAGTATGGATAAAGTGAATTTAATCTTTGATACTTTCAGAACAGATGCGATTATTAATGTTACTCAAATTTATGTTGATGGTAGCAGAAAACATAAGGTATTAAGAACAAGTGAGTATAAAGCAACCTATGTTAGTCAATTCCAAGAAAGTTTGGAGAGAACTTCTAAATTGAAAATACATGAGATTAGAGTCCAAGGTAATGTTGGTGTCGCTATTTTCTCATTAAACTATAATTTGTTGTCAAAAACTAATGATAAAGTAGTTTCTAGAGGTTACGAATCTATGGTGGCTACCTTCGTTAAGAATAATAACTCATGGAAGGTATTAGAGTTAAATATCACAGATATTGAAGAAGAGCAGTTTCAAGGAAAATGTTCTTGTGAATTGTATAAAAACCCAAATACAGGGCAAGTGATTGCTAAAGTAGCTGCCCCTAAGGGAGATCGTTTCGAGAATGATTTAAATAATATCTATAAGCGTAAAAAAGGTGGAATCACTTACTTTATGGTACAAGGTGTTGTATTTGAGTGGGCTGATATGACTACTATCTGGACAGTAGATTCTGCTATGAAAAGGATTGACTCTTTAGGTAAAGCAAAGTCTGACGACGATGCAGTAATGCTTATCTTAAAGCATATTTATAAGAATGAATGTTCTGAAATTATGCTAAATAGATAAACCTCCTTAAGGAGGTTTGATAAAAAGGAGTATAGTTAAATCTATGCTCCTTTTTTGTTTGGATTTGGAACAAAAAGGTGATCAGATAAAATATAACTAATCTCTAGTTTTTGTAATTGATTGGTGATGTCAAAATATGTTTTATTAAAATCTTGATAGCTTTTAGCAAAGAACTCAATTTCATAGTGTGGTCTATAATCAATCACTCGAAAGTTATATCTTTCAATGATGTGATAGACTTGTTTTTTATTTTCAATAAGTAGCTTAAAGGTTAACATAATAATGGGTAGAATGAGTTAATAATTGCGATCGTTTATAAGGATAAGAAAGTTTTTTCAATATTCGTTCATTTATCTAAGAAGAATAAAATAGAATAATAGTATTGTACAGAAATTTTTCTGGACATTCAGTTCGTTAATGAACACTCTTTATGTCATTGAAAAACATGTAACTAACTGTTTTTGATGGAGTGTTCATATTTTGAATGATTGTTGTTAGTACAACTGGTAACTTTTAATTTTTTTTATGAACGCACCTCTAATTCAGTTACTCAATATTAATAAAGCCTATAAAAATGTAGACGATGATACACAGGCTCTTCATCATGTAACAATGAATATACATGAAGGAGAATTTGTATGTATTATGGGACCTTCAGGCTGTGGTAAATCTACTTTACTAAATATTGCAGGATTATTAGATCTTCCTACTGAAGGGGAGGTACTTTTTAAAGGAGAAAATGTTGTTAAAATTTCATCAAGAAAAAGAGCTCAACTAAGAAGAGATTATGTAGGTTTTGTTTTTCAGAGTTTTAATTTGATCGACGACCTTACTGTGTATGAAAATATCGAGCTTCCTTTAATCTATCAACAAATTCCTCCTAACGAAAGAAAATTAAGAGTTGAGAAAATAATGGATCAACTTCAGATTTCTCATAAAAAAAGAGTTTTTCCAAATCAAATATCAGGAGGATTACAACAAAGGGTAGCCGTTGCAAGGGCTTTAGTGTCCAATCCTCAATTAATTCTAGCCGATGAACCTACGGGTAATTTGGACTCAGAAAGAGGAAGAGAAGTGATGGAATTGCTACAAATGTTAAACGAGATGGGAACTACTATATTAATGGTTACCCATTCGACTGCAGCGTCAGACTATGCAAGTAGAGTAGTGCATTTATTTGATGGGCAAATTGTAACTGAAAACTTACACAAAGGGCGTTAATTTGTTAAGAAACTATATACTCATAGGCATAAGAAACCTCCAAAAACATGGAGTGTATTCAGGAATCAACATTGTCGGAATGTCAATGGGTATTGCTTTTTTTACCCTATTGGTATTGGTGGTCCAATACGAATTGTCTTATGATGCGTTTCATCAATCAGCAGATAGAACGTATAGAGTAGTTGAAATTATCGATACACAAGATATTGGAGAACGTTCTGCAAGTGTTCCTATTGGATTAGGACCTACACTCAAAACCCTTTATCCCAATTATATAGATCAATCTGTACGTTTTTTTAATCACCAAGCATATTCTCATGTAATATCTATTTCGGATAAAAAGTATAACGAAAACCATTTATACTTTACCGATGATGACTTCTTTAAGGTATTTAATTTCCCATTAATGGAAGGGGACAAAGAAACGGCTTTGTCAGAGCCAGGTGCTGTAGTCATCACAAAAGAATTAGCAAAAAAGTATTTTGGAGAAAAGTCTGCTTTAGGAAAAAAAATTCTGTATGAGAAAAAACATTACCTTAAAGTTACCGGTGTAATTGATAAAGATAATTGCCCATCTCATTTAGATTTTGAGATATTGGTTTCTTTTTCAACATTATTAATAACCAATAGAGAATTATTTTATAAAGAGGATTGGGTATGGAACCCTTGTTGGACCTATATTACTTTAAAAGAAGATGTACAACCGGAGGAATTAGAAGCAGATTTTGAAATCTTACTTCAAGACCCAACTAAGTTTCCTGAATACCTTAGAGATTATGTAGAGCTATATCTTCAGCCAATTCAAGAAATTCATTTGTATTCTGATCTTGATTTTGAGATGTCTCCTAATGGAGATTATATGTATATCTACATCTTTAGTGCAATTGCAATAATGGTTCTGCTTATTGCCGCCATTAACTTTATGAATTTATCTTCGGTGAGGTACTCAACAAGGGTGAGAGAAGTTGGAATACGTAAAGCAATAGGGGCAAATCAAACTGAATTGATTAATCAATTTATTGTAGAGGCTTCAATTCTGAGTATTTTATCAATGTTTGGGGCCATCGTTTTTTTAGAACTACTTTTTACATTTGTCCAAGATTTTCTAAGTAATTCAGGTTTTGTTTTAAGAGATGCCGATCCTCAAAATTTATTTCTTTTGGTGGGATTAAGCGGGTTATTCGTGGGGGCATTATCTAGTTTTTATCCATTATTTTATTTATCAGGCTTTAAACCATTAGAAGGTTTACACGATACCTCTCCAAAAGGTTATCAACAAAAAAGATTCAGAAAATGGAGTGTTATCACTCAGTTTATTATCTCTATGTTTTTGCTTTTTAGCACTTATGTGGCAAAAAGGCAATTGGACTTCATGAAAGACTCTGACATAGGTTTTAAACCCGAAAATATTGTGATGATCCCTATGGGAGAAGTTCGTTTCCAAAGTAATAATTTCGAAAGATTAAAAGATAAATTTGCTTCATTACCTAATGTTGAGTCTGTAACAGGTATGGATGAAGTACTTGGAGTTTGGGTGCAAAATTATCCTTACACTTTCATTAAGAATGATAAAAAGCTCCCTTCAGCATTTTTTGCAAGTATTGTTACCTATCCCGAAGTTTTTAATGTTTTTGACTTTCAAGTATTAGCTCAAAATCAAAGAAATGCCAATGATATACCCTCTCGAGAAATATGGGTAAATGAAAAATTTATTCATTTCATGGGATTTGAAACACCTGAAGAAGCTTTAGACCTAAAAGTATATACGTATTATGGTTATCAAAAAATCTCTGGTGTACTAAAAGATTTTCATTATGAACCCATCCATAAACCAATTGAGCCTTTTATTATTGATGTAAATAATAAATATCGATTACTAAATTCATTTTCTAATAAGTTTTTAGCTTTAAAAATTAAGAAAGGAAGTAACTGGAACATACTCGAAAAGCAATTAGAATTAAAATGGACTCAGGTGGTGGAATACCGAATTATGGACACATTCTTCTTAAAAGATAAAATTGAAGATACTTTTAAGAAGGAGGAACAACTAGCTAAGGTTTCCCTCATTTTTTCAATCATTGGGGTGATCATCGCTAATATGGGGTTATTTGGACTCTCTTCTTTTATTACTGTTAGAAAAAATAAAGAGATAGCGATTAGAAAGGCATTAGGTATGGAGAATTTTCAAGCTATGATATTTGTCTCCAAAGAGTTTTTTGTATTGGTTGGTTCAGCATGTTTAGTTGCTTGGCCTACTGCTTACTTAGCCATGAAACTTTGGTTAGATAATTTCCCTAAAGCTGTAAATATTGATATTGGAGCCTATATATTTTCTGGTGGATTAACTTTGCTAATGACTATGCTAACAGTTAGTTATCATGTAGTTAAAACAGGTATTAAAAATCCAGTAGAAGATTTAAAAGCAGGAGTCTAGTGATTTAAATGTTTTATTATCAGTTTATAAAGGTGATATAGTATTATAGTGATTTTTGGATAAGACTGATTGAATTTATTTATTACATTTGTAGTAATACTGAGACTCATTCCCCCTTATAAGTGAAAGATATTAATTTACCTACTTTTCTAAGCGATCATCAATTTGTTAGCAAAAACCAATTTAATGCTATTAAATCCGATCTTATAGCGACGATAGATTCTACCGAAAGTTTGAATGATCAATCTAATGGAGTTATGTTTTATTTGACACATCTAGACCGCTATGAGGAAGAGAATAATTTGATAGACCTCATCTATAAATATGTGTCAATTACAGGCTATGAAATGCCAGATAAAGGTATTCATATGCATAGAGACCTATCCATTCAACATCTGAGGTTATTAGAAAATGTGGGAGAAGATAGTATAAACAATGCTTTTACTTCTAGGCAAATAGAGCCTTTAGACGAGACATCTTACTATCTACGAGTTCTCGCACCACTAATGCTTTGTGAGGAAATAAAAGATTGGGAGGTATATAAATGGGTTGCCCTAGAAATTGTGAACTTTTCATTAGAAAATGGAATTAATGAAATCACTCCCTATGGATGCTTGGGTTTAGCAAGGTACATGATGACCAAATATGAAGACATGCACCTAGCTAATGATTATGCAAAATACGCTTTAACTGAAATAGAGAAAAGTAACAATAAATTACTAATCAATGCTTTTTATTCTGACTATGCCTTCATCATATTACCATGGTTGAAAGAGATTTCAGAGTGTACTCAATTGATAGAAGATAAATATCAATTAATTCGTGAGAGTGAAGATGCTTATTTAAAAGGGAAAAACATCAAAAGGTATTATCAGATGATGTTGTTTTCTGGAATGAATAAGGAAGAAGCCTTAGCTGTTTCACAAGGTCGATTATCTGTAGAAAGCTTTGATCAAAAGCCGGAAATTTCCGCTATTCTAGAGATGTATCAGTTATCAAAAATGACGCAAAGAGTAAATCTTGAAAAAGTCATTATGCTAATTGATAAAAGCCCTGAATTGTACGAAGGCAATTTATTACACCCATCCTTGCTTGTAATGAAAGCTGTCCATATCAATAATCAGAAGATAAATGACGAGGGCGGATTAAGAAAAGTATTTGATCGATTTAAATATTGGGCAGGTTATTCTCCCAATCTCTTTGATGTCTTAAAACATTTTGTAGAAGCAGAATGGAGATTACAGAGAAATGAAATAGAGAAGTCAAAATCACTTTACAAGCAGGCATTAGATTTATCTTCATCAAATAAAAGTGATTTAAACTGCTTAATTGCATTAAGAAGATTAGCTGTATTTTCAGATTTGCATATAGATAAAAATGATCTTAAAGTTTTCTACAACGAAGCTTTAAGTATTTATCAAGAATTTGGTGATCAAAAGGCGATAGAGTCCTTTTTAAAACGCTTTCCTTCTATTTGATAAATAATGTATCATATAAAATAATAAAAGGTTGTCTTATTACTAAATAAGACAACCTTTTACTTTTAAAGAGAATTTATCTATTAATTAAAGTAGATTTTATCACCTACTTTTAACTCACCCTCTTTTTTGATATTATTCAATTTTTTCAATGATTTTAAAGAGATGCCATATTTAATGGCAATATAGGTAAGTGTTTCCTTTTCTCTCATTATATGATAAGATTCAGGAATTGTCTCTGGAAGTGAAGCGATATAGTAATGAGAATCTTTGATGAAAACATCTTTCTTACCCTCATAATTGTATTTTCTCAATTTTCCTTTAGAAATACCTATAGCTTTTGATAATTCTTCCTGAGTCATGTCCTCATGAAGTATAACAGCTTTTACTCCATTAACTAAAGCTAATTCAAACTTCTCTCCTTCAAGACCTTCTTCGATAGGTAACACAAACGGATACTCGTCTTGAATTGAGTCGCTATAGAATTTAAATATTTCTTTTCTAGCTCTCGTTTTTCTTGGTTTTGCATACGGAGTTAAACTTGCTACAATTTGGTTGATTTCATCGGGTTTAGTTTCAATCATCACAGAGTAAACTTTATCCTCTGGAATATAATTACTGTATAACCAAGTATTATTTTTAGCTAAGATATCCATTGATTGCCCAGTGAATTTAGCCACTTCTTTCAAAGTATAGCCATTTGTTGGGAATTCTATCATTACAATATGTCCATCATCTTGACCAACTTTATCTTTAAAAGCAAAGTAATGTGCTAAATAATGTAGCAAATAAGGATGTGTGTTCTCGTTAATTGTAACGTGATTGTAATAGTTTAAGCGATTTTTTTTGATATAACTTTTAGAACCTCCCAAACCATCGTGATAGGAAATCATTGCATAAAACCAATTTCCCAAATAATAGTAATTTTTTGATAGGTAATCTGCCGCACCAATACTTGCTGAAACCACATTTTTACGTTCATCAATAGATCTATTGATTCTCATACCTCTTTCCTCGGCAGTAAAATCTTTGAACTGCCAAAAGCCAACTGCAGGAGGAGTGGCATTAGATACAGCATTACCGTCTAATAAAGATTCTTGTAATGCTAAATATTTGAAGTCGCCAGGTACACCTCTAGCTAATAACTCTCTTTCTATGTAAGGGAAATATGAGTTACATCTTTCTAACAATTCGTTATAGTGCTTTTCTGATCTTGTAAGACTGTTGTACTTAACCATTATCTTCTGCATTCCACCTTTGGTAATCACTACTTTTGATCCTAGTAATTCAAATTGAGTAGGTAGGTTAGCTTCGGTTTTTTCAGGTGAAGCAAAGGAAAACAGAGGAAGAATAATGAGTAGTAAAGAAATAAATCTTGTGTTCATATATCTTTTGAAAGATTAATTTATGATCGTAAAAAAAAATAATATTCCCTCTTCAATTCAAAAAATGTAAGGAAATGAATAGGGATTCATACTAATATAAACAATATTCCGTATTAAATAGCAAAAAGCCAAGCCCTTGTAAGAGCTTGGCTTCTATTTAGTAAAAAAAGGGAGAAATGTCTATTTATTCAATTGTCTTGGTTCATTATCAAAACCAAATAGATCATTTAAAGATAGCTCCTTTAATTCACCGTAAGTTTTTAAAGTTTCCATATCTAATTTGTCTTTATCACCTACAACACAAATGTTGTAATTTTTTCCTTTGATAAAGTCTTGATGGAATTTCATTATATCATCAATAGTCATATTTTTTACAGCATCATAAACATCTTTTCTAATGTCATGATCGTTTCCTTTTTTCAAGGCAGCTTCATAATTAAATAGCACACTACCTTTCGTGATTCTTTCACTTTCCAGCTTACTCAATACTGCTTTTTTAGCGGCATCAAACGATTGCTCATTTTTTGGAGGATTGTCTAAAAGTTTCATCATTCCTGCCATAGCTTCTTTCAGCTTATCCGATTGTGTGCCAATGTAAGCTAAAGTATAATCATGTTTCTTTTGTTCAGAAGCAACACCATATTTACTAAATACAGAATAAGCAAGACCTTGTGCTTCTCTCATTTCTTGGAAGACAATGGCATTCATGCTTCCACCGAAATATTCATTGAATAATGTAGCTGCAGCAATTTTTTGAGGATTATAGACATCACCTTTTGCTAAAAAGATTACCTCAGCTTGTACCATGTCATAATGAGCCCAATAAACTTGAGGTTTTTCTATATCATTAATAAAGAAATCTTTTTGAGTAGGTACTGCTTGTAATTTTTTAGGAACAACATGTTCTTTATTTAAAGTAGCAACAACTGATTTTAAAGTTTCAGGACCATAATATAAGATATGATGTTTCATTTTAGTTAACTGATGAATTTTGTTGACTAATTCTTCAGATGTCATCTGATCTAACTCTTTGTTCGAAAGACCATTTGTAACAGGGTTGTCAGAACCATAAAGGCCATAATTCATTAAACCAGTAAATAGAATAGCTCCTTTGTTTTTCATCATATCCTCTCTACTTTTCTTTTCGTTGGCTATCATATTTTTTAAAGCATTTTCATCTGCTTTAGCATTATTGATAAGATCTTCGAAAAGACGGATAGAAGGCACCATATTTTCAGATAAACCACTTAAAGAAACATATACCTGATCTGATGATGAACTAACACTATAGCTTGCTCCTAACTTATAAAACTCTTGCTTTATTTGAGCTGAAGACATTTTATCTGTTCCAAGGAATTCAAGATATTGTACAGCCTCACTCAAAGTAGGGTCAGTATCTTTACCTACTGGAATAATATAATACAAGTTGAATAAATCATTTTCTTCATTTTGCTTGTATCTAACTAATACTTTACGTTTTAATTTTCCTTCTTGGATATCTTTTTCATAATCTAAGAATAGAGGCGTTAATTTCGAAGGTTTTTGAGCAGCGATGTTATCAAAGAATTTTGAACTTTTTCCTCTATTTAACTCCACTTTTGTAATCGATGGCTTTTCAACTTTTATCTTATTAGGGTCTTCACCAACACGTTTGTAGACTACCACATAGTTATCGTTATAGTGCTCATTCGCAAACTTCACAATTTCTTCTTTTGTGATTGATTTCATCACATCTATATCATCAATGTAGTTTTCCCATTTGATATCTCTTGTGAAAGCTTGTACATAAGCATCAGCTCTTGCACTGTTACTTTCTAGCTTCTTGATCTCAGACTTTTTAAAATCATTGACAATAGCTTCTAATAACCAATCTTCGAACTCTCCTTTTTTCAGCTTCTCCATTTCAGCCAATAACAAGTCTTTTGCTTCTTCAAGCGATTGATCTTGTCTTGGGATAGCATATAATGTGTGAACAGTATAATCATTGAATGGATAAACAAAACTAGAAGCATTGACTACTTTCTGTGTTTGATTTAAATCTAAGTCAATAAGACCTGCAGCACTATTGGCTAAGATCATATCACATAGTTGTTCTTTAAGTAGATCTCTAGAGTCTGATGCTAAACCAGGCATTCTGTAGCCTAAGAATACCATACCTGTAGAAGGGCCAAATACTTCTTTTTCGATAGGTGAAGTAATGGCTTTTTCTTCTTGATAAGTGAATTCTGGAATATCACCAGGTTTCCAATCACCAAAATACTTTTTAATTAAAGCTATAGTTTTATCGGGATCAAGATCACCACTTAAACAAATAGCAACGTTATTTGGTCTGTAGTAAGTATTAAAGTACTTCTTAATCTCTGTGATAGAAGGATTCTTTAAATGATCGATTGTTCCGATTACTGTTTGTGTTCCATAAGGATGATTTGGAAACATCGAAGCAAACATTGCATTAAAGACCTTTCTTTGATCATTATCTAAAGCTCTATTTTTTTCCTCGTAAACGGCTTCAAGTTCTGTATGGAAAAGACGAGGAGTGATTTCTCTAAAACGATCTCCTTCGATTTCTAACCATCTTTCTAATTCATTGGCTGGGATATCATTCACATATACCGTTCTATCATTAGAAGTATAAGCGTTTGTACCTTTAGCTCCAATCATGCCGATCATTCTATCGTACTCGTTGGCAATAGAATAATGAGATGCTTCATTAGAAACAGAATCAATTTTCTTGTAATAAGCCGTTCTTTCTTCGGGATCTGTTAAAGTTCTATTGTGTTCGAACATTTGTTCGATACTATCAAGATATACTTTTTCCTTCTCCCAATCTAAAGTACCAAAGTGAGAAGTACCTTTAAACATAATATGTTCTAGGTAATGGGCAAGACCCGTAGCATCAGCTGGATCATTTTTACCACCAGCCTTAACAGCAATGTATGTTTGAATTCTTGGAGCATCTTTGTATTCAGAAAGATATACTTTCAGCCCATTTTCAAGCGTATAAATTCTAGTTTTGAGAGGGTCATTGGGAACCGTTTTATACTCTTGTGTTTTTTCTTGTGCTAAAGTAGAATTACCTAGCAACAAAGCACCTGACATCAGTACAGATGCTAGAATTGATTTGTAAGTCATAATGAAAGATTAGTATAATTTTATTTCAATAAATGAGTGATTTGTTCACTATGTAATTTGACACTTTATATTTTTGGTTATTAGTGAACATTTTATGTATTCTATTAGCAAATTAGTAAATTATATTTTTGAAAAAAGGATATTATAGGGAATGATTTAATTAATATCCTTACAATTCCTGTTTTTAAGGAAATTAACATTCTGTAAGTGTTTTTCACTTATTGTTTCTAAAGCGATTCACTTTCTAATGAATAGAAGTTGTAATATTGTTTATAATGAGGATTAATTAAATGTCTGATTACAAAACCAATGATATATTTTGAATTGTTTTTCAGCTTCTTTAAAGTTGGAATGTTCACTTTTGGAGGAGGTTACGCTATGGTACCACTTCTAGAAAAAGAGCTAATTGATAAAAAGAAATGGCTTACTAACGATGAATTGTTAGAGATCATGTCAATTGCTCAAATGACACCAGGAACCATAGCTATTAATGCGGCTACATTTGTTGGCTACAGAGAAAAAGGTTTTTTAGGAGGAATAATGACTACAATTGGCGTTATGGCTCCGTCTTATTTAGTCATTACGTTAATATACCACTTGTTCAATACATCTTTTGAACATCCAATTGCCCAAAAAGCATTTTTAGGTGCTAGGGCATGTATAGTAGCATTAATTGGACATTCTGTGTGGAAAATGTTTCAAGGTAGTGTAAAAGATAAATTCAGTTTTGGGATATTTTTAGGAGCATGTATATTGTTATTTGTCTTCCATATACATCCAATTTTATTAATTGTTTTAGGTGCAGTTACAGGTATTTTATTACTCGTTACAATGCCTTCTAAAATCAAAAAACTATTAAAATAATGGAAGCATTTTCAATAGAAGCTATCAAGGTATATTTCGATCTTTATTTCACTTTTCTCAAAATTGGATTTTTCAGTTTTGGAGGAGGGTTAGCCATGGTGCCCTTATTTGTGGTAGAATTCCAGAAGAATGGATGGATGGAGCCGGAACAATTTTATAATGTATTGTCATTAGCACAAATGACTCCGGGAGCTATTGCTGTCAACTCAGCAACTTTTGTAGGCAATGAAGCAGGAATGGCTGTAGGAGGTAGATTAGGAGCACTCATTGGAGGGTTGTTTGCAACAGCAGGCTTAGCTACTCCTTCAGTAATATGTATTGTAGCTTTGTCTGAGTTATTAAGAAAGATGAAACAAAATCAATGGAAGCAAGCTTTTTTCTTTGGAATCAAACCTGTAACCATTGCTTTAATATTTTTTGCAGGATGGAAAATAGCTGAAAGTACCTTCTTTGAGGAATCATATACAGAGGTTCACTACGGAAGTATTATCCTATTTTTGATTGTTGCAGCTCTGTTAAAAGTCTTTGATAAGAAAATTCATCCTATTGCTTTAATCGCTTGTAGTGCGATCATAGGAATCGTAATTTTTTAGAAAAATGAGTGATGTAATTTTTTACATCACTTTTTTTATATCCAATTTGTTGATAGATCAAAAACTAAAAGTGATGAATAAATCAACAACAGAAGAAATTAAAACAAGGTTTGATAATGATGTCGAACGTTTTTCTAATTTAGACACAGGACAAGTATCTACAATTGATGCTAAGATTTCATTGGAATTAATTACTGAGTCCGCAAAGCGATGGACTCCAAATGCAACCCATGTATTAGATATAGGTTGTGGTGCTGGTAACTATACTTTGATGATGCTTTCCAAAATACCTCATTTAAATTGCACTTTAGTCGATTTAAGTCAGCCGATGTTAGATAAAGCATTTGAAAGAGTTTCTAACGAGACCAACGGTGAAGTTGAAATCAAACAAGGAGACATCAGAGAGGTAGGTTTAGAAGAAGGAAAATTTGATATCATTTTAGCGGGAGCAGTATTGCATCACTTAAGAGAGGATAAAGATTGGGAAACTATGTTTTCTAAAATCTATCGTCTATTAAAGAAAGGTGGAGTTTTTATGATTTCAGATTTGATTACTCAGGAAGATCCAACATTGGACGATTATACTTGGGAGAAATATAGAGAATACTTAAGTGGAGTAGGTGGTAAAGAATATGCACAGAATGTCTTGGATTATATCGAAAAAGAAGATTCTCCAAGGTCCATCAATTACCAATTGGATTTAATGAAAAAAGTAGGATTTTCTCAAGTAGAGATTTTACACAAGAACTTATGTTTTGGAGCATTCGGCGGAAGAAAGTAAAGAATTAATATGAATAACGATTTTAAGGTGAAAAACATAAGATTATCAGCTTAATTACTAGGTATTTAATGAGAGATCTATCATTTTTGTAAATGAAATTTAATTACAACCCCAAACAGTAGATACCTAATGCAATCTAATAAGTTACTTATGTTACTCTTCGGAGTATTTTTTACTACTATGGGCGTTTCACTACATCATGTTGGGATGTCGGTTGTCACATCAATTGGACTTTGTGCGGTCGGTGTTGCAATTAAAGCCTATTGTTTTTTCCCAATGTTCGGGAAAAACTAGAATTTACAATTCACCTTAAGATTTTCGCTCTTTAGCTAGAGCACAAAAAGCATTGCCTGATTAGGGTAATGCTTTTTTTTACATAAAAAAAGGATAAAATGAGGTGGAATACCTCAAATTACCCTTTAGACTATATGTAGATTGTATTTTTTTGTTACCAGATAAAGTAGCCAACACTTAACATGTATTGATTGCTTTCAATACTACCTCCATTACTAACTATGTTAGCACCTTTTTGGTACTTTAAGTCTACCGTGAATTTTTTGTAGTCAACACCAACACCTGCTTGCCAACCCCATCCGAATTTTTCTAATTCTATATCATTACCAAAATCAGATAAATTGTCTTTAACAGTTTGTTGTGCCACAATACCACCGAAGGCTCTTGCACTAATTTCACCCAATCCTATCTTAGCACCTAGAATAATAGGAACTTCGACTCTGTTAATAATTAACTCTTGTGAAGCTTGGCTAGGATAAGATAAAGTACTTCCAGCGTTTGTATATAATCCTTCGATTTGAGCATAAATTGGTAAAACAGGAAGGTTTGCTCTCAACATAATACCACCTTCCCAAGATTGTCGAGATTGTGTACTTATGTCAGAATTACTGAGTGAGAAATCAGACATACCCATACTACCTTTTACACCAAAGTTGATGATTTTATCCTGGGCTTGAGCAGTAAATTGTAAAGTAAGGATGGTAACGATTAATAAAAGCTTTTTCATTTTGTTTGTAATTTTGATTGAAAATAAATGCATAAGAAGTCCTAGGCCTTTAGTTAAAGGCAAAAATTTTATGCAGGAAATTGAATTTAATTAAGGAGTATTTTTATTGATCAAGCCACTCCTTAAAGGCTTTCACTCGGTCTCTACTCACAATCACTTCATCGTCAGCAGTAATTTCAACTTGAAGTCTAGAGTTGAACCAAGTATTTATATTAAAAATACTCTTGATGTTTAAGATGTATTTTCTATTTACTCTAAAGAATTTTTGAGGATCTAGTTCTTCCTCTAATTGACTAATACTTTTGTCGATAGGAAACTTCGAAGATTCATTAAATAAATGAATAAATGATAGTCCCTCATCGTATTTAATGTATGAAACATCTTCACTTTGGATACTTTTATATTTATCTCCTACAGAGATTAAAAAACGGTTTTTATACGTTTTTTTAGGAGTATTGACAATATGAGTATAATCTGTAGTAAAAAAGATATTCTTATATTTTAGAAACTTTTCCATGACCCTCTTGATATCTTTCATATCATAAGGTTTAAGAATATAATCTATACTATTAAGGTGAAAAGATTTTAAAGCATACTCACTATAAGCTGTTGTGAAAATGATTGGCACATCCACATTTACTTGTTCATATATCTCAAAACAATTGCCATCTGATAGTTCAATATCTTGAAATATTAAGTCTGGTGCTTTGTTTTCTTCAAACCATTCGATACTACTTTCTACAGAATCTAAAATACCAACTACCGTAATATTAGGATCGAATTGTTGAATTAGCTCTTCCAATCTCTGAGCGGTTAAATGCTCGTCTTCAATGATTAAAATGTTCATGCCCTAATCGATTAATTATTGGTAAATAGATTTTAAAATGTCCTTCAGTATCATCAACAATTACTTCTTTTTTCGCAATCAATGAGTAACGCTGTTTGATGTTTTCTAATCCTAGTCCTGTTGAGTTTTCTATAGACTCTTTTTTATTCAATGAATTACTGACAATAATAAAACCATCCAATTCATATATACTAATCACTAAAGGCACCTTTTTAGAAAGTTTATTGTGTTTTACAGCGTTTTCTACCAGAGATTGAATACTTGTTGGTGGAATAACTGAATTTTTTAGTACTTCTTTGTCTAATATAATATCAAGCTGTATTGCATCATTAAATCGTGTTTTTAAGAGGAAGAAATAATCTTGAACAATATCTAACTCTGTACTTAACTCAATTAATGTTTGTTGATTTTGAGAAATAATGTATCTCAAAGTATTCGATAACTTTATAATAAACTCAGAAGCTAAATCAGCATCTTTATGTACCAAATTGGATAATACACTTAAGCTATTGAATAGAAAATGAGGTTCAATTTGAGCTTTCAATGCCATTAATTGTGCTACAGCATTCTCTTTCTCTAATTCTTTATTGATAATCTCTTGTTCTTTCAATTCTAAGTTCCTGTTCAAATATAAATTTGTGATATAAATGATCATATAAAAACAGGTGATTCCTATAGATAACTCGGGATTAATAAAAGAGATGTCATCCCATAGATGTGCATTATCATAGATCGCAGTATCACCAAATTCATATAAATTATTGGTAGCTACTCCAATCATGAATGCCATCAAAAGATTAATCAATATTTGATAGATAATATTGATATGTCTTATTCTATTATCAACAATATCTGTGAGGTACCAACAGACTAACCAAAAGGAAGTAAAAGTAGCTGTAAATAACGCAGCCCTCTCAGTAAAAGGAAAAAAGCCATCAAAGCTTTGATCAAACCCCTTTATGATTAATTGTATTATAAATACAATGATTAATCTTGTTCCAAACTTTTGTAGTTGAGTGTTTTTCATATCATTAAATTAAATCAACAATGCAAAAGTAGTAGAGTAATGTTTGAATAAGAATAACTTTCCTGTGAATTGTAGTAATTTCTCCTGAACTGTAAAATAAAGATGTTGAACAGTTTATAAAAGAAAACCTGATAAAGGAGAAGATTGTCTCTTTATCAGGTTTTCTATCTGTCTCTAACTAAAAACTATATTTTAATCTCCAATTGATTTGTGATCCACCCTGACCATATAAAGAGTCATCGTCTCCAAAGAAGAACATGCCAAAGACAAGTAGTTCAAAGTTGTCACTAAAGGATGTAGTTAAGTTACCACCCACATAATAGGAGAGGTCATTACTATTGATAATGCTGTTAACTCCAATTCTTGTCAAAGGGGTTAATTGATATTGAGCTTCATTAAAAAAGGCAAACCTCGATAAACTTAATGTTTTAGGAGTTAACTCTAAGGAAGGATCAAAAGCACCAATTTTACTTGTAGCCCCATTACTATTGTAAATAGTTTCTGTATG
Organism: Flammeovirga pacifica; assembly: GCF_000807855.2. Taxonomy (GTDB): domain Bacteria; phylum Bacteroidota; class Bacteroidia; order Cytophagales; family Flammeovirgaceae; genus Flammeovirga; species Flammeovirga pacifica. The sequence continues at coordinate 4,426,522 of NZ_JRYR02000001.1, forward strand.
TAGATATAATGAGTTTTTGAAAGTGTAATCTAAAGAGATATCAGCCACGACAGAAGCATCTTCTCCTGCATAATCAGGAATGAAATAGGTTGCTTCCCCTTTAAATCCTGCTCCTCCAATTTGACCTTCCCAGCCTGCACCGGCATGATAGTTCTCTCTAACGTAACCGCCAAGAACTTGAAAATCATATTGCCATACATTGAATTTGTATAAACCCGCAATATTGTAGTAATCAAATTGATTGGAAGGTGAGAAAACCACTTCAATAGAACTTGTCGCTCCAATATAATTTCTAATTAGGATGGCATCTGCTCCTGGTCTTTCTTCATAATCAAAATCAAAAAAGGAGTAGGTATTAAATAAATCATTGGGGTTCCAAATCATAGAAACGCCCCAATTGATCCTTTGTCTACCAATTCTAAATTGCCAATCTCCTGTAGAGTAATCAGCGTAAGCTCTATCAATTTCTGAATTCAAAACAAAGGATTCTCCGGTAAGCCAGTTATAAGACATATTCACAGCATATTGATCTTGATTACCAAATTGGTTTTGATAATCAGGAACAAGCTTTGGAGAGGCTCCGTAAATCATCCTGTTTCTACCACTTAATCCAAAAGTCCATTTGTCTCCAGCATAATACTTAAAATTTAATCTATTATGAAAGAGGTTATCTATAAACCATTCATCAGAATAATCTTTTTGTACAGCAATGGTTTGCATGTATTTGATGTATCCATCTGCTACAAAGTTCTCTTTAAATTTGGAGACTTTTTCTTCTTCTTGAGCAGTAGTTGATAGAGAATAGAACAGTAGAAGAGAGAACAGAACAGAGAAAAGGGTTGTATTCTTTATCATGCTTATTTCATGTCGATAATTTTACCATCTTCAAAAGTGATAACTCTTTTAGCTCTATCCATTACTCTTTGATCATGTGTAGCGATAACAAAAGTAATGTTCTCTTTTTCGTTTAGAGATCTCATAATATCTAATAAATCGGCAGTAGACTTAGAGTCTAAATTGGCAGTCGGTTCATCAGCTAAAATCAATTTAGGTTTGGACGCTAGGGCTCTTGCTACTGCAACTCTTTGTTGTTGTCCACCAGATAATTTTGTCGGAAATTGATCCCCTTTGTTGCCAATACCCACTGCATCTAAAAGTTCTTTTGATCTAGCTGCTCTTTCTTCTTTAGATTTGCCTTGTAGTTCCATTATGAATTCTACATTTTCTTTGGCAGTCAATACAGGCATCAAAGAATAATCTTGGAATACAAAACCAATGTTGTCTCTTCTATAGGCAATCATTTCTGCAGAAGAACGTTGATGAAGATTTGTCCCATCAATCAAAATGTCTCCCGATGTAGGATTGTCTAACCCTCCTAAAATATTTAAGAAGGTGGTTTTTCCACACCCAGAAGGACCTACTACAGCAGTAAATTCTCCCTCTTCAATTTTTAAATTGACATGATTTAATGCATGAACAGGTACAGTATTTTCGTTATATGTTTTTATTATTTCTTTGATTTCAATCATTTTAGTAAAATTTTAGAGGATGATACAATTCGATTTCTTGAGGCTTAACCTTTGTATCGAACTGCTTCGGCAGGGTTTAACTTAATTGCTCTAAAAGCAGGAGGTAGGGCAGAGACAATTGCAGTGATGAGTACCATGAAAAATAACGGAATAAATGATTCTGCAGGAAGACTAGGGTATAAAATGTTACTGAAACCACCCATGTTTGTTTCTGCGTATTTTAATCCATGTTCGCCATAGTATTGGATAATACCAATCACTAAAATACCTCCGACAGCAGCACCTATCATAGATAGATAGATGGTTTCAAGAACAATCATCAAGAAAACTTTACCTCTATTTAAACCGACGGCCATAAGTACACCTAATTCTCTTGAACGTTCAAATATTGCCATGGTCATGGAGTTGAGTATTCCAAAACCAAGTGCGAATAAGATAATCCCTAAGATGATATAGCTGTTCGCATTTCCAGATTCAGCTAATGTGGCTAATTCAGGAGTTATCTCTTTCCATGTTTGAATATTTAAATCGGGATCCTTTATTTTCTGATTGATTTGCTGGGTGATTTTTTCAGGAGCACTACCACCATTTTCACTAGAGAAAGCAATTTCATGAATGAATTGCTCACCAGTATTTCTCCAAATGTCTTTACGTTGAACAAACGCAACAGATTTATCAAAATCAGGTGAGCTTGTAGAAAATATTCCTACAACTCTATAAGCGGTATTGATCATATCATTATTAGGCCCCATATAGGCAATAACAATTTTAGATCTAATTTTAATTTTGAGTTTTTTGGCTAGAGATGCTCCAATTACAATTTGATTCTTTCTCTTTCCTTCAAAATAATCTCCTTCAACAAAGAACTTTTCAATATTTGTGACCTTTTTTTCTTGTTGAGGATCAATACCAATAATTTTTAATCCTTGACTTTCGTTCGCAGAACTTCCCATACCATTAATCACCACTCTGGCAGAATGATTTTTCAGTATGCTATCACTTTCTAATATTGGTAGTAGGGTTTTATAGTGAGGAATGGAATCTTTAAAGCTATTATTAATTTCAAATCCTTTTTTATGAATTTGAGCATTACCAAGTTCAGTAATTAAAGTTTCTTCCACTTTTGATTCCATCATACCATTGATCATTGCCATAGTAAATATGCCACCTAAAAGACCAATCGCAATGGAGGTAATAAGAATGCCACTTCTAAGTTTATTCCTCCAAACGTTTCTCCAAGATATTTTTGTAATCATCATAATGTTAAGAGTGAATAGCTTCAACAGTTTTTAATCTTGATACATGATAAATAGGATAGAGGGTACAGACTATCATGATAACAAACATATTAATGGCTTGCGGATAGATAATATCAATATTAGAAGTGAATTGAAGTACAGCTTCCATACCCATTTCTTCCATTGCTTTTGCTTTAGCACCTGTGAGGTAGATAGGATGACTTTCCATGTAAAGTAAAATTGGATAGCCAATTAAGTAGGAAACAAATACACCAATACTACCTATCATTAATGCTTCTTGAACTAGCATTTTGTAGATTTTTATCCTTTCCATTCCTACTGCTGTAAGAATACCAAATTCTCTAACTCTTTCTATGGTCATCATTAAAATGGTAGAGAAAATACCAAAAGCAATAACTATATAAAGTATCATGATCATTAGTTTGCCACCTGCTCTATCAGTTTCTATCAGATTAACCATTTCTGGAGAAAGTTCAGACCAACTCATCACTTCATAATTCTCTTGAGGTAAAATAGATTGAAGATCTAAAACGGTCTGATCAATTTCATCATCAATATTTAAAATGTAGCTATTGATAAGGTTGGGTGCAGAAACAAAATGCTGGGCAGCAGATAAATCCATATACACAATTTGATTATTCATTTGTGGATTAGGATGTTTTAAAATTCCACTGATATGAAATAATTCTGCAGCAGTAGCTCCATGATACCCTTGACCTAATAAAGCAATCGTATCGTTCACGTTTAGCATTAGATAATTGGCTAAACCTTGACCAATAATTATTGATTTGCTTCCTTTTTTAAGGTATTCTCCTTTGGTCACTTTTGATGATAAATCACAAAGCTGATTTTCTCCATCAGGCTCCGTACCCACTACCATAACTCCTTTGGTCATTGAATCGGTAGCGGCCATGGCATAAGTTTCTAAACGCCCAAAGAGATTGGAGACATGCTTATGGTCCATCACCTTAGTTCTTATCTCTTCCTTATCTTCTATGAGGTTATTGATGGTTTTATCTTCCCAATAACCTTTCATATGAATTTGAGCATAGCCCATATAAAAACGAGCAGCAGTGTCAATCATTTGTTGATAAGAACCTTCTTGAAGTGATCTCATCAGAATAGCTAGAATAACAGCAAAGAATATGGAAGAAATACTAGTTATTGTTCTTCTTCTATTTCGCCATAAATTCCGCCATGCAATTTTAGTAATAAGCATAATGGGTAGATTAGCGTACTTTCTTCATGTTTTGTTGAGTGAAGAAACTCTCAGAGATTTTTTGATTGAATTTGGCATCATGGTAAATCATGACTGTTTTCTTTCCTTCTTCTTCGGCAGGGATCATTTCCATCCTTGTAGGAATAGTTCGGCCACCCAATTCTTTCAGTTCAGAGTTATTCAAAGTGTTGACTAGATACATGTCTTCGTCATAGTTTTCAACCTTCATTTGATTATATAATCCGTCAGTTGATACCCAAGTAATAACTTTACCCCAAACAACAGCAGCATCTTCATGAGGGATCAATTCTATTTTATAACATTCAACTTCATTGACCGTTTCTTTTCCTAGTAATTTGTGGCTATAATCTTCTACTACTGATGAGCCTCTCATAAGGTCATCGTTAGTAAAATCCGAACCCATCCAAGCTTGTGACATCATCGAAGGAGATATTTTGATAGTCCTTTCAATACTTGGGGTCCAGCTCCACATTTCTTTTTGTCGCTTTAGCGATGCAGATCCTTTGTCTTTAGCAGGAGAGGTAATCAACACTAAGAAATATTTATCAGTACCTTTAGACCAAGACTTCATTTCCATAGTTCTTGTCCAAGTCGGACGAACAACTTTCATTGTCATTTTGGTGTAGCTACTTTGTCCCCTTTGTTGATCCATCATTTTTTCAATTATTTCTTTAGCATCTTGAGCTAGCAAAGAGGAAATACTAAATAATGTAATTAAGATAGTAGTGATACTTTTTTTCATTTTATATTTTAATTGAGTTATAAACTTGTTGATATATATCTTCTATCACTTCCATAGGTTGATCATAGATCTTTGAGAAAGCCATGAGAGCAAATCCTTCAGAAGTGGTAATGAGGTGTCTACTTAACTTCACTGCATCAATCTCTTTTTTTATGAGACCTTTATTTTGATCTTTTTGAATACAATGGCTGAAAATATCGGTGTATTGTTGGAAGTAGGTCTTGCTCATTATTAATAATTCCTCATCATTTTTTATATAAAAGAGAATGTTCATATAAAATTCGAAGGTGTTGTTATTCTCCTCTTCAAAAGATTGAAGAAGGTATTTGTATTGTTCTAATAACATATCCATTACTTCCTTTAAGCTCATTTCCTGAAAGGGAATATCGAGGAATTGCTTAGCCATATCACTCCAAAAAGCCTTTACGCAAGCAATTATTAATTCGTCTTTATTTTTAAAATGATGATAAAAAGCTCCTTTAGATAAATTAGATGCTTTTACTACTTCATTTAAAGAGACTTTATTCATCCCTTTGTCTTGGAATAGTTTTACCCCAATGTCTATAATATGTGATTTAGTATCTTTTTCCATTATAATATTTTACATACCAACTGGTCGGTATGTCAATGTAGTGATAAATTTTAAAATAAAAAAAAACAACAATGAATTTGTTGTTTTCTTAGAAATGAAATGATGAGGCATAAAAAAATCCACTTTGTTAAAAGTGGATTTTTTTTAAGTTCTTAATTATCAAAAACTGGAACAGGTTCTTCTTTTAGAGACTCTGTATTGAAATGTTCAATAATTTCACCGTCTTTTCTAATAGTGACATGATCTTTTGAGCAGTTTACTTTGTACTCATGTTTCATGATGTTCACTGTGAAATTGTTATTATCTGTTTTCTTGAAAGTATAACCGTCTTCAGATTTGAACTCAGAAAGTAAGAAATCTTTATAATAAATTCCCACCCACTTTTTGTTGTGAGGTTTAACTCTGATATCGTGCTCATCTCTAAATACTTTCAATTCATATTTTTCAGTATCCTTAAGAACAAAGTATTTAGGAATGATTTTGAAAAGATATTCTCCATCGAATGCCCATTCATCACCTTTTTCTTTGTCTTTTAAATGTAGCCATGAATAATAATCGTTTAAGATTTCAAATTCACCATCTAAATATTTAGCTTCTTCTTTAATTTCTTCAGATAAATCGTCACGAGACTTAATCTCATCAACGTTTTTCATGCTATGCTTATAATGATTATAAACTAGAAATTCTTCATAAACCGACATCTCGAAAGTATTTGAAGTAGCTTCTATTTCTTCTTTTGTTGTTGTAGAGTCTGTGGCTGCATCAACTGTAACTACTTCGATAGAATCTTTTTCTTCTACTTCTACAGGAGGAGTAATAGTTTGTTCATCTTTTGCCATTTCTTCCTCAGGGCTGTTAGTAGTACTTTGAGTAGCTGCCGCTGCCATGTAAGAATCATCACCTCCAGCATTTTTGACTCTTTCATCAAAGTATTCTGGATCAGAATATTTTATCTGTCCGATAAGAACGGATGATACAATATGGTTGCCTCTTTTAACAGCAACATATCCTTTGCTGTTTTTTGTCATATCAACTAAGGCAACTTCTCCTTTACTATTAATAGGAGTCGAAGAACGTTTGTTGTCGATGTATGTCACAATGGACAATTCATCTGTTGAACTAACCTGATCAACAAATGCATAAAACTTATTGTCTTTTTCGGTGATTAATAAAACACCGTTCCAGTCATTGCTTGATTTAAAGCCAAATAACAATGCGAAAATAGATAGACATAAAAAGTAAGTAGAATTTTTGGTATTCATTAGGTAATGAAATTATAAAAATAGAATTATTGTGTAATAACTAGAGAACATCAATATTAGAATAAAAACAAATGTAAATAAAAAAAAACTTTTTTTAGACAAAATCATTAAATCCCACGAAATAAGTCAATAAAATTTAATTATTGTAATAAAATTGACTGTCGATTTTTAGGATATCCTTACTAAGCTTATGAAGTATTTTACCATTTTGCTTCACAACTAAATATTTTTTGTCTGAATAAAAAGTGTAAGATTCACCTCCAGTTTTTACTTTTAATAAGTTCTGGTTTGTTAATTGTATATGATATGGTTGGTTAGATTTGAAAGCTATGATTTCATGATTTCTATAATAAAAACCAAGAAGTTTCTTATTATGAGGTTTAACCGATATGTAATGTTTGCTTAAAAATGATTTAACTGCTTCTTCATCTTTATAGTTAATATCAAAGTACCTTTTATCAATAGAGAATAGATATTCACCATCAAAAGCCATTTCTGTATCTTTTCTTCTGTGTTCTAGGTAGAGCCAACTATCGTGATCTTTCACGACATTATAATCCGAGTCAAAGTGTCTTGCATCTTTTTTAACGGAAACGCCAGATCTTGTGGCTTCTTTCTTTTGACCTTTTATATATTTTGGAAATAAGGAATTATGAATTACTTTTTCGAAAAGGAGTAAATTATTGGTTTTACTTACCTTTACAGCACTTCTAGTAGCTACAACTTCTATTTTTTCTTCTTCAATGACTTCTTGTGTTGGAAGTTCTTCTAGTACTGCTTCACCTCTTGATTTTCTATTTTTTCTATCTTCTTTTAAAACAAAGCCTGCACCTACTTGACTAGAGGTAAGAACATCTCCATTTTTTTGTTTATTCTTTGTTATAGCTGTTCTAGATGGAGCAGAAGTGTAAGTTTTAGAAGTAAATTGATAACCAATTTGTTTGTCCATATTTTTCATCACTGCACTTCTAGCTAAAAGATAATGCTGATTTGATGAAATAATATCATGAACTTTTACTGAAGCGACCACAAAACCCAATTTTTTTACTATAATAAAGCCAGTTACTCTTTGGTCTCTTTGGAAATTAACCTTGAGCATTCTGCCGTATTTTTTAACAGGGTGTTCAATTTTTTTACCATTGATATTAGCAATGATCACTAATTCATTGATTTGCTCTGTTTTATCAACAAAAGCAGAGATCTGTCCTTCCGATCTATTAGCTAAAAGTACTCCATCCCAGAATGGAGGAGAAAAGGAGGCAAAAGAATCAGATAAAGAAGTAAGTACAAAAAATATACTTATGAAGAATATTATATTTTTTTTCATAATAATAAAAGGTAATGCTGTGGGCAGCTGTAGAAGTAACGATAGAAAGTTGTTGTTATTTCACTAAAATAGTTTGAGTGCAAAAAAAAATTAGAAAATGGCAAAGACTGTAATTATTTTACACACAAAGAATTGAACACAAAAAAAACGGATTACTTGAATAATTCCAAAATAATCCGTCTTACTTTATATTTTATTTTTTAAATTCAAATAATATAATTAGTCAAATTTAGGTTTGTCATCTGGGTTTTGACCAATTTCATTAGTGATTTTCTTAACTATGTCATCAACAGATACATCACTAGAAAATTGTATAGGATCTTTTATTTTGACCTTTAGTTTTGTACCTCTTTTCTTAAATAATAACCCTTTTTTGTCAAAAGCTCTTCTAAAGCCATCAATTACAATAGGTACAACAATAGGGTTGTAACTTTTAATAATATTACCTGTACCTTTTCTTACAGGAGCGTAAGGACTTGTAGTGCCTTGTGGGAATGTTACTAACCAACCTTGATCTAATGCTTTTTTAATTTTTAAAGGAGCATTAATATCTGCACCCCTTTTTACATCCTTACCTTGTGCTCTCCAAGATCTTTTTACTGTTACAGCTCCGGCTAAAGAAAATATCTTTGGTATTATACCACTTTGCTTCATGGTTTCTTCAGCAGCGACATAATAAGTATTTACTCTTGGATTCAACATATATATAGGTAAAGGAGCAACACCTTTTTTAAATCCCCATTTAGCACTAGCAAAAATGTGATAAAAAGAAATCACATCAGTGTAGTAAGTTTGGTGGTTGGATACAAATAATACATTGTTTTTGGGAAGGTCTTTGAGTTTTTCCATTCCTTCCACTTGTAAATTATTATGTAGCTTGAGTCTTGGGTAAGTAAGTGCTGCAAGAGTACCAATTAGCATTCGCTTTAAAAAAAGAACATTGCCAAAATTATCTCTTTTAATTAACTGAAATTTCTTTTTTTTATTCGTTTCAGTTGCACTCGTGTCTTTGAAAACGTCTTTTATATCTTTATTATTCTCCTTCATATGATACCAATAATGTTGTTCTACCTAATCCGTAATTTACCATAACTCCTTTATATATATACCTCTATTTCATTAGTGGAGTTGTGTTTTGATTCAATAAATATTAGGAATGATACAAAAATACAAAATTAAATAAGGAAGAAATACCCTTTTTAAGAATACTTTTAATGGTATTTTTCTAAGATGCATATAGTCGCTGAATTAGAGAAGGATTCATTCATTATAATATCAGTTTTTAACGGATTTAGATTTATTTAATTTCAATAACCCCCTTTTTTTGATCTAAAAACGGGTATTTAAATTCTTTAAGGATTAATCTTCAATGTTTTAATAGTAAAATGTTTGTCTATTCTAAAAAATAAAGTTACATTTGCAGGCATTTCGAGGGAAATTATAATCGAAGACATAATGTACGCAATTGTAGAAATAGCAGGTCAGCAATTCAAAGTTGAAGAAAATAAATACATCTACACGCACAAACTTGATTCTGAAGAGGGTGCTGCGGTAGAATTTGAGAAGGTTCTTCTTGTAGATAACGCTGACAACGTATCAGTAGGAGCACCAACTGTAGAAGGTGCAAAAGTGACAGGTAAAGTACTTGGTCACGTTAAAGGCGAAAAAGTTATCGTCTTTAAGAAAAAGAGAAGAAAAGGATACAGAGTGAAAAACGGTCATAGACAACATTTCACAAAAGTCCTTATCGAAGGTATCTCTAACTAATTTATTTGGAACCGAAATTCCTAACGATAAAAAAACATGGCACACAAGAAAGGAGCGGGTAGCTCAAGAAACGGTAGAGAGTCGGAAAGTAAACGACTTGGTGTGAAAATTTTCGGAGGTCAGTTTGCAAAAGCTGGTAACATCCTAGTAAGACAACGTGGTACTAAACACCATGCTGGTTCTAACGTAGGGATGGGTAAAGATCACACATTATTTTCACTTGTTGACGGAACTGTAGAGTTCAAAAAGTCAAGATTGGGGAGATCTTTCATCTCAGTTGTTCCTTCAGCGGAATAATTATCTAGATGATAAAAATTAAGCCCAAATCTTTTTAAAAGATTTGGGCTTTTTGTTTGCCAAATTTTTGAAATTTGGTTCAAACGAGAAATAATTGTGTTAATGTATTGAGAAGGCGAAATAATTTTTAACTAATTATTGTTTATAACTTATGAACAATTAGGACAAAAACGTTATTTTAGCATATTATTTCATTAATATTTTCGAGCACAGATAGAAGAGGAGGAATTTAAATGGGAAATGATTGTGTAACAGTATGGCGTAATTGCCTTGACATTATAAAAGATGAGATCTCTGCACAGAGTTTTCATACGTGGTTTATTCCTATTAAACCCGTTAAACTGGAGAATAATGTCTTGACAATTGCAGTTCCAAGTCCCTTCTTTTATGAATGGCTAGAGGAATATTATGTGCATGTCCTGAAAAAAGCTATTAGTGCCGTTTTAGGACCTCAAGGAAAGTTAGAGTATTCTATGATGATGACTCGACGTCCTAAAAATGCACCTTTTACCGTTCAAAGAGGACCACAATCACCTCAACAAGAAGATCAAAATTATGGTCAAAATGGATATGGTAATGGAAATCAAGTAGGTGGTTATGGTGCTCAGCAGCAATATAACACCCCTCAGCAAGATAATTCAGCCAATCCTAATAGACCAAATTCTAATCAAGGGGATTATAATCCTTCTTATCAAGAAAACTCTTCTCAAAACCAAGGAGGGCAACAAAGAGGGAATTCTTTCGATCAACATCAAAGACCTTCTCATCCGAACCCATATGCTAAGGAAAACTTAGAAAAAAATAGACAAAACTATATGCAGAATGATGGGTTTCCTAACCCTAACCCTAATCAAAATCATTCTACAAATAATGAGCACCAGAACTATAATGATGGGAATTCTTATTACTCTGATCAGAATAGCTCAATGCCTAATCCTTATGGAAGCCCACAACCTCCAAACAACATAGGAAGAAATTTATGGGGAGATCCTCCAAATAATAATAATAATCAGGGGCAAATGCCTCAGTCTTCCAACAATAATCCTCATCAAAATAGGGACAATGTTGTAGGAAATCAAAATAATAATAGTTATCAAAATCCTCCTCAGTATAGAAAGAGTGGGAATGATAATATGCCGCAATACCGTAATTCTCAGCAAAATAGAATGATGGAACAGCAGCAACAACAACAACACCAACAACAACAAAGACGAGTTCCAACACAACCTCAAGGAGGGGATATGGATGGCTTTGTTGATCATTTTCGAGTGCCAAATGCTCAGGAAAGCTCATATAGAGAGTCTTACTTGAATCCAACTTATACATTTGAAACGTTTATCGAAGGTGATTGTAATCGATTGGCTAGATCTGCAGGTATCGCAATTGCTAGAAAACCTGGAGCAACAGCTTTCAATCCTTTAGTAGTATATGGTGGCGTTGGACTTGGCAAAACTCACTTAGCACAGGCTGTTGGTAATGAAGTAAAGTACAGTGATCCTTCAAAATTTGTATTGTATGTTTCTTCCGAGCAATTTACAACTCAATTTATTGAAGCACTTAAAAACAATAATGTTCAACAATTTACCAACTACTATTTACAGGTAGATGTACTAATTGTTGATGATATTCAATTCTTGGCTAAGAAAGAGAAAACGCAGGAGAATTTCTTCCATATTTTTAACCGTTTACATCAAAATGGTAAACAAATAATCATGACTACAGATCGACCTCCAAGAAGTTTGGAAGGTTTAACAGATCGTTTATTGTCAAGGTTTAAATGGGGATTAACTGCTGATATTCAAAAGCCAGACTTTGAAACTCGTGTGGCTATTGTTAAGCAAAAATTGATGTCTGAAGGAGTGATGGTGCCTGATGATGTTGTTGAATATTTAGCCTATAATATTGATTCGAATATAAGGGAGTTAGAAGGTACTCTTGTTTCTTTAGTGGCAAATGCATCATTAATGCAGAAACAAGTAGATCTTGACATGGCTAAAAATGCCCTTCTTAATATTGTTAGAAATACAGAGAAGGAAATTACTATTGAGTTTATACAACAAATAGTCTCTGAGTATTTTAGTATTTCTGTCGATGAACTGAAGTCCAAAACTAGAAAGAAAGATATTGCTCAGGCGAGACAAATTGCCATGTATTTCTCAAAAGAATATACTAAAGAACCATTGAAATCTATTGGTAATCAATTTGGAGGAAGAGATCATAGTACGGTAGTTCATGCTAGTAAAGCTGTAACTAAAAGAACTGCTTCTGATGCTTTATACAATCGCATTTTAGAAGAACTTCTTGACCAAATGAATATTAAAAGTAAAGGATAATAAATCATTTTCCCTTGCCTAAATTAATCAACAAACAAAAGCTTTTTATCACTCAATTAATAGCCCTGGTATTTATATTTATCGGGTTCTATTTTATTGATTTTGCCAGAAAATCTGCTTACGAAACCGATATATGGCATGTAGTTGCTAGTGAAGCAATTGCATTAATAGAAGTAGAGCATCCTGAACAGCTTATTGCTGTAAAAGATTCGTCCACGTTTTTAAATGCATTAAATGATTTAGAAGGTGGTAAGAAGTCGTCTCAAATTTTAAATCAATTTTTAACTTTATTAGACTCTGCTGTAAACAACCCTAGACTAGGGGTGAAAGGTAATGTCTATTTTTCTTTAAACTCAACGGGAAGTAAATATTCTTCTTGGTCGTTTTATATTCCAACAGAGGAACGTTTTTACTTAGATTATTTTAAGCAACTAAAAAGTTTACCCAATAAAAGGTTTCACAGACAGTATAAAGGAGTCGAAGTTCAAGAGTTTGACTTGAGTGGTGAAATTTTATCAGTCGCAAAAATTAGAAATTTTATTGTCGCATCAACAGATGCATTATGGATTGAAGAAGCCATTAGAAATGATGGTGAACGTTTTTATGATGAATATTATTTCGAAACTCTAAATCAACAATTTCATCAATACAATTCTTCTAATAAGTTAATTGACGGAGTAAATATTTGGCTTCGACCAAATGCTATTGTGGAATGGTTTGCTGGGATGAAAGATTTAGGAAAGGAGCATCCGTTTCCTGATTTATTGAGCTATACCTTTGGGTTAAGGCTATACGATTGTGAGGAGAAAGAGAACGAAGTTACTGTAAAAGCACATAATCAATTATCAAAGGATAGTTTTTTAGCTTATGTTGATGACTATTTAGGATCTTCTGAAGATCATACTTTTAAGATGATGACAGATGATATAGCCTTTTATGAAAGATGGAATGTCCGTGATGTAGAAGGGTTTATCCAACAATCAAAAGTATTTAGTAACACCCGAAGTTCTAATTTTATTTCATCCAGACAGCAATCATTTGATAAAAAAGGGATTCAACCAAAATTACTGACAAATCATTTAAAAGGAGATTTTGTAAAAGCCACAGTTGCTAACGTGACCGGTAATACATGGAATAGTCTTTTTTTCTTTGAAATTGAAGATAATATTGCCCTAGATAAAGATCTTATAGATTTTAAACGATCATACGAAAAAGCAACAAAAACCAAAGCTGAAGTTATTGGTAGGAGTGGGTTTTCAATATTAAGAATTAAAGAAGGTGACCTCACTGGAGGTATGTTTGGAATAAATTTTCAAGCAAAAAGTTCAGTTACTTACCTTGTTAAGGTAGATAATTTTCTTGTGATCTGTGGGGATCTACCTACATTATCAAAATGGCTTAACGATTGGTTGGTAAAAAGAAGGTGGGTCAATCAAAAACAGTTTAATGTTTTAATCAAAAAGTTGAAATCAACAAAGTTTAAAGCTTCGATGGTTTTTAACTCTGAAACTTCTTGGTCTTCGATAATCAATGCATTATCGCCATCTTATCAACGTTATTTTAATCGACATCGTCAATTATTATTAAGCCTAAATTATCAGGTTTGGGGATATCAATCCAATAAATTTGAATGGTCAGGTTTATTTAGTGGTGAATTAAGAGAAGATAAGGAAAGAGTGGCAGAACTTCTCTTTTCTAAAGAGACCGGAGTGACTTTAAAATATCCTCCCTTTGTTTATAAAGATGCTTTCGGAGGGATAGAAGGGTTTGCTTTGATTGATAAGGAAAATATTTTAGAGGCTTATAATTTTACTGGAGATACTGTTTTTTATCAAGAATTTGATGCTGAACTATCATCAAAACCTGAATTAATTTGGGATGAAAATCAAAAATCGTCTTTATTCGTAAGTCAAAATAATAGAGTACTTCATCTTTCAAGAGAAGCTCAATATTATAGTGATTACCCTGTTAATTTACCTGATATCTCTAAAGTAGCCTATTTAAAGTGGTTGCCATGGCATGCCGATGGAAGTAAAGATTTTTATCAGAATACAGAAGGAATTCTTTTAGCTGTAGATACCCTTGGGAATATTTATGGCATGGACCCGAATGGAAATTTAAGAGGGAAGTGGAAACCTGTGAATACATTGCAGAAATTATGTATGCCACCTTATGTATTTGAGTCTAATGCTAAAAATTATGTGATTACTCTATCAGATGAAGGAAAGTTGATTCTATTTGATGCTGAAGGGAGATATATGAATGGTTTTCCTAAACTATTTAGAAAGAAGGTTTCACCAAAGATTTTTGTCGTAGAAGATGCTACTTTAGAGGGGACTTCTATTACTTTCATATCTAAGATTGGGGAACTTGTAGAAGTTAACGCAAAAGGTGGAGTAGAACGCCTTGAGATGTTGGGAGATAGAGCTTCAAATAGAAGGTTTCAATTATTGATTGATGAAGCAAGAAATCGGAATTATTTAATAATGGATCAAAGATATGGCCATATCAAGATCAAAAATTCTGGAGGGCAGTTAATGTTCTCCAAGAAATTTAAAGAGAAATCTTTAGCTATCGGTCAATGCTTTGATTTTGGTATAGATGCAGAAATAGTCTCTATCACTTTTCCGAAAGAGAAGAAAACATATTTGTATTACTCCAACGGTAAACCATTTATCTCATCAAGTTTAGAGAATGAATCAGAAATAAAAATGATTTATAAATCAGAGCTTCAACAGTTTTTATTAATCACTTCAGTAGGTAATAAAACAGAAATTCATACGGTTGACAGAAGAAATTAGTCTATAAAAACTAAAATACTGTTAATCTAGCTACAAAGATCAATCTTATGTATATTTTTGTAGTGTCAAGTGTTTACACATAACAACAAGACAAACAATGGTTAAGAAGATATTCATATTATTAATTGCTTCAGTAGCATTATTCTCTTGTGGAAAAAAAACAAGAACTAAAAAAGAAGCAAGACAAATAGCACTAGGAGTTGATACTCCAGATTATACTGCTTTTAATATTGAGACAATGCATACAGAAGATGCAATGCCTAAAAATAAATTAAAAGCAAAGGTACAAATGCGTTATAAAAACGGTAATGAAAGATATCCTGATGGAATCGATATCATTACTTATGATCAGGAAACAAAAGAGGAGTCTTCTCATTTGATTGCTGATAGTGCTATTTATACTGCAGACAGTACTATGTATACAGTGTATTCTAATGTTGTATTAGAAGACTTTAAGAAAGGGCAAAAATTAGAAACAGATACTTTGCACTTTAATAAAGAAACTGGTGATATTTTTACAGATGATAATGTAAAGATTACAACAGAAAATGAAATTGTTACAGGTAAAGGTATGCGTGCAAACCAAAACAATCCTGAAGAATACGAAATTCTTTATATTACTGGTTCAGTGTACGTAGACTAACCAAAAAGATATGAAACAAACGATATTGGTGGCACTTGGTGCCGCCTTTTTCATTATTGGGGTACACCAAACTTTTCATTATGGTATACCTAGTAGCTATTGGCTTTTTATGTTGTCAGGGGCTTGTTTTTTATTGATACAATTATCTAAAAAAGCACCTCAAAAGCAAGATCAGCAAGAAGCTCCTCAAAAAAAATCATCTAACAAAAAACACAAGAAAAAGAAATGAATTGGTCAATTATATTTAGAGAGCTGAAGTTCTTTACTTTTTTTGTTATTGGCTATATCCCTGTATTTTTAGGGGTCATGTATATAATACAAGAAGAACCTCAATGGTCTTACTTTTATCAAGGAATGTTAGTCGCTTTTATTGTAACTTACGTGGTAAGAACCATATTATTTATAATGAGAAGTATAGACTAATGATCAAAAAAATACCTTTTTTATTTGCCTTATTAATCCCTTTTTTTACTCAAGCCCAATACAGTTTAAATGAGGAAAATGAATCTAATTATACATTAAAATCTAAGGATTTGATGAATAATAAGATTCAGATTTACAATATCTGTTATGATATTTCTTTTAAATCTATTAGTCCAAAAGGAGTTGAATTTCAGAAAGATAAATGGATGTATGATATTCTTCGTAGCTCAGAAGATCAGAAGGAAGACTTTTATCTTTTGATGTCTAGAGGTACTGCTATTCTTCCTAGAAAAGTATTTACTAAAGAAGAAATATTATCTGAAAAGTTTCAAAACAGCAATGTAGAAGGGTATGAAGTAACCAAAAAAGATAAATTGTATGAGGCTAAAGGAAGTAAATTTAATCCATCATACGAATTTATTATTAATGTATTCGACCCCAATGAAAAGGTGATGCAAGAGCATGTTGAATCTATGATTCAATCATTGGGAGAATTAAAATGGGAAGATAAAACTCTACAGCCAACACGTACAGTAGTTAAAGAGGGGTCCAATTTTGATAGAGTGATGATGCAGAAAACCAATTACCTTACTCGTCAAATTTCCTTCTATTATGCATTAGATGAAAACACAACATTAGTACAATATTATGTTTTAAGTTATGTCTATTCACTACCTCCTGCATTTGTAGGTGGGGCTAAAATGATGATAGATAAGGTGAATGAAGGAGTTTTATATGGAATTAATGCTTCAGCCAATCTTTAATTCGAAATAGTTACGGTTTTTATTGCATACTCTAAGAATTGATTTTAACTTTTAGTATCAGTTTATTTGATAGTTGAATAATTATCTATCAATCGACACTTTAATAAAGCAGAAGTTGGAAATCTAAATCCATGAATGGACTATATATTGAATACTCTTGGTGGTGGATGTTCTTAGGAATTACCCTATGTGCTATCGCTACTTATTTTTTCTACACTCAAAAACAGGTTTGGACACTGAACATCAATAGAATTTTGATTGTCTTAAGGTTTACAGCTTTACTGATGATTTTTTTCTTATTGTTGGATCCTATGATTAAAAGTCTTCAGAGGTATTTTGAGCAACCTATCATTTCTTATATTATTGATGATTCAGAATCAATGATAGCCACACTCCCTATTGAAGATGTAAAAGCTTATATCAATAAGGTTAAAACCTCTGCTGAAGAATTAGAGAACAATGGTTACACAACTAAGTTTTATAATTTAAGTGGAGAAATGCTGACAAAAGCTAGTTTAGATCAACTGTCTTTTAATTATAAAGTGACCAACTTAAGTAATTCTATTCAAAAGTTAGAGGAGCTGAATGAACACGAAAACCTTGCTGGTATTACCTTAGTTACTGACGGTATTTTTAATCAGGGCTTTTCTCCACTTTATGTTCCATCTTTAGTGCCTATTTATACAGTAGGTATAGGAGATACCATTCCACAAATAGATCTTCAGGTAAAAGATATTTATGCTAATAAAATAGCTTATATGGGAAATAAATTCCCTGT
The DNA here is from genome assembly GCF_000807855.2 of Flammeovirga pacifica. Classification (GTDB taxonomy): domain Bacteria; phylum Bacteroidota; class Bacteroidia; order Cytophagales; family Flammeovirgaceae; genus Flammeovirga; species Flammeovirga pacifica. The sequence continues at coordinate 4,444,279 of NZ_JRYR02000001.1, forward strand.
ATTGGCTGAAATTGTAAACGAAGGGTTTGTAGGGAAAGAAGTAGAAGTGTCTTTAAGCAATAACGGAAAAATATTAGAGCGTAAACGTTATAAAATCGCAAGTGAGAAAGGTTTTGAACAAATAGAGTTTTTAGTTGAAGCTAAAAAGAAAGGCTATCAAAAATTTACTGTTTCTGTAAGAGGTCTTGATGGTGAATTCTCAAAAGAAAATAATTTAAAATCTACTTACGTAGAAGTAATTGAAGGTAAAGAAAAGATTTTACTTATAGCCAATGCACCACACCCTGATATTAAAGCTATTCGTGCAGGAGTTGAGAAAAATAAAAATTATGAATTGCACGTCTATATCCCTGGTTTAAAATTTAAAAATGGATTAGGGTATGATAAAAAAGCAAAATATGATTTAGTGATTCTTCATGAATTTCCCAATATCAAACAAAAAGCAGGGTTGCTGATCAAAAAGTTTTTAAAGGAAGGATTGCCTATTTGGTATATTGTAGGTGATAAAACAGACATTAATTTGTTTAATGCCCAAAACTCTCTTTTAATGATTAAAGGTTACAGAGGACAAAAAGATAAAGTAACCGTTGCTTTTGATGACAACTTTAAGACTTTTACCTTCCAGAAAGAGAAAAAAGATCTGATAGAAAAAATGCCTCCAATAGAAGTTCCTTTTGGAGAATATGAATTAAAATCCGGTCATACACTGATGTATCATAAAATTGGAAGTGTGACAACCTCCAAACCATTTATGATCATAGGAGAAACTAATGAGATAAAGTCTGCAGTAACTGTGGGTACAGGATTATGGCAGTGGAGGCTACAAGAAGGGTTACTCAACTTAGAAGAAGGAGCAGTTGATGAACTAATTAGTAAGGTGATTCAATATCTATCTACTAAAACAGATAAAAGAAGATTTAGAGTAAACACAACCCAATCTGAATATTCAGATATTGAAGATGTTGTGATCGAAACAGATGTATATAATGATATCTATGAATCTATTTATGGACAAACAATAGATCTAGTTATTAGAAATGATAAAGGAGAGAAATCTACTTATACTTATTTAAATTCTTCCCCATATTTTAAATACCATTTGTCAGATCTATCTGAAGGTGTTTACACGTATAAAGCATCAACTAAAATTGATGATAAAACAGAATATGCTACGGGAAGTTTTACAGTAAAAACAATGGAATTAGAAGCTTTAAATCCAACGGCTAATTTCGAATTATTGAGAAATATTTCAGATAAAACAGGTGGAGGATTCTTTGATGCATCTAGTATTGATAGCTTCACCGATTTGATGAAAAGTAATAAATCGCCTCAAAAAATTCATGCAGAAGAGACCTATAAAGAACTAGGTTCAACTTATTGGATGTTGGCATTTATTTTTATTTTACTGTTTTCAGAATGGGTAATTCGTAAGATCTACGGATCTTTTTAGACTTTTTAAGTTTATTTTGAAAATATCGATTTCAAATGATTTAATAGAAAATCATTTTCATTAAAAGTCACGAGTGTTATTAGACTATTTATTGACAATTTTTTAGTCATATTTTGTTTTCGTGATAATTAGTGTAATAATTACATTATTTTGATGGTAAGGCACTTAATAGTGGAACGAATCCATAAATAAATTTTACATTTGTGGAGTGAACATTAAGGTATTGTATTTGTAAGACTACTATAACATTGAAGGTGTTGTGGGGTTAAACTATATAATGTCTTTCATCCAACACAAATTATATATTCACACAGCATAAACAGAGTACCAAATATTATGGGATTCAACAAATTGACCACAAAGGAAAAGGCTTTAAAAATTAACCTTGATCCAAATATTTATGGTTCAATTGCAGAAATTGGTGCAGGTCAAGATGTGGCTGCTAATTTCTTTAAAGCAGGTGCCGCTTCAGGTACTATTGCAAAAACAATGTCCGCTTACGATATGGCTTTTTCAGACGCTATCTATGGTCCAGAACCAGGAGGTAGATATGTTTGTCAAAGTAGGGTAGAGCGCATGCTTCATAAAGAGTTTAGCTTACTTGGAGAGCGTTTACCTAAAAGATCAGATAGTACTTGTTTTTTTGCTTTTGCAGATACTGTAGAACAGCTTAACTTTAATCGAACAAACCAAGGACATGGTTGGTTAGGTTTACGTTTTCAGACAAAACCTAATGGAGGAGCCAATGAGGTCGTACTTCACGTAGAACTAAAAGATAATGATCCACTTTTACAACAAGAGACTATTGGTATTCTTGGTGTCAATTTAATCTATGCATGTTTTTACATGACAGACAATGTGGACGACTTTTTAAGTTCTTTGATGGACGAATTAAGTATTCATAAAATTATTGTCAACTTCGTAAGGGTATCAGGACCTGATTTCTTAGACGTAGATAACCGTTTGTTAAGTCTATTATTAGTAAAAAATGGATTAGCAAAAACAACTATGTTTGGCCCTGACGGTCAAGTGGCTTTACCACAAGAATTCCTTTACAAGAAAAACATCTTGGTACTTAGAGGTCGATTTAGACCAATTACCAAAGTAAACATCGATATGATGGAGCGTTCTTATGAACATTTTAAGAACGACCCTGAAGTAGACGAAAATAATATAGTAACAGTTGCCGAGCTTACCTTAGCGAACCTAAGAATATCTGAGGATCGTAAAAAAGATGAAAGCGATTTCTTAGATAGAATAGATATGCTTTGCTCGTTAGGGTACACTGTAATGATCTCTAAATACCAAGAGTATTATAGATTAACCAATTACCTTTCTCGATTTACTAGAGGTAGAAAAATTGGCGTTGCAGTAGGTATGTATAACTTGGAATACATTTTTACTCCTAAATATTATGAACACCTTAAAGGCGGTATTTTAGAAGCCTTTGGATTCTTATTTGGTAGAAATATTAAGCTTTATGTTTATCCTTCTCTTTCGAGAGATCATGATCATAATAAGCAAACTGTTCTGACAAGTAAAAACATGATTATGGATAAAGAGATTCGTTCTCTTTTCAATGCTATGGTTGATGCCAATAAAGTAGAGGACTTATCTAATTGTGATACAGAAAATCTAAATATTATTTCAGATAAAGTATTACAAATGATTAAAGAAAATAATTCTGCTTGGGAAAGTATGGTACCACAAGTAGTTGTTGATCAAATTAAACAATATTGTTTGTTTGATTATCCTTGTACAGTGGAGCAAAAAATTGAAATTGAAAAATCTCGAAAAGAATCGACAAGACAACGTCAGAGAGAAGTAATGAAAAGAGATTATGATGAGCAAAAAACATCATCTTCTGAATAATTACATTTATTTTTAATTAAAAAAGTCATCTCCCTAATAAGGAGGTGACTTTTTCATTTTATTGATATAACATAGTGTAAAGTATTCATTGAATGAAATGAATACCCTTATCCTTTCTAATATTTGATATTAATGGGTGTTTTAAATAAAAAAGTGCTTGCGAATATTCTCTTTTAAAGAATTGAGCTTAATTTAGTAGTATTGAATTTTATAGATCAAACTAATGATGGTACATCAACAATATAAAACATCCTTAAACACTTTATTAGAGGACCTAAAAGTACATAAAGAATCCGCATGGACTTACTTATACACCAATTATCAGTCAATGGTAATAAGTCTTGTTAAAAAGAACGGAGGTGATGAAGAAGCAGGTAAAGAGGTTTTTCAGAATGTGATTATTGATCTTCATAAAAATGTCGAAAGAGATAAAGTAAGAGAAGATTCTAATCTTAAAAATTACATTTACACATTGGCTTATAATCAATGGAGAGTGTATTTGAGAAACAATAAAGGAAAGAATGATGAATTAGATCATGATAATTCTTTATTGGATGAATCTGTCAACTTTGATGAAGAACAATACGAATTGTTTGATGATTTATCAGAAATAATAAATCATTTAGGTGATAAATGCCAAGATCTCATTTTATCTAAATATTCAAAGATAAAGATGTCTATGGCTCAAATAGCAGAGCAAATGGGTTTTGCTAACGCTAGATCTGCAACATCTCAATTGAATAAGTGTATGGAAAAGGCAAGAAAGGAAGCGGTTGGAATACTTAAATCAAAAGGATGGTAAAATGGAAAATCAAGAAATAACTACATTATTTGATGCTTATTTAGATAAAACATTAAATAAAGATGAGGTATTGGCTTTTGAAGAGAAGTTAAATGATGATGCAAACTTTAAAATTGAGTTTGAAGCTCATCAATATTTAATAGATTTTGTAGAAAGGAAAACATTAATAGATAAACTTAAACAGTTTGAGTCTACATTTCTTCCAGATAAAACGACTTTAATAGACGATTATTTAAATAACTCTTTGTCGGAAGAACTAGAGGAATATGTTCAAAATAAAATTGAGGAAGACAAAGATTTTAAATTAGAAATTGATGCTCAAAAGTTATTAATAGAACAAGTAAAAAGGAATCTATTAAAAGATAGATTAAACTCTTTTGAGCAAAAAGCAAATACAGCTGACATTGAGGAAACTAAAAAAGTAGTTTTTAAAGTTGAACACCCTCAAGAAGACCAAAAAAGAAAGATAGAGTTTACAAGGATTGTAGGAATTGCAGCGTCAGTTTTAATAGTTGCTTTCACAGGCTTATTTTACCTTAATTCAGATAGTACTCCTCAAAACTCTATGAAGATGATCTCTGAATATTCAATACAGGTAGAAGAGAAAAATGAAGGGTTAGGTTTTGCTAAAGAAGAACAACAAAATATTCAGGTGAAATTATTCATGAATAAAAAACTCAAAAACCATTATAAATTTAATAATGGAGTTTTGTCTCTATATTTTGAAAACGATGTTAAAGAACATAACGTTAACCTATTGTTTGATGCTACAGCAACTCCATCTTTTCAATTGAAGTTAGATAATAAAAACTACTTTATTGAGTTTACGGAAACACCACTTTTGCTAAAATAATTAATTTTGGATGGACCATCGGAACCAATTGACTACTTTCTTATTTTCAAACGTGAATCCTAGTTGGGTATCATAATAGGTAAGAATGGTATAAGGTCTATTATTCCATCTAAAGGTTGGAAACCCATAATGCTCCATATTGGTCACTTTACTCATGTCATCTCCAATAGAAATATCTTTTGAGCTACTGCTTTGATGATTATCGAATGTTTGTATGATACAGACTTCAGTGGTTTTATTTCTGTATATATATTTTCCAACACTTCCTTCATCATGGTAGTACAATACTGCCCAATTACCTAAGTCTACTTCATGAAATTGATCCGTTATTTTAAGGTCATCAGGAAGTAGATTATTTATTTTTTCAGTTTCTGGGGAGGTATGAATTCTTTGATTTACAATTTCGTTTTCATTCTCAAAAAAAGTATTGACCCACTCCATGAAATTATCATAGTAAGAAGCTTCTTTATTCATTTCAGCTTTCAAAACCTTTTTGTTATAGTTGTTGATATCACTATCCGAATGAAGATGCTTAAAGATACTTTCTGCAGAGGTATAATCTTCATTTAATGCCTTACTTATCCCTTGAATGAGATAAGCATTTTCTGAAAGAGTATTTTTCTTTTGTTTTAAATCAATGATTACACCACTTGCTGCATCTTGATTTCCACGAATAGAATAAGCACATGCCAAGTTGATATAGGCTATTTCGTAGTTTGGGTCTAATTCTATCGCTATTTTAAAATCTTGAATAGCTTCATCAATTAAATCAAAGGTCATGTTTCTACTAATTAATTCAGTAGTTACTTTCTTTTTAACTCTAACATCGAATTCAAACGGATAAATATAGGGATACAAAGATTGGTCTTTGACACTGTTTAAGTGCATATTTAATTTACATACACCAATATTGTTATGGATTAATTTACTTGGGAAATGATTGATAATAAATTGTAGACAACTTTTAGACGCTTCATATTGATGTATAGCGTAAAGATTTTGTCCCATTTGATAGATGTTGATGAGTGCTTCTACTTCAGATATAGCTTTTTGAACTATCTTTTTTCTTTCGTTTAGAGGAGGGTACCCTTTTATATTATCACTTAGTTTGTAGCTGTCGTAAATTTTATCCAGAATTTTAGGGAAAATTATATGAGTTTTATAACCTGCAACTGCCCCATAAAATAATCCAAATTTATCTGCTTCGTCTTCTAAAGTGGTTTGACTATGAATTTCGGATACCGTAGAAAATCCAAAGTTATTTGCATGATTTTCATAATAATGCCCTAATTCATGTCCAATAATACAAGCAAGGGCATTTAAAGAGTCACTACCTGTTGAACTACATAAATCGTATACTTTCTCATCTAGGTAGATATAATGATTACTATTTCCAGGGAAATATTTAGCAATGTATAGAGGTTCTTTGGATATCTTAAGAATGGGAACACTTCTGTTATCGCCTTTAGTTCTTGATATAGTTTCTAGAACTTCCTGGGCCGTTTGATATTTATAACTATCATTTGTCAAGAACTGTGCATTTGTTTTTGAAAAATGAAATATAAAAAACAGGATATATATGAAGTGTTGTTTCAAATTTTTTGAATTAAATATAGAATAATGGATGTACAAATATAACAACCTTAAACTAAATAAGGATAATTATATAAAAGGTTATGTGGCTGATTTTTTCTTCAATTATAGTATTTAATTAGTATTGTATATTAACTTTTTATTAAATATTTAATAATTACAAAAAAAGGGAACTAATTAGAAAACTATTAATCAGAAGGTTACGTAGTTTTAAATATTGTTGTACTAAAATACATATTCTTACCCACGTAAATAAGTTTTTAAATTGTATTATGGTTTTTATTTTTGTGCAACAAACAACTTGTTTTATGTTGACTAAAGGTATCTATCTATTAGTTGATTATGATTTATAATGCATTTGATTAATGCATTCAATTACAATAATAAATTCTTACCCAACTTTTCCACTTGAAGTATCATGGAAACAACTAAATTTTTAAAATACTTTCTACTACTGTTACCATTACTATTCATAGGTAACATCTCATTGGCAAAAAAAGGCTTGTCATATCAATTTAAGGCTTCTAAAGATGGTAAATCCGTTGAGATTAGCATCAATAATATGGAAGGAGCTGAAGTGCAACTTATGATCAAAGATGCGAATGAAAACATTGTTGTAAAACGTGACATTAACAATGAGAGTAAGTATAAGGCCACTCTTGATTTTTCAACGCTATCTGTAGGTAAATATACCTTCATAATGAATTTTGAAGGGAATCATCTTATTAGAAACTTTTTTATCACACCTGATAAAAATGCTATTTTGATGAGTTATACACTTACTTCGCATCAATCCAATTTATCATTATCAGTTGAATTTGATAAATTATTGTTAACAATTGGAAATGAAGTCAACGGACCTGTGAAATTAGCGTTATACAATAATAAGAATGTAACGATCTTTGATCAGAAGTTTATAGCAGGAGCGAAAAACTTGAAAAAAATAGATTTATCAAGTTTTCCAGAGGGGACTTACAGAGCAGTATTAACTGTAGAAGGAAATAAATATTCTGATTCGTTTACAATTCTTTAGAATAGATAAAGAAATATAAAATATAAAAGTAATAATTCATTTCATTTCATACTAAGTTGGAAAGGTAGTTTAGGATTCTAAGCTACCTTTTTTTGTACTTTAAATTTTGGTGATATTTTCTTTGGAATGATATAATAAATAGAACCAAAAAGAGTAAAATATGTCATTTTCTACAAAAAGAATATTAGTTAAAATATCATCAAGAGAAATATATAAAGTAGGAGTAGATATTTGTTTAGTGGCTACCGTTTTATTGTGTGCTTCTATAATGATAGATGATGAACTCTAGAATTTAAGATAAAAAAAACCTCATTAGATAAACTAATGAGGTTTTGTATTTTATAAACTGATCATTATCTCAGTTTGATTTTTCTCATACGGATGTTTTCAGGAGTTACCTCTACTAACTCATCCTCTCTGATGTATTCCATACATTCTTCAAGTGAGAATAAACGCTTAGGTGCAATTTTACTGTTATCATCAGATCCAGATGCACGCATGTTCGTTAATTTCTTACCCTTGATAATGTTTACTCTTAAGTCCATTGGTCTGTTGAATTCACCAATAACTTGACCTTCATATATTTCTTCAGTTGGATCAACGAAGAATACACCACGATCTTGTAACTTGTCTAAAGAGTAAGCAGTAGGAGTACCAGTTTGATCAGAGATGATCGCACCATTTGATTTAGTAGTCATTTCACCTTTGAAAGGAGCATATTCCTTAAAACGGTGTGTCATGATAGCCTCACCTGCAGTTGCAGTAAGGATATTGTTTCTTAAACCAATAATACCTCTTGATGGGATTTGGAATTCAAGGTGTTGCATATCACCTTTTGGTTCCATAATTAATAACTCACCTTTTCTCTGAGTTGCTAATTCAATAGCCTTACCAGATACTGCTTCAGGAACATCAATTACTAATGTTTCAATAGGTTCGTTTTTAACACCATCGATCTCTTTGAATAATACTTGAGGCTGACCTACTTGTAATTCATAACCTTCACGACGCATTGTTTCAATCAATACAGCCAAGTGAAGAATACCACGACCGTAAACAATAAATCTATCTTCAGAGTCTGTTGCTTCTACTCTTAGAGCAAGGTTCTTTTCAGTTTCTTTATATAAACGATCACGAAGGTGACGAGATGTTACAAATTTACCCTCTTTACCAAAGAAAGGAGAGTTGTTAATCATGAACAACATACTCATTGTTGGCTCTTCGATAGCCATACGAGGTAGTGGATCAGGATTTTCAAACAATGTTACAGTATCACCAATTTCAAAATCATCAATACCAACAATGGCACAAAGATCACCGGCTTTAACTTCTGATACCTTTTCTCTACCTAAACCTCTGAAAGTTTGAAGTTCTTTAATATGAACTTTTTTAGTAGTGCCATCAGCTTTAGCTAAACCTACAAAAGATCTTTCTTTAAGTGTACCTCTAGTTAAACGACCGATCGCGATACGTCCAACAAAGCTTGAGAAATCTAATGAAGTAATTTGTAGTTGAGGATCTCCTTCTGGTGATGGAGCTTCAGGAACTAAATCAACGATTCCGTCCAATAGAGGAACAATAGAATCTGTAGGATTTTCCCAGCTAGTACCCATCCATCCTTGCTTAGATGAACCATAGAATGTAGGGAATTCTAATTGTTCTTCAGTAGCATCAAGGTTAAAGAACAAGTCAAATACTTGATCATGAACTTCGTCTGGTCTACAGTTTGGCTTATCTACCTTGTTGATAACAACAATTGGTTTAAGACCTAAAGAAAGTGCTTTACTAAGTACAAATCTTGTTTGAGGCATTGGGCCTTCAAAAGCGTCTACTAAAAGCAATACACTATCCGCCATTTTCAATACACGTTCAACCTCGCCACCGAAGTCGGCGTGACCGGGAGTATCAATAATATTGACTTTAACTCCTTTATATTCAATAGCAACGTTTTTTGAAAGGATAGTTATACCTCTCTCACGTTCAAGATCGTTGTTGTCAAGAATTAACTCTCCAGTTTCTTGATTTTCGCGGAACAATTGTGCCGCGTGCAACATTTTATCTACCAATGTTGTTTTGCCATGATCGACGTGAGCGATTATAGCAATATTTCTGATACTACTCATGTTTTTTATTAAGTGAACGGACAAAGATAGTATAATGATTTTAGTTTAATAACTTTCATCATGTTATATTAATATCTATTGTATATAAACTCTAATTAATTGTTATTCATACAATTAAAATTTACAAACAATTAACAGAGAAAACTTGCGAAATCGGTTGCGGAAAAAGATATTTGTATTGTTACGAATTATTAAATCAATTGACGATCAAAGAAATAACCATAACCCCGGATTCAATAAAATAAAAAAGAATAACCCCGGATTAGATTAAATAAGTTAATAACCTTCTATAAATAACTAAAATAAGATGTCGAACGAAGTAAAATTTTCGAAATTCCTTATAGGAATGTGTCTCAACACAGGGCAATCATTACAATCAATTGCAAAAAATCTTGGTATCAATGTTAATTCCAATGAATTAAATGATTTAGCATCTCAATTAGAAGCTAGAGGATTTATTTCTAAGGTAAAAAGGACGAGAAATGAAACAAGTGGAGTCCTAACTGCTAAAGGTTCAAAGCAAGCGATGAAATTAATGAACTCGGCTGTTTAGTAGTATTCAATATTATATTTTAACTGCCGAACGAATTATTAAGCCAAATAACTAATACAAGAACTATAACATTCACTATCATGTCCAAAGAAAAAAAAATATCTAAAATTTTAGTAGGATTATGCCTACAGTCAGGTCAAACATTCCAAGATGTAGCCAAAAACCTTGGAATTTGCGTTACAACGGATGAGATTAACGGACTAGTCAATAAAATGCATCACAGTGGTTTAATCAAAGATATTAAAACCAACGGATACAAAACACAAGCATCGTTAACTAATAAAGGTATTGAGCAGGCACAATCATTAATGGAGTGGGCTGTTTAAGTAAAAGTTAAACATTATCATTTATGTAAGAGCAAGTATGATTTATTTATACTTGCTCTTATTTTTTAGAAGTGAGTTGTTTCCTTTTTGATCGATTATAATAATTTGATTATTAGGTGTTACTCTACTACCTAAAACATTTTCTTTTGTTAGCGTTTCACCATCAAAGTTGACAATTTCTTCTGTTGTTGTTGTTTCTACTATAAACTCATCATCTTCTTCTAGGTAGGTCACATTATTAAATAAGATACTATTTAAAGGTTGTCCATCAATACCAATCATTCTCCATTTTCCTGATTTGATTTTTTCAAAACCCATATCTTGAGCAACATCGCCAGTAGAAGAAACTACTCTTCTTTTATTTCCAAATTTTGATAGATAGAGCTCCATATCAAATTTGGTGAATTTCTTCTTTGTTGTAGTTTTATTTATTTTTCTAGTTAACTCCCAAACATCACCAGTTTTGACAAAAGCAATTCCTGATGCATTGAATAAGGTAACTTCATCAAACTTTCTTGCAGATAAAGCTAAGCCATTGTAGAAAATATGCTGTTGATAGCCAATCCCTTTTACAATTCCTTTACCATGTTTACTTTTTAGAAGTTGTTCTTCATCGTTAATGCTTCCCACTTGTTTTCCATTGAGATCAATTAAATAATGATGATCGACTTCTGCAATAGTACCTTTAAAGTCTTCTGCTTGATTGTATTTTATGGGAATGATTACTTCTCCATTTGGATTTACGTAACCCCATTTATTTTTCATATTTACTGCTGCTCTACCATTAGAAAAGCTCTTTGCTTTATTGTATTTAGCAGAAATAATCCATTTACCTTTTTTGTTGATAAAACCATACTTTCGATCTTTTGCAGTTTTACCATCTTTCTGGGCAAATGCTAAACCTTCTCTAAATGGACCAATTTTTTTGAACTCAAATTTGGTTAATGATTTCCCTGAGGCATCAATAACTCCCATTAATTTTGATTTTCCTTTTTTTGAAACAATAGCATAATCACTATCAATATGATAGTATTTATATTCATGACTTTTATCGAGTAGTACTTTTGAAGGAGTATCAAATTTTCCTGACTCCCATTTTCCTTCTGAGGTAATCTTAAATTGAGCACTAGAATCAGTTAAGTACTTGATAGCATAAGTTCCATATAAAGGGGCAGATTTTGTGTGTTCAAATGCAGAAAGAGTATCACCATTAGCTGCTATAATACCCCATTTATTATCTTTTTGTGCAATAAAATGAGAGTTATCCAATTCAAATAACTGTTGATAAATGAAAGGAGATTGACGTTTTCCTTCAAAATCAATTAAGCCTTTTTTACTATTGACACCAGCGATACAAACCCCTGAACTGTCATGGTGAATTTGGATGAATTTTTCTGCTAGAAAATCAAACTCTTCCGTTAGTAATTCATGACCATTATAATCGACAGCATTGTAAGTGTTATCCTTAGTTTTAACTACAATAGCTCCATCATGCAAGGACCAAATGTTTACAAAACCTTCTGCTGATAGGTATTTTGCTTCTAATACTACTTCTCCTAAGTAATTTACATATCCGACTTTATTGCCTTTTTTAAGTATACCAATTCCTTCTTTCTTTTCCCATGCTTTCTCAAAACCAATAATTTCATTATAGATAGGAGGGATGATGATGTTTCCTTTTTCATCGATATACCCTTCTAATTGATAACCAATTAATGTCTTCCTATCAATTGGATCGTATTTTGGTTTTCTTTGGATTCTTGAAATAGAGGAAGTAAATGGGTGCATTTCATCAACAGGTATTTTAGGTTGAAAAGCCCACTTATTTGATTTCAAATAGCGGCCCCATTTCCCATTTAACTTGGTATTTGCTCCTTTATCATCGAGGTATATTTTATCATATTTACAAGGTAAAATAGATTGTCCTTTTTCATTGATTATTCCCCATTTCCCTAAACTACCATTTCCTTTTTTAACGGTATACCAACCGTTGTGGAGTTTGGAAAACCCATTATAGGTGATTGGAACAATAATTTCACCATCAGTATTTATTAATCCAAATGCATGATTTTTCTGAACAACAGCTTGTTGATTATTAAAATCAGAGATTACGTTATAAATAGGAGGGATTACCACTTTGGCATTGCTGTCTATCACTCCATATTTTCCATTGTGAGTTTTAAACCAAGCACGTTGATCATAAAAGTTTCCTATGTTGTGTATTTTATAATCATTACCGTTGTTATTGATTTGTCGTTTTACCGTTCCTTCTTTATTAATTAAGGCATCCCAAAGTGTGTCAATTGTAATTCTAGCCCATTCAGAATAGTTATAGTCATCTAATACGATGTCTTTAAAACTATCTTTAAAAAGCGGTCGTCCTTTTTTCTGATCGATAAGATAATAGGCATATTCTCCTTCAGCTTCTTCTCTTCGGGCTATGGTTAACCCAGATTTAGGGTCTTCATGAACATAGAAAAAAGCAGCATTATTTAATATCACTTTCCCAGTAGGAGCAACTAAATATTTATCGCCCATTATATCTACCCATTGAGGATATTGAACTCTAGCATTTTTTACTTTTTGTGCTTCAGATTTTAAGTACAAACTTTCTTGATACAGCGTAAGATCGCGAGGTTTGCTAAATGATTTTTTATCTAAAATAGTTCCTTCTTTATCTAAAACGAAAACCTCTTTAAGAGGTCCACCCGATATACTTCCCACAAGATGATTTTGATCTAAAAAATCTAAATTGTTGTATTTAGGTGCAATTTGTTCTTTCCCTTTTGAATTTAAGAAGCCAAAATGAAGTCCACTTTTAGTAATAAAAACATGTTGCTGTTTTTCAATATGTTCGTATTGTATAGGTGTGATTAACTGTCCACGTTTAGATAAGATACCTTCTTTATTGTTATTATGAATCTTTAAATAGGGATCAAAAGGAGAGATATACTGATAAGGTGTTGTATTTAATTTTTGTTGTTGATGGTTGATTAAATAGGCCCCATCATCTTCCCATACAATAAATATATTGTCATCAATGTATTCTATTCTTTGATATTGAATTGGAAGTATGGTGTTTCCTTTTGGATCAATTAATCCTAATTTATTATTTTTTCCTATTCTAAAATAAGAAGCATTTTTAATTGGCGTAGCACATTGATATTCAGCTTCTACTAAAATAGTATTGTTTTGATCTATGATTCCCCACTTACCCTCTTGTGAGAAAGGTAAATACTTTTGTCCAAAACAAAAGATGGGTGAAATAAGAAGAAAAAATAATAGTTTATAAGACATGACTTAGGATTTAATTTCACTATGAAAATGTTGAAAATCATGCCAAAAAAAGGGAATTAAGATAATTAATACCTTGATTCCCTTTTATTGTTTATTTATCAAAAATAAGTACTAAGCCAAAAATAATTCATGATTGACTTTTTGTGGTTACAGTGCTAAAAAACATATAAATAGAGGTTTTATTTAAAGGCACTGTTCAGAAAAAACAACATGAATTAATGTGATGTAATTTTGACTTAAAACGTTAAAATTTAAGCAATCACTTTAAAGTGTTTTTTTACAGCATCTACTTTATCAAAAAGCTCATCTTTAGACGGGGCAATAATCGTAATATGTCCCATTTTTCTTTCAGGCTTTGTCATGAACTTCTCATAAAGGTGGATATATACTCCAGGAAGCTTTAAAACTTCATCTAAACCTTCATAAATAGCTTCCCCTGTGTAACCTTTTTCTCCTAAAACATTCACCATAGCAGAGGCAGAACGTCTAGAAGTATTACCTAGGGGTAGATTTAAAATAGATCTAATGTGTTGATCAAACTGAGAAGTGATATTACCTTCAATAGTTTGATGTCCACTATTATGTGTTCTTGGAGCTATTTCATTGACGATAACCTGTCCTTCTTTGTCGACAAAGAATTCAATGGCTAACAACCCTACAAATTCCATTTTTGCCACTAAAGACGTGGCAATTTCCTTCGCTTTTTCTTCTACTTCAGTAGTAATAGTAGCAGGAGATAGTAAGTAGTCAACAAGGTTACTTTCATGATAAACAACTTCCACAGCAGGAAAAATGCTTATTTCTCCATTAGCATTTCTAGCAGCGATAATGGCAATTTCTTTATCGATATCAACCATTTTCTCTAAAAGAGAAGGAGCTTCAAACCCTTTTGAAAAATCATCAGTAGATTTCATTACTTGAACTCCTCTACCATCGTATCCACCTTTTCCTACTTTCATTACAGCAGGAAGCATGTCAGTATGATTATTTAATTGATCAATGCTATCAATTAATACAAAAGGAGAAGTAGGAATGTTGTTATCAATATAAAATTGTTTTTGCACCCTTTTATCCTGAATCATTTGAATATGTTCTGGTTTAGGGTAAACTGTAACACCTTTATTTTGTAGATCAATAAGTGCTTCAGTATTCACATTTTCAATTTCGATGGTAAGAACATCTACATCTTTAGCGAAATCAATTACTGTATCGTAGTCATTTAAAGAGCCCACAATAAATTCATGAGCAGTAGCTTTACATGGTGCATTTGGATCTGGATCCAAAGTTTTCACTTGAATATTTAGGTTCATAGCCGATTGGATCATCATTCGTCCCAATTGACCGCCACCTAAAACGCCCACCTTTTTCATAGAGTTTGTGTAAATTAATTGAGCCACCTAGTTAGACTAAGTGGCTCTATTATAAATCAAATGATTAAAGATCGAATCCTATATCCGATCGGAAGTATTTTTTATCGAACTTAACGGTTTCTGCAGCTTTAAACGATTTAGCAAGAGCAGATTTCATATCAGGACCTTTTCCTGTTAAGGCAATCACTCTACCACCGTTTGTTACCACTTCACCTAGTTCACTAAAAGTAGTACCTGCATGGAACGCAGTAACATCTTTTAATTTATCTAATTCAGTAATTTCTTTTCCATTCTGATACGCCTCAGGGTATCCACCTGAAACACACATTACGGTAGTTGCATATCCTTCTTCAAATTCTATTGATGCTTGATCAAGTTTTCTTTGACCTGCTAAATCAAGAATTTCTAAAAGATCTGATTTTACTCTAGGAATCACAACTTCTGTTTCAGGATCACCCATTCTTGCATTGTATTCAATAACATAAGGTTTGCCATCCACTTTAATTAGGCCAAAGAAAATGAATCCGACATAATCGATACCATCTTTTGCTAAACCATCAATAGTAGGTTTAACAATAGTCTTATCAATTTCTTCCATGAAAGCCTTGTCAGCAAAAGGAACAGGAGAAATCGCTCCCATACCACCAGTATTTAAACCAGTATCACCTTCGCCAATTCTTTTATAATCTTTAGCTTCAGGTAAAGTGATGTAGTTTTTACCGTCTGTGATTACAAAAACTGATAATTCAATGCCGTCAAGGAACTGTTCTACAAGAACAGATTTACTTGCTTCACCGAATTGACCACTAAGCATTTCTTTTAAACTCTTTTTAGCTTCTTCTAAAGAGTCAATAATAAGAACTCCTTTCCCAGCTGCCAAACCATCTGCTTTAAGAACGTAAGGAGGTTTTTGCATTTCTAGGAATACATAACCGCTCTCGATAGTCTCTAAAGTAAATGTTTTAGAAGCACCAGCAGGAATATTATGGCGAACCATAAATTTCTTAGAGTAATCTTTACTGCCTTCTAGTAAAGCACCAGCTTTTTTAGGGCCAATAACTTTTACATGTGAAAGGCTTTTGTCGTTCGCAAAATAATCTGCGACACCTTCAACTAAAGGAGCTTCAGGTCCAACAATTAGCATTTCAATACCTTCATTGAGGATGAATTGTGCTAATTTAGGGAAATCTGTTACGGAGATATTAATGTTCTGAGCAATATCAGCTGTACCAGCATTACCTGGAGCTGCATATAATTTTGTCAGTTTATTACTTTGGGCTATTTTCCACGCTAAAGTGTGCTCTCTGCCCCCAGAGCCAAGAATGAGTACTTTCATCTCTTGAGTAATGTTGAAGTATTGTCGGAATAATTTCTGCAAATATGCAAAAAAAATCCGGATTGAATGTAGGTAAGGGGTGTCAATTATTGACTTATCACCTAAGAATCTTTAAGTTGTGATTATACCGAAAACAAATCTGATAGAAATGAAAGCAATTTTAACAAGAAATAATTATCATCCTTTGCAAACAACTGGATCATTTCAACTCTTGGATGATGACCAAAATGAGATATTTTGTTGTGATACTTTAGAGCTTCCTTGGAAGGAAAATAAAAATAGAATTTCATGTATTCCAACGGGAAATTATAAGGCAACATTTAGAACTGTGGGAGCCTATGCCAACAGAGCATTTCATATACAAGAACAAGACGGTAAAGAGGTGAACGGGAGATCACATATTCTAATTCATTCAGGGAATTTTTTTACAGATACTAAAGGGTGTGTACTCTTAGGCCGTGGTTATGCAGACTTAGAGTTAAAAACGAAAAGTAAAAATATTAGCAAAGATGGCATTTTAGATCTGCTTAATTCTGGAAAAACAATTTCAGAGTTAATAGGGTTGGTATGCGATTTTGACTTGGAAATTATAACGAGCCAAAAAGAGTCTACTTCTGAAGAAGAGGAGGAAATATATATAAAGGAAGGAGACTTGGTAATTGTAGATGTTTCTTCATCACTAAACCTTAGAACTTCTACATCTGCTAAAAGTAGAATTATTGAAAGGTTAAAAAAAGGAACAAAATTAAAGGTAATTGCAATAAAAGAGGAATGGTCTAAGGTAGAAACACAAGGTATTGAAGGTTGGGTGGCGAAGAAATATATCTCTTTGGAAGGTGAATATCCTGCTGTTAAAATTAAAAGCGGTTATTTAAATATTAGGGAAGAAGGGCAGGCAAGTGCGGTTAAGGTACTTGACCAAGGATTGAATAATTTAGAAAAAGTAGAGATTTTAGAAGAGAAAAACGATTGGCTTAGAGTACGTTGTAGAGTATTGAGTGGTTTTGTACATAACGAGTACCTAAGAAAAGGAATTTAGTATTTGAAGCTGTAATTGTTGTATTTTTCCACGAAATGTAAATAAGTATTAACGAAGATTTGTTTAAGTGTAAAAAAAATACTTATTTGATTTCACAGCATTAATAACAATGCAAAAACAAAGAAAAAACGTACTCATTGAAGTACTTTAAAAATATTCGATTAGTTGGAAGTTTGTTTGTTAGTTTAGTTTTAGTGAAAAGAACTTGTGAAATTCATAGGTTCTTTTTTTTGTGATACATTTTATGTAAATATTTGATAATCAGATAAAAATTTATAAATTGTAATACCTTGACTAGAAAATTAACACTTACCCTTATTAAATAACCAACTATGCTTTCAATAATCACTACACCTTTATCTTTGAATGAAGATACAAGAACGAAGTATTTTAAATCTTTTAGAACTGAATCACTTTCTGATGACCAATCAGATCTTTCAGCGTCCAAACTAAGAGTATTACTTTATGAGCTTTTTATTCAGTTAAGAGCTAGAAATAATAAAGTAACCCTATATCAATGTATTCAACTTTTATCTCGAAAAGTCTCTATTTCTCCTGAAATGATTCGTATTCGGATAAATACGAAAGATTAAATTGCATTATTCTAATTAATTGTTTTCATATTTCCATTTTGTTACGTAAGGAAAATATCTACATGGAACTTTTTCACTGTAACAATTTTAGTTCAATCATGTTTATTTAATTAGCTTTTTTTCAGTTTTTGGTTGGAGTATATAAAGTTTATTATATAACTATTCTAATATATATATCTTGTTTCGGCTTTATTACTTGTACATAAAAAATATTAAGTACTAATTGTAAACAGATTCAAAATTGAAAAAAATAAAGAATCAACACATTTTATCATATTTAAATCATTTGCTGCCATGATTACATACCATAAAATTACTTTAGAAGGAGAATTGAAATATTCTGATATTACATCACCGATTTTCATGGTGGTGACTAATAAGAATAATCAATTGCAATACGGATTAGATCCCAATGGTGAAATTCTTTCTCCAGAGGAATATGATGCTATTCTTTCTATGGGTATGAATCAGTTTGCCGAAACTAGAATTTATGAAACTTTTCTACAATTTAGAGAAGAAGGCAGAGTGGCAATGATTCAAGATTATTTAGATGTACTAGAAGGCGAGTTAAAAGCAGATGTTGTCTATGACAAATTAATCGGACTAGAAATATTTGAAGAAGACCATATGCTAAGAAATGCCTCATAAAAATATTTACCTTTAATAACCCCAAAAACACCCTACTCATAATAAAAATTAGTTGAAAGTTTGTTTGTTAGTTTAGTTGTAAAAGAGCCCGTAATATTACGGGCTCTTTTATTATTTATATAAATTGAAATTATCTGATTTTATTAATTTATTGTATTAAAACACTTAATTGTCTTTTTTTTATTGAAAAGACAATGTTTTATTGCATTAAATGAAGAAGCTTTAAATGTAATTATATTAATATTTTGTTGTGCTATTTCAATTTGAAGTTAAATTTTTTAAGTAATTGCTTGTGTAAACCTATGTTAATTTATTCTTTTGTAAATGTAATATTTACAAGTATTTAATAACCTAGCACTTCACAACCTACAATGATAATTAAATTCAACTTCGAATTAAGTAAGGGCAACAACTTTACAAATGGTGTATTAACTATAAATAATACATCTGGATCTAACCCAATTTATGATATAACATCAACAACTAATAACACATCTGTGATATTAGAAGATGTGATAAAGCTTTACATTGAGTCTCGTGTTTTTGAAATTTTCAGTAACGCCAGACAAAATGAGCAAATTCTGTCTAGCGACGAATATCAAGAAATTTTAAAAAGTGAAGTTCCTAAACATTTATTAGAAAGTGTTTTAGGAGACATGAAATATTGTATACAACAAGATGCTTATTTACAGGCATCATAAAAATATTATTTAGTTGAAAGTTTGTTTGTTAGTTTAGTTTAAGAAGGAAAGAGTGTTCGAGTTTCGACCACTCTTTTTTATTTCAATAAAAGGGAGTTTTTTTAAAGATTTATTTTTATAATGAAATCTTTTAAATTTTCTCTCTGTATATTTGAAAGTTTGAAAGAATTGCACAGTAGTTGCATAATAATAATCGGACTAATCTATAGTATTTCACCCTTTTTGGTTTTAGATGTTCAGTAACTTAAAATATTTTAGGATTATCTTACTTTTAACTTTCTTGATGAGTGCTCAACAAGGGTGGGCGCAATATGCAAAATGGAAAGTGGGCTTTAGTATGCAATCTGAACAGACTTTTTATAATTCTACAATAAGTCAATTCAACCCTTCAACTTTGGTACCTAGTAATGAAGTTAAATTGCCAAATGCTGGATGGGGTTGGGGATTTGGGCTAAGCACAGATTTCCAGGTAATTGATGGTTTAATGGTAGGGGGTAGCTTTGGATTGTCTCGTTTTAGTAATGGCCAAAACTCTTATTTAAGTTCATATACAGATTCAGAAATTAAATCCTTTGCAATTTATGGCGATTTTTATCCTTTAAAGTATATTGGGAATTACTTTTTACCTTATGTAAAAGAAAGTTTATTTGTACGCTTTTCACCAATCTTACATAAAGGAACTACATCATATAATTATTATAACATTGATAATTCAAGTGGTGTAACTACAGATACTGTTGGAATGCAAAGTAATGGTGACTTTACTACTTTTGGGGTAAAACTTGGTGTAGGATACACAAAATATGTCTCCGATAAGTTAAGTTTAACAGGTATGATGAATATGGATTATTCTTTTGGATCTAATTCATATAGTGATGTATCTACGGTTAATAATTTAGCTTCCGAAAGTGCTAAGTCTAATATGTTTATGAGTCGCTTTAACGTTGAAGTAAAGTTAGCTTATGACATAAAACAAAAACTACCTCTTTGTCCTATAAAAACTTGTGGTATCCAACAAGAACACCGTCATGCAGTATTGGGTGGTGCATCAGTTAGGGGTAATAAATATAAGCATAGACAAAATCAAAAGTACGGTGATAAACATAGAGGTCAAGTACAGAGTACTAAAAGAAAGAAAACAAAAACAGAGAGAGAACAGAAGAGAATTCAGCGAAAAGAAAAGAGGAATAGAAAGAGAATAAGGATCTATGGAGCCGGACATTAAATATTTTTTAGAATATTTAAACGCAATATAAACAGCAAAATAAGTATTTTTGACAAAAAAACAGGTTCTGAAAATTCAATCATTATTAAATTATTAAGATGATGACTATATTTCGGAAAATTTGGTTTATCGTATTAAAACATGACTATACATAAAGAAGGACATTCATTATTGATCACATTGATGGTCGTTTTTTTTGTTCTAAATTCAGCATTATTTTATTTTATCCCTGAGGCTAAATTAATTCAGGGAATATCGATTACAGTAAGTGTAATTTTCTTTTTATTGATACTTCAGTTTTTTAGAAATCCTAAAAGAAGTATTCCTCAAGGAGAAAATTTAGTAATAGCACCAGCCGATGGGAAAGTAGTTGTTATTGAGCAGACAAATGAAGGTGAATTCTTTAAAGATGAAAGAATTCAAATTTCTATTTTCATGTCTCCATTAAATGTACATTTGAGTAGGAATCCGATATCAGGAATTATAAAATATTTCAAATATCACCCAGGAAAGTTTTTAGTAGCTTGGCACCCTAAGTCTAGTACAGACAATGAAAGAACAACACTTGTTACTGAGAATAAAAATGGAGTACAAGTTTTATACAGACAAATTGCAGGTGCTTTAGCAAGACGTATTAGATGGTACGTTAATGAAGGAGATACTGTAGGGCAAGGCGAAGAATATGGTTTTATTAAATTTGGTTCTAGAATTGATGTTTACTTGCCTTTAGATGCAAAAATAAACGTTGAATTGGATCAAAAAACAAGAGGAGGCGAGACAATCATCGCAACTCTTTAGTAAAATAAAAATTATTATAGCAAAAGGTTTCATTGGTTTCGATGAAACCTTTTTGTGTTTATATATCTAAAATAAGTCCATCTTCTGATAAGAATACATTTTCTGGTAAATCCTTTTGTACATCAGCATGTAATCCCATTTTATGTCCAATATGAGTGATGTATGCTTTTTTAGGATTTAGTTTTTTGATTACCTCTTTTGCTTCATCCAAAGTGAAATGAGAAATATGAGGTTCTTTTTGTAAAGCATTAATGACCAATACATCTAAATTTTTGAGAAACTCCATTTGGTCGTCCTCTATTTTATTAGCATCAGTTATATATGCAAAGTTCTTGATTTTAAACCCTAAAACTGGCAGCTTATAATGATATACCTCAATAGGTAAAATCTCTGTATTTCCAACGTTAAAAGTAACTCCCTTTTGTATACTATTTAGATGAACTGAAGGAACACCAGGATATTTATGTTCCGCAAACATATAGCTAAATTCTTGCTTTAATTGTTCGAAAACAGTGTCCGTAGCATATAATTCAATAGGTTTTTGTCCATTTAGGAAATAAAAACCTCTGATGTCATCCATTCCAGCTGTGTGGTCTTTATGTTGATGTGTAAACAATAAACCATCTAATTGTGTAATTCTCTCCCTAAGTACTTGTTGTCTAAAGTCAGCTCCAGAGTCTATGATAATACTTTCGTTATTATCTGTCTGAATATGAATACTACTTCTTAATCGTTTATTTCTGTAATCTAGAGAACTGCAAACTTCACATTTACAGCCAATTATTGGTATGCCTTGGGATGTGCCTGTTCCTAAAAATGTTACTTTCATTAAATTAGATAGAAAATTCGTTATCTACTACTTGTTGGTATAAATCTACATTTTTTTCACTAAGAAGGGATGTGTCAATATTGATTTCTTTTAATATATCCATCATGGATTGAATTTTCCCTTCTTGACTATAATACTTATTTATAATCGCAATTTTAGCATTTTTAATGACACAATATCCAGACTTAAAACTCCCTTTTTCATATCGTAAATGATAATCGGTTTCTGTAAATAAGTCCTCTAATTTGTTTTGTAAATGCTTAGTAGGCTTTAATGTGCTTTTTGATTTAGACATAAAAAAACTGAATAAGTTACCTTGCAATGTAATTTATTCAGTTTTATAATTATATCAAATAATTAAAATTAATTATTAGTGACTTTATTTACCACGTTGACTAAATTGTCAAAGTTTAATGGTTTAGGAAGGTATTCATTAATACCAACCTCTTTAAAATCGTCCATTGAATAATTTTTGGCATTACCTGTTATAGCAACAATAGGAATATTCTTTTTGTTACTATCATCCAAATTTCTAATTTTTTGAGCACATTCCATCCCATCCATTACTGGCATGTTAATGTCAAGAAGTATAGCATCGTAATCGCTTTTGGCTAATTTATCTAAAACTTGTTGACCGTTTTTTACAGATATGATTTCGTAATTTTGAAATTGTAAAACTTTTCTAGTAATGTTTTGGATAACAGAACTATCTTCTGCGACTAATATTTTTTTTCCCATTTGTGTAAAATAGTTTCAGATTGATTACAGAATAATTTGATATTTGTGGATCTGTAGATTTTTGTAGTGGTTTTTGTAATATAATTCTACAAACATTAACTGAAAAATAAAAATATTATTAGGTATAAATCTGTCATTTTTTAAGAATAAAAATACTTTTACGGAATAAGCCAAATAATAGTTGTTTTTGTAATAGACTAAAAATACACATTTGTCAATGAAAAATATATTTGTTTTAATATCCCTAATTGGATGCTCAATTGGATTATTTTCATTTTTCCATCCAATTCATTTATCAGTCTCTGAAGTAAATTTTAATCAAGAAACGAAATCAATTGAGATTTCAAGTAAGGTATTTATTGATGACCTTGAAGAGGGAGTTCAATTAATTGGTGGACCTGAACTACATTTATTTACCGAAAAAGAAGTAACAAATAGTGAAGAATGGATAAATAAATATTTTGAAGAAAACTTCAAGATCAAAATTAATGATAAAGAAAAGGCATTCTTATGGGTGGGAAAAGAAACCGATCAGAATAGAGATATACAAGCAGTTTGGGTCTATTTAGAAATTACAGGAGTAAAGAAAGTTAAAGAATTAACTATTGAAAATAGTTTATTATACGATGTTCATGCCGATCAAAGAAATATGCTCCATTTAAAATGTAATGGTACAAAAAAAAGTTGGTTGTTTGATTTGAAGAAATCTATTGAAACAATTCATTGGTAAAAGTTGACAAATCATTAAAATGCTTTGTATATTAAATAAATAAACTTAAACGTTTAGCTCAATTATACTCTCAAATGAAACATACATGAGATCGCAAACATATAAACTATACCGGACTCTTTTATTAATTACTCTTATCCTTATTGTAGGTGTAACAGATGTTCTAGCAACTCACATACGTGCAGGTGACCTTACCATGAGAAGAAAGCCGAATGGTGGAGAAAGAGAATATATTGTAACAGTTGTGTTATATCGAGATATATCAGGTGTTCCTCCTGGAGAAGGTCTTATTGATTTTGGTGATGGAACCGAACCTGTTTATGTTAAACATATCAATGATAATGAATTTACAGAAGATGGACAGACTCAGATATTGATTTATCAAGCTGAACATAATTTCCCTTCAGTGGGTAATTATAAAGTAAGTTATTTCGAACGAAACAGAAACCCTGATGTTCGAAATATGGATATATCATCTGAAACACCCTTTTATATTCAATCTGAATTTTTCATTAACCCAGTATTAGGTCTAAATAGTTCTCCAGTTCTATTGATACCGCCTGTTATCAAAGGTGCTATAGGTCAAAAATTTGTGCATAATGCAGGAGCTTTTGATGTAGATGGAGATAGCTTATCTTATAGGCTGACGGTTTGTTTACAAGGTAGAGATACTCCAGTGCAAAATTATAGATACCCAGATGACCCGAATGAAGAGTGGTCTAAGGTGACAGAAAAATGTGAGACACCAGCAGATTTTAGAATTGATGAGATTACTGGTGATTTAATTTGGGATGCTCCTTTTGTGGCAGGTCAGTATAATGTAGCCTTTTTTGTGGAAGAATGGAGAAATGGTATTCTCATTGGTTCTGTAAATAGGGATATGCAAGTTATTATTGATGATGTACTTAATTTACGCCCTATTATAGAAGCACCTAATGATACTTGTGTTGTTGCAGGAGATCCTTTGTTGAAAGATGTTTTTGCTTATGACCAATCCAATGCACCGTGTTATAATACTGATTCTACATTAGATTGGGGGCCACATAGTATTAAGTTAGAAATAGCACAGAAAGCGAATGGTTTAAATTTTTCTCCATATAACGAAATGCAATTCAATGTAACTTATGGAGGAATTAATAATTCAGAAGGTAACGGAAAATTTTCTTGGACACCACAATGCAGTGATGTAAGACAAGAACCTTATAAAATTACATTCAAAGCTTTAGATGAACCTAATCAAAAAAATCAAGTTTTAGGTACCTTAGAAAATTGGCATGTCACTGTGTTAGGACCTGCTCCAACTGGTTTGGTAGCAACTCCTCCTAATTCAACAGAAATAGCCAATAGAGATATCAAAGTGAATTTAAATTGGGATGCTTATAATTGTGATGGTGCTGATAAAATAAAAATTTATAGAAGAAAAGGATCTATAGATTTTAATCCAACTTGTGAAACAGGATTGCCTTCTTGGACAGGTTACGAATTTGTAGATGAAGTTGATGCCACGGCAACAAGTTTTACAGATAGAACTGTGGAACAAGGAGCAAACTATTGTTATCGTATTTATGCTTCTTTTGGAAGACCACAAGGGGGGGAAAGTATAGCTTCTCAAGAAGATTGTGCTTTTGTACCTGATGGAGCCTATATGGTTCAAGTGGATGTGGAAGAAACAAGCAACGACAATGGTAAAATAAATTTACGTTGGACGGTTCCTGAAGATGTTACCACTGGTAAGGTTCCTTTTTATAACTTATATAGAGGCGAAGGTGATCAACGTTTGGATGATAGTGAATATGTCAAAATCAATAGTAGTGTAATAGCTGCACAAGACACAACATATCAAGATATCTTATTAAATTCTGAAGAAACACAATTCCATTATTTGGTAGAATTGTTAGAAGGAACTACTGCAAGTGATGCAGCTCCTATTGATACTACTTTGCTAGCTTCTAGTGTTCGATTAACGAGTAACCCTTCTTTAGATTATATAGATCTTACTTGGGATGCTAATGTAGGTTGGAACCTAACTCCTGATTCTGTTCTAGAAGGAGCTAGCCAAAAAGCAGTATACCATAAGGTTTATCGAAAAATTGAAGTCGACGAAACAGCCTTCAGTTTATATGATAGTGTGTTTGTTCATACGCAAGGAACAAGATATAGAGATACAGGTAAAGGAACTCCTCTAAGTGATGATAAGTTATATTCTTATTATATCGAAACAATTGGATCTTTTGAACACCCTTCTTTAGCAGAGCCACTAATCAATAGATCACAAGAGTTGACTACTGAGTTACTTGACACAATACCTCCATGTCCTCCAATCCTAACATTGAGAAATTTAGAAAGTGGAAGTACAATGGACAGTTGTATTATAGCTCCTATAAAAGATGGTGAAATAGAATGTGAAAAAGATCGTTTCGCCGTTGAATTAACATGGCAAAATCAGTTAGGACCAGGGTGTGATGATGACATTGTAATGTACAATATATATTACAGTAGAAGAATAGCTTTAAGTAAGAATGAATTCGGAGCACCTATTGTAACTTTAGATCATCCAGATGGAACTCCTTTAACATCAAAAATCAAGTATACTTTTGAAGATAGAGAGTTTGTTGAGGGGTCTTATGCTGTGGCAGCAGTAGATGATTCTGGTAATGAAAGTATTTTAAGTAACGTCATTATTCAAGATAATTGTATCTATTACGAGATGCCGAATGCTTTTACTCCAAATGGTGATAATATCAATGATACTTTAATACCGATGAGGTGTCCTAGGTTTATACAAGGGGTAGAGTTTACCGTCATCAACAGATACGGAGATAATATCTATGATTATAGATCAATTGATAATAATGACGATATAAACATCCATTGGGATGGTAAAGATAATAATGGTAATGATGTAGAGCCAGGTAATTATTATTATAAAGGTACTTTGAAAACGTACAGATTAAGAGCAGATGATGAAAAGGTTGAAATAAAAGGAGCCTTCTTAATCATCAGAGGGAATTCTTCTCAGAAATAAAATCGGCCTTTCGTAAAAAACAAAGTAGCTCTATGAAAGTCGCTTTAAAAGGTGTACTT
This sequence comes from Flammeovirga pacifica, assembly GCF_000807855.2. Lineage (GTDB taxonomy): Bacteria > Bacteroidota > Bacteroidia > Cytophagales > Flammeovirgaceae > Flammeovirga > Flammeovirga pacifica. Next base: position 4,471,272 of record NZ_JRYR02000001.1, read on the forward strand.
TTGCATGCTTAAATTGATGCTTCAAAAAACAGTTGTAATCTCGTTTTTGAAGCATCAATTTAAGCATGCTTTTTTATATTGAAATCCTTATTTTTTGATTCAAGATTGTTTTTGCCACTCCTACCCATTAAAAGAGTTGACATATACTTAAGTAATAAAGAATTAAATGCTTAAGATGAAGTATAAAATCATCATTTTTTTTAATTTTGATATTCTTTGAATAATAAATTAATAACATGAAACTAAAGGTAATTATTAGTGGAGGTGGTACAGGCGGACATATTTATCCAGCTATTGCCATAGCTAATGCTTTAAAAGCTTCTGATAAAAATATTGATATTCTTTTTGTCGGTGCAGAAGGAAGGATGGAAATGGATAAAGTTCCAGAAGCTGGATATGAAATTGTTGGTTTACCTATAAGTGGTATTCAAAGAAGATTAACCCTAGAAAATTTAAAGTTTCCCATTAAGTTAATTAAAAGCTTATGGAAAGCGGGTGATATTATATCAGAGTTTAAACCTAATGTTGTCATCGGTGTAGGAGGATATGCAAGTGGGCCTATTATGTGGCGTGCTCAGAATAGAAGAATACCAACAGTTATTCAAGAACAAAATGGATATGCAGGATTAACTAATAAAATTCTTGGTGGAAAAGCTGAGAAAATATGTGTTGCTTATCCAAATATGGAATATTATTTCCCTAAAAATAGTATTGAATTTACAGGGAATCCTGTTCGACAAGATATAATTGATCTTTCAAGTAAAAAAGACGAAGGCTATCAACAATGGGGTTTTAATCCTGATAAGCCCGTTTTATTTGTTTTTGGAGGTTCTTTAGGTGCTTTGACATTGAATGAATCAATGGCTAATGGCATAGATAAATTATTAGAATCTGGAATTCAAATAATATGGCAAACAGGTAAATATTATTTTGATAAATACCATAGTCAATTTGGAGGACGAGAAAAAGAAGGATTACATGTGGTTGCTTTTATCAAAGAAATGGAAAAAGTATACGCTATTTCTAACGTTGTTGTTGGGCGTTCTGGAGCGCTATCCATATCAGAATTATGTTTAGCGGGATTACCGACAATACTAGTTCCTTCTCCTAATGTGGCAGAAGATCATCAAACTAAAAATGCAATGGCTTTAGTAAATGAAAAGGCAGCTGTATTAGTAAAAGATGTTGACGCACGAACAATTTTGATAGATGAAATACTTTCACTTATCAACAATAAAGAAAAACAAACTTCACTTAGTGAATCGATATTAAATTTAGGGAAACCAAATGCCGCTAATGATATTGCTCAGAAGGTAATTGAAGTAGCAGAAAAGCACTACAAAAAAAATAATTAGAATGTTACCACCGTATATATATTTTTTAGGAATTGGAGGGATAGGCATGAGTGCCTTGGCAAGATGGTTTCATGCCAATAAGGTAAATGTTAAAGGCTACGATAAAACAGCAACCGACTTAACAAGAAAACTGGTAGAAGAAAGTATTGAGGTACATTATGATGATAGTGTAGAAAATTTACCTAAAGATTTTTTTACACAGAAAAAAGAAGATGTATTGGTGGTGTACACACCTGCAATACCATCATCTCATAGAGCGAAAACATATTTAGAAGAACAAGGATATTCTTTAAAGAAAAGAGCTGAAGTTTTAGGTATAATAACGCAGTCTAGTTTTACTGTTGGTATTGCCGGAACACATGGTAAAACCACAACCTCTTCTATGCTCGCTCATTTATTGAGGTTTTCAGGTAAAAACTGTTCTGCTTTCTTGGGAGGTATTTCTACAAATTATAATACCAATATGCTTTTAGGTGATAGCTTAAAAGAGGATCATATTGTGGTGGTAGAAGCAGATGAATTTGACCGATCTTTTTTACATTTATCGCCTAATATTATTGGTGTAACAAGTTGTGAAGCAGATCATTTAGATATATATGGAGATGAAGATGCAGTTTTTGATTCTTTTCAAGAGTTTATTAATAAATTACCTTCAGATGGTACGCTTTTCTTAGAAAATAAGATAGAAAGGTTACAGAACACAAATTCTTCTTCTACTTATACCTACGGTATTAACGGTGGTGTTATTAAAGTAGAGCATTTAGAAATTAAGAAAGGGAAGTTTTATTTTGATGCAGCTTTTCAGAATGGAAAGAAAATTCATAATATAGGTTTACCATTACCAGGGTTTCATAATGTAGAAAATGCATTATTAGCCATGTCTATAGCCTTAGAACTTGGATTGACAGAGACTGAAGTCAAAGAAGGTATAAGTAGCTATAAAGGAGTAAAAAGAAGGTTTGAAAAATGGGTGGAGAACGAGAGTAAGGTGTATGTAGACGATTATGCACATCATCCTACAGAAATCACTACTTTTATCAAGTCGTTGAAAGCTTTATACCCAAAAGAAAAAGTGACGGTCATTTTTCAACCTCACTTATATTCAAGGACTTCAGATTTTGCAGATGGTTTTGGAGAAAGCTTATCTTTAGCTGATGAAGTTTGGTTGTTACCACTATATCCAGCAAGGGAAGAGTTTGTAGAAGGTGTTAATTCTGAAATGTTACTAGGTAAAATAGTACATGATCAAAAAAAGATTGTAGAAGATGATCAATTAATCGATGAAATTCGCCAATTTAAGGGTAGAGTTATTGCGACAGTAGGAGCAGGTAATATTGATCGTTACACAAAACAAATTGCAGACATTCTTTCATAATAAATGAATAGCTCAAAAAATATACAAGAAATTTTTAACCAGAAAGGCGTAATCGGCCTTTTGATAATCATTCTTTTAATTATTGTTTCTATTATTTTTGCTTATACGCATCAATCAGAACAACAAGAAGGAGAATTATTGATTAATGTGTCAAACTTTAATGCACCTCGTTTTGTCGAGGATACCGAAGTGAAAGATGCAATAGCTAAAATGAATCTTGATCAAGCAGGAGTTAAAGAAGCTTCGATCACTGAGATTGAAAATAAGCTAAAAGAAATTCAATTTGTTAGAGATGCTCAAGTATCAAAAGATATCAAAAACAATTTGGTTATTGATATTGAGCAAGACCGTCCAATTGCAAGAGTAATTACACCTTCAGGAAATTCTACTTATATTAATCAGGAAGGCAAAATGATAGGTTTATCAAAAAAATATTCTGCAAGAGTAGTTTTAATTACTGGTAAAGGAGCGGATAAATTATTGAATCAAAAATTTTTAAAAGAATCTGTGTACGGAAAGAATTTACTAGAATTTGTCAACACATTAAGTAATGATAGATTTTGGAATGCTCAACTTACACAGTTAGATATACAAACAAATATGGATATCATTGCATATCCTCAAGTAGGTAAAGAAAGAATAGAATTTGGACTTCCTACTGGCTATTCTAAAAAGTTAGGTAAACTAAAATTATATTATAATTCAATTGTTGCTAACAAAGGATGGAATGTATATAAAAACATTAAATTACAATATGAAGGACAAATTGTTTGTGATTAACGCATTTACAATTTGAAATATTTGCTTTTTAAGTAACATATTTAGAAATTTTACTTTTTAAAGAGAATTGTACAAAAGTAACTCCTCCAAAATAACAAAAACCCAGATGTTACTTGTCAAAATACACTTTGAATATGGAAGAAAAGATTATAGTAGGGCTTGATATAGGAACCACAAAGGTGTGTGCCGTGGTTGGTAGAATGAATGAGCATAATCAGTTAGAAATCCTAGGTTTGGGGCATGCCGCATCTGAGGGTGTTCGTGACGGTACTGTGAGTAATATAGCGAAAACAACTGAAGCTATTGATCAAGCAATTACTGATGCTGAGAATGATTCTAATATCGAGATCAATGTTGTCAATGTTGGTGTCGCTGGTAAGCACATCAAAAGCTTTAGACAACATGGTAGTATCACATTGCCCCATCAGGAGGATGAAATTTCTGTTACGGATGTTGAGCGTCTTACTAATGACATGTACCGTGTAATCACGGAACCTGGTACAGAAATTATCCATGTTCTTCCATTACATTATACTGTTGATAGCGAAGAGAAAATTAAGGACCCTGTAGGAATGGCAGGTGTGAAATTGGAGGCTGATTTTCATATTGTAACTGCAAACAGTAACTCGATACGAAATATCACAAAGTGTATTGAAAGAAGTAATTTAGAAAGTGATCAGATGATGTTAGAACCATTAGCATCAAGTATGGCAGTACTTTCTGAAGAAGAAAAGGAAGCAGGCGTAGCGATTATTGATATTGGTGGAGGAACCACTGATATTGCTATCTTTTATGATGGTATTATTCGCCATACTGCAGTTATTCCTTTTGGAGGTGATATCATTACATCTGATATTAAACAAGGTTGTGCAGTAATGCAAAACCAAGCTGAATTATTGAAAGTCAAATTTGGACAATCAATGGCAGCAAATACCAAAGATTCTGATGTAGTTGAAATACCAGGTATTAATAATAGAACACCAAAAGAGGTTTCCATCAAAAACTTAGCTTACATAATTGAGGCTAGAATGGAAGAAATTATTGACCTAATTAAAGCTGAATTAAAAGATTCAGGTTATCTAGATAAATTAGCTGGAGGATTAGTTCTTACAGGTGGAGGTGCTAAGTTGAGAAACTTACAACACTTGTTTGAATATAAAATTGGATTGGATACTCGTATTGGTTATCCTACAGTTTTCTTGGGTAAATCGCACGGCTCTGAAAAAGTGAAAGATCCTAAATTTGCAACAGCTTTAGGCTTAGCATTAGCAGGGTTCAAATCAATTGATGAAAGAGATAAAGATCGTCCTAGAAGTATTTATCAACAGCCAATTCACCAAGAGGAGAAAAAGCGTTTTTCTACTGAAAAAGAGAAAGTGGTAGACACGACAGCTCCTCGAGGAAAGAACATTTTTTCTGACTTTTTACAAAAAGCTAAAGATTTGTTGATAGATGACTATGAAGACGATGAAGATTATAAAGATTAAATTGGATTTTTTTAATACTCCTAGGAGGTAGTATTAAAATTATGTAATTTCAGTCTTAAGAATAATAATTTTCTTGAGATACTTCTCAGATTAGTATTATCTTTTAAAATTTGCAATTAATTTTGCAATTGAGTATAAACAGAAATAAAGACCTAATTTTAGGTTTAGAAAAATAAATTTTTTAAGTCTATGACTGAAACGAGCTACGAGTTTGATATGTCTAGCAATCCTGCTGCTAACAAAATTATCAAAGTGGTTGGCGTTGGTGGAGGCGGTGGTAATGCTGTCAGACACATGTATGAACTAGGAATCCATGATGTGGATTTCTTCATCGCTAATACTGATAAACAGGCTTTAGAATCTAGTCCTGTTCCTAATAAAGTACAACTTGGTCTTGAGTTGACAAGTGGCCTTGGTGCTGGTGCAAAGCCAGAGATAGGTAGAGAGTCTGCTTTAGAGACAAAGGACGATATAAAGCAATTTTTGTCTAATGGTACCAAAATGGTATTTATTACGGCTGGAATGGGTGGTGGTACCGGTACTGGTGCAGCACCTGTAATAGCAGAGATTGCACGTAGCTTAGGTATCCTTACTGTAGGTATTGTTACAATGCCTTTCCGTTTTGAAGGTAAACCAAAAGAAAGACGTGCCTTAACAGGTATCGAAGAATTAAAAGAACACTGTGATACAGTATTGGTAATATTGAACGAAAAACTTAAAGAAGTTTACGGTCGTTCATCTATGCGTGAAGCCTTCTCTCAAGCTGATAATGTTTTGGCAAGAGCAGCAAAGTCGATTGCAGAGATCATTACTGTTGATGCATATATTAACGTTGACTTTGAGGATGTCAACACTGTAATGAGAGAAGCTGGTACGGCTGTAATGGGCTCATCTATTGAATCGGGTGAAGACCGTGCAATTAGAGCCACGGAACAAGCTATTGCCTCTCCATTATTAAACAATACTGATATTACTAATGCTAAATATATCTTATTATCATTAGTAGTAAGTGATTATGATGATCTTGATATGGCTGAATTGGAGCAAGTAACTACTTACATCCAAGATAGAGCTGGAGAAGAAGCAGAAGTAATCTTCGGTGTTGCTAAAGATGAATCTCTTGGTGATGCTATTAGCGTAACTGTTATTGCAACTGGTTTTGAAGCTGATAACGATACACCGTCATCTGATTTTTTTAGCAAAGGGGAGTCTGGCTTAGGTGGTAAAATAAACCGCCCTGTGACTAACGTTGCTAAGCCTGAACCTGTAAAAGTGGAGGTTGAAACACCTCAAGTTGTTGAAGAAGCTCCAAAGGAAGAAACACCTGTGGATGAAGTTTCAGCGGCTCCCCAAACCAACGAATCTGAAGAAAAAGCAAAAACAGTTTATTCTTTAGAAGATGATTATGATGCTCCAGTACCATCAGCACAAAAATCTGAAAGTACAGAAGCAGTTGAAACACCCTTTGAAGGTAGACTTAGCAGTTATAAAAAGATCGACTCAATGAAAGATATTTCTAGCGATGAGTTAAAAGATCTTAGAGATGTACCTGCTTACTTAAGAAGAGGAGTGAAGCTTAATTCATCAAAATCTGAAGAAGAATAAAAACATTTTTTGTTCACTAATAACACAAAAGGGTCGATAAATTTTAGAATTTATCGACCCTTTTACTATCTGTAGATATTAATTTGAGAATAGTTTTTATTCAAATTAATTTCATTAATTATTTTTTGCTTCAGAAATAGCGGCTTTTCTATTGGTGTAAATCAAATTTAGTATTGATCCAGCGACCACTAATAGCATTCCCATTAATACCTGCCATGAAAAGAATTCTCCAAATAGTAGAATACCATACACAACTCCATAAATGACACTACTATAATTCATACTAGCAACAGTGGCTGTATCATCATCAGATTGATATGCCTTGGTAAGTAGTATCTGACTCACTTGTGATAGAATACCAATGGTCAATAATGCGACCCAATCCCACCCCATAGGAGTAATCCATTCTGTATAATAACACCAAACTCCAGTTAATGGAACAGCCACAAATGGGAAATAGAAGATGATAACAACAGGGTGTTCTTTTCCTTTTAATTTACCAATAGCAGTATAAGCACCCGCAGCAGCTAAAGCTCCAAGAACAGCAACTATTAAGTAAAACATATCAACATCTGGATCAAAACCTTTAATTACTATTACGCCTATAATAGAGAGGACGAAGAAAAGATATTGAATAGGTTTTAATGTTTTATTTAAGAAAAGCACTGCAAGTACAGCTGTAAATAAAGGTGCTAAATTCTGTAATACAACTGCAGTTGCCAAAGGTAAATTTTGATAACTAGCAAAAAGTAAAACCATTCCTAGAGTACCTACGAAACCTCTTGTGAGAAGCCATCCTTTATTATTTCCCCATACATTTACATTTTGTCGTTTAAGAGTAACATAACTGATAACAAAAGCAATTAAAGCTCTAAAAAATACGATTTCTTGAGGAGGAATGTGATTAATTACTTTGACAATTACCTGCATACTCGTAATGATAAACGCAGCTAAAAGCATTTGTTGAGAACCTTTGCCTAGTTGAAGTTTCATGTATATTTTTTATCCTTATAAAAATTGGTTAACCAAAAGTAGTGTAAAAAATGTGAATTATTCTACTTCATTGACAATTATCAATAAAGAAATATGATTTCAGGGTGTAAATTGCCGTTCTTAATTGAAAATGAACTGAATGCACTCAAATAATAATAAAGAAAGTTGTTTTCACTGTGGGGAAGACTGTGTCGATGAAATCATCACTAATGATGAGGGTAAGAAGTTTTGTTGTAATGGTTGTCATATGGTGTATGACTTGTTACAAGAAAATAACCTGTCAGATTATTATCGATTAAACAATCAACCAGGTGTAAGACAAAAAGGACGCTCTCAAAAAGAAAAATTAGCTTATTTAGATGATGAGGTTATCCAGAGTAAACTGATTGATTTTACAGATGGTACTATCGCTAAACTATCTTTTTACCTTCCTCAAATACATTGTTCTTCTTGTATATGGTTGTTAGAGAAATTACCAGAATTACAAGGAGGTATTTTGGAGGCTAAAGTTAATTTCTTGAAACGTGAAATTTATATCACTTTTGAAGAAGAAAAAATAAACCTTAGGTCCTTAGTAGAAATGTTGATTAATCTTGGTTATGAACCTTTAATCAATTTGGATGATCTAGAAAAAAATAAGAAAGAGAAACAGAGAAGAAGTCAAGAAAAATCATTTTATATCAAATTAGGAGTGGTAGGCTTCTGTTTTGGTAATATCATGATGCTCAGTTTTCCTGAATATTTAGGGATAACAGTTGAGGATAAAAACTTCATTGATTTATTCGGCTACCTTAATTTAATTCTGAGTCTTCCCGTATTTTTCTATGGAGCAAAAGACTATTTAACTTCTGCTTGGCAAGCGATCAAACACAAAGGAGTGAATATTGATGTGCCTATTTCCTTAGGTATTTTTGCTCTCTTTTTAAGAAGTGCTTTTGAAATTTTATTAGAAACAGGTGCAGGTTATTTGGATTCTTTAGGTGCTTTAATTTTCCTTTTATTGATTGGGAAATGGTTTCAACAAAAGACCTTTGATAATATATCATTTGAACGTGATTATAAATCTTACTTCCCTATTGCTGTTACTAGAATAGTAAGTGGTGAAAAGGAAAATATACCTTTAAGTAAATTAGAGGTGAATGATACCTTAGAAATTAGAAATGGTGAATTGATACCTGCAGACGCCATCTTAAAAAGAGGTGATGCACAAATTGATTACAGTTTTGTAACAGGAGAATCCAAGCCTGTTGGTAAACAATCTGGGGATCTTTTGTATGCAGGAGGGAAACAAACCGCCGGAGTAATTCAAATAGAGGTTACAAAAGAAGTTTCTCAATCATATCTTACAAGGTTATGGAATGAGCAAACCTTTACAGATGAAAACTCAGCGGACTTTCTACATACAAAAACCAATGTGATTAGTAAGTGGTTTACATTGATCATTCTGTTAGTAGCATCAATTGCTGGTGTTTATTGGTGGAATGTGGATGGTCCTACACACGCTGTAAATACTTTTACTGCAGTGTTAATTATTGCTTGTCCATGTGCATTAGCTTTAAATGCTCCTTTTGCCTTAGGTAATGCAATGAGAATAATGGCCCGTTTTGGGTTATATGTTCGTGACGTAAGAGCAGTTGAAAAAATGGCAAGTGTAGATCATTTGGTCTTTGATAAAACAGGAACAATTACCTCTGCTAAAGAACAAGGAATTAATTATGAAGGTGAAACTCTTTCTGAGACTCAAAAAGCAATGGTGTATGCTTTAACTTCCCAATCGACACATCCTGTATCAAGTAGAATTGCCGATGCAATGAAACCGTTTGACAAAAAGTTATCCGTCTCAGAATTTAAAGAAGTAGAGGGTAATGGTATTGAAGGCATTGTAGATGGGGTTGAAATGAAAATGGGCAAGGCTAGTTTTGTTACTTCTGATCATTTTACAAAGAAAACATTCCAAACAGTATCTTATGTCCAAATAGGTGATGCTACCGTTGGGCGATTTACATTAGCTCAATCTTTAAGAAAGGGAATCGATAAGTTATTACATCAATTAGTTGAAAAAAGCTACGGTATTTCCCTTTTGTCTGGTGATAACTCATCAGAAAAAGAACGTTTATCGAAAATATTTCCTGAAGGAACTGAGATGAAATTTGATCAATCTCCTAAGGATAAAATGAATGATATCCAGTTGCATCAATCAAATAATAAAAAAGTCTTGATGATTGGTGATGGTTTAAATGATGCAGGAGCATTAAAACAATCTGATGTTGGTATTGCTGTAGCAGAAGATGCACATCAATTCTCTCCAGCATGTGATGGGATATTGGCAGCGAATAAAGTGAAGGATTTACATAAATATCTTCGTTTTTCTAAAATAGCTGTTCGAATGGTTTATGTAGGTTTCGTAATTTCTTTTTTCTATAACATTATAGGATTAAGTTTTGCCGTGCAAGGAAACTTATCTCCATTAATTGCAGCCATATTAATGCCTTTAAGTTCTATATCTGTAGTTTTAGTTGGTATGATGGGGACGACTTGGGCAGGAAGAAAATTTGTGATAAAAAGCTCTTAAAATTGATTACTTAAAAAGGGTTGTATCCTTAAAAAAGGGTCAATTGGTAAAGGTATAAAAGGTATGTACCCCTAGGGTAGATACTTTTTGTACCCTTTTTTGTCTATAAATATGGCATAGATGTATCACTAATTGTATATATCACACTTTTTAATGTGGGTTAGATAATAAATAGGTTTGTACTTGAGTAGCAACAAGTTTACTTCAGTAATATCCAAACTTAAATCAAGTACTACTCTTATTTTTAATCTAACTATCACAAAAGGATGAACAACATCTACAAAAAGTTCCTCATTGGACTTACAACTTGGCTCATGATTATGATGCCAATGTGTACCATGGGGCAAATCGACTCAGGAGCTCCTTACGCAACAAAGGACCACACTAAACAAGTAATTGGCTATGTTCCAAATTGGGACGCATGGAAAGGCCAAGATTTCAACATTCCCAAAGGTTCCCTAAATCACTACAACATCGACTATTCTCAGTACACTATTCTGAACTTTTCTTTTTTCGGAGTAGCTGTTGATGGTTCATTGCATAGTGGTGATCTTAGAAACAAACAGATCTACAAAGAAGGGACTATTCAACAGCCAGGAGAGATGCTTCACCCTGATAAGTATTCATCTCATGATCAGGCTTTGGTTCTTGGTTTCCCTCAAGAATTTTGGGGATGGGACGATGTGTTGTATGAACTAGGTTATGAGCCAAAACCAAGTGGTGCTTATAATGGCTGGATCAGAACAGCAACAGGTGAACAAGGCAAATGGCCTTTAACTGAATACCCTTCACCAGGTATGATCAAAATTGCACACAAGTACGGTGTGAAAGTAATGGCTTCTATTGGTGGATGGTCTATGTGTAAACATTTTCCAGAAATGGCTGCAGACCCTGTGAAAAAAGCAAGATTCATTCAAGACTGTGTTACTTTGGTAGAAGAATATGGTTTTGATGGGATTGATATCGATTGGGAATATCCAGGTCCATTTGCAGGAATGAATTTTACAGGTACAGAAGATGATTATCATAATTTCACTCTTCTAATGCAAGATATCAGAACTGCTATAGGCCCAGACCGATTGATTACAGCAGCTTTCTCTGCTGCACCAACTAAATTGAAAAATTTAGAGTGGGCAGAACTAGATAAAGTGATGGATTATTATAACATGATGTCGTATGACTTTCATGGAGGGTGGTCAGATATTGCAGGTCATAATTCACCTTTGTATCCTTACCCAGGTGAAGATTGGGGCGATTTTTCATGGCATACCACGTTCTCTTATTTGAAAGATTCTTTAGGAATCGATTCTAAAAAAGTATGTATGGGTATGGCGTTTTATGGTCGTGGTGTTGTTACTGATGGCCCTGCCGGTGTAAATGCACCGACAATAAAAAAAGATGTAACTTTTTCTGTTGATGGACCTGTATCTTCAGCGGCAGATCTAAATAACTGGGGAGCAACAGAAGGTTCTCCATATTATTTTCAGATTAAAGATGCGATGGCTTCAGGAGGTTGGACAAAGCATTGGGATGACATTGCTAAAGTACCTTATCTAACTAAATCTGCTGGAGGAAATAACTATTTTACATCTTATGATGATGAACAATCTATTACTCTAAAATCAGAATATATAAATGATAATGAAATTGGAGGGGTTATTATATGGCAAGTATTTACAGATTGGAATGTAGGTCCGGAAAGCGGTAAAGTTGGTACTTACCCTTTATGCCCGACTACAGTACCTGAATTGGCACATGTAGTGAATAAAGTTTTTGCGGAAGGTTCAGGTCCAATAAATCCAGCTCCTGAGGTAACAATTTCAATTCCAGCACCAATAGAAACAACCGTATTAGAAGATGTTTCTTTCACTTTTACAGCAAGTGATGATGTGGCTTTAGCCTCTGTAGAAGTAACAGTTAATGGCACTGTTATTCCACCTGTTTTAAATGGAAGTATATATGAGGTTACTTTTACTCCTTCTTCATTCGGTGAGCAAACTGTTGTAGTGAAAGCAACAGATGATCAAGGAAAAGTGACCACTAAAATAGCTGCTATCTTGATAAAAGATACTTCTATTCCTAATCAAGCACCAACTGTATTGATTACTGCTCCTTTAGATGCTACAACTTTGACAGTGGCTACTTTAGAAGCTATTGAAATAATAGTAGATGCACAAGATGTGGATGGTATTGTAGATTCAATCATGATTTCTGTCGATGGTCAGACATTTACAACTTCGCCAGCGTCATGGACTCCTTCCGCATTTGGTCAATATACAATTAACGTCACAGCAACTGATAATGAAGGAGAGATCGCTTCCACTTCATCAACAATTCTTATCGAAGAAGAAACAAATACAGGAGGAGGAACGGGTAACTGTGATGCTCCAGAATATCAAGCTTATCCAGCTATTTACAATACAGGTGATGTGGTGAGTTATCAAGGGGGACTTTATGAAGCACAAGTAGGTAACCTTTATAATGTTGTTCCGGGATCAGCAGAACATTGGTGGAAAACTTTAGGTCCATGTGAAGTGGGACCAATTTCACCAGCAGTTTCTTTTGTAACATTGTCATCAGGTACAATTATGCAAAATACCTTACCTTATATAATTGATTTGTCTACAAATTCTTCAGATGAAGATGGTATTGTAACATCAGTTGAAGTAACTGTAAACGGAACATTGGCTTCAGGAGATACCTATACTGCTGAAACCTATGGAGATTATGAAATTATTGCTACGGTAACGGATGATTCTGGTTTGTCTACGTCAAAAACTGTCAATATCACTTTGGCAGAAGTACAGCCTCTTGCTCCGACGGTACAATTGACTTCGCCAGGAAGTGAGACTGTTCAAACCAATTTACCTTATTCCTTCACTTTGTCTTCAACATCAAATGATGAAGATGGCACGATAGCTTCTACTATTTATACAATTAATGGAACTGAGGTAGCAGAAGGTGCTCATGAGGTAACAACCTACGGATCTTATCTTGTAGAAGTAACAGTGATTGATAATGATGGCTTAACTGCAAAGCAATCAGCTACAGTTATTGTATCAGAAGTACAAGATGTGGTGGATTGTCCTCATCCTAGCTGGGATACTGAATCAATCTATTCAGGAGGTAATCAGGTAGTTTATAATGGAAAAATCTACAAAGCGAAATGGTGGACACAAGGGAATGAGCCAGGAAATGGCGATCCTTGGGAAGATACAGGCGAGGTTTGTGGAAACGGTGGCTTAGGTGATGTTGTTCCTGAGGTAACTTTCTTACATCCAGCAGGAGATACCTATACTTCTTTGACAACAATTGATATTGAAGTAGATGCACAGGATGAAAATGGTGTTGTATCTGACGTTGTAATAAATGTTGATGGTATTTCGATTAATGGAAATAAGACAACATTCACACCTTCTACTTTTGGGAATTATTCAATCGTTGCTACTGCTACTGATGCACAAGGAAATGTAACGACAGCGACAAAAGTAATACAGTTTACTCAATCTTCGGTAAGTGATGTAAATCCTGATGGTACGATCAATCTAACTGGGCCTTTTGCTCCAGCACCAAATGGAACACAGAGAATTATTGGTTATGTTCCAACATGGAAAGGTAGTCCAGGTGATTTGGACTATTCTAAAGTAACTCATGTTAATGTAGCCTTCCTTACTTTTTATCAGAATAATGCCGCAGGTTACAATTCAGCCTCTTTTACTAATGGAGAGTTTAGTGATGAATCGTTACATGTATTGGATTCTTTATTACCGATAATTGTACCTAAGGCACATGCTCAAGGAGTAAAAGTTTCTATAGCATTGGGTGGAGCAGAAGACTTCGGTTTCTTACATGTCATGGAACAGTATAAAGATAACCCAGCGGTTATTAACGCTACTGCAGATAAGCTAATTGCATTTGTTGATAAATACAATTTAGATGGAATTGATTTAGATCTTGAATGTTGGTGGGCAGATCCTGCTATATCAGGAACAGCAGAGCAAGGTGGTCGAACTAGAGGTACAGATAAGTGGGGGGGAGAAGTAGAACAAGGTGCTCACCCTGCATCTTATGGTCTTACATTATTAGCTAAAATGTTAAGAGCAAAACGTCCATCCATGATGTTATCAAGTGCTGTTTTTGCTACTCCATGGTATGGAAATAATTATGATGCAGATTTAGTGGCCTATTTGGATTGGTTAGGATTGATGACATATGACTTTACAGGATCTTGGAATGATTCACCAATTGGACCACACTCATCGTTATATGACGTAGATAATAGTAAATACACTAAAGCATCTGATGCTAATCCAATCTACTCAGTAGAAACATCATTACGTTATTGGTCAGGAAACTGGTCTACATGGCAGGGATCTGGACATGGTATTGATAAATCTAAGTTAGCAATAGGAGTACCTTTCTATGGATATGATTTATCACAAACAAAAGCGGAAACAGGTCAGGGAGCCAATGGATTCTATTTTATTGGGTATGATGAAATTATAGACCTTTATCCTGAAGCGTCAACTTCTTATGATCCTAATGATGCAAATGGTTTAAATGGATATGTGGGGTTAGATGGAAGAGAAATCTATTTTGAAACTCCAAAAGGTGCAGCTGCCAAAGTAGCATATTCTAGAGATAATGGATTACAAGGAACAATTATTTGGGAGTTAACTTTTGATTCTCCAGATCCATCAAATAGCTTACTTGTAGCAATGAATGATGTTTTATATCCTAGTAATACTAGAGAATTGTTATCTGGTCAATCATTAGAGAAGGAATTGTTAGAAGTAAATTCTTACCCTAATCCTTTTAATGATTTAACCACTTTACAATTCCATGTTGAAAATTCTAGTCAATTAAATATTCAATTATATAACCTTCAAGGTAGATTAATTCATGAAATACAAGAAGTAATTGATGTTGGAAATAATCAATTACAATTGAATGGAGCAGGACTACCATCAGGGGTGTATATCGTAAAAGGACAAGTGGATAACAAGCAATTTATAAAGAGAATTATAAAAAAATAATTCGATGATTTACACATGTGGTAATGAATAAATTCATTACAGTAGATAGAGGCAAAGCGTTTGTTTTGTCTCTATCTTTTTTTAACTGTATCGTATATCAGCTATCTACAAACAGTTATTAAAAATATTTGATATTAATTGTATTTAGTAAAAAAAAACTATATTAGTGTTAATAATACAATTATCGACGATTTCTCAATACAACTAGCAATAATGAAGACCTTCAGTCTAACTTACAGAATTATATTGTATTATTTTTTTACAATATATTCTACTACTCTCGGTTTTGATATAACAAATAATTCTACTGTACCAACAAAGCTAACTGCACTAAAAGCCAAACAAGGATTATCTCATAATAATGTAACAGCATTAGTTCAAGATAAGTACGGTATATTATGGATTGGTACTGACGATGGATTAAATATCTACGACGGTAATAGCATCACCACCTTTCAAGACAACTCTGAAATAAAGTTGACTTTTAATTCTATACGCACTTTATCAATGGATTCTTTGGAGAATAAAGTGTGGATAGGAACAAATGGATCATTGGAATATTATGATTATGGGGAAAATAAGTTTTATAGAGAAACGATTATTCCTCAGGATAATATTATAGAAGATGTATGTAAAATATTATGGGATGATGATCATAAAAAAATAGTTGGAGTGAGTAATCAAGGAGTGTATAGAGAAAGAGAATATGGTTATACACTCATTTCCGAAGAGACATCACATATTTATTCTATAGAAAGGATAAATTCTACGCTCTACATTGCAAGTAATAAAGGTATATCAGTTTATGATTTAGCTACCGACACTTATTTAGATCAGCCACAGCTTTCATTTCTCCATCAAAAACAAATCAGATTATTAGAAGCCTTTGGCGATACACTTTATATAGGTACAGCACAAGGCGATATTTTCATCTTTAATAAAGGGGTATTAGAACACGTAGTAAATACAAATCATTCAATTAAATCTATTACAAAAGACAAGCAAGGTATTATATGGGTTGGTACGGAGAGTCATGGGGCTTATACTTTGATCAAAGAAAAAAAGAAGTATAGGTTACAGAAAGTGCTAAATAAAAAGATTTCTGCTAAAACAATCAATTTCATATATGCCGGTAATGATAATATTATTTGGTTAGGGAGTTTTGGTAATGGTTTGCTGCAATGTAATTTAAATGATCCTTTTTTTACAATAGGTGAAGGGCCTATAAAAGAATTGGGATTGAATAATGGTAGTGTGACTAGCATAGAAAACGACGCAGGAAAAATATGGATAGGAACTGATGGTGGAGGTATTCATCAGGTTGATTTATCGTCTATGAAAATCACTTCCTTTCTTAAAAATAAAAGTATTCTATCCGTTCAAAAAGTAAAGAATACTGTTTGGGTAGGTACATATAAAGATGGATTATTTTACTCTTCAGATAGAAAAAGGTTTAAAAAACTAATAAGGAACGATCAACTTAATTACTCTATTGAAAAAGAAGTGATTTGGGATATTTTAAATGACAATGATACTTTATTATGGATGGCAACCTCTAGAGGTGTAATAAAATATAATCTTGATAATGGATTATTGAAAAGGTATGAATATGATGAATCAAATACTCATTCTTTGTCTAATAATGATTGTAGAAAAGTGTATAAAGATATCAAAGGAGATATTTGGATTGGTTCATTTCATGGCCTAAATCGTTACTGTCCTCGAACAGATGAATTTAAACGACTTTATTTTAATAATAAGGCAAGCGATAATATGAATGTCAATAATGCCATTTTATCTATTTATGAAGATGAACATTTAAACTTTTGGGTAGGTACTTTTGGTAAAGGATTATGGAGGCTAAATAGACAAGATGATTTATTTGAAGAGGAAGAAGAGATTAACAAAAATCTACCAAGTTTATTTATTTATGGTATAGAAAGTAGTGCAGATAATTTTTTATGGTTATCAAGTAATAAAGGTATATCAGCATATAATGTAAAAACTGGGCAGATCTTAAATTATAATGAGGCAGACGGATTACAAGGTCCGCAATTTAATGTAGGAGCATCTGCTCAATTTTCGAATGAATTATTGGCATTTGGAGGAACCAATGGAGTGAATTTTTTTTACCCTCAAAAAGTATTGAATACCTCTGTGAAAACTTTACAACCCATTATCAAAAAACTGATTATTCATGCATCTGATCATCCATCAGTATCTAAAAAGATATATCACAAGAAAAGTATAACATTACAACCCGATGAAAGAAACTTCTCTTTTGAATACGCTGTTGTTGATTTCAAGCAAAATCATAAATTAGAATTTCAAACCAGGTTATTAGGGTTTGATAAGCATTGGCAAACTTCTAAAAATACATTTTCAAGTTTGTATTCTAATTTCGAAGTGGGGACATACACTTTTCAGGTAAGGGCAAGATATCCTCATCAAGAATGGGGAAAGATTCAATCTTTTCAAATTAATTTATCACCATTTTTTTATGAGAGGATTGAATTCAAAATTGTATGTATTGTACTTTTACTGATTACATTATATGGTGTTTATAGGTGGACATTGAAACGTACTCATCTTAGAAACGATAGGGTAGAAGAAATAATTAATCAACGTTTGAAGACACTCATTTCTGAAGAACAGGTACTTTCTGATTTAGAAAACCAACAATCAATATTAATAAGAGAAACACTAGAAAAGAGAGAAAAAGAATTAACTACACATGCTTTAAGGTTGCTTCATTTAACTTCTTTGATAGAACAATTGGATGAAAAGTTATTGCATTTGCAAACGCACCCTGAAGAGTTTTCGACAAATAAGATTAAAAGTATTCGAAGAGATATCAAAAATGCAGAAAATCTAGAGAAAGAATGGGAAATATTAAATCAGTTATTTGCAGAGGTTCATCAACCATTTATTAAAGAATTACAAGAACTAAATAAAGGACTCACCGAAGGTAATCTTAGACTATGTTATTTGATACGATTAAAAATGAATACAAAAGATATTGCCTCTATTATGGGGATTTCAATTAACAGTGTGAAAGTTGCAAGGAAAAGATTAAGGAAGAGACTTGAACTACCCACAGATATATCTTTAAATGATTATATTTTTGAGTTAGGCTAGAAGAATGATAAAAAGTAAATAGAAAGAGGCACCACATATAGATGTGAGTGCCTCTTTAGTGTTAAATAAAAAGTGTGTTCTTATTGAACATTTTCAATATCACCAGATCCTGAAACTTTGATTTTCGTTTTTGTAGGAGTACCCTTGTAACGAATATCACCAGATCCTGAAACTTTGGCATTAATTTCTTCTGTGGCAAAACAATCAACATCGCCTGATCCACTTACAGAGATTTGCACAATTTTAGATTTAAGATCAAAAGCATTGACATCTGCTGAACCACTAACATTTACAGTGAATGTATCAGCAACACCTTCCACATCAATATTTCCAGACCCACTTAAAGAAGTAGTTAAAGTAGTTGCATTTACTTCTCCTTTAAAACTTCCTGATCCACTTCCTGAGAATACTAAGTTGTCTCCTTTAATGGGATTTTTACCAGAAATATCACTTGACCCTGAAAAGGCGATTCTATTTAGTTTCGAAGAATAAGATAATGTTACTTTTGCGTTAACATTTCTAACTCCTTTTTTCGGTTTAATGACTAATTTTCCATTAGAAACTTCTGTGACAACGTCTTCTACTTTTGTTCCTCTAAAGACTTCAATTTCTGCTTTATCTTGATTACTAGCTACTAAGACTACATCAATAGACCCAGATATACCTATAGATTCAAAACTTTTAAGATCTCTTGTAGTTTGTGCTGATAGTACATTAAATACTAATAAAAAAGTAGCGATCGACGGAAGAATAAATTTTAATTTCATTTTATTATTGTAGATTTGTGACCGAGTTAATACTAATACCCGACTTTAATTTTACTTCAGTTATATTGAATAGTGTGTTTCATCAATAACCATTCAAACAAAAGACCAACGAATATTGTAAAGGTTGCATAAGGTGTAAAAAGTATATGAAATTGGGTTACTTTTGTCATCCTTTTTTAGAGGAAAATTAGTGTTATTCGCATTTTAGAAATTGATATCAGAAAATAAATAGATTCATCTCATGAACGACTTGACAAAACAAGACTTTGAGGTTAATAGATTAGGTAAAGCTACACTAACTTCACCACTTTATAGAGAGTACAAAGAAGATGCTCCTCATAAAGAATTTATAGAAGACTCAAGAAGAATTATTTACGATGCGTCATTAGCTTCATTTGAAGAACATAAAAATAATGACATAGAGCCTATTTCATTCTTGAAAGCAGGTCCTAGAAAAGAAATATACTTTGATCCATCAAAGACAAAAGCTGCAATTGTAACATGTGGAGGTCTTTGTCCAGGAATCAACAATGTAATTCGTGGCTTAGTAAACGGGTTATACTATAGATATAATGTAAAAAATATTTGGGGTGTTCAGTATGGCTATCAAGGCTTCATTTCTGACTATGGTCATGAAATGGTGAAATTATCTCCAAATGTGGTAAAAGATATTCACTTATTTGGTGGTACTATTTTGGGGTCTTCAAGAGGACGTCAAGAAATTTCTGCTATTGTGGATACTTTAGAAAGAGAAAATATCAACATCTTATTTACTATTGGAGGTGATGGTACTTTATCTGGAAACCATGTCATCCATGAAGAAATTGAAAGAAGAGGTTTGAAAATTGCTACTGCGGGTATTCCAAAGACAATTGATAACGATGTCAACTTTATGACAAAAACTTTCGGTTTTGATACAGCATTTACTACTGCTGCTTCTATTGTAAGAGATGCTCATAATGAAGCAACAGGTGCTTACAATGGTGTTGCAATTGTAAAACTAATGGGTCGTGACTCAGGTTTTATTGCTGCAAATGCTGCATTGGCAATGCCAGATGTAAACTTTGTATTGATTCCTGAATCTAAATTTGACTTATATGGTGATAAAGGTTTCTTGAAAACTCTTGCAAAAAGAGTAGAAGAAAGACACCATGCACTTGTTGTAGTTGCAGAAGGTGCAGGTCAGCATTTATTTGAGGAGGCTGAAGTAGTGAAAGATAAATCAGGTAACATTAAGCATCAAGATATTGGTGTGTTCTTGAAAGATCAAATCACTGATTACCTTAAAGAACAGAATATGGAAGCTACGGTAAAATATATCGATCCTTCTTATATTATCCGTTCTGAAGTGGCTATTCCTGCAGATTCAGTATTCTGTAATGACTTAGCACTAAATGCAGTTCATGGTGCAATGGCAGGTATTACTGATTTCGTAGTAGGTCGTTGGCATAACCAATTTACTTACCTACCAATTCCGGTAGCAACAGCGTCAAGAAAGAAAATTGATGTTGATGGTGCTCTTTGGTGGTCAGTATTAGAAACAACAGGTCAGCCTATCGATATGACAAATGATTAGTAGATAATTATTATAATCTATTTCAAAATAATAAGAAAGGTATCAGCAATGATACCTTTTTTTTATTCCTTAACCTCTAACTGTTATTTTGATAAGGCTCTTATTATCCAATTAAAAAGCAATTTGAAAATGGCCTCACTCAGAATATATATAACACTCCTATTTTTTATTGGTAGTATCGGAATCATGTATGGTCAATCATCTAAAAAGAAAAAAGAGATGACTCAATTTGACACAGAGAAAGAAAGGGAGGGAGTGAAATTAAGAGTTGTACCGGGACCAATGTATGATCCCTCCATAAAATTTGGTGTTTTTGTGGCTCCGATATTAACTTATTATCCTTCAAAAGGAGACACTATATCGCCAAATTCTATGAGTTCATTTTATGGAATGTATACCACGAATAAATCGTATATCTTGGGATTCAATACTGAACTTTATTTAAAACAGGATACTTGGAGAATAAGAGTAAGAGGCGGAGGTGGAGGTTTAAATAAAGAACTAAATCTATATGATTATCAAAAAGGTACTGATGGCAATGTATACCCCGATACGACTCAATTAACAGATGCAGATGCGAAACAAGAAGTATTTCAGTTTGATTCTTATATTTTAAGAAAGGTATTTCCTCATCTATATGTTGGTTTAGGTTTTAATTACAAAAGCAATGATTTTGTAGGGAATGATGCTAGATCAGATACCCTCGTTTATGCCAATGGATTAACAGGGAGCTCAGGGAATAGTGGAATAGCTTACAAATTAGATTTTGACACTAGAGATAATATCAATTATCCTTATAAAGGGTATTATGTTGGATATACAGGGTATCAGTATTTCGCTTCTGAAGGAAAGGAGAATAAGTATTTAGCGAATATGATAGAATTAATGGGATTTTGGTCGTTAAATCCTTCTAATAGATACATTATAGCGGCAAAAGTCTACGGCAATATCTTAGCAGGTAGCCCTGAAAGAGCCAACTACTCCTATTATGGCCGAGTAAATGGAGATGTACAAAGAGGTTATCAATCAGGAAGAAGAGTAGATAAAAATGCCTTAAATATTGAAGTGGAATTTCGTTGGACTACACCTTACTTTGATAATAAATTAAGATTTATGGGATTATTAGGTAACGGCAAAGTTTATGGAGAGTACAATGATTTTACAGAGGCAGAATGGTTACCTGTTGTTGGTGCTGGAGTTAGATATACTATTTTACCTTATGCTAGAATTAATATAAGGTTTGATTCTACCTACAGTAAAGATGGATTTATTTGGTACTTTGGATTGAGAGAAGCGTTTTAGAGTCATTTTAAATTGAAAGTAATTCACAAACATTATTAGTGAATATTCATTCATTAGTTGTATTATTAGAAGAAAGTATTTAATATATTTTAGGTATTACGATATATTTTGTGTTATTTCAAGGTGAATTAAATAACACTGAATTTAATTTGTAGAACAAAATATAATATTTATATATTTTTTACACTGAAATAATTTTTTAAAAATATTGAAGTAGTAAACTATTATTTTTTAAAGTAAACTTCAATAAACCAATTTTTTAAAACTTCTAATAAATTAACTCATGTCCTTTCAAGCGAAACAGAAAGAACCTATTGCCATTGTTGGTATAGGTTGTCGTTTTCCTGGTGATGTAAATTCTCCAAATCAATTTTGGAACGCATTAAAATCGGGTTTTAATGGTATTACCGATGTTCCTGAAGATCGATGGAGTATTGATGAATACTATGACCCTAATCCGGATAAAGCAGGGAAAATTAAACAAAAAAAAGGTGGATTTATTAAAGATATTGATAAGTTTGACGCCGAATTTTTTAAAATTTTCCCTAAGACAGCAGAAAGAATTGATCCTCAACAAAGATTACTTTTAGAAACAACATACAACGCATTGGAAGATGCAGGTATGAAGTTGGAAGATTTTAAAGGATCGAAAACAGCTGTATATATGGGTGTTTTCATGAATGACTATTGGGATATTCAAGCATCACAAGCACAAAGAAATCATGTGAGTCCACATGTTCCTATGGGTGTTTCTTTAACTTCAATAGCGAATAGACTTTCATGGCAATATGATTTAAAAGGGCCATCTGTTACTTTAGATACAGCTTGTTCATCCTCTTTAGTTGGTGTGCATTTAGCTTGTAATTCAATTTGGAATAACGAGTCTGAATTTGCGTTAGCTGGTGGTGTAAATTTAATGATTCGTCCAGAATCTTCATTAATGATGTCAAAAGGTAATTTCTTATGTCCTGATGGATATTGTAAATCTTTTGATGCTAGTGGCAATGGTTATGTGAGAAGTGAAGGGGTTGGAGTAATATTATTGAAGCCTTTATCAAAAGCGATTAAAGATGGTGATGATATCTACGCTACTATTAAGGGTACAGCTGTAAATTCAGATGGTTATACTGAAGACGGATTTACCGTACCTAACCCAACTGCTCAAACAGATATGTTACGTCAGGCTTATAAAAATGCAAAAGTAGAACCTTCTCAGGTTGCATTTGTAGAAGCACATGGTACGGGAACTAAGGTAGGAGACCCTATTGAAACAAGTGCATTTGGTAATGTATTCTCAGAAGGTAGAGATCAAGAAAAACCACTTATCATTGGTTCCGTTAAGTCTAATATGGGGCACTTGGAAGCTGCAGCTGGTATAGCAGGTATTATCAAGTTAGCTTTATCAATAAAGAACAAACAAATACCTAAAAACCTTCATTTTGAAACACCTAATCCAGGAATCAAATTTGATGAATGGAAGCTTAAAGTACCAACTCAGTTAATGGATTGGCCTTCAGAGCAAATTATTGGAGGTATAAATTCATTTGGTGCTGGAGGTACAAATGCTCATGCTGTACTTGAAGGGTATACTAAAGAAAATAACGAGGTAGAGAATAAAGAAAAGGCATTATTAGAAGATGATATTTCATTGTATTGTATTTCTGCTCAATCAGAAACTGCTTTACAAAAAATGGTTGAAAAACATATCATTTTCTTAAATGAAACAACAGATACCTTACAAGATATTTGCTATAATTTAGGTCAGTATAGATCAAATTTAAAAAACCGTTTAACTATTGCGGTATCAAGTAAAGAAGAATTACTAGATGCTTTAGAAGCTTACCTAAATAATGAAAGTAGGGTAGGTATGGCATCTACAGAAGATACAGGTTTTAATCCAAAAGTTGGATTTATATTTTCAGGACAAGGCCCTCAGTGGTTTGGAATGGGAAGACAGTTATTGACTACTGAACCTGTATTTAAATCAGTAATTGAGAAAATTGATAAAATTCTTCAGAAAATTGCTGGTTGGTCATTATTAGAAGAACTAGTAAAGTCAGAAGAAGAATCTCGTATTTCTGAAACACGAATTGCTCAGCCTGCAATTATGGCTGTACAAATTGGTCTTATGGAAATGTGGAAAGCGGCAGGAATTTCTCCTGAAGGTGTCGTAGGGCACTCAATAGGTGAGGTTGCAGCAGCTTATACATCTGGTGCACTTTCTTTAGAACAAGCAGTTGATGTAATATATAATCGTTCAAGAGGTCAAGATAAAGCAACAGGTAAAGGTAAAATGCTGGCTGCAGCATTAACAGTAGAAGAAGCAGAAAAAGAAATAGTAGGTGTAGAGGATGTAGTTTCTATTGCTGCTATTAATGGACCTAAAATGCTGACTTTTTCTGGTGACGAAGCTCCTCTTGAAAAAATTGCTGAGAGATTAGATAAAAAAGATATTTTCCATCGATTCTTACGAGTAAATGTTCCATTCCATTCTCATCATATGGAACCATTGAAGGATGAATTGATTTCGGATTTAAGACATATCCAACCCCAAGAAGCAACTATTGCTCTTTATTCTACAGTTTCAGGAAAACAAGAATCGGGTTCTCATCTAGTGTCAGAATACTGGTATGCGAACGTTAGAGAATCAGTATACTTTACAGATGCTGTAAGGGAGATGATCAAAGATGGTTTTAATACTTTCGTAGAGATTGCTCCTCACCCGGTATTGGCAACTGGAGCTGTAGATCTTTTAAAAGAAGCTGGAGTTGAAGGTCATTTAATTACATCTATTCGTCGTAAAGAAGCTGAAAAGCAAGTCTTTATGAAGAATGTGGGTGTTATGTATTCTTTAAACCATGCTTTGCCTTGGGAGAATATTTGTTCAGGAGCTCAGAAGAAAGTATCAGTACCAAAATATCAATGGCAGAAAGAATCTTTCTGGTTTGAGACAGAAGAACATAAAGCTAAAAGAATAGGTACAAAGGTGCATCCAATGCTAAATAGTAATGTTGCATCTAATGTAAATAAAGGAAACTTTATTTGGGACATCCAATTGGATAAAAATGAAGAGCCTTATATTCTTGATCACCAAGTAGATGATGTGATTATTTTCCCTGGAACAGGACACTTGGAGATTGCAACTGCTGTTGGTCAAGCTTCTTTTGGAGAAAAATTTGGCTTTTTGGAAGATATTAAATTTGAGAACGCTTTATTCTTACCGGATGATGGTGAAATGCCACATGTAAGATTAGAAATTAGCTCAAATGAAGGAGATTATACTATTTCAACCAAGCCGAGAAATCAGGATGACGCTGAATGGACAAAGCATTCATACGGTAAAATCAATGCTCTGGGTGATCAATTTATTTCTTCTCCATCAGATATCAATTCTATAAAAGAAAGGGTTAATAGAAGAATGCCAATTGTACCAATGTACAATGAGCTGAAAAGTGCAGGTCTTCTTTACGGTGATACTTTTAGAGCAATAACTGGGTTATGGACAGCAAAAGATGAAGTTTTATCTGAAGTTACTCTTCACGATTCAATTGAATATGGTGTTGAAAAATATAATGTACACCCTGCTGTATTGGACGCTTGTTTGCATACCATTTTCGCTGCAAAGAAAAACGAAGCAGAAGCCAAAAGAGGAATTTACCTTCCTGTCGGAATTGAACGTTTTAAAGTTTTTGCTCAGCCGGATAAGAAGGTTTATACGCATGTAACCGTATCAGAATGTACTGAAGCTTATTTATGTGGCGACTTCCAAGTTTATAACCAAGATGGTACTCTTGTAGCAGAAATTCAAGGCTTCAAAGGGAAATACATCGAAGGATCTAGAGGAGAAAGTAAAAATGAAATTTATAAGCCTTGCTATGAATATCAGTGGGTTCTTCCTGAAGAAGAAAGTTTAAATGAAAAAAATACAGGTGGTAAATATCTGATATTTGCTGATGCCCAAAGTATCTACAAAGAAATTGAACAAAGAATCGTAGAGAAAGGCGGAGAAGTCATTATTGTAAAACAAGGTGTGAATTATATAAATGATGATAATTCAAATTTTGTTATTAATCCAATCGACGTGTCTCATTATGATAACATGATTGATTCGATAGGTAATGATATTCAGCATGTCATCTATTTATGGTCATTTGATATACAAACTTCAGACAAAGAATCTTTAGAAGTTTTTACTCAATTACAAGAGCATTTCAGTATATCAACTTTAAACCTAGTGAGAACATTAGGTGGAAAAGATTTAACTGTTCAAACTTGGTTGGTAACATCAGGTTCTGAAAAAGTAATAGAGGAAGATGAATCTATTCAATTGGCTCAGTCTCCAATTTATGGTATTGGGCGTGTTGCTAAGAATGAATTCCCATTATTACCTGTTAGAATAGTTGACATGAATCAAACAATGTCTGCTGATGATCTTAATAAACTTATTAATGTAATTTCTAGTGAACAAGAAGGAAAAGAAGAAGAATCTGAATTCGCAATTAGAAATAATGAAGTATATGTAAGAAGACTAGTTGCCGTAGATGGTGATATCGCAGACGAAAGGGCACCTCATTTAATGAATGCTTTCGGTTCTAATTATAGAGCAGAAGTAAGAGAAAATGGAATATTAAATAGCTTATCATTAAGAGCATTTTATCCAGAAAAATTACAGAAAGAAGAAGTACGTATAGCCGTAAAAGCAACGGGTCTTAACTTTAAAGATGTTGTTAATGGTATGGGTATTCTTTCTCAAGAAGCTGTGGCAGGAGGTGTAGCAGAAGATACACTTGGGTTAGAATGTTCAGGTATAGTTACAGAAGTAGGAGATGGCGTTTCTCATGTGAAAGTTGGGGACGAAGTTATAGCCTGGGCGGCGTATAGTTTAGCAGGTGTAACAACAGCTTCTTCACATTGTGTTGTTGCAAAACCTTCTAATTTAAATTGGGAAAAAGCGGCATCATTATCTGTAGTTTACCTAACAGCACATTATGGATTAAATCATTTAGCTCACATTGAAAAAGGAGATAAAGTTTTAATTCATGCAGCAACAGGTGGATTAGGATTGGCAGCAATTCAATTAGCTCAAAATGTTGGAGCTGAGATTTATGCCACTGCTGGATCAGATGAAAAACGTGACTATTTACGTTCTATAGGTATTAAAAATATTTATGATTCGAGATCATTAGATTTTGCGGGTCAAATAAAAGTGGATACTAATGGTTATGGTGTAGACGTGGTCTTGAACAGTTTAACTGGAAAAGCCATTACACAATCATTCAAGTGTTTGGCACCGTTTGGTACATTTGTAGAAGTAGGAAAAGCTGATATCTACAATAACTCCAAACTTCCATTAAAACGTTTTGGAGAAAATATCTCTTTCCATGTGGTTGACTTGGATCGTTTGATGGCTCAAAAACCTAGATTAGCATCAAAACTTTATCAAGAAGTAGCGGATCTTTTTAAAGAAGAAAAAGTAGAAGGACATCCTTTAAAGGTCTTTCCTGTTTCTGAAGCAGGAAAAGCTTTAAAATATTTATCACAAGTAGGACATATCGGTAAGGTCATCGTTGCTATGGATGATACTATGGTTGAAGTTCTACCTGCGCATGATTTAAGATTTGATAATAATGCAGCTTATGTAGTTTCAGGAGGAGCATCAGGATTTGGTCTTGAGGTAGCTAAATGGATTGCAGAAAATGGAGCAGGTGAATTGATTCTATTATCTAGATCAGGTGCTAAGTCAGATTACGACAAAGATGTGATAGCTTACATGGAATCATTGGGCGTGAAAGTTCAACTTCCAAAAGTAAACATTACACATGAGGAAACTCTGAAGAAAATTTTTGACGAAGTTTCATCTCCAATTAAAGGGATTATTCATTCTGCAGCTGTATTAGACGATTGTACAATGCCGAATTTAGATGCTGATCGTTTCATGAGAGTTTATTCTCCGAAAGC
The DNA here is from genome assembly GCF_000807855.2 of Flammeovirga pacifica. Lineage (GTDB taxonomy): Bacteria > Bacteroidota > Bacteroidia > Cytophagales > Flammeovirgaceae > Flammeovirga > Flammeovirga pacifica. The sequence continues at coordinate 4,499,216 of NZ_JRYR02000001.1, forward strand.
TATGGGAGCGTGGGCTTTACATAAAGCATCTTTAGGGCATGATTTAGATTTCTTTTTATCATTTTCGTCTATATCAGCAGTATTTGGTCTTCCAGGACAGGCAAACTATTCGTCGGCAAATAACTTTTTAGATAGATTAGCTACCTATCGTCAATCTTTAGGTTTAGTTGGTAATTCTGTAAACTTAGGTGTCTTAGGTGATTATGCTGGTATGTCTAAAGATGGAGGACAAGTAATTGATGTTTTAGAAGCACAAGGTTGGACAATGTTGACTTTGAAGCAGATAAGAGAAACATTCTCAAAAATTATTCTGCAAAGAAGTACACAAAGAATGGTAGCTAACTTAGATTTTAAACGTTTCAGAGATTTCTTCCCTCAGTTAGCAACTGATATGAGATTTGCAGAATTAATGAATACTGACAGTGTGGACGGATCAGGTTCAGGAGGTTCTTTAAAAGACCAAGTGATTGCAAAAGACGGAGAAGAAAAACATACTTTCTTACAGGAACAATTACAGCAGGCATTAGCTAAGATTTTGGGGACATCACCTGAAAAGGTAGACATTCCAACCCCTATATCTAAAATGGGTCTTGATTCTTTGATGCAAAATCAAATAAGAAACTGGATCTCTCAGAAGCTGGAAGTGAATTATCCGTTGATGAAAATTGCTAAAGGGCCTTCTCTAGTTGAATTAGCAGAAGATCTGATTAAAGGGTTTGAAGCAGAATCAACAGAAGAGAAAGTACCTGAAATTACAACAGATATTTCTGGTATTGAAGATGCAGATGATTTAGAAACAATAGGTGATAAGTGGTTTGTACATCGTAAAAGAGAAGATGATGCACGCATTCGTTTATTCTGTTTCCATCCTGTAGGAGCAGGGGCATCAATGTTTAATCATTTTCTTTATGAAGCTCATCAGGATATTGACGTATATGCGGTACAGCTTCCTGGTAGAGAAAATAGGAAAGATGAAAATCACCTTACTCAATTCTTTGATGTAATTGATGAGTTAGAAAAACAAATTCTTCCTCTTTTAGATAAGCCATTTGCTTTTTATGGACATAGTTTTGGAGGTATTTTAGCTTACGAATTACAACATAGACTTCGTGAGAAACATCAATTGTGTCCAGAACATTCATTTGTATCAGGTACTATCTCTGCACATTTAACTCCGACTTGGAGAAATGATAGAGATACAATTCATAAAACTGCGGATGATACTAATTCTGAAGCTAAGTTGATGGGATTAATGTCTTATATAGATGATGAAGCCTTCGTTAGACAGATACTTCCTATTATGAGAAAAGATATGGAGTTAATTATGGGGTATGACTATCAGGATAAGGAAAACTTTACTTGGCCTATAACAGCATTTGCTGCAGAGGAAGATGAAGTTGTTTTACCTGAAGAAATGAAACCATGGAAGCAACATACTGATGGTCCATTTGAAATTCATGTATTACATGGAGACCATTGGTTCTTATCTAGGAATAAAGAATTTATCTTAAATAAGGTCGCTGATAATTTATTATCAGAAGAATTGATAGACTAACTTAATAGATAGGGAGCTGTTTTTTCAGCTCCCTTTTTTATGAACAACCTAATTTTTATTCATAAGGAAACAGGTGAAATATATACTTGTTTTTTTGATTATCAATTTCATTCACATCAGAATGATGTTGATATCCTACACCCTAGAGAACTTTTGTTCTATGAAAATTTGCATGAAAAAAGAAAGAAAACATTTTTATCTGGAAGGTATTTAATAAAAGACCTTCTTCAAGGTGTAGTACCGACCAAACCAAATCTTATAGAAATTAGAAAAGGTATTTTTGATCAACCTGTGATTTACCATCCCAAATATTATGATTGGGAATGTTCTTTATCTCATACATCAAGTAACATTACAGCTATAATTTTTCCGAAAGAGCTTGTAATTGGAATTGATTTAGAAGGAAATCAAGAAGAAATGGCTTTAAAAACTAAAGGTCAGATTACTTTTCAAGAGAAAATGTTATGCATAAGTAATGGAATAGAATTATTTGAGTTAAGGTTATGGTCTGCAAAAGAAGCGTTATCGAAATGTATAAAAACAGGTTTGACAGTCCCATTTCAATTGCTGGAAATTAATGAAATATCCAAACGAAATGGGTATTTAGAGATTTTATTTAAAAACTTTCCTCAGTATAAAGTACTGTCATTTCTAATACAAGATGAATGTTTAAGCTTTTGTATTCCTGTACAATTATCAATTGACAAAAAAATAGCACTGCTATTAAACAGTGCTATTCTTAAATAATATATTTATTCTATTCTTTACGGAAGTACCGGAGCCTTTGTAATAGCTTCATCAATTTTAGAATCCAATGACTTTAGGAAAGCAGCAATATTTGATACTTGCTCATCATTTAAATCTTTATTGGATTGTAACTTTGCCATGATCTTAATAGCATCTTCTAATTTAGCTACCGATCCATCATGGAAGTAAGGAGCTGTTTTAGTAATGTTTCTAAGACTAGGAACTTTGAAGAAATATTTATCCGAATCTTTACCTGTAGCGTCTTTTCGACCTTCGTCATAATGTCCTGAAGCTAATTTTTTAGAGCCAGTCATTGTCCAATAATCGCCATACAGACCAAACTTCTGATACATTTGTGCACCTAATTGATTTCCTGAATGACATGTTGTACAGCCAGCTTCTTGGAAATCTCTAAGTCCTTGTGCTTCTTTAGCAGTTAATAGGAAAGAAGAAGTTTCTTTTTCCATAAATCTATCAAAGCGAGAAGGGTAAATTAATGTTCTTTCAAATGCTCCAATTGCATTACCAACATTGGCGAATGTAAGAGGTTTTTTCTCATTAGGGAAAGCTTCTTTGAATAGTTTTACGTACTCTGCTACTTCAGATAATCTTGATACAACTTGCTTTTCACTCGTCATACCATGCTCTACTGGATTAAGAATAGGTCCTAAGGCTTGCTCTTCAACATCAGCAGCACGACCATCCCAGAATTGAACAAAGTCAAAAGCAGCGTTATAAACAGTTGGCGAATTTCTTTCTCCATTTACACCAGTGTCTCCAGGAGAAGTGGGTAAATTATCCACACCAAAAGTGGCAAGGTTATGACAAGAGTTACAGCTAATATTACCATCATTAGATAAACGAGTATCATGATATAACATTTGGCCTAATTTAACTTTAGCTTCATTGTAAGGATTGTCTTTTTTAAAATCAGCTTTTACGGGTTGTTGACCAAACATTCTTTTAGCCATTTGCCATTCTTCTTTTGTTACCTTTTGGTACTCTTTTTTGTTTGATTTTTCAGAGCCACCAGAAGAACATCCGAAAGAAATGACTGTACAAATAATTAGGGTAGAAATTAATCTCATTTTCATTAGATTTGGATTAAGTTTGAGAATATTTTAGGTTTTAATTTTTAAATTGAAAATTCATCTCGATAAATATCAGATGCACTTTTAACTTAAATACAAAATAACTAAATTTTGTTTATTATTGACCATTATTTTCTTTGTTAGGGTTATAAAATTTATTAATTATTTATACCCTCTGAAATATATATATGAAAGTATTAATACCAGTTGCAGGCCGAGGTTCTAATTTAAGACCACTAACCAATACGCAACCCAAAGCACTTCTTCCAGTGGCAGGGAAACCTGTAATAGCACACATTATTGATAAGTTTATCGAAACAGGGTTTGATGAGTTTATTATTATTATTGGCTATATGGGAGCTAGAATAGAATCTTTTATTCAAGAGAACTATAAAGAAACTAATATTAAGTTTGAGTTTGTAGTACAAATACCTAGAGAAGGTTCTGCCCATGCAGTTTTAGTTGCAGAGAAATATATCAAAGAAGAAGAAGCAGTAATGATCTGTTTAGGGGATTCTATTGTAAATATTGATATACCAAAGATGTTGGAAGTTCCTAATTCTGTGGTAGGAGTGCAAAAAGTGGAAACACCAGGAAATTATGGTGTCACAGAGTTAAAAGAAGGAACTAAAGTGAGGAAGTTTATAGAACGTCCTAATATACCAAAGTCGAATTTTGGCTTAGTCGGTATTTATAAAATTACAGATGTTCCTAAATTATTGGATGCTTTAAGATATGTACTGTCTAGTAACAAAACCGTTAACAATGAATTTGTTATTACAGATGGTTTACAAAAAATGCTTCAAGATGGTGTTACATTTGATGTTCAATTAGTAGAAAATTGGTACGATTGCGGTGCTAAGATTTCATTATTGGAAGCCAATGCTACATTACTAAATCGACCTGATTTCGATGTTACTAAAATGGAAGATATTGATTGTAAGCAAACAGTGTTGATTCCTCCAGTGAAAATTGGTAAAAATACAGTTATTAGAAATTCAATTATTGGCCCTAATGTAGTCATTGGTGAGGAAGCTAAAATAGAAAATTGTAATATCAGTAACTCAATAATAGGTGCTTATACAAATTTGAAAGACCTATTGTTGAAGAACTCATTAGTAGGACATGATTCTACATTAAAAGGCGTAGCACAAAGTTTAAATTTAGGAGATCATACCGAGATTAATTTTGGAAATTGATAAAATTAGAGATTGGGATCAATTCTATGAGAATAAGAATACTTTTGGCGACAGTTATAAAGAGCTAAAGGTATTTTTAGAACGTATAGTAGATAAAAAAAACTTACTAGATTTAGGCAGCGGACAAGGCAGAAATGCATTAATGGCAGAGACATTAGGATTTGATGTCACAGCTGTCGATGTATCTAAAGTAGGTATTCATCAAACGGTTTCATCATCAAAAGGTAAGGTAAAAGGGGTAGTTGCTGATATTTATAAATATACAATTGATCAACCTTATCAAGTAGTAATATTAGATGCTGTAATTCATTGTCAGTTTGAAGATTTAGATAATGAAAGTTTATTGTTTAATCAAATTGAAGCATCACTCGTGAAAAATGGATATATCTTATTGATAACACATCAATGGAATATGAGAGAACAACATCTTAAATCTTTATTTAATAAGGATTACCCTAATTTAAAACTTCAATTCAATCAACATATTACACATCACTATCTTCCACCTAATGAGACAGAAGAACATACAATGGAAATGTCGATGATGTGTTTTCAAAAGTAATAATAATGAAAAAGACCGCATTAATTACAGGAGCAACTTCAGGTATAGGAAAAGCTACAGCAGAGCTTTTTGCAGATAATGGTATTCGATTAATCATTTGCGGACGTAGACAAGAACGTCTTGATGAGCTTCAAAAAAAACTGAGTGAAAAAACAGATGTGCATACATTGTCTTTTGATGTAAGAGACAAAAAAGATGTTTTTGCAAAAATTGAAAGTTTACCACAAGGCTTTTCACAAGTAGATATTTTAGTAAACAATGCAGGTAATGCACACGGTTTAGCTCCAATTCAAGATGGAGATGTTGACGATTGGGATGCTATGATTGATATTAATGTAAAAGGATTACTTTATGTGTCTAAAGCTATTATTGGGCAAATGACAGAAAGGAAATCGGGTCAGATTATTAATATTGGTTCAATAGCAGGGAAAGATGTTTATCCCAATGGTAACGTATATAATGCATCAAAATTTGCTGTGAATGCTTTGAATGAAGCTATGCGTTACGATTTAAACGAATATGGTATTCGAGTTGGTGCTGTTCATCCGGGTTTAGTTCAAACAGAATTTTCTGAGGTGAGATTTAAAGGAGATACTGCAAAAGCGGCAGGAGTTTATGAAGGGTATACTCCACTTTATGCTGAAGATATTGCCGATGTAATTTACTTTATGGTTTCGAGAAGAGGATCTGTAAATATTGCAGATTTGGTTATCTACCCAACAGCACAAGCATCTGCAACAATATTAAATAAGAATTTATAAGACATAATTAAGCCCTAGTCATTTGATTAGGGCAGTCATAATAGAAGTATGTTGTGCAATTATTTTAGAATAGGCTATTAATAAAATAAACCTAGGCCATCAGCGCCTAATTCTTTTTTAAGGTCTTTTCTAAAATAAGCAGTATATCCTGCTTCAACCAATTCTATTGCTTCTTTTTCAGTTTGAGGGACAATTAATTCACCCTCTTCAGAGGCACATATTACTTTTGAAGTTTTGAAAGTTTTAAAACAATCGATCAATTGTTCCTTGAAGGTTTTTATTTGCATGGGTTTTGTTTTTAAAGGCTTGAATATATGGATTATGTATTACGTAAAATGATTATTTATCATAGAAATGCGTAAAAAAAATCCCTTTCATTAAATTTATGAAAGGGATTTTTTATATGCAATCTATCTGATTATTTCATGATTGTTTCTTCACGATCTGGTCCCATAGAAACCATAGTGATAGGAACTCCGATATAATCTTCAATATATTTTACGTAATCTAAAAGTGCTTGAGGAAGCTCATTAAATGGAAGTTTTACATCCACTTCTTGATTCCATCCTTTTAGAGATGTATAGACTGGCTCTTTAATGTCTTCAAGATCGTAAGGAACCTCAGTTGTTTTTGTACCGTCTTTTAAAACGTACTCTGTACAAACTTTGATTTCTTCGAAAGTATTCATTACGTCTGCCTTCATCATGAACAACTCAGTTGCACCGTTAAGCATAACAGCGTATTTTAAGATTGGAAGGTCTAACCAACCACATCTTCTTCTACGACCTGTTGTAGCACCAAACTCATGACCTAGGTTTTGAAGATCCTCTCCTGTTTTATCAAATAACTCAGTAGGGAATGGGCCAGAACCAACACGAGTACAGTACGCTTTGAAGATACCATAAATGTTCTTCTGTGCATTAGGAGCAACACCTAAACCAGTAGAAGCACCTGCAGCAAATGTATTAGACGAAGTTACAAATGGATAAGATCCAAAATCAACATCTAATAAAGAACCTTGAGCACCCTCAGCTAGTACTTTTTTACCCGCCTTTAGAGCATCGTTTACAAAGTATTCAGAGTTGACAAACTTTAAAGTCTTTGTATAAGTAACTGCTTGGAAGAATTCCTCTTCCATTTCAGGAAGTAGTTCTGAATAATCGAAATCATAAAATCTTAAAATTTCGATGTGTTTAGCTTTTAGAGCATCGTATTTTTCTTGGAAGTTATCCGCGAATAAATCACCAGTTCTAAGACCTACACGAGCAGATTTATCTTGGTAAGTTGGACCAATACCTTTTAAAGTAGAACCAATTTTTTGATCCCCTTTACTTTTCTCGTAGGCAGCATCTAAAAGACGGTGTGTCGGGATAATTAAGTGAGTTTTTTTAGACAACAAGATTTTGTCTTTTACTCCGTATCCTGCTGATTCTAGTTTTTCGATCTCCTCACGGAAGATACGAATATCAAGAACTACACCATTACCAATAATATTTGATGTTCCCTCTTGGAAAACACCTGAAGGGATTTGATGCAGTACGAACTTTTTATCATCAAATTCCAAAGTATGTCCTGCATTTGGACCACCTTGGAAACGTGCTACAACGTCATATTTTGGAGCAAGGACATCGACAACTTTGCCTTTTCCTTCATCTCCCCACTGCATGCCTAAAAGAATATCCATCTTGTGAATGAATTATTTTTATTAAGATATATAAATTTTACTAAGTCAAAATTAATTTAACCTCAAGGTTTGAAGAGCTTTACTTCTAGAATTTGAGGTTTGAAATACTTTATCAAGTTTTGTTATCTTCAACAATTTTGTCAATTGTGAAGGCGATGAGATTAATAACATTTTCCCATTATTCTGAGAGATATCAGTATATAACCTCACTAACATACTTAAGCCTCCACTGTTCATGTGATTTATTTCAGATGCATCAATAATAAAGTTAGTGATTCCTGATCTTGTGAAAAGTTTAGAGTCTCTAATAAAACTCTTCTCTTCAGGATGGCCAAGGAAGTCACCAATTAACTTTACAGTGATTACACCGTCATAAATTAAGAAGCTATATTTCATAATTTTCTAGTTTTTAGTGAAAAACCTCACAAATATAACTTGAACTATCTTAGAAATAGTAATCAAAAGCGATTTTATTTTCACATCATGCATTAAAGTGTATTTCTTTGGATTTAATAACGATTGATTGCTTATTAATAATTCACAGTTTGATAAGGAAATTACTACTCAATGTTAATTATTCATAATATAAGGGTGGTATTATTATGAATTTGATAAAATAAAGAGAAACATAAGCTGTTCAAGGTATTATTTTTATGTGAGTTCAGTTTATAAAGAAAAAAGATCATATTTTTGTGTTCGAACTAACAGATTAGGTAATGAATACGTTTGGAAAAGCATTTAGAATCACAACATTTGGAGAATCTCACGGTCGTGCGATTGGTGTAACCATTGATGGATGCCCAGCAGGCGTACCGTTTGACCTTGAATATATTCAGAAGGAATTAGATAGAAGAAAACCAGGACAGTCTAAAATCACAACTCAAAGAAAAGAGGCTGATAGTGTAGAAGTACTATCAGGAGTGTTTGAAGAGGTAACTACTGGTACTCCTATCGCTTTATTAATTTGGAATCAAGACCAAAGAAGTAAAGATTACTCTCATATTAAAGATGTCTTTAGACCATCTCATGCAGATTATACATATCATGCAAAATATGGAGTACGTGATTATAGAGGTGGAGGAAGAAGTTCTGCAAGAGAAACCGCAGCAAGAGTAGCAGCAGGTGCAGTTGCAAAATTATTTTTAAATAGTTTAGGAATCGATTTTCATGCTTATGTATCTGAAGTAGGAGACATCAAAGTAACGGATGATTATTCTTCTTTTGATTTTGCTGAAATCGAAAATAATATAGTACGTTGTCCTGATCCTGTAAAGGCAGAACAAATGATCGAACTAATTGATGGAGTACGTAAAGATAGAGATACTATTGGTGGTATTGTTTCTTGCGTGATTTCTGGCGTACCTGCTGGGTTAGGTGAGCCTGTATTTGATCGTTTAAATGCTGAGCTAGGTAAAGCAATGTTGAGCATTAATGCTTGTAAAGGGTTTGAATACGGTTCTGGTTTTGCAGGAACAAAATTAAGAGGTTCAACGCATAATGATAAGTTCTATTCAGATGAAGAAGGTAAAGTAAGAACAAAAACTAATTTGTCTGGAGGTATTCAAGGAGGTATTTCTAATGGTGAAGATATTTACTTTAGAACTGCTTTTAAACCTGTAGCAACAATCATGATTGATCAAGATTCTGTAGATAAAGAAGGTAATTCAGCTACAGTAGCAGGTAAAGGGCGTCACGATCCATGTGTCGTTCCAAGAGCTGTACCAATTGTTGAAGCAATGTCTGCATTAACTATTGCTGATATGCTAGTGAGAGCAAATGGAAATCGATTAGATCAATTTAAAAAATAGATCAATAAAAAAGGTGAGATTTAGATCTCACCTTTTTTTATTTTAAAGCAACTCTCAGTTTCTTAATTTTATTTCTAATCTTATTGCTTAATGAAATTTCTTTAGAAGGAAGATCTTCCTGATATTCTTTACCTCTTTTAATCACTTCATTAGTAAAGATTCGCGAGCTAATTCCCCATTTCATTAAGAACGTATCAGTTCCTTTATTGCTTTTTACTCTACCTGTAGATTTACAACCAAAGTGGTAAACAAAACTATTTCCTAATCCTTTAAATTCTCTCACACCCATTTGGTAGAATTTCATAGATAAGTCAGGATCAGAACTAAAGCCAGGTGTATATTCAATACTCATACCTCCTGCTAAATCCCAAACATCAATATGCATTACATTAGGTGGCCATGTACTACCCCACCAATCTGATCTAGAGAAAGTAGAAGAATCTTTTTCTATTTCTTCTTTTTTGAATGTTTCAATATCTCTACCATAATCTTTGACCAATACGCAAGGATTTCCTGTGTTAAAAGGCTCAATCATTGTACTAGAAAACATGAAATCTTTTTTTCCATACTTTATAATTTCATCATTTAACTTCCCGTCCCAATTATGAAGTGGGTACATATCATCATTCATGTAGACAACATAGTCAGATAAAATTAAGCTTCTACAAGCATTTAAAGCATAGCAAATTCCTATATTTTTGGGAGAATAAACATAGTTTAATTCCTCTTGTTCCATCACCCATTTTAATGTACCATCTTCACCTTCATTAATAATAATAATTAACTGAAGATTTGTAGTACTATTTTTTTTTAACCCTTCAATACATAGTTTAAGGTAGTTGATATTATTCCAAGTAGGAATAAGAACAGAAAAATTATATTGTTTCTCAGTTGATGACTTTAAAACTTTATCTATAGAATTGATCATAAAATTTGATTTCATGTTTGATATGATAAAAGTAATATATTACTAGCATATTATTGAAATAGAATGAAAGCTTTAGAAATAATAGGATTTTAATATAAATTGATGATTGAATGGAAAATGCCAAATTATAAGATTTGATCATTGCCTTATTCTCTTTTTTATCTAATCAATTTTTTTACGCTATGACAAACGACACCTTTTCAAAACCACATCGTATTCTTCACTGGCTTATTGCCTTTACGATGTTATTCATCACATTAACAGTATTTTTAAGAATGAACTGGATGAATAAATATTTAATGAGTGATATTATTACAGAACAATTATCGTCATTAGATATTGATATTACCAAGAAACAATCTATTAAAATTGCTAAAGTTATTCGTGGACAAATGTGGACTTGGCACATTTATGCAGGTTATTTAATGATTGCTCTATTATCCTTAAGAGTAGTATTGAATATCAAGGAAAGAGGATTTAAATTGACTACAATTACTTCTTCTGAAGCATCGAGTAAAGATAAATTTCAGTGGGTTTTATACGCCTCTTTTTATGTACTTGTAGCTGCTTCATTAATGACTGGAATGTTTGTTATTAATGATATAGGCGATCATAAATTAATGGAAGACCTACATAAATTATCACTTTATTATTTAGTAGGATTCTTAGTGATGCATCTTGTTGGAGTTGTAATCGCAGAGTTAACAGATCAGAAAAATATTATTTCTGAAATGATTAGTGGTAAGAATAAATAAGAAACAAAAAAACACCCTTCTCCATGGAAAAGGGTGTTTTTTTATATCTAAAACCTCTAAGACTTAGTCTTGGAAGATGTTTACGTCATTCAAGTCAGCAAATGCTTGCTCTAAACGAGTAATCATAGACTCTTCAGAAACTCTTAACCACTTACGTGGGTCATAGAATTTCTTGTTAGGCTCATCAGCACCTTCTGGGTTACCGATTTGACCTTGAAGGTAGTCATGGTTTTTCGCTTCGTAGCTACGGATACCATCCCAAGTAGCCCACTGAGTATCAGTATCGATGTTCATTTTGATTACACCGTAAGAGATACCTTCACGAATTTCTTCTAAAGAAGATCCAGATCCACCGTGGAATACGAATTTAACTGGCTTTTTAGATTCAGTACCATGCTTCTCAATGATAAACTTTTGAGAATCGTCCAAGATAGTTGGAGTCAACTTCACGTTACCTGGCTTATATACACCGTGAACGTTACCAAAAGATGCAGCTACTAAGAATTTGTGGTCGATTTTACCTAATTGCTCGTAAGCGTAATCAACTTCTGAAGGTTGAGTGTAAAGACGTGAAGGATCAACATCAGAGTTGTCAACACCATCTTCCTCACCACCAGTGATACCTAATTCGATTTCAAGAGTTTGACCCATTTTAGCCATACGCTCGAAGTATTTACCAGAGATCTCCATGTTCTCTTCGATTGGCTCCTCAGAAAGGTCAATCATATGAGAAGAGAATAATGGCTTACCAGTTTCTTTCATAAACTTCTCAGAAGCGTCTAAAAGACCGTCGATCCAAGGAAGTAATTTTTTTGCACAGTGGTCAGTGTTTAAGATTACACGAGCACCATATGCTTCAGCCAATTCGTGAACATGCTTAGCACCGGCGATTGCACCAGCGATTGCAGCTGCTTGACCTTCACCTTTAATGCCTTTACCAGCGTAAAAAGAAGCACCACCGTTTGAGAACTGAATAATAACTGGAGCTTTCAGTTTTGCAGCAGTTTCCATAACAGCATTTACTGAGTTAGTACCAACACAGTTTACTGCTGGAAGAGCAAAACCTTTTTCTAGTGCGTATTGATATACTTTTTCTACGTCCTCACCAGTGATTACACCTGGCTTGATATCATTAATGTTGAAAGACATAATTATAATTTGAATAATTTATGATAGCGTCACACACACGTGTGAACAATAGCAGCCACAAATATACAACTCTTCAACCTATATTGGTAGTAGAATTTTGATGACTTTAGTAATATTAATACGCACACATTCGTCAATAGTTTTAGAAAATATTAAACAGTAAAGATTTATTTTAATTTATTTAATGTTGTTAATTATGGGGGTGCATATTTTGTGAAACAGGTTTTTTGGAGTGTTTTTATAAAAAAATGTATTAAATCTTTACAATTTTGTTATGCAAACATACAATAAGTTTTTTATGTGAAGACTTAATGAATATCTTTACGCCTCATATGTATTTTCGAATACATTAAAGTATTATTCTTAAACAAGTTTATATATATTCTTATGGCTTGGTTCAAAAGAAAAGAACAGGGGATTCAAACTCCAACATCTGAAAAGAAAGATTCACCAGACGGCCTTTGGTACAAAACTAACCAAGGCAAAATCATACATATGCAGGAACTTCGTGAGAACGCTTACGTTTGTCCTGATGATGAATTTCATGTACGCATTGGCTCGAAAGAATATTTTGAGATTATTTTTGATGAAAATGTATTTACAGAGTTAGATGAAAACATGACTTCTGGAAATCCATTAAAATTCAAAGACAGCAAATCTTATGAAGATAGAATTGCTGCTTCTCAAAAGAAATCAGAGCTGAAAGATGCATGTAGAACAGTTTATGGTAAAATAAACGGTTTGGACTTAGTAGTAAGCTGCATGGACTTTAGTTTCATTGGCGGTTCTATGGGTTCTGTTGTAGGTGAAAAAATTGCAAGAGGTATTGACTACGCTCTTCAGAACAATATGCCATTTATGATGATCTCTAAATCTGGAGGTGCTCGTATGATGGAAGCAGGGTTCTCGTTGATGCAAATGGCTAAAACTTCTGCAAAATTAGCTTTATTAGAAGAAGCTGGTTTACCATATATTAGTTTATTAACTGATCCAACTACAGGTGGTGTTACTGCATCATATGCTATGTTAGGTGATATTAATATTGCTGAACCGGGTGCTTTAATTGGTTTCGCTGGTCCTCGTGTTATTAGAGAGACTATAGGTAAAGACTTACCTAAAGGTTTCCAATCTGCAGAATTCTTGCAAGAGCATGGTTTTGTTGATATGATCGTGAATCGTAGAGAATTAAAGAGAAAATTAACGGCTATATTGAAGATGCTTCAGAAATAATCGTTAAATCTAATTATATTAAGTCCTTAGAATTGCATTATACAATCTAAGGACTTTTTTTTGTACTAATATTTTTTGATTATATCGAGGCGTTCATAATCACAACGCTTCTTATTTTATATATCCCCTAAAGAAATGCGTGAAAGCACCGGTAAAACAAATGTAGATTGGCTTACTGTATTTATTTATATCACTTTAGTGATTGTAGGTTGGCTAAATATTTATGCTGCGGTTTATCAACCTGATGCTCCTACAAGTATATTTTCATTATCACTCAATTCAGGTAAACAATTGATGTGGATAGGAGGTGCATTATTAATTGCATTTGTAATTATGGTGGTAGATTTTAAGCTCTTTAGTACTATCGCTTATCCCGCTTTTATTATCACCTTATTAATGTTGGCTTTTGTATTAATATTTGGTCACTCTGCCGGTGGTAATACCTCTTGGATTAAAATTGGGTTTATAAGGATTCAGCCTTCAGAATTTGCCAAATTTACATTAGCCTTAGCATTAGCTAGATATATTGATAATCCGGCTGTTAGGGTAGAAAAATGGAGTGGTTTTCTTAGTTCTGTAGCTATAATTCTAATTCCATTTGCTTTCGTGATGTTACAAAAAGATACAGGATCTGCTCTTGTTTTTGCAGCCTTCTTTTTAATGTTATATCGTGAAGGGATGCCTTGGTGGATTATGGCCGTAGGATTATGGGTGGTCTTCCTTTTTGTTACAGCATTGGTAACAGATACTGTTAGTGCTGCTGCTTTACTTGGCGGAATGTCAGTCTTAGCCATTATTTATTTGATATATACCAAAAAGAGCAAGTTGTTTTTATTCCTTGTTTTGGGCTTTGGTACGTTATCATTCCTCTTTACAGAAGGGATTGATTTTATCATGTATGATGTAATGAGACCTCACCAAAGAAAAAGAATTGAGGTACTTGTTAACCCTAAAATTGATCCTTTAGGAGTAGGATATCAAGTAAATCAATCTAAGATTGCTATTGGTTCAGGAGGCTTGTTAGGAAAAGGATTTTTAGAAGGAACACAAACTAAGTTCGATTTTGTACCGGAACAGTCTACAGACTTTATTTTCTGTACAATCGGTGAAGAACACGGATGGATAGGAAGTGTGATAACTATCGGGCTATTTGCAGCATTAATTATTAGATTAATATTATTGGCAGAACGACAGAAATCTACTTTTGCTCGAGTCTATGGTTATTCTGTCTCCTGTGTATTCTTTATACACTTTATGATTAACATGGGAATGACTATTGGTATTTTTCCTGTGATTGGTATTCCGTTACCATTTTTTAGCTATGGAGGTTCCTCCTTGTGGGCATTTACAATGATGTTATTTACTTTCATCAAATTAGATAGTCATCGCTCGCAGATGTTGGCAAGAAAATAATTATCTATTTGAAGGTATTTATGCAACGAAAAAGGATGATGTTTGAATTTTAAGTCAAGCATCATCCTTTTTTATTACCTTATTTTTTATCCAATTAATAAATGATAGATTGGATATATTTTTATGTCAATATAAGTTTTATTACTCTTCAAGTATTCGTTTATTATGCATGATAATACCAATATTAAAGAGGAAGAGTAAATTAAAATCATCCTCACTATAATGACTTGCAGATATGCTTAATGGTCCTATAGGTGAATGATATATCAATGCAGCAGAAGAGGCGTAATCCATTGTTTCTTTTGAGAAAAATGTATATTTCTTCACATTGGGAATAATTTCATTTTTATCAGAACTGTATCTAGTATCAGTAGTGAAGGCATGTCCTTCTAATGATAATTTAAAATTAGGTGTAAAAAGACTTTTTATAAGTTTAATACCACCAGCAAAAAATCTTGGTCCACGGAAACTACTATTAAATATAGTTTTCGAATCTACTAATGGATAATAAATAGGAGAATTAGCTAAAGTGGATGGCGTACTAAATGAGGCTTCATAATTAGACCAAGTAGCATGCCCTCTAACCCCTAGAGTTAGGAATTTTAAATTAAAATACTCTTCGTATTGAGCTTGTAAGGTATACCAATTTCTATCTTCATTTGCAGAAGTTTTTTGAGTGAAAAAGATATCATATATATTTTCTGACCAAATATATTTACCAGAGACTTTTACATGTCGCCCTTCATCTGCAAATTGTTTGCGGTTTAATGTGTTCGATTCCCATAATAGGCCTGTTGTTAAACCATTGTGTTTGTCATGACCTATTAAGTTCGCAGATACTTGTGTTCCAGAACTATCGACATCTACCAAGTAAACTTGATCATAATTATCATTATTCCAGAAATAACCTCCAAAGCCAGTAAATTTAAATTTTCTACCCATTGCAGTACTGATCTTACCGCCAAAGTAATTGTCTTTTCTGAGGACATTAAGACTATTTCTTTTTTCAAAAATCAATTCAGAAGCATTGGCATAATTCCAACGGTTGTGTATAAATTCTGCCCCCAATGAAAAGGGAAGTTGTTTTGCATACAATGATTCTACTTCAAATTTGACCGAATTATAGAAAGATCCCCCCATAGCGTTCAATGAAACTGTGTTCAAGGATCTGGTGAAGACATTAAATTGAGTATTAATATAAAACTGCCCAATATTTCTAGACGCTATATTACCACCAACACCCAATCTTACTTTCTTATTAGGAAATACATCAATATGTAATTTGGGATCTTCATCAAGGCTATCATAATAGAAATAAGCATCTAAATTATTGAAATAATTATTTGATAAAAGCATACTATACCCATTGTAAAGATCATCCATAGAAGCTTTTTTTCTTCTATTTGGTTTGACGATGTTTCTTACAAAAAGGCGTTGACCAAAACTAAGGTTATCTCCTAAATCAACATGACTGATCACTTTTTCATCTGGGTCGAATAATGAATTAAATCTACTTGGTCTTGGTTTTACTTTTGGTTGATCTTCTCCATAAACTTTAACTACAGAATCTATCATGGTTCTTGCAAAGCGATCTCCAATGGCCAGTAGCGAGTCTACAGGTGTAAAATCAGCAGCAGAATATTCGTCTACGGGTACTCCTAAATAGATGTCTTTTTTATCATCAAGGTCTTTGGGGTAAACATTGTTCATGACAATAAACTTCAGAACATTCCCTTTTACAAGTTCTTCGTCTCTGTCATAAGGATATTCTTCAAACATATCATGGGCACCTAAATTAACAGCAATGACCATATCAGGATTAAATTCCTCTTTCATGATATCTACAGGGATATTATTATAAATACCACCATCGTAGACATATTTATCATCAATTTTTACAGGAGAGAAAATTAAAGGAACGGCCATAGAGCCTCTTATCGCATTCATTAATTCACCTTTACCTACAGCTATCGCTTTTCTTTCAAAAATATCGGATACAACAGCTCGAAATGGAATGTCCAAGCTATCAAAATCATAATTTATTTCTTTTGACCTTTTGTAAAGGCGAGCAGATAAATTATAATTTAAAAGACCTGTAGGGATCATTGTCGGATCCCAAGATAAACCATAAATAGAATCATATTCAATATTAAAGTTTACCCATTCAGCACCTCTTTCCTGTCTGCCAAAGTAAAACTGATCTTCAATATTTACTTTTCCAGAGATCCAGTCTTGAAATAATGGATCTCTAATAAATAATTCTAGTTCATCTGATGTATAGCCAGCAGCATAGAAACCACCAACAATAGCCCCCATAGATGTACCGGTTATGTAATCAATCGGAATACCATATTCTTCTAATACTTTAATTACCGTAATATGAGCAATACCTTTTGCACCACCACCACTAAGTACTAAACCAACCGTTTTTCGTTTTTTGGGAGGGGTACTTTGGGAATTGTCTGAAGAGGATTGACTAAAAGTTACAAGCGAAGTAAATAGAAATAAATAACAGAGTATAATTTGTAGAGTGCGCATAATAAAAAAATCCTTGTTGGTTGAAATTACCAACAAGGATTAAGAAATAATATTATTTAAAGAGAAATCTTACAATCCAAAGGCAGATTTAATCTTATCGACATAATCTAGTTTCTCCCATGTAAAGAATTCTACTTCTTTTTTCTCAATTGAAGTAGTTGTTATCTTTTTACCATCTTTCTCTTCGATGTTTCTAATTTCCAATTCTACTTCTTTAGTATAAGGCTCTTGTCCCATATGACCATAAGCGGCTGTTGGAGTGAAGATAGGATTAGTTAAACCTAAACGATCCACAATTGCTTTAGGACGCATATCAAAAATCTCATTCACAATGTTAGAGATTTCAGCATCTGTTTTATCCACTTTTGCAGTTCCATAAGTCTGAACGTTCAACGATACAGGAGTAGATACACCAATAGCATAAGCTACTTGAACTAAACATTCATCTGCAATACCAGCAGCTACTAAGTTCTTTGCAATATGTCTAGAGGCATAAGCAGCAGAACGGTCTACTTTTGATGGATCTTTACCAGAGAATGCACCACCACCGTGAGCACCTTTTCCACCATAAGTATCCACAATAATTTTACGACCTGTTAAGCCCGCATCACCGTGAGGTCCTCCAATAACGAATTTTCCTGTAGGGTTAATGTGGAAGATTGTATTTTCATCGATTAAAGCATTAGGAATAACTGCAGGAATAACGTGTTTTTTTACATCTTCTGCAATTTGAGCTAAAGCGTCATCATTTGATTTATTTGGGAACTCATCGTGTTGAGTTGAAACTACTATAGTATGCACTCTTTTAGGAGTGTTGTCTTCATTATACTCAATAGTTACTTGAGCCTTCGCGTCAGGTCTTAAGTAACCAATTAATTCTGGTTGAGTTTTACGAATTTCAGCTAATCTTTTCACTAGACCGTGTGAGAAAGCCAAAGCCATAGGCATATAGCTAGGAGTTTCTTTTGTAGCGTAACCAAACATCATTCCTTGGTCACCAGCTCCTTGATCTTTATCTACGCCTTCTCCTACATTTACACCTTGAGCAATATCTGGAGATTGACTATGTAAAGCTACTTGTACACCACAAGAGTGAGCAGCGAAATAATAATCTTCTTTATTGTATCCAATTTTATCAATTGTTTCACGAACAATATCTGGAATTTCAACATAAGCTTTTGTAGTGATCTCGCCAGCAATAACTGCTAAACCTGTTGTTACCATAGTTTCACAAGCAACTCGTGAACTAGGATCTTGAGCTAGCATAGCATCTAAAATCGAATCTGAAATTTGATCTGCAATTTTATCTGGATGTCCTTCAGAAACTGATTCGGATGTGAATAAATAGGTCATATTATTGTTATTTATGATATATCTTATTTAAATTTTACGTTCCATTGAGTGATATATTCTGCTTTATCTATACTTGGAATTTTTCCCTTAAAAACCAGTTCTGAAGATCCCATGCGTTCTATTTCATAAGATTTGACAGTTTTAATGGCTCTATTTAGGTTCCAATGATATACATAGGAAGCAGAGTCTATCTGTTCTAACATTACCGATTTGGATTTTTCCGAACTAGGTAAGTTAGATGTGATGATATTCATCCAATTGATGTTTTGGATCCAATCTGCTTTTTTACGTTTTAATTTAATAAAAACGTCCTCTTCTTTAGAGAGATTAATTTTAGACAGAGCTGAATTCAAAGCGTTAATATCAACAAATGCAAAACGAATACCTAACCTCCATCGGGTAGAGTCTAATAAAGTCTTACAATTGTACACACCTGGTAAACTATTTAATTCTTTACTAAGGAGGTGTAATGGTTTTTCAAACTTTTTAGGTTCAAAAACACGTCTATTTTTCTTGTCCTTATAGGTAGATATGATATTGAATAAATCTTGACTTTGTGAAAAATCAAAAGTAAACGAATAATCACCTTTACCACTTTCTGTAATTTCTAATTTTTCTTGTAGCTCAAAGCAACCTGTTAGAAATAACAGAAGACTAATAGATATGATATGCTGTAAATAACTTTTTAAAAACACTAAACCCAATATTAATGGTTCATTCGTGAACTTATCAGTTTTGACAGTATTGCAATGCAATGATTATGAAATTTTTATGGAGTTAAACTCATCTTTTCACGAACACCTTCGTGTTGGGAGTTGGCACCTTGCTTTGTGGAGCGCAGGTTGCCAAGACTTCATAGGGCCCAGTCCCTCTGCCTTTCTTGATAAGATTGCGAGTACAAATATAGAAATGTAATAAAGTAGTACAAAAGTCTTTGAAGTTTTTTTTGACAATACTACATAAATCAACTAGAGTTTTATCAAAGTTGATTTGGTTCATATAGAACTTTAGTGAATTAAAATAACCCATTCAGTATTATAATAGCTATTTATTCAATTGATCTGCATTGAAATTTATCCATTAGAATAAAATTGAAAATGAGTAGATCTTGTAATCTTTATCCGAAGTTTTCATTCTTTTTATGTCGAATTAATATCTCTTCAGATTTAAAACAGATTTGATATATACTTTTGAATAAATTTAATTTTAGAACAGCTCATGTTTAGAAAAACTTCTCAATTATTTACATTTCTGACTTTCATTTTTCTTTCGACAACATTATTTGCAAATAATCCAATTAAGAAAGGAGTCATCACAGGACAAGTAACCGAAGAGGGAACTAATGTACCTGTTGAATACGCTACTGTAAGTGTTTTTACAAAAGAAACGCATACACTAATAGGTGGTACTGTAACTTCAACAGGAGGTAAATTTGTCATTAAAAACCTTCCTGAAGGATCATTTTTAGTCGAGGTGACTTTTATTGGATTCCAAAAAAGTATTCTTGATGATGTCACAATTGATAAATCTAATTATTCCAAAGATTTAGGAGTGGTTGTTTTAACTACAGATGCAGAAGTATTGGAAGCTGTAGAAGTGGTGGGTACTCAAAATACAGTGACGTATGATATTGATAAAAAGGTGGTGAATGTAGGTTCTCAATTCTCTGCAATGTCTGGAACAGCCGTTGATGTATTACAAAATGTACCTTCTATTAATGTAGATGGTGATGGTAATGTTAGTTTAAGAGGAAGTTCTGGTTTCACAGTTCTAATTGATGGACGTCCATCAGTATTAGATGCATCAGAAGCTTTACAACAAATACCAGCTTCGACTATCGAAAATATAGAATTGATCACTAACCCTTCTGCTAAATATGACCCTGATGGTACTGCAGGTATTATCAATATCATAACAAAGAAAAATAAATTAGAAGGAGTAAGTGGTGTAGCCAATGTAAATGTGGGACGCTATGGTCGTTTAGGCGGTGATTTCCTATTGAACTTCAGAAAGAAAAAATGGAGCTACTATATTGGTGCTAATTACAATAAAAGACCGGGACCAGGAACATTAAAATCAGAACGTATTACACAATCAGGTGATACTACTTCTTATATTATTTCTGATGGAGAAAGAGAAAGAACTTTCGAAGTAGCAGGTCTACAAGGTGGAGTTGAATATGCTATCTCTGATAATGATTTTTTAAAATTCTCTGGTAGAGTAGGTGATTTTAAAATGTATGGAGGTATGGATGCCGATTTTTATGAATACAAAAATATCGGAGGTTCTAATAACCCAATTGATGAAAACAGATACATTTCTAGAGAAAAATGGGAAAGAGGTGGTTTATACTATTCTTTAAACCTTGCTTATCAACATAAATTTAAAAAGAAAGGTCATACACTAGATGCCATGGTAGATTATGGAGGAAGAGATATGACGGAATCTTCATTGAATGAATTATATCCTAAGAATGGAGACGGTTCTATTGTAGAAAAAGCATCTTCAGGACAACGTTCTTCAGAAGTAGGGCCAGGAGGTAGATTGAGAGCTAAATTAGATTATACTTTACCAATCGGAGCAACGGATAAAATTGAAGCAGGTTGGCAAACTCGATGGAGTACATCTCAAGATCAGAATGAAGTGTATGAATTAGACCCACTTTCAGGAGACTATATTTTCCAACAGGATTTTAGTTATACTACAAATTATACTCAAACGATTCATTCATTATATGGAATTTATTCTGGTAAGCTAGGAAAACTAGGATACCAAGGTGGTTTGAGAGCTGAATATACCGGTAGAAACGTATCAGTAGTAGGTCAAGAGCAAGATTATCCTGTAGATCAATGGAATATTTTTCCTACTATCCACTTATCGTATAGTTTACCAAAGGATCATCAGTTAATGTTAAGTTACTCTAGAAGAATTGAACGTCCTAGAGGATGGTACTTAGAACCTTTTGTGACTTGGCAAGATGCTTTTAACGTACGTCAGGGTAATCCCAATTTATTACCTGAAAATATTGATTCTTTTGATTTTGGCTATTTGATGAACCTAGGTGAAAAGGCAACGATCAATATTGAATCATTTTATAGAATGACGCATGATAAAATCGAAAGAGTACAAAAGGTATGGTCTGAAGGTGTGATCTTACATACTTATGAAAACGTAGGAACTGATTATGCTTTAGGTTTGGAAACATCGGTGAATCTTCAGCCTTTCAAATGGTGGACTTTAGACATCATGGGTAGTTTGTTTGATTATAAAGTAGAAGGGCAATTAGAAGGTCAAGATTTTAGCAGACAAAGTATTAACTGGAATAGCCGTTTTAATAATACATTTAGATTATCTAAAAATACACAGCTTCAATTAAACAATAGATATACAGGTCCTACGGTTACAGCTCAGGGTAATAACGAAGGGTACTTTGTAATGCAAGCAGCTGTAAAACATTCTATGTTAAAGAAGAAGTTAACTTTAACCGCTTCTATGAATGATGTGTTCGGAACTGCAGTTAGAACAAGTTATTCTGAAGGTATAGGTTTTAGAAACATGCAAGAAGATTTTAGATACGCTCAGTATTTAACAGTAACAGCCACTTACCGTTTGAATAACTTTAAGCCTGCTCGCCGTGGTCAAGGAGGGGGCGGAATGGAAGAATTCTAGGATTTAACCTTTCTTTTTAGGAGTGTATCGCTAGAAATAGTTGTATCTTCACTCACTTTATAGACAATTCATAAAATCTGATTTCGAATGAAATTATTGTTGATAGAGGATAACCCTCATTTAACAGAAGATATACTAAAAGGATTAAGCGACCAAGCCATGACTGTTGAAACAGTAGGTTTGATTGCTGATGCGAAAGACAAGATATCGGTATATGAATACGATATTATTGTGGTCGATCTCGGTTTACCAGATGGCAATGGTTTAGAGATTGTAAAACTTATAAAAGAAATTAACCCAAATACTGGTATACTTATCGTTACCGCTAGAAATAGCATCGACGATAAGGTTACCGGGTTGGATTTAGGGGCTGATGATTATATCACGAAGCCCTTTCATATGGCAGAATTAATTGCAAGAGTTCGTTCTCTTTTCAGAAGAAAGAAATTAAAAGGAAGTACCATCTTAGAACATGGTACTATTAAAATTGATAGCACTTCTTCTACAGTAAAAGTCAACGACCTTATTTTAGAACTGACCAAAAAGGAATACGATTTACTGCTTTATTTTTTCTACAACAAAAATAAGATGTTGACCAAAGAAAATATTGCAGAGCACTTATGGGGAGATCATATTGATCAAGCAGATAATTTTGATTTTATCTATACCCATATTAAAAACCTTAGGAAGAAACTTCAGAAAGAAGGAGCTGGAGAGTACATTAAATCGGTGTATGGTATGGGGTATAAATTTGTGGAGGCTTAATTTATGAACAAGAGACAGACTTTCAATTTATTATCAAAAATTACTTTATTCTATTTGATTTTCACTTTTGTGGTCTTCTATTTTAATGCAAAATTTTTGACTAGAGAAGCGGATGAATTCATCGATTCAGATCTGAATAGAAGATTTGGTTGGTTGGAGCATCGTGTACAATATCATTTAGATAAAGGTACACCAGCAGATTCTCTTTTAGGAAATAGTATTAAGAAAATTGAAAAGGTTTCTAAGCGATGTAAAAAGACTGAATATCCTATCATCGAAGATGTTACAATTTATCATTCTGATATTGAAAGAAATCTCATTCACCGTAAGAAAATTGTTCTTATAGAGTCTAATAAACAACTTTATAGAGTGGAAATGGACAAGGAAGTCCAAAATTATTATTATTTCCGTGATGATATTTTCGATTATCTTATCCCTTCTTTTGTGGTTTTAATCGTGATTACGGTTGCATTTAATCTACTCTTACAAGGCTACTTTTTACGACCATTTAGACGCATTTTAGAGCAGATGCAGTTGTTTAAAGTAGGGAAGTCGGAAGATATTCAAGAAGTGAAAACCATGACAAAAGAGTTTGTAGAAATGCAAAACCTTTTCCTCACTATGGTAAAACAAATTGATGCAGATTACAATCACTTAAAAGAATATACAGAAGATGTAGCTCACGAACTACAAACGCCATTAGCTATTATTCGAAATAAAGCAGAGGGATTGTTATTTTCTGAGAAGCTAGAAGAACAAGATGCTAAAGTTGTAAAGACTATTTATGATGAGGCCAACCATCTTTCAAGACTTGGTACAACACTCAATCTGATTACAAAAATTGATAATGGTGAATTTACTGCAGTTACAGAATTAAATACATCTGAAGAAATAAATAATCAGATAGAGGCTATTGAGGAACTGGCTCAGTTGAAATCATTAGTAATTGAAAAAGAGTTATCAGAAGAGCACTCTTTAACTATAGATCCTTATTTATTTGATATCGTCCTTAAAAACTTATTGAAAAATGCTATTCGATACGGTACATCAGAAGGACCAATCAAAATAAAAACAACTCAAAATACTTTGGTAATAAGTAATTATGGTAAACCATTGTCTTTTGCTAAGGATCAATTATTTCAGCGTTTTGTAAAAGGATCTGACAGCGATCAATCCTTAGGTTTAGGTTTAGCTCTTGTAGCAAAGATCTGTGCTGTTTCAATATTAGAAATTGATTATAAATACGAGAGACATCAACATATTTTCACCTTAAAAGGGTGAATTTTACAATTATTTTATTAGGTTTACGCTCGGAGAAATTTTCTCCTAAAACTGAACAAACAATTAAGAATTTATTTACCAATTCAGATTATCCAACTTTCATTATTAACGCCACTATTTTTAGTGGCGTTTTGCTTTTGTCAAAATGTATACAACTTCTGCCAAAAAGTGTTAGTTACTGCTTTACTAATTTTTTGATATTTGTATCATAATCATTTTACAATCAGATAAAAACATTATGAATACTAAAAATAATTTCGGAAAAAAGGGTTGGACACCAGAACTAATTAATTCTCTTGAAGGTAAAACTTTTGTGATCACAGGAGCTAATGCAGGAGCGGGTTTTCAAGCAGCAACAATATTACTTAGTAAAGGAGCAGAGGTGGTGATGTTAAACCGTAATCCTCAGAAATCTCAAAAAGCTATTGACGATTTAAAAAATCAATTTGGAGAAAATGCTAAAGTATCTTTTATAAAAATGGACTTGTCTTCTCAACAATCAGTTCGAGAAGCAGCCAATGAAGTGAATGCTAAAGTTCCTAAAATCGATGCTTTAATGTGTAATGCAGCTATTGCTCAAGTGGCATCTCAAGAGTTTACAGTAGATGGTTTCGAAAGTCAATTAGGAACGAATCATTACGGTCATTTTCTTTTGATCAATATGTTATTTGATAAGATTGAAGCCTCTGAAGGAAGAATTGTAATAGTATCAAGTTTAGGATATAAAATGGGATTGAAAACTATTCAATTCGATGATATGAATTTTGATCACAATTATGATGCAAATACAACGTACTGTCATAGTAAATTAGCTCAGATGATGATTGGTTATGAACTTCAAGACAGAATTAAAGCAGCTAATAAAAATGTCAAAGTATATGTTTGTCACCCAGGGTCATCAAAAACTTCTTTGATTAACGATAAAGCTTCATTTATTACAAGGTTCGCTTTTAAGTTAATGTCGATGTCACCAATGGTACAATCTGCAGAAAAAGGTTCTTATCCAGAAGTGATGTGTGCTACACAAGACGGTTTAAAAGATAAAGCTCTATATGGTCCTACAGGTAGAATGGAATGGGTAGGTCCAGTGGGTGAAGGTACTTTGGAAGGCTTTGCTTTGGATAAAGAAGTGGCTAAAAAACTATGGAACATTTCAGAAAAAGAAACACATTGTAAGTGGAATTTTTAATATAATTCAAGACATCATTTACTATTTGAAATAAGTTATATTTAGTGAACTTTAAATTGCTAAAAAATTACTCAACATGGATATCATTAAAACATCAACAGATTGGGCGAAAGCCGAAGTTTTCTCATCATCA
The DNA here is from genome assembly GCF_000807855.2 of Flammeovirga pacifica. Classification (GTDB taxonomy): domain Bacteria; phylum Bacteroidota; class Bacteroidia; order Cytophagales; family Flammeovirgaceae; genus Flammeovirga; species Flammeovirga pacifica. Next base: position 4,525,026 of record NZ_JRYR02000001.1, read on the forward strand.
TTTTTTATGCTTTCTGGAGGGTTATTCCTTTTAGCAAGCGTAGCATTCTGGTATTTAGGGAAAACGGAAATGGCGAAGGCTTATGTTACTCCAACAATAGTAGTAGGAGTATTACTTTTCATTATAGGAGCAGGTATTTTTTATGCGAATAAAACAAGAGTAAATAGTTTTGTAGAAGACTATAATAAAGATGCTTCCGCTTTTGTGGAATCAGAGATTGTACGTGTGGATAAATCTTTAGGTGAATACAATACAGCGGTCTTTAAAGTAATTCCTTTGATTGTGATTATAGCTTGTGGTCTGATCATTTTTATGGATAGTCCTATTTGGAGAGCAAGTTGTGTGACTGTGGTAGGAATGATGTTCGTGATTATGTTGATAGATACTAATGCGAATCAGCGTTTGGTGATGTATAAAGATAAATTACTGATGGTTTCAGGCCAGAACCAATAACTATTGGAAAGTATCTCTAACATCGAATTATACCAAAATGAAAGAAATAAAATTTAATACGATTTCAGAGTTTACAGAAGCTCAACAATTGCCTGAGCCAGAAAATCCTCTGTTTACGATTGGTCAAAAAAAACTCAACGACCAAGAAATTGAAGATTGTATTTCATCCAATCAAGAGTTTAGTTATAGCAATAAGTTTTATTTGATTAGCCTGAAAAGAATTGTATCAGGAGAAATCATTTATGGGAGAACAAAGTACGATAGTAGCAAGGGTACATTATTGTTCTCTGCACCTAATCAAACATATAAAGTAAAGGACATTGTTGTAAGTTCTGAATCATGGTTTTTAGCTTTTCATGAGGACTTTATTCGAGGAGAAGAGATTCAAAAATTGATCAAAAATTATAATTATTTCAATTATAATGTCAACGAGGCATTGCACCTTTCTCCTAAAGAAGAGACTACAATTAAATCAATTTTCAAGAACATTGAAGTAGAATATCAAAATAATCAAGACGAGTTTAGTAAGGATATTATATTAACTCATCTCGAAGCTTTATTAAAGTATGCTGATCGTTTTTATAAGCGTCAGTTCTTGAATCGAAAAGATATAAATAAGGCCCTTTTTACTAGGTTTACTGAAATTCTGAATGAGTATTTTGAGAATGATCAGTTTGAACAACAAGGAATGCCATCCATGGAATGGTTAGCGGCTCAATTAGAAGTAAGCCACCGATACATGCGAGATACTATTAAAGCTGAAACTGGTAAAACAGCTATTGATCAAATCAATATGTTTGTGATAGAGGAAGCTAAGAATTTATTATTAGCCCCTAAGGCATCAATTTCCGGAACAGCTTATAAATTAGGGTTTGAATATCCACAGTATTTTTCAAGAATGTTTAAGAAGAAGACTGGTGTAACCCCCAAAGAGTATATTGATACAGCTAGTTTGAATTAAAAAGAACGTATAAAAAAGCTAACCTAATTAATTAGGTTAGCTTTATATTCATTCACTTCAACTAATATTATTTTTCGTAGAAATAACGATAACCGTCTATATAGAATGAGATATAAGATGGAGTTTCTACGTGATCAATATTAACGATTTCTGTCATTCTATCAGGCTCTCCATTATAAGCGGTGTAATCAAGATAAACATCCATATGGTTTTCTACAGTAAATACTAATTTGTAGTTAACTTGACGACCATTAGGTTGTGTTATTATTCCGGTTAGATCAGAATTACTTACAGTTTGTGGCTCGTAAGAAAGTCCTTCGCCCACACCTTCTTTTTCTTTTAAATAGATTTCTTGGTGTAATCCTTCACCCACACCTTCTTCTAAACTTACTAAAGTAGCATCAGGTTTAGTTTGAGTAACACTATCTTCATGAGCTGAAACTGCTGCATTAGGATTTGTTTCTGTTTGTGTAATTATACTTTGTTCTTGAACTGGAGTAGGTTCGTTATCATGACTACAAGAAACTAATGATAACATTGAAATAGCAACAATAGATGAGATGATTAGATTTTTCATAATAGTATATTATTAGTAATTTTTTTATTTTATTTTAACAAATGTCACAATTAGTAATACGATTTTAATATTTTTTTAGGTTTTGAATTGTAAGCAGTCGGCAAACCCGCACTTGTCTACACCAACTATTTAACAGGCAGTAGTTCCTCTAGTTTATTGATAGGGTAATCATCAATAATCTCAAGTGTATTTTTCAGCCATTGATAGGGTTCTACGTCATGCATTTTTGCTGTAGCGAAAAAGGAATAAAACATTGCAATTTGTGCAGCACCTTGTTCATTACCTGCAAACATATAGTTTTTTCGACCTATTGCAAGTGGTCGGATTTTATTTTCGATAGGGTTATTATCAATGAGAAGTTCACCGTTCTTGAGATATTCACGTAATCCTTTTTCATGATTGAGAAAGTAAGTAATAGCTACACCAATATCAGTTTTAGGTAATACCTTTTGCTCCTTTGCCCATTGGAAGAGCTTATTAATAATTGGAGTAGCATATTTTTCTCTCTCTAATTGAATTTCTTCTGCTTTTGTATCTGGTTGAAACGTTTTTTCTAATTCATAGAGCTTTGAGATAAGGTTAACTACTTCGGAAGCGGGTTTATAGCCCCCTTTATAGGCCTTAAAAAAGTATCGACGTGCGTGTGCCCAACAATTTAAATGTGTAATTGCTGTAGTGTTTTCAAAATAATCATACCCTTTATAACCATCGGTTTGGGCATAACCTTTAAAATCTCCAAGGTGTTCTTTCAGATATTTCCGATCTCTTCCATTGGCATAATGAATGGAAAGAATTTTTTCTTTTGGATCCAAATAATACCACATATAGCCTTGGTGTGCTTTCCCTTTTTTACCTGTTCCCATTACTTTAATGGTAGATTCATCCATTTGAAGGTAGTTGCTCTTCTTTATTTTCTGTGATAATAGTTCAAATAAAGGCGTTAGTTTGTCTGCAACCTTCTTTTGTAAATCGATCAGCGTTGTATTTTTCAGATAGACATCTTGTCTTTCAAACTGCTTGATGAAGCGATGGATCGGAATGTGATCTACAAATTTACTGATGATCATCTGAGCGGCTAAACTTGCTGATGCAATAGATTTAGGGAAAGGCAGATGAGAAGGTAAAGCCGACTGACTAAATACACTATCTCCATTTTCCTGTTCTTTGACGTAGCGAGGTCTAATGATTCTTCGAACATACAAACGTGCGGGTTCACACTCAAGCACTTCCGTAATATCTTCACCTACTTTACGCCACCCTTTTAAATCATGCTCAGGTTCAATAA
>NZ_JRYR02000001.1:4528311-4569777 GCF_000807855.2 Flammeovirga pacifica
AATAAATGAATCGCTTCTTTAAGAAGTTCAGTGTTTGATAAATGAACTTTTACTCCGTTAGGGTATTCAACTGTTATTTTTTGCTCAACAGGGTTAGTTGGAGAGATAGGAATAAATTGAGCAGGTGAGTCAACGTTTTTTTTACCACAAGTCTTGGTTACCCAATAACTGAAAGTAGGTGCTTTTATTGAATGAAGTGCGCAATAACCTTTTTGAGTTAATCCACTTTCTTTCCATGCTTCTAGATGAGCGTACATTTCTTCTTTTCTTGACATAATTGTTGTGTTTGATTATGTCGTAAAATTAATGCGTGGGATTATAGGATGATAGATGGAGTTGCCCGACTGCTTACTTTGAATTTTACAGTTGTTAGTAATTAGATATTGTAAAGTGTTAATATTGAAGGGTTTAATAATTTTTTATTTTGTGGGAAAAGGAAAATTTATTTAATCTTCAATTCAGATTTAAAAACTCATCTGAATTATTTGTCTAAATTGTACTTAGAATAGCTTCATCAACACTCTAAACGTTTACTATTACTCATGAAAAAGCTTCTCGGAATTATCTTAGGTTCATTTACTATTGGGGCCATTTATTTGTCTTACAATTATATCACTTTTGATTCCAAGCAATTAGATTTTAGAAAAATTGAGAATAATTCATCTTACGATGAAGCAGTTGTTCATCTATCAGAAGCAATTCAAATACAAACTATTTCATATGATGACCATATAGATACCACCGAGTTTTATAAGTTTATTGATTTTGTCAAAGATGTTTACCCTCATACTTTTCAAAAAACAAGTCATCAACTTCTAGGTGGATTAAGTATGTTATTTACTTGGCAAGGGAGCGATCCTTCATTAAAACCGATCATCTTAATGTCGCATTATGATGTTGTACCTGTTCCTGAAGGAAATCTCCCAAAATGGAAACAACCACCTTTTGAAGGAAAAATTGTAGACGGTTTTATTTGGGGTAGAGGAGCAATTGATGATAAAGTAGGAGTTATTGGTATTCTAGAAGCTATAGAAGGAATGATAAAAAATGGCTATCAACCTAAAAGAACGATCTATTTATCTTTCGGGCATGATGAAGAAGTGATGGGGAATAATGGCGCTAAACAGATAGCTCATTTTCTAAAACAAAAAGGAGTAAAAGCAGAATTTGTTTTGGATGAAGGAGGATATTTAACAGATGGTTTAGTACCCGGAATGGAAAAGCAAGTTGCTTTAATCGGTACCACCGAGAAAGGTTTTGTTACTTTAGAACTATCTACAGAAATAGAAGGAGGACATGCTTCTATGCCAAAGAAAGAAACAGCAGTAGATGTGATTGCAAAAGCTTTAGTAGCAGTACATGATAACCCATTTCCATCACACATATCTAAACCTCTAAATGATTTTATAGAACATGTAGGGCCTGAAATGCCTTTTGCCTTAAAGACGGTTTTTGCAAATTCAAATTTGTTAGAGCCAGTTTTGATGGCAGTATATGAAAAAGGACCTTCATCAAACGCTTTAGTAAGAACCACTGTAGCTCCTACAATTGTGGAGGCGGGTGTAAAAAATAATGTTTTACCTACACAGGCTAGAGCTGTTTTAAATATTAGAATTCTTCCGGGAGAAACAGTAGAATCTGTAACAAGTGCCATCAAAAATACATTAAACGATGATCGTATCAAGATTCAGATCTTAGAAAGATCTAACCCTCCGGCAGTATCAAATCCCAAACACCCTGCCTATAAGATGTTAGATCAATCTATAAGAGAAGTTTTTGGAGAAGTTGTCGTATCGCCTTATATCATGATAGCAGCATCAGATTCTAGATATTTTACAGGTATTTCAGAGAATGTCTTGAGGTTTTGTCCGTTTACTTTAAACAAGGAAAACATCAAATCATTTCATGGTATCAATGAGAAAATTGGAGTAGAAGAGTTTAAGAACAGTATTCAATTTTATGAAAGGGTGATTAAGAATGCAGAGGAGCTATAATACATAAAATATTATGTATAAAAAACGGTTGATGAAAATATCCATCAACCGTTTTTTTTGTATGTGAAAAACTAAAATTATTCAGCTTTTTTGAATACGTAGTGAGATGTACCTGTACCGTAAGTATTATCAGTAGTTTCTACTACTAATTGACCTTCTTCGTTAAAGAATATTCTATCGTTGTTGTCTGTAATTACTTTTGTGTAGTTTAACAACATATTCTCATAAGATAAATCAGTAACATCATTTTGTTCTACAGTGATATTAATATCACCTGATTCAGAATCTTGGATATCATCAGCTGTTAAATTATCAGCACCGAATGGACCACCAACTATAGATCTGATTTCAGCCATATAAAACTCAGCTGATGGAATTAACCCCCAATCACCAGGCATACCTGTTGTAGCTTCTTGGTAATCACCTAATTTTTTGATTAATTCATCACCTTCTGGAGTAAATTGAACACCGATGTCATACGAATCTCCTTCTTTAGCGAAAGAAAGTGTCATGTCAAAATTAAGTGCTTGCTCCCCTTTTGTGATGGTAGTAACAGCATATAAATCTTGAGCCTCTGCAGCCTTCTTCATGTCTTCAGATGGAACAAACTCCACCAATTTCCAATCACCTTCAACAACTGCCTGGAAGATAGAATCAGATGTAGTTGCCAATTCTTGTCTTGTTAGTTCTTGTTGTTCTTCTTCTGATAGTGAAGGAGTTACATCATCAGAATCACTTGAACAAGAGAATACTGTTACTGCTAAAAAAGTGGCAGCAATTAGGGATAATAAATTTAAGTTTTTCATTTGTTTGATGAATTTAGATTGTTATTAATATTTGAATAGATATGTTTTAAGACGGGGACGTCTGTCTTCATTGTTCTTCTTTATGCCCATCATTCCAGGGATAACATTAGGTTGGTCACAACTTTCGATATGAATCACTAATTGAGTTCTTGAAACAAGGTCTGGATCGATGGCTTTGGCTACTATTTTATAATAACCGTAACTCGCACCAGCAGCTATTTTTACATCAGTTTGTATTGTATAGTCTGTGCCTAAATTTCCAAAACTTGTAGAGTCAACTTTTAATTGTACCGTTAATGGTTTGTCTATTGGAGTACTGATTGATATACTGTCTGTTAATTCCAATCGAATTTCTTGATCCGGTTCTGATGATAAAGTCAACATTTGTTGATCTCCGCTCAAGCTTACCAAGGGATCTCCAGTATAAAATTTATCTTTTGATACCATATCATTACAAGAATAGAAGAACATGGTCATCAGGGCGATTACTATATATTTGATCTTATTCATTGATGTATGGATTTGAATTGGTTTCGTCAATAGGAATATCAAAAGTGTATTTAGCATCTCCAGGAACTAGTTGAGTACCATTAGGTCTTGAGACAACAATACCTAGTTCTTTGGCAATCCTTTTTAAGTCATAAAAACGAAGACCTTCTTGGAACAACTCTTTTCGTCTCTCTGCAACAACATCGCTTAGTTGTAAAGACGTTAAAGCAGAAGCACCTCTTGCTTCACGAAGTTTATTCACCACGTCTTTAGCTTTTTCAGGATTACTTTTTAATGAAGCCTCGGCATAAATTAAATATTGTTCAGCAGTTCTGAAATACTTATAATTCAACATTCTGGTATCATTAGGATTATTATCATCTGCTAAATACAAGTACTTTTGAGGTCTTCTTGATGTAGGATCTATATATTGATTTTTTTTACGAACATCAGAGCTTTCAAAAGCATTATAAAAACTTCTATCTAATGACACATTGTTGGTTTCATATTGGTTGTGATAATCCAATAAAGCCCCTTGATCCGTATCCGATAGATTATGAGTCATAAAGATCACTTCTTGGTTTTTTGTACCATATTGATCACCCCAAAGCATCCAATAATCGGCAGAATCTAATAAGTCTGTATTGATAAAGTAACTAGAATAATCTCTAGCCTGATCGTAATCTCCTTTGTATAAAGCGATTCTTGCTTTCAATGCACGAACAGCATCTAAACCAAAGATATAAGGAGCATCAACAGACGACGAAGAGAAGTTTTTTAACTTCGTTTCGGCATCTGTAAGGTCATTGTCAATCTGATCAAAAACTTCTTTTAAAGTAGACTGAGGTAAATACTCTCTATCTAATTTAAGTTTTAAAGGAATGGCTAACTCACTACCGTTTGTTCCATCATAATGTGGAGCATAAATCTCAGTTAGATTAAAGAAGAACCAAGCTCTTAATGCTTCAGCTTGAGCGTAAATCTCATTCTTTTGTTGAAGTTCTTTATCATTATTGGCAGGGACAACATCGTAATTATCAATAATTACATTGGTGGCTGCAATCAATGTATATTGCTGATTCCATAAAGTAGGCTGAGGTCTTGCTTGGTAATCCCATAAATAAATGAAGTAATTCATTTGAGCGTAACCTTCAATGACATTAGAGAAATCATCTGTGGCATAATCTGTAGCCGATATATTATTGGTCGGTACAGTAAGATCATAATACACTTTGTTCAAAGCTTGTTGATAATAGATGACATCATCAAATGCTTTATCTGAAGAAACAACATTATCAGGATCGATATCAATTAATGAACAAGCCGACAATGTGAGTGTGAAGAAGATGAATAAAATTAAATTTTTCATAAGGTTAGTTGGCTTAGAAAGTGACATCAACACCTAAAGTATAAGACTGTAATAATGGTTGACCGATACCTGTTACTTCCGGATCAATACCCTGATACTTTGTAAAGGTGTACAAGTTGTTGGCTTGTGCCGTTATCATAAAGTTTTCTACATGCTTAAGGTGTAGATATTGTTGTAAGTTATATCGTACAGTAACGTTCTTGATTCTAACATAACTAGCATCTTCTAAGAATAGAGAGTTGGCAGTATTGTCAGAGAAGAATTTAGGATAAGGATAAGGTTTTACATCCCCAGGTTTTAACCAAATTTCTTCATAGAATCCTTCGAAAGGAACTTCACCATTTTTTACATTCTGAACCATGGTGCCTTTTAAGTTATTGTAGTTAACTCCACCAAAGGCGAAGGTAAATAACATCGATACCTCTAAGTTTTTATAATTAAAGATATTGGTTAAACCACCAGTATATGGGTGGTCATAAGTACCAAAACCAATCATTTGAGGAGCATTACCTCCTTGTACTATTTCTCCAGATGGAGTGTAATAAATTGGTTGTCCGTTGACAGGATTTACTCCAGCCCAATGTTTCACAAAGGCAGAATTGATAGGTTCGCCTACTTTAAAATATCCTTCAGAACCAACTCTAATTTCATCTTGACCATACAAATCAGTAATCTCATTAATGTTGTAGGCTAGGTTTAATCTAGAAGTCCAACGGAAGTGGTCTGTTCTAATAGGTACACCACTTAAAGTAAGTTCGATACCTTTGTTTTGTAAGGAACCAATATTCTGAAGTAAACTTGTATAACCATTACTTGCTGGAATACTGATATTAGACAATAGATCGTCTGTATTTTTTATGTAAGCCTCTACTGTACCGTATAATCTATGATCTAATACACCAAAATCGACAGCAGCGGACCATTGTTTAGTTTTCTCAAATTTCAGATCTGGATTATAGAATTCAACAAGGTTGATGATTCTTTCTCCTCTATAAGTATTACTGTTGGTGAAATCATAGAAAGGCATACCTAAAGTCTGACGGATACCACCTGAGTTGTAGTTCAAACCATAAGAAACTCTCCATTTTAACTGATCAAATGTAGTATTTGAAGCCATGAAATCTTCTGCTTTCATGTCCCATGCCACACCAGCACCATAAGCACCTACAAATTGTTTTCCTTTAGGAAGGATAGAAGATCCATCGTATCTAACCGATCCTGTAAAGTCATATTTTGATTTATAGCTGTAAGAGAAACGACCATAGAAACCTAACAAGGCATCGTTGTATTTCGAATTATTGATGGTGGCTTGTGGATTAGCACCAATCGTAGGATCAACTTTAGGTGATATTCCCACACTGTTGTAACCAAAGCCCCAGTTTTTGTTATTGATATACTCCATACCAGCAGCAACAGTGATAAAATGATCACCGAATGCTTTCATGTAGTCAGAGCTTAAATTCACTCTATTGGTCAATGTTTTCGATTCACCTTTAGAGATGGTACCTTTTATTTGTCTTTCTGTAACACCATTTGGATTTGCTAAAACTACCGAAGTATTTTCTCCCTCAGCGTACGCAATACCATACTCGGCTCTCACTTTAATATCGTCAGTTACTTTATAAGTTACTTTAGGATTGATATTCAATCTCCAAGTCGTGTTTTCGTTATTATTGTTATAAAGTTCATCAAAAGGATTTTCGAAGTTTACACCACCAACATTCGTTTTTCTAGATACATAGGCAGTATCGTTTAGAGTTTCATATGGCTGTAATGTATAAATCAAACGGGCAGGGCTAGTACCTGATCTTGAACGCTGACTACGTGCAATAGAAGCATCAAATCCAACAGACAAACGATTATTGATATTGTGATCTAAACTAAAACGAGTAGCGAAACGCTTCGCCCATGAGTTTTTATAACTACCATCTTCGTCGTAATAATTGGCAGAAATAAAATACCTCGTGTCATCTACACCACCTGAAATACTCATTTGTAAATCTTTTACCTGTCCAACTTGAGAAAGTTCTTTGTACCAATTAGTATCAATACCTTCTAACTCGGCATATTTTTGAGCTTTATAATCAAGCACTGGCTTTAAATCACCTGGTCTTGGCGAATAGATATATCCTGCTCCATTGGTAATTCCCAACTCTCTTTCTAAAGCTAATTTTTCTGGAGATTTCATTAAAGAAATACCACCTAAACCACCAATAGGGCGGACGGTGTGTTGATAACGTACATTGTAAGTGGTTTTACCTACTATACCTCTTTTTGTTTTGATTTCGATCACACCATTGGCACCACGAGTACCATATTCTACTGTAGATAAACCATCTTTTAAAACTTTGATTTCTACAATATCATCGGGGTTAATCGTTGCAAAAACAGAAGATGTAATTGGTATACCATTTAAGATATACAATGGCTCGTTGGCAGTGTTGAAAGTGGATAATTCTTCATCTTTAGAACGAATACCTAAAGAGTTGTTACCACGTATTCTAATTTGAGAAGCTTCTCCCGGCTCACCTGTAGCCTGAACCGCTAAACCTGCCACCTGACCTTGTAATAATTGATCAAATGAACCAGCTGGCGTACCTGTAGTAAATACTTTAGTATCTACCTTACTTACCGATCCTGTAATAGATCTTGCATCTTTTTGACTTTCTCCAAATACCGTTACTGTTTCTAGATTTTCTACCGCTGGAGTTAATTGAATATCAATTAATGATCTATCACCAACTGTAGCTACTTGTTCTTCATATCCAATGTAATGGAAGACTAAAGTAGTATTCTTAGTAAGACCACCTAATTTATATTGTCCGTTGTAATCGGTAACTACACCAGAAGTTGTTCCTTCTATAATTACATTCACACCAATAAGGGGTTCTCCAGATTCGGCGTCTGTAATCATACCTTTTACCTCTACTTGTTCCTGTGCGAACAATTGAGAGCTAAACAGAAATAGGCAGCTGATTAATAGTGAAGTAAGTATTTTTTTGTTTGTAAACATAGCGAAGTTTATTTCTTCTCTTCAGGGCTTAGAGTGAAGATGAATACTTTTTTGTTGTTTAGATATTTAGTAGCAACTTTCTGAAGTTCTTTTTGAGAAATTTCAGTAATGTTTTTAACATATTTTGCATATTCCGAAGCGTCTTCGTTGCGTTCGTTTGCATTTTGTAACAAAGCCACCCAGTAATTATTTCTCTCCAAAGCTTTTTCACGATGATTTACAGCTGTCTTTTTCACTTTTTCCAAGTCTTCTAACTTCACCTCTTTCTTTAGATCGTTGACAATCTGTAAGGCTACTTGTTGTAAAGTATCAGCTTGTTCTGGAGCACAAGTAAACATCACATTAAATTGGAATTGGTTAAATGGCTTTTCAATCACTCTACCGTAAGCAAAAGGAGAGTAAGTACCACCCATTTCTTCTCTTAATTTTTTTGTTAAGCGAATGGTCGTAACGTCACCTAGAAGTTCTAATTTGATTCTGTTTTCTTGTCCTTTAGGATACTTCCCTTGGAAACGAAGAATGACTTTAGTTTTTTCTGATTTGCTTTTGGCAACATCAATGACTGTTTTAGTTTTAGGAACTCTAAGACCGTTATCGCGGTAGTTATGAACCAATTCGCCTCCAGGTAAACCACCAATGTATTTGTCTAATAATGGTTGTACTGTAGTAAGATCAATATTACCGACAAAAACAAAGTGCATACCTCTTACAGAATTAAATCTAGAAGTGTAAAAGTCAAATGCATCATCCAAATTTAAAGCACCTATTTGTTCCTGTGTTAACAACGTAGCTACTCTAGGGTGATTATTGTACATAGTTTTGTTGACCACATCAGCAAAGTAAGAATCCGGATCATTCAAACGGTTCTTGTTATATTCTTTTTTGTTTGAAATGTATAAATCAAACTGTTCTTTATCTTTTCTAGGAGCAGTAAATTTGAGGTAAGTCAACTGCATCATTGTTTCAAAATCCTCTACAGTAGATTTCCCTCCAACAGTTTCATTATAGCGTCCTATGTTTACACTTACAGAAGCTTGTTTATCACCTACAAGTTTCTCAAGTTGCTGTTTGTTGTACTGACCTAGACCACCAAGTTGTACTAAAGATGCTGCTAATGATGCATTATTAAATTGCTCATCTGATGCCAAAGAATAACCACCATGTCGTTGACCACTAAATTGAATCTCATCGTTTTTAAACGTTGTGGATTTAATAACTACAACTGCACCATTTTCATAGGTAAGGGTAGTAGTTCCAAGCACGTCATCTTTTTCAGTAGAAATCACTTTACCTGCAATAGGTTCTTTTTCTATCAGAGGTCCTTCAACTTCTTCTGTTTGATAAGGAGTTAGAGAAGCATAATCAATACTATTAATAGCGTCAAGTAAAGCTTCATCAGAAGGCAATTCTTCACCTTTTGGAGCATTGATAAACACCAATCTATTGGCAGGGTTATTCTGAATGTATTTCTTTGCTAAGGCTTCAATATCTTCTTTTGTAATTTCTTGAATGACCTTTTCTAAATAATCATTTTTAAATTCAGCAGAAGTGTATTCAGAGCCGTAAAGTACATGTCCCATTAAATTATCGATGTATTGACCAGATTTAAGTGAACTCTGTTCCATCGCCTCCGTTTTAAGATCTTTGGCTAGAATACTTCTTTTTCTTTCAAATTCAGCTTGAGTAAAACCAAACTTTTTAGCACGATACAATTCGTTGAGAACACCTTTTAAACCTTCAATCACTTTTCCTGATTTAACAGAAACGTTCGACATATATCTATCTTTATCACCAGAACCTCCAGCCTTATAAGATGAAGCAAACATAAAAGGAGCATCTTTCGTTTTAGCTACTTCTTGTAGTCTTTGATTAATGATGTAGGTATATAAAATGTTAGCAACACTTACTTTTAAGTCTTCTAAAGTCTCTTCTTTATGTTTTGGTATTTTGTTAATGATCATCGCAGAAGTAGAAGTAATTTCTTCATCTACCATTTTACCAATCAAAGTATTCGGGTGGTCTACTACAGAATAGTACACTCTTTCTTTTTCATTTACTGGATTCGTTTTTTGACCAAATGTATCTTTAATTCTTTGCTCAATCTCAGCTTCATCTACATCACCTACTACCAATAATGTAGCTAAATTGGGACGATACCAATCTTTATAAAATCTTCTTAATGCATCCTCATTCCCAACATTAAGAACCACTTCATCCATCAAACCAATGGGTAAACGATCTTTATATCTAGATTCATGATATAAAAGAGGGTACATTTTATCACGAGTACGATCGCCTAACCCTGTTGTAGTTCTCCATTCTTCATGAATAATACCTCTTTCTTCATCTATATCTTTTTTATCTAGCGTTAAACCGCCAAGGATATCACCAAAGAAGTAAAAAGCTTTATCTAAAGTTTCTTTTTCAGAATTAGGAACAGGAAGCATATAGACTGTTTCATCATAGCCAGTATATGCATTAATATCACCTCCAAATTGAACACCAATAGATTGGAAATAATCAATTAAACTATTACCAGGAAAATGTTCAGAACCGTTAAAGGCCATATGTTCCAAGAAGTGTGCAAAACCTCTTTGGTCTTCGTCTTCTAAAATAGATCCGGCTTTAATGATTAATCTAAATTGAACTTCATTAGTTGGCTTATCATTTTTTTGAATATAGTAAGTCATACCATTAGATAATGTCCCTTTTTTAACATCAGGATTTAAAGGTATTTTTTGACTAAACGTTGAAGTACTGAGCAGCAATAACGCGATGAAAATGAGGTTTAATTTTTTCATGAGTTTGATTGATAGTGAATTTCATTTATGTTAGAAGTAGTACCATTAAAGTATGTAACTGGTTTTCTATTACGCAATTTTGTTAAAAATTGACACAAAGCCGATTGGGTAATATTTTCAAACTTGTGCCATTAAGTTTTAACGGAGTGCGTAGTGTTATGAGATATACTTTGATTCTGTACTCTTAAAGCAATATTTTTTGATTAGTGTATTTATTACATTAAAAATAATTGAATGTCAATGAATGCTCATCGAATGTTAAGACTTAACTATTGATAACAAAATATTCTTAAGAACCTTTAAAATTAGGTAGTTTTATAAATTGTATATCAAGTTGTTTATCATGGAAAAATAATTTGTATTATCTTATCTTTATTATTCACTTTATAAAAAAGTACTTTTTGAGGTATTCAATATTTATATTATTTCTATTGATTGTTTCGTCTGTTGTAGGACAAAATAGGAGATCCTTTTTTGGGAAGGTTATTGATGAGAAATCGTTAAGACCTGTTGAATTTGCTCACTTAAAATTGATTGGTAAAGAAGAGGGAACAACCACAAATAATCAAGGAGAATTTGATTTGGAACTTAAGGTAAATCAAATGATAGAAATAGGGTGTTTGGGGTATACTTCACAACTGATAAATACAGATACATTAGACCTGAATAAAGAACACCTAATCATACTCACAAAATCTATAAAAGAACTTCAAGAAGTAGTGGTGGGAAGAAGAGGGTATGAAAACCCTGCTTGGGAGATTATTAGATTGGCAATGAAAAATGCCGACACTCATAATTTAAAAAAGACCAAAGACTATCAATATCAATCTAATATTTTTACACATGTGTATATTGCCGATCTTGATTCTGCTTTTTTACAGAAGAAACTAGTAACTAAAGCGGTATCAAAAATGCAGGCTGTCGGAGAATTAGAAAAAGATACCAAAGGTATACCTATCGTACCAGTTTATGCTTCTCATTCATCTTCTGATGTTATATATAATGGTATTTCAGAAGATAGAGAAATCAAAAGTTATAAAGAATCATTTTTAGGTCCCGAGTTTCAAAATCAATTTAAAGAAGGGTTAGACCCTGAAAAGACCACTATAAATTTTTATCAACATTGGCTTAGATTTCTAGGCTATGATTTTGTGTCGCCTTTAAACCCTACTTTTAAAAATTATTTTGATTTTGAACTTCAAACTTTCGAAAAAATAGATCAAGATTGGTGTTACCGTATCTCTTACACACCTAAGAGAGAAAATGACATGACTTTCGGTGGCACAATATGGATTACTGATGATGAAAATAACTTTGCTATAAAGAAAATAACCGCAGATATTAATCGTTCATCTCCTATTAATTTTATTGATAGTATTCACGTAGAACAAAAGCTTTCTCCTCTAGATTCTTCCGAAATTTGGCTGCCCTCAGAACAATTAATTAGAATGTATGTTGGTGGTAAATTGAATAAAAAGTGGAGTAAATTTCAGGTAGATATAAATACAGAAAACTCTTTTACGTCTGATCTTCCTTTAGTGCACAGTTCCCGTCCTGACAGTAGCATTTTTACAATGATTGATACTGTAAAAACAATGGGAGAAGTAAAAACTACGTCCAAACTAATCGATATGGCAGTGACTGGTTATTATCGAATGGGAGGATTCGATTTTGGTTCTTTATTAGCCATTTATGCACAGAATGATGTGGAAGGACACCATTTTCAAGCAGGTGGAATAACCAATACACAATGGAATGAGAATTTTGTGGTCGGAGGACATTTAGCGTATGGTACAAAGGATGATCAATGGAAGTGGGGTGTGATGGGGAAATATGTGTTAGACGAAAAAAACTGGACCTTTATTTATGCTAGAGCACAACATTCATTACAAAGATTAGGAGCAGGAATTACGTATCCTGGCCAAGAACCTTACTTATGGTTTCAGCAATTATGGGGTACTTTTAATTATCCGTATATGCTTGATGAATATAAACTTTCATTGGGTAGTTATATTGCAGAAGGTATTCAGTTAAGAGGATCTTTTACCTATAAAGATGAAAATTATTTTACTACGCCAACCACAGATTCCCTCATTTTTAATCAGATAACCACATCGGAGATAGGAGGATCTATCATCTTCGATTTTGGAAAAAAATATGTAAAAAGTAGGCATTTAAATAGATATATTGTTGCCAATGGCAAGTTGCCTTACATCTCAATCAATTATAGTAGAGGTTTACCTAACGTTTTCAATGCAACAGATAGTTATCATAAATTAAGTATGAGTGTTAGCCATCGGTTTAAAATGGGTGCTATTGGTCGATTGGATTATGTCGCTTCGGCAGGGTGGACACCTTCTACTGTTCCTTTCCCTTTACTTTTTGTACATAGAGGTAATAATCTAAAATATATTTATGATGGGTCTAGTTATAATTTGATGGGTTTTGGTGAGTTTATGTCAGATACTTATGGAAGTATCCGAATGTTTCATCATTTTGAAGGCCTGTTTATGAATCGTATACCTTTGGTGAAAAAATGGAATGTAAAAACATTCGGTATTGCTAATTTATTATGGGGAGGTGTTTCTCAAGCAAATTTAGATGCAAATATAAATCCGTGGGACAAAGACAATCCAACCTTTGGTAGTTTAGATCCAACTGTACCTTATGTAGAAGTTGGAGGAGGAATAGAAAATATTTTTAGAATGGTAAAAGTGATATTTCTTTATAGAGCAACTTACCAAGAAAATGCAAGTAGGAAATACGGGGTGATGTTTGCGATAGCACCTCAGTTTTAATACTTTCAAAAAACAATGATGGAATAGGTTAGTTATATTTCATTATATTGAAATATAATTTTTACTTGAGACAATAAATTATGGAGTTGAATATAACATCCATTTGTACAAGGAAATAATTAAAAATACAGGCTTTCTCTTATATGATTAACTTACAACGGCTCAATATGGATAACTCTTGGTTCTTAGAGTTAGACGGATTGAAACTTCTCATTGACCCTTGGCTAGAAGGAGTAGAGGTCGATTTTTTTTCATGGTTCAATACACAATGGCATAGAACTTCACCATTACCATATGATCAATTACCGGATTACAATGCAGTTTTGATCACGCAAAAATATCCAGATCACTTTCATAAAGTCACACTTAAAAAGCTTCAACCTAAATTAGTGATAGGTCCGTCTTCTATTAAAAAAGAGATAAAGAAGGTGTTGCCTGAAACTGAATTTATTGGCATGGATAAAAAGAATTCAATTGTATCTGTTTTAGATATAGACTTTCATTTTTTGCCTACAAGAAGACTAATTGATCCCATTTATGATGGATTTGTGCTGTCTTCAAAAAATGAAAGCATTTATCTTTTAACACATGGTTTCGAATTAGATCAAGAACATTCTACTGCCTTAAAAATAGTACCAGAATGTACATTACTTTTTACTCCATTCAACTTATATAAATTACCTTTCTTTTTAGGGGGTGTGGTATCTCCTGGAATAAAAAGCGTAGAAAACTTATGTCAGAAACTCTCTCCAAAAGTAGTTGTTCCCACGCATGATGAAGATAAATATGCCAAAGGAATTGTAAGTAAGTTTGCAAAAATTGAGTGGTCAGCTAAAAAAGAAGATTTAATAAAGTACCCTTGGTTAGAAAATAGGTATCAAGCATTTCCAGATTATAAATTGAAGAAAATATCATGACAGATAAACAAAAAGCAATACTCGAAATCACAATAATTTATATAATCATTGGTGTATCAGGAATATTGAGTTATCAATATATAGACGTTGGAAATAAGATTTGGAATATGTTTGTAGCAGATGTTGTTATGACGGTAGTCTGTTATATTTTTTCAGTGATCAAAAAGAATACAAGTACTTATGATGCTTATTGGTCTGTGATTCCTTTCTACTTATTAGCAGGTTGTTATTTTTTCCTTCATGGAGACAAATGGGGAACTCCTCAATGGGTAGCAGCATTTGTAATAAGTTTTTGGTCTTGGAGGTTAACACTTAGTTGGGCCAGAGGTTGGCCAGGATGGCATCATGAAGATTTTAGATATGTCAATTTTAGAAATAAATTTGGTAAGGTGTTCGAGCCTATCAATTTCTTAGCGTTACATTTTTATCCTACTGTAATTGTATTCTTATCTTTTTGGGGGATGATTTATGTTTTTGATCTTAAGAATAGTCTTTTTGGTTTAAAAGAAGTACCCCTTTATTTTTATCTAGGTGCTTTAATAGCCTTTTTAGGAGGTGTGTTCGAGTTGTTAGCAGATAATGAATTAGATAAATTTAGAAAGCGACCGAACC
Source organism: Flammeovirga pacifica (assembly GCF_000807855.2). Lineage (GTDB taxonomy): Bacteria > Bacteroidota > Bacteroidia > Cytophagales > Flammeovirgaceae > Flammeovirga > Flammeovirga pacifica. The sequence continues at coordinate 4,543,111 of NZ_JRYR02000001.1, forward strand.
CTCAAAAATCAGATATTCTTAAGACAGGAATTTGGGGGAGATCGAGAAACCCTAATTATTTAGGTGAGATGATGTTTTGGTTTGGTTTAGCTATTATGGCTTATGCTTTTAATGCACCATGGTATGCAGCACTAGGTTCTGTTGGAATGTGGGCCATGTTTATGTTTGCATCCATACCGTTAAAAGATGCTCAGATGATGAAGAATCGTCCCGAAGCATTTAAAAAATATAAAGAAGAAGTATCTAGAGTTTTACCTTTTTAGATAGCTTAAAAAAGCTGTTCCAATGGTAGGAACAGCTTTTTTATTATCTGATAAGTTCTCTATTGGGCTTTTTAATAAATAAGCCAAAGAGTATTTCAAGGGCTCCGAGTATTGTCTTTTTGCGGTCAGCAATAAAGAAGTGATAACCTTTTTTATCATCAACCCTGCTACTCATATAACGTTTTACAGACATTGGAAAGTTAAGAACTTTAGCAAGTTTCTTAGATTTTGTGCCAAATAAATAAAATTCAGCATTCCCAAAATAACCCTTGTAGCCGATCGAGGCCCAAAGAAATTTACTTAATAATGATTTTTTGAATTCATCCTTTATCCACATGCAAGATATTTCTGTAACATTATTGTATGCGGTAAAGTGAAGCATCTTCTGCTTATCAATTTGATCTGTAATGTGTTCTGTATATCTATAAGGGTAAGTGTTTCCAAATACATATCCACCACAGATTTCACCTTTGTAAATTAACACATAAGTTACATTCCTTTTTAAATAATCCTTGCTAATCGATTGATGTGGAGATTGGTTTAAAAATTCATGATAGTGTTGTTCTTTTGTCGCTTTGATAATTTTCATAATAAAAACTTAGATAGTAATAAATTAATTGATGTAATTATTCTCTTTTAATAAAAAGGAATAATGAAGTGTTTGAAGAGTAATAGCTTTACTAACAGATAGTTAATTGAATAATTATTTACAGTAAAAATACAAATAAGGAATTATACTTTTAAAATGTCAATATTACACTTAGTGAATCTTTGAATAACAATAAACTAACTTCAAATAGTTAATTTCCATATTGATATTTACACTATTGGTTATCAATAGTTTAGACAAAGTGAAAATTGTTTACTCAAGTAAGTGTTAAAGGTTTTTCTCACAATTTTATAAGCCCGAAAATGATGTTTAGTGAATTTTTAACAATTCATCTATAATTTTATTAACTTAGATATAACATACATCACCTAAGTATCCTTTAAAAATCTATCATTGAAATCAAGAATTAACTATTCCGGTCTTTTTAATATTATTCAAATATTTTTTTATTTGATGATCTCCTTTGAATCAGAAGGCCAAGAGAAAAAAGAAAAGAAGGATAAAACTCCTTTTTTTTTCAAATTAACTATTGATGAAGATCTTTTTTTATTAAAGAGTACAGATCAGTTTTATAGTTTTGGTACAGCTATTACAGCAGGTTGGAAGGGCTTAGATAATAAATTGACAAAAGCACTGACAATAGGAGCAAAAGATAGTCATGATCTCTACACATTAGGTTTTGGTCATAGAATGTATACACCCAAAAATGTTAATCAAACACAAGTAGATTCTACAGACATCCCCTTTTGTGGTCAGACGTATTTTAGGTTAAGTAGAGAATCCTATTCTCCTTCACATGGATATGTTATTGAAACTCATTTAGATGTTGGTGTTGTTGGTGAAATAGCAGGAGCAGAATTTTTTCAAAATCAATTTCATTCGGCCATAGGAAATAACGAAATCCAAGGATGGGAAAATCAAATAGGAAATGGTTTATTGCTTAATTATACTGTCATTTATAAACAAGACTTTGTTTCGGTCTTGCCTTTTGTTGAAAACTTTTTGGTTTTAAGAGGAACGGTAGGAACTATGGATATATCTGCAGAAGGGAGTATTCAATTAAGAATTGGTTTGTTTAATAATTATTTTGTGAATGGAGAAAGGCCCTGGAGTAAAAAGGAGAAAGCCAAAGGATTTCATAATATCAAAGAGAGTAAATATTCTAAACTTAAATACAATTCAGGGATGTGGTCAGAAGATGAAACAGTCAGAGATCAAGCTGTAGAGAGTTGGTTAGCTAGAAATTTTAAGATCAATCAAATTTATATCAAATTTGTTTCAGGAGGTATGCTAAATATGTATTCAGGAGAAATGCAAGGTAGTTTAATCTCTTTTGAAAAATCACCTTATGTAATTGAGTATCATCAAATACCTAAATTAATCCACACCTTATCAATTGGTGTTGTTTTATCTCATAAAAGTGGATCTTTTGAATACCTTTGGGATAGACATAATTATCAGCCAGAAAATACTTTTCCTCCTTACTATCCAAAATGGGGTAGATTCAATATGAAATTTAATTTTTAATAATCACATTAGGTAAATTAACCCAACTGCCTTTTTGATTTTCAATTTCAGCATTGATAAAATAGGTTCCTTTAGAGAAATTATCGTATTCTACTTTTATAGAAGCTGAAGGTGGGTAAATAAAACGCTTTACAGTCTTACCTTTTTCATTGACTACTGATACTAAACATCTTTTATAAGACATATCATTCATTTCCATCCAAACTATATTTTTATTAGGCTCGGGAAGATATTTGATGGTTTTGATCCAATGTGAGGATAGGTCAGAGTCTGTTGGTAAAATCACTTGTTTCTTGGCAGATCGACTTCGCTCATCAATAAACGCTTTTAATCCATGATCAATATGTTTTTGATGATGATGTTCAAATGATTGGATAAAATCATTGGCTGTCCAACCATATTCCATTGTATAGAGGTAATCGTTTTCAACAAAAGGAAGTAACATTTCTCTTTGCTGATTTAAATAAGGGGATAATACTTTTGTATTAAAAGTATTTTTGATGTATTGATGAATAAATACATTATATAGGTTTCTATACTCTGGATCTTCTAAAATTTTACTCACTAGAATTCTAGCTTCAAAAGGATCAAGCCAGTGGTTAATATCTCGATTAGCCCAATCAATAGCACTTGAAACATAATTAATTCCAAAAGTATTATTGTAGCCTGTAGGTATGTATGTCCATTTATTGGTTGATTCATTAAAGTAAAGACTATAATTATCTTTGTTGTATGAATAATTATCCCAATGTCCACACAGCACTTCAATAGCTAATGTTTTGATAAACATTTCTATCTCAAAATGTTTTTGAATATAATTTCTAAAACTCGTATGATGTAAAGTATTGATACTATCTAAAAAAGATTGAAGTGAAGCTTTATAAATATCTTTCCCAGAATTTAAAGTGTATATATCGTTGTCAAGATAAGTATTTGGGTCATTTATTAGGTCAGCTCCATACTTACAATCATATAAAAGCCCTTTTTGATTATTGAAATGATGTTGTAGAAAATTATCATTTATTTTCTCATTTATCAGATATAGACCTATAAATTCATTATTGATATAAAAAGTAGCATGAGCTGTTCTTGGTGTTGGTATACCCTCATCTAAAAGTAGTTTATTGGTAAGCTTTTTTCTTGATAAGGTAGGATCATTATTGATAGCCTCCAGATATATTCCTTCAACATTACATTGATGTGGCTGACCAAAATTTAAGAAAATAGATTTTTTATAATTACTATTTCCCTCTTTCTGTTCAATACTTAAACTTACAGTTGAAATACTATCTTTTTGATGTTGACTCTTCACCTTCAGTTGACCGTATATAAGCTGCTTACTACTCGTTGATTTATTTTTGAAGGTTTCAAAATCTAAAGAATCGATTTGAAGATGTATAGTTGTAATAGCTTCTTGTTGAAAGAAGATACAATAGTTATTTGTTTTACATTGTGCAAAACAATTTAAGTAACAAATAGTAAGCAGTATAGTTAGTAGACTTGTTTTCATCAGTGGGGTAATTGTTCAATCATTCCATTTGGTGCAAAGCGTTTCTTACACTCTTGAAATTGTACTTTATTTAAAAATTGATATAATTAATTGATTATCAAATTGATTTAGATACAAAATAATACATATTGTTTATATTATTAGGTAAAAGTTTCGACAGATGTAAGAATTTTACTCATTTAAGACAAAAAGGTCTCTTAATTTAAATTGTATAGTACTTAAAAACAGAATTTTGATAGTAATGTTATTTTTTATGAAATAAATGAATACTATTAAAATTTCTTCATACAATTATTTAGTAAGGTTCATTTAATAAACAAAGTTAATTATATTTGCGCAGCATTTGACAGGGAGGATGCGGGAAAAATTTACCACATCTTCATTAACCTTCCTATGCTCGTCTTTTATTACCACAACACAACCATAGTCGATGAAAATTGATTTAAACAATTTCGAAAGATTTGAGGCAAGGCACAATGCGCCCAACCATACTCAAATCGAAGAGATGCTAGCCGCTTTAGGAGTATCTGACATTGATGAATTAATCGCTCAAACGGTTCCTGAGAAAATTCGTCTTGAGAAACCTTTAGAACTTCCTCAACCATTAACCGAATACCAATTCTTACGTCAATTTAAAACTATTGCCGAAAAGAATAAGATCTATCGTTCTTACATTGGTATGGGATATTACAACACTATTACACCTCCTGTAATTTTACGTAATATCATGGAAAACCCAGGATGGTACACTGCTTATACTCCTTATCAAGCTGAAATCGCTCAAGGTAGATTGGAAATGTTATTGAACTTCCAAACTATGGTGACTGATTTAACAGGTATGGAATTAGCTAACGCTTCTCTTCTAGATGAAGCTACTGCTGCAGGTGAAGTGGTGCATATGTTCCATGGTGCTAGAAAAGGAGCTAAGAAAAAGCAAGCAAATAAGTTTTTTGCAGCTAATTCTTGTCATCCTCAAACATTAGATTTAATAAAAACTCGTTGTACTCCAATTGGTGTAGAACTTGTGATTGGTGATGTAGCTGAACTTGATATTACTGATCCTACTTTATTTGGTGTTCTTGTTCAATATCCAGATACTAATGGAGCAATATCAGATTATACTGATTTTATAGCTGCTGCTCATGATAATGGAGTTTTAGTAGCTATGGCTTCTGATCTATTGGCACTAACTCTTCTTAAAGAGCCAGGTAAAATGGATGCAGATGCAGTTGTAGGTTCTGCACAACGTTTTGGTGTTCCTATGGGATATGGTGGTCCTCATGCTGGATTTTTAGCCACAAGAGATGCTTACAAACGTCAAATTCCAGGTCGTATTATCGGTATATCTAAAGATAAAGACGGTAATGAGGCGTACAGAATGGCGTTACAAACACGTGAGCAACATATCAAACGTGAGAGAGCCACATCTAATATTTGTACAGCTCAAGTATTATTAGGAGTGATGGCTTCTGCATATGCTGTCTATCACGGACCAGAAGGATTGAAAACAATTGCTTACCGTACTCATGGTATGGCCAACCTTTTGGTAAATTCAATTGAAAAAATCGGTTTAGAAATCGTCAACAAAGATTATTTCGAAACTGTAAGAATTAATACAACTCCTCTTCAAGCTAAAGCGATTAAAATTTTAGCAGAAGAGCGTATGACAAACTTCCGTTATTTTGAAAATGGTAACATTGGCCTTTCAATGAACCAACAAACAGACGTTTCTCACGTAGTTGATATTGTCAATATTTTCCAAGATGCTCTTGGTTTAAACGAAGCAGTTGATGTAGAAGCATTAGCCAATGAGGTGAGTGTGTCTATTCCTTCTGATTTACAACGTACATCTGATTTCTTGACTCATCCAGTATTTAATCAATACCACGCTGAGCACGAAATGTTACGTTACTTAAAACGTCTTGAAAATAAAGATCTTTCTTTAGTACATTCAATGATTTCTCTAGGGTCGTGTACCATGAAATTGAATGCAACTGCAGAAATGATTCCTGTAACTTGGCCTGAATTTGGTTCAATCCACCCGTTTGCGCCAAAAGAACAAGCACAAGGATATCAAGAAATCTTTAAAAACTTAGAAGCATGGTTATGTGAAATCACAGGTTTCGATGCCATGTCTTTACAGCCTAACTCTGGAGCAAATGGTGAATATGCAGGTCTATTAACAATCCGTGCTTACCACGAAGCGAACGGAGATAGTCACAGAAATATTGCTATTATTCCTTCATCTGCTCACGGTACCAACCCTGCATCAGCTGTAATGGCAGGGATGAAAGTGGTGATTGTAAAATGTGATGAAGCGGGTAATATTGATCTTAATGATTTAAAGGATAAAGTAGCTCAACACTCTGAAAACCTTTCTTCATTAATGATTACTTATCCATCTACACACGGTGTATTTGAAGAGTCTGTTATAGAGATTTGTCAAATCATTCACGATAACGGTGGACGTGTTTATATGGATGGAGCAAATATGAACGCTCAAGTTGGTTTAACTTCTCCTGCCACAATTGGAGCAGATGTTTGCCACTTGAACTTACATAAAACATTCTGTATTCCTCACGGTGGTGGTGGTCCTGGTGTTGGTCCAATTGGTGTAGTAGCCGATTTAGCTCCATATTTACCAGGTCATGCTGTAATTGATAATAATGTAGGAGAAAAAGCTTCTTCTGCTGTTTCAGCTGCTCCTTGGGGATCAGCAAGTATTCTTCCAATCTCTTATGCTTACATTGCAATGATGGGTGCAGAAGGTTTAACGAATGCAACTAAAACAGCCATCTTAAATGCGAATTACATGCAAATAAGATTGAAAGAGCATTACCCTGTATTATATGTAGGTGCAAATGGTAGAAACGCTCATGAGATGATCGTTGATTGTCGTCAGTTCAAACCTGCAGGTATCGAAGTAGAAGATATCGCAAAACGTTTGATGGATTATGGTTACCATGCTCCAACAGTATCATTCCCAGTACCTGGTACATTGATGATCGAACCAACGGAATCTGAAAGTAAAGCAGAATTAGATCAATTCTGTGATGCTATGATTGAGATCCGTAAAGAGATTCAAGAAGTGATTGATGGGCAAGCAGATGCTGTAGAAAATGTTCTAAAGAATGCACCTCATACACAAGAAATGACTATAACAGGAGAGTGGACATTGCCTTACTCAAGAGAGAAAGCGGTTTATCCTCTTCCTTATGTTCAAGCTAATAAGTTCTGGCCAACTGTTCGTCGTATTGACAGTGCTTTTGGCGATAGAAACTTAATATGTTCTTGTATACCAGTAAGTGATTATGAAGAAGCAGAAGCTTAGTCTTCCTTGTTTGTAAATATCTGATTTAATTTACATCAGATTAAAGCTTATCAACATAAAAAGGCTCATAAATGGAGAATTCCGTTTATGAGCCTTAACTATGTATGAGCCCCCGTATCTTATTCACAAATCTTTGTTAAACCAACGATTCACAAAACATAATTGTGAATAACTTTTTTATTTTACTGATCTAAATTCAAAAACTTATCAACATTTTGAGAAGGGGAATCAGATTAAAGTACTTTGTATAAAGTTTATTACTTAAGATTGTAGTACTTATAATGAATATTCTCTCTCCACTAAGGCAATTCTCGTTGTATACTGTTCATACCATTTATCCTTTCCCATCTTTTGAGCAGTTAAGTGTGCACTATTCTCTTTCCATTTTTTGATAGATGCTAAATCTGTCCAATAAGAGATTGTAATTCCTAAACCATCTCTAGCACTTTCAATACCTAAAAAGCCTTCTTGTTTTTTTGCCATTTCCACCATATGGTCTGCGGTAATACCATAGCCATCATCAATATTGGTTCTGATGTTAGTGAAAATAACAGCGTAATAGGGTGGGGTTGGAGTTTTAGCAATCATAATTAGAGTTTGAAATAGATTAGTGAAGTAACAAAAAAGCCTATCACTAGGATAGGCTTGTATAAATTAAATCTTATTTTTCTTTTCCTAAATTGGGATTATTTTTTGGAAAAGGAGGAGGAGCTGCAGCAGGAGTTGTTGATCTCCATATAAAATATAAACCTCCTAAAACTGCAGGGATACTTAATAATTGTCCCATGTTAAATTCCATTCCTTGTTCGAAACCTACTTGATTTTCTTTAAAGAATTCCCATACGAAGCGCATTCCAAAAACCAGAACCAAGAACAAACCGAATAATCTTCCTTGAGGAAGTTTTGGTCCTTCTTTTTTATAAATTCCTGCAAGTACAAAGAAAATACCTAAGTAGGTAATTGATTCATATAGCTGAGCTGGGTGTCTTGGTGTTTCAGGATCCGAAACATGAGCATGGATAAATTTAAATGCCCAAGGTAGATCTGAAGCAACACCAATAATTTCAGAGTTCATTAAGTTACCAAAACGAATAAAACATCCAGCTAAGGCAACAGGTATAACAACTCTATCTAAAATCCATAACCAAGGTTGGTCTGGACGATTTTTACTATAATAAAAAAGAGCGATAATGATACCGATTGCTCCACCATGACTGGCTAAACCACCTTTCCAAATTTCAAAAATTTCGATGAAGTGTGATGGAGTAAAGTAATATTCTGGTTGATAAAAAATGACGTGACCTAACCTTGCACCAACAATAGTTGCCACAACCATATACATTAGGATAGCGTCAGCATCAGATTCAGGTCTGTTTTCACGAACAAAAATTTTAGCTATAATATATGTTCCGATAAAGAATCCTAAAGAGAATAATAAACCGTACCATCTCACCGGTAACCAAGATATACTTGGGAAAATTTCAGGATTTACATCCCAAGTTATGAATGCTAGTATTGTTTCCATGATACAAATATGGTAAAGCATTTGATAGAAAAAAAGCCTTTTGAAAAAGATTCAAAAGGCTATATATTTTCATTTTCTTTACTGAACTAAAGATGTTTTTAGCGTACGTTAGTATTAATAAATATAGATGAATAATTATTCAACATAGTAGGGAATATGTGAATAAATATTAATCAAGTAGAGAAGTATCACTTATTTTAAATTTTTCGTTGCCTTCGTCGTCAACATTTAAATAAAGTATACCTTCTTTTCTAAGTTCCTCAAGCTTTTGCCTTGCTTCTTTAGCACTTACTTTTGTAGCTAAGCATAATGCAGCTACACTAATACCATGAATATGTTTTCTTGCCATAGCAATCACATCGGCATCAGTTAATGTATTTGATGCAGGAATTATTGGTTTTGATTTTTTAGAGTTGATATTCAAAAATATACCTAAACCAATGGCCGCTGCAAAGGCAAAAATCACAATAAATACACCCATATTTAAGCGTTATTCGTTAGTTCCTTTAAATTTCATTCTAGGATTTGGAGATGTGTTCAATGCTTCAAAATCTTTTCCTTCATATTGATAGTGTGCTGCCATTGCGATCATTGCTGCATTATCAGTACAGTGTTCAAAATCTGGTACATAAACATTCCAGCCTTTTTTCTTTCCTTCTTCTAATATAGTATTTCTTAGTGATGAATTTGCAGAAACACCACCAGCAATACCTATTTCTTTAATATTTAATTCTTTGGCTGCTTTAATCAACTTTTTCATTAATATTTTGATTAATGTATGTTGAATACTTGCACAAAGATCAGCTTTATTCTCTTCGATAAAGTTTTCGTTTTTCTGATTTTCTTTCCTTAAGAAATTTAAAAATGCAGTTTTAATACCTGAAAATGAGAAATTATAATCAGGAATATTGACATTAGGAAAAGGATATTTTAATGGATCTCCTCCTTGAGCAAACTTATCTATTAGTGGCCCACCTGGGTAATCTAATCCCATTATTTTAGCGGTTTTATCAAATGCTTCTCCTACTGCATCATCAATTGTTTCTCCCACTACTTCCATTTCTAAAGGAGACTTCACAACAACTAATTGTGTATGACCTCCACTTACTGTTAGACATAGAAATGGAAATTGGGGTTTCGGATCATCAATAAAATGAGCCAAAATATGAGCTTGCATATGATTTACACCAATTAATGGAATGTCTAAAGACATCGCCATCCCTTTGGCAAATGATGCTCCAACCAATAATGCACCTAAAAGCCCAGGACCTTTTGTAAAGGCTACTGCATTTAAATCTGTTTTTTTTATATTTGCATCTTTTAATGCTTCACTTACCACAGGCAAAATATTCTTTTGATGTGCTCTAGAAGCAAGTTCTGGAACTACACCTCCATATTTTTGGTGTACTTCTTGCGTGGATACAATGTTGCTAAGCACTTTACCGTTGCTTACAACAGAGGCAGAAGTTTCGTCGCAAGACGACTCTATGGCTAAAATAATACCGCTCATTGTATAATTATTTGTCTTTAATAAGCTAAATTACTACACGAAGAGCGAATGCCGAAATTTTTGGTAACATCATTAACTGACATTGAAACTATTTTTATAGCATGAGTGCGAAAACGACTATAAATCAGCTATACAAGGAATATACAGCATCTAATAATATAGAGATTACAGAAGACAATTTTAATATTCTTCTTATGTACTTTCCATGTTTATTAATCGTAGCATCAGATGGCGTTGTAGACGAAGAAGAGTGGGTATTTGTAAAGTACCTATCGAAATTTATGTCTGATGCTTACAAGCATAAATTAACTAGAAGTGAATTAGAAGATTTACAGAAGCTGTATTTTCAAGAATTGGAATACCTGGTAAATACCTTGGATAAGTGGAAGGATAAATTCTTAGACACTTTGGCGATTTATTTAAATGAACACGATGAAGAAAAAGAAGATATTCTAGATATACTTCAATTGTTTGCAGAAGCATCTGAAGGTGTTTGTGAAGATGAAGAAGAAGCTATTGAAGAAATTTCTGATCGATTAGGCTTAGAAGAATAAAATATATTCTTCTCATACATTATTTAATAGATAGTTATTTTGACGAAGGGGTAATTTCATCACTGAATGGGATAAACTTTTTAGTTCAAATTCTTTTCTAAAGTAAAAGGCCACCTCAAATTAAATTGAGGTGGCCTTTTACCATTAGAAAAAAGACAACTTAGTTTTTCACTAAATTCATTTCTTCAATTAAACGAGGACATTCACCGTATTTATCTACAATAAATAATACATAGCGGATATCAACGATAATATTTCTACATTTTACAGGATCAAACATTACATCAGACATAGTTGATTCCCATGTTCTATCAAAGTTGATACCTATTAATTGACCTTCTGCATTAATTACAGGAGAACCAGAGTTACCGCCAGTGGTGTGGTTAGATCCTGTAATACAAACAATCATTTGTCCATCTTCGCCATACTGACCGTAATCCTTCTTATTGTAAAGATCGATAAGTTTTTCGTGTACATAGAACTCATGTGTTTTAGGCACATCGGTTAATCTTTTTTCCATCACTCCTTCTAGAGTAGTGTAATATTTAAATTCTACACCATCTCTTGGTTCAGATCCTTCAATTTTACCATATGTTACACGTAACGTTGAATTGGCATCTGACCAATATTGTTTACTTGCTCCTTTATTATTAGCTACATATTCTCTATTAGGAAATACCTCTCTTAATGCTTTTACATAAGTTCTCATCGAAAGGTTGATCTCTTCAGTAAGTGATCTATATTCAAATACTACTTTATTAGAGTAGATTTCATAAATATCGTTAGCTAAAATATAAGCAGGGTCTTTTTTGATCTTACCCATTATAGCACTTTCACTCCCTTCTAATAAAGCCGTTAGTTTTTCTTCATTACAGAAAAGACTTTTCTTATAAATACTAGAAGCTAATTTATTGAAATTACCTTTGTCCTTTGCATTTTTAAATGCTTCAGGCAAGAAAGAAGGATCAATAGCATCTGAGTACAGAGTAGATGCAGAAACAAAAATTTCTTTGTCTGTACCTTTATCATAGTTCTTAAAGAACCCTTTAGCATTCCCTTTTAGTTTCGCAACAGTAGCTATGAAATCAGGAGTGCCTGCTTCATACTTTTTCAGTTCTTTAAATCCTAGAGCAAACCTTAAGACTTCAGGTCCATAGTATAACTCTTCAATATAAAGATCTCTAGCAAGCTGATATTTTTCTACTGAAGCAAATTGCTCTTCAAACTTCTTAAGAAGATCTGTATACTCAGGTTTATTTTTTACTGCATCAGCAAACATCTTTTCTTGTTCTTCCTTCTTGTTGATGGCATCAAGACGTTCTAAACCTTTACTTTCTCCAATCCATTTTTTATATGCATTCGCTACTCTCGCTTTCTTAGCAGAATATTTGATTCTTACGGCATCATCTGCTTTCATATTCTTATCAAGAATAGCAATGGTTTTTTCTCTCATTGCTATTTTGATAGGGTTTGATTTGTTGACAGTATAATCAACTCCTTCAGAAGGTAAATATTGTTGTGTTCTTCCTGGGAAGCCATAAACCATTGTAAAATCATCTGCTTTTACACCGTTTAAAGAAATTGGGAAGTGGTATCTTGGAGTATAAGGAACATTGTCTTCTGAATATTCAGCAGGTTTACCATCTTTTCCAGCGTAGATACGGAAAATAGAGAAATCACCAGTATGACGTGGCCAAACCCAGTTATCAGTATCTCCGCCAAATTTACCAACAGAAGAAGGAGGGGCAAATACTAAACGGATATCTGAGAATGTTTCCATCGTAAACATATAGTATTCGTTACCATAGAAGAAAGGCTTGATTTGATAATCATAATGAGTACCTTTTACGGCTGTATCTCCAACTTTTTTGATGTTTTCTGCAATCAACTTTTGTCGATCTTCTTCTTTCATATTGTCTTTTACTCCATTCAATACTTTAGAAGTAACATCATCAATACGAACAACAAAAGAAACAGTTAAACCAGGGTTTGCAAGTTCTTCACCGAACGACTGAGCTGCAAAACCTTCAGTTAATAAATCTTTTTCTACAGATGAATGAGATTGAATTTGACCATATCCACAGTGGTGGTTGGTAAGAATAAGGCCTTTATCTGAAACAACTTCACCTGTACATCCTCTGCCAAACCAAACCACAGCATCTTTCATACTTGATTTGTTTACAGAGTAAATATCTTCAGCAGTCAATTTAAAACCATTGGCTTGCATGTCTTCTTCATTTAGTTGTTGAAGAAGTGAGGGAAGCCACATTCCTTCATGTGCCCACAAAGATAAGGGCAACAATAGAAAGGAAAATATTGTTCCTAGTAAGTATTTTTTCATTTCTGACTGATCGTTTATATATGTTATATGATAGTGTGCTTAAAAGCCGAAGGATGTGGTCTTCGGCTCTTAGCATAATTAATTTACAAAAGTTTTTTTACTTTTTTTTCTTCTTTTTGTCGTTGTTAGAGAAGAAAAAGACAGTTCCGAAGAATAATGCAAGAATAATGACTTTAACAGCAGTTGGAAGTTGGAAATCACTATCAATAATATGAAGGATTCTATCCCATCTTACTGCACCTGTCTGAGGATTTGCATCTCTAGAGAACCAAGTCATTACTGCTTTACCAATGATGTGATCAGAAGGAACAAAACCCCAATATCTTGAGTCAAGGGAATTGTGTCTGTTATCACCCATCATAAAGTAATAATCTTGTTGTATCGTATAAGAATCAGTTGCTTGTCCTCCTATTAATAATTGACCATTTTTAAATTGAGGGTTATCGTTCTCCTCATATTTTTGAATGATATCTTTATAATATGGCCAATTATCCGCAGTGATTTTTACCACTTCACCTTCTTTTGGAATATGTAATGGACCGAAATTATCAGCAGACCAATTGTTTACAGCTCCACCAAAGATTCTATGGTCACTATTCTCAATAATAGGTTTTATGGAAACGACAAGAGGATTATTTTTTAAGGTAGCAACTTGCTTATTTGTTAAGTTGACATTCTTATAAATAAAAGTATTCGTTTCTGATGATTTTGAAATTAGCGGGTACATTCCCGGATAATTTCTATAGTAATCATTTAAATTAGCAGCAGCTTGTTCTGATGGGAAGATGGCAATATTATCTACATTGTAATAGATATTATTTTCTGCCAAAACATCAAGAGAAAGCAATTGTTTAGTTTCTAAAGTATAATCGGTTTGTAATTCTACATACTCACCATATGCAACTTTTTGATCATTGATATAAACCTCTTGATTTTTGATTTGAATATCATCTCCTGCAATACCAATACATCTTTTAATATAGTTGGTCTTTAAATCAACAGGATAATCATTGTGCTCGGCAGGATAGTTGAAAACAACAATGTCATTATTGTTTACATCACTAAACCCTGGCAAACGAAATTGAGGTAATTGAATGGCATCAGAAAAAGAGTTGATATCAGTTCCCCAGATTTTTTGATGCGTAAGAGGTACTTGTAATGGAGTTTTTGGAGTACGAGGTCCATAATGTAATTTACTTACAAAAAGGAAATCTCCAATATATAAAGACTTCTCCATTGAAGAAGTAGGAATTGTAAACGCTTCAAAAGCTATCCATCGAATAAAAGTGGCAGCAACTACGGCAAATAATAGTGCATCACCCCATTCTCTTAATACGCCTTTTTTCTTTTTGTTACTCATAATTTTATAAAGCTAACATATCATTCATACCAAAGATACCTTCTTTTTTATGAAGCCATTCTCCAGCTAATACGGCACCTAATGCAAACCCTTTTCTAGAATGAGCAGTATGTTTAATATCAATTCTATCAATTTCAGATTCGTAAGTTACTTCATGAGTACCAGGTACATTTGGTTCTCTAACGGCAACTATTTCTATACCATTGTCTTTTGGTTCATCTTCACCTTGTAGAGTCCAAGAGTCAACACCATCAAATTTTTCAATCACACCTTCTGCTAAAGTAATAGCCGTTCCACTAGGTGCATCTAATTTTTGAGTATGATGAATTTCTTCCATAGCCACTTTGTACTCTGCTTTAAATGCAGACATCATTTCAGCTAATTTTTTATTTAAAGCAAAAAAGATATTTACCCCTAAGCTGTAATTTGATGCATAAAAGAATGCAGTGTTTTGAGACTTAGTTGCTTTTTCTATTTCATCTTTTTTATCCAACCAACCTGTTGTACCAGAAACTACTCTAATTCCTTTATCAAGACAAATTTTGATATTGTCATAAGCAGAACTAGGTTGAGTAAATTCAATAGCTACATCTACAGTAGAAGGATCAATATTAATAAAATCTTCTCTATTGTTTAAGTCAATGATATTGACGATGTTATGTCCACGTTCTTTTAAAATACCTTCAATGGTTTTACCCATTTTTCCGTATCCTATTAATAGAAAATTCATTTGTTATTTTTATTTTGAATTTATATTTAAAGTTAAAGTTGCTCCCAATGCAGGTAAGCCGGTTAAGGGATCGGGAATAGCTGCAGGCTTAAATTGTAAGGATAAATCATCACTTACATCATAATACTTAAGATGTTGATCTACTGCAGCGTCCAAAGCACCTAATAGATACCAACCACATGACACGATAATCATAAAATCTCGATCTCTTCTGAAACGATCTCTTCTAGAGACCAAGTTGTCCACCGATAAATCACGATATATTTCAGGAATAAGATGATCGTTAGTAGGATCAGCATCTGCTTTATAGGCAAGCCAATGACTACTCTCGATATAGTTGGTATGATTAAATTTTATAAAGTACCCAAACACAGCATATCCACCATACAAAATAGGTATTTTCCATACTTTGTTATTATAGATTTGCCCAAGACCTGGGATAACTATAGTGTAAAATGAAGCTTGAGTGGGTTCGGTTAAATTTTTATACTGTATACGTTTTTTTCTTTTTCTTTCTTTTTGATCAATATGATTCGGCATCTCCTTTAAAGAAGATAAAGAGTCTATTTTTCTATCATTATAGGCTTTTTTCTCCTCTTCAGACATTTTTATGTATGCAGAATCTGTTTCTACTTGTGCTTTAGCAGAAGTAGAAAAGAATAATAAGCCAATAGTGAATAAAAAGAAAGATAAAATTTTAAGAAAATTAGGCATCAGTGTGTTTTAAGAATGTCCAGTATTCTATTAAGGTCTTCTACAGATTGATAAGGAATTTTGATTTCTCCTTTTCCATCTGTTGCATTATTAATTTTAATCTGAGTCCCAAAGTGAGTTGATAAATCTCTTTGTAAGCGACTGAACTCAAAATCAAGAGGTTGATTTTTTGTTTTAACATCACCCTTTTTAAGATCTTTTCCTTGAATGACATCTCTAACAAGGTTTTCAGTTTTTCTTACTGAAAGCTCATTTTTGACAATCATATCGAAAATCATTAACTGTACTTCGATACTATTTACATTAACTAAAGCTCTTGCATGTCCCATAGAGATCATGTTGTTTCTTAATCCTGTTTGGATTTCAGGAGGAAGCTTTAATAAACGTAGGTAATTGGCTACTGTAGATCTTTTCTTACCCACTCTATCACCAAGTTCCTCTTGTTTTAGATCACATTCAGCGATTAAACGTTGGTATGAGATAGAAATTTCTATTGGATTTAGATCTGCTCTTTGAATATTTTCAATCAAAGCCATTTCTAGCATTTGCGTATCATTGGCACCTCTAATATATGCAGGGATTTTTTCTAATCCTGCCATTTGAGACGCTCTCCATCTACGTTCACCAGAAATAATTTGATACTGTTTTTCTGTTAGTTTTCTTACGGTAATAGGCTGAATAATACCTTGAACCCTGATAGAATCAGCTAATTCCTTTAATGCCTCATCAGAAAATTCTAAACGAGGTTGATAAGGGTTTCTTTCAATTTCAGAAATAGCAATTTCATCAAGTTTTTCTACTACTTGTTGTTGTACTTCAGGAGTTACATTTTCTGTAACCTCAGGAGTAGGGGTTTCAGATTTATTTTCACCAAGTAAAGCACCAAGTCCTTTACCCAATGTATTTCTCCTTTTTAATGTTTTCTTTTCTTGTTTCTCTGGCATAACTATAATCAGCCTAACATATTATTTAAATCAAGGTTATTATCGGTATAGAGATGAAAGTATTAAGCTTTCACTTCTATCTTATTTTTTTTGAGAATCTCTTGTGCTAAGTTCAGGTAACTTACCGCCCCTTTACTTACCGCATCATGTTCTATAACCGGAACACCAAAACTAGGTGCCTCACTTATTTTAATATTTCTTGGAATGATTACCTTGAACACTAAATCACCAAGATTCTTTCTAACATCTTCTACTACAAGGTTGGATAATCTAAGACGAGTATCGTACATCGTCATTAAAATACCTTCAATTAATAAATTAGGATTTAAACGTGATTGGATTAAATCGATGGTTTTTAAAAGTTTATCCAATCCCTCCAATGCATAATATTCACATTGTACAGGAATTACTACAGAATCTGCAGCAGTAAGTGCATTTACTGTAATTAAATTTAATGAAGGAGAACAATCAATGATAATAAAATCATATTTGTCTTTCACTTGTTCAAGTGCTTTCAACATTCTTGTTTCTCTATCTTCTATATCAATCATCTCAATTTCGGCCCCTACAAGGTCGATGTGAGAAGGAATAATGTCTAAATTATCAAAATCAGAAGCAACAATAATATCTTCTGCATTGATATCTTCCACCATGCAATTGTAGATACTTTTTCTTTCCTCTTTAGGGTCTAGGTTTAAACCAGACGTTGAGTTCGCTTGTGGATCTGCATCAACTAAAAGTGTGTTATATTCCAAAACAGCAAAACTTGCAGCTAAATTAACCGAAGTTGTTGTTTTACCTACGCCACCTTTTTGATTAGCAATAGCTATGATCTTGCCCATTTTTTTTAAACGCTTTTGTTCTTTGTAAATACAAATATAGTTTTTTTCAGCATCTACTTTTAAAAATTATATTTTCTTTAATTAAAGTGAGGCAAAAACATAACCTTTTTTAGAAAAATACTCTAAAAATCGAGGGAGAACGTACTTCAAATTCTTTTCAGCTTTAATACTATCATGAAAAACAACTATAGATCCATCTTCTGTTAGTTTAATAGCAGTGGATAAACACTTCTCTTTTTTAAAGTTCTTATTATAATCTCGAGTTAAAACATGCCACATGATAATTTCATACTCCTTATTAAGAGTTTGAATCATTTGTTTTCCAACCTGTCCATGTGGAGGACGAAACAAGGGCTTGCTAGAAGTTATTTGAAAGAGTGTATTTGAAGCTAGCCATTCATCACATTTTTTGACATTTTCTAAATAATGTGAATAGGAGTTTTTCCAATATTGTAAATGATTCTGAGTGTGGTTTCCTACTCGGTGACCATTTTTTAAAACCTGATGGTATACATCTGGATGTTTATTGATATTATCCCCGACACAAAAGAAAGTAGCTTTAGCGTCGTATTGGTTTAATTGATCTAAAACCCAAGGAGTAATCTCAGGAATGGGTCCATCATCAAAAGTGAGATAAATAGTGGGTTTATGTGTAACTTCTTTTTTCCATGTTAATGATGGAAAGATTTTATCTCTTACAATACTGCCTACTCTTTGTATCATCGCCTAAAAAAATTATTTGCTACAAATATACATGGTTTATAATTAAAGTTAGAAATGATAAATATTATTAGCTTAATTAAGTGCTATTGTGTTGTTTGATGTATTAAAGTTGTGGTGTATACTGTTAGCTATCGTAATTATTTTTAAAAAGAAGTGAAACGTTTCTTTTATTATTTGCAAAAGAAAAAAATAGATAATTATATTTGAGCTAAACAATGATTAAAAATGTTGAAAAAAACGCAAAATATCGTCCTTAATATTATCATTATTGCGATTGTCGTCCTGCTAAAGGAAAGATAATGGTCACTACGTATATTTTGTTTAAAAAATAAAACTTGGCCATTGTCAGAAAATTTACACTTGACAGTGGTTTTTTTTTACAACATTAATAAATCCGATTTATCACCCTTAAATACTTTTCATTTATGGTGAAGTATTATGATCAAGACACAGTAATTTTCCATAACGGAGAATTTGTAAAGGCAGCAGAGTCGAAAGCAGATTTGTTTTCACAGTCTTTACACTACGGAAATGGCGTCTTTGACGCGATGAGAGCATATGGTACGGCATTAGGTCCGAACATTTTTAAAGCTAGAGATCACTTTTCACGTTTTCTCGATGCTGCAAATACTATGCACCTCGGTCTAGATTACAGTGTAGATGAATTGGTAGGTGTTTCTTATCAATTGTTGGAGGAAAACGGTTTTTCTGATGCATATATAAGACCTTTGGTTTATGCAGAAGCAAACATGGATCTAACACCAACAAAGAAGCACAACATTTTTATTGCGGCTTGGAGATGGGATAAATTCTTAGGTAAAGACCTTTTGGATATTACTATCTCTACTTATACAAGACCAAGTCCGCACTCTTTTAATGTAGAAGCTAAGATTTCTGGTCACTACATTAACTCAATTGTTTCTATAGCAGAAGCAAAGGAAAGAGGTTTTGATGATGCTTTGTTATTGGATGTAGATGGTTTCATCGCTGAAGGAACAGGGGCAAACTTCTTTTTTGAGAAAGAAGGTAAACTGTATACCTCTCAAAAAGGACATATCTATCCAGGTATCACAAGAAATGTGGTGTTTGATATAGCAAAGTCTTTAGGAGTGGAAGTAGTTGAAGGTCAATATAAGCCAGAAGATCTTAAGGATATTGATGGTGCTTTCTTTACTGGTACTGCAGCACAAATTACTGGTATCAATTCTATTGATAGACATTTAGTGCTTAAAGATTGGGAAGATACTATTGGCTTTGAAGTATTTGAAAAATACAGACAATACGTGACACAATCGGAATACGATAACTATTCCATTATATAACAACAAACTGATTTTTTAATCAACAACAAACAGAGGAAATATTATGGCAGAGGTGTTAAACAAACATAGCCGAACTATAACACAAGACGATACACAACCAGCTGCTCAAGCAATGCTTTATGGTATTGGTTTGACAGATGAGGATATGGAAAAGCCTCAGATTGGTATCGCTAGTACAGGTTATGAAGGAAATACTTGTAATATGCACTTAAATGGATTAGCAGCTAAAGTAAAAGTTGGTGTCCAAAAAGAAGGCATGGTGGGTCTGGTATTTAATACTATTGGAGTAAGTGATGGTATCACAAACGGTACTATTGGTATGCGTTACTCTTTGCCATCAAGAGATATTATTGCTGACTCTGTTGAAACTGTAGTAAACGGACAGTTCTACGATGGTTTAATTACTGTTGTAGGTTGTGATAAAAATATGCCTGGTGCCATGATGGCAATGTGTAGAATCGATCGTCCAACTATTATGTTGTATGGTGGTACTATCGCTTCAGGATGTTGGAAAAAACAAAAATTGAATATTGTATCTGCCTTTGAGGCATTAGGTGAGAAAATTGCCGGTACAATTTCAGATGAAGATTATAAAGGTGTGATTAAAAATGCTATCCCAGGCGCAGGTGCTTGTGGTGGTATGTATACAGCAAATACTATGGCTTCAGCAATTGAAGCAATGGGTATGAGCTTACCTTATTCTTCTTCAAACCCTGCAGTTTCTGATGATAAAAAGAATGAATGTCAAAATTTAGGTCCAGCAATTCATAATTTATTGAAATTGGACTTGAAGCCTTCTGATATTCTTACTAAAGCATCTTTCGAAAATGCCTTGACTGTAATTATGGCATTGGGTGGTTCAACAAATGCAACTCTGCATATGTTAGCTATCGCAAAAGCGGCAGACATCGAATTAACTTTAGAGGATATTCAAAGAGTATCTGATAGAGTACCATTCTTTGCAGATTTGAAACCTTCAGGTAAATATTTAATGGAAGATGTTTTTGCAGTAGGAGGTATTCCTGCAGTAATGAAAACACTTCTAAATTGGGGATTATTAGACGGTTCTTGTCTAACAGTAACTGGTAAAACAATTGCTGAAAACTTAGCGGATGTTGCTCCACTAGGTTCTGATCAAGATTTAATGCGTCCACAAGATCAACCAATTAAAGCTACTGGTCATCTTCAGATACTTTACGGGAACTTAGCTACAGAAGGTTCTGTTGCTAAAATAACAGGTAAAGAAGGTGAGAAGTTTGTTGGTCCTGCGAAAGTATTTAATAATGAATTTGCAGTGATTGATGGTATCTCTAACGGAGAAGTATCGAAAGGTGATGTAGTTGTTATCCGTTACGAAGGTCCAAAAGGTGGCCCGGGTATGCCAGAGATGTTAAAGCCAACATCAGCAATTATGGGTGCAGGTCTTGGTAAAGACGTAGCACTAATTACTGATGGTAGATTCTCAGGAGGTACTCACGGTTTTGTGGTAGGACATATTACTCCAGAAGCTGCAGTAGGTGGTAATATCGCTTTAGTAAATGATGGTGATATTATTACAATTGATGCGGTTACCAATAAAATCGAAGTAGCTGTTTCTGATGAAGAATTAGCAGAAAGAAGAGCGAAATGGGTAGCACCAGAACCTAAGTTTAAGAAAGGTATACTTTATAAATATATCAAAACTGTTTCTTCAGCATCCGAAGGGTGTGTAACAGATGAATTTTAATCTGTAATTAAGAACAAGTAGTACGAAAAATCATTTCAGTAATGAGTACAGCAGCCAAAGAGTTCACAAAAGAACAAGAAGCCAAAGAAACAACCAAAAAAGTATCAGGAGCAGAAGCCTTATTAATGGCTTTGGTAGAAGAGGGTGTAGATACAATGTTTGGTTACCCAGGTGGAGCAATCATGCCTGTGTATGATAAGCTTTATCACTATGATGACAAGTTGAAGCACATTCTCGTGCGTCATGAGCAAGGTGCTACGCATGCAGCACAAGGTTATGCTCGAGTCAATCATAGAGTGGGCGTTTGTCTGGCAACTTCTGGGCCTGGAGCAACTAACTTAATTACAGGTCTTGCAGATGCAATGATCGATTCAACACCGATGGTTGCAATCACTGGCCAAGTAGCATCTCACTTATTAGGTACTGATGCCTTTCAAGAAACAGATGTTGTTGGTATCTCTACTCCGGTAACAAAATGGAATTACCAAGTAACAAAAGCTTCTGAAATTCCAGAGGCAATTGCTAAGGCATTCTATATTGCAAAGAGCGGAAGACCAGGTCCTGTATTAATTGATATTACTAAAGATGCACAGTTTGAAGAATTTGATTTTTCTTACAAACCATGCACAAAAATAAGAAGTTATAAGCCAGTAACTATCGCTGAGGAATCAGCTTTAGATGCAGCTGCAGAATTAATTAATGCCGCTAAAAAGCCATACATTTTGGTTGGACACGGTGTCATGATTTCTAAAGCAGAAAAAGAATTACTTGCATTTGCTGAAAAGGCAGGTATTCCAATGGCTTCTACTTTACTAGGTTTATCTTCTGTTCCTGTAGATCATCCACTTTATGTAGGATACTTAGGAATGCACGGTAACTATGGTGCTAACATAAAAACGAATGAATGTGATCTTTTGATTGCTATCGGTATGCGTTTTGATGACCGAGTTACAGGTGATTTAAGTAGATATGCCACTCAAGCAAAAGTAATTCACGTAGAAATTGATCCTTCAGAGATTGATAAAAACGTAAAAGCTGATGTGCCAATTATTGCAGATGCTAAAGAAGCTTTGGGAAGATTAATTCCTAAAGTGAAAGATGCAAAGCACGATGATTGGTTAGCTGAATTCCACGCTTGTGATGAAATCGAAAAGAAAGAAGTATTAGAATACACATTAGGCGATTCTACTGAAAAAGTGAAAATGTCTGAAGTAATCAAAATGCTTTCTGATAAAACAAAAGGTGAAGCTATCATTGTTACAGATGTAGGGCAACACCAAATGGAAGCTTGTCGATACTACGATTTTAAAATCACAGATAGTATTGTTAGTTCTGGAGGTCTAGGAACAATGGGCTTTGCTTTACCTGCAGCAATGGGTGCAGCAGTTGGAGCACCTGATCGTTTGGTGGTATCTATCTCAGGTGATGGAGGATATCAAATGACTGTTCAAGAATTAGGGACAATTTTCCAATACAAAATTCCAGTAAAGATTCTAGTATTGAATAATAGTTTCTTAGGAATGGTAAGACAATGGCAAGAGTTATTCTTTGATAGAAGATACTCATTTACAGAGATGGTGAATCCTGATTTTGTAAAAATGGCAGAGTCATATTATATCAAGGCAGATAAATCAGAGTCTAGAGAAGACCTAAGTGCAAAAATGGATCAGTGGTTATCTACTGAAGGTCCTTGTTTCTTAGAAGTAGTGGTAGAAAAGGAGTCTAATGTATTCCCAATGATCCCTACTGGAGAATCTGTATCAAATGTACGTTTAAAGTAAAATCATCGATATCATGAAAGAAAAACAAAGATTTACTTTATCAATATTTACAGAAAACGTAGTTGGTTTAACTAACAGAATTTCAATCATCTTCACTAGAAGAAAGTTGAATATTGAAAGCTTAACTACATCAGCGTCGGAGATTGAACATGTTCACCGTTTTACGATTGTGTTCTATACAACTCCTGAACAAGCTGAAAAAGTAGCCAAGCAAATAGAAAAACAAATAGATGTTGTTCGTTGCTATGTTTATGAAGATAGCGAAATCATCTATCAAGAGATAGCCTTATATAAGGTTGCTGTTGATAACCTTACAGATTCAGATGCTGTTGAAGAAATAGTAAGAAAGAATCATGCAAGGATTTTAGCAGCAAAAGCTGACTTTATAGTGATCGAAAAAACTGGTCACAAAGAAGACACCCATGCTTTGTATGAAGCTTTAAAACCTTTTGGGTTAATGCAATTTGGTCGTTCAGGCAGGATTGCATTGTCAAAGGAGCGTCAGGAGATTAGTTCTCTATTGGCAGAATTTGATCAAGAGGATGCGATTGTTTAGAACAATGATCAAAAATTAACTTTCAAACGAAAAAGAAGAATCACAACTTTTAATTATTATGGCAGAAATTAATTTCGGAGGAGTAGTAGAAAACGTAGTAATGCGTGAAGAGTTTCCATTAGAGAAAGCTCAAGATGTTCTTAAAAACGAAACTATTGCAGTTATCGGTTATGGTGTTCAAGGTCCAAGTCAAGCACAAAACATGCGTGACAATGGTTTGAACGTAATTGTAGGTCAACGTAAAGGTGGTGCATCATGGGACAAAGCTGTTGCTGACGGTTGGGTACCAGGTGAGACGCTTTTCGAAATTGGTGAAGCAGCAGAAAAAGGTTCAATTATTTGTTACCTTCTTTCAGATGCAGCTCAAATTTCTGTATGGCCTCAATTGAAAGAGAAATTAACTCCTGGTAAAGCACTTTACTTCTCTCACGGTTTTGGTGTTACTTACCATGAGCGTACTGGTATCGTTCCTCCAAAAGATATTGATGTAATCTTGGTTGCTCCAAAAGGTTCAGGTACTTCATTAAGAACAATGTTCTTAGAAGGACGTGGTTTGAACTCTTCATATGCAATCTACCAAGATGCTTCAGGTAACGCTTTCAACAGAACAATTGCCTTAGGTATTGGTGTTGGAGCTGGTTACTTATTCCCAACTGACTTCAAAAAAGAGGTATTCTCTGATTTGACTGGTGAGCGTGGTTCTTTAATGGGTGCTATCCAAGGTCTTTTCGAAGCACAATATGATGTACTTCGTGAAAACGGTCACTCTCCATCAGAAGCGTTTAACGAAACTGTTGAAGAATTGACTCAATCGTTAATGCCACTAGTGGCTAAGAACGGTATGGACTGGATGTATGCTAACTGTTCAACTACTGCACAAAGAGGTGCATTAGATTGGAAAGACAAATTCCGCGATGCAGTTCGTCCAGTAGTAGAAGATCTTTACAGATCAGTAGCTACAGGTGAAGAAGCTCAACGTTCTATCGATACTAACTCTCAACCTGATTACAGAGTGAAGTTAGAAGCAGAATTGAAAGAACTTCGTGAGTCTGAAATGTGGAGAGCTGGTGAAGCAGTAAGAGCTTTACGTCCAGAAAACCAAAAAGTAGAACAAGAAGCGTAAGCTTTTTATCATATCAACAACTAGGGGAGAGCTTTTCGCTTTCCCCTTTTTGGTAGTTAAAATAAAGGTTGAAATTTGAGTGCCCTTTATATTAATCAATTTCTTATTAATAGTACTCAGGTATTAACCTTTGAAACTATCAAACTTTCATCATCTTATGGAAACAAAAGTAGCAGTGGATTTACCAAGTGTAGAATCAATAGTCAGAGCACATCGAAAGTTAAAAGACGTTGTGACTCGTACTCCTTTAATGCGTAACTTGAATTTATCAGAAAAATATGAAGCTGATATTTGGTTAAAGCGTGAGGATTTACAGATTGTTCGATCTTACAAATTACGTGGAGCCTTTAATAAAATTTCTTCATTAAATAAAGAAGAGAAAAGTAGAGGTATTGTTTGTGCTAGTGCAGGAAATCATGCACAAGGTGTAGCGTATTCATGTAAACAGTTAGGTATTCATGGCGTGATTTACATGCCTGCTCCAACACCAAATCAAAAGGTGAGTCAAGTAAGAATGTGGGGGAAAGATATGGTCGAAGTAGTTCTCGTTGGAGATTCTTTTGACGATGCTTATGCTGCTGCAATGGAACGTTGTGATCAAGAAGGTAGGGTATTTATACACCCGTTTGACGACCCTAAAGTAATTGAGGGACAGGGAACAGTTGGTCTTGAGATCTTAGAAGATACAAGAGATGAAATTGATTACCTGGTAATGCCAATTGGTGGTGGTGGTCTTTCTTCTGGTGTGGGTAGTTATTTCTCTCAAATAAGTCCAAATACTAGAATCATTGGAGTAGAACCTGAAGGAGCTCCTGCAATGAAAGTAGCATTGGACAAAGATGAGGTGGTTACCTTAGATAAAATTGAAAAGTTTGTAGACGGAGCAGCCGTACAAAGGGTAGGTGAAAATACTTTCCAAATAGCAAAACAGTTTTTAGAAGAAGTGGTACTTGTACCTGAGGGTAAAGTATGTTCCACTATTTTAAAATTATACAACGAAGATGCTATTGTAGTTGAGCCTGCAGGTGCTTTATCTATTTCTGCATTAGATGCTATAAAAGATAAGATCAAGGGCAAGAAGGTGGTTTGTGTCGTGTCTGGATCAAATAATGATATAGGCCGTATGGAAGAGATCAAAGAACGTTCTCTTTTGTATGAAGGATACAAACATTACTTTATGGTTCGCTTTCCTCAAAGAGCTGGTGCATTAAGAGAATTTCTTACAGAAATTTTAGGACCAAAAGATGATGTTGTACATTTTGAGTATACAAAAAAGGTCAATAGAGAGAAGGCTCCAGCGATTGTTGGGATTGAAGTAAATGATCCAAACGATTTTGATGAGCTCATGGAAAGAATGAGAACAACGGGCTATAAATTTGAATTATTGAATGAAAATCAAGATATGTTTAATTTTTTGATTTGATCCACTTTCAGTTTTAGCTTGTAAATCAATCTTTTACAATTTCATTAAGATTAGATTACATTTTTAATGCATATAATTCTTGTTTTATAGCAAACAAGGGTGCATATTTGCATCGCTTTTAGGGAAACGACTTCCGAAAAAGCGCACTGGAGCAGTAGTTCAGTTGGTTAGAATACCTGCCTGTCACGCAGGGGGTCGCGGGTTCGAGTCCCGTCTGTTCCGCCAACAAGTCTTCATCAAGACTTTCAAAAA
>NZ_JRYR02000001.1:4569891-4775790 GCF_000807855.2 Flammeovirga pacifica
ATACCTGCCTGCAGGGGGTCGCGGGTTCGAGTCCCGTCTGTTCCGCCAACAAGTCTTCATCAAGACTTTCAAAAACTAGCTGACTGGAGCAGTAGTTCAGTTGGTTAGAATACCTGCCTGTCACGCCGGGGGTCGCGGGTTCGAGTCCCGTCTGTTCCGCCAACGAGTCTTCATCAAGACTTTCAAAAACTAGATGGCTGGAGCAGTAGTTCAGTTGGTTAGAATACCTGCCTGTCACGCCGGGGGTCGCGGGTTCGAGTCCCGTCTGTTCCGCCAACGAGTCTTCATCAAGACTTTCAAAAACTAGATGACTGGAGCAGTAGTTCAGTTGGTTAGAATACCTGCCTGTCACGCAGGGGGTCGCGGGTTCGAGTCCCGTCTGTTCCGCCAACAAATTGAAAGGTAAGTTCGAAAGAGCTTACCTTTTTTTATTTGACGTATTTTTCAATAATTTCTTTCAAATCATCAGGCAAACCAAGTTCATATTTCATTCGTTCTAGAGTCTGAGGGTGATCAAAGTGTAATAACCTTGCATGCAAACAGTGTCTTCCAATGCTATTTTGTAGGGTTGTATTTGCCGTGTATTGCACTTTCTCATATCTTTTGTCTCCTACTAAAGGATGATCAATGTATTGCATGTGAACGCGAATCTGATGGGTTCTTCCTGTCTCGAGGATACATTCTACAATAGAAAACTGAGGGTAGCTAGCAATGGTGGAGTAATGAGTGATGGCTTCTTTACCAAAAACACCGTCATCAGATACTTCTATACTCATTTTGTCATCAGGGTTTCTTCCAATATGTTTTTTGATCATCCCTTTTTGGGGATCAGGAGTTCCCCATACAATAGCATGATATACTCTGTTAGTAGATTTTCCCTGAAATTGGGCTCCAAGATGTTCTCTTGCTTGTACTGTTTTAGGGATGACTACAATGCCACTAGTGTCCTTATCCAGTCTTTGTACTAAACAATCCTTTATTAAGGCTGTAGGTTGATTAGTGACGTTATAATGATGTTGTAAAGCATTCTGTAGTGTCTCCTTATAAACTCCTAACCCAGGATGCATCGACATGTTAGCGGGTTTATTAATAACAATAAAAGCATCATTCTCTTCTAGAATATCAAGAGGATAATCATAAGGGATAAGTTCTTCTAATTTCCTAAAGGATTCAAACCATTCTACTTTATCAAACGGTTTTAATTGGTAGCTAGCTTTTGATTTTTTATCATTTACTAAAACCATCTGCATTTTGATATGTTTTTGAATTACATTCCTACTTTTATTAGGGAGTTTAATGGATAGGAAATGATCCAATCGCATGGCTTGCCCACCTTCAGGAATATCAAATGATGCATGTAGATGTTTTATTGATGACATTTTTGATTTTGTATCTTAAGATAATTACTAACTTGCAAGACTAATTTTTTAGAAGAAGAATATGGAAGAAAATCAGCCTTCATTTGAGAACAAAGGTGACGAAATTACTCAAGAAAAAATATCTGTAAAGAAAAAGTTTGTGGGAATGCCCAAATGGAAACATTTTTTACTTTTCCTATTAACGCTAACTGCAACAACTTTTGCAGGGTTAGAGTGGATTTATGGTAAATCTGTTTTGTTTGATAGTATAACTATTGAACAATGGTCTGGAGCAATGACTTATTCTTTTTGTTTTTTGGGGATATTAACTGTGCATGAATTTGGTCATTACTTTACTGCAAAGTATTACAAGTTAAAAGTGACTCTTCCTTATTTTATTCCTGTTTGGTTTTTTACATTTTTACCTTCTATAGGAACTTTCGGTGCGTTTATTAATATTAAATCAAGATTAAAAACGACAAAAGAATTTTTTGATGTAGGAGTAGCAGGTCCTTTAAGTGGATTTGTAGTGGCATTAGGAGTATTGATTTATGGCTTTACTCATCTTCCCGCACCAGAATATATATTTGATATTCATCCCGAATATCAAAAGTGGGGATTAGACTATGCCCAACATGCTTACAAAGATTTAGCAGAGGGGACTGATATGATGCTGGGTTCAAATCTATTATTTGAAATACTTAAGCATATTTTTGTAGATGATTTAACACTGTTTCCCAATCCACACGAGTTGATGCATTATCCATTTCTTTTTGCTGGATTTTTAGCCTGCTTTTTTACAGCATTGAATTTATTGCCTTTTGGTCAGTTGGATGGAGGGCATGCTTTATATGGAATGATTGGTCACAAATGGTTTCATAAAATTATTCCATTTACATATTCTATATTTTTGTTTTGGGGAGGTTTAGGTTTGTTTTCAGCAGAAGACCCTAACGATTACTTATTGAGTTACGTACCTTTGTATTTACTGTACTTGTATTATGTATCAATGAAGTTATTTAAAGACAAAGTAACGATTGGTATGTATGTAATGCTTGTATTTACATCACAATTTGTGCTCACTACATTTTATCCGAACATTCAAGGTTATACAGGTTGGCTCTTATGGGGCTTCATGTTGTCTCGTTTCTTAGGGTTGAATCACCCACGTCCAATAATAGAAAAAGGTGTTGATACCAAAAGAAAAATTATTGGAATCATCACCTTAATCGTATTTATATTATGTTTTTCGCCTGCTCCTTTTATTCTTGAGTAGTGCTATCTTTAACAATATAAGGGGCTTTGTTTGGTTTGAAGTTAGGTATATCTAACATTCCAAAGCCATGGTCAGCTAATTCACCAAAACCGTTGTGGTAAATAAACTCTTGTACTTCTGGAGCTGCTAAAACTTCAAAAGGAAGGGTATACCCTCTAGCCTCCATGATTTCTCCATTTTTAATAACAGAGTAAATTCGAGCAAACTTCTTATCCATTCTATTGATTTTTTCCAGATACTGCTGATCAGGAATGATTTGAAATCTAAAAAATGAAGAGATTTGTTCTGGAGTATAAAGCCCTGACTTTTCCATTCTATACATGGTTGAGTCGTATAGCATATCAGAAAATTCATCGCTTAGAGGGTTAACAAATAATTTATTGTTTAAACCTTCTACTTGATGGAACGGTACAATTGGAGAAATACACAAATATTTCATTGATTGATGAAACAATGGAGCTTCTTCAATTTCTACGGTATCCGCTTGAAGCATAAGATTACCTAATAAAATATGTGATTCTCTGAACAGTCCATTTACTACCCTATCAATAAATGATTGCGTTGGGCTTGTTAAGACAATGGTTGCTTTCTTAGAAAAATAATGAAGCCCTTCTCTTCCCACCTTTGTTTGGCCTTTTAAACCAGAAAAGGTAAAGTAAGAATTTTCAAACATATCGTTATCAGCACACGCTATTCTTAGCATGTTCTGTACGAGTTTTTGGTGATGGAAGGGTAAAATTGCTCCCTTGTTTCTAAGATTGAAGATTATTCTAATGCGCACCTTCTAAAAAATTTGTAGTTGGTAACAAAAGGAAATTCCTTAAAGATAAAAAAATTAAATGATGTAATTACTCACATCTATAATATGTAAATATAAGAGAGTGTTTGGTATTCTAAAAAAAATATCATCTCCTTAAATAGCATATAATCTTAATATGAGAATTTTTTTCAAAAAATGATAATTATTTCGACAAAACCCTCTATTTAATCGATTTTAAATTTCTTCCACCAATGTTGCAGTACCAATATACTCCAAATTTGATTTTGATCGTAGTTTTCTGTTTTGAAAATAATGTCTTTTAGATTCTTAATATAAAGAGGATCAAATAGTTTCTGTTGCGCAATAAAATCATCTTCTAACATTTCGTTTACCCATGATCTTAAGGCTGTTTTATACCCTTTCATTAGAGGTACTTCAAATCCATGTTTAGGTCTTTTATATAACTCCTCAGGTAAAAGCGGACGGAAAGCATCTTGAAGGATTTTTTTCTTCATTTTACCATCAATTTTATATTCAGAAGGTAGGGACATTCCAAACTCAACTACTTTGTGATCTAGGAAAGGCACTCTAACTTCTAAGCTATTGTACATAGACATAGAGTCTACTTTATGTAGCATATCATTTACCAATAAACCATTGATATCAGAATAGAGTACATCAGAAAAACCATCTCCTGTAATATATTTAGTAATCTCTTCTTTCCTTTCTTCAAACTCCACCATATTTAATTGTTCTTTAAACTCAGGGTGAAGCATCTCTAATGTCGAAGATGTGTCTCTCCAACAACATTGAAACCAATACCTTTCTTGAGCAGAAAGCTTTAGCCCCTCACCAAACTTAACGGCTTGTCTTACTTTGTTACCAATAGCAGAATTTCTACTCTGAGGGAATTGTTTTAAGAGTGGTAAAAGGTTTTTGATGATGTTTGCTGTAGTTCCACCTTTCCTTGTTCTCCATTCTCCATAATGCTTATTATAACCGGCAAAAATTTCATCGGCACCATCTCCAGATAACGCAACAGTAACATGCTTACGAGTTTCTTTACTTAGAATATTAACAGCAATTGCTGAAGCGTCAGCGAAAGGTTCACCATAATGATCTAACATCCCAAATAAATGATTATAAAAATCATCTTGAGTAAGTTTAAAAGCCGTATGCTGTGTATTATATCTTTTAGCCACTAATTCGGCATAACGAGTTTCATCAAATAGGGGTTCATCTTTATAACCAATCGAAAAAGTTTGTAATTGATCGGTATGTTTAGAAGCCATTGCCACTACAGCTGATGAATCGATTCCTCCACTTAGAAAACTACCTAGAGGAACATCAGAGACCATTCTTTCTTTGACAGAATGTTCCATTACTTTTAGCAATTCGGTCTGAGCATCTTGGTAAGAGATTGTTTTATTTTCTGCTGTTTGATGCTTTAAATCGTAATAGCGATGTATCTTAAACTCTTTATTTTTAATCACCATATAGCAACCTTGAGGAAGCTTTTTTACATTCTTAAAAATAGAGTTTGGTGATGATATATAAGTTAATTGAAGGAGTTGAAAAATAGAATTGTAATCCACTTCCTTTTCCAATCCAAATTGAAGAAGGGCATTCATCTCACTTCCAAAGACAATTTTGTCCTCATCACATGAATATAACAGCGGTTTAATTCCTAAGCGATCCCTTGCTATTATTAAACTATCATTTTCATTGTCATAAATAGCAAATGCAAAGAAACCATGCAATTGGTCCAATGCTTTTATGCCAAAATGAATGTAGGCTTGTAAAAGTACTTCAGTATCGGAGGTCGTATGAAATTGCACTCCTCTTTGAGTTAAAGAAGCTTTAATGGTTTGATAGTTATAAATCTCTCCATTAAACACAATAGTATAACGACCACTTGGGTCTGTCATAGGTTGATTCCCTCCCTCGGTAAGATCGATAATAGAAAGTCTTCTATGACCTAAGTGTACAAAATGACTGCTGAATACATTACCTGCATCAGGACCTCTACGTGCTAGTTGATCATTGGCTCTATGCATATGTATAGCTTGCATTCGTCCAATTTCATTAAAAGCAAATAATCCAGTAATTCCGCACATTTAGCAAATAGTTTTAAGTTGAAAAAATTTGATTTACGAAATTACACTTTTATCCTTTTTAATCATATATAAGCTAAAAGATTAATAAAAAGAGTAGGGGAGTATCTAAGTAGTGAGATAGATAATCACTGTTTTAAATGTTTCTTGGAATTAAATAAATGTTGTCAAAATATATCCTAAAAGGCTTCCTCCTAGAATAACATGCATTGCGTTAGCCTTCTTTATTCCGAAAGTAGCAAAAAAGCCTAATCCACCAATGAGTAGACTTTTCCAGTCAGTAAGTGCAGTCATAGACATTTGAATGAGTACAATTCCCATTATCGCTACAGCTGCTACGTTTACACTGTCTAAAAAGTACCTTACTTTTTTATTTGACCTTAGTTTAGGGATAAAAGGGTTGAGTAATAACACTAGAATAAACGAAGGTAAGAAGATGCCTAGTGTTGCTAAGATTGCACCTAAAACTCCTCCTAATTGATAACCTACGAAAGTGGCAGTAGATAAAACGGGACCTGGGGTAAATTGACCAATAGCGATAGCATCCATCAGTTCAGCTCTAGTTAAAAAACCAGTTTGAACTAGTTCTGTATCTAAATAAGCAAATAAGACGTACCCGCTCCCATAAAGTACTGCACCTACTTTTAAGAACGTAAGGAAAATTTGACTTTGAGATATTTGTTGAAATGTATTAGGTATTAATAGTAAAGGTAAAATAGACTGTTTGACATTGTTATTATTTTCTTTAAATGAAAAGTAAATAATACCTAAAATACCTGTGATTAGTAACGCGAATACATCATTTATACCAAGTAAAGAGAGAAGTACCGTACTTAAACCAATTACAGCTAATTCTATATTTTTAATCGCTTTCTGACCTAGTTTTAAAACTGCCCCAAAAATAATGGATAAAACTGCTGGCTTTATACCAAAAATGAAGGGTTCTATATTGGGCAATTCTCCATAAGAGACATATAAACTACCTAAAATACCTGTAATAACAACAGCAGGTAAAATAAAGCTAAGTCCTCCAATGATGAGTCCCCAAAAACCTGCCCTTTCGTGTCCTACATGCATGGTCATTTCTGTAGAATTTGGTCCAGGAATTAAATTAGTTGCTCCGATAAGATCAAGGAAATGTTCTTGGGACATCCATTTTCTTTTTTCTACCACTTCTTGCTCTAGCATGGCAATATGAGCAGCAGGTCCTCCAAAGGCTAAACAGCCTAATTTAAACATCACTTGAGCTACTTCTTTTAGTTGATTGAATCGTGTCATAGGTGTAATTGTTATAACACAAATGTAATAGCTTGCCTTTTATGGGGTATTGACTATTTGAAAAAATACTTTTAAAATATGGACTATATAAAAAAACAGGCATAGAACACTTGATATCGTCCTATGCCTGTCTGTGTCACGCTTTTAGAAACTGATAATTTTTTCAAATTCTTTCAGTTTGCTAGCATTATCTCATCTCATAACTTTCATTACAAATTAAGCGTAAATTTCACACATGAGAAGATGACTTTAATGTAAATAAATGTTGATTGTAGTCATCTTTTTTAATATTATGTTAATGAAGCACGTTTCCCTAGCTCCACGACTCTTAAATTTTGTGGTATTCCGTCTGAGATAGTCAGTTTAATTAGTGTCCTCATTTGATGAAACCCATGTCTACCCGCTGCACCAGGATTAATATGAATTAAATTTCTTTCTTTGTCAGGAATAACTTTTAAAATATGGGAATGTCCACAGATAAATAATTTAGGACGGAGTTCTAATAACCTTTTTTTAAGCTTTCCTGTGTATCTAGGAGGGTATCCTCCAATATGTATCATATATACTTTTACTCTATCGATATTAAATATCTGTTCTTCAGGAAACTCTAACCGAGCATTTCCATTATCAATATTCCCATAGACTACTCTAAGAGGTGCTAACTTTTTTAAAGCATTAGTTACTTCTTCATCACCTATATCTCCAGCATGCCAAATTTCATCACAATCACTAAGGTGTTCTATAATTCTATCATCTATATAGCCATGTGTATCGGATATAATTCCTATCTCCATTGATCAATTGATTAATAATAAATGTAAATAATGGTAACTATCATGTTTGTTCGAACGTTCAGTTAATTGTAAATAATTTGGAAGAACATTCATTTAAACTTTAGATACTATGAAAAATTTAATCAGAAACATTGTGTTGTTGGTGACTCTATTATTTGCAGTATCAATAAATGCACAAGATACATTATCAAATACAAAAGCATTATCAAAAAAAGAAATTAGAGCTCAAAAAAGAGCAGAAAGAATAAAAGAAAAAGAAGAAAGAAAAAAGGCAGCTAAATTATTTGAGCAAATTTTACATGCTCAAGCAGTATCCGGAATAGATAGTATGGCCTTTGTTTTAGAAGCAACACAAGTATATGATCGTTATGGAAATATGGAAAATGTATCAAGTAACATCAATTTTGTAAGTGTAAATGGCGATATGGCTGTTTTTCAATTAGGATTTGATGGTCTTGTTGGATTAAATGGAGTTGGAGGTATTACGATGGAAGGTAAAATTTCTGACTATAAGGTGAAAGAAGAAGATAACGGTCGTAGAACAGTAAGTTTTAATGTGATGGGACCAGTGATGTTGGCTAGAATGCAATTTAGCATAGATGGAAATGGAAATTTTGCCAATGTAAAAGTAAGATCACAAACAGAAAATATTGAATTGAGTTTTCGTGGACAAGTAGTACCATCGAAAAACTCTAGTGTCTATGAAGGCATGAAATTATTCTAAAGATTTTAAAAGTGTAGTAGATGATGTAAAAAATGAAAGGGTATACTCATTGAGTATACCCTTTTTATATTGTTCACTTTTCATTTCATAATTTATCTAATGCAAATGTATGTAGATTAAACACTTAATAGTATGATTCTAATACTATTTTAGGGTGATTGTTGTCATTGAAAGTGTTAAAAAATAGGAGGTTATTTATATGTAAATAATACACTTGTATATTTGTAAGGTGTTGTAAATATGTGATTTATATTTTTTTTCACCCATAAATAAATTCCAATGTTATGAAACCATTAGAAGACCTACGAGACCTTTTCATTCATCAAATGAAAGACCGTTATGACGCAGAAACTCAGCAATTAGAGGTTTATCATCAGCTAAAAGGACGTGTACAATCAATAGCTTTAAGAAGAGTAATAGAAATTTGTGAACACAATGCTGAGAAACATTTAAACTCTTTGAATGAGTTATTTTTAGAACTTCATGAAAGTGAAATTGGAGATATATGCGAATGTTCTTTGGGTATGATCAAAGAAATGCAATTGATGATAGAACGTTCAACCAACTCTAATGTTGCTGATATGGCTATTGTGTCAACCATAAAACAATTGCACTCTAATGATGTTGTTGGGTATCAAATTATTTTAGGATATGCACATAAGGTACATGACGAGACTATAATGGATCGTTTGTATGAAATTCTAAAAAATGAACAAGATTTGGATATCGTATTAGATGATACCATGTCCAGATTAATTGAGAAAGAAATGGAAACAGAAAGAGTGTATGCTTAATTATTTTTTGGAATATAAATGTCAAGGGATTTTCTAGCTTCACTTTGTTTTACAGTAACAATAAAGGCGTCAGGAAATCCCTTTTTTCTTACCTTTTCTCTTACTTCTTGTGCCTTAGATTTGGCATAGTACTTCCCTACTAATACTTGATATTTGTATGGGTTTTTGGTACTGTCATCATAGAAAAGATAAATAGATTCCCCAAGCTTGGTAAACTCGTTTTTATTTAAGTCTAATTTTTTATCAGAAGACATAATTTGTATTCTGTAGAAATGTAATTCGTTTGGATTAATTTCTTCTTTAGTCCCTTTATTAATATCTGTTTTTTGAACAGCTACAGTAGTAGTATCTGTTTTTTTCTCTTGTACAGGGGGGGAGATTACTTTTTTAGGAGCAGTTTTCTGTACTTGTGGTTTTTCAAATTTTCTTATAAAAGCATCTTTAAAGCCTTTCTTTTTTACTGTAGCTAAGAGTTTATCAATATATTTTTTTTCGTATTCTCTACCCACATATAAAATGTACTTATTCTGAATCGCTACAGGTTCTATTTGCATGTTTAATCTGCGGTACTTTTTATAGGTCAATTCTTTCTTATCAGTTATTGTACCTATTTGTACTCTATAATAGGGATATCTTTTATCGGCAGCAGGTTTTGTTTTTAAATTTTCAAACTTTCTGATTCCTCTGTAAAGAGCCGAAGCTATGTAGGTTTGGCCTTTACCAGAGTTGAGAAATTTTTCCTCTTCATGGTTACTCATAAAACCACATTCCACTAATACACCAGGCATTTCTGAATACTGTAATACTTGAAGATTGTGTCCTCTGTCGTTTTGATCTCTAATTCCTTTACTTACTCTTCCTGTTCTTCTTAATTCACTATCAATTGACTTGGCTAGTGCATAAGAAGTGGGGAATTTTTTACTTTGTATATGTACTTGTGTACCCTTATAATTTTTATCTTTTAATGAATTACAATGTATACTGATGAAATAATCGGCTTTTACTTTATTAGCAAAGTCTACTCTTTCATTTAAAGTAAGTGTTCTATCTGTTTTTCGAGTATATTTTATGTCTACATTTTTGACCCTTTCTTCTAAATAACCACCTAATCTTAACGCGATATCTAAATTTAAGTCTGCTTCATTTTTTAAATAGGATTTAGGATGACTTTTGGGTTTGCCAACATCTTCTCCTCCATGACCAGGATCGATAACAATCACTATTTTTCTTTTAAATGAATATTCTTTGTGATTGTCCATTTGTCCGTAAGTAGTAGTACTAACAGTCACTAGAGTTAAACAAAGTAAAATAAAAGAGTATATGTAATTGTATTTGTACAACATTGTATTAAAAAATCTACGATAGGGATTGCTGTCATTAAGCTCAAAAATAAGATTCTTTATAAGAAATTACTATTTAGAGATCACAGACGAATACAAATTAGAAATATTCAGTACTTATTTACAAGTATTCGAACATAGTTATTTATTTTAATTATGCGATTTAAATCAAATTAACGACCTTTGCAGGCATTGAAAAAGATCAACTAACAAATATATGTCAGATCACAAAGAGGAAAACGAAATGTCGTTCTTAGATCATTTGGAAGAACTAAGATGGCACGTTATGAGAGGAGTTGGATCCATTTTAATTTTTTCGATCCTTGCTTTTATCTCAAAAAAATTCGTATTCAACGTTATAATATTAGGTCCTTCACGTTTGGACTTTCCTACATATCAATGGTTATGTGAGTTATCTCATTATTTAGATACCGATGTATTGTGTATCCAAAGCCTTCCTTTTACAATTCAGAGTAGAACGATGACAGGGCAATTTGCAATGCACATTATGTCTTCTTTTGTGATCGGTTTGATTATGGCATTTCCATATACCTTTTGGGAAATATGGAGATTTATTAAACCTGGATTGTATAATAATGAGAAATCTGCTGCAACAGGGGCGACATTCTTTGTGAGTTTATTGTTTGCCACAGGGGTACTTTTTGGTTATTATGTAGTATCTCCACTTGCAGTTAATTTTCTTTCCAATTATCAGATTGATGAAAGTGTTTTAAACGAGTTTGATATTACCTCTTATATATCCACTATTGCAATGATTGTTTTATCAGGTGGAATAATGTTTCAATTACCTATGGTAGTTTATGTCTTATCAAAATCTGATATGATTACTCCAGATGTAATGAAGGAATATAGAAAACATGCTCTAGTTGTTATTCTAATCATTTCAGCCATTATTACACCTCCAGATCCAATTACTCAGGTAATGATTGCCGGGCCAATCTTTGCACTATATGAGATTAGTATTCTTATCTGTGCGAGAGTTGTCAAGAAAAAACAAAAGGCTGCAGAAAAAGCATTAAGAAAAATATAGTTTACCAATTTCATTTAGAATTGGATAGATAAAAAAAGATCAACTTAATTCAATAAGTTGATCTTTTTTTTGATATTTCTTTGAGAACAGAGTTTATAAATCTGTTCTTTCTGCAATTGATCGTCCTAAAGTTAGCTCATCAGCATATTCTAATGCACCACCTACAGGAATACCTCTTGCAATATTTGTCAGTTTTAAAGTAGTTATCGCCTCTAATTGCTGACGGATAAAAAAAGCGGTTGTGTCTCCATCTAAACTTGCATTAAGAGCAAATATCACTTCATTAATGTCTTCTTGATGTACCCTATCAATTAAATGTTCGATAGTTAAATCATTAGGTGTAATACCTTGAAGTGGAGAAATAACCCCATTTAAGACATGATATAATCCTTTGTATGCACCTGTAGATTCTATAGCCAAAACATCTGACATATTTTCTACTAC
Organism: Flammeovirga pacifica; assembly: GCF_000807855.2. Taxonomy (GTDB): domain Bacteria; phylum Bacteroidota; class Bacteroidia; order Cytophagales; family Flammeovirgaceae; genus Flammeovirga; species Flammeovirga pacifica. Next base: position 4,581,825 of record NZ_JRYR02000001.1, read on the forward strand.
ACAAACAACAGAATCATCTCTTGAAGGAGATGCACAAATATTACATAAATCTTCATCAGAGATATTGTGACATTTCTGACAAAATTTGACATTTAGTTTAAGGGACGCGATTGCGGTTGCTAAATCTTTGGCAAACAATTCATCCTCTTTTAAAATGTACAATGCAAGGCGTAGTGCAGACTTTCTACCAATACCTGGTAAGTTGGAAAGTTGCTCAACGGCATCTTCTAATGATTTGGAAGGAAGGTTTAACACAAATAGTAATTTATAATATTTCGGCTGAAATACCTCTGTCCACCATAGACTTTCGCATAGGGGATAATTCGTCAAAAGTGCCATTCTTTACAGCACATTTTCCATTATAATGGATAATCCAAGTACATTGTTCAGCTTGATGAGTAGTATGATCACACACTTGAATGAGTGCATCAATTACGTGTTCAAACGTATTTACTTCATCATTGAAGACAATAAGCTCTCGCTTCTGTTCTGAATCGACTTCAGTTTCTTCTAGAACCTGTACGTCGGTATCATGTTGAGTTGCTAACGTAATCATTGAAATAAGATTTGATAATGCAAATTTAATTAATCGCTAGGATAAAATTCTAATCACACTGCATATATCGAGTTTTGATTTAGTAGATTGTGTTATCAAATATACTCAGATATATAATTTCACAATATATGAAAAATAAGGTACTTATCACAGGATCAAATGGTTTACTTGGTCAATCTATGCTTAAATTACTTAAAAAACAGGCAAATGTTAATATTTACGCAACAGGTAGAGGAAAGGACAGATTTTGTGAAAATGGGTATGATTATCATTCATTAGACCTTACAAATGAACAAGAGATCGATGCTTTGATTAAAAAAATTCAACCGAATTGTATCATTCATTGTGCAGCAATGTCTAAAGTGGAGGATTGTGAAGACCATCAAGAATTAGCTGTGAAAGTCAATACAAGAGCAACAGAAATACTAGCAGACGTAGCCATAAAATATGGAGTTGATCATTTTATATTTATTTCTACCGATTTTGTTTTTGATGGAGAGAAAGGAATCTACAAAGAAGATGATGAAAGAAACCCTCCTAATTTTTATGGTCATACCAAGCTTCAAGCAGAAAACTATCTCTTGAAAATATCTGATCAATTACCAATATCAATTATTAGAACATGTTTGGTTTACGGACAAGTAAAGGATATGAGTCGATCGAATATTATGCTGTGGGCTAAAAATCAATTGACAAATCATATGCCTATTAAAGTTGTGGATGACCAGATGAGAACACCTACTTTTGTAGATGATTTAGCCATGGGAATCCTATTTTGTATGGATAAGAAAGCGGTAGGAGTTTATCACATCTCTGGAAAGGAGGTTTTTACACCCTATCAAATAGTAATGACTTTAGTGAAAGAATATAATTTGAATAGTGATTTAGTAGAAGCTGTAAATGCATCCACATTTAAAGAATATGGAAGAAGACCTTTAAAAACTGGGTTCGATATTAGTAAAGCACAACAAAATTTAGGTTATAGTCCAATTTCTTTTTTAGAAGGAATGAAACAAGTAATAAAATAAAATCTCATTTTCATTGTTAATAAAATAGGTATTATCTTATATTTGCTAAGCGAATTTATTTACAATAAGGCAACTATTACTCTCTGTATTTTAGATTTACCAACTTATTGTGTGCAATTTGGCATAAAAGATGTATATCTTTTTAGGGTGGATTTACCCACTTTTTTAATTATAGAAGAATAAAACTTCTCTTCATACAGGAGATTGAATATAAACTTTCGGTTTTAATGGGATTTAAAAACTGTTTAAAAGCTGTTCTATTGATGATGATCTTTACTTTCGCCTATTCTGAAGTTTCTGCTCAGGGTTTGAAAGGTAGGGCTAGATTTACAGCAAAGAAAAGATATTGGAGTTATGGTGGTACTTTGACTACAACCAACTTTATGGGAGATTTATCTCCGGTAAACTCTAAAGGTAGTATTGATTGGGGTGCTACAAGAGCTCAAATTGGTGGTTTTATACAAAAAAGATATGCACCAAGAATTTCAGCAAGACTGTCTTTAGGAAATAACTTTTTTTCGGGAAGTGATAAAGATGCAGGACTTAACCCTGATAGGGGGTATGAATTTAATTCTTATGGATTAAACTTGAGTTTACAAGGTATTATCGATTTATTCCCTAACGCAGGAGTCTATTATAGACGTCCTAAAATTCCAATTCCATATATTGGTATTGGTGTAGGTGGTTTAGTAGGTTCATATAATTTAAAGCAAAATGCATCTGATGATTATCAAGGTGCAGTACTTGATGGGGAAAAGTCTGAAGCATTTGCTACTTATATTATTCCTTTATCATTAGGTTTGAGATACAAATTATCCACTCACCTTGATTTAGGTTTCGAAGGAACAATAAACTATGCGGGTTCAGATTTGTTGGACGGTATTGATAATTCAAACAACGGAAGTACGTTTAAAGAATTTAATGATGTGTACTTAACTATAGGTTTTTCTCTGAATTACATTATGGGTGGTACTATCAAAATGCCTAAGTTCCGTTAACAAAAACACTAATACAAAAAAAAAGTCCGCTGGTTTAAACTTGCGGACTTTTTTTGTACTTTTAGAATACAATTTTAAAAATATGAATATTACTTATTTAAGAAATACTATACTAACACTTCTTTTTAGTTTGTTCATGACAAAACATGTTCAAGCTCAAGATTGGATTTTAGGTGGTGGTATTGGTGTGTCTGCTTACGCAGGTGACGTTTCTCCATTGCCTCATCCTTTAGATTATAGAGTTGGAGTTAAAGGGTTCGCAAAGTATAAAATGAACAATTTCCTTCATTGGAGAACAGATTTACATGCAGCTTGGAACACTGGGAGTGATAGCAGATTTGATAAACCATTACCTAAATCAAGAAATGCTAGTTTTCAAAATGTGATGATTAATTTAGCTACAGGTTTTGAGTATAACTTTTTAGGTTTTAGAGAAGATAAAAATAAGCGAGATAGTTTTACTCCTTACTTTTTTATGGAGTTGGGAGCTGGGTTGTTTCCTATTATTGAAACAACCACTGAAAATCCTCCTGCTTTACCATGGGCTGTTACTTTACCTTTTGGTGTTGGGTTTAAGAAAAGAATATCAACACATTGGGACTTTGGAATGGAATTGAGTGTTACAAAGCCATTATGGTCTGATAAAACGGATACCATTTATAGAGACGACGACCCTTCTACACCAATCACAGAGCAATTAACAGTACCTTCTTGGAGAGATAATTATTATTTCCTAGGATTTACTTGGTGTTATAATATTATCAATGTTAACTGCCCGAAATCTCCTAGAATAAGATAAAATACAAAGCATAAAAAAAATAGCTACTCATTTGATGAGTAGCTATTTTTTTTATGCTTATACAAGATAAATCTTAGTATGATTAGTCATTACCTCCGAAGAAGAAACCAACACTAGCAATCCACTGTGCAGATTTCATAGAAGTAACGTTAGCTTTTTCAGATAAATAATCAGATGATCCTTCGTATTTAACATCGATCGTTAACTTTTTGATATCAACACCTAGACCGGCTTGGTATCCCCAAACAAAATCATTTGAAGAAATTTGAGGAGCTGTTGGGTCTAACTGTGCTGCAGCATCTTTAAAGTTGTCAGATAAATTAACCTGTCCTACAACACCGCCATAAGCTCTTGCATTAATACCTAATAAACCAAATTTAAAACCAGCAACAACTGGAATATCCATTCTATTTACATAAGTATCTTGTGTTATACCATTAGCAGAAATAGAACCACCAACTCTTGAGTATAGTGCTTCACCTTGAACGTAGATAGGTAATACAGGAATATTTACTCTTAACATAAGACCAGCATGCCATGAAGCCGTACCTTCAGTTTGCCATCCAGAAGGAGCACCTTCTAAATTAAACTTAGATGCGCCAATACCACCTTTGACACCAAAACTTAATAGACCAGATTGAGCATTTGCAGTTGCTCCAATAAGGAGTAAACCACAGATAATAGTTAAAATCTTTTTCATGATAAAAAAATGATTGAGATGTAATTGTTCTTTAGTTAGACAATCGAAATAATCAGAATGTCAATTTCACAAAGATTAATTGAATAGTTTAGGGTTTTGTTTTGATGCCCTAAAACAACATTCTATCTTGCATTGCATAAATAACAAAAATTTAACCAATCGTAAAGATGAAGCATTTTATTCTTTCCATTATCAGTATCACTTTATTATTTGGAGGAACATTTTTACCTCAAAAAGTTATGGCTTGGGGACAAACAGGACATAGAGTTGTAGCTGAAGTGGCTGAAAATCATTTAAATAAGAAAGCAAAAAAAGCCTTGCAAGAGATATTAGGAGATTCTGCTTATTTACCTATTGTAAGTACTTGGATGGATGATATAAAATCTGATAAGAAATACTCTTTTATGTCTCCATGGCATTATATCAATTTAGATGAGGGTGAAACATTTAAAGATATTCAAAGAAGTTCTAAAGGAGATATTCTAAAAGCAATAGATGATATGATCAAAATTTTAGAAGATGAAAATTCTTCTAAAAAACAAAAAGCATTAGCGGTTAAAGTTTTAACTCATCTTATAGGAGATTTACATCAACCTTTTCATGTGGGACATAAAAGTGATTTAGGTGGAAATAAGGTAAAAGTGACTTGGTTTGGTAAACCATCAAATATTCATAGAGTTTGGGATTCTGATATGATAGGCTCCAAAGGATTAAGCTATACAGAATTAGCAAAGTTTGTTGATACTGCTTCAGTGGAGGAAGTAGTAAAGATTCAGAGTGCTTCTACTGTAGATATGATGAATGAATCACATCAATTATGTACAAGATTTTATAAAGAAGTAGGGGATGGTAAGCTAGGTTATCGTTATATATATGATAACTACCATGTTGTTGAAGATAGAATTATGAAAGCGGGAATTCGTTTAGCCGGTATATTAAATAAAGCACTAGGTTAATCAGAATAGTTTTTGATAACTTTGAGGAGCATGTTTTGATAGAAATTAAAACATGCTCTATTTTTTTTACCTTATCAACAAAGATTTGACATTACAAAATAAATCAGAAGTATATACTTTAAATTTTTGGTTATTATGCTCTAGCTCGTTACTGTTTTTTACGAGCTTTAATATGATCATACCTGAATTACCAGACTACTTAACATCCTTAGGTGGTGAAGAGTATAAAGGACTTATTATCGCATTATTTACGGTTACTGCAGGTATATCGAGACCATTTTCAGGAAAGCTAACAGATAGAGTTGGGCGTGTACCTGTAATGTTTGTAGGTGTATTGGTTAGTTGTATCTGTACATTATTCTACCCTATTGTAGGAACAGTATTTGGCTTCTTATTAATAAGGTTTTTACATGGATTTTCTACAGGATTTAAACCAACAGGAACGTCTGCTTTTTTAGCTGATATTGTACCTGCGGATAGAAGAGGAGAGGCGTTAGGCGTATTAGGATTTTTTTCAAGTACAGGTATCGGAATAGGACCTTATTTTGGTTCGTTAATAGTAATGCATTTTGATATTGAGGTGATGTTCTATATTTCCTCAGGTATTTCTTTATTATCAATTCTAATTCTTCTAAACTTAAAGGAAACATTATCCAATCCAGAGAAGCTTAAAGTAGAACATTTCATCATTAGAAAAAATGAAATTATAGATAAATCTGCTATACCTCCTTCCATTGTTATGCTTTTGTGCACAACTGCTTATGGTGTGATTTTAACTTTAATACCTGATCTCAGTACCCATTTAGAAATAGAAAACAAAGGGGCTTTTTTCTTATATTTTACTGCAGCTTCAATGCTAGTAAGAATATCTGCAGGTAAGCTATCCGATAAATATAGTCGTGTGACTGTATTGAAATTTTCTACAATAATATTGGTGTTTGCTTTAATAGCCGTTGGGTTATCAAGTAATGCTGTAGAGTTATTCGCTGCTGCAATATTGTTAGGAATTGGTATTGGTACAAATTCTCCATCTGTTTATGCATGGACCATAGATAGAGCTTCAGAAAAACATAGAGGTAGGGCAATTGCAACAATGTATATTGCCTTAGAAATTGGTATTGGATTGGGAGCGGTTATATCTGCAGAAATCTACGATAATAATGTACATCAAATAGGTTGGTCATTTTTTGCTTGTGCAGGGATGTGCTTCTTGGCTTTTCTTTATGTGATGTTTAATAAATTTGATAAATAACAAAATATGAAATTCGAATATTTATTCTCCGATTGTGATGGGGTGATTATTGATAGTGAAATCATCGCAGCAAGAGTGATGGTGAAGTACATCAATAACTTTGGGGTGAAAATAGATTTAGAAGAATATCTTAGAACATGTTCAGGAAAAACCTTTTCCGGAATTATGCAGTCGCTGTCTGCAAAATATGATATCCCTTTAAAAGAAAACTTTGTTGAGGAAATTACAGACCTATATATGGCTGCAGCAACAAAAGAAGAAAAAGCAATTGATGGTGTAAAAAAGGCTTTTGAAGCGATTTCTTTACCAAAAGCAATTATTTCTAATGGATACAAAGAGCAAATCAATCATTCTGTAGATTTTTGCCAATTAAGAGAGCAATTTGAGGATAGAGTTTTTTCGGGGGTAGAAGATGTAGAATTTCCTAAACCTGCACCAGATATATATTTATATGCTGCACAAAAAATGGGTTTAAAACCCGAAAATATTATAGTAATTGAGGATAGTAAAAGTGGAGCGAAATCAGCAGTAGAAGCGGGGATGTATGTTATAGGTTTCACGGGTGCATCTCATATTTTAGAGGGGCATGATCAGGTTCTTTTATCACTAGGTGTTAAACATGTGATTCAAAACATGTCAGAGTTACCCCCTCTTATTGATGAGATTTGTACTGAATAAAATCATTTTGCATGGTCTTTAATTTTTACATTTGCTAAGTGTCTTGTATCATTGGCTTGAATAATTCTAAACTTTTTGTTTGAATAAGCTAAATGATATAAGGCTAAATTAGAATGTTCATATTGATCCATATCCTTTAAAGGCTCATCCATTAATGTAGAAACTAAGATCTTCATAGCACGACCATGTGTACATATTAAGACATTATCTTCACTTTGGTTGGATAAGATATAATGCATTGCTAATCGTTGTCTTTGAGCTACCTCAAATGGCGATTCAGCATCTGCTAATTTGTAGTGATAATTACCACTATTCCACTCGTTAAGTAATTTCTTATGGTTTAAATTATCTTGTGGAGTTAAGGGTCTACCTTCTTTTTCTCCCCAACTAATTTCGTTTAAACCAGATAGTTGTTCGAATGGAATACCTAGATTAACAAAAGGTTGTACACTTTGTAAGGTACGTTTTAAAGATGAAGTATAAATCTTGTCAAAGGCAATATGATTGTATTTATTAAAGAAGTCTAAAGATTGATCTATTCCTGTTTTGTTAAGGTTCGAATCAACACTGTTTCCTTGGACATATCCTTTTTTATTGAAATCAGTCTCGCCATGCCTGATAATGTAAATGTGTTTTGTTACCATAATTTTTTATTTTTTTCAAAAGTAAAATCATTTGAATAATGATTTAAAGGTGAAACATAGTAAAATTGTAGAAGTATTGTTCTACTCCTCTATTTTACGTAAAAACTGGTAGTTTAGTATATAAAAAAAAATAAAGCATGTATGTTTAATAGTAAAGTTACAATAAAATCACTTAATAAACTCAGAAACAACATGGTTGGACATGTTGGAATAGAATTTTTAGAGGTTTCTGAAGGATTTATTAAAGCTTCTATGCCTGTAGATGAAAGAACAACTCAACCTTTTGGATTATTACATGGAGGAGCTTCGGTTGTATTAGCAGAAACGTTATGTAGTGTTGGGGCATTATTGCATATTGATCAGGAAGATCAGGTTGCAGTTGGACAAGAAATCAACGCTAATCATATCAAATCAGTAAAAAATGGCTTAGTTTATGGTGAGGCTAAAGCGATTCATATGGGGAAAAAGACTCATGTTTGGGAAACCAGAATTGTTGATGAAGAAAATCAGTTAATTTGCATTTCAAGAATGACTGTAGCCATTATTACTAAGAAAAAGTAAGGTTACTACATCATTTTTTAAAGATGATGTAATTTTTTTATTGATTTTAAATCCTCAATTTTGAACCAATCCTTTTTAAAGGAACTTTTTTATTTTTTAATTAAGCGGACAATAACAAATTTCATTTATGGCAAATAACAAGTGGGTATTTATTCTATTCGGATTTATTTCATTGGGTATCATTGCAGTTTTATCAGGAGCATTTGTTGATATTGAAATTGAGCAAAGAAAGCATGAGGGGTTTACCATCAAAGGTTTTGCCTATGAAGGCGATATTACTAAAGAAGCATTTACTCATTTGTATGATTCTGTGATCCAGCAAAAAAACAAAGGAGTATTGAAGGGCGACATGGCTGTTTTGTTTTATACTCACCCATCAGAACATCAAAAAGCAAATGTGATTGTAGGAGTGATCAATGATAAACAAAATAATGATGAAAAATTCACGGTTTATCATCAGAAGGCTTATGAAGAAATCTATTCTATAATTAACTTAGGAGAAATGTTTACTCCTAACCCAGATAATGTGATTGATGCTATTGATCAATTGAAGGAAGAAAAAAATCTGAAAGGGACTAAATACCTCGAATATTATACTTCACCAACTGAAGTTATTCAGTCGGTAATCATTGACTAGAGATTATTTTGAAGGGAAAAATTTATACTAATCGATCAACACTAAAAATATTAGTTGTTTTCACAGGCCTAATCATAGGTGTAATTTCAATTATTTATACAGAATTGTTGGTCAGCGAACTAAGACAAAGAGAGTATGATCAGATTGACTTTTTTGCAAAAGTACAATCAAAACTAGCGTCTATGAATGGGCAAGATAATGCCGATGTGACTTTTCTCTTGATGGAAGTGATACAAGGAAACGACCTAATTCCTGTGATTCTTGCTGATGAAAATCAATACCCTATTAGTTCTAAAAACTTAGAAATACCTACAGACCTTAACAATCAAGAAAAATTAGTCTATTTATCAAAAATGATAAAAGAGATGGAGCAAACTTATGCTCCCATCAAAATAGATTTTTCTAATGGGGAGGTGCAATATATTTACTATGCAGATTCTCATCTAATTAAAAACTTACGCTTTGCTCCATTATTACAGATTTCGCTTTTTGGTATTCTAGCTTTGGCGGCTTATTTGGTGTTTTCTACCTCAAGAAGGGCAGAACAAAATCAAGTATGGGCAGGGTTGGCGAAAGAAACGGCTCATCAATTGGGTACGCCTATTTCTTCTTTAGTAGCTTGGATTGAATATTTTAAAACAGATGAAGATTTTGATCAGAGTATTATTGAAGAATTACAAAAGGATGTAAATCGACTTGAAATGATCACCGCTAGGTTTTCTAATATTGGCTCTGAACCTGTTCTTAAACCTAAATATTTAGAATCTAGTGTAAGGAATGCAGTAGATTATATGTCAAAAAGAATCTCTGCCAAAGTAAGCTTGAGCGTAGATTATGACATCGATAGTCAGGTACAGATCAATATAAGTAGACCTTTATTTGAATGGGTAATAGAAAATTTATGTAAAAACGCAGTTGATGCAATGAATGGTGTTGGGAAAATCCATATCAAAATGCATTTAACTCAGCATAAAAATACAGCTATCATAGATATAAGTGATACAGGAAAAGGTATTCCAAAAAATAAATTATCTAAAGTTTTTAATCCTGGTTATACCACTAAGAAAAGAGGATGGGGTTTAGGACTTACTTTAGTAAAAAGAATTGTAGAAGAATATCACCAAGGTAAAATCTATGTTTTGGATTCTGTGTTAGGAGAAGGCACTACTTTTAGAATAATGATGCCTATAATGATGTAAGTTTGTAGATCATTTTTAAAGAGATATTAAGGATTTAATCAACTAATTTATTGGTATTATTGACCAATTTTCTGATCTTTGTATTGGGTCGGTCACATATTGGATTTTTCAACGTGAACTCATATAAGGTGTACCGGTTATTGAAGAGCAGGCCTCAACTTTACTTCGGTAAAGTCATTCTTAGGAATGTTAACAGTGGAAGGTCGACATTTTATCGGGAAACCTAAACTTGTTATAAATGGAAGAATTCCAACCGACCCTTTTTACTTTAAAGCGATGCAATGCATGGCTTTTTTCTTTTTTATGGGGGGATATCGTCTCGTTAAATACATATATTTTGAATTTTTGACAGATCAATTTAGAGAAGGTCTTAACAATTAAATTCATTTCATTACTTTTGTGTCCGTGAAACCAAAATATTTAACTGAACAAGCAATATCATCTTTTATTCAATCAGCATTGAATGAGGATATTGGCGACGGAGATCATTCGACACTTTCTTCAGTACCTGAAGATGCGATTGAGTCCGCAAAAATGATATTTAAAGATACAGGGATTGTTGCCGGTGTAGAAATAGCCGAAAGAATCTTTAATGCTTTAGATGAAACATTAGAAGTGAAAGCACTTGTGAAAGAAGGAGACTTTTTATCACATGGAGATATAATTATGGAAGTAAAGGGTAAAGCACAATCTATCTTAATGGCAGAGCGCTTGGCCTTGAACTGTATCCAACGTATGAGTGGTATTGCTACACATACAAACAGGGTAGTAAAACTTGTTGAAGGAACTAAAACTAAAATTCTTGATACAAGAAAAACTACTCCTAATTTTCGAATTCTAGAAAAATGGGCTGTTTACATTGGTGGTGGTCAAAATCATAGATTCGGATTGTATGATATGGTTATGCTAAAAGATAATCATATTGATTATGCTGGAAGTATAGAAAAAGCTGTAGCAAGAACAAAAGATTATTTAGCATCAAAAAATAAATCACTAAAAATTGAAGTAGAGACTCGAAACCTTCAAGAGGTGAAAGAAGCTCTAGCTGCAAATGTTGACGTGATAATGCTTGATAACATGCATCCTGATACAATGAAAGAAGCTGTGGTATTGGTGAATGGCCAATGTAAAACAGAAGCTTCTGGAGGTATCACAGAGGAAGTTGTTGCAGAAATAGCTCGTACTGGTGTAGATTATATATCATTAGGTGCATTAACACATTCAAGTTTAAGTAAAGATATCAGTTTAAAAGCTGTAAAGTAATTAACAAACAAAATGACAATTAAGACAAAGAAATATCAATTGGATTCAAGTACTTATGTAAAACTTGGATTAATGGGTGTAATGAAAGAATTATGGTGGTTCTGGTTTCTTCCAGCTTTAATAATTATCGTTCCTTCTCTTATTTGGCCTGACTCAATGGGTTGGTGGATCGGAACAGGTATCATCCTTTCAGTATTATATGTTCTTTTTTGGTGGGCTCAATTTATGGGTGCAACACAAATGGAACAATCTAAAGTATTCTTCGAAAGATTATCGTATGAAATTGATTCAAGATTCATTATGATGAAGAAGAATGCAAAAGAAGGAATGCCTATTAAGTGGGATATGGTTAAAAGTGTACAAGTAAAGAAAGATGCATTTGTTATCGTTTTAGGTAATGATAATATTGAGGCTAATAAAATTCAAAAATTCTTTGCTTCAAAATTGGGAATGCCATTATACTTACCATTCTCTATTTTTAATGGAGACCAAGAAAAATATATGATGAAGTTGTTAGAGCGTAAAAATTTAATCGCTAAAGCATAAATATATCAACATAAAAAAATCCCTTTTATAGTACTATAAAAGGGATTTTTTTATGCCTTAATTTTATAACGGATAATCAGACTTGTGTTATTAAGATCACTTATTTGTTACTAGCCAACTAAAAAAGCTTTGCAGTACAGTAAAGTGATTACCTTTTAAACGTATCAGATGTTTTTCTTCCATTAAAGCAGTGAATTTTTGTAATCTAGATTCTGAAATAACTCTATCTGATACACCACTCACTAAGTAAAAAGGAGTATGATGTTTATGAAGTAATTTTTTGAATTTTTTATTTGAGATTCGTGCTTTTCTTAATGCTATCCAAGTTTTTGCTATTTTCTTAGATTTCTCTTTAGAATCGACACTGTTTAAAGCAAATTGAGCAAGATGAGGTGAAATAAGATGTATAGATTTTATACTCGATATGATACGAGTTAACAATCTATTCTTAGACATTATATATTTGAATACAGGATTGATAAATTTATGAGTTAGGGCAGGGAAGTAATAATTTTTACCCACACCATCGGGTGCTACCAAAAATAAAGTATCGCATTTTTTAGGGTTTTGTTTATAGCTAAATAAAGCTAATCTAGCACCAATAGAAAAGCCACATAGTTGCCAAGACTTAAAGTGATTTACCCTTGCAAAATGAAGAATATAATGATAAACAGTAAGAGGATAATTGGTACTTAAAGATTTATCAAATAAATCATTTCCAGAATGATAGGGCAAACTTATTGATAATATGGTATATTCGTCCGTTAATTTGGATATTGGAGAGAATACATCAGATGTTTGACCGTATCCATGAAAACAAACCAATAATTTTTTACCGGATCCTATAACATTGAATCCCTTAAAGTTTTCTTTAATATTTTGGGAGAAATAAAACAATTTTTTATGTCAAACTGTTAAGAGGTTGTAAAAAATTTGAAAACAGATTCTATGAGTAACTATTCAATAAAAGATTTAGAACATTTAACTGGAGTAAAAGCTCACACTATCCGTATCTGGGAACAAAGATACAAATTAATAACCCCTAAACGATCAGAAACGAATATTAGATTTTATAACGATTCAGATTTAAAATTAATGTTGAACGTTTCGTTGTTAAACAATAACGGTTTCAAAATATCTAAAATTGCCAAATTATCTCAAGATGAAATACATGATGAGGTTTTAAAAGTAGTTGAGACGAATGAATCGAGTTTTGATCAAATATCAGCCTTGACTATGGCGATGTTAGAATTCAATGAATCACATTTTGAACAGATTATTGCATCTAACATTCTTAAAAAGGGTTTTGAGGATACCATGATTAACATTGTCATGCCATTTATGAGTAGGATAGGTATTCTTTGGTTAACAGGCTCTGTATCACCAGCACAAGAACATTTTATATCAAATCTTGTGAGACAGAAAATCATTGTAGCCACAGATGCTCAGATTATAGAAAATCAACCAGATCAACCAACGTTTATGTTGTTTCTTCCGGAAGGTGAATTGCACGAAATTTCTTTACTTTTCGCAGCATACATGATCAGAGCAAGAGGCTTTAGGGTTATTTATTTAGGTCAATCATTACCATTTAATGAATTAAAAGATGTCCATAACGGATTCCAATCAGAATATCTTTTAACAGTTTCTACCTCCATTGCACAAATAAGTGATATGCAAAAGTATATTGATAAGTTAGGATCAGCTTTTCCTGATTCCAAAATCTTATTGACCGGCAGACAAATTGTTGGTAATGACTACAAAATGCATGACAACATGGAAGTAATTCCTTCAATGCAGTATTTTATGGAATTATTGGATAGCTTAAAAGAGCCTGTTACTGTTCAATAGTAATGCTCGAAGATGTACAAATTGATCCTATAGGTGGATTAAACTTCTTGATGACTACTTTCACCTTATGAACACTATCACCCCATTTATCATAAACATCATTGACAATATTTTGACCTATGGTTTCCAATAATTTAGTGGAAATGTCCATATGGTTTTTGATAATCTCAAATAGTTCCATGTAATTAATGGTGTTATTGAGATTATCTTTTTTTGCGGCTTCAGAAAAATCAGTATCAACGCTAATATCTACACCGTATTTGTTACCAATTTTTCTTTCTTCTTCAAAGAACCCATGATAAGCAAAAAATTCAAGCCCTTCTAATGCAATACTGTTTTTCATATTATTCGTTTACAAGATTTAAATCTTCAAAGAAGCTAGTAGCCGTTGAGTTATCAACACTAATCTTATCATTCATTTCTTTTGCTTTTTCCTTTTGAATTTTAACAGAAGATTGATCAGCGTGTGCCATATCCTTGATTGCTTTTAAACGTCTAGTTTCAGAAAGTGCTTTCTCAGCCATATCACTTAAAGCATCTAAAAGTTTATCAGAGTAATTATCGATGGCTTGATAATCACGTTTCATCATTTTAGTATCTTTTCTTAATTTATCCATATCATTACTATAGCGTTTTTTAGCTTCATGCATAGCATTATCCGCTCTCTCTTCCGCTTCTTTTAGGATAAATTCAGCTCTTTGTTTGGCTGTAGAAAGAATAGTATCTGCTTGTTTATCAACGTCTCTTAATGCAATTTTTTTTGCATTTTCTGCTGAATTGATACTATCGATCATTTTTTCTTCTAGACGTTCAAACTGTCCTAATCTTTTTTTATAGTCTTGAAGTTCAAGAATAAGATTTTCATTTGTTTCTCTTAATAATTCAATTTCTTTAGCTACAGTATGTAAAAGTCTAGTTACATCTTTAGCGTCATATCCTCCAAAAATTTTCTTTTTGAAGTTTTTGTTAATTAAGTCGTTTGGTTCGATACTCATGGTTTAATTTGTTAATTGAAGTAATAGAAGTTTCTCAATTTAATCGTCTTCAATGCATTTTTCAAAGTTTTTTTCTAATTCTTGCCAATAATTTTCATCTGAGTCAGGGACTGCAATTACTTCATTGCCAGTTTGTACCCTCCAGTAATTTGAATTGTAAAGGCATTTTTTCTGATATTCTGATAACTTATTGTACTGGGCGAAATTTTTATACTTTCCTCTTTCTGATAAAAGTTTCTGATATATTTCTTTGGTTTTCATTATTGAAATCCTCTATTTTTTAATTTTAAGCATTCAAATCCTACCTCAAATATACCTTCTTCTATCCAAAATCCTGCTAATGTATCTTTATCAATTTGACGATATATTACTAAACCTTTGAAAGTATGTTCCTTGTCTTTGTAATCAAAATGTACCACTAGAAAGTTTTTTATCACTTTACCTATGCCTTTCTGATATATATTGCTAATACCTACTGCCCAATCTAAATGGTATTGGTTGTCATTTTTTTGAATTTGTAAGCTACCGCTATATTTGCTTTCTTCGTCCCAAGGGTTGTGCCCATCAACGGAATAATTTCCAATAGCGTCAATTTCTAGATTGGTATCAAACAAAGTGTTATTTAAAGAAGAATGGAGTTGAAAATAAGCAGTTTGTAGTAATGTAAATTGTTGCTCAATATTTTCATCATTGAATTCGTCGTTGATAAATTCAATGTGATGTCCTTTTTTAAAATATTGAATAATTTTTTTAATAAAATGCATTTAATCTCTGCCTATGTTGTAAGTAAACCCTAAGAATAGACTTAAAGTGTGTTCTTTAATGCCCATTACATTATTTCTCTCTCCTTGTAAAACTAATCTTTGATCAGGAATAATTTCTTGAGGTTCTGAAAAATTAGCCACTTGCTTAAGGTTTTTATCAAAGGCAAAGGAATATTGAAGACCAGCAATGATATCTGTTTTGAATATAGTAAACTGTCCTCCTAAGGTTGTGTGATATTGATCGATAGAAAAAGAAGTGATTTCTGATGGATAACGATTGTCATAACCTCCTTTATAATTATCATACACAAAGTCAGTTCTAAATCCTGTCATCAATTCAATTTCGTCTGCTAAGTTAACTCTATAACCGACAGCGATATTAGTAACATCATCATTTTGAGCATAGTAATCCAGCCAGTTGTTTGTTCTAATACCTAAGATGTTATTAGTAACATAAGGTCCTGGTGGTTGGTCTGTTATTAATTTATATCGATCAATTGCTGCAAAGTATTCCGCAGTGAAATAAAATGAAGACTTTTCACGTGCGTAGGTAGCTCCTAAAGCAATACTAAACGGGTCTTTAAAATTTGTAGGTAAATCTTCTTGAAATTCAGAAACTAACATATTAGGAAGTAAATCTCCATTTTGATTGTGGATATTTTGCATAGAAACTTCTCTGTAAATCTTTGAATCACCTAAATATCTAATCGAAGGAGATTGAACAGCTAACCCAAATTGCCAATTATTTAACTGATATTTTAGTCCTAATTTAAATAAAAGTCTTGAAGTATAACCTGTAATAGATTGTACATTTTTATATTGAGAAATATAGAATGAATCATCATTATTAGTAGGGTCAGCAGAAAATGCTCTTGTTTGTATCTCATAATCATACTTAAAGCCAATATAAGAGTGGTATCCACTTATACCAACACTAAATTTTTCATTAAACTTTTTAGCTATTCCAATACTTAACCAATAGTCTTCATAATCCATTCTGTAGTAATAGTCTGCAAGATAAATTTCATTACCATCTCTACTTTTAATCAGATCTAATTCTAATGCATTTCGGCTTCTTAATTCTGAAGATACTTTATCTCTAGTAAAACTAGCCAATTCAATACTTGTACTTTTCCATCTTTTAGGTCTTAATAAAAAAGCGACAAATCGAGGTTGTACTTTAAAGTTCCAATCAGAATAACCATCTTCCTGTCCAAGTGCTTTTTCATAATCATAGATGTATAGGCTGAAAATATTAGCCGAAATAGCAAACTTTTGGTAATCAATATCCGCAATTTGTGCAGGATTATAGAAAATAGCGGTAATACCACTACCACCACCAACAACGGCACCTGATAATAAACTCGCATCTGTATTGAAACTATTATTCCAGTGTCTATTAGATTGGGCCTGTACTAATAAAGCAGACAAAAGGAATGAAATTAAGATGAAAATAGATTTTTTTACCATGAAAAGAAACAGATTATCTTTAAGCTATTTTGAGTGATTATTTCTAAAAGTAATCAATTAGATTTTTAATTTTTTTAAAGTTAGTAAAATTGATTTAACATTTCTTTTTCAATATTCAAAAAGGTTCATTAATTTAATGTAAGTAATAAAAATTTAAAGTCTAAAAGAATTATCATTAGAAGTCAGACTTTACTTTGTATTACTGATTAAACACTTAATACTCGATGTTTTTTTAAGTGTAAAGTTCAATCTAACTTATTACCTATCAATGAATCTTCAAGTATTATTGAAGTGTTATTTATCTCTTCTCTTATTGGGAATTTCTTTTGCTGCATTTGCACAAGAAGAAAAACCACCTACGCTTAAAAAGCAACATTATTTTATTGCTGGAATCAATTATTCTCCAAGTACTAAATCTCAAGATTTAGCTTTTTCTCCTTTGACTTATAAAGGCAATGGAATAGGAGGTACAGTAGGTTATTTACTTACTTCCGAAAATTTCGAATTTCTTTTCGATGGAGGTTTTGACTTTGGTATTTTATACACCGATTTATCAGGTATAACAGATTCTGGAGGAAATATTTTTTATAATGTACCTGCTCATATGCATGCTTTATGGAAAATAAACCCTGTATTAAGTTCAAAAAAGAACATGCATTTTAAAGTAGGTGGAGCTATTGATTTTTCTGGTAACTATCGAGGAAATTTTTCTTACACCAATTCATCTTTAAATTTTGAATATATAAGTGGTTTTGGATTAGCAACTCAATTTTCATGGGATGTTTTTTATCAATCGTCAGGGAAATTTTTAAGAAAAAAGGATAGGAACCTGACTTTTGTTTGGAATTTTTCATTGCCATTGATGGGGACATATATTCGTCCTAGCTACAATACGATTAGTAATTTTACTACTGGAGCCAATTTTATTTCAGGTGAAGGGAAAAGTAATTTTGCTTTCATTGGTGATTTAGTACAGGTAAATTCAAGATTGGAATTCTATTATCATTTTCATAATAAAAATGCATTGAGATTTAATTATGTATGGAGGTATTATGGTGTGAATGAAGGAAGTAGTGGAACGTCGAAAGGTGCTAGCCACAGATTGGGAATTGCATTTATGTTTAATTTAACTGGGGAATAATTACGATGAAAAAGATATTAAGTATTCTAATCGGTTTTCTAGCCATGGTTGTTTTAAGCAGTTGCGAAAACCTATTTATAGAAAAAGATCCAACCTCTAATAATAGAGAGACATTTCGTTATTTATGGCAAAAAACAAATGATCAATATTCTTATTTTGAATTGAAAAATATTGATTGGGACAGTGTCTACAATGTTTATAACGGTATAATAACAGACAACATGCCTCAAGAAGAATTTTTTGGACATATGTTTGATATGATGGCTACTCTTAAAGATGGTCATGTAAATTTATATTCTCCTTTTAATGTTTCTCGATATCCTGAGTTAGCTGTTCCTGATTCTAATTACGATGTGAGAATTATTAGAGCTCATTATTTATCTGATTATTATGCCCAAACAGGTCCTTTAACGAATGATTTAATTCACACCTATGATGATACAGGTGCTAAAGTACCTTTAGTTAAAGAAGTGAACGGTGAAAACAAAGGGATTTTATATGTCAGGTATAGTAGTTTTTCATCTATGATTTCTAATTACGATATCGACTATATCATCACTCGTTATAGAAATGTTACTGAAGGGATGATTTTTGATGTGAGAAGTAATGGAGGAGGGTCCCCATTAAATATTTTTCAAATATGTAAACGTTTTATCCCACCAAGCTCTGGTACAATTACTTTATACCATAGTAGGAATAAAGTTGGGCCTGGTCCAAATGATTTTGATGAATGGATTCCTGCTGAAATTTCTCCCAAAGGATATCATTATCCCGGTAAAATTGTCATTTTGACGGATAGAGGTTGTTATAGTGCAACATCTTATTTTGCCACAGCAATTCAAGCTGTAAAAAAATTACATCCTGTAAAGATTATAGGTGTACCTACAGGTGGAGGTTTAGGAGCTCCAAGAGGAGGTCAATTACCTAATGGATGGTATTATAGAATGTCTGTAACACAAACAAGGTCAGTTGATGGTGATACAGGATTTGAATTAGGCGTTCCTCCAGATATTGTTGTTACTCAACAACCAGTTGATACACAGAAAAATAAGGATACACTTATTGAACGGGCCATTTTTGAGATCTTTGAAGGAACATGGTAAAGGCTTTTTTTTATAATTTTATGTAACATAAATTTTGTATTATCCGTATATAAGAGTGCGAATAATACTAAAACATATACTGTCTAACCACAGTAAAGATCCAAATCTAAGAGGACGCAACTTATGAAAATAAGTTGCGTTTTTTTTATTTATGAATTTCATCATTAAGCACATACTGTAGTACTACTTTTATGATTCAAATTGTGAGAACTATTGATAACTATTTTGGAATGAGTAGTCATAGATAATAAAAAAGCCACTTCAAATTAATGAAGTGGCTAAATATATATAGCGATTAAACTATTTTCATCTTAATTGCTTGGCAAAGTCGAATTAGATAAGGATTCTAACAGGATCCTCAAGTAAACCTTTTAGGGTCTTCAAGAATGCTGCACCAATAGCACCATCTACAGATCTGTGGTCACATGTAAGAGTAATCTTCATGATATTACCAGGAACAATCTGTCCGTTTTTGACAACAGGTACTTGTTTGATGCCACCTACTGCAAGAATACAAGAAGCAGGAGCATTAATGATAGAAGTGAATTGCTCAATGCCAAACATACCTAAGTTAGATATAGTAAATGTAGCACCAGACATTTCATCTAAGCCAAGTTTTTTATCTTTTGCCTTACCCGCCATTTCTTTTACTGTAGAAGAAATTTGAGATAATGACATCATATCAGTATGTCTGATTACAGGAACAACTAAACCATCAGGAATAGCAACTGCAACACCAACATTAATATGATTTGCTAATTTGATTACATCATCTTCAACGATTGAGTTAACCATAGGGTGCATCTTTAATGATGTCGCAACGGCTTTAACTACCATATCGTTAAATGAAATCTTAACCTCAGCAATTTCGTTCATAGACTTTCTAGCGGCCATAGCCTTGTCCATATCGATATCCATAGTCAAGTAGAAGTGCGGAGCACCAAACTGACTTGAAGTTAAGTTTCTAGCAATAGCTTTACGCATACTGCTCATTGGCTCATCGTTGAAGCTTTCAACGCCAACAGGTGCAGCAGCAGCTGGAGTAGCGGCAGCAGCAACAGGAGTTGGAGAAGGTACATATGCCTCAACATCTCTCTTAATTACTCTACCATGCTCACCAGAACCAGGAATCATAGCAATATTAAAACCTCTATCATCAGCCATTTTCTTAGCTAAAGGAGAAGCAAATACTCTTTTGCCATCATGTTCAGGAGCTGGAGCAGCATCTCTAGATTGAGCTACTGCAGGAGCAGATGGTGCTGCTTTTGGTGCCGGAGCAGCAGCAGGTTTTGCAGCTGGAGCTTCAGCCTTAGGAGCTGGAGCCGGAGCAGCCTCAGCAGGTGCTGCAGCATTTTGCTCTTCAGCTTTTAATAGTGTTTGGAAGTCGGCTCCATCTTCACCGATGATAGCAATTACTCCATCAACAGGAACAGAACCACCATCTTCAACAGCAACGTACAATAGTTTACCTTCGTCGTAAGACTCTAGTTCCATTGTAGCTTTGTCAGTTTGAACTTCAGCAAGAATATCACCTGCATTTACTTCATCACCAACTTTCATTAACCATTGAGAAATTGTACCATCAGTCATTGTATCTGACATTTTTGGCATTTTTACTACTGTTGCATTGATACCAGAGACATCAATTGCTTCAGCAGCAGGGGCTGCAGCCGGTGCAGGTGCTTCTTCAGCAGCAGGTGCTGGAGCACTTTCAGCTGGTGCAGCGGATGTATTTCCGTTAAGAAGAGATTGATAGTCTTCACCCTCTTCACCAACAATTGCAATAATTCCATCAACAGGTACAGCCTGTTTTTCTTCGACAGCGATATATAATAAAACACCGTCTTCGTAGTTTTCGAGTTCCATAGTGGCTTTATCTGTTTCCACTTCAGCGATAACATCGCCAGATGAAATCTCATCTCCTACTTTTACTAACCAAGATGCGATCACGCCCTCTGTCATTGTATCTGACATTTTGGGCATTCTGATTACTTCTGCCATAATCTAATTAAGACTCTAATTTTGTTTGTCTTTACATTTTTCGTTTTCGTGCCAAAAATAAACAGAAATTTTAAATATTATGTAAAGTTTAGAGATTTGTATTCATTTAAATTTAGATGTTTTCAATTTAGATGAACTTTTTAGGCTTTTCTTACGTTCATTTTCATTTTTTTTATTAATTTGAATAAAGCTAAGCTCTTGAAATTTTACTCTTACATTAACTTGGATTATTACAATTGCTTGTTGACTCTTTAGAACATTATGTGGCAGACTTTTATAACTTCTTCAAAAAATCTGGCTTACTCAAATGAGGACATATACTATGCAACTACATATAAGTAGAACTCTATCAATATTATTTCTATTCATGACTTCGATGGTAAATGCACAACATTTTTTCCATTTAGATAAGTTTGGAAAAAACCGTGTTCAATACGAAGTATTCGATTGGAGTTATATAGAAACAGAACACTTTGAACTTTATTATTACGGTTATGGTATCACCATTGCTAAAATTGCAGGTGAAATCGCCGAAAGCGAATATCAGTACCTAACAGAAACAATTGGTCATGCACCTTTTTATAAAACTAAAATACTAGTTTATAATTCTATTCAAGATTTAAGACAAAGTAATATTGGTTTATTTCAACAGGGATATGCCGCTACGGGTCAAACTAATTTTATTCGTTCTGAAGTAGAAGTATCTTTTAGTGGAAGTAAAGAAATATTTGAAGAAGAAGTAAAAAGAGCAATATCTGATGCATTTATTTTTGAAATGATGTACGGTGGTTCTTTAAAAGACATGATCAAATCTTCTTATTTATTGAATTTACCCAATTGGTTCGTGGTTGGAGCGTCTGACTATATTGCTAGAGGGTGGTCTAGAGAGATGGATGATATGGTCAGAGATTTCTTTTCGAGACACCCAGACAAATTTCCTAATATTAGATACATAGAAGGTGATGATGCTCGTATTGTGGGACAATCTATATGGAATTACTTGGTAGAGACCTATGGTAAAAGTAATATGGCTAGTACTTTAAACCTCACGAAAATTATCCGGGATGAAAAAGTTTCCATTCAAAATACTTTAGGTATTTCTTATGAAGAATTTATAGAAGGTTGGAAACAATTTTATTTGAATGAACATGAAACGTTAAATAAATCGTACAAAGACATTGATCCAAAAAATAGGATTAAACGAAATAGAAAATCAAGGATATATAATAAAGTTAATTACAATCCTAGTGGTACAAAAGTAGCGTATACTGAAAACGATAATGGAAAGTATAAAATCAATATTTTTGACCTTGAGAAAAAGAAAAATCAAACAGTATTTAAAAGTGGTTACAAAGTAGTCAACCAGCAAATAGATTATGATGTACCGTTAGTAGATTGGATTACTGATGAAGAACTAGTGATTTTCTCTCAGAAAAAAGGCAATAATTTCATGTGGATATATAACGTATCCAAAGGTGGCTTCAATACATTTTTTAGATACCTAAAACGTAAGATTGAATTTAAATTTGATCATATTAATGATGTATCAGTTTCTCCTGATGGTAAAAGAATTGTTATGAGTGCCGAAAGGAGAGGACAAACGGATATCTATGAACATAATATAGCTCGACGAAGAACCCGTCAGATAACAAAAGATTACTATGACGATCTTTCTCCGTCATATATGAATAATAGTAACGATATTATTTTTAGTTCAAATAGAACGAATGACTCAACAAAATCGAAAAAAGGGAATATTGAAGATATTACTTCTACATTCAATTTATATAAGTACGATAAGAGCAAACCAACAGAGCTTAATAGGTTAACTAATAATTTGGGGAAAGATATAAAACCTCAGATGGTGAATGATACTACTATTCTCTTTTTAAGTGATAGAAAAGGTATTACCAACTTCTTTTCTTATGACTTAACGGATTCTCTAACGAGACAAGTGTCTAATTTTAAATATAGTATCAAAGACTTTACTGTTAGTGGCCAAAGAGTTTCTTTTATTGCTTATAGTGACGAAAAGGAACACATGTATGAGGGGCGCATCAACCCTAATAAAAATGTATTCACTCCTAAGACTCGTCGTCAACAGATCATGGATCTTAGAGAACTAAGAGCATTAAAGAAGAAAAGACAGTTACAAAGAAAACGACAAGAAGAAGAAGATAAACGCATGGCGTTATTCAGAGAACAACAACGTCAGAAGGAATTGAAAAGAGTTCAAGACTCTATTTATGAAGCGAAGTTAGCCGAGGAGTTTCTAGCAGAAACCAATGATACTACGGTTACAAATTCGATTACATGGGAAGACGAGGACTCTGTTATTCAAGTACAAGAAAAGGTGACATTGGAAGAAGCTAATAATGAATTAGTGATCAAAGAGGAGGATAAAGAAATTGATGTTGATCCAATGGATGAAGAAATTGATTTTGAAAATTTCACTTTCATAACATCAAGGGAAAAAGAAAAAGAAACGGATAATAATTTATTACCTAATCAACCGACTTATTCTGATACACCAACTGAAGCTAATACAGATGATTATAAGTTCTTCTCTTATAGTAAAAACAAACGAGATGCTTTTTGGTCAAAATATAACGAACGCTTAAAAGCGAAAAGTGATGCCACTAAAAAGAAATCGATGTTTACTAAATCAAGAGATTATGAAACTCGTTTTTCTGTAGATGGTTTCAATACAAATATGCGTTTTGACCCATTGTATGGTTCTGGATTACAATTTGAAGTGATGATGACAGATGCTATGGAAAATCATAAAATTAATGCAGGTTTGTTCGGTACATTCTCTTTAGATAATGGTAATTTCTTTGCAGAATATTTATACCTAAAAAGAAGAGTAGATTTCAGTATTAGATATGAGAGGAACGCTTTAGAAATTGAACAAAGATTACAAAAGTATTCTAAGTCGTATTATGAAGGGGGAATGTCATTACCAATAAGCATTAGAAGTAGAATTGAGGTTCAGCCATTCTTAGCTTTCACAAGATATACAGATACTTCTTTACAACCTGGTCTTTCTGTTCCTGATGTTAAGAGAAGCTGGACAGGTTTTAATGTGGAATATGTATTTGATAACAGTCTTGAGAGGGGAAAGAACATGTTGATTGGTACTAGAGCAAAGATCAGATATGAAAATTATGTTGGTTTAAATAGTGAATCTTTTTCTTTTCAAAATTTGAGTTTTGATGTGAGAAGATATCAAAAAGTATTAAGGTCTATGACTTTAGCTTTAAGGGCTTCAGCAGGAACTTTCTTTGGTCAATCACCGATGACCTACAGATTAGGAGGTATGGATAACTGGGCATTTGGGTCTATGGACAATGATCCTAGAGGAGTACCTAGAGAAAACCAAACAATAGAAGATGCCGATTTATCTCATTTATTCTTTACTCAATTTAATATGCCAATGAGAGGCTTTAATTGGAATAAATGGGAAGGAGAAAATTATATGTTGTTTAATGCCGAGTTAAGAATGCCAGTAATGAAATTCTTGACAAAGAAACCTGTAAAATCAAAAATTCTTAGAGATTTACAGTTTACAGTATTCTTCGATATTGGTTCTGCTTGGACAGGTGTTAATCCTTTCGAAGAAGATAACTCATTAAACACAGAAGAGATTTCTGCAGGTGCATTTGATGCTACCGTTAAAAACTTTAGATATCCATTCTTGATGGGACATGGTTTCGGAGGTAGAACTACATTATTAGGTTATTATCTTAAATTAGACGTTGCTTGGGGAATTGAAGATGGATTTAGACAATCAAAACCAAAGTATTATGTAACTTTAGGGCATGATTTCTAAAATTAACATCAAATAGAACTTATATGACTAATTTGAGTAAACTAATCGTACTAATTTTTTTAGGTGTTGTAGCTTCTAGTTTTAAAGCTATTCCAACAGAAGAGGCTTCGACATATTTCATCAATCCAATTTTACAAGTTACTGTAATGGATGATAGAGGTAATGTCGTAGAAGGAGCTTCTGTTACTATTTATGAGACAGAAGATGATGCTTGGGATGAAGAAAACGGCATTGAAGCAAAGACCAAAACAAACCAAAACGGTAGAGTGAAATTTACTAAAGGTTTAAAAGAAAAAGCTTATTATGTAGTAGCTAAAAAAGGAAAGTTAGTTTCTGAAGATGGCTTAAAATCTACAAAACTTAAGAAAAATAAAGTCAATAAAGTCAATGTAATCATTGGCGCGGATAAAGGAGTAAGCGTTCCAAAAATGAATTAATTCTTTTCCAATAAGAAAATGAGGTGTTTCAAATGAATTTTTGGAGCACCTTTTTTATTCAACAACATTGAAACAAAAGTAATTTATGTATATCCTATCTCTTACATTATATACTTCTCATTTAGAAGAACAAAAATCGTTTTATCAAGAGGTATTCAACTGTAAAGTGTTAAAGGAAAGCGAAAAATCTTTTGAAATAGGTATTGGAGATTCTAGCTTAATTTTTAAAGAAGCAAAGGAAACGTTCCCTTATCATTTTGCAATAAATATTCCTTCTAATAAAATAGAGGATGCTAAAGTTTGGTTAAGTAATAGAGTGGAATTGCTGCAATTTGAAGGAAAAGAAATTATTGATTTTTCCGCTTGGAACGCAGAAGCAATTTACTTTAAGGACGAAGATCAGAATATTGTAGAATTCATTAGTAGACATAATTTAAATAGGCTTTCTGATAATAAGTTTGATAATAACTCATTACTTAATATATCCGAGATAGGTGTTCCATCTATTGATATTAATACTTTATACCAGGAATTAGAAAAGTGTAATCTGCCTATTTATGATGGGAGTATGGATAGATTTTGTGCCGTTGGAGATGAAAATGGATTATTTATTTGTATTAATCATCAAAAAAAGAAAGAGTGGTTTCCCTCTTCAACATTTCCTCATGTGATAGATTTTGAATTACTTATGGAGCATGAAAAAGAGAAATTCAAAGTGGTCTATCAAAATGGAAATTTGAATATAAAAAAACAGGTAGAACTGAAGTAGTTGTACCTGTTTTTTTTATGTTTAAAAATGCTTAGCACTTATCAATAATTTCTAGATATATCTAAAATCATGATCGTTATCTAATTGTTTCACGAATTCGTGCATCAACTTAATAGTATTTTCAATATCATCCATATGTGCCGTTTCTACAGTAGTGTGCATATATTTTAAAGGAAGTGATATTAAAGCCGAAGGAACTCCACCGTTAGAGTAAGCAAAAGCATCTGTATCTGTTCCTGTAACTCTAGAAGAAGCAGCTCTTTGGAAAGGTATTTCTTTTTCTTTTGCTGTGTTGATTAACATTTTAAGCAGGTTATTTTGTACTGCTGGAGCAAAAGTTAAAACAGGACCATTTCCACCCTTTGTTTCACCTTCTGTCTGTTTATTATACATTGGTGCAGAAGAGTCGTGACAAACGTCTGTAACAACTGCCACATTTGGTTTGATATGTTGAGTGATCATCTCAGCACCTCTTAGGCCTACTTCTTCTTGTACAGCATTTACAACATATAGACCGAAAGGAACATCGAAAGACTCTTCTTTTAGTCTTCTAGCCACCTCAGCAATCATAAAACCACCAATACGGTTATCTAATGCTCTACCTGTAAGGTATTTGCCTTTATTTAATTCGCCTAACTCATCAGGGTAAGTAATGACAGTACCAACAAAAATTCCCATTTCTTCTACTTCCTCTTTTGAAGCAGCTCCTACATCAATAAAGATGTTATCTAAAGAAGGATTAACTTCCTTACCTGGTTTACGAGTATGAATTGCTGGCCATCCAAAAATACCTTCAACAACACCTTTTTCACCATGCAGTAAAACTTTTTTAGAAGGTGCAATTTGATGGTCAGAACCTCCATTTCTTATTACATAGATATAACCTTCAGGAGTGATATAATTCACAAACCATGAAATTTCATCAGCGTGAGCTTCAATAACTACTTTGTAGGGAGCATCTGGATTAATAATACCAACTGCAGTACCATAGTTATCTACATAAGTATCATCCACATATTGTTGAATATACTCTAACCAAATTTTTTGACCTTCAGCTTCGTACCCTGTTGGTGAAGCATTATTTAGGTATTTATATAAGAAATCTTTACTATGTTGATCCATTATGTTTTAAAATAAATTAAAATCTGTCTATTTTACTGATCTGTTACGTTAAGTTACATAGTTCGATTAATTCTTGTATCATCTTTATGATTTTTTTTAGTGATATATTAAATTGAACTGTTTTTAGAACCATCAACACCTTAATAAAATATATGCGTGCATTAATCATTATAGATGTACAAAAAGATTTTCTAGCCAATGGATTCCTTGTCGTACCCGAAGGAGAGAAAGTTATTCCTGTTATCAATAATATCAATCATCATTTTGATGTTGTAGTAGCCACTAAAGATTGGCATCCTGCAAGTCATAAAAGTTTTGCCTGTAATCATCATGAGAGAGAAGTAGGCGAAATTGTTGAAGTAAATGATTTACCGCAGATCTTATGGCCTGCACATTGTGTTTCTAACTCTGATGGAGCAAAATTTCCTGAAGATCTAAACACAAAGGTGATCGAAAAAGTTTTTGAAAAAGGAACAAAAGAAGATGTAGATGATTACAGTGGCTTTTTTGATAATGGTAAATTAAATGATACTGGTTTACATGATTACCTTCAATCTAAAGGGGTGAAAGAAGTGTATGTTGCAGGTATCGCTCTAGATTTTTGTGTTAAGTATACGGCATTAGATGCTAAAGCTTTAGGGTATAAAACGTTTATGATAGAAGATGCCTCCAAAGGGATTAATTTTAGGCCCAATGATGTTCAGAATGCTATTATAGATATGAAAGTCTCTGGAATTAGAGTAATTCATAGTCGTGAATTAGAAAAAGTTTTTAGCGGAGATTATTAGTCAAAAGATATTCGTATAAAAAAAACGTATCAAAGTAATAGAAACTTTGATACGTTTTTTTGTTTATTATTAATTATGCTTGGTCTCCCATATCAGAATCAACACCTTCAGCACCAATTCGACCAATTTCTTGATCAATCATCCATAGTCCTTGTGGGCTATCTTCTCCGATGATATCAAATGCATCTAATATTGTTCTAGCAGTTTCTTCTTCTTCTCTTTGCTCAGCAACAAACCATTGTAAAAACTGGAATGTACTGAAGTCTTTATTTTGGAAACAGCAATCAACGATTTCATTAATGGCTTTTGTCACTTTAATTTCATGTTCTAAAACCATTTCGAAAACTTGTCTTAAAGATTCAAAATCGTAGGGTACAGGAGTAATTTCAGCCGCTTTAGCATGTCCTCCAACTGCATTAATATATTTGAAAAATTTCAGCATATGTTGTCTTTCTTCTTCAGCATGCTCATATAAAAACTCTGCAGCTTTAACGTATCCTTGTGTTTCACACCAAGAAGCAAAAGAAAGGTAATATTGAGAAGATTGATCTTCCAATTGTACTTGTTGATTTAACATCTCTTCGACTTCTGCTCCTAAAGAGGATTGTAATCTTTTTTTAGTGATTGGCATTTTCGTAATCTGGGTGTTTATGTTTAAATTAATATTCCTTACAAATAAAAAACTTTTCAAAGGATTTTGTTTCACATATACCCATAAATCTACTTTGTGAATGTTTTTTAATAATTATTCTAAATAAAGTTTGGAATTTATTATGCTTGCATACTATTTTAGCTAAACCAATAAAACATTATAATTAAAAACTAGCTGTATTACCCTTAAAGATACAGTGATATCCAAAATAATAACACATGAAAATTTTAGTTTGTATTAGTAACGTTCCAGATACGACAACAAAGATCAAGTTTGTTGATAATAAACTTGATACTAAAGGAGTTCAATTCATTATCGGTCCATATGACGACTTTGCTCTAGCAAGGGCTGTAGAAATCAAAGAAAAAGAAGGTGGCACTGTCACTGTTTTAAATGTAGGTTTAGCAGATACTGAGCCTTCGATTAGAAAAGCTTTAGCTATCGGAGCAGACGATGCTGTCCGTATTAATGCAGAGCCCACAGATTCACTATTTGTTGCAAAGCAAATTGTAGAATATGCTAAAGATAAAGATTTCGATATGATTTTAATGGGACGTGAATCTTCAGATTTTAACTCTGGACTTGTTCATGGTTTAGTAGGTGAACTATTGAGCTGGCCATCAATTGCACCTGCAATGAGGTTAGATATTGATGGATCTACAGCTAAACTACATAGAGAAATTGAAGGAGGACATGAAGAAGTGGAAGTAGGAATGCCTTTTGTTGCAGGTTGTCAAGAACCAATTGCAGAATGGAAAATTCCAAACATGAGAGGGATTATGATGGCTAGAAAGAAACCTTTGGCTGTCATCGAACCTGTAGGGGTAGACGGAGTAACTTCTTATGATTCATTTGAATTACCACCAGAAAAAGGAGAATGTAAAATGGTAGACGCAGCTCAAATGGACGAGTTAGTTGGTTTACTTAAAAACGAAGCAAGAGTCCTTTAATCAATCCATTTACTTAACACATAAAATATCAGAAAATGTCAATATTAGTATTTATAGAAGCAGATAATGGGGTTATCAAGAAATCATCATTAGAAGCAGTTACATATGGTTCAAAATTGGGTGATGTTACTGCGGTAGCAATGGGTTCAATTGAGGAATCAGAATTAGCAAAAACAGGAAAATTTGGTGCAGCCAAAGTTTTACATTGTTCAGACGAAAGATTGAATGATGGAGTGATTGCAGCTACAGCAGCTTTAATTGCAGAAGCAGCATCTCAAGTATCAGCATCTACAATTGTAATGTCTAGATCATCTCTAGTAGATGCAGTAGCAGCAAGAGTTGCAATTAAGACAAACAGTGCTGTAGTCGCTAATGTTCAAGATTTACCAGACACATCGAATGGTTTTACGGTAAAAAGAGGAGTATTCACAGGTAAAGCATTTGCTTTTGTAAGTGTACCTGATGGTAATAAAGTCTTGACTATTGCTAAAAATGTTGTGCAGTTAGAAGAATCAGGTGCTGATGCCGCTGTAGAAGGAATTTCAGTGAATTTCTCAGACGCTGATTTTGGAGTGAAGAGAGTAGGAGTACATAAGCAAGAAGGTGATATTTTATTACCAGAAGCTGATAAGGTGGTTTCTGCTGGTAGAGGCTTGAAAGGACCTGAAAACTGGCAAATGATAGAAGACCTAGCAGGAACTCTTGGAGCTGCAACAGCTTGTTCTAAACCAGTTTCTGATATGGATTGGAGACCTCATCACGAACACGTTGGACAAACGGGTATTAAAGTAGCTCCTCAGTTATATATTGCAGTGGGTATTTCTGGTGCTATACAACATTTAGCAGGGGTCAATTCTTCTAAAGTAATTGTTGCCATTAATAAAGATCCAGATGCTCCTTTCTTTAAAGCGGCAGACTATGGAGTGGTAGGAGATGCTTTCGAAGTAGTACCAAAATTGATAGAAGCAATCAAGAATAATCAGAATTAGTAGCCTGAAAATGAAAATGTTTCGAAATCTTAAGAATTATTTGTTAATAATCGAAGAAGTTATTGATATTTATTAATAGTTCATTATATTTGTAACACTTCGATGATACTTTAGTATTATTCAAAGACTTTTTTAACTTAGTCGGACATTTTTTTTTCATTCGGCAAACTACTGATGAAAATCGTATAAAGAACCTCAACACGAAAGTGTTGAGGTTCAGTTTTTTTATAGAGATTTTTTTTATTGTACATCCATATTTTAAGGATGCCATAAAGTAGTAACACATTAAAAATTAGAGTAAGTTGGATGATTATTTTTTGTCTAATCCAGGAAGAATAGAATAGCGATAGCTACGTGATAATAATTCTAACATAAAGTAGACAAAAAATAAAACCCACAACTTTCGATTTTTTGTACAACTTATTAACTCGACACTATTCTATTTTTTTATTCAACTTTGCTAATTTCTTTTTGATTCTTTTAAAATCTTTATCCATGCAGTATTTGAGAGATTTTACTCTTAGTGCTTTTTTATATTGTTCTATTGCTGAGAATATGTCCCCCGTTTTCCAATAGTAATCTCCTTTAATTTCTAAATTGACACTATTGATATCAAGGTCTAGGCTTTGGTCAATCCATTCTAATGCTAATACCATTTGATCATTATCATTTAAAAGATCTTTAGCAGTTTTAGCACAATGATACCATTCTTGATTATAGAATAACTTATTGTTACCGTTATTCAATTTTAAAGTATCATCTTGGGTAGTAAAAGAAAATAGAAAAGGTAATAATAATAAAGACAAGAGGGACAAGGATCGATTTTTCATAATAATTAGTTATTGAGAGTACATTTATGATGTGCTCAATACTATTCAAAAATCGAATAACAAAATATAACTAACTGTAAATCAGTTTATTAAATTAAATTTACAAGATTGTTAATGTTCGTAAATGAACAGGAGATTGAAAATGTGTACAGTATATTATTTAGATGTAAAGGCATCTAATTGAGGAGTATTTCTGATATCAACAGGAACGACCGTTGTGACACCTTGTTCAATCATTGTTACCCCATAAATTACATCGGTACTTGCCATGGTACGTTTATTATGAGTCACGATAATGAACTGAGAGTTATGAGAGAACTTATTGATAATTCTACAGAACTTATCAACATTAGCATCATCTAGTGGTGCATCAACCTCATCAAAAATACAGAATGGTGCAGGTTTTAATAGGTAAATAGAGAATAATAATGCTGTAGCAGTTAATGTCTTCTCCCCACCTGATAATTGATTAATGGTTAGTGGTCTTTTACCTTTAGGCTGAGCTAAGATCTCAATTTTAGAGTTTAACGGATCGTCTGGGTCAGCTAATTTTAAATCACAGTTATCTTCTTCTGTAAATAGAGAACGGAAAACTTCCATAAAGTTATCACGAATCTGGATAAATGCGGTCATAAATTTCTCTTGAGCAATAGAATCGATGTCTTCAATAGTTTTCATCAATTGTTCTTTTGCTCTATTAAGGTCGTCTCTTTGATCTAGTATAAAAGAGTTACGTTCCTTTATTTCATTGTAGGCATCTATGGCTGTATGATTTATTGCTCCTAGATTGGCTAATTTTCTTTTAGCATCTTCGCTTACCTCCTCTAATTCGAAAATAGGCATAGCTTTATATGGATTTTCTTCCTCATTTTCATCCTTTCGGTTGTGCAGGAGAAGTTGTTCCAAATTAACTTCAAACTCTACAGCTACTTTTTCTTTTACAGAAGTTAAAGACAATCGAAGCGTACTAATTCTTTCGTTGGCAGAGAGTAAGTTTTGATCTATTTCTTCTTTCTTTACTTGAAGCTGTTTAATTTCAATTTCAGTATCAGCAATTAATTCTTTAGCAGCTTTATAAGCTTCTTCTGCTTCAAACACGCCTTTCTCAATATTAAGACGTTCAATTTCCATACGTTCTAATATAGAAGCACCTTCTTCATCCATAGAGTCTGATTTTAATAACTCAGCATCTACTTTTTGGATTTCTACTATATTATGATCGATTCTTTGGTTGCCCTTCGCTAGTTCTTCTTCTTTAAAATCAATTTCTTTTTTCAAAGAGTTGTATTGATTTTCTTGTTGTAGAAAATTGATATGTAGCTGATTGTATTTGCTAGAAAGTTCAACTTTCTTTTCCTTTTCAATCGTCAGTTGATCTTTCATCTCGAAGAGTTCCTCTTCTATATATTCAATGGCATTCGATTCGTCTTCTAGCAATGGTTTACCTTCTGAAATTGTAACTTCAGCTACTCCAATTCTTTCAAGTATCTCTTCCTTTTTGTTACTGCTTTGTTCCAAAAATTTTGCGAACTCTTCTTTTTGAGTTTTAATCTTGATGAGTTCTTGAGATACTACTTGTAAATTATGTTGAGCATTTTCAAGTTCATGTTGCAGATTGACTTGAAGAAGCTCTTTATGTTCTGCTTGCTTTTCTACTTTTTTGATATGAATTTCTTGAACTTCAGTTTCAAGTTCTTCAATTTCAGTAGTCAGTTGTTCTAAGTGACGAATACGTCCTAATGACTTTCCTTCGAAAGATCCTGTAGAACCTCCAGAAATGGCAGATTTACGTCGAATTGATCGACCGTTCTTTGTGACTAGAATAACACTATCGTTCTTAGGAAGATTATTTTGATTACGATGTACGATATACACACCATCTAATAGATACATGATTAAATCAGCGTATTTATCATCATAATCTACCACTTCTAAGGCAGGGACAGCATCATCAATAGATTTTCTAGGAGAAGGCTTATAACCTTGAAATTTATCTAAAAGAAGGAAATTGGCTTTTCCTTTTTTCATTTCTTCTAAAAGGTTAACTGCTTTCCAAGCATCGTCTTCTGTTTCTAGTACAAAATAATTCAGGTAAGGGGATAAGTAACCTTCTATTGCTACTCGGTATTCATCATCACAATGTAAAGTATCCGAAAGCATCGGAGCTTCTTTCGCCCAATCAGTATTTTGTTTTAAGTATTTGATAGCCTCAGGATATCCTTCTAAGTTATCTACCAAAGACTTTGTTAATTGATGTTCATTCTTTTTTGCATCAAGGATACGGAAGATCTCAGATGATCTATCTTTAATGTGTTCTAATTCCTCTCTGCAATTTTTAATTTTCTCTTGATGAAGTGTATGTTTTTCTTTTACTTCATCATAAATAACTTGAGCACTTAAACGTTCTCCTTCTAAAGAGGCGTATTGAGTGTCAAATTCTTCTAGGCTTGATGCCTTATCGTTAGATTCTTCATGGGCAC
Source organism: Flammeovirga pacifica (assembly GCF_000807855.2). Taxonomy (GTDB): domain Bacteria; phylum Bacteroidota; class Bacteroidia; order Cytophagales; family Flammeovirgaceae; genus Flammeovirga; species Flammeovirga pacifica. Next base: position 4,615,816 of record NZ_JRYR02000001.1, read on the forward strand.
GTTCTAATTCCTGCTTTAAAGCTGAAAGCTGTACCTCATTGATTTCTATTTTTTGTTTTAATTGGAAGATCACAGATTGTTTATTCTTTACCATCTGTTCGAAGTCATTTGTTTTAACTTCTAATTCATCCGCTTTTTGTGTTTGATTGTCCCTTTGTCTTTGAGTAGCTTCCAATTCATGTTCTACCTCCATCACCATTTTTTCGATAGAGCCCAGTTGAATTTGTAAAGCTTCAATACCTTGTTGTGCCAAAGAAACTGCATCTCGGTCTTGAGATGCTTGATTTTGTAACGTAGTCTTTTTCTCCTCTAAAAATCGGCGTCTTTCTCCTTTAATCTTTTTCTCAGATTCGATTTGACGCATTTTGAGGATATGCTCATTCAGAGTTTTTTGCCTAGAAGCAAGTAACTCTTCTTTATCTATCGACTCCTTTTTCTCTTTTGAGATAGAAGTTTCTAGTTGTTCAATATTTTTTAGCGTTTGATTTCTATCTTCATTAATAGCAGTCATTTTATCTGCTAAAGAATGAAGTTCATCGGCTTGTGTAGCTACTTTTTTTAAGGCCAATTCGATACTAGAAGACTTATAAGTTTCTTTTAACTTAATGTAGCGTTGTGCTTGTTTTGCTTGTCTTTCTAGAGAACGCATATTTTTTTCTACTTCAAAAAGTAGGTCATCCACACGTTCTAAATCGGCATCAGTATCTTTAAGTTTTTTAAGAGTTTCTTTTTTACTTTTCTTAAATTTTGAAATACCTGCAGCTTCTTCAAAAAGTGTTCTACGAGCATTTTGAGTATCATTCAATAGTTCATCAATCATCTTTAATTCGATGATAGCATAACTGTCTGATCCAATACCTGTATCTAAGAAAAGTCCGTGAATATCTTTTAAACGACATGGAACTCCGTTTAATGAGTATTCCCCTTCACCAGAACGATAGAAACGTCTTCCAATAGTTACTTCTGTATATTCTGTAGGTAAAAGGTTTTTATTATTGACAAAAGTAAGATACACTTCTGCCATTTGGACTGGGCGTCTAGATTTGGTACCATTAAAAATGATATTATCCATTTTATCCGATCTTAATGCTTTGGTACTTTGTTCACCAAGCACCCATCTGATTGCATCGACAACATTGGATTTACCACTGCCATTCGGTCCCACTACAGCAGTGATACCTTCATCAAAGTTTAAAGTGACCTTATCACCAAAACTTTTAAAACCTTTTATTTCTAGCTTTTTTAGTAACATTAGATAACTATTGGATTATCCAAATGTAACAATTAAATGATTTTATAGCACAAAAAAAGCCACTCAATATTGAGTGACTTTCAAATTATCTGTTGATATCAGATGATTCCTTAGATTCTAATTTTTCTTTGCTAAACTATTTTCTTTTTTTATCCACTTGAGGTAGTCTTTAGCAGCAATATTAAACTCTGCAGGGAAATTGGAAGAAAAAGTGGTTTTTGCTTCTTCATATTTCTTTTCATTAATTTGAATCATTCCCATTAGGAAGTTGGATTTGTATTTTATTTTAGGTGAATTTGAGTTTTTTAGGGTGTTTAATTTCTCTAAAGCATCATCATATTTTTCTTCTTTATAAGCGATAATAGCTTCCATAAATTTCACATCAGGTAAAGGAATATCACATTGTTCAAATTCTTTGATATGCTTTTTAGCATTTGCGATATCCCCAAACTTGATTTCGAGATCAATTAGATCGGCTAAGATTTTTACTTTTTGTGTGTTCTCTATTTGGATTGAAACTTTATGCTCTAATAAAGTGACAACTTCTCTTCTGTCTAAAGTATTTTCTTTTAACTCAATAAGTAAATCATAAGCTGGTTCATAAGCCTTATTCATTTTAATGACTGCTTCGAGCGTTTTTTCCGATTCCTCCAACTCATACATTTGGTATTTACATAATGCCAATTGATATTGATATTCTGGAGACATAGAAGAAGCCTTATTTTTTATTTTATTGTTGGTTACTTGATTAAATGCAGAGTAAGCATTTTCATATTCCTCTAGAGAGTGATGGGCAAAGCCGAGTTCGTAATAATAATGATCATGTGCTTTTCCTTTTTCTTCTTCCATCATATTAATAGCTGTTTGCATACTAGCTTTAGCCATCTCATGATTCTTTGTAATGTAATTATGATATTTAGCATCCATATATAGGATATAGCTATTTTGAGGTTGCACACTTTTGGCATCTTCTAAATGTGGCCCTGCTTCCTTATAGTTCCCAGTTTTATCTAAGAGGTTAATAATTCTTGTTTTGTAAGCTATTTGTCGATCAGGGTCTGTTGAAACTTTAAATGCGGCATCAAGATGTTCTACAGCCGAGTCATAATTTTTAGCATCTTTGGCTAATAAAGCTAACTTCAGGTGAGCATCTAAATTATTAAAATCAATTTCTACAGTTTTATTAAAATATTCTGTAGCTTCTTTTTTCTTTTTGCTTTTGAGGTATGCCATTGCAATAGCGTAAGTGTACTTTGCATTTTTAGGGTCTTTGGCTATGGCAACTTCATAGGCCATGATGGCTTCAGGAAATTTCCCCATTTTAGCATATACTTCACCTTTTACAAAATAATCGTTAGGTGGTGTTTCTTGTGCAAATACTAGATTACTAGTTAAGAAAATAATGAATAGTAAAGAGTAAAGTTTTGTCATTGCAATAAAATATGGTAGTTAATTGGATTATTTTGAGCATGTTTATATCGACATTGTCGAGATATTTATGTTCTATCTATTATTAAATTAAGGTTTTGTGCAAAAATAAATGTCAAAAATTTAAATAATTTCACTTTGATGTATGTTTTTGATGTAATACTATGTTTTTTAATGTGTTGATTATTAATATTTTGTGATTTAATTGAATTGATTTTAAGATGAGTTTAAAACAAGACGAGTGGGAAAAGCATTTTGAAGATTTAGAAATGAAAACTTTTGGGAAAAATGCGTTAATAGTAATGCGAGATCAAAGTATTCAATTGTTACAAAAAATCTCATCAGAACCAAAAGCAATAAAAGGTGGGATGTGGGCTTCTTTGCAAACAAAAGAACCTCTTTTTGGAGGCCTTTTTTTATTGAATGATCAAATGGTTTTCATAGGAGGGACTCCCAAAGAATCGCAATTAAAAACCTTTGAATGGAACTGGGGAAATATCACAAAGTTTGATAAATTAGAAGATACAAAATTGGGTATCACAAAATTCTTAGACATGAACATAGGAGGTCAGAAACTTCGTATTTCAGGACTAAAAGGATTTGTTCCCTTATCATTTATACTTATACTAGAGAAAATTTGGTTTGATCAACTATCAAACAATTAACTTAACTCAACCAATACCAATAGTAAAACATACTGAAAACAACACTACAAAAGCATGAAAAAAATTAAACGATTACTTATTGCAAATAGAGGAGAAATTGCAGTAAGAATTATACGATCAGCAAAAGAACTAAACATTTTTACTGTTGCTGTTTATAGTGAAGCAGACAAAGAAGCACCTCATGTAATGATAGCAGATGCAGCTGTACCTATTGGACCAGCAGCTTCTTCGGAATCCTATCTTAAAATAGATAAGATTATTGAAGTGTGTCATGAATATGATGTTGATGCCGTACATCCAGGATATGGTTTTTTATCAGAGAATGCGGGTTTTGCCAAAAGAATAGAAGATGAGGGAATCATTTTTATTGGCCCATCAGCACATGCCATTGAGGTAATGGGTAGTAAATTAAAAGCTAAGCAAACAGTTGAGAAATATGAGGTGCCGCTAGTTCCTGGAGGGAATGAAGCCATTGAAGATGTTGCCGCTGCAGAAGCAATGGCTAAAGAGATTGGGTATCCTATATTAATCAAAGCATCTGCTGGTGGAGGTGGTAAAGGAATGAGGGTAGTGAATGAGCCAAAAGAGTTTATATCACAGATGGAAAGGGCTGTAAGTGAAGCCCAAACATCTTTTGGTGATGGAGCTGTTTTTATCGAAAAATATATTCAATCACCTAGACATATAGAAATTCAGATATTAGCAGATAAAAAAGGCAATACAGTGCACCTTTTTGAAAGAGAATGTTCTATTCAAAGAAGACATCAAAAAGTGATTGAAGAGGCTCCTTCTTGTGTTTTGACAGAAGAATTAAGAAAAGAAATGGGGGAGTGTGCTGTACGTGTTGCCAAATCTTGTGAGTATGTTGGAGCAGGGACTGTAGAGTTTATTTATGATAGTAGAGGAGATTTCTATTTTCTGGAAATGAACACTCGTCTTCAGGTAGAGCATACCGTAACAGAAGAAATTGCAAAGCTTGATTTAGTCAAAGAACAAATTAGAATTGCAGAAGGTGAAGCATTAGGATATACTCAGGAAGATTTAAAAATACACGGTCATTCGATAGAAGTAAGAGTATATGCAGAAGACCCATATCAAAATTTTTTACCTGATACAGGAGTATTACATCGTTATCAAGAACCAAAAGGGGAAGGAATTAGAGTAGATAGTGGTTATAGAGAAGGGATGAAAATGGAAATGCATTATGATCCTATGATGAGTAAATTGATTGTTTGGGCAGAAGATAGAGAGAAGGCAATTAAGAAAATGTTGTTGGCCTTAGAAGAATATAAGATTTCGGGCTTAGAAACTATTCTTCCTTTTTGTAAGTTTGTATTGCAACATGAAGCCTTTGTAAGTGGTGATTTTGGAACTCATTTTGTCGATCAATATTATGATGCAAAACTTTTAGACCAACCACTTTCTAAAGAAGAAGAAACTGTTGCTGCTGCTGTTATGGCAGAGTTATTTTTTGAGAAGAAAAAATCAAACGAAACTTCTTCACTAATTAATCAAACCACCCCTTGGAAATTAAAACGATGACATTGAATAAAATCTTGACTGCTTCTTTAATAGTAGTACACATATTATTGATCACTTCTTGTGCTAAAGATGCCAAAGTATCTGAAGACGATTTTGATATGACTAGTTGGAAAAATGATCCTCAAGGCTGTAAAGGAGATAGAGCAATCATAGATCAAGATTTTATGAAGATTAAAGATAAACTACTCGGAGTGAGTATTACAGGTATTCGTAAAACTTTAGGAGCTCCAGATAGGGTAGATCTAGACAACCGTAGTACAAAACAATATGTTTATTTTGTACAAAAAGGCGGTCAGTGCGAGGACTCAGATGAACAATCTGTAGGAAAGTCCTATAGAATTTATTTTGATGCACTGGAATTAGTTAGAGAAATATCACCGGAATTATAAAAAAAAGCAGTTTATAATTAATATTATAAACTGCCGATTTCTCAATAATATTTTGTAAACTGACTATATCTAATAATAGTCTTAGTTATGCGAAACTATGTTGTTACTTCCTTTAAATTAATCAAGGCCTTTTAGATAAAAATACAAGTACCCAAACAACATTTTTATTGTGGATTTAAAAGAATTAAAACAATTAGTCAACCAAGGAGAAGGCTTTAAAATTGAGTTTAAAAAGAAAGCTGCAGATCCATTGAAAATAATGAAAGAAGTGGTTGCTTTTGCCAATAAATATGGCGGATATCTTATTGTGGGTGTCGCTGATGATGGTAGAATTGATGGGTTTACAGATATTGAAGGAGAGAAATTTGTTTTAGAACAAGCTATAAATACATACTTGTCTAAAAAGATCGATTATACCATTCATATAGTACAAATAAGTGCTTTACGCCAAGTTTTAGTTTTTGAAATCCCTCCATCTGAGAAACAACCCATTTTTTTACTTTATAATTTAAAAAGAAGAATAGGGAAGCCGTATATACGTGTTGAAGACAAAAGTATTCAGATGAGTAAAGTGATTCGTAAAATATTAAAAGCAAGAAGTAGAGAAGAAAGTCATGCGGTATCTTTTGGAGATGATGAACGGAAAATTATCCAATTGATTGATGAAAATGGATATATAACGATTGATCAAATAGTAAAAGAACTACAGCTTCCTGAAGTAGAAGTAGAGGATAAAATGATCGGTTTATGTTTATCAAATATTCTTCAGGAAATGCCTAGAGAAACAGCTGACAGGTTTATAATACATCCTACCTCTGCATTATCATGGAAATAAAAAAAGTTAGCACTAGGCTAACTTTTTTTATTGATTTTATTTTCTGTCCAATTCAATAAAAGGAATAATCATTTCGTCTATTGAAATACCTCCATGTTGGAAAGTATCTTTGTAGTAGCTTACATAATAATTATAGTTATTAGGATAAGCGAAGAAGTAATCTTCCATGGCAAAAACAAATGAAGTGGAGACTTCTGTTTTCGGAAGTCCAAAATCTTCAGGATGTTTGATCGCCAATACATTTTTCTTATTGTAAGATAAGTTTTTACCTTGCTTGTAGCGAAGGTTTGTATTAGTTTCTCTATCGCCTACTATCTTATAAGGTTTTCTTGTTCTTACTGTACCGTGGTCTGTAGTGATATAAACTTTACAATCTTTCTCAGAAAGTAATCTCAGCATTTCATAAAGAGAAGAGTGTTCAAACCAAGACTTTGTAATAGAACGGTAAGCGGCTTCGTCCGGTGCTAGTTCTCTAACCATATTGGTATCAGTTCTAGCATGAGATAGCATATCAACAAAATTATAAACCACAGCATTGAATTTTTTGTGCATCAAACTGTTGATCTGATCGTTGACTTGCTTGCCTTGTGATGTTCTAATGATTTTATTGTAAGAATATTTTCCGTTAATACGATGTCTAAGAAGTTGTTCACCTAATAACTCTTCTTCGTAATTATTTTTACTTTCATCGTCATTATCATTTACCCACCATTCAGGATATGTAGCTTCAATTTCAGAAGGCATCAAACCAGAAAAGATAGCATTTCTAGCATAAGCCGTGGTTGTAGGTAAAATCGGACAATAGACATCTTCTTTTACTGTAAATAAATCAGATACCAATGGTTCAATTACTTTCCATTGATCATATCTTAGATTATCAATAAGTATAAAGAAGACAGGTTTATCGTTTTCTTTAACAAAAGGAAATACCTTTTCTGCTAATAATTCATGAGAAAGTATGGGACGTTCGTCAGGCTCGTCCATCCAATCGGCGTAATTATCTTTTATAAATCGACAGAAATTATGATTGGCTTCGTTTTTTTGCATTTCGAAGACTTCACTCATACTTTTATTTTCTGTTTCATTGATTTCTAAATCCCAATAAACAATTTTCTTATAGGTTTCTACCCAATCTTCCCAATCCATATCATTCATGAAAGACATCATGATACTCTGGAAGTCTTGCTGATAGGCAGAATTAGTTTTTTCGTCTACTAATTTTTGCTTATCTAATAGCTTTTTAACGGATAAAAGAATTTGTTTTGGATTTATTGGCTTGATCAAATAATCTGCAATTTTAGCACCGATAGCATCCTCCATAATGTATTCCTCTTCTGATTTAGTGATCATCACAACAGGAATACTTGGTTTAATTCTTTTAATTTGTTCTAAGGCTTCTAATCCAGTCATACCGGGCATATTTTCATCTAAGAAAATAATATCAAACTCCTCTTCTTCACATTTTTCAATGGCATCTAAACCACTTAATACAGGGGTGACCTCGTATCCTTTTTTCGTTAGAAATAAAATATGTGGTTTTAATAGATCGATCTCATCGTCTGCCCATAAAATTCTTTGTTGACTCATCCGGAAGATTATTAATTAGATTAATTGATTCTTTATTTTAACTGAAGACACAGATTTATTGTTACGGTTGTAATATAAAAATATGGATTTATAACAAAATAAGAAATAGTACGTACTTAATCAGTATTTTTATTCGTAAAACAAAAATATTCTTAACTTCTAAAATGTTATTTTAATATCTTCGTTATCTAAATAGAACTAATAATGAATTAGTTGTATCAAGTTATTATTTTATTGATGACAAAGATAAAAATCAAGAGTTAAATTTTAAACTGGTACTTCGAATTCACTGAAACCATAAATGAATTTCGACCAAATTAAATTATGGAGGAAAACTCAAATACTCAAAAGTCTAAACTGCTCATAATAATAGGAGCCATTTTCGGTGTAGTATTAATAGGTACAACTATTGGGATTTACTTCTTTGGAGGTGACGATGACACAATAGATCCAAGTCTTGTAGAAATAGACGAATTTGTGAAAGAAAATACGGTTTGGAACCTCAATGGTGATGCCGTACAAGGTAGTGCTGTTGCAATTACAGTACGATTTCCAAATATGAATCTAAAGCAAGTAGAGAATGCTTTGGAAAGAGCCGATCAAAATGTTCGTCAGGTAGATGCAGACATCAGAAATGTATGGGGGAATCTAGGTGATGATACTTCTGACCTTGAAAACAGTTTAAAGAATTTACAAGGTGAACTTTCTACGATGAAAGATATTTATCACCATACAGAAATTCTTTCAAATTCGGTAAATAGAGGAGAAGCAAATGGAGAAAGTCAAGCTGTAAAAAATGCTTTAAATCGTCTATTAAGTACAAGAGAAGGCTATATTCGAGACATCAATGTAATGCAAGAAAACATTGAAAAGGTTCTGACAGTTTTAGAAGATTCAAGAAGTCAGAATGCAACTATTGGCGGTGTAAAAGATGCTATTGAGGAACTAGAAGTCGCTAATAAAAGACTTTTCCAAGAAGGACATTCTTTATTGAAAACATTATTTGCATTTGAATATGTTTACAATAACCATCGTTCTTCTAATGCTGATGGGAAAGGTATAGATATATTCTACATTGATCTACAAGACTATTTATATGATAGAATTATAGTAGAAAAGTCTCAAAAGAACTTCTATTATAAAAAAGGTAAATTTGATAAAGTAGTCAATGAGACGAAAGACCGTTTAGGAGTTTTAGACGATGTAGTTGCTTTAAAGCAAAAACGAGAATTGAAACTTAGCGAGTACAACGAATTGTCTGAACACTTAGGTAAGCTAAATGAATTATATGCAGCGGCAGGGGTGTCTATCTTATCAAATGGTTATGAAAATATATCATTTGATACGAATGAAAATTGGGAATACTCTGTGGCAGATGAATCTGATAATTCTCCTTTAGTGATTGTTTGGAGAGTAGAGGGAACACCTTTGCAATCGGGAACAAGTACTGCGGAAGCTGCTTATCAAATCACTTATGAAAATGAGGACGGTGACGAGTTGGCTTTAAAAAGTAAGGTAGAGTCTGAGATAAACGCACAATAAATTCTTTTGAAAATATGATTGTCATTGGTAATTCTTTCTAAAGGTTTGCTTATTTTAGCTTTCCAATTAAACAGACAAAATCATGATTAATCATACCGTATTATTCAAATTTAAAGAAGAAGCAACAGCAGCTCAGATCAATGCAATGGTAGATGCTTTACAAGCATTGGACAATAAGATTGATGAAATCAAAGAAATTCAGGTAAAAGAAAATTTCTCTGAAAGAGCGAAAGGATTTACAATAATGCTTTACTCTAAGTTTGAAAGTAAAGAAGCGTTAGAGGCTTATCAAGTACACCCAGCACATGTTAGTGTGGTTACTGAACATGTTAAGCCAATAGCAGAAGATATTATGGCCATTGATATTGAATATTAATGACAACAAAGGCAGATCATAACATGATCTGCCTTTTTTATTATTTAGTTTTTGAAATGAAATGATAATTATTTTTGTTCTGGAAAACCAAAGGCTTTAGGTGTTTGCGTTTCACTATCATAACTTCCTCCATTTTCTCCGGTAAAATCATCAAAGAAGTGATAGTAAGAACCATATAATCCATATTTGTTTTCTAAATCCATACGTTCTTTCATCCATACCTTAAATTGATCAGAAGCCTCTTTTTGATCACCTATTAAAAAGAAATAATCATTACTTGAGATCACTTTTCCTTTTTGATCTGTCAATTCTAATTCAACAAAAAACTTTTTATTGATCTTTTCTAATACATCTTCAGAAATAGATTCAAATTTTTTAGCACTATTTCTTTCAACAGTACCAATTTTATATTCCTTTTTTGATAGTACATTTCCTTCATCATTTTTGATGATCATCTTAGCTGTACATCCTTTGTATTTTTCATAGTAGTCATTAATTACCCATAACTCACCTGTGAATTTCTCTTTATTAGACCATCTTCTTTTGTGAAAGTTGAAACTAATTAATGTTGGCTGATATGCTTTTTTTACAAACTCAAATGATCTTTTAGGCTTTTGATAATTATCTACAATACCCCATTTCATATCGGGCCAATAAGTAATAAAATGACATAGAGCGATCCCACTTAATTCTGGTTTCTGACGTCTAAAGTATTCAATACCATTTTGAAAAATAATTCCTTGAGCATCTTGAGACGCATTGACAAATTCTTCTAATGAACCTTTCATTTCATTACCAAAAACATCCCAATTTTGCATTCTTAATCGGGTTAAATCGGCCCAATGATGTCCCCAGCTTAATCCCGGAGTCCAAAGTTCATCCTCAGGAATGAATTTTTTCAAACTTTCTACAGAAGGAACAGAAGTAATAGCAAATTCAGGAACGATTGGAAACTTAAGTTCTTGATACCAATCTTCATGCAGCCATTTTCCCATATCATAGAAATATCTTAAGGCATGTACTGCTTCTTTACTTTTAAACCCTGCTTCCTTAGATACATGACAAGTTAAAGGAGAATCTGGAACATAAGGAAGGTTGACATACGCTTGAAGAGAATCGCCTAATTCTTCTAAAAAGGCACGGCCAAACTGAGGATCTCTTGTACGTAGCAACATTTCTTCACCACCTTCCATCATGATTAAAGAAGGATGATTTCTACGTTCTTTGACTACTTTTATGGCTTCGTTATAAATCTCTGTCAGTTTCTCTCTCTCAGTTGGGATGTTACCTGTTCCTAATGGAATAATGTCTTGCCAAACCGTAATACCCATTTCGTCACAATATTGGTAAAACTCAGGGATTTCAGGAGGGTGCCAACCAAAAATACGGATGTTATTCATATTGGCTTCTTTTGCTAAACGAATCAACTCTTTGTATTTATCAAGTGTTGTTCTACCCACAAAAATATCTGGAGGACCTCCCCAACATGCCGAACGAATAAAATGGAACTTACCATTAATATATGTCGATCTAGGAAAGCTCACATCAACATCTTTAACAAACCCAGGGTTCCACTTTGATGTGACTTCTCTAATACCAAATGTAGTGGCATTGTAATCGTGATTGTTTCCTCCCTCTTTTAAAGTGATTTTGACTTCATATAAATTAGGTTTACCTAAATCCCAAGGCCACCAAAGTTGTGGTTGTTTTATATGAATGTTTTTAGTTATTTTATGTAATCCAGGAGCAACTGATGCATTAAATTTTAATTCAATTGGTTTACTATCAAAGTTCTTACCTTCCAATGAAGTTACAAAGGTCATTTCTTTTGTTACTTCAGATGTGTTTTCTATTGTCATTTCAAGCTCGACTTCTGCAGACCCATCCTTATTGATAGAGTTATTAGCAAATACATCATCGAACCTAACTTTACCAGTAGTGACCATTTTTACAGGTCGATATATTCCAAAAGGTATTAAATCTCTCCAATAGTCACCGAACCAAGGGGTTTTCTTCCCTGCAACATTTGCATTTACTTTTGGAGGGGGAGCCAACTTAACCACTAACATGTTTCTTCCTTTTAAGAAATCATATTTATGAATTCTTAAATATTCATTGACATTAAATTTAAACGATGAAAATGCACCTTCATGTTTTCCAAGGTAATGTCCATTAAGCCAAACTTCACAACTGTAGTCTACTCCTTCAAAAACAATATCTACTACTTGATCAGAGATATCTTCAGTAACATTAAATTGATATGCATACCACCACTCATAATGTTGTACCCATTGAGCTTTAACACTATTTCTACCAAAATATGGATCTTCGATGGCTCCTGCTTTCCAAAGGTCGGTGTAAACATCTCCGGGTATTTTAGCATTATTCCATACTAAAGTCTCAATATCTTCAGGCGGAATTTTATGTAATCCTTCTTTTACTCCTTCACCAGGGAGCATCATTTTCATTTTCCATCTGTATCCATTAAAAGATCGGATAGCTTGTTCGTTTTCGTTGTGGGGAGTTGTAGTATTCGGTTGTGCAAAACCGATAATAGAAAAAAGTACTCCAATCAACAACAGTGTTAATTTTTTCATTTCACTTTAATTCTTGTCATGATAATTATAGTCTACCTCAGGGTTCATACTAACAGAAGAAATGTTATAGAATAGAGTATAGACTGTTGTTATTACTGTTGATACAAAAGTGGAGTTTTTAGTACAATAGGGCTATTTTTTGATATAGACAGACTATAGACAGTACTTTTTTGATTATAGATTGGGTATAGACATTCATAAAAAAAGCAGCTAATAGGATCTATTAGCTGCTTAATATATAAGGATACTTATCGATTAATCATTTTCTTGATCAGGTGAAGCATGTCCTTTTGATTTTCCTTTTTTACCATGTTGTCCGTGTCTTTTTTTAGCCATTTTTTCCATGTTTTCAGCGATCTCATCAATAGATTGTGATGGGTCCATCATTACAAACATCACATCCTTGTTAGGTCCCATAGGATTTTGTTTCATTTTATGACCATGTTTTTTCCCTTTTCCTTTCTCAGCATTTTCAGGCTTGTATTTCATCATGATAGCCTTAATGTCTTCTTTCCATTTTTCTTCATTGGCTTTGTTTGATTCTTTTATTGCTTTCAAATCAGCTTCATGATTATCAACAATAGCCCAAGCAGAAGTCATAATTTGTCTCATTTCTTTTTGAAGAGCTGCTCTAGCTTCTTTTTGTTCTTCTGTAGGTGCTTCTCCTTTAGTCTTGCCTTTTTTCGAAGCCTTTTTTTGCTCACCAAGTGCTTTCATTTTTACACGAAGACTCACTAATTCCTTTTTTTCGTCTGAAGAAAGTTTAGTTTCAAATTCTTTTCTGTTTTCAAGAATTACAGGAATGACATTCTCTTTATTATAAGCAGCAAGTTCTTTTTGTGCTTTCTTACGAGTTTCCTTATCCATTCCCTTTTTCGGACCGTCTTGGAAAGAGAATAGAGTGATAGAAAAAATAGCTAATACTAATAATGTGATCTTTTTCATCTTGAGTGTGTGTTTAATAATTAATAATTTTTTTGATACTTCAAATGTGATAAAAGGCGAGTTTAAAATGAATTTCTTTCAACGAACGGAACTGATTATTCAACGAAGGAAGATTTAAGCGGTTTGATTTCAACGAATGAAAGTGAAAGTTCCAATAAGTGAACTGTTTACGAAGTCGTTATTTGATGTGTTGTCATCAGATATTAGTAGAATATAGCAAAATTATTGTAGTTGCTCTGTAATGACAGATTATTGTAAATAAAAAAAGCCATCAACAATAAATGCTGATGGCTTATGTTCTTGGTAGTACCAATGTATTATTTTCCTAATGTAGTATGTAAACCACATTCAGTTTTTCCTTTTCCTGCCCATCTACCTGATCTATCATCAGACCATAATGGTTTAGATGGATCTGCCTTTTGCGTACAAGGTAGACATCCAACACTAAAATATCCTTTAGCAACTAAAGAATGTAAAGGAAGCTTTCTTTCATTGATGTATTTGAATACCATTTTAGAATCCCAATCAAGGATAGGGTGGTAACGAAGAACACCATGCTTACCTTCTTCTTCTTTTTGCATTTGAGCTCTTATGGCAGATTGTCCCTTACGGATGCCATTGATCCACACATCATTTTCTTGTAAAACATCTTCAAGAGGTTCTACCTTATTGATGTGACAGCATCTATCAGACTGGTTTTTATATAGAGGCTCTCCGTTTTCATCCACTTGTTTTTCAACAGGTATGTCCGATTTAACATCGATAACGTTAAGTCCTAGTTTATCTGCAAGTTCATCTCTGAAAGCAATTGTTTCAGGAAAGTGATAATTTGTGTCTAAAAAATAAACAGGGATAGTATTATCTACTCTGCTTATAATGTCTAACAACACGACGCTTTGCGGCTGAAAAGAGGAAGATGCGAAGATCTTTTTCCCTTCCGCTTTATATTTCGCCAAATCAACTGCTATCTCTTCGATCAGCTGATCGAAAGTAGTATCAGTAGCTTGTGATAATATGCTTTGCGATGACATAGTTGTTAACTTTTATTTAATCTACTAATTATATAGGATAAATGCGAAATAAAGGAAAGAATCTCTTTTTTCAAAATTTAAACACAAAAAAAAGGATCATTTTATAAATAAATGATCCTCTTTTAAGTGCTGAAAATAGGGAGATTAGAATCCTCTTTTCAATTCTATTGTTGCTCTAAGTGGTCTAGAAACGTTTCCAGCCTCATCTTTAAAGCGGATGTAAATATGCTTGTAACCGTCTTCTTCACCTTTTAAAGTCCATGAAGTTGAAGATTTAGCCTGAGTCCATTTTCCATCTCTAAAAGAAGAACTATTAGAGATCATCATTAACTTGGCATCATCGTATTCAATATTTAAGGTCACTTTTTTATTGATATCTGAAGTAGTTTTTTCTCCATCATTAATTTTGAAATCAATATTTTTAGGAGCAGAGGTATCAATTGTAATAGAAGCTGAATAAACCTTTGTTTCATTCCCAGCTTTATCTTTATATTTTACATAAACTCTTTTGATACCTTCACCATCTTCTAGGTAAATATTTTTCTTTTCTGAAAAAACTTCCCATTTAGCATCGGTGAATTGTTGATCTTGAGCAATCATCATAGAGTCTACCTGTCTACATTGTAATGATAGTTGAGCTTGATGATCTTGTCTGTTCATCAAAACGCTTTCATCATTAATTTTGATGCCCCCAGCAAATGGAGCAGTTCTATCTACTATAATTTCTGTAGAAACAATAGGAGAAAGGTTACCGGCTTGATCTCTATATCTAGCATATATCTTTCTTATTCCATCGTCTCCAGGAGCTAAATCCCATTCAACATAATCATCTTGGAATATTCTCCATTTATTTCCATGGAATGCAGAAGTATTACCTAATTGATAATATTTAGCACCTTTAGCTTTTAGAATAACTCCTACTTTAAGACTTTTTGTATCTGTCCAATAATTAGAAGGAACATCAATAGAAACGCCTATATCTTGAGGGGCTTCAGTATCGAGGATAATTTTTTTCATGAAGGTTTTTGATTCATTTCCATCAATATCCTTGAATTTGAAATAAATCGACTTCACACCATCACCAGCTGATAAATGATAATTGAAAATTTGTTGAAAACGCACCCATCTTGCAGTATTGAATGAAGCATCTCCGCTAGCCATGACATGAGTAATTCCTGTGCCATGTAATTCTATTTTTATACTTGTAGTGTTGGTATACTTTCCGGACTTGAATATTATACGAGTTCGGTCAAGTGGGTTTTGAGACCAACATACATTACATAAAAGTAGAAACGTTGAGAGTAGTACAATATGTATTTTAGTACTCATTTTAAGTGTTTTTAATCAAATAAATGATAGTATTTTTCTTTTAAACGAATTATTAGCAAAAATAGTACTCAACTAAATTGCATTAACGGAACAAGATTTGTTAGTAATAAAAAATAGATGAAATTTTAGCCCTTATTTATTTGTATTATGAGAGCTGTTTTTCTTCTACTAATTGACTCAATTAATTGAATGCTTGTATTTTATGAAGTATTACATAGCATAAATTAATAAGTTTAAATCAACAATTGTTAATTACATATACTAATATATAGTTATAGAGAAGAACTATTAAGTATTTTTATATGATATCGAGACTTAATTATATGAATACTGTAAAAGGATATTTATTTATTTTATTTATTATTCTTAACACTTATTCACCAAGACTATTTGCTCAAGAAGTAACAGAAGGAGCTTTTTACTCTCCTGCTAAGTTATCTCAAGAACCCGTAAGTGTATTGGCAGATTTATTTCCGACCAATTCAAATGAAGTAGGTGATACCACATTTACAATTTATGGTGACGCATCTGTGCCTTTCAAAATTTATTTTGTTAATGGGCCACAGTATGATAATATTTTTAATCCCAACCCCACTGGGATTATTTTGAATGGTAAAGAGTTTAACTTTTTCTGTTCAATGGAAAAATCAATCCGACAAAACTATTCCAATGTATTGGAAGCGAAAGAGTTTGATTATTTAGGTAAAAAATATTTAATGTTGGTCTCTTTTAGAGAAGACTGTTTAGGAGACAATTGTCGTTACCGTTGTTATAATGTTTTTGATATAACTAATAAAACATCTATTCGTCAAACATCATTCTCAAGTATTTTTCAAGGGACAGACAGTTTTGGCGATTTTAATAATGATGGTAAGTTAGATTTTGTTCGTATTGCTCCAAAAGCACCTAAAGAACATCAAGCTGGCGAGTTAATTACCAATTACTTGGTTACAGCATACACTTTAAGAAGAGGAATGCCAAAACAGCTTACCGATCAAGGAAACACTTACTATTTATATGTAAAAGGCGATGAAGAAGCATATTCTTTTGAGGTACTTCAAGCTTATTGGTTCTTTAATGTAAAAGATGCCAACGGAGAAGATGCCGAGCCAACAACTTATTTTGCCGAGTACATTTCATTCGACCCCATGTATAGATATTTATACAACTCCAATGGAGTTCGAATTGAAAAGAACAGATGGTCTGTATTAATTACTGATGTAGGAGATCTAGAGTCTGCTCAAGAACAATGTCAATTGGTTCGAGAGTACGACATCGAAGATGTTTACATTATGATTGATCAATACAGTGGAGATATCACTTATCAAGTTTTTGCTGGTAATTTTGTGAGTAAGGAAAGTGCAGTAGCCTACATTAAGAAATTATATCAATATGGTGTAAAGGGTAGGTTAACAGATTTCCGTAACTCATATTAATTCGTCCGGATAGAAATTTGTATTGCTTATACTATTTTTTAATTTATTGAGTTGTAATTCAAAAGTCTGAACGTTTCAAACTTTTAATTACAATCAGAAAGAGTTCTTCAAAAAACGGATCTATGAAACTATCTAAATTTCATATCATTTTATCTATTATATGCTCATTTTTGTTTTATGCTCCTGTCTCAGGACAAAACGCAAATGATTATCTAGAGAAGGCTGATTTTTTACTAGCCAACAATCGTTATCAAGAAGCATTGGATATGTTGGATCAAGCGATAAACGCTAGTCCAAAAGATGGTAATATTTATTTCAAAAAAGCAAATACCTACTTAGCGGTCACAAAATTTGGTGACGCAATAAAAACGTTGGAAGACTGTGTTGAAGCAGATCCAAATTATTATAGAGCATATGAAATGTTGGGGGATTTATATTCTCAACGTAAGCAGCCTATAAAGTCTGTAAAATATTATGATTTAGCTTATCAAAAAGACCCTAGTATTGATCAAAAGTATCTATACAAGCTTAAAATCATTGATATCCTTGATCAGGCAAATAGACATCGCTTTTCTAAAAAACATATTGATGATGTTAGGAAATTAAATCTAGTAGAATCATTTGACTTAGATTATTATGAGGCGATGTACTGGAATGAAATGGGACATCCTGAAAAAGCTGAAGAGTTAATGGCTAAAATTATTGGTGATATCGAACCCTTATCAGGGAATGAAAGATATTACTTCCAATATATCTGGGCTTTATTCGAGGGCGGTAAGTATGCTGAAGCTAAAGAGTGGATGGATAAAATTACCACTTCTGAAGCAGAATCAATGTTTATGATCTTCCAAGAGGATTATTACTTTAATTTAGCACAAACTTACTTCACAATCATGGACTATGAGAAGTCTCAAAGTATGATTGATGTAACTCTAGGAATAAACTCATCTTATATTGAGGCTTTTGATTTGCAAAAACAATTGGCAGCAATACGTACAGATAAGTCTAAAGTAATTGCGGCACAAGACAGAGCATTGATGGCAGAAAAAGATATCAAAAAACGTTCTGCAAAATTGTTGGATCTAGCAACATTAAATTATCAATCAATGGATTTTGCAACGTCTTATATCCACTTAGAAGAGTTTCAAAAAGCACTGCCTCAAAACGAACGTAACTTAAATGTTATCTTCATGAAGACAATGTGTGAAAAGAGCTTAGGTGAAATAGGTGTTGCTACAGAGAAATTGAAAAAGGTAATTCATAACCCTACAATTAAGCCTCCTACAAAAGCAAAATATAACTTCGCAATTGCTTTAGTATATAAAGAAATTGGCGATTATAAATCTGCTGAAAACTTCTTGAAAGCTGCCTATGGTGGTTCTTTCAAAAATGCAGTTCGTTATGAATTTGCAGAAATTCAGAGATTAAAAGATATTAAAGAATTGGAAGCATTGAATAAATAATCAATATTCCATTCTTTTAAAAACCGATATAATAAATAATTTATTATATCGGTTTTTTTTATGGTGATATTTTATTGATTATGATATAATTATGTGACTCAACTTTAATTATATCATCTCAATAAAAGTATTATGGAAAATCATTTACAAAAGTATGTTCATTTAATAAAGGTCTCAAGATTAGCTTTAATTGCTTTTATTCTATTAGAAGTTCTATTCATTTATTTTAGTGAAATTCTATTCTCTGAATTACTTATTAAATTAAGTTGGATAGGGGTACTGACTATCAGTTCGTATTTCTTAATGAACAATCCTTTTGGTGTTCTATTCTTATTGATCTTAATGATCATTTCATTAAATCTATTTTTAGTGTTTAATGATCTTGAATTTTTCTTAGATCATTTAATAATAAGCTGTACGGAAGTATTGGGTATGTTGTATTTGATTCGAAAAATAAATAAACAGGAAGTGGTATTAGATGATTCTGAAACTCAGATCGTTTAACTATTTTATGCTATATTCTAAGAAAGGTTGCCATGCGGTAGCCTTTTTTTATTTTACGACTTTTTTAATCTTTTTTTTAAAAAAAAGTTCAATTATAGGTGACATTTTTTACTGCCTGTTATAAGGTGATGTAAACAAAATATCTAACAGATTATTAAAATTAAAAAAAATCAATTTATGAAAAAGTTTATTTACTTATTAGTTACAATTATCTCTTTAACAGCAGCAAGTTCTTTCGCACAAGATAAAAGCGGTGGTGGGTTTATAAATAAAGGAGCAGGTTCTTTAAACATTGGTTTTACTTCAGGATTTTCTAATAATACATTGGGTCTTATGGCTGATTATGAAATCGCACAATTAGGTAAAGATTTTACAGTAGGTGCATTTGTAGATTATCAGTCATGGTCTGGTAGTGGAAGTACATTTGGTGCCGGTGCAAGATTTAGATGGTATGCAGATAGAGTATTAAATATTCAAAACCCAAGATGGGATCTATATGCTGTGGGTGATGTTGGATTTGATTTCGGTCATATGAACCAACTTCACTGGGGTATTGGTGTAGGTGCTAAGTTCCATATCACTGATAGTTTTGGTATTCAGGGAAATATTGGTTCTGGAGCACAAATAGGTATTTGTATTGGTTTATAGTAACAATAGTTAATCGAACTGAGTTTAATAAGAAGGTTAAGTTTTATAATAGTCACCTCAAAGGGTTTCCTTTAGAGGTGACTTTATTGTTTTTACATATTTCGTCTGTATTGACCTCCAACATTAAATAATGCAGAAGTTATCTGGCCAAGTGAACAATATTTAGCAGCTTCCATTAGAGCATCAAAAGTATTTTCTTGCTCTAAAGCAACATTTTTTAGAGAAGTGATACTTTTATCCACCTGTTGAGAAAGCTTCTGTTGTTGCTCTTTTAAAGCCTCGATCTGGCCGTTCTTTTCCTCTTTAGTAGAACGGATGACTTCTTCAGGAATAATTGTAGGAGAACCATTCTTTGATAAGAATGTATTTACTCCAATTATAGGGAAATCACCATTGTGTTTTAATGTTTCGTAATACAGAGATTCTTCTTGAATTTTAGAACGTTGGTACATCGTTTCCATAGCTCCTAAAACACCACCTCTTTCGGTGATTCTATCAAATTCTGCCATTACAGCTTCTTCTACCAAGTCAGTGAGTTCTTCAATAATGAATGCACCCTGAATAGGATTTTCATTTTTTGTAAGTCCCAATTCTTTATTGATGATCAACTGAATAGCAACAGCTCTTCTTACAGACTCTTCTGTTGGCGTTGTGATCGCTTCATCATAAGCATTTGTATGTAGAGAATTACAGTTGTCATAGATAGCATAGAGCGCTTGTAACGTTGTTCTTATGTCGTTAAAAGCAATTTCTTGTGCATGTAATGACCTTCCCGAAGTTTGGATATGATATTTTAGCTTCTGAGAACGATCACTAGCTTTATATTTATATTTTAAGGCTTTTGCCCATATTTTTCTAGCAACTCGACCGATTACCGCATACTCGGGATCTACACCATTAGAAAAGAAGAAAGAGAAGTTTGGAGCGAAATCATCGATTTTCATTCCTCTATTCAAGTAATATTCTATAAAAGTAAATCCATTCGCCAATGTAAAGGCTAATTGCGAAATAGGATTGGCCCCTGCTTCTGCAATATGATAACCTGAAATGGATACAGAATAGAAGTTTTTAATTGCGTTGTCAGTAAAATACTGCTGCATATCACCCATAAGACGTAAAGAAAACTCTGTAGAGAATATACAAGTGTTTTGTGCTTGATCTTCTTTTAGAATATCTGCTTGTACAGTTCCTCTTACTTTACGAATGGTATCCGCTTTAATTTTCTGATAAACTTCCTCTTCTAATACTTGATCTCCAGTAACACCTAAAAGCATTAAACCTAAACCATTATGATGAGGAGGAAGTTCTCCTCTATATTGAGGTTGATCTCCTTTAGGATACAGAGTTTTTATCTTTTTCTTTACCTCTTTTTCAAGACCATTTTCTTTGATATACAATTCACATTGTTGATCAATAGCTGTATTCAAGAAAAATGCTGTCATTGCTGCAGCAGGACCGTTGATGGTCATTGATACAGAAGTAGAAGGAGCACTTAAATCAAAACCAGAGTACAATCTTTTTGCATCATCTAAGCTTGATACATTTACCCCAGAATTACCAATTTTACCATAAATATCAGGTCTATAGGCAGGGTCTTCACCATAAAGAGTAACAGAGTCAAAGGCAGTAGATAATCGAGCGGCAGGCTGACCTTCAGATAAGTAATGAAAACGTTTGTTGGTACGTTCTGGATTACCTTCCCCGGCAAACATTCTGGTAGGATCTTCTCCGGTTCTTTTAAAAGGAAATACACCTGCAGTAAATGGGAATTCTCCAGGCACATTTTCTTGCATCGACCATTTGACAATGTCCCCCCATCCTTTGTATTTAGGAAGAATGACCTTGCGGATTTTAGTTCCAGACAGAGAATTTGAAACAGCTTCTACATTAATATCTTTTCCTCTAACCTGATAGGTGAAAGTATCCTTACTGTATTGCTCTACTTTCCCTTTCCAAGAATCAATAATGTCGATTACTTCATGGTTAGTTTTCTTTTCAATTTCTTGATACGCTTTTTCAAGTGCATCTTTCGTTGTTTTATCACTTTCTAAAATTGATATGGATTGTTTCAAACCATAAAGTTGATCCGCCAATGTTGCTTGTTCTTCTACAAACTCATTGTAATTTCTGATCACTTCTGTAATATCAGAAAGATAGCGTACTCTTGATGGAGGAATAATATGAAAACGTTCCCCCTCATGTGTATTTTCTACTTTCGGTAAATGAAGTTGATTTGATTTTTCGTTGATCAAATCAACTAATTTATTATACAATTGATTGACACCTGTGTCATTAAACTGAGAAGCCATTGTTCCGTAAACGGGGGTGTTCTCATCAGGTAATTCAAATAATTGATGATTTCTTCTGTATTGTTTTGCTACATCTCTTAAGGCATCTTGAGCACCTTTTTTATCAAATTTATTTAGAGCAATAACATCTGCATAATCCAGCATGTCAATTTTCTCTAATTGAGTAGCAGCTCCATATTCAGGGGTCATCACATAGAGAGAAACATCACTGAAATCGATAATTTCAGTACCGGACTGACCGATTCCAGAAGTTTCTAAAATGATAAGGTCAAATTGAGCAGCCTTTAATAAAAGCAGTACTTCTTTAATATTTTTTGATAAAGCGATATGTGCCTGACGGGTAGCCAAAGAGCGCATATACACCCTAGAATCAGCAATAGCATTCATTCGAATTCTATCACCGAGTAATGCTCCACCAGTTTTTCTTTTTGATGGGTCAACAGAAACAATTGCTATTTGCTTGTCTTCTGTAGATGCAAGAAAGCGTCGGATTAATTCATCGACAAGGCTAGATTTACCTGCACCACCAGTACCAGTAATGCCTAAAACAGGGGTATCAGTTTTATCTGCTTTATCTACTATTTTTGTTAGGAAATCACTAATTTCATTAGGATTGTTTTCAATAGCAGAAATGATTCTCCCTAAATTTTTATGAGATTTATTTTCAAGGTTTAAAACCTCTTTAGTGATGTTTTGACCAGTCGGGAAATCACATTTTTGTAAGATGTCATTAATCATACCTTGTAATCCCATCGTACGGCCATCATCAGGAGAATATATTCTATTGATACCGTAGTCATGAAGTTCATCAATCTCAGAAGGGAGAATAGTTCCTCCACCGCCACCATAAAGCCCAATGTGTGCAGCTCCTCTTTCTTTTAAAAGATCATGGATATATTTAAAATATTCCAAATGTCCACCTTGATAAGAGGTAATAGCTATGCCTTGTACATCCTCTTGAATGGCACAATCAACAATTTCTTGAGCAGAGCGGTTATGTCCAAGGTGGATAATTTCAGCCCCTGTAGACTGCATAATTCTACGCATGATGTTAATAGAGGCATCATGCCCATCAAAAAGTGAACCTGCAGTAACCAACCTAATCTTATTGTTGGGTGTATAAGGTTGGTTAGAATTCATTTGTGAAGTCATTTCTTTTGTGTGTGTTTAAAGCAAGAAAAAGTCATCTTAAAGATGTAGTAATAATTCGTCTTGCGTTAAGATAATGAAGGAAATCTATCCTTCAGCATCATCTTAATGGTTATGTGTGTTTATAAGTAACTCAACGTGAAAGGCATCTACTTGCTTTTCTATGTTGAGTGTATGTTGGTGTTTATATTGCAAGTTTAGTCGTTTTTTTACATTCTCCAAACCTATTCCTCCTTGTTTATCTTTAGAAATGGATTTTTTTGGAATAGAATTCCCCAAATTGAAAATGATTTCACCATCTTTTTTTACCCTTAAGATTAATTTTACCCAACCCTCTGTGTGATTTTCAATATGGCTATGTTTAAATGCATTTTCTATAAAAGGAGCAAAAAGTAAAGGGGCTATTTTTACATTCTGATTTTCAATCTGAATATCAATGTCTATGTTATTTTTAAGGCGATCATCTTTTAAAAGGTGTAGACCAATAAAGTTATTTAAGTACTCTACCTCCTTTGTGATAGGGACAGTATCTGTTGTGGTATCATACAACATGTATCGAAGTAAGTCGGATAATTGAAGGACTACTTCCGGTGTTTTGTCAGACTTAACAAAAGACAAAGAGTAGATGTTATTTAAGACATTAAATAAGAAATGAGGGTTCACCTGAGACTTTAAAAAGCTCATTTCTGATTTCACATTTTCTTCTCTCAAAAGTGAAGCTTCATTTTCTTTTTTAAGACTGTAAAGTGTCATTCTATAAGAGGTACTCGCTAAAGCAACAACACCAAAAAGTATTAAATTGTAGAGAGATTCAAAGACTTGAATTCCTCGTTTTTTTCTTTTCAATAAAGCTCGTTCTCTTTTCTTTACTCTATTTTTAGGAGGAACTTTTCTTTGCCTATTTTCTGGTTGTATTTCATGAGGTGGAATTTCAGATTCATCAAAAGGAAAATGTAAAGTAACGTCCTGTTGTTGCTTCCAACTATTGAATACTTCTTTTTCTAATTTTACATAGGTGATAGAGTTGATAAATATCCAACACAAAAGTAAAATGGCATAGAGAGTATGTTTCTTTTTGATTAAGAACTTTGGGATCAAGTAACTTACATTTACCTTCCATAAAAGCACTTGAAAACCAATAAGAAGGATTGCTTTTAAAAAGGCAAACCATAAACCAAATCTTTCGCTAAAGAAATTAAAAGTAAGAGCGAAATAGGCAAGAAGTAAAAGGCCTTGCCACAATTGAGTTTGTGAGAATTGAAAAGCAAATTTTTTGTTCATAAAGTGAATTTAGAAAAAATGATAGTGATAGTTAAGTGAAAGGAAAGGTATTCAACGAAGGGTCGTGTATTTTCAACAAACAACATCACATAATCTATTGTCCTTCATTCATTTCTTGATCATTTAAGCATGGGTTGATTTTCCATTCCACTAAAAAACATCTCTTTATTTTACATTTTCATTAAATAAAACAAAAAAATACGACCTAAGTCATTTTTTTATAACAAAAAACTAAACATTTATTAAATTCGCACATTGGAACAGAAGGATGACATTAGCGATCTTTCTATTTTTTCAATGATATAACAACAAATTTCGGTAGCATTTCAGTGTGTTTCCAGATCATCACATAAGAAAAAAGACATGACAAAAGCGAAAATTATCTACACTAAAACAGACGAAGCACCAGCTTTAGCCACTTACTCATTTCTTCCAATTGTAAAATCATTTACAAGTGCAGCAGGGATAGAGATTGTAACGAAAGATATCTCATTATCTGGACGTATTTTGGCTAATTTCCCAGAGAACTTATCAGAAGATCAAAAAGTGGGAGATGCTTTAGCTGAATTAGGAGCATTAGCAAAAACACCAGAAGCTAACATCATTAAATTACCAAATATTTCAGCTTCTATACCTCAATTACAAGCAGCAATAGATGAGCTTCAGGCAAAAGGATACAATATTCCTGATTACCCAGCTGAACCTCAAAATGCAGAAGAGGAAAATATCAAGGCAAAATATGCTAAAGTATTAGGTAGTGCTGTAAACCCTGTCTTAAGAGAAGGTAACTCAGATCGTAGAGCACCAAAAGCAGTAAAGAATTATGCTAAAAAACATCCACACTCAATGGGTGCTTGGTCGGCTGATTCACAAACGCATGTGGCTTCTATGGAAGCAAACGATTTCTACGGATCTGAAAAATCAACAACTGTAGCTAAAGCAACTGATGTTAAAATCGAATTGCATAAAGCAGACGGTACTGTTGAGGTATTAAAAGAAAAAGTAGCCTTATTAGATGGCGAAATTATAGATGCTTCTGTAATGAACATGAAAGCTTTAAAAGCATTCTTTGCAGAGCAAGTAGCAGACGCTAAAAAATCAGGTGTATTGTTCTCACTACATATGAAAGCAACAATGATGAAAGTGTCTGATCCAATTATTTTTGGAGCAGCAGTTTCTGTTTTCTATAAAGATGTATTTGAGAAATACGGTGAATTATTCGAAGGGTTAGGTATTACACCAAACAATGGTATTGGAGATGTTTATGCTAAAATTAAAGGGCATGACAAAGAAGCTGAAGTAGTAGCTGCTTTAAATGCAGTATACACAGATGCTCCAGATTTAGCCATGGTAAACTCTGATGAAGGTATTACTAACCTTCACGTTCCTTCTGATGTTATTATTGATGCTTCTATGCCTGCAATGATCCGTACAAGTGGTCAGATGTGGAACAAAGAAGGCAAACAACAAGATACTAAAGCGATTATTCCAGATAGATCTTATGCAGGTGTTTATCAATCTACAATTGATTTCTGTAAAAAGAATGGTGCTTTAGATCCAACAACAATGGGTTCTGTTTCCAATGTTGGTTTAATGGCTCAAAAAGCGGAAGAGTACGGTTCTCATGATAAAACTTTCCAATTATCTACAGCAGGTACAGTTAAAGTTGTAGATGCTTCTGGAACGGTATTAATTGAGCAGTCTGTTGAAGCAGGTGATATCTTCAGAATGTGTCAGGTGAAAGATTTACCTATTCAAGATTGGGTTAAACTAGCTGTAAAAAGAGCTAGAGCTACTCAAGATCCAGCTATATTCTGGTTAGACGAAAATAGAGCACATGATGCAGAATTGATCAAGAAAGTAAATACTTATTTGAAAGATCATGATACTGACGGTTTAGAATTATTGATCAAATCACCAGTAGATGCAACTACTTTCTCATTAGAAAGAATTGTAAAAGGATTGGATACAATCTCTGTAACAGGTAATGTATTAAGAGATTACTTAACAGATTTATTCCCGATTCTTGAAGTAGGTACTTCTGCAAAAATGCTTTCTATTGTTCCTTTAATGAACGGAGGAGGATTGTTTGAAACAGGTGCAGGTGGATCAGCTCCTAAGCACGTTCAGCAATTTGTAAAAGAAGGTTACTTAAGATGGGACTCTTTAGGTGAGTTTTTAGCATTAGCTGTATCATTAGAGCACTTAGGAGATACATTTGATAACCCTAAAGCAAATGTTTTAGCGGAGACTTTGGATGTAGCTACTTCTAAATTCTTAGATAATGATAAGTCACCAGCTCGTAGAATTGGTAGTATTGATAATAGAGGTTCACATTTCTATTTAGCTTTATATTGGGCACAAGAATTAGCAGCTCAAGATAAAGATGCAGAATTGAAGGCTCAATTTACTGAGCTTGCTCAGGAGTTGACAAGTAATGAAGCGAAGATCAACGAAGAGTTAATTAATGCTCAAGGTAATCCTCAACAAATAGGAGGTTATTTCTTACCTGAATTCGATCAAGCTGCGAAAGCAATGAGACCAAGCTTTACATTAAATGATGCACTTGCACAGTTAGTGTAATCTAGCTTAAAATATAAATTCTTAGAAACCTCACGTAAGTGGGGTTTCTTTTTATCTAAGTTCCACGAAAAATATTTTCATCGAACTTAGATTTTTTTATTAAAATTGCATTATTCTAATAATTGTTTGCAATAAGAATTATCTCTTAGCGTTAATCAAATGTGAAGAATAGATAAGTATAATTTTTGCCTCAAAAAATCATTGAATTTGGATGGGTATCATAAATTATTAATGAAGGAGATATTTATTCATATAATTAAAATGGATTAATTGAAATGATGGAGGGGAATGTAGCTTTTTATGAAAATATGCCAATTAAGGTATTTAAGCATTTTGCAGATCAAATAGGATTAGCAAAAGGCGAAGATCTAGATCAAATCTATACCACAATAAGTAATGGTAAAGAAATTATGGAATTTGGCTCTGGATATGGTAGGATTGTAAAAAGCTTAAAGAAAAAAGGATTCAAAGGGAATTTATACGCAGTAGAAATTGTAGATGGTTTAGTTGAAAAATTAAAACTAGAAGAGGACGATCAAGTGAAAGTTATTCACTCAGATTTAAGAAGCCTACAATGGGAAGAAAATTCTTTGGATTATATTCTTTGGATGTGGTCTGGTATTTTAGAACTAACCTCAAAAGAACAAGAAGAAGTAATCTGTAAAGCCTATAAATGGTTGAAAAAAGGAGGAGCTTTTATCATAGAATGTCCGATGGATAAGGCAATTTCTAAGGTCGGAATGTTATCAAATGATAAAAAAATTGTC
This sequence comes from Flammeovirga pacifica, assembly GCF_000807855.2. Taxonomy (GTDB): domain Bacteria; phylum Bacteroidota; class Bacteroidia; order Cytophagales; family Flammeovirgaceae; genus Flammeovirga; species Flammeovirga pacifica. The sequence continues at coordinate 4,643,474 of NZ_JRYR02000001.1, forward strand.
GTAGAACAAGAGTGGGGTGTCTTAAATGCAACGCTTGTAGAAGCGGAAGATGTCGCTTTCTATTCATCTAAGGCAGGTTTTGAGAGTCATTCATTGCATACATACTGTACTACTACTGATCTGACTCGTGCAATCTACACTTTGAAAAAATGAATTAAAAAAACATCTTTAAGGGAAATAAACTGAGGAAAAATGAAGAAATTACTCTTTGTAGGTCTGTGTATTCTCATCAACTTATCAAATGTAAACGCCCAACGCTTTGGTTATATCGATTCTCAGGTGATAATTGAACAATTACCTGAATACCAAGAAGCAGAAGAAAGTTTACAAAAATTGACCAATAAATGGCTTGGTCAGTTAGATAAAATGAAATCTGAAATAGCCGATTTGGAAAGGGCATATGCTCACGAAGAAATTTTGCTAACACCTGAAATGAAACAGGAGAAACTAGATAACATCGCCACTTTGAAAAAAGATATGCGAGAGTTTCAAACCAATCATTTTGGATATGAAGGCTTACTTTATTCGAAGCGTATGGAGTTTATGAAACCTTTACAGGATAAAATATCAAAAGCTTGTCAAACCGTTGCGCGACAAAAAAAGCTTAATTTTATCTTCGATAAGGCTTCAGATTTGACTTTAATCTATTCAGATCCTAAATATAATTATACAGATTTCGTTTTAGATGAACTTGGTGAGGGAGATCCTGAGGATTCTCCAAGATAATTTATATTTTTGCAGTCGAACTTTCCTTTAGGTTAAAGTTTAAATTATAATCGGAGAAATTTTTATAGAAATGAAGAAAATCTTATTTGCGCTTTGGTCGCTGATGATGTTCTCTTCGGTAGCAATGGCACAACAAAAAGTGGCATTTATTAACGAAGATAGCGTGATCACTTCAATGGCAGAGTTTAAGACACAGCAGAAGATTATAGAATCTTATGCTAAGCAGTTTCAGACTCAGATCGAGATGAAACAAAGAACAATGCAGGAGAAGTACCAAGCGCTTATGCAAGGTCAGCAAACAATGTCTCCTCAACAGTTGGAAGAAGGACAGAAGGAATTGCAAGAAATGCAATTAGAAGTTCAAGAACTTCAACAAAGAGCTCAGCAAGGGATCCAAAAAAAGCAACAAGATGCAATGGAACCTTTGATGAAAAAACTTCAAGAGCAAGTGAAAGTTGTTGCTGAAGCTGAGGGTTATGACATTGTAATTGCAAGTGGTGTAGTAAACCGTATTGGTTTCCTTATCAATTCAGGAGGGGATGATATTACTCCTAAAGTAATCGCTAAAGTAAAAGGACAATAGTCTAAGTTTAAGATATTAAAACTTACAAACAAGAAATTATGAAATTAAGAGTTGTTTTCGCATCATTGTTTGCAGTGATGTTAATGGGATTCGGAGCTGAAGCTCAAACTAAAATCTTCGCTTACGCTAATCTTGATTCAGTAGTTCGTTCAATTCCTGAATACGAAACTAAAGTAAAAGAATTAGAAAGCTATCAAAATCAGTTGATGTCTTCTATGCAGCAACAACAACAAGAGTTCCAAACTAAGTATGCTGATTTCCAGCAAAACCAAGCGAACTGGCTGCCAGAAATTATTCAACAAAAAGCACAAGAGTTGGAGTTATTGCAAAAGAACTTACAAGACTTCCAACAAAATGCACAGCAAAATTTACAAAAGCGTCAATATGAAGCATTCACTCCTCTACAAAAGAAGGCTAGTGAAGCAGTTGAAGCTGTTGCTAAAGAAAAAGGATACCAATATGTTATTCCTATCGATATGTTGATCTACAACAACGGTGCTGACGATATCACTAATGATGTTATCGGTAAAGTAAAATAAGTAATAAGACCTTATTTAAAAAGCCACTGAATGTACTTTCAGTGGCTTTTTTTATGTTCTAAATTTTTGAAGTGTTGTATCGTATTCCATAAAAGGTGATCATCATCATTTGTTTATGTTAACCATTGTCAATAAAAAGTGAAAATAGCTTAAATATATTTGTCTTATTAATAATTAGTCTAAATAACTATAATTTAAGTTGCTTTGAAAAACTTACTTTCTTTTATCTCACTATTTGTACTCTTTTGCTCTTATTTAAATGCACATACTATTAAAGTAAAAGGGCATATTACCTCAGGAAAAGATCATGTTCCCTATGCTAATATTTCGATTAATAATGGTCAAAAAGGTGTATTTTCTGATGCTCAAGGTCATTTTGAAATTGAATTAGAAGAAGGTAATACCTATTCTTTTACTGTTACTATGGTGGGGTATAAAGAATTAAATCAAGAATTTACACCTACAAAAAGAGAACACGATATCCATTTTAATTTAATGAAGGACTTATTAGAATTAAATGAAGTGATTGTATCGAGTAGTAGAAGAGCTCAAAGTAGACAAGAGACTTCGTCTGTGGTGAATGTGGTAGGTAGTGAGTTTTTAACTAAAAATGATTTTAAAGTAGTTGGGGAAGGATTAAATTTTATTCCAGGTACTAGAGTAGAGAGTACATGTGGTAATTGCGGATCTTCCCAATTAAGGTTAAATGGATTAGAAGGCCCATACACACAGATTCTTATTGATAGTAGGCCTTTATTTAGTGGATTGGTAGGTGTTTATGGTTTAGAGCAAATACCAGTGGCTATGATTGATCAGGTAGAAGTTGTGAGAGGTGGAGGTTCTGTTCTGTATGGTGCAAATGCGATTGGTGGTACAGTAAATATTATAACTAAATCTCCGGAGTTTAATGCTTACGAAATAGGAAGTAATTTTGGTACAATAGATGGCAAATCGCATGATTATAACATGTATTTTAATACTTCTTTGGTTTCCAAAAATGAAAAGACCTCTGGCTATTTTTATGGTTCATATAGAAAAAGAGATGCTTGGAACGCTAATCCTAATGATGTGTACTATCACTTAGATGATCAAGGAATGCCAGTAGGAAATCCAATTAAAGATGATTTTTCAGAATTGACTTCTTTGAACACTATGTCTTTCGGAACTAAAGTATATCATCAGTTTTCTGATTACAACAAAGTAGCAGTTGATTTAAAATACACTCATGATCAAAGACGAGGTGGTAATAAGTTAGACTTACCTGAAGATGAAGCTGACATTACAGAAGGAATAGACATGCATATTGGTACTGCTATGATAAATCATGATTGGTATAGTAAGGATAAGAAATTTCATTTGAATAATTATTTGAGTGGCCAGTATGTACACAGAGATAGTTATTATGGTGCATATCAGGCAAAAGATGGATTTGGATTAACTACGGGGAGAACGATTGTAGGAGGCTCTCAATTGAATATTAATCTTGGTGATATTGCTAATGGTACTTCTTACTTTGTAGCAGGTGTCGAATACATCAACGATCAAATTAATGATAAAAAACTAGCGTATTTTGATGATGAAAATGGGAAGTATACAGATGATGCTACAGTTTCTAATCAAATATCTTCTACCTATGCCGTTTTTGCTCAAAATGAATGGGTCAGTAATAAATGGTCGGTTTTAATAGGTGCTCGTTGGGATTTCGTGGATATTATTGATAGACAAAACCATGAGAATGATAAAAGAGTGAATTCAATTAATCCTCGAATAAATTTAAAATATAAGCTGAATAAAACAATGCAGTTAAGAGGTGGGTTTGCCACTGGATTTAGAGCCCCTCAGATGTTTTCAGAAGATTTACATATAGAAGTTACAAGTGGTCAGGGAGTGAGGACTCAACTAGATCCTAATTTAAAACCCGAGTCTTCTGTTTCGTACAATTTAGCATGGGATTTTGATAAAACTTTTGGTATTGTACAGACTTACTTTTTAGTGGAAGGTTTTTATACTAAAATCAAAGATAGGTTTGACAATCAATATAATTATCTTGATGATGGTACATTGATTTTATACAAGAGAAACTCTACATCTGATGCAATGGTCCAAGGAATTAATTTAGAAGCTAGAATTGCTCCAAGCGAAAAAATAGCTGTTCAAGCGGCATATACTATTCAATCTTCTAAGTATGAAGAAGAGAACCAATGGGGAGATGAAGATAGTAGTACGTCAAAATATATTCTTAGAACACCAAATCAATACGGTTCTTTAACAATGGATTATAAGCTGACAAATCAATGGACAGCTTCTATGACGGGTGTTTATACAGGAAGTATGCATGTTCCTTATCTTCCAGGAGGATTTATCAATGGTGAATTAACTACACAAGAAGAACTGATCAAAACAGAACAGTTTTTTGATATGGGACTAAAGATTGCTTATCGTACAAAATTGACAAAACAGGCAAATATCCAAATTGGAGCGGGTGTGAAAAATATATTTAATCAGATGCAATCTAATTTTGCAAGTGGAATTGATAAAGACGCAGCCTTTGTGTACGGACCTATATCACCTCGATTATTTTATATCGATGTTAAGATTGGAAACTTATTGAATTAATCTTTTGTGAGAATAATGTATACAAGTAAAAAGCCTTTCTGCGATAAACAGAAAGGCTTTTTTATTTTCCTGGTGAGTGATTAAATATCACTTTTAGGATTATTATTTATAGGTAGCTTTACTGCTACTCTAAGTTTTGCACTTCTTGCTCTTCGGTTAGTAGCAATCTCTTCTGCAGATGCAGTGATTGGCTTACTTTTTAGAGGTTTTAAAGGACGAAGAAGGTTGCCATAAAAATCCTTTTCATGTTTGCCTTCGAAGTTTCCTGACTTAAAGAAGTTTTTTACCAAACGGTCTTCTAATGAGTGATAAGACTCAATCACAAAACGTCCATCTTCTTCTAATACCTCAGCACCTTGCTCGAGCATTTCTCTAAGCGTCTCTAATTCCTCGTTTACTTCGATTCTGATAGCTTGAAATACCTGTGCGAAAAATCTATTCTCTTTTCCTCTTGGAGCCATAGGGCGAAGGGCGTTCATTAAGTCCACCGTTGTTTCTATGGATGCCGAACTTCTTGCATGAACAATTAAACTTGCAGCTTTTCCAGGATGCGTTAATTCTCCATATAATTTAAAGATTTGCTTCAGCTTACCTTCATCAAAGTCATTGATGACCTCTTTTGCGGAAACAGTGCCACTTTGTGCCATACGCATATCTAAAGGTGCTTCGCCTCTAGTAGAGAATCCTCTTGATGTTTCATCAATCTGATGAGATGAAATTCCAAGGTCACCTAAAATACCTGCAACTGTTTGAATTCCGTGTAATCTTAAAAAGCGTTTTAAGTAACGGAAGTTTGCAGCACAAAAAATCAAACGATCGTCGTTGATCGCCTCAGCATTTTTTCTTGCATCGGGATCTTGATCAAAAACAACAAGTTTACCAGTAGTGAGTCGGCTTAAAATTTCTCTAGTATGACCTCCACCTCCAAAAGTAACATCAACATATGTTTTTGTAGGATCTATATTTAAACCGTCTACACATTCGTGTAGCATAACAGGAACATGGTAATCGCTCATGAATTTATTTCTTTTCTAATTCGTTTTTTCCTTTAATCGGAAGTAGGATACTAAACTCTGTAAAAGAATCTTTGTTGTCATCAGTTTCTGGTTTAGAAGAAACCATAATCTGCCCTCCATGTTGTTTGATAATACCATAACTAATTGATAGTCCCAATCCAGTTCCTTCACCAACTTCTTTAGTGGTAAAGAAAGGATCGAAAATTTTATCGATTACAGCTTGTGGCATACCATATCCATTATCTTTAATGGTGATATTAATATTCTGATCTCCCTCAGTATAATGAGTAGCAACATGAATTTGTCCAACATCGTCTTTTACTGCCTGAATAGCATTATTGATGATGTTCATAAACACTTGATTAATTCTACCTGGCAGACATTCAATGTCTGGTAAGTCAGTATCTAATTCAGTGGTTATTTCTACATTTTTCTTTTTTGCCTTATTATTAAGAATGGTAATTGTTGATGCAATTCCTTCGTTTATATTGGCAAATTTGAAAGTATCTTCATCTAATCGAGAGAAAGTTCTTAAACCGAGAACAATTTCTTTAGTTCGTTGTGCTCCCTCTTCAATACCATGAATCAATTGCTTGATTTCATCGGTTAATATATCTACTTCAATTTCCTCTGCAAGTGCATTGACTTCTTTGATTTTATCAGCAATATCTTCTCCTTTTTCATACAAATTGACAATTTCATTGCATGCATTTAGTAAGGTGATAATATCACTAATATCATCTTTCAATGGTAAAACATTGGAAGTTACAAAGTTAATCGGATTATTGATTTCATGAGCGATACCTGCTGTTAATTGACCTAAAGAAGCCATTTTTTCAGAATTGATCAATTGAACTTGGGCTGCTTTCACCTCATTCATTGCCTCTTCTAGCTTTTGGTTCGTCATGATAAGGCTTTCAGACTGTTGTCTTAGTTCTTCCTCCGAAGTTTGAATTTCATGGTAAGCCTCAATAATTTTCCGTTTATCATTTTCTCTTTCATCTAACATCTTATTGGCTAAATCGGCCAATTGATCAAACTCGGCATAAGCCAATCGGTCGCGATTTATTTTCACATGCTCCTTGGATGCAGTATCAAAGAAAGAAGAAAATTCTTGTAAGTTATTCGTAATACCCGTCGCTACTTTTCTTAAACGCCACCATAAAATGGCAATTAATAAAGTGGATATGGATAGAATTCTAAACAATTCAGTGGTTAATTCACGAATTAGGAGAGCTCTTTTTTCATCAATTTTCTCATCTAATTCATCAAGATATACACCAGCACCAATAGTCCAATCCCATTCTTTAAAGTAAAGTAGATAGGAGAATTTTTTGGTAACGTCTTGGCTGTTAGGTTTTCTGTAATTATAGTAATAGAAACCACCAATTTGATTTTTGTTCATTAACTGTAAATGTACATCATTGAAATAAGTGGTATCTCCTTCTTCATCGGTTAATGGTAAGGAGTTTAATTGTTCTGCAGTTAGCTTTTTAGCACTTTCATAATATTTCCATCGTTGTAAAAGTGGATTTCCTCTTTGATTCACAAATAAATATCCTTCTTTACCAAAGTGTACAGATGCCATTCTTTCTAGGGCTTGTACTTGCATATCTTTAGTAACATTGTCCATGTATTCACCTGTGCCGATAATTAAACCCAATTCTTTAAAATATCGTATGTAGGAAACCTTGGGATATTGTGCATTGTCTTTCTGATTAGGTTTTTTCCAATAATATTCAAAGAATCCACTTCCTACAGTTTTTGCAATTTCCAACTCTTGACGAATAAAGTAGTTGCCTTTAGCATCTTGATAATCTAAAATATTTTGTCCCTCTGCAGAAGGGTCTGATGCATTCATTACCGAATAACCATCGATATGATCGATAAAATAATAACCTCTACTACTATTAAAACGAATAGGTTTTAAGGAGTCTTTGATGAGTTCAATGATCTGTTGCTTTGAAAGCTTATACTTATTTCTTTCGTAGATATTGGTTGAAATAAGGTAAGCTTCATTTACTCTATTTTGAAGTGTTTTCTTTAAATGTTTTTCAGTATTTTTTTCTAGGTACTTGATATATTTAAAAGAGTTCTCGACTTCATTTCGAGTTACTTGTTTTTGCTTTTCAGTAAAATTTAGTTCTAATCTTTCAACTTCAGTTTTGTAATCACTAAGTTCTTTTACAGACCAAATACCTACTAAAAAAGTAATAGCAATTACAGACAAAGTCATGACAGGAATAAAAGTAGCTTCCGAGACATGTTCTTTCCTATCCTGTTTTTTATAATTTTGCTCAAAGAGCTTCATAGGGTTCTAAATTACTAAGTTGTAGGTGATTCTAAAAAAGATAGATTTGACCTAATAAAAATGGATTCAGATTAAGATACAAAATTATTGTTTTTTTGGGATTTATAGGAATGTATACCTTTAAATTCAACGTTTTTTAATAATAAATACTAAATGTAATCTATTCAATACCAACAATTAATGTCGGTTAAAGGTCTGTTCTTTTTTCTTAATTGAAGTAAATCATTCGCATCTGTTTGTAATTTAGGTTGTTAACCACAAAATAAACTGATAGTTTTGCATTCTAGATTAGAAAAGAAATATCATAAAAATAAAGGTCATCAATTGAAAGCCAGAACGACAAAAGAAAATAAAGTCAATGTGATCACTTTAGGGTGTTCTAAAAATATAGTGGACTCTGAAGTTATTATGACTCAATTAAGAGGAAACGGCATTGACGTTGAGCACGAGATGGAAGACGATAAATTTAATATCGTTTTAATCAATACGTGCGGATTTATTGGTCATGCTAAACAGGAATCTATTGAAACGATTCTTAAGTATGCAGAGGCTAAGAAAGAAGGATTAGTTGATAAAGTCTATGTTTCTGGATGTTTATCTGAAAGATATAAAGAAGATTTAGTACAAGAAATTCCTGAGGTAGATGCTTTTTTTGGAACAAGAGAAGTACCTAACCTTTTAAAAGCATTAAATGCTGATTATAAAAAGGAATTACTTGGCGAAAGATTACTTACTACTGATAAACATTTTGGTTATTTAAAAATTGCCGAAGGCTGTGATCGTCCTTGTTCTTTCTGTGCAATACCATTAATGCGTGGGAAACATGTTTCTGTTCCTATCGAAGATTTGGTGAAACAAGCAGAAGATATGGTGGCTAAAGGAGTAAAGGAATTACTTCTTATTGCACAAGACCTAACTTATTATGGTCTTGATATCTATAAAGGAAGAAAGTTAGCAGATCTTCTCCGTGCTTTGTCTGACGTAGAAGGAATAGAATGGATCCGTTTACATTATGCTTATCCAACAGGTTTCCCTATGGATGTGATTGATGTAATGGCAGAAAGAGATAATATTGCTAATTATCTTGATATTCCTTTGCAACATGGTTCTACAGAAATGTTGAAACGTATGCGTCGAGGTACTTCTCGTCAGAAACAAGAAGATCTTATTAATTCTATTCGAGAAAGAATTCCTGATATCGCTATTAGAACTACTCTTATTACAGGACACCCTGGAGAAACTGAAGAGGAGTTTGAGGAAATGTTGGATTTTGTAGAGAGAATGAAATTTGAAAGAGTAGGTGTTTTTGCTTATTCTCACGAAGAGGACACTCATGCAGGAGATGACATGGAAGACGATGTTCCTGAAGAAGTAAAAGAAGAAAGAACGGATGCTATTATGGAAATACAAGAGGAAATTTCTATGGAATTGAATCAAGCCAAAATAGGTAAAACGTTTAAAGTATTATTTGATAAAATCGAAGGTGGTTACTTCGTAGGTAGAACTGAGTATGATTCTCCAGAGGTAGATAACGAAGTTCTTGTACCTGTTTCTGAAGAAAACCATGTACGCTTAGGAGATTTTGCAAATGTTAAAATTACTAGTGCAGAACCATTTGATCTGTACGGTGAAATAGTTTAAGATTTGTATATATTCTAAGAAAATAGTACAATAGGATAATAATTTTGAAAGACGTGAAAATGGATGTTTAAATCCCACTTTTACGTCTTTCATTGTATATAATTGTCTGTATAAGGTTTTTTAACAAATCCATTTATGAAAGCGATTCTTTCGATCCTTTTTGTATTAAGTATTATGTCTGGTGATCATGGCGGAATGGACAGAATCACCCAGGTGAATAAGCATAAAAATGCAGGAGCAGAAGCATTTAAGGCACAAGATTATAAGACAGCCATCAATGAATTTACTTTTCTTTTAGATTCACTAAAAGAAAAAGATGATACTGCTATGCTTGATTTAGCGCATGCTTATTTTAAATCAAATGATTTTGATAAAGCTAAAGAACGCTATGCTAATATTCAGAATGCTGCAGATAAGAAAATATCTTCTATTGCTAATCAGCAACTAGGTGTGATCTTATCGCAAGATCCAAAAGAGTTAGAAAAGGCTATCAGTTTTACAAAGACGGCCATAAAACATGATCCTAACAATTTACAAGCACGCTATAACTATGAGTTGTTACTAAAGAAGAAACAACAGCAGGACCAAGAAAATCAGGATAACAAAGACGATCAAAATAAAGATCAGCAAGATCAAGACAAACAGGATCAAGATCAGCAAGATCAGAATAAAGACGAGAATAAGGACGAAAATAAAGAGAACGAAGAGAATAAAGATAACGAAAAAGAAAACGAGAATAAGGAGCAAGAAGGAGACGATCAAGAAAAAGAAGAAGAGGAATCTCAGCCTCAAGAATCTCAGGAAGAAAAAGAGCAAAAAGAAAAGGAAAAAGAACTACAAGAATTCCAAGAGAGAATGCAAGAAATAAAAATGCCTAAAGAACAGGCTCAAATGATCTTGGATGCTTTAAAAAATAATGAAGTTCAATTCTTCCAACAACAAAAGAAACAGTCTAATAAGAAGACTGATTCTGATATGAAAGATTGGTAAGAATACTAAATATATAAATTGATAATCACAGGTTGATTACAAAAAAAAGAGACTAAATCTGTATTCAGATTTAGTCTCTTTTTTTAGGCGAGATTTATAATCAGGTTTTTTGCTTCTTTTTCTTAGCTGCTGGGAATAATATGTTATTCAATATTAAACGATACCCAGGTGAGTTAGGATGAAGATTTAAATCAGTAGGTTCTTCTCCAACAAAATGACGGTAATCTTCAGGGTCGTGACCTCCAAAGAAAGTCCAAGTACCTTTACCGTAAGTACCATGAATATATCTGGCCTCGTTAACAGATTCGCATTCACCTAAGATAATAACATCACTTTTAATTAACTTCTTCTTAAAGGCTGTAGTTTGTCCCATAAAGCCTTTAATTTGTTTTTGATGATTCTGTGTTAGCATGGTAGGTACTGGATCCCACTTTGCAGAAAAAGTGAACAGTTCAAAGAAATCATTTTCTTCTCTTAACCCTCTTTCATATGCCTGATTATCAATTTCTGAATATTCATATTGATAGGGGTCAAGTTTGATTTTAAAATCTTTGAAAGCGAAAGTATTATCATAATTCAATTTTTCATGTACATGTGGGTCAATGCCATCTCCATCATACATATAATCGCATATGTCTACATTATCTGCCGCAAGTGCAATATCGTAGGTATCTGTAGCGGAACACATGGCAAATAGAAAACCTCCACCAAGACAAAAGTCTCTGATTTTTTTTACCACTGCTCCCTTGAGTTCTGATACTTTCTCGAAACCATGTTTTTTAGCCGATTCTTCAAACTGATTTTGTGCTTCAATGTACCAAGATTCGCGTCCATAAGTAGCATAAAACTTTCCGTATTGACCAGTAAAATCTTCATGATGAAGATGTAGCCAATCATATTTAGGCAGAAGGTCAGCCATTACTTCGTCATCAAAAATAACCTCGTAAGGTATTTCTGCATAAGTAAGCACGAGAGTTACTGCATCATCCCAAGGTTGTTTTGAAGGAGGAGAGTAAACTGCAATTTTCGGCACTGCATCTAACCGCATTAAATCCATGTTAGATTCCGGATGTGCAATTTCATCTTTAATTTGAATTGCTTGAGCATCAGAAATAACTTCATAGCTTACACCACGAATAACTAATTCTTCTTCAAATGAGGGGAGATTTTTAAACATAAAACTTCCTCCTCTGTAATTCAATAACCAATCAGCTTCTACTTCTTGACCTAATACCCAAAAAGTTACGCCATAGGCTTTTAAATGATTGGTTTGTTGGTTATCCATTGGAACCAATAAATGTGCACCAAAACATTGAAAAATGGTGGTGACTAACAGAAAGTAGATAGAGATAATGGTCTTCATTTAATTATATAAGTGGGTTATTTTGTTAATTGGGTAGTATAAACGAAAGCATCTTAAAAGAAATACCTCTGTTTTGGTAAAATAAACTATCTTTAAGTTACAATTGTTTTACTACAGTTATTCCATCGAAAACTTATAGAATTCGTCAAATTATTACGATGTAATATTATTTTACATTTTTAATTAAAACTGACTATTATATTGAATTATTTGAGGATATATTTTCATAAACAATGCAATTCTTAACTTACTTCTTCGAAGCCTTCTCTTCTGTAAAAGCAAATAAGCTTAGAACAATATTAACAGCGGCCATGATTACGATTGGTATTACCGCTTTAGTGGGGATTATGACAGCGATTGACGCTGTAAATGAGTCGATTAACTCAGGAATGTCAGATTTAGGTGTTAATAATTTTGATATTACTGATATGACGAGACGACGAGGTGCTTTTGGTAAGAAAATGACTAAAAAGAACGTAATTACTTATCAAGAAATGCGAAAATTCAAGGAATTATTACCTGTAGAAGGGAAGGTAAGTCTTGAAGTAACAGTTGGACAATCTTTAGAAATTAAAAGATTATCTAAAAAAACTACTCCAAATTATAATGTGACAGGTATTGATGATATGTACCTGAAAAACAATGGATATACTCTCAAAGAAGGCAGGCCTTTTACTTCTATTGAACTTGAACAAGGACAAAACGTAGCCATTATTACTAAAGAAGTTTTTGATAACTTATTTGATAAAAATGAAGACCCATTAAATAAAACCATAGGTTTTAAGGGAAAGAAATTTATGGTTATTGGAGTAGTAGAAGAAAAAGGAGGACTAGGGGGTGGTAGTGCCGATAGAATGGTGTTTATCCCACTAATTAATGCTAATAAATTCGCTACAGGACAAACACTTTATTATAAAGCAGTAGTAAATACTACCGATCCAAGGGGTATTGACTATGCCGTTTCAGAAGCAAGAGGAATTCTAAGGGTAATTAGAAAAGATCAATTAGGAAAGCCTGATTCTTTTGAGATTAAAAAAAGAGATTCTTTAAGTGAAGAATTTAATACTATGACTAGTACTTTAAGATTAGGAGGCTTAGTTATAGCAATTGTAACCTTGTTAGGTGCGTCTATTGGGTTAATGAATATCATGATGGTATCTGTGACAGAACGTACAAGAGAAATAGGGATAAGAAAGTCGTTGGGAGCAACAACAAATGCAATACGACAACAGTTTTTAATTGAAGCTGTATTTATCTGTTTATTGGGAGGATTATTTGGCGTTTTTCTCGGAGCTTTAATTGGAAACGTATTGTCGTCATTTATGGGTTCAGAGAACTTTATATTTCCTTGGTTATGGTTAATGGTCTCTATTGTTGTTTGTGTATTTGTAGGAGTTACTTCTGGTTTTTATCCTGCTAATAAAGCCTCAAAATTAGATCCTATCGAATCCTTAAGATTTGAATAAAATAAACCTCATAATCTATAAAATAAATTATGAGGTATGGTAAAGAATCAATGATAGTCATTATCATTTTGCCTTTTGTAATAATACATTCATTTTATAGGAAATTGACCTCCAAAGAACATTAGGAGGACGTTTAAGTAAGAGGGAAAAAGTAATTTATAGTCGGATTGTATGGTACTTTTATTTTTAGAGTTCATGTTAATTCTTGCTTTATCTACTAGTGAAATTAGGCCAATAGAGTCTGTAATCAAATTTATTATTGGTGATGTTTATTAAATTCAATATTATTAACATCATTGATAAACAGGTAATTAGATAGATGCAATTATCTAGTTAAATAGTAATATTTCACTTTTAAGTAGTGTTGTTATATATTGAATGACAAATAAAAAAAGCACTTAGTTAAGTCTACTTAACTAAGTGCTTTTTTTTAGATATAAATACAATTTATATCAATGGTTTATTACTGTCCCCATCCAAAGAAACAGAAACCTTTAGAATTAAATCTTTCTCCCATTGAGAAAAAGAAAGAAGCTTCCTCAGCTGCATTATCATCAGAGTCAGAACCGTGTACTACATTTCTATCAGTAGATTTAGCAAAACGCTTACGGATTGTACCTTCTTCTGCTTCTTCAGGATTTGTTGCGCCAATAAGTTTTCTGTAATCCACTACTGCATTGTCTTTTTCCAATACTGCAGCTACAACAGGCCCAGATGTCATGTACTTAACAACATCGTTAAAGAAAGGCTTATCAGCAAGGTGACGATAGAAGATCTCAGCTTGTTTTGTTCTTAAACGAATCATTTTCATAGATTGGATACGGAATCCCGCTTCTGTGATCATTGTTAAGATTTCACCGATATTTTCTTGATTTTCCTCACCAGGCTTAATCATTGTAAAAGTAAAAGTACCTTTTTTTGGTGCGTAATTGTTCATATTTGCTTGTGTTTATTGTTACTTATTTGGTGTTAGAACCTAGAAAAAGAGAGTTTTCATGGTTCAAAAAAAATATGTCTTTTTTAATTAGACAAAAAATATAGTTTTTAAATCGTAAACAAACATATAGATTACTTGTATGATTAACAAGTAAAAATGATACACTTTAAGATAGTTTCAGGTTTTCGATAACCTTTATATACAAAAAAGGTGAAGAATAGATTAACTACTTTTCACCCTTTCTTAAACGATATTTATAGATGATTAGAATTCTTGCAATTGAATCAGTTTGTTATAAGCACCTGATTCTTTTTGCATTAATTCCTCATGTTTTCCTATTTCTTTGATAGACCCATTTTCTAATACTGCAATTTTATCCGCATTTCTAATGGTCGAGAGACGGTGTGCAATAATTAAACTAGTTCTCCCTTCCATGAGTGTTTCTAAAGCTTCTTGCACTAATTTTTCTGATTCGATATCTAATGCAGACGTCGCTTCATCCAAAATCAAAATGGCAGGGTCTTTTAATATAGCTCTAGCAATCGCAATACGCTGACGTTGACCACCAGATAATTTTACTCCTCTTTCTCCTACAAGTGTGTCAAACCCTTCAGGGAACGATTCAATAAACTCTAAAGCATTTGCTTTTTTTGCAGCCGCAATCACTGCTTCTTGAGAAGCTTCAGGATTACCGTATCGAATATTTTCTTCGATACTTCCTCCAAATAAAAGGACTTCTTGAGGTACCACACCAACGTGTTTACGGTAACCCATCAGATTATAATCTTGAGTAGATTTTCCATCAATTAGAATATCACCCGAATCAATAGCGTAGAAACGTTGTAATAGTTGAGCAATGGTAGATTTACCTCCACCAGATTTGCCAACTAACGCAACTCTTTCACCTTGATTAATAGAAAGGTTAACTCCTTTTAATACCTGAATTTCTTTACGAGTAGGGTATGAGAAAACAACATTTTTGAAAGTGATATCACCTTTTAATCTAGGCACATTTTCTTTATCAATTTGATGTTCAGCTTCTGCGTCTAAAATTTCTTCGATTCTCTCTGTTGCTCCTACAGCCTTTTGAATATTACCATAAATATCTCCTAAGCCACCAATTGAACCACCAATAAACATAGTGTAAAGAACAAATGAAGTAAGGTTACCTACAGTAATTTCTTGAAGTGATACCATATATGTACCGTACCATAGCACTCCAATAATTCCTCCCATTAAGGCAAAGATGATAAAAGAGATGAATGTACCTTTGAAAGTGGCAGCTTTTAAAGCGATTTTTACGATACCAGTAAGTGTATGACTATAACGTGTGACTTCGTAATCTTCATTAGCAAATGTCTTTACAGTGCCAATAGACTGAAGAGTTTCTTCTACCACAATATTGGCTTTTGCCAATGCATCTTGTGTTCCTTTAGAAAGTTTTCTGATGAACTTACCAAAAATGATTGCAGCTACAATGAGCACAGGGAAGGTAAGCACCATGAATAAGGTAAGCTTTGGATTTAGTGTAAATAGAATAGCAATACCAAATAGAAGCGTAGCCAACTGTCTGAATAATTCGGCTAGTGTTGTAGAGAACATATCTTGTAAAACAGAAACATCAGATGTTATTCTACTAAACAATTCTCCAGATCTATTTTTATCATAAAATGACATAGGCAATGACATGAACTTTTGATATAAAGTTCTTCTCAAATCAGCCATTGCATTTTCATTAACGATAGCAAAGAAATAGACTCTAGCAAAAGAAAATATACTTTGTACAAAAAGAACTGCCATTAAGGCTAAACCAACTTGTGTTAAGTCTTCTAACCAAGGGATAGTTCCTTTACCCTGTGCAGTATCTATTAGTTCACCAGTTAATCTTGGTAACGCTAGTAAGATTGTACTAGAAAAAAATAAACTGATGATACCCATACTAAATGTTCCTTTGTAAGGAAGCATGAATCTAAAGATACTTCTCAGTTTTTGTATACCTTTTTTATCTAAACGTGCTTTTTTCTCTCCCGAGTCTTTACGCGACATATTTCTAAAAATCCCCAAAACTTTTTAATTTAATCGAACTGCAAAAGAACGACTTTTTTATGACTTTACTCATATTTTTTTGTAATGAAATCGTTAAAGAATAAAATAAGAGCATATTTGAATGATTTTTATCAAATATGCTCTATAAAACTGAATCTAAAAGCAAACGTATTTAGGCACTTTCTTTCGTTTCT
Organism: Flammeovirga pacifica; assembly: GCF_000807855.2. Taxonomy (GTDB): domain Bacteria; phylum Bacteroidota; class Bacteroidia; order Cytophagales; family Flammeovirgaceae; genus Flammeovirga; species Flammeovirga pacifica. Next base: position 4,659,902 of record NZ_JRYR02000001.1, read on the forward strand.
TCATTTCCTTCCACTCTGAAATTCCCTTTTTCAAAGATGCAGGTCACTTCTTTGTTTTCAACTTTAGTCTCTAAATGAACCGGGAAATTTGACCACAGCGTTGAAATATGTTGCATGGTTTTATTGACATACCCTAATTCTAATTCACGTCCATCGTATTCATGTACAAGGTATAAAGCATTTGAAATAGGGGAGACTCCTTTTACTTTAATGATTGGAATGCCACCTGTTCCAACTTGTTTTATGAGAGTATCTCTTACTTCTTTCCACCCTTTGAAATCATTAGAGACATTAGAAACGGAAACTTTACCATTGTTTTTTTCATACTCGAACAATCCTAATTCTTCCATCAGGTCTTGAGTCAGGAATCGTCTTAAAAAAGAGGAATCACGATCAATTGTTCTAATGTCAAAAATTTGAGGATTGATATCTTCTTCAAAAGAATTACTATTTCCTGCAAGATGTTGCATCAAATGGAAACCAATGTGATAAGGATTTAACCCTCCAACATGAGGTCTAATCACTTGATTATGGGAACGGATGAAATCAACATGCATTTCTGGAGGTAAATTCAATTTATGAAGAATAGTATAATGCCAGAAACTAGCCCAACCTTCATTCATGATTTTAGTTTCCATTTGCGGCAAGAAATAAAGAGTTTCTTCTCGGACAATCCGGATAATATCTTTTTCCCACGATTGAAGAAAACGACTATTTTCAAGAATAAATAGTAATAGATCTTCACTTAAAGCAGGAATGAAATCCGTTTCTTGATCTTGACTCTTGAGTTCATCCCAATTGTCTTTCTCTCTATTTATTTGATGGAAATAATCTTCTTTTTGCTGATCTTCTGATAAACGAACAATTCTTTGATTGCGATCTACATGAAAACTTATAGCATGTGCAGCATCTAAAATTCTTTCAACCCCTTCGTAATTGATACTGGGGGTCTCTACAAACGATCGAATTCTATTGGCATTTAACTTAAATGTCTCTAAAGCAAATTCGGCTCTTGTATGTGAGAAGTTGATATTATTTTTGAAGAAATCGTTATGACCATACACATGGGCCATAACCAATATTTGCATGGCCAAAGGGTTGTCTATCATTAAATATGCCAAGCAAGGGTTGGAATTAATTACCATTTCATAGGCTAGACCACCCATACCCAATTTGTACATGGTGTTTTGTTTCTCGAAAGACTTACCAAAACTCCAATGTGGATAACGTGAGGGCATACCCACATAAGATTGATAGCCCAGCATGTCGTGGTAATCACATACTTCAAATTCTTGAGGATAATAATCTAAACCGCACTGTTGTGCAATTTCTTCTATCTTATCATTCCACTTTGCTAAATCTTTTAATACCCAATCCATATTTAATAGGGTTTAGAATTATATCATTGAATACAACTTCAAAGAATTAATCCATGAGCGTATTACTTTTATCTTTATTGAGGAACTTTTTTAAAGCAGGCCAAACAGATTCTTTGGTTCTCATTCTAAGGGAAACAAAGTTCTCTTCTTCTACTTTTTTATATTCATCCAACATAGTAGACCAAGAGAAACCAATATCTGGCTTAATCTCACCGTATCCAAAGAGGTTACAAACCTGACTAAGTTTAATCACGTGTTCTATTGCTTTTTTATTGTCTGATGCAAAGTTATCTCCATCGGAACAATGGAAAGCATAGATGTTCCATAACATTGGGTTATAACGTTCCTCTATTATTTCAAGTGCTTTGATATAAGCAGATGAAATGATGGTACCTCCAGATTCTCCTTTATGAAAGAATTCATCTTCTGTTACCTCTTTAGCTTCTGTGTGGTGAGCTATAAAGAGGATTTCTGTGTTTTCATACCGAGTCTGTAAAAAGGTATAAAGCATAAAATAGAAGCTTCTAGCTAAGTATTTTTTTGTTTGATCCATGGATCCAGAAGTATCCATCAAACATAGTACAACAGCATTAGAATGTTCTTCAGTATCTACTTGTAATCTACGGTAGACTAAATCATCATTATGAAAAGGAAAGGATTCATCATTTTGAGTAAGTGCATTACTATTTATACCCTTAGCTTTCATTCTTTTGATTCGATTCATCATTGTCTTTCTTTTAGATAGACGTGCTCGAATACCTTTTTTCTGATAACCTAGAAGTTTTCGCATCACTTCCGTATCTGTTTGAAAGAACTTTTTCTGATCCATATCAGGTAATTCTAAGTCTTCAAACATTAGCTGAATAGCTTCTTCTAAGGAAATTTCTGTTTCGTAAATATCTTCCCCAGGATCGTTTCCTGCTTCACCTTTGCCTTGTCCTTTTTGAGGTTGACCATTTTGGTCTTGGATCACTTGTCCTTTTTGTTCTTTTCCAGTGCCAGTTGCAGCACCTTTACCGCTATTATTACCGTAGACAAAACGGAACTCTTTGATACCTCGAATAGGGACTTTGATCTTTTTATCTTTGTCTTGTCCAATGATAGATTCATTGGCAATAACATCAGAAATACCTTTCTTGATTTTTTCTTTAACTAATTCTTTATGACGTTGCCGATCGGCAGCAGAACGATCTCTTTTCTGTTTACTAAATTCTTTAAATATAGCCATGTGTATTTTTTTAGTGAGTAGAAAGAGACAAGGCAAAATAGCCCTGTCTCAACAACCTATTTAATGCTGCTAATCTTTCCATAGGTTGTTTGAAGCAAATCCTAAGACTGCTTCAACGCTTTCTTCATTGTAGCCCATTGATATCATTTGAGCTACCATAGCACCATACTTTTTCTTTTGAGAATTATCCCTAGTTTTTTCTTTCAGAATAATACGAGTGATGTCTTTTACAGAGGCCATTAGCTTTTTCTCAATAGCTTCTTTCAATGGTTCGTAACTAGTATATTGTAGTTGTCCATTTCGTCTTAGAATGTGCGTTACGTAACTCATAACATCTTGGCGGAATCCATCGGCAGCAGTACCAGAAATGCCAATTTGTTGTTCTATTGATTCTAAGAACTTAATATCCGGATCCATTTCCTCATTGTTATTCCCGGTTACTTTTCGTTTAAGAACATAAGCTTCTACATGGTCTAAGTAATTTTGGAATAATGATTCTGCCTGTTCATCATACGCATGTACAAAGGCTTTAGTGATATCGCCTTCCAACATTTTAAGGTATTCTTTGTATAAAATGTCTTTCAGAATATGCATATAATGGTCTTTGATGTCCCCTGGCATCGGTTCTTCCTTTAATTTATTTTGAAGGGCATCAAGAACAGCAATAGGATGAATCGTATTAGTCTCAGTATCAGACAGGGCATTATCAAGAGATTTCATGATAAAACGAGTTGAGATCCCACTCATTCCTTCGTCCTCAACCTCATCTTTTAACTCCATGACATTGATACGTTTCGATTGACCATTTTCAGTCACCTCATCACCATTATAGAGTTTTAGTTTAGTGAGTAAATCACATTTATTGGTTGGCTTCAGACGGGTAAGAATGGCAAACATAGAAGCAATTTCTAACGAGTGTGGAGCTATGTGTGCGTTAAAATCAGATTTACCAATTATTTTTTGATAGATCTTAATTTCTTCAGAGATTTCTAATACATAGGGAACTTCAATTTTAACAATTCTATCCAAGATAGCTTCATTAGTATGATCGGCTTTAAATCGATTCCATTCAGCCTCATTAGAGTGGGCAAGTATTACACCGTCAAAATAAATCATACCATGTTTACCTGGGGCAGGAATACGCTTTTCTTGGGTTGCTGTGAGCATGACGTGGAGGTACTCAATCTCATTTTTAAATACCTCAATAAATTCTACCAATCCTCTGTTACCTACATTAAAAGCACCGTTAAGAGTCAATACCCTAGGATCATCCTCGCTAAAGCGATCTAATTTCGAAATATCTTCTGAGCCAATCAATACAGAGGTGTCTTGGTTGTTTGGATCAACAGGAGGGACCATACCAACACCTTGGCGTTTACGGATAGAAAAATGTCGTTTGATGACTTTAAATTTAGTGAAATCACCCTTGTAGTCGTGGTCTAGAATATGTTGGGTTACAGGGTCAAGTTCTCCTTCGATTTCTATACCTAATCTACCTTCCATTTCTTCCCTTAATTCTGGAGGAATGGCACAAAGCGGATTGGTATTCATCGGAGATCCTTCCAAATAATAAAATGGAGTAGATTGTTCTAAGCCACTTTTTAATTTTTCTATTAAAGAGGACTTACCAGCACCAACGGGGCCTACTAGAAATAAAACTTGTCTACTTTCTTCACCTTTTAGGGAAGCAGAATGGAAATAACGTACAAGCTTTTGTAAGACCTTTTCTATACCAAAGAATTCATCTTTAAAGAAGTTGAAACTTTTAAGTTTAGAATGAGGGCCAAAAATACGTCTTAATCTAACGTCTTTTTCGGTGTCTAATAACTTTAAACCATCGTTGGTAATAGCTTTATACATTCTTTTGTGAGCTAAATCAGCGAGGTCTGAGTTTTTTTGTACTTCTTCTAGATAATCTAGGAAAGACAGGGTTTCTTCTTTAGCTTTCTTGGTTTTTCGAAAGTTATCAAAGAGTTTTTTAAATTCGTTTTGATCATTCGCAGCATTCATAGTTGTTTATGGTTTTATTGGGTGTAAATCATTTTAACTAAAAATTAAAATGTACACGTTTTTTTGTTTTACTGATTTCGTCTAGGTAAAGCTTAATGATTTTGGGTTTTCATTTATGCCTATTATAATATACGAACAAAACAAAAAAATATCAACAACTATGATGTTAATGATCAGTCTTTTATTGTAATATTTTTAGTGGATAGGTCGATAAATTGATCTTGATTATCAAAATTAGTAATTGGTAAAATACCATTAGAGATGGCTCCTATCGATTTATATTTACCAAATTCAATAACTGTTTTTCCTTTCATATCTATTAGACCTTCATTAAAATTAAAGTCTGTTACTTTAAGGTAATTCTCTTTGGTTTTGTTAAATGCTATTGTTGCATAATTAGCAGGAATAATCACATTTAATTGGTCATCTAAGAAACCAACTCCAACATTCCCTTCACCGTGTTCTTTGTAATAGATATATTGAAAGTTAGTAGGAGCAAATTCACTTAATTCAAATTGAATACCTGATACCCAACCATTATAATTCTTAGATATTGCTAAACTCCCTTTTGGGGCTCTTTTATCAATTTGATATCCATCAATTGTTCTCCCGGTTAGATTTTTATTTTTAACTGAAAAAAGATCTAAAACTTTCTCAGACTCTCCTTTTCCCCCTTTTCTTTGTAATAATAAATAACCAATATCCACTGCAGTAGTGTCTATCACAGGAGAGTAAATCATTTCAGTAACTTGTTTATTGATTTCTACATCGTAAAAGGCAAATTTATCGGTAGTTTTTCCTAGTAGAAGTAAGTTATATTTCTCTAGGTATGGGGTGTAAATTTGTTCGTAGTCCATTTCTACGATATAAGTTTTTGTATCTAAATCAAAAATGCCTTGTTTGTTATTATCACTAATCATGATTGCCCAATTAAGTTGCTGTTCAGGTAGTGAGTTTTCATAAGAAATCATGGCTTGATACCCTTTTGTTATTTCTTTACCAATGTTCTCATCAAAAGGGTCTGCATTAATTAAGACCTTATCAATTTTCTCTTTTTTCTTGTTATAATTCCAACCTTGTAAGAAATCTTCATTATAAACAAACAGACTATCGTATTCTTTGGATACTTTTTCACCGTCTTTAATAAGGAAATACCTCCCGGTTTCAGACTTTTGAATATTTTCATTTTCAGGGTCAACCTGACTTAGTTTATAATCACTTACATTCTTTTCATGAAAGGTATTATTGCCGGCGTCTATATAAACTTTTTTACCTGAAATGTATTGTGCATTTGAAGGGAAATTATAACCGTTAGTATTGTATGATGTTATATCTAGTTCTTTGATTTTTTTTGTAGTGCTCTTATTTAAAACTAATTGACCGTTTTTTCCTAAAAGATTGAAACCTGAGGAAGTTTGAACAACAGCATGTTGTTTTCCTTGGGTAAATTGAAAAGCGGATACAAAACTCCCTCCTCTTGTTTTGTTCATAACAATTTGAGGTTTACTAACAACTGCATAAGTTTCAGGTTCTAAGAACCCCATTAAATTGTCTTCAATCACTCTAATTTTTTGATTTTCGTCGAATGCTATTTCATAGTATCGAAGTGGTAATTTCCAATAATCAAGATCTGTATTATAAATACCATATTTTTCTCCTTTACATACGATGTAATTGTTTTTATTATCGAACACAAAAATACTATCGTATTCCATAGGTATCAGTTCTTTACCCACTCTATGTAATACTCCTATTTGTTGATGATTATTTTCAACTATAAAAACTTGTTCGTTTAAGGTTTCACTAATATTTGAATATTTGGGTTTTAATTCCCAGAGTCCTTCTGAATTGATTAGTCCACTTTTCCCGTTTTTATCAACGACTATGGCAGTGTTATTTGTAAAAGTAGTTACCTTATGAAATTGAGCTTCAATTATAGTATTCTCTTTGTTGTCCATATATCCCCACTTTCCATCTTCTTGGAAAGGAATCAATATAATATCTTGACCAAATGTGATTGAAAAATTAAATAAGAATATACAAAGGAATAGGTGGTAGCTTTTCATAGGATTTTGTTTTTTGAAAAGGTTAGTTTTGGATTTTATTCATTAAATAATTTAATGATAAAGTTGGTATGATTTATACAAATCTTAATTTAATAACGCTTAAAAACGGAGTAATCGTATACCATTCTCGGAATTATCTAATTTGATCAAACAAACTTGATAAATCCAATTATCAAAAGTGATGTGTATTATGTTAAAGTGTGATAAAAGTTAATCGTTGAAAAGGTTATTATATTTGAAGAAATTTTTGCACTATTTTTATATGGTATTAACTAGAATTTATCAGAATTACATATATATTTGTTTTTATCTTCAATGTATGAATACATAATGATGGTGACTTTACCTTTTTACGCATATTTACTACCATGAAATGAACTACGAATTAGAAAAGAAGAGTGATTATTATAACAAATACTTAGGGTTGGGTGATCAATTTTATTTTGAATTTAGTTGTGAAAAGTTCCAGTTTTTGCACTTTTCAGAAACATTTTTTGAGATCACAGGGCATAATTTTAAGAACCCTACCAATAGAAAGGGATTCTTTATTTCATCAAAGAGTTTTCAAAATCATGAATTACATTTGATTAAAGATATACTGGAAGCTTTTCTTCAAAAAGAATATGATAATATAAACCACTTTAAAGTGTTTTTTACTTATCCATTATTATTTGCTGATGGAAGTGAGCAGGAGTGTCTGGCAAAAGTGGAAATGGAGTTATTTGAAAATAAGAAGATAAAAAATATCAAATTTTACAATACTATCTTTAAAGATGGATTAGATGTGGCACTTAGAAAAGGAATTAGTTTTATTGACCTTAAAACAGCTAATTCTTATTATAATATCATTTCTATTGATGAGTTTATACAATGTAATGCTATTTATTCGTTAAGTAAAAGAGAGATAGAAATACTTCATTTAGTGAGTAACGGATTATCGAATACAGAAACCGCTGAATTGTTAAATGTAAGTATGCATACTATAACTACACACAAGAAAAATATTATAAAGAAGACACAAACAAACAGTATCATGACTACCATAAAACTGTGCCTTCGAATGAACTTGTTTTAAAATGAAAAACAAACAAGACGACAATTTTAAACAAAATCTAGTAGACATAATTAACAGAAAAGGATTATCAAGGAATATAATTTCAAGAGGTATTAAAGATATAGATCGATATGATCATATTAAAGAAGTATCCAAGGCATTTTTATATCCGGGGTCCACTATCAGTTTCATTGCTAATTTTGATGATAAAAAAATTGAATTTATCAAGAAGGATCAAAATAGTCATATGTTCTATACCAATAGTAATCATTTAAACTCTATCATCGAATTATTAGACACAACAGTGGATGACGAAGATAGAGAAATGTATACCTATTCATTAGATAAAATCTTTTCGTTTCATCTTTACCTGTATTCTAAATACAAAGATTTGATTCATAGGTCTTCATTTATTTTCAGAGCTACTAATATGAGGGGAAATAGGCAGACTTATTTTCAACAGAATATTCCTGTAAAAGTTAATAATGAAGAAATTACTTCTTTTTTCATTGCCATTTCAAATGTAACTCATATTACAAAAGAACAGCGTTATGTCATATCATTTTTTAATCAATTAAATAATGATACTCAAATAATTGATGTTAAGGAGTTTACAAAGCCAAACTTGGACACCATGAATTTGGACCTATCTGATAGAGAAAAAACAATTTTAGTACTAATTTCTGATGGTTTATCAGCAAAAGAAATTGGGGAAGAATTACACATCTCTCAGGAAACAGTAAACCGTCACAAGAAAAATATGATTAAAAAGAATGACATGAAAAATGTAATTCAATTAGCGACTGAAGCAATACGAAGAGGATTAATTTGATAGATAATTTATGTTCTTACTTTCATACAAAATGGTATCATGAAAGGGAAAAATGCAGAATACATCAAAGAAAAACTTTTGACTGTATTTTCTCTATTCTCCTAAAAATGAATCAATTTAACGAGAGGGGTGACCTACTTCAATATTGTTTATTTAGATTTAAACTTAAATAAACAAAAAACTCCCTAGAAAATGAGTAATCACTTTCTAATTTATTTACAGAGAAAGTTACTTATTATATATTTGTGTATCATTGATAGAGTAAAATACTATAGTCTGTTTATCCTATCTTAGATAAAAGGGTTTTGAGCATTTTTTGAGGAAATAGATATGATATGCTCGTTATAAATAGAAGAAAATACTAAAAATGTACAAAGTTATTATTAGTTTATTACTTTCTCTTGGATTAGTTTTTTGTGTTTCAGCACAAGAAGTGACACCTAAAAAAAAGAAGAAAAGTAAAAAAACAATCACTGCAGATCCTGATGCTAAACTTCAATCCCCTAAGGATGTTGCTTTTGATGAAAAGTCTGGATTGTTCTATATCAGTTCTCCAGGAAACCACGGTATAATTAAAAGAGGACGTCGTGGAGGAGCTGTATTTGCAGTTAAAGAATTAGAAGATCCCAATGGAGTATTAATTTATGGAGGTATACTTTATGTTGCTGATGTAAATAAAGTCAAAGCATATAATTTAAAAAAGGAAGAGAAAATTTTTGAAATTGTAGTAGAAGGGGCTTCTTCATTAAGATCATTAGCGACTGACGGTACTCATGTTTATGCATCAGATCAAACAGCAAATAAAGTTTTTCTGATAAATTTAAGACAGAAAGAAGCAGAACTGTTAACTGATAAAGTAGAATCACCTACAGGTGTTTTTTACAGTAAAAAACATAAAGACCTACTTATTTTAAGCTCGAAAGAAAGTGGAGGAGGTATTTACGCTTATAGTTTTAAAGACAAGAAGACAACTCTAGCTTTAGAGATCAATGAGTTTCCATACTTAGAAGATATTACATTTAATGGCTCAATGAGTTATTATTTAACTGCTTATGGAGCAGATAAAAAAGAGAATGTGATTATTAAGGTAAATGATGCTTTGTCTAGAGAACCAAGAGTAATTCAATCTACTGCTGATGGTCCAGCTGGTATAAAATATATCAAAAGAACCAATGAATTAGCAATAGCAAATGATTACAGTAATAACCTAAATATTATTAAGTTAGGGTATTAGGACATTGTAAACTAAGTTAAAAGGTAATATGTAGAATAATTATAGTTCTATATATTACCTTTTATTTTTTTTCGAATTATCATTTTTTCAATATTTTTTTTAACTTAAGCAATTATGTTGAGTGTTGTCGATTTATTTTAATAGGCAACTCTTTTTAAAATTTGTACTGAACGATTATTATTTACACTTCATGAAACAAACTATACTACTTCTTTTTTTACTTTTATCTATGATAAGTTGTAAAGAAAAGGAGAAGATTGATACTACTTTACATTTTGAATCTATTAAGGGACTTAACGAAGTTAAGATGATTGATTCATTAGATGAAAAAGTAGTTGAATTTTCCAAAGTAGCCGATATCGGTAAAGCGATTATCAGGAGACCTCAAGGAAGCGTATGGCCAGAAAAAATCATTTTGAGATTGCCATTTACTAGACTTGAAGGATTTAAAGGTTACACAGATTTAGATAAGCAACACATGTTTGAACATTTTCATTCAAGTGGAGCTACTAAAAATCAATATATTTCTACTTATAAAGATATTCTGGTAAAAAAGGTAGCCAAGTTATCTGATTTTATCAACATTGAATTACCTAAAGAAATGTTGGAAGATAATCCTAAAGTTATCTACATTGAATGGGTAAACGTTTACCGAAATTAATTCAAAAAAAAGGACTGCTTCCCCACAGTCCTTTTTTCTTTCTCTCATTTCTTCTAAATGTTTCATTACATAATCTTGTATTTTCTATTTTTACCAATAAATCCTCCTACCTTTGTGATCGTACAAAAGTAGATATACAATGACTTTTAAGGATTTAGGTATACACAGTGCTATAGTAAAGGCACTTTCAGAAAACGGAATTGAAGAACCAACGGCTATTCAATCGAAGTCAATCCCGTTTTTAATGCAAAAAGGAACCGATTTTATCGGGCAGGCACAAACGGGAACAGGTAAGACAGCAGCTTTTGGTTTACCATTACTTCATGCCGTTAACCCAAAAAATCCGCAACCTCAAGCATTAATTTTATCACCAACACGTGAATTAGGACAACAAATACAAAAACAGTTGTTCCGATTTACAAAGTATTATCACAAAGTATTTTGTGAGGCTGTATATGGTGGTTTTCCAATAGATATTCAAGTGAATAACTTGAAAAGACCTACTCAAATTTTAGTAGCAACTCCAGGACGTTTGATCGATCTTGTTAATCGTAATGCTGTAGATTTATCACAAATTAAAACAGTTGTGATGGACGAAGCGGATGAAATGTTAAGTATGGGTTTTAAAGAAGATTTGAATAAAATTCTTCGTTTAACTCCTAATAAAAAAGCTACTTGGTTGTTCTCTGCTACTTTCCCTACGGGAATTAAGGAGATCATTAAGAAGTATATGGATAAAGATGCTTTTAGAATTGAGGTGAACCCATTGAATGTTATCAACAAAAATATCAAATTTGAATATTTGGTTGTTGAGCCTAAGCAGAAAATGGAAACTCTTAATTGGTTTATTCGTCAGCAAGGTGATGATAGAGGGGTGATTTTTACAAGAACAAAAGCTGATGCTCAGCAGGTAGCAAAACAACTTCATGGAAAGCAGTTTAAAGCTGAATCTATTCATGGAGATTTATCTCAAAAAGAAAGAGATAAAGTGATGCGATCTTTTAAATCAAAGAAATTACAAATTTTAGTAGCTACAGACTTGGCCGCTAGAGGAATTGATATTGCAGATTTAGCTTACGTTATTCATTACCAACTTCCTGATAAAATGGAGTATTTTACTCATAGAAGTGGTAGAACGGCTAGAGCGGGTAAAAAAGGAGTGTCTTTATGTTTACTTGGTAAAAGAGAATTATCAAGGTTAGACGAAATTGAGGACGAATTCGGTATTACTATGGAACAGATCTTTGATTAATTATCAAAAGTCTTTTCAGAATTAGAAATAAAAAAATCCCTTAACAAGATATTGTTAAGGGATTTTTTTGTGATGTGTGTTGGATTAAAATCCAGGAATTCCAAAGCTTCCAGAAGAACCTAATGTAGTATAACTACTTGTGTCAATCTTAAAAGCTTTTTCTTTAATATTTTTAATGTAAGCTTTGAAAGTACCTGTTGATTGATTATCGATCAGTTCAACGCCTAAAATAATTTCTTTATCTTTTAATTCTATACCTGCTTTTTTACAAATTTCTTTAGTAAAAGATTCGTATCCTTTTAGATCAGAATTGTATTTACCAACATGTACGATTACTGTCTTATTGTCTTGAGTTCCTTTGAAAGTACGACATTTAATACCAATAATCTCTTTTTTGATTTTCTTATCTTCAGTAACCGGTACATCAGAAATTCCTAAAACATCTAATTGGTCTGTGTTAACATCAGTTTCTAATGCTACTTTTTGACCAAATTGACGCATAAGGACTTTAATCTTTCCTTTTTCAAAGTCAACAACTGAATATTGAGCCCCTGCATCTTCTTCTAAAACAACACGAGCGCCCATTACGTTCTGTGCACCAACTAAAGCTCTTGCTTGAGGATATTCTTGTAATGTTCCATTTTCATAAACTTCAAAATTAATTTGTTTATCAAATTGGAATGTTTGTGCCGTTACTGCTAACTGACATAATAATAAAAAAGCTATTGTCTGTAAAATCTTCATATTATTCTAATTTAGTCGTTTACAAAGATAAGAAACTATTTCCCATCAAGTATGTAAATAACCATCGATCTACTTCGCTTTTTGATTTTCTAACAATTGAAATTCACCATGTTTGAAATGATCATTATCAAATAGCTCTTTTTCTGAGCGTACTTGTAATTCTATATGATGTCTTTTAGGTCTTAGCTGATCCATTTCAATACCTATATTATTCTTTCCTTTTCCGGGTTTTAAATCGATATCAATAATATCATTTGAAACAGAATAATTACCTGGGTATTCATAATATGAACCATCTTTAAAATCTAATACATAGGTTACCGTACCATTATCATCAAAAATGTAAGCAGCAGTACCTGCAGAAGACTCATGGGTATATATTTTTAAACTCTCATCGTTATAATTTATCAATTTATCATTCGCATAGTCGGGTAAGAAAAATAAAATTGATATTAAGAAAATCCAAAGTGTTTTCATGTCTATACATGTTTGTTTCAACTGTTAGACGTTTGAAATGGGCATTCTAGTTATTTTGTAAGGAATCATTTACAAAATCTAAAATAACTTAACATTAGTAGAGGGGTATTTATAAAATATTGACATAAAAAAAGGCCTTACGACGAATCGTAAGGCCTTCATTATATTTTGAAAGAAATTAAGCATTTACTGCTTCTTCTTTTTCAATTTTCTTCTTTGAAGTATCGTATACTAATGGAGCAGCGATAAAGATAGATGAATAAGTACCTACCATAATACCGATGAATAATGAGAATGAGAATCCTCTCAATGCCTCACCACCAAATAATAACAATACTAAGATTACTAATAATGTTGTTAATGAAGTAATGATAGTACGGTTCATAGTACCGTTAATAGCATTGTTCATTACGTCGATCATTTTAGTACCTACAGTTGCATTTTCACGCTCTTCACGAACACGGTCAAATACAACCACTGTATCGTTAATTGAGTAACCAATAACGGTTAGAATTGCAGCAATAAATACTTGATCTAATTCGAAACCAGCACCTAATAAGTTCGCAATACCAAATGCACCAAATACTACTAAAGTATCGTGGAATAAAGCTAAGATTGCACCAGCACCAAAGTTCCACTGACGGAAACGTACCCAGATATAGAAGAAGATACCAAGTAGAGAGTATAAAACTGCCTCTTCAGCACCGTCTGTAATATCGTTAGCAACTGCTGCACCCACTTTCGATGTCGATGGAATAACGAATGTAGTTGCTGTTGGAATTTGTTTCTTAGAGTATTTTAAGCCAGTATAGCTTTCGATACCTTCAACAATTGCATTTTGAACTATTGCATCAGTTTCTGATGATTCTTCATCAATAAGGTAAGCCGTAGTAATCTTTAAAGTATTATCATTACCGTAAGTTTTTACTTCTACTGGCTTATTATCAACATTTTTAACTAATGAACCTTGAATTTTTGAAGGAACAACCGCTTTATCGAAGCTTACGATGTAAGAACGACCACCTGTGAAGTCTACACCTAAGTTTAATCCGTTAGTAGCTAAAGATCCAAGACCAGCAATAATAACAACAGCAGAGAAAATGTAAGCCATCTTACGTTTAGCCATAAAGTCGATACTCATTTTACCAGCAAGCTTCTTAGATAAACCTGTTTCGAAGTTCAATTTAGCGTCTTCACCTTTGTTCTTAATGATTTGTGAAACAATCAAACGAGAGATAAATACAGCTGAGAAGAATGAACAAACGATACCGATCATTAATGTTACCGCGAAACCTTTAATTGGTCCCATACCAAATACGTACAAGAATCCACCTGTCAATAATGTTGTTAAGTTAGCATCAAAGATAGTCCAGAATGCTCTGTCATAACCGTTAGAGATAGCAGTCAATAGTGACTTTCCAGCTCTTTGTTCTTCACGGATACGCTCAAAGATTAGTACGTTGGCATCAATAGACATACCAATTGTTAAAACAATACCTGCAATACCTGGTAATGTAAGAGCAGCTCCTAGTTCGGCAAGGATACCGAAGATAAAGAAGATGTTCAAACCAAGAGCAGCATTGGCAATTAAACCACCTTTAGCGTAGTAAACTACCATAAATACAATTACTAGAGCTAAACCAAGAAGTACCGAGTTGATACCTTGTGATTGTGCTACTTTACCTAATGAAGGACCAACTACTACTTCTTCAATAATTTTAGTAGGAGCAGGAAGCTTACCAGCTTTTAAGATGTTAGCTAAATCTTTTGCTTCAGCAACTTCGAAATTACCAGTGATTTCAGAACGACCACCGTCAATTTCTGATTGTACATTTGGAGCAGTATAAACTTCGTTATCTAAAGCGATAGCGATTTGACGACCTAAGTTTTGGCCAGTCATTTTTTTCCATTTCTTAGCACCTTCTACATTCATTACCATAGAAACAGCAGGTTGGTTTCTTTGGTCATAAGATTGGTTGGCGTCAGCAATTACTTCACCAGTTAATTTTGCTTCACGCTCTTTTTTGATGATATATAATTCATAAACATCAACACCACCTTGAGAAGATCTTGGCTTGTGACCCCATAAGAATTTCATGTCAGAAGGAATGATAGACATTACCTCTTTGTCACGAAGCATTGCGTTTACTTCCGCAGTATCAGTATCAGCATACAATAAACCGAACTGAGTAAAACCTTTCATGATAGGAGCAAATAATTGCTCTTCAGTTGCCGTAGAATCATTTGATGCTACATCTGTAGAATCACTCTCGAAAAGAGAAGTTTCTGATTTAGCTTCAGTTTTAGTTTCAGTCGCAGCAACATCACCTGATAATTTCTTACGAGCTTTCTCTTGTTTAACCCATTCTTGGTTCAATTGGAACAAGTAAGGTTGAGCTTCTTGAAGTGTCCATACTTCTAAGAATTCTAATTTTGCAACACCTTGTAATAGGTTACGAACACGTTGTGGGTTATCTACACCTGGTAATTCGATAGAAATACGGTTAGTACCTTGAAGACGTTGGATGTTTGGTTGAGTTACACCAAACTTGTCAATACGAGTACGGATAATTTCAAATGCTCTTTCTACAGCACCATCTACTTCACCTTCTACTAAATCTTGTACAGCTTTGTCTGGTGAGTTAAATGAAATTTTGTTTTTGTTTGCTGATGAAGCAAAGTAAGTTGCGAAAGGAACATTCTCGTCTAATTCTTTTAAAGAAGTAAAGAAGTTATTTGTGAATGATTCTCTGTTTTCCTTCGTTAATACTTCAGCAGTTGCTAAAGCTTTTTCGAAGTTTTCATCGATGTTTGCACCAGCCATTGCTCTTACAACTTCGATTGGAGATACTTCCAATGTTACTGACATACCACCTTGAAGGTCAAGACCCAAAGCTAATTCTTTGTTCTTTACTTCTTCGTAAGTGTATGCTTTAAAACCTAAGTCATATACTGGTAATTTCCATACCGAATCGATATATGCTTGTTTTTTGAAATAATCTACGTGGCCTTCAGAATCCATGGCATACTCATCAGCGTTAGACTGAACGTTTTGTGATACCCATGAAAATGAAAGGTCGAAAATACTGAAAACTGTTACTAAGACAGCTATGAACAGGATAAAACCTCTGTTTCTCATAATATTAGTAAAAAATTAACTATTGAATAGTCGAAATGATTTATTAGATATATATAACACAAGGACTTATATCAACCTAAAAAAGGGACAAGTCTTGATAAAATTGTGTTCAAATTGAAAAAAAAGGAAGATTCCTTATGGGGCATTGGGTGCAGCGTAATAGGTCATTACGCAAACTTTCTCAGCAGAAAGTTTTAGAATCGAATTTTGTGTAAGGAAACCTACAGGTTGTACTTCTGCGGCCTCAAGCTGAAAATCGTTGTTGCAATGTAAGGTTTTGTGAAGTGAGTTATTCCATTCAATTTTAAAAGTTGAATGAGGAATTGCATCATGCTGATCTTTTAAGATGTTGATAATCGTCTTACCTTGTTCAGCATCATCATTATGCTCTACAGAAACTTCAACTATATTGTTTCCATCATTTTGAATAGCATAAACACTCTCAGCTCCTAAGGTAAATAGGAGGAGTACTGCCATTAAAAATGGAAAAAAGCGAAACGATATGTTATGTTCTTTTTGCATAAAAACCTTAATCAAGGCAAAAATAAAAAAATTAATCACAGAAAACACAATTTAGAATAGGTTTTCTGTGATCAAATATTGAAATATATTCTTAGATATGTACAAATGACGTTTTTTATTAAAAAATTGAGCGATTTTAGTCAATTTTTTTGAAGCAACTCATCAAAAAAATGAGTCATCTAACGTCACTTCATGAAAGAAAAATTTGATTTTATGCCATCGAAAATTTTCTTTTGATTGTTTTCTTTGAAATATCATACACTAAAGGTGCTGCAATAAATATGGAAGAATAGGTACCGGCAACCACTCCAATGCATAATGTAAATGCAAATGATCTTAGGGCATCTCCTCCAAAAATTAACAATACAACAACAACAAGAAGAGTGGTGACTGAGGTAATTACTGTTCTGTTTAATGTATTATTAATAGCGTTATTAATTGAAGTATCTAACGATGTTTTTTTCCATTGATTTGATTGTTCTTCTCTTACTCTGTCAAAAACAACTACAGTATCATTGATGGAATAACCAATAATAGTTAGAACAGCAGCAATAAATACTTGATTCATTTCAAAACCAGCACCCAATAAATTGGCAATCCCAAATGCACCAAAAACAATTAATGTATCATGAATAAGTGCTAGAATAGCTCCTATACCAAAACTAGCTTTTCTAAATCTAAACCAGATATAAATAAAAATGCTACCTAGAGAGAATAAGACCCCCTTTTGAGCTGAAATACTGATATCATCAGCCATACTAGCTCCTACTTTTGATGTTGATGGTATCACAAATGTTGTACTTGTGGCTTTTGCATCCTCAGAAAAATCTAATTGAGTAAAGTCAGCAATGCCCGTTATAATTCGTTGTTTAACATCTGCATCACTTTCGGGAGATTCATTTTCAATTTGATATGAAGTGGTAATCTTTAAAGTTTTATCATTACCAAAGGTTTTTACTTCTACAGATTTTCCATCAACATATTTAATTAATGAAGATTCTAATTTAGAAGGAATTACTTTTTCATTAAAGTTGACTACATATGTTCGTCCACCTGTAAAATCAACCCCTTTATTTAAACCTTTAAAAGCTAAAGCTGATAAGCCTAAAACGATAATACCACTAGAAATAAAGTAGGCTAATTTTCTTTTTTTCAGAAAATCGAAATTCATTTTTCTGAAAAGCCTTTGAGAGAACTTTGTTTCAAAATTGAATTGAAATTGATTCCCTTTTTTCTTGATTAATGCAGTGATGATTAATCTCGTAACAAAAACAGAAGTAAAGAATGAACAAAGGATACCAATTATTAAAGTCACTGCAAACCCTTTAATAGGACCGATGCCAAAAGTGTAAAGGAATATACCGGTAAATAAAGTAGTCATGTTGGCATCTAAAATAGTACTAAAGGCACGGTTATATCCATTTGATATAGAAGTTAATATTGAAATCCCTTTCTTTTGCTCTTCTCTAATCCGTTCAAATATTAAAACATTTGCATCGATAGACATACCTATTGTAAGTACAATTCCAGCTATTCCTGGTAAGGTTAAAACAGCTCCTAATTCTGCTAGAATACCAAAAATTAAAACAATATTTAATCCAAGTGCTGCATTGGCTATCCACCCTCCCTTAGCATAATAAATGGTCATAAAAAGTAATACTAATGATAGGCCAATCACTACAGATTGAATACCATCAGATTGGGCAATATCTCCTAACGAAGGACCAACAACTACTTCCTCGATAATATGAGTAGGGGCTGGAAGTTTACCTGCTTTTAATACATTCCCCAAGTCTTTTGCTTCTTCAATAGTAAAATCTCCTGAAATTTCTGAACGACCTCCATCGATAACAGATTGAACGGTAGGAGCAGTGTACACCTCATTATCCAATACAATGGCGATTCTTGAACCAAGATTTTCGGAAGTCATTTTTTTCCATTTCTTAGTTCCTTCAATATTCATAGACATTGATACTACAGGTTGATTATTTTGTCCATAAGTTTGAGTAGCATCAGCAATATAATCTCCTGTAATTTTTGCTTCTTGTCCTTTTTTAAGGACCATTAATTCGATGCAATTAACACCTTGGCCTGTGGTAAAAGATTTATGACTCCATGCAAATTTCATATTAGAAGGAAGAATAGACATCAAGCTTTCATCATTTAAAACCTGATTTACCTTAGAAGTATCTGATAGCAGGTAGATAAAGCTGTATGGCGAAATACTTTTTTGTAATGGAGATCGTACGTCTTTTTCAGTTTCTTGAATGGCAACATTATCTTCACTTTCACCATGGAAAAGAGAATTGTCGACAGTTTTTTCAACACTACTAGTTTTTGATCCATACTTTTTTGTCCATTCTGTATCTACTTTATACATATGAGTTAAGGCATCTTGATGCGACCAAACTTCTAAGAATTCTAACTTAGCAACTCCTTGTATAAGGTTTCGTACCCTTTGAGGGTTATCAACGCCAGGTAATTCTAAGGTGATACGGTTACTACCTTTTACCCTTTGGATATTGGGTTGAGTCACTCCAAACTTATCAATTCTATTACGTATGATATCATAGGCACTATCCACTGCTCCGTCAATTTCCGAATTGACGTAATTTACCACTGTTGCATTAGAAGATGAAAGAGTGATTTTTTCCTTATTTAGTGCATTAGCAAAATAATATGAAAATGAATTATCGGGATTTATTTCTAAAAGGGAACTAAAGAAATTTTGAGAAAAGGATTTACGATTTTCTCTTGTCAGCTGTTCTGCTTGATGTAAAGCATTTTCAAAACCTGAATCAATATTTTTTGCTAGAGCTTCGATAATCTCTTTTTGAGAGACTTCTAGGGTAACATGCATACCTCCCTGTAAGTCTAGGCCTCTTGATAGTTCTTTATTTTTGACTTCTTCGTAGGTATAGTTTACAATTCCTAAATTGTAAACAGGTTCAGTCCAAATAGAATCTAGATAGACTTGTTTTTTGAAATGATCAATTTCTCCATTTTGATCTGTAGCATATTCTGTAGCCTTTGATTGTATATGACTTGAAACCCATGAAAATGAGATATTGAAAAGACTCGTTATTGTAATTAATGTTGCAATAAACATTATAAAACCTCTGTTTCTCATAAAATAGTGTGTATGCTCCTAGGAGTTTATTGGATAATAACTCTAAGGAAATGATTGATTTGTTATAGGGTAATTGAGAAATGTTTGTGTATAAGAATTTGATGTTCAAATACATTGAACACGGTTAAACAAACATTAAAATGGAAATAAGAAGGTTTTATTTAAGGTGCATTAGGGGCAACATAGTAAAGACCGATACATTTTTTTTCAGTACATAAATGATCGATACAGCCAATTATTCTCTTTTCAGGTTGAGTTTGGAAACTCTTTGATAAAGAATAACGATGGTTAGAGGTAAAGGTGTTTAAAAAGTGATTGTTCCAGTGATACTTTTGCGTATTGTAGGAAATTGTTTTTGGATAATCTTGGGAAAGATCACCATTAAAATCAATAAGATCACTTGATTGATTTAGAGATAATACTGAAGATTCATTCGACGCATTATTTATGGCATATAAAGCTTCTCCTCCTATAGATAACAGGAGAATAGCAGCCATTAAAATATGGAATACTCGTAATGATATTTTCGAGGTATTATTCATCAACCTCGAAACTAGGCAATCAACTTAGAATATACTTGTATTTAAGTTTCTTTAATTGTTAATAACAAATAAGCTGATATACCTTGAAATGAGATAGTTATCTTTTTATTTAATTCTCTTACCAGATTGACCAGTAATTTGTGGAGTTTGCTCTCTATTGTTCAGTCTTCTTGCCATATATTGAACATTTTCTTTGATATAATTACCTAATTCATCAATAGTAATTTGTCCATTCGAATTTTTATCGGCAGCTCCTTGAAGTCCTTTTAAATAAAAATAAGTGAATAATCCATGCTTCTTTTCATTGTACCAAGAAGCCACTTGCTCTGAAGCAGAAGCTGTCATAATCACACTATTGTCTCCAGTTAAAACTTTATTTTTAGTTTTAATAAATACAGGAGAAATACTTTTTAAAAGCATTCCACCATCAGAAGATCCACTAAAACAAGCATCCATTACTACAGTAATCGATTTGAATGGGATGGCCTCTAGGTTTTCATAAAGTGTACTTACAGCATAACCATTAAACTGAATTAATGAAGGATCAGTATCTACAGGAACAAAATATCCCTCTTGTGATTCTACGTTCGGTGCACCATGACCACTATAATAGATAAAGACATCAGAAGCATTCGGTTTTACATAATTATATAACTTACCTTTTGGATTTCCTTTAATACCAAATATGGCATTAAAATCAGCTTGAGTAGCATCTTCTATATAAATGATATTCCCTTCTCTGTAGCCATACGTTTTCATAATGTATTGCTTCATGATAGCGGCATCATTATGTGCGTAACTTACTTCAGGTACATCGCTATTTCTATAATTTTTATTACCGATTATTACGGCAATAGCATCATTATTTATTTTTCTTGTTGTAGGAATATTAATATCAACATCAGATGCTAGTATAGTTTCTTCTATTTCTACTTCAATTTTATCATCACTTTTTATTTCTTGTACAGTCTCTACTTTCACTGTTTTAGGCTTAACTGTCGATGATTGATTGGACGAGTTGTTATAAGTACTCTTATTTGATGCATAAACAGGTTTTGAAGGGGCTGTTTTTTTAGTTTTTGGTTTAGGAAGACCATTTTTTGCGTTGATCATCAATGGGCCACATAAAGCAGAGAATGCTTCTCGTACTTGTTTTTCTTTATCTGCAGTAAATTCTGGAGTAGAGGTTTGAGAGGCAGAAGCTAACAGTCTAAAAGTTGAATTTTGGTAAACATACGCAGTTAAAGATACATAACTTCCTTTATCAGTATCATTAAATTCAACTTCAAATTCAGTAAAATAACGCAAGCCAGCTTGGTTTACTAATGAGGGCTTAAGTTTATCTGTCTTACTATAACATCTACCTTGTTTTGAGAATTTTTTGATGATTTCATAAGAATCAATCACTGTATAACCTTGCTCTTCATAAACTTGATTGATGGCTTTTAGTGCTATTTTCTTATAGTATTCTTCGTAGGCATTGCAAAGGTTAACTCTTCTATTTTCAAGTTTAGGAATAACCATAATACTTTGTTGAGCAAAGCTTTGTAGGCAAAAAAGAAGAAACAGAGGTAGTAATAGTTTTTTCATGATCAGTTTGATGCGTTTTTCCTGTTCGAGAAAAAGATAAAAAAGAAATTATGTGATATTAACTCTTACCAAATTAAAAAATAATTGCTGTATAAAGAAGAGTTGCTTATCTACAATTACATTCAGTTAATTTAGTGTTAATACAAAAATAGACAATTTTTTGAGATTAATTGACAAACAAAATTGAAGATAATAAGTTTCGGTTTGTATGAGACATTATTTTCATTTGATTTATATTATCCTTTTCATTGGCTCTTTTGGTTGTAAAACAGAAGAGAATATTTATAGACCAATCGTAAGTAATAGTGATACTACTGCTGTTGTAATTAATGAGGAGATACCTGAAAAGGAGCTTTCTTTTCTTGCATTGGGAGATTCTTATACAATTGGAGCAAGTGTTATTAAAGCGGATCGTTGGACAGAACAGCTTAAAGTGGCTTTAGAAGAAAGACAATATTCTATTTCAGATATTACTTATGTCGCTCAATCCGGCTGGACCACCACAAATTTAATTAACGCTATAAACAGGGCTGATTTAGAAAAAAAATATGATGTGGTTACCTTATTGATTGGGGTCAATAATCAATTTCAAAGAAAGGATATTCAAACTTTTGAACAAGAATATACGGCTCTACTTAATACCGCTATTAATTTTGCTGGCGGAACTAAAAATGTTATTGTTCTGAGTATCCCAGATTACGGCTATACTTACAGTACACCAAGTACTCAGATTTCTCAAGAAATTGATCAGTACAATACATTAAAACAAAATATAACTATAAATAAAGGGGTGAAATTTTATAACATTACATCCACTTCAAGACAAGTGGTAGAACGTCCTGAATTAATTGCTAGTGATGGTCTTCATCCCTCTGGTATTATGTACCAACTTTGGGTCAATCAGATAATTGATGATGTGAAAGACCAACTAAAAGAGTCGATTACAACTGAATAGTTTCTGAAAATTCAATCAATTTACTTGCAAACCTATCCCAAGACATATCCTCTTTTAACGCCTTAATATTTGAAGGGTAATTTGAGGTGTCTTTTCCAAAATAATCTTTGATGGCTTCCTCAATAAGAACACTATCAGCTTCTTGTATTATTTCACCTGTTTTTCCTGGAATGACCAACTCTTTTAATCCACCAACATTGGTGGCGATGATAGGAATTTCAAAATGAAGGGCTATTGCGGTAACTCCGCTTTGAGTTGCTGATTTATAAGGTAAAACACAAACATCAGCCGCAGAGAAATAGATGGTTACTTCTTGATCTGAAATATACTGATTGAAACAGTGAATTCGATCTTTATTTTTATTCTGATCAATTAACTTTTGATATACAGTAAAATCACCATAGACTTCTCCAGCAATAACTAATTGATAATCATCATCCAGTTGATTGAAAGCTTTTATCAATAAATCTATGCCTTTATATTCTCTTATAAACCCAAAAAAGAGAAGGGTCTTTTTATTTTCGTCTAACCCTAATTGTTGTCGGCTTTTTTTCTGATCAGACTTTTGGCCAAAGTGATTATACAAAGGGTGAGGTCTTTCTAATGATGCTGCTTGAGGAACGAATGATCTCAAATCTTTATCAACAGCACTGCTCATAGTAATAAACCCATGATGCTGCTTTAAAAAGTAAGAAGTAAAAGGCGAATCTATGATTCTACTTTCGTGAGGAATGACATTATGTAGAATACTAATCACTTTACATTGATGTTTGAGAAGTTTAGCCACTGTTCCAATAGAAGGACCAAAAAAGCTCATCCAATATTGAGTGATTACTAGATCTGGAGCAAATTTCTCAATGCTTTTAGCCGTTTGATAATAAGTGATAGGATTAATTGAATCCAGTATTTCTTCAGACTCTAGCGGTTCAGTACCATCACTTTCTGTAACATATTGAGTGGTACCAGGGAATAAAAAGTCAGGGTACTGTCTAGAAAAAGTAAATGCCTTAACAGTATGTCCTTGCTCTTTTAATGCAGAATAAAGCGCGGTGCCGTATTGTGCAATACCACCTCTAAAGGGATAAAAAGTGGACAAAATCGCTATCCTCATTTTTATTGATTGTATTCTATTCTAATTTTAAAATCTGTACCCACAACACCAATTTTTTTAGCAGCTTGTTCGGAAACTCTAATGATGATTCCGTCTTCTAAAGCGGCATCAGGAAGTGCAGCAACTACTCTAACTATGGCTTGACGATCATTATTGGGGTTGATCACCTTGATATAAGAACCTACTGTTTCTTTTCTATGGAGTGCCATCAGTTTACTAGTGTTGTTCGGAAGTTCAACGACTTGACCATTGCCTCTTTCAACTTTTTGCATAGGAATATCATAGTCTTTCGCTTCTTCAATTGTCAAATCAGCATAAGATTTAGAATGTACCTCAATGGCTTTTTGATCAATATTAGTATTGATCTCACCCGTAACACTGACAACAATTTGTTGACCGTCTACTAATCTTTTGTCAGGTAAAATACCATTCCATACAGATAGGCTATCAACCACAACTTGATAGGCAAAAGCAACTTCTCTTAATGTCTCTCCTTCTTTTGCATGATAATACATAGGAGAACTCCCTTCTGCTAAATAAACCGCAGGTTGATCGGTATTTATAGGAGTGACTGTAGTTTCTTCTGTTGTGGATGTTTGATCGGCACTTACAACAGGAATCTGTAAGGTCTGTCCGATCTTAATCACATTATCTTGAATATTGTTTGCTTTAATAATATCCTGTACAGATACGCCATATTCTCTAGAAATAGAATACAGAGTTTCTGTTTGTTTCACCGTATGAGAGGTATTAGACTGAGCGAAAAGTACGGTGATATTACAGCACAGAAAAAATGATATAAATGCTAATAATTTCATAAGGTAGTAACTGTCTGTTGTTATTGAGGATAATTGTTTTTTAAAAGGGGAACCCCACAGAGGGTGATTTTATCCTCAATATAAACAAGCATTTGATCGATCACAAAGAAGCTATCCATAATTTGTTCTTTTACTTCTTTATCCATCACTTGGTCGTATAATATCTCTCCATCCATAGTGCAAACCACTATTTTTCTTTGAAGCTTATCGTCTACATTTTCTAAAAAACAAAAAATGATGTGTTCTTCCGTTTCTAGATAATGAATACTATTATCTTGTGTAGGATGAAGCCCTTTAGATGTTAAGAATTGGATTAAGGACGATATATGTTCAGAATCAGATGGATAGATGATGGGGTTTTGAATACCTTTAGCTGTATCTACTAATTCAGGATCATTTTCATCATCCTGAACAATAACAGCTTCAAGAATATCTAACTTTTCCATCTTCTTTACCTTAGGCATTCTTTGATCGTGTGCAAACTCATTAAAATAGAGAAAACCATCTTTTAATCCAGCCATTGTCACCCACCACTTTTCTTTTAATTGTAGTCCTTCCCACAGCACTTCATTATTTTCTAATCGGAGACAAGAAAAACAAACTTCTTTTTCTTCAGAAGAACGCATTTCTACCAGCAGTACTTTTAATTGATGATCATAGAGTACTCTCCAAACTTGACCGTAGGCTAAATAATTTAAAGATTTTGAAAGTATAGACATAAAGTAAATTCTTAGATATGAGCAAAGATGATCATTCGATTATTGATATCAAATAACATTTTCATACTTTGTTTATGAATTACTTTGTAAATTGTAAGCAGTAAAGATCTTTAATTCTGGAGAAATGAATAGTAAAACTTCTCTAGTTGTTCTAAAACCTTTTGAAGATCAGTTTATTATAATAACAAAGAGCGCTTTTCCACTTTTTGGTGTAACGACTAACAATACAATGAAAAGAATATTTTATATCATCACTCTATTATTCAGTTTAACTTCTGTTTCATCAATGGCAGAAGAGGATCCAATTATTTTTCAGTTTGAAATTAGAACTGATATAGATCCTAGGACATCTAGACTAGTAGATTTAGCTTTAAAAGAAGCAACCAATCAAAAAGCAGATTATGTAATTATTGATATGGATACTTATGGCGGTGCAGTGAATGATGCTGATAAAATTCGTCAGTTAATTTTAGACTATCCAAAACCTGTCTATGTATTTATTAATAAGAATGCAGCAAGTGCAGGTGCTTTAATATCTATTGCCTGTGATTCTATTTATATGGAATCAGGTGCTAACATAGGTGCAGCAACAGTAGTAATGGGTGATACGGGAGAAGCAGCCCCAGATAAATACCAATCTTATATGAGATCTATGATGCGTTCTACTGCCGAAAGCAATGGTCGTAATCCCGATATTGCTGAAGCTATGGTAGATCAAGATTTAGTGGTAGAAGGTATTTCTGAAGAGGGAGAGGTTATTACTTTTACTGTTTCTGAAGCAATTAAAAATGGGTATTGTGAAGCTAAAGTAACTAGTGTAAAAGATATAATGAAAAGAAGTGACGTAGATAGTTACGTCCTTGTGAATTACGAACAACCTGTGAGTGAAAACATCATTTCTTTATTTTTAAATCCAGCCATAAGCGGTATTTTAATTTTACTAATTTTAGGCGGTTTGTATTTTGAATTACAATCTCCAGGCGTCGGGTTCCCTCTTATCGTATCCATTTTAGCAGCAATATTATATTTAACTCCATACTATTTAAATGGTATGGCAGAACATTGGGAAATCGTTATTATTTTCTTGGGTATAGTTCTGATTATTTTAGAAATATTTGTCGTTCCTGGTTTTGGGGTCACAGGCATATCAGGTATTTGTTTACTGACTGCAGGTTTGATGTTAGTGATGTTAAACAATGATTTCTTAGATTTTACTTTCGTTGATGCTTCTCAAATTTGGGCCTCTTTAATTAGTGTACTAGGGGCCATGTTTGTAAGTGGATTGTTTATTATCACTTTTGCCCATAAAATTATGGATATGCCTATGTTTAATAAGGTAGGTTTAAAAGAATCAATGTCTTCTGATGAAGGTTATTCTGCTGATGTTTTCGAAACATCTTATGTAGGTCAGGTAGGGGTAACTCATACTGTTTTAAGACCATCGGGAAAGATCAAAATCGAGAATGAGTATTTTGATGCAACTACAGAAGGAGGGTTCATAGAAAAAGGAACTGAGGTAGAAGTTGTGAGTCAAAATAACATGTCATTAAAAGTAAGAGAACTAGTATAATTTTTTCTTTTGTTTAAATACATAGAGGTCATCTTCTTAATTAGAATTAAGAAGATGACCTCTTTTTTTTCTATCAACTACTCTACTAATAAAACAGATTTTTTGATCAACTTCATCTCATTAAAAGCGGGTTCGGATTGATTAATTGACAAAATAATAGTTCTCTTTCGAATGGGATCATACGCCATTAGACTTCCCCAAAAACCACCATGACCATAGTACATATGATTATGAAAACTAAAAGTGGTAAGCCCCATACCATAAGTTCTACCTAAAGAGCGTGCCTCAGTCATTTGCTCTAATGTAGATTGATTCTTATACAGTTTTAAATCAAATAAAGCATGAATAAAAGTACTTAAGTCGGAAGTGTTAGATACTAAGCCACCTCCAGCCCAATCATATGAGGTATTTACATCAGCTGTAACATCCCATCCTCCAATAAAAGCATGCCCTTGTTGATGCGTAGAGGGATTTTCTTCATGATATTCAAAATAGGTAGAAGACATCCCTAAAGGATCAATAATACGTTCTCTATAGTTTTGTGCTAAAGGCTTTTTAGTGATATTTTCAATAGTTAACCCTAATAAGAAATATCCGACATCAGTATAATAGTAGGATGAATCTGGTTGAAAATGTGTTTTATGATTGACTTGGTGACTGTAGTAAAACTCGAAAAGGTCTTCTGGAGTCCATTGTTTTTGTAGATGTTGTTTTGTGTAATCAATAAATTCTTGATAAGTATCGACAAAAATATCACCTAAACCCGAACGGTGTTGTAGTAATTGTTTTACAGTAATTTCCTTGCCATAAGATTCATCCTGATAGAGATGTAGGCTATCAAATTGTAAATAATCTAAGTGGTGAAGGTATTGATATACTTTATCATCTAGTTTTAATTTTCCTTCTTCCATTAATTGTAAAATGACTACAGCAGTAAACATTTTAGTTTGGGAAGCTATCTTGAAAGTGCTATTCTTATCTACTTTTTCATCACCTTTAGTAATGTGCCCAATTCCTTTTTGAATCACTTGTTCGCCATTACTTAAATAATAAAATATGTTGGTAACTGGGGCTTTGTTGCCTTCATTTAAAAGTTTATTCACAAAACGCTCGTATTTGTTGATATCTTTTTGATTTACCTGACCAAATACTATTGAATTTGTGAATAAGAATAGGAAAATTAAATACCTCATTGTAGTTCTATATTAAGTATGTAGATCTACAAAAATAGAGAATCACTTAGAACATTTTTACATCACTTTCATAATTTATCTCATATTTATCTTTAGGAGGCTGTATGTTGATAGTATACTCTTTGTTATAGATTGCAAGTAGCTGATCTAAATTTTCCTTTTTCTTTTTATTGACATTGTATTCTTGTAAGTATCGAATAAATGACGGAAATCCATAACCATAAACAACAGTACTTAGATAAAAAATTATGAGTGGAAGCCTAAATAGGTCTGATGCACCATGAATATTGAAAATAGAGTGATCAACTCCATATAAAAGACCGGCCATTTTGAATGAGAAAATAAGTAATGCTGTGCCTCCAAGAATAGAGAAAGTTAGTTTAATGAACACTTTATTTCGTTTTTCTCTTGTTTTGAAGACCTCAGTGTTTATGTCTTTGATTTCGTGTTGAAGATTTTGTCCCCACTTAATAGAATTGCATTTGTGACCAAAATTCGGGTATTGATTAGTTAAACCACATTTAGTCCCTTCTGTGAAATTAAAAGTTTTGTGATCACAAAGTAGACAATG
Organism: Flammeovirga pacifica; assembly: GCF_000807855.2. Classification (GTDB taxonomy): domain Bacteria; phylum Bacteroidota; class Bacteroidia; order Cytophagales; family Flammeovirgaceae; genus Flammeovirga; species Flammeovirga pacifica. Next base: position 4,688,699 of record NZ_JRYR02000001.1, read on the forward strand.
TTTAGTTCGTTCAGAGTTTGCTTTCATTTGTATTACTGTTTCTTAAATTATAAACAATTTATGGTCAATATAAGATGAATGCAATTTTGTGTATAATTATTTTGAGATTTATTTTTCAAGTTAAATCGAAGTTGTAACTTGCTGTAGACTTAATATCAAACATATTGATATCACCCGATTTTGTTATTTAGAAGCTACTTTATCCACCTTTTTATTATTTCTGATTATACAAAATCACTATTGATTCTTCTATACCAAACTAAATTACTAACTGATGAAAAATTCTATTTATTTAATCTTATGCTTTCTAGTTACCTATCATTGTAACTTCGCCAAATCTTCTGAAAATTTTGTTGTACTTAAGGGTACAATTCAAAATATTGAATGCACTTATATTTCAATATTAGATTTTCAATCTGATAATTCTGCCTTAAGAACTGATATTAAACTATTAGAAGATGGAAGTTTTGAATATCATTTGCCTAAAACGGAGGTAATGTTTCCATATGAATTATCCATTCAAAAGAATTATTCAGTTTCTTTTTTCGCTGATAATGATACAATCTATTTTGAGCTTGATCCTAAAAAAACAGATGAAAATCAAATAGTTAAAGGAGGAGAGTTGACAAAAAGTTTAACTACCTATCATAATAGGTTAAAGTCTGAAAAAAGAATTTATTCTGATTTTCGATCAGCATTAAAAATGAATTTTTTAAGTGATGCTTCTTCTAGAGAAATGAATCTTATCAGAAATAAAATAAACAGATTGTCTCAACACTTTACAAATTGGCAAATAGAATATTTTAGAGATCATTTAGACTTAGCATCATATTATTACTTTTTAATGCTTTATAAAAATAGAGAACACTACTCTGTGCCAACGCAAACTTGGGAAGAATTATATATTAGTTTTAGTAAAAAATTTCCTAATCACCCTTATTTATACGATCCAATAACGACGATGGAAATCAAAAAAAATAGTTTCTCTAAAACTGATAGAGAAACTAATAAAATGTAATGAATTTGAGGAGTTAAATATAGAATAAGTGGTTCTAAGAATTCTCCATTTTTGAAATTTTCATTTCAAACTTATTAATTCTATTTCTGATATAAAATAGAAACACAGCTATTCCAAAAAAAGGAATGTATTGAGGTAGAAATTTAGTACATGTGATACAAATCACTACCCATGCTATGAATAAGAAAATGCTTAAGCCAAAAATCAAATAATATAGAAAGATCCATTGATCTCTTTTTTTAATTAAAGATTGGCATGTGTTAGTTGAATAATTATGCATAAAAAGGGACAAGTGTTATTTAGTAACTTAAATATAATTAAATTATAAAAAAGTTAAAAAAAATTAAGAACTACTTTTAGTTAAAGTCATTTTTGATGCATGTTCTTCGGTAGAATAGAATATTTACACTTTATCAGCTAGTGTGTTGATTAATCTATTTTCTAAATGTTTCATGTCAATAGGATGGAATAAACTATTGATCATAGCTTCTCCAATTTTTGATGTTGTTGTAATTTGTTTCGATTTTTTGAGTAATGGAAATAGTGGTTGGGTAATCACGTAAAAAGCATTGTACCAATTCGTTTTAGATTTCACTCCTTTTTCTGGTATTATCGCACCTGGTCTAAACATATAGGCATCTTTAAAACCTTTATTTAGTATCATATTTTCTGTTTTCCCTTTTACTCTAGCCCACATACTATTCCCTTTTTCAGTTTCATCTGTACCAGTTCCAGATACATAATTAAATACCATATTAGGGTTTAATTGGTGTAAAGTATCAGCAAATGCTTTTGTATTTCCAAAGGTGATTTTAGAATATTCCTCTTCTGATAATCCAACAACAGAAATTCCCATACAATAAAAAATAGCATCATATCCTATAAGTTGGTCCTTGATGGCCTCAACCTCACTAAAATCTTTGATTAATACTTCTTTTAACTTTGGATGATCTAGATTCAATGTAGATCTGTTGATAATGAGTATCTCTGAAATACGGTTATCTTCTAAACACTCAAGAAGAACACCTTTACCTACCATGCCTGTAGAACCTGTAATAATAACTTTCATGATTTCGAGTTTAATTCAATCCCTTTTTATTGGATTGTAGTTTTTGGTTGTATTACAAATTACGGAAAAATGAATTCATATTACAGCCGAATAAAGATTTGATAAATATATCATCACTTTAATGTTACATTCTTTTTTTGTTTTTGAAATATTATAACAGATTTTTGTTTTGATTATTGAATATCAGTTACTTATAAAACATATGTTTGAGTTTTAAAGTTTATAGTATAGAAGGATACTATTTAATGCACTGCTTATGAAACCTAAATTTACTGTTTATAAAAATAAAGAGATTAAAGTGATTGAGCCTCCTGTTTTTATGTTAGCTCATGAAATTATGAGAGGTGAAGGTACTCTTCCAATTGCCTATCGTGAAATATTAGCCGCTTATGTATCAAAACATAACCATAGCAAATACTGTTTTCTAACACATATTGCAATATGTAAAGAGTTAGGATATGGCAATGTATTGGACATTTTTTCCTCTAATGATAAAGAATTTACTCCACTGTTCAATTTTGCTTTAAAAGTGATCAAAGAAGATTTAAGTAAAGATATTCTTCAAGAATTTGTCAAAAAAGGTTTTGAAATTGAGGTTGCAGAGGAGATCATTCGCATTGTTTCAATTATCACATGTATTAATCAATGGGTAGGTAGTCATTCCTTTGATAAGATGACCAAAGACCAAGACTCTTATATAGGACATTATGCTAACATTATGAAGCAGCATAATTTTTATCCTAAACTTTAACTGCACCTTCAATAGCAGAAATTATCGACTTATTTGAACTAACTGTGAACAATCAAATAGTATTCATCTAGATATTACCATTAAAGATTGTTTTTTAATGATCATTAACTCTGTTTAGATTCAGTCTTTTAGGTTTCTTGTCTTCTTAACTAATTAACAATAAAAAAGATTAAAGACTCTTTTTTTACACAAATTAGGATGTGTAAATGATGATATAAAGTGCATTTTATGTTCACTTTAATGTAATATACCAAATCTACTTTTGCGCTATCAAAAACAAAACGAACTTCATTTCATAACTAGAACCAAATCAAAATGAGACATTTACTTTTATCCTTTATGGTAGGAATCTTATGTTCCTTTACCACGAGCCTCTATGCTCAAAATTCAGGATTATATGGTAAAATTATTGATCAGACAGGAGACCCATTGCCTTATGCTCAGATCAGTTTAGAAGGAACAAGCTACGCAAGTATTACAGATATGGATGGAAATTTTCATCTTAATAATATTCCTTCTGGAAAATATATTGTGAACACTACTTATTTAGGATACAATGCAGATCCTACTCATGTTACTTTAGAATCAGGAATTTCATTACAATTGGACATTCTAATGAATGCCGATGTAACAGAATTAGAAGGTGTTACTGTTTATGGAGAGTTTACAAAAGGACAAGCAAAGTCTTTAAACGAACAGAAAAATGCAGTAAGTATCAAAAATATTGTGTCTTCAGAACAGTTTTCTACCATGCCTGACCGAAACGGCGCGGAAGCTTTACAACGTATTCCAGGGGTTTCTATTGTTAGAAATAGAGGAGAGGGACAGAATATTCAAATTCGTGGTATGGCATCTGAATACAATCAGGTACAAATGAACGGAACTCCAATGCCAGGTGGTGAAGACGGACGTGGAGCAGCTTTAGATTTTATGTCTGCTGATATCATGGAATCTATTGAAATAAAGAAAACATTGACACCCGATATGGATGGTGGAGCTATTGGAGGAGCAGTTAACTTTGCTTTAAAAGATGCTCCAGCTGAATTTCAAATCAAAGCGATTACTTCTGGAGGTAAGAACTTTCATATAGATCCTTTTAACGATGGTTGGGGATTAGGACAGCAAAACCACAGTTTATATGTTGGTAATCGTTTTTTTAAGGATAAGCTAGGAGTATTTGCTACTGGTAGTTATTATTTAACCAACCGTGGTACTGTTCTACAAGAATATACACTAAACGATGAGGATCAATTAACTCGTAAACGTTGGAATGATTATGACGTGAGGAGAGAGCGTTATGGCTATAATGTCGGAATGGATTATAAGTTTAACGAAAATCACATTCTAAGAGCTTCTTATAATTCTAATTACTTTAATGATGATAGAAGAAGAGGTAGAACCAATTTTAATTATGGTTATGCTACAGAATCACCTGATGCTCCTATCGATTCATTTACAGAAGACAGAGAGACCCAGACAAGAGCCAAAAGAACCATGATGGATATGTATGGGATTGGTGGTGAACATCGATTTAATAATGGTTTTAAAATCGATTACAAAGCAACACGAATCAAAACAATGATTGACGAGCCAGATGGTACTCAATATTATTTTACAAGAACATTGAATACAGATCATTTCTCTACTTTAAATCCATGGGATTTGGATGGAACAATGACCTTGGAGCCGAATAATAAATTAGAGATGGATAAGCCTGTTCGTTTAGACCAAAAGGAAAATACGGAACTAGATCACTCATTTGTATTAAATGCATCTCAGCCATTTAGAATGTTAGGACAAACTTCTACAATTTCGGCAGGGTACAAACTATGGCATAAAGAAAAAACGAATGATGAGAGACGTTATACTATGGATAATAACGAACCGATTTATTTAGCACCGGGTCAGTTTTATAGAAGAGACCTACGATTTACAGACCCTGAATTTGGTACATTGCCACTCGATGATCCGAAGGAAAATTATGCTGTAAAAAATCAAAATTATCAGGCAGATGAGATTATCAATGCAGCTTATTTGATGGGAGATTTTCAATGGACTTCTAAATTTAATACGTTAGTTGGGGCAAGAATAGAGCATACTCAAAATAGTTATGAGTTTCATGAGTTTGATGAAAATAATGGAGGGTTTATCAAATCGTTTAATGACAACTCATCTTATGTAAATATCCTACCATCCATCAATGCAGTATATCGTTTTAACGAGAGAAATTCTTTAAAAGCAGCTGTAGCACAAGGGTTGAGTCGTCCTTCTTTTACATCATTAATACCTAGAGAAGTAATTGATGAAGAAAACTTAACAATCAAAAAGTCTAACCCAGATTTAAAGCCTGCTGTATCTACCAACTTCGATTTAATTTTTGAAAGATATACTTCCAATATGGGGTATTTCACTTTTGGTGTATTTGCAAAGTACTTAGAAAATCAAATTTACTCTTCTAAGAACTTTGTAGAAATTGATGGTCAAACTTGGGAAGTATCGCAGCCAGAAAATGGTGAAAGCTCACATTTATATGGTTTTGAGGTGGCTTACAGTAAGAACTTAAGAGATTTAAATATCCCAATGTTAAAGTGGATGAATGTAATGGCTAACTATACTTACACGCTGTCTGAACAAGAATTAGAAGATGGAAGGAAGGTAGTAATGGGGAATTCTCCAAGAGATATGGCCAACTTTATTTTGACATACGATAACCCAAGAAATGGTTTCATGATTGCAATTGCGAGTAATTACAGAGGACCATTATTAATTAATGTTGCAGATAGAGAAGATAGAGACGTGTATTTTACTTCTCAGTTCCATTTAGATATATCAGCTAGTTATAAGGTAAATGATAAGTTTACTCTATTCTCTCAGATGAATAATTTAACGAATCAAATGGAAGTAGAAACTTATGGAGATCCTACACAAGATCACTTATTACATCAAACAGAACAATATGGTCCAACAGTTACCGTAGGATTAAAATTTGAATTATAATGAACTACAAAATGAAAATTTTATACTTCACTTACGTGATTTTATGTCTGTCTGTATTAGTGGTAAATGCTCAAGAAATTGATTTGATTAAAACCTATGATGCACCTCATGCCAGACAAGCCGTTGCTGTAACCGATACTCACTTTTTTGTAGTGGACAATAACGTTATTATCAAAAGGGAAAGAGCTACAGGGAAACAAGAAGGAGAGTGGAAAGATGATCGCTTGAAGCATTTAAATAGTGCATACATTCAAAATGATACATTATTCTGTGCTCATTCTAATTACCCTAAAGTACCCATGCACAGTTCTATTGAGATGTTTGATGTGAATACGATGGAACATATTGGAGCTCATAGTTTTGGGATTGATATTGGTTCTTGTACATGGATAGTAGAGTACAAAGGAGAATGGTTAGTCATGTTTGTACATTATGCTAATCCGGGTAAGATGCAAAAAAATAGAGATGTGTCTTGGTCTCAGCTCGTGCTTTTTGATAAACAATGGAGAAGGAAATCTGCCTGGGTTCTTCCTGAAGAGTTAATAGAAAAAGTGGCCCCTTACAGTATATCTGGAGGTGTTGTGGTAGAAAACGATAAGATAATTTGTACGCATCATCATTTTAAAGAGTTGTATGTATTGTCTTTCCCTAAAATGGGGTCGGAATTGGTATGGGAGACAACTCTTACCACTTCAATTCGAGGGCAGGGAATAGCCTTAGATACAAATGGCGATTTATGGGGTATCGATAAAAAAGAGAGAAAAGTTTATCATACAAAATGGTCTTTAAAAGAATAGATTCAATATTAAAATATATTAAAGACACTTTACAAGTAAATAGCACCTTGCTCATTATTTTTGTTGTGTATCAACTAAACAATTGGCAAGGTGTTATTTTATGTATTCTATATTTTCGTTAGTTTAATAGTAGTATTATTTGTCTTTTCTCTGAAGTCTTCTTCTTCAATTTCTTTTACTAGTAAGGCAGAGAAACAAGGCAAATTAGGAGAGTATAAGGTAGCTAAGAAACTAAAAAAATTAAGTAAAACTGATTATATCATTCTTAATGATTTATTACTAAAAAATGGTAGTTCTACCACTCAAATTGATCATATCGTTATTTCTCGTTACGGATTGTTTGTTATAGAAACTAAAAACTATAAAGGATGGATTTTTGGAAGAGATTATCAAGAATATTGGACCCAGACTTTATATAAAAATAAACACAAACTATACAATCCTGTGAAGCAGAATCAGACACATATTTATAGTTTACAAAGAATATTGTCTGATTACAGTCATATTAATTATCAGTCTATTATTGTTTTCTCTGGGGAGGCTAAATTAAAAAAAGTATCCTCAAAAGTACCCGTTATCTATCTTAAAGACCTCATTAAAACCATCAAAAGAAATAGAGAAAAGGTGTGTTTGTCAGATTTTGAAATGACACAAATTGCTGATAAGTTAAAAGCAACTCATACTAATTCCAAAGCAGATCATAGAGCACATGTCAGAAGAATAAAGGAGAAGAAGAGGGTGTATTAAACTAGGGATTGATGGTGTGTCTTCCAGAATTTAAAAAGCCAATGGAAGGCAATTTTTTATTTTCATTAAAACTTTGATATCCTTTTTTTAGATCTTCCCATAACTCAAGTTGATCTTTGGTGTAATTTTCATTCTTAAGCAATTGAAAATTAGATTCGGATAAATGAGTAGGGAAAATACTGACAGGAATAACGGTTTGACCGTTGGATTTAGCTTCTACACAAAATAGATATAATTCTTTTATCTGTTCATCAGTAATGGGTAAACAACCGATGGTGACACAAGATCCATGTATAAAAATATCTCCACCAAGATGGTCTTTTACACCTAAAATTTTATCAGAACGGTTGGGGTAATTAATACCCAAAGAAAGGTGATAACTGCTGTAAGGGTTAAATCTATCAATATGGTAAAATCCTTCGGGCACCTGTAAGTCTCCTTGTTCACGTTTTGGTCCTATACTACCTGATGAGGCACAGATCTCGTATGTTTTGAGTAAAGAAAATTGTTGATCAGATTGACTTTTTGCCCATAGTTCTAATTCACTTTCCTGCTTAAAAGCTCTAAGATAAATTCTTAATTCATTTTGGTTGATCTGTTTTTCTGATAGAAGTTGTTTAATACTTTCTTCTTTCTCTTTGTAAGCTTGTCGTACTCTAGAATATTTAAGTTGTTCTTGCTTAAAGTCTTCATTTTGAAATGAAAAAAGAAGAAACAGAAAAAGGATAGAGAAAGTTCTTAAAAGCATGAGATCAGTAAAATAATAATGAATGATAAGAAAATTTTTGCGTTGAAATGAATCTTTATATTCTGATCTAAGAAACAGGATTTTGATAATCATTTCTATCAACTAAAAATGATTATCAAAATTATATTCAAAAGAGTTTATGAATAAAGATTACAGTACTTGCTCCATCATTACATGAGCAATTCCGTCTTCCATAAATTCAACACCTTTAATTACGAATCCTTCTTCTTCGTAAAATCCTGTAACTGTAGTTTGAGCGTGTAAGTAAACACGAGTTCCTTTAGGAGCAACTTCTTCAATTTCTCCTAAAGATGCTTGAATTAGAGCATTACCAATTCCTTGACCTCTAAAACTTTTAGCTACAGCAAATCTTCCCATTTTGTAACCTTCGTCTGTTTTAAAGAAACGACAAACGCCGGCGGGATGTCCATTATCAAGCACAAGTAAATGATGTGCGATAGCATCTGTATCATCAAATTCTAGAGAAATATCTATTTTTTGTTCATCTACAAAAACGTCTTTTCGAATTTGCATCACTGCTGGCCAAAACTCAGAGGATGTTCCCTCTAGAAAAACTACTGATAATGAATCTGACATTTTAATATTTTATTTGATGGTCAATAAAAAAGCCGATCAATAATTTGATCGGCTACAAATATCGTAAAATTTAGGTGATTGCTTAGAATCAGCCGTTATTTAGTCGTCTAAACCGTATTCATCGATATAAGCAAGAATACCACCTTCAAGGTTTTCAAGGTTAGTGTAACCTTTCATTCCTTCTAAGGCCGCAATAGCGTTGGCAGAGCGCTTTCCACTTCTACAGTGAATAATGACTCTTTTATCCTTACTGATCTTGTCTGTTTCGTCAAGAACAGTAGCCAATGGAATAAGCTCACCTGCTAGGTTCGCTTCATCAAATTCATAGTCTTCACGTACATCAATTAGTTGGAAGTCTGCACCTGATTCTTGTAATTCTCTCAGTTCTTGTACTGTAATACTTTTCATAGTACTTAAATTAGTTTACATTTACGTAATTTTATCAAACCTTTGTGTTAGTAACAAATTTAATCGAAGAAAAAACTTACAAACTCATGAAAATTGAACTAAAAAGAGTCAGCGAAGGTGTTCGTTTTGAAGCAACATCTGAAGAAGGAAATACTTTACATATAGATGCTGGAAAAGGAAAAATGGACGGAATGGGCCAAGGATCAGCTTTTTCTCCGATGCAATTGGTGCTAACAGGAGTAGCTGGCTGTGCTGTCTTTGATTTAATTCATATTTTGAAAAAACAGCGTCAAGATGTAAAAGACGTAAAGATAAATGTAGAAGGAGATAGAAAAGATGCTACACCTTCACCTTTTGAAAAGGTAAATATTCATTTCGACCTTTACGGAGATATTGATGAGAAAAAAGCCAGTCGTGCAGTAGAGTTAGCTGTGGAGAAATATTGTTCAGTAGCAGAAATGGTGAAGTCCACGGCGACAATCACTCATTCTTATACAGTGATCAAATAATTGGATGATCTAAAATCATCAAAAAAATAATTAGAACTCGAAATAACTTTTTATATAAATGAGCCAAGAAGATAAGAAATTTGAAACGATTGCTGTAAGAGCTCAAACTCAGCGATCACATAATAGAGAGCATTCTGTTCCGATTTATGCAACATCTAGTTTTACTTTTGAGGATGCAGATCATGCAAATGCATTATTTTCTGATGAGGTAGAAGGAAATATTTATTCTAGGTATTCTAATCCTAATAATGATGAGTTTATCAATAAACTAGTTTTATTAGAAGGAGCAGAGGCAGGGATAGCAACTTCTTCTGGTATGGCAGCTATGTTTTTGAGTATTGCATCTTTTGTAGCTCAGGGAGATCATATAGTAGCTTCAAGATCATTATTTGGATCGACACATCAAATTTTAACGCAATTATTACCAAAGTGGGGAGTATCGCATACCTATGTAGATATTCATGATTTAGAAGGTTTTGAGAAGGCGATTCAGCCAACAACAAAAATGATCTTTATTGAGACTCCTTCTAATCCTGCTTTAGATCTTATAGACATTGAGGCACTAGCTAAAATTGCAGATAAACACAATATTATTTTAAATGTGGACAACTGCTTTGCTACTCCTTATCTTCAAAATCCATTAAAACATGGAGCACACATCGTAACACATTCTGCTACTAAGTTTATTGATGGACAGGGCAGAGTGTTAGCAGGTGCTATTCTAGGCTCAAAAGAGTTAATGGAAAAAGTGAAGTTCATGTCAAGACATACTGGACCAGCTTTATCTCCTTTCCATGGTTGGATACTTTCTAAGTCTTTAGAAACACTATCTATCAGAATGGAGAAACATTGTGAAAGTGCTATGAAAGTTGCTCAAGCACTAGAACAAATGGATGAAGTAGAATTGGTGAAATATCCTTTCTTACCTTCTCATCCGGGGCATGAATTGGCAAAGAAGCAAATGAAATTAGGAGGTGCGTTAGTATCTTTTGAAATTAAAGGTGGAGTTGAAGCAGGAAAGAAATTCTGGAATAGCTTACAGTTGATTTCAAAATCATCTAACTTAGGTGATACTAGAACAATTGCGACACATCCAGCATCTACAACACACTCAAAATTAACTGAGGAGGAAAGGTTAGCTGTGGGGATCACTCCAGGTTTAATCAGAATTTCAGTAGGATTGGAGCATGTAGATGATATAATTGCAGATATTAAGCAAGCAATGCAATAAACTTTATTGATTCTTGTAAACGAAAAGAGGTTACTTCCAAATTATTGGAGGTAACCTCTTTCTTTATATCATTAGATTTATAATGCACTAGGATTAAAACCTAATACAAGAACATCATCTGTTTGTGTTAACTCATCAGACATCCAATCGTTGAAAGATCTACGTACTGCAGTTCTTTGTTTCGATTTATCTTCTTTATGATTAGTATAAAGTAATTTCAAGAAATTTTCTTTACCATATTCATTCTTACTCTCACCTCCAATTTGTTTTTGATAGCCATCAGTAAATAAATAATAATTGGCATTATCCTCTAAGTTAAAGGTGTGCTTTTTAAATGTGATATCTTCAGGAGCTTCATCTTGGTCGCCACCAATAGTATATTGAGAACCTTTAATGATAAAGAATTTATCATTTACTACTCTTGCCATTTGTGTATTGGCTCCAGCAAATTCCATTACGTTTTTCGTCTTATCAATAATACAAACAGATACGTCTAATGAATCAGAGTTGTCTGTTGTATGTTGGTTAAGATGAGCCATCAAACGTTCATTCATGGTTTGAAGTATTTCTCCTGGGCAAACTAACCCTCTAATTTCAACTATCTCTCTAAATAATGAGATACCGATAATTGACATCATCGCACCTGGTACACCATTACTATTACAATCAACAGTAGAAATAAAGATGCGATTATTGTGTTGATGGAACCAGAAAAAGTCGCCAGATACAATATCTTTTGGTTTATGGAAGATAAATGAATCAGGTAATAACTGTCTAATTATAGTACGGTTAGGAAGGATGGAACCTTGAATCTGCTTTGCGTACTTAATAGATTGTGTAATTTTCTGAGAAGTAGATTGTAGCTCTTCTTTCTGTCTTTCAATCTTCTCATAAGAACTCGCATTATCAATGGCAATAGCTGATAATACTGCGATGTTTCTTAAGATATCAACATGTAGTTCACTGTAGGCATTTTTATCAAAAGATTGAACTGAAATTACACCCATCAATTTCTCTTTTGCAATAAGAGGAATATAAATGATAGACTTAGGCATATCACCTTCAATTTCTATTCCATCAGGAGCATCGATATAATCATAAATTTCTTTAGATATATCATTGATCACAATTTCTTTATTTTCCTTTAATGAGATCGAAGAAAGTCGAGTGGTGTCACTCATTAAGTGGACAAAATCAGGTAGTTTTTCCCCTTTTTCCATTGCCCCTTTAAACTCAATTTGTTGCTTTCGATGATTGTAAACACCTAAGCCAAAAGAGTCCACTTTCATCAAGTTGGAAAGGTTGTGATATAAGGTATCAATAATACTGTCTGTATTTAAGTTTGAAGATAACTCGATACCAATGTTTGATAGAAGCTGTACGTTTTTATATGAATTTTCAATTTGATCGCGACTAACTTCTATTTCTTGCTTTTGTTGTTGTAATTCTTGTGTACGATCATTTACAATTTCTTCAAGTCCTTCATAGGTAAGTGCGTTATCTAGGGCAATACCAATGTAGATAGCAATGTTTTTCATTAAGTTCAGTGCTTGTTCGCCAAATGCATTGGCTTTATAAGACTGAATGGTAATGAAGCCCAAGGTTCCTTCTTTACCGATAAGAGGAATATAAATTAACGACTGAGGTAAACCTGATAATTCACTTTTTGGTAAATCAACATTAGGTAAGTATAAATTATAATCCACCATAATGTCATTAATCACAATCTCTTTAAGCTGTTTAAAGCAGATAACAGAAAGTTTATTATTTTCTGTTAGACGAATGGTTTTTGGAGGAAGTTTTTCACCATTTTCTATATTAGTAGTGATTTCTAAAACTCCACGTTCTTTATTATAAATACCCATAGAATACAACGGAGCCTCAATTAATGAATTAAGACTTTCATAAGCTGTATTCGAAATACCTTCAATAGAAAGGTTGGATGTAATATCCTGACCAATTTCCCCTAAGTTCTTAAGTGCGTTATACGCTTTACTTAGTTGTTCCTCTTGTTCTTCAGAAACTTGAGATTGTACATTAGATTGGGCTTTTAATCGAATATTCTCAATGGCAATACCGATATAAGAACCAATACCTTGTACTAAGATATTATCGTTTTGAGTGTAGGCATCTTTTTTATCTGTCTGTACAGTAAATACGCCCACAATTTCATTTTTATACTGAATCGGGGAATAAATAAGGGACTGTATTGATGTTGATCCATCATCATTACTAAATTTATTATGAAATTTAGGAAGATAATCATTGATTTCATTATTAAAATCATTGATATGAATCGGTTTATTATGCTTAATACAATGAGTAGATAACCTATCTGTTTCATCAAGAGAACAAGAGTTAAAGTCTAGTTTAATCCCATTTTCATAAGTTGCAGGGAATTCTAGCATACCGTTTTCTTTATTCACCACACCAATATCTAATGTTTTCGCATCAATCAATTGGTTGATTTTTTCATACACAGTCACAGTCATTTTATCCAAACTATCTGTAGAGGCAATAAGTTGTCCTACTTCTTGAATAGCTTGAATTTCAAAACCTTTTAACTGTTTATGTTTTTCTTCTTGATCTTCCTTCTGTTCAGGGATTGAATTTTGTGCTGCCTTTTGTAGCAATATTGCCATTTGAGGAGCCAAAATTTGTAAAAACTTAATTTGTTCAGAAGGGGTATTAATATTTTGATATTGATCCAACATCAAGAATCCAACCATCGTATCTTGATTCCAAAGAGGAATAAAGTTTAAAAATTGAGGGTTGACAGTTTTGATGTAAGGAACATTTTTTACTTGTTCATTTACTTTTTCAAGGTTAACAACGATAGTAGATTTAGGCGTTTTAATCTGATTTAAAATAGCAAGAGGTAAATCAGTAGGTGATGCTACTTCGTTTGTTTCATTAAAAAAGATTTCTTCGTTACTTCTGTTTTTGGAAGCTTTCAGGATAAAGTCATTTTCTGACTTTAGGATAATAGAAACTTTCTCAGCTATAGATTTACTGTGAATAATATGTAGGATTTGATTACATAATCCTTCTATTGTAACTTCTCTGGAAAGATCTTGGTATATAGATAATGCTTGATCTAAGTATCCTGTTTTCATATTTGTTGCAGCTGATTTATTCCTAAAATTGGAAGGGTTAAAAAAATACCTCCAACGGTCGAATACACTTTGTTTGATTTAATAACGGTAGATATAGATTAATATTATTTTTATGCTAAAAATTAATCTTAAAATCCACTTTTTAAATTGGCAAAAAAAAAGCCACAATGTGAATTCACACATTGTAGCGTAATGTTTTTGATAAAAAACTCAATTATCATGTCGTTTTACACGAATAATTCCTTCAATATTGCCAATTTCGGTTATTACCTTCTCAAATTCATTTAAGTGTTTTACAGCAATTTCTATTGTACCTCTGAAGATACCGTCTTGTGTATCAATAGAAATAGAGCGGATATTTACTTTTAAACGAGAGGTAATAATTCTAGTAACATCATTCACAAGACCAATTCTATCGGTACCTTCTATAGATATTTTAGAAATGTATTGTGCTTCTTTTTCAGATGCCCATCTAGCTTTGATTATACGATAGCCATAATTAGCCATCATAGCAATAGAGTTAGGACAATTTGTACGATGAATTTTTATACCATTATTGATGGTAATAAAACCAAAAATATCATCTCCTTGTATAGGGTTACAACAATTAGCGATTGAGTAATGAACATTATCCATGTCCTCACCAATGACTAATTCGTCATCGTCCTGTCTAATATTTTTAATTTTGTTCTTGAATTCTTTCGCAGAATCAGGAACAATTTTCTTTTTCTTTACTTGATTATTATGGTCGAGGTGATCTCTGAACTTCTTAATTTCTTTGTGTTCAATAATTCCCTCTCCAACTTGGTAATAAAGGTCTGTTTCACTCGATAGATTAAAGAAATCTCGTAATTGCTGTGCAATACGGTCATCGTATTTGATTTTAAGTTGCTTGAACTTACGATCAATAATCTCACGACCAATTGAAGCGACTCTTTTTCTATCTTCTTTTAAGTGAGATTTAATTTTGGCACGAGCCCTAGAAGTTCTTACAATTTTTAACCATCCTTCATTAGCTTTAGATTGGTTGGCTGTCAAAATCTCAATTTGATCACCATTGTTTAGTTGATAGCTTAATGGTACTAATTTGCCATTAATTTTTGCTCCTAAACATTTGGCACCAACTTCGGTATGAATATCAAATGCAAAATCTAAAACGGTTGAACCTTGAGGGAATACTTTTAAATCACCATTAGGAGTAAATACAAAAACTTCTTTATTAAATAAACTAGTTCTAAAGTCATCTAGGAATTCAACAGCATTTACTTTGTCATTTTCCATTAAGGAACGCACCTCGTTTAGCCAGTGTTCAATTCCTTTTTCTTTATTTACATCTCCACCTTGTTCTTTGTATTTCCAATGGGCAGCGTATCCTTTCTCTGCAATTTCGTCCATGCGTAATGAACGTACTTGTACTTCTACCCAGTGACCATTATGCCCCATAACAGTCGTATGTAAAGATTCGTATCCATTGGCTTTCGGCATACTAATCCAATCTCTTAAACGACTTACATTAGGGGTGTAAAAATCGGTAACTATTGAGTAGACATGCCAACAAGTAGATTTTTCTACCTCTCTAGGGCAATCAAAAATGATACGTACCGCAAACAAATCAAAAACTTCTTCAAAAGGCACTTGTTGCTTTTTCATTTTATTAGCAATCGAAGTGATAGATTTAGTTCTTGATTTAATGGTGTATTTATAACCTTGTTTATCTAAAGTCTCAATTAAAGGGGTCTTAAATTCGTTCGTGAAATGTTCACGAGCTTCCTCAGAGTCTTTAAGCTTTTTAGATATCTCATCATATAAAACATGATCAGAATATTTTAAACTCAAATCTTCTAATTCAGACTTGATATTATAAAGGCCTAAACGGTGTGCTAAAGGAGCGTATATATATTCTGTTTCTGCTTTAACTTTAAGTTGCTTGTCTTTAGGCATCGACTTTAATGTTCGCATATTATGCAAACGGTCGGCAATTTTGATTAAAACCACTCTGACATCTTCAGCAATGGTAAGCAACATTTTCCTAAAGTTTTCAGCTTGTAGAGAACCACCTTTTTGAGCGGCTCCAGAAATTTTAGTAAGCCCATTAACAATTAGGGCTACTTTAGGTCCAAATCGTTCCTCAATATCTTCAAGGGTGTAGTCGGTATCTTCTACTACATCATGTAATAAAGCGGCAATAATTGAAGTAGTCCCTAACCCAATTTCTTCTGTAGCAATAGTAGCTACAGCTACAGGATGATAAATAAAAGGTTCTCCAGATTTCCTTCTCATATCTTGATGAGCATCAGAAGCAAATAGGAAAGCAGCTTTTATTTGTTTAATATCATCAGGGTCATTTAAAAAAGGACGCGCTTTTCTTAGTAATCGCCCATACATTTTGAGCAGCTCAAACCTTTCTTTTTCTAAGTCAATCTTCATCTGTAAATCCTGTGACCAAATTTTGTAACCTTATGAATACTTTAGATTTATAAAAATAGGTAAAAAAAAGTAGTGTTGACAAAGTTTTGTAAGAATATCAATTAAAAAATTAGGTAACAGTTGTTTACATTTTTTTAGGTCAACATTAATGATTTTAATAATGAGTTCACTACCTTTGCATCGCTTTAAATTAAAATGTCTATTATAGGTATTTTGTTTATAGTGCAACTCTCATAGAAATTAAATTGTTTTTTATTGTGTATCAACGGTTTAAAAACAAATAAAAATGAGAGTGAATTAGAAATTCAAGTAAAAAGTTGATGACGTAAAAAGTTGTTGGTATTACTTGAACTTCGAAAAATCAATTTAGAAAAAAAGATTTTTCTCTTTTTCTGATATTAAAATAGAGTTTTGTCACACCAAAAATCATAAAACTTTGGAATTCAAATTAGATAAACAGGAGAACTCGTACGGTTTATTAACTGTAAACGTTACTGAATCGGATTACATGCCTGAGTATAAAAGCAAGTTGAAGCAATATGCTAAAACGGCAAATATGAAAGGTTTCCGTCCAGGTAAAGTACCTATGTCAATGGTAGAAAAAATGTACGGTAAGCAAGTAAAAATGGATACTTTCAACGAAACTGTTGGAAAAGCTGTTGACACTTACTTAAAAGACAATAATGTAAAACCATTGTTCCAACCAATCTTCAAAGGTGACTTCGTCACTCCTGAACAGTTGGGTGCTGAGCAAACTGTTGAATTCGAATTATTGTTACCTGATTTTGAACTTAAGACTGAAGGTATTACTGCTGATACTTTTAACTTAACTGTTACTGACGCTGATGTTGATAACACGATTGTTAAGTTGAAAGAATCTTACCCAACTAAGAAAGATGCTGAAGAAGTAGCTAAAGGTGATTTAGTAACTGCAACTTTCAAAGCTGAAGCAGGTGAGTACTCTAAAGAAGGAGCTGCATTTGATGTAGACGAGAAATTAGCTGAAGGTATTGCTGATCAATTCATCGGTAAGAAAGTAGGTGATGTTGTTACTTTAGATATCGACACAATGTACGAAGATAGCAAGCGTTTAGGTTTGTTCTTAGGTACTGAAGATGTTGAGAAATTCAATGGTAACTTCACTATCGAAATCACTAAAATCACTCGTAACCACGAGCCAGAATTAGATCAAGATTTCTTTAATATGGTTATCGGTCCTGATAAAGCTTCTAACGAAGAAGAATTCAGAGCTGAATTGAAAAAGACAATCGGTGAAGTTAACCAACAAGCTATCGATAACGTTACAAACGAAAACGTTCGTAATGCTTTAGTTGAGGCTAACCCAATTGCTTTACCTGCTGAATTATTGAAAACAGTATTTAAGCAAAACAATCCTAAGTCAACTGACGAGGAAGTAGAAAGTAACATTGCTAAGTTCGAAGAAGCTGTAAAGTGGAGAGCTATCTCTGATGCTATTGCTGAAACTGCTGAGGTTAAAGTTGAGAAAGAAGATGTTGAAGCTGCTGCTTTAGAACAAATCAAAGCTCAATTCGGTAACTTCATGGGTGATGAAGACGATAGAATGGGTGAGTTCGTTCAAAATTACTTAACTGCTGAAAACGGTAAGTACTTCGAGCAAACTTATGAGCAAGTGTACAACGAGAAGATCTTCGGTGCAGCTAAAGAAAAAGTTTCTCTTAACAAAGAGGAAGTAGATTTAGCTAAATTTGAAGAATTCTTAACTGCAAAGAATGAGCAAGTAGCTGCTGAGTAATTCAATAGTTACATCTATATACTAAAGAGGGGTTCTCGAATAAAGAGAATCCCTCTTTTTTTGTCACTTTTTTCAGAAAAGCAAAAGGGTAAGTAACTTCTCATTACTGTAAGTTACTTATATCAGGTGAACAAACTCTTCATATTTGTATCGTTATCAAATTAAAAAAAACAATTATGAAAAAGTTTAAAACATTATTCGCAGTGTTATTAGTGTCAATTTCATCTTTATCAATTGCTCAAGAGAAACAAAAAATTGGAGATAATCTATCTTATTTTTATGCAGAAAGAACAGCCGGTCAAGAGACTGTTGATGTTATTGATGTTTACTCTGTAGAAGAAGAAGCTCAATATTTAGCCAAACAACCAAGAACAAAAGCTTCTGAAGATCTAATCGCACAGATTCAAAGCACGAAAGAAAATGCCCGTAAAGTAAATCCTGAATATGCTGCATTAATGGAACGTCAAGCAGAAATAAGAGGAGTGGATGTGACACATTTATATGCAGCAACTTCAATAGATGATGTTCTAATTTTACAAAGCCTTAGAAAGAGTGGTAAAGTGTTAGATGAAACAATTAGAGGTTGTACAACTATAGCATTTGATAATGGTATTGTTGGTCAGAATAATGATATGGGGTTAGCGTACTTAGAAAAACGCACAGAGGTAGTAAGAACAGATAATCGCATTTATTACAGTACAAATGGAGGCCACTTCCAAGGAATGGGGAAGAATGTAGCAATTACAATCAACTTCTTGGCAACAGTAGATTTACATGATAATTTAGGTCAAGATAATTTATTATCTACTGATGTGATATTAGCTACTGCAACGCAAGCTAATTCTGTGGCAGATTTTGTTGAAAAAATGGAAGGTTATGAGCCTATAGTTCCACTGTCATTTACTGTTGCAGATAGATTTGGTCATCATGCTGTTGTGAGAATGACAAAAGATGGGATTAAAATTGTAAACAAAGAAGATAGAGGGTCTGCGTCTGCCAATCACAATGATGAGATCAAAGAGATGATGTTTAAGAAATATTCTAAACCAGAAGCTAACGCGATTTGTATGGATTCATTTGCTCGTGAAACTGCAGCACTTAATTATTTGACTTATACAACTACTTTAGATGTGGATGCTATGAAATACATGTTAGAACACCGTCCATTGAATATGTCAAAAGATGATGATCATAAAACATTTGTAACGGTAGAATCTATGGTTTTTGATATTAAAACGGGTACTGCATGGGTTACTGGAGATAATCCTCGTTTTGCTGGATGGACAAAAGTGAAGTTGGCTAGATAAAGCCAAATCAATTATAGTTAGATGTCAATGTTGTCATTCCTAAATTAGAACAAATAAAAAAGAGAGTCATTCCAAATTGTTGAAGGAATAACTCTCTTTTTTATATTTCAAACAGTGGCTTTTTTAAGTGAGCCAAAGAATGATTAATCAATTTTATTGTATTTCTTAGATACATTAGGAGTGATAGAAGTAATTCTAGTCACATCTTCTGATTCTTGTCCAACAGGAGTATTTTTCTCCTTTTGTTTCATGTAATCTTTATCGTGCAATTTTGTAAGCATTAGTCCTAACACAGAGAAAGTGAAAAGGATGATACTTAATGCAGTACTTGCATACCCTAAATCTAAAGTAGTAATATAATAAGTAATGATTGATGTAAGAATACATAAACCATATATCATTAATACAGCGTTTCTAGGTGAAAAACCAAATTTCACTAATAGGTGAGAAGAGTGGTCTTTACCTCCAACATAAATTGGTCTACCTGATCTAATTCTGTTGATAGTAACAAAAGTTACATCAAAAATTGGATAAGAAATTAAAAGGATAGGAGTAAGTATTCCAATGTTGATATCGGTGGTTTGCCATGATAACGACACACCGATCATTGATAACATATATCCTAAGAACATACTGCCTGAATCACCCATAAAAATACGAGCGTTTGGAAAGTTATTCGGAAGGAATCCGATAAGCACAGCAGAAAGCATTAAGCTAACTAAGGCTACTTCTGTATTTTGGAAATAAATGTTAGCAAAAATACCAAATGATAAAGCAATAATAGCAGCTACACCTGGAGATAAACCATTCATGTTATCAATTAGGTTCAAAGCATTAATTACCCCAATAATCCAAAAGAAAGTAAATAGTTGACTTAATACAGGAGGAAGGAAATTAGCAGAACCCATTACGAATATGGCAATTGATCCGGCAACAATTTGGAAAAATAATTTAACCTTAGGCTCCATAGCTTTTGATTTATCATCAAATGCTCCTGTAAAGAAAATAATTAGCCCACCTGTAAATAGCCAGATGTATTTATTTGTAAGTGGTGCATCAGGGTATATAAAAAATATACTACCGAAACACAACGAAACAGTAATAAAGCAGCTAACTATGGCTTTTATTCTTTTGTTATTAAATAAGAGGTACATCGAAAGTGTAATACCTAAAACACTAATTATTGACCATGGAATAGGAAGGATTCCTAAAAACGTAGATCCAATAATAAATGATACTACAATTGCGATACCGCCCATTAAAGCTGTAGTTTTTGTGTGAAAACGATCCGCTCGTGGTTTATCAACAATGTTATAACGGACTGCTTGTTTGATAAGCAATCGAGTGATGATGAAGGAAACGATCGCACCAACTGTTAAGCTCAGCAATAAAGTGGATTGGTTCATGTTAATTCTTTATAAGTTTTAGTCAAATCATTTACGAGTCGACTATAATTGTATTTTTTGTAGGTAGGGTCTTGATGTTCTTGAATGAATCTAGAATTTAAGTTATCATTATTCAAAAGTTTTAAAGATGCTTTCGCCATGGCATTAGCGTCATTTTTATCAACTAAAAATTCCTTGCCAAAATCAGTAAATAAATCAGGGACACCTCCAACAGCCGTAGACACTACAGATTTACCGTTTGTCATTGCTTCAATAATAGAAACAGGTGAACCCTCATTATTAGATGTTAGCAAAACTAAATCCAAACTTGAGTAAATAGAAGGAAGATCTTTTAAAAATCCTGTGAAAGTAATGTTTTTTTCTAAATTTAGTTGAGATGAATAATTTTCTAGCATATCTCTATCCTCACCATCACCAACCATAAAAAAGTGAACATCGTTCCTATTATTAAGGATTATTTTAGCAGTATCAATAAACAATTTGAGATTCTTTATTTGGGTAAAACGAGCAACGATACCAACTAATTTAATGTCTTTTTCAATATTATACTTTTTATGAAGGAAGTTTTTTTCTGAATTTTGAAAAAACTTATTTAAATCCAATCCCAATGGAATCATGTGATGTTTTGGAGGTGTACCGATGCCTAAAGAAAGGATTTCTTTCTGCTGTTTATTCGTAATAGTAATAATAACATCGGTGAAATGCCCTAAAAAACGTTCTATAAATAGAAATATTTTTGTTTTAATAGGAGAAAAATAACCGTCAAATACATGGCCATGGAAAGTGTGAACTGCTTTAATCTTTTTTCTTCTTAAAAAATTATTTAAAACAACTGCAGCTCTTCCAACAAACCCTGCTTTTGCAGTATGCGTGTGAATAATGTCAGGCTGGTATTCTCGAATGATTTTATCAATTTCTAAAATTGATTTTAAATCGTTGATAGGAGATAGTTCTCTTTGTAGGGTATTTAGGTAACGAACTTTTACACCTCTCTCTTCAGCAATGTAACTCATGTCGCCTTCATTTTCGGGGACTTTACCTGCAACGAGTAGGGTGTTAAATTTGTCATTATTCAGTTGTTCTGACAATATTGAAGTATGTATTGCAGGGCCACCTACGTTAAGACGAGCAATGATCCTTAATATCTTTATCTTATTCATTAAAAAAAAGTCTCCTTTTTTCTTTGTAGAAGTAAATAGGAGAATGTTTGATTGTTGGACAAATTTATACATTAATCCCGTTTCCTTCTAATATTTTACCCTCAAAAAGTAAAAATTAAAAGAAATGAAAAAAAAGAGACAATTTTTGATTGTTAAACAAAAGAATTTACATTTGTCTAAGTCTGTGTAAAATAGATTATACTAATAAGAATAAAACATGAAGCTAAAGAATTATACAAAAACTAAAGCTTTTTTAATTGTTTCATTAGCATTCATCTTTGGTGCTTGCGGTATTAAAGAAGAGAATGAACAATTGAAAGAGACTAATGCAAAACTTCAAGAAGATTTAGCTAGAGCAGAAGCAGCTGCTCAGACATTAAATGAGGTAGGTGCTTTAATAGATTCTATCGATGCTTCTAGAAACCTTTTATACATTGATATGGAGAAAGGGATTTCTGGTAAGACTTATGAGGAAAAAATTAGAGCTATTGATGCTTACATGAAAGAATCTGAGCAACGTATGGAGCAAATGGAAGCTAGTTTGGCAAAATCAAATGCTAAGAATAGTGCCTATGCTAATACTATCAGAAAGTTAAGACAACAATTAGATCAAAAGTCTCAAGAAATAGAAAGACTAAAGAGCAATGTTGAAAACTTAACTTCAGAAAAGAATGCTTTAATCAAAACAGTAGATTTACAAGCAAAAGAGCTTTCTGATCAAGAAGTTGCCATTCAAAAAAATAACGAAGAAATTACTCTTCAGAAAAATAGAATTCAAGAGTTAATGGTTCAGGCTAAGAAAACTGAAGCTGATGCTTATTATGCACAAGCTGAAGCACTGGAAGAAGCTGCTAAAAGAACAAAACTAGCTCCTAAGAAAAAGAAAGCGACTTATACAGAAGCTTTAGAATTGTATAAAAAATCTTTCGAAGCAGGTAAAAAAGATGCCTACGATAAAGTACAAGAGTTATCAGAGAAAGTAAACTAATTGAATTTTACTTTTGATAATCAAGGAAGCAGTCGATTTTTCGACTGCTTTTTTTGTTAATGATGTTTTGCACATCATAATGTTCATCCTAAATGCCTAATTTTGCATTCCTTATAAATTGATCAATTAATTCTTTTTACATGAAAAAAGTTTCTCAGTATGTAGTTCCACCTAATGTGGCTTTTGATGATGATAATTTTAAAACTTATGTTTTAAGAAAAGAAAAGCTACAAAACGAAAAAGAAGTGACCGTTCGTATGACGCGTCGTTCTGTGGATGCTCGTAAGAAAAAAGTAAAGGTAAATGTACAAGCAGAAATCTTTATTAATGAAACACCTTCTTTGTCTATTGATTATAAAAAAGATTATAAAGAAGTAAGTAATGCAAAAAGAGTGATTATAGTAGGGGCAGGCCCTGCAGGTTTATTCGCAGCACTTCGATTTTTAGAATTAGGTATTAAGCCAATCATCCTTGAAAGAGGGAATGATGTTCAAAAGAGAAGAAGAGACTTGGCTAATATTAATAAGAAAAATATAGTCAACGAAGATTCTAATTACTGTTTTGGAGAAGGTGGTGCAGGTACTTATTCTGATGGTAAACTTTATACTCGCTCTAAAAAGAGAGGAGACTTTAGAAGAATCTGTGAAATATTTGTAGCACATTCTGCTTCTGAAGAAATATTAATTGATGCACATCCTCATATTGGTACTAATAAACTACCTAAAGTGATTGCTGAAATGCGCCAAAGTATATTAGATGCTGGAGGTGAGGTTCATTTTGAAACTAGAGTGACTGATTTTATTCTAGATAAGGATGAAATTAAAGGAGTAGTTACTCAAAATGGAGTGAAACATGAGGGAGAATCGGTGCTTTTGGCTACCGGACACTCAGCGAGAGATATATTTAGACTACTTCATCAAAAAGAGATCGAGATTCAAAGAAAACCTTTTGCTTTAGGGGTAAGAATTGAGCATCCACAAGGATTAATAGATCAAGTACAATATCATTTACAAGATAGAAATAGAGGAGAGTATCTTCCTGCTGCAGCTTATTCTTTAGTTTCTCAAGTAGGTTATAAAGGACAAAAGAAAGGTGTATTTTCTTTTTGTATGTGTCCTGGTGGATTTATTGTCCCATCTGCAACTGCTCCAGGAGAAGTTGTTGTTAATGGTATGTCTCCATCAAGAAGAGATTCAAAATTTTCAAACTCAGGAATAGTAGTTTCTGTTGATGATGATGAATTTGCACCTTATATAGAGAAGTATGGCGAATTAGCAGCCATGGAATTTCAAGCAGCCATAGAAAAACAAGCTTGTGTAGTCGCTGGAGGAACTCAAGTTGCCCCAGCACAACGTTTGGTAGATTTTGTTCAAGGTAAAGTATCTAGTGATCTTAATGAAACATCTTATCAACCTGGTTTGTTATCAGTAGATATGAGAGAGGTATTACCAGAAGCTTTATCGCATAGATTAAAATTTGGCTTTAAAGATTTTGGGAAAAAGATGAAAGGATACCTTACGAATGAAGCACAAATAGTAGGTGTTGAAAGTAGAACTTCATCTCCTGTTCGTATTCCTAGAGAAAAAGAAACTTGTGAACATACACAGTTAAAAAGATTATTTCCTTCGGGTGAAGGTGCAGGTTATGCTGGCGGAATAGCATCTGCAGCAATGGATGGAGAATTATGTGCCAATAGAATAGCAGAAATGTATTGTGGTATTAAAGATGCCGCATCAAAATAATATATATATGAAGTCAAAGATTGCTGATATAAGACAAGACTACTCTAAAAAAGCTTTAGAGGAATCAGATGTGTTGAATCATCCAATTCAACAATTTGAGATATGGTTAGAAGAGGCGATAAAAGCAGAGGTGATGGAACCAACGGCTCTAAATGTAGCTACAGTCTCTAAAGAAGGAGCTATATCTTCTAGAACTGTATTACTAAAAGGTGTAGAAGAAAATGCTTTTGTATTTTATACTAATTATAATAGTAGAAAAGGACAAGCTCTACAAGATACTAAAAAGGCAGCCTTGAATTTTTTCTGGCCAGAGTTAGAACGTCAAGTTTGTATTGAAGGGACTGTAGAAAAAGTATCTGAGGAAACTTCTGATACTTATTTTGAGTCTAGACCTTATAAAAGTAAGGTTGGAGCATGGGCATCAGAACAGAGTTCTGAAATATCTTCTAAAAATGTTATCGTCACTCGTTTTGCTAAATATGCAGCTAAATTTATAACAAAGGTACCTAGACCACCTCATTGGGGCGGTTTTGCTGTAAATCCTACTCGAATTGAATTTTGGCAGGGAAGGCCATCGAGGTTACATGATCGTATTCAATATGAGAAAAATGAAGCAGGAGTGTGGTTAAGATCAAGATTAGCCCCATAATTGACGAAAAATTAAAAAATAGGAAGCTATTCATGAAAATGAATAGCTTTTTTTCGTTTTAAGCTCTTATTAAAGAGAAAATAGGTTCAATTTTGAGTGTTTTATTAAAAATAGGGTTAAAAATAATCTTTTGGTTTAAATTTTAACCCTTTGATTGGATTTTGATTAAAAAAATCAACTTGAAGGGTTTTAAATTGATCTTATTTTTAATTAAAAATACACTTTTGAATTTGTTTAGATTAAAAATTAACCCCTAAATAGATATTATTCTGTTAAAAATTTGGACTTTATGTTAGTAATCTCTTAAGTTTGTAAGGTAAAATTGAAAATTACTAACACACTCACCTATTATATTATGATTTCATTAAAAAGTTTCAACGCTAAAAGTGTGGCGTTATTACTATCCGTTCTCCTTATACCTACTCTAGGTTTCTCTGCTGATACATCTGCTTTAAATTCAGGTGATACAGCATGGATGTTAATTGCAACAGCATTAGTTATGCTAATGACTCCTGCAGGTTTAACATTATTCTATGGTGGTCTTGCACAAAGAAAAACAGTGTTAAATACAATTGGTATGAGTTACACTGCATTTTGTACAGGTACTTTAGTTTGGGTTATCATTGGTTATAGCTTAGCATTTGGAAAAGGAAATGCATATATCGGAGACTTCACTTCGTTCCTATTAGCAGATGTAAAAATTACAGACGTTGAAGGTTCTATCCCTAGAATCTTATTTATTATGTTCCAAGGTACTTTTGCAGCTATTGCAGTAGCACTTGTAAGTGGAGCAATTATCGAAAGAGTAAAATATTCAACTTGGATTATCTTCTCAGTGTTATGGGTTGCCTTAGTATATTCTCCAATTGCCCACTGGGTATGGGGAGGTGGTTTCCTTAGCCAAGATGGAGAATTAGATTTTGCAGGTGGTACAGTTATTCATATAAATGCAGGTGTTTCAGGTTTAGTTTTAGCATTAATGTTGGGTAAACGTTTAGCTAAAGATGAACATACAAATAAGCCTTCTTCTATCAAATTAATGGTTTTAGGTTCGGCATTATTATGGTTTGGATGGTTCGGTTTCAACGGTGGTTCTCAATTAGCCGCAGATTTCGTAGCAGCAAACGCAATGATGGTTACAAACGTAGCAGCAGCAGCTGGTGGTATGGCTTGGTTACTAATGGAATGGTTGACAATGGAAAAGAAACCAACTTTATTAGGTTCAGCTTCAGGTGTGATTTCTGGTTTAGTAGGTATCACTCCAGCTTCAGGGTATGTTGATGTTTCAGGTGCTTTAGCTATTGGTTTAATTTCAGGAGCTGTTGGTTTCTGGGGTGTTATTAAATTAAAAGAGAAATTAGGTTACGATGATACGTTAGATGTATTTGGTATTCACGGTTTAGTGGGTATTGTAGGTGCTGTTTTAACAGGTGTTTTTGCTAACCCTGAAGTAAATGGTGCAGCAGGTGCATTATATGGTAACCCAGGTCAAGTACTTGTACAATTAAAAGCAGTATTTGTAACAATAATTTACTCTGGTGTGGCATCATTTATTATCTTCAAGTTAACTGCATTAATCACTCAAGGTGGTCGTGTAACTAACAAATTAGAAAAAGAAGGTATTGATGAAGCATTCCACGGAGAAAGCTCATTTGATTCGATGTAAAAAATACACATTCGTAATTCTAAACGATTAGTTGTATTATTTATTGATATAGTTCTCAAGAGAGGTGCTTTTATTAGCACCTCTCTTTTTTTGTTTATAATGTTTCGGGGGTGGAGAGACAATGATGTTAATGATTTTCTTTCTCGGTTTCTATTTTTTATATTTCAGAACTACTTTAGACTACATCAATTTTTCACTTATTAGGATTCTATTCAAAATGCAATTTTTAATAGGTATCATTTTTTGAGTCTAATGACACGAAAAGCATTAACAATAAGTTAAGCAACATACTTCATTATAAACTTGAGCACTTTTTTTTACTCAGGTTACAAAATAAACTATTACTATTTTGAGATTAGGATCAATAGATATCGGGTCAAATGCTATCCGTTTTCAGGTGGTAACCACTCATGAAGATAAAGCTGGCAAAACTGTTTTTAAAAAAATTGAATACATGCGTTTCCCTTTAAGGTTAGGGACAGACGTCTTTAAAACAGGTAAAATACTAAGGCCAACAGAAGAAAAGTTCGTCAAATTAATGAGAGTCTTTTCTACATTATTCGACCTGTTGGAGGTGGATGATTATATTGCTTGTGCAACGTCTGCTATGAGAGAAGCTCGAAACGGTAAAGAAATTGTTGATAGAGTATATTATAAAGACGGTCTTAAGATTGATATTATTGAAGGCAAAGTAGAGGCGGAGATGATCTCTTATGCTTTAGATTCACATATTCCTATGGGAAATGTGGTGCATATTGATGTAGGAGGAGGAAGTACTGAGATAAATTTATACAAACACAATACTAAGGTTGCTTCAAAATCATTTAAAATGGGTAGTGTACGACAGTTAAATGAGGAAGACAGCAAAGAAGTGTTTAAGAAGATGGAAGAGTGGTATAAACTGGAATCAGCACCTTATTATCTTCAAGGTGAAGAAGTGATTTCCCTTGGTACAGGAGGTAACATTAATAAGCTTTTCAACTTATCCAAACATAAGAAAAGTGATGATAGAACAACTACATTAAGTGAACTCTTAAAGCTGAAAGATTGGTTAGGTGAGTTTACTCTTGAGGAAAGAATTAAGAAGTTGCGATTAAATGATGATAGAGCAGATGTAATTATTCCTGCTTCTAATATCTATACCAATGTTATGAAGATTGCTGAAGCCGAAAGGATAATAGTTCCAGGAGTGGGATTAAAGGATGGTATACTTCATTATTTGATGAATAAAAGAGGATATCAAGCAATGGATTAATAAACAAAAAGCCTTTCAACATAAATTGTTGAAAGGCTTTTTGTTATCTCACTCGGATTGTCCTACCTACCCTTAAAGTAGTTCGTTTTGACATTCCGTTCAATCGACATATTTTAGTGATAGATGTACCGTATTTTCTACTGATCTTCCATAAGGAATCTCCTGATCTTATTCGGTGATAAACACTTTTCTTAGATTCAATTAATAATTCGTAGTTTTTCGCAGTCAACTCAAATTCTGATGGGATTTTCATTTCTTGTTGTGCAAAATCTACCATATCAGATGGATTAAAGCCGTAACCTTGGTATCTGATTTCAAAATGTAAGTGAGGTCCTGTGCTTCTTCCTGTATTTCCACCTAGACCAATCACTTCTCCAGCTTTTACCTCTTGACCCGCCTTTACAATATATCGACTCATATGTCCATATAGAGTTTCTAACCCATTTTTATGTCTCACCATTACATAATATCCGTAACCTCTTCGGTTGTATTTTGCAATTCTAATTACTCCATCAAACATAGAGCGAATTGAATCTCCAATAGCCACTTTTACATCTACACCATGGTGGAACCTCCATCTTCTAAAACCATATTTTGAAGTCACTCTTTGAGGCTTGTCTAAAGGGTAAGCCCAAGCAGTTTCAGTAGATGTTGAATCATATAAATTTAAATGAATAGAATCACTTAATACTTTATGAGATATGTTATATGGATTTACATTGTAGTTGTCCCAAGTGTTGAAATAATCAAACCCACTTAAATAAGTAGCATCGATAAATTTTCCCGGCTGAATTTCTACTAAATTTTGGCAAGTAGAAGTTTCATTAAGATTTACTCTTTGATAAGGGGTAGGAATTTCATTTTTTAAGCTGATTTCTGCACAATCAACTTCTCCATTACTTAATAGGAAAGAAGAGGAAGCGTATTGATTTTTTAGGGTATCATCTTGAGTAGTAGTTGTTGTAACTTCTACCTTTTTATCTTTCTTTTTAAATAGCTTTTTGATGAATCCTTGGCCAAAAGAAGCGTTTGAAACAAATAAAATAAAAGTAGTTAAAAAAAGAACCTGTGAAATCTTACCGTTCACATTTTTAAATTTATGATACATAATAATTTATATACAGCGAGCCACACATGGTAGGCTTGTCAATTTGTTTATATTTCAGTTCTACAAGGTTAAAAAATATTGACCTAAAAGACAACTGTTTACTTTTAATATTTTTAATGGTTAACGTTATTTTTGTTTCGAAATTGCATAATATCAGGGACATTCAAAAAAAGGTCCAATCAAATATATGATTGGACCTTTATCTATGGTTGAAAAATCTTATTTATAGAATGATAAACTTTTCAACAATAAGTATCATAAAAACTATTACTAGTCTTCTAATTCTGTTAAATAACGTTCTGCTTCTAATGCAGCCATACAGCCTGTACCAGCAGCTGTAACCGCCTGACGGTAAACTGTATCTTGAACATCACCAGCAGCAAATACACCTTTGATATTTGTTTTTGTGCTATCAGATTTTGTGATCAGATAACCAGCGTCATCCATATCTAACTGTCCTTTGAAGATATCTGTATTTGGTTTGTGACCAATGGCTACAAAGAAACCTGTAACAGGCAGCTCTGTTTTTTCTTGTGTTTTGTTGTTGATGATTCTAACACCGTTCACAACGTCATCACCTAATACTTCGTCAGTATTACTGTTCCAATGGATTTCTATGTTTTCTTTTTTGATAACACGGTCTTGCATAATTTTAGACGCTCTCATTTCATCACGTCTTACAATCAAGTGCACCTTAGAACATAAGTTTGATAAGTAATGTGCTTCTTCGCAAGCAGAATCACCAGCACCAACAACTGCTACTTCTTGACCTCTGTAGAAGAAACCATCACAAACAGCACATGCAGAAACACCAGATCCATTCAAACGAGTTTCAGACTCTAAACCTAACCATTTTGCAGATGCACCAGTAGAAATGATGACTGTATCAGCAGAAATTTCAGTTTTTTCGTCGATAGTGGCAACGTGAGGCCCATTCTCGTTAAACTTCACACCAGTAACTAAACCATTTCTGATATCAGTACCAAAACGTTCAGCCTGTGCTTGTAATTCCATCATCATTTGAGGACCCATAATACCTTTAGGGTAACCAGGGAAATTCTCCACATCATTTGTGATAGTTAATTGACCACCAGGTTGAGGACCTTGGTATAATAATGGTTTTAGGTTTGCTCTTGATGCATAAATAGCTGCTGTATAACCAGCAGGACCAGAGCCTACAATAAGGGTTTTTACGTGTTCCATGATATATTTATAATAATATTTTAATTCTAGAAATAATAACTAAAGTATCTATGTGAGCGATCTTGTTTTACAACTTCGAGTATCACTCGGCCTCGAATACGGGATACTATTTTTGAAAAATCTTTAGGGTTTTCTAGCGGATATCTATTGATAGAAACTAAAATCATCCCTTTTTTTAATCCCATTTCTGAAATCAAACCACCACTAGCCACTTCTTCGATTTTAATACCGTTTTTAAGTCCTAATTTTGATTGCTCGATTTTTGAAAGCGGCGTAAATTTAGCACCAATTTCTTTGGCATCGTATACATTCTTCTCAGAAATTGTTGTGGTACCGTCGATATTTGTTAAAACAACTGTTTTTTTAATCTCCTTGTTATCTCTTTTGATAATTAAGTTAATTTTATCGCCAGGGACATAATAACTTAATTGTTCATCATAAGCCGATTCGGTGTCGATAGGAAAGTTATCAATAGAGAGAATAACATCACCTTCTTTTAATTTATTTTTTTCAGCGGCACCACCTTCAATTTTCGTGATGACTACTCCTTCAATATTTTTCAATTGTAGGGTCTCAGCAATTTTTTCATCCACTTCTTTAATACTAGCTCCTAAAAAGGCTTTCTGAACTTCTCCATATTTCTTGAGGTCATTCACTACTTTTGCAACAATATCAG
The DNA here is from genome assembly GCF_000807855.2 of Flammeovirga pacifica. GTDB lineage: Bacteria > Bacteroidota > Bacteroidia > Cytophagales > Flammeovirgaceae > Flammeovirga > Flammeovirga pacifica. The sequence continues at coordinate 4,720,048 of NZ_JRYR02000001.1, forward strand.
AAGGGACAGCAAAACCATATCCAGCGTAACTACCTGTTTTTGATAAAATAGCAGTATTAATACCAACTAAATCACCATGAAGATTCACTAATGCTCCACCACTATTACCAGGGTTAATGGCAGCGTCTGTTTGAATAAATGATTCAATAGGAAAAACATCATTCATAATCCCTATTTTTCTACCTTTTGCACTTACAATACCTGCAGTTACAGTACTCGTTAGATTAAAAGGATTACCAACAGCTAAAACCCAATCTCCTACTCTTACCGCTTTAGAAGAAGCGATTTGAATAGCAGGTAAATCATTTTTATCTATTTTTAATAAAGCAATATCTGTGGATGGATCAATACCAATTAATTTGGCTTCATACGATCTTTTATTATAAATCACTTCAATTTTATCCGCTCCTTTTACTACATGGTTATTGGTGACAATGTAGCCATCTTTAGTAAAAATTACTCCAGAACCAGAACCCATTGCCATTCTAGAATTATTCTGACGACCTTGAGGGCCAAAAAATAATTCCATCCAAGATTTTCTGTTCGAATATCCTTTGATATATGTAACAATATATACCACAGATTGAGTACTTACCTCTGCAGCATCAGCAAAGGCTGATAATGCTAACTGATCTGAATTTATTTCTCTTGGAAACGTAGTATTAGAAGAAGAAACCAAAGGGTGTTCATCCACTTCTGTATTAGAAGCGAAAGTGAAGTTGTTTTCAGTTGGTTTAGGCTGTAAAAATTCTACATATAAAAAAGCGCCTGATAAACCACTTAAAACACTAATAAGGATAGTAAGAAGTGTTTTTTTCATGTTCAAATGTTTTTTTGATAGCTTTTTACAATTAAAATGCCTTTTACGGTTTTATGACAGATTGACATAAGGAACCATTAAAGCTGTCTCATTTTGTTCTAACAAATGCTGAAATTTTGTTAGTTCATTTGTTTTAAGTTTAATTTCAATATCTAATTTTTCAAAAGTGGATAGATAACTGATATTGTCTTCCATTAGAGTAATACCATCTATACCATTTTGTTTAATTAAAGCCGAAATTTGCTCAGCTTCTTGTTGGTCGTGAATCGAAGAAGGAACTGACAAACTGATGCATCTTTCTTTTTTATGAGCCAATTGAGAGAGTTGTAAAAATTCTATTTTGCACCATTGGAGATTACTTCTAAAAGCACTCATATTTAAGTGTACACCAATATCAAAGGCACCGTGTTTTATGGCTTGCTCTAGTTCAAAAAGTTTTACTTGGGTTAAGGCACATCCTTCTTCACCACCAATTGTGGTATAAATTGGGAGGGAAGAATTGTCTAAATCTCTCACGGCTTTTTTAACCCAATATGGCGAAAGGTGAAGGCCTTTTAATGGCAAAGTGCGCCCCATTTCAATTAATTGAAGCACACTTTGTTCATTATTAGAATAGTGGTTTACATCTGCGATGATGTTTTCCCAATTCATTATTTTAATTGTTTTAGATAAAGTTGAATGGTATTTTCTAATCCGTAATATAAAGCATCACATACTAAAGCATGACCAATAGATACTTCATCCAAACCTTCAATATTTTGATGGAAGTAAGCTAAATTATCTAAATCTAAATCGTGTCCAGCATTTAAACCTAACCCTAGTTCAACAGCTTTTTTTGCAGAAGCCACATAAGGAGCAATAGCCTTTTCTTTGTTGTCATGAAATTGTGCAGCATAAGGTTCAGTGTATAATTCTACACGGTCTGCACCACAAGCATGAGCACCTTCTACCATAATTGGATCAGGATCAACAAAAATAGAAACACGTATTCCTTTTGCTTTTAGATCAGAAGTTACTTTAGTTAAAAACTCTTTGTGTTTTACAGTATCCCATCCTGCATTAGAAGTTACAGCATCATCTGCGTCAGGAACTAAAGTAGCTTGTTCGGGTACTACATCTAGAACCAACTCCATAAAACGGGGTTCAGGGTTGCCTTCTATATTGTATTCTGTAGTAACTACTTTTTTAAGATCGTAAGTATCTTGTCTTGTTATATGTCTTTCGTCAGGACGAGGGTGGATAGTGATACCTTCAGCCCCAAATCTTTCAGCATCTTTTGCTACTTGTTCTAAGTTTGGATTATTGCCACCTCTTGCATTTCTAATAGTAGCAATCTTATTTACATTCACACTTAAACGTGTCATAAGTATTTTTTGATTTAATGATACTCGAACAGATGATTGGATCATCAATCCTAGTTTATATCCTGATTTTTTACAAAAATGATGAGAATACTTTATAGATGGAAACAAATCATCTAATTGTTCATGAAAGCTCTTCAAATTTTTGATTTTTTCAATCAATACCAACTTCAAAACATCTTTTTGATGATGTATACCTACATTAATCATTTAAGTGGATAGGAAATTTTAATGATTTATGTATATTAATAGCAATCGTAACATAAGTTGTTATTTTTGTATCGATATTAGAATTAATTTTGTCGTACAGGCAATTAAAATACTTAACAAGAACATGAGTTTAAAAGACAAAATTCAAGAAGCGATGAAAACCGCAATGAAGGCAAAAGATAAAGCCACATTGGGTACGCTAAAGCAAATAAAAGCAAAAATACAACTTGCAGAAACAGCAGAAGGAGTAGGGACAGTCTTATCAGAAGAGCAAGAGTTAAAGCTGTTAATGAAAGAGGCGAAACAAAGAAGAGAATCTGCAGATACTTATAAATCAGGAGGAAGAGAAGATTTAGCTGAGGTTGAATTAGTGGAGTTAAAAGTAATTGAATCTTACCTTCCACAACAAATGTCTGAAGAAGAAGTAGAAGCAGCTGTAAAAGAATTAGTAGCAGCCGTTGGAGCAACATCTCCAAAAGATATGGGCAAAGTAATGGGCGCAGCCAATAAAAAATTCGCAGGTGTAGCCGACATGAAAGTGGTATCTGCTAAAGTGAAAGCAGCTTTATCATAAATAATAAAATAATTCATAAATCTAACTTAAAGTAAAGACGTGCAACAAGATTTAGGATTTCTTACTTCATACATTAGAGTGACTGATATATTTTTACTAGGAACAATTGTTTATGGAGCTTATAAAGGTTTCAGAAGAGGGTTTTTATTAGAAATAATATCAACAGTGGTATTTATCATAGGTGCTTCTTTAATCTTTTTTGGTGTAGCAGGAGCATTTTCATCTTCAAAAACATATTTTGAGATGCCTAAATCTACCGTATTTTTTGCCTATGTAGTTTTCTTTTTTGGAGGGACAATGGGACTGAACCTATTAGGTAAGTGGCTCCAAAATAAAATTGACTATTCTGTATTAGACGATTTAGACAATGTAGCAGCTTTATTATTGGGAGGGTTTAAATATGCTTTATCATTATCTGTAATACTTGGTTTATTTAATTCTGCAGGGTTAGGGTTACCCTCTGATGTAACGGAAGATTCTGTAGTTTATCCAAAATTATTAGACTTAAACGATTGGGTTCTAGATGCAGGAGGTACGATAATGCCAAGTATGAAAAGGTATAGTAAAGAAATACACGAATTATTTGAAGAAAATTTATAGAAAAAGGGAAGTTAAATGCTTCCCTTTTTTATTTTTGCATCGCATACTCACTTTGAGGTAAGTACTAAGAATTAATTTTTGGCTTAGAACTTATAGATTTAATAAAAGAGAAAATTTCTTATTTGATTTCCAGAATAACCAGCAATGATATTATTATTAGATAACTTCGATTCATTTACATATAATTTAGTAGATTATTTCTCTCAGTTAGGAAAGAAAGTCGAAGTAGTTAGGAATGATTCTCCTTTAGAAGAAATCACTCCTTACAAATATGAGGCTGTAGTATTATCTCCTGGTCCCGAAACACCCGATAAAGCTGGTAATATGATGGAGGTGATTAATTATTACCATAAAACCCATCCTATTCTAGGGATATGTTTAGGGCATCAAGCCATTGGTGAGTTTTTTGGCGGAAAAGTGCATAAAGCAATCAAACCAATGCATGGGAAGATGTCAAAAATCTCATGTGATACTAATTCTTTGTTATTTCAGAATATTCCAGAACAATTGACAGTGGTAAGATATCACTCATTAATCTTGGATCACCTTTCTGATAACATTGAAGTGGTCGCTAAAACAGAGCAAAATGAGGTAATGGCAATACAACATAAAACGTTGCCAATTCATGGGGTTCAATTTCACCCAGAAGCAATTTTGACAGAATTTGGGCTTGATATTTTAAAGAATTGGATCGCCTCTTGGTAGAAAAAAAACATTTTATGCCCTTTTTTCCCAAATTGTACAAAAAAGACCTATTAAAGTACATGAGATTATTGCTAATCTATGCTTATATTTATAATGAATAATTAGAGTACGATACTAAATTATTCTTTGCCTTGAAATTATTTCTACTATGATTCTATTTGATTCTACTTTTTAGGCACGATCTAAATGAAAAATAAAGCACTCAAAAAATATTTATGGCGAGGCTAAAACATATTGTAAAACAATTATCAGAAAAGGATTACGAGGCCATCAAAACTAATTTGGTGGACAGCAATGCAGAAAAATCAGCATATTTACTTGCCTCGATGAGAGAGAAGAAAACATCTGATCAGCAAATAATGAATGAATTGGATGTGAATACCAATGCATATTATACATTGCGTTCTCGACTTAATCAAAAGATTGAAGATTATCTACTTCAACAAATGGAAAGTCCAAGGGCTGACCTATTAAAAAAAGTAGCTAATATTCATGAAATGGTCTTTACTAAAAAAAGAGCCATATCTATCGTTACTCTTAAAAAGTTAGAAAAGGAATTATTAGATTATGACCTTTCTAATGAGCTAACAGTTGTTTATAAAGCGCTTAAAAAACTACATATCAATTCCCCAGATTTCTTTAATTATTCCCAGCTTTACAATAAGCACGTTGCATACATGTTGGCTGTTGATAAAATTGAAGATATTTTGGCAGATTATTTTAAAAAGTTTGGAGTATATGCTTTCACAGGAGATGAAACGGATAAACTAGGATTAGACCTCTTACACAAAGAGATGAACAATACCTGTAAGCTTTATGAATCTCATCGTCCTTTCGTGTATCAGAGTTGTATGAACATCTTTCATAGACTCTTTATTGAGGATGAAAGTCAAGTAGCTTTAAATGCTGTAAAACAAACCGATGAAGAAGAACCTATAGAAGATATTTTCCATAAGATCGATCAGATTTTTGATCAATATCATATGGATTCAATTTATTTCCATCTAAATAATGTATTTGAATTCTTAAAATTAGAATATTATACACATTACGGTGTATTTAGAAAGGCAAGTAGGTATTTTGATGCTGTCAATGAGGATGTTCAAGCCTTATTAATGCATAGTAATCAGTATACATTCCCATCGCAGTTTTTACAAACAAAATTGCAAAGAGCATTACAAACAGATACACAAGGTGAATTATTCGAGCAGAACAAAGTTGTCTTTGATGATTTCGAGCCAGATGATAATGATATACCAAATTATGTTTCTTATATCGTCTACCGTTCAATTTCTGCTTATTATGCCGAGGAATTTGATGAGGCAGCAAGATTCTTAAATAACTTGCTAAATGAAATCAGTTTAAAGAAATATCCTCATGCCTTTTTAGAAGTGAAATCGCTTTTGGCCTTACAGTATGTTTGTATAAGAGATTTCGAATTATTTAATCAATTAGCCAATAGTATTCAAAGACAAATTCGTTTAATGGGTAAAGAAAGTTGCCCGTCGATTACCTTATTCTTAAAAATGTTGAAAACGGGTATGTCTGAAGCAAAACGAGATAAGATGGCTAAAGTATCTAATATAATAACACGGTATACACAAATAAAATCACCTTACATTTTTGCTCCTACTAGAAGCATAAGAATGGACGATAGGTTTATACGTTTAGTGAGTGGTGAATTAGATTAATCTCATTAAAATATAAAAAAACACTTCAACCTTATTATCATTAAAGTTGAAGTGTTTTTTTTATGATCAAAAATTTTAGAACTGATGATAACAGAGTTGTTGTACTTTGTTGTGATAAAAATAAAACAACAAAAAAGGTTGTCTCATAATTTAATGAGACAACCTTTATAGAAAAACTAGAATGATCTATACTTCTAATGCACTTAAGTTTTTCTGTGTAAGTGGTTTATTTACATATTTTTTTACATAACTATAATTCTGAGATCGACTTATATCTTGTGGATTAATAGAAGATGTCAACATTATAATTTTACATTTTTCTTTTGTTTTTTCCTCTAACTGATCAAAAAGATCTAGAAATTGGAATCCATCCATTAAAGGCATATCAATATCTAAGAATATCAATTCAGGTAACACTTTATCAGCTATGTCACCAAGTTTTTCGATATTTCGTAAAAACTCAATGGCGCTTTTAGCCCCTGAATGTATAAATATGTTATCGCTGATTTTTGAAGCCTCAATCATCTTTTGGTTAATAAGATTATCAATCTCATTATCGTCAATCAGCATAACTGAGTAATATTTTTTTTGAGCCATCTGGTAAAAGTAAAGCTGTAGGGAATAAGAGTTAATGAAACATATACCTACTTGAAGTCAACAAGTAACGGTAGCTGTTGAGCAGCTAATCTTTAATCAATATAACTAAACCGTATTGAATAACAAAGACATATACAGATAATTAACAAGGTATAGCGTATTATTCGTGTAAGTTTTACGTTATTAATTGTAAGAAAAAAGACGTACATCGTGGTTTCTAAATAATAAAAAACACTAAGATGTACGTCTTAAATAGAGTTATATATCAAATTTAATACCCTGAGCCAATGGTAAAACCTTACCATAGTTTACGGTATTCGTTTGTCTTCTCATGTAAGCTTTCCAAGCATCTGAACCCGATTCTCTTCCTCCTCCAGTTTCTTTTTCTCCACCAAAGGCACCGCCAATTTCAGCACCCGAAGTACCGATATTAATATTAGCAATTCCACAATCAGAACCTGAAGCACTTAAGAAAGCTTCTGATTCCAATAAATGATTGGTAAATACTGCCGAAGAAAGTCCTTGTTTGACATCATTTTGAATCTTAATGGCATTCTCAATTTCACCACTATATTTAATTAAATATAATATTGGAGCAAAAGTTTCTTCTTGAACTATTTGATAATTATTATCAGCCTCAATGATAGCTGGTTGAACATAATTTCCAGAAAGTCCTTCTGCTTGGTAAGCATCTCCTCCTGTTAATAATAGACCTCCTTCTTGTTTCGCTTTTTCAATCGCATTCTTAAATGCTTGAACAGCATCAGCATCAATAAGAGGACCTACTAATTTAGATTCATCCAACGGATGACCAATGGATAGGGATGGATATATTTTTAATAAACGATCTTTCACTTGATCGTAAACAGTGTCATGTACAATTAGTCTCCTAGTAGAAGTACAACGTTGACCACATGTACCTACAGCACCAAATACTGTTGCACGAATGGCCATTTCAATGTTTGCATTTTCAGTAATAATAAGTGCATTATTACCGCCTAATTCTAAAAGAGACTTACCAAGGCGAGCACCAACAGCAGCACCTACTTTTTTACCCATTCTTGTCGATCCAGTAGCTGAGATTAACGGGAAGCGATTGTCGTGAGACATTGATGCTCCAATTTCAGCATCACCAATGATATAACTGAATAAACCTTCTGGAAGGTCATTGTTTTTCAATACATCTTGTAAGATATGTTGACAAGCAATGGCAGTTAAGGGTGTTTTTTCGGAAGGTTTCCAGATACAAACATTCCCTCCGATTGCTGCAATCATAGAGTTCCAAGACCAAACGGCTACAGGGAAATTAAAAGCAGAGATAATTCCCACAAGGCCCAGAGGATGCCATTGTTCAAACATTCTGTGATCTTGGCGTTCAGATTTCATCTCTAGACCATACAATTGTCTCGACTGACCCACAGCAAAATCGCAAATGTCGATCATTTCTTGGACCTCACCCAAACCTTCTTGGTAAATTTTACCCATTTCATAGGTAACCAGTTTCCCTAAAGGCTCTTTGTACTTTCTCAAAGCTTCTCCGATCTGACGTACAATTTCACCTCGTTGTGGTGCAGGTAAAACTCTCCATGAGTTAAATGCATTTTGAGCAGTTGTTACAATGGTTTCAAGATCTTCTTGGGTAGCCATTTCTACCTCAGCAATCAATTGTCCATCGGTAGGAGAGTAGATTTTTCTAGTTTCTCTACTTGGATCTAAATCGGCAAAAGTTCTACCTGTAGCATAGGCAGGGTTACGTTTTTCAATTCCTAATTCTTTTAAAAAATCAAGAGCGATGTTCATGGCGTTAATGTTTATATTCGATGTGTTTATGTAGGTAAAGTTGTATAAAAAAAGTGAGACTTTGGTAAATCTCACTTAAATATTTTTGTTGCTATGCTGATCTATCAGCTAGTGATTATTTATTAATTCATCATTAAATAGGCTTTGATGAAGTCATTTAAATCACCGTCCAATACTTTTTGAACATCAGTTTTTTCAACGGCTGTTCTAATATCCTTTACTAATTTGTAAGGGTGCATTGTATAGTTTCTGATTTGAGAACCAAAATCAACTCTTTTCTTAGAGCTTTCTACTTTTGCTCTTTCAGCATTTCTTTTTTCTACTTCTTGTTGATATAGCCTAGACTTTAACATCTTAATGGCTTTCTCTTTATTTTGTAATTGAGAACGTTCTTGTTGACATTCTACAATAATTCCTGACGTGTGGCGTAAACGAACAGCAGTTTCTACTTTGTTTACATTTTGACCACCTGCTCCACCAGAACGGAACGTTTCCCAAGTAATATCAGCAGGGTTAATTTCTATTGAGATAGAATCATCTACAATAGGATATACGAAAACAGAACCGAAAGTAGTATGACGTTTTCCACTAGAATCAAAAGGACTAAGACGTACCATACGGTGTACACCTATTTCTGATTTTAAATATCCGTAAGCAAAATCACCTTCAAATTCTAACGTAGCTTGTTTCATACCTACAACTTCACCTTCATGAATATTGACGGTTTTAACTTTATATCCATTAGATTCTCCCCACATTTTGTACATACGGAAAAGCATTTCTACCCAATCATTAGATTCAGTACCGCCAGCACCAGAGTTGATCTCCATAATTGCAGAAAGTCCATCTTCTTCAGCATCTAACATCTTTTTCACTTCTAGTGCTTCGATGGCCTCTTCCGTTTTTTTACCTTCTGTGTCTAATTCTTCTTGATCAACATCTCCAGCTTCAAAAAATTCAAATAGAGTTTCTAAATCTTCGGTCATAGATTTTATTTCTCCAAACTTATCTACCCAAGATTTTAATCCTTTGATTTCTTTTAATAGTACTTCAGCAGTTTTAGGGTCATCCCAAAAACCGGCAGCAGTTGTTACTTTCTCTTTCTCCTCAATTTCTGATTTTTTATTATTGATATCAAGGTATCTTTCTAAGTCGTTAACTCTACCTAATAAATCTTTTAACTGCGCTGAATTCATGATATATTATAAAAATTACCCTAAGGTAAGTGCGTATTTTGTATTTGAGAAATCAAATATAGAGGATTTTTTTTAGGCAAGAGTAATCCTTTTTGAGACTAATTGATGGAAAAGATGATTACTTTAAAATAATTTAAGATTTTTTTTTCATCAAAATGAACTTAATGTGTGTCGGGTATATAGAATGCCAACGCTAAATTTTTAAATTTGCCTTTATGAATAAGACAAACGGAAGATTTTTAACTCTTTTATTATTAGCGTTGTCACTTTTTTCTTGTGATAAAATTAAAGGTGCTTTCGAGAAAGCTGTTGAAGAAGAGAATATTAAAAGTAATCGTGTAGCCTTAGCTAAAGTAAATGATAAGGTTTTATATGATACTGAATTAGGCAATTTATTGACAGAAAGAATGTCAGCTTCAGATTCGCTAAATATAAAAGAGAGATACATCAATACTTGGGTGAGAAAAACAATTATGTTAGAAAGAGCTCAAACTAAAGTTGATGTTGAAAAATTAGATATTAACCGTAGGTTAGAGGAGTATAAATATCAGTTGATCATGCACGAGTATGAAAGACAATATATTGCTCAACATTTGGACACATTGGTGACACAAGAACAGGTAAAGAAGCATTATGAATCTAATTCTGATGATTTTATTCTTAAAACCAATATTGTTAGGGGTGTCTTTTTAAGATATCCAAACAATGCTCCAGATCTTAAAAAGGTGAGAAAGTGGATCTTATCAAAAGATGATAATGATAAATTGAGATCTTCTGCTTTTGCTTATGCTGACTTTGTACATCTAGAAGATACTGTTTGGTTAGATCTTGATGAACTCCTCTTTGGAACTCCTTTTATGAAATCTCAAGCAGAAGTGGCAAAATTGTTGAAAAGAGATAAGTTTTGGGACGTATCCGACGAAAATAATACCTACTTTTACAAAATTGAAGATTATAAAATCGTAGATCAGGTTCCGCCTTTACAATTTGTAGAACAACAAGTGAAAAATGTGATTCTCGGTAGAAGAAAATTAAAACTGAGAACAGAGTTGGAGACAGAGTTGTTCAATGAGGCAACGAAGAACCAAGAATATGAGATATTTTTTAATGAAGATTAAACGCTAAACTACTCAAGAAGTAAGTGATCAAAAATATGAATAGTAAATTATCATCTATTTTAGGAGGACTTTTGATGATGATCTCCGCAGCGACTTTCGCACAAACAGACGCTGTTCCAGTAGATAAAATTATCGCAAAAGTTGATAATAACATTATTTTGTTGTCTGAGGTAGAGGCTGGATATCAACAAATGTTGACAAATGGCCAATACTCAAAAGATAAGCAAAAAGCGAAATGTGAAGTGCTGAAAAACTTGATTGTGAATAAAATCATGTATGCAAAAGCACAAATTGACTCTATTGAGGTTGACAATGCTAGAGTAGCGGAAGAATTGGAAAGACGTATGCAGTATTTCATTCTTCAAGCCGGTTCGCAGGAAAAATTAGAAAAAACGTTGGGTGCTTCTGTAAATGATTTGAGAGATGATCTTAGAGATCAGGTGAAGGAGCAGATGACTGTACAAACAATGCAACAACAAATTATTGCAGATGTTTCTATTACTCCTAAGCAAGTAAAGAAGTATTATGAGTCGATACCTAAAGATAGTATTCCTTTCTTAGCTGCTGAAGTGAAAGTAGGGCAAATTGTAAGAAATCCTAAAGTATCAGATTCAGAAAAAGAGAAAGCAAGACAACAGCTGTTAGATATTAAGAAAAGAATAGAAGCAGGTGAAGATTTTGCTGTTTTGGCTAAGCAATATTCTCAGGATTATGGCTCAGCAAGAAAAGGTGGTGACTTAGGTTGGCACGGTAGAGGTGAGCTAGTTCCAGAATTTGAAGAAATTGCTTTGACTGTTGATCCAAATGAAATTGCTGATCCTGTAGAATCAGACTTTGGATTTCACTTGATTCAATTATTAGAGAGAAGAGGTGGTCGCTTTAGAGCAAGACATATTCTTATTCGTCCTAAATCAAATTACCAGGATGTTAAAGATGCTGTTTCTTTCCTCGATAGTATTAGAACTTTAATTGCAAGTTCAGATACATTGGGTTTTGAAAAGGCAGTAAACCTTTATTCTGATGATCAACCTACAAGATCTAATGCAGGTTATTTTAAAAACCAATTAACAGGTTCTTCTTATATGGCAACAGATGAGTTAGATCCTGTGGTATTCTTTGCTATTGATACTATGTCAGTAGGTAAAACTTCTAAACCATTAAAGTATCGTACAGAAGATGGGCAACAGGCGGTTCGTATCATTTACTATTCTGAATATAAACCACCTCATTACGCTAACTTAAAAGATGATTATCAAAAGCTGCAGCAAGCGACACTAAACTCTCAGAAAAATGAGATTTTAGAAAAGTGGATTAAATCAGCTAAAAATGATGTCTTTATCGAAATCGATCCTGAATTTGATGATTGTGATGTAGTCAATAGCATCTAGCAATCTTAAAATATTTTGAAAGGGCTCACTGATTACATCAGTAAGCCCTTTTTTTATTAGATAAAATACCTTAATTTCAATATAGATTGTGATCGCCCCTTTTCATATAGATCATATTGTCAAAATACATTGAAAATGATGTGTTCTTATTTTCCATTTTATTGGGCGAAAACTGAAATAACAATTAAGACATGACATCAAAAGTTACTTTTGCTTCAGATAAAGACGCTGCAGACGCTTTACATCAGAAATATTTACAGCTTAAACAAGAGATTGGAAAAGTCGTGATCGGGCAAGAAGATACCGTTCACTTTGTGTTGACTGCAATTTTTAGTCAAGGCCACGCATTATTACAAGGTGTACCTGGACTAGCTAAAACATTATTAATTAATACCGTTGCTCAAGCATTAGATTTGGATTTTAGTAGAATTCAATTTACTCCTGACTTGATGCCTTCGGATATTTTGGGAGCTGAAACGATGGATCAAGACCGTCAGTTTAAGTTTGTGAAAGGCCCTATTTTCTCTAACATCATTTTAGCCGATGAGATTAACCGTACGCCTCCAAAAACACAATCAGCATTATTGGAAGCAATGCAAGAATATAAGGTGACCATTGCAAACAAAGAGTTTCAATTGGAGAAACCTTTCTTTGTATTGGCAACTCAAAACCCCATTGAACAAGAAGGTACTTATCCTCTTCCAGAAGCTCAGTTAGACCGTTTTATGTTTAATATCATCTTAGATTACCCGTCTTATTTGGATGAAGTAAATGTAGTAAAAGCGACTACTAACGATGAAAAGAAGCAGGTCGATAGAGTCATGTCGGGAGAAGAGATTCTTTATTTCCAACATTTGATTCGTAGAGTACCTATTGCTGATAATGTTATTGAATATGCTGTGAAGTTAGTACATAAAACTAGACCTAACACAGAGCATGCAGAAGAATTAACCAACAAATATGTTGATTGGGGTGCAGGGCCAAGAGCTTCACAATATTTAGTGATAGCTGCAAAATGCCATGCTATTCTTTCTGGTAAATATTCTCCAGACATTGAAGATATTCAAGCGGTAGCTGTTTCTGTATTACGTCATAGGGTCGTGAGAAACTTTAAAGCAGAGGCAGAAGGGATTTCTATCGTAGATATCATCAAAAAATTATTATAAACTAGACTTTTTATGTCTATTATTGCCGATTGATATCAATTTTTTAAACTAAGAACACTTTATGAACAAGTTTACTTGTACAATTATTCTTTTATGCTCTCTTGTAGTGAGCACTTTTGCGCAAAAAAAGAAAAGCTATACCGAAACTATCGATCAAATATCTTTTGATATGATTTATGTAAAAGGAGGAACTTTTCAAATGGGAGATAGAAAAGGAGATTTAGTATTAGATACAGGAGAAAACCCTTCATTACCATTACGTGAAGTTAAAATTGATGGTTTTTTTGTAGGGAAATTTGAAGTAACTCAAGCATTATGGGAATCTGTAATGGGTAGTAACCCAAGTGAGCTTAAAGTAGGTAACCATCCTGTAGAGAGCGTCTCTTGGAATGATTGCGAAGAGTTTATCAAAAAATTAAATACTCTAACAGGAAAAGATTATCGCCTACTTACAGAAGCAGAGTGGGAGTATGTTGCTCGAGGAGGAAAAAAACATGAAAAGGATAAATCATCTATAGAAAATATTTCGAGTAGAGCTTGGGTGTTAAATAACGCCGATAATACACATCAAGAAGTAGGAACTAAAGCACCTAATGTATTAGGTATTTACGATTTACAAGGAAATGTTTGGGAATGGGTGAATGATTGGTACGCTGTTGATTCGTATAAAAAAACAGGCGAAGACAATCCACAAGGTGTTCAAAATGGTAAAGAAAAGGCGTACAGAGGTGGTTCATTTTTAAGTGATGAAAACTTTTGTAGACCTGCTTACAGAAATTATGACCTACCTGATATAAAACAAAAATTTTTAGGTTTAAGAATAGGGAGATCACTTTAAGTGATCTCTTTTTGTAACTCCTTTCTTTTTCTATATCCAATAAAATAAAATCCAGCAGGTGCAAATATCATAGTTGGTAAGGTTGAAAGTATTGGATTAGGAGTTCCTTTCAAAGAGTGGACTAAAAAGGTGGCAGTTATTGCTATTCCTGATGGAATAAGTACAGCTAAGATATATTTTTTATTTTCAGTATACCTTTCACAAAGTGCTGATACATATCCTCCAAACAAGAAAGTATATGCGGCTTGTTTAAGAGCTGCAGTTAATGATAAAGCTACTGATTTGCTATCAAGATAATTGATTGTAAAAACCATTACACCTAAAAATACTGCACCAGTAAGCCCATATCGTATACTCACATATTTATTAAAATAACTTGTTACTTTTCTCCACATATCAAACCAACTAATATTTAAACTTAAATCGGAAACCTTTTCGATGACAAAGAAAATACTTTTATGACTAAACAAGAAAATAAACAGCAATTTAGTAGTAAATGGGGAGTGATTTTAGCTTCTCTAGGTATGGCCATTGGAGCAGGTAACCTATGGCGTTTTCCTCGATTAGCTGGTCAGTACGGAGGTACTTTTATTATTTTATGGTTTCTTTTCTTATTTGTTTGGTCTATCCCAATTTTATTATCAGAGTTTTCAATTGGAAAAAAATATAAGAGTGGAGTAATATCTGCTTTTGCTCAAGCTGCGGGTAAAAAATACTCTTGGATGGGTTTCTTTATAACGATATGCACTTTAGGTATAACGTTTTATTACTCAGTAGTAACTGCTTGGGGACTAAGCTATGTAGGTCTGTCGTTTGATTTGATCAATGAACCTCAAGTGTTGAAAGGATTATCACAAGGGTATCTAGAGAGCTATTGGGAAAATATATCCACAGGGAATTTAAAAACCGTGGGTTTACATATTTTCTGTGTGCTTGTAGCTGTTGTGATGTTGTTTAGAGGTATACAACAAGGTTTAGAAAGAGTCAATAGAATATTAATACCCACTTTATTGACTTTGATTTTATTGGTAGCGGCAGTAGCATTATCCACCGAAAATGGTCCTAAAGGATTATCGTACATGTTTGCTATTAATCCCGATTTATTTTTTGATTCAAAAGTTTGGATTGAAGCAGTAACACAATCAGCTTGGAGCACAGGTGCAGGTTGGGGTTTGATGTTAACAATCGCATCTTATTCTAGAGAGAAAGAAGATGTGACCTTCAATATTTTAGTCAGTGGTATAGGAAATAATATAGCATCTATTATTGCAGGGGTGGCGATATTGCCCTCTGTTTTTGCAATTGCAGGATCAGACGAACAAGCGATATCATTTTTACAATCGGGTAATACAGCACTTACATTTACCATTATACCCTTGCTATTTGCAAAAATACCCTACGGAGAATTCTTTGGGATGGTCTTTTTTATAGCCTTTGCTATGGCTGCATTTAGCAGTCTAATAAGTATGACTGAGTTGTGTATTCGTACATTTACTGATTTAAAATTTAATCGTAAAAAAGCAAGTATCATATCTGCTATATTATGTATGGTTATGGGATTCCCGTCTGCTTATTCACTAGATTTCTTTTCAAATCAAGATTGGGTATGGGGCTTAGGGTTACTTATATCTGGTTTATTTATTGTTTTTGCTGTTCATCAAAATGGAGTAGAAACCTTTAAATCGGAGTACATAGATAAAGATTCTTCTATTAAGCTACCCAATTGGATGTACAAACTAACCATGTTTATTAATATACCTATTGGTCTATTTTTAATTTGGTGGTGGATGTCACAAGGATATTCTAATGAACCATGGTTTACAGAAGAAGGGGATTGGAATGTGTTTGATGTTTACTCTAATGCAACCATCATAACACAATGGGGACTTGTTTTTCTGATAGGTTTACTCATTAACAAGTGGTTGTACAAGAAATTTGTCGATGCCAATTAATACAATTATTATTGCATCAAACTATTTAAAACTACACAATCATGATTACCTTCCCTAATGCTAAAATTAATATCGGCTTAGGAATAACTGAAAAACGCACAGACGGGTTTCATAATATAGCTTCCTGTTTTTACCCTGTCAATTGGTGTGATATGTTAGAGATGATACCATCTAAAAAACTAATCTTCCAAAGTACAGGTATAGATATTCCTGGAAACCCTGATGGAAATTTGTGTTTAAAAGCTTATCACCTATTGAATGAGAAGTATGATATACCTCCAGTGCATATGCATTTACATAAGATAATTCCAATTGGAGCTGGCTTAGGTGGAGGATCTGCAGATGGAGCATTCGCTATAAAAATGCTTAACGATATGAATAGTCTTGATTTGAGTATAAAGGAAATGGAAGATTTCTCTGCTCAAATGGGAAGTGATTGTCCTTTCTTTATTGAAAATAAGCCAGTTTATGTAACAGGTAGAGGTGAGCTTTTTGATCATCTAGATTTGAGTCTTGAAGGAAAGCAGATTGTTTTAGTCAATCCAAACATTCATATCTCAACAAAAGAAGCCTATAGTGGAGTGGTTCCTCAAGCATTAACATATGCTCTAAAAGAAAGATTATTAAGCGATATTTCTTCATGGAAAGGAGTAGTAAATAACGATTTTGAAAATAGTCTTTTAGATCGCTATCCAATCATCAAGAAAATAAAAAATCAATTGTATGAACAAGGAGCACTTTATGCTTCTATGACAGGATCTGGCTCTACAATTTTTGGGATTTTTGATGAAGAAATAGATCTAAGTAATTATACTGAATTTATGGTTTGGTCAGGAAAACTAGACTAAGTTATATTGATATCATTATTAACGCTATCAGAATTAATTTTTTGATGGCGTTTTTTTGTGTTTGATCACTTTTGAAAAGATGACTTTTGTTTTCTTTTTTTAGAAACATTTCCCTTAAACAGAGTTTTGTATCATTAAATATTGTATAAGTAACACTACTTAAACCCTTGAATAGCAATGATTAAGTATCAAGACTCTTCTTAATAAAAATCAATGAAGCACTCTTGTTTAGATTCATTCAAAATAACCCTCTTATGATGAGGATTATTGTATCACGAACGATTGAGATATAATTTTGCAGAGAATTAATACAGAGAACTATCTCAAACAAATATTTTATCTAAACGTTAAATTTATATGAGTTGGCAGAAATCGCTGAGTAGTACAATCGGGAGAAAAATTATGATGTCTCTCTCAGGTATCTTACTCATCCTGTTTTTAGCAGGTCACGTGTCAGGTAACATGACTTTATTATTAGGAAAAGCAGACGCATTCAACGCTTACGCGCACTTTATGTCTACTAATCCTGCAGTTCAAGTTATCGCAAATGTTTTTAAACTATTCTTCGTAGGTCACATTTTTTATGCAATCCTTCTTACAAGGCAAAACAAAAAAGCAAGAGGTGGAGAAGCATACAAAGTATCTAACAAAGATGGTTCATCGGTATCTAAATACATGGGTGTTTTAGGTTCTGTTATCGGAGTATTCTTAGTAATTCACTTGAGCCAATATTGGGCAGTGATGCACGAATATGCAGGTACAATTGGAACTACTACAGTGGATGGTGTACAAATGAAAGATTTGTATTCAGTTGTAGCTACTTCTTACCAAAACCCAATGATTGTTGGAGGCTATGTAGTATCAATGATCATTTTAGCTTACCACTTATGGCACGGTTTCGCAAGTGCTTTCCAAACGTTAGGTATCAACAATAAGAGATATACACCAGTCATCTCTTTTGTAGGTAAAGCATATTCTATTATTGTTCCATTGTTATTCGCTGCAATTCCTGTAGCAATGTTTATCAACGGATAATTAGGAACAATTAGTTATTTACTTAACACAATAAAAATTAGAATAGAATGTCATTAGAATCAAAAATCCCTGCAGGCCCATTGGCCGAGAAATGGGAAAAACATAAATTCAACGTAAAGCTTGTTAACCCAGCGAACAAAAGAAAATTTACTATTGTCGTTGTTGGTACAGGTTTAGCAGGTGCATCTGCAGCTGCAACATTAGCAGAGTTAGGATATAACGTAGAAGCTTTCTGTTTCCAAGATTCACCACGTCGTGCTCACTCAATTGCAGCACAAGGTGGTATCAACGCAGCAAAGAACTACCAAAATGACGGTGACTCAGTTTTCCGTTTATTCTACGATACTATTAAAGGTGGTGACTACAGATCGCGTGAAGCAAACGTTCACCGTTTAGCTGAAGTTTCTACTGAAATTATTGACCAATGTGTAGCTCAAGGTGTTCCTTTTGCGCGTGATTATGGTGGGTTACTTGATAACCGTTCATTCGGTGGTGCTCAAGTATCTCGTACATTCTATGCACGTGGTCAAACTGGACAACAACTTTTATTAGGTGCTTACTCAGCGTTATCAAAAATGATCAACACTGGTAAAGTAAAAATGCACTTACGTAAAGAGATGTTGGACGTAGTTACTGTTGATGGAGCAGCAAAAGGTATTGTTACTCGTGATTTGGTAACTGGTAAAATCGAATCTCATGCAGGTCATGCAACATTGCTTTGTACAGGTGGTTACGGTAACGTATTCTTCCTTTCTACAAATGCGATGGCATCAAATGGTTCTGCAGCATGGAGAGCTTACAAGAAAGGAGCGAAATTCGCTAACCCTTGTTTCACTCAGATTCACCCAACTTGTATTCCTGTACACGGTGACTATCAATCAAAATTAACTTTGATGTCAGAGTCATTGCGTAACGATGGTCGTGTTTGGGTTCCAAAAGACAAGAAAAACCAAAAAATCACTGCAGCTAACGCTGTTAAACTTCCTGAGGAAGAAAGAGATTACTATTTGGAAAGAAGATACCCATCATTTGGTAACTTAGTACCTCGTGACGTAGCCTCTCGTAATGCGAAGATGGTATGTGACGAAGGAAGAGGTGTAGGTGTAACTGGTCTTGCAGTATTCCTAGACTTCGCTGATGCTATCAAACGTGATGGAAAGGCAACAATCGCAGCGAAATATGGTAACTTGTTTGATATGTACAAGCAAATTACTGATGATGATCCGTACGAAGTACCAATGATGATTTACCCTGCTGTTCACTACACAATGGGTGGTCTTTGGGTAGATTATAACTTATCTACTAACGTACCTGGTCTTTACGCTTTAGGTGAGGCTAACTTCTCTGACCACGGTGCTAACCGTCTTGGTGCTTCTGCACTAATGCAAGGTCTTGCAGATGGTTACTTCGTAATTCCTTACACAATTGGTGATTACATTGCTACTCTACCTTTAGGAAAGGCTGTTGATAAATCTCATCCAGCATTTGCTGAAGCTGAGAAAGCGGCACAAGGTCGTATCGATAAACTTCTTAGCATCAAGGGTAATCAAACTCCTGATGATCTTCATAAGAAATTGGGTCACATTATGTGGGAATACTGTGGTATGTCACGTAACAAAGAGGGCTTAGAAAAAGCGCGTGGTTTGATCCAAGAATTACGTGTTGAATTCAACCGTGACTTGAAATTGATTGGTTCTAATGAAGAATTGAACATGACGTTAGAAAAAGCGTTACGTTTAGAAGACTTCTTAGAATTAGGTGAATTGATGGTTATTGATGCACACAACCGTTCTGAATCTTGTGGTGGTCACTTCCGTGAAGAATCACAAACTGAAGAAGGTGAAGCACTTCGTAAAGACGATGAGTTTAATTATGTAGCTGCTTGGGGTTACGCAGGTGAAGGAAAAGATCCTGAGTTAACTAAGGAGGTACTTGAGTTTGAAAACGTGAAATTAACTCAACGTTCTTACAAGTAATCTAAATGCGGGTTGATGGTCAACTTGTTGATCATCAGTCTGTCTGAAACAATTCAACGTACAGGTTGTTGAAAAAACACAACCTAATTAATTTGAAGATCATGGCAGGAGAAACAATAAATATTAAACTTAAAATCTGGCGTCAAGCAGGTCAAGGTAAACCTGGCAAGTTTGAGTCATATGAAGTAAACGACGTATCAGTTGATATGTCATTCCTTGAGATGTTAGACGTTCTTAACGAGAACGAATTAAAAAAGGGTAACGATCCAGTACACTTTGATCACGATTGTCGTGAAGGTATCTGTGGTATGTGTTCTCTTTATATTAACGGTAAACCTCACGGACCGAAGCATGGTATTACAACTTGTCAGTTGCACATGCGTACGTTCAAAAATGGTGAAACTATCGTTGTTGAGCCTTGGAGAGCATCTGCATTCCCTGTGCTTAAAGATTTGATGGTTGACCGTACTGCATTTGAAAGAATTCAACAAGCAGGTGGATATGTAACAATATCTACAGGTGGTGTTCCAGATGCAAACGAAATTGCTATTCCTAAAACTGTAGCAGACGAAGCAATGGATGCTGCTCAGTGTATTGGTTGTGGTGCTTGTGTTGCCGCTTGTAAAAATGCATCTGCGATGTTATTTACAGCAGCTAAAGTATCTCAGTTAGCAGTGTTACCTCAAGGTAAAGCAGAACGTAAGCGTCGTGCTTTAGCAATGTTAGAGCAACACGATTCTGAAGGATTCGGTGCTTGTACTAACACAGGTGCTTGTGAGGCTGTTTGTCCGAAAGAAATCTCTATCACTCATATCGCAAGATTGAACAGAGAATTTACTCGTGCAGCATTCTCAGGTTCTGAAACAGATTACACGAACTAATTTAACGTTTTAGTTATATTTGAAGGGTTAAGCATGTTTTTGCTTAGCCCTTTTTTGTTATTAAAAGTAGAAATATTCACTCTATCAATCTTATAAAAAAGTTATTTATTTTGTTGTGAAAATTAGCAACTGTTTACAAAGAAATACGTATAACTTATTATGTGTCAAATCAAATACTAAATAATGAAATCAACAGCAGTATCGTATATTTTATGTATATTTTTCGGTGTATTGGGTATCCATCGTTTCTATTTGGGTAGGCCTTTATCGGGTATTTTGTACTTATGTACAGGCGGTCTCTTCGGTATTGGTTGGATAGTAGATTTATTCTTTATTCCTACAATGGTTGAAGCCGAAAATGGTAAAATGAGATTTTAATAATCAATAGCAATTATTGCTAAGAAGAAGTGATCAAATAATTTAATTGGATCACTTTTTTTGTGAGTAAAGAGTTATTATTGAAATAAAAAAGGTGATAAAGTCAGAAACTCTATCACCTTTACACTTACTAATCTATTCAATTATCTTCCTAAAGAAGATTGCCAATTTTGATTTCGATAAAATACATTCTTGGAGAAATAGGACCATAAACAAATGCAGCATCACGATCAGAACCACTAAGGAACTGACTTTGCATTTGATTGAAAATATTCTTTACTCCTGTACCAATTTGAATGTTAGCATTCTTACCTAACTTAGTTCTGTAAGATACTTTAGCACCCATGTCAAAGAATGATTCTGATTCTATCAGTCTTTCATTTTCAACTAATTCTCCATTCATATAACCTCCAGGAAGTAAAGGAACATACATACTTCCAGTATATACACCAGTTAATGATGTAGTCCATTTTTGAGCAGGCTTATAGTTTAATGTGATAGAACCATACTGATTAGGTGTTCTAAGAATTTCTTTAGAAACACTAGTATCCTCATCACCCCATTGGTTGTCTTCTTCATAGCGAGAAGATTGAATGGTATAAGCACCTTGAACATTAAACTTTTCTGATGGTGCTATTTTTGCCTCTAGGTTAATTCCTTGCACTATAGCATCAGAAGTTGAATTCCTTTTCCAATTGTAAAATATTTCATTACCATCTTCATCTTCATCAACAACAAATTGATTATCGAAACGATCAAATATTCTTGTATGGAAACCTTCTACTAAGAAGTAGGTTTGAGTATTACCAATTTTCTTTTCAAGATCCCAAGCTAAGTTATAAGATAATGAACGTTCAGCTTTTAGGTTAGGATCAAGAACTGTTCTTACGGCCTGTCCACCTGCTACCTCAACGTGTAGATCTTCTGAGAACATTTGAGGAGCTCTAAAGCCTGTAGCTATACCACCTCTTAACTGCATGTCTTTAGTAAGATTATATTTTAGGTTTAATCTAGGGTTGAAAGAAGTAACATTTTTATTGTTATCTACATTTTCAAAATCCTTGATCATCACATAGTCCATTCTTGCACCTAATAAAACAGATAGTTTATTGCCTTTCCATTCATTCTGAGCAAAAATGGCCATTGTTTGAGACTCCTGATTAGAAACTGGGATATCATTTGTCTGTTCGTTGGCTTCAGGATCAAAGTAACCTAATTTTTTATCATAGATATTATCATAGATATATTCAGCACCTACAACAAAATAAGAATCAGCATTTAGCATACGACCTAAATTGAAGTTCATTTGAGCACCTCCTACATAAGTTAAGCCAGTAGTTAAACCATAGCCATCTAATGCTTGGTTTGCGCCGTAATAACTATCTCTATTTACATATTGTAAGTTAGAGTAAGCGTTAAGGTGTTTCTTTTTGTCAGCACTAAACCAATCATAATTTAAACCACCACTAACAATACTCATGTTGATCCATTCAGTAATGTCAGTTTCATGAGGGGCTTTATCAAATTTATTACCACCACGGCGGTCTTCATGAATATATCTAAAATCTGCTGTAAGCTTATTTTGATCATTAAAAGAATGATAAGCTTTAGTTCCTACTGAAATCGTTTTTAATTGAGGTAATTCTGAAAAATCATCTTTTATCGCATCTCCAGTTGGCTGGTCATTATCATCTAATTTGTACCAAACATCATTAGGATTTGCATTCCAATGGTCTCTATTTCTATATGATCCATAAACATATGCACCTGTTTTCTCATTTTTAGAAACTAGAGAAGTATTAAAGTATAGGTTGTAATCATTTGATTTACCATCGATAGTACCAAAGTTAGTACCTACCTCATAGCTATTAAATTCAGGAGCCTTAGTGATAATATTGACTGTACCTCCAATAGCGTTTGCACCAAACAGTACAGAACCACCTCCTCTAACAACTTCAATTTGATCGACCATAGAAACAGGAATTTGCTCCAAGCCATAAACACTCACTAAACCATTAAAAAGTGGTCTAGAATCCATTAGTATTTGTGTATATGGACCTTCTAAACCATTTAATCGAAGTGATGAAGAACCACAGTTACCACAAGTATTTTCTACTCTTGCCCCAGAAACAAAATTTAAACCATCTGCTACCACTTTAGAGCTAGAGACATTAAATATTTCTTGATTAACCACATTAACTACAGCAGCTGTTTCTTTTCTAGATTGTTCTCTTCGATTACTAGAAACAACAACTTCATTTAATTGTAATAAATCTTTATCAAGCTGTATATGTAATTCATCTGCATTATTTTTAGCAGTATAATTTACAGTGATAGGAGAATAACCAACAGCAGAAACTGTAATAGTATATTCTCTTCCTTTTTCTAAAGCTAATGAGAAATGACCGCTTTCATCTGATGATGTACCAAAAGTACCTCCATTTACTGAAATAGTTGCGAAAGGGATATGTTCGTTGTTAGATGTAATATGTCCTCGTATATTAATTTTCGTATCACTAAATGAAAACGAAAATATGAATGCAAATAATAAAGTGAGATAAACTCTCATAAGTAAATAATTTTTTATTAAGTAGTTTTATAACTGTTGATGATACAAAAGTATACAATTTTTAGGTAAGCCTAAAAATTTTTCTCGATAAAATTATAAATAATAATAAATGTGATTTAAATATGCCTAAATAATAAATTGATTTCACCTAATTTTTGTACTTAAATAATTGATAATAAATAAAATGAAAAAACTACTATTTCTAATGCTTTTAGTTTTGACGATAGCTTGTCAAAAGAAAAAAGAAAGTGAAAAGACGAAAAATACTGTAATATTGGTATCAATTGATGGTTTCAGGTATGATTATTCATCCTTATATCATACACCAAATTTAGATCTACTTGCAAAAAAAGGAGTGAAGGCAAAATCATTGATACCTTCTTACCCTTCCAAAACCTTTCCTAATCATTATAGTATTGTAACAGGCCTTTATCCACAAAACCATGGTATTGTTCATAATGTTTTTTATGATGTAGATCGTGAGCAAAAGTATCATATTGGTTTAGAAAAAAAGGATGCAACTTGGTGTAAAGGTATTCCTCTTTGGAATTTAGCTGAGCAGCAAGGAGTGAAATCAGCATCTTTTTATTGGCCTATTTCTGATGCTCGAGTAGGGGGAATGCAATCAACTTACTTTTATAAGTACAATAAGTCGACTCCTTATGAAGAAAGAATTGATCAGATAGAACAGTGGTTAGCGATGGATAAAACTATTCGCCCTCAATTTATATCACTTTATTTTTCATTGGTCGATACTCAAGGACATCGATTTGGTCCAAAAAGTAATGAAGTGAAAGAAGCTGTAGAGTATGTAGACGATATTATTGGTCAATTAAATCAAGTTATTGAAAATAGTAATCAAGAGATAGATTTAGTGATAGTGTCGGATCATGGAATGATTCAAGTAGATAGAAAACATCCTATAATAATAGAGAATATCACCGATTTTAAAGGATATAATGTAGTCAATGCAGGAGGGTCTCAGTTGTTTTTATATCAAACTGATAAAAGTAGGGAATTACAGGATATGAAAAGCATTTTAGAGAAAGATGAAAATTTTAAGGTTTATCTAAAAAATGAAATGCCAGAGAGGTTACATTATAATAAGGGACAAAGAATACCTGATATTATTTGTGAAGTTCAAGCAGGTAAATGTTTTATTCATAAAGGAAATGATTTACGGAAAGTAAATGGAATGCATGGTCTAGATCCTTATACTAATAAAGAAATGCATGCTATCTTTTATGCAGTTGGTCCACATTTTAAGAAAGGGGTAGAAATTGATGCTTTTGAAAATGTGAATATTTATCCTGCAATAGCAGAGATTTTAGGTCTTTCTATTGATCATGAAATTGATGGTTCAATAGAAGTAATGAGTAAAGTGATGGAAAAATAACGGGTTAATTTACATATATGTATTGAATCCCGTAAATAAAATCACATCTATTATAGTGTAAGAATAGATTTGATTTACCTTATTTACGGGATTCTATACATCTTTAGTTCTACTAAATTATACTTTAGTATAACACAAAAATAATCTAGATGGGCTCTTCACCATAAAAATAGGGAACAGGTTGTAATAGAGCATCAGGCATTTCTTCTTTTACTTTATCACTATAATCTTTTATTAAGTAGTTCCAACGTAGGGCAGCTTCATTATAGTAACCTCTTGTGAAAATATCTCTATTGTACGCATTATCAATACTTTCAACTAACATCGATGGGCGAGGGTATTTTTCAAATCCTCCTACCGATTTTTCTAATTCCCCGATGCTTTCTAAAAGGTTTTGAACAGCTTTATCATAAGCTACCATCTTATCATTATTGCCTAGAGATGTAGCATTATAACATAGGTTTTCTACTGCTTTTATTGCAGTCTCTAAGTCAGTTCTATTTTTTTGAGTAACAGTTACGCCTGATAGGACTAAATCATCCATGATTTGTTTGGAGAAATTGACTTTTAGTTTCTCAGAAGCCAAAGCTTCATTTAATAGAGAATCAAGTTCTTGATGTAAGACATTAGAGTTTAACTCTTTAATGTTAACATCGTCTTCTAATCGATATCCTTCGTATTCTGTTTCTTCTTCTTTATTATCAGCTTGTTTTTTTTGATCACACCCAAAAGTAAAAATGGCAAGAAGGACGATGATACTATATTGTTTAATATTCATTTTGATTAATAATTTATGTTTACCTCTCAATATCAAATAAAAGACCAAAACTAATTCATTATGATTTTTTCATTTCTGAGGAAATCATACAATGTAAACATCCTAAGCTGATAATAAGATAACCAATACTCTTTTAAAGCAGCAAGGTATTCTCTGGTGGCAGCATCTTTATCTCTTAAAGTAATATTCAAATCTGTGACACTAATTTTCCCCACCAAATACCGTTGTCTAGCAATTTCATAACTTCTTTCTGCAATATCCTTTGCTCTTTCTGTGGATAATGCTTTGTTTCTAATAATTGGAATTTGCCTTGCTAGCATGTAGATATTTTGTGTAAATAATTGCTCTTCTTGTTGTACTGTACTTTCTACTAAACGTTGGTTGGAAATGGCAGTTTCCACAGCCGATTTACGACGTCCCCAATCAACTAATGGAATATTAAAGCCTAAACGAAATTGTTGTTGATTGTTGGGATCATGATAAATACCTGTAGGATCAGATGCTTGTTGGGTTAATCCAAATTGACCATTTAAATTGATTTGTAAGCCAGCGTCACCCTTCGCTTTGGCAACGTCTCTTTCAGCTTCTAACCTCTTTCTTTTAAAACTAATATATTGTTGACGGTTTACTTGTGCTTCTTGAATGGCAATATCAGTACTGATGGTCATATTAGGTAGTTCTTTAGGAAGAGATAGGGTGGCATTATCTGTGTTTGGTGGTAGCCCCAAGAAAGTTTTTAAAGTAAGAGAAGATCTTTCTACATCCAAGTTGGCAGATTGTAGGTTTCGTTCTGCTGTTATCACATTTAATTCTAATTGAAGAAGTTCATTTTCAGCAATTTTGCCTAAGTTATATCTGCCTTTTCCTATTTTAAAGATCGTGTCATTATTGGCTAAATTGGTGGTAGCTACTTGTTGACTTACCTGAGCAAGGAGCATATCAAAGAAATATCCAGTAGCATCATAGGCTACATTTTCCATTTCTTCAACAAATCTTTTTTGAGATTCTTCGTATTTAAGTGGTTCAATTTTCTTATTCCATTTAAATGGATTATACGTAAAAAGTGGTTGATTGAAACCTACCACTAATGGTTGTCCTGCGTAGCTAGTACCTTGATTTGTCCCTTCAAAATTATCTATTCTTTGTATGGTAGATCCAAAATAAATCGATCCCCCAGTTAACCCTACATTTTGTTGCAACGATAAATTGACATCCGAATTGGCAACACTTACCGCTCTAAATTCTGTGGATCCATCGGGCTGCGTAATGGGTGCAATCGAACGATTGAAATTGGGGAGATTACCATTTAACACTAATTGAGGTAGGTAAACGGATTTAAATTGTTTATAAAGCCAATAGTTGTTTTCTTTTCTGTTTTCTGCTTGTTGGGCAGAAAGCGATTGTTCTTTGGCAATACTAATTACTTGATCAAGCGTAAAAAGCTTCATTTCTTGAGCAAAAGAAGATTGACATATCAGTAATGCTAGAAGAGTTTTGAATATATATTTCATGAAGATTAAGTCGATTGTTGTCTTTAGTTATTCGTATCGTAATGATTCTATTGGATCTTGATTAGCGGCTTTACGAGCCGGCGAAATTCCAAAAATTATCCCAATAGAAGTGGCTACTCCAAAAGAGATTAAGACAGAAGAGAAAGAAACGATGGTAGGAATATCGGCCACACTAGCAATAATTGTTGCCATTATAAATCCTAATATTACTCCAATCGTACCTCCAGATAAACTGATTAATACAGCTTCTAATAAAAACTGAAGGATAATATCTTGTTTTTTGGCACCTAAAGAAATCCTTAAACCTATTTCTTTAATTCTTTCTAATACCGAAGCAAGCATGATATTCATGATACCAATACCTCCAACAATTAAAGATATAGAGGCAATCGCACCCAAAACAATATTGAAAATGTCTTTGGTTCTTTGTTGTTGTTTTAAAAGCATTTCTGGTATAGAAATTTCAAAATCTACCTTATCGAAATGTCTACGAGTTAGCATTTTTTGAAGTACTTCTGCTGCTAATGATAAATCTTTAGACTCTGTCATTTGTATCACAATTTTATCTAATTGATGATAATTGACTGCTTTTTTCTCTTGCACTTTATTTTGTGCAGCATCAGAAGCGGCTTTTTGAATATCAGATTTAGTAACTTTAGCTCTATCTTTATATCGTATTAGCATGGTATTGATAGGAATATAAACATCCATATTGGCGTTTCTAATCCCTAGCTTTTCGAGATTTTTTGACGATACCATTCGTTCCTTCAATACCCCAATAACCGTGAGCCATTGCCCACCACATTTTATTTGCTTACCAATAGGATTTTCTTTGCTAAAAAATCTAGTTTGTAATCCTCTACCTATAACACAGACAGGTTTTCCGAATTTGAAATGTGTATTATTAAAGAAATTACCTTCATTTATTTCATGATTATAGATCTCAAAATAAGCATTCTGAACGCCAATTAATTTTGTAGATCTTCTTACACCATTTTTAATAATATAAGTATCTAATTCAATTTCAGGACTTATTTTCTGTACATTGGGTAATGTATTTGTAATATTATTTAAATCTAAAAGACTTAAACCTGGGGAAAATTTATTCTTATCATTACTGTCATCACCTTCTTGTATTTTTTCTTCACTTTGTTCTTTTACAGGAGAAATGACAATGTTATTTACTCCAACCAATTTCATTTGGTCAAGTATTTCTTTTTGTGCTCCTTGTCCTACGGCAAGCATCGCAATTACAGCCCCTACACCAAAGATAATTCCTAAAGCGGTTAAAAAAGATCTTAAAGTATTGGCTAAAATTGCTTCAAAAGCAATAGACAGGTTAATTAATATTCTTTCTGTCATCATTATTCCAAAGAAGATATTTTTTCACTTACAGAGTTGGGAGTAGTTAAGGAGATTTCATCTCCATCTGAAAGACCAGCTAGAATCTGAATATCTTGATCATTCATTAATCCGGTTTTAACTTCGTATTTAGAAAAGCCACCAACTGTTTTTTTATAAACGAAAGTCAGAGAGTCACCTTCAGTATGTAATGCTTCTATAGGAATTAGCAATGCATTTTCTACTTCACCCGTTTGAATAATATTTGATGTTGTCATAGAAGGCCTAAGTGTGCTATCCGTTTCATTTACTATAATTATAACTTCAAAAACTTTAGCATCAGAATTAGGTTTCTGCTCTCCTACGTTAGCTACTTTTGTTACTTTTCCGGTCAATTTTTTATCAGGAAAAGCGTCTAGCCCGATAATAACGGATTGATTTTTACTAATTTTCCTAATATCAACCTCATTGACATACGTTTTTGAGATCATCACAGATAAGTCGGGTAATGTGGCAACAACAGGGTCCCAAGCTCTAATATTAGTACCTTCTTTTTTCTTTTTGCCATCCCAATCTTTAGCATAAATGACCATACCCGATTCAGGAGCCATAATCGTAAACTCACTAAATAAATCTTGTAGAAAAGTCACTTTGCTTTTAGCTTGGCTTAACGTTGCATTAGCTTCGCGCATTTTAGCACTAAGCTGCTTTTGTTTGACTAAATAATTTGTTTTCGTTTGCTTTAGATCTCTATTAGCTTTGATTACTTCTATTTCTGCTTGTTTGATTGTAGCAGGAGGTTCGAAAGCAGATTGTTCTAGTGCTAACTTTTTTTCTTGAACAGTAAATTCCAGGTTAATTATTTTATCTCTTTCTTGGCTTAACTGTAATGCGGTATCTAATTGTGTTTGTTCCCATTGAGATTCTGCTTTCGTTAAATCAGTTTGTTTCTGTTCTAATTTGTCAGCAAGAGAAGAAGCATCTAGTTGTGCTACTTGATCTCCTTTTTGAACAACTGTTCCTTCTGGGACTAAACTATTGATTTTTGTTTCCCAAATTTGAGCTTGCCTCATGCCAAGAGGCCCTTGTATTTCTACAAAATTTTTCGCTTCTAATTCTCCAGTGGTACTTACATTAATGTAGAGATTATCTATACGTGCCTTAGAAAGTAAAACTTCTTCTGATGTTTTACTGGAAAAGAGATAGATAGTAATAGAGATTAGAGTTAAAGCCACTAGGCCTACTATTTGTTTTTTATTCATTAGTTGGTTTGCTGAAGATATATGAATAGACTGAATAATTTGACACTATAATTTTGTAAAAACCTGACAATAAGTAATGATTAATTGTATTAAGCTTTGTTAATCTGGAGATATTACTATCAAAATAACTTCAAGTATTTTAAAACAAATAAAAAGAAAATAGTCTCTTTGTATTAATATCATCAAAAACGGCTTCAAAACTTGAGTAATCTTTATATATTTGTGCTCATTTTTGTGGGCAATATGTGTTGTCCTTTTTTATTGAACATTTAAACTACCACGCAAGTGAAAAGGATTAAAATAAAAGACTTGCTGGCATCAGGAGAAATCGGTGCCAAAGTAACTGTTAAAGGATGGGTTAGAACATTCAGAAGTAATCGTTTTATCGCTTTAAATGACGGTTCTACTATCAATAATATACAAGCAGTGGTAGATTTTGAAAATACAGACGAAGATCTACTAAAAAGATTAACTACAAGTGCTGCAGTGAGTATCGATGGTACTGTAGTAGAATCTCAAGGTAAAGGTCAACGTATAGAAATTACTGTTGATACTTTAGAAATACTAGGTGATGCAGATCCGGATGAATATCCACTTCAACCTAAAAAACACTCTTTAGAGTTTTTAAGAGAGAAGGCGCATTTACGTCCTCGTACACAGACTATGAGTGCTGTTTATAGAGTTCGTAACGCTTTAGCTTACGGAATTCATAAATTCTTTAATGAGAAAGGATTTATGTATATGCATACACCAATCATTACAGGTTCTGATGCAGAAGGAGCAGGGGAAATGTTTAAAGTAACAAACGTTGATCTTAAAAATCCTCCGCTAACAGAAGAAGGTGAAATTGACTTCAAAGAAGATTTCTTTGGAAAAGCTGTGAATCTTTCAGTATCTGGACAGTTAGAAGCAGAAGTAGGTGCAATGTCTATGGGTGAAGTGTATACTTTTGGCCCAACATTTAGAGCTGAAAATTCTAACACAACACGTCACTTAGCAGAATTCTGGATGATTGAACCAGAGATGGCTTTTTATGATTTGGATGACAACATGGACTTAGCAGAGGAGATGATCAAATATTTGATTGACTTTGCAATGGAACAGTGTCCTGATGATTTAGCTTTCTTAGATCAGAGATATGCACAAGAGCAAAAATCAAAACCTCAAAACGAAAGATCAGATTTAGGTCTTTTAGACCGTTTGAAATTTGTATCTGATAATAACTTTGAGCGTTTAACTTATACAGAAGCAATTGATGTATTAAAGCGTTCTAAACCTTTCAAAAAAGGTAAATTTAAATATCCAGTAGATTGGGGTATTGATTTACAATCTGAACACGAACGTTATCTTGTAGAAAAGGAATTCAAGAAGCCAGTAATTCTAACAGATTATCCTAAAGACATCAAATCATTTTATATGAAACAAAATGACGATGGGAAAACTGTAAGAGCAATGGATGTTTTATTCCCAGGTATTGGTGAAATTATCGGTGGATCTCAAAGAGAGGATTCGTTAGAGAAATTAACTACAAGAATGGACGAAATGGGAGTACCTCATGAAGAACTTTGGTGGTACCTTGAATTACGTAAATTTGGAACAGCACCTCACTCAGGTTTTGGTTTAGGTTTCGAAAGAATCGTATTATTCGTTTCAGGTATGTCAAATATCAGAGACGTAATTCCATTCCCTCGTGCTCCGAAAAGTGCAGATTTCTAGAATAAGACTTATATAAGTTAACTATATTGAAGCCGTTGATAAGTATCAGCGGCTTTTTTTATAAACTTAAACACCTTTTTTAATTCAGTCTTAATCCTTTAACTTACCTATTACCTATTACCTATTACCTATTACCTATTACCTAGAATAAATATGGCATACGACGAGTATTTAGGAGAACGTATAACCCGATGGTTTCAAGAACAGAAAGTGGATTTCTTCCCCAAGAAAATGATGGGAGGGTTAATTTTTATGGTGAATAATAAAATGTGTTGTGGTATTCATATAGACAAAAAGTTTGGGGATAGTTTACTAATGGCTAAAATTGGAGAAGAGCAATATGCACAAGAAATACATAAAGCTGAAACCCTCCCAATGGACTTTACAGGAAGACCAATGAAAGGGTTTATATTTATCAAGCCCGAGGGGTTTGATATGGATGAACAATTAGAATATTGGTTAGAAAAATCCTTAGATTACAATATCCAACTGTATGGATAATTGATCTAGGAAATTTTTTCTAATCGAATGATTTTACCTTAGTGGTTGAATTATCAACAGGTCTCCAACCTAGGTCTTCATAGAATTTATAGGTATATTTTTTCCAGGTAATATCACCTGATTCTTTATCAACTTTTTTCTTTCTCCAAATTAATAGACATTCATTTCCATCTGAGTAATCTGTATATACTCTAACAAAATCAGAACCTTCATTTAAATTATCAAATAAAATATTGTCTGTAGTTTTATCAACAATCATTTTATGATGTTTACCATCTTTGAAAATTTCTAATGTTCCATTATTGGCAACACCATTAATAAATGGAGCTGTTTTTACTTTTGGTGGAGTATTCATGTGATCATAATTTCTATTAGATTCTTTACCATGATCACCACCATCAGCAAAAGTGAATGATGAGATAAATAATAAAACTAAAACCGATATAATTGAATACTTTTTCATGACATTTTTTCTTTGTTCACTTACTTATATCGAAGAATTTAAAATGTCACCTATAAAAAAAGGTTATCTCAAAAAAAATGAGACAACCTATCCAATTTATAACAATAACCAATACTACTAACCAATATTGTTTTTTAACACAGTAAGTCAATTACTTATAGGATTTTACTTGATTTGTTGTGTTATCAATGGGTCTCCAACCTATTGTAGAATATTCCTTATAAGTAAATTTAGACCAAGTGATTTCACCTGTTTTATTATCTTTCTTTTCTTTTCTCCAGATAATTAAGCAATCTTTTCCATCTGTTTGATCTGTGTATATTCTAACATAATCTGTTTCTTCATTTAAACCATCGAATAGAATATGATCCGTCTTACTATCAATAATCATCATGTGTTTACGACCTTCTTTAAATAGCTCTAATGAAGTTTCATTAGCAAGACCTTTAATAAAGGGTGATGATACATCTTTTGGAGCAGTATTCATATGATCATATTTTTCACTTTTATTCTTTTCTTCACCTTCCTCACCATGATCAGCCATAATGAATAATGAAATAAATAGAAAGGGTAATGTGATAAGTAGCTTTTTCATAATATAATTGTTTGAATGTAAACTAAATAACGACTTACCTAAATGAAAAGATGTTTAACTTTAAACAAATTAACATAAAATGTGTTTTTCAATAAAAAAAGGTTGATCATAGACCAACCTTTATGTTTAAAGTGCTTGTTAGTAAGTTTATTTAAATGCTTTTACTATAGTGGTTTTATTATCCACAGGCCTCCAACCTACATTGGGGATTTTTTTATAAGTATATTTTTTCCAAGTGATTTTGCGATTCTTTTTGTCATACTTCTTAATTCTCCAAATGATTGCATTGGTAGTATGATCCCTTTCATCATTAAAAACCCTGACAAAGTCTTTTCCTTCAATAATTCCATCAAATAAAATATTATCAGATGATTTTTCGACCAACATTAAATGGTTCTTTGTATCACTATATATTTCTAATGTTGGATCTGCAGCAACACCTTTAATAAAAGGTGCAGTCTTAACTTTTGGCGGAGTTGCTAAATGATCATAATTACTTTTTTTATGCTTAGGATGTTTTCCATCATGATGATTTAATGATAATGCATAAATATTTGAACTGAAAAGTAGTAGCAGGCAGAAAATAGAATTTTTTAAAATATTCATAATATTATTAATGTAAGGTGTATAGTATATTGATAATCAGTATTATTACAATTAAATAAACCACTCACCCTCACCTTATTAAGATCTATTAAAATATCTTACCTTTGTATGCATTATAATCATACATCAAACACACTTTCCTGTTTTATATGTCAACCCTTATCATAAGAGAAATACAAAAAGAGGATGATAGCATTATTGCCTCTATTATTAAAAAATCGTTGGAAGAACATAAAGCAAATTTACCCGGTACCGCTTATTTTGATGAAAACCTAGGAAGGCTGTCTCAGTTTTATAAAGAAGAAAGTAATTCTGCATATTTTATTGCAGAATGGGACGGACAAATAGTAGGGGGTGCCGGAATAGGTAAAATAATCGGTAATACTTCAAATATCTGCGAATTACAAAAAATCTATTTGTCTTCTTCTTACAGAGGGAAAGGTATAGGTATGGCTTTAATGAAAAAATGTCTAGATTTTGCAAAGTCTGAACAATACAATGCATGTTATTTAGAAACTATGCCTCAATTGGTGGGAGGGTTAAATCTCTATAAAAAAATGGGATTCGAATTATTAGATCAACCTTTAGGTAACACATCTCATCATGCTTGTCAGATTTGGATGCTTAAATCTTTTAAATAATCAATTATGCCTAATATTCAGTCTTCCTATTCTCCTGGTTTTTTGTATCGAAATAGACACATTAATACAATTTTTGCAAATAGAATTCGTCCTCAAACAGTAGCACCCTATGTTAGAAAAAGGTTTCACTCTGAGGATGGCGATTTTTATGATGTTGATACCGTATTAAATGATCATTCTACAGCCATTGTTCTTATGCATGGACTTGAAGGATCTTCTCAGTCAAGCTATATTCTTGAAATGGCACATCATTTTTCTGATAAGTATGATGTTTGGGCAATGAATCATAGAAGTTGTAGTGGGGAACCTAATCTTCTTTATTCATCTTACCATAGCGGGCACACAAAAGATTTAGCAGCATTGATTAACTATTTAGAAGAGCGTTATCAATCTGTAATATTACTAGGGGTAAGTCTTGGAGGAAACATTACTTTATTACATGTAGGGCAGTTAGGAGATGCAATATCCAAAAAAATTAAAGCAGTGATAGGCATATCTGTTCCTGTTCAATTAAATACTGCAGCTAAAGTGCTACAGAAATCAAAAAATTTGATATACCTTCAAGACTTTCTAGTATCTTTGAAGGGAAAAGTTATACCTAAACTAGAGAAATATAATAAGAGTCAAGAATTAATCAACAAAATTCGTAAAGCAAAAACTTTTGTAGAGTTCGATAGTCTTTATACTGGTCCAGCTCATGGATTTAAAGATGCAGAAGATTATTGGACACAATGTAGTGCAGAGCAATATTTACAACGTATAGCAATACCTACATTATTAGTTAATGCTAAAGACGATCCTTTTCTATCTGATGAATGCTACCCATTTGAAAAAGCAGAAAATAATGATGATCTGTTTTTGGAAACACCAAAGTATGGTGGACATGTTGGCTTTCTAACTTCATATAAAAGTAAAAGGTGGTATTTAACTAGAGTAGATGAATTTTTGATGGAACATTTAAAGAAAAATTAGAATGATTGGATTTTTATTCACCATACTAGGAATAATTACAGCAGTTACCACATGGATCATATTCAAAGACAATGATCTAATTAGATATTCAGGTCTAATCGTATCTTTTTTATTTTTTGTGTACGGAGCTTACCTAAAAAATAAATATATGATTAAATTAAAGAAAGAAATGAACGAAAAATTGGAAGCTGCTAAGAAAAAAAGAGAGATGGAAGCAAATAAGACAGCATAGAGCTGTTATTTTATTGTTTACTGTAATAAGCCCCTTTTTACTATAAAAACAGTGTTTTTATCTTAATTGTTTACTTAGTGATAACAGATGTTGACCATTTGATGGCGAACCATTTTTGCGTTTCTACGTCTAAAAGATCATGTTTGTGAAACAATACATCACAAATTAATAATCTTATCAAAAGAGTTATTACTTACAACAATGAAAAGAACACTTACATTAATTTTCGGTACACTATTATTATTAGCTAATGTAGTATCCGCAAAAAGCAAAACAACCATTGACCGTGTAGAACCTGCCTTTTGGTGGGCAGGTATGGTGAACCCAGAATTACAATTACTAATTCATGGTAATAATATTTCTGATCTAGATGCCTCTTTATCTTATGAGGGAGTGTTATTAGATCAAGTAATAAAAGTCGAAAGCCCTAATTACCTTTTCTTAAATCTTACTTTAAAAGAAGATGTTAAACCTGGTAAATTCCCTATTGAGTTTAAAAATGCTAAAGGTAAAGTAGTTTTTACTTATGAGTACGAACTTAAACAAAGAAGAGAGGGATCTGCTCAAAGAGAAGGTTTTAATAATAAAGATATCATGTATTTGATTACACCTGATAGATTTGTCAATGGTGATGAATCTAACGATACTGTAGATAGTATGTTAGAAGGTGTTGATCGTGAAAATAAAGGTGGTCGTCATGGTGGTGATATCCAAGGTATCATCGATCATTTAGATTACATTCAAGATCTTGGTTTTACTGCTCTTTGGATTAATCCTCTTTTAGAAAATAACATGGAATCTTATTCTTACCATGGCTACTCAACTACAGACTACTACAAAATCGACCCTAGATATGGTTCTAATGAATTGTATGTTACATTAGTAGAAGAGGCTAAAAAGAGAGGAATCAAAATAATCATGGACCAAATCGAAAACCACTGTGGTTTAAATCACTGGTGGACAAAAGATTTGCCTACAGCAGATTGGTATAACTACCAAGAATTAAAAGATAAGCCTGTTACATCTCATCAAAGAGTAACCTTAGCAGACCCTTATGCAACTGAAGGGGATAAGAGAAGACATGCAGATGGTTGGTTTGTAGATACAATGCCTGACCTAAACCAAAGAAATTCATTATTAGCAACTTATTTAATTCAAAATTCTATTTGGTGGGTTGAATACGCTGATTTAGGTGGTATCCGTCAAGATACTTATCCGTATCCAGATGCTGAATTTATGTCTGATTGGTCTGGTAAAATCATGGCTGAGTATCCTAACTTTAATATCGTTGGAGAGGAGTGGACATCTAATCCTGCTTTGGTATCAAGATGGCAAAGAGGTAAAGTGAATCAAAATGGTTATGTTTCAAATAGCCCTTCAATGATGGACTTTCCAATTCAAGAATCATTGGTTAATTCTTTGAACAAAGAAAAAGAACCATATACTCAAGCTTTTAATGGATTATATGAAATGTTATCCAATGATTTCTTGTATCCAGATCCATTTAATTTAGTTACATTCCCTGATAACCATGATACTCCTCGTTTCTGGGATCAGGTCAATCATAACTTTGATTACTTTAAAACAGGTCTAGTATATATTTATACTACTAGAGGTATTCCTCAAATCTATTACGGTACTGAAATTGTGATGGGTAATAATGATCCTGCAGGTGACCATGGTTTAATTAGAGAAGATATGCCTGGCGGTTGGGCTGGTGACAAAGCCAATGTTTTTGAAGGCAAAGGCTTGACAGATCAACAAAAGGAAGCAATGGATTTAGTGAAAAAGTTAACCAACTTTAGAAAGAATACCACTGCTTTACAGGATGGGGAATTGAAGCACTTTTCTCCAGTGAACGAAGTATATGTAATGTTCAGATTCGATGATAAGACTAAAGTGATGTCTATCTTTAATAAGAATACTGAAGAAACTACAATTAACTTAGATCACTATCAAGAAGTATTAATGGGAGCTAAAAAAGCAACTGATGTTATTTCTGGTAAAACATATGATCTTACTTCAGGAACAATCAAAGTTCCAGCTAATTCTGGAACCATGTTAGTTGTTGAATAAAAAGTAGAAATATGATTTGACAAAAGGACCTCATAAATTAGTTTTATGAGGTCCTTTTGTGTCATAAAGATGAATTATTGCTCTTAATGTTAACATCAAACAACTTTTTTCAGAAAAAAGACAAAAAAGTTATAATTTTGTTGTTCATAGTGCAATGCAGATTGTCACATATACGAAAGCAACAGTTACAAACGTAATGAATAGAAACATTTATTTTATCGCTATTTCATTCGTTTTTATTTTCAATGCTTGTATATCGTTAAGTAATGAAGATGATGTATTAATATCTGATCCCATTGATAATGTTTTTCATGATTTAGAAACATTAGGTGTTCAAGATTCGTCTTCAGAATTATCGGTAAGAGTGAAAATACTAGGATGGAATAGATCAAAAAGATCTGATTATAAATTTCAATATCTTTTAATTAATGATTCAACACTTGAAACCGTAGATCAACAATTGATCTCTTATGATGATTTAATCATTAAAGATAATGTTTTAAGTAAAGATTTATTTTTCGAGAATCTTGATAGTGCTACTTTATACCTTTTAGAACTTAAAAGTATCTTAGGTGATCAAACATCAAATGCAGATACATATGAACTTGCTACAAAAGGATATTATGCAGATTCAACAATTGTGGAATAGTATTAACTATTCCACTTTTTGTATATAATCGATTGCATTTCTTTATGTATCGCTGGAGATGCAGCAATTATTTCCCTGTCTTTTACATAACTATCTTTGTTACTAAATGTAGTAACACAACCACCTGCTTCTTTCACAATAATTCCTCCGCCAGCAACATCCCATGGGTTAAGGTTATATTCAAAGAACCCTTCAAAACGGCCACATGCAACGTAAGCTAAATCTACAGCTGCAGAACCCATTCTCCTAAGTCCGTGAGAACCTTCCATCATTCCTTTTAATATATTGATATATTGAGGCATTTTTTCAAAATCGTAATAAGGAAAACCAGTAGCAATTAAGCCTGCATTGAGTACTTCCTGTTTAGAAACATGTATTGGTGCACCATTCATATAAGCACCTCCATTTTTCCATGCATAAAAACACTCGTCTAAATTCACTTCCCTTACTACACCAATGCAATAATCGTCTTCTGTAACTAAAGCAATACTTATTGAAAAAATGGGTACACCATGAATAAAGTTAGTTGTACCATCAAGCGGATCAATAATCCAAGTATAACCATTGTTAGAAGGCTTATTTGTTCCCTCTTCTCCAATAAAACCAGCATCAGGAAGTAATTTTGTTAACCCTTCTACAAGCTTGGTTTCAGCAGTTTTATCCACATAAGATACTAAGTCATTAAGACCTTTGTATTCAATTTTAGAGCTATCGAAATGTTTTCTTTCATTAGCGATAAACTGCCCCACTGTTTCAGTTAGTTTTACTACTTTATGAGTGAGTTCTTTAAGGTTGATAGTACTCATGTTTTCTTTGGTATTAAGAATTGATTTATTTGAAAGTAATAATAATCAATTACCTCGTTTTTCTTTACGTTTTTGTCTCTTTTCCTTTCGTTTTTCTTTTCTGAGCTGCTTTTCTTCTTTTGATTTAGTTTTAAAGATATTCTTGAAAAACATTTCTACATCAGTACCTTCTTTATAGTCTTCACAATCCAGCGTATTTGATAAATAATTTGGTAATGAGTCGAAGGGAATAAATGTTGATTTTAACTCAGGATCTTTTTGTGCTTTTTGTAAACTATAGGCAGTAATTGGTAAAGCTAATGTACTACCACTACCATTTCTACCCGAAGAAAAATGAACTTGATTCGTTGCTGCTCCAACTCTTGTAATGATCACTAAGTTTGGATTATAGGTAGCAAACCAGGCATCTATGTAATTTTGTGAAGTACCAGTTTTTCCTGCTAAAGGAAGAGTGACTCCAAAACGATTTTTCATACTACCTCCTGTTCCTTCATTCATGACTTTTTCTAACATTGCTGTCATTTGAAGTGAGGTGCTTTCTTGAATTACTCTGTGAGATTTTGGTAGTTCAGGTGAAGTATAAAGTACTGTTCCATCGGCAGCAGTAATCTCCGTTATCATAATTGGTTCAACATAAAAACCTCCGTTAGCAAAGGCCATATAGGCTTGGGATAGTTCCCAAATACTTGCATCTGTTGTTCCAAGTGCTGTTGATGGAAAGTCTTCTAGCTTTGATTCAAATTGTAGATTATCCCATACCTCCTCTAAAGCTTTAAAAGGCACGTTATTGTAAATTCTTACGGTGGGAATATTTAATGACATTGCCAGTGCTGCAGCCATAGAATACATTCCTCCAGTAGTTTTACTGTAGTTACTTGGTTTCCATCCTTCTTCATTTTCATCGATTTCGTTTCTGATGTATTTGCATGGATAAAAACCATTTTCTAGCCCAACAGCATATAAGATAGGCTTAAATGTAGATGCCAATTGACGCTTTGCCATCACTTGATCATAAGGGTGACTTTGGAAATCTATACCCCCTACATACGCTTTTACTTCTCCTGTTTGGGGATGAATACCTAAATACCCAGCATGTAATAGCAATAGTTCTTTTTTGATACTATCCTTTACCGAAAGCATTTCTACTTCGTTTCCTTCCCAAGTGAAATATTCCTGTTTAGTCTCTTTATTTTCAACATTAAGTTGATCGAATCGGGTGTTGACTAAATGTTCTAATTCTTTCTTATACTTCTCAGCTTTGTATTGTTGATATAATTCTTGCTGCTTTTCTTTTAATTGCTTTTCTAATCCATACAATGCATACCTCTGCAATTTTGCATTTAGTGTAGTATGAATTTTTAATCCATCTGCTTCTAAATCATAATGGGTGTCATTACTTAAATTATATTCAGTGATGATAGATTGTGCCTTTATTTTTACTTTTGATAAGAAGTAATCTGCAATGCCATCATTTTCTTTATTGGCATAATCTAATTCTAATGGTAGTTTCGTTAAGGAGTCATATTGATCTTTCTTAATGTATTCGTATTTCATCATTTGATGTAAAACGACATTACGTCTCTTCAAAGCATGTTCTGGATAAAGCCTAGGATTGTAATAGGTATTGGCTTTGAGCATTCCAATCAAAATTGCTGCTTCTTCAATTTTTAAATTACTGACATGTTTATTGAAAAAACGTTGAGAAGCAGTTTCAATACCATAAATGCTTTCTCCGAAAGGGATGGTATTTAAGTAAAGTGATAATATTTCATTTTTACTATAAAGACGTTCCAATTGTTGGGCAGTTTTGATTTCACCTGACTTATTAATTAGCATAGAAAAGATACCATAGTCTTTTCTGCCAAACATATTCTTTGCTAACTGTTGAGTGATTGTACTACCACCACCACTACTTTTATTCCCTAATAGGACACTTTTAAAAAGCACTCTAAGAACACTTCTAGAGTCAACACCTTCGTGTTCATAATACCGTGAATCCTCTGTTGCTACAAGGGCGTCAATTAAAACTTTAGGAAGTTCATCAAAGTGAGTTGCGGTACGGTTTTCGTGAAAAAATTTCCCTAATAACTCTCCATCTTCAGAAAAGATCTCTGAAGCCTCATCATTTTGGAAATTTAATATCTCTTCATCAGAATAAGAGGGGCCTAAATAGCCACCAAGAAATAATATCAAAATACCAAATCCAATGATTAAAACACTAAGTAGACTTATACTTATTATTTTATAATGTCTTTTGATAAATGATAATGTATATTGAAAGTATTGATAAATGGGATTCATGTTGAATCGTTGTTTGTTATTTAGTTGAGTGGGGGAACTAACTGAACAAAGTTAATAAAAAAATGATGATAGACTGAGAATAACAGTGTGCAAATAGTTATTAATGTTTAAACAAATATGAAACTTAATGTGGCTAACTATAGTATTTTTAATACATAGAAATATAATATAGAAGATGAAAAAAGTATTAGTAATAAACGGTTCTCAAAAATTTATGCACTCAAAAGGTGCTTTAAATATAGCTATTTCAAAGTTTTCTGTGGATTACTTAACTAATCACCCAGGAGTGGAAGTACAATTTACTCACATCGATAATAAATATGATGTTGAGGAAGAAGTAGCAAAGTTTGTTTGGGCTGATGTTATCATTTACCACACACCAATTTGGTGGTTTTCTATTCCATTTAATTTTAAGAAGTACCTTGATGAGATACTTACAAATGGAGAAGGGAAAATATACAACAGTGATGGTAGACACAGAGTGGAACCAAAATTACACTATGGTACGGGAGGTTTATTAAAAGGAAAAGAATATATATTAACCACATCATGGAATGCACCTGAAGAAGCATTTACTTTAGAAAATGAATTTTTTGAAGGACATTCTGTAGATCAAGGTCCGATGTTTGGATTCCATAAAATGAATCAATTTATTGGATTAAATAACGCCTTTTCTTATCACTTTTATGATGTGATGAAAGATCCACACATAGAAGAAAACCTTGAAGAATATAAAGGTCTTTTAGATCAATATTTTGGCGTTTAGCAAGTTGATATTCGATCATCAAAATTGATATAAAATAAAATAGCCAATGTTTCAAAGAGAAACATTGGCTATTTTTATAAGTCTTATCTAAAATTACTTTTTAGCAGCAGCTAACTGTACACAAACAGCTAAAACTCTTGTTGCTAATTTAATCTCACCCATAGAAGGTAGAGTTGGAGCAATTCTGATATTTTCGTCTTTTGGATCGTTCTTGTAAGGGAAAGTCGCTCCAGCTGCAGTTAATTTAACACCCGCTTCAGCAGCAAGTTTAACTACTTCTTTTGCACATCCTTTAGGAACATCTAAGCTAATAAAGTAACCGCCATTTGGTTTTGTCCAAGAAGCAATACCTTTACCACCTAATTCTTTTTCTAAGATTTCATCCACAGCCTCAAATTTTGGAGCGATGATCTTAGCATGTTTCTTCATATGTTTTTCAACACCTTTCATGTCTTTGAAGAAACGAGTATGTCTGATTTGGTTTAATTTATCTGGACCAATTGTAGACATAGATAAATGTCCTTTCATCCAATCAATATTTACCTTAGCAGCACCCATTGCAGCAACACCAGCACCTGCAAATGAAATTTTAGAGAATGAACCAAAGATAAGTACTCTATTTTCAGTACCTGCTTCTTTAGCTAGATCTAAAATGTTCTCTAACTC
Source organism: Flammeovirga pacifica (assembly GCF_000807855.2). GTDB lineage: Bacteria > Bacteroidota > Bacteroidia > Cytophagales > Flammeovirgaceae > Flammeovirga > Flammeovirga pacifica. Next base: position 4,763,029 of record NZ_JRYR02000001.1, read on the forward strand.
ATCTTGTTCTTTTGATAAGTGATGAACTGTATAAGCATTGTCATACATGATACGGAAGTCTTTAGCAGCAGTTTTCATAGTTGCTAAACGCTTTACCGTTTTCTTCGAACAAGTGATACCAGTTGGATTAGAATATTTAGGAACAACCCAAATACCTTTAATTGCTTTATCTTCTGCTACAAGCTTCTCAACAACATCCATGTCTGGACCTTTAGAAGTCATAGGAACAGTGATCATCTCGATACCGAAATGTTCACAGATAGAATAGTGACGGTCATATCCTGGAGAAGGACATAAGAACTTTACTTTTTGCTCTCCCCAAGGTTTTTTGCTTTCAGGGAAACCATGTGTTACGGCATGAGAAATAGTGTCATGCATTAACGTTAAAGAAGAGTTGCCACCAACAATTACTTCATCAGTAGAAGATACTTCCAAGAAATCTTTAAAAATTTCTTTCATTTCTGGAATACCATCTAAACCACCATAGTTACGAGTGTCAGCACCTGCAACTGTTTTATAGTCTTTAGAAGTTACAAGATCAAGCATTGGTAACGAAAGGTCTAGTTGTTCTACACCCGGTTTACCTCTTGTCATATCAAGTGCTAATCCTTGTTCTTTGTACTCTTGGTACTTTTTCTGTAATTCTTTTTTTGTTAGTGAAGCCATTGTCTAGGATGATTTTTAATCTTCTAAAACATAAGTTTGAGTATGTTGAAATGATACTTAAAATAAGTATCTGAAGTTATTTTCAAAATACATTCAAACTTAGAGGTTATTTTTTAATATTTAAATTATTTCGTCAATAATTTATAAGATACTTAAAACAAGTAGTTGATAGTAACGAATTTGATAAATGCTGTTTTTTTTGTAACAACCTGAGTTCGTCGAACTCAGCATTACAGAGAAAGGTAGATTCATAAAAAAGAGGTGTTATTGTAATAATCAAGAATAACGTGATTTTTACAACAACACCTCCATAGGGCTAAGACACCCAAATATTAAATTTTACCAATCATGATAAATGCTCCCCAATATTTTGGTTCAGGGTATTCTTCACGTAAAACTTTTTTAGCCATAGCAAAAGCATCTCTTTTATTATGTCCTTCTTTTAACCATAAATGGTAAAAGTTGATCATTAATTTTTGAGTGGCCTCATCAGATACTTCAAATAAACTCATGATAATGTTATCTGCACCTGCTACCAAGAATGCTCTTTGTAGACCATAAACTCCTTCACCTACTTTATTATCACCTTTACCTGTTTCACATGCAGATAAAACAACTAATTCTGTATCATCAAAATTAAGGTTCATTGCTTCATAGGCTGTGAGTACACCTTCTTCTTTATTGAATGCATACACATTATCATTTTCCATTAAATCACCGGCGTTAGTTAATAATAAGCCAGATCTTAGTAGAGGGTTTATATCTTGTTGTGTATTGAATAAAGATTTTGTGTTATCACTTTCTAAATCATCTAAGAAGAAACCGTGTGTTGCAATATGGAATACTCTAGGTGAATCCATTTCTTTAACGGCTGTTTCTGTAGCATCTTTATGAAGAAATACTTGATCATTAGTGTGATCCTCTGTAGATAGTAATTTATCTAATGCTTTTATTTCTTCGTATGTACCTGGTAATTGAGTAATAGGACGAACAGTGTAAGTATTGTATTCACTTGGTTGTAAGTCTTTGTAGAATACAGGATTACCAAATAGAGAAACGTTCCTATTTCCACCTTTATCAGTTTGTGGTGACAATACTTCTGCTGTAGAACTTGTTAATACAATATTATTCTGATCGATAATATAAGTTCCTTTATCTAAGTCAACAGGAATTGATTCAAGATTGATTTGATTATAAACACCATCTGCACAGAAATATACTTTGGTGTCATCTCCAATCACTTCATTAATAGGTTTCCAGAATGCATTATAAGATTCATCATCTGGGAAGCCGAAGATTAAATTATTTTTATAATAACCAAGTCCTTCCTTTTCAATCCTATTTCCATTAGGAATTACTTTAAAGATTGGAGAGGATTTAGTTTTTGGAGTTAATATTAATGCAGCATATGTAATTGAGTCTGTAAATACATTTGTAAAGTTTCTGTATCGAATAATTTCTACTGCAGCTTCTCCTTCTTTTAATCCTTTTTGGATGTCTCTCCAAGAGACTTTATCGTTTATTCTATCATTAAATACACTAGATCTAGTACTTAATTCTTTTTCTAATGTATTGATCTCTTTCTCTAAGTTTTTGATATTGATACCATCTTCCAAACGTTGTTCGATAGACATCGCAAAGACTTTAGTCAATAACTCTTTTTTCTCTACCCATTCTTCAAAATCTTTAATTAAAATAGAATCACCACTATTTTGAATCTGATTTCTAATTTTTACGGATGTACTTAATAACAAAGGCTTAGTTTGAAGTGCATAATCATACATCTTACCGTATAACTTTTTCTTCTGATAGGTCTGAGTTAATGAGTAGAAGTAGTTGTAATCATTTTGGATAGATTTCCAATACTTCGCTTTTTCCTTAGAACTTAATGTTGGGAAGTATTCTCTGATAAATATTTCATTCTGATCTAAAGCAATATTGGCATACTTCAAAGCTTTGTTGTACGAACCATCTGCATAATAAGCTTGAGATCTTTTTAAGGTAGATTTTACATAAAGAGGATGGTCTTTGGTGAAAATCTTACTATATATTCTCTGAGATTGGTTATAAAAATCTTCTGCCTGACCATAAAATTCTCTTTTCATTTCAAGGTCACCTAATAATGAAGTGATCTCTGCAGTATTTGTATTGTTCTCTGTACCAAGTTTTTCAATCCATATTGCATTCGCTTCTTTTAAAAGGTCTTCCGCTTCGGTATATTTTCCTACTTCAATTTGAGCAAGAGCAAGGTTTTTTAATGTAATGGCAAAAACAGGATTATCTTTCCCTAACTGAACAGCAACAATATTAACGGCATCTTTGAATAAGTGCATTACTTCTTCTGCAGGGTACCCCATATATAGACCAATTAAGGCTAAATTAGTGTAACCTTTGGCTACCTCAGTATGTCTTTCGCCATAGACCTTTTTGCTGATTTCTATTTTCTTTTGCGTATACTCTTGGGCCATTTCATAGTTACCCATGGCAATAGCAATTTCAGATTTTACTTCCAGAGGAGCAATATCTTGTTTTGTTTCTTCACCAAATACTTTTAGACTAATATCATGAGCATCTTGTGCGATAGAATCTGCTTTAATGTAATCACCTTTTAAATAAGAAAGTCTTGCTAATTGTGTATAAGGAACAATGAGTAATCTACTTTCTTCTCCAAACCTAGCTTTTCTGTGTTCTATAGATTTTAAGATGACACGTTCTGCATTAGAGAAATATTCTTTCTTTAAATAAATTTGAGCTTGAGTATCTTCAAATGTAGAAGAAGTTACTTTATCAGGAGAATTTTTAGATAATCTATTGGCTCTACTTAAGTTGTTAGAAGCTACATCATATTGACCTGTAAGAACTTGGAATCTTGCCGCCGTTTCTAATGCAGTAGCATGCACAACGTTTTGAGTACCTTTTCTATAAGTATGACTATCATATAAGTTAAGCATTTCAGTAATCTGAGCATCTGCGTCGGTATATTCACCAAGGTCAATAGCAAATGCCGCAGAACCTTGTAAACCATTTATGTATTCAAGGTGATCAGTACCGTAATAATCAGCATAAGCTTTTTTGATAGAAGCACTTAAAGCAGCAGCTTTTTGAGTGTCACCCATCAGTGAATAATAATTAGCTCTTTCTTTTTCTGCTTGAAGTCGCTTATAATGATGTGGACTTAAGCGCTCTTCTATAATTGGAAGATGTGTCACAAATAATGAATCTGCTTTTTCAAACTGATCAGAATGTAAAGTAAGGAATGTTGCTTCGTCTACTTTTGCAATATGATAAGCTAAAGAGGCCTCACTGTATACTTTTTTTGTAGAGGTAACATAATTATTTAGTGCTTTCTGAGCGACTTCTTCTTCTTCTAATGCTAAAGCAACTTTATATAGAAGTTGATTAATAAGGATATATTCTCTATGATTTTTAGGAAGTTGACCTTCATTAAAAATGTTCTCTAAAGTTTTTCCTGCTCTTTGAAAATTACCTCTTAGGTAATCGTCTTTTGCATCTAAACGATTAGAACATGATTGTTGAATACTATTTTTACCAAAATAAAGAGAAGTATTGGTATCAAAATCCCATTGTGTTTTTTCACCTTTATAATGGAAACGTTGCCAAGCATAATAATCAACTAAATCTTCCTGTATCTTAAAATACAGTTGATGACTAATACCTAATACTCTTTCTGCTCTGTAAATATTTTTTTCGAGCATCTTTTTAGGAAGAATAGGATCAATTTTACTTTCTATAAGATTGAGCGTTCTCTCATGATAATTGGCAATATAACTCTCATCATCTTTTCTGATGTTTGCTTCAATCCAAGATTCCGTAGATAGTAAAGAACTATCTGCGGCAGCATAATCACCAGTTAAGCGAAGTAACTTTCCTTCTAATGTTTTTGATAATGCGAAGCCTCTTTTTAAACGCTTCTTTTCTCTGGCAGAAAAGACAACATCTTCGTGTTTATTCGATCTTGATTTATAAAAGACTTGTGAAGAACTTGAGTAAAATTCTTCCGCTAATTTTTGATATTCAACGAGAGCTAATTGAGCACTATCATAATAACCTAGAGACAAGTATAATTCAGTTTGTACCTGATACTTTAAGAGATCATCATCTTTAGCCCTTTCACTTATAGTTTTTACTTTTGGATCACTATTGATAATCTTCAAAGCTTTATTGTACATCGCTTGAGCCGTAACCACATCACTATATTCTAAATAAAGTTCAGAAGCTCTCAGCAAATTATAGGCATAACCGAAAGAAGCATTTTTTCTGTTTTTAGAGATTTCAAGAAAACCGGCTGTGGTTTCTTCAAATTCCGCCAAATTAGAAAGTACTAATTGATATTTTGCTCTGTAGTATAAAAGATCTATTAAAGCTGAATCTCTTTTTTTTGCAACAATTAAGGCTTTATCATTCCATTCTAATGCCTTTCTGTATTCACCATCATCAGCATATTTTTGACTAATCTTTAATAGATTGTCAATCTTATTGGTTACACGATCTGCTTTTGCAGTAGACACATTCAAAAAAGTAATAATACAGCAAAAAAGAAATGAGTATAGTGATTTTATCATAGTAAATTTAGAAGCTTGAGTATATTAGAATTCAGAATAAATATAGATAATACCTTACAAATGTAAATAAATTTTAACAGAATCTGAATGATGTTATGATTTGAAATGAATAAGATGCAAGAATAACAATAAATTTGTAATAAAATTTTATATTTACATGAAATACGATGAAAAGTAGTTTGCAAAAAAAGTATTTTACTACGAATTTTGTTAATTACTAATTAACATATCTGATTTATTAGACTGATTACAGAAGAAGATACATATAAATATGAATGAATATTATAACAGTGCGTATAAACCACTTTTAGCCATAGATTGTGTAATTTTTGGATACGAAGACGGAGAGTTGAAAGTTCTTTTAACTAGAAGAAAGCAAGAGCCTTACAAAGGTGCTTGGGGTCTAGCAACAGGTTTCCTTCACTTTGGAGAATCTTTAGATTATGCAGCCGAACGTGTACTTAAAAAACAAACTGGTTTAGATAGAATCTATATGGATCAGTTAAGTACATATGGAGAAGTGGATCGTGACCCAGTTGCACGTGTAATTTCTTTGGTATATTATTCATTAATTAAAGTAGAAAGTCAAAACGAAGAGATTTTGGAAAAGAACCAAGCACAATGGTTCTCAATTACTGCTTTACCTAAATTAATGTTCGACCATGAAACTATGATTCAAATGTCATGGGGTAAATTGAGAAGAAAATCAAGATACCAACCTATTGGATTCGAATTATTACCAGAAAAATTTACTTTACCAGAGCTACAATCACTTTACGAAGCGATTCATCAAAAACAATTTGATAAGCGTAACTTTAGAAAGAAAATATTAGCTACTGGATTGCTTAAAAAATTAGACGAAAAACAAAAAGGAGTGTCTAAAAAAGGTGCTTACTATTATGTTTTCGAAGAAGGTAAATATGACGAGTTGATTTCTCAAGGATTCAACTTCGAATTAAAATCTATGGCTTTTGGTTCATAGAAATAAAAAAGGTACTGAATAACTTCAGTACCTTTTTTATTCACCTACTTTTTCTTCCTTTCCTAAAAATTTGGGTTTTGTTTTGAGGACATACAAATCAAGAAACATTTTAACTCTTGCTAAAATTTCTCTGTACTTTACCCAATACCCTTTATGGAATGGAACATCTTCTGCAGCGTATCCATAAGCTTCAATGCCATGATACCTTGCTATATAGATAGCTCTTTCAATATGAAATTTTTGAGAGATAATGATAAACCGATCCTGACCAAAAACTTCTTTTGCTCTCACAACAGAATCTAATGTTCTAAATCCTGCAAAATCCATCACAATATTTTTTTTGGAAATACCTTGTTTAACCAAAGCACTTCTCATTTTCTTAGGCTCATTATAATTTTTTGTACGATTGTCTCCACTTACAATCACAAATTCAATATCATGCTCTCTTAATAATTTAGTAGCAGCTTGTATTCTGTTGATGAAATAAGGGTTTGGTGCTCCACTTTGTAAATAATTACTAGTCCCCAACAATAATCCCGTTTTACATGATACCGACATATTATCATGTTCCAAGATAAACGGAGCACTTTTTTCACTCACATGTTGGTTAATGTAAATGGCAGTAATAGTAAAGAGTAGTCCTGAAACAATACTCCATAAAAAAATATATTTTCCTTTAATTCTCATAATTGAAGTACGAGTTTAAAGATTAAAGCTGAAAACACAAAACATCTATTCAATTAGATTTAAAATTAGTTATAACACAATTAAATGTGTTTTTGGCCTAAAAAGAGCAGACTATAATCTGCCTTGAAAGATTTTCATAAATAGCATATGCGACATGTTACGTGCCCTAGATTTTAAAGTGTCTGCGTTAACTCCTTGGAAATGTTGATCTAATGTATTAAACCACAATTGTAACCAATGGCCAAAATGTTTTTGTTCAATACTTGATATTTTATCAACTGACTGATGGGTGACTACAGGGTTTCCCTTGTATTTATTGACTGAAAATAAATTACTTTCCCAAAAGTCATACATTATTGGTAAATGTTTATCCCAATCAATTTTTATTTGTTCATTAAAAAATGGACCTAATGTAGGATGTTGTTTTACCTTATCATAAAAACTGTTGACCAGTAGGATGATGTCTTCTCTATTTTCTAAATCTTTCATATTCTAAGTTTGTTATCCACAATTTAACCCAACTATTCTCGAGATAAAAGTTTAAAAATTAATCTTTTTTGATAATAGATTGTACACCTATTATTATAAAAATAATTGAAAATAGTATATTGAGTAAATATGGAATGTTATTTATCTAGTTTTAAACCTATGTTTAATGGTAAATGAAATTCTATTGACATTAAATAAAGTTAGACCAATTATGTAGTCAGGAGCTGCCTAGCTTCTAAAGTAAGTTAAATATTCATTAATAAACTTTAATAGGTTGGTCGAATTAACAACAAACGGGGTTTATTATAGTGAACCTTTTTATATAAAATTACTCTATGAAAGTTTACATTAAATTATTTGTCATTTCATTATTCTTTATATCTCACTTCTCTACCGCTCAAAATTGGATGGGAGAAGGGATGATGTATGCCCAAAAAGGAGAAATTGATAAGGCTATAGAGTCTTTTTCAAATGAAATTGATTTCAATTTAATGAATGAGGTCGCTTATCTAGAGCGTGCTAAATTGTATATAGCGAAAGGAGATTTAGATAAAGCTTTTGACGATGCAGATCAAGCGATTACTATTAATGCTATGCAACCTGCGGCATATTACCTTAAAGGATATGTACAATTAAGTAAAGGAAATAATGCAGATGCCATAAATAGTTTTACGGCTTCAATACAAGTAGATTCTGCATTTGTCAATTCTTATATATTTAGAGCAGAAGCTTACTCAAATACTGGTAATTATTCAGGAAGTATCAAAGATTTTGATAAAGCAATACAGCTAGAACCTAATGTTGGTATGTATTATCATCGTCGTGCGATTGCTGAGTTACAGATGAAAAAATTAGAATCTGCTAAAAAAGATTTTGCCAAAGCTACTTTATTTGAAGTAGGACTAATTGATGCCTATACTCATTTATCAGAAATATATGTTCAGGAAAATAAATTTGATTCCGCTATTGTAGTAATTGATAAAGGTTTAATTGTAAGTCCTGATAATATTAAATTATTAAGCCTTCAAGGCGATGTTTTTGTTCATGCTATGAGATATGAAGATGCATTATATGCTTACAGTAGAGCATTAGAAATTCATCCTGATTATGCTTACGCACATTGTAGAAGAGGAGAGTTGTACCTCAAAATGGGTAAATTACAAATTGCCGAAGAGGATTTTAATAAAGCTGTAGAATTAGCACCAAAATATAGTTATGCCTTTTATCAAAGAGGATTATTACACGCTTATCAGAAAAGATTTATAACTGCAATTAGTGATTTTGATTCGGCGTTAGTTTATACACCGAATTATTATTCGGCACTCCTAGAAAAAGCAAAATCACAATTGGCCGTTAGAGAGTTTGATCTTTGTATCTCTACTTTAGAGGAAGCCAAAGCTATCAACCCCAACGAAGCATATCTTTATTCACTTTTAGGAAATGCATATTTAGCCAAAAAGGAATATAAAGCATCCAAAGAGGCGTTTACTAAAGCAATTAATTTATCACCAAAATATGGTTATGCTTTACAACAAAGAGGATATGTAAACTTCTTAATGAAGGAATTCGATAAAGCATTAGAAGATTTAGATCATTCTATTTTATTGTCATCTAACACTGCAAAAGTTTACTCTTACAGAGGAGATGTATATATGGCCAAAGGGGATTTTTCTGAAGGATTAAAAGATTATAATAAAGCACTAGAATTATATCCTGATTTCTCTTATGTTTTACATCAAAGAGCCTGGGCATTTATTAAGCAAAACCAGTTTGACGATGCTTTAAATGACTTCAATAAATTGAATAACATCGGTAAGTCAAAATATGTAGATCTTTATGGACAAAGTATCGCATACATGGAGAAAGGGGAGCTGAGTAAATCTAATGATGTACTTCAGAAAGCAATAGATAAATATCCATCTTATTCTTCTGCTCATGTATTAATGGGATACAATTATGCTATTCTTGGAAATAATACCAAGGCAGAACAAAAGATAACTGATGTTGAAAACTTAAATAAAAATATACCTGAATTAACAGGTGTAAAAGGAATTGTTGCTTTTAATTCGAAGAATTATAAGAAAGCATTAAAGTATTTCAATTCAGCTTTAAAAGTAAACCCAGAAGATAAGCGTTTGGTGTATTACAGATCAATGACTTTCACAAAATTGGGGAAACCAGATAAAGCAGCTAAAGATTTAAAAAAGGCAGAGAATTTAGGTTTTGTACAACAAGATCATGATTTATCTGTCACTACTTTAAAATAAGGACTACTTAAACAACTTTCAAAATATTAAGGTTATCTCAGGAATGAGTTAGCCTTTTTATTTTATAAGGAGTAGAGGGTTTTCATTTTTTATCTCATAGAAGTATACGACAAAGCATACAGATCATGTAAACAAAATAAGTCTTCTTCTACAGTATATAAACCCAGAGTTGAACGTCTTGGTTTTCCAATAGCCTAAGTAATATTAGTTATTGAACTAAGGTTAATCAATCAACATGTCTTTCCATGATTAATGTTCTATAAATAACTCTTTATTCTACTGACACAACATCATTATACACCTCTGGATACACTATCATTCATCATAAAAAAAGAGTTGTATCACTCAAATGGTGCATACAACTCTTAGATTAATGTTTTTTATTTGCTTTAATATTATTTAGTGATCTCTATTTTATGGTTAGGTATATCTCTTTCCATCATCGATGGTGTAGATAAAGTATAATGAGATAATAGTTCTAATGCATTATTAGGTAATTCTGATAAAACATCTTGGGACTCTTCTTTATTTTGATTAGAGTAGACGAAGAATACCGATCCACCTTTTATGGTATTAATTACTTGTTTATGATCTTTGTAAGATAGGGCAGGGCATCCAAAACTACGACCTAAATATCCATTTTGATGCACAAATGATTGAGACACATATTTTGCAGCATGTATAACAATTGCTCTCTCTCTAGCTTTACTATTGATGTTTTTTTGAAGACCATCTAATTTTAAAGACAAGCCATATTTCCCAAAGTAAGTTTCAGCGGCACTGTAAAAACCACAACTTGATTGTTTAGAATTTTTGGTATTGCTGAACTTATCAGCATAGAGCATTCCTGAATTTCGTCCGTGAGCCACTAAAGTATTCATTAATAGAACGCCTTTTTTGATGTCTATCACATACAAACGTTTATTTGTCGAGGGTTGTGAAAAGTCAACTATACTTAAAATTCGAGTATTATTAATCTTATCATTACTAAGAAGATTTAAATATCCTGTTAATCCCTGAGCAAAAGCTTGAAAAGATAGACCATAATCTTGTAACTTAGCTTTATGATATAATGATTGTATTACTTCTGTTGTAGCCTCATCACGATATTCAACCAAAGGTTGTGTAGCAAATATGTTAGTTAGGTTAAAACAGATCAGAAAAACTGAAAGTAATAACGATTTATATTTGAAATTCATTCTAATAACAAGTGTTTTTTTAGTTTATACGGTAAAAGTACAAAATGTTATGAGAATGTTTATTATAATTAAGTTAATATCTTATTATTATTTATCTATTCTAAGTGTTTGATTTATAGGTGGATGTAGTTTAATAATAAGGCTTTTGAATTTGGTTTTTATTTTGACCTATAGATAATATTTTTGAATTGGAGTTAATTACTAAATATATATCCCTTTTACTTACAAGTGCCATAAAATTTTTATTTGGTCCAATTGTAGGATTTAGTGCTGGCTTAAGTATAGTTGAAACAATAATACTTACTGTATTTGGTATGATGTTGACTGTTGTGTCATTGACTTATGCCGGAACAGAAGCAAGGAAAAAAATTATGCTATGGCTTAATAAGGGAAAGGATAAAAAGCTTTTTACAAAACGTAACCGTCTTATTGTCAATATTTGGCAAAAGTATGGGATGATGGGAGTTGCTTTTTTTACTCCTTGTTTATTTGGACCACCCATAGGAATGTTGATAGCATTATCTTTTGGAGCTAAGAAAAGGAAAATTATTACTTATATGTTTATGAGTGCCGTATTTTGGGCAATTGTCATGAACGTAGCAATATATTATTTTGGTGATTACCTTAGTTTTATCTTAGAAACTGAAACACCATCAAATAACTAGAGAACAAACAATGGCTTTTGATTTTCATAAAGACAAAGAAGTTTATTTTAATATACAAACGGATAACGCAAATAAATACGTCTTACCTTTTATTGAGCAATCCTTACCTATTACCTCTTCCTTAAGAGTATTGGAAGTAGGTTGTGGAGAAGGGGGTGTTCTCAAAGCATTTCTCGAAAAAGGATGTTTTGGCGTAGGTGTTGAATTAAGCCTACCTAGAGTGGAATTGGCAAATGTGTTTCTAAAAGAATACATAGACCAAGGAAAAGCACAGATTATAGGAAAGAATGTTTATGATATAGATGTAGACAAAGATTTTGAAGACAAGTTTGATTTAATTGTATTGAAGGATGTTATCGAACATATTCCTGATCAAGAGAAAATCATTCAATACTTCCGTTCTTTTTTAAAGGAGCACGGTAAAATATTCTTCGGTTTTCCTCCTTGGCAAATGCCTTTTGGAGGACATCAGCAAATAGTAGAAAGTAAGTTGCTATCTAAACTTCCATATTACCATTTACTCCCTTCGCCTATATATAAATTCATATTGGATAGGGGAAATGTAAGCAAAGGTCTTGTAAGGGAACTGATGGATATAAAATCTACAGGAATCTCATTAGAAAGGTTTGAAAGAATATGTAAAGAACAGAACTATAGCGTTCTGGAAAAAACACACTTTTTTATAAATCCCATCTATGAATATAAATTTGGGTTAAAGCCTAAAAAGAAAATCCCGATTCTAGGAGATATTCCTTGGTTAAGAAATTTCGTAACCACTTGCGGATTTTATTTAGTAGAGAAAAATAAGATTTAATTATAAAAGATTAAATCAAAATTGATATAAAAAAAGAAAGACCTAGGTGGCATTTGCTACCTAGGTCTTTGATTAAATTCACTATATTTAATAACCCTGATTGTTATTTTGTAGGTACAAAAGCACCTGTTGAAATAGTTAAGTCCTCAGATTTGATAATTCCTTGACTTTCTCCAACATACTCAAACTGAGCATGTATTTGATAGAAACCTTCCGTTTTCGGTATAAATTTAGTAGAGAAGTTCAATTCTTTTTGACCTTCATTAGTTGGTACTTTACCAATTAAATCAAACGATATTACTTCTCCAGTTTCTTCATGTGTAAACACTAAAACAGCATTGTTGTAATATCCATTAGGAGTATAAAGCTTAGTGTTTACGGTATTTTCTTGATCAATCACAAAGGAAAGG
>NZ_JRYR02000001.1:4776069-4885426 GCF_000807855.2 Flammeovirga pacifica
GATCAATCACTTTGTCCATCTTCAACATTTGTAATTTCTATGTTAGCAAATTGCGGCTGTATGTCTGCTTCTTCATTATTATTTTTAGAACAAGATGCGAAAAACAATGCAGCAATAAATAAAAGCGAAATATTCTTGAAAGTATTCATTTTTTTATGTTTAAGTTTTGATGAGATACATATATGAAAACGGCAATACTGAACCTAGGATTTACTGATTTGGCCGTATTACTTACCAATTTTGTCAGAATTGAAAAAAGAATATGGACGCATACTTTTTGATAGAATAATTTGGAACCACCAAATAAATTAATACCTGAAGAGCTGATTTGTAAAAGCAAAAAAGACCTAGGCAGTAATTACTGCCTAGGTCAATATCTTATTTCACTATTAATAACCCTTACTTACTTTTAATTAGTAGGCAGAAACGCCCCTGTTGAAATAGTTAAGTCTTCAGATTTGATAATTCCTTGACTTTCTCCAACATACTCAAACTGAGCATGTATTTGATAAAAGCCTTCCGTTTTAGGTGTAAATTTAGTAGTAAAGTTCAATTCTTTTTGACCTTCATTAGTAGGTACTTTACCAATTAAATCGAACGATATTACTTCTCCAGTTTCTTCATGTGTAAACACTAAAACAGCATTGTTGTAATATCCATTAGGAGTATAAAGCTTAGTGTTTACGGTATTTTCTTGATCAATCACAAAGGTTTGTCCATCTTCAACATTTGTAATTTCTATGTTAGCAAATTGTGGCTGTATATCTGCCTCTTCATTATTATTTTTAGAACAAGAAGCGAAAAACAATGCAGCAATAAATAGAAGTGAAATATTCTTTAATGTATTCATTTTTTTATGTTTAAGTTTTGATCAGATACATATAAGAAAACGGCAATACTTAATGTAGGATTTACTGATTTGGTCGTATTACTTACCAATTTTGCCGAATGTGATAAAAGAATGCTAATACATACCCTGATAGAATAAATTGGAATTATTCTATCAATTAAGAATTGAAGATTGCTTTATAAAAACAAAAAGACCTAGGCAGTATGTACTACCTAGGTCAATATCTTAATTCACTATATTTTAAATAATCCTGATTTTTATCTTTTTTATTCTTCTGGTAAGAACGCACCACTAGCAACATTCAACTCATCAGAAATAATAATGCTTTGTGCATCATCTCCAGAGTAATCAAATTGTGCATGTAGTTGGTATGTACCAGGAGCTTTTGGTGCAACTGTAGCAGATAGGTAAACTGTTTTTTCTCCAGCAATATTAGGATTTTTACCTACTAGGTCTACAATAATTGTTTCTTCTCCTTCAGTAGCTTTAAATACTAATTTAGAGTTACTGAATTCGCCATTTGGAATATATAAAGTAGCTGTGATAGTAGCTTCTTCATTTAGAGTGAACATCTGTCCATCTTCTACATTAGTGATTTCTATATTTGCCATTGCAGGTATTGTTTCTTCGTTGTCATCTTTAGAACAAGAAGCGAAAAACAATGCAGCAATAAATAAAAGTGAAATATTCTTTAAAGTATTCATTTTTTTATGTTTAAGTTTTAATGTAACCCATATAGAAAAACGGTAATATTTTATTTAGGATTTACCTATTTAGTCGTATTACTTGCCAATTTTGTCGGAATAATAAAATAAATGCTTTGGATAGAATATGTGGGATTATTCAATCAATTAAGATTGGTAGATTGAATTATAAAAACAAAAAAGACCTAGGCAGTATGTACTACCTAGGTCTATATCTTAATTCACTATAATTTTAATAACCCTGATTTTTATCTTTTTACTCTTCTGGTAAGAACGCGCCACTAGCAACATTCAACTCATCAGAGATCACAATACTTTGTGCTTCATCTCCTGAGTAATCAAATTGTGCATGTAGTTGGTATGTACCAGGAGCTTTTGGTGTAACTGTAGCAGATAGGTAAACTGTTTTTTCTCCAGCATTTTTTGGAGTTTTACCTACTAGGTCTACAATAATTGTTTCTTCTCCTTCAGTTGCTTTAAAAACTAATTTAGAGTTACTGAATTCTCCATTTGGAATATATAGAGTAGCTTCGATTGTAGCTTCTTCATTAAGAGTGAACATTTGTCCATCTTCTACATTAGTAATTTCAATGTTTGCTACTGCAGGTGTTGTTTCTTCGTTGTCATCTTTTGAACAAGAAGCAAACACTAGTGTAGCGAAAAATAATACTGATATGTAATGTAAAAATTTCATTTTCAAATTAATTTTAGTTCGTTATTAAATACATATCAGATAACGGCAACAAAATGAGGGGGGTTTACCAATTTGGTCGTTTTGTTTACCAATTTGGTCGTTTTGTATTAAAAAGATTTAATTCTCTTAGATCCTCTTAGTTCAGAAGGAGTATATCCATAGTATTTTTTAAAAGCTCCTGTAAATTTTGATAAATGATTGTATCCTACTTGTTTACCAATATCGCCGATCTTATAATCAGTCATTCTTAATAGTCGATGAGCATCCATCATTCTATGAGAAGTAATAAAAGAAAAAATGGATTGGTCAAAAATACTTTTAAAGTCTTCTTTTAGTTTAGTTTCTCCAATACCAAACTTTTGAGATATATCTCTAGTAGTTGGAATAGAATGATAATCGGATAATATATAATCCTTTATTTCGAAGTATTGTTCTAATAGATCATCAGCAATAACTTTATCTGATGTCTTTTTTTTGTGTTCAATCATTTTCTTAAGTAGCATTCCCATCAATTGCATACCTAGTCCCATGATAATAGCATTTCTGCCTATGGTTAGCTTTTGAGCCTGAAAGATATCTTCTATTAATCCTTCTAATTCTGTTGTACTTCCTTCGTAATAATTCCTGTTGACTAAATAATCAATAAATTCATTGGTATCTTTTTCATTTAAATTGACAAGTGGACCAATTTCTTTAAAGTCCATCCTCATACCAATCCAATCTACTTCAATATTTTTCTCTAGTGTAGTCAGTAAATGCCTTTTATTATGGCGCATCATAATATTGTATTGTACACCGTGTTCTCCCAAGTTTACTTCACCATCATCATTTTCATAATCATTAATAGACAGGCTAGAGTTTTTTCTTAAAAATAGAAAGAAGAGTTGTTGCTGTTCTGCGTAATTATCATCTTTAACAAAGAAATCTTGTTTGAGTTTACAGCGATTGACACTCATTTTAAAGGGAGCATTGATGTCGAAATATTCTAAATAGATTTCACCGTATTTATCATCATTTAAAATGTAATGTCTATTAAATAGTTCTCCACCTAAATCGTCTTTTAGTTTTTGATAAGTAACATCAAAACTAGTAGAATCAAAATAGAGTATTTTTGTATCTTTTGAATTCATAAAAAGGGATGGAAATTTTTAGTTAATGAAATATACTCATTAGAATAATTATTACTTTCTTTTTCTCTTATATAAAAAGGAATGATTGAATAAGGAGTAGTGACAATGGATTGCTGAAAACGAATTAAAACCCGCTTTGCTTCTTTATTCTCATTGTGTTGTACAGCTCTTATATCTTTTATATAAAGTTGATTCTCTTTTGCCAATTGTAGGATGTTCTCTAAAGCATCTATTGGGTATATTAAACAAAAAGTCCCGTCAATGGAGAGAAGCTCGCTTACTTTTCTCATTAACTGATGTAATTTAAGAGAATCGGTGTGTCTGGCTAAATTTCTTTCCTTCGTATCTGCTTTAAGTGCATCATCAAAATAGGGGGGATTAGAAACGATCAGATCAAATGTTGTCGAAAATTGATACGTTAACACATCACATTGGAATACTTTTAATCTGTTATTCCAAGGACTGTTTTCAAAATTTTCTAAGGATTGATGATAAGCTCCTGCATCAATATCAATGGCAGTTACTGTACTGCTAAGATAACGTTGTGCCATCATTAAGCTAATTAAGCCAGAACCACAACCCACATCTAAAATATGTACAGGCTCAATTTCAGCTTGTGCCCAAGCACCCAATAAGATCGCATCAGTACCGATTTTCATCGCACACTTTTCTTGACTGACCGAAAATTCTTTAAAATGAAATGAGGCGTATTTAGTCATTCTTTTCTATTAAATGAAGGAAAGATAACAGCGATCATAAAATTAATCATATCTTCTATATATATAAATGATCTTATCACTTTCCCTTCTAAAAGGTAGGGTATAGTAACAAAGACTTTTGAATTCTCACAAATTATATGATTTTTTAAATTCCTATAAACTATTAGTGAACAATCTATGTTAAACCAAAAAAATAACGAAAATTCATATTTATATCTTTATAACATCACCCTTTGATAGATTGAACGAATAGCAATAATGCCATGTTATTTTTTCATTAATCTCTTCAAATAAGGTTTTGTTAATATATTCGTTAAGCTATTATTCTTATTTTTGCAACCGAATGAATGATAAAGAAAAGGTGATTTGTCTTTTTTTTATCAAAACTCATTCAGCAATTACTACTTAAACTAATATTGTTGTAAATAAATCAGCAGTCAAAATAATGTCTACTACAAAATTATTTCCGATAAAAGGAAAAGTTCAAAACTATGCTTGGGGCGGAGCCAATTTTATTCCTGAAATGATTGGAATTGAAAAAGAAGATCAACCTTATGCAGAATACTGGATGGGTGCTCATGATAATGCACCTGCAAAAGTTGGAGACAATCAGTTCTTAAATGAAATGGTTAAGTCTAACCCTGAAGGTACTATTGGTAAATATATCAATGATAAATTCGGTAGATTACCTTTCTTATTTAAAGTTCTTGATGTAAATGATGTTCTTTCTATTCAGGTTCATCCAACAAAAGTAGAAGCTGAGAAAGGTTTTGCTAGAGAAAACCAAGAAGGTATTCCTTTAACAGCCTCTCATAGAAATTATAAAGACGACAACCATAAACCTGAAATTATGGTGGCGTTGAGTGAATTTTGGTTATTGCATGGTTTTAAACCAAAAGCAGAACTAAGAGAAACTCTTGTAAACGTACCAGAATTCAATTATTTAGTAGATACTTTTGATGCAGAAGGATATTTCGGTTTGTATAAAACTGTGATGGAATATTCGGCAGAGGAGATCAATACTAAACTTCGTTCTTTGGTAGATCGAGTAATGCCTCTTTACAGAGAGAATAAATTAGAAAAGTCTTCTCCAGATTATTGGACAGCAAAGTCTGTTGCATTAAATGAAGAAGGGGCTGATTTGGATAGAGGTATTTATTCAATTTATTTCTTCAATATTGTTAGAGCAGACATCGGAGATGCTATTTTCCAAGATGCTGGTTTACCACATGCTTATATGGAAGGTCAGAATATGGAATTAATGGCCAATTCTGATAACGTATTAAGAGGTGGTCTTACTCCAAAACATATTGATGTACCAGAATTATTGAAGCACGTAACTTTCGAGGAAACTATTCCTAATATCATGAAAGGCGAGTTGCAAGAAGATGGTATTGAAAGAATTTACAAAAGCCCAGCACCAGATTTTGAATTAAGTAGAGTCGCTATTTCTAATGGAGAAACATATAAGAATGTAGCTAAAACGGCTCAAATTATTATTGTTTCTGAAGGTGAAGCTACAGTTAAAGAAGGTGATACAACTGTAACCATCAAGAGAGGTGAAGTTGTGCTTCTTTTAGTAGATGCGGATTATACAATTACTACTACAGACAAAGCGGTGCTATTTAAAGCCTCTGCACCTGTAGCATAATTTGATTTATATATCATTCTACATAAGGTGAAACCATCTTATAGTTTAGATAAAAAAAAGCCTTGTCTGTTTGGACAAGGCTTTTTACTTATGCTTGGTTTATTATTTCCTTTATCTTTTTCAATCTTTCATCGAGTGTTCCATTAATAATGTGGTAACCACCATAAATATCAGTCAACTCTTTTTTATAAGTATTGAATAAAAGTTCTCTTATTTCTTTTGATGGAGTCTCTCTGTATTCATCATATTCCCAAGGGAGATCAATATCCATTAGGAAGACCAAATCGAATGCTTGTAAAGAAAGGTGGTCTTTTATCCAGGGATCGCAAGTTTGATATTTAAATTCAGACCATACTTTTATTACTTCTAATCCAGTATCACAAAAGAGATAATCATTGGCTAGATCTGCGTTTATTTTTTGTATTTGAAACTGTTTTTGAGCAATCAACGCCAAGTCCTTATAATTATAAGGGCGTTGCAGTTGATCTAGATAATCTCTAGCGTATTCATTTACCCACAGAGTATCATACCATTCTGCTAACTGTTGAGTTACAGTACTCTTTCCTGTTGATTCAGGACCTGTAATTAATATTTTTTTTACTTGAGAATTGTGCATACGTTAAACAACACTACTATTTTATGTGGTTGTCAAAATAAAATTGATAGAATAATAGTACACTTACTCATTAAACTGTTTTAAGCTGTTTATGATTCCAATAATTCAATTTTAATTGTGATTTATTGGTATAGGCGTACCTGTTTCTGTAAAATGTTCAATTTTACTGGGGAGATGACAACTAAATAGTTATTAAAAAAATTATAAAAATAAAGTTTGTATATACTGTTTTAAATCGGCTGCTGAATCAATTTTCTCTTTCAATTGATGTAATTTTAATGTATTTGTTTCGAAGTTTTCTTTTAATTGAAATGATTTTCTTTTTATCGCCCGACCTTGTAAACCAGTATAATTAAGATAAACAAATTGATCTAGATTAGAGTTTAAAAATTCGTCTTTTTCGTGATCTAATAATTCTGATTTCTTAATTAATGAAGTAATAATTTTATTCACCTCATCTTTTGATAGCTCAATTTTTTCAGTCACAAACTTTTGGTATAAATGAATAAGAGAGAATAAGTCGTTCTCTTTTTTTGCTTTAATCACTAAAGACATATTTAAATGCCTCTCTTCCTTTTCTAGTTTATCTTGTACCAAATCAGGATGCAATTTTTTTGCCAACTGTTTGTATAAAAAAACTATAGAATCTTTTGGGGATTCTTTATGCTTTGTTATTTCCTTTTTTGGTGATGTTTCTTCTTGAATCACCTTGTCTAAAACTTCTTTTTTCTCTTGTTCAAATACAATAGGAGCAATTTTTTTTTGAAAATATTCTTCTACACTAGATGGATTTTTGATTAAAAATGCCCAATCTTCTTCAGTAATCAATGTATTAAGATTGACTTTTGATTTAGAACGAAATTTTAATTCAAGTAATATGGATTGTTTAAGCTCTTTTTTAATCTGCGATTTAGTATTCTTGATAGTGTTGTTTTCTATCGAATGGTAATACTGTGGAATAAGCTGATGTATTTTGCTATCAAATACAAATGGAGAATGTAAGGCAGTGGTTAGTAAATTTTGAACAATTATTTGATATACCTCTAATTGTTTATCATTTAGTTTAGCGTCTTTTTTAATAAAAAATAGATGTTCTAATAGCTCTTTTATTTGTTGAATGTATTTTTGATGGGCATCACCCACATGTAATTTATATTCTTCTACAGTCTCTTTAAACTCATCGTAAAGTCTTTTATTTCTTCTATCTTTTTTCTCAACTTCATTCCATAATTTATTTAATCGATCTTCTTCTGTCTTAGGTTTTTTTTTAGATTTTCTCTTAACTATTTTATCAAATAATATTAATTGTTCCTCTTTCATTTTATAAATGCTTAATTTTAGCTTTCGCCCAATATCATTAATTATTAGGAATATACCCCGATTTAATTTATGGCAACTTACCAAGAAATCAAACACAAATATTATATAGATCATAAAGAAGCTCATACATTTTTTGAACAGTTACATAGTCAAACTGGCGGAGAGCTTTTGAATGATAATAAAATACTCAAAATTAATAATGCAATAGGTAAAGTACAGTTTCATCGTTTTATTCATTTTGATCAAATTAGATTAATTACCCAAAGATGTCACTTAAACGAGACGGTAAGTGTAGAGCATATTCCATCTGAAATTCAAAAAGATTACCTATTTTTTGTTTTACATAAAAGTGGTACGGTACATCATTTATTTAAAAATGATGAAACTATTTCTGTCTATGGAAAAGACAGTCAACAAGGGGTGGTGATTACTAATTTTATGTCTTCTTTGATAAACATAGGTGAGGAGGGATTACCTTCGGAATGGGCTACTATGGTGGTAAAAAAGTCTTTTATCATAGATTTATTAGAGGATGTTCCAGAAGGTTTTGTTGATTTTATATTAAGTGATAAACATTGGTTACTATTCGAGCCTGTTAATTTTGCTATATCACAATCTTTAAATGAAATTTTTAGTAATGAAGATGATTTTGCCTTTAATAACTTCAAAATCTACGGAAGAGCTATCGATTTAGTGGGGGAGTTGCTTAAACACATGTCGAATAGAAATTTTGAGGATATAAGTAATCTAACACCTCAGGATGCTAAAAGAATGTTTGAGGTGAAAGACTATATTTGTCGTGACCTATCAATAACGCCTAGTTTAGAGGAAATATGTAAAGAATTTGGATTAAGTAGATCTAAATTGATAAGAGATTTTAAAACCGAATTTGGGGTGCCTGTCTATAAATTTTTCAATAAGATGAGAATGCAATTGGCCAGAGAGTTATTGGTAGAAAAGCAATATTCAGTAACAGAAGTATCTCAGCATTTGGGTTTCAAGGGATTATCTAAATTTTCTGATGCCTTTAAGAAATTCTATAATATTTCTCCAAAATCTATGATTGAACAACATAAAATTAAATAAGTTGTTCACATTTAGTGCTTTAAGGAATAGAGTTATCAACATATGTGAATAAACTATGTTGATAACTCTATTTTTTGTGAATTATTAATCCATTTTCTTTAATGTACCTGATGATGATGTTTTTACATCAAAACTAGGAGAACCTTTATAATAAAGGCTGCCACTTGAGCTTAATTGACCTATTAGTGTTTTAGTAGCATGAATATAGGCACTTCCAGACGAGCTGATAGAAAAATTAGCATAAGAAACTTTTAATCTTTCTGCATTTAAGCGACCTGATGAGGATAAAGCACCTGAAATAGATGTTGCATTACCATCAAGAGAAATACTTCCACTACTACTTAATGCTGTAGTGACTTTTAATGCATTTACATGTTGTATCTCTACATCTCCTGAAGAAGATGTTTTAATATTTAGTTCATTATTTACCTCGGATACATCGTTAACTCTGATTTGACCACTTGATGAAGAGGATACTGAAAAGTTAGGTTGTATAATTTTATCAATATCAAGATCTCCCGAACTACTTATACTTACTTTATTTAAGAAAGGAGTTGTAATGTAGATTTTTACAGAATGATCACTAAAAAGACGATCAAATTGAATCGCCCAATTTTTTCCACTTACTGTTGTTTTTAAGGCATTAACGGCATCTTCTTCACCTGTGACTCTTACCTCTACATCTTCGCCATAAGTAACGAATACATTCATAGAGCCTTTTACATCAATACTTTCAAAAGCATCAAGGTACAATTGTTTTTCTATCACTGGCCCCTCTGCTTTTTTAGCAATAATACCGCAACTAGTAAGGGATACAATAATTAATAAAGATAGTTGAATGAATATTTTTTTCATGGTTGAAGTCTTTTATTAATATTTAAGAGGAAAATGCAATTTGCTGAAGAATGGATTGATAAATCTTTTGAAATTCTTCTTTTTCAACTTTTTGAGAATTGACCTGAGCAACTTCAAATAAAGAAGTGTATTTAGAGGAAGTAGTGTGTTTTTTCTTTTTCATTAGTGGATGAATTTTACTTTAAAATCGTGCTTTCATATACATGACCCTTATAAAGAAAAATACCCCTACACGTTATCCGTTTTTTTTTGATTTATTTTAGAAACACTCTTAAAAAGTTACTGTCATAATATTTTTTACCATGTAAATTGTATTCCAAAATTGGCAGAAATCCACATTGGTCCACTTTCAAAATCATTTTTCCAAAAATGAGGAGGCACATTCATGGTTCTATTATCTAACACAGGACTCCAATTGACAGTAGGACCTGCTAAAATATTAATGTGTTTACCAATGGGTTGAACATATCTAATTTTAGTATTGATATAAAATGAAGTCCAATCGTTAAACTCATTATTAGAACTAATAATTGCACCAGCTTCTATGTTCAATCTTTTGAGTGGGAATGTACCGATACCGTAACCAAATCCAGGCCCTTCTTTATGAAAGTCCGATTCGAAATTATATTTTAATTGGAAGTAGTTGTATAGTTTTTTTGATCCAGACCTAAAATAGAAGTTAGCCCAAGTGGTTTCATCCCCTTCTATACCCGCAGAATGATACCCGTCGCTATACCATGCAAAAAGTCCAATAGGTAATGCATTGGCACCTTTTTTCGCAGAATTGATCAAACCAATTTGTACTCCATTCATCTTTTTAGCATAGTTGTAAATACCAGCTATTTGTACCCCACTAATTGTATCAGTTACGGTATTCGAGATACCAGCAACTTGTATTCCTCTAATTTTTTGACTGTAATTATAAATTCCAGACAGTTGCATTCCGTTCGATGTTTTTACAGTTGTACCTGTAATACCATTTATTTGAAGTCCGTTAAATTGGTCGGCATAACTATATATACCACCAATCTGAATACCGTTCACTTTTTTTGTTGTGGTAGCTACAATACCACCAATTTGAATACCTGTTGTAGCCTTTAGAGATAAATCAGTAATGCCACCAACATGCAACCCAATAACAGAGTCTTTGGCAACATTTAAAATACCTCCTATGTTTATGCCGTTTACTTTCCCTAAATTATAGTTGGTAATACCACCAACTTGTAATCCGGTAACATCACCACCAACAATATTGGCTAATCCACCAACTTGAAAACCCCTCATATTAAAACGATTGATATTGGCTAAACCTCCAATCTCTATCCCTTTAACACCTGCAGAATACCCCATCAAAGCATTAATAGAAAAACGATTTTCATAAGATCCGCCTAAGAAATTGGCATTACTTAAAAAAGGAACTAATGTAAATTGAAATACTCTTGTTTCCACTTGCTCGATGTTATTCGAAATGACATCCACTTTTTTCGGAACAAATTTTTGGACGATACCCAATGTATGCGGGCTGGTTGCTGTTAAAGCAAAATCACTATCTATTGGTCCAGGCTGATCCAAATAAGGAGTGAGACTGACATTATATTTTATGAAATTGGTTTCTTTATCTGGGTCAAATTGTACCATAGTATCATAAAAACCTCTTCCTCTAAAAAAGACACCTTCATTTAGCTGTTCTACAGGAATTTCCATACGATAGTACCCCGTTGAATCTGTAAGTGTTAGAATTTTTTTACGGCTATCGTAAACAACTACATTTTCAATTCCTTTTCCCGTCACCTCATCAATTACTTTTCCTATAAGCGGAATGTCTTCTTTTAAACGCTCTTGTTCAGCAGGAGTCAGACGTTTTTTGTCTTCCATAGGACGAATCGTTAAAGTAAACGCTTCTCTTATGATAATATGAGAATTACCTACTTGTTTAAACTCATAAGCATCACCTAATACATCGTACAAAACATTTTCGATAGTTTTATTCTGAATCTTTTTAGAAATCAACTGGTTTTTATCGATGATGGAAGAATTGTAGGAGAATAAGAAGCCACCCTTATTGGATATGATGGATAAGGCATCTTCAATAGGTTCATTTTTAATATTGATACTAATGACTCTGTTCAATAAGCTTTCGTTATCTGCAGCAATGGTATAGGAAGAAATGAAAACGAAGAAAGTCAAGAATTTGATGATACAATTTTTCATTAATCTACTAAATACTGCTTATCGGCTGTTTTTTGAACTCTTAAATTTAGGGTCACTTCTAATACTTGGAAAATACTCTCAATGCTATCATGATCGAAAGAACTAGTAATATTTTTCTGATACAAGTTCTCATTATTCACTTCAATATTCACTTGATAAGCATTTTCTATAGTGGAGATCACTTCTTGGAAAGGCGCGTCCTTGAATTCTAATTGCTGATCTTTCCAGAACATTTCATTGATCACATTCACTTCTTGCTCGGAAGGACTTGCTGTGTTGGGTTCATAAATACCTTTTTTCCCTTTAGGAAGTAATACATATTCTTTATTAGGAGCTGTGAGTTTTACCAAACCTTCCGTTACAGTAACAGTAACTTTATTATTAAGTGTATTTACATTAAACTTCGTACCTAATACCGTCACATCACCATATTTTGTGTGGACTATGAAGGGTTGATTTTCGTTATGACTTACTTCAAAATAAGCCTCCCCATCTAATGTCATTTCTCGAGAATTACCTTCAAAAGATTGTACAGCTAGTGCACTTTGTTGATTTAAAGTAATGATAGAACCATCATTTAAAGTGTCAAGTAATGGTGTATCCTGACTTTCTATTTTAGTGTATAATGTATCTTGAGTGGTATCGTCTTGTTGAAAAAAGCGAATACCCAAAAATAACAATAACATTGCGGCAACAACCGCTGAAATAGTTTGCCAAGGTATGAATTTGATAGTTTTTTGAGGCTTTTTGTCTATCTCAAGAGACATTTTATTCCATGCCTTATCTATATCCACCTCAACTTTAAGTTGGTGTGTAGCTTCCCATACAGCCTTCATTCCTTCAAAATGAAGCTGATGTTCATTGCTTTCTTTCATCCATTCTTGCAGTTGAATTTCCTCCTTAGGGGAAATCTCTCCAGAAAGATGTTTAGCAATTAATATATCTTCTATTTTTTGATTCTCTTCCATAGTTATTATTAGGACACTTCATCATTATTTTACCCCTATTCTTATTCAAAAAAGAAGGAGAAAAAGGCAATAATTATTGAAATGAATGAGGAAAGTTCTGTTTTTAAATATTTCAATGCAGAAGACATCTGATTTTCTACTGTCTTAACACTGATGTTTAATTGAGTAGCAATTTCTGAATATTTTAATCCTTCGAAACGACTTAACAGAAAAATGTTTTTCCTTTTATCAGGCATTTGATTAATGGCTGATTGAATTTTATCATCTAATTCAGAAGCTTCAAGGTCTTCTTCTACATGTTGCGAAGAAGAAGTATGATCCACGTGTACTTTATAGTTTTCTTTTACTTCAGTATGACGAATCACATTGAGACATTTATTTCTTACAGCCCTAAAGAGATAGGCCTCAAGAGAGGTATCGATATCTATTTGTTCTTTTTGTTCCCACAGTTTTATCAAGACATCATGAACTACATCTTCAGATGCCTGAATATCCTTTAGGAATGTATTAGCGTAGGCACATAATTTAGGGTATTGTGCCTTAAACAACACCTCGAACTGTTCTTTAGAAATGATTTCTTTTACCAATACTATTCTATTTAATTCGAATTTAGTTTTTGATTCTTCACCTAAGCATGCAATATAGGTATATTCAAAATTTATTACCTTTAAACCTGAGTTTGATAAAAAAATATTCACATTTAGTCATTTTTTTAGCCAGAAAATACATTTATCTATTTATGTGATTTATCCATACTCTTTTTTGTTCTGCAAACTTTAAAACGTTTTTCATGTCAGATTTTTTAGTGTCGGTTACACCCACTTCAATTTTTTATTTTACTTATACTTGGATAGGGCTAGGGGTTATCACGTTCTTGTGCCTTTTTATTGGCAGGGTAACTGCTCCATTTGGAAGACATTCCAGAACAGATTGGGGACCCATGATTTCTAATTCTTGGGGTTGGTTTTTTATGGAGATTATCTCTCCCATTGGATTGTGGATTGGCTTTTATATAGGAAGTAATGCTTTTGAAGATTACTCTTTATGGTCTCTAGTAGGTATGAGTTTATGGACCCTACATTATATTAATAGGACTTTTATTTTTCCTTTTAGAATGCCCAATCAGAAAAAGAAAATGCCCATGATAATCATGTCATCTGCTATTTTTTTTAATTCGATTAATGGGACGTTGAATGGTCTTTTTTTAGGCTATCAGTGGTTTGAAAATATAGAATGGCTAAGAATTGTAGGAGTAGGTCTTTTTGGAATAGGTATGTGGATTAATATTAAATCCGATAATATACTTCTTTCATTAAGAAAGCCTGGTGAAAGTCATTATGTGATACCTAAAGGATTTTTATTTGAAAAAGTTACATCGCCTAATCTATTAGGTGAAATAATAGAATGGACAGGCTTTTTCTTGATTGTTCCAAGTTATGCATCACTTAGTTTTTTGATATGGACATTAGCGAACTTATTACCTCGAGCAAGGGATCATTTTGAATGGTACATTAATAAATTTGAAGATTTCCCAAAAGATCGAAAGGTCATTTTCCCTTTTCTTTATTAATATTTGATGGATGAAAAGAGTAAACGATCATTTATTAGAAATGGCTCAATTAAGGTCTGAAAGGAATTTTTTTAGAGCGAAAGAGCGTATCATATCAAGTAATCTAATTATAATGTTTCATTAACGAAGTTAATATCAGGCTTTTGTTTCTTTTCTAGAATATCTTTTTTATCTTTGCATCTCTAAAAATTTTGTACGATAAATTTTATCAAACAATGGATTTAATTAAAAAAGTTGAAAAGGATTTTTCATCCGAAATGGAGAAACATCCCGCTTTCGGCGCAGGTGATACGGTAGACGTACACGTAAAAATTAAAGAGGGTAACAAGGAGCGTATTCAAAAGTTCCAAGGTACAGTTATCCAACGTCGTAATAAGGGTTCTTTAGGTGAAACTTTCACTGTTCGTAAGATCTCTAACGGTATTGGTGTAGAGCGTATCTTCCCTTTAAACTCACCAAACATCGACAAGATCGAAGTATTGAGAAAAGGTAAAGTAAGAAGAGCAAGATTATTCTACTTACGTGGTCGTTATGGTAAGGCTGCTAAAGTTAGAGAAAGAAGATTCTAAGCTTTTTGATCTTGGCTTTTTACCAAAGACATACAAAGTCAGTTCCTTTAAGGGACTGACTTTTTTTGTACAAAAAAAAACATTTCCCCATAAGAGAAATAGTTTCTATTTTTATTACTAACCTTTGTTCAACAATCAATTATTTTTTTCTCTTTTACTGTTGATGATTAATTGCTTTATCGGGTCATAATCATCTGGTACTTCTATTATGCGATTATTGGATTGATATTGTTGGTAAGCCGATAACATTTCATGTTTTATTTGTGGTTCACTAGTAGATATATCAAGGTCTTGATGAGCACCTGATGTATTTGGAGAAATAAAATCTAACTCTAAAGCAGTTTGATTAAAGGGTTCCTCAAAAAATACGGGGATGTAATCATCCTCCTTAAAATCTAATCCAGAAAATTCAAGTGTATCTTTCGTCTTAAAGTCAAACCTTAATATCTGTATTGACTCGTTTAATGCAAAACCTTCAATTTTTCCCTCACACAAGTTATTATCAAATGATAGAGTATTATTAGAAATGTGGCTACCTAGTTGATGTTGCCATTCTAAAAGAATAGGGATTTCAGTGTTCATACTTATCTCCTATAGGAGATATTATAAACTATCATTTTAAATAATAAATATACCTATTAAGATGTTATTAGTTATATTCTGAATTATTGAACTTCAAATTTATTTAAATAGATGAAAATGTATATCAGAATTATATCGAATCTATTAGTTTTGTAATTCAAATACGATCATACACAATAAATATCTATGTCTAAGAAAATATATTTTGCATCAGATTTCCATTTTGGAACCCCATCTTACGAATCTAGTCTCGAAAGAGAAAAGAAGGTTTGTCGTTGGTTGGATATGGTAGCAGAAGATGCAGAACATATATATTTATTAGGGGATTTATTTGATTTCTGGTTTGAATATCGTTTTGCTGTTCCCAAAGGTTTTCTTCGTTTTCAAGGGAAATTAGCTGAATTACGTGACAAGGGAGTAAATATTACTTTCTTTACAGGTAATCATGATATGTGGATGTTTGACTATTTTCCTAAAGAACTTGGAGTTGAAATTATTAGAGAACCTATTGATGTAGAATGGTGGGGCAAGAAGTTTCATATTGGGCATGGCGATGGATTAGGCCCTGGTGATTATACCTATAAATTAATCAAAAAGGTATTTGCAAACCCAGTATGTCAGTGGTTATTTGGTTTTTTACATCCGACAATAGGAATGGGCATTGCGCAAACATGGTCGAAACAATCTAGAGCAGCAGGAGCAGAAAAGGACCACGAATACAATGGTAAAGAAAACGAGTGGATTTGGTTGTATTGTCAAGAAAAACAAAAGGAAGAGTACAGAGATTATTATATATTTGGACATAGACACTTATATCTTGAACTAGATGTAGATAATGGAGGAAAATATATTAACACTGGCGAATGGCTCTCACAATACAAATACGCTACTTTTGATGGTGAAAAAGTGGAGTTGCTTACTTTCGATTAGCCTATTACTTGGCTTTACTTATAGCTCAAATGCTCAGACTAAACTTTTTGAAGTAGAAGTAGGAGAGGTGGCTGCTTTAGATATTGATAGAATGGGTCAAATATATATTGTAGATCATGAAGGTAATGTGATGCAATATAAAGATGACCAGGAAATTAGGAGATATTCTCCGACTGTTCCTGCTGAAGTCCAAATTGATGCTTGGGCAATGTTAAACACGGTAGTATTCTCACCTGATTGGCAAGGTGTCCGTATTCTAGGGCAACAATTAACCCAACAATCCGAATATTTATTTGATGAAAATTTGATAGAATATGCAACTATTGCTACAAATGCTACAGATGCAGGTATATGGCTATACGATCAACCCGCATTTCGTATCAAAAAATACTTTCCGAATCAACAACAAATAAGTATAGATGTATCTATCGAGCAAATTTTAAGCACTAGCTATTGGAATCCTACATGGATAAGAGAATATCAAAATAACCTATACATTGTAGAGGAAAGAATGGGAGTATTTACTTTCGATCTTTTAGGAAACATTTTAAGTGAGCCAGTAGATATAGGAGGAGCTAAAGTGATAGGATTAACTGATGATAAAATGTATTGGTTAAAGAAAGATCAGCTTCATTTTAAATCATTATATTCTACAGATAGAGAAACTTTAGATTTACCAACTAAAAAAGCGACCTTTGCAGTCTACGATACTTCTTTAAATAGAGTGTATTGTATTGTAAAGAATAAATTGATAGCATATCAAATGCAATAAGTAAGATGGATTTATACGAAGATTGGCAGAAAAACTCTAAGGTGAAATTAAAGGAGCACCAGACCTTTTTAAAGCGTTTAAAGAAACAAAAGAAAGGAAAGCAAATAGATCAAATAGTAAATGATTTAGACGAAAGAGCTTTTGAACATTTTGATTGTTTGGATTGTGCCAATTGTTGTAAAACCATTAGCCCTGTGGTTACCGCAACTGATGTAAAAAGAATAGGAAAACATTTAAGAATTAAAGAAACAGAAGTTATTGAACACTACCTTAATGTAGATCATGAAGGTGATTACGTAATGAACAAGCAACCTTGTCCATTCCTAGGAAGCGATAACTATTGTTCAATATATGAAGCAAGACCAAAAGCATGTAGAGAATATCCTTTAACCCAAAATCAAGGATTCAATCAAAGACCAGCATTACATGCAAGAAATACCATTACATGCCCAGTTGTATTTCATGTAGTGAAAGAATTAAAGAAAAATTTATAATTAGTTCCCTGTTTACAATTATTAGCATTCATCAACTCCTAACATTGATGAATAGTTGTTACATTTATCCTAAACGACTAGCAATATGTCTTTTATAAGGCGTATTAATAATTAACCTTTCTAACAATGAGAACCTTTACCCTAACCCTTACCCTATTTCTGGGGTTTACCCTTACGTTTACATCCCTATTTGCCACGGATGTAGAAAAGTTGACTGATGCACATTTATCATCAGTAAAAAACAAAGTCTTTACAGAGAAACAAGCCAAAATTTTCGTACAAGATTATATTGGAATCCATTCTGATGGAAAGGTGGATTATTTGTATCACACAGAATCGGAAGATTTAGTGGCAAAATTCAAAAAAGGAATCAAAAAAGCACAATTAGTGGACGTAATCAAGACGGGTCATATGACCAATGTTTACTTTGAAATTAATGATGTTTTGATTCATGCTTCTTATTTAAATGAAACAGGTGAAATGTACATCTGTAGATTTAAACATGAAGGAAAAAGCAACCGCTAGAATTAGTAAAAAAAATGCCATTTTGATTTTATTCAAAATGGCATTTTTTTAATTGTTACTCAATTTTAAAACCCAAATACTACATCTAGTGTAGCACCAAAAGTGGGTTGTCTAGTATGAACATCAATACCCGGAGATAGTGTAAAACCTGTACTCCAATGGTTGCTCAAAGAATAAGCTAAACCTGTTTGTACAATCACAGAACCTCCCCATTCTTTATGATTTCCATCTTCTACATGAGTATTGGAGTGATCATCGGGATGAGCAATTTCATCTACATCAATTTCAAGATAGTGTTCATCTGTAAAATCATGACTATCATGGTAACCAAATGTACCACCCACACCTACAAAAGTACCCCACTTAGAATGTCCAATAGGAATTTCTCTTACCACAACTGAGGCAAAATGTTTACCAGTAAATTCTACAGTACCTTGAAACTTTGTCAAATGTGCAAAATAAATGGATCCAGTAAACTCCCAAGTACCACTATTGGTATAAGAGATTTCTAATTCATATTTATGATGTTTGCCCTCGTTATCATGTTCAATTTGCTCATGAATGTCGTTATGATGAGCTAGATCTACCTTTTCTGATTCGGTAAGATTTTCACTTTCTACATTAGTGTATTCATGAGAAGATTGTGCATGCGAAAATGCATGAGCTCCTAAGAATAGAGCAAATGAAAGAATAGCTTTAATCGATTTTTGGTAATAAAACATATAGGTTAAACTTAGAATA
Source organism: Flammeovirga pacifica (assembly GCF_000807855.2). Taxonomy (GTDB): domain Bacteria; phylum Bacteroidota; class Bacteroidia; order Cytophagales; family Flammeovirgaceae; genus Flammeovirga; species Flammeovirga pacifica. The sequence goes on from NZ_JRYR02000001.1 coordinate 4,795,057, forward strand.
GAGATTATTATTCAACCTAAAGAACGATTACCAATCAAAATAGTTAGGTATTAAACAGTTATTTAAGATTATTTATCTAAAAGACTTTAAAAACCAAAAACTAGATCGAACGTCATTCCAAAATTAGGTTGATGTGTTTCATAATCTAACCCTGGAGATAAAGTAAATCCGGTACTCCAATGTTTATCTAAAGAATAAGCAATACCAGATTGAAAAATAAGACTTCCAGACCAATCTAAATGATGTGATTCATCAGATGATACTGCATGCGAATTGCTAGTTTCCCCATCATGGACAAAACCAAAAGTAGAACCAAGGCCAACGAACGTTCCAAATTTTGAATGTCCTAAAGGAATTTCTCTAACAAAACATCCCGCAAAATGATGTCCGGTAAATTCTACAGTACCTTGGAACTTCATGAGATGCGCGAAATACACAGAGCTTGTAAATTCAAAATGACTTGAATTATTGTAAGATAACTCTACCTCAAAATGATTTTCATGATGAGCTTCTGAGTTTTTGACATGTTTTTTATCCTCCTCCTCCCCAAACGCTTCAGTTGGGTAAGGTAAGAAGCATAACATTGATAATAAGATCGGTAAATATAATTTATTGGTCACCACCATTATTGAAAGTTTTTAGTAGTAAAAGGGCTTTATTATAGAGTAATTTAATACACTATATAAATAACCAATGCACACGTTGTAATTAAGTTTTCTATCGTCAATTTATTAAAAAAGCTTAAATCAAACATAGTCTATTTGAGCTTGTTAACTAAAGAGTGTGTAATGTTATAGTTTATTGGGTGAACGTTTGAAGCACTTCCCAAAGGAAAATTTCGACGGTATCAGAATTTGCTATAGCAGTAGAACCTTTAACCGATGCATATTGAAAATTTTCAGGATTATCGTATCGTTCCAAAGTAAGATTACCTCTATATCTTATTTCCGTGTAAGTTAAAGTATCCATAATTGTATTTCTGCTTAAGCTTCGTGTACTTCCATAAACAGGGGGTTCTAATGGATAACGATCTAAAACGATTACTCTACCATTTAAAGAATTACATTTCTCCCAATTGAAAGCAACAATTACTGATTTCATAGGATAATTTTCTACAGGCTTACAAGCATGAAATAGGAATAACATGCTTGTAAGAATTGATATTTTAATAAGAATAACTCTCATTGATCACTTTTGATAGGATGCCGGATTTACAGCTTTGGCTGTCCACCCTTGAAGAAAACTCATGATTTTTTGTTTATCATATCCTTTTCCACTCTCTAAGTAGGCAGAATTTTGAATATGTAAAACGGAACCTTGTGCATTCAAGATAACAAAAACAGGGTAACCAAAACGTTGTGGGAATCCTAAATATTCCATTGTTTTAGGATTTTTATTATCATTGCTCCAATTTACTAATACTTTAACATAGTTATCTGTCATAAGTTTTGAGATTTCAGCATCTTCGTGCGTAAATTGAGCATACCTCTTACACCAGCCACACCAATTGCCTCCTACTTTAACAAAAACGTGTTTACCTTCTTTAGATGCGGTTTGAATGGCAGTTTGAATGTCATCCATAGCATCAGCATGAGGATCATATTTTTCTGTTTGAGCAAAAGTGTCTAAACTGAGAGTTAAAATAAGAACTATTGTAAAAAATTGAATTGTCTTTTTCATTAATAAAAAATTTATGAATCCTGAATATGTCGGCTACGTAGCCTCTGTAATTTTAATGATTTCCTTTACATTAAAAAAAACAAGCCAACTAAGAATTGTGAATACTGTGGCTTGTCTTGCTTTTGTTTTATATGGTACATTGATTTCTGCATGGCCTGTAATTATATCCAATGGTTTTATTGCCATTGTAAATACATACTACCTTATCAAGATGAAGTCTGCTGCTACCATAGAGGAGTCCTAAGAAGTGGCATACTCATACAGTGCGAACCACCTCTAGCTCTTGAGAGTTCTGCAGAAGGGAGTAAGATTAAAGTATCTTTGACTTCTGATGGATGTAGTTCCTCATTTTTGAACTTATCTAATAATTCTGCAGCCTTCACAACTTTGATACCTTGTTTTTGGAAACCTTTAGATGTTTTATCATTACGATCATAACCAATAACAACACCTTCTTTTAATGCCAATACATTACAAGAGTCTGTCCATTGTTCTCTTCGACCATGAGGGAATTCATTATCACCAGAGTAAATAAATTTTGTTTTTTCTTCAGATTTAAGGTCCGTAACACTGATGTCATTCAGTAAATCTTCTAAGTAATCAAATTGAATAGGATCATCATAAGACCTTCCTTTAATGTATTGAAGAATTTCAATTTCATTTTCACTTTTTGATCCACCTAGAGAAGAAATATAATCTCCTTTTTCTTGTTTTAAACCTTCTTTTGAGAATGAGCCAAAAATCACCCACATATTTCTTTTCACTTGTGTAAAAGTAGTATCAATATGCATGTATGCTCTTTTAGCAGGGATTTTTACAATGGTAACTTTTTCAACTATATCACGCTCGTGCATCAACTGAATCACCTTACTCGCTGCGTGAATAGAAGTTCTTTCGCTTACCCCAACTAATAAATGATTAGGGGCCACCATCATTACATCTCCACCTTCTATGGTTACAATTTTCTTTTCCTGTTCATCTTCATCCAATAAAAAGAAGTCTTCAGGGTCATTTATTTCAATAATATTGGAAGTATATTCTTTAAACATCGGGTGATTAAAGAAGATGTACTTCATGATAATAGATTCTCTTGTTCTCGCCTTTTTCTTGGGCTTGTTCAATAAAATATGATCATTTACAGTAATCCCTATATCTCTAGTAAAAATAAAATTAGGTATAGGAGGGAAGATCATTCTTTTATCTGGTAAAATGCCAGAAATCATAACTCTAGCTAAAACAGAGTTATCCAATTCCATTAGTTCTGCTTGTAAAGAATAGGCTGTTCCTTCATGAGCACAAATAGAAGCAATCATCCTTTGTTTTAAATCTTTACTTTCTAATAAATGAGCTAACAATCTTTGAGGCTCTATTACTTTATCAGATTCAAAGTAATTTTCTTTATCAGGCTTGTAGAAATGTCTTTGGGATTCGGGTAAATCTATGGTATTGATTTGAGAATGAATTTTCTCATAATCTAAAAAGTAAAGTAAGATTTTGAGATAGAGATCATACTCTTTTTTTCTCATTGTGTCTACATGAATGATGTCTTCAAATAGCCAATCTTGAGCTTTAGTAGGTATCACTTTTCCAATTCCTTCGTCAGGACTATGAATAAGTAATCTTTTCAATATTCCTACTTCTGATGAGACGTGTATATGATGTTGGTTTTCCATGAAAGTATATGGTGACAAATATGTGTGAGTTGAAGATAATCAATTCTTTTATAAATTTTATTGGATGAGTATATCAATCTATATTGATATACAAATTTCATTTTTGGACAAAATTATGAAAATAAGAAGACTATTGTTGTTGTGAAAAAGACTATAAATTGTCTTTTTAGAAGAAAATCTAAAAAATTAACCTCTTTTCTTTTGTATTAAAAAGTGTAATTTTTACATTTGAGTGTCCCAGTTCATTATTTTTTTTAATTATTAAATGTCTTTGAATAATATTTGTCCACTTATCCTATCTCAAATTTTAAAAATCACACATACTAAAGCGTTGTTTATAAAGTATTTAAGTTTTTCTTATTAATTATCATTATATAATGATGACTAAATTTTCTATAGTTATTGATAAAAGTCATTTATACACTTAATCAATAATGATAGGTTTGTATAGTTAACGATATACACATAGCCCTAGAAGATTCAGACAAAAGCAAAACACATAAGCAATATTTTATATACAACAAACTACTTTATGATATTGGATTATTCTGGTATTTTAATGGTGGTATTAATTAACCAATACAATGACAAAAACACACAAATTAGCCAGTAAACTTTTAGCAGAGTCGAAACAAGTTAACCGAGACTTGTCTGTAGCACAACTTGTTGCAGAAGCAATCAAAAATGGTGAAGGAGTACTAAATTCCACAGGAGCCATTATGTGCGACACTGGTAAATTTACAGGACGATCGCCCCAAGACCGTTTTATTGTTGAAGACGATTATACTAAAGATCGTGTTTGGTGGGGAAGCATCAATAAGCCTTTCCCACAGGATAAGTTCGATGGACTTGCCCACAAAATGGTCGATTACCTACTAGATAATCAAAAGTTGTTTGTAAACAATGTGTATGCTGGTGCTGACCCTGCATATAGAATTAAAGTAAGAGTAATTACACCCCTTGCTTCAGTTTCTCACTTTGTGAACAATATGTTTATTGTTCCTTCTGACGAAGAATTAAGATCTTTTGGAGAACCTGACTATGTAGTAATTCAAGCTCCAGATTACAATGCTAATCCTGCCCTTGATGGTACAAGACAAGGTAACTTCTCTATTTTAAATTTTGAGGAAAAATCTGCCTTGGTGGGTGGTTCTCGTTACACAGGAGAAATCAAAAAAGGTATTTTCTCTGTATTGAATGCATTATTAATAGATGAGAATGTACTCCCGATGCACTGTTCAGCAAATGAAGGTAAGGAAGGTGATTCAGCTGTCTTCTTTGGTTTGTCAGGTACAGGTAAAACTACATTGTCAGCAGATCCAAATAGAAACCTAATTGGAGATGATGAACATGGTTGGTCTGATAATGGTATTTACAACTTCGAAGGCGGTTGTTATGCCAAAACAATTGACTTAACCAGAAAAAATGAACCAGAAATATGGGATGCAATTAAGTTTGGTGCAACATTGGAGAACACACGTTTCTTCCCTGGTACATCTGTAGTAGATTATACTAATGTTAATGTTACTGAGAATACTCGAGTATCTTACCCGATTCATCATATCGAAAACGCTAAGATTCCTTCAGTATCAGAAACCCATCCTAAAAATATATTCTTCTTAACTTGTGATGCTTATGGTGTACTACCAGCCATCTCTAAGTTAACAAAAGAACAAGCAATGTATCACTTTATGTCTGGTTATACAGCAAAAGTAGCAGGTACAGAAGCAGGAATAACTGAACCTACTCCTACATTCTCAGCTTGTTTTGGAGCTCCATTTATGCCTCTTCATCCATCTGTTTATGCGATGAAACTTGGAGAGAAAATGACAGAGCATAATACAAATATATGGTTGATCAATACAGGTTGGTCAAATGGTCCTGCTGATAAAATAGGACGTACTAAATTAAAATATACTAGAGCAATGATTACAGCTGCTCTAGAGGGAAGTTTAGATAACGTTGAATTTATTGAACATCCTATATTTGGGGTTCAAGTACCTCAAGAAGTAGAAGGTGTTCCTTCTCAAGCACTAGATGCAAGAGCTTCTTGGATTGCCAATGGTTTTGACGGTTATGATCAAACTGCTGAGAAATTAGCTCATAAATTTGTAGATAATTTCAAAAAGTTTGAAGATGGACTTGAAGATAAAGCTATCCTTAAAGGTGCTCCTATAGTTAATGTTAAAGTATAGCTTCAACATTAATTTATGGAGAGAAAGTATTAAAAAATGGGTTGCCAATTTAATTGGTAACCCATTTTTTATACAAAAAACCGACTTCTAATTGATTTAACAGTTAAATTTTCAATGTTGTATTGGTTTCTTGACTCTTCTTAGACCTAATGATCTGATTTTGAGTAAATGAAACTAATACTGAATAAATATTCATTTTATTGCTGTTTTGTTAAAATTTATTTATAAGTGTCTATTTGTCTTTTCTCAGTGTAAATAAATACTAAAATAATGCTATTTCTAATTAAGTGTTAATGCGTGTAACATTAAGTATAACTTAAGGCTTTGTATGTTTCTTTACTGTATCCCTAACATGAACTTAATGTTAACTTATTATTTTGGTGATTTTTTTCTTGTTCTGTCCTCTATAATTGTGTCACAATCGCATACTACGTATTTAATTATTTAATTTATGAAATCGCATAAGGCACTTTTCTTTGTTGTGCTATTCACTATGATGTCTTTTGGTGTAATTGCACAAGACAGTTTTGACAATGATGTTATTTTAATTGATTCTGTCACATTAGACTTAGATGATCAAGATGGAGAAGGATTAATTCAACAATCATTACCTAAAAGTTGGACGGATAGAATTAAAGTAAGTGGTTATATTCAAGCACGTTACAATGGTCTATTTGAAACAAACCCAGATCTTGAAGTTCCACAAATGGATAAAAATTGGGGAGCAGACAAAGGTATCTCATTAAGACGTGTACGTCTTAAAGTAAGTGGATGGTTATTAGATAATGTGTACGCTTATATGCAAGCAGATTTTGCAGGTACACCAACACTTAGAGACGCATACATGGATGTTTATTTTGATCATCACCGTTCTACTTGGATTAGAGTTGGTCAATCTAAAGTGCCTTTCGGTTATGAAAACATGCAATCTTCTCAATTCCGTATTCCATTAGACCGTACGGATGCGATTAACTCAGCATTACCTAATGAACGTGACTTAATGGCTGTTTTATACCATACTCCACAAAAAGTTAGAAAGGTATATAACTACATGAAAGATAATAACCTTAAGCATTCTGGTAATTATGGCACTTTTGCTTTAGGTGCTTTCAACGGTCAAGGTATTAATACTCCAGACGCAAATGATAATCTTCATATTGTAGGTCGTGCTTCATGGCCTTTCCAATTGGCAAATAAACAAATCATTGAAATTTCTGCACATGCTTATACAGGTAAATACATTTTACCGAATGTTACTGATGGAATGCAAGCAAAAATCACAAATAATGGAAAAAGTGAGCTAGTAGATGCTGCAGGTTTCAATTTTAATGATTCAAGAGTAGGTGGTACTTTTGTTTATTATCCACAGCCTATCGGTTTCCAAATTGAAGCAAATTATGGAGTGGGACCTGAATATGATCCACAAGAAAATGTGATTAAAGAGCAAACCCTTTTTGGTTTTTATGGAATGGTCTATGCAAAAGTAAATTATCAGCATCATACATTCTTCCCATTTGTTAGATACATTAACTACGATGGTGGTAAGAAATTTGAGTTAGATGCAAGAAGTTATAAAGTAAATGATGTGGAAATAGGTATAGAATGGCAACCAAATAGAGCATTTGAAATTGTTGCAATGTATACTATGGCCAATAGAACATATGTAGATTCTAAAAATCCTGTCAATGATCAAGCAGGAAATTTACTTAGACTACAGATGCAAGTGAACTTCTAACAAAGATTTTAATTAAATATATAAGAGCTTCAATAATCAAGATTTATTGAAGCTCTTTTTATTTGCATTCAAGATTTAAGTGCGAACTAAAAAATAGATTAGAATTAATTGAGATTTAATTTAGGCTTAGTTCTTTAATGAAAGATCAAAACCTTTTACCAATCCCAATACCAAAGGTCAATGCATCGTACACTCCATGCCCATTACTAGATTTTAATTCATAAGCTAAAACAGGAGTTACATCCCAACCACCTTCTCCCATAATGGGGAATTCTCTTTCTAATGATATTTTTCCTACAAAGAAATTGTGATTTTTTTCTATTTCGACCCCAGGACCGATACCTAGAATAAATAAATGACCTACTTCAAACATGGCCATAATTGCACCAACATACGCATACTCCCTTTCCAGTTCGTTGAATTCTTTAGTTTCAATAATATAATTAGAAAGTTCTAGTTCATTGGTGATACCTATAGCAAATCGATGAGAAAAGAAATATTCATAATCTAAACCTATAGTAGGAATAATTAAAACTTGTGGATTATCTGGGTTAGATATTCCTTTAGGAACATAACCGTGTCCCCAGATAAGAGCAATACGATGATGTTTTAATTTGCCATGTGCTTCTTCTCTTGCATGTATTTCTGTTTCTTGTGCTTGACTATTTTGGATAAGTAGAAAGATAAATAATATAGTAGAGATAATTTTCTTCATAAAAATAAAGGAGTAGTTTATTTAAACTTAATTAAACATCTACTCCTTTACTTATTTTTTTGATGAAAATACCATTAGAAATCAATTGATTCCTAGATTTGTACTATATCCTGCTCACCCTTTAGAATTTACTTTTACAGTGTTATCACTATAGATTCTTTCGATTAATATTCTTTTAGGATCAACAGCTGCTTTAACTGCTTTTTTGTCTGTGGTAATTTTAAGTTCTGTCTGATTTTGATTTAGCTTAACTCTTTCCACATAAATCAGTTGTTGTTCATCATTATCTTCATATAAACCTATATCAACCCAATCATTTAAAGGTGCTTCCTTTTCATTACCTAAAGAATCGGAATGAAATTTTGTTGCTTCAATTGCTAATGTATAGGTATACAAAGAATCTGATTGAGTTACTTCAGCATTTGTAAGACGATAATCATATAGTGTGATTTCTTTAAACCAATCATCTACTAAATAGTGTAAACTATCGGGTACTTTATTTTCTAAATGATTTAAAAAATCTATAGAAGTAGGGTATGGAGGTTCTTTGTATCGAAAATCTGTAAGAAAGTCTTTTAAAGTTCCATTTACAGTTTCTTCACCTATATAATCTTGTAGGGCATACATAATTAAAGAACCTTTTCCGTAATGAATATAGCCTTGGTTTTCTACTTTATAAAGGGGAAGTTCTTTTTCTTTTTCCATTGATCTTCCACTTAAATAACGATTCATATTGTACTTCAAGAAATTCTTCATCTTGATGTCATCACTATTTTGTTTCATCACCATTAAAGCGGAATATTCTGCAAAAGATTCAGTTAGCATAGTTGATCCTTGCATATCGGCCCCAATTTCTTGATGTGCCCACCACTGATGAGCCATTTCATGTGCAATAACAGCATCAATGATATTATTTTCATTCTCATCTTCAAGATCAATTACAAACCCAAAAGCTTCAGAATAAGGCATAGTACCAGGAAAGGCTTGTGCAAATGTGGAGTACCTTGGAAACTCAATAATCCTAGCTTGTTTATGGAAGTAGGGACCAAAGTTTTCTGTATAATACTTAAGTGACCTCTCCATTGCATTGATCATTTTAGGCACATTTACTTCATGTTCCTTGATGTAATACACTTCCAAATCAATACCATTCCATTTTTTTCTTTTGACTTCATAGCGAGCTGAAATAAAAGAAGCAAATCCTTGTGAAGGGTGATCAACTTTATAAGTAAAGTAATTTCGACCTCCTTGTGACCATTGATTCACCAACGAACCTGGAGCAACTGCCAATTGATCGTTAGAAGTGGAAATGGTAGTAGAAATGTTGACCCAATCTGCTGTTCCATTAGTCAGATAATTTTTGAAACAGTGTTCATGGTTTTTATTCAGTTTTGGAGCTCTTTCTCTTTCTTTAAGTTGATGTTCTCTTCTCTTAAATTTATCATCAATCTCAAAATTTTTGGAGTAGCCAATTTGAGGGAGAATATCTAAATTATTAAAGAAAGTACCATTTTCGATAATTTTTGTACTTGCTGACCCATTATAAAAGCCTTCAGAGATATAATTAGATTTAATTACTAATTGTATACTTTCACCTGCCTCAAGTGGAGAAGAAAAAGCAAATTTTCTAAATCCAGTTTCTTTATCATGAAATACTTCCTGACAATTCGGAATCAAGAACTCTAAAGACCAATTTTCATCAGTAGTAAAGAAAAGAGTATCAATAGGTGAAGTAGATTTATTTTTTAAAGTTAATTTGTTGACAGTATAAACATCCCCTTCTTTAGGATAAATACTGATATTATAATTGACATCAGTGATTACTGGCTGAGGTGTATTTTCATACTTCTTAAACTTCTTCTCATAATTCACCTGTACCATTTCTTTTTCATCAGATGATTTATAAGAATTGATAATTTGTGTATTGTAATAAATTACAGCTGCAACAGCAGCCCATACAATACCTATTAATGAAATTCCGCCAATATAACTTGTATCAGCATTATTTTTAAGATTCCTTAATCGATCAATAAATGAGTTGGATGTACCTCTAGACCACATTAATGATCCAATTAACAGTAATAGTATACCCAAAAGTACCCAATATGCATTGAACCAAAGTGCTCCCTCTACATTAGGACCAAAAGCATTCATATCAGAATATTTGATGTAGGGAGTTTCTCCAATTCGGAGCATCTTAGAACGTATATCGGCAAAAGAAAAGAAGATTTCAGAGCCAAGTAAAAGTAATACAGAGGCACCGTAACCAATATATTTATGATTGATTATGACATGGATGAAAGTACAAATTAATGTAATAGTGATCACATAAGGTAAACGTTCTAAGAAGAAGGTAATCACATACACATCTAACTTAATATTAAAATACCCATGATATAATTGATATAAAATCCCTATACAAGTATTGATAAAGTATAGAAGGCAAACACTTAAAATGATGGATATGACATTCGATAATAATGATAAAAAACTAGAGTGAGGGGTGGAGTCTATTACTTCATTGATATGGGCATCTCTATTTTGCCATATAAGTTCACCACTATAAAAAATAATGATGATCATGATAATCAAAGAACTATTTTGAGAAATACTTTCTATGATATGAAAAGTGACAGGGTAGGATTTTAAACCGTAATATTCGTAACCTTGGAAGAAATCAATAAGAATTAGAATAAGATTACAAATAATCAATATTTTGAACGTGTTACTTTTAGTAATATTCTTAAAGTTGATTTTTAAGAAACTAACAAATTGAACCCAATCAGTAGCAGAGGTAAAGTGATGATGTAAAGACGGTTTATTAAATGTTGTATTGATTTCTTTAGTATGTGTCTCTTCTTTCTTCATTTTTCTTTTCACTTCAAAACTGAAGATCTTATAAAAAATGAAAGTGCTGAGAATACTAAAAGAAAACCAAATAAGTCGGTTTAATCCTAGATAAGAATAGATAGATGGTAGTAGAGTATTTTTTTCTACAGGTGTGTAATATTTAGTTTCAAGACCTATTGCACTACTTCCGAAAAAATCAACTAATGCAGCAATAGTCTCATTTTCAATATCAGAACTTAAAGTTAAACCAACTATGTAGCCCACCAATAATATAACAGCTCCTACAAAGGAAACAGTGGTTGATCTAAATATTGAAGACAAACCAAAAATGATAGCTCCTGTGATAAACATATTTGGGACAACAATGATGAAATAACACCAAAGAAATCCCAACCATGGAGTAGGGCCAAACTTTTCTGGATCTATAGAGTCAAAGGCAGGTCCAATAATACTTCCTAAAAAGATGCCGATAAAAACACCTAAAAGAGGTATGGTAGATAAAACTAATGCTCCTAAGAAACGCCCTAAGAAATAATCTCTTTTACGAATAGGGGCAGAAAAAAGTATTTCGTTAAAACCATTATTGAAATCTCTCAAAGCTGCATTATTAAAAAATGCGGCAGCAAATAAAATTCCGAAAATGCTTAATACCAATGTAAATGTAATTACCACTGAGGGGGAATTGGAATGAATATTACCAATAGCTCCACCGATCATTACTTTATCTGAAGCGGTTGCTCCTAAACACAACAAAGTGACTATACCTAAAAAGATATAAATCATAGGTTGCTTTAAGGCACTTAATATTTCTTTTTTAAAAAATTCGAAAAACATAGATTAAAAAGTTGATACAGATAATGAAGTTTTTGAGAAGAAAACATCTTCTAAATCAGGTTCTACTTGAGTAAAGCCATTTTGAGGGTCAATATTACTTAGAATGTGAATAACGGTTTTTCCCGCAACCATTTTATTTGATAAGATTTTATACTGATCATTATAAGTATTGATTTCTGACCTTTTAATCGTTTTTTGCCATACTAACCCTTCCAATTCGCTAATCACATTTTCAGGAGAGCCATTATAAACAATTTCTCCTTCTCTCATAATCGCCATATCAGTACACAATTCTCTAACATCATCGACAATGTGAGTAGAAAGAATAACAATAGCACTATCACCCACATCTGCCAATAGGTTATGGAAACGATTTCTTTCTCCAGGATCAAGTCCTGCAGTAGGTTCATCTACAATGATTAGTTTTGGATCACCAATTAAAGCTTGAGCAATACCCACTCTTTGTTTCATTCCTCCAGAAAAACTCTTTACTGCTTTGTCTCTATGCTCGTAAAGGTTGACTTTGTTTAATAGGAAATCCACCAAATCATTTCTCTCACTTTTTTGAGTAATTCCTTTTAGAATTGCTAAATGATCTAAAAGTTCTTTGGCGGTAATTCTAGGATAGACCCCAAACTCTTGAGGTAAATAACCTAATATTTGTCGTAATTGATCTTGGTTTTTTAAGACGTCAAGACCATTTAAGGTAATCGATCCACTATCAGGTGTTTGAAGAGAAGCTAATGTTCTCATCAAAGAAGATTTTCCTGCACCATTTGGTCCCAGAAGTCCAAACATACCGTTATCGATAGATAAATTGATGTTGTTGAGAGCATGTACCCCATTACTATAAACTTTGTTGAGGTCACGAATAATTAGTTTAGCCATTATAAGAATGTATGAGAGTAAGTTATTAAATCATCTAAAAATAGTAATAATGGAGATGATTTAAAAATGAAACCAAAATGGAATCATTCCAAATTAAAATCACGAGCAACATTATAAACTATTTTCGGAATCTATTAAGAAATAATCTGTCATTTATAATGACAGGAAGAATAACTAAAAGGTTGCACGTATTTTTTCTAATGAGCTTTTTATTAAACTAAGAATAATCGTATATTCAGAAAGGCAAGTTCCAGTGAATAGTTTTATCGATAAGAAATGAACAATTGATGAAAATGATGATATATCTATTCCTAAGATTACAATAAACAGTTACAGATTTAAATTGAGATAAGTAGGTGATTAAGAAAAGCCACAACTTTCAATTTTTATTGTACAACTACATAAATACCAAATAAAAACCAAATAACTATTCAATATGAGCAAGTCATTTAAATTAAACAATGGCAAGACAATTCCAAGTATTGGTCTTGGCACATGGAAATCTCAGGCAGGGGAAGTCTATGATGCAGTAAAAAAAGCAATAAAACTAGGGTATCGCCATATCGATTGTGCTTCTATTTATGAAAATGAACCCGAAGTGGGGAATGCCATTAAGGAGTGTATTGATGAGGGAGTAGTAAAAAGAGAAGACCTTTTTATTACCGGAAAGTTATGGAATGATTCACACTTGAAAGAAGATGTACCAAAAGCATTAGAGCAAACACTAAAAGATTTAAAATTAGAGTATTTAGACTTGTACTTAATTCATTGGCCTATTGCTTATAAGCCAGGAGTGAAATTCACTCAAAAAGCAGAAGAATTTTTAACCTCGGAAGAAGCACCGATTTTAGAAACATGGACAGCAATGGAAGCGTTAGTAGATGCTGGAAAAGTGGTATCTATTGGAGTGTCTAATTTTGGAGTAACTAATCTTGAAAACATCTTAACCAACTGTAAAATTAAGCCGGTAATTAATCAAATAGAAATGCACCCGCTTAATCAACAGCGTACGATGATGGAATATGCAGATGCTCATGGTATCATTTTAACTGCTTTTTCTCCATTAGGTACAAAAGATAGTTTACAAGAGAAAAATGGAGTACATCCTCCTATTTTATTAGAAAACGAGTTATTGATGGAAATAGCTGAAAAACATGATGCTTCACCTGCACAAATAATGTTGGCTTGGGCAAACAGAAGAGAAACAGTAGCTATTCCAAAATCAGTACATGAAAACCGCTTAAAACAAAACTTGGCGTCTCAAGATATTCAGTTAACACCATGGGATTTAAGAGAAATCTCTCGTCTGAATGAAAGATATCGATTTGTGGACGGCACAATATTTACAGAGGGTGGAAGTCCGTATACTTTAGAGTATTTATGGAATTAATCTCTAATTAGGTAAAAGCATAGATGATATGTAACGTGTTTTGTTCAACTATTTTAAAAATATATTCACCAAAAAAGGCTATCACTTACCATATGGTAAAATTGATAGCCTTCTTCATTTTTGATGGAAAGGAGTTTATAAATCCTTCACTTGATATATTTGAAACGAATCAATTCTATAATTTGCTAAGAAATGAGACGAAGATAAAAAACTCACTCTTTTTGATGAACTATTAAAGAAGTCTTTAAATTTTCCGGAATGGACCTCTTCAATATTAGCAAAGCTGAAATTTCTTGGAATCGTAAGCTTTGAATTATTTCGACTAAAAGAATTAACCCTAAAATAGAACGTTCTATTATCTTCTTTTGGTTTATCTATCAATAAATCGATTGAGTTTATGATGTTATAAGGTGAATTATGTTCCACAGGTAATAAAGATATATAATCCTCTTTGATTTCTATTTGTTGCTTAGAAAAGCTAAAGGCAGGTGTAAATGATTCATTTAAGGAATTTACATGAGAGTAAAATGATGAAGTGTTGTCATTATCCTTTATTTCCTTACCAGCGAAATATGAAACTTTGTCACTGCTTAAATTCATATACTCATATAAGTAATACTTATTACCTTCATTTACAACTTTAAAATGATCAACTAATATTAAATCATTAAAAGGAAAACATTGCTGAAGAAATGCAATTCCATCAACTTCTGTTTCTGTGGGAAGTTTAAGAGCCTCTTTTGTAACGATAATTGTATCTCCCTCTGATGCAAAGTCAAGAATAACCTTTGTTCCTTTCTCATTTGTTGTATCTTTAATTAACACAGTGTTACGAGATTCAGAAGTATTGTTTTCAGCAGAATGATACCAATCACTAATACGAACAGAATAATATGTATAGTTATCATCACTTTCAATTGAATAACTTCTTTGGCTTACAAATTCTAAATTGTTGTCGTTCCCTTTTGCTACAGCAACAACCACAGTTCTATCATTCTTTTCACCAATAAAATTGTTATTTTTTTCCATTCGGAAGTCCTCTCCTTGAGTAGGGAAAGTATATATGGTTAAGTTTCTATTATCTGTAATGGAATCAGTTAAAACTTCATCTCCTTTTTTTGCATAATCATAATATTCACGACTATTAAAATGGTATATTAAAAAGTTTTGCCCAATTGCTGTAGATGGAATTTCTAAGTTATGACTCATACCCGAACCATCTTCATCAAAAACTTCAGAGACAGGGTTAAGGTTCTCATCAACAATTATAAAGCTTTCTTTTTTAGCATAAGTTCTATTGATTACTTTGTATAAGTAGCCTTCATATTCAAACTCTGATATAAATTCATCATCTTTTAACCCAAAGTAGTCACTTTCAATGTAAAATAAAGGTAAATAATTATCAACATCGACCAAGATATCTTGAGAAATATTAGAAGAAGGGATCTCAAGCTCACTGTTTAATGATAGTTCTAAGTTGATATTATGTTCACCATCTTCAAGTTGTTTTGAATCAAAGAATACTAAAAGCTTCTCATCAGATGTAGAATGATCCACATTCAAAACCTTATCTTCAGCAGATACTTTAATATCTACAATAGATATTTGTTCGTTAGCGTACTCTCCAAGGTTAATCTCAAGAGTATCTGTTCCTCTGAGGTAGTCTACTTCTTTGATATTAAGAGAAGGTAAATCATCTTCTGTTAGTTCGATAACAGACTCAACTTCTTCTTTAGTGCATGAAAATAAAAGAACACCCAGAAAAGTTGTAATTAGTAGTTTTCTATTGAACTGCATGATGTCAAAATGAAAAATTAAAAAATCTAGTTTGTTTAATGATTAAATATAAGGGAAAAAGAATTTAATTTAAATTAACATTAGATGATTTTTTTCGTAAACAGTATATTAATTTAATCTTGATGAGATTGTGTTAGGAGCGTGAATTTTATTGTTGAAATAATACAAATACAAAAAAGTCCTTGACCATTAAATGATCAAGGACTTTTTTATTGAGCTAAAATCTTTCGATTATCTTAAATCTACTACTTCAACATCAGGATGTTTTGAAGTATCAAATTTAAAATCAGTATCGGTTACAGTAATATTTTTCTTAAAGTTACTGATAGTAAATACCTGTTTATTTTGGTTACCCTTTTCAAACATTTCCCATTTTACTAATTCGTGTGTAGCTGGTTTAATGTACATGCGAATTCTAAAATAGTTGATATCAGTACCTTTTTCTGGAGATAAATCAACGATATCGTAACCGCCTTCTCTACCTGTATAAAGGTATTTGAAGTTCTTTTTATATAGTTGATATATTTCGGCAGGAGAACTTGCTAATTCACCTTCAGAATCTGCTTCCTCAATGGTTACTTCATCCATTTCTTGGTCGTAACGATAAACAGTTTTTGCATCACTGTATATCACTTGACCTTCTAAATGCATTTGGTATTTGTTACCTGAAATAATGGCTTTGATATCTAAATCACCCATTTTTCCATCGTTAATAGAGATCATTTCTTGATGGACATCGGCACTAAATGCAGATAAGCCAAGATAGAATTCACTCATATCATCTAATATTTTTTGTGCTTTCTCATCTTTTTGAGCCATAGTAAAATTGGCAGTAAACAAAAAGGCGAGTAATAAAATTAGAGATTTGAATATATGTTTGTTTTTCATCTTTTTCTGATTGTTGAACTGAAAATAATTTGACATGTTTATTATAAACGTAAAAACATAGGGTAAAAGTTACATTACAGCGTGGCAAGTAATGCTTCTAATTCCATTTCCGACTTCACATTTACTTGTCTTGCTTTGCTACCTTCGAAAGGTCCCACAATGCCAGCAGCTTCTAATTGATCAATAATTCTACCAGCTCTGTTGTAACCTAAACTAAGCTTTCTTTGAATTAATGAAGTAGAACCTTGCTGATGTCTCACAAGCAATCGAGCAGCTTCTTCGAATAGATCATCTCTATCGTCTGGACTACCTGCTCCTCCAGATTTTGACGAAGGTGGTTCCTCCTCAAATTCAGGAAGCATATAAGCAGTATGGTAACCAGTTTGTTCCGCAATGTAATCACAAAGTTTTTCTACTTCATCTGTATCAATAAAAGCACATTGTAAACGTGTTAGATCGTTACCAGTAGATAAAAGCATATCACCCATACCAATTAATTGGTCTGCACCTCCTGCATCAAGAATAGTTCTAGAATCAATTTTTGATGTTACTCTAAATGACAAACGAGCAGGGAAGTTGGCTTTGATCATACCAGTAATTACATCCACAGATGGACGTTGTGTAGCTACAACCAAGTGAATACCAATCGCACGAGCCAATTGAGCTAAACGAGCAATTGGTCCTTCGATTTCTTTACCGGCAGTCATCATTAAATCTGCTAATTCATCAATAACAAGTACTATGTATGGTAAGAAACGATGACCTTTTTTAGGATTCAATCTTCTTTGACAGAACTTAGCATTGTATTCTTTAATATTTCGGACACCTGCAGCCTTCAATAAAGAATAACGCATATCCATTTCAGTACACAAGGAGTTAAGAATATGTACTGCTTTTTTGGTATCTGTAATAATAGCTTCTTCCGCATCAGGAAGACTGGCTAAGAAGTGTCTTTCAATTTTATTGAAAAGTGATAATTCAACCTTTTTAGGGTCAATCATCACAAATTTTAATTCTGATGGATGCTTTCTGTATAATAGGCAACTTAATAGCACATTAATACCTACTGATTTACCCTGACCAGTGGCACCTGCCATCAATAAGTGAGGCATTTTGGCCAAATCCATGACAAATACTTCATTAGAAATTGTTCTACCAAAGGCAACAGGAAGAGCCATTTTAGCTTTGGCAAATTTTTCAGTAGCAATAACTGAAGAAATTGAAACCATCTCTCTATTGTTATTTGGTACCTCAATACCAATAGTACCTCTACCAGGAATTGGAGCAATAATACGTATTCCGAGTGCCGCTAAACTTAATGCAATATCATCTTCAAGGTTTCTAATCTTAGAAATTTTGATACCTACTTCGGGTACAATTTCATAAAGTGTAACTGTTGGTCCAATAGTGGCACTAATAGAAGCAATACCAATTTTAAAATGTCTTAGCGTATTGACAATTCTTTCTTTATTGGCTTCTAACTCTTCTTTGGTCACTTTTGCTTTTGACTCTTTCGGAGGATGAAGTAAAGACATATCAGGAAAACGATAATTACTAAGGTCTAGCCTTGGATCGTATTCATCCATATCTTCTACCTGTACTAATTCGTCAGGTTCGTCCTCTAATTGATTGATCGCATTAGGATCAACTTTATCCACATTATCAGTAGTATTAATACTGCTTAAAGAAGTAGGATCTACTGATTTATCTTTTGGTTTAGGTGGTAAAGGTTTATCTAGCTCAATGGTTTGAGTACTCTTTTGTTCTTCTTGAATATCAATCATTGGTGTAGGTGTAGTGGCCTCTTTTTGCACCATTGAAGGATTTTTTGGAGCCTCAACTTTTGGTGTAGATTTTTTAGGAGAGTTTATCTCTTTAGCTTCTACTTCTTGTGGAGTACCATCTTGTCCCACATGAACGTGTTCAACTTGAATGTTAACATCAACAGAAATAGGGTCAACCTTAATAGATTGTCCATCTTTTTCTTCTTTCAATTCAGGTAAAACAGGAGAAGGAGCGGCAGGGACAATTTCTTGACCTTGGTTAGTTGGTAATTCTTCCTCTTCTTCCGTAGTTGAAGGTACTTCTTGAGATTCCTCTTTGGTCTCTTCAACTGTATTTTCAGGAGTTTCTGTATTTTGAGCTTCGTTACTGTTCCCTTCAAATTCATTTAAAGCATCAGCATTAAATCGAGCGATTTCTTCTGCGGCCTCATTGTCTGCTACTTCTTCTACCACTTCGAATCTATTGGTAGTCACCTTGCGAAGTACTTTATCTAACTTTTTGAATTTAGAAATGTAAACCGAGTGAATCAATACCATTAAAACTAATAAAATAACAGTACCAAAACCGATAAGACTATATAATGCATCAGCTATAGTATAGCCTACTTTTCCACATAAGAAACCTAGAATGTTAGGAGAGTCTTTAACAACTACTACATAGCCTAAAAATAAACTAGTCCATAACATATAAAAGAAACAGATGTAGCCTAACTTTCTAAAATGAATAACTTTTCCTCTACCTATGGTAAATAGTTCGTATCCTTTAGATAAAAGCATAGGAACTATCAATATAGATCCGATACCAAATAAATTATAAACAAGAAGGTGAGATAGGGCAGCACCCAATAGACCTAACCAATTACTTACTTCTTTACCTGTTGAGATCAACTCTGTAATCCCTCCAACATTTTCAATAACACTTTGATCTGCTTTACCCGTAAATACAAAGGATAATAGGGCTAAAAAAGTATATATTGATAGAAAAATGAGTGAAAGCCCGAGGCTGGTTTTTAATCGGGGGTCGTTGAGCTTATCACCGCTAAATTTCACCGTTTTAAAAGACAATCTTTGAGGTCTTTTTTCTTCCTCAGGATGATGTGTATTATCATCATTTGAAGAAGGTTTATATATATTTTTTCTTACGTTCTGTTTTCTTTCAGAAGACATATTTAGAATTTTGTGGCTGCAAGTTTAAAAAGTGTTCCATTACACCAGAATGAATCTTGTCAAAATTAGAATAAATTCATTGGATATGGAATATCTTTATATCTTTTTAAATGGTTATTTCATGAATACCATCAAATAAATTGATTGAAATCGACAGTCTTAACAGGTATAGAAAATTACTTAGATGATTGATTGGGCATCTTTGTAAGATTATAAACAGCAAACATTAGTATCAAAATCAAAAGTGAAAAGATATAGTAATTCTAATTTACCATTTTCAGTAGAGAATAAAAACAACCTAAAGAAATTCAGAGAAAAACGGTAAATTAATAATAGAAAAAAGAACATCTGATAAATTTTATTAGAAATTTTCGCTTCTAATTTTTACATATTAGAAATAGCACCTCTGAAATACATTTTTGATGAATACTAAAAAATGTACCTGAACGTTTCTTTTTAAAGCCGAGTCTTAAATTAAAATGCCTTTAGCACCAATATTGCAGGGTGTATAATAACATTGAGAAGTATTTTTTGAAGATGAATTTAATTCAACAAGTTTTTAATATTGGAATAACAAATAACACCAAAGGTGTTATGAAAGAAAAGGTATTGACTACCAATCAATTTGCCTTTTACCTAATGGTATTCCACATTTTCTATTTGGTCGTTTCTATTATTAAAGCACCAACTTTATTGCAGTGGCCACTTTTGGGTATTTTAGCCAACTTATCAGTACTGGCTTTAAATTATTTAAGGCTATTTAATCTGTCTAGAATAATTGTTTGTACTGTACCAATGTCTGTCGTTATCATTTATAATTCTTATTTGACACCATTTGAGGCTGTACCAAGAATGACGGGTTATTTAATTGCTATGGTGCATACAATTATTCCGTTTTTAGTTTTTGATAATAAAGAAAAAATAGCACAATGGTCTCTTTTTGTAATCTTGTGTTTCTCAATATTAGGCATGTTCCCTTTATCAGATCTATTGATTGATCCTTTCTTAGATTATGATCTAAACTATGCTCCTAAGTCTAAAAGGGGATTAATTATGGGCTTGGTTGGTCTTGGAATATTACTTTATTTGATGCAGCTAGAACAATTAAGGTATAGAAATGAAAGTGAAAAACTAAATAGAGAGAGAGTTGAAAGAAATATTTCTTTAGAAAAGTCTGAAAAAGAACTAAAAGAAGCATTAACTCAAGTACAAAAAACAAAAAAAGAAGATCAAGAAAGGTCTTGGACCACTCAGAATATTTCAGATTTTAATGATTTAACCAGATCAATAGAAAATTTAGATGAACTGATAGATCATTCAGCCAGTTTTTTAGCAAGAGTTTTAAACCTAAACCAAGTAGCTGTCTTTACAAGAAAAGTGGACGCAGAAGGTGACGATTATCTGGGCAAACAAACTGTCTACGCTTATGATCGAAAGAAATATTTAGATAAAACTAGAATTGAAAAAGGTGAAGGACTCATCGGACAGTGTTACATTGAGAAAAAACCTATTGTTTTAGAAAATGTACCTGTAGGATACGTTAATATAAGTTCTGGTCTTGGAGATGCTACCGCTTCTTTTGTGGCGATTTACCCTTTACTTGCTTATGATAAAGTAGAAGGTGTAATTGAAGTTGCAGGTTTTAACAAACTAAAAAAGTTTGAATTAGACTTCTTAAAAAGAATAAGTGAGAGTTTAGCTATCACTATATTAAATAAAATCGGAGCTGAACGTTTAAAGGAATTACTGAAAACTTCCCAAGAACAAGCAGAACAAGTGAGGTCTCAAGAAGAAGAGATGAGACAAAACCTAGAAGAAATGATGGCGACTCAAGAAGAGTTGAAACGCCAAAAAGAAGGATATGTAAAGGAGATCGAACGTTTAAAGATGTTGTTGAACTCTTAAAAAACATACTTTTTGAGCATCTCAAGAAATATTTTGTTAATTTTCTTCTATTACTCTTGTAAGTTGGTAGACTTTGTGTACTTTTGTATAGGCAGTAAGGAAAACAGCCGAAAAAATACTATTTAAAAAACATATCATCCTTTTAATTATTACGTCCTATGAGCTTTATTTTATCTAAAGAAAAGATCGTCCCAGTAGGGGAGAAATTAAGAAACAATCCAATTGGAGTAGTGTATAGTTCTGAAACATACGGAGCTGGAGAAACTAAACTTTCAATGTTTTCTGACGATCAGAAAAAGCAACTTGATCAAATTTGCAAAAGTATTCTTAACAACCTTTCAGCTAACCCAGAAAGAATTTACCGTATCTCATTAGAAGGTAGAGGTCAAGCATCTGGAGAAGCGGATGAAAGAAATATCAAGTTAGCCTCTTTTAGAGCAAAATACATGCGTGATATGGCGTATAAATATATCTTGAAGTATGAGCAAAATGGAGTTACAATTGCTTCTCAAGTACTATCAGGACAATTAACACTTAGAATTATTGATAACAAACCATTCTATGATGTTGTAAAAGGAAGAATCCTTTGGGCGGATGGCCAAGCAGGTGACCGTCAATACCAAAGATCAAAAGTAAATGTATACTATGAGTCCAAATTAAAGAACTAATTTAATTAAGGACCAAAAAGGATATTATGGAGCCATCATGAAAATGATGGCTTTTTTTTACATCATATGATAAAACTCTCCATTCCAAATCACAGATAATTTACCAGAGTACTCTGTAACTGATACGTAAATTTCATCATTCATATTATTATCATCGAAAGTAACCACACTAGGAGTGTCATTATTTTTTTCAACATGAATTCCTTCCATGACTTCTTGATGCATGGAACCGTCAGCTCCTTTAAAATCTAAAATGATTTGATTTGTACTCTTATTATAGGTGACTTTAGCCTTGACATCAAAAGACTGTCTGAATTCTACAATATAAACGTGAATGACGTCTTCAAATTCTCCCCCTTTCTCGCTAAAAGTAGCTAATTGTGTATATGGGTTTTCATTGTTAAGGTTTTTGAAACTTGCTAATGGGAGTGTTAGGAAAATGCTAAAAATTAGAGATATAAAATACTTCATGTGTTTAATGTTTGGGTCAACTCAATAACACATAATCTTATCAAAAAAATAAATGTAGATTCAAGATTGTTTAATAAGTGATGTAATTTCGCAATTAATTAAAATTCAGTGATCTATAAACATCTTTTGCTTATGATGAGTTTAATAAATTATAGAGTAATTGAGGCTCTAAATACATTTTAATAATTTATGAAATTGATATTTTTGTTACATTCAAAAACTATTTGATAATTTAATTTTTAAAATCGAATTTCAATCAAGTATATTTGGACTATACTTAAATTTTAAAGCCCATGGATACTGAAAATTTTGTATTTAAAGCGATTTTTATTATCACTTTAAGTACTGTTTTTCCAATGATAGGTTACTATTTGGATTACAGATCAAAGAAAAAAAGGTTCAAAGGAAAGACTAACACAATGTCTAATTCGATAGATAAGAATGTTTGAACTAAATAGGCTCCAACGTTGATAAACGTTGGAGTTTTTTTATTTTTTGAACGTTTTTTTACATGTGTATGTTTTAGTCTTGTAAATAGCATACGTTATGAAAATCCAATTACACCTTATTCTCTTAATTTCTATACTATTTAGTATAAATCATTCTGCTTTCTCATCATGTGGAATCCCATCTCCATTGAACTCAAATGTTACCTTAACAACATGTAGCGAAGGAGATGGATCAACCAATCTCACAATTGATGGAGATTTCTCTGCAGATACAGTTTTTATAACTGGTTCAGTAGATTGGGATTATGATACTCTTTTTATTCTAAATAATGCCGTTGTAGTTATTAGTGCTACAGGTGATTTAAATCTAACAGCAGCACACTTTCAAGTAGGGGCAAATTCATCTTTTATAATAGAAGGAGGGATTACTCAAAATCAATCTATAAAAAATGAAGGTGTTTTGGTTCTCCATAATGAACATACCTTTTCAAACATCACCAATAGTCATCGTTTGTTGGCAAAAAAAGATTTAAATACACTAGGGTCAATATCCAATACGGATTCAATTAAGGTGGGTGGAGATATTAATATTGCGGGTTCATTGCTTAATTATTCATCATATGTTTATAGCATGAATAGTATAAATATTGTAGGTGCCACAGTAAGCGGTTTTGAAATTGAAAATCATACATTTCCACCTGATGATCAATTTTGGGATTATTTTAATCCTTTAGATTTACCAGTAGAATTAATTTTTTTCAGCATCTTTTTATCAAATGATCAGTTGAAAGTACAATGGGCTACAGCCTCAGAAGAGAATGCTTCTCATTTTATTTTGGAGAGGTCTTTTGATGAAATCAATTGGGAAAGTATTCAAAGAGTAGAAGCACAAGGTAACTCACAAGTGAGGGTAGATTATCATGCTAATTTTCCCGTTTCAGAGAAAACGGTTCATATAAGGTTAAAGCAAATAGATTTTGATGGACAAACCACTTATTACTTGCCACAGAGAGTTGCTGGTTTAAATACAAAAAGTGATCTTTCTATTTACCCAAATTATATCGTTAGTGGTTCTAATGTAAATATCCATTGTACAAATGAAAATCCTATATCAATTGAGATTTATGATATTCATGGTATAAAAATAACCTCTTTAAAGGATGAAAAAAACACAACTATTAATACCAATGGATGGGCTTCGGGTTACTACATATTGAAAGCACTGATTGGTACAGATTACGTAACAAAAAGGTTTTATATACAATAAACTATTGCTGCTTAAATTCAAAAAAGGTAATTTCATGCTCTTGAAATAAATACCCCTTTGATGAAAATACTTCATACAGCAGACTGGCATATAGGAAAACGCTTATTAAATCATTCTTTTCATGATGATTTTGAACGATTCAAAAATTGGTTAATCAAAACCATTAATTCTAATAACATAGATTTACTATTGGTAGCAGGAGATATATTTGATTCTGCCTATCCATCTCTTGGAAGCCAGCAACAATTTATGGAATTATTAAAAAGGTTAAACCGACAATGTCCACATTTACAAACTATTATTACAGACGGTAATCACGATAGTGTGTCTTCATTGCTTGTTCCCCAACAAGTTTCTGATGTATTAAATACCACTATTATTACTGGGGTTACAGATAGTATAACAGATGAAATAATTGAGATCAAAAGTAATGATGGACTATTGAAAGTAGTGGTAGCTGCTGTTCCTTTTTTAAGAGATAAAGATCTAAAAAAGATGGTCGATGGTAGTACTTATGATGAGCGAATTCAAGCCATAAAAGAGGGAGTGAGATTACATTATGAAGCCATCGCACAAGAAATAGAAAGTAGAAAGTATGAAGTTCCTGTTTTGGCAATGGGGCACCTCTTTGCTCATGGTACATCATCAGATAAGAACAGTGAGAGAGAAATTCAAATGGGGCATCAAGCGGGAGTAGAAGGAGATATCTTTTCTAAAATCTTTGATTATGTCGCCCTAGGACATATTCATAAATCACAACAAGTGAAAGGACATGTACCTATTTTTTATTCAGGGTCACCTTATCCTCTAAGCTTTTCAGAAAGGAATTATGTAC
Source organism: Flammeovirga pacifica (assembly GCF_000807855.2). Lineage (GTDB taxonomy): Bacteria > Bacteroidota > Bacteroidia > Cytophagales > Flammeovirgaceae > Flammeovirga > Flammeovirga pacifica. The sequence goes on from NZ_JRYR02000001.1 coordinate 4,820,248, forward strand.
ATGGTGTTCGATTAATCGAAATTATCGATAATGAAGTAACCTCAGAAAAATTGGAAATACCATGTCAGCGTAAGCTTATAAAAGTGAAAGGTAACTTAGATAAATGTAGGCAAGAGTTGGCAGAGATAAATAATAGTGAAGAAAAGCTAGATCAATTAATAGAGTTAGAAGTAGTAGAAGAAAAATACAACCCTACTTTATTTTTAGAAATTGAAGAATTGATTAAAGAGTTCTCTTCAAATTATTCCAAACATAGATCAATCATTTTAAAACATCGTTTTTCTTTTGATGAACAAACACAAAATGCAGCGGAGTTATTTGAAGAAGAAGTAGATTTAGACGAGTTGAAACCATTGGATATTTTTAAAAAGCGACTGGATCAAGAAACAAAAATGAATCTTGATGAAACACTGAAAAAGCAACTTATTGAGGCATTTATCCAAATTGAAGAGGCACAAGAAAACTAAACTAGCATGAGATTAAAACGGTTATTTATTAAGAATATCAATTCTCTTAAAGGGGAGCATACTATAAATTTTGATGAGGCACCTTTAAAAGGCGTTGGGTTAATTGCTATTGTTGGAAAAACAGGAGCAGGAAAGTCCACTATTTTAGATGCGATCACTTTAGGTCTTTACAATAGGATCTCAAGAACAGAAAAGGCATTTTCAAAAAGTATTATTCAAGACACAGGCGCTTTACTTACCAGAGGAGAAAGTGAAGCGGTGATTGAGGTAGATTATGAAGTAAGTAAACATGGTGTCAACACGCTATTTAGAAGTAAATGGACTTTGGCTACAATTAAGCAAGGTCCTACAAAAGGGGAGGTGAAAGACTACTATATGGAAGTAGCAGATCTTACCAATCAATTGCAGTTTGATATAAAAAAGAAGGAAGTACCCACTAAGAATGAAGAGTTGATAGGCTTGAGCTATGATCAGTTTGTTAAATCAATAATGCTTTCTCAAGGTGAATTTAAAAGATTACTAACCTCTGATGAGAATAAAAGAAGCGAACTCCTAGAAAAGATTACAAAAAAATTAGACTACCGTCAGATCAGTACCGCTGTATTTGATAAAGCCTCTGAAGTAAAGAAAGCCCATGATCTATTAACTCAGTTAATCGATAGTATTGCACTTAAAAGTGAGGAAGAATTAGAACAAATTGAACAAGAATATCAATTAAAAAAAGGGCAATTAGTACAACTTGAAAAGCAAAGAACACTTTGGGAAGGCGGGATTATTAATAAACAGAACTGTCTTAATTTTACCCAAAAAATAAAAGAACATCAGGAGGAATTACAGCTTGTTTTAAGTGAAAAAGAATCACTAAAAATAGTAAGAAAAAAGGTAGAGCAATATGAAGAAATTGTGCCTCTCATTTCTATTTTTAGAGAGATTGAAACCATTAAAAAAAATCAAGAGACAGTAGTATCAAGAAAAGGTGGTTTAGAAGAAAATTTGAAGCACTGTACGACTAATATTGAGCTGGAGAAAAAGCTAAATGATGATTTAAAAGTAAAGAGTGATCAACTCCAAGCATCGAAAGAAGAGGAAGAGAAAAAGTGGTTAGAGGTAGAGAAACTTGATTTAGCAATTGATTTATCTGAAAAAGATATTAAGAATAAAGAACAAGCTGTTACAGAAAAACAATTGGCTATTGATACACTCATTAAAGAGTCAAAGGAGATACAAATAGCCATTGATCAAAAAACAGAAGAGATCACAATAAGTAAGGAGTGGTTAAAGGGAAATCAACATTTAGTTGAATTGGAAAATGACTTGCCTTTAATCAAAAACTTACTGATAGAAGAAGAACAAGACGTCAATGCTTACGAAAAGAAAGTAAAAGAAAGTGGGGAGAAAATTAGTGCTGAACTGAAGAAATACTCCTTTTCGGATCAATTAATTACTTTAAAAAAATGGGAAGGAAGTGCCAGAAAGAGTATAGAAACATTAATTGATGGTAGAGTTTTTAAACACTTAGAAAACAATCTATTTACAAAAGTTTTTGATACTGTAAAGAGATTGAGAGCTTTAGAAGAACAAGAAAGTGTTTTGAAATCTCAGGGAGATGATCATCAAAAACGAATTACAGCTTTAAATAAGGAGCTTATTGTTTTTACTAATGAAGTAGAGGAAGCCTCTAAAGAATTGAATGGTTATCAGTTGACTTTTAATGAAGTTGAAGCTCATCAAAAAAGAGTGCAATGGGAAGCTTCTGAAAATATTACGAGCATTAGAAAGCAATTATTGGAAGAGGAACCTTGCCCAGTTTGTGGGGCGGTAGATCATCCCTATACAAAGGGACAATATCAAAAAGATGACGAATTAGAGAAAGTTGAAAAAGAGTTTGAAGCGATAAGCGAAAAGTTAGAAAAGCAGAAAGAAAGTGTAGTAAATAGTAACAATCAACTTCTAAAAACGAAAACTCTTTTAGAAGAGAAAGAACATCAACATAAGGCAAGTAAAGTTCAATTAGACGAATTGAATAAAGAGGTGATGAAGGAGGTCAAATGGTTGAAAGAAAATGAAATTGACTATACGACAGAGACATTAAAGGCTTTTGAAGAAGAACATTCAAGAATTGAACAGCTTAGATCTAAAGAAGAAGGATTAAGACAGGTGACTGATTTACTTGTGAAGGCTGAAGAAGTATCGAAAGTGAAAGAGCAACGCTCTAAGTTATTGAATAAGTATGAAGGCTTATATTCTGATGAAATTATTATAAATGATCTAGAAAAGAAGAAAATAGCATTTCAGCATCATCAAAATGTTGTAAAGGAAGGACCTAATTGGTTGAAAGAATATGAAAAAAATAGTACTAAACTAAGTAGTAATATCTTAGATAGTAAAAATGTTATATCAAATGAGACCACAGAATTTGAGAAGACAAAAGAAGAGTTGATCTCAACAAAGAAATCTAGGGAAGCTATTTTTGAAGATAAAGTGATCAGTGTTGAGCGTCAGAAAATGGAGGAGAAAGTCCAGGAATTAGTTGAACAACGAAAGAAGGTGGAGTTGAAAATGACCGTGCTAGAGACCGATAAGAAAAGCTTTGAGACACAAATTAATGGGCTTGATGTAGACTTAAAGAAGTTATCAAGTGAACTAATTGATATAAATACTGACTTTAAAAATGGATTAGAGGAGAAAGGTATAGATGAAGTTACTTTCAAATCATTATTAATAGAAGAGTCAAATCATCAAAGAAATAAACTGAAGTTAAAAGAAGTTGATGAGAAAGAAACGGTTTTGAAATCTTCGATTAGTACTTATCAACAAGAGAAAGAGATTGCCGAAGAAAAAGACCAATTAAAAGAAGAGTCGTTAGAGGACTTGACGGAGAAATTGTCTGATTTAAAAGATCAACAAGAAAAAGAACTTTCGGAACTGGAGGCACTTGGCGGTAGTATCAAAAATAATGAGGATAAGAAGAAAGAGGTCGCAGATAAAATTAAAGAAAGAGAAGAACTAGGTCCAGAATACAAACTTTGGATGACCATGAATGAATTGATTGGCTCAGCACAAGGAGATAAGTTTAATAAATTCGCTCAAAGTATTGTATTGAGAACTTTACTGTTGAAGGCGAATCATCATTTAGAAAACTTTACGGATAGGTATCTGTTTGCACCTCCTAGTGTTGGGGATAATAAGCAGTTATTTATTATTGATAGATATGCAGGTAATACACCTAGAGTTGTCAACTCAGCAAGTGGAGGAGAGTCATTTTTGTTAAGTTTATCGTTGTCTCTTGGTTTGGCTGATATGGCAAGTAATAACGTAAAAGTAGAAAGTTTATTTATCGATGAGGGCTTTGGTACTTTAGATGAGGATACATTAGATCAAGCAATATCTGCTTTAGAAAGATTGAGAGATACGGGTAATAAGACTATTTCTCTCATTTCTCACTTACCTCAAATAAAAGAAAGAATAAGTACTAAAATTGTTTTACAACCTGCGGAAGTATCGGGTTACAGTAGAATAGAAGTAGTCGGATAAAATAAAAAAGGCTGTCATCAATTTATTATTGTGACAGCCTTTTTATCTCATGAAAAAGTTCCTTTATTAAAATATATAATGGTAAAAACCATAATAGATACTAGCCGCTCCTGCAACAACAAATAAATGCCAGATAGCATGGTTGTATCGTAATTTTCTCCATAGGTAGAATGGTACTCCAAATGTATAGAATAAGCCTCCCATGATTACAAATTTCATTCCGTCACCAATTTCAGTAGCCATTTCTGGAAGAAGAAAAATACCTATCCAGCCAGTACAAACATATAAAGTAACGGATAACCATTGAAACTTATCTGCATAAATGAGTTTGAAAACTGTTCCTAAGAAAGCAATAATCCAAACCATGATAAAAAGCCAATGACCACCAAGATGAGGAATTTTAATTAATGCCATCGGAGTATATGTACCTGCAATAAGCCAATATATGGCACTGTGGTCTAAAATAACAAAGGTTTTAGTAAAGGCATCATCTGTATGCAGGTGCAATAATGTTGAGCATGTAAACAGAATGATCATAGAGCCACCATATAGCATAACACTAATGACCATTTTAGGATCATGTAAGTCTATTCTACTTAGAAGTGCCCACAAACCAAATACAGCTAGTAGCGCCGCCACACCATGTGTTAAAGTGTTGATGCGTTCTTCTTCTGGAGTATCCCTTGGGATTTCTAATTCGTGTGCAGTTGAGGGTTGTTCGAGTTGTGATTGATGGATGGTTGAAGTGGGTATAAATGGGAATTTTTTCATGAGATAATTATATTTTTCGATGAGATTAAGTTATTAGGTAAATGTTCTTAATATACAGACAAATAGCTAGTTACATATGTCAATTATAAGAACGTATTATAATTATGATAATTGGGCTTTTATTGATTATTTGCTCTTGAATCGAAATATATTATACAAAAAATTTCGACCATAATCAAGCTTTTTGTTTATTTGTGTAAGATTAATTACAAGCTTGTATTAATTTAATGAACAATCTTAGAATAGTACAATAATAATGATAGATAAAACATATTTAGCAACTAACCCCAATATTTGGGATGGCAGAAATGATGGAGATGATTATGATCTTCAAAGATGGCATCAAAGAGTAGAGGTAATTGATTTACATTCTGCAGTTATTCCAGCATTACAAAACGGGCAAAAAGGTATCGCTTTTATTGGTTTCATGTGTCAGGAAGGAGTGAAAAGAAATAAAGGTAGATTAGGTACTGTAGACGGTCCCTATGAGTTGAGAAAAGCTTGTGCTAATTTACCTGTTCATTTTTCGGAAGACTTGAAGATTGTAGATTTAGGTAATATTCAATGTATGGGAGAGGACTTAGAAGGTGCTCAGATAAGTCTAGGTAAATTAATCACAGAAACTTTATTAGCAGGATATAAACCTCTAGTTTGGGGTGGAGGTCATGAGATTGCTTATGCTCATTATTTAGGAATTAGAGATTTTATCGATCAAAAATATCCAGGAAAAAAAATAGGTATTATTAATATTGATGCACATTTCGATTTAAGAAAACCAGATCCTTTACCAAGTTCAGGAACGCCATTCTATCAAATCGCAATGGATCAGAAAGAAAGAGGCAACAATTTCAATTATTTAGTAGTCGGTATTCAGAAGAATTCAAACACCAAGAAATTATATAACACAGCTACTGAGTTAGGGGCAAAATATATTTCTGGTAGAAGAATTACCGAAGCAGATAAAGTAGGGACAACTCATAAATTGGTCGATTTTATTGATAAAGTAGACTTCATTTATCAGACAACTTGTTTGGATGTTTTTGCTGCTCATTATGCTCCAGGTGTGAGTGCATCAGCTTATAATGGTATTTCACCGAATCCAACTTTTATGAAAATGTTTAAGAAGATTCATAAAAGTGGTAAAGTGATTAGTAGTGATATTGCAGAATTGAATCCGTCGCTTGATTTGGATCGTCGTACAGCTAAATTAGCAGCGGCGTTATCATTTGAAATTGTAAAAGACTAGTCTAAAATATGGATGTAACTATAGATAAAAGTTGGAAAACTAAACTTCAAGAAGAATTCGATAAACCATATTTTCAGAGTTTGATTTCTTTCATAAAAGAAGAATATGCTTCCAAAGAAATATTTCCACCAGCAAGTCAAATTTTTAACGCATTTGATCGTTGTAAATTTGATGACATCAAGGTAGTAATCATAGGACAAGATCCTTACCATGATGTAAACCAAGCAAACGGCTTAAGTTTCTCTGTAAATGAGGGTGTAAAGATTCCCCCATCTCTGAGAAATATTTTTAAAGAAATTCAGAATGATCTTGGAATACCTCCGGCATCTTCTGGAAATTTAGAAAGGTGGGCAGATCAAGGAGTACTTTTATTAAATGCTACATTAACTGTAGAAGCACATAAAGCAGGTGCTCATCAAAAGAAAGGATGGGAGGAGTTTACAAGTGCTGTGATTAAAAAAGTATCTGATGATTGTGAAGGTGTAGTCTTTTTCTTGTGGGGCAACTACGCTCAGAAAAAGGGAGAAGTAATTGATTCTTCTAAGCATTTTGTCTTAAAATCAGTTCATCCATCTCCATTATCTGCTTCAAGAGGTTTTTTTGGTAATCATCAATTCAGTCAGGCCAATGCATATTTAGTAAAGCAAGGTAAGACAGAAATTCAATGGTAAATATCAAATATTATTTGATTGTATGAAGAAGAAAATTGTAGGAAGCTATCCTTACGCAAACGTTTTATTTAGTATCTCTGCGGCATTATTTATGATCGCTCTTTTTGCATTATTCGCATTAGGAACATCAAGGTTAGCCACTCGACTTTCTACGGGTCTTGAAATGCAGGTAATACTCGAAAACAATCTTTCTGATGGTCAAAAAGAAGCATTATTAAAACAGATTACTTCTTTTGATTTTGTAGCCAAAGAGGAAACCCCCACATTTATTAGCAAAGAAGACGCTGCTAAAATCATGATGGAAACAACAGGAGAAGATTTCGTGAAGTTTTTAGGAGATAATCCACTACGAGATGCATATGCTGTACGTGTAAATATAGGGCTAGATAGTGACGATGAATTAATGACCTCTAAAAAAAGCTTGGAAGCTTTAAAAGGTGTTTATGAAGTGATTTATACTAGTAACCTCATCAGAAGCGTAAGAAACAATATGCAGGTAATAGGTTTGATTATAGTTTCATTATCCATCATATTCTTTGTGATAGCAATTATGTTGATCAATAATTCTATTCGATTAGCTTTATTTTCACAACGTTTTCTTATTCGATCTATGCAATTAGTAGGTGCAACTCAAATGTTTATCAAAAAACCATTTTTGATAAGAGGAGCAATACAAGGTGCGATAGGAGGTTTAGTAGCCTCTCTATTTCTACTTTTGATAAGTTCTTCTACATTTAGTTCTATTCCTCAAGTCGCAAAACTTTTAAATAATTTAGACGTAGGATTAATAGCAGTATTCTCTATCTTACTCGGTGTTTTGGTTGTAGTAGGTAGTGTTTATTTTTCTATCAGCAAATACTTAAAAATGAAATTGGATGATTTGTATTAATACAACATCATTCATTTAAATAGATATAATTATGGCAAAAAAAGAATCTGGAGATTGGAAAGATCGTTTGGGAGTAGTATTTAGTACGGATCCCGATTATGATTTTAATTATGATGAGGAGCAAGATGAAGATACTTTGCCGCCTCAGCAACAAAACTTAAAAGTGATGTTGGACCGTAAAAACCGAAAGGGGAAATCGGCTACATTAGTAACAGGTTTTGTAGGAAAAGAAGATGATTTAAAAGCATTAGCCAAAACTTTAAAATCTAAATGTGGAGTGGGTGGTTCTGCCAAAGAAGGCGAAATTATTATCCAAGGAGATTTTAGAGATAAGGTATTAGAATTGCTTAAAGAAGCTGGTTATAAAGCAAAGAAGGCTGGTGGGTAATAAGATGAAGTCATTTAAAATCAAGATTTTAAATGACTTTTTTTTATAAAAAAAAACATAACAATGTAAAAAACTGATTAAACATGTGTTAATGATAATTGAAGTCTTTTTTGTTAATTATTCTTTAAATACTTTAGTGTTTCAATAAATTAACTTTTCAATTTTTTTATGAAACCATTTTTTAACAAAGCTTTACTATTTGTTGTGTTTTTAGGACTATTTTTTAACTGTACTGTAAAAGATGAAGTACCTGAAAACCCAATTGCCAAAGAAATCGATTTACCGAATTTATCTTTAGTAGATTCTGTTGATTTTTTAAGAAGAACAGCAAAATTATCCGTTGTATTTGAAGATTATGATAAAGAAATAATCAACTTACAAGAAGTAGGTTTATACTATAAAGGATCATTATTAGTAGAAGGAAATGCATCAGCAGACCTAGTATATGATTTTGAATTTGATTCTAAATTACTTTCAGAAGGAATACAGGATTTAGAAGTAATTGCTCAATTTGAGGAAGTAGAAGGTTTATCTGAAACGAAAAACACATTAGATTTTTCGGTCGAAATAGATAACTATTTCCCTACAATTAGTATCAAGGAAGGGTATGTAGAAAATATTATTTCAAGTGCTTTTAATAATTCTTACCTACAAGATCATAAAGCTAATTTTGCTTTTTTTATTGCCGACAATGAAGGGAAAAGAATAACAGAAATTTTTGATGTGTCACAACACGAAGGAGATTCAATTAATGTTGAAATTCCTGAGGGATATGAAGGACAAGAATTTTACTTAGGTAAGATTTCTGTATTTTCTTATACATATACTCCTAACGACTTTTATTATAATAATAAGGATAAAAATTTTTATTTAGAAAAGAAACATTCAAATGAAAGCTCAATCGCTTATGGAGAAGGATCGGGTAATTCTAATGGTGATAAGGAAATCACAATAACTTACCCTAAAGCATTTGAAAATTATAACTTTAGTTTTAGTGGTGACATTATTGAACAAACAGAAGAAGGGGATAATATTACACTTAAATTAGAAGTGATAAATCATAAAGAAGGTATTGAGTATAAAAATGTTTTTGGTAACTATTTTATTCTTAAAAAGAGTAATGGAGAATATATTTTTATTGTAACTAGTTTACTTGAATCAGGTTCTGTATTAAATTTGACTGAAAGTGATTTTAGAAATGATTACTTAACACAAACTTTTGAACAATCTGATTATGAACATGCAGAAGGTCCGGTGAGTTTTATAATTTATCCAATCTATGAAAATAAGAACCAATACTGTGTTACTACAAATGCCATAAGTAAAAGTTATGATAATGGAATAACTATTAATAAAATTATGAAACCTTTGAATGAAGTAAATGTTGAATATCATATAGTTTCCTATTTATTTGGAGCAACTGTTGATAGGAGAGTAACTTCATCATTTTCGACTTTACCTGGGAATAATTTTGTTAATTTCACTTCCGACGAAAAAATAACAAGATCTATAAATGGAAATGAGATTAAGTTAGAAACAACTTTGGAAGAGGGAAATTTGAAATTTCAATTTAGAAAGACAACCACTTCAACTGAAGAAGGTTATAAAGTTTATAATGTTTTTGTTTATCATTCCAATAGTGAGATCGATATTAACTTAAGTAATTTTGAATTAAAATTAGAGGAATATAGCGACCCTGATATTAATGAAATATTTCTCTCAAATAATTCAAACATTTCACTAATAGTACAAAAAGATGAATTTTTCATAACAGATAAATACTTCTATAATAGTTATAAAATTAATAGTTCAAATTCTAGGACAAACTATGTAGAGTTACCCAAAAATCAACATGAATTTTTGATTTTTGATGAGACTAATTTTTAAAGAAATTAATAGATAAAAATAAAAGAAGAGGCTGTTTCAATCATAAATTGAAACAGCCTCTTTTTATTATGCTAATGCCTTCTTATACGTTTCTATGGCTTTCAGTCTAGCCTCTTTATGGTCCACAATAGGATCAATATAATTGGCTGGATCATAATTAGGAATCCATTTTTTTACATACTCTAAAGATTTATCAAATTTCTTCATTTGTGCCTCAGGGTTAAAAACACGAAAATATGGTTGTGCATCTGTGCCTGTACCTGCTGCCCATTGCCAACTTCCATTATTGGCAGATAAATCATAATCTAATAATTTCTCAGCAAAATAAGCTTCACCCCATCGCCAATCAATCAAAAGGTGTTTACATAAGAAACTTGCTACAATCATTCTTGCTCTATTGTGCATATAACCTGTTGTATTCAATTCCTTCATAGCAGCATCTACAATAGGATAACCGGTTTCACCTCTTTTCCATGCTTCAAAATGTGTCTCATTATTTTCCCAAGGGACTTTATCGTATTTACGATTGTAATTATCACTTACCACATGAGGAAAGTGATATAAGATGGTCATATAAAAATCCCTCCATATAATCTGATTTAAGAACACCTCATTTAAAGATTGGTATTGCCTAACTAATTCACGAACGCTAACAGTACCAAAACGTAAATGTAGCCCTAAATGTGTGGTTCCTTGAATGGCAGGGTAATCTCTTTGTTCATCATATTTACGAATGATATCTGTATCGATATCAAGAGATGGAATACTTAGAGAAGATTGTTTAAAATTCATATCTTCTAAGGACAGCATCGACAGAGGTGAAGTTTGGAAGTAATGATCATACAGAGTACAATTTCTTACTTCAATTGCTTCTGGCTCATTTAGTAAACGAGCTTTCCATTTTCTTGAGAAAGGAGTATAAACTACATAAGGTTTACCATCATCTTTAGTGATGTCATTTTTCTCAAAAATACATTGGTCTTTATGCGTAATAAATCGTATGTTTTTTTGATCAAGAAAAGTTTCAATATTTTTGTCTCTTTGTATAGCATAAGGTTCATAATCATGATTGGTATGAACTGCTTCAATTTCATATTTTTCAGTTATTTCTTTCCAAGCATTTTCGGGGGTGTCATAATAAGTAAGTAGTGAACTTCCATACTCTTCTAGTTGTTCTTTTATATGGTTTAACTGTTGATGTATGAAGGTAACTCTAGCGTCAGATCTGTCACTTAAATCTTCTAGTATATGTTTATCAAAAATAAATAAGGGAAGTACATTTTGGGAAGTTTTTAATGCAGCCGAAAGAGCAGTTTGATCAAATAATCTAAGATCTCTTCTTAACCAAACAATAGTAATTTTGGACATAGTATATTACTTTTTCGTTTTTGTTATTGTGGAATTAGGATAATATTCAAAATACTAAACTATCTAATACCATACTTGTTTTAATTTTTATATATTCGATTATCAACTATAAGAGAGGTATTTTAATATTATTACTTAAAATGTTGATCAACTATTATTATAACTTAATGAGACCACTTTTCATATTACTATTTTTTGTATTCATCTCTGAGTCACAAGCTCAAGATTCTTTTTTCCTAGTTACTTTTCACAACAAGGATAATACTACACATTCTTTAGAAAGACCAGAAGAATTTCTATCCGTCGAAGCAATAGCAAGAAGAGATAAATTCAATATCGATATAGATTCAACAGATTTACCTATTGCATTATCAAATATTGAGGCAGTAGAAACGGCTGGAGCAAAAATTTGGTACGCAACAAAATGGTTAAACGGTGTTATTGTGTCTGAGGCAGACTCTTCTGCCATTGCTCAACTAGATATTGTTGAGAAAGTACGAAATATGAGTGATAAGACTTTGGGAGGTATAGAAAAATCCTATGATTATAAAGAATCATTTAAAGTCAATAATGCAAGAAATCAAGTTCAAAATGAAATGATTGGCCTTGATGTAATGCACGAGATGGGGTACAAAGGTCAAGGCATAAAAATAGCCGTTTTAGATGCTGGTTTTAGTAATTATAATAATGTTCCACAATTCAGTGATGTTGATATTGTCGATACTTATGATTTTTATTCTAAAAATAGCACAGTAGAAGACGATCATCATCATGGTACAGAAGTGATGTCTACGATGGCTGCTTTTGAGGAAGGAGAGTATGAAGGAGGATCGCCCGAGGCCAGTTATTATTTATATAGAACAGAGAACACCTCTTTTGAAACAAGAATAGAAGAGTTAATGTGGTTAATGGCTGCCGAAAGAGCAGACTCTATTGGGATTGATATTATTCAATCTTCTTTAGGATATTATGATTTTGACGAGCCTTCCCAAAACTATACACATGAAGATTTAAATGGGAAAATTGCATGGATAACTCTTGCGGCTAATCATGCATTCCAAAAGGGGATTGTCGTTGTTGTTTCTGCAGGGAATGAAGGGAATAGTTCATGGGAAAAGATTACTTTTCCGAGCGATTCACCTTTTGTTTTAACCATAGGATCAGTAAACGCAAATGAAGAAAAGGCACTTTCTAGTTCTATTGGTCCAACAGCAGATAATAGAATTAAGCCAGATGTGATGGCCTTAGGTCAAAGTTGTGTCGTTATTGGTACTAATGGTACTGTGAAATCATCAAGTGGTACTTCTTTTTCAGCTCCTCAAATGGCCTCATTTGTTGCGGGTCTATTAGAACATAATGGCAGTCTTACTCCTTCCCAAGTGATGAATATGGTGAAACAATCGGGTGACAGAAAGTTTAATTTAGGAAATGAATATGGCTACGGTATCCCCAATTTCTCAAGGGCTTTAAATGTATCAGCAATATCAGATATAACTACTCTTGATGAAGTAAAAGTATATCCTAATCCAGTAAATGGTGAAAGGATTTCTTTAGAATTGCCTCAAGAAATGTTAGGTAAAACCATAAAAATTGAATGGTTTAACATGGAAGGCAGAAAGTTAGATAAAATTAAACTAAGCCAATTAGATAAAATAAATACTATTGATGTCCCTGCAAAAGCAAGAGGACAATACATATTGCTTCGTATTCAATTTGATGGTGGAGTAAGAACTATAAAAGTGAAAGTAAATTAATTAAATATATAATGAAACAAATTCTTGTTACAGGAGGAACCGGCTATATAGGTTCTCATACTGTCGTAGAATTACAAAAGAAAGGTTACGATGTCGTTATAGTAGACGATCTTTCTAATTCTGAAAAAAGTGTTCTTGATCGCATTGAAAAGATATCAGGGAAACGACCTCATTTTGAAGAGCTTAACTTAGTTGATCCTATTAAAACGAATCAATTATTCGAAAAATATTCCAATCTAGAGGCTATTATTCATTTTGCAGCATTTAAAGCTGTAGGGGAATCTGTACAAAAACCATTGGCTTATTATCAAAATAACTTGGTGTCACTCATCAATTTATTAAATGCTATGAGGACTTATGATGTACCCAATATGGTATTTTCTTCTTCTTGTACAGTATATGGTCAGCCAGACAACTTGCCGGTTACAGAAAATGCTCCTGTACAACCTGCAGAATCACCTTATGGTAATACCAAACAAATTTGTGAAGAAATCCTTAGAGATTCGGCAAAAGCTTATCCAGAGTTAAATACCATTGCTTTACGTTACTTTAATCCTGTAGGAGCTCATGAAACAGCTTTAATTGGAGAGTTACCTAAAGGAGTGCCTCAAAACTTAGTACCATTTATTACTCAAACGGCTGTAGGTTTAAGAGATGAATTGTCTGTTTTTGGAGACGATTATTCTACTGTTGATGGCTCTGCTGTAAGAGATTATATTCACGTGGTAGATTTAGCTCAGGCTCATATTATTGCCGCAGAGAGACTTCTTGAAAAAAGAAATGAAGAAAACTACGAATTCTTTAATCTTGGTACAGGTACTGGCAGCTCAGTTTTACAAGTGATTAATGCTTTTGAGGAAGCCAATGGTATTCCTGTGAAGTATAAAATTGTGGATAGAAGGGAAGGAGATGTAGAGCAAATTTGGGCAGATACCACTATAGCCAATGAAGTGCTAGGATGGAAAGCATCAAAAGGATTAAACGAAATGATGAGTTCTGCTTGGGCTTGGGAAAAAAGTATTAGAGAAGGCGATTGTTAATCCCTTCTATTGAATAAACAAAACGAGGTGATCCTATAAATATATAAGATCACCTCGTTTTCTCTTTCTAAAGAAGTATTAAAGAATGTTCAAGTTTTGTTCCTTGATTTTCTCTAACTCGTCCTTCATGTTCACCACTATTTTTTGGATGTCAACATCATTTGCTTTTGAGCCAATAGTGTTAATCTCTCTTCCAATTTCTTGAGCAATGAAGCCCAGTTTTTTACCATTGGATTGAGGAGTATCTAGTGTTTGAATAAAATATTTTAAATGCTGAGCTAAACGAACTTTTTCTTCGTTAATATCTAATTTCTCAATGTAGAAAATCAGCTCTTGTTCAAATCTATTCGAGTCAAAATTATCGTTACTTTCAAATTCAGCTACCTGACTTCTTAAGCGTTCTTTAAGTCTTTCGATTCTCTGAGGATCTAAAACTTTTACCTCTTCAAGGTAGGTCGAGATTTTTTCTACAGAACCTCTTAAAGCTTTTTCTAAAGCTTCTCCTTCATGAGATCTAAATTCAATAGTTTTAGCGATAGCACTTTTAATTGCTTCTAAAACTGAAGGCCAATCTTCTGCTAAAACATCTTCGTTATTTTCTTTCTGATATACTTCAGGCATTGTCATTACAATTTGAAGAAGCTGTTCATTGCTTTCATCTAAATCATTAGAAATGCTTTTCAGATCGTTGTAATAACTTTTGATGACACTCGTATTTAATGCCGCCTTTAAAGAATCCTCTCTTTTTGATGCATAATTTAGTATAAGTAAAATTTTCCCTCTCTGTAATTTAGAGGTTAAAAGATTACGGATTTCAATTTCTTTATCAGAAAAAGCGGATGACATTTTAATATTAGAATCAGCATTTTTAGAATTTAATGTCTTGATTTCAATGGAAACACTAAGCTGATCATTTTCTATACTTTGTTGGCCAAAGCCCGTCATCGATTGCACCATACTTGTAATATCTAGATCGTTATTATCATTGTTTTAGACAATAACGCATTGGTTTAAATAACTTGATAAATGGAATCACAAATATAGTCTTTTACTTGAATGATGAATGTTAAGTCTTGAATTATTCTTCAATTACGTAGATAGAATCAAAAAAAAGATTAGAAAAGTATGAATCTCCCCGTGAATACTTTTAATTTATAGTTAGCTAAAAACTAGCAACACATTTTATATTAAATAAGTTAAGATTAAAACTATTTTTCTAAATGAATACATTCGATTACAATTGGCAAACCTACGATAAGGTAGAGATTTACGGAAAGTGTTGGTTACCAAAAAAAGATACAGAAATTAAAGGGGTACTCTGTTTAGTACATGGTTTCGGAGAACATATACAAAGATATCATCATGTAGCTGAATTTTTCACCAATCAAGGTTTTGGATTTATTGCTTATGATCAGAGAGGACATGGTAAAACATCGGGTAAAAGGGGAGTGGTTCCTAGTTATGAAGATGTATTGGAAAATGTGACAGAATTTTTATCTCTGGTAAAAGAAAAGTTTCAAGATATTCCTTTAATTCTATACGGTCATAGTATGGGCGGAAACATTGCAATGACCTATATATTAAATTACCCTGATGCTCCAATTAAAGGGGCTATAATCACTTCTCCTTGGTTGCGATTGGCGAAATCACCTCCGCAATGGCAAGAAAACATAGGTAAATTTATTGGCGGTTTATTCAAAGGATTTGTGATGCCTTCAAAATTAGACCCTTCTCATTTATCTACTGATTTGAATGTAGGAAAAGAATATATGAAAGATCCTTTGGTGCACAATAAAATCTCTACACCACTTTATTTTGGAGTAAAAGAATCTGGTGGAATGTGTTTAAAAACAGCAAAAGATTTAAAAGTAAATACCTTATTGATGCATGGAGATGATGATCATATAACATCATACAATGCCTCGAGAAACTTTACATTAAAAGCACCTGCAGAACAACTAAAATTTGTGAGTTGGAAAGGCATGAGACATGAATTGCACAATGAAACAAAGAAAGAAGAAGTGTTGAATAAGATGTTGGATTTTGTAGAAGATTTAATCTAATCTTAGTACAATAATTGATTTCCTTTTTTATCAAATAAAATTAATGAGTAAAAGCTGCATTTTTAAAATCTCGAATACTCATACCATATGACTTTTTGAATGATTTTGATAAATGACTACTATCAGTGAAATTCAACTGATAAGCAATTTCTTTTAAAGATAAATCGGTGTGTTTAATTTTAGTTTCTACAATTCTAAGCTTCGCTTTTATAATATAATCTCCTAAACTTATTTGAGCATTCTTCTTAAAGTACTCAGAAAAATAGGTTTTCGAAATATTAAACTTGTCAGCAAGAATTGGGATCTTTAATTTTTCTGTATCGGTTATATTTTGATTGATGTAACGCAGAATTTCTCCAAATTTTCCATCCGTTTTATTAGATTGTTCTATGTATTTGTTCTCAATATTTCTCCCAAGGAATTCTAAAATTGTGACTAAAATACTACTGACAATAGATTTTGAATAAGCATCGGTATTCAGTGATTCCTTGTAAATCATATGAATATTTTGAATAATAAATTGTCTTTCACTTTCAGAGGAAATAATATCTCCAGGTATTTTATTGTAGTGAGCAATGATATATGATATTTGCTCAAACCAACGATTATAGTCCGTTTTACCATCACTATTTAAGAAATAATGATCGGTAAAACGGATAAAAGTGAAACGGGTAGTTTCTTTTATTTTAAATGAATGACAATCGAGCGGAGGAAGTAAGAATACATTACCCTCCTTATATTCAAATTCATGATCATTGATACATTGAAATCCACTACCTTTTTCGATATAAACAATTTCAAAAAAGTTGTGTTTATGTGGACGTTTTTCCCATGTTGAAAGTTCTTCGACATGAATTTCAAATACTTTTTGTAACGATTGTGTAATCATTTTAGTAATTATTTAAAATGGATTCGGTTAACTGAATTAAACTATAGTTTAATTCAGAATTGTAAGCGTCGGTATGTGCTTGACCAATTCTTCCCTGATCATTATCAAAATAGATACCTGATTTGTCTTTATATTGCTCACTAACAGCTAAATCGTAAAGGATGTTTCCCCCTTTGTCTGCCCCTGACCAAAACTTACCGTAAGCTACTTTGACCATATTAGTATTTAATAGTGAACCAGGGTTTACAGCAATAACTACCAGGTCTTTTTCTTCTTGAGCAAGGGTAAAAGACCATTGTGTTAAAGCTAATTTACTTTGTGCATATGTAGCATTTTCTGAAAGTGCAGTGCTTCCTTTTAAGGCATCAAATGATACGGGTGATTGTGCAGCTGAACTAAGATTAATTATTCTAGCCTCTTCTGATTTTTTTAAAAGCGGTAATAACTCTTTCGTTAATAAATAAGGCGATAAGTAATTGACAACAAAACGTAAATCTAATCCGTTTTCGTTGGTTAATTTTTTACCATAGAATACCCCAGCATTATTAATAAGAATATCTAATTGTGTTAATGTCTCTTTTATCTCTATCGCCATCTTTTTTACGGCTTTAAATGAAGATAAATCAGCAACAAAACCATTTATATTTTGATTACCACTTTGGGTTTTGACTTCTTCTATAACAGTTTGAAGTTTTTCAGAACTTCTACCATGTAAATATATTGAGTGCCCGTCAGAGGCTAATTTGATGGCTGCTAATTTACCAATACCATCTGTACTACCTGTGATTAAAATAACTTTTTTCATGACTAATATTTCGGTGAATAAATATAATTATGTCAAGTCAACCTTATGTTGACTTGACATATTAATATGTTTTACCAAGCAAATGTTCTCAATGTTTCTTGATGAATCTCTGGGTGGTTGTTTCTTGCATGTTCTAAGTAAGTTAAGAAACGATCTTTTGATTCCATAAACATTCCCTTCATTGGGGTGATATTATTGCCATGATCTCCCCAATACATGGTATCAAATGTCATATTCTCTATTAAATACTTTTCTTCTTCAAGTATTTGAAGAGGAGATGCCTGAATAAATTCACCATCTTTAGCTTGTTGTTCTAGTGTTGTACCAGGCTGTAAAGCTAAAGCCATTGGAGCAATTTCTTCTGGCTGAATTATATTTAATAAATCAGTGGTTGCTTTGATATGTTCTTGTGATCTAGCTTTGCCACCAAGCCCGAATATAAATGAGGCTAATGTTCTAATACCTGCTTCTTTGGCTTTTCTAGCACCATTAATAATTTCATCGTGGTCTAACCCTTTTTCAACGAAATCTAAGGTATGTTGGTCTCCTGATTCTAATCCAATATAAGCCATTGTTAAACCTGCTTCTTTCAATATCTTTAACTCTTCAACAGACTTTCTGTTTAAATCATTATAGCTACTGTATAATGATATTTTAGTCAATTCTGGAAAAGTTTCTTTTATCTTTTGGATGACCTTTAATAGGTAATCAGTTTTTAAAACCATCACATTACCATCGGTTAAAAAGATTGAACCAACATAAGGATATAAAGTTCTTGCCTCCTCAATATCAGCAAGTACATCTTCTAGTTTTCTTTTTCTAAACTTCTTTTCTCTGAACATATCACAAAATGTACATGTATTATGTGTACATCCAATAGTGGTTTGAATAAGTAAACTTTCTGACTCTATCCAAGGGCGATAAATTTTTCCTTCGTAATGCATAGTGTTCTCTTTTTTCGTTTTTGACTATACAAAGGTGAGGGTAAAATTTAAGTAATTAGTAGTATGATTATTGGTTAAATAAGTACTATTATTGGAAGTATGGGTGTTTTTACTAATTTTTCATCTTTATTCTCTTGTTTTATGATGCTTGAAGCCAATAATAGTACTGTTTTTTTTGTTGGTGAGGTGAGCTTTTGATGACGAATATTCAAATGATAAGCTATAAAAAAACACCTGCCGAATCAATCAACAGGTGAATTTATATTTATAAGGATATATATAATATCTAATATTGTTATAGTCCTCCAATAATCTGAGCAACAATAATAATGGCTACTAAAGCAAAAGGATAAACAGTTGCATAGGCTACTTGAGGAGCATCGCTTTCTGTCATATTATCCATCGCTGATAAACCAGGAGTAGAAGTCATTCCGCCAGTTAAAGCTCCCATTAATGATAGGAAATTTACTTTAAACACAAAATGACCAAGGATAGTAACAATTAACATAGGTAATAAGGTGATCATCGCACCAATTCCGAATAATTGAAAACCATACTCACTAATTGTAGCTACTAGTTTCGAACCAGCCCCAACACCCACAGGAGTAAGGAATAATAATAAACCAAACTGTCTAAGTAAGGCATTTGCATTGGAAGGTAAGTGCCAAATAATTGGACCAGTTTTACCAAGTCTACTTAGACCTAAGGCAGCCATTAAAACACCACCTGTTAGACCTAGTGAGAAAGATGAACCTCCTAATAAAGGAATCTCGATCTTACCAAGTAAAACACCTACAATAATACCTAAAGCAACCGGAAGGAAACTTGGTGTTTCTACCATTTTGATACTATCACCAAATAATTCAGTTAAACCTTCTACGTTACCTTTTGTTGAAGAAATTAGAATTTTATCACCAAATCTAAGTTTTGTAGATGGGCGAGGAGTTAAATCTAAACCAGCTCTTCTAACTCTAGTAACAGTGGCTAAATAGTTATTATGTAAATCAAGTTCACCTAAAGATTTACCGACAATATTTCTTGAAGAAACAACGAACCAACGAATTTCATGATAACCAGAACGAGGGATTTTTTTATCAGTAACTTCTCCTAATAATAATTCAACACGTTTTAAAGCATCATCAGTACCTACAGCTTTCACTAAATCACCTTTATGGAGAATAGTTTCTTTTGTTGGTGGTTTACTTTCGTTGTTGTTAGGTTCCATTACACGAGACACATTGGCCTTTGTCATGAAACGAATGTTTAATTCTCCAATACTTTTGCCATCCACATTATCGTTGGTTACGATAAAGTTTTTGTTCATTAATTCTGGTGTACCTGCGTTAGCCTCATCTTCGTATTTTTTCTCTTCTTCTTCTACTTTTACACCAAAAATTTTTGGAGCAAGTTTGACAAAAAGAATAACACCAATTACACCAAAAGGATAGGCAATACCATAACCAATAGATGCTAAAGGTGATTGTGAACTTTCAATAGCAGCGGCTAAACCTGGAGTTGACGTTAATGCTCCGGTTAACAAACCAACAGCGATTTTAAAGTCAATATCGAAAGCTATGCCTAATGCAAAAGTGACAAGACCACCTGTAACAACAGAAATAATGGCTAAAATGATCAGTTTACTTCCTTGAGACTTAAAGGCTTCAAAGAAGGAAGGTCCCGCTTGCATGCCGATAGTGAAAATAAAAAGAAGTAATCCAATTTTTTGAATAATTGAAGGTATTTGGAAATCATCAAAACCAAGAGCGTTGGTTAAGTATCCATAGAACATAGCTACAAAGATAACAGCTGATAGTCCGAAGGAAACTCCCTTCACACTGATTTTGCCTAATAAAATACCAAAAGCAATTATTGCGAATAAAGCTACATAATCGGATTTTAGTAGCGAATAAAACATCTCCATGAAATGAAAGAATGTTAAGTTATGAGATAATATATTTTTTAGTACTTAATAGCACTAATTACTTTACAAATATGCTTCTTTTTTTTTCTTTAAACAGATGACTTAGTTCATCCTTTTTTCGAATAGCTTTATTTGTTGTTAAGGATTTTATATACACTATAAAAATGCTCCTTATCTTTTATTTAAATACAAATAAAAAGAGATAAGGAGCATTTTAATTATAAATTATTATAATACTTATTTTTGAGAAATTAAATTCTTTCAAATAAGTCAAATATATCTAGAGTTTTTTTCTTGTTCTTATAGATCAATAGGGGAATATTAAGATCAGATTGTAATAATTGTTCAGCTGTTGAACTTAATATCATCGAAGCCATCCATGTTCTGCTTTTAGAACCAACTACTACGATATTTGCACCTTCTGCTTTTACTGTTTTATAAATAGCATCAAACACACTTTCGGCATCACTTATTAAAACAGACTTAGTAGTGATTCCGTCACTATTTTTAGTTTTACTTACAAAATGATTTAGTTTCTTTTGAGAAACTTCTTCTAAAACTTTTGCAACCTCTTCATAACTCTTACCTGTAGAAGAATACCCTGACGGTACTTTATAACAATTGATAGCAGTTACTTCTACGTTATCAATTAATTGAGCAATTTCTTCTACTTGTTCAAGGGCTTCTTTAGAAGTATCACTAAAATCTATTGGTAAGATTACTTTTGGTGCTTCTTCATTTAATAACTCAGGAGCAAACATGATAGATGCAGGTGAGAATGAAGCAATTTTTCTAGCTATTGCACCAGTTTTATTTTTTTTGTCAGTTTTTCCTAAAATCACCAAACTAGCTTGCTTTCTTTTAGAAATTTTGATGATAGTTTCAGCAGGATCACCTTCTTCAATCATTAATTCATGATTTAATTCTTTAGCAAAAGGTAAATGCTCTGAAATAAGTTCCTCCATATCCTTTTTGATAGATTCATCCAAAGGACTTAACATATCAGGATATTTCTCGATGACTTCTTCTGGTAAATCTAAAGACTCTTGAACATGAATAAAATAAATTTTTTCAATTTCGTTACGTTGAATGTATTTACTAGCATGTTTTAATAATGGAATATCTTTATCAGTTCCATCTAAGGCAATAATTGTTCTTTTGAATACTGACATTTTATTTTGGTTTATGGTTAATCTATTTATAAATATAAAGTTAGCATTTCTGATAAGGTTTCAAATGATAACAGTCAGTAAACAAAAAAAGCTGTACAATATTCCATTGTACAGCTTTTAAAAAACTTTAAAAGTGAAAAAAAATTACTTTTCGAGCTTCTCAAGACGCATCATAGCAGCGGCATAAAAGTTACCTAGTGGATACTTTCTAATGTAAGATTTGTATCCTTCTGCAGTATCAATTTTTTGAGCTTTCTTCCAATCGTCCTCTTCTTTCACTTGAGAGTCGTTTTTCAAGTTTTTGATTTTTTCTTTCGCTTCTTTCCAGTATACCTTTTTTGTAGTGACATTTAAGTAATTAAAATAAGCACCAAGTGTATTTTCATTACAAGTGTCAATCCAAAGTTTTTCTTCTTCAGGGTCAGATTCTACAGTATCTTCCACTAATTCAACAGGTGTTTGATCTGTAGTTTCTTGGAAATTATCTTCAATTTGACTTGTTACTTCAGATCCAAAAGAAACTTCTTCAGTAGATTCCTCTTCTAAGGTAATTTCTTCTATCTCTTCAGTGGCGATTTCATCAATAATAGCAGGAACTTCTTCTTCAGTTGATGTAGGTTCTTCAAAAGTAGGAGTTGGTTCTGTAGTTTCAATACTAGAAACCTCTACTTCTTCACTATTTTGAATAGTATTGATACGAGAATAAGCATCAGCTAAATAAGAATTCTCTTCTGTTCTAGCAAGGTATTCTTTGTAGCTATCTACTGTATTAATTTTACTTGCAGTAGACCAAAGATCTTCCTCGTTTAATCCTTCACTAAATGTTGGTGAAGTCTCTGATGTATTATCTTCCGTATTAATAACCTCTTCTACTGTTTCTGTAGGTTCGCTAACGAATTCTTCAATAACAGACTCAACCTCTGTGATATCTTCTTCAACTTTAGGTTCAACTATTGTTGGAGTTGGAATAGGAGTAGATAAAGTTACTTCAGGTATTTCCCCTTGATCTATTTTATTAATTCTATAATATGCTTCTGCAATTTGATCTGCAGTTTTAGAATATTTGATGTATTCTAAATAAGAATCTTTAGAATTAAAGGTTTCAGCTCTTCTCCATAAGTCTTCTTCAGACATATTTTCAACATCATCTTCTGTTGTTGAAGGAGCGTCTTCTGTTGTCTCTGTCTCTGATGATATTTCTTCAGAAGTATCTATAGTTTCTTCAAAAGTATTCTCAATAATTTCAGATTCAATGTTACTATTTTCTTCTTTTTCTATAGCTGAATCAGAAAGTTGTTGCGCTTCTTCTAAACTAAATGAATCAGCACTTATTTCAGTAACTTGAATAGGAGACTCCTCTATTTTTTGCTCTTCAATTTCATCAGTCTGTGGATGTTCTTCCACCGTAACGTCAGATAAAGTTGCAGTATTTTCAGAAGGCGTGTTCTCTACAGAAGCACCGTTCTTTTCATCTTCAACTTCTCTAATGGCTTCATCCATTACAAGGTCGAGTTCTGAAACAGGTAAAGGCGTAGCTTCTTTTTGAGGTTTACTTTCAAGCTTTTTATTGAAAATTAATCGATCAGTTTCTGTCCATAATAACAGCTCACCTTTCAATCCTTTTGCTTCTTCAATTTTAGCTAAAACCTCTTCTATTGGTTCCATACGTAGATCCATTAGTAAAGCTCGATCAATTCCAAGCTCTTCTACAATAGGAGTCACCTTTGGAGGATCGACACTTACTGTTGGTGCTATGTCTTTTTGTTCTTTTATTTTTTCAGTAACAACAGTGTTGTTAATCTGCTCAATTCTTTGATGTGCTTTATTGATGTATTTCCCTTCTGGGAACATCGATAGGTAGAATTGATATCCTTCAATAGAATTCCATACAGCGGTTTTCTTCCAGATATTATCTTCGAGTTCTTTGGTTACTTCTTCCTTTGTTTGAGGTTGAAGTTCAGTAATTAATTCCTGTTTGATTTTTTCTCGAAGATCAGCTTCTAATTGAGATTCTTTTGATTTGATCTCTTCAGTCAATTGATTATTAATCTTTTGACCAAATTCAGCTTCAATTTCTTTTCTAACCTCTTCTCTTAATTCGTTTTCACGAAGCAGAACATTTTCACATTCTTGTTTTCTTCTAGCAACCACAGGATCATTTCTATGTTCCAATGCTTTACTATAGTAGTCTTTTGCTTCGTTAAACTGATTTTCGAAATAAGCTTTATCGCCTAAATCTACCCAATTAGCAAAGTTTAATTCAGTATCACAGTACTCAATTCTTTGTTTATAGGCAGCGTTTTCAGGAGTTAAATCTGAGAGTTGCTTATAAGTTGCTTTAGACGCAACAAAATCTTTTCTATCGAATTGATCAATTGCAATTTTCTCTAAAGATTTAACTATACCGTCTTTTGCTACATCTTCGTTACGTATTTCATAGGCAGCTGTAAAACGTTCTTTTGCAGCAATATATGACTGCGTAAGATACATGTGTTCAGCTTGTTGCAACGTTTCTATAAATGCAGCAAGATTATTGAATTCCTCATCGTTTTCATA
Source organism: Flammeovirga pacifica (assembly GCF_000807855.2). GTDB lineage: Bacteria > Bacteroidota > Bacteroidia > Cytophagales > Flammeovirgaceae > Flammeovirga > Flammeovirga pacifica. Next base: position 4,844,613 of record NZ_JRYR02000001.1, read on the forward strand.
ATTTACAATTCCCTCTTTAAGTAAAGGAAGTGCATCATTAAAACGTTTTTCTTGGAAACACTTATCAATATCTACACGTAATTTCTTAGTGATAGAAAATCTTTTATTTAAACTGATAGGTGATTCTTCAGATTTATCTGAAAGGAATAAAGTTTCTTCTAGACCAACAGTAGAAGAAAAATGATTTTTTAAATCAGCAACTGTTAAAACTTCACTTTCTTTTTCCACACCTAGTTGGAAAATATCAGTTAAGCCAGCAGCGATACTTTTTGTACTATTCTCTTTATTGAACTCAGAAAGTATAAAAGACTTATTTGGCCCAAAAGGCATAAGTTCTTCAATAGTCTTTACTGATAATTCTTCAAATTTATCACCAAAGGTTTGTGCTTTTCTATATTCAGCATCTAGAATAATAAATGCTCTTTTTGCTTTCGATTCATTGATAAGTTCCACAATCTCATTTAGCGGAATTCCATTGATATGGCATTGCTGAATGGTCGTATGTGGAGAAGAAAGAATCAGTTTACCTCTTCTTTCGATTAAATATCCAGAATAGAAAAATATTAGAGTGTCTTCTGTGGTATCCGCAATTTCAGCAACACGCTCTTTTATCATCGTGTTCCCTTCGGAGTCTACCAAAGAAATGATATCTTTTTCATTCAGTCCAAGGATTTGTTGGTCTGTTAAAGTCTCTCTTAAAAGACTGATATCTTTATACACATGCTCTCTTCTTTGGAGTTGGTCGTCCTTAAGAAAAGTTCCGATTCCAATTAAAATTGCTCGGGATTTTGATGAGTCAAACATCAATGGCATATCAAATAGTACTAAAGAATTTCAATAATAAAAATTGTGCGAATGGTAATACAGTAGATTGGCCAATGCACTTCAAAAAATATAACGTTATGAATTGATTACTATTGTGCAAAGAGGATGGAATTTATTCATCATTAGAAAGATCTTTATCAATAGCATCATCATAGTCTTCTCTTATGATATTAATTTCAGCAAGGAAATCATCAGGATAGGGACTATTTTTTTCTTCTTGGGAAAGTTTTTTCTTTGCTGAATTGATTTTTTCCAGATCCACTTCTTCATCGCTTGAGTTATCAGCATTAAGTCTGTCCTCAGCTTCTAAAGCTTCCCAATCTATTTCTTCTGTCGATTTTTTATTTGAGTTTCCCATGGATTCCTTTGAATTATAAATAGTTTAAATAAAGAATGAAAAAACATACACGATGCTTTTAATAACTATTTATTTAATGGATTAAGATACTACAAAATTATAAAATATCTATCAAGATTGGAAGTTAAATAAGTAACAAAAAAAACAAAAATATTTATTTTAATATATAAAATATTATACCAAAAAAGCAGAAAGAGGTGATCTATCTGCTTTTTTATTGAATATGTTGAAAATTAAGCCCCTAAAATCTTTTCAAGGATCTTTAAAGTGATCGCATAGGTAGGTTTTACCCCTGTTAAACCTAAACTGCCATTGGCTAAAGTACTACCTGTTATTAACGGGTTGTCTGAAGCATAATAAGCATATCTTACTTTGACATCTTTTCTTATATTATTTCTAATTTTTGATGCTCCTTGAATGGCTTTTTGATAATGAGCCCCTTCCATTTCTAGTCCGATAGCTCCCCAAGATGATTCTTTGAAGTACTTTAAGATATCTTTATTCTGTAATGAGGTGCCTAGAACAGAAATCATAGGTCCATGAACAAAGTTCAGATTTAAATCTTTGAAATCTTTAAAGTCTTCTACCGTTAAATCATTTTCAACAGGGTAGTTGTCTGCAGTTCCTTCAAAAACATGAGCGTTAGGAATCATAATGTCTCCTTTTTCTCCTTTTAAAATACCTGCTTTACCCATAATGGATACAGATTGAACTTCCATTGGAATGTTTAGCCCATCACCGAAATAGGGTTTGAGCAATTCATCCATCGTTTCAAAAGCCTGTTCTCCAAATGCATAATCCATTACGATAATAATTGGTGCATTTTTCTTGTCCTTTTTCTTATTTAATTTAAGATTTGAAGGCAAAAGGTTGGATTGAATATTTGCTGTGTCAAAAACTTGAACCGAAATATTTGTTCCAGACTCTTCAGAGATTTGAATCATTCCTTTTTCAAAGGCTTTCTTTCTAATTTTATCTCTTAAATGTCCATTTTCAGGTTGACTGACCATTTCCATCAATTTATCAAAATCTGTTTCATTCACTTCATTTGATAAAGCTTCTTGAGCATAAAAAGAGTTCATCACACTATGTAAATTAGCACTGATAATGTGAATTGGTCTTTGTATTACCTCATGATCTAGAAGTACCTTTTTAATTCTTGTAGCCCATCTATCTCCATAAATATGGTGTCCAATTCTTTCTCTAAGTGTTGGACTAAAGCTAATAACTCTTGATTTACCTTTTTGAGCTTCATCAATGGCTAATTTACCCATCCAATAAACGATGTGGAAAAGCCCGTTATTTTTATCGCTATTTTGTACAAACCTCTTATGTGCATTTTTAGTTTCAGCATAAGTCTGACCTAATAATGTGGCAAGGTAAGTATAAGCTACTTCTTCATTTTGAATAGATAACTCTTCTTCACCTGTTACAATTTTTTCGAGTTGAATCCACTCTCTAACAGGGTTACCTTTATCATCTTCAGCATGTTCTTTAATTTTTTGTGCCTCTATATAGATAAAAGTAAGATGAGTAAGGATGTCATAAATTTCTGAACGACCTCTCGTTATTTCTATAAACATTTGCTCCTCATCAATTCTATAGCAATTACGTCTACGTGCATGAGGAATTATTTTCTCGAAAGAAGATTTTTCATAACCTTCTTCAGAAGTTAGTTTTATATATCGTGTTTCTTCTATCCCTTTTGGTAATCGATCATAGACATATACTAAACCATTGAGATCTACTTTCTGAGAATCTGCAAGTGTACCATATATCTCAGGTTGTAATATTAATAAGTCTTGCATTATAGCATGGCCCGATGCTCCTCCTGGCTTGTAATGACCTCTTATAAAAAGGTGACGCATTACAACATACATTCTTTCGATGGCAGCTCTTGATGCTTGTGCTCTAGTTAATTCTATCATAAATTATTTATATGTTTTATTTACAGTAAAGAGATTATTATATGGTAGGTTTGATTAAAAATAAATCATGGTGTATAAAAATAGCCTATATAAAATAGACTACTGATGATTTTTTATTTTTTAATCATTTCTTAATGTTAAGGACACTAAGTAGTGATTTAAATCTCCGACTTGTAGGAGTTCTATATCGTAACCAGCAGTGGCGGCATATTCTTCTAAAACAGGATAGCTCACGTATAACCAATCAAATTCAGGACCTTTGATGTCTTTAAACTCCATCCAATACTGAATCTGTCCATAATATTCTGCGGTGAGATCGATGAGGTAAGAACCGTCTTCGTCTTCAAATAAGTGGATGATATCAGAAGAGTCAAAAATCAATTGACCTCCTTCATTTAGAAAAGTTTTGGCTTTTAATAAAAAGTCGGCTAAACCATCTAAAGTACCTACTAGACCAATTCCATTCATCAACATCAAAAGAGAGTCGAACTTAGGTCCATCGTAGTGGTAGATGTCTCCAGCAATAACTTTATTAATTCCCCTTTTTTTCATGGTATTACAAGCTAGCATAGATATATCCATAGCTGTAACATCCTCACCTCTTTTTTGAAGGGCAAGAGCATGTGATCCTGCTCCAGCACCAACATCTAGAATTTTTCCTCTACACTTGTCTAGTGCGAGAACTTCTATCTCAGGCATGTCTTTTTCTTCTCTAAAAAGAAGGGGGACTGGAATGTCATCAGGCTCGCTAAAATCAGAATAGACCTTTACACAAAGATCTTCATTGTTCGAATCGAAAAAAGCAGAAATTCCACTTCCCATTGGGTCATTTTCAGGGGCTAATGTTTTACCAAAAACTTTTTCTGTCATATATTATATTCTCGTAGTATTGATAATGTAAAATTTTCGCAAATAACTATAAAAACATTGCCAAAACAAATAATCGCCAATTTATTAAGATTTGTTTGTTTTTTCAAACTAAATAAATTCTAATTTGCTAGTATTTAGCTGATTACATTATAGTTGATGAGATGGGTAATAAAAGGAGATCTATCAATAATAGTGCTTTATATCTAGAAATTAGGTAGAATAATTGGTTAAAAAAGAGCGACTAACCTGTAATAATCAACCAAGGTTATTCTGAAAGCTTCTCTTTCTTTTTTTGTAGATAAAAATGACATCGTTTTATCTCCAAAAGTGATTTCAAATTGTACACCATCTTTTTTTAGGGCATTGTATATTTCTGTCACAAAAGTAAACTGTTCTTTCATGCCTCCTTGTTGGTATCTGATTTCATCCCAAAAGCCAGAACTATCCGTCCACTTTACTTTATAATGCATATAACCATCGAATGTGTTGTTTGGTGAAAGCATGATATATGCATTTTGCGTTTTTTCGTGGAAAACAATATGTAATTGTATGATCGCTTTTGTCGAATCTTCTACTGATTTACTAATTTGATAGATTTGTATATCATCAGTAGCTTGATCAGCATCGATAATATCGTAATAAGAGGCTCGGACATTTTTAAAAAACATCCTTGTTTGATCTAAAGTATCGAATTTAGGTTGGTTAGGATCAATATAAATGTTTTTATGTGACTGACAGGAGAATAATAATAGGAGTAATAGGAAAGTGAAATGAGAGGGCTTCATCATGGGTGGCAGGTTTTTCTTTATAAAAATGTAGGACATGAAATTGCTTTCATGTCCTACAAAATAACTCTTTCTCGCAAGAATTGTTATTCTAATTTGTTGTAAATATTACAATCTCTGCATTAAAGTTGGGATAATAGCATTTTTCCACTCTCTAAAATCACCATCAATAATATGTTGTCTAGCCTCTCTAACTAACCATAAATAGAAAGTTAAGTTGTGAACACTAGCAATCATACCACCTAAAGCTTCACCAGCTTTGAAAAGGTGTCTTAAGTAAGCTTTAGAATAGAAAGTACTTGCATATCCACCTAATTGAGCATCCAATGGAGTATAATCGTCTTCCCATTTTTTATTTTTAAGGTTCATGATACCTTGTGTTGTAAAGACCATACCATGTCTAGCTTGTCTTGTAGGCATCACACAATCAAACATATCAACACCTAGTGCAATGTTTTCAAGAATATTAGCAGGAGTACCTACACCCATTAAATACCTTGGTTTATCTTCAGGAAGAATACTACAAACAAGTTCAGTATGTTCATACATCATTTCTGCGGGTTCACCAACAGAAAGACCACCGATAGCATTACCTTCACACTCAAAAGAAGCAATTTTTTCTGCCGATTGAGTTCTTAAATCTCTATATGTAGAACCTTGTACAATAGGGAATAGTGCTTGATGATAACCATATTTTGGTTCTGTTTCGTCTAGCCTATCTACACATCTTTGTAACCAACGGTGGGTAAGGTGCATAGAATTTTTAGCATAGGTATAATCAGATGGGTAAGGAGGACATTCATCAAAAGCCATGATAATGTCAGCACCAATTGTTCTTTCGATGTCCATCACTTTTTCTGGAGTGAACAAGTGTTTTGAGCCATCGATGTGAGAACGAAAAGTTACTCCCTCTTCTTTAATTTTTCTATTGTTTGCTAATGAAAATACTTGGTATCCTCCACTATCCGTTAGAATTGGACGGTCCCAACCGTTAAATTTATGTAGGCCACCAGCTTTTTCAAGAATTTCCACTCCTGGTCTTAAATAAAGGTGGTAGGTGTTTCCTAGTATAATTTCAGCATTTATATCTTCCTTTAATTCACGTTGATGTACCGCTTTTACAGTTCCAGCTGTACCAACAGGCATGAATATAGGTGTTTTTATTTCACCATGTTCGGTGGTAATTTTACCTGCACGTGCCTTTGTTTGAGGGTCTTTGTGCGATAATTCGAAAGTTAATCCCATATCTAAATTTTTTCTAATTGCAGCGCAAAGTGCAAAGGTAGTAAAGATAATTCATCTATCTCTTTTATTTATCTTTATTAATAATGAATAGTTTATGATATATTCCAACATATAATAATCATATTAATTAGTGTAGTTTTCAGAAATACATCTTAGGTAACAGAAACTAATAGGATAATTTGTAGTTACTTCATCAACTTAGTGTGATTTGCCAAAAAAATGTTTCCCTCTAATTTTAGTTTAAGGTAAATAATAGTTAATATTGTTTTAATAATTTTGGTGTAATCAAATTTTGAAATTCGTTTTAAGAATTGATTTTAATAAACACCCTTTTACTAACTTAAAATTGAATTAATTATCCAACTCTTATGATCAAGGATACATTGATTTTAATCAACAGAAGACTTCATTTTGCTCTTTTTTTCATCTTTATTTCGACTATAACTTTTGCTCAAGATGGTGAAATGATTGTTACAGGTGTATACAAAGGCTCTAATCTTTATGTAGAGAATCCTATGTTACAAGATGGCTCTTTTTGTATAAATAAAGTGCTTATCAACAACAGTGATATGCAAAAGTTACCCAATGCCTCTGCATTTGAAATTGAATTAAATCATATTCAAAAAGGGGATCATATTTCTGTGATTTTATTCCACTCTAATGATTGTGTACCAAGGATCTTAAATCCTAATGCAATTAGAGATAAGGGACATTTTCAATTTATAGAATTGGATGTTACTGAAGAAGGTTTGGAATGGGAGACATCAGGGGAAGCTGCTGAAGGCAGTTTTATGATTTTACGTTATGAACATAATAATTGGGTAGAAGATATGATCGTTCAAGGTAAAAGCGATGAACGAATCAATAAGTATCATTATAAAGTATTGCACCATTCTGGTGTCAATAAGTACAAGTTAAAATATATAGAGATTACTGGTAAAGTATATAACTCAGAAGTTTTATCTCATGAATCTTCTTCAGAACAAGTGAGGTTCTACCCGAATAGAGTGACTAAGTTATTATCTTTTACAAGGCCAGTACGTTTTGAAATACTTGATCAATACGGTAAAGTAGTTTTAACTGGAAATGATAATCAGGTAGATTGTACCGCATTAAATGGAGGGCGTTATTATTTTGTTAACTACGATAATAAAACAGAACGCTTTTTCAAGAAATAATATAAATCAAAATCAGATAAAAAGAGGTTGTCTCATAACAAAATGGGACAACCTCTTTTTTTATTCCGTTTCCATATCAATTAATGTTTGATTCTTTTCTACGGATGTATTTGTTGAAGTAAATATTTTTTCAATCACTCCATCTGAGGGAGCTTTAAGTACATTCTCCATTTTCATGGCCTCAAGTATGATTAAACTATCTCCTTTTTGCACATGTTGCCCTTCTTTACATAAAATATCAACTACTTTACCTGGCATTGGAGCTTGAATATGTTTTTCTTCATGTTCTACTTTTTGATTCATCCCAAGCTTTTCGAGCATAGCATCTAAAGAAGATTTTCCTTGAACTTCAACAGTTTTTCCATTTATTTTTAATGTAGTAGCTTTATATTCTTCATCTTTATTGATAATTTCGATATCAAAAGTTGAATTGTTATAAGTAACTTGGTAAACATTGTGATGTGTTTTTTTTAAATGAAAATCGACCTTCCTGTTGTCAATAATTAAAGATTGTTTGTCTTTATTAATAGAAAAGCATTTGTCGTTGAGGTTTACTGTAAGCATAGTGTGTGTTTATGGTGTATTCTCCAAAATACTTTTTTTCGACATCAATACAAAAGTTAATTAGATTTATAGGACTATTTAATCAATTACTTTTTAATGACTAATTTTTACTACACAATTTTTATTACTAAAAAATTCAAATTAATGAGACCAAAAGCATTAATGCTGAGCTGTTTTCTTTTATTTTCTATGTTTGCTTTCTCTCAAGAACTCAAACCAGAAGAAGGAACTCAACAGAATAACTCAAACGGTGGAGATCAAGTTTATCAAGAACAAAGGTCTTATGAAACAAAACAGACTCAAAGAAACCATGAATGGGGATTTTACTTTGGTCCTTCTTGGTCCTTTCCAAAGGGGGGGATTCCTGAGTTAAAAACAGAATTAACTTATGATAATGAAAGAACTAGAGCAAGAACAGGTTTTGACTTTGGTTTAAAATTCAATTTCTTTCTTAATAATAATTGGTCTGTAGATTTTAATGCTCAGTTTAAATCAGCGGGACAAAAAGTTCAGTATTCGGGTTATTGGCATGAGTTGGGGTATTCTGAGGAGAATGTCAATTTTACTGAATCGATATTGTACTTTAATTTTCCTGTTTATGCTAATTATTACCTAACAGAGAATATCTATGTTAAAGGTGGTATTTATGGGTCAGCTATATTAAGTGCGCAAAGAAGAGAAGGAAACGTTTTTTCTGATTATTCTGATGTCGGAAATCTCTACAAAGGTGGTGACTTTGGTGTGTCAGCTGGTATTGGTGCTGCAATGAATGTATTCTTTTTAGAATGGAGATACTACAGAGGGCTTGTCGATATCACTTTTGATGATGATAAACTTTATAACCAGTCTGTTCAACTAATTTGTGGCTTTAAATTCGGAGGATAATGAAATATATATATCAGTCAATTTTACTATTAGCGTTGTCAATTTTTGCTACTAGTTGTGGGAGTGAAATTTTGGGTGGAGATATTGAAGATGGATCACCTGAGAGAGGTAATTTTATTTATGAATCAAATGTAGATTACTTTGCCAAACCAAACGATACTACACCAATACATTCTCAGAAATTTGAGGGCTTTATAGAATATCAACCGTCTAATAGAAGAATAGTAGTACACCCTTACGATAGTTTTACATGGTCTTTTATTGTTGCAGATTCTATAAGAAACGGAGAAAAAGTATTGTGGAAGATCCCTTCAGATCAAAATATTACAATTAATGATGATACATTTACCTTAGATGGTATTCTTATGGAAGAATATAATAATGAGGAGTATCATTTGGTAGTAAAAGGAGATAGTCTAAGTTTTAAATACCGTTCTTATGTAATTGATAGGGATAGAGAGGTTCAAGTAACAAAGAGTCACTTTAAATCGCTTCGATTTTAATAAAATTTGTTAAAAATACTATTTATACGGTGATCGTATTCATCTAGTGATATAAGCATGTACACCATGTGAATTAAACTATATGAGTACGATTTTTTTTATAAATAAATATACTAAACAAATTCTATTTTATTTTTTATTGATGTTATTATCTCTTACGACTTATTCTCAAGTGGTTGAAAAGAGTGAACCAATAATTTATAATGATGAAAATAATGTGATTAATTCCCCTGTTGAACATACAGGGAAAGTTGTTAGGGTTGAAGCTTCAGATTTTACTATAAATAGCACTTTTAATTTAAAAGACTGTCAAGTGATATTTGTGGGTGGCTCTGTACTGAATAACAGTACATTTGTCATGGAAAATTGTAATATCAAGATTAGTGATGTTGATTTTCTTCAAAATAATGAAGTTACAATAGATGGAGGGGAATTAGAGGTAGATGGTTCTGAGTGGACCACCTATAATCTTTTTAAATTATCTGGTGATTTAATCATTGATTCTTATGGATGGCAAATGCATTTTATCAATGATCAGGTAGAGTTTGCTCCAACTATCGTATGGGAGGAGTATGATTTCTCATGTATGGATAATAAACAATTTATTAATGAGAATGCAAGTTTACCAATGCCTTTTGAAGATATTCCATCTTGCGATGATGACTTACCAGTAGAATTAATTTATTTTAGTTCTGAGTTAACGAATTTTGGTACAGAGTTATATTGGGCTACAGCCACTGAAATAAATAGTGATTATTTTGATGTGGAATTTTCGCTAGATAATAATAATTGGGTGACAATCTCTAGGATTGAAGCTGCAGGATTCAGTAACGTAAAAATTAATTATAATTATTTAGATTCAGAATATAGATCAGGTGTTGGGTATTACCGTTTGCGTCAAGTCGATTTTGATGGTGAATATGAGTATTTTGGACCAATACAAGTTCATTTTTATGATGAGTCTACATTATTGAAAGCTTCAGTATATCCAGTGCCTCAATATGCAGGTCAGCATATTAATGTAAGGGTAAATAATAATAATCCTTATGAAATAGTGATTTTTAATGAAGTAGGTCAAATTGTACATCATTCAAATTCTGATAAGCAAGTGACTAAAATTTCATCTACATGGGGTCGTGGTATGTTTATTTTACACGTGATCCAAGGTAGTCAGAAGTCGATAGTTAAATTTCAACTTCTTTAAAAAGACTTTATAATTTTGAATAAAGAGCAGTAAACATCATGTCAAAGTAGGCATATTTTATGGCTCTTTTTTTATACTTTTTTGTAGCATCAATTACTTGAATGTAATTGGGTAATTGAGTGTTTTCTAAATTTGCTGTGATCTTAAAAAATAATACCATTAATTGATGTAATGATGTATGAAGTAGCTTTTTTCTTGGGTGAGGATCAATTCTGAAATCAGAAACTACCCAATATCCATTGTCATTTAATAGTTTATTTACATCATTAACAAATGTATCCAAAGCTTTAGAAGGGAGTACGTCTAAAAAGAAGTTCGTAATAATAATGTCATAGGTTTCTTTTTGCTTGAATAAACTTGTGTAAGAATCATTAATGTAATGTATGTCTCCTTTGTATGGGACTTGTTGTGCTAATTGAATCATGGTAGAAGAATAGTCTAAAAAGGTTAGACTATTGGGTTGAAGTTGTTCTTCTATGTACGGGATGATTTTACCTGTACCTCCACCAATTATCAAAACCTTTTTCTCTTTTGGAAGTCGATAAAATGTTCTTTGTTGGATATATGTGATCTTATTGCCAAATACTAGATAGGCTAACTTGTCATATATTTTAGCGATATAATCAAATTGATTTTTTCTCATCAAGAATAATGGTTGATTATCAAATAGATTCCGGGGAATAAAAAGGCGAAATCACCAAAAATTCTGAAATATTCATCCTTACTAAAAAAATCAGACCTGGCGTAAATTAGAATTAATGAGGCTCCCATAGTAAAGAAGGTAAGAAGTATGAGTTTATCCATTTCATATACATAAATGGCACTCATCATAAGTAAAATAAAAAGAACAATTAATACTTGAATTCTTCTTTTTAAACCGTGATAGCCAAGTACTCTTGTGCCAGAAGGTTGGTTGTCTTTAGTGTCAGATTCAAAATCGAAAAGAGCAAATTCTAAAAGATTTATAGAGGCTAAGACTAAAAATAAAGCAATTTGTATAATTAATGATGGATGTAGGGTGTCTATTGAACTCACAACGGGGAGTGCTATACCTGATGTGTAAATTAGGGCAACCGTAAATTCTTTAAATGTAGGAAATGGGAGTAGTTTAATATTGATGATCCCTAAATAGCATAATACAATAATGGAGAGAATCATACCATTTTTGATGATATTGTCGGGTAAAAATAAAAACGTATTCAATAGACTTATAGCACCAATGAAGAGACAAAGAAGGCCAATTTTTTTCTTGTGCCTTTGATGAAAGGCATGTCTAAACGTATGTGCTGTATGTTGGATTGAATGGGCGTCTAATAAGTGATCTAATGTATAAATAACCCAAACGGCGGTACCCAATGATATAAAAACTGGGTAGGGAAGTACAATGCCATTGATTATTGCCAAAAACTGACAACAAAAAATGGCACCAAGGGCTACATCAAGGCTTAAAGCTTGAATGTAATGATATAAATTCTTAAAGTATTTAATCTTTAGGGAGTTAAAAGTTTCTTATAAATCTGAGCTCTTGAGGGATCTAATTCTAATAATATTTTACCCACTTCGTCGGCCTGTTCTTTAGTGCCTTTAGCAAAAATGTTGGCAATCTCACCTCCTTTTGCAGCAAAGAAAACATCCATTGTTACTGATATAGGAATAGCTTTTCTTACCCCTTTAAGCTGGTTTAATCCCTGAATAATGTTTAGTCTTGCCTCATCAGGAGTTTCATTAAAAATATCTAAACCAAGACGGTGATATGTATATAAAAACTTTCTGAAATTTTCGAATTGAGGATCCATGAAATCCCTTGCTAAATAGTATCTATCTCTTTTATCACCGAATGCACTCCAGCCAGGTCTCCCATTCTGTTCAGAATAATTAGCGATTTCTAATGCCTTTTCGTAGTACTGAGTTCCTCCTAATAAAGAAAAAGAATCGTAATCCATTCCTAATACTATATAGGAATAGAAACTTAATAGAGAAACAATCTCAGTAGTATAGATTCCTCTAGTATAGACTAATCGGTCTGAATTATTATAAGTAAAAGACCATTTTGGATCTAAGAAATTGATGAGTGTACTTTCGTAAGAAGCGTTGTAAACAGGTCGTGTAGATTGAATTTGTACATCTGCTTGATACGATTGATTGGTCACATCAGAATTATTACCTAATGTAATTTGTATATTCAGCTTGATCTTTTCGTTGTCTTCAAAACGATCATCAGTCCATTCTTGGTTAAGCATAAACTGCTGTAACTGATTTTGAAGTTCAGTAAAGATCTGTGTTTCGTTGGTTTGTACCCTTTCTCCATTCACAGTAATATTCGCATTGAATTCTTGTGAAAACCCGATAAGCGGTAGGAGTAATACACTTAAAAAAATAAGGGTTGACTTCATGTTTGTTTTGTTTAGAAAAGACTAGTCTTTTCTCTCAATAATTTCATTAACGATATGAGTGGCTACTTCTACTTTAGAAAGTAATGGCAACTCTTTCGTCTCTTTTTCAGATACAATATATACTTTATTGGTGTCGTGACCAAAACCAGCTCCTTTTTCTTTTAAGCTATTTAAGACCACAAAATCCACATTTTTCTTAATTAATTTGGCTTTTGCATATTCAAGCTCGTTGTCAGTTTCTAAAGCAAAACCTACCGTAATTTGATTTGCTTTTTTACGCTGACCCATTGTTTTAGCAATATCGATAGTACGTTTCATTGAGATAGCCAAGTCACCTTCTTTTTTCTTTATTTTTGAATCAGAAACAACGGAAGGAGTATAATCTGCTACTGCAGCAGTGAAAATACTGATGTCAGCCTCATCGAAATGTTGATCGACAGCTTGATACATGTCTTCGGCAGATTCTACATCAATTTTATTAATTTGAGGAGAAGGTTGAAGTAAGACAGGTCCGGAAATAAGAGTGACCTCAGCACCTTGCTTTTTTAATTCTTCAGCAATTGCGTACCCCATTTTACCCGTCGACCCGTTTGTAATAAAACGTACAGGGTCAATTCTTTCTTTTGTTGGTCCAGCCGTTATCAGTGCTTTTTTACCATAAAGAGGGAGGTTTTCTGCAGGAGTAAAGAAGTTTTCAATAGCTTCAATAATATGTTCTGGCTCAGCCATTCTACCTTTGCCAATTAAACCACTAGCAAGTTCTCCTTCTTCTGCATCAACGATGATATGTCCATATGAAGTTAATAAATCAATATTCTTCGTTGTACTTGGGTGAAGATACATGTCTAAATCCATAGCAGGAGCAACCATAACAGGGCATCTTGCCGATAGGTAGGTAGCCATTAAAAGGTTGTCGCACATACCGTTGGCCATTTTAGCCATTGTGTTAGCAGTAGCTGGTGCAATAATCATTAAATCTGCCCATAAACCAAGTTTCACATGAGAGTTCCATTCTCCTGTTTCTTCATTAGCATAAGTAGATAAAACGGGGTTTTCCGAGAGGGTAGATAAAGTTACGGGTGTAATAAACTGTTTGGAAGCTTCGGTCATGATGACCTGTACTTCTGCTTTTTGCTTTTTTAATAACCTTACTAATAAGGCAATTTTATAGGCAGCTATACCGCCAGTAACGCCTATCAGAATCTTTTTTCCTTTTAATTTATCGCTCATTTGAAGTTTTGATTTATAAGAGAAGTAAATTTAAAAAAAAAGAACTTCCTATTCTACTTTCATAGTATAGGAAGTTCCAATTTCAAAAGAGAAGTGTCTTTTTAGTAATTAGACTCATCAACTTTTGTAAAAAAGATCTTGTCTTCGATCAACTCCTCTGTAGCAAGAGTTGTTGGCTTTGGCATACGCTCGTAGAAACGTGAAATCTCAATCTGCTCACGGTTTTCTTGAACTTCTTCAAGGTTATCTACAGTTGTAGCGAACTCTGACAACTTTGCGTTCAATTCATCTTTCAATCTAGATGAAATTTGTCTTGAACGTTTTCCTGTAATAACGATTGACTCATAGATGTTTTTAGTATCCTTAGTCATATCGGATAAATCACGTGTAATTAGAGATGCGTTCGGCATTGATATATATAAATTTGTAATCGAATACTTTAATATAAGCTCGCTAATATAATGGATATTTTTTGTAATCTCAAGAATATCAACAAAACAGCTTTTAAAAAATCTTATTTCTAATGCTCAAAGTAAACGATTGTTAATTTTTAAGTCATTTGTAAAAAAAATCAATGAAAATTTGGAAATAAAGCATTATTGAATTAATGTTGTAGTGTAATAGTTGGTTAATACACTAAAACATTAATAAAATGATCGAAATCAATCAATTAACCTTTGGGTATACAAAACGAAATATTTTATATGATGCCTTAGACTTACAGTTAAAGGAAGGGAATATATATGGTCTTTTAGGGGAAAATGGAGCAGGTAAATCAACTTTATTAATGTTGATTGCTGGTCTAAAAAAACCATTAAGTGGATCAATTAATGTTGGTGGTCATGAAGCAGATCATGGGTCAGCAGAATTTTTGAGAGAAGTATTCTTTATTCCTGAAGAAATGACTTTCCCTAACATTACGGTATCAGATTACATCTCAGTATTATCACCTTTTTATCCAAAATTTAATCATCAACATTTTATAGAGATGATAACAGAATTTGGATTATCTGAGGATCAAAAGATGAATAATATGTCTTATGGTCAGAAGAAAAAGGTGATCATTTCTATAGGTTTAGCATCAAATACAAGATTACTTTTAATGGATGAGCCTACGAATGGCCTTGATATTCCATCAAAAAGTCAGTTTAGAAAATTAGTTGCTAAATATATGTCAGACGATAGAGTGTTTTTAATTTCTACCCATCAGGTAAGAGATTTAGAGAGCTTGATTGATCCTATCGTAATTGTTGATAATGGTAAAGTAGTCTTTAATGAAACATTGGAGACAATCTCAGAAAAGCTATTATTCACTACAGCAGAAAAAGTAGAAGCATCTGATGTTATTTACGTAGAAAATGGCGTTGCAGAAGATAAAGTTGTTGCAATGAACCACTCTGGAGAACCAAGTAGAATTAATCTTGAATTATTATTCAATGCGGTACTTACCGAGAAAACTAAAATGAATCAAGCCTTACCAACTCAACAAATAAAATACTAGTGTCATGGAATCAAAATTTAACTTACAAAGAATAGCAAATTTATTTAAGTACGAATTAGTTTTACTTAAACAGCCACTTTCATTATCAATTTTAGGATTTGCTTTGTTCATTTTTGCCATCTGTGCACTGGCAAGTACAACAGATCCAACATGGGTTGTCAATGAGCAAACGCTGATTGCAATCTATTCTTTAGCATTTACTTTTGGAGTGCCAATTATTACAAGTTTTTCTTTCCATAGAATATCAACAAAAGGGGGAGCCATAAATTATCTTTCCTTACCTGCCTCAAGAGAAGAAAAATTTTTAGTGACCTTTTTAAATACAGCTATCCTTTTTCCATTCGGATTAACCCTTGTATTTATTATAGTAGAATATATCATTTTTGGTATTTGGTCTGTACTTGGAGGTAGTATAGGAGTATTCTTACCCATCTCTTTAAATCAAGGAGTAGAAGGAGTAGTTTACCTATTTATTACTTATGCTTCAGTACATGCTTTCTTCTTTTTTGGATCATCAATTTTTAGAAAGTATGCCTTTTTAAAGACATGTGTTTTAGGTTTTGGTCTAATCACGGTTTTATTTATCTCAGGTGTTATTATACTAGCATTAGTTGGATATTCTTTAAGTGGAGCCGCTGAGAATTTCTCTCATAGCTTTCAATTTGATGGATCGAGTATGCAAGGAACATTACAATATATTTCTAATGCAGTGAGTATTGTAATTGTGTTGGGCTTGTGGACAGCCTCTTATTTTAAATTTAAAAAAGCCCAAGTATAATATGGAGTTTAATAATAATAAGGCCATTTATCTTCAGATTATTGATCTCATTTGCGAAAAAGTTTTGAAAGGCAATTGGAGTGAAGGAGATAAAATTCCCTCGGTAAGACAAATGGCTGTTGAATTGGAAGTGAACCCCAATACTGTAGCAAGATCCTACAGTTCATTACAAGATGATGGGGTGATCTTTAACAAGAGAGGGATAGGGTATTTTATTTCAGAAAATGCCACATCAGTAGTACAGCAGTTTTCAAAAGCTGAATTCATGAAAAATGATATTCCAAGGTTTTTCAAAACGATGAACCTTTTGGGGATATCCATCGAAGAACTATCAAAAATATATAATCAACAAATTAATTAAGGTTTTCTACTAGTGTCAAAAAGAAAACATTTGTGTCAAATTTAATACTTTAAGATTACAGAATTAGTAGTCAAATTAACATCAAAAACAGTAAGTCATCTTTTATTACTTTTAATATAAGATGACTTTTTTTGTATAAAAAAGCCACTCCTTTAGGAATGGCTTGAACCCTCGCTTTTATAGATTAATTATGTACTATAAATCTTTTTACTTCTTTATGTCCTTGAATCGTTGAAATACTTAAGTAATACACACCATCCTGTAAATCGTTAATATTGATGGTATCCATATGGTGCATATCTAATGATTTAACCGTCACCCCCATAGAATTTAATATAACTGCTTTTGAGTTTTCTAAATCTTCGTCAGATGTAATCTGAGCATGTATTGTTCCGTGAGCAGGTACAGGGTAAATCGATAATTCTGTACCATGTATTAATTGATGAGTATCGATGTTTACAATGTTTGAGTATTCAAAAGCACCATCAAAATCTACTTGCTTTAATCTATACTTTTTGAATTTAGTTGACTGCTTATGGTTAACCACAAAGTCATATTCAATAAGTACACTTGAATTACCGTTACCATCAACTTCACCAATTTTAGAATAGTTTCTACCATCTGAAGAAGCTTCAATTTCAAAATGACTATTGTTTAACTCAGTAGCAGTTTCCCAGTATAATTCAACTTCGTCGTTATCATTAATAGTACCATGGAAAGTAACTAATTCAACGGGTAAGTCATGATCATCTCCACCTCCTAAAGTGAATGGAGAGAAACTTGAAGCAGAGGTAGATAAAAGGATACCGTGATTATTACTTGCAGTAGTATTAGCAGCTAAACCTTGTGATTCCCAATGTGTACCATCAAAGTGCATAACTTCTAAATCATGAGCGTAAACATTATCAACTCCACTCTCATCATCATAAGTTAATAAAACAGAAGCAACTGAAGAACCTGATGTTCTATCTACATCCCAATATTCTAGAGCACTTACTGCTGAAACAGTCGCCATAGGGTCGATAGTTTGAACAGTGTGCGAAGCATCATGATAAGCTACTCTAAAAGTAACACTTGAATTAGATGTGAAACTAGCAACTCCAGCTTCTCTTAATTTAGTACCGTTACCTACAGGGTACATCAAATGGAAATTATTGGCCACGATACCTAAAGCAGTTTGTAACGCGGTAGTATAATTAATGTCTTTTGCTAAAGGTCCATTAATATGTGAAGCATCAGAACCTCCAGAAGCATAAGTTGTCCATGAATAGTTAGCGTTATTTACAAAAGAGTATTCATTCATACTTAATAAGTTAACTGTAGTGGTAGTCAATATTCCGTTTTGTAAAGACAATGCACTTGTATTGTATGAAGTATTGAAAATCTCTAAAGAATTTACAATAGATATTCCAGAAGTACTCGTTGTATTCATCGTTAATGATCTCACTCTATTTTCACCTGAAGCAATAGTTACACTACCTGCAGCATCAATTGTAAAAGTTAAATCTACAGTTGGTTGCACAGCATCATCAGAATTACTGTCTAAGTGTAAAGTAACTGTTGAACTGATTGTATTAGTTAATACTAAGTCGTTTCCTTCTGTGTAAATGTCGAAAGTGCTACTAGATAAGTCAGCTGAAATAGCTGTATTTCCTGTTAATACAACAGAACTAGTATTCGAAGGTAGTGCATCTATTGTACCTTGTACTACAGATTTCGGGTTTGAACCAGGTAAAGCGTTGATTTGAGCAGAACTAATTAGGTTGTTTGATGCACCATTAGTATTTATGGTAACATTATCATCAACAGAAATACCACCTGACCATGTCAGACCTGAATATCCGTTAGATCCAACAGAAGGTACTGAAAATTCTGCTCCTTCTTCTAAGACAATATCTTGTACATTAACATACAAACGACCACTTGAATGGTTATCTGCATTAAAATTACCTGATCCTGATACTATGATAGTACCAAAATGACAAGTTGTTCTGTAGGCAGTATTGTTTAAAGTACCATCAACAAATAAAGTATCAATTACTACATCTGGATCAAATAAGTTATTTCCGATATAAACGTTTTTTCCAGATTGTATTCTAATATTGTATCCTCCATTCCAAGAAGGTAATGAGTTACCATCATCATCAACAAAATGAGATAAACTTCCTTTAGTTCCTATATATATGTAACCTGAGGCTGAACTTGAAACTGAGTAAGTTTGGGCAAATAATGATAATTTTGTAATAAAAATCAGGAATAATAATATTAAAATCTTTTTCATCTTTTTAGCGAGTTAAGTAGTAATTAGGTTCAGCTTTATTAACGGTAATGTTGAAAAAAAGGATGTATTAGTACTTGCTTAGTTAAGTAAGTGATTGTGAGGTTTTTAGGTTAAAAATGCATCTGTTATGAAATCTTACATGATATATTTTGATTAAAATGATAATAATTGGGTGTTATTTGTCTGTTTATCAGTTTTTTGTGATAAAATTAAGATTTATTTACACATGTAAGTTATAAGGGGTATGAGGAAGAAAATTATGAAAAAAGTAACCAAATATTAAAAAATAACATTGTTTATTTTAATCACAAAAATTCATTTTTTGATTAAAAATCTACTCATATAATAAAATACTACATTCTATATGGGGATGAAGAAGGAGGTAGGGAAAAGGTAGAAATGAAAGAATTAGCTGGGTGTGATCTTAGGAGAAGAGATAAAAAAAAACGATATCAATTTTTAAAAATTGATATCGTTTTCTAGTTATACTTTGTCTTTAGACATTGTTACTATCGCATAACCGATGGCTACAACTAGAGGTGGCACCATAAAGCCCATTGCAGCGATCTCTAAATATGTAATTGCTTCCATGTTAGTTGGAGTTTTGAAATTCTTAATTCGCCACAATAATAAACAATTGTTAGCGACTATACAACATAGAAGCTGATTTTAATCACCGTAATTATTAAGACAAGTTTCTTATTTGTTCGAATAGACTTTTTTGTTCTTCTGTTAAGTTTTTAGGAATGACCACATTATAAGTAATGTATAAGTTGCCAAAAGTCCCTTCAGATTTATATATAGCAAAACCTTTTCCCGATAATTTAACTTTTGTATTGTTTTGAGTACCAGGAGCTACTTTTAGTTTTACTTTACCCGTAAAAGTCTCTAGGGTAATTTCTCCTCCTAAAATTGCTGTATAAAGGTCGATGTCTACCGTATTGTAAAGATCAGCTCCTTTTCTTTCAAATGGAGTAGAATTGGTAATGGTAAAAGTCATGAGTAGATCTCCTTTCTCTCCACCATTAATCCCATTTTTACCATGTCCTTTGATTTTGATAGTTTGACCATCTTCAATACCAGCAGGAATAGTAACTCTAATGTTATTATTATTGATTTTATAAGTCTTCTTCTGAGTTTCGTATACCTCTCTAATATCTAAAGTGATATTGACTTTAAAATCACCTCCTTTTTGAGGTCTCGGAGCTCTTCTTCCGCCTCCACCTCCAAACATAGAGTTGAAGAAATCAGAGAAATCGCCACCTTGGTCAAAACCACCAAAGCCGCCGCCACCGCCACTTTGTCCGAAGCCTCCAAAACCACCAAAACCTCCACCACCGAAGCCTTGTTGTTCGAATTGATCGGCGTGTTCCCAATCTTTTCCGTATTTATCGTATTTTTTTCTTTTGTCAGGATCACTTAAAACTTCATTGGCTTCATTTACCTCCTGAAATTTTTTCTGTGCCGCCTTATCATCAGGATTTTTATCGGGGTGATACTGACGAGCTAATTTTCTATATGCCTTTTTAATCTCGCTTTGAGAAGCACTTTTATCTATTTCTAAAACTTTATAATAATCTATATAAGCCATTTTTCTTTTATTTGATAGTTAATTACAAAAGTAAGGGTAAGTAGGATAAGTTAAAAACGGATTTCTTGAATAAGACTTCAATTTCTAAATATCATTTATAATCTAGATAAGATTATTCCTTTTTTGATAATAATACGTGATGAATACTTAGAATGTTTTATCTAAAAAAAGCCGTTGTAACTTCCCTTACAAACGGCCTTATAATAGAGTAAATATGCTCACCATTCGCTTGTTACTCTAATTATATATTTTTGAAATAAATGCTAAAGTATCATTATTTATATAATCTACCTTGGTAAGTATCTCTTTCTTTAAGTCTCTTTTCAATCATCAATTGTATTTGGTTGGGGCGTATTCCCCAATTAGGAGCAATCCTTAAGTTAATAGGGGTGTCGCTACTAAATCGTTGAATAGCCATATCTGGACGAAGTCGTTCTAAGAAATCCACCATAAAATCGACATACTCCTCCGGTTGGAATAATGGGAACTGACTAGGGTCTTCTTTAAATTGTTTCGCCATTATAGTACCCTTAACTATTTGTAGTTGATGAAACTTGATAGACCCTAAAGGTAATTCAGATATAATTTTGGCTTGCGCTAATGTCTCTTCCCTAGATTCACCAGGTAAACCAAATAACATATGCCCAGCAACCGGGATTCCTCTATCTACCACTTTTTGAATAGCCTCAACAGAATCTTCAAAACTGTGACCTCTATTCACACGATCTAAAGTTTTATTGTAACAAGATTCAATACCAAATTCAATAAAAATATAATTATCTTTTGCTAAATCAGCTAAATAGTCCAACTGCTCATCAGATAAACAATCTGGGCGTGTACCGATGACTAAACCATCAATTTTTTCATGATTTAGTGCCTCAGAATAGATGCGTTTTAAATGTTCTACTGTACCGTAGGTGTTGGAATAGGCTTGAAAGTATCCCACAAAAGCTTTAGCATTATGATATCTTCCCGGTAGAAATTCCATACCATGATCAATTTGTTCAGTGATACTTTTCATACCATCATGAAGGTAATTGGGTACAAAACTATCATTATTACAAAAGGTACAACCGCCAAATCCTAAAGAACCATCTCTATTAGGACAGGTAAAATCTGCATGTATAGATACTTTTTGGATTCGTCCTCCATAAGTCTTTTTAAGATGTTCAGAATAAGGGAAATATCTTCTTGAAAGCTGATTCATTGATAACGGATTTATGTCTTGCATTGATAAAAATGCGATAACAAAGATACATTAATGAACGGACAATTGGCGTTCTTTGGCTACCCTTGATTTATGATCACTTAGGTACTTGAATAACACTACGCCGAACATTGTAGCAATGACACTAACAAAACCCAAAATATTATAATGTTCTAAGGTGTTATTGATTGGATTTGTTGTGATAATTAATCCAGAAGCAAAAGAGGCTAATCCTTGTGAAAGATTCTGAACAGAGGATCTTATACTCATAAAACTACCTCTTTGTGCTGAAGTAGTAGTATTGATTAGTAATGCATTGGCAGGGATAGATCTTGCCCCACAGACAAACATTATTGTAGAGAAGATCAATACAAATGGAATACTCATAGGAGTTACATTTGTAAGTACGAATACTGGAATAATTGTAATAAGAGAAATAATAACAAATACTTTATACTTCCCATATTTATCAGACCATTTCCCAATTCTTGGTGAGAAAAATATGGTAGCCATACCACCAAAGAAGTAGATAAATGTAAGTTGTTGATCTTCGAATCCAATATTTGAAACCATATAAGGTGAAAAGAATGGGATCAAAATAAAGTGCCCAAAAAAGACAAGGGATAACGCGAAAAGACCAGTCACCTGTTTTTTGTTTTTTAAGACCATTTTTAATGGAGTAAAGAAAGTTTTAACCGCATCTTTTTCCATTTTTTGATTTAAATGCTCATCCATTATTGGTAATCTTTTATAACTTAATATCCATAGAAATGAAGCTAGAACACCAATAATTATAAATGGGGCGTGCCAATCAATTTCTACTCCTAAATACAAACCAATAGGTACACCAACGGCAGAAGATACCGCAAACCCGGTCATAAGAATACCTATACCAGTACCTCTTTTATGTTCGGGCAGCATATCACCTACAATAGTAAAAAGAGCAGCATTTATTAAACCACCGAAAATACCAGTAAATAATCTAGCTAGCAGCAGAAAAGGGTAGGTAGGGGCTAATCCACACAAAAATGTTCCTACAGTGAAAAAGAAATAAATGGTTAAAAACATTTTTTTTCTTTCAAATTTATCAATGATAAAGATGGAACATAATCCTGATACAGCAGCAGCTAATGTATAACTTGAGACGACAGCACTCCATTCAAAAGGAGTCATCGTGAAAGTTTCTTGTAAAGTATGCCCTAAAGGCATCAAAACTACAAAGTCTAATATGTTAGTAAAGCTTACGGCAGCCAACATATACAATGTTAGTTTTTCATTTTTAGTTAATGACATTATGAATAATAAATGACGTTGTGATTTGTAGCTATTTCGATAAAATCAATAAATTGTTTAAAGTAAAACAATATTTTAAAGACGGAAAAATACTGAATTAGTTGTTTAGTTTTTATAAATGATAGATGATGAGGGGGTTAATTAGGAATTGTTTTTTTAAAATAATAAAAAATGGCCAAGTCAGAGGGTCTAACTTGGCCAAATAAGGTTTGATGAAAAAGTTTTATTGAGTCACTTTTTCATATTGCTTTAAGCATTTCATTGCTTCTTCTACCATTTTTTTTGATCCTACATATAAAGGAGTTCTTTCATGCAACTCTGTAGGTTTCAATTCTAAAATTCTTTGGTAGCCGTTGGTGGCAACACCTCCAGATTGCTCTGCTAAGAAGGCTAAAGCATTGCATTCGTAAAGAAGACGAAGTTTCCCTTTTTTGTACTTAGACGTTGAAGGGTAAATATAGATACCACCTTTTAATAAGTTTCTGTGGAAATCTCCTACTAATGATCCGATATACCTTGCAGAATACTCTCTTTCTTTACACATCTCGATGTATTCTTTCAAGCCTTCTGGGAATGTTTTATATCCTCCCTCATTAATAGAGAAAATATTACCATCGTCATTGCATTTCATGTCTGGGTGAGATAAGAAATACTCTCCAAGAGAAGGCTCATAAGTAAAACCATTTACACCATAACCGGTAGAATATACTAACATGGTTGAGGAGCCATATAGAACATAACCTGCTGCTATTTGCTCTGTACCTTGTTGTAACATGTCTTCCTTTGTTGGTGGACGGCCAATAGGAGAACGTCTTCGGTAAATCGAGAAAATAGTACCTACAACTACGTTTACATCAATGTTAGAAGATCCATCTAAAGGATCCATTGTAACAATGTATTTCGCATGATGGTTACCTGTGTCTATGATATCGTCCATTTCTTCAGAAACGATACCACAAGTTTCTCCGCCTTTAGAAAGTGCTCTTGTAAATCTTACATCGGCAATCATATCTAATTTTTGTTGTGCTTCTCCTTGGACATTACTGGATCCTGCACCACCTTCAATACCAGCAAGGCCTGCTCTATTGATTTCACGGTTAATAATTTTAGAGGCCAAGGCAATGTCTCTCAATAATTGAGAAAGTTCACCTGTGGCATATGGAAATTGCTCTTGTTTTTGTTGAATAAAACGGTCTAGAGCTGTACCAACAGATGCGGTAAGTTTATCGATCATAGGGAATATGATTTTTAAAAAAGTATTTTATGTAGTAAGTAGTGCTGTTGATATGGTATTTTTAGTGAGTTTAGATGAATTTGAAAGAGAAATATACAATCGAGTTAGTAGTAGAATTTTTTTGATACATCTCAAGAAAAATATTAAAACAGACAAAATAATATCAACGATAATTCTTACGATGTAAAAATACGGAATTATTCTGAGAAAATGCAATCGGTTGCATTTGTATATAAAAAAGGACCGACATAATTGTAAAATACAATAATGTCGGTCACACACATCACAAAAGTACCAGAAAGCTTATGCTTCCGATGCTTCTGAAGATGAAGAATCTTTTGCATTAGCCGCTTGTTGTGCTTCTAATGCCTCAATACGAGCCTTTAAAATTTCTACTTCTTCAGATTCACTGCCTTTAAACATTGATTTGATTTTATCGAAATCAAAATCTATAGACGATGTAAATTTCTCTGCTAAAGATTTCACCTGAGTTTCAAACTCTTCTTTTTTAGCTTCTGTGTTAGAAACAATCTCGTCAACGATCTTTTTACCTTCTTCTTCAGTAATTTTCTCTTCAGCGACAAGTTTGTCTACAACGTCGTTAATTTTTTCAACTGTGAATGCTGTGATGCCCACTCCAGTGTAAACGATTTTTTTCAGTAACTCTTCCATATTTTTGCGTTATAAAGTTTTATATTTATTGGTGCAAAACATTAAAACTTGGTGAAATTTTATTGCTTACACAAAGGTAAAAAAAATAAATGAATGAACAATCATTTATAGTTAATTACCACTAATTTTTCATTTTTTAATTTACGAAACTTTTAGTTTAGAGTTCAGAAAATCACAGACTTTATTTATGGCATCTTCAGATTCAGGAATAAATCGCCAAAACAGTTGCCACCAATGAATTAATCCGTCCCATTCTTGGTAAGTAACATTCACTTTTGCTTTTTTTAATTGATCTCTTAATCGAGTACTATCATTATAAAGTACTTCATTACTAGAGGTTTGAATTAACATAGGAGGGAACCCCTTGAAATCTCCATATAAAGGAGAAACCATAGGATCATCAAGAGGCTTATCACCTGCATATACATGCGCCCAATTTTGCATTTCTGTAATTTTCACAAACGGATCTGCATATTTATTTTTTTCTGTAGAAGCACCATTATGTTTCAAATCTGCCCAAGGAGACAAACAAATTCCGCATTTAGGAAATGCCATTTTTTTCTCTTTCAACATAAACATAAATGTACATACTAATCCACCTCCAGCAGAGTCTCCAGCTACTGCTATTTGCTCTGCATTATATCCCATATCTAATAAATATTGATATCCTCTAAAAGCATCTTCAATAGCCGCTGGACAAGGATGTTCAGGAATTTTTCTGTAGTTAACTAAAAGTGCTGTGGCATGGGTTTCACTTACAATTTTTCCTACCAAAGCACGATGAGTTTGAGAAGAACCTATAGCATAGCCACCTCCATGTAAATAAAGAATGGCTTTTTTCTCTTTTTGTTCTTGTACTGGTGAAATAATTTCAGCAGAAATAGTATCCAATTGAATTTTTTTGCCTTTTACTCCCCAAGGAAGCAAGGCAAATAAAGAAACTAACTCTGTAGATTCTCTTAATAATGTAAGGTTGATATTCTCCGATGGAAAAACTATTGATGTTAGGTTTAAACCAAGTTTTAATAGGCGGTGTTGTAAGGAAATTTTCATGCTAAACTACTTTAACAACTCTTCTCTTACCTGATCAGATATTTTGATAGGGAGTTGTGTTTTTATATCAAATGCGACCAAAGTAACTGTTGCTGACAAGGCTTGCTTTTGGTTTTCTTTGATAAGGATCTCTTGTTTAAATACTGTACTACTCGAACCGATCTTTTCTAATTTCGTTGTTATTTCAAGATTCTGATCAATTGATGCAGGAAACTTAAAATCGATATTATAATTGGCAATGACAAAACCTACGCCATTTTTAGCCACTTTTTCAAGTGTGTTGTTGTTTTCAAAGTGTGTCCATCTTGCTTCTTCAAGAAATTCCATGTATCTCATGTTGTTCACATGTTGATAGCTATCGATATGATAATTCCTTACTTTGATTTGGGTTTTGCTTTGTCTTGTTTCCAAAATGAATGTTGTTTAAAGTTTGAAGTTTGATAATTACTAATTATTGATTTGTGAAATGACGGTATTAATAAATTCCATCACTTTATTCTCATATTTTGTTGGGGCCACAGTGATAGATTTTGCATGTTCTGCATTTTCAACCAACCAAATAAATTTTGATCCTTGACTTTTCATTTGATACATTTCTTCAGACATTTCCTTTGGTATATAAGTATCTGATTTACCATGAATAAATAAAAAGGGAACTTTAGATTGTGCTACTCTTGTGCGGGGAGAGGCATCACCGAAATAGAAACCTGCTCTTAGCTTAGCCACTAAACTTGTTGTGCCTACAAAACCTATATTAGGCATGCCGAAATCTTCTTTAGCTCGTAATACCAACAATTCCTTGGTATCAGAAAAAGCACAATCAGAAATATAAAAATTTACAGAATGTGATTCTTCATTTTTACCTGAATGCATGCAAACTGTGGCTGCACCCAAAGATTCTCCATGGGCACCTATTAAATGTTGTGGTCTTTGCTTTCGAGTCCAATGCACTATTTTATCTAAATCCTGACTCTCAAAAAAGCCAAAAGAGACTTCATTGCCACCACTTAACCCATGTTTTCTATGATCGTAAAGAACTACATCAATTCCATTCTTGAGGTAGATTTGTGCATATCGCATCATTCGCCATCGATCATGAGTTACCCCATGTACCATAACCATGGTAAGATTATATTTGTTTTCAGGAACTTTTAACCAACTTCCTTTTAAGGTGTATCCCAAATCTGAGGTTACGCTAAAATCTTCTCTATCAACTTTATCGAGCCACTCCGTATTAAATGATCCATTGTTTTTTTCTTCATCTAAATGACTAACTCCTTGATGTGTTTGAATTAGTACCGATTCCTGATAGGAGAAAAGTGAAACAGATAAATAAAGTAGAAAAAGAAATATGAATACGCCATAGGCGACCTTTTTGGTATTTGATGCTTTTGCTGTCATTGGTTAAGTGAATGAGTATTTATACACAATTTAATTAAACTTTGAAGAATAGAATTAAAAAAATGATATTTATGTAAATAAGTACTTTTTAAAATACTATTAGTTCCAGTGAAACACCATTTTTTTTATCTATTTATAGGCCTTAGTGCACTTTTTAGTTGTTCATCTTCGGAAGAGCAACTTGATCCTTCTACACAAAATTGGGAGACAGTTTTTGAAAAAACGGAAGGCAAAGAGACGTTTACTTATCAGGAAGGAATTGACTACTTAAAAAAATTAGAGAAATATTATCCGTCTTTGCATGTGTTGGAGTTTGGTTCTTCTGATGCAGGGTATCCTTTACATCTTGGGATTTATACACCTGATTTGAATTTCTTACCAGATGATTTAAAAGAAAAAAATGTAGTGTTGATTAACAATGCCATTCACCCAGGAGAACCGGATGGGGTTGATGCTACTTTTATGCTGATAAGAAACTTACTTGAAGGCAAAGAAGATCTTGAATTAAAAAATACAATAGTAGCTTTTATACCATTTTATAACATTGGAGGAGCCTTAAATAGAAACTCTGGAACGAGAGCCAATCAGGAAGGGCCTACATCTTATGGTTTTAGAGGGAATGCTCAAAACTTAGATTTAAATAGGGATTTTATCAAAATGGATTCTAAAAACATGAAGACTTTTGCAGAAATATTCCATTTAATCCACCCCGATTTATTTATTGATACACATGTGAGTAATGGTGCTGATTACCAGTATACACTTACTTATTTATCTTCACACGAAGGGAAGTTGGGTAAAGTAGGTGAACTTGTGAAAGAAAAAATGAATCCTTTTTTATCAAAAAGCATGTTGAAAGAAGGATGGCCAATTGTACCTTATGTGAATGTTTGGGGGACTACTCCAGATAAAGGTTATACTCAATTTTATGATTCTCCTAGATATTCTTCAGGGTATGCCGCCTTGTTTAATGTACCAAGTTATGTTGTAGAGACGCATATGCTTAAACCTTTCAAACAAAGAACTGAAGCCACCTATCAATTCTTAAAAGGAGCCTTGCTTTTTCTGGAACAACATGGTAAAGAACTAAAGAATACAATTGCTCAAGAGAGAGAATATCAATTAAATAGTACTTACCTACCTATTGGATGGGAGTTAAGTAAAGAAAATCCAGACACTTTAGAATTTAAAGGGTATGAAGGTAAAACAGTGAAAAGTGAAGTTTCAGGTTTGGATAGATTGTTTTATGACCGAACGAAACCTTACACTAAGAAGGTACCTTTTTACACTGGCTTAACTGTGATAGATTCTGTAAAAGTACCTGCAGCTTATATTCTACCTAAAGGATTTGAAAAAGTAGTGCACTTATTAGAGCAAAATGGAATAAGGGTAGAGGAATTGCCTTCTGATATGGAACAGCAAGTAATGGTGACCTATATTGAAGATTACAAAACAGTAAAATCACCTTACGAGGGGCATTATTTACATTATGACATCAAAACTTCTGAACGAGAAGAAACTATTCGTTTTCTAAAAGGTGATTATTTGATCAAAATGGATAATCAACCCAAAAGGTTTTTAGTTGAGACATTAACTGCGAGAGCTCAGGATAGTTACTTTGCTTGGAATTTCTTTGATGCGGTACTACAACAAAAGGAACATTTTTCTTCTTACGTTTTTGAAGATAAAGCTGCAAAAATGTTAAAGGACAGTCCTGAATTGTATAAAGAATTGCAAGAAGAGAAGAAAAGGAGCCCTGAAATGAGGAAAAGTGCGTATAAGCAGTTAAATTTCATATACGACCGTTCAAATCATAAAGAAAAATCATTTAAAAGATACCCTGTTTTTAGTGTGTATCATTAGAAGAATCACCTTCCTACAAAACTATGGATTTTAGACAGTTACAATTACGTCCCGCAGAAATTGCCTTACTTACTAGAACATCATCTATTGATGGGAAAATACTAATGCGATATACTTTAATTTATCTCATTTTAGAAAGAGTTCTTGATGGTGTTGGGGGAGGAGATGTTACTAAGAAAAAGACTGTTTTAAAAATTGGAAAGCGTTTTGACGGATTCATGGCAAGAAATTTTGAAAAGCACTTTTTACAATTTTTCTACAACGATAATACACTTCAAATATCTACTAGAGATTTATTAGAAAAAGTAGAGGAAGACACCACTTATAAGAAGTTTATGAAGGACTTCATCAATGAAGATCAATATATAAAGCCTTATGTAAGTGATCGATTTTTTGATTTACTTCGATCGGGTGTGACACTAAACGATAAAGGGGTACTTCTTGTAGGCAGTGTAATTTCGTATTTAAAAGAAAGAAATCATGCCTATAAATATGCGATGAGCGTAGATAAAAAAATGAATGTGATTAAGGAAATGGGGTCTTACGCTATTCTTTTACCTTCTTTTGATCAGGAAATATTACCTCAGTTTACTTCTATACTTCACTCTAAAAGAACATGGGATGGAGATGCCGATGAAGATGATTTTGATATCTATTTTGATGAAGAACCGTTCTATTTGGGCTCATTAAAAATGCTTGATAAAGTGGGAGGAATTGATGAAAGTGGAAATACTTCTGATAGTCAAGATGACGGTGGTGAAGGAGCTTAAAAAATTGAAGTAATGTTTTAAAAGAGAAGCACCTCAATAACGATTGCTTCTTTTGTTTTGTGATTGGAATTGTCCTATTTTTAATTATCAATAGTAATAACGAAAGAAAGAAAATATAGCATGAAAAAAGTAAACCTAGACCAAATTGATATTGATCAATACGCAGCTAAATTTAAAGAAAACGACTTCCTACAATCCTTAGTGAAAATAGTTAAAAAGGCAGGCGAAAAAGTAGTTTATGCTGGATTAATTTTATTCTTTATGTACATCGATAATGAAACACCCTCTAAGGCTAAAGCAGCAATTGCAGGAGCATTAGGGTATTTGATTATTCCTTTTGATTTAATTCCAGATTTTGTTCCAGTGGTGGGTTTTGCAGACGATTTTTCTGTTGTAGTAGCAGCAATAAGTTATGCGGCAGTTTGCTTAAAAGAAGAGCATAAAAACCTAGCGGTAGCAAAAATGAAAGAATGGTTTGAGGATTTTACCGAAGAGGATGTGGAGACATTAAATAACTTGATATTTAAAAACTTAAAAGATAAGGAAGATAAAGAATAGTTTTATGAATAACATTGTATGAAAAGTAAACTAACTCTTCTATTATTAATACTATTTATAAGTTGTGAAAAGAGCTTAGAAGATTCATTTAAATCACAAGAATTAATTTATAAAGGTGAGGTTGAATTTTATAGTTATCGTATTAATGAGGATATAGGGAAAAATAAAAAGCTTCATTATGATTTAAGTATATTCAAAAACTTAGACGGAGCAAAGGTGTTTAGGTATTTTTTATCAGATGATACTTACAGAGAATATATCTGGAATCAAAAAGATGAAATAAAAGAAAAGTATTTCATAAAAGGAAAACTAGAAGCGACCACTAAGTTAGTTTATTTAGACAAGTTTTTGTTGGATAATGATAATGAGACTATAGTAATAAGTAAGTATGGAAGATCATGTTATAGTTGTAGTTTGACTAATTATCTAGGTACCTATTATTTCAGTCCAGAAATAGGCTTAATAAAAACGTTGGATAATAATTATTTCTTTTCTGATCAATTAATTACCGATCAAAGAATTACTTCAAATGATATAAAAAACCTGTTCATTAATTTAGAGCAAAATAGGTCATTTTATCCCGATGAAAATCAAAAAAATCAGGAACGTAAAAAACAATTGCAAGAATCTTTAAATTTTATGGAATTGGATACTCATGAAATAGAAGAAGAGATAGAATTTACCCAAGAATTTTTTGATACTTTTGATAAATAACTGCTGGTAAATATCCCCACCTTAGTTTCTTTGTTGAAATTTGATGCAAAGAGAATACTCCTAGTTACTAATTCCTAACTCCTAGTTCCTAGTTCTTTAACATTTCTCCCCCAAACTCACTCAAAATATCCTTCATCTTATCCCATTGTACCAAAACAATATCAGGACAGCTTTTTCCTTTACACTTCGATTTGTCAAGTAAAAAAGTGATACCGTTTTTTTGAATACAAAACGAATTTAAGACGTCTTTTTTCACCTTTCCGCTATGGTGAAGTTCAGTTTTGATAAGGTGGAAAAGTTGATCTTTGTAATCGATATCAGTAAGAAACAAATCGTTCAATAAAATCTTACGTTTGTTCTTTACATCATAGTTATATGCTAGCTTTTTGATACTAATATCATCAATACCATTATAATAAGTATCTTTTTTGAAGGATATACTTAGAATACCATTATCATTAAGAAAAACATTATAATCTAAATTGAGATAGCTTAATCCTATTGCTCCTTTTTCTGCTTTTACAGAAGATATTTTTGATCTGAAATCATTAATAGCCATAAAAAGGATGTTCTGAATATCAAGATTGATCTTATGTTCTAAATCAATTTTTCCTGAACATTTTACTTTTGGATAGGATACATTCAGCTCGTAATGTAGGGATGAGTTTAATTTGTTAAACCCCTGCTTCTCAATCTCAATAGATTGGTCATTCAGGGCGCTATTCAACACAGTTGTAGTTTGTTTGAAAGAGGTGTTGAAACAAAGTAGTATGAAAACTATTAGGAATCTCATTTACACAATGACGCCTTTACACATTTAAAACAAGTATTTAATAAAATTATTGTGTTTGGTTGAATAATTATTCTAAATCAGGAAGCAGAAGTTGATTGAAGATACTTTCTTCTTCCATTAATTTTTCTATTTCTTCTATAGTTCTTGGTGCTCTCTCTGATAAATTTAAAGGTCCTTGAGGAGTGATCAAAATATCATCTTCAATTCTTACCCCAATACCCCACCATTTTTTATCACAATCACTATTTTGGGGGATATAAATACCGGGTTCTACAGTGACTACCATGTTATTTTTTAAAGTGGTGTAATGTCCTTTATCATGCACATCTAACCCAATATGATGCATTAAACCATGAGTAAAGTAAGAAGTGTAATACTCTGGCGAAGGAATAATTTTTAGCTTAGTTAACCCTTTTCCAATAATCTCTGTAGATTGGTCATAAATGGCAGTAAAAGAAGCTCCCTCTTTACACATCTCAATACATTTAGTTTGAGCTTCTAAGACAATTTCATAAATCAATTTCTGTTCTTTAGAAAACTTTCCATTTACAGGAATAGTACGAGTAACATCTGCTGTATAACCTCTATATTCGGCGCCGCAGTCCATTAATATCAACTCACCATCTTCTAGCTTTGGCTTATTATTGGAGGTGTAATGTAGCATACAGCCACTTTCTCCAGCACCTACAATACTTGGGTAGCCCACTGTTTTAGCACCGTATTTTTTATAGATGAATTCATGAATACCTTGTACTTCTCTTTCAGACATACCCGGCTTAATGGCTTTCATGACTTCAATCTGTCCTACCGCAGACATATCAGCGGCTTTGGTCAGAAGTTGGATCTCTTCGGTATCTTTTATCTGACGCAGATCAGACATTAAACTATCTAAGACATGAATAACAATATTGGTATTTGGTAATGTTTGAGCAATCTCTAATCTCTTTTCATTAGTAGGTGCTGATAGGTAGTTAATGATATTTTGATCCAATCGAAGAATGGTAGAATATCTCATTTGTTGCCCAATCATTTTAGCCACA
Organism: Flammeovirga pacifica; assembly: GCF_000807855.2. Taxonomy (GTDB): domain Bacteria; phylum Bacteroidota; class Bacteroidia; order Cytophagales; family Flammeovirgaceae; genus Flammeovirga; species Flammeovirga pacifica. Next base: position 4,877,691 of record NZ_JRYR02000001.1, read on the forward strand.
TTGGCCGCCTCTTGAAGAGAAGTTCTCTTCATAGCTTGATATATCTTTTCAGAGGATGGATTTAAGTATTTAGGATAGTTTACTTTTTCTTTAAACGAGGTGATTAGATCGTATAAATCATTGGAAGCATAAATATCATCTCTACTATCTCTTGGAGGATCAAAAGTGAGTACATAATCAAAAGAAGAGAAATCGATAGATAAATCGCTAAATTTTTCATTAGAAGCCACTGTAGTAATCAGTAAACTTTCTTTAGTGCCCTCTACACCTAAACGAGCACCATTCCACATTTCAGCATATTCATCCTTTGGTTGTACAAATAGCACTTCTTGTGTAGTATCACCTAAAACAGATGTTTTATTAGAGAATAAAAGTAGCACAGCATTTGGTTCTCTGTATCCAGTAAGATAGAACAAGTCTGGATCGGGATGATATTCAAAATTGACATCATTTGCTCTGTTTCTAATGGGGTTTGCAAAAAAGATGGCAACACTATTTTGGGGCATCTTTTTTATGAATGCATCTCTTTTATTTTTGTGTGATTGAGGCGATATATAATCCTTAGGTGCATGTTTGTACTGAGCGAAAAGAAAGTGGGAAGTACACAAAAGAAAAATGAAAGTAATAAATCGCATTCGTTCTGTATTAAGATAGGAAGTGTTGCATAAAAAAACGGTGACATGAAGAACACATCACCGTAATATAACTTTATAGAGGGATATTTCCATGTTTTTTCTTAGGAAGGTGATCCACTTTATTCGAAAGCATTTCAAAGGCAGAAATTAACCTTTCTCTTGTTTGTGCTGGAGTGATCACTTCATCAACATATCCTCTATGAGCAGCTTTGTAAGGATTGGCAAACTCATCGGTATATTGTTCAATTTTCTCTTGAAGTTTTTCTTCAGGATTTTTGGCTTCTTTTATTTCCTTTTTGAAAATAATTTCCGCAGCCCCTTGTGCACCCATTACAGCAATTTCAGCAGTAGGCCAAGCGTAATTTAGATCGGCCCCAATATGTTTGGAGTTCATCACATCGTAAGCACCACCATAAGCTTTTCTTGTAATCACAGTAATTCTAGGTACCGTTGCTTCACAGAAAGCGTACAATAGTTTTGCACCATTAGAGATAATTCCATTCCATTCCTGATCAGTACCTGGTAAGAATCCAGGAACGTCTTCAAATACTAATAATGGGATATTGAAGGCATCGCAAAAACGAACAAATCGGGCCGCTTTTTTAGACGCATTAATATCCAACACCCCAGCAAGCACAGCCGGTTGATTACCTACCACACCAATACTTCTACCTCCGATTTTAGCAAAACCAACCACTATGTTCTCTGCATAATCAGGATGAACTTCAAAAAATGTTTTATCATCTACACAACCTTCAACAACTTCTCTAATATCATAGGGTTGATTCGGGTTTTCTGGAACAATGGTATTCAGCTGAGGTCTACTTTCATCTTCCTGGAATTCATAAGGATAAATAGGAGCATCCTCTTCACAGTTTTGAGGTATATAGGATAACAGCTGTCTTATGTTTTTTAATGCAATAGCCTCGTTGGCTGCAGTAAAATGTGTAACACCACTTTTTGTAGAATGGGTGGATGCACCACCTAACGCCTCAGAAGTAACATCTTCTTGAGTGACAGTTTTTACTACATTAGGGCCGGTCACAAACATATAAGATGTTTGCTCTACCATCATAATAAAATCGGTGATAGCAGGAGAGTAAACGGCACCACCGGCACAAGGCCCCATAATACAAGAGATCTGTGGTATAACGCCAGAAGCCATGGTGTTTTTGAAAAATATATCAGCATACCCACCCAATGATTTTACACCTTCTTGAATACGGGCTCCTCCAGAATCGTTTAATCCAATAATTGGAGCTCCATTTTTCATGGCCATATCCATAATCTTACAGATTTTCTCGGCATGAGATTCAGATAAGGAGCCACCAAAAACGGTGAAATCTTGAGAAAATACATAGACTAATCTCCCGGCAACCTTTCCATAGCCAGTAACTACTCCATCGCCAAGGTAGTGTTCTTTATCTAATCCAAACTGAACTTCTCGATGTCTTACTAATTTCCCTACTTCATGAAAAGTACCTTCATCTAGGAACAATAATAAACGTTCTCGTGCAGTTAGTTTTCCTTTTTTATGTTGTGATGCTATTCTTTTTTCGCCTCCGCCTAACTCGGCCGAGCGATTCATTTCTTCTAATTCCTGAAGTTTATCTTTCATGTGTTTATTGAGGTGTTGTAATAGGATAGTTATTTTAATAGAAACTTAGACAAAAAATCGAAAAAATAAAAACCTGAGTTGATTGAAAAATAGATTTCGTTCAACTCAGGTTTCATGAGATGTATATTTATAAGAAGATAATCACCCCAAAAAGGGAACTAATAGAGATTAATTCTCTTCCATATTATTATAGTTTTTTACATTTCCAATGCCTGACGAGGTCACAACACATTTATTATAAGCATTCACTTTCATATTACCAATGCCTGTCCAATCAGCTTCAAGATCTCGGGCTATAAATTTTCTAGCATCAAAAGAACCCACTCCAGTTCCACTAAATTGAGCATTTTGTCCTTTCCCACTTAGTTCAACAGAACCCACTCCAGTCATATCTACATGTATTGTGGTGCATTCTAGGTTAAGTTTTAATTTACCTACCCCCGTATAATCAATGTCAAAATTATTAAACTTCATCAACCCTTCATTTTCAATATTTCCAGCAATAGCACATTCCATTTTTTCAAGGTTTTCGAAAGTGATATAAACAGTTAAATTCGTTTTATTAGAGTTTTTTGAATTATCATCTTCCTCTTGATTATTGATTATTAAAGTATTGTTTTTAACAGATACTTTTAGTTTATCAATGTCTTTTTGTTTTCCTTCTACATAAACATCATATTGATTTCCTTGTGTGAGTACAATATGATATCCTCCTGTTAATTCCATTTTATTAAAAGAATCTACAGTATAATTTTTCTTTACGTTTTTCTGACCGAAAATAGCTGAGGTACAAAAGAAGAAGACGATGATTGTATTGATAAAAAGTTTCATTATTTAGTTCTATGTTATAAAAATGATGGAAATTAAAATGTTATAAAGTAATGACTTGAAAAAATATGAATGGTTGCATAATGTATAAAAATTATTTTGAAAATTGATATACCATACCCATACTGAAGGAAGATAATTTTTCATCTTTTAGATATAATTCATCCCAATCTAACTGCATTTTTAAATGCTTAATTAGATGAATCCTTAACCCCAAACCATAAATTAAATGTGTAAAAGATTGTTCACTATGATAGCTTTTTGACGGTGAACTTTGTTGAGGAGATTTGATAATGACAACGTTAGTAATACTTTGACTGAAATAATAACCACCCTTCAATCTAAAGTCAATAATTTTCCATTGATAATGCCCTAACAAAGAAATGTCAAATCCTTTGTTTTCACTATTGATGTAGTAATTAGGGTATTTATCTTGATAAATCCCATTATTTCTATACCCGCCTTCAATTCCTAAATATTTTAATTGATACCCACCATATATTCTCCAAAAAGGAGTGGTTCCTTCTGTTTCAAAGTTGAAGTTTCCTACATCTACCATCGAATGTTGGAAATTACTAATGCCTACATTTCCGCCAAGATAAGATTGAGCTATGAGTACATTAGAGATAGTGAGTAAAGTGAATAGGGAAAGATAGTTTTTGAGTTTCATCTACATAAGATAAAAATAAATTCGATTGATATCAATACTTATCATTGTAGAAAGGGTATAAAAAAAGCGATCTTAACTCTAATTGAAGTTATAGATCGCTTTTTTATATACTCACCTGATACTGTGAGTTATATTCTCTTATTCTTGATCGCCGAAATGAAAAGCTGCACCAACACTAAGCATTGATAAATGGTTATCGCTACTCATGTCCATGTTTTCCCATTCTAATCTAAGTTCAAGTTTACCTAGTTCGACTCCTGCACCAAGACCCCACAATAATTTCGTGTTATTCTCGATTTCTGATACAGGTACTCCACCAGTAGAAGGGCCTGATACTGTATTATCGTATTTAGCAAAGAAAGCACCTAGTTTGCCATAAGCAAAGAAAGGTCCTCCTCTTAACGTACCTTTTGCAGCTACATCCCACCCAGTAATGGTTGATTCTAAAGAATGATTCGCATCATTGTCTGTAACTTTTCCTAGTGAACGATAGCCACCTTCAAGCCCTAAATGACGACTACCGAAACCACCGTAGAGTTTCCAAGCAAAAGCATTTTTGTCAAAAGTAAAATCGTTACCACTAATGTCCGTTAATTGATGATTGATAAATGAGTTACCAACATTACCGCCAATGTAAAAATCTTGAGCTTGTGATGTTGTGGTGTTTAACAGGAGAAAGCCTAAAACAAATGCAATAGATAATGATAGTTTTTTCATAGATGATAGATTATTGTTTGATTCTGTATTGTAGACAATCAAATTAACTTTTAAGACAATTTTTACTCAAAAAATTAATAAATGATAAATATGGATAAAGAATATCTTATATTCAAAACTCTAAAAAATCAAATCAAATATAATGTTTAAAAAAGGTCTGAGATTTATATCATATACTATATTATTTACAGTGTTATCCATAGCTGTTATCGGTTTTTTATTTCTAAACTTTAGTCCTGAATTTGGAGGGGCACATTCTACAGAAGATAAAGAAAGATATACTGCTTCAGGGCATTATAATGAAGAGGGGTTCTTTAATTTAGTTCCCACCTCACTAGATATGAATGTTGATAGTATTTGGGCCACATTAAATGATTATTTAGAAGGTGTGCCAAATCAGAGACCTTCGAGACCTTTAGATATTCTAAAAATTAATAAAGAAGAAATTGTCAACAACGATTCACTCACTAGAGTGACATGGTTTGGTCATTCTGCTTTTTTACTTGAAATAGATGATAAGAAGATTCTTTTAGACCCAATGTTAGGAGATGTTCCAGCACCTCATCCGTGGTTAGGAGAAAAAAGATACTATGAGGAACTGCCTATTAGTATAAAAGATATGCCACATATTGATGCAGTTTTTATATCACATGACCATTATGATCATTTGGACTATGGTAGTATTATGCAACTAAATGATAAGGTAGACGATTTCTTTGTTCCCTTAGGTGTGGGTGCTCATTTTAAAGAGTGGGGGATAGAAACAGAAAGAATTCATGAAATGAATTGGTGGGAGGACACTAAGTACAAGCAATTAGATATTGTTTTTACACCCTCTAGACATTTTTCTGGTAGAGGATTAACAGACAGAAATGCTACACTTTGGGGTTCATGGATAGTAAAAGGAATAAGACATACTATATATTTTAGTGGGGATGGAGGGTACGCCGATCACTTTAAAGAAATTGGACAAAAATATGGTCCTTTTGATTTAGCCATGATGGAATGTGGTCAGTACAATCAAAAGTGGGGGCAAATACATATGATGCCTGAACAAACTGCCCAAGCAGCTGTAGATGTGAAAGCGAAGTTGTTAGTTCCAATTCATTGGGGAGCATTTACGTTAGCACTTCATTCGTGGACGGACCCAGCAATTCGAGTCACTAAAAAAGCGAAAGAACTAAACATGCCTATCACGACACCTCAAATTGGAGAGCCAATTATTATAGGTAGAAAAAATTACCCTATTAGTAGGTGGTGGGAAAAATACGATCAATAAAAAATAAGGGTGTAATCATTTACACCCTTATTTTTTATTGATCTTTAATTTGCCATGAAGAATATGGAGAATGTCCTCCATCTTGAGTACGTAGGATTAGCGCTGCACTACAGTAGTTGCAATCAAAAAACTGGTCTTTGAAATACGATTCATGATTTACAATTGCTTCTTTTGAGGATCTAATAAAACCAAGTTCAACTTCATAATCTTTAGAGAAAAATCTTGCTCTTTTTGGATAAAAAATACACTTACACTTTCTTCCATTAATAAACTGTAATACAATATCCAGAGCAAGCTGAACAACTTCTCTATAATCATGTGTTTTTGACAACTCAAGCTTAGGCAACATAGAAGCAATATGATTCATTTTATCATATTCTTGTCTTGAAAATCCCAAATTGTCAATTTGTCCCACAATTACTGATGCATTCCGTATTTTTTCAGGTTCATTCTCCTCAAAAATTTCAACTATAGCCTGTTTTAATTCATTTCTATATTCCTGAAATTTAGTTGGCGAGGTTTTCTTTAATTCAATATACTTTCGAATAACCTGATAATTATATCCTATTTCCATATTCTTATTTTATCGAAAAATAATCACTTTATCATTCATTTGGTCATTATCATGTCAGTAATATACATTTATCATCAGATCAGTATAATCTGTAATTCACTTTAATTTTGCACGTTATCTAAGAATTTAATCTTATCGTTTACGGCATGTGGGGAATGAATCCTAACTTGATGACTAAACTACGTGAGCGGTTGTGTCAACGTTATTGGAGTTTAGTTACTGTTATGTGTTGTATATTTTTTTAATTTTTGATATAAAGTTGATTTCTTACGATCCTTTATTACCCGTTTTGCAAAACTATAAAAATTCTCTGTTGATTCCTCCTTTAAGTATTTCTCATAAACTAGATTTTCGGCTGACAGATATACTAAATCAATAGTATTTTTTTCGTTCATAAAGTTAATATCTATAACTCCATAGAAGTATGATTTCTTGATGCTTAAATGCTTAATTGGTTCTAGAATGTTTGAAATTATATATGGCTTTTCATATGTTCTTATTATTGTTTCATAAATAATTTCTTCATATTCTGAAGGGATAAAAAACGAATACAAATAAGATGAATTGAGTAATAAATCTAGTTCTTTATATTCTCCCAATCCATATAAACTTTTTATTCGTTCATTTAAGTGTGGTACTAATGTTTTCACATCTGATTCGAAATCTTCAGGATAACTTTTACATGAATCTAAAAACGTTAAAGCTTGATTATACTTCTGTTCTTCTAATGATATTCTTGCAAGGTTTAAAAAGGAGTTATGTTTTAGAGTTTTTTCTGTAATAGTTACATTAAAAACTAAAGGTTTACTATTCGATTCTAAAAATAATCTTTTAGTGTGTGACAAATAAAATATTTCATTTGAATGAATCACTCTATTATTGTATTCTTTTGATTTTAAATGATCTTTTTGAAGATATAAACTTCCTAGTCTATTTAAAATAAAGAGCTTATATGTACTTCCAGGAAAGTCTTTTAAAAGCTGCTTATATATAGATATTAATCTTTTTTCTAAGACTATTTTTTGATTGACTGTTAACTCTAATTCTATATCAGAAAATAACTCTTCTTCGATTGCTTGAGCATAATAAATTCCTACAGAATCTGATACAAATGATTGACCATATACTGGTATGCCAAATATTAATAATAGAAGTATTATTTGATGGTACATTTAGTCTAATTGAAATGCTTGATTGTATAACCCACAACGGTGAATACATAGAATGTGCCGACTAGAAGGAGTGCAAGATCTTATGTATATTGTGTGTGCCCAAAATGGACACAGCCTTATTTTATTTTAAAGATATAATAATCTTCTAGAGGGTGCAAGTCCCTTATGTGCGGGGTACGATCCCGAAGCATTAGCAAGTGACAAGGTGGTTTTCCGTGAGGAATGCACTAAGTCAAACCAAAC
>NZ_JRYR02000001.1:4888565-4902787 GCF_000807855.2 Flammeovirga pacifica
GTTTTGACGAACGCATCAAGAAACTTCTAGAAGTGCAACGTGGATGGGTGAATTATTTTAAGCTAGGAAGCATCAAGTTGAAACTTAAAAAGTTAGACGAATGGCTTCGAAATAGGCTTCGTTACTGCATTTGGCACGACTGGAAGAAACCCGAACGTAAGCGTAAAAACTTAATCCGTTTAGGTATTCCTCAAGGTCAGGCATATGCATGGAGTCGAACGCGAAAAGGTGGTTGGGCTGTAGCTCAAAGTCCTATTCTTAACACAACAATTACGTTGGGTAGGTTAAGACAAAGAGGTTACATTTCCATGATAGATATTTACACTAAGGCAACCGAAAAGTAGCCAACCGCCGTATACGAGACCCGTATGTACGGTGGTGTGAGAGGCTCTCCCTGTCAGTTTTTACTGACGGGGCGGTCTACTCGATTAGCTCCTTTTTTAGGCTCCCCCCCTACAAACATTTAAGTATTCTGCCGTTATATGTAAATACTTTATCCTCATAAATCATGTTTCCATTCTCGTAAAAAATTCTTACAACATTAGATGTAAGTCCACTTGTTCTATCTAAAATAGTGCTATCATAGCTCCCAAAATATTCTAAATCATTACTATTTGTTTCAATAACTAATTCATTATTCCTAGAGTAAAAATAACCTTTAGTATTTGAGCTTATAAATGAGTGACCAGTGTCAATACCATTCCGAAAAAATTTTTTTATAATTTGATTATTACTTTTAGATTTTGTGACATACTCAAATGAGAAATTACCATCTTCATTAGGGGTGCTTGTATTTTCTTCACTTTTGCGTGAGTCAAATTTCGCCTCTTCAATTTCTATTCGTATGTTAATCACTTTTTCAATAACTCCATCTATTTTCAAGTCTTTTGACACTTTTGATAGATGGCTGAATAGTTCAATTGCGAGCGAAGCCTTGTCTAACCCTTCAATTAAAAACTCTGGTTCCTCTACAAGATCTAATTCACCATCTTTAGTTAATATCCTTATAGACCTTGGGTAAATTAATTCTTCAATCAATGATGTGAATACGGTATCATTATCGTAGTAGTATCTATTTTCAACTAAATTTGACTTTTCATATATAAATAAAAGCTCCCCATTTTGATTTGTGTATATTTCCTGAGTATGTACATTATTAAATCTAACAACTATCTTTTCTGGAACCCCATTATTAAAATATGCTACAACTTTACTACCGGATAAAATTACTTTATCAAATTTTTTTAAATCTGAGTTAAAACCATAATAATGGTTCCTTATTTTATTAATTTGATTATCAATACTTTTTTGAGAATACAGAACATTACTTACTAATAGTAAACTTAATAATAGTAATAAGTACTTCATTTTAATAAACATATAATATAAAAATTTATCGAATCAATAATTGGAGCTAACATTGGATAAACGCTATGGTGTTTATCCCTTAAATATTAAGAATATACACCATATGGCACATATCCAATAGTAAAAAATATTCCCAATCTCTTAAAATAATAGTTTGCTGTTAGAAGATTGAAAGATACCAACAAGGTAATTAGTATGACATTATTTATCAAGAAATTGTGATGGCTTTTTATGAAAGCTTTTATTCTCTTTTTTTACTTCTTTACGTTTTTAAATCAGTTGTTTACTTCGGTGAAATATTTTGAGTAAAAATTGAGGGGATTCAATGAAATGTCTATCCTGAGTTTCCTACTGACATCAAACTTTACCCACTCTCTATGTTCAACTATAGCTTAATTTTAGGTCTTTCAGATCAAACTAAGCCCTAATTATTATGTTTATTTATTAGTCAAACCAGTAATAATCAAAGTCAAATTTGTTACAAGTGCTGTTTTTTTTGTAGACCAAATTACCCACCGAAAAGCACTCAAGATTACTTCCATCATAATTAACGTATGAGATTGAAACACCTTGAAATAGTCCATTAGTACTTCCAATTCCTTCGATAATAGAGAAATTGAATTTTTTAACCCACTCTTCGTCTTGAATTGGTACTAAATTAAATTGTTTCAAAGTATCATTTTCGAATATGTAATCATCAATGCTTTCTACAATTGATTTATCACTAGAAATTTTGATAGTGTCACCAACTTTCATATTAAAGTCGTACATTAATTGTTCGGTACCGTCATTAAGTAAACGAAAAACTTTGTTGTTTTTATGATCGTTTCGAACTAATGAAATGAACTCATCTTTGATCTGTTCTTGTTGATTTTTATGTATACTTTTCAATCTTATTTTGGTGTATATTAAATTATTCACAGTTGAATCACCTGCTGTATAGTAGTCGCCAACCCAGCATGTACCTCTGCACACACTTTGGAATTTTCTTACTCTCCAAAAGGCATTTTCTAGTATTAGTCCAGTGCCGGTGTAACTGTAAATATTGTTTTCGAGTGCCTCATTATGATCATTTATTTCATTGTCAAATCCTGATAATAGATCATTGTTGCATCCTGATAATAGAATAAATAGAATCAGCATTGCTATGAAATGTGTGGTTATGATTTTTTTCATTAATCTTAATAGTTTGTATTTGGTGAGTATCCCAAAGTGCTGTACTATACATTTTGTTGCACAAAAGCTTCGCTAGCTAAAGCCCACAATTTCTTACCTTTATATCTTAATTGATTTTATAACTAATAGTTTACTAAGATGAAAAAAAGAGACAATAGTCGAAAAAGCGAAACGTGTTGTTCCGGGTTTCAAAAACATGTTTGATCAAGTGTATCAAAACATGACTCTCAGCGGAAAATCTACTTCTACTTTTCAAAACTACATCCGAACTATCGCTAGTATTTCATTGTATTTTAAAAAGATATCACTTGAACTTTCCGATGATCAAATTAATGATTATTTACTTTTTCTCAAAGAAAGACAATACACTACATCTCCATCTTTAAACATTATGGTAATTCCTCAGGTAAAGTAAAAGAGATAATCGTACCATTCATTACCTATTTGAAAACGAAATGTTTCTATACCCAAAATCCTTTCTATTGAAGTGTGAAAATTATTTTCAAAATTCTGAAACACTTAAAAGAAATGACACTCTCGGATGTTGAGTTTATAAAAAGGTATGTCAGACATCTTCTCCCAAAAGGTTTTAGAAGAATAAGGCATTTTGGATTTTACAATGGAGCTGTAAAGAAAAAGAGGATTGATCAAATAAGAACATCCATTGGGCAAAAGTCTCCTAAATTTAAGGAATGGGATTGGATTAAAATATCGACTGAAAAACTGGGATATGATCCTAAAAAGTGTCCGTGTTGTGGAGAAAGGACAATGGTTATTATGCCACGTTTTGCCTCACAAAGAGCTCCTCCCAAAAAGGAAAACCTCAATACCACAATAATCAATTAATTCCATATTTCTCTAATTTTTTGCTTATGAAAGTAAGCATAGGTTTTTACACCCTCTACTTTTTTAAATTGAGGATTTTCAAGTATTTTTCTATGCTTCTTTAGAGGTAAAAAGGTGTGTAGAAAGGAAGTTTTAAGAATCATTGAAAAATTGATTACAAAAAAGACCTTTCAAATTAATGAAAAGTCTACCCTAAGTTTCCTACTGATTTCAATGTATAACCTACCGCCTTTGTTCAACTAGGGCTTAATTTTAGGTCTTTCAGACCAAACTAAGCCCTAATTATTATGTTTATTCTTTACATAAACTTTATGATTTGAGTCCCCTTCAGTTTTTTCGCAAAAAACCTATCATTTTATACAGCCAAGATAGATAGCCTGTCTGTCGCCTTCTCCACAACTTACCCTGTTGCTCCCTATACATCATGTCATTAACATACTTCGAAAAATCAACTCGCCTGATTTCGCCTTTAAGCTTCTTCAGTTGTCCATATCTCTTTGGGAAAAAATAAATCGAGGGTTTAGATGAATTGTCCTTTCTAAATTTCCCCAAACGCCTAAAAGAGTACAAATCAAATATCATTAGATATAATTGTTTGATTTGATGTCTACGAAGCCTCTCAGTTAAGAGGTTCTTACTTCTCAGACTTTGAGTAGCCGAATCGTCAAATACATAAACTCTTGCGCTATTTTTAGTATAACCATGCTTCCAGTCTCCATGCTGGATTTTATTCCTAAAATCACGAACCTCTTCCATGATTTCTTCAATGAAACCATAGGTATTATTGACTTGATTACTATTTCTAGTATTTGTCACAAAAAAACGCCTTATTTCTTCCTTCGAAGCAATTAAGTTTGCTCGAGCTGTAGGAATACTATACGCATTTGTCAATGCGCACTTATATGTCAATAACCACTTTTCTTTCAGAGCTGTTGATGATATGATTGCTTGAGCCTGAGTGTTATTAAACACCCCGTTATCAAGAACAAGATGCTTAATTAGTGCTTCTGACCATACGCCAGTCAATCCAATTAAAATAGCAGTATACGCGTCTAACTCATCTGTTAGTTTATCTATTGTAGGCTGACTAGCCTCTATAGCTATTTTTCTAATTCTTGACTTGATGTCATTCTCTATAGTTTGAATACTGAACTGCAAGAAGTCCGTATTTTCTTTTCTTCTCCTAAACTCTGCTTCATTACGTGTCATAACTGGTTTTAAGCTAATCCCAGTGGGAAAACAAACTTATGCTTTCCCGCTGGGACTCGAACGCCAATTCCCCTTCGTTATTAAATTAACCAAAAGGTAATACCCACCTGGGTCACGGGCTATCGCTTAGATAGATCTTATACATGTTTCTGTCTATAAGTAAATATATTACTTTTTATATTTTGATTCAAAAAAAATAGTCTTTTTCTGTTTTCTAACTTATAACACACTACACACTTTAAACATAACGAATTGCATCCCTAATCTCTTCAACTAAGACTTACAATGGCTCACGACTGTCAAACCTGCTATAAGTCACACTTACGGCTTTATGAAGTTTGATTAATTCTTTTAGTTTGTTGGGTTTTGTGTTTTTTTCAATCCAATTAAGCTGTGTCTCTGACTTGCGCTTCATATACATGAGTAAAGAAGTATGTGTTGTTTTTCTTAAAATGATTTCTTGCAAAAAGAAACCCGTATCTCTTTTCTTTTCAAGTTCTTTATATGCTTCAAAGTAGATTATGCTTTTTGCATGCTCTAAACCTTGGTTTTTCATAAACTCAGATAAGTCATCAATAATACCATGAATTCTAGGACTATTGACGGCTTCTCCAATATGTGTATAGCTCCCTTCCAACTCTTCAAGTAATATATACTTTTCGCAATAAAAACCATGATTATCTTTCTAGCCAACTAAAACCAAATGCGAACGTCCTGAAGCGGGTATAAAATCTCCAAAATAACAGTCAATAATCTCATTTTTCATGATATATCTATAGTATTAAGTGTTCAAAACAAAACAGCATCTTTTTGTCTTCTTTAAACACAACGTTTTGACTAAACTACGTTAACGGTTGCGTCAACCTTGAATGGAGTTTAGTTTTTGTGTGTGCCCAAAATGGACACAGCCTTATTTTATTTTAAAGATATAATAATCTTCTAGAGGGTGCAAGTCCCTTATGTGCGGGGTACGATCCCGAAGCATTAGCAAGTGACAAGGTGGTTTTCCGTGAGGAATGCACTGAAGTAAGTCAAACGGCAAAAGTTGGTACTGACGAACAGAAACTACATAAGAGGCATCATTAATGGGATGAGCAAGCACATCTTTGTGAAGTCCAAAGGCGATCTAGCTCCACGACTATGCTGTGGCTTAATGATGTAGATGTAGCAGTGATCAATGGAAAGAAGGTGTCCTTACTTGGGGAGATCTCTTCGTTGCAGGTTCAACAAGAGAAGTCAGCCGAGGTCGTAGTAGGTAATAAAAGTACCGACAAGTTTCGGAGAACTCACCTTACTGAAGGACTGAAGGTTACAGTGTCTCAAATTTTTAATGGAGGCAAGAAATGTTGACACAGCAGTGGAATTTCTTGTTAGCCTTAAAGAAGAGAGACTAGGAATTTTTAATGTAGATTATGATAGAAAAAGTTGTATCAAAAATAAACATGTATAACGCTTATAAGCGTGTTTTTAGTAATGGCGGTGGTGCTGGTGTCGATGGAATGACCCTCGATAAATTGCACTTTCATCTTAACAAGACATGGCCTATCAAAAAGCAACTTCTACTAGAAGGTCGGTTTCTTCCACAACCTATAAAAGGGGTGGAAATTCCAAAACCTAATGGCAAGAAGCGACTTCTTGGTATTCCTACTGTTGAGGACCGACTTATTCAACAAGCAATGCTCCAGGTATTATCTCCTATTTTTGATAAAGATTTTTCTACACATAGTTATGGATTTAGACCCAATAAAAGTGCACATCAAGCACTTCAAACATCGCTAGCTTATATCAATAATGGCTATCAGAAAATTATAGATATTGATCTGAAAAGTTTCTTCGACGAAGTAGATCATAGTATTTTACTAGAACTAGTGTATAGAAAAGTAAAATGCACAATAGTCATGAAATTACTTCGAAAGTTTCTAAGAGCTCCTATTTTAATTCAAGGGAAATTACAGAAAAGACAAAAAGGTGTTCCTCAAGGAGGTCCATTAAGTCCGTTACTTTCTAATATTGTCTTACATGAATTAGATCAAACTCTAGAAGCTAGAGGTTTACTTTTTATACGATTTGCTGATGATTTCAGTATCTACACAAAGTCTGCAAAAGCAGCCAAACGTGTAGGAAATAGTATCTATTGTTTTCTAAAAGAACATCTAAAACTCCCAATAAATAGAGAGAAAAGTGGGCTAAGAAAACCGCATCAATTTGAGGTACTCGGCTACACTTTTGTTCCTAGTTATAAGAAGGGTACTAAAGGGAAATTTCAGTTAGTGGCTAAGCAAAAAGCATGGGAAAGATTGAAGTATTCTCTAAAAGAGGTCACTTGTAAAACCAAACCTATGAGTTTTGACGAACGCATCAAGAAACTTCTAGAAGTGCAACGTGGATGGGTGAATTATTTTAAGCTAGGAAGCATCAAGTTGAAACTTAAAAAGTTAGACGAATGGCTTCGAAATAGGCTTCGTTACTGCATTTGGCACGACTGGAAGAAACCCGAACGTAAGCGTAAAAACTTAATCCGTTTAGGTATTCCTCAAGGTCAGGCATATGCATGGAGTCGAACGCGAAAAGGTGGTTGGGCTGTAGCTCAAAGTCCTATTCTTAACACAACAATTACGTTGGGTAGGTTAAGACAAAGAGGTTACATTTCCATGATAGATATTTACACTAAGGCAACCGAAAAGTAGCCAACCGCCGTATACGAGACCCGTATGTACGGTGGTGTGAGAGGCTCTCCCTGTCAGTTTTTACTGACGGGGCGGTCTACTCGATTAGCATCTTTAATTTTTTGTTTAATTTCTGTTATTGAAATAGGTAATAATAATATTTTGTAGAAGGTTTCAAGATTAGATTCATGATCAGAATTTATTTTTCTTAAAGATTTTATTGCTAAAAAAAGTGGAAACAAAATACTAAATAGTAATACAATAAAGATTAAAAAGGTTATTAATGTGAAATTAACAAAAACAGTAGATAAAGGGACAGAAAGAAGTAAAAGAACTATAATTAAATCGATAATTATTAAAGCTATTATAATGATAATCTTAAATATCTTCTTTTCTTCTTTCTTTGTTGTTTTTTTCCAAATTGTAAAAGACCAATAATAATAAAATATAACTATTGAAAGTAACATTTTATTTAATATTCCAGCATGGTTAAATAAGAAAGATAAAACACCTAATATACTGTTTTCTAAATAAGGTCGAATAACTTCTAATAACTCTCCAATCACTGAAATAATTAAAAAGAATAATGGAATTGTTTGCCAAACTCGATAATTTGCTTTCAGCTTTTTTGAAATTCTCATACTATATTATTGATGCTAACATTGGATAAACGCTATGGCGTTTATCCCTTAAATTTTAAGAATCTACGTCATATGGCACATATCCAATAGTAAAAAACACTTTCAATCCCTAAAAAAATAGTTTGCTGTAAAATGATTAAAAGGTAACAACAAGGTAATTAGTATGACATTATTTATCAAGAAATTGTGATGGCTTTTTTACTAAAGTTTTTATCCTCTTTTTTTACTTTACTTTACTTTCTTAAATCAGTTGTTTTCTTAGGTGAAATATTTTGATAAAAAAAGAGTAGGGGGTTCAATGAAATCTCTAGCCTAAGTTTCCTACTGACTTCAAACTTTACCCACTACCTATTTTCAACTATAGCTTAATTTTAGGTCTGTCAGACCAAACTAAGCCTTAATTATTGTAAAACGTCATATGATTTCCTTCTCGATTAACAAACTCATCAGTTCAGGATTTATAAAAATCTTCTGCAACTCCGTTTTGTCCTCTTCATAGCCATTGTAAATAGTCGAATCAAATGTGAATTAAGTCCATCTGTTAGATGATATTGGTAATAGTTACTATTTACTTGCCTTTTAATATTTTATCTACTCGATAAATTTCAGTATAAAATCCTTCCATTTGAAATATAAGAAAAGAATTAGGAGTTATTTTTATTGTGAAGTCAAATAAATAATTTTCCTTTTTGGTTAAATTAATGTCTAGTTCTGTACTTTCTTTTAGATAAAATGATGGAAAATCAACAGTCTTAAACTTATTTTTTTCACAATGATGACAAGTTATATCTAAGCTACAAATTGTATCTACTCGTACGCCAACAAAGACTTTAAAACCTTCTATAGTATCAAGATTTTCACTATATATTTGTCCCCTAAAATATAAATTCATCTTTTCAGATTCAAAAACAGATTCTATAAACTCGACTTTTAATCTTTTAAGGTTTTGGGGAGAAAATACAAGAGGTTTATCAGTATCTTCAATTTCATTAGTTTTTGAGACAATTTTCCAGTCAATTGGGCGCGTTGTAAAAAACGGATAACTTTCAGAGCATTTACATTGTTCACAAAACCTATAAGTTGAATCTTGAACTTTACTTGTTTCAAAAGACGTTCTTTCAATCTTGAAACTACTCAAATTTGAATAACTATTTCTTTGAGCATTGGCTGAAAAAAAACTCATTAATATAATGCTCAATATTAAGGTAATCTTCATCATAATTGTTGCCATTACTTATACAAAATGTTGCTAGTAGTTTTTCTTTTTTTCCATTCTGATTTCAAAATAGACATTATTAATTTGTCGTGAAATTCATTGTCTCGAAAACAGGCTTCTCTTAATCGCTCTTCAATTTTGAATCCAGATTTCTCATACGCTTTCAGTCCACCAATATTGGGTTCTGATACTGTTAGCATAATTCGGTTCAATTTATAATCGTTAAATCCAATTTTTAAAATCTGTTCAGTAACTTTTGTTCCTATTCCTTTTCCCCATACTTTTTTCTCACCTATGAAAATGTAATACTCACCAGATTTATTTGTCTCCGAAATGCCACAAATTCCAGCATATCCAATTAACTTATTTGTCGATTCTAAAAATATTCCTAGTGTAATATCATTTTCATTTCTCATCAATTCTGAATACCAGTTTTCAATTTCCTTTTCAGTATTAATTTTTCTAAATAGCGATAAAGAATATTTAATCACATCATCATCATTAATCCAATTATGGAATGGAAAAATATCTGATTTTGATAATGTTTTTAATGTAATCATATGCTCTTTTCAAATTACTGGCAACACTGGATAAACACAATGGCGTTTATCCGTCCAAATTTTCTGGATATACGCCATATGGCACATATCCAATAGTAAAAAACACTTTCAATCCCTAAAAAAAGTTTGCTGTAAAATGATTGAAAGGTAACAACAAGGTAATTAGTATGACATTATTTATCAAGAAATTGTGATGGTTTTTTATGAAAGTTTTTATCCTTTTTTTTACTCCTTTACTTTCTTAAATCAGTTGTTTTCTTAGGTGAAATGTTTTGATAAAAAAGAGGTGAGGATTCTATGGGAATGTCTATACTAAGTTTGCTACTGACTTCAAATTTCAACCCAATGCCTTAATTTAACCAGGGATTTTAGACGAAACTAAGTCCTAATTATTATGCTTCTTTTTTATTTTTTAATTCCTTAATTATAGACACAATATTATTTAAGTCTTCACTTAAATAGCCATGCTGTTTACTTACATTAAAATCTAGTCTATTCGCTCCACTAATCTTAAGTACACTACAACGATAGTTAGTTTTGAGATGAACTTCGTTTAGAGAAAATACACATTGTTCATTTGTAAAAAGAAAACGACCGTATTCTAGAATTAATAACTCTTTAGAAGTATCTATTCTAATTTCTTCGATTTTACTTTCCCTAAAAACGGCAATTAGAGAAAGTAGAAAAGAGAAACCTGAAGTTAGTTTTATTTCATTCAGAAGAGGTTCTTTTAAAAGAAAATTTACAACAATGGCTATCAGTTGAATAAATGCAATAAATACGAACCACTTTAGTAGTCGTTTTATATAGAAAAGGAGTAGACTACTTCTATTACTTGGTCTGAAAATTAAAATTGAATTAACTTTCTTATAAACCTGTTGTCTTGCGGATAAAACTTTATCAAAGTCATCAGTATTTTTATTTAATTCTGAACTCATATTTTTGATTTTTTAAGGAGTAAAAAGATAAATAAAAAGTGAATGTATAAATGGATTAATTAATTGAAATTATGTCTTTCTAGTTTGCTGACTTGTACCCAATGTTCGGTGTATGAACAGTAGCGGGTTTTAACCCACTAAAATGTCAGATAGCAAGATACTTATTAAAATGCAAAAGCGGTTCAAGTTTGCACCTAAACCGTTATTGCTTATACATATCGTTGTGTGGAGTTATTCTTCTGTTTATTCTAGTAAATTCAGGAAGAGTTGATTAAATATATCCCCTGAATATGGATTTTGACTGGTGACTAAATTCCTATCTCTAATCGCAAAACTTTTCCCTGGTCCACCTTTTTCATATTCTAACCCAAGTTTTTTAAGCTGCTTGGCAATCTTTCTGTTTTTGGGCTTTCCTTTCATAATGAATTTCTCGATGTAAAATTCTTCAAAAGGTGTGACTGAATTGAAAGTATATCCCGCAAAAGGGTTTTCATTCTTAGGAATGCTGGTAATTAAAGCAGGTGCATGACAAATCAAACCGATGGCTTTTTGGTCCCTTGCAAACGATTTTAAGAGTTCGGGTGTGTTTTTATCATAAATCAAATCAACCATTAACCCTTGTCCGCCAGGTATGACTAGGCCGATGTATTCATCTTTCTGTTTGATAGCTTTTTCTAAAGTCATCGGGTTGGAAAAAGCATAACTATTTTCCCAAAAGTCGATCGCTTCCTTTTTCATTTTGGGTTTTATCTTCCAATAATCATCATCTAAACTTTCTTGGTCAATAGTTGCTTTTTTTCCTGTAGGAGTGGCAAAATCTATTGTATAGCCTTTGTCTGCTATGGCTTTGTAAGCCTGATAAAACTCATTAAGAAATACGCCTGTTTGACGTTTCTTTTTACCTTGTTTCAATAGTAGTGTATCTGCTTCACTCATCACAAAAAGTACTTTTCTATTTTGAGCAAAAGCTGAAATGGAAATGAAAAGGGGCAGAAATGGGATGATGATTTTTATATTTTTCATTTTGAACTGTTTTTTTTGATTAAACTTGATTGATGATTTGGTTTATAGCTTTTATTCTTCGCCTCCCTTTTTCATTATTTTCTCTGCCAGAGAAGGAAATAAGCGATGGATGATTTTCAAGAGCTTTACCTTTCCTATGCTCACTTCGTACTTATCCTTTTTGAAAGCTGTGATAAACTCTTCGGCTAATTGCTCAGGTGATATTTTCCCTTTTCCTCTACCTGAGGTCATTTCTGTGTCTACCAAAGCAGGAATAATTTCAAAAACTTTAGTGTGTTGGAGTTGATAACGCAGGGCTTTGGAAAAAATATGAATACCTGCTTTCGTTCCGCAATACACGGGTGCTTGCCTTTTCGGTACTAAACCTAAACCTGATGATACATTGACAATGGAGGCATTGTCATTGGTTTTTAGAATCGGCAATATCAGAGCGATGAGTTTGAGAGGAGCTAAGAAATTAACGTTGATTTCCTGCTCTATTTTGTCCAGCAGTTGGGGTTCTTCTGCAAAATGATAATTGTACTGAATACCCGCATTGTTGATTAGGATATTGGTGTCTGGGTGCTGTTGCTTTATAAATAGTATAAGCTTATCCAAGTCTTCAGCCTTTGAGATGTCACAAGGAAACGAAATAATTCGTTCATCTTTTTGGGCTAATTCTTTGAGCTTTACTTCATTTCTACCTAAGGCAATTATGTGATTGTCAAGGTTTAGGAACTTATTGAGTAATGCTTCGCCAATACCTGCCGTAGCTCCTGTGATAAGGATTTTATTTTTAGATAATTTCATCTGACGCTTTTATAATAAATGTTACCACAAAGGTCAGGGCTTCTGAAAAAGATTCCATTTACATATGTAAAGGAATCAGGAAGTGTGAAAAATTTATTTCTTAGCTCGAATCCTGCTCAACTGGGTGGGACTTACACCTAAATAGGAGGCAATGTGATATTGGGGAATAAGCTGTTCGAGTTGTGGATGTTCCTGCTGAAAGATGGCATAGCGCTCTTTGGCTTCTAGGGTTACAAGTTCTATTTCCCTTTTTTCTTTTCTTACAAAAAACTGCTCGGCTAAGATTCGAGATAAACGCTCTACTTGAGGGTGTTGGTCATAGAGTTTTATTATCTCATGATAGGTAGCTACTAACAAACTGCAATCCGTTAGGCAGTCTATGTCAATTAGATTTTTTTCTTGGGTAATAAGAGCGGAGTAGGCCCCAACGAAGTTGTTTTCAGTAAAGAAAGTTTTGTTGTATTCTATTGCTTGTTCATTGCTGTAATAGGCTCGTAGCACTCCTGACTTTACAAAAGCTATTTTCTTTGAATATTCGCCTTTTTTGGCAAAGATAGTCCCTTTTCTCAACTGAACTTCCGAAAACAGATCTGTAAACAGATTAAGCGTTTCTGTGTCAAATGATACGATATGTTTTATTGTCTCTTTTAGCATTCGATATTAATCCTACACAACGGTGCGGCTATGCCCAGTGTGCCAGTGTTGTGCCTGCGGCAGATATATTGGGTATGAGCCATTGTAGTGTGCATTATTTCTTCATTAATTCCAAATTGCGTTCTAAAATCTTGCTTACATTGAAATATAAACCTTCTACGGAATATTCATTTTCCTTTAATTCAAGATAATCACACTCATCTATCAATGATTGAGAAACAAAACTCATTTCAAACATCATCATTAATACATATTCATGACTTGTGGAGATAACATGAAAAGCAGTTTCAGATGTAACCCCATCTCCGCTATTAATAATAGTTCTCAGAAAACCATGGAAAATTATAGATAGTTGATTGCATTTTTCTTCTTGACCATTCAACTTATAACAATATGCAAGCATGTTTATCAATCTCAAATCAATAGGAAATTCGACCAAGGATTTATTAGCCAAAGAAATATACCTATGCATCTGTTCTTCCGTCCATTCATCTTCTGAATTGTCTAATTTTTCTAACTCATCATTCTGACTCGTTTCTCCATATGGGTCATAACTTTCATTGAACACATATCCATAATAAAGGTGATGATATTCTTCATCTGTCAATAAAGTATCAAGTTGAAACATACGTTCCAATAATTTTGGATAGTAAAAGTCCGATGATTCATCGCTGATACTTAGATAAATCTGGTCGTATTGAATTTCTTTACTCTCTTGACCAATTAAACTATGTGATAATGTTATGCTTATCAATAGTAATACCAATTTCAGTTTCATAATATTTTTTGTTTTTACCTGTTCCCAATAAACTAAATTGCTAAACTACGACCAGCGGGCGTGTCGACCGATGGATGGAGATTAGCTAATGTTATAGTGTTTTAAATAATTTTATTTATAGAACTCTTCAAACTCCTCTGGTATTTCAATTACGATTTCATCTTCGATTTCTTCCTCGTTCGGTACCTCTACTACTACTCTTGAAGTTTTTTTGAAATCCTTCTTAGGATCAAAAGGAATTGATATACTAAAGTTGAGCTTCTCTTTATTACCTGAAACATCTTCAAAGGTTGATAATAGATTAATTAATCTTCTTTTTACCAAAGAAATTGGTACTTTTTCGTTTTGATAGAAATTT
>NZ_JRYR02000001.1:4902894-4904383 GCF_000807855.2 Flammeovirga pacifica
TGACTTGTGGAGATAACATGAAAAGCAGTTTCAGATGTAACCCCATCTCCGCTATTAATAATAGTTCTCAGAAAACCATGGAAAATTATAGATAGTTGATTGCATTTTTCTTCTTGACCATTCAACTTATAACAATATGCAAGCATGTTTATCAATCTCAAATCAATAGGAAATTCGACCAAGGATTTATTAGCCAAAGAAATATACCTATGCATCTGTTCTTCCGTCCATTCATCTTCTGAATTGTCTAATTTTTCTAACTCATCATTCTGACTCGTTTCTCCATATGGGTCATAACTTTCATTGAACACATATCCATAATAAAGGTGATGATATTCTTCATCTGTCAATAAAGTATCAAGTTGAAACATACGTTCCAATAATTTTGGATAGTAAAAGTCCGATGATTCATCGCTGATACTTAGATAAATCTGGTCGTATTGAATTTCTTTACTCTCTTGACCAATTAAACTATGTGATAATGTTATGCTTATCAATAGTAATACCAATTTCAGTTTCATAATATTTTTTGTTTTTACCTGTTCCCAATAAACTAAATTGCTAAACTACGACCAGCGGGCGTGTCGACCGATGGATGGAGATTAGCTAATGTTATAGTGTTTTAAATAATTTTATTTATAGAACTCTTCAAACTCCTCTGGTATTTCAATTACGATTTCATCTTCGATTTCTTCCTCGTTCGGTACCTCTACTACTACTCTTGAAGTTTTTTTGAAATCCTTCTTAGGATCAAAAGGAATTGATATACTAAAGTTGAGCTTCTCTTTATTACCTGAAACATCTTCAAAGGTTGATAATAGATTAATTAATCTTCTTTTTACCAAAGAAATTGGTACTTTTTCGTTTTGATAGAAATTTATAAGAAGAAGATTTGGTGACTCACTTAAATTTTGTTCCTTCCCATTATTAAAATAACTTTTTTGTAGAGCACTTTCTAAACTGGATTCGTGGTGATTATAATCCACAAAGATAGAATCTCCTTCATAGATAAAACCATTTCTTGCATTAGGACAATTTCTATGACGTTGAGATAATTTAATAACGTAAGTCTCATCATTATAAGGAATTTGTAATTCTATATTTTTAAAACCTCTTTTTATGAAATTTTCTTGTTGATTTACAATTTCATTAAAAGTCACATAATCATCGATATTTATAGATACAGAGTCTATATCTAATTGAAATGTTCCAAAACTAATTCTCTGATTTAATATATTAGTTTTATCTAGTTTAGTCTCGGTTTGACAGCTTGCTAATAAAAGTAATATTATAAAATTTAAGTAATTATTCATTTAATTGAAAGTATAGGTATTAATACCTATGTGATGACCAAACTACGTGAGCGGTTGTATCAACCGTGATTGGAGTTTAGCTGATGTGTGTGCCCAAAATGGACACAGCCTTATTTTATTTTAAAGATATAATAATCTTCTAGAGGGTGCAAGTCCCTTATGTGCGGGGTACGATC
>NZ_JRYR02000010.1:0-255 GCF_000807855.2 Flammeovirga pacifica
TTTTTTAATGCCTTGATTTTTCAAGTATTCTGAATCATCTACAACAATTGTTTGAGTGCCTATACTCCCAATTAAAGAGCATTCATTTTCAGCCAATATGTAATCGCATTGAGAAGCAACCCAATATGCACCTGAACAACATATACCCTGTATGTATGCTACAATTTGAGTATTCAAACTTCTAACCGTATCGGCTAAAAACTTTGTACCGTCCACCTCTCCACCTTCTGAATTAATAAGTAATACTATCTTATC
>NZ_JRYR02000010.1:352-1220 GCF_000807855.2 Flammeovirga pacifica
AACTGATTTGATAAACTACGACTATGTAAGCCATTCATTTTACCAATGAGATAAGCAAAGCAAACATTCGATTTTTCTTCACTATCAGATAAAGAACTAATTTCTTTTTGTCCTAAATCATCCGATAAAAGTATTTTATAATTCCTTTTCTCCATGTAACAAACATCGAAAAAAAGATTTTAAATTTTTAGGACGGGTTTCTGATACCTTGAGAGACCTTTTTAAGAGTAAAAAAATAGACTTTTTTAGTGTTCGAGAAATGACTTTTTTTTAACAAACAGAAAAGTACACTTTTTGAAAAGTTAGTCTACTTTTTATTTACGTAACTATCTGATTGTTAGTATATACGTGTATACATATATATCTATTAGTATACTTATTCCTCTCTACAGTACGCCACCGCACATTGGCGTATGGAAATTGCCATTTCTTAATAAAAGGGTATATGAAAGTATTGATATACAGTTAGTTAGATTCTTTTTAGTGTTCTTTTTTTTTAGTTGAATAGGTGTTTTTAATCATTGAGTATTCATTTTTAAACACTCCAAAAATTGGCAATTGCACAAATGAAAATACCTTGAAGTAACTTTTTTTCTAAAAAAGCAAATCAAGGTATTTGATTAATTTTACTATTTTTTTTTTACGACGGAAACTACACATATAGGGGTGTTTATTAACACTTTTCAAAAAGCTAATCGTGACATCTTTTTTTAATATTCTTGAAATAATACAATTAAAATCCGTAAAAACGTTAAATTATGTTAATTAATCAATGAATTGTGATACTCGTTTAAGTCATTAAAACCTCTATAAATATTTCTTTGGTCTATAGTATGAGGTAGACTACTCAATAATAGGTTTGTGTATT
>NZ_JRYR02000011.1 GCF_000807855.2 Flammeovirga pacifica
AGCTTAGGCTTTTGTGTGATTATCAATGGTAATATTGAAGTAGTACCAAAAGGAATTATGGAATTACCTGAATTACATCATATTAATTTAGAGAATAATAAAATCAGAAAATATCCTCAATTTGTTCGGGGGCAAAAACAATTTGATATAGCATTGGGAGGGAATCCGATCGAAGAATAAACAAGGGTTTTATTCTATCACGACTTTAGTCGTGTTAGGATACTACGTAAACAACCCATGACTTCAGTCATGGGTAAGGGGGTAAACAAAGATGAGATCTTGAAGGGTTGAATGCGAGGCTGTCTAGATATTATTTCCACTTTTTATAGAATTTAAAATTTATGAATACTTCATTTTTAATTAAAATAGGAGCGACATTATTAATTTTTATAACAATGATTTCCTGTCAAACATTAACTGAATCAGAGGCAAAAACTATATTAAAGAAATATTATAATAACGTTGATTTTGTATACAATAATGACAAATCTCATGTTATTGAAATTTATTTCTCAAATTCTGATGTTGATAAAATTCCTAATGAAATAAAAGCTTTCAAATTTTTAAAAAAAATTGAGTTTGAAAAAACAAAACTTAAAGAATTAAACTTTAAAAATATTGTAAATGATGAATTAGAATCAATTGTTATTTACGAATCTCCTTTAAAACAAATTCCTTCAAATATAAATAAGTTTAAAAGACTTAAAAGGTTAATATTTCAAGGTACAGATGTAGATACTATCTCAAATGATATTTTTAAATTAAAAAATTTAGAGATCTTAAATTTTAGTAATACTAAAGTAAAAGGTATTCCTAATGAAATTTTCAAGTTAAATAAACTTACTCATCTTTACGTTAACACAAATAATGATATTCCAAGCCAAATTATGGATTTAAAAAACCTTATTGCATTTGGAGGTTCATTCAATAGTTTCAATAATTTCAAATATTTAAGTGGTCTTAAATATTTATCGTTTAATGATTGTTTGTCGAAAGATATTCCTGAAGATATTGGTAGCTTTGATAGCTTAACAATTTTAGACTTTGTTAATTGTAATATAAGAAGTTTTCCTGATCAGTTATTTCGAAACATTCCAGAACAGCAGCTATATCTTAATTTGCATGGCTGTGACTCTTTAAAA
>NZ_JRYR02000012.1 GCF_000807855.2 Flammeovirga pacifica
CCAGCCCCAGGACGTGACGAGCCGACATCGAGGTGCCAAACCTCCCCGTCGATATGAGCTCTTGGGGGAGATCAGCCTGTTATCCCCAGAGTACCTTTTATCCTTTGAGCGATGGCCCTTCCATGCGGTACCACCGGATCACTATGTCCCACTTTCGTGCCTGGTCGAGATGTCTCTCTCGCAGTCAGGCTCCCTTATGCCATTGCGCTCTTCCGACGATTGCCGACCGTCGTGAGGGAACCTTGGAAAGCCTCCGTTACTCTTTTGGAGGCGACCACCCCAGTCAAACTACCCACCAAACAATGTCCGAGTTTACACTCGTTAGACCGTCGAACAGGAGAGGGCGGTATTTCAACAATGACTCCAAAACGCCTAGCGACGCTCCTTCACAGTCTCCCGCCTATCCTACACACTCCTGGCCAACGGCCAACGTTAAGTTGCAGTAAAGGTTCATGGGGTCTTTTCGTCCCGTTGCGGGTAAGCGGCATCTTCACCGCTACTTCAATTTCACCGAGCTCATGGCCGAGACAGCGTCCAGATCGTTGCACCATTCGTGCAGGTCGGAACTTACCCGACAAGGAATTTCGCTACCTTAGGACCGTTATAGTTACGGCCGCCGTTTACTGGGGCTTCAATTCAGAGCTTCACCGAAGTTAACTCCCCCTCTTAACCTTCCAGCACCGGGCAGGTGTCAGGCTATATACTGAATCTTTCGAGTTCGCATAGCCATGTGTTTTTGTTAAACAGTCGCCTGGACTTCTTCGCTGCGGCCTCTTGCCAAAACAAGTAGGCGCCCCTTCTCCCGAAGTTACGGGGCTAATTTGCCTAGTTCCTTAGCCATGAATCACTCGAGCGCCTTGGGTTACTCACCCTGACCACCTGTGTCGGTTTGGGGTACGGGATCCTATAACATAATCGTAGAAGGTTTTCTTGGAAGCGTTTCATATCTTTATCAAATTGGCCGTAGCCGCTCTGTACTGTCTTGTTTCCCCA
>NZ_JRYR02000013.1 GCF_000807855.2 Flammeovirga pacifica
AAAAGTAGCCAACCGCCGTATACGAGACCCGTATGTACGGTGGTGTGAGAGGCTCTCCCTGTCAGTTTTTACTGACGGGGCGGTCTACTCGATTACCATGCGTTTTTATAGTTGTCCTATTTTTTTCAATGAGTCAATTTCATGTGTCAACATATTAATCATATACTCACTAAAAGATTCTGCCCAAATTGTAGGGCCATTTTTTAACCAATCTCCTTGCTCCACAAATATATATACAGGTGGATTCTCGCCCTCATTTGTTTTAATATATTCTATGACATATCCTTGATGACACATAAAAACAATTGAATCTTCAAGTAAAGCTATTCCGTCAAATTTGTTCCTATTTAAAATTTCAATTCCTGCTTTCTTTAGATTATGGTCGTGCGGAATAATACCTTCCTCTTTATAATCTTCATATGCTTCTCCAGACAAATAGCTGTAATAATAATCTGTCCCTCTCAGAATACGTCCACCACCTTTGCCAAACCACATTAAAAACTCTTTGAATGAAGCTGGTATCTTAGTATTCAATATCTCCTGCAAGTCGTTTATTTCCTCTTCAGAACATCCGCTAAACCTTTCCTCAATTTCAGGATATTGTTTAATAAAATCCTTTGCCTCTTGCAGATACACTTTTTCCATTCTTAACTAGTTTTTTCTTTGTTTGAAATTCCTATACACAACAAAAATAGCGTCTTTATAGGTTTCAATAATTAATAAACCATATATCATTAGGATTGCTATGCTTTTAAACGCATGGTAACGAAATTGCTAAACTACGACCAGCGGGCGTGTCGACCGGTGGATGGAGTTTAGATATTGTGTGTGCCCAAAATGGACACAGCCTTATTTTATTTTAAAGATATAATAATCTTCTAGAGGGTGCAAGTCCCTTATGTGCGGGGTACGAT
>NZ_JRYR02000014.1 GCF_000807855.2 Flammeovirga pacifica
AAAGTAGCCAACCGCCGTATACGAGACCCGTATGTACGGTGGTGTGAGAGGCTCTCCCTGTCAGTTTTTACTGACGGGGCGGTCTACTCGATTATCTCTCGTGTTTTTCTATTTAATTTGATTCTTAAATATATCGGAAAGTTTGTTTGAAATTAATTCTTTTCCTTGTTTCACTATTTCCTCACCTTTATCGCTTACATCATGATAAATTTGATATAGTGGTGGGTTTTCACCTTCATCGATTTTAATGAAGTAAGGGTTACCACTTCCAGTTGGATCTTCTCCTATTCCAATATATCCTAATTCGAATATCGCACATCCAGGATACATATTTAAGCATGCATCTTCAATCTGTTTAAAACTATTGAACTGAATTGATATTTGTTCATCTTCTTGAAATTTGAAGTCCAAAATTAGGTTAGCAATTTTAAAATCGATTAACATATGCTTCACCCAATTTGGTATAATTTGTTTTACTTCATCCTTTAAAAGTTCATAGTCACTTTCAGTTTGTTTTATTCCATTTAAGATTTCATGATCTTCTTTTGGTTTTGCGACTTTCAGATATGATAATAATTCAGAGTTCATTTTTTAACTTTTGATCTATTCATTAGAGATAACGTCTACTATATGTGCCCGTTGCCCATACTGGCAGTGCACTAATAAATAACTAATGAGCCAAAAATTCAGCTTTTGTGATTGATTGGTTCTTCAATTTACACAAATTTGATTTTTTGGCGGTGGGTCAAGATAACACTTACCACTCAGATGACCAAGAGTTTGGCAATGGTCAGCATATAGATTGTGTGTGCCCAAAATGGACACAGCCTTATTTTATTTTAAAGATATAATAATCTTCTAGAGGGTGCAAGTCCCTTATGTGCGGGGTACGATCC
>NZ_JRYR02000015.1:0-394 GCF_000807855.2 Flammeovirga pacifica
AAGTTTGATAAAAGTAAACACATAAAGTATACTAATGGTGCTACTATTCTACGTCTAAAAAGACAAAAAACAATAAACACAAATGAAACTCCCTGTTTTATTCCTCTATCAAATAAAGCAATAGAAATACTAAATAAAATTGAAGGGGAAAAATTGCCTATATATTCAAACATTGTAATGAATAGACAATTAAAATTGATTGCTCAATATTCAAATATCAATAAAAATATAACGGTTCATAGTGCTAGGAAAACTTTTGCTACATCAATGATAAACATGAATGTAAGTAAAGAAAGTTTACAGGTGATGTTAGGGCATAAATCATCTAGAACAACGGAAATGTATTATAAAATACATGATCACAAAGTGATAAACGAAGTTTTAAATATCTACA
>NZ_JRYR02000015.1:404-839 GCF_000807855.2 Flammeovirga pacifica
AACTGAACAGTATTATAAAATTCATGATGATACAGTAATCAATGAAGTACTAAATATTTACAATCAAAATAACTTATAAATCCAATGACGACAATTCAAACAATTTCACAACTAGAGGAAGTAAAAGGTATAAATAATATATCTCACGATTTAGAAAAGCTTATTAGATTTTTAACGCTTTCTGTCGCTATTTCTTACGAAAAAGAATCTAAAAACATTTCAATAAATGGAGAAATAGAAATACCTGAAAGGTGTGACGAAATATTAGATACACTTTTTTTAATAAAAGACTTATTAGAGAAAAAATAAAAATACGTACATGAATAATTTAAAAAATATTCCTCATTTTCTATTAATTATTATTAGTGTGGCTTACTCTATTTTTGTAGTAAGCCACTACTTAAACACTCAATTTCCTTTTGTTTATGCTGTAGC
>NZ_JRYR02000016.1 GCF_000807855.2 Flammeovirga pacifica
ACTTGCACCCTCTAGAAGATTATTATATCTTTAAAATAAAATAAGGCTGTGTCCATTTTGGGCACACACATCAACTAAACTCCAATCACGGTTGACGCAACCGCTCAAGTAGTTTAGTCATCACGTAATCGACCTACAAAAAAATAGTAAACTTTATAAAAGACTTATCACAATGGGAATGGTGACATATTTGGTTAGAGTTTCATCTAATCAACTGAATGAATATTTATCTGTAAACGGAAATATAGATAATTTAGAAGAAGAATTATTTTCAAAGACTCAGGAAGAATGCAGTCTAGATTTAGAAAAATCATGGGATGCTCTTCAATATATTTTATCAGGTCGTTCAGTCATGAATGAAAGTAATATCAAAAATTCAATTTTATCTAATGTAGTTATTGGACAAGAAGTACTTAACCCGGAGCTTGATATGGGGTATGGTCCTGCATTATTTATCACTCATGATATAGTGAGAAATATATCCAAGGAGCTTGAATCAATAACATTAGATGATGTAATTGGAAGAATAGATTTGAAAGAATTAAATGATAAAGAAATTTATCCTGGCTTTTGGAATGATGAAGAAGATATAAAAGAGTTCATATCAGAGACATTTACAGAAACTAAAATTTTCTATGAACTAGCAGGAAAAAATGATGAAGCAGTAATTAGCTTTACTTGTTAATATTTTTACGTTTTACAATCGAGTAGACCGCCCCGTCAGTAAAAACTGACAGGGAGAGCCTCTCACACCACCGTACGTACGGGTCTCGTATACGGCGGTTGGCTACTTTTC
>NZ_JRYR02000017.1:0-401 GCF_000807855.2 Flammeovirga pacifica
ATAAATACGATGGAAAATTCCATAAAAAAGCCCGTAATTCCTAGAGTTTCGTTTTCTTCAAGGAATTTGAAAGACAAAAAAGAAGTATCTATACAGTTTCGTATAGTCCTAGGTTCTGACAGATCGAGTGTTTCGGCTACAGGTCTAAAAGTTTTAAAGAAGAATTGGAACGGAAAAAACCAATATATAACCCCTAGAAATAGTATAGAAAATAAAGTACTTGATTCGATAAAATATCAAGTAAGGGAGTTCTATTATGACTTTTGTACTAAATCTAAAGATTACCCAAATGCAGAAAGCATAAAAAAAGCATACATAAAAGGTTTAAATACCTCGCCCCTAACACTTAACGAAGCAATATGCCAATTCAAAGAAGATAAAAAGAAAGAAGTTCTAGAGTC
>NZ_JRYR02000017.1:411-797 GCF_000807855.2 Flammeovirga pacifica
CTAAAAGGTTTAAATACCTCACCTCTAACACTTAATGAAGCAATAAACCAATTCAAAGAAGATAAAAAGAAAGAGGTTCTAGAGTCAACATTTAGAAGTATATCAGTAAGATTTAAGCATTTAGAAAAATTTTCAAATTTAAAAAACAACCCTTATTTAAGTAATATAAATCACGATTTTGCACGAAAATTTGAATTATATTTAATTGATCTAGAATTAAATAGAAATACAATAAGAAGAATAATAAGCACCTTAAAGGGGTTGACTAATTACTTCTATATGAATGAATTTCTTACTTCTGATCCTTTAATTAACTACAAAAAACCTAAAGGAGAATTAATTGATTTTGTTTATTTAAACGAAAATGAATTACATAAAATTGAATC
>NZ_JRYR02000018.1 GCF_000807855.2 Flammeovirga pacifica
GGACGCTGCCGGATTAATCTGTATACCTGCACTCCACGCCACTGAGGTATGCCGCATTGCACTTTCGTCCCTGGCAGTGGTCGTCTCTTTCATATACCCGGGAGTGATTTCCGTCTTACGGTAATCCATTGTACTGCCGGACCACCGACTGTGAGCCACTCCGGCCATGGCGTACGCACTGACCTGCTTACTGATTTGTAAAACCGGTCCGGCCATCACGCTCACATAACGTCCACGCAGGCTCTCATAGTGAAACGTATCCTCCCCGGTCATCACTGTGCTGCTCTTTTTCGACGCGGCGAACCCCAGGGAAGCCATCACCCCCACACTGTCCGTCAGCTCATAACGGTACTTCACGTTAATCCCTTTCAGATGACTCACACCGGTATCCCCGCCCGACAACGACGGCAATGTACCCGGTTTCACTTGAAAATAGCCCACCGTAAACGTACCATGTCCACCTTCCGCACGGGCCGGAGTGACTGTCACCGCAAGTGCGGCAAAGACAGCAACGGCAATACACACATTACGCATCGTTCACCTCTCACTGTTTTATAATAAAACGCCCGTTCCCGGACGAACCTCTGTAACACACTCAGACCACGCTGATGCCCAGCGCCTGTTTCTTAATCACCATAACCTGCACATCGCTGGCAAACGTATACGGCGGAATATCTGCCGAATGCCGTGTGGACGTAAGCGTGAACGTCAGGATCACGTTTCCCCGACCCGCTGGCATGTCAACAATACGGGAGAACACCTGTCCCTTCAGTAGAAGGGGAATT
>NZ_JRYR02000019.1 GCF_000807855.2 Flammeovirga pacifica
TTGTAACGTCCTAAAATAAGTTGACTAAATTGTAATAAATTTATGTCAAACACCAGAAAAGCAAAATCTTCAGAATCCCCAATATCTTACAGCTTATCATTCAAACAAAAGGTTGTAGAAGAATTTGAAAGTGGGCTTTATACAAAAGCAGCTCTTCATAGAAAATATTCGATTGCAGGTCATAGTACAATTGCTCGTTGGTTAAGAAAATATGGTAAATTGTCTCACACAAAATATAAATCCATAGGACGACCAATGAAAGATAAAGAGCAACAGCGTATAAAAGACCTTGAGGCATCATTACGACAAACAGAAAAAGAGTTAGAAAAAGCTTTAAAACAAAAAGATGCAGAATTAGATGCATACAAAAAGTTTATCGAGATAGCTGAAAGAGAATTGAATATTAAGATTGTAAAAAAGTCTGGTACCAAGCAGTTCAAGAAATAAAAACAGAAAATGCTTTAACAACAGAGCAATTATGTCAACTGTTTGGTTATACAAAACAAGCTTTCTATAAGCGTTCTACTAAGAAGTCACAATCAAAAGACTATCTTGATCAAGTAAAACAAGAAGTAATGAAATACAGGTCGTTACTTCCAAAATTAGGAGGAAGAAAACTACATTATTTGATGCAAGATTTTTTGTCTTCTAATCAAATAAAAATGGGTAGGGATCAGTTGTTCAAATATTTAAGAGAATCTAATTTACTAGTAAGTAGAAAACAAAAGTATCATAAAACAACGAATTCAAAACACTGGAT
>NZ_JRYR02000002.1:0-445839 GCF_000807855.2 Flammeovirga pacifica
TTCAGTTCTATCGAAAGAGAAGAAAGGATACTGATTATTATACATCACACTAGCAAGAATATCCTCGCCGGCGAATTGTACAGCAGCAGCAAAAGCATCATCTTTACCCACAAGGTCAGTGGTGTAAGTATCGACAAGTGAAGCAGAAACTTGATCTTCATTGACTACATAATGATAAACAACACCCAATCCATCGTTATCACTTTGCGAAGAACCAATTAGGATTTCATCCCCTTGAACATCAAGATCAGCTCCGAAGTAATCGAATTGAGCAGCATCTTCATTAGCAATAGAGAAAGTTTCATAGCTGTCCGTCCATACTTGGTCCTCTTTTTTGATAAATACATGAACTTGTCCTTTTTTGTCATTACCGTAATCAGTAGCAACAATCACATTGTTGTCTACAGCAACATGAATCCCGACTTGATAGTTACCACCATCTTCAACTTCTAATGTAGCATCAGGAGTAAGTTGATCAGTAATTTTACCTTCAGGTAGGTTGTAAACATAAACTCTACCTTGCCAGTTGTTGTAACCTAAAGCTCCGGTAATTAAGGTTTTATCATCCATTCTTACTTCATGTCCGAAGTATTCATTAGAAGTAGGATTAGAAGATTTTAGTGTGACATTATTAAACTCTAAGTCACTCCATTTTTCTTCATTCTCTTTTTGATAAAGAATAATTCTTCCTTGATAAGCATTATTTCTGTATGCCCCAACAGCAATTTTATTGTCGTTAAGATCAACAGAGAAACCAAAGTAACTACCACTAGATAGAGGGCTTGTAAGAGATAAAGTCTCCGTCATATCCTTCCAGCCGTCGACAGGCTTTTCATAGATATAAGCTTTATCAGCTTTAGGAGCTCCCACAACGATTACATCATCTTTGATAGCCACAGCAAAACCAAAGTGAGTCGTATTCGCAATGTCATTATCAGTAGCAGTTAAACGAGCTTTTAATACCCATTTTTCATTTTCTTTCTCATATACAAAAGCAGCACCTTGTAAAGAAGAAGAAGCATACGATCCGATCACCATAGTAGAACTATCTGAATCAATATATCTGGTGATTTCATAATCATAAGGTTTAATAGTCGGAACAGGAATAGCTTCAGTTCTATCGAAAGAGAAGAAAGGATACTGATTATTATACATCACACTAGCAAGAATATCCTCACCGGCGAATTGTACAGCAGCAGCAAAAGCATCATCTTTACCCACAAGGTCAGTGGTGTAAGTATCGACAAGTGAAGCAGAAATTTGATCTTCATTGACTACATAATGATAAACAGCACCCAGTCCATCGTTATCACTTTGCGAAGAACCAATTAGGATTTCATCCCCTTGAACATCAAGATCGGCTCCGAAGTAATCGAATTGAGCAGCATCTTCAGTAGCAATAGAGAAAGTCTCATAGCTGTCCGTCCATACTTGGTCCTCTTTTTTGACAAATACATGAACTTGTCCTTTTTTGTCATTACCGTAATCAGTAGCAACAATCACATTGTTGTCTACAGCAACATGAATCCCGACTTGATAGTTACCACCATCTTCAACTTCTAATGTAGCATCAGGAGTAAGTTGATCAGTAATTTTTCCTTCAGGTAGGTTGTAAACATAAACTCTACCTTGCCAGTTGTTGTAACCTAAAGCTCCGGTAATTAAGGTTTTATCATCCATTCTTACTTCATGTCCGAAGTATTCATTAGAAGTAGGATTAGAAGATTTTAGTGTGACATTATTAAACTCTAAGTCACTCCATTTTTCTTGATCTTCTTTTTGATAAAGAATAATTCTTCCTTCGTAAGCATTATTTCTGTATGCCCCAACAGCAATTTTGTTGTCGTTAAGATCAACAGAGAAACCAAAGTAACTACCACTTGATAGAGGGCTTGTAAGAGATAAAGTCTCCGTCATATCCTTCCAGCCGTCGACAGGCTTTTCATAGATATAAGCTTTATCAGCTTTAGGAGCTCCCACAACGATTACATCATCTTTGATAGCCACAGCAAAACCAAAGTGAGTCGTATTCGCAATGTCATTATCAGTAGCAGTTAAACGAGCTTTTAATACCCATTTTTCATTTTCTTTCTCATATACAAAAGCAGCACCTTGTAAAGAAGAAGAAGCATACGATCCGATCACCATAGTAGAACTATCTGAATCAATATATCTGGTGATTTCATAATCATAAGGTTTAATAGTCGGAACAGGAATAGCTTCAGTTCTATCGAAAGAGAAGAAAGGATACTGATTATTATACATCACACTAGCAAGAATATCCTCACCGGCGAATTGTACAGCAGCAGCAAAAGCATCATCTTTACCCACAAGGTCAGTGGTGTAAGTATCGACAAGTGAAGCAGAAATTTGATCTTCATTGACTACATAATGATAAACAGCACCCAGTCCATCGTTATCACTTTGCGAAGAACCAATTAGGATTTCATCCCCTTGAACATCAAGATCGGCTCCGAAGTAATCGAATTGAGCAGCATCTTCAGTAGCAATAGAGAAAGTCTCATAGCTGTCCGTCCATACTTGGTCCTCTTTTTTGACAAATACATGAACTTGTCCTTTTTTGTCATTACCGTAATCAGTAGCAACAATCACATTGTTGTCTACAGCAACATGAATCCCGACTTGATAGTTACCACCATCTTCAACTTCTAATGTAGCATCAGGAGTAAGTTGATCAGTAATTTTACCTTCAGGTAGGTTGTAAACATAAACTCTACCTTGCCAGTTGTTGTAACCTAAAGCTCCGGTAATTAATGTTTTATCATCCATTCTTACTTCATGTCCGAAGTATTCATTAGAAGTAGGATTAGAAGATTTTAGTGTGACATTATTAAACTCTAAGTCACTCCATTTTTCTTCATTCTCTTTTTGATAAAGAATAATTCTTCCTTGATAAGCATTATTTCTGTATGCCCCAACTGAAATTTTATTGTCGTTAAGATCAACAGAGAAACCAAAGTAACTACCACTCGACAGAGGGCTTGTAAGAGATAAAGTCTCCGTCATATCCTTCCAGCCGTCGACAGGCTTTTCATAGATATAAGCTTTATCAGCTTTAGGAGCTCCAATAACAATAACATCACCATGTAATGCGACAGAAAAGCCGAAATGAGTGGTATTGGCAATTGAAGTGTTTTTGGAGGTAAGTTTGGCGACTTGAGTCCAAACTCCATTGTTTTTTTCATAAACAAAAGCAGCACCTTGTAAAGTACTTGATTCATAAGAACCAATAACCATTGTAGAATCATCAGCATCAATGTAGCGAGATATGCTGTAATCTTGAATGGTGTTAGCTTTTGAGAAATTTACAGTATTAAAAACCAGCATAATACTGAATAGTGTAAAAATGAACCTGTTAGTCATTAAAAAATTGTATTTAAATATTAATAGTTTGATTGCGGATGCAAAACTATAGTATATATCTTAATAAAACTAAATCATAATATTAACTAAACACCAAATGATAGTACTAAATAAAGATAATTAATTGAACCACTTCTTAAATTCTTTCACTTTATCACGAACGACCACTAATTCATGTGGAATTTCTTGATGAAGTGATAGAATCAAACGGCTATTAGTGTGTTTATTTACACTTTGAATAGAAGACCTTTGAACAATGTGACTTCTTCCAATTCGGAAAAACTCTTGAGGGTCTAACAAATCATTTAATTCTTCCATTTTGAAATCGACCACATACCTTCTGCCTTCAAAAGTATAGAGTAAAGTATGTTTTCCATCGGCCACAAAAGCTAAACTATCTTCTGATAGAATACTTTTAATGCTGTCTCCGATGCGGACCATAAATCTTTTTTTGTATTTCTGATTATAATTCTCCAACAATACATCTAACTGCCCTTTTTGAGGTGCTATTTTTTGTTGTAGTGTTTGCATTTTTTGAAGTGCCTTTGTGAGCGCTTCACTATCTACCGGTTTTAATAAATAATCTATACTATTAGCTTTAAACGCTTCTAAAGCATACTCATCGTAAGCAGTGGTAAAGATGATAGGCTTAACGATTTCAATTTCATTAAAAATATCAAAGGCTAATCCATCCGTTAGGTGAATGTCCATAAATATAAGATCTATTTCACTTTGATGTTGTTTGAGCCATTGAACAGAAGTACGTATAGAATCGGAGAATTTCACCACTTCTACTTCATAAGGAGTTTTATTGATTTGACGAACTAATTTGCCTTGTGCTGGCTTTTCATCTTCTATAATAAGTGCTTTCATGATTTCTTAAATAAGGATTGGTCGTTAGGTTGGATATTTACATTTGCTTTGGATTGCCAAGCATTATCAATGGATTTAAAAGCAGGTAAAATAATTAAATATTGATTGTCTTTCTGAATTCTTTGCACCGGTATTTTTGTATAATGATGTAAAGTGTCTTGAACAGAGTTAATCACGTGACCTAAAGCATTGTCATGCTCTATTTTTTCATTACAACTATGTGCTATCATCACCAATTGATCATCTTTTATTGAAAAACAAACGGATAAAGGCTGTAGCGGTGAAGCAATATAATCTGTAGCAATGGCTACTAAAATTCTAGGAAGCAACATAGGAGGAAACAGCAATTGATCGTCTTTTTGATGTATATCGAAAGTAGTGTGAATGCCTCCAGAACGAGAAATAGTCAATAACTCTGCTACCTCATTGGTTAGGGCAAAAGCTTGAGTTATCGTAATAAATTCCTCTTTTCTACTTTGGAGGTTATTTCTATATACCTTGGCCAATTTTTCGGCATATTCCTCTGCGGCATCAGGATCTTTATGTGCCAAACCAATAATAGTTTCTAAAGTTTCATAGAGAAAAGGAAGGTGGGCATCTTCTGCAAAAGCTTTCATTTCATCGTTGATAAAAGCCGTTCTTTTTTGTTCTTCTAATCGTGCTTCTTCATTGCTCAATTTGATCAGGTGGTTGCCCCAAAAGGCACACTCAAAAAGTAATGTTTGGAAGATAAACAAGCCCTGAAAAACATACATTTCTGTACTGAAACTACTAAAGGATGAATAATCAAATAGTCCATAAAAATAGATAGACAAGATCAGACCTATCACTAAAGCGCTGCCTACAACAGCCCCAATAGCATGAAAAACAATTTGCTCCAATACAGAATCAATCACCGATAAACGTTGACGCATCCACTTTGAAAAAAAGATAATGAAAGTATTCCACAGATAAGAGATGAGAATACAGACTATCCATTCTGCTTTAAAGATAGTTTCTGATAATTCTGTAACTCGGTTAAATGCTAACAGCAATAACAAGTAAGTGATGCTACCAGAAAGTATAGGATAAAATACCCCATAGAAGAGAGAAGAGCGTATCCATCGATTCATAATAGCGGGAGTTGAACGGTGTAAGAAGTAGAAGTATGTTGTATGCTGATTTCTTGATCGCTTAACAAGGCATATCGTTCTTTCAAATTATTTAATCCTACTTTGGTCGAAATTCTTGTTTTAGGCGATGTTGTCGTATTGTTTCTGACTTTCACCAATTGTTGTTCTTTGATATAATCAATATGAATTTCAATGGGATCATCATCAGAAAGTACGTTATGTTTTACGGCATTTTCTACCAATAATTGCACAGACAATGGGGGGAGTTTTCCTTCGATACTTTGCATCGTTTTATCGAGATGTATTTCCACACTTTTACCATGTCGCGTTTGTAATTGAAAGGCAAAGGCACGTACAACTTGTAGTTCTTCGTCTAAAGAAATTAAGGCCTTTTGGGCATATTTCATCACAAACTGATACGTCTGAGCAATACTTCTAATGTAACGATCGGCTTGTTTTGTATCTTCGATGACAAGAAAAGCCACTGTATTTAAACTATTGAATAAATAATGTGGGCTCAACTGACTTTTTAATGCTTCTAATCTTAACTGTGCCGATTTTCTTTGATAAGTCAGTAAACTAAGGTGTTGCTGATTAAAGTGTTGATACGCCAACATTAAATACTCTATCACAAGTATTGCTATAGAATAGGAGAACAATAAAAGCATTGTTTTGATGCGCATATCAAGAATAAAAAGCGGATCGACATCTTTAAAAATAAAGAGACCTAAAAAATAGGTGTGTTGTGCCAATACCAACCACATGCCTAAAGCTCCTTTTAAAACCGTATGAAAAATACTGTGTCCCCATTTAATTTGAGTACTAAATAATTTTCCTACGAGAATCATTGCTATCACATTAAGGCAAAAATACACCACACTTAATGGGCTTTCGAGTATTTCTACCATCTCTTCTCTAGGAGCATATAGAAAGTAGGAATACAGACTACACCCTAAACCGATATATATATATTCTCTGATATTTTTCATTCGTAAAGTGCCCCCAACACTGCATTTCTTTCTGTGCTAGAAGAAATTGTTTTTGCTGCTTTTACATACTCATTTTTGATCTCCTCATTTTTAGAAGCGATAACAAAGGGGGCTACTTTCTTTATCGTGCCAGCCTTATCAAAACTAGAACTGATAGTTGTACTTGCCGATAGATAAGTAGGAAGGAATTCATAGGTGAAATTATCTTGATCTACGATCTTCATCAAAACACTTTTTTTATCGAAACTAGAACTGATTTTTTTTACTTCATCAAAATATTGAGGAGCATTACTTAGCTGAATATAAGGAGCAATATCCATAAGGGCATTCTTTTTATCAAAACTTGAAGAAATACCTTGACTTGCCTCTAAGAAATAAGGAACATCAAATTCGTTAAAACCAGGATTATGAATACTATTGGATAAGGTAGACTTCATATCAAAATCGCTAGAAATATTCTTGACGGCTTCGTAATAGGCTTTTTTAACCGCTTTATCTTCTATGTTGGCTTTGCCATAGAAGGCCAATGCTTTTCTTAAATCAAAAGACGAACTGATATGAGAACAACTTTCTAAAAATGCCATTTGGGCTGCAAGAGATAAATTATCCCACTCCTCTGCAATGGCCTCCATCGTTTGAGAATGGTCGAAACTGGAAGAAATACTAGAGGTTTGCTCAATTAATCGAACAACTTGCTCATCGCTCCAACGGTTAACATACTTTGCTTTAAATGCTTCTTCGATACTGTTTCTTTTATCGAAACTGCTCGAAATACTTTGCATCATACGTTCTAAATCGGCAGGGTAAAACTGAAAAATGCCATTACCTAAGGTGTTTGCAAATACTTTTCGTTTACTAAAAGAGGACGTAATACTTATATAGCAATCCACCCATTCTTTCATATCTTCTTTGCTTAAGTTATTCTGAAATTCCTTTCGCGAAACCACATAAATTAAGCATTGTTCTTTGCTCGAAGAACTTGATATTTTGGAGATGCCATTAAAATAAGATGAAAGTAGTTTTTTATTGTAATACGTAGCAAAAGTAGATTTAAAATACTTTTCTAAACTACTCGAAGATGAAATGTTTTTAACTACATTATCGGTTATAGAAACAATATCACTATTCTTAATTTTTTTATGATTGAGTAAAATTCGATAAAAGGCCACCTTAGCGACATCACTATCCAAGCTAGAAATATATTTTAAAGTAGAAGATACGCCACCTTTTTTCATTTGACGATTGATTCTATCTTCGGCAGCAATAGCATTGGTTTTTATCACTTCAGGTAAAACATCTTTCAGCCAATTTTCGCCATCGGGTTTAAAGGGCATTAGTTTGTTTCCTTCGTAGTATTTATAGATTAAATCGCCATTAGAAGAAGGCTGAATCACTAATTTCCTTAGATTACCGAAGGTACGTTTCTCCACTACAAATTTACCTCCCTCAGAGATTTTAATGATGTCATTTTCGTCTTCATTCAGTGCAATATCACCCTCATAATCCACACGATAAGAATAAAAGAAATTTTTCTCATAATGGATTTTATTCCTATGAGCAATTTCTATTGCTAATTGAATTTCTTCTTGTTGTAACTCTAATTGTTCTTGTGCTTGTTGAATACATTCTTGAATTACCTCCACATCAATATCGGGTGCATCAGGCATCCCTTCAGGAAATAATTCTTCTATAGTAATCACGCTTTCGGGTTCAAAATCCTCCGCAAAAGCCTTAATGAACACCTCCATTTGTTGTTCCTGATGTTCTGCAGCCATCTTTCGTGCTTCCTCTGCCACTTTCTCTGCCTCCTCACGAATTTCTTTGACGTTAATTACAATGACAGAATCAGTTCCTGGAATCTGTACTCTCTGAATATCTTGAGCGGAAGAAAATAATGGTAGTAAGAGTAGGCTAAGTAGTAAATATTTCATAAAAATTAATTTGACACTAGTAAATTATTGATGATACAATGATAGGGAAGAGGAAGTAAGGATAAAATAAAAAAGGGGTGAATTGTAGAATTAAGGGAGTGGATTGTCAATGAGCTGTATTGGTGTTTGTTGTAGTATGCTTTTCAAAATAAATGAGTAGGCTCCATAATTATTTAAGATATTCTCTTTTATTGTTTCTCACAATCCTCCATATTTACACACAATTCAGTAATATTAACTATCAACTTCTAATGAAAAACTACACACATTTTTTATGGGTGTGTATTATTGTCTTTCAGTTTTCTTGTACACCAAAGCAAGAAAATGTGAATGTCAATATTATACCTCAACCTTTGTCTGTGGAAAAGCAGGCAGGTATTTTTCACCTAACATCAAGTACATCTCTTTATGCAGCTCCAGAATTTCTTTCTGAAAGCGATCTACTTAAAGGGTTTATCAAGGAGACTGTGGGAGTAACATTGCCGACAAAAGAAAAAGCGGCAACGGCACAAATTCAATTAATTCAAAATCCTTCTTTAAAGGAGGAGGAGTATATCGTTTCCGTCCAAGAAAATTTGATTACGATAGAGGGAAATGATGGAAGAGCAGTACTTTGGGGTATTCAAACTCTGAGACAACTTGTTATGCAACATTCATCGACACTTCCTGCAGTAACAATTAAAGATCAGCCAAGGTTTGGCTACAGAGGTATGCATTTGGATGTGGGGAGGCACATGTACCCCATCTCATTTATCAAGAAGTATATTGATATTCTATCCTTACATAAAATCAATACTTTCCATTGGCATTTAACAGAAGATCAGGGGTGGAGAATTGAAATAAAAAAATATCCTAAACTAACAGAAGTTGGTGGGTTTAGAAAAGGTACAGTCGTAGGACATCACGGTAGTAGCCAACAATTTGATGGGCAACGTTATGGTGGTTATTATACACAAGAGGAAGTAAAAGAGGTGGTAAAGTACGCACTTGAAAGAGGAGTGGAAACAATTCCTGAGATTGAACTTCCTGGCCATGCTATGGCTGCTTTGGCGTCTTATCCTCAATTTGGATGTTCTGGAGGACCGTATGAGGTCGCACAAACTTTTGGTGTTTTTGAAGAGGTGTATTGTGCTGGAAATGAAGCGACATTTCATTTTTTAGAGGACGTATTAGATGAGGTAATGACCTTGTTCCCTTCTAAATACATTCATATAGGTGGGGATGAGTGCCCGAAAACCCAATGGAAAAAATGCCCTAAGTGTCAAAAAAGAATCAAGCAAGAACACCTAAAGGATGAACATGAACTACAAAGTTATTTTGTTCAGAGAATGGAAAAATACTTGAACAGCAAAGGGAAACGA
Source organism: Flammeovirga pacifica (assembly GCF_000807855.2). GTDB lineage: Bacteria > Bacteroidota > Bacteroidia > Cytophagales > Flammeovirgaceae > Flammeovirga > Flammeovirga pacifica. Next base: position 9,651 of record NZ_JRYR02000002.1, read on the forward strand.
ATGATTGGTTGGGATGAAATCCTAGAGGGCGGTTTAGCACCAAATGCTACGGTCATGTCTTGGAGAGGCACAGAAGGAGGCATTGCGGCGGCAAAAGCGCATCATGAGGTGATTATGACTCCGGGAGATCACGTTTACTTCGATCACTATCAAACAGAAGATATTACCAATGAACCCCTTCAGGTAGGTGGTTATACATCCGTAAAAGAAGTATATCATTATGAACCTTTGCCTTCCACTTTATCAAAAGAGGAGCAAAAATACATTATTGGTGTACAAGGAAATGTATGGACGGAATACATGAAAACTCCAGATAAGGTAGAGTACATGATGGTACCAAGAATAGCAGCTTTATCAGAAATTGCATGGACCAATCCGCAGGATAAAAATTGGAAAGGCTTTAAACATCGCTTAAATTCTTTACGTTTGGTGTACGATCAAATGTCTATTAATTATGCAAAACACTTATTTAATGTATTGGGAGAGGTAAAAGCAGATACAGTTCAAAAAGCCTTAGTGGCCACTTTGGAAACTACTTCAGACCAGCCCATCTATTATACATTAGATGGGAGTGTACCTAACAAAAATAGCAAAGTGTATACTTCAGCCATTGTTATTCAAGAAACAACAGCGTTGAAAGCAACGGTTGTTCCTAACACCACCTATTTAAGTCGTGAGATCAATTTTCATAAAGCTGCATTTAAACCTTTAGCATTACAATCGACTACATCAGCTACCTATTTTAAATATGGAAAGACACCCTTAAACGATGGATTGAGAGGTTCTTTAATTTATAATTCTGGAGCTTGGGTCGGGTTTAACCAAGGAGATTTCTCCTGTGTGATTGATTTAGAAAAAGAGGAGGAAATATCAAAAGTGACGGTAGGAACTTTGATAAAAATGAAGAAGGGCGTCTTCGGTCCTAATGCCATTAAAATTTTTGTATCAAATGATGGGGAAACGTATCAAAAAGCAGGAGAAAAGATACTATCTAAAACAACTCAAAGTACCTCTGATGGAATTACAAATTATGCAGTTCCGATAGAAAAGACATCCAAAAGATTTATAAAAGTTGTTCTCCAAAATTACGGTAAGTTGCCTCATTGGCACAACGACGTAGGAAAACAAGCTTACTTGTTTATTGATGAGATTATTGTAGAATAAAAAAAACAGCTGTAGGTAATTAATTTACTTGCAGCTGTTTTTTGCTTGTTAGTTTGTTTACCTACTCGCATCCATTGGTAAAACATCCACATACATGTTTAGCTTCCCTTTTTTAATGATCCATTTTTCAAAAACATCTTCTTTGAAGAAATAACCAGGAGAGGTACCTATTGCAGCAGAGATAGAGAAAAATCTTCTGCCTTCGTTTTGTTGCTCACTATCTACCCATTGTAGGGCAACACCCACTTTTTTTTGTGATGGCTGTAGGATGATATCATAAGCAGATAGATCAAGTTGGTACCAACCAAGAAAACTATCCTCTAGGTCGAATAAAATATCTTTTTGATGTAAAAGAGTAGTAGGTTTCCCTTTTTCGATGGTATAAAATTTTAATCGGAATTTGATTAATCGGTAATTATTACTGCTAATATGAAAGTTGAGGGAGTTTACTTTACCCAAAGATTTGATCGGGTAGATCATCCCTTTTTCCCTCCCTAAGTTATTAGGATCATTCTCTCCCCAAATACTATAGTAAGCATGAAATAAAGGTAAAAAAGTACTCGATTTCCCTAGTTTTTTAGACTTGATTTTGTTTGGTTTTTTGCCTTTTTTATTCTTTGAAAACACAGCCACTTCATTCAATTGGGTAATAGAAGGTTGTAATTGAATAGTACTATTTTGTTGTAATTGATCAAATGATATTTCAAAAGTTTCATAGCCGATGCAGGAAATTTGAATCTTAGCTTTTTGATCAATACCTTCCGGTAGAGGTAGTTTAAATTTACCATCACTATTTGATATAGTTCCATGAGTAAGTCCTTCGAAACCAAGGGAAGCATAAGCAACAGGAAGCTGCTTTTCTGTGTCGATTATAGTACCTACAATTGAAGGTTGTGCATGTAGAAGTACACACAAAAATAAAAAGTTTGCGATTAAGAGAGTTTTCATCATTTTGGTTTAAATGTCTACTCCTAAGACAAGATCTGCTTGAATTAAGTTGAAAGGTTTAAAAAATATCTATCAACTAATTTCTGAGTAGTATTATTGAATGGTATGCAAGCTTGTACTTAAAATATTAGATGTCTTTGTTTTTAGTACTATTTATTTTGTTATCCTTTCAATTTAGGTGTTGAATTATATTAACAATGCAATAATATTTTCAAACAAATTATCTTATAAATTAGCCATTAAATAGATGAAATGTAATTACCTATATAACTAAACGATTAACAATGACTGAAAATGAACTAGAGCTTTTATTTAAAACCCATTATAAAATGCTCTGTCTTTTTTGTTGTCGAATTATTAAAGATGAAGATACAGCTAGGGATATTGTGCAAGAGTGTTTTATTAAATTTTGGGATAAATTTGAAGAAATTGATTCTCCCGAATTTGGTAAATCGTATTTGTATACTTTAGTGCGTAACAAGTCTCTTGATTATTTAAAATCATTAAGGGTATCGAAAACAATTCCGTTGACAGAAAATATTGATGCTATGGAGCAGTTCTATTCCTCTTTGGAATATTCTGATCTTGAGCGTAAATACCTTTCTGCGTTAGATGAATTACCAGAAAAATGTAAAACGATATTCTTAAAAAGTAGAGATGAGCAGCTTTCTAATAAAGAAATTGCTACTCAACTCAACCTTTCTGTAAAAACTGTTGAAGGGCATATTACTAAAGCAATAAAGCACTTGAAACTAGCTTTGAAATAGCTATTAGACTGTTTTATTCTCCTTAATATAATTTTGATAATCTTCCCAATGTTCATCAATGGTTTTATCTGACTCTAATACCAATTGAAGTGCGGAAGTCCAATCCCAATTCTCTAAAAGAATACAACTTCTATTTAATTTTCTAGCAAAATCAGGATCATAAGTATCTTTTAGATATTTAATAAAATAACCACTGGTAGTGTAGCCATCGTTCCAATGCCCCCCTAATTTAATTTTTCTCTTATGGTACCCTTTTTCAATTCTAACATAATCTGCTAGGCCTTCAATAAACCCAAAGAAGTCGTCTCCCTTTTTGTAGACACCAGCATTTTTAGGCTCATATTGATAACCATGGACAATTTCATGATACAATACTCCTTTTATTTCAAAATAGATAGAATCATCATTATGACTGCTCTCAAATGTTTTTTCTATATGCTTTGTACTAAATTTAATGCCTATTGCCGGGGGTGCTCCATATTTTTCCGAAATCCCATCATATCTCTTTAGAGTATAAGTGATTTTTTTTATGGGTTGAATTTCTCCATCAATGATTTCTTTTGGAGTGTAAATCATTTCTGCGACTTCTTGAGCATGTTGCTGAATATAAGCCGTTGGGTTGGTTACTAAACGGTGATAGATCTTATGACCTTGACTACTTGAGTCCTCGTTGATAAAATCGATTGTTGGTTTTACAAAGTGAGGGTTTTCTTCAAAAATTTCAGTATTCTCATTAGAAGAATTCTTGCTGATATTCGTGTCGTTTGTTGATACTGCTGTACAGCTAAACACCAATATTAGCAACCCAAAAATGAGTGGCTTGTGTAATAATTTAGTTTTCATTTCAATTGTTGTTTATAGGTTTATCAATTTAATTGCTTTCAATTTGTAAACGAATTAGGAGGTTTAAACCCTTGTTGATGTGTAGTATTTTTTTTGATTTATATTTTTATCGCATTGTAAATGACTGTTATTCAGTCTTATATTGATTAGTTGAGTTTTTTTATTTTTTTTTTCAAGGGTAGGACATCAAAAAATCGTTACAGGTGTAGAGAAAACAATTAATAATTGAAAGAGAATAAAAACATATCGAATAATTTCAACGAAGAGGCTGAACTTGATTTCCTTTTATCATCTTTAAGTAAAAAGAAAAATAAAGGAGAAGTAAATCAGGCATGGAAAAAAGTTGTACGTAAACATAGTTATCAGCAAAAAACGAAGGAGCGTAAAATTTATTTCTATGCGGCGTCTATGGCAGCAATGTTAGTACTTACTATTGGAAGCTTCTTTTACAATAGTATTCTTAGCGATAAAGAAATACAGTGGCAGAGTGTCAATGTGGCTCAAAATAATAGAGCTTCGATTGTACTTCCAGATGGAACAAGTGTTTTATTAAATTCTGATTCTGAATTACTATACCCATCTGATTTTAGTAAAGAAAATAGAATTGTAAAACTTAAAGGGACCGCATTATTTGATGTAGTAACTGACAAAGAGAACGTTTTTAATGTCTTATCAGATTCTATGAATATAGAAGTTTTAGGGACCAAATTTGTGGTAACAGCAAATAATGAAGACGGTGTGTATCAAACTACATTATTAAGAGGAAAGGTTGATGTTGTATTTCCACAGAGGAAACAAAAAATACAAATGAAGCCTCAAGATCAATTGTACTTAAATACCAATTCAGGGAGACTCTTAGCACAGAAAGTAAATACAACTTTATGGAATAATGCGATAGAGAATGATATTATTAGAATAAAAAATAAAAGTTTTAAATATTTAGTAGATGTACTAAGTATTCGTTATCAAAAAAAAATATATACACTAGACTCTAAATTATTAAAAGAACAAATCACCTTTACAATCCATAATGAAGACCTCAATCAATTGTTAGAAGTACTTAAAGAGATCTTAGAAGTAGATTATAAAGAAACAACACACGGAATAGAATTATTTAAAAAGTAAAACAATACAAAAATCATCGAGCATGCTAAACTGCATTTTAGATTTTATTTAAAATGAGAATGGGCAAGTATTGCCTAAAATTAAACTACCAATCAATTCCTAAAGGATAGGAAAGAAATGAACTATTATAACAAGTAATTAAATTTTATGAAAAAATTACATTACCAATTGAAAAACATATCATTACTGATTATTACTTCACTATTACTTTTTTCATTTAACGAAATTGATCAAATCAGAATTCATTTGAGTTCTTCATCAATTTCTCTTAGACAAATGATTTCAGAAATTGAAGACGGCACATCATATTCTTTTTATTATAGCCACAATGATATTAATGATGAAGCACTCTTAGAACTTAAAAGTTATCAAGATGATAATATTCAAAATATCTTAGAAGAAGTATCTAAGCAATTAAATATCAATTATAAGATCAATGGGAATCACATCCTTTTAGATAAGAAAATTGAAGAACATAAAGCGATTATTCCTATTGCCCCAAATGTAGAGCAGGATAAAATTAAAATTTCAGGTGTAATTCGAGCAGGAGATGATAAACAGCCTTTACCTAGTGCCACTGTCTTAATTAAAGGAACAACCTATGGTGCAGTGACCGATATGGATGGTAATTTTACAATCGAAGCCGATAAAGGAGATGTACTTGTATTTTCTTATACTGGTTATCTTGCAAAAGAAATTACGTTAACTACTCAAAGTAAATTAGATGTAAGCCTAGATCCTGATGCCACTCAACTCGAAGAGGTTGTTTTGGTTGGTTATACGCAAATTAAAAAAACACAGATGACAGGTTCTACTTCTAAAGTGAATACTGAAAACCTAGAGACTATGCCTACTACTTCTTTAGAAGAAAGGTTACAAGGGCAAGCACCTGGTTTATTAATTTCTTCTGGTTCAGGACAGCCGGGTTCAGATGATGTAAGTATAAGAATACGTGGTACAGGTTCTATTAACGGATCAAATACACCTCTTTATATTATGGATGGTGTGATGGTAGAACCTGCTCAATTTGCTGCAGTAAACCCTAATGACATTGAAAATATTAATGTACTTAAAGATGCATCTGCAACAGCAATTTATGGATCTAGAGGAGCTAATGGTGTCATTTTGATTACCACAAAACAAGGAACAGCTGGCAAGACTAAATTTAATTATAGAACACAATTTGGTGTATCTACCCCAACAAAAAATCCTACTGAGATGATGAACTCAGAGGAATCTATTGCTTATCAAACTATTGTAGGTAATCAACGTTCTGAATACGGAGGAAATTCTGCTTTACCTTTAACTAGATTACTATATCTTGAGACAAAAGAAAAAAATGGAGAATTAACTAATCCTTCTGAAATAGCAGAATTAAACTCAGGTAGATCCACTTTATCTAAAGCAAGAAGTACTGATACTAATTGGAATGATAAAATGTTGAAGCCAGGTTATACTATGATGCATGAATTATCTGCATCTGGAGGTAATGAGAAAACAAAATTCTTTGCTTCTGGTAACTATTTTTCTCAGGAAGGTAATATTGAAAATTCAAGTATCGAAAGAGTAACTGGTCGACTTAATCTAACACATAAAGCGTCTGAAAAATTAAGTTTTGGTACGAATCTTTCTCTTGGTTATGCTAAAGAACAATTATCTGATCCAGCAACAGGCGAAGGTCGTTTTAGCTGGATGAACCCTTTCTTTACTACATACCTAGCTTATCCTTTTGAAGATCCTGAGACTTGGAATTCAAAAGATAACCCTTATTTATTGACGAAATATACAAATAGAACAAGGGAGTCAGTAAAAATTATTGCTGCGGCACATGTTGATTATAAATTTACAGATTGGTTGTCTTTTAGATCAAATGTAGGTACAGACTACAAACAAAGTTTTGACCATCACGTTATTTCGGGGCAACACCCTGCTGCCGCAACTTATAATGGTAGTATGAGTCAGGCGGTAGAATTTAGAAATCAATATACCTTCACAAATACATTAAACTTTAATAAAACGATTAATGGTAAGCATGCTTTTAATGGGGTTGTTGGTATGGAAATGTACAGTGGAAGTTATAGAGGAATGAATCAAGTAGGTTATGATATTGATGATAACTTATGGGATTCTCCAGCAGGTATTGGTGATAAAACAGGGGCATCGGCTCGACCTCCACAAATTGGTGGTGGATTGTCGATGAATAGATTAATGTCTTATTTCACACAATGGAATTATACCTATAATAACAAGTATAACTTATCTGCAAGTTTAAGACATGATACCTCTTCGAAATTCCAAGGTGATAATGCAAGTGCGTTATTCTATTCTATAGGTGGTTCATGGAATATGAGTCAGGAAGATGCTTTTAAAAGTATAGATCAATTATCTATGCTTCGTTTAAGAACGAGTTATGGTACAACAGGTAATCAAGATGGTGTGGGTGATTTTGAAACTTACGGTGGATATTCAAGAATTTCTTATGCAGGTCAATCAGGAATGTATCACTCTCAAATTGGTAACCCTAATTTAAAGTGGGAAACGTCAGCACAATTTAACCTTGGTTTAGATTTCGGTTTGTTTGATGATCGTATTTCTGGTTCAGTAGATTATTACAATATCACTACCAAAGATTTATTTATGAATAAGCAAGTATCGCTTACTTCTGGATATGGTAGTATAACAACCAATGCAGGTAGTGTTAGAAATGCAGGTATTGAATTCGCCATCAATGCTGATGTGGTGAGACAACAAGATTTCACGTGGAATTTAGGTTTTAACTTTACTTTCAACAAAAACGAATTACTTGATCTTGGTTCTTGGGATGATGGATCGGGATATTTTGTTAACGGAGATTATATATACCAAGAAGGTCAGTCTTTGGGTACTTGGTATATGGTTGAATGGGCTGGAATTAACCCCGATAATGGAGAGGTTTTATTTGTAGGACCTGGCGGTGAATTAACAGAAGATTATAACTCGGCACCAAAATCGGCAAATTTAGGTAACTCTGAAGTGCCTTTCTTTGGTGGTATAACTACAAACTGGAAATACAAGAATTTAAGCCTAAGTATGTTATTTACTTATTCTGTAGGGAATACAGTAATGAACGCCAATAGATGGTATATTGATAACCCTTCAGAATTTAATGGTAACAAGCCAAAGAAACTACTTAATATTTGGCAAAACCCTGGTGACATCACCGATGTACCTAAAGCAGATGCAAAATATGTAAGTCCCTATGCTTCTCATTTCTTAGAAGATGCCTCTTACTTAAGACTTAAAAATGTACGTCTTGCTTATTACCTACAATCAGAACGATTAGAAAAAGTGGGTATTAGAGGTTTGAATATGTTTGTTCAAGCACAAAATTTATTTACTGTAACAGGATATACAGGTCCTGATCCAGAATTAAGTGGAGCATATGATTTTTCTGCATATCCAGCTCCTAGGATTTATACAATTGGTTTTGATTTATCATTCTAACACCTAATGAGTATCATGAAATTACATAAACACATTAAATATATCGTAGGCATTTTTTTATTAGGAGCTACTTCATGTAGTTTTACAGACATTAATCCTAAAGATTTTGTTGGAGATAATAACGCCTTTGAGTCAGTAGATCAATTTCGTCAGCACCTTATTGGTGGTTACAAAGACATGTCATTAAAAACCTCTATGCATATTTCATCTATTGTGGTAGATGATGTTAGTTTAGGCGGACAAGCGGGTGGCTTTGGTAGTGATAATTACAATTGGACCTACGTAGCGGCTTCTGGAGATCAAAATGCAGAGTGGTCTAAAAATTACAGAGTAATAAATCATGTCAACAGAATGATACAAGGAGTAGTGAATGTTCCTATTAATTCTGATGAAGACAAAAAGAATGTAGATGATTATATGGGACAAGCCTATTTTATTAGAGCTTACAGTCATTTTGATTTACTACGTTTCTTTGCTGATTTTTCTACTCCTTCTTCTTTGGGAATTCCATATATCTTGGAACCTCATTTAGAAGATCAGCCAGAAAGAAATAAAGTAGAGGAGTGTTTTACATTATTGCATAAAGACCTTGATAAAGCGATGGAGCTTATTGTAGAAGAGAGCAGTACAAACCCTGCTTTTGCTTCTAAACTGGCAGTAAAAGCCTTAAGAGCAAGAATCTTATTTTACGAACAGAAATATGCTGAAGCACAGTCTTTAGCAACAGAAGTATTGAACGCTCAGCCAATAGTTAACTTAGCTCGTTATTCACATATTTGGGCCGACCAAACTAATGATGGTGTGATCTTTAAGTTAAGTAGAAATCCTGGGGAGGAAGCGATTGGAACAATGTATTATGGTATTGATAATTCTTCACTGTTTACACCTTCAAAAAGTTTTATGAATGTTATAGATAGTGTAAATGATATTCGTTATGAATTATGGTTCACAAGGGCGGAAGATAGAGACGGAGCAATTGTCGATGTGGTCAATAAATATCCAGGTACAGATTCGAATAGAGGCCTGAATGATCAAAAAGTATTGAGATCAGCAGAAATGTTATTGATCGTAGCTGAGTGCCAAGCCAAAACATCGGACTTAAGTGGAGCAAGTGCTACTATCAATACTTTAAGAAAAGAAAGGTTGATCAATTATACAGAGGTTAATTTTCAAAGTAAGGAAGAAGCTTTAACTGAAATCTTATTAGAGAGAAGAAAGGAATTAGCTTATGAAGGGCATCGTTATTTTGATTTAAGAAGACACCGTTTACCAATTGTTCGAACAGAAAATTTATATCTTCCTGCAGATGATCACCATCAGATTCAACCAATACCAGAAGCTGAATTTAATGCTAATATAAATATGGTGCAAAATCCAGGTTATGCTGGTAAACAATAGACAAAACTAAATAAACCCAAGAGCACCTAAACAATACCTTGAAAAGTTTAGGTGCTTTTTTAAAAACTAAACAGAAGACCAATGAAAAAATGGACAATACTATTATTCTTACTGCCTAGTACATTGCTTTTTGGGCAATCACAAAAACTCATTGATTTTGTCGATCCATTTATTGGTACAGGTAGTCATGGTCACACCTACCCAGGGGCTATTTTACCATTTGGAGGAGTTCAATTAAGTCCAGATACTAGGAATGATAATTCTTGGGATAACTCTGGAGGTTATCATTATGATGATCCGACCATTTTAGGTTTTACACATACCCATTTATCAGGAGTAGGTGTACCCGATTATTGTGATATCTTATTTCAACCTTTTACAGGAAAAACTAAGTTAGACCCAGGTACAGAAGATAAGCCAGAAACTGGATATCGTTCTAGATTTAATCACAAAGAAGAAGAAGCTAAACCCGGTTATTATGGTGTTAAACTATTAGATTATGATATTGATGTAGCTCTTTCAGTGACAAAAAGAGTGGGAATACACAAATACAATTACCCTAAAAAAGTAAAGCAACAAAAAATCCTAATCGATTTACAACATAAGGACGAAGTAGTAGATGCATTTATTCGAGTAGTTTCGCCTACTGAAATCCAAGGATATAGAATTTCTAAAGATTGGGCAAATGAACAACATGTTTATTTTGTAGCACAATTTTCTTCTCCAATCGTATCAGCTCAACTTTTTGATCATAAAAAAGAACAACAAACGGAATCACTAAATGGAGAAGCTATACAGGCAGTTTTAAATTTTGAAAAATCTAGAGAAGTTCTAGTAAAAGTAGGGATCTCAGCTGTTGATATTGAAGGTGCAAGAAAAAATTTAAATGAAGAATTACCACACTGGGATTTTGATCAAGTAGTTTCCAATGCTGCTAGTGCTTGGGAAACTGAAATGCAAAAAATCAAAGTAGAGGGTGGATCATTAGCTCAAAAAAGAAACTTTTATACCTCTTGGTATCATTGTTTAGTTGTTCCAAATGTATATAATGATGTTGATGGACGCTATAGAGGGATGGACAAAAGCATTCATACTGTAACCGATGGAAATCAATATACAATTTTCTCATTATGGGATACTTTTAGAGGGTTACATCCATTATTAGCGACCACACATACAGAAGAGACTAAAGATTTTGTGAACACTTTAGTAAGAATGTATGAACAATTTGGAGTACTTCCTATGTGGGAATTGTCTGCCAATGATACCTATTGTATGATAGCCTATCATGCTGTTTCTGTTTTTGCAGATGCGCAGGCTAAAGGAATAAAAGGAATGGATTTGAACAAAATGTTGGAAGCAAGTTTAACTACAGCTAATCAAGATAAGAGAGGTTTGTTTTCTTACAAAACGTTGGGTTATGTTGGATCAAATGCAAGTAGTCAATCGGTCTCTAAAACGTTGGAATATGCTTATAATGATTGGTGTATTGCACAATTAGCAAAGGCTGCTAATGATACAAAAAACGAAGAAATATTTACACAGAGAGCTCAATTCTATCAAAATGTTTACGATCCTTCTAGAGGATTTATGGTAGGTAGAAATACAGACAGAGCATTTGCTGAAAACTTTGAAGCCACAAAAGTAGGCTATGATTTCACCGAAGGAAATTCCTTTCAATACAGTCTTTTCGTTCCACATGATATGCAAGGTATGAGATCTTTATTGGGAGGAAGTGAAGCACTAGAAAGTTGGTTAGACAGCTTATTTATTGCAGATATAGATCCTGATTTAGACGATGGTACAGACGTGACAGGACTAATTGGTAATTATGCTCATGGTAACGAACCAAGTCATCATATGGCTTATTTATATAATTATACATCGGCTCCATGGAAAACACAGGAAAGAGTATATCAAATATTAAATGATCAATATAAAGATCACCCGGCGGGAATTAGTGGTAATGAAGATTGTGGTCAAATGTCTGCATGGTATGTTCTTAGTGCAATGGGATTTTATTCTGTTAACCCAGGACAGCCGGAATTCCAAATTGGTGTGCCTTTGTTCGATCAGGTCTCATTAAGTTTACCCAACAATGCTACTTTTAATGTTGCTGTAGACAGAGAATCTTCAAAAAGTAAATACATTCATAGTATGAAGATGAATGGAGTGCCATATCATAAATCGTTTATAGATCATAAGGATATTATTGAAGGAGGAAAATGGGAAGTGGTATTAAAGGATCTACCTCCTAAAAACAATCCATTTACTGTAGAAGCCACTCCATATGTTGTTAAGAGGTATGCTTCAGTTCCATATGTTATTCAAGGTGATAATTACTTTTTAAATACCACTGATGTGAGTTTAGCCTCTGAAGATGATTCAGAAATATATTACACGCTAGATGGTACTACTCCAACAAAAGAAAGTATAAAATATACACAACCCTTTATTGTTGATAAAAAAACCGAAGTAAAGTTCAGAGCTTATCATCCTCAACTTTTACCAAGTTATGTAGTGACATCTGTTTTCCAACCTTCGTCATCACCTAGTAAAATATCTGAAAATACATTATCAAGCGGATTAACGTTGTCGTATTATGAAGGCGTTTATAGAAGTGTTTACGATTTTGAAAATGATCAACCAAAATTTACGAAAATTGTAAATCAAGTTAATTTAGATCACATAGAAAGGGAGGAATGGATAGGAATGTCGTTTGATGGTTATATTTATATTGATGAGGAAGGAAACTATACCTTTGAAGTGGATGCTAATGACGGTAGTCAAATGTTGATAAATGGCATTGAACTATTTGAAAGTGATGGTAGAAAAACAAAATCATTACCACAAAGTCAATCGATGTTATTGATGAAAGGGTATCATCAAGTAAGTATTAAGTACTTCCAATGTTCTGATAAGAAAAAATTAGTTTTTTCTTGGCAGAAAGAAGATGGGGAGAAAGAACTTGTGCCAGATGCAATCCTTTTTTCCAATGCAGCTACTCAAGGTAAATAATAGTAATTTATAGATTATAATGAAGAAAATATTTTTAGTAATACACTTATTTTTGGCGTCATCTTATTTGTTTGCCCAAGAAATAGAAAACTATATCGATTTTGTTAATCCATTGATTGGTACTCAAAATATGGGGCATACTTTTCCGGGAGCCACAGCTCCTTTCGGAATGGTACAGCTTAGTCCAGAAACAAACCAAGTACCTATGTATAATGCAGAAGGTCAATACAATAAAAAGACCTATGAGTATTGTGCTGGATATCAATACGGAGATAGTACTATTTTTGGATTTGCCCATACACATATGAGTGGTACTGGTCATGCTGATTTAGGTGATTTTTTAATTATGCCTACTACAGGAGAATTAACCTTAGATCCTGGTACGGCAGATCAAAAACAAAAAGGGTATCACTCTTCTTTTCGCCATGAAACGGAAAAGGCGACACCGGGGTATTATGAGGTGGTATTGGATGATTACAATATAAAGGCTCAACTTACCGCTACAGAGCGTGTCGGATATCATAAATATACTTTTAATAAAACAGAAGAAGCACATATTATTTTAGATCTTATGTCTAATATTTATAATCATGATGATAAAAATGTGTGGTCTTTTGTAAGAGTAGAAAATGATTCGACAGTTGTTGGGTATAGACAAACTCACGGATGGGCAAGAACAAGGTATGTTTATTTTGCAATGCGATTTTCAAAGCCTATAAAAAACTATGGTCATAAAAAGTATGATAAACCCAATTATAATGGTTTTTATAGAAAGTTTGATGAAGAACATAATTTCCCTGAAATGGCAGGCAAACAGCTTAGAGCCTATTTTGATTTTGATGTACAAGAAGGAGAAGCCATTGATGTTAAATTCGCATTATCAGCTGTAAGTACAGAAGGTGCTATGTTAAACTTAACTACTGAAGTGCCCGGTTGGGGATTGGATAAGGTCAAACATGCAACACAAATTAAATGGAATAATGAGCTTCAAAAAATTGATGTAAAAGTAGCTAATAAAGCACAGAAAGAAACATTTTATACCGCTATGTATCATAGTATGTTGAGTCCTGTGATTTATGAAGATGTGGATCAAAAATACAGAGGTTTAGATCAAAATATTTATACTTCTGATGGATTTACAAACTATACCATTTTTTCATTATGGGATACCTATAGAGCACTTCATCCATTATTTAATTTAATTCAGCCAGAAAGGAATAATGATATGATAAAGTCGATGTTGGCTCATCAGGACCAAAGTATTCATCATATGTTACCTATATGGAGTCATTATTCGAATGAAAATTGGTGTATGGTGGGTTATCATGCAGTAACAGTTTTGGCTGATGCTGTAGCTAAAAATACAACTGATGCAGACTTAAAAAGAATGTTAGAAGCTTCTAAAGCAACCTCCACGGTTCGTTATTTTGATGGGATCGGAGAGTACATAGATTTAGGTTATGTTCCTGAAGATAAAAGTAATGCATCCGTTTCTAAAACATTAGAATATGCTTATAATGATTGGTGTATTGCTCAATTAGCAAAAGCCAATGGAGATGATGCTGTCGAAGAAGAATATACTCTAAGATCAAAGTACTATAAAAATGTATTTGATAAAGAAATAAACTACATGCGACCAAAACTATCGGATGGTTCTTGGAGAGATAACTTTGATCCTTTAGATACTCACGGGCAGGGCTTTATTGAGGGCAATGCGTGGAACTATGGCTTGTATGTACCTCATGAAGTTGAAAATATGATTGAAATGATGGGTGGGAAAGATCAGTTTTCACAACATCTCGATAAAATTTTCACTACTGAAATTGAAGATAAATACATCGAGCATCATGAGGACATTACTAGAGATGGAATTATAGGAAATTATGTTCATGGCAACGAGCCAGGACATCATATGCCGTATTTATACAATTGGACGAACGATGCTTGGAAAACCCAAGAAAGAGTAAGGATGATTTTGGATACGATGTATTCTAACGATATTGATGGCTTATGTGGTAATGACGATGCAGGACAGATGAGTGCGTGGTATATATTTAGTAGTTTAGGTTTCTACCCCGTTTTACCAGGATCAGCAGATTATGCTATCGGTTCTCCACTTGTGGAAGAAGCAACCATACAATTAGATAATGGTAAAACATTAAGTATCGTTGCTAAAAACCAATCTTCTAAAAATGTATATGTCAAAAAAGTGATTTTAAATGGGAAAGAAGTGAAAGGAAATACTTTAAATCATAATGATTTGGCCCAAGGAGGAACTTTGATTTTTGAGATGAGTAAGAGGCCTAAAAAGAAATAGGTTATAAATATTAAAAAGTCGGATAAAAAAACATCTTACCTCTTTTACCAATTGGGTATGTAGAGAGTAAGATGTTTTTTGTATAAAATATATAAGGATGGAGCTACACCTTGATCAATTATTTAATGCTCTTTCTAAACGAGAGGCATATCAATAGTAATAGGATTACTTCTTAGGCCACCCCACCAAATACAACATCACACCTGGCCCATTCTTTACCTTGTCGATTTTCCACTCATAGTTTTCTTTTCCATCTACCTGATCGACTAAAGCCTTCATTTCATCAACAGAATAAGTACGTAGTGCAGACACAATACCATCCCACATAACAAATAGAGGTAGAATTGGGATGAAATACGTAAATAGAATTCGAGCCAATGAAAATGGACGAATAAATAAGGTAACCACCCATAAAGTAATCGGGGAAAATAACATTCCGATGACACTAGGAATTGATCTTTCTTGTCCTTCAAAAAGGGCGATGGGCTGTTGTGCATCTACCGCATTTTGAAGAATTTTAGTGGCCGATTTTTCCTCAAAGTGATGTAATGACAGAAATTGTGTTCTCAAACCTTTTATATCTGATGGAACATTGGTAGCATCTATTGGCGTTGTACTGTATCCAATATTATCAGCAAGGTCTGCTGTTCTCTTAAATGCCGGAATATTCGGGAAGTAATCAGTTAAAGTGATAGATACTTGAGGGGTGTTTTTTTTCAGTTCATCATTTAAAAATAACCAACTACCACCACCACCAGAAGCTAAATCAATAATTTTAGTAGTATTACTTTTCTGCATTACCTCTTCTATAAGTGGAATTGCAGGAGCAAACATTTTTGTTTTATTGGCCAAGAATTGTAAAAAATCAGTGCCATAATTTCTAATGTTTTTTGGAAACCATTGTTGGTCTTCAAATTCAAAAAGTTGTAATCTACCCATAATTAAGTTTGTTGTTTTATCAAATATAAATAGAAAATAGCAAATTGGTTGTATTAAGAATTCTCTTCTAAGATTCTTTTGATTAATCCTTTTATGATTGAAAAAAAAGAAACGGACATATCCTATTTTTATCAAAGACCACTTTCCATTAAACCAAATTCCCCTTTCTATCAGCCACTTCCAATTTTACATAATATGAATTCTGAAATGTTGCCCCATCATCAAAAAAGGCATTTAATAGGAGCTAAATTGATGTAAAAATTAAGCTATAAAACAAAAAGTCGATCTAATTTTTCAATGTTTACTCTAGACTTTTATGTTTATAAGTAATTGATTATTTGTAACTAGTGTTATTTTTATTCTAGACAAGTCAAATATTTAGCTTGATGATTTAATTGCACGATGTTAAGTATTAATCTAGTAGAAGAATTCCTCTTTCTCAGACCTCTTAATTACTTTTGTTTTAGGAAAGGGATAATCACAAGAAGTGATCTGCCATCTTTAAAATCTTTAGAATAGCTTTCACAAAATTCTTGTTTAAGCTACTTTAAAAGAGATTTGTAATTAATGTTTTAAGTACATTAGATAATACCATTTTCACCAATTTTATATTGGAGGGCTAATGAGTTTAGCGGAATAATATTTCAAAAGGGTAATATTGTATTTATTTGGGGGTATAATGGTTCAGGTCGTTTCAAATTTGATGTATAAACCTTTAATTTAAGAACTAACAAACGTTTTAATTCGATATTAGAACATTCATTTTTTATTTACTTAAGCATGAAAAAAATCGTAAGCTTTGGAGAATTGCTCATTAGGTTATCTTCTCCTGGATATCTAAGATTAACACAAACTAAGTCGTTAAATATTGATTTTGGGGGTGCTGAAGCGAATGTGGCAGTGTCTCTAGCACAATTTGGAGACAAGGTATCCTATGTCACTCGTGTACCAGAAAATGATATGGTAACTAGTGCCATCCAACATTTGAATAGTTTTAAAGTAGGCACTGATGATATTTTATACGGTGGTGATCGTATGGGATTATACTACTATGAAAATGGTGCAGTTGGTCGTGCTAGTAAAGTGGTCTATGATAGAAATTATTCTTCTACGGCTACTTTGACAAAAGGGATGTTCGATTGGGACGAAATCTTGAAAGATGCAGATTGGTTCCATTGGTCAGGTATTACACCTGCAGTATCTGAAGGGGCAACAGAAGCCTTAAAAGAAGCTTTAGAATTTGCTTCGGCGAAAGGTTTGACAATATCTATGGACTACAACTTTAGAGGTAACCTATGGAAATGGGGAAAAGAAGCCGATGAAGTGATGCCCGATTTAATGAAATACAATCATGTTATGTCGGGTACACACCCTGATGTAGATGTATTGGCGGGACCTATTAAAGACGAGCTTTTTAAGATTGAAGGTGATAAAATAATGAAGGAATACCCTAATTGTAAAGTGGTGGTATTTACTTCAAGAGGGGTGATTTCTGCAAGCCATAACACTTGGAGTGGTGCTTTATATGATGGAGAAAAAGTGTACCGATCTACGCAATATGATCTAACTCATATTATAGATAGAGTTGGTGGAGGTGACTCTTTTATGGCAGCTCTTATTTATGGGTTAAGAAATTTAGGTGGACCTCAAGAAACTATTGATTTTGCAGTAGCAGCATCAGCTATCAAACATACTGTAGAAGGAGATCAAAACATTTGTACTGTAGATGAAGTACAAAATTTTATTAAAACTAACGGAACAGGAAAAATACAAAGATAATCATGAAATTTTCAAGAATTGAAGTAGCCTTAAAGATGAAGGAAGTAGGGATGGTTCCTGTATTCTATCATCAAGATGTAGAAATTTGTAAAGAAGTATTGAAGGCATGTTATGAAGGCGGTGCTAGAGTATTTGAATTTACAAATAGAGGTGATTTTGCACATGAAGTTTTTGCTGAGTTAGTGAAATTCCGAAATATAGAAATGCCAGAAATGGCTATGGGTATTGGTAGTATTTATGATGCAGGTACAACTGCTTTATATTTACAAATTGGTGCGGACTTTATTGTTTCTCCAATTTTAAATGCTGATATGGCAAAGGTATGTAACAGACGTAAAGTATCATGGAGTCCAGGATGTGGTTCTTTAACAGAAATATCTTATGCTGAAGAATTAGGAGCTGAAGTGGTGAAAATTTTCCCTGGAGCACAAGTGGGTGGACCTGATTTTGTGAAAGCAGTAAAAGGCCCTCAACCTTGGTCGAGCATTATGCCTACAGGAGGAGTGAAACCTGAAAAAGAAAATCTAACATCTTGGATTAAAGCAGGTGTACACTGTGTAGGTATAGGGTCTCAGTTATTTGTAAAAGGAGACGATGGAAATTATAATATTGGTCAGATTACTTCTAAAGTGAAAGAGGTAATTGAGATCATAAAGGAATTACGTTAATTATAAAAAAATCTATTAGAAGTGATAGATGTTTTTTGGACGAAATCAACCAAAGTTATAAGAAATAATAATAGTCAACAAAAACGTTCCCTGCGATGTGGGGAACGTTTTTTTATCTCAATATTTCACCGATATCATAGGCCCTAATATCGATTAAATCATATCTTGATCGAAGATGGCCACTGTTTCAGGAGTAGGATAACGTTGTAATTTCGAGAAATCCTTTTTCCAAAAATCCATATCTAAGATTTCATTATTGACATTTTTAGTTAAAGTGATTATTACTGGTAAATCATCAATGTCTTTATAGATAACTCTCACAATATCACCTTCGTATTCTGCTTTTTCTGGGGGAGTAAAGTTGATACTTCCCATTACTGCATTTTCATAATCATCTACCATTTCTTCTAATTGATATGATTGAGGGTCAAGTCCTCCTAAAGAAATGAGGTGTTTAGCCAAGATAATTTCTTCCTCTCTTACTTTTCTTCTTTCTGCCATAATGTTTTATTTACTGAAGTGTGAAATAAAGAAAAATCTTTATTGATTAAAATAGAGTAGAACTTATTTATTGAAATTGAAGGGAATATCTTCTAATTTTTTTCAACATAAAATAAATTGAAAAGTAACAGTGTGAATGAAAATTTAGAAGTATATCTAATTGAATGTTGACTAAAACCACTCTTTATGATGAAATACGACAACATATGTTGAGGTAAAAAATTTAAAAACGCTCAAATAACTATGAAGTGCTGTGTTTTTCTTTTTCTCCTAATTTGCAAAATAGAATACTTGTAATGAAACTCAAAAGGTACTTTGGGACTAGAATTTTACTTATGCGAGGCGTAAAATGGCCTCAACAAATTACTAACTAAAGTATTTTTGAAATGAATCGAGTACTACTCAAAACCAGCTACAGAATACTATTTATTCTGACTTTGATTCCTTTTATAGGAATAGCGCAAGACCCTAATTGGGGTAATGAAAACCGATGGGAAAGTCTAAACCCAGGTGGTGGAGGTCAAATCCAAGACGTTCACTTTGATCGAAATGTAGAAGGCCGAATTTGGTTCTCTTCTGATATGGAAGGGGTGTATCGTTCGGATGATTTTGGCCAATCATGGCAGTATGTGTCTAAAGATTTAAGCCATGGTATGGCTTTCGTAATCGAACAAGAAGCCGGAGGCAGTAAGTTGTATCAAGGCGGATTGTATGGTGCTCATGTTGGTGTAAATCCCAATGCAGCTAATCACCACGACGTATCTTGGGAAGTGATTGAAGAAACAAGAGGTGATGCTATTGCCGCTATTGCTATTTCTTCGGATCATCAAACAGTAGTTTTGGCGCCAGGTTGGCAAAACAAAGATCCTCAAAAAGGACAAGGTTCTTTGATCAACCCTATTCAAAACTTACAAACAGATAAGTTTAATGGCGAAAGAAACATCTATTTATCAAAAGACCGAGGACAAACGTGGTCAACTGTAAAATATGATAATACCGACGGGTATCGTAATATTTTTGGTGTGGCAATTCACCCTTCAAATGACAATATTTATATTGGAGCAGCTGCAGGTGTTTTTGTTTCTTCAAATGGAGGAACATCATTTAATAAAATTACAGCACCTGCCGAAGCTATAGGACCAGCAGGTAATTCTATTTCTATAGCAAAACGTCCTGATGGGGGTTCTAGAGGAGTAGGTTTATCACCTGATGGGAAATATATTTATGCAACCTATCAAACACAAGGGGGAGCTACTTATGCCGATAGAAGATGGGCTGTTTTTGTGGCAAAAACATCTGCAACAGGTATTTCTGGTGGATGGACTAAAATCATGGATGGCTTAACAGATACAGCCGAATGGTATGATCCTAAGGTAGATCCAAGATCAACAAACAATCAGCATAAATTAATGGTGAACACTGTTTGGAGTGATAATAAAAATAGAATTGGTTTGTGGGAAGCTACCGTTAATTTTGATGGAAACGGAAATATAACTTCTCATAGTTGGGAGCAAGTTTTAAATCTACCAAAAAACAATCGTTGCTTCGACTTTGAACCAAGTTGGGAGAAAAGAGATTTCATTGTAAGATCAAGTGATTACTCTCCAGCATCTTGGAATAAGCATCAAATTATATCTATGGGAGGAATGAATGTCTTCTTAACTGATGTGGACGATGCCAATTTCCCTTGTTCAAGCTGGAAAGAAGTCTATGGAGAGGTGGTTTATTATCAAGAAGGTTTAGCCATGTCTCACGAAAGAGGCTTCTCTTCTCCTTACTGTTATGATGTAGACAGTTATGAAAACTACATGATTCAAGGATGTGCAGACCATGGTATATTACAAAGTTTAGATAATGGATATTCTTGGACGGCCGAACATGGACCTCAAGGAATTACGAACTCTATGTCGGTATTAACTATCCCTACCAATCCAGCTTTAGTACTTATTGATGCAAGAAAAGGATATGGTGCACCTTCTCAAACTGTGGGAGCTATTTATGCTAAACCTATCGAAACAGACAGAATTGGTAATAAAGAAGATTGGAAATTGATAGGAGGCTTCTCGCCAAATAATTCGGGTACAACCAATGGTTTACCTTCTAGAAATTTCAGATCGATGACTAACGATCCGAATAACGTAAAGAGGGTTTATGTGACCATGAGAGGAAAGAATTGGGGAGGTTCTGATATCGAAGGTGGAGTTTATGTCACCGATGATATTGTTGCAGTGTATAATGGTACTGGTACTTGGAGGAAAATTTCAGAAACAAGTATGGGGTACCGAGATTTTAGAGATCTATGGGTAGATCCTAATAACAGCAATTACATTTATGTTCGCTCGTCTGGTTCAGGTTCATCAGGAACACTTTACAGAGGTGTACGCCAATCGGATGGATCATATACTTGGACAGACATGAAAACGGAAAGTAAAAATACTTCGGATTTATATGTTTGGGAGAAAGAAGGTGCAACTTGGGTAGTTGCCGCTGGAGAAATCAATTCAATTTATGGAGTTCATATTCTTAAATCACCTAGAGATAATGATTGGAATGATCCATCAAATTGGGTGTTTACAGGACTTGATGTTGCTAAAACGTTATCAATTAGACCTGAGAAATGGGTAGAACCTAACGAACCTATCTCCATCGGAGGTTTAGCTGCTTATGATGATCGTATTGTAGCTACTTCAGAAGTGAGTAATCATAAAAAAGGGAATGGAGCTTTTATTGGAGTGATTCAATCTGATGGCTCTGTTGATTGGAGTGATTGGACAAGAGCATCATCAAACGATAGAGATATTGAAAACCCTATTTCCCTACAAGCAAAAATTAAGGTAGAAAATGGAACACCATTCTATTATGTAGCCTTAGCAGGAACAGGGCCATGGAGGAGACAAATTGCTTCAGAAGTAACTCCACCAACGTGTCAACTTTCAGTTAATCCATCTTCATTATCAATTACTGAGAACGGAGGAAGCGAAACAATCACAGTAAGTAGCTCAGACAGTTGGAGTGCTTCAGCAGACCAAAATTGGTTATCACTTGCCATCAATAATAATCAAATAACTGTAACAGCAACAGCAAATACATCGTCTCAAGCACGTTCTGCGGTAGTTTCTATCAGCGGATGTAAAAATGTTAGCGTAACTGTATCTCAAAACGGTACATCTGTAACTCCTCCAAATGGAGAATCATTTATGGAAAACCTTGACAATATGCCAACAGAAAATCAGTGGGCAGATGGTAGTTTTGTAGGTAATTATAATCTAACATGGTCGTATACTCAGGTAAAAAGAACATCTACGATTAATGGGAATACGATTAAACTAGACAATAGTGCTGATGGTAGTCTATCTGTAGATTTACCAAACGGAATTACTTCATTATCTTTCTGGGCATCACCAACAGGAACGGGTGCTCCAAGTGGTGCGGAAGTGTATATCAATAATCAATTGGTAGAACAATTTTCGATTGAAAAAGGAGCTGTTCCTCAGGAGTTTACAATAGACGGTTTAGATGAATCAGGTTCGACAACACTAACGTTTAAAGGATTTAATAATTCTGATGTTCAACTTGACGACATTTCTTGGACAGATAACTCTTCGGTTGCACTTTATCAATTGATAGTAAACAGTGGATCGGGTAGTGGTGCTTATGCTGAAGGTGAAGTGATATCAGTTACAGCAAACTCACCTGAGGCAGGGTATGAATTTGATCAATGGACTGGAGGAGTGAGTAATCTAAGTGATAAATTTAGTGCTTCAACGCAATACACTATGCCAGGAAATGGAGCACAAATAACAGCCACTTATAAACTGATTCCTTCATCAGAAAGTGGATTGGAAAACTTTGATCTTCTAGAAACATTAAATAGTTGGTCTACAGGTTCATTTGTAGGGAACGATGATCAAGTTTGGAATTATAGTGTGATCAAAAGAACACAAACGATCAATGGAAATACAGTGAAGTTGGACAATAATGGTGGTGGTAGTTTATCAACATCAATTAACGGATTATTTAGCCTTACATTTAAAGCTGCACCAACGGGAACGGCAAATACAAGTGGTGTGATAGTAAAAGCTAATGGTACTGTTATTGGCAACTTTGAAATACCAGCTAATTCAGGAACAAACACATTTAACATTGATAATATCGATCTAAATGGTGTGGTAGTTTTAGAATTTACAGGTTATAATAATGCGGATGTTCAATTGGATGATATAGAATGGAATGTCGGTTCATCTGCGAGACAATTGCTTTCAAATCAAATAACGGAAAAGAAAGTAATTGCCTTCCCTAATCCTTTTGATACTCAACTAAAGCTGAGTGGAATTGAAAGTGGTTTAGTGACCATTTATTCTATGACAGGTAAGGTAGTTTATCAAAAAGACTACAGGCAAAGAGAAACCTTAGAGTTAAATCATTTACCGAAAGGGATTTATATTCTGAGAGTGAACGATGAAGTCATACGATTGAAAAAATAAACAAGAAGGGTAGGCACAATGTCTACCCTTTTTTATGTTTAAGGGATATCTACTTCAAAAAGAAGGGTTGAAAACTCTTTATTTCTATAAATTCTAAGAAAATGAAATAGATTAATTCAGACTTGTAAGTAGTTGATATTGAACTTTTAATGATAATCAAAAGTCTTTTGAATTACTGCTAAATTGCAAATTGGAAGTATTAATGGAGAGGAAATTTTTAGAATTGTGATGTTGTAACTAAAAAACTCTTGGTGAAACTATTTCCCTATTTTTTTATCGTTTGATATTTTTTTCAAACAGCAACCAGAAATCTTAGGACTAAACATTGATATGACTTTGATGATGAAAAAATTACTTCAACTATTAAGCTTATTATTGACGTGCGTCAGTTTTATGACAGCACAAGCCCAGCCAGGTACTTGGGGGCAAGAAAATGCTTGGGAAAGTTTAAACCCAGGTGGTGGAGGTCAAATTCAAGACCTTTATTTTGATAGAAATGTAGAAGGCCGTATTTGGTTTTCTAGTGATATGGAAGGTATATATCGTTCGGATGACTTCGGTCAATCTTGGCAATATGTAAGTAGAGATTTATCGCACGGTATGTCTTTTACCGTGGAACAAGAAATTGGTGGTTCTAGAATGTATCAAGGTGGACTTTATGGTGCATCATATTCTGAAAATGCGAACGCAGCAAACTTTCATGAAGTATCTTGGAACATGATCTACATCACAAGAGGAGATGCTATTTCTTCTATTGCTGTATCAAGAGATTTTAATACTGTTGTTCTTGCTCCGGGTTGGCAAAACAAGGATCCACAAAAAGGGCAAGCAGCTATTTGTGATCCACTTCAAAATATTGCTTCAGGAAAATTTAATGGAGTTAGAGAGATTTATTTATCTCAAGATGCTGGTGTTACTTGGAAAAAAGTAATTTATGAAGCTACTGAGGGATACCGTCATGTATTTGGTGTAGAAATTCACCCTGTTACAGGTTACATCTATTTAAGTGCGGCTTCTGGTGTGTATATCTCAAAGGATAATGGAGAAACATTTACTATAGTTTCGAAACCTACAGATGCTTTAGATGGAGCAGGTGATGCTGTAAACGTAAACAAAAGACCTGACGGTGGATCTAGAGGTATTGAATTATCACCTGATGGTTTACATGCTTATGCTACTTACCAAACTCAAGGTGGTGATAAATATGAAGATAAAAGATGGGCTGTTTATTATGCCAAAGTGCAAGAGAATGGTGATTTAGGTGAATGGGTGAAAATCATGGACGACATGGTGGAAACTGCAGAATGGTTTAATCCTAAAGTGGATCCTAAGTCTCCTGCTAACGAAAATAAAATATTGATTGGTACAGTTTGGAATGATAATGCCAACAGAGTAGGTCTTTTCGAATGTACTTTAAATTTTGATGACAACAACGATTTAGTTGATTATGCTTGGAATCAAATTATCGAAAAACCAACAGCGGGATCAAATGGTAACTGTTACTCTTTTGAAGTAGGTTGGGAAAACAGAGCATTTATTGTTAGAGCTTACGATTATTCTCCAGCATCATGGGAAGATCCTTATGTGATTTCTATGGGTGGTATGAATGTTTTTCTTGGTAATCCAGAAAACAGCGGATTCCCTTGTTCAGCAGGTAGCTGGTGGGAAGTATACGGAGAAATTGTTCCTAATGCTAGTAAACATACAATGGCACATTCAAGAGGTTTTGCCTCTCCATATGCTTATGATGTATACAGTTATGAAAACTACATGGTTCAAGGTAATGCAGATCATGGTCTTCTACAAAGTTTGGATTATGGTTACTCATGGACTCCAGAAGAAGGACCTCAAGGTATTACGAATGTAATGTCAGTTTTTGTGACGAATACAACACCTGAATTAGTATTAATGGATGCTAGAAAAGGTTTTGGAGCACCACAACAAACGGTAGGTGGATTATATGCAAAAGAACTAGACTTAACAGATATTGGTACTAAATCGGATTGGAAATTAATTGGTGGTTTTGAACCGAATAATAACGGAGAAACACAAGGTTTACCTTCTAGAAATTTTAGAGTAATATCAGAAGACCCATCTAACCCAGAAAGAATCTTTGTAGGTTTAAGAGGTGGAAGTTCTAACCCAGGTGGTATCTACATGGCAAATAATATTGTGAATGTGTATAATGGTACTGAAGATTGGGTGAAAATTACTTCTGGTGATTATGATGATTTAGATATTAGAGATGTTTGGGTAGATCCAAATAACTCAGATGTTATTTACGGTAGATCGAATACAAATAATGCAAAAGGTATTATTTTCAGAGGAGTAAGACAAGCTGATCAGTCTTATGTTTGGACATCATCAAATGGATTATCGAGTTCTAAAGATATGTTTATCTGGGACAGAGGTGAAGGAACATCTTGGTTAGTAGCTGCGACAACAATTGGTGGTAATACTGCAGTTTACATCAACAAAAACATCCAAGATGATGGATGGAATACAGAAAGCAATTGGGAAAATACTGGTTTCGATGCTGCAGAATCATTAGTGTTGCGCCCTGAGAAA
Source organism: Flammeovirga pacifica (assembly GCF_000807855.2). Classification (GTDB taxonomy): domain Bacteria; phylum Bacteroidota; class Bacteroidia; order Cytophagales; family Flammeovirgaceae; genus Flammeovirga; species Flammeovirga pacifica. The sequence goes on from NZ_JRYR02000002.1 coordinate 35,653, forward strand.
TGGGTGATTCCTGGTAAGCCAATCAACATGTCTGGTTTAGCGGCTTATGGTGATTATATCATTATTAATACTTCAGTAGATAATCATAAAAGAGGTTTAGGATCATTTATTGGAGAAATTAAAACTGATGGATCTATCGAGTGGTCTGACTGGACATTGGGTGTAGCTAATAATACTGCTATTGTTCATTCCGTTAGTAACAATACAAAAATATTAATGGAGAATGGTGAAGCGTATTATTATACGGCTACTGCTGGTACAGGTCCTTGGAGAAGAAAAATTCCTGTAAAGGATGAAACGTGTGATATTTCTGTTTCTGAAAAAGTTCTAAACTTTACTTCGGAGGGAGGAGTTCAAACAGTCGATATTACTGCTTCATCAGCCTATGAAGTACATGTAGATAAATCTTTTGTTGATGTAGTATTAGAAGATAATACGATTACAGTGACAATGGAAGCCAATAATACTTCTGATGTTAGAACAGCAATAATCACTATTGCAGGTTGTGAGAATAAAATTGTGACTGTAGCACAAGCAGGTTTAACAGCTGGTGGTCATGAAACATTTAACTTCTTCCCTACATTTGCTGAAGCTTGGGGAACTGGCGATTATGTTGGAGACGGTGGTGTAACTTGGTCTTATTCATCTTGTAAAGGCATCAATACAATGGATGGTAGTAACATAAAGATGAGAAAGCCAGGCACTAATCCTGCACCAAGTTTCGAAGGTACAGTTGGTGGCGGTATTACGACATTCTCTGTAGATGTGAAAAATAACAAGGATTTAGGCGGATTAGAAATCTGGATAAATGATGAGTTACAAGGAGAATGGCAAATTGGTAAGAACAGAGAAACTATTTATCTTCAAGATTTAACGTATGAAGGTAATGTGAAAATACGTTTGGTTTCTACTGGTTTAAATAATAGTGATTACGGTGATATTAATATTGATAACATCCGTTGGTTAGGTCAACCATTAGACAAAGAACTAAAAGTTGTAAATGGTAGTGGTTCAGGTTTTTACAAAGCAGGAGCTGGTATTGAAATTGTAGCTGATGCACCTCAAGCAGGTTATATTTTCAAAAACTGGACAGGCGCTATTGGATATTTAGAAGACGCTAATAAAGCGACTACATCATTAACGATGCCTGGTAGAAATATCGAATTAAAGGCAAATTATATCGAAGATGATACTGAATCGTTTACTCTAACAGTAAATGAAGGTACAGGGTCTGGAGATTACTTTGAAGGTTCTGAAGTAATGGTAAAAGCGAATGTAACTAGTGGTAAACGATTTGTTGAATGGACTGGTGATGTATCACATCTAATTAATCCGAAAAGTGCAGAAACTACTTTAACTATGCCTGCTCAGGCTATAGCAATAACTGCAACATTCACAGATGTAGCAACTTATACGCTAACGGTATCAGAAGGAACAGGATCTGGTGAATATGAGGAAGGAGAAATGGTTGAAGTTACAGCAAATGCTGCAATGGAAGGTTATATCTTTGACCAGTGGACAGGTGATGTAGCAGCATTAGAAGATGCAATGGCTGCAACTACAAAAGTAACAATGCCTTCTGCGGCAGTATCTGTAACTGCAACCTATAAAATGGCTCCAGAAGATACTTATACACTAACGGTATCAGAAGGAACAGGCTCAGGTAACTATAAGGAAGGAGAAGTAGTAGAAATTACGGCTAACGCTGCAATGGAAGGTTACATCTTTAACCAGTGGACAGGTGATGTAGCGGCATTAGAAGATGCAATGTCTGCAACTACAAATGTAACAATGCCAGGTGCTACTGTTGCTGTAACTGCAACTTACAAAATGGTCGGAGTAGAAACATTTACATTAACAGTAGAAAATGGAGATGGTTCTGGATCTTTTGAAGAAGGAGAAACAATCACTATTACTGCTGATGAGGCAGAAAAAGGCTTTAAGTTCTCAGCTTGGACTGGTGATGTTCAATACTTAGATGATGCTACATCAAATAGTGCTGTTGTGACAATGCCGAATATGGATATAACAATTACAGCAACTTATGAAGAAGATCGACCAACTTCAATCGAAAATGGTTTATCATCATCTGCACTATTAGTATATCCAAACCCTGCTACAGATATTATAAACGTGAAAAACCTAGATGCTTCACAAGAAATAATGATCTTTAATTCAGTAGGTCAGGTTGTAAAAATGATTAAAAATATCGAATCAAATAGTATCCAAGTAAGTGATTTACCAAAAGGTGTATACTATTTAAGAAACGGTATCAAAAGCATAAAACTCATAATTAAGTAAGTCAGTTTGTTAGATAATACACTTTGTGTTTTATTTAATTTAGCCACTATCCTAAAGGGTAGTGGCTATCTTTTTAAAGTATGATATTAAATTTCTTTTTAATGAAGGTCTTTATGACAGGCTATAAATGAAGAACTATCTCTTCACAATTTAGAATACTATTTTCCAAGTCACTTGTTAATTTCCAATGAATATTAACTGATGAAATGGCATGTTATGATTTAAAATAAAGATCCTAAAAATCATCATTTCTGTCTTAAACTAGTCCAAAGCCTACCTTAAATAAGGGAAGAAACACATATAAAAGCGAAGGATTTTCTACTTTCTAAAGAATGAAAGACTAGAAATCAGGTTGTGTTTGAGGTGGGCAAGTGATTGGTTATCAATAGTATAAAAACTATTAATTTTTGAATAAAAAGAAAAATAGATGAGTTAGAACACGCAATTTTCTTTGGTATTTCTAAATAAGAGTCTTTTTGACACAAATTAAAATACTTTTGAGAATAGGAAATTATACATAGATATTATGCAATTAAAGAAACTATTTGCGGAACAGGTCGAAAGCGTAAATGAATACGAGAGAGAACCTGTCCCAAAATCTGAAGTAAAAGGCTTTAAAAGCTTTGTAGGAATGGTATCTGGAGAACATATAGCAGGAACTGAATTTGTAATAGGACCGCTGTTTGTTTTACATGGTGCGGCTGCTATGGATGTTTTTTGGGGATTATTAATAGGAAACTTACTAGCTACATTAAGTTGGGTACTATTTTGTGCACCAGCTGCAGTAAAAACTAGAACAACAATTTTTTACCAATTAGAAAGAATTAGTGGAAAAGGTATCGTTACGTTATATAATAGTGTTAACGGACTTTTGTTTTGTGTGACGGCTTCGGCCATGATAGGTGTTTCAGCATCTGCAGTTGGGATTATGTTGGATATTAAAGGTCCAGGTTTAAATGATCTTTATCCAACAAGTCCTTTGTGGGTGGGAATTATCTTTGCCATAGGCGCAGTAATTACAGTTGTAGCAACATTTGGATTTGATAAAGTATCTAAGTTTGCTAATATTTTTGCTCCATGGATGCCTATCATATTTTTCTCAGCAGGTGTAGCCATGCTCCCTCAGTTAGGTGTTACTTCAATATCTGACTTTTTTACAGTAGCAGAAGAAAAAATCTGGACAGGTGTTCCAATTGATGGCCAAACAAAATATACTTTTTGGCATATTATGATTTTTGCTTGGTTATGTAATAGTGCCATGCATTTAGGTTTATCAGATATGTCAATTTATAGATATGCCAAGAAAGCTTCTTACGGTATAGCTTCTGCTTTTGGTATGTTTATCGGTCATTTTATGGCTTGGTTAGCGTCAGGTATTTTATGTGCAGTAGCCCTTCAGATGGGTGAATCGAATCCTTCTCCGGGGCAAATTGCTTTTATGGGAGCAGGATATGCAGGATTATTATGTGTGGTGATTGCGGGATGGACAACCGCCAATCCAACTATTTATAGATCAGGACTAGCAGTACAAGGTTTATTTCCAAAATTAAAAAGATGGAAAATAACTTTAATTGTAGGGTGTGTGACTACTGTACTTGCTTGTTCTCCCGCTTTTGTATCCAAATTAGATCAGTTTTTAGGGGTTTATGCATTATGTGCGGCACCAATTGGATCTATTGTTTTAGCTGATATCTTTATTTTTCCTAAGATAGGATTAATATCAAATTATGCTGAGAAGAAAAAATCGTGGTTAAATTATTCCGTACTATTATCATGGGGTTTATCCATTTTAGGTTCTTATTTATTTTACAAAGGATTTGATTTAGATTTCTACTTTTTTGCAGCTATTCCGGGTTGGCTACTAGGATTTATAACGTATATCATTACCGCTAAATTGATTCAATCAAAAGCGGATGATAAAGATGTTGAACTTGAAAATTTATCAGTCAATGAACTTAACTAAGCATTTATTAAAGCCGCTATCGTATTTTGGTTTAGCGGTTACTTTGGTGCCATGTATTTTGGTATTCTTAGGTGAAATGAATATAGAAAATTATAAAAATACTATACTGGTTGGTACATCTATTTGGATGTTTACAGCACCTTGGTGGATCAACAAAGAATAGTCAGTTTTTACGTAAATAGTTTTACATTTTAACTACTAAAATTGCATTTATATTAAGGCTATTGATGAGTACTTACTTTTTGAAAATTGAAAGTTATAGGATACCGACATATTTAATAATTTTTTTGATTGTGTTTAGAGGCACAAAAAGTACGGTAATGAAAAGTAATCTTGATAAAGTGCAATCATAATTCTCTAAGTTTACGAGGTGAACTTTATATAAAATACTCTTTTTAGAAAAGATTTATTGGATTTAATTGAAATAAGCAGACCGACTAGGTAGATCAACATTCCGCTATTTCAGCTAAAATATTACAATTATCTTCTTTCTTTAAGGAGTATTTTTTATATATTGATTTTATATCATTTTATAATGATGTGACTCGACTATTCTTTGTATTTGACCAGTGATAATTATTTAAAAATTAAGTATTTAAACTTTTGTATATAACTAAGTGATTTCTTTAATTCTTCAATTTTTTATTAAAAACTTTTTGTGGTAGGTAAGAACCAATTGTGCTCTTATAGAATATTTGTGTCTACCATTAATACTAAAAAACAGCTCTAAAAGTCTTTAAAAAGCAATTATTTGAAAATCCACAGAAAAAGGAAATAATTGTAAAACATCGAAATTTGCGTTATAAGTACACTTTTAGCTTCAATTTTATAAATGAAAAGACTTTTAAGGGTAAAATCAGCGAATATTGTTATAAGAATTTTTTCTAAGCGAATTAAAGAACTCTTCAAGAATAAAGGCAAGCTTTATGAATCGTGATAAACTTTTTTTAAGAACAAAAATTTTCATTTTACTCAGTTTTATTTTTAGTGCAAACCTAGTGTATGCACAAGAAATCATTTCTGGTAAGGTGACTTCAGCAACAGACGGTGCGCCAGTTATTGGTGGTTACGTTTTGGAAAAAAACTCACCTAATAATAATGGTGCAGTAACGGACTTTGATGGTAATTTTAAAATTACGATTGGGGATAAGAATAATGCAATTTTAATTTTCAGATCAACTGGCTTTACTACTAAAGAGGTTAGCATCTCAGGAAGATCAAATATTAGTATTGCATTAGATGAAGATCTACAAGAATTAGAAGCGGTAGTAATTACAGGTTACGCTACAGAATCTAAGAAAATGAGTACAGGTAGTTATCAAACTATTGATTCAGATCAATTGCAAGAATCTGTTCAGAACTCATTCCAAGAAGGTTTACAAGGTATGTCTCCTGGTTTGGATGTGACTAACGCAAGTGGTTCTGTAGGTGGAGCAGTAAATATTAGAGTAAGAGGTACGGGTTCTCTTTCAAGTAACTCTTCTCCTTTATATGTAATTAATGGTATTCCTTTTACTTCGTATCCTACAGATGGTACAGGTAATTTTGGTACCTCTTATAACCCCATGACAAATATCAACCCAGAAGATATTGAAAGTGTAACAGTATTGAAGGATGCAGAAGCTACCTCAATTTATGGTTCACGTGGTGCGAATGGTGTAATTATCGTTAAGACTAAGCAAGGTGCAAAGGGTAAAGCTACTTGGGAAGTGAATTACTCTCAAGGTATAAATAGACCAACTAAAAAGTTAAAACATTTAAGAACAAATGATTGGTTGAATTATGTGGAAGAAGGTTGGGATAATGCAGGTACTCCTGAAGATAAAAGAATCCTACCTTATACAACTTCAGCTTCAACGCCTTGGTATACTGACGATGTTGCTAGATCTACGGATATTGATAAATATGATTTAGCTTACCGTCAGGGACAATCAATGAATGCTTCGGTTGCAGTTTCTGGAGGTAATGAAGGGATGACTTACCGTGTGAATGGTACTTATGCTAAAACAGAAGGTATTTTAAATGCCAACGACAATGAGCGTCTGTCTTTCGCAGGTAACTTTAAGTTTGATGTAAGTGATAAACTAAAAATTGGTATTAACACAAACATTAGTACAGTAGATAACTCTCAGTATCCTACTAACATCTACTTCCTTAATGTACAAGGCCAAAGTGGTGGAGTATTCCAATATTGGAACAACCCAACAGGTTTGAACTTTATTAGAAACGCAACACCTCAATTACCTGTTAGAAATCCTGACGGTACTTATTTCCAACCGACCTCATTGAATAACATTGTTCCTGCAACAGATGAGGAATACTTCTATCATAAGTCGACTTCAATGACTACAATTAATTCAGCTGATATCTCTTATAAAATATCAAATGATTTAACATTGGATGCGATGGTAGGTATGACATATACAGGATATGAAAGAGAAGTATGGTACTCTCCATTTATTTCTACAGTAGCAATCAAAGGACAATGTGATGATTGTTTCGGTTATGCAGATAACATTAAGCAAGCTAGAACATACATTAACTACAATGCTATTTTAAAATATAATAAGACAGTTGGAGATCACAGTTTCGATGGATTGTTAGGTTTTGAAAGCTTTGGTGAAGAACAAAAATTCCTTTCGATGAAAGGTGTTGGTTTCCCTCCAACAAACTCAATTAAGAATGTAGGTAATGCACAAGAAATTATCGAATGGAGATCAGGACAAAATGGTGTAATCTTTTATTCAGGTTTCTTTAGAGGTAAGTATTCTTACAAACAAAAATACCTTTTAGGGGTGAGTGCTCGTGCCGATGGATCATCAAGATTTGGTGCTAAAAATAGATGGGGTATCTTCCCTTCTGCATCCGTTGGTTGGAACATTTCAGAAGAAAACTTCTTAGCGTCATCAGATGTATTGACTTACTTAAAACTAAGAGCATCTTATGGTGTTTCTGGTAATGCTGAAATCGATCAATCTGCCGCTTTTGCCAATTGGGTATTCAATAGCCAATCATATGGTAACTACCCAGGTATTTCTCCATTGAGATTGACTGGTTCTACAGATAATATCGGATGGGAAAGAGCTTACTCTTTAGATATTGGAGCCAATTTCGAATTATTCGATGGTGCAATTACGGGTGAAGTAGCTTACTATGATAAAACAAACAGAGATCTATTGGCTAAATTATTCCTTCCTCCTTCACAAGGTGGTGGACAGTTTATCACTAACTCTGGAGCAATTAGAAATAAAGGGGTGGAGACATCACTAACATTCAACATGTTTAAGAAGAAAGCATTTAATTGGAGCTTAACGGCCAATGTTGCTTACCTAGAAAACGAAGTGTTAGAGTTAGCGGTAGATCCATCAGTATTAGAACAATCGAATGGTTTAGCCTTACCAGTAATTGGTGGTTCTGTAGCCTCATACCAAATGGTGAAGTATATGGGGGTTGATCCTCAGACAGGTTACGAAATGTATGAAGATCCTGAAACAGGTAAGCCTTATCAGTTTGAAGATCCAGCAAGACCAACTACTTCTGAAATGGAAAGCTTAATTCAGCCTATTGAAGGAAAAACAGGTCTTCCAAACTTCACTGGTGGTATTACAAACCGCTTCAATTATAAAGGAATCTCATTCAGCTTTATGTTTACATTCCGTCAAGGAAACTGGATTTATGATGATGAGATGAACTTGATGGCCTATATGAGATCTGGTAACGCACTTACAAACGTACCTCAACAAATGTATGATGAAAGATGGCAACAGCCGGGTGATCAAACAGATGTACCTAGAGTAATTTATGATCATCCATTTGGTAAACGAGATCCATTCCAAGGTTCTAGATCAACAAGATTCTTGTATGATGGTTCATTTATCAGATTGAAAAACGTGACGTTGGCATATACCTTACCAAAATCAGTTACTGAGAAGTTGAAATTAAATAATCTTCGTTTTTATGTGTCGGGTACCAACCTTATCACATTTACAAAATACCCAGGTTGGGATCCAGAAGCATCTAATTCATTGGGTAACTTCTCACCAACTGAGGCGAACATTGCACCTGGTGTAGTAAAAGGTAACCCTCCTCAGGCAATGCAACTTAAAGCAGGCATAAACTTAACTTTTTAGAATAGGGAGATGATGAATATAAAATTAAATATTGCAACAAAATTATCACTAATAGTAGTGATCGGGCAATTACTCTTCTTTTCTTGTGTGAAATTTGAGGATGTAGGGCCAACGGATGAATTTCCAGGTAGTGAAGTAGACGAGTCTACGTACAATATTGAGTTAGTGATTAATGAAGGGTATAAATTTTGGGCACAAGCCTATAATTCTAACCACTTAGCAGATGCTAACGTAATTGCTGATTACACTGCGGCAAAAATTGATGGTACTAAATTAGGTTCTTATAAGAACAAGTATGAATACATTAGAGCAGAATTTAAAAATGATGGTTTATGGTCTAATGCTTATAAGTCTATAAATCAAGCAAATATTGTTCTTGCAGTCACTGAATCTGAACAAGGAATTGATCCTCTATTCACAACTCAAAGAGGTCGTCTTAGAGGAGAAGCATTCTTTTTAAGAGCATCTAATTCATTCCTTCTTTTAAGATACTATGGAGTTCAATACTCTACTGCAACTTTAAATGATCCGGGTATTATTCTTAAAGATAAACCTGCTACAGATTTTAATGGCGGTGGTAGAAGTACTGTACAAGAGTGTTACCAATTTATTTTAAATGATTTGGACGCTGCTGCAGAAGCTATTCCTGTAAAGTTTGAAAGTTCTCTACACCAAAACTTCCCAGCTTATAGAATAAGAGCAAATAAATTTGATGTTTTAGCATTGAAAGCAAGAGTTCTTTTCCAAATGAATAAAATGACGGAAGCTGAAGAATTGCTAACAAAGTTAATTGGTTTTCAACCTGGTCAAGTATTGTTTGATGAAGCTATTGCTCCATCAGCAAACATGACTATGACAACAACATTGGATGCAGAAACATTGTTCAGTACTTCTGGAGTTCAAGATGCCTCTAAGTTAAGACCGTTAACAGCAAATTATACAGTTTCTGAACCTTATAACATGATGTTTAATGTAGATCAAATTACCGATGGTGAGGTATCAGCAATTTTTCTTACAAAATCATTTATGAGTAACTACTTAGATGAGAATGGTTTAGTTAAAAATGACGAATACTTTAGATTAAGTAAGTTTACTAGAGAAGTAGAATTAGAAGATCCTGAAACAGGTGAAATTTCTGATACTGTTTACATTTTTAATAAATTCTCTTTAGATCTAGGTTCTACTACCAACTGGCCAATCATTCGTTTAGATGAGCTAGTATTAATGAGAGCAGAAATCAGAGCTTTAAATGGTCAAGTAAACGGTGCTTTACCAGATATTAATTTCCTTAGAACAAACCGTGATGCATCTCCTGTGTCTTCTTCTCCATCAGCACAACAAATGATTGAAATTGTTGCACATGATAGAGCATTAGAATTAGTAGGAGAAGGAGAACGTTTCTTCAACTGGAAAAGAATGGGTGCTTATAATGAAACCGTTAAATCTGTTTATCCATCAACAGTTTACAATTCATTTGATAGGTCATCAGTCCAAAATATCCAATGGAATAGCCCTGAAACCTTATTCAGAATTCCATTGAATGAAATTCAAAATAATCCGGATTTATCTCCTGGAGATCAAAATCCTTAATCAACTAAAACAACCACCCGTAAGTTTACGGGTGGGAAACAATCTTAAATTTACAATTTAAAACTTTACTTTTATGAAAGGATTACAACTACTCAAGTCAATGAGTAAGTTGATGCTGACAACCCTAACTATTGGAGCAGCAACGACTTTTACAGCAAACGCACAAGAACATATTACAAAAGATAAAGATACTGGTGTTAGTACTTTTCCTGAATTAGCAGATTATACTCCTAACTCTGGTTTTCCAGGAGATACAATTACAGTAACTGGTACTAATTTATTATCTACAGTACAAACAATTAAGATTGGAGCAGCTGAAGCGGAGATTATCTCTGAGTCTACAGATACTGAAATGTATTTTGTAGTACCAGAATACATAGAGGATGATGTGAAGGATTCTGTTACCTTTATTACTAAAGATGGTAGAATTAGAGGTTCACACCAAGAATTTTTATATCCTAAACAATTCTCAGATGCTGAAATTTTAATTATGCATGAGCCATTTGAAGATGCACCTTACGGTGGTGGTACTTTATGGTGGGGAGTTGATGGTAATCAAGCAGCTCAAGAATTAAAGCATATTACCTATTCTGGTGGTGCATCAAGAGTTTGGTTTGGTGGTCAAGATAAGGCCAACTACGAAGGTGGCTCAGCTAGAGCTGTTTATGGTATGAAAAAAGGCCAATCAATTACTATTTCTGGAATTGATACAGAAGGTTTAGAGAACATCCGTCTTTCATTTGGTACAGCTTATTGGGGTTGGTTACAATTAGATGGAGCTTTAAAATTATATTTCTCTGAAAATGGCGGAGAATTTAAAGAATTTGGTGGTGGTTCTATGCCATATTCTGTTGGTGGTACTTTAGAGCAAGTTAGAGTAGGATATAAACTTCCTTCAACTCCAAATTTATCTCTTAAATGGGAAGTTGTAAAGGATGTAGATAATCATATCTTTATTGATGATGTAAAAGTAACTGGCTACCCAGCAGGTGCGGCTCAAATTTCAGGATTTGAACCACAAAAGCAAAAAGTAGGTAAATCAGTTCAGGTATTAGGATCGTCTCTTACTAACGTTAGTAAGGTATGGTTAGGTGAAATTGAAGTAACTGAATTTGAAACTTCGCAAGATGGTAAATCTTTAAGTTTAGTTGTTCCTTTTGGAGCAGATGCAGTGGGTAGAGCACAAGTTCTAATCGAAAGAACTGAAGGCGGTAATGTAACCTCTGTGGATAATTTAGATGCAATGGCAGCAGAGCCATACTTAGAAAGTTTCTCTCCTGCAAGTGGTCCTGTTGGTGGTTTAATTTACCTACACGGTGATAATCTTTACAATATCTCAAGCATCAAGTTTGGAGATGTAGACGCTAGTGAATTTATGTCATTAAATGATTCGGTTGCTGAGGTTTATGTTCCTGAAGGAGCAATTACTGCACCTGTATCAATCATGACAGAAAACTATGAGAAAGACACCACTTCAATGGACGACTTTGTGATTGATTTAGCTTTCCCAATCATTACAATTACATCTTCTGAAAGTGAAGTAATGGAAGGTGATGTTGTAGAAATTAAATTAACAACAAGTGCTGGTGCTATCAGTGAAACGAAAGTGATGTTAGAAGTATCAGGAGAAGGAATTAGTGATGATGATTATGATTTAGATAAATCTGAATTAACTATTGCTAAAGATGCTTCGGAATCTGATATGGCAACATTATCTATCTTAGAAGACAGTGATGACTTTGAAGAAGATGAGACACTAACTCTTACAATGGCTTCCACAATGGGTGATGGTGCAGTTATAGGTGAAACAAGATCTGTTTCGATCTTAATTAAAGCACCTACAGGACCTCCAACATCTATTGATTTAGAAAAAGCATTGGATAAATTAAAAGTACATGCTGTAAATAATCAATTATCGTTATTCGTAGATAACAAATTGAATATTAACAATGCGCAAGTATCAATTTACAATGCAGAAGGTAGAATTAACTTAGTATCTATCATCAATGTTGTAAACGGTCGTGCCACTTTAAATGCACAAAATTTACAAAGAGGTGTTTATATCATTAGATTAAATACTGGAAATGAAATCCTAACGGGTAGATTTATCCATCAGTAAATATAATTTGAGGGATGTAGCAATACATCCCTCTTTTTCAAAATATTCTTTTTGAATATTATATATGGGATATCCCATATAACTTTTTTAGAGAGACTTACTAACGATCATAAGGCGACCGACTTATTGCCTTGCAAGAACTTACTTAATTATAATGAATGATATGAAGAAGACACTTATACTACTTTTTTTTAGTTTATCTGCTTTTATTTATTCTTGTGCTCCAAAGGCAGGGCAGGCAGAGAAAACAGAGAAGAGACCTAATATTGTCTTGATTTTGGCAGATGACATGGGTTATTCGGATCTGGGTTGTTATGGTGGAGAAATTAATACTCCATCTATCGACAAAATGGCCGATAACGGTATGCGCCTAACACAGTTTTACAATGCTTCTAGATGTTGTCCAACAAGAGCAAGCTTATTAACAGGCTTGTACCCTCATCAAGCAAATATGGGTTTTATGCAAGAGGATTGTGATTTACCAAATTATGGTGGATACATACCTAATAATGCAGTAACTATTGCTGAGGCCCTAAAAGTTAATGGATACAATACTGCCCTTTCAGGAAAATGGCATGTGGGTAATGACGAAGCTTATTGGCCAACAAAAAAAGGATTTGATAAATTTTATGGATTCCCTCATCATGGAGGAGCGTATTTTTATCCTTTTCCAGGAGATCAAGTTGTAGCTATAAATGATAGCCTTTTAGAACATCCTGGAGAAGATTACTATTCAACTGAAGCTATTAACGAATACGGAGCTAAATTCGTAGAAGAAATGAGTAAAGAAGATCAACCATTTTTTCTATACTTAGCACATGTAGCCCCCCACTTTCCTTTGCAAGCAAGAGCAGAAGATATTGCTAAATACAGAGGTAAATACAAAAGAAACTTTGAAGAGGTACGTCAAACTCGCTTTAAGAAGCAAAAAGAGTTGGGAATTATTCCTCAAGATTATCCTATCTCAAAAACAGATCGTTTAGTAGATGATTGGGATAAACTATCTGAAGCAGAAAAAGATGATTACGATTTACGTATGTCTATTTATGCTGCTCAAATAGAAAATATGGATAGAGGTATTGGTGATCTAGTTAAAAAGTTAGAAGAACTAGGTGAACTAGATAATACCATGATCATTTTCTTATCAGATAATGGAGGTACTAGAGAAGATTACTCATGGGGAGATCCTAACATCCCTCTTGGTGAACAAGGTTCATTCGGATGTTATAAATTACCTTGGGCTAATGTAAGTAACACTCCTTATAGAATGTTTAAGCATTGGGGACATGAAGGCGGTATCAGAACTCCTTTTATAGTGCAATATCCTAAAATGGTGAAACCAAAATCTATAGATAATCAACCTGGCCATATTGTAGATGTAATGACTACTATTATGGAACTAGCTCAAGCCGATTATCCAACTACCCATAAAAATCAAACGATACAACCTATGGAAGGTAGATCTTTAGTACCAATTTTAACAGGTGATGTTAGAGACGGACATAAAGGTTTATTCTGGGAACACGAAGGCAACAAAGCTGCTCGAGTGGGAAATTGGAAATGGGTCAACATCTATCCTGAAGGAACGGATGAATTATATGATTTATCGAAGGATCCAGTAGAGGCAAAAAATATTGTCGCTGAACATCCTCAAAAACTTCAGGAAATGAAAGCCGCTTGGCAAACATGGGCAGATAGAGTAGGTGTAGTTCCTTGGGAACAAGTACTTGAGCACAATCCTAAACAAGGAAGATTACAAATTTGGTATGAGCAACCAGTACCAAAAAGCTAATATATAATTGAGGGAATCTCACAATTTCTATAAATAGAGCCCTTCTTTTTAAAGATGTGTAAGCATTCGTAAAAACGTTTTATCTATTTAAAAACAGTTAGATATAACGCTTTTACAAATGCCTCTATCTTATAATAATAAAAAGATGGTTTGATTTATTGATGAGATAACCTATTCTACTTGAATGCACTTTTTATTTATGCTGCATTCAAATCTATAATACTAAAGACTTACTTAAGACAACTTAATTATGAAATTGATATCATTTTTTAGATCAGTATTTCTTCTGATCTGTGTGCTGCTACATGCTCATGTAGCTTCAGCGCAATGGTACAATACAAACCCCGGACATGGTGGACAGCTCCAACATGTGATTTGTGATCCAAATATTGACGGGCGTATGTATTTATGTAGTGATATGGAAGGTTATTATGTGTCCGATGATTATGGACAGAAATGGATTTACCATCCATCTTCTCCTTTCAATAATATTTTTAATATTACCGTTGCTCCATCTAATTCAAATACTTTATTAATGGGCGCCACTAATGGTGTTGCTTTATCTAAAGATGCAGGTACAACTTGGACTGTTCTTGAAGATCTTATTGATTATCCAGTACAAGCTCTTGCTATTGACCCTAATAATGAGGATATCATGTATTTTGCTCCATCTTGGTTAGAAGATGAGGTTAAAGAATTCTCGCCAACAGGTGTAAGAGAAGTATACTCAACAAAAGATGGTGGTACTACTTGGCATAAAGCAAATTATATAGTAGGTAGTGGTAAAAGAAATGTATTTACTTTATCAGTTCACCCTAGTCTTGGAGATGTTGTTTTGGCAGCTCAAGAAGGATTATTCTCATCATCAGATAACGGTACTACTTGGTCGTTAATCGAAGCTCCTTCTAATACAGGTGATTGTATGGGTGCCGCAATTTCTCCTGACGGTACTTGGGTGTATGCATTGTACATTAGAAATGATGGTAACTCTGGGTTATACGTAAGAAAATACGATAATGGCACATGGGTAGAACTAGATGCTAATGGTATCATGCAAGAAAAAGATCAAACGCATTGGAGACCAATTATTTCTGATAAGAGTACTGCAACACAGCATTATGTGATGATGGGTACTTTCTACAGAGGTGGAAATGAAGTAGAAAATGCTTTATTAGAAGGTTCTTTTAATGTCTCTGGCGATGTAGTTGCCGGTACCATTTCAAATGCATTTATGTGGCCAGGAATGGACATCAAAGAAATTGGATGGAACGAATACAGAGGAGTAACAAGAACATACAATTATTTCCCTGATTCATGGACAAATAACAGTTTTACAAGAGGGGCATTTATTATGTCTCAACAATCTGCTTATGTGGGAGATGTAACAGAACCAAGTACATGGGATTGTGTTACTTCAACCTATGTAAAAACATTAAATGGAAGAAGGTTCTTTAGAACAAATGGTACAGCTTCTACTTTTAACTGGGATATGACTGGTTATAAAAATTATGTGGTACAAGGTATGGCCGATAATGGTTTAGTAGAAAGTTATGACGGTGGTGAATCTTGGAACCAACCTACTATTGTTAATCAAGGAAACTGGAACTCAGACGCTTTAGAAACTATTCTTGCGGATGGAGAAGAGCCATTAATTTTAGCAGCAACTGCTAACGGTTTTGGTGGAGCTATAGATAAATGGGATGGTCGTTTATTAATGAAACGCATCAAAAATTTAGAGGGTCCCTCAGATACTTTTTCTGTATTAATTGATGGAAATACCGGAAGTACAAAAGGTTTAGGAAATAACAATAGAATTTCTTCTATACATAGTGATCCACTTCAGCCAGAACGTGTATATATTTCTACTATTGGCGGTGCTTATGTAACTGATAATATCTTTGAGTTAATCAAAAATAACTCAGATTATTATTTCAGAAAAATCACTTCAGGAGAAACAGAATCTCAGGGTAGAAAAATAATGTCAGACCCTGTAAATTCTGATATAGTGTATTACCGTTGTTCTAATGGTTCATTTAGAGGAGAACGTCAGGTAAATGGAGAATATCTATGGACAAAATTATTAATTAATGGTTCTTCTGAAGGTTTAGAAGGACAGTGGGGATCGAATGGTGATTTCACTGTTTGGGCTGATGGTGCTACTTCATACCTTTTAGTTACTAAAGGAAATAGTTCAGACATGGATTATGAATTATTCCTTTCTGATGATAATGGTAATAACTTCACATCGGTGGTAGATAGAGAAACGGCCTTAACTTTTAACCATCCAACATGGTTAGATATCTTTAATAATAAGACAGCATTTGGAGGCTTAGTGGGTCAAAACAAAGAGTTTTACTTTACATTCCACGCTAGAGAACATGGAGAGAAAATCACAAGAGGTATCGCCTTTTTTAAAGCTAGAATTGGAGACAATTTATCGGATATAACTTTAGAAGATTTGACGGGTGATCCTAACGGACACTATATAGAATTTCCTGTGGCGCGTAGAGGTAAAATTTGGAAAGATGAGAACGAAAGACAACATTTATATGTAGCGACAATGGGTACAGGTATGTGGAAGTTAGCTTTACAAAAACCTGAAGCTCCAGTGGGCATTATTGATGTTGATCAAGATGAAGCTCAAATTCCGGCAACAATCCAATTCGATGCATCAGCTTCACAACCTTTTGAAGATAGAACTATTGTAAAATATGAATGGGATTTTGGTGATGGAACAACTGCAGAAGGAGTAACAGCATCACATACCTATGAAAACGAAGGAGTATATGTCGTTACTTTATTAGTGACTGATGATCTAGGAGATCAAGGTAGAACTACTAAAAGTATTAGAGCGTTAGATTTAACGTTATCAAGTAAAATTACGACTACACAAACTGTTGGTTTTGCTCCTTTATATATTGGTTTAGATGGTTCTGAATCAAAAAGTGGCGATGTAGATATAGTAGCTTATAGATGGATTTTAAATGATAACGTAGTTTCAGAAGAAGTTAAATTTAATCCATATCATAAAGAGGCTGGTTCATTTACCTACGTTTTAGAAATTGAAGATGCCAATGGAGAAAAGGCCTCAAGTGCGATTGATATTGAGGTAAGTAAGTTTACAGGTGAATCAACAGGTTATAAAAGATTAATAAGAGAAGACTTCGAAGGTTTTACCATCATTGATCCCAATAACAATGGGCAACTTTGGGGTGGAGAACCAAGACACGCTAAACTGGCGGAAGATAATAATGCTAAGATCCATTTCGGACCTACTTGGGGCATTCATGCAAGTTCAGGTTATGAACAATCTACAGGTTTATACTCTGCTTTTGTTCAAAATGATGAGGTATTCTCTTTAGAAGAATTGGATATTTCAGGACATGATCATGTAAAAATCTCATTAGGTTTAATGAAATTCTCTGTAGTTGATGGAACAGCAGTTCAAAATGACGATAACGGAGAAAGTTTACTGTTTGAATATTCTACAGATGGCACTACTTGGACTGAAATCTCATTAGCGAATAAATTCAATTATAATAATGAAGAAAACCCTTTGTGGTACTGGGTTGAATTAGACGAGCAATTCCCATCAGTAGAAAACTTGAGACTTAGATGGACAAGAAAAGGGGATGCCAATGATTTAAATACTTTATGGCGTATCGATGATGTTGTTTTTTCTGTACCTACAGGGGTAATAATGGATAAACCAAAAATTAATGTAATCGCCTCAAATACATCAGTAGATAAAAATGAAATGATCACACTTTCTGCAGAGGTATTTGGTACAGTATCTAAAATTGAATGGGATTTTGGTAATGATATGGATGTTGCATTTGGAAAAGGACCACATCAAATCAGTTTCCAAGAACAGGGAAATTATGAAGTGAAAGTGAGAGCTATTAACCATATGGGAGATGCTGTTCAACTTACTTCAATTCGAGTATCAAATATTTTTAACTCTATAACTGGACAAGTATTTCCAAGTAGCGATGAGGTATTTACCAATGAGGATGTTGTTTTAGTTCTGGATCATAATGGTGAAATATTTAAATACGAATGGGATTTTGGAGAAGGTGCAATTGCAGAAAGTTCTGAAGGAGAAGGTCCTCATGTTGTAAAATATTCATCAGAAGGAAAGAAGACAGTAACTGTTAAAGTAATCACAAGAGGAGGAGAAGTATTTACAATTACAACCGATGATGTTTTAATGGTAAAAGCTTCAGATATCACTTCTTCTGAGGACTTACTAAAGAAGTCTGTTGAGATTTATCCTAATCCTACCACCTCTCAATTTAAAGTAAGAGGAGTGCAAAGTGGATCTGTAGAGATCTTTAATATGCAAGGTCAACATTTACAGACCTCACAATTTAATGCACATCAAGCTGTAGAAATTAATCTTCCTAAAGGAATTTATTTAGTGAGGATTTATGAAAATAATTCTCTTGTTAATATCCAAAAAATGATCATCAAATGAGTAATATAAAAAATATATACAGTTGGATATTTCTGGTATCGTTGTTTGCTTTTCAAATAACGAATGCACAAGAAATCACCGAATTTTATCCAAAAGAAACCACTACATCAGGTTTTATTACTGTAAAAGGTGTAGATATTGGGAATACTAGCGGTGTAGTATTTAATGGAATAGCTTCAGATTATCATAAGAAAGTATCAGACAATGAAATAGTCTTTGCTGTACCGGCAGGGGCAACAACAGGTACATTTACTTTAACTGGTCCTGATGTGACTTCTTCTGAAGAAGTAATTATTGATAATTTTTCAACGACTGTTTTAGGAACAATTGATTTTACAAATGCTTCGGGAACCGACGACGGTGCTACCCTTGATCCTTCATCACCTTATAATTTTTACCAAGTGAGTGGTTCAGGATTAAAGTTTGGTAATAATGGTTACGGGGGTGGATCAGGTGATAACTTAGGCGTTTATCAAGGAGCTTCAGGACGTAACTATGGTATCATTGATTCTGCAGACCCAGGTGCTGTTGTTATAATGGATGGTATTAATACAGAAGGTTATGGTGAAATAGCTTTAGCTCTTGGTATTTCAAAATGGAAAAATATCGACCTTGATAAAGGAATGACGATTGAGTACAGAGATAAAGCAAACAACGGTACTTGGACTAATTTAGAATTACCTTTGGTAGTTGGTCGTGTAAATCTTTGGAACTATTACATCCTTACAGATGGAATGATTCCAGCCACTTCTGATCTAGAATTCAAATTTAGTTTAACAGATCCCACATTCCGTTTTAGAGTAGATGATATTAGTGTAATAGGTAAATTATTACCTACTTATGCGAATGTCAAAACTGCAGATCTTTCTATTAATGAAAATGATGATCCTATCGAAATTGAGTTTGAATTATCTAAAGTGGAAGCTCAAGATGTTGAAATAACATTAACCACTTCAGGAAGTTTACCTACTGATGAATTCACTTTAACAGATGTTGGTGGAACGAATGCAGCTAATGTTGTGACTATTCCTGCTGGTGAGACAATAGGAAAAGCAATTTTAGATGTGATTGATAATGATATTGAAGAAGCAACAAGGGATATTACTATTCAAATAGCTACTACATCAGCTTCAGTTGAAGTTGGAGAAATGTCTCAGATTCAAATCACAGTTTTTGATGATGATTCTCCAGCAAGTTTATTCAACTTGGAGGTCGACAAGACTGAAATTACAGAAGGATCTGGTGAAAAAATCACTGTAACGGCACATTTTACTAAAAAAGTGGAAGGTGATCAAACCATCACTTTATCATTACCTGAAGATAGAACACACCAAAGAGTATATACTTTGGGCAATGACAATACATTGGTTGTTACTGATGGTACTACCTCTGCTACAGCTCAATTTGAAGTAGTAAATGATGCTATTTTAGAAGTATCTGAAGAGGTGGTTATATCTGTTGAATCTATTGATGGAGGTGCACTTATTGGAGACCCTTCACCTACAGTTACATTTATGGTACATGATGATGAATTACCTAAAGTGACTCTTACTCTAAGTGAGGATGTAGTTTCAGAGATCGACCAAACAGAAGTAACACTTACTTTAACTTCTGAAGTTCCAGTATTTTCAACACAAACAGTAAACTTTGCTATTTCAGGGAATGGAATTGATCAAGATGATTACGAAGTATATAGTTCGACTGGAGATAAAGATATAGCTCAATTTATTTTTAATCCGGGTACCTCTGAAGCAACTGCTAAACTAATTATTTTAAGAGATGGGGTACAGGAAGGAAATGAAATAATGCATCTTGATATTGTTTCTTCATCGGCAGGTATTCATACAGAATATCCTGAAACAGTTAGTTTAACAATACTAGATGAGTACAATGAAGATTATGTTCTTGGGATTGAAACATTTGGTTGGAGAGAGAATGGAAGTATTGATACCTACTATAATAACGGATATTTCGACATTAAAGAAGTCGTCTATACAGGTACAGCGAGAATTGGAAAAAGAGAAGCAGCTCCAGGATCTAATCAAACTTTTGATAGTTATGTAAACTTCTTAGGTAATGCTACCAATAATATTATTATGTCTGGTATAGTGACTACTGGTCATACAGACTTGAAGTTAGGTTTCCAATTAATACCTGAACATAAGAAAGGACAAGCAGATGCCATGAATGACTTTAGAGTAGAATACTCTACAGATGAAGGTATAACCTATAATAGTTTAACTTTAGATTGGAATCATTCAGGTCAAAAATCATTTGAAACACTACAAATTCAAGGCTTTTTACCAGAATCTGATAATTTAACGATACGTTTTACAAACCTTGAAGACAACGACGAGATAGGTTGGTGGATGGATAATGTAGGTATTTATCATGATAACCCTAGACCAATGGTTACATTATCAATTGATAAAAATTGGGTGATAGAATCAGATGAAGACGAACTTACTTTGACAGCTACTTTAGAAGAAGCGCTTGCAACCGATGAGTTTGTATTCTTAAATGATGCTTCAGGAAACTATATTGTAGATGGAGAAAGTGTCATCATCTCATCAAAAAGTTTATACTTCCCAGCAGGTACTACGGTGGCATCAACTAAAGTAAAAATTGTTGATAATACAGTCGAGGAATATGGTAAAAAATTATACCTTTCAGCTTCTTCGACAAGTGCTGGAATTTCAGATAGAGTAGTTCCGTTTTCATTAGAAGTAGAAATTTATGATGAAGATAAACCGGGTCCTGGAGAATATTTCTTTAAAGAAACATTAAACAATCCGAACAACATAGAACCAAAATCTTGGGGAGATCGTTTACCGCCAACCTACTTAAATAGAAGCAATAGACCATGGTCTAACATGTATGACCATGTGACAAAACAACACTTCTGGAACGCCAAAGACTTCTTAATTACAGGTAATGCAAATATTTCTTGTGAAAGCCTTTTAGGTGGAATGTCTAAAGAGGAACACCCAGATTGGAATATGGGAGCTGACAAGTACGAAGGAGCTTCTGGTGGTCACTACTTCTTCTTGAACGAAAATGGAATGTATGTAATTTTTGATAAAATAAATGTATACAGACCTGGTACCACTTTAAGATTTGGTATGTATCGTTTCGAAAATTGGAATACAGATGGTAGCGAGTTGATCGTTGAATACTCTACTGATGGTTTACGTACTTGGACACAAATGTCTTTCGATGCTATACCTTTCCAACCTACTTGGTTTAGAGTATCTACTAATGAAGATATCCCTATGTCAGACAATGTAGCTATCCGTTTTAGAGTAGAAAACCTGACAGGTGCTAACATTGTTAAAATTGATGATATTGAAATCATACAAAGAGAAACTTTGATTACTTCAATCTCTAGCGATTATGCTAAGAGAGGTGATGAAATTACAATCAAAGGCGAAGGATTTTTAGGGGTAACAAGTGTAGCTATTGGTGGCACTTTCTATAATTCAGATCGTTTTGTTGTAGAAAATAGTACAACTATTAAGTTCACTATTCCTGAAACACTTGAAACTGGAGGATTGATCAAAGTATCTACAAGTTACGGTCAAGCCGAAGGTCCAATGTTTACTTTGGATGATAGAGCAATGGCGAGTATTGTAGTCGATAAAAATGTACTTCACGAAGCAACACAAGAGTCAGCAGTACTTTATGCAGAATTAGATGTTCCGGCAAAAGAAGACAGTTATATTCGTTTAGCAGTTTTATCGAACCCAGATGATATCCATCTAGAAACTGATACACTATTTATTGCTGAAGGCGAGACAATGTCTGAAGAGATTTTAGTAAGTGCAGTTTTGGACGACTTTATCGCTGAGTCTGATGAACTTGTTACCGTTGGTTTATCAAGTGTAATTTCTGGCCATGTAGATATAGGTGCACAATCAAATGCCGATATTAAAATAATAAATGAAGGTCGTTTCCCTGTAACTTATCGTTTGATAGCTTCAGATACATTGTATGAAGACACAAGAGATGAGGTAGTAGTTTACGCAACAACTCCTTTTGAAATGCCTCAAGATCTTGATATCAATTTAGATTTAAGTGGTACTTCTGATGAGAATGATTATTCATTAAATAAATCATCAGCAATGATACAATTCAAAGCGGGAGAACAAATTTCTGATACTCTTCATATCCAAATTTTAAATGATGGAGTAAAAGAGGAAATAGAAACTCTTATTGTTTCATCTGAATACGATGATAGTAATGCATCTTTCATCCTTCCTTTCTATGATAGAACGTTCTTTATCAAGGATGCTCACTTTATAGAGGATGAGAAAGAAGAAACTCCACCTACAAGTATCGAAGACCAGTTGAAGTTAATGAAAGTTTGGGCAGCAAAAGGCCAACTTCATATACAACATCAAAAAGACCAACCTATTGGCGAAGTAAGAATTTACAACACTACAGGTCAACGTCTAGAAACAATGGAAGTAACTACATCAAAAGTAAGTGTACCTTTCCAAAGAAAAGGAATCTACATTGTTAGAATCTTTGATGGAGAACATATTTACAATATTAAGTTACTTGCCCAATAAACAGGTGAATAGTTGAATTGGAAGAGTAGGCTCACATAGACCATTCAAACTTCCGATTTTAATTAAACAACTGTGGGACATTTTTGTAAGTAATCTATTTTAAGAGGCTGTTTCAATATATTTGAGACAGCCTCTTTTTATATAATATTTTTAGTGTAGTATTGGTGTGATCGATAACTAATTTGTATCAAATTACCACCAATGTAGAAACGCTTTTTTCATTGAAGAACAAATTTGATATACCGAATAGAGTCTAAGGATCTCTAAAAATTTCTATGGAAATATTAAATCTTGGTATATTAATTAGCGAATTAGACGCTTAAAAAGCAGTGTTTTCTTTCAATATAGAAAACAATAGACTTTTGCGATTACTTTTTTGAATCTTGGATTATGCTTATTAGAGATGCTATTTATCTAATAAGAGCTTTTTTGAAATGAAATTTTTTTAAAAATAGATTCAATGAAAAAGAATTACTTAAAGAACACTTTATTACTTGTTTTATTCTTTTTGATAGGAACAAACTTATCAGCTCAATGGAAGAACGCTAACCCCGGTCATGGTGGTCAGGTGCAACATGTAATATGTGATCCAACTATTGACGGACGAATGTATTTATGTAGTGATATGGAAGGATATTACTACTCTGATGACTATGGTCAAAAATGGCATTATGTACATTCATCACCTTTTAACAATGTATTTAATATTGCTATTGCACCAACCAATTCTAATACGATGTTATTAGGAGCAACTAATGGTTTTGCAGTATCAAAAGATCAAGGTGCCTCTTGGGATGTTCAAGAAATGTTCATAGATGTGCCAATCTCAGCTATGGCAATTGATCCATCAGATGAGAACAATATGTATGTTGCACCCTCTTGGTTAGAAGACACAGTGCCTCATTTTTCTGAAAATGGAGAAAAGGCAGTGTATTACTCTAATGATGCTGGTGTGACTTGGACTAAAAAAGTATTTAGTGGTAATAGTGGAGAAAGAAATGTCAATACTATTACTGTACACCCTACCAATGGTGAAGTATTATTAGCAGCAACAGAAGGTCTATTTTTATCAAAGGATGAAGGTCTGAATTGGTCTCAACTGAATTCACCTGCAAATACAACATTATGTAGAGGAGCTGACATTACTCCCAACGGAGAGTGGGTTTATGCTTTATACGTAAGAAATGATGGTAACTCTGGTTTATATGTTAGAAAATATACTGAGACTACTTGGGTAGAAATAGACGCTTCAGGTCTATTACAAGAAAAAAATCAAACACATTGGAGACCGCTTATTTCTAAAACGAGTACTGATACAGAGCATTTTATGTTGATGGGTACTTTTAAAAGAGGTGGTAATGGTACTGAAAATGCACTTTTAGAAGGACGTTTTACGGTAAATGCAGATGTTGTATCTGGTGAAGTTGTAGAGGTATTCAGAAACCCAGGTATGGATATCCAAGATATTGGATGGAATGATTATCAAGGTGTTTCTAGAACGTATGATTATTACCCTGCGTCTTGGACAAACCACACTTTCACAAGAGGTGCTTTCATTATGTCTCAACAGTCTACTTATGTAGGTGATGTTACCGCAACGTCTACTTGGAATTGTGTGACATCAACGTATGTGAAAACTTTAAATGGACGTCGTTTTTATAGAACAAACGGTACAGCATCAACTTATAACTGGGACATGGTGGGTTACAAAAACTATGTAGCTCAACTTATGGGAGATAATGGTATTGTAGAAAGTTATGATGGTGGTGATACTTGGAATCAACCAACAATTGTATTCCAAGGTAACTGGAACGCAGATGCGGGAGAATTAGTAATGAAAGAAGGTCAAGATCCTCTTATTTTAGTGGGTACTGCCAATGGTTTTGGTGGAGCACAATCAGAGTGGTCTGGTAAATTATTGATGAAAACAATGACCAACTTAGACGGTCCTGCAGATCAATATAAAGTTTTAATTGATGGTTATTCTGATGATTTAAGAGGATTAGGTGATCAAAATAGAATTTCTAGTATTCACGCAGATGTACTTAACCCAGGTAGAGTATATATTTCTACTATTGGCGGTGCGTATGTAACTGATAATATTTTTGAACTAATCAATGACAATGAAGAGCATTATTTCAGAAAAATTTCTAATGGTGAAGCTCAAAGTCAGGGTAGAAAAATTATCTCTGATCCAAACGACGGAAATGTAGTTTATTTACGTTGTGGTAACGGTTCATTTAGAGGAGAAAGACAGTCTAGCGGAGAATATACTTGGACAAAATTGTTAATCAATGGTTCTTCTAACGGACTTGAAGGACAATGGGGTTCTAATGGTGATATGAACGTTTGGGCACAAGGAAATACAAGTTACTTATTAGTCACTAAAGGTAATTCTTCAAATGTAGATTATGAACTACATATTTCTATAGATCAAGGAGCTACTTTTACAAAAGTGGTGGATAGAAGTATGGCAGAAGCTTTTGGTGTGCCAGATTGGGTAAATATCTATAACTGTAAAACAGGATTTGGTGGTTTAGTAGGTAAGGAAAAAGAATTTTATTTTACTTTCCATGTTAGAGAAAGAGGAGAAGAAATGTCTAGTGGTATTCGTTTCTTTAAAGCTACTATTGGAGATGATTTATCAGATATTACTTTGGAAGATTTAACGGGAACTCCTGGTCAAAATGATTTGGAATATCCTTTAGCAAGAAGAGGTAAAATTTGGAAAGATCAAGACAACAAAGAGCATTTATATATTGCGACAATGGGTACGGGTCTTTGGGTGCTTCCTTTAGCAACAGAAAATCAACCTGTAAGTGTAATTACAGTAGAAGAAAACCATGTACAAGTTCCTGTTGAAGTGGAGTTTGATGGAAGTGGTTCTTATGCAGTAGATGGAAAAACAATTGCTGCTTATGAATGGACTTTCGGAGGAGAAGTAGTCGCTACAACAGAGAAAGTTAAACTATCATTTGATACAGAAGGGGTACACACTATTTATTTAAAAGTAACGGATAGCGATGGAGTAGCACATTCTACATCGTATCGATTAGTAACAATTAATGATAATGTAAAGACAATTATTAATAGCTCTCAATCTATGGGATACGCTCCATTGTATATAGAATTAGATGGATCGAATTCATCAAGTAAGCATGGAGAAATAGTAAGTTACAAATGGTATCACGATAATCAAGAAATTAGTTCTGAAGAAATCCTTAGAGTTAATTTCCCAACAGCTGGAAATTATATTTATGAGCTAGAAGCAGAAGATAGTGAAGGCAACTCATCAAAAGAAACATTAACGATTAACGTTTTTGATTATAATGATAGTGAGACCGTTGAACAAGAACTTATTGTAGAAGGTCTTGAAGGTTACGTTTATACAGAAGGTGGTCCAGCTTGGCAAGTATGGGCTGGAAAACCGAGTGTAGGGACTTTAGCTGAAGATCATACGGCAAATGTTCATTATGGTACGCAATGGGGGGTACACGCTAGTTCGGGTTACCCCAATGCTTCAGGAGATTATTCAGCATTTATTAATACAGCAGACAAGAATGTTTTTTCAATAGAGGATTTTGATGTATCTGGTGTAGATAATCTTCGTTTATCTTTTGGTATGATGAAATGTTCTAATATCGATGGAGATGCCGTTCCGAATGAAGATAACAGTGAAAGCATGAAATTTGAATATTCTACTGATGGTGTGAATTGGATTGAAATTTCGTTGGCTGATAAATTCGATTACGTAAATGAGACTAATCCAATTTGGTATTGGGTAGAACTTGATGAAGATATTCCATCGGTAGAAAATTTACGTTTACGTTGGACAAAACAAATGGACAATGATCCTTACAATACTCTTTGGAGAGTGGATGATATTACATTCACAACGGTAAGATCAGTTGCATTAAAAGCTCCAACTGTAGAAATTGCCTCATCGCCTTCAGAAATCTATACAGATGAACCTGCTACTTTTACTGCTGTATTATTAGGTACAGTAGATGAATTAGAGTGGGATTTTAATAACGGATCAACTGCAGAAGGTCAAGGTCCTCATGAAGTAGTGTATACAGAAGAAGGAGACTACGAGGTGACGGTAATGGTTAAAAACCAAAAGTTTGACGCGGATGCTTCTTCGACAATAAATGTAGCAATTGGAGATAAAGTAGAAGCAGTTATTAATAGCTCTCAATCTATGGGATATGCTCCATTATACATTGAATTAGATGGATCAAACTCATCAAGTAATAAAGGAGATATAGTAAGCTATAAATGGTATCATGAAGATCAAGAAATCAGTACTGAGGAAATGATTAAAGCGAATTTCCCAACAGCTGGAAATTATCTATATGTTCTTGAAGCAGAAGATAGCGAAGGAAACTCTTCAACTGATTCTTTAACTATTAATGTTTACGATTATGTGGAGAGTGAGTCTATTAAGGAAGATGTAATCATAGACGACCTTGAAGGATTTGAATATGTAGAAGGTGGTGCTGCTTGGCAAGTATGGGTTGGAAAACCTAATGTTGGCACCTTAGCAGCAGACAATAATGCTAATATTCATTATGGACCACAATGGGGAGTTCATGCAAGTTCTGGTTATCCAAATGCTTCAGGTCTTTATTCAGCGTTTATGGGCAACGACGGTACTAAAAATACTTTTTCAGTAGAGAATTTTGATATATCTGGAATAGAAAATTTACAATTATCATTTGGTATGATGAAATGCTCAATCATTGATGGTGATGCTGTTCAAAATGAAGACGACGGCGAAAGCATGAAATTTGAGTATTCTACGGATGGTGTAAACTGGACTGAAATTTCGTTATCGGGTAAGTTTGATTATGTAAATGAAGCGAACCCAATTTGGTATTGGGTAGAAATTGATGAGGAAATTCCTGCAGTAGAAAATTTACGTCTACGTTGGACAAAACAAATGGATAATGATCCTCACACTACTCTTTGGAGAGTGGATGATATCACATTCTCAACTACAAAATCAATTCCTCTAGAAGATCCAACGGTGAAAATAACTTCTTCTTCTAATGAAATTAATAAAAATGAATCGGTTACTTTCACAGCAGAAGTACTTGGTACTGTGCAAGAAGTGATGTGGGACTTTAAAAATGATGAAGAAGCCGAAGGTTTAGGGCCACATGAAGTATTGTATACAGAAGCAGGTGACTACGAAGTAACTCTGATGGTGAAAAACCAAAAGTCTACTCTAACATCAACTTCTGCTTTAAAAGTAAACAATAGCTTTGGTTCTATCGAAGGTGAAGTAAGCATAGATAAAGACGAAGCTTATAACCTTGAAGATGTTACTTATTCTATCACTCATAATGGTGATGATGATTTACAGTTTGAGTGGAACTTTGGAGAAAATATAATGCATTCATCAGATGAAAATCCGACTGATGTTGTGGTTACTTCTGAACCTACGATTACAATGCAGTATTTAACTGGAGGAGTGAAATCTATCACTGTAACAATGATTACTAATGATGATAAGCGTTTTGAAGTATCAGGTAGTGATATGATAACTATCGAAGAAAGAGAAATTACTTCTGCAGACGATTTGAGTAAATATGGGGTAATAGTTTATCCAAATCCAACTCAACAAGATGTACGAATAAAAGGACTTTCTTCTGGTACGTATAAAATAGTGAATCAAGTTGGACAGATTGTTTTAGAAGGTGAATTCAAAGAGTATGATGCTCTTCCAATTGACCTTCCAAACGGAGTGTATTTCATGATTATTTCTGATGGAATAAAGGTGATGACTCACAAATTAATCAGGAAATAATATTTTTCAACTGAACAATAGATTTTTATAAAATTTCATAACTCTCACAAAATCAACTTTTAAAAGTGTTTTTGTGGGAGTTTTTTTCTTTCGAAAAATGAAACGAAAGACTTTGTTTAAACATACTAAATACCTTGCCATCAGCAATCCATCGAAAACAAATATTTTTTACGATTGCAAGGAACATTTTTCAATCTAACATCTATTCATATGCCTTCAATACAACTAGAAATCAATACCGGTAAACTTTCAGGAGAAGGAGTAATTACCGCTCAAAAGAAATTAAGTCAGCTCGAAAATGTATTCGAAGATGAAGCCACTCGTGCATCTATGGATCAAGAGCAATTGATCTATGAAGTACAAGCGTTTATGCCTGTGGAAGAAGGAAAAGAAGGAGGTCTTTATTTTGGTAACTCGACCATCTTCCCCGGCAAAGTAAATGAGGAATACTTTATGACAAGAGGTCATTTTCATGCTAAGCTAGATACCGCAGAATACTATTGGTGTATTCAAGGAAAAGGAGCCTTGATTTTAATGGATGAAAATGGTAAAACTTGGCTAGAAGAAATGACACCTGGCTCTGTTCATTATATCCCAGGAAAAATCGCACATAGAGTAGCCAATACAGGAGAGGAGAAATTAGTATTCAACGCTTGTTGGCCATCAGAGGCGGGACATGATTATGGCACTATCGAAAAAGAAGGCTTTGGGGCACGTCTCAAAGATATTGAAGGTACACCTACTTTAGTGGCTACTAAAAATGAGATGGTATGAAAAACATCTGTATAGACCTCGGTGGTACAAATATTAAAGCAGGAATTATTGAAAATGATCAACTGCTTTATGCTTGCAATGGTCCATCAATGTCTGATCAATCTTTTCTAAAGGTGATGAATTCCATCGAAAAGATGATAGATGAGATGATGAAGAAAACAAACTCAATGCCTTCAGAATATGGTGGTATTGGTTTGTGCATGCCCGGTATAATTGATGTGGACAACAATAAAGTCTTAGCCATTAATGCTAAACACGAAGAAGCTTCTTCTTTTAATTTTAACGCTTGGGCACAAGACAAATATCACTTGCCTATTGTGATGGAAAACGATGCCAGAACAGCATTAGTTGGAGAGTGGCAACACGGAGAAGGACGAGGGGTAAATGATATAGTGATGATGACCCTAGGAACGGGCATTGGTGGTGCAGCAATGATCAATGGAAAGTTATTACATGGTAAGCATTATCAAGCAGGTTGTTTGGGCGGCCATTTTACCATTAATGTTCATGGAGATCAATGTAACTGTGGCAACATTGGCTGTGTAGAATCTCAGTCAGCTTCTTGGAGGTTGAAGGAACTCATCGCAAAAGCAAAAGAGGGACATACCCTATTAAACGGCCCTCAGGAAATTGATTTTAAAGTGCTATTCGATCTAGTGAGAGAGGGAAATCAAATCGCAAAAGAAGTTATCGATAATATTTTGAAAGTGTGGTCTGCAGGAATAGTGAATATGATTCACGCCTATGACCCCGATGTTGTGATTGTTAGTGGTGGTATCATGAATTCTAAAGACATCATTTTACCATTTATGAAAGAATGGGTAGCAAAGTATGCATGGACGGCACATCATTCTGTAGACATCAAAGCATCTACTCATACAGAAAATACAGCCTTGTGGGGCATTAATTATTTAGTAAACGACAAATATTTCAAAAAAATAAATGACAGCGTTCAATAATCAACCTTCAGTAAAGGTTAAAGGAAATTATACTTGTGCAAAAGGATGGGAAGCCATCTCTCAGCAAATTTTATCAGTAGCCGTATCAAAAAAAGGGAGTCACCGTATTCTGGTAGAAACTTACCAAGGCGTACATATTGAAGAATTGATGGAGGAGCTTCAAAAAGGACTAAATGCTGAGCGTTTAATCTATACCAAACAATTGATGAAATCGGAGGAAGACATTCAAACAATGGTCTATCCTGATGTAACAGACGACAGAATATTCGGTTATTTAACTCGTCTAAATATGGAAGATTACTTCGATACTCAAAAAGTAGAAGAGGCACAACAAGCTGTAGCTAATGAAAGTAATACAGTACTCGTAATTGGACCAGGTGCAGCGCAATTCTATACAGGAGAAGAAACGCTAGTTTATGCTGATATGGCACGTTGGGAAATCCAACAACGTATGCGTAGAAATGAAGTAGATAACCTTGGGGTAAGCAATAGAACAACAGAAGATTGGATGCTACTCTATAAGCAAGGGTTCTTTGTAGATTGGAGAGTATGTGACCGTTACAAGAAAAAACTTTTTGATAAGATCGATCTAGTAATAGATTCTAACCTGAAGGGAGCTCCAAAAATGATTTCTGGTGAGGCAGCTTTAGTAGGATATAAACAAACGGTCAATCAGCCTTTCTCTGTGGTTCCATTCTTTGATCCAGGCCCGTGGGGAGGACAATGGATGAAAGAAAAGTGTAATTTGGATCCATCGAAACAGAATTATGCTTGGTGCTTTAACTGTGTACCAGAAGAGAACAGTTTACTCTTAGAAGTAGATGGAGAATTAGTAGAATTACCTTCTATAAATGTGGTATTTAAGCATCCTGTTGAATTAATGGGAGATGCTGTTCATGGTCGATTTGGAGATGAGTTTCCTATTAGGTTTGATTTCTTAGATACAATGGATGGGGGAAATCTCTCTTTACAAGTGCACCCACTAACAGAGTACATTCAAGAAAAATTTGGTTTGCATTATACTCAAGATGAAAGCTATTACATGATGGATACTAAAAAGGACGCCATTGTGTATTTAGGTTTTAAAGAAGGAGTAAATCCAGAAGAATGTATCGAAGACTTGAACAAGGCTCAAGCTGGAATTGAACCATTTGATGCGGATAAACATGTAGAAGTTTTCCCTGTGAAAAAGCATGACCACGTATTAATACCTGCAGGAACGATTCACTGTTCTGGTAAAGACTCAATGGTGCTAGAAATTAGTGCTACTCCTTACATTTTCACCTTTAAACTTTGGGATTGGGGACGTGTTGGTTTAGATGGTAAACCAAGACCAATCAATTTAAAACATGGAGAAAATGTAATGCAGTGGGATAGAACTACAGAATGGACAAAGAAAAACTTAGTGAATGCTGTAGAACAAGTAGCTCAAGGAGATGGATGGAGAGAAGAAAGAACGGGGTTACATGAAAGAGAATTTATAGAAACACGTCGTCATTGGTTTACAAAAGAAGTACAACATAAAACACCGTTTGGGGTAGAGGTATTTTGTTTGGTAGAAGGTGATCAAGTGGTGGTTGAATCTCCTTCAGATGCTTTTGAACCTTTTGTAGTGAACTATGCAGAAGTAGCTGTCATTCCAGCGAATATCAGAGAATATACGATTAGACCATGTGGCCCTAGTGAGGGGAAAGAATGTGCAACATTAAAAGCTTACGTACGCTCATAAACTAGAATCAAGAGGTTGCTATTACATCATTTTAAAAGCACAATCAACTAAAAAAAACAGTTAGGCAAGGTGTTTTTTTAATGATGTAGTTGCCTCAATTACTTAAAGAACTATGGAAAAAGTATTTGATCAAGGCATTAATATTTTTGCAAATTACGAGTCGTTTGAATTTGACTATGGTACAGGGTGTTTTGGCCCTCAAGTAGAAGTAAGGACGTTAGATGCCATCCGCAAGAGTCTTTTAGAACCTCAATGTGAAGGACCTTCTAAAGTATACTCTATTGCAATGGATGTTGGAAAAGAAAATCACCAACAACAATTAATCGATCAGCATTTATTATTTGGTTTAGTTACCTATGCTAAAGGTCGATTAGGTAAGGAACCAATAAGAAGTCAGGGGCACATACATAAAACATCTGTTTATGCCAATAATTGGTCGACGCCTGAGGTGTATGAGATTTGGAGCGGAAAAGCTGTGATCTACATGCAAGAGTATGCAAAAGATCACCCTGGTAGATGTTATGCCGTAATTGGTGAACCCGGAGACGTCATTATTGTGCCTCCTTTTTGGGCACATGCTACAATTTCTGCAGATCCAGATAATCCATTGACTTTTGGAGCATGGTGCGATAGAGATTATGGTTTTGACTATGACGATGTAAGAGCACACAAAGGGTTGGCTTTCTATCCTTTATTAAATGATGATAATGAATTAGAATGGCAAAAAAACCCACATTATAAAGATCAAAAGTTGGAGATAAAAAAGCCAAGAATTTATACAGAGTTTGATATCGATCCAACAACGCCTATATATAAACAATACGTAGAGAATAATCAGAAATTTGAATTTGTACCAAGACCTGATAAGTACAAAGAACAATGGCTGAATTTTATTCCGTAAGTCATATTTATTAATTTTGTTTTTCTATCTCGGAGGATTTTTTAGTCCTCCGTTATTTCATTTTTAAACCTAGTCTTATGCATAAGGTACGCTATATATTTTATTTGTTGATGCTCTCTCATTTGATATCAAATGGACAAGATTTTTCATACAGTAAAAAAGAAGTAGTTGAACATTTTGGTACGATAGATATTTATCACAAAGTAGCCTCAAAATATATTCCTGAAAGAGAGGTAAGAGTTTGGTTACCAAAGCATTACAATGGAGAAGACTCTTTTGGAGTACTCTACATGCACGACGGTCAAAAAGTATTTATAGACGATTGGGCACCTTGGGGAAAGGGGTGGCATGTGGCACAATCTATGGATTCATTATATCAATTAAATCAAATTGATAATTACATAATTGTAGCTGTAGATTGTACTGATGAGAGAAGAAAAGAATATGCAGCGTCTAAGCCTAATCCAACCTTAGATTCTTGTGCTGTGGGCGATAAAAAATCGTATATAGGAAGCCCCATTGGAGATCAATACCTACAATTTTTAGTAAAAGAATTGAAGCCTTTTATCGATAAGAATTATAAAGTATATACTGATCAAAAACATACATTTATAGGAGGATCCAGTATGGGTGGCGTGATCAGTATGTTTGGTATTTGTGAATACCCTAAAGTATTTCATGGCGCAATGTGTTTCTCTACTCATTGGCCATTTGATGAAGGTGCTTTTATCGATCAATATTTAGGGAAGCATCTTCCAAAAGCTAAAAATCATTTGATTTATATGGATAGAGGTGATCAGACATTAGATCAATATTATCCTCCTTATCAAAATAAAGTAGATGCTATTTTTGATCAAAGTAAGTATCAAAAAGGAGTAAATTACAAAACGGAAGTATATCCTGGACATGCCCATTTCGAACCCTATTGGAGAACTCGTTTTCCTGATGTAGCGAAATGGATGTTATCAAAATAAATGTTTCTCACTACCCATTGTTTTAACATGGGTAGTGTGAAAAAACAATATTATTCACCGTGTTCAAAAAACTCCCAATCGGCATCTACAGTTGCTCTCGAAGCTGCTTTACCAAAGCTTAAAGAAAAGACTTCATTTAAGCGATGGTCATTTTGAACCAATGATTCTAAACTAACTAATTTTGCATCATCAAAATCGGGATTTTCCTCACTGTGTAATTCCCAAGATCCATCTAAGTTGTGGTAAACCCATAAAATAGGATTTCCTTCTAAAGTATATTTTGTAGTGTAAACCCCTAAATTTCTTTCCTCATAAAATTTGAAATCAATATTTCTATCTAAAAGAGGTTGGTTAAATTTCCATTGTTTATTAAAGTTTTCTTCCCAAGGAAAAGCACCACTTTTATCTGTCCAAACTAATTGATAGGCAGGGAACTCTTCTTCATAAAATAAAGAACAGTAACCTAAATAATCTGGAAAATACGAGTTATCAACTTTAATAAATTGAACAGGGAAATTATTTAAAACATCCTCATAATTTTTATTGAGTGCATAGGACGTTTTCTTTTGGATGGCCTGACAAACATTATTCAGAACCACTTGCATTACTTCTTTCGGTAAACCAAAAACAATAACTTCTGGGTGATCATAATTTTTTGATAAGCCAATAGAAAAAGCATAAGCAGGGAGATACTCATCACCATCGATTACCCCAATGTGATAGCCATGCTCCTTAATATTTTGTTGTATTAATTTTTCTGTTTCAAAGTCAAGTATCTGATGCTTTTCCATATAATTTTATTCAAATGATCTACGAAGGATCAAAGGTAGAGCAAAAAAATTAGGATACACATTTAATTAAATCCTCTTATCAAAATAAGTTACTTTGCCAATGTCAATCAAATTTATAATTGAACTTTGTAAATTGAGAATTCAATAGTACTAACATCATTACCTGCTTCATTAATTCTAGAATTTGTATAGTATAATTGACCATTGTGAATACTAAATGTATCAGCCCATTTTACTTTACTACCTTCAACAAATACAGTCATATCATGGCTCTTAGGATTAATTTTCATGATTCGATCATGTTCTAAATCTCCTAAATAAAGGAAGCCCTTTTGATCAAAAATCATCCCATCTGGAGCAGGAGTTTTCATAACAAAGGATACACTTTCTTCTATGTCTTTTTCACTTCCTATTAATAAAGTTGAAGTAGGAACACTATACAGACTGTATCCTGTAAGTGAATGAAAATATAAAAGGTCGTTTTTTGTATCTAAAGCAATCCCATCTGAATGAACAATATTTTTCCATTTAGTCGAACCAAATGTAAGATGATCTGTTTCTGCTTTTGTAGAAAAGTGATTGTCTAATACTCTTTGGCAATTTCCGGTAGTTAAATCAAGAATTATTAATCCGGCATGACCTGAATCTGTGAAATAGGCTTTATGGTTTTTTTTATCAATTCTTAAATCATTGACATAAGACTCAGGATGGTAAGTCCCAGGTGTAAGAGAATACGTCTTTTTTAATTGATTATTTTTTAAATCGAATACAAAAACTTTTGGAGCTCCAATCACACCCTCAAAAAGTGGATTTCTAGTATCTAGTACATATAAGTCATCTTCAAAAGCCACTACAGATTGTACCGCAATAAAGGTGGAATCACTTATCTGTTTGCCTATTTTCCAATCATTCCATTTTGTATTAGGAAAAGCTTTTTTACTTCCTTTCTGATCCACTTCGATAACAGAAGACATAACTCCTTTTCTCCATCTAGGGAAATTTGCAAAAATTCTTCCATTAGTACTTACTGTAACACCTGTTACTTGTTGCCCTTCAAAAGCGGCAACGATAGTGGGTACTTTGGGCTGTTCCGAACAGCTAAAAAGTAAAAAGGATAAAATGATTAGACTAAATTGTTTTAACATCAAAAGTGAAGGTGTTTGTTGTAAAAAAGACTTATTACCAAATTAATACTTTAAGAATAGAAAAATCAAGATGATTGGTAAAAAGCAGCCAATTTTAATGGTTACTTTATCAAAATTTAATGCAACCAATTAAGAAAAATATTATAATCGAATTGATATTAAATTATGATATTAACAACAATTCTAAAATCTAGTACATGCAGGAACTTAACACCATACACACCAGTATGTTAATTAATAGAAATGATATGTTAATGTGATATGAATATTTCAAGAATATCACATTATCATGAGAATATATTGAACTTTTGATCATGTAAAATGTGTTTAAAGAGCGTACAATTTGATAAGTTATTATAAGTTTTCTTACACACGTTATATTATCAATTAATGACAATGCGAATCCCAACATTTCTATTTCTTATTTTCATGGTGGCACATACTGCCTTTTCACAACCCTTATTAGGTGGATATAGCCCAATCACACCAGATGATTCCGACGATCAAACTGTTTCTTCAAATGAGTATTTAGATTTAAATTCAGGTACTTATGATTATGATGGAAATGGTGAAAAAAGTATTACGGTAGAGAATAATGGCGTCTTGCTAGTTAGAGCCGGAGTTACTCTAAATTTAAGTAATTTATCTATTAAAGATCAAGCAATTCTTTACGTAGAAAGAGGAGCAATAGTAACTGTCGAAAAAGACTTTATTGTCTCTTCGACTGGTTCAAGTGAAC
Organism: Flammeovirga pacifica; assembly: GCF_000807855.2. Taxonomy (GTDB): domain Bacteria; phylum Bacteroidota; class Bacteroidia; order Cytophagales; family Flammeovirgaceae; genus Flammeovirga; species Flammeovirga pacifica. The sequence goes on from NZ_JRYR02000002.1 coordinate 72,420, forward strand.
TGAATTCTTTGTATTTCTATGCGAATCTTAAAATTCAAATTGATGACAATAGTTATATCTTAGGAGGTAACGGTAGAATTACTTATACAGGTTCTAACAGTGATTTAAAAGTAGACAATGGTGCAACAGTTTGCGTTGGATCAGAAGCCCCAGAGTTTTATGATCCAGACCACGCAAATTATGGAGGAAATGGTACCGAAGCCTGTGACAAAAATGGTAACACTGCCCAATTTGTCGCTGATTTACCTGTGGAATTAATATCTTTTGAAGCGATAGCATCAAACGCATCGGTAGTTTTACAATGGGCTACAGCCACTGAAGAAAATGCTTCCCACTTTGAAATTATGAGATCTACTGATCAAACAAACTGGGAGAAAGTGGGTAGTGTAGATGCTAGTGGAAATACTAATTTCCGTCAAGATTATACTTTCACTGATACACCAAATTCATCTTCTGATGTAATTTATTACAGATTAGATCAATATGATTTTGATGGACAAAGTGAATCATTTGGTCCCTTAAAAGTGAACTTGAATACATCAAACAATAAACTTACTGCACATGTATTCCCTAATCCTTCTGTCGATAAAGTTAATCTTCAATTAGAAGGATTACAGATGGATCAGGAGTTATCTATTTCAATCATAGATAAAATGGGCAAAAAGGTTTATCAAGAACAAAAAATAATTGAAGCGAATAGTTTACTATATAATGTCCAAAAGTTGGAAGGACTTCAGCCGGGACATTATCTAATTATGCTAAGTTCCGGTTCCGAAAAAATTACTGTAAGATTCATTAAACAATAACTTTCTATTACATTAGGCTGTCTCAAAAATATTGAGACAGCCTATTATTTTTAATGAGGGAATAAAGCGGAATGATCAGATGACAGATCTTTTGATTTACCTTGTTGAAGAAGAATTAAACCTCCGATGCCTCCAAGTAAAAGTTCTCCTATCATTGCGTAAAACAAACCATCTGCAGGAAAGCCATCAATCAATACACTGAGTAGTCTTCCAAGGCCATAAGCAGAGTAGAATAAAGTAGCAATTTGTATTGAAAATGTTCTGAGAGATTGCTTTATCATCCCTATTAGAATAATCAGACTAGCTAAAAGTATAGCTGCTCCAGGAGCCCTAGTTTCATTAAAATGGCTAATATTATTCCCAATAATAATATCTGATTGAGATTGAATTTCTGCAGGGAAAAAGACAAGCATAAAGCCTACATATAGACCAATAGTACTTGCCAAGAATAAATAGATAGAGATTATTTTTGAGTTCATATTCATTGTGATTTTAATGATTAATAACTCAAAAGTAATGAGGCAGTAATAGCTTTAGATGTTTGAAAAAAGATAAGATTTGTTCTAAAAATTATTTAGCAACATCACTTGGCCTAAACCCATATTGTTTATAAAACGCATTAGAAAAAGAACTGATGCTTTCATAACCAACCCTCCATGCAGCTTCTTTTACAGATAATTCGTTTTTACTTAATAATTGATGTGCCTTATTTAAACGTTGTAATTGGAGATATTTGAAAATCGGCACACCAAAGATCTCTTTAAATCTTTTTTGAAGTGTGGTATGATTAATACCTACCATTTTCGATAATTCGTTAATAGAAGGAGGCGTCTCAATATTTTGATCCATGATTTCTTTTACCCATTCTATTTGAGAGTGATCTTCTTTTTTAGAAACCTCAACTAAACTTGTAAAGTAATGCGATAACAGTTCGATTACTTGGCTTTTTATGAAAAATAGTTTGGCTGCCCCTTCCAACTCCGTTTCAAATATCTTAATGATAGCACCATGCATTGCTGGTGTCAGATGTTTTTTAGGCCCTAACAAAAAATCTGCTTTTGTTTGTAGTAAAGATGGGAGGTTTTTTTCAAAGAGTTCTTTTTCAAAAGAAGGTAATTGTTTGAGGTTTTTAAGCGTAGAAAAAATATTGATGCTTCTCAAGGGTTCACTTTGATGAATACGATGTGATACCTCTACTTTTTCATTGCCAAAGAAAGAAAAAACAATTCCTTTAGAACTATGTATTATTTCTTTTTTATCACCAAAACTGATAGTAGACTCTACTTCTCCTGACCCGTAGAATGAAATTCCAATCACCTCTTCATCAATTTTACAATGAAAGATTTCAGCTTCTTGGGCTTCAGTACTATCAATAAGTACTACAAAATTATTTATTTCTAAAATATCAGTGGTCATAAAATTTATTGGTCGTTCTTCTTTTTACTAAAGAAATCAAAATCATTATTGATATTTTCTAATCTATTGGTTGGGTTTTGTTTTCCATCCGTTAATCGGGCAACCTCTTTAAATAGATATTCTTGAAGTTCGGAAACATTGATGACACCATCTTCATTTTTGTCCGCTTTTAATTCTGCAAGACCGGATAATAAAGCGTAAGTGAACACGCCATTTTTCCATTTTTGACCTTCAAAAGCAAACTCTAACCCACTTGCACTAGAAAAAATAAATGCACCCGTACCTCTTCTAATTTCATTGAAAGCATTTTTTATATCTGCAATAGTATTTTCTTTTGGTACATTACTTAGTAGATCATCTAACATCGGGTCATCAGATGTTTTTTTCTTTTTAGAAGCATTTTTTAATTTTAGCCCTCTTACGTTAGTCGCACTATGAGTGGTTGTTACACCATCGGCCAAATCAAAATCATCCTCTAATAATTCCCCACTCTGACAGGCATCAATAAATATTGCTTTGTTACGTGCAGGTATGCCATCAATTAAATCTTCTAAAGTAGCGTATTTCAAGCCCCCATTACTAGGTTGTGCAAAATCTATGGAATAGGTCGATAGGTACAATTCTTTATCGTAAATAGTACCATGTCCTGCAAAGAAAATGTAGACGTGGTCATCTACTGTCGTTTTCAAAAGTATTTCTTTGAGCGATTCTATTTTATCTACACTTACTTCTTCGTTGGTGATCACATAACTTTCTACTTCAGAAGAATCTTGTGCATTATCTTTAAAAATTTGAGCAAAATCAATAGCATCTTTATCCGCATAAGTAAGATTCATATCAGCCTGTTGATGTCGTGAAACACCTATGCCAATCACCACCGTTTTTGCTTTTCTTTTTAATTGATTATTGATAGATCGTGACCATCGAATCGACTCTCTACCGTATTGATCTGTACAGGAAACTTCGATGTAATTCTGCCCATTTGATAAAGGTATTTTTTGATTGATTTGATAGTCTGTACCTTGAATTTCTTTCCCCTGAATACCAAAATAAGGTACATTATTGACCCATATATTTAGCTTATTTAGTGCAATGTTTTTTGATGCAGCAGTAATGTTTAAATCAATACTCTCCTGCTCAACAGAAAGAGGTATATCTTGATCGTTTACATCAATAGTAGGTACTTCTTGTATGGCTTGTTTAGTATCAATACCTAATAAAGAGAGACGTTGTTTATTTAGTTTTTTATAGCGATCAATCATCATTGGATTGACAAATTTCAGACGTTCAAATACAATATCGGGGCGATTAAGTAAAACATCAAATTGTTCAAATTTATAGATGTCACTACCTGATTTAATACTTAAAATATTATCAATAGTCTTAGAAGAAGTATAATACAAATCAGGAGTATAAATAATATAATCTAGTGTGGGCGATAGGTACATTGTCGCTAACAATTTCCCAATGTTTTCATCAATATCCCAAAATTTAATGGCCCCTTTAGTATCACTGCCTACCAAGACTTTTTGGTCTCCAATCAAGAACAAATTATAATTAACAGAAGAGGCATAGATGCTATTGATATCATTAATTGGCCAACTTTTTATGATCTTTTGCGTCTTTACATCCACCATTAAAATATTAAGATCATAATTAATGATATAGATATATTTTGAATCAGAACTAGCTACAGCGTTTGAATTTAACTTTAAAATATCCCCTTGTGTATTCATTTTATTCCCGTATAAATCAACGACCTGTTCAAAGGGAATATCTTTACCATTTTGATTCACAAAATCATATTGAAAATACTCATTTTGTCCAAAAGCACCTTTTTTATCTTTGGTAAAAAATAATTGATGATTAGATGTTAGAGTGACTGATTTAATTTGATGACCAAAGGATAATTTTTTAGGTTCAATATGGTATAATTGCTCCTTGGTCACAGCATCAAAGATATAAATGTCTGAAATTTTATTATTATATATATCTTGAGATTTATTGATTGTAATACCAAAATATTTCCCATCGTTGGATTGGAATATATCCCAAATTCTTTCTTCTCCATTAAAAGGATAATGATAAAGAGTGTCGTATCTTTTATTCTCGATATTATAAGTAAGCACACTTCTTTTTTCTCCATAATCAATACCAATCACATGATTATCAATAGCTATTGATTTTGTAAGGAACCGACTATGAGAATTTAAACCATAGGCAGATTTCTTTTCAGTTGGGTCAACATATCTACCGAATCTCGTTTCATCAAAAGAAAAAATATCTCGAGAAAAATCTACTTTCACTAATTTATGTTCATAGTAATCTGTAGTCGAATAATTGATATAAAAAGCTTGTTGGTTCAATGGTTCTACGTTCTTTTCAACATCAAGAGATTGAGCGACCTGATGACCAAAACTATTGATTTGTTGTAAAGAATTCAGACTAAATAATTTTATTTTTCCATGAGTATCACCAATGGCAAGAAGGTCTCCATCTATTGTAATTGTTGAAATAGTATAATAATTATTCGGTGATATAATTTCGGCTTTTAAACTTCCAGAAGTTAAATCAAACTCGTATAAACTGCCTTTACTTCCGCTAACAAAAATGGATTGACGTTTTTCGTTGATAACAATTGCTCCATCATAATTTAGATTTTTGCTTTTAGTAGGAGGGGTAGTAACCTTTGTCTGGGTGTTGATATCAATATAATATTTAGTTTTTGATAAAGCTGGATTGTAAACCCCTATCACTCCATTGTTAAATAATAGAACGGCATTGTCTTTACTGATACTACCACTTAGAATAGTGTTTTTTATTTTTTCAGGCTTATCAAAATAATATTTCTGATGTTGAATAGTAGACGTAAACTTATTGATATCGAATAAGGTAGTGTCATTATCGTTGACTTTTACTAACTTCTCTTTTTGAATAAATAACTTGAGGTCTTCTTTATTCTGTATATGTAAAGTAGGCTCATCTTTTTCGCTAATTAGTTTATTCTTGCTAATTAACCATTGCTTATTTTCTTCTTGATTTCCAAAAATAAGAGTATCACCTTCTACCTTAAATATTCCTTTATCGGAAGCCTTATCGAACATTAATTGTCTTCCTGTAGTCAAATCCCAAAGGATGAAATTGTAATAATCTTTACCAAGAAGTTTTTTTCGACCATCCAAAAATACAATTTCTTCTACTTTATTTTTGATAGTTTGATTGATGTATACGGATAAATCATTACTGGCAAATTGATTTTTATCTAGCTTAACTTGTTCTTTCAATGCCTGAAAATCTACAAATTGAATTTCACCCTTATTTAAGGCGATAAGCAATTGGTCTTTGTACTTTTCAAGTTGACTAATCTTACCTTCAATACTAAACGATTGTACAAATTCCGGATGTTCTAGTGAAGTTTTTGTATCATATATAAAGAGTTCTCCCCAACCGTTATCTGTATTAAATCCAATAAGGATGAGCTGCTCTTCTGGTAAAATTAAATAGGAGATGCCTTCATTAAAATTAATATTAAGATCCTCTAATTTTTGATTAATAGTTAAAGGAGTATACGTTTTAGATTTATAAGTAAAAGTGAAGTCTGAATATTGATCTTTGAAAATATTTTTTTGTATTGCTTTATTAAATTCTTTTGGCAATTGTTCTTTCTTTTCAAAAGCATAAGGATTATTTATATTCAATTGATAAATATTGGATGGATCACCATAATCTCCTTGATAGGAAATATACAACAGAGAATCTTTCGTATCATATTGTACTCGATTAAAATAAAGTTGCTCCATCTGACGATTAAAACCCGAAAAAGATTGAATAATGCTATCAGCTTTTAAATCAATTGATGTGAGACCGTCGATATAATCGTGTTGCTTTACTTTATCAAGTTTAAAATGAACATATAAGATATCACGGTCTTGGTCAATGGTAAAGTGAGTGCCATTTTTTGAAAAACTATTTATGCTATCCTTAGAAAATTGATAGCTTTTTGATATCGGTAATTCATTAGTGTTGACATTCTTAAATACAAATGTCTGTTTCTTTTTCTGTAAATTCTCTTTGATCCAATAGATGTTATCGTTTAACTTTTGATATGTGTTAGGAACTTTAATATTAGAGGCTAATGGTGGACTAAAAAAGCCTTCTACAGGATACGGCTCATAATGAATACCGCTTAAATCATAAATCCAAATGCCTTTTTCAAGAACAGAAGTTTTAATTAAATTTTTATTTTTTCCTTTCAAAAAGAAGGGAGCATCTCGTGAAGAGAGAACTTGTTCTCCTTCTATAAACACAATTTTATCCTCTACTAATTGGACTCTTTTTTCTCCTTCTTGATAAAAAATAAAGTCGTAGGGTTTTCCTATACTTAAAGTGTTTAAATAATAAATAAAATGATTTCCTTTTGTGTCTTCAATGTAATAGCTATTGGCTAATTGATTGATCTTGATTCCATTGGGATAAATGTTCTTAATCTTCTTTTCAATAAATGAGTCACCTTTTCGAATAAATATTTCTCCTTCTTTATTGTATTTAATAGAACCATTTTCTTTAAAACTCACTAAATCAAGTGCTATTGATTTTTCTTCAAAAGTGTCTAAGTCAAGTACGGTTAATTGATTTTCAATACCTGAAAAACCACCTCCTTTTTGGTATACAAGTGTATTTTCAAAACGAGTAAGCAGATATTCATTGAGTTCTTTAAACTTAAAAGTACCCACCCTAGCATAAGCCTTCCAATTAAAGACATCTATATAGTTTGTTGTCCCTATTCCTCGTCTTTGAGTAAGTAGCAAAGAGTCGTTTTCCATAAAAAAGATAGATTGGAAATTACCGGAATAGTTGGCTTTTATTTCACCTTTTTCAAGATCAAAGACAATTAAATTCCCTGGTTTATCTTCATTAATATTGAGGAGAGAAAATGCCAGTAGAGGCAATTTGGGATGCAATTTAATATCGGTTATATCACTAAATTGTCCAATAGGAGAATTGGAATAACTACCATCTTGTTTGATAATCTGAAGGGCAAAATTGTCTTTTTCTGAATCATACCCTTTCATTACACCTACACTAAATTGTTCGTTAGCATCTCCGTTGATGTAATAATAATTTTTAGGACAATAATATGTTTTTTGTTGGCCTACTAAATCAATAGAAAAAAGGAGGCTGAATAAAACAGATAGTAAAGTTATTTTGTGCATAGTGGTAGAAAGAAGCTGTATCTAACGTAAAGATACTATTCCTAAGAGGAATAGATGTTCCTCTTAATGAAATATTTTAAATGAGTAGTCTTACTTTGATAATAATTAAAATAGAAAAGGTAATCTCCTATCCATTTCTGATACCCAATTGTAGACTTTTTCTCCTAAGATATCTTTCTGTATTTTTTTAGATTGCTGTTCAAATTCTTGATATTTTGACGAATTATTAGTGTAGGAAAAATCAATTGGTCGAGTATTAATTTGATAAACGGCCATCAAAAAACCTGAAATAAAAACAATAGAAGTCACTTTTCTTAAGTCTACCTCTACCACATATCTTAGGGAGTAAAACGATAAATTTAAAAAGATAATTCCTACCACAATGAGCCATATATCATTATTATTCCACCACCAAATCTTTCCCCAACCACCAATGTATTCTGTCGAAGGCCAAAGTAAATTTACTCCTCCCCATGCAGAAGAAGGGGTAGGCATATCTTCTAATAAATGAATGGAAAATCCCAAAATGAATCCTACATAGGCGATATGATTGGATTTTAAGGAATCTATAAATGTTGTTTTTTGTTTGTTGATGAAGTAAATGCAAAGAGCAATAAGACCACACCAAAGAAGTGCAGCCACTAAACTATGATTAAATGCATGATGCGAATACCAGAATTTTGCACTATAGATGGTTCTCCCAGAATTTTCTAACCTAAAAATTCTACCCAGGGTAACATCAAATTTAGACCATAAACTAATAGCATCTAAATCAGGTAATGCTCCACCTAAACCAGATATTAGAAGTATTTTAATACGGTCTAAAGATCCTTTTTTAGAAAAACTACTAGCCACAGTTCCTACTGCTACTCCTGATAAAGTATGTGTTAGAATATCCATTTTATAAATATATAAAGAGGACAACATTTTTCTATTAAAAACAACTTATAACAATGTACTTTCCCTCTTTAAATAAAATGTACTCATTTTTTTTGTAAGAAATTGATAGGATTCTCCTTGTTGGTTATGCTGTATCTCTTGTAATATCATTTCAGAGGCGATGACTCCCATTTCTTCGGCAGGTTGATTAATGGTAGATAATTTAGGAGATGTATAAACGGATAGTGGTTCGTTAGCGAAGCCTAGGAGTTGTATATCTTGTGGGATTCTAATATTATTTTCCTTTAAAAATTCTAATGCTTGAAAAGCATAATAATCGTTGTAACAGGTAATTAAATCAATGTCCTCTAGAGCGTACTTTGAGAATAAGTTTCTTAAACCTGTTTTCACTTCTGTTTGATGCTGACAGGGAATAATAAAGTCAGGATTGAGAGAGATTTTATTTTTAAGCAAGGCTTCTTTATATCCTAACAAACGATTAAAAGCAGTCGAAATTTGTAAATTCCCCTGAAGGTGAATAATATTTTTTGTTCCTTTTGAAATAAACTGATTTACGGTGTCATACATACCTACAAAATCATCACTGATCACATAATTAGCATCAATCTCTTCATAGATTCTATCCATAAATAACAATGGGATACCTTCATCTTGAATATCTATTAAAAAAGAAGGGTCTTCATGCTCAAAAGAAAGAAAAACGATGATACCACTTACATGATAGGAAGAAAGTGATTGTATGGCCTTTTTTTCTTGTATTCTAGATTCTCCGGCTGTAGAAATAATAATTTGATATCCACTTTCGTGCATCATTTTTTCAATCCCTTTGAGTACTCTAAAAAAGAAGTTGGTATCAAAAGTAGGGAAGATGACGCCTATTGTTTTTGTATTTTGTTTCTGAAGCCCTTGTGCAAGTGGGTTAGGTCTATAATCTAATTCTTTGGCTTTTTCTTTGATTAATTTTTTGGTTGTTTCATTCACCTTAGGGTGATCATTCAAAGCTCTTGAAATTGTAGAAATATTTAAATTCAAAGCTTTGGATAAGTCTGATAAAGTGGTTTTTCGAGATTTTTTCATTCATCTTATGACTATGTGTATTCTGCTAATATCTAATGCTTTAATGGAAATTGCAAACGTTTGCATTGTCTTGTGGTTTTATTAAAATTAATATTGTGATATCAAAACAGCAATTGACAAACACAAATAACAAAAAGATATATAGTATGATTCTGAATGAAAAAAACTTACCTAAAATAGGTATCCGTCCAACTATCGACGGTAGATTGGGAGGAGTAAGAGAGAGCCTTGAAGAGCAAACAATGGAGATGGCAAGAACAGTACAGACGTTTTTGGAGGAAAATTTAAAATACCCCAATGGCGAAGCTGTAAAATGTGTAATTGCTGACTCAACAATTGGTAGAGTAAAAGAAGCGGCCGATTGTGCAGAGAAATTCATCAAAGAAAATGTAGGTCTTTCTATTACGGTAACTCCATGTTGGTGTTATGGTAGTGAAACTATCGATATGACTCCTCATATTCCTAAAGCAATTTGGGGATTTAATGGTACAGAAAGACCAGGGGCAGTTTATTTGGCTGCTGCATTAGCGGGTCATTCACAAAAAGGAGTACCTGCATTCAGTATTTATTCTCACGAGGTACAAGAAGGTGGGGATAAATCTATTCCTAAAGACGTGCAGTCTAAACTATTGAAATTTACAAAAGCAGGTATTGCAGTATCAGCAATGAAAGGTAAATCATATCTTTCTATTGGTTCTGTTTCAATGGGTATTGCGGGTTCAATTGTGGATGAAACGTTCTTCCAAGAATATTTAGGTATGCGAAACGAATATGTGGACATGTCTGAAATTTCTAGACGTATTGAAGAAAACATTTTCGATCCTAAGGAATATGAAAAAGCATTAGCATGGACTAAAGAAAATTGTGAAGAAGGAATTGATGTAAATGATGAGAACATTCAAAGATCTTCGGCTGATAAAGCTAAAGTTTGGGAGGATGTTGTTAAAATGACATTGATTGCTAAAGACTTAATGCAAGGGAATGAAAACCTTAAAGATTTAGGTTTTGGAGAAGAGGCTTTAGGGCATAATGCTATTGCTGCAGGATTCCAAGGACAAAGACAATGGACCGATTTCAGACCGAATGGTGACTTTATGGAAGCTATTCTTAATTCATCTTTTGATTGGAATGGAATCCGTAATCCGTACATGATGGCCACCGAAAATGATGCATTAAATGGAGTAACAATGTTATTTGGTTATTTATTGACCAACCAAGCTCAAGTGTTCTGTGATGTTAGAACTTTCTGGTCAGCAGATTCTATTGAAAGGGTAACAGGTGAACGTTTAGAAGGTTTGGCTAAAGATGGTATCATCCATTTAATTAATTCAGGTTCGGCTACTCTAGACGGAACAGGACAACAATCTGATGCAGAGGGTAATCCTGTAATGAAACCTTTCTGGGATATTACAGAAGAAGAAAAAGAAAAGTGTTTACAAAATACAAAATGGCCTGCTGCAGTTCATGAATACTTCAGAGGTGGTGGTTATTCATCTCAATTCTTAACAAAAGGAGGGATGCCTGTAACTATGGCTCGTATCAATCTTATTAAAGGGGTTGGTCCTGTACTTCAAATTGCTGAAGGATGGTCAGTTGATTTGCCAGATCATGTACATAAGACATTAGATCAAAGAACAAATGAAACTTGGCCAACAACTTGGTTTGTACCAAGATTAACTGGGCAAGGCGCATTCAAAGATGTTTATTCAGTAATGGCAAATTGGGGCGCAAATCATGGTGCTTTCTCTTATGGTCATTATGGAGAAGAACTCATTACTTTAGCGTCAATGTTGAGAATTCCTGTTTGTATGCATAATGTAGATACAGACACTATTTTCAGACCTAGTTCTTGGGCAGGTCATGGTATGGATGCAGAAGGTGCAGATTATCGTGCTTGTACTAACTACGGTCCATTATACAAATAAAGAAGAGTTTTACCCTTAATAAAAAGCTGTCTAAAATAAGCCAACTGAATAGTCTACAGGAGTGTTATTAAATACATTCTTACGTTGAATAAATTCAGTTCTTTAAAAAACATTTTAGACAGCTTTTTTATAAATCATATAATTATGAAAGATTTAGCTGTTGTTCTCGATTGCGGAGCTACTAATATCAGAGCGATCGTCATGAATAATGATGGGCAAGTAGTGGCAAAATATTCGGTGAATAATCACTCAAGACCCGACCCGTTAAATGCAGATTATACTATTTGGGATATTGAAGAAATCATTGATAAATTAAGTTTCTGTTGTCAACAGGTAATTGAAAAAGTAGACCACAAAAGAATTGAAAGTATAGGTATCAGTACTTTTGGTGTGGACGGTGCATTTGTAGATGAAAAAGGACAACTTATTAGTCCTATTATATCATGGAAATGCCAAAGAACGATTCCTGTTTTAGATAATATAGACAAGTATTTTACTACTCAAGAATTATTGATGAAAACAGGTGTAGGAGCATTCAGCTTCAATACCATCAATAAGATGATTTGGTATAAAGAAAATCAAGAAATAACTATTTCGAATGCTAAATATTGGTTGTTTATTTCTTCTTTGATCGGACAAAGACTAACAGGAAGTTTCTACACAGACCACACAATGGCAGGAACATCTCAGTTGTGTAATATAGAAACACAAGATTTTGATCAAGATATTTTAGACAAACTGGGTGTAAGTAGTGCTCTATTTCCTGAAATGAAATATGCAGGAGATGTAGTGGGGCAGTTATCTTCTGAGGGGAGTAAGTTATTAGGTTTACCCACTGATATTCCTGTAAAAAGTATTGGACACGACACTCAATTTGCATTGTTTGGTGCAGGAGTGGATTTAACGAATGCAGTCTTAAGTTCAGGTACCTGGGAAATTTTAATGGTGCAAGCCAAAGAAGTAAACTTAAAGCCTGAGTTGGCTCAACATGGTATTACGGTGGAGTTTGATCCTGCAAAAGGTTTATACAATATTGGTTTACAATGGATGGCATCAGCTAATATTGAATGGGTAAAAGATACTTTCTTTAAAAATATTGATTCAGATAAGGTATATGAAATCATGATAAATGAGGCAATACAATCTGAAGAACAATCGGATCTTTATCAGCCTAAGCTTCAACCTAATCAAACGATTAATATACAAGCATTAGAACTGTCAAATAATAGAGGGGATATCTTCAATTCTTGTATGCTAAGTCTTGCCAAACAATTAAAGAAAGCAGTAGGGATTTTAGAAGAGGTAAGTAACTTTAAAATTGATAAGATTACAGTTGTGGGCGGTGGCGCCAAAAACAGTTATTGGAATCAATTGAAATCTAATGTAACGGGACTAAAAATTCAAACAATACAAGAAAAGGAAACAACAGTATTAGGTGCTAGTTTCTTTTTGTTTGACAACCCTGCAGAGGAGGTTAGAACTAACTATGATTACAGTTTCACTTCTTTTTTACCTGAAATAAAGAAAAGTGAAAATTATTCAGAAACAACTTTAGTAAGCGGATAAGAGTGTTCCATCATTCTCTATTGAATGATAATAAAATGATTATTCCATACTGTTTCAAAGTCAAAAACAAATGCTCTTCTAAGAACGAATATTCATCAACATTTTTTTAGAATCTCAATGATGTTTATAGAAATATTAAACATCTAGTTGATAGTAGGTATTTGTATCTCTCGTCTATTATTAACAACTGACATAGAAACATCTGAAGTAGAAGTAGTCTGGGAGTAAAATCACTTTCTCTTTTTCTAAAAGATGAGTAATCATATATCATTATATATTTCAAGAGTATAAATACTAAAATGAGATAGTATTTGTAAGATTTGGAATACAAAACATCATTATTTCATCATAGCTTGCTACTAACAGAAATGAAGAATTATTATCTATTAATCATTATGGCTTTATCAACATTAACTAGTTGTACGGAAGACACTCCAGTTAAAAAAGGAACATTTGAATATGATGTTGATTTTTTACAAACATATCAAGAAACCATTCTTTTAAAGAATAATAATAGTCAGGTAGCTGTTGTTCCTGCCTACCAAGGTAGAATCATGACAAGTACAGCTACGGGTAAAAATGGCAAGAGTTATGGTTGGCTTAATTATGATGCTATTTCGTCAGAAGTAGTACAAGATAAGATAAATATATATGGTGGAGAAGATCGTTTTTGGTTAGGGCCAGAAGGTGGACAGTTTTCTATATTTTTTGAAAATGGAGCAGACTTCACTTTTGAAAATTGGAAAACACCTCAGCAAATTGATACTGATATTTTTAAGGTAGTTGACCAAAGTACTTCAAGTGTTTCTTTCTTGAAAGAAATGAAACTTACCAATTATCAAGGCTTTCCTTTTCACATCGAAGTAAGAAGGAAAATCAATGTATTTGATCGTACACAAATAGAGAAAAATTTGAATATCGATTTGTCTCAATTGGACATTGATTTTGTAGGAATTGAATCAGTCAATGGGCTCAAAAACATCGGTGATCAACCTTGGTCAAAAGAAACAGGGTTGTTATCAATTTGGATCCTTGGAATGCTCAATCCTTCAGATGAAACAACCATCATTTTACCATTTAAAGAAGCCCCTAATTACAATACTTACTTTGGCGATGTTCCCTCTTCAAATATTGCGATAAAAGAGCAATCAATTTTATTAAAAGCAGATGGGAAACATCGTACAAAATTAGGCTTACCTCCTGTTAATACACAACCTTTGGCAGGGAGTTATGATGCTTCAAACAATGTATTGACGGTGGTTCAATTTTCTGTAGGTGATGAAACATCTTATGTAAACTCTCTCTGGGAAATACAAGACGAACCTTTTAAAGGGGATGTAGTCAATGTTTATAACGATGGACCATTAGAAGATGGTAGTCAATTGGGGCCATTTTACGAATTAGAATCATCATCGCCGGCAAAAGAATTAAAAGTAAACGAAGAAATAAAACATCATCATATTACTTACCACTTTGAAGGAGATAAAAATGATTTAAATAAAATTTGCCTTCAACTTTTTAATCTAAAATTAGATGATATAAAAATATAGAAAAAAGGGAAATGGCTGTGTTTTTTTTAATGGAATGGAGGCTCTCACAAGCACAGAAGAAAAAATAGATGAATAAAAAAATGAAATACACCCTTGATTATAACTAATAATACTACACATAATACAAAGAGAAATGGAAGGAATGATGACAAATAATGTTGGTGTTGATCAACTAAAACAGCAAGAAAAAGAAATAAAGAAAAAAGAGGAAAAGGTAATTGAAAAAAAATATTTAATACCATTTATTCTTATTTCCTCTTTATTTGCCCTCTGGGGTTTTGCCAATGATATTACAAACCCTATGGTTTCGGCTTTTGAAACCGTTATGGAAATTTCAACCTTTAAAGCATCATTAATACAATTTGCTTTTTATGGTGGATACTTTACTATGGCTTTACCAGCAGCTATTCTAATTAAAAAATACTCTTACAAGAAGGTTATTTTATTCGGTTTAGGCTTATACGCGGTAGGATGCTTATTATTTATTCCAGCTGCTCAATATCAAATTTTTGGTTTCTTTTTAGTATCACTCTATATTCTAACTTTTGGATTGGCC
This sequence comes from Flammeovirga pacifica, assembly GCF_000807855.2. Taxonomy (GTDB): domain Bacteria; phylum Bacteroidota; class Bacteroidia; order Cytophagales; family Flammeovirgaceae; genus Flammeovirga; species Flammeovirga pacifica. The sequence goes on from NZ_JRYR02000002.1 coordinate 87,429, forward strand.
TTTTTAGAAACTACGGCTAACCCATTAATTTTATCATTAGGGTCACCAAAGACAGCGACAAGAAGATTAAATTTTGCGCAATCATTTAATCCTATCGGTTCAATTACCGGAATGTTTGTCGCACAGCAATTTATTTTATCCAAATTACATTCTGCAGAAAAAGCAGCAGATGGATCATTGCTATATTCTACTTTATCGGCTGTAGAAAAAGAAGGTGTAAGAATGCACGATTTACTTGTTATTCGTGATCCATATGCGTTATTGGGTATTGTCGTTGTTTGTATGTTAGTGATCATAGCAGTAACTAAAATACCTCAAACCTCTAAGAAAGACGAAAACTTTAACATTAAGGAAACGATCATTCGATTGTTGAAAAATATTGATTATAGAGAAGGTGTGATAGCACAGGTATTTTATGTGGGAGCACAAATTATGTGTTGGACATTTATTATTAAATATGCTGAGAACTTAGGATATAGTAAAGCAGATGCTCAAAGTTTAAATATTGTAGCTATGGTGATATTCTTAAGCTGTAGATTTATCGCCACTTATTTAATGAAATATATTAATACAGCATTGTTGCTCATGTTTTTTGCCATCGGCGGAATTTCTACAATGTCGATCACCATTTTTATTGGAGGTGATATTGGTTTATATGCTTTAGTAGCTACTTCTGCATTTATGTCATTAATGTTCCCGACCATTTATGGGATAGCTTTAGACAAAGTTGGAAATGATAGTGAGTTTGGTGCAGCAGGATTAGTGATGGCCATTGTTGGAGGAGCATTAATGCCACCTTTACAAGGTAAAATAATCGATCAAGAAGTAATTATGGGAATGTCAGCGGTTAACTTCTCTTTCATTTTACCTTTAATTTGTTTCATTGTTATTGCAACATTTGGCTATAGAAGGTATTCTTCAAATTAGTGAATAGGAAGCATTGGCTGATTGAACATTTCCTTTTTTAGAAGGTAAATCGAGATCATTTCAATGAGATAAAATAAAAGAGGACAATAGTAAAATATTGTCCTCTTTTATTATTTATGCTAAAAATGGATGATTTGTCCACCTTTTTCCTGTTGCTTTCTTAACTGCATTTGCAAAAGCAGCTGCAGCAGGAGGATAAGCAGGTTCTCCCAAACCTGTTGGAGCAGCGTTGGTATCTACAAAATAAGTTTCAACTACAGGCGTATCCATCATTCTACCTAGTTTGTAGGTATCAAAATTTTGTTCTTGAACTTTACCCTTTACAATAGATATTTCAGAGTTTCGAGAATGTCCTAAAGCATCTAAGATACTACCTTCAACTTGTGCTTTTGCACCAGAAATATTGATGACAATACCACAATCTACTGCAGCAAAAACTTTAGTAGGAACAGGTACATCTCCTCTCATTTCTATTTCACAAACTTCAGCTACATAGGTATTATGACTAAAATAAGCCGCAAAACCTTGAATCTTATCTGATTTACCCCAATTCGATTTCTCTTTCACAAGATCAATCACTTCTTTCATTCTTTTTGGAGCGTAAGGAAGCTTTTTACCAGTGGCAACATCAAGCATTTCATGGTGAAGGTCTATTACATCTTTCCCCATTTCTTCAGCTACTTCATCTAAAAAACAACCTGTAGAAAAGCCAACCATATTAGAAATAGGAGCTCTCCACCATAAAGTGCTGATTTCTGTTTCGATAAGTGCTGATTCTATATTGTAATGATCAGTGGTGCCTTTTGGGAAAAAGTTAGCATTCCAAGGTCTTAAACCAAAGTTCTGAGCAATAGCCTCTCTAATTTGAAATGCTTTTAACGTATTATTTTTAATACCCGCAGTCATCTGATATTTCACTTTCGGTCTAAATTGACCTGAATCCATATCATCTTCTCTTTTATGTACAAGTTTAACAGGGGCTTTTATTTTCGCAGAGATTAAAGCAGCTTCTAAAGTGAAATCAGTGCTTAAACGTCTACCAAAACCACCACCCATTCTTGTCATCTCAACTGTAATATTCTCAACAGGAATACCCAATTCTTTTGCAACAGTTGTAGCACTGTCTTTAGGCACTTGTGTTGGTCCGATAAGTCGAACATTTTTTTCTTTTACATCAGCAAAGAAGCAAAGTGGTTCTAACGTAGCGTGTGCAACATAAGGAGATGAAAATGTTTTGCTAATTACTTTATCAGCATTTTTGATCGCTTTATCATATTGTCCATAACCAACGATCTTATTTGCCTTTTTACTTAAAGCTTTATCCATCTTGGCATCAATCACCTTAGAGTCTTGATCGCTCTTTATGTTTTTCCATTGTACATCAACAAGGTCTTTTGCTTTAAAAACAGACCATGTATTTTGTCCAATAATAGCTACTTTATCGCCTATAGCAACTACTTGTTCAATACCTTTTTGTTCCAAGGCTTTTTTAGCATCAAAAGTAGCCAAATTAGCACCAAATGGAGGAATAATGATACTAGCGAATTTCATCCCTTCCTCTTTATAATCGATACCAAAAATAGGTTTTCCGGTAATGATCTCATCAATATCAACATTCGCTATTGGCTGACCTATCAATTTAAAATCTTTTGATTTTTTGAGAGGTGCTTTTTCAGGAACTTCTAGTAATGCTGCAGCTTCTAAAACATCAGCATATTTTAGTTGATCTCCTTTCGTATTTTTTATGATTGCATCTTCTGCACTACACTCTGATACAGGTATTTTCCATTGGTTAGCGGCAGCCGTCATCAGCATTAATTTTACTGTTGCACCTGCATTTCTTAGCGTTGGAAAATTCTGACGAATCGATTGAGAACCACCAGCAACCTGACGGTTAAAATCGTTACTTAAAGGTGCTTGTTTCACCGTAACCATCTTCCAAGGAACGTCTAATTCTTCGGCCACGATCATGGGCATGGCTGTCTTTACACCTTGGCCAATTTCTGGGTTGGGAGAATAGATAATTACATGCCCTGTTTTTGCCATTTCGATATAAGCATTAAAGGATGTGAAATCCAAAGTATCAATATCTACTGGCATTTCAGAACCTTTGCTTTCGCATCCAGCAAATTGCAACCCGATCAATAGTCCACCGCTTCCTAATAACGATAGACGTAAAAAGTTTCTTCTGTTTATAGTTTTACTCATGTCTATTTTGTTAGTTTTTCAGCAGCTACAGCTACGGCTTTTTCAATTCTATTGTATGAGGCACATCTGCAAATATTTCCTTGCATGGCCATTCTTATTTCCTTTGCATCAGGAGATGGATTTTTAGCTAAAAATGCAGAAGCAGTCATCATTTGTCCACCCTGACAATACCCACATTGAGGCACATCAATTTCTTTCCAAGCTTCTTGCACCGGATGATCTCCATGATCAGATAATCCTTCAATAGTAGTAATATCTTGTCCTTCCGCAATTTCAATAGTTGTCTGACAACTACGTTGAGCTTCTCCATCAATATGAACAGTACACGCTCCGCATTGTCCAATGCCGCATCCATACTTGGTACCCATTAATTGAAGTTCATCCCTTAAAACCCATAAAAGAGGTGTACCAGGGTCAACTTCTACCGTAAAGTTTTGCTGATTAACTTTTAGACTAAATTCCATGATTTATTGTGATGTGATATTGTTGATCAAGAGTTTTATCTTTTGATTTATTTTTTTGAATTTGAATGATTTCACCAATGATTGAAATGGCAATTTCTTGAGGTGTTTCTGCTCCAATGTCTAATCCACAAGGAGAATGTATACTTTCAAGAAATGCATTGGATACATCATTAGAAAAATCGATAAGAGATTGTATTAGTTTTTTCTTACGTTTTTTTGCACCAAGAATTCCAAGGTATCCTATGGTTTGATTTTGTAATTGAGTGAGGTAATGTAAATCTTTAATCAGATTATGCGTCATTAAAACAACAGCAGTATGTGCATCAAAACTTAATTGATGTACCTCATCTTCGTTTATTTTGATGTATTCTACTCCATGAGGGAAAGCACTTTCTTCTCCTTTACCATGAATACTATCTACAATGGTCACTTTCCAACTATTTCCCAAAGCAAATTGAGCCAAGGGGACAGCATCATGATCGACACCAAAAATATACAATTGGAAAATGGGAGAAAGCGATTGATCAAAGCAGTTAAACTGAGGGTGATCAATCAGTAGGTTAGATTGAAAAACAGATTTTGATTGACTGATAAAGCGAGTATGACTTTGCCCCATGATCAAGGCATTCTCAGAATACAAAGAATGGCAGTCAATATTCTTCCTTTCATCAATTAACTGATTAAACCTTTTGAGATCATCCGAAGAAACAACAAAAGGTTCTATCAACAAGGTTAAAACACCTTCACACCCTAAGCGTAGACGTCCATTATAACGAATTACTTTTGCTTCTTGATGAATAAAAACATCCTGTGATTGTCTTTTAATTTCTGTTTCTACACAACCTCCACTCACAGCTCCAAACATATCTCCCTCTTCAGAAATCAACATTCTAACCCCAGGTTTTCTGTAGGAAGAACCGTCCAATGCTACTACAGTAACTAATACTGTTGCAATTCCGTTTGTATTCCAATTATGTGCTTTTAGGACGATCTGTTGGAGTTCGTGTAACATGAAGAGTGTTTAAAATATGATGCAATGACAAGTTAAAAATTACTAGAGTAATCACATGAATAAAAGGATCAAATTTATACTTTGATAACACAATGAACAAAAAAAAACAATGGATGATAACCTGGGAGAATCAAACTGAATATTTTAGGCTACAATTTGATAAATTTTGATTAAAAAAGAGAGGTAAGTAGCTTGTTTTGAGTAGAATGATAAACTGAAATAAAATAAGTAAGGACAACGTAAAACATTGTCCTTACTTCATAGGTATGCTATTTTTTATTTTGTCTTAATATGAGTCTCTTGAAATGACGGGCTTTCAACTAATTCAAAATGATCCACTCTCACTTCGTTCTTTTTCCACTTATTAGTGAAGTAGATCATAGTGTCGTTTGCATTTTTACCCGTTGTAAATAAGATAGATTGTCTGTACCAATCGTTCTTAAAATATTTTATGATAGGTTGCTGTCCAGCGCCATAATTTTTGACACCTAACCAACCATTATCGTAGATTGTTTTTTCATCAGAATTTGGAAGGCGAGCATACGCTGAAAGTACATAAGTTGTATTTGGCTTCAACTTCATATGCAAAGTGGCTGTTGCTTCACTACCTGCAGCAAGTTTAATATGGTTGCTACCATCAAAACTTCCTTTTTTAGTCATTAATTTTACTTTACCTGTAGTTTCCCAACCTTCTAAACCATCTTCAAAGCTACCATTTGCTAATAAGTTATTCTGCTCAATTAATTGAGAAGAAGAGGCCATTCCGCTATCTTTTTGCCATACTCTTACATAATCAATATGGAATTTTAAACCCTCAGCAGGGATGTCTTCTTTCTTAGGATTTACTTTCCAAGGGAAAACTTCATTATCTACCCAAACTTTCTGTTCATTATTCATTACCCACTTATCACCTAATTCTTCTCTTGTAATTTGACGAACCAAATGACCATCGATAAATATTTTCATGAAATCCTCATTCCATTCGCAACCATACACATGGTAATCTTCTGCTAAACGGAAAGGCAATTGTACTTTATTGTCCCAGCTTGTTTTACCAAATAAAGGGTCTTTCGGGTTTTTACTCCAATCATGAAAAGAAGTATGATACACTTTTTCATGATGTTTATCTTTAGGGTATTTACCAAAGATTTCGAATATATCTAATTCTCCACCTTTACCTGTAAACCAAAATGCACTAGATAACGGTCCATCAGCTGCTTTACATCTGATCTCCATGTAACCATGTTTAAATTTTTTCTTAGAGATGATAGCACCAGTAGTAATATTTTCAAATTTGTGTCCTTGGTGTTTCCCTTTCATAAACTCATAGCCAGGTTCCCATCTAGTAGTAATAACTAGCTCATTGTTCTCTACACTTACCGCATGTGGAGCAAATTGAGAAGGTGCTCTCCCTTTGAATTTATTTTCAAAATGATCATTCTCTCCTTGAACAATCCATTTATCTTTATCTAAACTTCCGCTTTTAAATTCATCACTTACTTCAGGATTCAATACCCAACCTTCTTGATTATTGGGATCTGTGTAAGGAGTTTGTCCGTAGGTATTTATGGCAAGTGCACTGCAGCCGACCAATAAAAATTTAAAAAATCTATTCATTTCAATTACTTTTTTTTGATGATAATACTTTAGGTTCAACCCTTTAGAATTTATATATATGAATCATTTCGAACAATGTATTACCAATTAAGTATACGTTGCCATTGGTATATTCTTGATATGCCTTAGGGTTTTGAATTTTGATACTGCAATTAGGAATTTTTTATTTGGATGCATGTGTTTTTAAGTAAATTAAATGGAAGCGTAAGTGAGGTTGTTTTTACCCTTTTTATTAACATAACACCTAATTGTAAAAAAAATACACCCTCCATAAATGTAATCATAACCCTTATTAAGTGATTGATAATCAATGTATATGCTGTTTGTTTTTCTGAGTCAATTTACGGTAAATCACATCGTTTTCACTTATAACAACCCTCCGTATATGCTAAAAAAATACCTTTGGTTTTGTAATTAAGTGTGAACATAACAACTAAAGATGAAATAATTTAAAATTATACCAATCCTATGTTCCAGTTATTTTTTAGAGACAAGGAGACGGACTATTTACTTGGAACTGTAAAAGGAACAATTAGGAGAAATGAAATAATGAATTATAATTAACAAAATAACAATGATGAAAAGATTTCGACTTTTTATGGGCTTGATAGCTCTATTACTCTCTCACTTTTTGTATGCTCAAGAAAAACCAAACATCTTGATTATACATACAGATGAGCACAGCTTTAAGACTATTGGTAAATATCAAGAATTAGATAAAGGTAGTGGTAATATATCTAATGAAGATTATTATAACCCTTGGGGTGCATCAGAGAATGTACCTACACCTAACTTAGATAGAATTGGTACAGAAGGAGCGGTAAGTACAAAACACTATGCTACTTCGCCAACATGTACTCCATCAAGAGCATCTTTAATGACGGGTAGATACCCATTTGCTACTGGAGCTGCTCGTAATGATCGTCCTATGAACGATAACCTTCTTACGTTTGCAGATGCATTTAAAGAGAATGGTTATTCAACTTCTTATGTAGGTAAATGGCACTTAGAAGGTAAAGATGATCCTGCTACGCAAGTATGGGGTGCAGGTAGAAATTTTGGTTTCGACAACATTGATTGGAGAATTGAAAAAGAACACTGGACTTGGTATGATGAAGATGGTAACCCTCCTTATAACTGGGGTGACCAAGGTAAACCTGGTGACGGGTGGATTTATGCTACTGAGTTTTATACCAATAAAGCCATCGAGTTGATGGAAAAAGATGTAGAAAATGGAGACCCTTTCTGTTTGATGATCTCTATCCCAGATCCTCATACACCCAATCACTCTTCACCTGAATACCAAGATTGGTGTAGAAATGTATCTTTTCAAGCACCATATACATATGAGGAAACTTATGTAACTCCTGAAGAGGACGAAGCAGGTGTAATAAAAAGACCACACTGGGCTAATGATAGAAATAACAACGATGTATGGCATGGTTCTCATCGTTATGCGGAATTTGATGAATTCTATATGCAAGAATATTGGGGTATGCTTTCTGCTGTTGATGACAACGTAGGTAGAATGTTAGATTTCTTAGATTCTAAAGGTCAATTAGACAATACTATTATTGTTTACTCTTCAGATCACGGTGATATGTTATTCGAAATGAGTAGAATTAACAAAGGTCTTCCGTATGATGGATCAGCAAAACTACCTTTCATGATCCGTTACCCTAAGAAAATTAATGCAGGTAAAGTAGTCACTACTCCTAACTCCAACGTAGATGTAGGACAAACACTATTATCTTTAGCAGGATTGCCAACAATGGATGGTATTGACGGAGAAGATAAATCAGAGTTATTTACAAGAGACGAACAATTAGTAACGGATGAAGATACTGTTTTAATTGTACAAGATGGTAACTGGTGGATGTGTGTTGCCACAGAACGTTATAAGTTGGTATTGAACAACAAAGAAGCCCCTTACTTGATTGATATGGTAGAAGATCCTTTGGAATTGGACAATCAATTGGAAGATAAAAATGGTGCAAACTACGACGAATACTATCAAATTGCCCTCAAATTAGAGGATAATATGAAACGTCAGGTAGTAGAGAAGAAAGAATTATATGGAGCAGGTTTTAAATTCTTAATGTGGATGACCAACGGCCCTGAAGTTCCGGAATTACCTGCAGTAGATGAATCAGAATTACCTTTAGATCAGACACTTTTTGGTTTTGAAGGTCCTGCAATGGTAGACGGTACTGCTAAAAGATGGACGTTGAATGCTAATTATCATGAAATTGTAGATACTAAAGCGAATACAGGCGATCATAGTTTGAAATTCTCTTACAATACACCTTTAGCTGGTAACGCATCTCTACATGCACCAGGTGGAGTAGTAAGATTAGCAGATGGTCATTATACTTTCAAAGCAAAAGTATTTGTTGAGCCAGGAAGTGGATTGAATAGATTCAGACTAAATTTCAAAAACCCTAGTAAGAGTTTAGATCCTTTCGATATTTCTGGAATAAACACAGGAGAATGGGTAGATGTAGCCTTTAATTTTGATATGATTCCAGGTACCACATCCGAAGGTACTTTCTCAATTGTTATCCAACCGGGTGATACAGATGGAGGTTCATTCTGCGAAGTATACTTCGATGATATTGAAATTAAAGAAAGAATCCCTTTAACTTTCCAAGGTTTAGATCCTGTATTGTATGGTTTCGAAGGTCCAGCACTTATTGATGGAACGGAACGTAATTGGACACTAGGAAACGGAGCGATTTACAATAGAGATCATGTACATACTGGTCAAAGAAGTTTAGATATGTCTGATATCAGTAGTATTAATGCTACTACCACTTTAGCGGCACATTCACCTGTAAAATCTCTTTACATGAATGAAGGAGATTATCAGTTAAATGTTAGAGTAAAAGCAGTTGAGAATAATAGAATCAATACTTTTGACATCATTTTAAAAGACAACAAGCCTCAGAGTTTATTCATGACGCATCAATTTGATATTTCTACTATAAAAGAAGAAGATGGATGGGTGACGTTAACTAAAAACTTTAGCTTTAATCGTGAAAGTGATCCGGGGAACGGACAAATGACCATTAGAGTAAGAGAGGTTGATTTAAATGCTGGTGGATCTGAAGCGATGCTATTTATTGATGACATCGAATTAGTGAAGTTAAGTGAAGATAATGGCGGAGATGAGCAAGAAGTTGCGAAAGATGTACCAAACGTTGATGGAGACATCAATTTAATCAATTCGCATTTACATAGTTTCGAAGGCCCAACATTATTGGATTTAAATGGTGATGGTACGAAAACTAGAGTAGATTGGATTAGTTCTCAAGCCTTCACTATTGTACCACTAAATGGAGCTCCTCATGGTAAACGTGTGATGAGATTCCATCATGAAACGGCACTTTCGAGTAATCAAAGTACTTATTTAGAGAAGTTATCTGCACCTCTACCTCGTGATAGAGATTTAGAATTCTCTATGAAAGTATATAAAGAAGAGGGAAGTGAGATCAATAGAATTCGCTTATTAAACTTATCAGCGGCTGTTAATTTTGATATTGATGCTATTCCTACGAACGAGTGGGTTACTTTAAAAACTACTTTGAAAGATATCAGAGATGATCTTAGAGTAAACTTACAAGTACAAACGGGCAATACAGGCAATCATGCCACATTATACATTGATGATATTCGTATTGTTGATCCTAACGATCTTGATGGTGAAGAGACAGAAGGTTGTGCGCCAAATGCCAATGCTTTTTACAATACTTGTATATATGGTTTTGAAGAGCAACAAACAGAGTTCACACTCACAAATAATTATTCATTTACAGATGAAAAATCATGGGGCGGAAACCATAGTGTGAAAGTTCAAATTGATGAAGTAATCACTACAGGAAATAAAAACTTATCACCGAAAGCAAGTATTCAATCGAGTCAAGTGATGACGGAAAACTACTACATCACAATGAAAGTTTGGGTGGATCCTAATTGTACTCTTGACAATCTTGCTACAGTGTATAAATACAATACTAGCGGTGCTAAAAGTAATTTAATTAGTTTAGATGGCGTGCCAAAAGGAGAATGGGTCACTGTTTCACAATATCAAGAAGTACCTGATGGAGACGATGTTTCTTTAGATTGGATAGGACTCCGTTTTAACCGATTTACGATTGGTACAGGTACACTTTATGTGGATGATCTAAATGTTGTTTTAGAAAGCGATTGGGTAGCAGAAGCAGAACATCAAGTTTCTTTCAAAATTAAAGATGAAGATAACACTGCGATTCAGGATGCTGTAATCAGTATGAAGAACTTTAATGATCTTGTTTCTGATGTGATGGGTGAAGCGTCTGTAATGATGACCAATGTATCTAATAAGTTCTACTCTGTAATGAAAGAAGGATACAATGTTGTGAATGCAACTTTCAATATGAATAACGATGATGTTAATATTGAAGTAACGCTTAAAGAAAGAACATCTGACTTTATTGTGAAGTTAATAGATCCTGAAGGAAATGTGGTTCAAGGTGCTGTAGTTACCTTAAACGAGACTGATCAACAAGTATCTGATGTGAAAGGACAAGTGATTTTCTCTGGTTTCTCTATCGGATCAGTAATTGATTATAGTATAACATTACAAGACTTCAAAACAGTATCAGGTCAGTATGTAACGACTAAGGATACCAAAATATTAGAAGTGCAATTAGAAAATATGATCTACGCACCTCTAGCAGATTTTGAAGTTACTAGAACAAGTGGAGCACTTCCATTAGTATTGAAATTTACAGATACTTCTGAAAATGATCCTAAGGAATGGGCATGGGATTTTGGTGATGACAACACATCTACAGAAAGAAATCCATTCCATACTTATAGCCAAGCAGGTAAATATACTGTTACTTTGGTAGTGAAAAATTCAGCTGGAGAAAGTTCTGAAACTAAAGAAGACTTTATCATTGCTGGTAACCCTGTCACTTCAGAGTTTACTGCTGATGTTACTTCTGGTACAGTACCTTTAACGGTTGTATTTACAGATCAATCCACAAATACTCCAACTGAGTGGTCATGGGACTTCGGTGATGAGAATACATCAACAGATCAGAACCCTACACACATTTATACTGAAGTAGGTACTTATACAGTGAAGCTGTTAGCATCAAATAGTGATGGTGGAGAAGAAGTGATCAAAACGAATTTAATTACGGTAAATCAAATTGATGCACCAGTGGCTAAATTCACAGTAGATGCTGAAGAAATCACCATTGGCGATGCAGTTCAGTTTACAGATCAATCAACAGGAACACCAACTTCTTGGTCTTGGACATTCGGAGACGGTACAACTTCAACAGATCAAAACCCATCGCATACTTATGCTAGCGAAGGACAATTTACAGTAGCCTTAACTGTTGAAAATGCAGGAGGTCAGCATACGCTTTCAGTAGAGAATTATGTTACTGTTAAAGAAGAAGAAGTTGAAGCTCCAACTGCCAATTTTGAAGCCGACGAAACTTCTGGAAAAGGAGAATTGAAAGTGAAATTCACTGATTTATCAATTGGTGATATTGTAGATTGGTTATGGAATTTTGGAGATGGAAACACTTCTGAAGAACAACATCCAGAACATACTTACACAGAAGAAGGTGATTATACTGTCAGCTTAAAAGTAAGTAATGAAGGTGGTGAAGATACTAAAACAATGGAAAACTACATCAGCATCGAAAACGATGAACCTACAAGTAGTGATCTTGAGAAATTGAATATTAGAATCTTCCCTAATCCTGCTCAAGATTTTGTAAATATTGTTGGTCCAAACATCGAAAAGGTAACAATTTTCAATAGCCTTGGTCAACTAATAAAAACAATTGATTACAAAGAAAATTCATTAAAAATAGACGTACATACTTTAAATAAAGGCGTTTACATCTTCAATTTACAAATGAAGAACGGTAAAGTGCTGACAAGTAAAGTACACGTAAACTAAACTTAACAAATAAATTGGAGAGACTACTATTCATTTAGTAGTCTCTTTTTTATGAATAAATTATCTTGTGTGTAAATTAAATATGATGAAAAAACTACTTATTATTTTTGTGATGAGTCTTTGTACGATGATGACTCAAAACGTTGATGCTCAAGACTGGAAAAAAGAATATCAATTTCAGAAAAAGGAATTGATGAAAAAAATTAGCAAAGCAGATAAAAAAGGAATTGATACTTATAAAGAAAAATCGACTTTAAGAACGGCCGAAATATGTGTTCTTTTTGCCGATTGGGACAGTAAAAATGTAAAGGAAAACGAGAAGCTATTTAAAAAATTAAAAACCTATAAAGATTCTGCCAATGCAGTAGCAAAGGCATTACCGGTTAGAGAAAAAGAGGAAGTGCTCACAATGCTACAGCAGGCAACAAACTCTTTAGAATTAGCCTTGAAAGGAGAAATTAGTAAACAAAAATCGGTAGACGTTGATTGGACTGATTTAAGTCTAGATGGTAGCGATATTTTATATAAAGACCAACCTGTTTTCTTGGCAGATTATTCTTGGAAACCAAAATCTGATATGACCTGGGAGTACCATGGTAAATTGGATGGATTTTTTATGACAACAGCCTATTTAACGTCTAAGAATGGAGATTTTAAGCCTAAATTTAAAGAGGAATTATTCAACAAGAAGGAATCGACTGCTGGTTTTGTTTTCTTAAATCATTTAAACCCTCCTAAGTTTTTTACAGATGAAGTGCCAGATGCTAGCATAGGTAAAAGAAGATATTTTGATTACGACATAGACCATCCTGCAACTAAAGAACTATTATCTCTTTTATTAAAAAATACAGTTCCTCATACAAAAGACAAAAAATACAGTCAGTTGGGGTATATGTTAGTGAACGAACCACATTGGCATACAAAGAAAGGAGAGTGGGACGCTGGAGATGTATCAAAATATACGATTGAAAAATTCAAAAACTACTTAAAAGAAAAACATCAAAGTATTGCTCAATTAAATGAAATCTGGAAAACAGATTATCAGAATTTTGATCAAGTAGATTTACAAATACCTATTGATCCTGAGTGGGAGGGGAAACCTCAATGGTACGATTGGTGTCGTTTTAATCAACTAAGAGGAAACGATTGGTTTGATTTTCTGGACGAGGAAATCAAGAAGTACGATACCAATGCAAAAACTCATGTAAAAGTGATGCCTCACTTATTTACAAATAATGGTAGAACGCATGGTATCGATCTAGAATATATCACACAAACCTCTGATATTATTGGTAATGATGCAGGGTCTACTTACAGTGATATGTGGAGAATGAAAGATCCTTCATGGCAAAAACACTATGCTTTTGATTGGAGGCAATTATGTATGAGTTATGATTTTATGAAATCAGTATCTCCTGATAAAATTATGTTCAATACAGAGTGTCATTTTATCTCTACAATTCGCTTTAGAGATTTATACATGCAACCCGATTATGCTAGGGCAACGTATTGGTTAGCAACTACTCTAGGTATGAATGCTGTACAAACATGGTTTTGGCCAAGAGATAAAGACGGATCCCTTAGAAAAAAATCAAAAGGGTATGCTGCCTCTTTAACTCAAATGCCTTTAGTGTTAAATGAAATCACTTTAACTTATGCAGATCTAAATGCCAATGGTTCTTCTATAAGTGAACTTCAGAAATTGAGAAAACCCATCCGTATATTCCAATCTGAAACATCTGCTATCATCAATGAAAAGTACATGGATGAGGTGTATGCTGCTTACGAAAATGTACTTTTTGAAGGTTGGGCAATTGGTTTTGCCACAGAAGGTATTCTAACACATCAAAATCAAAAAGATTGGGACGTATTGGTAATCAAAAATACCCCTTATGTAACGGCATCAGAAAGAGATGCATTACAAAAGTATTTGGATAATGGAGGTCAAATTATCATGGATAAATCAAGTATTCGATGGAATGAATACAAGCAGCCAATTACACCATTATCAAGCAAAAATATCACTTACCTAGAGAAGGATGAAGCGGTGAGAAATAAAGCATTAGAGTTGGTAAAAGAGCAACATCCATTTGAGTTAAAAGAGACTTTAGGAGAGAAGAATACTTGCCTTTGGAGATACCATAAAGTAGAAAATGGTAAAGTGTTAATGTCAATTGTGAATATAGGAAATAAAGAAAAAGGCGTTCACTTTAATGACCAAAATGTTTCTCAGGTCACTAATGTAATTGACGGTACATCTTCATTATTATCATTTAAGATAGCACCATTAGAGGTGAAATACATTGAAATAGAGTGTGTTAATAAGTAGTATGATAAATTGTAATTATGCGTATTTACTATTAACAACATGCAACAAATACAATTTTAGATACATTTCTTGTTCTGAGAACAACATCAACTTTTTTCTTTAGGCGTACATTTACATTATCAGCAATTGGATGAACAAACTGTTTAAATGTGAATGAAATGATGAAGAAAATTACATACATACCTTTCGTGTTTTTTATGTGTATAGGTTTGGTAGGTTGGTCTCAGAACAAGAACCTTAAAAGCTTTAACGACGATTGGTATTTTACCTTATCGGATGCACCCGAATATGCATTAACCACTTATTCTCCTACAGATTGGAGAAAGTTAGACCTTCCTCATGATTGGTCTATTGAATTAGATTTTTCTGAAGATTTAGAAGGTTGTACTGCTTTCTCTCCTGGGGGAATAGGTTGGTATTCTAAGATCTTTAATACAACAATAGAAGATAATCAAAAGTGTTATATCATCTTTGATGGGGTGTACAATAACGCTGACTTTTGGATTAACGGAATGAAAATAGGGAATCACCCTTATGGTTATGCTCCTATTTATTACGACTTAACACATGTCCTATCACCAAAAGGACAAGAAAATAGATTTTCGGTAAGAGTAGACCACAGTCGCTACGCGGATTCTAGATGGTATACTGGTTCGGGTATTTACAGAAATGTAGAAATTTTAATAGTTGATAAATTACATATTCCAGTATGGGGTGTTTTTGTAACAACTCCAAAAGTGGAAAAAGAGCATGCTTTAGTAGACCTTCAAATTGATATCAAAAATGATTACGAAGGAACACAAAAAGCTGAAATCATTACAGAAATTCTAAACGCTGAAGGTAAAGTAGTAAGTACTTCTACTTCTGATATTACCCTTTCAGCTAAAACTAAAGAAGTAATTCACCAAGAAATTGAGGTGAAAAATCCTGCCCTTTGGGATGTGGATGCTCCCCATTTATACAAAGCAAAAACCATTGTCAAAAGAGGAGAAGAAGTCTTAGAAGAAAGAGTGACTACATTTGGTATTCGTACCACAGTATTTGATAAAGACAAAGGATTTTACCTGAACGGAAAAAACATCAAAATAAAGGGTGTTTGTTTACATCATGATGCCGGATTAGTAGGAACAGCAGTACCTAAAGATGTATGGAGAAGAAGACTTCAAAAATTAAAAGATGGAGGATGTAATGCCATTAGATCTGCCCACAACCCAGCATCAGACGAGTTCTTAGATTTATGCGATGAAATGGGATTCTTAGTACAAAACGAATTCTATGACGAATGGGATCTTCCAAAAGATAAGCGTTTTAATATGCATGATAAGGATGTAGATTACATCACAAGAGGGCATTCAGAACACTTTCAAGTATGGGCAGAAACTGATTTAAAAAATACTATGAGAGCGGGGAGAAATCACCCAAGTATTTTTCAGTGGTCTATTGGTAATGAAATAGAGTGGACTTACCCAGGTAACAGAGGAGCAACAGGTATCTTTAAAGAAACAAACAAAGACGATAAGATGGACTGGACGTTGTGGAGAACTGAAATTCCTCCTCATACTCCAGAAGAAGTAAGAGAATTCTGGAAAAACTTTCCTGAGCAAACATTTACGATTGGTGAAACAGCCAAAATACTTGCAGACTGGACTAGAGAAATGGATACTACTCGATATGTAACTGCCAACTGTATTTTGCCTACATCAAGTTTTGAAACAGGTTATACTGATGTTTTAGATGTGGTAGGTTTTAGCTATAAGCCTCATAAATACAATTACTTTAAAAATACGTATCCTGATAAAATTATGATGGGTACAGAAAATGTGCCTCGTTATTACGAATGGAAAGCAGTAATGGAGAACGATTTTATTGCTGGTTTATTCCTTTGGACGGGTGTTGATTATATGGGAGAAAGACGTCAACATCAATGGCCTCTAAAAGTAACGAATGAAGGGCCATTGGATTTGGCAGGGTTTGAAAGAGGTTCATATCATATGTTTAAAGCACTATGGAGAGACGATATACCTGTTATTTCAATGTATTCTCAATCGGCAAAAAAATCGATTTATAAAGTGCTTAAGGATGGAAGCATCGTAGAAAAGAAGAAGGATTATTGGAAGTTGGCTCCTAGAGTATGGCAAAATGTAAATCCTCATTGGAATTATCAAAAGGATGAAAAAACCATTGTTGAGGTGTATTCTAACTGCGAAGAGGTTGAATTATTCCAAAATGGTAAATCATTAGGTAAACAATATTTAAAAGATCAAATTGATTATACTTACAAGTGGGCAGTTGATTATAAAAAAGGTAAAATTGTAGCTAAAGGTAAAAAAGGGAAACAAAAAGCAACAACTCAGCTAGAAACAGCAGGAGAAGTTGCCGGTATTAAGATCACAGCAGATCGCGAAAGCATGTTGGCAAACAATACTGATGTTACCCATTTTGTTGCTCAGTTAGTGGATAAAAATGGAAAGCCTGTAAAGTTTGAAGAGAACGAAATGATTTTTGAAGTTGAAGGAAATCATCGTTTCTTGGGAACGGATTGTGGAGATTCAAGAAAAATTGAAAATTTCAAAAATAATCAAGTAGCTACCTCATTTGGACAATGTTTAATGGCAGCTCAGGCAACAAAAGTACCAACAGAATTAAAAGTGTCTGCTCGTTCAGTAGATGGGAAGTTGGTTTCTAATGTGGTTACAATCAAAATAAATAAAAACGATATTATCATAGAATAAGAGATGAAAATAAATATTAAATACTGTATTACCGCTGTTTTATTATCGGTTGGAATACAATTAAATGCACAAAACAATCCTGTTTCTGATCCTGAAAATAAAGATAAGTGGCAGTTTAACGAACAATTAAGTGATGAGTTCGACGGTACTTCTTTAGATAAATCTAAATGGTGGATCTTAGGTGAGAATGGAGATTATAGAGCAAAATGGAAAGGACGTGCTCCAGGACAATTTGTTTCAGAAAATGTACATGTGAGAGATGGTCACTTAGTACTTCAAAGTAAGTGGGATCCTTCTTTTGATTTTATTGAAGAGAAAAACAATAATGTCTACTACGGCGGTACAAAAGAGAAATTCGATAAAAGTTATCCAATTACACAAGCGTGTATTATGAGTGAAACGTTTTTTCAGTATGGCTATATGGAAATCAGATGTAAAATTGCTGATGCTCCAGTGACTTCAGCATTCTGGACGACAGGCTATAAATCTGAAATCGATATGATCGAAAATTTCGGAAAGCTTCCGATAGGTAATCCTGAGAAAAAGAGTAAAGATCTTGAGAAAAAATACAGAACGAATGTAATTAATTGGGAAAGACACAATGAACCTAATTTCAAAAACCATAAGGTAGAAGATGTCATGGAGAATAGATTGGCAGAAGAATACCATGTATATGGTTTTGAGTGGGATAAAGATTACATGAAGACATTTTTTGATGGTGAATTGGTAAGAGTGATCCAAAGAGAAGATCTGGAAAAGAAAAACCAATGGATACATCAGTTTCCTCAAGAGTTATGGATTAATTCAGAAGTATTTTCTTGGTACGGTACTCCAACAAAAGAAGACTTGGCTCAACCCGCAGAATTTTTAGTAGATTATGTGCGTATCTGGCAAAAAGAGATTACGAATCCTCATTTTGATGCCCTAGGTTTTGAAGGTCCTTTTTATTTCCAAGGAAGAAGTGTGAATTGGTGGTGTAAAGGCAAAGAACCTTGGAGATTATCAGACGATAAGGCTTCTAACGGTGAGTTTGCTTTACGATTTAAAATGGATAAAAAAATCAAAGGTAAATCATCAATTTTCTCTCCATACGGATCAATAGATTTGCCTAAAGGCGATAATGAATTGGTTTTCAAAGTGTGGATAGACAAGAAAACGAATGTAGACAAAATCAATATAGTTTTACAAAAACCTTTCAAAAAACTTACTGTTGATTTAAGTAATGTGAAAAAAGGAAAATGGGTAGAACTCTCAGTACCTTTCAAAAGAAAAGGAAACTCTGACTTAGCTTTAAAAGGAGGAGATAGGTTACAAATCACTATCGCACCTGAAGATATTAAAGGAGACCAAGCGTTGTTTTATATTGATGAAATCACTTTCAAAAATAATAACAATACAAAAGACACTAGATAAAGTTAATCCTAAAAGAAAAACCTAATAATGCCTTCTTAACCTATCTGTAATGATTATTTAACTGATAATACCATGTATTTTACGTAAAGTAACATGAACATTACAGGTAGGTTTTAGATTGCAACATCATATTTTTAACTAAAATAATGAATTGAAATGACTCGATTAGCAAAACAAATTTCCAGTCTGTTATTTACGTTAGCCATAGTAGCAAATATTGCTTATGCTAACGATAAAGATAAAGACAAATCGCCCCGTCCAAATATTCTTTTAATTGTAATGGATGATTTGGGATATGCGGATCTAGGCTTTATGCCACACGCTGCTAAAGATATATATACACCTAATATAGACAAATTAGCCCAAGGAGGAACAATATTTACTTCTGCTTATGTTACTCACCCTTACTGCGGACCAAGTAGAACAGGTTTGATGACAGGTAGAATGCCTCATGTATTTGGAGCACAATACAACCTTGCCGCTTTCTCTGGTTATGGTGTAGCAGAAGGAGAAAAATTTATGTCTGATGTACTTCAGGATGCAGGTTACCATACGGGTATTATTGGTAAATGGCACTTAGGTGAGGAAGGAGATTTCCATCCAAATGAGAGAGGTTTTGATTATTTCTACGGATTTTTAGGTGGTGGTCATGAGTATTTCTCAAATACTTGGTTGCCTGCAGCTACTTATAAGCCAGAAGAATATACTATGGGTTCATATGGGAAAGATTACAATCGCCCAATGATGAAAAATAAAGAATACTTAGAGTCGGATAAAGGTTTATATGTGACAGATGTTTTAACAGATGCAACATTAGAATTCTTGGATGAATCTAAAGAAAGCAACGAACCATTTTTCTTGTATTTATCATACAATGCACCACATACGCCTCTACAAGCTAAGAAATCTGATATCAAAGGTATACAAGAGAAGTTAGGTGACAACGCAGCAGAAAAAGGAAGTAAGCGTCTTACTTATACTGCCATGATGTATAATGTAGATTATAATATCAAACGTATCGTTGATAAACTTGAAGCAAGTGGTGAGTTAGACAATACAATGATTGTTTTTATTAGTGATAATGGTGGTAAAACACCTGCTGGAGCTAACAATCAGCCATTAAAAGGTAAAAAAGGTGATGCTTACGAAGGTGGATTTAGAGTACCAATGTTTGTACATTACCCTAACAGTAATATGAAGAAAGGTGACATTAATGATCACAACTTCTCTTCACTAGATTTCTTCCCTACGTTTGCAAAATTAGCAGGTGCTGAAATTCCAAAAAGTAAGGTATTAGATGGTAAAGATGTTTGGGAAAATATCGAGAAAAATACAGATCCAAGAAAAAATGAGAGCATCTATGTTCTTCGCCACTTTAATGCTTTTAATAGAACTGGTGTAGTAAGAAATAACTACAAACTTTACACTAGTGGAGATGGTAAATGGAGTCTTTTTGACCTAAGCAAAGACATGGGTGAGAAAAATGACATTGCTTCTAAAAACCCTAAAATGGTAAAATTAATGAAGAATGTAGTGAATGAGTGGACGTACACTTGGGAAGAAAAAAGACCTGAGTTCTTTGATGCTCCTAGCTATAACTTCGAAGCTAAGTGGAAGAAATTTAATATGCCGAACTTTGAAAAAACATTCGGTGATATTCATAAAAGCAAAAAAAGTAAATAGCATTGTTTATGGAGGTATTTGGACCTCTGATCAATTTATTTAAAATAGTATTAACAGGCTTCTATTCAAGAGGCCTGTTAATACAATAATAGCTTGATTACCTATCGATTGAGCTTAACTATCCCTCTCAACAAATTATTTCATTGCTCATTTTTTTATTCTGGTGGAACAGCCACAAAATTTCAAAAATTAATTTTTAGAAGAAATGAAAAGAATTATACTACTAAGCTTACTATCCTTATATTCTCTATTATTAAATGCTCAAGTAAATCCTCTTTCAGATCCAGACAATAATGGTGGATGGGTACTTAATAAGTGGGCGAGTGATGAATTTAATGGAGAAGAATTAAATAAAGGAAAATGGTGGGTTCTTGGTGAAAATAACGATTACAGAGCGAAGTGGAAAGGACGTGCACCGGGTCAGTTTGCAGGACATAACGTAAGAGTAGAAAATGGAGAATTAATTCTTACTTCCAATTGGGAGCCAGATTTCGATTTTGCTTTAGAAACCAATAATGGATGCTATTACGGAGGTACTGATAATGGCCCTGATGGTAGTAAACCAATTACACAAGCAAGTGTGATGAGTGAAACGTTCTTTCGTTATGGTTATATGGAAATCAGATGTAAAGCAGCTGACGGACCAGTAACTTCTGCGTTTTGGACTACGGGGTATCATGGTGAAATTGATATGACGGAAAATTACGGTAGAAGACCTATCGGAAATCCTCAAAATCAACCCGATGTTTTAGAAAGAAAATATAGAACTAACCTTATTAGTTGGGATCCTGATAAAGCGCCAGATCAAAAAGCTTGGAAAGTAGAAGATGACATGGGAGTGAGAATGGCTGAAGAGTATTATGTCTTTGGTTTTGAGTGGGATAAAGAATACATGAAAACCTATTTCAATGGTGAATTATTACGTTCGGTCACTAAGGAAGAATTGCTTGCAAATGACCAATGGAAATATGATTATCCGCATGAATTATGGTTATCTTCTGAAGTATTTTATTGGTACGGCTTACCTAGTGAAATAGATTTTCCAAATCCTTTAGAATACAAAGTAGATTATATTAGAGTATGGCAAAAAGGAACTCCTCAATCATTTTTTAATGCAAAAGGTTTTGAAGGTCCGTTTTATTTCCAAGGAAGAAGTGTACAATGGTGGAATGCTCCAGCACATCCTTGGAGAATTAGAGATGAAAAATCGGCAGAAGGAGAGTTCAGTTTAAAGTTTGATAAAGACGGCGATTTCTCTGGAAATTACTCTATTTTTTCACCATTTGGATCTATCAATATCCCATCTGGAGAGAACGAAGTAAGTTTCCAATTATGGATAGACAAGGATACAGAATTTGATAATATTGATGTGATTCTAAATAAACCTAGAACTGTTATTAAAGTCAATACTCAAAATCTACCTAAAGAAGAGTGGGTGACTGTATCAAAAACATTCACAAGAAATGGAAGCTCAGATCAAAGTTTAAAAGATGGCGATAGACTACAATTGATGCTTCGTTCAAAAGATATCAAAAGCACAAAAGCATTATTTTATGTAGATGATATTCAATTTAAGAATGATCTTGATGAAGGAGCTCCTGATTATCCATATCCTGATGATGAATATCCAGATGTGGAAGAGCCAGACGGACCAGAAGATCCTGATGCAGGTTTGCCACCTACAAGCATTACTCCAGGTTTTGATCAAACATTTAAGCTATATCCTAATCCTACATCTCATCATTTAACAATAAAAGGAGAGGTACAAGGAATGATAAAAGTCTATTCAACTCAAGGTCAATTAGTGCTCTCAACAGAGAAAACACAAGATTCAAAAGTGTTGTCTTTAGAGCATTTGGTGAAAGGAATGTACATCGTTACTATTGAATCTAAGGAGAAAACATACAGATACAAGGTGTTAAAGAATTAGACGATACTTATATATCAATTTGAGTTGATTTAACGTAAACATAATTGTTGGCTACTTAAATACAGAGGGTTGTTTCATAAATTTGAAACAGCCCTTTTTTGTTGATATGACTTTTTAGTTGCGTTAAATAGCTGACCAATACAAAAGGTCTCATAAAGAATGAAATACCATAGGTTTGATTCCGATAGAAGCTTAATGTGATGTTTTAATACAATCACACTGCTTGTACTATCTTGCAAATAAGGTAGGTATCATTCAATAAGAGACCTATTGATGTATTTTTAGAGAGGAATATGACCTCAATTAGCCTTTGTTTTCCAAGCTTTTGCTGTATTTACTAGGCGACACTCCGTAATATTCTTTGAACATTCTACTAAAGTGCGTTCTATTTTTAAAACCTGTTCTCACACAAACATCAGCTACAGGTAATTGTTCTTGTACTAATAATTCTGCTGCTTTTTTAAGACGATATACCTTTAGAAGTTCATAAGGTGTATAATTGGTAATAGCTTTTACTTTTTGGAAGAAAGTAGTTCTATTTAAATACAATCCTTTTGCGAAGACATTCATGTCAATGTCTTCATTTTCAAGGTTTTCTTCGATTAATTCATAGAACTTCTCAATAAATATAGCATCTTCTTTATTATTGTTTTTCTTTTCAACTTCTACAGGGAAGTCAATCTGGAAACGCTCTCTAAGTTGTTTTCTATTCTTGAGAAGCATTTGTACCGAAGCAATCAAATGTTTCATCTCAAAAGGCTTAGAAATATAATAATCAGCACCTACTTCAAGCCCTTTTACTTTATCATCTAAAGATGATCTAGAAGTTAAAAGAATAATAGGGATATGACTTGTTCGAATATCTGTTTTTATTTTATGACAAAGCTCTAGTCCATTCATCTCAGGCATCAGAATATCACTGATAATTAAATCAGGCCATTCATTTTCTAAGGTATCTAAGCACTCTTTACCATTAACAAAACAAGTAACATTAAAATATTCTGATAAAACACCATTTACAAAAGACCTTAATTCTTCATTGTCTTCAACATAGAAAACATTAAGCTCTTTCATGCTCTCATCATATAAATTACTTGGTAATTCTAAAGCAGATGGAAGAATTTTTTGTTTCTCATCATCATCTTCTTGAGCAATTAAATCCTTGATTCTCTCTTCGTTAAGAGCATCTTTAGCATTCACTTCTAAAGGTAGATTAACGATAAAGCAAGTGCCTTTTCCTTCTTCACTTTCAATTTCAATGCTACCAAAATGCATTTCAACCAATCGTTTTGAGAAAGCTAAACCAATACCAGAACCAATAGAGTACGTATTAGAGTTGTCGTTTTGGTAATATCTATCAAAAACATAAGGAAGGTCTGAAGGTTTGACACCAATACCGGTATCCATTACTTTAAACGTTAGCCCAGTTTCGTTATAAGAATATTCAATATCTATCGAATCTCCTTTTTTGGTAAACTTAAAGGCATTATTTAATAAGTTGTTTAAAATAATTTCAAGTTTACCCATATCAGCAGTAATAAACAGCTGATTGTATTCTCCTTTAATATTCAGTTGCTTTCCTTGTTTTTCAGCAAGCTGATCAAAGTCTTTTTTGATGTCAATGATTAAACCTGTAAAGTCGAAGTTTTCTTTATTGATCTTCAAGATACTTTGTTCTGCCTTGTGGAAATCTTGTACCTGATTCACCAATTGAAGCATTTTTTTAGACTGACGGTTGATCAGGTCTAAGTGCATAAAAGCATCTTGATTGGATTGGAACATTTTCAAAAGCATTTGAATAGGCCCCATAATTAAAGTAATTGGCGTTCTGAACTCATGAGAGATATTCATGAACATCTTCTCTTTGGTCTTATTTAGTTCGTCAATACGATGTCTTTCTACTTGTTCCAACTCATATTGATGTTTTAATTTAGTATGATTAAGTAGGAAACGACCTACAAAATAAAGGACCACTACTATAATTAATACATAGAGAAAATAAGCCAAAGGAGTTTTCCAAAGTGGAGGAGTAATCTCAATTTCCAATCGGATAGGTTCTGTCCATTTATTTTTAGAGTTAGAAGCCATAGCCTCTAAAGTATATTTACCAGGAGGTAAACCGTTAAAAGAAGCATTTTTAAATTTAGAGGATGTTCTAATCCATTCATCGTCTTGAGGTAATAAACGATACTTTAAAAAATAGCTCTTAGGATCAGAATAATGTAGAGAGAGTAATTCTACAGAGAAAATATTCTGATCATAGTTAAGCGTGATTTTTTTCTTTGCTGATAAGGGTTTATCAAGAATAAGATTTCCATCAATAGTATCATTTACATGAACTTTACGATTGATAAGTACTAGATTACCAAATGTAAATTCGGGTATGTTTGATGAAATATCCGTTTTTAGAGGATCAAAACCACAGATACCATTTCCTGCAGCAAAAAAGATATTACCACTTTTTTGTTTAAAACCGGCATTCTCAAACGCATATGCATTTACACCGTTTTCTTTCGTGAAATGTTTGAAGGTTTTTAATTTTGTATCAAATTTATTTAAGCCCCTATCGGTTGTAATCCACAGATTATGTTGATCATCAATAATTATTTTTTTGATGATATTATTATCTAAACCTGCACTTTCTGAGTAAGTTTTAAATTGAACTTGTTGCTCGCTGAGGTTATCAACTATCAATAAACCTTTCCCTTCCGTACCTAAAGCGATATTTCCATCTGCTAGAAATAAAATATTCGAAATGTGATTACATGGCAATTGCATTCCTTTGGGAGAAGAAGTATAATATTGTTGTTTGTTCATCACTAATAAAGGAAGGTCTTCTTTATTATCTATGACGATTAAACCACTTAAAGTTGTCCCAATTAAAATACGGTTGTTTAAAGAATCAATCTGTATATTTTTACACTGATTGGCCTCAGAGATAACAATATCTTCTTCATTTTGAAGCAATTCTGAAGAAATTATTTTTCCATTAGGCGTCATTTTTAGTTTGTAACATCCGTGATTGGAAGCAATCCAATAATAACCAAAACTGTCTTGAACTACCTGTGTTATCCTAGCATTTAAAAATTTAGAATCTTTAGAATCTTGAATTAAATGCCATTTGTGTTTCTCATTTGGAGATTGATAATAAATAGAACCTCTTCCTTTGGTATACCTCATCCATTTACCTCCATTATTATCTTTCACCATAGAGGCCCATTCTTTAGGTATAGGAATAGATTTAAGTTCTTCTGGCAGAGGTTCGATACTGTTGGTTTTGGTGTTGAAATTAACCAGACCTCTTAAATAAATACTACAAAGAATATGTGTCTCATTCCAAATGCATAATTCTAATACCTTATTCTTAAAGTTTTGTCCTTTAAGTTGATCGGTATTTAAATCATTGTATTGAAATGCTAAAGGTTGATTATTGTAAAGAAAAAGCCCTTCATTAAAAGAAGTGATCCAAACTTTGTGAGTTTTTTCAATATCAAGAATGTTGTTTACCCTACCAATATCAAAATATTTCGTATATACATTTTGATTCAAAGGTTGTCTGTTTCTTATATTCATAGGATCTTCTATCAACCAACATCCTTTAGATAGAGAACCAGCCCAAAGTTTGTTGTCAAAAGTAGCGTCTATTTTTAAGAACCTTTCATTTTGAAAAAAGCGTTTGATTAAAAAAAACTGATAATCATCTTCTTTCTTATTTAGTCTTATATGTGCTAAACCATTATAAAGTGCTACATATACATTCTTTTCCTGATCGATTGTTACGCTTTTAATAGGACCAATTTTTCCCTTCATGACGTACTTATGCGTATCAGTTTTAAGGTTGTAAGCCAACAAACCTTTTGAAGTAGCAATTAATATTAATTCATTATCATAAGGAATAGCATCAAGAATATATTGAAACGATTTATTCTTAACTTCTATAGGATGTATTCTTTCTATTTTATAGGTATCAGGATTAAAAAATAAAATCCCTTCATATTCTGTGATACAAACTATTTGATTGTTGAAATAGAATATTTTATCAATAACAAAAGGATGATCAGATCGAATATTTGTCAGTAAGTGTTTCGGTAAATTGACAATTTTCTCTTCCTCATAATAATAAATGGAGATACCGTCTTCCGTACCAATCCATATATTATGATGCTTATCCTGAAATAAAGCACTCACTTTATTATTACTGATTAGAAGGTTATCATCTGAATTTCGATAAGTTTCAAAATCATATCCGTCAAACTTGTTCAATCCATTAAAAGTACCGACCCAGATAAACCCTTTGTGATCTTCTAAAATAGCAGTCACGCCAAAGTGAGAAAGTCCTTCATTAGTGGTATAACTTGTTAATGATTGGTCGTAGTTGGCACTATGTGAAAAGGAAACTATTCCTAATAAAAAATAAAGTATAATAAGTAATTTACGAAGCATTGAATTGAGTTTAAGTACTGCTTTTTTTAACAGAAACGTCAAAGTGTATAATTCATTTAATTCATGTGATTTAAAGTTACATGTTTAGAATTAAATTCAAATACATATACTTTAAATAATAAATTTTCTTATGTTAAAGCTTCCTATTTGTTAATAGTATATAAGTGCACAATGTATTTATACGTCAAATACATTTGATTAAATGTTAAAGATACACCTTGTTAACTAATTGATAAGCAACGAGTTTTACTTCAAAAAACATTAATTTTATTTAGAGTCACCTTTTCTGATTTCACATTATTTACTTTTATGACATGAAAGAATCGCAGAAATAATTTTTTTAACTTTTTAGAATGAAGGTTTATTAATATCTGTTTAATTATAATGTTAACATAAGAGCGTTGTAGAATTTTTTTAATATTAATTTGTATTTTTGACGCACTTAATGATTTTTTATAAACCTCTGTTAAATCGCTTTACAACAAATTACAACTACGATCTTTCTGTTTAAAAAGCAACTTAAATGATGAAATGAAAAAATGAACGTTTACTACTTCAGAAACAAAAGACTAAAGGTAGCTTTCATCTTTTCTATGGTATTTTTTCTAACTTCTTTTGCAAACATCTTTGCTCAAGATAGAATGATATCCGGAAAAGTTATAGGAGAGGACGATCAACTCCCACTACCAGGCGTGAATGTAACAATTCAAGGAACCTCAACAGGTACTATTACAGACTTTGATGGAAAATTTTCATTAGTAATAGAAGAAGGCAACACTCTTGTTTTTTCTTTTATTGGTATGAAATCAAAAACTGTAACAGTTAAATCTCAATCTACTTTAAATATAACTCTTGAAAGTGAAGTGGAGATATTAGAAGAGGTAGTGAAGATTGGATATGGCGAGCAGAAAAAGAAAGAGATTTCTGGTGCTGTGGCTCATATTAAATCAGAAAATTTAGAACAATTTACCACTTCGGATTTGGGTGATGCTCTACAAGGACAAGTAGCAGGTGTAAGTGTTACATCAGCTTCAGGTGCTCCAGGTGAAAGTGCTGTTATTCAAATTAGAGGTGTAAGTACATTATCAGAAGTAGAGGGTGCTAACCAACCGTTATATGTTGTTGACGGAATCCCTCAAAATGAAGATCCAAGACTTGCACCAAACGAAATTGCTACTATCGATATCCTAAAGGATTTGGCTTCTTGTGCAGTTTATGGTACTAGAGGTGCAAATGGTGTAATTTTGATTACTACTAAAACAGGTAATAAGGGTAAATTAAAGGTATCAGTAGATGGTAACTACGGTTTGAGAAAGATCATTACTAATACTCCTGTAATGAACTCATCTCAACAAGCTTATTTCGATATTATTCATCAAAGAGCCTTAAATCCAGGTATTTCTGATGACGAAATCAACATGTTGGTATCACGTAGTAAAAATAACTTCAAGAATGATAACAACTTAGATGATATTGTTTTTGAAGATTTAGCACCTACACAACAATATAACATCAACTTAACGGGTGGTTCAGACGCAGGATTCACTTATAATATCACTGGTGGATATTTTGGTCAAAAAGGTAATGTAGTAAATTCAAACTTCGAAAGATTAAACTTTAGAGGTGGTTCTAGCTACAAATCTGATAAATGGACAATTACTACTTCATTGGCATTATCAACAGAAGAAAGACAAAGACCAAGTGGTAACTTACTAAACCAAACTATTAGATATAAACCTTATATGGCTCCACTAGATCCAGATAAGAATATCTACGAAAGTGCTTCAGATCAGGAAGCAGTTCAAGCCAACTTCTTGTATCAGTCATTGTATTTTGATGATAACGAAACAAGAGACCGTTTGTCTGGTAACATCAGTATTAAATACGATTTCACAAAATGGTTATCATTTACTACTAACGCAGGTGGTAATATCATGAACCGTTTTAGAACTCGTTTAAATCCTTACTTTAGAGTAGTAAACGAGAACACAGGACGTGAATTCTCTAACCCGAACAACTCTTACTATTCTGAGCAAGTAGAAAGAACTGCAGGATTTAGCTGGGATGGTAGATTCTATGCTAAACATTCTTTCGGTGATCATAATGTATCTGCATTATTAGGTGCCTCTTTAGAAGAGTATAATGGTATTAGCCATACAGTTCAGAGAAGAGGTATTGTAGATAATGATAAGCCTGGTTTTGGATCAGCAACATTAGAAACTACAGTAACACCTGGTTTTAATTATGTCTATAGAATTATCGGTACTATTGGTCGTTTACAATACGATTATAAAGGTAAATACTTAGTATCACTTAGTGGTAACTACAACGGTAACTCTAAATTTGCAGAGAATAATAAGTTCAAGTTCTTCCCTTCTGCATCAGTAGGTTGGAATATCTCAGATGAAGCATTTTTCGAAGGTTTAAAGCCTACAATGAACGCAATGAAATTGAGAGCATCACATGGTAATGTAGGTGGTCAAAGTTTCAGACCTTATTCTGATTTACCAACAATTAGAAGAGGTTTTGATTATAGCTTTAACGGTAATATCTATTCAGGTGCAGCTCAATCAGCATTTGCTAACCCAGATATTCAATGGGAAACATCAATTCAGAACAACATTGGTTTAGATTTAGCATTCTGGGATAACCGTTTGACATTTAACGCTGACGTTTACCACACTACTAAACAAGACATGTTATTCCCAATTGCTACACCAGCATCAGCAGGTTCGTCGGCAGGAAATAACAACGATAAATTGGTAACACTAAATGTGGGTAACATGGTGAACCAAGGTTTTGAATTAGCATTAGGTTATAAAGGTCGTGTTAAAAAATTGAACTGGAATGTTACAGGTACTTTTGCTAGTAACAACAATGAGATTACAAACATGAGAACAGAAGACTTTGTCTACACAGCCGATCAAGGTCTTATTTATGGTGCACCTAACCAATCTAGAGTAACAACTTATGCTAGAGGATATGAAGCAGGTGCTTTCTTCTTATACAAAAGTGATGGTATCATCAATACAGAAGAGAAATTAGCAGAATATCAAAGAGTGAACCCAGCAGCTAGAATGGGAGACTTAATGTTGAGAGATACTAATGGTGATGGTCAAATTACTGAAGCAGATAAACAATATGCAGGTAGTGGTCTACCTAAATACGAAGCTGGTTTAGTGATTAGCTTAAGATATAAAAACTGGGACTTCATGATGAACTGGTTCGGTGCATTTGGTCACGAAATCATGAACGGTAGTAAATTAATGGCTTATTCTGAAGGTAGACACCTTGATCAAATTCATACTTGGTCTCCAGATAACCCTTACTCTCCAATCCCTGCTTACAGAGGTGATCTTAAACAAGGTACTACCAATTTTAGAGGTGATACAGATCTTTGGTTAGAAGATGGTTCTTATTTAAGATTGAAAAATGTGACTTTAGGTTATACTGTTCCTAAATCAAAATTGAAGAGAGCTGGTATTAATAGTATCAGAATTTATGTAAGAGCACAAAATCCATTAACCTTCACAAACTACACAGGTTATGATCCAGAAGTGGGTGGTAATGGTGTATCTTCTAGAGGTTTGGACAAAGGTAACTATCCAATCGCAGCTTTATACTCTACAGGATTTAGATTTAACTTCTAACCAATTAAAGCAATGAAAAAAGTAAATAATTTTATATATAAATGTGTGTTAGGCTTCGTTATCTCTTTTACAGTAATGGGATGTAAGGGGTACTTGACGGAGATCAACCCTAACGAAACTACAAAAGCTGACTTCTATCAAAATTTAGAAGATTCGGAAGCAGGCTTAACAGCGGTATACGGTTCTATGATGAACCACTATATTTGGAACTTAGGAGAAGAAGCTTGTCGTGCAGATATGGGTTACCCAGGAATGGATCGTCCTACTCCAACAAGTAGATACCTTGCTTTTTACCAACATACATATACAGAAACCACCAACGAAGTAAATAAAAAGTGGGATGCTTTGTATTCAGGTATTTTTAGAGCTAATCAAGTAATTCATGGTCTTCAATCAGAAGCGATGGAAGATTTCCAAGATGATCCGAAATGGGTTCTTCAAATGGCTCAAGCACGTTTCTTTAGAGGTTTATACCATTTTTATTTGCACCAAGCGTTCAATAAAGGAGCGATTATCGTTAGAGATACTTGGACAGATGCAAACGATATGTATAAGAAAGTATCTCCTGCAGACTCGGTAATTAATTTTGTAAGAGATGACTTCCGTTTTGCTTACGAAAACCTTCCAAACATCTATAATAATAGTACTGGATATGTTTCTGAGGGTAGAATTTCAAGAGGTACAGCTTCTATGTTATTAGGAAACTCTTATATGTTTGATTTCGTGAATGGAATCAACTATGATTCAGCAGCATTTTATTACGAAGATGTAATGAATGGTGGATATGGCTATGCTTTAGAAGATGATATGAGTAAAATCTTCACCAACTCTGGTGATTTTAATAAAGAATCAATTCTTGAGATCGGTTATTCTAACGAAGTACGTCCTGATTTAGGTGACTGGGATGAAACAAATGGTCAAAATAGATTTGCTGCCATTTTCTCTCCTCAATTCTACGGAGGACAACGTCAGACTATTCCAGTAGGTTGGATTGCTTATGCTTACATGCATAAAGATCCTGTGGATATGTCAGATCCAAGAAACCAAGTAGAGTTAGACGGTCAAACTTACGATAGACTTGTTTCTTTAAGAGCAACTGCTATGATGGCAGTACCTCAAGATGATTTAACTCCATATTATAAAGTAGAATCTGTGGCAGAAGCAGATCCATTTAGAAATGGTGGTTCAAGAGCGCCAGAATTTGCCTTCTTCAAGCAATTCTCTAATTATGATATTGTAGATACAGAAAGAAGTTTACCATTAGGTCTTCAAAGATCTCCAAAAAACATGGTTGTAAACAGATATTCTGAAGCTATCTTAAACTTAGCAGAATGTAGAATTCAGCAAGGTAGACTACAAGATGCTATCAATTTAATTAATCAAATTAGAGAAAGATGGGGTGTAGTACTTTTAGGTACTGACCAAGGTACAGGACGTACTTATGATGGAGTAGCTTATACAACTACTTCTTTAATGGAACATTTAATGTACAATGAGAAGCCATTAGAACTTTCAGTTGAAGGTCATATGAAACGCTGGATTGATTTGAGAAGATGGAATGTAATCAGAGAAAATTACGAGCGTATTTCTAGCCAAAATTATTGGGTAATCCACTATAAAGGTGCAAGAACTTATTCTAAGAAGATTCTTTGGAATACAGAAATCATCGAAGGTGGAGATACACATCCATTCCCTGAAAAAGAATTCACGGCACGTCCAAATTATAAAATTGTTGATGGGGAGTTAGCGTTATTAAATTATGTACCTAGTCTACATGATTTTTATCCAATTCCAACATCAGAGACATCAACAAACCCGGAAGTAAATAATTAAGCTTACGAACATGAAAAAGTTACTAAATAATATAATTAAGCTTTTTGCTTTACTATTGGTAGTTTCTTCTTGTCAGAAAGACAGGGAGTTACCTGATGAAGCAAAAGTGAGAGCAATTGCTTGGGCAATTAGTGAAGATCATCAAGATACTTTAGAAATAAATATTGACAATTATATTTCTTTTATGGATGTTTCTCAAGGGTTGTTATTCCACCAATGGGAAATTGAAGATAGTTTAGATTTCTTATCAGGAGATTTCAATACATCTACTGAAGATTATGTGCCTTACATAGATCAAGGTAAAGGAAAGAAAACAGATGATATTACTGTACATGTTTTGTTTCAAGAAGCTGGTATTCATAAAGTAAGACTTTATAATACTTACGATAGAAAAGTAAAACATAACGGTCTTTCTCGTCAGTTAGAAGCGGTACCGCATGAAACAGACCCAGGTATTTGGGTAATCGATACTACTTTTAACGTGGATGTATATGCTGATTTAGCTCCAGCGTTTTATGTATTGAAAAACGATACTGATACAGTTTGTGTAGTTACTGCAGATCAAATTGTAGATGGTGGCGATGATTCTGATTGGGCAACAGTTCAATTGGTAGCTGGTGAAGACAAACTTACTTTTGTGGATACAACATCTGTAGGTCGTCCTACAGATAGAGAGTGGAACCTAGCATGGTTAGGAGAAACTAGTAAAAACAGAGTATTTGAAATCGTTCCTATGAAAACAGGATGGGGTAGAGCAGGTTCTTTATCATCAATTCGTCAAGGATCGACTCAAGGACTTACACAGAATACAAGTAAGCCAATTCCATTAAACTTGAATGTTACTGCTCCAGTAATTGAGCCTCAATACGAAGTATACAAAGATGGTATGTTAATCTTCTCTTACTCAACAGGGGATAACATTCCTGATAATACGGATCAATGGATGAAAGTAGATTTGAAAATCAATGAAACTTTAACTTACGTTGATAAGACCGTAAAAGGTTTAACGAATGCTAGAGAGTTTACATTAAACAATGCGGAGCAACCTGTTTATACAGATGAAACTTCGGATGTTGTTTATCCAGAAATTAAGAGTTACTTCGAAGCAGGTACTTTTGCAGCTATCCGTACTGCAGGTGATGGTTTCGACGAAGATAGAGAAGAAGTGAAAATTCCTTTGATGATCAGAGTGGATGAAGCTTTACTTAAAACATCTGATTTGATTGAAAATGAGATGAAGAAAATTACTTTTGAAACTTCTATTCCTGTAGCTACTATAGGAGCAAATGCAGCCAATGCATTCACAGTGAAGATCAAAAACATCAATGGATATGATGTGACATCTACCATCTCATCTGTAGAAGTTGATCCAGGTAATAGTGCTCAACTAATCTTAACTGTTGGTGAGCAGACGTATAACTCTGATATGATCACAGTTGCATACGATGGTTCTGCAGATATTCAATCTGCTACTGGTAACAAGTTAGAAGCATTCGATACAGAGATGGTGATTATGAATAATCCATCTACTAACGAATTCGAAAACCCTGAAATGATTAGCTTCGAATTAGAAGGTAATAATCAACAAGATGCATTCGCTAGAGGATGGTGGGTAGATAACTCAGTACCAAACGGTAGATTATGGAAACGTACTACAGATAAAGCATCAGCTGGAAGTGCTTCGATGTCATTAATTGTTGAAGACCGAGCTGCTCAAGGAGTATCTAAGTTATTCAGTATTCATAATGAGCATAACGGTGGACCAAATAATAATGGTATGAAAAACCCTGCGGGCGATTATGAAGTAACGTTTGATATCTTCATTCCTGTTGGAGTAGATTTCACAAGTGGTTTACAAACTAACTTCCAAGATTTATCGAATGGAGGTGATGATAAACAATACTTAACTCCAGATTTATCAAATGTAGAAAAAGGGAAATGGGTAACTATTACTCAACACATTACTTTTGATAAAGACGGTGGTAGAAGACAAGTTTCTCTAGTATTAGATAACCCTGTTCCTGCTACTGGTAGATTAGAATTCTATGTAGACAACATTGTTGTTAGATCAATTGAATTAAGACCATAATACTATTGGGAGGGTGGTAAAAGCCCTCCCATCATAAATGATTGATTATGAAATTAAGACACTTATTTTGGATGGCTGTATTAGCTATAATGCAAACATCTTGTCAAGATATATACCCAGAGTTGGGTTCGCCAATTCAAAAAACGCCAGTATTCGCGATTAAAAGTTCTACACAATTTAATCCATCACTAAATATCGTAGGCTTTTCGGTTTACAAAGAGAAACCTTTACAAATTTCATATGTTACTGACCTAACATTAAAGAAATACGATTTAGAGGATTATGCGTTAAACACTGAGTCGAACAACGTAGATATTAAATATTCTATCTCAGATTACGAAGGCAAAATGTATTATACAGTTGTTGGAGAAAACAAAACAGATAGTTTAGTTATGCCTAACGTAGATAGAATGGATTACGAAATTAAGTTGGCTTACAACGATGAAGCTAATCCAGAGAAATCAGAAGGTACATTAAAGATTCAATCTTACTCTGATTCTGTAATATTTTTCCCTTTTGAAAGATACTTATATAACTCTAACGGAGTTGTGATCGGAGTGGAGTATGGAGATCCAGATACATTGGTTTCAGATACTCAATTTACTTACTTAATTGAAGATACTATTTTAGCTTCTGATGAAGAAGTTTTTAATTAATATCTGAAAGGTAACACCAACCAAAAAAGGCGATCTCATTCAAAATGAGATCGCCTTTTTTATGTTGATATTTTTAACCTGAGTTCGACAAAAATACTTTCATCAAACTCAGGTTTTGTCAATGTTATTTTAAAGCAACTAGTTCAAATAATTTTGCAGTATCCGCACCATAAGTAGATTTTACGTGTACTCTTAAAGCGGTGGTTTTAATACGATCAAAATTAAGTTGAATTCTTCTTGCTTGATTGTTGTCCACATTACTAATATCTACCCATTTACCATCAATTCTGGCTTGTAATGATAGAGATTTAGTTAATTCAGGAGGAACAATATCTGAATAAATTTCTTTATGATAGACGTTTCTCATCATGATATTTTTCTTCACATTCGTATCACATTTTATCGTTAATGAAGAAATTTCTTGAGGTTCTTGCCATTCACATTGTACATAGGCTGGCAGGTCCTTAGATTCCCAATGATGGATGGAATCAGGTAAGTCTCTCGACCAACCATCAGTCAGTAATTCTGGATTACCAGATTTAGTAGAAGAGGCCACAATGGATGCCGCATCCTTCATTAAATCATTTTTTTGACGATTAGGACGGTTAGGAATATAAGCGTCATTCATCAATAAACGATCTTGTAATTCCACAATATGTTTTTGATATATTCCTCTAGGAGTGGTTTTATTTTTAACACACAAAGCAGCAGCTGTACCTGTAGCTTGTCCCATTAAAGCACAAGTGGCCATCACTCTTGTAGAAGATAATGAAATATGAGTTTGGCTTATATTTCTACCACTAAACAGTAAATTATCAATGTTTTTAGAATACAAGCTTCTAAAAGGGATTTCATATACTTTTTTGAACCTTTGATGAAAATAACTAGGCGGTTCTTTCATATTTTCAATTCCTCCTGGATTATGTTCGTCTAATGACCAACCTCCATAAGCAACAGCATCTTCAAAGTGTTTATGTTCCGTTAGATCCTTTTCGCTAAGTATGTAATCTCCTATAAATCGTCTCGATTCTCTTTTCCCAGGAACAGAACCAATCCATTCTAAGGCAAAGTTTTCAGCATCGGGGTAGTTACCAGAGTTTTTAATGTAATCCCATATTCCATGAGCATATCCCATTAATTTCTTACGAATTTCCTCTTGATCTTTAATGATATCAAATTGAGAACCTATTTCGCACCACCAATACCCTTCTACATAAGATCTTACTTTTCTTTTTGGATGAGAATGTTCTAATGTAAACTCTTTAGCAAAAGAGGGAGCCGTATACTTCATCGGTTTCCCCATATCTTTACCGCCAATAAGAATAGAAGCACCCATTTGCCATCCATCAGCTTCTTTAGGTGCAAACTTCTCGTTAAATTCATGAGAAGCTTCCCTACCTGTGCGGTATTCAGCTCCAGCTTTAGCAGCTAAAAGCCCATCACCAGAACAATCAATAAATTGAGCAGCCGAAATATGTAATTCACTTTCGGTACTATTTTGCCAACAAATAGCGGTTTTGATCGAAGAACCATCCATCACTGCATGAATGGCTTGAGTATTTAATATAACCTCTAAATTGGGTTCTCTTTCTACAAAATCATATAACACATGATCCCAAAAAGACCAAGATTCTTGTGGGTTTAAGAAACGATTATGAAGTAATATTTCTTCTATAATACCGGTCTCTCTTTCAGGTGTATTGTTAGGAGCTAAATGATTTACTCCATTCACTATAACGCGGATTTCACTGGATGCATTACCACCTAAAACCCCTCTATCTTGTACCAGAACTGTTTTTACTCCTTCTCTAGCAGAAGAAACGGCTGCACAGATACCCGCTAAACCACCACCAATAACTACTACATCAAAGTTAAGGTATTGACATCTGTCTGGGGTGTGTTTTTTATTACCATTTAAGTCTGTCCAATTATCGTTACTTCGATCACTAAAAACAGTCTTCTCCTTTTTTTTATCTTTTGCCTTTGATTCCGAACTTCCAAGTACAGAAAAGCCAACGGTGCCAAAGACACCGTTTTTAAAAAATTCTCTTCTTTTCATTGTGCTTACTATTTATTGTACAGGCAAATTACCTTTCCAACCTTTTTCAAATTGTGCTGTTAATTCAGCAACCAATTCAGGCTTTTGTTCAGCAATATTTTTAGTTTCCTTTGGATCATTAATATGATCATACAATTCAACAAATAGTGGCGCTTTATCTTTATTTTTTCTATCCTTCCAGATAATGATTCTATAATCTTTCGTTCTCATAGAGTAGCCCATAATATCATTCTCAAACAAGGCTCTATCCCATTCTTCTTTCATTTGATCTTTGATACCTTCTTCCACTTCTTCGATCAATGGTCCAAAATAAGTTTCACGCATTCCTTTTGATAAAGGATTTGCTGCCCATTCTCTCAACGCAGGGGTAGGGAATTGACTAAATACAGCCTCTTTCCATTTTAATTTAGGTTGATCTAACAGTGCTTTAAACGATTGACCTTCTAAATGATTAGGTTGGGGTATATCAGCTAATTCACACAATGTAGGATACATATCTACTAGTTCAACCAGTGCATCTGAAGCTTGGCCTCTGTTATTTTCATTTTGGAATGGACTCCAAACAATTAGAGGTACTCGTGTTGCAATTTCATAGTTAGTAGCTTTACCCCATACACCCATTTCACCTAAATGGAAGCCATGATCAGACCATACCATAACAATAGTATTGTCTAGTACACCTTCTTCTTTTAAAAACGAAAGTACTTTACCAATTTGAGCATCAACATAACTTGAGGTCGCTAGATAAGAGTGCTTTAACTTGTGAGCTAAAGTATCAGGAATATCTCCTTTATTAGGAATATTTGAACGAACTCTTAATTCGAAAGATGCATGCAAGCCCATAGAAGCACCGTTTTCAGGAGCAGTATTATTTTCTGCTAGTTTAATATCCTCAGGATCGTATAAATCCCAATATTTTTTAGGTGCTACAAAATTTAAGTGAGGTGAAATGTAACCTAATCCCATAAAAAATGGTTGATCAGGAGATTCAGTAATCATCTTTTTAAGATTGGCAATTGCAAGATCTGTATTATAACCATCTAAATAGCGGTTGTCTGCAACATCTTCACATTCAAAAGCAGGTCCTAATCCTAATCCATACTTCGCTTCCGCACCATATTTTTTAATCATGGCAGCTTTGTTCGCTTTAAAAATCTTTTGATTCTTAGGGTTCACGTATCCACCAATTAAACCTTTCAAGGTATTTTTAATAAGTTTCTTATCTGGTTTCATCGACCAAGATTTCTCTGGGTCATTGTATTTACCATGGTATACTTTACCTACATTAATTGTGGTATATCCATTTTCCTTAAAATGTTGCGGTAACGTAATAATGTCAGGATTTTCATCTCTAAAATACGTGTAGTTTTCAATTACATTAATTGTTTCTGGGCGAGCACCGGTCATTAAACTGGCTCTTGAAGGACTACAAATTG
Source organism: Flammeovirga pacifica (assembly GCF_000807855.2). GTDB lineage: Bacteria > Bacteroidota > Bacteroidia > Cytophagales > Flammeovirgaceae > Flammeovirga > Flammeovirga pacifica. The sequence continues at coordinate 125,875 of NZ_JRYR02000002.1, forward strand.
CCTGCTGACAATAAGCACGGTTGAATTGAGTGCCTTGTTTAGATAGTTTATCTAATGTAGGCGTTACGGCAATACTATTGTCGTAAGAGCTCATTTCAGGTCTTAAATCATCTATAGAGATGAATAAGATGTTCGGCTTTTTCTTAGTGATGTGTTTGTTCGTACATCCAATCATCAGTAAACTACTGATCATTAGAAGAAGTAAATAATTCAATCTCAATTTCATTATAATAATAGTTTAATTTGTATGGGTCAATATCGCTACAAGTTCGTTACAACAATTTGTTGATAATCAAAAGTATGTATGCATCAGTAAAAACTAATTATTCAGAAATTAATTGACCGGGATAATAAGGTTACAAAAGATATTTGCTCTGAAATTTTAAAAAGTAATGTAATTATGAGTCTCATTACTGTCTTTTTTATGTGTACACGTAAATCTTTTCAAGAAAAACATAAGTAATTTGTTTTCAGTGCATAATACCCAATGTCACTTTTAGTTTAAACGTGTAGCAACATAGTATAACCCTTATATAATGTACGTTTAACGCATAAAAAAGCCTGTTTAGGGGGGTGATAGGGCATATTTTATCAGTGAAAAAAGAAAGGTTAAATAAGGGGTAAATACTGGGTATTTTGGGCAATGTACCCATTACAACATTAAATTAATTTAGAACAACTCAATAAAAGTGTGGTATTGATAAGTTTGTAATGAAAATAATTCTAGCACGAAGCGATTTATATCAAGTTAAATTAACAGACATATTAAGATACATATAAATAAATCGTCAAGACATTTTCTTTCAATAAGAACAATTAACTTTTTAATAAGAAATGAAAAAATTACTCACACTTATATGTGCTGCAATGGTGACTCAGTCATCTTTCGCACAAGACAAAGGAATATTAGGTCAAAAGCACACTGAACATGTGGAGCTGAAATCAATTAACATCGGCGACTGTAAATGGACTGATGGATTTTGGGCAGATAAATTTCATACTGCAGAGCATGCAATGGTTCCTTACATGGGTGAAGTCTTAACAGGTGATGTTGGACATGCATTAAATAACTTTAAGATTGCAGCCGGTTTAAAAGAAGGTGAGCATAAAGGAATGCGTTGGCATGATGGCGATTTCTATAAATGGATGGAAGCAGCTATGTATGTTTACGCTCAAAATGGAGATAAGTCATTATTAGAAGAAATTGATGGCTATATCGATATTGTTGCTCAAGCACAAGAAGAAGACGGTTACCTTCAAACTCAAATTCAATTGAATGATAAGGTAGATCGTTACGAAAACCGTAAGTACCATGAAATGTACAATACAGGTCACTTATTAACTTCGGCTTGTATTCACCATAGAATTACTGGACAAGATAATTTCTTGAACATAGCAATCAAACATGCGGATCATCTTTATTCTGTATTCAGTACAGGTGAGAAAAGATACGGTCGTTTCGGTTTTAACCAAACTCAAATCATGGGATTGGTTGAAATGTACAGAACTGTTGGTGATGAAAAATACTTAAAATTAGCAGAGATTTTCATCAATAATAGAGGTAAATATAAAGTAGAGGAAACTCCTGAAACTAAGGGTTACCCAATTGGTGATATGGTGCAAGAAAGAGTGCCATTGAGAAAATCTAGCGAAGCGGTAGGTCACGCTGTATTAGCACTTTACTACTACGCAGGAGCTGCGGATGTTGCTGCTGAAACAGGTGAGAAAGAATTGGTTGATGCTTTAGATCGTTTATGGGAAAATGTAACAGACAAGAAAATGTATGTTACAGGTGCAGTTGGTCAAGCACACTACGGTGCCTCTACAAACAGAGATAAAATTGAAGAAGGTTTTATTGATGCTTACATGATGCCAAACATGACAGCTTATAATGAAACTTGTGCGAACGTTTGTAACTCAATGTTCTCTTACAGAATGTTAGGTCTACACGGTGAGTCTAAGTATGCTGATATTATGGAATTGGTATTATTCAACTCTGGTTTATCAGGTATTTCATTGGAAGGTAAAGATTACTTCTATTCTAATCCTTTAAGAATGGTAGAAGGAGCAAGAGATTATTCTCAGCACAACACTGAAACACCTCATAGAGAACCTTATTTAGAGTGTTTCTGTTGCCCTCCAAACATTGTAAGAACAGTAGCAAAATCTGCTAACTGGGCCTACAGTTTATCAGATAATGGTATTGCAGTTAACATGTATGGTGGTAATAGATTAGCCACAAAATTAGAAGACGGTTCAGATTTAATTTTAAATCAAGTAACTAACTACCCTTGGGAAGGAACAGTAAATATCACTGTAGAAAAAGCGAAGAAGAAAGAGTTTGATATGATGCTTCGTATTCCAGATTGGGCTTACGGAACAACTGTAAAAGTAAACGGTGAAGCAGTAGACGCAAAAGTAGAAGCTGGTAAGTTTGCAGTAGTAAATAGACAGTGGAAAAAAGGAGATATCATTACAGTAGACATGCCAATGGATGTGAAATTGGTAGAAGCTAACCCGTTAGTGGAAGAAGCTCGTAACCAAGTAGCTGTAAGAAGAGGTCCAATTGTATACTGTGTAGAAACACCAGATTTACCAGAAGGTGCAAAAATCTTAGATGTATATGTAAAAGGCGGTGCTCCATTAAAAGTAACTTATGATAAAGATTTATTAGGTGGTGTATCAACTATTGAAGCTCCTGTATTGATTAGAAATGATCATAAAATGGAAGCAGGAATGTATTCTACTGTAACTAAACCAGATTTTACTGAAACAACTATTAAAATGGTCCCTTATTTCACTTGGTCAAATAGAGGACAGTCAGAAATGACAGTATTTTTACCAGTAATTTGGAATAATCTATAAATAGCAAAACAGGCATTGAAAGTTATTTCAATGCCTGTTTATTATCTACTAAACACAAATTTGAATTGAAATGAATACTTTAGCTATTGTCCTTATCTTATGTGCCAGTTTTTTTCAAGGTACATTTGGATTAGGAATGAAACATATCGCTCCCGTTAAATGGGAAAATTGGTGGATCGTCCATGCGACGGTTGCTATGATTGCTTTCCCCATGCTCTGGTCGTTGATTGCGGTACCAGAGACCTTTACTATCATTGGAGAAACCTCTACAAATGTTCTTTTCATGGCCATGCTTTTTGGCTTTTTATGGGGCATTGGAGGGATTCTTTTTGGCGTTTCTGTAGAATACACAGGCGTTAGTATTACTTACGGTATTGTGATGGGCTTGGCTGCTTCAGTTGGTTCTTTAATTCCTATGTTCCAAATGGAACAACTGCCTGCCAACTTTAATATAGTATTAGTAGGTGTGGCTTTCTTGTTAGTGGGTGTAGGTATTACCGCAGTAGCAGGAGTAAAAAGAGACAAAGTACAAAATGCAGTAGTAGAGGAAGAAGTAGAAGAAGACGGAGATGTGTTAGTTGCCGCTCCTAAAACAGCAACAACTCCAAAAAAATCAATTCAAACAGGTGTAGCAATAGCAGTAACAAGTGGTGTGTTATCAGCATTATTAAATGTAGGATTTACCAACGCTTTACCAGTAGCTGAATTAGCAACAACAAAATATGGAGTGAACCCCACCGATGCAAGTTTAGTAGCTTGGGTAGTGGTATTAATGGGGGCTTATTTGATGAATGCAGGTTTCGCTATTTTCAAAATGGTGAAAAATAATTCATTCGGATCATTTGTCGTTTCAGGTGGTAAAAAAGCCTATTTCTGGTCGATAGCAGCAGGTTTATTCTGGTTTGCAGCATTAGGGGTATACGGTCAAGGAGCAGCAGCTATGGGTGACTTAGGTCCTGTCGTAGGCTGGCCAATGATGTTAGGTATTTCCTTAATTGTAAGTAATGTTTGGGGATATCGCTCAGGTGAATGGAAGAATGCATCAGGTCCTTTCAAGATTCTTTTAGGAGGATTGGGAGTACTGATTTTTGCAATCTGTATCCTAGGTTACGCTAACGCTTAATTAGCAAATAATAGAACAATGAAAATAAAAGATATACAACCTTATGTATTGTCACAAGATCTGGAAACACCGTTTTTCTTTTCTCAGTGGCACTACGCCTCACGCAAGATCTGTCTAGTAAAGATTACTTTAGAAGACGGAACTTATGGTTGGGGTGAAGGTTACGGTCCAGCCGATATGATCAAACAAGGGATTGAATTTTTCAAGCCTTTTGTGATCGGTGAGAACGTATTAGAAAATGAGAAGATTTGGCAGGTGATGTACTTGCGTTCGTTGGATTTTGGTCGTAGCGGTATTTTTAATGCAGCGATTTCTGCCATTGATTTAGCGATTTGGGATTTGAAAGGTAAAGTGCTCAACCAACCGGTATCTGTATTGCTTGGAGGCGTGAAAAACCCAGTGATTCATCCTTACGCTACAGGCTTTTATTTTACAGACTCACCTACCTTGGATGAAGATCTGAAAAGAGAAGCAGAATACTATAAAGCCAATGGTTTTAGAGCAGCAAAAATGAAAGTAGGATTAGGCTTAGAAAAAGACCTTCACTACGTTCATTTATTGAAAGAAGCACTAGGCGATGATGTCAAATTAATGATTGATTCTAACCATGCTTACAACTACCGTGAGGCTTTGGAACTATGTAAAAAGATCGAGCACCTGAACATAGGTTGGTTCGAAGAACCGGTTCATCCGGAAGATTACAAGGGGTATCAAAAGCTAAGAGAAAATACCACTATTCCTATTGCAGGAGGCGAATGTGAGTACCACAAACACGGTTTCAAACGCTTGTTTGAGAACGAATGTGTAGACATCGCACAGCCCGATATAGCAGCAACAGGAGGTTTGACAGAAGTGAAGCGCATCGCCGCTTTGGCATCTGCTTACCATAAAGATATTGTTCCTCACTCATGGGGTACTTGGATCGCGATAAGTGCCGCCGTACATTTTGTAGGCAACTTGGATAAAAACCCAGGCCGAATGTACATGGATGCACCAATGATAGAATTGGATCGTACCGAAAACCCATTGAGAGATGATGTGACCGTCCCAAGTATTGAGGTGGTCAATGGAGAAATAAAAGTGCCTCAAACACCAGGTTTAGGGGTAGATGTAAACGAAGAATTCCTAGAGAAATATGCAATCGACAGTAGAACAGAGTTTGCTTAAATTCGGAAGCAAAAAACTTTATATTGATGGAGAGTTTGTAGACGGTTCTGACCGTGCAACTTTCATGGCTTTGTGTCCACATGATAATCAACCGATATGTGAGATCGCACAGGCTTCCAAAGAAGATACATTACGTGCCTTGGATGCAGCAGAAGCAGGTTTCCAAGTATGGTCTAAGACGCCTTTAGAAGAGCGTTTGGAAAAGGTACTTCAATTAAGAGAAAAGATGTTAGAAAATGGCGACCGTTTAAGAGAAGCGGTATGTCATGAGATGGGTAAAACTTGGGATGCCTCAGGTGAAGACTTACAAAGTATCACCGATTCATTAGAGTTTTATGCGCACGAAATGCGTATCAAAGAGAACTTTAGCATTGAGGATAGAGCAGGTACACATACCCATAGAATGGTGTATCAACCGTTGGGTGTTGTGACGGCATTTTTAGCATGGAACTTCCCATTGCTAAACCTTGGTTTTAAGTTAGGTCCAGCCTTAGTTACAGGTTGTTCTATCGTGATCAAAGCCTCAGAGTCATCGACTATATCTTCATTGATTATAGCAGAATTAGCACATGAAGTAGGTTTCCCTAAAGGGGTGATCACCGTACTTTGTGGTAACCGTAATAATGTAGGAGTTCCATTGTGTGAGAGTACTATTCCACGTTTGATCACGATGATTGGCTCAACTTTTACAGCACAGAAATTAATTGAACAATCTGTCAAGACATCGATCAAAAGATACTCAATGGAATGTGGTGGTAACGCCCCATTTATCTTGTTCAATGATGGCAATATGGAAGATGCATTGGGTATAACGAATGCGATTAAATTTGGCGGCAATGCAGGTCAAGTTTGTGTAGCACCGAACCGATTCTTTATTCAGGAAGGAGTGTATGACGAGTTCACTACCAAATTAACAGAAAGTGCGAAAGCAACGAAGTTAGGTTTCTTCCAAGAAGAGGGCATCAATATGGGTCCATTGGCGAATCAAGCACAAATTAAATCGGTACAACATTTTGTAGACGAGTGTGTGAGAGAAGGTGGTAAAATCTTAGCCGGAGGTCATAAGATCGAAGGAGAAGGCAACTACTTCGCCCCAACAGTGATAGAGATGGATAACCGTCAGGCGGATATCTTACAGCACGAAGTATTCGGTCCTGTTTGTGTGGTGATGAAGTTCAATTTATTGGATGAAGTCTTGGCATTATCGAATGATTCTACCGCAGGTTTAGCGTCATATGTATTTACAGAAGACGAGGAGTTATTGGAGACAGTAGCGATGGGCTTAGAGTTTGGCGAGGTGCAACAGAATGGCGTGAAATACGATATCAACTTGCCTCACTTAGGCGTGAAAAACAGTGGTATAAGTATGGACTGTTCAAAGTTTGCATTAGATGATTATTTGGTGTTGAAACGTATCTCAAGAAAGGTATAGCATGAAGCATCCTAAATATTTTGTAAGCTGTGATTGGGGGACCTCCAATTTCCGTATTCGTTTGATAGCCTTTGATAGTTTAGAAGTGATCAAAGAGCACAAGACGGATCAAGGTGTGAAGAAGTTGTATCAGGAGTTTCTATCCAGTGGAAATGAAGATAGAGAAGGCTTTTTCTCGGAGTACCTGTTGTCACAGCTTATTTATATCACTGATGTAAATCAACCACTTTATATCATTGCTTGTGGAATGGTAACATCCACTATGGGTTTAAAGGAGATGGAATATGCTCCAATGCCCATCAATGATGATGTAAACACGCTCAATGTAGAAAGACTCCAATTAAGAAATGATATAGAGCTAATCTTAATTTCTGGAGTAAAAACTACAAATGATGTAATGAGGGGTGAAGAGGTGCAAGCCATAGGTTTGACAAAATACTTAGACAAAAATGCACATCTTCTCTTACCGGGTACACATAGTAAACACTTAGTTTATAAAGAAGGTAGATATGTAGATTTTACTACATATATGACTGGAGAGATGTTTGATTTGATTTCGAATCAGACCATCATTAAAGACTTTCTGAAAAGCGCTAAAATGGAAAGTCTTCAAGAAGACGCTTTTATTGATGGCGTTAAAGATGGGAGTAATGGAAAATTTTTAGGCTCATTATTTCCACTACGAGCAAAATGGGTATCAAAATCTCCTCTTGAGCAAAAGCAGTTGATTGATAAACAGAAGGATCAGGAAATGTTCACTGCCAATTATTACTATTTAAGTGGTTTATTAATTGGAACGGAGTTGACTCACCTTAAAGACACTACAATTCCTGTAGTGATGGCAGCTTCAGGTATTCTTTTCAATTTGTATCAATTGGCATTAAAAACATTGGAAGTAAAAAACTTTAGATGTTTGGATGGAACGGTTTTAGAGCACTCAATGATACAAGGTCAACAATCAATCTTACAAAAATATTTAGAAAATGAATTGCTTTTCAACGGATAAATTTGATCAAATGCCCATTGTCGGTATTTTAAGAGGAGTAGATTTAAAAACAATTGATCGTCTTCTTCCATTGTATGAATCTTGTGGTTTCACTACCATAGAAATTACAATGAATACACCAAATGTAGAAGCATTAATTCGACATGTTAGAAATACCCACCCCCAACTCAATGTAGGTGCAGGCACTGTGTGCGATATGGGTGATTTGAAAAAAGCATTAGATGCAGGTTCTCAATTTATTGTAACTCCAATTCTTGATGAAGAAGTGATACAATATTGTAAACAATCAAATATTCCGGTATTTCCTGGTGCCATGACTCCTACAGAGATATATAAAGCATGGAAAGCAGGAGCGAGTGCTGTAAAAATATTTCCATTTACACAGTTTAAAGTTGGATACATTAAAGATGTAAAAGCACCTTTAAATGAGATAAAATTATTACCAACTGGAGGTGTAAGTAAAGATAATATTGCTTCATTTTTTGAAGCAGGAGCACATGGTGTAGGTATGGGAGGTTCACTTTTTCCTAAACATTTGATGGCAGAAGGAAAAGAAGAAGAGATGCGAGCACATTTGTTAGCTTTAAAAGAAGCTTATGAAGTGACTTTAGTTCATTAATCAAGAAGTGATAACTTTTGAACAATAATACGAGGTGGTCTGATTTAATTATCAGGCCACCTCTTTTTTTCTTAAGATTCAGGGTAATATGTTTCTTGTCTTTATTTGGTGTAATAACAAATCATTTTTTTTTTTTGATCTGTAAGTTGTTGAAAATCAATATAAAATAACTTTTTGTGAAAATTTTCACGATAAAGTCAGTACAAATAGATGTTAATGCCATTTACTGAATGATAATCAAAACTTAAAGTATAAAACAGAATCACATATGAAAAAGTTTATTGCATTACTTTTATTTTTTATTTCTTCAGTTGCTTTTGCAGATGTTCCTAATGTACAGGTATCTAATGATGCAAAAGTGAAAATACAAACACCAATTCGAGGAGATATTGCTAGGAAAAGGCAAAAAAGAGTAAGAAAGAAAAGAGTACGTGTAAGAGCATATAAAAGAAAATGTATCTCACACCGTGTGAAAAGATGTAACTCTTGTCATCACAATTAAAAACATATAAAAAGAAGGAAAATAGAAGTAAGAGTTCCTAAAACCAATTCAATTGTTAGGTGAAAAGGTTATCTCGTTAAGTTTGAGATAACCTTTTTTTATTTGAGGTCAAATTATCTTCCAAATCCGATACCGGAAACTCTCCCTCGTATTTTATGTTTATTAAATTCAATATTCTTTTTAGAATCATTAGACTTTGAAAATAGGATAGAGATGATACTGCCCAAAATACCACCTACTAAAGCAGCAACAATGCCACCGAAAAATAATCCTATACAAATCATAGTAATACTAATAATTGAATGGACAATGATTTTTGACTTTAAGATTTCACCAAAAGTAGAATTTTCTGCTGAAATAGAATCTATATGATATTCACTTTTTTCATGACAGTAATTACAGTCTAATTTCAGATTTTCTCCAAGCTTTTTGAAGAGATCCATTCGAAGTTTGCTGTTGTAAGGCAGAACATTTTTCTTCTTACATTCGGGGCAGGCGATAACTAGTTTCATACTACAGAGTTAGTTTAAAATAATAAGAATTAAATATCAAAATTTAATTTTAGAGATACAAATTAAATATATTTATATATCATGACTTTTTAATTTCTAATTAATAGAAACTTTTTATGACAATTTGAGTGATACTATTAATTTTGTAACAAAGATTTTTTAATAGCCTAACAGATAAATGAAAACCAAACTATCTCTATTATTGTGTATACTCTTTCAATTCACAAACATTTTTGCTCAAGAGGATGTATCTAAGAGCAAGGTCTTAAGAGCTCATCTTCCTGAAATGATGGTAGAAAGAGAAAAAGTTGAAAATCTTAGAGTAGAATACAATCAATCCAATCAAAAACATTGGAAAGCATCTTGGTCCAAAGAACTTTTATCTGATATCTCTAACAAAAATTATTTTCAGAAAAGTATCATTGCTGAAGAACTTTCGATGTTTATCCGATTTAAGGAAGAGAAAGACACCGATCAATTTTTTATTCAATACTTGGAAGAAGTTCAAGAGTTTCTTTTCCATTTAAAAATGGATAAAAAAGAAAGTTTTAAGGAGTTGGAAGAAATATTTAAAATGATCCAATGCTATCACCTTATTCAAACACAAGCTAACGCTAACCGAAATCCACTTCAAAAAATTGCAGATCAGTTTTTTTATCGAACGCCATATTTAGAGAGGTTAGATTACCTCTATGTAAATGCCAACGCTGAGGATAAAGAAAATTTTGAAGACTTCTACAATGATGTTCAAATGTTTTGGAGGAACGCCAAAAATAACTCCAATAATTTCGCTAGAATTATACAAGAACACCTTGCTGCAGGTACTTTAGATTACAATACGGTCTTGATGTTAGTAGGCAAAATGTACACCACTAATCAATATTATTTGGCGACGAAGTTACTTAGAGAATCCATTGCAAAAATGGAAAAAAAGCAAGAAACGACCACTTATCATTACAATGCTTTTTTACTTAATCTTAGTAGCTTATATATGCTTCAAGGCGATTACGAAAACATGCTTGAAGTACAATTAAAACAGCAAAAGCTTGGCTTTTTAACAGATAACTCCACTTTAATATTCACCTATAATTTACTGGAACAGTATGAGGATGCTTTATTGTCAGCCAATCAATATTTAGCGAATACATCAGAGGAATCGCCAATGTTCTTATCTGTTTTAAATGTAAAGGTATCTGTTCTTTTATCATTAGAAAAGTACGATGATGCATTACAAACTTCTAAAGAAGTGCTGGAATTGAGTAAAAAGTTAAACCAAGAGGTAAGTGCTGGTACATATTTTACATTATCCACGGTATATCAAAGAAAAAATGAAGGAGAAAAGGCTTTAAAATACGCCCTAAAAGCATATGAAACGACTTTAGAGGGATACAAACTATTTGCTGAAATTAGTGATAATGACGTCTCTTCTTTATTGTATGTAAGGTTACTTCGCTTCTATTATTATACCCACTATTTACGTTGTTTGATTGAAGAAGATCAATTAAATAAAATCAATTTCGATACTCTTTTAGAAGAATATGATCTATTTAGCTATTTGATACAAAATTGCATGTTAAATCCTTCCAAATTGGACAAAAAACATGTCATAAAAATGTCAGAGGAGAGTGGTGATATCTTGTATTTATTAGCAGAGAAATCAAGTTGGAAAGAGGCAAAAAAATTAGCTTACAATTATACCCTTCTTTCAAAAGAGATAGGTTTGTCGTCTATCATCGCGATTAGAAAATATGCTGCAGATAGTAAAAACAAAGACTTAAAAAATCTTTTTGAACAATGGATGAAAGTAAGAAAAGAAATTATTTTTCAAGAAGATGGAGTTGATATAGACAGTTTAAAGGATATCAGTTACGGCTTGCACAAAGAATTAGCGATTAAAACTCGAAAGGAAGTATTTACAACTTTAAAGGCAGTTGATGTTGATTTTCAACAGGTGCAACAAGTATTAAAACCTAATCAGATCGCAGTAGAATACATCAATTATTCTCCGAATAAATACGCAGCATTAGTGCTAAAAAGTGATATGAAGACACCTGTGTTTATTCCTTTATGTAATGAAGAGGAGATTGCTCAGTTACTTCCTCCTGAAGACAGACAAAAAGAACAATGGTTAATTGATTACATTTATAATAGAAATTCGCCTCAAATATCGGCTTTAATTATAGATCCACTTCGCCCTTATTTAACTGATGTAAAAACCATTTATTATTCTCCAGCCGGAATCCTTCATGGTCTATCATTAGAGGCTTTAATTTCAGAAGGTAAAGAGAAAAGGTTTGGTGAAGAGTTTAGGTTAAAACGCGTAAGTAAAACATCTCTTATTACTCAAAAAACAAAGCTGTCACCTAGAAAAGCAAGTATTTTTGGAGGTATGAATTTTGACGAAAACGCTTTATCACCTATTACTTCAGAAAATGGTGAAAGAGGTTTAGAGTTAAAAGGAAAGAAAGCTGAAAATTCGGCTGCTAATTCTATTCCTGTACAGAGAGTGGGAGGAATTTTTACTTATCTATCAGGTACATTAAAAGAAGCTAACCTTATTGATAATGAGTTAAGTTCTGAAAATATTGAGGTGCAAAAATTTATTGGCAATCAAGCCACAGAAGATCAATTTAAGGCATATTGTAAGCAACCTACAGATATTTTACACATAGCTTCTCATGCTTATTTCACACCTTACATTCCTAAGGAAAAAATTGCAGAAGGATCTTACAAAGGAACAGCCAATATTTGCACAGATCCCGACCCTATGAATAGGGCAGGAATTGTATTTTCTGGAGCCAATTATTTCTGGGAAACAGGAGAAACCTATAAGGACAAAGAAAACGGTATTTTAATGGCAAGTGAATTGTCTAATTATGATTTAAGGGCAACTAAATTAGCTATTATTTCAGCTTGTCAATCGGGTATCGGACAAAGTACAAAAAGTGAAGGGGTATTTGGTTTTCAACGAGCAATAAAATTAGCAGGAATAGAAAATCAAATTATAAGTTTATGGATTGTGGATGATGCAGCCACACAAAAATTCATGACTTATTTTTATCGTTATTATTTAGAATTATCGGATATAAGTGAGGCGGTAACCAAAGCCAAAAATGAATTGAAGAAAGAATACGATCATCCTTATTATTGGGCTGCTTTTGTGCATATACAATAAAGTTCTTTGAGAATAAGAATATACCAATCCCCCAATAATAGACATCTTATTATTGGGGGATTTTTTGATGAAAAAACATTTTTTTTAATTTTTCTTTTAAGAATATCATTTGATGATTTATTCAATCATCTGTACGTTTCTTAACTATTTGATAATCAGATTTATTTCTTTATCACAAGGTGACAATATCGAAAGAGAAACGTTAAAAATAAGCTTTAATATTAACATTATACTTGCCTATATTAACCGTTCTTAACTTTATATTTTGACCACACCAGCTATCTAACTTTCTAAGAGTACAAATATCAAACTTCAATCAAATAAATAAATAATGAAAACAAGACAAGTTTACTTTACAGTGACCCTGTTTTTAATCACTTTAGGTTTGAATGCACAGAACATCGATGCTGTATCAAACAAGGAATTAAAAAAATCGAGACCTGTTTATATTAATTTTTCAGCAGGTTTTAATAACATTAAGTTTAGAGACCTTGCCACCTCTCCGCTATTTTATAGAGGTACTGTTAAATATTTTGAGATGGGTTACCGTAGAGGTGACAAATTACGCGATACCGAATTAGGTGTAAACATTTCTACAGGTAGTGCCACAGAAAATGTGAGTAAGGAATCTGTAGAAAGTAACATTAGTTCGTTCCAATTACACTACAGTAGATTGTATCAAATACATCCTATTTCGGATGAAAAGATGAATTATATGGTAGGTGGACTCTTTGCAACCACTACAAATATTAGACAAAATGCTGCACTGATGAATAACGCAGTAGGTATGGAAAATTTTTCATCTTTAATGGCTTCTATGAAAGCTACTCGCGATTTTTCTAAGGTAAAAGGCAATACAACTTTACGACGTGAACTGTCTTTACGTTTGAATATTGGCCTAATGAACAATTCTTTTAGAAACGGATATATTTATACCAATAGTTCTTCTGTTTTGAATAATGCCAGTGCTTTTGATGGACACGAAGTAAAGATGTTTTCTGGTTTTAGAATGAGTACTGAATTGGATTATACCATTTTTCTTCAAAATAAAAATGCCATCAAATTCTCTTATGTCTACGAAGGTTTAAAATCTGGAGGAGATTATGGTCAGTTTGGTATGACCAACAACATTTTGAAAGCTACATTCTTATTTGGGACTAAAAAGTAATTGAAACATGAAAAATCTAATTAAATATATATTCATCATTCCAGTATTTTTTTCTTGTAATAAAATCATTTTTAATGATGATTTAGAAACAGATAATAAACACGATAACTTTGAGTATTTATGGAATCAAGCCGATCAAAAATATGCTTATTTCGAAGTGAAAAATATTGATTGGGATTCTATTCATCAAGTATATTCACCTCAGGTTACTGAAGCAATGACCGATCAGAAGTTTTTTGAGGTAATGGGAAAAATGCTTTCAGAATTGAAAGATGACCATACCAATTTAATGTCTGATTTTAATGTATCAAGATTTGGAGTGAAATACGATGCTCAAGATAATTTTGATTGGCGATTAATCGAAGATAATTACCTACCAAGAAATTATTACACAACGGGTGCTTTTCATCATGATTTTTTAAATAATGAAAATATTGGATACATCCGTTTCTCAGAATTTACGGGTACGGTTTCTCAAGATAATCTTGATTTCATGATGAATAAATACAAGGATACCGACGGTCTTATTTTAGATTTAAGAGAAAATGGAGGAGGGGTAGTTAACGATGCTTTTGCCATTTTAAGTCACTTTGTTGATCAAAAAACATTGGTATTTTACACTAGAGTGAAAAGTGGTACTGCACACAACGAATTTTCTGATATTAAACCCACATATGTGGAGCCAAAAGGTCAGTTGTATCATAAAAAAGTAATTGTATTGGTAGATAGAGGTACTTTTAGTGCAGGTTCTTTTACTTCACTAGCAACGAAAGCACTACCAAATATGATACTTATGGGTGATACAACAGGTGGCGGTTTGGGCTTACCAAATGGTGGTCAACTTCCAAATGGTTGGAGTTATAGATTTTCTATCTCTCAAACATTAAATCTACAAGAAAGTCCAGCATTTGAACAAGGAGTACCTGTAGATGTTTCTGTTCAGATGGATTGGAATGATCGTTCAAAAGATGAGATCATCGAAAGAGCCATACAAGAAATAAAAAAATAGAAAATATTTCTGACATTTTTTAATACCCTTCTTTGGGCACATACTTAACATAACACCAATAACTGTTTATCTTGATCATCCCTTCTTATTACATTAAGTTGGGGTGTTTTTTTTAATTATAAATCAAAATATAACCATTTAAAGAGGTGGCAATTAGTAGCCATACTAAATAAGGTAATACAAAAATAATTTTCCACTTTAATTTTTCAATATTTCCGAAAAAGAAATAGGCAATTAATAAGGTTAAAGAGGAAATTAGTAGTAATCCTAAAGCTACCTGATGAGCATAAAAGAAAGCAGGGTTCCAAGATACATTAAGAATCCATTGAAATGTATATAGTGTTAAAAGCCATCTTTTATTAGAAATTTTATCCCACAGGAATGCCATAAAAATAGAATAGCAAATCATTATAGAAGTCCATGCTGCACCAAATACCCATCCTGGTGGTGTCCAAGGTGCTTTGTTTAATTCTATATACCATTCAGATGGTACTCCAGCTCCGGTAAAAAAGCCACCAATAGCTAAAGCAGAAAAATTAAGTATTAAAAATAAAACGACTCTTAGTATCATATCAAATATTTTTGTTTTTATGATTAAAACAGAGAACATAAATAATGTTGAATTGTTTTGTAAATCATCTTTTCATAGGTAAAAATAAAGCTAGGCTTAGTAAGCTATAAAGATATACACTTAAATTTATTTTGTTGAAAATGATTCTTTTCTTTAAAGAAAACAGTTGTACGTATTTTTGATTAAAAATATGATTATGTGGTTATTAAAGAATGTGTTTACTAACAAAGACATTATTCTAATGTGTGAATACATAGAAAAAGTAAGGAAATGCCAACTTGGACATATAAATTAATGATCTGACTGACGAAATGAAATGATAAGATTTTTTGTATTCTTTTTATATCAATTGAAGTCTAAATGATGTGATTACAATGAAAAAATTATTACTAATAAGCTTACTTCTTTTAGGAAATGTGTTCTCTATAATGGGTAAAGAGAAAAACATTAGAAGTATTGATACTGATTACACCATTACTTTGGTTAGAAATGCCATAGTAAAAAATGAGAGCTTTATTGTCGGCAATACTTTTGAAGGCCGTATCTTATTTTACAATTATCAAGGGAAAAAACTTTGGGACAATACCTTATCAGGATTCGCAAATCATGATATATGGTGTGAAGACATTACAAACGATGGTAAAGATGAAATTTTTGCCGCCAATGCGGATGGTTTCTTATACTGCTTAGATGCAAAAGGGAAATTACTTTGGAAATTTAAGTCGGGAGAAACGCCATTAATTGGAGTAACCGTTATGACTGGTAAACAAGGCAAATATATTGTTACTGGCGGTATGGATATGAATGTTTATTTCTTAGATACTAAAGGGAACATATTGCAAACTCTAAATTCTAAGGAATACTCAATTACTAAAGCATGGGGTAAAAAAAATGGGAAGAGATATCCAAAAGGAAAGGCTCATACAACCAACTTTTTACGTAAAGCAACTATAGAAGGGAAAGAGGTATTAGTGATGCATGGAACTAATAACCAGAATGCAACTTCTGGAGCTATTTACCTTTTCAATGTTGATGAATATAAGCCCTATAAGAGTATAAAAGTATCGGGTAAAAGTGTTATTGGCGATCTAAAGATTTTTGATGTCGATAAAGATGGTACACAAGAGTTATATATGGGATCTTCTGGAATGATTCAAGAGGCAAGAGTAGAAAAACTTGATCTAAAAGATGAAACCAATTATACTTTCAAAATCAGTAAGCAAATCAAAAGAGGGAAAACTGGCTTTGGGTATCGTGTTCCTCAAACTGTTTTGATCAAAGAAGGAAAGACGGAGAAACTCTTGACCATTTTTGGGGAAAGAATCTTTTTGCTTCCTACTGATATGCAGGGAAATACATCAGAAGTTTTGATAAGTAAGTATTCTTATAATGATTTATGGAAAGATGAATCAAATGAAAAATTATTACTAGCGAGTGCACAATCAGGAGGTAGTTGTATCCATATTATCAATACTGCATCTAAAAATTGGAGAGAGGAATACATTCAATTATCCCCGAAAGGGAAATTAGAAAGAATGTTGAACAATACAGCTGATTTTAGAAAGAATCTTCAAAAATTCAATGCTTCTAAATGGGATGGAAAAGGACAGGACGTTTATTTTATGACTGAAAAAATAAACGAGCAAAATGAAGCATTGGTTAAAAGACTAAATAAAAAGAACGAATCACCTTACTTCTTGAATAGTATTCATATGCCTAAGGTTGAAAATTGGGACCGTTCGACATTTGGGAATGAGGCTTATGCTAACAGATTTGATAGAAGAAAGAAGTATACTTTATCTCAGCAGCAAATGGTAGATTTAGTCACGCCTCTATATGATGGCTACTCTGGTATTTCGTATTGGGGCGGACATGGTAATGACCCAATGATGATTAGTCTAGAAACAGAGAAGAAAATCATTGATGCTGGAAAAGGTAAAAAAGTAGTCATGATTTTCCCTGAATTAGAACACTATACTACAGATTTTGATTATACATTAAAGAACTTTTTATATCCATTAGCCGATTATGCTAATGGTAAAAATGCTAATTTATATATCCGAACTAAACATACTTTTTGGCAAGCCATTATCTATTTAGACATGTGGAACGGACTTTTATCTGGTGAATATGCTGATGTATTTGTGCCTTCAATGGAGGAAACAACAGATAAAATGATGGACTTAAGTGTAGCTGGTAAAATGGGTATTTGGACAAGTGGTGCTACTAATAGTTGGGGTGCGCGTGGTGCAAGAGATAATGCAAGTTACTTTAGATTAAGACAACATTCACATCAAATGGTCCCGAATCATTTCTTAAGGATGTTAGTATATAGTATGGCAAGTGGTGCACAATATATCAACAACTTTCCTGTAAATCAGGAATACATGAGTGTTCTGTACGAAATGGTAGAGAAAGGCGTGTTGTATATTCCGAAAAGAGATCAGATTGTAAGTATTAACCCTGTACATTTAAGTATGACTACTCCAGATAAAGTATATCTAGATCAAGGGAACAATTGTAAATGGACGACTTTTTATGACAAAGAATTTGAAGCAGAAAATGCTTTGGTATTCTCAAGAATGAATGGTACTTGGCCTGCAGCTCCTGTGAAAGAATATGACTTTTCTGCCTATGCTTCAGGATCAAAAGAAAGAAGATTAGAATTTGTTCCAAGGTATCATCAAGGATTAGTGATGATTACACCTCCCCAAAAAGGGAAATTTGCTGACAAAGAGGCAAAAAGAGGTGCTTTAGAAGATTTACTACATCCTATATATAAAGGTAATATGACGGAGTTTATCACCGATGGTAAGTATTATTACAGCAGTGATGGAACTCAAAAGTATGCTCCACAAGAATATTATACAGAAGTTCAAAATGCGATTGAAAAAGCATCAGACAAACTCCCTGTTAAAATAAAAAGTGGTGAAGTAGGTTGGGTAGCAGTTCAAACTTCTCCTAAACATATTCGATTAACTATTATAGATAACGGGTATATTAATCCGGATGATCGTTTAGCTGAAATTCTTCTTCAAGTTGAAGTAGAAGAAATCAAAGATATTGTGACCAACGAAACATTAAAAGCAGCCAATGGAAAACTTAAACTGACAGTTCCTTGTGGTCTTTTTAGATTCATTGATATTCAGTTAAAAGAAGAATTAAAATAATTGTTTAGTCTTCTTTTATTAAAGACGTGTTGTATGTGAGCGTACAGCACGTCTTTTTTTAGACTAAAAAACTGCTGTTATACTATCGTTATACATCAAAAAACAGTCTTTATAGCCTAATAGGGGTTAAATTTAAAAGTACCTTAACATACACTAATTTTACACGACGGCACACTCACTCATTTCGATTTTTTCATATTTGGTACACTAGAAATGGTCGCTAGACCTCAACCTGTATGAAATGATTTTTTTATTAAACAAATGGAATGAAATGAACAAATACGTTTTACTATTTTTAAGCTTCTGCTTCAACTTTACAATTTTGATGGGACAGAATGAAAGTGATTTCTATAACGATAGAATCAACTTTGTCACTAAAACCGTAAATCTTGTAGATGATTACGATGTCAACAATTTGGATGATGAAGACGATAGTCCCGCTTTGCAAAAAGCCATTGATGATATGACCGTTTTGGCCAACGGAGGAAGAATCAATATACCAGCAGGGACTTATTATTTCTCTAATATCCTTCTTAAATCTAATGTTCATATTACTATCGATACCGAGGCTATAATCTATCCAACAGATCCGGGAAACGATAAAAACTATGTGATCATGAACATTGGTAAAAACAATGAGGAAACAAATAACATTAGTGTTAGAGGGGTAGATGGTCAATATACTGTCGATATTAGTAAGGCTAGAAACCCTAATGTTAGAATGTTCCAACTGATTAATGTGAAGAACTTCCTAATTGCTGATATGCATATGATCGATGATAACACTAAGTTTTCTGCTATTACTATGGGTTATTCAACTTATAAAGGGGAATATGTTAGTTCAGAAAATGGAGTGGTAAGAGACTGTAGTATTTTAAAGGCACATTATGGATATGGTCTGATTCAATCGCAAGCACTTAAAAATACTTTTTTTAAAAACTGCTGGGGTGAAGGTGGTGTGACATTGCGTTTAGAAACAGGACTAAATATAATGAATGAATTACAAGTAGGCGGAAATTTTGATGTCTATGGAAAGAATATTTATTGTGAAAACGGTAATGCAGCTTTAATGATCTCTCCTCATTCTGTAAAAAATGGGCATGTAGAAATTGATGGTGTAGAAGCTAAAAATACAGGTTTTGCTGTACGAATTGGTAAAGGGTATGTTACAAAATATCAAGACTCATTGGGTATTACTCCTGGTTATTATGCAAGTACATCAATAGTGAAGAATGTAAAAGCTTCTTATGGTTGTACAGCACAGGTAAAAGCAAAGCATTTTAAATACATGCCCTGCGAAGAGATACAATGGATTGCATCAGATTATAACCCTGATGGTGAAAGTTATGCTGCTCCTGCTGTTTGTAATATTTTGAATACAGCAGATGGAAATAACAATAATGCTTTAGGTTATTATGATGTTGCCATTTCCAATACAGAATCTATCGGATTTAAACACCAAGAGAAAGACGTAGTAAAAGAAGAGGATGTCTTTGAAAATTGTGATCAAACACCTCCTGATAATGATGGATGTGATTGTGAATGTAAAATGAATGGAGATGTGACAACAACTCCACCGTCAGCAACAGACCCAGTGTATTTTGTATATCCTAATCCATCTTCTGATAAATTTAAAATTCGCGGTGATATCAGAGATACAGATCAGATTCAAGTAACGGATTCTTATGGTAGAGTTGTAGCAGTAACTCCTATATTTTATTCTTCAAGATGGGTAGTGAACTTAGTAGATCAACCTATTGGTATCTACTTTTTAAACATCAATGGAACGATAATTAAATTATTGAAAAATTAAGGTGTGTTTCATATTTTGTAATACAATTATTTCTTTTTTATAAAGAAAAAAGAAGGCAGTTTCATAAAAGTAATTTTGAAACTGCCTTTTTCTATTTATCGTGTTTCAGTCAAAGATAAATCTTGAGCATCTTCTTCTGATACTAATTCTTCGTTATACATCACAAAACGATCGATAGCATGCCCTGTTGATCTTGGAGAAATTTGTACCGTATAATTTCCAGCTGCATTAAAAGTAGCATAGATATTTAGCCCTTCATGATCACTTGTTCTAGTTCCCCAGTTCCAATCTAATGTACCCGAGCTGTAGACTTTCATCCACCCATCTTTTGAACTTCCTTTAGTGGTTTTATCAGATTGTACCATCAAACCACCTTTAGGGTATTTAATAGTATTGTTTTTCTTCCCAAAAAAATCATCAGCATCAATAAGTCTTAACCAGCTATCGTTAGCTTCAGTAGGGTTATCGCCTTCGTTCACTTTATTATGCCAAATAAAACGGAAAGTACCAGGAGTATTGATTTGTACTGTATACTCTAGAATTCCTACACCGGGGTTGTTCATTTGTCCTTCACCCACATTTTGGTAATAAGAAGTACCTGTATAACCTTTTGTATTTGTTGCTTCAGTCCATTCTTCTTCAATTGGAGTTGTTTCTATTTCGACAATTATTTTCCCGTCTACTTCTTTAAATAGAGCATTAGCATCTTTAATATTGGTAGCTTCATCCTTACCACAAGCCATAATTAACAGGCCAATCATGAATGAGAAGATTGCATTTGATTTTAGTAAATTTTTCATCATAGTTATTTATCAAATAATATATATACCCTTATAAGTGCATCATAATGCAGCTTTTTTGGTACCTTTTGATAGTATACTAAAATAATGCCATGGGAATTGATAATTGGATTTATCATATTCTAAATGATTTATTATTTTCAGTAAATAAGAAAAGGTTACCTATTTTAGATGAGACCACCTTTTTCAGAATATATTATTATTGTGTTACAATATTTTATTAATTGATATCAATACTTTTTGTACTCAATTGCGCGCCAAGTTCCTTACTTCTAGGCATTGGAGATGCCCCACCAATAGTAACGGTAAGTTTTCCTTTCGGAAGTACTTCTTCTCCGTTATCATCAAAAATATTTCGCTTGTCTTTTGATATCTTAAAAGTGATTTCTTTCGATGCTCCGGGAGCCAATCTAATTCTTTGAAAATCTTTTAAAGAGTGGTTGGGTGCATCAAATTTTACCTCATAATCTGATAGATATAACTGAACTACTTCTTCGGCCTCAACTTGACCATTATTATCTGTAGTGTGGTGAATTTTTTAGTGGAATTTCATTTTATTTATCACTACTATTAAGTTGTTCGATAAATTGATTAGCTTTTATCTGAAAATCGTTTAAATCAATACCTGTGCATGAAACATCTATGTTATATTTATATCCTCTAACGGTTTCGATAATGATAAATTTTTTCTGATATTTACCTCTCATTGGAATAGTATAATCCCAATCAAAGTGTCGTATATCTTTGACCTCAAATTTTTTAATTCCTTTATAGAATAAACCTTCACTATTTAGTTTAAAGTGTTCTTTATCCTGATTATGAATAATTCTTTTTATTGCAAAAGGAAGTAGGGTAAAAAATAATAGTAGTCCACCTAAAACATTGTATAAAATCTGATCTAGATAAATGGATAGAAAAATACTAAATAGGGGAGGGATTATAAATAAAAAAATTAGTGGTTTTATGATTGAATCAGTATCATGATAGATAAATTCTTTTTTCATTTTATTTCAAAATTTGCGGCTATTTAAAAAGTAAACGTATTGGAAATACTAACAAAGTACTCAAAAAATCCCATATTGGTAAATGAGAAAAAAAGATAAAATTTTCGAAGAACTTAAAGCCCTTCTCGAAGAAATGACAGGGATAAAAAGATAACTCTAAATACTTCTATTAACATGAAGTTAAATATAATAGGTATAGATGCTGAAGAGCTTTTAATATTAATTGTAGATAAGTTTAATATTGATTTTTCTTCAATGAATTTTGAAGAAAAAAGATTTTTTTTATATCCATTGATTAAAAGCTCTTCACAGGAGTTAACAGTAGGTCATATGGTAGGTGTAATATTGGTAGGGACATGGTTTGAGGTTAATGAATAAGGTAATAAATATTTTACTGTATCTCGGACTATTTACCATTTCAAATATTAGCGTTATTATGAACTATTTAATTGTTTAAGTTTTCACCTCACAACCAAAATAAAACCATGAAAAAACTTCCAAAGCAAATTATTATCATCAATCTTTTAGTATTGGAGAAAGATCACTATATGTAGATTATATAAATCCACATTTTATTATTAAAATAATATGCATTATATATCGTTTAGAATTTATTCATTTATTAAGAAGTATCAAAGACAACCACAACCAAAATTAGCGAATAAAATATTCTTAGGTACTGTGCCTTTGTCATTATTAATTTGGTTTAACTTACTTTCTATACAATCACTGATTTCAAAGTATTGTGTTAGAGTACCTATTTTTAAAATAGAATATGTATGTTTAGCTGCGCTTACATTAAATCTAGTTATCTATTTTTTTGTTGTAAATAGGAGAGATTTTTTGAGAAGATATAAAAAAGGCTTTAAGGGAGGTGTCGTTGTAGTTTTATACATAATATTCACATTGATTATGTTTATTGTTGCATAGCCTTCTCACAGTGTTCTGATGTTAAGCGATAGCGTCACTCAGAACTTTCACATCAAATAAGTTTTGAACTCACAACCAAAATAAAACCATGAAAAAACTTCCAAAGCAAACCATCTAACCTCCCTTATCTTATCCAATAAAAAGTAGAAAAAATGAAAGATATAAAAAAAGGAACAACCTCAATGATTGCCCCTTTTTATCAACGATTTTGTACCGTTCTAAATTATTGAATAGTCACACTTTTTGAACTCAATTGTGCGCCAAGTTCTTTACTTCTAGGCATTGGAGATGCCCCACCAATAGTAACGGTAAGTTTTCCTTTCGGAAGTACTTCTTCTCCGTTATCATCAAAAATAATTCGCTTGTCTTTTGATATCTTAAAAGTGATTTCTTTCGATGCTCCGGGAGCCAATCTAATTCTTTGAAAATCTTTTAAAGAATGGTTGGGTGCATCAAATTTCACCTCATAATCTGATAGATATAACTGAACTACTTCTTCGGCCTCAACTTGACCATTATTAGTGATAATAACAGTGGCAACAAGATCTTCTTTTGCTTTTATTTTTTCTTTGTTGAATTGAATATCACTGTATTTAAATTGAGTGTAGGATAAACCATAACCGAATGGAAACAAAGGATCAACATTCATGTATCGATAAGTTCTTCCTTCCATAGTATAATCATCATATGCCGGAAGTTGATCTAATGATTTAGGGAAAGTTAAAGGCAATTTACCTGAAGGTGATTCATTGCCAAATACTATATCAGCAACAGCTTCTCCACCTTCTTGTCCGGGGTACCAAGCAAAAAGAATTGCATCAGCAACATCCACAATATCTGATAAGTTCATTGGACTACCTCCTGTTATAATCACGATCAAAGGATTTTTAGATTGAGATTTAATTTTCTTTAAATAATCAATCTGATTCTGAGGAAGTTTGATATTGTTTCTATCTCCTTTATCAGCAGATGCAATTGCTTCACCTTCTTCACCTTCTAATAATCCTGAAATTCCCATGACAGCAATACATGCATCGGCAGCAGCAGCCTCGCCTGTAGACCAATCTATAGGATTTACATTTGGACGATCAAGTAAGATTCCTTGTTTATAATTGATACTTGTACCTAAACTTACTTTACTCACAATACCTTCAAGAATGTTGGTCATGTTACCGCTCATTCCAAAATAATTACCTAACAAAACCTCTGAGTTGTTAGCATTAGGACCTACCACATATAACGTTCTGATGTTTTTGTTTAGAGGCAATGCATTATTATCATTTTTAAGTAAAACAGCAGATTTAAGTGCAGCTTCATAAGCAATACTTCTATGAGCGGTACAACCTACAGTATCAGGACTAACATTGTTATAAGGGTTAATTTCAACAGGATCTAATAAACCTAATTTGATACGTGTACGCAACATGTTGGTCAACCTCATATCAATATCTTTTTCTGATAAAAGTCCTTTAGTTACAGCTGCTACGATATTAGCTTTATAAACATCACCGCAGTTTAAATCAGTACCCGCTTTTATTGCTGCCGCCGTAGCTGCTACACCATCTTTAGAGGTTTTATGATGCGCATAAAAATCATGAATGGCTCCACAATCAGATACTACATGTCCATCAAAGCCCCATTCTTTTCTAAGAATATCATCCAGTAAAAGTTCAGATCCACAGGCAGGTTCACCAAAAACTCTATTATAAGCACCCATAACTGCTTCTACATCACCATCTACCACCAATGTTTTGAAGGCAGGTAAATAGGTCTCTCTAAAATCTTTAAGAGAAGGAGAGGCATCAAAAACATGACGAAATTCTTCTGGGCCTGAATGTACAGCATAATGCTTTGCACAAGCAGCAGCTTGTAAATATTTTTCATGATTACCTTGTAAACCTTTTACAAAGTGCAAGCCCATTTGTCCTGATAAGTAAGGATCTTCACCATAAGTTTCTTGGCCACGCCCCCAACGTGGATCTCTAAAAATATTAACGTTAGGCGACCAAAAAGTCAATCCTGCATATCTACTACGGTTATCCATCTGCTGAGCAATTAAAAATTTTGCTCGAGCTTCTGCCCCAATAGCAGTACCAATATCTTCTAATAGTTCTTTATCAAATGTGGCTGCCATACCAATAGCTTGAGGAAAAACAGTGGCTCTACCGTTTCTTGCTACTCCATGCAAAGCTTCATTCCACCAATTGTACGTAGACAGATGTAATCTAGGAATCGCCTCACTTACATCAACCAATTGAGAAGCTTTTTCTTCAAGTGTCATGGCATTTAGAAGGGCTTCAATACGTTCATCGGTATCTCTGTATGGATCAAGCCATATAAATTCTTCTTCTTGTGCTAGTAAGTTGGATGTTAATAGTAACCCCAAAATAATACTTGTAATTTTTTTCATTTCATTAATTGTTAATTAGTTACATTTATCGAGTAATAAATACACCCCTATTTTATTTGTCCTCTAATTAGTCATTATTCATTTAAATTAAAATGATGCCTGAAAAAGTTTTTTCCAGATTTAAGAAATAGTGGGTAGATTTTTTATTAATGGTATATTTTAGAAATATGTGCTGAACAATGTTTGGTTGATAATATTTAAATGACATAAGGTTTTGCTACTAAAATATAAAACCAAACAACATAACAAGGTGTACAATTGTGCTTAATAAAAAATAAAAATGAATCAAATCGTGAGATAATTCAGTTGTAAAAAGAAGAGATTTAGGCTGTTGTATTGAAAATAAAACTAGACATTGGTATTATAACTATCTTATATACAGTTTATTATTTCAAATATATGATGATCAGGTATGATTAAATATCTTCTTTTTGTTTTTTATCAATGTATAGTAATAATCAAGTGAACATACTATAATAATTCATTCTTACTTCCTAATTTTACGATCACAAAACAAATAAACAAATGTGTCTGACTTTAACTTAAACTTCACTTCAAAGATTTATAACAGTATGAAACGAATTTATTTACTACTTATTTTTTTAATTCCAGCTTCTTTATTTGCACAAAACATTATTGATGTAAACATTGATGTAAAACATTCAATACAAGGATTCGACAGTCTGGATAGAGATAAATACATGACAATACATGCCGGATTAAGAGAAGGAGATTGGGACAATGCAACTTCAGATCCATCAGATATTCGAAATGATTTATTGAATAACAAAAATGTATATCTAGGCAGAGATACAGGACATATTTCTTGGATCTTAAGAGGAGTTGCAGAAGAGGACAAGAATAGACCTGGATTTGCAGACTTAACATACTTGGCAGAACAAGCGGTCAGTTATAGAAGTCTATATTCAAATTATAAAAAATTTGGTCATAGAAATAAGAGCTGGGTTTTAGGAGCACAATTACATCCATTTTGGCCTGACGGTCAAAAAACAAGTAAAGGATGGGCGCTTTCTACCACAGACACTGAAGATGAACCCTTAGGAACTGCTACTGGTGAGTATATAGCACATTATATCAAGGAGTTTTATAAGGATGAAAACGAAGAAGAAGCACCAAAATATTTTGAGGTAATTAACGAACCTGTTTGGCATTTGGTAGATTATGGTAGCACAGATATTAAAAAAATATTTGAATTTCATAATACTGTTGCTAGAGAAATTAGAAAAGTTAATGGTGATAAAATTCAAATAGGAGGATATACTACAGCATTCCCGAATTTTGAAGAACAAAACTTTAAACGTTGGGAAGACCGATGGAATACTTTTATGGATATGTGTGGGGAGGAAATGGATTTCTGGTCGATACATATTTATGATTTCAGCTCTATAGGCGGAGGACAAGAAAAGCTAAGAAAGGGTAGTAACCTCGAAGCAACAATGGATATGATGGAACACGCCTCATGGAATAAATTCGATGAAGTGAAGCCTGTGATGATTTCAGAATATGGTGGTCAAGCACATGACTTTTTCCATCAACCATGGACTCCAGAAAGAGATTGGTATTTGATGCGTTCTATGTCATCTCAGACAATGTCCTTTTTAGATAGACCACAAGCCATTAATAAGATAATACCTTTTTGGGTACTAAAAGCAGAGTGGGGAAGAGACAGTCAGGGATACCCTTACCTTCATAGATTACTACGTCAGAACGACGAATTAGAAGGTTCAACAGGTAAACATTGGGTATATGGTGAAGTAATAAAGTACTATGATCTTTGGAAAGATGTTCAAGGAACTAGGGTAGATCATTTATCTAATAACCTTGATATTCAAACGGATGCTTATTTAGATGGTAATGTTTTATATCTAATCATTAATAACTTAAATCAACAAGACGAAACGATTCAACCTAATATAATAGGCACAGAAAATCATCCTATTTCTTCTGTAGAGATAAGACATTTATATGCGATAAATGATATTCCTCAAATTGACAATAGAAAGGTGACAGAAGCTCCTGAAACGGTAACTGTAGGAAGTGAAGGAACACTTATTTTGGCATATACTTTCCAAGATGAGGTTTCTATTGATCAAACATCAATAGAATCAAAATATTATGCTACCACTTATTATCAGGAAATATCAGCAGGAACACCATTAAATTTTTCTATTCCTAATGTAGAAGTAGAAGAAGAAGGGGAAGCTGTTTTAAGAATTGGTATTGGTAGGGATCATGAAAAATCACTTTTCCCTAAAATTAAAATCAATGGTACTGAATTGAATTACCCTAACAATTATAGAGGGGATGATCAAAAAGATAAAGATCGTTTCTTTGGTGTCTTAGAGGTTCCGGTTCCTTATGAATTATTGGAGGCCAACAATGAAGTAAGTGTAGAATTCTCTGATCAATCAGGTCATATTAGTAGTGTCTCTTTAAGAGTATACAATTTCAGTAGAGCTATCGAAAGATCTTTTGATAAGACAGAACCACCTACATCAATTCAAGGAGGAAAGAAAACATCGATAAAGATTTACCCTAACCCTTCTCAAGGTAAAGGAATCAATATTCATACTTCTCAGGCAGCTACTGAGATTAAAGTATTTGATATTATCGGTAATTTGGTATATAAAGTAGATCAACCAAATCAGGAAATCTATCTCCCTTCTAATGTATTTAAAAGAGGTATGCACTTAGTTCAATTTAATTTTGATGGGGTGTATCAAACAAAAAAATTATTGATTAATTAATGGTCAAATAATTTTATATAGGTGATTTGGTCGGTAAAAAGATCAATGCTTATAATATCTATCAAACTGTAGCTGCTTAAGATGGGAGGGATGTATCTCTTCTTTGGCGATGCACCAATTGATGATATCGAATGATGTAATGCCCAACAATAGTTTTTTAAAAAGTGGTTTTGAAGAAAAATAATGCGATATAAATCTACTTTGAAATAGGTTCAAGGGCATCAAAGTGAAAAGAATCAATAGCAAAATAAAAAGGAATACTCATAAGGTATTCCTTTTTTAACATAAATACCCTAAAAACTTGTAATTCAAATATTTTAAAAATAAGTTTGACTTGTTAAAATTTCTATGCTAAACAAACTATTTAAAGTGAAACAACTAATTCAATTATTGGTACTTATCATTTTACCTACCATCTCATTCAGTCAATCTTATACCTTAAAAGACAAAGATGTTTACATAGCTAATGGCTACATTCAGTCTTGTTCTTATAATTTTGAAAATAAAGAGATTATCATTCCTTCTGTACTTAATGGTCAAACTGTGATAGGAATTGAACCGAATGAAATTGAAAGAGGTGTTTTTAATAATAAAGGTATTAGAGGAATCTCATTACCCACAACTTTGAAGGTTATTGGGAGTTATGCATTTTCTAATAATTCCTTGATAGAAATATCTCTACCTAGTTCTGTAGAGGAAGTTCAAGAAGGAGCATTTTCTAATAATGAAATCGTAAGTTTTGAAATTCATCCCGAACTCAAAGTGATTGGACATGCTGCTTTTTCGAAGAACAAGATTACATCACTTGAGTTAAAAAATACAGTTAATACTATCGCACCTTATGCTTTTGCAGACAATCAAATTGAAAATTTGATCATAGAAAGTGGAATAGATACTTTAAATATGTACTTGTTTGCAAGTAATAAAATTAGAGAAGTTGTTTTGCCAGCATCTTTGAAAAACTTAAAAAAAGGCGTTTTTAGTAATAACCCAATAGAAACTTTACTTTTACCTCATAACACTGATCCATACTTTTCAGGTTGGGTGAATTCAACTGGGCAAGTTTTTCAAGGAGGAGACCAATTAAATGCTCTAGACGAAGAATACCGTTCAATTAAATCATATACGTTATTAGATGACGACGTAGTCATAGAGAATGGAGAAATTACTTCTGTAAATTTTGAAGAGATCTATAATCACATTATCATTCCAGAGACTTTAAATGGACAAACTGTTATAAAGATTGCAGATAAATATTCACTGGAAGAGGGAGTCTTTGCCTTTAAAGGATTAAATTTTATTCAACTGCCTCAAACATTAGAATCCATTGGTCGTTATGCTTTTACAAATAACCAATTATTAGGAATTGATATACCAAATAGTGTAACAAGTATAGGAGTAAGAGCTTTTTGGGTTAATCACCTTACTTATATTAATTATTCAGATAATATTGAATTCTTAGGTAAATATTGTTTTTCATCAAATGATCTCACTGAGGTTAGAATTCCATCGAAAATAAAAGTACTCGAAAGAGATGTTTTTAGTTATAATAAAATATCAAAAATTCATTTTAATGAAGTATTAGAAACGATAGGTATAGAATGTTTTTATCATAATCAACTTGAAGAATTGATTTTACCAGAATCTGTTAAAAGAGTATTAAGTAGTGGTTTTTCATTCAATAGATTAGAGAAAGTAACGTTTCCTGAAAAATTGAAAATATTAGATGTTTTTGCATTTAATAGTAACAACCTTTCGGAGATAAATTTACCATCCGAAATGGATTCTATAATGGATCATGTTTTCTTAAATAATCCAGTTAAAACTTTTAAATTACCCAAACATATTAACCCTGAGTTTATTATTTGGTATGATAGTTATACGGAAACACTATTTGATCCTGATACTGAAATAAGTACTTCAGCCAAAGGTTATGTTGCTCTAATCAATAAAGAATATCCTGAGAGTAATTTTATTGTTGAAGATGGTTATATAAAGTATGTTAATTTGAATTCTTGGTATAATAAAAAACTTTGTATTAAGATACCTGAAAAACTGCATGGAGAAACAATTATTGGTATAGGTACATATGTATTTGCGGGGGATAATATTTATGGAATAAGTCTTCCTAATACAATAAAGGAAATTAAAGAACATGCTTTTGAAGGTAATTACTTAAGAAAAGTAGTATTACCTCAAAGTTTAGAAAAAATAGAACAAGGTGCTTTTCGTAACAACCTTCTTAGAGAAGTAGTGTTCCTCACTGATAAACTCACTAAAATTGAAAAAAATGTTTTTCGAACAAATAAACTTAAAACCATAAATCTTCCTAGTTCAATTCAACATATAGGGGATAATGCATTTAGTCATAATCATCTTCAAAGTTTAACATTAGAGGAAAATATTACAAGTTTAAGTAGTAATGCTTTTGATTTCAATAAAATTGAAGAACTCTCGATACCACGTTCAATTAAAGAGATTCCATATGCTTGTTTTCGGAATAATAATTTAAAAACGTTAAATATCCCTCACATTACTACAATTGATTCTTATGCATTCTCGAGTAATGATTTGACTGAAATTCAATTACCAGAAAATTTGAGAAGAATTAATTCAAAAGCTTTTTATGATAATCCAATTAAAGAGTATAAACTACCCCTAATAGAAGACTCATTATTTGTGGAGTGGATTGATATAAATAGAAAATTATCTATACCAATCGATAGCCTAATTCATACTAATACTGATTACGATCAAGTTGCTTTTTTTAGATATAGTGTTACAATTAATGATGTTAAAATAAATGATAATTATATTACAGGTACAAAAAAACTAATAAATCAACCTCATATTCATATTCCTAAATCAATTGGAGGTACAGAAATATTTGGAATAAAATCGGATAATTGGGCTTCACCGTTTGTAAACCAATGGGTCAAAAGTGTTACTTTAGAGGAAGGTATTTTAGAGTTAGGTCAAAATGCTTTTAAATATTTAGGGTTAGAAAGTGTAGAATTACCATCAACTATACACACCATTGGGAATTCAGCTTTTTCATCAAACAAGTTAAATGAAATTGATTTACCAGAGCACCTCTCTTTTCTTGGAGTAAGAGCATTTGAGAAAAATAATCTTACAAAAGTTAAGATTCCAATTAGCATCAAAAATATCCCCTTTAATTGTTTTAATGATAACTTAATTAATGAGGTAGATTTTCATGAGTCCATTAATGAGTTCGAGCCTGGATGCTTTAGTAATAATCAATTAGAACATGTTGTGTTGCCTCAAAATACCATTAAGGTCGGTTATAAAGCATTCGACAATAATAAAATTAAGTATATAGTTTTAACTAAACCAATATCCAAAAATTTTGTAGAGTGGAATGGGTATGATGATGAATTTTATGAGCATAAATTCTATTCAGCAAAGGATACCATATATCGTTTTGATAAGACTTATACTGCTTTATTTAGAAAGGATTTGATTCAAGATTATGCGACTATTAATAATGACACTTTAACTTCTTATCATGACGATCAAAATGGAATTTATCATCTTTACTGTTCAGATGAATTTTATAATACTAAGATTAAAGTTTTAGGAAACTCTGTTTTCGGCTCTGAAATAGTTAGAAGTATTTACTTTGATGAGGGGCTGTTAGAGTTAGAGAAAAAAGCATTAAAAGGTATTGGTTTAATTGATATTCAATTACCATCTACTTTAAAAATAATAGGTGAGGAATCACTTGCTAATAATGAATTAGATAGTATTTTTTTACCAGAAAGTATTGAATTTATTGCAGGTGGAGCTTTTCTAGGTAATAATTTCGATTCTTTTAATCTTCCCATTATTAATGACCCTGATTTTTTATTTTGGTCAGATGATCGAGGAAACGAACTATCTAATGGAGCACAAGTATCAGATTTTATTTCTAGTTACATTGCTGTTTATGTGGGTGATGTAAATTTGGAAAAACCTACAAGTATTTATGATAAAAGTCTTGAACAACTAATTGTTTACCCGAATCCTACTAATGGAAAACTTCAAATAAAAAACCTTAAGAAGGATTGCCTAATACAGATATACAATACTCAAGGAAAACTACTTCAAAATGAGAAAATTAGTACAGAGAACCAACTTAATATTGAAGGGCAACCTGGAGTGTATATTTTAAAAGTGATAACTGAGCATCACTCAAAAACATTTAAAGTAATAAAAAACTAATTAAGGATTAGAACAATGAAAATATATAGATTAATCTTATCAAGTTTATTAGTAATGTGTTCCTTAATTACTAAAGCTCAAGATACCTTCACACTTACAAATAGTACAGTAACAGTACAAAATGGAATTATTACTCGATGTTCATATGACTTCACATTAAAGAAAATAATTATTCCGGAGGAATTGGATGGACAAACGATTATTGGTATAGCTACTGATGTTCATCCTCATGATTTTGAGAATAAAGGAATTGAAGAAATCACCTTTCCAAATACATTGGAAATTATAGGGAGACAAGAATTCCAAAATAACAATTTAAAAAAAGTAGAATTACCTGGTTCTCTTAATATTATAGGAATTTTATCATTTTTTAATAATCCTGATATTGATGTGAAGTTGCCAGATAAATCTTTAGATGAAACCTTTATATCATGGGAAGGTCATGATCTTGTACAATATTTAGAAGGGGAGCCAATAACAGATTTCTTTAAAGAATACAGAACAAGAAATTTATACACTTTAAAAGCAGAGGATCTTGAATTAAAAGGGGATACAATTATAGGTTGTAAATTTAATTCTGAGGTAACACCTGATATTTTAATACCTGGGAAAATAGGAGACATTACAATTACGGCTATTAAAACAAAAACAGATTTTCAAAGATTAGGACTTCGTTCTGTACAATTAGGTGAAAGTATAAGTTATATAGGGGAATATGAATTTAGGAACAATCGAATTAGAACACTTGATTTGAGTAATGTTGCTTACATAGGTAGAAATGCTTTTGAAGCTAATTCGATTAATGAAATAAAGCTAGGAGATAAGATTGAAATAATTGAAATGGAATCATTTATTTATAATAAAATTACTAGTCTTACAATACCCTCTTCAGTAAAGTTGATCAGAAGTTATGCTTTTTTTGAAAATAACATCAGAGAAATATCTTTTAATGATGGCTTAGAAGAAATAGAATCTCGCTGTTTCTCTAAAAATGAAATTGAAAAATTAGTACTACCTAATACCCTAAGATCAATTGATATTGATGCATTTAGCAATAATCTTAATTTAAATACAATTGTTTTACCTCATAATAATGATCCAAATTTTATTGATTGGGGAGAATATGCTGCAGGAGCAGAAATAAGCACAACCAATAGTAAAACTTTTAGGGCACATTACTACTATACATTAAAGGATGATGATGTTGAAGTTATCAATGATACTTTATGGAATGTTACTTATGATTTTAAAAATTTAGATATAATTATTCCAGAAAAACTAGACGGACAGTTTATTAAAGCGATTGAAAATGGTAGATATAGAAATAATTTTAAAGATAAAAATATAAGATCTATTCAAATGCCTGAAAGTTTAGAATCGATTGGTAATGAGGTATTTAAAGGGAATAAAATAAAAAAAATTAATTGCCCATTAAGCTTAAAAAAGATTGGTTCATATGCTTTTCATAATAATTTAATTAAAGAAATTAATTTCTCTGAAAGTGTTCATACAATTGAGAATTATGCATTTTCTTCTAATAATTTAGACTTCGTAAGTATCCCATCGACTTTAAGGGAATTAGGGGAAGGTGCATTCCATTTTAATAACTTAAATGAAATTACTTTACCACAAATTAATGATGAAAATTTTCTTTACTGGAGCACATCAAATGGCGATGAATTAGAAAATTTGACTATTCCTATTACTTTGACTCCAAATAGTCTTTATCGAGCAATGTACATCTTAATATTAGATGAAAATAATACTGTTATAGACAATACTGGGCGTCTTTTAAATATTAAAGAAAATCTAGATAATATTGGTGAACTTATTATTCCAAATGAGATAGATTCTATTACAATTCTAAAAATTGGCAAACAAGGTGTCTGTAATTCATTCATTAATGATACCAATATTAAGAAAATAACACTTCCTGAATCCCTAGAAAGAATAGAGTATCACGTATTTTATTCTAATAAGCTAGAAAACATAGAACTACCTGCTAGTTTGAAATCAATAGGAATTGCTGCATTCACTAATAATAATATAAAAGTACTAAATTTCCCTGCTAACTTAGATACTATTGGTAGGTTTGCATTTTTAAGTAATGAACTAGAAGAAGTTAACTTACCAACGAATTTAAAATATCTTGGAGCTACCCCTTTTCATGATAGTTTAGCTTTAAAAGTTCCTGAGAATACATCTAAGGATTTTCGGTTTTGGTACCAAGGAGAACTTAGTTCAAGTTCACCTGAAATAGTAGAAGTTGGAAAATTATTGTCTAGAGTTTCTGAACTAAAATCTTATTATGTTCATGAGCTTACTGAAGATGATGTTGTTATTGTTGATAATGTTATTAATGAATGCACATATTCTTTCGATGTAAAAAATATCCTCATACCAAATGAAATAGGAGGTCAAGAAATAAAGAAAATTGCTAGTAATGAGTCTCAAAATGGAGTGTTTTTTAATAAAGGCATACAGCATTTATATTTATCAGAAAATTTGGAAACTATTGGAGCTTTTGCCTTTGAAAGTAATAATCTTTCAGAGGTTATTTTCAAGGATGGATTGATTAATATAAAAAGAGGGGCTTTCTATGAAAATAAGCTTGAGTCTAGATTTGAACTTCCACAAACTATCGAATTTATTGATCATGCAGCATTTGCAAGAAATAATTTCACTGATGGTATTCGATTACCATTTGATAATATAAATGAAATATGGAAAGATGGGTTGGGAAATAATTTTTCTTATGGTGCAATTGTTAATAATTTTTATACCTATTATACTACCATTTTAGAGTATGATAGTAGAATTATTACTGATTTAGATGATGAGAATTTAACGCCTGTGATATACCCAACTTTGTTTAATGACTACTTAAAATTCAAAAATTATAATTCAGATTCAAAATACTATATATTTAATACGCAGGGTCAACTTATTAAAGAAGGTGTGGTCGAAAATGTAATAGATTTACAAGTTAATAAAGGAAACTATATAGTAGTAATTGATGATGGACAACACAAGTTTACATACAAAGTAATAAAACAATAATTGAGTTCTTTTAATAGATCTAAGTTTAGATCGTTGATTTGGTTAGTAAAAAGATTATATTTTTTAATTCAAACATAGGTTTTATAAAATCAAAGACTTTTTGAGATAGAAAATAGTAGATTTCAATTGAAATAAATTGAAATAAAATGAAAACTAGTCACTACTTACAAATTTTTTTATTGTTTATAATATCTCCTGCCTATAGTCAATGGGTATCCATTAACCCTGGGGCAGGAGGGCAAGTACAAGATGTGGTTTGTGACCCAACAACAGTTGGAGTGTTATATGTGCCTTCAGATATGGAGGGAGTGTATAAATCTTCAGACAATGGAGAACATTGGCATATGACGGGAAAATTAGTAAACAATAGAGTTTACAGTGTTGCCGTGAATTATAATGACCCCAACTTACTATATGTGGGTACTCTTAATGGACTTCAAACCAGTAAAAATGGTGGAGATAATTACTCTTTTATTAAGAGCTCTAAAGGAAAGTCATTTGGTGAAATAAAGGTCAATCCGAATAACACTTCCCAGATTGTTGCTGCAGTAGGTTGGAGGGATGATTACGATTTTTGCCACTTCTTTGGTGATACAAAAAATGGTTTTATCGAATTATTTATAAGTAATGACAAAGGTGATAGCTGGGCACGTAAAAAAGTAAATATCAATGAAGTAAATGATAAAAATATTTTTACTGTTACTTTTCATCCAACCAATAAAGATATTTGTATTATAGGAGCATCTGATGGAATTTATATATCAGAAGACAACCTACAATCATTTCAAAAGTTAGTAGCTCCAGAAGAAAGTATACAGTGTAGGGGAGTATCACTTTCTCCTGATGGTAAAATACTGTATGCCGCTTATGCCCATGATGAGAAAAAAGGCTATCCTTATGCTATGGCATTAACTAAAAAAGATTGGATTCGATTAGATAATGGAAATGGAGAGAAACTGCCAATGAGAAATTGGTGGTATCCTGAAGTAGACCCTCGTTCTTCATCGAAAAAACATCATTTATTAATTGCTTTAGAAGGAAATAGAGACGGTCTTTTTGAGACCACTTTAGAGTGGGATAAAGATGAATTGGTATCGTATAAACATTCTATAATATGGCAGGGAGTTGAAGGCTATGATTTTGGTTGGGATATGGCAGACCCAAACCCAAGATTTGCACATTATACTCCAATTACATGGAATAGAGCGATCTGGAGTACCACTAATGAGAACTTTTTTGAGGGTATTTATACCAATGAAAATAAATACCTGTGGAGGAATAAATATTCTAAACCACACCTTGATAATATAGTAGAATTTAATGGCAAGAAATACCCGACTTACAGTAGTAGAGGAACCGAGTCTACGTATACCTATGATCTCTTAATACATAAAAACTATATTTTACAAGCTCAAGGAGATAATGGTTTGATGGAAAGTTGGGATGGAGGAGTAAGCTGGTCGAACCTACAACATAGACAAGATACCACTCTTAACTTATCGGATGTTCAAGCATGTGTTTTAGCAAAAATAGATGGTAAAGACGCCGTAGTTGTTCAAGCAACTGGAGGCTATGGAGGGAGAGCAGTGAATGGTAAACTGTATTACAAAATATTAGAACATTATTCGCCTAAAGACAAGTGGGTCTTTTTAGGAGGAGGAAAACATCAAGTACTTGACCTTCCTGATGGAGTATTTAGAGAGATCAATGTAGATCCTAATCATCCTGAAAGATTATATGTATTTAGTACCAATCATGGTCTTTATTTAATTGATGACTTGACATTAGCGATAAAAGATCCGTCTTATAAAGCGCAAAAGATAAGTAATGGAATCGCGAATAAAGCATTGACTGCCAAAACAATTCAAGTGGATCTGAATAATGAGAACATTGTTTACTTTACTGGAACAAGTGGGCAAACCGGTGTATACAAGGGCGAAAAGAAAGGTGATGATTGGAAGTGGTCTAGAGTTTACAAAGGAGGTTCTTGGGAAGCTGAAGTAGTGGCTTGGGATAGAGATGGTCAAACATTTTTAGTGTATCAAGGGGAGCCATGTAATTCCGGTTGTGATTATGTTGTAGCACTGTCAAAAGATGGAGGTAAATCTTGGGAGAATATCTTAACTAAGCCTCAAGCTATAGATATCAGAGGGAATAAGAATGATGAATGGTATCCTTATATTAAAGATGATTATGTTTTTCAGAGTAAAGGAGGTCTAGCAGCTGTAGATGATATTATTATTGCCAATTATTATAATCATAAACATCAAAATGGGTGGGGTATTTTCCTTGGTAAAATCAATACAAAAGGAAAAATAAATTGGACGGACATCTCTGATGATTTACATTATATCGGTCTTACCAATAGTAGAATTGTAAAGAAAAAAGATGGATTGTACTTTTATATCAGCACACCAGGTGCTGGTGCTTGGTACAGAAAAATTGAGAATGAATTAATCAATTAATAAGAATACTTTCGTAGAAGAATGACAGAAGAGATGAATTTAATCTTCTGTCATTTTTTTTGTACTGTAACCCATGATTAGATTTCCTGTTGAAACCAAAAGTTTGAGAGAGGAACATTCCTACATTCTATAAGAGAGTCTACAAGTATATTCTTATAGAAAGGAGAAAATTATTTTTTCTTTCTCAGTACTTTTTTAGTAGGTATTTGGTAGTATAAAACACAAAAAAGAGAAGACAATTTACAAAATCATGATTTTTATAAATTCATTTACTTTTTCGATTTACATTTCTTAATTCATTGATATATAGTTGTTTGTTGTGTTGTTGATTCATTTCTTTTTCTATGTAAATAGAATAAATGTCTTCGTATTATGAAAACGAAAGGTTTTGAAGTAAGAGAGTTTTTACTTTAGCATTATCAGATATTTATTTAGAAGAAAAAATAAATGACTGACAAATTAAACTGACATCAAAAAGCAAACTGACTTACTTAATGCTTTTATGGTAACTGAATTTACTCGCGTATTATTTTTATGAAAGCGGAATGAAAAAAAATCTCATGAAATTATTTAAATCATTTTTGATTTTCATCTGTACACTAAGTTTTACTTCTAGTTTTGGACAATGGAAATCGATTAATCCCGGTGCTGGAGGACAGGTACAAGATGTTGTATGTGATCCTTCACAAGAGAATGTTTTGTACCTCGCTTCTGATATGGAAGGTGTATATAAGTCAACTGATAATGGAGAATCATGGCATATGACAGGGCATTTGGCCCATAATAGAGTGTATGCTATTGCTGTTTCACCTTCTAATAATAAAAAGCTGGTGGTCGGTACATTTAATGGATTACATACTTCTAATGATGGAGGGGTTTCATATCAATTAGTAGAACATTCTTTAGGAAATACGATTTCAGCAACTAGAATTGATCCTCATGATAATAATGTGATGATTGCTGGTTATGGTTGGAGAGATGATTATAACTTTTTAGGGTTTATCAATATTGTTCAAGGTGGAGCACCAAAGTATTTTATTAGTAAAAATGCAGGGGAGAACTGGGAAACAGTAGAATTAAAGAATTTTGATTTAAAAGATAGAAATATCATAGACTTTGTATTTCACCCTAAAAGAAAAGGTGAAATATATATGTCTACTTACAGCGGTATATTTAAAACGACAAATTACGGACAAACTTGGGATGAAATAGCAATGCCCAAAGCACACCAAGGGCATAGAGGTGTCAGTATTTCTCCAGACGGAAAAGTACTTTATTCTATTTTCACGAAAGACGGTAAAAAAGGATTGCCTTACTATAGTTTGGTGGATAAAATTAAGTGGGAAAAAATAAATCTTGGAGAAGGAAAGCATTTAGAACCTAGACGTTTTTGGTATCCTGAAGTAGATACTAGATCAACTACAAAAGAACATAAAGTATTGCTTTCTTTAGAAGGAGACAGAGATGGTCTTTATGAAGGTACTTTTGTGTGGGAAGACAATGAATTAAAATCGTATCAATATGATTTAATTTGGCATGGAACAGAAGGTTATGATGTAGGTTGGGACCACGCAGACCCCAATCCTAGATTTGTACACTATACTCCTAAATCATGGGAAAGAGCTATTTGGTCAACATCTAATCAGACTATTTTCCAAGCGTCAAAAAATAAAGAGGAGTATGTGTGGAACAATAAATACTGTAAACCCAATGATAAATTTAAAGTATATCATTTCGGAAAAGTATTACCTACCTATGCAGGGAGAGGAACCGAAAGTACCTATACTTATGATATTGCGGTGGCTCATAATTATGTGATCCAAGGTCAGGCGGATAATGGTTTAATGGAAAGTTGGGATGGAGGTTATTCTTGGTCAAATATGTACCATAGACAACCTGGTTTAGCACTTTCTGATGTACAGTCTTTAGAAATTGCCAAAGCGGGCGATCATCAAGTAGTATTAGCACAAGCCACTAATGGTTATGGGGGTCATGCTAAAGATGGTCGTATATATTTTAAAGTATTGAAAGACTATATGCCTTCTGATAAATGGCATTTATTAGCCGGTGGCCCTGATGCTGCATTAGGAATGCCTGATGGTATTTACAGAGAAATCATGGTAGATCCTCACGATTCTTCAAGAGTATATACTTTCTCTTCACAACACGGTTTATATGTTATTGATGATTTGAAAAAAGCAATTGATGACCCTGAGAATTATAAAGGTGAATTAATTAGTGGTGACGAATTAAAGACAATTGAAGGTGTTAAAACCATTCAAGTTCATCCAAAAAATCCTAATGTAATTTATCTAACTGCTTCAAGAGGAGAATTAGGAATTTATAAAGGAATGAAAGACAATGGGAAATGGACTTGGGAAAAGATATTAGATGGTGGTGATTGGGATGCAGAAATTAGTATGTGGTCAAATAATGATAAAACCTATTTACTCTATGAAGGCCCAATTGTAAGAGATGAAATTAATACTTCAGACTACTTAATTATGTTGTCTGAAGACGATGGAGAAACGTGGAAGGAAATTTTTACTCCAGGTCAGGCAAAAACCTTGAGAGGAGATAAAAATAAAACGTGGTACCCTTATGTCAAAGACACTTATAAATTTACAAGTAAAGGAGGAATTGTAGGTTTTGATAACAAGATAATTATCAATTATTACAACCACAGACAACAAAATGGATTTGGAATATTTATGGGAACGATAGCTGCAAATGGCACTATTGATTGGCAAGATATTACAGATGACATTCACTACCCAGGTTTTACCTCGAGTAGATTGGTTAGAAAAACAGATGGTAATTACTTCTATGTGAGTACTGCTGGAGCAGGTGCTTGGTATAGAAAATTACCTTAAAAAATAATAGAATTATTTCTTTGGACAGAAAACTCAATTCAAATTAGATTTAAAATACGATAATGGACGATAAAAAAGCCACCTCATAGGTGGCTTTTTTTCTTTTACAAAACTTCGATTTCATAAAACATTGCAGCTATTTATAAAGACTTTCTTTGTTTTTGAGAATCAAAAGTATTCTAAATGTATTAATTACCACATTTGAATAAGTATTCTACAAAGTCACATTGTTTTGTCTAAGATTCATTTTTTGAGAGTTGGAGATGTAGCAATGGGTAAATAGCGGTGTAATTTTAATTATGAAAAATAACGATAACAGGGCTATTATTTTGATGGATTCCTAAAGTAAACTAGTCATCAATTTTTTGAAATAGATATATGTTAAACAATAAAGAATTTTACAATAAGATCCTAGGTGGATGGTTAGGAAAGTGTGCAGGTGGAATTTTAGGTGCACCAATCGAAGGTTATAAATGTTTTAATGATATTGAACTATCAGATAAACTCTTTGAAACGAATTTCCCAAATGATGATTTGGACCTTCAAATTCTTTGGCTCGATATGGTAGCTAAAAAAGGTCCTAAAGTAAGACACTCCGACTTTACAAAACATTGGAATGATCATGTTGATTTCCCTTGGAATGAATATGGTATTGCCACTAGAAATATCAAAATTGGGTTAGATAATCCAGATACAGGAAAGCACAATAACAACTATTGGAACGAGAGTATGGGATCTCCTATACGTTCTGAAATATGGGGAATGTTATGTGCCGGAAATCCAGAAAAAGCGGCTTATTATGCTCGTTTAGACTCTCAAGTAGATCATAATGGTTTTTCTGATGATGCCGAAGCTTATTTTTCTGCAGCAGCAGCAATCGCCTTTACAAAATCGGATACGAATGAGATTTTAAGAGATGCCTTAGCGTATATTGCTTCAGACTCTCTTATGCATGACCTTGTCAATAAAGTAATGTATTGGCACACCAAATTTGACAAAGATATAGTAACAGGTAAAATTAAAAGTGTATACGGTGATGCAGACTTTACTTCTGCACCGATGAATATTGCTTATACAATTTTAGCTTTAGTAGAAGCACAAGGAGATTTCGATCATGTAATCGAAGCTTTACATTATGGTCATGATAGTGATTGTATTGTAGCTACTGCAGGTGCTTTGATTGGTATTATTCGTGGGGCAGACGAGATTCCAGAATTATGGAAAAAACGAATTGGTAATGTGCTAGTAATTAGCCCAGAAATTACGGGTATTGATTGTCCTGAAAGTATTTCTGATTTAACAGAAAAGACCTGTCAAGTGGCTCAAATGTTCCAAGGAGAACAAGCAATTGTTGATTTCTCTTCGGTAGAAAAATTTGAGGTGGAGAATCATAACAAGTTGGCATTACATACTGAATTAACAATATTTCCTTCTTTAGAAGATCAAAGAAATGGGGTGGTTAAAGTAGTCGTAGAAAACTTTGAAACTACATCAAATAACTATTCCATATCTTTAGTTTCTGACTATTTTGAAGCTCAAACCGCTTCAATTAATGGTGTAGAACCTGGTAAAACAGGAACTGTAGTATTGGCTTTGGACTTTATATCAACAGTAGCACTTCCTAATGCAATGGCCTTTGATTATACACTCAAAGTGAAGCAAGGTGAGGAGGAAGTTACCTTTAATAAAGGTGTTCCTTTTTATGGTCAGTGGAGAATGTTTGGACCATTTATCCAAGACGATCAGTCTTTAGCTCCAATGAATGAGCAATACCCTGATCATGGTTTACCAAGTATGCCTTCTGCTACATACATGAACCACGATTTACAAAAAGCCTCTCAAGAGTACTTATCTCAAGATTTTTTCCATCAATTAGACGAAAAAACGCTTGATGCACAGCCTTTTGAAGTACAGACAATAACACCAGAAAGTATGTCGATGGACTTATCGAAATACTTTTATGGTAAAGGGGAAAGATCAGTTTACTTACAAACAGTTGTAAGTTCTCCCTCTGATTTGAAAAAGTGGCTTTGTTTTGGACAAAGTAATTTTGTGACTGTTTGGTTAAACGGTGAGGAGATTTTTAAAAATGATCATCAGATGAGAAGATGGCCATCGACTTTCTATACAGAATTGAATTTAGAAGAAGGCGATAATTTAATTGTCATCCGATTAGATTTTATCAACGATGACTTTGTATTTGATATTGGATTGAAAGATCATAATGAACGTCACCCACATCAAACACAATGGGCGGTAGATTTGAATTTCTCTTCAAAAATAATGAATAAAGCAACAGTAACAGTTTAATTAGAAACTAAAAATCATGACTCGATTACCTATCCTATGTAGTGTAATCCTAAGTATGGTTTGTGCTCATGTAACTTGGGCACAAACCTTTACTTTAGGAGAAAAGCAAACTATCAATAAAGACATGATTGGTGTAAACGCCAATTTAACCAGTATTGAAAAACCTCAAAACGATAAAAAATTAGTACGTTCTCTAGAGGATCTTAGT
Source organism: Flammeovirga pacifica (assembly GCF_000807855.2). Lineage (GTDB taxonomy): Bacteria > Bacteroidota > Bacteroidia > Cytophagales > Flammeovirgaceae > Flammeovirga > Flammeovirga pacifica. The sequence goes on from NZ_JRYR02000002.1 coordinate 169,059, forward strand.
ACCAAAACAATTCGTTACCCTGGTGGAACAATTGGAAATTATTGGGATTGGGATAAAGGCTGGCTAGACAGTAGTATTCCTGATGACAAAATGATTAAATGGGTGGTAGAACAAAAGCTTACTACCTCAAAGCAAAGATATACTGTAGAAGATTTTGCCACCTTAGTGAAGAAAACCAATGCTGAACCTGTGTTCATGCTAAATCTTTTAAGCAAAGATTTGGCACACTCTATCCGAAATTTAAAAAAAGCACAAGCATTAGGATTAGATATCAAATACGTGGAAATGGGTAATGAACTTTACTTTAATTTACCACTTCCTATGGCAGTTTATCCTACTCCAGAAGTATTAGGTGATACTTGTAGAATTTGGATCGATGCTTTAAAAAAGGAATTTCCAGGGGTGAAATGTTCTATTGTTGGTACGTACATCGAAAGACGTAAAAGACATATTGATTGGACGAACAGAGTTTTATCTACCTGCCCAAATGCAGATGCTGTAACTTATCATAAATACAGTCCTGCAAGTTTAAACGGAGCGCAAGAAAGAGTCAACATTACAGCTGGTACGGAAGGACAAACGGATGCTTCTTCTGCAACTCGTAAATATCCTGGTGGAGAAATATCCTATAAAGATTGGGAAAAATCTTTATTAAAAGACCCCAAAGCACAAGCCAATATGTGGGTAACTACTCAGCATGATACAGAGAGTTACAAGAAAATGAAATTGAAGAAAGATCTACCTTTATGGGTGACAGAATTTAATATGAGAGACGACCACTCTATAGTTTTAGGAAGCTGGGCACAATCTCTTATCTTAAGCATTTATTATTTAGAATTTATGAAAGCAAATGTGGAAGTAACCAATGTACATAATGTTGTCGGTTCTCTTTTTGCTCAAATTGATGAAAAAAATAATGATTACGCTAAGGATAGATATCCTTTAACTTCTGGTGGAATATCAACTTCTTTATTTGCGCGTGCAACAACAGATAAAGTCAAAAAAATGCCTTTATTATTTGATGAAGTTCCTACTTTGCTCAATGATAAAGATGAAGAATTTAAAGGCGTTAATGGTTATGCTTTTGCTGATGAAAAAGGGAAAATCACTTACATCATTGTAAATTATTCATACGAAAAGCAGACGTATGATCTACCAAGCAATATGAAAGGGTTAACTCAAAAATCTTATAATGCCGAGTTAGAAACACAAGTAGTAGGATGGGAAACGATAGATGAAAAGAAATCTAAATTGAAAAAGAAATTGGTATTACCTGAGTTTTCGATTTCAATTATTGAGTAGAAACTCTAATAATTATTACCTAGAAAGTGTATTAGAAATGATAAGTAGAGGTGATAGTAGACCTTTTTCAAAAGGAAATAATAAAAGGTTGCCCCATTTAAATATAGGGCAACCTTTTAAATTGCTTATCCTTTTTTATATCGATGAAATAGGTTTTACCTTAATCAAACGCATATGGTCTAAAAGAAAATCATTGATATCTACATTCATATTATTATTCCATTCCTCTAAAATAATATCAATTTGATGTTCACCCTTAGTCAAAGGAATAAGCCTTTTGTTACTATAACCCCAAGCAGACCATTCGTGCCAACCTCTTTGAGGGAAGATAAATACCCCTTTATTTTGGTGATCAACATATAAGGTTCGAATACCGCATTTATTATGGCTGTTCCATCTACCACTTCCGTTTGCATATCGAAAATCTATCCAATACTCTCCTTCTTCCTGGACGTTAATTGCAAGGGATACCTTTGTATTTTTATTTTTTGTAAGCTTTAAATACCCTTTACCAGTATAGTTTATACTTGATAGAGTATTTTCTATGGGCTCAAACTCAAAAATTTCAGCAGCGGCATTAACAACAATAGGAGCACAACTAAAACCTTCATCTCCAATTTCATTAATGGCGGTAATCAAATAAGTAGCTGTTTCTTCCGAACTGATTTGATAGTATAATTTAGAAGTAGTATCAATTAGCTGCCCATTTTTATAGACATGATAGGCTGTAGCATTTTCTACCCTTTGCCATGATATTTTTTTCTTCTTGATGGAAGCGATCACTTCATCAGGGGCAAAGACAACATCAGAAATAACTACTTCTGATGAATCAAAGGGAACATTATCTAACTCAATCACAATTTGATGTTTACCTTTTAAATCCGTAGGGATGATAGAAGAGTTTTGTTTTGTCCCATCCAAAGAAAAAGACTTTATTTTATTTCCTGTACCTACTACCGCAATATCAAAAATGCCAGCTCTATACTGAAAGTTTTTCAAACTCTTTTTACCTTTGTATGCTTTCGGAATAGAAGGATTAAATTGCAAGCCTTCAGCCGTAAATTGCATTCCAAAAAAGACTCTGTAGACCATCGAAAGCTGTCCTGCAATACTCCATAACATACGATGAGAATTGACTTCTGTACCTTGATAGTCTCCAGTAGAAGCCACCATATTTTCATAATTGGTTAAGAAGAGAGCCGCTGATCGGTAAATACTTCCCAATCCATGCGAAAGGACCTGTTCGTTACCCGCTTTAGCTACTGCAATATTCCAATAGGACTGTACAAAAGGCCAAATACCGTTGTTATGATAGGGGTGAACCTCATTGGATTCAGGGTAAAAACAAGGAGTTCCAAAAGCAGTTAGAGGTGCGTTGTTAGTTATACTAGAGCGTTGATTTTCATTGGCAATATCAAAAAGTATACATAAGGACTCACCTAGCGTTTCAAACCTTTTAGAAGTAATTCCGTGGTCTCCACCATATGTAAACTGCCCAAAATAACCTTTATCATTTATCCACAATTCCTTTTGGATTGCCTGCTTCAAATTCAAAGCTTTTTCAGCATAATCATTACTATTAATGGATTTGATTTTTTCTATTTGATCTATGATCACTAAGGCTTTAAAATAGAGTGCATTGGTCCCTAGACATTGCGACATGTAAATATCTTTATTGTCCATCCATTTAGGGTAACTTTGTGAACGCCAATCAAGAAAAGAAGATTCTCCCTGGAATAACCCATTTTTGTGATTGAAAACAGTGAGATAATCATCTTCGATAGTGTTTTTAATAATAGGATAAATTTCGTTCAACCATTCCTTATCACCCGTAACCAGATAAACTTCCCAAGCAGCCATAGCCCAAACAATACGATCTGTAGAAACAGGCCAAGCACCCCCCGAACCCGTATCTTGCACAATCCTATCTCTCTTTACTTTTTTACGTAAACTGGTTTTTGCTACCTCCGGTTCTAAATAGGCAAAAGCCAAAAAGATAGAGTAACTAATGTCTCTTGTCCATACACCTGCCCATTTTGCTCCAGTTCTTAATGTAGAATCTTTTTCAATATTAAGAGAGGCCTCTTCCAAGGTCATTTTATAAAGCGCATCAACAATTGGTTGATCAGAATTGTATGCTGGGTATTTAGAAATATCTTCTTTTAAACTCCAAGATGTTCTATGGTAGCTACTTTCATTTTTATACGGATTAAGCGTTAAACTTAACTGATAAATATGTTGTCTTTCAGTAGGTTCAAATTTTAAATCGTAAAACTCTAGGTTGTAATAATTCCATGAAAGGGGAGCTACATTGCCTGCCAAATAGAAAGCTTTGAAATCTTTTTCAGCGATTTTATTTCCATTAGCAGTTTCATAATATCCTTTTTCTTTAAAGGATTGAAACATTGGACTTGCATCCAAATAAAAGGTATAATCATAATTTGTTGGAATGTACTTTTTAGTTTTTCCTGTGGGTGGTTGGTCTGCTTGTCCTAATTTTATGATGTTTGACGATGTATCACTATCAATTGAAAGGTAATGGAATTGTCCATTTGATAGCTCATTGTCTTTTCCATTAATAGAAATTTTAAATTTAAGTAAAGAAGAATAGAGCGTGTCTTTTTTACTGATATAATTACTTTTTAACGTGTTGTTTATTAAAGAGGTAGAGTAATCTCCTTGAATGATTTGATCAGGTTTAACTTCAAATTGAGAATTACTATACAAAGTTTCAGAACTATGCTGACATCCAAAAAGGAACAATCCTAAAACGACGAATAGAGATACTTTATTCATATATAAATACGATTAATGATTTTGAACCATGTGCCCCTTTTACTAAAGATTGTTCGATGTCTGCTGTTTTAGAAGGGCCTGAAATAAACATGCCATATCCATGTTCATGAATAGATATATTAGCGTATGCCTCATGCATATTCCACACTAAATTTCTCTTAGAAATGGCAATTAAAAGATGTTCGCCAATTACAGTTAAAGCTCTATTACTAAGTCGTTCATCAGTTACCCAAATAGCACCATTTTCGGCAACGGCCACTTTCCCATTTAATATGGAGAGTTGTATACTTTCTAATTGCCCATGTTTTAATGTTTTTCGGTAAGGCAATTCAGAAAATTGGGTGAATATTTTTTTTGAATCAAATTCACGTTCCTGAAGATAATATGGAATATCTTCTATGGAATTTCCTTGAATAACTTCTACACCCAAACGCTGAAGCATATCCAAAAAGAAAGCAGTACTATCATAGGAAAGCCCTTCAAAATAAGGGATTCTAGGAAGATGCACCTCTTCCTTTTCAATATTTCTTATCGCATCAATAATGGATGATTTACTACTCATTATTTTTATTCTTTTTATACCAATCTTTAAAAGTGAAATTTGGAGACGGTAGATCTCTATCTTCTGTCCAAGGGTTCAATGCATTATAGGCTAAGACTTTAGGACCTCCCAAGATTTTCTTACCGATGGCACTCATCATTGAGAAAGTCTTTGATTGTCCCATCACTTTGCCGGTCAATTGCATGACGGTCTTTTTCCCTTTTGGTAAATGCCCTTCTTTACCAATAATTTGACGCCATTTATATAGCTGCGTATGAATATCAATTTTCACAGGACAAACATCAGTACAAGATCCACACAAAGTAGAGGCAAACGGCAATGAACTGTATTTTTTAAGGTCTTTCCCAGGGGATAATATAGCTCCTATAGGACCTGGAATACTATAATTATAACTATGCCCCCCACTTCGTCTGTATACAGGGCATGTATTCATACAGGCACCACAACGAATACAGTTTAAAGAAGATTTAAAATCAGGTTTAGCTAATTGATTTGTTCTACCATTATCAACTAAAATAATATGTATCTCTCTACCTTTTTTTGGGCGATGAAAATGTGAGCTATAAGTTGTTATCGGCTGACCTGTCGCACTTCTTGCTAGTAATCTTAAAAAAACGCCTAGATGTTCTTGACTAGGGACTAACTTTTCAATACCCATACAAGCAATATGTACTTTGGCTAGATTCGCTCCCATATCCACATTTCCTTCATTAGTACACACTACAAAACCACCTGTATTTGCCACCGCGAAATTTACCCCGGTAATAGCCGCATCTGCATTCAAGAATTTTGTCCTTAAATGTTTTCTAGCTTCTTGAGTAAGATAAGCAGGGTCTGAAGCACCCTTTTGTGTATGTAAATGTTGATGAAAAAGTGCTCCAACTTCTTCTTTCTTTTTATGGATAGCAGGTAACACAATATGGCTTGGTTTCTCATCAGCTAATTGTACAATTCTTTCACCAAGGTCGGTATCAATTACTTCGATATTTCGTTGTTCTAGAAATGGATTTAAACCACATTCTTCTGTCAACATCGATTTACTTTTGACTACCTTTTTAGCTTGATGATTCTCTAAGATATCAGCGATAATAGTATTGTGTTCTTCTGCATCTTTTGCCCAATGAATATGAATACCATTTTTGAGCGCATTTTTTTCAAATTGTTCTAAATACAAATCCAATTGAGAGAGCGTATGCGCTTTAATTTGAGCTGCCAACTCTCTTAGTTGTTCCCATTCAGGTATTTGATGTGCTGCTTTATCTCTTTTTTCTCTTACAAACCATAACGCTTTGTCGTGCCATGCTACTCTTTTTTTATCCTTATTGAAAGCTTCTGCTCCAACAGGATGAGTACTGTTTCCCTTCTCCATTTTTTATCGTATTTAATGAATATTGGAAGTTTCTAAAATTTCTTTTTCCTCAGGAACCATCACTTTATTAGAAGCTAATATTTCAGCCATATGTATCACTTTAATATTTAGCTTTTGTCTTTTGATAAGTCCTTCTAGATGCATTAAGCAGCTCATATCTCCGGAAGTAATATATTCCGCTCCATTATGTATATAATCGGCTAATCTATCATTTCCCATTTGTACCGAAACGTCTTTTTCAGTCACACTAAATGTCCCGCCGAAACCACAACACTCATCGGCTCTACTGGGAGAAACAAGTTTAATTTTATCAACCAATTTTAATAACTTTTTTTGTTTATCTGGAGCTCTTTTTACTCTTTCAGAGCAGCTTTCTAAACGCATTCCTCTCAGTCCGTGGCAGCTTTTATGCAATGCTACTTTATGTGGGAAAGTGGCATTAATATGCTTTATTTTTATAATATCGAATAGAAATTCTGTAAGATCGTATGTTTTGTCAATCACTTCTTTAGCAGAAGGAAAAATGTTAACACCATGTTCTCTTAAATGGAGAACACAACTTGCAGAAGGGCCGATTACAATGTCGTATTTTTCAAAAGCTTTCTTAAAAACTTTTATGGCGCCAATACTGTCATTTTCACATCCAGAATTGGCCATAGGTTGACCACAACAAGTTTGAGAAATAGGGTATTCCACCTCACCATATTGTTGTAAAAGTTGAAACGTAGAAATACCCACCTGTGGATACAACTGATTAATGTAGCAGGGAATAAATAATCCAATTTTCATTTCGTAAGTATTTAGTCAGTAGTAAAAAAAGTGAAGTCGTAAGTATTCAATAAGTAGATAGTTTTACATTTCTAATGAATAAGAAATGTCTACTTTGATAAATCAATAAGCGAACTGTTATTATTATTATTAAATGTACAGATTAAGAATCAGGTGGGTGTCATGTAATGTCATGCAAAAAGATACATGATATTACGGGTCATTTAACTTTTAAAAATGGAGTAAAATGCAACATCAAATCGTAAAAGTGATGTGTAGCTATTTATAATGATAAGAAAATAAAAAATGTTTTATCTGACGATAGACATCTTTCATTAACACAGTAAAAGCTCATTTATTCATAGTTAATAATGTGATTAATAGTACTGTTACTATTAACAACAAACTTCCTCTAATTAAAAATGAGAAGTGAAGTAGGTTTTCTCTTGATTTCCTACTTCTACTCATTTTACTTCAAATTAATAATTCCGAAGGTTTTAAGGCTGTTATCCTTTCATTTCTACCTGTAGAATATCTATTATCGAATTAAATAATTTGAGTATGGAAAATCTTATAGGTCAACTTCACAAGCAATTAGGAGATGTCAAATGTCAGCATCATCCGAAATATATACAGATTGCAAAGTCTTTTAAAAACCTGATTAATTTGGGGCATCTACAGGCACATGCTAAAATGCCATCAATTAATGATTTGGTGATGGAACTAGAGTTGTCTAAAGACACCGTAGAGAAATCATATTCAATTTTAAAGAGAGAAAGTTATATCCTTACACAAAGAGGCAAAGGTACTTTTGTGAACCACGGTTTTGACATCAATGTGCCCAAGGTACTTTTGATTTTTAATAAAATGAGTGCATCAAAAGAAAAAATATTCAAAGCCTTTTTACAAACATCTGGAGAGCATTTGCAGGTGGATCTTCTTTTGCATAATTACAGTGTGAAAAGCTTAGAGAGAATTATCGATGAACAAGAAAATAACTATAACTACTTCGTTATTATCCCTATTTTTAAAGATGCAAATGAGGAGGAAACTAAAAAAGTGATTGAAAGATTACCAGCATCAAAAACTTTATTATTAAATAAGAAACTACCGACCTTACCCAAATTCCAGAGTGTTTATGAAGATTTTTCTGAAGATATCTATCAAGTATTATCTAAGAATATTGTCAAACTCTTTAAGTATAATCAATTGGAGTTGATAGCACCTAAAGGGGAAAATAGAATCTTTAATCAAATTAGATCGGGATTTGTGAGGTGTTGTTTGCATTATGATATCACTTTTAAAGTGTCAAGTGTATATCAAAATGAGGAATTACATGAAAATACAGCTTATATTTTAGTAGATGATCAAGATTTAGCCACCATTATTTCTGATTGTAGATCAAAAAAATTAAGGATAGGAGAACAAATAGGGCTAATTTCTTATAATGATACTCCCTTAAAAGCGATTTTAGAAGAGGGTATTACTGTGATCACAACCTCTTTTGAAAATATGGGGAAGACCGCTGCTCAACAAATACTACATAAAAAATTGGCTAATCATAAAGTAGATTTTAAAATGATACAGCGAGCATCATTTGTTGGAGTAGAATAACCTTAAAAGCTTTCCTGAAACTTAGTGGGAGTGACACCGGTTTTTTGTTTAAAGAGCCTAGAGAAATAATAGATAGAGTTAAACCCCATTTCAAAAGCCACTTCTTTTACTTTTTTCTGTTGACCAGCTAATAGTTCTTTGGACTTTAAGATTTTTAAGTTTAGATGATATTGTAAAGGAGCCAACCCGGTATATTCCTTAAATGTTTTTCGGAAGTAGGAATAAGAAACATTATTTTCCATGCAAAATTGCTTGAAGTCTATTTCAACATAGAGTTCTTCTTGCATCTTTTGTTTGGCGAGCTCTACGATTTTTTCGCCTTGGCCTAAATCGTTTCTTTTTTTTGTAAACTGAATGATATATCCAATGATTTGTAAGATGATGCCCGCTCCAATTTTTTGAAAACCAATTTCTTGCTTCTGCACACTCTCAAAAAGTTGATGATACAGTTGAGTAATTTTAGAAGATGCCCCTAATAAGATACCTTTAGTTTGATCAAAAGCTTCTTGTTGTTGTACTGTTTCCATCCAATGACCATTAAAGCCAATATAATATTCGGTCCAACCTGTTTTAGTAGAAGGTTGGTATCTATGCCACTCATTTGGTCTAAGAAAAATAAGACTTCCTTTTTTTATCTCATATTGATCTTCTTTCGTCTCAAGAATCCCTTCTCCTTCCACAATATAAAGTAACTGATATTCATGCAGCACACGCCCCTTTTCCCATTTAAAAAAATACCCTGTAGGGTGTTGAGGATCAGGATAGGTAGCGTTAGGATAAGTTTGCGCTTTACCGATCACATGAATATATAAACCCCAGTCTATATCCTCCTCACTTGGTATCAAATAGTTATTAAAATTGTCCATATATCAAATATATAAGTATATAACTAATATTTCAAATATCATTTTGTGCAAATCAATTCTCAATTTGTGTATTTATTGTATTATGTACATTTATTTCCTTTGTAAAAGACAAATTAAAGTAGACATGAGCAATCAGACAATTTTAGAATCGTATAATCTAGCGAAATCTGCCTATGCTAAATTAGGTGTAGACACAGACAAAGTACTAGAACAATTGAATAATCTTTCAATCTCTTTACACTGCTGGCAAACAGATGATGTAGGAGGTTTTGAAACGAAAGCCACATCTATGGGTGGTGGTATTCAAGTGACAGGTAACTATCCAGGCAAAGCCAACAGTATCGAAGAAATGAGAGCTGACTTAGAGAAAGTATTATCACTTCTTCCTGGTAAGCACAAACTAAATCTTCATGCTATTTATGGCGAATTTAACGGAGAGATGGTAGATAGAGATCAAATCGAGGTTAAACACTTCCAAGGTTGGATCGACTGGGCTAAAAAGAACAATGTAGGTATTGATTTTAATGCTTCTTGTTTTTCTCATCCTTATGCTGAAGATGGATTTACTTTATCTAGTAAAGATCCTAAAATTAGAAACTTCTGGATTGAGCATGTAAAAAGATGTAGAGAAATTTCTAACGAAATTGGTAAACAACTTGGTGAACCATGTATCCATAACACTTGGATTCCTGATGGTTCTAAAGATACTTGTGTTGATCGTCTAGGTCATCGTGTATTGTTAAAAGAAGCTTTAGACGAAATCTTAGAGACCAAATATGATACAGCAAATATGAAAGATGCTGTAGAAAGTAAATTATTTGGTATTGGTAGTGAGTCAATGGTAGTAGGTTCTTATGATTTCTACCTTGGTTATGCGATCAAAAATAATACACTTATTTGTTTGGATAATGGTCACTTCCATCCAACAGAGCAAGTAGGTGATAAAATTTCATCAGTATTACAATTTGTTGATGAGATCTTATTACACATGACAAGAGGTGTACGTTGGGATTCTGATCACGTAGTAACGCTAAATGATGAATCTCTTCTTATTGCACAAGAAATTGTTCGTTCAGGAGCAATGGATAAAACATATGTAGGATTAGACTTCTTTGATGCTTCTATCAATAGAATTGGTGCCTATATTTCTGGTTGTCGTTCTGCAAGAAAAGCATTTTTGTTTGCCTTATTAGAGCCAACAGAATTACTTAAATCTTACGAAGATAAAGGCGAAAACTTTGAGAGAATGTTCTTATTAGAGCAAGCTAAAGCACTTCCTTGGGGTGCAGTGTGGGATTACTATTGTTTAAAACAATCTACGTCTCTTGATAGTGATGTAATTGAAGTAGTACAGGATTACGAAAAAACACATCTTTTACACAGAGGTGAAGTTTTAGTATAAACATTCTTAGTAAAGATGAAAGAAGCAATTGCGGTATTTGATATCGGTAAAACAAATAAGAAGTTGTTGGTTTACGACCAACAACTTCAATTGATAGATCACAAAGAAATTAATCTAAGAGAAATAGCTGACGAAGACGGTTTTCCTACTGAGGATCTTGACTTATTAGTTATTTGGATGGTGTCTTCTTTAGTAGAGAAGTTGCAATCACCTGATTACAAGATTATTGCTTTGAATTTTTCTTGCTATGGCGCAAGCATAGTACATTTAGATAAACAAGGAAATAGGGTAGGTTCTTTTTATAATTACTTAAAAAATACTAGCCCAGAATTCTATCATCAGTTATATAATCAGTACGGAGGTGTCGATTTATTTTCTGAAAAGACAGCTTCTCCTGTACTTCAATTTTTGAACTCAGGACTGCAATTGTATTGGTTAAAGCATCATAGGAAAAATATTTGGGAACAGATAAATACTACCTTACACTTTCCTCAATATTTACATTATAAATTTACTAGGAATTTAGCGACAGATATTACATCTGTAGGATGTCATACTTCGTTATGGGATTTTCAGAAAGATGATTATCATGATTGGGTAGGTAAAGAAGAATTATCTTTTCCTCCTATGACAAGTAATTATCATGTTGAAGATGTTGAGCCAGAGATTTCTCAACAATCACTTAAGGTTGGTATTGGTATACATGATAGTACATCTTCTATACAACCTTATATGCACCTAAGTCAAGGTAAACCATTTATTTTGATTTCAACAGGTACATGGGCCATTAATATGAACCCTTCTTTTAAAGGTGAACTAACATTAAATCAATTGGAAAATGATTGTCTTTCTAATATCAATACTGATGGAAGTAAGATTTTATCTTCAAGATTTATGTTAGGTCGTGTACATGATGTGTATTGTGAGAGCATAAGAAAGCATTTCAACGTAAAAGAAGGTTTCTTTAAATATATTCATTTCGATGAGGAATTAACTAAAGAAGCTTGGCGAAAAGTGGATAATGGAGAGCGCATCATCCAGAATTATAAAGCCTATTCTGAAGAAGAAGCGGTTATTCATTTTTCAGCTAACGATACTATTGACTCTATTTATCATCAAATGATGTTAGAGTTGACATTAATAGAAATTGAGCAAGTGAAAGAAATCATGGAAGATGCTATCACTTATGAAAAAATATATATCAGTGGTGGCTTTACAAGGAATAAAATCTTCTGTAAAACAATTGCTACCTATTTTAATGATATTAAAGTAAGTACCTTATCATTAGAAAACACTTCAGCATTAGGAGCTGCATTAATGATCCTTCCAGATCATTGGGACAAGCAACTTAACTGTGAAGAACATGATATAAAAGGCTTTAAAATAGATACAGTTAATACCGTGTAGGTATAATTCATTTCATATTTAGTATACAACCTTACATGTTAGTGTAGGGTTGTTTTTTTTTGTCAAAATAAAGAGCTACAGCTTTTTTTTAATCTTTAATGAGATCCTTTAAACCACGATTTAATCTATTGATCTTATTCTGATGTCTACTATAGAATCAATATGGGAATCTGAATACAACAAGCAAGTATTGGAAGTGAAACTATCTATCATCACCAAAAACAAAAGGCTACTTTACGAATAAAGTAACCTTTCATTTTTAGAGTTATATTTTGATGTTGACACGATGAAGTGTCAATCCTGATAATAATCTAGAGATTAAGACGCCATTTTCTCTTTTAATTGAGAACGATATTGTCTAGGAGTCATGCCTGCATGTTTTTTGAAATTAACATAAAAAACAGATTCTGATCTAAAACCACTATCCACCGCAATAGCGAAGTTGGTCATTTTCTTTTCAGTATCTTCAGCAATTAGAGATTTAGCGTGCTGAACTCTTTTTTCGTTAATGTATTCACTAAATGATTTTCCTAAATGATCATTTAAGAGTTTAGAAAGAAGGTAAGATTGTATTTCTAATTTTTCTGCTAGACCTTTTTCATTCAACTCAGTTTCTAAATGCACTTGATCTACTTCAATTAAGTGATTCAAACGTTCTACGTAATATTTATAGATAGAATTTTCTTCTTGTTTCTCTTCAAGTTTAATTTCGATAGTGTTACCAGAAAATGCTTTAGGATATTTCATCACAAAAAACATAGTCACTAAGATAATGCTACTGTTAAAAATGATGTAGTTAAACTCAATCATTTTTCTGATAATTTCTTGAGTAGGATTTTCAGAAAGCGGCATTACCATAGTATGGTAACTTAGAAGTAATAAAGCAACCCATAAGCTAAGACCAATAAACATCTTCAAAATGTTAGGCCATAATAAGTCTTCTTTTTGCTTATTATTAGCAGAAGCTTTAATCAATTTTAATTGCTTATGAATTTTTACAAAGATAAATCCTTTCCATATCACAATCCCAAATAATAAGGTAAGATGAAAAGCAGATCCAATAAAATGACTAAAAGTAAATGGTTGGAAAGAGGCGATATATGTAATAGAAGTAATTAGTGCAAGTGCTGCGGGTACAAATATCCAAGCTTTCTTTTTAGTAAGTGAATTACCAAATAGTTCTGAAATATACCAGAATATTAAACCTGGCAATAAAAAGTCTAAAACGTCTGATAGAAACATAAACTCAGGCATGCTGTGTTTTAAGTTTGTGAATCTATTTAAATATTGAAGTAATGTATTTACTCCAAGAGTTAAAAAGACTGCAGACAGTATATAGTTAATACGACTTTTTTTGACAAAACTGATTGCAATAGCTGTTAGAGTACTTTGGACAAAAGACCATAAAAAGAGTATAAGAGCCATATGTATTAAGATTGTAATTAAAGTTCATTAAAAAAACAGTTAGTATTGCTTAGTTAGTAAGCAAAAGGACAGATGTAGTTTGTAAAATTCATTTCATAATTAAAGCGTTTAGTGAAGAAAAAAATAAAAAGTTAGACAAATAATAATTAATAGTTGTATCAAAGTGTAATTGGAAACTGAATAAACGTTCTCTTTACATTTATAAAGGTAGGGATAATCCAATAGTAATCAAAGTAGTGTGGATTTGTCAATGACAATAAAAAGGAGTGAAATGCATTTTGTCGAGTAGGTGATCAGTGATGTGTCAATAACTGTGTAGTGTTGGAATCTTCGTTTCTGCGTTGTTATTGAAGGTTATTTGGGTGTTTGATCAGTTTTTTTTGGAAATCCGAAGTTTTGATTATCTATTTAATTTTTTCTCCTATTTTCGAAATTCGATGAAATTTTATTCTTTATTAAAATCAATCTTGTTCTGATTTATAAAATAGAATACAACCTAATTTTCTGTTTATTTTATTTGTGATGTGATCAAACTATTCTAGCAAAGTCATCAATATTAATGAAATGAAATAACCATGAAATATACTTTTTTATACTTATTAATTTTCCAATTTTTTTCGTTGTCTCTATGGGCACAAATTGATATTACTGGAGAGAAAAATAAAGTGACTATTCTACCTGATATGGCAGGGTATAATAACAATACTACTAATTTAGTAGACCCATGGAGTAATCAAGGAAGAAGAAATACTTGGGTAGAAAGTAGCTCCCCACTAATACGTTTTCCTGGTGGAACGGTAAGTTCTTATTGGGACCATAGAAACGAAAGGCTTTTTGGAATGCCCAATGATAATGAAATTGATATTTCTGATGATAACTTAAGGCCATTTGTACAAAGGAAACATGTCATTAATTGGGTGACTACTTTTAGTAGAGGGTCTAATCCTATGACAGATTTGAAACTTTTGTATGATGAAATGAATGGAGAGACAAACGTAATGTTTGTTTTAAATATGATTACACCCGGTGCCGATTATTATGAGAAGCTTTGGGGGAGAGAAATTAATCAAAATCCAGAAAGCGCAGATTGGTGGGCAATGATGGACGATAGGTTTGCCAATGCTATGGCTATCTTGGAGAAGGCAGAAGCCAATGGTATCCCTGTGAAATATGTAGAATTTGGTAATGAATATTTCTTTGGAATGGGTCCATCAGGATCAGGTCATTCTGGTGGAGCAGCAGTAGAACCTTATTCTGCAGGTTCATCTAGCGACCGTTCATTAAGAGGAGCATTTCCTGGTGATGGAGTTAGTTATGCAAGCGCTGTAAACAACTGGTCTAAAAAGCTAAAAGTAAAATATCCTAATATTAGATTAGCTGCCACAGGTTCTGATGCCAATTCTGATAACCCTTCTAGAAGAAATGATTGGAATGAAAAAGTGATTTCAAAATTAGATAGGGAGGTAGTAGATGCTGTTTCTTTTCATATTTATGGAGGTGTTCATGAAGGAGAAGTAAATGGAAGTGGTGCTGACCTTGCTAAAGCTTTAAAATCTCTTGAAGAAGCTTGGGTATATGATAGCTTAAGATCTAAAATGCCTGAAAATATTGAGTATTGGTTTACAGAATATGATGCTTCTAGTAATAAATCTGATGATGGTGAAGGAAGTTGGGGACTTGGTTTAGCAACTTTATTTCAAGCGAATAACTGGATGAAGAACGGCAACCTTGGTTTGTTAGCCTTTCATCAGTTTGCAGATGGAGGAAGTAATGGTAGATTAACAGGTTTTGGTAGAGCTTACGCCATGTATTCATGGGCTTCTAGATTCTGTACCGAGGCAGCAAGACTTACTTTAGATGGAGCCAATGACATTGCAGATGGTATTGCTTCCGTTCATGGTTGGAAGTTCTCAAATAATCCTCAAAAAACAGAAAAGTATTTATTTATCAATTACTCTGGTAGTGAGCAAACGTTACAAATAGATCAAATTGCAGACCTTGTAGGTAGAAATTATCAGATTGCCTCAAGTAATTCATTAGGAAGTACTTCAGAGCCTACATTGGCTAACGGACAAATAGATGGTGCTGTTGCTATGCCTGCATTTAGTATTTTAATTGCAGAAACAGCTCCTGATAATGTATCTGCTACTATCGAAATTCAAATTGAGGGTAAAAAAATCAATAATAATTCAATTATTGAAATAGGTAATCTTACTTTATCTACACAAAAAACCATTGATGTAAGTGTCAGTAATAACGGTCAAGAAGATCTTATTTTAGATGATGCTCTTGTGAATATTACTCAGGATACTGATAATGAAATTAGTTTAAATTTAGATCAATTGACAAAAGTGATTGGTGCAGGAGAGACGAAAACTTTTGCAATCACAATTGATCCGCTTGTAGAAGGGGATAAGAATTATGGTTTCGAAATTCTATCAAATTCTATCAATGCCTCCACTATTAATTTTATACTTAAAGCATTTATTGGTGATGTAGAGTATGGTTATGATTTAATGGTGAATGGTTCTAGTACATCAAATGCTTCAACCATAGATTTAGGTGATTTCACAAATGAGAGTACTGCGATAAAAAGATCAATTGCGATCAAAAACACAGGAAATGAAATCTTGACCATTGATAAAAGAAACGTCATATTAACTGGAGATACCGATTTTACTATTGGGAATGTCCCTGAAAAAATAAATATCGGAATGACGGATTATATCGAATTACTATATAATCCAAATGAATCAGGAGATTTAGCCACTCAATTGGATGTCGTGTTTAATGAAAATGAAGCCGATCCAGTTCAGCTGTCTTTTACTGCAGCTAAAACAGATATTGAATACACATATGTAGTAGAATACAAGTATAACTCTACGGTGCTTGAAAATTCAGCCACAATAGATTTGGGTGAGTTTGATTATAATGGAAATGAAAAGATGGTTTCTATTGAATTGGCGAGTAAAGGAAATGCTCCAATTGTAATTGATCAAAATCAAAGTAAAATTGAAGGAGCATTATACAATATTCAAATTTTACCTACGGAGATTGAACCTGGAAGTAAGAAGATATTGATGGTAAGATTTAGGCCATTAAGTTATGGTGATTATGATGCAAAATTAACAGTGGTTTCTAATGCTGATGAAAACAGCACCATGGTCATCAATCTTACAGCACAAGTCATCAATAAAAATCCGCAATACGAATTACTAGTTGATGACGAGGTTGTTGGTAATACCTACGATTTTGGTGAGTATGCTGCTGCAGCAGCAGTAAGAACTTTTACGATTCATAACAATGGATTTGTAGATGTCGAAATCGAAAAGGTCGAATTTACTGATGGAGATAGCGATGATTTTGAGTTAAATACGGATCAATTAAGGTCTGTTATTGCGGCCTCAGAAGAAACAGAGTTTGATATAACATTTACTCCTGTTGCCCAAGAAGCGGAAGCGGAAGTAAGCATTTATACAAACCAATCTTCTACACCAAAAAGAATTAAGATAAAGGGTACTTACGATCAAGTAACGTCTATTGATAATCAATTAAATAAAATAGATGTATATCCAACAGTATGGAAATCAGGTAGTACGCTACAATTTAAAGTACCTACTGAAAAGATTGGTGTATCATTATTATCAGTCATCGGTGAAGAAGTTTTAAATATTCAAGGAGATATTAAAACTGTTCAAAAAGCTGTAGAAAATATATCTTATAAACTACCTAACGGATTGTACATCATCAAAGTACAATCGGGAGTATCTCACATAGCTAAAAGAATTATCAAACAGTGATAAACCAAAAAAATAACATTACAATTATGAAAAACTTACTGATTGTCTTTTCAGTATTCCTTTCGAGTATTGTCTTTGCACAAAAAGAAAAGCCTAACATTGTCTTTATTTATGCAGATGATTTAGGGTGGTCTGACTTAGGATGTTATGGCAATACGTACCATGAAAGTCCTGCATTAGATGCTTTTGCGAAACAGGGTATTCGTTATACCAATGCGTACGCACCTGCACCTGTTTGTTCACCAGCTCGAGCTGGAGTATTCTCTGGAATGTATCCTGCTAAATTAGGAATTACTGATTGGATGCCAGGACATTGGCGTCCTTATGAGAAAAAGTTAGCAGTAATTAATCGTACACAATACCTTCCGTTGGAGATTGAAACCTTTGGAGAAGCATTAAGAGATGCAGGTTATACAACGGGTTACTATGGGAAATGGCACTTGGGAGATGACCAAGAACATTTTGTGGATAAACAAGGGTTTGATCAAGTAGTAATGTACCAAGGAGGTGGAAGACATTATCAATTGTCGGATAAGTTCTACCCTAAACAAGAAATTGATGATGAAGTATACTTAACGGATGCTCTTACCCAATATTCTTGTGACTTTTTAGAAAGAAACAAAGACGAGCAATTCCTTTTAGTAATTTCTCACTTTGCCGTTCATATTCCGTTACAAGCACCCGATAGTATTGTAAAGCATTTTGAAGAAAAACCAAAGACAGAAGAAGTGAACAACCCTTTGTATGGAGGTATGATCAAATCTTTGGATAGTAATATCAAAGTGGTTTTAGATAAATTGGATGAACTTGGGTTATCAGACAATACTTTTGTTGTTTTTTATAGTGATAATGGAGGTTTACATCAACCTTACGATCTTAAGTATTTACAATATTGTGGGAACATGCCTGTTACTTCAAACGCTCCTTTAAGAGGGGAGAAAGGAAACTTATTTGAGGGAGGCGTTCGTGTACCTATGATTGCGAGATGGCCTGGTAAAATTCCTCAAAATATAGTATCTGATGCACCAGTAAATGGTATTGATTTATTCCCTACTTTCCTAGAGTTAGCAGGTGTGGATCAAGGTAAAAGACCTTTAGATGGTCTAAGTTTAGTAGAAACTTTCAAAGGAGAAAACACTTTTGTAACTAGGGCTCTTTATTGGCATTACCCTGTTTTTCATCATGGAGATCCTACTTCTTCGATGAGACAAGGTGATTATAAATTGATCAAAAATTATGTTACCGAAGAGGTAGAATTGTATAATTTGACAGAGGACTTAGGAGAGACAGTCAATCTATCTTCTAAAGAAAGTAAGCAAACGAAGAAGATGTTGAAATCATTAGATCATCATCTTAAAAAAATGAAAGCTGATTTACCTACAGACAACCCAAATTTCAATCCTGAAAAGAGAGAAGAATGGGGTGTACATCCTGATAAACATGGAAAGAAAGCCAATAAATAAAATTATAGCCTTTTTTATCTTTTTAATGATGCCTCAGGTAGTTCTCTTAGCACAAGAAACGATACAAAGTGGTTCGTCTAAAGTAGTCATCGATGTAAATAAAGGAGGTAGAGTACATCAATTATTTTTTGGTGATCATCCTTTGATTTTTGATGGACATGAAGAGTTAGCAGGTTCAGTTTGGTGGCCTGCACCTCAGACGTTATGGGGATGGCCGCCTCCTAAAGAATTGGATATCGAAGCCTATCATTTAAAAGAAAAGACACCTTCTAAAGTGGTGGTAGAAAGTAAGGAATGCAGCGCTTTAGGATTACAACTCACTAAAGAATATCAACTTATTACTGAGCATCATTTTCAAGTAAAATATCATGCTAAGAATGTAAGTGATAAAAGTGTAGAGTTCGGACACTGGGAGGTTTCTAGAGTACCAAAAGAAGGTCGAGTGATCGTAAAAGTGGAAAGTCGATTTGATGATAATATTCCATTAGCGAATGATAAATACCTCTATTTTGATCACAGCTCTTTTGATAAAATCTATTCTAAAGAAATGAAGGCAATAGATTTTTATGTAAAAGAATCGGACCTAGAGTTACCTTATAAAAACAAAAACAAGCTGTTTGTAGATAGCGAAGGGTGGGTAGCTTATGTAAAAGATACTACCGTTTTTATCAAGATAATCAAGAACGAAAATATTAAAAAAATAACACCATCTCAAGGTGAAGTGGAAATCTATGTCTCTCCAATTTTACCAATGGTAGAAATCGAAGAGCATTCCGCTTATCAAAAAGTAAAACCAAAAGAAACCTCAACTTGGAAAGTAGACTGGTTGATGTATCAAATTTCAGAAGAAGACAAAGCAAATGTATTGGAATGGATAGAAGGGAAGATCAAAGACTTTAAAGCAATTAATTAGACCATGAAAAAAATAGTATTTTGGATGTTAGGTTGCTATTGTTTATTTAGCTGTCAACCAACTCCTACAGAAAAGCAAACAAACCTACAAGAGGATTATTCTACAAAAGTAAATCCTTTTATAGGTACAATAAATGACGGAAATACACACCCTGGAGCCACTTTACCTTGGGGTATGGCTTCGGCATTACCTCATACAAAAGATTTTAGAGAAAAAGCCAATGGGCCAGCCTATTATAATTTCGGAGATGAAAAAATTTATGGTTTTGGCAATGTCAATTTATCGGGTTTAGGTTGTCCTGTAGCAGGAGCAGTACCTTTAAAATTATCTACAGGGAAATTTGATTGGGACATAGAAAACTTTGCCTCTACTTATAAAGACGAAGAAGCCTATGCAGGTTACTATAAAGTTACCTTAGAAAAGCATCAATTAGTAGCCGAGATGACTGCCACAACAAGATCTACTATTTATAATTTCACCCCTCAGAATGATGATAAACAGCCCATTAATCTATTTTTAGATTTAGGAGCGAATACTTCTCATAGAAAAGGTGGAAGTCTTAAAGTAGTTTCTCCTCAATTAATCACTGGATCACAGTTGGATGGTGCTTTTTGTGGTTTTCAAAAATCGACCAATATTTACTTTGCTTTGGAGATTAATCAGCCAAACCCACAAGTAAAGATATATGAAAATCAAAAAGTGACTGATAAGAGAGAGGTAAAAGGAGACAAAGCAGGAGTAGTTTGGACTTTGGATCAATTAGATCAAGGTAAATTAGAAGTAAGAGTAGGAATTTCGTTTGTCTCAGAAAAAAATGCTTTGGATAATCTAAGAAAAGAACAAGGTGATTTATCTTTTGAAGGCATCCATCAGAAAGCTATTGCAGAGTGGAACAAGCAATTACAAAAGGTAGACATTGAAACGTCTTCTAACGACGATGAACAAATCTTTTATACTGCTTTGTATCATTCTTTATTATTACCGCATGTTATTAGTGATGTAAATGGGGAATATTACTCAAGAGAAATTGATAAAGTTTTAGTGGCTGATGATTACACAAGATACAGTACTTATTCACTTTGGGATACCTACAGAACTTTACATCCTTTGTTAGCATTATTGTATCCAAAAGAGCAAAGAGATATGGTAGTAACCATGTTGGAAATGTACAAAGAATGGGGGTGGCTACCTAAGTGGGAATTGTTTGGGTACGATACATTTGTAATGGTCGGCGATCCAGCAGTACCGGTAATTTCTGATACTTATTTAAAAGGGATTACAGATTTCGATACAGAACTAGCCATTGAAGCCATGTTAGCAACTGCTGCTAACACAAAGAAAAACCCTACTCGACCAGGAATAAGTCAATATATTGAACATGGGTATATTCCAATTGATGATAGAGGTGGAGACCCTCAAAAATTTTCTTGGACTAATGGAATCGTATGGGGACCAGTTTCTACGACATTAGAATATAATTTAGCCGATTATAATATTGCTCAGTTAGCCAACGTTTTAGGTAAGAATGAATTAGCGAAGGAATATTATAGAAGAAGTGATTCTTATAAAAAACTATATGATCCTAAAACCACTTTCTTTAGACCTAAATTAAAGAATGGAAATTGGATGGAAAGCTTTAATCCTACCGATAGATTTTTTGATATTCGTTGGGAAGGAAGTGGAGGTAAAGGTTTTGTAGAAGGAAATGCTTGGCAATATAATTTCTTCGTTCCTCATGCAATGAATGATTTAAAATCGTTAATGGGAGAGGAAGTATTTTTAAGTAAGTTAAATGACTTATTTTCTAATGGAGAATATGATTTAACCAATGAACCGGACATTACTTATCCTTATCTTTTCAATTATGTGAAAGGACATGAAAAAAAGACACAGCAATTGGTAAGGGAAAAAGGTGACTTACACTTTACAAATACACCATCGGGTATTCCAGGAAATGATGATGCAGGTACATTAAGTGCATGGTTAGTATTTTCTCAATTAGGATTTTTTCCAGATGCACCTGGTATTCCAACATATCAGTTAACTACTCCAAAGTTTGAAAAAGCGACTATTCATTTAGACGACTATGTTTACAATGGTCAGACTATTGAAATCATTAAAACAGGAGAGAATGATCGTTACTTTAATCAGTTTACTATTGATGGAAAAGTAAGAGAAGAGGTGTACCAATTATCACATCAAGAACTTGTATCTACCAATGAGTTGGTATTCAATACAGTAAGTGAACGATTGTCTGAAGTGAAAGAATAATTGTAATTTACAGAGCAATGAAGAAAAGAAATATTGTATTCCTATCCATTTTCGTAGTGAGTTTAATCTATGCTAAAACAGAAAAGGATAAGGTAAAAGAAACGCCACCTAATGTTATTATTATTTTGGCAGATGATATGGGTTACGGAGACATCTCTGCTCATCAATCTAATCCAAAGATAAAAACACCTGCCTTGGATAAATTGGTACAATCAGGTATCACTTTTTCTAATGCACATGCGGCATCATCTGTATGTACTCCATCAAGGTATTCTCTTCTAACGGGTAGGTATTCTTGGCGATCAAAATTAAAGAGTGGTGTTTTGTTTGGATACGATCAGCCTTTAATAAATAATGAATTTACCATAGGGCAATTATTCAAGCAAAAAGGCTATGCAACGGCCTCTATAGGTAAATGGCATTTGGGACTACCATGGCAATTATCAGAAGGCTCAAATTATAAGCAAAGAACAAAAGAGAAAATATTCTTTCAGGTATTAGCCAAAGAAAAAGATGTAGTTTTAGACGCCCCTTTTGCAGATCAAAAATGGCATAATAAAATTGGTTTCGATTACTTTTATGGTACGAGTGCTTCTTTGGATATGCCTCCTTATGTGATGGTAGAAAACGGGCAAATAACCGCTCCTTTAGATCAAAGAATTGAAGATTCAGATTACAGTTTAGACTATAACGTTGATATGTGGAGAGGTGGTCCTGCTTCTAAAGACTTCGATCATAATAATGTGCTTCCTGATATCGTAAAGAAAACCACATCATTTATAAGAGAGAACAAAGACAATCCTTTCTTCATTTATATGCCATTAACTGCTCCTCACTCTCCATGGTTACCTTCTGAGAAATACAAAGGAATGTCTAATGCCGGTAAATACGGCGATTTCCTATGCATGGTGGATGATGTTGTAAAACAAGTAGAAAAAGCTTTGAAAGAGAATGGGGTTGATGAAAATACGATCATCATTTTTAGTTCGGACAATGGTGCTCCGCTGAAGAATATTCAAAAATTTGGGGGAAATGGTCACCAAGCAAACGGACATTTTAGAGGACAAAAAGGTGATTTATACGAGGGAGGACATCATATACCGCTTATCGTAAAGTGGAAACAAGGAATTCGACCTAATCAGTCTTCAGATCATTTGATTGTATTGACTGATTTATTGGCTACTATAGCTGATATTTCTGGTGTTGAGGTGCCTGAGGGACAAGCAGAAGATAGTCATAGTTTTGCTCCAGTACTACAAGGAGATGAATCGTCTTTTTCACCTAGAACAACTGCCGTCTATCATTCTCAAGTGGGGGTGTTTGCGATACAAAATGGAGATTGGAAACTAATAGAAAATTTAGGCTCTGGTGGATTTTCAAAACCAAGGTTTGTAGAATCAGAACCAAAGTTTCCTAATAAACAGTTGTATAATTTAAATCAGGATCCTTCAGAATTCGATAATAGAATTGTAGAGGATAAGGATAAAGCAGATGAGTTACAATTGATTTTAGATGATATACGTAAAAGTCAAGTAATCAATTAATTGATAAGGTTGGTGGTTTTAAAATCACCAACCTTTTATTACATCAAAACCAATTCTTACACCTACATTAAATTTCCATCTTGAATTAAAGTAATGACTTTCCTCTATTGAACTATACTGAAAAGAATCTGAAGCATAAGCTCCCACAATGTGGAATCTAAAGTTCTTATCAGGAAACGGATAGTATTGTAAAGCCACTTCTAGAGTATGAATACTTGTATTATCAATAGCATCAGAGACTTCTAACCCGCTAAATGAGGGATCATTGAAATAAACTTGATCATAAATGTATTTAACTGATGGTCTAAATTTTTCTCCCTTATACATTAGTCTAATAGGTAATGATTGATAGGACGCATTCTCTTTAAAATTAGGCATGTTTTGAACATAAGCATAATCTGTATCTAACTGCCATTTACCCAAATTCCATTGTATACCAAGATGAATTGCATAAGCAGGTGCATTAAAAATGTGCCCTTTATCATTGATAGCGGTATAACTGGCATAGGTCTTAATTTTATCTTCAAGTAAATGCCCGTACCAATAGACATTGTATTGTAAATCTACCTGATGTCCTAATGAATCCTCTTGAGCATTTACGATTTGTAATCCTAAGCGTTGCCCTTTTTTAGTACGATATTCTGTAGTAATACCTGTTTTAAATATCCCGAATTTATTCCCTATGATAGAGTAGGTATATACATCGTTGGGGTTGTAAGTTTGTTCTATCGTACCAATATTCAAAAAACTACGTCCAGCTTTTAGGTGCCATCTGTTATTTTTTGATGTATAGTGAACATTGGCACTTAATATATTTTGATTTAAGTTGTTCATGCCAACTCTAGCATCGTTTGGAGAATAGAGAAATTGAAACCCAAAATTTTCATTGAACATACCATCCAGACCAATCCTAAAATTGGAAAATAAAAACCTCTGATCTGTAGCAAAAACATCCGTAGTTTCATGATAATTCGTACGTTGAAAATCAAGTCGACTATCCAAAGAAAATTTCAGACTTTGTTGGAAGTTTTTCCAAGCACCTAAAAGAGGATCATTTGATTTCTTCTGTTGAGGATCTTCAGAAGCACTTACATAAAAACTCAAGAAAACGAGAAAACAGCTTAAAAGATTTTTCATAAGTATTATTGAATAAGTATTGATAAAACTAATTAGATTGATGATACCATAAATGTCCTCTTTTCTAGAGGAAAGGAGTTGTAAGAAATCTTTAAGCTGTTGTCAAAAATCGTCAATAGTAAATTTTGTAAAGAATTAGGCACATTTCTAAAGGAAAAATGGAATCAATTCACCTTTATAAATATCAGAGAACTACATCACATAACATTATGAAAAATAGACCAAAGAACTTACAGATAAGTATAAGTAAATGATTTGTAATTGATTACAATAAGGAGTAGTAAGGTATGGCTCCTTCATTTTCTTTAATTAGAGAAATCAAAAGAAGTTTTAAACAACAATCCATTTATTTAGAGGTATCTAAAAATGAATAAATGGATTAGAAATGAAATTATATTTAAAACAAACAACTTACTTTTTATTTTCGATACTATTGATGGGGTGCACCTCTTCTAACCACGAAATTAAAGTGAAATGGGTGGAGAGTACCATAAAAAAACAATGGGAAGAAAAGGTACTTTATTTACAAAAACCGTCGGAATTAGAAGAAGGGAAAGTGAAAATATTTACTGACCAACCTTTACAGACGGTAAAAGGGTTTGGAGGCTGCTTTAACGAGTTAGGTTATGAAGCATTAAACATCCTTTCTGAAGATGCACGTAAAAGGATAATCCATGATCTTTTTGATCAGAAAGAAGGATGTAATTTTACCATTTGTAGAATGCCTATTGGAGCGAACGATTATGCTGTAAATTGGTATAGTCATAACGAAACAAAGGACGATTTTGAAATGAATCAATTCTCAATCAACAGAGATAAAGAACGACTGATACCTTATATTAATTGGGCGAAACAAATCAATCCTGATATTAAAATTTGGGGATCTCCGTGGTGTCCACCTTCTTGGATGAAAACTAATAATCATTATGCTTGTAAGCCAGATGTTGTCAATGATTTAACCGAAGAAGGAAGAGGAGAGGAAATGCATACACAATTTAGAATGGAAGAAAAGTACCTAAAGTCATATGCACTGTATTTTTCAAAATTTGTGGAGGCATACAAAAAAGAAGGAATTGATATTTATGCTGTTCATGTACAAAATGAATTAAACTCTTCTTGTCAGAATTTTCCATCATGTATTTGGCATCCTAAAGACATGGCCACTTTTATTGGTGATTATTTAGGGCCTGAGTTCATAAATAAAAAATTGAAGACCGAAATTTGGCTAGGAACCGTCGAAAGAAAACAAGAAGATAGAGTAGACGATATACTTTTAGATCATAAAGCACAAAAATATATTAAAGGTGTAGGATTTCAATGGGCAGGTAAAGGGGCAATACCCTATGTGAATACCAAATATCCTAACTTAGAATTAATGCAAACAGAATCTGAATGTGGGAACGGCTCAAACGATTGGGCTGCTGCTAAACATACCTTCGACCTTATTAAACACTATTTTAAAAATGGAGCCAATAGTTATATGTATTGGAACATGGTTTTAGACGAAACGGGTAAAAGTCATTGGGGTTGGAAACAGAATTCGATGATCACAGTAAACTCTGATTCAAAATCGGTGGTATATAATCCGGAGTTTTATTTGATGAAACATTTTAGTGCATTTGTAGAAAAGAATTCAAAGTATTTAAAAACGTCTGACGAAAATTGTTTGGCATTTAAGTGTGAAAAGCAATATGTCGTATTTTATCATAATAATAGCACTAAAAAACAAGTAAAAGAGTTTGTAGTCGATGGGAAATCGGTAAAATTAGAATTAGCTCCAGATTCCTTCCATACCTTTATTATGGCGATTAATGAATGATTTGAAGGTTTTTTACTTCTGTTTTTATTCTAGTTTATCAATTAGAAGTCTTTTCAACTTTAAATAGTACAAATTACATCAGTAATTAATAATACTTCACATGAAAAAACTTTTTTATCTATCCATTCTATTTTTTACAATTTTAAGTTGTAATACATTAAAGAATGATAAAACATCGTCAGCAAATAATACGCAAGATAGACCAAACATTATATGGTTGGTGGCAGAAGATTTATCGCAGAGGTGGGCTTGTTATGGTGACTCATTAGCCTATACACCTAATATCAATAAATTAGCAAATGGTGGAGTGGTTTACGATAATGCCTTTTCGGTAGCGGGAGTTTGTGCCCCAAGTAGATCTTCCATCATTACAGGAATGTATCCCACAACAATTGGGACACAACATATGAGACAAAGTAAGAGTGTGATTCCAATGCCTGGTTTTCCAAACTATAATGCCGTACCCCCAACACAAGTGAAAGCTTTCCCAGAATTACTTAGAGCAGCAGGTTATTGGACAGCTAGTTATAGAAAATTAGATTATCAGTTTGGAGCACCTTTTACTATTTGGGATGAAGTGGTTGACTACCCTTCATGGAGAGATCGTTCTGAGGAGGATAAAGATAGACCATTCTTTATTTATTATACGTTCGAAATTACTCATGAAATCAACATTTGGCCGGACAGTACTAAGGAGCGTTTCTTCAAAGATTTTAAAATTGATGTAAGTACATTGGCGCCAGATGTTCAAAAAAGACCTCCTTATGATGAATCGAAAAAGGTAGATCCTAAAGATGTTGTCGTACCTCCTTATTATCCAGATGATGAAGTTTCTAGAAGTCATATTGCTAGATTATATGATAACGTAAGTCGTATGGATGTACAAATTGGTAAGATTCTTCAGCAGTTAAAAGAGGACGGTTTGGAAGAGAATACGATTATTATGGTGACGTCAGATCATGGTGATTGTTTGCCAAGAGCAAAACGTTGGATTTATGATAGTGGAACAAAATGTCCATTAGTGTTGTACATGCCAGAAAAATACCAAAACGAGCATTTCCAACCGGGTACAAGAAATAATGATTTAGTAAGTTTTATTGATTTTGCACCTACAGTTTTAGAATTAGCAAATGTAGAAGTTCCTTCTTGGATACAAGGTCGTTCAATGGTTTCGTCATTGATAGAAGAACCGAGAGATTACGTTTTTGGAGCTAGGGATAGAATGGACAATAGATATGATGTAAGAAGAACTATTCGAGATAAAAGATATAGATACGTAAGAAACTTCCAACCAGAAGTAAATTACAGTCAACAAATAACTTTCTTAAATCAAATGCCTTTGATGCATCACTTATTAGAAAAAGATGATAATAAGGAATTGACCAAAGAGCAATCGTATTGGTTGTATCATCCTAAAAATGGAGAAGAAGAACTTTACGATACAGAAAATGATCCATATGAGTTAAATAACTTGGCTTCGGATCCAAAGTACAAAGGAATTTTAGTCCGATTAAGAGAAGGGTTAACCAATTGGCAAGAAAGAACAAGTGATAGGTATCAATTAAATGAATTTGATCAAGCAGAACAAATGTGGCCTGGAGGAAATCAACCTACTACTGCAGACCCTGTTATCAAATTTAGTGAAGGAAAATATACGATTACTTGTGCTACTGAAGGAGCAAGTATTGCCTATCAATTGAACGAAGATAAAAGGTGGCATATTTATACTCAGCCTCTAGAAAATATTACTATTAATTCTGTAAAAACTAAAGCAGTAAGATATGGGTACCTTGACAGTAATCCCATATCATTTCAACAAATAGTTGAATGAAAAACAGACAATAATAATTCTAAAACTCTCACATTATATGTGGGAGTTTTTTTTCATTTATATAACTCCTAATTTTCAAAATAGAATAATTGTAGGAAAGAAATGGTGGTAGATTTAACTAATCAATGCCTTAGGCCTATTTATTTGGTCTAGGTAACTTCATTGTATTTTTTAATTGAAATGAACATGCATCAAATTACTTTTAAATACTTTCTCCTTCTATGGATGAGTTTATTGTCTTTTACCATTTTTGGACAAGAAGAAAATTGGGGAGCTATCGATCGATGGGAGAGTTTAAATCCCGGAGCAGGTGGACAAGTACAAGATATTTACTTCGATAAAAATGTGGAAGGAAGGTTATGGTTTTCTAGTGATATGGAAGGTATCTACCGATCGGATGATTATGGTAATAGCTGGAAATATGTCTCTAATGATTTAATACATGGTATGGCTTTTTGTATCGAACAAGAAGTAGGAGGAGAAAAGCTTTATCAAGGTGGATTATATGGTGCCTCTATTGGTGTCAATCCTAACGCAACCAATCCAGACGATGTTTCTTGGAAGTTTATTGATATTACTAAAGGAGATGCCATTGCATCTATTGCTGTTTCTACCGATTTTCAGACCGTAGTTTTAGCGCCAGGGTGGCAAAATAAAGATCCTCAAAAAGGACAAGCAGCTATATGTTCTCCAAGTCAAGGGTTAGGATCAGATAAGTTAAACGGGGAGCGAATCATTTATTTATCAAAAGATAGAGGTACAACTTGGTCTAAGGTAAAATATGCACAAGACAATGGTTATAGACATGTTTTTGGTGTGGCAATTCACCCAGAAAATGATAACCTATATATAGGTGGTTCGGCAGGGGTCTTTGTATCATCAGATAACGGAGATTCATTTCAGTATATTCAAGAACCGGAAGAAGCACTTGGACCAGCTGGATCTTCAACAGCAACCAATAAAAGACCCGACGGAGGTAGTAGAGGTATTGGCTTATCGCCGGATGGTAAATATATCTATGCGGTATATCAAACGGTGGCTAATTCAAATTATAATAGTAAACGATGGGCAATTTTTGTTGCAAAAACATCAGCAAATGGTATTGAAGGCGATTGGATAAAAATTATGGATGATGCCCCTGAAAATGCAGAGTGGTATGATCCTAAAGTAGATCCTAGATCAACAGAAAAAGAGCACAAAATTGCCATGAGTACGGTTTGGAGTAGTAACAATACAAGAATCGGTTTATGGGAAGCTACGGTTAATTTTGATGATAATGGAGATTTCTTATCACATAGTTGGGAAGTGGTATTGAATTTACCCAAAAGTGGAAGATGTTTTGATTTTGAACCAAGTTGGGAGAATAGAGATTTAATTGTACGCTCGGCTGATTATTCGCCATTATCTTGGGAGAAGCATCAGTTAGCCGCAATGGGAGGACAGAATATCTTTATTTCTGATGTAGACTCTCCAGAATTTCCATGTAAAAGTTGGAGAGAGATTTATGGTGAAGTGATTTCTCATCATGAAGGCTTAGCAATGTCACACGAAAGAGGGTTTACATCTACTTATGCTTATGATGTAGATAGCTATGAAAACTACATGATTCAGGGTAATGCTGACCATGGTATTCTACAAAGTTTAGATCATGGATATTCTTGGACATCACATAGAGGACCAAGTGGTGTAACCAATGCCATGTCTGTTTTAACAGTACCAACTACTCCAGCATTAGTACTAATTGATGCTAGAAAAGGGTATGGTATTCCAAGCCATAGCGCAGGAGGATTGTTTGCCAAAGAGATTAATACAAAGAAAATTGGATGGCCTGGAGATTGGAAACTTATTGGTGGAGGTGTTCCAAATCAAACACAAACAACCAATGGTTTACCTTCAAGAAACTACAGAGCGATGACCTACGACCCAAGTTTGGTGAAAAGGGTTTATGTCACCATGAGAGGTAAGAATTATGGAGGCCAAAATATAAAAGGAGGTATTTATGTTACCGATGATATTTTGGGTGTTTTTAATGGCACTGATGTTTGGAGAAAGATCTCAACATCTGCCATGGATTACAAAGACTTTAGAGATATTTGGGTAGACCCCAACAATAATAAATATGTTTATGCTCGTTCTGATGGCAATAGTGCTTATTTATATAGAGGGGAGAGACAAGCTGACGGAAGTTATGTTTGGACAGATACAGGTAATGATATTAGTGGAGCATTGGATTTATATGCTTGGGATTTCCAAGGAGATACGTATTTAGTTGCAGCTGCCAATGTAAATGGTAAAAAAGGAATTTTTATCCAGAAAAACCCACAAGGTGATCAATGGAATTCTGTAGATGCTTGGGAGTTTACAGGACTTGATGTCAATAAATCTTTAGAATTACGCCCACATTTCTGGAGAGATAATCAGAATGTGAACTTTAGAGGATTGGCTGCTTTTGGTAATAAAATAGTAGTATCATCAGATGTAAGTACACACAAAAGAGGTTTGGGTACCTATTTGGGGAGTATTCAATCAGACGGATCAATAGTTTGGGAAGATTGGACGAGAGCACCTGCAAACGATAGGGATATTGAGAATCCTACAGCACTACAAGCTAGAATCAAAATTGAAAATGACGTCCCTTATTTTTATGTGGCTTTAGGATCTACAGGGTCTTGGAGGAGACAAATGGAAGTGGACGAATTTTCTAGTTGTTCTTTAAAAGTAGATAAACAATCATTGGAGTTTACTGAAGAAGGCGGGACTCAAACTATTAATGTAGAAAGTGATGAAGAATGGAATTTTGAAGTGAATCAAGATTGGCTGGAAGTAACAAGAGAAGGGCAAGAATTAACTATTGAAGTTGCTGCTAATGCTACTGAAGAAGAAAGAAATGCCGAAATTAAAATAGTAGGCTGTAAACAATTGATCATTAGTGTGCATCAAAAAGCAACGGTAAAAGAAGAAGAAAACCCTGATGAAGAGGAAGAGAATCCGGAGGAGGAAGAAAACCCTGATGATGAAAATAAGGACGATGAAGAAGGTGAGGAAGAGGAAGAAGAAATTCCAACATCCATTGATGATAACACATTGAATATTAAGGTGTATCCGAATCCTTTTCAATCTGAAATCAGAATAAAAGGTAGTGGAAATACTACAGTAACTATCTTTAATTTATTTGGTCAGAAGGTGTATCAAGAAGCCTATACTGAAGGAAGTACAATAGATTTAAACCATTTAGCAAAAGGACAATATATATTGGTGGTGGATCAACATCATATGAAAATAATTAAGTAATACAAATAAAGCCTATCTTATTGAATTAAGATAGGCTTTATTTTTTGTCCTTATTTGAGATCATAAAAAAGAGACTTATCCAAAAAGAATAAGCCTCTAAATATAGTCCTCTATATAATTTTAATTTTTTATCGATTGATAGGAGTTTTATTGAACATCTCCCCAAATTTCATTGGCAAATTCTGGGTGATCAATAAATGGATTTCTGTTTCCTTGGAATAGGTAAACTTGTTCGTTTCTGTCTATTTCTTTATCAGAAACAGGATCAGAGTTATGCCAATCTAACATGATTTTTAAGTACCAATCTTTGAATACTTTATCTTTTGATCCATCTAAAATTGCAGCAGCTTGTGTACTATTTTGTACCCATGAACCAATCTCATCTTCATAACGAACGGCCATATATAAATACATTCTCGCAAAGTCACCTTTATATTCATCGATAGGTTCGAATACTGTACCTGTATAGCCTGAAGCTGTAGTACCATTTCCTCTCTTACTTTTGTTGATAGATGTCCAAGTTGCAGTTTCAACAATACCATAAGGATGATTAGAACGCATAGTATTTACATAAGCATCTACTGGAACAATATGGTGTGCGTCAGAAACCATAGGCATTGCTTTTTCAAAATAACTTTGAGGAACCACATGCTCTCTATTGTAACAAAACCCTTCTCCACTACCTGAATTACCGCACTGATCGGTAGACATAGCATATTCGTATTCGCCAGGCTGAGCACCGTCAGGAACCGTTGGATCATTTGGATCAGGAATATCGCTATACATATCCCAAATAATCTCGCTTCTTTGGTATTTATCATCAGATGTTTTGTAAAGTACCCAAAGGTCGCCATAGCTTATCCACTCATGTCCTCTTTTTGTAATACTTGATAAAGTAGACTTAAGTTCATAACCTTCTTTTCCTTCAGCACTTTTGTAATATTCGTCTTCTTCCTCAGGTCCAGTTTCATAATCTGTACCGTCTTCGTTGAATTTGAAGTTGTCAATAGAATAACCACCTTCTCTTTGAGGATCTCTTTCATCACCTTCAAAATAGAAACCTACGCTTACGTTACCGTATTCTGATAAATCAATTTTACCTGTGTTTACCCAAGAACCATAATCAGAAGAACCATCTTTACTAAGAGTAACATCTAATTCAGTCCAAGTATATTGTTCAGGAGCAAATTCACCATTATAATCCGCAGAAACAAAAACTTTAAAAAGTACACCTTTATCGAATTCCTGTCTAGAATCGAATGAAATGGTTTTATCTTCTGCTCTAGTAACATTCAATTTTGGAGAAATCAACCAAGTTTTACGTTCTTCACCAGCTTTAAATACAGTGATGTTTGCATAAGAATCACTAGTCCAATGAGAATTGTATTGAAATCCACCACGGCCTTCAACTTTAACATGTGTCCAACCAGAGATCTCTACTTCTCTATATTTAGTACCAAAGAATTTTTCTTCTAATTTGGCAACCATTGTACTATCGTGATCAGTGTTATCGTCTGCCACAATAGTATCATTCTTATCACAACTGTAGAAACCTACAGTAAGGATAGAAAACATTAATAGGAGTTGAATGTAATTCTTTTTCATAAAAATGCCGAAGCTGTTATTTAGTTTGTTTAGCGTTAAGGTGATCTCTTATTTTTTTTATAAAAGATCACCTTTTATTTAATTTTTATTGATTGAATCTGATATTATCGATAGAATAACCACCGTCTTTTATGTTTTCTTCACCATCGAAAACAAACGCAACAACTACATTACCGTAAGAAGACATATCAATATCACCAGTACTTGTCCAAGTACCGTAGCCATTTTGACCATCGTTACTGATAGTTAACCCAGTTAATTCAGTCCATGTAAATTCTGAAGGAGCTTTAGACCCATCATAATTACTTGATACCATCACCTTAAATGAAGCACCAGTAGAAAATTCTTCTCTTGTATCGAATGATAACGTTTTGTTTGCAGCATTTTCAACATCAAGAATAGGAGTAATTAACCATACTTTTCTTCTTTCACCAGATCTAAATACTGACAGGTTAGCGTATCCGTTGTTACTAAATTCATTGACAAACCACTTACTAGAACCTTCTTCAATAATGTTGTTCCAGCCTTCAATAATGATATCGTCGTATTTATTAAAACTATCAAAGTTTTCGTCAATTGATTGTTCTGTTGTAGGAGGTACACCTTCTTGATTAGGAGGAGTGATAGTACCATCAAAATCAGTAAAATCTTGTGCAGGGCTATTGATATATAACTGAGGACTATTGTTAAATACTGAAACAATAGCTGTAATTGTTCCGTCTCCTTGTGGAATAAGTTCTTCAGCAAAATCTGAGTAACCACTATTTCTCATGATAATTCGTTGACTACTAGAATTATCCATAAAGTTTCTATTCGTAGTTTGATCTTTGACCGCAAAAGATACATTTCCATCTGCAGATCTGATATTTTTTATTCTTACTCTTCTACCAATATAGTCGGTAGGGTTTGTAAATAAGTCGTTAACTGTGGCATCAATTGTCGTAATATTTGAAGTAGTATCACCTACAATTAAATATTGATCTACTAGTGGACCAGGAATACGGCCGGCCGCAGGAGTACCATTGTATAAACTTGGGATACCCAATTGAACATTTCCTCCATAAGAACCTAATACAAGGTCATCGCAAATAATAGCAACTTCCTGCCCTAAGCTAAATTGAGGATAAATAGGGGCAATATCCAATCGAATAAGAATACCGCCAGTGTTATCTTGTATATAAAGCTCTTTGTAAATATTACCTGGTTGATCATTCGAAATGATTTGACCAACTATGATGGTATTTTCTGAAATAGATGTTGTGTCATTATCTCTTCCAGAGTGCAATGCTTTTAATTCTGCAATAGAAATTGTTGCAGTTCCTTCTGGTATAGGTGATATACCTTCATTTTTAGGATCGTTGTAATTAGTATCAACGCATCCTATCATGAAAATGCTAAGAAGAAGTGTTGTTAAAATATTGAATGAAATGAACTTTTTCATTTGATGAAAATATTTAGAGGACAAAGTTTGTGGCAGTCCGTCTTTTGTAACGCTCGATTTTCTGCCAAGGAATTTGCTCCCTCCAAAGGTTGCGAGCCTTTGGGGGGAGGAGTGTTAAGAATTGATTATATTAGATCACTTCTTTTAATTCGATGTTGTCATAAATGACTGTTCCTTCCTTATAAGTTCTAACTTCAAATAAGAATGTTTCAGCATCTGCACCAGTTTCGAAAGAATGCTCATATTGAATCCATTGATCTTTAGTTTCATCATTAAAGTATTCTTGGATAGTATCAACAGTTTCTCCTGAACCATTTTTGATCGAAGACCACATTCTGAATGATGTATTCGCATTGTCTTTGCTAGTCAACACATGATACCATACAGTTAATTTGTAAGAAGTATTTGGCTTAACAGCAGCAGAATTCTTAATTTTTCTAGTACCAGTTGTTGCAGTTACTTTTAGAGCGTTGTCACCGTTTTGAACAATAGTAGTTTCTAGACCAGTTTCTGATTCAATTGTCCAATAGTCAGGTTTGTCGTCTGTCCAGTTTTCAAAATCACCATTTAATAAAATGTTTTCACCAGGAGTTACTTCTGGAGGAAGTTCTTCTTCATATTTTTCATCTACTTTTACAGTAGATACAGACCAATAGCTTGATCCATCAGAAGTACCATTTTCTGCAGAATATTTGAAAGCTACATATTGAGAACCAGTAAATGTATAGTTTAATGTCTGTTCTCCAAATTGAGAACGATCATTTTCAGAAGTTAATACAGTCCATGTAGCTGTAGTAGGGTCACCCATTCCATCATAATCTGATGATACTAAAACTTGAACATCATCAAATTTTGAGAAATAGTTTAATTCTTCTAAAATTACCAATCTAGGATTATTTAAAGAAGTACCTTCTAATGTAAACTTTTCTTTTGAAATCATCCAAGCTTCAGTTTTACCTTTACCATAAGCATTGATAAATGCTTTTCCACCATCAGCAGACCAGCCTGTGAAACTATTAACTGTAAAAGTAGAGAAGTCTACAGATGTATTAGTTAATTCAGAACTTGTAATATCTTCACCAATACCATCATGATCGGGATCTGGCTCAGGAACTTCTTCTTCACTTTCACCATCCCAAGAGAATTTAGTAGTTTCTTTAAGACCAGGAACTCTGAAGTAATCTTCGATGTTACCAAAAATCCAAACTTCTTTTTGAGCGTTTTCAGGATTGTCGTTTAAGTTTAATGCATCACGAACATCAGTACCACTAGACAATTGAACAGGAATACCTAAAGTACCATCAGTGATGTTAGCTACATCAGCTAAAACTAGGTTAGAGAATGATGATTTATCAGTTGCACCAGGGATGAATCCAGACTCAATAGAAGCACCATCAATAGAACCTACTATATAACCTTTAACCCAAACACCTTCACCAGTACCTAATTTTTTAACATCAGCAATAGAGTAAGGGCTTTCTAATGTACCTTCACCGTCTAAATTAATTTCGATTTCAAAACGATCGTCATTAAATTTCACATCTTCAGTAGACACTAAAGTTAATTGTAAATCACTATTGAATGCTGTTAAAATAGCAGTAATAGAACCACTTTTAGAAGGAACAACGTCATCAGCAAAAGAAGAATATTTTGAAGTTCTTAAGATGATACTTAAGTTATTCTTATTTACTAAATCTAAGTTTGTTGCATTGTTTTCTTGATCAGCGTAAGTAACACCTTCTTGTGCAAACTGAACACCAGTAACAGTAACCATTGTATTGTAAAGGGCACTGATATTTTCTGGTAAGTTATCTAAATCTAAAGTAGTTGGAGTTGGCATTGCTGCTTCACCTTCAACTAAGAATACATGACTTGAAATCATGTCTTCTTCTAAACTACCTAAAGCATCGTTGTAAAGACCACCTAATTGTACAAGTCCACCGTAGTTACCAATGTACATGTCTTCTGTTTTGATAGCTACCTTACGTCCTTGAGGAAATGAAGTATAAAGGTCACTAGCATTTAATTTCACTTGAATACCGTGTCCTTTTTCATCTTGAACAGTGATGTATTTATAAACATTACCTGTTTCATCAGAAGAGATAACAGTACCTACAAATGTCATTTCTTCAGTAATTTGGAAGAAATCATCATCACTTTCTTTGTTACTTTCGTACATATTGATAACATCCTCAATAGTAGCGTTGACAGTGATGTCACCTGGATTTTCTGGATTTTCACCAGGTCCGTCAGGTTCGTTATCTTTTGTACAGCTAAAGAAAGCTGAAGTTAACAAACCACCAATCAATAGTAATTGTAAAAATTTGTTGAATGTTTGCGTTTTCATCATGGTAAATGTTTAATGAAATGCTAAAAGATTAAATGTTAAAATGATAAGAGTATATATAAATGGGACGACGAATCGTCCCAGATTATTCATTAGAAGCTCAAGCTTAAGTTCATAAATGCTCTTAAACCTTGTGCGTAGTAATACTTGTTTGGAAACTTCTCTGCATTTTTATCATTGAAGTCATAACGGTATTGTTGGAAACCAGTAGTGACAATATTTTGATTGTTCAAAACATTATTCACATTCAAGTTTAGACGTAAAAACATGTCATTGATTTTCCAACTCTTTCCTGCAAAAACATCTACAGTAAAAGCATCATCTACTTTCTCTTGATGTAAAATCTCGTTGTATTGTTCTGATCCAACTTCGACACCGTTTACTGCTCTATCTGTATATCTTACTGGGTTAAGAGTCACATAACGATCACCTAAGAAGTTAACTTGGAAACCTACATTCCAGTAATTTCTAGACCAATATTCTAAACCTACTGTACCTGCTACTTCAGGAGATCCACCAACGTGACGACCATTAAAGAATACTTTTTCGTTTTCTAATAATACCTCAGAGTTATTATCTACAGTAGCAGAAGCATAAGGATTGGTATTGTATAAATAAGAAGCATAAGTACCTGCAGCTCTAAAACGAAGTTCAGGAGTAATATTGTAAGATAATCCAAGTTCAACACCAGTATGTTCTTGTCCCATGCCCGTTAAAGCGTAGTTCATAAAGGCGTTTTGTCCATCATCCCAATAAGAAATGACTTTCGTTAAATCAGAGATTTGTGTGTAGAATGCAGAAGCTCTCACTTTTAATCTTTCCCCTCTGTAATAGTAGTTCACATCACCTGAGAATACAGAAGAAGAACTTAAGCCATCTACTGTTTCATTTCTAGTTCTTAGTGATTTGAATGAGTCCATGAAGTATGGTGCCTGAGTATACATGGTAGTGTTGGCTGTAAATACGTTTCTACCATTAAGGAAGTATTCACCACCTAATTTAATACCATAATCAAGGAAGTCTAAAACTTCAGATTTTCCATAAGATGTATCAGGGAAAAGACCTTTTTTACGGTCACTGTCTCTAAACATTGAAGTATGAGTAATATTTGCTCCAACGTAAACAGAACCTTTAGAGAATGATTTCTTTACATGCCCCCACCAATTAGAAGTTTGTATATGAGCAGTGTAATCGTGACCGATTCTATCACCTTCACCTCTAATCCAAGTAGAGTCATTTAAGTTGTTGATTGATTTTTCAACCTCAACAAAATCTCTATCAGCAAAATTGTCAATATCTAACCAATAATCACCACCTAATAAGTCTACAACTGTATTGTAGTTATTGCCTTGATAATATTGATATTGAATACCTGTTGTTAAGTTCCAAGAGTCATTTAAACTGTAAATTAAAGTAGGGTTAACATCAATTCTATGATAATCTAAATGTCTACCTTCTACAATATAATGTGATCTATTACCCGTGTATTGGTCTCCCGTTGGGTCTGTCCAATGTACAGGAACAGTTTCAGGGTTGCTTCTATTTACATTGTAAATTTGATCCCAATTTACTTGTCCAAAGTTACCGTTTTCCCATTGTTCTTTTACGTAATCACCGGCAGCAATATTACCTTGATCGTATTGGAAAGAAGGTAAATATCTATAGTAATCAGGGCGAGGGTCTGGAGCATCGTACCAGTTTAACGCCGTTCTAGTTTCTTTACCAAGAGTATAACCAACAGAAGTTTTTAATGTTAACTTATCGTTGATATCCCAAGTATCTTTTACTATAAATTGAGGAGTGATGGTTGTTTTCTCTCTAGCATTACGTTTTTTACCGTCTTGCCATCCCCAGTTAGGATTATAGTAGTTGTTGTTTTTTAATTCGTAAGCCTCTTTTACAGTTGCCATTTGTTGACCTCTTGTTGAAGGAGCAGCAAATGCTGTGAATACCATTTTGTGATTAGGGTTAAAACGTTTTTCAGCAGAGAAGAATCCAGCCCAAGCGTCATAAGTAGTACCTTCTACAAAACCTTCTTGTGCCCATCTTCTTGAAGCAGAAGCAGTGATTGCCCAACCGTTATCCATAAGACCAGTACTATATGATAGCATAATACGGTTAGTATAACTAGAGTTACCCAAAGAGTAGGTAGCTTTAAAACCAGGTCTTTGATTAGAAGGATCAGAAATAATGTTAGTAGAACCTCCGATATTACCAAAATTAAAATCTACAGGTTGTAAAGAAGTACTTACCTCTTTGTTTCTAGTCACATCGTTCAAACCACCCCAAAGAGACCAAGAAGCATATCCTCTTTCTGGAGACGCCATATTGATTCCATCAAAGTAAATGTTCATATAATTCGATCCGTAACCTCTTTGTCTAAACCAATAAGGTCCCCA
Source organism: Flammeovirga pacifica (assembly GCF_000807855.2). Taxonomy (GTDB): domain Bacteria; phylum Bacteroidota; class Bacteroidia; order Cytophagales; family Flammeovirgaceae; genus Flammeovirga; species Flammeovirga pacifica. The sequence goes on from NZ_JRYR02000002.1 coordinate 208,431, forward strand.
TGCAAAACCAGCAATCGAACTATACGCATCTCCAGAAGAAAACAGTAGACCAGGAGTGGATTGTGTATCTCCATCTTCCATATCTAAATCTGTTAATGATAGAGCGATTGTGCTTGCTTCATCAGTTTCCGAATTTAACCTAACGATCATGTTGTCAGATAAAGGAGCATCAAATTGAATGAAACCATCCAAAAGTATATGAATTTGAGATCCTTGAGTGGCTAATTCTGTTGGAACAGAAAAAATACCTTTTTCATTTGTAATAAATTTATTACCATTTACTTCTACTTGAATACCCACCAACGGCTGTTGATTGTCTGCAGAAAGTACTGTTCCTTTAATGAAACCTTCCTGAGCCATTGCAACTACAGAAAAGCACATTAGTAGTAAAGTATAAAAACGTTTCATTATTATTTAGAGGAGTTATCTTGTTTCAATAAATAGATGATTACAGGGAAGTGATCAGAATATCCACCGGCATAATTACCACCAGCATAAGTTCTATAAGGATATCCTTTATAACGCCCTTCAGTATTTTTAAGCTCTGGATAATTACAGATTTCAGCTTTCCAGAAAAATAGATTTTGGTCTTTCTTTTTAAACTCTTTTGATACGATGATCTGATCAAATAAATTCCAGCTATCTCTGTAGGCTAATGTTCCTAAACCTCTTTTATACATTTTATAAAATGGATTATAGAGATAATTTTTTTCTGATAATTTTGATGCATCACCTACAGCGGCAAGTCCTTTTGTGAGTGATTTGTTGGTTGGATCATCATTTAAGTCTCCCATCGTAATACATTTCATATTGGGATGTTCCGTTCTTAAAGAGTCCATAATAGAGCGATTTAACTTTCCAGCTTCTTCTCTATATCTAGATTCGGCTCTTCTTGAAGGCCAGTGGTTTACTAAGAAAGCCACATCTTCGCCCTCAATTTTAGATTCAACAATTAATTGGTTTCTAGACTTGAATTCCCAATTATCACCGGCATAGGTCTTTTGAATTTTAAGATCTCTAGCCGATACTTTTTTAATATCAACCAAATCTTTTCTATAAAGTAGTGCCACATCTACACCACGACTATCGGGACCTTCAATATGACAAATGCCATAATTCAGATCTTTTAAGGCAGGCATTTCAATCAAATCTTCTAACACATTTCTGTTTTCGATTTCTGATAAACCCACTACAATAGGTGCTTGTTTAGTTACTTCTTTACCTAACTTGGCAATAATGTTCGCCATGTTGTTTTGTTTCTCCCAATACCTTTTTCCAGTCCATTTATAAGAACCTTCAGGTAAAAAGTCGTAATCATTTTTACCGGCGTCGTGGAGTGTGTCAAATAAGTTTTCCATATTATAGAAAGCTACCCCAAACACTTTGTAGTTATTTGTTTGTGCTTCTAAAGCAAATGGAAGAATGAATGTAATTAAGAGGATGGAAAGTCGTTTCATAATTTTTTGCTTAGCGGAATCAATTCCTAAAAACAGTCAACACTGGTCGATGATCACTTACCTTAGGGTCGTAATCATCAGAGCAGCGATCTAATGATAATGTATATGATTTTTGATATTGATTGAACAATTCATTTGTTATCAAAATATGATCAATATGACTACCGTTGGGTTGCCATTTCGGATATGATTTATCCAATCGGTCTGAACTTTTAGCTTGATCCATATCAGAAAAAGCATAGTTTCTACTATCGTAAATGAAGTTATTAAATTGAGAAGATGATGAGGGGTAAATCTCGCCATTATAATCTCCTACAACTATAACCTTATCATTAGGATAAGATGTATCTATGTATTTCTTTAATCTTGCACTTGCTTCTTGTCTACGGTATTCGTTAGAAGAACCACCACAGCACTTTAAATGAAGATTGATCAGTATAAAAGATTGATTATTGATTTTATTTAGGAACTTAACAAATAAGGGTCTTCTAGGAAAGAAGTGTTGCTCGAAGTCTCCAGAGGAAAGAATCTTCTGTTCTTGTATCTCTAAACGTTGATTATTGTAGACATAGGCTAAATGATAATTTCGATTGACACCATTAGCAATATCATTATCAACAATTACAGAATAGTTAGAATTAATTTGTGATATCTGCTTAAATGTACCAATGTTTTCAATTTCTTGAACTCCCCAAACATCATAATCACTTTCTGCAATAGTTGCATTTACAATTCCAGAGGTTTCTGGATGTTTTGGAAAATGCTCTATATTCCAAGTGAGTACTTCTAGAGTATTATCTGCTGCAGGAACAGTTAAACAATCTACTAGTACATCGTCATATTCAGCGGGTGTTGTAGGGAAGTCCATTGGTGTGGTACATCCCATCATTATTACACCTACTGATACAGAGGATATTATATTATTTAGAAGTTTGATAATTAAATAAGTTTAGTAAAATTTAGCTACACATTTTTTGTAGAGGACATTACAAATGTGTGAGGGAAATGATCTAAATGCAAGAAGATTAACAGTCGTTTAGATAGTTGTTTTTAAATTAACATTTGAAATAATACTTAATAAATCTAAAGGAGTAATGTTATTGAAGTGAATAAATAAAAACTCAAAATTTATATAAAGTATTTGGTGTTATGTGACGAAGATTAATTTGTATATTAATTCATTGTTAATAATGTTAATATGTATCAATTTTAGCAACCTGTTAAAGTTGAATTAAAATAGAGTCGAATTTTTAACATCTAAAGCGTAGTTATAGATAATAATTATGATAAAAAATTCTAATCCTTAGTTTTTTTAAATGGACAATAAGTAGAAAATTTTGCAGTATATCATAAGACCTAATTTCAATACACTAAATATCTGAATATGTATTACTTAATATTTTGCAAACTGTACTTTAATGTATAAATTAATAATACATTAACTATTTCTATCATTAATTATAGTCTTATGCAAAAGAAATTAATTGCAGAGTTCATTGGTACCTCATGGTTAGTCATTGGAGGTTGTGGATCTGCCATCTTTGCCGCAGGAGTTCCCGACGTAGGTATTGGTTTTGTTGGCGTTTCTCTCGCTTTTGGTTTAACCGTTTTATCTATGGCTTACGCTATAGGTCATATATCGGGTTGTCATTTGAATCCGGCTGTGTCTTTTGGATTATGGGCAGGAGGACGATTCTCTGCTAAAGAACTTTTACCTTATATAGGGGCACAAGTTTTAGGTGCTATTTTTGGAGCAGGGATTTTATATCTGATTTTTACTGGAAAGAGTAGTGATATTGGTGGCTTTGCTGCAAACGGTTATGGTGAACATTCCCCAGAAGGTTATAGTATGGTGGCTGGGTTCATTGCTGAATTTGTAATGACATTTATGTTCTTAATTATAATTCTTGGATCAACTCATTCAAAAGCACCAAAATATTTAGCAGGCGTAGCCATTGGTTTAGGCTTAACGTTAATACATTTGGTTAGTATTCCTATAACAAATACATCGGTCAATCCTGCAAGATCTACCTCACAAGCTATTTTTGTAGGAGGTTGGGCAATAGCTCAGTTATGGATGTTTTGGGTAGCACCAATATTGGGTGCTGTCTGTGCCGGTTTTGTGTATAAATTTATATCCCCTGAAGAAGAGTAACATCTTTTTTACATACTAACCTGAATTCATAGAACTCAGGTGACTAAGTTGAAGCACCATTAAATTAATTTTTGATGGTGCTTTTTTTGGGGTTAGCATAGAAAAGAAGGGTGGAACGCAATGATTTAAAAATTGATCTTTTTAAAGAAAAAATATTGTTTTGGAATGAATATTGAAAAGTACCTAATTACATTTTTTTATTATCAATTTCGGATTGATTTCCTCTTAACTTAGATTCATTGATACAACTAGCTTTAATAATTAGCAACTATACTAATAATTAGTTTTGATGAACGATCCGATAATCTATACAACATGAAGAAGTTATTATTTTCAGTCATTTTTTTGATTTCATTCTACACGACAATTAGTGCTCAAACTACAAAAAGATTTAACTATGCAAAGCAACCTACAGGGATGACTTTAGGTGCTTATGTGGGAGATGAATCTCAGTTTAAAGTAGGAGTTTTCTCTCATTATGTCTATTTTTCTTTTAGTTCGAATTTTGCTTCAACGGATGGGAATTATACTAATGCTGATCTCACAGGTGGAGCATCTATTCAAGATAAAGGGAAATATGGAATTACTCAGTACAACTTAGGTCCTGCAATCCCTTTATTTAACAAAGAATTTTATGGGATTTATATTGTCCCTCAAGGTACCTATTCTAGAAAGTTTAATATTCTAGATGATGGAACAAATAAATACAAAGGAGATGTAGTCGGTGAATGGGGTGGAGCAGTAGATTTAATGTATGTAGACCATAGTGGTTTTACAATACAATTAGGAGGATCTTCTGTATCTGGCATTAATATAGGTGCAGGTTATTCCTTTTAAAAAAGAATCAAAAATTGTATATTTATAAGCATTAAGCGAAATATCGTTTAATGCTTTTTTTAAATCACATGAAAGACCTACCCTTACTATCAATCCTATTTTTACTTTTACTATTATGCCCTCTCGTCTTATCTGCTCAAAAAATAACGTTTTTAAATTCGCAAGGTGAAGGTATTTTTGGTGTTTATGTATCGAGTAACCAAGGACATAATTATTTATCAAATGCGTTAGGAGTTGTCAACTTACAAGATGAGTCTCCTTATTACACATTGTCTCATATCAACTATGAAACAAAAAAAATTGCACGTAAAGATCTGCCGTCTAAAATAATTCTAGAAGAAAAAGTTAATGCCTTGGAAGAGGTAGTGATAGGTGCGAATAAATGGGAAGAAAATAAAAAGGAAGTCCCTCAACAAATTGTGGAGTTCGAAAAAAAAGACATCGAATTACAGCAACCAATGACTACGGCAGATATCATATCTTCCTCAGGAGAAGTGTTTGTACAGAAAAGTCAGATGGGAGGGGGAAGCCCAATGATTCGTGGATTTGCAGCCAATCAAGTATTATTAGTAATTGATGGAGTCAGAATGAATAATGCCATTTATAGAAATGGAAACCTTCAAAATATTATTACAATAGATCCTCATACAATAAAAGATGCAGAAGTTTTATTTGGTCCTGCATCTGTAATGTATGGTAGTGATGCTTTAGGTGGGGTGATGGATTTTCATACTATAGCACCTCAATATGCGGAAGATTCTAATGCTTTAATTTTTGGTGAAGCGAAATTGGGAATTAATTCAGCAGCTTCGGAAAAAACTGCACATGTACAACTTAATGTCGCCAAAAATAAGTGGGCATATTGGGGGAGTTTCTCTGTAAGTAGTTTCGATGATTTGAAATCAGGTCAGTTTGCTCCGAATACATCTTATGAATTTGGATGGAAACCTTTTAAAATTGATAGGGTAAACAATACCGATATCATTCTAGAAAATCCTGATGTACATATACAATCTCCTTCGGGATATCATCAAGTAAATACTTTACAAAAAATAGCTTACCGACCTAAAAAGCATTTAGAATTAATGTATACTTTTTCATTTTCTAATTCTTCTAATATTCCTATGTATGATCGTTTAACCGAACTCAATAGTATTCAAGACCAAAATGGAAATGAAGTTAATGTGACGATGCAAGATATTCTATCCATTCAAAATAATGAACTTCTTACTTCTTCTGGATCAACCACTCCAAAATTTGCAGAATGGTACTATGGCCCACAATATTGGATGATGAACAATGTCAGAATGAAATGGAATAAAGTAGGGAAGTTTGCAGATGGATTATCTATTATAACAGGACATCAAAAGATAAAAGAAAACCGTTATCAACGTAAGTTTGGTAATATCAATAAGCAGGAAGATAAAGTAAACTTAGATCTATTGCATTTGAATATTGATGCCAATAAAAAGATGAAGAATGATTGGTCTGTTTTCTATGGAGGGGAAGGTACTATGAACTTTGTAGCCTCTAAAGCTCAATCCACCAACATCGAAAATGGAACAACAGAAGCAGATGTACCAAGGTATGCTGGCGGGGGAAGTGAAATGCACACGCTTGCGGCTTATATTACAACCAAAAAACAATGGTCTGAACATCTAACAATGACTGCAGGAGTAAGATATTCTCACACCTTTTTACATGCCAATTACACTGATTCTGTATCAAAAAGTTTGAACTTACCATATAGCTCATTATCACAAAATGTAGGTAGTATAACAGGTAGTATGGGGTTAGCTTATCATACAGATAAATGGCAGTTAAGAACTCAGTTTGCAAAAGGTTTTAAAGCACCCAATATTGATGATGTGGCAAAAGTTTACAACCCATCAAAAGACGATTTAGTGTTACCAAACCCTGATCTTAAACCAACAGATGTGTATTCTGTAGACCTGTCTATTGAAAGGTACTTTAATAGAATAACCTTGTCTGCTGTCGGTTTTTATTCAAGGTTAAAAAATGCAATGGTAAGGCAAGAAGGAACTTTTAATGGCCAAGACTCTATTATCATCAATCAAGAGAAGTATGCCGTTTTATCTTTACAGAATACGGGGAAAGCAGAAATAGCAGGAGTATCAGGTAAGTTAAATTGGGATATAAATCAACAACTATTTGTACGCTCAACAATTACCTACACTTATGGTAGAGATTTGATTAATTCTACATCTATGCGACATGTACCACCATTATTCGGTAAAGCAGAAATTGGATATCAAAAAAATAAATTGATGCTAAACCTAAGTAGTGCATTTAGTGGAAGTATTGAACTTGCCGATCTAGCACCTTCTGAACAGAATAAAAGTTACTTATATGCTAAAGAGGGGAGTTTATCTTGGTGGACATTAGATTTTAATAGTAGTTATAGAATCAATAACTACTTACAGGTTTTTGGTGGTATTGATAATATTTTGAATCTGAATTATAGAACTTATAGCTCAGGTATTAACGCTGCTGGTCGAAATTATAAATTACAGCTAAAAGCTTATTTTTAAACTTTATAGAAATTGAGGTTAGAGGTATAGTGACATTTGAATGAATCTGATATTAGATAGAGAATAATCTGTATTTAAATATCAACTTAATCATGAAAGACTTTATTTTACTCCGAACATTTAAAAAAATGATTGCCTTTGTTAGTTTTAGTTTTGTCTTAGCTTTTGCTATGCTTTATGGAAGTGGTGTATTTCTTCCTTTAGATGAGCAAAATCCATTATATATGCTATTTAGTGAAGGATATAAATATTTATTAGGTTAAGCCCTATTGTATACAACGATTCATATTATAAAATTCATTTTTTTGAAACGAGGGGAAAGTTTCCCCCTCGCAATCAATTTTATCAAACTATTGGCACCCATTGGCTGTAGCTGATAAAGCGCTAGATAAATTCGATGTAAAAGTTATTGAATATTCAAAGGCAGAATCGCCGGTACAATCCATTTTTACCTTATCAATTCTTCTAGGCGAAAACCAAGAGTTTGCCCCCACAATCACATTATCTTCTGTATCAAAATCTAAAGAAGTTACATTCATACTATTGCTATCGCCATTGCTTAATTCTGCATGTAAAAATGTAGCATATTCTATATCTCCTGTCATTGTGTTGATTTTAGCTACAATTGCAATTTTTTTTCCACCGCCTTGCCCATAACTGCTTAGCCATCCATTAGAGGCAAACCTACGAAAATCATCAGTTGCATCACCTTGTGTTCCTGTACAACTAAATACTGCATATAAATTATTTTCAGTATCCCAGACTAAGGCATATCCTTTATTATCATCATCAGATGTTTCATAATCAGTTCTCGACCAAGTTAAAATTCCGTTATCATACCTAGAGAGTATAGGGTTTTGATTATTACTACTTACTTGTTGATATCCAATATAATAGGAGGTGCCTCCATGTCTAATGCTAGTTATCCCTTGATCTAATAAATTTCTTTCATCCATAATTACCTCAAAGGCTACCGCATCGCCAACTTGGCTAATTGTAGTGACATCGGTAGTAGGGTTTTCTAATATTTCTTCATTACAGGCTGATAAGCAGAGTAATAGAAAGGAGTAAATGTATAAATGTTTCATAATAATATTTTTTTATGTGTACACGTAGAATGGAGTACAGAGTATATTAATCTGTCGGAAAAGCATGTAAGAAAAATAAAATTTGAAAATAAAAATGCCGTTATCTAAATACATAGATAACGGCTAAGAGTAATTGGATGTGTTTACTTTAGTTTTTGTAAAGTTCTCCAACAGCTTTCAACATATTAGATTGATTGATGTTGTATTGAACCTTAGAATCAATGAAATCGGCATAAGCTTGTTGCCAACTTATTTGCGCATTGATTACTTCAATAATTGGGGAAAGTCCATCTTCGTAACGATCTGTAATTAAACGAAGGTTTTCATCAGCATTGGCTAAAGAATTACGAGTTAACTCCACTCTTTTAGCAGCTTCTTCTAGTAAATATTTAGCTTGATTGACCTCTAAAACTACTTGATCAGTCATTTTTTCTTTTTGAAGAATGGCTTGTTCAGTAGCGATTTGTCTTGCGGCAAGCTCACGTTTTTTCTTACCACCATGATAGATAGGCATGGCAAAACCGGCACCAGCATAATAGTTGCCCTCCATATTTTGACCTAATTGAGGAGAAGGGGCTCCGTACAAACCTTTTGCATACACATGCATACGGCCTTTATATTTAGATGCAGTAATACTTTTTAAGGCACTTTGAGCACGGATATCAGCTTCAGCTTGTTGAAGTTCCGCTCTTTGTGTCAAACCTAAATCCACTATGCCATTTTCTTCAAAAATAAATTCAGAATAAGTAATCGAATCCATCACCATAGTTGGGGATTTTACTTCAATACCCATTAATCTATTGAGGGACATAATGGAAACCTGTAATCTATTTTCAGCTTTTAAGACTTCTAAATCTGCATTATTCAACTTCACTTGAGCCATCAAAACATCGTTTTTACTTACCACTTGAGCCTCATATTTATTAGAAGCTACGTTCACTAATTTTTCAACAGATGTTTTGTATTGCTTGGTCAGTTCTAAATATTCTTTCTGACCTACAGCCGCCCAATATTGTTGATCTGCATAAAATACCAATTCATTTCCTGTTAGCGTTGTCAAAGCTATTTGTGCTTCTTTTTGAGACTCAGCATACTTGATTTGAGATTTTACACGACCACCATTAAAAATATCCTGGCGTATCGTCACATTCGCATTATAATTATGTCGAACCGGTAACCATTCATCGGCAGGGGCACCTGCTGGCTTTAAATTACTTGGGTCAAATGGACGTCCGGTGTAATTGTATTTAATCCCAGCATCTATTTTAGGACCCTTATCTGCCTTTGCAGATTTGATCATTTCATCTGCAGCATTAATACCCATTTTGGCCGATCGAATGTCTTGGTTATAATTCAACACTTTCTCTCTATACTGGTCTAGGTTCATGATGTCCTGAGCATTGGCCGAAAGACCAATACCCAAGAATATCAACATGGAAATTATTAATTTTTTCATGATAGTTGAGGCTTTTTTAAATTGAAGAAAATGGCATATAAAATTGGAAGAACGATTAGCGTGGCTAATGTTGCGGCAAATAATCCACCCATAATTGCTGCAGCCATACCACCAAATAATGGATCAGTAATGATAGGGGCCATACCTAAAATAGTGGTAGCAGCAGCCATGGCAACAGGTATTGTTCTTGATAGAGCCGACATAATGAGTGCATCATATTCGCTCAATCCATTATTGATTTCAATTTCTATTTGTTCTACCAGCACAATCGCATTTTTAATGACCATACCTATCAATCCTAGTAAACCTAGGATGGCCATAAATCCAATGGTTTGTCCAAAGACTTTCATGCCTAGAATAATTCCTACCCAGATTAATGGAAGAATTCCTAAGATGACTAATGGCTTTCTGAATCCTTTGAAAAGAATCAACAAGACTGCTAACATCAATATACCAGCAATAGGTAGAGGAGCAGAAATGGCTTCGTTAGATTGTGTTTGATATCTTTTTAAACCATCCCAGAATAAAGTATATCCTTCTGGTAACTCCATCGCTTCAATTAAAGGCACTATTTGTTCTTCTACCTCCGGTGATTCAAAACTAAATTCAACATCACATTGCGCTGCAATCATTCTTTGTCTATTGAATCTCCATAACCAAGCCTCTTCAAAACCTACATCATAGGTATCAATTAATTGATCCATCAAAATGGTTTTTCCATCTTTATTGATGACAGGAATAGTTCCTAAATTATTATTATCATAAGATGCTCGGTCAATATCTTTGACTAAAATGGGCATTCTTTTATCTCTTTGTCGATACTCTCCCACATTTACACCTTCACGCATCATACGAGTGGCTGTGGCAATATCTGCTTTATCTACTCCCGCTCTTCTTGATTTTTCTTCCGAGTATACAGGACGTAAATAAGGTGTTTTTTCTCTCCAGTTATCTCTTACATTTTGTGCAGTGGCTACTGTTCTCATTCTTCTTTTAGCCTCTTCTGCCAATTCTCTTAAAACCTTAGGATCAGGTCCCATAAAACAAGCTTCTAATTCTGCTCTTGGAGTAGGAGCAGCCTTAAAGAATTGGAACACCGTCATGGCTTGAGGTAAATTATTAGCAGCATATTCTCTAGCTCGATTTAATACCGCTTCAACCTGTCCAGGTTCATGAGTTTCAACTAAGAATGACGCTAAATTTTGAGTATTAGACCATGACACTGATGCCAGATAATACCTTGGAGGAGTACTTCCTATTGTAATGGATACTGTTTTAACTTCTTCTTGTTCCAATAACCAATCTTCTAAAAGCTTAGTATCTTCATATGTGAAGTTGATAGGAGCATCATTTGGTAACCAATAATCTATTTTGAATAACGGTTTTTCTACAAATGGGAAAAACGATTGTTTAACACTGTTTCCCCATAGCACAAATACAATAAAAATACCGATCACACCCGTCATACTCCACCATCTTCTTTCAATTAGTTTTTCGATAAAAGCTTTATATGCTTTAAAGAATTTACTACTATATGGATCAGATGTTTCTTTTGGTTTTTTCAACATGAAATCACCATAAACTACTGTTTGAGTAAGGGCAAATACCCAACTTAATAGTAATGAAATAGAAAGAACATAAAATAAAGGTTGGATAGTCTCTGCTGTATCATCGGTAGCTAATGCCAACGGAAGGAAAGAGAATATGGCAATAAATGTGGCTCCAAATAAACCCCATTGTGGGATAGAAGCCCCTTTTACCAACGCTTCTTTTTTACTCATGCCTTTTTTCATGGCATTGATAGCGTTGTCAGCAACAACAATAGCATTATCTACGAGCATACCCATAGCAATAATAATTGCCGCTAAAGTGGTACGATTTAATGTCAACCCAATTTGTTCCATAAAAACAAGAGTGGTGACAATGGCAAAAACCAAGCTACTACCAATTAGTAAACTAGGGCGAACACCCATCGCAAACACAAGGATAAGCACGACTATAACTACCGACATAATTAAGTTGTCGATAAAGTCCATATTGGCATTTTGTGCTACCTCATCTTCATGGTACAACCCTACAAGTTCTAATCCCACTGGAATTGTAGATTGTAAACTTTCTAATTTTTCGTTGACACTCTCTCCCGTATAGACAATGTTTTGTCCAGACTCGTTAGCAATAGCAATACCAATCGCAGGTTTCCCGTTTACTCTCATCAAAACGTCTGCAGGATCTTGAAAGCCTTTAGAAACTTCCGCAATATCCATTAGTTTAAATTGACGATGATTACTATCAATAATCAAATTCTTAATATCGTCTAACGATTTAAAAGCATTGGTAGCATCTACTTTTAAATTGCTTCTACCCATATTAAATGTACCACCGTCTACAATTTTGTTGTGCTTACGGATGGTTTCAAATACCAATTCTGGACTAATTCCTAGGTTGGCTAATTTACTTTGGTCAATCTCAACATTAATAACAGGTTGTTGTTCACCATACAGCTCTATTTTTGAAACCCCTTTTATAGGTTTTAGCGATTTCTGAATATAGATAGCATAATCTCTTAGCGTTGTTGCATCAATTCCTTTTTCAGCAGTTAATGCATAATACATGCCCATTACATCACCAAAATTGTCGTTGATGTTAACAGGACCTACGCCTTCGGGAAGATTAATTTCAGCATCTCTAACTCTTCTTCTGATTTCATCCCATTTTTGTTGTAATTCATTGGGATTATAGTTGGGAACAATCTCTACATCAATTTGAGAAATACCTCTTCTTGATTCTGATTTGATTTGTTTTAAATGCCCTACTTTTTGAAGTTCTTTTTCAATTACTTCTGTCACTAATTCCTCCACTTCCCATTGAGAAGCACCTGGGTATTCAGTGGTAATAATTACTTGTTTGATAGTAAAAGGAGCATCTTCTTGTTTACCTAAGCTGAAGAAAGAGCTAATTCCAGCTACAAGTAATACCACTAGAAAAAAGTGTATTACTTTTTTATTTTCAATTGCATATTGTGATATACTCATGGTCTTATTGTTTTGCTATTTCAGATGTCGTTGGATTGAAATCAAGTACTCTTACTTCTTGTCCATCTGTTAATAGATGACCACCTACTTCTACAATCTGATCTCCTGTTTGAATACCTGAAAGAACTTGTACTTGATCGTGACCTTTTAGATCTCCTAATACTATTCGACGACTTTTTACAGTATGAGATTCCTCATCATAAATCATGACTGCATCACTTCCTTTTGATTGAACGATTGAATGAATTGGAATTAAATAAAAATCATCTTGATTAATAGTAGACTTTAATTTTAATTCTACTTTACAAGTCATTCCAGAACCAATAGGGTAGGTATTTTTATATTTTTTGGCATCATCAAGAAACAAGTAGATAGGAAATCCAGAAGCATCTTCTGAATGTGCTCCTACTTCTTTTAGTGAAGCTTTAAAAACTTTACCTGGGTAAGCATTGATACTCACAGAGTACGAGTCTACTTTGTCGATAAATTTTACAAACGACTCTGGAATATTAAATTTCACCTCTGTATTAGAGAAATCTAGTAGACTAACAATTCCTTGTTTTGCACGTACTTCTTGATAGTTTTCGACTAATTTTTCTGAAACAACTGCACTAAAAGGAGCAAACACTTTTGTATCTTTCAAAGCATTTTGAGCATCATTATAACTCGCTTTTGCAACTAAGAATGCCGCCAACTTCTGGTCGTATTCGTTCTGTGGTATAGATTCTTTTTTAAGCAAACCCTTAAAACGTTGTTCTTCAGCTCTTGCCTGAATAAACTTTGCTTTTTTAGCTTCAAGATCTACTAAAAAGTCACGATCATCAATTTCTGCGATGAGTTGCCCTTTTTTTATTCTTTGGCCAACTTCTGCATTTAATTTTACTAAAGGTCCTCCAACTCTAAATGCTAGAGTAGATTCTTTGGTTTCTTTGGTTTTAGCAGGAAATACTTTTGCATTAAATAAACCCTCGTGGGCTACTGTCATCAACTTTACAGGACGGACTATTTCTTCTTTTGAAGTTTCCGGCGCTGAACATTGGGTAAAGAAAGAGAGCAGCATTGAGGAAAATAAGATGGTGATAAAATTCTTTTTCATGATTAATTCAGAATAAATGATGTTATTTTTAATAATTATTTGAACGATTGAATAATTATATGGTTGTACTTGATTGGTTAATAAAATCGAACGATTGAATTAATTTTATTTTGCACAAAAAAAGGGCATTAGATCACTTCTTATTCATTTATGTGAAGTAGAAGGTATTGAATGAAATAAAAGATAGTTTAAAAGAACAATTGCTTAACAAGTATATTTTTCAAAAAATGAAGTTGTTAAACGAGTTTTTCTTTTTAACCGATGAAAGCTTAGGGCTGTCTGATAAATATTGGGAATTACAAAAAATCAGAAAAAACCAATGAAAATAGTACAATTTCAAAGACAGGTTTTTTCCTTCATTGAATTAGTAGTAAAAACTCCATCAAATTCTGGATTACGTATTTGCTTATTGCCTTTTGTAAAAGTTGAAATGTTGTTATAGGTTGTAAACTTATTCAATAAATAAGTTCGAAGTGACGCTGTCGCTTAATACTCATATCTTTACATAAATAAAGAATAATAAGAGAAATAGAAGTTTAGTTTTCATATTTTGGTGTTTAAATATTCGATATTTTTGAAATAAGATTACTCATAATTTTGCTACTTGTAATATTCAATCTCTCTTTCAAGGATGTAATATGGTAATTGATTTTCGAAGTATGTTTTAGTTAACCAATTACCATGATTATCATAGGAAATTAATGTCTTCCTAGTAATATCTTTTGAACCTCTATCAACAATTATTTCTTCTTTAATTACATTTCCAGCATCATCATATTCGTAAATAATATGATTCCGTAGCTCATTAGCAGACACTAACTTTTTTTCTATCTTTTGATTCTTTTCATTATACTTATAGGTGTTTGTATGTTCATATCCGATGGTAGAGTTTTTAGAAAAATCGAAGTGTTTTATCAGATTTTCGTTTTCATCATATGTATACACATCTCCTTTATAATGTTTGCCATATTGATAGACTGCTTTTTCTAATAAGATGTTATTATCATTATAGGTGAATTTTGCTTTACTATATAAACTGTCTTTTCTATTGTAGTAATGTTCTTCAATTTTCAAATCAGTTTTAGCATCATATACATATTTTGTTTTTCCATTAGAAAATTGATCTTTAAAAACTTCTTCTATTAGTTTCCCTCTCTTTGAGTATTTGTATTTTATTTGTTTGAGTAATTTCTTACCCTGTAGATAACTCTCTTCTATCAGGTTTGATTGAGCATCGTACTTATATATTTTTTTAGAAAAAAGTTGGTATTCAGAATCATAATCTAAAACCTGCACAAGTTTCCCATTAATGTTGTATTCACAACATGTCTGCCCCTTTAAAGTATCATTGGAAGCATAGTATGTATATTCTTCTGTATTACCATCTATATTATATTTTGTAATATAATCAGAACCTAAGTGAGGATAACGGTATCTTCCTCCTTTTATAATTTTACCATCTAAATATACAGCTACATAACAATAATTATTCATTGATTTCACCCTTCCTTTCAAAAGATCTTTTGCCAAATCATTGCCTTTATTTTCAATTATTTCATTTGTGTTAATCGTAACAAAGGACTGTAAAAAATACGCTATTGATAAGATTAAAATAATTTGTATTGTTCGTTTTAACATAGTTAGATTGATTAGAGTTGCTTTTTTATCATCTTGAAATGTAAAAATAAAAAACTACATTCTTATTATTCAAACTTTTGTTCATATTTGATTTTATTTTTAAGCAGTCGCCCATCCCGCTAAATACTACTTCACTGGCAGTAATTCCTCAATTTTATTAATTGGCTGATCATCTATTTTTTCCCCACTGTTTTAAGTATTAAGCCGTAGGCGTTACTTAGAACTGTCCAATTGTATAAGTTTGTAACTTATAACAACAAAACAAGCCAATCTACCCCACAAGTAGGAAACAATCTGTATTGTGTTTACTAATACTTACCCACTACTGTTCAGGGTATTAAGCGCTAGCGTCACCCCAAACTTACATTTGAATGAGTATGTAACTCATATAATAAGAACAAGGTCAAGCCAGTCAATCATAAATTCCGAAAAAATGAACCCTTACTGCATTTTAAAACTGTAGTAAGGGTTTTTTATGAATATTGAAGATGGGTCCCTCCACTGTTAGAAGTATTAAGTTTTTTTCCTTCATAGAATTAGTAGTAAAAACTCCATCAAATTCTGGATTACGTATTTGCTTATTGCCTTTAGTAAAAATTGTAAACTTATTCAATAAATAAGTTTGAAGTGACGCTGTCGCTTAACACTTAGAAAAGTGTGGGTCATTTTTTCACCCAGAAGAGAAAAAATGGCCTATGTATGTTTCATTTTAAGCTGTAGGGTAATCAGTGTAACCTTTTTCTCCTGGAGTGTAGAAAGTATCGAAGTCTGGAGCAGCTAATTCAATGTCATTTTTTAATCTATGAACTAAATCAGGATTGGAAATATAAGGTCTACCAAAGGCAATTAGATCACCTTCGTTAGCTTCTAGAGTTACTTCTCCTTTTCTTTTTGTCATATTGCCACTGGCGATATAAGTATTTTTAAAACCTAAACGGATATCCTCTTTTATACTATCAGGAACCTTAGGAGCGCCCATTCCTTCATGATCTACAACATGTATGTAAGTAAGTCCGATAGAGTTCAAAGCTTTAATTAACTCTTTGTATTGTTCATTCAACTCATCAAAAGGACCTTGATCGTTAAAGACTCCGTAAGGAGATACCCTAATACCTACTTTTTCAGGGCCGATAGCATCTGCAACTTTTTGAGATATTTCAATAATAAATCTATTTCTATTTTCAATTGATCCACCATATTCATCTGTTCTATGATTCGAATGTGGTGTTAAAAATTGTTCCATTAAATAACCATTTGCGCTGTGTAGTTCTACACCATCCATACCACTTTTAATGGCATTTTTTGCAGCATCAACATATTCTTGAATGGTAGATTGTATATCTTCTGTTGTCATTACTTCTGGAACAGGATAGGGTTGCATTCCTTCAGAATCTGTCCACATTTCTCCGCTTAGTTGAATTGCTGAAGGGGCTAAAACTCTTGCTTCTTTTTCCATATTTGCAGGGTGAGAAGCTCTTCCGGTATGCATTAGTTGCATAAAGATTTTACCTCCTTTTTCATGTACAGCATCTGTTACTTTTTTCCAACCGTCTATTTGTGCTTGATTGTAGATTCCCGGAATACGAGGGTATCCACATCCGTTGGCAGAGGGGGCGGTGCCTTCTGTAATAATTAGTCCTGCTGATGCTCTTTGTTCATAATATTCAGCAATAAGCTCATCAGGAATATTGTTGATGGCCCGTGAACGTGTCAATGGTGCCATCACGACTTTATTGTTTAAAGGGATATTACCTAGAGAGTAATTTTCGAATAGTTTCATTTTTTTGATTCAGAGTATTTTTATTGTTTAAACAAATATTGTGACACGAATCTAATTAATTACTTTAAAAACACCTAATAAATCTATGTTATTTACCATTAAAGATTTATTAACTAATATCTATCAACTTCATCATCATTTTAAAATGATAAATGTTGAAAATGGAAAAGTGATCAATCTAGATACTAATGATCAGGAGGGGTTAATCACCATTGATGTAAATAATGATGCTAAAGGAATGTATCTATTAGAGATTCAAGAAGGAGCTTTGATGACACATAATCAAAAGGTAATAATTGAGTAAAAAAAAGGCTGTTTCAAATAATTTGATACAATATCAAATCTTTGAAACAGCCTAATATTTTAATTCATCTTCGATTACATGAATTGCTTATATTCTGGATTGACCTCATCTGCATCTTTAAACTGAGGTTTCACTTTCCAAAGGTCATAAGTTGCTTTTAAAATCGCTGGCTTTTCTGGATATTGCCCTTGATCATCTGTTTCTTTTATCCAATCATTAAGAATGTTTCTATGTCTTTTTAATTCTTTTTGGTAATCAGCTTGAAGTGCCAAGTTGTTAATTTGGAAAGGATCTTTCTCTAAGTCATACAATTCTTCTTGAGGTCTTTTTCCAAACCAAAATTGATCTTGATACTCAGTTAATTTCCCTTGTTCATGCAACTTGTGCATGTCTTTTACCACTTTTTGACGATCTCTATAACTAGCCTGCATTAAAGTACGTTCAGGGAAAAAGTTTTTGATGTATCTGTATTTGTCAGTTCTTACAGTTCTAATTCTATCAATCGTAAAATCACAACGATCTCTTGCTCCAATAACATATTCTCTTTCTTTATGATCTTTGGCAAATAAGTTTTGACCATCAAAATAAGAAGGTATTTCAATGCCACTCATAGCTAAAGTAGTCGCCGAAACATCCATTAAAGAAACTAAATCTTTTCTTCTAACACCTGCTTTTAAATAAGGATGATTTCCTTGAATAACCAATGGTACATGAACACCTTCTTCGTAGCAGAATTGCTTATGTCTTAAAGAGGTATTACTTCCATGATCAGAAAAGAAAAAGACAATAGTATTTTCTAATTCACCATCTTTAGCCAATAAATCTAAGATTTGTTGCACTTTAATGTCTGTTGTTCTGATGTTATTATAATGTTTTACCCACGCCTTTTTTTGACTTTCCACTTCAGGGAAATAAGGAGGTAGAGGTACATCGTTTATACCTAGAATATCTTCTTTCTTCAGTAATTTCGTTTTTTGCTCTTTGCCACCTTTTAATTCAATTTGTCCAAACCAAGGTTGATCTTTATCTTTTCTAGCATTCCATGTATCTTCTGTAAAAGACAAACGATGTTCAGCAGCATTACCTTGCCACCCGTTCATTCCTGTTTGGTAATCTGCTTTATTACCTACACTATAAAATGATCTTCTATCGTAATGAAAATTGTAATCATCTTTACCACTATTAAAAGTAAAGTAGCCTGCTGATCTCATCATTTCAGGAACACTTTGTTGAATATATTGAGGTAAATTGATTCTTAATTCTTCTGGTACAACTTCTCCGTCTGTAGTTCGACTACTTCTATGTTGATGTGCTCCAATAGTTGTTTGCATTTTACCTGTGATCATAGCAGATCTTGAGGCTGAACATACAGGAGCAGTGGCATAAGCTTTTTCAAATAAGACACCATTTGACGCCATTTGATCAATGGTGGGTGTATGGTCTTTGTTGATAGAATCTCCATAACTGCCTATATAAGGAGAAAGGTCTTCCACAAAAATCCATAAAATGTTAGGTTTTTTTTGAGGGGTTTCTTGCCCGACTTTTTTGGGAGTAGAACAACTCCAAAGAGTTATCAATAAAAGTAGGTTTAAAAAGATTAAGTTATTTTTCATTTCATTATTTATGATATTCAACATATATATCACAAATAAATTAGATGTCCCATTAAAATGCATTGCTAAAAATCCAATAAATGTATTCTTGCGTTCAATTGATCTAGAATACCCCCTAAAACAATCAAAATCGAAGAAATTCATCCATTTTTTGAAATGATAGGACAGCATTTTTATTGATCAATACTTAGCAATAAAAGAAATAATCAATATCCCTGTTAAATTAAGAAGAAAAAGGAAACTAAATATATAGGTACTCGTTTATCCTTTTAGTTTAAATAATAATGCAATGTTACTACCTATATTTTTAATTATAGTGGGGTTTGTTTCTTTAATTTTTGGAGCAAATTTCTTAGTAGATGGAGCGTCGGCTCTAGCTAAAAAATACAATGTGTCAGACCTTATGATTGGTTTAACGATTGTGGCTTTTGGTACTTCGGCACCAGAATTAGTAGTGAACAGTATAGCATCTTCTGATGGCTATTCTGATATTGTCTTAGGGAATATTATTGGAAGTAATAACTTCAATTTGTTCATTATATTAGGTTTATCGGCCTTCATTTTTCCGATAAAGGTACAGTCATCAACTGCTTGGAAAGAAATACCAATTTCTTTAGGTATTACAATTTTATTATTGTTCCTATTTAACGATTTTGTTTTTGAAGGAACAACATATTCAAGTAGGTGGGATGCCTTAATTTTGATTACCCTTTTTGTTTGTTTCTTAGTTTACGTATTCAATCAAGTCAAACAAGATCCTCAATCAATTGATATTGTCATTGAAGATCAGATGTCTTTTAAAAAGATATTCTTCTTGATCACTTTAGGTTTAAGTGGTTTAGTAATAGGAGGACAATTAGTGGTATCCTATAGTGTGGAAGTGGCCAATATGCTAGGAGTAAGTAAAAAGGTAATTGGATTAACAATTGTCGCTGCAGGAACTTCATTACCAGAGTTGGTTACTTCAATTGTCGCTGCATCAAAAAAGAACAGTGATATTGCTATTGGTAACGTAATAGGCTCTAATATCTTCAACATCTTATTGATCTTATCGATCAGTAGTTTTATTCATCCTATAGAATACAATCCAAAATTCAATATAGATATGTATATTTTGATTGGAGGAACCCTCTTTTTATTTACCTCTATGCTAACAGGTCAACGTAAAAAAATTGACAGGTGGGAAGCGGCTATCTTGTTTGGTTTTTACTTCACTTATACTGTGTACTTGGTGATGAAAGAAGTTTAATTTATTCTATGTTTATTAGAGTAGAATCATCTTTAAAAGCACTATCAATTTTAAAATTTGACAAATATCCATGAATTATATCAATTGATAAAATCGAAAACTTTCTGCTATCAATAATGCCTAGTTTAAAAAAAGTATATCTTTACATCAACAAAACAAACTTACTATTATGAAGAGGGTGAAAGCTATAATTTTTGACTGCGATGGTGTTTTAGTAGATAGTGAATCTATCACTATGAAAGTATTTATAGAGCTTTTTGAAAAATATGGAGCTACAATGACCTATAAGGAAGCATTGGATAAATTTGTAGGAAAAGCATTTAATCAGATATTAGAAGCTATAGAAAACGAATACAAAGTAGCATTACCTTCAGATTTTGAAACGCAGTTTAGAGAGAGAACTTTTGCAGCTTTCCAATCAGAAATACAACCTATTGAAGGTATTAAAGAGGTACTTGCTCAATTAGATGTACCCTTTGCGGTTGCCTCTAACGGACCAATGACAAAGATGAAATTAAACCTTACAACAACAGGTTTAATACAATATTTTGATGGAAGGATGTTTAGTGCTTATGACTTAAAAGCATGGAAGCCAAATCCTAAATTATTTATTCATGCAGCTGAACAATTGGGTTTCACTCCTCAAGATTGTTTGGTTATTGAAGATAGCTTATCTGGGGTTGAAGCAGCTATAAATGGTGGTTTTCAGGTTTTAGCTTATGTTGATAAAGGACATGATGCAAGTAAGTTTCAGCAAAAAGGAATTCCTACTTTTTCACAGATGAAAGAGGTGTTACAAATCATCAACTCAATCACTATTTAAAGTTAGATGTTCATGGTATGATTTTGATTTTTGAATTGTTTTATAACGTTGTTCTAAAGCTAAATCATTATTTTTTTGATAAGGAGAATCTTCATTAAATGTTTCTTGATAGGTATTTTTTAAATCAAAAAAACCTTGGTTAAGAATTGGTTTAGAATCGTTAGAAAACAATTGAAATGAATGATAATCTAAAGAAGAAACATTAAAAGTATACAGTTGGTCCGCCTCAGAATAATTCCCTTTATATATTTGATAAGAGGTGGAAGATACCCCATCTATTTTACTAATAGTATGCGTTAGAAATTCTTGTGTAAATGAAGCGTCGTTGTATAGTGTGTATTGGAAGCTGCCTAAATGATTCTCATAAGAGAATACCTTCACTTTTTCAATTTCCTTATTTGAGATCAGAAATGAATTATCACAAGAGAAGAAAGCGATTAAAATACAACTAATAATAAGTAATAGTTTTAATTTCATTGATTATCGATTAGTAGTTATCTGACCTTTCATTGTTTTTGACTAGACAAATAAAGTACCAAGTTACATTAGTGCTAAAATCCTATAATATATTCCTATAAATTCTTAGAATAGATAAATTATTTTGCGATAAATTGTAAATTGTCGGACAAAGACATAAATAAATTTATTGGTGTGACTACCAGTTGATTACAACTATTCGAATTTAACTTACTTCAATGAAAAAAGTATTACTGCTCCTTTTTTTCTCAGTTGGAACGCTATTGATGACTAACTTCTCTGAAGTTAAACCAATCGACCAACTGATTCAAAAAATGAAAGATCAAAAAATTAGCTTCTCAAAAGAGTTAATTTACGTTCATACGGACAAGCCTTACTATATGGCGGGAGAAAATATATATTATAAAGCTTATTTAAGAGAAGCTTCTACTTTCTTTCTCCGTCAAATAAGTAAAACAGTTTATGTAGAGTTGATAGATCCCAAAAATGAAATCATCTCTAAAAAGCTTATCAGAGTGGATGGTGAACACAATCATGGTGATTTTAAACTGAGTACTGAGTTGGAACAGGGTACTTACCAACTAAGGGCTTATACCAATTGGATGAGAAATTTCGGGATGAAGTATTTTTACGAACAAGACATAAAAATATTTCAGATAGATATGGAGAATAGAAGAGAGGAGTTGGCATCAAAAACGGAAAATCAAGAAATAATTGATAGATCTTCTAATGGGTATCAACAAGATTATGATCTTCAATTTTTTGCTGAGGCAGGACATCTTGTAGCGGGTGTTCCTTCAAAAATAGGTTTTAAATTGTTGAATGAAAATGGATTAGGTCAAGATTTCTCTGCTACTGTTTTTGATAATGATGGAACTAAAGTTGAAGAGGTAAGTAGTGATCATTTAGGTATGGGAAGTCTAATGTTGATGCCAGAGTCAGGCAAAAGCTATTATGCTATTTTAAATAAAGATCTACATAAAAACCAACCGAAAAAATATCCTTTACCTTCAATAGAACTGCAAGGAACAACCCTAAAAGTATTTAATTCTAGAGATGATTTATGGGTGGTTCAGGTAATATCTACAGATGGTAAATTAGGAGAAGGAGCATTTTTATTGACTTCTCAAAGAGGAAATCCTTTATTTGGATTTGACTGTACTACTTCAAATACATCTATTAGAATTAAAGTTCCTATGGATAATATTCAAAATGGTATAGTCAATTTCACTTTATTTGATAAAAATTCTCAACCAATTTTAGAGCGTAAATCATTTAAATATATTCCAAAAGTACCTGTTTTAGAGACAGATCAACCCGCTTATAAAAAACGAGAAAAAGTAACCTTAGACATCACATTACCCTCCAACGAAAATGGGGCGAAATTAGCAGAGGCTTCTGTTACTATTTTGGATAAGAACCTTATTGATTTAAGTGTAAAAGAAAAAACCTTAGAATCCGAGTGGCTTTTCAAAGAAGGAATCAAAGGAAACATCGAACAACCTAAATGGTATTTTGATGATTTTTCTAAAGAAAAGTCTCATTTAATAGATAATTTGATGATTACTCAAGGATATGAAAAACCACTTTGGGTGAATCACCTTGAGGACACTTTGAAGATGGATTACCTTCCTGAGAGAGGAATATCCATTCTAGGGAAAACAAGTAGTATCTGGAACAAAGACAAAATTAGAGTTTCAGAGATTACGATGACCAGTCTAAGTAGTGAAAAATCATTCGTAGATCAGGTCATTACCGACGATGAAGGACAATTTACTTTTACAGGAATGGTATTTTATGATACAACAGAATTTGTGTTTTCTGCTAAAAAGTATAATGTAAAAAGAGCGAAAACTACTGAAAATAAGAATGTTGATATATCCTTATACGGTGTTGATTCTCCAGTGATTTATCCTAAATCCACACAAGAATTCACATCAACTTTTAATGCTTTAGCCGCTTATGAGAAGGAAATTCTAGAAATTGAAAAAATTAATAGAGCCTTTGATACTAAGACCATAATATTAGATGAAATTGAAATATTTGATGAAGCTGATCGAAGTGAGTTTGATCGTCCAGGTAAATTACATTCTAATGCACAAACAACTATTGTAATTGATCAAAATACAATGGCAGGCATGAATATGTGGCAATACTTACAAACTACACCAAGGGCATCTATGTTATTAAGAAGAGCAGGTGTGAGTGGTGTTGGGGCATCTTTGAGTATGGATGAAGACGGTCAAGTGAGTGAGTTAGATCAAACTTTACCAATCATCTTAGACGGCTTTCCTGTAGATATGTACGAACTCCAGTCTCTTATGGCATCTGATATTAGTTTTATAGAAATTCTTGATCCCATAGAAGCATCTATTTATATGAATTCAAGTAATGGTTTAATAGCAATGTATTCCAATACAGGAAATTTATCTCCTAATTATACAGTATATGGTATTAACTCGTTTAAACATCCAGGCTTTTACATGGGTAAGGAATTTTACACACCAAAATATGATGTCCAAAAAGAAGAGCATATAAAACCTGATCATAGAATTACTTTAGATTGGATTCCTAACGTAGCTTTCGATTCCTTAGGTAAAGCTCAAATAGAATTTTATACTGATGATAAGACCACAGATTATGTTATAGAAATAGAGGGCATACATCAAGATGGAGAGTTATTTTATTCTACACATGATTTTTTAAATAAATAAGAAGTTATTTATGAATCTTAATCTGAGTCTTAAGCCTCTTAAAAAAAGTAATATTAATTTACTATTAGTTAAATTAAATGATAATGATTAGGGTGAGGTAACTATCAATTGTTATATATGTAATTGTAATATATTCAACTTGTTAGAGTATGTTAAAATTGAATAATATAATGACAGAATATAATATTCATATGTCTTCAATAGTACTACAACTATATTTTATAACAAATAATATCTTGAAATGGTAAATAAAAACTCACTTAAATTGAAAGCAAGATTGTATTTAGAAACACTATATCTTGCAGGAGTAATGGGTGTAATTGTTATGGGTTTATGGTCATTTATTTATTAAATGACACTCTAGTTTAATTACAAACACAAGGAAAATATATCGTTATTACAAACTAGCTCTTTTTTTCTACTTAAAATTACAAGAATCAACTAGCAATAATGATAATTATTCAACTACTATAAAAAAATAAGAGGCTGTCGAATAACTAATAATAAGTTATTCAGCAGCCTCTTATTTTATATCGGTCGTCCTTATTTAATCGTACTATTGATGACGATTAAACTATTGTTTAATCACTTTAATTTGATTGAACTCCTGTTCTCCTTGAATCTGTATGAAGTAAATTCCCGATTGGAATGATTGGAAATCAATTTCTACATGATTGCTTTGGTGTAGTAACTGACGAATCATTTTACCTTCTAGATTAATAATATTGATGTTTTGATCACTTTCAGGTAAATCAAGTACAAGAATATTTTTCACAGGGTTGGGGTAAAAAGCAACAGTTGTAAGCTCATCTTCTAGGCTTGTGATGTCTGATTCATCTTCAATCACGATACTCATCTGTGCCGAAGCTGTTTCTCCTTGGTCATCTGTAGCAATAGCCTCTACTTCATAAGTTCCAGTAGCAGTTGCTGTCCAGTCTAATTCGTAAGGTGCAGAAATCAGCGAGCGGATCAATTCATCGTTTACATAAATATCAACTTTTGTGATACTACCGTCTTCATCAGAAGCATTTGCTGTAAATGTGACTGTTGCTCCAAGAACATAAGTTGTTGCATCGTCTGTTGTTGCTAATGAAACCGTAGGCAAAGCATTTTCTACGCTACTGTCTACAACATTCACAACTACCTGAGCACTATTTGTTAACTCATCATTGTCTGTCGCCATAGCTTTTACAGTATATTCCCCTTCAGTATCACCTGTAAAGCTGAAAGTATAAGGCGCTTCAGTAACCGTAGAGAGCAATGCATCATTAACATAGAAATCTACTTTAGCAATTGATCCATCTTTATCTTCAGCAGTAGCATTGAAGGTGATTTCACTTCCTACTTCGTAAGTTGATTGATTGTCTGATGTACCTAAAGTAACAGTAGGTGTATTATTACTGATCTCCTCAGTAAGGTCGAAAGTCATTTTACCTAAGTTGAAGTCACCCCCAACAAAATAAACTTTCAATACATGTTCACCCTTCGTTAGTGATAAGTTCTCAACGGTCTTACTTTCCCAAGTATTCCATCCGCCAGTAGCATCCACAGAAATATTACCGGAGATATTCGCTCCGTCAACTTCTAAATAGAAAGGTCCTCTAGCTTCTGAATTGTCAGATGCGTACCTGAAAGTGAAAGAGTAGGTACCAGAAGTTGTAACATCTACTGTATATCTTAACCATTCTCCTGCACCAACCCAACCTACTGTTGGTCCTTCATCTTCACCTAAGACAACGTCAACAAATTCTTCTTTTCTAAAGTTGCCTTCATTGTATTCTACGAGATCGAAGTATGTAATACCCTGACCATTTCCGAATTCAAAAACATCATAGTGTCCAGATTCAATACTACCAGGGATAGTTGCAGCAATATCATTGTAAGGAAAAATATTACCAATAGATACCGTTAATGCTGTAGATGATAATGAAGAAGCATCTTCGAAAGTAACAATTGCACTGATAGCAACATTACCTGATTGATCTGAAGGCCAAGTCACTGTATATGGTGCTTCAGATGAAGTACCGATAGCTACATCGTTGGCAAAGTATTCTACTGATACTACTGTTTCTACCGCATTTAAGATTTCAGCAGATAGCACAATATCCTGACCAATCACATAGCTTTTATCTTTTGATATACCTGAGATTGTTAAGGTAGGATCATCTCCACCGGCATCATCACAACTTCCTAAAGTAAATGATTGTTTATCTTCTATGGTGTTTCTTTCTCCCCCTTCAGGATGAGAGTAAGTATAGTAGAAAGTAACTTCACTACCTGCTTCTGCTGTTAATTGGAAAGGGGCACTTGGTGTAGCATTGTGTCCTCCTTTATCAACACCATTTACAGAATAATATAAGATCAAGACATTGTCACCTAAACCATCAATTAGAGGTAAAAACGTAAGTGTTGGATTTTCAGTATCTGAAGAGAATTCATAACTAAAATCTCCGTTAGCAACCGTACCTTCAAAACAAGCATTTGCTGAAGTTCCTGAAATTTTCACTTCTTTAGAAGTTGCCGTCTTATTGTCATTGTCAGTAACTACAGCAGTAACTATATGCTGACCTTTTGTTACATCCCAAGAAATAGAATAAGGTGCTTCATTGTCGATGCCGATAGAAGCGTCGTTTACAAAGAATTCTACTTGATGAATAGTACCATCTTCATCACCAGCGTTAGCAGAAATTGAAATGTTAGTTCCCTCTTTATATGAAGCACCTGGTGTTGGTGTAACAATCTCTACTGTCGGAATTGTCGTATCGACAGGTGTACTGACACAACCTCCAACAATAAATGTGTTTGGTGTAGCTGACGTATTTCTTTCTCCACCTTCAGGGTGAGAGTATGTATAATAGAATGTGATCTGTGTGCCGTTGGCAGCAGTAATTGGGAAAGGCTCGTTCGGAGTGGCATTGTAACCACCAAAACCTCCACCATTTATTGATAAGAATAAGATACAAGTTGGCGCCCCCATTCCTGATTGGTTCGGAATAAATGTTAGAGTAGGATTTTCGCTATCATCTGATAATTCAAAATCATAATCTCCATTATCACTTGTGCCTGAACAAGACGGTGCTGTTACCGCAGTGATCGTTACCGATGCACTTGTACCCGTTTTATCATCACTATCTGTTGCCAAAGCGTAGATAGCGTATTCTTTTAATTCAGTAGGTGTCCATTCAATTTCGAAAGGAGCTGATGAGATAACACCAATAGAAGCACCATCCACAAAGAATTCAACAGAAGTTACCTCACCGTCAATATCATTAGCGGCAGCGGTTAAAGTAGTGGTGTTGTCTACAAACATTTCATCACCTGCCATAGGGGAAGTAATGCTGACTGTTGGTGCTATTTTTCCATCTGTAGTGACAATCAGCTTGATGTAATCAGTGTTTGAATATCCTCCATTATCAACAGTTAAGGCAATCAAATATTCACCTTCTTCAAGGTTTGTAAGTGATGGCGTTACTGAGGTAGCTTCAGAGAATTCAATCACACTTTCACCATAAACCTGAGTCCATAAGTAAGTCAGGTCGTTGTCTCCCGAATCAGAACTATTAGAACCATCCAGTGTAAAGGCTCCTGCAGATAGGTCTACTACTTGATCCTCGCCTGCATCGGCTACAGGAACATCGTAAGGAAGATCTGATACACGCTCAAAGCTCATTCTACCTAAGTTGAATTCACCACCTAAGAAAGAAACTCTTAAAACATGTTGTCCTTGAGTAAATGCAATATCATTTACAGTAGCAGATGCCCAAGTACCCCAATCGCCTGTAGAACCTGCTTCGATATCTTCAGAGATCTTTTCATCATCAAGTGATAAGTAGAAAGGACCGCCTCCGTTGGCATTTGCACTCGCGTATCTGTAAGTGAAGTTGTACAATCCTGCTGTTTCAACATCGATAGTATATTCCATCCATTCTCCAGCAGAAGTCCAGCCTACAGTAGCCCCTTCTGTTTCATCAGCGACATTATCAATATATTCGTCTTTTCTGTAATTACCTTCATTGTATACAGAGGCATCGAAATAAGTGATTCCTTGTCCTACGCCACCTTCAAACTCATCAAAGTTACCTGCGTCAATAGTACCAGGGATAACATTCACCTCGTTATTGAAAGGAACCTGAAGACCGGCAACCACCGTGATAATGTTAGAAACATCCACAGCATCATCTACATGAATTTTTGTGTAAAAACGGTGTTCGCCGGCTGTTAATTTTTCAGCTTTAAAGGTAAAGGGAGCATTACTTAGTTCACCAATTTTATTTCCATTGTCATAGAATTCAACTTTGGAAGGCGTTGCATCAGTAACCGTTAATGAAAGTTCGATGGAACCATTCACGGCGGCCTGTTTGAAGCTACTTTCTAAAAGACTTTCTATTTCTACATCTTTATTGGTAACAGTTGTGCCTGCTGCTACGGTTAATGAGTATCCATCAGAGTAATTTACAGTGATTTCTTCTGTACCGTAGTTGTGAGCAACGTATGTTTTGTCTCCATCTTTGTTAAAAGTAACGGCCATTGGATAGTCGGCAGTTACCGAGACATCAATCTGACCAAGAGCATTCATACTATGCAACCAATAGTAGGTATGAGCATCTGATACACCAAATTTTAATGGGCGATTAGGATGGTCATTGTATAGCTCTAATGCTTTTTCCGGGTCTGAGAAAGATAAGTAGCCCCACATCACGTCGTACCATAGATTCGGGTTATCTACCTTATTAAGGACACCAGTATTTTGTGTCATTTCGTTCCACAGTTTATTTACATAATCTGTGTTGTGACCTAAATACAAAGCACCTCCATGTAATGGATATAATTCTATATTATAAGAAGCAGCAATATCTGCTGTCCAGAAAGTTCCGTTATCGTAGCTGTTACTCCATACTCTAGAGACCAAGCTGTATTGTTGGTCATCTTTAAAGTTTCTTTCATTCATATCAAACCAATATTCTTCCACAGCTGTTTGCTCGGTAGTATACAAGTAGATACCTAGATCTCTGATTTCGTCATTTCCTGTCACTGTACCCCAGTGAATCAATGAAGAGTGGAATTGCATACTTTCAGAGGTGGATTCTTGGTCATTTCCTTGAGGGAAAGAAGCGAAACCATTTGCCCAACAGTGACCTGCATATGGACTGAAGTTTCTTAGGAATGGGAACAATTCATCTTCTCTATCTGGTGAAGAAGCATCTCTGATTAATAAATTGATCATATCGCCATATTGGTCTGCCCAACCTGGCTCATATTGTTCCATAAATGCAGCAGCATGAATAAAGTATCCCCAATGGAAGTGATGGTCGTTTAAATTAGAATCTTGACCATGACCGGCAGGGTAACCCAACATCGCGCTCCAGTCTGTGTTGTAATAGAAAAGGAAGGCTACTTCGTCATTTTCAGCCGATAACCAATCTTCTAATCGTTCTTTAATTGTTGATACAATGTTATCTCTAACATCAGTTTCTCCCATTAAATCAGCAATCCTAGCTGTCTGAATCAAACGGTTCATCGCTTGCCCTTCATTGTAAGAATCTGTCCAATCCGACAAACCTTCATTTTCTAGTGATTTAACCTTAGATAATAGTGAAGAAACATCGAAAGTTTCGCTACTGTTATTGACATAAGGAAGTGTTGGAAGGATACCTCTGAATGTATTTTGAACCTGGAAAGAATTACCTTCAATCATTTTTAACTCACCTCTTACCGTCGTATAACTTGTAGAAGTTGGTTGAGTAGAAGCATCAGAAAGATTCGCCCATTGGTGAGGTAATACCCCTAAAAGCATCTTTGTGTCATCACCTTCTTTTACATCTGTAGTGACTGTGAAATCTGTTGTAAGTGACGAAGCATCAGTATCGTATTCCCATGTCACATTGGTATTGGTAGGGAATACATATGCATATTTCTTGAAACTTTCAGCAGTAGTGGCCACATCTGAAGTGCTTTGAGGAAGCATGGCTACTGACCAATAATTTTTATCATTTAGAGACGATGTGTAAGTATTACCGTCTTGAGTCCACGTACTTCCAGTAGGAGCATAGATCACAAAATCTGCACCTTCTCTGGCATCTTGTACCATAATGATTTCATCAGAAACAGTTACAGTACCATGGTTGATTGTGATAGAAGCATTGTCTTCATCACCTTTAGTGAAGTAGACGAAAGGCATACCAATACCTGTTGTTGCTTGCAAATGATGTGTTTCATCATTCCAATCGATCGTTACTGTCCAATCACTATGATCAGCAACAGTAGCTTTTGATGCAGATAAACCATCTACACCTACAACAATTGGAAGTAAATCATCAAAAACTCCCCAAGAGATGTAGCTCATCACTAAACCATCATTGGTAGTTTTCATGGAAATTGGATAATTGAATAGGTTGGATGCATGGTCACTTTGGATAAGTGTTGACCACCAATCATTTGTAGGGACAGGTTTTCCGACAGCATTTTCACTTAGTTGAGGTGTTCCTGAAGGGTAGCTGTTTCTTCCTGCTGCATCAGTACCAGGAAACGTTGTTGTATAGCTACCACTCCCAATATTGGTGATTTGAGCATACCCGGTAAATTGAATAGAAAGAGACAATAAAGCCACTAAAATGACCGTATGTGCCGTAATTTTACATTTCATAGATTATTGTTCTGTAATAGTTATCTCTGGACAAGAGAAATTAATTTTAGTGAATTGAGTATTTACTTGAAGAGATTTGTGCACAAAAAATGTTAGTTAATACTTCATTTCAGTTCATTGATACATTAGCGAATTCACTTATTGGACGTTCGCTCAAAACAAACATAGAATATGATTCTGAGAGTTAAAAATCATGTATTTTATGTGATTATCACTTAAAAGAAAAGGTGTTAATATGATTGTAGTCAGTGATTTATGTGTATTTATTTCCGTATTTGTAAATAAGTATTAATCACTTAAAAAAAATAACTTTAACATTTCTGCTTTAAAAAAAACTGAAATTATATAGGGATGAAACCATCATTATTTATGATCCTAATATTTTTTGAGATTCAACTATATGTTTGTAGATTACTCTATTTCTATTTAATATTATGTAGATGATTTTTTATATCTAAGCAACACCTAAAAGAGTGATACTTTCTAAATAATCGATAGGTTTATCGTTAATAAGTTATTTTCAACCTGAGTTTCATTTTTTGTTTTACCCATGCGGCTTTTTCACAAGAGAAATTTCTATTGCATAAGGAGGTAGTTAATCAGTAATTATGACTGTATTTTTAAGTTAAATTACAGAAAACTGATCTTTTTAATTTTAGCTATGAAACAATTTAATGGAGAATTATTGGGAATAAACTATTACTATAAAAGGAAGAGTTTTTTGGGATTATCATTTCAATGAAGATATTGATAACGGGTTTGAACTAATACTATGGCAAGCTATTGTCTATAATGTTGTCAAACAAAACCGCCTAAATATTGGTATGTAGCCAACAAAAGATAGAATATCGATTTTATAAGATGGTGGATATTTAAACTATTATTATTATTTCTTGACTACGAATGAAATGGGCAGATAACTTAATGCTATTTAATAATAACTTGGGTAGGGTATGTGCTTTTCGAAGCTGAATATTATTATCTCATTTAAGATTAAAATCAAGAACTATTACTAAACGTAGCCAAAGCAGGAATTTGTAGGAAAAAAATAATTTATAATGGGAAAGCTTTTGAACGACTAATCAAAAAAGGTTGTAAAATGATATCAATGTCATTTTACAACCTTTTTGTATTTTATCACGCTTAAAGAGCTGTTTCTAAAAGTTCTTGTGCTTTTTCAGAACCAGTTGAGGTAATTGAACAGAATACACCTTTTGGACTTTTTTCTACATTAGAAATATACCCTTGTTCAGATAAGCTGCCTACCATTTCTTCAATTTCAAATGTAGATGCTTGAATCCCCATTTGTCGGACAATTGTTTGTAGGCTGATGTTGTTGCTTAAGCATATTCCAGCTAAAAGCTTGTAAATTTTGAGTTCTTTGGACATTGTAAAAATAATACAGTTAATTATAGATCATTTCGTAAGTGTTTTCAAATGAAATAAAATACTGAATAATTTCAAAGAATATTTATGGTAAATATTATTAAAATGACAAGAAACATATATGCGATATAAATACCAGCTATAAATTCTAGAGGAATGATTTCAATCGGTTGAAAACTTACAGGATTGAACTTTTTTATTGTAACCCTTATTCGAACCACAATTTTAATGATGATGTTTAGAAGATATAAAACCTAATCAACTATCATTATGAATCAGGAAAAGCAACGATTAATCATTATCCTTTGTAGTATAGCTTTCATTATAATAAAAGAGGCAAAACAATATATTATATTACTATTTTTTATTACCGGAAATATAGAGCAACTTATAATAGATTTAATAGGTACAGAACTTTTGACTTCAAATTTTTAAAAAATAAGATTATCTAAAACCACTTATTTTAGATTAAGGGCGTCTTTTGTATATTAGAATGTCAAATTAATAAATATACAATGAGAACCATTTATCTAACTCTTTTCTTACTTCTATCAACCTCATCTTATCTTTGTGCTCAAAGAGTGCTTAAAGGCATTATTATAGATGCAGAAACTGATGAACCTCTTCCTTACACTAATATTATACTTAATAAAAGCAGAAAGGGTACTGTATCTAATGCAGAAGGTAAATTTGCCTTTTCAATCAAGAAAATTAACCCTACAGATACTTTAACATTTTATTTCGGCGGTTATGAAACGGTAAAAGTCAATGTTTCTGATCTTCCATCTAATTCTAAAATTGCACTGAAACCTAACATTGTAAATTTAGAAGAAGTAGAAATTACCGATAAAGATCAAACCCCTAAACAAATTATTGCTTTAATTGAAGATAATTTTGAGAAGAATTACCATGATTTACCTCCCCACCAAGAATTTCTATTTGTACATCATTTTGGTAAAACAGCACTAGATCCTAAAGTGATGGATCCGATGACGATTAAAAAATCTAGCTTTGATGGAATTGATCAAGAAACTATCGATAATGTCATGAAGATGATGCCGAAAGAGTTTATTGATTACAGCGATATGCAAGTTTATTTATTGAAAGATAAAGATAAATCGAAACTGAAGCCTTATAAAGCAATATCATTAGAAGAATCGTCTGCTTCTAAAGCCTATGATGAATTAGCAGATAAATTTGAATTCTTTATGAATGATATGGAAGCTTCACTATCGGATGATGATGTCTATTATAGGTTTAAGACGGGCATTTTATCAACAAAAATGGATGGTGATTCTACTGATATAGATACAGACGAAACCCCAAGAAGAGATAGTACAAGTTTTCAGATTGTTACCTCATATGTGAAAGGGGGAATAAAATCTTTATATAATGATTATGCGGATATTGAAAGCAAAAATTGGGAATTTATTACTAAAAGAGGGAAATATAATTATGATATCGAAGGAGTTTCGATGTATGATGAAGATGTGGTTTATAAAATAAATTTCACCCCTAAAAATGGAGGCTTATTTAAAGGAAGCATGTATGTGTCTACAGAGACGTATGCTATTTTAAGTGTAGACTTTGAATATGATGACGGTAAAGAGGGAAAAGATATTCATATGTTTGGTATAGGGTATACTGAATCATATAAAAAGGGGAGAGTGATCTTCCAGAAAGAAAATGATAAATACTATATCAAATATGCCAAAGCGATTGAACATACTTCATTTTCTATCGAAAGAAGTTTTTCAATTCTTAAAAAGAAAAAACGCTTCTTAATGGATAAAACATTAAACGAGGTGAAAGTGAGACTTAATATGTTGGCTTCATCAAAAGAAACCAAAGAAGTCTTGGTCATAGATAGGGAAACAATAACAGCTAAAGAATTCGAAGAGTTCACTTCACCCAAAAAGGTCAAGTTTGATAAAGTCGTTACATCTGAAGGATATGATTGGGGGCAGGGTACAATCTTAGAACCTACCAAGGAATTAAAAGAATATAAACGAATGAAAATCGAATAAATTTGTTAATTATTTAACAAATAAATGTAAAAATAGCTCTCCGTTTTTTACAATTTTACGTTAATATATATGTTACCAAGTTATAGTAACAAATAAACCTTTAGCCTTAGTAGAGGACAACCAACCAATTAAAAAATATTAATGCTCCTTTTATAGGAGCATTTCTTTTTACAATACTTTTTTAGCAATTAGTGGATCGATTGCATGTAACCCATCGCAATCAATTGATGATAAAAAGTCTTTATATGTTCTTTATTTTTATATAATAAAAACTTTCCTCTTTCTTGTTTCAATTCATATAACTCATTTTTTTTCTTGATAATCATATGGAAAGTTGTTTTAGTTGTTATTTATCAATGGATTTATCTAAGAACTAATTACACAATTTTAATTCCTTAAATGAAAAATTTAGTGTTAAACTATTTTACTCAATGTTAATGATCATCAACTATATTCATCTTTTGTGATAAAAAAATGAATATAAAAATTAAGTTACTGATTGTTAATTCATTTAGTGATTAACAGGGGTTAAGTGTATAATGATCAGAGACATATATGATTAATATGTTGAAAGAATAAAGAATAAATAGACAAGTAAATAGCATTAGTAATGAAAGACACCTTTTGTTTGAAGGGTGTTTTTTTTATGTTTGAGGTAAGTTCTATAAATATGTAAAACTAAGGGGCATGCAAGGAAAGAAAATACACGACTTTAACCAACACAAACAATGGCTTCAAAACTACTTTCAAGGAGAGTTTATTCATCCTAACTATTTAAAAATCGATAACGAAATAGGAAAGGGGTTTATTTATTTTTATAAAATTCATCCTTCGAATTATTTTATGTTATTCCGTATTGAGGTTTTTCAGGATTTATCCATACAATTCGATTACTCTCAATCAGAATATTTTAAATATGTAGCCTCATTTTTTAATAATGACTTTTGGATTGAGTCAAAAGACAAGAATGAACCGTTGGAAATCAAATGGAAAGGTTTTCATACTTGTACAAAAGATCTTGCTATTGATGGAACAGTAAGAAAAGGACAATTGTTAAAACATATTCAATTATTTTATTCTGAGGATGCTTTAAACGAAGTAGATGATTATTCTATCAGCCATTATTTTTTAAACAAAAAACAATTCTTTCACTTTTTTGAAGAACAACCAGATCTATACGCCTTTAGATTAATGATTTTAGAGATACTAAATTATTCTCCAACTTTACAAACTAAAGTGCTATCGGTTAAAATGCAGGAGCTTTATTATATCTTTATTAATAGTTTAAAAAAGGTAGATATAGATGCTGGAAATAGTGCAAAAAGAATCACGAATAAAGAATTTGCGGCCTTATTTAAAATTAGAGAAAGTATCTTAGAAGATCTATCTACAAAGCCTGATGTAGCTCAACTTGTTGAGGATTCTGGAGTGGAAAAACATTTAATTCAACAACTCTTTCATGAAGTTTTTGGCCATACAATTTATAATTACTTTACCATAAGAAGAATGGAGAAAGTAAGAGATGTAATGTTGGAAGAACAACTTTCCACTTCCGAAATTGCTGATAAATATGGCTTTACTCATCTACAACATTTTTCAAATAGCTTTAAAAAGCATTATGGTTTATCACCAAAAAAATATTTATTGTTGCATAAAGATTAAAACGAATTTTGTATATTAGTAGAGTTGATTTTACCCAATTATTATTATTAATCTACTTGTTAATCTATTATGAAACAACTATTTATACTATTGTTTAGTATAGTGCTTTTTGCGTCTTGTGCTAACAATGAAACTGATAGTTTAAACCCTATCGCTACCTCTTTGTCTAACGATATTACACTCCATGATCATGATGAAAAACCTGAAAGTGCTATTCATGTATTTGTAGACGACACTCAAAGTAATCAAACGCATAGTATTACCGTAAGTGTGGATACTTTAGAAAACGAATCAGTTGAAGTTTATTACGATGTAAACAATGATTCTACTGTCAATAGAAAATACAGAGTATACGAAGGAACAGTTACTAAGACTATTTCAGATTATTTCTTTGTTAAAGCCGTTTTTTACAAAGACAATAAATATCATGTGATTGAATCGTATGCTATTAAAGATTTTAGTGTGTCTTATAAAGCAGAGGCGAATAATTAATTTCTTTATAACTTAAAAAGCGATGGTCAAATATCTATATATGGCCATCGCTTTTTTTGTCGCTAATTTATTTATCCATAACAGTTTTATTGTAAAAAATAAACTGTCCTCCATCATTACTAGTGCTCTGTAACACTCTGTACTGAGGAATGTTATCACTATTTAATGCTACCATTTCTGAGATACCATTAAAGATAGAAACAGTAAGTAAATATTTCTTTGAGTTTATTTTTAGATAATCATAGAGGTATCTAGAGAATACACTCTTATTGGGTAGGGTCAACAAACCACCACCAGTATACCCTTTCTACTTCAAAATTGTCGTATTTATTATAATTGAAGTTTCGTAAAATAGCGTAAGCCCCTGTTGTATTATCATGAGAATAAAGACGGTATAAATTGTCAGAAATTCGTTATTCAGATGCGTCATATTCTAAATAATCATGTTCAGGCCAACTAATGTTATTCTTTTCAAAATCATCTATATAGAATTGAATTTTTTTTTTGGTGATTACAATAGGATGGGGGATACTCTTACTGAA
This sequence comes from Flammeovirga pacifica, assembly GCF_000807855.2. Classification (GTDB taxonomy): domain Bacteria; phylum Bacteroidota; class Bacteroidia; order Cytophagales; family Flammeovirgaceae; genus Flammeovirga; species Flammeovirga pacifica. The sequence continues at coordinate 245,454 of NZ_JRYR02000002.1, forward strand.
TAATGTAAAAGAAATAATAGGTAAAGAATGGGTTTCATAAAGATTGTATTCTCATTAAATATTAGGTTAAAAACAAAAACCTCCAGAATTTTGTTCTGAGAGGTTTTGAATTTGTTACAAATACTTTGAAAACTATTTTATCACAATTCTTTTCATATCTTTCTTTGTTCCGTTGTTAGAGACTAAAAAGTAAGTACCCGCTATTAAACTTTTATCAAGTCGAAAAGTACTGACTATGTTATGATCTCCAGCTTCAACATTTATATTTTTTTTCCAAACTAAATTACCTTTTTGATCAAACAATCCAACATGAACAACTATTTCAGAATTTATTCCAGAGACTTCTAGTTTAAATTGGTCATGTGTATAAGCTATATTGGGATAAACTCTAGTATTAAAATTATTTACATCTTTTTCAATAGATATACTACCAAACACCTCAAATTGACCATCAAAATCATATTGTATTAATCTGTAGTAAGTATATGTTACACTTTTCTGAATATATTCATATTCAATAGAAACCTGAGAATTACCATAGGCCTCAACTGCCCCTAAAGTAGACCAATCTGTTCTATTATTAGATCCCTGTATCTCAAAATGAGAGGCATTATGTTCAGTTGCTGTTTCCCAGATCAAAACATGATTCGCATTATCTTTGTAACCTTTAAAGTAAACTAATTCAACGGGAAGATCACCACAAAAGCGACCAGCGTTAACACCTGATGTTCCTACTTCTGAGCAATCTCCGAGATTTACTGTTCCACAGCCTAATACTTCGAAAACATCGGGGTCATTATGTACATCTAAAATAACATCTATTACATCAAGTATTCCTTGTGCACAATCGCTTCCAAAGTCTATTTTACTAAATTTATGTATACGTAATTGTTCATCTATTTTAAGTGTACCCAAAATAGTTATATCAGAATTTTGTCCAAAATAGGTCGTCCCTTTGATATATAATGTGCCAGTATCTTGAATTTCTAAGTCAATAGAATTTCCTGCTAATGTGGTGAAATTTCCATCATTATTGAACGTTCCTGCTATGACTACATTTGGTAAGAAAATTTCTGTAATACCCGTATTATTGAGGATGGCATCTTTTGCAACATAAATATTAACATGAGAATTTACATCTTTAAATTTTATTGAAGAAGTCAATACCTCACCATAAACGTGTATGCCTAAAGGATAATTTCCGTCGACAAAACCTAATTCCACTTCTGCGTCGGCTCCGATAGTAACTTTTTGATTTACAGTATCAGAAGCGGTTAATCCGGTGATCTCAATCTTTTTACCTAAATCACCAACAATGTCAATATTTAGATGAAACCCATTCAAGTCTACTTTAGAGTAGGTACTTAATTCACTGACATCAGTAATTGTTAGATCTGCTGTTAAAGTAAGAGTATTTGCTACTCCAGGTGTTGCTATTAATAGTAAAGTAACAATACACAATAACTTAGATAGTAATAATTTTATATTCATTTCGTGCTAGTTTTTATCAAAAAAATGTAATAGTTACACTAACTAAGTAATTCCTTTAAAAAGAGACAATTGTATAGACTAGATCGAAACTATACAACAGCAACTTTATTATGTACAATTTTACGTTTTAACTAGACAGATGTATTAAAAATTACCTTGATAGTGGTTTTTTGATATATACCTAACTTTACAAACTGTAAGAATCATCTTTGAGGAATTTGATGAAAAAAATGAGTCTAAATCATCCATCTTTAAGCTGTATCTATAAAATTGAGCTCATTGTATTGAATCTGATCTCATTCTTTTTTTACCATTTATGAGTCGAAAACTTTTTGATAAAAAAAACACCTCACACAAAAAAATATAATTTGCGTGAGGTAAATTTATTGGATAAAGAAAAAAGTCTTTTTTTAATGGATTATATCAATTGAGATATTTGTAGACTATTACTTGCTACAATTTCTTCATCTAATTCTTTATCAGCTACTAACCTTGGAGATATCATTATTTCAGCATGCCAATCGGAACCTATATTATTTTGTTGAACACCAAAGGTATATACAGCAATTTCATTTTTATGCTGTACCATTTGTGTTAATTTTTTTTCAAATAACCATTGATCATCACTAGATTTTGATTCTTTCCAATCTTCATTTTTAATAAATGAATGTTCTATCATCGTTAAGCTTTTTTGAATGGATTCTATATCAGAATTTTCTAAAGTTAACTCCACTTTTACAAGCTTATGATTATCATAAACAGGTTTTAAAGCTACTACTTCACCTAAAAACATTATTTGATAAACACCATAAAGATCAGGGGAAACATTATATTTTTCTTCCATAGTTTTTGCCACCTGTTTGGGTGTCATTCCCATGTCTAATCCATTGAAAATATTAATGTTATTTTGTGTCTGATGACTAACAGATGGTTGTACTTCATATTGAGCTTGTGCATTAAAAGCAATGAAGAATAAGGCGAATACATATAATAGCTTTTTCATAAAGATTGTTTTTTGTGATAATTTTAGGTTTTTTAACGTCGCAATTAGGTCTAAATGTTCATATGATTAGGTTTTGTTAAAAAATTAAATTTTTTCATTATAAATTTTCAATAAACAATACGACTAATTAAAAGCTCTAAATCAAGGTGATTTCTATCACTTTATTACTTTCAAATTAACTACACCTTTGCTGTGCATTGGTTCCGAAAGGAGAATAGGGAATCTGGTGAAAATCCAGAACTGTACCCGCAACTGTAATGCTCAAAATACTTAAATCAAGTGCCATTGTTTTAACGAGAAGGCGATTTAAGAAAAGAGTTAAGTCAGGAGACCTGCCAAGCACAATTATTCGATGAAACTTCGGGAGTTAAGTATCATATGAGACACTACACTGTACATTACTGTGTCTTTTATTTATTTCCCCAAGTTCATCCTAATAGCATAAAAACAAAATTAAAGATGAACAAACAATTCTTTTTCAAACAATCCATTTCAGTCCTATTATCCATTCTATTATTTGTTGGTTGTAATTCAACAGATGACAAAACAATACTTGATATACATACGGTATCATTTGATACAGATGGTGGTAATACTATTGAACCTGTTGAAGTAAACGACGGTAATCAAGTAAAAGAACCTACACAACCAGAAAAAGTAGGGCATGAATTTTTAGCTTGGACAATTAATGAAGAAACTTTTGATTTTGAAACACCTATTACTTCAGATATTACATTATTAGCCACTTGGGAGGAGTTAGAAGTAACTTATCAAGTAACCTACTCATTTGATAATGGAAAAGAAGATAGTGTAGTAACTGTACTCGAAGATCAAAAATTAGAAATACCTTCTACACCTGTAAAAGAAGGATATCTTTTTAAAAACTGGTCGATTGATGGCGCTCCTTATGATTTTGAAACACCTGTTACTCAAGATATCACACTTACTGCAGTTTATGAAGAAGTAATTGATCAGTTTGTGGTTAGTTTTGATCCTGATAATGGTGGTCAATTACAACAAGTAACTGTAAATGAGGATGAAATGGTGCAAGAACCTGAAGCTCCAACAAAAGAGGGTTATGAATTCGTAGGTTGGTATTTAGGTGATGACTTGTTTGATTTTACTACTCCTATTACATCCAATATTACCATTATTGCGAAATGGGAATTAGGTGCTGGTGAAACAACTGTAACTTATGCGACTATGTCTCCTGAAGATTTCCAAGCAATGGAACTAGGGGAACATGCCATGGTAAAAGCACAATTAAACCGTCTAGGTAGAGGATGGGCTTGGGGTACCGAGGTGTTTTTAATTGATGAAGAAGGGAATAATACAAAAGATTTATATACTACTTCTAACTATGGATGTTTCACATTTCCATTAGTATTCTCTGCAGGAGATGCCCAATTGGATGGTCAAACATTTGTATTTGATTTAGTAAAAGATATTTACATGTCTTCACCACAAGTTGGTTTTGCTTATGAAAGAAATGAAGAAGTGAACGGACAACCTGCATACAATGGTATGAAATGGTTAGCACCTATGCGTCATGGAATCGAATTCTTTGATGAGGTAGTTAGAGGGAATATTAGAAAAGTGACTTTTGATGAAACAGTAAAAGTTTTAGTTGGAGACACAGAAATTTCTTTTGTTGAATTGGACGACGCAGGTGAATTAATCAATTTAACTTCAGACCAAGTAAGTCTTTTTGATAGCTTTTTAGGAAAAAATCAATATGTAAGAACTATCACAAAAGAAGGTAAAATATACTCTGTTTTACATAATGGAGTACCACAAATAAAAGATTCAATTTAGATTCTATTAATAAATCTGGGTAGGGGAGCAGCTTTGTTGCTTCCCTACATTTTATTGAAAAAAAAATGAAGTACATTAAATATTTTGTAGCGGTTTTACTCCTAATCTTATCATTAGGAAGTTGTCAAAATACCAACGACGAAGTAGAGCAAGAGAACATTTATAAACCTAATGAAAACCCAAATGCCACACCTTGGATTACAGAAGTTTTAGATTTTTCTCCAGCCCCAGGTCAGTTTTTAAATAAGGTAGATAACGATCAAGATACGAAAGATTACATTGTAGGAGATACATATACTTTCTTGTCTTTAGGAACTTTTGGAGGTTCAGTTTCTTTTAAATTTGATCATTCAATAATGAATCAAGAAGGAAATGATTTAGCCATTTACGGTAATCCTTTTGAAGGTAGTTCTGAGCCAGGTATTGTCATGGTTTGTCAAGATTTAAACGGTAATGGCTACCCCGATGATAACGAACCTTGGTATCAGTTAAAAGGCAGTGAGTACTATAAAAATGAAACCAAACATCATGTATCAGTTACTTATTATCGTCCTTCTGCTACAGAAGATCAACATCTTATTAAATACAAGAAAGTATATGCAGGTAACACCGAGGAAGGGATTTTAGACTTTACTCCTGTTATACCGTGGCATCCACAACCTATGTTCCCATCTTTCTATCAAGAGAATGAAATAACATTTACGGGTACTCTTTTAGAGTCCAATGTTATTGTTGATGATGGGATTTATTATAACAAAGCCTACGACTGGGGGTATGCCGATAATAAAGGCTACGAACAAGAAGGAAAATTAAGAGCTGCAGACTTGTTTGATATTAGTAATGCAGTGGATGATAACGGCAAAAGTGTAGACTTAATTGCTATTGATTTTGTAAAAGTCTATACCGCAACAATTGATATTAATGGTAGAATCGGTGAACGATCTACTGAGGTATTTAAAGCGGCTGATCTATCCCTTCTTGATAAATAAATTATAAATAATTAGAGAGTACTGCTTCGATTTCATTTTAAATAAATAAAAATCACCGTCTTATGAAAAGTGAGAAAGGTGATACTAAACACGATCTAATTACGCTAAATCATACTTAATAACGAGATATAAATATGTATAAACAAACAAAAAACTTCAATCTGCTTCTTCTTTTGTTATTCTTAATTTTTACAGGATGTAACAAAGAAAACGATGAGTCTTTAAAAGTGTTTAAAGTCACATTTGAGACCAATGGGGGTACCTCAATTAAGGCACAAGAAATTGTGAAAGGTGGGGTAGTCAAAGAGCCTTCAAATCCTGAAAGAGTGGGTCATGAATTTATTCAATGGACCAAAGACGATGAAACTTATGACTTTACAGAAGAAGTAAAAAGCGATTTTTCTTTAATGGCAGAGTGGAAAGAATTGGAAGTGACACACAATGTTACTTATCAATTCGATAATACATCAAAAGATAGTGTGGTTACTATTATCGAAAACGAAAAACTTGAGGAACCACAACATCCTTTAAAAGAAGGGTTTATTTTTAAATATTGGTCGGTAGATGGTTCTCCATTCGATTTTAAAACGCCAATTACAGCAGAAATAACGTTAGTAGCTGTTTATGAAGAAGTAATCAATCAATTTGTAATCACTTTTGATCCTGATAATGGAGAACAATTACAACAAGTAATCGTTGATGAAGATGAAAAAGTAACCGCTCCAGAAGATCCAACTAAAGAAAAATTCATCTTTAGCGGTTGGTATGTTGGAGAAGAGCTTTTTGATTTTGATACTGAAGTTACAGCAGATATTACACTAAAAGCAAAGTGGGAAAGTGCTATTGCTTATGTGAATTTAAATGATGGAACACTAACAGCGACCAACACCTATTGGTGGGGTAAAGGAGGAAATTATTACGATACTTTTAATGAGAAAGATTGTTACGATGAAAAAGTAATTGATGGTATCGTGAAAATTAGTAACCTAAACTTTCTTGATATGATGACTAAAATGGGATTGGCAATTTCTAATTATGATCATTCTACTGTAGATCCTTCAGGTTATCCTGCCAATCAATTAGATATTCAATATGCTGCATACCCGGCACCTGTCGAAAATGGAGAGCAATATTTGGTAATGTACAAATCACCGAAATCAATGGGACCTACTTGGAATCCCGATAGCTTAGTATTCGTACAACCGGTTCAATTGAATACCATCTCTTTTACGAACAATGCCTATGGTTATTTAAGTATGAAACAAGGGGATTGGATGGCAAAGAAATTTGCTGATGGAGATTGGTTTAAAGTTACTGTAACAGGTTGGGATAAAGAAGGAAACACAACGGGATCTATTGATGTATCTCTTGCGGAAGGCGAAGATATATTGGATGTATGGAAAGCAGTTGATCTTTCTACTTTAGGAGTAGTGAGTAAACTTACTTTTGATATGTCATCTTCTGATCCCGCTACTAGACCTCCAGGAGATTTTAATACACCAATGTATTTCTGTATGAAAGACATTAGTTACTATAAACAGATCGAAGAAAATAAATAATAATGATTCATTGTAGAGACTTTTATAAAAAGGTAGATAAGAACAATCAACCATAACATTTTTATAAAAGTCTCTACTATTGATTGTAATAACATTCAGACAATAATGAATACAATTCATGAAATATTAAACCATAAAACCTGCATCTTGATTGCCATCTTGATGATCGGTTTCTCGTATTCATCAAAAGCACAATATGCCGACAGTACTGTTTATTTACATGAAGTAGAGGTAAAAGCGGAAAAAATACCAGAACGTTTGAGTTTTAAAACGACGCAAATCACTAAAGAAAAAATTGAACAATATTTATCAGCTTCATTAGGCGAATTACTAACACTTCAAACACCAATTTTTATCAAAAGTTATGGGGCTGGAGGTACGGCAACACCCTCTTTTAGAGGTACTGGAGCATCTCATACTCAAGTCTATTGGAACGGTATTAATCTAAATTCTCCGATGTTGGGTCAGGTAGATTTATCGTTATTTCCCGTTGCATTTACAGACGAAATCACCATTAATTATGGAGGGTCTAGCTTGTTGCAAGGCACAGGCGGTCTTGGAGGAGGCATTCAAATGAATTCTAAAGTAGTTTTTGAAGACCATACAAAAGTGATGGCTTCACAAACCTTCAATACCTTAGAGAATAGTATTACTAACGCAAGTGTTACTTTAGGTAACAAAAAGCTACAATCTACCACAAAGTTATTTTATAAAAATGCTCAAAATAGATTTGAGTTTGAAAACCCACTTCAACCTAATTCTCCAACTTGGGTCAACGATCATTCTGCTCAGATTCAATATGGAGCAATGCAAGAGTTGGCATGGAAAGTCAACGACCAACATCAAATTCAATTGAACGCATGGTATCAAAAAAGTGATAGAGAACTAACGCCATCCATGGACAGTAAAGAGGGAGATAGTTGGCAGGGAGATGATTCTTTTAAGCTTTTAGGGAATTGGAAATTTACCAACGATCGTTTAAAAACAGAATTTATTACAGCACTTTTAATAGACGATCTTTGGTATAAACGCCAACTAAATAATGATGAAAACCCTAAAATGACAGCATCGGATTCACGATCGGTACAATGGCAAAATCATTTTAAAACAACGTATCAGCTTACACCAAAAATTCTAATTCGTGGAGGGGTAGACGATTATTACGATCAGATTCATAGTAACGCCTATCATTCTGTAAACGATACCACCAATAAAGAAGTAGCGCAACATACTTTAGACCTTTATGCAGGAGTAGATTGGGTGATTTTTGATCAAACTACTTTAAGTTTTTTGGCTCGTCAGGAATGGATAGATGGCGATATTAAACCATTCTTACCAAGTTTAGGTATCGATACAGATATTAATCCATACGATAAAGTAGTGGTTGGAGTAAGAGCAAATGTATCTAAGAACTTTCATGCTCCTTCCTTAAACGATAGGTACTGGTATCCTGTAGGAAACCCTGATTTACTACCCGAAGAAGGATGGACCTACGAAGCTACTTTCAAACTCCGTTCTAATACCACCTCTAATTGGCAATGGAAATATGAATTGACGGGCTTTAATAGTTTAATCGATAATTGGATTGTATGGAAACCTGCCGTCAGTAATTTATGGCGACCTGAAAATTTAAAAAGAGTACATTCTCGAGGACTTGAACAAATTGCGGAAGTAAGTTATAAGAAAAACGATTGGAACTTTCATTTGTATACATCTATTTCAATGGTTCACTCAGAGAATACAGAAGCGAACGACGAGTTAGATCAATCGGTAGGAAAACAATTGATATATACTCCTGTAGGTTCATTTCAGGGGTATTTTCAAGTGAATTATAAAAAATGGTATAGTATAGTAGAGCAACAAATATATGGAGAAAGGCTTACTCAGACCGATGGGAGTGAATATTTACCTCCTTATTATCTGACAAATTTGACTATTGGAAAACAGATCAAATGGATGAACTCAACGTGGGATGTAAAAGCAAGAGTGGAAAATATCTTTAATTATCATTATCAGTCGATAGCTAGAAAACCAATGCCAGGAAGAGTTTTTCAATGCACCCTCACTTATAATTTTTAAAAATGAAATACACAATATATATAGCACTGTTTCTGTTGGTTGCTTGTAATACAGCACAAGACAGTATGCCGGTCTCTACAGAAAAAGAAGTAGATAAAAATATCACTTTTGAAAAAGGAGTGTATGTAGTGAATGAGGGTAATTTTGATTGGGGAGTAGCCACTTTATCGCATAAAAGATATGCTTCTGATACAGTAAACAATGAGTTGTATAAAAGCATCAATAATTTTGAATTAGGCAATGTAGCACAGTCTATGACTTTCATTAATGAGGAAGCATATATATGTGTTAATAACTCTTCTAGAATCGATATCATGGAAGAGAAAACAGGGAAGTGGATGGATCGTATTGATATTCCTAACAGCAGCCCCAGGTATTTGTACCAAGTAGATGAACAAAAAGCTTACGTAACAGATTTGTACGCAGATAAAATTTATGTGATTGATCTAAAAAGTAATGAAGTTGTCAAAAATATCGTTACTACGGGTTGGACAGAGAAGATGTGTGAATTGGATGATTATGTGTATGTTACCCAAACAAAAACAGTTTTTGATAAAAGAAAAGGAGGACAGTTATTACTAAAATTAGACACTTCTACCGATGAAATTGTAGATAGTTTAGCTTTACCTATTGGCCCAATTGATTTAGTAGTTGATAAAGACGAAATGATATGGGTTTTATGCAATGGTGGCTTAGAGGAACTTCAACCAGCATTAGTACAAGTAGATCCTACGTCGTTTAGCATCAAAAAATCTTTCTCTTTAAGTGCAGATGATTATCTAAGTATGCCCTCAAGGTTAAGAATAAATAAGGAGAAAGATCAATTGTTTTTTATTCAGAAAGATGTCATCCAACAAGATATTTATGCCGATCATTTTGAACGAAAAGTTATAGTACCACAAGGGAGAAGGTTGTTTTATGGTTTAGGTGTCAATCCAAATAACAACGACATTTATGTCACCGATGCGATTGATTATGTCCAAAAAGGATGGGTGTTTCAATACAATATGATGGGGGCGAAATTAGATTCTTTTCAAGTGGGAGTGATACCCAATGAGATTGTTTTTCAGTAGGTCAATGAAATGGATGGAAAAAGTATTTGTAAAAAAAGATTCTGATCTATCCATACCATTTATTTTTACAGGAAGTTAATAGTTAAATCAATAGGAGTGATTTTTTAATAAAAACAGTTGCCACTCCCCAACGATATTTTTGTTTTTGATATTCAGTACTTATTCTAAGTGATTTTTTTTGTTAAGTTTCTTTAGCTGATGATTTGTTTGTTTACAAAAAATTGAATGTATTTTTGTTTAAATAAATTTTTTACATTCATCATAAGAGGAATACTCCCTAAATTATCTAGCAAATTTTTTCGAAAACTAATTACAAGAATATGTATTCAATAAATGAGATGAATAGATTTAATATTAACTTAATGAAGAAGTATTTTTTCCTTTTACTACTTGCTTTAATATGCATTAATCAATATTCATATTCAGAGAATACCTTTTCTAAAACAAAAAGTTACTCAATGAGTGATGGCCTTTCCCATTATGGTGTAACATCCATTTTAGAGGATCATAACGGATTGTTATGGTTGGGTACTTTTGATGGATTGAATTGCTTTAATGGTTTTGATTTTAAAATATTTAGGAATACAGGAGAAGTAGAGAGTATTACTAATAATAGAGTTCGATCGCTTTACCAAGATAAAAACAACAACATTTGGGTGGGTACGGAACGTGGCATCTCATTATACAATTATCAAGATCAAATTTTTCAAACTTTATATGAGGCGGAGTCAGCAGAAGTACATATTAATGGAACTACGATCAACCACATATTCAAGTATCAAAATCAAATAATTTGTGTATCTGAGCACAATGGATTATACTTTTTTGATGAAGAAACGTATGAGCTTAAGAAGTTTATTACTATCGAAAGTCAAAAGAAGAATGGCTTTTATTACTATGGTTTAGTTCAGTTGGATCACCATCTCATTATATCAACTATTGATGGGGTAATTATCTACAATTTAGAAAAAGACACCTATAGAGAAATAAAATTAGAAGGTTTAAAAAACACGAGAGGAATTACGATAACTCCGGATAAAAAACATGTCTTTATCGTAGGGAATTCCGGTATTTATAAATATGAAATCAACGAGAATAGTGAAGATATCCTATCTTTTTCAGATAAATACTTTACCAAAAACAGGTTTAGAAGTATTTACTGTGCTCAAGATAATCAGCTTTATTTAGGACATATTTCTACAGGTTTAGACGTGATAGATGATTATCACGAATTGCAAAAGGAAGTTCGACTAAGCAAGTATAAAAATAAAGTAAGTTTACCTTTAGATAGGGTGAGTGTGTATGCCCTCAATAAAGAGAGTGGAGATTGGATAGCATCTTTTACAGAAGGGATATATCATATTAATAATAGATCTCAAGATTTCAGTAATTTTAAAATTCCTAATAACCAAAAGCAACGTTTTCCAAAGAAGAGCCAAGTATTAAGCATTAATCAATTTGATCAAAACACCTTATTGTTTAACGTCAATTTCAGAGGAGTCTACTGTTATGATATCGCTCAAAATCAATTTTGTGGACTTGAAAATCGGCTGAAAAATTTTGATACTAATCAGGTAAATAATCTTTATTTGGATAATGAAGATAATAAATGGATTAAGAGTATTTATAATTATGGTCATATCTATTTTCAAGAAAAACATTCTGATAAGTGGTTGAAAATTCACGATAGCAGATTTCCTTTTTTAGATAAACTGAATATTAAATCAGTTGCCAAAGATAGATTTGGTTATTATTGGTTAGCAACCAATGAGGGATTGTTCCGTTTGGAGATTAAAAACAATACTTTAATTGATGCACAAGAATTAAAGAAATTCAAACAGCAAACGAAGAACTTATCAAGTGAAATGAGATATATGTACCTTGATCCTTTAGTTGATGTGGTGTGGGTTGGTACAAGATTGAACGGATTGATTCGTATTCAGAATAAAGATCTTCCATTAGATGCATTAGAAACACAACAGTATGTGCATTCATCCAAAGATCCCAATTCGATATCAAGTAATCACATTACTTCAATTATTCGATTACCTAATAAAGAACTTTGGGTGGGTACAGAAAGAGGGGGAGTATGCCGTGTAACAAAAGATGCTTCTACTTATAGGTTTAAATCATTTAGAGAGAAAGAAGGTTTAGATAATAACGTTGTTAAATCAATTTTATCTGATAAAAATAATAATCTATGGATTAGTACTAACAAAGGATTAAACGTATTGAATACTAAGACGTTTGTGATTCGAACCTTCAGTAAAGAAGATGGGATGCTTGTGGCACCTTTCGAAAATACATCGACATTATTAGAAGATGGCAAGATGGTTTTTGGAGGGGCAAATGGATTCTGTATTTTTCATCCCGATAGTATCTCAGAAGAATCTTATCCTAAACTGAGACTTGGAGAACTAAAAATCTATAATCAAGAAGTACAGCCCAATAAAAGTGTGAGCGATCATATCATTCTCACTCAAAACCTCAATAGTACAGATCACTTTTCCTTAAATTATGATCAGAATGTATTTTCTATTGAGATGCTGTCTTTACATTACAGTAATCCTAAAAGTCATTTACTAAAATACAGACTCTTACCTATTGAAAAAGAATGGGTAGAAGTGACCTCAGATCTAAAGACAGCAAGTTTTAATAGTTTACCTCCAGGTAATTATACATTTGAGGTAGCCACTTCTAATTCAAATAAAGATTACGGCAAAATTAAAAGCATCTCTATAGAGATTAAACCACCTTATTGGAAAACGGTTTGGGCCTACATTATTTATGTGATACTCGGTGTGGTATTAATAGGCATAACCATAAAGTTTTTGCTGCACCTTACAGGTCTAAAACATCAGTTGCAGATTGAACAATTAGAATACAATAGACTGGAAGAACTAAATAAAACGAAGCAACAGATGTTTATGAACATCTCGCATGAATTTAGAACTCCTCTTACGCTGATATCTGGACCAATACAGGTGTTATTGAAGATGTTCAGTTCACACAAAGAAGCTTTTGAGCATTTAGATTTAATTAATAGGCAGTCTAAAAAAATGTATCAGTTGGTCAATCAAGTACAAGATTTTAATAAGGCAGAACAAAGTTTACTTAAGTTACAGCTAAAGTCTTTTGACCTTATTGAACTATTGGCCAACGTGAAGGAAGATTTTGATCCTTTAGCCAAAAAACAAAATAAGGTGTTTCGCTTAAAGGGAGAAGCAAATAAAATATTTATCAATGCGGATTACGATAAATTGGAAATCGTATTGAATAATCTATTAAATAATGCCTTTAAGTTTACACAGGAAAAGGATTCGATCACTATGGAGTATTCATCGAATGCTGATGGAATTGATTTGTATATTACAGATAGCGGACAAGGAATATCTGAAGAAGATGTACCCTTTATTTTTGATCGATTTTATCAATCTAAAACCAATACGTCTAATATAGGATCAGGAATTGGTTTGGCCTTTTCTAAAAAGTTAGTTGATCTACATTTTGGTACAATTAAAGTATCTATTAATGATAAAGAAGGGACCACTTTCCATGTCTTTATACCAACAAAGGTGAGTAAAGAAAGTCAATTTAATGAGGTGAGACTAAGTCAATTGTTAGAAGAAGAAAGCCACGAAGAGAGACAGAAATTATTACCCGATAATCTGGCGCTTCCTGAAATAAAGATAGATGAAAACCTTAAAGACCAAACGGTATTTTTTGTAGAAGATAATCCTGACTTAAGAGAATTTGTTCAATCGGTTTTAAGCGATCACTTTAATATTAAAGCGTTTGAAAATGGTAGGAAATGTTTAGATTATTTAGAAAAAGAGTGGCCTGATTTATTACTATCGGATATTCTGATGCCAGAATTAAATGGTTTAGAGTTATGTAACTCATTAAAGTTAGATATTAGAACAAGCCATATTCCAGTGATTTTATTAACCTCAAAATCGAGTGTTGAAGATAAAATTAGTGGTTTGGAAATTGGTGCAGATGCTTATATCACCAAGCCTTTTGATATGAAACACTTAATTACTTCTATCCAAATGCTTCTAAAAAATAGATTACTATTAAGAGAGCGATTTAAGATAGATGTACCTATAGAATTAGAAAGAAAATCAAACGATAAAAACGATAAAATTTTTATTGATAAGTTGTATCAATTGATGGAGGACAATTATTCTAACGAAGAACTAGACATTAATTTCTTTGCTAAAGAATTGTATTTAAATAGAACACACTTCTATCAAAAAGTAAAGGCAATAACTAACCATACTCCCCTTGAGTTATTGCGTATGTTTAGATTAAAAAAAGCAGCAGAGTTGTTAGTTCAGGAAAAAATTCCTGTATCAGAAGTTTACCTTCTTACGGGTTTCAAAAGCCGAACTCACTTTACTAAAATGTTTAAAGATACTTATGGATTAACTCCTGGTAAATATGGGAAATCAACAAAAGCATAACTATAGCTAAGCAAAGAATTGGATGAAATTTAATGTATTTTTTTATCACATTAAATGACATTATTGATACTAAAACAGACAAAATATGTAGGTTAAATCCCTATTAATGAGTTGTTTATTTGAAATAAAGACATTGAATTAACAAAAAAAGACAGTTGTAGAAATCTTAAATTCTACCTTTGATTCATTAAAGGGCGAAAGTACAATTATTACTATTTTTTAACTGACCCTTTTAGCAAACTCAATAATACTTATGGGCATTTATCTAACAATAATAGTCCTTCATTGAGAATTACTTTTTTTCAATTAAAAAGGCGATTAAATGATTATGAATTTTACAAAAAACACTAAAAAGCCTAACTTTTTACTCTTCTATCTGATATTTTTTATTCTATTCATTTTAGGGTATGAAGTACAAGCACAGACAGTACATTTAAAAGGGAAGGTGATTGGTAGCGACGACAATTTACCTCTCCCAGGAGTAAATGTTTTGATTCAAGGATCCACCTCCGGAACCATCACCAATTTTGATGGGGATTACCAATTGATGGTAGAAAAAGGCGATGTACTTGAATTCAGATTCATTGGTATGGAAAGTAAAGTTGTTGCAATTAAAGATCAGACAAGATTGGATGTGATGCTTTCTTCTAGTGTACAACTTTTGGATGAATTGGTTAAAATTGGATATGGTGAACAAAAGAAAAAAGAAATTTCTGGAGCTGTGTCTCATGTTAAAAGTGATGTGATAGAAACGTTTACGACCGGTGATTTCGGTGATGCCCTTCAAGGACAAATTGCAGGTGTAAATGTTTCGAACAATGGTGCACCTGGAGAAAACTCAGTTATTCAGATTAGAGGTGTAAGTACGGTTTCTGATATGGCAGGGGCAACAGAACCTTTGTATGTGGTGGATGGGATTCCTCAAAATGAAAATCCTCGTTTAGCACCATCAGAAATAGAGACTTTAGATATTTTGAAAGATTTGGCATCTTGTGCAATCTACGGTACAAGAGGTGCAAATGGTGTTATTCTTATTACGACTAAGAAAGGAAATAAAGGGAAGCTAAATTTATCAATAAACGGAACATACGGTATTAAAAATATTACATCTGATATTCCGCTCATGAATACAAATGAGCAAATATATTTTGATATCGTAAAACAGCGTAACATGAATGGTAACCACGATGGGGAAATGATTTTACCCATTGGGCAAAGACCGGAATGGTTCAACAACGAAACAGATTTAAGCAAAATAATATTATTAGATAATCAGCCGACACAAAACTATAACCTAAGTGTAAGTGGTGGTAGTGACGGTCTTACTTATAATCTTACAGGTGGAATTTACGACGATAGAGGATCAGTATATAACTCAGGGTTTTCTAGAAAAAATGCTAGAGCAGGTGTTCGTTACAAGCAAGGTAAATGGGATATTAATTCAAGTTTAGCCATTAGCTCAGAAACAACTACTCGAGCAAACCCTTATTTACTTTTACAAATGATTCGCTATAAACCTTATCAGCCTGAAGTAGATCCAAATAAGGACGAACCTGTATTTTCACCTGGTATTGGACACTCACCTGAATCGTCAATTGCGAATCAAGTAGTGACAACTATGCGTAGAGAAGATAAATTGTATCGCGATCGCTTACAGGGTAATATTAGTATTGGTTACGAGCTAACTAAAAACTTAAGATTTAGAGGTAATATTGGTGCAAATTCAATCAATGATTTTAGAATTCAGTTCAATCCATTTATTCCTACTTATGATTCACAAGGACAATTGTTATCGAACAATGCCAATAGCTTTGTAGAAAATTCATCAGGAAGAAGAACAGGTACCTCTTTTGATGGTCGATTAACTTATTCCAAAAAGTTGGGAGATCATAAATTCTCAGCAATGTTAGGTGCTTCTAATGAGATCTATACTAATGAGAGTTTTACTGCTAGAAAATATGGTATTGTAGATAACTCGATTAGAGTATTGAATGGAGCAACTTTGGATGCCGCTGCAACATCAGGTTATAATTATACTTATAAAGTGATTGGTACTTTAGGAAGGATCATGTACGATTACAAAGGGAAGTATATGTTTTCAATGAGTGGTAATTATAATGGTAATTCTAAGTTTTCTAAAGACAATAAATGGAAGTTTTTCCCATCTGTATCAGGTGCTTGGAATGTAGCTGATGAAGGATTCTGGAAAGGAATAAGAGACGTAGCGAACAGTTTTAAAATAAGAGCGTCTCATGGTCAGGTAGGAGGACAAAGCTTCTTGCCTTACACCGATGAGGTGACCATACAACATGGTCTTGATTATCCATTTGGAGGAGCAGGAAACCAAGCTTTATACTATGGAGCTGGACAAGTGAGATACGCAAATACAGAGGTGCAATGGGAAACATCAATACAAAATAACTTTGGTATCGATGTAGGCTTTTTGGATAATAAGTTCACTTTAGTAGCCGATGTTTATCACACAGAGAAAGCAGATATGTTATTCCCTATTCAGCTTCCTCCGTCTGTAGGTACAGGTAGTGGATCCAACTCTAAACTGACGATGAACATGGGTAATATGGTTAACAAAGGTCTAGAGATAGCACTAGGTTATAAAGGTGGAACCACCAAATTTAATTGGAGTGTTAACGGTACTTTCACTAAGAATATCAACGAGATCACCAATATGAATACAGATGAAATTATCTATACGAGTGATAATGGATTGATCTCTGGTGCTGAAGCAAGTTCTAAAGTAACTGTATTTGCAGAAGGTTATGAAGCAGGGGCATTTTTCTTATACAAAACAGATGGTATAGTGAAAACGACCGAGCAATTAGAAGAGTTTAGAAAAATCAAACCGGATGCTCAAATGGGCGATCTAATCTATGTGGATACAAATGGTGACGGTGAAATTACGGATTCTGATAGAGTATATTCAGGTTCTGGATTTTCGGATTGGGAAGCGGGTTTAATTGTGAATTTAAACTGGAAAGGATTTGATTTTATGATGCATTGGTATGCAGCAATTGGACATCAAGTGATGAACGGATCTAATGCTCAAGCTTACAGCGAAGGTCGTCATAAGAATCAAGTTTCAACTTGGTCAGAAGCAAACCCAAGTTCTGATATTCCTGCATACAGAGGCGGAATGAAGGAGAATGATAACTTCAAAGCTTACACAGACCTTTGGTTAGAAGATGGTTCTTTCATTCGACTTAAGAATATTCAAATCGGTTACACATTACCGAAAAATGTATTGAAAAAAGTAGGTGCAACAAATATCAGAGTATTTGTGTCGGCTCAAAACCCACTTACACTTACTAGATATACAGGTTACGACCCAGAAGTAGCAGGTAATGGTGTTTCATCAAGAGGTTTGGATAAAGGAAACTATCCAATTTCTGCCATGTACTTAACTGGATTTAAATTAAACTTCTAAGCAAAATAATATCACAAGACGATGAAAACATCTAACGCTTTTATAAAATATAGCTTATTAGTAATTATCAATATATGCCTTTTAGGCTGTTCAAGGGATTACTTAAATGAGGCTAATCCAAACGAAAAACCAATTGAAGATTACTTCAATAATTTAACGGAGTCTGATAAGGTACTAACGGCTTCATATGCCACTCTAATGAATCATTATGTATTAAATATTACAGAAGAAACATGGAGATCAGATATGGGGTACCCGGGTTGGAACCGACCTTCTCCAACAAATGGAGATGCATTAATTTGGTACAACCATATGTATAATGATTCTAGTCCATCAATTAGTAAAAAATGGCAGGCATTATACGAGGGAGTCTTCAGAGCAAATCAACTGATTGAAGGATTAACGAATCAGCTGAAGCATTTGGAGGAAGAAACTCTATGGATTGAGCAAATGGCTCAAGCTAGAATGCTAAGAGGAATTTATCACTTCTATTTATATCAATCATTTAACAATGGACGTGTAGTAATTCGTGATAAAGTACCTCAAACGTTGGAGGAAATCATGATATCTGTATCACCTGCAGAAGAAGTATTGGCCTTCATCAAAAAAGATTTTGAGTATGCATATGCAAATTTACCAATTTCATTTTCTACTGAAAGTACAAATATAGGTAGAACAAATAAAGGTACTGCAGCCATGTTTTTAGGTAATATGTACTTGTTTGAAGGAGATTATGCATCAGCAAAACCTTTTTATGATGAGTTAATTCATAATGCCGAATATGGTTATGAATTGGTGACTGATAGTGATTTACAATTCACGACTCAAGGAGAGATGAATAAAGAGTCTATTTTTGAAATCTGTTATCATGCAGAATTACGTGCAGACTTAGGGAATTGGGATGAAAGAAGACCTTCTAACCGTTTAGCAAGATCTGCTCCTGGTAACTTGGGTGGATCTAGAGAATTTCTTCCTTCGGCATGGATAGCATATGCTTATGAGCATGAAGTAATGGACGGACAGGATGATAGAAATTATTATATCGATGAATTAGGCGATACTCAGTTAAGAAATGTACCGCTTAGAGCATCGGCAATGATCGCTTTAGTACCTGATGAGCAAACCACTTATTACTTATCAGGAAATGTTCCTCAGCAAGCAGGTTTTGGAGATAATGAATACGGGTATTGGAAAAAGTTCTCTAACCATGATAACTTGACTCATGAAAATACATTGCCTTACGGTTCATTACACTCAGGTAAAAATGTAACAGTCAATCGATTAGCAGAAGCATATTTGAACTTAGCGGAGTGTTACATCAAAGAAGGCAATGTAGAAAAGGGTCTTGAATATATGAATGCCATCAGAAAAAGATGGGGATTAAGATTATTAGGCGATGGAAACGGTGATACATCACATGATTATGATGGAGTTACCTATACGGCAGACAGTTTGATGTATCAATTGATGTATCATGACAAACCTTTAGAATTAGCTGTTGAAGGTCATATGATCCGATGGATTGATTTAAGAAGGTGGGGAATTACTAAACAAAATTATCAAATGAGAGCCGAGGAAAGATATTACTTGGCTGGATATAGGTATGTAAATCTCAATGGTAATTATAGTTGGAGAGGAAACTCTCATTTAAAACCTGGAGATGTACCAAATGGAAGTAATTCTATTGTAGTCAAAGATTTTGAGATGGCAGCAGTTAATTTCAATCCAGAACTGCATAACTATTTTCCTTTGCCATTATCCGAAATAATATCAAATCCTAACCTAGATAAATAATAAGCTATGAATCAATTTAAATGTATATTTTTAAGCTTCTTTACTTGCTTGTGTTTATTTGGCTGTAAGGAGGAGGAATTAAAGCTAAAAGCTAACGAATTTTCGGATGTGACTTGGTACACTACCATCGCTCCAGGGAAGCCTTATGCAGTGTCTATAGGAGAATACATTTCTTTTATGGATGCCTCTCAAGGTGTATTGACTCATCATTGGGAAATTGATTCGGGGAATTATTACCTTTCTCCAGATTTTAACTCTCGTGATACCTTAGAAAAGTACATCATGGAAGGTGTAGGAACAGTCAATGAAAATGTGACCGCTAATGTACTCTTCAAGGAAAGTGGTATTCAACGTGTACGTCTTTACAATACATTTTCTGAACAAGTAACTTATAAAGGATATGATACCTTATCTGCAGTTCAGAGAGAAGATGGTATTTGGGTAATTGATACTGCTTTCCAAGTGGATGTTTATGCAGATATAAATCCTCATCTATATATTTTAAATAATGATGAAGTTATAGCAGAACTTCCTGAAGGGACAGTGATAGATGATGATAAATCACTTTGGGATACTTTAGAAATAAATGCTGGTGATAAGATTACGTATGTAGATTCTACAAAAATTGGTCGTCCTGATTATAGATTATGGCGTTTAGTAGACAATGCAATTACGGAAGATGGAGCTTCATTAGAAGAAATTACCACTACTTTTCATTATGAAAAGTTGGGTAATCAAGGCGCAGGTAGTGTTTCTATTCAAAGAGCAAATGAAGAATTACCTAAGGCCAATATTAATGTACAGTTACCGTATATTTTTAAGGTGAAAACACCTGAAATCGAGCCGTCAGTTATTGTGAGATATGATGGGAATGAGATATTTAGATTAGAGGCAGGGGCAACTATTCCTGCAGAATCAGAATGGCCAATTGTTGATCTATCAGCAGGTGAAGAATTAGAGTTTGTAGATGTATCTACTGTTGGACAATCGAACAATAGAACGTGGAAGTTCTCTTCAGGATCATTGGATAATTCAACGGATTCTATCGCCATCAATCAATATTGGGAAAATGGGACTCATAAAGTAGGTGCAATAAATGCGATACGAAAAGACCACGAATATTTGATCAATGGATCGAAGGAAGTAGTGATACCTTTAAAAGTAAATGTGACTACATTAGCGATTACACCTACTTATAGTGTGTATTATAACGATGCTGTTGTATTTAATTTTGCCGAAGGCGATGTTGTAGGGGATCCATCGAATTGGCCAACCATTGATGTGTCAGCAGGTGATCAATTAGTCTTTAAAGATGAAACGTTAAAAGGTTCACCTACAAGTATTCAATGGACATTAAATAATGCAGACCCAGCTACTTCAATAGATTGGGAGGTAGAAGCAAGTTATTCGGTAGCTGTTACAGATGCCTTTGAAGCAGGATCAGTTTCTTGGGTAAGAGAAGGAATGCCTATCGATGATGACAGTAAATCAATGCAACTTCCATTCTATATTCAGCTTCTTTTCCCTGAGGAACCTACCTATATTAATAGTGATATATCTCAAACAAGTATAGGTGCTAATGTTTTATCATTTACAGTTTCAGAAAATTTACAAGACATTAATTCTGATGCAGTAAAAGCAGATTTCGAGGTACTTATAAAACAATATGGTAAAGAAGTTTCAGGAGTAAATATCAAAGAAATTAGATTGAATGAGTCTTCTAGAAAACAGGTTGAAATAGAGTTTGATTCGCCAATTTATAATTCTGATAGTATCTATGTGGAGTACAATGGGGAGATGATTAAATCGTTAGCCAATGTTTCTTTAGAACATTTTGAAAATAAACTTGTGGTGATGCAAGGTAAAGAAAACAAACTTTCAGGATTTGTAACTCCAGGTTTTTCACAATCATCAGAAAATTTTGGTGGAGCTTATGGTTGGTGGACAAATACCTCAACAGTAAATCGATTTGAAGGGAAGTCTTCTGATGGAGATAACGCATGTATAAGATACTTGGCGCCAAGTTATAGTGGTGCAAAAGTATTTATTCAATCTACAGAAGCCATCAATAAAATGGATGAATTGGATGAAGGTTGGTATGAAATAACGATGGATTTGTTTATACCAGAAGGAGTAGATTTGAATATATTTAAAGTACAATACAGAGCAAACTGGTCTAACATACCATTTGATGTTTCATCAATTGAAAGGGGTAAATGGGTGACTATTAGTAGATCATTTTTTACAACATCAACAATTGGACAAAGCAGACAAGATTTTGTGTTAATGATCAATTCAATTAATGATGCTACTGGAGATGTAGATTTTTATGTAGATAATTTCAGAATGACTACTGTTGAAAAACGTCCTTAATAATGAATCTATAGATGAAAACTCTATGATGAGTTGGTGATAATTACAGTTTAACACATTCATCAAATTAATTTTTGATGAATGTGTTGAATTCACCTTTTTTAAGAATGATGAGACAAATTATTTACAAAAGAAGACGTGCTTGGAACAAATAAAAATCATTTTTGAAGTAACAAACTTTTCAAGGTGTGTACTAAAATTATAATCAGAAGCATGATAAAAATGAAGAATTATTTAATTGTAATAACACTACTTATATTGAGTTGTTTCCATTCTTTGGACGCTCAAGACTTAAAGCAACAAATAGAAGATGAAATAAGTCAACTTCAAAAGTTGGTGAAGAAAGCAAAAAAGAAAGATATTGATGTTAGTAAAGAACTCAGTACATTCAGAACAGCTGAAATCTTTTCTAGATATGCTGATTGGGATGAGAACAATTATAAGAAAAACGTACAGTTGTTCTCCCTAGTAAAAAAGCTAAATGATAAAACTCCAGAGGAAAATGCTCAGTATTTACCTCAATTTGAAAGAGAGCAAATTCTTTTGATGATTAAAAATGCACAAAAAGAATTGGAAGCAGTTTTAAAAGGAGATCACCAAAGACAAACAACACCAAAAATAGATTGGTCTAACCTGGACATCAATAATAATACAATTCAACAGAACGGGAACCCTGTATTTATTTATGACTACGTTTGGAAACCTACAAGTACAGAATTTCAAGAATTTTATGGGGCACAAGATGGCATATATCTTACAACAGGATATCTTAATGAAGATGGATCGTTAAAGCATTTCAAACTGAATGAGATTAAAAATAAGAAAAGTGGCACATTAGGAACTGTGTTTATGAACCATCTTAATCCTCCTAAGTGGTCAATAGATAAGTATACCGATTTTACAGTAGGTGGACGTAGATATACTGGTTATGATATTGATAACCCTGGAGCAAAGGAAATTCAGCGTCAATTAATTTCTGTGGTGGCTCCACTTACAAAAGGTAAAAATTATGCAAAACTAGGTTGGTTATTAACGAACGAACCACACTGGTTTACGATGAAAGATACGTGGGCAACCGGTACAGTTTCTAATTTTACTATTCAAAAGTTCAAAACCTATCTAAAGGAGTTACACCAAGATATTAGTGTATTAAATAAACGTTGGGGTACTTCATTTTCTTCTTTTGATGCTGTGGAGGTCACTATTCCAATGGACGGTAAACTTCAAGGGACATCTCAATGGTACGATTGGATGAGTTTTAATCAACATAGAGTCACAGAATGGTTTACTTTTCTACAAGATGAAATCAGGTCTCATGATAAAGATGCACACACTCATATTAAAGTAATGCCTAATCTCTGGACAGAAAACAAAAGAGATCATGGTATTGATATGGAAGCATTAACTGATTTAACATCAATTGTAGGTAACGATGCGGGTTCTCATTATTCTGCGATGTGGGGTAAAGAAGAAGATTGGGTAGATCATTATGCTTACTCTTGGAGAGAAATGTGTATGAGTTATGATTTCTATAAATCGATATCACCTAATAAGGTCATCTACAATTCTGAAACTCACTATTTGTCAACTGTAAAATTCAGAGAATTGGATTTGAACCTCGATTATGTGAATGCAACGCATTGGATGGCGACAGTCTTAGGTTTAAATTCTAGTAAAGCTTGGTTCTGGCCTCGTAAAGAAGATGGTTCTTTAAAAAGCTATAAAGAAAAGGGTTATGCGGGTTCTTTAGCCATGCAGCCTGCTGTGGTTGATCAGGTGACGAGAACAATGATGGATTTAAATGCCAATGCTAAAGCACTTACTTCTATTCAAAACCTAAGAAAACCGATTCGTGTTTTTTATTCTGAAACATCAGCTATAAACCTTGAAAAACACATGGATGATGTTTTTAGCACTTATGAAAATCTATTTTTTGAAGGGTATTCTATTGGCTTTGTCACAGAGAATATTTTAAAGAAGCAATCTCAAGAAAATTGGGATGTAGTGGTTGTTCAAAAAACACCATTTGTAAAACAATCAGAAAAAGAAGCATTACAAAAATATTTGGATAATGGAGGTACTGTTGTCATAGATAAAGCAAGTCTTCTAAAGAATGAATACGGAGAGAAATTATCGCCATTAACTAAAGGTAATGGAGAAATTATAGTAGTAGCCGATCTAGATGAAATGAAGTTAAAAGCCTTAGCAAAAGTAACTTCAACTCATACTCTTCAAGTGAATGATTTAAAAGATCAAGATAAGAAGGGAATATTTTGGAGGTATGTTCAGGATGATGAAAATAACAATATTCTTACGCTGATTAATATTGGTAAGGAGGCTAGAGATATTGAAATTAAATTGACCAACTCCAAGAAATCAACTTCAGTAAAAAATATTTTGACTGGAGAGAAATTAAATAATTGTATTACGGTACAGCCATTGGATGTGCTTTTTGTAGAAGTCAAAGGAGCATCAAAAAAATAAGTAACATAACAAGACAAACGACAAATTATAATCTTATGAAAACAATTCTTTTCACATTAACACTACTGTTAGCATCATTTAACTTCTATGATTGTCAAGCGCAAGATCACCAAGAAGCAGAAAGCATTTTGAACCAAAAGAATTTTGGTTTTGAAACAAGAATGAGCGGTTGGTGGACAAAAGATAAACAATACTGGAATATCACTGATGAAAAGTCAGCTTCAGGTGTAGTAAGTTGTAAATTTTCTTGTGATGCTATTCCCGAACAGCAGAACATGAAAATCGAAAGCAAAAACAATAACAAAGTAGAGGATAGTTTTAAAATAAACACTGAAGAGGGAGAGTATAAAGTGCACTTAAAAGTGTTCTTGGAGGAAGAACATCCCAAAAGTTTACATCTAAGTTTTGTAGAACCGAATAAAGCTTGGATTCAATCCATTATCAAATTTAAAAAGTTAGAAACAGGTAAATGGATTGATGTGGAAACCAAAATAAAGCTAACCAATATCGTTAATGGGAAATTGGTTTTAATGGTCCCTTCGAACACTACACACGGAGGTAAAGGAACATTTTATGTAGACGATATTCGTCTTGAAAAAATATAAATAGATTGTTTTTTATGATATCAGAAAGGTCTATTGTTTTACATTAGACCTTTTTGATAAGTATAGAATGAATAAATATTAAATGATATCAATTGATATTGTTGAAATAAATTATAATCAAAGATGAATAGACAAGCTTACTTTTTTACTATAATATTATCTCTTGTGTTTTCTTTCAATTCTATTGGTCAGTCGTTAGAACAATTAGTAGAAGCAAAAATTGATTCACTCGAAACATTAATTCTTGAAGCAAACAAACAACAGATTGATACTCAAAAAGAGGAGATGATTGTGTTTACTGCAAAGTTGTTTTTAGATTTTGCTAAAGTGGATGAACAATCGATATCTGAAAACAAGAACTATTACGCAGAACATCCTTTATATAAGGAGGAAGCCCAAAAATTAGCGGAGGATCTTCCTGATTTTGAAAGGCAAAAAACGTTAGAATTACTTGATGAAACGGTGGCTCATATACATCAAGTACTATCAAAAGATATAATTAGAAAAGAAACTACTGAAATCAACTTTTCTAATATTCAGCTCAACAATAATCATCTAACACAAAACGGCAAAACTGTTTTCTTGATGGATTATGTATGGAAACCAGAAGATGTTTCTGATGATACTAAAAAATACTGTGGAGCATATGGAAGTGAGTACATCTCACCAAGTTTTATCAATGAAGATTTCACCTATAAGAAATGGACATATGATAAAGTAGCAAACAACAATAACCAAAACATAGGAGCGGTATTTATTGATAACAATAACATTCCTGCTTGGGCATATGAAAAGTATGATAATTTTGATGTAGGAGGTCGAAAGTATGGAACATACGATATTGATCATCCCGGAGCAAGAGAAATCTATGCTAAACTTTTCGAACATTTTATTCCTTTAGTAAGCGATAAGGAGCATTCAAAATTAGGCTATATGTTATTTAATGAGCCTAGTTTTTTTACACGTGAAGGAACATGGAATACAGGAGAAGTATCCGAATATACCAAAAGTAAATTCAGAACTTGGTTAAAAGAAAAACACCAGTCTATTGATCATCTAAATACATTGTGGTCAACTAATTACAATAGTTTTGAAGACGTAGACGTTCAAATTCCGATGAGTACGAACAAACAAGGTTTAAGTGTTTGGTACGATTGGATGGCCTTTAATCAGTACAGGATAACGGAGTGGTTTACATGGGTGAAGAATGAAATTAGAAAGTATGATGATGACGCAAAAGTGCACATCAAATTAATGCCTTGGTTGTGGGTGAGAAATGCTAGAGATCATGGAATGGATTATGAAAGCCTCATTCGATTAACTGATATTATTGGTGTAGATGCAAGTGCAAAGAATGATCAAATGTGGGGAGAAAATAATTGGGACAACCGTTACGGTATGGAGTGGCTGCCTACTACAATGATATTTGATTTTTATAAATCGGTACAACCCAATCAATTTATCTATGATTCAGAGAATCACTTTTTAACATCAGTTTCTTTTATGTTGAAAGAGGTGGATCCAGAATATGTAAATGCTATTTATTGGTTAGGACATCTCCATGGACTTTCAGCATCAAAAAGTTGGGTGTGGTCTAGATTGAGTAATGGTAAAATTGATCCGAAAAGACCTCTAGGTCCAGAATATATTGTGGATGTAACGCACCAACCGAAAATGCTTGCTCAAGTACAATCTACAATGATGGATTTAAATACGTTCAGTGAAGATATATTTAAAATTCAATCCAAAGAAAAACCAATCAGAATATTCTATTCCGAAACATCTGCTATTAATAGAGATGGATATATGGAAGAGGATATCCATGAAATGTATCAACAACTGTATTTTGAAGGAATACCAATAGGTTTTGCAACGGAAAACATCATCAAATCGAAAAAAGATAATTGGGATGTGATTGTGGTGTATAACACCGAATCAGTAAAAGAATCAGAGATTGATGCCCTACAGGAGTATATCAACGGAGGAGGGAAAGTGATACTCAACTCTAACTCATTAAAATACAATGAATATGGTGCTCCTCATACAAAAGTTTTGAATGGTGCTATTTACAGTAATTCCTTATCAGATATATCTAAATTGGCTATTTCTAAAGTCATCGACACTCCTAAAATTGATATCGTCGAAACAAATGAAAGTACAGGTAAAGGTTGTTTTTGGCGATCAATATCCACTACAGAAGGGAAACAAATACTATCAGTTATTAACCTAGGGAATACCGATGCTGATATTTCTATCAACTTGAAAAATCCTGACCACGCTACCTTTTGTTTAGACTTAATGACAGGCAAGGCCATTGATAATCATTTAGTGCTATCACCTTATCAAGTGTATTTTTTAGAAGTAAGAGATGAAGAAAAAGTAACTCCAAGTGTAGGTTTTATTTCTCCACAAAATGGTGATAATTTATTGTTGAACACTACTATGGAAGTGGAAACCACAACTTCAATTTCGACTGGTAAAGTGAATAGTGTGAGGCTTTTTATTGATCAACATTACGTAGGAGAAAAAACAGCACCACCCTATAGCTGGGAAGTCGATTATCTTAAAGACCAACCTGCAAAATCTTATAAACTCACTCTAATTGCTACTTCTGATAAAGGAGTTGAATCAGAATCAAGTATTCAAGTTGAAACCAACTGTGAAAATTTAAGTAATGAGGTAATAGTGGATGGAAATTCTTTAAAAGCAGTGCAAGAGGGAGCTACTTATCAGTGGTTTCATTGTGATATTCCTGAGGTAATCCTAGGAGATAATTCACCAATTTTCACCCCTATAGAAGAGGGGACTTATGCTGTTATTATTTCAAATGAAACGTGTACAACTATATCAAAAGGTATTGACATGAATATTACCTCAATAAATGATGAAACCGGATCAGTGATGCCTCGCTTTTATCCTAATCCAACGAATGATAAGACCACCGTTGATTTAGGGAAACAGTACGACCAAATCAATTTGAAAGTGATGAATATGATTGGGGTAGTTCTTATGGATCAACAATATAAAACGAAGAGAAAGATTGAGTTAGATCTCAACACATTCAATACCGGAATATATTTTATACAGATTTCAACGAATGATTTTATGAGTGTACTAAAAGTAGTGAAAGAGTAGTTGATATACACCGACATAACTACCTCTAATTTGTTTCTACATTCGAATGTCATGTGTAGAATAATAAATTATATAGAGCAGAAATTCATAAATCATCTTTTATTCTTAATAAAGATTTCAAAAATGATATGCTGATAGATTTACGATAATCGAATCAGTTAATTGGACGGAAGTGGGCTGAATTTAATAAAATAATATTGTTCAGCTTACTTACCCGTCAGAAGAAGAATATGTATTTTGATGTGTAAGGATTTAAATGATAGAACAAGAAAAAACGGTAGGTAAAACCGAATAAAACAAATAGGGTATTCAGTGCTACTCGAAAGTTATGTGCTGATAGGTTGGAGCGATTGGGAACCTTTATTCTACAAATGCAGGCAGGCAGTTGACCGATAGCCAAATCTTTCTTCTATGGAATAATTTTTTGTTCCGTAATATTTTAACAATTATATTGATACTGTCTATCAGTTATTTGACTCCAAAAGGGAAGTTAAAAATCATTTATACTAAGGGATAAACGCCATTGTGTATTTACTATGTTGTACATAATATTTGAGCTAAAATATAGGTATTGCTTTAATTACAAGTGATATAAATGAACGTTGAATCAAATTTATCATAGAATTTAAGTCTATCAGTAGTATTACGAATCCCCTAAGTAGAAAATACAATCATTTGATGCTGAAAAAAATTAATCAATTACTCAAAAATTATAAATACTAGAATTATAGTATTGAATATAACCCGAATTAAATAATTATTTTAAATCAAAAACCCTTATTCTATGAGTATTATATTTCTTTGCTATGGTATTTCATTCATCATGCTTATTAGAAAAGATATAAAGAAAGCATATATATTCTTTGTGATATCTTTGGTTGCAAGCCTATGTATGTTTGCCTATCACACCTCTTCTTCACTAAACTTAAATTTCTAGGGCTATGAATACTATAAAATATTTCAACAGCGCTTGTATTCTCATTATTTGTATGATTTTGATGGCGGCTTTATACTATCAATTTGGTTTAAATGAAGAGCCATGTCCATTGTGCCTTTTACAGCGTATGGGAATGATAGGAGTAATTTTTGGGCTTGCTCTAAATATATATGTGGGGTTTGATTCAAAACATTTTGGTGTAGTTATCATATCAGCTTTAGTGGGTGGCTTTTTTTCTGTAAGACAAGTTTTATTACACATAATACCTACTGATGGAAATACTGGCTATGGAACTCCAATTTTTGGAATGCATTTATATACCTGGGGTGTTTTTATTTTTTTAGCAAGTATTTTAGGGTCGGCTATATTCTTGTTTTTTAATAGGAAATTTAAATCTGAGAAGACACATGTAATTCTCAATTTTGAAAAATATGTGGTATACCTAGCAACCTTTATTGTTTTTGTAAACGTAATAGCAACATTCTTTGAATGTCAACTAGGGCCTTGTTGTGAAAACGGTCCTTGTAAATAAATGCTGCATAAAATCTATATAATAATTAGGACTTAGTTGGGTCTTAACGACTAAAAATTAAACCCTATTTAAATCGAGCTTTTTAGAAAACTTAAGATAGACTTTTCATTGATTTGAAAGGTCTTTTCTATGATTTCTTTTCCCACTTTTCATTAGGTTCTTATCCAATTCTTGTTTATCAAAACACCTGATCGAAAAAGGTAAATGGTGTAAAAATCTAATTGATCAAGTCATAAAGAGAGTAAAAAACCTTCATTAAAAGCCTATATTATTTCTTGATAAAGAATGTCATTATAATTAACTTGAAGTTATCTTTCAATCATCTAACAGCAAACTATTTTTTAAGAGGTTGGGAGCGTTTTACATAATGGATATGTACCATATGGCGTATATCCGATAAATTAGGATGGATAAAAGCCATTGTGTTTATCCAATGTTATAACCCATTAAATGGGAAAGTCAACAACAATTTTCAAATACAATAATAGAATGGAGATTCTAATTTTACTGTTTCTATTTATAGTTTTTATTGCATGTATATTAATACTACCTGCTTTAGTTATTTTAATACGAGCAAAACGTTTAAATGCTCAATTAACAATTGAACAGGCTTTTTCAATGAAAATTAGAAAAACAGCTTCAGATAATGTACTTAAAGGATTAGCTATAGTACAAGAAAATAATTTTAAAATTAGTTTAGACGAATTAGAAACTTTGCAACTAGCAGGAGGAGATCCATACAAAGTTATGGAAGCTATGATAAATTATAGTCATATCAAATCATTGAATTTTCAAACATTATTAGCAATGAATCTTTCAGGTTTAGATTTCAAAGATGCTATTGAGAAAAATCTTAATGGGCAAGAAATAAAATTTGAAAAACAAGCATTTGGAAGGTTTCTAATAGATTATGATGTGATATATCACAATAGAATAGGAGTAAGTCAACAAGATATTCTTAAAGAAGAAATAGAGAAAAAAATATATCAAAGACTCTTAAATTTCTTTATGTATTGGGAAGGAGATAATCTATTTAATATTAATAATTATATAAAAACGAATGTATTAAATAATGAATTTTGGGATAGAATTCTTTGTGTAGATATGAAATCTCAAGAATTAGAAATTAACTTTAACAAGAAAACGGGCTATAACAAAAGCTAAAACTCCATGTATTGGGTAACTCACCTTCTCACTTAGCTTTTCAATTTCGTTAACCACAAGTTAAATGAATAAACTAATTAAAAAACCACATTTGATTTTTTTACTCTCAATTCCGATAATAATGTTCATCGGAATTTTGAGAGAAGAATCGGTATTAGACATTAATATTCACGACACTTATTTTGTCATTGGCTATTTACCTTTATCAACTCTGATTTCAATGCTTTTTGGAATAATCGGAATTGGATATTGGATTATGCAAAAAGTAAACAGCCAATTATCAAAATGGCTGTATTGTACCCACGTTGGACTGACTTTTGGCGGACCTTTAATGGTGTGGGTTGTGACTAAATTTTATCGGACTGAGATTATGGACTATGAATTCAATATTAATCTGACTTTAATTATCACTCTGATTGTATTGGTAATGATTCTCGGGCAATTAATTTTTCCAATTAATATTATTTACGGACTAGTCAAAAAGAAAACTAGTGGCTAATAATTAGGTTTTTGTTTTGTTTGAAAGATTTAAAGGAGTAATAAAAGAGCATAAAATATTTCAAACAATGTGATCACTATTTCTTGATATATAATGTCATACTAATTACCTTGTTGCTATCTTTCAATCATTTAACAGCAAACTATTTTTTAAGAGGTTGGAAGTGTTTTACATAATAGATATGTGCCATATGGTGTATATCTAATGTTACATTTCATTTAAAGACTTAAAACATGACATCGAATTTTTGGAACTGGTTCAAACAAAACCACTACAAATACCTTTTCCTAAATGATATTGACGAAGAGCAAAAAGAAGAATTGCTTGACGAATTTCTTAATGAACTTCATAAATTTTCAGAAAACCTCTTTTTTGAAATTGGGGGGCATCCTAATGATGAGAAGGTAGAATTAGTCATTACAGCAACAGGTTTTACTGAGTATTTCCCACAAGTTGAACAGTTGATTGACAATGCCCCTAACATGCAAGAATGGAAATTTATTAAATATAAACAACCTCAAGGACCTGGTTTCACAACTGAATACCAAGGATATAAATTTGATCCAGACAGAACTATATTTGTCCCATTGACAAATAAAAATGATCCTGACGATATTGGCATAAGAGTTTTCTATTCTGACTATGAAGACGACAAAAATGATATTTTCATGAATGGAACTTATATCATGTTGGATACATTAATTGGTGAAAAATCAACAGCCCTAGATATAGATTATTTGGATGTTAAATCAACTCCTAATAACATATCAGAATATAATTTTATGCATCTTGGTGAAATTGGTGAATACATAAAAGAAAGAAAAACGAAATCAAACAATGGCTAGCATGACGAGTCGATCTATGCATGCAAGCCTGGCCGTTGTGTGCAAACAAAGAAGACAATGAAAAGACAATTTCTTATATTAATAATGACTATCCTTTTTTTAAGCTGCAGTGAGCAGAAAAAAGGAAAAGTAGTAACTTACTCGGAAATTGTTAAGGCTCAAAATGAGAGAATAGACACCTTAACTATTTTTGAAAGTCAAAATTTAAGTGACAAAAACATTATTGAACGATTCTTCCCTGAAGAAAATGAAAATGTAAAATTTGATACAATTGTATCAGCTCTTAATCTTAAAATTTCGATTCAAAGTACAACTCTCGACACATACGTGACGAATGAATATGAAATCGAAGGAGTTAAACATATTGACAAGTATAGAGACAGTGAAAAGCACTTAATTATAGAGAAATCTAATAAAATTGTTATTGATACTGTTTTTAAGAAAAGTGATTTTACAGAATTGACAGGGAAAGACTTTTTAAAAATTGCTGATTTTCATAGATATTGGTTTAACAAAATAGAAAATGATACTATTGAATTTTTCGGAGTGGTAAGTAAGCCAGAAACCGATTGGTCTGTAGCATTTTATCATTCTCTCGATTTGAAATCCATGACATTTGAATTAGAGGAATTTGTTGATGAAGAAATATAAAAAGGCAGCACAAAACAACACATAAGCTGAATTAAAACGTCATCTGGTCTTAGTGTAGCATATATGTTAGTATACATTTCAAATCGAAAATATGAAGGCTTGGAAAATATCATTTTGGATTACCGTAACTATACTGATTGTGTCCAACATATTTTGGATATATCAGGTAATCGATACAGCAGTAGGACATGGATACTACCAAGTAAGCTGTGAAGAATACAAAGTAGACTCAGACATTCTCAATTCCACACTTAATGGATTTGAGAAAATTGACGACTTAATCGCTTTTCTAAAGAAACACGAAATTGAGTATAATACAATTTATAAAGTTGATAATGAGAATTATATCCTTATCGGTTCAATAGAAATTCAGTTCCTTGATAACGGAGAAGTGGTTAATTAAAACTAAAGATAGATGCATACCATAAGAAATTGATGAAGTAAAAAAGAGGATAAAACCTTTCAAAAAATGTGATCACAATTTCTTGATAAATAATGTCATACTAATTACCTTGTTGTTATCTTTCAATCATTTAACAGCAAACTATTTTTTCTTAAGAGGTTGAGAGTGTTATTACTAATGAATATGTACCATATGGCGTATATCCGGATAAACGCCATTGTGTTTATCTAGTGTTAGCCAAAATATATTATCATCATAAAGTGAACATTCAAATATCAAATCTCATAGATTTTATTAATTCGGAGCAGTACAAAAGGTATAAAGAACTTAGAGAATTTAGATATTTAAGATTTTTAATTACAAAACTTTAGCTAATATCAACCAAAACTACATTTATCAGATTACGCAAACTCTTATACAGTTTATCAATTTTATTAAGGAAAAGAATGAACAGCTACAGAAAAATCATAGATAAATTTAAGTCAAGTAAAGAAGAGTCTTTATTGATTGACTTTAAATGTATTCATAATGGAAAAGAAGCTTATGGCGAAAGTGATGACATAAATTACATAAATAGGAAGAATTTGATTTTAGAATTATATGAGAAATATTCTGCTGAAGACAAGACACTAATAAAATGGCTATTACAAGAAGAACTGAAAGGTTTTGAATTTGATATACCTGTTTACACAACAGATTTATGTGCATTTATGCTATATAAGCATATGACAATTGAAGATGTTTACGATTTGTATGATGCTAAATTTGGTGCAGGTTCTGACCATCAAGCATGCATAGATATAGAATTAATTTTTGGACAAAATAAAGATGAAATAAAAGCGTATTTGAAAAGCGAGTGCACTCAAAAAGAATTGAATAATGAAATACTTGAGACTATTGAATGTTATGAGTTGAATAAGAATGCTAAATTCAAGAGTAGAGAAGAATACATTGAATACTTTGAGACTAAAAAATTTGAAGCTCTAAAGTTTGATTTAGGGTAGTGATGTGTTAGTCCATATTGAACATAATAAAACAAACAAATGAAGTATCAAGAAGTAAGGGCAGAGTTTGATAGAGATACTATATCAGTTTATCAAGCATATAATAAAAATATTGCATTACCTGCGATTAAAAGTAATAAGTTTGAAAAGCCATTTTCATTTAATCGTATGACTTGGATAAAGCCATCTTTTCTTTGGTTAATGGAAAGAAGCAACTGGGGTAATAAATCGAATCAAGAATACATTTTAAAAATAAAATTAAAGAGAGAGGATTGGGAGAAAGCACTATCAATGGGTGTTTTAACAGACCCTGATAAACTTGTGTATTCAAGTGGATATGAATGGGACAAGCTATTCAAAGAAGCTAAAGTTCATATTCAATGGGATCCCGAAAGATCCTTGAAAGGTGGGAA
Organism: Flammeovirga pacifica; assembly: GCF_000807855.2. Classification (GTDB taxonomy): domain Bacteria; phylum Bacteroidota; class Bacteroidia; order Cytophagales; family Flammeovirgaceae; genus Flammeovirga; species Flammeovirga pacifica. The sequence goes on from NZ_JRYR02000002.1 coordinate 280,210, forward strand.
ATTACAGGAAAGGACGATTCAAGTGGGGATTAGTCGACATCTCATAGAAGAGTATAATGATCAATGGATTAGTGAAATAGTAGATGTAACACCATTAGTAAAGAAAATTAGTTTGTTACGTAAAGCAGGAAAATATAAGGAAGCCAAACGGTTATTACCTCTTGAAAAAAAATATCCATTAAAACCCGAAATTGAAAAGAGCATTGGTATTAGATAACGAACAACCATAGTAAGCATTAGGGTACTATTAATCACAAAAAATATCTCATGAACTCCAGAATAAAACTATTACTTATCTATTTTTTCTATTTAATTATACACTCTTCTTTTGGTCAAGAAAAGAAAATCAATTCTTTTACATTATGTGGAGAAGTACATCTTTCAAAAGGTTCTCAGAAAGCATTAATACAGAATTTTAAAGATCAGATCAAAAAGAATGGTAAAACAAACCTTGTTCTTGAAATGGGTTTTGCAAATTCAATTTTATATACAAATTACTTGATTGATGGAAATGAAGAACCTATTCAACGTGTTTATGGATATTATGCATTTGAAGGCTTTAGGAGTTTTATTCAAGAATTAAAGGTGCTTTATGATTCTCTGCCAGAAGAACAAAAATTTGTGATTATTGGGATAGATTTTGAAATAAGGTATCCTTTTATTCATGTTGTTAGTAACATATTCCAACAAATTGAAACCATACCAAAAGAATTAGATAACATAACTAACAAATTTATTGAAGCAGATAAGAATTTTGACTCACCCAATACAAAACCACCACTTTCTGAATATAACTATTACCAAGAAATGTATACAAGTTTTGTCACTTATGAGTCAGTGTATAAAAACATCTTACCAGAAAAAGATTTTGCTTTACTAAAATTACTTTCATTAAAAACATTACGGAATAAAAGTGTTTCCAATAGAAATAATGATCAAGAATGGGTAGAAAATTTTGATGATATATTAAAGTATTATAATATATCTGAGTTAAGTAACTTTTTTGGTCAAGTGGGTGCCAGTCATTTATCCAATACACCATTTACACAAATGATAGAATCTCGTTCAAAAGAATATCACTTTGATGAATATTTATATTATAGTGGTGCACGTATTCATAATGATGACCCTTTTAATATAAATTATTATAATATTCAATTTGATAGTTGGGAATTCAAATTTAGACCGTTGCTTACAAAAAGTAAACAAATGAAATTTATTAAAAAAGAATATTTTTCAGAATTTAAATCAATGTCAAAAAAAAATGAAATACTTAAAATAAATGGTCAAACTGTTATCGTAAATTCTGATCCAGAAATTTATAAACCGTTGTCATTACAAAAAATAAAATAATAAATTTAACTTGCTACTCTTACGTTGCTTTTAAAGCAATCGTGACTATAAACAACCTTTCAAATAGTATAAAAATTTATGGGTAAGATTCTTGCCCTTAGCTAAACTTCTAAAATGAAATCTGTCAAATCAAAAAAAATAGGATTCTTTATGTATTAATTGTCAGTATCTTATCTGTAATCAATACCCTATTTCAATACTCAGATATTTTTGTAATAGGGACTAGCTTGAGTATAAGTTTAGTTGGTATTTATATTGCAATATTATATTTCAGAACTGGAAAAATTAATAAAAACATACTGTTGTTATGGATAATTCCTCAACTTATAATTTGGGGAGAAATCTTAAGTTATCAAGGGCAAAGATTAGATGTACCAATTTTTGATGTAACTCAGTTGTTTAGTCTAAAGGTTAGTATCACTCAAATGTTTTTTGGAAAGATATTTAGTATAAATCTAAATCTATTAGCGATAGTTTATTTATATATTTATGTCAAAAGGTTTAGGAAAAGTTACTTAGGATTAAGTTTTCATTCCACTTCAATAAATGAGACAGAGATTCCTCTTGAACAAGAAATAATTCAAGGTAAAATCATTGAATATTTATCATTTGAAGATTATCCAAACAGCTATATTATTCAACTTAAGGATAGCATCACTTATCAAGAGATTGATTATCCTTATATCATTATTTCAGACTTTAATAATGATAGAATGGGTACAGAAATGGAATTGACTTTTAATAGTAACTTATTGAAAAATTGGGATCCTAAGATCGGTACTCGCAAAAAAGATTTAAGACACATAGGAATAATTGAAGGGACAATATCTAAACAATTGATCCATCAATTAAATACTCTGTAATCAAGAAAATGAGAATAGCATAACAGGAGTTTTTATTCCACACTATTCTTATTGTATATTTATAAGTCATAGTCTCTTAAATAGAAAATCAATTACCTTCGAAATAATCGATTATTTTTAATAATAGAAATGAATTTGTATGCTGTTTAACTATTGGAAAATAACAATAACAATTGGTGTTCTATTTTTTGTGACCTGTTTTAATTCTTATGCTCAACTAACTAAAATTAATGATTATAGAACTCTTAAATCAAAGACTCAAGACTCCGATATTATTTTACTAGGAGAGGCAGATCATTACAATAAATTTGTGTTAGAAGAAAAAGTCAATTTCACAAAATATCTTCATGACAGCTTGGGCTTTGACCTATTACTCTTTGAAAGTAGTGTCTATGATATGGATCAGGTCAATCAACTTCTGATAAAAGGAACTTCTGAATCCGGTATTTTATTCAAAGGTATTTACAATGCATGGCATCATTCTAAACCTATGTATGACTTATCAAAATATATATTAGCATCAGCCAATAAAAACGATACGTTATTTGTAGGTGGTTTTGATCCTCAATTTTATTCTGGAACCTTTTTTAATAACCTTTCAATAGACTTTAATAAATACTTAAAAGAAACAAAAATAGTTTGCTCTGAGAATTATATTGAGGCCTTAAACACAATTATTACACAAGTAGGAAATGATTATTCTTTACCTGAAACTTATAATGAAAGGTTCAGAAATGATACACTTGAATTAATTCAAAAATTATCTTCTCAAAACACCACTTCTGCACTATTTTGGATAAAAAACTTAACCTCAATCTTAGGGACCTGTACGTTAATACAGGAGAATAAATCCGATGGAATAGATATCAAATCAGCAGATGTTCAGCTAAGAGATAGTCTCATGTATGAGAATATTAAATATCATATCAACACAAAAAATAAAAAAATAATTTGTTGGGCAGCAAATACTCATATAGCAAATGACTTAAGCGGTATCCATTCTAGTACAGACACCACCATTCAAAATTTTAAAGGAATATCTTATTTCTTAAATAAATATACTGATAAAAAAATCACTTCTATTGCATTTACGGATCTTGCCGGCATTGAAAATGTAAAAGAATATATTGAATATGGGCAACTTTCAGCAAATGAAAAAGCATATATAAAATTGGATTCGGTAGATTTATATGGATTTTCATCACTAATTGGAAATTCTCCTATTACTGGAGACTACCCTCATGGGAACTGGAAAAATACTTTTAATTATGGCATTATTATTCACTCTAGTAAAGATGTTCATATAGAAGGTGAGGTAGTTGATGCAAGTGATTTGACAACAGTTCCTTATGTTAATATTCAATTCGAAAATTCGAATATCTATGCTCACACAGATTTAAATGGAAAATTTTCATTTAAAATCAAGGAGGAAAATCTTGAAAAGAAAATGATACTATCTCACTTAGGCTATGAAACTATATCTATCCAACCAAATAAAAATTTGATGAAAATAGAGTTGCTTCCTAACGTAGACTATTTGGATGAAGTGGAAGTCTCTGGAAAAAAAATTAGTGGATATGAATATTTTAAACCCATCATTGAGAATCATTTAAAACTTTCGCCTAAAACTCCTACTAAATATACACTCTATTATCAAAGTGAAGACCTTTTTAAAGATACGTTGGTAATAGAGGCCTCTTTAGAATTCATTATCGATGATCAATTAAAAGAGCCAATACACCTTAATTCAACAATTTCCAATAAAAGGATTATTGATGAAAATTCGCCAATATTTCCCTATCCAATTGCTGTGGTTTCTGATCCTTATATTAATGTGGATAACTCAATGTTTAGTAAGAAATTTTTAAATAAAATAATAATTGATTCTATTCAATCCATTAAAAATGATCAAACTACTTATACTAGTATTAATTACCACACTAATTACAATAAGAAAAAATATAAAGGAACTATCATAGTAAATTCAAATGATAACTTTATACTGAATCATAAGTACTCTATTGAACATATTGATAGGACCCTAAAGGAATTTGAAATTCGATACGCAATGAAAGGAGAATATATCTATCCTACATTTGCAGAAATGCATCTTAAAGGAACTATGTTTTATAGAGGTACTTTATTAGAATTTAATCATCGCAATACAATTTTTATAATGAGTATTGTCAAAGATTATACAAGAAAAATATATCATAGGATATATGATTTAAAGAAAGCAAAATACTCCAAAAAGTTTTGGGACAATTTAAATTGATAAATATCTCTATGTCACTATTTTATCAGTTGTAAAAATGATGAAATATATTTTAAAAAATATAGAATTTTCACCATCTTTTTTATTCTATTTCTAGAATAATTTTTGATCATTATGGAATCAAAAATGTTATTGATTCTACAAGGTATATGAATTATGTTCAAAATTTAGAGGATGGATTCTATTTTGAAAAGCATAACTTTTGATATATTGGATATGTATATTTTATTACTGATTCCTACAATGAAACTAATTTAATTTTAGCTCAATACATATATTGTTTCATAGGATTGTTTTTTTGCACAAAGTAATAAAAACAGTAGGTAAAAAAAATCATCATCAGTGATATGTATTGTTTTATCCGTATCATAAACATAGCTCTTACTAAATTTATGATACGGATCAGAAGTCATTACAATACCACCACTTTTTTACTAGAAACTTGTTGCCAACTTCCCTGAGGAGTTTCAATTTCAATAGCCAATATATAGGTGCCCTTATGAATATCTTTCATCGAAAAACTAAATGTATGATCAGGTCTTTTTTCCCATCGTTTTACTGTTTGACCTTGTAGATTGATCAATGTGATGATACTTCTTTTATAATCAAGATCATCAAAATCAACCATTAAATATTGACTAACGGGATTAGGGTAGATCTTAACTAAAGGTTGCAAACGGATAGGATCAATAGATGTAATGATGATTTGATTATTTGCATATTGAACTCTTGTGGCAATAAAATCTGCAATACCATAGGCTACATGTCCATCTAAAGGAGCAGAAAATGATCTATCATAGTCAGAAACTGTCCAGCCATAATTTGTGGTGTAATAAGTATCAGCGGCAATGTAAGGTCTCAATAGATCGTGCTGCACATCAAAATATGGGTCTAACATTGAATTATTGAAAGTCTCATCAATAAAGCTTCTTAAAAACTTGTTGTATTCATTTCTGTAGTATGGGTCGCTTAATACTTTTTGTGCTAGGGGTCTAGGATCGGTTGGGTGAATCCATTCATTAATATCTCTTGTTCCCCAATCTAAACCGACCCAATCAATACCGTAAGTATTATCTAAATCATAAGGGAAATATGTCCACATATTACTTTCTTCATTCCAATAGATTAAGAAGTTATTCTTATTATAAGAATAGTTATCCCAATGTCCAGAGAGATGTTCAATTCCAATTGTTTTGATGTAAGTAGCAATATCAAAATTTCTATCTAAGTAAGATCTAAAGGCCTCACCATTAAGAATATTAATACTATCTAAAAAAGAGGCTAATTCATTTCTGTTACTTTCATCTCCTTCTTCAAGTTCATAAATATCATCATTGAGGTATAAGTTGGGATCATTGGTAAGATCTGCCCCATAGCTACATTTATAGAGTTTACCATCCTCTGTTGCATAGCGTGATTCCAAAAAGAGATCATCTATTTGTTCTGTATTTAGGTATAAACCATAATAATCATCATTAATATAAAGAGCTACATGACTACTTCTTGCAGAAGGGATGTTCTTTTCTCTAAAAAATTTCAATAATGATTTTTCTCTAGATAGAGTGGGGTCATTATGTTCAGCTCTGAGGTTAAACTTTTTCTCTTCATAAAACTCCCTTCCTTTTATAAATTTATTGAAAGAAATTTTGAATGATTTTTTTGGTGCATAACGAGAAGTATTACCTCTTAAACGAATCCCTACATTGTGTAAAGAATCCGTTAATTGTGAGTTTTGAAATTCAAAAATACAGACCTTGTATTCTCTATTCTCTTCATTTCCAGGGGCCAATAAGAACTCTAAATCGGCAGGGTCCATAGTGATGTCCACACGGTTTACTTCATTCTCAGGAAATAAAAGCCCGTCGGATGGATTGATATTTTGTCCTAATACAAAAAAATAGAAGGTCAAAAATGATAGTGTTAGTAGAATCTTTTTCATTAGAATAAGTTTAGATAGAACTTGTCATATTTACTGTTTAGTAGTTATATTTTGAGCCTGTAAGCTCGGTGTTGCAAATTACTTTTTTTAGTTGAGTTAAAAAAGTGATAACTAGGCCTTTATTTTTGGCTTAGTGCTTAGTAGAAATAGATAAAAGAAAAATGAATTTAAATCAAATAACTGTACCTTCTTTGGATTTAAATAAATCAATACCTTTTTATGAGAAAATGGGGCTGAAGCTTATTGTAAAAGCTTTACCTCATTATGCGCGATTTGAATGCCCGAATGGAGAGTCAACTTTTTCAATTCATCAAACGGATACATTACCTTTAGGAGAGGGTGTCTATGTTTATTTTGAATGCGAAAATCTTGATGAACAAGTAGCGTTAATCAAAAGTAAAGGGATCAAAATTGATCAAGAACCTAAAGATCAATCTTGGTTATGGAGAGAAGCTAGGTTAAAAGATCTTGATGGAAACCAATTGATATTATTTTTTGGAGGAGAGAATAGATTAAATCCTCCTTGGCGTATAGCCGAATAAAACTAAGATTTAACCACTTATGAAAAAGAATAAGAAGCCTTATCATGTCATTCAACTCTTCAATAATTCTTATGTCTATGATAAAGATTATAAAAATTATGAATCAAGAAAGGAAGTTGTTCAATGGAAAAATGAAATACCTTCCAATTCTTTAGTCGATGGCAAAGTACAAATCACTAATGTAGACCCTGCTATTTCTTTAGCTAGTGATCAAAATATGGTGATACTTATTGATCATAACATCAATACCTTTGAAGAATTGCATCAACTCCATAAACTAAATAATGAAAATTGGGACAAACAAAATGCTAACGATTTTTTGATAAAAAGACCTAAGTTATTTCTAGGGAAATTGGCCCAACATAAATTGTCTTTTGAGATTTTTCAACTAAGATTAAAAGAGACAAAACTAGAGTTGTTTATCGATTGGGATTATTGGAAAGTAGGACGTGAAGAAAAAGAGAATTTCAAAATAGGGGAGTTAAAAATACATCAACCTCTGAACATAAAAATTGATGGTAAAAGAGATTTTTCCTTAACAGGAAGAAGGAAACGCACATTTATAGAAAACAATTATATAATTGAATACAAAGGTATTTTTGAGGAGGTAGAATTCATAAAAGAGCAAAAGACGTTTACGAAGTTAGTCCCTGTCAATAGTAAAGAAATCAACTTTATGAAACATTTAAAGTGATCATATAATAAAGTAAAACAAGAGTAACTTCTACATAGTTTTATGATAAAAAAGGCGTATTGATATTAAAAGTTGTTTGATTGTTTAAAGTTGTTCACTAATTTTGGAGTATGATTTTTTGCATTGAATTATTCTTATAATGTATGATTCACTTTAATGTATCAAAATCCCAAAAATGTACTCAAACAGAATAATTATTTTTTTAGATTAGATTATGGACATTAAACAAATTTTCCAAAACAACCAAGATTGGGTTCAAGAAAAACTGAGTATTGACAAAAACTATTTTAAGGAGTTGTCAGATGGTCAGAGCCCAGATATTCTTTACATTGGTTGTTCTGATAGCCGTGTGACTGCTGAAGAGATTATGGGTGTAGCTCCTGGAGATGTATTTGTACATAGAAATATTGCAAACATGGTCCCTAACACAGATTTAAGTGCAATGTCTGTAATTGATTACGCAGTACAACACTTAAAAGTAAACAATGTTGTAGTCTGTGGTCATTATTTTTGTGGAGGAGTGAAAGCTGCTATGCAATCACAAGATTTGGGTATCCTTAACCCTTGGTTAAGAAACATCAGAGATGTATACAGAACTCATAAAGATGAATTGAATGCAATTCAAGATGAGGAGGAAAGATACAAGCGTTTGGTAGAACTAAATGTACAAGAACAATGTATCAACATTATCAAAACAGCCCCAGTACAAAGAGCTTACAGAGATAGAGGCCTTAAAGTACATGGTTGGGTATTTGATATCCAATCTGGAAATCTAATTGATTTAAATATCGATTTTGATAAGATTTTAGAAAATGTAATGGAAATATATCGTCTTGATTAATTCTAATAGGCGATCATTATAAACAAAGAGGCTGTCATTGATAAAATGACAGCCTCTTTTTATATTTTTATTACCAATCAATTGGCATATAATCTTTCAGGAATTTACCCGACCAATGTTTTCCAGTATTGATACCATCAATCAAAGGATCAAGAACTCTAGCGGCTCCATCAACAATATCTAAAGGAGGTTGGAAATCGTGCAACTCTTCTTTCTTTTGTGATAAGTGAGCAGGATCTTCGTCTGTTACCCAACCTGTATCCACAGCATTCATAAAGATGCCTTTTTTAGCCAATGAACCAGCAGATGTGTGGGTCATCATATTCAAGGCAGCTTTTGCCATATTGGTATGAGGATGACGGTCTTCTTTATGGAAACGGTGGAATTTACCTTCCATTGCAGAGACATTGATAATATGCTTTTTACCCGTTTCGTCTTTTTCCATCAATTTTGATAAACGATTACACAAAACAAAAGGAGCAATAGAGTTCACTAATTGCACTTCTACCATTTCAGGTGTTTCAATTTCTCCTAAACGCAATCTCCAAGAGTTGGTTTTTCTTAAATCAACTTGTTGCAAATCGGCATCTAATTTACCGACAGGGAAAACTTCTTTTGTAGCAATAGTGTTATCAAAACTATAAGGAATTTGAGACAATTGAGCCGATGCTCTTAATCCGATTCCAGCTTCTGATGTACTCCATTTTACAGGAAGACGACCATTTTTAGCACTTTCACTTGTCTGAGACAATTCAGAAAGTTCGGTCAAACAATAAATATGATCTTTTAATACGTTTTGCACCGGAGCAGTTAAAGCTTCAAAAGGTTGCTCTTCTCCAGCCATTAAATGTTCGTAAAAACCAGCAGGTCTACGTACAGTTTGTGCCGCATTATTGATCAAAATATCTAAACGATCGTACTGTTGCTCGATAAAATTACAGAAGATCTCTACCGAAGGGATATGACGTAAATCTAATCCATGAACTTTTAAGCGATGTCCCCATTCTTTAAAGTCAGGTTCTTTTGCAAAACGTTCTGCAGAATCTACAGGGAAACGTGTTGTAGCTACAACAGTAGCACCTGCTCTAAGAAGAATTAAAGTGATATGATACCCAATCTTTAATCTTGATCCTGTTACCACTGCCACCTGACCTGTAAGATCGGCATTTTGGAAACGTTTGGCATAGTTATAATCGCCGCACTCAGGACACATCTGATCATAGAAATGATGTAATTTTGTGTATTCAGTCTTACACACATAGCAATTTCTAGGAGAGGTTAATTCAGGAGTATCAGGAATCTCCATATTCTCCAAGATTCTAGGAGCCACAAAAACACTAGCTTCACGAGCACTACGTATACCTGTAGTTTTTCTCGCATGCTTGTTTCTTTCTTGTTCCTTTCTTTTTGCCGCTTTCTTAATATCTTTTTTACGCTGCTCAAATTCATCACGGTTAGGACGACTTAATTGTCCTGCCGCTTTAATTAGGGCTATACGTTTTTCTTCACTTAACTCGTACAGTTTTACTGCATCAGCCGTAAGAATTTGCAATGTTTTGATACACTCATCAATCTGTTGCTCACTTAAATGCTGTTTGTCCTCTTCCGTCATAACGTTCTACTATAATTGAGGCCGAAAGATACTGCCTAAATTTTAATTATGGTTAGAAATTTTAGTTAATGTTAGTTCCAGAGATGAAGAACTATGAACATCACGGTTTATAAAATAGGTTATGATATAACAGTAATACCCCAAATGAGGTATTGTATAAATACCACATCAGTAGGATAGAGCTCCCAATGATTTCCTACACCTTTGTAATGTAATCAAAAACTAATAATCGATTGAGTAGCTACTATCTGTTTGACAATTACAAAGGCGGTTTACCGAAAAGCCTTATAAATGAGTAGGTAAAATTAATTTGTTAAATAAGATGCCAACTACAATACCTTATGACCCGTCGTTAGTATTGGGTAATATTGTAAACCAAGAAAAGCTTGAAAACCTTACTCAAATTAGTAAGCTACAAGCACCAGTAGATGCAGCGGAAGATGAGTTGAACTCATTTATTTCTATGAAACGAAGCATTGATATGACTATCCAAGAAATGATCGAAATGAATATCGATTCAGAAGATTTAATTAAGGAGAGTCAACAAGTTGGACAAAAAATTCAACAGGCAGCAATCAAATTTGCCAAAACAAAGTTAGATGCTGAAAAAAATATTCAGCCATTAAAGTCTAAAATATCTACGGTAAATGATAGTGTAGAAAGTCCTATTGATTATAACAAAACACAGATAAAGAAGATGCCTCTTTCGGCTGATTCTATGACAATGAATTGTCAGTATTTTGCATTTGATCAAAATGAGCAGGATTCAAGTACTCATGCAGCTACTGTTGCGGCTTTCGTAAGTGATTCAGTAAATGAATTTGGTGACAAGTTCTCTTCTGAAGCTAAAACATCAGCTCAATCCCAAATGAATAGTCAACATTCAAGACATAGCATCTCTGGTACATTGGTCGTTAGTATCAAATGTACACATAAAGAAGCTGCTCTTTTAGCGCCATTCATTTTGAATGTAGATAAGGGTGTTGAGGTTTGGAATCAGATGTTTCCAAAAGACAAGATTGATACAGGTAGCCCTGCAAACTTGGCAATGACTCAAGCAAAACAAGCCAGTAATGGAAAACAAAATACGATAGAGTTATTGTCTGGAGCAACTTATGGCTCTTGTTTTATTGGTATGGTTCATACTTTAAACACAACAGAAACTTCTTCTTCACAAACAATGTATTCTGTAGCTGAATCTTTGCAAGGTCAGTTTGAAGTTGGTGGTTGGTTTGCAGATGTTTCAGGTGGTTTTGGAGTTGATTCAAGTTTTTCAGGAAGTGCTAAAAACTTGTTGAGTACTCAAAATATCTCATCACATTGTACATTGATTACTATGGGCTCAATTGCTTCAATAAAATCGAATCAGGTACAGATGGCTGTGAAGGGTTTTACCAATGATGATGCTGCAAAAAATATGGCAGCCTTGCAACAGATGCAAAATGAAACTGCTAAAGATATGAACAGCAGTATTGCAAGTTCTGCATCTAATGCAAGGTCTGGACAGCAAATGGTCTCTCTTCAAACAGCAAAAGTACAAGGAGTATTAAGTGGTCTATCTGATATTGATAGTCAAAGTAATAAAATGATCGATACCAATTCTATGATGGATGCTATGGAAGATTATATCAATAAATGTCTTGATGGTCATATTGGTGTACCGATCAATTATTATTTAAAATCAATTACAAAGGCAGAAATTACGCATTCATGGTTGAAAAAATATTACCCTAGTAAATTCAATCAAGCAGGTAGTATTGATGATAGCGGTTCTAGCAGTAATAGTGCCTCTTCATCTTCTGATTCAGACACTGATGGTGGAGGAGATACATCAGGATCTTAATATCATTTTAGCGAGGAGATACTCTTCTCCTCGCTATCTAAAATTTTTAAAAATACAATTATGTTAAGTGAGAATCCAACTCAAAATGCCTCTATTATTGATGCAATCATTTTTTTTCACCGAAATGGAAAGCTACAGAAAACTCTTAGTGGAGTAACTGAAGAAAAAACAGGCTTGTTGCAAATTGATTATGGATACAATGGTAATAAGTATGGTTCTATTCTAATTAAGAGAGGACAGTTTGAACTTGTAAAAGTAACAGACACAACTGGTACTTTAAAACCTTTATCAAAATATAATCATGTGGGAGAAAATGTGTCAAAACAAGATTATATCAATGCTTTAAAATGTACGGATCTTAATAAAGATCAGACTAAAGTGTCTGCACTAATTATTTTGACTTCAGAATGTTGTAGATCTCAAATGGTCTCTCATGCTATTGATGGTTTATTGGAAGGGAAACCTGCTTTTTCTGTTGAAGTATGGAATGGTTTAAACTTCGCTTTTAAAAACTATTCACATACAGCTTCCGCGGCAGGATATAAGATCAATGCAGGGGAAACTCCATGGACATGGTTAAGGGTTGAAAACTATAAAAGTTTTATTCAAAACCAATATAATGGAAGTAAAACTGAAGCTTTGGCTGGAATTGATGCAGTCCATAAGTACAATCAATTGGTTGTAGAAAATTCTTAAAAACAGGTAAGCTGAAAACTGATTAGAGTAAGCAATATTTTAAAAATCATAAGAAAATGACACTAATAAAATTAAAAGAAATTAATCAAGGTACTTGGTTAAATACAGGAAAAGGACCATCTGTTACTAAGTATGGAGGTTTATGTTATTTCATGTGTAATTATCATGAAAGTAATCAAGGAATTTGGAATGAACCAAAGGCATTTAATCAAGCAGTTTTAGATGCTAAAAACTTTGGAAAAGGAACAGCCATGATGAATTATGCAAAAGCTCAAAATTTAAAGGTACCCCAGAATTTATCCTCATATATTCCTACTACATCAGCTTTAACTGATAATAGTATTTATAGAATATTATTAAGCATTGGAGCAACTGGTTCACCTAATCATGCTGTTATTGCTGTTACAGGTGTTAGTGGTGAAGTCGTTTTTTTTGAACCAAATTTTGGTTTTTATGAATCTACCACCACAGGTGTTTCTAACCGTCAAGCTTTTGAAGATGGTATAGCTAAATTATATGGTAAGACATCTTTAGGGAGTTTTGAATATTATAATGTACGATCAATAAATCAATCTAGCCCTTTAGGTTTTTAAATTATGCCAAACTCAATACCTTATGATCACCCATCTTTGGTTCTCGGCAATATTGTCGATACAAAGGTATTGGGTGTCTTGAAAAAAATCGATAGTGCTCAATGCACTATCGATTCAGCTCAGCAGAAAATGAATTCTCTCATTGGAATGAAAAAAAGTGTAGCTATGACGATCAATGAAGTCATGGATATGAAAATAGATGTTACTAGTCTTCAAAGTAACATTAAAGAAATAGATAAGTCTATTGCCAATGCCGCGAATACTTACATTGAGGCTCGATTAAAAAATGAGTCTGTTATACAAAGTTTAAAGGATGATCTTGCTAGTTTAGACCTCTCTGAAACAGTGGAAAGCCCTATTGATTTTGAAAAAAGTCAATTTATCCAAAAACCCTTATTCTCTGATTCTTTAAAATTAGATGCTCAATATTTTAGTTTTGAAATGAATGCAGAGGATGATACAATAGCTAATATTGAAACCTTTATTAAAGAATCAACAAGTGAATTAGGTGGAAAAAAATCAAATGAAATTGCGTCGAAAGCATCTTCACAAATTGCCCAACAAAAGCAACATCATAGTATTGCTGGTACCTTGATTATTTCAGCTAGCTGTACCCATAAAAATGTAACAATGATTGAACCTTGTATTTTCGATCCTGATAAAGCATTAGATATGTGGAATCATCATTTTGATGATAAATATATTGATACTACTAAACCTAGTATTCTTCAACAATCTTTATTTGATAAATCGATAAATCAGCAGGGTTTTATATCTATTATTTCGGGTGCAGTATATGGGTCTTCATTTGTGGGTATGGTTCATATTCTAAATACTGAAAATACCTCAAAAGCTCCATCAGAAGAATTAATATCATCATTAAATGAAAAGATGAGATTAGGAGGATGGATCGAAAATAATAGTGGAGGATTAGGGATAAATGAATCAATATTAGATGAGGTAAAAAAGTTGTTAAGTACACAACAAGTAAGCTCTCATGTTACCATGATAACAATGGGTGCGTTACCTTCTATTGGTTCAAATCAACTGTCGTTGGGAGTGAACAAACTAATGAAAGCAGAAAATGATACAATTTCCAAATTGATAAGTGAAGGCAATGCTATAAGCACGGTTGATTCATCTGCTGAACAATCTATTGAAGGAAAGCGTAATGAAGTTATTCAAAATGCTAAAGTTCAATCTTTGATTCAAGGGCTTCAAAAAGTCGATTCAGCGACAAATAAAGTTATGGATATCAATTCTTTAATGTCTGCTTTTGAAAACTATTTAACCACAATAAAAAGTTCAGACGAATTAGTTGGTATACCTATTCAATTCTATTTAAAAAAAATAAATAGAAAACAGGTCGTGAAATTATGGTTGGATAAATATTATAATTCACAACTAATAAAGAAGAAAAATATAACATCAAATAATAATGAATAATAATACACAATCTCCAGAATTAATAACGAATATCTTTAATGGTTCTTTAGTCTTAATCAGTATCTGTTTGGTTATTGTTACCATGTTTCAAATTTCTAATAATGCTGAAGAGAGAATAGTAGATGAATTTCTTGAAGTGACTTCTATTTTGTATTTCATTTCAACAATAAGTGCATATATGTATATGAAAGAAGGACAGATTATAGTTTTTTATAAACTCACTAAAAATGCTTTCATGTTTGCAGTAATTGCTACGGTAATCTCTATGATCATCTTGTTTTTTGAACTATAACTATTATTGCTTATGAAGACTTTATCTGAATTTGAAATTAGCATTGTTGAAAGTTTAATTACAATTGCTGATAAAACAAATCAAACCACTAAAGATTGGATAGAACAGTTTTTTTTTACAGAAGATGAAGGCAGGGCTTTAATCATTCAAGCAAAAGAAAATTATGGTGTATTTTTCCTTAAAAAAGAAATATTTGATGATGACGATTTAAAACAACAAGAAGAAAGTAAATTTCATCAACTGATACATTTTCTTAACTATCTAAAATCAGAAAATTATATCACTCAATCTAGAGGGAAACAGAATAGATCAAGCCAAATGTTTTTCATACAAGATAGTTTTAGAGATCCTCAACCAACAAAAGGAGCTATTATTTTGAATGCTGGTGGTGAGTATACAGAATCCCCAAATACAATACAGAATCATTTTAAAGAGATTGTTTATGAGGGTATCACATATGATCATGATGTATTTGATTTAATACTATCTACTCTTACTGGAAGCTTGTTTGTTTCTCCTACCATTCATCAACTTATTAAAGATGAAAAAAAAGAAGAATCAACAAAAAAGAAAAAGAATAGACCGGTATTCTTTATTGTAGTTACGATACTTTTAGTACTAATTATTGGTTTAATAGTTGTTTCCCATTTTCATTTACTTACCTTAATAAAGCCTTTACATTCATCTATATTAGATAAAGGTCATCATGATTCTGATAGTCTTGTAGCTAATAAGAATATAACTGAAGTTGATGATTTATCATCAACAAAAGATACTCTTTATGGGATAGATATTTCTAAATGGAATGGTAATATCATTGAAGATATTGGTGAGCAAAGTGATTTGAATTTTATAATCTGTCGGGCATCAGAAGGTTTGACAATAAAAGATGACGAATTTCATCATAATTGGAAAAGTATAAAGAAGAAGAAGTTGATAAGGGGAGCTTATCATTTTTATATGACAGATGATGACCCTATCGAACAAGCGAAACATTTTACAGATATTATTGGGGAACTAGATAATAATGATATTGCTCCAATTTTGGATATCGAATCTGGTAGTATTCCAGAAGATAATCCAATAGATGTTTCAGATCTACATATTGATTTGATACTTTTTCTAAAAGAAGTAGAAAAAATTACAGGACGAAAACCTATTATTTACACAAGTGAATATTTTGCAAATGAGTATTTAACATATAAACGTTTTTCAAAATATCGATTGTGGTTGGCAGAATATAGTAATGGATCAAATCCAAAAGTTCCTTCAACTTGGGTTGATGTTGGGTGGATGATTTGGCAAAAATCATCATCTTATTCTATAAATAACAAGAAAAATGATTTTGATATGTTCATAGGAGAAGAATGGGAGTTATTTATGTAATATCCTAAAGTAATGAATTTTAATATGTTGAAATTGTTTTGATATGAATAAGTAGAAATTATAAATATATTTACATATTATTGTAATACAATTGCTATTCTATAACTAAATCAATACATTAAAAACTAATTGCTATGAATACTCGAGTAATCTGGGTTAAAGTAAATCCAAATGACGACAAAGAACTCCAATTTTCAAATGACCGTACTAACTGGTATGCTGATAGCGATTTTACAACAATCGTTAGTGTAAACGATACTGTAATTTGGCAGCTAACCGAATATAATCCAAATGGTAAAATCCAAAAGGATGTAGATGATAATCATAAAAAAATCTTTTCAGAGCATATTAAATTAGATAATGGATCTTTTGTGGCTGTTGTAAAGTCTAATGTAGAAGGAGTGAATTTCAGGTATCGTTTAAAGGCTAAAATTAATAATAAAAAATACAATCATGATCCTGTGATCAAGATAAATGCATAGCGATTTTTTATTGTTTATGTCAAAAAAAGCCTATCTATTATTGATTGGCTTTTTTTGTATAAACAGTAATCATTCTCTTGCGCAAGATCAAAAGATTGCTGATAGTTTAAAAATAATTTACGAAGAAAAAAAACTGAATATAGAAACTAGACTGGAGGTATTAAGAAACCTATCTTTTAATGAAACTAATAATTTAGATCTTTCAATTAAATATGCTGAACAACTCATTAGATTATCTACTGAACAGAATAATTATTTGTATCTCTTTAGAGGGTATCATATTAAAGGAATTAAATTAAGGGATAAAGGTCATTTAGATGATGCTATTAATTTTTTTTTTAAAGCACTAAATGCCTCAAAAGAAGCGAATTATTCGGAAGGTGTAGGGACATCATATTGTAGTATTGCTGATGTATATAACATCAATGGACATCATAAATTTGCTATCGACTATTATTTTAAGGCTATTAATATACTAAGACAATCAAATGACTCTCTTTTTCTTGCAAGTGCATTGTTAAATATTGGAGATGAATATCTTAGTACTCAAAAATATGATTCGGCTTTATTTTTCTTTAGTGAGTCGAATAATATTTTTAAAGAAATTAATTATACAATAGGCATAGCATATAATCAGGGGAATATAGGAATGGTCTATGCGAATTTGGGTAAAATGGGGTTGGCAGAGGAAAGTATGTGGGAGGCAATAAAAATACTAGAAGCCTCTAACGATTATTATCCAATATGCTTTTACCTTATCAGTATTTCCAATATTTATTTAAAAAATTTAGATTTTAAGTTAGCAATTAAATACGCTACAATGAGTTTAGATATTGCGATAAAACATGGTTTAAAAAAACAAGTCAGCGATGCACATCAACAATTATATCATATTTATAATAAGAAGGGATTTTCCAAAAAAGCCTTATATCATTTTAAAGCTCATATTGAACATAGGGATAGTGTGAATAATCTTGAAAGTATTCAAAAAATTGCCGATTTAAGAACCAAATTTGAAGTGAACATCCGAGATAAAGAAATAGCAATTTTAGAAAGTGAAAAGACCTTAAGTCACACTTTTATTATCGTTTTTATTATACTTTTAATAATGTCAATACTTTTTATTCTTTATTTTAGACAGAAAATAAGAACAGCTAAAATACTATCGAGTAATACAAGAAAAGAATATGAACAAAATATAGAAAAATTACTGAATGCTCAAGAAAGTAAAGCTTTGGAAGCTTTGATTAATGGAAGTGAAAGAGAGCGAAAGCGTATAGCTCAAGATCTCCATAATCATTTTGGTAGTTTATTAGCTACTATTAAAGTCAATATTTCTGCTATTGAAGATTATAAAATACCTAATCAAAATACTTTAGAAACTTTAATAAATAAAGCATGTACAGATATACGAAGTATTTCACATGAGTTGAATATGGGTATTTCAGAAGATTTTGGTCTTGTTCAATCTTTGAAAGAACTGACAGAACATCTTCAAATAGCAAGAGGATTACATGTTGAACTTTCTATTTCTATTGGTAGTACTCAGCTTTCTTCCCCAGATGAAATTTTGATATATAGAATTGTACAAGAGTTAATTAGTAATGTTTTGAAACATGCAGAAGCTACTAAATTAAGTATTCTTTTAACTTGTTTTGAAGAAGAAAGATTGATAAATATTTTAATAGAAGATAATGGTAAAGGATTTATTCCCAAGAGTACACCTTCTCAGAGTAAAGGAATAGGTTTAAATAGTTTGAATAAAATGATTCTAAAAAAGAAAGGTGAAATGAAAATTGATAGTAATTCAAGAAGAGGAACAACTATTTCAATTGATTTACCAATTACAATAACTCAAGTAGCATTTAAACAATGATTAAAATATTATTGATAGAAGACCATCAACTTTTTGCTGAAGGCATGAAGTCTATGTTTATACCAAAAGATGGAGTTGAAATTAAAGCTCATATTACAAATGGTAATCAGGTATTTTCAATTTTAGAAAATCATGAAATTGACCTTATTCTTTTAGATATAGATATGCCAATAATGAATGGTGTAGAAGTATTAAAACTGCTAAAAGATAGAGGAATAGAAGTGCCGATTTTAATGTTAACAATGCATCAATCTATTAAATATGTTAGAGAAGCCTTAGAAAAAGGAGCTCAAGGCTATATTCTAAAAGATGCATCTAAATCAGAATTAAAGGAAGCAATACAAAAAACTAGTCGAAAGGAAAACTATTTTCATTCTCAAATTAGTGATCAAATCTTTGATTATTTTAGAACAAAAGGTAAGAATAACAATTTTTTGAATGTTCTTTCAGAAAGAGAAATTGAAATTATTCAGTGTATTGCAGATGGGAAAAATAGTAAAGCAATTGCGGAAGAATTGTTTATTAGCGAGCATACGGTAAGGACTCACAGAAGGAATATTATGCATAAAATGAATGTGAGTTCTGCAACAGCTTTAGTTAAGCTAGCAATAGAAAAAGAATTGATTAATTAGTAGTTTATTTTTATTAAATACATGTGATTCTAATTATATTCTCATAAAACTCTATAGTTTTATTTTAGATTTTTTTAATTGATCTAGGGTTTTTTCTTCACAATTCCCCTTTATTAAATGAATATCTTAAATATTTATATCTATCAATTAAATCTATTCTAATGAGTAAGTATATGAAAAATCTATTCCTTCTAGTTGTGCTTTCTAGTCTACTATTTTCATCTTGTAATACACAAGAGTCGTGTAATGATCCTAATGCTTTAAATTCAGAAATTACTAAAAGTAATGATGGAAATTGTAGGTATACTAATGTGATCTTTTACGCAGGAAGTAATAAGATAGGGGGTAATGCTAATACTATTGATAGAATTGAAATTTATCAATTAACAATGGATAATGAAGAATTGATAGGAACGATCTCTCAATTAGAACCTGAAATAGAAGCTCCAATCGGATGTTCTGATGCTCAAAATTCGATTCGAAAAGAATTAAATTCGGGAAATGAAACTCGTTTTACCATCAAGTATTATTATACGAATGGAAGTTCGGAAAATGGGGGAACACACGTTTTTAAAGCAGTATCTGATGTGGAATGCCTTATTCAGAATTTGACTTTGTAGAAAATTTAAATACCTCTCCAAAATTGACTTTCACATCAAAAATGTTTTCTAAAGGTATATTTTGATAAATATGATGGAAAACTCTTACTACAGAGGCATGGGTAACAACCACAATTTTATCATAGGATTGTTGTAGAATCTCTTGATGGATATCAATAACTCTTTTAGAAATTTGATGTAATGATTCTCCATTTGGAGGAGACTGATAAACAAAATCATTGCCCCAAACATCCATTTCATGACGAGGAATATCATCCCAAGGAAGTAGTTCCCAATCACCAAAATTACACTCCATTAATCGTTCATCCATTAAAAATGAATCGGATAAGTATTGGCACAGTTGGACACACCGTGAAAGTGGAGAGGTAATAAAAGCATCGATATCATCAGGTATCGATGCTTTTATTTTTTCAAAATCTATCCTGTGATTGGACTGGATATTTACATCACTTTGACCATAGCAGATTCCTTTTGGTATATTTACTTCAGTATGTCGAATTACATAAATTTCCATAAAGCAATAAGGGAAGCGTAAATGAATATTTCAGTCATTTGTTGAGTAGCACCCAAACAATCACCTGTATAACCACCAATATTTTTTCTAAAGAAATGACCTAGATATAGGGCAAAAAGGATACAAGGGATTAAAATCAAAAAGACCCATTGATCTTGAAAAAAGACAAATGGCCATAAGCCAAATATCAACCCTGGTATAAATTGCCAGACATCAAATTTAGTATTGGCCATAGGCTTAGATTTACTTGTGTCTAAGTCTTGCACATAAGGCAAGAGATCAACCATAGTAGAAGCAAAAAATCGACTTAAGCTATGTCCTAAAATTATGGAGCAATAAAAAAGGTAATTACTCTCCTCATAAATAGACATCAAGAAGAAAAATTTAAGGAGCAATGATAAAACAACAGCAACAGTACCATATGTACCAATGCGACTGTCTTTCATGATACTTAAAATCTTCTCGGGAGTGTATCCACCGCCAAAAGCATCGAATGTATCTGCCATGCCATCTTCGTGAAAAGCCCCTGTAATAAGAATACTAGAAGCCATAGAAATAAGCACTGCAATCTCTAAAGAGAATACTTGAATTGCACCATAAAAAATTAGACAACATAACATGCCTAATAGAATCCCAATAAACGGGAAATACTTTCTAGAGGCTTGCAAATATTCTGTTTTATAGGGTACCCATTTTGGTATGGGTACTCTCGTGAAAAACTGAAGTGCGGTAAAAAAAAGATATATTTCTCTCATTATTCTTTTTCGCTAACATTGGCAGATGCGAAGCTTGCCATCTCATTCATAAATAGAACAGCACTTTGAATAATAGGATAGGCCATTGCTGCACCAGTTCCTTCTCCTAAGCGTAAACCTAAATGAAGTAAAGGTGTGGCCTCAAGTTTTTGTAATAGTAATGTATGTCCTTTTTCATCAGAGACGTGACTGAAAATGGCATTTTTTTGTATTTCGGGTTGTATCGCTTTAGCAATAGCATATGCTGCTGTAACAATAAAACCATCCACAATAATCATCTTACCTTTAGCTGCAGCTTCTAACATAGTGGCTGCGATCATTGCTAGCTCAAACCCACCAAAAGCGCTCAATATTTGGATAGGACTGTTTAATCCTTGGTGTTTTTCTAATACTTTTTCTAGAATAGAATATTTCTTTTTGAACCCTTCTAAATCAACCCCTGTTCCTTTACCGATACAGTCTTCCAATCGAAGTTGGTATAAAGCACTCATTATTAAAGTAGCAGAAGAGGTATTGCCAATACCCATCTCACCAAAACCAATAATATCACTGTCTTTAATATCGTCTCTTTCTAATAGTTTTTTTGCTTGATCAAAACAATCTCCAATTTGTTGTGATGATAGTGCATTGCCAATCAAGCTGCTTACAGTACCTTTTGCAACTTTAGCATCGATAAGATCTTGGTGAGGTTCAAAATCGAAATTGACACCTGCGTCTACAATCTTTAAATTTAATTGATGTTGCCTTGCGAATACATTAATTGCAGCTCCCCCGTTTAAGAAATTTAATACCATTTGATAGGTTACTTCTTGAGGGTAGGCACTTACTCCTTCTTTTGCTAAACCATGATCACCAGCAAAGACAATAATAGTAGGGTTGTTTAATGTAGGAGATGTAGTTTTTTGAACCAGACAAATTTGCTTTGCTAATGTTTCTAAGTCACCTAAAGCACCTATTGGTTTTGTCTTTTGATCAATCTTTTGTTGGATTTCTTGAAGTAAGTTCATTATTAAAGTGGATTATGATTTAAATGTTAAAACAAATTAGTAGATATTTTATCGATTTGCATCAAAAAATAGAAATGTATTTTGTGTAACAGAGACTTATTGTGATAAATAATAAAACTAATACTAAAATTTGAGAATTGAAGTAGGTCATTTAAAATAAAGAACCCCATCAGAAATGAATCCAATGGGGTCTTGCTTTTAAAATATATACACTTCTAATCTTCAGATTTCTGAAAA
Source organism: Flammeovirga pacifica (assembly GCF_000807855.2). Classification (GTDB taxonomy): domain Bacteria; phylum Bacteroidota; class Bacteroidia; order Cytophagales; family Flammeovirgaceae; genus Flammeovirga; species Flammeovirga pacifica. The sequence continues at coordinate 302,708 of NZ_JRYR02000002.1, forward strand.
GTCTCTTTAATTAATATTGCACAAACAATAGCGGCTATAAATGCAATTGGCATCACCCAAATGGCCGATTGGAAAGCAGTTTGTAACTGCTCTGATGATAAAGAATCATTTCCACCAAAATAACCTACTAACCAACCAAACAAAGGTTGACCAACAGCACCAATACCCATCAATACCACTGCAGATAATCCATTAGCTGTTCCCAAAACTTTGTCCTCATTAGACTCTCCAATAACTGGGTAGCCAATAGTTTGAGATGCCGTTATAATGCCGAGTAATAAAAATACAATATAGAAATATGTTGCACTTGTAGAAACAGGGAACATAATAAGTAACATGACAGCAAGTGATAAAACTGCACCTCCAATCATTGCTTTCTTTCTAGATTGTAGTTGGTCAGAAACCCAACCACATAAAGGAGAACCAACCATGGTACCGATAAATATCATCCCGATGATACCTGTGTAAGTCACTTCATCAAAAGCGGGGTTAACAAACTTTAAGTAAGTAGTACCCCACACTGCACCTAATAATAAAACGGATAAGTTTAATAATCCAATGAATAAACCAGCCAGCCAATTTTGAGAATTAGATGCGGCTAATTTTAATCCTTCAAATAAGGTTAAACCTTCTTCAGTGGTTTCGTTCGTCTCTTTTTCTGGAGCATCTTTTACAAAAACACCTATTAAAATGAGAATAAATACTCCTACAAATCCATTAATTAACATAGTAGTTTCTCCACCGTAGTATTCTAATAAAAGTAATAATGGAGCTCCAGAAACCCATCCACCAAAGACTGCAAATGTAACCAATAAGCCAGAGACTAATGCCAATTGAGAAGAAGGGAACCATCTCGGAGCTAATCTAAAAGGAGCCATAAATGCAGCACAATGGGCTATTCCAAGTAAAAACCTAAAACCCATTGATAAAGTAACATTGGTGGAATAGGCAGTACCAAAAACACACACAACAGCTAATAATGCCATTCCAAGAATTACTTTTTTAACAGATACTTTGTCTAAAAGTACACCAATTGGGAGTAAAAGTAGCACAGTACCATATAGAAACATACCAGCATAACTGCCAAATTCGGCAATAGTGGTAAGACCTAATTTATCCATAAAATACCCTTTCATAGTTTCCGTACTAAAAAGGGTCATTTGAATGAAGCTATAAAAAAAGAAAGCCCCTGCTGAGAATACAGACAGAATCGCTTTAGTAATATTATTTGATTTCGATTGAACTAGTGTTGACATAATAAAAAAATCTATGTATCGTAATAATCACCATCCAATATCAATAATTAAAGAATAGATCACTTCTTATTTTTTACCTATTAATAGGCTTTTTTTAACCTAGATTTTATCTAACAATGCTCTAAGAATGGGAGAAATCAAAGTCAAGAAGGAATGGGTAAGTGAGTTTGGTAATTTCTATTTGATATAATTTTCTGATATATAAAAAAAAGGTAGAATGAACAGATGATCATTTACCTTTTGTGATGCTATCTTACTTAGAAATACATTTTGATAATCATTTATTGATCATATTACTTCTTGATCTACAATGGTATCCAAAGCCTTAAAATTTTCTTCATGCTCAATAATATGATTTACCTTTTGAAGGAGTTCGTCATATTTATTTTTGATTAAGGCATCTTCATCGGTGTGATAAGAAGAAAAACATTCCGTTTCTTCAGATTTAGAAACACCTTTTATAGACCACCAAGACCCAATGGAAACTCCGATATATAATATTGCAGCACATTTCCATGTACATCCATCATGTCTACAAGCTTCAAAAAACATCTTATCTGCAAGGCGTCTTTCTTGAAATGTCACATTGGGGTTATTACCTTCACCAACAAAATAGTCGTGAATCACAGAGGCTCTTCTGTATTTACCTACGTAAGGTGAACCAATGATATTCCATAAGGATTGAGGTATGGTAGCTCCATTTATTTCAGCTCCTAAAGGGGCCGTCCATACTTTGTTGTTTTGGTCGGTAAAGGATAAATCATCTAATAAAATCATTAGTCTATCATTTCCTTTCCATTTGGTAATAGGGTATCCGCTAAATTTTTCCATGAGTTATTAGTTTTTATTGGTCGCTTTATTTATTGGCATTTTACTTTCAACAGTGCTAGTGTAAATGTCATTCTTAGTTATCTTAATATACAAAATTTATAGGAGAATATAAAGCTGACCTTGCTTTTAATCATGAAATGAAAGTGTGTGAATTGTAAAAAGAAAAGAACAAAATAAGTGATTTGAAGCTGCTTTTAAGTAAGAACACCTCATTAAGTAACACTCAATGAGGTGATGAATGATTTATACAATTTTATTATCTACTAAAACCTGAAATGAATCTTCCATTGTTTCTTTCAATGGTCTAAAAGACATTCCTAACTCATTCACAATTTTAGAGTTATCTGCCTTCCATTCAATATTGACATTGTTTTTAATAAACCTTCTTGTTAATAATTTATTGGTAAAAGGACCCACAATCATCAACAACCATTTTGGTAAAGCTTTTTTAGGAAGAGGGTATTGCGCTCCAAATTTATCTTGAAGGGTTAAACCCATTTCTAAAAAGTTGGTATTGTGTGCAGAAGTAATGTAACGACCTTTTGCTTCTGGAGTATAACCAGCTTTATAATGAGCAACAGCTAAATCACGAACATCAATAACACCTACACCCATTTTTGGTGCACCCATTTTAAAAGTACCATCACCCATTTGTTTTAAAATTGTAATACTCTCTGAAGTGGTGGCTTTTGCATTTTGAGCAGGTCCCATGACAAAGGCAGGGTTAATCGTAACTAAATCCCATTGTGATTGTGCATTAGCAATTTCCCAAGCTTTCTTCTCCGCTAAAGTTTTTGATAAAGAGTAAGGTTGATAATCCAAAGAAGCAGTAGTGTTCCATACTTCTTCATCAATCATTCCTTTAGGTGTATTGGCTAGGTCGGACGCGTCGGTATAAGTGGCTACTACACTACTAGTGACTACAATTCTTTTTACAGATGACACTTGATTGGCAGTTTCTAGTACATTAGCAGTTCCTTTTACTGCAGGATCAACCAAATCTCTTTGAGGGTCTTTCACATCAGTAACAAATGGCGATGCTGTGTGGTAAACTAGTTCACAGCCTTGCATTGCTTCTTGATAGGCTCCTTCTTCTAATAAATCAGTTTTGAAAAACTTAATGTTGCCTTTTGCTTTTTCAGCCGCTTGGATTAAATGACCTACCTTTTCTTTATTATCTGGATTTCTAACAGCTGCATGAACGGTGTGTCCTTCATCCAATAATTTTTGAACTAACCAGCTGGCAACATACCCATTGGCTCCGGTAACTAATACTGGTTTGGAAATATCTATTTGTTTCATGATTGAAGTTTAAGTGTATAATCAATTTCGGTGATACCATGGTAATTAACAAATATGGAGATGATATGTTTCTGTAATGAATGAAATTGATGAAAATGGATTAATAAACTGTATCAAATAAACGCATACTAACAAAAAAATGATGGAGCTATTTATTGGTTTACTGATAGTAACAATGTGTAAAATTAATAACTGACAATCACATTCTTTTGACAATCAACAACATGTGAAATTAGCAGTATCTATACATTGTTTTCAGTTATTTAAATACAATTACATGTGTATTACAATAACTGTCGTTAGCTAACTTTTTACAATTACTCGGAGTAAATATTAATTAAGTTGGGGTGAATTTATTTCTCCCTTAAATGAAATGAATTAAATAATGAATTACTATTTTAAAAACCTTAGAAGTACAGTCATGTTACTTTTTCTAGGGGTTACTTTGCTATGTGTTAACTTTTCAGCTAAAGCACAAAAAACCGTTGGTACCGTAAAAGCAAATGTGGGTACTAAAAACCTGACTTTTTTTATCAATAAAGTCAATGTAAAAGCCACTAAAATTTTTAGAAATGGCGTGGCTACAACAAGTCAAGTCAATAATGAAATTGAGAGAATTTCTAACCTTGGCGGAGGTGTAATTAAATTCTTCTCAGGAACTTATACTTTAGGTCAGATTAATTTGAAATCAAATATCAGAATTGAAGTTAGTAATAATGTGAAGTTTATCATTGACAGGAGTAAAGGAAATTCGACACTTTTTAACTTAGGCAGAAATGCCAATAGTATGCAAGGTGTTATCTCTAATGTAGAAATAATTGGGGCTTCCGATAATCCATCAAGTTGGTTTAAAATTGATTTAAGCAATTTCAAAAAATTGGATACTGCGACACCATTTAAGGTGAGTTTTGTTAAAAATTTCGCCATTTCTAGGTTCGTGATTTTAGATAACTACACACTAAATCCTTCTGTCTTTTTAGTAGCTGATAGTAAATATCTAGGTAGAGATGCTAATGGTCGTGCAAATTATGATTTGAGTACTTTCAATAGAATTCCGGTACAAGGTGTTGTTAAAAATGCTAAGGCAACGGGGATTGGTACCGGCTATGCATTAGTTCAGCCATTTAGTGGTAAACGACTTTATTTTGAAAACTTGGAAGGAGAACAAGGAATCACCGTACGTTTAGAACCAGGTAGTGGGAAATCTAACGATGATTTAAATTTAACTGCAAGTAAAAAAATGGGCTCAATTGATGATATTTTCATTAAAAATGTATCGAATAAGCTAGGGTTTGCCGCATTGTTTATAAAACCTCATGCTAAAATTTGTAATAACATCTATGCCACGGGATTACATGCCGAGAATAGTTTGTCAACCCTTTATATTGCTTCAGCTAGTTTACTTCCTCAATCGCGAAGAGGGAAATTTACGAATACAACATTCGAAAATATCTCATTTAAACAGACTATAGCAAATAAGGTATCTAGTGGGACGAATAATTTGGTAGCATCCAATTATCCTTGTGATACGGGGGTAGAAGGATTACGATTGATGACGGAGAAACATAGACAAAAGTTAGTGACTGTAAGAAATAGCCGTTCCCCAAAACCAGGCGTGTATTCTTTAATAATTAAAGATGCAGGTGGTCAGCGCTACAAAACTCATCCTATTGCACCAGTGATTTTTACTTCAAAGTATGCTGCAAATTCAGTAGGTAACGTACCAGGGAGATACAATGTAAAAATACCTTCTTTAGGAAATATAAAAGTACAAGGTGGGATTTTTAATGGAAGTAAAGTAGTCTACAGAAGTGATGCTAAAATTATTGTTTCTGGAGCTGCAGACACGGACTATATTTTTGAATAAACCATCAATTTAAATCACACAAGAATGAAAAATATAATAGTACTTCTATTGATGCTATGCACAGGTATAGTAAATGCACAAAATAATTTGAATCGTTTTGATACAGATATACTTTCTTCTTCAAATTATATTATTGGTACTCCCTATGAGGTGCATGAAAGTGGTCAATTAAATGTAATTAAGATGAAATGCAATGCGACAGGTGTAAATGTTCAATTTGCAATCTATTCTGATGATGGAAACGCGCCAGATCAATTAATAACAACTTCTGAGGTCATGAAAATGAACGCTACTGAAATGATCATCCCTTTGGAAGAAGGTACAGTGTTAGAGAAAGGTAATTATTGGATTATGGCCAATTATGAAAAAGGAGGTAAACATTTAAAAGGTGATGTGAGTAATGATGCTTCTGAGGTATATTATTTCGCTAACCAATTTGGGGGAGAGTTTCCTAGTAATGCCTATGCGTTTGATAAATACCTTGGTCATTCTTTTCCTATTGCTTTAGAATTGAGTGAGATAGAACCTTTATTTAAGGTGGAAGTTTTTCCTAATCCAACAACAACTAACGTAAATGTTAGTACTTCTAAAGAAGGTTTTCATATTGATTTAATTGATCATTTGGGCAGGATTGTAGGTACTTATGATACGTCTACAAAAGAAGTAGATATAGATATGAGTCAACGCTCTAAAGGAAGGTATTTTATTAAAGTTAATAATCAATTGACATATCAGATAATTAAGGAGTAAAACTAAAAAGGCATCACACTTGCAATAAGTGTGATGCCTTTTATTCCGGAATTGATAAGAATATTATCAATTGTAAGAAGAATATGTCTTAACGTTTCTCTGTTTTCTGAACGATTTGGTCTAATAAATACTTATAATGTACAAACTCTTTTTCAGAAGTTGATGAAGGTACATAGAAGTTATTCATCTTGTTAATCACCTCGTTAAGGTCTTTATTCTTTTGATCTCTAGAAGATAATCTTCCAGCATTTTTTCCAATGTTATTCATAATTAAAATTGTTAATTGGGTATAAAATACTGTATTACAGTAATTAATACCTTGTGTTTTTATAAAAATTGATTTTAACAATTAAACACCTAAAAAGTCGATTTATATTTGGTGTTAGCTTACTAACTTAATAAAAATAATTGGTTATTCAAAATAAACCGATCGTTTTTTAGCTTTAAACCACTAAATTATGACTTTTCATTTATAACAACGTCAGTAATGAAGAAATTGTTTATTATTTAAGTTATTTTATATTTTACTTGGAATCACCAATATTAACGATACCATTAAGTAAACTTTCACAAGATTTCTTTTGAGTTACAATAATATTTTTCGAAGAGTAAGTGATAAACTGGGTCGTACCTTCTTTAGAAGAATAATAGTATCCATAATACCCAAATTTAATACCTTTCATTGTGCCATGCATTTCCATACAAAGTACTTTTAACCCATTCACTGTACGGAATTCTTTGTTGATTATTTTTAAATCTGGAGACATTTTCTTACCATTTTCCAAAGCAATATTTACCATTGATTCTAATGGGATTTCTAGACCTTCTGTGATGACCATACCATATATGTCATTTCCTTTAAGTTGGAATTCATATTCAGCCTGAGGATTTTGGATTGCTTTTTTAAAACTCCATTTTTTAGGGTTGATATAAAAACCCAAATTAACTTTATTACTTTTTACAAGAAAAGTAGACTTACTATCTTTTGTATAAGGAGTAGGGTTAATTTTTATTTCATCAGTTTCTTCAAGTGAGCTTTCATTCAAATACTTCCATGTACCATCATCATATAATACTACTTCATCTCCACTTTCGGTTACTCCTTTTTGTTGAGCTGAAGAATAAAAAACAATGCATGAAAAGGATATGAATAATAAAAAAATTTTCATTTTGGTTTAGTTTACTTTTACAAAAAATATTAAAATGTAAAATTAATAATAAAACGGAGATTTCAAATTATGAATAGTCCTCATGACTTATTTTCCATAAATACAAACTTGCAACAGAGCCATAAGGAGTATATCTTTTTCTATACTTTTCAAATCTTTCCTTTGGCATTTCTTTATGTCCATAGAGTTTACACATACCTCTAATTATAGCTAAGTCACCAAAAGAAAGGATGTTTTCTCTTTGCATTGAAAATAACATCAACATTTCTGCAGTCCAATTTCCAATACCTTTTAAAGAAGATAATTCTTTACAAACTTCTTCATCAGACATATTGATTAATGCTTCTAAATCAAATTGTTTAAGATAAACCTTTGTTCCAAAATCTTTAATGTAGTCTACTTTTCTGTAGGACAATCCAAAGGACTTTAACTGATCTCTATCAACGTGATGTATATTTTGGGGAGTCACCTCACCTAATGCATTTGTTATCCGATTCCATACGGTGGTTTGTGCTTTTGTAGAAATTTGTTGACCAACAATGGACCTTATTAAAGCTGAAAATAAATCTGGATTCACTGCTCTTTGAATGACTCCAATTTTATCGATTGCTACACCCAACTTTTTATCTTTCTTCTTTAAATAAAGAAGTGCTTCATCAGTAATAGTAAAAAAGGACTGCATAGCTTTTAAAATTTTATTACCCTATCAACAACAAATTTTCGAGAGGCTTCACCATCTTTTAATTTGTATTGAATTTGTTTTACTTTACCCTCCGTTTTTCCGTTTTCATAGTAAGGAAAACGTTGTATTAGAGTAGTTTCAACAACCGAAAAATCATCATTTCCCATGTACCCAGTAGATAAGTCTTTATCGTCATTAATAGGAGGGAAATAGACTTGGCTAATTGATTTTTTATTATTGGTAGAATAGGCAAGTATTACGCCTTCATTGTTATCATTTCTCCCAACAATAATTAATTCTGGAGAAACATCAAGGTTTAAATCTTCTACATAAGTTTGAACAATTGTTCCATCAAAAGGAACCTTCAATGTTTCATCATATTTTAAGCCATTGGTTTGAATTTCTATAATTTGTTTTCCTTTTATGTTATTGGCTGAAACAAAAAAAGTGATGTCAAATAGAGATTCAACTGCAGTGTAAGTGCGTTGGTCAACTTGTTTTTTATCTAAGGGTTGATCTAATTTTTGATAAGTATTAATCATTGAACCTCCACCAGAACAGTAATATGCTAAAGCATCTCCGTTTTCAGAAGATATGTCTAGTGTATTATCTTGAAAAGTGAACAGAACTTTTGCACCATTTAAGAAGGCATGAAATACTCCATTTTTCTCTTGAAAAGCGATCATGTCTGCCGTGCAAGTAGGTTTCTTTTTATCTACCCTAGAACGAATTTTTATATTTATTTTGTTCTCATCAAATTTACTGATTCTTACACCAACCCAATCGTACCCTTCTTTTCTTTTCAAGTAACTATCAGAACCATAATCTCCAACGATAGTATCGATCTGTATCGTCTTACTACCTTTACAAATGATTTGACTACTCTTTGACCATATGAAATCATTTCCCTTAGTCCAAAATTCATACGTACCATCTGTATATTTTGTGCCTGAAGCAGAAGGGGTATGCTTAAGTTCATAGGTTTTATTCTGATTATCTTTTAAATATAATTTTTCATCAATGATTTTTGCTTCAAAATTTAAGGGTTGGTGATAAGCAGAAAAATGAATAACCTTATCAGAAGTTGTATCCTCAAATGATTTTCCACAATTAAACAGAAGGAGTGATAAAACTAATGAAAGTGTTAAACAAAAATATTTATTCATGATAATGTTGGTGTTTTATTTAGGCTTACAATTTATAAAATATCTTAAAATGAAACATAAACTAAAGATTTATTAAATCTTTTTTTTCAATTTATTGATTGAAAATTGATTAAACTATATTACTTCATGAAAAAGCAACTGTTATTTATTGTATTATCTTTTATTTGTCAAACAATTTTCGCTCAGACAAACAAAGAAAAAGCACAAAAACTCACTCTAGAAGCTATTGATCTTATGGAATCAGGATCGGTGGATAGAAGTATTAATGTTTTAAAAGAATGTGTAAAACTAGATCCTGAGTCTTTTATTTATACCTATGAAATGGCCTATGCTTATACTTTAAAAAAAGAATACAAGAAGGCAATTAAATGTCTAAATAAGTCAAAGAAATGCAAAGACGCCAATAGTCAAGTGTATCAAATGTTAGGTAATTCTTATAGTTACTTAGGGAAACCATATAAGGCTTTAGAAAAATATCAAGAAGGTTTGACAGTTTTCCCAAATGCTGGAAACTTATATTTAGAATCAGGCAACATATATTATCAATCGAATATTATTGATGAAGCAAAAAGGCTCTATAAAATTGGAATAGAGAAAGACCCTATGTATCCTTCTAACTATTACCGTTTAGCCAAACTATCATTAACATCAGAATATAAATTAGATGGACTTATTTATGGGGAATTGTTTATGAATATTGAAAGAGGTTCTGGACGTACTGGGGAGATGAGTAAATTGCTTTATGATACCTACAAATCGTCTATTTCACATAAAGGAGACACATCGGTATATTCTTTTAACAAAACATTAGAGTTAAATTCTAATAATATTTCAGATGGAGAGATAAAATTACCCCTTCAATTCACCTATTTCAATAATTTAGCATTGGCAGCTGCTCAATTGGGACAACAAGAAGTGGATTTAGAATATATGTGTGAACTCAGAAAATTATTATTGGAAAACTATATGAAAAATTCCATTAATGAATACCCTTTAATTTTAATGAGTTATCAGAATAAAGTAGCGGAAGCCGGACATTTAGAAGCTTATAATTATTATATTCTACAACAAGGGAAGAAAGAGGAAATGGATTCTTGGTTTGATGCAAATGAAGAAAAATATAATCAATTTGTAGAATGGTACATTATGAAAGAGAATGTATTGAATATTTCAGCTGAAGAAATTTTCTTAGGAACAGATTAATTCTACAAGAATTTTATACTCAGAGTTCAAGAAAAAAAGTGATTTGAGCTCTGAGTAATATATACACTTATTAACTCAAGTTAAGAAGTTATTAACAGCTCGAAAGTAGGGTAGGGACGTTATATAAATAAAGTCAGATGTTTATTTAATTCAACCCGTAATACCATGAATACTATCTTTGTTATTGTTCTTTTTATGTTTGTGACATTAATAGGTTTGTTCTCTTTAGTCACTCAATCGAAACATAATTTAAATGCTTTGGGAATTGTAGCAGCAGTTATTTTTGTATCTGTTATTTTAGCTCAAGTATGTGTACAATTTGGGTAATAGGTTCCTACCAATACTAAAAGCAATCACAACAATAAGAATAATTTTAATAGCAATAGGTCCGTAGAGGACCTTTCTTTGTTTATAAATGATACGTGGATCAATCCAACGGAAAATGATTTCTATAAGAATATAAGGTATCGAAAGTAGTAAGAGGGGGTTATATTTAAAAGCAGCTATCAAATTAAAATTTAATAATTGATGAATGGCTCTTTGAGATCCACATCCGGGGCAATCTAACCCAGTTACCGCTTTAAAAGGACACTTAGGGAAAAAATCATATGCCAAAGGGTTAAATCTTCTATATATTATTATGAGAAGAGTTAACCCTATGATTATTACTACTGACTTCAGTAATATTTTTTTAGTAAAAACTATTTGTTGCTGCTCCAACACCAAACACTACCATTATAAAAATATACAATACAGTAAAGATAGCAGCACTAATAATGCCCCATTTCATCCATTTTTTAGCCTCATCAGATGCTCGTTGTGCTCCTTCTTTGTCTCCAGCATAAAATCTAGATTCAACTTTTGAAGCATTGACAATACCTGCAATACCAAATGGTAAGCAGCAAAATAGTGTAACCAGGATAGATTCTACTAAATAACTTTTAGGAGGTTGTTCGCTCATTTTAAAAAATTAGTTTATTAAAAAGTTATACCAAATATAATTTATTAATTAGATTTTATTAAAGTTGTTCATAAAAAAACATATAATATTTGTAAGGGATTAAAATATAAAATGCGTTTATATCAAAAATACTCCTTGATGTAATTTTTTCTAAGGGTAAGTGACACCCAAAATGTGCTTTTCATAAAAAAATGAATTGGAGGTCTTGAAATTATTCAATTTTCTAAATTTCAATACAACATAATTATTAGAATTATGAAAATGATTTTCCATTCATTGATGTCAATAAAAAAACATAAAAGAGAAAAAAATGAAATAAATTTAGGGAACTGACAATTACTTACTTACTGCAAAATGAGTCGATTATCATTTACCGTTTTCTTTAGGTAAATTAGAATTGTCAAGAAACCTTACCTATTACATAAAGCAATACTTAAAGCAATTACCAAATTACTATCTATTTATTTTTCCCTATTTTTTTATAGACCCATTATCTAAAAAGGCGCCCCTACCGGAGGCGTCTTTTTTATTCTTCACTTTATAATTTGCTTTAAATTGAATGAGTATATCGTTATTCTAGGATCGAAAAAAACAGATATAAAAAAAGGTCACCTCAATAAAGAGGTAACCTTAGTAGATTTGATAATAAAGTTATTTAGATTTCTTAGTGTTTGAGTAATTGGCATGTTCATACACTCTACCGACCTTAATGTCGGTTTTTTTCATCATCTCTTCTCTTGAATCTTCTTTGTAATCTTTTTGAAGTTGATCCATTTTAGCTTTTAATTGAGCTGTGATTTCTTCATAGCCAGCTTTACCATAAAGATTGTTCAATTCATTAGGATCATTTTCAAGATCAAATAATTCGTAATCCTCATCAATCCATGTGTTTTTCGCAGCTTCAGGATTATAATAGAAGTGGATCAATTTATATCTATCTGTTCTTAAACCGTAGTGAGGTCTAACATGGTGCCACCATGGGAACTCGTAATAGTGATAATAAACAGCATCTCTCCATTCTGCATCTTCATCTTCTAAAACAGTTCTGAAAGATTTACCTTGAATATCAGATGGAACATCTACACCAGCATAATCTAATAAAGTTGGTGCAAAGTCAACGTTCATTGTTAAGTTCTTATTTACGTTATTTGCTTTGATATGATTAGGGTAACGAATTAAGAAAGGCATTCTGTAAGCCTCTTCATACATCATACGCTTATCAAACCAACCGTGTTCACCTAAATAGAATCCTTGGTCTGAAGTGTAAATAACGATAGTGTTTTCTGCTAAACCATTTTCATCTAAGTAGTTTAACATTTCACCAATATAATGGTCAACGCCTTTCACACAACCTAAGTATTCTTTCATGTACTTTTGGTACTTCCATTTCTTTAAAGCTTGTCCTTTAAGTTCATCATTTGGAGACCATGGTTCCTCGTTATTGTTTCCATATTTGTACCAAGCATTGATTTCCTTTTTAGTCATATCCTTGATATTCTCAGGATGAACTTTCAAGTCTTTTCTATTAAGGTTTCTCTCGATAGTCATCCAAGTATCACCAGCCGCTACTTTACCTTCGTAAGTATCATTGAATGTTTCAGGTTCAGCAATTTCTACATCATCAAAAACATGTTGGAATTGTTCGTCTGGAGTCCAAGGTCTGTGTGGAGCTTTGAACTGATACATTAACATAAACGGCTTTTCTTCGTTACGACCTTTAGTTAACCATTTTTTAGCATCTTCCCATACTTGACGAGTAGAGTGGAAACGAGTTTCTTCTAAAGTATCTGTTCCATTTTCTAAAAAGATAGTATTATGATATGTACCTTGGCCACCGTGGTTGATCATCACTTTAGAGTAATCGAAACCAGTTGGAGCAGTTCCTAAGTGCCATTTACCTATAACTGCTGTTTGATAGCCCGCATTTTGAAGTAACTTAGGGAAAGTTTGTTGAGAGCCATCGAAATCTCCACCAGATTCATTTTTAAAGAACCCATTCTGATGTGAAAATTTACCTGTTAATATGGCTGCTCTTGATGGACCACATATGGCGTTGGTACAAAAAGTATTTTGCATGATCGTACCTTCATTAGCAATACGATCAATATTAGGAGTTAAGTCTGGAAATTGTTGAGCAAGACGACCACCATAAGCTGAAATAGCTTCTGAAGAATGATCATCACTCATAATAAAAATAATATTAGGTTGTTTTTGCTCTTTCTTCTGAGCGCACCCTACTAAAGCAAACATTGCTGTTATTAGGGACAGGAAGCTGATAACGATTCTTTTCATTTGCATAATATAAAGATGTCTTATCTTATTTAATCTTATTGATTTGGTACATCGATCTTAGAAAACTTTAATCTGTTGAATTTGTAAGGTCGATTATTAAAATTATTATTTTTGATACTGCAATATTAATAATCTTAAAATAGATTGACGTTGAAGTATCGTTCTCAAAGGTAGAGTAAAAGTTCTGTGTAAATTCATCCTTTGTTTGTTATGATGCTGAAAATAGGGTGTTTAGTGCCGATTTATGACGATAGAATCAAAATTGGTGTAGTAAGAACATTTATTGGAGTACTTTCATAAGTATTAGTACTACATTTGTGTAACAATAATTTATAAGAGAGCAGACAATTTAGCTAAGAATTAATATAATGTTGTGTGACTATTGGAAAGGTGCGTTCATTGATTAAATATAATTAATCTAATGACGCACTTTTCTTTTAAGTCAATAAAGAACTTTTAAAGTAGATAAAAATGAAGCTATTTAATTTATTTATACTAAGTATTTTTTTCGCATTTTGTGTCGAGGCACAAGATGAAAAACCAAACATAGTTTGGATTTCTTTTGAAGATATGAGCCCAATACTTTCTTGTTATGGCGACTCAACTGCACATACTCCAAATATTAATTCTTTGGCTAATCAAGGGGTAGTTTATAATAATGTATATGCCACTGCTGGTGTTTGTGCACCTAGTAGAAGTGCGATCATTACCGGGATGTATCCAATTAGTATAGGTACAAATCATATGAGAACTGGCAGAGATATCATGAGTTGGGGCAACTCTACCTACAGGGAAGAAAAAGGAGTAGTAGATAAAAAAGGAAATAATGTTAGAGAATATTCTGCTGTACTTCCAAAAGATGTGAAATGCTTTACAGAATTTTTAAGAGCAGAAGGTTATTACTGTACAAATAATGCTAAAACAGATTATCAATTTGCCGCTCCATTTACAGCATGGGATGAAAATGACACTAAAGCACATTGGAGAAATAGAGGAGATGATCAACCATTTTTTGCTGTTTTTAATTTCAATGAAACGCATGAGTCAAAAATTTGGAAGAACAAAGATTATCCACAAACAGTAGATGAAAATATAGTTCATCTACCACCTTATTATCCTGATGTAACAGAAGTGAGACAAGATGTAGCTAGAATGTATTCTAATTTAGAACTATTAGATAAAAGGGTAGGGCAAATCATTCAACAGTTAAAGAAAGATGGCCTCTATGAAAACACTTATATTTTCTTGTTTTCTGATCATGGAGGACCTTTACCACGACAAAAGAGAGAAGTAATAGCATCAGGTTTACATGTGCCTTTTGTAATTAAATATCCTCAATCTGAAAAAGTAGGTCATTCAGATCAGTTAATTAGTTTTATCGATTTAGCACCTTCAGTAATCGATTTGGCCAAAGGAGAAATTCCAGCATATCTTCAAGGCAAGAGTTTATTTTCTGAAGAAAGAAAGTATTCATTTGCAGCAAGAGATAGAATGGATGAATTTACCTCTGCTAGAAGAAGTGTTACAGATGGAAGATATTTATATGTTCGTTACTTAGAAAATGAAACATCTGCTTATCAAGACATTGGCTATAGAACACAAGTGCCAACCATGAGAGTGTTGAAAGAGATGTATAGTAAAGGTACTTTAAATGAAGTGCAATCTAAATGGTTTTCTCCTTTAACATCATCAGAAATGTTATTTGATTTAGAGAATGATCCTTTTGAAACAAAAAACTTGGCAGAGGATAAATCACATCAAAAAACATTAAAAAAATTCCGTTCAGTAATGAATAAGTGGATGAAAAAAACACCGGATAGATGTATTCAGCCTGAAGCGGAGATGATAGAGGAAATGTGGCCTAACAATACTCAACCAATTACCTTAAATGTTGGAGGGGTGTATCAAGATGGGGTTTTGAAATTAAATTGCCCTACTGAATCAGTATCAATAGGATACAGAGTAAATGGTGGGAAATGGAAACTATATCATCAACCTATTAGCACACAAAAAGGTGATTTAGTTGAGGCAAAAGCCATTAGAATTGGTTATAAAACTTCTGAAATAACATCTTTCAGTAATGAATAATATATTAATTCATAAATCATAAAAAAAGGGATCTATAAGGTCCCTTTTTTATATAAACTAAACATTATCTTATCATTCAAACTTATGATCTAAACTTCATATTTAATATCAGAAGGGTAAGTAAAACGGAAAAGCCCTAACCAAACCTAAAAATATTTTGAACTTTGTGGTGAGGGATTGAAAAAATGATGGGATACTAATGTTGAAAGATAGGTTATAGTTAATAATTTAGATAGGTATTTCACCATAAAAAAAGACACCAAAAAGGTGTCTTTTTATTTTATCAATTTGTCATTTTGATAATGGGTAAAGAAAAATATTTTTACAATTTGCTTTTCACTTTTAGAAGGGTTGAATTGAATGCAAAACCCTATTTAAATTTTTAAATTGTCTCATTATTTAAAAAATGTGCATAAAAAAAGTAGTAACGACTTGTTACTACTTCGATCTATAGTGATGTAAAATAAAATGAATTTTTAAGGCTCTATGAAAACAGGAATATTTTTCGAAATGATATTATTCTCTTTATCAGATAAATAGATGATTATTTCATATTCCCCATAAGCACCTTCTGGTATACTAAATTGTCCATGGAAGGTATAATTATCTAAATCATTATAGATATGAGTGACATCCCAAGATGAAATATTTTGATTCATAGAATGTATATCTACTCGTAGATAGCTCATATCGACATAATCTACCTTTGCAATTACCTCAAGAAATTGATCTGTTTCTGAGAAAGAAACTATTTCTGATGTTAAAGACTCTATTTGCATGATGTCTTTAGAAACATTCTCTTCTGTCTGACAATTAAACAGAAAGAATACTAAAAGACTATATAAGAATAATTGATGTATATTTTTGATCATATTCAATGGATTAACAATACTTTTGACTGATTATAATAAAGAATGGTTGTAATAGGTGGTGTTAAAGTTTGTAGGTACATAAATATACGAATTGCAATTGTATATGTAAATATTTACAAACACTATTGTTTGATGTTAGCTGTAATTTTTAATTATTTATGATTAAGTAAGTAGGTATATTTCGCTTAACAATTTTTATCACCTAAAATGAACTTAAGCATTGAAGTAATTCAAATTAATAAAGTAATTAGCACTTCTAATTTACTTACTAAATAACCAATGAAATGAAAAAAACATTAAGTGTTTTACTAATGTTTATCTGCTCTATTGTTGGAGCACAAGAACTAAAATCCCCAAATAATAAATTGAATATCTTTTTTCATCAAAAAAATGATCAAGTTTATTTTCAAATAACTTCTAGTGATCATAAAGTGATTGAAAAAGGAGAAATTGATTTGTTATTCAATCACTCCTCTCTTCTAAAAGGAAGAAAGATGAAAGTGTCTAAACCAAAATTAATCCATGAAAAGGTAACTCCTGTAATCGCTTTCAAGAAGAAATTGATAGAACAAGATTATAATCAGTTATACTTATCATTTGGAAAGACAAAAGTAGAATTCAGAGCTTATAATGATGGACTAACATATCGATTCATCACAAACCAAGAGAAAGAAGTAGAGGTAAATGAAGTATTTAATATTACTTTTTATGAAGAAACAGAAATGTGGGCTTCACCTCTAAAAGGTTATGCTACAAGTTTTGAAATCCCTTATCAAAAAATGAAGGTAGATTCTTTAAACGCTGAGAATAATACTTATATGCCTTTACTTTTAGAGAATGGAAATAAGAATAAAATTCTCATTACAGAATCTGATATTGAGGATTACCCCCATATGTTTTTCAAAAAAGGAAAAGATGCTCAATTAATTTCTACTTTTCCAAAATATCCACTTGAGGTTGAATTAATTGGAGATCGTCAAAGTAAAGTAACAAAAACAGCGGATTATATTGCTTTAACGAATGGGAAAAGAACTTTTCCTTGGCGAATAATGATAATCACTGAAGAAGATGAAGCACTTGTAGCCTCTAATTTAGCCTTTACATTGGGTCATGAAAATGTAATTGAAAATACAGATTGGATTGAACCAGGAAGAGTTTCTTGGGAATGGTGGAATTACACTAATTTATATGATGTTGATTTTAAAGCAGGTTTTAATACTAAATCTTATAAGTATTACATAGATTTTGCTGCTCATTATGGTTTAGAATATATTATCCTCGATGAGGGATGGTCTTTTTCAACGAAAGACTTAAGTAAGCCCAATCCAGATTTAGATCTTTTTGAACTTATTAAATATGGAAAAGAGAAAAATGTTGGAATAATTCTTTGGGCTACTTGGAAAACATTAGATGAACAACTTTTTGTTTTAGACAATTTCCAACAATGGGGGATAAAAGGCATTAAGGTCGACTTTATGGATAGAGCAGATCAATTGATGGTCGATTTCTATGATAAAATTGCTAGACTGTCTGCAGAAAGAGAATTACTTGTAGATTTCCACGGCTCTTTTAAACCAGCGGGCTTGCATAGAAAATATCCAAACGTAGTCTCTTATGAAGGTGTGCATGGTTTAGAAAATGATAAGTGGACAGATACTGTAACTCCAGAACATGATGTGACTTTACCTTTTATTAGAATGGTTTGTGGTCCGATGGATTACACGCCGGGAGCAATGAGAAATTACCATCAAGAAGAATTTAAGCCAAATTGGAAAAGACCAGCGAGTCAAGGATCAAGGGCACATCAAGTAGCTTTGTTTGTTGTTTATGAATCAGGAATACAAATGCTAGCAGATAGCCCATCTAATTACTATAAGGAAACTGAAACCACAGAATTCTTATCACAGATTCCGGTTACTTGGGATGATACCAAAGTATTGAAAGCAAAAGTTGGGGAGTACATCGTTATTGCAAGAAAACATAATAACCAATGGTATATTGGTGGTTTAACTAATAATAAAGCAAGAGAGCTTACTGTAGATTTAGGTTTTCTAGGTGAAGGATCTTTTAATGCAACATTATTTAAAGATGGAATGAATGCAGATAATTTTGCAGAAGACTACGAAATTGAAAACCAAAAAGTAGACAATACTACAACATTAAAAATCAACATGACAAAAGGTGGTGGTTTTGCTGCAATAATTAAATAAGCATTATTTCTATAAAGCTTTACAGATTGAATAGAATTGTATGAAGTTCTAACGTATATATAACATACAGATAGGAGTTTTTTTTATATAATTCTATGTACAGAGGTTGTCTCAAAATTCAATGAGGCAACCTCTTTTGTTTCATCATAATATATTTAGGTTAAACATTACTAGTGAAATTCAGTGATATTTATACATTTGTTTAAACAAAGTTTAATATTAAACAAATAAGAATAATTTATTTTAAAAAAAAATTGATATAAAAATTATCATACAATAAGACTTAGTATTTAATGTTATCATAAATCTCATTGCATTATTCTAAGAGTAATGAACTTTTTGTTTAACAAAAACAATATTTGTTTAAACAAAAAAACTCAACACAAACTTATACAGTTCGAATTTTCAACCATTTAAATTGTAACGGAATGAGAACTATTAACTTATTTAAAATTCTATTATTGTTAGGCGTATTTGGCCTATTTACAGCATGTTCAGAAGGTGAAGATGATAATATCACAAACCTTCCTGAAGATCCTGAAGTAGAAGCGGGAACAATAGCTGGCATTGCCTCAGCTTCAGAAGACTTTGCAACATTAGTTTCTGCATTATCTGCAGCAGACTTAGTAACAACATTTGATAGTCCTGGAGACTATACAGTGTTTGCACCAACAAATGACGCTTTTGCTAATTTATTAAATGCAGAAAACGGTATCTCTAGCTTTGACGATTTATCTGCGGAAGCTTTAGATGTACTTTTAAAGCATCACGTAGTAGCAGGTCGAGTTTTTTCAACAGACCTGTCTGATGGACAAATGGTTGAGACACTAGCAGGAACAATGCTAGAAGTTAAAATTACTAATGGTGTTGTAACTGTTGGTGGATCTCAAGTAGCAGCAGTAGATGTTGAAGCTAGCAATGGTGTTATCCATGTTCTATCTGATGTTATGGTAACAACAAAAGCTTTAACCATTGCACAAGTAGCCATCAGTAATCCAGATTTCTCAACTTTAGTAGCAGCCTTGTCACAAGCAGAGCTTGTAAGCACTTTTACAGACGCAAATGGTGAATTCACAGTATTTGCACCAACAAACTCAGCATTTGAAGCTGCAGGAATTACAGATCTAAGTGCAGTAGCAAAAGATGATTTAACAAGAATCTTACAACACCACGTTTACGGAGGCGTAGCTTTATCAACTTCATTGTCAGATGGACAAATGATACCTACTTTAGCAAATACAAAATTACCAGTTTCATTAACTGATGGAGTAACAATTGGTGGCGGTACAGTAACAGCTGCTGACATAGAAACAGTTAATGGTGTAATTCACGTTGTTGATGCAGTATTACTTCCTCAAACAATTGTTGATGTAGCAGGTAGAGCAGGTGCATTCACGGCTTTATTAGGTGCATTGTCTGCGACAGAATTAACTGATTTATTTAACTTCGACGGTGACAAAGAATACACAGTATTTGCACCTAACGATGACGCTTTCGCAGCTATCGAGGCTGTTTTACCAACACTTACTACTGAAGAAATTGCTAGAATCTTAGCGCATCATGTAGTAGAAGGTAAAGTGATGGCATCAGATGTTACAGAAGGAGCAATGCTAACATCTCTTGCTGGAACAAAGTTAACTGCATCTTTAATGGGTGGTGTAACTATTAACGGAGTTGATGTTGTAGCAACAGATGTTGAAGCATCTAACGGTGTTATACATGTAATTGATGAAGTTTTACTTCCAAACACAATAATTGATGTTGCAAAAAGTGCAGGTTTTACACAATTGCTTGGAGCATTAGATGCTACAGAATTAACAGCAATGTTTAACATGGACGGAGATACTGAATACACAGTATTTGCACCAACAAATGACGCTTTTGCAGCAATTGCAGATGTTGTTGAAACACTTTCTGTAGAAGAAATTGCTAGAATTTTAGCGCATCATGTAGTACCAACTAAAGCTTTAGCGGGTGATCTATCAAATGGACAAATGGTTAAATCTCTAGCAGGTACATACTTAACTTTTGATTTATCAAACGGTGCAAAAGTAAATGGGGTATCGATTACAGCAACAGATGTGATGGCTTCTAATGGAGTTATTCATGTAGTAGATGAAGTATTATTACCAAACACAATTGTAGACGTTGCTAAATCAGCAGGATCATTTACTACTCTTTTAGGAGCTCTTGATGCAACTGATTTGACTGAAATGTTCAATATGGACGGTGATACTCAATACACAGTATTCGCACCAACAGATGATGCTTTTGCTGCAATTGCTGAAACGGTAGAAGGTTTAACTACTGAACAATTGAAAGGTATTTTAGCGCATCACGTAGTACCAACTAAAGCATTATCAACTGATCTGCAAGATGGTCAAATGGTGGAGACATTAGCAGGCACTATGTTGACAGTGACTATCATGGATGGTAAAGTTTACATCGATGGAGTAATGGTTGCTGCAGCAGATGTAGGAGCATCAAACGGAGTAATACATGTAGTATCAGAAGTTTTAATACCAGCTTCTAACTAAATATATTTTCGCAATTAGTATTTAAAATGAATAGAATAGTAAGAAAGTCCATATCTAATAGGTATGGACTTTTTACTATTTTATTACTGTTATAATTTTCAATTAGATATTTGAATTAAGCATACTCCAGTCCTCAATATTAGGAATGATGCCCATTTTAATAACTTCATCTCTTAATTCTGTAAGATGTGCAAAACTCTTTGTAAGTGATTTTAATTCTGCAGCTGTACCTTTTGGAGAATTTACAATAACACCATCTGTTGAAAGGTTAGTATCTAACGCCATCATAATGTTAGGATAATTTTCTAAAGTTGAATATGCACCAACTGGCCAATCAAAAGAATCTCCACCCATCACAGCTTCAATCATTTTTATCGATAAATAAGCAGGGCTTTGGAATGATGATCTTCCTCTTAAATCAATAATTTTTTTCCCACCTTGAGTCACTTTTTTCTGAATGTCTTCCCATTGTATGCTACTTAATTGATCTGTACCAATTAATTCATCTAATGGTGTTCCATTAATAGTTGTAGAAGATGAGAAAACGGCCATTTGTTCACCATGCCCACCATACGTTTTAGTATTTTGTATTTGGTTTAATGGTAGATTAAAATGTCTACTTAATTCTACTTTCAACCGAGTCGAATCTAGTGCAGCCAATGTACTTACTTGTGATGGTTTTAAACCAGAATGTAATAAGGTAACCAAACCTGTTATATCAGCCGGATTAAATACCACAACAACATGTTTAACATCAGGTGCATAAGCTTTGATATCTTTCCCTAGTTTTGCAGCAATCTCAGCATTACCCTTAAGTAAATCTTCTCTAGTCATACCTGCTTTTCTAGCAGCACCGCCGGAAGAAACGATGTATTGTGCTCCCTGGAAAGCGTCTTCAACTTTAGAAGAAAACTGTAAATTGAATGCATCAAAACCGCAATGTAGCATTTCTTCATAAGTACCTTCTAACCCTTTTTCATAGGGGTCATAGATGGTAATGTTGGGGGTTAACCTTAACATCATTGCAGTTTGTAACATGTTTGAACCGATCATTCCTGCTGCTCCGCAAATCACTAATTTATCTGATGTTAAGAATTCCATGATGATTAAATTTTTATGTTTTAAATGAGTTATAACTTTTCTAACGATATAAATTGATTGATTGGTTCAAATAATTAATTATAGGGTATAACAAAAAATTATATGGTAAGAATACATAGCTTTTATGATATCAAATCTTAAATAATTTCTAAAAAATTTTATTATTGAATCGTTATATCGTAATATTGCGATATGGGAATAACAAAAACACAAGGATTTTCAGAGGAAACCACCTCTATGGCTGAACTTTTGAAAGCTTTGGGCCATCCAGCACGACTAAGTATAATGATGTATTTAGCGAATTCGCCTCAATGTATTAATAGTGATTTGGTGGATGAATTACCTTTAGCACAATCCACTGTTTCTAGACATTTGTCAGAGTTGAAACGTGTAGGTTTAATTAAAGGAACTATTGCCGGGAATAACATTAGTTATTGTGTGAATGAAGATATGTGGGATAAAGTAAAAGATTTCTTTACAGGGACATCAAATTTACTCTCACCCAAAAAATGTTGTTAATCAATTAAATATATAAAATACTAATTATGTCAATCATTAACGAGTATATTGAATCAGTTATCCAAGAATTTGATCAAATTTCAACAGAAAGAAAAGCACAATTGGAAGTGATTACTGAATATGTAAAAGAGAGTTTAGCCAATCAGGGGATTGCAAACTTAATTTTAATATGTACTCATAATTCTAGAAGAAGTCATTTATCTCAGGTATGGACTCAAATTGCAGCTCATCATTATGGTATCTCTAATGTTTTTGCATATTCTGGAGGTACAGAAGCTACTGCAATGTTCCCATCTGCAGGAAATGCCTTAAAAAGATCAGGACTAGAGATTCAAAAACTATCAGAAGAAAATAATCCTGTATATGCTATTAAGTTTGATGAAAACCAACCAGCAATTATTGGTTTTTCTAAGACATATGATAACCCATTTAACCCACAGTCAAATTTTGGAGCAATAATGACATGTAATCATGCAGATCAGAATTGTCCAATTATTCCTGGCGCTACGAGAATTTCATTACCTTTTGAAGACCCTAAAGCTTTTGATGGTACGGATGTACAAGAAGAGAAATATGACGAACGTTGTCGTCAAATTGCAAGAGAATTATTTTATGCCTTTTCACTTATTTAATCATGGATCAAAATAACAATCAACCCAATATAGATTGCCCACAGAAACAACCTAAAAAGTTATCATTTCTTGATAGCTATCTTACGTTATGGATCTTTATTGCCATGGCTATAGGCGTTGGAGTAGGGTATTTTATTCCATCTGTTGCAGATAATATCAATCAGATGTCTGTAGGTACAACGAATGTTCCTTTGGCAATTGGATTGATATTAATGATGTATCCTCCTTTAGCAAAAGTGAAATATGAAGAAATGGGTAAAGTGTTTTCAAACATCAAAGTTTTATCTTTATCCTTGGTACTTAACTGGATTATTGGTCCAATCTTGATGTTTGCCTTAGCTTTATTTTTTCTAGCCGATTACCCTGAGTATATGACAGGTCTAATATTAATTGGCTTAGCTAGATGTATTGCTATGGTAGTTGTTTGGAACGATCTAGCAGAAGGATCTTCAGAATATGCAGCGGGTTTAATTGCCTTAAACAGTATTTTTCAAGTCCTTTTTTATAGTGTATATGCTTATGTTTTCATCACTGTTTTACCTCCTTATTTTGGGTTCGAAGGTCTTGCGGTAGATATTACAATGGGGCAAATTGCAGAGAGTGTATTTATCTATTTAGGTATTCCTTTCTTAGCAGGTTTCTTAAGCAGAAAAATATTAGTGAAAGTAAAGGGAAAAGATTGGTATGAAAACGTATTTGTACCGAAAATTTCTCCAATTACCTTAATAGCACTATTATCTACCATTGTCATTATGTTTAGTTTAAAAGGACAGATGATTGTAGAAATTCCTATGGATGTGCTAAGAATAGCAGTTCCTCTAATGATTTATTTCACAGTGATGTTTATTGTTAGTTTATACCTAGGAAAGTATTTTGGTGCTGATTATGAAAAAGATGTTTCTATTGCATTTACAGCTACAGGTAATAATTTCGAATTAGCGATTGCAGTAGCTATTGGTGTTTTTGGCATTAATTCAGGACAAGCTTTTACAGGTGTGATAGGTCCTTTAGTGGAAGTACCTGCATTAATTGGTTTAGTCAACTTAGCCTTTTGGTTTAGAAATAAATATTACAAGAAAAGTAATTCTTAATAGATTCAATTACGATGATTCTATTGAATTTGAGGTGGTCACATAAATCAATAAGATAAATATTTTCTTGATTGATTTGTGAGATCATCTCATGATATAATTATACAACACATGACGAAATTTGTTTTTTTTACAGGAAAAGGTGGAGTTGGGAAAACTTCATTGTCATCTGCTACTGCAGTTAAGTTAGCGAATGAAGGTAAAAAAGTATTACTTATTAGTACAGACCCTGCATCTAATCTTTCTGATGTATTAGAAATGCAAGTAGGAGAAACCGTAAGTCAACACCCTTCATTACCTACACTTAAGGCAATAAATATTGACCCAGAATCGGCAGGGGATGCTTATAAAGAGAGAGCTGTTGCTTCATTAGGGATGCTAGCAACACCAATTTATAAGAATAAAGTAAGAGAGCAATTATCGGGAGCGTGTACTGTAGAGATAGCGTCTTTTGATGAGTTTACTCGTTATATTTCTGGAGATGCTAATCAAGAAGATTATGACCATATTATCTTTGATACGGCACCCACAGGACATACATTAAGGTTGTTGGAATTACCAGAAGCATGGAGTTCTTTTCTTGATCATAATGATGGAGCTAGCTGTATCGGCCCTGCAACATCATTAAAGAGTAATCAAAAAAGATATAAAGAAGTGATGGGTAAGCTTCAAAACCCTGATTTAACTACCTTCATTTTAGTGGCAAGAGCTGATGATGCTTCCTTAGAAGAAGCCAACCGATCATCTATCGAATTAAATGAATTAGGACTTTCTAATCAGCATTTATATATCAATGCAATTTATGAGAACACGCTTTCTGATGATGAAGTAGCCAATCATATACTATCAAAAGAAAAAGTGGCTATGGATGCTATGCCTTCTTCTTTAAAGAATATCCCTCAAATTGAATTCGGTTTACTACCATATAATGTTTTAGGCTTAGAAAAGTTGGCCTCAATATTTGATGAATCACTTCAGGAATCAATTTTTATAAAAGAGCAAAACGAAAAAGAAACTACTTTAGATGTTTCTCGTTTTCATTTTAATCGCCTCATTGAGGACATAGAGAAAGATGAAAAAGGTTTGATTTTGACTATGGGAAAAGGAGGAGTTGGAAAGACTTTCTCTGCGACATCTATTGCATTAGAATTAGCAAAAAGAGGTCATGAAGTGATATTAACCACTACCGATCCTGCTGCACATATTTCTAATTTTATCAATCAATTACCTTCTGTGCCTTCTACTCTAAAAGTAGAACGTATTGATCCAAAAGTGGAAACAGAAAATTACATCGCTAAAGCGATGCAAAAAAGAGGAGAGGGGAAAACCGAGGAACAGAAGAAATTAATACTCGAAGATTTACAGTCGCCTTGTACTGAAGAAGTAGCTGTTTTTCATGCTTTTTCTAGTGTAATTCGCCATGCTAGAAGGAAATTTGTGGTTGTCGATACAGCACCCACGGGACATACTTTATTGTTATTAGATACCACTGGAGCATATCACAAGCAAGTAAGTCAACAAAGTAAGATCGACGAGTCAAAATTATTGACCCCTTACAAAATGATTCAGGACCCTGAAATAACCAAAGTAATTGTTTTATCAACTCTTGAAACTACGCCAATAAGAGAAGCATTGAGTTTAGAACAAGATTTAGAAAGAGCGGGTATTTATCCTTATGCATGGTTATTTAATCAAGAACTGATATCAAACGATGAGATCACAGATCAATTATTAAAAGCAAAAGCACAACAACAAAAGAAGCTTTTTCAGCAGTTTTTAGTTGACAATAAAAGACGAATATATTCATTGCCATATTTTACTTCAACTAAATTAATGGATGATATGGCCACTTGGAGTACTTCAACGTTGTCGAATGAAATATAATTACTCTGATTATAATCAAATACATACCTCTTTTTTAGCAGGTATAGAAAAACCCAAAGTGAACACTTTGGGTTTTTCTATTTTAAGTCGGTCAATTGCATTTCTATTTTTTTTATCCATTTTATTTATCAAGTTTCATGTGCTTTATATAAATATTTTTCTAAATTGTGAAGGATAGTTTTGAACAGAGCTAATTTTTTAAATGGAAAAACAAATTACTTCCGATTTTTTAGTTTTAGATACAGAAACCACTGGCTTAGACGCAGGTGTTGATGAAGCATTACAAGTGAGTGTGATCAATAGCGATAAAGAAGTGTTGTTGAATACTTATCTTAAACCAAAATACAGGAGATCATGGCCTGAAGCGATGAGTGTAAATGGTATTACACCAGAAATGGTTGAAGATGCACCAACGTATGATTTTGCTATGCAGGATACAATCAATGATCTTGTAGAAGATAAAAATGTAATTCTATATAATGCTGCTTTTGATCTTCATTTTGTAGATCTCAGCAATGCAAAAGGAGTATATTGTGCTATGAAAGTATTCTCTACAGAAATTGTAAAAGAATGGCATGATAAGTACAATGACTACCGTTGGCAGAGATTATCTACAGCATTCAATCATTTTTCTGACTTACAATCGTTGGAAGATAGGATACTAATCGATAATGCACATAATTCATTATCAGATAGTTTTATGACTTTGTATGTTTGGCAAAAAATGATGGATTTAGGATATGATAAAGGTAAGAATTATTTGTTGACCAATAAGCTCTAATTTTTTTATTGTTTCTTTACTCTAACTATGACTACTAATAAAAAATTTCTAATTGCTATGTACTCTTTTATTGGCATTTGGGTATGTATAATAGCCTTTTTATACCTAGTAATGGTAAAAGATGATGCTTCAAGTTTAGAAGTCGATTATCAGGCAAATGATGTTCAGATGATTATGGAGTTCGATACTTTAGAGTACAAAAGAGTCACTCAGAAAGAAGTTCCTGAGGACTTTGATATAATATTATTTGAAGTGGATTAATCTAAAGCATTTTCAAGAGTCTCTCGTATATCTACTATCATATTAAAACCTGATATAGTGAGAATTTCCATGACCACCTCATTAGCATTGCAAACTCTAAATATCCCGTCTTTTGATTGTAATTCTTTAGATCCCATAAGAAAAACTCTCAGACCTGAACTACTCATGTAATCTACTTCTTCAAGGTTTAAGATCACTTTATCTACACCTTCTTCAATTAAACTTTTGATAGTATTTTCTAATGCACCAGAATTACTTGCATCGATAAATCCAGATACATTAATTACTGAATAGTCTTTGATTTTTTCTTGAGTAATATTCATTCGTTATTATAGTATTTTGTTAAGTATGCTTATATTTTTATCACCATCTCTTTGATAGCTAAAATCATCCATTATTTGTTTGACAATATGAATGCCAAGACCACCAGTTTCTCTTTCCTCAATAGGTAAATTGATATTTGGAGGAACTAATGAAAAAGGGTCAAAAGCTATACCATTATCTTCAATTTTTATGATGAAAGTCTGATCTTTTATTTCTAATAGTAAATCAATTAATGGCGAATCAATGCCTTCGAAAGCATAATTAATCTGATTGCTAATTAATTCATCTAATACAATAAATATTTTCTTTTTTACCTCTGATGATATTTCATTTTGAGTTAGGAAAATATCGACTTCACCGTTTAATTTGCTCTTTTTATTAGAGGCAGGTTTTATTTCCTTTTTAAATTGAGGTAGCGTCTTTTTCTTAAACTTAAGGCATAAAACAGTGATATCATCAGCTTGTTCGAATCCATCTTCGAATATTCTTACTTGTTTAATAGTGTTTTCAACAAGTGATTTCATCGAAGTGATTTCTACATTTTTTATAAAGTCTTGTAACTTCTGATCAGTAAAGAAAACTTTATGAGCATTTCTAGCTTCAGGAACTCCATCAGTGTAGGCATACACAATGTCATTTTCTTTGAGTTGAATGGTTCTTTCCTTATAATCCAGCCCTCTCATCACACCTATAATAGGACCGTGAATTTCTTTTAGTATTTCCAACTCATGACCACTTCTGATAAAAGAAGGGTTATGACCAGCGTTTGTATAAGTTAGTTGCCCTGTACAAACATCTAGCATGCCCATAAATACAGTGACAAACATATTGTTTTTGTTCTCTTCAACAATCTGATTGTTCACATGACTCATAATAACAGCTGTGGATGTTTCATTTTGAGCCGCACTTTTAAGTAATGATTTTGTCATTGCCATTAATAAAGCGGCAGGAACTCCTTTATCAGAAACATCTCCAATTACAATGTATAAATATCTATTATTAATGAGTTGGAAATCATAAAAATCTCCTCCTACTTCTCTTGCCGGTATTAAATCAGCAAAGAGAGATATATATTCATTTTTGAAAAAGTTTCTTGGAAGCATACTCATTTGAATATTTCTACCCACAGATAGCTCACTTTCCATTCTTGCTTTTTCAACCTTTGCTTTTTTTAAATTTTCATATGATTCCTTTAGATCATCATTTTTTACTTTCAATTCATCTAATAATTCATCCCTACTTTTTTCATTATAAAAGGAAACTGCTTTATGTAGATTATTAAGATCAAAAGATCTGTGAAGCGTCATAATGACTTTATTGTCAAAAATCTCTAACTGAAATAAATGAGATCGTATAATGGAAGGAGGTATAATAGGGCTTCCATCAGAAGAAGTGATTGTTATCTTAAAGGTAGAAAGTTGAGTGCTTTTGGAATTAGTATAATCAATTTTTAAAAGTAATAATGGATTGTTATTCTGTAACGTTCTTAAATAGGAGGAAAGTATACTAGCAATTTTAATTGCATTGCCATGATTTCCCATTAATAATAATGAGACATTATAGACTTTCTTACGAAAGAGTATAATTTCTTTTTCACTACCTAATATTTTAGTTTCAAACAAATTCATTTATTTTACTTTTATACAGATAATGGAGGCGTCATCGTATTGAGAACCCCAACTTTTCATTAATTTCCTTGATAATATTTCACTAGAAAATAAGTGGTAATTTATTCTCTCATGAAACGATTGAGATCCATTAATACCATCACTATGTATTAAAATAAGATCTCCTTTCTTAATTTCTCTCACATCTAGTTGAGGTGTTCTTCTCCTAACACCAAGCAAACCATCAGTTGATAATAATGAAATATTATCGTCGTTAATTATTCTAGCATTAATATTACCAATGGTAGAGAATTTTATATAATTCTGTTCAATAATTCCAATACCTAAAGCGGCCCCTTCTGTTCCTTGCATATAAAAGTGTGCTTCGCTAATAAGATGTACAATATCTTTTTGTACTCTTTCTTTGATATAGCTAATCAATTTTGTAGCAATTTTATGAGCAATTTTCCCATGACCTATTCCATCTACAACAGCAAAAAAGACATAGTCTTCTTTCTCTTCTATATAGATGGCATCTCCATTGACTAATTCTCCAACAAGAGGCTGTGTACAACCTGCTATTTCTATAACGTGTTTTTTGGTATCCAATATGTAATTTTTACATGTGTCCCTTTTCCAGGAGCGGTGTCAACTTCAAATATATCTGAGATCCTTTTTATGCCAGGAAGACCTAAACCTAAAGTTCCCCCAGTAGAGTAACTATCTTGTAAAGCTATCTCTAAATTAGTAATACCTTCTCCCTTATCAACAGCCTCAATTAATATTCCTTCTCTATGAATCATTCTTCTTTTAGAAAACATCACATACCCTTTACCTACATATTTCAGTATGTTATGTGCTAATTCAGAAACTATTATAGATATTTTGTGGCAATCTAACTGATTAAAACCAAGTGTTTTGGCATAGTCTGTTACTTGATGTTGTGCAAAAGGAATATCGTTTTCTTTTTGTATGCTTATAGTCATGATAGCTTTACTTTTTTATCCACAATTAGAAAAGCTTCATCTAAACTCAAAGTAGCAATTAGTCCATCAATATCAGCATCTAATAATATTAATGAGGATACTACAGAAGGTTTTAGACCAGAAATAATTGTTTTGTATCCTGTTAATTTGATCATATCTATAATATTTCTGATACGATTAAAATCTATTAGATCGATAATTTCTAAACCTGATAAATCAAATATTATCCCCCTCACTTTATCATGTTTAACAATAAAATTAAGTAGTTCCTGACGGAAAAGTTTTAATTGTTCCTCTTCTAAATCTAATTGGAAAGAAGCAATGACACAACCTTTATGAAGTTGTAGAGGTATACTTGATTTGACCCAGTTTTCCATTTATTGCTTTATAATTTTCATATTTAATTTATCGAAAGCAATTTCAATGGCAGCACGTAAATTTGCTGTAGTTTTTATGGTTCCTACATCAATACCTAGTTCTACTATAGTTTGAGCTACAGCGGGAGATAACCCTGATATGATACATTCACAACCCATTAATTTAGTTGCTTTAGTAATTTTTATCAAGTGATTAGCCACTGCCGTATCAACTACTGCTACTCCTGATATATCTAATATAAAAGATTGTGCATGATTTGTAGAAATCTGAGTCAAGGTATTGTCCATAATATCTTGTGCTCTTCTAGAATCAATTAAGCCAACAACAGGTAATAAAAGTAGTCCTTCCCAAATTTGTGTAACAGGAGTAGACATTGCCATTAAAGTTTTACTCTGTGCTGTAATCTTTTGATTGACAATACTTTCATAGCTTTGTACGATGATGGTCATATCCATATGGACCATTTTATTTAAAGCTCTTCTTGCTTTATTTAAGTCCTGCTGTGACCAATCTATAGTACTAAGCATATCTACAAATAAGCTTAAGAAATGATCTACACCAGCCAAATAGATTTCTTGTGAAAGGCCTATTCTAGCATGTACTTCACCTACTTTTCGTCTAGATTCAATGTAGCTTCCATCTATGTTAGCAGTAAAGAATTGTTCCCAAAAGCTGAATTGCATTTTTTGGACTCTTTCCAATGTAGATGGATCAGAGAAAAATTCATAAAATTCAGGGGTAGATTTAAGCCATACATACCAGCTATCAACCATATCTGGTAACCCTGCTAAGGCAATATCCTTAAGCTTTTGTATAAACTCAGTATCTTCTGGTGTTATTCCATACAACTCGCAAAGTTGCTGTGCATTTCTTGAAAACTCATCCATTTTAGGCAGATTCAATATATTAATTTTAAAAAAGTAGTTGAAATTATATTTTCCATCTTGAATTACCAAGAAAAAAAACCGAATTACTAAGTTAATAATTATAAATATTAAAAAATAATTGTAAATTTGATTAACGATTACACCCACACTTATTTTTAAAATGACCCATCGCCTAATAATTTTATTATCAATAGTACTTCTTTCATCATGTTCAATGATCAATTGGGAAGTGGCTCCTGATGAATTAAAAGTAACCTATCAAGATGAAACCTTAAGAAATTTGTTTCAAATACATATTGATAGATTTATTGAAGAAGCCCAAAAAAGAGACATTACTTTTAGATCAGGTAAAGTAAATATCAAATGGGGGGATTTAGAAGATCATGTGAATGCTACCACTTTTTCTAATGGTATAATTAGAATCAATTTAAAATCAATTAAAATAAAGCATGAGCATTTAGCATTACAATTAATATCTCATGAATTGTATCATTTATTATGTCAACCTCCAAGCAATTATGATCATAGAAATAGAGATTTTATTGCTGGAACTTCATATGTAACATCTTTAATGGTAGCCTCATCAAAAAAAGAAGAGTTTCCTGCTTTAAATGAGTTACAACTATGGGATTATTATTATGATGAAATGTTTTTATTTCAATCAAATCATGATCATTCGGAAATGGCATACGCTGATGATTAACATGTGCACTATTGAAAATAAAAAACCTCTAAAAGCGTTAATAAATCTTTATTTTAAATTTTCTTAAGGCTGATTTTTTTTGAATCTCACATTGGTTTTATCTTTGCATGTTCATAAAAATTAAAATCAATTTCTTTTAAAATCTGACTAAATGAAAACGACTATTCCGTTTTTCTTAACTTTTTTATTTATCCAATTTTCTTGGGCACAAGAGCAAGTGACACCAAATGTCCTTTCTAAAGAGCAACAAGACAGTATTTATATCAATCAATACGAAGATAAAAAATTACCTCCTAAAGTATTACACGCTGAACCACTGTATATTGACCTAATTCGAGATTTAGGTGCAAGAGCTGGTGAAAAAGAATGGAATGTGGGTATGGAGATAAAAGATAATCTAAAATACGACAAATATGAAGCTTTGGTCGAATATGAATGGGCTCCTATTCATAGACTAGGCTTTGAAGTGGAACTACCTTTCACGTTTTATTCTCCACAAGATGGGGTAGATAGAGATTCTATTCCAGCCGATAAATTGGAGAGTTTAAAATTAGCTACACAATGGTCATTCTTTGTTTCAGAGAAGTTGAATATGACAATGGCTTTAGGTTACATAAATGAGATTACATTTTCTGATTTTAAGAATTTCGGAAATCCTTTAATCGAAGGGAATGTATTCAATCCGTTCTATGTAATTGCAAAAAGATGGGGAAGAAATTGGCACTCATTATTATACACAGGTCCAAGTTTTGAACATGTATACAAATCGAAAGAATGGAATTTTTCTTACGAGATCAACCCTTCTTTCCATTATATGATTCCGGGTACTTCTAATTTTGTTGGTGTAGAATTTAACCAAACCATAGAGAATGGTGATTTTGATATGACCGTTCGACCTCAAATGAGAGTTGGTTTAGCTGATAATTTATTAGTGGGTATTGTTGCAGGTATTCCTGTTGGAAGAGAAAATGAACGTTTAAGTGCATTTTGTAGATTGATTTGGGAACCTGGGCATAAGCATAGGTAACCGAAAAGGTACAATAAAAAAGAGTTGGTTTTATCTAAATATAAAACTAACTCTTTTTTAATACCATTAACCTGCAATAGAAATCAATACGATATTAATTTAATTCAGATTAAAATGTCAATTGAGATTCTACAGACTTAATCCAAGCTTCTGGACCAC
Source organism: Flammeovirga pacifica (assembly GCF_000807855.2). Classification (GTDB taxonomy): domain Bacteria; phylum Bacteroidota; class Bacteroidia; order Cytophagales; family Flammeovirgaceae; genus Flammeovirga; species Flammeovirga pacifica. The sequence goes on from NZ_JRYR02000002.1 coordinate 336,234, forward strand.
CTTTTTGATAACCCATTTGTATACCTTTTCCATTATTTACGATTAAAATCGTAGGATACCCTTGAATATTATATTCCTGAGAAAGGTAATAATTTTGAGCTCTAAGTTGATCCGATTGTTTTACTCCTTTAGGGAAGTCTAGTTCCAATAAAATCACTTTATTTTCTTTCACCCATTTCTTGAATTCTGGAGTGTCAAAAATTTCTCTATCGATCTTTTTACACCATCCACACCAATCGCTTCCAGTAAAATCTAAGATAATAGGTCTTTTTTCATCATTTGCTATTTTAAATGCCTTATTGGCATCATTCATCCAACCTTCTTTTGTCACTGGATCAGTGATAGGAGGCATTTTTTTTTGTTCTTGTTCTTGTGCGTGTAGGTTTATCGCAACACTAAATAAGATGAATATTGAGACAATTAATTTTTTCATGATTATAAGTAATAAAGCCACGTGACTTTTAGTTCAAAATATGCCTAGTAAATATATGATGATTTTATCATATATACAATATCTTAAATTTATATAACAAATAAACCTGATGTATAAACATCAGGTCTAAGTAAATATCAAACTTAAAAATTAAAACTAATTTCTTATAATGAAGATTCAATTTCAGACTTTGCAGAGTTTAATGTTTCTTCTGAAAACTCACTCTTAGCTTCAAATCTTGGTGAAATAATCACCTCTGCATGCCATCCGTGTCCCACATTATCACGATGAATACCATAAGTAAACATGGTGATTTGATTCATATCTTCTATAGTTTTATCAAGGCTCTTTTCTATTAACCATTGATAATCACTTGCTTTATGTATTTTCCAATCACTTGAAGTACTTAAGCTTTTTTCAATCATTTTTAAGTTACATTCAATTAATTCGATATCGTCTGATTCATAAACAATTTTAATTTGTGCCAATTGATTGTTGACAAAAACAGGTTCTAATAATGCATCTTGATCTAAGAATTTAACAGCATATTTACCTTCTGTCGTTTCTTCCGCTTTTAAGTCATATTTTAAATAATTATGAACATCGTTATCATTCATATTTAAAAATAGTCCTTTGTAAATTTCTACTTTTTCAGCTTTTGGATTTTCTCCATCAACATTTCCTGCAAAAGAAGTAAGAGAAATTATAAGTGCAACGAAGAATAGCGTAATGTTTTTCATAATGATAAGTTTTGATGTTTTGTACTTTCATCTACTTATATCTCTACTAAAAAAATGTCACCAAAAAAGCCGTTTCTTTTTCAAGAAACGGCTAATTATTTTTAAAAAAATTCTTTTATATCTTCTTATTGCCTCTGTAGTAGGCTGTTACAGCTAGTACAAAAACAATGGCAACAACATAATAAACAAAAGCAGGAACTGGAACTGGGTCTCCAGTAGCATAAGAGTGTAAACCTGTTAAATAGTAATTTACACCGAATGAAGTCATTACAATACTTGAGAATGCCACCAAACTTGCTAAGTTAAAGGTATAATTGCCTTTTAAAGCAGGAACCAATCTTAAGTGTAGTACCACCGAATAAATAATGACAGAGATCAGTGCCCATGTTTCTTTAGGATCCCAACCCCAATATCGTCCCCATGATTCGTTGGCCCAAACTCCACCAAGGAATGTACCTACTGCAAGCATATATAAACCAATGGTCATAGATAACTCACTTACATAAGTTAATTCTAATATTGGATTCTTGAACTTTTCATTTCTGATGGAGATAAAGATCAAATTGATAAATCCAAGTAAAGCTGATAGTGCCAATGGTGCATAAGAACTTACAATGATGGCTACATGTATTTTTAACCAGTAAGACTTAAGTACAGGAACTAGGTTTGTGATTTCAGGGTTTAACCAATCTAAGAAACTTACAAACAATAATGTTCCTCCAAATAAGGATACTAAAGGTAGAATGAAATCTGATTTCTTATAAAATATAAATCCAAATAAGAATAGAGCCCATGCAACAAGTATTAGCATCTCATAACCGTTAGTCCAAGGTGGATATTGAGCAATATACCATCTAAGCATTAGGTTACATGTAAAGAAACCAAAAGCAACCATTTCTAAAATAACACCAACAGAATATGCTTTATTACTAGCAGGATTTACACTAAATACTTTCCATAATGCTATGGCTAATAAATAGATGCCTAATAGCCAATAAGTAGGGAAGAGGTTATTGAAGATATTCATCTTATTATAGAGTAATTCCATTTTGATAGAATTATCTGTAGGATAAATTTCTTCTCCCATCTTTTGTTGGAATAAGCGAATATACTCTAGGTTTTGGTTGGCTTGTGTCCAATCTCCACTTTCTCTTGCATTTAGAATCTCCATAAAATACATCTTAGTGATGTTTCTTACGAATGTTGAATCTTCAGTAGCAAAAGGAGATCCCATGAAATTAGCATTAAACCAATTATGGTCAGGATCATTAGGAACAGGGAATATTTTTAAATAGTTACCTGAAAGTCCTTGATATAAGATATTGAATCTCTCATCAATCTTAATCAACTCCTTATCGAATTCACCTCTTTCAGAAGGCTTTTTCTTTTGAGCTTCATCAACAGCAGATCTTAAAAGGTAATCGCCTTCATTATTAATTAAATCATTGAAAGAAACCATAGATTTCTGTTCCATATCAAGAAGATCAAAAACACCTTTTCCAGCATCTTTATCCACCTTAATAATAGGCATAACTTGCCAATAGCCTGGATCCATTTGAAGTGACAAGAATAGCTGATCGCTATTTAGTTCTTCCAATTTACCGTCTTGGTACTCCAATGTATATTTAGTCTTTCTTGTCAGTTTTCTAAGGAATTCTGAAGAAAGTGTATTGATTGGTTTTAATCTACCGTCCATATCTTGAACGATTAGGCTACCAAACAGTTTAGAGTGGTTTATATCTACAGTTTGAGATCTATCTTGGAATTGAGGAGCTGTTTTTACCTCTTCCATTGTTTTAGTTTGTGGCGCAGCTTTATCTGCTTGAGCAAATGCTTTATTTTGAGTGCCAAATACGGTCGCTCCAATGATTAATAAAGCAATGCTTTGTGCTTTTAACTTTGATAGTTTACCACTAACCAATCTAAATCGTGATTTCTTTTCAAATAAACTAACAATCATGGCTACTGTCATAAGCAAGTAACCTATATAAGTAAGGATAGTACCCGGTCTGTCTTGATTTACTGATAAAATAGTACCTTTCTCATCTTGATCAAATGATGCTTGGAAGAAACGGTATCCATTATGGTCTAACACATTATTCATGAAAATTGTATAAGGATAGCTTACTTCGCCATCTTGAACAATCACTTCTGAAGAATATGCCGAAGGATTTTCAGAACCAGGGTATCTTTCCATTTCGAAGTGATTTAAGAAAAGGCTAAAAGGTAATTCAGTAATTTGAGGTCCAAAAGAAACATCAATTTTATACCCACCAATTTCAACTTCTTTAAACGGAGTGACTACGCCACTTAAACTAGCCAAAGTAACTTCTTTTGTTTCATCATTTACAGTGATGTCAACAAATAAAAGATCTGCAGCTTGCTCTTTCATTTTTTTAGTTGTTGCAGGCGAGTAGCCTAACTTTAACCCTTCGTGAATATCTTTAATTACAAAGCGAAGTTCACCCATTGTATAAAGGGCTTGTTGTTGTAGCTTCACTTCGATACCATCATCAACAGATCCAGAACTTTGATCCGCCATGATAAAGTAACCAATATGTTGAGGTGATTCTATAGTATAATCTAATCCTTTTTCACGGATGTTAATTGCGCCTTTTGTAGGGTTATTAAAAGTGATTTCTTGTCCGTTGACAAACATACTTTTTCCTTTTGCAAGGAAAACTGTTTTACGTCCTGAGTCTGTAGCGGTAACTACTTCAATTACGGCATCGTCTGCTTCACCATCAATTACTGTTTGTACAGCATCTGGAACAAACATTTTTGGTGTTACTGTTACTTTGTCACCATTGATATTTTCTTCCCAATTAAAATTAGGTTGATGAATTTGGGTGAAAGTACTTTTACGATTAAACTCTTTATTAACATTAGCACCATGAATATGTGCTTGGAAATAACGATCTAAAGAGACAAGTTGATTACTACTTTGTCCTTCTCGAATATGCATGTTTCCTTCGTAACCAAAGTTTCTAGTAACGAAAGCTCCCAATAATATGATAATAAAGGAGATATGGAAAGTTAATACAGCGGCCTTTTCTTTTCGAAGGAGCTTGTATTTTTTTATATTACCGATAAAGTTTAATCCAAGTATGGCTTGAAGAATCTCGAACCATAAGGCGTTATAAACCATTTCTCTAGCTGCTGGAGTACCATAATCATTTTCTACAAAAGTAGCTACTGCCATTGCCATGGCATATGAAAATAGTGCAACTAAAGTTAGTTCGTTTGAAAATAGAAATTTGAAGATTTTCTTCATTATTTATAAAATTATTCTGAAAGTCAATTTACGATGTTACAAAGTTAATCGGATTTTTCTTTAACACATAAAAAAGCTGTTGTACAAATTCCTAATTAATTGAAATATAGGGAAATAGTACAACAGCTTTATTATATATTAAGATCTTAAGACCTTATTTACTTGAGACAGTTTGAACGCCCATAGCATCTTCACGCTTTTTAGCAGCTTCTAACCATTGTGGAATGATGTTCTTTTGGAAAGTTTCTTTTTCTTTCTCCAATTTGTCCATATCCAAACCAATGTACTTTTGAGCTTTTGCTTTAGTAGAGATGTCTGGGTAAGGAACTTCACCATCAAAACCTAATTTAGGAAGAAGTTTCGCTAACTTGATTCTAGCCTCTTGTGCTTTGTCAATACCAGTAGTGATAATTCTACCAGTTTCAACAGGAGCGTGGAAAGAACCACCATGAGAAGCTACTGAATAATCCCATCTCCATTGTGCATGACGAATGTCCATTAGGATTGGTTTCATTTGTTTTTCAGAAGCACCAAGATCCCAAGCTTTTTTCGCTTCAACGTGAGCTCTTACTAATAATTTCTCTAAACGGTGTGCACCTTGCTTGTTTTTATCTTGGTTAGAGTAAACGTTCGCCATCAATTCGTTTTGATCTTGACGGTGGCATACTTGACAAGAGTTAGCAGGGTTAGCTAAAGGAGACTGAATATGGTGGTCTGTGAATTTTTGACCGCCTTCAGTTTTGTAAGGCATGTGACAATCTGCACATGAAACACCTCTTTTAGCGTGAATACCTTGTTGGTAAATCTCATAACCAGGGTGTTGAGCTTTCAACATTGGTGTTTTAGACAATTGGTGTGTCCAATCTGAGAAATTGATGTCGTCATAGTATTCTTCAGCTGCTTCAACAGTTAAACCATTTTTCCAAGGGAAAGTTAGGTAAGGAACACCTTCTACAGGCTCTTTTTTGTTGAAGTAGTATTCTACGTGACATTGTGCACAAACTAATGATCTCATTTCTTGGTGAGAAGCATCGTTGATGTCTTTACCCATAGATTCGAAAGCCTCGATTAAAGCAGGACGAGAAATTTTTAATTCCATAGTCTTGTTATCGTGACAATCAGCACATCCGATAGGGTTGTGGATTTCAGCACCTTTGTCTGCCCATTTTCCTTTGTAAAACTCAGCAATACCAATTTCGTTCATTAAACGAGGTACATCTGGAGATTTACAAGTCCAACAAGTAGCAGGCATAGGACCTGTACCAGGACCAGTAGGACCACCTGTTCTTAAAGTGTTTTGAATATCTTCAATAGCATATCCGTGACCACGAGGTTGGTTGTAATCTTTAGAGAAACCATAACCAGCCCAAAGAACAACTAATTCAGGAGTACCTGCTAAGGCATCTTTTAATTGGTTGCCGTTATGCTTAGAAGAGAAATCCATCTCTTTAGTTTCTAAGAATGATTCGTATTGACGTGGGAAATTTTTACCCCATACATCGTTACGTGGATCATTATCTGCAATTTTAACCTGTGGTTGGTAAGCGAATTGCGATTCAGTCTTACGATCTGTAATGTTGCTTCCTAACATCGCCAGAAGCACAACTACTGTAACAGTAGCGAAAAATAAAAGCCAATTTTTAACTTTAGAGCTCATAATTTAATTCTTCTTATTTTTTAAGGCTTCTTTTAGCCAAGTAGGTACTACGTCTTTTTTCTCTCCTTGTACCGGGAGATTTTGGATTTGATATCCAACAGATGAAAGAGACTTAACTCTTCCATGAGGAACTTCTCTGTGACATTCCCAACATGCTCTGTCGGTTCTGTCGTGGGAGTGAGAGGGTACCCAAGATGTCATTTTTGCATCTTTCACCTGATCATTATGACAACGCACACAGTTTGCTTGTACAGTTTCACGACCTGGTTGATGCATTTTGATTACTTGAGGTTCCATTCTCATAGTATACATGTATGAATGATAAAGACCATCTTTGGCTTTAAAAGCATACTTTGATACAACATTGTCTTGTGGAACATGACAATCATTACATGTAGCAACTTCTCTATGCGAACTGTGTTTCCAACTCTCAAATTGAGGAGTCATAACGTGACAGTTAACACATGTCTCGGGGTCATCAGAAAGATAAGATGTGACCCTAGCGGTTTTTGCTATATATAACGTTAATCCCACAATCGCTCCGAGTAATGCAATCACAACGGGTTGCCATTTCTTAGGAGGAATGAGTTTTTTTAACATCATAGGCTTTAATCACTAATCGAGTTATTTTTCAGTTTGATTCAAAATTTACGCTATAAAGGTAACAAATCGTATTACTAAAAAATAGTGCTTTAGATCACCTTTTTTAGTTTAGAAAAATTCTAAACAAGCTATATAAAGTCATTAAAAAGATAATTTGATCTTTTTATATTTTTATTTAAAAATAAAATAGGTCGATATTTTTGTGTAAATACATATAAATGAGTTACTTAGGGTAAACCTAATGCCTAATTGTTCTTAATTTTATTACTCACGATGATTTACGTTTCTCTATTTGATACAAAAAGCAAATTAATACACCTATTAAGCTTTATTATCCTTTTAATAGTACCAAAAATAACCTTTTCGCAATCAATAAGCAGTTTTACTCATAATGAGAGTGTGCATACAAATAATACAAATTTGATGTGGGATCTAACAGGGGTAAACATATACCCAACAGCATCTAATTTTACTGTTTTGCATAATAATACTGAGCTATCTACAGCCACTGTAAATGTGGTTGAAAATACTGATGGTACTGATTATGATATAATGATCAATATCACTTCAACATTATTGGATGGAGATCAAATTTCATTAAAATTTAATGATGGAACAGGTGAACATATCTCTCCAAAGTCATATATCTATGATACACAAGCTCCTAATTTTAATGTTGTTCAAATTAGTACCGATAATGCTGCAAATGCAACTTGGATTGAACCTGGGAATACAGTCGCATTAAAAGTAAAAATGTCAGAACCAATTGAAATAGCTTCAGCAACTTTGGAAGGTGTTCCAATGGAGATTTCCGATCAATCTAGTAATAACTTTACTTTTTTATTTACTTTTCATGAATTACCGACAGAAGCACATAATAATGCTTTAGGGTTTGCCTTGACATTGGTAGATTCAGCTGGGAATACAGCTCTGAAAGGGGTAACTACTGATAATTCCAATGTGTATTTTCAAGTAACAACAGAAACCACCATAGAAAATCGATTGAACGAACCTACAATTGATAACTATTGTTCTCATCAATTGGATTTAACGATTACAGGTAATGTAATGGATACAGCAGCTTTGGCTATGTCTACAGGAGAAAATGTCCTAATACATTGGGAAAAACAATATAACGATGGTGAATGGGAGGTAATTCCAAATTCCAATACAATGAATTATGTTTTAAGTGCTGTTACTGAAGATGGAAATTACGCCTTTAAAAGAGTAGCTGTTGCTGGAAGTACATCCTATTCTTCAAATGAAATAGATATTGATATTACTGATGTAGATGCTATAACCGTGACCACTTTTCCTAATAACACGAGGTTTAATGTGAATTCAACTACCCCTGTCACGTTGTCTACAGATATTGTCGACGAGGGAGTGACACTTACTTGTTCAGGAAATGGAATATCAAGCAATAGTTTTACACCTTCTGTAGCAGGAGAAGGAACTCATATCATAACGTATACATTAAATGGGGGGAATTGTACCAAAGTAGTTACTAAAAACTTTTATGTATATACACCTGAAACGATAGTCAATTTACCGACTTCAATTTGTTCACAGAATCCTAATTTTGTGATCACTAAATCAACATCAACAGCAGCCTTTAATGATTTAATACTCAAAAAAATCGTGGGGGATGGTATAACAGATGCAGACCCTTTACTCTTACAACCTGCATTGTTATTTGATATAACAAATGAGGCTGGATCAAGTAGAAACTTAACATGGGAGGCGTTTTTTGTTGATAGTGATGGTACTTTAGTAGACTCCGTTGATATTCCTGTTCAAGTGCATAAAAATTCTAAATTGAAAATTACAGTTGACGGAGATTATTTTAATCAAGATACTTTATTTAAATATACGGACGACCCACAAATAACTCTATCTGGGTTACTCAATGATGAATCTTTTAGTGCGATTAGAATCACAAAAGAAAATGAAACACCGCAAATAGGAAGTTTGAATTTCCAACCCATTATTGAAGGTGTAGGTATTTACAACATCAATTTCTACGCTGATGATCTGAATTCATGTGCATCCTCTGATAATTTAGTTGTAAAAGTGTTGGAACGTCAGAATAATACGTCAATTGTGATTAATGCGGGTGACTCAATAGCATTGAAAAATATTCTTGATCAAGCACAAGTTAGTTATTCTTCTACTGATCCTATAGCACAATGGCCTAGGTATATTGTTAATAATGATGGATATATAATTCAATTGAACTTGTCTAATATTTCTACATTAAATCATTTATCTGATGAAGTAGGTAAACTAAAAAAATTACAAGTTCTGAAAGCATCAAATTCTAACCTCTTAACGGTTTCAGATTCTATTTGGGGATTAAGAGAATTATGGCTTCTTGATCTATCTTTTAATCTACTAGAAAATCAGGATGTTATGCATATTTCTTCCCTTTCAAATATAAGAACACTGTATTTACATCATAATCGATTAACTCAACTCCCTGATTTATCTAGTTTAGATAGCCTTAGAAACATTTTTGCAAGCCACAATGAAATCAATCAAATTGATGGTAAAATTCAAGGAAGTAATGAATTGAGAATATTAGATTTGTCTAATAATAGAATCGATACATTAGGGAATGTTTTAAGTGGTAAATCATTAATTGATAAGCTTAATTTCAGCCATAATAATCTAAAAGAATGGCAATATACATTACCTTCTACAGTAAGTGAATTAGATATTTCACATAATAATATCAATGTAATTAATACTATTAATGCAGCTGTGAATTTAAATGTGAGCTATAATAATTTAGGTTTCGACCAACTGACTAAATTAATTACCTCTACTACAAAAGCATTACCTCAATTTGTAGCTAAAAGGAAAGTGTATATCGATAAACAATTAGGGGGTGATTATCAACATAACTACCAACCGATTTCGGGTGAATCTGTAGAGTGGGTAAAAGACTCCATCACTTTAGGATCTCAATTGAATTTATTGGATATTACTTTATCGGATGGAGGAAAATATTCATGTTATGCCACTCACTCAGATTGGGTTGGTATTCGTCTGCATATTTATGATGTGCATGTCGGAATTAATTGTACACAACAAGATTCCATTCAAATCAATGCAGATAGGCACACATGGTTTTGTAATAATGAACCCATAAGTATCCAATTATCTAGTAATCCAATTGATGAGAACCTTTCTTACCAATGGTTTTTGAATGATACATTAATTTCTGATGCCACAAATGCAATACTTACAACCTTTAAGGAGGGCAGCTATACCGTCAATGCAATTTCTGCAGAAGGTTGTATCAGTTATTCTAATGCTTTAACTATAGAAAGAAATAGGAGTGATTATCACCCGACAATAGCATATGAGAATAAGGTATTGAGTGTTGGAAATACTGAAGACAATAAACAATATTCATGGTTTTTTGGCGACGATTTAATAGCAGATCAGATAACATCTATCACACCGAATAGATTAGGTCAATATACCGTTCGAGCAACGGATTCACTTGGTTGTTATACTATTTCTGATACAATGAATGTTCAAGATGAGGAATGGATAACTGACATTGCTTCTTTTACAATGGCAGATGATTTAAAAGTTTTCCCTAATCCATCAAACGGAGAAACTATACAAGTAAAAAGTACCTATTTGATGTCAACTATAAAAATGTACACAATGACAGGAGAATTGATTTTGATTAAATCAGGAATCAATTCAAAATTCACAAAACTAAATCAAAAACAACATGGAATATATTTGATGAAAATTTATGGTAAAAATCTAGAATACAATCATCGCAAAGTGATTATTGGAAAATCAGATAGATGATGTATTTTTGACTATGGATAAAGAGAAAAGACCACCATATTTAAAATGGATAGTAATAGGAGCGGTAGCTACTTTAATTCCTTTACAAATAATAGCCTTTTATACTGGATGGAAAAATATAGTACCAATTGGTAGTAGCTTAGGTTCTGTGATCTTTTTAATATACAAAGTTCAGAAACTAGAAGCACAAAAAAAGCAGTAAGTATACTTACTGCTTTCTTTTAATATATTGTATTTTAGTACCGTACTAAATGTTTCTATGAATTAAAGACACTTGACAGTAGTCTTTACCTTCTTCATTGGTAATCATAATACGTTTATATGTAACATCTTCTACAATTTGTAATTGGTATTTTTTTACACCATTTTCTTCATATTCAAAGAATTTTTGTTGTAAAACATCACCTTCAACATATTGTTTAGAAATTTCTTCCATATTTTCTTGAATAGAAATGTTTTGATCCATTTCTTCAACATAAACTAAATTTTTAATTTTATTATAAGTGGATGCGAATGTTGAAACACTTATTAAAGTTAAAACCGATAAAGCTAGAATTAATTTTTTCATTTTGGTAATCGTTTTTTTTTGTAATATTTAGGAGTCTTGGTAAATCCAAGTACAATAAATAAAACGCATTGCAATTTCAATAGTTGACTGATAATCTATAACATATCCTAATGAATGGAACGAAATCGGTTGCATAATTATGGATCTAAATTTTGTAATATGTTTTTATGAAAAAAATACAAAATCACCCTTTTTAGGGATTGACTAAGTGATTTACTTTTGTTTAAATTTGTACTATATAAAAAAGAATTATACCCTTATTTGTTTATAGAAAACAAACTAACGGACTTTCTAGATTATAAAATAAAGAATAAAGTAGATGATGTAGCACGTAAATATTATTTATGTGTTACTTTTTTTTATAAATAATTTACTGTAATCCAGTTTTTTAAATCTTTTTTATGCTTATTTAAATGAATGATTATTCATTTATTAATAAAATAGTTGCATATTTGCATCCGAATAAAGACAGTTTTAAAAATTAAGTTGTTTCATACTCAAAAATTAACATACTAGTTGTAATAGTTTTAGTTTAAAATAGTATTAAGATGTTTAAAATAACCCTACACATTATGTGGGGTTATTTTTTTGTGACAAATTTTCGGCTTTATATGATAAACAAGGTGTAAATATTAAATAATGTTATTGTAATGCTTTTTTTAATGTTTCATTTAAGCTATTTTTAGTTAATTAATAACCGTTTATCATTTTATGAAAAAAGAACTATTCCTTTATTCCATCTCAATCTTATGCCTTATGTTTTCTTGCTCACCCAAGGAACAACCTAAGTTAGAGACTACTTCTTACACTGTTAAGGTTGATAAGATAAATACTCAGATAAGAAAAGCTTCCATAGACCTATTAGGAGAGGTCAAATCAGAAGGCAATCATCAGATTTCTTTTTTAGTAGATGGTAAACTGACTAAAGTTTATGTAAAAGTAGGTCAGAAGATAAAGAAAGGTCAAAAAATAGCACAATTAGACCCTCAAGATTATCAACAAGCATTAAAAGTATCCAAAGCAAAACTTGATGAAGCTAATGATCAACTTGAACGTTTAACTAAAATGTACAAGGCAGGTAGTTTAGCGGAAGCCGATTATCAAAAAATTGTCTCTTTGCAACAGCAGGCTGAAGCCGGTTATTCCATATATAAAAACAAAGTGAAATATACGACGTTATATTCATCCATCTCTGGAAAAATTGGAAAGATTTGGGCGAGACCTGGAGGAGGAATATCAAAAGGAGAACCTATTGTAAGTATTCTAGATAATACAGCACAATATGCTTCAGTGGGTGTTCCAGAAAATAAGATCAATTTGATTTCTTTAGAGGGCGAAGTACCTGTAACAATTGGAGGTAAGGAGTATAAAGGAGAAATTAATAAAGTCTACCCTAGTGCTTCAAAAATGACAAGATCATTTACGGTTGATATATTATTACCTGAAACAAGTGATGAATTAAGAGAAGGTATGATGTGTACTGCTCAACTTAATGAAACTATTGAAGAAGAAGTGATTCAGATACCTATTTCTTTAATCGTAAGAGATATTGATGGGTTGGAATATGTTTTTCTAGCAAGAAATAAAACAGCTTTTAAGAAAAGAGTGATCACAGGACGCATTATTGGTAACAATGTTGAAATAGCGAAAGGCCTATTCTCTGGTGATTTATTGGTAACTAACCCTCCTTTAAAATTAAAGGATGGAGATGCATTAAATTATTAATATCTAAACCGTTTATCATATGTCGATCGTTAAAAACGCACTAGATAATAAGCAAATCATCTTAACAATTACCTTTCTTATTGTTATTTATGGAATTTTTGCCTTGCAAACTATGCCAAGAAGGGAAGATCCTAAATTCAATATCAGAGATGGTTTAGTAGTGGCTGCTTACCCAGGGGCAAGTAGTACAGATGTTGAAGAACAAGTAACGGATAAAATTGAAGCACTTCTTTTCAGTTTTGAAGAAGTGAACAAAGAAAAAACGCAAAGTACTTCGAGAGAAGGCGTTTTATATATAGTAGTTGAACTGCAAGATTATGTGACAAATGCCGATGTATTTTGGTCTAAGTTACAACATGCACTAACACAACTAAGGTTAGCAAAATTACCTTCAGGAGTTTTAGGACCCTTTGTTCAATCAGATTTCGGAGATACTGTTGCATTATTAATGTCTTTTCAATCAGATAAGAGAGATGCGAGAGAAATTCAAAATTATATTGATCAGCTTGCGGATAGATTAAGAGAAATCCAATCCCTTTCTAAACTTAAAAAACTTGGAGAGAAAGAAGAATGCTATTATGTAAATGTGGATTTTAGAAAGCTTACCAAATACAAAATTTACACCCCTCAAATTTTTGCAGCTTTACGGGCAGAAAATGCGGTAGTCCCTGGTGGAGAAGTAAAAAAGGGTGGTCAAAATATTGGTATCGTACATGGAAGTTTATTTTCTACCAAAGCGGATATTGAAAATCAAGTTATTGCTAAAGACCCTCAGGGAGGAGTGATTCGAGTAAAAGATATTGCTACGGTAGAAAGAGGAATGAGAGAAGAAGATCAAATCATTAGAGTGAATGGTACAGAATCTATTTTACTTTCATTAGAGATGCAAAATGGATATAATATTGTTGATTTTGGTGAAGAAGTGGAAGAATTAGTAGCTGATTTTCAATCTGATTTACCTAGTGATGTGAGAATTGATTTTGTGGTCAATCAACCTGAAAATGTAAAAGATAGTATTAATGATTTTATCAGAGAATTTTTCATTGCGATTGTCTCTGTAATTATTGTGATACTTTTATTACTTCCTTTTAGAGTGGCACTAATTGCTACCCTTGCAATTCCAGTTACCGTTGCCTTTACATTTGGTATATTAGATGGTATTGGGATACAGTTACAACAAGTGTCTTTAGCTTCTTTAATTGTGGTATTAGGGATGTTAGTAGATGATGCTATTGTTATTGCTGATAATTATGTAGAAAAATTAGAAGAAGGTTTAAAACCCTATGAAGCGGCATGGAGATCTGCAGATGAACTTAAAATTCCAGTTTTCACAGCTGGTTTGACCATCGCAGGTTCTTTCTTTCCTTTAATATATTTATCAGGAGCTGTAGGAGAATTTATTCAATCATTACCTATAACAGTAGCTATTGCAATTAATGCCAGTTACTTGGTAGCCATGATGTTAACACCTTACTTGTGTTATACTTTTATTAAAAAGAAATTTGAGAAGAAAGCCAATGAGAAAAAATCTATGTTGGATTATCTTCAAGCCTTTTTTGATCATTGTATTGATTTATCATTTAAGTATCCAAAACTATTAATGGCCTTCTCTATTGTCTCTGTAATTATTGGCGGATTACTTTATTTACCATTAAAACAGAAACAATTCCCTTATGCAGAAAGAAATCAATTTGTGATAGAAATTAGAGCTAAAGAAGGAACGGCTTTATCTGTAACAGATAGTATCACTAAAGAAATTGAAAAAGAAATACAAGGTAATGATAAACTGAAAAGCTATGCTGCTTTTGTGGGTACATCTTCTCCTAGGTTCTATTATAATTATGCACCTAAATTCCCTCAGAGTAATTTATCTCAAATACTCATTAACACAGTTTCTATTGATGCTACAGAAGAATGGGTACAGGAATTAGAGAATTCAATGCCTCAGAAGTTCCCCGAAGTATTAGTTCAAGTCAAAAAAATGCAACAAGGTTCGCCGTATGAGGCGCCTGTTGAAATTAGAGTAAAAGGGAGAGACTTTTCGACTTTATTAGCTATTGCACATGACCTTGATAGTATCATGAGAACTTCTGCTTTATCTTATAATGTAACAACGGATGTTTATGAAAACCAATTGAGCTTAAAGGTCAATACAGATAAAAATGCCGCCAATCAAATCGGTATATCAGAATCTACAATCCTGAGAGAATTAGCCTTGGCTTATAATGGGTTAACCGTTGGTAATTTATGGGAAGGTAACACAGCTTTGCCAATTATCTTACAAGATGAAGCCATTAAGAATAACGATATTGAAGCGATTAAAAACTATTATATCAGTAGTCCCATTACAGGAGCAAGCGTTCCTTTAATGCAAATAGCTGAAGTTGTACCTACTTGGTTGCCTTCAAATATTAAACATAGAAATGGTGTAAAAACTATTACAGTAGAATCTCAAACAAAAAGTGATGTACTGCCTTCTGAAATGTTGAAATCAATTCAAGAGCAAGTAGCTCAATATCCTTTACCAAAAGGATATAAAATAGAAGTAGGAGGAGAAGATGAGTCTCAACGAGAAACATTTGCAGAAATGAATCAGGTAATGGCTTATTGTTTATTAATCATATTTATAGTTATACTTTTCCAGTTTAAAACATTAAACCAAGTTGGGATTGTATTAGCAGCAATACCATTAAGTGTTTTTGGTGCATTCTTCGGTTTATTAGTTTCTGGATATCCTTTTGGGTTTACAGCTTTTGTAGGATTAGCCAGTTTAATTGGGGTTTCGGTTCGAAATTCAATTATCTTGGTTGATTTTGCCAATGAGCTAGTAGTAAAAGAAGGATTAGGAATTAAAGAAGCTGCAATTAGTGCAGGTAAACGTAGAATTCGACCGATATTTTTAACGACAATGGCAGCGGCTATTGGTGTAACTCCTATGATTATTTCAGGTTCACCAATGTGGGCACCATTAGCCACCGTATTAGCTATTGGGTTAATATTCTCAATGTTTATGACTTTATTGACCATTCCTGTTTTGTATTGGAAATATGGAGAAACAGAATTTCTTAAAACCCATATTAATAAAGGTGGAGCATTATTATTGTTGTTATGTTGTTTACCAATGCTTGATGTTAACGCTCAGAATTCTATTTCTTTAGATGAGTGTGTGACTATTGCAAAAGAAAACAATCAACAATTACAATTAATTACTATAGAAGCAAAGAAGAAACAATTAGAAGTAGATCAAGTCACTTCTAATTATCTTCCTAAAGTGATGTTAGATGGGGGAGTATTTTGGTATTATCATTCTGAAAGAACGACAGAGGTAGATATAAGTATTAATGATTTACCATTAATTGGAGGAATACCACCTATTAATTTAGGTACTCAATTTACTTTACCACAGAGTAATCGTTTCATAGGAGTGGCTAATTTAGGGATCTATCAACCAATAACACAGTTATTAAAAATCAAATCTGGAAGTGATGTGAAACAGATGGATTATAATATTGTGATGAATAAATATGGAGAGATAGAAAGCAAAATTAGGGAAGGAGTATCCAAACTTTATGTAGGAATTGCCATTGAAGATGCTAAGTTTTTAGCCTATCAAGATCAAGTGACTTTGATTGAGAAAAAGCTAAAGCAAGTAAATGATGGAGTGGATGCTGGAGAAGTACTAGATGTTTACGCATTAGGGCTTAATGCAGATTTATTGGATCATCAATCAAAACAGCAACAAGCCAAGATTGATGGCGATAAATACAGGATGCAATTAAATACGATATTGAATTTTCCACAGGATTCTACATGGGATGTAATGGAAGTCACTTATGATTCTTTGGAAGTGGTAGACTTGATTTCAAGAGTTACTTTGGATAGTACTTTAATTATAGATAACTATAAAGTGAAAGAGTCTTCTTTAATGCTTGATAAAGCACAAGCCGGCTTAAATTATAATAAGAAATCACATATTCCTGATATTACTTTAACTGCTCAGGGTTTTTACTTTGAAAATGTCCCTCTTGTTCCTCAGGCAAATGTGATGGTAGGAGCTACGTTAACTTGGCCTTTAGTAATGTGGGGTTATAAACAAAGAAATGTTGAAATTTCTAAGCTTCAATTACAACAGGCCCGAGTAAAAATGGATGAAACCAAACGTGAGGCAACACAAGAAATCACGACTAAATTACAAGAATTAAAAAACGCTTTAGTAGTACTTCAAACTGCTCAAAAAGCAATGGAGTTTAGACAACGTGAAATCAAAATTAAAAGTGATGCTTTTGAAAATGGTTTGATTAGTATTAAAGATTATGCCGATACTCAAGAGAAAGTATTGGATACAAAAACATTAATTTTAAAAGCGAAATCTAATGTAATTGTTAAAGAAAACGAGTTAAGAAATTTAATGGGTATTTATGAATAATATCCAAGTTCTTGATGTTTGAAATAAGAAAATCCATTATTAGAGAAGTATCTCTTTAATAATGGATTTTTTTGATGAGTAACCTTCTTATGTTACCTACTTTTATTTTGTAGTTAACAAGAAGTGAAATTTTGATTTTACTTGACTTCTAATCAAGCTTTACTTTTAAGCTCAAGACTTTGTATACTCTTTTCTGAGTGTCCCGATCTTCTCAAAGATGCCTTGGCCTTACTTAATATACTTTTGGTTGTATCAGTAACTTTACAAATAATAGAAATGGTTCCAACATAATCTTTGAGGTGGTATTTAACTTTAGCAATCATCTTTTTGTGGGTTATGTGGTAAATATTGAAATAAAATAAAGTGACTACTCTATTTTATTTGGATAACGTTTTAAGAAATTCTAATCTTTGTCTTAATGGAAGCTTAGATACATTTTCTGTATCTATACCATAAAAGTACTAGAAATCAATTTTTTTTCCTATGAGTATAATTGCTACTGAGCTCGTATTATGTCATTGTTTTTTTGAATAAAATGTTTATTTTAAATCACTGATTATCAATGCATCATAATTTGTCTTTATTTTTATTTTTTTGTGATAGGGTTTTCAATTTCATCTCTCCCTTTATAGAGTAAATGATTAAACTTTATATTATGAAAAAGAAAATTCACAAAAATAGCCTCCAATCTTTTATTATTTTATGTTTCGCAATTCTATTCACTTCATGTCATCAAAATGATGTGCCTAAAGCAGACAAAGTATTCTTAAATGGTAAAATATATACTGTAAACGAAACACAACCTTGGGCAGAAGCAGTAGCGATTAAGAAAAATAAAATTGTTTTTGTTGGTTCAGCAGATGAAGCCAAAAAATGGATCGGCAATACTACTGAGAAGGTCGATTTAAATGGTAAAATGATGTTACCAGGTTTTGTAAGTGGACATGATCATTTGATTTCTTCTAATTGGATGAAAGCGGGAGTATCTCTTTTCTCTGCAAAATCAAAAGAAGATTACTTAAAACTAATTAAAGATTATGCTGACACTCATCCTGATGAACCTATTGTATTTGGTTACGGATGGAATAAAGATACCTATGGTGGCTGGCCAACAGCAGCAGAATTAGATCAGGTTGTATCAGATCGTCCTGCTATGATATTTGATTTCACCATTCATGATATGTGGTTTAACACAAAAGGTTTAGCTGCAGGCGGTGTTACAAAAGACACAGAAGATACAGTGCCTGGAATGTCTTATTGGAGAAGAAAGAAAGATGGATCACCTGAAGGAGTGGGTGTAGAAATCATTTGGTTAGATGCTTTTATTAAAGCAGGAGCATGGGATCCTGACAAAATGATGAAAGAGAGCCAAGAGATACTTTATAACAAAGCAGCTTCTTGTGGTCTTACATCAGTGATTAATCAAGGACTAATTACTCCTAACTTAATGAATTTAAAAAGATATAAAGAGGACATGAAATACTCTTTTGAATTACTAGATTCTTTAGATAAGGCAGGGGAATTAAAATTAAGAACATTCCAAAATTATGTTTATAAAAATGCTGATTTTGATGTAGATGAATTTGTCAATGATGCACTCTTATTAAAATCAAAATATGATTCTGATAGATTAAGATTATCTGGTATCAAAATACACCCAGAAGGCAACTGGAATTCTAATACATCATTGATGTTAGAAAACTACAAGAATATTGATTCTAAAGGTATGTCTGGAGTAGGGAAGGAAAAATTGCTTGAAATGCATTTAAAAGCCAATAAAAATGGTCTTGATGTTCATGTTCATGTAGACGGAACTGCAACGACAAGATATACTATTGATGCCATCGAAGCTTCAAGAAAAAAAGGATATCAGGCACGAAATGTATTACAACACTATTTTTGGACTCACCCTGAAGATCATAAAAGAGTGTTGGATATGAAAATCCCTGTAAATACGACACCATTATTTGGTTCAGATTGGGGAGGACAAGCAAAAGACGCTTATGCTTATTTGGGTGAATATAGAGTAAACAATTACTTTATGAAGTATACAGAACTTCCAGTTGAAAATGGACATAATGTGAGTATCAGTGCAGATGTACCGTCTTCACCAGTGAATTTATTAGATCCATTATTTAGTCTAGAAGGTGCTGTAACTTTAAAAGATCCTCAAAATGAGGAATCTATCAAGTTTCCTCCAACACAAACTCCAATGCAAATTGTACAAGCAATTAAAGCAATCACAATATTTCCAGCTTGGCAAGCTAGAATGGAAGATAAAATAGGAACAATCGAAGTAGGTAAATATGCTGACTTTGTAATCCTTGACAAAAATGTTTTTGAAGTGGGTTTAAGAGATATAGCTGACATCAAAATTAATGCAACGATAATGGGTGGGAAATATACTTTTAAAAAAGAAAATCATAAAAGTATATCACATGTAAAACTAACTGAACCAAATGTCTTTTTACCGATTGAGTTAGGTTGTTGTGAACATGGTCAACATCACCAACATTAAAAAAAAGAAACCTACCTCGGTTAGAGGTAGGTTTTGTAACATCACCAATTGTGAACGATAGTTTGGGTAAAGAAGGAAAAAAAATATTTATATATATCGATATGTAATCGTTTATATTATTCATATTGAGATTGCAAAATTATAATAAAATCATAAGACAAAATCGGGATTAAGATTTTGTTTTTAATTATTTACAATTAAATGATTTATAGAAGGTTATGTAAAGATTCATTTGCTTTTATTATCTTGATAGTAATTTTGTAAAAGCCTAGATTTGTCTAGAATTCACTATTAGCAGTAATTTTATACTATGAACTTTATCCATTTCTTAAATTCTTTCATTAATAATGAAAAATTGATCATCTATTATGTTGATTTAAAACATACCGTGAAAGGGTATCATGAACCTAATGATTCCTATTCTTATTCTACTAAAGAAGCTTTATATAAAACGTTTAAACGATATATAGAAAAAATAGAAAAAGAATATGAGTTAAAATCCGAAAAGGTATTTATTAGCAGTGATGATTATGAAATAAATAAAGATAAATATGATGGATTTGCCCAAAGAAGAAAGAAAGACATCTTAATCGAAGAAGATAAAGGTTATTATGTGGGTTATCGTTTATTGATTGATGAGGAAAAGTTAAGTGTCATCGCTGAGTTATTTCGACTTAAGAATTTGCGATTAAATATAGATGAAAGGTCAAGATTAACATCAAATCCATCCTTTTATTTTGATAATCAATAGTGTCCTAAACGTTTTCAAATTCCAAAAAAATGCACGTTTCAGCTATTGTCAGTCTATAAAATCAATCAGTATTAAAATAAATCCCCTTGTACATATTTTATTCTAGGTTTCGGAGGATCTTCAAAAGGTTTATCTAACCATTTTTTGAGATCAATTTTAACGAATAAATTGAGTCTTATGAATGCGATCAAGTTAGATAATCTCCACTCAAATTCACCTATCGATTTGAGGTATTTTAGAATTAATATTGTGATCAAAGCCGTCCAAATTTGAAT
Source organism: Flammeovirga pacifica (assembly GCF_000807855.2). Classification (GTDB taxonomy): domain Bacteria; phylum Bacteroidota; class Bacteroidia; order Cytophagales; family Flammeovirgaceae; genus Flammeovirga; species Flammeovirga pacifica. Next base: position 357,038 of record NZ_JRYR02000002.1, read on the forward strand.
CATTACAGCATTTTCACTTGTTCCTATAAAAGATTTAATATGTAGAAGCTGTTTAATTTCTCGAAAGAAGATTTCAACCTGCCATCTACTCTTATAAAGCTCACTTATTGTGTTTGCTGTCCAAGACATTTGATTGGTGATTAGTTCTATCGTTTGGTTATTCTCATCATTCCAAATCACAACACGTCTGAGTTTTTTAGGATATTTAGTACTTGTTTGATTTCCTGTAACTTCAATTAGTTCATCCTTTAGGATATGCTGATGTCTATTCTCTGGTAATTCTAATTCTTTAATTGTTTTAAACTGTAAGTTTTCTTTATGTCTTATGACGAAGAAGACTCCTTTGCTGTCCCAAACGTTTAATAAAGAAAAATCATTATAATATCTATCGGCAACAATCACGCTATTAGCAAGTAAAGGTATCTCATAGGCTCCTTTGTTATCAGCTGTTTTACCATTAGAAACATTTACATAAGCAGGTAAATTACCATCATAATCTAAAAGTGTATGGAGTTTTATAGCTCCTTTAGTGGTCTTGTATTTCGCCCAATCAAAAAGGTTTAAACACAGACTAATGGTTGAGGAATCCAATAGGAATATCTTAGATTTTATACGGAATTTAGTTTGCTTAAAGCCTGCTTGCTGCCCTAATTGAGTAAGTAGCTTATAATAATATTCCCTAAACAAAGTCCAATCTCGGTTCTTGTTTTGGTAACTAATCGTTGATTTAGATGGAGACATTTGTATACCTAAATGATTAAGATTACCAGTTGCTGACCTCAAACCATTACTGATATCACGAATGGATTGGCTTTTTGCAAATTGACAAAAAAGCATAGAGACCAAGTGAGTCCAACTTGTAAAGCCTTTTTGATGTTTATCAGTTTTCTTTTCTGTAACTAATTTTTTGAAAGAATTACGGTCAAGTTTTGAGACTATTTGGGAGAATAAATTTACCTTTGACATGTGTGAGAATTATATTTTCGTTGTTGCAACTCAAAGGTAATTGAGATACGTAAATTATTCTCACACTTTTTTAAACGTTTAGGACGCTATTGTTTGATAATATAGATTTTGAAATGACGCATTCTAAAAATGCAATGTCCACCTGGTTAGATTGGTTCGATGATGTCTTACTTAGTATTGATAATCAAAAAATTGTAATTGCAGAATATGTAAATGATTTTGGAGAAAAAGGACAAAATAGACTTCTTCCAATTAAAATTAGAGAGAATTTATATAGTTACATATATCTTATAGGAATAGAATTGAATGATGATAATTCGATAGACCATAATTTTCAATATAAAGACCTTGTAATTATTAATCTAAATAATATTACAAATCTTACAAAAACGAATAAATTTGTATCGAATGTTTCTTTTGATAGTGACAGAAGCAAATTTAAAAGAAAATACGATGTCTTTATGGAATTAATTTCTGAGCGTATGGATATCATCTTAAATAGTTTTGTTGGGGTATTACCCCCTGAACCTCAACATCATCATTATGAAAATCCAACTGTTTTTGATGTAGATGTACATCTATTTCAGCTTCCTTTTTTTAAGAGGTATAAAATAGAATATGATATTACTGATAGTCCAAAAGGTCAAGATTATAAAAGAGTCAGATTTAAAACCAATCCATCTTTCGAATTTATCAAACAGGTTTTAATGCTTAATGATAATTGGAATTATGATAGGTATTATAAAGGAAAAAGAATGAGTGAGATTACCTCTGTAGAGGTTGTAGATAATAATTCCCCAGTAAATAAATGGATGAGGGAATATATTAAGCAAAACTATAGAAGGGCTTTACTTTCTTATGAAGATAACCCGATTATACAAAATGAATTAATAAAGGAGATTAAACAATGGGAAATTTCACAAAATAACCCATCCACTAAAATAATATTTCCTTTGTTAGCAGATAAATAATAAATGAAATTATCAAACAAAAACTTTAAGGCGCATGCCAATTTTATTCCTTCTCAACACTCTTACATGAGAGTACTAAATAAAGGAGGTCTTACATATACTGATAGCGGTTTTAAATCAGATACTTTTAATATAATTCATATTCATGATGAAAATGTGATATTGGATGATATAAAAGAAGGAATTGATTTTATTGAGAATCGTTTAAGATCTGCTTGTATTTGGCTAGAAGAAGGTCATTTGACACCTCAGTTAAAAACCAATTTAGATAGTTTGTCTTATCAAAATACAGATAGTAGTGAAATGCTAAGTTTCGAACTTCCTGCAGACAAAGAGTTTGATGTACATCCTAATATTAATAGAGTAAAAGAAAAACAAGAAATTATTGATCATGCATTTGTGATTGCTAATAATTGGGAGCCTTTTGATGTAGAGGTATTACATTATTATAATCGTTCTGCAGAAGTCATTCTAAACCAAAATAAAAGTCTATTATATAATTATTTTGATGGAGAAGCTGTAATAGGTGTTATTGAGTTATTTATTGATCCTGAGGATGAAACAGTGGCAGGGATATATAATTTATCTGTTTTAAAAGAACACAGAAACAAAGGTATAGGTATGCTTTTAATACAGCATGTTCTTTACACTGCTAAAATATTAGGAGTTAAAAAAATAGTAACTCAAGCCTCAGATGAATCAATGAAACTATTTGGAAGAATTGGTTTTGAGGAAATGGGTAAAATTATGGAGTTTGGTAAAAAATAAAAGCATCCCACATTGTGAGATGCTTTTAGTCGAATCACTATGATTCAACTAGTTAATTTTTTGATAGGTGACTAACCTATGATTCTTTACCCAAGTGCAATATAATATCAAAAGCTTTTAAAAAACAAATATTTGTTAGAATTTAGCATTGAATTATTATTTTTTATCTCATAAAAGTCCTAGTAATGGAGTATTTAAATAGTATTATTTTATCATTTTTAAATATTAAAGGGTATAGCCACAAGTTTTTATTCCGATATGAGAAGTATCTTTTAGAGGCTATTAATAATACTAACTCTGTTTTCGAAGGCATCACTTATATTCTTGAAAAGACGAATAGAATATTAAAAGTAAGCTCTGAAGAAATTAACGATGCTATAAACAAGGCTCAAAAAATTGAAGAGGTTTGTAAAGAATTTAATATTCAAATTCTTTCTTTTTTACACGATGATTTCCCTAGTTCTGTAAAAGAAGGTCAAAATTTATGGTCGGTGATTTATACGGTGGGTAATTATAAATTATTACAAGATTATAGTATCGGTATTATTGGAACAAAAACTCCAAATAATCACGGACAAATTATCAGTCAAAGAATTGGTAATTATGCCACGGAAGAAGAAATTACTTTGGTGTTAAATCAACAAAAAGGGGTGACTGTTGAGGTATTAAAAGAATTTGATGGGAATATGATTGGGATAGCATCTGCAGGCTTAGATACAAAATATTCCCCCTTAGACGATATCCATCATCAGCAAAATAGATGCATTGTTTCTCCTTTTCAACCGGGAGTTAATTTTGATGAGTACAGGTATATTGAGGGGTGTAAATTATTAGCGTGTTTATCCAATAGAGTCATTTTAGTGCAAGATGCAAAAAGTAATGACACTAGGTTTGTCTTATCTTATTTTTGTAGATTAAATAGAACATTAGGAGTGATTGAACCAGTTGAGTCTTTAAAGAATGCTCCCATAAATACTGGGAATATGCTCATTTTAGAAAAGACAAAAGAAGGTATTATTGAATATTGTAATGCAAAGGATTTAAATGATAAAACATTCAATTGCGAAATTAAAGTAATAAAAACAAAAAACGACTTCCCACAATTCTTTAAAGAAGAGGAGTTGCCGTTTTAGGATATATACGAGTGAATAACTGTTTAATTCAATTAATACGTACGGCTAACCTTAATTTAAATACAGGAAACCAATTGTAATCTTCCATGTTAGATTGAATTTGTGCTTGTTGTGTGGACATATCAGAAAGCATTTCCGTGCCCACAAAATCAATTTTTGGTTTTCCTATATAATAGGTTCCAATATCAAAACCGAAACCTACTCTTCTTTTTGGTACAGCACGTCCTAGTCCAATGCCAAAATAAGGCGAGATTTGTTCCCATTCTGCTTGAAATCGAATCTCACCAATGTCATCAGGCGTCATAGTTACTTCTCCAAAAGTAACTTCAGAATTATATTGCCCAATAACTCTTACCCCATTACTCATCATGTAGGCTAATCCTGCAACAAGTTTAAAACTACTTCCAGTAAACGGTAAATATTCTATTCTGAGATCGATATTTTGAATATCTAGGTTGATATTTGATTTAATACTTTGACCATCATAGGAGACTGTTTGAGAAAAGTCTTCAATTTTAAAATAGTTGTATCCTATGGCGACGTTAAAATGTTTGTGTACATTTCTGGCAACATCAACACCAAAACCATTCGTGCCACCACTCACACCAATGGCTATTTTTTTCTCAAATAATTCTTCTGAAAAGCTAACATTATTTTCTTCTTGTCCATAGGTAATGGAAAAAGAAAATAATAGCATAGAAAGTAGTAAAAGTGAGGTTTTCATGTAATAAAAAGTTTGGGTAAATTTTCGGGTATTAGTTATACAAAACTAAAATTTTAACAGATGAATTCTATCCCCCTTTTTAGGTATTTTAGTAATAATGAGGTAGTTATGTTGTTGTGATTATAAAAAGAGTAAAATAATAAAAAACGGAACGATCAGACTCCATATGATTATCAAATAGTTTTTTTATTTTCACATATTATCAAGCATATATAAACCATAATGAAACAATTTTTTTATTACACTTCCATATTCATTTTCTTCCACTCTTTTACTTTTGCTCAATCTTATAAAAAAGAGATCAAGCAAATTGATACTTACTTTTCACAAATCATAAATGATTGGGAAGTACCGTCAATGTCAGTAGGTATCGTAAAAGATGGTCAACTCATCTTTTCAAAAGGTTATGGAACCAAAGAAGTAGGAAAGAAGGAGGTACCAGATAGTAATACACTTTATGCCATCGCAAGTATTTCAAAAGGATTTACAGCCACAATGATTTCTCAATTAGTAGAAGAAGGGAAATTGAATTGGGACGATAAAGTGGTCAATTATTTACCGTATTTCGAAGTATATGATCCTGTAATCACTCAAATGATTACGGTAAAAGACATTCTTTCTCATAGAGTAGGTTTAGGTACTTTCTCAGGAGATATTATGTGGTATAAGTCGGATCTTACTTCTGAGGAAATTATCAAAAGAATTAAGTACGTTCCTCAAAACTTTGAATTTAGAGATGGTTTTGGTTATTCAAATTTGATGTTTATCACTGCCGGACAGCTAATAAAAGAAGTAACGGGAAAGACTTGGGGTGAGAATGTTCAGCAAAGAATACTTCAGCCATTAGGGATGGATAGAACTATTTATTCTTTAAAAAACCTCGATCAGAAAGGAAACTACGCTACACCACATCGTTTGGAAAATAATACTAAAAACATACCTATTGAATGGACCAATTGGGAAGAAATAGCAGCTACAGGCGGTTTAATTTCATCAGTTGAAGATTTAGCGAAATGGTTAAATTTTAATATGGAGAATGGTATCGTTAACGGAGATACACTCATGTCTAAAGTATCTAGAAATATGCTTTGGAAGATGCATAATGTTTATACTTCTGATTTAACCAAAACTCATATGGATACTCACTTTTCTGGTTATGGTTTAGGTTGGGGTGTAAAAGATTATCATGGTAATTTAAGAGTATCACATTCCGGTGGATATGATGGTATGATTACGATGGTTAACATGATACCAGACCAAAAATTGGGTGTTATTGTACTTACAAATGGCTTAAAATCGCCGATTTCAGCGGCTTCGAATTATGCCATTGATGTAATGTTAGGGTTGAAGGATGTCAAAGACTATAGTCAAGTTTATCTTAATTCTTCTAACAAAAGATTTACAAAAGACGACCGAATTGCTAAGATGAAGGAAAGTAGAATTGAAAATACTCAGCCAACTTTAGCATTAAAAGAATATACTGGGGTTTATCATTCCAATTTAAATGGCGATATTGAAGTAACAATTAAGAATGATCAATTGAGCTTATCTTTTGAACATCAACAATTTTTAAATGCTGATTTAGAACATTGGAACTATGATACCTTTCAATTGAAGTGGAAAAATACAAGTCCTTGGTTTACCTTGGGTACCGTAAAATTTAATACAAATAATCAAAATAGAATAATAGGAATCACTTTTGAAGTACCTAATCATGATTTCTATTTTGAGGAGATAAACGCTAAAAAAGTAAATTAATGAAGAATTTTATTATTAGTACACTTGTAGCTAGTATAGCTGTTTGGGTATGTGCAGGTATTTTGGAATTTTTTAGTTCCGATATTTCAATAATTAGTAACTATACAGATGCCATTATTGCGGCACTTGTTATTGGTATATTAAACTCATTTGTAAAACCTATTCTTACTATTATAACTATTCCTATTACTGTATTTACCTTAGGAATCTTTTTGTTAGTTATAAATGGTTTGATGATTTATTTTGCAGGCTATTTATTAGATGGATTTAATATAAGTTCTTTCGGAATAGCTTTCGTATTTAGTTTATTTTATTCGACAGTACTATCTCTTTTGAATAGTATTTTTGATGTAAAAGACTAGTAATGCTATCATAAATTGCACTGATAAGACATTGTATAAATGCTTTAAACACAAAGAGGTTGTCTCCTATAAAAGGAGACAACCTCTTTGTTGTTTTTGCTAAAATTTTAGCTTACAGCAACTGTTGTTTTTGCTAAAGCCTGCTCAATATCAGCAATAATATCATCAATATGTTCAAATCCTGTAGAGATTCTGACCATACCTTCTGTTACTCCACTTGCTAATTGTTCTTCTTTGCTCAATTGATCATGAGTAGTAGAAGAGGGGTGAATAGCTAACGTTTTAGCATCTCCCACATTGGCTAAATGACTCACTAATTGAAGTTCAGAAACAAATGCTTTAGCAGCTTCGTATCCACCTTTTACTTCAAAAGTCAATACTCCTCCAAAACCTCTTTTAAAATATTTCTTAGCTATTGAGTGATATTTACTTGATGTTAAACCAGGGTAATTCACTTTTTCTACTAAATCATGTGCTTCAAGAAGGTGAGCTAATTTGAGTGCATTATCACATATTCTTTCCATTCTAAGTGATAATGTTTCTAACCCTTGAATTAGTTGAAACGAATTAAATGGTGAAATAGCAGGACCATAATCTCTTAATCCTTCCACTCTTGCACGAATAGCGAAAGCAATGTTAGGTAAACCTAGAGGGTTACCTTCTCCGAAGACTTCCCAAAATTTTAAACCATGATATCCTTCAGACGGTTCTGTAAAGATGGGGAATTTTCCATTGCCCCAATCAAAATTACCGCCATCTACTATCACTCCACCAATTGAAGTACCATGACCACCAATCCATTTTGTTGCTGATTCTGTTACAATATTTGCACCATGCTTCAGTGGTTGGAAAATGTATCCACCAGCTCCGAATGTATTGTCAACAATCAAAGGTATTTTATTAGCTTTAGCTACTTCTGCAATACTTTCAAAGTCCAAAATACTTAACTCCGGATTACCGATCGTTTCAAGATAAATGGCTTTTGTTTTATCATCTATTTGTGCAGCAAAAGCATCAGCAGAATCGCCTTCAGCAAATCTTGCTTCGATACCTAAGCGTTTAAATTGAACTTTAAATTGATTATATGTTCCTCCATATAAAAAAGAAGAAGAAACAAAGTTTTCACCCGATTCTAAGATATTGGTTAATGCTAAGAATTGAGCAGATTGACCAGATGCTGTTGCTACAGCAGCAACTCCACCTTCCAAAGCAGCTACGCGTTTTTCAAAAACATCTGTTGTAGGGTTCATTAAACGAGTATAAATGTTACCAAACTCTTTAAGCCCGAATAAATTAGCTGCGTGCTCTGCATTATTAAAGACATAAGAGGTGGTTTGGTATAAAGGAACTGCTCTTGAGTTTGTTGTTGGATCTACTTCTTGTCCGGCATGTAATTGTAAAGTCTCAAATTTATATTCGCTCATGTTTTCAATAGGTTAGAATAAATAATTTATTAAGAGATTTAATTATACTCTATTAAATCTATAGGTAAATAAGTTAAAGTTTTTATTAATCACAATTTTAAATATATATTTTAATTACTTTTAATAGAAAACCCCTATAAATTTATAAAATTAATAGGGGAGATTTGATATTTTTTCGGAATTTATAAATCTGTTAATCCAGATTAACTTTTTTCGCTTCAATAATTATATTTTTAACTATATCTGAAGGGCCGTCTGGAAGCCAAGTTTTTACTAAGAAATCTGGAGCTTTGGTAACAGGAGTCATGCTTACTTTTGTAATTAATTCTGACTTCCCATCTTCAATCTTTTTTATTTCATAGGATATATTATAGTAGGTCATTCTTTTGACATCTTCCATTTTATACATATCGGGAACAGCAGTGCCGTATAAAGATACTTCATCAACCCCCTCTATCATTGACATCTTAACAATCAAATCGTTATTTGGAATTGGGAAAGGAGCATCTACTAGATAATAGACGAGCCATTCTCCATTTGGAAGATCTCTTAGTTTCTTGCTTTCCTCAGTATCTTCTGAAAAGTATTTATGTTTGGATGCATCCTTTATTACTTTCAATAACTGAGAAATATCTACATCAGCTATGGTGCTTGCCTCATATTGTACTATTTGAGATTTCTTGCCGTCATTTTCTTGATTAAAAACGCGACTTTTCACAGTGATACTACCGTTTTCAGTTTTATCGATATCCCACTCTTGCGCCAACAGTTTATTTGAAAGGAGCAGGATTAAAAGCAGGCTTGTAAATATATTTTTCATGTAATTTAGTATAGATTGTCAAAGTATATAAAAGTTATGAAAGTAATTCGTAATAAACTAAACAGCACATAAGAAGGTTTTATATTTATGGTTAATTTAGATTTTTGAAAAATTACAGCACAAAGAAAAATTCAGAGTTAATATGCTAACAGATAAACATATAGGTATTATTGTTTCATTTTCATTAAATGATTGTTGGGATGTTTTTTTAGCCTTAAATCATGAAAAAGAAGAAGCAGACGCCTTGCAAAGGCAAATTGATGTATTAATGAATAATGCAGATATTGATGATTCCGAGTTTAGTTACCTTGGTATAGCTTACATGATAGAACATATTTTTGAACAAAATATATTTTCTGTAACTCATTCTGCCTTTCCCAAAGAGTTTTTTGACAATGTTTATATAGAAGTTGATGGTGAAACTGCAGATATTCATATTGAACTAACAGATGATTTAAGTAGAGCAGGGACGGCAGTGATTTTAGAGTATTTTCAAAAATTTGAAAAGATTGATTATTTATTAAAATTGGAGCAATAGAGGTGTTTTAAGCACTATAAAAATAAGAAAAAATAAAACCCCCACTACGAAATTCGCAATGGGGGAGTGTTCTTTCTTAATGATATGATTTCATATCATTGATTCTTTACCCAACACTAATATATTTTATTACTTAAGAAATTCCAACTATTTATTTAAATATTATAATGAAATTTTATTTGTAATACTCTCAATTAAGTGTTGTAAATATTTTTATTTCATATTTTCAAATTCAATTTCTCTTCTAATTGATACCAATATATTAGTGAATGATAATGTATTAAATCATTCATACTTTTATGATATTTATTGAGAAGCTAATTCTAATAAAATGAATTATAAAGTTTTATTTTTTTGCTATAACCTTATTCAAGTCATCTAAATTATTAGATCTAGATAATCTTAATAAACTAATAAAAATGATTGCAGGAATAATTGCTCTGTTTACAATAGACCTTTCGATCTCCTCATTAAAAGCTTCATTAATTAAAAGATCAAACGGCATAGAATATATTCCAGCGTTTTCAATTCCTATGACTCTATCGTTTAATGTTAAAATAAGTTCTTCTTCTAATTGTTCAACCGTTTCAATACCCATAATTGGGATGTTAAGTTGAATAATTGCATCAATTAAAATATCTCTGTAATCTTTTTGATTCATACGAAGAAAATCTCCAACCCCTTCATTGGCTTGATATTGTAATTCTAATGCGATTCTATCACTATATTTAAAATAATCATCTCCATAAATTTGAGCTTCTAAGCAATTGCTTAACCTCTCACGTAACCTGTACTCTCCTGATTTTTCTCTAGTTAAAATATTAAATAAAGTTTCAAGTTGATCATTATCACAACTATCTAAGAACCATAAACTTGAGTCGGTACGCATTTTCATTTTGAGAATATTTTTAGAATCACACTTTTAATTACTAAATAATTATACCTCTATGATGTAGAAAAGATTAGTTTGTTTAATTTTATTGACCCTGCTTAACAGTTAATAGCAATTAAACATAGGGAGATAACAAAATTGGATTATATAGTCCCTAAATAATTTAAAGATGAACAATAAGACATTAGAAAATATAAAGAAGAACTTGGGTATTGAAGATTTCAATGCTATTCAAAATGAAAGCATGAAGTTCTCTCAAGAGTTTAAAAACTTAATTCTTCTAGCACCCACAGGATCGGGTAAAACACTCGGTTACTTGCTGCCAATCTTAGACAAGATTAATCCTGATATACCTGGTGTACAGGCATTAATTATGGTTCCTTCAAGGGAACTAGCTTTACAAATTGAGAAGGTATTTAAAAGCATAGGATCTAAGTTTCAAATTAATTGCTGCTATGGCGGACACTCTTTTCAAATTGAACAAAAGAATTTAAGTCAACCTCCTCAAGTATTAGTAGGTACTCCTGGTAGAATTGCTTCACATATCGAAGAAGACACCTTTGACTATAGTACCATTGAATACCTTGTTTTTGATGAGTTTGATAAAGCTTTAGAATTCGGATTTTTGAAAGACATGGATTTTATCGTTTCATATTTAAGAAGCGTATCTTTCAAAATGCTTACTTCAGCAACAGATTTAAAAGAGTATCCTGACTTTTTGAATTTATCTGACGCCAAAATTTTAAACCATTTAGGTGCACAAATTCCTAAACCTTTAACGGTATATCAAACAGAGGTAAAGAGCAAAGAAAAGCTAACCCAACTGCTAAAGTTGATTTACCATCTAAAAGCAGAAAGAATGATTATTTTTTGTAATCATAGGGCTGCAGTAGATCGTATTGGATCCTACCTGAAGGAGAATGGACTCAATCATCAAATGTTTCATGGTGGAATGGATCAAATTGATAGAGAAAGATCATTAGTGAAGTTCCGAAATGATACTTCTATGATTTTAATTACTACTGATCTTGCAGCTAGGGGTTTAGATATACCATTAATTCAACATGTAATTCATTATCAGCTACCTCCAAAGGAAGATGCTTTTATTCATAGAAATGGTAGAACTGCCAGAATGCATGAAAAAGGAAATTCATATATGTTGCTTGCTGACGATGATGAACTTCCTGAATATGTGAATACCTACCCAAGACATTTTGAGATACCACAAGATGCTCCAAAACCAAAGCCTACAGAATGGGAAACGGTCTATGTATCTGCTGGTAAAAAGAATAAGATCAATAAAATTGATTTGGTAGGTTTATTCATCAAGAAAGGAGGTTTAGATAAAAATGAAATTGGTCTAATAGAAGTAAAAGATTTTATTTCGTTTATAGCAGTAAAAAAATCTAAGGCTGCTGAAATAGTGAAAAAATTGAATAAAGAGAGAGTGAAAAAACTAAAAGTTAAAGTGGATATCGCTCAATAACATGATCTATCTATCAAAATTCAATTTTTAAGAATGATAGTGCATTCATTTTATTCTTTGAATTCTGATGGCAACATAAAACATTTATTATTATTTAAATGATTTCTATCAATAAATCATTATAAAATATTTAAAAATAATTCTTGGAATTGTTGCAAAATTAAAAAAATGATCTCATATTTGGTTTATGAATCGTTAAGCAGTGTGCCCCCTTCGGGGGGCATCACAGTATTTAGAATTCCATGCACTGCATCGGAATTCTTTTGTTTAAAGGGTTTGATGTTTTTGCATCAAACCCTTTATTTTTTCAGCTGTTTTTTTTAACGGTTCACAGAGTGATTTTTCCATTTGAGTATCTGATAAAAACAAGAGTTGTTGTTTATAAGTAAAACAATTGAACAATTATCAATTTACTACGAATGAAATTATCGACATTAACAACAGCATTATTAATCTTACAGCTTTTATTTTCGTGTGCGAAAGTGGAAGAAAACCAACAAAAGAAACCACAAAAAGTTAAAATCACCGCTATTACACCAAGTACAGACCGCTTTACAAAAGTGGTAACAGGAACATCATTTCCTAATAAGGAAGTAAATCTTTCTTTTAGAGTGAATGGTCCGTTAACTGTATTTGATGTAGAAGAAGGTCAGTATTTTAAAAAAGGAGAATTGATTGGTATGATAGACCAGAGGGACTATCAATTAGCATTAAATAATGCTAAGGCAACCCTAAAGTGGTCTAAGCAAGAATTTGAAAGGGCGAAACAGCTTATTTCATTTCAAAATATATCACAGCAGGAATACGATCAGCTGGAGATCAATTATATCAATGCTCAGCATCAGCTAGAGACGGCTAAAAATGCTTTTAATGACACGAAATTGATAGCTCCTTTTGATGGTTTTGTAAAGAAAACATTTACAGAAAGAGGAGAGCATCTAAGTGTCTCTCAAAAGGTGGTTACTTTTCAAGATTATTCTAAATTAAAGGTGAATTGTGTAGTAAACGAGGATATAGCACTACACCCTGAGAAAATCAATTCTATTTTTGTTGTATTTGATGGGCTCTCTAATGATGTTTTTTCTGCGAAATTAGTAGAAGTATCAAGAGATACTGAAGGAATGACCAATGCTTACCCATGTGTATTGGAGGTGAATGAGAATCAATTGAAACTTATTGGAGGGATGACTTCAGAAATCTATTTCGAACTTTCTGATGATCTTCATGATTATGTAACCATACCATCTTCAGCCGTTATTAATAGAGCGAATGGGGAACAATTTGTTTGGGGTATTCATCCCAATAACCATACTTTATTTAGTATGAAAGTAAAGGTGAATTCTTTATTAAATGATGGTTTAGTTCAAGTAGATATTATTGACAAAACGGAAGCTCAATTTATCGTAGCAGCAGGAGGAACATACCTATCTGATGGACAACAAGTGAGATATACTGTAGATGAACCAATGATAACTGCTAAAAACTAAAAATGAATATCACAAAATTTACATTAGAAAATAAGCCCTTCTCATGGTTTATTTTACTGCTTGTTGTTATTGGAGGAATAGTATCTTATGATAAGGTAGGTAAACTGGAAGATGCTCCTTTTACTATTAAACAAGCCGTTGTATTGACTACTTATCCTGGAGCTTCTTCTGAGGAAGTTGAGCAGCAAGTAACCGATAAATTGGAAGAAGCTATCCAAGCTATGGATGGCGTAGATTATCTAGACTCTGATAGTAGAAGTGGAGTATCTAGAATTCTTGTCGTTCTAAAGAAAACTGTACCTGCTTCAGAAATACCTCAGATGTGGGATGTTTTAAGGAGAAAAGTTGGAGACGTACAAGCACAATTACCCAAAGGGGCTTCAACCTCTTTAGTGAATGATGATTTCGCAGATGTATTAGGTCTTTTTTATGGTATTTACGGAGAAGGCTTCACTTATAGAGAGCTGAACGATATAGCAGATGATTATAAAAAAGAGTTGCTTAAAGTTCCTAATGTTGCAAAGGTGGTGCTTTTTGGTAAAGCCCAAGAAAGTATTGATATCAAATTAACCTTTGGCAAGATGCATCAATTAGGTGTCACTTTAGAAGAAGTGGTAGGAGCACTTAATCAGCAAAATAAATTAGTGAATGCAGGTTTTGTCAATACAGATAAACAAAGACTAAGAGTAAAAGTAGCTGGCGATTTTTCGAATGCAGAAGAAATAGGTCATTTATTCATTACTAATAGAGAGGGGAAACAAATACGATTAAAAGATGTTGCACAGATTGAAGAAAGTTATTCTTCTCCTTACACTACAAAAATGAAAATCCAAGGTCAGTCTGCTGTAGGTTTTGCTATCTCAGCTTCTGCGGGAGCAAACGTAGTTGAGGTTGGTGCAGCTGTTGATCAAAAATTATTAGAATTAAAGCAAGATTTACCAGCGGGTGTTCATCTTAAAAATATCTATAATCAAGGAATTGAATCAAAAACAGCAAACGATGGTTTTGTATTTAATTTAATTGCTTCTGTAGGTACAGTAGTAATTATCTTACTATTCTTTATTGGGTTAAAAAATGGACTTTTAGTAGGCTCTGGATTGGTCTTCTCTATTTTGGCAACACTCATTTTTATGTTGGCCTTTGATATCAACATGGAGAGAGTAAGTTTAGCGGCCTTAATTATTGCGATGGGTATGTTAGTAGATAATGCCATTGTAGTAATAGAGTCTATTTTAATAAAGATCAAACAAGGTATTCCTAAAAGGGAAGCGATTTACCAATCTGCTCAGGCTTCTTCATGGCCATTATTAGGAGCAACAGTAATTGCTATTTTAACCTTTTTACCTATCAGGATTTCACCTGATGCAACGGGTGAATATCTTTCATCACTTTTCTCAGTATTGGCTATTTCTTTATTCCTAAGTTGGATTTTTGCTTTAACGCAATCCACTTTAGTTTGTGATACGTTTTTAAAAGATAACACAAATGTATCAGGAGAAGAAGTGGATCTTTATGGAGGGAAGTTCTACACGAAGTTTAGAAGTTTTTTACAATTTTCTATTCAACATAAATACGTTTCTCTAGGTGTTATCTTAAGTATCTTTACAGTATCATTATTGGTAAGTAAACAGATGAAAGTTGTGTTTATGCCAGAATTGGAAAAGAGCTTATTTAAGATCAATGCATTTACTCCAGAGGGATCTTATATTTATTATACAGAAGAAGAAGGCGATAAAATTTATAATTGGTTAAGTGAACAGGAAGAAGTAAAAGAGGTTACAATGACTGTGGGTATGACTCCACCACGTTACTTCTTAGCATCCTCGAGTTATGGTCCACAAACCAATGTACTTAGTTTTATTATTGAATGTGATGATTTTGAGAATGTTGAGTTGGTATTCAATAGATTAGAAGATCAGAAGTATGATTTATTTCCAGAGGTGTTTGTAAGGCCAGAATATTATTCTGTAATGTCTCCTTTGGATGGTAAGGTAGAAGCAAGGTTTATGGGTAAAGATATTCAAGTTTTGGATTCTTTAAATAATGTTGCTTTAGATATTATGAAGTCTTCTAAATTATCAAGACATGTTCATAGTTCTTGGTTTAATATGTCTCCTGTTTGGCATTTAGAATATGCAGATGCAAAAGCAGCAAAAGCGGGTATCAGTCGTAAAAATATAGCGGAATCTATTAAGCTGATAAGCGAAGGAATGCAAGTAGGAACTTACCGTGAAGAGAATGAATTACAACCCATTTTCTTAAAAACCAATGAAGGAACTGTTGCAGACTTTAACAAGTTGCAAAACATCAATATTGTTTCTGCAGGAAATGCTGTTCCATTGCAACAAACCATCAATGGTATTACCATTGATTACGAATATCCATACATCCAAACCTACAATAGGCATCGTGCAATTTCTGCCCTTTGTGATCCTATTGATGGAGTAACCACAGGAGAACTTCAAAAAGATGTTCAAGATAAAATTGAAGCCATTGAACTACCAGATGGGTACACTTTTATGTGGGATGCTGAAAAGAAAAATCAAGGTGAAGCGGTGGGTGCTATTGTGACATTTTTCCCATTAGCATTCTTACTCATCATTGCCATTTTGATCGCTCTTTTTGGTAATTATAAACAAACTATGATTGTGATTGTTCTTTTACCATTATCATTAATAGGAGTCATTTTCGGTCTAGTAGGTTTAGGTAAAGCCTTTGATTTTATGTCTTTTATTGGATGGATTGGTTTGTTAGGAATGATCATCAAAAATATTATTGTATTACTTGATGAAGTAAACATTCAGAGAAGTTTAGGAGAGAATCAATTAGAAAGTATCTTAAAGTCAACCATTTCTAGAACAAGACCTGTTTTAATGGCAGCGATCACGACTATGTTTGGTATGTTTCCATTATTACCGGATAGTGTTTTTGGTGCAATGGCTGTGACCATAATTTTCGGATTAGGCTTCGCTACATTATTGACTTTGTGGGCTGTTCCTGTAATTTATTCCATTTTTTATCAAATTAAAATCAAGAAATAATGATGAAAAAATTAGAATTAACGATTGGGTTGATCTGTCTGATGTTTTCATCAGTTTATGGACAATGGATAACAGATCCTTTTTTAAGTGAATATAGAAAAGATGCTGTTGATCATGAACAATTAGTGAAGATGGCAGAAGGTAATGTGTCTATCGCTCATCATGAATATAAAACTACCGTTGCTGATATGATGCCCAAATTAGAGGCAAGTAGTGACTATTGGTATGTACAAAATCCTATGAGTTTTAGTATGCCAGATGATCCACGTTTTGGAGAATTAGCAGGAGCTGATTTTGCAGGATTAGCCAACCATCAATATGGACTTTATACCAACGTAATGCAACCCATTTATAAAGGGGGAGTCTTAAAGGAAAGGAAAAAAAAGGCCGCTGTACAAAGTCAAATAAAATTAGATGAATTGGCCATTACAACTCAAGATGTAATAATGGCAACGGACCTTCAATATTGGCAGACAGTAGCTCAAAAAGAGGTGGTAAATGCCATGAAGGACTACGAAAGAGATTTGACTAGGGTGAAAGATCTTGTCAATAATAAATTGGCTTTTGGTAAGGCCAATAAAAGTGAATTATTGATGACAGAAGTAAGGGTGAACAGAGCACAGTTAGCAGTCGTTCAGTCTGAAAACACCTACAAATTATTTGTAATGTCATTGAATAGGCTTATCGGTAAAACATTCGAAGAAAATACAACCGTAAGTGATTCAATTGAGGTTGAAAGAGTTGAATATGAAAATATACAACCGATTCAACGACCTGAGTTATTGGTAAAAGAGAAAATGCTTCAACTACAGGAACATGATGAAAAAATAGTAAAAGGGATGTATAAACCTCAGATTTCAGGTGTTGGTACAGCATCTTATTCATCTCCGGGTTATAATATGCAACCTGGTGCTGTTCCTAATGTTCAAGCAGGCTTAATGCTAAATATACCTATATATAATGCAGGTAAAAAAGGTCAATTGAAAGCAGCACAACAATTGAAAATTCAAAATGCCTCTTTAGCTATTGAAAGAGAAAATGAATTACAACAATTGGAAATTGCTAAAAAAAGGGTGGCGTATGAAAATGCGATGAAGGAAACATCCATTGCGTATGCATCGCTTGCGAAAGCAAGAGAAAATGCAATGGTTTTAGAAGATAGATTTGCCAAAGGTGTTGTAGAAATTTTGGAAGTAATAGATGCTCAATTATATGTTGAACAAGCAATAATTGAGTACATACAAAGTAAATTAAAGACTCAAATTCAGATGACTTATTACACTCGTGCAATAGGGCGTCTAACGATCAACTAGAAAACTACAATTTTTGATCAATTGCTATAAACCGTCCTTCTATGAGGGGCGGTTTTTTTTACATTAAAGGAAGCGCATGAATATTTTTCACCTTTCTTTCTATACGTTTATATTTTTCAATAATTAAACGGTCAACTCCTAGGTCGGCAATTTCTTCCTTTCCTATTTGAATTAAAGTATCTCCCTCAAAATAGAGTCTAAAAGTAAAATCATTTCCTTCCCAAGGCCTATAGCTGCAATATTCTAACTTTTCTGTATATTCATCTCCTTTTAACAAATAAGTGCCGCCACCAGAAGCGTAATAAGTAGTACTGTCTTTTCCATTATGAACATCATGATTGAAAAAGGCAAAATGCTGCTGACTAAATATTTTAATCATTCTTCTATTACTTAAATCCATCATCTTGGATGAATCATTTTCAACACTTTCAGCAGAGATTAATTCCCATGTGCCTTGTATATTAGGTACTTTAGATTTTTGTATACAAGACGATATTGTTAATAATGTGATAAGGTAAATAAGATTTTTCATCGAAATAGATATGATGTACAGTTCTAATATGAGTGATCTTTTTATTTTGTACATATGTTTTCGACTAACAACCTACATCTACATTTATACAGCATTTATTTTTAAGAAAAAGAACAGAAAAATGAATAAAAAAGAGGCCCGAAAGCCTCTCTAGAATAATAATTATTTTTGTTTTATGTGGGTTTATCTTTAAGGTTAAAGGTAATTTATTGTTTCCCTTTTGTTTTAGCTTCTGATTTAGACTTTTCAGCCTCTCTCTTTTTCTTTTCATTATTGAAAAGGTTTTCCGAACCCCATTTCAGGGTGTTTTCGCTAATAGTAAAAGAAGTACTCATGATAGTGATATTTAGTAAAAGGTTATTAACTTAATTCAGTTTGATTATTTATTGATACAAATTTAAAATATTGTTACTCAATAACCTAACGCAACCGATTGAAATTTACTTATATAACATATATTTCAATATTTAAGATTCAAAATTTAACTTAATAAATTCTAACATTAAACCAGCGCACATCTATTGATGATAATGAACAGGAAACCGTTTTGATGAAAGTTAAAATTCTTAATAGTAATAAAATCTAATTTAAGTTCTAATTATTTAGGTAAATGAGAAAATAGCAATAAATTTGTTCTGCATTTTTATTATCCTTTTATAACTATAAGATGCTAAAGAATTAAGGGAAATTACTCCATTTTTTTAATCACCATCAATCATATAAAAATATGATGTGGTAAAGTAAATACATAAATGAAAGATATTATTACCCAATCGGGTTCGATTTCTTTAGAATTAACAGATGAGCTTACTGATGATGTGGTAGATATGTTGGAAGCTACTCTTTGGGGAACTGAAGGGGGGTTAAGGTATGTACACACAGAAACGAGAGAGAATTTAGAAAAGACGAAAAAAGCTTATTTCCTTAATTTAAGGAGAAATGATTCTCTATTGAGTACAATCACATTAATTCATAAAAGTACAAAACATAAAGATCAGTCTATAGAAACGTATCATATTAGATATTTTGCTTTTTTACCTTCGATGCAAAGCACTAAAAAGAATGCTGCAAAGAAAAGAAATAAAGTGAGTTTCTTAGATCAACAATTGATCAACTTCTTTAATGATTATAGAATGCCAGAGAGTGTAGAGAATAATACACCTCAATGTTTTCACGCACAAGTAGAAAACGACAATCTACGATCTAAAATGTTTACTGAAAAAGTGGGTTTTGAAACTATTGGTAGAATGACCACCCTTTCTTTCAGTAGAGTATCCCCAAAAAAGAGTGAGCATTTATATAAATTATCGAATACAGATAAGCAATTACTTGTAGACAATGCGGATCAATTTTATAAAGATTATGCTTTCTACTCTAATGAGAATATTGGTACAACAGAAGATAGTTACGTTCTTAAAGATAATGAAGAGGTCGTTGTAGGAGGACAAGTCTTCATTGGTAATTGGATATTTAAACATTTACCAGGTATCGAAGGAGTAATTGCTAAGCATGTTTTACCTTATATACCTTATGCAAATAGACTTTTCAATTTTAAAAATCATACTTTCGTAACAGTAGAAGGATTGTTTTGGAAGAAAGGTCATGAAGATAAAATTCAAGAATTTTTAACTTCGGTGCTTAAAGTAAAAGATAAAAATGTTGCTTTTATATGGATGGATCCAGATTCAGATGATTATAAAATAGCAAAAGAAACCGTTGATTGGGGTGTCTTAGAACATTTAAACAGTGGTTCAAAAACTTCAATTATTCTTAGGACTGAAGAAGGTTTGCCTTCTGATTATGAGACTTACCGACCTATGGATAAATACATTTCAAGTTTTTATATCTTATAGATTTCCTTATGTTTAGGAGAAAGAGTATAGACGTTAAACTCTATACTCTTTTTTTATAATACTACCCATAATATTATGACTTTCAATTTTGATCAGTTTAGGTCGATAGAACAACAGTTTGCATTGTTCAATACCAATACTCAAGATATTTATGCTACCGTTCTTCTTACTGTGGGCTACCGTGGAGAAGCAAGAAGTATTATTGAAGGAGTCATCTCACCTTTCTTTTATCAAATGTCTAGATCGGCATTAAAAAATAAGATAGAAGAAATTTGTGATGAGCTTTGTCAAAATTCTTTATTGGTAGAATTTGAAATTCAAAACGGGAAATATTATCATACTCCTTCCTTAGAACATTATCTTTTTGCCCTTTATTATCTATCAAAAAATACAGATGATCAGTTATTTAATTGCTTAAAAATATTACGTTCAACATTACCTCCTTATATAGAATCATGGGGAAGGTCAGAGTACAAATTAGAAAATGGGTTAAGAGATTTTGTACTCGATGAAAATGAACAAGCTTATGTTTTTAATCAGTTTATTAATTTTGATGGAGTAGGTTCTAGCTATAAGATGAACCTATTTTTTGGTTATCATCAGTTAGTTCAATTAGGGTATTTTGATACTCAAAAATATTTTAATTTGGAGAGAGAGATTCAACAAAATTTCCCTTTTCGATTAATTAAAGAAATTGAAACAGGTGATGTTGATCTAAGCTTAATCGATCAATTATTACCTTCTTTAGTACTTGATAAAACTTTACTGCAATATATCAAAGACTATATTGCTGTAATACAACTTGATTTTGATCGTAGTATATTAAAATTATCCAATGATATTGAAGTCGATTTAAGTCAACATAAAGCAGAAGCATTTTTTGTTTCAAAAAAATATTCCGAGGCTTTAAAACTATATTCTCATAAAGCAGGTATCAAAGACCTATCCAAAGAAAAGTCTAAGAAAAGTTCTAAAAATTGGAAAATATGCAGGATTGATGAAGAAGCTACTTTAGGAACCCTGATATTAAAACTTCATCCAGAAGATATTCAATTACAAAGAAATAGGTATAGATCAACAACGGCCAAAAAGTCAAGTTTAAATACAAAAATAGCTCATATATTATTGGACCTTCAAATGATTTATAGGAACAATACAGCTATTGATTGCGAACATGATAAATACACCCTTAAAACGCTAGCTATTGAATTAATAACGGATAGCAGTTTCAAACTTCATCCATTTATATTAGCAAACCTAACATGGTTATTGGTGAAGATCTTTGGGGAAGAATTCAATTTAAAGTCCATTGATTTTTCATCTATTCCACAAGAAATATTAAGGTTATCTAAGTACGGTTATCGATGGTATGCCTCTATTTTAGCAGAAGCACATGAAGCCTTAAAAGAAGGGGGGTACGAAGATGAGTACGATTTAAGTTACTTGATTGAAGATGACTATATTAAAATAAGTGATTTTCTTTCCATATCTGAAGAAGAAGAGTGGGAAGTGGTACTGAAAAAAATAAATTCTCTTGCAGAGGATTTTAAGAAAAATAAAAAGCAAAGCTCAAGAGGGAAAGCAGAAGCAAGATTATTATGGGTTGTATCTGATCATCAATTGTATGTACAACCTATGGAACAGACCAAACTTAAGTCAGGAAAATGGTCTAAACCTAAAAAAGTATCCGATAGAAAATTAATGACCAAACAGATCAAAGGAATGTTGGACATTGATCAGGATATTTTATCAAAAGCTGTAAAAACATATGGTAGAGGGTACATAGATTATGATGTGCTTGAAGTATGGAAGTTATTACCAGGGCATCCCAATGTAGTCTTAGAAAGTGATGACAATGTTTCTGTAATTGTCGAGAAACGTCCAATGGAATTACATATAACGGATTCTGAGGAGCATTATAAATTGTTTTTTGATAAGGAAGTCAATATTGATTTCCCTGTAAAAAGAGAAACAGCTACTCGTGTGATTTATTATGATGTAGATAAAAATATAATTTCATGGGCAGCGAATTTCCCTACGGATGTCATCATTCCTAAATCAGCCAAAGATCAACTAAAAATGGTAGTTTCTTCATTAGGGCATAGTATTAATGTACACTCTCATGTCGAAGAAATTCAAGAAGAATTACCAGAAGTAAAAGCAGACAATTCAGTGCATGCACTTCTATCTCCACGAGGTAATAATATCCTATTGGAGATATTTATGAAACCTTATAAAACCCATCCACCTTATGTCACTCCTGCCAAAGGAAAAGAAGTTTTGGTAGAAGAGATTGATAGGGAACGTACTCGTTGTAAAAGGAATCTGAAAGAAGAGGAAAAGATTATTTCTCACTTCTTATATCAAAGGCCTCAATTAGAAAGTACACATGACGGACATTTTGCTTGGGAATTAAGAGATAGAGAAGAAACATTAAGTGCTCTTTTAGAACTTCAAAATGGTGATATTCAACCTGTAGTTGAATGGCCAAAAGGAGTGCGTTTTAAACTTTTGGGTAATGTGACTACAAGTAGTGTTACAATGCAAATTCAGAATAAGAAAAGAGATTGGTTTGCTATTGGTGGTGATGTGAAAATCAATGAAGAAGTAGTGGTCTCTCTTACTGATTTGATGAAACAGTTTAAAAATGATCCAAACAGTAAATATGTTGAGGTCAAGGAAAATGAATTCATTGCCTTAACTGATCAACTAAGAAAACAATTACAAGCACTAACAAGTGTGAGTGTTGAAGATAAATTAGAGTTTAGAGTGCATAAAATGGCCTCTTATGGGGTGCTGAATGCATTAACAAAAGAAGCTTTAGTAAGGTCGGACGATTCTTGGAAGTCGTTACAATCTAAGATTGAAGCATCAAATGGAAAAGTTTTTCCTTTACCAAACACATTACAAGCAGATCTTAGAGATTACCAACAAGACGGCTTTCAATGGTTATCTAGATTGTCTTCTTGGGGTGCAGGAGCTTGTTTGGCCGATGATATGGGATTAGGAAAAACATTACAAGGGTTGGCAATTATGTTAGATAAGGCATCCAATGGACCTTCTATTGTAATAGCACCTACTTCTGTAACTTTCAATTGGATTAGTGAGATTCGAAAGTTTGCACCTACAATTACCCCTAAACTTTTATCAGCATCAACCAATAGAGATAAATTAATAAAAGAGGCTAAAGCCTATGATATTGTCATTTGTAGTTATGGTTTACTACAGACAAATTATAAGAAATTGGTAGAAAAAGAGTGGAATATAGTTTTACTTGATGAAGCACAAGCTATCAAAAATAAAACCACTAAACGCTCTCAAATTGCGAAACAATTGAATGGTGAAATGAGAATAATCACAACAGGTACTCCAATTGAAAATAATTTGGCAGAACTGTGGAATTTATTCGAATTCATCAACCCAGGTTTATTAGGTAATTGGGAATCGTTCAATAAGAATTTCATTCTTAGAATTACGGAGTCAGGAGACGAACAACATGCTATGTCGGCTAAGAAAGTCTTAAGAAGATTGATAGCCCCCTTTATTCTTAGAAGAAAGAAAAGTGAAGTGTTGGATGAGTTACCTCCAAAAACCGAATCTGTTTTATCAGTGAATTTCTCTGATGATGAATTAACATTGTTTGAAGCACATAGAAGAACAGCATTAGAGGAAATTGAAGGTATCTTAAAATCAAAAGAGCAAAAGGATGCAACACTTCAAGTCCTAGCTGAATTAACTAAGTTACGTCAACTATGCTGCCATCCTCAACTGATTGATCATACTTGGTCTGTACAAGGGAGCAAGGTGAAATTATTATTAGAGACCTTGCATGAATTAAAAAAAGGAGGACATAGAGCCTTGATATTTAGTCAGTTTGTTGGTTTCCTTCAAATCATAAAAAGTGCAATAGAAAACGAAGGATTTTCTTATCAATATTTGGATGGATCAACACCTTTAAAGAAAAGAGAAAAAGGGATTGATGAATTCCAAAAAGGTTTGGGTGATGTCTTCTTAATCTCCTTGAAAGCTGGTGGTACAGGACTAAATTTAACAGCAGCAGACTATGTCATTCATATGGACCCTTGGTGGAATCCAGCGGTAGAAGATCAAGCGACAGATAGAGCTTATAGAATAGGTCAGGATAGACCGGTAACAGTTTATCGAATGATTACTAAAGATACCATCGAAGAGAAAATGATTGCTTTACATGCGGATAAAAGGGAATTAGCAGATGATCTTTTATCTGGAACATCTAAAGCAACCAAGTTGAATACTCAGGAGTTACTTAAGTTATTACAAGCCAATGAGACTTTATTGGATGTTTAATCAATTGATGACTCAATCGAAAATTTTTATTCAAAAAACAGAATAATGATTATAACTATATAGGTTATAAAGACGTAATATAACTAAATAGGTTATAAATTATGATTATAACTAAATAAGTTATATTTTGAGTAAAAATTAATAATTATGATAGCTATTCTTACTGCAGATATTGTTTCATCTACAAAAACACAAAATAATGCTTTGTGGTCTTCTTGTATTGAAGAAGTTATGCAATTACCATTTTTTGAGGAAGCGAGATGGGAAATCTTTAGAGGCGATAGTTTTCAAGTTGAATTAAATGACCCTTCTAAAAGTCTTTTTCTTGCTGTTTTATTGCGTATTTACATCAATGCTCAAAAAGAATTATTCGATTTAAAAATTGATGTTAGAATTAGCATCGGAATTGGTAAGGCAGGGTATGAAGGAGATAATGTGATGAGTTCTGATGGTCATGCCTATAAATTATCAGGAAGGAATTTTGATAAATTACAAGCTACCAATCGCCTTTTAAATATTGCTACTGCTTGGGATTACGATCTAATTGGTTTTCAAGAATCGATACAATTAATAGAACATTTGATTTCTAGTTGGTCATTCGGTAGCTTTACCGTAGCAAAACATTATCTTTTGGGAGTGACCAAACAAAAAGAATTGGCAGAAATAGTGGGAATTTCCCAACCGGCCATTCATAAAAGAATTCAGAAAGACAACATGGAAGGGTTGGTGAATTATCTAAATTGGTTTTCTCAAAAAATTCTATTTCTAACCAACTAACTTATGAATATCCTCTTTTTTAAACTCTTATTTGCACATTTTTTAGCTGATTTTATTTTTCAATCGGAGAAAATGGCATTAGAAAAAGCAGAGAATTATTTCCCTAAAGCTTTTTACAAACATATTGGGATTCATGCTTTATGTTATTTTCTAGTTTTCTTTCATCAAATATATGTGGTAGAGGACAATGGCTTAGGAATAGTTTTCTTTTCCACATTATTGCTCACCTCTTTACATGCAGTCATCGATTTATTCAAAACATATGCATCAAAAAGGTGGTATGAGAAAAATGAGATATTATTTTTTCTAGATCAGTTTTTACATATCCTTACACTTGTTTTAGTTGCTTATCAATTAAACTTTGCACTTCTTTTGGATAAGGCGGAAGGTATTGAGTTACCATGGAGTGTTATGGTTGCTTATTTGTTTGTGACCGTCCCTGTTGGAATTATCATGAAAGTAGTATTAAAAAAATGGACTCCTCAGAGTTCTCAGATTATATCTGATGCTTATGATAATACAATGGAAGTAGAAATAGACTTAAAGGAAAATGATCCAAAACGATTAGAAAAGAAGTTTAAATTCCAAAAGAACACCAAATTTCAAAATGATAGATCGGTATATGCTTCCTTAATCGATGCAGGACAATGGATTG
Source organism: Flammeovirga pacifica (assembly GCF_000807855.2). Lineage (GTDB taxonomy): Bacteria > Bacteroidota > Bacteroidia > Cytophagales > Flammeovirgaceae > Flammeovirga > Flammeovirga pacifica. The sequence continues at coordinate 382,864 of NZ_JRYR02000002.1, forward strand.
GTATTCTAGAAAGAATTTTGATCCTCACTTTTGTATTAAACGGAGACATAAAATCAATTGGATTTTTATTGACTGCAAAGTCTGTTTTTAGATTTGGCGATTTAAAAGGAGGGAAGGACCGTCAAATGACAGAATATATATTGATTGGTACTTTACTCAGCTTCTCTTTAGCAATTTTTACCGGGCTTATCTGTTTAGGTGATGATGCTTTATTAGTATTTAAAAGTGAATAAATTAAACAGAATACTCATCGTATTGATGCCACCATTTTTTTGCTAATTGTTGTGTCCAAGGGTGTTCTTTTTGAAGATTTTCTAATACATCTATGAGCTCATTTATATCTTGGATTCTTTTATTAGGATCAAAACGAATACAAGATAATAAAATGTCTTTCAGTACTATTGGGACATCAGGACGATCGATCAGTTTATCTCTGAAGTTTCCTTGAATAGTTTCCTCTCCAGACATTACTTTTTGAGAAATTAACTCTACCAAGAAGCGACCACTCAATAAATATAAACCTAAAGCACCCATCGAATAAATATCTACTCTGTGATCGTTATTGTAAGGGTCTCTCATGCGTTCTGGAGCCATAAACATAGGAGTACCTCCAATTTTATGTAATTGGGTATTTTCTTGATTTTCAAGGTCTTTTACTAATCCAAAATCCAATAATTTTACTTGGTCAAACGCACCTCCCTGCTGAGAAAGCATGATGTTTAAAGGCTTAATGTCTCTATGAACTAGGTTATTTTGATGAGCTTCTCTTAAACTATAACTTACTTTTCTGAGGATGTATACTATTCTTTCAATGGGTAGTTTTTTCTCTATTTCTAAGACTTTCGATAAAGTAATACCATTGATGTATTCCATCACATAATAAAAATTACCTTCTGGAGAACGGCCAAAATCGTATACTTTAATAGTATTAGGATGTTTTAAAGAAGAGGTGATTTTTACTTCTTTTTCAAAACGTTGAATCCCATCATCATTGGTACCACTTTTTAATAATTTAATAGCCACAGGCATTTTTAATAAACTATGTTCCCCTTTATATACTTCTCCAAAACCGCCCTCACCAATTTTATTAATTAAACGATATTGCCCCAACTCACCTAATTTTTTCATTCGCTTATTGTATTGAACAACAGTGATATTGGAATGATAAACCAAGAAAAGTAAAATACAAATAATGAGATACAATATCCCTAAAAGTAAATCTATTTTAGGAAGCATTTCCATCGCTTCTGCTTCATCTATTTCTGATATAATACCTATTTTATATTCTGGCATCCATTCAAAAGCACCAATCACTTTTACTCCTCGGTAATCGTTATAAACCTCTTTTATTTTACCTGAAATTGGTCCATTATTGTATAAATGAAAACCGATTGCCTGAGCAACTTTCGTTAATTTTCGGTCAAACGTATTCGAATCAGGAATTTCTCCTTCCATTATGTTAACACCTGGGTCTTCTGAACGGACATAATAAATGGCAGTTGGTTTTTTTAGTGTATCAAGTTGTAAAGGTTTACTTATTTCTTTTAGAAATCTACTTTCTGAATCCAAACGTGCTCCATCATCTATTGCGTAGGTTTTAGATGATTTACCATAATGACTAAGTTTGAAGTTATTTGAAAAGCCATGTCTGGCCGAAATACCAAAGAATAAGTAAGATATAATCTGATTGTTTTTATTGTAAATTGGCGTCATAAAACCACAATCAGAGTCTTCGTAGTAAATTGTTTGATTGTATATAGACTCAGTATTGTGCATTGGACTAAAGAAAATTGTTTTTCCTTCAGATAGCTCGATAAAAAAGTCAAAAAATTCTTTACTCAATTGAAGGTTGTTTGATGATGCTAAAGTGGTATCGTTTGCTAAATAAGTATTTAATAGAATCTTGGGAGTGTTTTTATCAATAATAGCTAAATCTCCAGAATTCAATACTCGTGTAACTTCTTTTAATTGATTGGATAAGGGTAAAAGTTGTTTTTTTCTCTCAATAGGTGATAGATCAAGATGTTGAATACTATCTATTTTTGTTGCTAATTTTTTTATAATCTTAGCAGATGCATACCTTTTGATAGTTTCTTTATGATGATTGACCCAATCTTCTAATATTAATTTATTGGTTTGAACTAAAGCGTACCTTTCATTTAGAGCCGCTTCAAAAAGGCTATTATAAACATTTTTTCGTATGAAAAATCCTAATATCGAAAGGAAAAGTATAATACATATAATGACAATTAATCTAGTTCCTTTCTTTGATAATAATTTGGTTCTAAGGCGTTGGAAATTATTAGATTTTTCATCAACGGATAGAAGATGAAGATTAAGTTTTTCCTTGGTTTTTTCTTTCTTTTGATTTTTAGGTAAAATAGTAAATTCACTGTATAGTGAGAGAACTTCAGCCTTCAAAACTTCATCATGAATACATAGTTCATGAATTTTCTTCAATGCATCTTCCTTTGATAAATCTATTATCTTACCAAGGATTTCGGTTGCCTTTTCGTGTAAATTATTTCCTTCTCCCACTATGTATTACCCCTAAAAATACTAACAATAAAAAATGATTACTGGTCTGTTTTCATAAACTTTTTTAGCCAAGCTTTTGCAACTTTCCAATCTACTTCAATGGTTTTAATAGAAACACCAAGTTCATCAGCAATCTCTTGCATTTTTAAGCCACCAAAGAATTTTAGTTCTACAACTTGTGCTTGTCTAGGATGCACTTTTTCTAAATGCTCTAGTCCTTCATGGATATCAAGTACCATTCCCTCTTTTTCTGGAGTAAATGCAATTCCTTCTTCTAGTTCAAGGTTATGCACACCACCACCTCTTTTTTGAGCATTTTTAGTTCGAGCATGATGTACTAAGATACGGCGTATTGCCTGTGCACCCACAGCAAAAAAATGAGTACGCCCTTGCCAATTGATCTGATCTTGATCGACAAGGTTCATGTATGCTTCATTGACTAATAAAGTAGGCTGTAATGTATGGTCACTTCTTTCTCTTCTAAATAATTTGTCCGCAATTTCATGAAGATTATCATAAACTAAAGGATATAATTTTTCCTTCGCTTGTGGAATATCAATTTGATTTAGTAATTGAGAAATTTCTTTTTTGTCCATTTTGATAAAGTTTAGTTATAAATCTAAATGATTTAAATCACATAGTCAAAAGTATATTTTATTATTAATAGGGGAATTGCAGAAAAAAAACCCTATTAAAATAAAAAGATGATAGAGAAATTTTATAAAAGAGGAAAATCACATGAGCATCACAATGAAGATGCGATGTATTCAGCAACGCTTAATAACGATTTAGTATTAATGGCGGTGATGGATGGTTGTTCATCAGGAGAAGAAAGTCAGTTTGCTGCTGCTCTATTTGCTAAGATCCTAAAGAAAATTGTCAAGGGGCTCCCAGATCAAACAGATATACATGGTGAAGAACTTCTACAATCATATTCTTTGTTTAGTCTAGGAATGCATATAACTAGATCCTTTTTTGTTCAGTTAAAAAGTGTTCAACAGCATTTAAACTTGTCCTATTCAGAGTTAGCATCAACTTTGATTATTTCTATTATTAATCAAAGAACACAAGAAGTGTGGTATCTATTGGCAGGTGATGGTGTAATTGTAATTGATGATAAAGTGGAAGTTTTTGATCAAAATAATTATCCCAATTTTATCTGTTATCACTTAGGTAATACCTATAAGGAATGGGTGTCTGATCAGGTGGTGATTTATGAAGGTAATTTTAAGAACTTTGTGACTTTAGCAACAGATGGAATCTTAAAGTCTACATATAAGGGCGATAATATTTTTTCTTTATTAGAAGATAAAGAATGGATAAATCATTTTAATGAACTCGACTTTAATGATGATATAGCCGTAAGTAAGTATTTGAAAGTGAATAAATAAATATTTCGTTTCTTCTTTTACGTAAATTTAAATGATGAGCAATAATGATCATTATCATACCATAACAGTGATTTTTCTCTTTAGCAAGATATTTGTCTATTTTAGATATTGCCGATATAAATGTATGCGTTCGTCCTAATATAGGAAATATAAATTCAAGACTTAGCTCATTTACGATTAATTGATTACTACACTAACATTTTATGAAACTAAATAAAAATTTATTCGGTACCATAATCGCAAGTATTGTGGGACTTTTATTGATACCATTATTATTAATGCCGGTATTAGATAAAAAACAAGGGGAGAAATCTGAAGCCAACCCAATTGAAATTGGTAACACAACAAAATAATTTTAAACTGTAGAAATGTCTACAGTTTTTTTTTTGAGACTTATTTTACTGAAATAAATAAATTATAATTATTATATTCACATCTAAACTAATATTACTTCAATTACTAAGAATAAAAATGTTCTTAAGATCATACTATTTATTATTACTATTCATTTGTTTTATCGCAACTGACATAAATGCGAAAATTAATACTAATAAGATCAACAACATCAGTCACCAGATAGAATATTATGCAGATAATGAGCATTCTGTGACAATTTCAGATATAGAATTAATTCAATTTGAGAAAAATGACAAAGAAGTTTTAAACTTTGGGAATAATAAAGCAACTATTTGGTGTAGGTTTAAATTGAATGATGAAAATATTGATAAAATACTTCATCTTAAAACCTCATTAATCGAAAAAGTGGAATTATACATACCCATTGGAGACTCTGAATACAAAACAAAAAACGGTGGTTATAGAAAATCATTCAAAAGTAAAATTTACAAAATTCCAAATGTATACTTTGATATAAAAGATGGATTTAATTCAGATAGATTTTTTTATCTAAAAATAAATGCCAGTTATTTACAATTTTGGACCTATGTAAGTACCCCAAATAATTTTCTTCAATATATTTATGATGTTTCTATAATTGACGGAATATATTACGGTATTATTATCATCATGATACTCTATAATTTAATAGTATACCTTTCTGTTAGGGATAGTAATTATCTATATTATGTCATGTATGTGGTTACTGTTGGTTTAATGGTGGCTCATTTTCAGGGGCATGATGCTCATCTTTGGGGGGAGATTCAATTTATTGCAGATAGAGGTCCAATATGGCCAGCTTTAAGTGGCTTTTTCTCCGTATTATTTGCCTATAACTTCTTAAAAATAAAGACCAATTTAAAGGTAATGAACAAGATTTTTTATCTGTTATTTGGCTTTTGGGGAAGTAGTATATTGTATGTACTATTAGGTTATAATTTAGTATGCTCACTTATCAACCAATTATCAGGTTTACTTTGTATTATATTCTTCACCTACACAAGTATTACATTAATTAAAAGACAGGTAAAGGAAGCAAAATTATTTTTTATCGGATGGTCATTTTTCATGGCAGCTTCGGTCTATTTTGTTTTATGTGGAGCAAATATTTTTGAGTATACGCATGCAACAGACTATGCTTGGCAAATAGGTTCTACTTTAGAGATGTTGATCTTATCTTTTGCTGTAGGACAAAAAATTAGTGACTTAAAAAAAGAGAAAGAAAATCTATTGGTAGATCAAAATAAGATGTTAGAATTTAAGGTAAGCGAAAGAACCGAAGAATTAAGATCTTCAAATGAAGAACTAAATACTTTGATCGAACAAGTTTACAATCAGCATTCTACGATTAAAAAGAAAAATGTAGATTTAAATTCATCTATTTCTTACGCCTATAGAATACAGACTTCAACATTACCTACCAAACACCTAATTGAGAGACATACCAAAGATCATTTTGTGTTTTATAAACCTAAAGATGTTGTTTCAGGCGATATTTATTGGTTTATGCATCATAAAGGAATGAATTTCATGGCAGCCATAGATTGTACAGGGCATGGTGTTCCTGGTGCTTTTGTATCTATGATGGCGGTAAACATCATTAGAGAAGTGATTACATCTAAAGAAATTGCCGATCCTGCAGAAATTTTGGAATCCATGAATCACCAAGTAGAAGAGATTCTTAACCAAGAGACTTCTAATAGCCGTGAAGGTATGGATATGAGTTTATGTATGTGGGTAGATGGAGGTATTAAAATGCATTTTGCTGGTGCAAAGAATCCTTTATACATAATGCGTGATAATGATATACTAGAAATTATTAAAGGAGATAAAAGATCAATAGGAGGGGAATTAGGTATTCGATCAAGAAAACCATTACCTTTTACTACACATGAAATAGAAATAAGTAATGATATTAGAGGTTTTTATTTAATGTCAGACGGTATTCAGGATCAATTTGGAGGTCCACATAATAAGAAATTTACAAGAAAAAGACTACAGCAAATTATTAAGTCAAGTACTCTTCATAAGTTTGATAACCAAAAAGAACTAATTGAAAATGAAATTAAAAACTGGCAGGGAGATCAAATGCAAATTGATGATATGATGCTTATTGGCTTTTTACCATAAACTACATCGAATTAAAAATGAGAAAATATGCAGATTTACATCTTCATTTAGCTTTAAAACATTTAGTAAACAAAGGAGAAAAAGGAAGGGCAAATATATGGGATAGAATACCATATGATACAAAAATTAATAAACCAAATAGAGCAAGTTCTGATAGATATGATCAATCCGATCTAACTTCATTAGTAGAAAATAACGTAAAAATCGCAGTTATTGCACTTCATCCAGTAGAAATTATTGCCAAGAAATCTTGGGAAAATAGACTCATAGGGAAATTTATTTTTGGTTTTGAATTAGAACGTTTGAAAAAATGGACAATTGACAAGGTCAATGGATTTTCCTTAATGAATAAAGAATTAGCTGTAATTACTGGAGATGAAGGAGATATCAATACAGCTGAAATCTTAAACAGTACTTTAAGAAATAAAAATCTTCAAGCCAAAATTGCTTGTACCAGAGAAGATATTTTAAACGAAGAGGAAACAAAACTTATCTTAACAATTGAGGGGGCACATGCTTTGAGTAATTTGCCTTATGATGCTTCAGGAGATGAGTTAAAAAAGGAAGTATTAAAAAATTTACAGTTTTTACAATTCAAAAGAAACCTTCCTATTTTTGCTTTAACATTATGTCATTTTGCAAATAATAGAATGTTTAAACAATCTTGGGCGTTACCACTACCAAGAATTGTAAATATCTTACCAATTACTGCGAAAAACGAACTCCAACCTCCCAAAGAAAACTTTAATAATGTTGGACTAGCGGTATTAAATCAATGTTTAAATCAGCCTTTGGATAAAAGGATATTAATTGATCTTAAACACTTACATATTGATGCTAGAAAAGAGTTTTACGAATTACACATAAGAAATGAAGATGGATCTTATAAAGCACCTATCTTGGCTTCGCATTGTGGAGTAAGTGGTCAGGCAACTTTTGAAAATGCAGGTGCTGTCCCTAATATAAAAAGAGAAGGAAAGAAGAAGAAGTACCAAAGATTCAATCCATGGGCAATCAACTTTTGTGATGAGGAGCTGAAGTATATAATGGCATCCAAAGGATTATTTGGTATCTCATTAGATCAGAGGATACTAGGAACGGCAAACGATGAATATTATCGCAATATTGAATGTCATTTGAAGACTACTTACACGAAAGAGGTTTGGAAAAAGTTTACCAAAAAAGTAAGGATAACGTATATACATGCTGCTATGTTTTTAGACAATCTATTATATGCAGTACATAAAATGGGAAAGGTAGAAGCTTGGGATATAGTTTGTATAGGTTCAGATTTTGATGGTATAATTGATCCGATAGATTGTTGTCCTACAGTAGCTTATTTCACCTCTTTTGAAGATTTATTAATTAGTGATTTTGATAAATTACGATATGAAAAAGGAGATATATTTATCCCTGAAGGTTATTCAATTAAAGAATTAATACGAAAAGTATTCTATGAGAATATCAATGAATTCATGAGAAATAATATACATTGGAGTCCAGGTTCAATAGAAAACCTCCTGATTTAATGTGAATAATATTTAATTCAGTTCATAAATTATTTTAAAATATTTAATTTTGTTGCATGACTTATCTAATGTTATAACTATCTTTTACCCTTATTACAATGAGACAAATACTTTTAACTCTATCTATGATATGTTTGTTTTTCACTTCTCAAGCTCATGTCGGCGAGAAAATAAATCAACTATCTAGAACATCATTAAGCTCTATTAAAGGTACCTCTTTTCAAAATGATGATGCAGTAAAATTGATTGATGATTATTTAGTCTTTAATCAAGAGAATCAAGTTGATTACCTGTATAACCCAAATAATGGAGAATTAGTACTTTACTTAAAAGACGGTTTACAAAAAGTAGAAGTAATGGATTACCATATCACTTCACAAATTACAAATGTAGACTTTAAGGTAAACGACAAGATCATTCTTCACGTGAGTTATTATACTGACTCAGGAAAAATTCTACTTACTCGCTCAAAGCAGTACAGTGAGTTTTGGGAAGAATATATTCCAGTGATCACAGAACTTTAGGAGTATGATGATACAAAAAAGTCAGATAGAATTAATACTATCTGACTTTTTTGTGTTATTTACTTATCGCTTTTGTAAATGTTGATGTCAATCGACCATTAATGATTTTATGAGGAGGAGCACTTGCGCCATAATGTAAATTAGCAAATGCTTCTATGTCATTAAAGGCAATGTGGATACTTTTATCATTAGCTTCATATACTAAAACTTTTTGGCAAAAAGCATCTAAGCCTAATTTTGGAAACTTATTCATAGCTTTACCACCTGGAGCAGGACCACCAAATAATAATAAGCCACTTTTTGGTAGTGCAATATCGTATTTCATAGCTTCTTTTTGATAATCAATATCAGAAAACCATCTAGTATCGCCTTGTGATAATATTGCCTTTTTTAAGTTCGCGATAGTTTCTTCATAATTATACGCTGACTTAATATCAATAATACCATAATGTTTTGTTACTCCATCAGTAGATACTTTTGAGATGCTACTACTTGGCAATTTTTTAATTGCTTTTTTATAATCATGACTTAATGTATTTAGGCTTTGATCAGAAATTTCATACCTTTTTTGAATAAAATCTTTGTCTGCATAAGCAACAGTTGGAGTGGTTTTACCAGGTTCTGCATAAACTAATACACGATAAGGTAAATCCAATCCCACTAAAATATCTTTTGATAAAAGTTGACTATTTACTTTTGGGTTAGAAAAAATATTCACTATTGAAGGTGGCATTTTTACCCCTTGTTCTGCAGCTAATCTTGAATGATCAATCATAACAATATTTTCAAAAGAGGATGTGTTCTCTTTTACTTTATTAAAAAAGCTATCCACCGAATTCTGAATTTCAGAAGTAACGATAATGAAACTTGAAAATATAGCAACTGTTATTAGTCCAAAAATAATATGTAACTTTTTCATCTCTTTTTTTTGTTTGATCTACAACTTCTAACGCTATTCAATTTCGTTCAGTTTCAAAATCTCATTTTTCTTACCATAGATCAATTTTTTGTGCAATTCACTCAGAATAAATCCTCAATCTTCTTCTAATTATCTAATTAGATGTATGAAAAGTAGATAATATTTTGAGCATGTGAATTGTAGATAGGCTGCATTATTTATGAAGACATTTGCTCAACAATCAATAGTTATAAAGAATAATGAAACCAATTTTTGAAAAAATAATTACCCACTCAGGAAACTTTCATGCAGATGAAATACTTGCAATAATTTTATTAAAGCAGTTTAAGTTTATCAACGATAAAACTATAATAGAGAGACGTATACCAACAATACTGGAGTTGAACGATACTTGTATTTGTTGTTTAGATGTGGGCTTAAGCTATTCCCCAAGTTGTGGGAATTTTGATCATCATCATAATAATCAGTTAGCAGCAACATGCCAATTAGTATGGAGATATCTTCATGCACATCATCAAATAGATGATTGGGAATATAAGAATGCTCCCTTAGCAGCTTTTATAAAAAAAGTGTCTCAAATCGATACTGGAGTCATAGCAAATGGTGGTGAATTGGGGTTTTTCAATTCTTTCATTAAACAATTTAATGGCACTAAGAATGGATTCAATAAAGCATTGAAATGGGGAGAGCAAACATGGGAATTAATGTGGTGGAATCATACTCAGTTAAAATTAGAAAGGAAACAGTTTAGGCAATTAAAAACAGATACAAAAGTGATAGTTTATCAAGATCATAAATTTAAAAACTGGCATTATTTGGCAAATGAATTAGGTATTGAATTTTTAATTTCTCCTTTAAACAAAGAACAATGGATTATACGGAGTGTGCATCCTCAAAAGTATCCTTTACCTATCAGAAGTGATTATATTTTTAGACATAACAGTGGTTTTATGGCTATAATAGCATCAAAAAGAAAAGCCTTAGAAATAGTAAAAGAGATTCTTGAGTTGTGTTCATAGGGTTGATCTACAATAACTTACATGTAATTTTATGTTTCACTTTATCAATTAATCGTATAAATAATCATTTAAATGTTTCAATTTGCAGAATACCATGATAATTTTTTTGTACCTTAATTTATTGACTATTTATAAAATTATATGATGAAGAATATACCTATTTTTATTTTTTTATTTTATTGTACTCACATTTTTTCTCAATCTATAACTCCTGAACGTAAAAGTTGTTTAAATACTAGAGTAAATTCTCCTTTTTATTCAAATATTTCACACCCAGGTGATGATGAATTTGAGCAAAAAATCAGTTTACTATTATATGAAAATAGTCATCAAAGAACCAAAGAGGAGGTAATGCAAATACCTGTCATTGTACATGTTATACATAATGATGATTCTCTTGGTACAGGAGCAAATATTGCTTATGAGCAGGTTTTGTCTCAAATAAAAATATTGAATGAAGATTTTAGAAGAAAAGTAAATACTCCAGGTTTTAATGATCATACAGCCGGAGCTGATGCTAAAATTGAATTTGTTTTAGCCTTAAGGGACCCCAACGAATCACCATTAGCAGAACCTGGGGTTCATAGGTTTTCTACCGATAAGGAGCATTATACGGCAAATGAATTTCAAATGGCAGTGAAACCAATAACAATTTGGGATCCTACAAAATACCTAAATATTTGGACAACGACCTTTGGAGGATCGGATGCGAATACATTAGGTTATGCCCAATTTCCGAATGTACCGTCAGACGTAGAAGGTATTGATGGGTTAGACCCTATTGGGGGGATGGCTACTACAGATGGTGTCGTTATTGGATATCATTATTTTGGGGATACCTTAAATGTTCGAGCTCCTTATAATTTAGGGAGAACAGCAACACATGAAGTAGGTCATTGGTTAGGCTTAATTCATATATGGGGTGATGGTGATTGTGATGATGATGATTATTGTAATGACACGCCTTTAGCAGATGGATATAATGAAATGTGTGTAATTAATAATAGTTGCATAGAGGCTGAGAATGATCAGAATGATATGATTGAGAATTATATGGATTATACACCTGATGCTTGTATGAATATTTTCACGAATGATCAGAAAGCAAGAATGAGAATTGTCATGATGAATTCTATAAGACGTAAAGAATTATTAAATTCTGAAAAGCACATACCACTGACTGTTCCAATGGCCAACTTTGAGGCTGATTCAACTAATTTAGATATCAATACATATATTACATTTAATGATTCTACTTTGAATAGTCCATCTAACTGGATTTGGTCTTTTGAAGGAGGATCACCATCAACTTCCTTAGCACAAAATCCAAGAGTGCAATACAGAGAATATGGTAATTTCGATGTGACTTTAATTGTTAGTAATGCTGTAGGCGCAGATACGATAGTGAGGGAGAATCATATCTCTGTAGCTAGAGTAACTTCTTTAACTAAGGAACTTAATGCTTTGAGAGTCTATCCAAATCCAGCATTAAATACTATTTATGTCGATTTTGGAAAACAAATTGGAGAGAAAAAAATTGAAATATTTGATCTTAAAGGAGTGAAGGTGTTTCATCAAAAAACAACGGAGTCGTCTCTAAATGTGACCCTAGAAAAATATCAATCTGGACTTTATATAATTAAAGTTGACAATGGTACTTCATTTGAAATATTTAAAATCTTAAAAGAATAAGCAAAAAAAGAGGCAACCAAATTTACCGAAGTATCATTAGTTACCACTTTTGAATGTACAATTGCATCACAAATTTATAGATTTGTACCTACATAACAAATAGGGAAAGGAATCATAAGAAGGATTTAAGTCATATTTGATCCCATTTTTTAAACATTTTAAGTCTAACATTCTCATTTCTAAAGCAATTAAAAGAAATGTATTTTTTTCTTAATACTTAAAAAAAATGTATCAAAAATGAATTTCCTCCGTATAAATAACTATAACAATAAAGATGGAGGTGAAAAATGTCTATACAAGCAAAATCATTAAGAATTATGAAAGCTTTACCTCAGAATAAAAAAGTGTTGCTTGAAGAGGTTTTAAGAGAACTCGAAATTGAAACAAGTAACACGGAGCTGAGTTGTATCGCAAATTGTTTAAAGAGGAACGGTCTCGTTGATCTCGATACGTCAGATCATAAAATATTTGTTGGATTAACAGACGAAGGAAAAGAAATAATTCTAAATATTTAACGATTCAAGAAGATTAAAGGTAGTGATTCACTACCTTTCTTTTTTGCTCATATTTTTAACAAAGATAAACATGATGGCATCTAATTTTTTTTCATCTTTACTAAATGAATTTTGATAAATTAGATATCAGTTCAAAGGCTCAAAGAGATCAATTAATTGAGGAAATTACTCTAAAAGGGAAGCAATTTGAATTATACGATGCGATAAAAAATCATGATGATAACCATGGAAATCGTTTAGCTTGGGTGTTATGTACCCTCTGTGATGATAATTATGAATGGCTTAATCAAAAAGTGGATGACATTATAGTTTGGCTACCCAAAGTTAAAACTACTGGTATTATTCGTTCAATGCTTAGAGCAGTCAATCAATGTGATTTATCAAAGAAGAGTGAGGGAGAGTGGATTGATTTTTTATTTCAATCTTTAACTAACATGGAAAATCCTATTGCAGTAAAAGTTCATGCTATGGAACTTTTATCCAGATATTGTACTATTTATCCTGAGTTATCCAACGAGCTAATTATTATTTTAGAGGATGCCTTACCTTATTATTCTGCTGCAGGAAAAGTTAGAGCGAAAAGAATCTTAAATAGACTTAAGAAATGAAAATATTAATCACAGGAGCAACGGGAAATATAGGTAAACCATTAATTCAATTTTTGGAACGATCTTCTAATGAACATCAGATCTATGCCACTGTTAGAAACATTAATAACCCTAAAAATGATTTCTTAAAACACTCATCTATAGAGTTGTTAGAATTTGATTTTGAGAATATAGATCACTATCCTCGATTGTAATCATTTGATTATATCTTTTTACTTCGCCCTCCACATATAGCGAATATTCCAAAAGTATTCGAACCTTTATTGGAAAAAATTAAGACTTCCATAAAGGGAATCGTTTTTCTATCTGTTCAAGGAGTAGAAAAAAATGAAATCATACCACATCATAAAATAGAGAAACTTATAAAGGAAAAGAGTATACCCTTTGTATTTCTAAGACCATCTTATTTTATGCGAAATTTAACAACAACCCTATATGATGATATTAAAAGGGAAAATAAGATCATCTTACCTGCAGGTAATGCATTATTTAATTGGGTTGATGTTAATGATATCGCTGAAGTAGCGTCTGTAGTAATGATTAATTTCGAACAATATAAAAATGAAGCATTAGAAATTACTGGTAAAGAATTGAAATCATTTCCCCAAGTAGTTACTCAAATAAATAATCAATTATCAATAGATTTGAAATTTAAATCAGTTAATCCGGTTCGTTATTTCTTTTATAAGAAAAGACAAGGATATGCTATTCCAAAAATTATGGTAATGATTTTATTACATTTTTTACCTAGGTTTGATAAAATACCCAAATTATCTACTAATGTTGAAAAAATATTGAATCGGTATCCAACAGATATTGAGACTTTTATAAACAATAATGAGTCGTTTTTTAAAAGAGGTGAAGAGCCTAAAACATTAGGTTAAAATTTCGATTTTGGCAAAATTGCCATTTTCGTTACTTTAGATTTACTGCAATACTATTTTTTGATAGTAAAAAAATAGTATTGCAGTTTTTTATTTTTATTAATTTATGATCAAGTCGATCAATTAGAAGAGCATTATTATTTATGTATTCTTAAAATTAACTAGCAAAAAAGAGATAAGTTTAACTACTTTTTTAGTGTATTATGATAGATATTTTTTGATTTAGTTTTGGATTAACCAAAAATTCTTAGGGTTGTTATACATCATCATAATAGTATTTGCATCATTTCTTACCAGACGCCCCAAGGTAATAAGTTGAAATTTAAATTATTTAATATTATTTTCACGAGAATGCTCTAATATTTTTTAATTATACAAGACGAAAACTGATAAAATAATGGCAGTTGAATTACATAGAGGCGATCATTTTAATTTAGATTCATCAGAAGGGAATAATCTGAGTCACTTTTGTGTTGGTGTCAATTGGGGAGCAATAGAGAAGCCCGTTTTCTTAGGATTGTATAAAAAACTCATTAATGTTGATTTAGATTTAAGTGTCTTATTATTAGATGAAGAGAATAATTTAATAGATTATATTTTTTCACCTAAACATAAAAATGTTCAATTGAATGAAAATACAATTGAATGTGGTAAACTTATTACGAATGATAGTGCATTAAGGCATAGTGGAGATGATATTACAGGAGATCAAGATGGTGATGATGGATTAGACAATGAAGTAATTATTATTGACTTAAATAAAGTAAACTCAAGTGTTGTTAAAATACTATTTTTCTTAAATCATGTAGGTGAAGGAGATTTTTCTAAGGTACCTTTTGCCAAGATCAGAATGTATGATGGAACACCATATAAAATAAACCATACTTACGCATCTTATGATATTTCTAGCATAAAAAAATATTCAAATCGTAATGCTTTATTAATGGGGAAATTAGAAAAATCAAACGGTATTTGGGATTTCGAAGCCTTGGGAGAAGCTTTTACTGTGAATAACTTAGGAGATACTATTGCAAAAATTTTAAAGCATGCACAGTAATGTAATTGTAGAGTTGAATTGTATTATTGTAAGATTATATCATAATATATTATAGGTCAGTTAGTTATGTTGTGAATAGTCTTATTTTTAATAACTATATTTATAAGGTTCAACCTAATTTATCTTTATGAATACACTACCTAAAGACCTAACTATTCTTGAAACTTTTAATTTTTCTGCAGATGAAAAGCTAAGCATACTAAGATTTTCTAATATGATAGCTGCAGCCGATGGAAAAGTACATAAAGGTGAAATCACTTTTATGGTAGATTTAATCGAAAACTTGAAATTACCTATTTCAGCACCTCTTGAAGCAAATAATTTATCTTTTGATGATGTCGCTTCAACAATCAAAAAGATGACGATAAATAAAAAAGTATTGGCATTTGAGATATTTAAAAGTATGATAGAATCCGATAATGAAGTGCATGAAAAGGAAGTGAAGATTTTTCATAAACTGAGAATGATGATAGATCCCAAAAAGAATTTAAATATTTAGTATGACCACCTTTTAAGGTGGTTTTTTTATTTTTATACCACAGAAATAATATCAAACAGAAGTGAAAACATCTTTTTCACAAATTATAATAGTTTTATTACAAAATTTAAATGAAAACTGAAGAACTTTAACTGTTGATTGTAGTTATTTGCATGTGAATTGCGTGAAAAATTCGAATGCACGATCGAAATTTGCCTCAACTTGTAGATCAATATCAGTTTTATGACTAACAAAGGATATAAAAAGCTTAGTTTATTACTTTCGTCTCAGATAAACCATGAGATAGACATTAATTCTCATGATCCCATTATTAATCACGAATCAAGTGATAATTTTTGGGACTTATTCATCAAATATGCTGATGAATATGAATTAGCCATTGTAAAAACAGAAGGTAGTATAGATGAACTGATATCTCATCTTGAAAAAAGTATCACACCTTATATTGCAGAATCTAATATAGAAGGTGTTCGTACGCCTGTCATCTTTTGCCCAAATGATGATGGTAAAGTTATAGCTATAGCTGTTGATAAATTGGGTCAAGATTCTGAAGTGAATCTTAACATGGCACTAGAACAATTAATTAGAAATGATAATGGTGAAGTAAGCTATGCCATACCAATTTCTAATAACCCTATAATTTCTACAGAAGAAACTAAACAAAAGAATACATCACTTTCTAGGTTGTATCGCCTTCTTAGTGCAGAAAAAAAAGATATTAGTTATATCTATATATATGCATTACTAATCTCCTTATTTGGTTTGGCCTTACCTTTAGGGGTACAAACAGTGATTGAATTAATTGCTGGGGGAGTAGTTATTGATTCTATTACGGTAATGATTGGTTTAATCATATTATTTACCATGTTTACTGGAATGCTTCAAATAATGCAGCTAAAAGTAGTGGAGACATTACAAAGAAGGGTGTTTGTAAAAGCAGCCTTTGAATTTACATTTAGGATTCCTAGAATAAAATTAGAATCTCTTTTGAGTTCTAATGCTCCAGAATTGATGAACCGCTTTTTTGATGTAATCACTATTCAAAAGAGTTTACCAAAATTCTTGATAGACCTTTCGGGTGCGGTATTACAAATCCTATTTGGTATGATATTACTATCATTCTATCACCCTTTATTTATTGTTTTTGGTGTAATTTTAATATCAACATTAATTATGTTGTTTTATGTCACAGGACCAAAGGCATTGGCAGCCAATATGGTGGAGTCAAAATATAAATACAAAGTGGTTCATTGGTTAGAAGAAATGGCAAGAACATTACCATCGTTTAAAATTGCAGGAAGAACATTTCTTCCAATGGAACGAATGGAAAACTTAACAAACCACTATTTACATTACAGAGAAAAGCAGTTTAATGTAGTCATAAATCAATTTATTTTTGTTTACATTTTTAAGACGCTAGTGACAGGTGGACTTCTAATTATCGGTTCTTGGTTAGTCATTAATAGACAAATGAATTTGGGGCAGTTTGTAGCCTCTGAAATTGTCATTGTATTAGTACTTTCAGCATCAGAGAAATTGGTATTGTCTATGGAAGTAGCTTATGATATGCTAACTGCAGTAGATAAAATTGCCCATGTTACCGACCTACCTTTGGAAAGAAAAGGAGGTGTTTTTGTCAAAAAAGTAAAAGACAGAAATGGATTTGCTATTAAAATGAAAGACGTACATTATGATTATCATGGTCATAGAACGGCTTTAAAAGGAGTAAATCTAGAAATTAACTCTGGTGAAAGAATATGCTTAGGTGGATATAACTACTCTGGTAAAGACACTATGGTATTTGCATTAGCCTCATTCTTGGAAGATTACAAAGGTGCGATTTCTTATGATGGATATAATTTAAGAGACGTTGATTTGATAGATTTGAGAAGTTCTATATCTAAGAACTTATCAGAAGAAGAACTATTTGATGGCACTCTTTATGAAAATATCAAAATGGGAAGAGAAAGCATTACCTATGAAGATATTATATGGGCTCTTGAAAGTGTAGACCTCTTAGAATTTGTACAAAAACAACCTGAAGGTCTTCATACATTAATCAATGGATCATCACATGTATTCTCAGAAAGTGTTGCCATTAGATTTATTTTGGCTAGATGTATTGCAGATAGACCTCGACTCTTAATCTTTAACAGAACATTCCAGGAATTAGATAGTTCAATGAGATTTAAGATATTAAATTTCTTAACGGATAGAAAAAATCCATGGACACTGATCTTTGTTGGTAACGATCCAATTCTTTCTACTTTATGTGATAGAGTGGCTCTTATGAATGATGGTAAAGTAGAAATTATCGGAACATTAGATGAAGTGAAAACACACGATAGTTTCAAACATTGTTTCTTAAATACTAACAACTAATCAATACTATAATGCTTAATATCACACCTCATAATTCAGACGATAAAAAACAATACGATAAGCGTTTTGGTACGTTAAATACTTTGAATACACCCAGTGAAGCAAAAAAAGTAGCTAGGGTTCTTATTATTATTATGGTATTATTCTGTGTTGTTTTGTTTCTACCATGGCAGCAGAATATTCGAGCTAGAGGCGAAATTACAGCCTTAACTCCTAAAGATCGTCCACAAAAAATTCAATGTCCAATTGATGGAACGATTGCAAAATGGAACGTACAGGAAGGTCAACATGTAGATTCTGGTCAGGTTTTATTGACGATATCAGAAATTAAAGATAAATATATTGACCCAGATATGATCCTTAGATTGGAAGAAGGGATTTTAGCAAAGGGAAAGGCTATTAGTGCAAAAGAAGATAAAGTTTCTGCAAAACAACGTCAATTAGAAGCATTAAAAGCTGGTTTGAAAATCAAATTAAAGCAATTTGATAATAAGATAGAACAATCAATACTAAAGATTGAAGGGGATAGTATAGCTTGGGAAGCCTCAAAAGTAGATCTGAAAAACGCAGACCGTCAATTCAAGGCAAATCAAGAACTCTATAATAAAGGTCTTATTTCTTTAACGAAATTAGAGACATTTAAATCGAAATATCAACAAAACGTTAGTAAGGAGGTGTCTTCTAGAACAAAACTAGAAATGGCTCGTAACGAATATCAAAATGCTATTTTAGGGAAAAATGCCGCAAGAAATGAGGTATTAGATAAAATAGCAAAAACAGATTCAGAACTTTCTACTACTTTGTCTGATATTGCGGATAGTGATGCAGCTTTGGCAAAAGCAAGAAATGAGCTGTCAAGTATGGAAATACGTGCAGGTATGAGAGTTATTCGTGCACCACAAAAAGGTATTGTTGTACAAGCTTTAAATAGTGGTATTGGTGAAAACGTAAAAAGTGGAGAAGCTTTGTTAACACTTGTACCAGATCAACCTCATCTTGCAGCTGCAATTTTTGTAAAAACAATGGATGTACCATTAATTGAGGAAGGACGACATGTACGTTTACGTTTTGATGGTTGGCCATCGATTCAGTTTTCTGGGTGGCCTAGTGTGAGTGTAGGTACATTTGGAGGTAAAGTTGAAGTTGTTGACTTTATGAACCAATCTGATGGAACCTTTAGGGTGTTAATTACTCAAGATCCTAAAGAAAAAGACGAGGATTGGCCAGAAGAATTAAGAATGGGTACCGGTGTGTTTGGATGGGTTATGCTTGAAGAAGTGCCAATTTGGTACGAATTATGGCGTCAGATTAATGGTTTTCCACCAAGTTTAAAAGATTACAAAGGAGGTAAAGATGCTAAGAAATAAATTAATTAACATATCTCTCGGTCTGCTACTTTCTTTTTATATTTCTCCTACTTTAGCTCAAGATAGCTTATCAAATGAGCAACAAGGAGATGATGTGAAAATTATAACCTTAGCAGATTTATATGATTTAGTGATGTTATATCACCCCATTTATCAACAAGCAGAATTACTTTCTGAACAAGGAAGGATGCAGATAAGAATGGGTAGAGGTTCTTTTGACCCTAAACTTGAGTCGAAATACGATCAAAAAGTATTCAAAACTAAAGACTATTATCAAAAATGGAATACTTACGCAAAAGTACCTTTATGGGCAGGTAGTTTAAATGTAGGCTACGAAAGAAACGATGGATTAAACCTAAACCCAGAAAATGATACTGATGGAGGGAATGGTTTAATGTATGTTGGTTTGGAATTACCTGTTTTGAAAGGCTTATTGATGGATGAAAGAAGAGCTTCTTTGAAGAAAGGGTATGCCATGCAACAAATGACAGAAGCTCAACAAATAAAGCTAATCAACAAATTGGTGCTGCAAATTGCTAAAGATTATTGGAATTGGTATTATACTTTTCATCAATATCGTTTAGCTGAAGAAGGATATGAATTAGCCAGATTTAGAAAAGAGTCAATTGATGAAAGGATAAAGCAAGGTGATTTGGCAGCAGTTGATGGAGTGGAGGCACAAATCACAATTCAACAAAGGGAAATCAATCTAAAAATTGCTGAATTAGAACTTCAGAAATCAAAATTAGTGCTGTCTAACCATCTTTGGAATGAGGATAATCAACCACTAGAGATCCTTGATGCAATTCAGCCTGAAGAAATGGGTGTGGAAACACTTCCTGATTTAGAACAAATGATAACCGAGGCTCAAGAGGCACATCCTGACCTAGTTTCTCTCAAAGCAAAAAGTACCATCTTAACGCTTGATCAAAGATTAGCTAGGGAATCTGTAAAACCAGAGTTGAATCTTAAATACAATTATTTGGGTACAACAAACTCTAGTTGGGAATATGGTTTAAACGAAAACTATAAGTTTGGTGCAAGTTTTTCTATGCCTTTATTTTTAAGAAAGGAAAGAGCTAAACTTCAGATGTCAAAATTGAAAATTCAGGATAACGAATTCCAAATTGTCATGAAACGCCGTCAATTAACCAACGATATCCAAAAAGCATTTTTAATGGTAGAGAACTACGTAGATCTAACCGAAATGCAACAAGAGATGTCTCAAAATTACATGATTTTACTACAAGGAGAAACAGATAAATTTAATGCAGGAGAAAGCTCTGTATTCTATATGAATGTTAGAGAAGGGAAATTGATAGAAGCACAAACAAAGCTTTTTAAAATGAAAGCTGAATTTGCTAAATCGATGGCAGAATTAAACTGGACAGCGGGGATATCACCCAACTTTTAATCTTGATTAATTTATTCAATTCCTTATTATAATGATAGGTAAATTTTAGATATAGTACGATTCCGTGATTTGATATAAAGATATTTATCAATTATACTGATTTATAACATTCTGAAATTTAATTAAGAAGCCATAGCTACAATATGATAGTTATGGCTTTGTTTTTGTTTAGTATTTTTTGACATATTAACATACAGCGAAGTAATATATTTTTAATAATTAATTGTTTTTGAATCCTTTAGGGGATAATTATCCTAAGAATAGTCCATGACTATTTTATTTTAATACTATTTTTTAGACTACTTCGTTAATTAAATATATTGATACAATTATAACTACTACATCTGATAATGCACTCGATAATGAATAAGTTTTTATTATTAACAATATTATTATTAACAACTTTTTTTTCTTCCTTTTCGCAAATTAGAGAAGTGGAAGAATCAGCTAAATATGCACCAAAGCATGCAACCACTTCAGTAGCAGCGTTAGCAGATTATTTAACAGCTAACGAAAATACAGATAGACAAAAAGCCTTAAATATATATACTTGGATTGTCCATAATATTGAGTTAGATATCAAAGCGTATACTGAAAAGAAAGTACACTATGAGACTGCTGAATATGTATTAAAGAAGAGAAAAGGTATTAGCCATGATTTCGCAAATCTATTTCTAAAATTATGTGAGAGTGCTAATATCGAGACTCATTTAATAACGGGGCATATTTTTACAGATAATAAAAGTATTACTACTAATTTTTATAAAGCAAACCATTCATGGAATTCTGTTTATTTGGATGGTGAATGGCATTTAGTAGATGTTACTTGGGGTTGCGGCGTTATCTCTAAACAGCAAACGAAATCATCATTCTTTAAGAAAAAGTCTAATTTTTATAGACCACAATTTATTAGTAAGGTTGATTACAGTTATTTCTGTACTTCACCAAAGTTGTTTATAGAAACTCACTTACCATCCAACCCTGTATGGCAATTATTAGAATATGAAGTTACTGTACAAGATTTTATTGCAGGTAGATTTCCATTTGCTAATACTGTCGTAAGAAATTCAGCGAAGTTAGATGAGTATATCTTATTAGAGGATGCTGAATCATTCTACATTGATGCTAAAAACGCTATATCTTATAATAAGAAAAACTTTTCTACTATGGGAGTGGCTTCCTTAAAGATGGCCGAGTCGATGTTAGATAAAAAAGACTCTACAATCTCAAAAGAGGAATTACATGATATTTTATCAAAATATTATGAAGAAGCTACAAACTCAGCTTATTCTTATCTAAGATTCATTGATCTTTATTCTTCCATTGAAATTGATGCACTTAAGCTTTGGGTAAGACACTACCTTCAGCAGCCAATAGACAAACGTCAAAAATTCATTGATAGAAACTGGATTAATAAAGACGAGATCAAAGAGAAAAATGAACAGATCACTTCTGCTTATAATTACTATCAAGAGTTAAAACATAAGTTAGGGCAAAAGAAATATCCTGAATTAAAGAAGCCTCGTAGAGAAGTAGATTATGATGAATTTTATATTGGTGTGCAGCAAGCTCGTTTAGTCGGGATTGATTCAGCTATATCGGTATCTTTTGAACATCATAAAACCTTGGAAGTGGAAAAAGATACTATAAATGCAAAATTAGAACACGCTAGTAGAGATCTAAGGAATTTATCATCTCGTCAGATTAAATTCTTAGGCCGACTAGAATATCTATTAAAAGCCAATGTTAGCTTAAACATTCTTGAACATCAAGCACACCAAGTGATGCATGTTGAGAGTAATATTAAAATATTGTCACAACAGGTAAAAGCATTAGAGAAACTTAGAACAGAAAACCATACTGTTTTATCAAAGCAAACATCAGTATTAAAAAGATTATATAAAGATAAACAAGAGCTCTTGAAAGGTTTATATATTAAATCTAAATGTAATGAAGCTTATAAAGAAGAATATGATAAAATTACAGTCAGCACAAAATCGATTTTTCATAAACAATTAGATGAGAAATATCATCAATATGAAAAATTAAAAGAACATGTTTCTACTTTAGAAATTGTGAATGAAAATCTAACCCAACAAAAGGAATTAATTAAGCAATTAGATGCTATAGTGATTGCTTTTACTGACTTGAAAACCAAAGAGATAGAGAAAGATGCTCAAGAGGCAAAAAACATGTGTGATAACATCATTCAAGTCAGCTTAGAAAAAGCTAATAGTATTAAGAAAAACAAAACACTCTAGAATCTAGTTCTATTAGGTGAAAATTTGATAAATGAAGATATTTTAGTAAATTTGTAATAGAATATAACGATATAAAGAAAAATTATAACTATTTATCGAAATCAGATTTGTCTAAATTATCTACTAATCAGGTTTACTAACTCTAATTTTTGAACTATATAATGAAAACATTACTTACAACATTATTTTTTGTTTTTCTGGTCCAACTATCAAATGCAGAAAATGTAAACAAAGTAGCAGTTGATGATTACATCAATTGGCTTCAAGGTATTGTTTCTTTGAACGACACTCAAATCGAAGTAATTCGTGAGTTAAGAAAAGAATACGAAACTGCCATTTCTACTATTCCAAAAAACGATTTTGAGAGAAGAACGGAAGTTCAAATTAATTTTTGGAAGAATAGAAACAAACAGTTAGACAGAGAAAGCCTAGTTAAATTAGGTACTTATCAAATCACTGATTTTGAAATCAAAAAAGTGAAAGAAATGCTTGGTTTTTCGGACGAGCAAGTTGCTGCCTTATCTGATAAGCTATCATCTTACAATAAAGTTTTAATGGGAGCAAAGCACATCTACGATACAAATTCACAAGAATTTAAAGAAGTAGAAGAAATGGTGTACACTCGAACTTATGAAGCTATAGAAGAAATCTGTTCAGAAAGCCAAAAACAAAGATGTGGAGATATGAAAAATGCTATACTTACAAAAATTAATAAGTATATCAACAGATACATTCATTACTCTACTACTACGACAATAAACTAATAAATTACTTATTTTTAACTTCCAGTACCAAACACTAATGACTGAAATTTTCATTGGTCTAATTAAATTATTAGGCTTAAGTGTAGTAATTATTTTTATTATTAATAATAAAAAAATTAATCATCGCACTTGGTTTAAATGAACTAAAAATTCAGCAAAACTGCTATCACTAAATGATAGCAGTTTTTTTATATCTATACTTTTGAAATAACAATCGATTTCACTTTTTAAAATAAACGAAATACTAATTTCCTTCTACAGCCAATAACATTTATCACGCTTTCTCTGAAGAAAAGTTGAATATCATTTAAAGGTTAATCGTTGAATATAAAGAAGCCAATACCTGCAGGGTCTTTAAGTATGATATTGTCTACTTCGTTATTTTCATTGAAATGTGTGATCTCCTCAGCAATAGGAATATTTTTATCTTTTATGGCTTGGATAATCTTAGGGTTTCCTTCTTTACCATTAAAAAATGTAAGTGATGGGTTAAAAAATTGATGTGGACACATGCCATATTTCATTAAGCTTATCATTGTTCCATTTGCATGAGACATAGCTACCCATCCTTGGCTTGCTTCACCCATACTTATTTGGAAACCTAGTGTTTCCCAAAATTGAATTGAAGCTTCCATTGAAGGTGTTTCTATTGAAATACCCATACATTGCCCTGGTAGTAAATCATTTTTAGAAGAAAATTCTGGAGGAGGGGTATTTTTAATAAAGACCTTCACTCCTGAAGGAGCAATACAAACAGTTGAATCTTCTTGTGAGTGTACTTGATAATTCGCTTTTTGTAATTGCGAAGTAGCATTAATATCAAATAGCACTAAGCCTAATCGGTCTTGCTTGTTATTACCTATTAGAATTTGAGAGGCACTAGAAACTGCCCATGACTCATGATCATTTTGAACAATTTCGTAGTTTAATGAGGAATAAAAATCAACTGATTTTAATTGCTCAGTAGTAATAGTTTGAATAAATAGATGGCTCATAATAGAAAAAGCTGTCTTAGAAGACAGCTTATGATTTAATTAATATTGTACTAAAGAGTTTACTTGGTATTTTTTTATCTTTTCAATACCGTTCAAGAAGGTTAAGTCTATGATGAAGTCTAGCTGAACAACTTCTCCTCCAGCAGCTTCTACCAGTTTCACAACAGCTTCAGCGGTTCCACCAGTAGCTAATACATCGTCATGTATTAATACTTTATCTCCTTTTTGAATAGCATCTTTGTGTATTTCTAAGGTATCAGTACCATATTCTAAAGCGTATTCTTGAGAGATAGTCTCAGCGGGTAATTTACCAGGCTTTCTAACAGGAATAAAACCAGCATTAATTTCTAAAGCGATCATTGGTCCAAAGAAGAAACCTCTAGATTCCATAGATACCACCTTTGTAATTCCTTTACCTTTAGCCAATGCTACGAATTGGTTTAATGACTCTTGCATAGCCTTCGGATCAATAAGTAAAGTGGTTATATCTTTAAAACCAATACCCGGCTTAGGAAAGTCTTCTATATCTCTAATATATTTTTTTAAATCCATTTAATTGTATGATTAATATTTATAATTGAATGTACTAATTTTTTGATTCAAATGATTTGATATACTCACTAGGACTTATACCAAATTGCTTTTTGAAAACTGTAGAAAAGTATTTTGGATCAGAATAGCCACTTTCATAAGCAACATTACTAATACTTTCATTTGATTCTAGTAATAGTTTTTTTGCATGATTTAGCCTTTTTGTCTGAATATACTCTTTTGGCGATAAATCTGTGAGTGCTTTTAATTTACGATAGAGTACCGGTCGACTCATACCTACATCTTTACAGATTTCCATCACATTATAGTTGGCATCCGTTAAGTGATCATCAATTAATTGATCTATTTTAGTTAAAAATTGATCATCTAAGCTATCTACTTTTTCATTTATCTTAGGAATAACAATTCCTTCCTGAATTTTACTTTGATATAGTGTACGTAGAGTTTTTCTATTTTCAACTAAGTTGATAATCCTAAACTTCAACATTCTGATATCAAAAGGTTTGATCACATAATGATCGGCTCCATGCATATAACCTTCAGCTTTATACATAGACGCATTTAATGCAGTAAGAAGTATAATTGGTAAATGAGATGTTTCAATATTACCCTTTATTTTATCACATAGTTCATAGCCATTCATCACAGGCATCATTACATCAGAGATAACTATGTCATAATGGTTTTCTAACAATGCTTCGTAACAGAGTTTTCCATTTTCAAAAACATCCACATTAAAACTATCAGAAAGAGCAGAATGTATAAATGTTCTAAGTTCTGCATTGTCTTCAGCAACTGCTATTCTGAAATCATATTTTACCTTATCTTTTTCAGAAAATTCTTCACCATAATGAGAAATATCACTTGGTACTGTATCATTTTCTAAACCTTCTACTTTTTTAGGTAATTCTAAATAGAATGTGGTCTGAACATTTTCTTCACTTTTAAAGAAAAGTTTACCATTCATTAAAGAAGTATATTTATAAGAGAGAACCAAACCAATACCACTACCAATTTTTTGGTTCTTCATTACGTTCTCTGCTCTATAAAAACGTTTAAATATATGTTTTTGATTATCTTTTGGAATCCCCATTCCATGATCCTCTACACTTAAAGAAAAACGATCTTCAGCAGATTCAATATGAATTTGAATGATATCATTCTCTTTCGTGTATTTGATGGCATTAGAGATAAGGTTGTAAATAATCTTTTCTACTTTATCAAAATCTAGGTGTACTTTGAGCTCATCTAAATCAGTTTTAATAGAAATTTTTCCGCCTTTTTTCTCTAATAGTGGTTCAAAATCCCTAGAAAGTGTTTTTGTTAAGTTGATGACATCAAAGTCTTTAACAATAAGCTCCTCGTTGATTTGATTAATGCGTTCATAATCTAATAATTGAGTAATTCTTTTATTCAAACGAACTAAATTACTTCTGATCATTCCAATTAGCCTTGATGCTGTATCATCTAAATTAGTATCCGCTTCTAACTTTTGAAGAGGCCCTTGCATTAGTGTTAAAGGCGTTCTTAGTTCGTGGGCTATTTCAGCAAAAACGGCATTTCTAGCTTTGAGATTTTTTTGTTGTAAATAATCGTAATAATTTTTATAAACCAACCATAAAAAGAGTACGAAGAGTACTAAATAAATGATTTTTGCCAATGTAGTTTTCCAAAAAGGAGGGGAGACAATTACGGTCAAATTCCTCTGATCTAATTCTTTCAATTTTCTACCGGAAAACATATTTACCTTTAAATTATAGGTGCCATACGGTAAGTTTTGGTAGGTAATTTCAGCATTGATGGATCTTGCCGACAAATTATTGTCAAATCCCTCCAATTGCCAACTGTAAAGTATGGCATCATTTCTATAATCTGGACTGACAATATGTAAAGAAAAACCTCTGTCGGGATGTTCTAAGTAAATTGTATCACATAAATTAATACTTTTATCTAAGGTTTCATCTTTATTAGCGATGATATGCTTGCCATCAATAAATAATTTATCAAATGATAGTTTGTGACGAATATTATCAGTTGATTTAAAGTTGATAGGAAGTGAATAGAAACCATCATAAGTGCCTATAATTAAAGTATTATTATTAATAGAGCAAGACCCTTGATGTGTTTCAATTTTTTTCAGTAAACGATGTATATTTTTTACTTTTCCATCAGCATAAGTGAAACTATAAATACTATTATCACCCATTACATAAAATTCTTGATAGCCAGCTTTTATTATTTGACTGATATGATTCGGTAATGAGTTACGACCTTCTATTTCAATAGGTTGAGTAGTGGAAGTTTCTAAATTGAAAACATAAAGACTATTGGATTCCGTTCCTAGAAATATTTGTTTTTTATCGACTGCTTCAAAACCTGTAACAGTAATTTTATCTAAAGGTGAAGTTAAGATAGAAGTATCATTTTTTATTTGATAAATACCTTCATGATTAGCTAGAAATAAAGTGTTTTGAGGAGCACTATAAAATAATTGTGAGACACTTGGAATGGAGTGATAAGTAAATTTATTGTCTTGTAAATCTAACTCGAAAATAAAGCCTTTTACCAGCTTAAACCACATCTTGTCACCATACAATTGTAATTGAACAATAAATTTACTGCTATATTGTTTACCGTTGGCTTCAAAGTTTTTAATCGTCTTTAGTACTTTAAACGTTTTGCCGTCTAAGTAAAATAAGCCAAAACCATAAGAAGATACCCAGAAATTTTGATGTCTATCTTCTACAATATTATTGATCACAAAACTCTCTTTATTATTAAAATTTTTAATAAAGTGATTTGGTCTTAAATATCTTTTTTTACTGTTTTTATCTCTAATAACAATACCCTTGTCTGTTCCTAATAGTAATCGTTTTTTTGAATCTCTGAAAGAACAGTAACCATGGTTGGCAGTTAAGTGGGTATCTGGGTCTGTATTTATTTTTTTCAAATAGGGTTTATGTGGATTATGTAAATAAAACCCTTTACCATAAGTCGATACCCATAAGCGGTTATATTGATCTACATCTAGATCATTTATTGCTAAGTTGTTTAATGATTTTAAACTGTTTGTTTCTGCTTCATGTCCATCTAAATCAAAAATCATTACACCATATCCATCAGTAGCAGCTAAAACCTTGTTTTTGAAACTGGAGAAACCACTAATTTTATAGTCAATGTTGTTTTTTATGTGATTGATTTTGTTGTTCTGAATGAGGTAAATTCCTTTATTGTAAGTACCAATCCAAACGGAATTATCAGAACTCTTGAATAAACTTGTTATGCCTGCACCTTTGAGATTGATGCCAAAAAGTTGGAAAGGTCTCGCCTCGTCATTTTTTATAATTTGAAGTCCATTTGGACTAGCAATTAAGACACCTTGTTTTCCGTAATCACACAATGCTGTGATTCTTTTATTGACATAGATCTTTTTGATGGAATTCGTTTTGGGAGTCCATCGAATCACCATTTTCCAAGACATAAAGTAATAGTCATCTTGGTTTTGAACTATTCCATTTATCCCCCCTCGTATTGTTTTTTCGTTTAAATTAAATTTAATAAATCGATCTTCAGATTCATTAAATTTATAAAGCCCTTTTCTACAATAGAACCAAAGTTGTTCTTCTTTATCTATGTATAAACCAGAATGGTTTTTAAAGTAATGGACCTCTTCATTAGACTCATCAAAGATGGAATATTTACGAAAAGATTTACCATCAAAACGTTGTATAGCATAGGGAGTTATAACCCAAGTAAAGTCGTTTTTATCATTTACAGAAGTATATACAATATGACTACTGAGCCCACTTTGAACATTAAAATTATCGAATTGTAAATTTTCTTCAAATTGTCCAAACGCTAATAATGACAGTAGTTGTAATATTATAGCAAGTCTAATTTTCATTACACCAAAATTTGGTTTTTAATTCTATGAAAAGTAAGGATAAATATACTCTATCCTTACTTTTAAAGGAACATTTTATTGTTAATCATTATTTCTAAACTAACATAAATCATATTCATGACACCATTTTATTTAAATGGGAAATGATTTACTTTAATGATTTTCCAAAATCAGGGTTCTTAATAGGAGTTTTACTTTGGGTATTTTGTTTCCATTGGTTTAATAAACCCTTTAATTCAGTAATTTTTTCTGGATATTTTGAGCTCACCTCTTTAGTTTCATAGGGGTCAGTATTCAGGTTGAATAAAATATATTCATCTCTTTCTACATATTCCGTCATTTTAAAACCTTTATGTTGAATTACATTTACCCACTCAGATCTAAACGTTTTCTTTTTGATGTTATAACCAGAATAATTAGTGTATTGCCAAACCAAAACTCTATCTTTTAATTCTTTTTTCTTATTGGTAAGAATAGGGTAGAGGCTCTCACCATCAAGAGGTTGATTTACTTTTTTGATATCAGTAAATGACATTAATGTTGGATAAATATCCACTTGAATTATAGGTTCAGTAGCTTTTGTATTTGCTGGTATTACTTTCGGATATTTAAAAATATAAGGTATTCTAATTCCACCTTCAAGAGTACTTCCTTTAAAACCTTGATAAGGTTTATTAAACATGCCATTATCTGTTTTATAATGACCATTATCTGATGTGAAAATAATCAAAGTATTATCACCAATACCTAGGTTTTCAATCGCATTTAAAACTTCACCAACACTCTCATCTAAATTAGTAATCATTGATAGTACTTTTAGCGCTTCCTCATCAAGTTTATATTTATTTTTAAAATATTGAAGTGTTTCAGGCTTCGGTTCCAAAGGTTTATGTACGAGATAGTAAGGAAGAAATAAGAAAAATGGTTTATTTTCTTTTACCTTTCTAGTCATAAAATCAATGCCTTTTCGTGTCGTATAATCTGCATTAAATTCATTTTCTAAAACATCCTTTTGGGTTGGGTGTTGAGAAAAATTGAAATGACTTTTAGTTTCTATCGCTTCATCAAAACCTTGATTATTCATGCTTAATTCATTGATTCCTAAATGCCATTTACCAAAGCCAGCTGTTGCATAACCTTTCTGTTTTAGCATTTCAGGGATCAAAATTTTATCTAAACTTAAACCTACTCCTTTATGGGTTGGGCGATTATTTTCAGGAGGGAGATAACGCATATTATACAGCGTTTTTTTATCTTTTTTAAAGCGATCAGAAACTCTATAAATTCCCTGCCTAGGTACATATTGTCCTGTCATAATAGCTGCTCTTGATGGTGCACAAGTAGGATCAGTAGCATACCCATTACTAAATAGCATACCTTCAGAGGCTAATTGATCAATATGAGGTGTTTCTACATATTCATTCCCATAACTTCCTAACGCATTGATGCCTAAATCATCCGCTAAAATAAAAACAATATTGGGTTGTTTATTTTGAGCATAAGAAAAATGTACTAACAAAAATAAACTACCTATTATTAAATTTTTCATATCATTTCAAATAGTAGAGACCTAGTATCAAAAAAACTAGGTCTCTGTTATTAATATTATTCGTAAACGTTAAATGCCGTAATTTGAGGAGTACTGTCAAATTCGATCAAATCCAATCGAATTCCTTCCACTTTTTTACCCGCTAATTTGATACGTAACCCTTCACCAATGTATTGTCCTGTATACACCGTCTTCCAATTTCCATTCTCTTTTACTTGAATATTGAATTTATGGGTGACATGGGCACGCATATTCTCACTTATCAATATTGTTTTTAAAGCTTTAGGCGATTTAAATTCTAAAGATAATGAGGGTTTATTATCCTCCTTATCAGCTTCCCACCAAGCTTTTAAACGAATACCTTCAGAAAAAGTATTTTTCTTATTGGAGTAGATAGCTTTACCCGAGTTTTTAGTATTTCTTTCTGATGAAGCTTTTACAGAAAATTCATTTAAACTTACAGGCATAGTATTCCATGTTTCAATTCGTTCATGCCCTTCTAATGAATTTTTAAAAGTTACTTGAACGATATTGTCAACATTTTGATTGAATTTTACCTTATTAAAATAGAAAACATAGTGATCAGTTTCTTCTTCCATTTTTGTAAATCCATCAGTAATTCCTTTTACTTCAACTACTTGATTTTTTAGCTTTGGTAACTTAATAACTGCTTTTGCATTATCAGAATACTTTTCTAAAATATGAAGGTAAAGTATGTTTTCTTTTTGTGTAGATCCACCCCAGTCACCACCGATGTATACACCTCTAGTAGTATTATAAAGAGTATATCCATATTTTTTCATATAAACACCTACTTTATCAACTTCTTCTACTTCTTTATCGACGAATTCACCTTTACCATTTGGGCCTAAGTTAAGTAGTAAATTACCACCATTACATGCCACTTGAATCAACATGCCGAGTACTGTTTCTCCAGATTTAATAGGTCCTTTGGGGCTATAAAGCCATTTATCAGTCATGGTCAAACAAGCTTCCCAGTATCTATTATGATTTACAGGACCTAACGACTGTTCTGGAGTATCAAAATCACCTCTTTTATCATTAATAGGCCAGCTGCTACCACTTCTTGGATTTGAAATTAACCCTGGCTGCCATTCTTTCATATCTTTTAATAGGTGATAAGAATCCCATTGCCAATACTTTGAAGCAAGACCATCCCAGAAGACACCATCAATTTTACCATATTCAGTAAAAAGCTGTTTTACCTGTGTTTTCATGTAGGGTAAATAACTTTCATAATGATTTTCTCTTAAACAATCAGGGTGTGTCCAATCTGGTTGGGAATAGTACCAAAATAGTTTCACGCCATGTTTATGTGCAGCATCTGACAATAGTTTACAAATATCTTTTCCATAGGGAGTATTCATGATATCATAATCCGTCCCTTCTGCATCAAAAAAGCAAAAGCCATCATGATGTTTCGCTGTAAATACAATATACTTTGCACCCCAAGATTTGACTTGTTTCATCCATTTATCGGCATCAAATTTAGTTGGGTTAAATTGTTTATAAAGGTTGTCGTAGACCTCAGAGTCAACACCTTTGTTTGCGGGTTTATTAGCTGCAGGTCTTTCACCATTACGCCCCCAGCTTAATACATTCGTTTTTAATAAAGCAGGTCCCCAATGTACAAAGATTCCAAATTTAGCATCCTTATACCATTGCATATCATCCTCAGATGTGAAGAGCTCTTTTTGTTGATCAGCTGTAATAATCATACTACTGTCTTTTGGAGGAAACTGCCATTGATCTTTGTATTGCGTTTTTTTGTTTTGGCAGTAAGTTATTTGAGAAACGAATAACCCTAGAAAGAAAAGAAATCTATAATTCATTTGTTATTGGTGGTTTTAATCTTAAAATTTGGAAGATTCTTTTAAAAAAAATGGGAAGGATTATTATCCTTCCCATTTGAATAATCAAAAGACTTGTTATTCTGTTTCCTCTACAAACTTTTTATTAGCTCGTATAGTTATGTTCTTCACATGGAAGTTATTCGCTTTAGGATTTACACCTACTGCATTAATTTCGTCGTAATCTTTTTCTGCTTTCCAAACCATTGTTAAATGATTATTATTATCGTTTAATTTTTCATTTGGAACCTGAATGACACCTGAAGTTTCCCAAGTTTTAACAGCTCGAGTTATATAAGCACCCTCTTCTTTAGTAAGAGTTGCATCGGATAATCCTTGATCGTTATCTCTACCTCCGATATCAGGAACAATATTTTCAGAATAGTTTGATAGGTAACCAAAAAGATAATAATCATCTCTATAAATTACATTTCCATCCCCATCAGTATACTCATCCTGACCATTTAATAAATAAGTCTCAAATTCGATTTCAGCGTTTAAGATATCAGATGCGTTAATAGATAAGCCTAAATAAGCTACTCTCCAATAATCTCTATTCCAACGTTGAAGTTGATTTCTATATCCATCATTCAATAAGAAACCAGCTGAAGCTCTATCTATTTCATTTCCATCATTATCTACTTCATTTCTTTGAGCCTGATAAATAGTATATATTTCTCCAATTCTATCTTCAGACATATCGTCAGTGAAAATAACTTCTTTACCTCTACTTTCTATTACTATTGTAGATAAAACACCAAGATCAATTTCTTGACCATCAGAAGCGATGACAGTTAAATCAATTGGATAAGTAGCATCACTTAAATTCAAATCTTCATCCACAGTAACAGTTCCTGAAGTGGCATCAAAAGAAATTCCAGTAGGAAGCGTAGTATTTAAACGCACCGTTGCTAAATATGGTAATGTAAATTCACTTGGAATTAAAGTGTAGGCCGACCATGGAGATAAAGTAACTCTAGAATAGTTATACACTATGCTAGGATCTATACTACTTACAATATTAATAGTAATGATTTCTTCAAATCGAATACCATTTTCGTCGTCAGAAGCCACAACAGTAATGTTGTAAGTATTTTTTTCACTATTATGATTTACAGGGATTTCAATAATACCTGCTTCATCAATAGTAATACCTACAATGCCTTCTGTACCTTCTAAGCTAAATGTACTACCTTCTAGATTAGCAGCAGTAATAGGTACTATTCTAAGATCTTGAACAGCTTCAATAGTAAATACATTTGGTTGATATACTAATTCAGCAGCCGAAATAGTCATTTGAATAGTACTTTGGTAAACATCCTGACCACTTAACGCTTCTACATTAAATGTGTATTCACCATCAGCCATATAAGCTACTTTTTGAATATTTCCAGTTTCGGCTTCAATAACAATAGCATTTAAGATAGTATCGTTATCCGATACAATTTTAAATTGATCAAAAGTTAAATCATCTTTACCACTAGCACTATCTAAATTGAAGATAGTAGAGTTTAAAAATGGCCCGATAGCTGTTTGAGCAGGAGAATAATATAATCTATCAGAAATTCTAAATGCCCATGCATCTGGATGAACTGATTTACCACTAGATGTAAAAGAAGCCACAGTTACTTTGTAATCTGCATTTTTATCAAAACCCATTGTAGATTTTACTTCTATAACACCCGTATTTTTATCTACAATTACGTTTTCTTCTTGTTTTTCAATCTCTTCACCATTCACAAATAAACCTTCAAAATTAAAAGCTACTCCATATTTAACTTCAAAAGTTGGTTCACTTGATATAATCACTTGGTTTGGAGTGAAAATACTGTCATTATATTCTAGATTCTCTAGGTACTCACCACCTACAGATCTGTCAATGTCATCCTTTTGACAACCTACAGCAGTCAAAATAAGTCCGATGAATAATGTGTATAGTAATTTTTTCATTTCAGAAACTATTTATTTAGTTCAGTAAGTTTAACTTCTATATTGTTTTCAGAGTCAGTCACCTCAAATATTTTTGAGTATGTTTTCCCCTTGTTTGTGTAGGAAACTTTATACTTTCCTTTGAACCCTCTAAAATCAGCTTTACCATTTTTAATATCAGCTGTTAGGTTAGTAGTCCATTTGTTTAATTGATCTTTCCAAACTTTGGCTTCAGGTCTGGGATTAAGATCTAAATCATAAAAGGCTTTCTTATTTTGACCAAATGGGGTCCAAACATACAAACCTTCTACTTGAGGATGAGAGAAATAAATTGTCATCATTTCTTTTGTAATTTCCTCTCGATCTTTATCTGTAAACTTTTGATATCCAGAGT
Organism: Flammeovirga pacifica; assembly: GCF_000807855.2. Taxonomy (GTDB): domain Bacteria; phylum Bacteroidota; class Bacteroidia; order Cytophagales; family Flammeovirgaceae; genus Flammeovirga; species Flammeovirga pacifica. The sequence continues at coordinate 417,947 of NZ_JRYR02000002.1, forward strand.
CTACAATTTCGAATTCAGTACCCAACATAGGTAGACCAAACTCTGCAAACTTGTTAAGACGTTGGTATACATCTTCTGGTTTGATATGTTGTTTTATTCTAGATTGAAAACCAAGTGCTTCTAAAGGAGCGCCTTCTGCAAGAATATCTTCAATTACTTTAAAATGGAAATTGATATTCTTTTCTGCTATTTTATAAGGTGCAGAAATCACTTTGTTTTCATTCAAGTAGAATTTCACGTTTTTGTCTTTTCGTACTTTATCACCATATTCAAACCAATGAGCCCAGCTATTTTGTTTTGTAAGGTCTTGTACTTCATGACATTCACGTGGTTCATTTAACAAATCCCATTCAATTACATCATAATTATTTAAGCCATAATCTACATACTCTTCTAAACCTGCCATTAATTGAGCAGTATCATTTTGAGCAGCAAATTTACCAACTGATGGAGGCATGTTTTTTACTTTTTCCCAAACTAAAGCATGTCCACGTAGGGTGATATCATTTTCCTTTAAGAAAGGGTTAATCACCTTATGAAAATTGTTATACAACTTTTTGTGTTTGATTTTTAGGGCATTTTCATATCCTGCATGTTCAAAAAGTTGAGCAAATTCAGCTTGGTATTTAGCTCTGTCTTTACCTCCTAATAAACGAGAGTCAATTATTCCTCCCCAACGGAATTGATGAGAAATTTGTTCTACTTTAATCTCGCCTTCAATTAGTTTTCCTTTTTTATTATAAACTGTAAGTGATACATCACCCTTACGATGTTTTTCTATTCTTGCTAAAGCATCTGCTTCCCACCCAGCAGTAGGAGTTTCAGTGGCATTTACTTTTCCAATACTAAAGTCTTTGTATTGTCTTTCTTTATTGAAGAAGTCTAAGAATAGCGCTCTCATTGCTTCCAATGTAGCTTTATATTCTTTTTCGTTAACGTGGTTCACTGTTTCTAAAGGATCTTTTTCATAATCATAAAGTTCCTCTGCTACTCTCTTACAATCCTTTAAAGATTTTTTTAATCTAGGATTGTTATTGTACCATACAGTATAACGATAATGACCGCTCTTTAAAGAATAACCATTGATTTGACCTCTTGCAATTTGAGTGATCGCATAATCTTTAACCGATTCTTTTTCACCAGTCAATACAGGTTGTAATGATTTACCTGATAGGTGAGTAGGGACAGGAAGCCCAGCCATATCGGCTAGAGTTGGGTAGATATCTACAAATTCAGTTACAGAATTAACGTGTTTCACTGTTTTTTGAGTAGGATCTACAATGATCATTGGAGAACGAGCTGCTTGTTCAAAATTAGAATGCTTGTTCCATAATCTATGATCACCTAGGTGCCAACCATGATCACCCCATAGGATAATGATGGTATTTTTATCCAAATTACTATCATGAAGTTGGTCGAGAAGTTGCCCAACCAATTTATCTACATAAGAAGTGGCAGCATAATAACCATGGATCAATTGTCTTTGGCCTTTTTCAGACACAACTGCTAAACCATCCTCTTGACCAACTTCTAAACCTTCGGTTTTATAACCTCTTAATTCATTAGAAGTATGGTAAGCTTTGTCATATCCACCTTCAACTTTATGTTGGAATTTTGCTAGAGGTACTTCATCCTCTTTATACATATCCCAATATTTTGAAGGGGCTGCAAATGGTAAGTGTGGTCTTTTATATCCAACAGCTAAGAAGAATGGTTTATCTTGCTTAGATAATTCTTTAATGTACTCAATACCTTGGTTAGTGATCGCCCCATCGATATAAGCGTTATCTGGAACGTCAGCTTTTTCAAAGGCAGGTTTAAATTGGTTTTGAACCCATTTATTTATTTTCTTTTTCTCAATGCCCTTTTCCATAGCTTCTTTTCTCAAAGATCTAATCTTTTGAATATTGTATGGATCTTGGTAGTAAGAAAAAGCTGGCTCACCATAACCCTCAGCATATTTTAATTCATTGGGGTAAGTGTATTCAGACCAAGAAGGAGCATCTAATTTAGAGTCTACTGTTCTTGGATCATAAATTTTACCAACACCATAGGTTAAATAACCACTTTCTTTAAAGTATTGTGGTAAAGTGACTACGTCGGGACGTTTGTTACGGAATTTCGTTTTTAAATCCCATACTTGAACAATGTCAGGACGTAAACCTGTTAATAAACTAGCTCTAGAAGGTCCACAAACTGCTTGTTGACAGTGGTTATTTAGAAAAACAGTACCTTGATCTGCTAACCTATCCATATTAGGAGTGATAGCATAATCATCTCCAAATGCACCGATAGTAGGTTTCAAGTCATCTAAAGCGATGAAAAGAATGTTTTTCTTTTCTTGTGCATGGCTTGAAAACCATGCACAAGTAATAAATAATATGCTAAGAATATATTTCTTCATGATAATAGGTATATCTATTAATAACCAGGGTTTTGGTGTTCAGTACCAATAAACTGGTTAGTGTTAATCTCTGTTGCAGGGATTGGGAAAAGCATTGCTCTTTCGGCATTTTCGTAAAAAATATCGTAACCTTTTACTTCTCCTTCACCATCAGTTATTACAAAGTCGTTATGGAAATTGATTACATCGTTTTGGAAAGTTTGTAATCCTCTACGACGATTTCTAAACCAATCACCACCTTCTCCAAGAAGTTCATAACGATATTCGTTCATGATTTTTCTTCTGAAATCTTCTTGCGTTAATCCAGACCAATTTTCAGGATAAACACCATCTCCATGTGTAGAGTTTCTAGCTCTAGTCAATACTTCATTTACATATTGCTCCGCTTGACCAGTATTTCCTAACTCATTCTCGATTTCTCCTAACATCAAAAGTAATTCTGCATAACGCATTACTGTGAAGTTAGCATCAGAATAGGGAGTTGTTTTTGTATGATCATTGATCCAATATTTGGCAACTAAAGGATAGCTAGAGTTTTGATTATTTCTCTTAGCAATCGGGTAGATCTTTTGTTCACCATTTTCAGATCCATCATTATTATACTTTTGGTATAGATACATGATAGATGCTTCGAAACGAGGATCATTTTGATCAAAAGCACCTAATTCAATCTTATCAGTGTTAGTATCTACATACTCAGGGTTGATTAAAATTCGTCCCCAAGAATTACCATAAAAAGCATTTGAAGGTGTATGTAAACGGATAATGTTACCACTATTCGCCATACTATATTGGATCTCAAAAATTGATTCCATATTGTTATTACGAGTACCCTCTATCCATAATTGTTGGTAATCAGGCATCAACATATATTGACCATAAACTTTTAGTGCTTCATCACGAGCCATTGCCCAATATTCTGAATTACTATCTTCTCCCGCTAAAGTCATATACACTTTTGCAAGTAACATATTAGCTGCAGCTTTTGCTGGTCTACCAATTGTTTGTGCTTCTTTTTCATATAATAGTGAATCAGCCATTGTTAAATCACTAATCACTTGATTGTATACTTCTTCTTCAGTAGCTCTAGCTACGTGTAATTCGTCGATATCTAATTTACCAGTACGAATAGGTACACCACCATATAATCTCACTAAGTTATAATATACTAATCCTCTGATAAAATACGTCTGACCTAATTCATTTAGAACAGCATCAGAAGGCTCTTTTTGATGTTTAGCAACACCAGCAATGGTTTCATTTGCTCTGTTGATTGCTTGATAAGAAGCTCCCCATACATTCTCTACAAACGTTAAGTTTGGAAGTGGGTTCAACGCTGCTATACCATTGAAATCGACATTTCTACCCGACATGAAAGAACCAGAATGATAATCTGTAAGCTGGATAAAGTCTGAACTATAGTAGGTAAACCCAGCAATAGAAGAATATATACCATTTACTGCTGTTTGTACTCCTGCATCAGTATCAAATAAGTTTTCATCATTTAAGAATGGAGGGTCTTCTTTTAAACAACTTGTTGTTGCAAAAAGGACAAATGATAGGAATATGATTAATTTATTTTTCATGACGTTATATTAGAAAGTAATGTTGGCACCAAGTGAAAATGATCTTGCATTAGGGAAAGAGTTCCAATCCACGTTCATGATTGTACCATCACCCATAAATGTTGTTAATTCAGGATCATAACCAGAATAGTTGGTGATCGTGAACAAGTTTCTTGCTGCGAAGAATAAATTCAAACGTTCAAGATGTCTAGATTGTACAGGAATATCATATCCTATAGTAAGGTTAGACAATCTCAAGTAATCACCTCTTTCAATAATTCTATCCGTAAATAGCGTAGCATCTGGATGATCTAGACGTGGCGCAGAAGCATTAGTACTTCCTTCTCTCCAAGCATTGAAATAAGCATCAGGTCTAACGTTTTTATTATTTTGAGCGGCATCATTTTCAATTAATAAGTTACCGTTGGCAATTTCTTGACCTACAGCACCAGTGAATAACGCACTAATCGTTAAGTTCTTGTAAGATACTTTTGCATTGAAACCAAATGTGAACCATGGGTTGGGATTACCAATGATAGTTAAATCATTTTGATCGATATTACCATCGCCATTTTGATCTACAAATCTGATATCACCTGCTTGTGGTTGATTTCCATTTACTTTAGTTCCTTGAGCAGCTTCTTCAGAAGACTGATAAATACCATCAGTTTTATAACCCCAGAACATACCTACTTGTTGACCTACCATGAATATGTTGGCTGGCTGTTTGAAGTAAGTACCAGAAGAAACATTATTACCTAAGTAGTATGAAGACATTTGACGTTCACCGTTGATGTAAACTGGTGCTTCTGGAATACCTAAGTCTAAAACATTAGTTCTAACAATAGAAATATTACCACCTAAAGTAATGTTCCAGTCTTTTTTATCATAAGCTACAGCTTCTAACATGAAGTCAATACCTTTATTTTCAATAGAACCTCTGTTCGTTAAATAACTTGAGAAACCAGTTGAAGGAGGTAGTTGGATAGCTTGTAATAAATCATCTGTTCTTTTATAGAATACATCTACTGAACCATATAATTTACCTTGTAAGAAACCAAAATCAACACCTACGTTAGTTTGTTGAGTAGTTTCCCATTTCAAGAATTCATTACCTAAGTTGTTAGGACCAGCTCCAATAATTTGATTATTATTAGCGTCAGTGTAATATACAACACCAAAGTTGGTCATAGTTTGGTAAGGATTGATGGCTTGGTTACCAGTAAGACCCCAAGATGCTCTTAGCTTTAAGTTAGACACGACATCAGAAGAAGTCAAGAAGCTTTCTTCAGAGATGTGCCAAGCAGCAGCTGCAGAAGGGAAATAGCCAAACTGATTTTCTTCTCTAAATTTCGAAGATCCGTCAGCTCTCATAGTACCAGTTAAAGTATATCTATTATCATAAGTATAACTAAAACGTCCTAGACCAGATAATAAAAACTCTTCAGATTGAAGCGAAGTGTAAGGACGTACAATTGTTTGCCCTAATTGAGGGGCTCTTGATTTTAGGTTATGAACAGGAAAGTTCTCAGATTCTGAGTTTGTTTGAGTAGTTACCACACCGTCAACAACAAAGCCTACAACGGCATCTACTCTATGTTTTTTATTAAATTTTTTATTGAACATTAATAAGTTATCAATAACATATGATGTTCTATCCATTCCAGAAATACCTAGAGCACCATTTGTTTGAGAACCTTTTTGAGTTTCTCTACCATACCAAATAGATCTATTTTTAGTTCTATAGTTTGTACCGGCTCTTAATTGGTATTTAAAGTTTTTATTAAAACTGTAAGTGGCGTTTACTGAAGCAAATAATTTTAACTCATTCGATAAATCTTCATAGTCTTGAATAAATGCAACAGGAGATCCTAGACCAATATCAGAAATATCATCTTCTTGACCATAAATAGGTTGGAAGTTGACCACTGATTTAGTAAATGAACGGCTACTACCACCTTTTGAACCACCTTGTGCAAATTGGCCAGAAGAATAGAACATCGACATACGAGTATCTAACTTAAGCTTATCTGTAACATTGGTTTGGAAGTTCATACGAAGGTCACCAGTTTTCATATTGGAATTTTGAACGATACCATTTAAGTCGTTAAAACTACCAGAGATATAATATTTTGATTTATCACTACCACCTGATGCAGACAATTGAGCTGTAGTACTTACACCTGGCTGATAGATTTCATCTTGCCAATTTACTTGTACTAAAGCTTCAGGATTGATAGATCCATTAGAATTTAAATTATAAATTTGTCCATTTTCAATATGGTAAGTAGGTACAAAACCTTTTCTTAAACGAACTTCGTTAGACATTTGGGCAAACTCAACAGAGTTTAGAACATCAATTTTATTTGATATTGTGGCTACTTCAGTACTCACATAGGCATTGATCTTAGCCTTACCTTTAGCTCCTTTCTTTGTTGTAATTAATACTACACCATTTGCACCTCTAGATCCATATATAGCTGTTGCTGATGCATCTTTTAAAACTTCGATAGTTTCAATGTCACGAGGGTTAATACCTGCTAGACCATTTTGAACACCTTGATCTTCGTTTCCATCAGAAAAAGCACTGTTTGTATCTTCACCAGCAGAACTGATTACAATACCATCTACTATATATAGTGGTTCATTATTACCTCTTAATGAGTTAACACCTCTAATTTTTACACTAACACCTCCACCAGGTTGTCCGCTGTTACTAGTAACTTGTACACCAGCCATACGACCTTGAAGTACTTCATCAACGTTAGTATATTGTCTTGTGATGTCTTCGCTTTCTTTTAATTGACTAACAGAACCAGTCATATCAGAAGCGTTTTGACTACCATAACCTACTACAACAATTTCATCCAACATTTCCATGTCTTCTTTAAGTGTTATACTTAGGTCGTTATTATTAATATCTGTAGGATAAACCACGAGACGTTTTGTTTTCATACCTATATATGAAAAAACAAGCGTCACTTCATCTCCTTCTAGGTTTAGTTTAAATTTACCCATAAAGTCGGTTTTGGCACCTACTTTAGTCTCTTTATTATATACATTTACACCTGGTAGAGTTATTCCCGACTCATCGATAACAACACCTTCCACTGTAAAAGTTTCACCACTTTGCGCAAATAGAGAGTTAAAAGAAAACGCAAGGAGTGAAATTAAAAAAAGTATTTTATTGCACTTCATCATACTCAAATTGTTGATTCAGCATGTAGTTATTCACTACAATGTTGGTTTATATTTTCATTAAAAAACTAGCTATATTATTTAATCGGAGTTTGTAGTTCAGCTAGCGAAATGTTTTGAACAATTAAGATATTTATACTCATTCATTAAGGTAATGTAATTTCATATGTTTTAAAATTAATGACGTTAAATTAATCATAATAGAGTTTTTCTCTTTATGATAGGAACAAATGTATAAAGTGTACGAAAGACAATAGATGTAAGAATAGTTCTCAGAGGTTTGAAAAACGTTCAAACCCAAAAAATACCTTAAAAAGGCTCTATACATTGTTTTTTGAGCTATGTTTGATAAATGTTCGTAAAATCGTTAGAACTAAAATTGAGATTGTTCGAATCATTTATACACCATATTTATAAGGGTATTCATGACATTTGTGAATGTAAATTTTAATTTTTTATAAGCGACATGAGAAAGTTAATCAACGGAATTATTGCTTTATTAATAGCCTTCGGTATCGTAGGGTGTGAAACTAAAGCTAACAACGATCAGCCAATTTATAAGAACCCTGCAGTAGCAGTTAAAGATAGAGTGGCAGACTTAATGTCTAGAATGACATTAGAAGAAAAAGTAGCTCAAATGGCACAGTATGTAGGTCCTGAGCATATGAAGCAAGCGGAGAAAGATTTATCTCCAGAAGAATTACATAACAATGATGCTCTAGGATTTTATCCTGGTTTACATCATACAGATATTGAACAAATGGCTGCTGAAGGTAAAGTAGGTTCATTTCTTCATGTAATCTCTGGTGATGAAGCAAACTATTTACAAGAATTAGCTCAGAAATCAAGATTAAGCATTCCTTTACTAATTGGTATTGATGCTATCCATGGTAATGGATTGAATTACGGAGCAACTATTTATCCAACTCCAATTGGTTTAGCCTCTACTTGGGATGAGTCTTTATCTTATAGAATGGGTGTTGAAACAGCAAGAGAAATGAGAGCTACGGGTTCTCACTGGGCATTTACACCAAATATTGATATTGCAAGAGACGCACGTTGGGGTAGAGTTGGAGAAACTTTTGGAGAAGACCCTTACTTAGTAGGTAACATGGGAGTAGAAATGATCAAAGGTTTCCAACAAGATGATTTCACAGGTAACGAAAAAGTGATTGCTTGTGCAAAACACCTTATCGGTGGTGGAGAGCCAATGAACGGTACAAATGCTTCGCCTTTAGACTTATCAATGAGATCAATTAGAGAAGTACACTTACCTCCGTACAGAAGAGCAGTACAGGAAGCAGATGTTTTCTCAATTATGACAGCACATAACGAAGTAAACGGTATTCCTTGTCACAATTCAAAAGAATTCATGACAGATATCGTAAGAAATGAATACGGATTTAATGGTTTCTATGTATCTGATTGGATGGATATTGAAAGAATTCACTCTTTACATCATCAGACAGAGACTATGGATGAGGCTTTCAGACAATCAGTAAACAATGGTATGGACATGCACATGCACGGTCCTAAATTTACTGAATCTATTGTTGAAGCAGTAAATTCAGGTATTGTATCACAAGAGAGAGTAGATGAAGCTTGTTCAAAAATTCTTGAGGTGAAATTTAGATTAGGCCTTTTCGAAAATCCATTTGTAGATTTAAAGAAAGCAGAGAAAGTAGTTTTCAATCAGGAACACCAAGCTACAGCTTTAGAAGTAGCAAGAAAATCAATTGTTCTTTTGAAAAACGATGGTATTCTTCCTTTAAAGAAAAATGCTCATAAAAAAATATTCTTAACAGGGCCTAACGCAAACAATGAAACAATTCTAGGAGACTGGCATTGGTTACAACCTGCAGATAGAATTATTACAGTAAAAGAAGGTTTAGAATCTGTAGCAAAAGAAAAAGGTTTTGCTTTGGATTATTATAACTCTGGTGAAGTGATCGGTAAAACAACTGATAAAGCAATTAAAGAAGCAGCTGCAAGAGCAGCAAAATCTGATTTAGCTGTTGTTGTTATTGGTGAAAACTCACTTAGATACAAATGGTCAGAAAAAACGTGTGGTGAAAACACAGACCGTGCACACATCAATCTTCCTGGTCGTCAGTTAGAATTAGTGAAAGCGATTCAAAAAACAGGAACTCCAGTAATTGCAGTTTTAGTCAACGGACGCCCTATCGGTGAAGAGTGGTTAGAAGGTAACATGAGTGGTATTTTGGAAACTTGGGAGCCAGGTTCATTTGGTGGTCAAGCAATTACAGAAATCTTATTTGGTGATGTAAATCCATCAGCTAAATTACCTGTAACTGTTCCTCGTACAGCTGGTCAAATCAAATTATATTACAACCACAAGCCGTCACACTACTTCCATAAATACAAATTCACAAACAAGAATCCATTGTATGCATTTGGTTATGGATTGTCATATACTAAATTCAAAACAACTAATGTAGCTGTCGATAAAGCATCTATCAAAGGTAATGGTACTTTCACTGTTTCTTGTGATGTGGAAAATATTGGTAAAGTAGAAGGTGAAGAAATCGTTCAAGTTTATATTAGAGATGATTATTCTTCAGTAACTCGTCCTGTAAAAGAACTTAAGGCATATGCTAAAGTTGCTTTGAAAGCAGGTGAGAAAAAATCAATCTCTTTTGAGTTAACTACTCAAGATTTAGCATTCTTCGATCAATCAATGGATTGGATCGTTGAGAAAGGTACTTTCACTATTATGGTAGGGTCTTCTTCAAGAGATAAAGACTTATCTAAAGTAGCTTTAGAAGTATCTGAAACTAAGAAATTAGATTTAAATAGTTACAAGCCGAACTATCCAGCGGCAATGTAATTGAACAACTCATGTTCATAAAAAATTAAGGAAATGATGGAGGGCTTAGTCTTTCTAAGTCCTTCATTATTCTTAATTATCAAACAATAATAAACTATATAAGATGAAATCGAATTTATTACTAACATTATTATTACTATTCTCCTATACTTTTTTATTCGCACAAACGGTAAGTCCGGATACAAAAGTGGTATATAAACAAGTAGGTGATGTAGCTTTAGAGTTACATATCTTCACTCCAGAAAAGCAAGCAAGCTCAAAAGCGGCAGTGGTATTAATCCACGGCGGAGGTTGGAATCAAGGTTCTCCATCGGCATTTTACCGTCAAGCTAAACATTTATCGGAAAGAGGTTTAGTGGTATTTTGTCCTCAGTATAGACTAAGAAAAATCAACGGTACAACTATCGTAGAAGCAGTAGAAGATGCACAATCTGCGGTAGCTTATGTACGAAATCACGCAAAAGAATACAATATCAAACCAAATAAAATTGCAGTAGGTGGTGGTTCTGCAGGCGGACATCTTGCAGCTTCAACAGCATTTCTTCCGTCTCTAAATAAAGATATTACTGAAGAAGATTACGCTCCTAACTTATTACTTTTATTTAATCCTGTAATAGATACAAGTAAGGAAGGATATGCTCATCGTTTAGTAGATAAAGAAGTAAAGGCGGCAGGGTTTGATAGTTGGGAAAACTTTAGCCCAAGACAAAATATTAATAAAAACTTTCCTCCAACATTAATTGAAGTAGGTAATCATGATAAGGTTCTTCCTGAGAAAGTGGCAAGAGATTATCAGAAAATTTGCCAAGAAAAGGGTTTGGAATGTCAATTAGATATCTATAAAGGTGCCGAACATTCATTTTTCAACATTGGTTATGGCAAAAAACAAGGGTATGAAAAAGGGACAATCAATAAATGGTATTTCGAAGTTTTACAACAAGCAGATAATTTCTTAGTGAAACACAAATACTTAAAAAACAATGTTGAAATTGATATTCCATCTGAGGCTATTTATCCAATAAGAAAACAATAATGAAAAGAATATTTCAGATAATAGTTTTATTGATGGTCGCTCACCAAGCATTCACACAACAAAAAAATGTAGTGATGTTTGTTGTAGACGATCTTGGGTACTTTGATATTGAAACTCATGGATCATCATTTTATGAGACACCCAATATTGATGCTTTAGCAAAAGAAGGCATAGACTTTAGTAATGCTTATGTTTCTCATCCAAGGTGTGTACCTTCTCGATATGGTATGCAAACAGGTAAATATCCTGCAAGAGTGGGTGTTCCTGGCGGTCATGGTAAAGATGAGTGTAACCTTGAGGAAACAGAAATCACAATAGGTCAAGCTTTTAAAAATAATGGATACCAAACTGCATTTATAGGGAAATGGCATTTAGGAAATACAGAAGAAGCCTGGCCTCAGAATAGAGGATATGATGTAAATATAGCAGGATGTAGTGCCGGTGCACCAAGGTCTTATTTCTATCCTTATAATGTCCCTAAAAACCCTAAAAAATCTGGAAACCATAAGCTTATTGTAGGCTTGGAAGAAGGAACTAAAGGAGAGTACTTAACAGATAGATTGACAAAAGAATCTGTAAAGTATTTAAAGGAAGAGCATAAAAAACCTTTCTTTATGATGTTATGTCACTATGGTGTACATACTCCATTAGAAGCTAAACCTGATTTGGTAAAAAAATACCAAGAGAAATTAAAAGGAATGTCTTTTGAAGGTCCAGAATTTTTGATGAAAGATGGAGAAACGAAGAAAAATCAAGACAATGCTGTTTATGCAGCAATGATAGAATCTGTGGATCAATCTTTAGGTCAATTAGTCGCTACTTTAAAAGAAGAAGGTCTTTATGATAATACAATCATATTATTTACATCCGACCACGGAGGGTTATCCAATAGAGGTGTAGGTAATAAAAGAAAGATTGCCACATCAAATCTACCATTACGTGCAGGAAAAGGACATAATTATGAAGGTGGAACTAAGGTGCCATTAATATTATCAGGTGCTATCGGAGAAGTTTCTGTCAATATTAATCAATTAACAATAAACACAGATATCTATCCTACATTACTAGACTTGTGTGATCTACCTTTAGAGAAAAAGCAGCACTTAGATGGCATTAGCATTAAACCATCAATTGTAAAGAATAAAAATATTAAAAGGAAGTTATATTGGCATTCACCCATGGCAAGACCTCAATCTACTGGAGATACCAATTGTACAGTAGTAAGAGAGGAGAACCTTAAACTATTTTACTTTTATGATGAAGATCGTTATGAAATGTATGATGTGAATGAGGATCCATACGAAACCAATAATATTTTTGAATCCAATAATAAAAATGCCAAAAAACTAGTGAAAGCAATCCAGAATTGGCAACAAGATGTGAATGCGGTCATTATAAAAAACAATAAATAGATGAATATGAAAAATCTGAAACTAATCTTTTTAGCAATTATTTTATCAGTAGGGTCGGTCTCTGCTCAAGATCAAAAGAACGTCATCATTTTTCTTGTAGATGACTTAGGGTATTTTGATATTTCACTTCATGACTCTGATTTTTATGAGACACCTAACATTGATTTGTTAGCGAAAGAAGGCGTAGACTTTTCTAATGCTTACGTGGCTCACCCTAGATGTTTACCATCAAGATATGCTTTACAAACAGGACGTTACCCTGCAAGAGCTGGTATTCCTGCAAGAAATGAAAACACAAAAAAAGGAAAGAAATTTTATGATAACGAAAAGACAATAGGTCAAGCTTTTCAGGAACAAGGTTATCATACTTTCTTCATAGGTAAATGGCATTTAGGTCATGATGAAGATGAGTGGCCACAAAATAAAGGTTATGATATCAACATTGCAGGTGGTTCAGCAGGAGCTCCAAAATCGTATTTCTACCCTTACAACACACCTAAAAACCCTAAGAAAGCCAATAAAAAAGGACATGGTGAAATTCTTGGTTTGGAAGATGGTAAAGAAGGAGAATACTTAACTGATCGTTTAACTGATGAAACAGTGAAATTCATCAATATGGATCACGAAGGCAAACCATTCTTTGCAGTGTTGTCACATTATGGTGTACATACTCCTTTTGAAGCAAAGCAAGATGGTGTAAAAAAATATAGACAGAAAGTTAAAGGGATGACTTTCGAAGGACCTGAATACACAAAGAAAGACGGTTACACAAAAATGCATCAAAATAACCCTACTTATGCAGCTATGGTTCAATCAGTAGACGAAAGTTTAGGTAGAGTAGTAAAAGAATTAAAGGACAAAGGGATGTATGAAAATACAATTATTGTATTTACTTCAGACCATGGAGGGTTATCTAATAGAGGAGAAGGTAACAACAGAGAGTTAGCCACTTCAAATCTACCTCTTAGAGCTGGTAAAGGTCATACTTTTGAAGGAGGAACTAAGGTGCCATTAATTTTTGGTGGAGCAAAAATTACTAAACATAAAGAAATTGATCAGGTAACAACTAACACGGACTTGTATCCAACTTTATTGGAACTATGTGATCTGAACATTTTCCCAACAGAACACTTAGACGGTATTAGTATTAAAAACAATATCGTTAAAGGTAAAACTCAAGATAGATTACTTTTCTGGCACTCTGCTAGAGCACGTCTAAAAAGCACAGGTGATAATTTTTGTACGGTAGTTAGAGATGGCGATTTAAAAATGTTCCATTTCTTTAAAGAAGATGTATATGAAGTGTACAATCTTAAAAACGATCCGTCGGAGGAAAGTAACATTTACGATGCAAACGACAAAAAGCATATAGAACTAAAGAAAGCAATCGAACTTTGGAGAAAAGAAGTTAAAGCATCTCTATAATGAAGAAATTTATAAAAACAGTTGTTGCAGGAATGTTATTAGTTCCTGCATCAATTATGGCACAAGATAAACCGAACGTATTATTTATTTCTGTAGATGATTTACGTCCTGAGTTAGGTGCCTACGGGAATAAAACTATCAATACACCAAATATTGATGAGTTAAGTAAGCATGCAACTACATTTAATAATGCATTTTGTCAAATACCGGTTTGTGGTGCCTCTCGTGCTTCTATGCATACAGGTGTGCGACCAACTTTTACAAGATTTGTAGATGCAGGAGCAAAAATTGATAAAGATATGCCTAATGCTGTCACAATGGGGCAGTATTTTAGAGAACATGGTTATTACACTTTCTCTGCGGGTAAAGTTATTCATGGTAAAAAAGATACGTCAAAACGTACTTGGTCTGAATATCACCCTGCAGAAGATATGTTTGAATATCATGATCCAGCTTTAGTTGCTGATAATGAAGCACCACAAAAGCCTTATAAAAAGTCAGTTCCATATGAGATTGTAGAAGGAAGTAAAGACACTGATTTTCTAGATGGTAGAACTATTGAATTAGCAAAAAATCGTTTAAAAAAATTCAAGAAAATGGATCAACCATTTTTTATGGCAGTTGGATTAGCGAGACCTCACCTTCCGTTTGTTGCACCAAAGCGTTTTTGGGATAAATACAAGGAAGAGGATATCGAAATGGCAAAAAATCCATTTTTGCCAGAAGGTATGCCTAGTGTAGCAAAAACAACATATGGAGAGTTAAGAGCCTATAGAACAATACCACGTAAAGGGAATATTGGAGAAGATATGGCCAAGAAATTAAAACATGGTTATTATGCTTCAGTAAGTTTCTCAGATTATTTGTTAGGTGAACTAATTGATGAACTTAAAAAACAAGGGTTATACGATAATACTATTATTGTATTATGGGGTGATCACGGTTGGCAATTAGGAGAACATACTTTCTGGGCAAAACACACCGCTTTTGATATTGCTTTAAGAGTTCCTTTCATTATAAAGCCACAAGCATCATTAAATGGAGAAGAAGGAATGACTGAAGGATTTGCTGAAATGGTAGATGTTTTCCCAACTCTTTGTGAGTTAACTGGTTTAGAAAAGCCGAACCAACTTCAAGGTCAATCTCTTGTTCCAACATTAAAAGATCAATCAGTTTCTGTAAAAGAATATACATTAAGTCGTTGGAAGTTGGGTGATACGATAAGAACTTCAGGTTTCAGATACACCTTATTCCGAAATAAAGAGGGGAAAATTATTGCTGAAATGATGTATGATTTAAAGAAAGATCCTCAAGAGAATAAAAACATAATTGATGATGCCAATTATAAGTTAGAAATAGAAAAGCATCGTCAGTTGTTATTAGATGCTTTAGATCAGTATGATTTAAATCACGCAAAATAATAACGTAGAAACATCAATATAGTTTAGAATAAAATTAACCACCTTTCTTTTAGAGAGGTGGTTTTTTGTTTGAACGGAAGGGTATTGTTACAGTACTACAAATAGTTTGGTAATATTTTCAAAAGATAAAACCTACTTTTTTCGAAAATCTGTCTTTTTGAGCTGTATAGCTAGTTTTTTGAACAATTGTCACCCCTTTAAGAACGAAATATAAACTTGTATTTTTTACGGTTATACGACATTTGGAGTAACACTAATTATTCTACTATCGAATTAAAAATTCATTTAACAGTTATCTAGTATGAAAAAAATAATTACTTCAATTTTGCTTTTATTATCAGCAACTTTTCTTTTGGCTAATGATAATCTAATCAAAAACCCAGGGTTCGAGGAGGCTATTACATCTGAATGGGAAATGACAGTTAATAGTTCTGCCGACCCAGATTTTCCACCTACTTGGAGTATAATCACTCACAAGGAAAATGGTACCAATGCTTATCAATTTTCTATTCCAGACAATGATGCTAATGCTAATCTTTCAATTTCAAATATCCAATTGAAAGACGGTGCTTTTACAAATCTTGCAGAAGCACTAACCGAAGAAACTACTTATACCATTTCAGCTGATTTATATGGTAATGAAGGACATCAGGTGAGGTATTTATTAAGATGGGATAATGGTGCTGCAAATGCTGTGAGCTCATCAAATATTGTTATTTCATCAACTTCCCAAAATTATGAGGCGAAACTAACCATGCCTGCAGGAGCAACAAAATTCAGTATTTTTATTCAAGTGGGTGGTAACGTAGGGGATGTTGTTATAGATAATGTCTCTTTAGTCCAAGAACAAACCAAGACTGATGAAGAGTTAGCTCAAGAGGCTTTAGATAATCTTGTGATCACATATAACAATATTGATCCTCAAGATGGAAACGGAATTATGTATTCTATTGAAGAACTACCTGCTACCGGTTTAAATGAAACGATGGTATCTTGGACATCTTCAAATCAATCTGTTATTGATAACACAGGAAAAGTCAATCGATCTACTCAGACTGAAACGGTTAAATTAACTGCAACAGTTACAAAAAATACGACATCTCTAACCAAAGAATTTACAATTTCTGTACTTCCTTTAACTATAAATGGAAACTATATTGTATTGAATAATGATTTTACTGATGGTTTAATACATTGGGATGTAAACTATAATACAGGCAATGTTGCTGCAGATGATTTCACTTTTTCAAATGTGACACATAAGGAAAATGGGACTCAAGCGGCACAATTGAATATCACTAATGGAGGTGTTTCTTTACCTAATTTAGCAATTAGATCACAAATTTTCCCTTTCAATGAATTGTCTTCTGAGGTTAAATATTTCAGAATGGAAATGGATGCATATGCTTCTACTGATATGTCGTTAAGGTTTCAATTCCAAGGTAAAGACATTGATAATAAAAATGTAAATGTGGTTACACAAACGTTTACTATAGGTGAAGAGAATGAAAAACTTATTGATGTTATTGAAGTGCCGGCAGGAATTCAAGCATTTAGATTTCTAGCACAAGTAGGTAGTAATACAGGAGATATAGTAATTGATAATGTAATTGTTACAGAAGTAAACAAAGATGAATCAGATGTTTATGTGTCTAAGAAAAATCTGGAATTACAATTAGTTGGAGAAGATAAAGAACACGATATCAATAATAGCTTTCCATTACAATCATCTGATGATACATATGGTACATCAATTTCATGGTTCGTAGAAGACAATGATGCTCTAGTGATAAATAATGGAACAGCTGAAGTTCAAAAAGTGACTGTAAATACTGATTTAGCTTTAATTGCTACAATTACTAAAGGTGATATTTCTACCACTAAAACTTTTAATATCAGAATCAAAGCAAACCAAGAAGCTCAACTGGAAGAAGTAGTAAATAGCTTGAAGGTGCAGTTTGCTGATGGTGATACTGAAGAATCTGTTAGCCAAGATATAGTTTTGGCAACAAGTGGAAAATATTCAACTACAATTGAATGGGTATCAGAACATACACAAATTACTAAAGAAGGTGTTGTAACAATTTTGGATAATTCGGTTGTTGGTGATCTAATTGCTACGGTTACCTTAGGTGATTTAAGTGATACAAAAACATTTACTTTAACCACTGTACAAAGTGATGCAGGCAAATTAAATGAAGCATTAAGTGCTTTAGAAGTCGTTTTTGAAGAAGGCGATAACGCAGGTGCAGTATCTCAGAATGTAACACTAGTTTCTGAAGGATTGCATGAGACAGTGGTAACATGGGTATCTACTCATACTAATATCACAAATGACGGAGTGGTAACACTAACGACACAAAAAGTATCAGGAGATTTAACAGCAACAGTAACGTTGGGTGATTTATCAGAAGATAAGGTGTTTACTTTAACAACTTCAATAGATCATCAAGCTCAATTAGATGAGGCAGTAAACGCTCTTGAAATTACCTATGCAGAAGGTGAAGATGCTATGTCAGTAAAAAATGACTTGACATTAGCTATTGAGGGCCTTCATTCTTCAACAATCACTTGGACATCTTCTAACGAAGAGGTTGTAACAGTAAATGGTGTAGTAAATCAAGCAATTACAGATCAGGAAGTGATATTAACAGCGACTGTAGCTATAGGAGATCTATCGGAAGAAAAGATTTTCACGGTAAAAGTACTTAATAATGCACAAGAAAAATTTGACGAAGCAGTAGCATCTTTAGAAGTTATATTTAATGAAGGTGATAACGCAGATGCAGTATCTCAAAATGTAACACTAGTTTCTGAAGGACTACATGAAACTGTGGTGACATGGGTGTCAACTCATACTAATATTACTAACGATGGAGTAGTATCACTAACAACGCAAAAAGTATCGGGAGATTTAACTGCAACAGTAACATTGGGTGATTTATCAGAAGATAAGGTGTTTACTTTAACAACTTCAATAGATCATCAAGCTCAATTAGATGAGGCAGTAAACGCTCTTGAAATTACTTATGCAGAAGATGAAGATGCTATGACAGTAAAAAATGACTTGACATTAGCAAATGAGGGTCTTCATTCTTCATCAATCACTTGGATATCTTCTAATGAAGAAGTTGTATCAGCAAATGGCATGGTAAATCAAGCATCTACTGATCAAGAAGTGACTTTGACAGCAACAGTATCTATTGAAAATCAATCAGAAGAAAAGGTTTTCACTATAAAAGTGCTTAATAATGCACAAGAATTGTTGGATGATGCTACAGATGCTCTGGAAGTAATTTTTGCAGAGGGAGAGTCTGCAACTACAGTAAAATCCGATATCGAATTAATTAATGTTATCGGTGAAGTTTCAATTGTTTGGGAATCATCGAATACAGAAGTTGTGACTATAGATGGTAAAGTTATGCCTTCTCTTGAGGACGTGAATGTTACTTTAACAGCTACACTTTCAATTAATGATTTATCTACAACAAAAGTATTTGATATTGTAGTCTTAAAAGACGATGCACCAACATCTATTGATGATAACCTTATTGTAATAAAAGCATATCCAAATCCCACAACAGATGTGCTGAATATTACTACCTCATCAAAAGTTAAAACTATTATTATCATTGATTTAATGGGACGTGAACTTATCAAGTTAAATCAAACTGCAGGAACTACTTCGTGGAAAGTAGATGTATCTAACCTTAATAGGGGACAATATATTCTAAAAGCAGAAACACAATCTATCAAGTTCATAAAAAAATAATTTATTGATAGACTTCAATTGAGATATAGAGACCAACAAGCTGTCATTATTTCGGTAATGACAGCTTTCTATAAATAACTAAAACATAAATAAATAAGCACATCAAAATAGATGAAAAGATTACTACTTATATTATTCATTACACTCTCAAATTTTCAATTATCCGCACAAACTCCTGCTCACTTAATGAATCAAAAATTAGGCATGGGGTACAATTTTGGTAATGTAATGAGTGCCAATAATGAAGGAGATTGGGCTGCCCCAATAGAGAAATATATGATTGAAGACGTTGCAAAAGCAGGTTTTGATCATATTAGACTTCCTGTTAGATGGGGATCACATACATCAGAAACAGCTCCTTATACTATAGATTCCCAATGGTTAACCCGTGTTGAGGAAGTAATCGGATGGGCAAATCAAGAAGGTCTAATTGTGGTGTTAAATGCACATGGCGAACATTGGTTTTTAGATGAAGTTTCTAAAGAAGATGAGGTATATCCTCAACCCGAACATTGGAAAAGGTTATTAGCGATATGGACTCAGGTGTCACATCATTTTAAAAATAATAGTAATGATAATCTAGTTTTTGAATTGATCAATGAACCATACTTTAGAATGAATAAAGTACTAGTAGATCAATTAAATAGAGAGTTACTTGAAATCGTACGTCAGGAAAACTCAAATAGAATAGTTATGTTAACTGGAGGAGGGGATAATGCCATAAAATCTCCACAACAATTAGATCCATCAATTTTTGAAAATGATGATAAACTAATTCCTTGGTTTCATTATTACTGGCCAAATACATTTACTAAATACCCTGAAATTGAAGGGAGTAAACCGACTTGGGGCTCTCCTCAAGAATATGAGAATTTAAGAAGAGATTTCGAGGAAGTTCGTGCTTGGGCTGATCAATACAATGTACCTGTATATCTTGGAGAGTTCGGATCAAATAATGCTTGTGATGCTCAATCAAGGGTGCGTTATCATAAAGCTATCGCTGATCTCTCAGGAGAGCTGAACTTTTCTGCTGCATTATGGTGTGCAGGTCCTAAAGCAAATAAAATGATTTATTCTCGAGAAGGACGAGAATGGACGGCAGGACATATTGATGCTTTGATACCTAATGGTCAAAAGAAAAATGTTTTATTTATTGTGATAGATGATTTGAATACAGATTTATTCGCTTTCGGAAATGAAGAAGTGATTACTCCTACTATAGATAAAATGTCTGAAATTGGTATTCAATATACAAATGCTCAGTGTTCTTATCCGGTTTGTGGCCCTTCAAGAGCGTCATTCTTAACGGGAACTTATCCAGAGAGGAATGGGGTAACTAATCTAACATTGCAATTATCTGAAACAGCTCCAGAATTAACAACTTTGCCAGAAATGTTATCAAGAAATGGCTACAGAACAGCTGTAGTAGGTAAAGTTTTTGATCCAAGAAACGTAGATAATGATCATCATGATATAGCATGGACAGATACATATACAGATCCTAATGATTATACTTACCCTGAAGAATATGGTCCGTTTGTAAAAGGAACGTCTTACAGAGTAGAAGCTGACATGTCATTTGAAATTGGTCCTGATAACGTGGGAGATGATGGTTATCAAGATGGACAATTTGCTGATCATGCACTACAATATTTAGATCACTTTGAAAAAATAGATCAACCCTTTTTCTTAGCAGTAGGCTTTAAAAAACCACATTTACCGTTTATTGCACCTAAAGAATATCATGATTTATATAAAGGTAAAACCTTAACATTAGCACCTTTCCAAAAAATGCCTGAAGGAACGGATGAGTTTACCTATAAAGAGCCAACAGAATTATTAGGTTATAAAGATATACCTCAAGATTGGGATACAGAGTACAATGGTTTTCAAAATGTACTAGACCTAGAAAAACAACAAGAATTACTAAAATCGTATTATGCTTGTGCGTCTTATATAGATGCTCAAATAGGAAAGATTGTAGAGAAATTAGAAGAAATAGGAGAGAAAGAGAATACTTTAATTGTGATTACATCAGATCATGGTTTTAATCTCGGAGATCATAATATGTGGGGTAAGCATAACTTATTACAAAATGCAGCACAAGTTCCATTAATCATTATCGATCCCTCTCAAATATTACAAGCATCTAATAGATCAGTTCAATTAATTGATTTGTATCCTACAATCTGTGATTATACAAACACGCCAAAACCTACCTTTTTACAAGGTAATTCTTTGTATTTAAATGATCAGGAAGAAACAGGTTATCCACTTGATTTATCAGTAACTTACTATAAAAAGAATGGTTCTAATGGCTATACATTTAAAAGGGGTAATGATAGATACACTATGTGGACAACAAGTCGTACAATGAGCCCAATGGAAACAGCTTTCCAGAATGTCACACTACGTCATGAAGAATTTTATAGCTACCAATCTAATCAAGAATTAGAAACAAAAAATGAAATTGATAACCCCAATTATCAATCAAGAATTGATGAATTAAGACAAAAAGCTCAAATTTGGTGGACCCGTTATTATGGGCATACTCATCAAGAAGATACAGACAATCTGTTAATTGTGAATCCAAATTTTGAGGAAGGTGTTGAGAATGGATGGTCGACAACACACAAATCGGATGCTGGTATAGACTATGATTTAAATAGTACATTATTTCCGGCTAATCCAACATTAGGAGCGGAGCTAGATATTAGAGTAAATGGAGGTAATTTTTCTAACTTAACTCTTAGATCTGATGAATATCCAATCGGATATACTGTAACATCACCTAAAGAAATGTGGATTACTTATGATGTTTATTCAGAAGTTGATACTGAAATAAGAGCTCAAATTCAAGGAGACAATGGTGAGCGTATTAATAGTGATATTCAAATTATATCCAAAGATCAATTATTCCAGGTAAGTACAAAAATAAACGTAACCTCTGGAATGAGTAAATTTAGACTAGCTATTCAATTAGGTAAAACGACAGGAAAAATACACTTTGATAATATGAAAGTGACTATTGAAGACGATGTTTTACAGCAGAATCAATTGGCAGAAG
Organism: Flammeovirga pacifica; assembly: GCF_000807855.2. Lineage (GTDB taxonomy): Bacteria > Bacteroidota > Bacteroidia > Cytophagales > Flammeovirgaceae > Flammeovirga > Flammeovirga pacifica. The sequence continues at coordinate 440,092 of NZ_JRYR02000002.1, forward strand.
CGGTTGAAGCTCTTGAAGTAGGATATGCAGAAGGAGATAATAAAAATAATGTCAATAAAGATTTATTTTTGGCTCAACAGTCACTTCACAATACCACAATTATATGGAGTTCTTCAGATACTATAGTAGTTGCTATTCATGATGAGATAGGTCAAGTATCAAAAAATCAATATCCTCATGTGGTTGTTCTTACTGCTGAGATTTCATTAAATGAATTGAAAGCAACAAAAACATTTGTGATCAAGGTGAATCAGTTTTATTCAGATGAAATGAATCAAATATTAGAAGATACATATTTAATTTATCAGGAAGGTGATAATGCAGAAAATGTGACGGATAATATTATTATCGAAGAGGCAATCTCAGAAGCTACTTTTGATTGGAGCTCATCAAATAATGAAAATGCAAGTATTAGTGACAAAGAGATTTTGATTCAAAGAGGAGACTTTGATACACCTGTTGATATTAAAGTAGTTATAGAAGTTGGTGATGAAATTGCAGAGAAAGTGTTTCCTATAGTAATTAAGGAAAACGACAAACCAACTCATCTAAAACCAAATAAGAATGAAACTAAAATCTATCCGAATCCATGTACTCATGTGATTCATCTAAAAAGATCTAACTCCTCAAGATCAGAAGTCAAAATTTTTACCTTAGAAGGTAAACTCATACATCAACAATTTATAACTACAAAAAACGAAGTCCTACATTTAGATAATATAGGAAAGGGAGTCTATTTATTAAAAATGTCAGGAGAAGTCCATCGTATTATTAAACAATAATAGCTCATGAAAACGATCACATTTTTTTTATTAATATTCAGTTTTTTTTCTGCATTTTCTCAAACATCTTATGAAAAGGAAGCACGCAATTTTACCAATTGGATGGATAAAATTGTCAATTTGACTCCTACTCAAAAGAAAGACATGAGAAAAGCACGATATGACTATGTCGTAATTAAAAAAGATCCGAAGAATAGTAACATGTCTTTATCAGACAAAATTGCTTTGGATCATAAATTTTGGCAAGATAGGGATAAGGTTTTAACACCTAGCCAAATATTAACATTGACTAGTTTTTTAAAGTCTAACAGAGAAATTAAAGATATTGAAAATATCATTTCCTTAACTGAAGATCAAATAGAGTCTTTGACGTCTTATTTCAATGTGGTCAATAGACAAATGCTTATTGAAAAAGCTGATAAGGGTATACTAAGTCAAGAGTATAACGATGCCTCAGTAAAGGCAAAAGATAAAAAAGATCAGTTTTTAATTACAGTTTTAACATCAGAACAAACTAAACAATATGGTGACTATCGTAATAGTCTAAAAAATAGATCAAGGTCTACAACACACGATACAGCTTCCGATGAATATTCTTACGAAGCAGCAGAACATATTTTACCACCATCTAATTAATACAAAAGCCATGATTTATAAAATAAATCATGGCTTTTTGTTCAAATGGCTGCTCTGCGGTAGTCCGACTTAAACTATTTACTTTTTAAATCAGATTCAATTAAGTTTCTGATATAATCAGAGACTTTTAGTTGTCTTGCAGCCGCTTGTTGGTCTAAAGCGTCATATTCTTCTTTAGACATACGGAAGGTAACGATTTTATTAGAGCCACCTTGTTTTCTAGGTTTTCGGCCTCTATGCTGTATAGCAATGCGGTACTCTTCTAAGAAATCTTTTGTCGAAAGGGCATAAGGTTTAACTCCATCAACAAATATTGTTGATTTAGCTTCATCACCTTTCCAGGCTGATTTACGTTTCGATGTGAAACTTTGGAAAAAAGCCTTTCGGGTTTCGAAATTTTTGACTTCATTACTGGGTAGGCCTTTCATGTAATCTTTCAAGGACACATTAGCTTTTTCAGCTAATTTTTCTACCTCAGGATAAGGTTTTTTATAATAAATATATTTTGCCATTTGAGATATATTCGTATTACGTTATATACAAATAATTAATTTTCAGAGACTTTTGCAACCTTTTAACAATAAAATTTTTTGATATACACATTAAAAATAATTATTAGAACATTTGATTAAATATTTCTATTATTTGTACAATTTCTTAGTTTCGTATTTATAGTTTTTTGAAAGCTAAGTTTTATTCCTGAATTATAGGTTCATAATACTTAACATGACTTTTTTTAATTAATATCTGGTATGCAACCAACTTCATTATTTTTTTACGATTACGAGACTTTTGGTCGAGATCCTAAAAAAGACAAGATTGCTCAATTTGCAGGAGTAAGAACTGATTTAGATTTAAACATTATCGAAGAACCGATTATTAAATTTTGTCAGCCTTCATTGGACTTCTTACCAGAACCTGAGGCTTGTCTTATTACTGGTATAACTCCTCAGATTGCTCAGAATAATGGGATACCTGAATATCAATTAATGAGAATTATAAAAAATGCGTTAGGTAAAAAAGGGACTTGCCACATTGGTTATAATAATATTAGTTTCGATGATGAGTTTTCTCGTCATGCTTTTTATAAAAATTTTATTGATCCCTATTCTCACGAATGGGCGGATAATAATTCTAGAACAGATGCATTAGAGATTTTAAGATTAACTTATGCATTACGACCTGAGGGTATTAATTGGCCAGATAATGACGAAGGAAAAAAATCCTTCAGATTAGAGCACTTATCAGTAGCTAACGGAATATCACACGAAAATGCTCATGATGCCATGTCAGATGTCTATGCAACGATTGAAGTTTTAAAATTAGTCAAAAACAATCAGCCAAGATTATTTGAATTTGCATTAAAAATGAGAAACAAGAATATTGCAAAAGAAGAGATAGAGAAAGCAATATCAAATAATAACTATTTACTAAAAGTATCTCCTTATGTTCCTGTAGAAAATGGTCATTTATCATTTGTTTATCCTATCGCTTTAGATCATTCTAATAAAAATGCCTATTTGGCTTACGATTTAAGGGTTGATCCTCAATTATTAAAAGAATTATCATTGGATGAACTTCAAGAGAGAATGTTCAAGAAAAAGGAGGACATGGAAGAAGGGGAAGAAAGACCCGGTTTAACACAATGTATTATCAATAAATCTCATGTCTATTGTGATCCAAGAACTTTAACAAAGGAAAGAGCACAGCAATTAGATATTAATCTTGAGCAAATCAATAAAAATAAAGATCTTCTAATAGAAATACTGAAGGATAAAGAGGTGTTGTCAAAAATCCATCAAGTCTTTAACAGAGAATTTGATATAGATCCAGATGTAGATGCCCAATTATATGATAAGTTTATTGGTAACTTCGACCGCTCAATAGCCAATCGATTAACAATGGTCGATAATCCTGATGCTATTAATTTATCTAATTTTAATTTCAGCGATGATCGATTAAAGGAATTACTCTTTAGATATAAGGGGCGAAACTTTTTTAATCAGCTTACTGATAACGAAAAAGAAGTATTTAAAACGTTTTGTCGAGCAAGAGTAATTAATGGGGAAGGTATTTCTACAAATATGATCAGTTACAGAAATAACTTAAAACAACTTATAAAAGAATACGAAGAGGATGAACGTGCTTTAGGGATTCTTACTGCTTTAAATGAATACACAAACCAATTAGAAAAAAAATTAAACTAACATGAGATTACTTCTAATCGTTTCCTTACTATTATCAGGTCTTTGTATCAAATCATACGGACAAGTATTTAAATTTGATCATAAGACAAAATCTAAAGGTGTTACCCTAAAAACATTAGCAAATGGTAATACAAGCAGAAATTGGAAAAAGTTAATAGAAAAATCATCGACAAAGCCAAAGTCAGATGATCTTATTGCAGATGCATTATTTGTAGATTTTGGCAAAGTAGGAAGCGAAACAAAAGAAGTGAACCTCACAGTTGGAAATGTTTACGAACCAACAAAGGTAGAGGTATATTTTATTGGAGATACAGAGTTTTTTTCATTAGATATAGGTAACGAAACTAATTTTTGGTATGCTAAAGATTCTGCCATATTCAGATTACCAGTATTAATTGAGAACGATCACATCAAAATTAAAATACGTACAAATAATTTAAAGAGTGGAGTGAATAAAGCATTTTTAGCTTTTAAGATTGATAAGCAATTAGTTAGGGTAGGCTTGAAGTCTAATGTGGTAACTCCAATTGATACTGAGGTAGAAGATATAAATATTAATCTGGGGTTTGTGGAAGCAGATTCTGTTGAATTTACAGATTACAGGTTCACCAATTTGGAAGAATACCCTATGGATTTTAAGTTCAATGGTGATTCTAATGCGTTTGTCTTTATGGTTAACTATGATAGTATAGATTTGGATTCTGTACATCATATAACCTCAACAAACGATACGACAATCTTATCCATAGCCCCTAAGGCGGATATTCTTGGGGATCATTATGCAGAAATAATTTTTGAGAATTTGTATATAAAACAAAAAGTATATCTAACATCAAGAGTAACAAAAGTTAGAGGACCTTTGATTTGGGAAGATACAGTAGATTATGATAAGAACCTTCAATTATTAAGTAAAGAATTATTTACACCTAATGATACAGTTTTTTATCAATTAAAAATATATAATGATAGTGATTACGATACGCTTGTGAATCTTAATCAATTTGTGAAACTACAAACAAATGAATGCTTAAATTATAGTTTCCCCGAGACATTGATGAAACCAAGAGAAAGTACTTTGGTAAATATTCCATTGTATTTAGATAAATCTTGTGATCTCAATAAAAAGTTAGCAACCACAATGAATTTAATGATTTTAAAAGATTCATCTGTAGTTTCTCAAACAATTACTTATGATCCTTTTATTAAAATAAGAGAAGAATTATTGAATGTTTTTCCTAAAGAGTTAACTTTTACAGCTAATGATGACACTGTCGAAATAAAGGTGCCTTATTATAATTTAGGTAAGAATGCCACCTATCCAGATCTTAAATCATTTATTACTGAAATCGAAAAGCCAAATAGTATTGATCTGTTTTATTATCCTCCAAGAATAAAAGGTTATCACAAAGGGTATGTATCAATATTTCTGACTCCTTATGATTCCATTGCTTTCCATCAAGAACATCACGAACAGTATAGAGTTAAAATATTTAATGAGGAATTATCTACAAATGTACATCTAGTTCAAAAACCTTGGACAGCAATAGTAGGAGATTATGTAACAGAAATCATATTAGCATTACTATTGATTGTTGTAATAATTTTGGGTGTTCTTTCTCCTAGAATAATAAAGTCATTAAAATTGAAATGGGAAGTAATTCAATTTAAGCGAAAACAAAAAGCTGATATAGCCTCAATAAAAAGGTGCTTAGAACTATCAGAAAATAAAAACCTACATTCTGAGTTAGAACAAATTCTTGAAGACATAGAAAAAAAGTCTGTTAGATGATGCTATTTTACTATGTTCAAGTTAAACATTGCGGTCGATTTACTTATGACTGTAATGAAATATAAAATATTGGTCTTTTATCTAATTGTGTAAGAGGTTGTATATAAGGGATATACGATTTAAATCTAATCTAATTTACTTTTATTTCGAACCATAGTCTTGCATATTAGGATTCTCTTCTTATCTTTGCACTCCCTTCAAACGGAAGGCCAACCAATAAAAGACGTGAGTAGTCTTAATTCTACAGTACTCTTTTATTTGACATAATGTAAAGAAGAACAGCAATTCAAATTAAAATCCAAATGAAATTTAATTAGTCTTGCATATTAAAATT
>NZ_JRYR02000002.1:449755-1082270 GCF_000807855.2 Flammeovirga pacifica
AGGTCCCAAGGGTTGGGCTGTTCGCCCATTAAAGTGGCACGCGAGCTGGGTTCAGAACGTCGTGAGACAGTTCGGTCTCTATCTGTTGCGGGCGTTGGAAATTTGAGAGGCTCTGACTTTAGTACGAGAGGACCGAGTTGGACACACCTCTGGCGTACCGGTTGTTCCGCCAGGAGCATCGCCGGGTACCTATGTGTGGAGCGGATAAGCGCTGAAAGCATCTAAGCGCGAAACCCACCTCGAGATGAGATTTCCTTATAAGGGTTGTTATAGATGATGACGTTGATAGGCTTCAAGTGTAAGTTCAGAGATGGATTAAGCTGAGAAGTACTAATCGCCCAAAAGCTTTTCTTCGGTTGGTGTCTCCTTTATGGAGACACTGACAAGTTTTTACCATTCACAGTCAATGATATCAAGACATTGATGGTGCCAATGACGTAAGTGTTCACCTCTTCCCATTCCGAACAGAGCAGTTAAGCCTTACAGTGCTGATGGTACTGGGTTAACCCCCGGGAGAGTAAGTCGGCGCCACATTCAATAAATATAAAAGGTTAGTTAACACAAGATGTTGACTAACCTTTTTTTGTGTCTATATAAAACTGCAGTAGGGGGCATACACAGATATCTACATAATTGGATAGTGCCGATGGTTTAAGCCACCTTTATGAGGATAGAGAATTAAATAATGTTTCTTCGAAATATAGACTCGAAATTTTGGATGCTAAGGTTATAGCTTTGAACTTCACTCTTCACTCTTCACTCTTCACTCTTCACTCTTCACTCTTCACTCTTCACTCTTCACCTATTTATATCAAAAATCAGTATTAAACTGTTAATAGAGTTATATGATGAATTAATGGCTATCATAAATCAAATGAATCTTCATCTTTATATCATATTTACAGTAAGGAGATGAACATGAAGAAAACACTAAATACTTTTTTATTGCACTGAATACATTTGGACAATTAAAATTCGCAAAAATTTTTCCAGGACAATATGGTGCTTCAGGCAAACAAGGAAATACAAATTTGGGGAGAAGGTAAACCATTCTCAGAGTTTACAATATTAATAGACAAAAAGTAGGTCGAGGTAGTACTAAGTAAAGATGAAAAATGATCTGTGAGTTTCCCTAAAATGAAATTAAATAATAAAGTCGCAGCACAAAGTTATCATAAAAAAAGCTTTAAATGCATTGATTACATTTAAAGCTTCAATTTCTTTTGAGAAAGTTTTTATATTTCTTCATCAATATCCAGATCAAACTTTTCAATGGCATTTAATTCATCTTGCCAATCTTCCATGTTTATATCTTCGAGATTATCAAACATGTCATCAGTGTTTTCTTCAAACATCTGATCATCAAAATTCATAGCGAAATCTTCCATACTTCTGTAATGTTTAAATAGACTTTTTAATTACAGTTATAAATACGTCGACTTAATAAGAAGGTTGAATGGATTTACATTTATTTTGTGGTAAAAATCACATTAGTTTTTTTGTGCAATTTTGACTGGGTTATCTACTTTTTTTACGACCAAATAAAGGTCCTGTTCTAAGAGGATGAATAACATGATCAATTCTTACACGAATCATCTGTGTTTCATTAATATAACCTGTCTCAACTCTATTGTAGGCACGTTCATTAATATATTGTAAAGTGAAATGAACATTACCATAAATCTTATTTTTGACACCTACAATAAGACGGTTTGCTCCAATATAACTACCATCTTTTTTTACAGATACAAATGGCTCTGCTGCCAAAGTCCATTGACCAATAGGAGAAGGGAATTTAATAGCGGGATTGTACCTTATTCTAAAGTTGAAATTTTTATTGGGATCTGTAAAAGTCTGTTGCTCAAGTCTTATTCTTTGTTGAATAGTAATATCATGAAGCTTGAATGAGTATACATAATCTTGATAAAAACGAATTTCTTGAGATGCAACAGAACCGTCAACGTACATAAAGCCAGCTCTAGCATACATATTAGAGTTGATGTCATACCTTAAGCCAGATCTAAATTGACCACGGTATCTTTCTGAATCAAAATATTCTCTCCAACCAAAATCTGAATCAATTGAGAATTTGTAAGAAAGTTTGTATCGGTTAAAATAATGAAACCAAATAAAGTCTTGAGCGAATAATTCATCGGTTATAGCAAAAGACAATATGAATATTAAGTTCCGAATTAATTTTTTATAATCAATTAATTGGTTCATATAAATGTAGTCGCACTGTAAGTATAGTAATCACTCACAAATTTAAACTTTTGTTACTTTATTGTACTATTTTTTCATGATATTTTCGTTAAAGTTTTTTAAGTTTGAATTGAAACAAATTCAATAGAAATTGTATAATTTAAATCAAACATTAGCAGGGTGTTAAATAATTATATATATGATTTAAATGTGATCTATCAATTTGATTGAAAATAAAAATGTTGTATTCTTTTAAAAAACAACTCTCAATTTTGTATTCATTAATACTTTTTGAAATTTTATGTTTTTTAATACAACTAATTTTTTTATATGAAACTTTCCATTCGATTATTTACACTTACGTGCATGTTATTATCATGTACTTTTGTCTTTGGGCAAAAAAAGAAAAACAAAAAGAAAAAATCTAAGACAGAGGAGGTAGTACCTAAAAAAGAAAAGGGACCTTTTAAAGAGTATAATAAAGTTATTACTGATGAGGCCGAAACTCAAGAAGGACTGTTTACAACCCATAAAGTAGATGGTAAATATTTCTTCGAAATAAGTGATGATTTACTTGATAATGAAATCTTGATTGTAAGTAGAATCTCAGGCCATGTACAGGGTTTAAACTTTGGTGGTGCCGGAATGAAATCACGCCCACAGCAAGTTATAAGATGGCAAAGAAAAGATAATAAGTTATTGATGAGATCAGTTTCTTACAATAGTGTAGCATCTGAAAAAGAGCCAATTTATAAATCGGTGAAAAATAATAATTTTGAACCTGTGGTAGCGTCATTTGATATAGAAGCAGTTTCAGCAGATTCATCTAAAGTGGTGATTGATGTTAGTTCTTTCTTTACTTCTGATATACCTATGATCGGTGCAATGAGGGACAGTGAAAGAAAAAGGTTTGGGATTAAAGGATTAGATGGAAAAAGAAGTATTATTTCTTCAATAAAATCTTTTCCAAAAAATGTTGAAGTAAGACATATTTTAACTTATAAAGGAGATAAGCTACCTGATAATCAAATTACCAAATCTCTTTCAGTTGAGATGAATCAATCTTTTATTTTGTTACCTGAAAAGAAATGGAAATCTAGATATTATGATCCTCGTGTAGGGTATTTTTCAGTACAACAAACTAATTATTCATTAGATCAGCATAGAGCAGCCAAGCAAAGATTTATTACCAGATGGAAATTAGAACCTAAAGATTGGGATGCTTATAATAGAGGCGAGTTAGTAGAGCCTATTAAACCAATAGTTTATTACATCGATCCTGCTACTCCTGAAAAATGGAGACCTTTCCTTAAAAATGGTATAGAAGCTTGGCAAAGTGCTTTTGAAAAGGCAGGTTTTAAAAATGCTATTATAGCAAAAGATGCACCTACTAAAGAAGAAGATCCTGATTGGTCTCCAGAAGATGTTAGGTACTCTGTTATTAGATATATTACAACACCTATACAAAATGCACAAGGTCCTCATGTTCATGATCCAAGAACTGGTGAGATATTAGAATCTGACATACTTTGGTATCATAATGTCATGAACCTTTTAAGAAATTGGGCATTGATTCAGACTGCTGCTGTTAATCCTGAAGTGAGAAAGTCAAAATTTGATGATCAACTGATGGGTAAATTAATTGAATTTGTAGCAACTCATGAAGTGGGTCATACCATTGGTTTAATGCATAATATGGGATCTAGTTGTAATTATACGGTAGAGCAATTGAGAACACCTGGTTTTGTTCAGGAACATGGTGTAGCTCCTTCAATTATGGATTATGCTAGAATGAACTATGTTGCTCAACCAGAAGACAAAGGAGCTGGTTTATATCCAATTATAGGACCTTATGATAATTGGGCTATAGAATATGGTTATAAATTAACGGATGCAAAATCGGCTCTTGATGAAAAATTGATATTAAATGAATGGATCAAAGAGAAAAATAAAAATCCATGGAACAGATATGGTGCACAACAATGGCCATATGTAGTTGATCCATCTGCTCAAACAGAAGATCTTGGAGACGATGCAATGGTAGCAAGTGATTTAGGAATCAAAAATTTAAAAAGAATTGTACCACAATTAATTCAATGGACCAAGGAAGAAGGAGAGTTTTATCAAGATTTAGAAGAACTTTATTCTGCTGTTTTATCTCAATTTAATAGATATATGGGACATGTATCTAATAATGTAGGAGGTGTGATCATAGATTATAAAACATCTGAAGAAGGGAAATCGGTCTATACCAATGTGACAAAAGAAAAACAAAAAAGGGCTGTAGACTTCATAGATAAACAATTATTCAATACACCTGAATGGTTAATTAATCAAGATGTTTTAAGTAGAATTGAATATACTGGCATCGTTGAGAAAATTAGAAAGTCACAAGAACGTACTCTAAAAAATCTTCTTGCAGATTCTAGACAATTAAGAATGATTAATCAATATGCATTATCACAAGATGCTTATTCGATTATTGAATTGAATAGTGATCTTACAAAAAGCATTTGGAAAGAGTTGAATTCAGCTAAATCAATTGATACATACAGACGTGAATTACAAAGAGTTCATGTTGAATTATTAATTGAAAAAATGAATAATGAAAAGGCTTTGTCATCGGACATTCAAGCAGTTTCTAGAGCACAATTAGAAATGATAAGAAAGAAGACAAAATCGATGTCGTCTAGATATAAGACAACTTCAATTGAAGGGATTCATATGAAGGATATTACAGCTAAAATCAATAAGGCTTTTGATAATTAGTTTTAAGTACATAATATTCTTTTAATAAAAAAGTGATATAAATATTGCATGATATTTATATCACTTTTTTTAGTTATAACATTGTAATAATTAAAGAATATTAATTTATGTGTCTTAATTACACTAAAATTTTAGTTAAAATTTGCATAATAAAATTTAACTCCGTAAAATTGGTCTACCAGATTATGGAAGCCCAGTTATTGGTTTGCATAAGATGAGAAACGGGATATATTACTCTTTTCATTGCAGAAAATGATAAATAAAAAAGATTTAAATAGAGAATTGAAAGACTTAACTATGATTTCGAATTCCATCATTTTATATTGTAATGGAAATTTAAAGGAAGACTAAAGTGTAATTTTCATTTGGTCAACCAAATAAAAAATGATTTGAAATATGGAACAATCAGTATTTGATACATTTAGAAAAATTGAAGTAGAAAAACCTGTCGATAAGATTATCAAACAGTTAAAAGCATTAATATCAAGTGGTCAGTTAAATCCTGGAGATAAATTACCTTCAGAAAGAAAATTGAGTGAGTTATTTGGTATTGGTAGAACTTATGTTAGAGATGCTATTCGTAAGTTAGAATTTTACGGAATCTTAAAAACACATCCTCAGAGTGGGACAATCGTTGCTGGTTTTGGTATTGATGCATTAGAAGGTTTAATAACTGATGTATTAGAGTTGGAAGGGAATGATATGAATTCCTTAGTGGAGACAAGGGTTATATTGGAAAAGAGTACAGCTAGGTTTGCAGCATTAAGAAGAGATGAGAAAGATATTGTTTCTATTTCGAAAGCATTATCTGAATACGAGGAAGCAGTTAAACTAGGCCAAGATACAGTTGAACATGATTTAATGTTTCATTTAAAAATAGCTGAAGCTAGTAAAAATTCTGTCTTAAAATCTTTAATGCTAATTGTTGCTCCAGATATTATTACTTTTTTTAAAGAAAATGATGTTTGTGCTGGAGATAAACCAAACCAAGCATTAGAAGAACATTATAAAATACTTGAACATATTTCTAATAGAGAGCCTGAATTGGCTGAAGAAGCTATGTACAATCATTTAAAAGGAATATTGAATAAAGAATTTTAGTCACAATTTAAACTTAAAACAACACACAATGCCTATGATATAATTTATCATACAAAAAAAAAGGATTAACGAATCGTTAATCCAAACAGGTAATTCTAAAGCAGGGTCATCGCCAAATTCATCCGCAATTGAATACACCGGTAGGTAAATATAGTAATACAACACAATTATCACAAATTTTGTGATCCTACCACCTGTTTAAATTTCTCTTATTTTTTCAATTTAAAGTTTATAGTACGTTTTTTTGACGTATATATAATATTGTACGCTACAATTAAATGTACTATCAATCTATTCACAAAAGAAAATGAACACAAGATTATTACTTTTATCATTAACACTACTGCTATTCCTCATAAATCCCGGGGTATTTGCACAAGACCAAAAGCGTATTGTCAAAGGTTCCGTAGTAGATCAAGACAATAGCCCTTTACCAGGAGTTTCTATCATCATTAAAGATGGAAAGGGAAATAAAGGAACAATAACCGATTTTGATGGTAATTATTCACTTTTGGTAGCACCAACAGATGTATTAATATTTTCATTTATTGGTTGTAAAACCGAAGAAGTTACCGTAAATAATCAAACAGTATTAGACGTTCAGCTTATTGAAGAAGCCAGTCAATTAGATGAAATTGTTGTGGTAGGATATGGTACTGTTCAAAAATCTCACCTAACAGGTGCAGTTTCAAAGGTTAAAAATGAAAGCCTTGATCAGATTCCAACAGCTAGAATTGATGATGCCCTTTCTGGTCAAGTATCAGGGGTGAATATTCAGCAAACAAATCCAACTGCTGGTGGAGCACCAACAATTCGAGTAAGAGGAGTAGGTTCTATTACATCATTTCCAAGTCCATTAATAGTCGTAGATGGTATTGTAGTTGATCAGGATTATTTAGCTACACTAGATATGAATGATGTTGAGTCTATTGAAATATTGAAAGATGCTTCTTCTGCTGCAATTTATGGTTCTAGAGGAGCCAATGGTGTAATCTTAATTACCAATAAAGCAGGTAAAGAAGGAAAAGCACAATTTAGTTATAATGGTTACTTTGGTGTAAAATCAGTACCTAAAAATGATGTTCTAAAAACGGTAGGTGAGTGGACTTCTTTTGTTCAGGATAACAACAATGGAGAGTTAACTGACAGAATGAAATATATTCAGGAATTAGGTACTGAAACTGCTTGGGACGAAGTAGTGATGGATGGAGGTACTATTCAGTCTCACTCTCTTTCAGCAAGAGGTGGTTCAGAGAGAACAAAGTATTCAATTTCAGGTAATTACTTAAATGATGAAGGCGTACTTTTAACAGATAGTTATGATAGAATTAACTTCAGATTGAATGTACAATCAAAAATAAATAAACGATTGACGTTTGGTATGAACTTAAACCCTTCATATAGTAATCAAAGACGTTTTCCAATAGGTTTACACGATGCTATTAGACAATCACCTTGGTTACCACAGTATGTAGATGAAAATTCGATTAAGTATGTCAATAGATTAAGAGAAGAGGGAAGATGGGAAAATGCTCAAGTAGGTGATTATGCCATGGAGAGAATGTTTGATGACTATGATTTAGTGAATGGGATGCCTATTGAATCAGGAGGAACAGATATTAGTACGACATCAAATGTATCACCATTGTCAAAAATTTTAGAAAGAGAACAACGTAAATACCAAACAAAAGTGTTTACCAATTTATTCTTAAAGTATAAAATTGCTGAAGGATTAAACTTTAGATCTTCTTTTGGTGGTGATTATAAAAACGTTAGAGACCAAAGATTTATTGGGGTAAAAGCAACTCGAAATGCTGAAAATGGTACTGAAGCATATGATAGAAGAAATAATCAATTTCACCTAGTAACAGAACAAACGTTAAGTTGGAATAAAACTTTAGATAAACATAGCTTTAGTGTAGTAGGTGGTTTTGCATTTGAATTTTGGGATAGAAACATAAGCGAAATAGAAGGTAATGGTTATAACTTTGATTACATCAAAACAATTCCTTCTACGAATGTAACTGGAGCAAATACTTATGCTGATCAAAAATCATTGGTGTCTTATTTTGGTAGAATGAATTACGCTTATAATGATAAATATTTAGTATCTCTTAGTGTACGTTCAGACGGTAGCTCTAAATTTGGTAGTGATTATAAATATGGTGTATTTCCGGCAGCTTCATTGGGATGGAGAATCTCACAGGAGAATTTCTTAAAAGACAGTGAAGTATTAAGTAACTTAAAAGTAAGAGTGAGTTATGGTGTGTCAGGAACTGATGGTAGTGATGCTCAGATTGGTAGATATCCAGCGATTGGTCTTGTAGAACCGGTAGGTAGTGTATTTAATGGTAACGTTTACTCAGGGTTTAACCAATCAACTCTATCAAACCCAGAATTAAGATGGGAAAGATCAATCGAAATTAACCCAGGTATTGATATTGGTTTCTTCCAAGATCGTTTAGCTGTAAGTGTGGATCTTTATAAGAAAAACTCTGATGATTTATTATTGAATCGTCCAATTCCATCAGCAACAGGTTTCCAAGAAGCTACTGTAAATTTAGGTGAGATTGAAAACAGAGGGGTAGAGTTTGAAGTGAGAACAACAAATATTATCACCTCAAGTTTTAAGTGGTCAACTACTGCAAACATGTCTTTAAATGAGAATAAAATTGTAAGTATGGCAGGTGCAGATGGTTTAATTTCGACAGTAGATTCAAAGAGACCAGCAGAATGGATTGCTAAAGAAGGTCACCCAGTAGCATCATTCTATGGTTATGTTGTTGAAAAAGAGATACCAATTGAGAATATCAAAAATCCTTTCTATCCTATAAACGGACAATCTCAAGATATTTATGTAAAGGATTTAAATGGAGATGGTATTATCGATCCTGATGACAGAACAATTCTAGGTTCACCTTATCCTAAATTAATATGGGCGATTAATAACACTATTAATTATAAGAATTTTGATTTAAGCTTTATGTTCCAAGGCTCGCATGGTGCAAAAGTAAGAAATATGGATCCTCAGTATGTGAATAATCAATTTAGCTCGAACCAAGATTATATTACTGACGAAACAGATCCTAACTTCTTCAAAGATGCAGATAAAGTAGTTCAAAGAATCTTTACTGATGATATAGTTATGGATGCTTCTTACATTACTTTGAGAAATTTAAATGTAGGGTATCAGTTGCCAAAAGGACCACTTAATAAAGTGGGAATCAAATCTATGAGAGTTTATGTAGCAGCTCAAAACTTAATTTATATTATGGGTAGCGATTATAGAGGTTACAATCCTGAAGGTATTAACCAAGGGTTAGATACACCACTTACTTACGGTTACCAAAGAGGTGCAGCTCCAATTCATAGAACATTTTCTGCAGGTCTAAACATAAACTTCTAAGTCATTATGCAATTTAAAAAATCAATATATAAACTAGCAGTTGTATGCTCTTTGATTGGGTTTACGGCTTGCCAAAGTCAATTAGAACTTAAACCAATATCGGCAATTGGTGATAATGGATTTTACTCTAACACACAAGAGGTTGAGGCGGCTGTATTTGCCATTTATGATGGTTTACAAAATACAGTACAAAGAGAATTCGCTCTAACAGAAATGCGTTCTGATAATACTAAGACTAAAAATAGTGAGGGAGAATGGGCGCAATTTGAACATATGAATGTTTCTCCAACTAACGGTACGTTACAAGATTACTGGGGAGATTTATACAATGTAGTTTTCAGAGCTAATAAAGTAATGGCTTCCCTTGATGTTGTGAATGATGAACCTACAAAAGCTTTGTTTGAAGCAGAAGCTAGATTCTCAAGAGCATTAATGTATTTTAATCTGACTAGAGGTTTTGGGGAAGTTCCATTAGTAACTCAAATTATTGTACCTGGCGACGCAGTTGCTTCTCAGAGAACACCTGTAAACACAGTGTATGGTCAAATAGAAGAGGACCTAATGTTTGCAATAGAGCATCTTCCAAGTCGTGCAAATATCGAGGAAGGTAGAGCAACTAAAGGAGCAGCACAAACACTATTAGCTAAAGTGAAATTAACCACAGGTGATTATTCTGGAGCTCAGACGTTATTGGAAACAGTGATTGGAAGCAGTGATTATACATTAGTAGATGCTTATTCTGATGTTTTTTATAGCGAGTTAAACTCTGAAGTTATTTTTGCAATACAATTCTTAAATGATGATGCTGTAGAATCTCAAGACTTCTCTTATGAATTCACTAAACTAGGTAGTACCAGTGGAATTAATTATGTCACAGATGATTTTAAAGCAAATGTAGACGTATTGGATACAGAAAGAATAGCTGTTTTATATAATCCTGAAGACGTTAAAGAAAATGGTAAGTTCTTAACTGCCTCTTCGGATAATAGATTGTGTGGTAATGATTGGATCGTTTTAAGATTAGCAGACGTGTATTTAATGTATGCAGAAGCAATTATGGCAGGTAATGCATCAACAAATGATGCAAACGCTGTAAATGCATACAATATGATTAGAAGTAGAGTAGGGTTATCTACTCTTACAGCCGGAGCAACATTAACTAAAGATGCTTTGATTCTTGAAAGAAGAGTAGAATTAGCATTTGAAAATCATCGTTTGTATGATTTAGTTAGGCTTGGTGTTGCAGAAGAAGTAATGGCAGATTTCGCTGAAGATAATGGATTTCCATTTAATGCAACTAAGTTACTATTACCAATACCTCAAAGAGAGATTGATACTAGTTATGGTTTGCTGACGCAAAATCCGGGTTACTAATTCATCAAATAATATGGAAGGTTGAATAAGCGTATTCGAGCATAACTAATGTTTTTATTCAGCCTTCCTATTAGAAAGTTGTATCAACAATTAATCAAGAAATAATGAAAACAATCATAAAAAATTTAGGCTTAACTACACTAATAAGCTGCTGTATCTTTGCCTGTACTGAAGAATTGCCAGGAGTAGGTTCAATTGAAGATTTAACACCTCCATCTGCCAACTTTAGTTATAAATCATCTTTAGAGGATTATCGAGAAATTGAATTTACAAACACCTCTATTTCAGCAGGTATATTCGAATGGAACTTTGGAGATGGAGCAACATCGACAGACAAAAATCCGGCTCATGTATTTTCAGGTGAAGGGACTTTTGAAGTAAGCTTAGTAGCTAAAGATGGGAATAATATCACTTCAGATACAACAATAACTGTAGCTGTTGTAGATGAATTAATTCCTGAGTTTCAATGTAAAAGTTTTGAATGTTCGGATCGTAGTGTATGGGGTAGTTTTTCAGGGTCAGGTTCTCCAACACCTCCAGACGAAAGTACAGGAGCGAAATTGGGTAATGACAGCCAATATCTTGATCAAACAATTAAAGTATCTGGTGGGGTTACTTATAATGTGAGTTTTTACTATGTAAGTAAAGCAGGCGGAACATCAGCAGGAAGGTTATTGATGGAAGATCCAGACAATAGTATCAACTTCTTTGATGAAGATATTCCAACTTCGACGAGTTCTTCTGAATATCAAAGAGCTAGTTATGTGGTTGAAACAAAAGCCAATACTTCACAATTACGTTTGAGTATCAATTTTGGTGATATTGAAACGAGATTTGATTTGGTTGAAATCAAAAAAGTAGACTAATAGACAATGTAACTACTCGATTGTTATCGAGTAGTTGCTAACGAACTTATAAAGAATAAACATTGCATAAAATAAATACATAAGTGTAAATATTTAAATGAAAAAAGATAACAAATAGACAGTAACAATTTCATTTCAAAACAACTAAACTACAAACAGAAGAATGGACCTTCAACTAACAAAAGTGGACAGTTAATCATAATAGATCAATAGAGGTGGTCCATTCACCTCTATATTATGATTTGTCAACTTAATGTCTAAAAACAAATAATTTACTTTTCTTCTTAAACTAAAAAGAATAAACACCGAATAAATTATGTGTTATATAATAATCGGCTAACTCAGAGCTTAACTGTTAATGTATGAGGACAGCCACTTGATAAACTATAATAAACTAGCTTTTATTTTTACACATAAATAAATTAATCATGAACAACCAGTGGAATGTATTTTCGAATACATCAATTAAATTACTAATTAGCAGCTTGATTTTATCAAGTATTGTTGGATGTAATGTCCAACAACAAGAAGTTACTCTTGATGAAGAAGTAGTAGAATCAAGTAACCTACGAACAACTTTAGGTATTTCAAACAATAGTTTTGAAAGTAGTTGGGATAGTTGGACGGATTCTGATCCTTCGGCTATTTCTGGTGATGCTAATTCAGGATCAAAATCTGCGAAAATTACAGGAAGTAATGGTGGGTTTTCTCAAGAAATTTCTATTTCTGCCAATAAAGATTATGAGCTTTCTGCTTATGTAAAAGGTAGTTGGAGATTTTCAGCAACAGTTAATGGAGTCAAGAAGTCTAGAAGTGGTAATGCTTCTGATTGGACTAAAGAAATTGTTAGCTTTTCTGCTGGTTCAGCAACATCTGTATTGATTAGGGGAGAATATTATGCGGGAGAAGGAAGATACGATGACTTTGAACTGATAGAACTGTCTGGTGATGCAACACCACCCTCAGAAGGTGTAGAGACTTTAGTACCCACAAATGTAGCAGCTTCTACAAATGATGGTAACGTTGAGGGAAATACTTTGGATGGGAATTTAGGTACTCGATGGTCTGCAAATGGTACTGGTCAGTGGATCAGATATGATTTTGGCAGTATTAAAAACTTCTCGGAAGTGAATTTAGCATGGTTTAAAGGCGATCAAAGATCAAGTACTTTTGAGGTCTTATCAGGAGATGCTACGGATAAAATGTCAGTAGTTTATTCTGGAGTATCATCAGGTAACTCTTTAGATCTTGAAACTATCTCTTTATCAAATGTCTCAGGTCGTTATCTTCAAATTATTGGATATGGTAATTCAGCAAACACTTGGAACAGTATTACTGAAGCCACTTTTAAAGGAACTGATGGTGAAGGTGACGGAGAGGAACCTGTAGACCCAGTGGATCCACCAGTAGGAGGAACTTATCCATATGATATTTTGGGACTGCAAAATTGGAAACTAAATGCGTTTTCAGGTTCACTACAGAGCCCTACTTTTGTGGATAATATTCCAAACTTAGATACCTATGAGAACAATAATTGGTTCTATGCTGATGGAGGAAAAGTATATTTTAAATGCTATGCAGGATACCCGACATCATCTGGATCAGGAAACCCTCGAACGGAATTAAGAGAGTTAACTGCGAATGGATCTTCTAATATTTATTGGGATGGTGGATCAGGAGTAAACAGAATGGAATGGAAAGTATCCGTAAATCAATTACCAAGTTCTGGTAAGATTTGTTTCGGACAAATTCATGGTCCATCTGACTCATATGACGATGTTATTAGAGTACAGTTTGAAGGAGATCCTAGTCAATCTTCAGGAGCTGTTCGATTAAAAATTATGGGATGGGTAACTGAAGAAAACGATGATAAATCAGGTGATTTCATAGATGGTAATTGGGCACTAGATCAAGAAATGCACCTTGAGCTCATCTTTGAAAACAGTAACGTAGTATTGTATTCTATTAGTGGAAGTAGTAGAACGGAGATTTATAGATTTAATGGTTGTAATAGTGATTCTAATTATTTTAAAGCAGGAAACTATATGCAATCAATGAAAGGTAAATCTTTAGACACAAGCGATTATGGTTTAGTATCTATCAGTTATTTGAATATCACTCATTAAAAAAATACAAGAAAGTGTGCGAACGTTCTCAATTAAAGTCGATAACACATAGACTAGCGTAAACACCATATTATTTTCTTAAACAGGAAATAGTCTTATAAAGTAATAAAGGCATGATTATTTTAATCATGTCTTTTATACTACTTTTGAGTTTTGCAAAAGAAATTTTTCAGCACAATGAACGGCCTCTTCTGTGTTGTCAAATAGGTATAATCTCCACCCTCTATTAAAAGCAATATTTTCAATAATTTTTCTTTCTTCAATTTGTGAATTTGAAGAGATATAAAAACGGCAATTACGGCTAAAACCCAACCTTTCTAAAGTAGATATAATACTATATTTTGCTGACAACTCTAAAACGTTTGTGAGGCCTTTGCCATCAACAATTCCTACAAGGTAATTTTCTTCATTAATTTTATTCGCAAACTCCTTTAAAGCAAAAATTAATTCTTCATCAGTCACATTCCCTTTTAGCTTGAGTTTTATAATGTTATCGTTTGTTGAAATTAAATAATTCATAGTATAAGTATTTTTAGCACAACATAATATATCAAAAATAATAAAAGCAATTCGGGAGGTAAATCAATTATATATCCATTCTCTAAAATGATATATAAGTTCTTATATAAATACAATTAAATTTTTAAAATTCTTATTTTTAATGATTTAATCAGAATAAGTTAATAGTGTGATTATGAATTAACTTTGATAAAGAATTCAACAAGCTAACTGTAGATTTAAGGCATTTTATTATTAAATAATACTCTTGTTTAAGATGTCAGATTGTTATTTAAAAAGGATTTATGTTTATATTTTGAATATCAAAATTATTCTATTTCATTTATTACAAAAACTACTATGGAAATCATTGATTTAGTAAATCAGTTATCTCATTATAATAAACCAAATATCTTACTAAAGAAAAAGTCTAAAGTATCTGCAGTAGGGGTAGATTGGCATTTGTATCATTCAATTTTATCAATAAATAAAATATGCGAAGCATTACTTATATCTAACCCTAATTTATTTATGTCTCATTTTAATATCAAATGGTGGATTATAAAAATGATAAAAAAATTCCCAAGGGGTAAAGCGAAAGCTCCAAAATATGTTACTAATTTTGGAACTATAGATCAAGTGATAGTTGATATGGAAATTGAAAAGAGTTATCAGTTGCTTATTGATATAGATCAACTATCAACAAAACATTATTTTAAGCATTTTGTATTTGGAGATTTACCCTTGAATGACGCAAAAAAACTCATGATGATTCATACGCAACACCACATTGATATTATAGAGGATATCATTAGAAATTAGGTTCTTGTGCTACTATTCTTGTTTCTAAAGATTCTTGTAATTCTTTATTTAAGAGTTCATATGTAGCCTTGTTATCAATAGCATTTATTTCAATAACAGTTTCTTTCACTATTTGACCATTCCCTAATTCAACATCAATTTCTTTAGTGTTTAGTTGATCAAATTCAACTAAATCAAAGCATTTTTTTAAATTAAAGGCCAACTCAATTTGTGTAATTGTAGAATCTGATATAATTAAGTTATCCTCCAATTCGTGATTAATTTCCATTGGAATATCTGTGGTATAGAAAAATTTAATACTTATCGGACTTGATGGATTATATGTACCCTTAATGTCAAAAGAATAATTGTTTTCTAGATGATTATCAATATTTATTGTAGCGTGATCATATTCATTATTAGAAAGAGTAGTGAAGTTCAATTCAGGTGTACTTTCTTTATTGATAAGATCATAGATAAAATCATCCTGATATGCCGTTTCACTTTTTGTACTGTTACTGTAAGTGATCTCTTTTATTCCAACAGAAGCATCGGAAATCATATAATGTCTCCATGAAGTATTTAATTCCACATCATTATTTATGGCAATTATAGTAGTAAGTAAGTTACCTGCTGGGGTAGGTAAGTCTTCTATGATACTATCTTTACAAGAAGTAACTAGTACCATAAACGCTAAAATGATGTGTGATGTAAATTTATTCATCGTTAAGTTGATTTATTGAATGACAAATTTACATGAAATAGCTGTGAAATGAATGTAACGAATCCTAAATTATTGAAAACCTATGAGTAATGATTTTTTGAATTGGTCAAAATCTCCATAAAAGACATTCATATCTACATAAGTAGGGATGCCATCTACAGTTGCAGTTTGAGAATGTTGCCACATAGTCCATCTCTTCTTAGACAATTGCGTTGAACCACTATAATTAGCAATCCACAATCTGTATTTTGAGAAATGACCTTTTATATAGTCTCTATAGAAGGCGTCACCAGAGTAAATCATAGGTTTAACTCCAATTTCTTTTTCAATATAAAGTAAAAAATCTAGTAACCTTTTTCTCATTAAAGAGGGAGCCACACCATCTAAATATTCAATATCAACAACAGGAATCATATCTGTAGGAGATAATTTATTGATGGTTTTTAAAAAAAACTGAGCTTGTTTGATCCCGTCTTTTTTGGCTCTAAAAAAATGATAGGCTCCAAATGCGATATTGTTCTTTTTGGATTGGTTTTTATTATGTGCAAAATGTCTATCTAAGTGATCTTCACCTTCAGTGGCTTTACAATACGCAAATTTAATCGATTGCCCTTGTGCATTCATTACTGATACTCTGTCCCAATTAATATATTGTTGATGGTGAGAAACGTCAATTCCATGTACTTTGTAAGGTTTAGGTAATTTGATACTATAACCTGAAACATGTTTATAAAAGGGTGCCTCTACAAAATCCTTAATATTTAATGCATAAGCATATGAGAGTTGAGCATATGGCTTTGCATGAACTCTTGCTTGAGGATTTTTATACAGATAAAGACCTATACCAAACAAAAAGAGTAATAGTACTGAGGAAAAAGGAAATATTTTAGCTTTTTTTTCTGACATAATAAAAAGGGAGAGTGAATACTCTCCCAATAATAGTTTACTAGCTTTTAGCTACTTTAATAGAGCAGCCAATTGCTTTTGTTTCTTTTTCAGCGATTTCAGTATTGTTTTGAAGTGCTTGAATTGCATTCTCTACAAACTTGATTTTTACAGCAGAAGCATCTTTATAGTTATCATCGATTGCTCCAATATATTTAACAATAAGTTGGTTGTTTTCTTTATTTAATAAGAAGACATGAGGTGTTTTCGTTGCTCCATATTTAGGGAAAACTTGCTGACCATTGTCAAATAAATAATTAAAAGTGAATCCTTTTGTTGCTGCTCTTTCCTTCATTAATTCGAATGAATCCTCTGGTTGAACAGCCGGATCGTTTGGATTGATAGCAATTACTGGGTAACCTTGACTTTTAAATGTTTTGTCTAATTCAATAATTCTATCTTCATAGGCGACTGCATAAGGACAATGATTACAAGTGAATATCACAATTGCTCCTTTGTCACCAGAAAGATCATTTAATGAATGATTTTCACCATCAATTCCTTGTAAAGTAAAAGTAGGGGCAACATCTCCAATGTTCACACCAGTGGATTTAACTTCTGTAGTTGAACTACTAGCAACGTTTGATTCTTGTTTTTTTTCTGTTTTAGTACCACATGATATACATAAGAACACAGTGATAATACTAAGAATGAAAGTTTTCATATTTGTTTAGATAGAGTTGATAAATGTTTTGATTTCTTCTTTTGATTCAAAATCGCTTAAATGGAGTTTTCGATTTTTCCCTTTGATCAGTAATGTAATCGGTATTGCACCATCCCAATCTTTTTCAATAGCACCAATCCAATAATTAGAATTAGCATCATCTAACCATATAGAAGAAGTTTCTATTTTATTTTTATTGATATATTTTACTAAATTTTTCTCCTTTAAATCTAAACTAATCAATATTACTTTAATTGGTTGGTTACTTTGTTTAAATTCTTTATCCAATTCCGTAAAGTAAGGTAACTCTTCGATACAAGGCTTGCACCATGTTGCCCAAAAGTTGATCACTCTTAAAGTATCATCTTCATGAGAAAATAATGGAGATAGGTCATCATAATTATCAAAATATGAAATCGAAGCTTCATTTGTTTCAATTACCTTATTCGGTGATAATTTTAATTCTTTTTTTGTTGAACAGGCCAAAAAGATCAATAACAAAAATGGATAATAAAAATATTGGGATTTTTTCATCTAATTGATAAGCTTGATAACTATTAAAAAAATTACGTTGTAATCTATGGGAGTAATTTTTCGATAAAAATATTAAACAGTACTACATATCTTCTGAAATAGGCCTATTTAAACACAAAAATAATAATTATAGCATAAATGTTTCACTAACCTACTGTTTTCAATCAATATATTACATGATTTAATAGAAAGAATATAACTCTTTAATAAGAGAAGTGGTATACTAATTAATTGATCATCAAATACTAACTATTATGCCAAAATATAAAAAGTCATCCCAGAGAAATTTAATAATAATGAGTATTCTAACATTATTCACATTAACAATAGCTTTAGTTACAGAAAAAAGATTGAAAAGTAATCATAACAAGGAGGCATTAATTGTTGAAGGTGTAATGAATCAAAATCATTTAAAGTGGAAATACATGCATTAAAATTAATTATTTTAAAAACTTTTTGAATTATTACAAGAAGATTGTGTAAACCTTGAGTGACTTTATTAATTTAATAAAAGTTCACTCAAGGCTTATATGATTAATATTAAATTTCTTTTCACCTCATTACTACTAATGTTATCCTTATTAGCTTTCTTAAGTATAGGATTACAGACAAATAAAGACTCTAAAAAAGAATTTAGAGTTCAGAGTGCTGCCCCAACGATTCCGATGATGTTTTATAAACAGACAGGAATTACTCCGTATAAAAATATGAACCCTTATTTAACTTATATCTCTCAATAATTGTCACCTAAAAGATTTCACTTGTCTACTATATGTTTACGAACTTAAACGTTATAACCTTTTGTGTTAATTTACGTTTGATATTAAACAATTGAAACAATACTTGACATAAACTTTGTAGCATCAAAATGGAAAATAAATCATTCTCAGAACTAGTTTTTAATAATTATATAAATTTTTATCTATTATCATTATTTACTTTTTTGTTAGGAGTATTATTTATTTTAGTTTCAGTACAAGTAGGATTTACTTACTCTAGTTTTGTTATTTCAACAATTTTTGGAGCAGGTTCATTAGCTTTTTTGAGTATAGGATTAATTAATTCTTATGTTGATAAATTAATAGGAGAAGAACCAGTATAAACTGTTAAGATATAAATAAAAAAAAGCAAGCTGTAACATTGGTTACAGCTTGCTTTTTTGTTTTATTAAAACCACAGTTTAATGTGATTTCATGAATTATTTACTCCATTTCATGTATGGATATTTGGCACTTGTTTGATCAACAGTTTTACCAGCATTCACACCTTGTGCTTCAGCTAAAGTGGTAACACCTGCATGGTTTTGTATGTGGTAAGCACCTTTTCTGTTCTTTCTTACAACAGCAACATCATTATTAGTTTGAACACTTTTTGATGTCTTATGCACTGTTGTAGTTTTATACCCTTTTCTCACTTTGTTTTTCTTAGTGATAGGGTTATCTGCTAATGTTGTTAATGAAACACCGGCAGCAAGTAGAATCGTTCCTATTAACTTTTTAGTCATAGTTATTTATGTTTATGTGTTCCAAATATGTTTACTCTTTGTATATATATACTATAAAAATAAACAATTTGTTACTAAATATTTTTGAATGAATCTTAATACAGGAACTCTATGATTGAGTGATTGTAAATGGCCTAATATTCTTTTTGAAATTTAGTTTTTTCATAAAATTTCAATTATTTCATTGATAAATATTCAATTAGGGGAAAAAATTTAACTTTTATTTTTTCAATTAAATTTAATTGCTTTAATTGTTCTGTCCATAAACGTACAACTAATTTTAAACTTTCAACAGAACAATGAGTAAGCCCCTTGGGAAAATCCTAGTCATAGATGACAACGAAGATATATTGCTGGCCGCCAAAATGTTATTAAAAAAACATGCTGATTTGGTTCAAGTTGAAAGCAATCCTGGTAAAATTCCTTTTCTACTAAAGAATGACAGTTATGATGTTATACTTTTAGATATGAACTTTACTAAAGATACCACTTCAGGAAAGGAAGGGTTTCATTGGTTAGAGCAAATTATAGAAATTGACCCTAATGCAGTAGTGGTCATGATAACAGCTTATGGAGATGTAGAAACTGCAGTAAATGCAGTGAAACAAGGTGCTACAGATTTTGTATTAAAACCATGGAATAACGAAAAGTTAATTGCTACTCTTACTTCTGCAATTCGACTAAAAAAGTCGTATGAAGAAGTAAAAGCTTTAAAAGAAGAAAAATCTGAACTTTCTTCTGCCTTAAATAAAATGTCTGGTCCTGAAGGTATAGTTATTGGAGAAAGTGAGGCAATGAGAAAAGTATTTGCTCTCATATCTAAGGTAGGTAAAACGGATGCAAATATTTTAATACTAGGCGAAAACGGTACTGGTAAAGAAGTTATAGCTAGAGCTGTACATGAACAATCTTTAAGAAACGAGAATGTTTTTATTGGTGTGGACATGGGATCAATTTCAGAAACCTTATTTCAATCTGAATTATTTGGTCATAAGAAGGGCGCATTTACTGATGCGAGAGAAGATAGAGCTGGACGTTTTGAAATTGCAAATAAAGGAACTTTATTTTTAGATGAGATTGGTAATTTACCAATGACATTACAGTCTAAACTATTGACAGTTCTACAGAAAAGAGAGGTCACAAGAGTGGGCGATAACAAGGTTATTCCTGTTGATATCAGATTGGTATGTGCTACCAATATGCCTGTTTATGAAATGGTAGAGAATAAAGAATTCAGACAAGATTTACTTTACCGTATTAATACTGTTGAAATTCATTTACCTCCTTTGAGAGATAGAGCAGAAGATATCCCGTTATTAGTTTCCCATTTCTTAAAAATTTATGCAAATAAATATAGAAAAGGGAAGATGAAAGTGGCCGCTACTACGATGAAGAAACTACAAAAGTATTACTGGCCTGGTAACGTTAGAGAGTTGCAACATGCATTAGAAAGAGCTGTTATTATGGCTGATACTGATACTCTTCAACCTACTGATTTTACATTTTTAGTAGAGAAGAAAAAAGAAGAAGAGGATTTCGACTTATCAGAATTTGATTTAGATACTGTTGAGAAGATGATGATTCAGAAAGCAGTAAGTAAGTACTCAGGTAATATATCAAAAGCAGCTAAATCTTTAGGTCTTACTAGAGCATCATTATATCGTAGATTAGAAAAGCATGGTCTTTAAACAGTTTAGACTCCAAGTCTCATTACGTGTTTTTTTAATCGTAGCGAGCGCATTTATATTCAGCTTTTTTGTACAAAAAGAATTGATCGCCACAGCTGCTTTTGTTTTTGTACTCATTTGGTATCAAGTATGGTTGTTATTGCAAAAAGTAAACAGCATAGCTTTTGATTTAAAGAAGTTTCTAGACTCATTAAATTATGATGATCTTACACAAACTTTTACTGTCAATAATACCAATGAAACAAAAGATGATTTAAATAAGACCTTCCAAAAGGCATTAAATAGATTTAGAGATAAAAGATCACAAAGAGAATCTGACTTACAGTTTTATAAATCAATATCTCAACATATAGATTCAGCTATAATTTGTTTCGATACTTCTGGAAAAGTCGTTTTTTCTAACAAGACAACAAAAAGGCTTTTTACTGGGGTGAAATCATCTCATATTTTAGACTTTGAGTCGATCTCTCTTGAGTTATTTAATATATTTAATAACAAGGATGAAGAAGGGGTATACTATTGTACTATCCCTGGACTATATGCTTCAGAACGTGTTGTAGTACAAAAGTTACTTTTGTATGTAAAAGGAGAAATGATCAACGTCTTTAATATTAATCGTGTTGAAGAAGAAGTTGAAAAGGTAGAAATTCAATCTTGGGAGGCTTTAATTTCTGTGCTTACGCATGAAATTATGAATGCTATTGCGCCTGTAGCTTCTTTAAGTGATACCGTAAAGGGAGAATTGGAATATTTAAAAGACAATTATGAAAATGAAGTCCCTACAAAGGAGGAAATTTCAGATTTAATTATTCCAATGGAAACTATATCCAATAGAGTTGCTTCATTATCTAATTTAGCAGATAACTTTAGAGTAATGGCACATCTAAGGGAAAGCCAGTTGGAGCATTTAAATATTAATCATTTATGTGCTGAAGCAATAGAGTCTTATACCCAAAAGTACCATGAGCAAAACATCAAGTTTGATTTTCAAATTCAGCATGAGGGCTTAATGGTGACTGCCGATGCGCAACAAATTCGACAAGTATTAGATGCAGTCGTAACAAATGCAGTAGAAGAGTTGACAATATCAGAAATAAAATCCCCTTTGGTTATCATCAGATCCACTCAAGAAGAATCAAAGAATAAACCTATTATTAGAATTATTGATAACGGATCTGGTATTGAAGAAGAAGCACAGAATAGAATATTTATACCTTTTTACACCACCAAGAAAGATCATACAGGAATTGGGTTAAGTTTATCAAGACAAATTATGAGAAGAAATAATGGTAGATTAACTCTGAAAACTGAAATTAATCGAGGTAGTGAATTTACCTTAAGGTTTTAACTATTAATACTGCTTTTGATAGATAATTTCTAAAGACAATTTATCCAAATAGAGGATTTCATATGGTATACTCTTTTTAAATAATCCAGTAAATGATTTTACTCCAAAAAGATTCTCCTTGGCTATCGCCAATAATAACATTCTCAGTATCAATTATACTGTTTCTGTTTACTTATTGGTCGGTAACAGACGATTTTTATATTCGTGAAATGTTTTTGTACCCAATAACCTATATTTATCTTGTTTATTTTAATGGAACGGTATACGTAAGTAAAAAAATATCTAAGTATTTAGGAGGACTGAAAATTAGGGATAAACCTCAATTAAGAATTATTTTAGAATTAGTGTTTGTCATATTTTTGAGTTTCTTTTTCTTTTATATATCCATCGTTCTATTGGGAATAATTAATGAAAAAGAAAACCCATTTCATTTTAGAAAACAAGAAACTGTAATTGCAATTAATCAATGTATTTTCTTATTACTCTATTCTTCATTAGCCGTAACAGATGATTTTCTTAGAAAATGGAGTACCTCTTCTTTAAAAGTAGCAGAATTAGAAAAAGAAAAGCTTAAGGTGGAAAATAGGGCTTTACAATCTCAATTGAACCCACATTTTCTATTTAATAGTTTGAATGTACTTGTCTCAGAAATTGACTATAATCCTCAGTCTGCAAAAGATTTTGTATTGGATTTATCGAGTATTTATCGCTATGTGTTGGATAGTAAGGATATTGATTTGGTGTCTTTAGAAAAAGAGTGGGAGTTTATGAAAAGATACATAAGTATTCACCAAGTACGATTAGGAGATGGTTTAAAGTTTGAAACGCAGATTGATTCTACTCAAATGTCAAAAAAAATACCTCCATTAGCACTTCAATTATTACTAGAGAATTGTTTTAAACATAATACGGCTACTTTACGAAAACCCCTAAAAATTGCTATAAAAATTGAAAATGGTTTAGTAGAAGTTCAAAATAATAGACAATTAAAATCTATTAAACCTAAATCTTATAAAATTGGCTTAACTTTTCTCAAAGAAGCTTATAAGAACTTTTTAGAAGAAGAAGTTATCGTGGAAGAAGGAGAAGATTACTTTAAAGTGATTTTACCACTTATTGATGAAACAAAAGAATATGAAGATCTTAATTATTGAAGACGAAATACCGGCACAACGTTATCTAAAAAATATAATAGAAAAAACAGTGAGTAATTGTGAATTCTTATTCCCAATACAATCTGTAGAAGAAGGCATAGAATTTTTCAAGAGTAATCAAGAAAGACCGTCCTTAATTTTCTCTGATATTGAATTAACAGATGGTTTAAGTTTTGATATTTTTAAAGAAGTCGAAGTAAATATCCCTATTATTTTTGTAACGGCTTACAATGACTATGCTTTAAGAGCTTTTGAGGTGAATAGTATTGATTACCTTTTGAAGCCAATTAATGAAAATCATATCAAGTTAGCTTTAGATCGTTTTGATAATAAAATGATCAATTCGATTTCTCAAGATACTGTTTCTGTTATTTCTGATAAAATTGAAAATGAAGAAGAATCATTTAGAAATCGTATATGGATAAATCAACCGACTAATTTAAGTATTGCATCCGTTAAAGAGATTCATGCCTTTCAGTCAGAAAATAAGACGGTTTATGTACATCAGGACGGTGGAGTTTCTGGAACGATAGACATGACATTAGATAAATTAGAAAGAGAATTAAATCCGGTTGATTTCTTTAGAATAAACAGGCAGTTTATTGTGAATGTTAATGGGGTAGTGAGTATTGAACCTCATTATAACGGGAAATGGGTTCTAAGATTAAAAAGTGATAGTCAATTAGAAGTGATTATACCTAAAGAAAAGGTGAGTAAATTTAAACAATGGATGGTGAAGTAGGTAATATATATATGATAACCCCTCAATTAAATATCTTACCCTACGATGGTAAATTAGAATATTATCCATCAATTTTCTCTGCTGAAGAGAAGGAATATTATTATAATAATCTGTTCCATAAAATAGCATGGGAAAATGATGTGATAAAGATGTTTGGGAAAGAGTTTATCACCAAAAGAAAAGTGGGTTGGTATGGTTTAAAAAATTATGAATATACCTATTCAAAAAGTACTAAAAGAGCACATCCATTCCCTGTTTTTTTACAGGATATTTTAAATAAGGTAGAGCATTATTCTAAAGAGTCTTTCAATTCTTGTTTACTTAATCTTTATCATTCAGGTGAAGAAGGAATGGCCTATCATAGTGATAATGAAAAAGAATTAAAAAAGAACGGGTGTATTGCTTCTGTATCCTTTGGTGCCGAAAGAAAGTTTTCTTTTAAACACAAAACATCAAAAGAAAGAATTGATATCAATTTAGAAAATGGATCTTTATTATTAATGAGTGGCGAAATTCAAGATAAATGGATGCACGCCTTACCAAAAACGAAACGAATCGATACCCCGAGAATTAATTTAACTTTTCGAACTATTATCACTTAATTCATGAAATTAAAATTTGTATTACTATTATTGTTGATTTGTTGTGCAAATCTTCACTCTCAAAATTTAAAGGAGGTAGATCAATATGTTATTCATCATTTATTAAAGGAGAAAAACATAGATAAATTATCTAATAAGATTAATGCAAAATACCAAAAACCAATAGTGAGAGCAAGGGCAATTTATTGTTACATTTCTAGTACTATTTCATATGATGTAGATGCTTGGAAAAAAGGAAATGTTGGTTACCGATTTACTTATAAAACAGAAAAAGAAAAAGAACAAAAACTGAGAGCGTTTAGGAATGATAAAGCGATTGAAGCTGTTAAATCGGGGAAGGCGGTATGTGATGGGTATTCAACACTCTTTGAAATTCTTTGTCATAAATCGGAAATAGAATGTATTACAGTGCAAGGGGAGAGTAAATCATTTTTATCTGATTTAAATAAAACTTTTTCTGAAGATGTTAAAGGTGATCATGCATGGAATATTATTACAATCAATGGGGAGAAATTTTTAGTAGATACAACATGGGGTGCTGGTAGTATTGATAATCAACTAAAGTTTGTGAAAAATTACTCAGATGTCTACTTTATGATGCCTCCAAACAGGTTCATTTTAAATCATTACCCACAGCAGGAGCAATATAAATTGACTTCAATTTCAAAAAAACAATTTTATGATTATCCTTTATTTTACCTAGATTACTTTTTTACAAATATCAAATTGATAGCACCTTTAAATAAAGAAATAAAAAAGAGTAATAGTTTTCAAATCATTTTATCCCCTCTAACTATCCAGAAAGATTTACTTTTTGCCTATGATGATAGTAAGTATGCTTTAGATATTAAGATGAAAGAAATTGATGGAAAATTATATATTGAAGTTCCATCTTCTTCACCCAATTCTACCTACTTTACGATTTATTATAAAAACATGAGTATTGTTACTTACCTAGTGAAATAGAGGAATTTAAGTTACTATAATTTGCAACTTTATTTATTTGAAGGTATTTTGTATTAAGATATAAGAACAATTTAATTCTGTTAGATTTGAAATGAATCATTCTTATAATAAATATAATTTACCTGATCCATAAACTATTACCAATGAAACAAGTTATTGATAGATTCACGACCACTTCTTCTACTTATAAAAAGTTTAGACCCAAATATCCTGAAGCTCTTTTTGACACCATTTATAAATATATAAAGGATACTTCTGCCACTTTAGATTGCGGTACTGGTAACGGACAAGCCGCTAGATATTTAGCTAAGAAATTTGATCATGTTATTGGTATTGATATCAGTAAGAATCAAATAAATAATGCGGTGTCAGAAAAAAATATATGGTATATAGAAAGCCGTGCAGAAAAGACAAAGTTTAAAGATGAATATTTTGATTTAATCACTATTGCTCAGGCAGCACATTGGTTTGATCTGGAATTATTTAATAATGAAGCACATCGCCTATTAAAAACAGATGGTGTTATTGCCTATTTTGGATATAACTTATTTAAAGTGAATAATGAAATTGATGAGATGATCAGGTACTTTTATTATGAAGTGATTGGTCCTTATTGGGATAAAGAAAGAAAAATTCTTGAAAATGAATATAAAGATATTCCCTTCAGCTTTACAGAAGTGAAAGAAGTAAGTGATGTAGATATGATAGTTAAGTGGGATTTAGAACAATTGTATGGGTATTTACATACTTGGACAAGTGTACAAACATTTTTGAAATCAAACCCTACGGTTGATCCTGTAGCTGATCTAATGAAAAAATTAACTCCAATTTGGGGAGAGAAGGAGAAACGAGAAGTAGTGTTTCCTGTTTTCCTTAAAATCGGAATTAAGGAAGAATAGTATTTAAAGTAAGGGGAGCCTTATTTATGGTGTATATTTTATCAGCTGACATATGTTATCGATTAACACTTTTTCATTAGGATGAAACTCATTATCGGCATTGGCTAACTCGATTAATGACTCATATACTATTTGTTTCTTAGCATTACTCATATATTTTAATATGTCAATACATTTTTGAGTTTCCATATTCTTAGCTTCTATCACATACTCATCATTCAAGTTGATTCTTTTTTTAAACTCTTCAAAATAGAGAATTTCTTCATCTTCAACTTTACAGTCGGCATGAATCATATTCTCTAATACTTTGGTAAAAGAGAGTTTTTCGTTGTAACTAAATTCATTTAAGTGTGCAGTATCAGCAATCATCACATATTTATATTAATAGGTTAAAAAGGGTATCTATCAATATTTCAACAAAATTTGATAAGAAATGATCCAATTCTAGTTTAGATTTTACTTTTAAACTTAGAATCTGACAAAAGCATCTTATTTTTGTAAAATAAACAAATGACAACTATCTGATGAAGAGAATAAAGTTTTATAAAGTAAACCCATTATTTCAAAGTGTGATTTATGGTGTGGCAATGCTTTTCGTATTTATAGGTGGAAATTTTATACAAACAGATTTTCCAGAATACTTAAACAACATATTTATGGTATTAGGATTTGTGATTTTGATGACCTATCAAATGAAATTGTTGTTTTGGAAAAACTATGTTGAAACTACAAAAAATGGTATTTTGATAAAGGTAAATACTAAAAAGGGTATTCGATTTTTATACAAACAAATTCAATCTTCTAACTTAAGTAACAATACTTTATCAATTACAATGGTTAATGGACACGATTGGGATTTTGATATGACAGATATTAATAGAACCGATGTACAAGAATTGCATTATTTAATCATGCATCATACTATTGAAAATTTATAATAATAAAAAAGCCATCTTTGAAATTCTCAAAGATGGCTTTTTTATTATTATCGAATTACTGTTAGTGCGGTGGTTTCTCTATGGTGTTCACCATCTAATTCACTTGAGTATTCTATAACTACGGTGTAAACACCACTCATAACTAATTTTCCTCTGTAGGTGGCGTCCCAACCATTTCCTTCTGTTCTTGCTTCTGAAGAATCAGTATATTCTCTACTAAAAATTATTTCTCCCCATCGGTTATAAATGTTGAGTTTAATATCAATAGCATATTTAGAACGTATTAAAAATTCATCATTAATACCATCGTAATTGGGTGTTAATGCGTTTGGAACCGTTAATTTAGGAGGGCAAATGTCATCTACAAAAACAGAAGTAATTGTTTCACATTCTGTGTCGTAAGCTGCATCAATGATCATGACAGAATATTCACCTTCTTCAGACCTTGAAACGCTAGAAGAAGTTTCTCCTGTACCCTCCCAATAATAGATGAACTCACTACCTTCAGGTGCCTGTAATTCAATTTGTCTTTCAGTTTCAAAACAGATGACTCTTTCTTTAACAGCAAATTCAGGAGGAAGCGAACGGTGCACTACCTCGAAAGTTTTAGTTAATAGACATTGTTTACCGCTTTCATGAGTGACTGTATTACTTATCGTATATTCTCCGGGAGACGAGACGTAAATCACTTCAGATGTTTCTCCAGTCGACCAAATGAAATCTTGACCAACTCCATCATAATCTTCAATTCTACCATTAAGTTCAACTGTTTCTCCTTCACAAACTTCAAAATAAGTATCTTTTAATTGCAGTTGAGGTATTACGTGAACAGTCACACTATCATAAGATACACATCCAGCAGCTGAAGTAACTCTTACAACGTAGGTTTGATCTTCTGTCGGTTGAACATTTACTTTAGGATTAGTACTATTAAGACCTTCCCATAAATAAGCTTCTCCACCACTTACTTCTAAGGTTGTTTCTTCTCCTTCACAAAGAAATAAATCATCTGTAAGCGTTATAGTTGGAACAGGATGTACAATAAGAGATTGAGTGATATCTTGAATACATCCATTAATTGTTGTTATTCTTAAAAGAATTTCAAAAGTTCCTACCTCATTATATGGATTATTAGGAGAAAAGCTATTGGATGTAAAATTAGGAGTAGTACCATTATAGTTGAAATCCCATTCTATGGATGCAATTTCAGGATGGTCACTTTCTAATTCTCCACCTTTATATTCTGAAGTGTTTTCAAATTGTGCTTCATCAAAAATACAGATTTCAGAAACATTAAATGAAGGCAATGGTTGTTGGAATACGGTTATTGATTCTGTAACAGGTAAAGAAGAACAGCCTCCTACAGGTGTGACAATAAGTGTGACATCATGTTGACCGAAATCAGGGAATTCATACGATAAAACAGGTTCATCAGTAATTATAGTTTCGTAATTACTTAAAGTCCAAGCATATTCAACTTCTAAACCATCTTCATTTTCATAATTAGCAGTAAACTCAGTGATTGCTCCAAAACAAACAGATGACGAAGTGAATGAAGCTTCTGCTTGTGGATCTACAACAAGAATACTTGTTGTTGTTGCACAATTAGTGGTATCTGAAGTATCTGTAATGGTTACTGTGTAGGTACCAGGAAGATTTTTTGAAATCGATGCAGTGGTTTCTCCAGATTCCCATAAATACGTATAGTTATTTCCATTAGGTGCATTAATAGTAATAGGACCACTATTAAAACAATGAACAAGTGTATCTTGACTAAAACCTTCTGGCAGTGAATTAAACCTAGCAGTGAATACCTTTGTAAAGGTACAAGTACCTCCATCCGGTCTTGTTACCGTATTTATGACTGTGTAATCTCCAGCAGAAGAAACGGTTAAAGTAGGAGAAGTATCGCCTGTTTCTACCCATTCGAAAGATTCAACAGTACCTAAGTAATCATTTATTCTAGCATCAAATGTTATTTCATCTCCTTCACAAGCCACGAAAATTGATTGTTTTTCTTTTATTTCAGGAATCACTAAGATGGAAACACTATCTATCGTTAAACAATTGAATTCATTCCATGCTTTTACAACAAAGATAGAATCAGTTGTAGGACTAACAGTGATTTCTTGAGTAGTTGCTCCAGTAGACCATTCGTAAGAGGTAGCACCATTTACTGTTAATGTGATTTGATCACCATAACAAATATATCTACTTTCACTTAAGGTAATTGTTGGTAATTCTCTAACAATTACTTCTTTTTCAAATACATCCATACATCCCTCCAATGTATACACCTCCAACCTTACATTATAAGTACCAGGTTCATCGTATAAATGAGTGGGGCTTACATCCATAGAACCTATAAGATCAGGATGATTGTTAGTATCAAAATACCATTTTACTTCTTGTATTATGGTAGGATCTGTGGTAATTAAGTTACCCTCGAAAGTTGAAAGGTTTTCAAATACCATTTCATTTTCAAAGCAAACTTCAAGAGCCTCAAAATCTAGAACAGGTAGAGGCTTAACTCTTAATGTTTTGGTTACTGAAGAGTTAGCACAAATATTATCGGATTCAACGGTTAATTGAACATCATAATCTCCTTCCTCAGGAAAGATAATTCCTAAAATAGAAGTGGTTGTTGTTGAATCTTTAAGATAACCATTAGAAGATGTGATATTCCAGTGATAATTAGTGATGTTTCCTCGAGTATAGGGCTGAAAACCAGAATCATTAGCTTCTATGTAAATAGAATCTGATAAGCAAATAGGAGCTAAATCAGGTAAAACGGCTACTGGTACGGGATCATATTTGATATTGAATGTTCTTGTAGAATACCCCACTTTTGTATCAGTATGATTGTATATAGGGTTTATTTTATCTACATATTCAGCATCTAACCAAATCTCAAGCGTATAATTTCTTCCATTTTCATCATTTGGATTGACTTCAAAATAGCCACAATTAGTAGTATCTGTACAATACGTTAATGTAATAGTAGAATCCATTCCACCATCGATTTCTGGAATTAAAACTCCGTCTACAGACCATTGATAAAAAATTTCACTTTTGTAACTATAATTAGCACTATCTACATCAGAAAGTTTAAAGTTAGGATCAAAAGAATTTATGGAAGTATCTCCTTCTGAAATACACATATAAATATCCTCTAAATCTACTTCAGGTTGTTTCAATACAGTAACAAAATTCAGAGGGTCTTCTTCAGCTTTATAACTACAACTCACTAACCTTCCATCAATTAATTTTATAGTAGAATTGAAAATTAAAAATGGATTGTATGTAGCGTAGTCTGTACCTAAGTTATCCCAATTAGGCTGGTAGTCTACGGTAGGAGTTATACCATCACCGGCTATACCATTACCAAAAGTCCATAAATATTCTATTTTTTGAATATCTCCAGAAACACTAGCAGGAATAGCTTCCATCATTGTGGTGAGAGGTTCGTAACCTATTTTCTTTTGGATATACAGGTCACCTTTTACACCACCAACATTCACCTCAAGAGTATCTGAAAATAAAATACACCCTTCAGTATCCTGTGCAGACATACTTACTTTGTAATCTCCAGGTTCAAAAAAGTAACTAAAGACTCCTTGATCATCATCTTTAGTATATGTTGTAGTATTATTAATGACTACACTCCAAACCCATTTTTCAATCGGAACATTATTACCATCAGCATCAATTCTTGTTAATGTGTTTCCAGTAGATCCATCTGCTATATCAGTAAAATTGATGAAGCCAGGACATGCTAACTCCTCTTCTGAAGAGGTGAAATCAGCTGCTCCAAGTGGTAGTTCTGGAACATCGAAAGTAATACTATCAATTGCAGTACATCCGTTTCGATCAGAAACAGAGAGGATCGCTTTATAAGTTCCCAAAGTAAAAGAATCGAACCTGAAAATATAGTTACTATCAATATTATCAGGTGATACATTATTTTTTGTTCCATCAGGGTATTCTATTTCCCAAGAAAAAATAGATTGACTTCGATCGTATATTGTATTGTCATTAATATTAGCATCAATATATGTTTCGATATAATCACATTTAAAAACGAAATCTATGTAATCTTCGACAGGTTTAGAGAAATCTAAAATAGGTTGTGTTACTCTAGTACGTTCTTCATTGGAAGTGACATCACAGACATCAGAAGAAACTCTTAAGCGTACTCTGTGCCTATCACTTTGTGGAGAAAGCACATCATTGTAAATCCAAACAAGATTTTCGACTGTTGCACTACTACCGGTTTTTACAACATTTCCATCAACTAGCCATTCCCAAGTAATATTAGGAGCTTCAAGTTTAAATCCAGGCTCTACAAAATAAGTAATCGGTTCACCAACACATACATTGTCAATATCATCATCTATCCTGAATTCCATTTCATAAACAGTAAATGGACCACCTGTAGTTGTTTCTGTACAACCTGAATTATTATAATTTACGGTGACTTCAAATTCCCAATCACCTCCATTATTAAAGGTAATACGAGGTCTTCTATTTGTTCTAGTTAATACTTCTCCAGTGGTTGTATTGGTGAACACCCAAACATAATTAGCTGGATAGGTGTTATTGTTAACATCAGGATCAAAACGTAGTTGAGTACCTGAACATAATTGAGTAGGATTGTTGTATGTATTATTACCTTCAACTCTCCATCTAGGATTCATAGGAGGAGGTTTATTAGGGATATTTAATATTACTTCATAATCATCTGAACAAAAGTTGGGAGGAGTAACAGACGGAATAGATGCAGTATTTTGTACTGATAAAACTGCTCTTACTTGGTCTCCATGTGTAATATTTAAACCAATAAAATTAGGATGATTAGGTATGTCCTCATTAGCATCATTAGTTACAATTTGAGTGGACCTTGTACCACCTGAACCAGTGACAGTAAAATCCCAAGTATAATCGCCTGCACCACCAACACCTACATTTGAATTATTATTGAACTCAATAGAAGATGGATCACATAATTGAGTCATGTTCATATCAAAATTGGCATAAGGTGTAATAACTTCAATAGTTTTGTACACAGGAACTGATTCACAGCCATTATGTATCGCCCAAAATCCTATTGTATAAGTTCCCTCATCAAGATCATCATAGTTATTAGTGGCGTTGCCATTGACTGTACCTGCAGGTTGCCAATTGGGTGCTCCTTGAACATTAAAATCCCAGAAGTATTGAATATCTGCATCAGGAATACCTTTTCTATCGGAAGTATTCGTAAAATTGATATCTGTATTATTACAAATGTTAGGGCCAGGGAAGAAAGTGAAATCTAAATCAATCTGTTCTCCAACATTTATAACCGCAGTATCTGTTGATGTACAACCTCCACCAAAATTGATGGTAACAGTAACATCATAAGTATCACCAGGAATACCTGTTAATGACATTGTCGTTCCTGTGCCAGAATAAGTAGTACCAGTTACACGACCTACTACAGTCCATGTTCTAGATATAGAATTGTCAGTATAATTATTTCCACCTTGTGTTAAATTGTAGGATAATGTAGTTGAATAAGGGGCACAATTAAAGCCTGCGCCTATACCTACTATATTTGTATTGATTTCAGTAGAAGTTACCTCAATTTCATCAATAAGACATTGCCCATTGTCATTAGCAAATAATTGAA
The DNA here is from genome assembly GCF_000807855.2 of Flammeovirga pacifica. GTDB lineage: Bacteria > Bacteroidota > Bacteroidia > Cytophagales > Flammeovirgaceae > Flammeovirga > Flammeovirga pacifica. Next base: position 483,278 of record NZ_JRYR02000002.1, read on the forward strand.
TTGTATAAGTTCCTGTAGAAGTAAAGCTATAGGTTGGCGTAGGATTATTATTGAAATCATTTCCACCAATTTCTTTTACTCTCCAAAAATAATTTGAGACATCATGTAGATTATTAATGCTTAGGTTAACAGAGAAATTATCCGAACAAAACATAGTATTATCTGCTACTATAGAAATATCGGATAAACTCATAGGAGGTACTGTTATATCTCTAGAAAAAGAACATCCATTGTCTAAAGTAGCAGTAACTGTATAAATAACAGCTGCTCCCGTAGTGTTTGAAAAATTATGAACAATATTATCAGGAATACTTGATGTAGCACTATTGCCATCACCAAAATCCCAAGAGATATTTTCACCATTTAATTCATTCGGAAGTTGAGGATTAAAAGTAACAGGATAGGTAGCACAAAAAGATGTAGGGATATCAAAATCAAACATATTTTCCGAAACACCAAGAATTACTTTTGTTGTTGCTACATCGAAACATCCACCGTTGGTTGATGTAACAGTTACTGTGTACTCTTTTCCATTAGAAATATCAAAAGTATGTGTTGGGTTTTGATCTGTAGATGTATTTCCATCACCAAAATCCCAAGTATAAGTTACATCAGCGGCAGGGGAGTCGTCTTTAACTAAAAATGTTTCAGCTGTAAATGTTTGCGAAAATGATGTTTGACATGTGGTTACTAAAGGAGGATCAATATTAGTATATATTTTCTCAGTAATATTAATATACGTTTGTTTAAACGTCTCCACTTTACAACCATCCAATGTTTCTCCAACAAGATAAACATCATATCCAGCAGGATTTGGAGCTAATTGTGATGTTGGTTGACCATCTTGATAGCTTTTACCATCTATAATAAATTCGTAAAATGCGAGATCAATATTTGTTGTTTTGGTAAATATTATTGTAGCTCCATCGCAAGCTGTTTCGACATTAGATTCAAATTCTATTTTTGGAATGGGTTTTACTTTTACTTTACCAGTTAATGTTTTTGTTGCACCTCCTTGTGTAAAGGTAACAGAGATGTCATAATCGACAATACTTGACGGTGATCCTAAATAGGTATCCGTAGGCGTTGCAAGATTGGAATTGTTTCCATTACCTAAATCCCAACTGTAATTTGATATTGCACCTAATCCTTCATCATCAATGTAAAAAGAAGTTTGTAAGAAATCACAGGCTTCAATTGTGCCATTTGTAATATCAGTTCCCGAAGGGGATGAACCTGCCATTAACTTTTGAGCATTGACGTTGGTTAGTGTAAATAACGATAGTAATAACGGAAAAAATATATAGTAAAATCTTAATTTCATGACTTTAGTTGTTAGAGATTAGGGATTGGACATTTGTCTGTCGGCACACCGACTTTACCCTTTTTCTTCTTTTTTCTGTAGTTAGGATAGAAGTTTAGATCATAGCGTACAGATAATTCATGTGAATTACCTTCTGCGAACTGAAGTCCTCCAATTGGATGATCGAAACTATATCCAATAGTGAAGCGTTTGACTTGTACTCCAGACATAAATACAATAGAATCGTGATTAAATTGAGTAGGGTCTTCATTGTCTTTTACAAAAAGCCCTCTATACCAAACACCAAGAATAATTGGTTTGTAATTAAGGTTTACTCCAGTACTTAATTGATCTTTTTTTCCTTGTGATTGATAGTGCATCATGAAGCTGACAGTACGATCATCATAATTTCCAACAGCTCCATGCCAACGGTATGTTAGAGGTATTCTATACCCAGCATGTACTGAGTATCGTATTGGTAAATAGTCTTGACCATTGTAATAACGAGTGATTTTTGGCTGGTTTAAGTGATAAAATGACATGCCAAACCAAAAATCTTTACCATAAAAGACAGCTCCAGTAGAAACATCGGGGTATATTTTACTTTCTCTGTCCACCTTATCTTTGGTTGGATCACCGGTGATACCATCATCATCGATTTGATCGCCAAATAATAGTTTATAGAAACCTAATGAAGATTGCTCAAAGCCTAATTGTAATCCAAAACTTAATGTATACTCTTTACTGACCTTGAAATTATATCCACCAGACACATTCATTACAAAACGATCCATAAGAGCTCCTGAATTGGTACCCATAACATCCTCATGTAGGGTGACTCCAACTCCAATATTTTTACTAGGAATTGGTGTATCAAAAGAAGCCATAAAAGTGGAGTAGTTCGATGGTATACCTACCCACTGATTTCTATAGTTTAGATTTACTCTTCCATCACCTGCGGTTCCTACTAAAGCGGGGTTAAGATACAAAGGTGCAGCATAATATTGCGACAAATGAGCGTCTTGAGCGTTAGTAGTTAAACAGATAAAAAAAGTAAAGAACAAGCTTAATGTTATTAGAAGTTGCCGTATCATTATTGATTATTTAACCAAGAATTATTTGCAGTACATTCTTAGTAAATTAATATTATTAGTTGATATTGTTAAATATTGCAATCTTCATACCTAAACTTATAAATTAGTTACTACTAAAGTATTATGTGAAATTAATTTATTTTAATCATGAGATTTTGAACTGAAAGAGGTAAATTTTCACATTATTTTAGTATTTATTATTACAGTATTTTGATTGTAGATATAAGATGTTAAATGATGATTGAATGACAATAATGCAATAAATTATTGGATGGTTGAGGTAATTATTTTTATAAAATTTTAGGTAAATAAATCTAAAGTAAAAATTAGTATTTACACTACAATTTTGAATATCAAACTTGACTAAATATCTTGCATAGTAATGCATGATTGTGCATGTTTCTGCTTTTATAAATCATAGACTTTCTTCATGAAGAAGTTTTTATTACTATTTACATCTTTATTGTTTTCTTTAATCATACTTTCTTGTGAAAAAGAAGAACAAATTATTGAAACCATAAGCCCAATTAATTTAGTTGATGTTTTTATGGGGGAGGATTCAACCTATAATGGTGTATGTATTCCTACAAATAAGACTACTCAAATGTTATTAGGTAATAAAGGTTATTCAAAAAGCGATTCTTTAGTTAGTGGTTTTTTAGTTACTCATCATTCACAAAATGATGAATCGATTCATGCACAATTGTCAATCACTACATCAGTTAAGCCTATTAAATCATTTAAAGATTTACAAGATGATGTAATGATTGTAGATCCATCGACAGTGATAGCTGAACCGGGCTTTTTTGAAGTCTATTTACCTGAAAATAAGACTTTAGCGGCATTAACAACGGGTCAAAATGTAGCATTTCAGAAATATACATTTCCGGATACTAATGTGGCAAATATTATTATTGATCCGAACAAGGTAACTGATGGAAAGGTAGTGACATCACAATTATTTACTACCTCGCCTAGAGAATTGCAGGGTTATAACATTATTCAGAAAGGGAGTAAAAAAGAAAAAATTTATTTTGTTATTAAAATCACAAAAGATTATGGCAGTTTTAGAATAGCTGATCACAGATCGATAACCAATAAATTGAAAGTAACAGGACGACACACAAAAGGTATTTTGACTTTTCAGACCAATAGAAATGAAGCGGTAGAAGTAAAGGTTGGTTTTTCTAGAAAAGGGCTTGAAGAAGCAAAATATAATTTGAGAGCAGAGTCACATAATTCATTTTCACTAGCAGTAAATAATGCCCAAAATCAATGGGAAGCTACTTTTGATAAATTTTATTTAGAAGGAGGATCAAAAGTTAATCAATCTAAATTTTATACAGGCATATATCAAAGTCATCATTTAAGCCCAATTAAAAATGATAACTTGTTTATCGAAAATCCGTTGATAGGATTAATATCAAAAAATAAATCAAAAACTTTAAAAACAGGGTTTGTAAATTTTAATAGTCTCGATGAAGTGAGTTATTCAAATGATTCAATCAATAATGAGATTTATTCCTTACAATCTATAGGGTTAACTCCTTTAGAAGGTGAAAAATATAAGATCACAGCTCCTGTTTTTGATAGAGTAAGTATAGATTTATTCAATGGGAAAAATTTTGTCATTGAAAAGAAGAATCGATCGAAAACACCCAATGAGGTGTCTTATAACGGTAATATTTTAGAGGATAATATCATTTCAGAAGAACAAATTTTGCTAGGAGGAATTTTAAAAGTGAGCCTTTAGTCAGAAATAAATCAAATAGTACGTAAATAAATATCTATATAATCAATACAAATGAGATCATTAAATCTAATATGGTTGGTAATGGCAGGGTTAATATCTGCTTGTTCAACACAAAATTCAGAAAAAGAACTAGTGGATTTAACGCCGTATGTTAGTACACAAGTGGGATCTTTATCAGACTTTAAATTATCTACAGGTAATACTTATCCAGCTGTGGCTACTCCTTGGGGTATGAATTTCTGGACACCTCAAACAAATAAAAATGGAGACGGTTGGGCTTACATGTACCAAAAAGATAGTATAAATGGTATTAAGCAAACGCATCAGCCTTCACCATGGATTAATGATTATGCTGCATTTTCTATTTTCCCAATGGTTGGTGAAGTGAAATTTAATGAGCAAGAACGTCAGTCTAAATATTCACATGATACAGAGATTGCAAAACCTCATTATTATAAAGCGGAATTAGAAACTTACAATACAACTGTTGAAGTAACTCCAACTACAAGAGGTTCGGTATTTAAGTTTACTTTCCCTAAATCTTCTGAATCAATTGTTCTAATAGATGCCTATCATAAAGGTTCTTTTGTGAAAGTAATTCCTGAAGAGAATAAAATTATTGGTTATGCAAAAAATAACTCTGGTGGCGTACCAGAAAATTTTGCCAACTATTTTGTAGTTCAATTTGATAAGCCATTCAAAAAGCAAGGAACTTGGAATGGTAAAGAAGCGTCAGATGCTTTAGAAGCAAAAGCATATAGAACTGCTGCTTATGTACAATTTGATACGAAAGAAGGTGAAGTGGTAACTGCAAAAGTTGCATCATCATTTATTTCACCTGAACAAGCTCAAATTAACTTAGACAGAGAGATTGGTGATAAAACATTTGCTCAAGTATTTGATGAAGCAAAATTAGAATGGAATACAGAATTTAATAAATTGATGGTAGAAGGTGGATCAGAAAGATCGAAACAAAACTTCTATACGTCTATGTACCGTACTTTACTTTTCCCAAGAAAGTTCTACGAGTATGATGCAAATAATAAATTAGTACATTATAGCCCGTACAATGGTGAAGTAAGAGATGGCTATATGTTTACAGATAATGGTTTCTGGGATACTTTTAGAGCTGTATTCCCTTTCTTTACTGTAATGTATCCTGAAATGGATGGTCATATTATGGCTGGTTTGGTAAACACTTATGATGAAAGTGGATGGTTACCAGAATGGGCGTCTCCGGGTCATAGAGATTGTATGATTGGTTCTAACTCTGCTTCTTTAATTACAGATGCTTACCTAAAAGGTATCAGAGGTTATGATGTGGAGAAGTTGTATGAAGCAATGGTCAAAAACTCTAACCAACAAGGTCCTTTAGGATCAGTAGGTAGAATGGGTGCAGATTATTATAACGAATTAGGCTACATTCCTTATGATGTAGGAATTCATGAAAATACAGCTCGTACATTAGAATATGCTTATGCTGATTTTACAATTAGTAAACTTGCAGAAGCTTTAGGGAAACCACAAGCGGAAATTGATTTGTTTAAAAAGAGAGCAAACAATTATAAAAATGTATTTGATAAGTCAACCAACTTCATGAGAGCAAAAATGAAAGATGGTTCTTGGCAAACACCATTCATTCCTGAAGCATGGGGTGGAGCATTTACTGAAGGTTCTTCTTGGCATTACACATGGTCAGTTTTTCATGATCCAGCAGGTTTAGCTGATCTAATGGGTGGACGTGAGGCATTCGCTGCAAAATTAGATTCATTGTTCTCAACACCATCAATTGCAAACCATGATTATTATGGTTTTGAAATTCATGAGATTACTGAAATGAAAGTAGCTGATCAAAAGCATGGAACAGGTCAATATGCTCATGGTAATCAACCCATCCAACATGGTATTTACTTATATGATTATGTTGGTCAACCTTGGAAAGCTCAAAAGTGGACAAGAAAAGTAATGAAAGATCTTTATAGCCCAACTCCTGATGGTTTATGTGGTGATGAAGATAATGGTCAGACTTCTGCATGGTATGTATTCTCTGCTTTAGGAATGTACCCAGTTGCACCTGGTACAGGTGAATATATCATTGGTTCTCCTGAGTTTGAAAAAGCAACGATGTCTTTAGAAAACGGAAATACATTTACTGTCATTGCTAATAACAATAGCGAGAAGAATGTTTATATTCAATCTGCTAAATTAAATGGCAAGGATTTCAATTTAACGTACCTAACTCATGATCAAATCATGGCAGGCGGTTCTATTGAATTTGAAATGGGTCCTGAACCAAATAAGTCTTGGGGTGCAGCAGTTGAGTCTGCTCCATACTCAATGTCTAGAGAGAAATAACAATACTATTTTATATAGTTAAGGAAGCCTCGGATGAAAGTCCGAGGCTTCTTTTGTTTTAATAGAAATTTCTCAACTTAGGTTTAAGACAAATACCAACACGCACCATTGAAGTGTATTTATCATAATCAATTAGGCTTTCTCCATAGCCATTGTACCATTGTAAGAACAAGTATTGATTATCATTTTTACTTAATTTATAGTTGATTTCTGCTGTTGTATTGAATATGGTAAGATCATCGTTAGGGTTAATCACTAAAGACAACCATAAATTTTCTTTATTATTTCTATAATTCAATGCCAATAATCCATAGCCTCTATAATGAAATAAATCATGATTCTCTTTACTCACCACACCAACCCATAATTTGGCTTGAAAAGTAAAATTATAATTATAAAAGTGCACCCATGAGAATGAAGCATAATTCCAGCTTCGAGAATCTTCTCCATCTAAACCATTTGATTCGTGTTCAAATGATAGCGTAGTGGCTCCAATCAATTTATTGTCGCTAATTACAGGTGTCATTAGTGTTAGCCCAGGTTTATAATTACTTTCCTCAAAAGGAGAAGATTTCTCATAAATATCCCAAAAAGATTTCTGAGTATAGGTTAGATAGAATGAAGTATTAAGTGGTAATTGAGATTTGGTTAATCTCTGACGAATACTAATTTGAAACTTTGCATCAGCGGTAGATTTATTTATTTTTTCATTAGTGGGTACTCCCGTGGTAAAGTAGTTATCATGATACATACCAAAGCTAGGTTGATCATCTATAAGTTGTAGTATTTCTTTATTTTTAATTTCTAAATATTTGGGTTGAGCCACTGAATGAAAATTAAATTCACTTTTATATTGTTTCTTCCAAAGTGACTCTAATACCTTACTTTGTCCAAAAGATAAATGACTAAATCCTATCAGTAGGAATAAAAGGTAGATGTTTCGCTTTTTCATTGTAATTTCTTTAGAGAGTTGTTTTTTTTCTTCTCCAAAATTGTTTGAAAAGCGATTCTTAAAGATGAAGGAAATACGTATTTGGTAAGATTAGGTAATTTACTTAACCTACCTCAGCCTTGTTTAATCTATCTTCTTTTTATATTTGTAGCCTATATAATTGATTTGAAAGTAGACGAATATAAAAGCGATGAACAAAGAAGAACTAAAAGCATATTTACTTGAAGAACAACTTGTAAATATATCAAATGCATTAAAAAATATGTACAGCCGCACTCAGGCTTTTTATTTTCAGGTGACCACCACTTTTACTGTAGCTAAGGATGGTAGATATGAAGTGTCAACGCCAGATAATTTTCCGGTTTTTACACCAAAAGGACAAGGTTTTTTAGAAGATGGTGGAGAATATTTTAAGGGTGAAATGAAATTACGTAATTTAGAAGAGGAGAGCCCATCACAAATGGCAAAAGACTTAATTGATATCACTTTCAAAAATTAATACATGGATTATTATCAAAATAAAGAATCGGTGAATGAATATATTAAAATGGCTGCTGATGTAAATGGTCAAGAGCTTATTGATGTTTTAAAACTTTATTTACCAAAAGGGAAGAGTGTTTTAGAACTTGGAACTGGCCCTGGAACTGATTATCATATTTTAGAAAAAGATTATGATGTAGTGGGTTCAGATTTCTCAGAAGAGTTTCTAAAAAGGTTAAGAAAACGATTTGCAGAAGGAAAGTTTTTAAATTTAGATGCCTCAACTATCGAGACTGATTTATTATTTGATGGTATTTATTCAAATAAGGTGTTTCAACATTTAAATGACGATCAAATAAAATCGTCTATTTATAGACAATTTGAGGTTTTAAATAAAGGTGGAATTGTTTGTCATACTATGTGGTATGGCGAAGGAGACGAGATCTTCAAAGGGATGTTAGTAAATTATCAAGATGAAAAATCATTGATTCAACTTTTTGAACCTTATTTTGAGATTTTGGAGGTCGAAAAATACATGGAATTTGAAGAAGGAGATTCAATAAGATTGGTTGCAAAGAAAAAATAAAAGCTATAAAAAAGTCAAAGGATAAAAGAATGATTGACTTCATTTTGACTTCATACTAAATGAAGTCAAAAATTTTAATTTGTCTTTATAGCGATCAATTAACATTCTTTTTATCATACATGTCTCTATAAATCCCTATCATTCGATTCATTTAATGTGATGTTGATTTATTGTCTAGTATTAGAAAGTATTGTTTTACCCATTTTAGTTTAATTTTAAGATATTGGAAGAAGATATTATTTTCTTTACTAAAGATGATTACTAAAATTTGATCATCAAATGAAGTGCTTCTAATCAATTATTTTTTGATTATATCTTTAAATCAAGTATGAAATTTTTTATTACTATACCCGTATTAATTCTTGGAGTAATGATGTCTTGTCAGCAACCTCCAAAAACAACAACTATCGAAAATGAAGCAACTATTAAAGAAGATTGGGAATCAATCTCACAAGTAAACAAAGAGCCAGACTGGTATAAAGATGCCAAATTTGGAATATATACTCATTTTGGTCCTGTATCAGGTGCTTTTGTAAACATGAAAAAAGATGAATACTTAGGCGGTTGGCATGGTATGTTGATGTATGGCAAAAAAGGAATTCCTAATTGGAAGACAGGAGCGTATCCCAAAAATTCTGATGGTACACCAAGTTATGCACCTACTCCCAATTATTTACATCATGTAAAGCAATTCGGGGATCCGAAAGAATTTGGATATAAATATCTGATAGAAAATTTTAAACCTACAGGATTTGATGCCGAAAAATGGGCTGAATTGTTTAAAATATCAGGAGCAAAATTCGCAGGTCCTGTAGCAATACATCATGATAATTTTGCTATGTGGGATGCAAAATCAACACGTTGGAATTCTATTAATTATGGAGGGGTGGATATTTCTGGTGAATTAAAAAAATCAGTCGAGAAAAGAGGAATGAAGTTTATTGGTTCTTTTCATCATGCTTTTACTTGGAAATATTACGTGCCCGCTCACGAGTATGGAGGTGTTAGTCCAGAAGATTACGATTTATATACTGAACCACATGGTTGGGATAGTAATATGCCAACAGAAAAATACCATCAAGAATGGTGGGCGAAGTTAAAAGAATATATTGATGTGTACCAGCCTGACATTATTTGGTTTGATTGGTGGTTAGAAAACATGGAGGAGAAGTATAGACAAAAATTCTTAGCCTACTATTATAACAAAGCCAAAGAATGGGACAAAGAAGTAGTTGTCATGTTTAAAGAAACCACTTTCCCAGAAACAACTGCGGTTAGAGATTATGAAAGAGGACGTCCTAATCAACCAAAAGAAGATGCTTGGGTAACTGATACATCACCAGGGACATGGTTTTATAGATCAAATGCTAAGTTTGTAACTACAAATGAGTTAGTAGATATTTTGATTGATATTGTTTCTAAAAACGGGAATATGCTTTTAAACGTTCCTCCAGATCCTGATGGTACAATTCCTGAACCAATGGTAAAATTACTTACTGAGATGGGTGGATGGTTAGAAGTAAATGGAGAGGCAATTTATGGTACTCGTCCATGGACAATATTTGGAGAGGGCCCCACAAGAATTGAATCAGGTGGTCATAAAATTGAAAGACAAAAAATTGTATATAAGGAAAATGATATCCGTTTTACAAAAAAGAATGATAATGAATTCTTTGCTTTGGTAATGGATACACCAAAAGGGGAGATCGTTATTGAAACATTAAGTACTAAGTTCGGTGTCTTAAACAACACTATAGAAAAAATCACTCTTTTAGGAAGTAAAGAATCTTTAGAATGGGAAAGAAATGAAAAAGGTTTAATCATTAAAAGACCAAACTCATTCCCAACAAACTTTGCACATGCATTTAAGATTCAATGTGAAGGTTATAAAGAAAATGATATTGGAGGTGATTTAGAGCAAGAGTTATAATTTGAAATCATCATTATTGTAAAAAAGGCGAAGATTTTTCTTCGCCTTTTTTTGATGAGTATTTTATTAAATAAAGAAATAATAATTGTGATAAATATACTTCTTTATTATGTATTACTTTTTCAAAAACTTAAAGTGTTTGATTGTGTTTTTTGTATTTAGAACAAGTGTGTAAATACCATTTTTAAGTGATGAAGTATCTATGACAAACTTATTATTTTCCTTTTGTAGTTTACAGTTATGAACCTGTCCATTTAGGTCATAAATACTAACCGATTCAATAGTATCAACAGCTAAACTTCCTTTTAGAAAAATCTTTCCAGAAGTTGGATTTGGATACAATATCCATTCTTCAGATACGGATAGAGAGTTAGGTGATGATGAATTAAATACTTCAACATCTATTGAAGTGGTAACATCACTATTTTTTAAAGAGGCATAAATACTTGTTTTACCCTTTTTTTGCCCTTTTATTTTTCCACTTGAAGAGACTGATACTATTGTTTTATCTTCACTAAAATATTCAATACCTTGGTGATGGGCATTTTCAGGGAAGATAATGGGGCGAAGTTGACTAGATGTTCCTTTTTTTATTTTGATGTTGTTTTCATCAAAATAAATCGTTTCAGCTTTAATTGTTGCTTTAGGATCTAATGCCATATACCATCCACTACCATAGGTAGAAGCATAATACTTTCCAGGATAGAAATTATTAATAGCAATATCATTTACTCTATCTGATTGACCATTTCCTAAGTTAATTTTTTCCCAACTTTCACCACCATTTTTTGATAGATAGACACCTGGGTTGAAAGTGTTAATTGTGGTATTAGGAAGAGTAGACAGCAATATTATATTAGGATCATAAACAGCCGTTTCTACTCTATAAGTCCAAGGATAATCAAATATTTTATTCCATGTAACCAAATTATCTTCACTTACCCAAAGACCACCATTATCGGCACCTCCATTTTTAGTACCTGAAGTAATATAGACTTTACCATCACCACTAAAATGTATATCATTAATACCTTCAGATTTTGAAATATGTTGAGTTGAAGTTACTTCAGTCCATGAATTTCCTTTATTTAAAGATACAAATAATCCACCGTCTTTATCTTGAACTGCGGCATAAATAGTATTTGAGTTTTGAGGATCTAAAGCAATTTTACAAACATCGGGGTCTTTGGGTAAACCATTATTAATTTCTTTCCAATTGACTCCACCATCAGTAGAACGATGTACTCCAAAACCAGTAATTGTATTGCCAACTAGTTCGATATTCTTACTTCTTCTAGGTACACAGAAGTAAAGATTCTTTGTTTGAACAGGATCAATAGTTAAATGCATTTGATGTACAGATTGATCTCCTCCAGTTTTAGGTAATTCCCATTTTGGTATTGCCACACCTATTGCTTCCCAGGTATTACCACCATCTAAACTTCTCAGACATTCACCCTTATTATGCTGACGGAAGAATAATGCATAATGTTTATTAGTATCATTAGGATCTATGGCATAAGAACTGATAGATTGTTCTGCATCTGTCAAAGATTTATATCGTGCTGCTTGGGCTCCCTTTTTAATATGATTTCCTTCTTCATTAGTGATCCAAAGTGAGTTTTCTCCTGCCATACAAAATACTTGGCCAGGATATTTAGGATGTTGGTAAAACCCATGACCAGGTACATTACTGTTTCCTGCCCCAACAAAATTATCAGATTTAGGTGTAACTTCTATATCATCAATATCAACCCAAGTATCACCTTTATCATAGGACATTAAAGAAACTTTAGCCATGTTAGCATGAAGCACAGTACCATCTGCATTAAATCTAGCAAAATTACTACCCTTTCTTTCGTAATCATCCCTTTTCATCCAATGTTTTAGATAATTCAATTGGATATTATTACCGATAGGATTATTTCTAGAATTCCAGTAATCAGCATCTGGAGAACCTTCTTCCCAATTTTTACCATTTCTCAAAGTGATATACCAATGTTTTCCACCATTTTTTGTTCGCCATATTTGTCCTGGTTTAAAATTATTTTTGGAAGAATTGGAATATTCATTATTCAGATAAATATTATTAACGTCTGTTGGATCTACTTCAATAGTATTAAACCTTTGAGTAATTTTTGTAGGTAGTTTAGGAAATGTAGCTACTGCTTCAGAATAACTCATACCAAAATAAAATGCTACAGTCGTGTAGTAACTCTTTTTGATATTTCGATTTGAATTAAAAAAAGATAAATCTAATGCTAAATCACCATTAATCTTTTGCCATGATTCGCCTTTGTCTGTACTCTTAAAGATGCCGCCTCCAGCATCTGTTACAGTTTGTCCGTCTCGTTTCCAAATAACATTATTAATAACAAATAAAGTAATTTTATTGGTAGATGGATTTAAATGATAGGACATAGCACGCATCACATCGTGGTCAAATCCTTCTGTTTTTTTTATCCATGTTTTACCCGCATCAATACTTTTATAAAATCCTCTGTTAGTATTTGCATAAACAATATTAGAATTGTTAGGGTCTACCAATAGTGTTTCCACTTCAGTTTTTGCATGAATACCGTTATTCATTAACTTCCAAGAAATTCCTTTATCAGTGGATTTCCAAATTTTTCCTTGACTAGCAGAGCTTAAATAAGTACCGTGAGGTTGCTCTTTTGAAAATAGTACCCTTGCATAATCTCTCATTCTTCCTCCTCCAGCATACCAAATTTCATCATTTTTTGGATCAACTGTAATACAAGAAATAAAACGTTTATTAAATTGAGAATTTTTAATTAATTTCCAAGATTTACCCTTATCTAATGATTTATAGATACCTAGATTTCTTTTGTCAGTTGCAAAACCAAAATTTGCATTCTGTCTAGAGAAATCAATGCTATAAAATTCTCTTGGTCCTCTTTCTCCCGAATCAAAACCTTTGGCATCTTCATTCAAAAGTGTTTCATAAGATTTTCCTTTATCAGTGGTTCTGTAGACATTCCCCATATTTGGACCAATATAGAGGGTGTTTTTATCAGTAGGGTGCCAAAAAGCGACTTTATTGTTGCCACTCATCCCAGGTCCAAATTGTACCCATTTAATATCTGGGTTCGATTTTATTGTTTTAGTTTTTAGTTCTTGAAAGAAGTCGTTTGCCAATTTTTTCACTTCAAAATTATCAACAAATAATTCTCCTTTGCCGTTAGAATTTGGATGATACGAAAACAGAATATAACCATTATCATCATTTTTAGTAGGTGTAAAACTAAATTTGACCTGTGTCCATTCTGAATTATCTAAAGGATCAAAGTTGATTTGACCGATTTTACTTCCATCACCTCCAAAGAATTTGATATTAGATTTTCTATTATTAATAGATTTGATATTCTTATAATAGAATGAGATCTTATATACTTTTCCGGCTTCCCATTTAATATTTTTAGAGGTAGTGAAATTGACCTTTTGATTTGCATCATTAAATCGAAAGTGACATGATTGTAGTCCTTTAAAAACGTCATCTGATGATCTTTCGAATAGTGGCAAACCAGTATAAGTAACTGACGACCATTCAGTATCTAATTCCTTTTCAAATCCTGAAAAAAATATTTTTTCATTTTCTTCTGCCCAAACAGTTTGATAATGGCATAGCATTATTATAAAAAGGGTCAGAAAATTTAATTTAAAGTAGTTGCAGTTTTTCTGTTTCATTTTAATTTTTTTAAGTAAACATTTACATTTCATTCATGTAGTAAATAGGTTGTTTTTATTATTTATGAAGAGGTGATTTTTTTAAATCAGGATTCCATAATAATGAAATCCTGATTTGAAATTAATTGTGATTAACAATTCAATTATTCTACATGTTCAGTAAATACCATATGATCAATCAATAGCTGAGCCGTCTCATCTGGTTCTGCTATCAGATCAAATTGTATGTACGCCTGGATGAAATCTTTTGGAATTGATTCATTAGAGTACCAAGTAATTTTAACCCATTCACCATCTATCAAATTACTATGAAGAGATTTATTAACACTGTTACCAGATTCTTGGTCTTTAATAGATACTTTTAGTGTGCGTATATTACCAATAGCTTTTGCATAGAATTCAAAAGTATACTTCTTTTCAGTACTTATTGGGAAGTAGTCATCTGTCATTTCAATACTTAGCTTTGATCCATTTCCATTTTTATGAGTATATGGGTCAAAGTTGACGGCTAAGAAGTAATCTCCATCTACTGCAATAGAAGGATCTTTTAATACTTTCATACCTCCACTACCAATCCATTTTCCATCATTAAAAGGAGCGTACGTACCATTTTCGAAGCTGCCATTAGTAAAAAAGTTATGCTGATAACCTTCAACTTTTACATCAGTAAACTCTTCTAAAAGAACACCATCTACTGAGATGATATCACCTGATTGATTGGCTTGTTTATACGTCACAAATAGACTTGAGAAATTAGGGTCTACAAATAAAATAATCGTATTATTTAATTCATTTGATACCGTAAGGTGATTAATAGTTTGTACTTCACCTAGTGCATCAGTCACTTTAAAGTTATTGATGGTATTATCATTAATTTCATCAACATTTAAATCCCTATTTAACTTTACAAAAATATTACCGTTAGCATCTTGAGTGAGTTGGTCAAGTACGTAGGGAATCGAAGAAGGAACTACTTCTATCAATGCTGTTTTTGTAATTTCTCCTTTTTTTCCACTTATAGGTTCTTTACGAGAAGCTGTTAAAGTAACATCATACGTACCTGGAGTTACGAATTCCATTCTTGCTAAAGAATCTTTAAATTCACCATTCACGTCAGCATTCCATTCAAATACATCAGGGAACCCTTCACTAGTACTTTTAAAAGTGATAAATGTACCAGATTCAATGGTATATTTTCCATTAGTCTCTTTAAAGTCACCTTCGATATTGGCAACTTCAAAATCTGCCGTAACCACAGAATCAAAGACAGCTACATTAAAAGTAGTATCATAATTTAAAGAAGGATCTCCAAAGTCTAACGTTACTTTTACCGGGACAATACCTGTCTCTTTAAATTGAACATGTGCAATATGTTCTGTCAAAACAGAATCGCCATTATTGGTGAAAAAAGAAGGTCCATTAACGGTCCATTCTCTTACATATTCACCTCTTGAGGCATCCGTAAAAGAATAACTTTTTCCGATAGTAGTAACCAAATCATTACTTGAAGATACAGTACTGAATATATATATATCAGTAATTTTATCGTATTCGAATTCTGGCTTACAAGAAAAAACAGAAATAAGACAGAATAGAATGGCAAAGATGCTTTTCTTATATATTTTCATCTGATATCAATTTAAATATTCGGATTAGATAATACTTCGTCTATTGGAATAGGGAAGTAGTTGTGGTAGTCAGGTGTATATGAAGCCGCAGCATCTTGGAATTCCTGAAGCAATCTTTCGCCGTTAGGCCCCTCAGTGGCATCATCAGGTAATATGTAAAGTATTTTTTTCCTCATGTAATACTTCTTTTTCGATAAACGATCATACTGTTCTTTAATAATTCCCCAACGTCTCATATCGACCCAACGGGTGTCATGGCCTTCATACATTAGCTCTAATGGTCTTTCAACATACATTAAATGATCCATAACTTTTTCTGCAGTATTGTATTCGTTGTGATCTAATGGAACCACCGCAGAACGACTTCTTACTCTATTGATATAATGTACTGCTTCAAAAGTACCTGCACTACCAGTAGTTTGTATTAAACATTCAGCATATAAAAGGTATACATCGGCTAAACGGATGACTCTTTCGTTAATTCCAGAAATTTCCTTTGTACCAAATGATTCGTATTCGTCCCACCAATTTTGGAATTTTCTCATATAAGATGATTCTCTGTTTTTGAAAGTACCATGAACATCAGTAGGACGTTTTTGATAATATTCATAATCATCGTCTGCCATTACAATAGAATTTTGAGACCTGATAGAATGTTTTAATCCCTCATTTCTCACATCAGTAGAATCCATTTCATCATTCTGAAAAAGAATGGTTAACCAGTAAGACGGCATAGATAAACGACTACCATTTGCTCCACTAGGAGCCATATATACTCCGCGTCTTGTTCCTTCTGTACCTGTAGGACCATCTATAATTACACCTCCACCATTCGGTTTTTGTGTATCAGAGAAAGAGACTTCAAAAATTGATTCAGAATTAAACTCATGTTCAATATCAAAGTTCCAACTAATTTCAGGTGTAAGGCTATATAAATCTTCTCTATCAATTATTTTCTTAAACTCATTTTGAGCTTTAGTATAGTCTAGAGCATTTAAATAAGCCTGTCCGATAAATGCAGTTGCAGCACCCCAAGTTGCTCTGCCTAAATAATTTTCTTCCCAAGTCTCAGGCAACCTTTCTTGTGCATAAGTAAGGTCACTTAGAATTTGTTCAAAGACCTCTTCTTTTGGGCTCAATGCTTTAGAAATGTCTTCTTTATTTTTTGCAACTGTAGTATGCAAAACAATTGATCCATCATTGTAAGTGCTGTAAAGCCAATAAAAACAAACTCCACGTATAAAGTGTGCTTCCGCTAAAAACAACTCTTTGCTTTCATCACTTATGTCTTGAATTTCAGGGACTTTATCAATAATTTGATTAGCTCTGAAAACAGTGGTGTAAAGATCGGCCCACTTTAATTTTACAATACTGGTATTATCGTTAAATAATAATTTTGATAATTCAACGTACTGATCATTCCAAATACTTGGTCTGCCAGTATCTGACCTTGTTGGCATAGAAGCAGCAGAGTTTCCTCCCAGAGAGCCATGGTTTTGCAACCCACTGTATGCTGCCATTACACCCATTAAAGCTTCTTTCTCATTTTTCCAGAATTCTCTTTCTTCAAGGGTATTTTGATTTTCAATATCGAACCAATCAGAGCATCCTATTAATGAAATGCTGATTAGTAATCCTAAGCTTATTTTTATTAGATGTTTCATTGTTGTTTAATTTAGAATTGTAATGAAATACCTGCTCTATAAGTTGATGCAACTGGGTATTTACCCGTATCAACACCACGATAGAAAACATTTTTAGATCCAATTTCAGGGTCATAACCTGTGTAATTTGTAAATACAAAAGGATTTTGAGCACTTACATACATTCTAAAATTGCTGATACCTGCTTTAGCCATTACTTTCTGTGGTATTGAGTAACCTAATGTGATGTTTTGAATTTTTAAATAAGAACCATCTTCCAAGAAGTAATCCGAGTACGTTCTAGTATTCATGTGAGTAGAACTTCTTCTTGGTGTTGGAACATTAGAAGTCGGGTTTTCTGGAGACCATGCATTTACTAATTCTTTACTAGTCTTCTGACTATAAGCATAAGCTTTAGAACCGTTATAGATTTTTGCTCCATAAGAACCGAATAACATAATGCCTAAATCAAAACCTTTGTAGGCTAGGTTTAAAGACAAGCCAGCTTCCCATAACGGTGTTCCACTACCTTGATATTCTCTATCTTTTTGATCAATAACACCATCATTATTTACATCGACATATTTTAAATCTCCAATTTTTGCAGTTGGAATCATCTTTTTATATTCTATCAATTCCTCTTGTGTTTTGATGGTGCCATCTGTTGGAATTAAGAAGAAAGCTCCTGCTTCATAACCTGGAATCAAGAAGGTTGTAGGTTCAGATGCATTACCAAGCGGGCGTCCTCCTGGCACAGATTCCATGGTGGGTGCTAAGGCGGTGACTTCGTTAAAGTTTCTTGTAAATGTACCGTTTAAAGTTACTTTTACTTTGTTGATGTGCGTGTTGTAACCTAATCCTAATTCAATTCCTTTATTAGTTAAGTTGCCAACGTTTTGCCACATTTTGTTGTAATTACCTACGATTGTTCCACCAGCAGATGGAGGGAGTTCTACAGGAAGTAACATGTTTCTTTTTTCGGAACGATAAAAATCTAAATTGAAAAATACTTTACCTGAGAATAGCTCACCATCTAACCCTATATTTTGAGAAATATTTGTTTCCCATGTAATGTCTTCATCCACATAAGTTGGATTTGAAGCACCAGGATATAAAATGTCATTTTCACCAACACCTAAAACATAATCAATTTGAGGAGTCACAATAGCCACATAAGGAAGGTCTGCTAATAAATTACTTAAACCTTGTCCTGCTTTATCACTACCTGTTTCACCATAACCAATTCTTAGTTTTAAGTTACTAAAAGTAGGTTTTAATGCATCAAAGAAGCTTTCTTCTGATATATTCCAACCAGCAGAAAAAGATTTGAAGTTACCCCAATTATTTTTAGGGTGGAAACGTGACGACCCATCACGTCTAATACTAGCAGAAACCATGTACTTTCCAGCGTAACTATATTGTATTCTTCCAAGTAAACCAATATTAGAACTAGCGGCATAACGTTCGTCAATACCTCTTACTTCTTGTGCTACACCAAGATTAGGGATGTTATTAGGCATATCAATCGCATGTACAGATTGACGTCTTTGTTCTGCCGTCTCCCAAGTATTACCCGCTAATAGTGATAAGCTGTGCTTTCCCCATTTTTTATTGTAGGTAGCGGTATATTCCTGAATTGTTCTCAGACTATATGTATCAGTTAATCTAAGCTCGTTTAAAGGATTTGATGCTCGTGCATTGTATTCCCCGTTACCATTGTATACATCAAATGTAGGGGTAAACCATTTAGTGTGGCCAGAACTATAAGAACCACCAATGTTAGCATTTAACTTAAGTCCTTTAAGTAATTCATAAGTGAATTTAGCATTACCATTATAATTGTTTCCTCTTGTCTCATTTGTTTCATTGATTCTAGAAAGTAAATTTGACATTCTTTCAGGATTTGAGCCTTCAATCACATATTCATCACCTCTATTTATACCTGGACGGTAAGGGTCCTGACGTAATGCTTGATACTGAATATTAGCAGGAGGGTTGTCTTTATAACTATTTTGATAACCCAAATTGACTTGAACTTTCAATTTATTTTTTTCGAAAGTGGTATTTGCTCTCAAAGTTTTTCTTTGATAAGCAGAAGAGATCTGAATACCTTGTTGGTCAAACAAAGTACCAACAACAGAATAGGTAAGGTTATCCGAACCTCCCGATAATCTCAAGGAATGATTTTGTATTGGAGCCATATCTACTTGAAGTTCCTTCAACCAATCTGTATTGTAATACATTGCATTAGGGTTGTTTTCCAAAGGGTTTGGTGTAGTGGGATCTCCTTTCCACATTAAGTGATTGATGTACATAGCATCCGTAGAATTGGCTAAATCAATATCAGAGACGATTTTTTGCACACCATAATAAGAGTCTAAAGCTACTTTCATAGTTCCTCTTTCACCTCTTTTTGTTGTGATTAATACCACACCAGCAGAAGCTCTAGAACCATAAATTGCAGCTGAAGCACCATCTTTTAGCACTTCAATAGATTCAATTTCTTGAGGAGCAATGTTAGGGTTTGTGGTATATGTAACACCGTCTACCACATAAAGAGGTTCAGAACCACCATCTTGAAAAGAGGATATACCTCTAATAGTAATTGTCGCATTCTCACCAGGGGCACCTGATTCTGAGCTTACACTAACACCGGCCATTTGTCCTTGAATTGCAGTCGCTAAATCAGAAGTAGCCAAAGAATTGATTTGTTCTGATTTCACTTGAGCCACAGAACCAGTGACTTCTCTTTTTTCTTGTTGACCATAGCCAATCACTACTACTTCATCTAATGCTTCCGTATCATAGTTCATACGAAGGTTTAAATTAGACTCACTAGATACTTCTAACTCAAAAGGTATGTATCCGATAGAAGAGAAAACTAAAACGGTTTTTTCTTTTTGAATAATCATTTTGAATTTCCCATCAAAATTGGTCACTGTACCAATATTTGTGCCTTTAATCAAAATGTTAACTCCTGGTATTGGAGCATCGTCTTCATCTACAATAAATCCTTCTGCAACAAAAGATTTCTGAGCATACGTATGTGCTGTAAAACCTAGAGTAAAGAAGAGACTTAAAAAGAAGACTTTCTGAAATAGTAGTTGATGAATTACAGATAATTTTCCTTTCATTTCATAAAAAGTTTATTTGAAATAATGACTCGAAGGTAAGCGTACTCTTTACACCTATTGCGTACTAATACTCCTAAAAAATGGGGGGGGTAAATATGTTTAAAGTAAAAAAAAAAATTCTGCAAGTAGTAGCAATAAATTTATCCCCCCCCTCATTGGTTCTTTGAAGATTAGTTTTATTTCAAGTTAAAACGCTGTTAATTAGCGGTTTGAGTCTGTTTGTGATTACCTATTTCTTAGATTCAATAGGTGGTTATTTTGTAGTATTACTCTGCTTCAATAGCTTTATTTGCCTCATCTTCCTTCTTTTTTTTTCTTAAGAAATGAGAAGGCGGTACCCCAAATTCTTTCTTAAAACAGTTTCTAAAATATTTTAAATCACTGAATCCAACTTCATAGGTGACATCACTCACACCATACCGTCCCATTTTGAGTAACTGTGCCGCTCTTTTTAGTCGGATATTTCTTATAAATATTTTTGCTGTTTGTTCTGTGAGTGCCTTTAATTTTTGATTTAGTCGGAGAGGAGTTGTACCATACTCAAAAGCCATTCTCTCTACAGTAAATTTAGGATCAGAAATATGTTCTTCAACAATTGATACTAAACGATTCAAAAAGCGTTCATCTATAGACGTGAATGTTACCTCACTAGGTTGTGTATCAATATTGGTCCTAAAATTCTTTTGTAGACGTTTTCTATTTTCGATTAGTGTATTTATTCTAGCAAGAAGGACTTCTGAATTAAAAGGTTTGGTAACATAAGCATCTACACCGTATTCATATCCTTTTAATTTACTATCCTTAGAGTTCTTTGCGGTTAAAAGTATCATTGATAAATGACAAACTTGAGGGTCTTCACGAATCATTTTAGTCAGTTCATAACCATCCATTTTCGGCATCATTATATCAGATAGGATCAAATTAGGCATGACTTCTTTAGCTAAATTGAAAGCAATTTCTCCATCTTCAGCCTTAAATACCTTATAGTTATCTTTCAATAACTCGTATAAAAGATCTAATATTTGGGGGTTATCATCAGCAATAACAATCTTTGGTTTAGTAGATAAGCTTAATTCTTCTTCTTGAGGAGTTAATTCATATTCCACTTGTAATTCCGTTTCCTCTTTGTCTTCATTAATAGCTTCGAATGCCATATCATCTTTATATATCTCTTCTTCTAATGGGATACGAATGGTGAAAGTAGACCCTAGATTTTTCTCACTTTCTACATGGATAGATCCATAATGCAATTCAACTAAACTTTTGGTAAATGATAGACCAATACCAGTACCATCACTCTTTGCTTTTGATTGATCATCTGCCTGATAAAACGGCTCAAATAAGTATTTTAATTGATCTTTATCTATTCCAAAACCTGTGTCTTTAATACTGATTTCAACATTACCTTCCACTTGCTGAATTATGATTTTTACTTCTCCAGCATGTGTATACTTAAATGCATTGGATAACAAATTATACAAAACCTTCTTCAATTTATCTTCATCCAAATAACCTATGATGCAATGTGACTTAATATCTAAGTTAAATTCAATACGTTCATAGTTGGCAAATTCTTTAAAAGAATGGAAAATTTGTTCTGTAAACAATACCCAATCTCTTTTTTTAACCTGTAAAGCCATATGGCCTTGTTCCATTTTTCTGAAATCCAATAATTGATTTACCAGATTCATTAAATGATTTACATTTTTATGAATGAGTTTAAAATATTTTTCTTTCTCTAAGGCAGAATAAGAAGAACCCTTATTTATCAATTGTTCTATAGGTGTATTAATTAGAGTGAGTGGAGTGCGAAGTTCATGAGAAATATTAGTAAAAAATTGTAATTTCATTTTACTTAAATGCTCTAATTTTTCACGCTCAAACTTTTCTAATTCTAATTGATGATGTTTGTTAACTGTAATTAAAGAGAACCTAGAGAAAAGGTAAATCAAACCTATGATTAATAAGCCATATAAACATTTTGCCCATAGTGTAGCCCACCAAGGTGAAGCAATGTCAATGTCTAAAAATAATGAATTCGGATTCCAAATATTATCTGCATTAGATGCTTTTACCTCTAGTGTGTAACTGCCAGGAGGAATATTAGTGTATTTAGCGATTCTCAAATTGGCATCTGTAGTAATCCATTCTTTATCAAATCCGTTTAAACGATATTTATATTTATTTTTATAAGGAGATCCAAAATGTAGTCCAGCAAATTCTAATGCAAAACTGTTTTGATTATGATTCAAATGGATCTTTTGGGTGTATTCTATTTTATGTTTTAGAATTATATTACCATCTAGAGTGTCATTTACATGAATACTTTTATTCAATACACTTAGATTGGTAAAAATAAGATCACCCACTAGATATTCGTCTACAATTTCATGAGGTGTGAAGTAATTAATCCCATTTACTCCACCAAACATTAAATCTCCATTTTTTAGTTTACATGATGATAAATCACTGAATTCGTTATCTTGTAGTCCATCTCTAATGTTATAATTCTTAATTTCTCTTGAATCTAAGTTGATCTTAGAAATACCATTATTAGAAGATATCCAAAGATTTTGATAATCATCTTCTAAAATTGATTTTATGATATTACTTGGCAATCCATCTTTTATGGTAATGTTCTCAAAAGAAATTGCAGATCCTGTTTGTAGGTTTGGATTGAAAACACTTATACCTCCACCCATAGTACCGATCCAAATCTCTCCATTAGAAGCTTCAAAAACAGGTAGAAGATAATTATAAGCTAAACTGTTGGGTACTTTTACACGATTTTGATAAACGATAAATTCAGGTGATTCTTTCAATTTTTCTTCATTAGAAATATAGACTAAACCCTGTGATGAGCCTAACCAAACATTTCCATGTTGATCTATCATAATACTTCTAATGATTTTGATTTTACCTTTTTGGTTGTCTCCATCATATGTGATATTTTTCCATTCTATCTTATCGTTTTTACGAATGCCACGTATTAAACCATTTCCATAAGTTCCTAACCAAAGAATAGAATCACCTTCACTTTTTAAAGCAAAAGTTGGTACATCAATCTTTACTTCTAGCTGATGATCTAGTGAAATATCATGATTATCTTTTATTTCAATATCATTATCAGTAATAAAGATTTTACCTTGTTTTCTATTCGCAAAAACTAATTGATCTCCCCATTCAACCACTCCGAAGGTGATGTTCGATTTACTACCATCAAAAGTCACATTTTTATAACCCAATTTTAATCCATCATTTTGATGTTCCAAAACATTTAAAGTGCCTCCTTTTGTACCAATCCAAATACGGCCACGACTATCTTCATAAATTGATCGTACTTTATTGTAAGATAAACTTGAAGGATCGTTTGTTCTGTATATGTCTTTGAACCTCTTTCCATTTGGATTATATTTAATGACACCACCTCCTTTAGTACCTATCCATATAACACCTAACTTATCTTTGTATACTTTAGAGATAATGTTAATTTTTAGTGCTTCATTGTTTTCACTATGGAAGTGCTTCTTTTTAATGTATTGTCCATTGACCTCATCATATTCCATAAAGAACAAACCTTCTTTTGTTCCTCCAATAAGATAATTATTAGGGTCAATGACCATTGTATTAACTACCGAATTCGTGACTTTTTTTAAGTTAAAGTTTTTTTGATCGAATGTGTAGATACCATTAAAACTACAGATGAAAATTCCTTTTTCATTTTCAACAATATCTTTTATGGTTATAGGTTTATTCTTATTGATACTTTTAAAAGTATAAAAGGGTTGATTACCGGATGGTTTTATTGCGATCTGTAATCCTTTTTTTGAGGCAATCCATAAGTTATCATTTTCATCATTAAATATTTTTGTGATGAAATTATCTCTAATACCTTTTGGATTATGGTGGTTTACAAAATACTTTGTGGCTTCAAATTCATCCTTTGTTAAATCATCTGCCTTAATACAATTCAGACCTTTGGTTGTTCCAATCCATATATTTCCCTCATCATCTGATGCAATGGTTTGAATATTATTGGATGTGAAGATCTTCTTGATCTTAGTGTTTTTAAAAGTGGTCATCTCGCCTGTTCTAAGATCTAATCTGCACACTCCTGCATTGAGTAATCCTATCCAAAGATGATTGTTTTGATCTTCTTGGAAACTACTAATAATATTGGATGAAAGTTGATGGGTGTCCATGCTATAATTAGTGAAAGTATAGCCATCAAATTTACTGATCCCAGCATTTGTACCAAACCACATAATACCTTTACTGTCTTGGTAAATGCTATTGATGTCGTTTTGAATTAATCCATTTTTTGTTGAATATAATTCAATGTCAAATACAATTTCTGCATCATTTGCTTTTAGTAGAGTTGCAGAAAGAGAAATTAATAATACAGTGACAATTGTGATAAGAGAAAAAGAGTTTTGATAGTAATAGTGCTTCATCTGATATTTCATATTAAGTACATTGTTCTACAGTTGCATATTGTAGTTGTAATTTATTAACAGGGGGAAATTACAATTATTTATCCCTTTTAGAGTAGCTATGGGGTATTAATAAAAATAACACCCGTTAAAATGGACTAAAATCAAGTGTTCTTTAATTGTAGCCCAACACTTTATAAATAAACAGCAGTTTACCTTTGTTAAAACTAATAGTGCTATTACCCAAAACCGTTACTTCATGTACATATTCTGTATCCTTGGTTCAATATTCACTATCATTTAGTGGATATTAGCTGAAGTATCAAAAATGGTCAATTGCTGTATAAAATGACTTGATTTTTTGTCCTGCAATTTCTCCCCCTATAATGGAGGTAATATTTACTAAGTCTTTTATAAGCACATTTTACATTTGATTTATCGAGTTGGTAAGACATCAACATCAGTCTATACTCTAAGACTGAATTATGAGATAGAATGTCGAAGTATAAATCAAGTAGTATGAAATTTTTAAAAACATTAACGGCCTCTGCTTTAATTGCTTTATCGGCTTGCCAAATGCAACCAAAGCAACAAGAGTTGGATACAAGTCAAAAATTTACGGAAGATTGGGAATCTCTTTCCAAAGTAAATAAATCGCCTGAATGGTTTAAGGACGCAAAATTTGGTATTTATACCCACTGGGGACCTGTTTCTGGTGCTTTTGTAAATATGAAGCCAGGTTTCAAGATGGGTGGATGGCATGGTATGCTTATGTATGGCAAAAATGGTATTCCGAATTGGAGAACAGGGAAGTTACCAAAAAAGAAAGATGGTACTATCAATACTAATCCTACAAGTAATTATGTTCATCATGTTGAACAATTTGGGGATCCTGCTGAGTTCGGGTATAAATATTTGATCGAGAACTTTAAAACTACAGGTTTTGATGCTCAGAAATGGGCAGAACTTTTCGAGAAATCTGGTGCTAAATATGCAGGTCCAGTGGCAATGCATCATGATAATTTTGCCATGTGGGATGCTAAGTCAACGCGTTGGAATTCTAAAAACTATGGCGGAGTAGATGTTTCAAAAGAATTAAAAGAAGAAGTAGAAAAAAGAGGAATGAAGTTTATCGCTTCTTTTCATCATGCCTTTACATGGAAGTATTTTGCACCTGCTCATGAATATGGAGGAGTAGATCCAAAAGACTATGATCTATATACTGATCCTCATGATTTCTATAATAACACTCCAACAGATCGTTTTTACGATGAATGGTGGGCAAAGTTAAAGGAATATATCGACGTCTATCAACCAGATATTATTTGGTTTGATTGGTGGTTAGAAAATATGAATGACGCATCTAGACAAAAATTCTTAGCCTATTATTATAACAAGGCCCAAGAATGGGACAAAGAAGTGGCTGTTTTGTATAAAGAATCTACCTTTCCGGAGGTTTCTGCAGTAAGAGATTACGAAAGAGGACGTCCAAACCAACCCAAAAAAGAGACTTGGATTACTGATACCTCTCCTGGTACTTGGTTTTACAGATCTAATGCAAAATTTGTATCTACTAATGAATTAGTGGATATCTTGATTGATATTGTTTCTAAAAATGGGAATATGCTGTTAAATGTACCTCCTAATCCTGATGGAACTATACCATTTGAAATGGAAAATCTGTTAATTGAAATGGGAGAATGGTTAGCAATTAATGGTGATGCTATTTATGGTACAAGAACATGGAAAACTTTTGGTGAAGGCCCTACTAGAATACCTGCAGGAGGTCATAAAATCGAAAGAAATAAAATTGTTTATAACGAAAAAGATATCAGGTTTACTAAGAAAAACGAGAGTGAGTTTTATGCCTTAGTTATGGATACTCCAAAGGGAGATATAGAAATTAAATCCTTGAGTACAGAATTAGGTATACTGAATAATCAAATTGAAAAAGTAATCTTATTAGGTAGTAATGAAGAGTTACAATGGGAAAGAAATGAAAAAGGGCTAGTAATCAAAAAGCCAAAAAGTTTCCCATCCAACTTTGCACACGCTTTTAAGATTCAATGCGAAGGTTACCAAGAAACAGAATTAGGTGGAGAACTAGAGCAAACACTTTAGATGATATATAAGGTAGGGAGTAGTTGAGAAATTTTTATTTCCAATTACTCTCTTTATATAAAATCGAAAAATTCTTGAGCTACAATTTTTGAAAAGTATGTCATTTTGAATTTAAAAACACATGTCTAAAGCAATTAGCATACTATTAACTTTAATTGTTCTTATTATTCTTGGATTTACTATTACAGGGAAAAAGAGTAATGAACAACAGCAAACCACTTATGAAGAAAATTGGGAGTCTATACAAAAGTATGAGGTTCCTTTATGGTTTAACGATACCAAATTAGGGATTTTTGTAGAGTGGGGAATATATAATGTTCCAGCAATTAAATCACCTAATTATGCGCGTTGGATGGATCTTGATAGTGTACAATACAACGCTAAAGGAAAAATAATTAATTATGAACCACACCCTCTACATCAGTATCATTTAAATACTTGGGGAGGAAAAAAGGAATACGAAGACTTTTTACCTCAACTACATTATCAGCAATTTGATGCCTTTGAATGGGTAAATTTATTTAAAACATCAGGAGCAAAATATGTGGTGGCAGTAGCAGAACATCATGATGGATTTGCCCTATATAATTCGCATCACACCAAATTTAATGCACTCCAATTAGGACCAAAAAGAGATTTAGCTAAAGAATTGTTGACAGCACTAAAAAGCCAAAAATTAAAAACAGGTTTGTCGTCTCATTATGCACACCATTGGAACTTTTACCCATTATCAAAAGGGCCTCTAACTGCCCAAAAGTTAGATCAAGCAGTAAGTAAAGAATTTATGCAACATTGGTGGAATAGAACTACAGATATAATTGATCAATATCAGCCGGATATTTTGTGGTTTGATTTCTTTATAAATAGAAATGAATTTAAGCCTTATCACGAAAAGTTAGCAGCCTATTATTACAATAAAGGCATTCAGAATAGACAAGAAGTGGTTTTGCAAACACAAAGCAAAAACAAAGAAGCCTTTCCTGCTGGGACCAATATCTTAAACTACAATTATTCTAAAATTAAAGATATAGTACCAGGCAAATGGCAGGCAAATATTCCTTTAATAAAATACTTGGATTACACGAATGGAATAGGGAAACAAAAAAAGACAAAATGGATTATTGAAGATTTTATTGATGTTATCAGCAAAAACGGGAATGTCCTTTTACATGTATTCCCGAATGCTGATGGTACTATTTCTACTGCTCAAAAAGATATTTTGATGGATATGGGTGAATGGATTCAAAGAAATGAAAAAGCCATTTATGGTTCAAAACCTTGGACCCATTTTGGAGAAGGTGCATTATCTGCATACAAAAACTCTATGATGCAAAAATTAAAATCAAAATATGAAAAAGAAGATAAATATCGATTTACAGTAAATAACGGAAAGTTGTATTTGTTTTTAATGAATACTACAAAAGACGGTTTTTTAAGATTACCTCAATTTAGAAATTCATTGATGGATAACGTTAGTTGTATTAAAGTGTTAGGTGAAGATAAAAAAGTGGAATGGAAGCAAACTCAGGATGCTTTAATTATATATTTACCTCAAGAGAAAACTAAGAGGTATACACAAGTCTATGAAATAGAGTTTGATCAAAAATTAAATTAATTAGAAATGAATATCAAAAAGTTAATCTTATTCTTTTTACTGATAAGTTCTGGACTGATGGGACAGAAAAAAGAGTTTAAGTACTCTAAAAAATTATGGGGAAAATCAGAACATCAAAAAGTCTTTTTATTAAAGCTTACCAACCCCAACGGAATGAGTATTGAATTAACAAATTATGGGGCCATTTTAGTGAGTACATTTGTTCCTGATAAAGAGAATAACTTTGAGGATGTAGTGTTGGGGTTTGACAATTTAGCTCAATATCAAAAACCAAATCCTTTATTTGGTGCAACCGTGGGCCGATATGCCAATAGAATTAGGAATGGACAGTTTTCTATCAACGGAAAATCATATCAGTTAGATACTAAAGGAGAAAAACATAGTATTCATGGTGGTGGAGAATTTAGTAGTGCACTTTGGCATTTGGATGATGTTATCAAAAGAGATCATGAAATTGGGGTGGTGTTCACTTATTATTCTAAAGAGGGGACTCATGGTTTTCCCGGTAATGTAAATAATAAAGTAATTTACTATCTAACTAAAAACAACGAGGTTAGGATTGAATTTGAAGCTACAACAGATAAAGACACACATATCAGTATGACCAATCATTCTTACTTTAACCTGAATGGATTAAAGCAAAATATATTTAATCAAAAAATTCGAATTGATGCAGATTATATAACTGAAATTGATCAGGATATTGTTCCTACAGGCCAATTGGAAAGAGTAATAAATACTGAAAAAGATTTGACAAAAGAAGTAGCCATCAAAGAGCATATTTTTGAGTTAAATAATTATGGATACCATTTTTGTTATGTTTTTAATAAAAAAGAAAAAGAGGCCAAAGAAGTAATTTTTGTATCTGATCCTTTATCAGGAAGAACTTTAACCGTAGAAACAACTCAGCCTTCTGTACAATTTTACACTGGAAATGCTTTGGATGGTAGGTTTGTTGGCAAAGAAGGGATTACTTATGGTAAACACATCGCTTTTTGTTTAGAAACACAACATTTACCCGATACACCTAATCATCCAAACTTTCCAAGTTCATTATTAAAAGTAGGGGAGACTTATAAGGAATATGTGACTTATAAATTTGGTATTGCTAACTCTTCTGAGATGAAGTAATAATTATGATACAATTTATCCTTATGAAGATCAATTGGTTGAGTTGTAAATTTATGAATATATAAATTATTCTTAAGGGTTTGGCTAGATTTAGCTAAACCCTTGTTGTTTTTAATCATGTGAAAATATATATCAATTTACCTGATTAGAATTTGAGAAAGAAAGTAGTGCCTTTAAAAAATAAGCAGATGAATGAATAGGTATGGTCGTAAAAGTTTCGAATAATAATATTGTTAGTAAAGTACTGTTTAATAGTTGTTTAGTTGGTGTGTTTTAAGCTGTTGTATAATTATTGGATTTATTTCTTTTGATTTGTGATGTATTTTTATACTTTTGTTTAAGATTTAAACATTATTAGCCATGAGCTAATCTTTACATATAATGTTTAAATATGAATAAAACAAAATTACTCGTTACATTAGAATCATTAATAGAAAGATCATCCTTTAATGATTTCACCTTGTTCTTGAAGGCAAAATCACCCTTTAAGAATAAGAAAATATCAAAAACATTTTATGAGTTTGATTTTCCACCAAACTACATAAATATATTATCTCAAACAGATGTTTGGGACGATATTTTATATTACTACTTTTCAAGTGGAACAAATGCCAATCTCAATTTTTTGAAAGCTGTTGTTGATATTGATTTTAAATATCTTCAAGGTTTCATTCTACTTTATGAAAGCTATCATTATTCATACCATTGGAGTACATTTAAATCCTTTAAATCTTCACATGATATAAATCAAAGGCAATTCTATAAAAAGTTACAATTTTTAAAGGATAACAAAGATTATTGGCAGGATAGCTATAACTTCTTTCAGGATGAGATAATAAAATATAGTTATGAAGATATTATTATACAGGTAATATCATTATTTCAAAAATTTAAAAACTATTCTCCTGAGACTATTAATAACAATAGTGTAATAATCAGTTATAGGATCCAATTGATACGGACTTTAAATAAATTCATCACAGCTAAAAGAGAATGTGATGAACAACTTCAACCTAAATATACTATTGAAACATTTTCCAAAATATTGAATCAAGAATTACCACCAATAAGACCTGAGGAATATTTTGTAAACAATTGCGACCCGAAGTTTCTACCAAGGGAAGATGTAAGTGAAATAAAAGAACAAATAAGAGCAATAATAAATTTTCAGTTTGGATATATAGAGAATGAAAATAAAATAAATTACATTTTAACAGGAAATGCAGACTTTGAAGTGATAGATGGTAATGAAGCAGATATCTTAACAAATAAGCGCTTTCTTGATCATCAAACTAATTTACAAAAACACAAATATCTTGATTGGTACCTGGAAGATAAGGTTAAGGAAGAATATAAAGATGAACTAAAAGCACTGGGTAAAGATCAGTGGGCTCAAGAGTATTATATTAAAAAATATTCATGTTTAGAATATTTTAATTTTTTCAATATACCTTTTCTATTTGATTCAGATGCAATGGAAAGTAAAGTTGATTTTAATAAAGTTATCTTATTACTTCAAGTATTCTCGGTTAATTTATTTCCTCAAGGTAGATTCTTTAATATAATAGGTAAAACTGTAGATTCAATTTATAAGCGTGAGCTTGAAACTAAATTTAAAAATGTATTTTCTAATACAAGGCAAATCGATTACGTGTCTGTATTCGAGAAAAATGAATTAATTGATAATTGTGTCCAATACTTCAAGTGGAGTAAGGAAGATGTTATAAGTATTATTAATTATCTAAGTATTGATTTAAATTCTACTAAAAAGCAATTATTTGATATTCAGACATCCCCTTTTATTAAGATAGGTGAAAACTATTTTTGGTTATCAGCCTTAAATAAAGATATAAAATGGGAAGTCGCCCTTCATCGTAGGCTAATAAGAGACAATAAATTAGAACATAATAGACAAACTGAATATACTGAGGCATATGTTGCTGAGCTATTTGAAAGTGCGGGGTTCAAGACTCAATCTAGCCATAAATATAGTTACTGTATTGATAGTAAAACAAAGATTGCAGGAGACATTGATACATTAGCATATAAGGATAAAACATTATTTATTGTTGAAGTGAAAAATACATATATAGAGGAAAACCATAAGCGAGAACAAAAATATGTAATAAAAAACTTTAAGATACATGCTGTTAATCAACTTAAAAAAGCAGAAAAGTATATAAGAGAGAATTTTGATAACCTTAATAAGGAATTGAAAATTGATTGTTCATTAGATGAATTAAATATCCAGCCATTAATTGTATCTAATGTTTATATTGGAGATGAAAATATTTATTACAATAAGTATTTAAAACTGAGTTTATTTGAATTGATGATTCACTTGAAAAAAGGAGAAATAAATGAAAATCTCTGTTCTCCGTCTTATATCATATCAGCAATTAAAGAAAATGAAATTTGGGGAAATTTGAAAAATGAAAATAATGATATTCACCAATTTTCGATAAGTGAATATGATCAAGGTGAAGATTATATAAGCTAATTAATTCTTAACAGAATATTCATTTTATAGCTATAAGCTAACGTTTAAATATGAATATTATGAATAAGTTAGTTAGTGGGAATAACATTATTCCAAGTGTAAATTTTCATTTATGGGAACCTTGTAACATGAGGTGCAAATTTTGTTTTGCTAAATTTCAAGATGTGAAATCAACAATTTTACCTAAGGGTCATTTAAAGAAGGAACAAACACTTGAAATTGTAGAACAATTGGCCGAATATGGATTTCAAAAAATAACATTTGTAGGTGGGGAACCAACATTATGTCCATGGATTTCAGAGTTAATAAAAAAAGCAAATTTATTAGGAATGACAACAATGATTGTCACAAATGGAAGTAATTTATCCAAGGATTTTTTAGTTCAAAATCAATCTTATCTGGATTGGATTACCTTAAGTATAGACAGTATAAATTCTAGTACAAATAAAGTTGTAGGTAGATCAACGAATTCAATTCATCCTGATAGAATTTATTATAATCAATTGATACAAACTATCTATGAATATGGTTATCGTTTAAAAATTAATACTGTGGTAACTAAGGCGAACCTAAATGAAGATTTAAATGATTTTGTCAATGATGCAAAACCTGAAAGGTGGAAGGTATTTCAAGTGCTTCCTGTACGAGGTCAAAATGACAATGATATTGATGAATTATTGATCTCAGAAAAAGAATTTAATGAATATGTAAATAGACACTCAAAAAATAAATTTCTGATTACTGAAACAAACACTGATATGACAAACACCTATGTAATGGTGGATCCCGCAGGTAGATTTTTTAATAATCAAAATGGAAACTATATGTACAGTGATCATATTTTAGAAGTTGGAGTACAGAAAGCATTTGAAGAAATGGGTTATAATTATGATAAGTTTATTGATCGTAAAGGAATATATCAATGGAAATAAGGAATAATTAGAAATTTCAATTACCCTATTTGTGAAAAACAGATAGGGTATTTTTAAAATACTTATTTGGGTATTGAAATTATATTTCAGTCTTTAAAAGGCTAAAGAAAACTTATTGATCATGAAAAGGGTGGGGTTTAGATTGAATACGAAAATCACTGCATTGAGTGATAATACACAAAAAGGAGTAGATGGATTAAGTTGTGAATTTCATTCGACATTCTGTCATTAATTGTCTAAAAACAAAAAACCTGAAAGCATCCACTCTCAGGTTTTATCATGATCTAATAATAAACTATTGTACTTTCTTATCCTGAACTTCTGTTTTTACTGTAATCGTTTTAAACTTTAACCCTTTTCCTTTTGCTGTAATATTGATAAATCCACCTTTTCCTTCATTGGCTCTAGCGATCACTAATGCCATGCCATTAAAGAATTTTAGTTTGCTACTATTTGGTACTACTAATGAGCTAGGGTCTCCATTACCTGTGGCCTCAAAAGTACCATCTCCTGATACAGAAAATTGAATATCTCCATTAAAAGTAGAACAAAAGTTTCCGTTGGTATCAATGGCCCTAGCAGTAACAAAAACTAGATCTTCACCATCATCAGAAGAAATAATTGCTCTATCTGCGGTAAGCTCGATGGTTTTCGCCTTTAAATGTGTATTGATGATTTTTTCTTCTACAACTTTCCCATCGATGTATGAAATGGCCTTCAACTCACCTTTTTGGTAAGGAACGTCCCATCTTAATCGGTAAGGTGATGGGAATTCATAGGGACCCTCATAATAACGGAATTG
The DNA here is from genome assembly GCF_000807855.2 of Flammeovirga pacifica. Taxonomy (GTDB): domain Bacteria; phylum Bacteroidota; class Bacteroidia; order Cytophagales; family Flammeovirgaceae; genus Flammeovirga; species Flammeovirga pacifica. The sequence goes on from NZ_JRYR02000002.1 coordinate 517,378, forward strand.
AATAGGAATGATGCCTTTGTCCACACCTTTTTTCTTTTTTCCTAAGCTTTTGCCATTTAAGAACAATTCTACTTCTTCTGCATTAGTATATGCAAATACAGGAATTTCTTGGCCTTCATAACCTTTCCAATTCCAATGAGGCAACAAATGTAGCATTGGAGCATCCGTCCATTGACTTTGATACAAATAGAAACGATCTTTTTTGAAACCACATAAATCTACAGCGCCAAAGAATGACGATTTATTAGGCCAATCACTATTCCAATAACCATTGGTAGAATTATCACGACCTCCGTATGGTGTTGGTTCACCGAAATAATCAAAACCCGTCCACATAAATTCTCCTAGTATGCTTGGATTTTGTTCTAAGAAGTAGAATTCCATGTCAGGAGGGTAGGACCAAGTTGGACCAATGATGTCATAACTTGTGATTTGATTATCTGTATTCTTTTTATATTTTTCTAAGAATGTAGAATGATAAACACCTCTTGAACTTGTAATCGATTCTGTCTCCGATCCATATACAATCCAATCTGGATGATTCTTTTTTACCTCTTCGTATTTTGCCGCTTTATAGTTAAAACCGACAATATCTACTTGATGAGCTAGTTTGTTTTTTATTGCACTAACATATTGATTAAACCCAGCAGTATTAGGTCTAGATGGATCTTCTTCATGGCAAATCTTAGCTAATTTTTGAGCCACTTTCCATCCATCCTTTACACCTTGTTCTTTGATTTCGTTACCGATACTCCACATAATAATAGACGGGTGGTTACGATCACGACGAATCATATCTCTTAAATCTCTCTCATGCCATTCGTCAAATACTTTATGATACCCGTTTTCGATTTTCTGAATTCCCCATTCATCAAAAGCTTCATCCAATACCAACAATCCCAACTCATCACAAATTTCTAATTGTTCTCTACTTGGTGGGTTGTGTGATGTACGTATGGCATTCACACCCATTTCCTTCATAATCTCCAATTGTCGTTGTGTTGCTCTTCGGTTCACAGCGGCACCTAATGGGCCCAAATCATGGTGTAAACACACCCCTTTGAATTTAGTTAATTCACCATTCAAGAAAAATCCTTCTTTTGCCGTAAACTTGATATCTCTCACCCCAAAACGAGAACGGTAAGTATCCAAAACCTCACCCTCTTTATTGATGACCTCAGTGACTAAATGATATAAATTAGGAGTATCAATAGACCATAATTGAGGCTGAAGCATATTAAAGGCCTGCTGAGTTTTAATGGTCTCTTTACCTACAGCAACAGTTTTTTGTTGCAATTCTTTTACAACATCACCATTTGCATTGATCACTTTATTTTTTATGCTTACTATTTCATCATTCATCAGAAAGTTTTGAACTTCTACCTGAATATCAATAGTAGCCACTCTAGAAGTAACATTATGGGTTTTGACAAATGTTCCCCAATGATTCACCCTTACATCATTATTTATATTTAACCATACTTTACGGTACATTCCGGCTCCCGGAAACCATCTTGAAGAAAGGTCTTCTGGTTTTACTTTGACAGCAATAATATTATTACCATCAAGATTTAAATATGGAGTCAAATCATATTCAAAACCTAAGTATCCAAATGGCCTTTTACCTAAATAGTGACCGTTTATCCACACCTCAGAATTATTCATGATGCCTTCAAATTCGATAGCAACATGTTTATTTTTTTGTGTATTGGTTAACATGAAATGCTTACGATACCAACCTTCTCCATGAAAGGGTAAACCTCCACTACGAGCATTGTATTCTTTTGAAAAAGGACCTTCTATAGCCCAATCGTGAGGGATTCTTACGTTTCTCCAATTTTGATCATTGAGTGAGGCGGCCTCACCACCTTTCATTTCACCCTTATAAAATTTCCAATCTTTATTAAAATCAGTTTGCCCATCAGATTGCGCCCATATTGAAGACGACATCAAAAGAAAACAGATTAGAATATTTAAGTAATACTTCATTATTATTTGTTGGTTTTCTAGTTTGAAAAATCAAATCATACTCCTCTTGAAAAAGTATATACAATTATATTTTATTGGATAATGAATTGTAGATGCTATTTTCATTATTAAAAATACCCCCCTGTTTGTCTCAGTATTATTAGTTGTTTTTTAGGTGATATTTTAAAATAATGATGTTTTAAACAGTTTCATTTTACCTCATTAATTTTAAATTTTAGTTGAAATAAAAAGAGCTATCCCAATCGTTGAGATAGCTCTTTTATAAGAGAATATTTGAATAGAATTATTTTACTTCTTCATCTTTTGCAATGTAATATCCTGCACCATAAGTTGAGCAGTAATACACCCCTTTTTTATGATAATCAATTTCTAAAGCGTTAATTCTGTCAGATTGAATATTTCCAGTATTTATCTTTTTCCAAGTTTTACCTGCATCCAAAGAACGGTAGATACCAGGGTTCATCATACCCATAGTATCGTCTGATGGTATGGCTGCTAAAATGATATTTGAATTGTATTTAGCAGTGGTGACTAAACTGGCAAATTTGTAAGGAATTATTTGTTTCCATTGTCCTTTTGTTCTGACCCATAAACCACCGTGTTTATTACTTCCATCAAATGTTCCAGCTGTAATGTACATCTTATTGTCTTTAGAGAAATGGATATCATGAACACTCACAATCCCTTTTGGAAGATCAACTTTTTCCCAAATAGATTTCTTTTTATTGAGTAGAAATAAGCCACCTTCTTGTTTTGTTGTTCCCATCACTGCAGCATATAAATCACTTTTATTTTCAGGATCAAATTCAATTTTTTGAACATGTCCATTCTTAGGTAATCCCTGATTGATGATATCAAAAGTTTTTCCTCCATCTTGAGATCTATATATACCAAAATCTTTAAACTTTCCACCTTTGAACTTTACATTGTGTACCACTCTTTTCTTTGGAATAACAAAATATAGATGTTCTGTTTCCACAGGATCAATTCTTAAATGACTTTGGTGAATGATCATGTTTAGAGGATTCCCAAAATCGGTAGGCTCGAAGATTCGTCCTTTAGGAGCCCAATTTTGCCCACCATCTTTTGTTTCCATCAATTGTCCGAAATAGGCTTGTCTAAAATGTAATGCATACATATGGTTCACATCTTTAGGGTCAATAGCCATAGAGCCTACAGAACATTCTTTTGGGTTTTCCTTATTGGGAATACTGATTTTATAGACGGCTTGAGCGCCTTTTCTTACTAAATCACCATCATTAGTGGTCTTAAAAATCGAGTTTTCGCCTGCACATAAATAGATGTGATCTTTGATTCTCTCATCTTGAACAATTTCTTCACCAGGTAGATTACTATTACCTGCACCTACCCAATGATGATTCCCTGCTTTAGTTTCTTTTTCATCATTTTCTAACCATGTATCACCATTATCATTAGATACACAAACCACTTTAGCTACTTGATACATTATTGTCGATCCATCTGAATTAAATTCTGCTACAGCACCAGCTTTACGATCATAGGGATCACGTTCTTCCCATTCATCTTGACCAATCCAATCGACATTAATTTTGGTGGGGTTATTTCTAGCCTCCCAATGTGCTTTATCTCTGCCGTTCCAGTCTTTACCATTTCTTAAAGTGACATACCAATGTTTTCCTCCATCATCAGAACGCCAAAGCATTCCACCAGGAAAAGTAAACTGAGATTTATAGTTATTGATAACTAATAAGTGATTAGGGTTGACAGGGTTTACTCGGATCATACTTACAGAATGCATTAACTCATTAGGTGCTTTGGGATATAATTCTTTAGCTTCTTTTGCCGTGACACCAAACCATTTACCTAGTGCAAATTTATAATATCCTTTTTGTATACTCGGGTTTTTCAAAATTGCCTTATTGATAGGCATATTAGAGTTGATATTCACCCAAGATTCACCTTCATCCTCACTTTTATATATGCCCCCATTATAAGTAATTGTATTTCCATTTGGAATGTACTTTACTAAATCAATAGCATAAAAAATCACTTTTTTAGAAGAAGCATCATAATACATATCCATAGAACGAATGATATCATTATCCATCCCATTTTTCACTTTTTTCTTCCAAGATTTACCACCATTTTCAGATTTATAAAAACCATAAGTTGTTCCAGCAAATACTGTTTGAGGTTGATCAGGATGAACAAAAATTCTCGTAATCTGAGCTTTTGTCTCTATCCCTTTAGGGGTGATATTTTTCCAAGTCTGTCCTTTATCTGTACTTTTCCAAATTCTTGCTTGATGACCATAATTAGAGTTTACATCTTTGTTTTGACCAGCAACACCCACCTTTTTTTTAGATCCAAATACCCCATGAGGATGTTTGTAAGTATGGAAAAAATGGTTGGAATCTCTAATATTACCTGAACCTAAATACCATATATTATCATCAGTAGGATCCACTTTGATGGTATTGATATGGATGTTTTCTAATTGGGCTCTAACCAAATCATTAATTTTCCATGTTTTTCCTTTATCAGAAGTGAAATATATAAAGTTAGCATCTTCGATGGTGCATATACCAAAGTTTTCGTCTTGTCTAGAAAATTCAGGGGCATAAATTTCTACCGGACCTCTGCGCCTTGTTTTATAAGAAGGACCATCTGGATCCATTATACCTTCATATGTTTCACCTTTATCTGTAGAACGATAAGAGTTACCCATGTTAGGTCCTTGGTATACAGTGTTAGGGTCAGTAGGGTGCCAGTAAATATGATAATTATTTCCTGATCCACCTGGGCCAAACTGTTCCCATTTTACGGTAGGAGTAGATTCGATTCTTTTGGAGTCCAACTTCGAAAAATCTACTTTATCTTGAGCGATTAGTAGCGAAGTGACCATAATAAATAGAATTGATAATATATTTTGTTTCATCTTTATAATGATATTAAGTCTGTTGTTTTGTGATCTGTCAGGTAGGTGTTTAGACCACCAAGTTGAAATTAAAAGGCAATTAATTAAAATGATTTTTCGGCTTTCTTCCTTTCATTTGATCTTCATAAGTACCTCTTAAAAATGCTTTCTTGTCTTCTGAAGTAGATTGTCTATCGAATAGCACTCCATACTTTTGATAGTCATGATATGGAACTGCATTTTGCTTTAGTATTTCCACTTGTTGATCATAACGTTTTCTCATAATTTGGAGCTGCTTCTGGTATTTCTTTTCAGAAATTACATTTTCCATTTCTAGACGATCTTTCCCCACGTAATATAGTTCTTCAGTAGGCTGCATTCTTTCATCTTCATATTGCCAATAAATGTATTTCCAATCTTTAGAGACAACGGACATTTCTTGTATTTCATCATTCCCAAAGAAATTCATCAAAGGAATATACTCTCTTTGGATACCATTTTTCTTATGCATTAACGGAATAAGATTTACACCATCCATATTTTGAGGCACTTCAATTCCTGCCATTGTCAGAATTGTTGGAGCTATATCTATACTTGATGTGATTGTTTCTCTTTGAGCCCCTTTGGTTTTTTTAGGCATTCTTGGATCAAAAATTAAAAGGGGAGACTTCGATGCTTCCTCATAGGGAAGTACTTTACCGCCAAGATTATGAGCCCCACAGCTATAACCATTATCACCAGCATAAATAATAATAGTATTATCATCTACATTTAATTCTTTTAATGACTTTCTGATCATTCCAATAGCATAATCAACTCCATGTATTAATTGATTGTATCGTTTTATCGCTTCTTGATAATTCTCGTCAGTATCTCTCCAAAAATCATATTGTTTATACTGTCTACCTGTTAAAGCTTGAGGCGCTAAATGTTTTGCGTTTTCCTCACCATAGTTAGCTGGCTTTTGATATGTTTTTCCTTCGTAAACAGCATCGAAATAAACATCAGGAGTAAAAGGAAGATGAGGAGCTTTAAAGCTGATTGACATGCAAAAGGGTTTTCCAGAATCTTTTGCTTCTTTAATAAAATCATGAGCCCACGCAGCATACGCTCTAGTACTATGTGGGTATTTCTCAGCATATTTTTTAATATACTTGTTCTTTTCTGTTTTGTAATTGGTCTGTCCCAAGCCCCCTGCCCAAACATCAAATTGATCTACCGGTAGAACTTCCCAAGATTTATCGTTCGAATCAGTTCCGTCTGAAACAGCAAAACCAAATTTCCCTGCAAAACCAGTAAAATAGCCAGCGTTACGTAAAAGCATTGGATACGATTGCTGGAATTTTTCTTTTTTCATAGGTCCATGTTCAAAATTACATCCTGTTTTGTATTCAAACATACCTGTCATATAAATAGCTCTACTTGCCATACAAATGGAAGTGGTATTATAATGATTCATAAATTGAGTACCTGTCTCTGCCAATTTATCCATATTAGGAGTAACTACCTGATCATTTCCATAACAACCTGTAGCGATGCTTGTATGATCATCAGATAATAAAAAGATAATGTTAGGACGCTTTTCTTCTTGAGCTGATAGGGAGGTAATAATCCCTAAATACATGACCCATTGAAATATATAAATTAGTTTCATGACTTATTTTCTTTAGAAATGTAAACATAAAATGATGAAATGTCTTTTCCGTCTTCCCCTGTAAATTTTCCGACCAATCGAGCTTTTCCTTCATTTAAGTAAACTCTAAATGATGTGCCTTCCGATTCCATATCTACTTTTTGATGTACTCTAAGCGCATCAATTTCTAAAGTAGCATTTTTTAGAGGTATCATTCGCCCGTTAGTAAGTGCTGTATACCATGGTTTTTGTATTCCTAAAGCGTCTACTTGAGCATTGAATTTTAACTTAGATTCCTTTGGCCATCGTGCTAAAGTGATGTTGTAATATCCTTCTTTTTGTACATCAATAGTCCAAAAACCATCATTAGCAAGGGTTGGTTTTTTACCGCTTAATGGATCACGAATTAAAGCTTGATTCCAAGCTAGTGGTTGATCAGAATGTATGTCATGAATCGTTAAAGCCGTTTCATCAATTCCATCTACACCTATTTTATAGTATTCAAATTTACTGAAATCTTTAGAGACATAATCCCACCATTTTTCATAAGCAGCTCTCATTTCTGATACCTTTTCTGGGTGTAGATCAGCGATATTGTTTTGTTGTCCAACATCTTCTCTAATATTGTACAATTCTTTACCATTAATTAGACGCCAATCGTCGTTCATAACGGATGATAACTTCCATTTTACAGGATGCTGTGTTTTATTTTTATCCAACACACCATATCGATTGGGCCAATTCTCACCTGAACCAAAAATGAGTGGAGAAACAGATTTACCATCGTATTTAGTATCAGCATGTTTTTCTATTCCGCAAAGCTCAATTAAAGTAGGTAGTACATCATAACTCATCACGAGCTGATCAATAGTTTTGCCTTTTGAAAGTTTTCCGTTTTTCCAATACATAAAAAATGGAACGCGATGCCCACCATCATATTGAGAACTTTTTAGACCTCTCATATTGGCATTGTATCCATATTCTTTTCCTTTGATTCTTTTCCAACCATATTGCGTACCATTATCTGTGGTGAAAATTAGAATAGTATTATCAGTTAGTTTTAGATCTTTCAGTTTCTTTTCTAATCGAGCGATATTATCATCGATATTAGTAATCATCCCATAGTAGGCTTTTTGATAATCAAGAAGTTGCTCCTCATCTTTATATAAATTATAATATTCTTCTGGTACATTTAGAGGGCCATGAGGAGCATTTGTAGATAGATATAAAAAGAATGGCTGATCTTTTTTCTTTTCAATATATTTTATTGCTTCCTCAAAAAACACATCTGTACAATACCCCTTGAACCTTTCCGGCTTTCCATTTCTCAGGTAAACATCATCAAAATAATCATTATTCCAAAAATCGGGAGTTTGTCCAATTCCACCAGCATTATGATACAGTGCTTCTTCAAATCCTCTATTTTCAGGAAGATAAGGATAGGCATCGCCTAAGTGCCATTTACCAAAAAGTGCCGTAGAGTAGCCATTGTCTTTAAACACCTGTGGCATTGCTGTGAATTTTTCTCTTAGCAAGTTACAACCCGCTAAGGTATGCCAAACACCTGCCCGATGTCCTTCCATACCTGTCATTAAAGCTGACCGGGAAGGAGCACAGGTAGAACCGGCGTGAAAGTTATCAAAACTGACTCCTTGATTCTTTAACCGATCCATTGCTGGAGTTTTGATTATATTATTTCCGTGTGCAGCTATATCTCCATAACCTTGATCATCAGTAATGATAATAATTACATTAGGTTTACCCTTAGGTTTTTTGTCATCTGATATTACAGGTCTTGCCCAAAAGCATATTACTGTAAGACCAATTAGAAGTTTATTCCATGTTTCCATCTAACATTTCATTTCTTAATTCTATACTTAAAACTTATGAAAGCAATGTAGTAGTAGAAGAGTCTGACTATTTTATTCTTTAATAATGGAAATAGACAATTATTTTTATTACCTCCTAATATTTAGTGTTTACACCCTTTATTATGTTCATTTTGTAAATAATATTTTAATGTTGTTCGTATTTAAATATTCGGTAGTTATTATCACAGGATATATTACATACAAAAAAAACCTGTAGAAAATGGCCTACAGGTTTAAAAGGATGTTATATAAACAAATTCTAGTGTGAATCTTATTATTGAGGTAATATGTATTCTTAGTTCAAGTTGAAAGCTAAGAATGTGATATCATCTTGTTGAGTATTTGAGAAGTTTTTCTTAATGTATTTCATTATTCCTTTTTCCCAATTTTCCTCGTATTTCCCATAAAACTCTTTACTTATTTCAAGTAGTTCTTTGGGATTCTCTTTATCTTCAATTTTAGTTAATCCATCTGTATACATAACAATAATATCATCTGGAGATATTGTCATCTCAGTATCTTTATATTGTCTTACTAAACTGAAGGTATCCCCAATGGGATTATTAGAATAAGAGAGTTCTTTTATTTGGTCATTTTTAATTAAATATCCACGGCCATTTGCTGAAGTATAAATAAAGTTATTTCCTTCAAAGTAAGCAATTGATAGATTTACTTCATGTTTTATTTGGTCCTTATCTTCAATTTTTTGATTGAATTCATTAATAAGGTAATCTTGTAAATTATGTAATAAAAGGCTAGGGTAATAAGGTAATTCTTGTAAAGAATCGAAATAACCTGATATAACCATGGTTAGTAGAGTAGCACTAATAGCATGACCCTTACAGTCTCCTACAACCACTAGTGTTATATTATTAAAGTTATTTACATAATAGAAATCTCCACTAATATTTTCTTTTGGCTGGTATATAATAACATGTTCCTTAAAGAAATCTTTTAGGACTTCTTTTCCTGGTAAAGTTATTTTCTGTATTTCAGCAGTATATTTTAATGCTTCCTGAATAACAAGAAGATCATTTTCTGCTTTAATACGTTTTTGTTCTTCTATAAGAGCAGAAGTTTTTGTTCTTTCTAGATCTAATTCGTGTTCACGAGTAGAAATAAGTTCTTCTTGTTGCTGTCTAAGTTCCTCTTCTTGTTGAATAATCTCATCGTTATATGTCTTAAGTTCTTGATCAGCATTATTACGACCTTTTTCATACTCTAATAATGTCCAGACTACATCAGCACTTACGCCAATAAATACCATAGTAAAGAATAGAAACCCTTGATATGAATCCAAAACTAAAGGAGGAAAAGGAGACCAATGATTTATAGAAGATAAAGTTAAACCAATAGCAAGCCCTAAAATAATAAAAGAATAAGTAGTCCCTGTTCTAATATTAAAAAATAGGAATCCCATACATATTGGAGGTATATAAAAGAAAACAACTGGAGAAATTACCCCCCCTTCCATAAAACAAAGAATTGTTACAATTAACGATAATAATATCACCTGAAGATGATACATCCACTTTCTTTTTTTTGAAGGAAATAAGACAATTGCCAATTGTACGAAACTTAAAATGGCTAAAACAATAGCTTCATATTTTAAATCAAAAGTTAAGTGAACGACTATAAAAATGAGCATTAAGACAAAAAATACTCTACTTTTTATCTTAAAGAAATTGTGTACATCAAATGTCATAAAATATATCTAATTTAATGGAAAAAGTTATAGTGATTTTCAACAATGCATAACTATAACTCCTCACTTTTAATGAGAATTAAGTAAATACCTATTATTTGGAACGTTGAACTAAAAATGTCGTATATAATAATTGTAGTACTATTTATATATTCAGTACTACTGAAAATTGTTAATTCATATAGTTTATCAAATCCATGGCTCAAATATAATGTTAATAAGTTTTATTTGTACAATTCCTAGAGCTTATTTATAATACATAATATATATTGCATTGAAAATCATACGTATAAAAGTGTATTACAATTAATATTAAAGAACTATTTTTTATATACAACTAGATACATTCATCCTTATAAGTGAATGTTTGATTCTGTAATAAATGTATTAAATAGGTGTTTGTGTTAATATCAATTGAACATCACAAACGTTAACGAACCATTTATTTAATCGATCAATTCTTTCATTATATCATGAAAATATGTTTTTTTGTAATGACCAATTCTCAATCTCAAAATAGTTTTTAATAATGAAACCAAAATACATTATAAGTTCATGTTTGGTAGGTGTAAAATGCCGATATAATGCCACTTGTTCATCAACGGTAAACTTAAATGATATGATTGAATCAGGCGAAGCTATTCCAGTTTGTCCTGAAGTAATTGCCGGTTTACCCACTCCAAGAGAACCTGTAGAAATTCAGAATATAGAAGAAGGTGTGCAAGTGACTAGTAAGGCAGGAAAAGATTATACAGCTCAATTTTTAAAATCGGCTGACGAAGTCCTAAAGGTTTGTCAAGAAAATAATATAACTCATGCTATTCTTCAGTCAAGAAGTCCATCGTGTGGTTTTGGGAAAATCTATGATGGGACTTTTTCAGGTACATTGATTGATGGAAATGGTATTGTAGCAGATAAGCTTTTTAAAAATGGAATAAATGTGATGACGGACGAGGAATTTGAAGATTAAAAATTCTCCCTATTATGCATTCCTTAAGTAGATCAAGAAACAGAATTTATACAAATAATCACTACTCTGATAGATTTACACATTTAATGGTACTAGATAAGCGAAGTAACTCACTTCATTTTGAATGAGTCTACATCAAGAGGCGTCATTATAATAACAACAAACACATGTAAACTTTTGTAACTACAGAAACTTAAACTAAAACGTTGATTATATTCAACTCACATAAACTAGACATTTCATTTAGTGAGGTTATATTAGCCCTAAATTCATCTAATAAAGGGGGAGTAATTTTTAATCACGTTTTACACATGGTTTAAATGATTAATTTAGTTGCTGTAAAATGATCATTAAGAATTAATATTGTTGGACAATAATTGTCATTTTCATAATAAGCAAGCCTAACAATCTAAATTAATAAAGAAAACTTTTGAAATGAAAAACATGAATATCAGAGGAGCAATGAAGTGGAGTATCTTACTTTCATTTTGTTTTGTTACTACCTTTTCACTTGGACAAAAAAAGAAGCCTAACATTATTTACATTATGTCGGATGACCATGCCTCACAAGCAATAGGGGTATATGGTAGTCGATTGGCATCTTTAAATCCAACACCAAATTTGGATCAATTAGCTAACGGAGGAATCCGTTTCGATAATGCTTTTTGTAACAATTCAATATGTACTCCAAGTAGAGCCTCGATTATATCTGGACAATACCCTCAAACAAATGGTGTTTTGGATTTGGATATTCATTTAGATCCTGAGAAACAATATTTACCTATAGAACTTAAAAAGCTTGGTTATTCTACTGCAATTATTGGAAAATGGCATTTGCATATTGAACCAACGGCTTTTGATTATTATAAAATATTACCTGGCCAAGGGAAATACTTCAATCCCTCTTTTCACGAAAAAGGAAAAGGAGAATACCCGAAAAATAAAGTAAAAACGGAAGGGCATTCTAGTGATGTGATAACTGATGTTACCATAGATTACTTAGAAAATAGAGATAAGTCAAAACCTTTCTTTTTGATGCATCATTATAAAGCACCTCACGATTTCTTTGAATACGCACCTAGATATGAAGATTATTTGGCAGATACAGAAATCCCTGAGCCTTCAAGTTTATATTATCAACCCAATTGGGGTTCTGAAGGAACTAGAGGAAGTAATGATTCTTTGATCAATTATATAGGTACTTCTGTTTCAGATCGTCATATGTATAGAAACTACAATAAGTTTTTTCATAAGGATTCTTTGGAAGGACAAGAATCTGCTCATGTAGCTTATCAAGATTATTTAAAAAGATATTTAAGATGTGTAAAAGGGGTGGATGATAATTTAGGGAGATTATTTGATTACCTTAAAAAAGAAGGGCTTTGGGAAAATACCATCATTGTATATACTGCAGACCAAGGAATGATGTTAGGTGAACATGATTTACAAGATAAACGCTGGATATATGAAGAAGCTATGCGTATGCCTTTTATTGTTCATTATCCTAAAATGATTGAGGCAGGTAGTTCAACAGAACTATTGATTAATAATACAGATTTTGCTCCAACTTTAATCGAACTAGCTGGGGGTAAAAAGCCTGAATACATGCAAGGGAAAAGTTTTGTAAAAACCCTAAAAGGTAAAGAAGAAAAAGACTGGAGAACATCTACCTATTATCGCTATTGGATGCATATTATTCATCATTATGTACCAGCACACTTTGGTATTAGAACAAACGACTATAAGTTAGCTTTCTTTTATGGTAAACATTACTTACCCGAAGAAGAATTTGCTAAACATTATTGGGCAAAGCAATACCACGGAATAGAAAAAGAAACTCCTCATACTTGGGAATTTTATGATCTAAAAAATGATCCGGAAGAGCTTCACAATAGATATAATGATCCCGAGTACAAAGAAATAATTGCACAGTTAAAGATAGAATTAAAAAAGCAAAGGGAAGAGTTAAATGAGACAGATGAGAACTATCCTGAAATTCAAGCGATAGTAGAAAAATATTGGGATGATAATCAAAATGTAGAATAAGTTTTATTCTATCAGATTGCATTAATTAATAAAATGCCGTGTTTCAATAAAGAACATGGCATTTTTGTTTTATATTTTAATCAAGGCTTTATCAGTAGTTAGAACCTATTTAAACACTCTTTTGATTCAAGAAATATATTTCTGATGTTCTGTATGTATAGTATTTTTATTTCTATAGAGATTTAAATATTGTTCATCAGTTGATGTGACAAGAAGTAATAATTGTTCTTAAAAAGAGGGGGGATTCATAATTACATTAGATTACCCTATGATCTATGTATTGAGCCTGTAGATTTATCAAATAATTAAATCAATTAGTATTAACAGAGATGAGATTATTACAAAGAATTTTTTATGGTGCTTTATTTTTAACTATTGCATCTTGTCAACCAAAAGAACAAACCAATAATGTAGATAAGCCTAATATTGTTTGGGTGATGTTAGAAGACATCAGCCATGATTTTGAATGTTATGGAATGCCTGCGGTTAAAACACCTACTTTTAATGCTTTGGCAGAAGAAGGGACCTTGTATTATAATTGTTACGGAACAGCATCTATCTGTTCTACCAATAGATCAGCTATGATGGTTGGTGCTCATCAAAGATTAACCAATACACATCATCATAGAAGTAATAGAGAAGAACCTCTTTCAGCTCCGTTTAAACCTTTTACATATCATCTAAAAAAACAAGGATATACCACTATTCTAGGAAATAAAGATGTGATGAAAAAGGGTAGAAAGATTGACGTGAATTTTAAACATAAACCGATTGGTACTTGGGAAGAAAACTATGGTTTATTTGATAAATACGATGAAATTACGGCAAAAGATCAACCATTCTTTGCTCAAATTCAGTTAGCAGTAACTCATAGAGGAGATTGGTGGACTGAAGTAAGAGAAAAATCATCACATCCTGTGAATCCTTCAGAGGTACAATTACCACCAGAATATGCAGATCATCCTGCTATTCGTTTAGACTGGGCGAAGTATTTAGATCAAGTAGAATATGCCGACAATGAAATGCTTAATTTAATTAATGATCTAAAGGCAAAGGGAGTGTATGATAATACTGTAATTATTGTCATTGGCGATAATGGACGTTGTAACATAAAAGGTAAAGGGTACTTATATGATGAAGGTTCAAGAATTCCATTAATCATTAAATGGCCAACAGGTTTTGAACATGATAAAGAATCTCAACAAGTGATTGCGAGTACAGATATTACAGCGACAGTGTTGGACTTAGCGGGTGTTGAATTACCAGATTACCTTACTGGACAATCATTTATTGATCAAAATTTTGATAGAAAAAATGTGTATTCATTTAGAGGTCTTTGGGATGAAATTCCTGAACAAATAAGTTCTATTTCAGGTGAAAGATTTAGATATATCAGAAATGATAAAACTGAAATTCCCTACGATGCTCATCAAGGTTATTTAGAGTGGTATAGACCCGCCGTACATGTGATGAGATCTTTAAACGAGGAGGGGAAATTAAATGATGTACAACAACGTTGGTTTGTGAAGACAAAACCACAAGAAGAATTGTATGATTTCATTAATGATCCTCATGAAGTGCATAATCTTGTCAATAATAGAGAATATAAAGGTGTATTAAAGTCTATGCGCCAACAAGCTTTAGATATGGATAAGAAAATGACGCCAGTTTCTAATGTTTATAAACCGAAAGCTGTACCAGGTATTGCAGTAGTAAATTTTGTGAAAGTATATTATCCAGAAGCGTATGCTAGAATGGAGGCAGGGGAAGAAATAGGACATAAAAAATACAGTGCGCTTTATAAGAAGCATTTAAAAGAACAAGCAAAAAATCAAAGTTCAAAATAATTGAATATTGATAGAAGAAAGTATACCGGTGCGTGACTAGAATTTTCATCATTTTTTCATTAAAGACACTTCAATTATTTGAGGTGTTTTTTTATGACAATGCCGGTCTATATTCTTTTTGTTAAACACTGCGTATACCATTTTTCCTTTCGTATTTCTTTTCGGTGATATCATCATTTCTAAGTGAAAAATTTTGACTAATGTGCCATAGTATGTAGGAATCTTTGGCGTTTGGGGGTTGATTGAACTTAAATAACGTTTCTTTTTACCTAACGTTTGTAAATTTGTTTAAACAATTAATAATAAAACAAGAACTTGCTAGCACTAAATTTATCAACCAACCCTATTTCAATTACGCATTAACATGTTAAGGAATTTTTTAATCCTATTATCATCTTTTCTTATACTTTCATGTAGTGAAAACAAGAAAGTAACTAATACCAAACCCTCACATCCCTATAAGGTAGTTAAGGCAGAGGTGCGCAATGTAGCTTACGAAAAATCATATCCATCAAGTATACGAGGAGAGGTAAGTAGTGAAGTGCGAGCGAAAATCAGCGGATATATTGATGCTGTATATGTAGATGAAGGTCAAAAAGTAAAAAAAGGCCAAAAACTATTTCATATAGAAACAGCTTCTTTGAGCGAGGAAGTACAAACTGCAAAAGCACAAGTAGCAGTAGCAGAAGTTGAGGTAGATCGACTTAGGCCACTAGTTGAGAAAAAAGTAATTTCAGAGATTCAACTAAAAACGGCAGAAGCAAAATTGGCAGAAATGAAGAGTAATTTAAATACTATTTATGCTAACATTAGCTATGCTACAATTACAAGTCCTGTAAATGGTGTGGTAGGTTCTATTAATTTTAGACAAGGTACTCTTGTTGGACCTAATACTGAATCTTTAACCGAGGTGTCTGATATTGAAAATGTCTTTGCTTACTTCTCTATGAACGAGAAGGATTTTCTTTCTTTTACAAAAAATGTAAAGGGTAAAGATATGGAGGAAAGAATCAAAAATATGCCGAATGTGCAACTTCGTTTAGCCGATGCTTCTATGTACCCTTATGAAGGGAAAATTGTAACCATCTCTGGTAGTATCAATCAGGAAACAGGTTCAGTATCATTTAGAGCTAAATTCCCAAATAAAGAAGGTATTCTGAGGGATGGAAGTAGTGGTAGAGTGATTGTTAAGAACGAAGTTACAGATGCTTTAGTCATACCTTATCAGTCTACTTTTGAGCAACAAGGAGAAACTATTGTATATAGAGTTTCCGATAACGATTCATTATATACTAAAAAAGTGCACGCTGTAATCAAGACTGATAAATTATTAGTGATTGATAATGGTATTCAAAAAGGAGATAGAATATTAGCAGAGGGAGTAAATATTGTCAACTCAGGACAAAAAATCATTTCTAAAGAAACAACAGTGGATGAAGTTTTAGAGACTTATAAAGCCGCATTTAAATAAGATAAAAACTAATTTCATGTTACAAAAATTTATTGACAGACCAGTATTGTCAACAGTAATCTCTATTGTGATTACTTTGTTGGGTGTTTTGGGCTACATGGACTTACCTGTATCTCAATATCCAAATATTGCACCTCCAACCGTTTCGGTGACTGCTAGCTATCCGGGAGCAAGTGCACAAACCATCTTAGAAAGTGTGATTGTTCCTATCGAGGAGCAAATTAATGGTGTAGAAGGAATGACTTACATGACTTCTAGTGCGTCTAATGATGGAGCGGCATCAATCACTGTATTTTTTGAACAAGGCGTCGACCCAGATGTTGCCGCAGTAAACGTTCAAAATAGGGTAGCTAGAGCCAATTCTAAATTACCAGCTGATGTTATACGAAGTGGTGTAATTACACAAAAGAAAGAAGATTCTGCTTTATTATATGCCGCTATATATTCAGAAAACAAAGATTATGGAGAAACCTTTGTCTCTAACTATTTGAATATTCAACTTAAACCTGAGCTTCAAAGGGTAAAAGGTGTGGCTTCAGTCAATGTTTTTGGCTCAAGAGATTATTCGATGAGAATATGGTTAGATCCTGCAAAAATGTCGACCTATTCTTTAACGACTACTGATATTCAAAATGCTATCAACGAACAAAGTTTGGAAGCAGCAGCTGGTGCATTAGGTCAAAATTCAGGTTCTCCTTTTGAATTTGTGATCAAATATAAAGGACGATTTAAAACGCCTGAAGAGTACAAAGATATTATTATCCGTTCTGACGGAAATGGTAGATTTTTAAGACTTAGAGATGTGGCAGAAGTAGAGTTAGATGCCTTTTCTTATGATACAAAATCGATTACTTTGGGATATCCGAGTGTGAGTTTTGGTATTTTCCAAACACCGGGTTCTAATGCTCAAGAAGTGATTGAAAATCTTCACGTAGAGTTAAAGCGTTTAGAGAAAACGTTTCCTGATGGAGTGAAATATGTGATCAACTACGATACTAATAAGTTTTTAACAGCCTCTATGAATAAAGTACAGGTGACGTTAATTGAAGCATTTATTTTAGTATTTATCGTGGTTTTGATCTTCCTTCAAGATTTTAAATCGACTTTAATTCCTGCTATTGCCGTTCCGGTAGCCATTATTGGTACCTTCTTTTTCCTCGGAGTTTTAGGTTATTCCATCAACTTATTAACTCTTTTTGCCCTTGTTTTAGCTATTGGTATTGTGGTAGATGATGCCATTGTAGTTGTAGAAGCAGTGCATGCTAAAATGGATAATGGAGAAGAGGATTCCCATAAAGCGACAAGTACAGCAATGAGTGAAATCTCTGGTGCAATTATCTCTGTAACTTTAGTAATGGCAGCAGTATTTGTACCTATTACTTTTATCAAAGGTCCATCAGGGGTTTTCTATGAACAGTTTGGTATAACATTAATTATCTCCATTTTGATCTCAGCAGTTAACGCATTAACACTAAGTCCTGCTTTGTGTGTATTGTTTTTAAGAAAGCATGAAGGACAGGAGAAAAAATCAATTTTAGATCGATTCTATCAAGCTTTCAATATTGCATTTGATATTGCTGTTAGAAAGTATACGAGAACATTAGAATTATTTTTAAAGAATAGATGGTTAACATTGGTATCCTTGTTACTATGTTTTGCGGGTATTTTATATTTTAATGAGAAAACACCTTCAGGATTTGTACCATCAGAAGATAGAGGGGTAGTTTTTGTGAATATGGAATTGCCTATCGGTTCGTCTTTAGACAGAACATTTGCAATGACTGAGGAAATGCTAGCTTCAATTAAAGATGCACCGGGTGTACATTCGGTTTCAATGCGTTCAGGTTCCAACTTTTTCTCTGGTGCGGGTAGTTCTTATGCATTAGGTTTTGTGTTATTAAAAGGATATGATGAGAGAACTACAGAGGAAACAAGTATTGATGGCATTTTAGCCGAATTACGAAGAAGAACAGCACATATTAAAACAGCCAATACTATTTTCTTTGTACCTCCAAGTATTCCAGGTTTTGGTAGTGCCGATGGTTTTGAACTCCAGATTCTAGATAAAGCATCAGGACAATTGAAAGGACTTGATGAAGTGGCTAAAAAGTTTACATCTGAGATTATGAAATCTGATGTTATTGCTTTTGCCTCCAATTCATTTAATACAGAATTCCCTCAATTGGAGATGGAAATTGATGTAGCTAAAGCCAAAGAATCTAAGGTTTTGGTAGGAGATATTTTCAAATCATTACAAGGTTTTATAGGCGGTTATTATGTAGCAGACTTTACTCGTTTTGGCAAACAACTCAGAGTAAATATGCAAACTAAGCCTGAAGATCGAAAAAATGAAGGCAGCTTAGATAACATGTTTGTGAGAAACAGTGAGGGTACGATGGTTCAAATATCTGAATTTGTTAAACTAAATCGTTCTTATGGTCCACAATCTATCAAACGTTTTAATTTATACAATGCCGTTTCTGTAAAAGGTGGAGTGGTACAAGGGCACAGTTCTGGCGAAGCGATTAATGAGATTAATAGAATAGCCGAACAGACATTGCCACAAAATTATGAAATAGCTTATTCAGGTTTAACAAGAGAGGAGATTGATTCTTCGGGACAATCAATGTATATTTTTATGTTGAGTATCTTGTTTACCTATCTTTTCTTGGCAGCACAATACGAGAGTTATGTACTTCCATTTGCTGTATTATTCTCCTTACCTTTTGGCGTATTAGGAGCTTATAGTTTTACCTATTGGAGAGGATTAGAAAACAACATTTACTTCCAAATTGCCATGATTATGTTGGTGGGACTTCTAGCAAAGAACGCCATTCTTATTATTGAATTTGCACTCCAACGAAGGAACGAAGGTTATTCGTTATATGATGCTGCTATTGAAGGAGCAAAAGAACGTATTCGACCAATTTTGATGACTTCTTTCGCCTTTATTTTAGGTTTAATGCCTCTTGTAATGGCTACAGGAGTAGGTGCAGCGGGTAACAAATCGATTGGTACTGGTGCTGTGGCAGGTATGCTTGTCGGAACGCTATTAGGGTTAATATTTATACCTGTTTTATTTGTGGTTTTCCAAGGAATACACGAGAAAATAGTGCCCAATAAAAAGAAAATTGAATCAAATAAAGATAAGTTAGAAAATGCAGTATACTAGATATATTATTATTGGTGTGTTGCTAAGCACACTTTTCTCCTCTTGCCTAGTTCGAAAAGATTATAATAGAACGGTGGAAATTGATAATGATCATTTATATAGAATAAATGATGATAATGTTGACCATGAGGAGAATTTTGGTCAAATAGTTTGGGCCGATTTCTTTAAAGATAGTTTACTCAATCAATATATTGATAGAGCAATTCTAAACAATTATGATGTGCGTATTGCTTTGGAAAATGTTGAGATTGCACAATCATTATTTTTGCAAGGGAAAAGCGTCAATCTTCCTACTGTAAATGGAAATATTGGTGCTGGATATACTCAAAACTCTGCCAATACTCCGGTAGGAAGTGTATTTGGTAACCAACAACAATACAATGTGGGTATTGATATGTCTTGGGAAGCAGATGTTTGGGGTAAATTAAAATCTACAACAGAAGCGACAAGAATGAATTTATTGACCCAACAAGAGGTGAAAAAAGCAATTGTCTCTAACTTAGTGAGTCAGGTAGCCTATAATTACTATCGTCTTATTGGGTATGATAAGCAAAAAGAAATTCTGTTAAAGACGATAAAATCTAGAGAAGAAAGTTTAGAAGTAACAGAAGCACTTTACAAAGCAGGAGAATTGACTCTTGTGGCTGTAAAACAAACAGAAGCTTTACTGTATAGTTCGAAAGTTTTGTTGGTGGAAGCAGAAAAGAATATTCAAATATCTGAAAATGCCATCTCTTTTTTGATGGGAGAGTCGGGACATGAAATTGATAGAGATTCAGTATTTAATGATCGATTTGATTTTAAATTAGATGTTGGTTTACCCGTTCAGTTATTAGAAAATAGACCTGACGTAAAAGCAGCAGAATATAATCTGATCAATGCTTTTGAAAGAGTGAATATTGCGAAAGCAAACTTTTATCCATCATTTAGAATATCAGCTTCTGCTGGCCTTCAGAGTATTGCGGTTCAGGATTGGTTTAATCCTCAATCTTTCTTATTTAATGTATTGGGGCAAGTAACTCAACCTATTTGGAATCAAAGACAGATTAAAACACAATATGAAATCACTCAAAGTGAAGAAAAAATTGCGTTACATAATTTTGAAAAGCAGATATTACTTGCAGGTCAGGAGGTATCAAATTCAGTTCTAATTATTGATAAACAAGCAGAAAAAATCATTAATCAAGAAGCTGAATGTGAGGCTTATCGTTTTGCAGTTGAATATTCTCAGGATCTATTATTATCAGGTTCAGCCAACTATTTGGAGGTGATCACAGCACGTCAAAATTTGTTGCAAGCAGAACTAATATTAGTCAATAATAAATTAGAGAAAATTACGGAACTTATTCGCTTGTACAAAGCATTGGGTGGAGGATGGAGTTAATCTTTTAATTCCCATTATAATAATAGGTGCTGTTTTAAATCAATTTATACTTGATTCAAAACAGCACCTATTTTTATATATAATACTACCTAATTTAAATAATCGAATTTGGATAGATAGTTTAGTTTTTCTTTCCCTAATTTATTCCAAAACTGATAATGCTTAGGAGATAAATCATTAAATCTTAAGTAATACCCTTGAGCGTGTATACTTAAATACTCTGTTTGATACAGTGCCAATTGATAATAAGGAATGAGCCATTGAAACGTTTTTACTTTTATCTTGATATCAATAATAACCCCTTGGCTTCTAAATTGAATTTTAGCATAATCCATTTTTGATCTTATTTCGGCATCAAATCCTATGGGCAAATTGCTTGATAATATATAAAATGCATCAGATTTGATGGAAGAAAATATCGTCTTTATAAATGGAAGAGATGGACCAACTAATTTGTCTTTGACCTTACTAGAAAAGTCTTGGCCATGTGTAGTTTCTATAAGCATATTCCTAATATTGATATACAATAGAAACGATGGTACATTAGTTTTGTTTAAAGAAATGAACCCCACTTAGTGAGGTTCATTTGAGAACGGTAGCTTACAAGCCAACAATTATTTGATAATAGATGGGCATTCCAATTGTAATATTAAATGGAAAGGTGACGGCTAGAGCCATAGGGATGTATAATCCAGGATTGGCTTGAGGTGCAGCTATTTTCATGGCTGCCGGCACAGCTATATAAGACGCTCCTGCAGAAAGAATTGAGATAAGTAGTCTGTCACCAACATTGTCTGTGATCAATCCACTTATGATGGCCACTGCTATTCCATTTATTAATGGGACGACTACCCCAAATGCAAATGGAAAGATGCCATTTTTACAAAAAGCTGATAGTTTCTTACCACTACTAATACCCATGTCTAGAAGAAAGATTACTAGAAATCCTTTAAAAAGATCTGTTGTAAAGGGGGCGATACCTTTCGCCTGATCATCATTCACTATAAACCCGATGATTAAACTCCCGACAAGTAACAGTACACTGCCATTAGTAAGTGAATGCTTTACTACTTCTAAAGTGTTTATTTTATTACTCCTTGTTTTAGAATACATAGACATTAAAAACACACCAACTATGATCGCAGGCGCTTCCATCATTGCCATAATTGCAATCATATGTCCACCAAAACTGATGTTGTTAAGTTCTAAAAATGAGACACAAGTGATGAATGTTACGGCACTGATAGAGCCATAGGCTGAAGCAATTGCCCCAGCATTTTCTATTCCTAATTTCTTTTTTATTAGAAAGAAACTATAGATAGGGATGATGACAGCGATGATAATCCCTAGAAAAACCATAGTTAATATATCAATAGAAAAAGGACTGTGAGATAATTCCTGACCACCTTTAAAGCCAATGGCAAACAAGAGGTACATTGAAATAAATTTGGAAGAACTTTCAGGAATAACTAAATCACTTTTTAGTTGAACTGCAACTATGCCTAATAAGAAAAACAAAAGGGCAGGGTTGGTAATATTGTTTAGAAAAAGATCTAAATTCATTATTTTGTTGTTTAGTGTGGGCTGTATTTATCTACAGCCCATGAAAATTTCGCACACGATTGGAGAGATAAGGTTACACCTTATTGAATTCTTTTTTTACTATACTGATACTACAATCTATATCAAAAATGGCATCGCTATCTTGATATTCATTTATGATTTCGGTAAGTTTTTTACGTTCTTCTTTTAATTCCCCAACCCTTTTCTGTAAAATCTGACTACCTAGATTTTGTTTAAGAAAACGTTCGAATATTTTCTTATTTAGAAATTGGATCTTGTGGTCAACAATAGAAATCAATAGTTCTTTTGATTCATCTACGTTGTATACATTATCAATTAATGTTAGACTTAACTTATTCATAATAACTAATTTTTATTGAGTGAATGAAATAAGAAAAATCTGCTAGCTTTTTTTTCTTGCTACAAAGTAAAATATTTTATTTCATATATTTTTATTTATATATTTAATGATTAACATAAAAAATATTTATGAATTTTACTTTACATCAATTACAAGTTTTCTTAGAGGTAGTTAAACAGGAAAGCATTACAAAAGCAGCTGAAAATATGCATATGACTCAGCCAGCTACATCCATTCAATTAAAGAATTTTCAACAGCAATTTGATTATCAATTAACTGAAGTAATTGGAAGAAAACTGTACATCACCGATTTTGGGAAGAGTATTGCCAAAATTGCAAATGATATTGTAATAGAATCGGAAAAATTGAAATATAAGACGAAAGAATTTGGTGCTGAAATAGCTGGTAAATTAAAGATGAGTAGCGTTTCCACTGGTAAATATTTAATTCCCTATTTCTTAAAAGGTTTTTTAGATCAGTATTCTTCCGTTGAATTAGAGCTAGATGTAACCAATAAATCTCTTGTTGTTCAAAGTTTAAAAAATAATGAAATTGATTTTGCTTTAGTATCTGTTAGTCCATCAGATTTACAATTAGAAGAAGAAATTCTAATGGAGAATAAATTGTATTTAGTGGGGAATCAACCTAGTTTAAATGATAATAGACACTATATATATAGGGAAAAAGGAAGTGCCACCCGTGCTGCAATGGATCATTATTTATCTTCTAAAAAGGTACAAAAGAAAATGGAACTAACTTCTAATGAAGCTGTTAAACAAGCCTTGATTGCCGGTTTAGGGTATTCTATTATTCCTTTGATTGGTATCAGAAATGAAATTAAACATAAAGAATTACATATCATACCACAAGAGGGGTTACCAATAACAACCAATTGGCGATTGGTTTGGTTAAAGCAGAAGAAATTCTCACCTACAGCAGAAGCTTTTTTGAATTATATCAAGAATAATAAAAGACAGATTATTGATGAAAACTTCTATTGGATCAAGGAAATCATTTAATTGAGTCATTAAAAAAGACAAGATAAAATGTTATAATTTAGACTTTAAGAAGAGGTTTTAGGATTATTATTTCATTTACTATCAATTTATTACATCAAATTTTGATTTCTTGGTATTTAGTTGGAATCAATTTTGTAACATAGCTAACTGTACTGCGTCATTACTAACAAGAACTTGCGACATATTAAAGTAATGACTTAATTATTTAATTCATCAATTAACACTTACTAAAATGAAAAATTTAAACTACTACATAGGAATTCTTTTTCTATTCTTTTCGGTTTCATTTTTAAATGCATCGAATATCCCTGAAAAAGGAAATCCTGAAAAAACATCCGAAGTTGAAGATTTTAATTACAAGAATGGCATGCTTCAATGGGAAACCTATTCTGGGGTAGATGTTCAGTATTTTCTTATTGAATCGTCTAGTAATTCGAACTCTTGGAAATTAGTGAACGAAGTAAATGCACATCAAAAAACGAGATACAAACAACGTTATTCGTATGATGTGAAAAAGCCTAAAAAGTATTATAGACTATCTGTAATCAATACTAAAGGAGAGATTAAACCTATTGGTGTATTGATGACAACTACTGAGTAGGTATTAGTCGTAATTTTTGTTCCCCACAAAATTCCAACTAACAGATTAAAATGAAACGATCATTAATTTTTTTACTTGTATTACTCTCAACTTCATTATATGCTCAAATAAATTTAAAAGGGTATGTAATAGGTAAATCATTAGAGTCTAATAAGCATGCGTCTTCTAAAATTTCGTTTGGAGGACAGTATGGAAATTTAGTTACATCAAGAAATAACAACGACATCATTTACGGACTTACATTTAATCCTGAAAAAGGTGGTAGTCAGAAATTGTTAACGAAAACCGAGGTGACTAAATTCATTCAATCTTTAAATCATTATTTTAAAGTGAAGATGAAACATGAGGCAAACGGCAAAGATGGTGTTTTTAATGGTGTAGCAAATGGCTGTATATTTATTGTGAATTACACTCATAAGCAATTCCCAACGGGTCTACACTATTATATAGAAATGTTGATTTATAACCCCAAATTAGGGGCAATGTAAAAAGAAAGCATCCTGTTTAAGGATGCTTTTTTATTTTAATGTTGATACTTAAATCTTCAAAATTTAAAAAATTAAAAGATATTTATACATAGAATTGATAAAAAAGGGAGTATTACTATGATGATCATCAATGTATTCTCATTTTTGGATAATTAAATTGAACATCATTTTTTATTGACTGTTAAATAACTATTTATGAAAACTAATTTGACAAGAAAATTACTGATAACATTAATTACGACTCTCTCTGTTTTGTCTTTAAATGCACAAAGTAGAAATTCTTGGTATTCTAAAGACTTAGCTGTAAACTTTACAAGAGTAACAGATCAGTTGTATTGGTCGAACTCTATGATTGATTCGGGTATCAAATATCATTTCGAAGTAAATTTCTCTAAAAATTTCCCGAGATATACTTTAGTCACCGAACCACATCACGATGAAGCTTCCGTAAGTAAAGTGATTAAACATCACTTAAATAATAATGGAACAGTGAAACAATACCTTGTAGAGGAAAAGCATTCCGTAGTTAAGGATAAGTATTATGTTTATTTCTTGGTAAAGCCTAAGCCTAAGAAAGAGGTAATACAATAAAGTAATTATAAAGACTTCGGCTTTAATTTATAGAGGATGAAAAAAACACCCTAATTATATAATAATTAGGGTGTTCCAGGAATTTCTCATTACTAATTTATTACTACTACTAAATCTTTATATCTTCATTAGTATATGGGTAAATAGTAATAGAAACCCCTTATTTATTTTAATTTTTTTTTAAATACTTTCTAAAACGCCTAAAGTTTCCTTTACGCTCATTCTTACCTTGTAATTTGGATCATAGTGTCTTTTGATTATTGTTCCGTCCTGATTAATAATATATGTAGCAGGGATAGGAAGTGTAGCTCTTTTGATAGCATTGATCTTTGTTAGATCTCTTTCATATTTCTTAAGCATCGTTTGATAGCCTTCGTTTACATCAAAAGTGACTTTGTAGCCATTCATAATCTTCAGTTGACTATCTTCAATAATATCAAAAGTAAATCCTTTCTTCTTGACTAATTCAAGGTTGTTTTCTGCTAATTCAGGAGTCACAGCAATAAAAGTTGCTCCAGCAGCTTCTATCATAGACAAAGAGTCTCTTACATTCATTAAGTGTTTTGTACAATATGGGCACCAACTCCCTCTGTAAAAATTCAAGACAACAGGACCTTTCTTAAGTGCCTTTTTTAAATCAAATTGTTGAGAATTTTGATCTTTTGCTTTAAACGTATACGCTTTTTCTCCTTCTTTAAGACCTTCCTGTAAAGTATTTACAGTAATGCCATATTTCTCCAGGATTTCTTTTTCCTGACCAAAAATACTAGAAGATGAGAGGAATAAGATCAAAATGATCGTTGATAAGTTTTTCATGTTTGAGTTTAAAAATTAGTTATAATTGACTGATTGGTCAAATATAGAATAAATTTTTTATTATTCTCTCATTCCTATCAAAATATTTTTTTTAATAGAAAAATAGGCTTTAGATATTCGTATTGGCTGTTTTTCTTTTTATTCTATTTCAAGCTATATTTATTAACAAATTCTATCAATATTTTTTATTAAATTTATATACAATCGATGAAATATATATAAGAGAATTACTATTGAGTGTTCTCAAATTATTTACCGTTAACTTTGTGATAATAAGTCAATTATATCTTAAGGTTAACGGTTTTTCTTTATGTGAATAATTACCTAAACACTATTTTAATACGATTAAATTCATTTAGTTTATTAGGTGATTCGATTACTTTCTTTCTCTAATTTACGGTAGATAGAGGGGCTTTTTTTATAATAGGAATGGAATGATTTTGAAAAATAACTGATATCATTAAATCCACAATCATAAGCAATTTCTGTTATCCTTAAATCTGTCTCTATTAATAATGTATGGGCTTTTTCTAACCTCTTTTGATTAATATATTTCTTTGGACTTACTTTATAAACCTGCTGAAATTTTCTTTTAAACGTAGATAAACTTAAACCCGCAATATTGGCAAAATCTTGAACACTAATGTCTTCAAATAGGTGAGTAGCTACCATTTTTTTAAAATCTAAGGTAATAGGGTTAAATAAATTACAAAACATATTACTAAGGTTTTTTGAAAAATGAGAATTAACCAATAATAGTAGAAGTTCCTTTATTTTTAACTGAATAAGTTCATCCGTGACCATTGATGGATGATCAAAATAAAAGTTTAAACTGGCCGTATAGTTTTGGATCATTGGTGAGAGCTTTAACCGTTCTGCAGTCACATGCGAATTGCCTTTATTTTCAGTTAAGAAGGTAGGTAAATGATTATCGTAAATTTTCTTTAAGATATCTGGATAAATATGAACTAGGATAGCTTCGTTATGACTCGCGTCTTTATTTCCCTTCCAAAAGTTAGTATATGCACCACATTTCATAAATAAGCTATCCGAACTTTTAGCTGAGATTTTTTCTTGTGGTATAAATAATTCAGATTCCCCATTTAGGATATGAAGGAAGCAAGCTTCATTATCCATTCTTGTACTTACTTTAAAAGGAGGTAAAAATTTCACTTTTTCGATGATAACTTTACCATCAAGGTCAAAAAAATCTCTATTGATAATCATATTGTTGCAAATTTTATGAAAGAGTATAGAAGGCTTCGGATAGGTACTTTTAGACTTCTTTATTATTGTACTTAATACTATGCAAATATGATTTGTTTACTACTTAATCTTTAGGTGATTCAGCTCAATAATTTGGTGAAAACGTTCATGTCAATTTTATCAACTCTTTTTTGTTTCTGGATACCATTTCTTAACCATTAGTAGACCACGGTAACTGATATATAGAATGAATAAGCCATAAAATAAGGGAGTTGTGTAATAGGTAGTGGGGTAAGTTGCACCATAAGTAACACTACTATAACCGATAATAATAAACCATAAACTTGATAAGGTAACAAACCCCCAAAGTAAATTCGATGTTGTCAACAAAGGGTAGCTCTTGATTCTTTTCTTTTCTGTTCTTTTATAGTAAATAAAAAAGCCACTGATACTTAAAAAACCAGCAATTAAACCCATTAAACAATAAATTATTTTGAGTAGTATTCCTCCGAAATCACCAAAATGTAATGCTTCTTGCATATAATATAGATGACCAGACGGACCACTTTCTCTAATATCTAATTTTGAGATGAATTGATAATTATCTTTATCAACAACTACAAAATTGGTATGTCTTTCATATACAGTATTTGGTATATCACCAAAGATTCTCACAATATTACTTCCATCTTTTGAAGGGATAAGCATAGCAGGAATCATATCAGGAAAAAAGCTTTTTGAGGCTTGAAGAACCTTATCGAAATCCACTACTTTATTTTGATCTACTTTTTTATCAAGTGGAAATGATGAAGCGATAAACTTCCCTGGTCGATGACCTAACAGTGGTTGTTCTAATTTTGGTTGAAAACCTAACCAAGTTCCGGTGATAGCAATTATCAATTGAAGAACGATGGTAAATAGGCCAATAAACTTATGTAAATCGGCATATTTTAAACGCTTATTTTTAGTTCTAACCTCACCAAATTTTTGTTTTTTAGTAAAGTCAAAATAAAGAAAACAACTCATAACTAAGGAGATAGTTAGAAGTAATCCAAAGAAACCAACCCATTGTCTACCATAGAGTCCTTCAAAGAGACGTACATGTATATTTCTTATAAAGAAGCTGAAAGACTTATACATATTTCGTTCTCCTAACACCTCATTCGTGTAGGGATTGATATATACCTCTTGCGTAATTTTAGCCGCAGAAACAGGATCATCTAAATAGATTGTGACTTTTAATGATTCGTCCTTTTCTTTTGGGACATCAATTCGGTAGCCATTATTATCAGAATAGAGGTTTAACGCATTCTCTATTCCTTTATTTATATCTTGATGTTGTACTTCAGGCTTAACTTTAAAAAGATGAGGGTTTAAAAATTCATCAATTTCAAATTTAAAAACTGCCAATGCTCCTGTTACACTGATAATCCCAATAAAGAGACCTGCGTACAGGCCTATCCAACTATGAAAAGCCCAAAGTTTCTTTTTCATCCTCTAAAATTTTACTGTTAGACCTAAAGTAAAGTTTCTTGGCATTCCTGGGAATACTCTGTCATAATTATAACCTCCCACATAATATGTTTCGTTGGTTAGGTTTTTAACGTTAGCAGAGATTCTAAATATCCCGATGTTGTAATACAATGCCATATCCCATAGAAGGTAATCATCTAATACTAGCTCTGGGTTTGTTGTCAATCGATTACCAACATATTGTCCACCAAAGCCAATTCCTAAGCCACGAAGAGTCCCTTGTTGGAAATCATATTTGGTCCAAAAGCCTGCTTGATGTTTGGGTGCATTTTCTTTTTGTCTTCCAACTTCTTCAGGATTATCTGATGCCGTAATAGTGGCATTATTCAAAGCGTAGTTGGTAGAGATAGAAAGTGCCGGTGTGATCTGACCATTTAGCTCTAATTCAAAACCCTTAGATTGTTCTTCACCTCTTTGAATTAGTTTATCTACATCATTAGGATCTTGCACCAGAATATTATTTACTGTAATCATATATACAGATGCTGTAGCGGATAATTTACCATCAAAAAATTCTCCTTTCGCACCAGATTCCCACATATTTGATTTCCTTGGATCAAATGGTCCTCCATTTTGAGAAGCGTTCATTTTATAGTCTTGTGGTTGGAAGCCTTCTGTGTAAGTACCATATAAATTGATTGTTGGAGTAAGCTCATAGGTTAAACCAAATCTTGGTAATAACGCATTTTGATCTTTAGAGACTTTATTTCCATTTTCAATTCGAACATCTTTATAAAACTCCTGACGGATACCTAATAATAAATGAAATTTCTTATAATCTAGTTGCTCTTGAATGTAAAAACCTGTAGTGTGGTTTTGAGTATAAGAACCAGCTCCCATTTCAACATTTCTCGAAGGGTTGTAGATATAATCATTAGGGTTACTATTACCATATTGTGGGTTATCTAGATCAAAATTAGGAACTCCATCTGCTTCTCCTCTTGCTTGACGTTCGTTCTTATCATATGTTTTACTAGAATAATCTACCCCAACCATAACGGTATGTCCTACTTTACCTGTTTTGAATTTTGATACAAAATAGTTCGTGATATTATCAGCATTTTCATACTCTTCTCTTTCTACATAACGCATTTCTAATACGCTAGGAGAAATATATTTTCCGTTGGTTCTGTGTTCTGCAAGATCTCCTGTAGATCTAAACATCATATAAGATGAATTGAAAGACAACCAATCAGTAATTTTTTGGTTCCATGAGAAAGTAGTGTATAGATTATTTAGTTTTAAATAATCGCCAGGTTGTGAAGTAGATAAAGTTATTGGTGTTTGATTTAAATCAGTACTTCCTTCATAATTAGGTTTACCTCGATCTAGTTTTGTATCATTTTGCATATAGACTAGATCAATATTAAAGCGTGTTTTATCATTCGGAATATAGGAAACCGATGGAGCTATATAAAATGATTCTCCACCCATATTGTCTCTAAAACCATCTGTTTTTTGATAACCAGCATTTAATCTATAAAGTACTTTTTCATTCTTTGTTAACGGTCCGGTTACATCAACATTCGCTTTGTAGGTATTGAAACTACCCATAGAAACAGTAGCTGAATTTTGTTGTACAGTTAAAGGTTTTTTAGTAACAAAGTTAATAGTACCGCCAGGATTTGTATTAGCAAATAGGGCAGAGGCAGGTCCTTTAATTACTTCCACTCTTTCATAAAGTCCAATAATTGGTTGCGTCCAAAAATTGAATGCCGTTTTTAGACCATTTACTAATTGTCCATCTTGGTTTCTGTAACCTCTAACAGTATAATCGTTATATAAGGAATACTGATTTACTCCTGATACATTTCGAACTACATCACTTAAATAATAAGCTTGCTGATCTAGGATAAGTTCTTTTGTAACTGTTGATATAGATAAAGGAGCATCCTTAATCATAGTGCCAGTTCTAGTAGCACTAAACGTATAGGCATTATTATATGATTCGTTTTCGACTCCTATAATTTCTACTTGTTGAAGTTCTCTAGTATTTTCTTTTAAAGTAAAATTTTGTGTAATAACGGTATTACTTTTTACTTGTATTGGATAGGTCTCTTTACTATAACCTACAAAATAGGCAACGATTTGATAATTGCCCTCAGGTACATTATTTAAAGAATATTCTCCTTTATCATTTGTAACATTACTAATATTTGTATTTAAAATACCTACACTTACAGAGGGTAGGGCTTTTCCATTTTCATCAGTAACTTTTCCTTTTATAATATCTTGAGCAAAAAGAAAACTGGGTAATAAGATAAATAAGAAGCAAGTGAATTGTTTTATAGTATTCATTATCACTATATAAAATAGGTTTAAATATAATGATGCTAATTTATGGTATTTATTTAGACTGATTATAAATAAAAAATGGTAAAATTATTAATAACATTAAATTACATACTAAAACACTTTCAAAAATTATTGAATAACAGCGATGAACAGACCTTATTCATTTGATGAAGGTTGTTGATCATCAGTTTCTTCAGAAGTTATAGTATTGATATGATTAGGGTTTAATTTTTTTATGGGTTTTTGTAAAGCTAAATTATTGGGATATGCAATGTCAACCCCATCTTCTGTCATAATTCTGATGTTGAATAAAGTAATATTAGTGATTTCACCTTCAACAGAATTTTCACCTCCGTCTTGAATTCTAATTCGATCACCAATTTTAAAAGGATAAGCAAAAAATAAAATCAATGAACCCGTAATATTAGAAAGCATCGACCATTGAGCTACAAATGCTACTGCTGTTAGTGTAAAAAATGAAGTAATAAAAACGGAGAATCCCTTCAAAGACACATCCCAAATAAATATCATCCCTATTAATACCATAACTGAATAGATTATAGCAAAAAAGTTAGAAATATACATTTTACGATGAATAGAAAACCCTTTTCTTTCTGTTATAGCAGTTAAGTATTTTTTTGTGATTGTTTGAATAATATATGCACTCACAATAACAATAATGCTTACTAATAATTTAGTCTCTAATTGATCCATAATGATAAGATTGAATTAAATGCAAATTTATATAATCCTGTTGAAATAAAGTATAAAAATTTTAATAGAAGCTTAGTTACCTATCTTTCAAGTCCTTGTTAAAAAAAGCAAAAACATTCCGTATGTTATTCAAAATCATTTAATTGATATACCAAACTATATATTCTCATGCTTACTAATACAATTCTTTACAATCGATCAAAAAGATTCATTAATCTCTCTGAAATAGATAATAATGCTGATTTACATATTTGGGCATTACATTTTGATCTTCAAAATTTGATAAATAAAGAAGACAGAAACCCTGATATACATGTGTTTCTTACAGCAGATTTTAGAAACAATTTTTTATCTAGTTTAAAAAAGGATGAATATATTGTAAATCATCCGTTTGATTTATCAGATGACTTAAAAACTAAGGATTGGCTGCTTTTAGAAGAAAAAATAAAAAGATTTTCAATTTTAGATGTAAATGATAAAATCAACTTATTTAGAGTATTAAGGCGATTATGTTTTTATCAATTAATTTTAGATTTATCAAATAATACAGAAATAAATACAGAAAATCATTTTTATCATTATGAGGTTTTCTTAGCCAAGTATATGTTAAATATTGATGGATATTTCTCTTTTGATATCAATGAAATGATTGTTTATGCCTTGAGTATACAATCAGCCTCTGTAGTTAAAGTTAAATTATGGTATTTAGTTTGTCAGTTTTTTGTGAAATTTGATTTTGACTTAATACAACTTCAGAAATATATTTCTTTTTACTATGATTCAATACAAGAATTAAAGCCATTAATATCAGAAAATGAATATTTAGAAATTATAAGTCGTTTTTACAGGATGAAGGCATTTATTCCTCAATTAGAAGGTGACTTAATGGTAATGTCTCATTACATGGATTTGTGTGAGAACTTTGCTTTGGAAATTCAATCAAAAACATCATTAGAAAATATATATATAAAATCAATTTTATACCCAATTTATGAGAGTAGAGTAAAAGAATATCTTATTAAAGAAGATTATAATAATAGTCTATTATATGCTCAAAAACTTATTGATCTTCAGCCTTATTCTGGGGGAGGATATATGCTTTTGGGACAAATATATGCTGAAATTAAAGATTATAAATTATCAAAAACAGCTTACTTAAAATCAGCTCGACTTTCACCAATTACAGCAGAAATAGCTTATTATATGGCAGGGCAATGTGCTCAAGAATTAAATGAATATGAAACAGCAATTTTATTTTATAAATCATCTTTAGATTTTGATTCTACAGGATATTCTAACTATGAAAATATTTTAGAAATCGCTAAGGAAATCAGAGATGAGTCATTAATTGAGAAAACCCAATCTATTTTAAAAAATCTAGATATTGAAATAGAAACTTCTGATGATCAATTACCATATCAAGAAGTGATGTTTAAAGAATAAATTGAAGGAAAGTCCTTCTCCATATATATTTGTTTATCCCAATTACATTAAAAAGTATTTTTAGACAAATTATTCATTATATGGTTTTTAATATATTCAAATTATAAATTCTTATGAAGAAGTATAAGAGTATGACTAAACGTAAAAACAATATTATTTGGTAGCAAGCAATGCTAATTTATTTTACACTTAAACAAATATTACAATGAAAAAATTTAAAAAAACATCTAAGAAAAAACCACTAAAAATATGGTAATTCATAATTCTTGTGATATTTAAATTAATATTACGGTTATTATTAAGTAGGGCTCAATTGAAAAAATCATTGAGCCTTATTTATTTTATATGTACTTGAAATCTTATATTTAAATAAGTTATTTACAGCATGAATTTATTTAATATGATATAGATCGAAATACAAATACTACACGTGATCTACATATTTATATACTTGTTTTAAATTTGTCTTATAATTAAATTCAACTCCCATAAACAACATGTCATCGGTTTGTTCTGTTTTTCCCTTCCACCTTTCTATTTCAGAAGTAATGATTTCAGTTTGTTTGTGAAGTGTTTCGTTTGCAAAGAATGTAATTAATTCCCTAAGTCTTTTCTTTCCGAATTTCTTTTCATTAGTACCTCCAAATTGGTCAGTAAACCCATCGGTAAAAGCAAAAATCTTGTCTCCATCTAGTAATTTTAAACTTGTCGAATTATATTTTTCCTTTCTAAAATAACTTTTACCTATTGGATGTCTATCTGCTTTTAATTCAATAATCTTAGAGTCTCTGAGTACCCATGTAGAGATAAAAGCACCAGAATAATGAAGAATATTTGTTTCATGATCAAAACGACAAATAGCGATATCCATACCATCATGGATTCCCTCGCCTTCGACAGAATGATTTAAAGTTGTATCTATTTCTTTTGATAATTCATTTAGAATCTCATGTGGTTGGAGCATGTTTCTCTTTAAAATAATATCATTTAAAGTAGAGTATCCAATCATTGACATGATAGCCCCTGGTACACCATGGCCAGTACAATCACATATGGCCCAAAATGTATATTTATTATTTTGATTTACCCAATAAAAGTCTCCGGATACAATATCTTTAGGTTTGTAATAAATAGTATGACTTTTAAAATTTTGAAGTAATTCCTTTTCAGGTGTTAAGATGGCATTTTGTAATCGCTTGGCATAATTTATTGATTCTCTTAATTGTTGATTTGCGTAATTAAGAGACTCTTTTTCTAATCGAAGTTCTAAAGTTCTATTGGCTACCAACAGCTCTAAACCGTTGTTTATTTTATTATTAAGGTCTTGATTGGTTTTTAATTGATCAATAATAATCTCTTGTTTTAATAGGTTTTCTTTCTTTATTAAATAGAAGCGATGACCTATTGCAATACTAAAGATTAAAAATTCTAAAGTGTGACCAATTTGTAAAGAGTTCTTAGCAAAAAAACTATCATTTGATAGATTAAATATTTCTGTCAAAAGGAAATATGATAAACCAACAATAAAGAAGGAAAAACCAATTAAAAACAATTTAGAAGATATTATCTTATGTCTAATTGCATTTATTGCTGTGAAAATAATGATAACAAATAAACTTAAACCTAAAAGATGAGAAATAAGCATTGCATATACACTAAAATAGATCCCTAAAGGAACAGTCAAAAAGACCAATATCTTATATAAATTTAAAATCTTGTAAAAGATAGGTGAGAATGATTTTACATTTAAAAATTTTAGTGTAAATGAAATAATAAAATAGGCATAAATAAATGATCCTACTAAATCAACATAAGTTGTAATTGAAGTGAAAAAGCTATTATCAAGATAATATTCATAAATACCGAAGTTTTTGCAAGTTGCATAAAAAGCCATGAAAATGTAACCTAAGTATTCAGGTAAGTATTCTACTTTTAATGAAAAATACAAGAATAAATTATAAAAGAACATTATAAATATACAGCCAATGTATATTGCTATAGATATGTTCGTTTTGTTTCTTTTTTCTTGAACATCTTTTTCAAGTACAATTAGTGGAGTTAAAGATTTAGGTGGTTGTAAGCTAGTATAGCTAGATTGTACCTTACAGAAAAGTTGTACGGTTCCTTTTTTTAATTGAATAGGTACATAAATAGAATTATAAAAAGGAAATACTCTCTCCTTTACCGGTACTAAGGTACCTGTAATGTTAATTGTATTATTTCTATTATCAAGTACTTCTACATATTGCCAATTATCAAAATTAATTAAGAAATTGGTTTCATCAGAACGATTCTCAACAATTAATTCCATCCAATAGGTTTGAGGTATTTCGACCTCTTCTGATGGAGTAATTGAAAAATCTTCTAAATGGCTTTCTATATTTGATAAATTTAATGAGTCATTATCGCCAATAAAAATTTTATTGATTTTGATAGAAATATCTTCATTTCTAATAGTTTGTGTGAAGGCCTGTGATGTAAAAATAAAGAATAAAAGAAAAAACCTTAGTGTATATTTCATAGTAAAGAAACAGTTAGTATTACAATAAAGATCTTATCTTGTTGAAATCCAAAATATTACAATTTTTTTATTTTTAAATTCTTAACAAATACCTATTTTTAGGTATAGTAATTATTATAATTAATGGAAGAAAGTATTTTCTCGTTGTCGGGTGACGAATTAAATCCCATGATTAATTTTTCTTCAATACAAAAAAAATGGGGTGGAGTTCTTACCGAAAATAATTTTCGTTTAAATAACCCAGAAATTGGTAAAGTAGAAAGTGTATTTTTTAAATACATTCCAGGGATGACTTGTGGTTTTACCTCCATTAAATTAAAGAAATCTTTTGTCTATAATAATCACTCAAAAGATGGTGAAAAGTTTATTAGTCTTCGTATTGGCATACCAGGGACTTTTCAATCTAACCACCAATCTGAAGTACGAATAAAAAAGTCACTTTATTTATACAATAGTCGTCAATCATTTTCTATTAAATACCCTAAAAACATAGAGATGAAGTGGTATTTTGTACGTTTTCCTATTGATGTTTATCATTTATTTGCGGATGAAAATGAAAAGAAAATATTTGATTTAATCAACAATGATAAACCATGGTTTTATTATACAATTTTAGACCATAAACTTGAACAAATACTATTATCATTAGAAAGTTATGAAAATCAACCCGAATTGATAAGGGGAATATTACTTTCCAAGATGCTAGAAATTTTTACAATTTTAAAGACTTATACCTCAAAAGGAGAGTTCAACAATATAGTATATAATGTACATCAGGATGATTTAAATATGATGTTACAATTAAAAGAGGAATTGTTACAAGATTTAGCTATTTCACCTAACATAAAAGAAATAAGCAAAAGCTTAGGAATGAGTGAGTCAAAATTACAACGCATTTTTAAAAAAGTGTTTAAAGTGCCAATACTTAAATTTTTTAATGAACAGCGACTAATTGAAGCAAAAAATCAGGTTTTGTTCTCGAATAAAGCGTTAAGTGAAATTGCTTTTGAATTAGGTTTTAATGATTTGACTCATTTTAGTAAAAGGTATACAGAAAAATATGGAGAAAGACCATCAGCAACAAGATTAAACAAATAAAAAGTCAGTAGAAAAATCTACTGACTTTTTATGACGTTTATTTTAATAACTATTTCATTACAGAAGTAGTTGTGTATTCTTCAATTAACTCAAGAGTTACTGAATTAAGAATACCAGTATATTTTGATTTTTTTACTGAGTAATTATCTGTTACTGCTGTTCCAGAGTCTTTACCAACATCAAGGGTTTCGTCTAGTGAGTACAAGTTTGGAACTGTTTTTTCGACTTTACCTTTACCAATTTCTTTACCATCAGCATAAAGTATAATAGTAGAAGAGGTATATGGTTTCATCTCATCCATGATCACTTTAGCAGTAATGTTAGTAGTATTAGCACCAACTCTTACTTTAGATTTAATACTTGTTTTATCAACTGAATTACAATACTCATAGTATACATAACCAGATTTATCTACTCTTAAAACAAAACCTGCAAAGCGACCACCTTGTGTGATTAACACACCTTGATCTCCCTTTTTGTATCCTTTTAGTGAGGCACTTAATGTATGCGATTTGAATTTTGTAAATGGAGTAGCTCCTTCAGGAAGACGCATGCCATTTGGATATCTAAATACGGTTTGACCTTTAGTTAATGATGGTCTGAAAGAACTTCTGAATCTTTCCGATCTACGATCATCAATAGGAAGTGCATTTCCTTTGGCAGCTTCAGCAAAGAATAAATATTTCATGTATTCTAATTTTTCAGGCATTTCTTCAGCCATATTTTTTGACTGTGAAAAATCAGAGCGTAAATCATAAAGTTCCCATTCCATCTCAGTAATTGGCACTGGTTCTGATGAGGCAGAACTCCAAGGAATATTTCTCATGGCTCCAGCCCACCAACCGTCGTGGTAAATACCTAGGTTTCCTACAATTTCGAAGTATTGAGTAGAATGTTGTTCTACTGCTTCTTTATCATTAAAAGAGAATACTAAAGATTCACCATCAATTGGTTCTTGAGTATAACCATCAATTTGTTTAGGCATTTCTAAACCAGCAACTTCTAAAATAGTAGGAGTGATATCGGTAACATGAGTAAATTGATCTCTTACTTCACCTTTTCCATTAATCCCTTTAGGATAAGAAATAGCCATAGCGTTTCTAACACCACCTAAATGAGAAGCAATTTGTTTCGTCCATTGGTAGGGAGAGTT
Organism: Flammeovirga pacifica; assembly: GCF_000807855.2. Lineage (GTDB taxonomy): Bacteria > Bacteroidota > Bacteroidia > Cytophagales > Flammeovirgaceae > Flammeovirga > Flammeovirga pacifica. The sequence continues at coordinate 555,767 of NZ_JRYR02000002.1, forward strand.
TACAGCCCAAGCCCAAGCGGCAGGCATGTGGTTAAAGTAATCTTCTGTTCCTAAACGATTTGTTTTAACTGCTTTTACTTTATCTTCCCATTTTTCAGGAATACCATTAAAGAAAGCCATTTCGTTTAATAAACCTTCTTGGCCACCTTCTGCAGAACCACCGTTATCACCAGCAATGTAAATAAAAATAGTATTATCTAATTTACCCATTTCTTCAACGGCATCATATAGTCTTTTAATCTGAACGTCAGTATGCTCAGTAAATCCGGCAAATACCTCCATCATACGAGCATAGACCATTCTTTGCTCATCATTTAAACTATCCCATGCGGGTAATGATTCAGGACGAGGCGTTAATTTTGCATCAGCAGGAATGATACCTTTGTCTTTCATATTATTGAAAGCTTGTTCTCTGTAGACATCCCAACCTTCATCAAATTTACCTTTATATTTTTCGATATATTCTGCTGGGGCTTGGTGAGGAGCATGAGTTGCACCTGGTGAGAAATAAACAAAAAATGGCTTATCTGGAGCAACAGCATCCACTGATTGAATGTAGTTAATTGCTTTGTCTGCCATATCTGTAGTGATATGATATTCAGAACCATCTGCATTTGTTTCAGGCGCTGTAATTCTTTTTCTATCTTCTACTAAGGCAGGGTGAAACTGGTCTGTATCTCCACCTAAGAAACCATAGAAGTAGTCAAATCCTAAATCGTTTGGCCATCTATCAAAAGGACCAGTAAATGAAGCTTCCCAATCAGGTACATTGTGGTTTTTACCATACCATGATGTAGAATACCCTTGTTGTTGTAATACTTTTGCAACAGACCCCACTTCTTGAGGTAGCATAGAGGTGTAACCATCATTCCCAGTACCAATTTCCATAATAGCACCCGTTTCTGCTTTATGGTGATTTCTACCTGTTAGTAATGCAGCTCTTGTTGGAGAACAAAGAGCGGTTGTATGGAATCTTGAATAAGTTAAACCTTTATCTGCAATCTCATCAAAAGCAGGAGTTTCGATTTGCCCACCCATATGACCCATTTGGGCATATCCAACATCATCTAATAAGATTAAAACAATATTTGGAGCTTCCTCTAAATTATTTTCTCTAAAATTTAGTTGTTGTGGTGCTGAATCTTTTGATTCATGAACTGTAAGTCCCTTTACTTCTTGTGCTTGTGCCATAAATGGCATCATAGCAGACAGAAGTCCAATAGTAATTTTCTTTCGTAAATTCATTTGTAAACGTATTTGATAATTATTGTTTTACAAATATCTGATCAAATTGTACCTTTTATTAGGCTAAAAAGAGATGATAATGGTACAAAACAGTCATTTATGATATGAACTCTTATTTATAGTAAGTATTGGGAGGAGTTAATCCCTGAAAATATCTCTATGAGGAATTGAATGCTCTTATTTTTTAATTATGAGGTTTTAATAGCATTAGTGAAATAGATTTCATGCAATCCTTTGCATTGTCCAAAGACTCAAATATGGATAGGTTTACATACACTTTAAGACAGAAAGTGTAATTAGTATTCTTGATAAATAGATTAGATTATTCAAATATCCTCGTCTTTTTAAGGTGAGGATATTTTAATGTATGTGAATAAAGTGTTGATATTACGTTATTTTAAATCTGATTATGATTTGTTTAGAATCTCTTAAAATTTAGTTTTATAGATTGCTGCTATTAAATACTTCTTATCTATATCTATTATCACTTAACTAAATGAAACCAAATCGTAGAGTCAAACTGTCTGATTTAGCGAGCAAACTTGGATTAAGCACTTCAACGGTATCTAGAGCATTAAACGACCATCCTAAAATACCTACTGCAACGAAAAAACGAGTACAACTACTCGCCGATGAATTGTCTTACCATCCAAATCCTTTTGCTAAAGGTCTTTTAAAACAAAAGACAAAAACAATAGGGGTATTATTACCTTCTTTTAAACTTCCATTCTTTGTAGATATTACCGATAATATTCAAAAGGAATTAAAAAGTTATGGTTATAACCTGATTGTCACCACCACTGGTAAATCTTTAAAAGACGAAAAAGAGGCCTTTTGGAAAATGGCCAAAGCACATGTTGATGGAATTATTGCCATTATAAATCAAGATCATGAAGAAGTATCTTTTTTAAATGATATTTTGGATGAAGGTATTCCAATTATTTTTATTGATCGAGTAGTAGAGTCTATAGACGCCAACTATGTATTAAGTGATGATTTTACGGGGTCTTACACAGCCATTGATCACCTTATAAAAACAGGGCATAAAAAAATTCTTTATTTAGAAGGTCCTGAGAATTTATCTACAAGTTTTTACAGAACACAAGGCTATTTAGAAGCCTTGAAAGATAATCAAATAAACGATACCAATGTTTTATCTTGTGAGAATGTGGATGAAGTAAAATTGAAATTACAAAGTTGCCCTTCTTCCTATGATGCTATTGCTTGTTTTAATGATTATTATGCTTTTGAAGCTTTGGAATATCTTCAAGCGCAAAAAGTCCAAGTTCCTAATCAAGTAAGTATAATTGGTTTTGCTGATGAACCTTTGTGTAAATATACTAGCCCTAAATTAAGTACTGTAGCACAACCTTGTGAAGAAATAGGGAAGATTTCGGTCTCCAATTTATTAAATGAAATAAACTCATTACAAATCAATCAACCTACAGAATTCAAGACCATAAAAATCCCTACTACTTTGAAAATCAGAGAAAGCTGCAAATAGTGTTTTTTCTTGTAATTGACGGATATTGCGTCATTTGATGATAGTGAATTTTATTAAACGGCAATTATGTGCATCAAAAAGCACTATTTATGCTTGAACGTGCAAATCCATGCAAACGATTGCATGGATTTTTTTAAGTGTATCATATACTTTTGTCTCATCATCTATTCACTAAATAAATCAAAGTATGAAAAAAGGTTCATTACTTTTTGTTCGAATGATTTTACTGACAGTATTATCATTTGGAGTAATTGACGCTTTTGCGCAAACTAGAGTCATCAGTGGTTCGATCACTGACGAAAGTAATGCTCCCTTAGTTGGAGCTAACATTTTAATCGAAGGTACTTCTAATGGTACAATTGCAGACTTCGATGGTAAATATTCACTTGAGATCCCTCAAGATGCAAGTAAAATTGTAGTGAGTTTTGTAGGTTATTTACCTCAAACACTTGCTATAGGTACACAATCAATCATTAATGTAACGCTAGAGCCTGATGCAGAGCAACTAGACGAAATTGTTATTGTTGGTTATGGTACTCAGGAAAAAGTTAACGTAACTGGTGCTGTTGCTCAGGTTGATGGAGAAACATTATCAGTACCCACACCCGATGCAGCAGGTGCACTACAAGGTAGAGTAGCAGGAGTACAAATCAACAACGGTGGTACGGCTCCTGGTGATATGCCCCAAATTCGTGTTCGTGGTGTAACTACACTAGGATCAGCAAACCAACCATTAGTTGTAATTGATGGAATTGTGTCTTCTTACGAAAACTTTGGTATGTTAGCTAACTCTGATATTGAATCTATTTCGGTATTAAAAGATGGTGCTTCTGCCTCTATCTACGGTGCACGTGCTGCTGCTGGTGTTATTTTGGTAACAACAAAACAAGGTAAAGTAGGTAAGCCAAAAGTAACTTATGAAGGTTATGTAGGTATTCAAACAATGACAAGGAGACCTGAGTATGTAGATAAAAATACATGGGCAAACATCATGAATGATGCCTCTTTAGTAGAAACAGGTAACCCGCGTTATAACAGCACTCAAATGGGACATATCATGAACGATACCAACCCTAATGAGTATGGTAATACGAATTGGTTAGACGAAGTTTACAGAAATACTGCAGCTCAACAATCACATTATATCAATGTTTCGGGTGGTACAGAAAAGACTAAATACTTAGCTTCATTTGGCTTCCTAGATCAGGATGGATTTCTTCAAACAACAGATAATTATAAGAGATACAATACAAAGTTGAATTTATCATCTAAATTATCTGATAAGTTTACATTGAGAGCACAAATGGCTTTCACTCGTCAAGAAAGACAACGTCCTGCAGATTTATACCGTGTGCAACAGGCGATTAATACGCCAAGTTTGAACCCTGCCACTTATACTGAAGGCGAATATGCAGGAAGATGGTCAACTCATCACCCAGCAAGAAATAACTTCTTTGAAAACCCATTGATCTATCTAAACACAGCAGATCGTATTCAAAAGCAGAATACACTACAATCTTTTGCGGCTTTAGATTATGAAATCACAAAAGGTTTAAAAGTAACGGCTAGAACTTCGATGAACTATCGTAATGATGAGAATAACCAATTTACTCAGAATTATGAGTTCTTAGATTGGAAAGGAGCAGTAATGTCCAATCCGTTAGTAGCAAGAGGAGAAGAATGGTGGACAAATGATTTGAGAATTGTCAATGACATCGTTGTAAATTATAATGTAAGTCTTGGAAAGCATAAAATCTCGGCGTTAGCTGGTATTGCAGAAGAGTTTTATCGTTATGATGAAATCAGTACACGTAGATTTGATTTTGTAAACAACGAATTAAGAGAATTAGCTGCAGGTTCTCAAGCAGGGCAGTTAGGTACAACAACTGCAACTGATTGGACTTTACAATCTTACTTCGGTCGTTTAAATTATAACTTTGATGGTAAATACTTATTAGAAGGTAACTTAAGAGCGGATGTATCTTCAAGATTTAAGCCAGGTAACCGTACGGGTATTTTCCCTTCAGTTTCTGCAGGTTGGAGACTAGCTGAAGAATCATTCTTTAAGGATAACGTATCAGAAAACTTTATTGCTGATGCTAAAATTAGAGCTTCTTATGGTCAATTAGGTAATCAAGCTGTATTCGATGATAATTACCCTTGGATGCCACGTATCGCTAATGCTGATTATCCATTCTACAATGAAATGAATGTGGGTAAAGCTCAAACAACTATGGTTGTAGACGATATCTCATGGGAGACAACGCATACTTATAATTTAGGGGTTGATTTAGATTTCTTCCAAGGAAAATTAGGAGCTAGTTTCGATGTATTTAAGAAAGTTACTGATGATATCCTTCTTAGATTACCTGTATCATCAACATCAGGTTTAACTGCTCCAGTTAGAAATGCAGGTCAGTTAGAGAACCAAGGATGGGAAATCGACCTTCGTTACAATAACGAAACAAAAGGTGGTTTAAGGTATTCAATTGGTGCTAACGTATCTAGTTTCCAAAATACAATTACTGACTTAAAAGGTGCTTATTCGGAATTTGCTCCTGACTTCAGAGAAGGAGATGCCATTGGTACTATCTATGGTTATAAAAACTTAGGTATCTATACGGATCAAAAACAAGTTGACTTAGATAACGCTGCAAGAAATGGTGATAAAGACGCGATTGCTTCTGGAGGTATTGGTCAAACAAGAGATGTAAGATTAGGAGATATCAGATATGCTGATGTAAACGGTGATGGCCAAGTGAATTTTGAAGATATGGTAAACATCGGTAACACATTAGCAAAATTAACTTACGGTATTAATGTTGATTTAGGTTATAAGAGCTGGGATTTCTCTATGTTTTGGCAAGGTGCTGGTAACATCGACGGTTATGCTGCCAACTTAAGATATGCTGGTAACGGTGAGGTAAACATTAGAGAAGAAGCTCGTGATACTTACAACGAAATCTCTAACCCTACAGGTACATTCCCAAGAATTTCAGTAAATGGTAATACTCAAAACGAACAAGTTTCTGATTATTGGGTACAATCTGCAGCTTATTTAAGACTGAAAAACATTCAGGTTGGATATACACTTCCTGCTGGAGCAACTAAAGCCATTAATGTAGAAAAAATGAGATTCTATGTATCTGGTCAAAATGTGTTGACTTTCACAAACTTCGATTCTGGTTTAGATCCTGAAATGGTAGCACCAATGCAAACAAATGGTTCATTTGGGGGTCATGAAACTAATGCTAGACCTAGTTTCTACCCAACAGTATCTGTATACACAGTTGGTTTACAAGCAACATTCTAAATAAGAGCAAAAGATGAAATTAAGAAATAAATTAGTCGCAGTACTACTAGCAGTAGCTTCTTTAAGCTGCTCTAAATTAGACTTAGTGCCTCACGATGAGTTATCAGATGGATCGTACTGGGTGTCAAAAAATGATTTTGAATTGGCTGCTAACTCATGTTATAGAGAGTTAGACGGTAAATATAAAATGTTCTGGGTAAACTCTCAAGATATTTTCCAAGGAGGTTTGATTGACCTTATGACTGGAGGTATCTATGGATCAAATGAGATCGGAGAAGGTATTCATCAACCAGATAATTACTTCTTAAATCAGATTTGGAGAGAAACATACACTGGTATCCGTAAGTGTAATAACTTCTTGGATAAGACAGAAACTTATCTTGCCAATAACAATATGACTTGGGAAGAAAATGATATTCTTGAAGCAATTGGTCAAGTTCGTTTGATCAGAGCGTCTCAGTATTACCGTTTGGCTAAAATGTGGGGAGATTCACCAATGCCAGAGCATATTCTAACAGCTGAAGAGGCAAACTCTATTCCTGCTACAGGTTATGATGCTATTATTGAAAAAGTTATAGAAGAATTCACTCAAGCAGCCAAGGAATTACAAGGTTTCGATGGTGATGGTAACAGAGTGACTGAATATTCTGCTTATGCATACATGGTACGTATCTACATGGATATGGAAGATTGGACAAAAGCTTCAGAGTATGCTAAGAAAATTATCGATTCAGGTAACTATGAACTTTACACTGATGGTGGTCCTCAAAATGCATATTTCGACCTCTTCACTACTAAAGGTAATAACTGTAAGGAGGCTATCGTAGCACATAATTTTACGAATACTACTTGGTCTTATTCACATGGTACTTTTGAACAAGCATCGATGTGGGGTCTACAACGCCCTTCGGCTAGAGGTACGGAAATCTTCTGGTCAGATCAAGGTCAATTTATTGAATATGTTGATGCTACTACTGGTGAATCACTAACGAAAATCGAACCTGAAGATCAATTAATTATTGATGCTGTAGGTAAAGATGTTCGTCCAATCAATAGAATTTTAGCAGAAGATGAGTTACATATTCTTGAAGAAAATAGAGACCCTCGTTACAAGCAAATGATGGTGCCTTTCGAAGGATTTACTTCTGATGCTTGGAGTACACAAAATGCAACAAACGAGCAAGTAACTCAAGGTCGTTTCATTAAAGGATTTGATGAAGCTCAGAATGTAGGTTATTTATATTCTACACAAAAACACGTGATCCGATTAGCAGAAATGTTCCTATCGTATGCTGAAGCTCAAAACGAATTAGGTAACGGTTCTGTAGCAGTTCAATATGTAAATATGATTCGTGATCGTGTGGGAATGACTAATCTTACTGGTACTCCACAACAAGATCAACTTCGTGAGATCATCAGAAGAGAACGTAGTATAGAATTAATGAGCGAAGGTCAGTTGTACTATGATTACAAACGTTGGACTTTCCAAGGTCAAAATTATTTAGAATATACTACTAACCGTAACGGTGGTGTTCATCCAGGTGGATGGGAAACAGTTGAATTGGATAACGGTAAGAAAGGTGTAGATATGGGCGTTAAGCTTAATATGAATAACATTCGTTCTTATAATTCTCCAAGAAACGATTATTGGCCTTTCCCAATGACAGAGGTGCAAATCAACCCTAACTTGCCACAAAAGCAAGGATGGTAACCAATAAACAATAGTATAATGGGGTTGTGATATTATTTCACAACCTCATTATTATTAATAATTAATCGATTATAAATTATTGAATGTATAAGCTATTTAGGTTCAACTTTCCCTTTTACTAAAGTAAATATATTAACAGAGTAAATCTTCAGATATACTCAAGTGATTAGCATTAAATAAAACGATTGCCATAATTAGAAATGAAAAGATTAATACTATCTATTGTAGCCTTAGCTTGTTTTTCTTGTACTTCCAATGAAAAATGGAAAGACAGCAGTTTGGCTCCTCAGGAGCGAGCCGAGGCTTTGCTTAAAGAAATGACTTTAGAAGAAAAAGTCCGTCAGATGAATATGACCCGAGGGGATAAATTAAAAACTGACGATCAATTAGACATTACAAAAATTAAAGACCAAATAGGAGAAATTGGTTTAGGATCTATCCATGACTTTTATCCTAAAACTGCAAAAGAATATAATGTAGTTCAAAAAAATACGATAGAAAATTCACGTTTGCATATTCCGGTAATGCTAATGGAAGAAATGCTTCATGGCTATCATACTGATGGAGCCACCGTTTTTCCTATGCCGTTAGCCATGGGTGCATCGTGGAATAAAGAGTTATTGCATCAAGTAGGTGAAGTTATAGGAAAAGAAGCAAGAGTAAATGGTGCTCATGTGGCTTTAGGTCCAACACTTGGTATAGCTAGAGAACCTAGATGGGGACGTGTAGCCGAGTTGTATTCTGAAGATACACACTTAGCGACAGAAATGGGATATAATTTAATTGTTGGTATGGGAGGGCAAAACCCTTCTTCACCTTATTCCATGATTGCAGGGCCTAAACATTTTGCGGTTCATTCGGCTCCAATTACTGGGTCGAACGCTTCTCCAGTATTATTAGGGGAGAGAACATCAAGAACAGATTTTCTTCCTGTATTTGAAAAAGCAGTGAAAGAAGGTGGTGCTTTAAATTTGATGTCGAGCTATTCAGAATTAGACGGAGTACCTTGTACAGGCAATAAATGGTTACTGACAGATGTTCTTCGTAAAGAATGGGGCTTTAATGGTTTTACTGTTTCTGATTTAGGTGCAATGAGATTTCTTTGGAACGTTCATCATTACGCAGAATCACCAAGAGACGCTATCAAAAAAGCGACAGAGGCAGGTTTAGACATGCAATTCTATGATTTTCCTGATAGTATGTATCAAGCTACTTTGGTAGATCTTGTAAAAACAGGAGACATGGATGTTCGACATATCGATAGAGCGGTGAAGGGTATTTTATATACAAAATTTGTCTTAGGTCTATTCGAAGAACCTTATGTTACACAAGAGCGCATTGATAAACACTATCACAGTAAAGCCAATCAAAAAGTAGCTTATGATATTGCTGCAGAATCTATTGTACTTTTAGAAAATGATGGCATACTTCCTTTAAAAAAGAATCAACATAAAAAAATTGCTGTATTAGGACCTTTAGCCGCTGAAGCTGAATTAGGTGGATATACACATGCATCTGCAGAAGGTGTATCTATTTTGGAAGGTTTGAAAAAAGCATCACCTAAGACTACTTTTACTTATGAGAAAGCAGCCAATATTGTAGAAAGAGGTACCGCAATCCAAGCAAAATATTTATTTCATGATAATGGAAAGAAAGGTTTAAAAGCTTCTTTCTTTAATAACATGGAATTAAAGGGAGATCCTGTATTGGAAATGATTCATGATAAAATTGATTTTGAATGGCCTTGGAACCCTTACCCAGGAGTGGAAGATGACTTTTTCTCTGCACGTTGGGAAGGATACATCAAAACAGATGTAGATGTAAAAGGGTGGTTAGGAACTACAAGTGATGATGGATCTAGAATCTATATTAATGATGAGTTAGTTTTGGATGCATGGAATGGAAGTACACCAATCAAAAAGGTGCCTTTCACTTTCAAAAAAGGGAAAAAGTATAAATTAAAATATGATTACTATGATAACCAATGGCATGCTACAGCATCATTGAGATGGTCTAAAAAAGACAATGGTATTCAGAATGCTATACGCTTAGCAAAAGAAGCTGAATTATCAATTATTGTGGTTGGTGAAAATACCAAAACAGTAAATGAGAATAGAGATGTTGCACATTTGGGTCTTTCAGGCGATCAGTTAGAAATGATTAAAGCAGTAGCTAAAGTTGGTAAACCTTATGTTGTTGTTTTACAAAACGGACGTCCTTTATCAACCAATTGGGTTTCAGAACATGCAAATGCTTTAGTAGAAGCTTGGTTTGCAGGAGAACAAGGCGGTTATGCTATTGCTGATATGTTATATGGTGAAGTTAATCCATCAGGTAAAATGCCGATTTCAGTAGCCAAATCAGTAGGACAATTACCTGTTTATTATAATCAAAAGCCGACCACAATTTACAGATATGTAGATCAGGATGATAAGTGTTTGTACAACTTCGGGTATGGTTTAAGTTATTCTACTTTTGAGTATGGTAAGCCTAAAGTTCAAGTAAAAGAATCAAATGGTGATTTTACAGTTTCTGTCTCTATTGATGTTACAAATACCTCTAAAGTAGCAGGCAAAGAAACAGTACAATTGTATGTGCGTGACATGATATCTTCTGTTACAGTTCCTCCACTATCATTAAAATCATTTGATAAAAAACTGATTAAGGCAGGGGAAACGATCAATTATACTTTTGAACTAGATAAAGATGATTTAAAACTTTGGAACCAAGAGAAACAATGGGTGGTTGAAGCAGGGCAATTTAAAGCAATGGTTGGTCCTTCATCAACAGAATTACAATCAATTGAATTTGAACTAAATAAATCTTATAAGCTGTGAGAAAATCGTTAATATTAATAGCAACACTTTTTCTATCAAATTGGGCATTTGCACAATGGAAAGGTAAAGAATATGTGGTAGATCAAGATCCTAAAGTACAACAAAAGTTGGAAGAGTGGCAGGATCTTAAATTAGGGTTCTTTGTACACTGGGGCGCTTACTCTGTAGATGGATTATGTGAGTCTTGGCCTATTGTATCTGAAGATGTAGATTGGTTAACTCCTCATGAAGATTTGGATGCTTTTAGAAAGCAATATTTTGATCTGCCAAAACGTTTTAATCCCACTAAATTTGATGCCAATCAGTGGGCTGATTTAGCAGAAGAAATGGGAGCAAAGTATTTTGTGTTTACAACAAAACATCATGATGGGTTTACGATGTGGGATACAAAGGAGACGGATTATAAAATCACAAACCCTGAATTTCCTTATGCAAAAGCGCCACAAGCAGATGTTACAAAAGCATTGTTTGATGCTATGAGAGCAAAAGATATGATGATTGGTGCGTATATCTCTAAACCAGATTGGCATCATCCTCACTACTGGTCTAAATCATTTCAATCTCCAGGTAGAAATGTAAATTACAAAATTGATAGACATCCAGATTGGTGGAAAAGCTTTACTGATTTCTTCTACAACCAAGTAGAAGAATTAATGACAGGTTATGGCGATATCGATATCCTTTGGTTAGACGGTGCTTGGGCAGATAAAAATAATCTGAAACAAGACATGAAAATGGATGAAGTTGGTAATATGTGTCGTGAAAACCAACCAGGTATTTTAGTAGTAGATCGTTGGGTTGGCGGACCTTGGGAAAACTACAGAACACCAGAACAACATATTCCTTCAGAATCGAATCCAATTCCGTGGGAAACTAATATGACTGTCAACTGTTGCTTCTCTTATCGTTTCGAAGAAAGTGTAGAAACTAATGTGAAAAGTGGAAGAGAACTAACTCATAAGTTTATTGATATTGTAGCTAAAGGAGGCAACTTATTACTCAACTTAGGAGCCTCTCCAGAAGGCTGGTTTAATGCAGAAGAAATCAAGTCTGTGCGTCAGTTGGGTAAATGGATTCATGCGAATGAAAATGCCATTTATGGTACAAGAGCAATTGCTCCTTTTGCAGAGGCTAACATTCGTTATACTCGTGAAAAAGAGGGAGAGAAAGTATATGCTGTTGTGTTGTTGGAAGAAGGTGAGCAAATGAATAAAGCAATGTTTCCTGGTTGTTTGGTAGCTAAAGGTGCAAAAATTAAAGATGTTGCGACGGGTAAATATGTGAAGTATTCTCGTCAGGGTAATTCGACTTTAGTGGACATGCCTAAAAAGGCTGGAGAAGCACAATTTGCTATTGCTTTTGAAATCTCAAAAGTAGAAAGTATGGCAGGAAAGAAAGTTGGTAAAGACCAAGCAGCTATTGATGCTGAGAATAGAAACTTATAGAATAGAATTTAGAATTTCAATATTTCCTTTCAGAGCAACTCAGTTAAGTTTTAACTGAGTTGCCTTTTTAAATTGATCAACAAGGAAATTAAAACCACATTAAATTAGACTGATAAAATGAAAAGAAATATACTTAAAATAATTCTGATATTTGCCATGAGTATCTCTTTTGCCGAAGCGCAAGATTTACCACATCAAAAACCAGAAATCGTTACAGTTAACACCGAAACCCCAAGAAGTTCATTCTATATACAAACTAAAGATGAAGTGAAATCTGGGGTAAGTAGTATAAACAGTCAACACGTCCTTGACTTAAATGGAGAATGGAAATTCCAATTTTATAATTCTGAAGTTGATATTCCTTCTAATTTTAATTCACCTCATTTTAATTTTTCAGCATGGGGAAACATCACTGTTCCCTCCAATTGGGAGATGGAAGGTCATGGTATTCCTATTTATAAAAATGTAGGTTTTGCTTTTAAGGGAAATGGTCAAATGCCAGATCCTGCGTATAATCCATCGGCTATTTATCATAAAGAAATTACGCCTAACACTTCTTGGGATGGTAAAGACATTTACCTAAGATTTGAAGGAGTTGCTGGCGGTGTATATGTTTATGTCAATGGAAAAGAAGTAGGCTATTCAGAAGGAAGTAAGACCGCTGCAGAGTTTAATGTTACTGAATACCTTAATGTAGGGGAGACCAATCAACTGACTTTAAAAGTAGTAAAATATACTTCTGGTTCTTATTTAGAGGATCAAGATTTTTGGCGATTGGCAGGGATTGAAAGAGATGTCTATTTATGGGCGGCTCAACCATCACATATAAAAGATTTAAACATCATTTCTAGTTTAAAAAATAAATATAAAGATGGTGATCTGAATATTGAAATTACTTTGTCAAAACCAAATTCATCAAAGTTAAAATGGGAACTTTTAGAGAATGGGAAGATCATTAAATCAAAAACTATTGCTCAAGTAAATAAAACTATATTAAAGGTGAATGAGACCATCAAATCTGTGAAGAAATGGTCTGCAGAAACGTCAAATTTATATGATCTTGTGATTTATAATGGTGAGGAAGCTGTAAAAACTAAAGTAGGATTTAGAACTGTCGAAATCAAAGATCATACGTTACAGGTAAATGGCCAATATTTATTAGTTAAAGGGGTGAATCTTCATGATCATCATATGACAAGGGGACATACTGTAACTAGAGAAGATTATCTAGAGGATTTTGCCATTATGAAGGCACATAACATCAATGCGATTCGTTGTTCACACTATCCAAAACCTTCATTTTTTTATGAACTATGTGATTCATTAGGGTTTTATGTAGTAGATGAAGCCAATATTGAAGCTCACGGTTTTGGTAATGATTCTCAGTATTATCATCCTGATACTACCAAATCTTTAGGTTATTTACCGTTATGGGAAAAACAACATATGGAGCGTACGATCAGAATGTATGAACGAGATAAAAACCACCCTTCGGTAATTATTTGGTCTTTAGGTAATGAAAACGGAAATGGTCAAAATTTTTATAAAACATATGATTGGTTAAAGGAAAATGATAAAACCCGCCCTGTTCAATCGGAGAGTGCCAATCATTTTACGAATACAGATATCTCTGCACCCATGTATAATATTGCACAAAGTGGGTTAGACTATGTGAGAGATTTTGATAAAGAACCAAGGTTTCAACGTCCTTATATTCAGTGTGAATACGCTCATGCAATGGGTAATTCTGTAGGAGATTTAAAAGAATATTGGGATATTTATCGTGCACACAAGATTCTTCAAGGAGGTTTTATTTGGGATTGGGTAGATCAAGGAATCTTAACTAAAAATGAAAAAGGAGAAGAGTTTTTTGCTTACGGTGGTGATTTGAGAGCATCAAGATACCCGAACGATGAAAACTTCTGTGCCAATGGACTGGTGAATGCAGATCGTAAAATCAAGCCCTCTTTATTAGAAGTAAAAAAGGTGTATCAAAACATTAATTTTACACTTTCGGAAAACAAATTAATGGTGAATAATGAATACTCTTTTCTTGCAACCACTAACTACACTTTGAAATATCAATTAAAAGAAAACGGTAGAGTAGTAGATGAAAAGAAAATGAAGTTACCGAGAATTCAACCTATGTCTGAAAAATCTGTAACATTACAGCAATTCGCTATTGACAATGAGGAAGAACAGTTTTTATATGTAGCTGTTTACAATGAAAAGAATGAATTGGTGGGAGAAGAAGAGTTTCTGATTCAAGAAAAGAAGTATGTATCACAATTATCTGATGCAAAAGCTGATGTAGAAATGTTGAATAATGAGGTGATTTTAAAATCGAATACTACTCAATGGATCTTTTCTAAAACTAGTGGATATATGGTGGCTTGGATGAAAGAAGGAAAAAATATTTTACAACGTCCTTTTAAACCAACATTTTGGAGAGCACCATTAGATAACGATTTAGGTTTTCAGATTTACGACACATTAGGAGTTTGGAAAAAAGCCAATGATTTTCAAAAATTGCTTTCTTTTGAAGTGAATAGTTCTTCTGGCAAAATCACAGCATTATTTGATGTTGGAGTAGCCAAAGTAAACATGATATATCAAATGGATGACCAAGGCTTGTTAAGAATAACCATGGACTTATTTGATATTACAACAAATAATCATATTCCAAGAGTAGGGATTAATTATGCCATAGATGAAAAATTTAATCAAGTAGAGTTTTATGGTAAGGGGCCACATGAAAATTATTGGGATAGAAAAACTTCTGCAATGATGGGTATCTATCAATTAAATGTAAGTGATTTTGATTTTGAATATATCCGTCCTCAAGAGAATGGAGCAAGAGCTGATGTTCGTTATGTGAAATTTACAAATGGTCATTCTATTTATGGAGAGCAACCCTTTTTGTTCACAACACATCATAGTGTTTTAGGAGATTATCAAGACGGTCCTAAAAAAGGTCAAAGACATAGTACAGATATTATTAAAAGACCTTTGACAGATATTACAATCGATCATCTACAAATGGGAGTTGGTGGAGATTATTCTTGGGGAGCATGGCCAATACCAAAGTATTTGATTAAACCTCAAGATTACTCATTTAGTATAGAACTGAAATAAGTTAAAACACTATAAATAGCAAAGGTTATAATAATCAATTGATGATATTTGTGTTTCAGTTTTTACTGCTTAAACATTTTACTATCAATCGATTCATTAACAATGAGTATTAAAGTTTTTTTTCTGTATTTTATTCTAATCATATGCTGTGTTTTTATTGCATATGGTCGAGTTTCTAAATCAAACAAACCAAGGAAACTTAAAATGGTGAAACCTATTAAAGTATCACCTTCAAGTCCTGAAAGATCAGTAGTAATTAATACAAACTATTCTTATTGATCTTAAGGATAAGACATTTTTAATCTACTCCGGTAGTTAAAGTTTTGTCTAAATAAAAGGGTTACTTATAAACGTAATACATTTATAAGCAACCCTTTTTTATAAAATCCCTAAAAAGGGGGATAGTATGATATTAGTATCTATAATATATTTGTATTGTTGAGAAAAATCAGTGTGACATATCTATGATTCTTTACTACCCATAAGCTATCTCATTTACCCTGAGATAGCTTTTCTTATGTTACATTGGAAATCCTTTATAAGAGAACCAATCAAAATATGCTTTTGCTTTAGATTTTTGTTGATGCGAAGTACAGTAAACACCAAGGTATCCGCCAGTGTAACCACTGTTCCATCCATAGCTCAATAAAATATCATTTTTAGTTTCCCCTAGTTTCTGATAATTAACTCCATTATCGGTCGAAAAATAATAATGATAACTATTGTCAATACTTTCTACTTTGAACAGTAGGTTACCTTTAAAATTATCTATTTTTATGGATTCAAGATTTAATTCATCCTTCTTTTTTTCCTTTACATTTAACGTCAAGTAATAATTATTCTCTTTCTTTTCTACAAGACAAGAAATATAATTATCGTCTTTTTGCATGATCATGATACCTGCCTGTTCTTTTTCTTTTTTAGGGAGGAAATACATTTGTGTTTCAAAACTGAAAAGGCTTTCTTTTTGTCGAATCCCCATAAAACCATATTGTTCTCGTAAACCAACTTCTTGTGGAATAGCGTTTAGCACCAACTTTTTCTTTTGAGTATCAATTTGATAAAAATCTCTTGGTACTCTTCTAAAGTTCCATTCATAATCTAATGTTGGTTGATCAAAATGATCTATAAAAGAATCATTACGTCTTTGAGAAAGATTAGTAAAAGGTAATTTCTCGTTTTTCATCACTTTACCATTTTCAGGCGATACAACTGGCCAATCATATTTTGGTTCTTTCCACCAAAAAGGCTCTCTTTCCCATGAAACTGGAATTAAAAATGTTTCTCTTCCCATGTTACTTGCTTGGTCCACATCACCTCTAATACCTAATGCGACCATATACCAACGCCCATCCTCTAATTGAATAATATCAGCATGTCCAGTACTATTTACCCAATTGTTATAAGATAAATTTCTTGTAGTAAGAATAGGGTTTCTTTCGTTAGATACATAAGGGCCTGTTATCTTATCACTTACCGCAATCATCATGGCGTGGTTATAACTTGTGCCTCCTTCTGCTACCATAAGATAGTATCTATTATCGTGTTTATAAATATGTGGACCTTCTACCCAAACACCTCCGCAGGCACCTCTATACAAATAGTGTCTTTCACCTAATAATTTCCAATTATCAATGTCTAATTGTTGTGTCCATATTTCACCTTCTCCTTCATAAGTAGGATTTTCTGGAGAGTGAGTCCCCGTAAACCAAACTGTGCCATCATCATCAAAGAAAATATCAGGATCTATTCCCGGAGCACCCTCAATAATATGTGGTTCAGACCAAGGACCTGCAGCATTTTTTGCAGTAATAATAAAATTCACTAATTCCGCAGGAGCACCTTCTTCTTTGGGTAAGTAAACATTGGTTGTTATAATATAGAATGTTCCTTGGTGATAACGAATAGTAGGAGCATGTATACCACCATTTTGTTGTACATCCACGAGGTTCATATCAGCATTACATTGTTCTATTTTATGTAATCCATAACCTGCCCATTCCCAGTTGACTAAATCTTTACTTTTATGAATAGGTAAACCTGGGAAGTATTCAAAAGAGGAATTGACAATGTAAAAATATTCTCCATCATAAGTGATGGATGGGTCGGGGTATCCACCTTGAATAATAGGGTTTGTAAACGTCTGACTAAAGACATTAAGGGTTAACAATGATATAATTGTAGTAAAAAGGATTTTCATAAAATTCAAAATTATAGTTTTCGTAATGGATAATACAAATAAAAAAAACCACTTCCCATAATATGGAAAGTGGTTTAATATTTTTTATTGATTTGCTACTATATTTAGCAGATCTGATTAGTTATTTTTAGAAATCTTTTGAAGGTAATCTTCTGTCTCAGAAACATCTTGTCCAGCTTCTTTGCCTAAGTTAATCGCTTTTTGAGCTGCATCAATAGCTTTATCAGTTTTACCTAATGCTTGATATATATGTGCCTGAGTATCCACATTGGCATAGTTAGCGTCTAACATTACAGAACGATTAATCCATGATAATGCTTTCTTCATGTATTTAGCTTCAACGTCATTTTCATAGTATTTCCAAGCATAAGAATTTAATGCTCTACTAATTTTATTGTTATCGTCTAAAGTGCCTACTAACTGATCTACAGCATTGTTTACTTTAGCATAGTTCTTTTTTCTCAAATAGAAAGAAGGTCTTGCATTATTAATGGTAGTTGTTGCCGCTTTTGTAGGTAGTGCTTTTTCAATGGCTTCAATTTGTTTTTCAAATTCAGCTTCGGAAACATTATTTCTAATCGCAGGTCGGATAGTATTAAAACCTAATGATTCAATTGCTTTATCAATTTCCTTTTGTTCTGTCTTTAATTTTGGAAGGTAAGTAAGAAGACCACTATGAATATCTGATGTATATGAAGCACTTATAATAAGTGCAATCACTTCCTCATCTTTAAAATCTTCATCTGATAATTTTGCCAACCATTTCTTTAACATTTCAGTGTCAGGAGAATAAGCCTGATACGTTTTGTTAATATAAGATTGTAAATCTTCTTTTGAAGGGTTATCAGTATTATATACTCTATTCTTTAGTGTCAGAAGTTGATTCTCTGGATTCAATGAAGCTTTAGCCATTTCAGCAAATTTTTGGGCATTCATTGCACCCACAACTCTATCCACTAGTTGACCATCGGCATTAAAGAATAGTAAAGTAGGATAAGCTCTTACCTCAAATTTTTTGGCTAGCTCAATTCCTTCACCTTTTTCCATATCGATAGCAACACTAATGAAGTTTTCATTCATGACATCACCTACAATTTTTTCTGGAAAAACTTTCTTTTTCAACATTTTACAAGGACCACACCAAGTGGTATAGGCATCCATAAAAATGTATTTATTTTGTTTCTTCGCCTCCGCTTTTACCTCAGCCCAAGTACCTTCAAAAAATTGAACACCTTGAGCCATAGAAGCAATACTGAAAAGTAATAAAGAGAGAATTGAAATGGTCTTTTTCATCTGGAAGTTAATGATTAGTGAAGTATTTTTTTTAATTAAATTGTAAACTACTAAAGTTATTTTGATATGCATTATTGTTAAAATTAAAATAACTTAATAATTCTTTTTATGATATATTAGTAAGTTGAAATATATCATTTTTGATATCTCATCTTTCAACCACTTCAATGTTTTTCTTAGGAGTTCTTATCTCTACAATTATGATTAAAGGTTAAGAATTATACTTTACACAGGGTGTATTCTAATTTTTCATCCTTTTTTTTTGATTTAATAAATATCTCCCTTCGATTAAGAGTAATAAATACCTTTATCAATCATGTCGTTTAACTATACTGCACCAAAATGAATTGAATTGAATAAAAATGAATCGAAGAAAATTTTTAAACATTGGAAGTAAAACCGCTTTATTATTATTAGCGTCCAATGAAATTTTAGCTAGTACCAATAAAATAAATAAACTAACAGGTGATTTTCTATTTGTAGAAGCAGAACAATTTGACGACTTGGGAGGCTGGGATGTTGATCAGCAATCAATGGATCAAATGGGTTCCCCTTATTTATTAGCACATGGTTTAGGGGTTCCTGTAAAAGATGCCACAACTAAAGTAACATTTTCAAAAAGAGGGAAATATAGGGTTTGGGTAAGAACTAAAGATTGGGTTGCTCCTTGGAAAGTTGGGGGTACACCTGGTAAATTCAATCTAATTATTAATGACCAAACATTAAAGGAAACATTTGGAACGAAAGGTGCTGAATGGCATTGGCATGATGGAGGTTTAGTGGATGTCAAGAAAAAGTCAACACTTAAACTTCATGATTTAACTGGATTTGAAGGGAGGTGTGATGCTATCTTATTTTGTAGAGATCATGATTTTACACCAACAGATGATATAAAAGCGCTCACTAAATTCAGAAGGAAATTATTAGGTTTTCCTGATCAACCTGTAGAAGGTGGTAATTTTGATTTTGTTGTTGCAGGCGGTGGTTTCGCAGGGACAAGTGCAGCCATTTCGGCAGCAAGAAAAGGATTAAAAGTAGCTTTAATTCAAGATCGACCTGTCTTAGGAGGAAATGGAAGTTCCGAAGTAAGAGTATGGCCTGAAGGACATACTTGTCAAAAGCCCTATCCACACATTGGTGAAATTGTAGATGAAATATCGCCTGATGATTTAGATAGAGGTAAATACGGAACTAGAAATGCCCGTTTGGGAGATAATTATTTTGATGATAGAAAAATTGAAGTGGTAAAAGGAGAGCCGAATATCACTTTGCTTTTAGAAGAAAGAGTGATTGAAGTGGTAAGTGATAACTCCACTATAAATGCTGTCATTACTCAAAACACTAAAACAGGTGTTCAACAAAAAGTTGAAGGTAAATACTTTGCAGATTGTACAGGTGATGCTTCAGTTGGTTTCTTGGCAGGAGCAAAATATAAAATGTCTTCTTCTAATTTTATGGGTTCATCAAACATGTGGAGTGTACTCGATGCAGCAGATAAAGAAGATGTATTAGAATGTGAGTGTAAAGATAAAACGGCCTTAACATTATCATGCGAAGTGGGAGAAGTTGAGCAACCTTTTCCATCATGTCCTTGGGCATTAGATTTATCAGATAAACCTTTTCCAGGAAGGTCTAATTACAAAGGTCAATGGGGATCGGAAGATCCTTTAGGTAATTTAGGTGGATGGTTCTGGGAAAGCGGTTTTGATAAAAACCCAATTACAGATGTTGAAAAAATTAGAGATTTAAATTTTAGAGCTATGTATGGTGCATGGGATGCACTAAAGAATGTCGATAAACTTTACCCAAATCATAGACTCGGGTGGTCTGCGTTTATTTCAGGTAAAAGAGAGTCAAGAAGGTTAATGGGGGACATACAATTAACGGCTAATCATTTTAGAGATAATGTTCAATTTGAGGATGCAGTTTTTCCTTGCTCTTGGGGAATTGATATACATAGTGCACATCAGGAATTTGATGAAGGAGTAAAAGGAGAAGAGTTTATTTCTTTTGCCACAACGGGTAAAGGCTATGATTATGAAGGGCCTTATTGGGCACCCTATAGAACACTTTATAGTCGTAATATCAATAACCTTTTTATGGCTGGAAGAAACATTAGTGTTAGTAGAGATGGATTAGGTCCTGTTAGAGTGATGAAAACATGTGGGATGATGGGAGAGGTTGTAGGTTTAGCCGCATCTATTTGTGTAAATAAAGAGGTAACTCCAAGAGGAGTTTATCAGAAACATTTACCACAATTGAAAAAGTTAATGAATGAACCATCAAGTAAACGTTTATAATTAAAATTTATGCATCATTTTTCAAAACTAACACTAAAGGTTATCATAGCGTCTTTGTTTTTTATTGTTTTTGCACAATTAAAAGAGAAAGAAGACGTAAAACATTATACTCTTAAATTAGGCAAGGTAGCTTTACACTCAAAGTTCGAAGACAAAGAGTGGAGCCATTGGGGTGGATCCATTATTAAAGATGAAGAAGGTATTTATCATTTATTTTATTCTCGTTGGAAAAAAGAATTGGGATGGGCATGGGTGACTCATTCGGAAATTGCACATGCTACCTCTTCATCACCAGATGGTCCTTTTGAATTTAAAGATATTACCTTAACTCCTAGAGATGCTGAGTATTGGGACGGATTATGTACTCATAACCCTACTGTCCATCATTTTAATGGAAAATATTATCTGTATTATATGGGGAATACCGGAGATGGTAAAGTGATGGGAAGCCCTGGTGATATACAATTGAATATTCTTCATAGAAATAATCAAAAAATTGGAGTTGCCGTAGCCGACCACCCTAATGGTCCTTGGACAAGGTATGATCAACCATTAGTTGATGTCACTAGTGATTCTTTAGCCATGGATGCTTTAATGGTAAGTAACCCAAGTGTTACTCAAAATAAAGAGGGTGATTTTCTAATGGTATACAAAGCTGTGGGTAAAAAGCGAAAAGGAAAGTGGGGAGGACCTGTTGTTCATTGTGTGGCTACATCGGATTCGCCATTAGGTCCATTCAAAAAATATTCTGAGCCAATATTTCAATCAAAGAATCATGATTTCTCTGCAGAAGATCCGTTTATTTGGTATCAAGACAATCATTATTTTGCTATTGTAAAAGACATGCATGGTGCTTTTACTAAGCATGGTAGAGCTCTTGTGCTATTTCATTCAGAAAATGGTTTCGATTGGGAATTATCTGATAATCCACTAGTCAGTAAATTAGAAATTAAATGGAAAAATGGGCAGGTGCAAGTAGTTGATCATTTAGAACGACCACAATTATATCTTGAAAATGGTCGTCCTAAAATACTATCATGTGCAGCTGATATAAAAGATGAGAATGGAGTATTACAATCATTTAATGTACAAATACCCATTGTATCTTTTGATGCAAAATAATCTCATCTTAATCTATGGATAATGTCTTTATCATTTAATAAAGAAGAATAAAGAATACCACATTCATTCATAAAAGTGTTTTTTTGATTTAAGGGTAATGGGCTTCCATCAAAAGAAGTAGCTTGTAAAGTTAATTCTCTAAATATGATAGAAGAGGATGCATAATCCCATATACTACCATTCCCTAGATTATTTTTAGGGGGTTTATAATAAAGTGCAGGAGCATTTTCAATCACCCACATCGCATTCATACAAGCACCGCCAAATGAGATCTCTTTTTGGGGCTTTAATACTTCTTTTGCTTTTTGATAATGAGGTGTTTTTAAAAAACTCCGGTCACAAACTAAAGTAGAAAAGGGTTGGTTTTGCCAAGTGAATAGTTGATTGTTTTTGTAGGCTCCATGTCCTTTTGCAGCATGGTAGAGATCTTCTTTTATAGGGTTATAAATAACACCTACTACTGCTTCTCCTTTATTGGAGACTAAAGCAATACTGATAGAGAAACCTTCTTTTTGTTCAGTAAATGGAAGTGTACCATCTAAAGGGTCAATACACCAGAAGTATTCTTTTTCAAAGCGTGAAGAATCATCAACAGATTCCTCTGCTAAAATGCCAAAATCATAACGGTCTGTTAGAGGTTGAAGTGAGGAAAGTATCAAATCTTGAGCTTTTGTATCTGCAATAGTAAATGCTTCATAAGCAGGGTTTTCCAATCCTTCCTTTTTTTCAACACTAACTCCCTTATGGTAATAATACATTACCAAATCACCAGCTTTTTTAGCAGTCTCTTTGGCTGTTTCTACAATTTCTAATAGGTCAATACTCATGGCTAATCTACTTTAGACTTGCAATTACTTGGCGACAAATTTTTTCTGAATAACTATTGATTTTCCAATGACCAGGGCTCCAACCTTTTAAAAAACGATGAAAGTCAGCCCATGCAATAGGGTATAAACGAGTCCATTCTTCTTTTAATTCTTCAAAATCTACATCACTTTGCTTTTTGAGTACAGCAGACTCTAGTTGATCAAAATAGTATTGAAGTATGTCCTTTTCATATTTTTCACAATCTTCTTCGTACAGGCAGCTTCCAACAAAATAGGCGAGGTCTTTCATACCACATCCACCACCAATATATTGAAAGTCTACACTTGCAACTGATTGATGATCCTCAGAAAAACAAAAATTAGCCAATTTAGCATCTCCATGAACAAGTGTTTTGTATTTTGCATTATTCAAAATATCATCGATATTTTTAGCAGCAGATTTTAATGGGATATCGTCCAAAACATCTAATTCATCTGGTCTAGTATCCAAATGCCAATACGTACCAATATCCCATAGGTCTATAGGTGCTGTATTTAAAAATTGAGCATGGAAATGAGCTAACCAATCAATACATCCTTTCATTTGCTCCCAATTGGCATTCCCAAGTCGAGAAGGATAGCCAACACTGTCTAAGTCTTCCATGACAATAACGACGTCCTCATCAAAATGTTGAACACCAAAACATTGAGGAATTCTACAGAATTCATCTGCTTTTTGACTAAAATTCTGATAAAAATTTGTTTCAACTTCATAGGATTTGACCTTCCTTTGATGAGATAAATCGGTATTCCATCCCCTCGGGTGATTTTTAACTTTAGATAATTGTACATGCTTTACAATTACGGTAGCTGAACGGCCACCTTCTAAGAAATACCTTTTTATACTTCCATACCCACTCCAGAGAGATTGGATTTCCTCCGTTTTGCTAATTGATGTCGCTTTAACGGTAGATAATATATATTGATTGATTTGATTCATAATACTATTTTTTTCAAAGATACTTAACCTTTATGATCTCTAATAATGTATATGATTTAGTATTATCGTATCTTTAATTATTGATTAAATGTATTACAAAATGAAAAAAATAGCACTAATTGGAGGGGTAACTCTCTTACTAACATTCATCGTTCTTTATTTCACGTTACCAACCATTGCCTATGGTTTCAACGCGTGGTCTATGGGGTTAACTTGTATTATTACTGTAATTTTAATAATTGAATCTGGTTATTCAGGAAAACAAATTACTGTTTTTAAAACGGTAGGGAGTATTGTTGTCCTTTTGCTATTAATATATACATTTTTATTACCAATGATTACTACCTCTGCTGTTATTAGAAGTGGTGCCTATAGAGATTTAATTGGTGAAGTTAAAATGGGAAAGGATTTCACGGAACAGGTGGCTCCTATATCAACAGAAGAAATTAGAATTGTAGATCAATATACTGCCAATAGATTAGGTGATAAAGTATTAGGTTCTATCCCTTCATTAGGATCACAAGCTTATTTAGGAGAATTCAGTATACAAAATGTTAAAGGTGAACTTTTTTGGGTAGCACCGTTACTACATTCTGGTTTTTTTAAATGGAATAATAATAAAGATGGAACGCCAGGATATGTGATGGTATCTGCTTCTAATGAAAGAGATGTTAGATTAATTCAGGATGTTAAAGGGAAACCAGTACGCATAAAATATCAACCTGGAGCTTACTTTGGATCTGATTTGAGTCGTCATGTTTATTTTAATGGTTATATGACTAAAGGTTACACCGATTTTTCTTTTGAAATCGACGATGAAGGCAATCCTTATTGGATCATCACATTATATAAAAGAGAGGTGGGCTTTTCTGGTGAGAATGCCACAGGTGTAATTGTAGTTGATGTAGCTAATGGTGACATCAAAGAATATTCTATTGAAGATGCTCCGAAATGGATAGATCGTATTCAACCAGAAAAATTTATTTCTAGACAATTGGATGACTGGGGTGAGTTTGTGCATGGATATTTCAATTTTTCTAATAAAAATAAATTAACTACAACTAAAGGAATTTCATTAGTATATGGTTCTGATGATCGTTCGTATTGGTATACTGGTTTAACCTCTGTAGGAAGTGATGAAGGAACAGTAGGATTTGTGTTGGTTGATACAAGAACAAAAGAAACAGTTTGGTACCGTCAAGTTGGAGCTACAGAACAAGCAGCTAGATCTTCTGCGATGGGTAAAGTGCAAGAAAAAGGTTACGTAGCCTCTTTTCCTATCACCTATAACATAACAGGTATTCCTACTTATGTGATGTCTTTAAAAGATAGAGCTGGTTTAATAAAAATGATTGCGATGGTTTCTGTAGAGGACTATACTATTGTTGGAGTGGGTAATAATATTAAAGAAGCATTACGATCTTATAAAAATAGTTTAAATAGTAAAGGCAATTCAATTAGTGCGGGTTCTTATGATGAATCTAAAGCCATTGAAGCACAAGTAAAACGTATTGCTAATGATATTCGAAATGGTAATACCAATTATTATATTATGTTAGAGGGACATCCTCATAAATTATTTGTAGGTTCGTCTTTAATTTCTGGAGAATTACCAATAACACAAGCGGGCGATAGTGTTCGTGTGAAATATGATGAAAATTCTACTGAAATTATTGACATAGTAAATTTCGATAACTTAAATGTTGATCTAAAAAAGAATTAAAATGAATGGTGAAAAAGATCCTTTACACGGGGTGAAATTAGCTGAGATCCTAGAATTTTTAGTTGATTATTATGGTTGGGAAGAACTAGGTAATAGGATACGGATCAATTGTTTTAATAGTAATCCTTCTATAAAATCAAGTCTAAAGTTTCTAAGAAAAACTCCTTGGGCTAGAGAACAAGTAGAGGCTTTATATGTAAGTAAAGCCAAATATAAATAAAAAGAAAAGGGAGTATAATTACTCCCTTTTTTTATGCGATATGAGTCATCTGATGAACGATAAATTCT
Organism: Flammeovirga pacifica; assembly: GCF_000807855.2. Lineage (GTDB taxonomy): Bacteria > Bacteroidota > Bacteroidia > Cytophagales > Flammeovirgaceae > Flammeovirga > Flammeovirga pacifica. Next base: position 581,689 of record NZ_JRYR02000002.1, read on the forward strand.
TCTACAGCACCTTCTGTTGCCTTCATATACTCGGATAGATGTGGGTTGTTCATATGGGTTTCCCATAATTCTTTATTTTCCCAGTTTTCAAAGAATAAAAATTGATTTGGGTTTTCATTGTCTTGATGTAAATCATAATTAATACAACCTTTTTCTGCCCTGGTCACTTCAATTAATTTTAGTAACTCTGATTTTACAAGATCTCTTTTTTCCTCTTTTGCTAAGATTCTAGCTACAATAGTCAATTTTTCTTGAGACATATTAATTCTATTTATTGATGAAGAATAAATATAGCTTTTTGATAGTTGAAAGTTGTTGTACAATAGCAGGTTATTGTTGTGAAATTTAAGGTTTAGAAAGATTTATTTTTATAAATAATTAAGAAACAAAAGTCCTTTACCCTCGTAAAAAGAGTATTAGTTAATATGGTTGAACCCATAATAAAATCAATAAGCTAAAGTGCTAATTTTATAATTGAGATAACGATTTAGACTTTAAATAAAACGACCTAATAAAATGAATGAAGATTGGAGAAATATATTAATAGTGTTTGTAATTGGTTTGATAGTTACAATAATCACTTAATTAAAATCGATATAAAAAAAGAATCCTCAATGTCTAGAACATTGAGGATTCTTTTTTATTGAAATAAATATTCTTTTCTAATCATTAAGTAGGAATAGGCATCTTCCTTCTTGATAGATTTCTTTTTCGGTTTTTTCTTCTTCTCTTTCTTTACTTCCTTTTCATTGTTTTGGCTTTTCACCAATTGGATGTTTAATCCTTGTGCTTGAGTTGAGATAGAAAAGGTAAGGAAGATGATAATGGCACTAAGTAAATGTTTCATAGTCTAGTTCTATTTAAATCTACAATTAGGTGTAGATATTATTGGTAATAATTTAAGTTTAAACAATAATATTTATAAATATTCACACTATCAAACTTTTTAACTCTTTTGACTATTTTGTTACTTCCTTTTAATCAAATATCAATTTGTTCACTTTTTATAAAAGGTGAATTAAAAAACGGAAACAAAATTTATGGTTTCCTTGCCTTATATGGATTTTATAAATGCCTTCAGGCCAATCCTTACAATTAATTTCTGTGTTTCCTTTATGTGTTGACTTATAAAGTAAAATATTATTTTTCACAGAATGAATTTCAACCTTAAATAGTTCTCCTATTATAGGTGGGTAAACTGTTGTCGTATCTTGTACTAGAGTTGGATAAATTCTCCAGTTACTAAAAATACTCAGATTTTCAGTAGAATTGTTTTCAAGTAGCATGAGCGAGTAAGAATCTTTAATGGGTTATTTCAAATTTAAAGGGCCGTCAGAATAGAAACAACCTTAAGTATAATAATACCTTATAAGTACCATTTGATTCTTTTATTAATTATATATCATGATAAAATTTCTATGAATCCTTTTAAAGGAAATATAGAATTATCTGAATCTATCTTTTTTGTTCTTTTCAAAGATGGTCACAACTATCAACACATCTTAAAAGAAATAACTATAATCAGAATGGACTTATTTGGTATTATTTATTTGAATATCTTAATGTATGATTTTTAAGCTAACCATTTTTTCTTCTTGAAATAAAATAACATGAAGATAGTAATGATTATCATGATAAACCACATCGAGTAATAACCATATTGGTAATGTAATTCTGGAATATTATCAAAGTTGGTACCGTAAATACCGGCAATAAAAGTAAGAGGAATAAAGATGACAGAGAAGATAGTTAATGTCATCATTACACTGTTTAGCTTCGAACTAATTGTAGTGTGGTAAATATTTAATTGATCCGATAGAATCTCACGATAACTATCCGCAATTTCACTGGCTTGCTTCGTGTTATTTAAAAGTTCATTAAAATAAGCTTTATTTTTTTTCTCAATAAATAGAGGTTGATATTTATTGAGTTGATTAAACATTTCTAAAATAGGCTTAATATTTTTTCTAAAGTTATTTACTACCTTTTTATAGGAAATAATTTCATCAATAATTTCCATTTTTTGATTACTTAAGAGGATATTCTCAAATTCATCAATTTCTTCACTAATTTCTCGTATGGCATTAACTGAATGATCTACAATAATGTCAAGTAGATTAAAAATGAGATAATCAACATTACTACCTTTTATCTTCTTTCTGCCAATTTTTATTCTTTGGATTAGAGGTCTAAATAAATCCTCATCTGTTTCCTTAAAAGTTAGTACACAGTTTTTATATAAAACTAAACTAAAATGTTCTTCATTTAATTTTCTTTCTTTTTTGTTATACCCTAAAATTTTCATTGTAATTAAAAAAGCATTGTCATACTCTTGAAATTTAGGTCTAGCAGTGGTATCAATTACATCTGATAAGATATGAGGGTTAATTTTATTGTCTTTTAATTGTTCTATCAAAGGCACATCATGTATCCCATTAAAGTTGATCCAAGTAACAGAATCAGAATCAACATATTCACGTGCCTCTTCAACAGTTTTTATATTTTGTTCGTGAAAATGATCAGGTCCGAAATCCCTTAATGTAACAACTACATCGTTGGTTTTTTTTTCGCCAACGAATACGAGATCCTCAGGAGATTTTCCAATTGTTTTTTGTTTAAGAAGGCTAAACTTTATCATACAGTTTTGAAGCGTTTGAGTCGAAAAATGAACATTAAAGCATATAAATACTCTAATTGTGAAAAAAAAAGTTAGAATAATTAAATATTCTTGTTCAAAATAATCATCAAATAATACTATTTGATAAAAGGTTTAACAACCGATTGCAAACCTTATTATATGTTATTTCAATAAGTAATACATTAACAAATATATAAACAATGTCCAAAAATCATTAAAAAACTAATATATAAAGGTGATTTTTCTCTACTTATTTATTCAAAATATAAGATTATCTTTAAATCTGAATTCAATAGTGATTAATATATATTTATGAAGAGCCTTAAAAAAATACTATTTATTTTATTGACTTTTTGTTCTTTTCAGATCCATGCACAATCTTTTACTGGAGAACAAGTCAACCAAGGGTATGCCATTTTTGGTAATCAAGTATCATTTATTTTTGATGAATTGATTTATGATAAACAACCCAGTAGAGTTGTGGTAACAGGTGCATTTAGAGGTTGGGACGACGATCTCGATACACAAGAATGGGACTTAAAGAAAACAGGACAACAATGGATTTTGACACTCGATAATTCCGATTATAAAGTGATTGGTCCAACAATGGAATTCAAATTTAGAATTAATGATGGTGAATGGTTAGGGCCATCGCCTGTTTCTAAAAATGAAAAAGGAGGAAATTTAGTGTTTATGATGGATGCGGTTCTTCCTGGACTTAAAGCAGAACTAAAAAATGAAAATTTAATTTGGGCAACCATAATAGGAGATAGGCCATTAGATCCTTCAAAATATTTAATAACAAATGCACAAGGAGATACAATTAAAGTAAAAGGTGTTTTACCAAATGAAGCAACTACAACTTTAATAGTTCCTGCAGAACCTCTAAACAAAAAGAGGGTTTATTATTTACACATGCCTGATCAAGAGTTAACTGCCTTTTGTTCTTTCGATGGATGGTTTAGAGAAACTTATTCTACAAAAGAATTGGGGGCAAACATTGATAATGGCAAAACAACTGTTCGTTTATTTGCTCCAAGAGCTACGGGGGTGAAACTTTATTTATACAATGGAAAAGACGATAAGAAGGCGGAAGAAGTAGTTGAAATGAAAGTAGATAACGATGGTGTTTGGGAAGCCTTTTTTGATGAAGATTTACACGGCACTTGGTATGATTTCACTATTCATGGTTATGATGATCCGGGTAACTTATTTTATGAAACAACAAAAGCTCATGTTTCAGACCCTTATACAAGAGTAAGTGATGATACTTGGGGTAAGTGTAGAATGTGGAGACGTACTACCCCTGCCACACCTTTAAAAGGAGGAATTCCTGCAATGGAAGATGTGATCTCTTATGAAGTACATGTTCAAGACTTTACAGATCGTTTACCTGTTGATGCATCTATTAAAGGTAGATTAGCAGCAATGCATAAAACGGGATTGAAAAATAGTAAAGGTCAAAAAATTGGGTTTGATTATTTGGTAGATCTTGGTGTAAATGTTATTCATTTAATGCCAATTCAGGAGTACTTACATTACCCAACAGACGATTGGAAAGCCTCTTTTGAGAATGATGAATACATGAAATCTCAAGGGGTAAGCGAAGAAAATTATCAATGGGGTTACCGTACTACTCATGCTATGGCAGTGGAAACTCGTTATAGAACAGTTGGTAAAGAAGCGGGAGAAGAAAGAAATGAATTCAGAGATTTAGTGCAAGCATTTCACGACAAAGATATTGCAGTAATTATAGACATTGTGCCTAATCATACGGCAGAAAATATGGATGGCAATAACTGGATCTTCAATTTTAATGGTATCGATAAACAATACTATTATAGAACGAAAGATTTAGAGCATATTGGCGACTATGGTAACGAAGTGAAAACAGAAAATCGTCCAATGACTCAACGTTGGTTGATCGATCAATGTCAGTATTACATCAAGGAGTTTGGTATTGATGGATTTAGAATTGATTTAGCTGGACAAGTGGACGAGCAAACATTAATTGTTTTAAAAGAAACTATTGGTCTAGATAAAATCGTTTATGGTGAACCATGGATAGGATCTAATGATCCAGAGTTTGAAGGAAATCCATCATGGGATTGGTACAAAGAAGATTCTCCAATCACATTCTTCCAAGATGATTCTAGAACTGCTTTCAAAGGGCCGGTATTTAAGCTGACAGATCCTAAAACTGACCGTGGTTGGGCAGGAGGTAAATCTTCTGATCGTGCTGCAGTGATGAAAGGGTTAGAAAATTCTAATAAAGAGGATAAAACACCCACATCAGGAATTACTTATTTAGATATTCACGATAATTTTGCTCTTTCAGATCAATATGGTGGCGAAAAGTTTGATGGTCGTACAAGTGTTGATCAAGATAACTATAAAATTGCTGTTACATTAATGTATACATCATTAGGACCTATCGTAACGAACGGAGGTTCTGAAATTATGCGTTCTAAAGCAGATGCCCCATTAAAAGAGGTATTCAAAACCACGAATAAAGGGTATAAGGTGTACATGCACGGTTATAGAGATACATATAATCATAGAACAGCCAATCAATATGCTTGGGAGACTGTAGGTCAAGAGCCTCAATCAGGAAATACCAATGATTACAAAAACATGCTTGCGTTTTGGCGAGGTATGAATGAATTGAGATTATCAGAAATTGGTAAAGTATTCCGTTTAGGTACAGAAGTGCCTGAAGGATATTATCAATTTATTACTCCTAAAAATGAAAATCAGTTAGGGTACATCGTAGACAATAAGGTATTTGTTCTTCTTAATGTTGACGAAAAATCAAACAAATTTGATAACATAGAATTACCTGAAGGAAACTGGAAATTAGTGGCCAATAATAATGCAGTAAACATCCAAAAAGGGGTGAAAGATGCTGATAAGAAATTGTCAAAATTAAAGGGTGGTAAGCAAAATATTGAAATGCCTGCTACTTCTTTGAAGATTTGGGTGAAACAATAAATGAAATATGTAAAACTATTATTTCAATAGCTATAGATATTTTATCAAAAAAGAAAGAGGTAATTTCATAGGGTTATGAGATTACCTCTTTCTGTTTAAATATTTTATCGTAAAGGGTAAGTGTTTTATTGAATGATTTCTATACTATTCGATGAAGTAATTACTTGATAGATTGATAATAATACAATACATCTTCGTACATGAATTTTTGTCTCAATTGATTACTTACCAATTAGAGATTCAATAAATATATTGATGTATATTTTATCTTTACCTTTTTTTTCTTCTCTTAATATACCTAATTCTACACATGACTTCATCAATTTTGAAGCGGTTACTCTTGTAATTGATAACCCATCTTCAAGATATTTCAAACGTGTATATCCTTGAATAAACAGTAAATCTATTAATCTAGGATCGTATGCTTTTCTTAATTTTTCTTTTAACAAAGCATCTAGTTCTTTTGTTCTTTTATTAATTTGATCAATGAGATTAATAGTATCTTTACAGGCATCTTCTATAGTATTTAAAAAGTAAATTACGTACTCTTCAAACCCAACACCTTGGTTCATGTTTTTAAGATGTTTATAATATTCTGTTCTAGAATTATTAATATGATGTGATAAATAAAGAATAGGATAGTCTATTACTCTTTTATGAATTAAATATAAGATATTTAAAATTCTACCTGTTCTTCCATTACCATCAAAAAACGGGTGAATACATTCAAAATAAAAGTGTAGTAAAGCTACCTCAATTAGCGCATCAATATTTGGGTCATTATTAAAAAATGAGGTAAAAGAGTAAAAGAATTTTTTGACCTCATATTCTGTTTGAGGTGGAGTAAATATTATTTCTCCGGAAACATCATTTTTAATTACTGTACCAGGGCGATTTCTTAAACCTTGATTATTACCTACTATTATTTTTTGAATTTCTAGAATGCTACTTTCAGTCAAAATTCCAATAGAATTGATAGCTTCTAATCCTTTATTTAATGCAGCTTTATAATTTAGGACTTCCTTTTCAGCTTGAGAAGTAAGTTTTGGAATTTCAAGAGCAGTATATAATTTATCATAAGTAGTAACTATATTTTCTATTTCACTTGATTCTTTTGCTTCTCTTAAAGAAAGTGTATTTAATAAAATATTTGGATTTGGTAAAAGCTTTGCTGATTGATTAAGTCTTTCAACATATTTTACCGTTTCAGTCATTTTCTTGAAGATTTTTATCGTTTCAAGATTCGTGATGTTATCAGGAAAATCATTAAGATCAAACATATTTGTATTTATTTTCCTATCAATTTAATCATATTACAGTGTAACAACAACAACATATGTATAACATTCGAATAATGTGTGTATATATGTATAGTTTTCAGTGGTTGTTTATGTTTATTTCAAATAAAAAATCCATCAATATTTAAATTTTGATGGATTTTTTATACAAGACTTTAAAAATTAGTGATATAAAATCTCATCCATTTTACATCCCTGACCCTTGTGGTCTAAAGAAAAACTCTTCCTTCACTATTTTACCATCTTTTACTTCATAAACGGCTATTTCAGAACTATTACTCCTTTGACCAGTAGGTTTAAATGTTGCATCCATACCTAATACTATAGAAAAGAACTCATCTGCAACAATAGGTGCTGATACGGTAAATCCGTGTACTTCCATCATTTCATCGAATTGTTTTCCTTTTTGAGCTAGACCCTCTTTTCCTTTTACTTCTTTTACAGGAGCACCATCAGGTTCGATACTTACACAATCATCTGCATAAAGTTCCGCATGTGCTGTAGCAAAGTCACCTGCTTTGCATAGTTCGACAAGTCTGTCGGCAATTTCTTGAATAGACATAGTTAATATTTGGGGTATATAATAAATGATATATCAAATTATAAATCATTTAATGAAATAGCAAGAGGTAGAAATCAATTAACATGATGTTTTAATCATGGTTTTAGACGTTTCGGAAAAGAGTTGTCCTTTTCATGCTTCCATATTTCTGTTTGGGTATTTAAAATGGCTGTTTCGGTAAAAACATTCATCAAGGGGTAGTGAAAGTGCGTTATTATAATTGTAACAAACGATAAAACAGTTGAAAATTGCTACTAACTACTAACATTAACTAAACCAATTGAAAAGACTTAGCTAGAAACTAGACCAAAAATATTAGGTATTGAGTTGTTTTTATCAGAATAAAAATCACAAAATACCAACGATTAGATAGATGAATAGATGAAGACTTAGTTAAAAACTAGACCAATTAAATATGACTTGCTAAAGACTTTAACCAAAAAATATACATTATCAAGTTGATTTATACTTAAATAAATCAATGCGATAGAAAAGAGTTAGATAGATGAATAGATAGATTGAGACTTAGCTTTAAACTAGACCATTAAAATGTAGAAATTTAAACTTAGCTAAAAACTAAACCAAAAGTTATACAAGGTTATTAAAAGAAGTTTGATCGTTAATTTTAATCATTAAGACATTAAAATTGATAGATAAATACAGAACAGATTTAGTATTCGTACAGCACTAAAGGCTTTCGACATTTCGAAGGTCTTTTTTTATATATTCTATTTTTTTATTGATAGGAAGTGACTATTTGAAGAAAATAAGAATCATTTGTAATCCATTAATCATTTAGATTCTTTAGAAATAAGGTTTTAAAAAAAATATCCTTAATTTCGCATGTTTTTAAATTAAATCAATTTTTAAGAAAGAGAAACAATGAGTTTTCAACTATCTTTTCCAAGTAATGCATTATTTGTAGGGCATAAAAACCCTGATACTGATTGTACATGTTCGGCAATCGCAGCAGCAAACTTATGGGGTGGTACTCCAATCATACAAGGTGAATTAAACCCTGAAACAACTTTTGTTTTAGAGCAATTTGGTGTTAAAGCACCTGCTTTTGAAGATAACTTTGCAGGAAAAGATGTTGTAGTGGTAGACCATAACCAAACCACTCAATCTGCTGCTTCTATGACTGAAGCTAACATCCTTTCTATTATTGATCATCACGCAGTTCAGGATAACTTCTTTTTCCAAAAAGGACCTATCCATATTGATATGCGTACTGTAGCTTCTTGCTGTACTATTATTGCTGATTACTACGAAGAAATGAATGTAGAAATCACTAAAGAAATGGCAGGTGTAATGTTAGGTGGTATTCTTTCAGATACATTAGCATTAACGGTACCTCATACTACTGAAATTGATAAAGAAATTGCTGCTAAATTAGCAAAAATTGCTGGTATCGAGGATGTGGCAGATTTTGGTCAGCAGATGTTGATCGCAAAATCTGATCTTTCTAAATATACTGCAGCTGAAATCTTAAACTTAGATTATAAAGATTTCATTTTTGGTGATATCAAAATCGGTTTTGGTGTTTGCGAAAGTTTACTAATTGATAAAGTAAAAGCAAAGCACGATGAAATTACAGCAGCAATGATTAACAACAAGAAAGATGGCTACTCTGCATTGTTCTTTGCTTACGTTGATCTTACTACAAATAACTCTGTAGTTATTGGAGCTGATGATGCTGACTTTAAAGTATTGGAGCAAGCATTTGGTATCTCTAAAAGTGATTTAGGTGTTGCTTTGGAAGGGAAGATTTCTCGTAAAAATGATTTTATTCCTCCTGTATCTGCATACTACAACAAGTAGTAGGTATTCGAGTTTTAATATAAAGTTGATGCTATTTCGATAGCATCAACTTTTTTTATGCATTTGTGTTTTAACTTCAGTATTTTGTGATAGAATCTCTGCACCCCATTTTTGATATTTGTATTCACCTTTATCTTTAATATGATCTTTTCAATATTGGATCAACAGCACTAAACACCTCTAATCATGAAAGAAGAAATTATCTCTGTAAAGAGTATTCACGAGTTACACAAACTTTTAAACTTAGATGCTCCACTTCATCCATTGGTTTCAATTATTGATGCCAAAGATATTGCTTTTGCTAAAGAAATGTTAGGAGTGAAGATGACTTCAGAACTATATTATATAGCGGTTAAAGACCATTGTAATGGCTTGAAATATGGTAGAAGTTCTTATGATTTTGAGAATGGGACGCTAATGTTTTTAGGTCCACATCAGATTATCTCTATGTCAGAAGAAATAAAAAAAGGAGAATCTGAAGGATGGTTACTCTATTTCCATCCCGATCTATTTTCAGGATCTCCATTGGCTGATAAAATTGATGAGTTTTCTTTCTTTTCGTATGATATTGATGAAGCTTTACATCTATCAGAAAAGGAGAGACAAATCATGCAAATTGTTATCGATAATATGAATGAAGAATTAAATAATAGAATTGATAACCATAGTCAAAATGTATTCATTTCTAATATTGAATTATTATTAACCTACAGTGCTCGATATTATGATCGACAATTTAGCCTAAGGAAAAATCAAAATTCTACTGTTGTTAGTCAGGTAGATCAATTACTTAAAAAATATTATGAAGAGGGGAATTTCACATTAACAGGAGTTCCAAATGTTCAGTATTTTGCCGATGAGGTAAATTTATCTTCCAATTATTTGAGTGATTTATTGAAGAAAGAAACTGGCAGAAGCGCCAAAGATCATATTAACGATTTTATTATTGTTAAAGCAAAACATATATTATTAGGTACGAATCAATCCATTAGTGAAGTAGCTTATAATTTGGGTTTCAATTATCCTCATTATTTTAGTCGTCTATTTAAAAATAAGACAGGTATGACGCCTAATCAATTCAGAGACAGTAATTAACAGATCTCAACTACTCTTTTAAAAAACAAAAGGTACACTCAAAATAAACCTAAAAGTTCAATTCCTTTATTTGTGTTTTAGAACAAGTTATTTGTGTTCTTTTCCTCTTGAAGACTTTCTGATATTTGTAGAGTAATAAAAAAACATCTAACTAAAATTTAACTATGAAAAACATAGCATTAATCACAGGAGCATCATCAGGTATTGGGAAAGAATTCGCGAAAATCCATGCAGAAAGAGGAGGAGATTTAGTGGTGGTAGCTAGATCTGAAAACAAATTATTAGCCTTAAAAAAATCTTTAGAAGAGAAGTATAACACTAAAGTTGTCATCATAACAAAAGACTTAAGTGATTTGTCTCAAGTGGAAGAGGTATATCAAGAAGTAAAATCACAAGAGATCGAAATTGACTACCTAATTAATAATGCAGGATTTGGTGGACTAGGAAAATTTCATGAAAGAGATTGGAGTAAAGACTTGGCAATGATCAATTTAAACATCACGGCATTAACGGCTTTAACACGATTCTTTTTAGACGATATGGTCAAAAAGAATAAGGGTAAAATATTAAATGTTTCCTCTACTGCAAGCTTTATGCCTGGACCATTACAAGCCGTTTATTATGCTACAAAAGCCTATGTAACTTTCTTCAGTAATGCAATTGCTCAAGAATTACATGATACAAATATTACAGTAACGACATTAATGCCGGGAGCAACTGAAACAGGTATCGGTAGTTCATCAGGAATGGATAAGACAGAACTATTTAAAGATACGGCATCACCTTATACAGTGGCATTAGACGGATACAATGGTATGATAAAAGGGAAATTAGATGTCATCTCTGGTTTGACTTTTTCTCAGAAAATTATGATGAAAGCAGTGCCTCTTACTCCTAAAAAAATTATACTTAAGCAGATATATACTATGCAACAAGCCTCTGAATAATACTTGAATTGTTCATTAAATATAAATTTTCGAATAGACGTTTTTACAATCATTTTTACGAGTGAGAATTCAGCATCGTAGAATAATATGTAAGGACGTCTATTTTTGATATCGAATAGATTTAATTGATTGACTAATAGTCAAGTAAATTTGGGTAATAGTCGTTTATTCAACTCATTAGAACGATTTCTTAACCAAAAAAACTACTACATTGATTATGTTGCATATGATGAAAATGATCACTTAAGTGAGAAAAAATAAGATATTCTCACACAATAATTACCTGATCACATCAACATTAAAGAGATTCTATTTACTTGTGTTAATCACTTCAATATTAATGAAAAATATATTATTTTATTTCTTATGTGTACTCTTCTTTTTTAATGTGAAAGCACAAGAGAAGAAAACTACTCCAACAGAACAGAATGTAGCTTTAGTCCAACCGGATGGTAGAAGATTTAGAGATATAGTAAAAGAAAAATATACAAATGATAATGTATATATAGGGGCAACAACTAGTTATAAGGAAACCGAAGGACCGTTAGGAGATATCTTAAAAAATGAGTTTAGTTATATTACTCCAGCGAATGATTTTAAACAAACAAGTATTCACCCTAAACCTGGAGTTTGGGATTGGGAAGCTTCTGATGGTTGGATAGCATTTGCCAAAAAGAACAATCAAGCAGTTAGGATACATGGTCCAATATCACCTCAATGCTCTAAATGGGCAAGAAAAGATCACAGAACAGCCCAAGAATTAGAAGAAAATCTAAAAGAATATATGACGGCTTTATGTCAACGTTATAACGATGTTGAAAACGTTATTTGGATGGATGTTGTTAATGAAACGGTAGATCCAGATGGGTCATGGAAAAAGGCACTTCCGGGTTTAAAATGGGAAATGCCATGGGAGAAGATGGGATATGTAAAAACGCCTCCAGAATTTAAACATTTAGGTGGTGAAATACCAAAGTATATCATAGATGCTTTTACAATAGCAAACAAGGAAGCTCCAAATATTAAATTAGTGATCAACCAACATTTAGGTATGGAACCTGCCGCTTGGAACAAAGTAAAAGACATGGTGAGGTACTTAAGATCTTTAGGCTTAAGAGTGGATGGCATTGGTTGGCAAGCACATATCAAATTAATAAAGGATGATCCAAGCCAATGGGAAACCAATTCAATAAACACCAACGAATTATCAGCATTAATTTCATGGGCTCATCAAAACGATTTGGATTTTCATGTAACTGAAAATAATATTCATGCAAAATTGGAAGATGAATTGAATGAAGAAGAGCACAGTGTAATTTATTCAGGTATTATCAAAACTTTATTGGAACATAGAGATAATGGTGTGGTAACTTGGAATCTTTGGACTTTAAACACCACAGATCACAAAACTACTCGCATAAAGAAAGTAAAAGTAGGTCTTTGGAATAGACAGTTAGGAGTAAATAAATCTTATTATGAAGTACAGTCTCTATTGGAAAATCCACCTAAATCAAAGTAAATTTTATACTTTCACTGTCCGAAGTTTTACGTGATAGCTTCTTTACAAATCCATATTTTGAGGAATATCAAACTATACAAGATGTGAATGATAAGCTTTTCTCTTCATTTCCAATTTTCAAACTACTAATTATTACGTTATAATAAAGATTTTTTATGGGATGATATACCGGAGAAAGTTTTGATAACTTTAAAACCATGTAATAATTCAGGTTTTGAAAAATATTATCAGTGGTATCAAGCATTAGCAGCTGATTTGATCAAAGAACCACAAGAAAAATGGAGAAAAGACTACCGTCCTTTTCATGAACTCCACCTTACATTCCTTTCCATATAAATAAAAAAGCAGATAAGCCACTACAACTTATCTGCTTTTTTATATCATCATATTTTGTCACAAAAGAGCCGTTAGAATTTCACTGCTGTTGACGTTTACCCCCACTATTCTCAGTATTAAGCCGCTAGGCGTTACTTAGAATGTCCCATTGTATAAGTTTTTAACTTATCACAACAAACTAAGCCAATGGAAAAAGAAGATAAGATAATAGCTGATATCTAAGCTAATGAAAATTTAAAGACTGTTTTACAAGTTGATACTTCTTTGGTGAGTGGTTGGGAAATTGCTTATATCAATGGAGATGATTTAAGAAAAGACAAAGATTTTATGGCAAGATTGTAAAGATGATGGTACTCCATTACCTGCTATCAATGAAGGGGATACACGTCCTGCTGAAAAGTCAGATATTCGTAGGGCAATCAAAAGTACTGGAGAGATTTATGCATTTTATAAGGCATTTTATAATTTATATTATTTGGGGGATGGAATGAGAAGCCGATATATTGAAACGATGGGGTTAAATGATGCTCTTCAAAAAATTTTAATATTATATCAAATTTTAGACATTCGTAAAATGTTAAGGTATGAATTAGTTAAGAATGGAAATTATTCTAAAAGTAATGTTAATAAACTTGCAACTGCATGTGTTTCTTATGGTTCATATTCTGTGAAATATAAAAGTGGAAATATATTATTTGAAGAAGAATTTATTTCTTTAAGTAATGATAAACCTACACAACAATTGATTGAAAATGGAGGTGGATTTGTTAATAATAAAAGAATAATTCCTACTGATAGAGAAAGACTTTCTGATAACTCACAAAGATATATTGATGCTGCTGTAGGTTCAGCTTTGGATTCAGAATCAAAGGTTATTGAATATGTTTTAGAGAAAATAAGAATAGAGAGAAATATACTTTTAGAAAAATCTAGAAAAGATCTTTTAGAAGAAGGTTACTTGCATGACGATTTAATAGTTGATTTTAAAATAATAGTTGAAATGCATCCTTGTAAATCTTGTGAAAATATAATTGATACGCATAGAAAACATTGTCCAGTTAAACCTATATTTTATGATTTTGGCACTTTATATCATAATTTAAATTTTAATTATGAAAAATAATCTAAACGAATTTTACAATTCAATAATAAGTTTTTTAAATGCTGTTGATAATTCAAAATCAAGGTTTATTAAACCTTGTAAAGATCAAGAAATAGAATTATTAATTACCAAATTAGGATTTGAGCTTCCTAATTATTTAAAGATATCTTTATGTAATTTTGGTAATGGTATGAGTTATTTTAATGGTAATGGTAATGAAAGTTTTATTCCTTATATAAATTCTATATCTAAGAATATAGATATGTTAAGGAGAATTCCAGACATTATGATTAAATATATTCACCCTACTTTTTCTAAATCAGCCAAAATAATACCCTTCAGTTGGCGTGATGATGCAGGTCAAGGAATGTTATTTTTGATTAATGCTAAAAGTAAAATAGATCGGTTATATGTATTAGAAGATCTATTATTGAATTACGATGATATCAATATTTTTAATCCAATTAGTATTTTTGATGAATATGAAGATTGGGAAAAGGATGATTGTACTTTAAAAAAATTAGGAACATTACATCAAATTTTAAGATGTGATGTAATAAAAGCATTTATCAGAGGTGTTGAATGGAAAAACAAAGAAGGCTATAATTATGTCAACTTTGAATCATTTGAAATGATTTCTTGGGCTAAGTTTTATGAATATTATATTGTAAATCCAGATCTAACCCAAACAAGAATTTCATGGAATAATATTTGGGATGGAAATTTCACAAAAAAAATGCAAGAAAGAGAACAACAAACAGGAGAAATATTAGGAATAGAAGCTTATGAAATCGCCTACATCAAATACCTGATAGAAGAAAAAGGAGTGCCACCAATTCCACATATATACGATCCATATACTGATCCTAAAGCAGTGATTTAGAGTTTCAAATAATAGTGTAAATGTATAATTTATCCCATCGTATTTTAAAAGAGCATTTTTCAGAAAAATGGCAAAAAGAATATTCTAACTTTTTTGCTGAAGAACACTTTCAAGTTTTTCTAGCGAATCTTACTTTAGTATTCAATGCTAATTTCCCTAAAAATCGATTACCTTATTTTAAGGATGAAATTACACCTCCTTGGGATGAAATATATAAAGAAATACATGCAAAAAAGGAGTATTTAGAAGTTAGTGCTTACTCTGAAGATGAGAGCTGGGTGAAGTTAATAGAAGCTTTACCCTTTCACTATTTGCTTCTACTTTTAGGACAACGCTTAACATCCGCAAGTATAACAGATTCAAACGATATTCCTCCCTTAAAAACTACATTACTAACAAGTAGTTTCACACCTTATAATTCTCAGGTCAGTGTAGCAACAAGAGCATGGGAGAAACATGTTGGTCGTCATTCTGATAATTTTTGGGGTGAGGTGAAAGGATCGCCATCTGATAAAGAAGAGTATGTGAGAAGTTTAATTCATCAAATGCTGGAGTATAAAACGTGGTGGAACGTGTTTCATCATTATAAACATGAGTTGGTTTATGAAATTAGAGTAGAGACGGGTCATGGCATACGTTGGTCGCATGGAGGTGAAAAATTAATTGGTTTTTTAGAACCTTTTTTGAATGAGGATCATGCTCACTGTACATAATTTAAAAAGCAGATAAGCCATCCCAACTTATTTGCTTTTTTATATATTCATTTTGTGAGATTTCACCCCATCACACCCCCCACTTCCTTACCATCAAAAGCCACGCCGACAAGCATTATGTCCGTTTTTCCAAGTTCTTTCAGCGTTGCCAAATACTTAGAAGAATGAATTTGTTGCATCGCCTCTTGAGCAATTGCCTCTAAAGATTGTTTCTGATAAGGCTTCTTTGCTTTAAACTCAAGAATCCATCCACGAGCATCATTATTATCCTTAGGGTAGATCATTAAGTCGGCTCTGCCAAGACCCGTTTAGGGGTTAGACTTCACGATAAAGTTATTAGAAAGATGTGCCATTAATCCTAATACAAAAGCATGATAAACCCTTTCAGGGAAGCTTTTCATATTGAAATCATTGTAACTAAAGGCATTCATCAAATATTGCGAGAGGTACTATTCAAAAGCAGGGGCATCTTGCTCCAAAAGACCCGTTAGAATTTCACTACTGTTGACGTTTTCTAATTTTAATACTTAATTATTATGGATGATAAGTGTAGAAATCTATCATTAAGGTTACCTTTTTAAGTAAAATAGATAGCTTTTTTTGGTTATTAACTAATTTACATTTTTCTTCATCATGAATTCCGGAATGAGTAGAGTTGAATGCGATTAAGATGAAATAATAAATCTTTTCATTGTACTTATTTTATGATGATATATTATAATTTAATTTTTGAATAAGCTCTTCTTTATGAATAAGACATTTTACCTCTTGATCTACTTTCTATATACTACATTACAATTTGTACAAGCTCAAAATTTACAATTAGGTATTCCCTTAGGACATAATGGCCCAATTGGAGAAATCAATTTTATAGAAGATGGTAAGTATGTTATTTCATCTTCTAGTTCGAAAAATTACTTATGGTCAACACAAACGGGACATTTAATTAAAGAATTGACCCTTCAAGAAGCAAAAAAAAAGATAAATGAAAATGAAGTTAACAAAAAAGAATACAATCTTTTTTTAGAAGAAACTTTGAAGACAGAAGGGAAGATACGAGGTTTTATAGATGAGAATAAAGTGGTTTTTCAGCAAAAAAATGATAGTCTTTGCAAAGTATATAATTTAGAAAAAGAAAGATTAGAATATGTATTTAAGTGTGGGGAAATAGATTCTTTTAATGGTATTTCAACCTCTTCATCAGTTCCTTTTTTTGTAATATCATCAAATAATAATGAGATACAGGTACGCAAAAAATCAGACGGTACATTAGTATATTATAAGGATTTTGGAAAATATATCACTCAAATCTATATCTCAAAGAATAGTCCTTTTTTTATTGTGAATTTTAACGAAGATGATGACTATTTATTGACTTTGGATAAGAAAATGAAAACAGTTTCCGAAGATACTTTAAATGGGATTGATGTAGTAGATGTTATAAAAACGCCTAAAGGGGAAGATTTTATTTTACAAGTGATTAGTACAAATAATGAAGGGTATTATAACCGTAATTTAGTGGGATATAATTACACTCAAAAGAAAACAGTTTATGAAATTCCTGACTTTTATGATGGCGTATGTGGTATCACCTTTACCAATGATTATCAATATTTCGCAGTAGTCCCTTGTGGTTCTACAAGTGAGTATCACGCTTCTATTGGTTCTTCAAATTACTTTGTGATGTACAATACATGGAGTGGAAACAGAATACATAGTTTTAATTCTAAAACCGAAAAAATAAGGTCCGCAAAAATTGATAAAAATCTAAATCACCTTTCTGTAATGACGCATACAGGAGGAGGGCAATCACAAATTATTGATTTAACTACAGGTCGGTTAAATAGTATTTTAAATAGCGAATTTGTGATTGATGCACTGTTTTCAGAAGATGGTAATTATCTGATGATGGAGGCAGATCAGAGATTGGTAAATACAGGAATGTCAGAAGAGTTTGGATTAGAGCTTTTAGGGAGACATTCAAAATGGGTATGGGAAGTTGCGTCAGGAAAATTAATACATATCATTGAAGATATGCATAACACTTATCATTATGATTTCCCAGATCAACGTTTTGGTATAACAGGTTCTTATAAAGATTCTACTATTGCTATGATTACAATAAAAAATGAAGCGATGATGGAGGCCCATAAATATTTATTAGGGCACACACAAAAAATCACTGCAATGGAAATAAGTCTGGATAATAATCTAGCAGCAACAGCATCACAAGATAGAACAATTAAAATATGGGAGTCAGAAACAGGGAAAGAATTACAATCCATTAAAATTGATACGTCACAGGTAAATAAATTACAATTTGATTTAAAAAGCCGTTATTTATCTGCGTTTTTTAGTGATGGATCACAGAAAGTATGGGATATTAAAACAGGAAATTTATCACATAACATAATTTTTAAAAAAGAAACAAAAGTAGACCTAGAAGAAAGTAATGATATTTATAGAATTGAACATGATTATAAAAATGATCTGCTTAAAGTTTATAATAAAAAATCAGGAGAATTATTGCATAAATTAACGAGTCATAAAGATGCAATTACAACGTATGAAATTTTAGAAGGGACTAACTATTTATTAACTTCTTCTTATGATGGAAGTGTAATCATTTGGGATTTATTGACCGGTAAACAACTAATTAGACAATTTATATTCGACAAGGAAGATGTGATATGGATATTACCAAATGGATATTATTTTGCTTCTAAAGGAGCTTCGTCAAAATTGTATTATATCAATGGTATAGAAAGCGTTGGATTTGAACAACTAGATATCAAGTTTAACCGCCCGGATAAAGTATTAGCAGTTTTAAATCAGATTACAAACAGGGAAGATTCACGTCTTATTGATGCTTATAAAAAAGCTTGGGAAAAACGTGTATTGAAGTTAGGTATTGATACAGCAAGCTTCGATCAAGGTTTTTCGGTACCTACAAGCGATTTTAAAAATAGAACAAGTTACACCTACGAACAACATGAAAAAAAAATACGTTTAACGATTGTAGCTCATGATAGTACTCAGTTTTTAGATCGTTATAATGTATGGGTCAATGAAGTACCAGTTTTCGGAAAAAAGGGTCTATCAGTAAAGGATTTAAATACAAATAACATTAATGAAAAAGTAAGTATTACCTTATCTAAAGGGATGAATAGAATTGAGACTTCTGTTATTAATGCAAAAGGAATAGAAAGTTATCGTTATCCATTATATGTAAAGTACATTCCAAAAAAAGAAGAAAAAGAGAAATTATATTTTATTGGGATTGGAGTTGATGAATACAAGGATAAAGAGAATAATTTGGCCTATTCTGTTAAAGATATTCGAGATCTATCAAAAGCTTTAAAAGAGAAATATGGTCAGCAAATAATTATTGATACCTTATTTAATGATCAGGTGACCGTAAAAAATGTTTTGGCATTAAAAAAACAACTTTACAATTCGAAAGTAGATGATAAAGTAATTATTAGTTTTTCTGGGCATGGTCTATTAAGTCAAAATTTGGATTATTATTTAGCAACACATGATGTAAATTTTTCAGCTCCAGAAGAGAACGGTTTATTGTACGATAATTTAGAGTATTTGTTAGACAGCATTCCTGCTCGTCAAAAAGTACTATTTATTGATGCATGCCATAGTGGCGAGGTAGATAAAGAAGGAATCGAATTAATTGCTAATGCAGAAGGGTTAGAAGATGGAGTCAAAGGTCTTGTTATAGTGAAACAAAAAGAAAACAAAATCGGACTTAAAAATAGCTTTGAACTGATGAAAGAGTTTTTCAATAATGTAGATAGAGCAACTGGCACAACCGTTATTTCGGCTGCTGCAGGAACACAATTTGCACAGGAACGAGGTGAGCTTAAAAATGGTGTATTTACATATTGTATATTGAAACAATTACAACTGAAAGAAACTATGACGATTAGTGAATTAAAAAAAGAAGTGAGCAAACATGTACAAGAAATGACCAATGGACAACAACAACCTACAAGCCGAAATGAGACGATGGAAAATGATTGGAAAATTTGGTGATGATCATTTTGATAAATTAATTCCTAAGTTCTTGTATAAATAATTCAATTAACACCAACGAATTATCAGTACTAATTTCATGTGCTCTTTGGACTTTAAACACTACAGATCACAAAATTACTCGCATAAAGAAAGTAAAAGTAGGTCTTTGGAATAGACAGTTAGGAGTAAATAAATCTTATTATGAGGTACAGTCTCTATTGGAAAATCCACCTAAATCAAAGTGAATTTTAACCCCTTTAATTATCAATTATTGGGTGTTGTATATTATAAAACGAAAGCTGCCTTTGTTAAACAGAGGCAGCTTTTTGTTTTATCTATGGCTAATGTAATTAAAAAATACTCTCTTCACTTTTAAGACCAAGAGTTTGACTAGTTGACTATCTTAAAATCATGAAAATCAGATCAGTGAGTATTTATGAGCATTTATTCAGCAATCATAGGGCCTATTTTGTGTTCAAAAAAATCAAATTAGTAGCATTCATAATCATTCTGTGTTCTCTACTTTTTTTTAAAAACCCGACATTTACTATATAATGGATTACTACTTATCAATACATAATATGAGAACGATATTTTTTTTACTATTACTCCCGATATCAATTTTTTGCTTAGGACAACAGGAGAAAAATAAACAGCCTAATGTACTTTTAATAGTTGTAGATGATTTAAACGACTATGTTGGCTTTTTAGGTGGACACCCTCAAACAGCAACACCTGCCATGGATAAATTGGCTAATGAATCAGTAATATTTACAAGTGCTTTTTCTAATAATCCCATTTGTGCACCATCGAGAGCTAGTTTCTTTTCAGGTTTATATCCGCATACTTCAAAAAACTTTGCTTTTAAAAAATACCAAAACAATAAAACATTATCGGGTTCCAAAACTATGATGGAACTCTTTATGGAAAATAACTATAGAGTAGCAGGTACAGGTAAATTAATGCATCACTTTGATAAATCTCATTACCATGATTTTAAAGAGAAATCAGATTTCGGACCTTTTCCTTATGATGGCAAAAAAACAATAGGACACCCAAGTGTTCCAGAACCTTTTAGAAGTGTTGGTGCTTTGGATGGTAGTTTTGCTCCTTTATCTGATATCCCCGAAGTGAATGGTAATAAAGGTTGGTTTGATAAAGTAAGTAATTGGCCAAAATTTACAGTAAAACCATTCAGATATAATTCTGATGACGATAGAGATTTAATGCCTGATGAAGTAAAACTAAAAGAGGCTATTAAATTTTTAAAATCGTTTAAAGAAAATAAAGAACAACCTTTCTTTTTAGGTGTAGGTTTTAATCGTCCACACACACCTTTGTATGTACCAGAAAAATATTTTAAACAGTTTCCACTAGAAGATATTCAATTACCTGATAACAATTCTAATACTGAAAAACTAAAATATGGTACTCAAAAAGAAGGGAATGCAGGCCAGAGAGGTTTTGAACATTATGCAAAATTAGTGGCTAGTTTTGGTGATGATCAAGATTTAGCTTTAAGAAAATATATCCAAGCCTATCTAGCATGTATTGCTTTTGTTGATGAACAAATAGGAGCATTATTAAATGAATTAGACAATTCTGAATTTGCAAAGAATACAATAGTTGTATTAGTGTCAGATCATGCCTATGTGATGGGTGACAAGGAGTATTTATATAAAAATGCCCTTTGGGATAAATCTACTAGAATTCCAATGTTAATTAAAGATCCAAGGAAAGGGAATTCATTTAGAGTAGCAAATCCAGTCTCTTTAATAGATATATATCCTACATTAATAGAAATGTGTGACCTAAAAGGTACTAACATTAAAAACGAATTTGGTAAACCTTTGGATGGTCACAGTTTATATCCTTTCATACAAAAGAAGCCTAAAAAATTCACAGGAAAACCCTATGCATTAAGTGCAATAACAGGCGGAATGGGTGATGTAGTCAATAGAAATCATTTTTCTATTCGTACTCAAAAATATAGATATATCCGATATGCCAATCACACAGAAGAGCTATACGATCATACAGTAGATCCTTATGAAAAAAATAATGTTGCCAAAGAAAAGAAATATCGCTCTATTAAAAATGAGTTAGAAGCGATGTTAGACAATGAATTGAAACCAACAAATTAATTAAACTATCCTTTTTCGAGATGAAATATTTTTATAACAAACTTGTA
Organism: Flammeovirga pacifica; assembly: GCF_000807855.2. Taxonomy (GTDB): domain Bacteria; phylum Bacteroidota; class Bacteroidia; order Cytophagales; family Flammeovirgaceae; genus Flammeovirga; species Flammeovirga pacifica. The sequence goes on from NZ_JRYR02000002.1 coordinate 603,814, forward strand.
TTATTTCTTTTCTTGATGAGTGCTTTTGTAGTAAGAGCTCAAGAAATAACCTCTCTAAATGGAGAATGGGAAATTATTTTTGATGATCAGAATGAAGGAAGAGAAAATGGCTGGAATAAAATCAAAGGATTTAACGAATTTGAATTAAAAGAGAAAATTCAAGTTCCTAGCTGCTGGGAAAATTTCCGTGAAGATTACGAAGGTGTAGCGATATATAAGAAAGATTTCTTTGTGCCAAAAGCATGGAAAGGTAAAAATATCTCATTACAATTTGAAGCAGTCAATTATTTATCTGAAGTGTACTTAAACGATGAAGTTGTTGGGTATCATAAAGGAGGTTTTACCCCTTTTGAATTCAGAATAAATAAGACTCTAAAATATGGTGAGAACAATACTATTATTATTAGAGTAGTTTCTCCTGTTCTATATTCTGGTAAAGTAATTGATGGCTTACAACCTCATCAAACACCAATGTGGAGAGGAGCATTAACAGGTGGAATTTGGCAAGATGTACAGCTAAAAGTTACAGATGATTACTTAGTTGATGATGTATTTATCACAACGGATTACACATCATCCACCGTAAATACGGAAGTACAGATTGAGAATACAGCCACTGAATTAAGGGAAGTTAATGTGCTTATCAACATTCTTGATAAAGAGGGGCAGTTAGTAAAAACAAAAAATGAAACCAAAACATTAACACCAGGTAAAAACACTATTGATTATCAGTTTATCATTGAAAATGGCGAATTGTGGTCGCCTAAAAATCCGTATTTATATACTTTAGATGTTCAGGTTTTTAAAGAAGGGGCTTTATCAGATGAGTTCAAGTTTAAGTTTGGTATTCGTGAGTTTACCATTAAAAATAAAAAATTCTATTTGAACGGTGAAGAATTTTTCATGAAGGGTGGTTTCTTTGAAGGTCTATACCCTACAAAATTAGCCTACCCAGATTCTGAAGAAATGGCTAGAAAAGAAATTCAATTAGCACTTGACGCTGGTTTTAATATGATCAGACCTTGGAGAAAACCTCCTCCTAGAAAGTGGTTGGATTTATGTGACGAAATGGGTGTGCTAACGATAGGTTCTCTTGCAATTGAATGTATGCATCGACCAATTGCATCGCCAATGCTACCTGAAATGGTAGAAATAGAAGTAAGAGAATCTGTTTTAAGAGATAGAAATAGAACATGTGTTATTCAGTGGGAATTGTTTAATGAATTGTGGCAGCCGGTATTGATAGAAATGTTGCATCCAATGGCGTTATTGGCTAGAGAATTGGATCCGACACGACTTATTTTAGATGAATCTGGAGGCTTTGCAAATGGAGCAAATATCTATTTACCCAACGAAAAAGTAGCTATAAAATTTTCTGATATTCATAATTATCCAGGTTGGATTTTCGATGATAAAAAGTTCCAAGGGTTGAATCAAGTCTCTTGGACAAAAGAAGAAAAGAAGGCTGCAGGGTATCCGAAACTACATTCTCCTGGTAAAAACAACCAAGCAGGAACAATGGTCTTTGTTTCCGAAATTGGTTATGGATCAATTCCTGATTTTACAGCGAATAATAGATTATTCAAAGAAAAAGGAAATAAACGTAGTCCTATGTACAAAGAGCATTTACGTTTAGAACAGGATTTTAATACGGTATTAGATCTCTCAGGTATGCGTAGTGTTTTTCCTACTTTAAATGATTTAGTTGTCGCTCAGCAAAATTACCACGGTCGATTAAATAAAAGAATGTTGGAAGCATCAAGATCGAATTATCTTACGGCAGGCTATTGTATTCATGCTTTAACAGATGGAGATTGGATTTTAGGAGGTGGTATCATAGATCTTTGGCGAAATCCAAAAGGTCAAGTATATGAAATGACTAAATTGGCGAATCAACCACAGTTAGTGATAAGTAGAATCAGAACAAGAAACATAGTACAACACAATCCCTTAGATCTAAAAATTATTGGTGTAAATGAATACAAGGATGAAAGTGTCTCTATCGATATCTTCGTTAGAGATAGCAATAATAATGAGATCTTACATCAATCTACAAAAGGAAATTTAACTCACGGAGTCTCTGATTTATTAAAAATTCAATTAGAAACAAAAGACCTAGAAGGTAGCTATAAATTACATACAGTGATGAAAAATTCTAGGGGAGAAGTGATTGGTAAGAATCAAGAAACGTTTGATGTTTTTTCTGAAGCAAATTTAAAAATACCAACAGAGAAAATTGTATTGTTAGAAGCTGATAATACGTTTGCTAAGTATTTTGAACTTAAAGGTATTTCGTATGAACTATTCTCGGGAAAACATAAAAAAGATCAATTAATAATTGTCGGGAAATTATCTGATACCGCCTCTTTTAAAGAGAAGGTGGATCAAGCTAAAACACTAGCAAAAAAAGGAAGTACTGTGTTTTTTACAGAAGTGATGGGAAAAAAAGTAAACGAAAGAGAACCGAGAGAAATCTTTACCTCTTTACAAAAGACGGAAGGTTTTCCTTACGATGTTCAATTAATAATGGCCAATGGCTTATGGCACAATGCTGCCCCAATTGTTACAGATCATCCTATATTTAATGAACTTCCGTCTAATCAATTTATGGGAGAAGACTATTATCAAGTGGGCACTACAACAGCAATAGTTGCCCCTGAAGGTAAAAATATAGTGGGTGTAATTACTCACGATAGATTCCCTGATCAGGATCATATGAAGAGAAATTATAAAGGTGTTGGTAAAGTGTATTTTAATTCGGAATTACTAGAAACTAATGTAGGAAAAGGGAAGTGCATATATTCTACATTAAAGTTGAACAAGAGTATTCACAGTGATCCCGTTGCTCAAAAAATAATGAATAATATCATTATGTATTATTCTAAAACCATGCAATAAAAGTGTTTTTGATGGTGATTAATAACAAGTTTTCATCCATTTACTGAATAATAGGAATTAGAACAAAACAAGTTATGATGAGTAAAATGACGACGTTTATAGTGTTATTTTTGAGTATCTCCTCAATGACAATTGCACAAAAAAATGAAAGACCGAATGTGTTATTTATTATAGTCGATGATTTAAATGACTTTGAAGGGAAATTTGGAGGACATCCTCAAGCAATTACCCCTAACATTGATCAATTGGCTAATTCTGGGGTAACTTTTGTAAATGCTCAAACCAATGTTCCCGTTTGTCAGCCATCAAGAAATAGTTTATTTACAGGCGTTTATCCTCATGTGTCTAAAGATTTTGGATGGACGCCACGTAGAAAGCAATTTGTTCTAAAAAACAACGATACACTGTTTCATCTTTTTAGAAACAGCGGATATGCAATGTTTGGATCTGGAAAGTTATTACATAAAAATGACAATCGCCTTTGGGATGAATGGGGAGTTCCAGAAAGGTATAATTACGGCCCTCATGCATTCAATGGGGAGAAAATAATTACACATCCGTCTGTACCTGAACCATTCAGAAACATAAATATTTTGGATGGATCGTTTGCTCGTCTTTCTGATATACCTCAATTTGATAGTACAAAGACAACACTAAATCCTGGTTGGGGATATCCGAAGAAGGAATTTAATTATGTTGATGATCAAAATCGAGATTTATTTCCCGATGAACAACACGCACAATGGGCAGCCAAAAAAATTAAGGATTTAGAGAAGTCAAACTCTGATCAACCATTTTTTATGGGAATTGGATTTGTAAAACCGCACACACCACTTTATGCTCCAGATAAATATTTCGATATGTATCCTTTAGAAACATTGAAATTACCAATCATAAAAGAAGGTGATAATGAAGATACATTTTTTAAAGACAATTACCCGATGTCTCAAATGGGTTTGAAATATTATCAAGCATTGTGTGCCTCTTATAAAGACAACGAAGAAGGTTTGAAAAGAGTGGTACAAGCGTATTTAGCCTGTGTTACTTTCATGGATGATCAAGTAGGAGTTGTTATGGAGGCTTTGAACAACAGCAAATTTGCAGAGAATACAATTGTAGTGTTTACAGCAGATCATGGATGGAATTTTGGTGAAAAAGAATATTTATATAAAAACTCCCCTTGGGAAGAATCAGCAAGAATTCCAATGGTTATCCGTTATCCAAAAAATCAAATTGAAGGTTTGGAAGTAGATCAGCCAGTCTCATTAATCGATATCTATCCAACACTAAAAGACATTTGTAGATTAAAACCTATGAGTGAAGTGAAAGAAGGTGCAGGGGAAATTGGAGGGTTTTCTATGAAATCATTGCTAATCAACAATCAAAAAGAATGGAAAGGTCCTAATGGTGCCTTAACAGTAATGGGTGTTGGAATCTCAGAAGCAATAGAAGGTTTAGGAGTATCAACAAATCCACAGGCAAAATGGCACATCAAAATCATTAAAGATCTTCCAGATGAATATGTATTCAATCAGACTTATTCATATAGAACAAAAAAGTATAGATATATAAGATACAAAGATGGTCAGGAAGAATTATATGATCATACAAAAGATAGTTATGAATGGAATAACGTATCAGGTAAAAAGAAATATCAAAAAGTAAAAGCGCAACTAAAACAAGAGATGTTGGAGATCATAAACAAATCTGATTTCAATTCATCCTTACCACAAGGATAATTTAAAATAGATATATAATCACAAAAAAATAAGAATAGATTAAAATAGATTCATCTCAGAAAACCTCAACAAAAGCACTGTTTCCAACGATGGGTTTCTACCCATCGTTGCCGACACCATCAACACAAAAACCTCTAAAAACTACTTCCCGTTATTATTTTCGACTTGTTCAAAAATAATGTTTCGTTCAGTACTTTTTTTATACATATCCTTCTTAGAAATCTTTTTTATTTTCATAGGTCGATAGGAATAATTATCAGGTTTCATTATACATTCCACTTGATATTCAAGCATTTTTTCAAATGGATTAAGGAAATCTTTCAACTCACAATCTTCCATTTTTCCTTCATTAAGTAAATTGATAACTGTATACACCGACTCAATAGTACTTAAGCAAAGTGATTCAGGTTGTTGTTTGATAATAAATTTAGATTTGATTTCATTATCAAAGCTCACCCTTGGTATAGTTTGTAAATTAGTGCTTAGCCTTAACATTTTGCGAGCACAGGGCCAAGTCCCATCAAGAATAAAAATGTAAGGTTTTTCGCCCAAAAATGAATTCATTTCCTCACTATTTCTTTGGGATAAATTGAAGTTCTCTTTCCCTGGATAAAGTAAGAAAGACGACCTTGTTTCGTCATTCAAAATTTCATTGACACGTTTGTTGTCTGTAAAATCCACCCCAACAATAATTTCTGAATTTTTTAGCTGAAGGTGCGTCATATGTCCCGTTCCATTTTTTTCTTTATGATATTCCTTAGGATGCATAAGAAAAATAAAACGTGTTTCAGTATGTTTAGGATTCGTGTGTTTGCAAATACATGAACTTGAAGGTCTCATACATTTGTAACATTTGATTCTCGGATTTTCTATGTCTACGCGCAAAATAAATGTCTTTAACTCTAAATATCAATAACTTAGAAAAACGTATGTTTAAAATGAAGACTACATTTGTTCTAAAGTTATTCGTCGAATATAAATGAACTTTAAATTTCGCTTTATTGATGATATTCTACAACAAAAGAAGAAGTTTATTAACTATTTGTAAGCTTTTCTTTGAGGAGTATATTTAAAGCAGATGAGTAACTTATACTTACCTGCTTTTTGAGATTTGATTATTTTTAATAGATAAAGTCGCTTTTTACTACAATAAATTTTTGCCCAGCCATAAGATTCATATTTCCAGTTTGTTCTATATAAAACGATTTTAATCTATAGACATCCTCCCACGTTACAGCAGTAGGGTCTTTCTTCATCACCATAAATAGTCTTCTAGCTAATTTGAAAAAACCATCACCTTCCTGTATAGTCAGAATGATGTGAGTGACTTCAATTTTGTGAGTATCAATTACATTGATCTTTGTCGCTGCTGATAAATTCATTTGAGAAGTTATCATTAGTAGGAGAGAGGTAAGTAGAGTGAAAATAGAACGTTTCATGAGGCTTTTGTTTTTGTCGATTAATTTGATGATTCTAATATATAGTAACAATGTTACCATGTCAAGTAAATTTGTAAATATTTTGTAATACGTATATTAAAAACATAAAAATAATAGGAGAGTGGTTTAAATTTGATGTCAGAATGAATTTTTAATTACTGTTTGTTACTATAAATTTTTTCTACAATTATGTTTGTTGATTAATAATTATAGAAAACAATAGTTCAATAAAATTGTTTAGAGTCAGTTGATTAATGCTGTTTTAAATATGCTCTGGGAGAGCAACCAAACTCTTTCTTAAATGATCTTGAAAAATGGGGTAAATCTGAAAATCCTAATTCATAAGCAATCTCTTTGGGTCCAAGTTCCTTAGTTAATAATAACTCTCGCCCTTTATGGACCCTATATTTCTGATAGTATTGTTTAATACTACTTCCAAAAATAATCTGAAAATTATTTTCTAAATCACTTGCGGAAATAGTGAAGATCTCAGATAAGTCTTGGGTATTTAATTTTTGATCAATATGTTGGATGATATAATTCTGAACCTTAATTATAGTAGGTAAAATATCAGTCGATAAATTATTCATCTGTTCTGATAGCAAAGGATTATCATGTCTCTCTATATATTCTAAACCAATAAAGAATAAAGATCTTAAAATGTTATTCTGAATTTCATATTGATGTTTCCCACTATAATGAAAACTTTGTGATAAGATATTTCGACACAAACTTAAATCGTGGTGTTCATCAAAAAACATAAAATTTAACGGTTGAAAGAAAGAAGTATAGAGTTCGGGATGTAAAGTATGAATGTATTCTTTGCTACATAAAATAGTAATATGATGCGCTTCGTTAGAAGATGGAAAATTGATATCAATATCAAAATCTGCTTTCATAACTATAAACCCCTGATTGGAATCTATTTCATATACTTGATCATCTAATTTGAATAATAAACCTTTCGCAAAAAATATAAAGACATAATCCATTTCATAATCAGAACTAAATTGTAGCGTCTCAATATTGTTCTTATTAAAATGCTGAACATTAAATAATATGGACTTTAAATGATCATCAAGGGAATGAAAATATATACTGCCGTTTTCTAATGCTAACTCAATCTCATTTTTAAACTCACCTTTGAACATTTTCTCTTGAACCTGCTTATGATCTTCAAATGAAGAAATAAAGTGTTTCATATATCACGAAAATAAATATTCAACTATTGTACTTTTTTGTTCAACTTTTTCAGAACACGACTCCCTACCTTTGTAATTGTAAGGTAATCAGATGATTACTTCTTTCAATCTAAAGAATAAAACAATGAATACTAAATTTTGGAAAGCGTTTTTAAAAGTAGCAGGTATAGTTACTCTATTAGGTCCATTACCATCTATGATTTCTCCTGTAAAAGGAACATTATTAACCTTAAATATTGATCTTTCTAATTTAGACGCTTTAGTACCTGTCATCGGTCACTGGGGAATAATGATTGTCGGAATAGGCGTATTGATTTATCATTCAGCATCAAATATTGCAATAAGAAAATCGACTTTAATTTATGCAACATTAGAAAAGATATATATGGTATCAGGTGGTTTTTGGCTATTAATGAATGATCCAATATTAGGAGAAAGTTTTATTCCTGTAATGATTGCTGATTCACTTCAAGTGATTGGTTTTGCGGTTTATTTCTATCAATCCGCCCAAATAACTGAAAAAATTAAGCCCGTTCATGTATAGGGCGATCCATCTTCAATAAAAAATATAGTATCAAATTATAAATTATACAACTATGAAAAAGGTATCATTAATCGATAAATTCTATGCATCATTTTTAATGGCATTTACTAAAGAATATTCTGAATTAGAAAGTTTTAGAGTAAATAATAATTATAATAATAAAATACCTACGATAGCAAACCCTGTCAAAATTAAAACGCAGTATGCAAAAATAAATGGAGTAAAAGTTAGATATGCTCATTATCCTAATGAAGGGAAAGATACTTTAGTGATGCTATCACCTTTACCTCAAAGTATATTAGCCTATGCACCTATTTGGGAAAAGGTAACCAATGAGTTTGAAGTATATGCCTATGATTTACCTGGGTTTGGTCGTAGTGAAGGTGGAATGGAATTCATGACATTCAAAGCACAAGGCGAATTTTTATACAATTTCATTAATGCTTTTGATATTCGTCAGCCTCATATTATGGCACCAGACATTGGTATGCCAACAGCCTTATATTATGCAGGAACATTTAAAAATGATATTCAAAGTCTTATGATTGGTGATGGTCCAGCAATAGCTCCATCAACCAATGGATCTATCATAGATAAACTAGGGTTTTCTAAAATCTGGCAATTTCTAATTGGTAATTTTGTAGGATCAGGGGCATTTGTAGAAGTAGGTAATAGATTAGGCTATCTTAATTATGTACCTAACGAAACGGAATTATCAGATTACATCCAATCGTATGAAGGTCGTTTGAAATTACCGATTGCTTGGTTTAAATTTTATAATGAAAGTATTGCCACAGTAGATCCATTAATTGATACCATTGATATTCCCACATTAATATTCTGGGGAGGTAATGATCAAATATTACCTTTTGATAATGGTGTTAGAATTCATGAAAGAATGAAAGATAGTCAATTACATATTTTTCAAAACTGCGGGCATTTTGCTTATCAAGATCAACATGAAAAGTTTTCAGAAATGATGGTGAATTGGGTAAATAACCATAAAAATAAGACAAGAATAGGTGCTTAAGTATATAGTTTGATGTAGAAAATGTGTTACCTTCGAGGAGGTAACTCATTTTTTTATAATATGGAACAAACAAACATTCAGCTATTATTATTTAATGCAATAAAGAATAGAGATCTAAAAGAAATCCATCAGACATTAGATCAATATCTTAATGATACAGATATTGAAGATCGTTTATTTTGGGTAGAAAGATATGATGCTATTTTGAAAGAATTGGAGAAGAAAGCAGCAACTTATCCGGAAGAAGAACTTTTCTGGTTAGATATTATGCGAGCATTCATCGATGTTGTTCCAAGGTAAATAATTCCAATCCTTTAAAAAGGGTTAGTAAATCATAAATGAGCTTAATTTGATAAAGAATAAATAGGGTAGTTTAAACCATTTAAGATCTTCAAGTTACTAAGTGTGTATCTAATTAATTTAATAATTCTTGATCCATTTAAAAGAGTACTAATCAGATCAAGAATCTCAATGCTTTAACTTAAAAATTTAAATGAGATACTGCCTAATTTTATTAATTGCACTTGTTGTAAGTTCATGTGCACCATTAACAGATAGTGATGAAGTTTGTGATCCATTGGCTGAAAATCCGCACTTCAAGTCGGAATGTAAACAGTACAATTGCACAAATTATTAAAACATTAATATCAAAGGAGAGAAGCAAAATTTAGGTGCAGCTCTTTCTTGATTAGTAATAATTTATAGAGGAATAAAAGTAAAGAAAATTACTTAAATGTATTTCAAAATGATAGTAGGAAAGGATCAAATTAAACTTTGATCCTTTCTTTTTGTTGTTATCTTTATTGATCTCTTTACTTAAATGTTACTCTCAAAAGTCAGCGCCAGAGGTTCAATTAGTTACATAAGTTAAATCAACAATATCATAACCTTTATTGTCTATGATATTTAAAAACAGAACCAAAGTTTTGATTTTTTTACTATCATCTTTATTTATAAATGATTGTAATTAACACAAAAAACATTTGAGAAAGGCCTACTAACACAAGACCATCATTCTGCTACCCTCTACTAGAATAGAACAAAAATAAAATTATCCAATTGAAGCCAACAGTGGCAATTGATAAAAAAACATTTTCTACAAGCTTCAGAAGTTATACAGCTACCTCCAATCTTCCTACCCTAGAAGAGTATTGTTTAACTTTTGAATTGTTTCTATTAATCTAAATTCGAGGTTTAATAGCTAAGTGTACTTGACTCACCCTGAGGTGTTATGCCGTCTGTAAGAGCATAGTTACCATAATATGAATCTGTAGTAATATGATAAGAAGTCTTAGCCTATTTGCAACATTCAATAAATATTATGACCTGTTTAAGGTAATTCTTGACTTTTTATTGGAAATACAGTATCGATTAAACCCGTATAACTAATCAAGATGAATTTATCAAAATAATCTAATTCAATGAAAAATATTCAAATTTTATTTCCAATAATCGTATTAGTTATTTCTTCATGTTCAACTTCTGATGAAATGGAACCAACATCGAAACTCCAAGGTTTTTACAGCATCCAAAATGAAAATACACTTCATGAAATAAATTTCACAGGAAGCGACTTTATTGAAAAAAAACACTTTGTGGGTGATGAAATCGAAAATTTTAGCAACGAAAAAGGAACTTTTCAAGAAGTATCTGAAGGTCGCTTTAGAGGTGAAGGTAATACGGAAGTATTTGAAATGTTTGAAGATGAATTTTTCAAACTCGAAGGAATGAAAACTGAAAGAACCTTTGAAGTTAATCCCTCTGGTACGGTATTTATTAATGGAAAGGAGGCTGAAAAAATTGAAGGCTTTACAATTCAATTCCCTGAATATAATGAGTCTCAATATTTAAAGGAGGGGTTTCATATGCAAATATCAAATACTGCAAATAGTTCTACAAGAAATGAATATAAAATAAATTCAGAAGGCGAAATAATTGAATACAGAACGGAAATATATGACGGATATACAAACAACTATAGCTATGTTCAATATATTCTAATAAATACGCAAGAATCTAAAAAGGGAAGGTCATACATTGGGAATTTTAAAGTGATTACTTCGGATTATGAAACTGAGTCTTCAAAATCATTTGGTTACGCTCCATTAGGTGAGTTTTACGAAGGAGAATACTTCCCCAATCAAAAAGATTTCACAATCGAAATTAAATAATTCAGAAAAGATACTCTTTAAATTATCATTAATATGAAAAAGTTATTTGTTATAAATTGGTTCAGTAGTACCACTCATGGTGAAATTAAGGAGTTTGATAAACCTAGTTACAAACATTCTGTCAAGGATTTTCATTATTATGGTATCGTCTCAGCAAGTAGAGATGTGATTAATCTTTAGGCAAACAGCTCTTATGTAATGTTTTGACTCATATGAAAACAGCCTCATGGGAATCGAGTCAAGGGAATCCAAGGATGATTATACTGACTTGTCCTGAAAAAAGTTGACATTTAAAAATACATTATACCCATCTTCATATTGCTTGTAGATGGGTTTTCTTTTTCCATTTCACCTTTTGTTGTAAATGAGCTTGGTTTGGAGTTAAAAGACCTATAGAAAAATGAGGTCTAGTTTGGTTATATAGAGCAATTGACTCTTTAACTTGTGTTTCCATAATTTCTTTACTTCCAAAATGAATATCAAGAAGGAATTCATCTTTAAGTATTCCATTAACCCTTTCTGCTATTGCATTTTCATAAGGATCAGCTTGTTCAGTCATACTGATTTTAATATCATTCGCGTTTAAAATTTTTGTATATAACTGACTGCAATATTGAAGTCCTCTATCTGAGTGATGTATCAATTTTTCATCATATATACGACCCTTTAAAGCCATTTCTAATGCTTCTACAGTGGTTTCAGCCTGCATGTTATTAGATAATTTATAACCTACAATACGTTTAGAGTAAGCATCTGTAATTAAATGTAAGTAATGGTGCTTTGTATTACAAGTTAAATAAGTGATATCAGCTACCCATACTTGCTCAGGACGATGAATATGAAGTCCTTTTACACAATTTGGATATTTACGCATCCAGTGTTTTGAATTCGTTGTTTTATGATACTTTTGTTTTCTACTTACTAGTAAATTAGATTCTCTTAAATATTTGAACAACTGATCCCTACCAATTTTTATTTGATTAGAAAACAAAAAATATTACATCAAATAATGTAGTTTTTTCCTCCTAATTTTGGAAGTAAAGACCTGTATTTCATTACTTCTTATTTTACTTGAATAAGCATTAATTGCTTTTGCAGTTCTGATTCGATTACAAAACATACACCAACTTTGATTACAATACTTTGTTGTAATTTTATTTTGCTCATGTTTTAGTTTCCTTGCACAATGCCAACTGGTCCAATATTTTGGTGAAAATGAACTTTTGACATCAATAAGATTCATAGTAATTGAGTCACTTAAATATTTAGCTCTAGCTCTCCTTACTAAGTTATTTTTATGATTCTCTCTTGACTCAGCAAGAGTAATATTTAAATTGTTATTTTTGCATTTTTAGAAGGTGGGGTACTCAGTTGTGCTAATGTATCAAGAGCACCCCCCGTTTTTTTGGATTTATTGGAGTTATAAGACATAGTTAGTTGTCTCTTAAAAAGAGAAATTTAGTTTAGTAGCTTGCGTGAAAGAAATACAAATTTTTAGCAAAAGAATAGTGAGAAATATATCGTTAGCAGTGGAATTTGTATGAATCATGATCGCTAATAGCTATTGAGAAATTAAGGTGTTGAATATAAGTCTATTTTTGATTGAAATACAAATTATTTCATAAAACAAAAGGCCCTGATTATATCAGAGCCTTTTGGTCGAATTCTTTATAGTGTCATTCTGAAACACAATTATTTAGAGTATAACCCTTTCTTGCACAAAGGTTGCTTCCCAGCAGAGCCTTCAATACCACAATATAATATTTTTTTCTTGTGGTTCTTCGCTCCGCGGAGTGTTTTTAAGGCAATGAAAGGGTTAGGATTCAATTATTTCGATTGAATCATTTCTTTTTTGTCCTCTAATCGCTGAATTTCTCTAACCCATCTTTTGGTAGGATACGCAATCCATACTGCGATTCCAGGTATTGAAGCTGGCCAAAAAAGAAAAGCCCCAATACCAGTAGTAATGATACCTGCTGTCTTATTGATTCTATTTCTAGATAGCTTTCTTTCGGCAGCTTTTATTTCAGCATCAATTTCTTCAATTTTCAATTCTTGATCTTTAGAAATGTCTTGTGAATAAGAATAAAATGACAATGAAAACAATATCAAAATTGTAAAAGTAAAATTCTTCATATAAAGAATATATTTAAGTTATTAAACATAAAAGGTAATCTTAATAGATCAATCACCTATAAATTTGATTCAAAGGTAATTCAAATAAATCGAACGATTGAATAAAATTAGTAATTGTTAATTATTTAGAGGTTTCTGTCATTTATTATGGGTGGAGGGTGGGCCTTAGTTCTCCTGCTTGTTTGAAAAACTTCCCTTTCAATACTTCAGATAAAAAATAAAAAAGTGCGAGAAAGTTTTGGCCCACAAAAAGCCAAAAAACTTAGTCACTGATTTTTATTTTTTCCATGCTAGATGCTACAAACTTTCTTGATTTTTACTCTACTACTAATCGATAGGTTATACTTCGCTAAATATTCTATCTCTCCTTTAATTTCTAGAATCTCATTTTTCATTATCAAGAATCTTTCTTTATCTGCATATTTCCCAAGTTATGTTGTAAATATTCTAGTAAGTCCATTTTTTTTTGAATAGGCTTCTTCGTAAATTTCAAAGATCTTATTTCTGATTTCTTGCCTCTTCTCCTTGGCAACTTGTATCAATTCCAATTTGAAAGTATAAAGTTTTTGTTTTTGCCTTAGTCGAATTACTTCTTTATTGAGCTGAATTTCTAATAAAATTTTGTATTGTCAATGTCTGGTGCAAATGATCCGAATATAGTAAGTGCCAAATATTCAAGCTTTTCAAAAATATTGATGTCTTGGAAGTACAAAATGTGGCTGTGAATATTAAGCCTTCTGTAAGGTGTTTGATAGCTAGCATTTGAGAAGTAGTTTTATATAATTTTAATGAAGTAAATCATTTTATTTTTTATAACAATTAGGGTTTTTGGCCTCTATTAACACTATTATAATTGAAATAAAAAATAATAATCATGGAATATATAGTAGGATTAATCGTAACACTATTTTCTTTATTAGCATATAATATAATAATTAAGAAGTATAAAATAAATCAATTATTAAATAGTGAGGAAGAATTTAATAAAAGACGTAACATTACTCACAGTCATGTAGCTGAACATTTGAATATGTTGTCGAATCAAGACATTGATAAAGCCAAAGAAGTGTTCGATTTAGCAGACAGATGGAATGAAAAATCAAAATTAGCAAAGTCAACTAAAGAATGGGTAATATGTAAGGAAACTCAAAACCATTGTTATTTTCTATCATTATTAATTTATTTTAAAGAAGTTGAGAATGAAGTTAAGACATATAATGATGTTGAAGCTGTTACAGCTCAAATAAATATACTTGAAAAGATGCTTAATAATGTCCCTGTAATAACACGTACAGATCGACAATTTTGACTATAATGGATTAAATTCAATTGTAATAAACCTTAGAGAATGGAGATCAATAAATTTATATCTTGAAACTTCAGAGTTTTTAGAAGAAGGTTTTTTTGATATTTATAAATGATAATTTAAAAACTAAAATTATGACACAAGGAAAATATAACACCTACTTGGATCAATATCAGTGTGCAGGAATGCTACATAGCGTTATCGAAGATCCAGATTAAGCTTTCATTTTAATGACATATACTTGATGATTATACCTATAAAAGGTTTCCAAACATTGATCAGTTAAAAAAAATCAAAGGTAGAGTTAATGGATATTCAAGAATCAGTGATGACAATAAAAACGTATTAAGAAAAAAAAGGTATCTATAGAAACATATATGCCTTACCTGAATTATTTAAAATACAAGGTAACTACTTTCTTATAAGTTCATATAAAGATAAGCTTATTGAACATTTATCTTGTACACCTGATAATCAAAAATTAGACATAGAATTTGTAGGGAAAGTTTTAGACATTACACATATTCAGTATATTCCATGCCCATATGTAGATGTATAGGGAAAAGAACTTCCTCTATAAACTATACAAAAATCCGTTTTCAAACTATTTCTCTTGATGAGATTTGAGGTTACGAACCTGGAAACTAATCTTTGGGCAGATTTATCTTCGTAAAAATGTACACACTCGCGGTGGACGGGGAAGATGTAGCCCAGTAAAAGGGTAGTGAAGTGGATCATTTGTCGGCCCTAGTCGGGAAAGAGAACTCCTATATGATACACTAGAAATTTTCAGTAACTCTTAACGGAGTGCAGTAAGGCATTTAACATAAGGCTGATTGATATTTTTGCTGTTATGTATCTTTATTTTAAATTACATATAATTCATATTATGTTAAATAGAACTATATTATTTAAAGGCATTCCCTCCACCTCTTATTCTACAGTAAAATCTAAAATAAAGGCTTTAGTTTGTCTACGACTTTATTTTGTCAACCGATAAGCATTGTATTATGCCGAAAAATAAATGTACTAGATTTTAGAATGACTGATAGAGATTGCACATCTGCATACATATTAGAAATAAAAAATCCCACAAGCTGTATATCTTGTGGGATTTTATCTATTTTAATTTACTTGTTTAGTATCTTTTTTACCACCTATGGTACAACTAAAATGATACTCACCAGATTTCATCAAAAACTGTTTTTGTATGTGAGTTAAAGTTCCACCAAGGGCTGCTTGTCGTAAACCGATATTTAAAGTATAAAAATCATCTTCAATCAATTTATATTGATGTGATGCCTTTCTAATTTTAGAAGCTGAATACGGCCATATAGAAAACTCGAAAGTTGGTTCCCCTTGTACAAATAATTCTGATGAACTGTTATTCGTAAATTTCACCCAATCTGTATTTGTTCTATTTCCGTTTTCTTGTGGTTTTGGATAAGCATAATACAAGTCATTCGTATTGATTGTATAGAGACCCTTTTGTCCACTTCTGTTTCTATCTATATAATTTCCATAAGGACCATTTCCATAAAAGGTAGTTTGATTTAAACTTTTATTGATACCCATAGTCAATCCAAAATTAATCAGATCAGGCAAATCGGTAGCTGCATTCAGTTGCATATCAATTTTAACACCTTCGTTTGTTATGGTATAGGTTAGTTGAAGGTCCACTTTTTCTTCCATTTTATGATGAACTTTCACCTCTACTTCACCACCTTTCAATTGATTTGAAGTAATTTTGGTAGACCATTTCTGATCAATGTTTTTCCAAAATTTATTGGATTGACGCATCGAGAATGCAGACGAGCCTCTCAAGTCATTATCTGTTGATGGTCTCCAGAAGTTCACCTTTACTGGTTGTTTTAAAAATTCTTCGTTTTTTATTTGATAAGATATCAATTCTCCATTTTTCTTAGAGAAAACAACATTCGTGTTTTCACTCTTAACGATTAACTGATCATCTTCTTCTTTAATATTAAATTGATTTTTTGAAGCTCTTTTGTTTTTTACTACAATAGATTGATGTTTATTTTGATACATTAGTTGAGTTTTCCCCACTTCACTCCCAGCCTTACACCATAACCTATCTCTTTTCTCTAATAATCTGATGTTAACTAGATACTCTGCATTAGATTTAATGAGTTTCTTTTTGATTGGAAGTGTGTAGGTCGATTCCTCACCTGCCATTACATCTATTTTATCTAATACTGTGGTTTGAACCTCTACCCCATTTTCTAAAAGTTCTAATACGAACTGATAGTCACTAAACGATGAATCATGGAATCTATTTTTTATTTTCACTACCCCATTTTCTTGATCATCCCACTTGATTTCAAAGGGTTGAAAAACATATTTCATTTCGTAAGCATGAGGATGAGGAGTAAGATCTGATGCAAAAACACCATTCATACAGAAATTTTGGTTATTAGGAACATCACCAAAGTCCCCACCATAGGCATAATACTTTTCTCCTTTATTATTTTTTGTTTCTAACCCTTGATCTCTAAAATCCCAAATAAATCCTCCAATAGTATTTGGAGTTTCTCTGATATAATCCCAATATTCTCCAAGGCCACCCATAGAGTTGCCCATTGCATGCATATATTCACACATTACAATTGGTCTCTTAATGTATTCGCTTTTCGACATATTGACTACTTGCGACAAATTAGGGTACATTCTACTAACAACATCTACATATGGAGGGTCTGTAGGATTCGCCATTTCTGGTGATCTCCCAATATCAAAGCCTTCTTTATATTGTGGATGTGTTGGGTCTCCTTGTGCACCTTCATAATGGATAAATCTAGAAGGGTCAAAATCTTTAATCCAAGCTGCTGCTGCTGCAAAAGCAGGACCAGTTCCCGCCTCATTTCCTAGCGACCAAGATATAATACTTGGGTTATTTTTATCTCTTTCCACCATACGGAAAACCCTACTCATTAATGGAGCAATCCAAGAAGTTTTATTCGGAATATACCCACCTAAATGATGCGTTTCTATGTTGGCTTCAGACATTACATACAAACCATATTTATTACATAGTTCTAAGAAGTAGGGATCATTGGGATAGTGAGACGTTCTAACTGCATTGATGTTGAAACGTTTCATTATTTTCACCTCTTCTTCCATATCCTCTCTTGTTACCGCTTTCCCTCTTTTAGGGTGATGATCATGTCGGTTAACACCCATGATTTTTGTTGGAACATTATTAATTAATAGTGCTTTATTGTTATCAAAAGCAACTTTGATAAAACCAACTTTTTCGCTTCTTGCTTCTAATAATTCCCCTTTATTATCATATAAAGATAGTACTAAAGTATAAAGATTTGGATGTTCTGCAGACCACAACTTTGGATTAGTTAAAGTTGCTTTTAGGCTTGGTATAATAGGAAGATCTCTTTGAGGCCAACGAACATTCACTACATCATCAGCAGAAACATCAGATAGATTTTTCACTAACTCTTTTCCGTTATCATCAAATAGTTTCGCTTTTATTGTATAATCCTTCAGTTGAATATGTTCTGATGATTTCCACATTTCGGGTTCAACTTTTAGAGTGGCCTCCGTTAAATCATCATTTAAAAAGGTCTTCACCCTAAAATCTGTAATAGATATTTTCGGTTGAGCCAAGATCATTACTTCTCTATGGATACCCGCTAATCGCCACATGTCTTGATCTTCAAGATAACTGCCATCGCTGTATTTAAACACTTGAACTGCTACTCTATTTTTACCTTTAACAATATATTTTGTGATATCAAATTCTGCAGCCAATCTACTCCCCTGACTATAGCCTACCTCTTCTCCATTGATCCATACATAGAAAGCGGATGTTACTCCTCCAAAATGTAAAATTATATCATCACCTTCCCAATCTTCTGCTATTTCAAAATCTCTGTAATAGGATCCAACAGGGTTATCTCTATAAATATAAGGAGGCATAGGTGGTCTTGGACCTCTCCAATCATAATTTGGTAATTTACCTTCCAAAATATGTGGGGTAAATGGGTAAACTATATTCGTATAAATTGGTTGTCCATACCCTTTTAGTTCCCAGTTTGAGGGAACCTCAATATCCTTAAAATTACTGCTTTTAAAATCTTTTTTATAAAATTCTAAAGGACGACTTTTAACATCATCATTATAATTAAATTTCCAGGTGCCATTTAGCATCATCAATTTACTCTTACTTCTATCCAAAGTTTTGGCATCTTCCTCTGAAGTGTAAGAGTAAGAGGGTACTCTTGCATCTAATTTATTTCTTTCAAATACTTCTTCGTTTTCCCAAATATTTTGAGAAAAGGTATGTATCGAAAGCGTCATTAAAATAATGGTTTGAATAATTTTTTTCATTTCATCTATCAGGTTAGCTCTGTTGATTTAAGATTATGTCACATCAAATTAGTAACTGCTTAATCAAAAATAATTATTAGTGAATGCTCTTCATTACTTGCAGATAATATTCAGACCAATGTTCAGAAATAACCCATATTATATGATCATTTTATACTGTTGTCTATATTTTGTTCAGTTGATTTTAGTTCAAAACTTAAATCAAAATGATTTAAAAGGATGATACTTACTTTAATTGTTAAGGGTAGAGAAGGTATTTATCTGTTTTCGATGAATTGCAAAAAACGCACCTTATGTTGAGAGTGCTTTTGATAGTAAGTAAGTTGTGAGACATTGTTGGTTACTTAATTCCTATTTGATATTGAGGTGAAATAAAAAAATCCCACAAGATGTATGAGCTTGTGGGATTTTGTGGTTATAGGTTTAATACTTTCACTTTTTGGGTGTTTTGAATGACGTTAATACTATAACCACTTATTCATTTGATGTAATTTGAGTAGGTAAAGTTTTATCTTGTTTCAACCATCACCTTAATACTTCTTCTTTGGAAAACCTTTCATATTATTTGGTTTCATTTTAGGCTTTACAAGATAATTTACCCTATCAAATTCTTTCTTTA
Organism: Flammeovirga pacifica; assembly: GCF_000807855.2. Classification (GTDB taxonomy): domain Bacteria; phylum Bacteroidota; class Bacteroidia; order Cytophagales; family Flammeovirgaceae; genus Flammeovirga; species Flammeovirga pacifica. The sequence continues at coordinate 623,263 of NZ_JRYR02000002.1, forward strand.
ATTTTTTATTTTCAGGATCAAACTTTAGTTCCATTTTTAATTTTTTATGTAACCTTTGTAGTTCTTCCTTTTTAAGAAACTTCAGATCGTTTGTTTTACTGACTGTTTTTTTTGTGTTTTTCATAACTCAATATAAAAAACATCCTTAATAAAACGGTATTTTAAAAATAGATTATGAAATATTAGATCTAATCACGGTTTAGAATGGGTATAATGCTAATTAAATATCCCAACCATACTTAACATTTCTTTCAAATATACCATCGATTTTAAATAATCTTATCTAATTTTGCAGCCATACTATAATTAACAATCTTATTCATTACATAACCAAGAAAAATGAATCGAATGACAATCTGTTGGAAACATATTGTTTCTTGTGTGACACTAACAATCATTACTACTACCACCCTCTTTGGACAAAATAAACTATCGGGACATGTGGTAGAAAGCAGTAACAAAACTCCTATTGAATATGCAACCGTGGCATTGTACGATCAAACGGATAATAGTTTAATTACGGGTGTAGTTACTGATGCAAAAGGTGATTTTACTATCGCTAAACTAAAAAAAGGAACTTATAAGCTGACCATTGCTTTTATGGGTTTTGAAAATTTCGCGAAGGAAAATATCACTATTTCTGGTAGTTCTTTAGACTTAGGAACACTTACTTTAAAGGAAGATCATCAAATGCTTCAGGAAATTGAAGTAAAAGGTGAACAATTGACGGCGGTGACGAAGGTAGACCGTCAAGTGTATGATGCTACTAAATTTGAAGCTGCAGCAGGGGGTACTGCTACAGATGTACTTAAAAATATGCCTTCTGTTAGTATAAATGCTGAAGGCGATTTATCTGTTAGAGGTACATCAGGATTTGTGGTATTAGTAAATGGCAAACCTGTACAAACTGATGCTGCGACTATATTAAATCAACTACCGGCTAATTCAGTCAAGAATGTTGAAGTAATTACTGCCCCATCTGCAAAATATGATTCAGAGGGTAAAGCGGGTATTATTAATATTATCACTACCAAAGGAGCAACAGATAATTTGTATGCACAGGTAAATGTTCGCTATGGTTTACCAAGTGTTGAACCATATGATAATGCAAAAATGCCTTTAAGATATGGAGGCGATTTTACAGTGGCTCAACAAAAAAACAAATGGAATTGGGCTGTTGGAGGTTCGTACCAAAGAAACGACAAAACGGGTCGTAGAGAAGGCGATGTTTGGACAAAAATTGATGATGATCCAAAATTCGGTTTCCCTTCTGATGGTGAGAGATCGTATGTAGAAGAGAATTATTCAGGTAACCTTTCTTTAGGATTTCAAGCTACTGAAAATACCAATTTCAACTTTGCTGCTATGGGGGGTATTCGTGATAAAACGAGATTGGCAGATATATATTATAACGACAATCGTTTTGAGGATGAAACGACTCCATTCCAATATTATAACCATAACTCAAGAAACAGACAATCCGACTTTTTCGTTACAAGTTTTGATTTCAATCATACTTTTGAGAACGAATCTAAGTTAAGTGCTTCTGTTTTGTATGAATATACTTTATTGGGTGGCCCAACCTACAACGATAACCAAAGAGAAAACTTCTCTACTCCAGAAAGTCAACAATATTTCTACTTAAGAGAAAGAAATACGAATGAAAATCCTTTGAATGGTTTTAGAGCAAATATTGATTATAACTTCAAGCCCTCAAAATTAGGACAATTTGAAGTGGGTTATCAATTCAGAACGTTAGATCATCAAGGTGATTTCTTGTACGAAAGAGAAGATTTGAATGAAGGAATACCTTCTGGAAATTGGCAAGTAGTTGATAATTATTCTTCAAACTTAAACTTGAAGAGAAATATTCATTCAGCTTACGGTCAATTAGCAGGTAAGAAAGGTGATTGGACGTACGGTGTTGGTGTAAGAGCAGAATACATGGATCGTCAAGTTGATTTCTTAGGTTTTGAAAATGGTCAACTACTTCCTGAAAGTCAAAGGGAAGTGAAGAAATATGACTATTTAAAGCTATTCCCATCAGCAAATTTACAATATCAAATAAATGATGGCTTGGCTTTGAAAACTGCCTACAGTAAACGTGTAGAGAGAACGACGACCTTTAAAATGAATCCTTTTAAAGAAAAGGAACATTCAGAAACTCTAGAACAAGGTGACGCAGACTTACTACCAGAATTTATCGATTTAGTAGAATTAGGGGCTTCTCAAGAAATTGGTGACCATTCTATTTTTGCTACTGCCTATTTTAGAAATACAGAGAACCTTATTAATAGAACCAATACGGTGGATAGTGATTCTGTACTGAACAGAATTTACACTAATGTAGGTAATAGTAAAGTATTCGGTTTTGAATTAGGTACTTCTTTAAAATTAACGAAGTGGTGGGATTTTTATGCAGGTGGCAACGTATATCATCAGCATATTACTGGTAAATTTGATTACGATGATACAGATAATGATTGGATGATTTCTATTCCTGTAGATACCAAAGCATGGCAATACAGTTTTAATATCAATACAACATTTGATATTACTTCTACCCTATCTACCAATTTCGGATTCAATTACCTATCAGAAAGAGTAACAGCTCAAGGTAAAGATTCTAGGTTCTACTCTCCGAATTTATCTGTGAAGAAAACATTCTTGGATAACCGATTGGCAGTCAACTTCCAATGGCTCAATATGGATATGGGATTGATGAATACCAATGAACAAAGAATTACAACAAATGGTGATTATAATGCTGTGTTAGCAGATGGTACTGTTCAGAGACAACAGTTTTATACCACTACCAATTATGTTTATGAAGTAGATCAATTGATTATTAACGTGACCTATAATTTCAATAGTTCTAAGAATAAATCGAAGAAAGTGAAATCTGAATTTGGTTCAAAAGAATTCTAATAATAAGAAAAGGCGGTTTTATAAAAACCGCCTTTTTACTTTAATATAATCTTAAACTAATTCAATGTATCGTAAATGTTTCGCAAAATGTAGTTACACCTGTTAGGATAAATTCTATCCCCATGGCTAGGATAATTAATCCCATAAACCTTGTGGCTAACTGACTTGATTTTGAATTTCTTTTGGATGACCTTTTAGACATTAAGGCTATAATAACCCACATAATAATAAGAACTACTGCTATAGAAATTAAAGCCACTATTGGAATACTATTTTCTGATTGAGTAATGGAAAGAGTAATTACACCAGTGATTGTCCCAGGACTTGCTGCAAACAAGACCAAAGGAGTTAAACTTTTTTCCTTCTCTGAATTCTCATTGTTTTTTTCTTTCTTATTTAGCATTTGAAAGCCAATTGAAACTAAGACTATACCACCTGCTACTTGGAAAGCATCTAAGCTTATACCTAATAAGTGTAATATTTTTGATCCTAGAAAAGCCGATAAACTTAGTATAATCCCAACTGTAAATATTGTTTCGGTAAGGTCTTTTAATTTTTCTTCGTGTTTTTTCCCTTTTTCAATGCTATTAAATATTTGAGCACAAATCATAGGGTTTACTAATGAGATAATGGTTAATATTCCTTGAAAATAGATTTCCATAATTTTGAAAGTATTGAAGTGAAACAAAAAGATGTTTTTAAATCTTACTTTACAAAGGTGGTAGTATTCCATTATAATCAGTTATACAAAATCGTAGCTTATTTATATGAAATCGTTAAATCTATTCTCCGAATAATTTTTTCATTCTATCGAAGTGAGTTTTGAATTCTTTCACCTTGTTTTTTCTTTCTTCTAATAGATCATCTCTTTTCAATACATAATTCATCCCTTCTTCTGGTGGAATTCCACAAGATAATTTCACTTCACCTTCCACTTCAATTAGACATGAGTTACAAGTTCCGTATTTCCTCATTGTCTTATAACATGGTGCAGTTACACTTAATTTATTTCTTTTTATAACATCTAAGAGAGTTTTATCTCTATCATGTTTGTCATATAAAATTCCATCTATTGATATTTTCATAAAGTAAAAATGGGGAATAATCATTAGAAATCAGAAAAAAAATTACTCCCCTATTTATGTCAGTATTATTCCTTTATTATTCCTATCAGACAATTACTTTTATGATGAAATGAAATTTTAATTGAATCATGAATAAAACAACTATTATTAAAGTAATTTTACTTTGTGCCTTTATTACGGGGTGCTCAAGTTCGAAAGTAAACAAACTAAAAACTAAACAACCAAATGTACTGATTATATTATCAGATGATCAAGGATGGGGTGATGTAGGTTTTAATGGATGTACTGATATCCCAACTCCAAATTTAGATCAATTGGCCAAGGAGGGTATTGTGTTTTCTCAAGGATATGCCGCACATCCTTATTGTAGTCCAAGCAGAGCCGGTTTATTATCAGGTAGAAATCAACAACGTTTTGGTCATGAAAATAATTTACCTTACAATGATGCGAAAGCGGATGATGGTCTGCCATTAGATCAATTATTAATATCTGAATTATTACAAAAGAATGATTATAAAACTTGTGCTATTGGTAAATGGCATTTGGGTGATTCTATAAATTATTGGCCTAATAAAAGAGGATTCGATGATTGGTATGGCTTCTGGGGTGGTGGAATGAATTACTGGGGCGATATTAAAAAAGGTAGGAATGAATATGGCGGACTTTTAAAAAATGGAGTTCCGGTTCCAAAATCAGAAATCACTTATCTTACTGATGATTTTTCTAATGCGGCAGTGAACTATATTGATCAATACAAGAAAGAAGAAAAATCTTTTTTTATGTACCTAGCATATAATGCACCTCATACTCCAATTCAAGTAACGAATGAATATACCAAAGCTGTGGATCATATAGAAGATGGTGATAGGGCTGCTTATGCAGCAATGGTTTATGGTATGGATGTAGGAATAGGAAAAGTAATACAAAAATTAAAAGATATAGGAGAATATGAAAATACCTTAATCTTTTTTTACAGTGATAATGGAGGGACAAGATATAGAGCAAACAACCAACCTTTCCGAGGATATAAAGGGATGCTTTTTGAAGGTGGTATAAGAGTACCATTTTTAATGACCTATCCTGGACACATAAAAGGAGGTCAAACATATGAAAAAATGATATCTGCTCTTGACATATATCCTACAATTTTAGCGACTACTAACATTAAACACCCCGATGCTGAAAAATTAGATGGCATTAATCTAACTCCTTATTTAAAGGGTGAAAATGAATTAAAGCCACATAACGAATTATATTGGAGATACTCAGATGGAGCCGGAAAAGCGATGAGATTAGGTAAATATAAAATGATAATGTCGGGCTTTAAAAACAACGAATATTTTTTATTTGATATCGAAAATGATCCCTACGAACATCATAATCTAGCTAAAAAATACCCCGAAAAGCTAAAAGAAATGCAGCTTTTATACGATAAATGGGATGCACAAAATGTTGATGCTTTATGGCAAGATCCTCATGCTAAAAACATTTCAAAAGAAGAATATAAAAGGCAATCGGCTTTAGATAAAGCAACGTCAGGAGATAAAACAAAAGGGGTAACTAATCTTAAATTATAATAATACTAACACATGATAGTATTAGAATATGATAACACTCCTATTTAATATCAATTGTTTGTAGTCACAGTATAGTTTATAGAACTTCATACCGTGGTTACAGACATTGATAAATTGATATATGCTTAAAAGAATAACCTTAAACTTATTTTGCTTTTTTTTAGTAACTGGTGTTTTCGCTCAAAATTTAGAAAAAGAAATAACTTCTCGAAAAAAATCTATATCTATTACTTGGGGATGGAATTGGTCTGATTACTCTTCCTCTGATATTCATTTTAAAGGTAATAATCATAATTTCACTCTTCATAATGTAGAGGCTTCTCATCGCCCAACTCAATTTGATTTTAATAGCTATTTTGTTCATTTCACTACGCCTCAATATAATTTTAAATTAGCCTATTTTTTTAATGACAATTGGAATGTTTCTTTTGGAGTTGATCATATGAAATATGTCATGATTCAAAATCAAAAGGTAAAAATTGATGGTATTATTAATGAAGGAAGTCCGTATGACCGAGTATACAATTCTAATGATATAATTCTTACAGATGATTTTTTAACCTTTGAACATACTGATGGTCTAAATTATCTATACCTAGGTATAAATCGTTTTGATGAATTATACAATTTCACTAAAATGAATGGACCTAATATTTCTATCAATCTTACAGAAGGTTGTAGTGCTGGAGTACATTTACCAAAAACAAATGCTAGAATGTTTGGGAAAAATCGAAATGATGAATTTCATTTAGCAGGCTATGGATTAGATTTAAATTTAGGTCTTAATTTTACTTTCTATGATTACTTTTTTATTGAAGGAGATTTGAAAGGTGGGTTTGTACATATGCCTGATATTAAAACCTCTCATGAAGTTGGAAATAGAGCTAATCAGCACTTTTTTTATTCTCAATATGCAGCTGTTTTTGGGTTTAATTTCCCTTTATAATTATAAATTGATTCATGCATTTTCATTATTTTGCATGGATGAATTAAATTGAACAATCAATTATTGAATAAACTATAAAATGAAATTAAACTTCACCATAATTGTGACACTTCTGTCACTTCACTTTTGTATAGCTCAAAATTATACTGATGAAATACAAAAATATCAAGTTCATTTAACAGAAGAATATAAAGATCCTAAAACCTCTCCTTTAAAAGGAGAAATGCTAAAAGAATTCAAAGGGCATGAATACTTCCCTATTGATAAAAAATATAGTGTAAAAGCCAAGTTCAAAAGAGTGAAGGGTAAACCTTTCGGAATGAAAACTTCCTCAACTAAATTAAAGACGTATGAAACATACGGTATAGCTACTTTTAAAATTGATGGTAAAAAGTATAAACTATCTATATACCAAAGCCATCGTCTACGTACTATGCCCGAATATAAGGATTACTTATTTTTACCGTTTATGGATCAAACGAACGGCACAACTTCATATGGAGCTGGACGTTACTTAGATTTAAGAATTCCTGAAGACGGAAAAACGATAGTGATAGACTTTAATAAGGCCTATAATCCTTATTGTGCGTATTCAGACGGGTATTCTTGTCCAATACCACCAAGTGAAAATTATCTTGACACAAAAATTGAAGCTGGTATTAAAAACCCAAAGCATGAGCACTAAGAAAAATTGGAAATAAAAATAGGCGACCATATCGGTCGCCTTTTATTTTATACTAGAATTTCTTGGTCTGTTTTATTCTGTTACTGGAATGTTTACAGACGAAGAATCTAATTGAATGTCATGTTGAACAAACAAATCATTGATCTGTTTTTTTGGTATAAATGGAAGTGGATCAGCTTGTGGTGTACAAGATGCAAATAATATTGATGTTCCAGCGATGATAGTGATTAGTAGCTTTTTCATAGAATGGAGAGTTTACAGAATAAGTTTCACTTTAATTTGGCATATCTTACATTGTAAGTTTCTGATTGCCTTTATCTTATTAACTCCATTAATTGAACAAAGATTCACTTTATTAACACTTATAATCTGTCGATAACATCTATTATATAGTGGTGGTAATGCTAGTAAACAATAAAAAGTGGCCTGATTTCATGCATAAAATGATAATCAGGCCACTTTTTAAATAAACTAAGTAAAATATCTCACTTTAAAAAAGCATGTAAGAATTTCAAGAAGTTTAAAGAATTTAAAATATTGTAATCGAATATTTATAAAAACACTTTTTTGTTACTGTTGTACCATCTCCCCTACATTTACAACACTAATTGTACTAGGCTTTTGAGTTGTTGGATGTTGTTTTCCTTTTGTCAATTCCTCTACTTTCATAGCAATAAATAAATCTAATTCTCTTAATGTAATCACTTGATCACCAGAATAATCCGCTTTACCTTCCCCTAAACCATCTAATATAGCAGCAGTAAATGCTCCGTGTTGCCATTCAGAAGATTCTAAAGAACTCTCTACACCGGTAGATCCTGACATAATAATTACACCATTCTCATCACTCGATAACTGTCTTATCGATTCCGTATTGTCGGAGTGTGAGATATCAACACCTAATTGGCCACTGTTACAAGCATCTACAAATAATAAAACTTGTGATGGTAAATTAGTCATCACACTAGCACATTCATTCCACTTTACTCCTGTTTTATCTACATTTTCAAGATCGATATCATGAGGAATGATATAAAAATTATTTTCCCAGTTTACACCATGTGAAGCAATAAAGACAATGGCTAAATCTTTAGATGTAGCATTTTCAGATAACCATTTAAAGCCCTCCAATATATTTTGTTTATTAGCAGCCTCATTGGTCAATTCTTTAATATGAACTTGGTTAAATAATTTACCATTGGATTGTTTCTTATAAATATCAGCGATTGAAAGTGCATCTTTATCTGCATAATTTAAGTTCAAGGTTTTATTCTGATAATCTGAAATACCAATACTTAGAAGGTAAATATTTTGTTTACTTTTCTCGTTAGATGATGAAGCACTTGTCAAAGCCGCTAAATCGAATCCAACATCAAGAGAAGAAGAACTGCTTTTTGATTTAATTACGCTTCTTGCATTTGATGTTACTTTGGTGAATTCGTTTTCTGCAAAAATTTGAATTTTAGTTTCCGAATTATTGATATCCAAAGTTTCATTAATAGCATAGATTGTTTGACCTACAGAATTTTCAGTCCCCATTATCTCTACAGATTTAGGTCTACCGTCCACTAACAATTTTAAAGATTTTAATTTTGTTTTTGATTTAACAGTGGCGGTTAATTGTACCTTTTCCTCACCATTTAAATTATGATATGATTTAGGTGAAACCCATTCGATATTGGGTTGTTCTTTTACTAATTCTTTCGGATCAAGTTCCTTAATATTTAATTTTTGGAATGCATTCTTGTGTGATGCTTCCTTAATAATTTCTTGTAATACTTCCTTTTTGTGATAACGTTTATCTGCAAAACTAACAGGTTGGAAATTGGCTAAATTCCCAAGGCCATTATTCTGTATCCATCCAATATATTTTTCACCACCAGCAGATGCATGATAATACCCTTTTGGCGACCAACAAACCCACTCATTATGTGCACTCACAAAAAGCGAAGCCAATAATTCCCCAGAAGAGATATTCCATAATTTTGTAGTTTGATCATCACTAGATGAAATAAGGTACTTACCGTCATCCGATACATTAGCAGTTAAAACTGAAGCATGATGACCTTTGAATTCACGTATAAGCGTACCCTCATTGGAATACAGTTTTAATGAATTACCACTACATACAACAACATCGCCTGATTTGGTGAAATTATAAGCATTGATTCCTTTATCTCTTTGTTTGTCATTGGTGATTTTATGAGATGCATTACCTGTTTGAAGAGTGTAGTTATTTAATCGTTTCAAATTACTTCCTTGATAAGTAATATCAGGCATTGTATATTTTGATTGATCGTCTACTGTCAAGTGCATTTCCAAGTTTTCGAAATCAAAAACTTTGTTGTAAGGCTTTCTAGAGGCTTTATTTATTGACAACGAAAAGTTAAGGTTTTCACCTCTACCAATACGTTTATTAGACATTCCTTCACTTTCAAATTGACGGATAGTCTTTTTATTTTTAATATCATATATAGAAATATGTCCTTCTACACCTTTTGCATATACAACATAGTTATCGTTGTTATTGGCAAATTTTGCAGCAGAGATGATTCCTTTTGAAGAAGATATAAAACGATTTTTAAGCCAATTTTCTGTATTGTATATCATCAAATTACCTTTAGAATCTACAATTAAGCATTCCTTTTCACTATTAGGTAATTCAATATTAGTGATATATCCACTAGCATCGGTAAGTTGTGCTTCCTGTACTCCTTCAAGCGTATAAACGTACACATTGCCTTTTGCTCCACCTACGATCAGTTTATCAGAAGAAAATTTCACTTTAGTGATCTTATCCATAGTATTCCACTCATTTTTGAGCGTAGCCTTATCTTTTGACATGGATAAATCATAAAGTTTAATAGCACCATCAAAAGTTCCGCACACCAATTGATTTCCATCTTCAGAAAAGTCGACTGAATAAACAATTTCTGAGAAGCCATCAATTTTGATGGTTTGTTTTGGTGATGTATTTCCATTTTGTGGAATAAACCATATTCTAGCTGTTTTATCAGCGCTACCACTACACAGCCATTGTCCATCATTACTAAAGTGTAACTCTGTAATTATATTTTGATGTCCCTTTAAAGAAGCAATTTGTGTCGAGGTTTCTATATCAATAATTCTTATTTCATTTTGATGTAAAAAACCGGCAACAGCAATAATATTTTTTGTAGGATGAATAGCTAAAGCATTGTACCTTCCCTCTTTTCCTTCATAATATTCGCCCCATAAAGTTTGACTCAATTGATTTTTTTTGACATCCCAGATTCTTATCGTTTTATCTTCAGAAACAGAAATGATCTTAGAATTATCATTAGTAAAGCTAATTCCTCTAACTAAAGAAGAGTGGCCTTTAGAGTCAATTATTAGGTTTTGTCCAAATATTGGTAAGGACAACAGAAAAAGAATAAGTGCTTGATAGTATAGTTTCATTTTTTTTATTGATAGTTTCTAAGTTTAAAGACAAATTCACCACCCATATGGCCAACGTCTCTTAGAGGTTTACCTTGTGGTTCTTGTGTAGAGTTAAAACTAACAGAATATCGTACGCTCCTTGCTACATCACTAATTGGTAGTTTGGCAGTCGTATTACTTCTTAAATAGGTAGTCAAACACATATTAAATGGACTATGACCTCCTTCCTCTCCATCAGAAACTTCAGTTAACCCACCAGAAGCTAACCCCCATCTTGAAGGAAGAGTTTCTATAGGATCAGCATATTTCATACCACGTGATTCACTTGAGAAAATTGAACCAGAATAACAAGCATCTGAAATCAATAAAGTGTGTTTAGTATTAAGCACTTTAATGTAATCAAGAATTGTTTGATTGGATAAATAGTCTGAAGTGTCATCTCCTGATAACTTAGCATTTACAGGTACCCAAAATCCTTTTTTCATAAAAGTATCGTAATAACCATGCCCCGAGTAATAGATCACTAATTTATCTTCAGGACCTATTTTACTACTCAAACTTCTAATTAATTTGTCAATTTCAGACTTAGTTACTTTCTCATTATATAATTCATATACATTTTCCGCCTCATATTGATATTTATCTAATAACACATCTTTAAAATTGTTCGCGTCATTAACTGCGTTGACAAGTGGAGACCAAGATGTGTATTCATTGGCTGCAATTAATATCAAAAAGTTGGTACTTGTATTCGTGTCTTTTTTAGCTACAACAGGAGCGGCTTTTTGTACGGTTTTGTTTTCTGATTGATTAAGGTTCAATACAAATTCTTGTTGTTCTGTTTTGTAATTTAATGAATCTTTGATCATTAAAATGAATTTGTTTTGAGGCGATTTAATAGCCTTAAACCCTCTAGAAGCCGCATTCACATAATTAATATCGATTTCCACATCAACAGAAGCATCAGGAGCAATATTTTGAAGTTTTACTTCACGATTAAAATTAAGTCCTGTAACATGCATTAATGAGTTTAATCTAATTGTGGGTGCATAAGAAGTACCATCCCCCCAGTTTTCTACTCTAAGTTTTAATTTCCCTGAACTACCTTTAGCAAGAGCAGTTGCACCATCTGCGTATTCAAAATGAATATCAGAAATCAATAATTTTGGGGGTAAAAGTGGATTAGGTTTCTCCTTTTCTGTTTCAGAAAGGTTAGCATTTTCATTCACTGAAGGAGTGACTGTATTGATGGCAATAGTTGCATCTTCTGGTTTTGAATCTGTATTAGTTTCATCAGAAAAAGCAATAATACTATTATCTTTTGCCGCAGATTCTTCAATTGTCTCATTTATATAATGAACGTGATCCATTAAAACTAAAGTAGTTTGTAAAAACTCAAAAGCATCCGTAGGATTATCTGTATCAGCAGCGGCTTTTTCAATATAAGGTTTTGCTTTTTGTAAATGCGCAAGAGATAATTTATTCAGTTCTGTTGCTTCACTTTCAAAGTTTTCTAAACTAAGATTATTTAATTTGTTGATATTATTTACGGCTTTATTGTAGTAAATAGTACCAATATTATAATTTGAATCTAAGTGTTTTGGGTTTAATGATAAGGCTTTATCATACATAATTAATGCATTATCAATATCCCCTTCTTGTTGATACATTACCCCAAGTGTATATGGGAATTCTGCATTTTTTACTAAAGGAACAACATTGATAAGTAAATTTTTAGCCTCTTCAATTTTATTTTGTTCAAAGTACATCCCCAATAATGGAGCAGCATACATCTCCGCATTATTTGGATATTTATCAATGCCTAATTGATAAAGAGTTTCAGGGTTTTCTTCGCCTTTTTGAATACGTGATTGCAACATAATTTCAGCATATTCATGGAAACTAGGCGAAGTGTATTTAAATACTGATGTAAATTCAGATTTAAATTTATTGAAATTTGTATCATCAAGTGCATAGGCAGCACTCATGGCACCTTCTAAATAGGCCACAGAATCAGTCGGTAAAGTTTCTTTGGCTTTCAGGTAGTCATTAACAGCGTTTGGAAAGTCATCAAGTTCAAACCACTCACGAGCATTTTTCATATGCTTCCCCCAAATCTCTTCCACTGTTTGAGCTTGTGCTGATTGACATAATAAAATGAAAATCAGAAATATATAAGATAGTTTTTTCATTATTGAATATTTTTCTCTTCCACTTTAAAATTATTGATACGCATGTTGATTAGCATCAACTCTCTAGTGTTATAATCTTTAGTTGTAGAGAAATTTCCCTTAACACCTATAAGATTTAGAGTGTTATCATAATCTGATAATGCAAATATTGTTTCGTAAGGTTGTGACGATTTTAATACAGTACCATTCACTGCTTTACCAAATGTGTCTAATTTTAATATCGCTGTATTGAAGTTTCCAAACTCACTGTTTTCAGCAATTAAAGTGTTAGACCCAGTCATGTTAGACAGTTTATTGATATTTGCCACAATTAGGTATTGAGTTGGTAACGCAATAATTTCTGTAAGCATACCTTGCATCAATAAATTGGTATTCCATAAAATTTCACCGTCGATTTTGATATTTTGAATTGTCAAAGTATCATATTCTTGAATATTCAGTTTAGAATCTCCTTTAAAGCCAATTAAGTAACTTTTAGACTCTTGTAAGTATTCAAATACTCTAGGGTATTTCTTACTTAACATTGGGATTTCATTCATTAAATTCCCATTACGTGTATCCACAAGAATTACTTGATTGTCAATTTCAATAGAGGTCTTCTCTTTCTTAATTCCTTGTAGAGAAACCATAAGATGTATTGCTCCCCCTTTTACTGTAATACTAGGTATATCAATACTAGCATTACCTTGATAATCCTTAGTGTTTAATGGGTGCTTTGTTAACCAATTGATTTCATTGGCAGAATCTATGTCAGCAACAAAGATATTTACTTGATTTTTATCTTTGATTGTACCAATTAATAAGGTGTGGTTATTTTTATTAGGACGAGTATACAGCGTATTAATTTTCCTAACCACTAATGAATCTGTTTCTTGTATAACTTCTAAACTAATTGAATCTTTTTGATAAGGAATAAATTGAACCGAATCTGAAGGATTGGTAGAAAAATAATCTACAATAATATTCTTAAGTAATACTTCAGCATTGGTCTGTGTAATATCAATTTCGGCTCTTTGGTTACCCACATAATTTGATAGCTCATCATTATATTCTTGAGTAAAAAATTGTGCATGTTTTTTATAACCTAAGCTTTCCTTATTAGTATTGATATGATCTAATTTATCAATAGCTTTTCTACATTCAGTCCATATATCAGCTTGAGATCTAATATACTTTAAATCACCTTTTTGGCCAGAATTAAGAATGTTTGAATAAGAAATCTGGTTTAATAGGTTGATTTTTTGCTCTTTGTATTCAAATATATTTACTGGATATGCATTTGGATCATACTTTTTTATTTTTCCAATTTTACGAATATCTAGATAAAACTGATCTTCACTAGGAATGGTGCTGTTTTCTTTTTCTTTCAATACACTATTTAAATAGTGATCATAATTGATAACAAGCTCCCTCATTGGCAAGATTTCTTTTCTGTAATAATCTAGAGTTTGATCATACCAATCTGCATAATTCCATAATTTAATATCCCCTTCTAAGAAACTATTAGTGGTCAGACCGTGAATTCTATAATTCAAGATATCTTCTTCAATTACTTCTGTAGTATACCCCTTCATTGGGTGAACTTTTAGGGCTTGATTATATCTTTCAAAAGCTTCTAAACTTTTAAGATAATGCTCTTTTATTGGAAGCATTTTATCAAAAACAGCATCATTTTCTGCTAGAATATAAAGTTCTTTAATAGTGGGATATGTACCACAAACTTCTCTAAAATATTTATTAGCAATAAGGTACTCATTAATACACTCTTTAAAGTTGATATAAATGCTATCTACCTCCGTTTTTTGTTTTGTCAGTACTTCTCTTCTTCTATTTAGCTCATTCTTAATCTCGATTAAGGTAACTTTTTCCAATACTAAATCTTTATTGGCCGGAAATTGAAGAAATTCCATGTAGTACTTCTTCCACTTCTTTTTTACTTCTTTTTCAGTTAGTTGATTTTCGAATAAATCAATATATCTTAAAGCAGAGTCACACGTCGAATGTAAAGCTTGATATTGTTGTAATACATCAAAATCATTAATTCTTTGAAAGTAATATTCACTTACTTGGAATAATGGATTCACTTCCAAAGGTTGGTAACGGATGATCTTTTTTAACTTATGTAATGCAGGTTCAGTGATTTTAAAATCTGCATTCGGTTTTATGATCGGAAAATATTTTTTGTAATCAACATTTTCAAACTGCTCTCTTTCTCTTTTCGTTGCTTCGTCTTCATCTTGAGCAAACGTATTTGGAACAAAAACTCCCCCAAATACAAATAAGAATACTACTATTTTATAAATATGATATTTCATTTTCTTTGTAATTAGGACTTAGTTATTAATTTCTAATACCATCAATTCAACTCTTCTGTTTTTGGCTCTATTCTCATCGGTGTCATTCACAACGGTAGGTTGTGTTTCTCCATAGCCTTTGGGTACTAATCTATTTTTAGGTATACCAAATTCCATCACATACATTGCCACAGATTTTGCTCTATTTTCTGATAAACGGATATTATACTTATCAGAACCAAGATCATCTGTATGTGCAGCTAATTCAACAACAATATTTGGATTGTCTTTCATTAGCTTAACTAAACGCTTCAATTCCTTAAAACTACTCTCGATAATGTCAGCAGAATTAGATTCAAATAAGATATCCTTTAATGGTAGTTTACTGTTAGGTTTCAGCTCTGTAAGCGACACCTTAAACTCTTTTTTATTATCAGCTTTTAATTTTGATGAGAAGAAAGAGTACCCTCTTGGGCTCCTCACTTCGATACTATAATTAGCACCATCTCTTACTTCAATTTTATATTTTCCGTCCTCACCAACTTCAGCATCCACTTCAATACGTTCATCTGTATCCGTATTTATCAATGTAATTTTTGCAAGGATACCCTCTTCTGTTGATGCGTCTGAGACATTAAATTCCATTTCAATTTTCTTCGGCATGAGGTCTACAGATTTTTCAAATTTTTGATAAAGTATCATTGTACTTAAATCAAAATGAAATGATTGATCTATAAAATTTTCTTTATTGACTTTTACCTCATACTTTTTTCCAATAGGTAATTCTAATTGATATGATTTTGAAGTAGTATTGTAAGTAACAGCAATGCTATCCAGTAATAAATTAGTTTCTTGATCGTAAACAGTGATATTACCTTTTATTTTTTGCATTAAATCAGCATCAAATATTTCGAGGTTAAGAAGTGCATGATTAAATAAATTGATATCTTTTATTTCCCTTTTATACTCTGATAAAGAAGAAAGGTCTTCTTGAAAAATAAAAGTAGAATATCCTTCTTTAGTGGCTAGAATCTCATAATCTACCCCCTCAGTAAGTACTAAAGCATATTTACCATCATCGGCAACAGCCATATCAAAAAGGTATTCTGTGGTTGAACGGTCACGAACAAAGAATGATGCTTGTACAGGACTTTCACTATTAAGATCTTTGATCTGTCCTTGTATCGTCTTGTTTTTATATTGTTTGAACTCTTCAGTTATTTCAATGGTAAATATATCTTCCTGACCTGTTTCATCAGGGAATTTCTTCAGTACTTTTGGATCTAGCTCTTGTGAGTTTAAATAATAAAGTGTTTCACCAGAAGCTGAAATCGACGCAAAAGTATCCGGACCAGGTGTATTCACAAAGTGCATGTTCACAGGTTCAGACCATTCGCCGTTAAAACCTAATTTAGACATCCATAAATCATAATCACCTTTACCCCCTGCACGTATAGAAGAGAATATTAATGTTCTACCATCAGATAAGATTCTAGGTGCTTTTTCACAACCTATATTAATAGGTGCGGGAAGTGCTTCAGGTTCACCCCATTCCCCATTAGATTGTTTTTTAGATACATATATCTCAAAACAATTGGATCCTCCTTCTACTAATGTTGTATCAAACCTTTGAAAATATAAATGAGTTCCATCTGCAGATATAGATGGGAAACTTTCATGTTCTTTAGAATTGATAGGTTCGCCTATGTTAATTGGCGCACTCCATTCTTTTCCAATTCGTTTACTATAATAAATGTCTTCAGATCCCAAACCTTCATCAAGGTTTGCAAAAAAGAACAAGGTGTTACCATCATAAGAAATCATGGGGCCACCAATTAAATCATTTGTTTTTGTGTAGTTATTGATACTATCAATTCCTACGGGGTCGGACCATGTTTCACCGCCGTCTTGCGTAGTAGTTTCATAAATACCCCAATTGAAACCTTCTTTTCTGTTTGCTTGGAAAATAAGGACTGTTCCATCAGCATTTAGAGATGGAGCATATTCCCTGTAAGAAGCAGAACTTACATTATCAGGTAATTTTTTTGCTTTAACATTCACCTGAGCAAATAAGTGATCAGATAAAAAGAGCATTGGAAGTAAATATAGAAAGTAAAAGAACTTTTGTATTTTAAATCTGTAACAACACATAAAAAGGTACTGGGTTTTTATATCTAGTTTGTAATTTTTTAATTAGAAGGTAGCGTCGTGATAACTACCCTCTTTTCAGAAAAAGCCACTTCTGAATCATCTAAATTAGATGTAGATCTATTATTTGAATTAATAGTTTGTATATCATCATTTATAAAATAATAACCTTGATCTTCAGTGGTGTTTAAAGGATTGAAATTCACTCCGGTTTTAGCAAAAACTTGTAATGTTTCAACGCCAAAGGGAGGATAACATTCAAACTGCTGAGAGACTTTTACCATTTGGTTGACCTCATCAGGGTGAATAGAAAAGTTATCTAATAAAAGCACTTTTGTGCCATCTGCCATGTGATAGATAAATCTAACTTTACAAGGGCGATTCACTTTTACATATAATGTCATTATTTCACCACCTTCATAAATAGGACTTTTATTCCCTTTGTTAGTGATAACATCAAGAGAAAGACCAGAAGATAATTTTTGATCAGTGCTCATCAATTCTTGCACTAATTTAGCTTGCTCTAAATTATCTGGTTTATATGTAGTGGTGTTTAAGTTATCCTTTGCAATAATGCTTTCAGATCCACCTTCAATCGCTCCGTTACTTTTATTTCTTAAAATTGATACTACCCTAAGTGTGTGATCTTCTTCCCAAACTGTACCTTCTAGGGTATATTTAGTTTGGGTATCAGCACCCGTTAAAATCTTAAATTTTGATGAGGTACTAAATTTTGATAATAACAATTGATTCAATTTTCGAGAGAACTTACTCCCCATTTTTGTGTCTTCAAAAGTGAAGTTATCAATGGTAAGTGTCTGCTTAGAAATCTCTATTTGATCATTTATAGTGGCTGAAATATCAGTGGCTAAATCATTAATACTAGCAATTTGATTATTCGATAATTCAATAGTTAATTGCTCTATTTGTGTTTGATTCTTTAAAAACTCATCATAATTAAGATCCACTTTATCACCTAGAATAATGGAAACAGAATAAAGTTCTTCTACTTCTCTAAATACTGGAATGACTTTACGAATAGATTTTTTTGCAGCAATTATATTTTCACTAGAAACATAATTTTCAATTTGATCTTTTAGAGCACTGATTTTTTTATTGGCTTCCTGAATACGTTGCCTGTTTGATGAAAGTAATTCATCTATTTTGACGTAAGCAAAACAATATAGAGTTTGTTTTTTTTCGTCATAATAATTTAGTTGAGTGACTCCACTTAAATTAACATTAGAGAAAGACGTACTATTCTGCTTAAAATTTTCATAAGAAGCACCAGAAGCATTAGCAATATCTAATTTGCTAGAGCTTTCAATTTTAACTGAAACACTTTCAGCAAGATTATTTTTTACCTCTTGCTGTAATTGTTGTAGTCGATCACTTTTTTTATCAGGAGCCACATTTAATGCTACCTGAAAACCTTTTAGATAATTATCATCATTGAATTCTACAAGTCTATTTTCTGCTTTAATCCAATTGGGTTCCCCTTTATAAATAACAATAGAAGAAGTTAGAGGTAAAGTAGAAAGTAGTAATAGAATTAATAAACTATACTTTGATATAGCAAACATTATTTTATTCGTAAGAGTTTTAATAGAGCATTAGAAAGAATCGACGTAAATATAGTTAATATTTAAGATTATTTATAAATATATGTGAAATTTTGAATTATTCTAATAACTATTACTACGATAGTAATTTTTTCAATTGATTTTTTTGAATGGTTTTTATGAGAATAATGACTTTTTAAATCGGTTACATTCTTGACTTTATTAGATATAACCAAATTACTTTAAAAAAAATATCTAGACACTATCTTGGATTATTTTATAATGGTTACCTACTCCTATCATGAATTCTTAGCACTAGAATATTACATTTATTTTTGGGTAAAATTACTTTTGAATGATTTTTGATATATATTACGAATATTTTTTATAATAATATTGATTTAAAAAAACATGAAACAGAGACTTTCTTTATTCATTACTCTATTTACTATTACTCTTTTATTTGCCAACTTTACTTCCGAAGCACAAACAAAAAAAGAAAAAAAACAAACTCTTAAAGAGTTAAAAGGTAAAGCAGTTAAGGATGCTAAAAAGCAAGCAAAAGCATTAAAAAAGGAAGGATATACAGTTATTCCAGGTGACCTTCCAATGGATATGCAAATTGAAAATTCATTTTTTGCACGTTTAGCAACAGATGATAACGGTGATCCGAAATTCTTTGTTGCTTATCAACAATCAAAAGGTGAAACTTTTGCAGCAGCAAAACAAGCAGCATATCAATTATGTTTAGCAGATATTGCAAGTCAAATTGGATCAGAAATTTTGGGTAGAATAAAATCTACAGTATCGAATTCAGAAGGAATGTCTGATGCTACATCTGCTACTCAAGTAATAGCTTCTTATCAAAATAATGTATCAGCTCGTTTAGGAAGAACACAACAAATCGTTATGCTTAAGAAAGTAGATAAATTGACTTATGTTACTCTATCTCTTAAATACCCTATTGCTGAAGCAGAAAGAATTGTGAAAGAAGATCTAAGAAAAAAATTAGAATCAGAAGCTAATCTTGGTCAAGAAGAGATCAATAGCTTATTAGATATTCGATAAGAACACTATAGAGTTCATAAAGAAAAAGAGGTTGTCTCATCATTTAGTGAGACAACCTCTTTTTTTATAATGACCATTTTAAAAATTGTTTTATCTATGGATATAGAATTTTCGTGATGGTCTCTTCAATATTATATAGTGATTTAGTTTAAAATTAATTTCAAACTAAATCACCAATTTTTGACTAATTATTTATGAGCAACTGAATACATCTCATTGATTTCAGCTTCATAATTTTTATTGATTACCTTTCTTTTCAACTTAAGAGTTGGCGTCATCTCACCAAGTTCTTGTGAGAACTCCTTAGAAAGTAAAGTGAATTTTTTCACCTTTTCAAAATTAGCTAAATCGTGCTGTGCTTTTTCAATACGAGCTTCATACATTCTGATGATTTGAGAGTTTTTAATCAAATCTTCTTTTGAAGAATAAGCTATATCGTTTTCTTGTGCATACACTTCTAACGTTTCAAAAGTTGGAACGATTAGAGCAGACACAAAATTTCTAGCATCAGCAATTGTTGCTATTTGTTCCACAAAATGGTCTTTACCAATTTTTCCTTCAACAAGTTGAGGTGCAATGTATTTACCATTAGACGTTTTCATTAATTCTTTGATACGGTCAGTAATCAATAAATTACCTTTTTCATCGAATTCTCCTTTGTCTCCTGTTTTAAAGAACCCGTTCTCATCAAATGATTTTGCTGTTTCTTCAGGTTTGTTGTAATAACCTTTCATCACAACTTTAGATTTAACAAGAATTTCTCCTGTTTTATCATCAATTTTAATTTCACAACCCGGCATTGTTGTACCGATTGTTTCAGTATAAAATTTTTGATTGATGTGCCATGCTGAAACAGTGGCATTTGTTTCTGTTAAACCATAACCAAGAATGATAGGAATACCTATTGAATGGAAAAAAGCACCAATTTCTGGATCTAATTTAGCTCCACCTGCAGGCATGAATTTAATATTTCCACCTAATAGTTTTTGGAATTTACCTAAAACTAATTTTGTAGCAAGATTAAATTTCATCTTATCAAATCCACCTAGAGTTTTTCCTTCTTGTTTTGCATCAAAGGCTTTTTTGCCCATACCTACTGCCCAATGGAATAATTTCTTTTTAGATGGACTTGCTTTCGCAACTTTATCATGGATTGCAGAAAATATTTTTTCATAGAAACGAGGAACAGCACACATAACATGTGGTTTTGCTTCTACTAATGCTTCTTTAATCAATTTTACATCTTCCAAATAACAGTTAGTAGCACCGTTATAAAAAACATACATCGACCAAGTTCTTTCGAAAACATGGGATAATGGTAAAAAGCTTAGGTTGACATCCTTTTCTGTGAAGTCTACTAATTCTGAATGTGCTTCAAATTGTGAAATGAAGTTCACATAATCTAGCATCACTCCTTTAGGTTCACCTGTAGTACCAGAGGTATAAATTAAAGTTACTAAATCTTCCATGTTAGCATCTTCAATTCTTTGCATCATCTCCTCTTTTTCAGCTTTACCACCTTGTTCGGTAAAGTCAATCCAATGAATACCTGCTTTGTGATGACGAAGGTGTAGCTCTTTTTTCATCGCTACGATAGTTGTTAGAGATTCACATCTATCGAACACTTCTATAGCATTATCATATTGTTCTTGATCACCAACAAATAATACCTTTATTTGAGCATCATTAATGATGTAAGCAGCTTGATGTGATGTACTTGTTGCATAGATTGAGACTGCCACACCTCTAATTTGTTGCGTTGCAAAATCTGCAACAGTCCAGAAAGGCATATTTTGAGCATAGATACCTACTTTATCCTGAACACCAATTCCGTTAGCTAATAACGACTTTGATACAAGATCGATCTCATGACCAAAATCAGTCCATGAGATACTCTCCCACAGATTATCGGCAACACGAAATCTAGCAGCATCTTTATTACCTTGTTTCTGAACTTGGTTTCTTAAATTATGTACTAAGTGTGATGTATGTGACATTAAATATATATTAAGTTGTTTGTTTCTATTTATATTGAAGACATGAATCAACAGTTTTATAACACGCAAATATAGATTTATGTGACAGAATAACGTTTAAAGAATACTAAAATTTTTCAACAACTGTGAAAGTCATGTATTTATCTTATAAAAAACTCATTAATCACTTAATTATTGTGTGAATATAAATAAAATAGGTGTCAAGAGAATTTATCCTCTTGACACCTATTTTTTGAATTTATTTCTAAGTGAAGTTATTATTCTTCATCATCATCAAAATCTGAAGCACTAAAATTCATCATGCCAGACAATAGATCAGAAAAAGATGTTTTAGAAGCGATAGCATGTTTACTTAACTGACTAAATTCAGCTAACCCATGCAATACAAATTCCATATGATAGAAGATTTCTTCTTCCATCAAATCTGTATTTAACTTTTCTACTAAAGCCCTTAATGTAGGGATTTGGTCTAAAGTATTTTGGTATATTTTAATAGAAGCATCATTTAATAGATCTATGTTATGACCATTTCCAAACCATTCCAGAATATATTGATAAGGGTTGTCATCATCCTTTCTTACTTTCTCTGGTGATGGGTATATCTTGATAAACTGACTTCGAATGGCTTTACTTATTAAACTTTGAGCAACTTCTCCAGCTCCTTCTTGTTCACCTTCATAAACCAATTCTATTTTACCTGTTATAGCAGGAATAGTACCCATTAAATCAGAAACTCTTATGTAAGTTTTCTCTTCTTGGTTGACTAACATTCTTCGTTCAGCAGAAGAATATAGATTTTCCATTGCAGAAATTGTCAGACGAGCTGAAACACCACTTTTCTCGTCTACAAATTCACTTTCTCTTGCTTCAAATGCTACTTGCTCAATAAGGTTATCAGCCAGCGTATTTGATACTATGGCAGCTGATTGTTCTTCTTTAATATTAGCTTCTTGTAGAGTGATTTTTTTCGCCACTTCAATTTCCTTTGGATAATGAGTGATGATTTGCGATTCAATTCTATCTTTAAGTGGAGTTACGATACTGCCCCTATTGGTGTAATCTTCTGGGTTTGCTGTAAATACAAATTGAATATCTAGTGGTAACCTTAATTTAAAACCTCTAATTTGGATATCTCCTTCTTGTAAAATATTGAATAGAGCAACTTGTATTCTAGGTTGTAAATCTGGCAATTCATTGATGACAAATATAGACCTATGAGATCTTGGTATTAAACCATAATGTATTACCCTTTCATCAGAATAACTTAATTTATTAGTAGCGGCTTTAATTGGATCAATATCACCTACTAAATCTGCTACTGAAACATCTGGTGTTGCTAATTTTTCTGTAAATCTATCCTCTTTTGACCACCACTCAATAGGTGTTTCATCTCCTTTATTTTCAATGAGATTTTTTCCATAATATGATAAAGGTGATAAGGGATCATCATTTAATTCAGAACCTTTAATGACTGGAATAATATCATCTAAAAGATGAATCATTAATCGAGCAATTCTAGTTTTTGCTTGACCTCTTAAACCTAATAAATTAATATTATGTTTAGACAAAATGGCTCTTTCTAATTCTGGTATGACAGTGTCTTCATAACCCCATATTTCTGGAAAAGGGTTTTCTTTATTTTTAAGTTTTTGAATTAAATTATCTCTTAATTCGTCTTTAACAGAGCGCGAAACATACCCTGATGCTTTCAGCTGACCTAAGTTTTGAATGTTTAATTTTTCTTCTTTTGAAAGTTGAGAATAATTCATAGTTGTTATAATCGTTTCTTTTTATTTCTTGAGTAATCTTCAAAAATCATATCACCTAGCCCTTGTAAACCACTGAAATAGGCATTGCCGTTATTAGTTTCAGTAAATTCTTGAATGAATTCTTGTAAATATGGGTCTGAGGCAATCATAAATGTGGTAATAGGAATACGTAGTCTTTTGCATTGAGCGGCTAACGTTAGACACTTATTTACAATTTTTCTATCTAAACCAAAACTGTTTTTATAATACCCTCCAGCTTCTTTAAGACACGATGGTTTTCCATCTGTAATCATAAATATCTGTTTGTTTGCATTTTTTCTTCGACGTAATAAATCCATCGCAAGTTCTAAACCTGCAACTGTATTGGTATGATAAGGTCCGACTTGTAAATAGGGTAAATCCTTGATTTTTATCTGCCATGCATCGTTACCAAAAACAATGATATCTAGGGTGTCTTTTTTGTACTTTCTTTTTATCATTTCGGCCAGAGCCATAGCCACTTTTTTGGCAGGTGTTATTCTATCCTCTCCATACAATATCATTGAATGAGATATATCGATCATGAGAACGGTAGAAGTTTGTGTTCTATGCTCCTTTTCGATTACTTCTAAATCACTCTCTCTGATATTAAATGTATCAATACCATGATTTATTTGAGCATTTCTTAAGGAATCAGTCATAGAAATCTGACCTAGAGCATCACCAAACTCAAAAGATCTTTTATCAGAGGTCATTTCATCACCTTGTGTGCCTGTAAACTTAGTTTTGTGGTTTCCTTTACTACCTCTTTTAAGTTTTCCGAAAATTTCTTCTAAAGCTGATTGACGAATTTTTTGTTCACTTTTGGCGGTGATACTAGGTTTTCCATCCTGATTGTTTTCTTGAATGTAGCCCTTTTCTTTAAGGTCATTGTAAAAATCACCCATTCCATATTTGTCTGAAGTAATATTGTATTTTTTATCAATATTATTCATCCAAATCATGGTTTCGGAAACATTACCTCCTGTGATGTTAATTAACTCCATGAAAATTTTTAGGAGTTCTGAAAAAACATCACCTTCAGTTGTTTTTTTTGGGGGTGTATAGTCTGTAAATCTATAGCCTATCATAAGAGCAATGTGGTTTTAAGATATACTCAAAATAACACATTCCTTATTAAATTGTTCTATGATTTCGAAGATTAATGGATTATTTATTATTCACGGTAGTAAATATACTTGTGGCCGATTCAAGTTTAAATGGGTAAATATCTTCGTCGTTTGATTTAGTGGTCTCTCTGACTTTAGTCTTAGGTTTAAAGATTTCTTGCAGTTCTTTATTAATAGTTGATTTGTTGGAAATATTAGTATGGTAATTAAATATTGTGTCAAAATTATTGACATATGATGATGTGCTTCCAACAAATAAAATTATGGTACTTATGGCAAAAATAACTTTAAAATATCGGTCATATTTTTGGCTACTATGATACATAAAAACCATCGATAACAACATTATACTAATTGCAAAAATCAATAACCACTTAGATTGTATGATGTGATTAAACATTTTAGCCTTCTTTTCTGCCATCAACTTACTTTTTGCTCTGATTAGTTGTATGTCTTGGTAAGAAAAGTGGTAAATAGGGTATTTAACAATGGTTCCATCCACTTTTTCCAAGTAGACATTATCATCTGAACTTGTTAAATACATGGCATTAACATTGGCTTGTTCAATATTTAAGGCCCATAATCTATAATCATCTATAGATTGTTTTTGTGAATTTGCTAAAACAGAATTACTTAATGTTAATATCAAAAACAGAAATATTAGTTGGTACATTTAAAGAAAAAAGTTTTAAGGGGAATGACATTTAAAGTACAGTCATAAAGTTAACCTATAACAAGAATAATTTGTAGAATAAAGTACATTTCACAAGAATCGTACAATTTTTAATTCAAAGGATACAATAAAAATGATTAGATAGGTTAATTTTATTTTTTTAAGAGTTGTATAAAAGGCTTTTAACAATGCTTACACAAAGTAAAAAAACAGTAAGGAGGTAAGTACAAAACTGGAAGCACTTAATAAATAGTAATTATTAAAATGCTGTATAGCATGGCCTGATAAATTTAATATACCTCTATGTCCTTTTGGAAGGTCATTTGAATAAAACTGACCTTTTTCGTTTAAAATTTTATCTTCTTTCGTGGATCTGATTTGCCATTTTTTTTGAATCATGTTTTTAGCTTTCCAATAATATACTTCATTATCAATAAATATTTTGGCTTCAGTTCCTAAAAAATTAATATTGATCTTTCCTATATCTTTATACTCGTCATTAAAAATTTTAATGTTAGTATTTAAATTGATAGTATACTTAAATATGTACTTCGTATTTCCCCAAGTACCAATAAGTTTATGTAACCATTTCTTCTCAATTAGATTAGAAAGATAATAGTGGTCTTTGTAAATTGTTTGTGATGTTACATTGGTCTTTGGTTGCCAAATTCTGGATCGTATCATTATGTAATGTTGTTGTTCAAAAACAATTTAATTAAAAATATTATCAAAAAAAAATATCAAAATATATCATTTTCGACATACAAATTAGGATTCTAATATAGTGGTCAATTGGTTAATACGCTGTTCTTGAGTACTTTCATCTCTACTGTCAAATATCCATTGCATATAATCTTTTTGCTTATTGTAATGTAAGTTTTGGAAATTATAACTAGCCTTATTGGAAATATCATTCAGTATATTGAATAAAAACGAAGGGTCTGTTTTTTCATTATTATCAAGATATAGTTTTATAAATACCTTATCACCTTCTTCTTTCTTGATTTTTTTTCTTATCTCTTTTTTAACGGGTAAAAATAAACCATCATTCTTATGAGGCATTAGTTTCACTTTATTTAATGGGTAATCATCAATTGATCCGCTTACTGTAACCCATCCAAAATGTGTTGTTTTATCTTGTTTAATGTCTGGGATAAGTACATACGACCAACCTCCTTTACCTTCAAATTTTTGTATAACCCCTTCTAATTTTATCATAAAAAAAGCATGTTTAATAATTTACTTATCAAACATGCTTATTAATCTATAAAAATCAAAAAGTCTAAGAAAATGACTTATTCTTGATCAATAATTTTTACTCTGTAAACCTCACCGTTTATAATCACGGTAAACCTTGTGAAATCGAAAGATAAATCTGCACAAGCTTCTTCTTCTAATTCCATTTTGTCTTCCATTGAAACAACAGTACCTTCATTAATATTTTGAGAAATAACAATGGCTCCTACTGTATTTTCCCAAAGTTCAATGATAGAAGAAATTAACGCGATATGAGGTATTTCTTTCATTTTACCGAACAACTCTTCCTCTTCATCGTCTGTTTCTGCTTCCGAAAGGTCCATTAAAAGATCGTAATGGCTTTCTTTTAAGAAGTATTCTTTGTCTACTTCTTGTTCATTACTATTTAGAATTTGAATTTGTTCTAGTGTATTCATATCAGTCAAAGTTTCGTTTGAATGACAAGTTATTCAAATTTTTGGTAAGGAAGTACCCTTTGTTGTTATCTTACTGTTAATACTCAATTCACGTTATTTTTTAAGATTGCTTTTATTAAAAATATGATCAGGTATTTCGACATTATTTTCCATTTCTAAAACAACAAAATCAGTTCCTTTACCATCTTTCAATACATCTTTATAGTTCATTTTAAATGGGTAATATCGATCTCCCACTTTGCGTATGTCAGACATATTTATGGTTTTCAGTAACTGACCACTCTTTGCGAATAAATCTTGCCTCATGGGAACAGTATGATTGATATCAACCCACATTTTTATTTTTTGATAAGTCACATTCTCTGTCTTTGCATTTAATTCCAAAATATAGCATTGTTCACCGTTCATTTCTTCTTGCCCTGTAATCTTTGGGGTATACATATCCACTAATTTTTTTTCTTGCATCATGTCCTCATAAGACATATCAGAACCATTCACTGATTGTCGAAGCATGTGACCTGAAATTTGAATAGTTCGGTCTGATGATGGAGAATAAATCCATAGTTTATCATCTAATTTCAACATTTTTGTGCCTTTCTCACGAGCAGGAGATAAATATTCAGAAAAAGAATCTTTTGTGCCTCTTGTGTATCCCTTTGAGACAATTTCTTTAGTCTTACGTTTACCGTAAACGATCATTTTTGTAGTAGACACCTTTGTTTTGGTGTACATATTCTGATCGATTTTTTTCAATAAAGCATTGGGATCTTGTGCGTATCCAATAGTACACACCAATAATGACAGGATATATAATATATTTTTCATTTTTGCTCTTTGATTCATTATAATTTCAACTTCCGGAAAAATTAAACACCTAATTCATTAAATAATTGAGAGGTTTGTCTTTTGAAAATACCTCTACCAGAAAGTAATGCCCCTAAAAGTGTGGCTACAACTCCAGGGATAAAACCAATCCATAATTGTTGAGGGACCACTTTTGCGCGTATCACATTTGAAATAATCATACTGTTTTGCGACATCATATCTGAAATGTCAATACCCACTTCCTGTAAATAATACGTAAGACCAAGTCCGAGTAGAGTTCCTATCACAGCACCTATTAACCCTATTATTATTGATTCTAAAATTAACGACTTATAAATAGCCTTTTTTGATTCTCCCATGGCAATACGAATCCCAAATTCTGTATACCTGCGAAGACCTCCAAGAAGACCGGTATTCCATAATACGATAGACATAGCAATAATAAATAGCGTAGAAAAAAGACTTGTCGAGATATTAGCGATATCCAACATATAGCGTAATCCTGCTTGATCTTTTAATGCTAAAATTTCTGGAGTAAACTCATCTGTTTCAACAGACATTTTGGTATTAAAATCATTTTTTATCGTTTCTATTTTTGATTCATCGTAAACATCATTTGGTAAAAAACCTAGAATTTCTTGTGCAGCATCCACCATATCTAGCACTTGCTCTGCATCATTAATATCAATAATGAAAGTTCTATCATCTAAGACACTTGTACCAAATGAAACGGTTCCTGCCAAAGTGAAATTTTGAAAAGACATCGCACCATCCATGGTAGAACCGAAGAAGGTGATTTTATCTCCAATGTTTACATTCATCCTTTTAGCTAAGCCTTCACCCAAAATTATTTGATAAGCTCCTTTAGGTAAAGTACCTCTTATAAGGTTATTCCCTAATTTCATTCTTTCTTTATCAATACTATTTTCTGATAAATCAAGGGCTATACCTCCTGCAATACCTTGTGTTTTTGTTTGTCCATTTTCATCAGGTACATCAAGTATTCCTCCAAAATTGATACGTTTCACCCAATTCATTTCAGGATATTGATGTTTGAGATCTTTTATCAATACCTCAGCATCTAATAAGGATAAATCAAGTGGTTTTTGAGAGATATTTTGAACATATGCTCTACTCATCACTTTAACATGCCCTGTATTAAACCTTGCATTTTGATCGACCACATCCCCTATCATACCTTTCATATATCCTACAAAGAAAACGGAAAGGGATACTCCGAGTGCCACAACAATTACAGGAAGGACACTTCTACTTTTATCACGGATTAATCCTTTAAATAAAAATTCTAACATTATTTTTTCCCTTTTAGTGCATCAACAGTATTCATTTTTGCTATTTTTCTAACAGGTAGATAGCTCACGATTGTGGATAATAGAATAATCCAAAATATTGAACTGAATAAAAGTTTAGAAGTTAACATTGGATATAGCTTTTCTCCAATTGTAATTCCCATTTGTTGAGATTGTTCTTTACTCGATAGTGTTACTCCTTCAACCCCTAACCAAGAAATTAATGGGATACTAATGAGTGATCCTATAATTGTTGCTAGAATAGCATACATTGCCCCTTCTATGGTTAA
Organism: Flammeovirga pacifica; assembly: GCF_000807855.2. Lineage (GTDB taxonomy): Bacteria > Bacteroidota > Bacteroidia > Cytophagales > Flammeovirgaceae > Flammeovirga > Flammeovirga pacifica. Next base: position 652,853 of record NZ_JRYR02000002.1, read on the forward strand.
TAATAAAGTGACTCTTTTTTTAGTAAAACCTAAGGCTATATAAGTCCCTATTTCTTTCTGTCTTTTGAAAACAGAAAATACTTGAGAATCAAAAATGGCTATCAAGGCAATGAACATTAAAATGATATATAAAAAAGCTGAAGACCCTTTTTTCATTTCTACCATAGAGATAAAATCTTTAAGAAGATCTTGCTGACTTTCAAACCTCCATTGACTCTTTAATTCGTGGTTATAATTTCCTTTGACTATGTGATAGGAAGCCTCTTTTTCGAGTCCAGTCATTTTCCATAACAAATCAATATCCATCCATATTTGTCCCATATCTATAGTAGGAACATTTGTATGAAAAATACCTACTATTGTGATCTGTTTTGCATCAAAAGTTCCATTTTTATCTTTCCATCGTAAAAGTATTTTGTCACCTTTTTTAAGATGATTATTTGTAGCCATCGCTTCACCAATGATTACCGGAAATTCTTCCTTACTTTCATGAAATAAATGAGTAGGTAATTTTACAATGGATTGATTGGCAGGAATACCTTTGATAGCAATGGGTAACATTCTTCCCTGTGGATATAAATTTCCTTGTCTGATTAATACAGGAGCAATATTTTCATTTTTAATCATTTGATGATGCCCACTTTCAATAGTAAAAGGGTCGTTTTTATCAAATTCTTTGTAAATGATTTGTCCGTCGGCAAATTCCCAATCAATTTGATCTTTTACACCTTGGTACTCCCATCCCGTATAAAGACTATTGAAAAATAATATCAATAAAAAGGCAAAAGCTAGAGTTGTAATTGTTAACCAAGTTCTTAAGCCAGCGCTAATGATATTTTTATAAGCCAATTTAAAATTGAGTAATAAATCTTGTATCATAGCTTACTTATTTAACTTCATCATTAATTATTTTTCCATCTTCTAAAGAAATCACTCTTTTCAGATATTTAATTACTTTAGAATCATGTGATGAAAAGAGAAAGGTAATACCCAATTCTTCATTCAAGTTTTTCAGGATATCCATAATTTTATAGGCATTTTCTGAGTCCAAATTAGCTGTTGGCTCATCGGCTAAGATAATTTCTGGCTTTTTGACTATTGATCTTGCTATAGCAACTCTTTGTGCTTGACCACCTGAAATCTGAGAAGGTTTTTTATTGGCAATATCTTTTAAACCAACCCATTCAAGTGCTTGAAGCACCATTATCTTTCGATCCTCTTTAGGTATTTTTTGAAGAATTAAAGGAAATTCGACGTTCTCATATATAGTATAGACAGGTAATAAATTATAGGACTGGAAAATAAACCCTATATGTTCGTTTCTTAAAAGAGCCGAAGCTTCATCCGAATTATTAGCAATGTTTTTTCCATTTATTTTAATTTCACCTTCAGTAGAATCATCTAATGCTCCAATAAGGTTTAAGAGGGTTGTTTTTCCAGAACCACTAGGACCTATTAAACCTGCAAATTCCCCTTTTGAAAACGATAAATTAATATCACTTAAAGCTGTGAATTCCCCATCTCCAACTGGGAACCTTTTAGTGACTTGGTGTAATTCAATTAAGTTGTTTGTGCTCATTTTTTAATGATTTATAATTGCCATCAAACGTATACCAAAGCCCGATGTAAATTGGTTCAGATCGTTATTAACAATTGGTGATGTGATTTGTGTGGTAGGATTATAATACATCATAAAATAACCTGTCCATAAGTTGAAATCGTGATTATAAGAAGCAAAAGCTCCTGTACCGTTATTGGTCCAATCTTGATAGACCATTAAAGAAATACCATCGAAAAACGAGATAGGATAATTCAACGATAAAGCAGTTGTATTACCTTGGTAATCTGCTCTATTAATTTCTTCTCCATACCTTGTAAATAAGTGTTCTAACACAACATTTACCCCATGTATAGTATAATCTGTACCAATATTTAATAATGATTGATGTGTAAAGAAACTTATTGGATCTTGTGTTTTTGTATAACTACCTTCAAACCAAAGACCTACCCCAACATCCCATTTACCATCAATTCCATATTTATTTTCGATTGTATTAATTATTTCAGGTTGGGTCACATCTCTATTATCATAAATAGCATTTCTGTGATGATATGAAAAAGCAATTTCACCTTTAGGTGTTGGAAGTTGAATACGTCCTCCATATTCAGGAGTTTTTTTATCGGATGGTAAAACATCAAACCCTCTTCTGTCTTCATTACCATAAAGTACCCACAACCAAATATTAGCATTATTCTTAAAGTAATATTTACCTAGAGCAGAATATACCCCATTTGTTAAACCTAATGGGTCTCTCGGGTCAATTTGATTAAACCATTGTAATGGACGCAGTATTGAAGCTGAGCCAAAATCAATTTTTTGAAGCCCTATTCTAATTTCACTATTTTGGTAAGCATAACGTACCCATGCTCTATATGGATTAATGTAAGCGTTATTTATAGTTGTACCTCCTGCATATTGAATATCAGCATATAAGTTGGCTGAACCATACGCAGAAAAGGATTGAACAGAATCAATTTTATATTCATATTTTAATTCTGGTATATAACGTCCACCACTCCAAAGCTTTAAGTCGCTTTCATTGGTATATGTTGTAAACCCTTGGAACATTCCATTAAAATCTAAAGAAGATTGCCCCAACGCGGAAAATGAAATTATCATGCATAGAAAGGTAAGTTGTTTCTTCATTTTATTTTCTTTGACCGTAAATACCGAAAAAGTAAAATTTTGTTACCTGTCTCACAGCTTCCTCTAAACTATCAAATGTATTTAGAAAGAAAGTATCAGATGCCGACTCTTGTGCTTTCCCCATCATATACATGAGGAACTCAATACTATAATCATCTCCAATTTCCCCATTTGCCTTCGCTTTTAAGATTTCGTCAATAAATAAAGCAGTACTCTTTTGTTGATAATTTAATATGAAGTCTTGAATTTCTTCCGTTTGATCGTCTGTTGTCATTATTTCTTCCATAAATGCTTTACTCATTTGCCTACTGAAATAGATTTTCATGACAATAATCTCATTCAGAAAATCAACAAAACTCAATTTTTTATCAACAAGTTTTTGATATTCCATCAAACCACTATCAAAAAATTGTATTAGCACTTCTAATAGAATTGCATCTTTATTTTTGAACTGCCTGTAAAAAGACATTTTAGAAACACCAGCATTTTCAATGATATCAGTAATACTGATTTTCTTAATTCCATTTTGTAGAAATAATGAATATGCCGATTGAATTAATTTCTCTTTTACTTTCAAAATGATACTAAAATTTAATTATGATACTAATATAGTAACAAAATGAGTTAAATGTATCATTTATTTTTTTAAAAGTACTTAAATAATAACCTCGGAAAGGGATAATAATTTTAGATGTAACTGATAGTTGAATTCATATTAATTATTATCTTCGAAAAAACTTACTATAACATTCATTTTTTATAATGGCAAACACCAAAGACTCTTCGAGTAAATACGAATTACTAAAACAAGAAATTTTTGAAATGTCTGAAAAAACGGCAGTTTGGAGCGATGGACATAAACAAAAGTCATTTTGGATTTACATGGGTATTGCATTCTCTTCTTCTTGTATTACTTTTTTAGTAGCTATTGGAGATGATATAGCAGAAAGTTATCATCTATTCGCAAAATGTACAACACTTATTTTTAGTGCACTAAGTGCCTTATTAGCTGCATGGGATGGTTTTTTTAATCATAAAGAACTGTGGGTAAATTACAGCGAAACTAGAAATCATTTACGTACACTCTTATTTGAATTAAAGATGTTGAATGAGGAAGATCGTGAAAATGATAAAATTTTAAATAAGTTTTATCAACAGTATAAAGAAGTTGTTCACGAGAGTAATAGCAAGTGGAAAGAATTAAGAACAGATGATTAAAAATAAAAAGCTCAGATCAATTAAGACCTGAGCTTTTTTTCACCAAGTAATTCAGTGATACATATATATTTAATTCAATCTTACAGATTAACCTGCAATTAAATTCAGTACTGATAAAGCACCAATTACATACATTGTAACTGGTAATTCTTTTCCTTTACCACCTACAACCATCAAAAGTACATAAGAAATAAATCCAAATGTAATCCCCATTGAAATTGAATAGGTTAGTGGCATTAAAATGATCGTTAAAAAGGCGGGTACAGCTGTAATCATACTATCAAATTTTACTTCTTTGATATTCATGAACATGTAAACACCTACCATTAATAATGCTGGAGCAGTAGCGTAGGCAGGGACAATACCTGCTACAGGAGCAAAGAATAAACAACCAAACATTAATAAGGCTGTAAATACTGATGCCAAACCAGTTCTTGCACCAGATGCAATTCCAGAGGCAGATTCTATATATATTGTTGTAGTTGATGTACCCAAAACAGAACCTACTACTGTAGAAGCCGCATCAGCTTCTAATATTTTATCTAAACGAGGAACAGAACCATCTTTCTTAGTTAAACCTGCTTGATTTGAACAAGCAATGATTGTTGATAATGAATCAAACAAATCAACAAACATGAAAGAGAATATTGGACCAATAAACGTCCATTTCAATGCACTCATTATATCCAATTTCATGAATACTGGAGCAATTGATGGAGGTGTATCGATAATTGTTTCTGGTAATTTTACATAACCAAAAAGGATACTTGTTATGGTAATAAATAAAATACCAATTAAAATACCACCTGTTACTTTTTTATGTTCCAAATAAGCAATTACAAAAAAGCCTATTAAAGATATAATTAAAGTGGGCGTAAATTCACCTAAAGAAACTAATGTGGCTTGGTTAGCTACAATTAGTCCCATATTTCTCATCCCAATAAAAGTAATAAACAAACCAATACCGGCAGTTACACTAATTCTTAGAAATAGAGGAATTGCGTTAGCTACTTTTTCTCTTACCCCTAAGAATGTTAAGATGACAAAAGCAACACCTGAAATAAATACAATACCTAAAGCGGTTTCCCAAGGTACTCCTGCTCCAAGAACAATTGTATAAGTAAAAAAGGCATTAAGTCCCATACCTGGCGCCATGGCGAATGGCATTTTTCCCCAGAAGGCTGCTAATAAAGTACCTACTATACCTGCAATTAATGTTACAGAAAATAAAGCGGGTTTATCCATTCCAGCCTGACTTAGGATATCAGGGTTAACGAATATGATATAGGCCATAGTAAGAAAAGTGGTTAAACCTCCAATGAATTCTTTACTTACTGTAGTATTGTTATCTTTTAGTTTAAATATTTTATCTAAAAACTCCATTTTGATATATTTTATGTATAAATAGGTATCAATCGAAACCTAAATATAGTAGTCACATTTTTTTTTAATAATACAACCAATTAGAATGTTAATCGAACACAAGGTTGTGGAACAAAAGCATTAGAATTATTTTCTGCTAAGTTCTTATTGAAGTGCATATATATGTCACATCCTAATTCTAATTTAGAATTAGCATCGTTTTTAAAGATTGTATTTCTTCCTACATCAAATAAGAAACGAGTTTGTGATAAAAAGTCAGTACCCATGTCTGTACGACCAAATTCAACTTTATTTGTAGCGTTAGGAATTAAATCGAAGAAACCTTGAATTCTGAATCCAGCTTTTTTCCATACAGGTACATCAAAAACACCTGTAAATTGCACGGCATCTTCTCTAATATTATCTCTTCTCCAATAAGTTGATAATTTTAAGAAACCACCTTTAGGAGCTTTAAAGGTTAAGCCTGCACCTGCTAAAGTAGCAAAGAAGCCATTACCAATGTTTAACTGACCATCTAATGATACATCAGCTACAGGACCAAATGAGAAATCTTTACCTGTAACACCCGATAAACTTACCCAAGGTGAAACTTCTGAATACAATCTATATTGACCAGCAGAAGCGTCTAAATCTTGATTATAAAAACCGGTAGTATAAAAACCATCAGGAGCTGTCATGAAGTTAACAAAACCATAAACACCACCCCACTTTGTAACTGTAGTATGGTCTAAAGTAAATAGGTTCATGCCTTCATTTTTAGGATTAGCACCAGTGATATAATCCGTATTATTCCAGCCGTAGGCATATTCGATAAAAGTGCTTGAGAAATTTTGGGCTTGTACTGAGGTTGAGTACAAACCAATGATACACAGTAAAGTGATTAAAAGTTTCTTAGAAACCATGAGGATAATAAAATTAAGACGTTTTTTATTGCATTTGGAGCCTTTCCAAATGGGTGTTTTGATGGTAATCGCCAATACATCAAAATCACGATGCAAATATGCTAAAATTGATCGATAATTATCAATGTCAAATTTACACTTCCTTAACAAAAACGACTCATTATATGTTAATTAAGTTTAATGATTGAATGTGTATTCACTTTAATGTAATATTTCATATAAAAATGTACATATTTTTATTTTAGATAAATTAGTTTTTCAGCTTCCCATTTTTTTCCAGTAATATACATGGTATGGTCAGCTTGATACTGTTTATCAACTAATATCCAATCTGCAGTAGTATCCCAACTCTTAGATGATACAATGATATCTGCTTGATAACTATATCCTACGGTACTGACAATAATATCTGCCTTCCATTGTTGGGTTACAATAAAAACTTTAGGTTTTGAAGTAATATCACCAGCTACTGCATAATCACAATTTGTAAAGGTGAGAATAATTGAAGTGAAAATTAATAGGTAAAGTAAGATACGACGCATAATTTCAGATTAACTCTTGATGAAAGAATGATTAAAATTAATAAAGTGAGATTTATTCCCCTACTCTGTTTACTTACATTAAAATAAATCATTGGCTCTTACTTAAATATTTTAAGTTTAAATATAAAAATAGAATTCATTAATAATATTTAATTGCAAGTTGCAACCTTATATAATGTTATTATCTAATTAATGATTAAATTATTATGTACATCATTCACCCAAAAAACACCTAATGCAAAGGTTAATTAAACTCTTTAAGGAAAAACCTTTTATATCATCCATTTCTTTAACATTCAGTGAGTTGTTATACAACTACTCACTTCTTCTTTTTGTCACTCAAATGTATTCTGCTGAGGATGTAGGACGTTGGTTTATTTTCTTTGCGGTATTTAATCTATCTATAAATGTAAGAGAAGGTGTTTTATATGTTGCATTGGTTAAATTTTCAAGTGGTAAAAATGATAAAACTGCCCATTCTACCTATAAAACAGTTTTATTCGCATTATTACTTATAGAAAGCATTATAGGTGTTGTTGTTCTTGGAATAGGCTATGCTGATATATTTCCAGAAGTCTCTGCATTATTAATATTTTATCCTATCTATTCGATCTCAAATAACTGCTTAAAATGGATAGAAAATATTCATAAAAGTAAGGGAGAATTATATAAAGCCGTCATAATAAATCTGACTACTTTGTGTTTGTTATTTTCAGCGTTTATCTATATAAAATACAATCCTATAGGATTACCTGATTTAATTATTGTATTAAGTCTACTTTATGTTTTTGGATTTCTTATTGGACTTTTTTCTATATCCACTTCTAAGATATTTAAAAGTTCTTTTGATAAAAAAACCTTCAAAAATATTATGCACTATGCTAAGCAGGGTACGTTAAAAGCAATTTTTGGAACCTTGGCCTCAAGAATGACTTTATTTATTTCTGCTGGAATACTTTCCTTAGAAGTTACTGCATTATTAGGTGTAGCACAACGATATCTTGTATTGATTTTATCTTTAAGCAATGCAATTCAACTTATATTTTATCCCAAAATAGTATTACTTTTTGAGGAAGGTAATTTTAAACATTTCAAACTTGAGTTTATCAAAACTATTAAAAGAGTTTACACTTTAATAGTACCTATATCAATAGGCTTTTTAATTATCATAAAACCATTATTAAATATACTCCATGGAGAAGGATATGGGGATTCATTTCATTTGTTAGTTATTCTTATTATTTCTGCTCAATTCTCTCCTCTTGGAGCATTCTTTGGGAGCTATACCAATGCCATAGGGAAACCACAATATTCAACAAATGTTGTTATTATAAATAGTTGTATTCTTATTTTATCTTCTTATTTCTTTGTGAGATACTTTGGAGAAATAGGAACAGTATTGCCCCTACTCGTAACAGAAATTATAGGATTCTTTTTTATATTTCATTATTATCAGAAATATGAAAAAATCAATATTATCTATCTTATGGTTATCACTCCATATCTTTATAAGGTATATTATAGAAGAGCAAGACAGCTGTATTATTCAAAATTTAAAAAATCAGTATAATAAAATCTGAATTGGTCATTTTTTAAAAGATTTATTTGTTCATTTAAAAAATTGTCTTTTACTTTGTAACATCATCAAGAATCCTTTAATGGATGCCAACCGAGCTTTAGCCACGGTGGCAAAATAGATGAGGTCGGATCGACAAAAAACATCCCCCCTTTTCTTAAAATTCTTGATGTCATAGTAAAATAATGTATCACTTTAATTTACATTTATGACATTAATAATGAATGATAAACATCTCATCGTAAATCATTTAGATTTACTTTCAGATGATGAATTAATTGAAAAATTCAATTTAGAAGTTGGTAATTTCCAATGGAGTGAAAGTAGAGGCAAATACCTCTCAACTTTACATTCTGAGTTCCGATCCAGAGAGTTTGATTCCTCATCTGTGTTTATAAATGGGAAAATTTCCTTAAAAAAACATATTCAACTACTTCACGGAAAGTTATGTTTTATTTAATAATACAAAAATAAAAATACAAAATCATGGAATTACAACAAGATATTTACATACATTTCTTAGATCATTTTGCTTCTTTCAATGATCAGGAATTAAAGCAAGTTTACATCAATATAAATCACAATGTATCCCATCATAATATAGGAATGTACCATGCATTAAAAGATGTATGGGAAGCCAGAAATATTAAAATAAACTAATAATAGGTAGGTGTAAGCTTCAATAATTTTAAAAAATGAAGGGCTTCTGATCTAGATTTTTTCACATATTGTTTCACCGGGGACTTAATTATTAGGTTGATACCATATAATAATATTTTAGTCAACGGTGAATCTAAAATTATGATATATAAATGGATAACATGTTCATAATCTTCTAGAATTTTTTGAACTTGTTTGCCAAAATCTAAACGAAGATTAGTATGCATCACTTTTACTTTTGAAACATCATAAATAAAGTAATGCTTTGTAGTTATACTTTTAAGAAATAAAGTAATTCGTCTAAAAAGCAAATCATAATGTTCTTTTGTAAAATCCGACATATTAAATGTTACAATGATTGTATCATCCTTTATTTCGAATGTAAAATCTTGACAGCTAAAACTGTTTACTAGAGTTTTCTTTGGTAAAAATGTATTCAAAATAGTATTGATTTAGGATACTTGAGGAAGGTTTAACATTACTTCTTTTTCGATTAAAGCAAATCGATGGGCTGTTTTAAAACTATTGTAAGCTAACTGCTTAATTTTAGGTTTAAACACTTTATTAATTGCTCTAATTATTAGTTTTAAATAGGTATTGGGTATAACTAAATAATATGAGATCATTAAATCTTTGTACCTACGATCATGTTCACAAATTAATCTTCCATATTCTAATTTAGCATCATTACTTAACCATTCGATCTGTGTTCCATCATCGATTAAAATAAAAGGTTCTGTAAACATATCGAAAATTTGTTCTTTGAACTTTTTAAATTCTAAAACATCAATTGATGTTAGAGATGCTTTGATACATGTCATCTTAACGATTGGGAATTCTCCTGTATCTATAACAGCAATATTATTAGTATAAATTTTTTTCATAGATAGTTTTTTGGTTGAGTATGATTTGGTTAATGTTGTTTTTTAAGTTTCAAGAAATTTAGACTACTTGATTTTATGAAATAATGAAAAAAGAAAAATATTGATTAAGGTCTATATCTGTGATTAAATCTGAGAGGACGGACACATTCTAGTTTTCTTTGATATTATAATGCTTAGTGCATTTCATTTTAAACTTACAGCAATAGGTTTCATAGTGTTTTAAAGGTTGAACTAACTAAATAACCGTTAATTTTAAAAATGAGTTCAAAAAAATGGATTTTTATACATTTTATCACTTCGTATGTTTTAATAAATAATAGGTGTATTTGATGCTTTCTTAATGAAAAAACCTATTATATGATGTCCTATGATGGTTTTATCATAATTGAAAGTTATCAAAAAATAATATTTTGATAACTACAAGAACAAAGCTTACGTAAGTAATACTATCTAAAAAAGAGATATTCTTCTAGTCAGAATATAATTTTATTAAGTTTGAAAAATTTAGCACAAAAAAAAACACCTCAAATTGAGGTGTAAGCAGAATATTAATGATTTGATATTCTCTATATAAGCGTGTCACTTAACATTTCTTCTTTTGATAATTCAGCTTTTGAATGTGCTGAATGTAAATGACTACAGATGATTTCTTCAAAATTAGGTTTTGCAACTAGGTTTATTCCTTTCAAGATAATACTTACAATAAGATTAGGAACAACTAGGTAGACTTCTTTTATCCAAGGTCCGTATAATTTATCTGATTCTTTTAGGTTTTTACCGTAGGCAATTCTTGCTTCAGAATCCATCCATTTAATTTTTGATATATCACAAACTAGAATGAATTCGGATTTTATGTTTTTAAAGACTTTCTCACGCATTTCCTTGTACTCGATGATGTCTTGAACATTAGGTTGTTCTTTAGTGCATGTTATAGTTATTATTGGAAAACGAGTCAAATCGAATGTAGCTGTTGAGCATTGATAAAATTTTGACATAAGTTATTTAGGGTGTTTTTTTCATAACGGTTTTCCCTAAACAAAAGTTCAAATGTTTATTTGTAATAAATCAATCATCTCAAAAATTAAGAACATAAAAAAAGAGATTGTAATTCAATAAATAAACAACAATCCCTTTTATTATTTTTTCAAAAAAGTCCTATTGATTATGTGCATTGAATGTTTCCATATTCATTTCTCCATCTCTTTTAGAAACAAAAGTAGCTGCAGAAGAAACGCCAAAAATATTAGTTGCTGTTCTCCCCATATCAATTAAAGAATCTACAGACAATACAAACGTAAGCACAATACCCATTACTTCTGCTGATATTCCCATTATAGTCATTGCAGTAATTGCAGCAAATGATGCAGTGCCTGGTAGACCTGCGATACCAAAAGACGATATTACAACAGAAATAAACATTGTAATTAATACAGTTGGAGAATATAAATTCATCTCACCTCCTAAGGCATTTGTAACACCTACAGAAAGGACAATCATAAAAACAGGCCACATCGCTCCACAAGCATTCATACCCATCGTTGTTCCTAACGACGCCGTAATGTTAGCTGTTTCGGCATCTACTCCATTTCTTTTTTCTAATGAATTAATAGTTACTGGTAAAGTAGCTCCACTGGATTGTGTTGAAAATCCGGTAATTAACGCAGGTAGTAAATTATTATAATGCTTGACGGGATTCACCCCATTTAAAAATTGTACAAGTAAGTGCATCAATATTATTACACCCATTGTGAGGTAAGCTACCATTATGAATTTGGCTAGATCACTAAATAATGAAGGACCTTTTTCTGCAATGGCCATCGTCATTAAAGCTAATACGCCATAAGGAGTAAGCTTTATTATCGTCATAGTCATTGAGTTTATAACTAATTTGGCAGCATCTAACCCTCTTATAATTAGATTCATCTCTTCTTCCTTTTTCTTTTTCATTCTTCTAACAGAACTTCCAATTAAAAGAGCAATAATAAGCGTACCTATGATATTATTTTCTGAAAAAGCATTGAATATAGATGTTGGAATATTTTGTGTAAAGCCATAGATAACTTTACCAAGAGATGCATCACTTAATGCATCTATCCTATTGGCATAACCCTGAGCAATATTTTCTGTTGATATTTTAGTGACATCAATAATATTTTGAAAATCAAAAATACTTGCCATCACTAATGCAATACCTGCAGCAAGTGTAACAGAAACTATAAAGTAAGCGATAACTTTCCCAAATTTTTTACCTACATCACTGTCTTTGCTTAAATGCACTAACGTATGAGCAATACTAATAAAAACAATGGGTACGATCATAAATTTCAAACTTCTTATATAGATATTTGAAATAGTTTTAATATAAAATTTTAAATCAGAATAAGATTCTTTAGGTAAAAATGAATATAAGCCCCATCCCAATAATACCCCTAGAAAAATGGCTGTGATGTTTCTATAATGGAATTTGATTTTTCTATTAGACATTTGATTTAATACCCAAAGGAGAAAAATAAATACAAGTATCGCTATTGATTCAATCATGTTAATTGTGCTATCTAAATAGACTTATTTCTTCTATTTTTGAATTGATAATTTAAAAATTAATTAAAGATGTAATTAAGCATTTAATTATACTATTTCATATAAACTCATTGACAAAATCCTATTTATAACGATTTTTATCATCTTAAAATGGTAATACAAATCACCGTAAAAACATGTAATAAGTGTTAAATTGACATTAATAAAAATAACCTAAAACCTCAATATCATGGAAGAATATATTTATAACTATTTGATTGAATCCGAGGTAAGAAAAAAAGAAGCAAATAAAGCCAACGGACTGATTCTTACCATAAGCAGACAATTTGGATCCCAAACACGAAAAGCTGCTGAAATTTTAATTGATAAACTCAATAAAGATGAAGTTGGGTATAAGATGCATAAAAGACCTTGGAAATTAGTAGATAATACTGTACTACATAATTTATCTAAAGAGCTAAAAGTAGGAATCACTGAAATTAATGAATTTACACCTATTGAATATAAAGGTCTTTTTGACCAAATAATGCATGGTCTAGATTTTAATCGAAATACTTTAGACGATACATTATATACTGCACTTAAAACGGTAATATTATCTTATTTTGAAAGAGGAAATGTGATTTTTTTAGGTAGAGGTGCAGTACACTTTGCTGCTGGAATTCCAAATGTTCTAAAAGTAAAAGTAAGAGCGTCTGAAGATTTTAGAGTACAACAATTTGCCAATGCAAATCAGCTAGATTTTAGGTATGCAAAAGAAAGAGTAAAACAAAAGGACAAAAAGAGAAGGAAATTTAATGCATACATTTCAGAACAAGTACCTGTTAAATATGACTTGGTGATTGACAGAGAAGAATTATCTGATCAGGGACTTGCTGACTGTCTTCTTTCTTTTATGAAATTGAAAGAAAAGGAATTGACAAGAAAGGTCTAGTGACAATGACACCTCCATTTTTTAAATGTGAGGTGTTTTTATTTATTATTAAGTAGTGTTAATGTTTCTTGAGAACAATCAAGTTGCCAATCAGAAACAGATAGCTGTGAGTGATGAAATAATACCCCAACGTTACCAATAATGTTACTGGCTTTTTCGGTACTACACCCACTCATAATTTTTTGTCTAAAATTTACTTTGTACACCATCTTATCATTATCAGAGATAACAACATATTCGCATTTGTACATGGTCTTTACACCATCAATAAATTCTTCTACATAACACCTTGTCTTGTCTGTAAATTCTACTCTAATCTCATTTACACCTTTTACTTGATGTACACCAAGAGGAAACGAGTTATTCTCTTCAGGTTTAACAGAGCAAGAAGACGTGTATATTAATATAACAATGAACAATAATTTTTTCATCAAATCTTCTTTTTGTAATCACCAACAATATATAAAATATCCGGAGATATAAAAATCTCTAGCCTTTAATAAATACAATTGCAAACCTTTAATTAACTTAATTAATGGTATAGTTATATACAAAACTTGATATTTTAACAGTTTGAAAAAAATGACTAATAACATGAAACTTAGGATGGTAAGTTGTTGTTATTACGGGACAACCCAAAATAAGATCACTGTATTATGAAACGCTTCCTGTTCCTCTACATATTAGCCATTTTTTTTTATTCTTGTCAAAAACATAACGAAGTTTCATACAATGAACCAAAAAACCTATCTGAAGGTTTTCTGTCTTTAGAGGTTCCCAATAATTTTAATTTTGAGGCCTACAGAAAAGTGACATTAAATATCAATTTTGCATATGATGTACAACACACAACTGTAGGAATTTATGCCGATTCAAGTTTTTCAAGTGGCTCATATTTAGGAGAAATAGTTCTAAAAAAAAATACTACTTATACCACTACCGTTTCATTACCAGAAAAATACAAAAGGTTATATACTAAATCTTCTTCTTTTGGTACCCCAATGTGCCACGAGTTTGATATTAGAGCAAATACCTCCTATCTCACTTTAAATGAACATCATAAAATTAATGATCCAATAGAAACTAGTTCGAGTTCAAGAAATGCTAATACAAATACATTTAATTTTAATGGCATAATTACAGCTTCAAAAGGAAGTTATGACTCACTTGGTGTACCTCATTATTTAACAACCCCTGATACTATACATCAAGATTTAATGGATGATATAAATTCCTATTTACCTAATGAGGTTTCTGTATTAGAGCATTCACCACATTTAATTACAAACGGTAGTTCCGATATTACCTTTGATGGCCCATGTGATTTATGGATAACATTTGTACATGAAGGGGCTGGATGGAAAAATTCTTTGTGTTATTATACTTACGATATAAGAAACCCTCCTTCTTCTACTGCAGATATTGATTCTTTACATATTCTTTTCCCAAATATCACATACAGTGGTGTTGATGGTGGCCTTCACCAAGGCGATAAAATTTTTATAGGTAGTTACAATGCGACAACTGCAATTGGTTTTGCTTTAATTCCTAATGGTTGGCAAAGTTATAATCAACAAGTAGGTAACAAGCCGAATATTAAATTTAGTAATTCCACTTTTAATACATTTACAGATCAGAACAATAGACAACACATGGTGACTATTTGGGATGAACAGAGAGATATTATGTTTTTGGGTATTGAAGATTGGTCTAGACCTAGTGGCGATAAAGATTTTAATGACCTCTTATTTTACTTAACCCCCGAGGCACAAGAAAACGGTGTCAATACAGCAGAAATGTCGTTATTAACAGAAGTTGAAGACAGTGATAATGATGGATCTCCTGATCATATGGATCAATATCCGAATGATCCTAATAAGGCGTATCATTCCTATATTCAATTAGAAGATGATTATTTTAATTATTCTTTTGAAGATTTATGGCCTGAAAAAGGCGATTATGATTTTAATGATTTGGTTGTTGGTGTGAAATACAAAAAAATATTGGATTCTAATTACAACCTCAAGCAAATTGAGATGGAAGGTAAATTATTCTGTATTGGAGGTTACAGGCATAATGGTTTTGGTGTTGAATTACCATTTAATAATACTTTAGTTGAAAGTGTAACAGGTCAAATTTTAGATCAGAATATTGTAGTTCTTAATGCCAATGGTACAGAAAGTGGGAACAATAATGCTACCATCATTTTATTTGAAGACGCTTATTCTCTAATGCAATCTGTCGACGATGATGATCTTGTTAATGTCAGACCTTTTTCGACTTATATCGAACCTTATGAGTTTAATGTGGTGGTAACATTCACTTCTGGAGCATTAGAAAATAGTGACTTTGTAGATTTGCCAAATGCATTTATTTTTATTGATGGAGATAGAGGTAGAGAATTACATTTACCAGGATATACCCCTACTTCGAAAGTGAATGAGGACTACTTTAAACAAGGGGATGATAACACAGATCCTTCAAAAAACAATTTCTATAAAACAACAAATAATCACCCTTGGGGGATTGTAGTTGTAGCTCCTGAATTCGAATATCCGAAAGAAGAAAGTGATATCACAAAAGTTTTTAACCATTTTCGATCTTGGGTAGAATCAGGAGGAAATTCATATCCCAATTGGTTTGATGATGAAAATGGGTACAGAAAATCTGATGAAGTGTATCAAGAGATTAAAAGGATAAATGATTAAATCAGATTTTTAGTTGAATTAATAGGATGTGGTAAAAATATCAACTGCCTAGAAGCTGTAATTAATTTCGTATTCTATAACAGATCACTCTTAGAGAATTGGGAATAAAAAATAATAATATGATAACCCTAGCTCTTTGTAATTATTTTTAGTGTAAAATTATAAAAGACAGTGAGATAGAAAACTTCTATTTTGGTTTATACCATATTGTGGTATCTGAATGGAAATTAAACATCAATAATTTTGATAATATTTTTCTAAAAAAGATAAAATAAAAGTACAATACTGTTTAACTTTAAGACACAATTTTCATCAACAGGTATTGAATTTATGAAACTCACGTTTTGGGGTGCGGCACAGAAGGTAACTGGAAGTATGGCTTTACTGACTTTGGAAGATGGTTATCAAGTATTAATTGATTGTGGTGTGGATATGGGAAACTTCTCAGAAGATGACCCAATTTACCCAAATTCATCATTTCCTTTTGATGCATCTTTAGTGAATGTAGTTTGTTTAACACACGCTCATCTTGATCATTCTGGCAAACTACCCAATTTATATAAAGAGGGTTATGAAGGACAAATTCTTTGTACTTCTCCTACAGCTTCTCTAAGTCAAATTTTGTTAGAAGATTCTGCTCGAATTAATCAGCGTAAGCTGAAAACATATAATAAGAAAAAATCAAAAGGTCATTCGTTAGATCAATTCAATTTTCTTCCTGAAAACCTTTATACTGAAGGTGATGTAGCTAACACTATGCAAGAAGTAGTGCCTATTCAGTTCGGTAGAAGATTTAATATCAAACCAGGTCTTTGGGTTACTTTTATTCCTGCAGGCCACCTATTAGGAGCAGCACACGTTTACATTGAAGCCGATGACAACGGTGAGAGAAAAACGCTCTTGTTTTCGGGTGATATTGGAAGGGAAAATTATCCTTTACTTAAAGATCCTTCAGAAGTGCCACAGGCCGATTATGTTGTTTGTGAAACAACCTATGGAAATAGAGAACACCAACATATTCAAGATTCTGCACTTGAAATGTTAGATGTGATCAAACGTACTTGCGTAGATATTCCGGGCCGTTTGATTATCCCTGCATTTAGTATAGGCAGAACTCAAGCAGTTTTGTTTGAATTACATAAACTTTTTGTGGAAGGTAAATTACCCCCTATCAAAATTTTCTCTGATAGCCCACTCGGTATTCAAAGTAACCGTATCTATGATCAGTTTTCTAATCATCTAAATCAAGATGCTAGAGATTTTATTGAAGATTACGATAGCTTATTTAACTTTGAGAACATGGAATACGTCTTAAAACAGTCGGATTCTAAAGCCATTTCAAATTACAATGAGCCTTGTATTATTATCTCGTCTTCTGGTATGATGGAAGGTGGTCGAATACAACATCACATTCAAGCCAATATGGAAAATCCTTATGCCACTGTTCTTATGGTAGGATATTCTGCAGAAGGGACAATGGGTGCACGATTAAGAGATAATGAAGGTACGCTTCGTTTAGGGAAAGAAGAACATAAAGTGCATATAAAAGTAGAACAAACAGATTCATTTAGTGGGCATGGCGATAAAAATGATTTAATTCGTTTTATACAACAACAAGATAAAACAAAGACCAAACAGATTTTCTTAAACCATGGAGAAGAGGAAAGTATGGTCACTTTCAAAAATACTTTAGAAGATTTAGGATACCCTAATGTGGTCATTCCAACAAAAGGACATGAATTTATAATCTAATGAAAAACGTTACTATTATTGGATCCGGAAGAGTGGCAACTCACTTGGGGATAGCTTTAGAAGACAAAGGGGCAATTATACATGAAGTGTACAGTCGTCATCTCAAAAATGCTAAAGTTCTCGCAAAGAAATTCTATGATGCAGTAAGCGTTGATCACCTAGATTTCTCTAAATCTGAAGCTGAAATTTTCATAATTGCTGTAAGTGATACAGCCATTGAAGAGGTTGCTAAAGACATCATCTTACCAAAGCATAGATGTATTTTAGTACATACTTCAGGTGCAACACCTATGGAAGTTTTAGCTAATTACCATGTGCTTACCGGTGTATTCTATCCGCTTCAAACTTTCTCAATGGAGAAAAAAGTTGATTTTAAACAAGTTCCACTTTGTATCGATGGTACATCTAAAAGTGTTTTAGATGTGTTGGCTTCTTTAGCCGTGAGGATCACTCCAAAAGTGTATCATATTAATAGTGAAGAGCGAAAGAAGCTACATATATCTGCAGTATTTGCCTGTAATTTTACCAATCATTTATTAGAAGTATCCTCTCAATTAGTTAAAAATGCTGGTCTAGAATTAAATGATTTAAAACATTTAGTTAATGAAACAGTAGACAAAGCCTTCAGTTTACCTACGCCTAAAGATGGACAAACAGGACCTGCTGTAAGAGGTGATGTTAAAACAATTCATAGACATGAAAAAGAACTCCAGAAAGATTTTCCAGAGTTCCTTAGTATGTATCAGTTAATGACTGATGCTATTATGCAAAAACAAGGTAACTATATTTCTGCTGATCAGATTCTTGCCTTTGACCAAGAAAGTGATGAAATCGAAGAAGATAATAGTACCACTGATTTTGATGAAGATGAGGATGATTTAGAGGAATAATTATCCTTCTAAAATCACTTTCATTCAAGGAAATTTCATTTATTTAAAAGGATTTTTTTTAGATCTTTAATTTCACAAGTTAAGTCTTCTACTTTCTTTTCAAGATCATCATTGTTATCAGCTACCATTGCATCAACAAATATTGAATTAACTAAAGACATACCTAAGATTCCACCACTTAATACAACAAAAATGAAATAAGAATATGTTAGATAAATTTGAAAAGGTGTATAATTTTCAACAACAGATTCAGGGATTTCATACCACCCTTCAACTGTAAATATTTTAAAAATAGAATATAAAGATATTAAGGGGTTTCCAAAATGTTCAGGAGATGCGTTTCCAAAAAATTGAAAAGATAACACCCCAACTATGAAAACATAAATCACAAACCCCATTAATACAATAATAGAAGATCTTAATGCCCTTTCAATTCCTTTCAATAATTGCTCTATTCCAGGTATAAATTTTAAGAATCTGAATGATTTAAATATTCTAGCGACCCTAAAAACTAACAAGAATGATATATCATGTAGATCAGCATCAAATATAAATTCTGCTAAAGTTGGTAAAGAAAGAATAACTAAAGTAAAATCAAAAATATTCCATCTTGATGAGAAATATTTTTTTGTCCCATTCACTGATATTTTAGTTGTAATTTCAGCAACAAATACACCAGTTATTATGACATCAATCCAATTAAGTATTTTAAGTGTTTGATTTTCAAAATTAAATCCTGTCAAAAAAATTACAATCGCATTTATAATAATTAATGCTAGGATAAATTTATTATTGAGTAAAAGATTTTTCATGTTACAAATATAATTTTTTTAATGAATCATTTCTTGGTAATATTAGAATGAGTGTTATTTTTACAATACTGTTAATGTTTAAGTATTTTAATTTATTATCAATGGATTTAATAGACAGAATTGAAGAAATAGCAGACCGCATCAGTAAGATGAAGGAATCTGTTCAAACTGAAGAAGCAGCTAAAAATGCATTTGTCATGCCTATGATTTCAGCATTAGGATATGATGTTTTCAATCCAATGGAAGTAGTACCTGAGTTTACAGCTGATATAGGTACCAAAAAAGGTGAAAAAGTAGACTATGCTATTCTAAAAGAGGACAAACCAATTATTATTATTGAGTGTAAACATTGGAAAGAGAAATTAGATGTCCATAAAACCCAATTACATAGATATTTTCATGTAACTGAAGGTAAATTTGGTTTATTAACCAATGGTATTGAATATAGATTCTTTACAGATATTGAGTCTCCAAATAAAATGGATGATACTCCTTTTTTAACCATAAATTTAGAGAATTACACTGAAGGTGATATTGCTGAGTTAAAAAAATTCACGAAAGATAAATTCGATGTTGATAATATTTTAAGTGCAGCTTCAGATCTTAAATACTCTAAACAATTAAAATCAGTTATCAAGAAAGAACTGTCAGAACCTTCAGAGGAATTTGTGAAATTACTTGCAAATGATGTATATGCAGGTCGAATGACTCAACAAGTAAAAGATCAATTTAAAGTTTTAGTTCAACATGCAGCTAAAAACTTTATTAATGATTCACTAAATGAAAGGCTAAAGTCTGTAATGGGAAATGATTATGATTCAACAATTAGAACTTCATCATCTCCTGTTAGTATATCAACTAATACAAGTACTGATGTAGTTGCTGCCGAAGTAGTTGTTGCAGAGCCTGAATTAACAGAAGCTGAAAAGAAAGGTATTATAACAACTGATGAAGAATTAGAAGGTTATAGAATTATTCAAGCTATAGTTCGTAGAGTTGTTGATTTAGATAAGATATCATATCGAGATACAAAATCCTATTTTGGTGTTTTATTTGAAGATAATAATAGAAAACCAATTTGTCGTTTACATTTTAATGCAAAACAAAATTATATTGGTACTTTTGATTCTGAGAAAAACGAAACTCGTAATCCAATTTCAGATTTAACAGAAATATATAACTACGAAGACCAAATATTAGAAATTGTAAAGTCTTATTTATAAAAAAATAATAATCAATATTAATAACCTTGTTTTTTTAATTCTCATTTAATGTGTATTTCAAGGTACATAATTTAAGTTAGTTTATATAAGGAATTTGAGGCCTTTAATACGATTTTGACTTGAAAAGAAAAAGTGACTAAATCAAGATTATAGATTTAGTCACTTTTTATAATTTTATAGGGTTTGCCCTACTTCTCCAAAATCGGAAAATACCTTTCACGAATCACGTTTGCATGGTGTAATTGATGACCTGCAATGGTGAAACCAAGAGCTAATACATTTGTTTTTAATCCACTAGCAACCCCTTCTTGTTGTTTCATTTCGTCTGTGAAACTTTTAAATAAGGCTATAGTTCCCATTCGTACCGCTTGAAACTCTGCTACTAATTCATCAAAATCTCTTTGATAACCTTGTGCTGTCACAGCGTAATCATTTTCCTCAAACCCGTTTATTTCGGATTTATCCTCTCTAGCGAAACGTAATGCTCTGTAAGACAAAATACGTTCTGTATCTATAATGTGCTGAATGATATCAGAAATTGTCCATTTACCTGTTTCGTAAACTTTTGTGCCTAAAGCCCTCATTTTTTCAACGCTATCTTCATTAATGTTGACCAGTGTTTCTGATAAAACATCAACAATGTCTTTATCTTCACATAGATCAATATAACGATCAAAATATTCTGGCATAAATGGTAAATCTTTCTTTTTCATTTCGATTGTTTTGGTGAGTTATTTAAAGCTTGTAAATTAAACCAATTATCAATATAAACTTTTATACTCACATTTTAATGAAAAATATACTAACAGTTCAGGAAGCTTTTGAATTAAGTCAAAAAGATAATGTCATTATTTTAGATGCTAGTCAAGACGGATCAAAAGTAGGAATGACCGCTCAACATCCTGACCTAATGATTGAAGGAGCTAGACTATTTGATATTAAAGATGTTTTTAGTGATACCACCTCTCCTCTACCAAATATGTTTCCTTCTGAAGAACATTTTAATAAAAACGCTCAGGACTTAGGTATAAATAATAAGGATCATATCCTCATTTATGATAATCTAGGAATTTTCACCTCACCGAGAGCATGGTGGATGTTTAATGTGATGAGTCATGATCAAGTATCAGTGATAAATGGAGGATTGGATGCTTGGATTTCTGCTGGTTATCCTACTGAAGCTCGTTTACAGCACACATTTGAAAAAGGAGACTTTAAAGGTAAAAAGAAAGATAAAAATATTGTAGATGCAGATTTTATACGTGAAGACATTCATACTTTTTCACATCAAATAATAGATGCGAGAGGTAAAGGTCGATTTGATGGTAGCATAGAAGAACCAAGAGTAGGAATGAGAAGTGGGCATATCCCTGGAGCCAAGAATATTCCTTTCAAAAACTTATTGATTGATGGACAGTATAAATCCAAAGAAGAAAGAAAAGAAGTATTTGATTCGCTTCAATTAGACAAAAATAAACCAATTGTATTTAGTTGTGGATCAGGCATTACGGCTTGTGTTGATCTTCTAGGTGCATCTGATATAATAGAAAACGAATTGAAAATCTATGATGGTTCTTGGACAGAATGGGGAGCTTCTGATTGGCCAATCGAATAATATATTAAAAAAAACAGAGGCCTTACATAGTAAAGCCTCTGTATATTCGGAATTATTTTATACACTTTTTGTTATTTGTTGTGTAACAAATTTGAATCTTATGGAACGTCAGTAATTCCCATTACTGTAACTCGATGATTCTAATTTAGAATGATTACAAATAGCAAGCAAATATATTACATCCTTTTTTAGAATAATTCTAAATAATTTCTTTATTCGTAAATTAATATCCCAATGCGTCCATCATTTTACTGTTAAGACGTCTATTTTTTCCTATATAAGGATGACAATGAATATGAATTGCTGGATTAAAATTCATCTCGATAATTGCATAATTAGTATCATTTGCATCTTGATCTAAATGTGGAATCATCATATCTAATCCGGTTACTTTTACATCTAAGGCTTTTGCCGCTTTCACTGCAATCTCTTTATAAGAATCCTTAATATCATCGGTCACATCAATACTATCTCCGCCAGTAGATATATTCGAATTTTCTCTTAAATAAATGATTTCATCTTTTTTAGGGACAGTATCAAATGTATATCCTTGAGTAGATAGAAACATTTCTTCAGCCTCACCAAGAGCAATTTTCTCCAAAGGCGTTTTATATCCTTTACCTCTTAACGGATCTTTATTCTTTTCGATCACTAATTCTCTCACAGACGATTTACCGTCTCCTTTTACATTTGCAGGGACACGGTGTAATATTCCTACCACTTCATCATCAATAATGAAAATTCGATATTCTTTACCGTCTACAAACTCTTCTACAAGAATACTATTATCATGTTCAAATGCGATATCAATGGCTTTATGATAAAATGCTTCATCATTATTTTCTTTAATTATTGTGATACCTAATCCAAAATTGGTTGACTTCGGTTTAATCACAACAGATTGTCCTTTGAAGAAATCGTAATCCGCTTTCGCAATTTCATTATCAGAATATTGTTCCCCTTTTGGTGTTCTGATGTTGGCCTTCTCAAGTAACTTTTTAGTCATCACTTTATTTTCCATCATCAAGATACTTGAATAGTTATCTAGTGATGTTTTTGTGGCTTGCATGACATATTGCGTATTCCCCTCTTTTTCAAACTGGACAAAATTTTCATTTCTGTCCATAATATCAAATTTCACGCCTCTTAAAACGGCTTCTCTCAACATTAATTGAGTAGAAAGTTCCATATCTTCCTTACCATAAAATTTGAAAGATTGCTGAATCGATTCCTCTTTATAAACTAAGGCTTTATTTAAATGCCAATCTATATAATTAGTATTCTGAATTCTTCTAAGCGTATGATTGGCAGGTCTTTTTTCTTTATTTTTTAATAAATGATGAAACACCTCTGATGCCTCAGGATATTTATTTAAGAAGCCATCACCTAGTATTTTCAATATATCTTTGGCTAACATTTGAATCGCTTCTTCTAAAGCAATTGGCTCATTATCTACCTGTAGTATAGCATTACCGTCCATACCTTTAGTGGCCGCCACTTCTTGGTTAGTATTAGCTATTTTTTGATTTAATTGAGATAATTCATCATTACCTTTTAATAAACAATACAATAGAAAAGCATGAATTATTTGAGTATGATGAATATCAATGCCATATTTTACACTAGGGTTCAAATCAAGGAATCTTATTTCTAAATAAGACAACTTTCCATTGACCTCTTTAAGTCGAATTGGACTGTAATTTTCTTTTTCATTGATTATCTCACCCTGCTCAACTTTTTCTTTAAGGCTGCTTTTATAATGATCAAGACTTTTATAATCAAGAATTAAATCTTCTTTATTTTTATAACCACAAATACTCGAACGCATAGACGTTGCATTATCAAAATGATGAGCGTCTTTTGATGCTTTTGGAAGTACATCAATGCATTCTTTTAAATACGAATTATGAAACGCAGGACTGTTGCCTAAAAGTGTAATCAAAAACCATCTATTCTTAAGGAAGTTTCTTGTAATGGTTAAGTAGATTTCTTCTTTAAAATTATCAAATGGAATGGTCGAAGAGGTTAATTGATATAACCATTTTAATGTTTTTTCATCAAATGAAAAATTAAAATGTATACCTGAAAGTAACTGTTTCTTTCTTCCATATTTATGTGCGAGGTGATCTCTATATTCTTCATTCTCTTTTCCCCCTTCACCATATTGAGCAATATTGATCTCACAATCATTATCAGGTAATTCTGGTGGAGTACTTTGAGGCCATAATAATTCATCCTTAGGTAAATGAATGGAAACTATATCGTGTATTGTTTCTAAAAAGCCTAACGCTTCTTTTATGGAAGGTAATACAGGCGTTATCATTTCTAACTGACTTTCTGAAAAATCGGTAGTAATGTAAGGATGGGTTAATTTATTACCTAACTTTTGAGGATGTGGTGTAGTAGCCATCTTCCCCGATTGATTTATTCTTACGTTTTCTTTTTCAAAACCGAATTCCCCATCAAACCAACGATTGGATGGATTTGTTTGATATAATTCTTTAAATGATTTCATGGGTTAACTTATTTATAAATTTCTTTTTCAAATATTGAAAAGCAACTGATAATGCAATTGATCTTAAAAACATACTACAAGCAATGGATAACCATACTCCATTAATGCCTAATTCTAAAATATAAGCAAAAAATAAGGCCATTGGAATTCTTATTATCGTAAATGCTATATTAATACTCGCAGGTATTTTAGTTTTTCCTAATCCATTGATAATACCTGAAGTTAGCATTTCAATGCACATAAATACTTGAGCAATACCCATCATAAATAGATAATTAGCACCAATTTCTATTGTGCCTGCATCTGTAACAAACAAAGACATCAAAAATGGTCCACCATAAATAAAAAATATTCCATTGATGATACCTATACTGATACCAATTTTAAGGGCATTTGTATACCCATCGAGTATTCTATCAGGTCTTTTCGCACCTAAGTTTTGACCTGTAAAAGACATCATTCCACTTGATAACCCACCAATACACATAAAAGTGATTGATTCAATTTGTATCCCAATTTTTTGAGCTGCTATAGCTTCACTTCCCCAATCGGCGATGATTTTAGCTATCATTATACCTACAATTGTAAACAAGATACGTTGCATAGAAGCAGGGAATCCCGTATTAATAATTTTTTTTGCATGAGATAATTGTAGTTCCCAATGCTCTTTCCCTCCTAAAAATACCTCTCCTCTTTTTACAATAAATAATAGACTAGATACCACTTGAGCAATAATTGTTGCCCATGCTGCTCCTTCAATTCCCCAATCTAATAACAAAATAAAAATTGGATCTAGGATAATATTAATAACTAAACCAAAACCTGTATAATACAAAGGTGTCTTAGTATCACCCCTAGCTTGACTAATTGCTGTAAATAAAAAGATGATAGGTGTAATAAAAAAAGAAAGTGACATCCATGTTAAATAGGATATTGCTCCAATTTGTACTTCTTCATTTAATCCGAAAAATGAAATTAGAGGAACTTGAAAAAGCTGTACAAAAATAAATAAAATGATGGATGCTATTAGTAAAAGAAATAATCCTTCTCTACCCCATCTTAAAGCCTCTCCCTCTTTCTTCTCTCCTATTAATCTTGATGTATTAATTCCTACTCCCATATAAAATACAGAAGTTAATGCCCAAAATAATTGTAGGTAGAACCCAGCTGTTCCCACAGATGCAACAGCGTCACTTCCTAATTTTCCTACCCAAAACATATCAATCACATTATTGGCTATTTGTAAAAAGGATGCACCTATTATAGGTAATGATAATCCCAGAATACCTTTTAAAACAGGTCCTTGAGTTAAATCTTTTTTCATTTAATAAATAAACTTATGAAAGTATGTTCATATATTCAACAAAGGTATATATTATGGTGAATTATAAAAATTAAAAAAGCCTACAATCGAAGTGAAATCACTGATTGTAGGTTTTAAAATGTTAAATTATTCTTATTTCAAAATTCTAATTTCTGTACGTCTATTTTTTTGATGTTGATACTCTGTACATTCAATACAATCTATTGCTGTGTCATCTTCACCAAAATATCCTAATACGAGTCGATCTTTATGAATTCCTCTTTGTACTAAATAATTCATAGCCGATTCCACTCTTCTTAAGGAAAGTTGCATATTATAACCTTCGGTTCCACGTATATCGCAATGGGCATGTAACTCGGCTCTAAGATTTTGATTCTGATCTAAATAATCATAGACTTCATTTAGCGTCATCTTTGCATCTGAGGTAAGTCTTGGTGAATCGAAAGGATAATATATATTTTCTATGTTGACAATATTTTGTTTTGAATTAGGTCTTAGATAAATATCTTGATATATAATTCCGTATCTATCTGGTGTAGGATTTGTTATTTTTACATTGGCTGTACCATATTCATCCGCACTACCAATTAAATAATTATCATCAGGTAATTTTGTGAGAATCATACTATAATGCCCCCCTTCTGTTTGACCAATAGAACGAATTCTTGTAGAATCATTATCAAAAAGGAATACTTCAGAATTCATGATTCTTTCATTTGTATGTGCATTTAAGACATCACCCACCAATTGTAAATTTTGTCCTTTCACCAATTCAATGATTATAATATTATTGGTTTTTTTGATGGATCCAACGGGTACTTCTTTGTATTTATATATTTGTGACATTGCAGCCACACTTAGTAATTCTTGTTTTTCTCTACTATTAAATTTTACATATCCTGTTTCATCTGTAATAAACTGATGTATTGCCATATACTGCTTATCATAACATTCAACAATAACATTTTCAATAGGTTTACGAGTTATACTATCAATTACAAAAACGATAAAATCTGATGGACGAGATTTAAAATGATAAATATCATCAGAGCCTCTACCTCCAAATCGATTGGATGTAAAAAAGCCTTCGATATAACCTTTTGATTTTTTTTCTGGTATAAATGTAATTCCAAAATCATCTGTTGGAGAATTTATAGGAGCCCCTAAATTTTCAATACTTATTATTTCTCCTTCTTTTAATACAGCTTTAAAAATATCTAATCCACCTAAACCAATGTGCCTATCTGATGAAAAATATAATGTGTTCTCATCATAGACATAAGGGAACATATCATTACCTGAGGTATTGATGATGTCTCCCAAATTTTCAGGCTCAGACCATGAACCATTGTCTTGAATTTCTGATTTATATAAATCAACACCTCCATAACCTCCTGGTTTGTCTGAGGCAAAAATCATTGTTTGACCATAATTGAGTAATGTGGGATGACCCACCGAATAATTGGGGTTATTGATATTTATTGGACTTGGTTTAGTAAATTCATGTGTTTCTGGATTATATATAGATTCATCAATTTGTAAATGATGTATTGCTTGATTATTCTCATCTCTAATATTTTGATTTGGGATGTTAACGGTCATGTACATCTTATTTGTGAGTGTATCTAGAACAGATTGTCCAACATGAAAATCTCTTAATACTTGGGTATGTAATATTTCACTTTCTTCATATACTCCTAAATCATTTTTCTCTACATAATGTAAATCTAAAAATTGTTCACCATCTCTATTGTGAATGTTATTTTTGACATGATCTCTCCTTGAAGAAGAGAAGATCAACCCATCAAAAAATACCAAAGGATTCATGTCTTTAAATTCAGAATTAAAGACAAGGTTATCTATCTTATAAGCATGCTTATTTTTTTGTAAAGCTGTAAGGTAATCTGATTGGCATGATAAAAATAAATCCCTGACATCTTCATCATCTGCATTATTAAATAAATATTTCTCAAATGCATTCCCTGCTTTACCATAAAGACCAAGACATTTTGCCATTAATCCATAATTTAAATAAACGTAATCGCTTCCTTCCCATTTCTTATTTAAAAGCCCCTGATAGGCATTTAATGCTTTACGGTATTTGTTTGTCTGTTGGTAGCACATTCCAAGCTTGAACCTGGCTACCACATCGAGACTATTCACTTTTTCAAAATTTTCTATGGCTAAGACATATTCTTTATTTTTGTAATACTTATCTGCTCTAGCCAAAAGGGTTTCTTTTTTCTGAGCAAAAGATAGCGTACTTAACAGAAAGCAGAATGCCGCTATAAATAACAATTCTTTTTTTAAGGTGCTCATCATTAAAAATATCTTGGACTTGTAACAATATTAGATCTTCCTTTAGTAGGTAAATTAATACCTAACAGAATTTCATGTGTTCCAGAGGTGTGGTTACTGATTTCGGTGAATGGATAATCATAAGCATATCCTATCCTGAATCTTTCTTTTAAAACTATTTGTGACATTAATGCGATACCATCTTCAGATCTGTAAGAAGCACCCAACCACAACATTTTTTGGAAAATAAATGTAGCAGTGATATCAGCTTGTAAATTTGCATTGGATACCTTTTTCAATAGTACAGATGGTACAAAATCAACATGTTCAGATAAGAAGAAATGGACACCTGCTTTTACAAAAATATGTCTTCTATACAGACTTTCATTAGCAGTAGTTTGTGTCATTTCTGTTTCTAGCATTGTTGGAATGGAGAAACTTACATAGTATTTATCATTATATAAATACAATCCGAATCCTGTGTTAAACTTAGAAAGTGATTCATTACCAGAATTAAATACAGGATCATTGGTATTTTGTAGTCTTAAATCAGCCCAATTATGCTTGAAATTTAACATCGTTAAATATAGTCCAAATGATAAAGTTAAGCCGTTATCATTTACTGGTAGATGATAAGCAAAAGCTCCTTGAACAGTGTTATTAGTACTAATGCCAATTTTATCATTCACAAAATTTAATCCTACTCCCATTTTTCCTTTCATTATAGGAGAGTGAGCAGAAAAATTTATAGTAGTAGGTGCTCCTTCATAATTTGTCCATTGCTTTCTAAAAAGCATAAGACAATCTATACCTTCTTTTGTGCCAGCAAAAGCAGGGTTAATAGCTAAGGTATTATAAGCATACTGAGAAAACATTGGCATCTGTTGAGCAAATGAAAAAGATGTCATTCCCAATATGAAGTATAGAAAGATTATTTTTTTCATCGGTTTTATCTTTTAATGACTACAAAGCCGTTGTAACTATATTCTTTAGATAATCTGACTTTTAGAATGTAATAATAAGTACCGTCCGGTAGAGGTTGGCCGCTATCATTACTTCCGTCCCAAGTATTTAAATATTCTGTTTTTGTATATACAGGTTGTCCCCATCTATTATAAATGGTTAGAGTATTATTGGTGTATTCTCTAATACCTTCGATAACAAAAGTTTCATTGGCATCATCCCCATTAGGAGAAAAACCTGAATAGAAAATCAAGTTTGGTTCTTCTAAATTTTCACAGTCTCCACAATCATTTAACTTGATCACTAAAAGACCATTTCGGCAATCACCGTTCGGATTACAAACTGTATAATACACATGGTCTATTGTATCATTTTCGGAAAGGTTATCAGGAGCAGTATAACATACATTGGTATTATCTACAGAAGTCAAAGCTCCGGTTACTTTTCCTTTCACTAGAGGATCACCATTCACTGGATTCCAATTCAAACCGCTTTCATCCAACCTATCTTGGATGAGCATACAATAATCTGTTCCCTTGTTTACAGTCACCGTATCAATCCAAAAATCTGTATTTACAGATGTGACAACACCTGTTTGATCCTCCACGTGGATGATTACCAGTGCTATATCCGATAATTGAGGATTATCTTTATCATATATTCTATATGTAAGTACATCTAACCCTGTAAAATCTTGGTTAGGGGTATATGTAATAATCGGAGCATTTTCAAAGAAGTTTATTGAAGCAGTACCTGACTGAGGAGGCACAACAAAACTAGTTCTTACACTGTCAATAGTTCCGTCAGAATCACTATCATTAGGTAGTATCAAAATATTGACGGTTGTATTAAAAGGAACATCTACGGTATCATTTAATGCTAATGGCGGTTCATTAGACCCTGTTATTGTATTTGGACCTGCAGGATCTTGTACATTTACAGTAACAATAGATGTATCACAAAGTGCAGGAATAGAATTATCACATATCTGATAAATAACATCATATGTTCCTATAAAATCTGGATCCGGTATATTTTCAATTTTACCATCTACTAACCGAACAGTTGCAGTGTCCGATAATGGTTTTTCAATAATGGTTAAAGTGGACGGTTGAATAGGGTTACTTCCTTCAGTATCATTTAATAAAGGATCTAGAATTACACCCTCACCTGGAAAGGTATTCATTTGATCACCATTGGCAGTGGGTGGTGTTTCTCTTGTATCAATAATAAATGAACCTTCATCACATAACGCAGGTGATCCATTATCACAAATTCTAAATTCTATTGTATCTACACCAATAAAATCAGGATCAGGTGATAAATTAATTACGCCAAGATTATTTACTAAATTCAGATCAGGATCTGGTGTATTTAGTAATTCTATATTTCTGATGTTTAAATTTCCATCAGGATCTGTACCCAGGGTAGTTACTGGTATGCCATTCAATAATACATCAGCAGTAAGTGGTATTTCTAGATTATCTTGCGCTACAGGTGGGTTATTATTATCGGTTTGTGTTCTTATGACAACTATACCGTTATCACATGTTTGAGGAGATCCATTATCACATGCTGTATAATAGATTGTATCGAGCTCTACATACCCTAATATTCCCATTGCCTTTATGGTTGGGAGGTTGAATGTATTAATAAACATATTTGGGTTTGAGAGGGAATCAACACGAATGGTCACATTTGAAACATCTTCATCGTCTTCTATGAGATCAATTACTTGAAAATTAGAAACAATATTGGGCTGTACATTTATTATTGTATCTCTAGCTACAATCTGTTCATTAATTTCAGCTCTATTAATCACAATACTACCTTGATCACACAAACCTTCTGTATCACATATTTGGAAAGATACCGTTTCGCTTCCTATCCAAGTAGAGGTAGGATTAACATTGATACTTCCACCATCTGTAGTAATATTTAAATCAGGATCTGGTGTAGAAGTAATCGTAATACTTGTTGGATTTAAATTATTATCAGGGTCAACACCCAAAGTTGAAATAGGAATACCATTATCTATTACATCTTGTGTAAGAGGTATTGCGTAATTCTCTACTGCAATTGGTGGTACATTAGTATTTGAATACTGAATAACAATATTCGCTGTATCACAAGAAGATGGAAAACCTGTATCACAAACAGTGTACTTAACGGTATCCATCACCCAAACTAATGAAGGAGTGGTAATATTAATATTAGGAAAACCCTCAACAACAGTGAAATTATTGTTGGTTTTTTCTAAGATCGTAAAAGTTACTTCATCTGGTCTTTCATCTACAATTAAATTTCTAAGATCAAAAGGTAATGTTGTATTTTCATTCGCTCCTATAACAGTATCATTGGCTACAACAGGTGTATTTACTATTCCATTCCAGGTTGTAATATTAGGTATTGGATCTGCTTTAACATAAAATACAGCATCATTGTAATCATAATCGGTCACCTCCATATTATCTTCTACACAAAGTAAAAAATCGTTTTCAGGAGTTTGATCGTAATCGAATATCACAAAATGTTGTAAGAAATTAATTTGCAATCCGCCAGGTGAAACTACATTTGCATTTAAATTTTCATTTGAATGTAATGTATACCGACCTGATGTTATTGCATCAATTTTATTAGCAGCAAATGGATCCCACCCTTGTGATACGATAAAAAAAGCAATTACGGTACCTTTCGTAAAGTAACCGATGTGTAATTTAAAACCGTTATTTATAGTATTTTCTGTATCAAGTTTTGGGAAAATTATTGTCTTAGTGCTCTCAATATCTGAAGGTAATGTAGGTGGATTTAGATAATTGTAGGTATAATATCCTAAAGTATTAAACCATTCCGCATCTTCATACATTAACGTAACAAATACATCACCATCTTCCAATACAATAAAATTATTATTATTTTCTTGCAAGAAAGATGTTCCTCCATTAGCCATTGTATCTTGAACTAGAGTCTGTAATGCAATAGTTTCTGCAATTGGTATTAGGGCTGTACTTTTTACATAAGTACCTTCTGGACGGCCACCATCATTCCATGATTCTGAAGCATTAGGATTATCTCCTAGTACCTTATAAGTATAGGCCGCCATAATCCCAAACCCAGTTAGAACGGAACAGATGATGGCGATACCTACTATATATATATATTTATTTCTTTTCATGTTCATATTATTTTCTAATTGCTTTCTCCCAAACAGCTGATTGGTTTCCAAATAGGTACCTCCAGAAACCGAGTAAAGCACAATAGTTCATTAGTGCATAATAATATGGTAACATGATTAATTTTGATGGGGTCCAGTATTTTTTTACGATGTGAACACCAATTGCAATCGCATACAATATACTTTGGGCTATAAATAATAAGGAATATATGAGGTGATCGTTAAGAGATAAATACAAAGAAATAGCATAAATTACGGGTAACGCAAATGGTACAAATAACCATCTAAGCACTCGATGTGAGACATATTGGAATGTCACCCAACCCCACTTGAATATATTTAGTAAAGGGAGTAAAGTAAATATGATTTGAAAACCTCCTGCCGCTATTCTTATTTTTCTTTTCATTTCTTCTGTAACACTAGCAGAAGAGTCTTCAGAAGCATAAGCATTCGGTTCATAAGCTACACGATAACCTTTCATCAAAATTTTCATAGAGATATAAAAATCATCTAAAATCATATTTTGAGGAATCTTCGGGTATAATTTAGTTCTAAAGGCAATCAGTTCTCCTGCACCTCCCATTACAGAAGTGAGTTCTGAATCTAATTTCTTTAAAAAAGATTCATATTTCCAATAAGCACCTTCACCTGATGAAGCTAAATCTCCATCTTCTTGCAATACACGTTTTTCTCCGCAAACACATCCAACTTTGGGGTCTAAAAATTGACACACAATCTGTTTTATAGCTTGATCATTTAAAATAGTATTTGCATCTGTGCATATTGTTATGGAAGTTTCTATTTGATCGATAACTCTATTGATTGCCGCGGATTTACCCGCTCTTTCATTATTATGGAAAAGTCGAATAGAATGTCCTGCTTTTTGAAATGCTTTGATTACTTGAGGAGTATTATCTGTACTTCCATCTGCTACTATCACAATATCAAGCAATTCCTTAGGGTAATCTAAGTTTAAAGAATTAGTAATTTTATTTTTTAGAATATCAGCTTCATTATAACAGGGAATTACTAAAGATACTCTGGAGGTCAATAAAGTCTTTTTATCTAAAGACCTTTTACCTTTAATGATGTTTTTGATTTTAACAATGCAAAACAACACAATTGGATAGCCAATCACCGAATAGAAAACAATAAATAAGCTAATCCAAAAAATATATTTTAATACAATTAGGTCAATCATTTTAAAAGTAGTAGTAGGTTGAAATAAGAATATAAAAACTACCTGAATTGTAATCCTTTATCAGGTTCTAAAGTATTTGGGTTCTTGATGTAATTTAGTGCATCACGATACCCCGAAAGTAATGGTGGTATTAAATTTCTTTTATTAGAACTAAAAAATAACGTGACATATCTTTTTGGTAAAGAGAATAATAAGCAAAAAGAAATGAATAATAAAAAGTAGAGATTTCTAGTAGATTTTTTCATGAATATAATACGATTACGTGCAATAAAGTATTCCTTTAAAGGACTATCTTTTCCTACACTCATAGACTCTTTATGAAAAATCTCAGCTGTACCGATAAACATTGATTTTAGTTGATGTTTATGAAAAGAGGCTGTCCAGTCAAGTTCTTCATAGTATAAAAAAAACTCTAATGGCATTAACCCTACTTTATCAATATGTTCTCTTTTTGTCATCATGGCTGCACCATGTATATATCCTGTTTCATAAGATGTGTCATATTGATGTTCATCCACTTCTAGGTTTCCAATCGTTGCATTTCTACCTGTTATGGGACTTACTAGGGTATAACCCGCATATTGAATAATGTTTTTCTGATCATAATATTTAATTTTGGGGCTTACAATACCTATCGTATGGTCTTGCAAAGCATTTACTAAAGGATCGATACTTGTTTCTAACAACTCCGTATCGTTATTAACAAGATACAAAAATTCTCCCGTAGCTTTTTCAATTCCAAGGTTATTCCCCGCCGAAAATCCTATATTTTCTTCATTGTGTATAACGACAACATCATGCAAGACCTCTTGATAACGACTTGGGTCGCAATGATCACTTCCAAGCTCCACTACAATAACTTCTAAATCATTACGATTTAAGGTTTTGATTGACCTCAACATATCTAGTGTAATTTCTAGATTAAAGAAATTAATTGTAATAATCGATATCAATCCTTTTTGCATTTTCATCTTATATCTTCTCCCATTGTTGTGTTTCAAAATTATATTTTTTTACTAATCTTGCAGGGTTACCTATGGCAATATGATAATCAGGTATAGACTTAGTTACTACAGAACCTCCTCCAATAATACAATGTTTACCTATTGTCACTCCTGCTACAATTGTACTATTAGCACCAATCCAACTATTAGATTTTATAAGGATAGGTGCAACAGAAACTCCTTGATCAACTATAGGTTTGGAAACATCTTCATAATTATGATTCAAGCCAGACATTACAATGTTTTGAGCTAATATTACTTTATCCTCAATGGTTACAGGGCCAATCAGGGTATCACCTATTCCAATCACACAGCCCTCTCCTATGACTACATCGCCAACAGCATTGTTCACAGTAGCGAAAGATTCAATAATCGTCTTATTTCCTACCTCAAACTTGTTGAATGGGAAGATATCTTTTCGACTACCATTTCTAATAACTGATGACCAAGCAACTTTATGGACAAAAGGATTCCACAACAACTTCACCCATAAGCGAGGTTGATATTGATGAACTATTAATCCATGTATAAATTTCTTTAATACCGGATTATCTTGAAGTGCATTTTTAAGTGTTTGAATCATTGTTCTATTATTGAAATAAAATCCTTTGCACGATGCGACCAATCATTGGATTGTGCAAATAACCTTCTTTCTTCAATTTCTGTTTCGGTTGCAGAACTTCGATGAATTCCTTGTAAAAAGGTTGTACTATTTTGATAAGAAACGACCTTACCTTTGAAGGTCCTAAGATCTGTAAACTCAGATGTAATTACAGGTTTTCCTAAAGTTAGATATTCATTGATTTTTAAAGGATAAATACATTTTGTCAATTCATTTTTGACAAAAGGAATCATACATACATCTGCATAAAATAAATAATGTGGTACCTCTTCTGCTGTTTTTGGGCCAAGAAAAAACACATTTTCTTCTTCTCTTAGCTCTTTACCTGCAAATTCTCTTTCATTGATAGGACCGATAAAAATATATTGGATTGACCTATCTTGTTGAGCCACTTTTTTCAATAATGGGTAATCAATTCTTAATCCTAAATTACCTACATAAACGACTTTTTTACCATTAATTTTTAAATATTCTTTCGGAACTATATAATGGTCCAATTGGAACTGAGAATAGTCTGCTCCATTATGAACTACTTCGGTATTTGGGTTGATTTTTTTAAGGTTCTCTTTTAGTTGATCTGAAGTAGTTACAATTTGATCAACCACTTTTGAGACTTCTTTTTCTGCTTTCACTCCATGTTTAGCTATATATCTTTCACCAGACATTAAGTCTACACAATGATATAAATATTTTAACGGTGGGTATTTTTTTAAATTTAAATGATAAACGGGGTTAAATGAATTAATGTAATAGTAGTCAGACACATCATAATAGGAAAGGACTTTAAACAGAGTACCTTTAATGATACTATGATTAATTTTTTTTAGTGTATCGTAGAGCACCCCTTCAGATAAAAAATTAATAGGAAAAACTGTTTTAGGGGTCACATTAATAAAGTTTGGCAATTCTTTGTAAGGTTGACAAACACGAATTCCATTTTGAAAGGCATTTTTTCTAAACTCAAGTTCTTTTTGGTACGTTTTAGCATATTTGTCCTTGAACGTATAAGGATGATCTAAATAAAATACCTTTCGGTCCCTAGCCCATTCTTTGGCTAAGGCCAGGGATGTTGCACCATACTTTTCATCAAAGCGTGTTAATCCCTGCATTACTATAGGGAGGTTACTCATGATGATAATGTTTTTTTATAATATTGATTTTTTCTTAAAAAGGATGGAAATAAAGTCACTAAATTAATCCACCAAGAAAAGACCAGGGCTACTCCTTGAATACATACTTTGGGTCTTTTAAAAAAGCCCAATACGTGTTTTAAAAAGAGAACTTGATGGTATAAAAATACTTCCACATAAATAGTTCTCCATGGGGAGGTATTTCTATGTTTTTTATATAACTGCTTATTTTTATAATATAATGGAAATTCACTTTCCAATATTTTCATTCTTTTCTTCAGTTTAGATAACTTTTCTTGACGAGGAGGATGGTAAATTTTCATTGAAGACAAGAAAACAACTTTTCCCTTTTCTTTCAGTCGCCAAGCAAAATCAGCATCTTCATTATGTGCAAATGGAAATGACTCATCAAAACCGCCTAATTCTTTAAAAATATCGGCTCTAAATGCAGCATTACAAGTAGGTAACGCAGGGTTACCATTTAAATTTTCTATCTGATGAGTAAGTGGGGTTACATTTTTTTTATCAGTATACGTCAACCCTTCAATACCAAGAATATTTTTGTCTTCTTCAAATGTTTGGTAAATATTCAATAGCCAATCTTTGTCTGCTAAACAGTCATCATCGGTAAAAGCAAAATACTTTCCTTTTGCTTTATTCGCACCTGTATTTCTTGCTTTCGCAGGACCAGCTTGTTGTGTTTCTATGATCGTCCAATTTGGAAGATTACCAAATTTATCATTTAGTATGTGAACAGTGTTATCTACACATCCATCACACACAATGATGACCTCGAATTTAGAAGCATCAAATTCTTGATGTAAAATTGAAGCGGCTAAATCGACGACCAAATCTTCACGATTATGAGTGGGTATTATAACACTAACTTCAATCATTATGAGACTTTTTGAGTATTTAAACCAATAGATTTATCTAATTTTCTTAGCCTACTTCCAGTGAGAATTTTTGAAAACATAGATCGACTCAAAGCAAAGAATGCGGCAAAGAAAGTAGATAGCTCTTCTTTTAAAGAACGTTTTGGGAATAATTTCAACATTTGCTCTTGAGTTAATGCTCCTTCAAAAAACGAATTATAATATTCATCTTCTGGGTCCATAACGATGGGTAAAGTATCTTCCCATTCGTACCTCACTGTCAAGATATCAGGATAAGTAGCCATTAATAACTTAAATGCGACACTTTCCCTTGATAAGTAGTACAAAAAGAAATCGCCAAAATCTATATGTTTTCCGATAGGACCAATATCTTTAATCTTTTTACCAACAATTGTATCATCAATATCTAAAAAGGTCCACTCGTGTGATCCTTTAGGAACTAAATATTCCCCCATTAAAGATGGCATTTCGAGGTACCCCCTTTTAGCTACTCTAGTCATTTCCTTAATAAATTTGACAGGGTCATCCACATGTTCTAATACATGGCAACATATAACATAATCAAATTCATTATCTTCAAAAGGTAAATTTTCACCATCGGCTAATAAGAATTTTTGTCCTTTACGAACAACAATGTCCCCTGCTCTATGTCCATTATTATCATTGTCGTATTTATCTACAATAAGATTAGCTCTTGGGTGTGGGTTATGACCTCCTCCAATTTCTAATACTGACCAATTGGGGTCTATATTTAAACTGAATCGATCTTTAGGAACTTGCAATTTCATTTTTTATGATTGGTAATGGGTTAATAATTCATTTACTGTGTTTTCCCAAGTAAACTTTTGGGACTGTCTAATACCTTTCTCTTCTAACTCTTTCTGTAGCTCTTTATTTTTCAAAATTTTGATAATATTTTTTGCCATTTCATCTGGTTTAGGATCAGACAATAAAGCTGCATCACCTAATACTTCGGGTAAGGATGCACAATTTGATGCTACAACAGCAGTACCACAAGCCATAGCCTCAAGTGGAGGAAAACCAAACCCTTCATATAATGAAGGGAAAAGGAAACAATCTGCTTCAGCTAAAAAAGATCTTTTTTGATCATCAGGTACAAAACCTACAAACTCAACATTTTTAATTTTATATTTTTCAACTAGGACAGGTAAAAGTGTTAAATCTGCATTACCACTTCCTATTTGCATTTTATAACTGATATTTTGATCCTCTAAAATACGAGCCACTTCTATAAGTGCAGTAGCATTTTTATGTGATACACCTAATCCACCGATGTATCTTATCGTAAATATATTATTCTCTACTTGTTGATCATTAGGGTAAAGAACATTATGGTTAATACCATTATATACTACATTTACCTTCTTCTCATGTACTCCTGTATGTTTAATAATATCCCTTTTTGAAAAATGAGATACAGTAAATATTTTTTCTGATTTCTCAATCCCTTGCTTTAATTGAAAACGATAATAACGATCCTGAAACCAATTTAAATGTGCACAAGCAATAGGGATTACATCATGTATTGTTACATATTTTTTTTGTACTTCAGACTTCTTAGAAAAAACCAATGCAGTAAAAGCATCAATGTTATCTGCATGGTAAATATCACTAGATGTTTCTAATTGGTCTAGGTGTTTTTTTAAGTAATAAGGTGCAACATAATCACGTAAATTTCTTAATGAACGGTGTGGAAATGCCGTAGCATAATCGTTAGGATTTCCTTTTCTATGTAATTGTATATTTATGTCTTTGGCTCGTAGTTTTTGTGCAATTAAATCGGAGTACTGACCAATTCCACAACCCCTTTTCACACAAGACAACCACTCGATTGATTTCATAGTATAAATTAAGTTCATTAAAATTTAATCAGATATTTTTAATTACACTCGAATAAAACCCAATATTTAAACAACTTATTTGAATAGTTAAAGTATTGAGGAAACTATAAAAAT
Organism: Flammeovirga pacifica; assembly: GCF_000807855.2. Lineage (GTDB taxonomy): Bacteria > Bacteroidota > Bacteroidia > Cytophagales > Flammeovirgaceae > Flammeovirga > Flammeovirga pacifica. The sequence continues at coordinate 692,304 of NZ_JRYR02000002.1, forward strand.
GAAAATTGTACTATACTAATAATCTTATATCACTATTTAAAAAAGGAAACGATAAGCAAGTAATAAGAGAACTTATTTATTAATTTAATGAAAACAACAGCTCAATATGATCCAAAAAATTGCTTTTACAATCTTTTTGCTGAGCATAACCCACTTGGTTTGTCATTCACAAACACAACCTATTTATCAGGATAGTCAAATAGATTCTCTTACAGTCATAGGTTTAGAAAATAACTACTTATTAAAGGCCAAAGAGATGGAAGTGGGAATTGCAAAACAAAATTTAGCTTCAACTAAGAAAAGCTGGATGTCAACATTCAGTTTTCAGGTAAGTACCTTTAGATATTCTAATACAGGGACGGTCACTCAGGTATCGGCATTTAATGATTTAGGAGTTGGACTTTCTATAGATTTATTCACGATAACTTCATTGAATAATAGAATAAAAAAGGCTGAATTAGAAGTAGTGAAAAATGAAATGCAATACCAAAATCAATTGAAGATTGTTAAAAGAGAATACATTCAAATTTACTCTGCTTATTTAAAAGCAACAGAACAATTAAAGGTATTTACTGAACAAGAAATCAGTCAAAAAGAATTATTACAAATTGTAAAAGACAAATTATTAAGAGGAGAAGCAAAAATTGAGGAATACCTACTTGTGGAACAAAGATTACACGAAACAAAAGTAGCCAAAATTGAAGCCGAAGTGAGTGCAGCATTAGCCCAACATGAAATGGGACTTCTTATTAACGAATAAACATATTGCAAAATCTTATATACATATTAAAAACGACAATAAAGAACATTCACCTTTGGATGGGTGTTCCAATTATCGTGTGCATCATTTTATATTTTAATATGAGTGATTTTAAAATGTATGAATCTAAAGCTAAACTACAATTTGAATTAAATACAGATGGAAGCTTATCACTAACATCAAAGTCATTACAATTATTCGAAATTGGATTGATGTTTACAGATTTATTAGAAATCGCTAGAATTAAAAGAGTCCTAGAAAATATCCAATTAAACATCTTAATCAAATCATTAAATACAAATAAATTATATGATATAAAATTGGATAATGATTTATACTCAGAAACTGAAATAATTAATAGAGCAAATTACCTTCTTGATAATTTTGAAAATTTAAACATGCAAAGACCTATTGATGTAGTGATCAATAATACCATGATTAAAAATGGTCTTGGTATTGAAGATATCAGTAAACGTTTTTCCATCAGTAGAATTGGTAGTAGTAAATATATTAATGTATCTATTGAGGATAAAGACCCATTTGCAGCAAAATTTATAATTGATATTTTAACCAAAGCATGGATAAAAGAATATAGGTATGAAATTAAACAACGCTATAAAGATAAATCAGAAAGTATTGCAAATTCTTGTGATAGAGCTAGAGTTGAGTTAAGCGATTTATATGATTCTCTAAAAGTATTCAAAAGGAAGCATAATATCATTGATATTGATGCGACTAAAAAATTCATCATCGATAGAAGTTCAGAATTGCAAAAAGAAATTTCTAAAGGGAAAAAAGAATTGGCTTCAGATAAATCAAGTATAGATTTTCTTGGAAATACACTTGAGAATAAAAAAGATTTTGGTTTTAAATCAGAATCTGATGATATCCATTTAAGTATCATGCATTTGAAAGACTCTCTTAGAAAATTACAACAAGAGCGTGAGTATAATGCTTATAATTTAGAAAAATTACCTTCAGATTATACCACCAAACTAGATGCGAAAATTCGAAGTATTGAAAATAAAATAAAAAATAATTTATCTAAATCTATATCAAGTACTACATACGATCCTAGTTTAACAAAACAGTCGATTGTCAATAAATATATACAGGATCAAATTAATTATGTAAAGCTAGAAGCCCAAGTTTCAACTTTAGAAGACGAGTTAAATCAGTTAACCTATCGTTCTAGACAAAATATTGATGTCATTTCAAATATTGTAAAGTTAGAGGGGCAAATTGAAACAAAGGAAAAATACTATCTAAATTTATTAGAGAAAAAACATTTCGCTGAATTATTAGAAAAAGAATCTGGAAATAATTTCTTCATTATTGAAACTGCAAATTTCCCAATCAAACCTAAAAGTTCAAAAAGAGGATTAATTATAGTCGGTGCCTCTATGGGTAGTATGATTCTAATTCTTGTTATAGTTGTTCTAAGAATCATTTTTGATGCAAAACATCACTTACCTTTTCAGATTGATAAAGAATCGAAAATTCCAATCATAGCCTCTATTTATCTCCTTCCTGTGCATGATTATAAACACAAATTCAAACCTAGAATTATAAGTAAATTACAAAGGTGGAGACAGAATTATAAAAGAAAACTTGTAGCGGGTGGGAATACTGATTCAAGAAAGTATTTAAGACGACTTATTTTAGATTTGGATAAAGATGGTAAAAACATCATCACATTTATGGGAGCTAGATCTAATCACATAACATTACATACTCTGCTTGAACTCCAAAAAATGTTTAATAAAACAAATATCAAATCACTAATTATATATAATGATTGGTTTTCGCCTTTAGATGTAAATCAAAAAGAATATAAACGATTTGAATTTAAAGATAGAGAAACAATAAATGATAGTGGTGTCCTTGATTTATCTCAAGAAGAGTGTTCTCCTTATGATTTACTACTACCAGATGATTGGTTTTCGTTATTAGTAAAACTAAGGCAAAAGTATCAGTATATATTATTAATTACACCTCCGACACATCAATCTACTATATGGCATGAGTGGTTAAATCTAACCTCTGATGTTTTTTATGTTTATGAATTACATGAAACTTTTGATGATGATGATGTAAAACATCAAGAGTATTTATTGGAAACTCATTGTAATGTTTTTGGTGGTTTTCTTACCTCAAATGTAAAATAACATGGAAGTATTATCCTATATATATTATTTCTTTGGAGCATATTTATTGTTCTATTGTGCTTATCTAATGATTACACTCATTATTGGTTCTTTCTATCATAGGAAAGGAAAAGAAGGGGATATCAATAATAATGATAAGTGGCTTATCTTTATTCCTGCATACAAAGCAAATCATACTTTAATAGATGCATTAATAGCCATTCAAAATCACTCTCCTAAAGTACCATTTAGAACATTGGTATTATTCCAGCATTGTGATCAAGAAATTATTGATAAAGCGGAAAAATTGAATATTATTTCTGTTTCTAAGACATTCTCTGCTGATTTAGGTAACACCTACATACAAGCATTAAAATATACATGTGATATTATAGAAAGTAATGATGAGATTTTAGCCTTCCAACCTAATAAAATAATTTTATTAGATAAGGATAATGTGGTCTCTCCTACTTTCTTTGATGAAATATTAAAATTTAGATCTGAGGGTTTTGAATATATTCAAGGAAAAAGAGCTGCTTTAAACAGTCAGAATGCTGTTGCTAGTTATGATTTGATTTCTGAAAACTTAAATAATGTATCTCTAAGAAATTATAAATCTGCTATGGGATGGAATCCAGAATTAACTGGTTCTGCTTTTCTAGTAGATATGAAATGGTTTTTAAAAGGAATTAGAAAACTATGTTTAAAAAATCCAGGTATGGATAAAAACTTATTTCTTGAATGGCTTTTGGATGATCAAAAATTAAAAGGCATTTATGCCGAAGAAGCAATTGTATATGAGGAGAAAACTGATGATATAGAAGTATTACAGCAACAACGGTCTAGGTGGTTTGCTGAACAATATATGACTGCATTTGCGTTCTTACCAAGACTTTTAAAAAGAATATTTTTAGGACTTAGTATTGAAGCTTTTGATTATACTATTTCAGTTCTCCGTCCGCCTAGAAGTATTTTAATGCTTCTTACCCCAATACTTTGTGTAATAGAATTGGTTTTTATACCTAATCAATATCTATTTACCATAGCATTTTTATGTCTTGGTTTTGGGGCATTTTGTTTCTTAACCTTTAATGGCCTAACATCAGCTTTTTTTCAATTGCTACAACGTTTACCAGCTGTAATTGGGAGTAATTTAAAAAGTTTATTTAGCATCTTTCAAGGGAAAGCTAAAGGAAATTTCATTCATACAGAAAGAAAGAATTCAGATGAGTAGAGGTGTACTAATAGGGATATTCAGTATTGTAATTGCACTACTTCTATCTTTAGGAGTAGCACACTTAGCTAACAATGTAAATTGGGGGTTAGGGGTAGCTATTGCTATCATGAGTATTGCTGTACCCTTCTTATTATCTCTTTTCTTTTATACAAGAATGAGTATCTACTTCTATATTTTCTTGTGTATTTTTATAGGTATTCCACTTAAAATGAATATTCCTGCACCAATTGGATTAGGATTCGATTTTGCAATAATGTTCACCATTCTCGGACATTTATATAAGTGTGGTGAGAATAAAGATTATGCATCAACTTTTCAAATTCCTATGATGTATCCTATTGTCGGATGGATTTGTTGGAATATTATTCAAGTAGGTAATCCAAGTGCAGCATCAAGAGTGGCGTGGTTTTTTGTGATGCGTCCTTATGTATTATATCCCCTTTTATATTTTATAGTATACTATTATTTCAAAACCATTGAAGACTTAAAATCACTTATATTTTTTATGTTTGGATGTTGTTATTTTAGTGGTTTATGGGGAGATATACAAAATTTAAATGGCTATTTCCCTTTTGAAATGGCTTGGGTATACGCAAATGATGCGAAGCACTTAGTATATATCTCAGGTCGATGGAGAGTTTTTGGAACACTTGCTTCACCCGCCCATTTTGGTATGCTCATGGCCATTATCATTGTCATGGGTGTGTTTTTATTACCCCTTTATAATTGGCGAAAAAAAATCTTTATTATTATTGGTACCCTCATTTGTTTACCTGCTTTAGTTTGGTCAGGAACAAGGTCCGGTATTGCATTGGTAGTGGTTATAGTTGCTATTGTTGTGGCTTTATGGGGAAATACTAAAGTTTATATGGCAGGAGCCGTATTTGCTGTTTTCTTTATCATATTAATCAATACACCTACAGATAATTATCACATTCAAAGAATACAATCAACTTTTGCAGGTTCAAAAGATACCTCTTATAAAGAAAGAGAAGAAAACCGTCATGCAATGTACCCATGGATTTTTGCTCATCCACTCGGAGGAGGCTTGGGCAGTACAGGAGTTTGGGGGGTACGTTTCTCACCAGGAACTATGCTTGCTAATTTTGCACCAGACTCAGGACACCTAAGAATTATGGTAGAAGCGGGTTGGTTGGGGCTCATCGTATATTCTACAATTTTCATCACTTTCATCTATTATTTTTTGACAAGAACTCAATTTTGGCGGCTTGATAACACAGAACTAAAAGTGTTATTACTATCCGTATATGCTACTCTTGCTTCAATTGTAGTAGTTGAACAAGCTCAAGACGTTAATGGTATTTTACCATTTAATATTTTGATGTGGATTTGGATTGCTATGTTAATGCGAACAATAGAACACATCGAAAAGTATTTTGAAGATAAAAATAAGAAGCTACAAGAAGAAGAAAATGAAAAACAGAGAATCATAGAAGAAAAAAGGAAGATAAAACTCGCAAAATATCATGAAAAATTCAATGTTAATTCCTAAGAATATAACACTAGCCTGTTGCCAACATTTTAATTCTGGGATTGGTAGGTATAGTTACATGTTAGGTGAAAGTTTAAGAGAAATGAATACAAATGTAAAATTGTACAAAGTATTTAAACCAGACCATAGTGATATAACTTACCATGAGCAGAATTGGATAAAAAAAATTCCCTATAGATCATTTAAAGGTTTACATCCTTATATACTTCCCTATTTTATTCATCAAAAAATTAAAAACACTCCAAAGGATCAGATTGTTCACGGGCATTGGTTTATCTCAGGTTTGGCAAGTTCCTATCTACCGAACCCCACAGTGGTAACAATGCATGATGTCTCACTATTACATGTTTCAGAAGCAGACGCTTGGTTTACAGGTTATTATAAATGGGCAATTAATAGGTTCAAGAAAAACAAAATACCTATTATAGTGGTTTCTAATAATGCGAAGTTAGATACCATTAAGTACGCTGATTATCCAGAAGAATTAATTTATGTAAGTAAGGGTTTCATCGATTTTAATCAATTCTATTATGATAAAAATGTCACGAAAGATGAAAACCGCTTTACTATAATATATACTGGAGGATTAGGAGAACGTAAAAATGTAGGTTTACTTCTGCAAGCGATGAAGGTAATAGAAAAAAAATATCCACATACTTATTTAAAGATTGCAGGAGCCCATCCAGAGTACACGAAATATCCAGAAATGGCTAGAGATCTCGGGATTGAAAATGTAGAGTTTAGTGGTTTCATACCGGATGATGATCTAAATAACTTCTACAATGCTTCTGACTTGTTTGTTTTTACATCTCTCTATGAAGGATTTGGTTATACTCCACTTGAAGCCATGGCCACAAAAACACCAGTAATTAGTACCAACGGCGGATCGTTAACCGAAATTGTAGGAGAAGGAGGACAATTAATTGATTATGATGTAATGGATTTAATTGATAAGATAAGTTATTACATTGAAAATGATAGTGCAAGAAAGGAATTGGCTCATAAAGGGCATGAATGGGTGAAACAATACACCAAAGAAAATTCTTTAAAAGAAACACTATCAGCCTATAATTACCATGATAGATTATAATAATACAATAATTTGTTAATGGTTGGAACGAATTGTTTAGAATTAATTTTTATAGGAACTGAATTTTAGTAATCTCTGTTATGATAACAAATACCAGGATTCAAACCCACATTCAATCGATATGACCAAAAGAATATTACTTTTAGATGATGACAAATTCATGCAAAATTTTGTCAAAACACTACTTTCTACAACTTATGAGGTTTATTGTTTTAGTTCTATAACTGAAGCAACAGAATTTTTAGATAAAAATGAATTACACTTAGTAATTACTGATCTAAATTTAAGTAACGAAAGCGGTGAAAGCTTTATTAAGGAAATAAAAAAACAACCCAAATATTCTCATTTACCAATAATAACCTTATCAGGTGAAGATTCTTCTGAAAAGAAATTTGAAATTTTAGAGTTAGGTGTCGATGATTATGTTGTGAAGCCTTTCTTACCAAAAGAATTAATGCTTAGAGTAAAAAATATTTTAAGGAAGTATGACAAATGGTTAGTAAAGGATAACACCAAAACTGTCGATTTACCAAAAAATAAATTCGACTTAAAAAAAAAATTTTATCTCTTTTCTAAAAGGTCTATAGATATAATTGGAAGTGTTGTACTACTCACTGTTCTATCACCTGTGTTTCTTATAGTTGCTATTGCGATCAAATTAGAATCAAAAGGACCTATATTTTATATTTCTAGAAGAATTGGAAAAAATTATAAAGAAATACCATTTTTGAAATTCAGATCGATGAAGGTAAATGCTGATCATTTAGTAAAAGACCTTCAAGTGGAAAATTCTTATGGTGATGAAGAAAAATTAGATCCCACTACAATACCTGAAGGTAATCTCTTACATGGAGATAATGGATTTAAAATTTGCGAAAATCAACATAAACATGAAAACTCCACGTCTACTTTCTTTAAACTTGAAAATGATCCTAGGGTAACGAAAGTTGGAGCACTCATTAGAAAAACAAGTATAGATGAATTACCACAACTTGTGAATGTACTTTTAGGTCATATGTCTATCGTTGGAAATAGGCCTCTGCCAATCTATGAAGCTGAACAGTTAACTAAAGATTATTCTGTAGGCAGATTTGCCGGAGCTGCTGGTATAACAGGTTTATGGCAAATAAAGAAATCAAAAGATCCATTTATGACAGAGGAAAGAAGAATCCGTTTGGATGTTCAATATGCACAAAATAAATCATTGCTAAAAGATATTGCTTTGATGTATCAAACACCATTAGCAATGGTCCAAAAAGAAGAATAAGAAAAAAGCAGGTGTAAAAACCTGCTTATTTTTTTATATAAGACCAAGCTATAAATCTACTTTTCTTTTGTCCTTGACCCATATCTATAATTCTATAGTGAGCTTTGGCTTTTTTCAATTTTTTTTGAAGTGGTAAAATATGATCTTGATTGGATACTAAACTTGTAAACCAAATCACCTCATTTTTAAGAGATGTGCTTTCATCAATCATTTTTATGATGAATTCAAGTTCACCACCTTCTACCCAAAGTTCATTATTAAGACCGCCAAAATTTCTGTTTTCTCCATTTTTTTGCTTCAAGTTTTTATTCTTACGTCTAGAAGCATCTAAAGCTTCCTTTTCATTTTTATAAAAAGGAGGATTACACATAGTAAAAGCAATTCTATCAGAAGCTACGATTAAGCCCTTCAATATTGAATTCACATCGTTTTGTTTCTTAATGTGAATTTGTTTGGGTGTTATCTTATTCTCTCTTAGAATATTGATACCATTATTGATTGCTACATCATCTATTTCTGAAGCTGAAAATTTCCAACCAAGAAAACTATAACCTAGTAATGGGTAGATTAAATTAGCACCTGTACCTACATCAAAACCCTTTATTTCTCTGTAGGATAAATTGGTGGTTTCTTTTATTAAATCATTAATACCAAGTAAATAATCTAATCGGCCTGGAACTGGTGGACAAAGATAGCCTTTTGGAATATCCCAAAATTTGATTTTATAGTGGGCCTTTAATAATGCTTTGTTTAATAATTTTACAGATTCTGCATCATGAAAATTAATACTTTTAGTATTCCCTTTTGTAAGTATTATATGAGATTTAAGTTGAGGCATTTGAGAACACAACTTATCTATATCGTACCCTGACTTATGTGGATTTTTATGGTGCATCTGAAGATTATTTTTATAACTTTTAAAAAAGTTACATTATTTCTATTGAATATTAAATGCGAATATAAAAAAAGGTATTGATCACTCAATACCTTTTTTCATATTAGGGTCATCACTTTATAATTGATAACATCTAATTATTTTTTTCACTTGTTATTACTCTAAAGTTTTTTTCATATTCAGGAAAATACTTTCTTGTTCTAACATCTACTATATTTTTAGTCCCATTATACATGACAACATGTAAAGTGAAATCATTATTTACTTTATAATACACATTGGTTAATTGGGAAGTCTTTTTTATGGCTGTTAATTGAAGTTCTTTCACTCCTTCTTTAAAATACATAACCAATTGATCATTTTGAGGGTTAAAAATATATTGTGTATCCCCCTCTTTCTCAATATCTAAATAAACATTCAAAGCATCATTAATTTCTTTTTGATTGGTAAGGTCTTTACCAATTAGATCAGTTATCATCACATTTTCATCGTTTGATTTCTTGTGATTATTACGCTCATTAGCATTAACTATACCAGAGAATATTAATAATGTTAGAGTGAATATTTGTACAGCTTTCATGAGATTGTTGATTTGTTATAAATTTACATTATTTTTTAACGTTTTATCAACATTGATAGTTGAAAAAAAATCATCTTGTTAAAAATTGTTAGGACTTTAATTGCATGTCATTATATTACTATAAATGTATCAGTCGTATAAATCAATGCTATTTTTTGATGTATAAACGTATTACTTTATTAATAGTATAAAAAATATTAAACAAAATTAATACAATTAAAGAAAACCAGAGAGAGTAGGGAGGAATATAAGAAACATCTAAATGTAAATGATCAATAGTTAAAAACACAATAAATACTGTCAAAAATATAGACCAACCCAATTGAAAGTTTATGAATTTATTCCCTTCATTTCGCACAAAACTTGATAAATTGAAATGAGTTGATAGATAGTAAGACGGTCCTATTATATTACCATAGGGTATAAAAAACATAGTAAATATTGAAAAGTAAATAATCAAGAGTTGTTTACTATCAAGGCTTTTACTATAAATTAAAGAGTCTTTATCTACATTCAATACAATAGATAATTTTTGTAAATCATTATCTGAAGGATAGATAACATTATTCTCAATTAATTGAATATGCCATAATGGTAAGGCAGATTTTTGCGATAGAGTTTCTTGGGAAAGACCTTTAGAGAATCTTACATTCTTAATATAGTTGTTCATGTACTTCAGGTTCAGAAAAAGTTAGTCTATTTTGTACAGCGATATAAAATTAAATCATTTTTAGATAAATCTCAATAATCTCTAATAAAATTTAAATAAAAGTATAATTAATATTATAAAAAATGGGTTCCAACGAAAATAAATTATATTTGATTTTTGCATTAATATGAAAAACAAGTTAATTAATTTTATTGACCTATTTTATGGGTTATTCAAGCCTTTTATGCCGCTTAAAACTTACAGATATGCTGTTTGTGGAGGGGGGAATCTAGTATTTGATATCCTTTTATATTTTACGATATATCATTATGTACTTTTTCAAAAGAATTTAGACTTAGGAATAATTACTCTAAGTTCTCATATTGCTGCGTTATTTATTGTTTATCCAATCACGCTTACATCTGGTTTTTTACTACAAAAATATATTACATTTCAAGAATCAGACTTAAGAGGTCGTGTTCAGTTTTTTAGATATGTGCAAGTGAGTATTGGAGCAATTTTTATTAATTACATTTTAATGAAAGTATTTGTAGATGTCCTTCACTTCTACCCTACTATATCTAAGATATTAACTATTTTTGTCTCTATTATTTACAGTTATATCTCTCAGAATTTGTATTCGTTTAAAGTGACGAAAAAAAAACAAAAGGATAATTAATGATTATATTCTTTACAGTAATACTCTAGTGATCTTTTTAAAAGGTTATTTACTCTCAAATCTAATTCTTTTATAAGAAATGGTTTGGCAATGAAATCGTCTACTCCTAATAAATAACATTGTATCTTAGCATCTGTTTCACCTGATAAAATTATAATCGGTACATCATTATCTAAATCCTTGATTTTATTGACAAAGTCAATTCCGTTTTCTCCATCTAAATTCAAATCTGTAATAATTAAATCTTGTCTTACATTACTGAATATCTGAATTGCATCTGAAATACAATCTGAGGTAATCACATTATGTTGTGTTTTGAATACTGCTTTAACAAGGTTTTTCATAAAAGCATTATTCTCCAAGAAAAGAATATTCTTTTTCATAATTCATTTAAAATTGGGTTTAACTATCAAACATTTGGAATGTGAATTTCGTTCAGCTCTTTGATGTACCTAATCTCTATCTTTCTTATATTTATTTTTGATGAAACTTATGAAGGCGTACTAACTCATCAAAAATTTGATTAATATTATAACAAAAATTGAAAAAGTGATGTAATTTTTTTTCAATAATCGTCTTTTATACTTTTTGATTACCTTCGTTTATTACAATTAAAGGATGAATTAATCAAGTCATAATCAATAATTTAAACTCGTAACATCATTCATTACTATATGAAAAGGATCATTAGCATTATCTGTGTATTACTCTTGTTTGTAGGCTGTACAACGCATAAAATATATGATATGGACCAATTAACTTCTGATGGTATTACTAAAGAGTTAGCGGAAATGCGTTTCCAAGAATTAGGTAATATTAATTATGAGCTACATTTTATTCTTCCTAAAGATAAGGCCAAAGAAATACAAGCCACTTCTTTAATTACACTACATAAGAATACTAATAACTACCCTCTTATCTTAGATTTTAAAGTTGATCAACCTCGCATTAATAATGTAATTGTCAATAATCAAAAAATTGAAGTTACAGTTAAGAATGAACATATTATAATTGATAAGGAACACCTAAAAGAAGGTGAGAATAAGATTTCTTATCAATTTATTGCAGGAGATCAATCTCTAAATAGAAAGGAGAACTATATGTACACTCTATTAGTACCTGATAGGGCAAGAACATTATTTCCTTGTTTTGACCAGCCAGATTTAAAAGCCACTTATCAATTAAGTTTAGACCTTCCTAAAGATTGGAAAGCAATAGCTGGTGAATATGGTAAAGAAGTGGAAAATGAAGATAGAAAGATCATTCAATTCGGAAAGACAAAAAAAATAAGTACCTATTTGTTTTCATTTGTAGCCGGTGAATTTAAAGAAGAAATTTTTAAAGAAAATGGATTAGAGTTTCATATGCTCCATATGGAAGAAGACTCTAAAATTAAAGCCAATAAAGACGCTATTTTTCATCTTCATAAAAAATCACTAGCATGGTTAACGGAATATACCAATATACCTCTTCCTTTTAATAAACTTGATTTTGCCTTAATACCACCTTTCCAATATGGTGGAATGGAACACGTTGGAGCCATACAGTATAGAGCATCATCTTTAATACTTGATGAAAATGCGAATGACACCCAGAAAATGCAAAGAGCAAAACTTATTGCTCATGAGGTGGCTCATATGTGGTTTGGTAATTTAGTTACTATGAAATGGTTTGATGATGTTTGGTTAAAAGAAGTCTTTGCTAATTTTATTGCCGCAAAAGCTGTTGCCCCTGAGTATCCTGAAATCAATCATGACTTACAATTCTATTTAGCTCATCAAAATAAAGCCTATGTAGTTGATAGAACTGATGGAAGACATGCCATCCAACAAGGCTTAGATAACCTAAATCTAGCGGGCACTTTGTATGGTGCTATAATTTATTCTAAAGCTCCAGTGGTTATGTCACAGCTTGAATTAATGGTTGGAGAAGAACAGTTGAAAATGGGTTTAAGAAGTTATCTTAAAAATTACTCTTATGGTAATGCCACTTTCGATAATCTTATTGATGAAATAGCAAAAGCTTCTAATATTAATTTAAAGAGTTGGGCAAATGAATGGGTAAAGAAGAAGAGGATGCCAAGAGTATCTTTTTCTTATGAGAATAAAATGCTCAAAATTAAATACTTTAACCCTGCTCTTCAACAAAAAATACAAATCAATAATCAATGGTATTTGTTAGATGATAAAGATCTTCTTATTGATTTACCCGAAGGGAGTTTTCCTTTAGACCAGTCATGTAAAGGTTATGGCTATTTTAAATTAGGGTATGATATAACATCAACAATACAAAAGAACATCAACAAGTATACAGATGCAGAAAGAGGAATAGCATATGGCACATTATATGAAAATTTCCTTAATAAAAATGTTCTGTATCCTAAAGATTATATGCCCTTTCTTATCCAACAGCTCTCGATAGAACAAAATAGTTTATTACATAATATGTTACTATCACAATTTAAAGAAGTGTATTGGTTTTATTTTAATGAAGAGCAAAGAATTAATTTTACCAATGAGTATCAATCAGACTTTATTCGATTGATGGCAAAAGCGAAGACTAAACCCTTAAAATCTTTCTATTTTAAAGTGGTAAGTAATTTTCAACAAAATGAGACCACTCTGTCCTTTTTCATTCCATATCTTACCGGGAAATCTAAAGATATTAAGCTTAGTGATAAGGAAAAGGTACATTTATTTCATTACTTAAGAATGCAAGGTCTACGAGATAAAGGTATTCAAAAAACAGTTTCTGAAAGTATTTCATCCACCTATTATAAAGATCTTTTTGCTTACCTCCTTCCTACAACTTCTGATATTGAATTATTAAAAAGAGGGTATGTTATAAATTTAGGATTACAAAAGGAAAGAGAAAATGAAACATGGGTTGAATATGGATTATATTATATTAATCATCCATTACAAGCCAAAGAAACAATAGAGTATATTCCGATTACTTTGTCTTATTTACCAAAGGTTCAAGAAACGGGTGATATTTTCTTTCCCTATAATTATTTAAGAAATAGTATAGGAATGAGGACAGAAAAAAGTGTACTATCAAGAACCAATCAATTTATTTATCAATTGCAATCACAAAAAATGGATACTAAACTTATCAATAAAATAAAACAAAATTTAGATCCGATAAAAAGACGATCTGGCCAATAATAAATTCGATAAGAGGCAAAAAGGCGATCTCAATAACTTTGAGATCGCCTTTTTTATATATCTATAATGAATTAATTGTTCAATTCTGTATTCATCTTTCCATTTTCAAAAATTGATACTATTGGGGTTGTGGCTTGTTTATCATTACTAATTAAATAAATCTCTTTTTTATTTGTATAACAGACCCCTTTAGTTTCTAAGGTATTATTAATTGGATATTCAAAAACAGTTTTTTTATTCTTCAATGATTCTTCTATTAGTTTTCCCCTGCTTAAAGGATAAACATAAACACCTAAGTCTGTTAAGAATACTATTGATGAATTATCTTCTGATAAGTCAGCAGACTTTATATTTTTTAATCCAAAACATCCTACTTTTTTTAATACTCCCTCCTGTTGGTGCATAGAAATTTTAAATATTTCAGCATTCTTCATCGAGTAAGTAAAAAAATAATATTCTTCTGATTTTGAATTAACAAGCATAGCTCTAATATCTTTGGGTTCATCTGGAAAACTATAATTTTTAATATATGGAGCGACAAAATCATCTTCCACTAGATCTTCATCGAAAGTATAAACCTGTAGAGTGTTTCTTGATTTATTAGCATTTCCAGTATCAGCGATATGGATACTATACACTCCATCTTTATTGCTTGATCTTAAATCTTCCCATGAAAAAGAGGTACCTCTAACAAAGACTTTTTTGATTTGTTTCCCTGTAGGTATATCATACAAATAAATATAAGGATCGTTTTGAGTATTCTCATGAATCCAAACTTTACCTTTATTACCTGATTTTACAATCCCAGTGATTTGTTCTAAATCACTTAATAAAGGTTTTTCTTGACGAATTGTATAATCCGAAAATAAAGGTGTCTCATTTTTATTTTCGATTGATTTACAACCTCCTTGAATCAAGATGAAAAATAGTAATATTTTGTTTATGCGGTAGTACATTAATTTATAAAAGCAGTTTGTTTGTACCTAAAATTAGATAAGTTAATGTACAATTATGATATTACTTTAAATACATTTACATTAAAGTTGGTATATGGGCAAAAAGATGCAGAGACAAATAAAAATGGGCAAGTATAATTGCATTTTTAATTACACTTGCCCATTTATTAGGTTTACAAATTATCCTGCTAGTCCATCAACTGATCTAACATCTGGTAATTCTCCCCATTTTTTTTGTATTACTTTCTTTCTATATGCAAATATCTCCTTTAATTTGTTCTCTATAATTAATGAATTTGCTATGGCTCCTAATGGCCCAAAAGGTGGTGAATATGTCACAATATCTTCCATGAGTACACCATCATGTATTTCTTTTACAATATGTTGATGATGCCACAATGAATAAGGTCCAACTCTTTGTTCGTCAACAAAATACTCACGATCGCGGACATGAGTAATTTCTGTCATCCAATCCATTTTCAATCCTAATAAGGGGCTTACTTTATAAGTAATCATCATACCCTCATACATTTTTTCTGGAAGATCACCATTAGTAATGTCAAACCCCATATAGTCTGGAGTAATTTCTTTTAAATTTCTAGGTGATGAAATAAAATCCCATACTTCATCTAAGCTAGCTGCGATTCTTTGGTCTCTTTTAAATTGATAAAATGCCATAATTATAATTTTTCAATTTCCTTTAATACTTGATCTGCTTCATAAGTTTTTAAATCGCTTTCTTTCCGATTTGTATGAGATAGTTTATGAGCTTCCTCAATAAGTTTTTTATACTTAGCTTCTAATTTTTCTTTGGGTGATTTCTTTTTAAATAATCCAAACATATCAGTTATAATTTTAAGGTTGATAATCCTCCGTCTATGTGTATAATCTGTCCTGTCATCCATTGTGCTTTATCTGATAGTAAAAAATCAGCCATATGTGCAATGTCTTTTGCTTCACCAATTTTTTTTAATGGGTGATTTTTAGCATTTGCTTCTTTCTTTGTATCGTCACTTAATAATTTAGCAGCTAATGGAGTATCAGTTAGTGAAGGAGCAATTGCATTTACTCTTATATGGGGTGCAAATTCTGATGCTAATGATTTAGTTAATCCTTCGATTGCACCTTTTGATGTTGCTACTGATGCATGAAATTTAAATCCAGATTGAACTGCTATAGTTGAAAAGAAAACAATTGATCCTTTCCCCTTTCTCAAAGCGTTTATGTTTTCACGTACAATTCTGATAGCTCCAATTACTTGTAACTGAAAATCATCTATAAAATCTGAATCACTTATTCTTTGAAATGGCTTTAAATTGATACTACCTGGACAATATACCAAACCATGTAATTCTTTGGGTAAGTCTAAATTTGAGATATCATCTGATAAAACATCGTAATGATAATATACTACACCGTTTTGGGAAGTTGGTGATGTATGATTATAGGTTGCGTAAATTTTATTTTTAGGATCTTCTGAAAGTAGATCCACTAAAGATTTACCTATTCCAGAACTTCCTCCAATTATCAATATATTTTTCATGTTATTTTATTCTATTCTTTACAAACAACCTCATTCCTGCATGAAATGTTTAATAATGAAATAAAATAGTTAAACAAAAAAGGAGTTCTTCAAGAACTCCTTCTAATTATCATATTGATTACTTTGCTACTTTTCCAATCCGTTTCTCAACAGATTCAGTTTTAGCTTTTATCATTCCTGATTTGTTTTTATTGTAATCCATATTCATCACACAATAAATTCTATCAGAAATTGGATCCATTATCTTATAGGCTTCATCTACTATTTTAAGAAGTTCAGTTACCGTTTCAGCTTCTATAATTGTTCCCATAGGGCCAAACTGATAAGTTAACCCTGATTCTTTGATATGTTTTACCACTTTACTTACATATTCACCTATGTGATCACCTTTATCAATAGGGAAAATAGCAAAATTCATTAATGCACCCATAACTTATGTTTTAGATTAAAAAACAAATCTAACGAACATCTTGATAAAAGTCCTCAACCTTTACAGCAATTTTTTCATACCAAACTACAAAATAGGTATCTAATTCACCGTTTATATTTTCGACATTAATTTCATATTCTATGCCATCATCAAAAGCAAATTTTAAATATTCGTTTTGATAATTAATTGTTGAATCAAATTCTACTTTAAATTTATCCTCTATATAACTTTCAAAAGAATCTTGTTCATTTTGAGTAAGTGTTGTTGGGATATTTGATTCACTATCAATTGGCATATACATAACACCATAACATTTTCCATTAGCTTCAGAAACAACGGGCATTACCTGAAAGTGTAAGTTATCATGATGAATAATTTTATCACTTTGATCTTTCTGACCAATTTTAATACCATCAATATTTTGGGCAAAAGTAAAGAAGGGTAATAAATAAAATAGAATCGTTAATAATTTATACATTGTTATATTTATTTGTTTGAACCACAACAATTACAACGGGTATTTAAAATATTTAGTTTCGCTACACATGTTAAGTAGTATCAATAAAAAAATCCACGTAAAACGTGGATTTTTTAGAATCCTCCTACGACTAGAGGATTATATAACTACTTATTTGACTTAAGTTTTATATCAATTTTGATGTTTACAAATTAATGGAACAATTATTAATTTATCAATAACCATTATTAGGTATTTTTAAAAATTTTATGAAATACAATGCACTATTTCAGTAATTGAAAATGATTCATCATAATGAAAACACATGAAATTTTAATGTTAAACCGGTTGAGATTGAAAATAGATGACATAGCGTTATTTACGCATTTAATTGCAATACAAATTAAATAACACAAAAGTAACCCAATAAAATTGTAATTATATGAATGTTATTATTTGAAATAGAATGGAAGAATCATCTTAAAAATCATTCGTTATCCAACAGAAAAACCTAATACCAAAATATCATCTGTTTGAGGTTCATTTTGTTGTTTTTTCCATTTTTCATGGGTTGTCTTTAACACTTGTTCTTGTTCCCAATTAGAGAGATGAACAATATGTGAGAGTAAATTCCTGAAATTTTTAACTAAGTATTTTCTATTTTTTTCACCGCCTAACTGATCTTGGTATCCATCGGAGTAAAAATAGAAAGTTGCTTTCTCACGAGATACATCAATTTCATGATCTACAAATCTATTAGTATTAAGGTCCATTCCTCCGATAGATCTTCTATCCCCTTTAATATAGTTAAGTTGATCGTTTTGAAAATACACCCAAGAATTTTTAGCACTACTTACAGTTACATTTTGTTGTGAGTAGTTTATACAAGCAATAGTGATATCCATCCCATCTTGTACACCATATTCTTCATATTGACTCAAGGTTGTTTGTAATCTTTGATGTAATCCCTCTAAAATATCCGAGGGTTGAACAATATGTTTTACTTTAATGATTTCGTTTAATATACCATTACCTATCAAAGACATAAAAGCACCAGGGACACCATGACCTGTACAATCTACAGTGGCAACAATACAAATTCTCTCGTTATTCTTGTATAATTTACCAGAGCAATAATAAAAATCACCAGAAACCATTCCACAAGGTTGATAGAACAGAGTGATATTGCCCAAAATAGCCTCCATTTTGTTCTTTACTGGAAGTGTAGCTGCTTGTATTCTATTAGCATATGAAATACCTGCTTCTACTTGTTTATTTTTATCATCAAGAAGGTGTACATAATTTTGAAGATGATCTTTTTGAGCTAAAATTTCTTCTTGCTGTGCTTCAATTTCATTGTTCTTCTCTCTAATGTTAGCATAAGCAGTTCTTAATCTTAAATAGAATTTGAGCAATAGATAAATTCCTATTGCTAAAGCGATAAATAAAAATACCATTGCATAAATAAAATAAGTCTGTTGCTTTAGTATTTTATTATCTAGTTCATTCTTTTCTTTTAAGAGAACAATTTCAGCTTCTTTCTTTTTTGATAAATAATTTTGTTTTATTCTTTCAATCCTTTCTTTTATATCGGTACTTTCTAATTGTTGTTCTAAAAAGTGGTATTCATTGTTATATCGATAAGCGTTCTTCCAATTTTTTCTTTCAACTTCTATCAAGTGAAGCATTCTTGAAGCTTCCTTTTTCCAATATTTAGTATTACCTAACCCTTCTCCATTATAAATATCTAAAGCAATTTTTGTTGCCTTATTAAACTCTTTTTGACGAATATAATACTCAATTAACCACAAGCTATATTCATTGCACCCATCCATAATATTATTAGTTTTAAAATATTGAATAGGAGATTTTACTTCATTGATGGCTAGTTGTAGTTTATTTTGATTGAAAAATACTCTTGATCTAATAGCAATAACATATGCTTCTTGCTCTTCAAAATTATGTTTAATCGATTCTAAATAGGCTTGATCCAAATAGTATAATGCAGAATCATTTTGATTCATAACACTAAAAACCTCTCCCATATTAAAAATCATGGAAACTAAATTGCTTCTTTGTCTGATAGTGATGTTTTCTGAATCTTCAATCAGATTATTCATTGAATAGATTGCTTTTCGATAAAAACGAATACACTTTTCGTATTCTTTAGATCGAAAATAAAATACACCCAAGTTATTGGAGATATTTGCAATATCAGACCAATCATTAATAGATTCTGAAAGAGATAAGGCTTTAATTTCATAATCAAAACCAACATCCATATGGCCTTTTCTTAAATGATAAGAACCCATATACTGATAGGCCATACTCTCCCACTCTATACTTTTAATTTCTTGGGCAATTAATAATATTTTATTGGCATATATTAATGTTGAATCAGAAGTAGTTCTTGCAAAATATCTACACTTAGATTTATATTCTTCTAATTTTTTTTGGGTGTGTATATTAGTCTCATTACTGTAAGCATTGGAAGACAATAGTAATAATGATAAAAATAGAAGTATATAATATTTTTTATGTGCTAGCAATTTTGTCAAAGTAAATCAGAACACTAATTATTTTGTTTGTTCAATATAAGGACTAAACAAGAAAAATTATAAATTTTTTATGTTTTAATATCAATAATCATAAAAGATGTATCATTTACTTCATGATATGTTAACAAAAACCAATTATTCGATTTTGCAATTAGATCAGCACGTTTATGTGACAAAAGTTACACTTTTAATATTTCTCCTCTTATATGTTTGTATCATCAATTAAATAATAGACATCAATTTGGAAATGGATAACAAAAAAAGAATCATCGTAATTGGCGGATTATCTGCCGGCCCTTCAGCTGCTGCTAAAGCAAGAAGAACTGATGAAAATGCTGAAATCATATTATTTGAGAAGACAGCTAACATTAGTTACGCTACATGTGGTATTCCTTATGCCTTTTCCGGAAAAATAAAAGATAGAAACAAACTATTGGTGGTAAAACCTGATTTACTTCGCCAAAGATTTAATATAGATGTTCATTTAGAAGAACCTGTTACAAACATAGATCCTGAAAGTCATATTGTATATACTGCTAAAGGTGAATACAAATATGATAAACTTGTTTATGCAACTGGAGGTACTGCAATAACACCTCCTATTGATGGTTTAGCAGAATATAAAGAATGGGCCCATGCAAAGACAATAGAGGACTTTGATAGAATAGTGAAATCTGACATTCTTTCTAGTGCTAACAATATTACTATTGTTGGTGCAGGACTAATTGGACTTGAAACAGCTGAAAACCTTGTTCAAATTGGTAAGAAAGTGACCATTGTAGAGTTAGGACAACATATTTTAGGACCATGGGATGATAAGTTTGCTACAATGGGTGAAAAAGTCTTATCTGAAAATGGAGTTAATCTACAATTAGGTAAGTCTATTAAACAAATTAATAAAGATGGTAGCCTAATTTTAAGTGATGACACAACAATTGACTCTGAGTTTTTAATTATGTCAATTGGAGTTAAGCCTATTACTGAGATGCTAACTTCAAAAGGTGCTGCTCATCTTCCTAATGGTGCTTTGATAGTAAATGATAAAATGGAAACCAATTTGCCAGATATTTATGCTGCTGGTGATTGTGCTTCTATTCCACATATAGTAACCAATGCAGAAGGTTGGTTCCCTATGGGTACTCACTCTAATAAAGGCGGACGTGTAGCTGGTGCAAATGCTGTTGGAGGAAATGAAGTATTCCCTGGTGGTTACGGTACTGCAATTATGGAAATGTTTGATCATACTATAGCACGTACTGGAGCAGGTCCTAAAGTATTAGAAAGAGAAGGTATTCCGTTTGAATCTACCTTTATTATTGCTAATTCTCATCCTGGATTCTACCCTGGCGGTAAAGATATGTTTATTGAAATTTACTACACTAAAGATACTCATGTTATTCTTGGGGCTGAGTTATTTGGTGAAAAAGGTGTTGATAAACGCACTGATGTATTAGCAACGGCTATTTATGCTAAACTTACTATTGAAGATTTACCTAATCTAGATTTAGCATACGCTCCCCCATTCTCTCCAGCTAAAGATCCAGTGATTGTGGCCGGTTTTGTAGCACAGAATGCCCAAAAAGGATTATTCAAGGAAGTAAATGTGGCTGTAGCAAAAGCTGCTTTTGAAAGTAATGAGGACATTACTATTCTTGACGTAAGAAATCCATTGGAATTAGAAAATGCAGGTAAAATTGATACTAGGGCTTTAAATCTCCCATTAGATTCTTTAAGAGAAAATTTAGATCAAATCGATAGAAATAAACCACTTTATGTGACTTGTGCCAAAGGACTTAGAGGATATCTTGCTTCTTTAATATTAGCACATAATGGTTTTAATAATATACATAATATAGCAGGCGGTTTTACTGCTTGGAAAAAAATCAATGGGTAATCATCTTACCATCTATGTAGAGGGAATATCACGAAACTCCCTCTACTTTCTATGATTAACACACTTACAAACTTTCATTCAACGACATATTTTAAGATGGAAAAATTAATAGCACCGTGGCCTTGGTTTATTACAGGTCCGATTGTTGGTGCCACAATGGCTCTTTTACTACTTTATGGTAAAAATCTAGGTCTCTCATCAAATTTCAGAATCATTTGTTCTGCTTGTGGTGCGGGTAAAAAAAATTCCTTTTTCAATTTTGATTGGAAAAAAGAATCGTGGAATTTAATATTTGCCGTAGGTTGTATTATTGGTGGATTCATAAGCCATAACTATTTAGGAGGAGATCATTTAGCAGGTATTTCTGAGGCAACATCACAACATTTAAGTGAATTAGGCATCAATAGCGATAACCATTACGTATTACCAACAGAACTTTTTAATGCTGATGCTATCTTCTCTTTAAAAGGTATCTTAATGCTTTCGTTTGGAGGTTTTTTAATTGGATATGGTTCTAGATATGCTGGTGGTTGTACTTCAGGACATGCCATAAGCGGATTATCTAATTTACAGTTACCGTCACTTATAGCCGTTATTGGTTATTTCATTGGTGGATTAATCATGACTTGGTTAATCATACCGTACATCCTTTAACACTAAACCAATAAAAAAATGAAACCTCAAAGAGTTATTATATATTTAATTTTAGGAATTTTCTTTGGTATTGCCCTTTCAAAGGGTGAAGCAATATCATGGTTTAGAATTCAAGAAATGTTCCGTTTCGAATCCTTTCACATGTACGGTTTTATTGGGTCTGCAGTTGTTGTAGGTGCAATTTGTGTACAGGTAATTAAACGTCTACATGTTAAAGATTTTGATGGTAAAGACATTATTCTTGCCGATAAACAAAAAAGTATTTGGAGATATTTATTAGGAGGCATCTTATTTGGCTTAGGATGGGCTTTAGTGGGTGGTTGTACTGCTCCTCTATTTATTTTAATGGGATATGGTGAGTATAGTATGGTCATTGTTTTTGTGTTTGCCTTATTTGGTACTTTCACATATGGCTTGACAAAACATAGATTACCCCATTAATATTAGTCGTATCCTTAAAAACGTTTCTCTACTTTTTAGGAACGTTTTTAAGGATAATTTTTCTAGATTTGCAATATGAAATACATCATATTAATAATTTCAATCTTTGCATTTAGTAGTTGCAATTCTAGAGTAGCTGAAAATTCATTTCATTACGATCTTAAAGAAGGTGATATAATCTTCCAAGATTTAGATTGTGGGGATTTCTGTATCGCCATAAATAAAGTAACTGAGGGTTGGGACGGACGAGATTTTTCTCATTGTGCCATTGTAGTAAAAGAAGCCGATTCTTTATTGATTATTGAGGCAGTTGGACAAGGTGTAAAAAGAACATCACTGAAAGACTTTTTTAATAAACACACTGGTAAAGGAGGGAATGTAAGAGGACGTATGAAAGCAGAATACTCAGACTTAGCTCCTCTTGCAGCTAAAAATGCTTTCCAATATTTAGGTAAATCTTATGATGATGTATTTGATATTAATAACGATCAGTATTATTGCTCTGAATTAATATACGAGACCTATAAAGAAGCTAATAATAATAAAGAAATATTCCATTTGTACCCTATGACCTATAAAGATCCTGATACAAAGGAATACTTTCCAATATGGGTTGACTATTTTAAACAACTAAATACTACTATTCCTCAAGATGAACCGGGATTAAATCCTGGTGGTGTATCTAGATCAAAATACCTTGATATAGAAGTATTAGACATAAAATAATCTTATTTGCTTTCCATTCCAGAAGAATCAATTAACTGAGGTAACACCCCATCAAATGTCATTTTGATATTTTTAATGGTTCCATCTTCATTAAAGTACATTCTATCAATACAAGTAACCCTATGATCTCGACCTTCATTAGGTATAGGTCTTCTATGGTATATAATGTACCAATCATCAGTGTTAGGAACATTAATTATTGAGTGATGCCCCGCTCCTGTTGCTATATTTTTATTAGATGATAATATGGTACCTATTCTTTTAAAAGGCCCCGTTACTTTATCAGAAATTGAATAAGCTACTTTATACGAATCTTGCCCCCAAAATCCTTCAGACCACATAAAATAATATTTCCCATTTCTTTTAAACATAAATGGGCCTTCTACATAACCTTCGGGTGTCACTTCTTTGTATAAACTTCCGTCCTCCCAGGGCTGTAGGCTTTTAAAATCCTTATTCAAAATCACTAAATTACAACGCTTCCAACCTCCATAAAACATATAGTATGTTCCATTATCTTCATATACAAATTGATCTATAGGTTGTGCATCGTTATGAAATTCATTAATTAGAGGTTGACCTATATAATCCTTAAATGGACCGGCTGGTGAATCCGCTACAGAAATACCTATACCTCCGTAATGATTGATTGTGTTCTCTTCATTCCAATTCGGCCCTCCTTTCTTTTGAACATCATTAGCCGAAAAAAAAAAGAAATACTTATCCTCTTTTTGAATGATTGATGGAGCCCATAAAGCTTGTTTTGCCCATTGAACATTAGAAGTGTCTAATACATGTTCATGTTTTGTCCAGTGAACAAGATCTTTAGAAGAGAATGCATCAAAATATACTTGGTTAGTGTATTTGGCCGAATAGGTTGGATATATCCAATATTCATTTCCAAACACAACTCCTTCTGGATCAGCATACCAACCAGGAAAAACAGGATTTTTAGAATCTGAAACTTCCTGCTTGGAATTACTAACTTGACATGAGCTTAGGAAGAATAAAAATAGAACTGATAAATTAAGAGTGAACTTCATTCTTTCAATAATTGCGTTTTTATTTTGTGTATAAAACAAATAAACAGCAATCTCATCACTATTATGCTTCAGTCTATATCATATTACTATTGATTTATGAAATGAGATAAAATCACCATAAATAGAAAAACTATAACCTATTTATCTATTGACTCAAGTAGCAATTTCAATTTTCCTAAGTTTTTAAAGGTGTTTCTTTTAAAGATTCTTTTGATAAGGAAAAATATAGCTAGTTTATTCAAGAAATTCTTGGGTTGTAAATGCACTTCTATGGTTAAATGAGTCTTAAAATCAGATAATTTTTTAAAAAGGTAGAACGTATAGATTTTTTTTGCCACGGGAGCTGTATCTGTCATTTCTCCATATACCTCTACACCTTCTTCATTGACATCTTTTGTTATCGTTGTAAAATTTAGATGATCTCCATTGATTACACAAACATGTTTTGTACCCAAACGAGTAACTTCATCTTCGTTGTATTCATATTTATCTACTCCTTCAGCCCATTCGTGTCTATATTTGTAATTTGTAATATGTTCCATAACATCAATTAAAGGTGCATTAATTGGTAATGTAACTTTAAATGTAGGAGAAGATTTTAGGTCAACTTTATATGCAAAAGCATAAGGCTTCAGCGTTAGGTTTTGCTTATTAATTTTAGTGTATAAATAGTCTATTTCTTGATTATCATAGGTGTCTACCCCATCTTGAAAATCAAATAATGAAGACGATTCCTCTTTGTTTATTTGGTAAGCTTCAATCAAACTTGAAGTCATAATCACATAATTGTCACTTTCCACCGAATTTTTTAATAAACGATGCAACTGTATCACTTCTTTACCAAAAGGTTTTCGTTTATTTTGGAGTGTCAAGTATTTAATTTCACCACAATGAATTATTATTTTTAATTCTAATTGAGGTGCTTTTGAACATGCATTACAAGGGCATACCCTATTTTTCCTCAGTAATTCTAAATGAGAATAAAAGGCAGTATACATATGTTCTACTTGTGCTAAAAGATTTTCATAGCTTGGTAATTCTTCTTTGTAAAAGAATAAAGCATCTCCTTCCACTTCAGCAAGTTCCATATTCTCTATATTGGATTGTATCAGAACATCCAATAATTCTTGAATCACATGCTGACTATGTTCTATTTCTGTGTTTTGAATGAAGTCAGTGAATCCTGAAATATCAGGTAGAAAAAGTAATGCTTTCATTAGTAGAAGGGTTATTTAAATTAGTGGAATGATAATGTGTCTATTTATACGTCTTTCTGATTTTTATATATAGACTTTTTAGGTTTGCCCGTCAATTTTAAATACATGTTTTTCATAAACCTGAAAGGCCAAGTGACTATTCTTATTACATAATAAAAGGAACTACTCACAAACATACTTCCCATAAAAAAAAGCATAAAGAAAGTCTCAAATGCAGCAACAAAGAGTAATAATATTTTTTTTATTATCTGACGAAAAAAGCCTTTCATTATAATATATCCTTAATTTCATCAATCGTTTTTAAAACTTTAAAACGATCAGTAGCTTCAATTTCATGATCAATCATTTCGTGTGCCCATGTAGAATAAAAAGGAACATGAAATGCATTTCCACCTAATTCTAAAACAGGTACTATATCTGATTTTAAAGAATTTCCTATCATTAGAAATTCAGAGGGTTGAATATCCAAATGCTTAATTAATTTCTTGTATTCGGAAGTGGTTTTTTCAGATACTATCTCAATATGATGAAAATATTTCTCTAATCCAGATTTTTGCACCTTACTTTCTTGCTCTAACAAATCACCTTTAGTAGCAACAACCAATCTATATTTTCCTTTTAGATATTCTAGTGAGTCAATCACACCTCCTAATAATTCAATAGGATTTTTAAGCATTTTCTGTCCTAAACGGATGATTTGCATAATTTCATTGGATGTAACTTGACCATTTGTGAATGTAATCGCACCTTCTATCATTGATAAAGATAAACCTCTTGTTCCATACCCATAAAGTGATAAGTTATGAATCACTAAATCAAACAATTTATGTTTCAGTTCTTCTTCATTTAGATAAGGTGATAAAACTTTAAAGTAATTTTCTTCGAATTCTCTAAAATAAGGTTCATTGATCCACAGAGTATCATCTGCATCAAAAGCTATGACTTTAATATCTTGCATTCTAAAAGTATGAAATGTATAGTTCGGCGAAATTAAGCATTTAGAAAGTAGTTTTCCGAAAAAGCAAGGTATTATTATCAATTAATACTATTGAATCCTTTCTAAAACAATCAACATTCAGAATTTTAGTATTAATCATTATAATCTACAAATGCCACCTCACTCCCAATTAAAGTATATGTTTTTGGAGGAGCCACTTTTAAGATATCCATAGAAGGTTTTTTAAGAAGAAGTTCCAAGCGGTACATATCTCTTAGTCTTCCTAAAAGTTTTCCCATCATATTTACCCCTCTTAAAGTATTGTTTCTTTCAAGCTTTGTTCCCCAAAAAAGATCAGGGTTTCTTTTGTTATTCGCTATTTCTACAATTGGTGATTGATGCACCGCACCACTCTTTAATAAAACTCTAGCAAATTCTTTTCGGTTACTGCCTAACTTATGTAATAGCACAAACCACATCGTATTTACTATTTCAGTTTTTGCCTCCCAATGTTTTTCCTTATAAGAGTTAAATGGTAAATCTCTCATTTCCCAATCGTTCATTAACCACGAAGGATACCAATAAGAACGCATTTCTTCCTTTCTATCTCCAATTAATTTAGCACCCTCACCGGATGTTTGATCTATAATAATTAATTGCTTTTCAAAAACCTCTTGTCCTTTAGAAAGGTCTAATTTTAAACATTGATAGAGATGTTCTGCCGTTCTAAAATGAGGGAACTTTGGTATTTTTATTGGAAAACCTTCTGATAGATTACTTAATTGATTGACTTCCTTACTTATAGTTGATTTTTTAGTCTGATTTAATCTGAAATAAGATTGTATATCATCACTTGAAATCCGTCCCTTTTCAGCCTCATCAAATAGTTTTTCTAAGTGATAAGGAAATAATGTTTTAGGGTTTGAAATGAAATTTTTAAGAGAATATGTAGACGTTTGACAAAGTTCTTTGACCTCATCAACTGATAAATAATGCATACTTGAATTAATTTGAATGTTTTTTGACAGTAGATGATCTTGGAATAATTGCAGTGGGCAATACTCTATTAATGAATCCAAGCGTTTCCCTATCATCTGATTCTGCTTCCATAATCAAACGTTTTGCTGCTTGAACTCCAATATCATAAGCTGGCTGTTCTACGGTTGATATCTGAGGGTCCATCAACTCTGTGATTGGGTCTCCGGCAAATCCGGCAACCGCCATGTCTTCTGGAATCTTTATTCCTCGATCTTTTAAATGTTTGATCACTTGAATCGCCATATAATCACTCATACAAAAAACAGCATCAGGCTTCTTCTTTTGTGATAATAATCGATCAACAGCTTCACAAGCATCTAGACTCAAATTATCACATTGATAAACGATGGCTTCAGCAGTATTTTTGCCACTACTTTTTAAAGCATCAATAAATCCTTGATAACGTTTTTGACTTATGGATAAAGACATCGGACCTGATAAATGAGCTAAGTTATCATAACCTTCGTGAATCAAGTGATTGGTAATGTCAAAAGCTCCTTTATAGTCGTCTACTGTTACTTGAGATACTTCGATTTGATCCGTTCCTCTATCGAAAAGAACTACAGGAATATCTCTATCTAATGCTTCTTGAAGATGACCAAATGTATCGGTTTCTTTAGATAAAGAAATAAGTAACCCTGCCACCCTACTATTAACTAATGCTCGTACCTGATTAATTTCTTCTTGAAGTTCTTCATTAGATTGACAAACCATTACAATATAGCCTTTTTCCTTAGCCACTTTTTGAATACCACTTAAAGCTTGTGCAAAAAAATGTTGACGTGCTATTTCGGGAATAACGACACCAATTAAGTTTGTACTTTTTGATGCTAAATTAGATGCCAAGATATTTTTTTGGTAATTCAACTTTTCAGCCATTTCAAAAACCGCTGCTTTCGTATCCTTACTCACATCGGGATGATTTCTCAATGCTCTAGAAACAGTTGATTTAGAAATATTTAAGCGGATTGCGATGTCATGTATCGTGTATACCTTAGCCATTATTGTTAGTTATCTTGTAAATACATCATAAATATAAGTGTTTTTTGACGATAATGGATGGTATTTAATCATTGAAGCGTAGAGTTGTTCTTAGTAAAGTGGGAATAAGTAGACTCATTTAAACTTTTAAATCTAAACTTCTTTAAACACTTCATCATATAATCCTTAACAAAGAGTTAAGGCAGATGCTAACAATATACAACATTTAATTATTGTTCATATTAAATTAATATTACGAATTATAAGCGATGTTTTTACACTTTAAAAACAGCTTTATTTCCACCTACTAGTGTTAATTTTTTTATAACATAAAACCGAATTAGGTCTTATAATTTCTTTAAAAAGTTAAGAGGGCGTAATTAACTACAACAAGGTTAAATAGAAACAATAAGTTAACATTGATAGTGTTGTTTTGCAGCATAATCAATTAAAAAAACTAATCAATTTAAAAATCTTACAGGATGTTTAACAAACTACTGTCTCTTGTTATAGCCTTAATGTGCCTAACTAGTACGTTATTCGCTCAAACTCTTATTAAAGGTAAAGTAATCGATGAAGCTTCTAATGAAGCAGTTATTGGTGCGAATGTATCTATTGAGGGTACAACTGTTGGTGCGATCACGGACTTTAACGGTGATTTTGCTTTTGAAGCCAAAGGTGAAGGCGACAAAACATTGGTGATTTCATTTGTAGGAATGCAAAGTATCAAACAGAACGTTAATCTTAACGGAAATTCTATTGATATTGGTCAAGTGGAAATGGCTTCTGATGCAATTGGTCTACAAGAAGTAGAAGTAATGGCTTCTATTGCTGTTGATAGAAAAACGCCAGTAGCTGTATCTACAGTATCGGCCGAAAAAATTGACATGAAATTGGGTAATTCTGAATTCCCACAAGTATTAAAATCTTCTCCAGGTGTTTATGTTTCTGATGCAGGTGGTGGATATGGTGATTCTCGTATTTCATTACGTGGTTTTGATTCAGAGAACGTTGCCGTTATGATTAATGGTGTGCCAGTAAACGACATGGAAAATGGTAAGGTATACTGGTCTAACTGGGCAGGTCTTGGTGATGTAACTAAGACAATGCAAGTACAAAGAGGATTAGGTGCTTCTAAATTAGCTGTTCCTTCTGTTGGTGGTACAATCAACATCTTAACAAAGACTACAGACGCTGAAAAAGGTGGTAGTGTATTTATGGGTATGGGTAACGATGGTTACTTAAAAACTGGTGTTACTTTATCTACAGGTATGATGGATAATGGTTGGGCAGTGTCAACAGCCTTATCAAAAACTACGGGTAATGGTTATGTAGATGGTACTGCTTTCGAGGCTTACTCATACTTCTTAAACATCTCTAAGAAAATTAATGATAAACATACTTTAGCGTTTACTACATTTGGTGCTCCTCAAACTCACGGTCAAAGAAGATCTTACTTAACTGAGGAGGAATATGAGCGTAATGGTAAACGTTACAATAAAGACTGGGGTTATAGAAATGGTCAAGAATTCAATACCAACGAAAACTTCTACCACAAACCTCAAATGTCGTTGAACCACTATTGGACTATCAACGAAAAAACTGACCTATCGACATCAGCTTATGTATCTGTGGGTCAAGGTGGCGGAACAGGTATTATTTCTGAAGACAGACACTACGAAAGTGCTTATAGAGATAATTCTACAGGTGGTATCATCGATTGGGACGCTTATGTTGCTAACAACAGAAATGAAGACGGTTCTTCAAAAGGTGCTTATAGAGCTGGATACAATAACCACCTATGGACAGGTGCTTTATCTACTTTAACGCATCAAATGAATGATAATTGGACTGTTACAGGTGGTTTAGATTTACGTTACTATTTAGGTGAACACTACCAACAAGTAGAAGATCTTTTAGGTGGTGATTACTATGTAGACAACCAAATGAAATCTATGCCAGCACGTCAAACTCAAGTGGGTGACAAAGTGGGTTACCATAACGACGGTAGAGTACAATGGCAAGGTCTATTTGGACAAATTGAATATAATAAGGATAAACTTTCAGCCTTCTTCTCAGGTGCCGTATCACATCAAGCGTATCAAAGAATTGATTACTTTAGCTATGAATCTGGTACAGAAACTACAGATTGGCAAAGTTTCTTAGGTGGTTCTGCTAAAGCAGGTGCTAACTATAATATTAATGCACATCATAATGTATTTATCAATGGTGGATACATCTCAAGACAACCTTTCTTTAATGCTGTTTTCTTGAACTACCAAAATGATATCAACCCTAATGCTGTGAACGAGAAAATTATGTCTGGTGAAGTTGGATATGGTTACCGTAACAGAGGTTTTAAAATGAACGTGAACGGTTACTATACATATTGGCAAGATAAATCTTTCGTGAAAACTGTTTGGGAAGATGGTGTTCCTTACACTGCCAACTTGTTAGGTGTTAATGCCTTACATAAAGGTATTGAGTTTGATATGACTTACCGTATTAATCCTAAATTAACAGTGACTGCAATGGCCTCTTTAGGTGATTGGAAATGGTTAAATGACTTAGAAGATGTTCAAATCTTTGACGACCAACAAAACGCTATCGATACTGTAAACGTTTATATTGCTGGTGCTGAAGTTGGAAACTCTGCACAAACAACAGCTGCAATAGGAGTTGAATATGAAGTGTTCCCTAAGTTAAAATTAACAGCTGATTGGAACTACTTTGGTAACTTATTTGCCGATTATGATCCTCTAAGAAGAGATTCAGAAGAATACAAAGGTAAAGGAGCTTACGAAATGCCTTCTTATACTTTAGTTGATCTTGGTTTTAACTATGGATTTAAGATGGGTGGCTTCGACGGTATATTTAATTTCAGAGTCAATAACGTATTTGATACTGATTATGCTGTTCAAGGTCTACAGGGTGGTCTTGATGACGCAGGTAATATGGGCATGAGTGGATATTACATGGGTCTTGGAAGAACCTATTCTGTTGGATTGAAGATGAGCTTCTAATACAACAACTATATTGAAATAAAAAAGGCTATCTTATTTATTAATAAGATAGCCTTTTTTATAACTGATAATGGGTAAAAAATCAGTTTTTTTATTGAAGAGTTGATGATCTATATTTATTTATTATTCTTTGATTGACATAGCCCAGCGTCTTCTTCATGTAAAATTTCTTTCTTTTGATTTACATATCCAGAAGTACTTATATTCTTAATTTTAATTTCCCAATATCCTTTTTCTTTTCCTCCAATTCCTTTTGCTGTATTGATAATTGGTGCAACAGATGGAGCGACGTAGCTAATACCATCTGGACTATGACCATTAATTAACTTACGATCTTTACAAGTCATGTATTTAAAATGTTTTGACTTAACTTGGGCTGTTGTTCCATAAGTACTTTTAATATTACTAAGTTTTGAAGTATTGGCATATGTTCCTGGCATCAAGTTTTCACCCGTTTGTTTCCCTGCTATATATCCTTTTGATATTCTCACTGTAAAACCACAATTTACAGTTTCAATACCATCAATTTCCACATGTCCATTTTGGATATTATGTGGTGATAACATCACTGCTGCATTACCATTTTCACAGTACACATTTTTGGCGAAAGTATCATGATTACCCCCTATTTGTAAATCATTCATTTTAGTCAAAGAAGTTTCCAAACGAAGAGTGACTCCACCATCTCCCCAAATATTTTCATAATAAATATTTTTTGAGGCTTGAGCTTGTATTAAACCATATCCATAGTGCGACTTCTCAATACGACAATTCTTTATTACACCATTTTCTGGCATTGAATAATTACCTTTAAAACTACTATAGTTAAGTGTAATAGCACTAAAAATGGTATTATCATCTGCTACTCTCAACCCTTCAATCAAAAAGTTTTCTGCATTTGCCACATTAATCACTCTCACATTTTTATTCTGAGATACACTTAAATCTGCTGTATACATCCCCTCCTTTGATCTAATACTTACATTTTTTGCTCTGTGTCTATTATTTCCAAAAGAGATCATTATGAAGTTTTTATTTACCTCAGGATTAGTTGCATATAGAGTTACTCCCTTATCAATAACAAGGTGTACATTTGACTTTAATACAATATCATTGATGTAATATTGACCCGCTGGAATATTGATTACACCACCATTTTTTAAGGACGATAAATCATTAATAGCTTTTTGTAGTTTTTTACTATCGTCTTCGTTGTCTTGATTGTTTACATTATAATCAACTACAAGATCAACTGTTTTAGTCACTTCATTGATTTTATCTTTATAAAAATCTTTCTCTTTTTGTGCCATTGAGTTGAACCCCAAAAAACATAAAAACACTAATAAATAATTTTTCATTTCATTCATAGATTAAAAATTCGTGGTAAAACATTGATTCTTTACAGAATAGGTATGTCAAACAGGTTTCTTTGGTTGACTAATTCGTCTATTGTATTTTTCATTGAATCATAATATAAAATTCCGTTTATAATGATGAAATTATGGGTCTGTGGGTAACAATTTTGTAGTTATATTTATTAAAAAACTATTCTGATGGGTATCTAAACCTAATATTATCATAAATATTACTTTATTTAAAAACCGAAGACATTCACTTATTAAACCGAGATATTTTATAGTAAAAAATGATATCACATTTACTGAATCAGTATTATTAGTTATTCAAATTTTTAAAATTTATGATAATTATCGTACCTTCAATATGCTGTTACTCAAACAATACTTATGAAAACTATTCTACCCTTAATCTTACTATTTTTTACTCTTGAAATAAATGCACAAAACCCAAATGATCTATGCATTTACGAAATTGATTCTATCACCAATTTACGTGTATATACTGATGTTGACACCCCTGCTTGTGTAGATATACATCTATCAGAGAAGTTAAAAGAAATAGGAAAAACAACGCGATTTTCTATGGATTATAAACAATTGGGAATCGAGATTCCAAAATTTTATTTTGCCTTTGTAGTAACAAAAACTGGAGAAATTACAGGGCAAAGAATGATTAATTATAATCAATCTATTAAAAATTTAGATGAAATATTTGAAATAGTCACTGAAGGAAATTGGAGTTCTGCACAGTGTAATGGAAAAGATGTTCATTCTTTACATGTAATTCCAATTCTATTTCATTCTAATTAAAAAAAAGGCCATTAATAAAAAAGAATTACTTCCTTTTACTAATGGCCAATGAGTTAGTTTTAGCTAAATTTAAATTGAGCTTTTAAAACCTTTATTCCCTTTCACTTTTAATGTTTTTGCTGATTTTTCATCTGCAACAATTCCTGTTTTTTCATCACCTTTATAGGTGTTATTAGAAATTTCAACATCTTCGCAATTTAATAGATCAAACATTGGTCTATCTGGGAAAATTGGTTTCATATCTTTTGTCTGTGTAATCACATTACCTTTGATCAAGAGTTTTACTGCTCTATCTGCTCTAACAATTCTTGAGTCAAAAGTATTGATGGTATTATTAATGAATTTGATACCATGGTCATACCCTTCTTCTACTGAATAATCTTTTCCTAATCTAGGAGTAATCCACATTACAGCATGTTCTTTTCCTGATGTAGCACAATTAGTAAATTCGTTATTTTGAATAACTACATCTTCTACCGCTCCTGATTCGTACCAATAAAACGATTCTCCTCTAAATAAAATAGAAGACATCATAGATGATAATTTGTTATTTTCAATCACTGTTTTTAATGGTGATTTTAAAACGATGTTTCTTGCTCTATGATTCTTGATCACACAACCTCTCATTGTAAAAACAGGATTGTATGTTTTATTTTCTAAAAGATCTTTAGGTGATAAATCTTTAGGTAACTCTTCTTCAAAAGTAATTTCTGAATAAGTTGAGTTAAGGTATTTCACTTCTTTAACTGTATTGATCTCTTTTCGAGCTGGTGATGGTGCTTTGATAAACCAAATCTCATCTCCTTTACCTGTAAACTCAAAACCTGTTTGTTGAAAATGTACAAGTTTAACTCTTACAGTATGAGCGTCAATCACTTGATCTACTTCTACATATGTACCATGAACGTTAGTACCATCATCTAACATATTTTCAAAACGACAATCTTCTACCAATACATCACCTTTTACATTACAAAAGTGAGTAGCATCTGCAGTTGCTGAAACAACTCTATCTGTTCCTTCTCTTAAGTAAACACCACTATTTTTTATGGTGATATTTTCTGATTTTTCAGCTAAATATCCCATACCTAAAGCATGATGAACTACTGTATTTGTAATGACAATATCTTTAGAACGAATAATGTGGAATGCTGGACCGTAACGGTTGTCTCCTTTTTGTCCTTTTGAGTGTAAGATAGAACCTACAGGTGCATAATATTTTGCTTTCTCATAAAAACGAAGATTACCATTAGGCAACACTTCAACTTTTGTAGGCTTTGAAGTTTGATCACATGCAGCGTGTGCTACTGCCTTTGTTTCCGCATTGAACGGTAATGTAGATCCCATATATTGGTATTCGAAACCATCAATAACAGGAAAACACAACTTACCTTTTTTCACTTTCCATGAAAAACCTTCTGTAAAAGGACGTAATTCTCTCCAACCTTCTTCTTTATTATTAGCAACTACTTCACCTTGAAATGAAAAAGGAATATCCCAATCAATAACAACTCCATCTACACTTACATTTTCACAGTTATCAAATTGAAATGGAATGATTTGACCATGAAAAATAAATTCAGAGTTATTTCCTTCGATAGTTACTTTTTTGAAACCATCCATATGGAATGCAATTCTTTTCAGACCGTTACCATGATTGGTAATTGCATTATAAGCTTCATAAGCAGAATTAGGTTTAAATAAATAAGACCCTTTATCAAAAACTAATTTAATTTCTTTGTCTTTTGCATTTTCTATAGCAGTTCTTATCTCAAGTGTTCTATCACCTTTTTTGGGGGAGAAACGAATTACTTCTTCTGCTTGAGTAGTCAATGTCATTAAGGTAATCCCTAATAACATAATGATAGATTTGAATTTTATTTTCATCATTCTAGTATTGATACCCCTTACTTTTTTAATAAGAAAGGGGTAAGTTATTTATTTTGTTTCTATTAAGTTGAATTCTCCTTTAAGTTTATCCTCAGAAATTGCTTTCACTTTAAAGCCTTTATCTAAAGAATTTACTCGAACAACAACAGTGGCTATACCAGCTTCTGCAACAATATCTTGATTATTCATAATTTGAATATCACCTTCCAATTCTACTTGAACTTTCTTATAGTACTTTTCGATAACTGTGCCCATTTCATCTACTATTTTTAAGTAAACAAAAACAATATCATTCTGACCTGAAGCTACAGCTACACCACTTTCATCCAAAGCAACTTGAATTCTTTTTGCTGTTTTTGGAGTCTTAATTTCTTCAACTACTTTTTCTTTACCATCAATCAAACCGATAGCTTTAATTGTACCCGCTTCAAATTCATTTAATTTAAAAGTGAATGGAGGGTGATTTAAATGTTCAGAAATTTCGTCTTGATCTGGCTTTCTTGTTTCTACTAGCTTATCGTTTACATAGATACTCACCTCTTCGCAGTTACTAAAAACTTTAAGATCTAAAGGAGAGTCTTCTTGCCAGTAGGTAGCCATTTTCACCATTGCAGGATAAGCCTTTGTAGGTGATCTTTGACTTTGATAGAAGTAATATCCAAATTTTGGTAACCTGTAAATATCCATCAAACCAGACGATTCGATATCGGGATGGTATCCTCTCGTATAATCATACATCACCCAGTAACTATCAGCAAAAGCAGAAGTAGTTTTATTATCATTGTGAGATTCTTGCAAGTTAAACGCTTGTTTTATAAGACGCTTTTCTCCAAATGCTCTCAATTGTCTACTACTTGTTTCTAAGCGTTGTTGCCTAGGCATTTTATCTTGGTTTAAACCAGCATTGTTAGAGTAATATTCCCAATCGCCATATTCAGAAACCAAATACGGTTTTTCTGTTATACCTGTATTATGATGTTTGATCTTATGTTGTCTAGCTTGTAAAAAGATATCCCAACCATCTTCCATCCAACCTGCTGTAAAGCATTGATCACCTGGATATTCTTCATGTGCCACTGCAGATAATTTCTCTCTAAACTCTAATGGCATTTGTGTTTCGTTTAAAGAAACTTCCCAAGCCATTACACAAGCATGATTTCTATCTCTTCTTACTAGGTCTCTTGATGCGTTAAACATTTGATTTCTAAATGCTTCTGTATCATCGTAAAACTGCCATCCTAAAATTGCATCTAATACAACTAAGCCTAAAGAATCACAAGCCTCCATAAATGCTGGAGAATGTGGGTAATGTGACAAGCGAACATAATCAAAGCCTGCTTTTTTGATTTTTATAGCATCACGTACTTGAGCATTATCAGACAACGCATAACCTACATAAGGGTATTCCTGATGTCTGTTTACTCCTCTTAAATACATTTGCTCTCCATTTAAATAGAATTTAGTCCCTTTAAATTCCATTCTACGGATACCAATTGTAGTCACTTCTTGATCAACTACAGTTTTACCCTGATAAACTTTCGTAATTAACTGATATAAATTAGGAGAATGAGTTGACCACAATTTAGGCTTTTTGACCTCTACAAATTGCTGAATACTTTTGTCTTGTCCGTTTTTAAATTGAACAACTTGACTTTTATTCTTAGCAACAGTCTTGTTTCCTAATTTTAATTCTTGAACTACAAATATGTCTTCAGTAGAATTCTTTTGATTACGTATATGCGTCTTCACTTCTACTCTTGCTTTCTTCGCTGTTGCTTCTGGGTATGTTACAAAGATGCCTCCACTAGCTACTTTATCTTCTAGAATAGCATTGGTAATATGAATTTGGTTTTTCTTAATCAACCAAGCATTTCTATACAGACCACCATACATATTAAAGTCTAATCTCTTTAACGGTTTAGGGCCGGTCACTAAATTATCTGTATTATCTAATCTAACAACAATTGTATTTTTCTCTCCTAACTTCGCTACTGCAGTAAAGTCTAAAATAACTGGTAGATAACCTCCTTGATGTTCTTTTAGTAATTGACCATTGACCCACACTTGAGAGTAGTTCATGGCTGCTTCTAATTCAATCAATAATTGTTTGTTAGCTTCTGATTTATCTAGAGTAAATTCCTTTCGGTACCAAGCTATTCCTTGCCATTGATCGTTTACTGGCAGTGCCTCAATATTGGTAGTATGAGGTAGAGAAACCTTAGTCCAATCCTTATCATTATAATTAGGTTTTATCACCTCATTTTGATTAATAACAACCGGTGATATTTCTTTTATAAACTTCCACCCTTGGTTGAAATTCTCCTTGTCTGCTGCTACAAGATGTAGTGGAGTTATCAGACAAATGAATAGGATAAAAAATAGAGTTTTAAGTTTATTATTCATTTTAATAATTCATTTAAATTTTTTGAAGCACACTTGGTACTTTTTTGATCCATTTCGATAGTACAAAAGTAGACCATTGCTGTTTTTTTTATGTCTGC
This sequence comes from Flammeovirga pacifica, assembly GCF_000807855.2. Taxonomy (GTDB): domain Bacteria; phylum Bacteroidota; class Bacteroidia; order Cytophagales; family Flammeovirgaceae; genus Flammeovirga; species Flammeovirga pacifica. The sequence goes on from NZ_JRYR02000002.1 coordinate 730,745, forward strand.
TTAAGTCATATAGATGTATGTATCCATAAAGTATATCTAAAGAGACAAGTATAAACCTACGTTTTAAGTGAAATAGAGGTGTTTTTAAAGATTCCAATGTATCAATAAGTAAATTGATCATAATTGTAAATCACATTTCAATTATTTATATTTTTTGGGTAGAAAAAAGATGACCTTAAAAACTCAATCTTTTTAAGGTCATCTTTTTTTTATTTTTGAATTATAATTTTCTGTATTTGTATACTATGATCCGACATTAAACACTTTAAAATATAAACTCCATTTTGAAGATTAGAAACATTTATTGTTGGCTCTTTTAACTTAACTTTTTTAAGCGTAGATCCTGTTGTATTCATCAAAATAATTTCTTGAACCCCCTTACCTTCAATTGAGAATTCCCCATTGTTTGGATTAGGGTAAACTACTATCTTTTGCTGTAAAGGTTTAGGTATTTCATTCACATCATCTTTTCTATTTAAACTGATATTACCAATGTAAATATGGGCTCTATTTTTATTATTGAAAGGCATAAAAAAATCAAGATGAGCATTGGTAATATTTTCTTTAAATGTCACTTCAGAAGACAAGGTCACCCATTGTCCATTATCAATATCATTTAACACAAATGGAATTGATTTATATGGATTACTGATTTGTAAAAAGATTTTCTCTACCTCATTATCTGATGGTATAAATACTTCAATAGTTACTTGATAGTCTCCATTTTCTAAAAAAGGAATCAGTTCATTATCACTTCTGACTATAGTGGATTTTGTCTTTATTTTTAGTGTATCTGAATAAATTTGAATTTCTGCCTTACTGTAGAAACCAAATAGAGAGAAAAGGACCACTAAAATAGCTTTCAAATTCTTTATTAGTTTCATTTTATAGTTCGTTTTGTAATTCAATGTCTAAAAATTTAAATGTGCCTGATGGAATATCAACAAGGATACCTTCCTCGGTTAAAGGAATCGTTTTTCCTGATAAAATATCAGTTACTTTTTTGGGAGTTACAGACCCAAATTTCAAAATAGCTGTTTTATCACTAGGGTTAAGATAACCACCATCAATAAGAGTTACTCGAATATGCTTAGGAGCAGATTGAGCTGCTACCCATGCTACCTCTCCTTCAACAGTTAAAGGGATTAATCTAGATTTTTCTTCAATAAGATCTTTTATGTTGGTATAATAATCGGGAGCACTATAGGTAGTAGCACCATCGGCAGAAATAATTACTTCCCCATTTGAAATAAATTCTGTCATTATATTTTTATACATGGGATGTAAATGATCTACTAATGACCCTCTTGGTAATTTCTCAGGAACAAAATGATCATTCTGAGGAGGTGTTATTAATACTGTACCATTTTTGTAATTGGGCAAGAAGTTTAATCTTCTGTCTTTTACTCCTGCAGCAAAATTAGAAAAATCCCACTCATTGGTTGGTGCACCTGGCCATGAACCATTTAGTCTATCAAAAAGCATGTTACTTTCATCTCCTCTACCTTCATCAAACCATGTTAGCCATTTTACTTTATTTCCAGATTGGATATAATAATCTGTAGGATTAACAATACTTACATGAACTGGAGAAAAACTTACAATTTCCTCTCTTTTGGGAACATAAATCACTCCTTTTTCGACCATATCCCATAAGATACTAATGTACTCCTGATCTACTGCAAAATTATTAATATACCTTGCTCCACTAGAAATATTATACACCATTTGTCTTAAGAAATGATTGGGTAACATTTGATGTGAACGTTGTCTTAGTCTTAAATAACTTGGGTTATCTCGTGCACTTCTAGTTCCCCAATTATCAAATACTCCAGAAGCCCAAAGTCCTAATCTTGAAGCCACAGATAGTTCCATTGTTTTATCGGTAGTTTCTTCCATAGAAGGTACAAATACTGATTTATACTCTCCATTTAATACTTTTTTCCAAATATCTTTATGGATTACACCCGACCAAAATATATGTTTATTACGAAGTGAAATTGTTAAATTCTTATCCTTTCCATAATCAGCTAATGGGAAAAGTAAATCATTTAAAACAAAACTAAACTCATCACTTGTACTTTCTAATTCAGGATAGATAAAATTGATTTTCTTACCATTTGCTGCATCAATGATTTTTTTCTTAGTTTCTACACTATAATAATAAGGATCATTTCCATGACCACCCCAAGAATTAAGCCCTATACCTTCTTGATAATTAGGAACCAAAATATCCAAAACTTCTTGCTGAGTAAGACTATAGTTTTTACGACCATCACGTTTATTCTTATAAAAATCATTTTCCATTTCACTTCTATCCCAATTTTCTATTCTTGGCATATGAACGTTGGCAAAAAATTGTGTCCCATAATTATTAGCATTCATTTTTTCAAAATAAGGTTGTGTGATTTCATCCTTAGACTCTGATAAAAAGAAAACTTCTAATGGTGTTCTTTCATATTCTGGTTTCTGAAAAGCCTCTACTTGTGTCTTTATCTTTTGAGATGCACTTAATATCTTTTCCATATTACCTGGAGGGGTAAATTGCTCGAAATCTTCCACCCATTTATCATCTGATAAATCTATTACATGTATACATGTGCCACCACTTTGGGTACTAGCAAGAAGTAAAGTATTCTTTTGTTTATCTTGCCACATATCATTATATGCATATTTATTGGCTAAGATTTTATATTCACCATTACTCCAATAGTCTTTAGAGAATAAAAACAATCTAGAACCAAACATAGAAAGATAAGTTGATTTATTATTGTAAGTGATTAGATCTGGAGTCACTATACGATAACCAAAACGGTCTATTTCTCTACCGAAATCCGGGAAAAATATTTCACTATACGTTTCATTGTCAATATCGTAAACCATTAATTGAGAATCATTTATAGCAGTAGAAGTACCCATCATCACCTTAATACTACCCTCTACATTTACTATATTAAGACCACCTACAGGCTTTCTTAATTTAGGGTCAATAATTTGATATGGCTGTTCCTCAAAAGGATTAAATAAATACAAAGTACCATCAGCTGAATTACCATTATGGGCACCTTGTATTGCAAGCTTCTCGTTTCCATTCGCATCATAAAACTTACGAATGAAGTTATTCACGTGTTTTCTACCTTGTGGTATGTCACCACTACCCCATGCTTTTTCTACAGAATAAGAGGTATTCTTTATCTCTTTTACTAGTTCCCCATTTTTATCCAGATATAAAGTACTTAGTTCAAACCCTCCTACCACAACATAAGGTTCACGGTTGTTATGTACTACAGTTACTGAAAATAATGGAACCTCTGAGTGCTTGTATGTCCACAATAATTCTCCTGAAGAATCTACACAATATAAAGTTCCATCTGCATTAGCTACCAAGATTTCTTCATGACCATCTCCGGTTATATCTTCACACCAAACATCATGATTAACAAAACCTGAAAGCTCATTCTTCCATTTAATTTGGCCATTATAATCAATGCCCATCAACATGCCATTGTAGTCACTTGCTACTATATAAGATTGATCAACTACTTTTGCTACACGAACAAGAAGTATTGTTTTACCCGTTTCAATACTGTATAAATGTTGAAACTCTTGCTGAAAAACTGTATTGATCTGTAAAGCATCTTTAGAATTTCTTGGGTCGCTTTTTATAGACCAAGCTTCACTTTGATCGGACGTCCATTGAGACTCATTTTGATCAAATTGATATTCGAATGTCGATTGCGCATTTGTTGAATTGTAAAGTAAAGAACAACATATCCAAATAAGGATAAATTCAAATTGCTTCACTGGTTGAAAAGATAATATTGTAAAGTTTGTCTTCATATTCATAAAAAATAAATTCCATACATTTCATAAGCAAATTGCTATTTACACAGGGAAATGGTGTATTGGTAGGTTCTAATTCTGTCGTTCTATGTTTGGGTATAAATTTGAATAGACACAAAAAAAAGCATCCTATATATTAGGATGCTTTCATATTTATTTATCTTCCAATTTAGCTTGTTTTCCGTATTTCCCAGGAGGAATACCGTAGTATTCTTTAAACATTTTACTAAAGTGAGTTCTACTCTTGAAACCTGTTTTAAAGAAGACCTCAGACACAGATAACTTCTCTTTCACTAATAATTCTGCAGCCTTTTTAAGGCGATATTTCTTCAATAATTCATAAGGAGTATGATTTGTAATTGCTTTTACTTTTTGATAGAAGTGTGTTCTATTTAGATGCAATACATCAATGAAATCACTGATATCCAAATCTTCATTATCTAAGTTATCCTCCATCAATTCATAGAGTTTTTCCATAAAAACTCTATCTGTTTTATCTATAGATTTCTTCTCTACTTCCATAGGGAAATCGATACTAAAACGCTCTCTTAATTTTTGTCTATTCTTTAATAGCATTTGAGCAGTAGCTACTAAGTGTTTCAAATCAAAAGGTTTAGTAATATAGGCGTCCGCTCCGGTTTCTAATCCAAGCACTCTATCATCAATAGACGAACGAGAGGTCAATAGAATAATAGGTATATGACTCGTTCTTACATCATTTTTTAATTTATTTGCCAATTCTAACCCATTTACCTCAGGCATTAAAATATCACTTATAATGAGATCAGGCCACTCTTCTTCTATTTGATCAAGACATTTCTTTCCGTTCTCAAATTGTTTAACATTGAAATATTCTGACAATGAAGTCGTGATAAACTTTCTAAGGTCATCATTATCTTCCACAAAAAAGACATTCAAACTTTTTAAAGATTCATCCTTCATGTGGGCAGGAAGATCAATTCCTTCAGGAAGTACTTTTTGTTTGTCATCGTCTGTTTCATCAGACAGCAGCTCTTGATAACGGTTTTCATTAAACTCGTCTTTTAAACTGAACTTCACTGGTAAGATCACTTCAAAAATTGTATTTTGGTTAACAACACTTTCTACAGTTATTTTACCATAATGCAACTCAACAAGCTTTTTCGAAAAAGCTAAACCAATCCCTGAACCAATAGTGGTGGTATTGTAATTTTTTGATTGGAAATAACGATCAAATATGTTTGGAATATCATCTTCAGAAATACCTTTCCCAGAATCTTTTACTTGGAAAAATATTTTTTCATCTCTAATACCATATGAAAAAGTGATTTCATCACGTTCTTTTGTGAATTTAAAGGCATTATTCAATAGGTTGTTGATGATAATCTCAAGTTTATTTCTATCAGCTATTATAAATAACTGATTGGCTTCCCCTTCAAATTTTAGTTTCTTATTGGTCTGACTAGCCAATTGATCAAAATCTGTTTTTATTTCTGAGATCAATTCAACAAATTCAAAACTTTGCATATCAAGCTGTAACAAACTTTGTTCAGCTTTTTGAAAATCTTGTACTTGATTTACCAGTTGGAACATTTTTTTCGATTGACGATCAATAAGATTTAGATGTTCAAAAGCATCAATATTCTCTTTGAACATTCGAATTAATAATTGTAATGGTCCGGAAATCAAAGTTAAGGGCGTTCTAAATTCATGTGATATATTCATGAACATCTGAGTCCTTGTTTTATTTAATTCAACCACTCTATCACGTTCTAAATGTTCTAATTGCAAATCGTGCTTTAAGGTATTTAAACGAATTATAAAACGGTTGATAATTATGATTACTACTATAATCACAAATAAATAGAATATATATGCTCCAACCGTTTTCCATAATGGAGGGTGAATAATAATAGTCAATTCTTTTACTGGCGTCCATTCTTTTTTAGAATTGGAAGCTGCTGCTTGGAAAGTGTATTTTCCTGGAGGCAAACCATTGAATGATGCTTCTTTAGAATCAGAAGCTCTTACTACCCACTCTGTATCTTGTGGTAAAAGTCTATATTTAATAAGGTTATTCTTTGGATTCTTAAAATGAAGTGAAGTCAATTCGATTGAAAATACATTCTGTTCATAATCCAATTCAATTTGGTCTGTATGATTGAGTGTCTTTTGAAGTATGGTTTTACCGTTAACCTCTTCTGAGGGGTGAATTTCTTGATTGAATATCTTCAACTCACCAAATACAAAATCAGGTAAAGTGACCACTTCAGTAATTTCTTTAGGATCGAAAAAACACAAACCATTTAATCCACCAAATACTAATGTTCCATTATCAAGCTTTCCACTTGTTGAAATAAATGGAGCTGCTAGAACACCATCATCTTCAGAATAGTTTCTAAACTGATAAGTATCTAAATCAAATTGGTTTATTCCCTTATTTGTAGTAATCCATAAATTATTTTGTTCATCATATTGGATTGATTTTACCGAATTATTATCTAAACCATCCTCTTCAGAAAATGATTTAAAAGTACTGGCTAATTGAGAATTTTCGACTTTACAAATACCACCTGTTTCAGTACCCAGCCATAGATCTCCATTTGGTAACCTTACTATACTTGATACAAAATTACTAGGTAAGGAATAATTATTATTAACGTTATGTACGAAATGAGCAATTTTCATTTCGTTTAATTTTTTCTTTGGTGCGTTATCAATCCTAATCAATCCATCTTGTTTAGACCCCACCCAAATAAAATTATATTTGGGGTCTATATAAATTGACCTAAGTTCTTTAAAAGAATGTTTATTGTCTAGGGATTTTAAGAATTCCGCTTGTCTCACCTTACCATTATTTCCTATTCTTATTCGGTAAAGACCTTCATTAGCAGCTATCCAATGATACCCAAATTTATCTAAAGCCAAGGCTCTAATTTTCATCTTCCCAAGCTCAGGAAGATCTTTAAATAAAACTGGTTTAAAAGTGTTCCCTTCTTTTGATTGGTACTTATAATAGTTCTCTTTAGAATTGTACTTTACATAAGACCCGCCTTTTTTATCAACAAAGATCGAATACTGAATAATGTTTTTATAATTCTGAATAAATTGAGGGAGTTCACACATCTTCTCATTTTTAATGTCATAATTAATGATCCCTCTAAAATGAACGTTCAATAATACATGTGAGCTATCATATACATTAACATTTAAAATTTGATTTGATGAACTTATTTGTTGATCATGACTAATGAGACTGGCATTTTTAAATACTTGTTGATAATTTTTTAAATGAAATAGACCATCATCAAAAGAGCCTACCCAAGAACCACTTTTAGAATTTGGTAATAGGTAACTTACTCTACTTATATCAATTTTATTTGCAATAGAAATATCACTGTATTTTGTTTCATGACTTAATAGTTCATCAATATTTATTACATAAACACCTCTTTCTCTGTCTCCAATCCAAAGTTCAGAATCATTTCTAATATCTAAACATAAAAATTTACGATGAATAAAATACTTCCCTTTTAATTTATAGTCCTTCCCATTGGGTGTTTCAATTATAGTAATACCGTTATTTGTAAGACAAAATAATGTTCCCTGCTTATTGGCAGTGAAATCTAAAACTCTTAAGCCTATTTTACCGAAAACATTAATTAGTTCATTTGTCTTTACGTTAATTTTATATACCCCTTTATTACTTCCAACGAAAACTTCACTACCTACCTCACAGAGATGATGTATTCTTAAATTGGAAGTTGAGGGTAAATGAGATAATAATTCTCTTGTCTTTTCATCAAAAATATACACTCCATCATTTTGAGATAGACAGTAAACTCTATCATTTAAAATTAAGATTTGTATTATGATAGGTCCTGAAAAGAAATTTTTATCAATTTCATTCACAAAAAACTTTTCAATAGTCTCCTGTTCGTAATCAAATATATTTATTCCATTATCTGTGCCCACCCATATAGAATGATATTTATCTTGAGCTAAAGACCTCACTCGAGTACTTGTCAATAATTTTTCGTGCTTATTGTTACGATAATATTTAAAATCATAACCATCAAAGGTATTTAAACCATCGAATGTACCTACCCATATTTTCCCTAGATGATCTTCTAATATGGAAGTAACCCCATAATGAGACATTCCTTCCGCCATAGAAAAACTCTTGATATAATGATAATCCATCCCCTCTTTTTGTGCTTGGATTGGAATTGTAATCAGGAAGAAAAGTAAGTATAAGTAAATTGAAAAAATTCTATTCATTTCATTCATTAATATGCTTATTAAGCTTGTTTCTACAGAAATATTTAGAAGTATATCTATTACTAAAAGTGTAATAAATGTAGTTTACTGTGTCCCTCAATAAATAGAGAAACTAATTAAGTATAATTTATTTGTTTCGATGTTATACAAAAGTATGTGGGGTTCGAATTTATTATGTACTCAAAAGTATGAGAAATGTAGTTATAGGTAAATACAAATTGAATTCAGGGGTTAAAAAACATTGTTTTTTTAACAGTTTAAGTAAAATCTTAGTAAAACCGAGAAATACATAAACAAAAAAGGAGAGAACTTTACGTTCTCTCCTAATATAGATTTTTTGATAAAATTATTACCTATGGTCTTACTTCATAGTGTTCAATTTTCACATCATCCACAAAGAATTCTATAGGATCTGTATCTGAAACACCTGTTACATTATTTTTATTAATAAAGATTCCAAAACTAGGTTTATTAGGATCAGCATTAGTTACATCATCCGACATCTCAATGTCTGTATTGATTTGATACCATTGATCTCTTGGAACATTTTCCAAAGATATCTTGGTACTATTTAATTGAGGCGAAATAAAGATAATACTTAATCCTTCTTGGATAGTATTTGATGTAGGAACATAAATATAGAAACTAACTCTAATCTTATCTCCTTTATTTATTTTATCAGAGATTGGCTGTATAGTACCTACTGTTTGTACTCTATCTCTTTGGTCATGTAAAATATCTTTGTTTTCTGCATAAAATTTAATACTATAATTACCAGTATTAACATTTTCATCCGTTCTATTCCAAGTGGTCACTTGTTGTTGATTATACCAACCTTCTGCATACGGTAAATTTTGAGTTTTCTCAACTTCAAACCCAGTATATTCATCTTGTAAAATATTTCCTCTATTATAAGTTGTAGCTTCTTCAGCATTAAAATTAGCAAGTCTCGCTCCTTCTGCTGTTACAAGAGCAAAGTCTTCGGCTCCTTTGTATTCCACTGTGATCACATCAGAATTATAGATTTCTTCCGTTAAACGTAACTCTACAATCTTTCTATCTGATGAATTAATTACCACTGATGCAACATCAAAAGATGTAGCAGCTAAACCTGACTCTTGATTTTCTATCATTACTGTGAAGGCACTCTTAGCTACATCAGCATCAGCAATATCAGCTAATTCCTCTTCTACTGAGAATGAAATCACTTTTTCAGTAACTGTTTTTTCTACTGAAATCCCTCCCTCTTTAGAAATCTCTACAATATCAGTAGATACTTTCACAGTTAATGGAATATCAAATGTTTCTTCTGCATCTTCATAATCTACATGACCACTACGAGTTAGTTTTAACATTGCTCCAGTAAATTCACCATCTGTAGAATACTTAACTTGATATGATTCTTCAGAAGATGTTACTTCAGTTCCGTTATTTAAAGTCCATAATCTAGCGTTGGCTGCTCCATTAGAACGATCTACAAAAGTTAATTTATCTCCATTCTTAATTTCAATAGTTTGAGCAGAAGGAGTATTACCTGCGAATACTTCATAAACTGCTGCATCCATATCATCATTTTTGTAAACAGAAATACCTAATGCTAAATCAGGAGTTTCAATTACTTTTACAGTTAAAGGTAGTTGAATAGTTACTTCTGCATCCACATAATCTACATGATCCATTCTTTTTAATTCTAAAGAATGTGAAGTGAATTCACCAACAGTATTAAAGTTTACCTCAAAAGATGCTACATCTGAAGAAGATTCTTCACCATTATCAACAGACCAAGTTCTTTCTGATACTTCACCTGTAGACGTTTCTTTAAATGTTAGTTTATCACCTTTCTCAATCATAATTGATGCTGCTGTAGCTTCATCTGTATACTCATAAACAGGAGCGTCCATTTTATCATTTAAGTATACTTTTACGATTGGAGTAATTTCTGGTGAGGTAACTACCTTAATCGTTAAAGGAATAAGAACAGTTTCATCATCTTGCCCATCTCTTTTAAGCGTTAATGATTGGCTCTCAAATTCACCATCAGTTGCATAAACAACTGGGAATGTTTTATCGTTAGATGTTAAATCACTACCGTTATTAATGCTCCATGTGTAAGTTACAGTTTCATCATTTGATGTAACTTTATACGTCAACTTTTCCCCATTTTCAATAGTGAAAGTAGATGCTTTTCCATCTTCACCAGCAATAATTTCATAAATTGGTGTATCTAGATCATCACCTTTAAATACATGAATACCTGCTTTCAATTCTGGTATAATTACTTCAACATGCAAAGGAATTGTAATTTCCAATGAAGCATCTGGGTAGTCAGTGTCACTACGCATTAACTTTAACATACCTGCTTTAAATTCTCCTACTGTAGCATAAACTGCAGCTGCTTCTTCAACAGTGGCATCGTCTAAATCAACACCATTTAAGCTCCAAGTTCTTTCCGTCGGCATTCCTTCTTTTGAAAGGTCGATAAAAGTCAAAACCTCTCCTTTGTTAAGTTGGATAGAGGTCCATTTACTATCGTCCTCTTCAATCTCATCTTCTTCAGTAATAGTAAGAATCACCTCGTCTCCTTTCATTACTTTAAAAGCAGCCTTCATTTCAGGTACTGATACTTGAATATTTAAAGGGATTTCACTTGTAATACTTGCATCAGGAAAATCACTTCCTTCACGTACAAAAGTAACATCACCTGCTGTATGTGTTCCTTCTTCTGTATATACAACTATTACCTCTTTTTCAGTAGATGTTGTTGTTTCAGAACCATTAAAGTTCCATGTTCTTCCGGTTGGTTCTCCTACAGTAGTAACATCTTTAAATGTTAAAGAGTCACCATAAACTAGTTCTATTTTTTCCCAGTTGTCTTGATCTGAAGGATTTAAAATATCCTCTAAATTCATTTCTAAAATTCTCTCTCCATTATGATATACCTCATACACTGGAGTTAATTCAGGGATTTCATTCTCTACATTCTCTTGATCATCTTTAGTACAGCTTGCTAATGCAACTAAAAGACTTAAAAGGATAAGTAATGGTAATTTAAAAAGTTTCATACAGTCTTAAATTGATAGTTTACTACGTTCTTAAGGTAGTTTAATTATAAAATTTACTTAGCCAAAAGTGACATAAAAACACTTATTAATTGTATTTCCATGTATCTGTAGTGTCTCCAAGGATAAATTTTTACTGTAACATTGTAATTGAGTTGGTAATCACATTTAAAAATGTCGTAGATAAGCTTAAAACAAAAAAATCACTCTTTATTTTTACATAAAGAGTGATTTAAATAAGAGAATTTATTTGTACTAAGGTCTCACCTCATAATACTCAATACTAATATCATCTATAAAGAATTCTATCGCATCAGAAGTTTCACCTCCTTCAACAGAAGCTTTCACTAATGCAAAAGTAAATGTTGTACCTTTTGCTGCACTACCAAAATCAGATCCTATAACCATATCAACTGTTTGCTCTACCCATTGATCTTTTGTAATATCAGTAGAAATAGGCGTTAAGTTCATATTTGGATTCTGGAATTGAAGTGTCAAACCATCCGTCATAAGTGTAGCACTTGGAACATATAAATAATATTTCACTCTAACCTGATCTCCTTTTTTAAACGATGTTCCTAAAGGAAGATGAGAGTCTGTAGACTGAATTCTATCTCTACCAGCATTATTTAACTCTGCCTGATTTGCAGCAAAGAATCTAAGTGAATGAGTTCCTGTGTGAGCTTGAGTATCATTTCTTAACCAAGTAGTCACTTTCTGATTAAACCATCCATCGGCAAAAGGAGCTACTCTTTCATTGCCCACTTCAAAACCGGCTAAATCAGTATTAAATACGTTTTGTTTTCTGTATAATACTATATTTTCTTCTGCAAAGTTTTCTAAACTCACACCCGCTTCAGATTGGATTGCAGCATTGCTTTCTCCATTGTATGCTACAGTGATTTCATCAGAATTATAAAATTCTTCAGTCAATCTAATTTCTACTCTTTTTCTGTCTGTTTCATTCACTTTCACTTCTTCAATTTGGAATGAAGTTGATGCTAATCCAGACTCAGCATTACTTACCATTACGGTAAAGCTATTTTTTGCTAAAGTTTGATCTGTAATGTCTTGTAAGTTTTCAGAAACATATACTGCAATCACCTTATCATAAGTCCCAGATGTTTCTGTCAACTCATTGCGTTCTGCAATGATTTCACCCTCTTTAAAAGTTGGTCTACTTTCTAACTGCACTTTAACCTTTAAAGGGATCAACTTACTACTTTTACTTGCAGGAATAGAACCATCTTTATCTCTGTTGATGGTGAAAGATCCTACTGTAAAATACTCCTCTCCACTAGTTAACGTATTATATACTGCATAAGCAACTGAATCAGATGAAGAAGTTCCATCATCAAAAGCCCAATCTCTTTGAATAGTAGAATAATCAACTACTCCTTTAGTAGTCATATCCACCAATTTAAGTTGATCACCTTTTTCTACTTCAATTTCTTGCCATGTAGTTTGATCATCACTAGGAATGTCCTTTTCATTAATAGTTAATACTGCAACATCATTATGATATACTACATAACTTGCTTCTACATCTGCTGCCTGAGGCACTAAATACAATGGCAATCTTAAATTACTACTTTCTGCAATTACATCTGGCTTTAATCTTTCTGATAAAATCGCCCCTGCTGAAACTCTTTTAGTAGATACAAACTTTAATGTAACCTCTGAAGAAGTTTCTGCTTCTGTGTATGCTTCATCATAATAGAAATCTATGATTTGGGCGTTATCAGGGAATGTCCAAGTTCTAGTTTCTGGACGTCCAATTGTTGTCAAATCCTTATAAATAACTTCTTCACCAAGAGGAACATTTACCTCTTTCCAAGTTGAATTATCAGTGGCATCGTAAGGAATACCTACGGTATCATCCCCAATATAAAGAAGGTCTTGTGTGATTTTAGCAATTACATCACCTGCATTTTCAATTTGAACTACAGGTTGAAGTTCTGCGAAAACATCAACATAAAAAGTAGTATCAATTACCCACATTCCATCTTCTCTTAAATAAGATTCGATAGTATCAGCAGAATTATCACTTCCCAATCCTATATATTTTACTGGATGATAAAAGGCATTATTTAAACGTACACCTTGAGGACCACTTTCAGTAAATAAAACATTAATTGTAGTATTAGTAGTAGATCTATCTAATTCCGGAATGATATATTTTGTAAGGTCTTCTCCTCTTGGATATTCACTTTCTATAAAATAATTACCGCTATCCAACACCCATTCGTGAGAATACACACCTTGAGACAAATCCATAAAAGACATGGCTTCTCCAGTTCTTCTCATCAAATTATAATGGGCAAAACCTCCAGATTCTGTATACCAAGATACATCTGACCAAGCTGGTTTTTCTTCTATGTCATTACTACACCCTATTAAAACTAAGGCAGTAATAAACATTAATGATATTTTATTTATTAGTTTCATGTCTATTTTCCAAGATTAGGGTTAGAAATAATCTCCTCAAGTGGTAATGGAAGATAATCGTACAGTGCCGAATTATAGTTTAATGCTGCATCTTCACAATCAATGATTATCAAACTATTTATTTCGTTATTTGGATCGTACTTAAATAAATTTGATTTCCATCTTCTTTGTATTTTCCCTTGTGAATTTGTGAATTGGAATACATCTGCTACATAAGGATCATTAGCTATTCTATTAAAATTAGATGCTGCAATTCCCCATCTTCTTAAATCAATCCATCTAATTGCATGTCCTTCGATAGAAAGCTCTAATGGTTTTTCTACATACATCAATTGATTCCAAAGTTCTTCATTTGTGTATTTTTTTTCATCATAATCATGTGATGAATCTCCATTAGATGTACCTAATAATCTTAAGCCCCATCTTTGTCTGATTTCATTAAATAATTCAATCGCTTTAGCGTTATTACCCATTGCTAAATAACACTCTGCTAAATTTATATACGCTTCTGACAATCTATTCACACAAACATTTTTACCAGAATAAAATGACCCTTTTGGTAAATTATTTTCTGTTGTTACAATATCATGATTTGTGTATTTTTTATAATAAGCAAATTCGTATTTAGAAAATGACAGTGCTTCTGGTATTAACTCGTTCTTATAATAATTTGAGTAAATATCGTTTACAATTGTAATCATGGCAGAAGATCTCAAAGAAACTGTTTTTTCTTCTAATACCTCATTACCATCATTATCGATTACAACAGTGAAATTTCTTAAGTCTTTCGTGTCTTTTACTTCTGTTTTATACTTGTAGGTTAACCAAGCTGTAGGAGTTAAAGATCTTTGGCCACCTTGAGATGATGGAGCTGTATAACGTGCATAACGATTACTTGGAGATTGCTCATCCCATCTATCTAATTCAGGTCTTAAATGATCATCATAAACAATTTCAAATATTGATTCTTTGTTAAATTGACCATCTCTAGTAAAGAATTTAGTTACATCCGATTCAAGCTCATATGGATACTCACCAGAAAAAATTAATTCTTCATAATATTTTCTAGCCATATCATAATCTGGCTCAAATTCATCACCGTCAACTCTTGCTGGAGATTCTAATAAATAGAAATTACCTAAGAACATTGTTGCAATACCTTTATTCATTCTACCTGCATTCATTTCTCTTTGAGAATCAGAATCATTATTTGCAGTCAAATTCTCATATGCATAGGTAAAATCTTTTAAGATAAAATCTCGAACTTCACCTTTAGAAGAAACAGGAATATTAAAGTCTTCTAATGTTACAGGTACCTTATCTCTAATTATAACTCTACCGTTATTAAAAGACTGATACAAATAAAAATGGAATATCCCTCTAAGTAAACGTACTTGCGCCATTTGTGACACCCATTGTGGGTTTTCCTCTTCAGAAGCTAACGGACCTGTTAGGCCTTCAATTAATTGATTACATCTGAAAATACCAATGTATAAAGCACTCCACTTTTTATTTAATTCAGGTTGTGAATTTGTAAAAGTTTTAAAGTACCAAGGTTCTGCTTGTTTATATACTTGAGGTCTACCTTGTGAAAATGATGGGTAACCTTCATCTGACCTCCAAGCTTCTTCTAAAACATTTAGATTGTAATGATTTAAAAGTGAAGAATAGGCAGCAGTTAATACTTTCTCAGATTCTGACAGATTCTGGAAATAATCCTCTACAGGTTTTGCATTGGGGTTTGTTTCATGTAGTGTACTATCACAACCAATGATTAGGAAGGAAAGAACCATCCCGACAACTACCTTTTTTAAATTATTTATTGTTATAATATTCATTTCAGTGTTGTTTAGATATTCAACTTAAAGCCCATTAAATACAAGGCAGATATTGGATAATTTCCTTTATCTAAACCTCTTGAAGAAACTCCATTACCCGCTGCTTCTGGATCATAACCAGAGTAATTAGTAAATGTGAGTGGGTTTTGAGCTGATACAAAAAATCTACAATTGTTGATATTGACTTTTTGAAGAACAGATTTTGGTAACGAATAGCCAAGCTGAATATTTTTAAGTCTTATATAGCTACCATCTTCTAACCACAGATCAGTATATCCTCTGAAATTATCATGTTCTTTAGTAGTACCTCTATATGCAGGTATATTAGAAGTTGTATGTGCTCTATTCCAAGTATTCACTTGATCTATATGTCTACCTTCAGAATAAGCCATAGCTTTAGAACCATTCATAACTTCATGACCTATAGCAGCATACCAATGCATCATAAAATCAAAGTTTTTCCATCCAAGACTGAAAACAATACCAGCTTCAAAATCTGAAAAACCTGAACCCATATATACTCTATCCTGATCTGTTATGACACCATCATTATCTGTGTCCATATAAATTAAATCGCCAATTCTAGCATCGGGTTTAATTTTTTGATACTCTCTTAATTGTTCATCAGATTGAACTACACCATCAGTTTTATACAAGAAGAAAGCACCTGCCTCATAACCTTCAGCAAAAACAGTCACTTTTGAAGTTGATGCAGCACCTGAGATTAAACCGTTATCTGTTGTATAGATAAATTCATCAGTATTCATACTAGTAATCTCATTGATGTTTTTGGTGAAAGTACCCGTAGCACTCCAGTTAAAGTCTCCTTTTCTTCCTTTAAGAGTACCTGCTAATTCAATACCTTTATTGACCATATTACCAATATTCATAGTCAATTTAGAATCAGCACCTGTTCCAGCTCCTCCAGAAGTTGGTAATTGAACTGGGAATAACATATCAGATTTCTCTGTATGGTATAGATCTGCATTCAATATAAATTTGTTTCCCAAAAAGGCTAAATCAATACCGACGTTATTTTGTATAGATGTTTCCCATTGTACATTTCCGTTAGCAAAACTCTGTTGAGCAGCACCATAATATAAAGTTGGGAATCCTCCTGATCCAAAAGGATAATCCATTCCGTTTTGTATTGTTGCTTTATCAGTATAAGGCAGGAAACTTTGACCTCCCACTTGACCATGAGAAGCTCTGATCTTAAATCCGTTATTTACTTTAGATATCGATTCCCAGAATGCTTCTTCTGAAACGTTCCAAGCTACAGACGCTGAAGGAAAGAATTTCCATTTTTTACCACTAGCAAACTTTGAATTACCATTATAATTACCACTTACAGATACCATATATCTACTCTTATAATCATAAGATAATCTACCTAATGTACCGATTATATTATATGTATAATTATAGCCAGAAGTTGCCGCAGCAGCTAGAGTTGCTCCATTAAGAACTCTTATAGAATTATCAATAATACCTGTTCTAAGAGCTCTGAAACTTTCTCTTGAATGAGATTCATTGGAAACACCTAGAATAGCTGAGATTTTATGATTACCAAACTTTTTGACATATGAAAGTCTTGCATCAGCTGATATACTTGTTCTTCTACTCGACTCGTTACTTACAAAAGAAAGAGAAGGATCAGATTGAAGTATACCATTCTCGTCATAGTTTTCGATAAATGGTTTAAACTGTACTCTAAATTCATTTATTGTAGTTAAACCCACATTTGATTGGATTTTTAACCCATCAATAATTTCATATGCTAAACTTAAATTACCTTGTGCTTTTTCTCTATTGGTAACATCTTCTTGTCTCATTGCTTCCAATACATTATTGGTTGTATTCCAATTACCGTCATCAACAACTACATCAGAAGTTAAATCCAATACAGGTTTGTAAGGTGCATATCTAATAGTTTGCGTTAAAAGGTTATTAGATGTTCTTGCTAATTCTTCAGAAGTAATACCAATAGAAGAGCTAATATGCCATTTATCCTTTTTGTAATTCATACCTCCACGTCCATTAAAACGTGTAAATCCAGAATTAATTAATGCTCCTTGATCATCATAAAAACCTGCCGTTAGGTTATAAGTTAAACCTTTTGATCCACCGTTTACACCAAGGTTATAACTCTGAGTAGGTTGATTATTTAAAATAACTACATCAGCTAAGTCTGTGTCGTTTCCGAAAAAACTAGGATTTCTAGGAATTGGTAAGTTAGTGGAGTTATCCCAATCATTAGCACCACGATTCCTTTCTTTCACCATATCGAAATAAACTTGTTGCTGAGTATTCATCAAGTCGATATTTGACACAATATTTTTTACACCAAAAGACCCATCAAGACTAACACTAAGTTTACCTTCATTACCTTTTTTGGTGGTTATTAAAATTACTCCATTTGCTCCTCTAGTACCATAAATTGCACAAGAAGCCAAATCTTTTAAAATATCCATCGAAGCAATCTCTGAAGAGGCTAAACGTGGATTTTCATTTTGAGGAATTCCATCTACTACATACAAAGGTTCTGTTGCTCCTGCCATATCAGAAACAGTACTCACACCTCTAATCTGTATTACAGCATCTGCACCAGGAGATCCTGATGTGGTTACATTCACACCAGCTACTTGCCCTTGTAATGCCGTACCAACGTCATTGGTTACAAAATTTTCTAAAGCTTCACTAGTTACATGAGAAACGGCTCCGGATACTTCTTTTTTCTTTTGTTCTCCATAACCAATAGCAACTACTTCATCTAGTAATTTTACATCACCTTTAAGCGCCACATCAATGATTGTTTGAGTTGTAATTTTTATTACTTTAGTTTCCATTCCTATAAAACTAAACTCAAGACTTTCACCTGCTTCAGTCAATATTTCATATTTACCGTCAAAGTTAGTAACGGTTCCTTGTGTTGTACCTAGTATTCTAATATTTACTCCAGGTAAACTTAGTTGATCATCCTGACTTGTTACTGTTCCTTTAATTTTAAGAGTTTGTGCTTTAATATCAATAGAAAGAAATAGTATTAGCGAAAATAGGAAAATTGAAAAAACGGGATTTATCAATTTTCTGAAAACAGTATTGTTCTGTTCCATATTCATTGTATTGTAATTGTTGATTTAATTCATTTCAAAAAATTCTGATCTCAATAGTTTTATTGATGTCTAATCATGTCTTAAAGAGTTTTAATAATTCCATTTGTTGAACTTTTTCAAGATTGTAAAATGATTCACTTTTTTAATTATCCGGTGCACCTCAGAAATCATAAAAAGGAGTTAAATGATATTACAAAAGTAGTTGCAGGATGTTCTAATAATGTACTTCACAATCTGAAGTATGTGGTTTAGGATAATTAAATAGGTTTTTTTGAGATGAAATCACTGTTTAATAAAAAAATAGTATAAGATGTTTATAGAAGTTAAAAATAAATTATTGACATAAATCAAACCAAAAAAGTATTGATAGTTTCATTTTATATCTGAAAAAGCACACCTTAAACTAGAATTCAAATGATATTACAATTGTATTTATGGTGTATGTCTACCCTTAAATTTACAAAAATAAAGAATCTAAACTTACAGCTTCAAATAATGAATTAAACCATACATATGTATTAGAATAATTTAGAAGATTTACAGTAGATAAAATATTTAAATGTTAAGAAATGAAATGTACAAATAATCTTTCCACTCACTTAGTTTTAATTATCCTTCTTTTCATTATTCCATTTAGTGTAATGGCTCAAGAAGACAAAAGACCAAACGTTCTTTTTATTGCTATAGATGATATCAATGATTGGATTGGTCCTTTAGGAGGACATCCTCAAGCAATTACTCCTAATATTGATAAGTTTTGTAATGAAGGTGCTGTGATTTTTAATAATGCAGTATGCGCTGCCCCTATTTGTGGTCCGTCTAGATCAGCAAACTTATCTGGATTTATGCCGAATAGAACAGGTGTTTATGGGAATGCAACGAATATGATCTACACCGATCTTGTGAAGGAAAATGCTACTTTACCAGAATATTTTTCTAAAAATGGCTATCACACTCTTTCTAATGGTAAGATTTTCCATAAACATGCCACTGAAAATGGAGTTGATTTTGGACATTGGGCGTTTGATGAACACGCTAGAGCTAGAAGATATGTGAAAGACTCACCCAACCAAAAGAAACTATACAGTGCTAAAGGCGGAGTAATAGATGGAGTAAAAGACGAGGCCTATAAAAGTAAAGCTAAACTAAGTTGGGGTCCTACTAAAAAAGACTTTAATGAAACGGTTGATTATAAAGTAGCCCAATGGACGAAAGAACAATTACAAAAAGAGTTTGATCAACCTTTCTTTATGGCGGTCGGGTTAATTAAACCTCATTTACCATGGTTTGTGCCTCAGGAATTTTTTGATAAATATGATTTAGATACAATTCAAACTCCTGAAGTAAAGGAAGATGATTTAATGGATATTACTAAAAAAGACGGAACACCTTTATTTCATCCTACTAAAGAATATCAATGGATTAAAAAACATGGTTTAGAAAAAGAAGCCACCAGAGCTTATTTAGCCAATTTAACATATGCTGATGCATGCTTGGGAATTATATTTGATGCTTTAGAAAAAAGTGGGCATGCTGACAATACCATTATTGTTATTTGGGGTGACCATGGTTGGCATTTAGGTGAGAAACAACGCTACCTTAAAAGTACATTATGGTCTGAAGTAACTAAAACACCTTTTATAGTACGCACACCTCAACAAAAAGAAATGCTTTATTGCTCAAGAACTGTCAGTTTAATTGATATGTACCCCACCTTAAATGCCTTATGTGGATTACCTCAGAAAAAGGAAATTGATGGTCATGATTTTTCTAGTTTATTAGAGAACCCTTCCAACAATTGGGAATACCCTGGAGTAACTGTTTCTGTTGATGGTACATCTGTTATGACTGAAGAGTGGCATTACATACATTACCTCTCTGGAGTAAGTGAGTTATATGATATACAAAAAGATCCCATGGAATGGCACAATTTAATTGAAGAGCCTCAATATGAAAAAATAGTAAAATCTTTACACCAATGGGTGCCTAAGCAAAGAACCAAAGCGCAAAGGATACACTATAAAAAACCAAAAAATTATGTAGATGCTCCATCAGATCCGACAATTAAAGCTAATAGAGATATAAATAAATTGAAGTAATGATAAGTATCTGATATTTTGGGATACACATTACTAACCAATAGATACTATTACTTCATTTTTTAGTTGTCAATAATAACTTAGGACTACATAATTCATACCTACAACCAATAAAGTAATGTGTAGAAATGGGAACTTTGATACCATCAAACGGAAATGAAATTTTTTAAAATGAAAAAAGGAATATTATTAATTCTACTTGGTGTTGTCTTTAATACAGCAACATTTGCCCAAACAGAGCAACCAAATGTATTATTCATTATGGTGGATGATATGAATGATTGGGTTAACGCTTTCGGAGGACATCCACAAGCGATCACACCAAATATTGATCAAGTAGCAAAAGAAGGTGTGATGTTCAAAAATGCGTATTGTTCTGCACCATTATGTAATCCTTCAAGAACAAGTTTATTAACTGGATTACGTCCTTCGACTACAGGTGTCTATGGGAATTCGGAACATTTTAGAGATAAAGAAGAATTTAAAAATGTTGTAACACTTCCACAACATTTTTCAGCTAATGGATATCAAACTGTTGCTTCTGGAAAAATCTTTCATAGTCCTAGAGGTACTAAACCTACACCAAAACCAGGTAGTGACCCTGGCTCATTTCAAGTAGAAAAGTATTCTAAATTGGGGACGAAATTTCCAGACCCTTCTTTAAGAAGACAACACGGAATCAACTTCAATCAAAAAGGAATCAAAGCAAATTTCAAAAAGGCATTCGATTGGTACCCGATTGAAGATGAGTTAGAAGAAACAAATGACTGGCAAAATGCAGAATACTGTGCTAAATTCTTAAAAGAAGAGCATGATAAACCATTCTTTTTAGCTTGTGGTATCTTTAGACCTCATTTACCTTGGTATGCTCCTAAAAAGTATTTTGACATGTATGATGTTGAAAATATTCAACTTCCTAAAGTTTTAGAAAACGATTTAGAAGATACAGGTAATTTTGGTAAAAAAATGGGTACAAATCTTCATAAAGAATTGGTTGAAAAAGGACTTTGGAAAGAAGCTGTTGCTGCCTATTTAGCCAATCTTACTTTTGCTGATGAATGTGTGGGAGAAGTATTAAATGCATTGTACGATTCTAAATACAAGAAAAATACAATTATTGTAATCATGGGTGACCATGGTTGGCATTTGGGAGAAAAAGACTTTTGGGGTAAAAACACATTATGGGAAAGATCAGCAAAAACTCCATTAATCATTTTAGATCCTAGACAAAAAGGTGGTAAAGTAGTCAATGAGGTGGTGTCATTATTGGATGTTTACCCTACTCTTACTGAAATGTGTGATTTACCATCAAATGCTAGTAATGAAGGAGAAAGTATTGCTGCTCTTCTTAAAAAGCCTACTAAAAAGATGAATAAAGCTGTTATAACTTCTAAAGATAAGGGCATGCATTCTATCCGATCGAATCAATTTAGATATACCATTTATAAAGATGGTTTTGAAGAACTTTATGATCATGATAATGATCCTAACGAATGGACTAATGTTGCTAAAAAAGGTCAATACAAAAATGCTTTGGAAGAAATGAGAAATCTTTTAAAAAATAAGATCGAAAGGAACAATTAGATAAAAAGTTATGTTATATGAGAGTGGCTTATCTAAAATAGAGAAGTCACTCTCTTAGCATACATATTCTAAAAATTATATTTCACCCTCACACAAAGCCTAAATAAATGTAAAAGGCTTGAATTTATCCAACTATTTTATTGTATTTAGCTAAGAAGACCCTTAACAAGTGTAATTTTGACTTTACCTGCTTTGAATTAATACGTCTATATATTAAAATGCAGTAAGAAGCAACATCAACTAAGTAAACCATTACCGAACTATGAAAAAATTAACACCTTTAGTTTTGTTTGTTTGTCTATCCATCTTATCAATGAGTTTTCATATCACAAAAGAAAATTCAAATGATCCTGTAAAAACAGAGATTAAAGATGATTCCACACCACAAAGTGTTGTGTATAAAATCAATCAAAGATTAGTAGATAACGATCAAAAAGAACTTAAATGTGTTTATAAAGATGGTGACATCATGATTGAGAGTAAAACTGAAATTTTATATACTGTTCCATTCAATGATGATAATAAATATATCACAGGTTTTAATAAAGAAAGAAAACTTAAGTATTTATATGTACTAAAAGACGATGGTTCACAAAAAATTATTGATTACCATCAATTTAATGAATAAAGAAAATATACATAAAAAAGGAGGTTGTCTCATCATCAAATGGGTCAACCTCTTTTTTTATTAAGAAATTTCATTTAAAATAATTGGTCAGTTATAGATTTTTATCCTTCATCATAAAACTCACATCCAACCATTTTTTAAGATAAATTTTCAATTTAAGGATCTATCTTATTATATTAGACTGATTTTTTATTTTTTTAACTAACAACTTTTTATGCTGGTCCAAAGAGATATTCAAACAGAATGCAAGGCACTTATATTAGAAGGCCGCCCTGATGGATATATTAAACAAAAAATTCTTGAAGTAAAAAAAAGTGCATCTGCCGCTGATTCACTCATCAAAAAAACTAAAAAAGAACTCATTAATAGTATTTCATTAAAGATCAAATCCATGTTAGAAGAAGGAAAAGATCTTATGACAATTAAAAGTGCTTTAATAGAGTTTCCAACGGATTTGTATCATGATGGAGTTAGTAGATTTTTAGACAAACAAAGTCTACAAATAAAAGCACAGATCTATAGATATGTCCAAGAGAAAGATGATAATGAAAATATTATCAAGCGATACTCAAGTGATTTATTTCCTGAAAATGAAATTAAAAAGTGGATTCAAAACTCTTTTGACATTGAAATTCAAAGAATTAATGCTATAAAAAAGAAAAATTTTCTATTTGGTTTTTTTGGTATTATTGGGTCTATTCTTCTTTTTCTTCCAGGTTTATTTATATTACAAACAGGTACTAAAGTTAGAAAAAGCTCCTATTTATTCTTATTGAGTATATTTTTATTTGCAAGTAGTTTGTATAAACTCTTTATGGGACTTACTAAAAAGATTCCAAAGAGACCTGAATTTGAGATTTCAGAAAACAACAAATGTAAACTTTATAGATTATGATAAACTTTTCTTCCTCCAGAATTCCATTCCTAAAATTCATATTTATTATTTTGTTTTTGTGGAGTATATTAAAAATGTATGATTTGTACTCTGTCATAAGTAATTTACCAGCGGCATTATTTGCTTGTGGTGCTATACTCATCATAATTACAGTGTTCATGTTCTTTACTTTGTCTTTAAATACTATTGCTTATGATGGTGAAAATGTCATTATTTCAAATCGTATTTTTGGAAAAGAAGAGGTGATCAACTTAGATGATATCAATACATTGGCCTCTTCAGATTTTAAATTAAATGCCAATGATGTTTATGGTATGGGAAATTTTGTAAAACTATTTTATACCAATAAGAATGGAAAAATAAAGTCTATTTATTCATTAAATCATATTGGAGATAGTTTAGAAAGCGACATGATTTTAATGCTATCAAAACTTAAAATAGAAAAAGAAAATCATAAATAAATGCTTTTTGATTACAGAGGGTAGTTCAAACATTTTTTATGAAGTATAGATTTCTCTGTGAAATCCCCCCTATTTTAATTTAACATTTATCGCTTTTTATATTTGATTAATTATATATCAAAGCAAACATTTTTTTTAATTAACTTATTACTTTTATGCTAGTCGAAAGAGATATTAAATCCGAATGTCAGGCACTTATTTTAGAAGGTCGCCCTGATGAATTTATTAAACAAAAAATTCTTGAAGTAAAAAAAAGTGCATTAGCGGCTGAAACACTAATAAAAAACACAAAAAAAGAGTTTAGAAAAGACATCAGGACAGAGATCAAATCTATGTTAGAAGATGGAAAGGATATCCAAACCATCAAAAAGGCCTTAGATAAATACCCTAACGATTTGTACAACGATGGAGTGAATACTTTCTTAAAACAAAATGGCTTAAAACTAAAAGCTGAGGTAAAAAAAAGAGTCCTTAAAGGAGAAAACTATAATAATATCATAAAACAATATTCCAATGATTTATACTCTGAAAACGATTTAAAAAAATGGGTTTATAATGCTATTGAAATGGAAATAGATAGAATTAAATCTTTAAAAAATAGAGACAAATTAATGGGTTTCTTTGGTGTTATAGGGGGTATAATATTACTTAGTTTATCAGTTATGGCTATGTCATCGGGTGGTAGGTTTCGTGTACGTACAACCATAGGCAGTATTTTTTTAATGATTGGTGGGTTTTATAAACTAACTGAAGGATTCAAAGATAATATTCCAACATTACCCAATTTTGATTTCTCAGAAGACAATAGTAAATGTGAACTATTTAGATAAGATCTTATATTTCTTATGATCGAATTTAGTTTAACATAGAGATACTATATATAGAAATAAAAAAGGAGGCTTCATATGTGTATAAAGTCTCCTTTTTTGATTGTATATATTTAATTCTTTGACTCAAAATACTCTTTCAATTTCGGATGAAACGTTAATCCAAAAGAATACACTGCCATCACAAACCCAATCACAGCTTTTGCTGGAATAGATACCATAAAATCAAAAAGTATAATTGCCCTAAAGAGTTGCAACTTTCCATTTAAAGCGGTGATAATCATCCCAATCAAATTAATAATATAGAAGCCTGCTGTATATAATATGTATTCAGGGTTAGCATTCGGTATTTCTAATTTCCCACTGGAAATAGCATAGTATAAACCAAAAGCTATAAATACTTTTAGTAAAAATGATACCATGATGATACGTAATGCCACCGGCTTTTTCATTGGATTTTGAAGAGTAATAGTTTCCATAATTATTGATATATTTTATGTTTTGAACTATTACAAATGTCTTATATCAGTGATGAAAACTTTTGGAAAATAGGCTCAATGATTATGACTTTTAGGTCATCACTATATTTTGATTTCCATTAACCCAACATAATAATTAGGATCAATTTCTAGTGATTCAAATTCATTACATTCCAACATCTGCCATTTTTGTATAGGCACTATTCGTTTAGTCTCATTATTAATAAGAATATCAAGGGGCATCATAAAACCTTCAACTACATTAATGTATCTATAAGCAAACCCTCCATCTACTTTTCTATATTCCATAACAGGTATTGATGTTGTTCTTAAGTATTGATCAAACACTTTAGAAAGGTCTATTCCTACTTCTTTACTTATATAGTCTTCAATTTGTTTTGTATCTACAGTTTGATGATAATATTGTTCATTCATCCCTCTCAATAACGATCTCCACTTTTCATCATCATCTTGGATTTTTCTGATCATATTGATCATATTACTTCCTTTGTAATACATGTCACCTGATCCTTCAGAATTAACATTGTATTCTCCAATAATAGGTCGATCATTCTGAATTGCTGACCTTGTTCCTCTAACATATTGCAAGCCGGCCTCTTTCCCATAGTAATACTCCACAAATAAACATTCTGAATAAGCTGTAAAACTCTCATGAATCCACATATCAGCAATGTCTTTATCGGTGATATTATTAGCAAACCATTCGTGACCTGCTTCGTGTATAATGATAAAATCAAACTTTAGTCCCCAGCCGGTGTTACTTAAATCACTTCCTAAATAACCATTCTGAAATTTATTGCCATAAGTAACAGAACTTTGATGTTCCATCCCCAAATATGGTACTTCTACTAACTTAAATCCATCTTCATAAAATGGATAGTGACCAAACCAGTGTTCGAACGCTTCCATCATGTCTTTGGCTTGAGTAAACTGCTTCTTTGCTTTCTCTAAATTATGTTCTAAGACATAATAGTTCATGTCTAGTTTTCCTTTTTCTCCTTTATATTGCTCGCCAAAATGGACATAATTACCAATATTGATGTTCACTCCATAATTATTAATTGGGTTCACTACTTTCCAGTGATAGGTCTTCGTTTTCTTTTTTCTATTTTTCTTCACTCCAACCAAACGACCATTAGATACATCCATCAAGTGTTCTGGTACTTCCACTTTTATTTCCATACCTAGATCGGGCTCATCGTACATATGATCTTTGTTAGGCCACCACACAGATGCACCTAGACCTTGACAAGAAGTAGCGATAAAATCATTTCCTTCCTCATCTTTTCCCCAAGTAAACCCTCCGTCCCAAGGTGCATTTACTGCTTCTTTAGGGTGTCCTTCAAAAAATATCTCAATACTATCTATTTCACCTACTGAATATTTCTGAGGAATATCAATAAAAAAAGCATTACCATTACGGGTAAAATTTAAATTGATTTTATGGTGTTTTACTTCAAGAATCTCCATAGGCTCTTGTAAGTCAATTTGTAGTTGTTGGGGTTGATCAATTACTTTAAAAACAACCGTATTAGTCCCTTTTATAAACTTTTCTTCTGAATGTACCTCTACTTCTAAATAGTACTTTTGTAAGTCCCACCAAGCCCTTTCAGATGTAATTGTTCCTCTTAGTGTATCTTGTTCTGAATACACGTGAGAATGTCCTTGTAATAATTGAGCCTGAAGGCAAGTTGTCATCAATAAAGAAAGGAAAAAAGTAAATGTTATTTTTGTCATTCGATTTATAATTGATATTATTCTTATAAAGATATTAAGCATTCAACAAAAAGAAAATTATCGATACTGGATTCTTCAATAATAGCCTTTTCATGTCATCTCATTCTTTTTAATAATAACAGGTGATCATGTAGAGTACATAATCACCTGATTTTACTTCATTTTTGATTTTTTACATCATTCGATACGTTATTCGTTCAAATAGATTTCATCAATCATTAGGAAAGGTGTTTGACCTGCACCGCCATGCCACTTCGGCATTCCACCATAATTTTCGATTTCAATTTTTATGTAACGTGCATTTTGATGGCCAATATTTACAGAGTTTGTTATGATTTTATGTTCATGTTCTAATACATTTTCATATTTAGCATAACCCACTTTTTTCCAATTTTTCTTATTGGTACTTACCCAAACAGTTGTTGCTTTTGGAGGGAAAATCCACACATAAGTATTCGATAGAGTATTGTATTTAACTTGTTTGATATTTGTCGTCTTACCTAAATCAATTACTGCTTCTAGATTGTTTTTGATGAAGCCATTCCAATGTCCATCAGCAAAAGCATCAGACGCCAATTTTTGATCAATTAACTGACTACCATCTGTTTTACCATAATCCTCTGTCTCATGTGATAGGTTAATTTTAGGATATCCTTTTCCTAACCTTGCAGACTGTGTTTTAATATATTGATGTTCAAATGTTTTACTCTCAATCAATCCTTCTTTAAAAGCCTTAGCCTTTAATGTTGTCGATTTATAAATCTGAATACCATTTGTGTATTTTTTCGACTTTGCATTAGGCTCAGAACCATCTAAAGTATATCTAATAATAGCATCCGTATTATTACAGAATAATTTGATAGGTAATGATGCTCCAAAGAAGTTTTCGGCATTAGATGAATAAGGAGTATTCGTTACTCTTTGTGCTACTTCAGGAACTGAGGTTATCTTTTCGCCTGGAGTTGCCTCATTCGATGTCGCCCAAGTTTTATTTGGTGTAGCCTGCATTTCAAAAACTAACTCTCCTCCATCCATTATTTCATGATGTTGGATGTATGCTCTATCCAATTGTTTTCCATTTAATGAAACCGATTGGATGTATACATTTTTATCAGAAGCGTTATTTACTTTGACAGAGAATGTCTTCCCATTTTCTAATTTGATTTTTGCCGCTTTTACCTTCGGTGATCCTATGATATAATTCATATCACCCGGAGTCACTGGATAAAATCCCATGGCTGAGAAAATATACCATGCAGACATTTGGCCAAGGTCTTCGTTATTTACTAAACCATCGGGGTCATTATGGTAAAACTCATCCATTACTTGATGCACCAACTCTTGTGTTTTCCATGGTTCTTGAGCAAAAACATAGAAATAAGGAATCTGATGTCCCGGTTCATCACCATGTCCATATTTCCCAATAAATCCTGAAATATCTACATGTTGTGCTCCTCCTAAGGTGGTTGTATCGGCTAAAATTGAATCAATTTTTTGTGCAAATTTCTTTGGCCCTCCAAACATTTGCATATAAGCTTTTACATCATGAGGCACATACATACTGTAAGCCCAAATATTTCCGGAAACGTAATTTTTCACTAAATCATCCCATGTATCTGTGGATACATTAGGCACAGTACCATCACTCATTTTAGGTAATAAGTAACCTGATTTTTTATCAAATAGCGCTCTGTACCCTTTCGATCTATCTAAATACAATTGCTCATTTTTTGAATCACCCAACTTATGGGCCACCTGAGCAATCGTCCAATCATAATAATTTTGTTCTGTTGTTTTTGAGACTGATGAGCCAATTTCACCAGGAACATAATAGAACTTCAGGTAATCATCCATCCCATTGACATCATAATTTGGAGAATGTTTTCCTAAGTAATTTGAAGCCGACAACATGGTCTGATAGGCTTCTTGCTGATTAATTCCCGGAATATCTTTTAATATAGCATCCGCTATCGGAGACACTGTATTGTACCCTATCATACAAATATTATCATGCCCTACAGCTTCCCAAATAGGTAACTCAACATCAGATACCGTTTTACGAGAGACTAATGAATTGACAAACTCTGCTGTTTTTTCCTTTTCAATTATTGTAAATAAAGGATGTAGTGCTCTAAACGTATCCCATGTAGAATAATTACTGTATTGTGGGTAATCAGTATGGTATTTTTTACCCTCCACTACAAAATTACCGTCAACATCAGAAAGAAGGTTCGGAGAGATAAAAGAATGATACATACCCGTCATGAATACTACTTTATCATCTTCATCAATCGTTTCGATTTCAATTTTATTTAACTTCTCTCTCCATGCATTTTGTGCAGCCACCAAAGCCTGATCAAAAGATGTTGTTTTAGCTTCTGCATCAAAGTTCTTTTTAGCACCTTCGAAACTCACATTGGAGATGGCAACTTTTAATTCTAATTGTTCATCACTTTTCACATCAAAAGTAACAACCGCTTTAGCTCTTTCCTCTTCAAATTTAGAAATCCCCTTTTTGGGTTGATCCTCATTGGTAATTAAATATTGATTGAAAGGTTTAGAAAATTCTGCGTAAAAATAAACTGTTCTTTTGCCTGCTTCTCCATTCGCTTTTTTATACCCTCTAATTGCATTGTCTCCAATAATTTCTACACTTGTACCGAAAATGGTTTCCATTAGGTGATGTGTAGGATCAAAAACAACATTTGCTTCACCAGAATTGTGAAAAGTATATTTATGAAAACCTACTCTCGGAGAAGCTGTTAATTCAACATCAATATTATCATCTAAAAGAGTCACTGAATAATATCCTGCTTTAGCGTCTTCTTTATCGTGAGAAAATCGAGACCTGTACCCTGTTTCTGGTGCCTCTTCTGTTCCTGAATTAGTAGTAGGATCACCCATAGTTGGCATCACTAAAATATCTCCCAAACCAGCTAACCCTGCCCCACTAAAATGTGTATGAGCAAAACCTTTGATAATCTGATCAGAATAATGATATCCTGAACACCAATTCCAATTTTTAAATTCGTTACTAGGACTTAATTGCACCATACCAAATGGCGTTGTTGCTCCTGGAAAAGTATGACCAATACCATTTGTACCAATCATTGGATCAACATAATCTATATTTTCTTTCTTATTACACCCTAAAATTAGAAGCATTAATAAGATGGTAATGTAATGTTTCATTTTACTTTATTATTTGATAATTGTGTTTATTAGGTAGTTTTCTTCTTACTAGGAAGAGGATGAATAAATGGGTAAAAAAGTATAATAGAATGTCTTAAGTTGTTTTTTTGTAATTCTATAAGACATAGTGATAAACAGTGCTATATAATAAAAGGTTACCTCATTTATGATGAGATAACCTTTTGATTTACATTCAATTATTTCAATAAATTTTCAGGATTTGCACCCCATGATTTATTAGGTTGATCACCCATCACAAAATGTAATACGCCTCCAATATTAATAGCGTCTTGCGTAATAAATGGATCTGTTAAGGCTTTACCATTTAAAGTTACAGATTGCACATAAATGTTTTTCTCTGATTGATTCTCAGCCACTACTTTTAAAGCATTACCATTGGCTAATTTCATTGTTACTTCCTCAAATAATGGTGAACCGATCACATATTTCTGATCTCCCGGACATACTGGATAGAAGCCCATTGCTGAGAATATATACCAAGCAGACATCTGACCACAATCTTCATTATTGATCATACCATCTGGCTTATCAGAATACATTTCATCCATCAAACGACGAACCATTGCTTGAGACTTCCAAGGTTGTCCAACATAATTGTATAAATATGGATTGGCATGTCCTGGCTCATCACCATGTGCATAACCTCCTACAAAACCAGAGATGTCTACATGTTCTTCACCTTGCATGTTTAGCTCTTCAGTAAACAACTTATCCAAATCTTTTTGGAAAGCCGTCTGACCACCTTTCAACTCGATGAAATCTTTCATAGCATGAGGCACAAAATATTCATACGCCCATAAATTACCTGAAATCCAATGCTTTTGAAGTGGTTCCCATTGATCTGTTTCAATATCACCAAACCATTCTCCGTTGGCTTTTTTAGGCCAGAACATATTTCTTTCTGGATGGAAAAGATTTTTATAATTCTCAGAGCGTTTCATGTACTCTTTGTATTTCTTCTCATCACCCTGCTTTTTGGCCAATTGAGCAATCACCCAATCTTCATAAGCATACTCTAACGTTTTCGAAACGTTTTTCGGAATTTCGGCAGGTACATAACCAAGTTTGATATACTCGTCTAAACCACCATCTCCATCTGAACTAGAGATTTTGTTGGTATGCGCAATATCGTCCATAGCAGCTAAAGCTACTTTTTCATCAATATTCCCCGTTTTCTTGATGATAGCATCATATATTACTGGAACAGATGGGTAACCAATCATACAAGTATTGTCTACACCACACAATTCCCAAAGTGGTAAATGATCATTTGCATCACTATATCTGCTGATTAGAGAATTCGCAAAATCAGTAGAATAATTCGGTGCTAAGAAACTAATAAGTGGTTTTGTTGCTCTAAAGGTATCCCATACAGAGAAAGAAGAATAGTTTGTGAAGCCATCTGCTTTCATTGTCTTTCCTAAAGCAACATATTGTCCATCAACATCCATAGATAAATTTGGAGCAATAAAGTTATGATAAACTCCTGTATAGAAAATTTTCTTTTGTTCTTCTGTTCCACCTTTCACCTCAAATTTATTCAAGACTTCAGACCATTCTGTCTGTGCATTGGCTAAAGCTTGATCAAATGATTGCTTTCCTTCAGAAGCTAAATTTTTTCTAGCACCCTCTAATGATACAGCAGAGATAGCAACTTTCATTTCAATTTGCTCACCTTCAACTGTTTTAAAGTTAGCAACACCAATTACATTTTTTCCTTCAGCAGTTGACGTTTTTGTCGCTTTTTGATCTTTAAATACTTGGAACGAATCAAAAGGTCTAGATAACTCTGCTACGAAATACACATAACGATTACCACCCCAACCGTTAGATTGGCAAAATCCTTCAATTTCTGTAGGAGAAACAACGTTGACTGAAGTATTCAATACTTGCTCAAATATCTTATTCGAAGGATCAAAGATGATATGTGATTCCATCGACTCAGGAAAAGTATACTTATGAAAACCTACACGTTTCCCTGTAGTGAGCTCTACATTAATATCGTAATCTTGTAATTTCACTTGATAGTACCCCGGAGTAGCTGTTTCCTCTTCATGAGAAAACCTTGATCTCCACCCTTCATCAGGGTTTTGTTTCGACCCTGCCTGAGGTTTAATCTCTCCTGTTGTAGGCATCACAGCAATATCACCTAAACCAGACCAACCCGTACCGCTCAAATGGGTATGGCTAAAGCCTTTTAAATTGGTATCTGAATAATGATAACCTGCACACCAATTCCATCCAGTATTATCACCATCAGGTGATAATTGAATCATTGAAAATGGTGTCGTTGCACCAGGGAAAGTATGGACAATCCCTCCAGTTCCAATAAATGGATCTACATAATCTATGGCTTCTTTAGCTGAGGTTGTTTGTGTTGGTTTTTCTTGACATCCGATGAATAAAACGGATAAAATTCCAACAATATATTTTAGATTTTTCATGATGTTTTTTGTCTTTGTTCGAAAGGCTTGTTCATCATTTCACGTACAAAAGTTTGATTACTTATGTACGTGAATTGAGTATGCTTATAAATTAGTAAGTCACGATTTCTAGTGTCTTAGCTGACACTAAATCTTTATGAGAGATGAAATACCCTTTATGTGTTTTTCCATCTACTTTAATCGCTTTTATTTTATTGGTCTTACCACCTGTTTTCTTAATCACCAATTGATCATTGTTCCAGAATTTTTTATCTAGGTGAATTGTTACTTCATCAAATTCTGGGACTGTAATCGTGTATTGAGGCACTGCAGGAGCATCTGGATAAATTCCCATCATAGAAAATACCACCCAAGCAGACATAGTACCTGTATCATCATTACCTGCTATACCGTCAGGTTGATTTGTAAAGTATTTCTTTCTTAGCTCGTGTACTTTTTCTGTGGCTTTGTGCTCTTGCCCTTTGATATAATTATAAATAAAAGGATAATTCATATCCGGTTCATTTGCCATATCAAATTGATCCTTTTCAAAGATTTCATCTAAACGATTGACAAAAGCTTTCTTACCGCCAAATGATTTAATTAAACCTGGGATATCTTGAGCTACCATTAAATTGTATTGGTAGGCATTCCCTTCAGCATAACCTACAGTATGTTCAAAATTAGCACCTGATAAAGGATTAAAATCAGCATACCATTTACCATCTGCGTGTCTTGGTCTTAAGAATTTTGTTTCTGGATCGACTAATTTTTTATAACCATTCGCTCTATTGGTGAACTCTTTATAAATTTCATCTTTACCTAATGATTTAGCAAACTGTGCAATACCAAAATCTGCCACATAATATTCTTGAGAAGTCGATACCGATGCCCAAAGTTTACCTTCAAGCTCTTCATCTACTGCTACATAACCATTCTCGATATAAGACTCGATACTTGGTCTAAAAGGATTACCACTTTCTACAGGGTAAGCCGATTTCATGATTGCTTCAAAAGCTTTATTTTCATCAAATTGATTTAATCCTCTTAAATAAGTGTCTGCAACAACTATAGCTGCTGGATCACCTACCATAGTAAAAGTTTCTGTTCCATTTAATTCCCATTTTGGTAACCATCCCGTCTCATCATAAATATCCAACATAGTATTGACCATATTTAATTGCTGCTCAGGATAAGCCAATGTCATTAATTGGTGAAGGTTTCTATAAGTATCCCATAATGAAAATACTGTATAGCGATCTCCGTCTGTATGTCTAGTTTTTCTTGTTTTTGCTTCTGGATATTCACCATTAACATCACTCATAATGTTAGGGTGAATCATTGTATGATATAAAGCTGTATAGAAAACTGTTTTTTCATCTTCTGTTCCACCTTCTACTTGAATCGTCGATAAAACATCATTCCAGTTATCTTTTGCTCTTTTTGCTACCTCATCAAATGAGATATTGGCTACTTCAGCATCTAGATTTTTTCTTGCATTTTCGATACTCACATAAGAGATACCTACTTTAACCTCTACCTCTGTAGGTTCTGCAAAATCATAAGAGAAGATCGTTCCTAAAGAATCACCAATAATTGGGTAATAAGCATCTTCAATTATTCTTTGTTGACCATTATACGCTTCCATCCAAGCGGCTTCTGGTCCTTCATTTAATTTATGTTGTTGCCAAACTGCCGTTTGATCCGCTTTCTTGTTTACTTTCATCACAAAGTAAACAGGATAAACTGTTTTAGGATTATTATAACAGAATGAACCTACCATTCTCATCCCTTCAATTTCTTGATTATTGACTACTTTTACCATAGCACCACTCTCATTAGAAAGTGCCTGACCTAGATTCAATAAAAGATTGGCTTTACCTGCTGGAAAAGAGAATTTTGAGATACCTGCTCTTTGTGTGGCTGTCACTTTAGCATCTACATCATATTTATCAATATGTGCTTCATATAGTCCAGCCTGTGCCTTTTGATCTGAAAGTGATGACCCATATTCCATAGGATGAATATTTACATCTCCTGTAGTTGGCATCACAATCACCGCACCCAAATCAGGACATCCCACACCACTTAAATTTACATGAGAGAATCCTGTAAAAAAGGTATTGGTATACTCATAGACTTGAGATAACCAACCGCTATCTTTTTCAAAAGAAGTTTCACCTCCAGAGGTGTTAAATGGAACTACTGATACCATTCCTCTTGGAGCAATAGCTCCTGGGTTAGTGGCTCCATAATTTGTTGTCCCAATAAATGGGTTGACATAATTTGTATAGTCTTGTGCAGATACAATCGATGATATCAAACAAGCAATCGCTATAGAGTAGAATTTCCTCAAGTTCATTTCTATTTAATTTTCAATCGGTTACGGTAGTAGTACTTAATTTCGTATTTATGTCGGGCAATAAGGGTAAAACCCTCACTTAATCAAAGTTACTTAACATCTATTTGCGTGAAAAAAACTTAAATCATATTTACAAATTTAAATAGTTTAACATTGAACTAATTACGAGCTTTATATAGACTTCAAAAAACA
Source organism: Flammeovirga pacifica (assembly GCF_000807855.2). Lineage (GTDB taxonomy): Bacteria > Bacteroidota > Bacteroidia > Cytophagales > Flammeovirgaceae > Flammeovirga > Flammeovirga pacifica. Next base: position 766,230 of record NZ_JRYR02000002.1, read on the forward strand.
AAAAAACTCAGGAACTGTTCTAACAAACAATCCCTGAGTTTTTTATAATACTAAATAGATATTATTCTATTTCATTAATGAAATTAATTCATCAATATTTTTATGCGGTCTTCCTGTAACTTCCTCATAATGTGAATCCCCACTAAATACACCTGACTTAATTCCTTCGTAAATACCACCAATAACAGATCCTATAAAATCTCCTAATGCTTTCTTTCTTAATTCTGTATATTCTTGTACACCTATAGATGTATAAGTCATATTTGTATTGTAAGCCTTATTCAAAGCTTCCACTAATTCTTGTTGTGTGATAGCTGTACCAAAAAGGTTGACTGTTCTACCGTTCATCTCTTCTTTAATAGCCAAATTAAAATAGGCTGCTGCCAATTCTGGTCGTGAAGTATACCCACATTTCCCTTCTCCTGCTGAATTGATGATTCCTCCTTCTTTAATATAGGTTTCGATATATTCGACATCTGGTTCTAGGTATATACCATTTCTTCCTATGGCCCATTGCATACCAGATTGCTTAATATCCTCTTCCGTTTGTCGGTTACTTGCTACCACTGGACTAAACCCATTTCCTTTTTCGGCACCCATAATACTTGTATAAACAATCTTGCTTACTCCATTTTCTACAGCTGCTTCAATCACATTTCTATGTTGTTGAATACGTTTATCGGGGTGGTCCATTCCAGAAATGAGAATTAAAATGTCAACTCCTTTTAACGCTTCAAGAAATTGTTCTTTACTATTGTAATCTCCTTTCCTGATTTCTACATCAAGGAAAGCGGCTTTTTCTGGTGTTCTAGCAATGCCAATAATATTGGAATTATCAGTGACTGATTTAAGATGTTTGATAATAGTTGAACCAAGGTTACCACTTGCTGTTGTTATTGCAAATTTCATTTGAGTTATTATTTAATTTTTGACTATTTAAGTTACTCAAAATAATTCAAAACTTCATTTAATGAATAGCGAAATACAATACAGAAACCCTAAAAATGATTGGAATAAAATCACAAAAAAACGTAATAAAAAACTATTCAGAGTGATAGTCGCATTTATCACCCTGAACAGTTTAGAAAGCTCTTTAGTTTTTTAGAAAACTAGATTTATAGAACTCATTCGTATTTTGATTTATCAATGAGAAAAAGTATAAACCTGAAGATAAATTTGAAACATTTACTTTTGGTCTATTGGCATTAAAAAGATTTTGTTTTACAACTTGTCCTACTATTGATCTTATTTCATAATTATAAATCCCAGCGACTAAACCTTTAAAATACAAATCATTATTTACTGGATTAGGATATATATTAAAGTTAGAATAGGACGTATTATTTGTAGATGTTGGCGTTTCGCTTTCCCCTGGAGTATCAGGTGTGTTAGGCTCTTCTGGTTCTTCCGGCTCTTCGGGTGTTTCTGGTTCTTCAGGTTCAACAGGTGTTTCATCTGTTAAAATGATTCCTTCATTGTCTGCATCATCTACCATTACCGTTTTATCTTTGTTTTCAAATCTTCGTAGGTACATCCAAAATTTACCCTGAGAACGAGTTAATGTATGGCATATTCCCCATGAAACACCTGTAACTGGAGATTTATCCACTGTAACTGGTCTATATAAACCAGCTGCTTCTGGATATTCAGAACTATAATCTTGAAGTACAAAATCGTTTACTTTTCCTTTGATTTCAAAGTTCACACCGTCTGCAGCATACTGAATTGTACCGTACTCTGGTCCGTCTTGATGTAACATTAATGCAATTCCATCCTCAGCATTCCAAACACAAACTTCATGTCCTGTATTAGTGATAGGGTTTTGCGGTGATTTTACGTAAGGACCTGTTGGATTATCTGCTATAGCTACCCCCCATTTCACTTGTTTGTTTAAACCCCATACACCCACTCCACAAACGGGTTCGTCTGATCCTTCGCCTTTGTAATACAAATAAAACTTACCGTTAAAATGAAGAATACAAGGATCGTGAACTGCATTATCATCAAAGAAAGGGCCGTCATGATCTGTTGTCGGGGCTATTAACGGTTCAGGTACTTTTGTCCAAGGACCGTCTGGCGAATCAGAGTAAGCCATTGCAATCGTATTTTTATCATATATTCCTTCTAAATCTTCGGCTGCTTGATATACCAAGTAGAATTTCTTCTCATGATAAAAAATTTCGGTTGTAAAAGCGGAACGATGATCAAAAGATCCTTCTGGTCCTCTTGCTACAGCAACACCTTTTTCTTCCCAAGTCCATCCATCTGTTGATGTAGCATAATATAAATCATTATAATCCCAAGGTGCTTTTTTACCCGGTGCATCTGTAAGACTGTAAGAATACCATACATAATATTTCCCTTCTACTTTAATAACAGAACTTGGATCGCGTCTTATGTAGTTTACATTTGGCGCTAAATCACCTTTTAAATTTGACCTTTTAAAAGCAATATTCCATTCGGGGTTATTCGGTATTGACACATCACAATTACCATTTTTAGCATATTCTTCCAAACGTAAAGTCGCACTACTTTTTGTACTCGAGGTCTTCTTATTCTGAGCCATAGAAATATGGCTTATCAAAAAGATAAAAAATATAAGTTGTAATAATTTCATTCTTCAAAAAAGTTAAGTAAGTCGTGTAGTTTTATAAAAAAATAAAAACAAAATTAATCAATTATTTAACGGTATATATAATGTATTTTACCCCTAAACTGATTCATTTTGCTTTTTAAGAATATTCGAAGGTCCTATACCTTACACTGCATTTCTTTTCATTGTACTTCCCACTACCTTTACGATAATCAGGGCTAAAGAACCTACAATACTCCCCACTAAAAATTCAGCTAAAATTGATGGTATAGCATGTAAAGCATCATGTATTTGATGAATGTTATGTACAAAAATACCACCTGCTACTAATAACATAGCTAGGGTACCAATGACAGATAAACTCTTTATCACCCATGGCAAAGCATTGACTAACAAAAGGCCCACTTTAGCTACAAAGTTATTTTTTCCATTGGCTGATTGAATTAACTTAATCCCAAAATCATCCATACGGACAATCAATGCAACCAAACCATAAACACCTAATGTTGCAATGATAGCTGCTAAAGACACCGATGCAATTTGAATAGAAAGTTCTTGATCGATAACAGCACTTAATGCTACAATAACTATTTCAACAGAAAGAATAAAATCTACTATGATGGCCGATTTCACTTTTTGTTTCTCATGGGCTAATTGTTCTTCTTCTGAACGGTTTTCTTTTGCTTGAGCCGCTTTTGCATGTCCCTTATCAAAGAAATAATGATATACTTTTTCTGCTCCTTCATATGCCAAATAAATACCTCCTATTACTAATATTGGTATAATAGACCAAGGCACAAATGCACTTAATAAAAATGCTAGCGGTAAAATAATAAGCTTATTGATAAATGAGCCTTTGCATATCGCCCATAAAACTGGAATCTCTCTTGAGGCTTGAAAACCCGAAGCCTTTTCTGCTGTTACAGCTAAATCATCACCCAATATTCCACCTGCTTTTTGAGTGGCTATTTTGGTAGTTACAGCAACATCGTCCATGATAACAGCGATGTCGTCTAATAAAGCAAAAAATCCTGATGCCATAGTATTTTGAAAGTTTGTTTAAATTAGAAAAGAAGTAATAAATTATAAAAAAATCACTATTTATCCGTCATACATATTATATAATTGAAAAAATAAAGATAATGAGTTTTATTGTATACCTTATTTAGTATGTATAGGTATATTCTTATTTCTTAATCCATGGGTATTAATTTCAGTTATTTCGTTGATATGATTATTAATGAATTTTTGAGCATCTCCATTAATATAATCTGTTAGGAAAATTAGATTATGTTCTATTTTTGCTCCTTCAAGGATAATTTTAGGTAAATCAATTTGATATAATTTATCAGTCCTTTCATCTATTTCACCATTAGTGATTACAAATAACTTTCTCTCACCGGTTCCCTCAAACATACTAGGATCACCCATTTTTAGATGATCAGGTAAAATATATACAGTCGTTGACTTTAATAAATTATTCTCCTCTAGAAAAGTCACTAAAGAACCTACTTGATAATCTAGAGCAGAAATCATAAACTCTAACTTATTTTCTCTTTTAGCCACTTTTCCTTCCATTCTATCATCATAAAAACCATCTGGAAAATGGGTGTCAGAAGTAGATATGATCATTGCGAAACTTTCATCATGAACTTTCTTTAACTCTCTTTTAGCAATGTCAAATAGGTCTTTATCTCTTAAACCAAACCAACTTTCATAACCAGTTCTTTTTGTATTTCTGATATCATAAACTTCATCAATTTTAAAAGAATTCACCATATCTAGTGTTCCTGAAAAATCTGCCATTCCAATAATAAAAGAGGATTGATAACCACACAGTTTGAATACATGTCCTAAACTTGAAATATTAGAATAATAACTATCATTGAAACTTTCATTTGGGTCTAAACCAAAAAAAGCAGGAAATCCTGTCATCATTGTATATAAAGAGCCACTGGTCCAAGAGCTTCCTTCATTTTGATAAATGTCAATCGCATTCCATTTCTTTTTTAAACGATTTAAGTTGGGAGTCAAATGTTCATATTTTTTAGATAAAAGTCCTCTTTCCAATGATTCCATTGAAATTATCAGAATATTTTTTCCCTTTTTAGCTACAATTGATGAAGGCCTAACATAATCAGCCATATTATTTTCCTCTAAAACTTCATCAAACTTTTGTGCACCTTTAGGTAAAAATAATTGTGCTAATGTCTTAGAATCCCTTAAAAAATTTCCTTGAAATAATATAATTGAAGAGGCTAATAAGAGTAAAACTATTTTTGAATATTGTAAAAACTGCTGACCTCTTTCATTATTATTTTTCTTCTCAAGGAATTTATTGAATGAATAAGAATAAAAAAAGATGACATTTAATAACACAAAAGAAACTGTGGCAATAATAACTTCAATCCAAAATAATGCCCCTACATCAAAAATACCTCTTAATGTAAAATGAACATAATATTGATACCCTATAAAACCTTGAGTAAAAAATAGAGAAAACCCTTGTGCAATAATAAAACTTGAAGAGATTAAACCAAATAACAGACGAAGTCTTGAATTCTTGACATATGAATGAAGTAGTAAGGATATGAGTACAAATAATAACAATAAAACCATATAGGTCTTACCTCCAAAAAAATAAAATCCGTTATACATTATTTACTTAGCCTTTTATGCATAATTGAAAACCAAATCCATGGAAAAAGTGAACATATAATAGCTGCAGGATACCCAAATGGCAACTCAGGCGCCTCTTCTTTATGTTCTAATGTATGATACTTTTTTGACGCTCTATAGTGATGATCAGAATGTCTTGTTAATTCAAATAATATGATTCTTCCAAAAGTATAATTCGCATTCCAAGAATGTTTTGGTGATACCCTTTCATAACGTCCGTTATCCAATTTGTTTCTAGAAAGGCCATAATGTTCGATGTAATTGATGGTTTCTAAAAGTAACATGCCTACTACTCCAGATAGAGAAATAAATAACATTGTTTTCACATCAAAAAAGAAGAATAGAAGCGACAGATAAATAGCTGTAAATACTACATACCATAACATGTTATTCTTAACGCTCATAAGTTTACCTTGAAGAATTTTGGATTGAATTTTCCATGCATCAACATAAGATAAGATGACACTCTTCAACCAGAATATATATAAGAAATCTCCTTTCTTTGCAGATGCAGGATCTAAAGGTGTAGCTACATTTCTATGATGACCATGATTATGCTCTATATAAAAATGCATATAGAATTCTGGGAGTAAAAGTATTTGAGCAAATACTTGTTCAAACTTCTTATTTCTGTGTCCTAATTCATGAGCGACATTAATACCATTCACTCCCATTACAAAACCTAAACTAATAAGCATACCTATTAATTCAGAAGTAGAATAATCGTTGGTTGACCATTGTACTCCAGCATATATTAAAAGTCCATACACCCAAGCAATATTGAAATATAAAAACCAATCATATAATCTATTGTAGGTTTTATTATTTACCTCCGATACTTCCTTACTTTTGGGTAATACAAGGTCTAAAATTGGTACAACTACAAAGGCAAAAACTACCGTTAACCATGATAAAGCCCCTCCGAAATGTAAACCTATCAAGCAACATAAAGGTATTAAGTAAGCTGAAATGTATTTAATTTCTCTAATAATAGTAGACATATCAATTTTCGGTTAGTTTTTTCTAATGTACTCATTATTTAAATCATTGTAAAAAATGTCAAGTTTAATCGCATAATTCAAAAGATAATTTTTCAGATTCTTGACCATTAATGATTAAGCTAACCTGATGTATTCCTGCATAATAAGTACGTGTCGTAATTCGTCTAAAGGATTGTTGACGCTGGATTATTCTAGTTTTTTTCCCTTTGTATTCTCCTTCACTTATTTTGAAAACTTTTTTCGAATGGGTACCATTCTTTTTTAAAAAGTAGAGACCATATTCAATTCTTACCTTTTCTAACTTTGATGATGTATTTATTATTTCAAATTGAAAGTCTAAAGCACCTCCAAATTTTACTTTGGGCGATAATATTGTAAAGTCTTTAATTTCAAATGTTTTAGGTGATGCATATCCAAAAAGTTGAAGTACTTCGCACCTGCCTTCTTTTAGTAACGTTCTACAGGCATGCTTAATCAATGCATCTGTTTCTATAGTTTCCCCCATCCATTTATTTGCAATATCAATCATGAATTGGGGATGATCTTTTGATATATCATTTAAATTATTGGCAACACTTCTTCTTACATATTCAGATGAATCATTTTTCAAATTCTCTAAAATTGCCATAAGAGGTAAAGGGTCCTTTTTTAATGCAGGAAATGCAACCCCCCAAGGTAACCTAGGACGGGTGCCTTCTGAAGAAAGTCTTCTGACATGTTCATTTTCATGTTTTGACCATTCAAAAGCCACCTCTAACATCTTTTGTTGATTTTTAATAATAAACGGTCGAACGGCAAACTCACAAGAGGTAAAAGGTGTGATTTTAGGAAAAGCTTGGATGGATGTTGGGAAATCGTCTAAACCGTACTTTTCAATTATTTCAGGAATAAAAATAAAACCGAGACTTGCGTACATTAATTCTTGATAACCTACTTTTTGATAATATTCAATCATCATTATCAGTTGATCGACACACTTTTTAAAATTTTCATCCAAACGCCCTCTTACAATAACTGCCATATGCGAGGTACGTTCTTTTAATTCTTTTTTCTCCCAATGTGTATCAAATACTTCGGTAATAAATGAAGTTCTATCAAAGGATGTTGTTATTTCTTCTAATGAATCGGCTACTAAATCAACAAATGCAGTAGAATAGATATTTTTTAACGGTTCTGCCATAAGAATCAATTTATAAAATAACAGGTTGACTGCTAAATCATACTTTAGTAAATCTTTATAATGTAGTAGAAAAGCTCTTAAACGTAAATCAAGGGATGATAATTCAAGTTTTTAGAATGAGTACAATACTACATTAAGATGCCTTTATTCGGTGTTACATTTGGAGGAAGTTCTGTTTCATTTAGCATTTCCTTTAAATCAATTTCAATGGTTCTACAAAGAGATAACATTGGTATATCATTAGCCATCCCTTGAAAAGGGTTTTCTGTATAATCACCTATTAATTCCATCATGATATACATCCAACTTAATAAAACAGTGATGGGAATGGAAATAATCATACCCCATTCTCCAGAATTCATTAATGATGGCATCATACTAAATGGCATCAAAACAATAAAAATTCCAATAAAGTATCTACTCATGTTAGCATATTGTCGAGGCAATGGGAATTTTTTAATTCGTTCATTTTTCCCTTGGAGTGCATAGAAACTTTGTAATAGTTTAGATAATTCCATGTGCCTAAAATCATCTAATAATCCCTTCTCTCTTAAAGTATGAAGATCTCTTGATTGCTCATTAATAATTTGTGTAGCCGTATTTTGATAAGCAACCAAACGATCATGTTCATTCGGTGGTAAGTAATAACTTAACTCTGATTTTGTCATTTGATCAGAAATGAGTCCCAACCCAAAGTTTTCTTGATAAAACTTCGCTGTTCTTCCAATTGCCCCTTTTTGACTGATATGTTCCCAAGGTGTTGGAGTTAATAATTGACTTCGATGGGCATATAACCAGCCAATATGTCTATAAATCAATCTTTTCTTAACTGCTTTTATCTCTTGATCAGATACTTTTTGATCTGAAAAAAAATTGGTAATAAAGCTATCAACGTGCATTCCCCAAGTGCGACTTTCATTAATAATCCCTCCCCATATTTTTCTAGCTTCCCACATTCTATTATAGGCTTGGTTATTTTTAAAACCTACATAAAAAGCTACAGAAGTACCTATTATTGATACTGGTAACCATGGGATAGTTAGAGTAATGTATTCTTTATAATATAAAAATGCAAAAGTAGACATGAGTAAAGTAAGCCATATTAAATGTCCACCTGACCAACGAATCACATTTTTGAAAGGAACAGCTCTAGAGATTATCATATTATAATTGAATAGAAAGTAAAACGAATGAATATTAAAACTACAAAAAAAGAGATGAATGCAAAACATTCACCTCTTTTAATATTTTTTATAAAATCAATTTATTTCAAACCAATTTTATTTCCTTTCCAACCTTTATCCCAAGTGTTTTTCAAAGGATGTGCTTCAGTATTTAACACATACTTCTCTAAGTCAAATACTTCTGCAGGTGCAAAGAATAAATAACAATACTTCATTGTTTCTGCAAAGAAGAAACTTTCTAATGTATCCCATTTTTCTTTAGTTCTCACATCCTTTAATTGAACATAACCATTTTCAACTTGGCAATATTTCTCGATGCTTTCGAACATTTTCTTTCCTTGATCGTAATATTTTTTATTTCCTGTTGCTCTCCATACATAGTAAGTCGATTCTATCGCTTCAGGACGCATCATATAGTATTCAGCTCCTTCATAGAATGGTTCCATGGTAGTGTAATCTACCGCTTCTGGCTCTATACCATTTTTAAACCACATTTTACTAATAGACGCTTGTAATTTTTCTGCTCTATCAGTTGATCCGTCTAAAACATAACATAAGTTCCAGAAACAATCTAATGCTCCAAATCTAGTTGAATGTCTTTCACCTGTATTCATATCAGCCCAACCAATCCAATACTCACCTGGTACTGAAGTAGTATCTACTAAGTATTTATTTACCGCATCTCTTGATACATTATACCACTCTAAGAAGTCTTCATCACCAAATAATAAATAACCTTTTAAAAGGTACTCATAATAAGCATCGATACCACCAGAAATGTGCGCTCTTGTATCTTCCCACTTACCTGTATCTTGGTCAATCCAAGAACCTTGAAGACCTGTTTTTCCTCTTCTGTCGTAAGCAGCTTTAATACCTCTTTTACAAAGGTCATAGTATTTATTATTTCCAGTGATTTTTGATAATGTACCATACTCCAGCATCATTGAACCAATCTCACATGGGTTAGTACCTTGACCACTAACAGCACCTGTTTTTAGATTAACCAAACGATAAGGAATACCTGTTGGTGATTCGAATACAGGTAACATTCTATCTGCCAAATCTATAGCTAGATCTAAAAATCTTTGATCACCATCTAATTGATAAGAAGAAATCAAGCCACCTAAAATACGAATTGCAATTTCAAATTGTTGAACATCAAGGTCTTTATCAAAATCTAATTCAGTAAAGATTAACTCTTTACATTCTTTCATTTCCTTATCTAAGCCCATTAAATACATCGTAGAAAATGCATCTACCGGTGTCATTAATAAAGATTCAGCATACCAGTTATGCCCTTTTTGTGAAATAGGATTTACAGCATCCAAACCTTTAGCATAATCCATATATGCTCTCCATCCTTTGACGAATGCCGCTTTTACTCTTCCTTGATATTCCAATTTTTCTTCCGTTGAAATATCCTCTTTTTTTTCTGTATTATCTTGTTTTGCATTAGTACTACACGATGCAAATATCACCGATGTAAAGGCAATTAAAATAAATGCAGTAATTGATTGTAATGTTATTTTTCTCATTTTCATTTATAGTTAAAGGATTGTCTCCTAAGTTAATTTATAAGTAATTTATTTCCAGATTTGATTAATTTCATTTAGAAATTGTTGATGTTGACTTTGATTGAAATCAAAAAATTCAAAATCTCCAAGATGAGTTTTATCTTTTTCAATGATCAAAACTTTCGCTCCCTCTTTTAGAGCGATAGTATGCCAAACATTAACAGGGATATTATACGTCACTCCCTCTTTCATTTCTTCCATATCATAAGAAATTTCATCATTATTGATAATAGCAGAAACTAAAATAGCTTTGCCCGAAATTAATAAAAAAGCTTCGTCTGTTTGGTAATGAATATCAAGTCTTTTGATATTTTCTGGTAAACTAGCCTCCTCAAAATTAAGTTGTGCCACTTGCCACCCTTCTCTAATTAAAAAAGGATTGTACCCCTCTGCTTGATGTGTATATCTCTCTGTAATTTCCATGGCTTAATTTTCTAAAATTCTATCCACTACTAATTGTCTGAATTCCTTAGTTAGCATTGCAAAGTAGGCCGTAAAACCTGTTATTCTAACCACTAAATCAGGATATAATTCAGGATTTTCATGGGCTGCTAGAACTTGAGCTTTGTCCATGATATTGACATTAATGAGTGTACCACCCATTTCGAAGTGAGTTTTAATAATTGCCCCTATCACATCTGCATGTTCCTGTTTTGCTAAAGTAGGGTCTAACTCCCATTGCATTGGGGCAGTGTTTCCATAAGCAGGCTGTACATCAGCAACTGCTCTAGCCAAAGCTAAAGATCCACCATCAACTACAAAACCTGGCGTTGGATTAGCTCCATGATTAATAGGTTCAGCAGATTTACGTCCGTTTGGAGTAGCTTTTACAGCTTTACCCAAACCTACTGTATTGGCCCAAGAGAACAAACCAGGAATAAAACAATATCTTTTTTCTTCATCAGATTTTGATTTCACTTCTTCGCTAAAGAATTGACTGATTTGTTTTGCCCAATCATCTCCTTTCGTATTACCCTGTCCATATCTCTCACTATTTTGAAGCAACAAACGAATACGTTCACCATTTTCATCTTCAAAATTTGTAGTAATATGATGCTTTAATTCCATCCAGTCTAAACGATTTTCCTCCTCAATTCTTTGTTGAATAGCGGCAAATGAATCTGCTACAATTGCTATACCTGCACCATCAATTGATAAGTTATAATACATTGCACCTCCATCACTTACATCTTTTCCTTTTTCTAAAGGACCGTAAGATAAAAGGTTCAGTATCAATTCTGGTTCATTGTATTTTTGATACGTCAAATGATGAATAATTCCATCAACTGCAGTTTGAACGGCTTCACTTAAATGGTAAGTAAATTTATTCCACAAGTTTGACGTAGAATTTCCTTCTGCTGATGATAGCATTTCCTCAAAAGCTACTTCAAAAACCTTAGCCATATTTACTTTAACCAGATCGTTCATTGTGTATTCCAATCCAGGAAGTGACATCCAATTACAACCCACAGCAATACGTTTTCTAGCTAAATCTTCTGAGTAACCATTTTTCATAAATCCTGCAATCAGCCCTTTATCACCAGAGAAACGAGGCCATGCATTTTTATTCTTAATTAAGTACTTTAAAGATTCTTGAAAGAGTTCTTCATTCATATGATCATGAACTCTTACTGTTATATTTAAAGAAGTATTGATTTTATCTGCCGCTTCTAAGATCAAAAAAGAGACCTCTGAAGCAACGTCACCACCCTTACCATCAGGACCACCTAATTGCCAATAAATGGGATCATTAATAAGGAAACATCCTAAATAATAAATCGCATCCTCTTTAGTGATAATTCCATTACGAATATCATTTTCATAAAATGGTTGAAGTAATGTGTCTATTTGTCCGCCAGCACCGTCTCTATTGTAGGTTCTAGAAGCTAAATGATACCAAATGATCCACTGACAAGCCTGTCTCAATGTTTTAGGAGGATGATGAAGAATAGCTTGGTTAGTCCAGAGCATTTCTTTTAAATTTTCTTTTAAAGAAATGTCATTTTCTTCCTCAATTTGAAGTTGAATTTGAATTATATGTCTTTGGATCCAACCTTGAATACTAATTATGGCTCTATGATGGGCTTCATAAAATTCATTTTGCTCATCAGAATTATTGATGGCATTACTCATTTTTATCTTATTTAATAAGCCGTCCCATCCTAGTTGCAATCCTAAATTAAAATCAGGAGCAAAATGGGCATCATCACCAATACCATGAATAATATCGTATTTCTGCTGATTTTCTTCTAAATGATGATATGGATAATCAGGATTCCATTTACTCGGTCTCATCTTAGACATAAAATACATCCATCTTCCTGCAAAGGCATCATTAGCATCTACATAAGTTGGATGATTATCCATCAAATCACAAAAATTATTAGTCCAACCTTGTGTACCATAAAAAGAACCATCAGAATGATTTGGAATAATTTTCCAACCATTTTCTGGTACTGCAATTCGTCCGTAATCATCTTCATCCAAAAGACCTTCTGTGGCAATTTTTTCTTTTGTCTGTTCAGATTTGCGACTTTTTAGTTCAGTTAATCGTTGTAAGTAAGTTTCGTTCATTTTCATATTCTTTACTGAAGTATCTTAGAGTAAACCTCTATATCTTCCTGAGACATTTCATTAATATTTTGGAGGGGATAATCCCAGCCCAAACTTCTATACTTTTGTTCTCCCAATTGATGATAAGGATTCAACTTATGGGATTTTATATTCTTAAGGGATTTCAAGAACTTTTTTAATTCACTTAGTTCTTTATCATTATCATTTACAGAAGGAACTAATGTAGTCCTTAACTCGTAACTCACCCCTTCTTTATCTAATTCTAGGATATTATTTATTATCTTTTTGTTACCTATTGAGGTCCACATTCGGTGATTATCTTCATCCATTAATTTTAAATCGATCATCCAATAATCAACAAAAGGAATGATTCTTTTGATAATATTCCATGAAATTGAAAAATTGGACTCTATTGTAATATGTAGCCCTTTATCCTTCAAGTATTTTACGGCATCAATAATAAATTGATGTTGTAATAAAGGCTCACCTCCTGAAAAGGTTATTCCTCCATTAGAAGATTTAAAGAAAGGAATATCCTGTTCAATAGTTTGAAAGAGTTTCTCTTTCGTCATATCCTCCCCGACTACATGCATTGCACCTGAATAACATTCTTCAGAACACTTTAAACAATGATTACATTTATTTACATTAAAGTGTACTTTACCGTTATTAACATTTAATGCATTAGTATCACAAACTTCAATACATGCTTTACATTGTATACACTTATTTTCTATTCTTTCGATTTCTTTATTCCTATGGAAAGTTTCAGGGTTATGACACCATTTACAACGCATATTACAGCCTTTCATAAAAATGACAGAACGGATTCCAGGTCCATCATGTAAAGAAAGTCGTTGTATTTTAGTTATTATCCCATTCATTAAATCCAATATTAAAAAGAATACTATTACTATTTAAGTGTACTATCCTCGTTTATTTTTCGATATTACAAAGATAGGTAGTAGGAGATATTTTTATCAAAAAAAAGTTGTGAACTAGAACGTGTATTTTGTGTACTATATCGACATAAAACAAAAAAGTGATCATCAAAAAAATGATGATCACTTTTTGTCTAACTTAGATAGATATTTTAGTTAGGGAGTAATGTAGGGAATTCTCCACATTTTTTAATTGTTCCGCTACTTGACCAAATTTTAGGATAGACAACGTTACCTCCTGCACCATCATCATTTCCAAAACCAGGATCAATTATCAGACCTATTAGTTCTCCTACCTTTTCAGAAGGCATATAATACTTTTGTTGAGAATTATCCCAAACTAAAATATCTTCAAATGTTACATCTGCTCCAGTTCTACCATTCGTAAAACCTGCATCGCCTAGATTAATAACCGTACAAGTAGCATCTTCTTTTAATGCTCTATCGTAACTAGATGCAGAATCAATTTGAATAGTGTAATTATCTCCATTTCTGGTATAAGATGTAGTAGTTTGAGTATGCTCTACCACAACACTTACTGTTGTTTCTGCTCTTGTTCCTGAAGGGAGATCTAAAGTGCCTCTAACAACTACTTCTATTGAATTGGAAGCAGTATTAAACTGAACCTGTAAATTGGTATTATTAAATCCAACGTCACCAAATGATATTGAGTCGGTTTCAAAATAAATTGCATTTACATCTCTCGGATCTGCATCATCATCATCATTACACGAAAATAGACACACTGATAAAAGCATTAAAGTAGCTAATCTTGCTAATAGTTTCATGGGTTAAAAATTAAGTTTCCATTTAAAAATTGGTTGATCAAATATAAAAACATTTAAATCACAAGAAAAAATTCCAATTCTAATAAATGCGCATATTGTTGATATTGTGATATTTAATCCAATAAAATAAATAAAAAACTTACGTAAGATGAACGTTAGTCCCCATAAAACACTGACAAGTATCTCATTCAATGACCTAAGAAAAGTGTTTAGTGTTATCTGACTAATAACTTTGTGCTTTCACTATTCCTTCCGTTTGATATCATCAATATATATACCCCCGTAGTTAACTCGTTTGGAGTTGTATAAATAGCCGAATTAAACTGCTCTGGTTCATTCAATATTATTTCATGATCGAGAACTACTCCATTTTGGTTATATAAAACGCCAACTATAGGATAAGCTACATTTGCATTACTCACTTCTACTTTTAATTCTTTATTAGAGAATACTTCTGTTGGATATACTTTAGCTGAAAAAAGATCGTCCTTATCAGTAAATGAAACTACACCATAATATTCTATTCTTTCATCAAAATCATATTGTGCAAGTCGATAATACTTACCAAAACTATTTTTATCTAGGAATTGATATTTGATAGGCACGGTACTATTTCCTGCTGCATTAACTGTTCCTAGAACATGCCAATTTTTTCTATCAGAAGATACTTCAACATCAAAATGTGATGCATTAAACTCAGAAGCTGTTTCCCATATTAATAAATTACCTTGTGGATTTATCTGACCTTTAAAGTAAATTAATTCTACAGGAAGATCTACATCATCACATATATTATTATTGTTAGGACAAACCTTACAACTGCCTCCCACACTTACAGAACCATCTCCGATAATCCAACTTTCGCCAGTACAGCTATACTCCATATCACCTCCAACATTTATTTGACCACCATCACAAAGTTCAATTTTTAACCCTTGATCTGTGGCTAGATTTCCATCGATATTTAAAATACCACAAACAATAAATTTCAATTCATTATTTGTATGTAATGTATGTTTTTTCACATTTAGTATCCCTTGTTTTCTTATTTGGATGACTTGTTTAGAGTTAGTTCCTTTTAGCGTACCTTCTAAATCTACAGTTCCACTTATATCTAATAAATCATAATTATTAGCACCAGGTTGACCAAAAGTTAAATCTGATTTAATCTTTAAATAAGAGTTCTCATGGGTTTTTATCGTGAAAATACTAGAGGAAGATTCTTTAAATGATAACTGAGCATTTCCTAATGTACCAATCTCTAAAAATAGACTGGTCCCCCCTAAAGCAGGGTATAAAGTTAATTGATCTGATATTGTATCAAGGTCAAAATTGATTTCTAAGGTTCTAATATTTGAATTCCAAGAAAATGTAATTTGATCTGTCCCTTGTGGATATCCCGTGTTAGGCTCCCAATTATTAACACGCCAATTTCCAGGATTTTTCCATTCATTTATGGAATTAAATTTTGATTTGACTGGGTAATACGTAGTTGCATTCGTATGCAAAAATAAACCTGCTAAAAAATAGCAAGTAATAATTAACTTAAGTTGAAAGTTCATTTGTTAGTAAACCTGGTTTAAAAATAAGGATTAATAATTTTCTAAGGTATGGCTTAAATAATTGAGTAATAGTATTTATAGGAATATGTTAACATTTTAAGACGTTCACATAAAATACATTTTTTATTATAAAGTGTATTTTATGTGAATTGGTAATGTTAGGGAATTACAATTTTTTCAGTAACAGATTTTCTAGCATTGGATATCAATAATAAGTATACACCAGAATTTACAATCTTGGGTATTTCATAAAAAGATGTCAAATGATTTGAAGGTTCATCCACTAATATTTTCTGATCCATAACAACACCTTCGACATCATAAAGTACCGCCACAACAGGGAAATTTGTATTAATATTTCTCATTTCTATATTTACCTGTTGGGAGGGTTGAACTACTGTAGGATAAACTTTTGCAGTAAATTCCTCTCCAACATTATTAAAAGAAACAATACCAAAATATTCTTTTTCACTATCGAAATCGACCTGTTCTAAACGATAATATTCTCCAAGGTTATTCTCATTATGATATTCATATTTCAGATTAACTTGACTATAACCTGCTCCTTGAACCGTTCCTATAGTTCTCCAATTTCTTCTATCATCTGATACTTGAATATTAAAATGAGATGAATTATGTTCAGATACAGTTTCCCATAATAATAAATGTCCTGTAGGAGTAATCTGACCTTTAAAATATATTAATTCTACAGGTAAATCAATGTCACCATCACAAATAATACAATCACAATTAGAATCGTTTGCTGAGATATAACCACAATTATTTACTGATATTGAATTCCTACATGAAAATTCCCCGTCAATTAAAAGTCTTCCACCATTACCATCATCTTTCATACAATTTGCACCTTTGGATCCACAGAGGTCGACACTTAATCCATTTTTAGCTTTAAAGTTTTTAATTTCCATGGTTCCACAGATTTTAAGATCCAAGTTATTTTTAGATTCCATGATATTTTTTAATACACAATATCCTGTTTCAGCTACGAGTACTCCAAATTTTGTTTGAGCATTTAAAGCTCCAAAAGTTGCTTCTCCTTTTACTTCGATAGAATAATGATTGGATCCCTGATTTTGAGCTGAATAGCTTCCTTCTACTATTAATTCTGCATTTTTTTCTACTTTCACTAGGCCTACTTTATTGGGGAATGTGATACTATTTGTTGATAATAAAGTATAACCTTCAAGATGTAAATTTCCATTGTAGAAAATAAATGAACCAATATTAATAGTAAATTCATCATTTGTATTGATACTTACTAATGATGGTTTATTCTGGGAAGTATTTCGTACTCCCGTTAAGATTAAACTGTCTTTCTCAGTACTAAAATTTATGATTAAATTTTCAGATTCTCTTAAAACTACCGTTGATAAATCGGATGGATAAGTATTTAGTGGGGTTCCTCTATCATCATACCATTGATGAGATTCCCAATTTTTGAGTGAAGTAAATATAAAATCTGTTGTGTCTCCTTTTTTTTCACTTAAATAAAAGTCTTTTTTTGTTTGCGAGTAAATCTGATGTGGGAGCAGAATTATTAAAAATACAACACAATTGACTAAGTAGGTAATTAGTCCTCTCATTTTGTTTGTTTTCGTTAAGTTTTGAAATTAGGTTCAATTTTAATCAGTACTTATTTAAATCATCGATAATTATTCCAAGAATAGACCTAATGAGTTAATAAATTAAAAAAGAGTGTTTTATTATTAAAAACACTCTTTTTCAGGTTGTTGTAGACAATATTATTATTAAGCAATAAACTATAAGGAATTATTTTTAATCCATTCTAATAATTCATCTCTCTCTGTAAAAGCCATACCAGTTACTGTATCGGCTGCTCCATAATATACAGCAATTCTTCCCGTCTCTTCATCATGTAATGCAGCACATGGGAATACAACATTAGGTACATCACCCATGCATTCATATTGAGTTTCTGGAGTCAATAAGTAAGGTTGAGATCTGTACTTTACTTTCCAAGGTTCGTCAATATCTAAGATGGCAGCTCCCATTGCGTATACATAACCATTGCAAGAGCGTAGGACTCCATGATAAATCATTAACCAACCTTCTTTTGTTTCAATAGGAATTGGACCTGCACCAATCTTCATACACTGCCAAGCTGAATCTTCAAAAGGTGATGGCGACATGACATGACGATGTTCTCCCCAAAATTTCATATCTGGTGATTGTGAAATGAAAATATCGCCAAAAGGGGTATGTCCTGTATCTGATGGTCTAGAAAGCATAATGTATTTATCATTCACTTTTCTAGGGAACATCACTCCATTTCTGTTATATGGCAAAAATGCATTTTCACATTGATGGAATGTTTTAAAATCAAATGTATAACCAATACCAATAGTTGGCCCATGATATCCATTACACCAAGTAACCCAATAACGATCTTCTATCCATACAACTCTTGGATCGTATTTGTAATCCGAATGAATCATATCGGTATTTCCTGTCACCCATTCTATTGGTAATTCTTCAATTTTCCAATTAATTCCATCTTCACTAAAACCTGCATGGATATTCATTCTTCTGCATTTGTCGTCGCAACGAAAAACCCCGGCATAGGCTCCTTCGAATTCAACCACTGCACTATTAAAGATACTATTAGAATTGGCAATAGCATTTCTTGGAATCACTGGATTTTGAGAATATCGCCACATTACATCTTTCGATCCTTCTGGACGGGCTTCCCATGGAAAATTATTCATCTTATTTAATTGATTTATTTTATAATCACCTCTGGTGGATAATACTTTTATTTAATTGGATAACTATATTAGTTAATCACCTCATGTACCACTTTTTCTGTAGTATATTTCTGGTCTAATAATGACAGAGTTTCATCCATATCTTCAGGATAGTCCTCCATCTTATCATACCATTTATATTTTAACCAAGCCATTGTTCCTAACATCAATAATAATGAGAAAGAAACTGCAGAAAAATCTCTAATAATGATGTACACAGGAATCAAATGTAAACTCAATTGCCAAATTGCACCTACTGCACAGTTAAACATATCTCTTTTAAAGTCTTTATTGGCTTTAAAATTTGGATTTAAAGTTTGACATTTTTCAATGATTGGTTTCCAAAATCCCCATGGTCTTACTGTCGTATAGAATCTCATTAATGTTTCATCATCTTCAGGTGGCGTTAATAATGAAGCCGTAACAGAAGCAAAAAGTGATATAAAGAAAATGATTGGGAAGGCCATTATTTCACTTAATTCACTAAATACTAAGGGTACAACAACTGCCGATAACATTCCTGCAATCATACCATAAAAATAACCAAATCCATTAAATCTCCACCATACCCACTTTAACATGTTAGCAGCAGTATAACCTCCAAATAATGCAGCGACAATCCACTTTAAAATTCCATCTATACTTTGTACAAATAATCCCGCCATCATACCAACAACAACTACTGCAAATGATGCGATGTATGACATTCTTACTAATTGTTTGTCTGTGGCATTGGGTTTAAAGTATTTCTTAATGATATCGTTAACTATATATGCTGGACCAGCATTTACATTGGCTGCAAAAGTAGACATAAATGCTGAAATTAACCCTGCTAAAAGTAAACCTTTTAAACCCACAGGAATAAAGTTTTGTAGAGCATAAGGAAGTACTAATTCAAAATCAATAGGACCATCTGCAGCAGCAAATTGTGGTGCCAAGTAGACTAATCCGATAACGGCTAATCCCATAATCATTAAATACCTTGGGATAAATAATGCTAGAGAAACAATACCACTCATTTTTGCAGCATCTTTTGGACTTTCTGTCGCCATAATACGTTGCATATCATAACTTGGAACAGGTCCTGCAATACTTACTAATACCCCTTTGAATATCATCATCATCATTAATGGGCCAAATAAAGTATACCCATCAGCATCAATTTTATCATTCACCGCTGGAATTATATTACTCCAATCGAGATTCATTTTCCATTCAAACATAGCCGAGGTCCATCCTTCAGGAACAGCTGCCATAATTTGTTCATGAGACACCATATTCATTGCAATAACACCTACCACAATACAAGCAATTGTCATCACAATAAACTGTATTAACTCTGTCATCACTACAGAATACATTCCGCCTTTAACTACATATATGGTGGTTAAACCCATAATTACAGCGGCATACATTTTTGAAGATGGAATTTCATAACCAAAGACCGATGTACTTAAATCCCATGGAAGGAAAAGAGTAGCAAATTTACCTATACCTTCAAACCCATAGGCAATAAAACCGATCACAGCAATTATGGCAAAAATGACAACTACTACATGTGATAACTCTGATCCTCTACCGTTTCCAAATCGAGTTTTTAACCATTCTGCACCTGTCATTACATTGGACCTTCTTAACCAAATGGCTAGAAAGACCATCAAGAATATCTGGTTCCATACTGGCCATAACCAAGGAATAAATACAGACTTCACCCCATAGATAAACCCTAGGGATACCATCCACATAGTTCCGGTAATATCAAACATACCAGAAGCATTAGATAAACCTAATATGTACCAAGGAATTGTTTTACCTCCTAAGAAGTAGCTATCTAAATTTTTAGATGCTTGTTTTGATATAAAATATCCAATCATTACCGTTAGGATAATATACCCGACAATGATTCCGATATCGATAATGTGTAAATTCATTTTAGTTTAGTTTTATTTCTTTATGTGACTGTGCACTCTTTCTAGCTGCATCTAATATCTCGACCACAATCATATTATTTTCTAAAGACGATAAGTTATAAGGTTGTACTTCTATCGTTTTATTAATTACTGCAGCGAAGTATGAAAATGGGTTGTTATAAGGGTATTCTCTATTTTTAATTTGATAGTCTTCTTGATCGTATGTGTTGTAACCTGTAGCTATTTTTACATTCACATTTTGATGATTTTCTGCTGTAATCACCCCTTTCTCTCCATAGACTTCCATATCTTTTCGACCAATAGGCCAGTTCCAAGAACCTTGAACTACCCCTACTTGATCTTGATATTTTAAAATAATAATGGATTCATCATCCACTTTAGGGTTATTTTCTTTTTGTAATTGACTTGTGATTGCTGTAACACTTATAGGTTTTTCTCCCTTATTTAACCACGTAATAAGATTAGCACCATAACATCCGAAATCAATAATTGCTCCTCCTCCATTCAGTTTAGGATCGGTTAGCCAGCTTAGAAATTCTTTCTCTACTCCAATTTTCTTTGGCCCTTTATGTCCATCATTCACCATCACTTTTTTGATAGAACCTACAGTGCCTTTTTGTACTTCTTCATATAATTTTTCATGAGATCCATACCATGTAGTTTCATAATTGGTGAGTAACTCAATCTTATACTTATCGGCTAAACTTTTCATTTTTTTAGCTTGAGTACTATTTACCGCTAATGGCTTTTCTACCATTACATGGATTCCTCTTGGTGCACATTGTTCTACAATTGATAAATGATCGTAGATATTCCCAAATCCAAGTACTGCATCAGGCTGTGTTTTATCTAGCATTTCTGCCAGGTTAGAATAGACTATACTTTTATCAAAATGATACATTTGTTGATAACGGCTGACTAGAGCAGTATCTGATTCGGCGATACCAACTATTATAATATCTTTATTATTTTTATCTCCTAATAAACCATGAACGTGACCATGAGTCATGCCTGCTATCCCAATTTTAATAGGATTTTGTGCTATTACAACATTAGATATGCTAATAAAAAAGATTAGATAAGTAATTATTGACCTCATTTTGATAATTGTATTTAGTTATTTATTCTCTCGTACCATTTCATTTGTATCAAGCTTCAAAGAACTTAGAGGTTAAGTCATTTAATGCTACGATAAGCAGTTGTCATCAACTCCCTATTCATTCCTAAATTTAACATCAAAAAAGTAGAAAAATTGATGATTCATACTTCTTAACTTTTCGATATATCAATTAACACAACATTTATAAAAAAAGCCCTTCAATTCATAATTCATCTTAGTTCGTCAATCATTAAAAAAACGAACACTAGTATAAATAAACCACGAACCAAAGGGCCTTTTATTGAATAAATATTAATCTACATCCCACCAAACACTTACATCAATACCATCGCCTTGACCTTGGTTATTCTTAGGGTCTAGTGCATTTTTAGCGTTAATTGTAATTTCTGATTCTGTGTAAGGTAATTTTTTGATAAATCCGTTGGTTAGATTAATACCCGAATCATTTTGTTTAACAGGCATCAATTCTGGATAACCTGTTCTACGAACTTCAGCCCATGCTTCACAACCATCAGGATAATTAGCTATCCATTTTTGAGTTTGAATATTTTCAATTTCATGTCCGCTAAATGTCGGTAATCCACTGATATATGTATCAATATCCATTTTAGCTGGATCTGCACCTGATAAGAAGTTTTGAGTTTCACTAAGAGAAGTTAAGAAATCCCATGAAGCACGAATACCTTCTTCATAAGATGCTTCAGCATTTCCACCCCAACCTAAGTAAGCAGCTTCTGCTTTAAGGAAACATACTTCTGCATAATTCATGACTATATAACGTGAATTATTATTGAACATTGGTCCGATATTACTATTATCACCTGGGTTATTACCTAGTGCAGGGATTTCATTGGCTGGTAAACCATTTTCAACTCCTTTGTAGAATGATACTGTATACAAATCTTCATCATTTCGGTTTTGCATGTATGTGAAATCCGTCAAGCGTCCCTCTTCATTCAATTTGATATAACTTTGTAACGTTTCTTCATTCACATCATTGTGTTCTACTTTCGCAAAAAGAAGATACATTCTAGGGTCAGTTAAATTAGAACTTGTTTCTGTCAATTGCTTTTGCATTGTTCTACTCATTCTAAACTCATTCCACCAAGCCACTTCAAATAAAGGATGACCTCTCATATAACTATGTGGATCTGTTAGAACAGAAGCATTGTCTGTGTTAGAAGAAATAAGATCTCTTTGTAATGCCATAGTTCCGTATTTTCTTCCCAAATCAGGATCCACTTTACTTACTCTAATCGCATAACGCAGCATTAGTGAGTTGGCCAATTGTTTCCACTTTTGGATATCTCCGCCATAAATCACATCTTCAGAACCATATGAAGGTTGATCTGTGAAATTACCCAACATAGTATAAGCAGAATCTAAACCTGCTAAAACACTATTGTAGATAAATTCTTGTGAGTCATACTTAGGATAATCAGTACCACGACCACCTTCAGTATACGGCATATCACCGATCTGATCGGTAGTTCTTGCAGATGATAATTCATATTGAATTCTTGCTATCCAATAATGATTATCATAACCAGGATATTTTTCCGAATAACTCTTGATATCATCATACATACGAGTAGACTCCCAATATTGTGTACGGAAGTACCCGTAATCAATCCACCCCAAATTCATGATATATCTACCAGAAGAGAAGTAGTTTGTTGTATTCGCAAAATATTGAGAATACAAACTAGAATATAAAGTAAATGCTTGTTGGTATCTAGACCACTCTGCAATATTACCATTTACTAGCATGTTACCAATCGCCATGTTAGGAGGAATCTCAGTTGGTTCCACCGGATTGGTGTTCATTTCATCAAATTTCTGAGTACAAGAGAAGGTCAGTAAACCCAGAAAAACTACTATTAATTTATTTATATTTTTAGTCATGATTTCTTAAGCTTAGAATACTACATTCACATTAAAACCAAAGTTTCTAGTCATTGGATAACCACCCATTTCAATACCTCTGTATCCATCTGTAGGACCGGCATAAGATTCTGGTGAGGTACCTGGCATGTTTGTTTTGAAGTAGAATAAGTTTCTACCTACAGCCGATAATCTTACTTTATCCAAGAACATATTATCTAACCAAACTGAAGGAAGGCTATAACCAATAGACAATTCTCTAAGTGAAACATAGCTTGCGTCATAGATAAACTCAGATCCCACTGCATTTGCACCACCTACGTGGTTCCAATATTGCTCAGAAGAAATTTGAGTTGTGTTTTTCTGACCTGTTTCAGCATTTACACCTTCTACAACCATTGTTCCGTCACGTCCTGCCAAAGTTCTCTCGCCAGTACCTTGTAACGTACCAATTGCATCTGTGTAAGAATAAATGTCTCCACCTTTCTTGTAATCAATTTGTGCTCTGAAAGACCAATTTTTATATTGTACTGAAGTATTGATTGATCCCATAAAATCAGGTTGAATGTTACCAATTACTTCAGGGTCGTTAGAAGTGATAGGCAAACCATCATTACCGATCATTTTATTTCCATTTTCATCATATACAAATGATCTTGTCGATCTGATATTTCCATAATCTTGACCTTCTTGTGCTACAATTGTCACACCATTTACTGATGCCATCTCGTAGGTTTGAACACCATCCGCTAATTGATTCACATAAGTTCTATTTTTAGAGAAGTTCATACCGATATCCCATTTGAAATTATCTTTCTCAATAGCCGTTACATTCATCATTAATTCAAAACCTCTGTTTTCTACATCACCTGCATTAATAATTTTATGTGAGTATCCAGAAGATGATGTCATAGGAACTGTTAAGATTTGATTGAAAGTGTTGGATTGGTAGACCGTGAAATCTAAGTACACTTTATTATTAAAGAATCTCATTTCAGCACCTGCTTCTTTAGAGACTGTTTCTTCCGGCATTAAGCCTTCTAATGGCATTTGTAAAGGTGCTTCCACAAGTGGTCCACCCGCTCCTTGTTGTACTCTGTAAGTACCTGCTAACATATATGGATCTGTATCGTTACCCACTTTTGCAACGGCTGCTCTAACTTTTAAGTAAGTCATCCAATCAGGAAGTTGAGTATTAAGATCTTCAAGCATATCACTTACTACCACTGAACCTGCTATCGAAGGATAGAAATATGATCTATTTTCTGCTGGTAAAGTAGACGACCAATCATTACGTGCTGTCCAATCTAAGAATACATAGTTTCTAAAGCTGAACTGACCAAAAGCAAATACGGATTGAATTTGTTTCTCGTAGAACGATTGTCTGTTTACTACTGCCATTGAGTTAGGAATTGACCATAAACCCGGAACAATTTGACCAATACCTTCATTCCCCATACCAGAACGTTGTTGGTACATATTATTTGCACCTATACTAGCACTTACTCCCCAATCACCGAATTGCTTATTTGCATTTAACATGATGTCTGAGTTCATTTCCATTACATTGTACTGATCAAGAATGTATTTTTTATCAGCCATTGTAGAGTTGGAAGGCAAATCTCTAGTCTCTCTTCTTTCTGCATAATAATCTAAACCAGATTTTGCAGATAAACTTAACCAATCATTGAATTTATATCCAGCTGAAAGCATGGTTACAAAACGATCTCTTTCTGCATTGTTAATTGATGCATTATAATTTTGCCAGTAAGGGTTAATATACTGAGATGACAACCCAGACCAGTTCAATTGATGACCGTATGTAGGATGGATATAATTATTTTTAATGTCGTTTGTTTGAATACTTTTTGGCATTTGAACAAACTGATTTACAGTACCATTATATCCTTGAGCTGGAGAACCTTCTTCTCTATGGCTGATATAGTTAAATTTACCATTCAAAGTAAATTTATCTGTTTTTAAACCACCTTGAAAATCAATTGAGTTTTTATCTAGTGATTGAGAAGGGAAAATACCATTGGTTCTTTGGTCCATGAATGACACTCTAAAAGTAGCCAATTCATTACCACCAGAAACTGCTACGTTATTAGAAACTGATGTTCCCGTTTGGAAGAAGTCTTCCCACTGATTATTAACAGAGTAAGGTGTTTCTTTAGAAGGATCTGTCCAAGATTGAACCATTTGTCCATTCATTGGAGCACCCCAGCTACCCATAGCGTTTGTATCAATGTTTCCATTAGTACCCTGACCATACGTATCTTGCATATTATAGAAAGATTGTACCTGCTCAAACATTACATTGGCATTGTATTCCACTTTCACACCTTTCTGCGATTTACCTTTCTTAGTTGTGATAATGATTGCACCGTTCTGAGCACGAGATCCATATAAGGCTGCTGCATTGGGGCCTTTTAGAACTGAAATACTCTCAATATCCTCTGGGTTAATATCAGATACACCACCATCTGCAATAGAACCACCCCACTCCGGACCATCGTCAGGGTTTGAAATTTGATTCATTGTTTGACTATTGATAGGTACACCATCTACTACCCATAACGGTTCGTTATTACCAGAAATTGAACTTGAACCACGTACACGAACTGAGACAGATCCACCTAAACCACCTGAGGGGTTCACTTGTACACCTGCAATTTTACCCGAAAGGTTTGAACCTACATTGGTTGTTCTAGTATCAGTAAGTTCATCTGATTTTACTTCTTGAACAGAATATCCAATAGATTTCTTTTCTTTTTCAATACCAAACGCTGTCACCACAACCTCCTCTAATTCGTCTACTTGCGGTTGCAATTTGATATTAATAATTGATTGGCTACCTACAGCAACTTCTTGATCTTGATAACCAACAAAACTAAAAATTAAGGCATCCTCATCCGTAACAGATAATTTATATTGACCATCCATGTCTGTAATAGCCCCTTGACCTGTCCCTTTAATTTTCACGTTTACACCTGGTAAAGGCATATCAGTCTCATCGGTAATAACACCTGAAACTTGTCTTTTTTCTTGTTCTACAACTTTGGTAGAAACCGTATCCTCTGATTTAAAAACTAATACTTGATCTCCAATCACTTTAAAAGACAACCCTGTTTCTCTAAGAACTGAAGACATAATATCTTCAATAGAGGCCTCTTGAAAATTGAAATCTGTTTGTAATGCAGTATCTACATCGCTTGAATTATAAAAAATCTTATAACCCGTTTTTTCTCTGACTTCTTTAAAAGCTGATTTTAAAGTTTGTCCTTGCTCTAGTACTGTATCGTACCCAATAGCATAACTTGTTAGTGGGCTTCCACCCAATAAGGAAACTACTAAAGCTGAGGTAATAGCTTTCCTAGTACCAATTCTACAATAAGATTGGAATTGGCTAAATTTGTTAAAGTTCCATTTCATAACCACTTTTTTTTAATGATTAGCTGAAGTGTTGATTTATACCTAAATAGGTAATGATTAGGAGCATAAATTGATAAGTAATAATCTCATTTTTGCTCAGATAAGTTTAATTGGGTTTCAATCGTTAGACGTCAGTTATTTTGAAACCATTATGCAAGTGTTGCAAGCACTTTCTAGTAAATATTTACAATATTATTCTTAACAGAATAATTAATTTGGTTAGAGATTTTTAATAAAGACATCACACTTTCGATATCATCATTTTTATTAAATTCTCCACTAAATCGTTGTTTTTGTAGTTTTGTGTTGTTGTTCGTAATCACTACTCCATACCATCTTTCTAACTTCTTCTTTAGTTCTGGAAAAGGGATATCATCAAAAAGTAAACTACCCTGAGTCCAAGCAACGTAGGTATCAGTATTTACATTTTCTAATATCATCTCATTCCCGTTAAAAGTAAATTGCTCAGAAGGGGTTAATTCTGCAGTTACCTCACCTTGCATTTCTATATTTACTTTTCCACTCACCAAAGTAGTTTGATCAATGTTACGAGTAGTATTATCTACATTAAATCGCGTACCTAATACTACAATTTCTGTGGATGTACTTTTCACCCTAAATGGTTGCTTTTCATTTCTGCTTACATCAAAAAATGCCTCTCCTTCTACTGCTACTATCCTTTCATTTTCACCATGGAAAGAAGCTGGGAATTTAAATTTTGTCTCTGCAGATAACCAAACGATACTACCATCTTCGAGAAGTAACTTTACTCTTTTCCCTTTAGGAACAATAATTTCATTATCCGATTTTTGAGCATCGAGATATTGATTGACATTAATCACTACCTCCTCATTTTTAATTGATGTAGGATTTTCATTCAATTGCTCTAAAGAAATAATTTCGCCTTCTGCTGTTTTCCAAACAATATCATGTTCGATTTGAGCTGGCGCTTTAAAGTTATTATTGGCGTACATTAAAATACCAATAGTTACACAGGCTGCCACCGCCGCTACTTTTAGCCATACATTCCAAATAGCTCTTGGTGTTTTCTTTGTCTTTTTAACTAAGAATGTATCCCAACCTTTTTGGGAGTCAAACTCAGGAACATAATCATTCATACAATTCCAAGTATCATTCAAGTCTTGGTACCAAGTTTCATTTTCTGGAGCAGCTGTTCTCCATTCATTCAACTCTTGAGTTTCCGAAACCGATGCATTTCCTTGAATACTTCTCAGTATTAATTGTTCGATATGTTCTGTTTTATTTGTCATTTTCACATTTAAATCGATTCAGTCTTATAATTCACTCACTTCATTTAATTATTTAACACTAATTCACACTTAAATTATTTCACAACTGAGGTCTTTCAAGCATTTTTTCAGCTGTATCAAACCTCTATATATCGCATTTTCAACCTGTTTTGGTGTTTTATTTATTATCTCACTAATTTCTTTATTTTTTTTTGATAAAAATTTAGAAAGATAAAGTGGTTCTCTGTATTGTTCTGGCATTTTATGTAAACAACTCTCTATTTGTGCATTTAATTCTTTCATTTCTAAAGTAGAATCCACGTATTGTTGATCTCCATAATAAGTAGTTTCTATCTTATTGGCTTTTTGTTGGACCAATTGATTGTGACGAACCACATCCAAACATTTAAATTTTACTGCTCTAAAAATGTATTGATCGGGGGAATTAATTTCATTTAATTTTTCATTTTTTTCATATAACTGCATAAAAACTTCTTGCACCACATCTTCACTTAAATCTTTGGATTTAAGAAATTGAAATGCATAAGCACATAGATTACTATAATGCTTCATGTAAAAGTTTTTAAAAGTTGATAGTTGTTTGTTCATGTACCGTTAGAGTTTGAAAGGTAGGTTGATAATTTTAGATTTAATTTAGTTTTTTGGTGTAATTTATAACCTCTGATAAGTAATAAATCAATGTTACTACAAATTTAGAAGTATTTATATAAGCGTATAAGTTACACAGGTATATTTTGATTAGATTGATATTTATTAAGATAATATGAATGTTATCAATACTAAAAATTACATTTAAATTATAGACTTTAATAAAAAACTATTTTTACTACACTATGCATTGGATCATATTAATTATCGCAGGATTATTCGAAACGGCATTTGCCACTTGTTTAGGTAAAGCGAAAGAGACTACTGGAACAGAAACCGTCTATTGGTATATTGGTTTTGGTGTTTGCTTAACCATAAGTATGCTACTTTTAATGAAAGCCACACAAGTACTACCCATTGGGACAGCTTATGCTGTTTGGACTGGTATAGGTGCCGTGGGTACGGTAATTATTGGTATTCTTGTCTTTCATGAACCTGCCACCTTTTGGAGGATATTTTTTCTATCCACTTTAATTGCTTCTATTGCTGGGTTAAAGCTAGTCTCGAATTAATTGATATTTTTTTACTTTTGAAGATTCGTTCTTCAAAAAAGTATCTTATTCACTTTCTTAAATACAATGCAATCACTTAAAAAATCGTTATCTACTCTCATTCAACTAACTGATACTGAATTTCAATTTCTTGAAGACAAATTGGTCAGGCATCATTTCGCTACAAAATCAATTATTGTGAACCAAGAAAAGGTAGTTAACCATATCTATTTTATAGAAAAAGGCTTATTACGAACGTATTATTTACAGGATAGTAAAGAAATCAATACTTATTTTGCTTGTGAAAATCAATTCATTACTGTCTATTCTAGTTTTATTACCCAAACTCCTAGTATTGAATTTTTAGAAGCTATAGAGGATAGTATAGTCTATTCAATTTCCTATAATACTATGAAGGAACTCTACGAATTTGATAGCAAATTTGAAAAGCTAGGGAGAATAATTGCTGAAAAAAATTACCTCTGTGTGATAGAAAGAACTCGAAAAATGCAGAGTTTAACGGCTAAACAAAAATATCTTGATTTTATTGAAAGTCATGATAAAAAAATTGTTACAAGTGTTCCACAACATCAAATAGCTACCTATTTAGGAATAGCCCCTGAATCTTTAAGTAGGGTAAGAAAACAAATATCTCTTTCTTAACAAAAGTCAATGCGAGACAATTTAGTACTGACTTAATTTGTGCATCATTCATCTAAAACTTTAAAAAATGATCACAAAAAAAGTAATTTATTCTGTATCTCTCGCATTTGTTTTATTTATTGGAAATTTCAGTTTTCAAGCATGTTCTATTCTTCCTTCTGCATGGACACCCCCTAAAAAACCAGAATTGGTAGGCAGTTATGAAGAAAACGACCTCCTCTCTTCTACTGAATGGATAGACTTAAAAGGATGGTACGGACCTGAAGATATTGCGGTAGATAAAGAAGGAAATATCTATTGTGGTGCCCATGTTTCTGCTTCCGATTTTTCTGATGGTCGAATTCTAAAAATTGACACTGCGGGAAATGTCGAAGAATTTTGCAATACAAATAATTGGGTAACAGGTTTGCAATTTGATAAAGAGGAAAATTTGATTGCTTGTATCCCCAATATTGGTTTGGCGAGTATAAATAATAAAGGGGAAATGACCGTTCTTACTGAAAAAGATGAAAAGGGAAACCCTTTTTTGATGCTTAATGATGTTGACATTGCCAAAGATGGGAATATCTATTTTTCAAATACTTCTTCAAACGTAAAATTTAGTAGAAAGCACGCTCGAAAGATAATCTTTGAAGTAAAACCAGAAGGTGGTTTATATAAATATAACCCCGACACAAAATCGGTAGAAACTTTAATTGATGGTGCTTACTTTGCTAACGGAGTAGCATTATCACAAAATGATGAGTTTGTCTTATTGGTTGAATTAACAAAGTATAGAATTATTAGATATTGGCTAAAAGGAGATAAACAAGGGACTACAGATGTTTTTATTGATAATTTACCAGGACTACCTAACGGAGTAGCACGAAGAACTGATGGTAGTTTTTGGGTGGGCTTTACAACTAGAAGAGATGACACATTAGATAAATTTCAACCCAAACCATTTATGAAAAAACTCATCTACGCTACACCTATGTGGCTTCAACCAAAACAAGAATCTTTTGGTATGATCATGCATCTTGATCCTAAGGGAAAAGTAATAAAAACATACTATGAACCATCTGGAGAAATCGTTTCTGAAGCTAGTTCTGTTGAAGAACATAATGGTTATTTATATTTAGGAGGCGATTTAACCAATCATATAGGTAGATATAAATTGGTGGAATAATAAATAAATAATGGAATTGAATTAAATTTTTAATCATATTGTAAATTGAAATACAATCCATTTTAAATTTAGATACTTTCCATGGAAGAAAATTATAGAGTCGTCTTTTTGGGGGCAACAGGTGCCGTTGGTACTCAAGCGTTAAAACAATTATTCCAATTAAATAATGTAACTCGTATTTTATCTTTAGGAAGAAGACCTGTTGAATTAGAAAACACACCATCACATTTAGAACAGGTGAAAATCGATATACATCAGCCAGAATCATATAAAGAAGATATAAAAGATTGTGACATTGCCATTTGTACTTTAGGTGTTGGCGAGGCAACTAAAGTATCTAAAGAAGAATTTATTGCTATTGATAAAACTGCTGTCGTCAATTTTGCTAAAAATTGTAGAGAAAAAGGGGTAAAACACTTTCATCTTTTAGCCTCCATAGGTATTGATAGTAAATCTATGAATTACTATATGAGAGCTAAAGGAGAACTAGTAGATGAATTAGTAAAATTAAACTTTGATAGTGTCAGCGTTTATCAACCTTCTATGATAATGACACCACAAAATAGATATGGAATAGTGTAAGGTTTCTTTTTAGTGGTCTGGCCAAAATTGGATTACATTTTTCATGGTGGCATGAGAAAATATAGAGGAATTAAAGTGGATCTTCTGGGTAAATCTATAGCGAATAACCTTTCAAATACTAGAAAAGGATTGGAATATTTAACATACGATGATTTCTTAAGATTACAGCAATAGAATTTCTAAAAAAAAATTAGACATATATAATTATGACATGAATATAGAATAAGTGAATTGATTGAAGTTGGTTTATCCTTCTTCTAAAATTAACTTATTCTATTTTTGTCCGCTTTACGATAACATCATATATTTAAGGAACTATTCTACTCATCAACTTATAATATTTCTTTTTTTTTGCTCATCAAAAAACTACATGGACAAACTATTAATTGATAACATCCGAAAACATATCTCCATCTCTGATGACGAATTGGATCAATTATCTCCTTATTTCCAATCTACATCTGTCGATAAAAAAAAATTTCTTTTACAACAAGGTGACATTTGTCGATTTGAAGGCTTTGTATTGGATGGGTGTTTCAGAATATTTTCTTATGATCAAAAAGGAAATGATAACACACTCTATTTTGCTGCAAAAGATTGGTGGTTAATGGATAATGATAGTTTTTTAAATCAACTCCCTTCAGAATTAAACATGCAAGCACTAGAAGATAGTACTGTATTGCTTATTAAGAGAGATGATAAAATGATGCTTTATGAAAAAATGCCCATTGTAGAAAAATTATTTAGAGTGATGTCTCAAAAAGCATTGGTAGCGTGGCAAAGAAGATTGATAAGAAACCATTGTGAAACTGCAAAAGAACGATATACTCATTTCATTCAGACTTACCCTGATATCGCTTCAAAAATAAAAGATAAACAATTAGCAAGTTATTTAGGAATACGCCATGAATTCTTGAGTAAAATCAAAAAACAATAATCTTTTTTTAAAGAATTGAACAAGTTCAACTTTTTATTCCTTTTGCTTTATCAATTTTGCAGCTAATTACTTAATTACTTTGTAAAATGTATAAAGCATTATTTTTTATTCTGATTTCTATTCTCTCACTTTCGACCTCTTTGTATGCCCAAAATGCATATGATATTACTGATGAGGAAGCACTGAAAATTATCCTAGCCGCCAAAAAAGAAGCGGAAGCCACAGATGTATTGGTTAACATAGCTGTTACAGATGCTGGTGCACATCTTAAAGCGTTCATACGAATGGATGAATCGTATTTAGGTAGTATTGATGTTGCCATCAAAAAAGCAAAAACTGCTCGTTATTTTAATATTGACACAGGTACACTTGGAGAATTAACACAACCGGGTGGAATCATTTACAATATAGAATTATCCAACGGTGGTTTAGTGTCATTTCCCGGAGGTATGCCGATCCGTAATAAAGATAACGTCATTATTGGGGCAATTGGAGTAAGTGGTGGAAGTATCGAACAAGACAGAGCCATTGCATTAGCAGGAATTAAAGCTATATTAAAAAAATAAAATATCATGACACTAACAAACAAATTCACACTACTCTTACTTCTACTTTTGACGGGGCAAACGTCTTTTACTTTTTCGCAACAGAAAGAAAATTTAGTAATTAATAGACAAGATATTAAAGATATTTCTGCCAAGAATACAGTGACAGTAACCCACTACGAGAAAGATGGGAAAAATTATGTTTATGTAGGAGGTTTCGGTAATATAGATGTATTTAGTTTATCAGAAAACGGACAGTTAACTCCCGTAAGTAACCATGAATTATACAAACAAAAAGGACCTGCTAGAGGAATGGTTGCTACCAACGTATTGGGTAATGACTTTCTATTTGTAGCCAATAAGTATGGAAATGTGATTGAAACATTTCAAATTCAAAAAAATGGTTCTATTGAAAGAGTGGCATTAACTGAAGATACCGAAGATACTTATCTTGGGGTGGCTATCACTTTACAAGTGGTGAAGATGAAAAATAAATCATACTTGTTTATTGGTGGTTTAGAAGAAACTCCTGGTCTAAGCTGTTTTGCAATAAATAAAGACGGTAGCTTATCACATGTTCAATCGATGAAAGATGATGAAAAAATTCATACGGATGGAATCATTGGAATGTCTACTCATAAAATAAACGGAAAAACATATTTATATACAGGAGGTTTTCAAGACAATGGCATAAGTAGTTTTAGAGTATATGATAATGGTTCTTTCAAGAATATCAATAATATAAGTGATAATAAGACCGACCGATATTTAACCGGAACATACCCTGTGTGTAGTGTGCAACTTGGTGAAGATCATTTTGTGGTGGTAGGTCATCGTCATCATAAATATTATAAACGTAAAGGCTTTATTAAAAACACAGATTTCACCTATCATGGTGATGCACTAACTGTTTTTAAAATAGACAATAAAGGGCGTTTACATCAACATTCCGTTTTAAAAGATTCTGATTATACACGACTAAAAGGACAAACAAGAATTGAGTTAGTCTCACAAACCGATAATGAAGCTGTCTTAGCAATAGGAACAAGAGACGATAGCAGTATACAACTTTGTACACTCAACAAAGAAGGTACTTTACAGCCAATTCATTATTTAGAAACTGGTTTTTCAATTTATTATGGATTGGATGCACTACAAATAAATAATGTTCCTTTTTTAGTCGCTGGATCATTTCGATTTGATTTAGGCAAAGTGATTAGTTACAAAGTGGAGAAAGGTTCTGATCACAAAAATAAAAATTTAAAACACGTTGTTAGCCTTAAGTACAAGGCATCGGCAACAAAAGAAGAAATTGATAACGCATTAAAAACATTTGAAGATCTAAAAGATAAAATACCAGAAATTACTGCATTAGAATGGGGTGAAAATGATAGCATGGAAGGACACAGTAAAGGGTTTACCTATTGTTTCACACTTACATTCAATAATGCTTCTGCAAGAGAAAAATATTTATTCCACCCTGCCCATCTAGATTTAGTAAAAACAATTGGACCTATTATAGAAGATGTGTTTGTGATGGATTACTGGACAGAAAAACAAAATAAATTATAGAGAATGAGTATAAAAAATAAAAAAGCCATCATTACTGGCGGTAGTAAAGGTTTAGGTAAAGCTACAGCGATTGCATTTGCTAAAGAAGGTATTGATGTTGGCATTACAGGCAGATCTGAAGAACCATTGAAGCAAGTAGTCGAAGAATTAAGAAAATTAGGTGTAAACGCCTACTATGCCGTTTTTGATGTTGGTGTTTACGAAGAAGTACAAAAAGGTATAAAAAGTTTGATCAATGATCTTGGAACTGTAGATATATTGGTCAATAATGCTGGTATTGCTGGTGTTGGCTCTTTTGAAGAAATGGAAGTGAGTGAGTGGAGCCAAATTATCCAAGTAAATGTCATGGGCATGTATTATGTAACAAAAGAAGTACTCCCTCATTTAATTGAAAAAAATGAAGGTGATATTTTTAATGTTGCTTCCACTGCTGGATTAAATGGCAACCCTAACTTATCCGCATATTCAGCCTCTAAGTTTGCTGTTATTGGACTTTCAGAATCGTTAATGAAAGAAGTTAGGAAAAATAATATTCGAGTAGTTACCCTTACTCCTAGTACAATAGAAACAGAAATGACTATTGGATTAGGTATAGCAAAAGAAGGATCATACGACCATGTATTACAAGCAGAAGATTTTGCAGAATTAATTATATCAGGATTAAAATTACCAAGAAGAGCATTTCTTAAGAGTGCCGCTTTATGGTCAACAAATCCAATGTAAGATAAATTACCTCACATTATCGATTAATAACTTTGAGTTTTACCCAAAAAGCGGTCTTAATAATGTGTCTACATTATGAGGCCGCCATTTTTAATATTTCGCCAAAATGGAATTGATTTTATCTTTATCAAGAACTTTATTTTCAAACCCGTCCACACAATGATAAGATTCCAATTTCACCATATCTAAAGGATTTTCTGAAGTAGAAAGAACTACTATTTTTGTATCCTTTAATTTTTGATCTAAGCCATTTCTTAAAAAACTATCCAAAAAGTCCCAACCATTCACTCTAGGCATATTAATGTCTAGTAGAATAATATTAGGTACTTTCAGTTTATCCAAAGGTTCTAATAAATACTGAATTGCTTTTTCAGCTTCATCAAAAATTAAAAGATGATCTACAACATCCATCATTTTAAATATCTCTTTGTGGTATATATTCGTAGCTTCATCATCATCAATACACATGATACAATCTATTTTCTTATTCATTCTAAATTATCACTTAAAGTAAAAAAAAACTTTGTTCCATAAGGGGAATTCTTTTCAACCCAAATTTGACCCTCATGCAAATCGATTATTTTTTTACATATGGATAACCCTATACCCGCCCCTTCATATTCATTTTTCTTGTGTAATCTTTGAAAAACATGGAATATTCTTTCAAAATATTCTTCACTAATACCAATTCCATTATCGATTATTTCAAACTCCCATTTTCCTTCTTTTTCTTTTCCATTTATCTCAATAAAAGGTTGATAATCAGGTCTTTTGTATTTTATTGAATTACTTATCAAGTTCTGAAACAAAAGACGTAATTCTGATGCATATACATTCATAGTAGGTAGGTCACTGACGGTAATCTTCGCATTTTCTTGCATTATAGATCCCGCTAAATCACTTAATACTCCTTCTACTAAAGTTTTTAAATTGGTAGTTTTCAATTCCGTTGTTCGACCGACAACATTAAAGTCTAAAATCCCTTTCAATAGGATTTTCATTCTTCCTGTAGCTTTTGAAATATAATTTAAATACTTATTTATTTTTTCACTATTGTCAATCCTTTTAAATTCTTCATTTAAAAGCATGGAGAAACTTTGAATTGTGTTCAGTGGTTCTTGTAAATCATGAGATGTTACATAACCTAATTGCTCTAATTCATAATTTTTTTGAGCAATTTTCTCCATCGAATCTTCCAATTTTTTTGCATAATTTCTACTCTCAGTAATGTCGTGAACACTACCAATTAACATAGTACAATTATCGTCTTCACCAAAAACGGGAGCAATACGTACTTCTCCTACTTTTGTACCTGTAGGATAAGGTGTAACTTCTTCCCAACTCACACTAGTTTTTGTAGTAATTGCTTGTTGATAGTAATCTAACACTGAGGAAAGAGAAGGCTCTGGAATTACTTCTTTCACATTTTTACCAATCACTTGATCTTTCAATAGACCTGTGGCATTTAGAAAACTCTGATTTACAGAGCTGAATATATAATCACCTGATGAATTTACTTTCAAAGCAAAAATTACATCCCCAACTGTATCATAAATCAGTGACAGGATCTTATCTTTTTCTTTTAAAATTTGATTATAGGATTCATCACTTATCCCGTTATTATTACTAGAAGACATATGTTTATATAGAAAGTTGAAATGGAAAATTGAATTCGTGTAGAGTTAAAAAGGACTTTAGACACGAGTGTTTTAAGGTGAATGATAATTATTAATAATTTACAACTTCAAGAAGTCAAATCAAAAAGAAATAGCACTACATAAGGAAAAAAAAATCTAGTATTAATTGTCTAACCGACAATTAATTAGAATACTTATATATCTTGATGATATAATTAAAATTCGAGTACTCTTTTTGTTTTAGTAATAACGTTATCATATGTAGCAAAAGTAAGACTTACCATCAACTCTTTTATTTACCGAACAATTACAGCAGATCTACTCAAATAATAGCTCAAGAGCTATAGAATATTTTTTATCTCAATTTTTATTGTCAAATCTAACTGATTACATATTATAAAATAATTGATCTAATATGAATTATCGCCATGCAAACACCTGAGATAATTTAGACTTCATGAAAATCCAAGTATTCCTTATCTTATCTTTAATTGTATCCGCAATTCTTTATCTACTAAACCCATTATTATTAATACTAGTATGGATATTTCATCTTATTTTTCATAAAAGAATTTTTAATTCCGTTTTTGATTTGTTTAATATGAAGTAATATTATTTCTAAATAGAATATATTCCCTAGAAGCTACTTCATTTATATAAAAAAGGATGAACACTAAATTGACTCCTCTTAAAAAAGAATTGAATGAAATTGGAAAGATGGTAATGCAAGCAAATGGTGCTTGGGTTGAGGGGATGGAGTAAATTTTATTCTAAATAATACATCAGCCCATGATGAATTCATGGGCTGATCTTATTTTTTAATTTGATTTAGTTTACCCAAGAAATACAATTAATCAAACCTCCCTGCATTACTACCTCATTTATATTAATAGGTTCTATCTTTTTCTCTGGATATAATTTAGATATAACTTCCAAAGCTTCATTATCTTTATTCCCTTCAACCTCAAAAATTGGAAAAAGAACAATCTCATCAAATACTAAAAAATTGGTATAAATACCAATGGCACACTCTGGAGTCTTATCTTTCCCTCTATAATCAAACCAAGGCATTTCAACATAATCCCACCCAAGTTGATCATTCATTTTAAGAAAGCTATCTCTGATATATTTGAAGTCATTTCCCAACTCATTTACCACCAACAAACCTTCTCGAATT
This sequence comes from Flammeovirga pacifica, assembly GCF_000807855.2. Lineage (GTDB taxonomy): Bacteria > Bacteroidota > Bacteroidia > Cytophagales > Flammeovirgaceae > Flammeovirga > Flammeovirga pacifica. Next base: position 804,876 of record NZ_JRYR02000002.1, read on the forward strand.
ATTCTAAGGTAACCATCAATATGACCGGTCATATCTTCAGTCATATCTCTTACAAAATAAGATTTTACACCTAAAACCTTTTCAATGTTTTTGATGACTTCTTCCTTTGGTAAAGGTAGATTTTCTTTAAAGATTCTTTCTGTTAAAATAGCAGTATCACCAAGTAATTCAATATTACCTCCATCAAGATTAATACCTGAATATATTGCTGAAATATTATTACTTGTGTTAACTACTGTTGGATCAGATTGTAATTGAGGGTTATTTCTTAGGTAACTAGGTTCGTATCTAAACTGTACTAATTCTCCTTTTGATGTTTTAATTGGCATATAATCTCTACACCATATATCATTAGTCACCTCTAAAAAAGAAGGAGATATCTGATATTTATCTAGCACTCTCTTAATTGTATTCCATACCTTGGGGTATTCTTTTATTAATAATTTAGAAAGATACAACTGAGAGGATTTTACCTTTTTACTTTTTTGAATTGAAAATTGATTATGAAAAGCTTTTCTGTATGTGTCTACTTTAAACTCTTGGACTGCACGAGTTGAGTTTACATATTTATCTCTTTGCTTTATAAACTCTTTGTTGTTACTTATCCCAATATTTGCTTGTCCTGATGGAGAAAATAATACTTTCCCTACTATCTCTCTACCAAAATATTTTGCATCAATTTTAAATTCTCTTTTAGAATCTAATTCAGACTTTATAGAAAAGACATCACAAAAAAGTTTTGCAGCTCCATTCTTATTAAAGCCACTTGTGAAAAAGATTTCAGTGATTAGAGAGTTTCTGATTCCTTCTTCAATCATCTCAGAATTCAGTTCTAAATTTTCTAAAAGGGCATCTTGAGTTACACTATCATGCGCTCTTTCACAACTAAGGATTATATCTGAAATCCAAACATTATTTTTTCGTAAAGTCTTCTCAATGGATGTTCGGCTGTCAAACTTTTGGTCTGGAAATGCTTCTGCTAAAATTCCCCAAATTGTCACTTTATTACCATAGAAAAAATTGATTTTAAAATCATCAGTTTTATGTGGATGAATAGTTCCTAAAATCAAAGAAGTATTACTTTGCCTGTAGGGAAACTGATCAATGTATTGATGTGTTGTCTTTATCATAATACTAACACCTTTATTAAATAATAATATATTTAAGAATAAAAATTAACAGTATTCATTTTAAATTCAAGAGAACATACCCCTTGAATTGGTATATATAATAAATCGTGTTCAAGATTAATATCTATTTTAATTTATAATTGTAGTACCAATCTTTTACTGCTAAAATTATATTATCAACATACTCTTCTTCTTTCATTACATATGATGGATGATAAGCATCAATAAATATTTTTTCTTTAGTAGGATAATATATTCTTTCACCCATTTTCACAGGAGGTATTTCATCAAGCTTCAAATCATTATAAAAATGACATAAAGTATTACCACCTATTATTATATCAGGTTGATAAGTATCGATTTGATGTAAAAGAAGGTCTTTATGTTTTGCATAGGCAGTACTAATGACTCTTTCATCAGAACTACTTTCTCCTGGTAGTTTTCGAATATTAATGTACGCTATATTTTTCAATGCTTTCCAAACATCATTCTTTTGATTTATTTCTGGTAAATCTCCCCATTCCATAAAATTATTTAATATACCATATGTAGCATAGTTAACTTTTTTTAAAAGATTTTTTCCTGTAGAAGGTTGAGATGCCCAAGATTCCAAATTGTTAAACGCCTCATTTGAACTCCATCCACCTCCAGAGGGATCATGCGGTTCCTTCAAAATCCATAAAATTTTAAACTTAGCGTTTAAATACAATTCAGGATTGACTACACCATCACTTATAGGTTCAGTTCCTTCTTCATCAGGTGTAATAGCAAAAATTGATTTTTGGATTGCTTCTTCAGCAAGCATTAATTCTTTAACAGTCATGATTCAATAGTTTAATTTGTAGATATAGTTCAAAGGTATACTAGGAGGTAGGAAAAAATGTTTCCTACCCTAATAATATGTTGATATTTTTTTTATTTGCTCATTAATCATCTTTCTTAATGATTCTGGTGACTCTACTTTTACTTCTTTTCCATAATAAAGAATTCTATAAATAAGGTCTTCATTAATTCTTAACTGATACTTAAATGTTGTCCATTTTTCATTAGTTTTTTCAGTATTCAATTTTTGAGACTTATGAAATGGGACTTTCGTTATATAAGGAGTTTTCTTTGTTGAAAAAGATAATATTACTTCTTCTATTTCTCCATTTGAAAATACTCCAATAGAATTCTCATATAAATTAATTATCTCACTTTCTATATTGATATTTCTTTTATAGCTCTCCTCCATAGCTATTGGTGATTGTACCCTATCCACACCATAACACCTTATACCATATTTAGTAGGATCATTATCTTTAATACCTATCAAATACCAACGCTGTTGATATTGCTTGATAAAGTAAGGTTGTAGAATTACTTTAAATTGATTTGACTGATCAAACTTTTCATAAATAAACTCAACCTTTTGTTCCTTTTTTAAAGCATCAAAAAATAAAGGGAGATAGCCTATATTATTATTTTTATCATTTTGAGAAGAATCTAACATCAAAAATTTTTTATTCTCAATATTAGTTAAGACTTCTTTCTCTATTCCTCTGGTCATGAAACCATAAAAGTCATTTTTTTCAATTGTTTCTTTAGTAATTGAGTAAAAATATTCTTTATCAATGTTTATCTCAAGACCATAATTTTTATATAATTCTTTTTTATAATTCCTTAATGTTCTTTCACTTATTTCTAGGTAATCACATAGTTGTTTGGCTTTATATGACTTCCCTGATTTTAGTTTTTCTACAAGTTTATAAAGTTGCTTCTGATTCAAAGTTTTCTTATTCTAATTTAGAAGAGATTTCCTTATTTTTGGATTTAAAAATATTGGGTCTTTAAATATACATGTGACATTATCAATTTAAAAGTTCATTTACTTCATTCTCAATATCTAACTGTTTACTAATTTCTTTAATGTATAATTTTTCTCTTAGATCAAAATTTCCATCAATTTTAGATAATTCCAATAAAATTGTAATTAATGAAATGCTTTCAAATGATTCAGATTTTAAAAGTTTAAAATCAATATTTAAAAATTGAACTGATTTCATATCGTCAATTAATGTTATTTTTTTTTCAAATGCTATTTCACTTTTTTCAATAATATTTAAAATAAATTTTTCTTCTTGGGGATGTATTTCTTTATCTACCTTCATTAAATTTATTAAACATTTTATTTTTTCAAGCTCTAGAAAATCTTTATTATCAGCCTCTAATACTTCTTCAACATTTTCAATAATAATACTATTTTCGATTTCATTAACGGTTGCTTGTGGTAATTCTTTTAAGTGTATAATAAGTTTATTTGACATCAATTTCATTGTTGCCAGAGAAATTCCTCCCGATATAACACCTCCTAAGATTGGTATAGATTTAGATACACTTAGAGCAAATGAATCCTTTGTAACTTTTAAACCTATCCATTTACCAACTTCTTTTGATATATTATATATACCATACTTCGTTAATGCTTTTTGAGGTAATCTTTTTACAACTTCCTTAGCCATATTTTCAGAAAGAGCCATAATTGCTTTGTTGGCTTGTGAAGAGCCAAACATAACTCCAAAAAATAATGATAAAACTAACAATGATTCGTCACTAACCGTCCCATCCTCTTCCGCATCAAAAATTTCAGACCACCCGTACAAATAAGCTAATTTTTGTATTAGTTGGATAGATTGAAAATAAAACTGTGTTAAATCAGCAGGAATAGTTGCAGCCATTGCCCAACCACCAGGTATTCCAGCTAAAAAAGATAGTCCAGTAATCTGAGCAGTCTGCCAATTTATACATGAATTGGCTACTTTGCCAATTATTTTGTTACTCACACCTGCAATACTTGGAGATGTTTCAATCACTTTTTTTAGTTCAGAATCATTAAGGTACCGTGAAAATTGTTTACGTAAAAAATATTCTCTTTCAATTTTAGCCCCAGGAATTTTTAGAGATGTTTTCAAAATAGTAAACCAAAAATCTGTTTTTTCATTTTTAGAAATTGTATTTGTATTCATAAGTTTTGATATATTAATAATATTATAAATTAAGAAAATTATCTCCCCACAATCCTCATCATCTGCTCCACCAAACTACTCTTAAAAACGTCATCTTTAATGTAACTTTTATACATATTGATTTCCTTACGACGTTGTTCTGCCATTACCTCATCCATGATTTTTTGGAAGGCGATAAGTTTGTTTTGATCATCGGGGTTTTTTAAAAATTTCTTGATGAAGTCGGGATGTTCAGTGACTCTTTTTTTGAGGTTAAGCATTCTAACTCAGCTTTCTTCTGGAATATCCCCCCAACCCCTAATGTAACCGTCATAAAATGTTTGATGATCTCTTGAACCTTAGGACTGAACCCCTGTAAGTATTCCATAAAGTTCGCTTCCAAAATCTGCATACTGTTCTTCTAATACTTCTTCTTTAGAATCTTCCAATATCGCATCCAAACGGCGTAAAACCGTCATGGGTAAGATAACATCTCTATATTTTCCTCAAACGTAAACATCTCTAAGACAGTCGTCTGCAATCGACCAAATAAAGGATACGATTTTGTTGTGGGAAGAATGGTTCATATATATATACCTATTGTATTTTTTTGGCTTAAATTATAGTGATCTGAATATAGTGTAATTCAAAAAAATCTTCTAAAACTTGCAACTTAATTTTACATGTATTAACATTGCAAGCAAATATTTTTTATACCAAGTGTATGTAAATAAGCTAACTATTTCATTGCACTGACTTAACGAAACTATTCATCATGTTATTAGAAGCAGACAAAACTGCACTCTTCAATAGAGTACTGTCTTTTTCGTGTACAACAGAAGAAGATACCCAAAAAACCTTTGATGGTATTCACCAAGAATACATTTACCACAATTCCTCTAGCGTGCTAAAGGAAATCTCTGCAGAGAAAAAGAAAACTCGTTTTGAAAGTAGAACTTCAGAATTGAACGAGAAGAAAAATCAATTGACTTATGTTGAGAATGAGTTAAGCAATATGGATGCTTCTCATTCAAAATATAAAGAGAAAATTGTCGAAAAAAATAAACTGGTTGCGGATGTAAGCGAACTGGAATTAAAGTTAGAAAGAAATGACGGCATGGAAGTTTATTTCCAAGAGATTGATAACATTATGTTAGACGTTGAGACCACTTTGCTTTTAGAACTTTTACATCAGATTAAAGATCACGCTTCTAGCAATACATGGACTTTAAATGATTATCAAATCAAAAATTTAGAGGTGGTTATTTAAATATAACTATAATGTAGGTGTTGAAATAGTAATGTATCACTCCTCTCCACCACAATTACAAACATCCTTAAGAACATAGAGTTAGCCTTTGTTCTTAAGGTTTTTCCATTATTAATATCATGGCCCATTTTACTTTAGCCCAAAGAGAACAGTTAGCATATTTACTCCAACATGGAGGAAGTAAACAGCGCATTGCCGAAGTACTAGGGGTACATCTCTCCACCTTATATAGAGAAATAAAAAGAAATAGTATTGATGGACAATACAATGCTACAAAAGCTCATAACCTTGCACTTGCCCGTAAAAAAGTAGTGGGTAGCTTAAATAAAACATCCGCTTTTATCTCACCCAAAAGAAAAAATAAATACGAGCTGTATGCCGATCGAAGATACATTTATTGGCATTCTGATTCCCCATCTGTCCGAAAGTCCTACATTTTTGTACGTTGGCATTTTGGAGCAAAATATCACCGATATAAAATCCGTTTAGAATTTGAAAAAATATACCACTATCTCAAAGATCTCCCATTATTACAAACACTGATTGAAGTGGTAGCGCAAAAATCCATCGTATCTACTCCTTCATTTAATGTCTACAAATCAAAACCCCATCAAGAAACTAAGATGATTCAGTGGTATACAAAAGTAGTGTATCACAATTACCTAAGGGTGGCGTAATATTCTATATATTACAGCTTTTTAGTCTTCATTGGCACAAAAGTGTATCATTCCTTTCAAAAGTCACATAGAATTTTTGGTGTCTTTCTAAAAATGGTTTATCGTTAGAATTTTAGACGTTTTTATTAGTATTCACCCAAAAATAAAAAGGGAAGGTGGCTCAATATAGAATGAGTCACCTTCCCTTTTTTATGCTTTTAGGCACTTTCGCATTTGCTCACGATTTAGAATGGAAGAGAACCAAATCTATTTCGTTGGTTTAGCAGAAGATTTCATTTCTAACACTCCACCTTTTACATACTCCGACCATGGTAAGAATACCTTATCGAGAGATTGTCCGTTCCATGCAGAAGATTTGATATACCTATTTTTTGTTGGATCTCCTTTTGTTTTAATGACAAAAGATTCTCCTTCATAAAATTGTTGATCAAGAGTGATTTTTACTTCATCAAATTGAGGTAAGCTCAATTGTAGTGTGGGGTTTTCTAATGTACCGCCGGCTACATCAAATAAACCGATACCCGCTAATACATACCATGCACCTAATTGTCCTTGATCCTCGTCCTGACCATAACCGTAACCATGTGTTTCATCAGTTCCGTAAAAGACATCACAAATTTCTCTTACCCAATATTGTGTTTTATGGGGTTGATCCGTAAAATTATACATCCAAGAAATGTGTAATGAAGGTTGATTTCCGTGGTTGTATACATTTTGTAAACCAGCAAAGGCATCCACTTTTTCTCCACCTCCAAATTTTGTAATTGCGGCTGTTTCGAAAACACCATCCAATCGATCTACAAACTCTTTCGGACCAATTTTTTGAGACAATCCTTCTACATCATGTGGAACATAGAATGTGTATTGCCAAGCATTTCCTTCTTGGAAGCCTGTCCATACTTTTTTAGGATCAAAGTCTTTTACAAATTGACCGTCTGTTGTTTTTGGTCGGATAAAACCTGTTTCCTCATCAAAAAGTTTTTCCCATCCTTTGCCATAAGCTGCAAACATCTTTGCGTCATCATTATGATGTAACTTTTTAGCCATTTGCATGGCAGCATTGGTAGAAAAACTATACTCTAAAGTATGTGATGCCGAAAATTGAGATCCTTCTGCATTGGAAGCCGAATAATACTCATTGTTCTGAGTTAAAGGAACAAAACCTTCTTCTACAAAGACTTTTGTATCTGCTTTTCCTGCTCCTAAAGGACGGTTCATCCAACCTAATTCGTTTTTACGAACGGCTTGATATGCCACTTCATGATCGTATTGATCGATTCCTCTATTAAAAGCACTGGCAATTAGTAAACCGGTGTAATTGGTACCCACACCAGAAACAAATTTATTGGTGGCAACACCATCGGCTAACCAACCTCCATCTTTGTAGATATCCAATTGACATTGTACAAACTCATTGTAATATTCTGGATAGGCCAAAGCCCATAGTTGCGTAAGGTTCCAAAATGCCCCCCAAACAGCATCCGTATTGTAATGATTGTATTTAGGTTGATTCGTTAATGAATCTATGGCTATCTGTCCTACTTCTCCAGTGATGGAAGGGTATTGACCGTTAACATCACTACTCAAACCTCTACCCAATAAGGCATGATAAAGACCCGTATAAAATTTAGTTTGATGTTCCTTAGATCCACCTTTTACAGCGATCTTACCTAACATCTCTCTCCATTTATTTTGTGCCTTTTCTTTGGCTTGATCAAAGGTTAAATCATTGGCTTCTTCTTTCAAGTTTAATCGAGCATTCTCAATAGAAGTATACGATTGACCGATTTTTACTTCTACTTGATAAGCCTCATCACCTTTAAAAGTTAAAGCTAAACCAGCCCCTTTTCCTAAAGCAGTTTTACTTCCAAAATGCACATCCTCTTTATTAAAAGAAAGGATAGAATTTGTGGTTTTATCCAACTTAGCAACAAAATACATTTTTACATAAGCACCCGGTTGGTAATATTTCACGTAGCCAGGATGTGTAATCACATACCCTTCTATGGTATGATCATCTATCATACTTACTGCAGCATCTACCACAGGACCACTTTCACCTTGTGTATTCCCAATGTCGAATATCAAATGATTTTCTCCTTTGGGATAAGTATACTTATGGAAAGAAACTCTAGGCGTAGACGTTAGCTCTGCTTTGATGTTGTAATCATCCAAGAGTACAGAATAATATCCAGGTTGAGCCATTTCATTTTCCTTTTGGAAAGTAGAACGGTACCCTTCTTCTACGTTTTCTAATTTCCCAGGAATTGTTATTAATTCACCATTGGTAGGCATCAAAGAAATACCTCCTACTTGGAATTCATGGAAATTTACAAAGCCTTCGATAGAAGTGTGTGTGCCATCGTAACCCACAGCTTCCCACCCCCATTCGTTACCATAAGATCCATTGGTAGATGGAGCCGGTTTTGCCATACCAAAAGGATTGGCTGCGGGTGTGTAGAAAAACCATCTTGAATGTACGGTTCCTATGTTTGGATCTACTGCTTCTAATGGATCAATGTATTGTCCGAAAGCAGTTAACCCAATACTAAATAATAGAAAAAATAATGTCTTTTTCATCTTCTTCCTATTGTTCAGCGTATTCGTTAAAAGCATCGATAACATCTAGTAATACACCTGCTGAGCCTCTAAACATACCTGATCCAGTCGGTTGGTTATCACGAGTGTACCACTCATAGAACCCTTTGTTTTTAAGTACTCTATCAAACATAGGTTGTGCACTTTCCCAAGCCTCTTTTTCGTAACCGTTTTCAATCAAAGCAGAAATCATACGGGCACCAAACCAAGTCCAATCACCACCGTTTTGGTAGCCATAAGGATGCATTCCTGTATTTTTGAAATATCCTTCTGGATATACCGGATACAATGTTAAACCAATAGAAGGAGCACCAGATTCTTTTACATTTTGAATCATTTTATCTAAAGAAACCTTGATTTGCTCTCTTGTTAAGAACCCTGCCTGAATTGCCACTGCAGTACCGCCATGATACATGATTTCATTTTCATTGAAATCGGCAGGGAAAGGTGATTTCGTTAAATAAATATGTGGAATGTATTTCTGGTTTTTATCGTCCCATAGATACTTCGCTACATTTGCTGTAATATCTTCTTTTACTTTCTTCCAACGTTGGAGATCAATAGAAGCATCACCCAATTCAATCATATTATTTAAGGCGATCACAAACATTGCATTGTCATAAATGTCAATGGTTAAGTGAGAGCTTTCGTCTAAGGCTACACCCCAATCGTGCTCTGGTTGAACATCACCCCAATCGGCGGTTGTTGCTCCCCATAGTAATTGATATTTTTGATCAAAACGTTCTTTCATTAAGAAATCCATTGATTGCTCCATACGCTTTAGCACCGTTACACCGTCTACCTTTTCTTGTAAAATAGATTTATCGTTGGTTGCTTTCACGTAATTATAGACTGCTTGCACTAAAGAAGTTTCTTGGTCTGTTTCCACCGTATTTTTATGGTAAGCCAGTTCAGGCTTTAAAGTTCCTTTTTTGTAATACGTTGAATCATAACCTGGTCTAACTGTAATAAAACCATCAGCAATATTACCGTCTTCTTCTTGAAGGTAAAAGAAGTTTAAAAGATTGGTCTTGATCTCATCGTGATCAATCACTTTTGCCGATTGTGTAATGAATGTATTAAAATCTCTAATCCAAACTTCGGCATAGCCATCTCCGGCATTAAAACCAGAAGCAATTAGATTCAATCCCATTTCTTTGATTTGAGGAATCTGAGCGTCTTCTTGAATAGTAGTTTTCAAAGAGTCATTTTGAGAAGCACAAGACATCATGCCTCCGACCATTAATAAAGCGAATAACTTTTTCATTTCTATTGACTATTTATTAGGTGTTGATTATTCATTTTTAAAAGGTTTATCGAGTTAGATGAAAAACCTTTTTGATCGATTGGAGTCGTTCACTAGAACTGCTCTACGTATGGAAATGAATATTTTGTTTGATAAGTTAATTTTGAGAAAAGGAAGGCGAAAATAAATCGCCTCCCTAGTAAGTAATAATTCTAAGTGCTTAGCACTCTTCCGATTTCACATAAGACTTTATTACTTTCACTCGCTTTCCAGAAGTGTTTACTAGTTTATAGCTTCCACTTGCTGCAGGAACAACGAAAGTTTCTGCGTAGTTTATATCAAAAGTTTTATCGTTGGTTACTACAGTAATTGACTCTCCTTCTACCAAACTCATGATATGGCATTGGTTATTCAATTCTACAGTAATTTCGCTATCAAACTCAAATCTATCTACTGCATAAAAATGTTCTTTATGTGTCGATAAATTGACGATTTGATAATCGTTTCCTTCTTCAACAACTACTTGTTTTGAGATCAATTCTTCTTGTACTTTATCACCTTTACGATCAAAGAACAAGTTCTCCATACCTCTTTCGATGTTCATTGGTCTTGGTTTACCATCTAAATCTAGACGTTGCCAATCGTACATTTTGAAAGTGAAAATATAAGGAGTAGAACTAATTTCTAACACCATTCCGTTTTTACCAGAACAGTGGATAGTACCGTTAGGAATTAGGAATAAATCATGCTTATTGGCTTTGTGTACCTGAACGTATTTTTTTACATCCATTTCTTCACCAGAATCCATTGCATGTTTTAAAGCTTTCTCAAATTCTTTTGGCTGAATATCTTCTTGGAAACCTAAATACACTTCTGCATCTTCTTCTGCATCAAGCATATAATATGTTTCATCTTGTGTAAATTTATGACCAAAATGCTCTTGCATGTAAGGTACTCTTGGATGACATTGTACCGAAAGGTTACCGCCATCGTAAGTATCAAGAAAATCAAAACGAATAGGGAATTCGTAACCAAAACGGTTGGCTGCTTCTCCTAAAACATTATGATGATTAAAATACATCAAGAAGTCGAAAGAAACCTCTAATAAATTTTTATTTTGTTCGAAAACAATACCGTTCTCAGGTACAATCAATTCAAAAGACCAAGCGTAATTAGGAACATCATCATTTAACCCTCCAATTTTTTCTTTGATCCATTGACCACCCCAAGCACCCGGTTCAAACCAAGGTCTCACACGGAAAGCATTCTTAGACATCTCTTCCAATCCTTTTCTAAAAGAATCACCGTCTGTCCAAGTAATTTCATTGCTTCTTTGTTCGTCAACAATAAAGTCGATATCACCAAGAATCTTAGATTTTTGGTCGTTTAAAGCCATCCAATCTACAAAATACATTCTTTTGTATTGAGGTTTTGGTGCAATTGCTTCTTTGGCTCCTAAATTAATGACACGACCCGCTCTTGAACGGAATTGAATTTCATTTTTAGGTACATCAAAATAAACCAATGTTGTAGACGCATCATTTAATAAAGAAGCTCCACAACCATAGATTACGGTTAATTCTGAAGTTTGATTTTTAAGTTTTTCTAATTTATCAGTATCAAAAAACGAGGCTAAACCTTGTTCGAAGACCTTACCAAAAATAGGATCATCACCACCTGTAAATGGGGTTACTAATTGATCTATTTCTTCTTGAGGTTTAAGTGCTGATTCTATCGTTAAGAAAGAGGCATTTTGAACACCCTCCGCCTTTAATTCTTCTAATAATTGAGAGGTAACTGCTTCCCAGTCTACCCCAACATAACCATCTAATAGAATCGTATTTTTATCTTTTAAAACAGAAGCTAAACCGTTATATCCCACTTTAATCTCTCCCTCAGTAAGTTGATGAGACGGATAGATATTGTAATTTCCCTTCTCCGTTCCTTCTACCTGAGAAGGCATGAGATATTGTTTGGTATTTCTTGTCATTTTGTTTGTTATAGTTTTTGAAAAGTGAACCGCAGCACCAATCATAGAAGCTTCTTCTGTAGAAGGGTAAGCGATTATTTCATTTATATTTAGTTCTTTATTTAATTTATTTTCAAAGCGTGATAATGCTTTTGTAATATTCCCTCCGATAATCAATTTTGATGGACCGAAAGCGTTTTTCCAAGGAGATAAAGTATTGGATAAATTCTCTCCAAACTCATCAAATAGTTGATCGGATAATGGAAGATTCGATAAAGCAATATCTTTTACACCATTTACCTTTTCTCCTGTTCTTGTTTCCCATTCTTTGACAAACCATCGAGTAGAGATGTAATCTTCACAAATACCCTCTTTATAAGGCTGACAATATAAATATCCACCTTCAGGTACTTCATCGCCTTCAGTAATCAATTGTCCTTGATCGACAAAACCAGATCCGTAACCTGTGCCTAAAGTGATGCCTATTACTTTATCATTGTCCCAGTTTTGTTGATGAACAGCACCTAAAATAAAGGCATCTGCATCGTTAAGAAACTGTACTTGTTCTGGTGAAGTTAAATAATCAGAAAGTTTATCATATACAGCTAACCTAATGTTATACCCGTATAAAGCATCGTACTTTCCTACATTCTCCATCAAACATATCCCTTGATCATAATCAAAAGGACCTGGCATAGCTATGCAAACACCATCAATGGTTTTTATTCCTGATTGTGCAATGGATTTTTCGAAAGTTGAAAGCCAATCATTTAAAATAACATCTGCCGAAGCATGACTATTAATTTTTTGATGTGCCTGAGATTCCTCTACTACCTTTCTATCGTTTACATTTACAATAGAAGTGGTAATATGGCTACCGCCGATATCAGCAGTTAAAATATTTAGATGGTTAGTTTGTAGTTTCATTTCTAATGATTTTAGATTCCTGTGGTTCAGAAAACATAAGTAATATCAATTCAGTTAGTCTAATCTTAGCGGTTGATTTCTATTTGATAGGTAAATCTATCGGCTCTATAATAACCATGATTGATCTCCATCACTCTACCACCTGGATCGGCAACTGCTCTTTTTCTAAATAAAATAGGTGACCCCACTTTCACTTTGAGGTCTATGGCCAAATCTTCGTTGGCTAACATTGCCACCAACTCTTCAGATGATTTGGTCAAAACAATATTGGATTGTTCTTCAATAATATCATAAAGTGGTGTCTCAAATGTTTCTTGATCACTAAACTGAATTTTTGGGTGAAACCAAGAAACAAAATAGACAAAAGGAGCATCTTTGTCTCCTCTAATTCTTTCCAACTGCATAATCTCCTTCCCTTCTTCTACAGATAGTTGAAGTGCTTGCTCTTCGTTGGCTTTTACTGTTGATAATTGAACTTTATAATTTTGGAATGGAATACCTTTACTGTTCATTTCTTGAGTAAAACTATGCCACTCAGATAGCTTAGTCTGAATTTTTTTCTCAGCGACAGTTGTTCCAACTCCTTTTTTTCGAATCAATAAACCATCCATCACTAAAGTGTTGATCGCCTGACGTACCGTATTTCTAGACACTCCAAGACGGTTACTAATATCAACTTCCTTAGGAAATAGTTTACCTTTATCGTATTCTCCAGAATCGATTAAATCTCTTAGGATTGTTTCTATTTGTTTGTGAAGCGGTAATGCTGAATTATGGTTTATTGCTATGTTCATGTTATGTTTATATGTTTGAACATAACAAATGTGATGAATAATTATTGTATTATCAACACTCTTCTAGGTTTTTTAGGAAGATTAACCATTGTTAGGTTTCTTCTATTTTTCGATAGAGAAATGTACTTCCGTACCGATATCAGAATTGGATACGACTTTTATTTTTCCACCTAATAAGGAAATTTGCTTTTGAAGAATCGATAAGTCTTTTTTATATTTATTCTGATTTTTTTGCTCAATAATTTTACTAACGAACGGGTCAAAAATGTTCTTAATATGCTGTTCTGCTATCACTAATTCTTTAATTCTTAATGAAAAATTATAATTAAAATAGCTTTCTTGTACCTGTAAATTAAATTGCATATCGAGGTATTCTCCATATCCTAAGAGATAAGTAAATAGTTGATAAAAAATCTCTATTAAAGACTTTTTATCTATTCTTAAACACTCTAGTTCTGACGTGACTTCTATAGGATATTGACGCATATACCCCATCAAAATACTTTTTAGTTCTTCTGATAGGTCTTGAATGGAATAATTATCGTAATGAATTTCATATTTTACGATTTCATCATAGCGTCTAAAATCTTCCATCATTTCTTTTAAAATATCAATTTCTCTTGATATTCTTTTTAGGTAGCCTTCAATTTGAGGATCAGGCTGTTTTAATATGGCTATATTAATAATACTATCCATACTTAAAACTGGTCCATTCATGTCTTCTGTAGATATTTGAATAAACTCCTTCAGATGTTTTGAATATTTTGTGAGTTCTTTATTCGATTCTTCTATTTCAAGTGTACGTTTTCTTAGATCTAATAATCGAACTACTTGATGAGATAGTATTTTTAAGCTTTCCTTTTGATCATCACTTAACTCTCCAGGATGATCATCAATTACACAAAGAGTTCCAAGTGCATTTCCTTTTTCACTCATTAAAGGTATACCAGCATAAAAAATCACATGAGGAGCTCCTGTCACTAATGGGTTATCATGAAAACGCTCATCTTTTCTTGCATCTTTTACCTCTAATAAATTAAAGGGATCCAAAATAGCATGTCCGCAAAAGGAAACTTCACGAGGTGTTTCTGGAGCATCTAGACCATATTTTGACTTAAACCATTGTCTATCTCTATCAATAAGGCTTACCACAGAAATTTTAGTTTGACAAATTTGTGCAGCCATCTTGGTGATATAATCAAAATCTATATCGCCTAGTGTATCTAAAATATTATAAGAATATAAGTCCTTTATTCTATCAAACTCATTTTCTGGTGTTTCTGGAGCTTTCATTTAGTTCTATCGTATTTTCAGATGAATAAAAATAATAAAAAAAGGCATTCTAATTACTTAGTATGCCTTAATTCATTTATAATCTTTAATAATTACCAATCATCTCCACCAAAATCACCAAAATCATCGCTTCCCCAATCACTACCTCCATCATCTCCACCGAAATCGAACCAACTACCACCATCACTTTTTGTGGTATCATCATCATAATCAGAAGAATCAAAATCTGAACCTGTTACGTCAGCTTCGTTATTCATTTCTCCTAATTCTTCGATATCAGTTTCCACTTCATCATCAAAATAATCTGTTGTAGTATCCACTTCTTCATAAAAACCGATATCTTCTCCCATATCAGATTCTAGGTGGGTATCGTAAACGGTAATATGATTATCATGGCTCATAGAAGACCACAACATGCTATAGAAAAGGAAATCGTTAAATCCATAATAGCCATAATGTACACCATATTGTCCGTAGGATTGATCATGCCTCATATCTTCTTCAGAAGTTACTTTGGCTTTTGGAACAACCATTTTAGTTTTAGACTCCGCTCTAACATCATCTACCTTCATCAGTTTTATTATGGCCATTTTTAGCTCATTTAAAAACTGTTCAAATTCATATAATTTGTTAGATTTAAACTTATTATGGGCTTCTTGATTTTCGAATACAGAAGACATTTCTTGTCTTAGTTTTTCTCTATCTTTCCCCTCCTTTTTAAATTGATTTAGAAGTCCGGTTACTTTAATTTCGATAGGATACTCCCCTAATTTATGGGTACGGTTGATCACTATTTCTAATAAATATTTGAAACCTGAATCTTCATGTTCCATGACCATGACTAACTGATCGTAATGAGAAGACATAGAATGATCAATTTCTAAATCATATTTATCAAAAGCTTCTTTTAAGTCTCCTTCTTTCCCTTCCTTATCTAAATAGAAATCGATACCATCATGAGATAAACGGACAATATTATCAATTCCTAAATGTAATAGTACATCGTTAATTTGTTGTAAAATTGAAACCGCTGTAAATGTTTCTTTTTCTATTTGATCAGATACATTCCCAAGAGTGAGGTAATAAAAGATTCTTTTGAATGCTTTTGTAGGTTTTACTCTCTCAATCTGAGTCAATTGTGACGGGTCAATACTAATGTTTCCTTCGAAATACATATCCTTAATTTAGTTGCTCTATCAATTTAGTAAAAAATAAAAAGCAAACAAAAATTCCAAAATATCAATACAAATACGGTTATATTGATAATTTATTAAGATTTCAATCATATTTTTTAAAATATCGCCGTATATTGCTAAAATTAATTCCAAACCACAAAGCGATTGTGGGAGAACTAACATAAACTTAATAAGACGATGATACTTTCCACAGAGAAGAAGAACAATGTTCTAAAAGATTTGGCGATGCTGATTGAAGATCATGCTTCAGAAATTATCAAGGCCAACCAGTTGGATTTAGAAAAAGCAGGAGACTTAGACCCTACTTTAGTCGACCGTTTAAAGGTAGATGACAAAAAAGTAAAGGGTATGGTAGGTTCTGTTGCTGAAGTTTTAGGTTTGGAAGACCCCGAAGGGAAAATATTAAGTGCTTACGATCACCCCAACGGAATGAAGGTAGAAAACCGAGTGGTTCCTTTTGGTAGAATTCTTATTATTTATGAATCTCGTCCAGACGTTACTATTGAAGCTGCCGTTAGTGCTTTTAAATCTGGAAATAAGATTTTATTAAAGGGCGGTAAAGAAGCTAGAAACTCTAACTTGGTTTTAGTCGATTTATGGAAAAAAGCTTTAAAAGCAAATGAGGTAAGTGAAGATTATGTTGAATATTTAGATATCGACAGAGTAGCTACTCAAAAGATGCTTTCTGAAAATACGTATCAATTGGATTTAATTATTCCAAGAGGTGGCGAAGGACTTATCAATTATATTAAACAAACTACTAATGTACCATTAATGATTAGTGGGCGTGGTAATAACTTTATCTACATACATAAAAATGTAGATTTTGATATGGCAATCGATATCGTTTTAAATGGTAAAAGTCGTTTGAGCGTTTGTAATGCAATTGATAAAGTATTATTCGATAAAGACCTTCCTGAACTAGGTAAAAAAATAGCTCTGATCGCACAAAAAGCCACTGATATTGGTTTAGAAGTTTTAGGTGATGAACAAGTTGTTTCATCTACTTCTATTGCACAAAAAGCAGATGTTGATGCTTTAATGCCAGAAGAGTTTTTATCAGAAAAAATATTATTTACAGTTACTCCCGATCAAGAAACAGCTGTAAAAACAATCAATAAATATTCTGGAGGTCACTCTGCAGTTATCATTACAAATGATAAAGAGGCGGCTACTCAGTTTCAATATGAAGTAGATTGTGCTGCTGTATACCATAACGCATCTTCGAGATTTACGGATGGTGGTCAGTTTGGATTTGGTGCTGAGATAGCGATAAGTACACAAAAACTACATTTCCGTGGGCCTGTTGGATTAGCTCAATTAGTATCCAACAAATGGTTTATTTCTGGAAATGGACAAACAAGGGGGTAATATGAAACCAAGAATAGTGGTAAAAATTGGTACCTCCACACTTACGGCAGGTACTAAATTAATATCAAGAGGTAAAATTGAAAATATTGGTCGACAGATATTAGCTCTTAGAGATCAATATGATATCATTTTAGTTTCTTCTGGTGCTGTAGCTACGGCAAAACAGTTTATCAATATCAATGGTTTAAAAAACAATATGGTGCACTCTAAACAGGCACTATCTGCTATTGGTCAACCTAAATTACTTCAGATTTATGCGGAGTGTTTTGGTGATTTTGACCTAAAAGTGGCTCAATGTTTAATGACCTACAAAGACTTTGATAACGAAGAGTCTAGAAAGAATACCAGAAATACAGTAGATGAATTATTAAATCATGGATTTATCCCCATTTTTAATGAAAATGATACTGTTGCTGTTGAGGAACTCATTTTAGGTGATAATGATAAGTTATCGGCATTAGTTGCATCTTTAGTAGAAGCTAATCTATTAATTATTGCTTCTGATATTGAAGGATTGTTTACTAAAAACCCTAATCTTCATGAAGATGCCGAATTGATCCCTGTCGTCCATGATCTTTCGAATATTAATCAGTTTATTGAAGAAAGAGAAAATGGTTTAGGTACAGGAGGAATGACTTCTAAAATCTCAGCTGCCAAGATCTGCTTCGAAAAAGGAATTGAAGTTTATCTGGTGAATGGAGCAAGAAGTAACTTTATTCAAAGGAGTTTAAACAAAGAAATTCGATTTACTAGGTTTTCGCCAAAGTAATTGATCAATTTTATATTAATGAGAACTAGATAAGGCGTTTATTATATACTTACTTAGCACTCAAAAAATAAAGAGATGGTTTTATTTTATAATAAAACCATCTCTTTTTATATAAAAACCTTCCCCAAGACCTTTAACTTACGACACCTATCAAAAAAGACACAAAAAAAACGAGGAGTAAAACCCCTCGCTTTAATTATACTCTTTATATATACAACTGATAAACCATAGTTATACTTATGTCCGTTTTTAAACATCAACTTTTAATAAACCATCTGAATATGTAACTCTTAATACCCTAATAGGTATGCAAAAATCAAAGGTGCTACAATAGTAGCGTCTGATTCAACGATAAATTTTGGCGTATCAGCGTCCAATTTTCCCCAAGTAATTTTCTCGTTTGGAACAGCTCCAGAATATGAACCATAACTTGTTGTAGAGTCAGAAATCTGACAGAAATAACTCCAAAATGGTGTTTGTGTTCTTTCAAGATCTTGATACAACATTGGCACTACACATATTGGGAAATCGCCCGCAATACCTCCTCCGATCTGGAAGAAACCGATACCATTGTCCTTGGTATTTTCTGTATACCAATCTGCCAACCATGTCATGTATTCTATACCCGATTTTACTGTAGACGTTTTTAATTCGCCTTTTATACAGTAGGAAGCAAAGATATTTCCCATAGTAGAATCTTCCCATCCTGGGACAACGATAGGTAAATTCTTTTCTGCAGCAGCTAAAAGCCAACTGTTCTTAGGATCTATCTGATAATATTGCTCTAGCTCTCCAGACAATAACATTTTGTACATGTACTCGTGTGGAAAGAAGCGCTTACCTGCTTCCTCTGCTGTTTTCCAAATTTTATAAATATGATCTTGTAATCTTCTAAAAGCTTCTTCTTCAGGAATACAAGTATCCGTTACTCTGTTTAAACCATTATCCAACAATTCTCTTTCTTGTTGAGGTGTTAAATCTCTATATTCTGGAATTCTTTTATAAAATGAATGAGCTACTAAGTTCATTACATCTTCTTCCAAATTGGCACCTGTACAAGAGATAATTTGAATCTTATCCTGACGAATCATTTCTGCCAATGATTTACCTAACTCTGCAGTACTCATCGCACCTGCTAGAGTCACCATCATTTTGTTTCCTTTTGATAATTGTACTTCGTAACCTTTAGCTGCATCTACTAAGCTTGCTGCGTTAAAGTGTTTGAAGTGCTCTAATATGAATTGAGAAACTTGACCTTTATTTTCCATAGTATTTATATGATAATAGCTTGTAATATAATTTTGAAACCAAGAATCCTGGCCCGTGTAAACCATCAATTGGAGCAAACTCCACGATATCAAAACCGACCACATTCTTTTTTGTAAATACCTTTTTGAGGTATATTATTAAAGTATTCCAATCAAAACCACCTGGTTCTGGGGTTCCCGTTGCAGGCATAATTCCGGGATCAAAAGCATCTAAATCAATGGTGAGATAAACGTTGTCAGTCATTTGTTCAATCGACTTGTCCATCCATTCTGTTTGCCCATAAATTTCTTCGGCAAAATAACATTGATCATAATTCATATGATCTTTCTCTGAAACATCCATACTTCTTATACCCACTTGTATTAAGTTTGTACTTTTTGATGCTCGATGTAATGCACAAGCATGGTTAAATTCAGAACCTAAATAGCTTGGTCTTAAATCAGCATGTGCATCAATTTGAAGTACTGTTAAATCCTCAAACTTTTCTTTAAAAGCATCAATAACTCCGATGCTTATGGCATGTTCACCTCCAAAAAAGGTGAGGTATTTATCCAACTCCAAAAGGTCTTTTGTCTTTTGATATACCGCCTTATACACTAATTCTGGAGATGATTTCTCATAAATTTCAGGAAGTACGTATACTCCTTTTTTGTACACTTCAGAATCAGTTTCTATATCATAGAGTTCCATATTTTCCGATGCCTCGATAAAAGCCGCTAAACCTTTATCTGCTCCTTTTCCCCATGTACTTGTCCCGTCATAAGGAATAGGTTGAAGTAGAATACTGGCGTTTCTAAATGCAGAATATTTTTCCTCCAACCCTGCAAAAATGTATGAATTACTCATTGTAGCCTAAAATTTTAAACATCTCAGATACAGATTGCTCTTCTCTGTACACAGTGTCTATAATATTACCTTTCTCATCTCTATCAATAATCACGTGTTTAGGTGATGGAATTAAACAGTGTTTGATACCACCGTACCCACTCACAGAATCTTGATAAGCACCTGTATGGAAAAAACCTAAATACAATGGCTCTTTCACTTCATCTTTCTTGTAGGTAGGTAATAATACTTCTTGATTGAGATCATCAGAATTATAATAATCAGAATGATCACAACTAATACCACCGATATTGACTCTACCATATTCGTGATCCCATTTATTGACAGGCAACAAGATGAATTTCTCTTGTATTGACCAAGCATCTGGGATAGTATTCATTAAACTATTGTCGATGATGTACCAAGTTTCATTATCGTTTTGTTGCTTCTGATCTAAAACTTCAAAGATGATTGCCCCTGCTTCGCCCACTGTATATTTACCATATTCAGTGAATAAGTGAGGTTCAGGAATTTTATTTTCTACACAAGCAGATTTTATTGTTCCCACAATCTCATTGATCATATACTCATAGTTGTATTCGAATCCTAAACTATTTCGAATTGGAAAACCACCTCCCATGTTCAATGAATCTAAAGACTCACATTCTTTTTTTAGATCAATGTAAAGAGATAATGCTCTTCTGAACTCACCCCAGTAATAAGGTGTATCTTTTATACCTGAGTCTACAAAAAAGTGGAACATTTTAAATTCAACTTTTGGGTTGTCATGAATATAGGTTCTATAGAATTCCAAAATATCCTTCTGAGGTATTCCCAATCTTGAAGTATAATATGCCGATTGTGCTTCTTCATTAATCGACATTCTTACACCAATTTTCACTACATGTTTTGTTTTTATTCTTGTTAGACGATGGTATTCGTTGATACTATCAAGGATAATTACAGAGTTATGAAAACCCGCTTTTTGTAGTTCAATTATTTTTCTTAAATACTCTTCTGTTTTATATCCGTTATGAATAATTTTTATGTCTGTTGTAATTTTTCCTTTTTGATATAATGATAAGATCAAATCAATATCAAAAGAAGAAGAAGTTTCTAAATCTACATTGTGTTTTACAGCTTCATTTACCACATGGTAAAAGTGATTTACTTTTGTACAGTAGCAATAGTTATATTCTCCTTTGTATGCATTGTTTTTAATAACTCGGTTGAATAAATTTCTTGCTTTTTTAATTTGGTCTCCAATTTTTGGTAAATAAATGAATCGAAAAGGAGTACCGTGTTTTTCAATTAGGTGTTTCAGAGAAACGCCATGGAATGTGAGAGAGTTGTCTCTTAAGTCAAAGCCTTCTTGTGGGAAATAGTAGCTTTGCTCTATTAGATCAAAATACGTGTTTTTCATCTTATTTAAAGTGGCTGAGGTTGTATATATTATTTATCAATTAATTTTTACTTAGAGTGTAAACATCTTTCCTTCTGTCTTTTAAATTTCTTACGCTACCATGTTGGTGCAATTCTCTAAGTAAGTCTAAGTCTACATCTGCAATTAGTATCATTTCCGTATTTGGCGTTGCTTCCGCTTTCACTCCACTTGTTGGAAAAGCAAAGTCGCATGGGGTAAATACTACAGACTGAGCAAATTGAATATCCATGTTATGGACTTTTGGAAGGTTTCCTACACTTCCTGTTATTGCCACATAACATTCATTTTCTATTGCTCTTGCCTGAGCACAGTGCCTAATTCTTGAATATCCATTTTGTGTATCGGTTAAAAATGGTACAAACAATAATTCCATTTCCTCGTCGGCCAGCAATCTGCTGAGCTCGGGAAACTCTACGTCATTACAAATCAGAATTCCAATTTTTCCACAATCTGTATCAAAAGTCTTGATTTGCTTTCCTCCTTGCATTCCCCATAATTTTACTTCATCAGGGTTAATATGTAATTTTTCGTATCGTTCTACAGTCCCATCCCTTTTACACAAATAGCCTACATTTAATAAATCCCCATCTTTAATTTCGGGCATGGAACCTGCAATAATGTTAATGTTGTATGCAATAGAATAGTTAGAGAATTTCTCAATAATTTGGTCTGTATATTTTGCTAGTTCTCGTATTGCTTTTGCACCAGTCAAGTCGTTGTATTTTGCCATGAGCGGGGCGTTGAAAAACTCTGGGAATACCGCAAAATCAGAGCGATATCCAGAGACCGCGTCAATAAAATATTCAGCTTGCTGAAGCAAAGAATCGATGTCTTTGTATGGTCTCATCTGCCATTGTATCAATCCTAAACGAACAACTTTTTTTTGGGTTGCCGCTTTCTTATCTGGTTTTTCATAATAAATGTTATCCCATTCTAAAAGCACAGCATATTCACCAGAATTCGCATCTCCTTCTAAGTAACCTTTTAGTATTCTAGTCGGGTGAAAGTCATTGGATATCTGAAAGTTAAGCACAGGATCATGTATTTCCTTAAGCTTTACTTTTTCTAAATATTCTTTAGGTGATAAGGTTGCAGAAAATTTATGATAATTAGGAATTCTTCCTCCAAAAGCGATGCCTCTAAGATTTTTTTGCTCACAAAGTTCTTTTCTAAAATCGTATAATCTTCGCCCTAATCTTAACCCTCTATAATCAGGTTTTATAAAAACATCGATACCATATAAAGTATCTCCATCATCATCATGGGACGTGAAAGTATAATCTGCCGTAATATCACGGTAAGTGTGGTTATCATCAAAAGTGTTATAATTCACAATTATAGATAACGCAGTCCCTGCAATTTGTCCGTTCACTTTTATCACCACCTGTCCTTCTGGAAATTTATCAAGCAGTTTTTTTATCTGATCTTCTTTCCAATAAGAATCCGGCATAGAGGAGTATGCAGACACCATAACGTCCTTAATCTCCAAATAATCTTCGAATTTGAGATAATCCAATTCGATTTTGTCAATACTATTAAGATCCATCTTTTTATAAGTCGAAAGTGTAATTAATAATGATGGTAAAGTTTGAAATTGGGGTTGTTATCAATGAAATAAATAGAATACATACCACACTCATAAACAATAACTTATGAAGTATTCTTTTGGTTTTAAAAAAGGAGATATTATAAAAATTAATGTGTTATTATATATTTTTTCTTTTGTCAGTAGATTATTATTAGTAAGGTGATCACCTAGAGTAATTATCGTTTTTAAGCTTTAGTTATCATTTATACTCTCTTTACAATTAGTCGCTAATTTTGGGTGGCGCAAATATAATTTTAGTTTATAAATAAGTATCTTTTTTTATATTTTTTTTTCAAGATTTTTTCAAAAAATATTTATTGATGATTTTAAATAAGAACAATCATTTTTTTCAAAAAGCTTCCGTCATATTAAAATAAATTAAAGTCTGTTTTTGAAGAGGGTCGTGTCCTATATCAATTCGAAAATTCATTCGCGGTTGGACCTCATATCTTAATCCCACCCCAAAATTAGGGAGCACTCCGTTGGGGGTAAGAATATCAGAACCAATCATACCTACACCACCCCATACCGTATAACCTAATTTTGAACAAAACTTTGATTTAGAATTCCACATTGAACGGTATTCCGCCATGAGATACGCCATTGTTTTATCTCTAAATTGACCTTTATAATACCCTCGAAGATCATAAGGGGAACCGATAATAGACATATCTGTAAAAGGAGTATCTCCAATAGTGGATCTTACTTTTGCGGTCCAAGCTAGGGTTTTTCGTTCACCCCATCTACTCATTTTTTTATACTGACGGTATTCAAAAGATAGTATGCCCCAATTATTTGTTGAACCTAATTCCTTGTGATACATCCTTGCTTTCATATCAAAAAATACCCCTTCATAGGCGTTAACAGGCACATCTCTAGTATCATAGGTAAGTCGTAATCCAAAACCAACATTTCTAAAATGTATTCCTTCATCGGTCCCTCCTTGATGAAAATAAATAAAATCGTCTCTAATACCAGCAGCAACATCTGTTAACTCACGGTCTGTATAATCTAGAGAAGGGCCAATAAAAAAAGGGGAATCTTGAATTCTAAATAGTACATCATTTCTAATAATTACTGTATTCTGAAAATATCTCGTTGTTTCATCACCTCTTACTATCGTTCTGTTATCATCATATCCAACACCATAATAATGTTCATAGTTATTTAAATATTCGTAATCAGAGAAAACACGAATATCACCTCCTTTCAAAAATAATTGAGGGTGAATTTTCACATCATATCCAGCCTCCATTATTGAAAAAGTGACCGGTACAATAGATTTTCTTAAATCTATATCTAAAGGATTTGTCTTAAAGGTAAACAACATACTGCCCCCTACTAGCACTCCATAATCAGGGGAATAAGCAGGCCCTCCCAACGCCGAGAATCTTAAGTTTTTTTCTTTTTCTTGGGCAAATACTTTAGTGGGTAAAATAATTATTAATAGAACAATCAGTATTCGTTGTATCACAAGGTACATTGCAATGAATTTAAGTTTGTCGCAAAATACAAACTAATCGATCGTTCGAATATTATTTAAGAATAATTAATATCGAAAGTTAAAACAGATTAATCCTCTAAGATCTTATCCACTTTAGACTGATACACAGGGTTTTTATTAATATTATTATGATCTTGATTTTCAAGAATGATCAAATCAATTTTAGTTGGAAACTTCTCTTTTAACATATTTGATTGTCCAATTGGAATGACATTATCTACTCTGCCATGAAAAATATAAATAGGAAAATCACTCTCTTCTAAATATTCATAAGTGGCTAATTTATATTTTAGTAAAAATGATGGAACATAAGGATAGTAATTATGCATCATACTTGCTAAACCGTAATAAGGTGCTAGTAATATTAGTTTTGACGGTTTGTTTTTTGAAGCCAAATAAGAGGACATTCCAGTGCCAATAGAGTAACCTAGTATAATAATTTTGCTCTCATCATACTCTTTCTTCATCTCATCATAGATCATTTGATGATCATCAAAAAGTTGTTCTTGGCTAATAATTTCTCCAGAACTTTTTCCAAACCCTCTATAATCTATCATTAAAACATCGTATTGATGCTTTAGATAAATCGGAGCCATGTATCCATAATCTTTGAGGGAACCTGAATTGCCATGTAGAAAAAATACTAATCCAAAAGAACTATCACTTTTGAAAAAAAGACTATTTATTTGATGCCCATCTTTAGTAGTAAAATTGATTTCTTCATGTTGGTTTTCAAAATGATAACGATAATCTTCAGCTAACTTTTCAGGAAAAAAAATCAGTGATTCTTGATTAAAATAAAGCCATCCAAGCGAAATAGAATAAATTGAAATGAATAATATTACAGTAATCTTAATTAACTTTCTCATAGGGATAAGTTTGGTGATTCATCTTCATCAGATTGACGTGCCTCTCTCACTTTTTCGAACTCGTGCATTAATTGTAAAACAAGATATCTTACAATAAACATCATGATTAAGCCAATAAGGTAGCTTGCCCACCAATCGTACAATTCATAATCTTCCCTGCTCAGCATTTCTCTTCCATCTCTTCTACCAGTTAACCCCCATAGGTTTTTGGAACTTTTAAATTTGTAGTTACTGCTCACCCAATCAGAAGCAAAAATACCTGCAGTCCAACCTGTACCTGTGGCAATTATTTCTTCAATAATGAGTATTTTCCAATCTTTTTTTGATGGATTTTTTAGTTTAGTCAAAGCGATTAAAAGATTAATAAAACTCCTTTTTATATCAATCAATAACTCTTTGATGTATGTGATATTACGATCGCTATATACATACTTTAGTAAAAAATTATGTAGGTGTATAGCTATGATTTTTGCTTTGTTAATTAGTTTATCAGAAGTATTCATAAAAATTGTTGTGATTCATTTATTCTTTTCAAAATGTGTTCCGAAAAGAAAAAAATATGAATTAATCAATTCTTGAGATGATAGTAAGTTTATTATCAATTTATTAGAATACAAATTACCACCTAGATAATTCAAAAGCATTTAAATACTCTTCTAGGGGCCCCATACCATTCCATAAACGTAAAGAATCTATATTAGTCGTATCTGCTATCGGCCATAATTTAGTTACTTCCACCATCTTCCCACTAACCGAATCTATTTCTTTGGTCATAAGAATTTGAGAACCATAAATTTGAGGTTGACCTGTTTGCATTAAATACCTATCTTGATACAATGCTACCAAATTTAGGCTTAGTTCACGATCTTTACCGGCTTGGATAATCATTTCATAGTATTCGTTCTGAATACTATCAGGAGCGTGCTGAAGTACAAAAAAAGCAGTTTTACTACTTGTGTTTCCTACTAAACTTTTCCCTGGGTAACCTCCTATAGTATCAATAATTTCTTGAATACGTTTTAAATTTTTCTGATCTAATTCATTTTGCTTACTCCACAAAAATTTCATCTCTGAAGAATCAATTTCATAAGTATTAAGGAGTTGTTTTCGGTACTTTTGATCTAAATAATAGATACTATCTAATTCTGCAGATAAGGCTTCAGAATTGACATTTGTTGTCAACGTACAAGATGTTCCTAAAATGATAATTGAGAGGAATAGTATTAGTTTTGTCATAAAAAAATCTCAGTAAATAAGCGTGTCACCGCAATTTACTGAGATTATATCTATTTCAAAAACCACCTATTAAAAGTAGTTGATATATTTATTAACTTAAGAAGTCAACAACTTAGAAGAAGGCTTGAACTTCGTTAGGTTGATTCCTTTTACTGCAGCTTGATATTCTTCGATATTTGGTGTTCTACCAAGAATCGTTGAAAGTACTACTACTGGAGTAGAAGATAATAATGACTCACCTTTCTTCTCAGAAGAATCTTTTACGACTCTACCTTGGAATAAACGAGTTGATGTAGCCATTACAGTATCACCAGGTTCCGCTTTTTCTTGGTTACCCATACAAAGGTTACAACCAGGACGCTCTAAGTAAAGCATTTTTTCGTATTTAGTACGAGCAGCACCTTTAGGAGCATCATCGTCAAATTCGAAACCTGAATACTTCTGAAGAACTTCCCAATCTCCTTCCGCTTTTAACTCATCAACAATATTGTATGTTGGAGGAGCTACTACTAGAGGAGCTTTGAATTCAACTTTACCATTTAACTCTTCAATGTTTTTCAACATTTGAGCTAAAATTTTCATATCCCCTTTGTGTACCATACAAGAACCAATAAAACCTAGGTCTACTTGTCTGTCGCCACCATAGAAAGATAAAGGTCTAATTGTATCGTGAGTATAACGTTTAGAAACATCATCGTTATTTACATCAGGATCGGCAATCATTGGCTCTTCAATTTCATCAAGATCTATCTCCACTTCTGCAAAATACTTTGCATCAGCATCTGGAGTTAATGGAGGTTTAACACCTGTATTGATTTCTTGAATTCTATTGTTTGCTTTATCGATTAAACCTTGAAGAACTGCTTTTTCATTGTCCATACCCTTCTCAATCATGATTTGGATTCTAGACTTAGCAATTTCTAATGATTCAATTAATGTCTCATCTTCTGAAATACAGATAGATGCTTTCGCTTTCATCTCAGCAGTCCAGTCTGTGAAAGTAAATGCTTGGTCAGCTGTTAAAGTACCAATATGTACTTCAATTACTCTACCTTGGAATACGTTATCACCACCAAATTGCTTCAACATTTGTTGCTGAGTAGCATGAACAACATCACGGAAGTCCATGTAAGATTTCATCTCACCTTTAAATGTTACTTTAACAGATTCTGGAATAGGCATAGTAGCCTCACCAGTAGCTAAAGCTAGTGCTACAGTACCAGAATCGGCACCAAATGCAACACCTTTCGACATTCTTGTATGAGAGTCACCACCAATAATGATATCCCAATCAGAAACAGTAATGTCATTCAATACTTTATGAATAACGTCTGTCATTGCGTGGTATACACCTTTAGGGTCACGAGCAGTAATCAAACCAAAGTCGTTCATAAATTTCATCAACTTAGGAATGTTAGCTTGCGCTTTCTTATCCCAAACAGATGCAGTATGACAACCAGATTGGTAAGCACCATCTACAATTGGAGAAATTACGGTTGCTGCCATAGACTCTAGTTCCTGAGAAGTCATTAAACCAGTAGTATCTTGAGAACCTACAATGTTTACTTCTACACGAACATCAGAACCTGAATGTAAAGTTACACCCGGAGTAGTTCCTACAGCATTTTTATTAAAGATCTTTTCTACTGCAGTTAAACCTTGTCCGTCAATAGAGATTTCTTTTGATGGAGCAAATACTACAGGAGCATCGATAGATAAAGCCTTAGCAGCGAATGATTGTAATTTCTTACCAAATACAACTGCATAAGAACCACCTGCTTTAATAAACTCTACTTTCTGTGGAGTTAAAGAAGCAGAGATATCAATCAATTCTTGGTCTCCGTTATATAATTTTTTTGTTTTTGTATTAATAGTTAGAACAGTACCAGTCTCAACAGAATATGTTTTTTCTAATACTGGTTCTCCTTCTGCATTTAAAACAGTATTACCCTTATCATCCTTTTTCTTCACCCAGTTTTGAAGGTCGATACCGATACCGCCTGTTACACCTACTGTAGTTAAGAAAATTGGAGAGATACCATTAGTACCAGCAATAATTGGAGCGATATTAACAAAAGGAACATATGGGCTACCAGGAATACCTGTCCATAATGCTACGTTGTTAACACCTGACATTCTTGAAGAACCCACACCCATTGTGCCTTTTTCTGCAATAAGCATTACACGTTTATCAGGATGTTGTTCTTTTAAAGCTGTCAATGCTTTTTGCTGCTCTTTATTGTGTTCAAAGATACATTGACCATGTAGTTCACGATCTGATCTTGAGTGAGCATCAGCACCAGGAGATAATAAATCTGTAGAGATATCACCTTCTCCTGCAATGAAAGTAACAATTTTAATTTCCTCTTCTACTTCAGGAAGTTTTGTAAAGAATTCTGCTTGAGCATAGCTTTCTAAGATTTCTTTCGCGATTGCATTGCCACCTTTGAAAGCAGCGTCTAAACGCTCCATGTCTGCATCATAAAGGAAAACTTGCGTTTTCAATACTTTTGCTGATGCTTTTGCAATTGACTCATTATTACCCAATGCAAGGTCAAGAAGTACTTCAACAGAAGGACCACCTTTCATGTGTGATAATTGTTCAAAAGCAAAATCTGCAGTAATTTCTTCTACTTTAACTTCACCAAGAATAATTTCTTTTAAAAACTTAGCTTTGACGCCTGCTGCACTAGTAGTACCAGGTAATGTGTTGTAGATAAAAAAGTGAAGTGAATCTTTTCTATTCTCATTGTTCACATCTTTAATTTGTGCAATGATTTCACTTGTTAATTCTGCATCGTCAATCGGCTTTGGATGTAGACCTTGACCTTTTCGTTCTTCGATCTCTTGGAGATATTCAGTATATCTGCTCATAAAAATTCTCTTAGTGTATAGTGTATAAAAAGGAAAGTTTATTTGATTACCTTCTGCATGTGAGTAAGTAATGCTGTCTTGTTTATTCTATATGATAAATATCATATTTAAATTTTCGTACTGCAAAAATACAAATAAATTTTAATTTTATCTTCCTAATTGCAATTAATTGATTATAGATTTATTTACACTACGTATTTTTTTTAATCAAATTGATAGACAAATAGAGCGTTTGTTATAAAAAAATGAATCACAATTCAATTTAATATCAAAATCGCATTTTGATATAACCATCTACAAAACCAACATAAACATCACATATCCAATACTTAACACACTAATCAAGTAGCTATCAAATTAAAATCAAATGTTCTTCTAAGAACTATATATTCGTATTGACAAATAATAAGTAATATTACGTATTATTAATATTCGCTATAGCAAATATACAATGAGATTTTTTTTTAAATTTTTATTGTAAATTATGAGAAACTATAATTTATTACCTATTCGACTAAAGTTAGAACTAAATGATATTGCAGTCAGCTTACCCACAATTCTTTCATAATTCACCTCACCTAAGTAACGACTATCCAATGCATTATTCCTATTATCTCCAATTACAAAAACGGCATCCTTAGCTATCGAAAATTCATAGGTATTCGCAGACTCATGACCTTTCGGAACATTCTGATCTAATAAAATATCTATGTTAATACCATTAGATAACTCTTCTCTATAATGATATATTTCTGATGATGTATCAATAAGTTTATGATTTAATTCTTGATTATTTATCACTAAAAAATTATCATTCAACATCACCTTGTCTCTTGGTAAAGCTACTACTCTACATATAAACAATGATTCATCATTTTCGTTACTATCATCTTTATAAACAATAATATCACCGTATTGAATATCATCTATAGATGTAGTTAAATCAGCCAGCACAAAATCTGTAGTTTGTAAGTTGGGTTCCATAGATTCTGATGCTATTTTAAAACTCTGTACTCCTATTAATTTAGTTAAAGGAAATAGTCCTCCAAGAACCATAATCATTAATGCATAAGAAAAATAATAGTACCATCTATTAATAGATTTCAATTGATAAGTCACTAGTTTTTTAGAGACAATGATGGCATCTCTAATGACATAAATAATAAAACTATAAATTATAAAATAGGAGAAAATATATCCAGCAAAATAATTTGGGATTGAAGTCCACTTTAATAGTGTAGGAATCAAAAAATAAAGCATTAAAAAAATAAACGCTTTTCTAGGTTCTCCATTATATAATTGACCCATTCCAATGCAAAAAAAGTTGGCGATACCCGAGAACCAAGGGTTTCTTTTTTTATTCATATTTGACTTGTTAAATAGAGAAACAAAGATAAGAATAAAGACCAAAATAATATTTTAATTATACAATTGACCTTCTTAGAATACTACAAATGTTGTATTGAATAAAAGAAATGCTGCATAGAAAAGATTAGATCCTGTTGACGTAGTGATTACGTACTCAAAGTCACTTGTTGAATGTACAATACTCTTACATTGAGTTTGAATCAAAAATTTTTTAAGTATGAAAAAGAAATTTAACAATCTATTATTTGGACTTTTATGTACTTCCTTAATGTATGGATGCCTTCCAACAAAACCCCTTCCTAATTCTGAAAGAAAAATCGCAAAGTTTGAACCTGCTGATGGAAAATGTCTTGTCTTTATTGGACAAGAACTGAATGCAATAGGCGGCTTAGATGATTATAATGATGGATACTTAGATCATTTCCAACAAAGGCCAGCTGGATTTACAGCATATACAGTGTTAACTCCCGGTTCTGAATCTTTTGGATTTATCCATAAAGGATTAGATGGTGTTACAACAACAGATGATTGGGGTGATAACAAAAGTAATATGAGTCTTCAGTTGGCAGATGAAGATTATAAAAATATGGCCTTAGCGATAGGTTTAGGTATGGTACATCACGATTCTGCTGTTGCCTATGGAAAAAGAGATCAATTGATTCGTGAATTAGGAAATTTCATTAAAGAACAATCCCCAAGACCTATTTTCTTACGTATTGGTTATGAATTTGATGGCCATGATTGGAACCACTACGATAGAGATAATTATATAAAAGCTTACAAAAGAATTAAAAATATCTACGATGAAATGGAAATTACCAATGTAGCGTATGTGTGGCAATCGTGTGGTTTTATGTCATCGTTAGAAGAATTAGAAAAATGGTATCCTGGCGATGAATATGTCGATTGGTGTGCTTTCTCGTTTTTCGGTGCTTGGAAAAAGCAAAATATGATTGCCTTTGCGAAACAAAAAGGAAAGCCTGTATTTATTGCAGAGGCTACCCCTGCTTTAGAAGAAAATAAAGAAACAGTTTTATCAAATCAGGATCAAGCAAGAGTAGCTTGGGACAATTGGTTTACTCCATTTTTTGCTACTATCCATCAAAACCCAGAGACCGTTAAAGCCATTTCATATATTAATTGTAATTGGAAAGCACATAGAATGTGGTTTGATAATCCTACATTTAAATACATAGATTCTCGTATTCAAACCAATCCAATATTAATGAAGAAATGGGAAGCAGAATTAGAAAAAGAAACATATTTGATGTCTTCAGATAATTTATATGATAAGCTATATGGACCTAGCTTATAAAAATAAGGGGAGCTTTTTAGCTCCCCTTATCATCAAAAAATTAGTTTGAAATAATAATTTTTTCTTGAAGTGATTGAATAGATCCAATGGCATGTAGAATATAAATACCTTTAGGCAAATCAATTTCTAAATTGATCAATTCTTTACCATTATTTATCTCCCAACTTTTTGATATCGCTCCTTGCTGATCATAGATAATAATTTGATAAACTTCTCCCAAATCAACATTATTAATAGTGATTTGACCATTGGTTACTGGATTTGGATAAATGGAATTTTTAGAAATCTGTGTTCTTTCCCTATCAATTATTCTAGCTCCTGAAGTATTACCAAAACCAATGATCCCATTACAATGCATCCATTCAGAATATTGACCTCCACATGAATTATTTTGCCAAACTGCTGTATTATAAGATTGCTGTTCGGCTTGTTTTCTATTTCCATTTATTTCAACCCAATCCACTTGTACATCTCTACCATTGGCATCATTAAAATATTCTAAATTAACACCACCATTAGAATTTGTATTTACTGTAAATTCTTTAAAATTATTAGTGAGTGATAACGTTTGAATTGTTTGATTTCCAAGACGAACATTAATTTTTTCTTGACCACTTACTCCTTTTGCTCTCACTTTTATAGTGTTTGAACCTGTATTTCCTCCTCCAGAATTCCCATTACTTGTTCCCATTGTCATACTGTAAACATTACAGGTTCCGCTACTTTGATAACCTTCTACAGTGAAAGAAACTTCATATAAATTACCCATATTCATTCCCAAAGAAGCCCATGCGTTAAAATGATTAGCACAAGTTACAGTACCACTTGTTCTTTTAGATCTACGTACACTCCAATACTGTTGGAATGTTTTTGTTCCTTCTATTGATGGTTGTTGGACCCTTGTTGTTTCATATATATCATAAGTTCCTCCATCGGTAGTGACTGTACCTTTAGCATTTCCTCCAGGAGGTCTCCAACTTCCCCAACTTTCAACTATATAATACTCTACTAAAGGACTTTTTGTCCAACCATAAATACATAAATACGAATTGCCTGAAGGTTGATAATTCGCTCCATAAGTAACTGTTTGATTTTTCACACCTGGTCTCTTACCTTTTCTAGCTAATAGATTACCGATATTGCTCCAAGAAACATAAAAATTACCTCCATTATTTAAAGTCATACACCCATTACCGGAGTCTTTCCAATACTCATAAGTGTAACCGCCTTGATTGCCAATTTGATTATTACAAATGGTCTGAGATTTAGCATCAAATACTAAGAAAAAGAAAAAAGAAATAGCAAAGACACTTTTAGAAAAACGTTGAACTAATTGTGTATTAATATGAATACCACTTAAAAATTGAAGTGTATTCATGAATTGTAGATGATTCATTTTAATTAAGTTTTCATTTCATAATATATTCAAGAGCCCAATAAATAGTTAGAGTTATACGAGGATAAAAAAGATTATTGGACTCTTGAATGGTAAAGTTAATTCTGCATTTTATATCAAATATATTACTGAATGATCAGCTTTTTAATTTGATAATTGCCTTCTGATAACAATTGAACTACATAGGTTCCTTTATGTAAAGAATCTACATTCAACTTTCTTTGATCACCAGATAAATTTGAAGTGGAAACGAGTACACCACTAATAGTATAAATATTGATTTTAGTCGTATTACCTTGAAGCCCCAAGATGGTAATTTGATCTTTTGCAGGATTGGGATATAGTTTTATTTCATCTTTCAGATTAATAGTTTCCACTGATCTAACATTCGTCAATCTAGCATTAGAACAACTTGGAGCTGTAGAAGAATTACTAAAATATATAGTAAACCCTGCCGTTTTAGAAACTAAAACAACATTTGCACCATCCTTCCCAATCCAATAATCACCATCTAGACCATCGACACCGCTATTCGTAAAACTTATAGAAGGAGAAGCACTGCCTAAAGTATGTGTTATAGAAGTTTTAAGATCAACATACCAATTAGGAATACCGTTATTAGTACGCATAGAAAAATCCCATATTTGTCCACCCTCTTTTGACCAATTCACTGAGATATTATTCACGTGAGAGAGATCAGGTCCATTACCTAAGACATGAGCGTGAGTAAAACTTGTATTCGTTGTTGGGAAAGCAACAGAACTTGGTAAGTCGAAAGAACATGTTCCATTATTACCTCCATTATCACCACCATTAGAATTATCTTCTGTGAATAAAAGGTTACTGAGGTTAAATCCTCCTGCTTCAAAAACAATTCTCATGACTTGTTTTCCCGCCGTTAAACTTACATTTGAAGTGGTTACAGTTGTAAACTCACCCCATCCACCTGTTGAAGATATGTTGATTATTCCAGTTCTATCAATTCCATCAAATGCTATAGAAAATTTACCATTTGATGACGGTGATGCTATTTCTGCAGAGATGATGTAATTACCAGCTGTAGCTATATCTACTGTGTACTCTAACCATTCACCTGAAGCTATCCAACCAATATTACCTTCATTTACTCTATTTTCTGTATCTACATCCGTGTTTTGACGATCGCCATTCCCATTGTTATCCGAATCAGTATCGTAATAAGCAACATTCTGACCACCATTATCGAAGTTCACAGGATTAATCGTACCCGGTATTCCTAGAGGACTTCCTAAATAAGGTGTCTGATCTGATGTTGGAATTGATGAAATTACAACCATAGTTTGATCAGTAAAACCACCATCTTGAGATGTAACCGTGATAGTAACACTACCTTCATTTAATGCTAAAACAACACCCTCTGATGAAACTGTAGCAATATTAGTATTGGACGACGAATAATTTACTCCTTTATCATCCGCATTAGCAGGTAAAATATTTGCAGTTAGAGTACTTGTTTCTCCTATTTCTAAATTTAATGAAGTTGGTGACAAAGTAATTCCTGTTACAGGTACAGGATCCGGATCTACAGGAGGAACAGAACCATCAACATACGCTTTAAAATTACCTGATAGATGCAATAGACACATCATTTGTAATAAACCATCATAATAACGATAACGACCTGTTGTTGGTGCTCGATCCCATAATGCATCAATAAATTCCCATGATTTAGCATCTGTTGAGGTCAAAGCAGTCATAGCATTACATGCTACTAAACCTACTGCCTGATAATCTGTTCCCGGTAGTGGATTTCCATCTAAAGTATAACCACTAGAATAACTATAGATACCTTCACTATAGAAAAAGTTTTGGATATTATCAGAAATAACTTTTTCTCGTTCGTCTTTCTTAAACCATGCATAATCCATTGCAATATTCATAGCACAACGCCATGCATCAACCACAAAATCTTCTTTGTGTCCGCCAGTTGGAGAACCATCATAATTAGAATAATCAGGCATTAAACCTGTAACAGGATGTGCTGCGTCTACAAAGAAATCACGTGCAACATCTGCAGCATCTTTCCAGTATTGACGATTGGTCTTGGCCATTATTCCCCACACTTCATAAAAAGATGGTAAAAAGTAAGAAGGGTCCGTATATGTTGAAGCTTGAGCATAAGGTACAAAACAGACCTTTTTCTCGTCATTAAACATATTAGGTACTGAACCTATTATCTGATTATGAGGCCATCCTTTATTCATAATCTGTTCCAAAATATAATCAGCTTCAGCTCTATAATTATAGATACCATTTCCATCACCAAATCTTACAGATGCAAAATACAAAGCAGTAATAAAATAGATTTCACCATCTGAGGCCGTATTTGGGTCTAATTCCGCTCCATTTGCATCTACTATCCAACGAAAATACCCTTCGCGGTTTCCAGAACCATGTTGCATATGTGTTTTTGCAAATTTCCACATACGATCAAACTCATCCTTTTTATTCATCTGTACAGCGATCATCATTCCGTAAGACATACCTTCTGACCTTACATCGTTATTATCGATATCTAAGATATATGCTTCATCAGATCCTTTTGGAAAATATACTCTTTCGGATGTATTATCTCCATAAAATAATTGTTGATAAACACTGTTAACTTTATCATCAATTTGTTGTTGTGTATACCCTGCCTCTTTGAACAAGTTTCTATAGTTTCCTGTATAGAATGCTCCCTGATTAGGTAATGTTGGAGGAGCTGGTGGTGGTGGAATATCACCTGTTCTAGTAAAGCTTATCCAATCCAATAATGTATCATTTGATCCATTATCTGTTTTCAAGATCAACTTTATGATTCTATTTCCAGCATTCCCTTCTATCTTAATAGATTTGGTATCAATACTTGCTGAAGTTCCTGTAAAAGAAAATGTAGTTACTTCAGTTCCATCAATTTCTAAGCTTATTCCTGCAGCACTAGTATTTGTAGATGCTCCCCTTAAACTGATATCAAATAATCCAGGTGCATTGGAAACTACAATTGATGTGGACGCATTATCATCATTAGCATATAAGATAATACCATCAAAAGGAGTACTAGTGGTACCTGTGTAAGCACCTCCAAGAGTCATTGTTTCTGTTTGTATTGTAATTTCTGAATTAGAAATAGAGGCAATACAATCCACTCTAAAAAATAATAGTGAAAAAAATAATAGGGTGATTGCTTTTACAAAGTTTGGTGGTAATACATGAGTGTGCCTAAAATTTACCTTTTCGTTTAGATAATTTTCCATTTCAATAATATAGTAGATTTAGTTAGTACTCTTTCAGACTTTTATAATGTAGCCGGAACAATATAGAAAGTAGAAGAGTTAATTCATTTCATTGAGATCTCAATATCAAATGTAGATGACGTGGCTAAGAAAGAATGTCAAAAACAATAGAAATAATAGTAAAAATGTAGCATAACAAATGAAGCTTTTTGATGCTACATTTGTCATAAAAAAAAAGCATTCTCAAACTGAGAATGCTTTTCAAACAATGAATGATACTGTTATTACATTTCACCGTCTACAGTGGAAATGGTTCCATCTTCATTAAACTCGATTTCTATAAACTTGACGCTTCTAAGCCATGTTTTACCTCCCGAGGGTTGACTATCATGGTAAAATAAATACCATTTTCCATTGAATTCTACAATAGAATGATGAGTTGTCCATCCAACCACAGGGGTTAAAACAACTCCTGTATAATGAAATGGTCCATACGGTGAATTACTAACTGCATAACATATTCTGTGAGTATTACCCGTAGAATATGAAAAATAATATTTGTCTTTATATCTATGCATCCATGGTCCTTCAAAATATCTTCTTTCATGATCTCCTGCCTTTAATGGCTCACCATTTTCATCAAGAATCACTAGATCTTTAGGTTCTTCTGCAAAACCTTTCATATCCTTTGATAGTTTGACAACTTTTGGACATAGAGCATCTTCATGATCAGCAGGTTCTTGTCCCACCTCTATTGCTTTATTGTCTCTGTACCTTTGTAATTGACCTCCCCAAATCCCTCCAAAGTACATATAGTAATCTTCTTTATTATCTTGGAAAACAGCTGGATCAATACTGTAACTACCATCCATAGGTGTTGGTTCTGGAACAAAAGGTCCTTCAGGTTTATTACTTACTGCTACACCCATTCTGAAAATGTCATTTTTATCTTTCATTGGGTAATACAAATAATACTTACCATCTTTTTCAGCAGCATCAGGAGCCCACATTTGTCTTCCTGCCCAAGGAATATCATCTAATTTCAAAACACATCCATGATCTGTTACCTCTCCATTAATGTTATCCATTGAAAACACATGGTAATCTTGCATATTGAAATGATCTCCATTGTCATTTTCTTCCACACCAGATTCAATATCATGGGAAGGATAGATATATAATTTTCCATTAAATACATGGGCGGAAGGGTCTGCAGTATATAAATGATCTGCAATATATTTTGGTTTATTTTTCACTAAACTCATGCTGATTAAATTTGATCAAACTTTTTGATGTATACTTAATTTAAGGCCACATTTTCGACCTCAATAAATTCACTTTCTTGTTGTTTTGCTCTTCTATTTGATAAATCACCCTGCATTTTGATATTAAAATCTTTGGTGATTACATAAAAAACAAGAGAAATAACTGATACCATAAACGTAGCAGCCGGTACTATAGAAGCGGTTAAACGGATACCAAAAATGGCGTCTGTGGATTGTACGGTATTAGGAATATAACCATAAACCGATACAATCCATCCACATAACGCTCCACCAAATCCAAGACCCGCTTTCAACGCAAATACAATCCCAGAGAAGACAAATCCTGTAGCTCTTCTTTTATATTTCCATTCAGAATAATCAGCTACATCACCCATCATTGCCCATAATAATGGAATGGTTGGTGCATAGAATATTGATTTAAGGATATTTAAAGTAAAAGCCCATCCAACCTTGTCTTCAGGAATAAAGAAAAACAAACCTGTGAAAACTGAAGTCATGAATAAACACACAATAAACGTATTTCTCTTTCCAAATCTTTTTGCAAGTGGTGCTGACAATGTTAGTACTCCAATGATGGTAAAAAACTGTCCTATCATATTAAAAAAGCTAAAACCAACACTAAATGCATTGCTCTGATCTGGCAAAGCCAATAAGCCAAAGGCATCCATGACTTTATGAATTAATGATGGTTGACTATTGGTTTGTTGAACTAAATTGAATTGCTCTAAGAATGAGAAAATGGCCTGAGGTTGCATATAATAACTGAAGAAATAATACATTCCTCCTCCCCATAATGATAATGTTGTAAAGATGAAAAGGGTGACAATAAACATTGAGAACCACGGTCCATTTTTACTTAGGTCTTTAAAATCTTGTTTAATAGAAGTTTTTTGAGTTGGAGGCGGTGTAATTCTTTCTTTAGTTGTGAGAAATGTTATTACAAAAAATACAATGGCAATAATTGAAAAAATACCAATGGCCATAGACCATCCTTTTTGATCATCACCTTGACCTAATTTATCTACTAATGGCAATGTAAACCCTTGTACAATAAGTGAGGCTACCATAGCCAATACAAATCTTACTGATCCAATATTTGTTCTCTCATCAATATCACTTGACATTACACCATGTAAAGCCGAATAAGGGGTATTATTCAAAGAATAAATTGCCATTAAAAGAGTATATGTAATACCTGCATAAATTACTTTATACCTTTCTGTCAAATCTGGAGTAGTAAACGCCAAAAAGAAGAATAATCCAAAAGGTAAGGCTGTCCATAGTACCCAAGGCCTATATTTCCCCCATTTTGTATTGGTTCTATCCGACATGATACCTACCACAGGATCCACAAAGGCATCAATAACTCTTGCTAATAGTAGAATAGCTCCAGCAGCGGTTGCTTTTATTCCGAAAACATCTGTATAAAAACCAAGTTGAAAAACCAACATAATTTGAAATACAAAATTAACAGAACAATCTCCCAAGCTGTACCCTATTTTCTCTTTTAACGATACTTTTTGGTCATCTATTTTCATTTCACTGTAAAATATGGCTAATAAAAAATTGTGCAATAACGTACCACCCCAACATATAGATGTTGATTATTTTTATTGACAAGCCGATAAATAAATTGATTGATGTTAGAAGGAGAAAGAGGTACTCTGATTCCCTCTTCCTCGCATTGCTAACTCTATTCTTGAAGGCCTTCTAAGAAGCCTGTATGTGCTTTTTTGATTGTAAAATCTTTATCGTATAATAACGGCCAATCTTCATGACCTTGAACACTTGGTATCCAAGACTCATCGTCTTTTAATCCCCAAATTGTCAGTGCAAATTTACTACTTTCAGGTATTGCATTATACACTTCTACTACCTCTCTCACTTTGTCCTTTTGAGCAAATTCTCTTTCCTCAGTAGGGACAGATAAATCATTATCAGGATTTATCTTTACATCTAACTCGGAGAAGTGCATAAGAATACCCTTATCAGTAATTAGTTTAGTATGTTCTGCAATTATAGTTTTAGAAGGACCGTTATAACCAATATGCATTTGGAAGCCTACACCATCCAATGGTACATTATTCTCTTGAAAATTATCTACAATCTTAGTGATCACTCCATCTAATTTTGTTCTATCCCAACATAGATTATAATCATTATA
Organism: Flammeovirga pacifica; assembly: GCF_000807855.2. Lineage (GTDB taxonomy): Bacteria > Bacteroidota > Bacteroidia > Cytophagales > Flammeovirgaceae > Flammeovirga > Flammeovirga pacifica. The sequence continues at coordinate 845,492 of NZ_JRYR02000002.1, forward strand.
GAATAATAAACAATCTGGGTCTGCCTCTCTAGCCCATTCAAAACATTTTTTGATATAGTCCTCACCCATTCTCTCTAAAAACACTGTATTTCTGTAATTTCCACCAGCATCATCAATGGCCTCATTTACTACATCCCATGAAATTATTTTTCCTTTGTAACGTGAAACAGTTGTTTTGATATAATCTTCTACCATATCAGAAAACTCTTCATCAGTACCAGAATAATTCTCCACCCAACTAGGTGTGGCTGCATGCCATATTAAAGAATGGCCATGAATTTCCATTCCATTGTTCTGTGCATATTCAACCAATTGATCCGCCAAAGTAAAATCATATCTCCCTTCTTCAGGGTACATGATATTCATTTTCATTTCCCATTCTGCCGTTATCTGATTGTACTCTCTTTTGTAAATCTCATCATGTGTACCATTCAGACGATCAACAATAGTGGCCATTCCAACTCTAAAAGTTGTAGCAACATCTTTTAATGGGGTATCTGGCTCTACACCATCAGCTGGCAGAGTTGTGATAGATTTTGCAGAAGAAAATTCAGAAGATTTCTCCTTAAGAGAAGCTTTTACTCTTACATAAAATGTTTGACCATTTTCAAGTTCCTCAAAATGGTAGAAATCTTCTTTAGTAGAAACACTTTCATATGGGGCCACTAGATTTGTAAAATTCTCATCAGTAGCAAGATTTAACTCATAACTTTGTGCATTCACAATGTTATTCCAATCTGCCGTAAAGCTACTGGCTTTCAGGTTAGAGATTTTATAAATAGTAGGCGAAGAAAGTGTTAATTCCTGTTCTTTATTCTCTACACAACCGGTGAGTCCTACCACTAATGCAGATAATAGATATATTAATATTCTTTTCATGATATTTCTTTTTTGAAGCTGAGTAACAATCCAGGGCTTTCACCCCAGATTGTAAACAATTTTACTGTTCGTAGTAGGTAATGTTATCGATGTAGTAATTTCCTGCAGTATTGCCTTGAATTACCACCCATGGATATTCTTTACTTCCATCAATCTGACCGTTGAGATCATATTCAAGTGTCACCCATTTACCTGCTTCAACATCGAGAAAATAACCTGTCTCAAAATCACTTTCTAATTGTAATTTTAGAGAGCCTGCTTGTTCAAAATACACATCAACTGTTATCTTATCAGCTGCCACACCTACAAATTGTCCGTTTCTTACTGCGTTAACAGAGAATGGATCTGTTTGTGTCATTAATAAAGCAAAATTAGATGAATTTACAGCGTCTGCTGCTGGGTTAGCTGCCACTGTTACTGCTTGATCCCAAGCGTTCCAATCCCCCACTTGTTCATCTTCAAAATCACCATATACCGTTCCATTATCACCACCTATATCAAGTGCATAATATTTGATATTATCGATATAGTAGCTACCTGCTGTATTTCCTTGGAATAGAATCCAAGGATACTCTTTTGCTGGATCTACTTCACCTTCAAGATTATACTCTAATGTTACCCATTCGCCAGCAGGTACTGCTTGGAAGTATCCTGTAGCAAAATCACTTTCAATTTGAAGCTTTAATTCACCTGCTACCTCAAAATAAACATCCACAACAATTTTTGTAGCAAAAGGAGTTACTTGAGGAACATTTCTTACCGCACTATTTTGCCACGGTTCCGTTTGTGTCATTTTCAGTACTAAATCTGATGGATTAGCTGCTGAAGCGGCAGGATTACTCACCACTGAAACGTCTTGATCCCAAGCATTCCAATCACCAACATTTCCATCTTCAAAATCACCTAACAATAAGAAGGCATCTCCACCAATTGGTGGTAAATCAGGATCTCTTTGTTCAATCACGATCTCTTGTGACACCGTATCAACCCCTGAATTATTCCCAGTGTATAAAGTAATTTTATACGTTCCTTCATTAGGATAGTAAGTAGTATCTAGTCCTTGTGATCCTCTTACAAAAGGGCCATCCTCCTTAAACTTCCATGAACTCATAATTGAAGTTCCGGTAGATTGGTTATCAAGTACGATATAATTCGGATTTTCACTAGTTGGAGAAGCTGTAAATGCTGCTTTAGGTAATTCTAAAGTTGGAGTAGAATCTTCTGAAGCACAACCCCAAAAAGATAGTATTCCTAAAAGATATATATATATAAATTTATTTTTCATAGTTCATTCATTTTCAATTCAAAAAACAGATGATTAATAACCAGGGTTTTGGTCTGCAGGAGTAATTTCCGGATTCACATCAATTTCTTTTTGTGGAATAGGAAGTAATTCTGACTTTCCTGATACGAAGCCTGTTCCTGCTAAGAAAGTTGAAGCCAAATTCCAACGTAATAGATCATTAAATCGTACTTGTTCTCCAGCTAATTCTACTTTTCTTTCATGCACAATAGCTTTGAATACATCATCTTTGCTATTTACAGGATAATCAGTGTTCATTTCAGCTGATCCATATTGAGGCATATTTACTCTATCTCGAACCTCGTTTAATAAACTCACTGCAGTTGAGATATTACCTAATTCATTTTCTGCTTCAGCTCTCATTAAAAGAACATCTGAATAACGAATTACACGGTGATTTATACCTGAAGCAATTTCCTCTTTAGGACGTTGATAGTAGTTTTGATATTTCTTCCATGCTGCTCTATGATCTGGAAGACTAACTACCTCTGTATCATTGTTAAACAATTCACCATCGGTATAGAAATTAGCCGTATAACGAGGATCATTTGCTTCGTACTCATCCAAAAGGTCATCCCCAGGATATGAGTTAAACCAATCATTCCATCCGTATTCCTGACCTCTTAATGAGACGAATTGCATACCTGATGCATCTTCTACCCACCATGTATCTTGATCAGACCATCCAAAATCTCTAGTAAAACCTACTTCAAAAACTGATTCCGTATTATACTCTGTTTCTTCCAAGAAGTTGTGCATATAATCATCTACCAAGGCATATCCAGTCACTTTCTTAAATGCCTCTGTAGCTTCTTGCCATTCTTGTCTGTACAAGTGCATTTTCCCTTTCAAAGCATAAGCTGCTCCAGATGTTGCTCTACCTCCATCAGAATTTGCTTGAGATGGTAAAAGTTCTGCTGCCAAAGCTAAATCTTCAAGAATAAATTGATAGACTTCTTCTTTAGTTGACCTTGGTTTAGGTGTATCTGTTAACTCTGGATAGATGGGAACACCTCCAAAACGAGTAACAAGTAAGTGATAATAAAAGGCTCTCATGAAATGAGTTTCTCCTAATGCTCTATCAACATCATCTTGCGTCACGTTTTCAAATTTATTTTTATTTGAAATTACAAAATTTGCTTTGTTGATTCCTCTGAAACAGTTATCCCAATAAGTAAAAATACCTTCATGATTTGAATCAAAAGTGAAGTTATAATACTGACGTTTATCTGGCTCATGTTGAGGATTTATCTCCACCTCATGTCCCATATTATCATTTATGAAAAATAAATGACGAATATAAAGTCCCTTTGATTGTAAATTCACATAAGCTGCATCTACAGAAGATTGTAACTGAGATTTATTTTTAAAATAAGTGTCTTCAGTAAGTTCATTTGGATTAGAGATGTTAAGGAAATCTGTACTACAGCCACTTCCAAAAACAACCACTAATATTAATAGATATGTATATTTAATTCTTTTCATGATGTTTAGAAGTTTAATTGTAAGCCACCAATTACTGTTAGAGGAGTTGGATAATTTCCTCTATCTATTCCTGTCTCTGCTGGGTTATTTCCACTTGCAGCAGCTGCTCCTACTTCAGGATCAAGACCAGAATATTTAGTAAGTGTAAATAAGTTCTGACCACTTACATAAAATCTACATCTTGATATATATTTAGATAAAACATTCTTTGGTAATGTATATCCAAGAGTAACATTCTTAAGTCTTAAATAAGATCCGTCTTCTACAAAACGATCTGAAGTTCTTAAGTTATCACCTGACTCACTTAGTCTAGGAACATTAGAGTCTTTATTTTCAGGCGTCCATGCATTCAACATTTTAGGATTAGCATTGAAGAAACGTTGTCCTCCTTCTAAATACCATTTTGTTGTGTTATAGATTTCGTTACCGTAAGTACCATTGAAAAAGACATTTAAATCAAAATTTCTGTAGCTTAAGTCCATGTTAAAACCAAATACTACATCTGGCGTTGGATTACCAATAATAGTTTGATCATGATGATCAATTACACCATCAGGCTTTCCATTAGGTCCTGAAATATCTTTAAATTTCACATCGCCAGGGGATGTATTCGAAGTTTGTTCTGGAGAGGTGTAAATTTCTTCCCATGATCTAAAAATCCCAATAGCTTGGTAACCATAAAAGTGTCTCAGTGGTTCGCCTTCAATACTTCTCAAAATAGAACCATTGTTTTCGTAATACCCTTCAAATAAAGTTTCTCCACCTAAATCGTTTACTCTATTTTGCATGGTACTAATATTCAAATTGGCAGCCCACTTTAAAGCTTTTTCTTGATTATTCACTCCCAAATTAAATTCAAAACCACTTACCTGTGCTGATCCTGCATTCTTTGCTTGAGTAGAGTTCACTCCACCAATAGAAGAAACTTGACGAACATTAATCAGTAAATCATCACTTTCATTCTTATAATATTCAGCGGATAGTGTTAAACGATCTTCAAAGAAACCTAAATCGATACCTACGTTGGTCATATAAGTTGTTTCCCATTTCAAATTAGGATTAGGTAGATTACCTGCAGTAGTACCAAACGCTTGATAAACGCCATTAGCATCACTAAATACATACCTATGATTTCCTGAAACAATAGATGCTGAATATCTATAATCTCCAATATTATCATTACCCACAGAACCATAACTTGCTCTAAGTTTTAATTGGGACATCCATTCTGAATCTGGGATAAATGCTTCATCTAAAACATTCCATCCTACTGATACTGAATAAAACCCTGCCCATCTATTATTTGTACCAAATCTAGAAGAAGCATCACGACGATATGAAGCAGCAAATAGATATTTACCATCATAATCATAGTTTACACGGCCTAAATAACCTAGTTTACCATAATCTACAGCGAATGAACCACCAGTTAAATCAGTATTTGTTGTATTTTTGATCTCGTTAGTAATTTCATTAAAACTAGATGTGCCCGCATTCATATTTTTCTTTTCAATACGCTCCAAAACAGCTACAGCATTAATATTGTGTTTGCCTATTTTCCTGTTATAGTTTGCCTGTCCGATTAATGTCATCATTGCATGAGATCCATAACCTTTTTCAATTAACGCTCTGTTTGGTCTAGCTAAAGCTGATCCATCGTCGTATGCTGGGGAAAATAATTCGTTGGTATAATTGAAGTAGTCAATACCACCTTGTCCTTTAATAGAGAACCCTTGAAATAATTCCACTTCTGCTGACAAAGTACCCATTAGATTTACTCTTCTGTTCGAAATCTCAGTATGTTCTAAAACTCTCAAAGGGTTTTCCGCATCCTGACCATCCAATTGAATATCTGTTCCTTGATAACCACCTAAATTACTTGCATTATATGCTGTTAAATAAGGAGGCATTTTAATCGCATGTTCTAAAGCTGAACGTCCTGCTGATGTTTGTTCTGGTTTTTTATCGGTACTTGATACAGAAAAAGTTTGGGCCACTTTTAGTCTACCTTTAGTGTAATTAGAGTTGGCTCTAAACATGAAACGTTCGATACCAGTATTCTTTAAAACACCTTCTTGATTCATATAATTACCACTAATTCTGTAATTTGTATTCTCACTACCTCCAGAAAGACCTACATTGTAGTTTTCAATGATTCCTTGTTGAAAAATCTCGTCTTGCCAATTAGTATTGTATTTACTTATATCTGAATATTTTTCATTCTCAAGTCGACCTTGTGCTGCATTTCCCCACATCTTTGAATATTTGATGTAGTCATCGCGTTCCATTACATCATGTTGTTTTTGAACCATTTGTACACCACGGTAACCATCAACATCAATCTTAATTTCACCCGCTTTACCTTTTTTCGTAGTAACAACTACAACACCATTGGCACCTTGTGCACCATAAATAGCTGTGGTAGAAGCGTCTTTTAAAACTGTCATAGTTTCAATATCAGATGGGTTTAAATCTCCCAATCCTTGTACGATAATACCATCTACAACAATTAAAGGGGTATTACCACTTGTTCCCATGACACCACGGATCTGAACAATTGGATCACTACCTGGAGAACCATTATTGGTGACAGAAACACCAGTTGCTCTACCTTGCAATGCTTGATCTGCTGTATAAACAGGAGTCGAAGTAATTGCTTCAGAATCAACAGTTGCAATTGCACCAGTCACTTTTGCTCTCTCTTGTGTACCGTAACCAACTACAACAATTTCTTCTAGTTGTTTTACATCTTCATCAAGTGATACACTTAATTCTGTTTGATTTTCTATTGAAACTATCTTCTCAATGTATCCTATATATTTAAAAGCAAGTTCTGTTTTATCATAAGGCACATCAAGTTGATATTCACCATCAAAATTTGTAATTGTACCAACAGTGGTGCCTACAATATATACATTCACTCCAGGCAGAGGTACATCAGAATTTTTATCTACGACGACTCCTTTTATAATTCTGGAGTTCTGTGCATGTAGAAGTTTAGGAAACAGTAGAAAGCAAAATAGAGCTGCTATTAATAAATGTACCTTCCTAGATACACCTACCCTAAATAAATAATCATTCATTTCATTATCTAAGTTAAATTCATCAGATACTACAGAATAATGTTTATTATTAAACTATAGTGTTTAGTAAGAGTTAGCATTTTAGAAGAATTGAAATGTTGTTTTAAGTATAAGTCTTTTTCATATTTGAAGAATTTCTAATAGTAAAAAAATACCAAAAAATGGCTGATAATTGTGTCGAAACTGTTGGCTATTGCTTATGTTAATGAAACAATTAATACAATAAGACCAACTAAACTAGTAATAACCAAGACCTCTAGTACTGCTAATTTCCTAGAGTGAACATTACGTTCGCTTGACTTTTTTTTCATACTGCAATTTGAATAATTGTACTATCTACAAATAAAAAAATTGAAGCAAAAACTTATAAAAATGAAGTTTAGAGGTCATTTTGCAACATTATCAACATTTGTTGCATCATTTTTTACATTTGTCGTTGTAATATCCTTCCCTTGGATCTTACTTTAATTTGTCATTTCACATCATTTAAAAAAATAATTCAATTCAAGACTAATACCTTATACTAGATTCTACTATTAATGGAAGCTGTGTGCCTAACCTTCAACTAAAAGGTTTAATTCTCTATTTCTTTTAACTCTTGTGTTGGAAGAATATTAAAATACTCTTTATAACATTTTGAAAAATAAGAAGGAGAAGAGAATCCTGTTTGATACCCAACTTCACTCATATTACTATTGCCAGATAATATTAATTTCTTTGCTTGTTCTAAGCGTATTCTTTTTATAAATACCGTAGCAGTCAAACCTGTTAGTGCTTTAATTTTTCTATAAAGCTGACTTCTACTCATGTGTAGCACATCTGATAATTGTTCTACATTTAAATTAGGATCAGATATGTTCTCATAGATGTAATCTGTCACCGTCTTTAAAAATTCCTTATCAACATTGGTAGTGTTTGACTGATCGAACCCTTCTTCTTGATACTTTCCGATAAAACGATCAAAAAGAACTTGTCTTGATTTTAATAATTGTTTTATTGTTACATGAAGTAATTCCAAATCAAATGGTTTTTGAATGTAAGCGTCAGCACCTAGATTAATTCCTTTGATTTTATCTTCTTGTTCATTTTTTGCAGTCAATAATATTAATGGAATATGGCTGATTTTCACGTTTGTCTTCACCTTTTTACATAATTCAAAACCATCCATTTTAGGCATCATAATATCAGAAATAATGATATCAACATTTTTGGATTCCAATAATTCTAAAGCAGTAAACCCATCAATAGCTTCATAAATATGATACCTATCCTGTAATGCTTCTTTTAAGTAAGATCTTAACTCATAATTATCTTCAACTAATAAAATAGATTGTTTTTTACTTGTAGATGATGCATTGTTAGCTGAAAGTTTTTCTTTTGATCCTATCGGAAGTACATATTTATTTTTGACTCTGTTTTGGTCACTTACAATTTGATCTGATGGTAAATGATTTTTACCCATCGGGAAATCCATATGAAAAACAGTACCTTCATTAACTTTACTTTCTACTGCCACTTTTCCTTTATGCAATTCTACAAATTGCTTTACTACTTCCAATCCAACTCCTGTTCCACCATAATAAGCATCTTGATGCGAATCTACTTGATAGAAACGATCAAAGACTTTGTTTAAATTCTCTGGTGAAATGCCTGGGCCTGTATCTTTTACAGAAATTCTAAAATATTCATCAGTATATGATAAATCTATATTGATTTCTCCTTCATTTTCCATCAGTTTAAAGGCATTTGAAAATAAGTTGAATATTATTTTTTCAACCATACTTTCATCAATATATATTTTTATTTCTTGTTGGTAATCTTTAGATATTTTGATGTTGATTTGACGACTTTCTGCTTCTTCTTCAAAAAATAAAATTGATTCTTCAATCACCTCTTCTGGATTTAGATATTGTGCTTTTAGCAACATGCTATTAGAATTCAGTTTTCTAAAATCCATTAATTCATCAATCAAGTGTTTTAGACGTAATGCATTTCTATAAATAGAAATATTTTTATCTCTTAACTGTTGGGTCGAAAACTGTCCTGAAACCATATCTGAAATTGGATTCAATATTAGTGTAAGAGGGGTTCTAAATTCATGAGAAATATTAGTAAAAAACTGTAATTTAGTTTTTGTCAAAGCTTCTTCTTGTAAACGTCTTTCTCTTTCTCCTTTTGCTTCTTCCAAAATTCTCACTCTTGCCTTCATTAATTTATTCAAGAAGTATAAACCTATTAAGAAAAATACAATATAAAATATCAAGGCTAAATTTGATTGATACCAATACGGTAACACTTCTATATATAGTACTTTTTCTTCTGTCCACACCCCATTATTATCCATTCCTTTTAAATGGAAAGTATATTTTCCTTTTGGCAAAGATGTGTAAGTTACACTCCTAGTTGTCCCTACATAATTCCATGTCTTTTCTGGGCCATCTAAATAATAAGCAAAACTAATTTTATCAGAATAAGGGAAGTCAATTCCTGTAAAATTGATAGAAAATATATTTTCACTTTGAGATAAAACTATCTGTTCTCCTGAAGTTACTTTTTGTTTAATCTCCTGAATATCATCTTTATTCTTAAAATTTGTTTGATGTATATTGACACTATTAAAATAGATTTTCGCTTCACATTTTTGTGATTTAATAATTGATGCATCAATATAATTTAAACCCTTAATTGATCCAGCGTATACAATGTTGGCAATCGAATCGTAAGCAATGGCATTGTAATTAAAGTTTTCAGAAACCAAGCCGTCTTTTTGTGAGAAATAACGTACCGAATGATTCCATTTTTGGATCACACCAATGCCGTTTTTACTTGTTACCCAAATATTCCCGTTGTTATCTTCAACAATACCACAAATTACCTTTCTATTTACTTTATCATGACCTTGATATGGAAGTAAAACATTTGTAGTAATAGTATACTTAAATAATCCTGCTCCATCTGTACCAATCCAAAGATCATTCTCTTTACTTATAAATAATGATAATATGTTATCACCTCCTAATTTATTTTCAAGAATTCTTTTTACATGAAATTCCTCTTTATGCGTATCAATAAAATAAAGACCTTCAGTTGATGCTACCCAAATGTTATCTTCATTATCTACAACTACTTTCCTAATATCTTTAGTGGATAAACTTGTTGCTACAAAATCTCCATAATTAGGATAATGCATTTGTTCTGTCGTTAAATCATAATAGCATATCCCTCTATCAAAAGTAGCAATCCAAATTCGTCCTTTAGTATCTTCATCAAAATAGATGACTCTGTCTGAAGATAATTCAGAGTTCTCTTTAGTCAGATTAATGAACTTCTTTTTACCCTTTGGTAAATGATAAATACCATTCCCCCAAGTTGCCACCCATGCCTGTCCTTTACTATCTCGAAAAAGAGCTTGTACAGCGTTACTCCCTAAACCTTTAACTAATGTCTGATGTTGAGAATTAACTGCTGTAAATTGATGACCGATGAGATCATATCGAGTTATTCCACCTCCATCTTGACCTAACCATAACACTTCATTTTTACCTTTCACAATACTGTTAACAGAAGAGGTAGTTAAAGAGTTATCATTAAAGGGATCATGAAACAAATGACTGAATTTATAAAAATTAGGATCAAAAAGACCAACACCAAATTCATAATACCCTAGTAATATTTTTGATGAATCAATTGCATGGAGTGACCATATAGAATTTGAGGCCAATGAATTATCATATTTCGCATCTGCCTCAAAATGTTTATAAGAACCTTTTTGATGAAAAAGGAAGACTCCATCATTTTCAGTAGCCGAAAATACTCCCCATTCACTTTCACAAAAATCCATAATTCGTGTATTCGTCACTTCATAATGGGTGAGTTTTTTATTTACAAAATGATACTTGAATATCCCTTTATCATTAGTTCCTATCCATAAGTCCCCACTTTCAGAAATAAATACTTTTTGGATATTTATATTATAAGGTAAAAGATTATCATTAAATCTGTTGAATGATTTTGAATGATAATTAAAAATAAAGAGCCCTTGATTTGTGGCTAAATAATAATTTTGGCCATCTTTTGTAGCAATAGAGTTGACCTTAAAATATTCATCAAGTTTAAAATTCAGGCTATAATAATCAATGTTATTCTCCTTTGATTTGACATACAAACCTTTGGTATTTGCACATAAAATAAGAGATTGATCATCAGTTTTCACCATATCAAAAACCACGACATCATGAGTGCCGTTTAGTGCAACAGGTTGAAATTTATTTTCATCTACATCAAAATAACTGATACCTTTATTGGTACCCACCCATAGTTTTTGGTCTTGATCAATAGTAGAACAGCGTATAAAATTATCATTTATGCTAGATGAATCATCATAAGCATAATGATATTGTTCATAATTTAATCCATCATATTTATAGATACCATTACCAAAGGTACCGACCCATAGAAAACCATTGGAATCTTTATTGATATCAGTAATAGGTCTACCATCTGCATTAAAATTCAAATTGATAAACTCATTGTCCTGACTGTAAACGCTAATTGATGAAAATAAAAAAAATATTAGTAGTAAATAATAATTCATAAATCGATGTTAGAGTGATAGTTCTTAAAAGAATAAATAAGTGATCACAGTTTTCTTCATTTCATATAATATTACTTAGAATAAATAGATATTAAAATATTATGTACCTATTTAAATAAAAAAAACCATGATCACTTCTATTAAAGTAAAGATTTCCTTAATCTATTTACCCTTTAGAGGGTTCTTTACCTAATTCTATAATTGCGTGATAAGCTTTCTTGGGGTTATTTTTTCTATCAAATAACAAAGGATGGTCTGTTCTTCCTTCAATTGGCCAATTATTTCGCCATGTATGCGCATCATTAACACCCCAAAAAGTAACTCTACTTATTTTATCTTGATGTTTTAATAATATTTTAAATAAATCAACATAATTAGATGCTAATTTAGTTTGCATACTATCTGGTAAAGATGTTGTAAAAGGATCAAATTCTGGAACTAATGCATATTTTTGGGATATTTCTGCCGAAATTTCCTCTGTTGGGAAAGGTAGAACTGAAATATCTAATTCGGTCAACATTACTTTAATACCGAGGGCTGCAAAGTCTGTGATACTTTTTTCAAACTCATGAATTTTCACATAATCTATTCCATAATGTGCTTGCATACCAATTCCATCCACTCTAAGACCTTTTTCCTGCAATTTTTTGATAAGACGTACAGCTTCAGTCCTTCTATGTGGTAAAATCAAAGAATAATCATTATAATATAACTCAGCATTTGGATCCGCCTCATTTGCAAATTTAAAAGCCAACTCGATATACTCAGGACCAATTATTTCAAACCATTTACTTTTTCTGAGACCTTCAATATCATCAATAGCTTCATTCACTACATCCCATGCTTGGACTCTACCTTTATAACGTCCTACAACGGTATAAATATGATCTCTCATTCGGTTGATCAATTCTTCTCTCGAACATTGTTCACCTTTGTCATTTAAGAAAAACCATTCAGGTACTTGAGAATGCCAAATAAGGGTATGACCAACGATAAACATATTATGTTTTTCCCCATATTGGACAAAAACATCTGCATCTGTAAAATCATATTCATCTTCAGAAGGGTGGAGTTCTTCTGGTTTCATACAGTTTTCTGCTACAATAGAATTAAACTGTTGCTCTACTACAACCGAGGATTCTTTTCTTAAACCATTGGTGTGTTGAACATGTAAAGCAGTCCCTAGAAGGAACTTATCTTTATATACTTCTTTAAGTGAGGTTTGTACCTCTGTTGATTGATTTTCACAACTAAATAACCCTATTAATACTGTCAAAAACAGTACATGACTTAATGTTTTCATCTTAATGAAATTAAAAAATTAAACAGTAGTCAAACTGGCTATTCTAGTTTATTATAGTTTCGACACTTCTATTTACTCATTTATTTTATCAAATAAAAATGTTTGGCAATAAAAACACCTCACCCATCTTAAGATGAATGAGGTGATATTATGAAAATTAAAAACACTAAATCTTATTAACCCAGCTTCTTTCTACCAAGAGGAAAACGGTATACTTCACCCCCTGCTTGTTTAAGCTCTTTCATTAACTCTTTGTCTTCTCCGAAAAAGAATCTATTTGGATAATTTTTCATCAACCAATAAGTGGCTTGTCTATTTACAAAAACATAGGGACATCCTAAATGAATACTTCGTCTTGATTTATTATTCATATCAATACAAAATAGGGTGTATACCACTAATGATTTCGGTAGAAGTTTACCTGACAAAACCAATTCCTCTAATTCTTCTTCTGTTTTGCTCGTGTAATCAAAAAATAAAGTCCCTCTAGCATCTAACATGCTTACAAAAGCCATATTAGGTCTGCTCTTTTTAGGATTCATAGCCTTAAAAGATTGCATTTGCATCCAAGTTAATTTTTTGATTTTATCTGTATTTTTCACCACCAATGGTTCAATTTTAGCAAAAATGCCATTGTCAACTTGGGCATTAAAATAATCCGTCTCGTCGGTAAATTGTAATGCTTGATCTTCAGTCATTTGGTCGATTCTATCCATCTCGTGGTTTATGATTCGTCTTGAAATTTTCATAATAATCGTTATTTTAAATGTAGTGTTCCCAGTAGTATATAGTTATGAAAATTATGGGTTGAGTAGCGCTTATCAATATTTATAAAATTAATTTACATTAAATATTGATATCAAACAATAAATCTATACTATTTTCAAATATTAACCAAAATAATAGTCTATAAAAATTGAAATTATTATAGATGAAATTTCATTTCACAAATACCAATTATCAATAAATCATTGGCACCTCTTATCATCAGATTATTTGTTTCTGTTAAATATTGTTCATTATTAAGTATTTTAAAACGATTCTAAACAATTGAAAAGGTACAATTTGAAATCTCATTAATAAAAACTTCTAGACATGAACAAAAAGTGTCATTTAAACGTCTTATTAGGCTATTTATGCTATTACCTAATGTCAATTCACAAATAAAAATTACGAGTTTAAACTTGATTTTTTACAATAGAAAATAACTATTATTGACTTTCGTCACCTATTTAATTGATAGGTGTCATGTGAAATAATTTTCAATCTCAATACTTTAGGAGTGTAAACAATACAGTTATACAATAACGACACACATAACACTACTCACTTATATATTGATAATGAGTTGGTTAATTATCATAGTTTAATTACTAACTTTTATTTCAACCTAATAAAACGAAACCTTGTAGTTATAATAAAATGATTCTTACGATAAATTTATCGTAGAAATGAAAATGAAGAAAGCAACTTATATAACTATTACTACAAGTTTAAATATATAAAAAATACAAAAATACGATGCTATACTTTATTGAAGCATAACATCTTTTTTTGATCTTTTGAATACACATTTACAGAAAGCGAATAGATAAAAATGAGCAACAACACAACTAACGCGAAGTACCCTGGAACTCGTGTAGCTATGGATGGAAACACTGCAGCTATTATGTGCGAAAGGGAATCGTCAGATGCAGCAGGCGCTTATCCTATTACTCCATCTACTCAAATGGGTGAATATTGGGCAGAAGAAGCCGCTAGAGGGCATTTAAACATTTCAGACAAACCTTTAATTTTTATTGAGCCAGAAGGTGAACATGCAGCAGCAGCTGTAACCGCTGGTTTATCTATGACAGGCCAAAGAGCCGCCAATTTTTCATCAGGTCAAGGTATTGCCTACATGCATGAATCTTTATATGCAGCTGTTGGTAAGCGACTTACGTATGTCTTAAACATTGGCGCAAGGGCAATGACGAAGTCTACCCTTAATGTACATGCAGGACATGATGACTACCATGCCATAGATGACACTGGTTTCTTCCAGTTATTTGCCAAGAAAGCACAACACGTTGCCGACTTGAATATCATTTCCCATAAAATTGCCGAGTTGGCTTTAACACCTGGGGTGATTGCACAAGATGGGTTCTTAACAACCCACTTAATCGAATCTCTTAACATTCCGGAAAGAGAATTAATCAAAGAGTATTTAGGTCGTCCAGACGACATTATCCCTACGCCTACTCCAGCACAAAAAATTATTTATGGAGAAACTCGTAGACGTATTCCTGAAATTTGGGATGTGGATAATCCATTAATGGCGGGTATTGTACAGAACCAAGATGCGTATATGCAATCTGTGGCTTCTCAAAGACCTTTCTTCTTTGATCATATTAAAGAAATTACGGATCAGGCATTTAAAGATTTCTACGAATTAACAGGGCGTGAATACAAACGTGTCATGACCTATAAAGTAGAAGATGCAGATTACCTTATCCTAGGGCAAGGTAGTGTGGTTTCTAGTGCCGAAGCAGTAGTTGATTACATCAGAGAAACTAGAGGTATAAAAGTAGGTGTAGTCGATTTAGTAATGTTCCGCCCTTTCCCTGCCGATTTACTTGCACAAGTATTAAAAGGCAAAAAAGGAGTTACTATTCTAGAACGTTTGGATCAGCCATTGGCAGAAGATGCTCCAATTATGAGAGAAGTTCGTTCTGTTTTATCAAAATGTTTAGAAAACGGAACGCACAGTAAAAATCTTCCATATCCAGAATTAAGCAGTTATAAACCTAAAGAAATGCCTGCTTTGTATTCTGGTTCATTTGGCATGGGATCAAGAGACCTTCAACCTGAAGGTATTATTGGTGCTATCGAAAATATGATGGACGATGGTGCACAGAAAAAGCTATTCTATTTATCCATTGATTTTGTAAGAGAAAAAGCTTTTAACCCTAAGCAAAGACAATATCAAGAAACTATACAGGAGTCGTATCCTAACATCAAGAATCTTTCGGTTCGTGGTTCTGAAAATCCTAACTTAATGCCTAAACAGGCTGTGACTGTCCGTTTCCACTCTATCGGTGGTTGGGGAGCTATCACTACAGGTAAAAACTTGGCCATGACATTGTTCGATCTTTTGGGATACGATATCAAAGCCAATCCAAAATACGGTTCTGAGAAAAAAGGTCAGCCTACAACTTATTATTTAGCAGCCGCTCCTGAACCAATTCGTATCAACTGCGAATACTATTTTGTGGATGTTGTACTTTCTCCAGACCCTAATGTATTTAAACACACAAATGCAATTGCAGGTCTGAAAGAAGGTGGATGTTTTATTATTCAAAGTGATAAGGCCACTCAAGAAGAAGTTTGGGCAGATATTCCTCGTCAATATCAAAAAATAATTATTGATAAGAACATTCATGTTTTCTATATCGATGGTTTCAAAATTGCGAGAGAAGAAGCTACAGATCCTGAATTACAATTGAGAATGCAAGGAATCGCCTTCCAAGGTGCCTTTTTCTCGTCTTCTCCACTAATGGAAAAAACAGGTTTGGATGCTGATAAATTATTAGACGCAATCCAAGATCAATTACAATCTAAATTTGGAGGCAAAGGTCAACGAGTAGTTGATGACAACATGAGAGTGGTTAAACGTGGCTTCGATGAGGTACATGAAATCACTTGTAAGGTCATTACAGAACAACAACTTGTTGAACAGATCCATAAAGATATCCCAACCCCAACTCTACTTAAAAAGTCTCCAGTAAGTGAATCAAAATTATCTGATGTTCACCGCTTCTGGGAGCAAACTGGTCATTTCTATCAAAGAGGAATGGGCAACGACAACATCACCGATCCGTTTATTGGTTTGAGTGTGATGCCTGCTGCTTCCTCTTTGTTTAGAGATATGACAGGTATTCGTTTTGAACATCCAGAATGGATTCCTAACAATTGTACTGCTTGTGGTAACTGTTATACTGTTTGTCCTGACACGGCCTTACCTGGCTTGGTTTCCGACTTAAACGATGTAATGGAAACAGTAGTAAAACGAGTTAAAAAGAAAAAAGGTAAAGTAGAACATCTACCTAAAGTGATCCGTCAGATGACCGGTAAAATCCGTGAGCGTTTTGACAGTGTGAAAGGTGATGTAACAGTGAACGATCAAATACACGCCATCTTAGATGAGGTAATTTTTGATGCTAGTACTCCAACAGCACAAGTTCAAGAACTGGAATGGTTCAAGCAAGAACTAGGTGATTTCCAATTTGCTTTAACTCGTCCTTATTATCAATTGAATGAGAAAAAAGAAAAAGGAAGTGGAGGTTTATTTAGTATTACATTAAATCCTCAAACCTGTAAAGGTTGTATGGAATGTATCAAGGTCTGTGAAGATGATGCTTTACATGCAGTCATACAAACAGATGGTTCTGTAGCCAAACTTCGTGATGAATGGAACCTATGGGAAGATCTACCAACCACTCCTGCTAAATACAACAGAATTGATGATTTAGAAGAGAAAATTGGTCCATTAGAGACCCTCCTATTAAATAAAAATGCCTACTCTGTGATGGCCTCAGGCGATGGAGCTTGTCTTGGTTGCTCAGAAAAATCAGTAGTGCATTTATTCACTGCAACGGTAGAATCTTTGATGATGCCTAGAGTGAAAAAACATGTAGCTTATATAGGTGAACTGATTGGTAAATTAGAGAAGCATATCCAATTGAAGTTGATGGAAACAGTCAACTTAAATGATGCCGATCTTATGGCTGATATCGTGACTGAAATGTCGGATTCAGACTTAACCATGTCAAGTATTACAAGTAGAATTGAATCTGCCAAAGGTACTGCTCCTATTGACCAAGAATGGTTTAGAGGTGTCACTCAACTGATGGCACAGCTGAAACAATTAAAATGGAAATATGAGCAAGGCACAACGGGTCGAGGTCGTTCTAGTATGGGTATGACAAATGCCACAGGATGTACTTCGGTATGGGGATCTACCTATCCTTACAATCCGTATCCTTTCCCATGGGCCAACCACTTGTTCCAGGATTCAACATCATTAGCAATGGGTATCTTCGAAGGTCACATGGCTAAAATGGCTGATGGTTTCAAAGCGGTTAGAAAAGCTGAATTGGAATTAGCCGGTACGTATGATGCAGACAAACATAAAGATTTCTTTACTTACTTTAATTGGGAACAATTTAGTGATGAAGAGTGGCATTTATGTCCTCCAGTTGTAGCCCTTGGTGGTGATGGTTCGATGTACGACATCGGTTTCCAAAACTTATCAAGAATGATGGCCTCAGGTAAACCTATTAAGGTAGTGGTTGTAGATACACAAGTGTACTCTAACACTGGTGGTCAAGCTTGTACCTCTGGTTTTATTGGTCAAGTATCTGATATGGCACAATATGGTAAGGTATGGAAAGGTAAAGCAGAACCTCGTAAAGAGATTGGTTTAATTGCAATGGCACATAGAAATACTTATGTGTTACAATCCACTTTAGCCAATACTTCTCAGATGTTAGAAGGCTTTATTGATGGATTAATGACGAAACGTCCTGCCCTATTCAATGTTTATACAACTTGTCAGCCAGAACATGGTGTGGCAGATGATTTAGGTGCACATCAAGCGAAGTTAGCCATTGAGTCTCGTACTTATCCAATCTTTAAATACAATCCTGATTTGGGTACCAAAGCATCTGATAATTTCGATTTATCTGGTAACCCAGATATGGATCTTATCTGGCCTAAATATACCCTGAAATATAAAGACAATGGCAAAGACAAAACAATGGAAGTAGATATGACTTTCGCTGATTTTGCCATTACTGAAGCTAGATTCAGAAAGCACTTTAGAATGGCTCCAAGAGATACTTGGAATGAAAACATGGTGCCTTTAGCTGAATTTATTGAAATGCCTAAAGAAGATCGAGAAGGTTTATTCCCGTTTGTTTGGGCAGTCGATAAAAAAGAGCAATTGACAAGAGTAATGATTGCTGAACCAATTGTTGATTCTGCGATTGAGCGTAAAGAATTCTGGATCATGCTAAAAGACTTAGCGGGTAAACAAGAAATCCCTGAAGTAGATGAGTCTCATATTCGTCAGGAAATCGTTGGAAAACTTGCTCAAGGTTTAATGAAATTAGCGACCGGAGAAGCAGGTGATATTGCAGACGTTGTATTACCTCAGGATGATGCATCAGCAACACCTGTTGAAAATGGTGCAGCTGATAACGGGAACTATATGGCTCCTTGGATAGAGTCTGAAGAATGTAGTGGTTGTGATGAATGTATCAAAATCAATAATAAGATGTTTGAATACAATACTCAGAAACAAGCCATCATTAAGAATGCTCAAGCAGGACCATATGCCGATCTAGTCAAAGCAGGAGAGAAATGTTCTCAAGGTGTGATTCACCCAGGTTTCCCTAAGGATATGTCCGAAAAGGAAATCGAAAAATGGATCAAAAGAGGGGAAAGATTGAACTAGAAAGGAAGGACCCATGAAGTTATTTAATTTTTATAAAAATACGTTCAAACATGGGATTCACCCACCGGAGTTTAAAGACGATACCAAAGATCTGCCGATTAAACAGTTCTCTTTCTCTCCGGTGTTTATCCTACCTATGGAACAACACATTGGTGGTCCATCTGAATTATTAGTGAATGAAGGACAAGAAGTAGACCGTGGCCAAATGATCGCCAAGGCTAGCGGTTTTATGTCTGTCCCTGTTCACGCACCGGTTTCCGGGGTAATTCGTAAAATCACCAAAGTACCTACCGTCAGTGGTAAGATGGTCACTGGTGTTTATTTGGAAGCTTTCCCTTACTCTGGACAAGAGGTAAGGGAAGGTATTCCTATCCATCCGCAAGACGCTACTAAAGAGCAAATATTAAATGCTATACAGCAAGCGGGTATTGTAGGTTTGGGGGGAGCAGCTTTTCCTACCCATGTAAAACTTAAAGTTCCTGAGGATAAACAATGTGATATCCTCCTCCTTAATGGAGTAGAATGTGAGCCTTATTTAACTACCGACCATAGAGTAATGCTCGAACAATCTGATGATGTGTTTATGGGTATCCGTTACTTATTAAAAGCTACGGGTGCTAAAAAATGTATTATTGGGATTGAAGCAAATAAACAAAATGCAGCAGATCATTTGGAAAAAAATATTCCGGAAGATCTTCCTGTAGAAGTAAGAGTTGTACCTGTAAAGTATCCTCAAGGAGCAGAAAAAATGTTGATTACTAGTGTTCTTGACATTGAAGTACCTTCTGGTGGTTTGCCTATTGATGTTGGAGTTGTAGTTGTAAATATTGCAACTTCGGCAGAAATAGGAAGGTTATTACCTCATGGTTTAGGTATTCAAGAAAGAGTGGTCACGATTACCGGACCAGGAGTAAAGAAAAAAGGAAATTATTTAATTCCTATAGGTACTCCTATCCGTTATGTGCTCGAAGAAGTTGGGGTTTCTGATCAAATTTCTGAAGTCTACCTTGGTGGACCGATGATGGGTGTAGCTATATCCAATCTGGACATTCCTGTAGTTAAAGGAACATCCGGAATTGTGGTCTACACTAATAAAGATGTACCCGATGTAAAACGAGAATTCCCTTGTATCAAATGCGGAAGTTGTGTCGATGCCTGCCCTATCAGTTTAAACCCATCAAAAATGGGTTTACTATCAAGAGTAAAGGCATATGATGAGATGGTATCAGATTGTAATTTAATGGATTGTTTTGAATGTGGCAGCTGTTCTTATGTGTGCCCATCTAATATTCCACTAGTACAACGTTTCCGTATTGCAAAATCAATTGTTAGAAAACGAAAAGCGAAAGCACATGCGTAATCAAACATTAAATATTAGCACATCTCCACACCTTAAAAAAGGGGTAACTACAGATGTGATTATGAAAAATGTGGTCTATGCATTAATCCCTGCCACCGCATTTTCTATCTATGTTTTTGGTCTCAGTGCTTTATTCACCATTGGCATGTCGGTTACTTCTTGTGTACTGACAGAGCATTTCTTATGTAAATGGTCGGATAAAGACTCTACAATAAACGATTATTCTGCTGTAATCACTGGTGTATTATTGGGGTTAACCCTACCTCCTATTTTTCCATTATGGATGACTTTTATGGGAGGAGTAATTGCCATTGGTTTAGGTAAATATCTATTTGGTGGATTAGGCTTCAATGTCTTTAACCCTGCCCTTGTTGGACGAGCTGTTTTACAAGCAGCTTTCCCTGTTGCAATTACCACATGGTACCCAGCATTAATGCAAGATAGATTTACTTCGGTAGCCTCATCAATATATACACTTCCGTTCATGCAACCATTGTTTGATGGTGCTTCGGGAGCCACACCTTTATCTGCTTTTAAGTTTGATCACATATCAGCTGAAACAACAGATTTAATGTTTGGTTTTGTAAGTGGATCAACCGGAGAAACATGTGCAATTGCCATTGTTTTGGGTGGTTTATATTTGATTTACAGAGGAATGATGAACTGGAAAATTCCAGCTTCAATTCTCACCTCTGCTTTCCTATTCTCGGGAATGTTGTATCTATATAATCCTGAATTATACCCTACTCCTTGGTTTATCCTATTCTCTGGAGGTTTATTGTTAGGTGCCTTTTTTATGGCAACAGATATGGTCGGTTCTCCGATCACGAATTTAGGTGTCATTATCTACGGATGTTTTATTGGTATTCTGGTAGTGATTATCAGAATATGGGGTGGACTTCCTGAAGGAGTAATGTATGCTATCCTATTAGGCAATGCTTTAGCTCCTCAATTGGATAGAGTGATTCAACCTCGTGTTTATGGAACTTCAAAACTTTCGAAATCATGAATCTACCGAATCAATCCATACCAGAAGAAAACGGGGCAGATAGCAAAAAAATGCTGATTGCCATGGTAGGTATAGGTGCTTTTTGTGCACTTCTTATTGTCCTCATTTTTGAGGGAACAAAAGAGAGAAGAGCATTTCTTAAAGCAGAAGCCTTAGAAAAAGCCATCTTCCAAGTAATACCGAACGCTAAAAGTATGAAACCAATGCAATTTATTGATGGTCAATTGACCGAGGTCGATAAAGAAGCAAAAGGTGAAACACTATATGCAGGTTATAATGAGAGTAATCAACTTGTCGGCTATGCTATTGAAGCTAGCGGGCAAGGTTATGCTGATATCATTAAGGTGCTCTATGGTTATGATCCACAGAAACAAGCCATTGTTGGTTTCCAAGTACTGGAAAGTAAGGAAACACCTGGCTTGGGTGATAAAATAGAGAAACAAGAATCCTTTTTAGCGAATTTCATCAGTTTAGACGTCACTTTAAATGCCGATAAAAAAGGGCTAGCCAATGAGGTTGTGACTGTCAAACAAGGTGAAAAGAGCAATCCTTGGGAAATCGATGGAATTACAGGAGCGACAATATCCAGCCGAGCAATTGGAGATATTATTAACTCTAGTATCCAAGAGATTGGACCAAAAATAAGTAATAAATAATAAGTAAAAACTAAGGGTAGGCAGAAAATATATTGAATGATTACCTATTACTTATCATCTATTCCTTGTTCCAAGACTGTTGTTTTATTAGGCTGATACATCAAGTAATTGTATGTATCAGTTGATTAAAAATAAATAAATGAACGTCGCTGTAAAAGAAAATAAAAAGAAGAGAGAGCAGAAAAGTACCGATGAGTTCATTAAAGGGCTTTGGAAGGAAAATCCTGTTTTTGTCCAAGTATTAGGGATGTGTCCAGTTTTAGCTGTGACTAACACCTCTATGAATGCTTTGGCCATGGGATTAGCTACTTCTTTTGTTTTGCTGATGTCAAATATTTTAATTTCACTATTAAGAAATTTCATCCCAAAACAAGTACGTATTTCCTCTTACATATTGATAATTGCAACTTTTGTAACGGTAATTGATTATGTGATACAAGCAATCAGTGTAGAGTTACATAAAAGTTTAGGTGCATTCATTTCACTCATTGTAGTGAACTGTTTGATATTGAGTCGTGCAGAAGCCTTTGCTTCAAAAAACACTTTAAAGCACTCTGTTATGGATGCTTTAGGTATGGGTATAGGTTTTACATTTGCATTACTTTGTTTAGGTGTCGTGAGAGAAGTTCTTGGGAGCGGGACAGTCTTCCAATTTCAAATCTTACCCGAAAACTTCCAATCTTGGATCATTATGATCCTTCCTGCTGGAGGATTTTTCACCCTCGCTTTTTGGTTACTGTTCTTTAACTATTTAAAAGAAAGAAAAGCGAAATCATGAACACAGCCTCACTATGGAGCATTTTTATAAATGCCTGCCTCATCAACAACTTTGTACTGGCCTACTTCTTAGGTATATGTCCCTTTTTAGGGGTCTCTGGGAAAGTAGCAACAGCCTCAAAAATGGGCGCTGCAGTAACCTTTGTTATGGTGATCAGTTCATTATGCGCATTCGGTATCAATAGTATACTTACTGCTATTAATGCTCCTTATTTACAACTAATTAGTTACATCGTAGTGATTGCCTCTACGGTACAATTAGTAGAAATGTTTGTCAAAAAAATGAGTCCTGCATTGTTTAATGCGCTAGGAATATTCCTCCCTCTTATCACAACCAACTGTGCTATTTTGGGTTTAGTTTTATTCCAAACGGCTAAAGGATATAACATTTTAGAAGGATTTGTCTATGCTTTGGGTGCAGGAGCTGGTTTTACCATTGCCCTACTCCTTATGGCCGGATTAAGAGAACAACTCGAACTTGCTGATACTCCCAAAATAGTAAAGGGAACAGCAATTACTCTTCTGATCGCAGGCATATTAAGCTTAGGTTTTATGGGATTTTCAGGATTGGGGTAAAGGTTATGAGTTAGAAATTCGAAGCTCAAAATAACTAAAGTGAGTTTTGGTTTCTGAAATGATTTGCTCTATCAACCTTATTTTTAAAATCAATAAATCATGAATTACATTCTTCCCATAATCATAGTCGTTTGCATCGTTCTCCTTTGGATGATAGTTCAAATGGGTTGGTCGAAGGTCTTTAAAGATCAACATCAATACGATGATGCTTTGGCGGGCAGATCAAAATGTACAGGCTGTAAATGTAAAGTAGTCTGTAAAAAAGATAAACAAGTTATCATTTGAT
This sequence comes from Flammeovirga pacifica, assembly GCF_000807855.2. Taxonomy (GTDB): domain Bacteria; phylum Bacteroidota; class Bacteroidia; order Cytophagales; family Flammeovirgaceae; genus Flammeovirga; species Flammeovirga pacifica. The sequence goes on from NZ_JRYR02000002.1 coordinate 869,299, forward strand.
AAAAAATTAATACAACACATTACGTTATGACACAATTAAGCGATTACCCTACAGAAAAACGTTATCAAGCGTTGGTTCTGAAAACGGACCGTCTTACTCCTGAAGATACAGATGAAGTAAGAGAAATTTTGTTAGAAGTCGATGATCCCAACTTCCAAATTGAAGTAAATCAAAGTTTTGGTGTTTTAGTAAGAGCCAATGGTGATTTTGGCAACACGTATCATCATAGATTATATAGTGTGGCTGATGTACCAAAAGCTGTTGGGGGTAAACTGCAAATTAAAATGTTAGTCAAAAGATGTGGCTATGTTGATGATTTCAGTGGAGAGCTCTTCAAAGGGATTGTATCAAATTATATTTGCGACCTGAAACCTCTTGATGAGATTCAAATTACAGGACCTTTCAACTTAGCATTTAATGTTCCTGAAGATGAAGAATCGAATATGATTTTAGTAGGTATGGGAACGGGAATCGCTCCATTTAGAGCCTTTATCAAACATATTTATAATGATATTGGCGATTGGAAAGGTAAAGTTCGCCTATTCTATGGTGCTAAAAGTGGTTTAGATATGCTGTACATGAATGATAAAAACAGCGATCTCACCCAATATTATGATCAAACTTCTTTTGAGGCTTTACAAGCTGTAAGTCCAAGACCAAAATGGCAAGACCCGATCAATTTAGATCAAGTACTTGAAGGTCGTGCTTACGAAATCAAACAACTTTTAGCCATGAATAATACTCACGTTTATATAGCAGGCTATAAAGATGTAATGAAAAAATTAGATATCGCTTTTGCCAATATTTTAGGTTCAAAACAAAAATGGGAAACTAGAAAAAAAGAGCTTATTGCTGGCGGTAAGTGGGCAGAAGTAATTTATTAATTCGTTAGGAACTAGGATAAAGTTGTTCTTCGAAAGATAGATTTTCTATAACTGAACTTCTAATTCCTAGTTTCTAACTCCTAATTAAACTTTATGAGTATAATAACAGCATTAGCAGCATTAGGTGGCCTCACCTTACTATTGGCCATAATGCTGATTGTAGCGAATAAGAAATTATATGTTTTTGAAGATCCTAGAATAGATGTCGTAGATGATTTGCTTCCCAAAGCCAATTGTGGTGCTTGTGGAATGCCTGGCTGTAGAACTTTTGCTGAAGCAGTTGTGAAAGGTGAAGTTTTACCTGGTAAATGTACCGTTAATTCTGAAGAAGGGAAAAACGCCATTGCAGATTATTTAGGAGTAGCTTTAGGAGATGAGGATAAAATTGTAGCTCGTTTGGCCTGTCAGGGTGGTAGTAATGTTGCCGTGGATAGAGCTGAATACCAAGGTTTGTCTTCTTGTTCTGCAGCTTCACTAATTTCAGGTGGTCAAAAAGGGTGTTTTTGGGGTTGCTTAGGTTTAGGAGACTGTTCGGTAAGCTGTGATTTTGATGCCATTCAAATGAACAAACACGGTATACCTGAAGTAGATGTTGAAAAATGTACTGCTTGTGGTGATTGTGTGGAAAGTTGTCCTAAAGGTTTATTCTCTTTGGAACCTATTGAAAACCGACTTTGGGTAGCCTGTAAAAATCTTCAAAAAGGTGATGAAATTTTAGAAGAATGCCAAGTGGGTTGTACCGCTTGTGGCAAATGCGTGATGGATGCAGAAGGTGGCATCAATATGATAGATAATTTACCAAGGATAAATTATAAAGAAAAACTTACACAAAAACCGATACAAAGATGCCCTACCGGTGCGATTGTTTGGTTAGATGATGACAAAGGAATCATCAAAGGAAAAGAAAGCAAGAAAATAATCCGGAAGGAAAAACAAAAAGTTGCTTTCTCATAGCTTTTTAACGTAAGTGTGTGAGCCGCCAGGATTTTGTCTTGGTGGCTCTTCTTTTTTATATAACAAACTCCAAAGAAAGAGAATCCAACTGACCCGACAATGTTGTACTTATTTCTTTTTTCAGTTGTTTGACTTTATGAATGGACACTTTTTCTGTTTCATCATCTAAGTAAACAAGTACTAAATAGTTACTTCCTGTTTTAGAAACAAAGACACTTACCTCACTAAATTCTTCTTCTACTATCTTTAGTACTGCATCTTCAATGTCGTTCCTCAGGTTTTTATCTTGTAATACTCCACCACCTAGTTCTACAAAAGCATCTTTTATAATATTCAATGGACTTTTGATCATCATTACACACATCAAAAGCACTATAATTGCATCTCCTGTATACCTTAAAAAGCCGAAGAAGGAGCCTTCATTGATGAAAGAAAAAGCAACTAAGGCTGCCCCTGAAAACAGGGATAAATAGCCGTCTAATTTTAATGAAGCTACCTCAACTCTTAAAATATCACTCTGATTATTCATTTTGATATTTTGTTTCTTAGCAAAAAATGCCATTCCAAAACAAAGAATAACCATTCCAATAATATAATATACAATAGGTCCAGTTTTGATTATGGATATTTCCTCCCCTGTTATATAATCTAAGATTTTTATGGTATTCTGAAAAGTGGCTCCTAAAATAATCCCCAAAATCAAAAAGCCTTTAAATAGCACAAAAAAGGCTTCATAAGAATATTTACCAAAAGGGAAAGTAGCTGTTCTTTGATGCTTAGATCGTGAAATAAATTCTGCCGCTATGGTTACTAATACAGCTATAAAAGAGAAATTACCATCCAATAACATTGCTTCTGAAGCGGTAACATCATAGGTATACCATCCTGCAAAAGCCATTAACAAATTAACAACTGCAATTATTCTTAACGTACTTGTTTCTATTTTTTGGATGCTATTCATAATTCTTCTTCTTCATTTTCTATAGAAGGGATTTATTAGTTTAGTAACCCTAAATTAGATATTAAAAATGATATTTGTAATACAACATTGATAAAAACAGACAGCAATAATGTTTCTCTTCAAAAAAAATATTTTTAATAAAGATACCTAGCTGATATGAAACAAAAAAAGGTTGCCTGTATACATTACAAGACAACCTTAATTTTGTATTTTCTAAATCGAATTAGTTCTCAAAAAAAGCTAATTTATGCGTTAAGAAAAACTGTAATCTATGTTCATTAGGATGACCATTTTTTGATAAGTACATGTATCCTGCTTGCAGGTTCATTGTTTTTGAAAATTGATAACCTAACATTGCATACGCACGGTTTTGATTCAATTGAGTGTTAGGATCAATATCTACCAAAACTTCATTACCAAATGTACCAAAAACAACTCCTTGATGCATAGTCTTATCAGAAATAGGCACTCCAACTTGTGCTCTATATCTACCTCTTTGTGCTAAACCACTTTCCAAAGATCTTAATTCATATCTGTATCTATGTTGCAAAGAAAAACGCCCAATTTTTTGGGAAGTAATGCCTTGAAATGTGGTTCTGTATTCCGATGATGAAACGCCATCAGGATTCACAGGTTCATAAGGATTATTGTGGTGATATTCTTGAGATACCGCCAATTGAAAATTGTCTGTCACATTATAACAAAAGAAAGGACGAACAAAGAAACTTTGAACATCAGTGACTACATCATAAGTTCTTGCTTGTGTCTCAAAGAAAATTTCAAACTTAGGAGAAAATTTGAAGAATCCATTATACACATACCAACTACCCACTTCTGGCAATTCTTGTGCTTTAGTTGTTAGTGTACAAAACAATGTTGATAGAGTTAATACTAGGGTTTTCTTAAAATTCATTTATTTCTTGGTTTTATATTTAATAAATCAAAAATAAATGATTTATTATGAACTAAAAAATCATAATTCAACATTGGGTAAACGTTAACAAAAGTTCAATATACTTTATAATACGAATTTAGTTTTGGGAAAATGAGGATACGAGTCTCTGTTCTGCTTTTTAGTTTTTGACAAAGGTATCTTAATACTGTATAATATGCTTAATGTTGATTTAAGTAAGGCTTATTAGGGAAGTTTCTACTTCTTTACCCGATTAATCATCAAAGATAATTTAGCATAGTTACTTTCTGTAAAGTCATCTATGGTTACGACCAACTTTGTTTCCTTATCCAATCGTGTTACATAATGATGTTTCTTCCGCCAATTCTGTATATTTCTGTCAAAATTTGTGTTATACATTTTCCTCAAATTGTACATAAAATCGCGAAAGTCTTTTTCCTCTATTAGTCGTGTTGAATGACCATCATAAGAAGGTACAAAACCGATAGAGGTAATCTTATCATTATCATCTGTATATATAAAAATGACGCCGTCTAGATTTCCCACACGGGTGAAAATCATGTCCTAACTGCTTGTGAAATTATCTCCTAAATGGTAATTGGTGATGGATTGAGAATAGATAACATCCGAAATTAGAAGAAAGAAAAATAAATAGAGAGTTTTCATTGGAGGTAAAATTTAAGTAAGTTGTTTATAACATAAATTTCAGAATTGATCACTCAAACCCAAAAGTATATATTACTATAAAGTTAATAAATCTCTTTCTAAATTGCTTTTAAATTGCCTGAAAGTAACCAGTATTATGCAAAGGAAAACAGTGACTAAATAATTCTCAATAGGAATGCTATTCCTTCTACTATCCGTAATATTTTGAATAGCTTTAATGATAAATTAAATCCAATTAAGCATTAACTATCCATGACAAATTCTAACTATAAATCATTTTGTTTACACCAATATTTAAATGAGAATGTTGACCACAAGCCTTTTTTTAAAACAATAACGGTGGAAAAAGGGGAAATGATTTATCAACCCTCTACCACCACTTTACATATTTATTATGTAATAGAGGGAGGCGTTAGTCTTGGAGAATATACCCACGATGGCAATTGTGTTACTTACGATATTTTAGGTAAAAACAATATTTTTGGCAACCTGAAGTATTTAGAAAGTGGTAACTTTTATGAATTCTCCAAAGCACTCACGACAAGTACTTTACTTAAAATTGAACATCAATTTTTTAGGGATATTATTATACAAGACCACCGATTGTCTGATTGGTTTAAATACTATTTGGTGAAAAGGTGGTGTATTGCCGAAAAGAAATTGGCGTTGGTCAATCAGAAATCTATCCTTACTAAAATTGAACAAATTTGTAAGATCTATTTTCAGAAAGTATCCATTGATCAGATCCAATCTGATTACCTTCCCAACATATTGACCATGCAAGAATTGGGAGATCTTATTGGGGTGAGTAGACAATCCGTTTCTCGTCCAGTAAGCACCTTTTGAGTTTCAACGTGCCTTTATAACTGATGCACTCTTGAGATCTCATTTTCTTCCCACCCATGGCGATTCAGCTTTCTTGTAAGCTGAATGATAGGTTTGATTGCAGGGCAAACAAAAAGCAAATCACATAATGATTTGCCTTTTGATTCAATACAGCCTAATGCTCTTAAATATTTTAAATTTCCTGGTTGATATCAATAAACTATACTTAATTATTCTTGTGTTTCCTCTTTCTTTTTTACTGTCTTAAAAGCAAAATTATATTCTTTTTCATTATCCAATTTATCAAGACATCTAATTTTAATATTGTACTTTTTATTTCTTTTAAAACCGTCAATTACGCCAATATAGGGCTGTTCTTGTTTACCATTAATACTGTAATACATTCTTTTATATCCTGTATGTTTATCAGTAGCTGCTAAAAAAACAGAAACATAATGAGGATATAATGACAATTTACTTTGATTATCTTTTCCGATATCATCAATAGAAAAATGATGATACACATCTGGACCTTCTAAATCAACCATAAAAGTTACAGAATTAGTATTTCGATTATTAACATTGTCATACCCATGATAATCTACCGTATGTAACCCTTCTTTATCTAGTGTGATTCCATTATCATATTCCTTTTCTTTACTTGATCCATTGATATTATATGCAATATATTGTAGTCCAGATTCATTGTCTTTTGCATTTAAAACCAATCTCGTTTTATCGCTTATAAATACCGTATCTTCTTTTTCAAAAGTTGGACCTTCGAAAAGATGTGATAAGTTAGGCCCAACTAAATCGACATAAAATTTACTTACTTTATGTAAGAATGCATCTTTTTCTGCATCGGTTTGATTTTGTAAATGATCTATTGAAAAAAAGCGAACAACATGTTCTCCCGCTTTAGAAGGAAGATAAAATGGATCATTGTATGATTTAAAATCTTCATCATCTACTGAGTACAATACATCTCTGACGCCTACTTTATTATCTACTGCTGTAATTTTTAATTTGGTTCTTCCTGAAAAGAATAATTTACCATTTACTAAAAACCTATCTCCAATAATATCTGCTGCCGTAATTGGTGCACTTTTATCAAGATAGAATTCAAATTTCTCAACAGTTTCAATATTGCCTACATTATCTTCAGCAAAAAAGGTGAGGACATGATCTCCATCTTCAAGATGTGCGAAATCTAACGGTTCTTGTACATTCACATCTTTAAATTCTTCATCATTAAACTTATATTTCAACGCTTTTACACCTGATAAAGAATCTATTGTTTCTAAAAATAGCTTAGTATTTGATGATATAGTATTCCCTACAGAAACGCCATTGATCACATAATTACTATTCGGAGTAGATAAATCTACAATATATTTCGCTTCCTTGACGGTCTCTATATTTCCTACTTTATCAGTAGCATAGTATTTATAATTATACGATCCTTCTTGATCAAAATCTATTCGACCTTGATAAGGTTGGTAGCTTATCTCATTAATAGAATAAAATATACTATCTAAGCCCGACATACCATCCTCAGAATTTAAGGATGTAAACAATCCTTGTCCATAAAAAATTACTCTTTCATGATTCATATATCTATTCGCTCCTGAAAAGTTGAGGGTAGTTTTTGGAGCCTCTCCATCTGCATAAATATAAAAACGTTGTTCTATTTTATCGACTTCATCAAAGTGTTTGAAAGAATGTAACCCATGTCCATCAAGAAATACGGGCTCCTTCCTCATTTCCCCATTTGTTTTCATAGACATTTGATGCAGGTCTGTACCCTTTTTATCAGTAGCTACAAAAAGGTACAAAGGTAAATCCGCTTGTTGATAGAAACGATTTAAAGAATCTACATGAGATTTTTTTTCATGATTTAGAACTTCTTGAGCCATCAAATGATATATCAAAAAGTAAAATAATACTGTAAATGTTAATTTCATGATAGTAATAATTAGGCCGGTAATATTTTTATTCCCATAACAAGAATATCATCTACTTGATCTTCTTCTCCCATCCATTCTGATAAAGTTTTCTTCAATATTTCATATTGTTCTTTACCTGATTTTTGATGATTTTCGAGTAAAATTTTCTTCAGTCTTTTGATCATAAATTTCCCTCCTTTTTCTCCTCCAAACTGATCATTAAAACCATCAGAAAAGATATATAACCAAGTAGGAGTACTTATCTCTATTTTATGGTTCGTATATTCTATATATTGATTATGTAACTGATCGCCAATTGATTTCTTATCTCCTTTAATCTGATACAACTCATTATCAGCAATGTATATCAAAGGGTTTTTAGCACCAGCAAATTCGAATGTATTATTTTGATGATCGATACTAATGAAAGCTAAGTCCATACCGTCATGTATATTAGTTGCTTCTTGATGAAGAGATTCCACAATTCCTGTATGCAATTTCTCTAATACTTGATTAGGTTGCGTAATGTGTTCTTCTAAAACTACTTGATCCATTAATTTCACCCCAATCATAGACATAATTGCTCCTGGCACACCATGTCCTGTACAATCTGCTGCAGTAATAATTGTCTTATTTGATGATTGTCCATTATCTGATGTAGTTTTTATTTCTTTAAACCAATAAAAATCGCCTGAAACAAGATCTCTTGGTTCAAATAAGATAAAGGAATCATTTACATAATTATTTAACTCTGAGACTTCTTCTAACACTGCTTTTTGAATATATGCAGCATAGGCAATACTTTGTGTGATATTTTCGTTCTGAGTCTCCAAAAGATTCTTTTGGTGAAGAATCTTCTTTTGTTGTATTGCCAATTTTTTATTGGCTCTTTGTTTTATAAAGTAACTTCTATAAATCAAAATAGCGATAACAATAAGAAAAATGATGAACACAAAAAGAGCATTAAGTTTTGTTCTTGTTTCTTTTTGTTCCGACTCGTGTAAATAATCTTGTTCTTTTAATTCAAGTCGTTGTATTTCTTTTTCTTGCTGTAACGTTAAAATTTGAAGCTCTTTTTTTGTTGCTACTTTAGTGAGATGCAAATTGGTTGAATCGCTTTCAGCTAATTGATTTTCAGTCTTTAAAAGTTCTTGTTGAGTTTTAACTAACTGTAATTCTTTGTTTTCTTTTTCTAATTGTAATAGTTTTTTTTCAAGCTCAGACTCTCTGATACTTTGTTCAATTTTTACTTCTTTCTGTTTAAGTATTAATTCATGAAATGTACGATAAAGTTCAAAATACTTTTGAGCGTTTTTGGAATCTCCTGCTTTATCATAAGTTTCTGAAAGCATACCATAAATTGTGCGTATTCTTTCTGGTTCATTCATTTCATGAGCTACCCTTTCAGCAGATTTTAACTCAACAATTGCTTCATTATATCTTTTTAATTTATTGAGTGTTAGAGCCACATTGGTAAGGGAAGATAACAAAGGGTCTTTTTGTTTTACATCTTTTTTTCTTTGATCTAAAGTGATATTAAAATATTCTAAGGCTAATTCGTAATCACTATAATCAAAACAGATCATTCCGATATTGTTATTTAACTTACCAATACCATTATGATTACCTATTTTATTATTTAATCTTATTGATTGATGAAAATAAGCTCGTGCCTCAGAAAAATAAAAATGTTCCCAATATATTGTAGCTATCTCATTAATACCTCTTGTAGCTTCTTCATATCGTTTTCGTTTTTCAAATTCTTGACTCTTACTTTCTAATAGAACAATTCTATCAGCATAAGATTTACTAATAGAAATCTTAGGAATATTTTCTCCTAAACTGTCTACTTGACTTTTCAAAGGCCTCTTCTCAAGATTTAGAACGGTTTGAATCATCTCGTCAGATAAAGATGTCTGTGCTGAAGAAAGATGATAAAAAGTGTGTAGTAAAATCAAGAGGACTAATATATTTTTCCCCCTCATTATCTATTTTTAATGATTTGAATAATTCTTTTTAAACGATATGCTTATAATATTTTTGGGGCTCATTCAAAATGAAGTAAATAGACTAAGATCAACATCACAAAAAGTCTTTAACTAAAGCATATCAATAAAAAAACCTTATTCAACTATAGTAAGTTCAATAAGGTCTTATCATCCTAAATAAATAGTATAATGATGTTAGATTAATACAATAAGGTCTTAAAAAAACTCTCCATGAGTTGACTTGATGAGACGATTTGTAAGATGAGGCGTTTTATTCAATAAACTAATCAATAGTGAAGTGGTATGTTCTCCTCCAAATAAACGCTGTATGTTACGACCAACAAATAAACGTTTCCCAAAGGTTTTTTTCCAAATCGATTTATAGTCTGTTACGAGTTCATCCCATGTCATTTCTTCGTTTAGATAAAGCATTAATAAATCACTAATCAATACAGAAGAATGCAAAGACATACTCATTCCGTTACCACATAATGGTGCAATTAACCCGGCCGCATCACCAATTAAAGGAATTTCAGATTCGATAGTATTTTTATTAGAAAAATCGATTTTAGCAATACTTATGGGCTTATCCCATAAACGATCATAGGATAAGTATTTCTTTAGAAATGGGTTTTGAGATAAATAAGCACTTTCCATTTCTTTTAGTGTCCTAACCTTCTTAAGGTTTTCACCTCTAGAAAGGTAACACATACAAATCTTGTCTTCTTCCACTTTAGATAAACCACAATATCCGCCACTAAAATTATGCAACTCAATTAAATCATTAGGAAAATCTCCTTTAAGATGGTATTTCACACCTACAAAATTCTTTAAGCGATTTTTAATAACACCTGTATTTAGGTAATCTCTATTGAAAAATTTATCTAATGAAGAGCGTTTTCCAAAAGCTCCAACCACTGCTTTACCTTTAATGTTTCCAGAAGTACTGTGTACCTCCCATCCTAAATTTGATTGGTATACTGCATTTACTTTACAACTTGTGATTACATTCACTCCTACCTTTTTTGCTTCTTCGTATAAGAGATGATCAAGTAAGAACCTAGAAATACCTCTACCACCTTGGGGCATTTCAGTTTCTAAGACATTACCGCTATTACTTGTTACTTTTAATTTATTTATTGATGGTAATTGTAACTCATCAGGGTCTATACCACAAGATTTTAAAAATGGCCACGCTTCATGGCTAATATATTCTCCACAAACCCTATGAAAAGGATAAGATTTTTGTTCTAATAAAGTGCAATTAATACCTTGTTTTTGTAATCGAATACCCAAAGCCAATCCTCCTAAACCACCTCCAATTATTATTACATCAATCATTATTTTTACCGTTAAAAGTGAGTAACCATCGAAAAGCCCAAAACCAAGTTAAACGATGTTTCGTAATATTGGCTTCTTTAAGGTAACGTGAAAAATCATTTCTCTTAAAACTTCTTGCAACAGATAAAGGGGCGTCATTTTTTACTAAATAACTTTTGGAAATAAGCTTTGTTAGCCATTGTATACTATAATAAGCTAATGGATGTCTATGTAAATCGTTTACTACTGCCCCTATCTTAGCATGAGTATGCATCCATTGGAAAAGGTTCACTAAATCATGGTTGGTAAGGTGATGACAAAAAAGGCTACTAACAACAATATCAAATTCTAATTCTTGATCGATCAAATCTCTATAATCAGAAAGAATAAATGTGATATCATACTTTTTACAGTTCTCTGAGGCATAGTCAATACAATCCTTTTTTAAATCGACACCATACAATTTAAGATTATACTTTTTTGAAAGCTTTCGATGTATCACTTTTAAAGTATCTCCCCCTCCAGAACCTATATCTAAAATTTTGATTTCTTTATTTGGAGGTACGTCCTTTAATAAACGTTCGATACCCTTGATCATAACATTGTATCCGCCTAACAATGAGTTTATGGTATGTAACTCTTTTAAATTTTGATATAAGTCTTTTGTAGGTATGTTTGGAGCATCTAAAAGTTCTAATTGATTTGTTCTATTCTTAAAGGAAATCATAATACTATGCTCGTGATAAAGTCATTGCTTCTAAAGTTAATCCAGGACCGAACCCTGCCGCGAAAATAGGTTTACTTTCTTTGATCTGACTTATTTTTTTAAGTACAAAAAGTATGGATACTGAAGACATATTTCCATTTTCTCTCAATACTTCAAAAGATGGTTTTAGGTCTTCTTCATCAATTTCAAGCGCTTTTACAATACTACTTAGTATTCTCACTCCACCTGGATGAAAAGCCCAACGCATCTCTTCTTTATTTAGATTTTGATACGATAACACATCATCTAATAAACTTTTAATATCTTTTTCAATCAGCTTCGGAACATATGTACTCAATCTCATTTGAAAACCTGTACTTGATAAATCCCAAGCCATTTCTTCTTTTCCTTGAAAAGATAATCTAGATGCAAAATTAGTGATTGAATATAAGCTCTCTTGTTTTTTTTCTGAAGATAAAAGTACTGCTGATGCACCATCCGCAAATAAGGTATTGGCTAATAGGTTGTCATCATCTGTCTTATTTTGAAAGTGTAATGAACATAATTCTATATCGACAATAAGCACTTTTGCATTCGGCGTTGATTTACAAATTTGATCGGCAATTCTCAAGGCATGAAATGCAGCATAACACCCCATAAAGTTAACGGTTGTTCTAACTGTTTGATGAGATAATTCTAAATGCTGAATAAGATCTATATCTATACCTGGAGCAGATAAACCTGTACATGAAACGGTAATAATATGTGTAATTTCTTTTCTATCAATATCTACCAAACAATTATTGGCGGCCTCTATTCCTAATGCTAGCCCCTCTTTTTTAAAGATATTGATCCTTTCTTCTAAAGTGGGTGGAATATCTTTTTTAAAAAACCCGACAAAATCATTAATTACAGATTTACGTTTGTCAATACCTGATTTATGATAAATCATATGCATCAATCTTCTTTCTCTCTCTGTTGAGAATTGATAGACATTTTGCATATGTTCTTCCAATTCTGTTTGAGCAAAAACGTTTTTAGGAGATGCAGTAGTTATTCTATGTATGTAAGTCATGTAATGATGTTGTAAAAGATTAGTTTTTTATCAAATTACAATAAATAAACTAAAAAATGCTAGTATGGTTTTGCAGTGCGTAAATAAAGTAACATGTGTTCATACAAAAAGCCGATAAATTATTCATAATCATCATGTTTTTAAAATTGGCTTGCGTATCATCTTTCCATGTTCTCAACATCCACATATTAAACCACAGGAAGAGAGGAATTAAACATGCTAAAAAAATTAGAAAACTACCGTGAAATAACACTTCAAAATAATAATACAAACACACTCCAGCAAGTGAAAACATAATCATAGCGAAAACAAATGTTCCTTTTAAGCCAAGTAACAGGCTTAAGGTAAAATCTCCACTTTCTTTATCTTGCTTGTGCTGATAAATTTGAGATAATGGATAAGCACCACCAATCATGAGTGAACTACCGAGTGCCGCTAAAGGTAAATCTGTATTAAAAAAAGGGATATTACTAGCATCGACACTTATGTATACCATCCAAAACGTCCAAAACCCTTGAAAAACAAATACGGTTAAGAAGCTTATGATAGGATATTTTTTTAATCTCACCCCTTTATAGCTGTAGAGTCTTGACATTGCTATATAGACTGCTACCAATAAACAAAATAAAGGGCTAATTACAACATAAGATAATATCAATGCTAGCATATCCATTCCTAATACAGTTTGAAATAACAGTTTCGACGGTAAAGGTGGATGTTCTAATCCTCCTATACTTTCTGTGTCTTTGTCCTCATAACTGTTATAACCATTTGAGGCAGGATAAACTAATAAATGCAAAATGAGAAATGAGAATAATGCCTTCGTAAAATTTATTACAGGAGTTTGACTCAAACTAAAGATAAAAATTGGCATTAGATAAATTGAAAATGGTATTCTTAATAATAGAATGGTTTCTTTAAATACTCTATTCATGCATTTTAAATTATCAATTCTGGGTTATAGTTTTCTGCTTAAAATAGTTTACTGACTACTTACCATATTACAGGTGGTAGTAAAATTCCAACCACGATTCTTGGCCAATGTTTCCATGTTTCTACGATAGTCATCGTCGAAATGGCATACATTTACAAGTGGGGTGCTTCTTTTGAAGCCAAATTCCGATAAATTAGAGATCAAATGACAACGGTCGATAAAAGAAAATGGTTTATCCAATTTTAAGGTATCGATTATTAATTTGTCATATTTTTCGTTCGCTAACATAACTGCAGCATTTGAGAAAGCTTCACACAATTGAGTAAGATTGTACGGTTCTAGAAGTTCTAAATGTAAGTTTTTACTCTTTTGTTTTAGTAGGTAAGCCATAGATAGTTTTTAAGATAATTAATGGTGTAAGTTTCTATTTTTAGTATAGCAATGTTCTTGTAATTTGTGACTAATCTTTTTAAAAAACAAATTTTTTTTATAAAAAAAGGAGACCATTATATTGGTCTCCTTCTTGTAATTTTTCTAAAAAAGAAAGTTAAATAGAAAAGGGTAAAGAATTTATATATTTTAATATAAATTTTTCTTGTTTTAGTATGTACAAATTTAGTTTTTAGGATTTTGCTTTCTACTACCCCTTGGGGTAGTTTTTTTTCAAATGATTAGTATTATGTAATAAATTTCACTTTACTTTACACTTTTATGCTACTTATTATTAATTTTAACATATAATTATGATAAATACTCATATCTATTTTTTTGTTTTTCAATTTTCGAATATAAAATGACTTATAAACAATCTAACTTTACTAAAAGTCTTTTTTTATCTATTGTTCCAATTTTTTTAACCTTTTCTTGTAACACAGATATTAATTTAGACGATTTAGAAACCGCCCCTATTGACGACTTCCATATTGGCTTACCTCTTGTAAAAGGGAAGGTTAAATTCTTAGACTTTCTATCTGAAGATCAAAAAGACGATATCAATGTAGATGAAGATAACAATATATATTTTGAATTTTCTCAAGATGTTGAAATTGCCAGTACATCTCAAATTGTAACCGCTTTTGGTGGCTCATCTCCAGAATCTTTTTTCAAAGTAAATTTTGACAAAAATTTCTCAAGTGATGTACTTATACCTTCTACTGGGATAAACTTCGAAATTGTAAAAAATATTTCAGATTGCTCAAGTATTAACTGCTTACCTATCTCTAATGAAATTGGAGATGTAACAAAATTAAAATTTTCTAAAGGAGCACTAGAAGTTCACTTTAAAGGAAACGTTGGTGGATATCTATCATTGAGTTTAAGTGCTACTGGTATTGATGGTGATGAGACTATTACTAGCAAGTCATACGTACAAGATCCCTCAAAATTTGAAGTTGCTACACTTCCATTAGTTGATATTTGGATTAATAATGAAAATAAACCAGAGTTAACTATTCAATATTTTGATGTAAATAGCACTCCTCAAGAAGCTTATATCAACGAAATTGATATGAGTGATGATAATGAAATTGATGAATTAGAAATTTTCTTTAAAGATGGTAAAACTGCTGATCCTGTAACAATACCTTACGAAGAGATTCAATTAGATTTTCTAAGTGATATTTTTGATGAAAATGTGGAAATCAAATTTAAAGAGACTGAAATCTCATTAAATTTAGAGAATCCAATTGGTGCTACAGGCATTGTTGATATGACAGATAATGCAAAAACAGTTAATAGTGACGGAAGTGAAATGATGTTATTTTTTAATGATGATGCTGGAAAAACACAAATACTTAACATTGAAGCTGCTTCTGGGTTTAACACATCATACGCTCTTTATAAAAAAGTATACCAATCAGATCAGCTTTTAAGTGCTAGACCAACAAAAGCTACATTTACTGGAAAAGTACATTATGTAGTTCCTCCGGGACAGAGTTGTCAGTTTTCACACGATGATAAAGTTGTTGCAACCATAAAAGGAAAGGCACCACTATATATTGGTTTCGATAATTATATAAGCACAAATAAAACAGACGTAAATCTTGATGCTGGAATTAATATTATTGAATTAAAATCTGCTGAGCTAAGAACAGAAATGAATAATGAAATTCCTATTGGTGGAGAATTTATCATTCATGTATTAGACGAAGATGATAATATTAGTGCTACCATTAATGTTGATGGTAATGATAATAAAAAATCAATTTTAGCTGCCACCACAGATAGTGATGGAGAAAACGCTCAATATACACCTAATTATTTAACTACTATGTTGAATATGGAACAAGTAGATGCTTTACTTAAAGCTACTGCTGTTGAGATCTCTTTTGTAATGAAAGCAGATGGTAATCCAGATACTTCTGAACTTGAACCTGTAAGGATCACTTACAATCAAGAATTAGAAATCATCTCAGGTATTTACATTAATGCTTCTATTAACGGTACAAATAGCTCAAAATAGTCAAATGAAAAAATATTTATATATACTCCCTTTTATCTTTTTGTGCGTTAATTCATACGCTCAACAAGTAAATACATTATTCTTTCAAGAAAATGTAGCACAAGCTCAACAGCTCAACCCTGCTAGATCTATTGATTCTAAATGGGTAGTAAGTATTCCTATTACAAATATTAGTCTGAGTGCCACTAATGAATTTTCATTAAGTGATATTTATTATGAAAAAAATGGTCAAGGATATATTGATCAAAACGCTTTAAGTAATATTTTATCTCCCAAAAATAATGTTCAATTAAGTAGTTTGTCTTCTGAAATTATAGGGTTATATCATCAAACTGATAATTTCGGATTTCGTGTTAGTTTAAACTATGGTTTGTTTCAGAAAACTGTATATAATGACAATCTATTTAAATTACTTACCAAAGGGCCTGCGGCACCAGGCGTTCTTGGTGAAACACAATATGTATCTGCTATTATGGATGTTATGGGATATGTTTCTCTTAATTTAGGTACCAATTTTAAAGTAAATGAGAAATTATCTTTAGGTGCTACAATAAAGTTACTATCTGGTAAACAACAGTTAAAAGCAAAAGCAGAGGCCTCTTTTGTTCAAAAAGACAATACAAGTTTTGATACTGAAGTAGATGGACGTTTTACTCTTTCTGGTAATGGATTAGGAAAATTTATTGATACTGATAACAACTTTTCAGTGAATGAAGACGACATGGTTGAATCTACAACAAGTTTTTCTAATTATGGTGCTGCAATAGATTTGGGTGCAATTTATCAAATTAATGATCAATGGAAAGTAGAAGCTTCTGTTTTGAATTTAGGGGCTATTAAATGGTCTGCTGATGATCAAGTAAATTACGATTCTGATTTGGGTAATTATAATTTTGATGGTTTAAATATCCAAGACGTTTTACTAGGAAATTCAATTGAATCGCCTTACCCTACATTCGACACACTTAGTTTCAAGGAATATGAAGGAAAAAGTACCGAGATGACTGTTTTACCATGGTCTTTTAACATTGGAACATCATATAATTTAACTAAAAACACCACTTTAGGGGCTTTATATTCTCAAACAAATTATGAAGAATTAATATTACCTTCGTTTACATTGCATGCCCAACAAAAACTAGGAAAAGTATTTGGAATTGGATTAAGTTATACTGCAGACAAACAAAGCTTGGCTCACCTTGGTGGGATGGTATCTGTAGGGTTTCCTGGTTTCCAAATGTATTTCATAACAGACAATCTTATCACCGGAGCATTTGATGTAGAAGGTACAAAGACGGCAAATATGAGATTTGGTGCCAATCTTAATTTCGGTAGTTCAAAAAAATACTAATTTATTGAAGAGACTCTAATCTTTATATGAAAGAAAAATGATTAGTGTTTTTTATAAAAAAAGGTTGTCTCATTCAATATTGAGACAACCTTTTCTTTAACATCAAAGTAAATTTCTAGAAACTAGAGGTATTACTTCACAGTAATCATTATCAATTTATCAAAACATCATTATTCTTATCTTTGTTAGTGGTGACACATTTTAAAAATGTGCCACCTTTTTTTGGGGTTATAATATCATCTTTGTAAACTTAACTTCCTGTCAAGCTACAATTAATAAAACGCTGTTATTCACCTCTTTGATTTCCTAATTAGTCCTCAGTACTTCCCAATTAGTTCCATTTATTAAATGGATGAAATTAGTAGCTATAATTGATACGCTTCATACAATTTTTTCACCCTTTCATTCATTTGGTTTCTAAACGATTTTGGAGAAAGAACTGTAAGAGCATCACCAAATGAAAATAATTGAGTTTCTAATTCTTTATTTGGAATGACATCGATAGAGAAAACGGTACCTTTTTCATTCGTGTATTTTTCTTTCTGCGTACCATGTATAGGTTTAGTTCTCACATAATCCGCTCTTTCATTAATAACACAGAATTCTATTAGTTGAGACTCTTCATTCGTTCTAGTTACCCCAACAATATCATAAAAGTAATCCAAGAAGTTTACATCAACATTCGGTATGTAGGTTTGATCTACCTCCTTTACATGTCTCATTCTATCAAGTGGCAGTGTAGTTAATGAACTAAATCGTTCATCCTTTCCTAACAGAAACCATCTATTATTGTATTGCTTTAGATAATAAGGATGCAAGACAAAACATTTCGTTTCAGTTGATCCAAATGGTGTATATTCAATTTCAATCACTCTTTTATTGGTGACTGCATCAAATAATTTTTCTAAGAAAATAATTCCTGTGTAATCACTGTTATTATCAAAACTAATCACTTGATCTTGATCCTCCATTGAAAAAGTAGACGATAGTTTTGTTTTTAATTCCCTCACCCATTCAAATTGAGGCATACCTTCAAAACGTCCTAATACTGTTAATGCAGATTTAAGTTGACTTGCTTCTTTTTCATTAATTGGCTGATTTGAAATGGAAAACTTAGTATTCGAATACCTGTAGTATGTTCTTCTCCCCTCCTTGTTTCTATCTAACTCAATTCCATAACCCGCCTCTGATTCCATAAATTTAATATCATCAAAAACTTGTCTTTTTCTAATACCAGATGTATTTGGGTCTAATTCACTAAGAGACTTATTGCATTCTATTATAAGATCATCGATAAAATACATTCTTCCAGTATTTCTAAAACATCTATCTAAGGTATTGTATCTAATTTGTGCGTTTTTATTAATTGGCATATTTTAATTATTATCTAGTCATTGAAGTAATCAATTATTGAACACTACAAATAAAAAACAATATAATGCACTCTTTCTGCACAGCAGAATTTCTTAGAATATTTTATAACAATAAATCAGAAATAACTATTGTAGTTCCTCCATTATTTGAATTGATTGATAAATTACCTCCCATCTCTTTTACTCTATATTGGATATTTTTGATCCCCATTCCCTTTAAAGATTTACTAACTTTAAATCCTTTTCCATTATCGTTATAATGAAAGTATAATGTATTCTTTTTAGTGTCAATCACAAAAGCCAAAATAGTTAAAGTTGATTCACTATGCTTTAGAGCATTATTCATCAGTTCTTGGGTAATTCTATATAAATGATTAATCATCTCTTTTGACACAAGATCAAATTCATCTCCATCAAACTGGATAAAACAATTCATTTTATCTGAATGGAATTTTTCAACTAAATTCAGAAACAAGGTTTTATTCGATACCTTATTGTCAAATTCTTCTAGCAACCCTAGTTTTAATTCTTCTACGTTTCGAGCCGTATTAATTAATATATTTTTAATTGCATCAACCTTTAAATTTTGTGTTTTGTTTACTAATGATAGATTCCCTCCAACAAAATCGTGTAATTCTCTCCCTATTCTAATCCTCTCTTTTTCTTGTCCTAAGATCACCTCATTAGAATATTTTTGTAATAGCTGATGTTCTTCTACTTCCAATTGAGAACGTTTATTATGGATATTAATAGTATAATATAGTAACAATAGAAAGCAACAGGCCGTATTAGTAATCACCAATAAATAAATGTTTGTTTGCTGTGTAAAAGTAGAAGTAGAATATTCTTTTAGTACAAACATTTGTCCAACCAATAATATTAAATTAATACAGTTGATTAATAGTGATATCCCTGCAATATCTTTCTTTTTCAGATAAGCCGAATAATTAAAATATAAATTTAAACACAATACGATGATGTAACTTAAACCTAAAAAAACCAAGAAGAATCTGTTTGTATATTGAGTGAAAATTCCTGATATAAAAACAAACATCGATGCTAAAAAAAAAGTATGAGCTGTATTTGTTAAACCACTTAAGTTTTTGTGTAATGTTTTTCTATTATTAATGCCTTTATAATAAAACAATACGTAGGACAAAATAAATATATGCATACAACACAATTGAAATAAACGTATATATGATTCGTTCTGATTACCCACCAACTGTACTATAAATCCATATTCTGCTTCTACTAAAAAGAAGGAAGAAAGTGTATTTAAAATATAATATCTAAATACATTAAACCTGGTAATAACACCTATAAGAACAGCGAAAACTAAAAAGCAAAAAATAATTATCCTTGCAAAAATCTGAAATAAATGAGTATCGTTGTGCAACTTAGAATACATGTTTCCAGTCAAAAGCTCTAATCTTGTATAGGTAGGAAATCCTTTAGAACGTACTTTAAAAAATATATTTTTCTTTTCACCCTTGGCTAAAAAAATCAATTGTTTTAACCCTCCATTTTCAAAATTATCTAACTGATTATAACGGCTTAAATCATAAAAGTTATATTCTGAGAATTGGTTAGAAACTTCATAAACAATCAGTTTATCAAATAATACATTATCTAGATATAAAAGACATTCTCCTTCCCATTCAGAAGTTACAGATAATTTATACCACTCTACCTCATTAAATCCATCATGATAAATTGTATTAGATATAGACTTCCAATGTTCCTGTTCTAAAACAGCACTGTGAATATTTAATTTGACATTGCCTTCATATTTATAAAAATCAGTTTTAACATCATGCTTAAAACTTTGTTCTTTAGTAGGCGTAATCAATAAAAGCATATGAAAAATTACTACTAACATATCTTTCACTAGGACTATATCACTTAACTGTTAAATTAGAGCATCTTTTTCTTGTTGACCACTCAAGTCTATACCAGTTAGGTTTAAAAAATAATTTTGACTTTTTATATCTTCAGAGAATTGACCATCAATTGCTATAATTCTATAACGAATTGCTTTTGATAAGAAAGCAAAGATTTGTTCTGTATTTTCATTTGTACTACTCCATTCTATTGAGAAATCTCCTAACAGCTCCTCTTGAGTAAAATTAAAAAATAAACTTCCTGAACATTCTCTCTCTTCCAAATAAATTAAAATTTCTTGTATTAACCTATAAATATGTTGCTGTACAGTCACTTGTACATTTTCCCACTCTTTTAGGTGCATGAAACAGGAGATTTTTTCTGTATTATGTTTCATCAATAAATCAAGCATAATATCTTCAAATTCATCCTCTTCAAAATTTGGCAAGAGTAATTGATGACTTAAAGATCTCACAGCAAAGATTGTTTTTTCTAAGGTTTTAGTATCTAAATCATTATTGTTAGTATTGGTAAGTACTTTCAGGTTTTCTGATATATTTTTAGTGAGTTTATTCCCAATTTTTTCCCTTTCCTTCATTTCACCTTCTATCAATGCTGTGTTTGTTTTGTCTCTTATTTCATAAATTGATAATTGAATGCTTTTCCTTATTTGCTCATCCTTAATAAATTTATAGATGATTAAAATGATGAAAAATAAAATCTGTATCAGATTAATATAATAAGAAGCTGTACTCTCATTACTCATTCTTGATGATAAACCCAAAGAAGGACTTGAAATAAATATCCCTATAATTCCGTATAAAAAAGATTGTATAGTAAAGATCCCTATATTCCAAAAGTTGGGGGTTTTCAACATATTGAGGAGACAGAGTGTCATTGCTGTGAAAATAAAAAGTTGTCCAACTGATATATTATAAATTGTAAGAATTAAGGAGAAAACCTTTACATCTAGCCCTACAAAAGTATAAAAAGTAAGTAAAACAGCATTGATACTGGTTAATACTAAACTCACTATTATTATTTGTTTTTTGTATTTTAATGGAGGGTATATACTCATGTATAACAAAAGAGTAAACAATGTATAGGTATTATTTCCGATTAATCTAAAAACATATAATAAAGTCTCATTTGGAATATAATTATAGAATATAAGTGACTGTGTTTCTGTAAATAATGTCAGTCCAACAATATTCATAAAACAGAATAAAATAATATTTTTTCGAAGAACAATAAACATTAAAAAACACATCAATGCCTGAAAAGTCGTGATAGATTTCAGGATATTATTATTGTATTTTATTTCATTGCTCTGTTTACTTAGGAACTCTTTTTTTGTTATAAAAAAATTGGTCATTACTGTATTATCATCACCATCAATTCCTATCACCACTTTAGCTTTTCCCTTGGGTAAAGGTATTATATAACCTACATATGGTTCAAAATAATCTATGAATGAATGTATTTGATTAGTACCTAAATGATATTCTACTTCTGTGGTGTCTTGAATGATTTTGACATTTAATTTTCTAATCATTCCAAAATCAATATTCAAAAAATATTCTTCCTCTGATACATTAGAAAAATCAAAATAAAATAATTTTGGAGTAGACGCAGGACCTAGAAACACCTCTTTGAGTGGTTGTGCTGTAGCATCTTTATAAAGATAATGATCAAGGTTTAATTCATCGAAATCTATAGTAGTTACATCAAAGGCTTTCATTAGATCTGATACTTCTAATTGATCATCAAGTATTTCTTCATTAATTTCATTTGAAAAAACTAGAGAGATAAAGGTTAGTTGGAAGGCAATAGTGAGAAGAAGCTTAGTAAATTTCATACGATTTCGATCTAAACAAGTAAATTTTCTACAGCATATTTAATCAAGTCGGCCCTAGTGTCTATTTTTAATTTTGCTTTTATATTTTTAGTATGTGTTTTTACTGTTTCATGACTGATAAATAATTCATCTGAAATATCTTTCATACTTTTCCCATCAGCAATTAACTTGATAATTTGCTCTTCTCTAGGAGATACAAATGCTTTGGTATCTTCTCTAAGTTTCATAAAAGAATTGACTTTATGAGTAAAATATTGTCTACCATCCATAATTTCTAGAATAGCTTCTTGAAATGTAGACATTTCATCATCCTTTAAAATATAACCATCAATATTAAGTCTTTTTGCTTTTATCAGTATGGACGGTTTACTATGCATAGAAACTATTAGAAATTTACAATCAGTTGTAATTGCCTTAGCACGTTTAATAAACTCAAACCCTTTTATCTCGGGCATGTCCATATCTACTAAGATAATTTGATATTCATGGAGAGGTAATTCGGTTAAAGCATCTATTGGATTAAAACATACGGTCACCTCTGCATTTAATAGATTTTTTAGAATCTGTTCAATACCAGTACAAAATAACACATGATCGTCTACAATAAGTATTTTTAATTCGCTCATAATAATGCTTTATAGTTCAAAGATACTTCTTATTCTGATTATATAACATCACCATTTTGGGTGATTTTTAAGAGTATTCGTACCTTTGTCGCTTCATAAAATCTTATCAAGTGACATTTTCATATCAAAACACCTCACTTCCTGTAAAGGAAATTATTCCGGAAGTTCTTCAAAAACTTTCACATCAAAATACACTTATTCTAAAAGCTCCTCCGGGTGCCGGAAAAAGTACGCTTCTTCCTTTGGCATTATTAGAGGAAGAATGGCTTGGGAATCAAAAAATATTGATGTTAGAACCAAGACGTTTAGCGGCAAAATCTATTGCTGAAAGAATGTCTGATATGCTTGGTGAAAAGGTAGGAAATACCGTAGGTTATAGAGTCAGATTCGATACCAAAGTATCAGAAAACACTAAAATTGAAGTAGTCACTGAGGGTATTCTCACTCGTATGATACATCATGACAATACCCTTGAAAATATAGGGTTAGTAATATTTGATGAATTTCATGAAAGAAGTATTCATGCTGATGTGGCTATGGCGCTTTCACGAGAGGTACAGAAAGTGATCAGAGAAGATTTGAGAATTTTGGTAATGTCTGCAACCATGGATATGCCACAACTTTCTAGCATGTTAAATCATGCTCCTATATTAGAAAGTAAGGGTAAAATGTTTCCTGTGGATGTGAATTATGTTGGTGATATTGATAGGTATTTAATCCCAGAATTAACTGCTAAAACTGTCATTGATGCCTCAAAAAAACATGAAGGAGATATACTTTGTTTTTTACCCGGTCAAGGTGAGATCAAAAAGTGTGAGGAGATTTTGAGAGGAGCTTTAAAAGGTTTTATGATACACCCTCTCTATGGACAGCTCCCTTTTCATATACAGCAAAAAGCAATATTCCCTAATAAGGAAGGTAAACGAAAGGTGGTCTTGGCTACCAATATTGCCGAAACCAGTTTAACAATTGAAGGAATTAAAATTGTTGTTGATTCTGGCTTTACAAGAACACAAGTATTTGATGCCAACTCCGGTTTATCCAAACTCATCACTGAACAAATCTCCGAAGACGCTGCTGACCAAAGAAAAGGGCGTGCAGGTCGTCTATCTGAAGGGGTTTGTTATAGACTTTGGAGCAGTTCGACACATCATAAATTAGATAAGGAAAGAACTCCAGAAATCGAAAAAGCTGACCTTACAGCATTAGCTTTAGATATGGCAGAATGGGGCATTACCTCTCCAACATCTTTGGATTGGGTAACTCCACCGCCAAACGGTCATTTTTTACAGGCTGTTGAAACTTTAGAGCAATTAGAAGCTTTAGAAGAAGGAAAATTAACTGAACATGGTAAAGAGGTACACCAACTTCCTTGTCATCCTAGAATTGCCCATATGCTATTGTACGGTCAAGAAAATGATCTACTTGGCTTAGCCTGTGATTTAGCTGCAATTTTAGACGAGAGAGACCCCCTACCAAGAGAGGCTGGTATAGACATCAATCTTAGAATTGAAGCATTAAGAAGGTACCGCAGAGATGATGGTAAAAACAAGCGATTCACAAATATCGATAAAGTAGCCAATCAATATCGAAAACTATTTGATGCACCTATTGACAATTCTTCTGTGGATGATTTCGAAACCGGAGTTTTACTGGCTCACGCCTATCCGGAAAGAATTGCCTGTTCTAAACCTGGAAATAATGCACAGTTTCAATTAGCAAATGGTAAAATTGCCATGGCAGGTCATAAAGATGATCTAGCCTACGAACAATGGCTTGCTGTAGCACATATTGATGCAAGAGAAAACATGGGCAAGATTTTTATGGCTTCTCCATTAGATCCTAAAGATTTGGCCACTATGGTGAAGGAAAAGGAAGTGATTGAATGGGATACGGAAGACGGTGGATTAATTGCTTCAAAAGATTTAAGAATTGGTAATATTGTTCTTAAAAGTACCCCTATACAAAGTGTTTCTGAAGAGGCAAAATTAAATGCTATTACTGATGCTATTAAGAAAGAAGGTGAACGTTTGTTAGACTTTAATGAAGAAGTGCAGCAGTGGCAAGCAAGGGTGAGTTGTCTAAGAAAATGGAATCCAAAAGAAGGTTGGCCTGATTGTTCAACGTCTCATTTATTATTAAACAATAAAAAATGGTTGTCACCTTATTTAACTGATGTGAAAAAGCCACAAGATTTAAAGAAATTAAATCTAATGGATATTCTTCATCATAGTTTACCTTGGGAACAACAAGAAGAATTAGAACAACTTACACCCACAAGAATTAAAGTGCCTAGTGGAAGTAATATCAAAGTAAAATATTTAAGTAATGGAGACGCTCCAATTTTATCTGTACGTCTTCAAGAATGCTTTGGTCTATCTGAGACTCCATCTATCAATAAGGGAAAAAACAAAGTATTGATGCACTTATTATCTCCAGGTTTCAAACCTGTTCAGATCACTTCTGATCTTCATAGTTTTTGGAACAATACCTATTATGAGGTCAAAAAAGAATTAAAAAGAAGGTATCCTAAGCATGCTTGGCCAGATGAACCTTGGGAAGAAGAAGCTGTTAGAGGTGTAAAAAGGAAAAAGAAAGATTAAATCAGTCTGCAAATACAGAAAATAAATTAAGCTCAGAGTTTTAATTAAATTAAAAAATTTAGGTAAAATCACTCACAAAATTAAGAAGGTCTCTCCTACTATTTTGTGAGTGATTTTTGTTGATATATGTACTAAGATAAAAATGTTATTTCAATTCATAAATGGCAATTTGTTTGGCATGTATTATCCTGTCCAAGATATATAATTCATCAATCCACCTTCTTTTGCTATCTCATTCATTTCAATGGGTTCCATTTTCTTATCAGGATAGATACTTTGAATCACTTCAATAGCTTCTGCATCTCGATTTCCTTCGACCTCAAAAACAGGGAATATCACAACCAACTTAAGTGGCAATAAATTGAATGAAATATTTATCTATTTATTTTTACGTAATACAATTTTAATAAGGAAATTAAACTTATACTAAAATTCTAAAAAACGTGTTACCTCCTATTGAAAAAAATGAAATACTTTTTCAAGATTAAAAGTTGCAATATCATTTTCAAATAGAAAAATCAAACTAAATAAATTTGTTTAACAACTAACAAACCAAAACCTCAATTAATAACAAATGTAAAAACAACACTTAAGTTGTTAATATTTGTTCATGAGTTTATATAATTCATAATAAGATACTCATAATGAATGAATAAGGGATCTAAATTAACATTGTTTACAATCAAATCACTTGACTTAAATAGCTACATTTGTTAGTTTTATATCAAACATAAATGAAGTAATCATGGAATCAATTAGAAAATATTTTACGAATTGGATAATAGGCGTATTTCCTTTTGCTGCCTTATTCTATCATGTCTTCACTACTTGGCAAATTTATAAAGTTGAAGGCTTTGTAATTGGTTTATTTGCATTAGTTACACCAGTAATTAGTGATGCCATTTGGATTGTTGTAAGCATTTTAGATCAAGGTGTAAAACTATATCATTTCTTAGGTGTATTAGGTATAGTTTTCGGTTATATATGGTTTCAAAAAGGCAAAACCAAAAAAACAACAACGGCTTAATTATTAACCTGAGTTTTAAAAACTCAGGTTAAAGATATTTCATTATAAATTTTTGTAAATCTTCTTGCTCATAAGGTTTTGGTATGCAAGCATTCATACCGACACTAATATATTTCTGCACTAAATCTTCTTCTACATTTGCAGTAATTGCAATAATTGGTGTATTTAGTTTTAAGTCATTTCTAATAATTTTTGTAGCTTCAACGCCATCCATCACAGGCATTTGAATATCCATTAGGATGATATCAAAGTCCTCATCTTTGCATAAATCTGTAGCAATTAAACCATTTTCAGCTTCGAAAATATCCATTTCCCAATTTTCAAGTATACCTTTTAAAAGCAAGATATTGAAAGGGTTGTCCTCTACCATGAGTACTTTCATTCCTCTCCAATTGCCTTTTTTTAACTCCTTCCTTCTAACATCCTTATTTTGTTGATTCAGATGTTTTTTAATGACTTCCTCCAAGTCTTCTAGATCAAATGGTTTTGATACACAAGCATCTATCCCATTTGCCTTGTAAATCTTTTGATCTGCTTTAGAACTATTTGCCGTTAGTGCAATAATCGGTAGGCTTTGATTTAAATCTCCTCTTATAATTTTTGTAGCTTCAATACCATCCATCACAGGCATTTGGATATCCATTAATATTATATCATAATGTATATCCTTTACCATTTCGACTGCTTCTTCACCATGTTCAGCAGTCTCCACTTCTAAACCCCAGCCTTCTAAAATATTAACGACCAGCATTTTATTAAACATGTTATCTTCTACCACCAATACTTTCTTTCCTTTCCAAGAATCTGATGGGCGATGTAATTCTTTATCTTTAGGTTTCAAGAAAAAGACGTCCTGAATTACTTTTTTCAGTTGACCCACTTTAAAGGGTTTTGGAATACAACCATTCATTCCTACTTCTAAAAATTTCTCTTCATATTCTGAGGTTAAATGTGCTGAGAAAGCTATAATTGGAATATTTTTGTTGTATTTTTCTCTAATCACTTTAGTGGACTCTACGCCATCCATTACGGGCATTTGGATATCCATTAGAATTAAATCTAGTTTATCCCCTGAACTAATTATGTTAACTGCCTCTTTACCATTATCGGCTTTGATTACATTTAAACCCCATCTAGATAAGATATTAGTTACAAGAAGTTGATTGTATTCATTATCCTCCACTAAAAGAACACTCTTATCTTCCCAAGTAGAATGATCTACCCCGTGTTCGTCTTTTATTTCTTTTTGATCAAAGATCTTTGATAGTTCTATAAATAAGTCTTCTTGTTGAAATGGTTTAGTTACAGTTGTATCCATTCCAATTTCTTTATAATAATCTAAATCAGATTTCATTGCATTTGCCGTTAATGCAATAATTGGCGTTCCTATTTGTAACGTATTTCTAATATATTGAGTGGCTTCAATACCGTCCATTTCCGGCATTTGAATATCCATTAAGATTACATCGTATGATTTATTTCTTAGAACTTCTGTAGCAATCTTTCCATTATCACTTATGTCTACATTTAGGTTCCACTGCTTTAAAATGTTATCTGCTAAAAGTTGGTTAAACTGATTATCTTCTACCAATAAGACATTAAAATCAGACCAATCCACATCTTCTTGAGAAAGTATAAGGCTAGTATCATCATTAATGATACTGCACTTTTCAAAAGGTATACTTACGGTAAAAGTAGTTCCTACCCCCACTTCACTCTCCAGAGAAATTTCTCCACCCATCAATTCTATTAAACTTTTACTGATGGTTAAACCTAAGCCTGTTCCTCCAAATTTACGTGTAACAGAAGCATCTGCTTGTGAAAATCCTTCAAATATTTTATCGTGTTTCTCTTTAGGAATACCCTCTCCAGTATCAATTACTTTAAAAAGAACCTGCTGATTATTTTCGTTGGTCTTGTCTACATCTATTGATATATCTAAAGTTACTTCTCCGTAGTTTGTAAACTTTATAGCATTGCTAACTAAGTTGGTTAATATTTGATTTAAACGATAGGGATCTCCAATTAATGTAGGGTGTATATCTTCGTTCCATTTATGATTTAATAGAATATTTTTTTCTGTAGCTCTTATTTCTAATGATCTTACAAAAGATTTGATTCTATCTTTCAAATCAAATTCGATATGTTCAATTTCAAGTTTTTCAGATTCTATTTTAGAAATATCTAAAACATCATTTATGACCACAAGAAGATTTTCAGCAGATGTCTTGATAGCATGAATAAACTCAGATTGTTTCGGTAATAATGGTGTTTTTGTCAATAAATTAGATAACCCAATAATAGCATTCATTGGTGTTCTTAACTCATGAGAGGTATTTGCAATAAAACGTTCTTTCACTTTGGCAGTTTCAATGGCCTTTTCTCTCGCTTTTGACAACGCCTCTTCCATTTCTTTTCTTAATGAAATATCAACCCCAACAGACGAATATCCTAAGATTTTATTGTTATCATCTTTAATGGAGATTATTGTAGCGTATAACCAAATTATTTTACCTGATTTTGTATTTATACTAAACTCATAAATGTCTTTATCTTTTGATAAGTAGGCTTGCTGATGAAATTGTTCGGCAATATCATCATGAAGATCTTCTGTGATAAGTTCGAAAAACTCTTTTCCTAAAAGTTCTTCCTCCGTATAACCCGTAAGCTCAATTAAAGAAGGGTTGACATAGAGAAATCTACCGTCTAAATCTGTTCTTATTATAATCTCCGAGGCATTTTCTACTAGACCTCTATATAATAATTCCTTCTCCTCTACTTTTATCTTTTGTTGCTTTAATCTATCTGTTAGTTCTCTTAGTTCAGTTAGGTTAATTTCATTCATTTTCAATAACTGAACTGCATCAGGCGTAGGATCATTTAATGCAAAATCACTTAAAGCCAATTTATGGGTAACTAATTCATCGGTACTTTTCATCCAAGGAGAGCCTAAAAATAATATTTTCTTTTCGGCCTCTAATAGTACTACTTGCCCCCTTAAAACAATAGCCTTTTTTGCATTTTGAAATACAAATACTTTTGTAAGTTGTCCGATTAATTCATTATAATTAAACTTAATACTCCAAGGACGAACTAACTTTAATGTGTCATCAAAATCTTTTCCAACAATGTTAGGGAAAAGCTTATCAAAACTTTTCCCTACACTATCAAATTTTTTATCCTTATCCACTATAAAATAAAATGGATAAAGTAAATCAAAATCAATATTTGTATTTGCTATATTAATATCCATTTTACCAACTTACAGTAAATTCATCATGTGGAAGACCATCCACTCTACCTTGAACAAATTCTACTTCTACTTCTGTTTCGAACGCTTCACCAAGACCTAACATTAGGCCATAGACAAAGTCCGTTAATCCTTCTCTTACAGAAAAGTATTTTACCTTGATAGAATTAGAATTACCAGGAATTTCCTCCACATCAAATTCAGGAGGCTGGATATTAGGATAAAGCAACATTACACGACTATGAAAATTAGGTAGGTTAAAGAAAAAATCTTTCAAATTATTCCCCCCTGTATCCATAAGAGAGCCGTAATGTTTTTTAGCTGTAGTTAGCACCCAATACTTTCCAAATGCAATGAGCACATCTTTTAGTGGTAGACTCAATACTTCTGAAGCAGCAATAGCTAGATCAAACGTAATTTTATCATCATATATTTCATTTCCTGCAAAGAGCTCTATATCTACTCCACTTTTTTTAAGGATGGCATCCCAATTTTCTTGACCAAAATTTTCAGTTACCAATCCTTGGATTGCTTTATTAACAATACCGTACATTTCTATTTTACTTTAGTTTTATCAATTAACTTATAGAAATTACAATTAACTCGACAGTATTCAAATATTGACTTCAAAAATTTAATCAGAATCACGTTATCATACAATTACAATAATTGATGCTCTCGAATGTATTGCACTAATATGTCTGACATTGCTTGGTGCATATCTACATTAGGATGTGCTTCTTTAGCTAAATAGGGGAAATTAAGTCGATAAATTGACTTATCGTCTAATTCTTTAACGGCCTCGTCAACATAATCAATAAATGGAGAATCTTCCTTAACTACATCCATACATCCTAAAACACAAATAATAGGAGCTTGTGGATGTGCTTTTCTCAGCTGTTTTAGAAACGATGCATAAGATTGAATAAAATCTTCTTTTCGAAGTTGTTGTCTTCCTATCCAATGAATATACCTTTCATGAGCAGGATGCCCACTTAACCAATAATCGTTTTGCATTAAATTTACAACTACTAAATCTGTAGTATCTTGTTGAAAATCCCATACTGAAGTCGAATCTGTTGGATCTATCCTATTATATATTTGAGGCATAATGTAATCTCCCCAACTCATAGTAATGCCAATTCCACTCTTTGCAATTACATTTTGACTTGCTGATAAAGCTCTAGAAGTTAAAGAAGAAAATGCTTTGTAATTACTAGTATATAATGAGTTATCCGTACCCGTAGTATCAACATTTGCATACCCAACTGTAATTGAATTCCCGTAGTAAGTAATCTGCTTTTTCTTTTTATTGATCGGCAAGAAGTCTCCATTAAATTGGGATAATTCTATACTAGTGGTACCTCTTGAAAAATCGTTTAATCGATGTAATGTGATCTCAACTTCTCTCACCTCATTTTCTTCCCAAAGTGTATAAATACTATCTTGATTAACGACAAATTGATGTTTTGCTTCCTGATCTACAATAACTAGATATTCACTTTCTCCAACCGTATCACACATTTTTAATTGTAGAGATTTGGTTTTTACTTTAAAAGTGATTGATGATCCTGGCCAAAATAAGTCCAATGAATTCTGTTTAGATACATGTCTACCTTCAATTATAACCTTATCCATCCAATTCATATTTTTTGATGTACAACTTAGAGTAACGAATAAAAAAACATTAATTATCAAAAACGCTTTGTAATAGTATTTCAGCATCTTCTTTTGATGCTTCTGAGAAGATAAACTCTCCTTTTTGTAAGTTTTTAAATGTTTGTGTAAGATCTTCGAAATTAGCATTTGGAATGTATTTAGGTATTTTATGTATACGCTCATCTTTTTTATCAAATGGACAAGCTACTTTTGAAGTAAATAAATATGGGATAAGAATTTTTGAACAGCTAAACATGACCTTTTTTACCTCATGATCTTTAAAATACTGCTGAAGACGTTCATTAATATGCTCAAAAAAATTAATCGTATTGGCCAAACGTAAACGTGAACCTGCTTTTGACTTCCCTCTTGTTTTTAAATATTTAATCTGACTTTTCCCTTGCTTTTTCCTGACAGCATAAGTCGAAAAAGTTTTATGATCAATAATCTGATGATCTTTAACCATTCCCACCGATGCATTTTCTGTTTGAATCAAACAAATGACATAATCATAGTTTCTCACTTCAAGATTTTCATCTAATTGATAAGGTAATCTTAATTGATAGATCTCCTCATCCTCCAATGTGTAGGTAATAGTATGTGTTTCCTTATCATATTGATAGGAAAGATCACTTAATTTTGTGATTAGTGTTCTTATTTTAGATAATGGTATACTTCTCTGTATCATAATAAAAGATCAAAACACAAAAGTATAAAAAGATGAATAAGAAGTACTATCCTCTATGAAAAAGTCTAAC
The DNA here is from genome assembly GCF_000807855.2 of Flammeovirga pacifica. Classification (GTDB taxonomy): domain Bacteria; phylum Bacteroidota; class Bacteroidia; order Cytophagales; family Flammeovirgaceae; genus Flammeovirga; species Flammeovirga pacifica. Next base: position 901,321 of record NZ_JRYR02000002.1, read on the forward strand.
TACTGTAGTATAGGCTTCCCTTTCTTCAAAATTAGTAATTAATTAAAATCCTTACATGCCATGTAACCCTAACTATTGTAATTTATCAATTAATAATATTGCACTTTAAGAAGATGTTACATTTTATTTCATGAAATTAACCGTTTTAAAAGGACATTTAATAAAATACTTACAAACATAGAATTATAATTATTTTAATAATGTTAATTATACGAACACCAACTATAAATATATGAAACACTACATTACTATATTATTAATAACATTCCTTATCCCTCTTAACATTTATGCAAATGATACCGAATGGTTCAACAAATATCTTATGATAATTGACGTTGAATTGGATGATAGACAAACCATTGATCTTCTAGAAGAATGGGTTGGTTTATATGAAGAGAATGAGACACTATATTTATACAATTTATCCACCGAGGAGTTTTTCTGTGCCTTTGAAAACGGAATCAGATCAGCGACTATTAAAGAAGTTACCAAAACTTCTGGGGTGGTAAATGTGAGGTTAATTGTGAATGAAAATGCATTAATTTACGTTACATTCAACCGAAAAAATGGGCAAGTAATCACATGTAAAGCAGATCATATATAACGTAAAGTATGAATAGAAACAAGTACCTAATAAAAGGCTGTAACCTATTAAATAATGGTTACAGCCTTTTTTATTTGTTCTTTAGAAACTATATCCTACTCCTACCTTAAAATTCCTCCCTATATTAGGAATGTTATTCCAAGCAAACGGATCGATATAATAAGTATCAAAAATATTTTCAGCTTTGGCTGATAAATTCAATATTCCTTTTCTTAGAGAAATACCATAATCTACGTTTAAATCGAAAAGATGATAAGCGGAAGTTTTTTGCTCTCCTAACACATCCGCAGGTGTGCTCATGCCATCGCAATATTTATAGTTTATTCCCACTTGTATCTTTTTGATATTGAATGCCACTCTTTGATCAATGGTAAGCGGACTCATATATGCTGGAGGTGAATGTAATGCATCAATAAACCCATTATCCATTCTAAAGTTAATTTGATAATAGAGCCAATTACTTATCTCTTTACCTAATAACATGCTTAAATGAGATGTATTGGCTTTTCCTACATTTTCGTACTTTTTCACTCCCAATGCACCTGGAGTACTTGCATCTAAATCTTCTTGAATAACACCTACTATGTAGTCATCCAAAAATACTTTACGGGCATTAAAAACGAATTTCCATCCCTCCTTTTCGTAACCTATATTGAAATTAAACTCGAATGCTTTTTCAGTATCAATATCTGGATTACCCACATAATCAAATCGATCTCGAGCATTAAATAGATAATACCCGTACATTTCTGAAGCTGTTGGGGCCCTATGTGTAAAACCTACTCCAAAATCAGAGGACCATGCATCATTTAACTGATAGTGAAAAGAAGAAGAAAAGTTACCGGTTAAATGACTTTTTGCACCATCTATATAGGAATTGAGAGTTTCAAATTGCTTACGAGCAAAATCACTCGTCAAATTGGTAGAATTATATTCCATCCTTAAACTATTGGTCCAAGTTAAGCGAGGGTCCAATTGCCATTGATCCAAAATAAAAGCAGAAGCATTGTAACGATGAATATCACCCCAAGTCATTAAATACATATCTTGGCCACCTATTGGTGAATACATTCGCATATCAGCAAAAAGCAAGTTAGAAAATCCTTCTACCCTTATTTCTTGATGATGCAAAGCTGTATTTCTATCTGCCTGGAACCAAGCCCCAAATGTGGTACTCTTTCCTGGCATATCCATATGCATGGCAACGTTCTCTCGCTTTGTATCATCCATGATATGTTCAATAGAATTGAAATATACTTTTGCTTGTAATAATTCAAAAGTCCTATCACTTACATGATTTTTATAACCGATATTACCCATATAGGCAGTAGCAGAACTCACATCCATTGGCAAAGCCGGATAACCAATATCTTTCCCTTCATCAAACATAAATAGACCTGTCAATTCATGTTGATGATTAGGTTTATAAACCGTTGTTAAAGTATGATTTTGTTTCTGAAACTGAGTAAATTCTACTTCTTGACCGTGCCCATCGGTATAAATTCCATGCTTTCGCAAGGCACCCGAATAACGAAAGCCAAATTTTTCTGAAGATTGCTCTACAAAAACATTCCCATCATATCCATTAGTGTTACTGCTATAATAACTTTGGATACCTGCAGAAGTCCCTTTATTAAGTGTCGGATATTTCATTTCCGCTTGTAAAGTCCCTCCTATTGATGTTCCATAACGTTGTGCTTCAGAAGATTTTGCTATTTTAAAGGTTGATAAATTGATGGGCTCAAGGTAAGATGTTGCTGGATCCATTTTATCGGTACAGGCATAAAAAACACGCATACCATCGACAGAAACTGTAATCTGACCATCAGTGTAACCATTGATAATCGGTTCCCAAGCAAAACCTCCTCTTTTAACTACATTTAGATCAGCTTGTTGACTCATTAATTGATCAATCGTTAACTGATAATCATTATTAGAAATCGTATCTGATTGTATCAATACTTCACCCAAATACATCGTTTTTAATGTATCCTGAGCCATAGAATTTATAGAAAAGGTACTACCCAAAAAGAGTAGTACCATGATTAAGAATACGTTTTGCATTAGAATTCTAAATAGAATGATAATCCGTCTTCCTCAATAAGTTGTTGTTCTCCGTCTTTTACGTTCAATTGTAATTGCCAATCTCCCTTCATAGAAAAATTCACTAGGCCAGTATAAACACCCTCTTTACTTGCCAAAGGATCTTCATTATTTGATGAACTATGACCCATAGATGGCATCCATGGTGTAACTTCAAAAGTAAGATCATTGTATGCTGTGTAAGTTTCAAACATATGTTCATTTGATGTTCTACCATGACTCATCATAGCAGGTGTTCTTCTAAAAGCAAGAATTTCGTAATCGTTATTACCAATATCAGGTGTTCCAGATAAAAAATTGTATCCTAATATTAAACGATCGTCAGAATCCGGAATTGGAGCCATTATGACTGTCTTATAATTTGCAGCTGGAGTTAAGAATTCAACCGCATTTACATCAATTGGCAGCACCCACATTGCTTCCATTTCATCATTTACATAATAAGATACGTGCATCGTCCATTCTCCCATTTCCGAGGAAGGCATTACAAAAAGAATTTGTCCTTTACCTGTAGTAGTATTCGACATTCCTACATCGAAACCTCTTAATGGAGTAGAGTGTTGATGAGCAGTTTCACCGTTCATCATCATTTGCATAACAGGCATAATTTTCCAAACTCCCCCGTCTGATAAACTTCCATTTTCGATATCAAATTGCACATTGTTTACTCCTTCGTAAAGCATTTCTGCAGTAGATTTCATTTGAAGTTCTACTCCATTATCATTCGTGATTTTTGCTATTGTATAAAGCTCTTCTTCTGGGATTGTAGAAGTAGAATCATTATTATCACACGAAAATAAAACAGCTGATACAAGAAGAGTATATAATAAAATTGAAAAATTTTTCATCTTAAAAAAATAAATATTTAGGCATAAAAGTATTGCCTAATGTGTATGATTAGGTTAGATGACACATCAAAAAGCTACCCCTAAAATGAGATTAACAAATAATGATATATCAAAAAAATAAATAAGGAAATTGACATGATCAAACACCAAATAAAATACTAATAATCAGCACTTAGAATAGGTATCAACTTTAGTTATAAGCCGTCAAAACTAAGGCATATTATTGCATAACATGTCTTGAATATCATATCAAAATAAGGAAATGAATCTAAGCGATGGGAGGTCGTAGTAGTCTATCAGCTTTATCTTTCGCTGTTAATTGGGGTGCTTTCTTTAGCACTCTTAATGAGGTCAGCAGAGGATTTTTCTGCGAAAAATGAGGAATCAAACACTCTTTTTCGGCATAGGATAATACTACTTCTTTTGTGGTAATAGTATTGGTTTCCTCCTGCTTTTGCGCTTCTTTTTTCATCTGTTTGTTGATGAAGCACTGTCCATGACAAGACATTTCAGGTTTGTCTTTATTGATACAAAAAACCTTCTCTATGAAATCTCTTTGAATTTCTAGGTCAATCTTAAGTAAAGACAAAGAAAATGCATTGAACAGAATAACTCCTGCACAGACAAGATGAAAAAGTTGATGTAGCTTAGCTGTCTTCAATACATTAAAGTGTTTAAAATTCTACACAAACTTACTACACTTCTATTTTAAATCAAATGTTTAAGTAATGTTATATTAAATGTAAATAGGATTTGATTTTATCAGTGAGCATTTGACGAAGTACAGGTATTGATTTTTTATCACTTCCAAAACTGCCATAAAATTGTGCTAACCCTTGAATATCACCTCCTTCAAAATCAAATATTAAATTAGAACTAGCATTCTTTTTAATTAAAAAATCAATCAGAAAAGCAGAAGCATTTAATTCTTTACCTTTTGGTGAGGATGCAGCAAAATAATAAATCAACCTGTTTCCCTGTTGCACCATTAAAACAGCACAAAGTACTTCATCTACCTCTTTGGCAATATATACTTGACCTATTCCTCTTGATTTAAATTCTTGATAAATCCTTTGTAATAAATCATATTGATGCTCCTCTATGCCATATATTTTTTGGGCAACATGTTTTTTAAATAGATGAATTAAAGTAGACAGGTCTTCGGTTTTTTCTATTGTTATATTGTTTGCTACTTTCAGTTTTCTCTTTAAGTTTTTAGAATAATTTTTAAATAATGTATCGTAATCAGAATTTAAAGAAAGGTGATGTGTAGTCTCCAAACTAATAATTTTAGAGGTATTAAAACTATTATTTACATTAAACTTATACAGTGAAATAAATTGTAAAGCTGTAAAAGATTGAAGTAACTTTTCTTTGACACCATCATAATTTTCATCTGTGATGACACCTAATTCATTAACAAAAGGGTTATTCAATATTTTGACTATTCCCAACTGTATTTTATACTGATAAGGAAGTATACCAATGATTTTCTTGTTATCATAGGCTATGTAAGCTCCCCATTTTTCATCAAAGAGATTTAAAAACCAAGATTGAGCATATAAAAAAGAATGGGCATGAATTCTTATGAACTCATCCCATTCTTTTTCATTTATAAGATTACTTTTCAGTCGTTTTATGATCATTAAAAAAATCTTCTATTTAATGAAATTAATTGTAAAAGGATACTTATATATTCCTCCATCATTAGATTTAATTGCACCCAAAATTGCACAAACAACAGTCATAATACCTAGTGCAATGATGAATGGAATACCGATAAGGAAAATACATAAAATACCAAAACCTATAGCATAGATATAAGTACTGATCATCCAATTCAAAATATTTTTACCTTGTTCATCTACTTGTGGACTTTCTTCTTTAGTAGTGGCCCACATAACAATTGGTAAAGCCACTCCAGCGAATGGCATAAGGTAACCTGCAAATTGAGATAAATGCATGAGCATGCAGAATTGATTTACATCCATGCCCCAAGGTCTTACTTCTGTGTTTTCCCATTCTGGGTTTTGAGTTTCCATTTATAATTAGATTGAGATTATTATATAATTTGTAATATACAAAATTGATCACTTAAAGTGAATTTTATTGTATTAAGTACTTTCTCTTTGAATGAGTTGAATAGGTAAAAATTTCTGAATAGACATTGGTATAAATACTTTCCCTTCATCCTTAGCTTTTTTCATGGCATCCATTCTGTCTTTTAGCAAATTAGCAGCCCAATATCCCATGTCTTTTGCCGGTTGTGCTATTGTGGTTAAACTTGGATAGAATAACTCGCCCATATCATCGCCAGAAATACCCATGACTGCTACTTCTTTAGGAATTTTGATTTCTCTTTTATGTAGCAATCTCATTAATTTAAATGCTATAGGATCGTTAAATGCTAATATTGCGTCAGGTCTATTTTTTAAAACCATCAGTTTATCTAATGCTGTTCCTACGCTCCTTCTTAAATCTGTTGCCGGTACAATTAAATCGGCAGACGTTGAACGTCCATGTCGTTCCATTGCCCTAACATATCCTTCTTGCCTTTGTTGAGAGATGAACATATCTACCGGACCAGTGATAAATGCTATTCTTTTGTACCCTTTATTGATAAGATGATTTGTTGCTTGATATCCTGCATCAAAATCATCAATGATTACCCTTGGAATTGGTAAAATAGAATCAGGAAGGTATCGATCAAAAATTACCACCGGAATTTCTTCTTCCATTGCTTTCTTCAAATGATCATCCTCTTTCGTATTCATCGATAAAGAAATCATGATACCATCTACCTGTCTGTCGATTAATAAATCTATACAATCACTTTCAGTAGTTACATTCTCATCGGAATGTAAAATGATCAAATCATAGCCTAAAGGTTTTAAAAATTCTTCAATACCCATAATCACTGTACCGAAAAAAGGAACCGTTATTTCTGGAATGATTACCCCTATTAAATATGATTTCTTACTTGCTAACCCCGCTGCAAGAACACTTTTCTTATATCCGATTTTCTCGGCAAGTTCTAATACTTTCCTCCTTGTGACCGGATTGATATCATCTGCATTACGTAATGCTCTTGAGACAGTTGATACAGATATATCTAATCTTCTTGCTATATCTTTAATGGTTGGCTTTCGACTTTTCATACTACAAATAGACAAAAAAATAACGTAAATAACAACCGAGAATTTACCGGTAACGTTTCCGGTAACGTTATTTTATTATTTTCGGAAATGTATATTTGTCATTTAAAAAAATTAACCACAGTTTTGAAACATCGAAATGAAACGTAAATTAATTTTTTAATCATGCAAACAACAGCAATAGTAGCTAAGTTCGAAGAACTATTCAAAAATGAACCTCTAATTTCAAGAGCTCCAGGTCGTGTTAACATTATCGGAGAGCATACTGACTACAATGATGGGTTCGTATTACCTGCCTCAGTTGATAAGGAAATGGTATTTGCAATCGCTTTAAACGGCACAAACTCTGTAAATGCATTTGCTTTAGACTTAAACGAGCAGGATTCTTTCAATTTAGATTCTATCGTTCCAACAGAAGGATGGATCAACTATATCAAAGGTGTTGTTGCAGAAACAGCTAAAAAAGGATTAAAACCACAAGGTTTTGATGTAGTATTTGCAGGCGATGTGCCACTAGGTGCAGGTATGTCTTCTTCAGCTGCATTAGAGTGTGGATTAGCTACAGGCTTAAACAAATTATTTAATGGAGATCTTTCTAAATTAGATATCGTTTTAGCTTCTCAAATGTCTGAGCATAATTACGCAGGTGTGAAGTGTGGTATTATGGACCAATTTGCTTCTACTTACGGACAAACTAATAAAGTAATCAAGTTAGACTGTCGTACTAAAGAGTATGAGTACCATACTTTAGACATCACAGGTCATAAACTTGTTTTATGTAACACAAATGTAACTCACTCATTAGCTTCTTCAGAGTACAATACTCGTAGAGAGCAATGTGAAGCAGGTGTTGAAGTAATCAAAAAGAAATATCCAGAGATCATCAACTTACGTGACGTATCTGTTGAAATGATCAAAGAATTCGAAGGTGAAATGGACCAAGTAATCTACAACAGATGTTCTTATGTTGTTGAAGAAAACGACCGTTTAGTAAAAGCTTGTGAATTCATGGACAAAGGTGATTTAGTGAACTTAGGTAAAATGATCTATGGTTCTCATGAAGGCCTTTCTAAGAAATATGAAGTGTCATGTCCTGAGTTAGACTTCCTAGTGGAGCAAACTTTAGAAGATGACAATGTGTTGGGTGCGCGTATGATGGGCGGCGGCTTCGGTGGCTGTACTATTAACTTGGTAAAAGAGGATGCAGTAGATGCATTTATCGACCGTATGACTAAAGCATACAAAGAAGGCATGGGTAAAGACATGTTAGCTTATGCTGTAGTAATCGGACCAGGTGCAAGAACTGAGGAAGCTGTAGAAGCATAATCAATTCTTATTAAAAGTGATTGTTTAATAGCATTTTTTAAATGGTTCTCGCCATTATTTTTTCAACTATATCAAGCTATCAAACAACAACTTAAACTAAATTTACAAACTGATTGGGGAGGTTATAATCTCCCCAATCAACTACAACAAAGACTTTTTAAAAGACCAGAAAGATGAAATTTAACTTTGAAGACCATCCGCATAGACGATACAATCCTTTAACAGGTGAATGGATTCAAGTATCTCCACATAGAGCGAAAAGACCTTGGCAAGGACAAGTAGAGAAGATTGAAGAAGAGAAGCGTCCGGAACATGATCCAAGCTGTTATTTGTGTGCTGGTAACACTCGTATTGGTGGAGAAGTTAACCCTCAATATACAGATACATTTTCTTTCCAAAATGACTTTGCTGCATTATTAGAAGAAATTCCTTCTGGAGAAGTTAACGATCATAATGGTCTCTTTAGAGCAAAAAGCGAAAGAGGTCTTTGTAAAGTAATTTGCTTCTCACCTCGTCATGATTTAACTATTCCTGAAATGGAAGTTGCGGGTATCCGTAAAGTAGTTGATCTATGGTGTAAAGAATATACAGAGTTAGGTAGCAGAGACTATATTAACTATGTACAAGTTTTTGAAAACAAAGGTAGTGTAATGGGTTGCTCAAACCCTCACCCCCACGGTCAGATTTGGGCACAGGAATCAGTTCCTTTAGAGCCAGCAAAAAAGACTGAAAATCAAAAAAATTATTTTGATGCCAATGGTAGAACTTTACTATCGGATTACATCAAACAAGAAATTGAGCAAGGTACTCGTGTCGTATATGAAAACGAACACTTTGTAGCCCTTGTACCTTATTGGGCGGTTTGGCCATTTGAGACCATGATCGTTCCTAAAAGAGCTGTATCAAGAATTACAGATCTTACAGATGAAGAAAAAGATGCTTATGCAGATGCTTACAAGCATTTAACTGTAAAGTATGATAATATATTTGAGGTTTCTTTCCCTTATTCTGCAGGTATACATCAAGCACCTACAGACGGAGAAGATCACCCAGAATGGCATTTACATATGTGTTTCTATCCTCCTTTACTTAGATCAGCTTCTGTGAAGAAGTTTATGGTAGGTTACGAAATGCTTGCGAATGCTCAAAGAGATATTACAGCAGAAACAGCAGCTGCAAGAATTAGAGAGCAATCTTTAGTTCATTACAAGCAGCGTGAGTTGGCTGAAGATAACAATCGTTAGTTAGTAGTTTAGTTGAGCAAATCATTGTTATTACTATGATTTGCTTTCTTTTTAAAGTTACAATGGACAGTGTAACTTTAATTTAAGGGAGTTGGATAAAGGACAGTTAATTTCATTTTCATACAGAAAAACAGATCCAGCTCCCTTTTTTATAAACAGACAACAACTTATCAAAAATAAATCATGAAAAAGAAAATTCTAGTTACGGGAGGTTTAGGATATATCGGTTCACATACCTCTGTAGAATTAATCAATAAAGGTTTTGAAGTAGTTATTGTAGATAACTTATCAAATTCAGAAAAAAGTGCTTTAGACGGTATAGAGAAAATCTCAGGTGTTCGTCCTACTTTTTATGAATTTGATCTTTTAGATGCAGATCAACTAGATCAATTGTTCAAAACAGAAAAATTAGATGGTATTATTCATTTTGCTGCTTCAAAAGCTGTTGGAGAATCAGTGGATAAACCTCGTTTATATTACAGAAATAACCTCCAAACTCTATTGAATCTTTTGGATGCAATGGTAGCATATGGAGTTGATAATATTGTTTTCTCTTCTTCTTGTACTGTTTATGGTCAACCTGATGTGTTACCTGTAACAGAAGAAACTCCTGTTCAGGCTGCTTTATCACCGTATGGTAATACAAAGCAGATTTGTGAGGAAATCTTAAGAGATACTGTTGCAGCAGATCCTAATGTTAAAGCGGTTGCTCTTAGATATTTCAATCCTGTTGGAGCTCATGCATCAGCAGAAATTGGAGAACTACCATTGGGTGTTCCTCAAAATTTAATGCCATTTATTACACAAACAGGAGTTGGTAAACGTGAAATGTTGAGTGTATTTGGTAATGATTATGACACTAAAGATGGTACATGTATTCGTGATTACATTCATGTAGTTGATTTGGCTCAGGCTCATATCGTTGCTCTTGATCGTATGATCGAAGGAAAACAAAAATCAGAATATGAATTCTTTAATGTAGGTACTGGTACAGGGTCTACTGTTCTTGAGGTAATCCAATCATTTGAGAAAACTTCAGGAGAGAAATTAAATTATAAACTTATTGAAAGAAGAGCTGGTGATATCGAAAAGATTTACGCAGATACTACTTTCAGTAATAAAGAATTAGGGTGGTCGTCAGAAAAAACATTAGATGATATGACATCTTCTGCTTGGCAATGGCAACTTCGCTTAAAAGAAAAAGAAGCACAGTCTGTTTAATTTGTATTAAATTTGACATTACAAAGAAGTAGATAATTAAGATCTACTTCTTTGTTGTTTATAAAAAAAAATAATTTTCTTACCATAAATGAAATGAAACATGGAAGCAACTCAAATTAAAAAACAATCGTGGGGAGAAATTGAAGGGAAGGAAGTTTTTCTTTATACACTAACTAACTCAGTAGGATCAGAACTACAAATCACTAACTATGGTGGTATTATTGTTAGCTTTAAAACTGCTGATAAAAATGGAAATTTAGGTGAGGTTCTTTTAGGTAAAGACACCTTAGATCAATATAAAGAAAACCCAAGTTACTTGAACGTAATTGCGGGTAGATATGCTAATCGTATTTGCAAAGGACAATTTAGTTTAGACGGTGTTGATTATCAATTAGCCGTAAACAACGGCCCTAACAGTTTACATGGTGGAGCTAAGGGTTTTGATACAAAAGTTTGGGATGTTGTTGAAGAGGGTGATCAATCTTTAAAAGTTGGTTACTTAAGTCCTGACGGCGAAGAAAATTACCCTGGTAATCTTACTGTAGAAGTAACTTATAGCTTGTCTGATGATAATGAAATCATTATTGAGTATGCTGCTCAAACAGACAAGAAAACTATCGTGAATTTAACTCAACATGCCTACTTTAACTTAAAAGGCGAAGGCTCTATTGAGGATCACGTATTGAAATTAAATTGCAATGCTTTCACTCCATACGACGAAACTTGTATTCCAACAGGTGAAATTAGAGATGTGAAAGGAACTCCATTCGATTTCTTATCTCCAAAAAGAATTGGGGATGAAATTGATTCAGATTACGAACAAACTCAATTTGGTATTGGCTACGACCATAACCTTGTCATTGATAAACCACTTGGTGAATTTGGACTTATTGGTGAGGCGTATGAAGCTACAACAGGTAGAGCAATGTTGGCATACACAACGGAACCTGGAGTACAATTCTATACTGGTAACTGGCTAGCAGACGACCTAGGTAGAAATGGGGAGAAACTAATTAAACGTCAAGGTTTCTGTTTCGAAGCACAGCATTATCCTGACTCTCCAAATAAACCTCAGTTCCCATCTACAGAACTGAATCCTGGTGAAAAATATACTCAAAAAACTGTTTATAAGTTTTTTACAAAATAAATTCTAAGGTAATCCTTAGTGATAAGCCAACTCATTCAATGGGTTGGCTTTTTTGTTTTTAGACATTTCATTTTTTTTGATGATGTCCACACACATTTATTTCTGCATACCATTCAAGAACTCCATAAGTCACCTCGTCTTTTTATAAATGTATAATCCATCAAACAATTCATAGAGAAAATAGTATTTCATTAAATGAATGAATATTCGTTTCTATAATGATGTAAAATGATTAGTTTTGTCGAAACATTCAATAATAATGAAACCACTCATCAAATTTCTTTCATACACCGCACCTAATGTTGTGGTGAAATTAGCTTATAATAAAATAATGCATCCTCAGGTTTTAAAGTTGAGACCTCATGAATTAGAGGTGATTGATCGTGCCGAAAAAGGAACGATTGATTATAAAGGTATGCAAGTTAAAACCTATAAATGGGGTAATGGAAAAGAGAAACTTTTGATGGTTCATGGTTGGGAAGGTCAGTCAGGTAATTTCTCTGATCTTATCAAAAAAATGGAAAAAGAGAATTTCACCCTTTACTCTTTTGATGCCATTTCACATGGTTTTTCGCCTAAAGGGCAAACTACCATGTTTGAATTTGCAGATTTGGTGCAAATCATGTTGGATAAATATAGAATTAATAAGATTATCACCCACTCTTTTGGAAGTGTTGGAACGACTTACTGTTTATCTAATCATATGTTTGAAATTGATAAGTATGTAATGATGACTACACCAGATCGTTTTATGGAACGTGTTGATGACGTTTCTGAAATGGTTGGTATGAGTGATAAAGTAAAACACAGATTGGTTCATCGTTTAGAACAAAAATTTCAAGTAAAAGCTGATGAACAAAATGTGAGTGATTATGTCCCTAAAATGAATGTCAAAAAGGGTATGATCTTCCAAGATATTAACGATAAGATTGTTCGTTTATCTCAATCAGAGGCTGTAGCTAAAGCATGGGGAGATAATTGTGAACTTGTAAAAATCGAAGGCACAGGGCACTTTAGAATTCTAAGAACGGATAGTGTTTTAGATCAAGTAATTGATTTCCTAAGAGATTAAACAAGGTGTTATCACAAACAATTATCGTTTAATTACCTTAATATTTTTACTTTGCCAATCATTTTCTAAATGAAAAACATATATACCTCTGGGTAATTCAGTGATATCGATCGACTGATTACCGGAGGGTAAATTTATTTTTTGATATAACCTTCCTTTGCTATCAAAAATAGAAACATCCATTGATTATTTTAATTCGATCATCACTACATCTATAGCTGGATTTGGATAATATCTAAGAAGAAAATCTGGAGACTTGGAGAGTGACGTTGGGTCATTTTGTCGTTCTGAAGATGGTGTCATAGTTATTGTTACATGGTCTGATACAACAACATCACCATAAATCACTTTTAAAGACAATACTAAAATTATTAACTTAAACATATGAACAAACAAATTGATATTGAGCACATCAAAGCTAATCTGCTAAAAAACATATGCTATACTGAATTAGTTTATGGAAGAATTAATAAGAAACTTGGTTTACAGCTTTCTAACAAAGTGATAGAGAAAATGCTCTACACTGTAATTGATAAAACGAGTATAGAGCATTTCGTAAAAAGAGGCAAAAATATTTATATACATAATGAAGAGGATAATATTCGAATTACAATCAATATTTATACACTCAGAGTGATAACAGTAGATGTATTATCCAAATCAAAACCTATCTATTAATCATTAGTGGTTTCCAACACTTGTTCTTGAATATTACTTGGGTTCACTTTCTTTACTTTTAGCATAAATATGATACAAGAAATTACTGCTGTTGTAATTCCTATCCCATAGGCAATATTTAATGGTAAACGCAAACCTATTGGAGCCATCATGATATAAGTAACCACTACTGCAGTCATAAAAGTTGCAGGGAAAATAACATACCAAGCATTACCATGTTTTTGTTGCATAAAAACAGCACAAGCCCATAAAACAATAGTAGCTAAAACTTGATTTGACCACCCAAAATATCTCCAAATAATTGAGAAGTCTATTGTGGTAAGGAAAACAGCGACAACAAAAAGCGGTGCTGTTACTATAAGTCGCTGAGAAAGTTTCTTCTGTGAATAATTAAATGCATCAGCAATAGTTAAACGAGCACTTCTAAAGGCTGTGTCTCCAGAGGTAATTGGAGCGGCAACCACACCAAAAATAGCTAATATGCCACCTACTCTACCTAACATCGTGTTACAAATTTCATTAACTACCCATGCGGCGTTATGACCTTCCATAGCCATTGTTTTACCCAACTCTTCTACACCGCCAAAAAAAGCCATAGATGCTGCAGCCCAAACTAATGCTACAATTCCTTCAGTAATCATTGCTCCAGCAAAGATAATTTTACCTTGTTTTTCATTCGTAATACACCTTGCCATCATAGGAGACTGTGTAGAGTGGAAACCTGATATTGCACCACATGCTATCGTAATAAATAACAAGGGGAAAATAGGGTTATCATCACCGTCTAATCTCATATTGGTAAAAGTAGCTGTAGTTAATTCAGGAATTTGATAATCTCCAATTAAAAGGACCGAAAGAATACCAATGGCCATTATTAAAAGACACGAACCAAACAAAGGATATAATTTACCAATTAATTTATCTATAGGAATCATGGTAGCTAATACATAATAGATAAAAATAACAACTACTAAGATCTGCGTATCAATGTCTGTCAGTTGATGAATAATTGTAGCTGGGCCTTTCACAAAAACAACACCTACTAAAATTAGTAATAATACCGAGAAGATAGTCATGAAGATATGTACTTTATTCCCTAAATATTTACTAACAATTTCTGAGATACTTGCACCACCCATTCTAATGGAAAGCATACCCGAAAAATAATCATGAACAGCCCCTGCGAAAATAGAACCGAATACGATCCAAAGAAAAGCAGCAGGTCCCCATAAAGCACCAGCAATTGCACCGAATATTGGTCCAAGACCTGCAATATTTAAAAATTGAATCAGAAATGTCTTCCATAATTTCATCGGAACATAATCCATTCCATCTTCTTTTGCTATAGCAGGAGTAACGTTATTTGCATCTGCACCAAATTTTCTTTCTAGGAAAGAGGCGTAAAAAAAGTATCCTCCTATCAAAATGGCAATACAAATTATAAATGTAATCATGATTAAATATTTGTCAGTTTTTTTTGCTAATTCATTTCTATCAATCAATTAAGCAAAAGCTATTCTAATTTCTAAAATAAAGAGATGAGAATATGAAATTTGTACTCTTTATCAATAAAAAACATAGATATATAAAGAGAAGAATTATAAGTAAGATTAAATAGCCATGTTTTCAAGTTTACTTTCTTTTTATGTGTCACAAGTGCTCGTTTAATTTTTAGTGATAATTCTTTAAAACGTTTCTTAAAATTTGTCTTGCATATGACTATTTGTTTCAACTTAAACCTTAATTTTCATACTTCCGATTGTGTTTTTATACCATTCATTACATACAAATCAAACCCATCACTATTTTGGTAGTGAAAAACAGAATAATTCTTGTACTTTCGTAAAACTAAAACAAAATATAATTTTGATATACCCGTGAAAAACTTTGAAGAAAAATATAAATTAATAGTAAAAATAGGAAATGCATTACATAAATTTGGCTGTTCATCTTTAAGAGTAGAAACCTATATCCAAGATGTCGCCAAACACATTGGAGTGGAAGTAGCCTGTCAGGTGACCACAAATACCTTAAACTATCAGATTGAAGACCCTCAAACTAAAGAACGACAAGTGATCTTGCAGTACATCCCTTTAGGAAGCAATAATCTAGGGAAGTTAGCAGACCTTCATAAAAAAATTCGAGAGGCTTTCAAAGAAGGACATGATTATGAAACCATCACTCAGAATATTGATATGGTGATGAATAAGAAATTGATCTATAATGAGTTTTGTATCGCTTTAGCCTATACTGTTATCCCTCCTGCTTTTCTTGGTTTAATTGGAGCAAGTTGGATTACTTTTTCATTTAGTTTTTTGATGGGCTTCATTACCTATTTAATCACTAAAGGAGTGAAAAGATTTAATACTTCTAAGTATACCATAGAGTTTTATACTGCTTTTATGTGTGCTTTCATAGGGAGTGTCTGCAAATACTATATTCCTGAATTAGACCTTATTGAATTAAGTTTAGCCTCTATTATATTGTATGTACCGGGTCTAACCATTTCTATTGCATTAGAAGAAATTTCTTTCAATCAATTTAATTCAGGTTCTGGTTTTTTCTTTAACTCTGTCATGATATTCTTGAAACTCTTTATAGGTGTTTATCTTGGCATGTCTATCGGTACTTTCTTTTTTGACTTATCCCCTGATAGTTATATAAATGAGCTTCCAAAATGGATGCACTTTTTTGCACTTCCCATCCTATCTGCTGGATTAGGCGTGGTATTCAATACCAAGTTAAAAGATTTATTGATTGGATTATTCCTTGCAGTTATCGCTTTTTGGGGACCTATGATTTTCCAAGAAAATATTGGTTGGATATTCGGAACATTTATTAGTGCCTTTTTGATTACCTTTTTAAGTATCATTTTAAGTAAGTGGAAAAATGTTCCTCCATCGGTTTATTTATTACAGGGCATTGTTATTCTCGTTCCCGGAAGTAGGTTATTTATGGGTTTATCACATCAGTTTAACAACGATCCTATTATTGATAATCCTAGTATAGGCACTTCTGGTCTATTAATGTTCTGTGCTATTGTAGTAGGAATGTTGGTTGCATACAGTACATATTATCCTAATTTAGACAATAGAGATGAGGTGATATAATACCGTAAATATTATAACGTATTACTATAAATAAACAACATCAATAGTCTTTCATTAAGTAATTGATGTTGTTTATTTTATTAGTATTATTCAATAGTCATTTTAATGTCATTGATTTTCAAGGTTAACGTTCCTGATACATCAAGTTCTTGACTTTTACTATAATAATCTCCTTTACTCGGTATCATATCTTCATTATTATCAATAACACAAGTGATATAACATTTTCCTTCGTGCAAATAAGTCAAAGTGAACTCATTGTCCCTTTTATCAATCACTGGAAAAAGTAGAATATTATCCATTGCTTGCTGTTTGATATACCCGTATTCGGTGGCAAAATTTCCTTTTTTATCTGTTAAAGGAGTCCTTGATAAGTATACCTGAATATTTTTTCCTTTACTTAAATCTTTTCTTGAAAATTCCAGCTGAATGGAAGCAATATTTTGAATATCAGAAATTTGAATAGGATCTTCTGCTAATTTACCCAAAAGAGCGTAATTATAATCTTCACTTTCCATTAGATAACTTGCCGAAGTGATTACCGGGTATTCTTCTCCCCAATTTGGTAGAGGCATCCCATTAGGGAAACTTTTAACTATGTCTTTTTTAGGAAACCCATAAGACTTGGCTGCTTTTACTGCAAGGTCTGAATGCATTCTTTTACCCTCAAATTCTATATGCTTACTGGGTTCCTTTAAACCCATTTTACTGGTATAAGTAAGCATTTTCATTGAGTCATTTTTGAAAGATACTTCAACCCACATGATCTGTTTTCCTCCATAGGCATCTTCAAATACATACGTATCATCTTTCACCGATGTCAATACAAAATAACTTGTGCGATAAATTCCTCCTAAAATACCTCCATTGCGTAGCATAATTGTAGTTTTACCTTTATAATCTGCTACAAAAAAAGTATTGAAAAGGTTACCCATACTCCCACCTTCAAATAAACCATGTATTTGTGAACTATTAATCGCTCTAAAATCGAAGGCGAACCAAGGAATATCTTGCCCTAACAAAAATATTTTACCTACCCAATGACCTTGCATTTTTTCTAAAAACTCAAAACCATTATTATTTATATCTACTGCCTTTATATCAGGCACATTGAAAGCGTAATTATCCATATTTTTGATTGAATCTTCTTTTTCTTCCTTATTCTTAATTTCCAATTCAAAACCATTTTCAGCCCATTGTTGAATTGCCTTCCTTTCCTTTTCAGGCATCATACCATAAATAGGCATAGGATCGTTCGGGTCATTGATTCGTTTTAATACATCTTTGGTTTTCACCGCTTCGACCACCCGCTCATAATTCGTCAATAATAAATCTCCTGAAGGTCTTTTACCTGAATGGCACACAATACAATTATTTTTAATAATACGTTTTATAGTACCATTATAGGATATCACCTCTTCTGTGTTCACCTCTTTTCCTGATCCAGCTGTTTTGAATGCAGCAATAAATAAAAATAAACTAGCTAATAATGAGAGTGTAAATTTGTGATTGATCATACTATTTATTGATGTTATAATACAAAGGTGAAGAAGTAGTAAGAAAGATCTTTTGATCTATATCAAAAAATTATTTGCCCGCACGAATTCTACTTAATGTTTCTTGAGAAATGCCTAAAAACGAAGCAATATATCCTAATTTCACTCGAAGCTCTATTTTTGGAAAATATTCATCCAACATTATATATTTCTCTTTAGCGGATAAAAATGACCAACTCTTAGAAAAGTAATCCAACACTGCAGTCATCTCTTCTGAGAGTAACCTCGCGAAGTTTCCAAACGCTGGAAATTCATCAATCAGTAATTGATAATCTGAATAAGAAATTCGATACAAAGTACAATCTTCTAAACACTCTATATTTTCAAAACTTGGTTCTTGAGAATAAAAACTATACCATGAAGTAATCAATTGATC
The DNA here is from genome assembly GCF_000807855.2 of Flammeovirga pacifica. Classification (GTDB taxonomy): domain Bacteria; phylum Bacteroidota; class Bacteroidia; order Cytophagales; family Flammeovirgaceae; genus Flammeovirga; species Flammeovirga pacifica. The sequence goes on from NZ_JRYR02000002.1 coordinate 919,761, forward strand.
TTCTAAATAAAACCACGAACTTACTTGTTTTCCTTCGTGATAATAATAATTATGCAAAGCACCTTTTTCTATATAATATAAATATTTTGCCGTTTGATTAGCAGACAATAACTGTTCTGACTTTTTGGTGTCTATTCTAGTAAAATGTGTTTGGATTTTACTTTCTAATGATGGATTAATGGTTATTTTTTCAGTGATTTTCTTGAGCAGAAGGTGCATTTGAATAAGGTTTTGGTTGTATAACTAAGATATACATTTTGTTTTTGCTTAGCTATTATCAAACAGTGTTTTATTGGGTGACTTTCACCTAATCTATATTTTAGTAACTTATTTTAAGTTATCAAGAGGCAATACAACGTAACTATAATTTAGATTTTGATATGTTTTATTTCCCTTAAATGAAGAAAGGTTGCCTCAAATAATTGAGGACAACCTTTTCTTTTTTATATGTCTATTCAATCCTAAAAATGAAACCGTTTCTAATTAAAATCTCTAATACACTTCTGTTTCAGTAATAAAATTGATATACCCTTTATTTTACTATTAGTCTGACATTCTTCACACCGTTTACAGTTTTTACACGTACTATATAAATACCTGTACCCAATGCTCCAATCTGTACCGTAAGTTGATCTGAACTGATCAAGGCAACACCGTTAATGTCATAAATTGTCAATGAATCAAACCCTTCTGCATTCACCGTAAATGTTGTTGTTGCTGGATTCGGATAAATGGATATCGCATCAAGTGATGTCTCTGACAAAGTAGATACTTCTCTTGAATTAGATGGAATTGCTGCTTCAGTGCTGATATAATCAAAGTACATGTAACCCCAATGCTTACTAATTGTTAGCGTATTATTCCCTGCCACCACATCAACATCAATCGATTTTTCCAACCATGTATTTAATGGTCCATCAAAAAGAATACTACCCAAAGAATTTCCATTAATATTTACATATTGATTCTTATTGCCATGTGGTAAGAAGTATCCAATTTTGATTGTTTTAGTACCTGCTGTTACTGCATTGAAAGTCCAAGTAATTGATCCTTGTCCTTGCATGTAAACATAGCTTCCATTACTAGCATTAGGGTCAGTTTCTACAACTACATCCTCTAATGAGGCACTTTCAGCTTCTAACACACTTGTCTCTGAAATCGATTGCTCAATAATCACAGTCATCGTATCAGTAGCTGTTAATCCACCTGTATCTGTTACAACTAATGTAATCTCTTGTGTACCTACTGCTAATTCTACTGAAGCAGTTACACCAGAAGCAATTTCAATACCATCCAATACCCAACTATAAGATACTATAGGACCTTCAACATCACTACTTGCCGATCCATCGAGAAGAACTGATTCAAATCCATCAAGATCGTTATCAAACACCTGCTGATCTATACCTGCATTGGCTACTGGAGCCGTATTTGGATTATTACCTACAGTACCTGTACATACCGTGAGGTTTTTGAATGAATAAGCTACCTCTTCATCTGGTTGAGAAGCAAATGTCACATAAAATGCCAAATAAGCGTTACTTGAATTTTCTACGGCTGTAAAATCAACATTGTAAGTATTGAACCCCGTTTCAAATGGACCTGAAATAGAAATATCTGACTGTATCACATCAACAGGACCCTCTTGACCCCAAGAAGAGATCAATGCCGCATTTATTGAAGTGATTGCTGGAGTATTGGCTGTACTTAAATCAAATTCTACGGCTACTGTTTCTCCACTTGTGATTGTTAACGGTACTCCAGTCTGCATCAACCAAATATCAGTCTTACCCCACTTTCTATGATTCAAAACTAATGATCCTCCTGCATTTGATAAATTAGAGCCATTGTTTTGATCTGACCACTCATTCCCTAGTGTCCAATCAGTGGCAAGTGGTGTCCCTTTAGAAATACATCCTGCTGGTAAAATTTTAATATTCACCTCATCTGAACTACTTATTCCAAGATCATTTGTGACAGTTAATGTAATCTGATGGGTACCAACGCCTAGAATTGCGCTTGCTGAAACACCTGAAGCAATAGATGTCCCATTTTCACTCCACTCATAAGATACAATGGTCTGTTCTGAGTCTGAGGAAGCTGAAGCATCAAATGTAATTGTCTCCACTCCATTTCCATCATTATCATTTAAGAATTGATCCATTCCCGCATTTGCAGAAATAGACTTTGGTAGATCTCCATACACTTCAAATTCATAAATTGAATGACCCCACTCAAGTGCTCTCTTAAGTCCAAACATTCTAATATGTCTTGTATTTACAGCAGGAAAAGTAATGATATCTTCTCCTCCGACACCTGCATTATTAGTATACACAGTAGTCCAAGACAAACCATCTTGAGATACTTGTATCTCGTATTGAGAACTATACGATCCTTCCCAGAACAATCTAACTTCATTGACAGAATACTCTTGATCAAATGCAACGGCAATCCAACTTGGATCTTCGTACAAACTTGACCATCTCGTTAATTGATCACCATCATTTACGCTTTCGGCTTTGTTCGGTCCTTCTTCGAAAGATGAAGCAGATACAGGTTGATAGAGTGCTAAATTACCTGTTCCGGCTTCATTTACACTTACGATAAAATCATATGAATTGGATGCTGCTGGATCTCCAGAATCTGTTGCTGTAACTGTGACCGTTACTTCCCCTGTTTTTCCGTCAGCAAATGCGAGTGAAAGTTGTCCTGCGTTCACTGATGGTATCACTACATTCGCAGGGGAAGTCAAAACTGAATAATTTAAAGGTGTACCTTCAGGATCAGTAAACACTGTCGATAAATCTACATAGTTATACAAAGATTCAGCATTTTTATCTACTCTTAAGCTTGGAATGGCACCTATAATTGTGGGTCTAATATTACGATTCGGGTCGATAGCAATATCAGGATAACCATCTAGTGTTGCTACTCCTGCAAGCATTGCATCTCTATGGATTTCATCCGTATTATCTCCGTCATCATAGGTTCTATATTGCCATCCCCATGCACCTGCATAGCCATTGTTGTACAAAATTGTAAACAAATCTTCTTCGGCTACAGGACCAGGTTGGTCTTCTACATAAAATTCTCCAATTACTAAAGGCTTGTCCAATCCCCAATGAGATGCAGGATGTACAAATGGAGAATAAGAAGTCCCTGCCCAACTGTAATAATGTACTTGATAATAATCTAAGGTTCCTTCTATATCACCTCCGGCTGCGATTAACTCTTCATCTGAGTAATAGTTCTTTTCTACACCAGAGAAAATATCTGAATTTGCTTTAAACGACCATGCACCATTCGTTACTTTTGCTGAAGGATCTTCTCTATGGATGGCTCCAGAAAGTCTATTGATAAATCTTTGGATGGTTAACATAGAAACATGATCTGTAAAGTCCCAACCAAATTCGTTACTCATGCCTTCTGGCTCGTTAAAAATCTCCCATGATAGTAAGGCTTCATGATCTTTTAATCCATTGACCATTGGTATCAAAGCATTGTTGATGTAAGCATCAATATTGTTTTCTTCTTCCAATAATTTTCGTGCTCTTTGAGATACTTCAATAGGGTAATCTCTCGTATTCAACATATCAAATGACCAAAGACATAGATTCAATACCACATTGTGATCGTATGCAATGTCTAATACATCTCTCAAATCTTGAATCATTGATGGCTCAAGACCAGAAGTATATCCATTGGCATCTAATTCAGGGTTATTGGCTCCATTGATGTGAACCCAAAGTCGCATAGAATTACCACCTCTTGAGGCGAAATCAGAAATAGCCTGTTCGTAGTAAGCTAAATTGGTTGTCTTTTCGCCAAAGTCATTGGCGAAATTATACCATGCTAAATTACCTCCAGACAAGAAAATAGATTGATTACCTACAAGAATTCTATCCATTCTATTTTCATTAAATGGATCAACTATAACTGTTGTCTCCGTAGTTCCTGTTGCTCCTTTGTCATCTGTCACTTTTAATATTACAGTATGTGTTCCTACTGTAAATTCTTCCGTGATTGACACACCATTCCCAATCTCAATTCCGTTAATAGACCAAATATATGATACTATTACACCATCGTCTGTACTTTCTGATGCATCCAAAGTAACTAATTCTACACCGTTATTATCAGTATCTGTCACTCTTGAAGAGGTACTTTTAGCCATTGGATTTTGATTAGCTAATGGATCACTTACAACGATGTTGACTTCATCAGTATCCGTATTTCCATCGGCATCACCCACAGCTAAAGTAAAAATATAAGTACCTATGGCAAGGTCTAAAGAATCAATTGCTTTTGATGATACAACACCATTAGCATCCGACCAAGAATAAGAAGTTACAGCTACATCGTCTGTACTTGCACTACCATCTAATGTAATGGTAGCAAAACCATTTCCATCTTCATCAATTACAATCTGATCCCTACCTGCTTTTGCTACAGGTACATCAATTGGAGCATCAAAAGGAGGAAATAATGTAGCAGGTGCTCCGTCGTGTGAACTCCAGTAGGCTGATAATGCCTCTGCTGCAGGTGCATTGTACCATTCTGAATGTTCATTTATACCGATGACATCATAAGGCGCTCCACCAAACCATAATAAGAAAGAGTTGAATTTAGTTCCAGAATCATCCGCAACATATTTCACAATCCCATCAATAGCGATGGCGGCATCAGCCTTTTGCTCAGTATTATTTAAAATATACTCACCTGCGCCCGCTTCAAGCCAAGCATCGGAATCCCAAACATTGGGTGCTGCTAAGCCTCTCCAACCCATGCCGTATTCACCTATGTGAAGTATTGGAATATCCTCCGGAGCAATACCAAGAGCGCCAATCAATACCTCATTAATGAAATTATTTTCATGCCATAATAACGCTTGTTTCACCTGTTCAGGAGTTGTCGTTGCTCCTTCTTGTGCGAAAATATCAAGAGGCATATATTGAGAAATAGTCACTTCATCCAATCCAGCAATATACTGTCCAATGGCTGCTCTATCCTCATCAGTTACTCCTGCTCTGTCTAAAAATTGTCCTTCAGGATTTAACTGCTGATTTGGTTCAATTCTCTCGAAAAAATCTTGGTGTTCAGGTATACTCAATAATAATTCAATATGATGACAGAAGTTGTGACTTAGCGTAATATGAGGTGCAACATCACTGTAAGTGGTAGCCAATAAACTTTCTACTTCATTTCTTAGAGCAATCCATTCATTGGGATAATTGAGCATGGCATCCATCAATTCTGCTCCCAAGTCATATCTGATTGGCATTGTTGGTGCTCCTTCCTCTCTGATTGCCTCTGCTAACATTTGAAGACCAGGTAAGATCACCAACTCACGGTAACCTATTGTGGGGTTCGTTGGATCAAATTGATCGAACTTACCTCTCCAATCTTGACCACCCGGAATGGTATTCCAGTTGTCTCGTGTAGAACCCATAGGCATTGCATACTTGATAGGGTCAATATGCGGTCTATAATTGATATAGTAATCTCTCTTAAGTAATTCCTTAATGACTGATTTTTGCAAAGAAATACTTGGTGTTTTCTCTGCGCCTTGCCACTCTGTTAGTATTCCTTCTTCATAGGTATTTACAAAATAAGTTGGATTGATAGAAACATAATCTATGCCCCAGCTATCCATATTATCTATGTATGTGGCATAATTACTAAAATGAGATACATCCCATGAAGTCCATAAAATACCAATCTTGTTGGCTTCTTGACTTGGTTGAGGTGGATCTACTTCATTGTCTCCTCCGTTATCTTCTTCGCCCCCTGAACCATCAGGCACACATTTATAATTGGGCCATCCATCGCAGACAAAACCAGGTGGACAGTGATCGTTAGAAGAACAGCTAATTTCAGATGAATTAGTGTTCGGATTGTTGTTGTTTTGTGCAAGCACCATTGAGGCACTTAGACTGTAAATTGAAATGGTCATAGCCAACCACTTCATGATGCATCGCATCAGTTTCACTTCAGTTTTCATAGTAAAAAATATTAGTAATAATTCATTGTAAAAGTCTGAAGTTAAGAACAGTGCAGAGTGTATTTTTTTAAGGATTCACCCTGATTTTAAAAAATTACACTTAAAAAAAATAGAGCTACATAAATTATGTAACCCTATTTGAAATGAAATGATTATTAACTGTTTAGTCACTGTACTATTTCATCTATTTGTTCATTTTTAAATATCTATTTCTGTACTGAGTTGGGGTTGTACTATATTCTTTTCTAAACGACTTACTAAAATATTTTGGATCAGAATAACCGACTTGATAGGCTATTTCTGATATGTTATAAGAAGATGATTCCAATAAACCTCTTGCTTTCTTTAGCCTTTCCTTTTTTATAAATTCTACTACTGTAGCTCCCTTTTCTTTTTTGAAAATACTTAGAAGAATAGGTCTACTCACTCCTATTTCTTTTTCGATTTCTGATACACTTAAAGTCGGGTCTGATAATTTCTGGAAGATCAAATCATTTACTTTATTAATGAGTCCATGATCATCACTTAATCTTCTTTTGCCCTGCTCCGTTGACTTTTCTCCTTCTTTAGGAACATTGATTTTAAATTGAAAGATCATCAATAAGAGTACTAACAAAACTATGAGAATCAACAACAAATAATAATTGCCATTTGAACTCAGTGTGATAGATATTTGATTCAATTTTAATGTTCCGACGAAAATACTTAAGAAAAAGAGTGAGATAGTTAGTAATAAATAAGGATGGTTTATAGATTTTGATTTAGCTAGTAATTTTCTTTTCATACTTTAAAATTTATTAGTGAGTAGTCATACATAATGAATATATTATGTGTGACTTATTTAGTTAGTTGAATAACACTCGACTACTACATTCGAGCATTTATTTAGTCATAAAAGAGGCTATCTGATGTTATCGATAAACGAAATTTATAGATAGCCTCATATCTAGGAGTTGATATGCGATCTCATCTCCAAAAAGTTAGTAAGATATATTGACCGTATATTCTGTTTGTTCTTCCAATCCAGAAAGTATTTGTTTCCCTTTGATAATACTTCCATCCATTTGTTCAATGACTGTTTCGATCAATAAAGCTGATCTTTCCACAAAAACAGTATTGGATGTAGTTGCATCTACCGTAATATCAGCATGAGCTGTAGCCGCTGTTGCCGAATACGATTTTGAATTATTGATTATATCACTATCAAAGTTCACATTTAATTTCAAGTGCTTTAATGCACAAGTGATGTTCACCGAAGTCTCTTTCCCACTCTCGATTGTACAACTTTCTTCCCCGTAATAGTAAGGTGCATCAAAAGTAACATATGGCATTTCTGAAGCACTAAAAGCTTTTACAGTATATTCTCCCACAGCCAATGGTATTGATGTTGGTGCTTCTGAAATTTTATCAAAAGACAAAATCACCTTACCTTCGGCATTTTCGATACTCAAACCATAATTATTGATATCTTCTTGAAGTCTTCCGTTAGATCCAAAAACTAATTGCAAGTTACCTTTAGAAACACGCTCTTCATTTTGAGTAGTTTGACAACTGAATATCAGACTACTGATTAAAAAAGCAAGGATATATTGTTTATATTTCATCATGATTTCTTAGTTGATTACTGATACTTTTTTTGCTGTATTTGCCAATCCATTTACATCGTTCACAATTCCCTTTCCCCAGTCGGAAAGTGTGTTTCCTTCCCAATCATTTGATAAATCCAAATAGTCTACACCTCCAGAATTACCTTTCCAAGACCATGCATACCAACCTAATCCAAGACGTTCACATTCTGATAAAATATGAGTGTAAGGAATCTGTATCGGATTATCTGCAGTACCACCATGTTGAAAACCAAATTCGCCAACTATAAGAGGTAATTTCATCTCAACAGCTTTCTCTAGGTTCGTTGTGATTGTACTTTCGTTTCTATAATTCTCGTACATGTGAACAGAGAATAAAATGTTTTTCTGAGGGTCTGCATCAATAATTTCTTGACCATAATCAAAAATTGGTGTCATGTCTTGTCCCCAACCGCTACCATCAATCACGATAGTGTGTTTCAATCCTGCATTTCTCAGCATAATTACAGCTTCTTTATAAGCATCTCTATACACTGTATTTTTACCGCTCCACTCGTTCGCTATATTTATCAAAAGAATACTTTCAAATTCTTTCATTACCGATAGAATATCCGGACGAACATAAAAAGCAGCTGTTTTAAGTAGATCTTCTTTACTCTCATTACCTGTTACATCATGTAATTCAATCATAGGTACCAAACCTTTTGAAATAGCTTCGTTAAACATGTTTCTTAGCTGATCTGCTTCTTCCACATTGTTCCAAGATTCTTTATTGTAGTTGGTCTGCCAAACCATTCTCACAGAATTTGAATGATAAGCCGCTATTGGTGAAAGTGCGTTAAAAGCCCATAGACGATTACCACTATCAAACCAAAAATGTGCATTATTCACACCTCTTGGGTGAAATTCCATTCCATTGGCATCGTACAACTTACCCTCTTTAGTAAAGAATCCGATAGATGTATTGTAATCAGGTCTTGCTTCACCTTCAATTGGAGTAACAATAATATCATGATTCCCTCCATCCACTAAGGTTTCATCTACGTCAATAACAATTTTCCCAGTTCCTTGGTCAATATCAATGGTTATCTTATAGTGAGTTTGTGGTTGAATATTTTCTATCAAAAACGATGTGATTTTTTGATCTACCCCTGTTCCTATAGTTGCTGATACATTGAGGTCGCCTGAAGATCTATAATATCCGGCTTTCGTTTCCTCTTTATCAAATAGCAATTCTCCTATATTGGATTTTACTACGGTAGCATACGTCGAAAATTGATTTTTGATTAAATCAGAATAATCAACCGTCACTTTTGTATTCTGAAGTAAACATTCTAATGCAATAGAAGTTGTCTGTTCCTTCTGAATTGCAAATTCTGCAGAAGTTCCCCCATATTGAGGTGCCTCAAAAGCTACCAAGCTAGTTGAAGTACTAACGGCAACTGCTTTATACACTCCAGCATCCAATTCAATACTTTCAGGAACTTCATTTATTGAATTATAGCTAACAACCGTTTGCCCTTCTGCATTTACAATATTTATTTTCACATCTGCAGTTGACATACTACGTGAATTGGATACCTCGTCTACTGCCTCATTGATATCTACTGATAAGGATAAATTTCCCATACCTCCTTCTTCTGACTCTAATGGAGTATCGTTAGAAGAACATCCTGTTAGCCATAGTAACAGAAGTAATGCGTTAGTAATCATTCTAAATTTCATAGTCAATTAAAAAGTTAACGTTGTTTCAGATAGAGGATTTTGAACCTCTTTAGTTCTTTTTCTTTATAGAGCTTTTCTATTTTTTGTCTCTATTTCTTTAAGCTCTAATATTCCTTTTCCTTGTTTTTTAATCACCAAAGTTGCCTTTGTATTTTGTGATTTTGGTAATGATATCTCTCCTAATACCAATGTCTTCCAAGTTTGTTCCTTGGCTTCCTGTTCACGCATCACTCGATCTGGAGTAGGCAGTGTTACAGGAATAAAATCTTTTGTAATTTTTTTATGGATAGTTTGATCACCTACTTTAAATTCTAATTCAGTGCCAACTATATCTTTACCTGCATATTTTAATGATAATTCAAAGGTAGAAGCATTCACAACTTCGATAGGCCAACTGATGTATCCATCTGATTTTACTTGATACCAATCATGTGCCCAACCGTTTTGATTGGCCTTAAAATGTAATCCACCTTTTCCGCTACTTTCGTGTGCTGCTAAGACTACTTTAGGACTTTCATTATAGCCTAACGGAATTTTCAAATCAGAAAATCCCTCTGAAGTCACATCGGTATACCAATTTTGAAAAGCATTTCTCAACTCTCCTGTTTTTTCTGGTAACTGTTCTACAAGGTTTTCTTTTTCTGATGGATCATTACTCAAATCGAACAACCCTTCTTCACCGAACTCTGTTGTAAACCTATATGTCCCTTGGCGCACTGCACCACGTTCTGCCGTGATCTCAAATCCCGTCATATGAGTATATAAATTTCTTTCTTCTGTATCTTTTCGATCACCTTTTAGATAATCACTTAAATCTACACCATCAAATGCAATGGATTTATTGTACTCTATTCCTGCCAAACTCATTAAGGTAGGCATTAAATCTATATGTGCTGTTATCGCCTCTTTTTTGCTTGATGGAATATTTCCTTTCCATTGTATAGCACATGGAACTAAAGTACCACCCTCATGAACTGATGTTTTCCCTCCCCTTAATAGGCCATTATAACGTGCCCCTTGTGGGCCATTATCCGATAGAAAAACAACAATGGTATTCTCTTCTAATTTTAGCTCCTTCAGATGTTGAAGAATTCTGCCTAAATTATCATCAATATTCTCGCACATACCGTAAATAGTTGCGATCTTTTTGTTTTGTTTTTCATCGTATCCAAAATCTAAATCTTTGTATTTATCAAAGTATTGATCTGGAACTTGATAAGGTGTGTGAGGTGCATTAAAAGGAACGAATGCAAAGAACGGTTGATCTTTATTTTCATCAATAAAAGATAAAGTTGCTTCTGTCAATACATCGGTAATGTATCCTTTCGTAGAAACCATCTCTCCATTCGATTCTAATTGAGTATCGAAATAATTACTCCAATGCCCAGAGGTAAAACCTAAGAAAGTATCAAAACCTTGACCTTGCGGATTCTCAGGATAATGTGCTCCATTGTGCCATTTCCCAAAGCACCCAGTAGCATAACCGGCTTCTTTAAAAACCTCTGCCATCGTAATTTCTTCGGTACGCATATTTTCTCTTCCCCTTGTCACAAAAGAAACTCCTGTTCTTAAATGATACCGACCTGTGAGGACACTTGCTCTTGTAGGTGCACAGACAGGACTAACATAAAAACGATTAAGCACTGCACTTTGCTCCGTCATTTTATCAAAATGAGGCGTTGATAAATACTCGTTGCCTGTGTAAGAAAAATCACCCCAACCTTGATCATCTGTAAGGATGACAATAACATTAGGAGGTCTAGAGGCTTGCTCTTGTACCACACTAGATGTACAAGAAGCAAACATCAGACTACACACAACAAATAAAATATTTGAATGAATTCTTTTCATAACGATTTACTTTTCAACGTTATCAGCTACAATTTTTGTAGATAGGCTTTGCATCTTTTTCGCATAATCACCTATCACCTTAATAGTAGATGCATCTTTGTCGTAAACTCCATACCATCCCTGTGGTTCATGTGGTGGATCTCCTAAAAAATCGTCTCCTTTTTGCCAAAACTCTTTTGGTGCTCTCGGTCTACCTTCTCCAGAATAAGCCCAGAAATTCATACCGTAAATAGGTGCTCCCGATTTGCCTAATTCATATACAGATTGAAAGACAAAAGTATAGTATTTATCACGCCATGAAGTAGTTGCAACTGGAGAGTAATCATCATTATCTCTAGCAATACCAAATTCTTCTAATACAGATGGTTTCCCAAGTCTTTTAGCGTCGTTGACATGCTTGGTTAAATACTCTGTTACTTTTTGCTGAGTCTCCTCAAATTTCTCTTCAGGATGTGCAGGATCATACCATCCCCAGTTCTGTGCCCAAATATGAATGGTCACATAATCAATATCTTTCACATCATTGTCTTTTAAAGTATTGATACCTGCATTGGGTCCTGGTGAATCTCCTTCAGCACCTAAAGAAACTAAATGATTGGGATCCAAAGATTTAATTAACCCTGCCGTCTGTTTAATCCATTTATGGTAAGCATCTACCTCACTATATCCTCTTGGTTCATTACTTAATTGCCAAGCCATGATGGTCGCGTCCTCAGTGTATTTTATTTTATTGATACTGTTTGTTCTATTTATCAGTACTTTAAGATGATTCTCAAACATTTTTGAGGCCTTTTCATCTGCGTAAAACTGTTTTGAATAGTTCGTGAAAGTATTGTAGTCTTTTGAAATTTGAGGATAAGGCACTTCTCCTTTTCCAGCCCATTGTAAATACTGAGGCATTCCTCCGGACCATGTCCAAAAATTGTTCAAAACCATCACTGCTTTCATGTCTCTTTTCTTCATTTCATCGAGAAGAAAATCTAAGCCTACAAATACTTCTTCGTTGTATTTTCCGGGTGATGGTTGTAATGTTGGGTGAACTTGAAATTGTTGATTTTCATCTCCTTCCGAAGAAGCTAAAATTCTAAGATTGGTGATTCCCATTTCTTGCATTTGATCAAGTTCTTTCATCAAACGAATGCGATCTCCCCCTTTTTCCATACCGATATTCATCCCATACCAATAGTTTGCTCCCATAAAGTAATAGGGTTGATTATCTAGCATCAGACGATCATTTTCAACCGTCACAAATCCTGATGATGTTGTTGTTTTTCCTTCTTGCATTGATTTCATACAAGACGAAAATAAGAGAACAATTAGTCCAAAAAGTAAGTTAATTCTATTCATTTTATATTGATGTTTTTGCTAATTTTTCAAATCGTTTTATTCCTTCAATACATGCTCTTCCGTTATGATAAGGTGCTTTCCACGGTCCTACTTTATCTTCTTCTAAATTAGGTTGATTGTTTTCATCAACTCTCCACCACCATTCTCCATATTCTGTATTGACAATATGAGCTAAAGTATATTCCCAGAGGCGTATGGCTACATTTAAATATTTTTCATCCTCTGTATTTTCGTAGGAATTGATAAAACCAACCATTGCTTCTACTTGTGGCCACCAATGACGATCGGTATCTGTTATTCCATCAGGGTTCCCTTCATTTACGATAGCTCCATCTGCTGCAATACCTTCTTTTAAGGTTACATCTGCAATTTTATTGGCCACTGCTTTCACTTCATTTAGCAAGTTTTCTTTCCCTAAAGCTTCGGCTCCAGCCTGAATTAACCATGCTCCTTCAATATCGTGACCATAACTAATTTCATCCGATTTTAATTGCCAATTTTCATCAAAAAACAGTTTGAAATGATATGTGTTTTTATCGAGAATTTGATGTAGAAACAATTGAATCAAGTTCTCCAATTGTTGTCCTACCTTTTCGTCTTTAGAGACTGTATAAAGTGTTGTGTATGCTTCTAGAATATGTAAATGTGTATTATTGGTCTTCTTTTCATTTTTGTCCTTATCACTTAACCTTAAATCTTCTAGAAGGACCCAATCTTTTGAATAGGCTTCAAAATAGCCGTTTAACTCTTTATCGAAGGCATTTTGCTCGATCTTATCAAAAATATCAAGTGCTACTTTTATTGGAGAATCGATTCCTTTTGCTATCGCATATTCTGAAAAAGCATAAATCACAAAAGCATTAGCGTATATCTGCTTTTTACTATCTACCACTTCACCTTTATAATCAAGCATCCAAAATACCCCACCTTTTTCCTTATCAATAAAATGATCGAGTATATATTGATAGGCATGATCACATATTTCTAAATACTTTTCTTCTTTTAATTGATTATAAGCTGCAGCGAAAGTCCAAAGGATTCTTGCATGAAGAATTGCTCCTTTATCGGCCTTTTCTATAACTTGATTATCGTAGGTAATCTGTCCGTAAAATCCTCCATTTTTATGATCAACGGTGTTATTCATCCAATAAGCAAGTATACCTTCTTGGAGTTCTTTGGTAAGCGATATGTTAAATGAATTGATATCCATAAGAATTGGTGATGATGCACTATTTTCACAGCTTAAATTGTGAAGAGTGGTTTGATGATTTTATTCGATGTGCTAACCCACGACTATTATCGTGGGTTAGTAAGTAATTTTTAATGAAGACAATTTCTCTAAACCGTCTGCCTATTTGGAATCATCAAACCTAATTCTTCCATCATTTTTTCATTTTTGTCAACCATTTGATGTATAGACTCTACTGAAGCTACAGATCTGTATTCATCTTCTGGAGTATTTTTACAATAATCTACTAACTGATCAATAGTAGATGTTGCTACATGCATTCTTGTATCAGAAGAGGCATAATAAATTTTCACTTCTCCATTGTCATCTGCGATCCAACCATTGGCAAAGGCTACGTTAGAAACATCGCCAATTCTCTCCTCATTTAATGGTGCAATAAAATGTCCTGCTGGTCGATGAGTCACTTTTGTTGGGTCTTCTAAAGAAGTCATAAACATGTATAGTACATATCTTAAACCTGCTGCCGTGTTTCTTACGCCATGCGCCAAATGTAACCATCCTTCTGATGTTTTAATGGGTGCAGGACCTTGTCCATTTTTCACTTCTTTTATCGTGTGGTAAATCTTAGGCTCTATCACAACTTCTTGCTTCACCTCAGCACGTTCCATAGAATCAGTCAATCCCCATGCAATTCCACCACCAGAACCTGTGTCGATAAAACCATCTTGAGGTCTAGTATATAAAGCATATTTCCCATCTACAAACTCAGGATGCAAGACCACATTTCTTTGTTGACCAGAATATGAAATCAAATCTGGTAATCTCTCAAAATTCACCAAGTCTTTTGTTCTTACAATTCCTGCAGCGGCCACAGCAGACGATGTGTCACTTTCTGGAGTATTTGGGTCTTTTCTTTCTGTACAAAAGATCCCATAAATCCATCCATCTTCATGAGCGGTAAGTCGCATATCGTATACATTTGTATCCGGTTGTTCTGTTTCTGGCATGAGTACAGGCTTATCCCAGAATCTAAAATTATCGATACCGTTATCACTTTCAGCTACTGCAAAAAATGATTTTCTATCAGCTCCTTCAACCCTTACCATCAATACATATTTCCCATCAAACTTAATGGCTCCTGCATTAAAGGTAGCATTCATTCCTATTCTTTCTTGAAGTAAAGGATTACTCTCTTCGTTAAAATCAAATCTCCAATATAGTGGGGTATGTGCCGCCGTTAAAATCGGATTTTTGTATTTAGTAAAAATACCGTTGTATGCTTCAGAAGGTTGATTTTTCTGAGATAACAAGACTTCTTGTTCTTTAATTAAGCTGGTTAATTTTTCTTTGAAATTCATGATCTTATCTTTTAAGTGTTTACACACTATTTTTTAATTTGATGTTGCTAATTCTTCTTGATCTACTACTTCTGGTACTTTTGGTGGCTCTTCAGGAAGTTTATCGTACCAATTCTTTTTCAGAATTAAAGTGGTAATGATCAAAATAGCAGCTGTAGAAACAATGCCTAATTCTTCTCTGATGACGATATACAATGGAAGTAATGTTAACATAGATTGCCATACTATTCCTATGACCACATTAAACATGTCCTTTTTAAATTCTTTATTGCCTTCGAAAGTTGGGTCTACTGCCATTACTTTCTTTTTGATTGGTCCCCAGAAGCCCCAAGGTTTTACAGTTTTATAAAACTTCATTAAAGTCTTTTCTTCTGTAGCTGGAGTCAATAGAGTGCCTCCTACTGCACCAATTAATGATACTAGGAATAATAATGGGAAGTAGTATAATTCTAATGTTTGCTTAAAGACTAATGGGAAAATCATTGATGCGGCAATACCTGCAGCCATTCCCCAGAAAAATCCATGGCCATTAAATCTCCACCAATGCCATTTTAAGAAGTTTGCTGCGATATATCCTCCGTATAATGCGGATACGATCCATTGTAAAATTGAATTTATATCTTCAACAAATAATCCGATAATCGTACTAATTACTACAACAGAAGCTGATATGATATAACTCGCTCTCATTTGCAGCTTACCACTAGCTTTAGGATTGATATATCTTAAGTAAATATCGTTGACTAGATAGGCTGGAGCTGCATTAACAGTAGAAGCAAATGTTGACATAAAAGCGGCCAATAAACCTGCTAATAGAAGTCCCATTAAACCTGTAGGTACAAATTCTTTGATAGCCATTGGTAAGATATTTTCAAAATCAAATCCTGATCCTGCTTGGTTAATATCTCCACTAAAATAAACTACTGCTAGAATAGTAAATCCACCGATCATCAAATACCTAGGTAGAAACATGACTGCCGAGACGAAACCACTCATTTTTGCTGCTTCTTTTGGTGATTTTGTCGATAAGATTTTTTGCATATCAAAATTAGGTGCTGGTCCTGCCATTGAAGCAAAAAATCCTTTAAAGAGCATCATCATAAAAAAGATAGAGAATGGAGAAAATCCATCGTTGGAAATTTTATCGTTAACTGATGGAATATAAGCGGTCCAATCCATACTTAAATCGTAACTGAATAAAGGAGAATCCCATCCTTCAGGAACCATTGCCATAAGAGTTTCAGAATCCACTTGAGTCATGGCAATTCCTGCAATTACAACAGCAGAAACTGTCATGATCCCAAATTGGATAACATCTGTCCACACAATAGAAAGCATACCTCCCATTACTACATAAAATGTAGCAATAGTTGTAAATAATATACCGTAAGCGTAAGGAACATGCTCTGGCGATAAATCGAATGGCATGTATTCTCCTACATAAGACCAAGGGATAAATATTTCAATAAATTTCCCGATACCGATAAATCCGTATGATAGAAAACCTAAGCAACTCAAGATGGCAAAAAAGACAACAACCATATGAGATAATTTCCCTCCTGTTCCATCTCCAAATCTTGTTCTAATCCATTCAGCACCTGTAAGAACATTTGATCTTCTTAACCATACCGAAAGATATATCATAAGAAATATTTGATTAAAAGCAGGCCATAGCCAGGGAATCCAAACACTTTTAAGTCCGTAAACAAAACATAGATACACCATCCACATCGTGCCCGAAATATCAAACATTCCAGAGGCATTGGATAACCCTAACATGTACCAAGGTAAAGAGTTGCCTCCTAAGAAGTAGGATTCCATATTCTTAGAAGCCTGCTTTTTTAAATATATACCAATCACTACTGTCGATAGTAAATAAAGACCAATAATGATGAGATCTAATAATTTTAATTGCATAATGAGTTCCTTAATTAGTTCACCTTCACATTTGATAAATCTGATTCAAAGAGAATACTTGGGTCCTCTTTAAACTCTGTAAAATCTTGAGCAGAGGAATGTCCTTTATAAGGCACATAAAAATGATCTCTCTGTTCTTTTTCATAATTGGCATTTCTCCATAACATCACGTACGCTGCCTTCTTAGTCCACTCATTATGATTCAATTTTTTTAATAGTTTTTTAGTGAAAAATTGATCGTCGGTAACTGCCTCTAAACCAGTCTCTGTAAAAGCACAAATTTTATTTTTCTGATCGGCTAACTTTGCTACAATTTCTAATTCCTTAATTATCCATGCTTCTCTTTCTGGAGTGGCATTAGCTCTAAAAGCTCCATAATCGTCAAAGCCTAAAATGTCTACATATTTATCACCTGGATATCGTTCGAGGTAAGCCTCTTCTGAATTAAAAGCATCAGTAGAATAAACATAGATAATGTTATGAAGGCCTTTTTTATCGCGCAGATATTCAACAGTAAATTGCCACAAAGCAACATAATCTTTGATTTCTACGTTCTTTCCACCCCACCAAAACCAAGAACCATTATGTTCATGCCATGGTCTAAATAATACAGGAATTTTCTTTCCATCAATTTCTAAATCATTGATAAAGTCAGCGAATAGGTCTAGTTTATTTATAAAATCTTGGTGATACTTTCCTCCTTCAAACATTTCGTCTACCACTCTAGTAGTATCCCAAGAACTCGTTTTCTGTTTTAAGTTGATCATATGCCAGCTCAGAGTTGAAATCCCTCCTCTAACATAAGATTCTTTGATGTACCTTTTGATATCAGAAAAAGCAACGCCATCTAAATTTGTTTCATTGCCCATTTCTCCCATATCCCAACCATATAAACCCGGATAATCTCCAGTTACATTTTTCACATCGGAACCATCACCCCACCAATGATAACCATAAGCTAGATCATCTTGATGTCCAAAAACAGTTTGTGCTCTACCACTAACTTCATATAACTTATGATATAAATCTACCGTCTCTTTTGTTGCTTTCTTGTCATTTAATCTTGATGCTTTCTCTTTCTTCTCTGCTATTCCAAAATTGAAAGCGAGAAGTCCAATTAGAAAAGAAGCAGCTATTAATCTCTTTCTCATCATTTTGTCTTTAAAAAATTTTTAATATTTAGTTCCCTTTGTCTTAGAGTATAGTTGAGTCAGGCGATCGACTAATGAAGCATACATCTCATTTTTACGGTTTTGTACACTAAACTTTCTTTCTCTATATACCTGTTCTGCTAATTCCCATGAACTACAAGGGTTTTTGTAATTCCATTTCTTTGTCTCTGCTCGATCCACCCAGTAATTGGGTCTTTCTACAGGAAAAGGTTTGATATAATTTCCTGTCCATCCTCCAAATTCTGGATGATTAGGATGAATAGTTGGATCTAATAAAAACATAAAAGGTATTGCCTTGTCGAGTACTAATGTTGGTTGAGTGTTATTAAGCATGATTTTACCTAATGCACCACATTGCCCAACCTTATTCATAACCTCATTAGAAACTTCCCCTTCCGAGATACCTTTATATGCCCAATCGTTTTCTATCCACCATAAAGATTTAAATCTGTTGTAGATTTCTGTTCGACCCCATCCGTTCCAATTTAGATTACCACAAACATCTTCATCCGGAGATTTAATACCTGTTCCTATCGAAATCAATCGAATTTTATTTTCAATATCTGGGGCTAATAACAAGGCTTCTTTTACCACTTTCATATTACCTAACATCAAAATCCATAAAGGTTGCTCTGTTTTTTGTCTAGCAGCTTGTATAATTTTGATGGCTGCTTTCTCTTTATCCCTACAAACAAGAGAAGCTAAATCTTTAGGTGATGGAAATCTATTTTCATGAAACTGAAAACTGACATTCTCATAGTCTTTTTGATATAAATTGAGTAAATCACTCAATCTATCTGAAGAAGAATCTGAGGGTCTACATGTAATAATTGATTCAATTTGAACAAAATCAGCATACCATAACATATAGACTATTGCATACTCATCGGCCTTATAATACCTAGTTGTATTTATATCTGTAGTAATAATTACTCTGGGCTTCTCTACCTTCGGCGACTCCTTTTGCTGCATATTCTTAGAGCAGGCTCCTACTCCAAAAGAGAACAAAATTAACAACACTATAGAGTACATTCTTTTCATTAAATTACAGATATAAGTCTAGATTTTTTTAGATCACAATTCAAATGTACATCAAACACTAAACAAGGGTAGGGAGATTTTTATTTTTGATGAATACAGTGAAATGAAAGGAAATAAATAACGAGAATTACAAAAGGTTATTTTTTATCACAATATCCATTTTTACATACAATAAAGGGGTTTTTATAGGTTCATATTTTACAATAAAACAAAAATAAAGCAATAAAAAACAACCTAATAAAATGACATTTTTATCAATAAAACTACAAATAGAAAACTGTTAAAATAGTGGGAATATTTATAATTTTCCACTTTTTAATCCATATTGATATATACTCCTTTCAGAAAGAAAGAAAACGAATAGAACTACTTATCTAAAAGAGTAATTTTTCATCAAAAAAGTTAAATTATTCCATAAATAAAATTTCACTATCATGATAAATATATTTTTTTCAACTCCTTTTTGTCAAAAATCAACCTCGGATTAATTAGTGTTCACCCTACATTTGTATACATAACGCCGCGGTTATTTATTATTCTTAATTCAACTAAACTATTTAGGTTGAATAACAACAAAACGATAAAAAGAGATAATCATGCAGATCTTTAAAAATTTTTTTCTGCTGTTCATCGCTATTACACTTTCGATTAGTGCTTACGCACAAGAACGTATAATACAAGGTAGTATTAAAGATGAAACAGATGGACCTCTTCCAGGGGTGAACGTAACTATTGTTGGGAGTTCTACGGGTACGATTACAGATTTTGATGGTAAATTTAAATTAAACATACCTTCAGATGGAACTATTTTAAGATTCTCCTCTATAGGGTATAAAACAACTGAATTAGATGTAGGTTCCAAAACGGAGATCAACATGAATATGGAAGTTGATTTAGAAGAACTAGATGAGGTAGTAGTCATTGGTTATGGTACTGCAAAGAAAAGTGATGTGACTGGATCAGTTTCTACTGTGAAGTCGGAAGAACTTACAGTAATTGCAACTGAAGATGTTAATAAAGCACTTCAAGGTCGTGTTCCAGGTGTTCAAGTAACCAACTCTGGTAACCCTGCAAGTGGATCTAAAGTAAGAGTAAGAGGTATTGGTACTATCAATAATTCCGATCCTTTATATGTTGTTGACGGTTTCCCGATGCAAGATATCTCTCATATTGCTCCTCAAGATGTGGAATCTATGGAAGTATTAAAAGATGCTTCTGCCACAGCAGTGTATGGTTCAAGAGGTGCGAATGGTGTGATTTTAATTTCCACAAAAAAGGGTAAAGCAAGTAGTAAATATACTTATACATTTAATGCTCAATCTGGTGTAAAACAAGCGGCTAATGTTATTGAAATGGCCAATGCATCAGAATATGCTCAACTAGGATTGGAAGCTGGACGTTTTGCTGAGGGAACAGATGAGTTTGAACAATTATCTTATGTTGCTAACGGAAATTATCAAGGTACAGACTGGCAAGATGAACTTTTACGACAAGGCTCTTTCCAAAATTATAACTTTGGTATTAATGGTGGTTCTGAAAAGAATCAATTCAACTTCTCAACATCATATGTTAAGGATGAAGGTATTTTAAAAGGTACTGACTTAGAGAAGTTCTTTGTAAAATTTAATAACAATCACAAGCTAACTCATTGGTTAGACTTTGGACAAAATGTTGCCTATACGCATGCAAATTACTCTTTAACGAACTTGAATGATATCTATTCAAGTCCTCTAACACAGTCTTTATGGGCTGATCCTATCACTCCTGTATTTAATCCTGATGGCAGCTATGCTAGAGCAAATTGGTCGTACAATAACAACCCTGCTCGTATGGCTGATCAAGAACAATACAAAAGATCATTTGATAACAGAATTGTAGGTAACTTCTCTTTGAATGCTAAAGCATCAAAAAATTTATCTTTCACTTCTAACTTTGGAGTAGATTACAGAAATCAATCTCAGAAAATGTATCTACCTGCCTATTATGTTTCTAATGAAGAACAACGAATGACTTCTCAATTAGATGAACATAGAAACATTCGCTTTGACTGGGTTTGGTCTAACTATGCTAACTATACGAAAACGTTTGGTAAACACACTGTTGGTGGAATGGTAGGTATGGAAATGCAATACTTTAGCTACAACAATATGATGGCTACAGGTTTTGATGTTCCATTTAATCCCAACATGAGATATTTAGGTGCAGCAAAAGGATCTGATTTCTTTGCTACTTCTTCTCAAGGTGCTAATGCTTTACAATCTTATTTTGCACGTGCCAATTATGGTTTTGATAACAAATACCTTTTAACGGCAACATTCAGAGCTGATGGTTCTTCTAAATTTGCAGATGGAAATCGTTGGGGCTTCTTCCCTTCTTTCTCTGCTGGATGGAATATGAAAGAAGAGGACTTCTTAAAGCAATCAGATATCGTTTCTCAATTAAAACTAAGAGCCGGATGGGGTGAAGTAGGTAACCAATCTTCAGCGGGTAACAATGATTACTTGTCTACAGTTACTAATAATCTTAGATATGTAGTCGATGGTCAAGTAATCGAAGGTAGAATTCCAACTACACTTTCTAATCCTGATTTAAGATGGGAGTCTGCAGAAATGACCAATGTAGGTTTGGATATGGGATTATTTAATGATCAATTAACCTTTACTGCAGAGTATTTTATTAAAAACACAAAAGATATGGTAGTACCTCAGCCAGTTCCAGATTATGTGGGTGCTAACTCTCCTAATGTGAACGTAGGTACTATGCAGAATAAAGGTTTTGAATTTGCTGTGAATTACAGAAATGTAGAACACGAAGTAAAATGGAATATCGGTGCCAACATTGCAGTAATTAATAATCAAATTACTAACCTAGGTGAAACAGGCCATATTGACGGTGGTTATATCGATAAATTAGGATTCACTACGAGAACAGAAGAAGGACAAGAAGTGGCTTATTTCTATGGATATCAAACTGATGGTATTTTCACTAGTCAATCACAATTAGATGCCCATGTTGATGCAGAAGGAAATCCTCTTCAACCTAACGCTTCAGTAGGTGATGTAAAGTTTGTTGATATTAACGGTGATGGTGTAATTGATGATGACGACAAAACTAACTTAGGTTCGGCTATTCCAACATTTACAGGTTCATTTAATATTGGTGTTGAATATAAAGGATTTGACTTAAATCTATTCTTCACTGGTTCTTACGGTAATGAAGTCGCTAATATTCAAAAGTTCTGGATTGAGGATTCTAATGCTCAGAAAAATCAATCTAAAAATTATTATGATAATCGTTTCCACCCAGAAAACAATCCTAACGGAACGTTGCCAAGAGTGGTATCAGGTGATCCTAATAACAACAGAAGATTCTCTGATCGTTACGTAGAAGATGCTTCTTATTTAAGATTGCAAAACGTACAATTGGGATACTCATTCGCAGATGATCTTTGTAAAAAAATACATGTACAACGTTTAAGAGTGTATGGTTCTGTAGATAACCTTTTCACTTTAACTAATTACAGTGGTTATGATCCAGAAGTTTCTGATCATTACAATGACCCATTAGCACAAGGTGTAGACATTGGCAACTACCCTAAATCAACTACATACTCTTTAGGTATAAATGTTACTTTTTAATCTTCAACCTTAATAAAGAAGAAAGGAAATGAAACTAAAAAATATATTAATTAAAGTATTGGCATGTTCTAGCATGTTGATCGCAACAGCAAGTTGTTCAAGTTTTCTAGATAGAGAGCCTCAAGGACAAGCAGTAGATACTCCAGCATATTATGACGATGTTGAAAATGCACAATTGGCAGTAAATGCTTGTTACCAAGCTATTGCACAAGACCAAGGCGTTGTTGCTCATATGCAAGAATGGATGTTTGGAGAAGTAATGTCTGATAATGCTTGGAAAGGTGGCTCTGATTTTGGAGATATGCAAGATGTTCAGATGCTAAAAGAATGGACTGCCGTAAACGTAAATGCTACTTCACATTCAGCATGGAAAACGTATTACCAAGCTATCCATAGAGCAAATACAGCTATAAAAGGTATTTCTCCTGCTACTAGTTTTGATGAAACAACTAGAGATCAGTTAGTAGGTGAAGCTTTATTTATCAGAGCTTATAGCTACTTCTATTTAGTACGTTTATTTGGTGATGTGCCTTTATTTACTGAACCTGTTTCTCCAGATCAGATTGGAAATGTGGGAAGATCGTCGGTAAAAGATGTATTGACTCAAATTGAAGCTGATTTTTCTGAAGCAGCTGATAAATTAGGCAATAGATCTGAAATGGATCTTGGTAGAGCAACATCTGGAGCTGCTAAGGCCTACTTGGCTAGAGTAATCATGTATGATATAGGTATTTGGAATGCAAATAATCATACTTGGCAAGAAGTATTTGATTTAACTAACGAAGTAATTGCTTCAAGTCAGTATTCTTTGGCCTTCAATTTGGCTGAAGTATTTGAAATAGATGGCGAAAACGGTGTTGGTTCTATCTTCGAAGTGCAACATACTACTTCAAACACAGGATGGGCCAATCAAAATACGGGTTCTAGTTCCCCTATCCTTACAGCACCTAGAGGTACTGGAGATATCAAAGGTTGGGGTTGGGGATTCTTAAATCCATCACAAGATCTTGTAGATGAATTTGAAGCCAATGATCCTCGTTTAGAATGGACAGCTGGTCAAGATGGTCAATTTGCCCATGGTGTCGCTCAAGGTGTTTCTACTTCTCAGTTCTTATCAGGATACTTCCCTAGAAAGGTACTGATGGATCAAGCACTGCGTCCTAACGAACAATCTGATAACCCTCAGAATCAACGTAAATTCAGATACGCAGATTTATTATTAATGAATGCGGAAGCTGCTTATCATACTGGAAATGAATCTATGGCTCGCCAAAGAGTAAATGAGGTAAGAGATAGAGCAAGAAAAATGACCTACCCTAAGGGCTGGAATGAAAGTGATAATACTTATTCTGATAGAGATAATTCGGCAGCACTTCCAGAAGTAACCGCCTCAGGTAATCTACTAATAGAAGCTATCCTTCATGAAAGAAGAGTGGAGTTATCTTTGGAAGGGTTAAGGTTCTGGGACTTACTGAGAACAGGTCAATTAGAAACTGCTCTTCAAAAAGATAATATAGGCTACAGAGAAGACCTTACTGGTGCTACAGTAGTGAGTAATATGGAAGGTAAGAAATTAAACGGCATTCCTGTTTTACCTATTCCTGCTGCTGAAGTAGCTTCATTTGGATTATCACAAAACCCTGGCTACTAATAATAAATGGGGCTGTTTTAACTACTATTTACTTGTTAATTGGATAAGTTCAAATGACATTCCTCGACCATTAAATCGTAACTATAGTAAAAGTAACAGCCCCATATTTCTTCACTAGAATTTAGATTAGAAATAATGAATATTATAAAAAAAATACATAAGGTGACATTCGGAATAGCCTTCTTAGGGATGGCTTTCGGAATAGAGTCTTGTACTTCTCAAAAAGAGTACAATCAATCAAATGATATCAGTTATCCTCAACCAACAATTGTTGAATCTAACTTGCAAAACCCTACTGTAATTGGAGAACCATTTGTTGTCGTTGGTGAAAATTTCAAAAATGCTCAAGTTTACTTAGGTGATACTCCTTGCTCAAGTATAGTGGTAAGTGCCTCTGAAGATACTATTAAAGCTAACCTTCCAAGAATCTTTGACATCTCTCATTTAAGAGTGATCAATGCTTACAAACAAGAAGTTCTTTCTGAAGCAGAATATACTCCTGTATATCCCCTTACAGAAAATGTAGAATACCCCACTTTTATTACAAGAGGGCAGGTATTTGCCATAAAAGGGACAAATGTAGATTTAATCTATAAAGTAATTATTGATGGTCAAACGGTTGAGGTAGACGGTTCGAAAGGTAATCCTTCTCAAATCAATGTTCTTGCTCCAAGTAGCTTAGCTGATGAAGTGGTCATTAGTGTTTTTACTTACAATGAAGACTCTAATGTACCTGATTCTAAATCGATTACTGTAGAAGATGCAGGTGAATTTTTCGATCCTGTTCCTCCATATGTACTTTTTGATTTTGAAGATGGTGTTAACCCTTATGAACCTGGTGATGTGACTCCTGAAAATGGTTTGGATGCGGGATCAGGTATTTCTAAAGGCAGAGGTGACCACTACTTAACTGTTAGAAAAGCAGATGCTGATGGTTGGACATCTTGGATGGGACAACTTTATTATGGTAACCCTATTGATTTAGTCACTTTTACAGATCCACACTTGAGTTTCCAAATCAACTCGGAAACTTCTCAGGGATATTTCCAGTTAGAAGTAGGACAAAATGATACTAAAAATGGTGCTGACTTTAAACCTGGCTTTACAGGAAATGAAGGAGATAATTATGTATTCCGTGCTACTAATAACGAATGGCAATGGGTAACAGTACGACTTAAAGATCTTGAACTTTCTGATTGGGGCGGTGGTTTAGAAGCCATTGATATCAAAGGTACTTTAGATTTTGTAAAACTATCTTACAAACAAGGTAATGGTGCAAACCCTTTCATTCTAAACTTGGATAATGTCATGATTACTGATGGCCCTGTAATTGTCTCTCATGATTTAGAAGACTTCGAAACTTCTACTTACAAATGGGATGATAACGGTGGTGGAGCCACTCATGGAATTGATGGTGGTAGCATGGCTGCCCATATTGGTGACCATTATTTAA
Organism: Flammeovirga pacifica; assembly: GCF_000807855.2. Taxonomy (GTDB): domain Bacteria; phylum Bacteroidota; class Bacteroidia; order Cytophagales; family Flammeovirgaceae; genus Flammeovirga; species Flammeovirga pacifica. The sequence goes on from NZ_JRYR02000002.1 coordinate 945,690, forward strand.
ATGTTCATTTAAACGGAGCGACAGGTTGGAATTGGACAGGTGCTTTACAAATGGATAACTCGAATAACTTGGACCTTTCGGGAGTAACAGATCCACACCTTTCATTCTGGGTAAATACAGGAGATGCAAAAGGTAACCTTCAATTCGAAATTTTCCAGAATGCAACAAAATTTGGAGGAAATATCGATACTGAGAATTACTTTGTTCAAACCAATGGAGAATGGCAATTGTATACATTCAGATTAAGTACAATGGCTTGGAGTAATTGGGGCGGCGACGCTGAAAAACCAGACTTTGGTGGCACTTTAGATTACATCGCAATTGGTTTCTCTACTGGTAATATTGATGGAGAACGTTATGAAGTGAATTTAGATGGGGTTGTCATCTCTGATGGACCAATGTTCTAAGATTCTTTCTTGATAATATAACTCCTGTTCGACTATGGTTGAGCAGGAGTTTTTTTCATCTCTCTTTTTTGCTCTAAAATAAATTTGATAATTAACCTTGTTCATGATAGAACATCAATCATTTATATAAAAAATCAACGATTCTATTTCTACCTAAATAACAATGTACAAAAACATCCATTTACCATATGTTTATTCAAGGCTTCCTCTAAATAAAAAAAAATTTACCCCCTATAACTTTACAAGTACCACTAAATAAAACCTCAAAATTCAGTTTTTGTCTAGTTTAAATCTTTGCTTACACATCATAAAAACACTTATTTGACACCGAAATGAAGATGCTATTTCTAAATTAAAAACTTTAATCAAGCCTCATACGACAAGGCCCAACTTAACTTATTTGAAATGAAATATTATTATTTAATCTTACTCTCATTCTTAATGGGACAAATTGCTAACGCCCAAGAATGGAAGAATATTCCTGTACCTGCATGGGCGGGACAAGGTAAAACTTGGGAACTTCAGAGTAACCTTTCTGATGATTTCAACTATAACTTCAATGCTGTCAACTACAGATCAAATTTTGGTAATGGGAAATGGTATAACTTTTACCATAATGCTTGGGATGGTCCTGGAACTACTTATTGGAAGCACAATAGAGTAAAAGTAGATGGAGACAATCTTGTCATTACTGTAGCTAAAAGCAACAACACTACAAAAATGGGTATTCCAGGTGTTTTTTCTGGCTGTGTTACCTCTAATAAAAGAGTAGTCTACCCCGTTTATGTGGAATCTGCTATTAGTGTTGCCAACATTTCTTTAGCATCATGTTTTTGGCTATTGAGTCCCGACGATACTCAAGAAATTGATATCATTGAAAACTATGGTAATGTTCCATGGTTCAAGCAATTTACGCACATTAGTCATCACTCATTTATACGTACTCCTTTTACTGATTATCAACCAAGAGATTGGAATAGTTGGTATAATGACAATCGTGTTACAGCCAACTATGGCTGGGGGGATTGGTGTTGGAACAATGGCAATAGACGTTATGTAAGAATGGGTGTCTATTGGGTGGGTCCAAAACATTTTGAATATTATATCGATGGAAAATTGGTAAGAGTAATGTACAGAAATGCTACTGCGACTAAAGTTAATGGTACATGGCAATATCAATATTTCAATGCAATGAATGGTAAATTCCCTACCAATAATACTAATGGATATACTGCCGTAACAACTTATGCTACTAGTACCAACTATAACTTTTCCACTATTCAAGCAGCAAGTAATAATTCTAGAGGAATTAGTGTTATCGATCCTGGGAATTTCCAAGGAGGTAATGGTTTTACTAAAGCAATGGATATTATTATTAATGTAGAATCTCAACAGTGGTTGGCTTTAAACCACACTCCTTCTAATGCCGATTTAGCTAGTCCGGCTAGAAATCAAATGAAGGTAGACTGGGTAAGAGTATACAAACCAAAAAGTAATTCAGGTGGTGGATCTAATGGTACAACATGTGCAAATGCACCTACTTACAATGGTAATTCAAATAGCTACTCTGCTGGCCAATATGCTATTAACGGAGGCATTTTATACAGAAAAAGAAGTGATGGACAATGGGATTTAATCACCAATTGTAATAGTTCTTCTAGAATAACGGAGTTAGTTACAGTAGATATTCCTGTAGCTCAAATAAGCTTATCACCTAACCCAGCAGAAGGATTGGTTAAAATAAGTGGACTTGGAGAAGGGACTTATCAAGCGAACATTTTGACTTTACAGGGACAAATTATCTCTTCTCAAACTGTAAGTAGAGAATCAAATACTTTACATACGGATGCCCTTTCTTCGGGGGTTTATATTGTTAGAGTAGCTGATCAAGCTCAAAAACTGATCATCCGTTAATTCTGTAAATCATCTTCATTTTTAGAAGAGGCCGTTTCGTAATTATCCAATCAATAAAATTAATACCTTTATTGAATAGATAAATATGGGACAGCCTCCTTTAAATTTTTAGATTAAAACATCTCATTCCTGACTTGTTCTTTAAAAACTCTTTTATCGATAGCAGGAAAAGAAGAATATTATCCATCGGTTTTTGAGTGATAAATAAAGGCTATTTCTTTATTGGCTTCCTGTATTGTGTAGGTGTCTGTCCAAACTGTTTTTTGAACGATTTCCTAAAATATTGAGGATCGTTGAAACCCACCTCGTAAGCAATTTCTGATATATTAAGGTCAGATGTTTTTAATAAATCAAGCGCTTTCTGTAAACGAATATTCCTCACAAATTCTACTGGAGGCATACCGGTTTCCGCCTTCATTTTTCTATAAAGCTGAATATTACTCATATCCAGTTCCTTAGCTAACTCTGGTATAGAAAATTCTACTTCAGATATATTCTTTTCAATTATTTTTCTTGCATGATCTTCAAAAGAAACTTCCGCTTTTTTAGGGACATTTTTATTTGTTTTTGTCTCTTTCTTATCCAAAACCATAATATTTGATCTTGCTTTTAATAATTGATGCACCCTAACCTCCATATGCTTAGGAGAAAATGGTTTGGCAATAAAGGAATCAGAACCTGCTTCTAATGCTTTGATACGTTCTTGTGTATCAGGATTGGAAGATAATAAAATGATTGGTGTATGTTTGGTCTTTTCTCCCAATTTTATTTTTTCGGTAAGCTGTAAGCCGTCCATACCTTCAAGATAAATTTCAGAAATCACCAATGAAGGATAATATTTCAATACTTTCTCATAGGCTTCTAAACCATCATTTGCATACATTACTTTATATTCTTTTTCTAAAATACTAGCAATATATTCTTGAATTTCTTCCGACTTTTCGACGATTAGAATCAACTCTTCTTTGGCTATTTTCTCCTTCTCTACCTGATCATTTAATTTATCTTCAAACTGTAGTTTTTCTGTATTTGAATATAATAGTTTAGACACCAATTCTGTAGCATCATTGTCCTTTTCAGCTTCAGAATAAAAGTCTTCATCACTTGGTACAAAAAGGGTGAATTTTGATCCTAATGATACTTCACTCTCTACATAAATGATTCCCTTCATTGCTTCTATAATAGATTTGGCAAAGGCTAAACCAATTCCTGCTCCTGTATCATTCTTAGATTTCACTTGATAAAAACGATCAAAAATGATGTCCAAATCTTCTTTATTAATACCAATGCCAGAATCTTTTACTTCGATACATAGATAATTTCGAGCATATTTATCGGGTAAATTACCATTGTAACTCACAAATTTTGATTGTACATGTTGAAACTTAACAGTAGATACATTTACCCAAACTCCACCACTATCCACATTGTATTTAAAAGCATTCGAAAGTATGTTATATAAAACAGCTTCGAAAATCACTTTATCTATAAAAACAGAAGGTTGTAACTGATCGGAATAGTTAATAGAATAATTGATTTTTCTCTTTTTAGCCACATGTTTAAAAGCATCTGTCGCATCTTTCATCAGCATTTGTGTTTCTTCTTGTTTCACATTCAAACGCATTTGCCCATGCTGGCTTTTAGTCAAAAACATTAATTGGTCTGTTAAACGCAATAACCTTTGTGCATTTCTGTAGGCAATACCTAAAGGTTCTTGTAGTTCTGTTTGCACAGCGTTATTCTTCGCTATTTGTTCAATCGGACCTAGTACAAGTGTAAGAGGAGTCCTCATTTCATGAGATAAATTGGTAAAGAAGTTGACTTTCCTTTCGTACTCAATTTTTTCATCTCTCATCTTGAGATGTTCGTACTTTTCTTCATTGGCTTTTTGTACCGTTCTTCTCCACCAAATCATAATAATTACAATCACACCTATCAACAAAAAGGCATAAAGGACATAAGCATAAATAGATAGATACCAAATAGGAGTTATCGTAATTTGTAGAGCTTTTACCTCCTCTCCCCAACTTCCATCTACGTTGGATGCCATGACGGTGAAAATATATTTACCAGGCATTAAACCATTGTAGCTTGCAATGTGTTGTGTGCCGGTTGTTTCTATCCAATCTTTATCAATGTTTTCCATTTTATAGCGGAAAACTTTTTTATCTCCTCTAGTATAATTACATGAAGACAGATAGAAAGAAAATGTATTTTGATCGTGCGTTAACTTTAGATGATCTAAATTTTGAATCACATCTGTTAGTAAGACACCTGAAGTTAATTTCTGATTAGGGTGAACAGCTTGACCATTTAGATAAAACTGTGAGATCTCTGCTTTAACTTGGTAAGGTGATAGATCAAATTGTTTAATCTTTAATAGATCTACTCCATTCTCTCCTCCAAATAGAACATTCCCTTTGGAAGTTAATTTCTTTGAATTATTGTAGAATCTTGTATTTGCTAATCCATCTTCAGTATTGTAACTAAAAAATTGATCGCCGTTCCATTCAAAAGCATTGGTTAATGTTGTTCCCCAAATACTATTATTAGGTGCTTTTGCAAGACTACTGATTGTCGCTTTTAATAAATTGGTAGGTATATTTTTTTGAGAGAAATGATTACGTTCTTTTAGAAATTCGAACAATCCATTTTCTGTAGCCACAAGAATTGTTTGATTATCCTTTTCGACTATATCACTAATCAATGAAGTGTTCATTGTAGGTGTTTTCACATTAAACTGTTCAATTTCTGTGATGTGATACTCCTCGTCATAAATTACCTTCCATAGGCCTTCTCCTCTTGTGCCTACCCAAAGTTCACCTTTTCCTACAGCAATTATTTTAATGATGGGTACATCAAAAAGCTTTCTCCCATTCCCTGAATTGATGGATACAAATTTATCTTTCTTTGCATCAAAATAAGAAAGACCCATATCCCAAAACCCTATCCAAAAGCTATCATCATAATCCGAATTAGCCATAGACATAACATAAGGATTAATGATTTTATTAGATCTTGTATAAGTATTTATTATTTCACCTGTTGCTTCATCTAGTCGATAAATCCCTTTACCTACTGCACTTACCCATACTTGATTTTGATACTCCATTATATTGGAAATCTGCTCAAACCTGTGGGGATGCTTCACATAATTTCCTAATCCATTATCATCATGAGATTTTTCATAATACAATTTACCGTTGATTGTTCCTACCCAGATTTTTCCATTTACTTCTTCAATTGTGACTACTGGATCTATACGATTGGGTAATAACGGTTGAATTGGTTTACGAAATAAATCAAAAGTATATACCCCAAAATGTGTCCCAACCCAAAGTACTCCGCTTCTATCTTCAAAAATATGAGAGAACCCTGTTTTACCTTTAAACTCATTGCAAGGAGTAACAGTCTTATCTTTTATATTGACAGTAAAAATGTCACTTGAAGTCATGAACCACAAAACATCTTTATTAGCATGAGAAGGTATTAAAAACGACTTTTTATTATTGATAAATTTCTTTTGAAACTCTCCGATTAATTCTTTGTTCTTAAATTTTGCTGTAAAGATCCCACTTTTATTCGAACACCAAATCTCATTATCTTCTGATTGATAAATACTGAATACACCTGTAAAATCTCCCCCAGTTAAAATCGATACTTCTTCCGTTTTAATATCCATACAAGCCAAACCCTGCATAGTACCAAACCAAAGGAAACCGTTTTTATCATAATGTACAGAAATAACTAAATCTTGGAAAACCTGAAGATCGAATATATTTCCAAAATCTCTCTGAGTATAAGCTTTAAATAAGCCATTATTGATATTATAATACGCTAAACCATTGCCTTGAGTACCAATCCAAATGTTACCTAAGTTGTCTTCATCAAATGACGTTATTCTTTTGATATTTAAAGTACGAGCAGATTCTGAATTTTGAGTAAGATGTTCGAATGAATCTGTCTTTTTATCATAAATAAATATCCCATTATTGTCAGTACCTATCCAAATACGTCCATCAGAATGTTCCATTATTGCAGAGATCTTTTTATCCAACAAAGGTTGGTAATTTCTCTCTCCAAAAATTGTCAATTCATAACCATCATACTTGTATAAACCATCCCAAGTAGCAAACCACATGTAACCTTCCTTATCTTGGAGGATATTAGTGACAGAACCCGAAAAGTTAGGCAGTTTTATAGGAGTTGCACTTACTATAAAAGTAAAAGCTAATAAAAAGTAAGTTAGTATATATTTCAAATTACAAGTCATTATATAGTAGTGGACGTCAATTTGTTCTTTTTTTATCACAAACAGATTACTGCAAAATACAAAAAATAAGGCTTATTTTAAAGGGACTATTTCAATAAAATGAGGTTATTAATAGTTAAAAATTAAAGTGCTTTCCTTAAATGATATAGAATTAAACTGATTACTTCATTCTCCATCAGAAGTATAATTTCTTGATAATGCTGTCAACACATTCACTGCTTTGTCTGAGTCTTTGACATCAACAAAAATATGATCATGATAATACCCTGCAATCACATTACAACTAATATCATTTTTTGCTAATTCAGTTGAAAAAATTGCAGTCAGACCTACTGCATCTAAAGAAGAATGTATCATTAGGGTAATCCAAGAAGCAACATATTCATAATCCAATTTTAAATGATCAGCCTTTTGCTTTTCTATTACAATCGTTCTTCCTTCACTTTCTTTAAATTCACAAATGATATCTTCTCGATGAATACCACTGACATCTTTTACAGTCGTGAACACATATTCTCCATCATTCAATTTTGGGGTCATCCCTTTTATTAATTGTGATAAATTTGTTTCACCTGACATATCATTAAAATTTAATTATTGATCTTGAATATTTACTAAAAATAACAAATGATTTGTATTTCAGAAGGTTAAGGAAGTAATTCAATACTCACTACAAACAATTCATTAATTCGATAGCAAAAGCTTTCCCTAATCTTTTTTGACCCTCAGTATTATAATGTGTATTATCAAAATGCTTCGGGAAATCTGACCATGTAGAATCTGTAGAAGTTTTGATAATAAAAGTATTTTGATCGGCTGCTGCCACTTCTTCCATACTTTGGCGAACTATTCTAGGACCATCTTTAAATTGACCATATGTTGAATTAATCTGACCAATTATAAATGGCATATTCGGCAGCTCAAAATAATCACGATAATGCTTTATTAAATTTGATAGGTTCTCTTTGTAAGCGAGTGCACAAACTTCAATTGCTGCATCATTTTCTCCTTGCATCCAATACATACCTACAATAACAGGTACTTTACCATTACTCCTAAGACTATCGATACAGTTTTGTATCATCGTAAGATGTGACTCACATAGCTTCATATTTTTCTTGAAGGCTTTATTCTCGGCAACATCGGCTTTTTCTGAATCCCAATTTGGATTCCATGCTCCGTATAAAGATGTCCCTCCTTGGCTTCTTTTTATAAATAGAAACTCTTGATGAGGATATTCTTTCGCTAAAGTAAGCCCTAAGAATAATTCTGGTCCAAAATAATTTTCAAAACCATACTTCTTCAAATGAAAACTACTTTTACCATAGGATAACGGTCTTACAGTATTCGATTTATCCAGTAAATGTAATCTTTCTGATAATTCTTCTAGTTGTAATTTAGTTTCAGCATTTAATTCATCAAAATTGCCAGCTCCTCCCATATTAGATTGCCCTGCCATTAAGACAATCCTAACTGTATCACTATTACTTGCATTAACATTAAAACAAATAATTAAGGAACATAAAAATATTATTAGATTTAGTTTCATGTTATGATTTCCATTTTACTTTGTTCAGTCTGAAATTCACCTCTCCTTGAAATGAAGTAAAAAGTGATTAATGAAACAATGTAAGTTTTCTATAGTTGAAATTCAAGAAATAATTTAATTAACGCAATACAAAAATATATCGTGTGTCAAAAAGTCACAAATAACCAAATAGCACTTCAACTTCAAATGTAATATTCAAAATTAAGTGCTATTGATAAATATATCCTTATGAAATTCCTTTTGCCACTAAAACACCTAATAAAGGTATGAATAAAAGCAAAATCATTTCTATGAGAATCATGGTTTTAATGCTTATGAAATGTTTAATCTTTACTAGTCCATTCTTTGATTTCTTTATTCTGAAGAAAGACACACTTGGATAAATTGAAAGTAGACCTACAAGAATAAATAATGAAAACTTCAGTATAAAAAGAGAATTAGATAAATAATAATCTTCTCCTTTTCCATAATTATACATTCTCAATAAACCTGTACAAATAGTGAGGCCTGAAAAAATAATATAAAATAAATCTGCCTTTCTCAAAATTAAAATACTCTTCCAATTCATTGTCCCTTTGATAATACTCATTTCAACAATTAATGATGAAAACATAATGAATATTGAGATAAAATGAAGGTAAGTGACTATTGAATATAACCACATTGCTTATTCAAATTTTGTTGGAGCACTGTCTAAGTGTACAGGTCTAAATATCACTGCTTTTTCTTCAATTTTTGCAAAAGGTATTTCGTTACCTTCTTTAACTTTAAAAAGTTCGACAGTTTCAAGTAATACTCCTTCTTCATATTTGTAATGTTGAGTAATTCTCATTGTATTGTATGGAGCAAACGAACTAATATCATCAACAGAAAATTGGATGACTTGTTCTCTGAATTCCCTATCACTTATACCCGTTCCACTACCCAAAGATGAATTTATAATTGAAACAACCTCACCTTCTTGTTTAAAAAAATCGATGGCAAAAAACATAGTTTGTTCACGTTCTCCCGCTTTTCCATCATAATCAGGATGGAGTCGATGCATATTTTTTATTGATTCCCAAGAATTCCCATACCTCCTTTGCATCACTTCAAATGAATAATCGTTTGATTTATTTCTTTGATACTCCCCCTCTAAATACAAATAGGATTCTCCACTACCTACCCAAAGAATTGGATAGTTATCTTCCAATGATGGAAGTGTTTCATTAGTAGGAATTATAACCCTACTTGATACACTACAAGAAGTGATTAATGTGATCAAAAATAGCAATAATACATTAGCTGTTTTTTGCATAATAATATACTTTTAATTGTTTTTAAAAATTGACTCTACAAAAGTATATTGGTTATTTCTCCTATAAATTGATGTATGTTACATTCTTATTTTAGCTCGTAATTTCTTTTCTAATACGACTTAAGCTTTCTCGTTCGATTCCCAAATAAGAGGCTAGATGATAAAGAGGTATACGCTGAATAAATTGAGGATAATCTTGGATCATTTGTAAATACCTTTCTTTGGCAGATAGAAATAAAAAAGATTCAAAACGATTGGTTGCAATAGCATAGACACTTTCAGCTATAATTCGGCCAAAACGTTCCCAGTTTTTTGAACTTTCATAAGCCTTTTGAAGTGATTTAGAATTAAAGGTAAATAACTCACAATCTTCAAGTGCTTGAATATAATATCTACTAGATGTATTCTTTAAAAAATCAAGATAAGATACTGCATAATCATTTTCTAAAAAGAAATGATTATTGATTTCTTTCCCATCTGAAACACAGTAGAATCGAAGTGCCCCTTTTTCTACAAAAGCTATCTCATTAACTTTCTGACCTTCTTTTAATAAGTATTCTCCTTTTTTTAATATTTTTCTACGTAAACTAGGAATAAACATGGAACACTCATCTTCAGAAAAATCAGTTACTTTTCGAATCTGTATTTTGAAATTTTCTAAGTTCATTATCTAAGTTCTCTATTCTTTTTTAAGGTTGATTTCTCATAGGATGAAGCAATGTATTGTAAATATGAGTGATATCAAATTACTTTATTACCCTGTATTAGGTGAATCACCCTCCTTTTTTCTTTAAAAAAAAGAAATAGAATTTCATTATCAAGAGCCCTATTTCATATCAATAAAATGTCTTTTAAAAGGATTTTACACTCACTCTTTTATAGTGTTTATTTCAATAATTACATACACACAAACTAAATCAATTCTACTATTTTCGCTTCTTTTTTTCTACCTCAGCTTTAAAAAAATCAACTAAATGATGCTCCCCTACTTCTTCTGCCATATTATCAAAGGCCATAAGTGTAAGAAAGAATTCAATGGGTCCATAAGTTTTAGAGGATGTAAAAGTTCTCAAAAACCATATTGTGAATTTTCGAATCCAATCTGGTAAATGTACAATTCCGGGCTTTTTATCCCATGCATTTAGTGCGAGTAAAGCTAATTCATTTTGAGAAAGCATGTCAGGACCTCCAACTATTACTTCATTGTTTTCCACATTTATGTTATCCACACAAACTTTGGCTAGATCTTCACCATGAATTGGGTTCAGTTTAAATTCCCCTTCTCCAAAAAGATATACTTTTCCTGATTTTGCCATGTCAAGGAAATCTCTCATATCAGAGAAAAAACCATTGGGCCTCATAATTGTATAATTTAACGAAGAACTTTTGAGTTCGTCTACAAATCGTTCTTTTGCTTCAAATATTTTGAGATGCCTTAATTTATCTCCTCCAATGGCTGAAACATATAGAAATGAATCGACACCAGACCGTTTGGCTTCTTGTAACAAATTAGAATTCCCCTGATAATCTACGTCCATGTAGGTAAGACCATCTTTCTGCCTGGTGATACCTACAGATGTAAACACCCAATCTATATCTTCACAAACACCTTTTAAACTGTTGGGAGCAGTAATCTCTCCTATAAAAAAATCATCAATATCACTGAATAATTTTTTCTGACTTTCTTTTCTAATCAAAACGCGTACCTCGTGATTGCGCTTGGTTAACTCTTTTACAATAAATTGACCTAAATATCCCGTTGCTCCAGCTACTAATACTTTCTTTTTGTCCATGTTATATCATTAATATATTTTCCAATTTCAGGTAGAGAGTCAATCCATCAATGACTGATATTATAGTTTTTCTTAGCATTGTAATTTTAATTCCGCCTTATAAATAGATGGTTGAAAATCAAATACAATTTAAGCTTTTTAAGTCAAGAAATAAATGGTGTTTAAAAAAAAGCACAAGAACTATTTCGTTTAATTCTTGTGCTTATATTTTTATCTAAAAATCAAATGTTTCCGGATCTGGCCCAACTCTTTGATCTTCGTTCATCGCTGTAATTTTCTTCATATCCTCAGCGGATAATTCAAAATCGAAAATTTCGAAATTGGCTTTTATTCTCGAAGGTGTCACCGACTTAGGTAATGCATTCACACCCCTTTGGAAGTGCCATCTCAACATTACTTGAGCAGTTGATTTACCATATTGCTCACCAATGTCTTTTAAAGTTTCATCTTCAAATAATTTTGCTTGCATTAATGGTCCCCAAGCTTGAATAACAATCTCTCTTTCAGAACAGTAAGCAAGTAACTCGTTTTGTTGTAATTTTGGATGACATTCAATTTGGTTCACAACAGGTACCACTCCAGAAGGTTCTAGATCTTCTAAATGATGAATATTGAAATTTGAGACTCCAATTGATTTAATCAATCCTTGCTTTTGTAAATCAATCATCTGATTCCAAGCATTCACATACCCTTTTGCAGGCCAGTGAATTAAGTATAAATCAATGTAATCTAATTGTAACTTTTTCAAGCTTAATTTTAATGCTTCTTCTGCATTACCGTTTCTAATATCCTCATTCCATAATTTTGTTGTTACGAAGATTTCTTCTCTAGGCACACCTGATTCTTTAATCGCTTCTCCTACACCTTCCTCGTTTTCATAAATCATGGCTGTATCGATATGACGATATCCTGCTTCCAAAGCTGCCAAAACAGCTGCTTTTACTTCTTCATTTTTAGATAAGTACGTACCAAAACCCAAGCTTGGAATTTCTAATCCATTATTTAGTTTCATCTTGATAATTTTTTATTGATTAATTATTCAAATTTATAGGAATAACAAACTCAATTTACTTACAATATTTGTTTAAACATCAAAAGAATGTAATTCATTTTTGATGATTAAAAATCATTAAGAATTCGTATCATTTCGATAGTATGATAAGTCGACTTTCCAATACTACCCTTATGTTCTGTTGTTATAGGTACATCCTTTTCAGAGACATAAAAATACTCTCCGCCAAACTCCTTATCATAGAATGTATCAAAGAAATAATTTTCTAAAAGTCCCTGTTCTACTGTATACTTTTCTTTATAAAGTGATAACGCAATAATAGCTTCTGCGTGTTGCCACCAAGTCTTTCTTTTATCCAAGACCTCATTCATATTGGGGTTGACTTCAGAGTAAAATCCGTTTTCAATTTTTCCATCAGCAAAAAGGTAATTCTTCTCTAAGGTAATCTCTAAGATCTTTTTACCTAATTCTTGATATTTCTCTTTATTATCATCACTTAAAAAGTCAAATTTTGATGTTCTTAAAAGCAATGCTGATAATTGAAAATTATGTCCTGGAGTTACCATAAAATCATATTCCCCAGTAGAAGTTTTTCGAACGGACCAATCATCATTAAATTTTACATTCACCCATTGTGTCTCTTCATTCCAAGCAATAGAATATAATAACTCAATGTTTTCTGCTATCTGATGTTCGTACTTCTCTTTATTGGTTCTGTCCGCTTCCCAAAGGTTAATCATATAAGCAGTAAGTGGGTACATTAAAGATTGTAAACTTTTTGATGAAGATATACCTCCTTCACCAATTTTATAATCGCCCCAAAGGCCTTTGTTTTCATTATCTTTAAAACGGCCTATAAATCCATCATGCAATTCATGAATAGTAACTAAAAGTGAAGGATCTTTTGTTTGTCGGTACAATTCCGATAAACCACACAACCCATAAGCCTGTTGCCAAACATCCAATTGTGTAGGAATTTCTACTTTATTATTTTCTATATAAGAATAAGAAAATGCTCCTTCATCGTCCTTTCCAATCAAATGTGCTTTTTGATAGGCTGCCACATTTTTTGCCCTTTCCAGTAGAGGTTGCTCCAATTGAGATGCATAGGCTAAGCCATAAATTAATCGACTACTTGCTACTGTAAATATTTTATCAGAAACTACCTTCCCTTCGTTATCAATTTCTGAGTAGAAAGTTGCTTTTGTCTTATTCCAGGCATTATTATTAAAAAATGATATCAGTTCCAGCATTTTATCTTGATATACAAAGCTAGAAGATTCATTTTTTGATGACTGGCATCTAAATAAAAAAAATGTAAGAAGTAATAACGGATAGTATCTTAAATTAATCATCGTTTTGTTATTCGTAGTTTAGCACAATAGGCTAATTATTGATATTACAACAAAGATAAAAGAGGTGGTCTGATATTCAATTTTTAAACTTAAATCAATAGAAATGATACTAAACGAAATACCCCAAGTGTACTAAAAATGACACTTGGGAGTATATCATATTAAAAAATATATGAGACTACCTTTTTTAAAAATGACCTTTCTATTGTTGAGGTCGCATTGTTTGTATAAGGTGTTTAAGCTTAATTTTATGTTGATCTATTTTTTCACCTTTTCGTGATGTTATCACCACTTTTACAGTTTCTCCTGCAAGTAAATCGAAGTAATTATCCGAAAGTTTCACATCATCTTGATTAACTTCTATGAATAGATTTTTGACAAGGTGATTACTATTAAAGGTGGCTATCAATTGCTCATCTTCTTTTCTGAAATCTACTTTAACTTCCGCCTCTGGTAAGTATAATTCTTTTTGTAATACGAAATAATGTAGATCTTTATCTATCAATTGATCATCCACTTTTAGAGTAGATATTAATACTATATTTTCCATTTTATGGTCCTCAATTATGGAATTGACTTTCTCTGTAAAGACCAACTCTGTTGTATTAGATTGAATCTCTTTCACCTTCTGAGAATACTGCCAAATGGTGTTCCCTTCAAAATCTTGAATCTCTAAATGCAATGATGTAGGATTTGGAATATCTATATCTGAAGCAATTTTCACTTCTATTTCCCCTTGATCATCATGTACAATTAAAGAGGTGTTTTTATTGGCTTCTTTTGCAAAATATTGAAGCGCTTTCCATTCTCCGTAATAGTCCATAGAAGACCAAGAAGCCACTGGCCAACAATCGTTGATTTGCCAATATAAAGATCCCATACAATAGGGCATTTTTTCTCTATGAGCTTGTATAGCAGAATAAATACTTTCGGCTTGAAGTAGCTGACCAACATACAAAAAGTTCTCAAAATCTATAGGTACTTGATAATGGTCTTCCATATATTTCTTTATCCTCAGGTTACCAATACCACTTCTTTGATGAGAGGCCATTACTTCCGATTCAATGTCATAATCTTCAGGTAAGGTATATTTCTGTACAGATTTGAATTCAGGAAAAGATTGGAAACCATATTCACTCATAAATCGACCTATATATTTTCGGAAATCAGAAAATGGATGTTCTCCATGCCATACTCCCCAATAATGCATGTCTCCAGAAGAATGTTCGTAGGTAGCCAATTCCTGATTGCCCCCTGTGGGTGAGGATGCCCAATAGAATTGCTCATCAGTAAATTCTGTAACCACTTGGGGTAAAATTGAATGGAAAATCTTTTCGTAATTCTCCCAAATCTCTTTTTGCTGTGCTTTAGTATATTGTTCTTTCCAACCCCAACCTGCTTCTGGATTATGTGGCGCCCATGCCATTTCCATTTCATTGTTACCACACCATAAAGCAATCGAAGCATGATTTCTCAATCGTTTTACATTGTCGATGGCTTCTTCTTTTACATTGTCTAAAAAGGCTTGATTACCAGGATACATTGAACAAGCAAACATAAAATCTTGCCATACCAAAATACCCATTTCATCACAGAGGTCATAGAAACGTTTATCCTCATAAATACCTCCTCCCCATACTCTCAACATATTCATATTTGCATCCAATGCAGATTGAATAATATGTTGATAGGTAGAGTCAGATACTCTTGGCAGAAATAAATCGTTAGGAATATAATTGGCTCCTTTGGCAAAAACAGGGCGACCGTTAACCTCAAAATAAAAGCTTTTCCCATCTCCTACTTCATCTTTCTTCTGTACAATATTTATGGTTCTCACCCCCACTTTTTGATGAAAAATATCAATCAGATTATTTTCTTGAAAAGCTTCCATTTCAATCTCATATAAATAGGGTGTACCTAAATTTGCAGGCCACCATAATTGAGGATCTTCAATTGTAATTTCAATAGACTGATCAGATGATAGGACAACAGGTACTTCTTCGCCATTCACTTTTACTTTATAGTGTAAATTTTCTAGTTTTTTGCTCCATTCTGGTAGAAGAGTTAATGTGGCTTTTTCTTTGTTTACCTTTTGCTTAATAAGTACATGATTGATTTTTGCTTTATTCCAAAAATTTAAAGCTACATCTCTCCAAATACCTGAAGTTACCAATCTGGGTCCCCAATCCCAACCATAATGATACCCTGCCTTTCTTGTAAATATTGATACTTTGTTTTCTCCTACCTCTCCTATTTCTGATTGATCATTTACTGCTGGTAATGGATAAGCATTTGCCTCCAATTCAGCCAATCCTCTTTGAATAGGAGAATCAAAATGTACTTCTAAAGTATTCTTTCCCTCCTTTAGTATTTCCTTTACATCAAAATGCCAAGTTCTAAACATATTATCAGTTTTCCCTATTTCTGTAGCATTTAATACAACAGTTGCATAGGTATCCAAACCATGAAAGGTTAGCTCAATATTTTCATTTTCTAGTTGATGTTTTTCTAAATTAAATTCTTTTTTGTACGACCAATTTTTCTTATCTATCCATTGTACATCTCTTTCATTTAATCGATAATAAGGATCTTCAATTAAAGATTGATGCATTAAGTCTGTGTGTACAGTACTGGGAACATTAGCGTCGTACCATTGCTGTTTGTCTGCTTGTTTAAAACACCACTTTCCATTTAATAAAACTGTCTTTACACTTGGAATTTGTTCGTTGCTATTCATCATTTGGCAGGATGGTAAAATTGTTATTAAAATAAAGAAAATTAGGTAGTATGTTTTTTTCATATCAGTTTCATTTAATTTTGATTGGTCAGCAAGGTAAAATTTGTCAAAAAAGAAAAGAGGTAGATTTTAGCTTTTAAGCGATATAGAATTTTCAAATAGTACATAATCATCAAAAAATAAAAGGTATTAATCTTTCATGATGTAAAATAATTCCCTTTGTGAATATCAGTAATATTCTCAATAACAAACACTTAAACAGTTATCCTTTAGTTAGTACTTTCTAAAGGATAAATAAAGAACATTCTGCGTTTTCACACTAGAATATCTGATCACCTCCTTTTAAATAAATTTCCACTTTTCAGAAAAAGGTAAGATCAGGTAAAGCATTACTTCTCTAAGTAGAAAAAATGTATCTTGCGACTATGGACGATAATTTTAAAAATGAATATTTTGGGATAGGTATTCAGAATGGTAAAACCCCCGAAAATTTAGGTGTATTGTGGCGTTCAGCACAAAATTTTGGTGCTAGTTTTATATTTACAATTGGCAATAGATATGCAAAACAAGCTTCAGATACACACAATGCTGTAAAATCTATTCCTTATTATCATTACGATACTTTTGATGATTTTTACAATAACATCCCTGTAGGTACTCGTATTGTTGGAGTAGAATTATCTGATGAATCGGAAGAATTAGAACAGTTTAAGCACCCTAGAAGATGTGTTTATTTATTAGGGGCAGAGGATCATGGACTTTCAAAACATGCCATGGAAAAAAGTCATTTTTTAGTAAAGTTTGATACTCCTAAAAGTTTGAATGTAGCTATTGCAGGAAGTATTGTGATGTATGACCGTCAACTTAATAAAGAACGATCATAGAGAATTATAAAAAGGCTATCTCAATATAATTGAGACAGCCTCATCATTTATTATTCAAATATTATTTTTTCAGTTGGATGATCTCCCACTCTTAAAATATACATTCCTTTTTCTATACCCTCCAATTGAAGTTGATGTTTAGCAGCAGATAACCTTGCTTGATATACTACCTGCCCTAACATGTTATAAAGTTGGACACTAGATGAAGAATCTTCTTTTGATAAATCAATAGTCAATTGACCATTCGTTGGATTAGGATAAAAATTCACATCAGTATTTTCTATGGCTCTGTCCATATCAATTGATGTTCTTGAAGAAGATGACGATTCTAATGGGTTTCTTGGATTGACTGTATTTCTATAATCTTTTGGTACCCAAAAATTCAGATTTGGAATAGACTCGTTACACACTTCATAATCATCTTTACTTGTACTAACAATTGCGTTTTTTGCTAAACCATACTCATTGATTTTAAATCCAATAGCTTTTACAGTACCTACAGGAAAATCTAAGGCGTAATGTCCTTTAGCATCTTTTTGAGAATACACAGAACAAATAGAAGGTCCTTTTCTACTGCCTCCATCTGCTTCTAAATTTACAGCAATACCTACATTATTTACTCTTGCTTTTCTTAATTGACAAGGTATGTAGCGTAATCTTTTAGAGTAATGTAACTGTGCATTTTGACCAAACGTAACCTGTAAGTCTCTTATTTTTGAATTGCTACTAAAAGACCCTGGAGTTAAACCAGCATTGCTTTGACCCGGTCTATTGACTGAAGATGAAACATAACCTGCAGCCCAAACAAAGCCAGTTTCACAACTAACGGCTGTCATTTTTTTAATGTCTACCCTACCTTGTTTTAAAGTATGAGGAGATAGCGTAACAGCTGCTTGTCCATTTTTACAATGGATAGACCTACCCCATATTTCTCGAAGTTTAATCTGATTAAAAATTTCTCCTTTTGTAAACTGAAGTGGATTGTACCCTGTTTCTAAACGTAATGCCACTCCTCCTGTTGAATTTAGATTCCTAAATAACAAGTTATGTCCAACTTGCACTTGTACCAATCCGTAACCATACGCCGCATTGGTTACAGAAATGTTTTCAATAATACCATGATGAGGGACTCCATGTACTTTAGTGATTCTTTGTTCTGCCCCTTTTCCTGTAGTATTATAGTTTCCAAAAAATGCGAAACTTGAAAATACAGTTTGATTATCAGTGATATTAATTCCAGACACTTTAAAATTAGTGGCATTCTTTACAAAGAAGACTCTAATATTTTTAGTCTTCTGAACAGACCTCAAGTCTACTTTAAATCTACCACCACTACCCATAATACTAAAGTTCTTAAGAGGTGTTTGTCCACCATCAATCTCGAACATAGGATCTTTCACTCCATTACTAGCATTAAAGGGCAATAAAGTAACACCTGCCGCAAATCTCAAATGAACATTTGATTTCATCTTCACACCTAAAATCCTGTACGTTCCAGCTTTTACATTAATGATCCCACCTTTAGACGTAACAGCATTTATTGTCGAATTAAATAGAGAAGTATCATCACCTGTACCTGAAGAAGGTGAAATAGAGCGATTTGTTCCTCCAAACGTTGGATTAAAAAATGTTTTGTTGGAAGGCAATTGTTGAGCACATAGAGAAAAGCTAGTAAATAATACTAGCAAAATAGTAATTTTTGATAATTTCATTTCATTAATTTTTGTCAGTAATTATAGTAGATATCCTAAGGAAATACCTCTTAATTTAAAGAGATACAGTACTGTATTTCCCCCATTGTGTATACTACTATTTCATTCATTTCATGATCATAACTTCTTGGTTGGCCAAACCAATTCATTCTAGTGATCATGGTAAACTTAGAGAGTATTGTTACGAATGAAGTATTCTAGGGTAAAGGTTTTGTCTGTCTATGTTTTTGAACTTAGAACGACATCACAGACAAATAGATCATTTATTTTCAGCTATTTAATATAAAAAATGGTATTTTTCTTTTAAATAGTAATGATATACCTTTTTTAGATATTTTTTTTCAATAATGAATATACTATTCAAAAAAATTGTAATTTATATTATCAATATAACAATCTACAATTCAAAAACTATATTTCTAAAAAGCTAATATTATGACAAGAGCTTTTCTTATCACTCTATTATTGATCACCACCTCACTCGGCCTTTTTGCCAGTGATCAACCTACAAAAAAATCTAAAAAGCCTAATATCGTTATTCTTTGGGGAGATGATATTGGACAATTTAACCTCTCTTATTGGAACAGAGGACAAATGGGGTATCAAACTCCAAATATTGACAGAATCGCAAATGAAGGCATTGCCTTTACCGATTATTATGGCGAGCAATCTTGTACTGCCGGGCGTTCTTCATTTTTAACCGGTCAATCTCCCATTCGTTCTGGTTTATCAAAAGTAGGATTACCAGGAGCAAATGCAGGTTTTAGACCAGAACACCCTTCTATTGCATGGCTACTAAAAAAAGAAGGATACTCTACTGCACAGTTTGGTAAAAATCACTTTGGTGATAGAGACGAGATGCTTCCTACTCAACATGGTTTTGATGAATTTTTTGGTAATCTCTACCACTTAAATGCAGAAGAAGAGCCAGAACATCCTGATTACCCACAAGACCCTGGTTTTAAAGAAAGATTTGGGCCACGTGGTGTAATCCATTCTTATGCTGATGGTAAAGTATCTGATACAGGACCACTTACTAAAAAGAGAATGGAAACTGTAGACCGTGAAATTACAGAAAGAACATTAGAATGGTTAGGAGAAAAAGCCAATGAAGACACTCCTTTCTTCTTGTGGTACAACACTGTTGGAATGCACTTCCCTACGTATAGAGCAGATGATATTAAAGGAATTTCAGGACAAGGCGGAGATTCTTTTTATGCTGATGTAATGGTAGATCACGATAGAAATATTGGTAAGATCTTGGCTAAGTTAGAAGAATTAGGCTTAATGGAAAATACCATCATCATGTATTCTACTGATAATGGCCCACACTATAACGAGTGGCCTGATGGTGCAGTAACACCTTATAGATCAGAGAAAAACACCAACTGGGAAGGAGCTTATAGAGTACCTTGCCATGTCATGTGGAAAGGACATATTAAAAAAGGACAAGTTTTAAACGGAATTGTTTCTCATCAAGATTGGTTGCCAACCATTATGTCTTTAGTGGGTGTAGAAGACATCAAAGGTAAATTAGAGGCAGGTATTGATTATGCAGGAAGAAGCGTTAAAACTACCATCGACGGATTTGATATGAAATCATATTTCTTAGGAGAAGTTGATGAAAGTCCAAGAAGAAACTTTATTTACACTTCTGATGATGGTGATATTACTTGTATTAGAATGGACGATTGGAAGGTAGTTTTTATGGAACAAAGAGCACATACAATGCAAGTATGGGCCGAACCTTTTGTGCCGTTAAGACTTCCAAAAATATTCAATATTCGTAGAGATCCATACGAAAGAGCCGATACAGATTCTAACTCTTATTGGGCTTGGTTGGCCAAACGTGCTCCTTATATTTATAAAGCGGGTGGTATCGCTGGAGAATTTATTCAGTCGCTTTATAAGTACCCTCAAATAGAAAAAATTGATTCGTTCTCAATAGACGGAGCAATGGAAGACTATCAGAGATGGAATGAAGAGCGTCAAAATTCTAAAAATTAATAAATTTCTACTATTTACAACATAAATAGTAACTTTGGGCTTCGTTTGTTAAAGTAACAAACGAAGCCTTTATTTTTATATCCATATGCAATCAGAGCAATTTTTATATATCATCAAATATAATTCTAACGAAACAGCACTTTGCAGGTTAGAAACTCAACTTCTTTTCCAACAAGAATTAGAAGGCAATCACTTTTTCTCCGATGTTAAATTTGCTCCTGATCATAGTGCTTTTCTCAAAAAACGTATTGATATACTTTTTGCAACTGCAGATTATCAAGAACTATTAAGTAAGATCAAAGCAAAAAATATTTGTGCAGAGGGATTTAAGTTAGAATATATCAAGTTACAAGGGGATGAGATTGGCTATAAACCAAGGCTAAATAAACTAAGAGATATAGGCTATATCATCACAGGAGAACCAGACTATTATCATCCAACAATAACTTATGCTTTATGTCATTATAATGGAGTCTACTACTTTGGAGAATCGATTCGAGATGAAGTCCAATGGCAAAATCACAATCAAAAACCCTGTTCGTTTAGTAATTCATTAAGTATTAATACGGCTAAGACTTTAGTTAATATTGCATCAAAAGGTAATAAAACAAGTCGCATTATAGATACTTGTTGTGGTGTAGGTACGGTAATGTTAGAAGGTTGTTATGGTGGATATGCTATTGAAGGGTGCGACATCAATAAAAAGGCTCACGGGCATACGGTTAAAAACCTAGCGCATTATGGCTATGAAGCAATAGTACACCATTCTGATATTAAGGACCTTAACAAACAATATGATGCCGCCATTATAGATTTACCTTACAATCTTTATTCTGCATCTACCGATGAAATTATGGAAGGAATTATTGAGTCTGCTTCAAAAGTTGCACCCCGCCTTGTCATTGTTTCCATTGTTGATCTAAGAGAAGTATTTAAAAAATATGATCTTAATTTAGTTGATTTTTGTACGACTGAAAAAATAGGTAAAGTAAAGTTTACTAGGAATATTTGGGTGTGTGAAAAGGTATAATATTGGTCCGAATAAGTATGCCTTACTCGAACCAATATTAATTATCAATCTAAGTAACAAGTTGTTGTTTTTTCCTATTCTTACTTTTCTTTTTTACATTTTTGATATACATCATAAAACCTAATAAAGAAACTAAGAAATTACCTAGTGCAAAAACAGATATTAGTGTATCTCTAAACCCTTTTCCCATAAAATCGAACATATGGTATTTGTGAAAATAGGCAAATACAAAACCTGATAAAGCAGATTGGTCTTCAATTATTGCTCCTACATAACTAGTAGTTGTATCAATATACCATCGAGGATGACCATGACCAGCAAATTGTACTTTTTGAACAGGCAGTAATTTGTTGATAAAACCGTATTCGTTTTCAAATTTATGAATTCGCTTTGTCTGTTTCACCTCTGATAGTCCGCCATAATTCATAGCCAATTGGACAGCATAAATACTATCAGCGCCTCTTAGTTCTACTCCTCGTGTCACATCAAAGTATCTTTTAGAAATTCCCTTCCCTTTTTTATAAAAAACCTGATAATAGGTTTGTTCTTTTATTTTGACCGGTTGAATATTCACCCATCCTTTTGGAAGATCGCTAAAAGGGTACCTAAGATCATTCTTACCAAAACTATTTGATGTTGAAAAAGAGGTCTTATCTAGAGCATTGTATTTCGGTAACATATGTACAAATGCACTTAATGTGAAAAGTAATAAGGTAAAAGATAAAGCAATACCTAATGTACGATGCCACTTTCTTTGTTTATCTACCTTTGATGAATGCTGTTGCTTATACGTTTTTCTAAATTTTGTATAGACAAAAATACCTGATAAACCCGCACTAAAAGAAACCAAAACAAAAAGAGATAATATCAATAATCTAAATGTTTGATTAAAATTTAAAAAAGTCCAACTATGTCCCCAAAGAAAAAACTGTTGAAACAAGCTTCTTAGGTGATTTGTAGCATAAGTCATCTGATCCGTATTGACATCAACAAACACTCTCAGACCATCCATTCTTAAATACTTCACCTTAAATACCGGTAGGATTCTAGCAATTTTAACGTACTCATTAGAAAATGATTCTTGTTTTTCAACTGCCGATACTTTAGTGTTCTCTTCTTCGGAGTACAAACCCGCTAAATAAATAGCGTATTTCTCATCCCCATTGTCTAAAATTTGACCCGTTTTAGTATGTACATAATAATTACTTTGACTATGCTTTATCTGATAATAAAGAGTAGAATCCAAACCAACCAATCTAAAAGATTGGATACTTTCCCATTGATGCAATGTCATCACTGAATCTATTGAAAGAGTATTTTCTCCCCATTTTTTTACTTCCTTATTTACAGCCAATCTTTGTTTTACATTAGGCTTAAAGTTGGACATTAGAGGATGCATCACCCCACTTAAAGTCCATGCTAATACCGGAACAAGTGCTATTAAACTTAGTTTGCTGTGTATTTTATACCAATTCATGTTTACTTATTTTTGCTGATTGTATACCCTAAACCTATTTGAAAAGTACGAGGAGCACCTAAATTATAATTTTCTCCCCAAGCAGATTTTGATACCCGTGTAGCATACAATTCATCTGTAATATTCATGATGTTCACCCACGTTTCAAAGCCTTTGATTTGATATCCAAAACGTAGATTCAACAAATGGTAACCTTCGTATTTTTTTGTATTTTGATTGTCCATGTAATACTGACTCACCGTTTGTAATTCTAAAGATGTTCTAAACCCTTTAAGAAAATTTGGCTTATAAGTAATTTCCATATTTGAAATCCAATTCGGAGCATTTGCCATTACTTTACCTGAAAAATCTTCTTTTCCTGTATTAAAATTTTCAAAAGTATGTTCTGTATACGTACCCCCTAACCTTAAAAATACTTGTGAATTTGGCACAAAATGTAGTGCTGCCTCTACACCTTCATGATGGGTAGAACCTGCATTTTCATTTTCATATGACCCGTCTTCTTGAAGTACTGAAACAATTTCGTTCGTTCCTTTCATCTGATAATATGCCACCTCTAAATAACCTAATTCTTTAGGTAAAGTATACCATGAACCTACTTCTATATTTTTATAATTAGAAGGTTTCAATTCAGGGACTTTCACACCTCTATATAATTCTGATACCTGAGGAGGCATAAACCCAACACTATAATTTGTATAAAAACCAAGACCATTTCTAAAGGTGTACGTAGCCCCCAGTTTTGGAGTAACCGCATTAAAATAACTCATTGAATTTGGTGCTCCAGAGAATGCTTCTATCCCTAAATTATTTTTGTAGTCATATTTAAAATGATCAGATCTTACACCTGCTGTAATAAAAAGTCTCTCTACCGGATTCACTTCTAATTGAGCATATAAACCTGTATTTAACAAGTTTGTTTGATAATCTGACAAAACAGAATCTGTAGGAGAATAACCTACATATTTTCCATTTTCATCACGATCCACTTCTATATAATTAGCCCAAAAAGTGGTTGGACTATAATCAATACTAGCACCCACTCTTAAAGTAGTTTTTAAAGGTTTAATTTTCTGATTATGTTGAAGAACAGCACCATAACTTTTAAAGGCACTTTCATTCACTTCTCCTTTTGCAAAACTTGGGTTAGACCAATCATTTTTAATTCGATAACTTGGTATTTGACCTAATGTATTTGTTCTAAAGAATACCTTAGCTACTGTCTTACTCGAAGTAGTCCATTCTTGGTCCACCGTAAAAGTTGATCTAAATAATTCAATTTCTCTTTTAGTGAAATTATGTAATGAAGTAAAGTCTTTATTGTAAAAAGAAGTACTATCAAGAGAAGAACCCATATCAGAAAAGTACTTCATGTAAGTAGAAGTGTTGGTAATCTTCAAACTTTCATTCACTTGATATTGAATCACAGAAGTAATAATATTTTTATTAAAATCACTATGGTCCAAATATCCATTTTCCCTTTTTGCTGAATATCCACCAATACTCACCCCTAGTTTGCCATTGTTTGTTGTACCCTCAAGAAGTGCATCTAAACGTTTGTAACCGTAAGAATCTCCTCTTAATTGTATTTTCGCACTTGGAACTAAAGAAGGTGATTTTGTAATGAAATTTATCGCACCACCAATTGCTTCTGAACCATATAAAGAAGAAGCCGGACCGCGAACTACTTCAATATTTTGAGCCATCGACATATTCATTTCATTTAAGGCATTGTGATTAAAAATACCTGTTGGTCGAATAGGTAAACCGTCCTCTAAATACAAAAATAAACTCTTTGTAGAGATCGGTTGACGAATAGACATCATATGCTGTTCACTTCCTAAGTCTGTCATTAACACTCCGGGAACTTTGTTTATAACCTGTTCTAGCGATTGAATTTTAGCCTCCTCAATCACTGCTGCTCCGATTGAGGTGATGGCCATTGGTGCCTCTTCTCTTCTTTGGGTAGCTCTACTTGCTGAAACAATCACCTGATTTAATACTAGATTATCTTGTTTCATTAAAATTATTGAAGGCAAGTCTTTAGCTTCCAAACTAAGCATGGCATAACCTAATAATTTAAATTGTAAGAGTGCATCCTGACCTACTTCTATAGTAAAATGACCATTTTTATCTGTTACAGTATAATCATTTGTTTCCTGATTAATAATTATAGCCCCCACGAGAGGTTCCTGAGATAATTCGTCTTGAATAGAACCATTAACTTGAATATCCTGTGCAAGAATAAACGTGCTACATAAAAGAAATAATAGTGAAATAAAAATAGCTTTCATTTGATTTTTTTATTGGACATAACGATATGCTATCACTTTTGAATACGCTTTTTTACAAGCATATTCAATAGCCCAGACAAATGGTTATGAATTAATTAAAATTTAAAGGGTGTAACGACTCGGCAATAAAAATAACTTATCAAAAAATATGGAATGCTTTCCATTAGACATAGTTATCCCTATCAAAAAATTGATGTAATAAAGTCGTAGAATAAAAGGTGAATTTAGACAATGGGAGGATGGAAAATAGAGGCAACATAGTCACCATCAACTTCCTCATCAATTTCTAAAGGTAATTGATGCATTTGGGCTGATAACATCTTTGTAGAAAACATAAAAATTGATAGGCAAAGAGGTTCAGAAACCACTTCCTTCAAACTGTTTTCTTTTTTACTACTCTCATTATCCTGAGTGGTTGCATCAGCTAATTTTGATTTAAGTTGACATCGCCCTCCACAAACCTGTGGAAGGTCTGTTCTGTTTTTATTTACGCACAAAACATTTGCATAAAAGTCCTGACGCATTTTATAGTCCATCCAAATAAGAGGAGTTGAAATGCATTGGATTAATACAAGTGTAGCTAAAATAAAAATAACTGATATATTCAGTTTGTTCATCATTAGGGTGCTAAATTAAAGAGCTCCCAAATATACAAACATGAATGATTTAAATTCCTTTTTACGTTAAAATATTTAATAGAATTTCTCCTTTTAATTTCATAATACAAAACAAATTAAATCTTTATGCTTTACTTTTAGATAATGGAAAAAGAAAACCCACCTTCAAGTAGTTTGAAGATGGGTACAAAGTATTTTCAAATGTCTTCATTGTATAGGATAAGTCAAAGAAAAATCTTTTCTGACTTCTATGGATAATAAGTTACTTTAATAATAAATACTTAGAGACAAAAAAAGTCAAATAGATTTCACTTACTTTAACTCACCTTATTCCAACCTCTTACATTTAAGTACACTCTTTATTATAATCAATTTTATGATTATCGCTCTTTTAACTAATCAATATTACTAACATGAAAAACAGCATTCTATTACTTTTCTTAATTCTTTCTATCAAAACCATTGCTCAGAGTGATGAATTTGATGTGAAAAAAAATGGATTGATTTACAATAATGCCACCATGCATCAACTTCAAATTATTGTAGATTCTATCAATCAAGATTTTAACCGTTGTGATCTAGATCGAGAATACCTTAGTGTTCCTCAGGCTACGGGTCATTTTTTTAAAGTAGCTTCTTCTGACTTGATCTATGCTGCAAGAGATTTAAAAGATGGAATTACATTCAAAAATTTCATCAAAAAGTATCCTAAAACAAAGGTAACCAAAGAGCAAATTTACACAAAAGCTATTGAGGAGGATTACAGTGGCAATCACCATCTAACGTTTTTTGATATACTCACAGATAAATCATTTTCAGTTGAGGATACTTCAAAGAATTCTCAAAATTTTAATCATAAATTTATTTATGAATACGATGAAATGAAGGAAAACAACTCGGGGAAGTTAGAAGGAATTTATTTCACATCAGCATTCAATAATACTACCTTACCAAAGGAATATGCAAGAATGGTTCAGTATTCTGAATGTATGATTGATACTTCAGAAACCATTATTAATGTAAAAAATTCTGAAAGAAAAAAATACCATAGGTGGGAACCTGGGCCTAAAAAGAAAGCTTTCAATAATTATTATTTAAAATACTTAGAAAAAAATGATGCAACTATCGAAGCCTTATCCAAAGAACAAAAATTTCAAACCTTATTAGTTCAAGCCATAGCCGAAGTTTTAGATAAGGGCGGTTCTGACGACTACTTTGAAGAAATTGTTGAAAAATACTATGCTAAAGAGACCGCTTTAGAACTCAAGAGAAGTAGAGAAGTATGGGGACAATGTTCCATGGATGATAGCCCTAGGTTACATGCTTTTGCTATAGCTCAACTTTCTGCAGAGACCGTCAATTGGGAGATATTTTTACGTGCACATTTAGATATAATGAATGACAACTTCTCTAGAATGACGGATGGAAGTTATGCTTACGGAAGAAGAAATACCTATATCAAGGAATTAGAAGAATTGAATTTTAATGTGAGTGATTTATTAATTGGAATTTCTTTAAGGGTACAAAATTGTGGACCTAATCATTATTTCGGAAATATAAGTAGAATAGGCAGAGCCCTGGCAGAAACTAAAAATAAAGCACAAATAGAAAGTATGCTTATAAGTATGATCGAAAATAAGAAGTTAGATACTTATAATAGAATTATGATGTATTACCTCTACTTTTATTATGGGTATTTTTCAGAGGGTGATAAAAGTAACTTGAAGAAGAGTCTTAGGAAAGTGAAGTCCAGTTTTCCAAAATATATCGCCGATGAACTTCAAAATTTAAATAAAGAATAAACTCATTTATCTTTATTTATACTATTCTAGTAAAAAGAGACCTCATAGTAGATGATTAAATTGTATTTCTGAATTTTTTTTAGAATTTTCATAAATAATTCAAAAGCAATTTCATACTATGAATATCAGACAACTTACTATTACCGCTCTCTTACTTCTTTTTAACGTTAGTATCTGTAACGGACAGGCAGCTATTTTGGTCCTTATCTTTGGAGATAAAGTAGCCTCAGAAAACTTCCACCTGAGTTTAGATGTAGGGGCAAATACCACCTTTTATGAGAACTCTCCAGGCGATGTTAAAATGGGATGGAATTTCGGATTGGGTACTCATACAAAGCTCGCTGAAAAATGGCAATTAGTGGGTGAATTTAAAATGATTAGTGATAGAAGTAGAAGGAATACACCTAGAATTCTACCTGTACCAGATTTTGCAGATTCATTAATCTCTCAAAAAACAACTTCTTGGGACATAAGATATTTTGATGTACCCATTTTAGTGAGATATTCTATATCGGATAAGTGGCATATTGGTACTGGACCTCAGTTTTCTTTTTTATCTAAAAGTACTGAAGTCACAGAATTAGATCTTACTAATGGTAATAATGCTACCATTAACCAAGATACAAAATCCTATTTAAAAAATGTAAACTACAATTGGACGATGGAAATCGTACACAGTTTTGGTAAAGTAAGAGAAGGTAAAGGTATCGATCTAAGATTAAGGTATGTAATGGGATTAGCCAATGTTTTCAATGATAATGTTGCCTTGCAATCTAAAACAAGTGTCTTACAATTTATTGTAACATTACCATTCATCGAAGGGACATCATCTCAATAAAATATGAAGAACCTCTTTGATGTAGATTTAAACCATATTCTTTCAACCTAAAAAGAAATTGTGAAAGTAATGATAGAATAACACTTTGTTTTTATTCTACAGAATAGGGAATCTCAAAATGTGATGAGGTTCCCTATTTTTTTGCTCACCTATCCATCACCAATGGTATTTGTAAGTATTTATAATGAGAGATACAATGAATAAATCGATAAGTACATAAATTCTTTAAGCCTACTGTAAATTGAATTTATTATTTTTAATGAATGATTACTTAATATGAAATTCAATTTTTTTACAATTGCACTATGCTGTTGTCTGTTTCTTAAATTAACCAATACGGTAGCACAAAAAACAGATCAACCCAACTTAATTTTGATCATCACAGATGAGCATAATTTTAGAACCATTGGAATGTACAAAGAAATCTTAGCAAAAAGAGGACTTTCAGAATTGGCCAATCCTTGGGGTGAAATACCCAACTTTTCAACTCCATTTATTGATAGAATAGGAAAAGAAGGAGCTACTTTAACAAGTATGTATTCTTCTACTCCTTCTTGTGCTCCTTCTAGAGCATCGATGTTTACAGGTAACTACCCTCAAACTGTAGGGGTACCTAAAAATGGCAAAGGACTTAAAAAAAATGCACAAACTATTGCAAAAGTATTGAACAAAGCTGATTATAAAACAGGATATATTGGTAAATGGCACTTGGCTGTAGATAATGCTAAGCCTGGTTGGCAACCCGATCCGGCATACCACGGGTTTACTGATCATAAATACATGTTTAATAGAGGACACTGGAAAAAAATTGAGATGAAAAACAATTCACCTTATATTCCAGATGAAAACTCTAGAAAAGCAACTACAACAGCTAATGAAGAAACTTTTACCACTGATTTTCTCACCAATAGAACTCTTGAGTTCATAGAGGAAAATCAAAAAGATCCTTTTATGTGTGTTTTAAGTTTACCTGATCCACACACACCTAACTTGGTAAGATCTCCTTATGACACAATGTATAAGAAAAGTGATGTTAAGTTACCAAATACATATTCTACGACTAAACTAAGAGAAGAAGATCACCCTTCATGGATTACTAAAAAACAACGTTTTAAAATTGGATATGATTCTACAAAACTAATTCATCAGGTGACTCAATATCATGGTATGGTTAAATGTATTGATGATAACGTAGGCAAGATCTTTCAAAAATTAGAAGACTTAAATATTTTAGACAATACTATTATAGTTTTTACTTCTGACCATGGAGATATGCTGGGAGAACATGGACATGAAAATAAAGGAACTCCATATGAAAGTTCTGCATTGATTCCTTTTTTAATTCGATACCCTAAAGGAGTCAATCAAGGTACAGTTGTAGACTATGCATTTAATACGACAGATTGGATGGATACTTTTTTATCTTTAATGCAGGTTGATAAAGCTGTTTTTGATCCAAATTCTACAGAAGGTCATGACTTTTCTTCTTTACTGAAAGATGGTGATAAGAGTACATTTGAAAATACCACCTTTGTAAGAATAGATAGTTGGGTCGCAGCTATCACAGATAGATATAAATTAGTATACGATGCTCAACTGAAGAAACCTTGGTTGTATGATTTGCAAAAAGATCCTTCTGAATCACAAAATCTATTTGATCAAGAAGAATATAAATCTATCATTTCAGCACTTTCAATAAAGTTATTAAAGTATGGTAAACGTACAAATGATAGTGTGGTAAACAATGCGAAGATGCAAGCACATATCAAACAGAACATCACTGAATCAAAGTAATATTCATATATACTATTTAATTAAAACGGAAGAAGAAAGTGTTGATACATTTTCTTCTTCCGTTTTTTATTTTTTTTAGAATCATTATTCTAAAAAATTAATAATACTTAAATGTTTACGCCGAACTACTATCTATAAAATACAAGCTGTACTTTTGGTTAGTATTAAATGAAAATCAATTAAATAATTAAAATTCCTCCTATCTGTCACTATTAAATAAATGAGTGCAGACACTTATAAAACATCAAGATACACTTCTTAAAAGTATCAATTAGCTAAACATCTTACTGTATCTAAAAATATACTAACCTGTCTTTCAGTCTTTTAAATATTTATCACAATATATGGAAGCCTGGATACACTACATACATCGAAAGGCACACCTGTTGTAAAATGTACAATTAGTTTTGAAGCATAAATCAAAATGATTATTTCGCAAATCATCACTGTCAGAAGTATAAACGCTTCTCTGATTTATACTTTTAGATCTTAGATGAAATGAATTCACACAACATGAAAAGAATTTTTACTGTTTTTTATCGACTAAAACTTACAGCCCTTCTTTTCTCTGTATTGAGTATTTTAATGCTTACTTCGATGGAAGTAAATGCTCAATCCAAACAAATTTCGGGTAAAGTGGTTAGTGCAGAAGATGATCTTCCATTGCCAGGCGTAAATGTACGCATTAAAGGAACTACACAGGGTACAATCACCAATTTTGAAGGTGAATACTCAATTATTATTGAAACAGGTGAAACTATTGAATTTAGTTTTATCGGCATGCTTCCTAAAGAAGTAAAAGTAGCTACTCAATCTGTGATTAATGTATCTCTACAAACAGATGTTCAGGTATTAGATGAAGTAGTTAAAATCGGTTATGGTGAGCAAAAGAAAAAAGAAGTTTCTGGAGCTGTTGCCCATGTTACAAGTGATGCATTAGAGGCTTATGTCTCAGGAGATGCTGCACAGGCTTTACAAGGTCAAGTTGCTGGTGTTAACGTTACAACATCAGGTTCTCCTGGTGCAGATGCTGTCATACAAATACGTGGTGTAAGTACTGTTTCTGATGTTGCTGGTGCTACAGAACCACTTTATGTTGTCGATGGTATACCTCAAAATGAGAACCCTAGACTTGCTCCATCAGAGATTGAAACTATGGATATCCTAAAAGACCTTGCTTCATGTGCAATTTATGGTACTAGAGGTGCTAACGGTGTAATTCTTATTACTACTAAAAAAGGTAACTCAGGCAAACTTAATGTATCATTAGATGCTTCTTATGGTGTAAAAAATATCATCACAGATATTGATCTAATGAATACACCTCAGCAAGTTTACTTTGATATGATTAAGGAAAGGAATCGAGGTTCAAACGATTTTGATAACTCTACCAACTTACCTATTCCAAGAAACCCTACTATGTTCCAAAACAACACCAATTTATCAGATGTTGTTATTTTGGATAATCAACCTACACAAAACTATAATATTGGTGTAAATGGTGGAGGAAAAGGAATTACTTATAACCTTACAGGTGGATATTATGGCGATCAAGGTTCTTTAATTAACTCAGGATTTTCTCGTTATAATGGTCGTGCTGGTATTCGTTATAAACAAGGTCGTTGGGACATTAACTCGTCTATCGCGATTAGTTCTGAAAAATTAGCTCGTTCTTCTTCTAACTTATTGACTCAAACAATTCGTTATGCGCCGTATAAACCGGTACTTGATCCTAATTCTGATGAGGCAATTATTGATGAAGGAAATCCGACTACCACCAATAACGTACTAGAATCTATGAAGATGGAAGATGTTACTCATCGAGATCGTATGCAAGGTAATATTAGTGCTACATATGAGATTGTTAAAGGGTTAAAATTAACATCCAACTTAGGTGTAAGTAGTATCAATGAATTTAGATACCGTTTCAAACCATTTATCGAAAATTACGATGAAGATGGTATTCTACAATCTGATCCCGCTGTTTCTTATATTATTAATGAATCAGCAAGAAGAACCAACCTTTCAGCCGATGCTCGTTTGTCTTATACAAAACAGTTTGGTGATCATAAAATCTCTGGTATTCTTGGTACATCCATAGAAAGTCATACAAGAGATAGTTTTACCGCACAAAAAAATGGCATTATTGATAATTCGATTCGTGTACTTAACGGTGCTGTTTTAGCAGCTTCTGCAACAAGTGGATACAATTATGTATATAACATTATTGGTACACTAGGTCGTATTACTTATGATTACAAATCAAAATACATTCTTTCTGTAAGTGGTAACTATAACGGTAACTCTAAGTTTGCTAGTGATAAAAAATGGAAGTTTTTCCCATCAGCTTCGGCTGCTTGGAATGTTTCTGAAGAAGGTTTCTGGGATGGCTTTAGACCTGTAGTAAACAACTTTAAGGTTAGAGGATCTCATGGTCAAGTAGGTGGACAAAGTTTCCTTCCTTATACTGATAAGGCAACGATTCAAAATGGTATGGATTACCCTTTCGGATCTGGTGGCTTCCCAACATTATATTATGGTGCTGCACAACAAAGTTATGCTAACGGAGAAGTACAATGGGAAACATCTATTCAAAATAACATTGGTATCGACTTAGGTTTATTTGATAACAGATTGATATTGACTTCAGATATTTACCACACTCAAAAATCTGATATGTTATTCCCTGTTCAGTTACCTCCTTCTGCAGGTGTAGGAACAGGTGGAGATTCTAAACTGACGATGAACTTAGGTAATATGGTAAATAGTGGTTTTGAATTATCAGCTACTGTAAAAGGTAGAAAGAAAGAATTCAATTGGTCATTAACAGGTACATTTACTAAAAACGTTAACGAGATTACAAGTCTTAATACAGAAGACTTTATCTATACCACTGATAACGGACTAATTAGTGGTGCTGGTCCTTCTTCTAAAGTAACTGTATTTTCAGAAGGATATGAAGCAGGTGCTTTCTTCTTGTATAAAACGGATGGTGTTATCCAATCTGAAGAGCAACTTAGAAGTTACCAAAAGATAAAGCCAGACGCGCGTATGGGTGATCTAATTTATCAAGATACTAATGGTGATGGTCAAATAACTGATGAAGATAGAGTGTATATGGGTTCTGGTTTCTCAGATTGGGAAAGTGGACTTATTGTTAATCTAAGCTGGAAAGGTTTTGACTTTATGATGCATTGGTACGCAGCTGTTGGTCATATGGTGATGAATGGATCGAAAGCAATGGCATACTCAGAAGGACGTCATGCTGATCAAGTAGGTACATGGAACAGAGCCAACCCTACTTCAGAAATTCCAGCATGGAGAGGTACTACTAAAGAACATGATAACTTTAGAGGTTATACTGATATGTGGTTGGAAGATGGTTCTTTCCTTAGACTTAAGAATGTACAGTTAGGTTATACTATACCTCAACATGCTATACAGCGTTTAGGTATATCAAATTGTAGAATTTTTGTATCTGCTCAAAACCCTCTAACATTCACTAAATATACAGGTTACGACCCTGAATCTGCAGGTAATGGTGTTTCATCTAGAGGTTTAGATAAAGGAAACTATCCAATTGCAGCATTGTATCTCACAGGATTTAAATTAAACTTCTAGTCCCAACGGTAATGAAGATGAATTATAAATATATCACTAAACTAGGCTTATTATTAGGGTTAACTTCTCTTTTAATTGGGTGTAATGATTTTCTTGAAGAAAACAACCCAAATGCAAAGCCAAAAGAAGACTACTTCTCTTCTTTAACAGAATCAGATAAAGTCTTAACTTCCACCTATTCAGCCTTATTAAATCACTACAATTATAATATTGTTGAAGAAGCATGGAGATCTGATTTAGCATATCCTTCTAATGCAGTAGGAAGACCCGCTTTATCTGCCAACGGTGAGCAATGGTACTTTAAAACGTATACCAACTCTCAAAAAGAGATCAATAGTAAATGGGCCGCACTATATACTGGTATTTTTAGAGCCAATCAATTAATTGAAGGTTTAGAAGGACCACTTAAAGCGGAAAGTGAAAACGAGATCTGGTTGGCACAAATGGCACAAGCTAGAATGTTGAGAGGTATCTTCCATTACTGGGCTTATCAAACTTTTAATAATGGTAGAGTTATCATTAGAGATAAAGTACCAGAAGAGTTAGAAGATTTCAACATTCCAGTGTCTTCTAAAGAAGAAGTGAGAGCTTTTATCTTAAAAGATTTTGAATATGCTTACGAACACCTGCCTGCAAGTTGGGGAAGTGCTTCGGCCAATGAATTGGCTGCAGGTAGAGTAAATAAAGGGGTAGCTACTATGTTTTTAGCCAATCTTTATTTCTTAGAATCTCCAGCAGCTGTTGATGGTGATGCTATAGATCCTGATTACACTAAAGCACTTGAATACTATAAGGAGCTAGAAAATAACTACGGGCTTTCTTTAGAAGGTGAAAAAGAATTAGTGTTTACTCGTGCTGGTGAATTCAATAAAGAGTCTATTTTTGAAATTGTTTATGATGATAATTTAAGACCAGAATTAGATCGTTTTGACGAAAGCTCACCAAGTAACCGTTTTGCTAGATATACTGCTCCTGGTACTAAAGGGGGACAAAGAGCTATTACTCCAAATGGTTGGTTAGCTTATAAATACAAAACTGATCCTGTAGATAGAAAAGACCCTAGAAATATAGTAAAAGTAACGGATGTAAAAACAGGTCTTGAAGTAGATACTTTACGCTTTGTTTCTATTAGAACTTCTGCAGCGATAGCCTTAGTAAACGATATTCACACACCATATTATCGTGCTGAAATGACTCCTTTAGAAGTTACTTTCGGGAAATATGAATTTGCTTATTTTAAACAATTTTCAAATCACGATATCGTTACTTCGGAAGTCAACTTACCAAAAGGGGTTTGGTACTCTGGTAAAAATGTAACTATTCACCGTTTGTCTGAAGTCTATTTAAATATGGCGGAGATCTACTTAAGATTAGGTGATCTTACGACAGGTTTAAAATATATTAATGATGTTCGTGCAAAATGGGGATTAGTTTTAATTGGACCTTCTTCTACCGGGGATCATTCTGATAGAACTTATGATGAAAAAATGTATACTATTGAGCAAGCTTTAGAGCATATCATGTATACAGAAAAACCCTTAGAGTTATCTGTGGAGGGACATCAAATTCGTTGGACAGATTTAAGAAGATGGGGAATTATCAAAGAGAATTTCGAGAATATTTCTAAGCAAATATATCATACACAACGTTTTAGGTTTATCCATCCGGAAACAGGTAATATTGTCAATAGAAATAGAGCTGAAATCTTTGAAGGTACAGACCAAAACGGTAATAGTATAGATATTATAGATTGTATTGATGCATCGCTCAATTATATTCCTGAGTTACATGATTACTATCCTCTACCACTTGAAGAAATTATCTCTAACCCGAATTTAGGTCAATAAATCATGAAATACATTAATAAATTAATTGTCGTTCTATTGGCCATCTTAGCAATGGCTTGTAATAGAGATGAAGAAAATAAACCCTCATGGTCGGATGTATCTTGGTATACTGAAGCAGGTGGATGGGCACATCAAAATTTAGCAAGACAAGTAGGACAGTCAATGTCTTTTATGGATCTTTCTCAAGGAGTCTACTCGCATCAGTGGCTTATTGACAGTGGTAACTATTTTATCGCTGGTGAATTTCAGAAAGGAGATGATCTTACGGATTTTATTATCCCTGGTTCAACGAATACATCTGAAGATTATAATATCAATGTGCTTTTTACTGTAGAAGGTAAACAAGGTGTTCGTCTTTACAATAAATTCTATAATCCTGTTAAATACATCGGTTATAATGGAGATGCTGACCATGCAGATACCCTTGAATCATATCTAGGTGATGACGGAATGTGGGTGATCGATACTACCTTAGTTGTAGATGTCTATGGTGAAATTTATGCTGAAGCAGAATTAGAAGTTGACGGTCAAGTGATTGCAACAATCAACCAAGATTCTATGATATACATCCAAAACGGAGAAACTAAAGTACTTCGTGATATAGACGATAAAGACCAATGGCCAACTTTAACAATTGACCTTGAACAAAAGTTTATATATAGAGACATCACATCTAAAGGTCGTACAGATACAAGAACGTGGGTCTTCCCTCCTAATGCTGAAATTGTCGCTTTTAATAACGAAGGAATTAGCTATTTAGAAGCTGAAAATGCTATTGAAGTAGAGATGAGATTCAACGACTTTGTTCAAAAGGAAAGTGCAGGTAACATGACTGCTGAAAGAACCTATGATGTTGTTGCTGATAAACAAAAGATTGATCTTCCGTTTAGGTTTAATGTTGCTCCTCCAGAGTTAAAAGCTGCTTATAAAGTATATCATAGAGGTGTTGAAGTTCTCTCTATTGGTGAAGACGATGAACCTAGTGAAGATGAATCTACATGGACTACTCTTGATATTGCACTAGATGATGAACTAGTATTTGAAGATCTTACCAATGAAGTAGTTGAAATTAAACGTGCATGGGAATTTGTAAGTGGTGAAAGAAGTGGTGAATCTGGAACAGAAAAAACAGATACTAATAAGTACACTACTCAAGGTAATGGTTTGAAAGTTGGTAGCTTTACTGTAACAAGAACTATCAATAAGGAAGAGCAAACAGATACTAAAGTTATTCCATTAAAATTAAATGTTACGCTTTCACAAGAGGGTGATACAGAAATTTTAGGTGATGTATTCACAATGGATGAAATCACAAATACTGTTTCATTCTTTAGTAACGAGATATTACAAGATATTCCTGCATCTTCTGCAAGTGATTTCACTATATCAGGAACAGATTACCTTGGAAATCCTCTAACGCTTAACATTACTGCTGTGGCACTAAATCCTGATGATCATAAACAAGTGATGATCACTTTAGATGCAGATACTTACAATTCTGATTTCCTTCACCTTTCTTACAATGGTACTGCCATTATTTCTAGAGCTGGTATCGCATTAAATCCTTTTGATTTAGACGTTGTCAATACAAATAATGCAGCACAACAATTGGATGATCGCTTTAGAAGTTTTGAAGAATACAAAGGAAAAGAAAATGGTGGTAAAGCAATGGGATGGTTCTCTTCTCATGATGCACAGTCTGATAGATATTTCTATTATAATAGAGTTGATGAAAACGCAAGTGATGGTGGTTTCAGTTTGAAATTTCACTTAGAAGATGATATATCCACTATTAATAGATTAAAGAAAGTAGAAACGATCACCTCTGAAGATTTCTTTATTTCTTACACAGAATCTACTTATGAAATATCATTTGATATTTACGTTGTGGAAGGTCAAATCACTTCTCCATTAACTGATAACTTTGAAATCAATATGGTTAGTTCTACTCAGAATACTGTCAGTACGATTGATTTTAATAGTATTGAAAAAGGTAAATGGGTAAAAGTAGTCATCAGAGATACTTACTATGACACAACTGATAAAACTAAGTTGCAATTCCAATTTAAAGAAACAACTAGTAGTGCAGGTCCAGTTACTTTCTTTATTGATAATACATCAATGAAAGAAATCAAAGTAAGACCTTAGTTATAGTTTAAGATCACATATTAGGATGTCTCAAGTAGTTGAGACATCCTTTTTTTATGCCTATAACTCTCAATACTTTACAGTAAGTAAGTCTTATCATGTATTGAAACCTATCCCCTCTATCCAATAGACACCCTTTTGAGTCATAAAGGAAATGGAATATTATACCTATCCAAGATATTCATCCTTTATACTTTTACCTGAGGGTTAAACCACTGCTCCTATTGACATTCTCTATCACTAATGAGATACTTTTGATTATATAATATGATAATGGTACGTTATTAGAACCTTAAACAGAGCAATACATACACCAGAAGAAATAGATTTATAGAAGTTAAAACCACTGTCTTCTTTACCTCGATTGTTATTTGATACCTATTCTTTATCATGGTTCCTTTCATAACATTCTCATCATCAATAACCATTGGATCATTAGCCTCATAGTAAATAATATTACATCCCATTAGGCTCATTAATTAACCTTTGGCATAAAAAAAACCTCAATCCATAAAATGGAAAGAGGTTTAATAATAAATGATATGTATGTATCAGTTATCTAAGCTTATATGTTTTAATGCCTTTTTTATGATTACCTCTGATTGCTGTAAAAGCGGTCATCATTTGAGAGACTTTATCTTTATGAACTTTAGCCAAATTGTTTTGTTGAGAAGGATCTTCTTTTATGTTGTATAATTGAACTTCTGGATCGTTACCAATTTCAATGGCTACTTTTTTCAATTCAGCAGGTCCTTTGTAAGATGGAATCAACAACCAATCTCCTTGTCTGAAAGCTGTTCTTGATGTTGCTTCTAATACCAATTCTTCACGGCCTTTATCAGAAGTACCTAATAAAGCGTCTATCACATTTTGACTATCATTTGTTGTTACATCACTACCAATTAAAGAAGCAATTGACGTCATTAAATCCATTTGACAAACAATAGCATCTGATTTTTTAGGTGAAATATGACCTTTCCAATACGTTAAGAATGGTACTCTTGTACCTGCTTCGAATAAACTATATTTACCTCCACGAAGTACACCTGTTGGTTTATGATCGCCTAATTTTTCAACCGCATCATCATAGTAACCATCATTTAAAACAGGACCGTTATCCGATGAGAAAATCACTAATGTATTGTCTAAAACACCTTCTTCTTTTAGTGTTTTCATAATTTCACCAATACACCAATCTGCTTCAATAATAGCATCACCTCTTGGACCCATACCTGATTTTCCTTCAAATCTTGGATGTGGAGTTCTTGGTACGTGTGGCTGTTGCATTGCATAGTATAAGAAGAACGGTTCGTCTTTGTGCTTCTTCACATATTCTTTCGCTTTTACTAAAAAGTGATCCGCCATGTCATAATCATTCCATTTTGCTGACTCACCACCTTTCATGAAACCGATTCTTGGAATACCATTCACCACACTATTATTGTGACCATGATGCCACTTCATTTTCACTAACTCAGGGTTAGAGATAGCTGTTGGCTCTCCTTCGAAGTTTTCTTTATAATTTACTTGAATAGGATCGTTTAAATCTAACCCTACAACATCACCATTATCAATATAAACAGTAGGTACTCTATCTTGAGTAGCTGCCATAATGTAACTTTCATCAAAACCAATTTGGTTAGGACCACGTTGAATTGTTTTGTTCCAATCCATGTTACCATCTCCTAAACCTAAGTGCCATTTACCTACTACACCAGTTGCATAACCCTCTTTTTTCAACATTTTAGGTAATGTCATTACTTCTGTGTCAATAATTAAAGGAGCAGAACCAGGAAGAATTTTTGCTTTAGCATTTCTCCAAGGGTAAGTACCTGTAATTAAACCAAATCTACTTGGAGTACACGTAGCAGATGTTGCATATCCATTTGAAAATTGCACACCGTTATCGGCTAAGAAATCCATGTTTGGTGTTTTCAAATTAGTGGCAGCTCCATAGGCTCCCATATCACCATAACCTAAATCATCTAAATAAATTAATAAGATATTTGGTTTTACTTGTGCTGAAGTTGTTTCTTGTTTTACCGAGTTACATCCCACCATAGACATAAACAGGGCAACAACTAATAATAATTTATTCATTGTCATATCAATTGAACTATAAAAATTAAGTCAGTATAAAAAATTGCTATCTACTCCAACCGACACATTTCGTGTCAATTGAAGTTTAGTCCGATAGCTATGATAAATTTCTTTATTGAAAATCTACATTGACAGCACTGCCATCACTTTCGATCATTTTCGTTGCTTTCCCTTTATAATCGTTGTTTTTAAACACAATATTTTTGGAGTGTTTAATTACAAAAGCAGGGTTTTCAGGGAAAAGTTGAGGAAACAGATCACTCGACAACATCTTATTATTTTCGAATGTTAATCCATCTGTGTTATGCACTTCCATAACCATATTATCAAATAACTTAAAGGTATTATCTTTAATTAAAATATTATGGAATGCGATACTTGTATTGTCTTCGTCTGTATGAAAACGAATAATTCCTCTACTTAAACCACCATAATTACAATTGTCAAAAGTATTTCCTACAACAGTTAGGTTAGCTTGTGATCCAGACTCGTACCATTTAGTACTCTCTACTGGAACTAAAATCGCTTCCATTTCTGATTGGAAATAATTGTCTTTCACTAATGTATTTTTAGGTGTTGACAATAGAATCCCTCTCGCTCTATTACCTCTGAAAACATTTTTTTCTAGGATAACTTCAGGGTAAGCCGTTAAATTTTCGATGTAATCTCCCACTTCTATTCCAGAAGGGATATCTTCTTTGAACGTCATAATTTGATAACGCTCATTTATTCTTTGAATTGATTCAATAGTTAACCCCTCATGGTAGGGCGAGAATGATTTATCAATTTTCACAAGACCGATCTGATCGCCTTTGCGACCAATAATAAAGCCTTCTTGTTGATGATGCCCCATTCTAATGCCTAATTTCTTTGGTCCTAATTGCTCTACCACTTCTTGATAAGTACCATGAATATTTACACAATCATCTAACTGATTTTCCAATAACGAATTTGTGATCTTAATTAATCCTCTACAGCCTACAAAGTGTGTAGCATCTGCAGTTGTAGACACCATACGGTCGCCTGATGGAGTAATTGTAAATTTATCTATTGTTAGATTTTCTGAATTTTCAACCAATAAACCCATACCACCTGCATGGTGAAGAGTTACATTTTCTATATCAAAATTCTTAGTGTAAGTTACTCTAATACCTGGAGCTACTCTATTTTCACCTTGTTGTCCTTTTGTAGATAAGATGGTACCAATTGGAGGCAAGGCTTTTTTATGATTATAAAATCTTACTACACCTGGCTCAATTTCTTTAACTCTTATTCTATTTTCTACACCCACTTTACGTAAAGTAAGTCCATGCTTATCTACCTTATATTTATATTTTATTTTATCGATATTATGCTTTTTTGAAGATCTAGCAGTGGTAGAAATTGGAGTAGAAGCTTTATCATTGTAAGCTATCGATTTTCTTTCCTTGTCGTAATTGATGGTTTGTCCCAAATCGTGCTCGTAATATTCTTTGACAAAATAGATTTGTTCATTACGAATATCATAAGGGTATTCATCACCAAAACGAACATCAAAAGTATGTTCTTTATCATTATGTGCAATCACTTCACCTTCACTATGGAAAGCCATTGCCCAATCTACTGTTACATTTTTAATCTTGATGTTTTCAGAATCTTGAACTAAAAAAGGAATCATTTTCCCGTGAAAAATAAAAGTAGATCCTTGTCCATCAATTGTAAAATCTTTAAACCCCTCAATAGGAAAAGCAAGTTTTACAAAAACATCTTTATGGTTTGATAAATACACAAATTTACTTAGCCCTTTATCTGGATAAAAGTGATAAGTTCCTTTTTCAAAGACAATGCTTTTCGCATTATTGTTTTCTAAAATTTTATGTAAAACATATGGAGTTGCATCTTCTGTTATTTCAGAAGTGTTTGCTATTTTGATATTTTCAGAAGACTTTGCAAAGACTAATGATGAAATCAAAAGAGAAAAAAATATGAATAGTTTTTTCATGATTTATTTTAAAATTGTAATGTTAATCTCTTAAGTAGTCACACAGTATTTTACTTGTGTAATAATTCTTTCACACTACAAAAATCAGTTATTCTATGTTCTTAATCGTCTGCGCAAGTACATGGTATGTGTCAATGCATACAAAACACTGTAAAAGTGATTATTACTACTAGTTATTCCTCTTATTATATCATTAATCAATCAAAAAAGAAACATATAAAAGTACCTTTATTTCCGATAGAAATGGAGACATACAATTCATATACGATAAATGAATGCAGAGAATTTAAATATTAAGAAATAAAAAATGAAGGCTATTCCAATTAATATGAAATAACCTTCATTCTATTTTTTTTATCGATTACAATTCATCGAAATTATATTATTCAGATGTCTCTACTACAACTTCTTCTTTTCCGTATTTACCTGGTGTAATACCATAATGTTCTTTAAACATTCGACTAAAGTGAGTTCTACTTTTAAAACCCGTTCGCATATACACCTCGGTAACGGTGAGCTTCTCTTTTACCAAAAACTCTGCTGCTTTTTTAAGGCGATACAATTTCAATAACTCATATGGAGTATGATTTGTAATACTTTTTACTTTTTGATAAAAGTGTGTTCTATTTAAATGCAGTTCTTTGATAAAAATATTGATATCCAACTCTTCGTCATCAAGATGTTTTTCCATCAAACCATAGAGTTTTTCCATGAATACTCTATCACTTTTATTATTGTTTTTCTTCTCTACTTCTACCGGGAAATCAATTCTGAATCTCTCTCTTAATTGTTTTCTGTTTTTAAGTAGCATTTGCGTGGTTGCTATCAAATGCTTCAGATCAAATGGTTTTGAAATATAAGCATCTGCCCCACTTTCTAATCCTAAAACTTGATCATCTACAGATGATCTAGAAGTGAGAAGCACCACAGGAATATGACTTGTTCTCACATCCGCTTTAATTAATTTACAAAGTTCTAAACCGTTCATTTCTGGCATTAGAATATCAGAAATAATTAGATCAGGCCATTCATGTTCAACAGCATCCATACACTGTTTTCCATGAACAAAAGATTTTACGTTAAAGTATTCTGAAAGTGACGTACTTACAAAATCTCTCAAATCATCATTATCTTCTACATAATAGACCGATAATTCTTTTAATGTTTCATCTTTTAAACTTTCAGGAAGTTCTACCCCCATTGGATGAAGTCTTTGTTTTTCATCATCCGTTTCTAAGCTTAAAATCTCTTGTAAACGACCTTCATTAAATGTATCCTCAAGGCTTACTTCTACAGGTAACATTACCTCGAAGATTGTTCCTTTTCCTTGTTCACTAGAAACATTGATATTACCGTAATGTAATTCTACAATTCTCTTAGAGAAGGCTAATCCAATTCCAGAACCAATAGTTGCGGTATTTACATCATCCGATTGATAATAACGATCAAATACAAAAGGAAGATCTTTATCTTTAATACCTACACCATTATCTGATACAGAGAAATACAACTGTTCGTCTTTTATCGCATACTGTAAGGTGATTGTTCCTTCCTTATTCGTAAACTTAAAGGCGTTGTTTAATAAGTTATTTAAAACTATTTCTAACTTTTGACGATCGGCAACAGCAAAAATCTGATTCGCCTCTCCCACCACTTCAAATTTCTTTGAAGAATGTTCTGCCAATTGATCAAATCCTTTCTTGACTTCACTAATTAGATCTGTGAAATCAAAAGAAGACATTTTTAATTTAAGTAAGCTCTGTTCTGCCTTTTGGAAATCTTGTACTTGATTGACCAATTGGAACATCTTCTTTGCTTGTCTTTCAATTAGTGACAAATGCTTGTTGGCATCATTGTTTTCTTCAAACATATTGACCAACACTTGCAATGGTCCTGAGATTAAGGTAAGAGGTGTTCTAAATTCATGAGCGATATTCATGAACAACCTAGTTCTTGTTTTATTAAGTTGATCTACCCTTTCTCTTTCGATATGTTCTAACTCTAAATCGTGGCTCAAGTTATTTAATCTTAGGACAAATCGACCTATGATGTAAAGTATAATTAAAATGAGTACTACATAAATAAAGTATGCCCAATTAGTTTTCCAAATCGGTGGATGGATGGTTATTTTGATCTCTTTTATAGCCGACCAATCTTTTTTAGAATTAGAAACTGCCGCTTGAAAAACATACTCTCCTGGAGGTAAGCCGTTAAAATTAGCGTAC
Source organism: Flammeovirga pacifica (assembly GCF_000807855.2). Taxonomy (GTDB): domain Bacteria; phylum Bacteroidota; class Bacteroidia; order Cytophagales; family Flammeovirgaceae; genus Flammeovirga; species Flammeovirga pacifica. Next base: position 990,404 of record NZ_JRYR02000002.1, read on the forward strand.
TTCAATTCTGAAGGTGCTGTCACCCATTCTTTATCTTGAGGCAACATACGGTATTTTACAAGGTTACCTTTTGAGTTGGAGTAATGAAGTGAAATAAGCTCAATAGAAAAGACGTTTTCATCATATTCCAATTCAATTTCTTTTGTTTGATCTAGTGATTTGGTTAATATCACTCTTTTATTTAAGGTATCTAATGGTGCAATTTTTTGATTAAATACTTTAAAATCACCTAATATAAATTTAGGCATCGGTACATCATCCACAACTTCTGAAGGATTAAAGTAACACAAACCATTACCTCCTGCAAAAATCATTTTACCATTTTCTAAGACGGTAGAAGAAGGTTCAAATGGTGAAATTAATACACCATCATCTTCTGTATAATTTCTAAATTTGTGACTCTTAAGATCAAATTCATTCAATCCTCTATTGGTCGTAATCCATAATCTATTATTTCCTTCGCTCTGAATACTTTTAACAACGTTATTATCTAAACCGTCCTTTTCTTTAAACGCTTTAAAAGTTGATGCCAATCTCGTGTTTTCTACCAGACAAATTCCTCCGCCTTCAGTACCTAACCAAAGCTGTCCATTATCCAACCTTGTAATAGCAGAAATAAAATTACTCGATACAGAGTATTTATTATTTGGATCATGAACAAATAAAGATTTTTTCATTTTAACCAATGATTTTTTAGGCTGATTATTAATTCTAATTAGCCCATCACTTTTAGTTCCTACCCAGATAAAATTATACTTTGGATCTTCATAAATGTATCTAAGATCAATAATTTTTTTAGCCGTTAATGCTGGATATTGATTGATAAATTCTGCTGATTTAATTTGTCCATAAGTACCAAATTTCAACCTAAACAATCCTTCCTGAGTAGCCAGCCAATGGTATCCAAATTGATCTAACGTAATTGATTTTAACTTAGCTGAAATTAACTCTGGAAGGCCTTTATATTTTAAGTCAACCCAGTGATTCATCCCCTTAGGTAAGTATAAATTCTTACCATTAGAGGCATAAGATTTTACAAATTGCCCACCTTCCCTATCAATAAAAATTGTAGCATTTGACAAGCCCTTTAGCTTTTGTAAACTTTTAGGTAAAGGTTCTAGTTTATTCGTTTTAGTATTAAAGTTTAGAATCCCTCTAAAATGCACATTTAATAATACATTGGTAGTATCTAAAACTTGAACATTTAATACATGGTTCGACCATTCTTTTGAACGTTCTTGATTTCCTAAATCTGAATAGTGAAATACATTTTGATGTAAAGGCAATTGATATAAACCTTTTCTTAACGAACCTACCCAATAGTTTCCATCAGAATTCGATAATATCACTCCAACTCTATAAATTGAATATAAAACTTCTGGTAATTGATCGTTTTTTAATTGATCAATACTTAATTGATATAAACCTATCTCTTTATGACCTAACCAAATATGATGCTCATGATCAATATGAATAGTTTGAAACTTATCGTGTTTAAAGACCTTTTTTTGATCTGACCATTCCCCATTTTTCTTTTTGTAAATGAGCCCTAAACCTCTATTTCTTACGGTAATAATTGTATTATCATCGTACTTTGCTATTTCTAATATTTTATCTGCCTTCGTGTTACCAATAATGGTTTTCGTCTTTTCATTGACATCAATTAAATATACTCCGTTGGATGTCGTTGTAAGTACCTCATTTTCGTTTAAAACAATAGTTTGATAAGCTAAAACACCTTCATCAAAAGATATTCTATCAATTAAACCTTTATTATTTTCATCGAAAAACAATAAACCTTCTTCTTCTGTAGTACATAAAACATCCTCATTAAAATATTGTATTTGACGAACTATTGGGCCTGATTTCACCCCTTGTTTTGTACGTTGAAGGTAGATACTTTCAAATTTTTGAGTATCATAATCAAATAAACTCACACCATGGTCTGTACCTAACCAAATATTTTGCCTTTCGTCTTGGAATAAAGTTCTTACACGGTTACTGTTTAAGTTTTTAATGTTTCTATACGTTTTGAATTCAAATCCATCAAAAGTATTTAAGCCATCAAAAGTCCCTACCCAAAGTAAGCCGTTATGATCCTCTAATAAAGAAGTAACACCATAATGTGATAGACCTTCAGGCATAGAATACGTTTTTAATAATCTATGGTCTAAAGAATTTTGTGTAAACCCGTTAATTGTTACCAATAGAACCAGTAACAAAGTATGCAATATTCTTTTCATTCCGTTCATCTCAACAAAGGTTAGTAAGTATTCCTGATAAGTTTAAATATGTTAGTTGATTTATTTAAGGTGCAAAAGTAAAGTTTATTCCCCTTATTAATTGTCTTACTTCATCTGAAAAATGATAATTAATCTCAATATTCAGAACTTTAAGACAAGATATGGTTAGACGGTGCATCAAAACGTAGATTACTATCATTCTGATCACACCATCTATATAGTCACACATTATTGATAGTTACAAATTCAAGCCAGTTCCTTGCAAACTGTAATCTTTATCCCAAAATACTTTCCATGGATCTTGTGTATTTTGTTGGAATTGCTTCATTTTTTCCTTCATCATAGAAAGCACCTCTTCGTGTTCTTTACTGTCTGCTAAATTGTGAATCTCGTCAGGATCTTTATCAAGATCATACAATTCAAATTCTGCATGATGCAAATAATCTTGAACAGTTCTTTTGCCAAAGTATTTTGCATTAGATCTATATACTTGTTGCCAAGTAGAAGACACCCAAAGGTCTGAGGCAAAAGGATATTCTAATCCAGAAGCAATATTAAAAATCAGTTTGTAATTTTTATGTCTTACCACACGCATAGGGTAATACATTGTTATTTCGTGGAATGTATGAGAAGCATAGATTTCGTCTCTTGCTGTCGTATCCTCACCACTCAACACGCCTTTAAAAGAATGGCCATGAAAATTATTTGGTTGATAGTTTATCCCTGCCCAATCTAAAATGGTAGGAGTTAAATCTACCCAAGAAATGAAGTCATTTTTGACTTTAGTTTGTCCTTTAAGTAATGGATTTTTGATAATACAAGGTAGATTCATTCCTGGTTCGTACAAGGTTGTCTTTGCTCCAGGGAAAGCAATTCCATTATCAGAAATATAAATTACAATTGTATTATCTAGTTTTCCAGATGCTTTTAAATGTTCCATTAATTGACCAAAACCCGTATCAATTCTAGAAACACTTTGATAATATTGTACTAGCTCTTCTCTAGACTCTTTCGTATCTGGTAAAAAACTAGGTACTAAAACTTCGTCAGTAGTGTATGTAATTTCCTTTACTCCTTTATAACCAGTTTTGCTATTTCCAAAACTATTCGGATCATCCCAATTAGGTCCTGTAGATTCTCCTCTATGTGGATCACCAGTACAGAAATATAAAAAGAAAGGATTTTCACTATTAAATACTTCCTTTACGTTATTCGCCATTTCTACCGTATTCCTTTGGTTTCCGGGTAAAACGTCTTGAAAGTGAAAAACCTTCTCCGGTGCCAAATGATATTTACCAATTCTAGCGGTATAATATCCATTCTGCTCTAAGATTAAAGGAAGAGAATTAACAGTATCATAGGTACTAAAATGATGGTAATCGTGCGTATGACCATATGAACCTGTAGCATGTCCAAATTTACCCGTAAGAATAACAGATCTTGAAGCTGCACAACTTGCACTTGTACAAAATGCATTATTAAATATCGTTCCGTCTTCGGCTAATTGATCTAAATTAGGTGTTTGTATCACAGGGTTTCCATAACACCCTAAGGCATCTTTACCATGATCATCTGTGACAAATAAAATGATATTAGGTCGTTCATCACCCTGTTCTTTTTGTACTGTACTTTTAGATGATTGACAAGAAATCAATACAAAAAAAGACAACATTACAAAAGGAAAAATATTAAGTCCGCTTAGCTTATTTAAAAAGTTCATTTCGGTTATCATACTGATTATTTAGTAGTGAAATATTGTATGGCAATTTGTCGAATCGTCTAATTCCAAATGTGCCTATCAATATTTTTTGTGTATGTATAAATTTAGTTGTCTGATTATCAATAACAACCATAGATACATTTTCTACTAACACTACTATTGAACCCTTCTTGACTTTCTCTTTCTTAATAATTTAAATTATCTTAATTATCGAAATAAAAACACTGAATTTTAGATCATTTAATGAGTGATTTTGTGTCATTTTATGCCATTGGACTACTAAGCACAAGAATGTAACCATTACAGACATTCTTTAAATTTTGATCCACTTAATTTACAATAGGTCTTTAAGATAAGGTAAAAACGATATGCGTTACAGAAGACTAATTACGTTGCGAATTCAAATGTTATAAATGATGAAAAGAATTAGAACAAATATTTTAGCACTGTTACTTGGGGCATTAGCCATAAGTTGTGCTAGCTCTTCTAAAAGTACAACAAAAGCAAATAAAGGAAGTAAACCTAATATTATTTACATTCTTGCAGATGACTTAGGCTATGGTGATTTAAGTAGCTATGGTCAACAAAAATTTACGACTCCTAACATTGACGCACTAGCTGAAGGTGGTATTAAATTTACACAACACTATTGCGGATCTGCAGTATGTGCTCCTTCAAGATCTACGTTAATGACAGGCCAACATACAGGACACACTCCTATTCGTGGTAACAAAGAATTAAAAGGTCAAGAAGGACAAACTCCACTTCCTAAAAATGCTTATACTGTAGCTGAAGTAATGAAAGATGCTGGTTATACTACAGGAGCTTTTGGTAAATGGGGATTGGGATTTATTGGTAGTGAAGGTGATGCTATTAATCAAGGTTTCGATACTTTTTATGGTTACAATTGTCAGCGTGTAGCACACAGATATTACCCAGAATATTTATGGGATAATGATCAAAAAGACTTTTTACCTGGCAACGATTGGACAAATAAAGTGACTTATGCTCCAGATGTGATTCAAGAAAAAACTTTAGAGTTTATTGAAGATAATAAAAATAAGCCTTTCTTTGTTTATGTTCCATTTACATTACCTCATGCTGAGTTAATTGCTCCTGCGGATTCCGTAATCAATAAATTTAAAGGTAAATACCCTGAGACTCCACATGATGAGACAAAAAGGTATACTTCTGATTATGGTCCGAATATCAAAAAAGAAATGTATTGCCCTCAAGAAACTCCACATGCTGCTTTTGCTTCTATGATTTATACATTAGACATTTATGTTGGACAAATTGTAGATAAAGTAGAGGAACTTGGTATCGCAGATAATACTATCATTATGTTTGCGTCGGATAATGGACCCCATGAAGAAGGTGGTGCTGACCCTGCATTTTTCAATAGTGGTGGAAATTTAAGAGGTGTAAAAAGAGATCTATATGAAGGTGGTGTAAGAACTCCTTTTATCGTAAAATGGCCAAACAAAATTAAAGCAGGAGAAACTTCTACACATATTTCTGCATTCTGGGATGTACTTCCAACTTTAGCGGATATTGTAGGTATTGAAGTGAGTGCGCCAACAGATGGTATTTCTTTTCTTCCTACTTTGATGGGTCAGGAACAAAAAGAATCTCACCCTTATATGTATTGGGAACTTCCTGTTAGAGGAGGTCGTCAGGCAGTACGATTAAACCAATGGAAAGGTGTTAAATACAACATCACTAAGCCAAACGCAAGATTAGAACTTTATAATTTAGAAAATGACCCTGAGGAAACTGAAGACGTAAGTGCACAGTACCCTGAAGTGGTTAAAGAAATTGAGAAGATTATGGTAGATGCGAGAGTAGACAACCCTACTTTCCCACTTTTCTCTTCTTCTAAAAAAAGAAGCTAATTCATTACATTCTTATTTACATTAGGCTGTTTTATTTAAAAGTAGAACAGCCTTTTTAATAAAAAATATCGCTATGAAACTACTAAACACTATTTCCCTATTTTTCTTCTTTGTGATCACAGCTTTCTGTCAAGAAGAGCAAATGTATATTGTTTTACTTGGTGGACAATCCAACATGGTTGGAAGAGGACAATTTGATGAATTATCGCCCTCCGATATAGTAAGAGTAGATAATGCTGCTCAAAAAATTTCTATCATTTCTAATGGTCGAAAAGAATTACCATTGTCTTATCAATCCGCTACTAAAAGACAAATTAATTTTGGACCTGAATTATTTTTTGGAGTAACACTTCATGAAAAATATCCTAATAAGAAATTCCTTTTTATAAAAGAAGGAATGGGTGGCACATCACTTTTAGGGGCTTGGAACCCGAATTGGACACAAGAAATGGCTATTTTATCAGAAAAAGATGAAAAACGTCAGACGACCAAATTATATGAAAAGCACTGCAACGTTATTCAGTCCGCGTTAGCGAAATACCCTAATGCAAAAATTGTCGGAATGTTATGGATGCAGGGAGAAAGAGATACACGTACAGAAGTAGCTGCTACCACCTATAAATCCAATTTAAAACAATTGATTTACGCTTATAGAAATGATTTTAAGATAAAAAATATGCCTTTTATTTTTGGGCAAGTCAACTGCCCTCCTAGAGGCAAATATTTGGAAGGAGTAAACATTGTTAGAGATCAGATGATGAGTACGGAACAACAGATGAAAAACGTATTTATGATTCCTACTTCTATGGAAGATTCTTGGCATGATTACCCTAAAAAACCTGACAATGTACATTATTCTACTGAAGGCCAAAAGAGACTTGGTAATGCATTTGGTAAGACTTTTTTAGCAATACAATCCATCCAAAATATAGAAAAAGTAAAATAGACTGATAAGATATTACGTCTATTCTTCTTTGTATTTTCATTATCATATATTTAATGTTTTAATCAGTGACAAAATAGTTTCATAGATATAAAGTCTTAAACAAAAGAACTCAATACTATGAAATTATTTTTATCAACAGTTTTTCTCATTGTTTTTATGACTTTAGGCGTTCAAGTTATCATTGCACAAAATGACCTTCCAGTAGAAAGACTAAGTGGAGAAATTGGTGATGAAAAATTTGAAAACAAAAAAGTTATTATAGAAGGCAATACATTCACCGTAAATGGAAAACTTGAGTTGAAAAACTGTCAAGTCACTATTAAATCTTCTACAATTGTTGGGGAAGGTGAAATTAAAATTGAGAATAAAGAGGATATTAAAACAGTAAAAATTAAAAAAGAAGATTTTAATGTTCAGAATAAAAAAATAGAAATAAAGAATGCAAATACCATCATCTCATCAGCTACATTAACTACTGATGGAGGAAGTCACTTAAAATTTGAAAACGGTAGTTTAACTTGTAATAATAGCTATTGGGTGTTAGATGGTCATGTTGATTTTCAAGCACATGATAGTGAATTAGAAGATTCTCTTCATGTATATATGGAAAATGTGTCTATACAAGAACTTAGTGATAAGATACATTACAAAAAAAATGTAGGATGGGAATACTCAGGTGGATGTATTGACCCTTTTGAAAAAGAAGACAAGAATATGCCTTCACAAAATAAAGATGATATTAGACCTCCAGGATTTACAGACTGTGATGATGTTGATAATCAATTGCATTATTTTGAAGGAGATGTAAATGCGAATGAACGTACTAGTTTAAAATGGTCGATGTACTCAGAAAATGGTATCGGTTCTTATCAGATATACACTTCCAATAACTTACAAAATTGGGAATTACTAACAGATATAGATGCTATTTCTAGTGATATGGATGAACCTATTGACTATGAATATAATGATAATGTTGATCGTATTGATACCGTCTATTTTCAATTGAGATCTATATCAACATCCCAGCAAATATCTGAACCTACTGCTTTAGATACCATACAAATTTATTACGGTGAAGATGACTTACCAGTGGAAATGATCTATTTCAATACCGAGATTTATGAAGATGGTGTGAGCTTATATTGGGCTACTGCTACCGAAATAAACAGTGATTATTTTGAGGTACAATATTCCTTAAACAATCAAGACTGGGAAGTGCTTGATCAGGTAAATGCTGCAGGTAACAGTCAGACAACCTTAGAGTATCAATATGATGACGTTATCCGTTATGGTAGTATCTATTACCGATTAAAACAGGTCGATTTCGATGGTAAATTCGAGTACTTTACTACTGATAAGGTCATGATTGAAAATGAACAAGATTTAGAGGTAGTGATTTACCCTGTGCCTCAAAATGCTGGCCAAGATATTAAGATTCTTCCCAATAATAATGAGCCCTATGACATCATTGTGTTTAATCAAGTCGGTCAAATGGTCTATCTTGAAGACGATTTACAAAACGAAACAGCGTTAAGAACGGCCTGGGGGAGAGGAATGTTTATCGTTCATATTATTCAAAAAAGTCAGAAAGACATTTTAAAAGTACAGGTGAAATAATTCAAATAGATCACCATATAAAAAGGAACTGTTCTCATTATCAATGATGAGAACAGTTCCTTTTATTTTGATTCAGATATTGAACAGAGAGAATTATTTCCCTTCCTTACAGTTCTTTACAGCATCTTGCTCGTATAAAATATCTTTTGATTGATGAGGATAGCCTACTGATTCCACATTCGTGATTTCAACATTCCAATATCCTTTTGGTGCTCCACCTTTCCCTTTTGCTGTGTTTACTACAGTAACACAAGAAGGAGCTTTGAAGCTCTCACCATCAGGGTTTTTACCGTCAATTAATTTACGTTCTGGACAAGGCATGTATTTAAAGTGCTTCGACTTAACCTGAGCTGTAGTACCGTATGTACTCTTAATGTTGCTTACTTTAGAAGTATTGGCATAAGTACCTGGCTTTAAATTAGCTACTTTTTGTTTTTTAGAAACATAACCTTTACCAATTCTAACTGCAAATCCACAGTTTACAGACTCAACACCATCCATCTCAACATGTCCGTTTTGCATAGAGTGTGGAGAGATCATTAGTGCAGCATTACCATTTTGGCAATAAATATTCTTACCGTGAATATTGTGATTTCCCCCTACTTGAAGATCATTCATTTTCTTCAAACCAGTCTCTAAACGAAGTGTAACACCACCATCACCCCAAATATTTTCATAATAAACATTGGTTGATGCTTGAGATTGGATTAAACCATATCCGTAGTGTGCTTTCTCTATTCTACAATTTTTGATAACACCATTTTCAGGCATCACATACTTACCGTTGTATTTGCAATACCCTAGTGTAATACCGTTAAACTTTGTATTGTCGTCAAGAATATTCATTCCTTCAATCAGGAAATTTTCTGAGTTATTCACTTGGAACATTCTAACATTTTTGTTTTTAGAAACGCTCAAATCAACCGTATACATCCCTTTTTTAGCTCTAACACTTACGTTTTTTGCTCTATGACTTTCATCTCCAAAAGACATGATCATAAAGTTTTTATCGCTTCCTGGGTAAGTAGCATAAATCGTTGCTTTTTCATCAATAACGATATGAACGTTCGATTTTAAAATAATATTTTTGAAATAATATTTACCCTCTGGAATATTTATTACACCACCTTTTTTTATTGCTGTCAAATCATCAATCGCTTTTTGAAGATTCTTACTGTCGTCTTGATCATCTTTATTATTGACTTTATAGTCTTTTACTAAGTTGACCGTTTTCTTAGCTTCTTTGATTTTATCTGTGTAAAAATCACTGGCTTTTTGAGCATAGGATTGTAGCCCTAAAAGACATAATAATAGAATAAAATAATTTTTCATCTCAATAAATTAATTAAACCTCAAATTGTTGATAATCAGACAAACCAATTTATCTATAAAACACAAAATAAATTGATTTGTCATAGAATCACCATTAAATATTTTTGAATTAGATCGCTTTCATTTCGTCCAAGCAGAAACCATTACACTTAAGTGCAGTAATACGAATCGTATTGGCTCCCATACCTAATTGTACTTTCACCTCATATTCTTTCCATTCTTTTTTGTAATTTTTACAAGCGTCTAACGTCAATACTTGTTCTTTTCCGTTGACTGATAAAGTTACCGTATGTTGTTTCACATCGCGTCGTGCAGCAGAGTATCTTAATTTAAGAATGTATTCACCTTCACTACCATCGTTTTCTTGATAGAACTCCACATAACCCCCTTCGTTTTTACCAAAATCGATAAAACCTTTTCCGTTAAAGTTTTCTCCTTCATTAGAAATTGTGACACCATCGAAAGTTGCGTCTTCTGCTTGATCACCCCCTGGATTGGCTGCAGTCATGACTGTTTTCCACTCGAAACCAGCATCGGCTGCAAACTCTTCGTGCATCATTAATAACTCTTTTTGATCTAAAGTAACTAAAGCTTTCACAGTAGTTCCTAATTCGATATCAAAAGCATTTTTATATTCTTTTGATGCTGTTGTTGGTGTAGAACCATCTGTAGTATAATAGATTTTAATATCGCCAGAAGTTGCTTTACCTCTTAACGTAATTTGCTCTACATCTATACTTGCTTTTTGAGAAGTCAGAAGTCTTTTTTCTCCTAAAATAGCACCTACATAAAGATTAATATCACCTGTGGCATCAGTACTTTCAACATACGCTCTTGTTAGACCGTAAAAAGCAATTCTATCTTTGGCCTCATAATGTTTTTCCACATCAATTGGACTACCGTTATCTAAAGCTTTCACTCTAGCAGAACCGATCACTTTATAGAAGCTTCGATTCTCTCCATAAGGATAGAATTCACCTTTGCTATCTGTAGCCGCAATTCTTACTTGAACGATATCTTCATTACTATCAAGCATTCCTTCTCCATCCACAGTTAATTTAAGACGAGAAGGTGCTTCTGCTGTTCTGATTACTTCATTAAGAATCGCTTTTCCGTCTTTATAACCTACCGCTTTCAGTTCACCTTCTTGGTACCCTACTAACCACTCGCATTGCATCTTATCCCATGATTTACCTGGTTTTTGTTTACCAAGTGATGTACCGTTTATGAATAACTCAACTTCATCACAGTTAGAATAAACCCAAACTGGAATTTCCACTCCTTTCTCTAATGTAGGATGTGTCCAATGAGGTAAAATATGAATCATTGGCTTTGTTGTCCATTGCGATTGATACAGATAGAATAGATCCTTCTCGAAGTTGGCCATATCTATAGCTCCACCCATGAATGCTTTGAAGGGCCAACCACCATGTACAAAACCTGCTTCTCCAATATAATCATGACCTGTCCATCTAAATGAACCAGCATAATTAGGAATATCTCTTAGTTGCTCAATATTTTGTCTTGAAGTTAAACGCACCATAGCGTTATCATAACTTGAATTGAAGATTTGTTTAAAGCTATTCTTTTTAGCAGATGTTGTCCAATCGTAAGTAAACACTTCTTCATCGGTTAAATCAGGATATTCGTAGGGTAAATGACGTTTACTAGGATAACCATCTCTATACCAAGTCTTTGTTCTATAATATCCTCTTACTTGCCAAGTATGAGTATTTTCTGTGCCAATAAACACTCTATCTTTTTGTAAGTGATCAAAAAATCCTTTCTTTTCACTATGACCATTTACTCCAAAAACATCCATATGATCAGAACCGGAGTGTCCTGAAGTTACAGGTCTTGTGTTGTCCAATTCGTGACATCTTTCTACTAAAGCTTTCGCTGCTTCTTCACCTCTAGTTTCGTTTCCTACAGAATAAATAATAATTGATGGATGATTTCGATCTCTTTTTATCCAATCTGTTAAATCACGATTCCACCATTCGTTAAAAAAGTGAGCACCGTAATCATTATCTGCCTTCTTATGCCAGCCATCAAAAATTTCATCCATAACAATTAATCCCATCTCATCACACATATCGTAAAACTGAGGTGTTTGTGGGTTATGGGAAGTACGAATTGCATTCACACCCATATCTTTTAATTGTTGTAATCTGAAACGTAAAACTTTATCTGGTACCGCTGCCCCTAAAGCACCTGCATCTTGATGATTACAAACACCTTGAAGTTTAACGTTTTCTCCGTTAATCCAAACACCTGTTTCCGGTAACCATTCTACATCTCTCACTCCAAAATTTGTAGTATATGTTTGATCGACTTTCTTTGCTTCAATCTTTGTTACTGCTTTGTATAAATAAGGTGAAGAAGTAGACCATAAATGAGGATTCTCAATTGTTATATTTTGAGTAATATATTCTTTCCCATTCGCTTTTATTGCCACTTTTGATTTTGCTTTGGCCACTTCAGTACCATTTGCATCAACAATAGAAGTGACTAATTGAGCTTTTTTATCACTATCGAATTTATTTTCTAATTCAGTAGTTACGATCACATTATTCTTTTCTGTTCTTACAAAAATTCCTGATAATGGAACATGAAGTGGTGACTTTAAATCAATCCAAGTATTGGCATAAATACCAGAACCTGTATACCATCTAGCGGCAGGTTGTAAATCATTATCTACCCTTACTGCAAATGTGATTTCATCATTTTCGTTCACCTCCTTAGAAATATCATATCCAAATGTAATCCAACCATAAGGTCTGTCCCCTAGTTTTCTGCCATTGGCCCAAACAGTGCTATTCATAAAAACACCATCGAAAGTAATCTGAACATATTGTCCTTTCCACTCTTTAGGAACTTTTATTGTTTTTCTATACCAACCAATACCAGCTGGCAAGTAACCACACTTGTCTCCCATTGGATGATTCTCGTCGTATTCCCCTTCTATACTCCAATCGTGAGGAAGGTTTAACGCTCTCCAATTTGTATCATTATATTTTACTTTATCAGCTCCAGTTTGATCTTCTAATTTAAATTTCCAATGTTCATTAAAATTGATTCTTTGCTGTGCGATTAGTTGTAGGGATGAAAAAAATATCCCAATTATAAGTAAGTATTTCATATATATTTCATTTTGAATTACTCTACAAAAATGAAAATATATAAGACATTTCATGAACCTCTGTGTATAAATAGTGTATTCACACAGTTAACCCACACATTTTAAATAGGTTACAATCATCAACAACTAACGATTAGCCAAATGTATTTTTACGTACAATTACAATAAATACTTTTCTGAAGACTCTTAAAAATGAAAATGAACCCCTTACATATCTAAAATATCAATAATTTACTTTTTCGATATCAGAAATCTTGCAATTCATCACCCATTTATGCTTCCAATTTTGATAATTTGCTTCAAAAAAATTAGCCTATCAAAATGATATATTCTGAATAAATGAAGTCAATCAACTTTAAGATTAAATCACTCATAAATTTTTAATAATATACATTTCTGGAATTGAATGATGATTTTAAGCAAAAAATTATGGGCAATTATGGGGGGTAATATTGTGATTACTTATTTCTATCATTAGTTATTTTTGGGGAGCGATAAAGGTGATAAATTATATCATTAATACACTTCTATCTTTAAACTCATACTAAATAGTGGAATTAAATCGCGACATTTTTGAATACGTATTGGCTCCTGTGGTTTCTGCCCAGCTATTTTTTACAATACTTTTATACTTTACTATTGTAAGAAAAAGAATTTCTGCAGACTACAAATTATACAATTTATTTCTATCCTCTTTTACTTTGTTTTTAATTGGGAGAATGGCTTGGGTTTATGCCTCAGAAACTAATGCAGTAATTGTTCTTTATGTTAGAATGTTTTTACTTCTTGGAATAGGTATACCCTCACTCCTCATTGCAACAGCAAAACAAAGTGGAATTAGGTCCTCAAAAAGTCTTTATATTTTACCTTACTCTATGGGTGTAATTCTTGCCATTAACTATATCTTATTTTTTGATTATGGAACATTACATTGGTTTGTGAGTGATTCAATTGTAAATATAGATGGTATTAAAAGTGCTCATAAAGTTCAAATTGTTGGAGCCATTATTCAATTGATTCTACCTTGTTCAATTCTTATCATTAAAGAAATTTTAGGCCGAAGACAATTAAAACTGCTACTCTTTCTTGCAGGTGGGGTACTTTTCGGACTTAGTTTAGTTATTGGTATTGGAACAGAGCCACAAAATATCGGATTATACTATATCGCCTCTATACCTGTTGGTGGTATGTGGATTTGGGCCGTTTTCTTAGATATCAACGACATGAAAGGAAAAGTAAGCCTTTTAAAAGAAGAGCTACAATTTATCATAAAATCAGATCAGGGAGTGAAGACTAAAGAAGTCAAATCTCTATTAGAAAACCTGGAAGAAGTCTCTTACGGCGATCTGGAAATTTATAAAATGAGGATACGAGAAATCCTTATGATGTTTACTGATACAACTATTGAAGCTGGAGGTGATAAAGAAGCCTTATTGCAAAGAAATGCTGAACGAACTCATGCAATTTTGGAGAGTGAAGATGCTAAACAAGTAAATGAAATCATTTTTAGTGAAGCACAACAATTATCTGAAATGATAAGTGATAATCCATTACAAAAAAATACTCGTGCGGTAAAAACTGTGGTAGATTATCTTCAAGAACATTATGACGAAGATTTAAGTGTTGACCAAATCGCACTTATCGCTGGTTTAAGTAAAGCACATTTAATGAGAGAGTTCAAAAAAACAGTGGGGCAAACAATATTGCAATTTCAAACCAAGCTAAGAATTGAAGCTGCTCAACAACATCTTTTCGATACTTCTGTAAGTGATACAGCTTATAAAGTGGGGTACAATAATCCTAATTACTTTAGTACGGTTTTTAGAAAAATAACAGGCAAAAGTCCGTTAGAATATCAAGAACAGCTTTCAAATATTGAAAATAAGTCCCCAATATTCAACACATAAAACACTGACAATCAATAATAGCATTTATTTATAGGCGTATTTAGCACAAATTTGAAGATCAATAAAAATATCACAGATTATGTTTAGATAAGAACTAAAAAATCTATCTATATGAAACTACATAATCTAATAATAAGCCTGATCCTATTTTGCAGTTTTTCAACTGCGATGGCACAACACAATACTAAAACAGGGTTCGATTTTATCGTAGCCGAAGACGGTGCTTGGACTTGGTACAACGACGAGCGTGCGGCCTTTAAAAATGGAATATTATATACTTCTTATGTCAAAAGTGATGGTAAAACAGCATTATCCACCACAGATATTTCAACTGGGGCAACTATTGGAAATGAAATAATATTAAGTACTTGGGCCCAAAAAGATGATCATAATAATGCCTCTGTTTTAATGAGAAAAGATGGGAAAGTCATGGCATTTTATAGTAAGCATATTGGTCCCAAAAAGAACTATTTTAGAACGTCTTTAGTTGATGAACCTACTCAACAAAAAGATTGGGGAAAAGAAATAACTCAGATCACCACAAATAATTCAGACCATAAAGGTGCAACCTATAATAACGCTTTTCAGTTAAGTGGAGAAAATGGGAAGATTTATAACTTTATGCGTACCAATAATTTCAACCCTAATGTAAAAACCTATTCGAATACTGGTGAACCTCTGAGAAAAGGTAAAGATTTTATTCTTTTTAAAAATGGAGATGGCAGTGTACGTCCATATGTAAAATATACTTCAAATAATATTGATCGAATTGACTTCTTCTTTACTGATGGTCATCCTCGAAAGGCTGATAACAGTTTATATCATTGCTATTATAAAACAAATGAAGACGGGACACAAGGCAATATTTATCAAACGGATGGCACTTTTATCACAAAATTAGAAAGCATATTTGATGGCAAACCTATTGATGTTTCTTCCGTAAAGAAACTGTATCAATTTGGGTCTGATGGTACTAAAGCAAGAGCTTGGACACATAACATTAATTATGATGCTAAAGGCTACCCGGTAGTAAGTTATTCTAAACAAATTGATATTGATCATATCACTTATCATTATGCAAAATGGGATGGTACAAAATGGAGCAATCATTTAGTCAGTGATGCTGGAAAAGGTTTATACAAAGGAGAAGATGATTATACAGGAATTATCACCATCAATCCCTATAATACAAATCAAGTCTTTATGTCTTCTAATAAAAACCCGATCTCAAACATTGAAGGCGAACGCTATGAAATCTATTCTGGTATTACAAAAGACAATGGTCATACTTGGAAATGGACTGCAATAACAAAAGACTCTAAACAAGATAATTTAAGACCTTATGTTCCTAAAGGTATTACAAAATCTAAAGATCGAGTTGTGCTTTGGTTTCATGGTAGATATACCACTTATATGAATTATAGAGCACGAATTGTTGGAGAATTTATGAATAAAAAATTTAAGGGTGATGCTCCTCAATACGATGAAAAAGTAAACTAATAAGGAATAGAAATTATAAAGATAAAACGATGAAAAAGAAGATATTAATTGGATGGATAGGAACTTTAGTAACCTTACTATTTGTAGCTTACAAAACACCCAAACAACCGATCGCTAAAAAAGAAGAGGTAAAAGACATTATTATAAAAGTAAACGATTATTGGCAAGCAAATCATAAAGCAGAGATACGTTCATTTTGGGATCATGCTGCTTATCATACTGGAAATATAGCCGCGTATAAAGTCACAAAAAAAGAAGCTTATTTTCATTACTCCTTAGCATGGGCAAAACACAATGAATGGAAAGGTGCTAAATCGAATAATAAATCAGAATGGAAATACAAATACGGAGAAACAGATGAGTATGTTCTATTTGGTGATTGGCAAATTTGCTTTCAAACATACATTGATTTGTATCAATTATCTGATGATAAATCTGAGCAAATGATTGCTAGAGCAAAAGAAGTGATGGAGTATGAAATGTCTACCTCTAAAATTGATTATTGGTGGTGGGCAGATGGTCTTTATATGGTAATGCCAGTCATGACAAAATTATATCAACTTACTGGCGATGAACGTTATTTAGATAAACTTTACGAGTATTTTTCGTACTCTAAAGACATCATGTATGACAAGGAAACTGGACTTTTCTTCAGAGATGCTAGATATGTTTTTCCAAAACACACATCTGAAAATGGTAAAAAAGATTTCTGGGCAAGAGGTGACGGTTGGGTATTTGCTGGCTTAGCAAAAGTACTTCAAGACACTCCAAAAAGTTGGAAGAAGAGAGCTTATTTCGAAGACATTTACAAAAAAATGGCCATCACTTTAAAAGAAGCACAACAAAAAGAAGGCTATTGGACACGTAGTATTTTAGATCCTGAACATGCACCAGGACCAGAAACAAGCGGAACAGCATTTTTTACCTATGGTTACTTATGGGGTATTAATAACGGTGTTCTTTCCAAGAAAAAGTATTTACCCGTTATTCAAAATTCTTGGCACTATTTAATCACTACTGCATTAAATGAAAATGGCAAAATTGGTTATGTTCAACCTATCGGAGAACGTGCTATTCCCGGTCAACAAGTAGACGAAAATTCTACAGCCGATTTTGGTGTGGGTGCTTACCTACTTGCTGCTTGTGAAATGTATCAACTAGTTAGCCAACAATAAAATATTTTACTTTCTATGTCTTATTGGAGAAAGTCGATATCAGTATAGAAAGTCTTAGCGTCATCAACACAAAAGTATTGGTATCTCTTCTCTTTGATCAAGTTCCAGAAATAGAAAATGAAAATCTACGATTAAATTGGCCTACAGAAAATAGTAGAAGTACAAAAACATTATTAATTACGAGAAAAGGACGTATAAATACGTCCTTTTCTTGTGCCTATCGTCGACTTTTTGATGGTGTTGCTGGTCGGGCAGCAGGTCTTGTTGTAGGTCGTGTAGAAGGTGCGGGCCTTGTTTGTGGCCTCTGTTGGGGTTTATTGTACGATCTATTGTAAGAATTATTCGACGGTCTTGTTGCTTTCTTTTGTGTATTTGAAGGCATTGTAGAAGGTCGAGTTTGTTTCTTATTATGAGATGGTGTGGTCGTTGTCTTCTTTTGTTTTGTATTACTCTTTTGTGTAGGGTAATTATAAGTAGGTACACTCACCTTATTATTTTTCACGTTAGAGTTCTTTCCAGATTTTTCTGAAGACGTCTTCCAATCGGTTTGCACCTGTTTTCCTGTAGAAGCCTTGCCTGTTCTTTTATCTGATGTAGATGGTTTTGCTTTTTCTTCATAAGTGTTATATGGAGAAGATTTCACCTGTTTATCAGAAGTTGCAGGAGTATTTGGTTTCCCCGCTTTATTCTCTTTCGTATTTTTATCTGCAGTACTTGGTGTACCCGGCTGTACCGATTTATCTTTTCCTTTATGATCTGAAGTCTTAGGTTTCATCGACTTATCTGATGTTTTTGGAGTTGCTGGCTTTGCCGATTTATCCTTTGGTTTCACATCAGAAGTAATAGGTTTCTGTTGAGGTAATTGAGACGCATTACCCACATCTTTATGTCGTTTATCAAAAGACTTATTAGGGTATTGTTTTGCATAATCAGTCTTTCTTATTTCTTTATGCATGTTCACCGCTCTATGACTTTTTCTCACTGTAGTATGTCGATAGGTTGGTCTATGATGAATATTAATATTCACCCTAACATGATTTCTATAATAAGGTACAGGATAAGGTCTCCAAGGTCTATAATAAGGAGGATAATAACCCCAATAAAACGGTGATCTCCAAGGGTTGTAATAAGGTCCCCAAAACCAAACATAAATAGGAGGATGATGTACGTAAATAGGTTCTACAATATAATTTGATCCATACATGTAGACATCTCCTACCACTTGAACTTGTGTTTCTCCTTTTTCATCTTTTTCCACATCGATTACAGCTACATCTTGGTATTTATCTTCCCCAATAACAGCTTGTATTGTAATTACGTGTGTATTTTTCTTTGAAGTATCAACTACCCTAAGGTAATCTACCTCTCCATCGTTATTTAAATCTAAATTAGAAATTTGTTGTTCTGGATCGTTTAATTTTTTTTCAAATTCCTCTAAGTCTTTTGACTCACCAAAAACGGCAGCGACTACTTCTAAATCTAAGTTGGCACTTATATCATCGTCTGTAGCTGTTACGGTAGTCTTATCTTGTGCATTTGTCCAATGGAAAATACTTAAGAAAAATAAAGACAATAGAATTGATTTGGTGTATATGATTCTCATAATGTAATGTCTTTAATGGTAATTTGATAATTGGTTTTTTTAGTCTAATTGATCGCAGTAGAATCTTCTCTTCTGAGAGTTTAGTTTTTAAAATCACGCTGTAGTAAACATGATTATTTAGTTATACGTAGCACTGTTGTTAAATCAATTTAATATTGAAAATTAAAGAGTTAATCTTTTGTAAATGCTTTATTTCTACACTCATTTTGGCATAAAAAATTAATGATTTTTTCCTCTTATTGACCACAAATAAATTGTATACCATTAAACTAAATAAATTTATTCATTCTTTTAGTGACATTTTTAATGATTTGATATTACTATATGAT
This sequence comes from Flammeovirga pacifica, assembly GCF_000807855.2. GTDB lineage: Bacteria > Bacteroidota > Bacteroidia > Cytophagales > Flammeovirgaceae > Flammeovirga > Flammeovirga pacifica. Next base: position 1,009,816 of record NZ_JRYR02000002.1, read on the forward strand.
TATTCTTAATGTTTAAGATCAAACATCTATCAAAATGAAAGAAAATTATACTTACTTATTAAAATTCTCAGATTCATAATCCATCAAAAAGTCACTTTGATGAACAATATGAATCGATTGATATAAAAATCAATCAAGAAATTAAAAAAAATGTACGAATCAACATTTGATATGTCAAAAGAAATTTTTAGTAAATAAATTTTGTATACTAAAAATAAATATCAGACTATCAAATAATTAACACCAACCAAAATGTTTAATTACAAACACTTATTATCCATCCTCATGATGGGGACAATATTTTCAAGTTGTCAACAGTCTTCCAATGATACTTCATTAGGAAATACTGATACGCTTCCAAAAATGAAAATGACTACTGACATTCCTGATGGAATTGAAAGTTCAAATGAAATTAAAACAGAAACATTAGGAGAACTATCTTTCTTTGATGGTGTACCTAAACCAGAAACAGCTGAAAAAGTCTATGATTATATAGATTTAGGTCACGCCGTGGATGCTTTTACAAAAGGTATCCAGATTGCTTCTATGGAGGCGATGAAACAAGGTATTCTTGAATATGGCCCAGCCAACCAAACGGTAGTTATTTTTGAAGAATTGATGGATTCAAAATCGTTCTTCCTCACAGCCAATACTACAAATGTCTACATGATGTCTTGGTTAGAATTAGGAGATGAACCCATGGTTATTGAAACTCCTCCTGATGTACTAGGTATTATTGATGATCATTATTTTAAATATGTAGCCGACTTTGGACGTTTAGGTCCTGATAAAGCGAAGGGAGGTAAATTCTTAATCTTACCTCCAGGTTATAAAGGTGATATACCAAAGGGTTATTTTGTAAAACAAGCAAAAACTCACGGACATTGGGTGATTTGGAGAGGTTTCAAAAAAAATGGAGACCCTAAACCAGCGGTTCGAGCTACTAAAGCTAATTATAAAGTATATCCGCTATCACAAAAGAACAAACAACCTAAAATGAACTTTGTGAATGTATCAGGACAAGATATCAATACAATCCATAAAATGGATGAAAGAATTTATGAAGAAATCAATGCTGTCGTTCAATCAGAACCATCTGCAGCAGAAAATCCTGAAATTTTAGGTACACTTGCGGCAATCGGTATTGAAAAAGGGAAAGAATTTAATCCTGACCCAAGAATGCAAGCTATATTAAAAGAGGCGGCTAAATTAGGTAGTGCTATTGTACGTACTCAAATGGCTAAACCTAGAAATGAATATTTATATAAGTTCAAAGGAACGCAATGGTTGAACCCTCTTGCCTATAAAAGCTACCTTTTCGAACATAACGGGGTGCGTTTATTAGATGCAAGAAGTGCTTTCCACTTTTATGCCACTGGTATTACCCCTGCCATGTCGATGAAAATTATTGGAAAAGGTTCTCAATATGCTATTGCTTATTCAGATAAAGATGGGAACACATTTGATGGGAATAAGACATATAAATATCACATTCCTGCTAACCCTCCAATGAAAGACTTCTGGTCTTTTACAATTTATGATAACCAAACTCGATCAATGTTACAAACAGATCAACAATTCCCAGGTATAGACAACAACAAAAAGGGATTGATACAAAACAAAGATGGTAGTTGGGATATATACATTGGGCCTAAAGCCCCTAAAGGAATGGAAAACAACTGGATTCAGACAGTTCCAGGTAAAGGGTGGAATACAATCTTTAGATTGTATGGTCCATTAGAACCTTGGTTTGATGGTGAATGGTATCCATCGGATGCCGTAGAGGTTAAAGTGTAAATTATTGTTTTAATTTAAAAAAAGGGTGTATTTTATACATCCTTTTTTTTGTAATGACTAAAACCAAAAATAGTGAATACGCCTACATTATTTATGTATGACATATTTATTTACTATTTCTTTTTTTGTCTAATGCTCTTGTCGCCTCCATCATCAGTAATGAATCAAAGGATATACCTTTATTTAAAGCTTTGTTTTTCATTTCAAATAACCTTTTATCATCAGACTTAATTCTATTAACTATATCTTCAATCTCTAACTCTTTTGTCACTTGACAAATAAAAATTGTATCAATAGGCATTTTGGATAAAGACCAAGAAGGTTTATCTCTAAATGAATTGTACATGCTCGCAAAGTTTTTACCTGAAAAAAAAGTGAAAAATGTTGGTGTTTCTGTTATAAACTGGATAGTATCTAATTGGATATCTTTACTTAATTTTTGAGAACTCACATCTTTAGGAATAATAATTATTTCACCTTCTCTAATATTAAATTCCTCTTCTTCAGAGTAAATTATCATACCTGTTTTTTTTGAATACCATTGCCAACCCCAATGACCTATTGACCAAACCTTCTGATTTTTAAAACTTAAATTTTGACTGTTCTTCCGATAAAAATCGGCGTATAACCAATCAGAAATCCCCAATAATAATCCTACTATGATGGTAGTGATGACCATTATAGTATTTATAATAGTCGGTGTTCTTTCCAAGAACGTATGACCAAATAACAGAATAAATGGTATTAATAAAAGTACGTGTCGAGTAGCATTAAATGGAGCAAATAAAACTATAAATGCAGATACTCCGATGATATAGAGGGCTAAAGAAAAAAAAGGTGAACGCAAAAAATTCTCTCTTTGAGAGATTAAAGAATGTATAACTTGATAACAAATTAAAAGAGTTAAAAGAGTTCCATTAATAATAAATATGTAGTTCAATAAAGAATTAAACCTAGCTTCTTTAATGATATCAAAGTATACTAACGGAATTAATAATAAAAAAAATGCACTACTACTAATAATAAGAAGAGAAGTTATTTTACTGGGAATCAAATTGTATATATAGACGACCGTAATAATTGTAACTGCTCCTAGGGTAGCCATAAAAGCTAATATATTATTTTGGTTTAATCCTGATATAGAAGTAGTTCGAAAAAATAAATGGATAAAATTAAATTCAAATAAATTCCAAATAGACCAAATCAACAATACTACCAAAGGTACAACTACCACCACACTTTTTTTGAACTTACCTGTTGCTAGAATAGTAATGAGTATTACTAAAAGCAAAGGCAGTAAGGTATATTTTATAAGTAAACCAATAGAAAGTATTATTGAAGAAAGCAGGTAATATTTAAAACTATCTCTATTCTGACCTTTTAAAAGGCAATACATGACAACAAGAGATATAGCTAATATTGGAACATCTGTCATCAGATTTTGATTGACAATAAAAGCAGGGCAAAAGGCAAAAATCGTGAGTAATAAAAAGGGTGACCTAACTTTTAAAAAGTTAGATAACTTGGAAAAAAATAACAGTGCTATGAATGTAAAAATGGAGAAAAATAAGTGAAGGAAAATTTCACTATCTCCAAATATGGTTAGTGATAAGGATACGAAATAAAAAAATAATGGAGGCTGATTAAATTCATAAATTGCCTCTTTTTGGTCACCCCAATTTATTAAACCTGACATTGGTTTTAAAGGATTGTTGCGTATCCATTCAGCAGCTTCTAAATGAAATGTATCATCAATATGAAATGCCTTATTTATATTTATACTAGTCAATATAAACCATAGAAAAAACACATAGACAATTAACGGAGGTAACTTATTATATAATTTCATTTTTGCTTAACCTGTATACAAAACGAAGTTAATGAATTACTCATCTACATAAGAACTTTTTGATTTATAATATATATTTTCGTAACTCATTCACTGATAATACTCATCACTATGAAAAAACAAATCATCCAAAACGTTTTTGAATTCTGGACTCTCGTCGGACAGCAATCCAATCTATTTTCTGATATGAAAACATTTAAAATGGTATGGCATAAAGCATCGGATTGGCCTAATAGAGTTTTTGATATTGATGTAGAGAACCTAGATCAACTGCCTTCATTAAAAAATGGTAGTATTCCTGAAGGTGTCACATTAGATGGTGAACTTGATATTCACCTTGATAAGGATCGTTTTGAATATGCTTTTAATCAGATCAATATGTCGGTTAAATTAGCTACAACAAAACTTTCTGATGAAGACGATGAAAACATCATTTTAGTAAAAAATAAAAAAGATGCTGAGTCTTTTGCAAAAACAGCCTCTGCCTCCTTTAAATATAATGTCTCTTCTGAAGTTATATTTAATATGACTTTGTCTGAAAATATTCGAGCATTCATTTATAAAGAAAATGAATTAATATTAGGTTGTGGTATTTTATTCTTTGATAGTCTTAATAATGCCGGTTTTCACATGATCGGTACCATCGATGAAGCAAGAGGTAAAGGAATTGGTAAAAAAATGACGCTAAAACTTCTTTTGGAAGCCAAAAAAGAAAATAAAAATCTAGCAGTTCTTCATGCGTCTCAGTTGGGATTACCAATTTATAAAAAATATGGTTTTGAAGAATTTGGTGAAATCAAAACGTATAGAATATTGAATTAAAACACTGTATTCAATACAATTCACACCATCTAATTATGATAAATAAAAGAATGGAAGCATATAATGTTATGCTTCCATTCTTTTTATCTAACCAACAATACTAAGATTCCTTCTGTTTATAATTTTTGATTGAATCTAATTTTGATTGTAGCTCTTTTACTAATTCTGGATGATCTTTGGCGACATTAACTCTTTCTTGTAAATCTGTACTCAGATCATATAATTGAGGTTGACGCGACATACCTCCTTCAATTTGTTTTACTTTATCCATAAAATTAGGAATTCGCTTCCCTTTAGGAATAGGTTGAATGTACTTCCAATCCCCTTTTCTTAATGCTAAAGTAAAACCTTCTTCGAGCATAAGATCACGCCCTTTATCAGACGTACCTACCAATTCTTGAAGCATGTTTTTAGAATCTGGAGCAACCTCCTTAGGCAATTCAACTCCAAGCAAATGAGCAAAAGAAGCGAAGAAATCTATATGAGAAAACGTGGCATCATTTACTTGTCCTCCTTTGATTTTATTCGGCCAATAAGTGATCATAGGAACTCTAGTACCACCTTCAAAAGAAGAGTATTTACCTCCACTAAAAGGACCATTAGGTTTATGATCGCCTAATAGTTCGATGGCATGATCATCATAACCATCTGTTAAGACACCTCCATTATCTGACGTGAATATGACTAACGTATTCTGATCAAGCCCTAATTCTTTAAGTGTTTTCATGACCAAACCTGTTGTATAATCCAATTGAAGAATCACATCTCCTCTTACACCCATTTCAGATTTACCTTTAAATTGATCTGAAGGTAATCTTGGAACATGAATATCGTGGAAAGCGAAATACAAAAAGAAAGGATTGTCTTTATTCTTTTTGATAAAATCAGATGCTTTTCCTGCTAATTTCTCTGGAAAATCCTCATCGGTCCAAACTGCTTTCTCTCCCCCTTTCATGTATCCAATTCTAGAAATACCATTGATGATAGTATTCCCATGTTGTTTATCAGCTCCCTGTCTTAAAAGCTCAGGATGTTCATTGCCAGTAGGTCTATCAGAAATATTCTTTTTATAACTTACCGTAATCGGGTCCTTAGGATCTAAATTGACTACATGATGATTTTCTAAATATACAGAGGGCACTCTATCTCCTGTAGAGGGTAATAAAAATGAATAATCAAACCCAATTTCTAAAGGACCTGGTTTTACAGCTTTATTCCAATCAACATTTCCATTTCCTAATCCTAAATGCCATTTCCCAACAACACCGGTAGTATAACCTTTTTCCTTCAACATATCAGGAAGTGTTTTTTTATTTGGATCGATTAGTAAAGGTGCATCACCTGGAAGAATTTGAGCTTGTTTTCTAAAAGCGTATTCTCCGGTTAGCATAGAATACCTAGATGGTGTACACGTTGCATGAGGTGAATGTACATCCGTAAAAAGTATTCCCTCATTAGCTAATTTGTCGATTTCTGGTGTTTTTGCTCCTTTTAAACCATTGACACCAATATCTCCATAACCTAAATCGTCTACATAAAAAATAATGATGTTGGGTTTCCCCTCCTGATTGACCGCTTGTTTTTGATCGGTTGAAGTCATCTGACAAGACATCAAACCTACCATTGCGGTACTAATAAGTAATTTTTTCATTTATTTAATTTAGTTGATCGTTTCAATTTTCCATTGAGCATAATAATCTGTAGAAGTACTTAGTAAAATAGGAGAATCATTTGATTTGGAAGTTGCTCTTAAATACTTTTTAGTCTCTTTATTTTTTACCAAAAAATAGCCTTCATTTACATAGATAAATTCCCACTGCGTCCATGCTCCGGTATTATTTAAAGGCTTAGTATAGACTTGTGCATTATTCTCATCCACCTGAGCTCTGATAAATTTCTGAGTTCCTTCATTTTTTATGTAATAATATGGAGCGAAATCCTCTACTAATTTCCAATGGGTCCAACTACCCGTTCTAGAGTTATTAGTTTGTTCTATTGCTACATCATCACCTTCTCCTTTTACCCTGAAATAAAAATCAGTCTCTCTATTTCTTAAGCGAATATTATCAGTTGTATTCGGAGATTGATACATGGGATCTTTTTCCCAAACTCTAACATAATCCACCTCTGCAATAGATAAATCTCCAATAGGCTGATTTACAAAATCACCATCACCAAAACTAGCCCCAATAGAAAGCCATAACCATTCTTTTACTTGTGGTACCCATATACCCTCATAACTTACTTTAAGTTCGCCATCATAGTAGATTTCCATTCGGTCTTCTTCCCATAATAAACCATAAATATGATAACCTTCATGAATATTAGGTGTATCATATTTTTTAGTGTTGGCTTTATGTGCTGCAGCATATCCATCAATATGAACTACTGCTTTAGTAAAATCTGAAGTCCAAGCTGATTCAAAAATATCTATTTCGGCTCCATCATTCCCTGTTCCATCTATATTTCCTTGTTCCTGTCCCTGTAACCAAAAAGCAGTATGATTTCCTTTGGATGTGTCCGCAATTTTGATGCGTGCTTCTAAATAACCGTATTTTGTTTCATACTTACCTTTAGAATCTACACTACCACAAAACATCTTATCATTGGATGCTTTTGACCCTTTTAAAATCAATTGGCCATTTCCATTTAACCAAACATGATCTTCAACCCAAAACCATGATTTAATACCTAATTCAGGTCGTGGTGCTCTTGATTTTGTACTTACAGTCTTCGTCCATTTAGAGGTATCTAAAGTAGTACCATTAAACTCATCAGACCAGACTTCTATCCACGCATCACCTAAGTCTAATTGTTTTTGATTACTTGATAAAAAATAAGGCTGATATTTAACCTCATTTTCCTTTTTCTGAAGTTGGCTATTGTCTTTAACACAACCCATAAAAAGAAAGAAAATAGTCAGAAAGTAAAATTCATTTTTCATACATTTTTTGTTTTGAGGTAGTAAATTAAATTCATGATCAAAAAACGAGTGTATTAGTTTGCACTCTTTTTTTATCGATACGTTGAGTAAAGTCAGTTGCATCTACCAGATATAAATGTCTGTAGATATTTGAAAAACCTTACCCCTTGAATTACACAGAATTGTTGTCACTCATTCTATATTTTAAATAGAACTTATAGCATCCTTTTGCATCTATCCAAGGGGAAAAGCTTTCTCATTTTAAATTGAATTTTTAGTACTAATAGTTACTTCTGCTGAAGTAAGTCCTTTGGACTTTGCTGTTAAAGTAATGGTACCCTCATTTTTAGAGGATTGTAAAATAGTCACACATTTACCATTAAATGCTTTTCTCTTATGTGCTACAAATGATTCCAATGAAGTTGGATCTCCATTGCCTACGCCAAGAATATTGGCTTCACCATCTAAATCAAATGTCACTAAATTACTTGCTCTAGGACATAAAACGCCATTTTTATCAACCACAGATACCGTTGCATAGACCACTTCCTCTCCATTGGCCTTTACCTCAGATCTATCTACTTCAATCTTTAATTGATGAGGTGTACCTGCTGTATATTTTATATCTTCTGCAATTGCATCTCCATTTTCATTCAATGCAACAACTTTTACTTCACCTGCATGATAAGTAATATCATCCCATCTTAAACGATAAGAATCATATAAATTACTTTGATTTTTTGTTCTTATACCTAATGATTTTCCGTTGATAAATAACTCTGCTTTATCATAATTGGTATAAGCATGAACACTTACTTTTTGACCTTCTTCCCAGTTCCAATGTGGCAATACATGTAGTACCTTTTCATTAGACCAATGGCTTTTATACAGGTAAAAACGATCTTTTGGAATACCAGCTAAATCGATGATTCCAAAATAAGAACTCTTTGTAGGCCATTCTTCATTGTAAGGTGTTGGTTCACCTAAATAATCGTAACCCGTCCATACAAACTCACCCATAATAAAATCATTATTTTCTTGCGCTTTAAATTCTCTATCAGGTGTTTGTGCCCAATTAGGGAAATCCATATCAAAAGAATTAGAGTGTAGACTAGGACGTATCTTGTGTTTTCCTTCTTTTGCAGGAAAGAAATATTCACCACGAGAACTTACTGTTGAAGCAGTTTCACTTCCATACATTTTCCATTCAGGATGTGCCTTATGTGTAGCTTTATATTTGTTCGGTTTGTAATTCCAACCAGGTAGATCTACTGCATCAGCCAAACCATTATCAATAGCTGCTCTATAATTATTAAACCCAGCCGTTGAAGGTCTCGTTGGATCCTCTCTGTGTACAATATCCGTTAAGAATTGAGCATTTTTGTATCCATCCTTTTTGTTTTGTTCTCGAATTTCATTTCCAATAGACCACATGATTAAAGAAGGGTGGTTTCTATCTCTATGAATGAGTGCCACCAAATCTTTTTCTGCCCAATCGTTCCAAAGTTTATTGTATCCATTTTCTGTTTTTGCCTCTTCCCATTCGTCAAATGCTTCTGCAATAAATAGGAAACCTAATTCGTCGGCTAATTGTACTAAACTTGGATCAGAAGGGTTATGAGTAGAACGAATGGCATTAGCACCCATTTCTTTCATTTTAAGTAAACGATGTCTCCATGCAGATGTGTTATGTGCTGCACCTAATGGACCTAAATCATGATGTAAACATACCCCTTTGAATTTCACAGATTTACCATTAAGGAAGAATCCTTTGTTATTGGTGAACTCTATTGTTCTAAATCCGAATTGACTTTTATATGTATCAACAATCTCATTTTCAATAGCAATTTGAGTAATTACTTGATACAGATGAGGAGTTTCCATCGACCATAATTTTGGTGATGACACCTCTAAATCCATTTCAATATTTTTTTCAGTATGGGTTACTTTTAAAGTTTTTGATGTTGAACTTACTCTTTCATCTTTATAAAAGATAGATTGAATAATTTCTATGTTCTTAGGTTCTTGTGAATCGTTTTTTACTGTAGTTTTAATATTTACCTTTCCCTTTGTTTCAGTAATTTCAGGAGTTGTAATGTAAGTCCCCCAATTGGTTACATAAACTGGATTAGTTTTTACAATTCTTACATTTCTATAGATACCTGCACCTGGATACCATCTTGATGATAAAGGTTTATTTTCTAGGTGTACTTCTAATAAATTATCTTGATTGTATTGAATATAAGAAGTCAAATCAAACTCAAAAGAAGAATAACCGTAAGGCCATGTTCCTACAAATTCTTTATTCAGATACACCTTTGCATGACTCATTGCTCCATCAAACTGAATAAAAACTTTTTTGTCTTTATCTTGATTAGAAAAATGAAGTGTTTTTTTATAAAAGCCTTTACCAATATGAGGTAAAGCACCTGTTCTACCTGTTCTTAACTTAGGTATTCTCTCACCATCTTCTAGTACAAGTACTTCTTGCATATCAATTTTCTTATCAAAAGGCATTGATATAGCCCAATCGTGAGGTACAGTTACATTACTCCACTTTTGTGGTAATGTATCATTATACTGAAATTCCCAATCGTCTGTTAACCTTGTAACTTCTCTATTGTTATTATCAATTTTATCTATTTTTTGACAACCGAACGTACATCCAAAAAATAAGATTACGAGATAAAATAAGTAGTTCGTTTTCATATATGAATCATTTTTTAAGTGGGGAACCCCAAAAGGTTCCCACACTTTTTATATTTTCTTACTTTTCTTTCACAGAAACATTATCTATCAAGAAGTACCCACCATCATTATCTTTTCCTTTATAAATATTAAAAGTCAAAGAGTTATGTCCTGTTGGTACTGTATATTCAAAAGTGGTCTCCGCCCATTCTGAACTTTCAGTAATTGTTTCCTGATGTTTTAAAGAATTCTCATTTGAAGGTTTAATCGTAAATTTTAGATCTTTACCTGGCCCATCTTCCCATTTGGTAAACAATGAGAAAACATATGTTTTACCTTCTTCTACTGTAATCGTCTGAATGATAGAAGCATCATCTTTTTTCAATCGACCACATTGCTCGCCTTCATAAGCTGTTGCAATTGCTGAAGTGATAACATCTGCAGATCCCGAATTATAACCTGACCAAGGAGATGTTGTTGCACTTAATGCACCCGCAGTAAGATTTTCAAAATCACCATCTTGAACAAGATCTTCTGTAACTGGCGGTTCTACATCACCTTCTTCAAATAGTAGTACATCATCAATGTGAACGATATTTTCAAATTCTCCACCTGGTTTTATAATTGTGATTCTTAGATCTGAAGTAGTTGCATTTGTTTCGAATGTCAAAGTACTTTTTGTCCAATCTGTTGATGAATCAAAATTACCATTCAATAACTCAGTTTTCCCTCCGTCTGTAATATCGAATATCTTGATAATACCAGCTGTAGTTGGAGCAGTCAACCATTTAGAATGTAAATCAATAGCATACACTTTATTACCACTAATTCCATTAACTACCTGATTTAAAAATGCACCATCTTTGTTATTATCCATTGATAATACAGCATATTGCTCTCCTGTATGTGCACCTGCTATATCTTGAACAAAACTTCCATCAAAGCCATACCAAGGAGTACCAGTACTTGGGAAAGTACCAGGTGTTACAGTTTCAAAACCACCATCAACAATTAAACCTGAATCTGGTACTGGTTTCACATCTGGATCAGGGATAACTACTTCATCAGTTTTAAATACAGCAACCTCATCAATATATAGTACTGTTAAACCAGCGTTTGTATTATCGTTTGTACCTCCTTTATAAAACACTAAGAATACTTTTGTTGTATTTGGTCCGGTTGTAAATTTAGTTTTTACATCTGCCCAATCTGTGCTTGTAGAGATTTCTTCTGCATACAATCTATCCCAACCTGCTTCAGGCTTACTAGATGGTGTTCTGTCTTGAACCTGAACTAAGATGGTACCATCAGGGGTACTCGCCCATTTTGTTGAATAATTAAATTCATAGACTGTATTTGGTTCAACTGTAATTTCTTGCAGCATTGAACCACCGTCACCATTTTTATCTTCTTGAATTTTACCAGATACCATACCATGTCTTGCAGTAGTTTCATCTGTAAATCCATTATCGTATCCACCCCAAGCACCATCGATATTTCTTAATTCGAAACCGCCATCAACAACAAGACCGTAATCTCCAGCTTCAGGAATTTCTCCGCTACCTCCACCTGTACTTAAATTGGCATCATGTTCAGCATAAAGAGCACCCAAGTCTGTCAGCATATCAGTATTCTGCTCATAAATAGCTGAAATATGTAAAGCTGCTTGATTTTTAGCTCGACCACCGTCAAACCATGCATACCTTTGGATATAACTAGCGGCATCCATCATCGGAAGTAATTCAGCCATTAAGTCATAGGCTTGTTCTTTGGTTCTTTTATTTGTTTCTGGTGATGTAGCAGTCCAATCTGCCAAACCCATTTCAGTAACCCATATAGGCAAACCCCATTTAGTATTCGCATTTTGGAAGGCTTCCATCCATTTATTGGGGTCAATTGAATCCGTGTAACGGTGTAAACAAATAAAATCAACTCTTAATCCTTTAGCATTAGCTTGCACCATAAAATCGTCTAACCAACCACTGCTTAAACTTGCTGGAGCTGGTGAGCCTAAAGGCACGCCAACAGTTTCTAAAAGTGGCCAAAGTTCAATGGCTTCTTCTACAGTCATATGTGCTTGGTCTTCTTTATCTGGCTCGTTAAAGCCTAATAAATAAGAAATCTTTCCTTCTGCAGCTAATTCTTTTAATTTTTCAACTTTACCAGCTACATCATTTCTTCCCCAAAGCATAGGAACAAATTCAACGTTATCAGGTAGATCTGTAGGATAATCGTTACCCCATGAGTAATGCCAGTATGGTAAAACTCCTGCCACACAATTTGACCATATTGGTGTTTTTAAAGTTTGTCCATACCCTTTTTTATAATAAGATACCTCAGGTGCTACTTCACCTTCACCTGCTACTGGTCTATTGTTAATCATATCATCCAAGTCACAACTTATTAATGTTGCTAACAATGGAAGAATTAGAATTATATTTTTGAATGTATTTTTCATGTTAGAGTCAGATTAAATATCATTCTAGAGGGTGTCAAAAAACAGCCCTCTAGATCAATTAAGGTTAAAAAATTACCAACCTGGGTTTTGAGATAAATTGGGATTTCTGTCAATCTCAGTTTGCGGAATTGGCCACCAATAATGCTTACCCTCGTTAAAAGTTCTTTCATGAAAAATCACTTTATTTTCGAAGTCATTTTTGGCAGTTTTCCATCTTAACTCATCAAAATATCTTAAACCTTCAAAAGCCAATTCTACTCTTCTTTCGTGTCGAATTTCTTCTCTTAAAGTTTCTTGGTTTAATGACGCGTCAACATCAGGCATACCTACTCTTCTTCTAACTTGATTTAGTGCATTAAATACATCACCTGATGGTCCACTAAATTCATTTTTTGCTTCAGCATACATTAGTAAAACATCAGCATATCTAATTATCATGAAATTTCTATCTCCATCTCCATACATCCCAACTTCTTCACGGATATATTTTTGGATACCATACTTTGTAGCTTTTACTACATTGTCCCATTTTTCTTGATCTAACCAAGGTTCACCACCTCTTAAAATAGAATGGTCTAATCTAGGATCTCTATTTGCAAACTCAGCCCAATAATCAAAAATACTAAGCCCTTCTGCTTCTAATTCTTTTGCACTTTTGGGTACTCCCTTTTCATCTGCCCATACACTAAATGGAGTTGCGTCGGGATCATCTTCTGGTTTTAACCCATTTTTAGTATAAAAGTCATGTACTAAATTTGGTAATACACCAAAGTGAGATTGAGGCTGCTTTTTATATGTACCACTAAACTTCTCACCTGATCTCATGTTAGAAATAAACTGAACAGAGAAGATAGATTCCGAACTATTTTGACCTTCAGCAGTGAATAGCTGTTTATAATCATCCATCAGTCTGTACTGTCCTGAATTGATTACTTCCTCACAATCCTTTAATGCTTTCTCATATTCTTGATGATATAAATACACTCTTGCTCTTAAAGCTATTGCTGCATATTTATTGATTTTACCAACGAATTCACCTTTTTCAGGTAATAGCTCGATGGCATTACTCAAATCTTCGATTATTTGATCAAATACTTCTTCTTTAGAAGATTTTTCAATTCTTGCTTCTTGAGGAGAAACCACTTTTAAGATTAACGGAACATTATTGAACAACATGTTTAAGTTATTGTAAAATAATCCTCTTAAAAATAAAGCTTCACCAATTGCTATATCCTTAGCCTCTGCGTTAATTGACATCCCTGGAGCATTGTCCAGAATTTCATTTGCTCTTCGAATACCTTTGTAGTTGTCATTCCATACCCAACCAATTCTATCGGTGGCAGGGTTATGTTGACCTACAGAAATATCCCAATATTGCATCCAAGTCCATTCGTTGTAACCGTTATCACTGATACAATCCAAATCTCGAATACCTCTTCCGTAAAGTTCTTCAGGAGTTAAGCTTTCGTAGGCTGCAGTGACTGCTAAGTTCAAGTGATCTTCTGTTTTCCAGAATGAATCTTGATTAAGTGTATTATTATCTTGTAAATCTAAATAGTTACTACAAGAGAAACATGTAGCGCCTAATAGAGTGATTAATGCTTTTTTCATGTTACTACTTTTAGAAGATGATGTTTGTACCAAATGTGATTGTTGTTGTTTGAGGATAAGCTTCGTTTCGTGATTGATTAGCATATCTCTCTGGATCCCAATGACCTAACTCCGACCATGTTAAAGGATTGGTAGTGTTTACATAAAGTCTGAATTGTTGCATTTTTAATTTTCTGCAAACATTTTCATTAAAATTGTACCCTACTTCTACGTTCTTTAACCTTAGGTAAGAGGCGTCTTCCACCCAGAAAGAAGATACTTGCTCATTGTTTACATTACCCAATCTTGGTTTTGAAGCATCCGGGTTATCTGGTGTCCATCTGTCCATCCAATCTGTAGTCCAGTTCATTAAATTATTTCCACCACCACTATGATGACCCGTAGCAGAAGAATAAATATCTACATTTTGTACCCCTTGGAAGAACATTTTCAAATCAAATCCTTTGTAGGCAACCCCTAGATTAATACCATACATATATTCAGGGTTAGGGTTACCAATGATTGTTCTATCTTGATCATCAATTACACCGTCACCATTAATATCATGGTAAATAAGGTCTCCTAACTGAGGAGTTTGTCCATCGATATAAGGATATTTTTCTAAATCTTCTGTTGTTCTATAGATTCCTGTATTCTCATATCCAAAGAAAGAACCAATAGCTTGACCTTCCATATTTACTTGACGGTTATTGATATACTGCGTTTCGCCTTGCATATCAATAATCTCATTCTTAATGTTGGTGATATTGAATCCAATATTATATTCGAATCCAGAATTTCCCACTTTATTAAAGTGATTTACAGCCAATTCCCATCCAGTGTTTTTTACTCTTCCGGCATTTTGATAAGCAGGATTTGAAATACCTGTAGCTCCTGGTATCGGTAATTTCAATAAAATATCGTCGGTATCTTTTACAAAATAATCTGCAGTAACCGTTAACATATCATCCCAAAAACCAAAATCAGCACCTACACCATAAGAAGTTGTTGTTTCCCACTTAATGTCTGGATTAGCTAAATCAGTTACTGCTAAACCGCCATTAGCAATCGAAGAACCATCAAAAGGATAGCCATCTGTAGGAGTGTAAGTCTGAGAATAAGGATAATAACCAATTTTATCGTTACCTAACTGTCCCCAATTGGCTCTAAATTTACCAAATGAAAGGAATTCAGCATCACTTAAAAATCCTTCATTAGAGAATATCCAACCCGCTGACAATGCTGGAAAAACAGCAAACCTATTATTAGAAGGGAATTTAGATGACCCATCTTGTCTTACGTTAGCTTCCAATAAATATCTATCATCGTAATTGTATTGAAATCTACCAAATAAGGATAATAATCTTGACTCATTAAAAGTACCATTCACTGTAGGGTTACTTCCTGAACCAATCTCTGTTAAGTCATTACTTGGTAAATCAGTTACTCTAACATTCGTCCATTTATGTGCATAAGAATTCATTGTAGTACCAACTAAAACATTGATATTATGCTTTCCGAAACTCTTAGTATAATTGGCTGTGTTTTCCCACTGAACAGTCTCATACGTATTGGCTGCGTCCACTAATGAATTTTGAACTCTTGTTATATCAGAATCATTACCATCATTGTCTGTTAACTGAAAATCATATTTATGAGATTTGTTAAATCCTTGAGTAAATGAATAACTAAAGTTGGTCTTAAAAGTCAATCCTTTTATTGGAGTAAACTCTAAATAAGGGTTGATTGTAGATTTATTTGAGTTATTGTATTGTCTACTTGCCTCTGTTGCATAAAACAGTGGGTTTTTTGTATTGATTTCATAAGGGTTACCAGATGCTGATCCCCAAGAACCATCTTGATTAAACACAGGTACTAGAGGAGATGAATTGGCGATTAATCGCATTACACCTTGATCGTCTGAGTCTGCTGATCCTTCTGATTTTTTAATTGCTCCAAAGAAATTAGTACCAAATTTAAATCCTTTTCCGAGGTCACTTTTTAAATTGATTCTGTAGTTGATTCTCTCCGCAGAAGTACCGTACATAATTCCTTTTTGATCTAAATAACCTAAAGAAGCCATGTATTGTGTTTTTCCCACTTTTTGAGATAACGACACTTGATGATTTTGGAAGAAAGCTCCATCTTTAAATGTTTCGTCTGCCCAATCTGTATTGGCATATCTATAAGGATCACTTCCTGCTCTTGCTATATCCATCTCCTCATCAGAATAAATCGGATTTCTTCCTGCATTAATATTTGCTTCATTTTTAAGCGTCATATAATCCCAGCTATCCAAGAAATCCGGTAAGACTGTCGCTTTTTGTAAACCTGCATAACCGTTATAGTTTACCTTTAATTTTTCTGTAGCTCCACCAGTTTTAGTGGTCACTAAGATTACACCATTGGCAGCCCTAGTACCATAAATCGATGCTGAAGCAGCATCTTTTAAAACCGAAATACTCTCAATATCCGAAGGCAATATATCTTGCATACTACCCGGAACACCATCAATCAATACTAATGGACTTGAGTTATTTAAAGTACCGTTACCTCTAATAATGATTTCTGCCCCTGCCCCTGGCTTACCGCCAGACTGCGTGAGTTGAACACCTGCAATTCTACCTTGTAATAAAGACTCAGTATTGGTTACTGCTTGGTTTCCGACATCTTTATCAGGATTTACAACACCAACGGCACCCGTTAGATTTTCTTTCTTTTGTGTACCATAACCAACGACTACAATTTCAGAAAGTAATTCTGTTGATTCCTTTAATACAACACTGATGAACTCTTTTGTTTGAACATCAATTTCTTGTTGTTCAAAACCCATAAAACTAAAGATGACAATGTCTTCTTCTGATTCAATAGGTAATTTAAATGCTCCTTCAAAATTAGTGATTGTACCATTGTTAGTCCCTTTAATTTTGATATTCACCCCTGGTAGTGGTAGACCCGCTTCGTCTTTTACTTCACCCGAAACAATTCGGCTTTGTGCTTGTGATTGATACCCCATACATATGAAGCATAATAAAAGTAATAAGCGAAAAGGATACTTCTGTGCTTGATAGAAACTTTTCATAAAAAAATGCTTAATTGTTTTCTCAAGAACTCGTCTGAACAAATTGAAATTGAGTTCCTGATTTTTCATTTCATTTAATGGCGTCTTTGCAACGTTGATGTAAATATGAAAGGACGTTGAATAATTTACTCGTCCATTTTCGTCAATATGTGACTATTTTACACTTAATTAGTTTGGTTATTGATTTTCAGTTATTTAAAAGTATACATCAATTTTAATCTTCAAAAAGTTTGATGAATTTAGACAACAAATGAAGAATATAGTCATTATGCGAAGATAAGAATATAGCTATATTTGTTGATGTATTTGCAACGGTTATTTTGTTAACCATTTTTTAATGTTTGTCAATGATACACTTATCAAAATTTTATTCCGCATTACTTCTAATGTCTATATTCGTCTCTTGTAAGAGCGAACAAAAGAAGTCTTATCAGCCTCCAGGTAAAACACCCAATATTTTATTAATAATAGCTGATGACCTCGGAGCACATGATTTGTCTACTACAAATTCAAAATATTACGAAACACCACATATAGATCAAATTGCTGCAAAAGGTGTTCAATTTGATCAAGGTTATGCATCTTGTCAGGTTTGTAGCCCATCAAGAGCAAGTATTATGTCTGGTAAATCTCCAGCAAGACATGGTATTACGGATTGGATTGGTGCTCCTGAAGGAGAAAAATGGAGGAAACAAAAAAGATTCAATAAACTTCTCCCCGCTTATTATAATCATCAATTAGATACTTCTTACATTACCATGCCTGAAGCATTTAAAGCCAATGGCTACACCACTTTCTTTGCTGGTAAATGGCATGTAGGTGGTGAAGGATCTCTTCCTGAAGATCATGGTTTTGATATTAATAAAGGTGGTTTCCATGCTGGAAGTCCTAGAGGTGGTTATTTTTCTCCTTACAAAAACCCTAAACTAGAAGATGGTCCTAAAGGTGAAAACCTAAGTATGAGGTTAGCACAAGAAACTGTACAGTTTATGAGTGAGCACAAAGAGGAAGCATTCTTTGCTTGTCTATCTTTTTATGCTGTTCACGGACCTATTCAAACAACAGAAGAAAAATGGAGAAAATACAGAAATAAAGCGGTAGAAAAGGGAGTGGATTCTGTAGGATATAAAATGGGTAAATTTCTTCCTATTCGTCAGCATCAAGATAATCCTGTTTACGCAGGTTTAGTAGAATCAATGGATGATGCTGTAGGACATGTGATGCAATCATTAAAAGAATTAGGATTAAGTGAAAATACGATAGTTGTTTTTACTGGTGATAATGGCGGGGTATCTGCTGGAGATGCTTTTTCTACATCAAACTTACCATTAAGAGGAGGAAAAGGTTATCAGTTTGAAGGAGGTTTAAGAACACCTTATATCATTAGTGTACCTTGGTTAAAACAAAAAAATGTACATTCTAATGTACCTGTTACTCATACAGATTTTTATCCTACACTATTAGAACTATCTGGACTACCTCAATATCCTGAACAGCATCAGGATGGTGTAAGCCTTGCACCGTTATTTTATGGGAAACCCATCGACAATCGTTCTATTGTTTGGCACTACCCTCACTATGGTAATCAAGGAGGTGAACCTAGTTCAGTAATTCGTTCTGGTAAATGGAAATTGATTCACTATTATGAAGATAACCGAGAAGAACTCTATAATCTTGAGTTAGACGCTAAAGAAGAAAATAATATTGCTGATGATTACCCTAACATCGTTAAAAATCTAAGTGATTCCTTATTTACTTACCTTAATGAGTTAGGCGCACAATATCCTGAAAAAGACAATACTTGGTCTTTAGAAAAAGAAGAGAAATTCTTGGATAAAGTAAGAACCAAAAAGATGGGATCTCTTGAAAGTAAAAGAAAAGAAATGCTTGGAGAAGATTTCCAACCCAATAATGATTGGTGGGGTTCTCAAAGGATTATTGACTAAATCTCCCCTTTCTGTAGGGTAATTGATTAGAGAATCGGAAAAGTATTAACACACATTACTATGGTCCGATTCTCTAATTCTAATAAAAAATAGGTTATTTGGGGATATATATAAATAATGTATGACTGAATGAACAAATTACTAAACTACTTATTATCATTTTTATTACTATCTCACCTATGTTACTCGGAAACTAAAACGGATTATTTATACGAATATTTAAACGTTTCCAATGGACTGTCCAATAATTCTGTAACAAGAGTGGTAAAAGATAATCTAGGACAATTTTGGTTTGCGAGCAGTGAAGGAATTGTGAAACTAGATGCTCAAGGTTTTGACTATTTAAAACCTTCAAAACGTTATGATCAATTTTTTAGTGAAGACATAGAAACACTAGAATTGGGATCTAACAATATTCTTTGGGTCGGTACCAAAAGTGGAGGATTATCACACTATAATATTGCTAAAGATCAGTTTGTTAGCTACAATCATCTATTTAAAAAATATACAAGCAATAATACTTTCCTTAGGGTTACAGCTCTTAAAGAAACCACAAATGGTTATTTATGTATTGGTACTTGGATGAGTGGATTTTTTGTATTGGATTTATCAACAGAAAAAATAATTTTCCATCAGCCCAATAATAAAGTTATTCAATCTATTCAAGAGGTAAATGATGGTAATGTCTGGTTTGGTTCTTCTGGAAACCTTTCAGAATATGATATCAATAGAAATAAAATTATTAAACACCCCATAAAAACTGTACAGTGGATAACAAAGATTATATACGACAATAAAAGAGATGCCCTCTATTTTGGTAGTTCTAAAGGTGTTTATGAATACTCTATAAAAGATAAAAAAACGAAGAAATTTATTGGCGAGAACGATGAGCAGTTACGTTTAATCAATTCTATAAGGATTGACCAACAAGGACGTTTATGGGTAGGTACTTGGAAAAACGGTCTTTATCGAAGTAACCCAGAGAAATCTATCTTCAAGAAAATCGAGCTTACCCCTCCACATGAACTCAATAAAAACTATCAAGGAGTAACCGATATTTTTATTGACAACAATGATATGATTTGGATCACAACTACTCATGGTGGCGTTGTTAAATTAATAGAGAATAGAGGTTTCTATAAGATTGTAGATACTTTTAAAGCCCCAATTGGACTAACTGACAATAACATTAACTGCATTTTTGTGGATCAATATGGTGCGCATTGGATTGGAACTAAGAATGGCGGAATTGCTTATAAAGGAGTTCATGATACAAAGTATTCAATTCTACCTTCTTCGGATAATTTAGTGATTTCATCATTTAGTAGTATTGGTCAGAAAATGTATGTGGGTACTTCAGAAGGTTTAATGGTGTTACCACTGAATGATCCTACTAAAAATATCTTCTCCTATGGTTCTTCTAAATTTAGAAAAATCAAAAGTCTATACTATGATCCACAAGATAATCTAATGTGGGTGGGACTTCAGCAAAATGGTTTAGCCGTTTTTAATACCAATGAACGCTTTAATCTCGAAAAGATTGATTATTACAATCCCCAAAATAAAAACCAATTTTACTTTGAAGCAGATCGTATTGAACATATCATTCCTGCCGATGAAGACCATTTGTGGTTAGGATCGTTTAATGGATTGTACAAATTCAACACAAAAACACGCACATCGACTTTCATTGATCTAAAAGGAAAATTTGGGTTTCCCTCTAACATCATTCTTTCATTATATAAACACCCAACAAAAAATTTACTATTTGTTGGAAGTGCCAATGGTTTATTAGTTCTGGATGTAAGTGGAGAAAACATAAAATCATTGGGTTTTTATAATCATAAAAATGGCTTAGAAAACAACGGTGTAAATGCCATTACAGTTGACGATCAAGATCAAGTTTGGCTTGGATTATCAAAAGGAATTAGTTGCTTGAATTTAGAGACTAAAACCATACAAAATTATACAAAAGAAGACGGTGTAGATATTTCATCAGTCAATGTTAGTGCTGTATTTAACCATAAAGATTTAATCTATTTTGGAGGACAAAAAGGTTTGATTGTCTTTTCTCCTCATTTTATTGCTTCAAAAAATAAATTGTCCGACGTGTACTTTTCCCAACTAAATATCAATAATCGTTTGATTGGAGTTGATGACACGTTGAATAATCATGTTATCTTAGAAGAAGCCCTTCCTTTTACAAAAAAAATTGATCTTTCTTATAAAGAAAAAGTCATTCGATTAAGTATCAATACAACAGATAATATTGATCAGAAAAATATTGATTATCACTATAGAATAAAAACTATTTCAGATCAATGGATTGACAATCAACATTCTTCTAGCATTACAATAACACAATTACCCGTTGGAGAAAATATTATAGAAATCAAAGCTTGTAAATATGGTAAGTGTGGGGAAATCAATCAATTGATTATTAACATGTCTCCTGCTCCATGGTTTTCGACAACTGCTTATGTGATTTATCTTATCCTTTTTGGGCTGATCTTATATAGTATTTTCACTTTCTTTATTCGTAAAGAAAAGCTTGAAAACGAGGTACGGTTAATTAATCTAGAGAAAGAAAAGGAGCATGAAATCACTGAAGCTAAAGTGAAGTTTTTCACTAATATTTCTCATGAAATCAGGACTCCTCTTACCTTAATACATTCTCCTTTAGAAGAATTATTAGATGATACTGAGTTACCTAAACAATACAGAAATAAGCTTCAGATTATCAATAAAAATGCAGATAACCTCTTAGTACTTGTGAATCAGTTGTTGGATTTCAGGAAAATGGAAAGTAAGAAGTTAGAGCTTAGTTATCAATATATTTCCAT
This sequence comes from Flammeovirga pacifica, assembly GCF_000807855.2. Taxonomy (GTDB): domain Bacteria; phylum Bacteroidota; class Bacteroidia; order Cytophagales; family Flammeovirgaceae; genus Flammeovirga; species Flammeovirga pacifica. The sequence goes on from NZ_JRYR02000002.1 coordinate 1,031,814, forward strand.
TAGAAAACTGATAGAAAATAAGTGTTGGGAATTTCAGTCCTTGATCAAATTTTCAGGTTTAAACCTTGATTTTCAATCCAAAGTAAGTGAAAATCAATTGTACAAACTCGATCAGGAAAAGATTGAAATAGTGATCAATAATTTATTATCCAATGCTATTAAATTCACCCCAAAAGGTAAAAGTATTCAAATCGAATTGAAGGTGAATGATCATATTTTAATTCGTATCAAAGATCAGGGGGTTGGTATCAAAGAACATGATCTAAAATCAATATTTAACCGCTATTATCAAGGTGATACATCAGATAATCCTTCTCAAAAAGGAACGGGAATTGGATTGGCTTTATCAAAGAGTATTATCAATTTACATGGCGGTGATATTTATGTAAAAAGTGATTACGGTAAAGGAAGTGAATTTACAGTCGAGTTACCAATTCTTGATGCCAAAGTTGAACAAAGCAATGGGGAAATTCAAAACCTTACTGAGGTAAACTCTGATGACAAACCTCGTTTGTTATTGGTAGATGATAACAACGATATTTTAATCTATCTCGAAGATATTTTTTCTAAAGACTATCAAATCATAAAAGCAGAAAATGGTTTAAAAGCCTATCAACTATTAGAAAAAAATGAAGTGGATTTAATTATCTCTGATGTAATGATGCCTGTGATGAATGGTATGGAATTGTGTCAGAAGGTAAAAGAGCATCCTGATTATCAAAATACTCCTATACTTCTATTAACAGCCAATGCCACAACCGATAGTGAAATTACTGGTTTAAAAATTGGTGCGAATGATTACCTCAGAAAACCTTTTAATAGTAAGGTAATTAAGGAAAAAGTCAAAAACATTTTGGCTTATAAAGCACAACTTATTGCTTTTTATAAGTCACAACTTCAACCTGCAGTTACTAAAAAGGAAGTTATTAAAACACCTCCTAAAAAGCTTTCAGATGATGAAGTATTTATCAAAAAAGCAGTAGATTATATAGAAGAGAATATTGATAGTGAAGCTCTTAATGTCGACTCATTATCCAATCATATGTGTATGAGTCAGTCAACTTTGTATAGAAAAATCAAATCTGTTACAAATACTACTATTGTTGCTTTTATTCGATCAGTACGATTAAAAAAAGCCGCACAAATGCTTCTAGACAATGATATAGAAATAAAGGAGTTAGCAGAAAATGTAGGAATTAATGATGTGAGGTATTTCAAAAGAGAATTTAAGAAACAATATGGGGTTGATGTCGATCAATACAGTCAAACATTAGAAAACTCTTAAGTTTTATCTGTAAATGCACGAAAAATAAAAAGTCTCTTGTAAATTACAATTGGTTAAAGAAAGACTTATGCAAATTGAATTTCGTGTGGATACCATAGATGGTTTCCTACCTCTGCTCGCAGAACAATTGAATGTAAACTTTAAGGGTAATCAGTTTGATCTTCCAAGCCAATTGGGACGAGGCACCTTTATTCAGCAAGTAATTAATGATGATATTTTACTGGTGCTTTATCAGTTGCAATTAGATCAAGAAATTAATATTGTTCGTCATGCAAGTAAGAATCTAGATGTTCTTCCTATCACATTTTGGTTATCAAATAATGGAATTCAACAAGAATTAAATGCGGAGCATAAAGTAGTAGGAATGAGTTCTGACCATGCTATCTTTTTCCCGTCCAATCAAGTCGAAACTAAATATCAATTTCCTAAAAATGAGCAAATAGAGAATCTGACCATTTTCATTCATAAAAGTTGGTTGAAAACGTTAGTACCAGAAAATAATGATTACATCAATACCATTATTTTAAATCAGGATAACTTCTTTTTATACGAAACTCCCACATTAGAAATTATTGATAAGCTTAGGGAAGTAAAAGATTGTATGATATCACCTTCGACCAAATCTACTTCAAAATTACAATTGTATAGTTTATCTTTTCAACTACTTACACTTTTCTTCCAACAAGTTGAAAAAAGAGATCTAAGTGGTAAGCATCAGTTGATTAACTCTACCGATATTGCATTAATTTTTAAAGTAAAAGACACAATAGAATTGAATTATAAGAACATTCCAAAAGTATCTTCTTTAGCACAATCTATTGGTATGAACCTACGGAAAATGCAAACTCTCTTCAAACAGATATTCGGATTTAGTATTTATCAATTTGGGTTATCAATTAGAATGATGGAAGCCAAAAAACTATTACTATTACCTCAACATAATGTTGCTGAAGTCGGACATTTAGTCGGCTATTCTAATTTAAGCCATTTTACAGAACAGTTTAAAAAGTTTTACGGAATTACTCCAAAAGCATTTCAAAAACAAAACTAAGATCCATTCATATTTACCTTTTTCGGTTATTTTTAATCTTAATAAGGTTATTTTAACCCGGTAAACTACCTCACCTTTGTAATATCAAAATAACAATTTGAGCTAAAAATCATGCTCGTCGCATTAATACTGATATTACAAATAGGTCGAATTATGAAAAAACTAATCACATTTATATTTTTCTCATTACTTATAATAAGTTACCAAATAGTCAAAGCACAAGAAGATGAGTTACCAAAAAATTGGACAGAATTTAATGGTAAAATAGGCAGGACATTTACAGAGTCTGAAGAAGATTACCCTCAACCAATACAACCGTCTAAAGAGGCTCCAAATATAATTTTAGTAATATTGGATGACGTTGGATTTGGACAAACCAGTACATTTGGTGGCCCTATTGCCACACCGGCATTAGACGAAGTCGCGGAAGAGGGAATCTCCTACACACAATTTCATACCACTGGCGTATGTAGTGCCACTAGAGCCGCAATGCTTACAGGTAGAAATCATCATCAAACTGGATTTGGTACTATCTCAGAAATGTCTACAGGCTTTCCAGGGTACAATAGTATTTGGGAACAAGATGCCGCAAGTATTGCTGAAGTGCTTAAAGCAAATGGCTATAATACGGCAGCATGGGGCAAATGGCATAATACCCCAGATTGGGAAACCAATCAAACAGGCCCTTTTGACCGATGGCCCACTGGACTTGGTTTCGAATATTTCTATGGTTTTATAGGAGGAGAAACAAGTCAATACGAACCTCAATTGTATAAAAACACATTAGCTGTTGAGCCTACTTTAAAACCAGAAGATGGGTATCACTTAACAGAAGATTTATCGAAGGATGCCATAAAATGGATACAACAACAAAAATCTTTAAATCCTGACAAACCGTATTTCGCATATTTTTCTACAGGTGCTATACACGCTCCTATCCATGTTCAGAAAGAATGGATTGTAAAATATAAAGGCAAGTTTGATGATGGTTGGGATGCAATGAGAGAGAAAACCATCGAACGTCAGAAAAAAATGGGTATTGTACCTCAAGAGACTCAGCTGACTGAACGTCCTGAAGATATTGAAACTTGGGAAGAGCAATCAGAAGATGAAAAGAAGTTATATGCTCGTCAGATGGAAGTTGTTGCTGGATACCTTGCACACACAGACCATTATGTAGGTGAACTTTTAAAAGCAGCCAAGGGTCTACCCGGTGGAGAAAACACTATGGTGATTTATGTTGTAGGTGATAACGGTGCAAGTGGTGAAGGCACACCAATGGGAACCATCAATAATATGATGGTACAAAATGGCTTTCCTGATAACTTAGAAGAGCAATTAAAAGTGATGGATGAGTTGGGAAGTAAAGATTTTGAAAACCATTATGCAGTGCCTTGGGCATGGGCTGGATGTGCTCCGTTTCAATGGATGAAAAGAGTACCATCACACTTTGGAGGTACAAGAAACGGACTTGTTATTTCTTGGCCTGAGAAAATAAAATCAAAAGGAGAAAAGCGTACACAATTTCATCATGTCGTTGATATCGCTCCTACCATTTATGAGGCAGCTGATATTCAATTCCCTAAAAAAGTAAATGGTGCCACTCAAATTCCTTTAGCAGGTACTTCTATGTCTTATTCTTTTGAGGATGCAGAAAAAGAAAGTACAAGAAAGACACAGTACTTTGAGGTAGGTGGGCATCATGCCATTTATCACGAGGGTTGGGTAGCCTCCGCTTTTCATGGAGTGCCATGGAAGTTTACAGGATCAGTGGGTTTTGATAGCGTTCATTGGGAGTTGTACAATGTAGAAGAAGACTTTTCTCAAGCCAATGATTTAGCCGAAAAGCATCCAGAAAAATTAAAAGAGATGATTGAGATTTTTGATCAAGAGGCTAAAAAATATAATGTTTACCCTCTAGACGATCGATATGCAGAAAGAGCATTAAATCCATTAAGACCTTCCATTACAAGAGGTAAAAAGCACTTCAAATATTATCAAGGCACAACTAGGATTCCGGAAGGTGGTACGCCTCCTGTTTATTCTAAGAGTCATAGTATAAAATCAAAAGTAGAGTTTAAAAACGGAGATGAAGGGGTGATTGTCGCTGTCGGTGGTAATGTAGCCGGATACAGTATGTATATCAAAGACAATGCACTGCATTATACCTACAACTTCTTTAATAGAGAGCGATATAATATCACTTCTAGTATTCCTCTTAAGGAAGGAGAGAATGAGATTGAATTAATATACATGCAAGAATCCGATGCTTGGGGCGGAGGAGGAACTGCACAATTATACATCAACCAACAATGTGTTGGAGAAACTAAAATCAATAAAACAGTACCTATACGTTTTGCGGTAACCGAGACCACAGATATAGGTATGGACTTAGGTTCAACAGTAAGCGAGGATTATATTGGACCATTCAAATACACTAGCAAAATCCACTATGTGGAATATATTATTAGGTAATTCAATTAAATTGATCACCGTAATGCAATTTGTATTACGGTGATTTTTATTTCTTATTCATCATAAAACCCTTCCTTTTTATTATCTTAGATTTTTACTTACAAATAGTCCAAGAATAATCTATACCAAATCTAACTACTATTTGATAAGTTAGTAACCATCGAATCCATTCGATTTTTTTATGACTAACGACAACAAAATACAGCAACTCGAATTTAAAATAAATCAATTAGCGACTAAACAAGAAACATTTAATCGTGAAATAAATGATTTAAAATTCGAATTAAAAGCTCTAAAAAGTAACCTTCAACCCACTACGGAAAAGGGAATAACTCCTCCTGTTACGGAAAAGAAGCAAGAAGATATTTTTCAAGAGATCTTGGACATGGATGTGAAGCCAAAAGCGGAACAACCTGTTGTAGCTGCCACTTCGACTAAAAAGGTAGTGAAGGAGAAAAAACCAAGAGAAAAATCTGACTTTGAAAGATTTATTGGAGAGAACCTCATCAATAAAATCGGTATCCTTATTACCATTATTGGTGTGGCTATTGGTGCCAAATACTCTATTGATAATAATCTTATTAGTCCACTGACTAGAATAATTCTAGGATATATGACTGCCTTAGGGTTAATGGGCTTTGGGATGAAGTTGAAAAAGAATTATCTCAACTTTAGTGCGGTCTTAGTCAGTGGTGCAATGGCCATTATGTATTTCATTACTTTTGCCGCCTACAGTTTTTATGACTTAATTCCACAAATGGTCACTTTTGCTTTAATGCTATTATTTACTGTATTCACAGTGGTTGCTGCATTAAATTATAATAAACAAGTTATTGCCATCATTGGATTAGTGGGTGCGTATGCCTTGCCTTATTTATTAAGTAGCGGTACAGGAAATGTCTCTATTTTATTCTCTTATATTGCCATGATCAATATTGGGATTTTGGTGATATCCTTCAAAAAGTTATGGAAACTTCTGTACTACACCACCTTCTTTTTAACGAACTTGATATTTAGTACATGGTATGCATTTGCTTATAGCAGTTCTAAAGATTTCGGTATTGCCTTCCTGTTCTTATTTGTCTTTTTCGTTATTTTCTATGTGACTTCCCTTGCTTATAAATTAATCAACAAGGAAAAATTAGAGAAAGTAAATATCACTATTTTATTAAGTAATGCGTTTATCTTTTTTGGAATTGGCTTGAGCTTATTAGATGGTAATCGTGCAACATCAGATTATTTAGGCGTCTTTACCCTATTTAATGCATTATTACATGCTTCTGTGGCATTCTATATTTATAAAAAGCAATATGTAGAAAAGTCACTACTTAAGTTAATAGCTGGTTTAGTTTTGATTTTTGCTACCATTACATTCCCTATTCAATTGGATGGAGAATGGGTTACTTTATTCTGGACAGGTGAAGCTGTTCTTTTATTTTGGTTGGGTAGAAAAATGCAAATTTCTTACTTAGAGAAGTTTTCTCATCCTCTCATTTTCTTATCATTTATTAGTTTGATAATGGATTGGGACGATTCTTATTTAGGTTGGAATCAATCTTTTACTCAGTTTATCAATATTCACTTTTTCACCAATTTGTTCTTTGTCATATGCTTTGGGTTTATGACTTATTTGATGAAATCACAGAGCAAAACTACTCTTACAGAGAAAGCATTTTTAAATAAAATAATTTCGAATGTGATCCCTGGGTTTACGCTATTTGTATTGTTCTTTACTTTTTCTTTAGAATTGAATTATTATTTTGATCTTCAGTATTCGGCTTCTTCTATTAAATTGCCTGCTGAAGAAAATATGTCTTGGAAACCTTCTGTACACAACCACAACATCAGAACACTTGCTGGAGTTTGGAATTATATTTATACTTTCCTTTTCTTATCAGTTTTAAGTCTACTGAATAGTTACAAACTTAAAGACAAAAAGTTAAGTCGTGTTTCTTTAGTGCTTATTGGTTTTAGTATCATCTCTTTCCTATTCCATGGTTTATACATAATCAGTGAATTAAGAGAAAATTATATCCTTAGAGAAGAATCAGAGTATTACATTATTTCTAATTTTAATATTGTCATACGTTATATTTCATTTGTATTTTTAGGATTAATACTCTTTGCAGGTCATCAATTACTGATAAAAGGGTTATTCTCTGAAAAAATGAAGCTTTTCGGAAATGCTTTTCTTCATGTCACCATTTTGTGGATACTTAGTAGTGAATTGATTCACTGGATGGACTTAGCAGAATCTACTCAATCGTATAAACTAGGGTTAAGTATTCTGTGGGGAGTATATGCACTATTCTTAATTAGTTTAGGTATTGGAAGAAATCAAAAACACCTTCGATTAGGAGCTATGTTTTTATTCGGTTTCACCCTTTTAAAACTTTTCTTCTACGATATCATTCATCTAGATACCATTGCTAAGACCATTGTATTTGTGTCTTTAGGTATTTTACTTTTGATCATCTCATTCTTGTACAACAAATTCAAACATAAAATAACTGATGAAAACCCTTCATAAAACCATAGCTATTCTATTGTATATCATCAGTTTCTTTGGTTACAGTCAGACGGTTGATCAATTTGATTATAAAAGTGATTTGAATGGTATCCAAGATCAATGGCATACCATAGAATTGACAGATCATATCATTGGTCAATGCAATCAGAGATTATCTGATATAAGAGTGTTTGGTATTACCGCCTCGAACGATACTATTATCGCACCCTATATTTTAGACTTTCAGCCTAAAAAAGTAACCACAAAAGAGGTAGAATTTAAGCAGATCAACTCTGTACAAAATAGTAAAGGGTATTACTATACTTTTGCATTATCTAATCAAGAAGCTATCAATCAAATTCAATTGGTTTTTGGCATAGATAATTTTGATTGGAAAGTAGCTTTAGAAGGAAGTCAAAATCAGAAAGAATGGTATACTATTGTAAAAGATTATCGATTGTTATCCATCAAAAATGATCATATGGATTATCAATTTACAGACTTAAATTTCCCTTCTTCTAATTACCCTTATTTCCGATTAAAAATTGAAAGTAAAGAGAAGCCTCAACTTACTTCAGCTAAAATCACTCAAAAGATAGTAGATGAAGGGAATATCAAGAACTATACGCCTCAGCATTTTCAAGTCAATGAAATTAAAAAGCAAAATACCTCTGAGATTGAAGTTGATTTTGGTAAAAAAGTGAGGATTAATCATCTTAAATTCACTTTCAATAATACTTTTGATTTTTACAGAAATGCATCCATTAAATATTTAGCTGATAGTGTTAAAACAGAAAAAGGTTGGAAATACTCTTACGTTAGATTAAAAAACTACACTTTTAATTCTGTAGATAAAAATGAGGTAAACTTCAAAAGTACTACGATTCAGAAATTAAAAATTGAGATCTACAATAGACAAAATCAACCTTTGACTATCGGAAGTATTCAAGCAGAAGGAAATCGATATTCCTTACTTACTCGCTTTACAGAAGAGGCCAAGTATTTTATCGCTTACGATGGACTTAAGGTCTATGCAGTAGATTATGATATCAAACATTTTAGGAAGAATATTCCTGAAAACTTATCAAAATTAACGCTAAGTACTCCTATCAAAATTAAGAAAGTAGAAAAGGAAAAAGAAGCCCCTCTATTTGAAAATGAAATGTGGCTTTGGGCAATCATGCTTATTATGGTTGTTGTTTTGGGAGGCTTTGCAGTAAAAATGATGAAAGCAGAGTAATTCTGTTTAAAAAGCAAAAGGTTGCCTCATTAATACATGGGGCAACCTTTGTTATTTATATAAATGATAGTTTAAAATAATCTATCCACTTAATTATTTTTGAATATATACGATAAGTGATTTTGCACCATGTGCTCCTTTCACTAAAGATTGTTCAATATCAGCTGTTTTTGATGGACCTGAAATGAAAACACCATACCCATGATCTTGTGGTTTGATATAAGTATAGGCTTCATGCATGTTCCAAACTATTTTGTGATAAGGCAACACAATCAATAAATGAGAGGCAATGGCGGTTAAAGATCGGTGTTTTAAATCCTCTCCATTCACCCAAATAGCTCCATTTTCTGCCACTCCTAATTGACCTTCTATCACTGATAAGTTCAAATTGGCCATCTCATCCTTATTTACTGTTAGATCATCTGCACCTAAATCAGGAATAGAAGAATAGACCTTGCCATCTTGTTGTTTTTCTTTAATGATATCCTTTAATTGATCGTCATTATCACTAACAATCACTTCTACCCCAAGGGTATTTAGCATCTCAAAAAAGAACGCATGTTTATCTTCAGAAAGGCCTTCAAAAATGGGTGTAATAGGAAGTTCTTTAGAAGGTAAATTGATTCCTTCAATGGCTGATAATATTTTCTCTCTACTTGTCATTTTTCTTCTCATTTTTTTTGAACCAATCATCAAAAGTTTCAGTCGGAACAGGAAGTTCTCTATCAATACCCCAAGCATTCAAACCATTATAGATAAAAGCACGAGGTCCTTTCAAAAAGATATTTCCCACCTTTCCCATCAAATTAAAAAGAGAAGGGCTTCCCATAGCTTTACCTGCGAATTTCATCCCTACTTGTTTCGATTTTTCATAGTTAGTTTCTTTCATCACCAACTGTCTCCACTTATAAAGCTGAGTATGAATATCAATTTTCACAGGACAAACATCACTACATGAGCCACATAACGTAGAGGCAAATGGTAATGAACTATGTTTCTTCAAGTCTTTTCCTGGAGAGAGTATCGCGCCAATAGGACCAGGAATAGTATAGGTATAACTATGTCCTCCACTTCTTCGGTAGATAGGGCAAGTGTTCATACAAGCACCACAACGAATACAGTTTAAAGACTTTCTAAAATCTTCGCGCCCAAGTTGTTCGGTACGACCGTTATCTACCAAGACAATATGTAATTCTTTTCCTTCTGCTGGACGGTGGAAATGTGAACTATAGGTAGTAATTGCCTGTCCTGTAGCACTTCTTGCTAACAATCTCAGGAAAACGCCTAAATGTTCCACCTTTGGAATTAGCTTTTCGATACCCATACAAGCAATGTGTACCGGAGCAAGATTGGCTCCCATATCTACATTTCCTTCATTGGTACACACTACAAAGCCACCTGTTTCTGCAACCGCAAAATTGACTCCTGTAATGGCCGCATCAGCATTCAAGAATTTCTCTCTTAAATGTGTTCTTGCAGCTCTTGTTAAGTAGGTAGGATCAGAGGCTCCTTTTTCGGTATTCAAGTGTTCATGAAACAACTCACCTACTTCTTCTTTTTTCTTGTGTATGGCAGGCAATACAATATGACTAGGATGCTCATTGGCCAATTGTACAATTCGCTCACCTAAATCTGTATCTACTACCTCAATACCTCTATCGTTTAGGAAAGGGTTTAAACCACATTCCTCCGTAAGCATCGATTTACTTTTAACGACATTCTTTACCTTATGTTTTTCTAAGATAGAATGCACAATTTGATTGTGTTCTGCTGCATCTTTTGCCCAATGTACATGAACGCCATTGGCTTTAGCATTTTCTTCAAACTGTTCTAAATATTTATTTAAATGAGATAATGAATGTGCTTTTACCTGAGAAGCAATTTCTCTTAATTCTTCCCATTCTGGAATAGAATGAGCCGATATATCTCTTTTTTCTCGAACGAACCAAAGTGCCTTATCATGCCAAGTTACACGATCAGGATTTTTATTAAATTCCTTTGCCCCTTCTTGATGTGTTTTATATTGCGTCGACATGATGTTGTTTTTCGTTGGAAGCTAATGTTGAATTCGAAGCTAAAATTTCAGCAAGGTGAATTACTTTGATCGGTAATTTTTGACGTTGGATAATTCCATCCAAGTGCATCAAACAAGACATATCGCCAGAGGTAATATATTCTGCTCCCGATTGTATGTAATCGTTAATTCTGTCTTTACCCATTCTTACTGATACATCTGGCTGGGCAACACTAAACGTACCACCAAAACCACAACATTCATCTGCTCTTTGAGGCTGAACTAAAGTTACATTTTGAACTTGCTTGATCAGCTCATCTTGCTTAGAAGGGTTACAAGTCACTCTTTCAGAACACTGTCCTAAACGCATTCCTCTTAAACCATGACAAGATTTATGTATCGCAACTTTATGAGGAAAACTACCTATAAGGTTTTCTTCGTTCACCACATCAAAAAGAAACTCTGTTAAGTCAAATACCTTGTCAAGAATAGGTTTCATGTTAGGATATAACTTCTCACCATGTTCCCTGATGTGCAATACACAACTGGCAGAAGGACCTACAACATAATCGTAGGATTTAAAATTGTCGTAAAAAACTTTTAAAGCATCTACCCCATCTTTTTCACAACCTGCATTAGCCATTGGCTGACCGCAGCATGTTTGTCCTGATGGATAGCCTACTTCACCATATTTTTGTAATAGTTGTAACGTAGCTTTTCCCACTTCGGGGTAAAACTGATTTACATAACAGGGAATAAATAAACCAATTTTCATAAGTAATAATTTAAAGTTAGTGTACGAAAAAGTATTGCCTACAACATTCTGCAAGCAATACTTTTACTAGATAATTAATTGAAAATAAATAATGAGTCACACTACATATTATCTTCTATTGACTACTTTGGCCTTTTTGTAATAACCGTTTTGTAGTAACTCTTCATCAGACCAGTTTGCACGCTTGTCGTACATTCCTAATTTCTGACGAATAGCAATCATATCTTTTGCTTTATCAAGACCTACACAAGAAATTTCTGGGCTAACTACTGTAGCTACCATCACTGTTTGACAGATAGCTTCAACGTTTTCCATTTTCCAGTAAGCGTCTTCTAAATGACTACCCCACACAATCACACCATGATTTTCCATCAATACTGCTTGGTGATCGATAGCTGTTTCACCGATAACTTCTGCGTTTTCTGGAGAACCTGGAGTTTCATATTTTGCCAATCCCATTTGACCTAAGAAGATATCCGCTTCAGGAATAACCCCTGTTGGAGGTACAATAGAGGCAATTGCAAATGCAGTACCGTGAGGAGGGTGTGCGTGAACACAAGCCTTAGCCGATGGCATTCTTCTCATAATAGCCAAGTGCGTTAAAGCTTCTGATGTTCTTGGTCTAAAACCAGCCTTTTGATTACCGTCTAAATCAATTAAACAGATATCTTTTGGCTTCATTAAACCTTTAGAGATCAAAGTAGGAGTACAAAGTACTAAGTTATCACCTACACGTACCGTAATGTTACCACCGTTACCGTCTGTGTAACCTCTTTCCCATAGTCTTCTACCCACAGAACAGATATCTTTTCTAAGCTTTTTGATCGCTTTAGATTTGTAGAATAATTCTACTTCAGTTCTTGTTACTGGGTCTTGACCTTTTTCCCAGTCAAATTCCAATTTTGGTAATTCAGGAGTGATCTTCCAGTTAGATTCTGACTTCTCCTTCTTATTAATTTTTTTCGCTTTAATTGGTGATGTTGCGTTCATTTCTTTATATGTTTATTTTTTTCATTTCTTAATTAAATATCACATTACAAACATAAAAGATCTCATTTCTAATAGTATCCTTGGGTTTCCTGATGTATATACAGGAAACCACAGGAAATTAACCTGAAACTATAATTGTAGATTGCACACATATCCTGAAATGGAACATCCAAAAAAAATAACATTACAATTATAATATAACACTATGACAGATTTTGCAACATCAGTTGGAACAGAAGTAAAAACGTACCAACAATTTATCGCAGGTTCTTTTTCTAGTACTACAGAACATATTGAAGTACTTAACCCATGTACAGAAGAAATCATCGCTTTAGCACCAAGAGGAACTAAAGATGATGCTGACAGAGCTGTATCTGCAGCAAAAGCTGCTCAAACAGATTGGGGTTTACTACCTGCTGTTGAAAGAGCTGAATATTTAAAGAAAATGGCTCAAGTCATTAGAGAAAACCGTGTTTTTCTTGCAGAAACACTATCTACTGAACAAGCTAAAGTAATGGGATTGGCGCAAGTTGAAATTGATGTCACTGCTGTTTATTTTGATTACTATGCGGGTATGGCTCGTACTTACGAAGGTGAAGTAATTAATAGTGATCGCCCAGGTGAGCAAATGATGTTACACAAATTACCTATCGGTATTGCTGTAGGTATTTGTCCTTGGAACTTCCCATTCTTTGTAATGGCACGTAAAATTGCTCCATCTTTATTAACAGGTAATGCTTGTGTTGTAAAGGTGAGTGAGGAAACTCCAATGGTATGTCTTGAATTTGCTCGATTAATCGAAAATATTGGTTTACCTGCTGGTATTCTAAGTATCGTAACTGGCTACGGACATGAAATCGGACAAGCTTTATCTGAAAATCCTGATGTAGGTATTATCAGTTTAACTGGTTCTGTTGGTGCAGGACATAAAGTGATGGAAGCTGCAGCGAAAAATATCACTAAAGTTTCTCTAGAATTAGGAGGTAAAGCACCTGCTATTGTTTGTAAAGATGCTGATTTAGATTTAGCTGTAAAAGCAATTGTTTCTTCAAGAATCATCTACAGTGGTCAAGTTTGTAACTGTGCGGAGAGAGTATATGTAGAAGAAGAAGTATATGATGAATTCATGACTAAACTTCTACCTGCAATGAAAGCAGTACGTGTTGGTGACGCAAGAACTGACGATAAAGCAGATATGAGTGCTCAGATTAATAAAACACAATTAATGAAAGTAGATAGCATGGTAAAACGTGCCGTTGAACAAGGTGGTGAAGTTTTATTAGGTGGCCGTGCTTCTCAGAAGTTTAATAAAGGATATTATTATGAGCCAACAGTAATTGCTAATGTTGAGCAACATCACGAGATCATGCAAGACGAGACATTTGGTCCTGTTCTTCCTGTAATGAAAGTTTCATCATTTGATCAAGCTATAGATTATGCCAACGATAGTGATTATGGTTTGACATCTTCTATTTACACAAATAATATCAACAATATATTAAGAGCTACAAAAGAGCTTCTTTTTGGAGAAACTTATGTTAACCGTGAGAACTTTGAAGCTATTCAAGGATTCCACGCTGGATTCAGAAAATCTGGTATCGGTGGAGCTGATGGTAAGCATGGTTTAGAGGAGTACTTACAAACTAAAGTAATGTACATCCAACAAAACTAAAATTTGTAATTTAGTATAAACGAATATATTTTTAAAAGGTCAAGTATTTCACTTGGCCTTTTTTAATGACTTTATTAAAAAAAGAGCAAACTAAAACAGGTACCAAACAAAAGTTTGATACCTGAGAATTAAATTATAAGGTGTAAACACCGTATTCACCTTAGGCTTCTGCCAATTCAAAATTTAACACCGCGTCTTCTATAATATCCATACATTTCTCAATTTGCTTTTCTGTAATCACCAATGGTGGTGCAAAACGAATAATGTTTCCATGAGTTGGTTTCGCTAGAAGCCCATTTTTCATTAATTCGTAACAAATTAAAGTGGCTGTAGAACTATCTTCAGAATCGTTGACCAATAATGCATTCAACAAACCTTTTCCTCGAACACCAATTAATAAATCTGTTTTATCACATAATTGACTCATTCTTTCTCTAAAGATTTTACCCAATACATAGGCATTTTCGGTCAATTTTTCATCAATAAGCACATCCAAAGCTTCCATCATAACAGCACAACCTAATGGATTTCCTCCATAAGTAGAACCGTGTTGCCCTGGTTGGAATACATCCATCACTTCAGAAGAAGTTAATACAGCAGATACAGGATAAAAACCACCTGAAATGGCTTTTCCTAAAATGATCATATCAGGTTTTATTTCCTCATAATCAGAAGCTAATAGTTTCCCTGTTCTACCTACACCTGTTTGTACTTCATCAACCATAAACAATACATTATAACGGTGACAAAGTTCTTGGGCTTTTCTTAAATATCCTTCTTCAGGAAGATAAACACCTGCTTCTCCTTGTATAGGTTCCATCCACAAACCGGCTACATTAGGATTTTGAAGTACCTCTTCTAAAGCCTCTAAATCATTATAAGGCACAATCTCAAATCCTGGCATAAATGGGCCAAAATTAGTGGTAGCCACAGGGTCAGTTGATACAGAAATAATGGTAGTTGTACGACCGTGGAAGTTTTTCTCTACGCCTACAATCACGGCTTCATTTATAGGAATTCCTTTCTTTTCATATCCCCATTTTCTGGCTAATTTAATGGCTGTTTCATTTCCCTCAGCACCTGTATTCATTAATATAGCACGTTCATAACCAAATAGATCACATAACTTTTTCTCTGCCAAACCTAATTTGTCTGAGTAGAATGCTCTTGATGTTAACGTTAGATTAGATGCTTGTTTAATCATTACGTTTAATATTCTAGGATGTACGTGTCCTTGGTTTACAGCACTATATGCAGAAAGAAAATCATAATACCTTCTTCCTTCAACATCCCAAACATACACCCCGTTTCCTCTTTCTAATACTACAGGCAATGGAGCGTAATTATTAGCACCATATTTCTTTTCAAGTTTGATCGCTTCTTGCGAATAAAATTTCATCATGATTTTCTATTGATTAGATGTGAGATTAAAGTTTAAAACTCTTCAAACCAGTTTAGCATTTAATAAAAAACTGTATGCGATTGGATTCACTAAACAAGTAAGAAGAGTTATATCTTTAATTAATTTTTGATGATCTTTTGAATAGATTCATTGCCTCCTTCAATTATTCTGAGGTAATATAATCCACTTTTAAGATCTGATATGTTTATTGTATTTGTGTTTTTCCTTTTTAGTTCTCTACCTAATGCATCGGTGACTATCAAAGTTACTTCTTCTGAAGTAGGATAGTAAAGTTGACCTTCTGTTGGATTTGGATAGGCCAAACTTCCATGATCTAAATTGACAATCCCTCCTTGTCTTTGTGATGAACTATTCGAGATAACAACTGTGTAATCTTCTACTTCACCATAATCTAAAACATCGCATGGATATGGGTAGCCATCAGAAGCATATTGCATTGAAACCCTCATTCTAGTGGCTCCTAACACTGCATTATTGGGTACTGTAAAACTTGATGTAAAAGAACGTCTTGTCTGTTTGTAAAGAACTTCTTCACTGTTTTCATCAAATACACCGTCTTGATTATAATCTATCCAAACGACAACTCTTTCTCTTGAAGAAGTATTCGGATCTAAAAAGAAAGTATGATTACCGCCTTGGTTCAAATTAAAACTAACAGAAGTATAATCTCCATATCCGTTATCGTTTCCAGAGAAAGAGTAATTACCATCGATCCCAATTTCATCAATAAATTCATAAGAAGTTGAGTTGGCATTTGAGCTACAATATTGTAATCCACCATTTGTGGATGCTGATTGTATTGGCGAATAACTACTCTGATCTGAACCACATATACTTCTAATTCTAAATTCATAAGAAGTTGAAGCCTGTAACCCGCTTATAGTAGTTGATGTTGTACCAAGAGTAAGGGTCGTCCATGAACTTGTTCCGGCCTCTCTGTAACGTAACTTATAATCATTGGCTCCTGTGTTATTCCAACTCAAAGAAATTGTATTAGAAGTACTCGTTCCAATGCTTAAAGTTGGAGTATCGCATGTGGCTGGTGGGGTTCCTCCACCACTACAAGAAGGGGGGGTTGCACCAATAGAAGCACCACTCCCATTAGTGTAATTAAATCCCGTATAACCATTATTTGTATACATATTTAACCATCCACCACCTGACGCTGTTTTCCAATCGTTTAAATTAAATGAGTTGCCATTTCCGTTGACCGAACCTTGAATAACATATGCCTTTACTGCTTCCCCATTTTTATTCCAAACCAAAGGTTGACCTGAAGAAATAGTTTCAGGAGTGGCACAATTCCCTACCATAAAATAAGCTTTTGTAGGATATTGTGATTGTCCACCATCACCAAAAACTTTGGCATTACCAGTAGCATCTATACAAACAAAAGTGGCTTCATCACAGGCAATTGCATAACGTTGTTGATCATTTTGGTCACTAATTGTTCTTGCTAACATACCAAAAGCACGACCATATCGATTTTCATTTCCTGTACCATGGGTTCTATCCAAATGTGTATCAGTTATGACTTTATTTAGGAAGGGATTTTGGAGAAAGTCATTATAAAAGAAAGAGTTAACAGTATACGAATGAAAGGGATTGTTCAGAATTTCTGACGTAAGAACTCCTGATGAACTTGGTGCATAATACGCACCACCCATAATTGCCATACCTGCTGACGTACCTCCAATGGGTACTTTCTTTACATTAATCAAATAATTAATTGCTTCTGCCACAGCAGTTCCTTTCCAAAGATCCATGTATTCTCTTTGATCACCTCCTGCAATAAATAATGCCTCAGCATCTCTGATATACTGAGCTACCGTAGCATTATTTGCTCCATTCACAGTGGTTATAGATAACTCTGCAGCTGAACTGATTGAGTTATTAAAGTTACTCCACACCCAGGAAGCTTGATTACCAACTGCATCAGTACGAAGAACTAAATAATCTCCTCCACCAGATTGGTTAAGAAACCATTGGGTTGCATTTACCTCACCATCTCCTCCAACTTCTGCTCCACCTACTAGCATTGTTGCTTGTTGATTGTTGGTGTTTCCATGCCCATTCCAGGTACCTCCTTCTAAAGAGAAGTTATACCCTTGCCCAAAAGATAGTGATGTAAAAAGAATGAATAAGACTACCAAACTAGCCTTTACGTAAAAGTAATTGTTAATTTTCATCATTGTAATATTTAAGTGTTGAGACAATCCTAGGGGCATCGTTCTCGTAGTAACATGTCCCATTTGCCCTAGAGAACTTCGCCCCAGAACTGTCTTGTTGTTGTAAAAGAATGACTTCTCCTCCCCCTTAAAAATGAATTTAAAGGTGAATTAAAATCAATTCTATCATCGAAAAGATGCTTATTTATAGTTAGTATGTGTATGTTGTAATCTTAAATATCTTCTTGATTATAATAGATTAAAGTAGAGCGGTCCAACTAATAAAATTCCTGCGGCAAACATTAATAAAAGTAATAATGGTGCCATCCATTTTACCCAGACATTATACGGTATTTTTGCTATTGATAGGACACCCATGGTTACTCCACTTGTAGGGATAATTAAGTTTGTTAAACCATCTCCAAATTGGAATGCTAAAACAGCCACTTGTCTTGAGATACCTAATAAATCACTTAAAGGTGCCATAATTGGCATAGTTAAGGCAGCTTGACCAGACCCAGAGGGTAATACCGTATTTAAAATACTTTGAAAGGCAAACATTGCTTCTGCTGCGGCAAACTTCGGAAGTCCATCTAAAAGACCTGTTATTGAATACAAAATAGTATCAATAATCTTTCCTTCAGTTGCAACAATCAAAATACCTTTACAAGAGGCAATAACTAAAGCTGCAGTCATCATTTCTTTTGCTCCTTTTATAAAACTCTCACTCATTTTATTTGCTGAAGTTCCACAAATAATTGAAGCTATGAATCCGATAACAAAGAATAAAGCACCTATTTCAGTCATATACCACCCAAAATTGGTTACCCCGATTACAAGGACAATAATGCCCAAAAATAAGAGTGCTACTACCGTTCCTTTTTTTCTATTAAAAGGAATGACTTTTTCTTGTAAGTCTACTTCTTTTTCTTGCTTTGGCTGTAAATCATCCTTTTGTTTACCCTCAATTTTTGATACATAATACATAATATATATCATTCCAATAAGGGTAAACACACACCAAACAAAAATTCTATATTCCCATCCTGAAAACAAAGGTATTTCTGCAATTCCTTGAGCAATTCCGATAGTAAACGGATTACTGATTGCTCCAGCAAAACCAACCCCTGCCCCTACAAAAGGAATGGCTACGCCGACTATAGTATCGAGTTTCATCGCTTTTGCCATAGGGATAGTAATCAAAATAAAAATCAGGACTTCTTCAGACATCCCAAAAGTAGCCCCAGCTACCGAGAAACAAATAAAGATAAAAGGAATAAGCATCTTTTTATACGCTTTCTTTTTGTTACTCCAAAGTACTAACTTATGTAATCCGGCTTCTATCGCAGTGGTTTGTGTAAGCATTCCGAAAGCTCCACCTACTATGAAAATAAAGGCAATAATTTCTGCTGCTGAAACAAACCCATCAATAGGTGCAGTAAAAAAAGAAGCGATACTTTGTGGCTGTGCCTCTACCACTTGATAAGTATTTGGAATCAGTAAATTACGACCTTCTACCATCTCTCTTTGATATTCCCCTGCAGATATAATCCATGTTAACCCTATAAAAAAAGCGAGAATAGTTGATGAAATTACTAAAGTATCTGGTAGCTTCCTCATGACAATATTACTTGAAAATAGCGATGTTTAATTTTTCGTCATCAGATGATGTCCAACCTCTATACATTCCTTCTGAGTTAAAAGATAGTTCAATATTTCCTTGATGATCAATGGCTATGACACCACCTTCACCTTGCATATCTACTAGTTTTCTATGGACTACAATATCAGTAGCTTCTTTTAGCTTTCGCTGTCCGAATTCCATATGTGCGGCTATATCTCTTGCCACTGTCGCTTTTAAGAAAAACTCACCGTAACCTGTACAAGAAACAGCACAACTTTCGTTGTTAGCATACGTTCCTGAACCAATCACAGAACTATCCCCTAAACGTCCAAATCTTTTGTTTACTAAACCACCTGTAGAAGTAGCTGCAGCTAAATTACCTTCTTGATCCAAAGCTACAGCACCAACAGTTCCAAACTTACGCTCTCCATCATGATCTACCAGCATTTGATTCGTTTCTCTCGCCAATAACCATTGCTTATGTCGAGACTCTGTAAAGAAATAATCGTCTTCTACTTCTTCCATTTTATAATCTCTAGCATAATCTAATGCTCCTTGCCCATGTAAGAACACAAAATTTTCATCATCATGAATCTTTTTGGCCAGTTGAATTGGGTTCTTAATCCCTCTGATTCCAGCAACTGCACCTGCTTCTAAAGATTTCCCTGACATAATAGATGCTTCCATTTCAAAAGTGCCATCATGTGCCATTACCGCACCTTTACCTGCATTAAATAATGGGCAATCTTCTAAAGCTGATACTGCAATTTCTACCGCGTCTACTGCTGACCCTCCTTCCTTTAGACACTTTTTAGCTTCATATAAAACTCCTTGTAGTGCTTGATTAATTTCTACTTCTTTCTCTGGAGTAATTTCAGAAGGCAATAGTGTTCCTGCCCCTCCGTGTATTGCTAGAGCAAATTTATTTTTCATGAAACTCTTTCTTATAATTTTATTTTATCACCACTTTTTAAAATGCTTACGCTGATTTTCTCAGTGCTGAATTTTGTATCTTTTGAATCTATTTTCTTCGGCTTTTCCACCAATATCACTTGACTTACACCTACTACCTCAAAGGTATTTTGATGTACTAAAATAGCCGTAGATTCATCGATACCAATACCTAACATTTTAGGATGTTCAATCACTGCTGTAAACAGACGATTGTACCTACTTCTTTGAATAAAATGTTGATCAATAATCACATTTTTCATCATTCCTAAACCTTTGCCATATATCAAATTATTCTTTTCTATTGATCTGCCAGTGTCGTCATAATCAGGATAATTTCTTTCATCTCCAGTGATCATTAATTCACTCATCACAGCGGCTCCAGCACTTGTACCAGCGATCATTCCTCCTTTGTCAAAACATTGATGAATGGCTTCGTAAATACCTGTTTGTTCAATACGTTTCATAAAACGATTTTGATCTCCCCCAGTGATGTAAATCAAAGAGGCATTTCGAATGGAATCCAAGGCTGTAGCTGAAGGTGGTTGTTCCGTTGTATAAAACATAGAGGACACATTCTTAAAACCAAGTTCTTTAAACTGAAGAACTCCATAATAACTTGATGTATCAGGCTCTCCGCTCGACATAGAAAGTACAATTCCGTAACCTTCCTTTAACTTCGCTTCTTCTGTCATTCTCTTGATCAAAGCTGGTGGGCGTTTCCCTCCTCCTATGATAAAAAGTTTCCCTTGCCCGAAGGAAGACATTGATATCAAACCTATGATAAAAAGTAAGAATTGATGTTTTTTAATCATTTTATAGTCTTGTTTTATGGAAGTGCAAACATTTTGGTTTTCTTATCACTCCTATAAAATCAAAATGAAATTGATCTATAGAAATAAGAACTAGTCTCTAAATTTTGATAGAGAATGAGATGGTCTACTACATTAATTCAACTCCCTTACTATTATTATGTAGAGTTATGTTGATAAATATGATTTGTGAGACAATCTCATTCTCATCTATTTTATTCTGTTTAGGAACTCACCATAAATAGTGAATTAATATAAACCTAACCCTAAAGCGTATGGTCTTAGAATTGGAGTACCGTCAACAGATGGAGCATTAGTGATGTCTAATATTACTTCTATTTCTGTACCGTCAAGGTTAGCAGAATAGATTTTACCATCAGTTCCATCATCACTATCACCTCTATCAGTCCAATAAATTTTTTCTGTTATTGGATCTACAATCGTACCCCAAACGAAATTTGATGGGTAATCTACAAATTCATTTTTCGCCTCAGAAGCTATATCATAAATAGTACCTTTTGATGTACTATAATCAAAGTAGAATAATTTCCCATCTAAGTAAGAAACATCTCCGGCGTCTACACCTTCAGCTATTTCTTCTAAACCAGTACCATCTAAATTTACTTTATAGATACCACCGCTGTAATCATACGCATCATTTACAAAATAGATTACTTGGTTTTCTGCATCATATGTTAAACCTAAAGGAAGAGAACCTTCTAAGAAACCAGTATCAGTAGTAAATTCAACAAAAGCTTTTAAATCAGACCCGTCTAAAGCAGAAGTATAAATTCCTCCTTCAGCACCCCAATATAATCTACCTTCAATAATTTTAACTCCTGCAGGGTAATACATCATATGTTCTTTATCACCTAAATCAGCTACATTTAAAAGTACAGATTTTGTTCCATTCACTAAAGCATCATATTGATACATCAATTCAGCATCCTGATCAACAACATAAATATTTTCGTTCTCTAAATCAGTAACTATACCATAAGGTTTTACGTGGTTTTCTCCAAAAGATTGGATTGTTGGTGTTTCTGCACCATCCAATACAATCATATGAATCATACCTGTTGCTCTATCTGTATAATATAGCGTAGGTTTTTTACCTCCAAGAGGATCTTTGATTATGATTGTTTGTTTTGTAGAATCTACTCTATTGTCATCTGCTTTTGCAATTAGAGTTACTTCATAAGTACCAAAATCTTCGTAAGTAAATTCTGGATTCTCATCTGTTGAAGTGGCATTTTCGATACCAAAATCCCATTTATAAGTGGTTGCAGCAATAGAAGTATTTGTAAAAGTTACTGTTGCTGGTGCAACACTCTCATTAGATACTTCATAATCAAATTTAGCGACAACACTAGCTAATGCAGGTACTTCATCATCTTCTGAACACCCTGTAAATAATAGTACAGAAAGTGGCAAAATTGCCAATAAGTACTTAAGAATTAAGTTAGAATAAGCTTTCATAGTTTATAATTAATTTTTGAATTTGATGAACATCTATTGAAATAAGTGATTGCAATACATTCCATCGATATAGGGAATACTCATCAGTCGTTCACTATTAAAGAACACCTGACTTTCTTCTCATATTCAATAAAATATTTTGAAACAATCTTTTAATACATGAATTAATATCCTGGATTTTGATCCTCTTGATTAATGTTGGTATTAGTTTGAATCTCTTTTAGAGGCAACGGGTATAAAGTGGCATTTTTTGAAATACCCAATAGATTCGTTGCTCTGCCTGTTCTAACTAAATCTGTCCAACGATGACCTTCAAAGCAGAATTCCCATCTTCTCTCGTCTAAAATCGTTTTCAGCGGATCACTACCAAGATTTACAAGTGGATCGTTAGATCTTGATCTAACTTCGTTGATCGCCTCCAGTATTTTATCTTGTTCGGCAATACCTTCCAACATAAAATGTGCTTCTGCTTTAATTAGATACATATCTGCTAATCTAAGAATGATGATGGCATCCGCCCCATTAGCTGTATCTTGGTATTTTGCTACTCTTTTACTAGTAGCAGAACCATCTAATGTAGGGAAGTCTTGGAAGATAAAGTCCGATCTCAAATCATTCCCTTTGTAAGAATTCTTTAATGATGTTGAAAAAGTAACCTCACCTCTACCACCTAAAGAAATCGGCGATAAATAGTAAGACATTCTATTTCTATCTTGTGCCGAGTAGTTCAACTGAAATATTACTTCCGTATTTTCTTTTGTGGTAAATACATCACCAAACGCTGGCTCCAACTCATACTTACCCGATGAAATTACTGCCTCTGCATAGGTTAAAGCTTTTTGAAAATGAACCTCACTATCTCCTCCCATTTGAAGTAAATAACTAGCGTAATACAATTCTACTCGAGCAAGTAAAGCATCAATTGCTACGGGATTTACAAAGAAATTTCCTTTCTCTATTGTTACTTTTTCTTTAGCAACTAGTAAATCTGCTAACATCAAATTATACGTTTCTTCTACAGAGATTCTTGCTGCGTTAATTTCATCAGAAACACCTTGTGTAGATTTAGATTTGTAAGGAATCCCACCGTATAACTTCACCATATCAAAATGGGCTAAAGTTCTAAGGAAATACGCTTCTCCAATAATATTTTCTTTTGTTGCTTCATCCATTTCTATTGGAGTCGCCCTTTCAATAATATTATTAGCCGTATTGATGGCTCCAAAGGCACTCGACCATAGACTTTCAATATTTGCATTATCACTCAAAATAGAATGATTTTCAAACTGTTGATAATCCAATGAGGTACCAGTTCTCTTCCCGTCATTGGCAGATAATTCATTTAAAATAAATAAATCTCTTCCGTAATAACTGTCCGATTGAAAATCGTTGTATAAGCCATTTAAAGCAGAATTTAATCCGTTAGCGTCTTTAATTGCTTCGTTAGCATCAATAGAAGCTACTGGCTGTACATTCAGGTTACTTTCACATCCAAATAGAAAGAAAACCAGGGCAATTTTTGCTATGTAAAGTAATTTCTTCATGATTTCTTTTTGATTAGAATGATACATTTAAACCTGCAGTGTAAACTCTAGCATTCGGGTAAGTAAAGAAGTCGGTTCCCATTCTTACTCCGTCGTCTCCTGCGTAATTTACTTCTGGGTCCATTCCTGAATAATTTGTTAGTGTAAATAGGTTTTGACCCGATACATACACTCTTAAATTATCGATAAACACTTTTTTAGTAATCGTTTTAGGTAAGGTATAACCCAACGTAACATTCTTTAATCTTAAGTAAGATCCATCTTCAACAAATCTGTTAGAAGCTCTATTGTTATTGTTAGGATCATTGGCAGTGGCTCTAGGAATTGATGTTACATCACCTGGCTCTCTCCAACGATCTAAGATGGCTGTAGTTTGGTTGTCTTCTCCTTTCATCGACTCTAAGTAAACTCGTGTACCGTTGTAAATATCGTTTCCTATTGAGTATTGTAAGAAGACGTTTAGGTCAATATTTTTCCACTTTAAAGTGTTGGTAAAACCACCAAAGAAATCTGGGTGAGGGTTACCAATTTCAGTTCTATCTTCTGAAGTAATTTCACCATCATTATTTAGATCTGCAAAGACAATATCACCTGTAGAAGAATCTACACCTAATGATTTATATCCATAGAAAATACTGATAGGTTTACCTTCTTCAATTCTATTATTACCACGACCAATATTATCAATAGGCTGACCATTATATAATTTAACCACTTCATTTCTATAAGTTGAAATATTAAATGATGCTTTCCAATTGAAGTCACTCTTTCTAAATATTTCATACCCTAATAAGAGTTCTACCCCTTGGTTTCTCATTTCTCCAATATTAGAAATTACTGATGAGAAACCCGATGTTGGAGGTAAAGGTCTAGATAATAACATATCTGTTGTCGCCTTCTGATATACCTCTGTGGTCAGTGTTAGGCGATCATTCCAGAAACCCAAATCAATACCAATATTCATTTGTTTTACCGTTTCCCATTTCAAGTCTTCGTTTGGAAGTTGAGAAGGAGCAATACCAGGTTGTCCGTTATAATCTGCTCCCGAGCTGTACAATGCTTGGTATCTAAAATCGCCAATAGCATCATTACCCGTTAAACCGTAACTACCTCTAATCTTAAAATCAGAAACCACATCTGATGAACTCATAAAACCTTCTTCGATTACTCTCCATGCCACAGATGCAGAAGGGAAAGTACCGTAACGATTATTATTACCAAATTTAGAAGATCCATCTCTTCTTACTGAAAAGGCAAAAATGTATTTGTTAGCAAAGCTATAATTGGCTTTCGCAAAGAACGAATTCAGCCCTCTATCTAAACCATAACTATCTGCTTCAATAATTTCAGAGGCAGAAGTAATGTATTGAAATTCTGGTCTTGAAAAGTTCTGACCCCTAATGTAATTACTTCTATTTGTATAACTCTCCGAGCTAAAACCTGCTAATACATCTACTCTATGTCTATCATTAAATGTTTTTACATATTGTAATGTTGCATTTACTGTAGTGTTAATAGAAGTGTTATTGGCACTAAAACCTAATCCGTTATAAGAAGCACCTTGACGTGTGGTCACAGGGTCATAACTATGCTCTCTTAAATGATAATAATCAAAACCAACTTGTGTTCTAAATGTAAGCTCTTCTAATAAAGCAATATCCAAATAAGCATTACCTAAACCTCTGTAAGTATATGCCTTGTTAATTGTTTCATTACCAATAGCAACAGGGTTTGCATAGGGTCCATCTTCGTTGTAAGAACCATCCTCATTATATACTGGATAAATGGCCGGTAAAGACAACGCATTAGGAAGCGGTGCATTCAAAGATTGATCTCCTTCGATACGATCGTTTTCTGACATACCGAACTGCAAACTTGTTCCTAATTTTACTTTTTCAGAAAAATGATGGTCAATATTGGCTCTAATATTGGTTCTATCAAAGCTACTTCCTTTGATCACACCATCTTGCATAAAGTAGCTTCCTGATAAGTAAAAGCTTGTTTTATTGCTTCCTCCCTGTAAAGACAAATCATAAGATGCCATTGGTGCATCTCTGTATATTTCATTTTGCCAATCGGTATCATGAGGATAATTATCAATATATTCTTGCGTATATTTCTCTACTCCTAACTGATCATTTTTAAACTCAAACCATTGTTGCTTGTTCAATAAATCCAAACGTTTATACACTTGTTGAACACCACCAAAGGCATTGAAGGAAATCTTTGTTTTACCTGATGATCCTCGTTTAGTAGTAATTAAAACAACCCCATTGGCTGCTCTTGATCCATAAATTGCAGCTCCAGCTCCATCTTTCAATACAGTAATCGATTCTATATCTGAAGGAGATAAATCTGACAATGCTGAAATTGTTTGACCACTAAAACTCAGTTGCGAGCTATTTTCAGAAATAACGGGAATACCATCTATTACATATAAAGGTTGATTGGCAGCATTTACCGATCCTACACCACGTACTCTCACCGAAAGTGCACTTCCTGGTGTACCAGAATTGGAGTTAATTTGTACCCCTGAAGCTTGACCTGCTAAAGCAGCATCTAAAGTTGCTACCGGTAAATCCTTTAATGTTTCACTATTAACTGATTGTAGAGAAGAACTTAAAAGCTTTTTACTTTCTGATGAATAACCCACTACAGTTACTTCTTCTAATTCTTCCATATCAGGAATTAGGTTCACATTTAATTGTGTTTGATCTCCAATTATAAATTCTTGATTGATCATACCAATGTGATTAAAGACCAAGGTTTTCCCTTTATCTTCTTCCTTTAACAGGATACTATATTTCCCATCGATATTAGTGACACTACCATTGGAAGTTCCTTTAATAAAAACAGTTACTCCGGGAATAGGCATCTTATCGACATCAGAATTTACTATACCATTCACGGTAAAATCCTGTGCTTTTACTATTCCAAAACTAAAGAAGAGTAAAAGAGATGTTATAAATAGACTTGAAAGTTTCATAATAATTAAGCTTGGCTACCCTTACTTATTTCTTAATATTTTTAATGTTGTTTGTTCTTGAGAAGAGAGATCTATTACCTTAATAATCATTGGTTGATTTACTGGTAAAGGAAGATCCGTAGTTAATTGATCGGTTGATATTTCTTTATGAATTTTACCTTGAAGATCAATTAATTGAACATTTCTATTTGCTCGGTTATCAAAAAATAATTGATCGTTCTTCCAATGTATCAACGATCTTTCAGATGAAGAGAGAGTATTAATTACAACATCTTTAAATGTCGGTTGGTAATTTTCAAAATTAACTTCTTGAAGTAATAACGTAGATGTATATATCACATGAGTTGATATAGAATCATACCCCACTATGGCTCTACGACTATTAGCTTCAGAGTAATCTGTTGTTTTATTTTCTGCGATTATCGAAGATTGTTTCCCCTCATAAATAATCTCCCACTGTTTCTCGTTTACTTGAAATTTGATCTCACAATCATCCGTTAAACCTACACTCCAGTTAATGTCTTCTGAAAATAAAGTCTCTTGAAAAATCGAAGCTGTATTTTCATTATAATCACTGTCTGCGTATAGATCTCTAAAGACCATTGTGTTATCCAATAATCCTAAGCCAGCTTTGTAAGTTAAAGAACCGCTGTAGGCTGCATTGTCTTTAGAATAAATATTTAAAGGATACTTTTCCCCTATAAAAGGGATGGCTTCGTTGTAAACTACAACCTCAGTAGTACTAGATTTCATAGTATTCCAAAGCCAATTCATTACCGATGTTTGATCTTTGAAGTCTTCAATAAATGAACTATCAAAGGGTAAGAGTACTACTTTTTTTACTTCTTGTAATTGTGATTTAAATCTAAGTAAATCAGTATTAGGTAGCTTCCTTAAATCAACAAACAACGTTTTGTTCCCCTCTGAAATATCTATCGATTGTTTTATACCATCATAAATAACAAGTGTTTTAGATGACACAGCCTCTTCGATTTGAGAAGAATACTCTTTTCCATTCAGCAAAGTAACTGTATTTGCATAAATATTAGAATTATACAATTTACTACTTCTCTCTGAAGATGTTTTTTTCTTTCGTATTATATCAAATTCTTGCCCTTCAACACAACTAATTAAAGTAGTATTTGCTACATCTAAAGGTAGAGTTTTAGCAATGTTATGTGTCTCATTTAAAGAGATAAATGTAACAGCTCCTGTACCATACACTTTGCCTAATTGTTCTGGATCTATACACAATGCTGTACGATCATCCACCCCGATACCCAATAATTTTTTGTTCGGATGGTGTATTTTCCAATATGCAAGCATACTAATTAAACGTGGCATTCTACCACGCTCAGCAAAATGAGTATCTACTAGAGTGTTTGGTAATACCTGAAGGAAATCATCTGCAAAAGTAAAATATCTTGCATCCATAGAGGTTAAACCATCTTCTGGATATAAACTTCCATTATCAGCTGTATAAACTACAGAAGATAAAATTGCCATACCTGCCGAAGTACCTCCTAATACGGCACCTTCGTTTATTTTATCAATTAATAGTGACTTAAAAGCCGTGTTGTTGTAAAAGTTATAATATTTATTTTGATCGCCGCCTTTGAAGAAAAACCCATCAAATGCCTCTAATTCGGCTATTAATTGAGTATTTCTGGCTCCTGTACGATCAATTTTGAAGTCCTTTGCTTCTTCTGCTCCAAGAGATATGAAATAATTGCTTAACCAATCACTTTCCACATCAGTGTATGAGATAATTGCTATTTTTTTGTTCGATGATTGCTCTACAAACCACTTATATGGAGAATCTGACCAACCACCATTTTCTTCACTACCGCCACCCACTAACAATAAAGGTGACTGAGCAAATAAAGAGGAACAAAACAATGAAGATACAAAGACAGCTAAAAATATAGTATACTGTCTCATGATCCAAAATTGAATTATGATTAAAAAAAGAGATATGAAAAAATTAAAAAAGAGAGGTAGGAATCCTTAATCAGCAGTTGAATATGGGTTGTAATCCTTGTAAACCTAGGTCTTTACAAGTTAAAATAAAATGCGATATGTTTCTTGAATTGAAAGTCATTATTTAATTTATCTTAACGCAATAAAGTAAATAAAAATAAATGAAGCAAGAGCTTTGTTATTTTTTATTCACATCTTGTTAAAATTCAATTTATTTCCTGTCAAAACGCAGGAAATAAATAACGGGTAAACTGAAGCTGTCACCTCAATTTACCCGTTACCCTTTTCTTTTTCAAAGAGTTTACTAGTTGTATACCTTCATTTTCTTGATATTGAAATTCATCAAAAAACGTGTAATTTATTCATCTATACCCAAGCTTTCTTTAAACTTACTTGCATATTCTTTAGGACTCATAGAGTAATGCTTTTTGAATGATTTAGAAAAATAGTTTGCACTTTTAAAGCCTACTTTATATCCAACATCAGATATATTTACTTTTCCTTGTTCGATGAGCGTTGCCGCTTTTTTCATTCTTACATTCAATATGTATTCATTCGGCGTTTGATTAGTCCAAGCCTTAAACTTGGTAAATAATAACGATCTACTGATACCTAATTCTTCGCACAAGTAATTAATGTTTAAGAATTGATTCTCAATGTTCTCTTTAATAAACTTGATCGCGTTATTCATTAATACCTCATCAACCGAATCTACTTTTTCTTCCTTCTCAGGAGTGGCTCCACTCTCAATAAACTTCTTCTTGATTGAAGAATGAGTTTTAATCATGTTCTTACACTTCAGAAGCAATTCTTTTACCTCAAAAGGCTTACTGAGATAGTCTTCGGCTCCAGATTCTAACGCATTGATCTTATAAATTAATGAGGTTCTTGCCGTCAATAACATCACAGGAATATGGCTTGTTCTTTCATCTGATTTGATTTTAGAACATAATTCTATTCCATCCATGACGGGCATCATCACATCACTTATTATTAAATCCGGCTGAACAGATAACGCCTGTTGGAATCCTACTGCTCCATTTTCAGAACGATACACCTTATATTCGGCACATAAGATATTATGAATAAAGTTGATAATGTCTGGATTGTCTTCTACAACAAGAATTGTAGGTAGATCATCGTTATTTTGATTAGTATCTTCCTCTAATTCCAAGACCGCATTTTTCACATCATCCATGTATCCTTCCGCATCAGTATACTGGGTAATATCTTCGCTATCTTTAAAGTTTTCTATAATTTCTTCACTGGTAAAGTGACTATGTCCAAACTTTAAATTGATAATGAAATTACTTCCTTTTCCTTTTTCACTTTCAACACGTATATCTCCTTTATGCAAGTCGACAATGTCTTTAACAATCGCTAAACCAATACCCGATCCATTTCTTTTCTTTGTTCTATTGCCTTCATTTGTAGCCATATAGAACCTGTCAAAAATCTTATCAAGATGTTTAGTTGATATACCAATACCACTGTCTTTAATACTAATATTTAATTGATCATTGATAACAGATACATTTACAGCAATACTACCTTTAGGTGAGGTGTACTTAAATGCATTTGATATTAGATTATATAATACCTTTTCTAATTGGTCTCTATCATAAAAGACCAAAATCTCGTCATTTTCTGTAGAAAAAGTATATTCTATTGAACGCAATTTGGCTTGTTCCGAAAAAGATAAGAACATCTCATGAATAAACTTCACGATATTCCCTTCTGCTGCTTTTAGATGGACCTGATTGTTTTCCAATTTCCTGAAATCCATCAACTCGTTGATCAACTTAAATAACTGATCCGTATTCTTTTTGATCACCAGCAATTGTTTGTAAACAGAACTTGGTCCTTTATAATCTGTAATCAACTTCTCTAAAGGTCCAGAAATTAAAGTTAGTGGTGTTCTAAACTCATGAGAAATGTTCGTAAAGAAACGTAACTTTTGTTGGTGGATTTCTTTTTGGTGCGTCAATGATTGCGTCTCCATTTCAAGCTTATGCTGTAATTTTAACCTTGATTTAAAGAAATAAGTGACCAAGCCAAAAATAGCTAGAACTACTAAACAGTATCCGAAATAGGCCCAAGTGGTTAACCATGGAGCATCTTTAAGGTGTACCTTTAATCTAGTGACTTCTTTGGTTTCTACACCATGACTATTAAATCCTTTTACTTCGAAAATATAATCTCCACCTTTTTGAATCGCATATGATACATCATTATTTGATGTCCTTACCCAAGTATCATTCAACCCCAATAATCGATAAGAAAACTCTTTGTTTTCGGGGAAAATGTAATTAGGCATGGTAAACGAAAGGGTGAAAATATGTTGATCATAATCTAACGTAATTTCATCTGTATATTCAATAGTATTTTTCAGAATACCATATTCATCGTTTACCTTTAATGTATTACCTAGTAAAGTAATATCACTTAATACTACATTCGGTGCATATTCATTGTTCTTACCTAAAGCAGATGGATGAAATGATGTTACTCCTGATGCACCTCCAAAATAGATCTTACCATCAGAAGAAACCATTCTTGCTCCTCTATTAAATTCATTCGGAAGTACCCCACTTTCATTATTAAATAATTCCTGTGCTTTTGTTATCGGATCATAAGAAACGATACCTTCTTCTGTACTTAACCACAATTTCCCATCGTCCTTACCTTGTACAATAGAGAACACAGACGTAATCCCTTCAAGATTTGCAGAATGAATTTCATCGCCTTTCAAGAAAAATAAACCTCTTGTCTGAGCTGCAAACCAAATCACTCCATTTTCTGATTCGATGATATCATTTACATAAAGATTATCATTTTCTACTTTCATTGTTTTCATAAAATGAAAGTCTAAATTTCCTTTTAGATAATCTTCCTGAGTTAACATCGAAAGCCCTAAACCTGTTCCTACGTATAAATCACCTTTTGAATTTATCAATAATGAACGAACATTATTATGAGCAATTTTAGGTTGAGCATCTGTTGCTTTAAATTGCTGAAACTTATTTGTTTTGGGATTAAAAAGATTTAAACCTCGATTAATTGTTCCAATCCATAATTTACCATCAATGGCTTTCTGAATTGAAATTAGCTTATTGGATGAAATTGTTTCGGGATCGGATACCTTCGATTGATAGATCTTATAAGCTTTAGTTTTTAAATCAAGATGAATTAATCCTTTGTCAAAAGTACCCAACCAAACTTTATTATTACCTTCATAGAAAAGGGTCTTCACACCTCCAATCGACTGATTATAACTCAGTTCATCAATTTTTGAAAATACTTTATTTTTGGGATCATAGATGGTTACCCCTCCACTTTCAGTACCAAAATAAATATCATCATTGGCTCCCTTAACAATAGTATTGACTACATTATAGCTTAATTGAGTACCATTTTTCTCTTCAAATCTTTCGAAACTTAGTAACTGATCAGACCAATAATTTATCCCTCCAAAATAAGTTGCAATCCATATTCCACCATCAACATCCGTAAATAAGGAACGAATATTATTCCCCGTTAGTCCATTACTATTTTTGGGATCATGTTGTAATTTTGCTATTATTTTAGATTGTTCATTGATTATATTAACGCCGTCATAAGTACCTACCCACAATCTTTCGTCATGATCTAATGTCAAACAACGAATAATCTTATTCGATAGTTGTTGATTGGTTATTTTTTCAAAGTTTTCAAACTCGGTTTTTCCTTTTTTTAAACAAAACAAACCCTGAGAGGTACCTGTCCAGATATTACCATGACTATCTTGTAAAATATCATTTACAGTAATATTAGCTTTATCAAGATTCAGATATTTTTGGAATTTAAGTTTGCCATTATCAATAGAGGTTACTTTATTGACTCCCTGCTTTGTACCAACCCATATTGTACCATCTTTTGTTTGATAGATTTTAGTTACTCTACTAGAGCTTATTGAATATTCATCCTTCGTCTTTTTGTTACTAACGTAAATATTAGTACGCCTATCATAATATTCTACTCCAGCATCTGTTGCGAGTAATACCTCATGATCATTTAGGGTTAATACATCAAAAACTCTTCGTACAAAAACGGTATTAGATTCTGGTTTTGACAAGTTATAATTGATGACAGAATCAAATTTATAATTATATTCTCTTAAACCTCTTTTTGATCCTAATAAAATGTTTTCATTGGAATCAATATGAATCGAGAAAATATCATTAACTCCTTGACCTTTAGTGACTTCATCTTCACGAAGCATCACTTTTAACTCCACTCCATCGTACCTCATTAAACCGTTTCTCGTACCAAACCAGATAAAGCCTAAATCATCTTGATCGATGGAATTGACGGAATTCAGTGAGAAGCCTTCTGAAGTAGATATATGTCGAAAATAATTGAACTGATGTTGACCATATGTTTCTGTATGGACAGACAAAAACATCAATGTTGTTAGAAAGAATAAATAAAAAAATCTATAAAACATAAGCAAAAAACTCAAAGTTTTACTGGACGAAAAATAAATGTTAATAAATATACTTTATTAAATAGAAATTACCCAATTTTAGTCCTAATTTTTCTACAATAAGTGATACATCCATAACATTGATCACTACTTCGTTTCATTTCATTTCAATTTAAAAACAAATAAATTTCTGATTACCAATCATAAATTTATTTTCTAATAAAAAATCACTCCTATTTACTACAATAAACAGAAGTGATTTTTCTAACTATTTTTATTTTTTCGAAGTTGCTTTTTGAGTGTATTTACTAAATACTAAATACAACACTCCACATAACAACCATGCAGGCAGCGTTACAAATGATAAGAAAACATCGTATTGTACTGATATGAAATAGAACAAACCGAAACTAATTAACCATGCTAAAAATACTGAGGTATTGAATTTAATACCCGCTACTTCAGCATAATTTTT
Organism: Flammeovirga pacifica; assembly: GCF_000807855.2. GTDB lineage: Bacteria > Bacteroidota > Bacteroidia > Cytophagales > Flammeovirgaceae > Flammeovirga > Flammeovirga pacifica. The sequence goes on from NZ_JRYR02000002.1 coordinate 1,065,732, forward strand.
AGTGACACCAAACTTTTCAGCAAAGAAATGTTCGAATACGATTATTGCTCCAAAAGGAGATAATATAAATCCATATAGGGCTACAAAACCTAATAATTTCATGGCAAATGCAGGAAATAAACCTGCAATTGTTGCTACAGTACCTGCAATAATGGTCACCCAGAAAGTGGATAGTTTTGGCATTATTCCTTGGAAAGCTAAACCTGCTCTGTAAATAGTTGGATTGGCGGTGGTCCAACCTGCTAAAACTACTGCTATAATACCTAATGCTCCGATAGCGTTATACGCTAATGGACCTGGTGCTACTGGAGGAGCTTCGCCATTGTTTAAGTAAGTCATAGCTTCTGGAGACTGTAAGTATACAGCGTACAATAATGCTGCTGCAATCCATGCCATATAGTGACCTACATACATTCCGGCAGCAGTTGCCCAACCACTGTTTGCTGACTTTGCAAAACGGAAAACCGATAAATCTGACATTCCAATATGCATTGCTCCATTGGCAAACCAAGACCAAATGACTACATGCCAAAATGTAAATTTTGTTTGTCCTTTGAAAGGTTCTCCACCTTCTCCCCAAATTCCCCAAAATTTATCAAAGCTATCAACTCCTAATTGATTTAATGCGACAATTCCTGACACAAAAAATGCCAATACAATAATAGGTGACATCCAATTGGCTGCTTTAGATACTGTTTCATATCCTTTAGAGGCAATTAATGAAATCACTACACCGATCACAACAACAATAGCTACCCACATCCCACTGTTTGGCATCGTGTCTGTTAGCTTAGGCATTTCTAAATTAAACGGAATACCTACAGCTGTTGCTGAAACGGTAATCATTGACCCTGCCAAGAAACAGAATAAGATACCATTGGCTAGATTGTAACCAATCACTAATTTTCTACCTGCAATTTTTTCTAATTGATAATATAAAGTCAGTCTATTTTTTACGGCAACTTCAGAAGTTAAAAATCTCCATGATAAAACCGCTAGTAGGTTACCGATTAATAATCCTACAATTAAATCAAAGGCACTTACACCTGCAGTTAAGAATAAAGGTCCAATCATAAACTCTGTACCTGCTGCATGTTCTCCGGCATACATACCCACAAAACTTTTCCAACCTTTCAATTTCGAGGCAGGAACTTTTTCTCTTTCAAATTCTCCTCCACCGGTATCGTTGCCTTGGTCGAGTACCTCAACTTCATTATCTATTACATACTGACTCATAGTATTATTGCTTTATGTGTTTAAAAAATGCATAAGTTAATTATCACTTATGTTATTCATTGGTACTTTCTTTTGTCTGATTTATCAAAAGAAAACATCTTTCATTTCAATTGTATTTGTACCTCTATTAATGATACAGAGAAACAACTAAATCGTTATTTCATTCTCTTGGATTTCATTGTTTATCATAGCTTATCATTTTTAAACTTGATGGAGATCCTATCCCTTTTATTTCGTCTATTTTTGATAATAAACCTGTGTTCTGATCTCTTTTAAATACCACTAGATTATTTGAGATCTTATTGGCAACAATCAAAAAATCCCCTGTTGGATCTATCACAAAACTGCGTGGTATTTCTCCAAAAGTAGATGAATGTCCTATCAAACTAAGTGATCCTTTTTTAGGATGAATTTTAAAAATCGAAATGGAATTTTCCGACTTCCTATTGGAGGCATATAAAAACTTACCATCAGGAGAAATATGTATATCTGCAGAAGCATAAATTTCATATTCCCTTTCATAAGAAGGATAAGATTGTTTCCATTTTAGTTTCCCATTTTTGTATTGATAATAGGCCACTGATCCACTTAGTTCTTCAATACTGTAAACAAAAGGTTGGTTAGGATGAAATACAAGATGTCTTGGTCCACTTCCTTCTTTTGTTGAAATAGTTAAGTCCTCTCTAGCTACTAATAATTCATCTTCAGTGTAACTAAACACTCTCAACTTATCACTTCCTAAATCGGGAGAAACTACAAATTTCCCATCATTACTAAAAAAGCTAGAATGTAAATGGGCTTTGTCTTGTCTTCCTTTTACACTACTGCTACCTTCAAATTCAAAGAATTGAGCAATGGGCTGAAGACTTCCATCTGCGGCACACTCAAAAGTACTCACACTTGCCTCTGTATAATTCGAAGCAACCACATGTTTACTGTTCGGACTAACCGATAAGTGAGCTGGGTTTCTAGCTTTTGTAGTTTGTTTATTTAAAAAGCTGATTTTACCAGTTGAACGATCTATTCTAAAGGAAGAAACATTACCGTGTTGAGGCAACTTTGACTCCGTACAAGCATATAAAAATTGACCATTAGGTGAAATACACAAGAAAGATGGATTGACAAGTTTATCTTTTCTTTCTATTTCTGTAAGTCGACCTGTTTCTGTATCAAAATCATAGACATAAATTCCCTCCGATGGCTGACCTCCTGTGTAAGACCCAACGTATAAATAGGTTTTCACCTTTTCTTGCCCTAGGACAAAATAAGATATCATACTAAAAATTAATGTGAGGAAGAATTGTGTTTTCATGCTTTTCATAGAATGGATAAAATCTAATAACTCACTAAAATTACATTTGGAATACCTCTTCTAATTCTATTGATTCAGGCGATAAATCATCGTTAGTAATCATAATATCTGCCATATATTCCCACCATTTCTGTACCACTTCGTTATGTCCCAAATCTTGAGAATTTTTGTTACCTACCACTTTTTGAAAGGCAAATAAAATATCCGTTTCTTCGTCTAGAAAAATGAAGTACTCGTTAATACCATATTCTTGAAGAAGTGCTTTTAATTCAGGCCAAATCAAATCATGACGTCTGATGTATTCGCTCTTCATTCCGGGCTTTAACTTCATTTTAAATGCTAGAGTTTTCATAAAAAAGTGTTTGTTATTTACTGGTTGAAATAAAATATCTATTATAAATCTTTGGCTTTCTGAAGAGAATACATAAAAGTATACTCCCCCGATCCAAGATCTTGCTGTGTATCTATATTGATGACTTTGCCTTTATTATTTTTGACAATAATTTCTTTTCCTTCCGACTCTGGCAAAATCACTTTTCCGGTAGTATTCGGAGGAATAGTAATATGATATGTCATGGTTTTATCAACAATAGACCAATCAGACACAATTTCTCCGTAAAGAGATTCAAATGCTGTTCTGCTACTTGTCAATCCTCCCCCTGGGTGAGGAGAAAAAACAATACGCTTATACCCTGGGTTTTCTTCATCCAATTGTACCCCACCAACATGGCTATACAACCACTCACCAATAGCACCATAAGCATAATGATTGAAACTGTTCATCCCGTCAATAATGGTCCCGTCTGGTTTTTGAGTATCCCATCTTTCCCAAATAGTTGTTGCCCCTTGCGTTACAGGATACAACCAACTTGGATATTCTTTTCTATTTAATAGCATGAAAGCCAGATCATCTCTATTGATTTTAGAAAGAGAAGAACAAAGAATTGGTGTACCTACAAAACCCGTCGTTAAATGCTTGAATTTCTTTACATCATTGGCTAAGTTTTTAGCTACTGCTTGCTTTAAATGTTCTGGCACTAAATCAAAAGAAATGGCCAAAGCATAAGCTGTTTGTGTGTGAGAAACCAACCTTCCATTAGGAGTGATATATTCATTGATAAAAGCTTCTTTTACCTTTTCTGCTAATTGCTGATAGTTTTTCTGCGCTTCTTTATGACCAAGAATACCTGCTACTTTGCTTAAAATTGATGTACTATAATGATAATAAGCCGTTGCAATTAAATCCTTTTCCGTTACTGCTCCTGCATAAGAAGGATTGTTGGACTGAAATGCCAACCAATCTCCCCAATGGTGTTTTCTTGTCTCATTCCACAAGTAATCATCGCCTGCTCTTTTCTTCATATAAAGCACCCATTTCTCCATGCTATTGTACTGCTCTTCGAGGATACGTTTATCTCCATATACTTTATAGACCGTCCAAGGCACAATCACTGCAGCATCACCCCAAGCTGTTGATCCGCCAAGTTTATTATTCCACATATCAGGAATAATATTTGGTACCTCACCATCAGGTTGCTGATCTAAAGCCAAATCTTTCAACCATTTTGTATAAAAAGGAGCCACATTAAAATTGTAAGCACCAGTCATACTAAATACTTGCGTATCTCCAGTCCAACCCACACGTTCATCTCTTTGAGGACAGTCGGTAGGTATATCAAGAAAATTGTCTTTTTGAGACCATCTAATATTGCTTTGTAATTGATTGATCAAAGAATCTGAACAAGAAAATGAACCCGTTGATTGCATCTCAGAATGAATCACCACGCCAGTTACTTCTTCAGTAGATAGTTCTTCGATTTGTCCTTCGATAGAAATATATCTAAAGCCATGAAAAGTAAAATGAGGTTCAAAAACTTCTTCTCCCTCCCCTTTCAGAATATAAATATCTGTTGCTTCTGCAGATCGCAAATTTTTAGTAAAGAAATTACCCTCTTTATCTAATGCTTCTGCAAACTTTAGCGTAACTGAGGTTCCTTTTTCACCATTGACTTTTATTCTAGCCCATCCTACAATGTTTTGTCCAAGATCGTAGACCTTTTCGCCTTTAGGTGTAGTAAATTTCTTTATTGGCTTAATTTCTTGAATGGCTTTAACAGGTAAACTATTAGACGCTACAAGAATATTTTTTGAATGATCTAATACTGCTACAGAAGCCCATTTTTGATCATTGAAACCAAAAGTATTCCATCCTTCTTCCTCCTTTCTTGCATCGTATTTCTCCCCATTATAAATATCAGACTTAGTGATTGGTCCGTAAGATGTTTTCCAGTTTTTATCTGTTCCCAACACCTCTTTAGTGCCGTCTTTATAATTTATTTCTATCTGAGCGATAAGGCCCAATTGATCGCCATAAATACCTTTATCACCTTCCCAACCTAAGTTGCCTCTATACCAGCCGTCACCTACAATAGCTCCTATCGCATTATTCGATTTTAATTGATTGGTGATGTCATACACTTGATATTGTATTCTATTATTGTAGCTCGTAAAACCAGGAGTAAATAGTTGGTCGCCCACTTTTTCACCATTAAGATACAATTGATACAACCCCAAAGAAGAGACATATACCCTAGCAGATTTGATTTCTTTTTTTACTTTAAAATCATTTCTATAATACTGACTCGGTAATGATGCTGTTGATTTCTCTTCTGACTTAGTAATCCAATTCGCTTCCCACTTAGAAACTTCCATCAATCCCATTTCAAAATAAGAAGGGGTACTCCAATGGCTACTTTTATTTTGGTTATCCCAAACACGTACTTGCCAATACACTCTTTCAGAAGAAACTAACTCCTTTCCATCATAAATAATATTGACTGATTGATCTGAAACTACTTTTCCTGTGCTCCAGTACAAATCTTTGTTATTTTTTAAATTAGCAATAGAAGAACCTACTCTAATTTCATAAGCAGTTTGCTTTACTTGATAGTCTTTTGATATCAATTTCCAAGTTAGTCTTGGTTGTTGTACATCAATTCCAACAGGGTTAGAACGGTACTCTGTTAAAAGAGAAGATACCTCAATATTCTTTGCCGAACTACCCAGCGATATTAAGGTGACTACTAATAAACATTTAAAGAAGTAAATCCATTTCATTTTCATTTCATCAATTTGTCATAAAAGTGAGGCCGTACATCATGCTATATTTTAAATATGGCATTGTACGACCTCTATCAATTTAATTGGCCACTCTGTTCATCTGTTTTAGCTGTTGCATACTGAAAATTTCTTTTCCTGCCAACAAGAAGGCTCCAGAAGCATAAACATGAGATTCGTTCACTTTAAAAGGATAAGGATCTCCTGCTACCTGTTGTACATAACCTAATCTTCCTTCTTGGTTTACATTATTACATAATGCCGTCCAAGCCAACTCTACTTTAGGTTGATATTTCTTCTCTACTAAACCATTATTAATACCCCATGCCAACGCAAAAGTAAAAAACGAACTACCACTAGACTCTCCTTGATCTAGGTATTCAGGATCATAAAGACTTACTCTCCACATACCGTCTTCGTCTTGTAATTCTAAAAGTTTAGCTGCTATTTGCTTGTATTGATCTTCAAATTTCTTTCTTGTAGGATAATCTTCTGGTAAATAAGTAAGGATTCTTGCTAATGCAGAAACTACCCAACCATTTCCTCTTGACCAGAAAATCTTTTTATCGTTTTCACTTCTCTTTTCAAAGAATCTGTCGTCTCTAAAGAACAATGAATCTTGTTCAGAATATAAATAATCTGAAGTCTTCCACCATTGCTCACTCATGTAATCAAGGTACTTTTCCTCTCCTGTTACTTTCCACATTTCTACAAACGATGGAGGAGCCATAAATAAGGCATCACACCATGTCCACCAATGATGCTTGTAAGGACTTTTCTTGAATCGAACATCAGTCAACTTCTTATAATTCTGCGCCAAATGAATATCTAATGCCCATTGTGATTTATCAACCATATAGGGATCGTTTTCTAGGGTGTATAACCATGCCCAGTTGTCTACTACGGCCAACCTATCTGCATGGAAAATATCATCCATTAATTGCCAATCATAAGCTTGACCGATGTTGATTAACTCATCTTTATATCTACTTTCCTCTTCCATTTCATATAAAGCTCTTAGCCCTACATAAAATGCTCCATAATGCCAGTTTGTTGCAGTAAGCATACCTGTGTTATAACGAGGCGAAACCAATTGCCAATCTGCCACTTCATGCATTATTTGCTTAATTTGAGTGGTATCTAAAGGCTGATTGATTATTGGAGACAATACATCTAATTTCACCGCTGTAATGGCTCTTTTCAAGAACCACTCGTTGGTGTTTTCTAATCTATTTACGCCAAATTCCTTGTTCGTATTTTGTAACCAAATTACTTGAGGAGTTTGATTGGCTACAGCTCCTTTAACCGACATTGGTAAAAGGTTATCCATAGTAGAACCACTTGTTAATTGTTCTACTTTCCATGATTTTCCTTTGTTGGTAGTCTTCCATTTTTCGATCTCAAAAAAGTCTCCTCTTTTGATAGAAACATAAAGAATATCAGAAGAGTTTTCATCTATAGTTACTCCACCCACTTGGTAAGGAGCGATCGTTTCTTTTGTATACGCAAACTGACCATTTGCATCAGCTAGTAATTTGTTTTCCCATTTTTTACCATTCCAAACTACTCTGCTGTAATTGGCTTTTACGGTATCTGTAGTTGTAGAATAAACAATCACAGGATAGTTTTCAGCAGTTAAAGCTATATCCCAAGCCCAAACTGCATTACCTGATGTATTTTCTGATAGAGACGTAAGTTGATCCGTTGATAAGGTTCCTTTGGCTAAATCTTGTACTGCTGTACCATTTTCTTGACTTACCTTACCTTCTTTAATCTTCACATAATAAAGTTGGCTTTCTCCGTTGGCTTCCTTGCTATTTTTTGTAAAAACAACATGTACACCATTCTCCTTATCAGTGATCACTTTGAAGTTTGACACTTCCTTACTCAACAATTGTTTGTTGTCTAGGGCTGAGTCTTTATTCACTGCTTTTGCATAAAATACATCTCCTTCTTTGTTCTGCCAGTAAAGATCAATTGCTCCTTTTTCAGAAGTACTTTTTACTGGTTGAATACTATACATTCCTGTTGATTGAAATTGCTTAATATCCCATTCTTCAATACTTTCATCTGAGGAAGCAACTGCCATAAAAGACAATTCATCTTGTGCAAAGCCTACAAAAACAGACACTTGACCTTCTGCATTTACGGAAAGAGAAGTACTTGTTACTGCTGTATTTTCTTTATTATCAAAGATTTGTTTTGAACTGATTTCACCCGATTTATTATCATAGGCACCCACATGAACATCACCGTAATTGTCTACCCAAGATACATACGTTCTGTCTTGTTTTCCTTTAAATGAAACCGCATTGGATTGTGCACTTTCTGTCCAATTGTATCCACCATTAAAGGTGATCGATTTAAATTCTTCTGAAGTATGCCCTGTCGCTTTTACTTGAGCTTTAGGGTAACGCTGTGCATTGGTTACAGAAGACATGATCAACATTGTCCCCAATAACATGAACAACGGATTAAACGTTTTTTCACTATATGCTCTTCTTTGAAAGAAGGATGTGGTGAATACTGTGAGTTTATTAATTAGTTTCATTTTTGAATGTTTTTGACATTAATAATGTGGTGTTTATGACTTATAAAGCCATTTTATCTGATACATTTAATTGAATAGTTTTCAAATCGCTTTCCTTACTCGAAGCACCGACATAAATTGTAAAAGCACCTTCTTCTACCACTTTCTTCATGTCTTTGTTGTAAAGAGACAAATTATCTTTATCCAATTTGAAAGAAACTGTTTTGGTTTCACCCGGCTTTAAAGTCACACGTTCAAAACCTTTCAACATTTTATTGTATCGTCCTACTGAAGCAAAATCATCTTTGATATACATCTGTACCACTTCATCCCCTATGACCTCTCCAGTGTTTGTTACATCTATAGACACATAAGTTTCTCCTTGAGGATAAATAACAGCTTCCTTTAGTTTTGGATCACCATAAGAAAAAGTAGTATAACTTAAACCATGACCGAAATGATACAATGGTGTTTTATCAGAAAATTTATAATGGCCTTTACCTGTTCCTACAAAATCAGGTTTTCTTAAGTATGTAATTGGTAACTGACCAATAGATCTTGGGAAAGAAACTGTTAGTTTACCACCTGGATTATAATCTCCAAAAATAACATCCGCTAAAGCATCCCCACTTCTCATACCTAAGTACCAACCTTCTATAACTGAAGGAATATTTTCGGCGATATAATTAATAGACAATGGTCTACCATTAATAAGAACGGCAACAACAGGTTTACCTGTTTTTTTAATTGCTTCTACCAATTCGTTTTGCACTCCAAACAAATCTATGCTTGCTCTGTCTTTTCCTTCTCCACATGTTCTTGTAGAACCACCAACAGCAAGAACTACTACATCCGATTTCTTAGCTGCTGCAATTGCTTTTGCAAATCCCGCTTTAGAATTACTTATTAGGTTACATCCTTCAGCATAATTTACTTTCACCTTGTTGCCCACTTTTTGTTCTATACCTTCTAATAGTGATGTATAGTAAGGAGGAATTCCTGCATATCCACCTAATAAAGTATAAGGCTTTCCTTCTTTAACTTCTTCATGTGCGTTGGGTCCTATTACAGCAATTGATTTTATCTTGGTAATATCAAGAGGTAATAAATTTGTTTCGTTCTTTAGCAGTACAACTGATTTCTTTGCAATATCTAAAGCTATTTCTTGACTTTCAGGCTGACTAACAACTGGTAAAACTTTATCTGTATCTTTTTGATTGAACAACCCTAATTTATACTTCATTTTTAAGATGCGCTCCACACTCTTATCCAAGTATTTCACTAGTTCTGGATCCTTCTTAAGAGTATCTCCAAGAACTTCCATAATGTAAGCTGAATTTTCAGGTGCTTTACCAATCACTAAGTCCATATCTACTCCTGCTTTCAAACCTAAAACAGCTGCTTCAGTTCTATTTTCAGCAATAAAGTGCATATGATTTAATCGAGAAACATCGTTATTATCAGATACTAAGAACCCTTCAAAGTTCCAGTCATTTCTTAAAATATCAGTAAGTAACCAATCATTCATATGACAAGGAATACCATTTAAATCTTGATGACCAGGCATGATACATCCTACACCTGCTTCTTTTACTGCCGCTTCAAAAGGAGGTAAAAATATTTCATATAATCTTCTTTCTGAAATATCACTAAATCCGCCATTAATACCTGTACGGTTCTCAGGATACCCTACAAAATGTTTGGCTGTAGCTAAAATGTGGTTTTCATCAAATTGCTCGTCTCCTTTACCTTGTAAACCTTCTATAAAAGCTACTCCCATTCTTGATACTAAGTAAGGATCTTCTCCAAAAGATTCTTCTACTCTACCATAACGAGGGTCTCCAGAGATCACATCTAAGTTAGGAGAATAACAGTGTGTAAGGTTAGCAGCTCTTGCTTCTTTGGCAATTGCCGTTGTCATGGTCTCAACAGTTTTAGGATCCCAAGTAGACCCTAATGCAATACTTTGAGGATAAACTGTCGAACCTGGCAACCATAATCCGTGAAGACATTCACTGTATTGCATCATAGGAATGCCTAATCTTTCGTTAGGAGGTGCATCTTGTGTTAATTCAGCCACCTTTTCTTCTAAGGTCATTTGGTCTATAAGACCTTTAACCTTTTCATCTATTTCGTCTACTTTTGATTGCTTTACATTTGGTATACTACACCCATAAAACATCAGAACAAGTAAGATTATATAATTCCTTTTCATTATTTATAAAGTTTTATTATTACCTATTTTTTAAAAAATTGCTATTAGAGTTGCCTCTTATTTTTACAGGTTTATAAAACAGATAATAGTTAGTGTCATTTTTTTGAATTATCCTCAAGTAATAAGAAGTAGGGAAAATTATCGTATCAAAAAATGGTATTATCGTCCAAAACCTTCATTAAATACATTCTTGAGCCCTATTATTACTTTTAGGAATCGATGAAGTATAGAAATAGTTGGTTAGATCTTTTCAATAAAATTGAGTAGTATTTTTTTTACATCATCTACTTTTCCTAATTCTAATCCTCCTGATGTTGCACCAGTAACCCAATACAAAATCATTCCCGCATCCGAGCAGTCATATCTTCCTTTTTGGAATTTCACTACATCATCTAATTCTGCGACTTTACCAATTAACCACAACCATTGTACTCTAGGATCTTTATGATCTCTTGCCCAATCAAATTGTTCGATAGGAACTTTTAAAAAAGTGTTCTGATCTGGAATACGTACTTCTTCTATACCGAAATCCAGAATTTGTTGCCATGTATAAAAATCACCAGCATCATCGTTCGCAGGATGATGCGTAATTACTTTTACAAATTGACGTTTTTGTGGATCAGCTGCAGCTAAAGCAAAACCTATAATATCTGGCTCCCCTGCCTCTACAATCCATAACGGATCATTTTTCGAAGAAGCATTGATGGCATTTTTAAGATCAAAAATAGTTTCTTCCAATTTCCACTTAGCATCCAAGAATTTTAAAGATTCAAAACCACCCCATCTTCTGGCAGTCACCTCACAGCTACTCTGCATCAGAGCATGTCTTTCTCTTTCAGCAGCTTCAGAAATTTTCTTCACTCTCACTAAATCACAACTATGAGAATAGTGTACTAACCGATCTTCCAACCCAGTGGCTCTGAGTAAAGCAATAGAAACAGCCGTTCCTCCTAGGTCATCCGGATCTGGAGAATTACCATCTGCCACAATAGCTAAACGCCCTTTGGGAGCTTTATTATTTTGTGCAATACATAAAAATTGAACAAAAAATAGAGATAAAAATAATAGTGTAATTCTTTTCATATCATTAGTTATTTTTTGCTGGCCCAAAAGGAATAGTTTTGATATCAGATGCTCCTAATGGGCCTTGCAAAATTTAATTGTGTTGTTTGTTAGGTGTATCTCTTTGGTAAGCTATAATGGCTACTTATAAAGAAATACTTATTTGCTTCTTGCTACTCTTTCTTTTATATCTTTCCCTTGAGGGATGTATAAAGAATCTTTAGTCATTAAAAATTTATCGAACCTGAAACCGTCTTCTCTCATGCTAAATTTCACTTCATGAAGACCCTTTGTTTTCACATCAACATATATCTTATAAGGAATACCACAATGTTCCTCTTTTGTTCTTTGTTTACTTGCCCAAGTCCATTCATTCCTCCCTTCACACCATTGCATTTTTTTACCACTTTCAGGCCAATCTTCATCCAATCCAACGTGCAAACCGTTGTCCTCACTTCCTGTACTAAATGCTCTTACCCACACATAAAATCTACCCGTCTCATTAAACCTTACTTTATAATGTAGGATACCTAATTGTCCGGGTTTATTAGTGAAATTTTCTCCTCTTACTACTTCGTCGTCATGGGTAACTCTTGTATCGGGCATGATTTGTATAAAGTCTTTGTTACTTGCTTCAGTAAGACTTTTTTGAACTAAATCGTTCTCTCCAAGCTTATCCGAAACAAACCACTCTCTTACTTCTGATTTAGTCTGTTTATTAAAATGTTCTGCTTCCACAGCGACCACTCCATCTCTTTCTATAAAGACCGCATTTTCTCTATTCAAATTTTCATCTGGAGTTGTTACCTGTCCTTGACATGCAGTGCTTATCAAAAAAATAAAAATTAAAGACCTTAACATCATTTCATGTGAGATTTAATTAGTAATTGAATACATTCGAATCTACTTACTTTATAAAATTTAAGAGTCGGTAATAAGGGTAGAATAGTCTAACTCATGTTTTTCAACAGTAGATGTTACACTTTACAAAAAGGCTTATATACATCTAATAATGACTATTTTATCTACAAATATCACTTTATTGCTCTCCCTTGTTATTCCTATCCATATTTTTTTCAACAACAATTCAAATGAGAAATGTGAAATTTTATTTTACCCTTAAAATGGACATTATTACTCTTTTACTTTTTTCTTAAAGCCTAACTTGTTGAAATAAAATAAGCAACCATTCTAGATGGATTTTATTTCAAATAAACTTATAAAATGAAACGATTATTACTACTACAGCTTTTAGCTTTAAGCTTTTTATCTTGTCAAAAACAAGGTACTTCACAGACTTCTCAAACTAATAAAAAACCGAACATTGTCTATATCTTAACAGATCAATGGCGAGCTTCTGCCACAGGCTATGCAGGAAATAAAACGGTGAAAACTCCAGTGTTAGATCAGTTAGCTTCTGAGTCTATCAATTTTAAAAATGCAGTTTCTGTTACACCTGTTTGTACGCCACACAGAGCAGCATTATTTACCGGTCGATTTCCTACAACAACAGGTATGGTCGTAAACGATGTGTACCTTCCAGAAGAAGAGCTTTGCATGGCAGAAATTTACAAAAGCGAGGGATATTCTACCGCTTATTATGGCAAGTGGCACTTAGATGGGCATGGTAGACTAAATAACGTAGCCCCAGAAAGACGACAGGGATTTGATTATTGGAAAGGTCTTGAGTGTTCTCATAGTTACAATAAAATGCCTTATTATGAGAATGATGATCCAGAGATCAAATACTGGCCAAAATACTCTCCTTTTGCCATTGTAGAGGATGCTAGTAAATATTTAGCATCGCATGCCAATGATAAGAACCCTTTCTTATTGGTTTTATCTATTGCCACTCCACACTACCCACATGGAAGTGCTCCAAAAAGATTTAAAGAGATGTACCCTAAAGAAGATTTGGTATTACCGAGTAATGTGAGTGAACAATGGAAAGAAAAGGCATTAAAAGAAATGCAAGGCTATTATGCCCATATCTCTGCTACTGATGAAGCAATCGGAACTGTCTTAGATCAATTAAAAGCTTTAGGATTGGATGAAAATACCATCGTCGTTTTTTCTTCTGATCACGGAGAAATGTTAGGTGCCCACGATAAAAAACCATTTGTAAAACAAACTGCATGGGATGAATCGATTAATGTTCCTTTCTTGATTAAGTATCCATCTATCGGAAATAATGCGGGGTCGGTGGTAGAAGCACCCATTAATACACCAGATATATTACCAAGTTTATTAGGTCTTTCGGGTATAGAGGTTCCTCATGTGATTGAGGGTGAAGACCTTTCTGATCTGATAAAAAAGCCAAATTCGGAGGTAGACCGTGCCGCTTTGGTTATGAACGCTTGTCCTTTTGGATCAAATTATAAAGACCATGAATACAGAGCCATTAGAACAAAACAATATACCTATTTACGCACGCTAGAAGGGCCGAAACATTTGTATGATAATATTGCTGATCCTCTTCAAGTTAATAACTTAATTAACCAACCTGAGGTAGCCGATGTACAAATGAAATTAGAAGAAAAGTTACAATCAAAACTACAAAAGATTGGTGATGAATTTAAACCGAGAAGTTATTACATGAAAAAATTTAACTACACGTTTGATGATAAAAAACACGCCATTAATTTTTGGGATTTTAAAAATAACAATGGTGTAGTACAAAGTCCAACTGTACTGTAAACAGTTATACCTAAAAATTAGAGGGTTTGGATTCTCATTCATTCGCCTTCTTTTGGTTAGATTAGCCTCTTCAAGTATAGGTATTTTCTCTATTATTTTAGAGGAAAATTAATCATCTAGCTTATCTCATTTTTAAGTGAACAACTGCTTAAATGATATTTATAAATAAAAGAGTCATTTCTCTATTTAGAATGAGAAATGACTCTTTCTTTTTTAACAAAAAGCTATATATGCTGTCTTTAGGTTACTGAATAACGGTGAATATATGAAAATGAGGCATTTTCGAAGTTTTTAAATTTCCGTTAAGCACAAAGTTTGATAAGAATTTAAAACCCCTGAATTTACTGTAGTTTCACCTAGTTTTTATATACATTTCTACCGGTGGTTTTTATTCTTCAGTTAATTTCAATGCTTTCTTCAAGAAGTAGTCTCCATGCCATACACAACTACCGTCAGATATTATCACTTCTGTGCTTTTATATTTTAATACATACTTATCTGTAGTTGTACAATTATAAGACTCTACCATGTTATTAATTTCTTTCTCAAAATACCTTATGGTCCTAATTTCATTTTTATCCAATAGTCTGTTCTTTCCCTTAAAATACAGGTGAAATTTGTTAGATCTCCTTTTTATAGTAATTGTTTCTTTTGAATTATGAAAACACCCCATGGAAGATACTTGAATAGAATAGCTTTCTCCATTTTTAAGACGGTCAATAAATGGTCGATATGGATCAGATTCATGGTCTAAATAATTTATACATAAATCAATAGTATATTCTTTCTTTTCTGATAATTCGATATTAACATTCTCAGTTTTACTGAACATTGTTTTATACTCAATTCTATACTTACCATACATTAAGCCTTTTAGTGTTTGATTCCTTTCATGCTTTGGTTCTATGGTTTTTATTAAAGAATCATCCCTAAAAACCTTGAATTCAGATAAGTAATGAAAATTACTTCCTTCTCTACAGTCCATAATATTCACCTGTAAAGTGCTTTGAGCGTTACAGTAGTGGCTGGCAAAGATTATTGAGGCTAATATGGTTATTATGTTTTTCATTTTTCTAATTACTGGCAACATTGGATAAATACCATATAGTACATATCCATTATGTAAAAACATTCCCAACCTTTAAAAAAAATAGTTTGCAGTAAGATGGTTGAAGAATTCCACAATGTAAATAGTATAGTTCTTTTAATCAAGATATTGTGATGACTTTTCACGAAAGGTTTTCAGTTCTGACTTACGCTCTGTTCCGAATGTCTAAACTCTACAATTTTTTACTGATATGAAAAATATACTATGGGGCATAGTATCCTAAATTATAATAGTCAATCAGATTATTTTTTCGAGTATGAAAAAAAACAAGATTTACGATCAATAATATCCCTCTCTGCTCTAAGGTACTGTCTTAAACCAAGTAAATTCATATAATTTTTCTAAGATGACCTAAAACGTTTAGCTACCGTGGGTTCCTCAAATTTTCTTTGCAAAATGTAATTAGATAAGGCTCATTTCATTTCACCATGAGAAAATTCGAGATATATAAAATATTTTTTTATAATATTCGTAGGTATAGGGAAGTTTAGGAATAAACTATCTCGTGTAGCCATTCTTACATAATGTTTGGCTACTGCTTTTTTATCACCTGCCTCTTTACTAATAGTAATACTCTTCTTTCTTCCATAATGCAAACATTATTCTTAAAATTCTGGCTTGTAAGGCTAAATAGTTGACTTATCTAATTTTCTTCCATACAAATTTGGAAAACTTCCCACTTGATATCGTATCACATTTAAGGCAGGAAAGTGTAATGCTCTTCGAATATGAGCATTCCCTTTTTTTGTGATTTTTGTTTTTCCTACTCTCTGACCTGACTGATTTTCTTTGATATCATAACCTGCATAACTAATAAGCTGCTTAGCATTTCTTACTTGTGCAAAACCATCTGTTTCAGCAGCTACAACTGCAGCTGTTTTCTCTCCAACTCCTTTTATAGAGGTTAAATATTCTATTTTTTGTCTTAAAACAGGATCTATATCAATACATTTAGATATCATCTTTTCTGCATTTAGAATCTGTTTGTCAATTTCTTTCATTGTTTTTTTAATACTCCTTGTTACTTCTTTAGAAGAGTAAATAGAAGTATTTGCTTGCTCAAGTTGTCCTCGTAAAGCATTTTTAATTGACTGTAGATCTTCGAGGTGTCTTGTTATTGATCGTAATTCATATAATTGTTTTGAAATAGGAGCCCATATAGTTAAAGGTTGAGTTGCTCCCATTACAGCCAGTCCTTTGGCGTCGATTTTATCATTTTTGGATTTATTTCCGATACTTTGAAAATAAGCTTTTGCTCTGTT
>NZ_JRYR02000002.1:1083428-1641844 GCF_000807855.2 Flammeovirga pacifica
TTGTAACGTCCTAAAATAAGTTGACTAAATTGTAATAAATTTATGTCAAACACCAGAAAAGCAAAATCTTCAGAATCCCCAATATCTTACAGCTTATCATTCAAACAAAAGGTTGTAGAAGAATTTGAAAGTGGGCTTTATACAAAAGCAGCTCTTCATAGAAAATATTCGATTGCAGGTCATAGTACAATTGCTCGTTGGTTAAGAAAATATGGTAAATTGTCTCACACAAAATATAAATCCATAGGACGACCAATGAAAGATAAAGAGCAACAGCGTATAAAAGACCTTGAGGCATCATTACGACAAACAGAAAAAGAGTTAGAAAAAGCTTTAAAACAAAAAGATGCAGAATTAGATGCATACAAAAAGTTTATCGAGATAGCTGAAAGAGAATTGAATATTAAGATTGTAAAAAAGTCTGGTACCAAGCAGTTCAAGAAATAAAAACAGAAAATGCTTTAACAACAGAGCAATTATGTCAACTGTTTGGTTATACAAAACAAGCTTTCTATAAGCGTTCTACTAAGAAGTCACAATCAAAAGACTATCTTGATCAAGTAAAACAAGAAGTAATGAAATACAGGTCGTTACTTCCAAAATTAGGAGGAAGAAAACTACATTATTTGATGCAAGATTTTTTGTCTTCTAATCAAATAAAAATGGGTAGGGATCAGTTGTTCAAATATTTAAGAGAATCTAATTTACTAGTAAGTAGAAAACAAAAGTATCATAAAACAACGAATTCAAAACACTGGATGCGTAAATATCCAAATTGTGTAAAAGGACTTCATATTCATCGTCCTGAGCAAGTATGGGTAGCTGATATCACTTATTTAACTTGTAATACAAAGCACCATTACTTACATTTAATTACAGATGCTTACTCTAAACGTATTGTAGGTTATAAATTATCTAATAACATGCAGGCTGAAACCACTGTAGAAGCATTAGAAATGGCTTTAAAGGGTCGTATATATGATGAAAAATTGATACATCACTCAGATAGAGGACTTCAATATTGCAGTCAGTTATATACAAAAATTTTAAACGCGAATGATATTAAAATCAGTATGACTGAACAAGCTGATCCTTATGAAAATGCAATAGCAGAAAGGGTTAATGGAATACTTAAAGATGAATTCCTTCTTGATATTCATTTTGGAAGTAAAGAAATTATGGAAACACAAGTTAAAGAGTCAATTGCTCTATATAACCAAACTAGACCTCATTTTTCTATAGGTCTTTTAACTCCAAACCAAGCTCATTTACAACAAAAGGTGAAGTTGAAAAAATGGAAAAAGAAAACCCATCTACAAGCAATATGAAGATGGGTATAATGTATTTTTAACTGTCAACTTTTTTCAGGACAAGTCATCTGATAAATATCAAATAAGAACTAAGGAATCAACTCCGTTACACAACTTACTTCCTTTCCATCAAAAGCAACCCCTACCAGCATAAGATCTGTTTTGTAATTTTCTTTTAGTGTAGTCATGTATTTTGAAGAATGAATTTGTTGCATAGCTTCTTGAGCCAATTCCTTTAAAGGAGGAGAGCTTCTCTTTAGTTTTTTAAACTCCAATACCCAACCTCTAGGGTCGTTGTTATCTTTTGGGTAGATCATTAAATCGGCTCTTCCAAGTCCTGTTTCTGGGTTGGATTTTACTATAAATCGAGTAGAGAGATGAGCCATTAATCCTAATATAAAAGCATGGTAGACTTTTTCAGGTAGAGAACCTCTGTGTTGTACATCATGGAAACTAAACGAGGTCAGCATATATTCCGATAAAGCATATTCGAACTCCTTAGCGTCTTGATCAAGTAAGGCAGAAAGAATTGTACTTTCGCTTACTTCAGTGGATTTTGAAAGTAAGCGTTCGAGCATTTTTTCATAAACAATCATCACCTCCTCATTTGGAATTTTTAAACCGTAATGTGTTTTTCTCCCATCATTTTTAGTATATGTGGTAGTCAAATACCCATTAAAAAGCAACAATCCTAACACGGTTTCTTGCTTACCATTATCCAAATCTTGAAAAATGGTTGTTTCATCAATCTCACATTCCATCACCTGCCCATCGATAAAACCAGTTAGCTTTTTTTCCAGATCAGCGTTAGCATTGGTAAGCAAAACCTCAATCAATTCGTTGGCAGAAGTATTTACCCAATAGGGTTTAAAGCCTTCATCATGCTTGTCGACAAAGTTTAAAATTGACCAAGGGTTATACATTCCTGTGTGTTGACCGATTTTATAACCGTTGTACCATTTTTTAATCTCCTCGAAAGCGGGACTGATATTTACCTCTTGAAGCAGCTTTTTAACTTCCTCTTCCGTCAAGCCAAATTTATCTGCGCTTTGGTTTTCTAAAACAGTACTTACTACAAGGTTATTCAATCCAGAGAATATACTTTCTTTAGCTACACGAAGAATTCCAGTGATAACGCCTTTAAATAAATGATCATTGTCTTTAAAACCTCCAGAAAGGAAACCTCTCATAAATGAGATCATTTCTTGATAGTAACCTGCTTCCCACGATTTGATGATACAAGAGTCGTATTCGTCGATTAAGATGACTACTTTTTGATTATATACTTTAGATAAAATTTTACTTGCAGTTTTTAAAAAATTCTCTAAATCAACTAGTTTCCAGTTGTCTTTAGTTAAGTCTTTTAAAATATTCTTTTCAGATATGGTTAAAAGGTTTGATTGAAGTATTTCTTCATTTTCTTCAAGCCATTCAACACAAAGAACTTTAATTTTATAAATGGCATCCTCAAAAGTATTCTTTTTAATATCTTTTAAAGACAGATAAATCACAGGATATTTCCCCTGATGTTTCCACGCCTCCGATTGTCTTATTTTTAATTGATCAAAAAGAACTTTATTTTCTTCCCCTTTTTTGATATCAAAGAAAGCATGAAGCATCGACATATTTAATGTCTTGCCAAAACGTCTAGGACGAGGTATGAGAATAGATATAGCATTACTCTCAATAATGTCTTCAATAAATAGAGATTTATCGATATAATAGTAATCGTCTTGTATTACTCTTTTAAAATCTGATATGCCAATCGGAAATTTTCTCATGCAATTTTATTCTTTTTGTAAAGATAAGAAATAATACATTTCTCGATCTTCCCATAAATTTTTATTAAAACACCTCCAACGCCTCCATATCATACACCGGATTCCCATACAACCGAACGCCCTTTAATTTCAGGCAATTATCTAAAGCTCTTGGAATTACCTTAATATCATTATGCTCCATTATAAGTATAGATAATTCTTTTAGACGACCTATACCATCGGGAATCTTTTGAATATTACCCCTAGATAAGTTTAAAATATTGAGATTATACATATTACCAATGCCTGTAATATCGGTGATTTGATGATCGGTGACATCTAAATTATGGCAAGTACTGTAAAAAATACCTGATGGCATAGCTTTCCATTTTGTCTCCCTTGCGGTAATTGCGCCGACCATCATTCCTTTAGGGACACTCTTTAAATTATAACAGCGATTTAAATCTAAAGCTCCTATATGTATTTTGTTCATACTACTCGGAAGCGCGGTTAATCGACTGCATCCGCTTAAAGTGATCCCCCAAAACCGGTTGATATTACCAATTGAGTGGGGGAGCTTCACTAGATTTTTACAGTTTGCAAGATTGAGATCTTCCAGTTTTTGAAGGTTACCGAAGTTTTCAGGAAGATATTTTGCAGTGCTGTTAGATAAGTCAAGTTCTATTAACTTTTCAAGTTGATCAATATATTTAAAGCTCTTTAATTCTGCACAAAGAACTTTTAATTTAAATGAGCCTATATCTGAAGGGAGTTCATCGTTTGATATAGTTAAAATTCTTAAATCTTTAAACTTGTAGAGGACTTTTGGAAAACCCGTTATTTGTGAACCCTTTATATAAATACCTATCAAATCTATTTCTTCCAAGAAATCTGGTAAAACACTTACTTCAGTATTTTCAACATCTAATTGTTTTAGATTTTTACAATTCACAATAAATTCTGGAATCTCTTTAACAGGATTGCCATATACTGTAAGTATTTTTAATGAATCAAATTCTGTAATAAACTCTGGTATCTCCTCTATATTACAATCTCTTATGGTGATCTGCTCTAACTTTTTAAACGCTAAAAGCTCTTCTGGAAATTCTGTGAGATCTGATGCATTTTCAATTGTTACTGATATTACATGATTTTCATCATCATCCATATCGTAACGTACTTTAGATACACTCGATTCATTAGGGTAGTACTTTTTATATAATTGTTTTATTACTTCTTCTTCATTCATAGTTCTATAATTTGTACAATTTGTAAATGCTAATAAAATCAGTACTACACTAATAAGGTTTATATACTTGTTTCCCATAAACTATATTTTCTAACATTAATGGATATAAAACATCTTGCTCAAATTTTGATAAAAAGTATTCATCAGTTTTGATATTTTTATTCATCAAAAGACTCTTCATAAACTCTGATAGGTTATGATCTTCATCAAAAGTTAATTGGATATTTTTGCTTTCTCGGTTTTCTGTCCTATGCAAAAACCTAACAATATGTTCGATTTTTCCTAAATACAAATCCGCTTGCTCTGGTGAAAGATCATCAATAGGACATTCGGACCATTTTGCTTGTTCTGGTAGTATTTTATCTTTCTTCAATGCAGAAGCATATGCAATCACAGCTGTTTTCACTTTGTCCCCAAAGTTTCTTGCAATGGCATTCATTTCAGAGGCATTCTCATCTTTCTGTCCAGAAAAACGATCAACTCCTCTAGTGGTTTTGTATGTAGACCATTGACTGCTTGCCTTTTCCTCTCCCAGTATCTTGTCTCTGATCGCTATAAATCTGGGATCGTTACTGCCATAAGTTTGAAAAAGTTCCGAAGAGGTGATTGGAGGTTGATACCTCAAACTTTCTACATTTTTCATCAGATGAGATTTTATACAGCTCAGAAGACTTCTCTGACCATCAGAAAAGTCACTCATATTGATTGGAGTCATATAATTTTGTCCCCCCTCCAATTCATTCATAATATTAGAGATTAGGCTACTGAATTGCTTCTTTTCTTCACTCCAACCTCCCTGATAAAAATCTTCTAGTACTTTATCCTGAAATAAATGTTTCTGACGTTCATAACGATTACTTATTGCTTGGGTATACTCCTTTAAACGTTTTATATTTTGGGGAGAAATTCGGGAGAACACTTCTTCCAACCCCTTGCTTTTTAGTTCTTTTAAGGCATCCTGAATAAATTTATCAAAATATACCTTTTCCGACTGATTCAAACGTTGTAAACCTTCTTTAAAAATACCGTTATTGACAATGGAAGCATAGCTAATCGTATTTGTTCCCAAAAATTCCATTACTTCCACCTCTCCGGTTACTTTTCCCGTTAAACCCGCAAAGCCTTTTTTAGTTCCAATTTTCGCTTCAGCAGAACCACCAACAATGCCTCTAAAATAGAGCATTTTGTATTCATTGTCTATTTCTTGGAAATTGGCTACTAACCTTGTATAACTTTTAGTTTTTTTATCGGTAATTAATTTTCGATTTTCTTTAACTCTTATGGAATTATCCTTCAGATGTTTCTTGAAAAGGTCAGTGAGTTTTTGCTTCAGTGAGTCTCTTTTTAATTTTATCTCTGTAGTTCTAACTTTTCTTAAAGCCGCTTGTTGTTTATTATAAATAGGCCGCCACTGTTTTCTACTTTGACCTTGATTTTTAAGACTTTCAACGATTTCTCCACTTTTTTTAGCAGCAGCTTTTTGTTTTTTGATATTGTCCTGTCGAACACTCTGTACATCGCCATACATTTTTTTTTGATTGACTGCCTCTTGAAGTACTTTGCTTTCACTAAAAAGACCTTTCTTCTCAGGCATAGCATTTTTAACCATGCCAAACGTCATTAGATCATTTTTGATCACTTTCAATAGATCAAGCATGTCGTCTCCTGGTAAAGTGAGACTTATACTCATATAATTACCGAGGTTACTTTGGTTCGTACTGAATAGTACATCAGTAAAATTGAATTTTAGTTTGTAATCCCCAATAGAAACTTCTACATATGAGGTGATCGTTTTATCCTCTTCAATGGCTTGTTTAAGGATGTTATCATAGTCATCATCAATGATCAGGTCTTCCATTGTGGTAACACCTTTCATTCCGTAACTCTCTGCATATTTGTATTCCCTACCCCCTTTCGCACTTCCTATGCCCACAACACCTGCTTCCAATTCCCCATGACCCGCTACTCGAACTTTTCGGGTATATCCTTTGGCCAGTTCATCCCAAACACCGTTTTCTTTATTTCTTTCATTCTCCCAGTATGAATCATTCAATCCACTTTTTTCCAAAGCATCATCCAGCTCATATGTTTTCATAAAACTGTAGAGCGACCTTTCAAAAAAGGCCAAAAAATGATTGGCGGAAGAGTAGCTTCCATTTAAGGAGTTGAAATGCCCAAGATCGAAAGTCATTTTTCCTCCTCCACTTACCCCAGCATTGGCTAGGCCTTTGTTACCTACTCCAATACTACTATTAAAAAAGCACTGGGAAATCACATCAAAACTACGGGTATCTCCGGAACCCAATTCTATATTACCTCCAGTAGTTATTCCTACATAAATGAATGCAGTTATTTGAGCATTGATGCTTAGAGTAATATCCAGCGTTAAATTGTAAGTCCTTGTATTGTCGTCACACTCATCAATTTTATCCTTTATCAATTGTTTTAATTCTTGATAGTCGTTACAGTGAACAGGTATTCTTTTGTATTCTCCCTGTTGCTTTTGAACTTTTATTCCTTTTTCGCCCCAACGGTCATAGATATAAAAAGTCTGACCATTCAATGGAAAAAAGTAATTAGGAAGAGTAACAATATCTCCTTCCTGAAGCCAGTGGGAATCCGTTCCTATAAGGTATTGTCCGTTTTCAGCAAAACCATCCCACCAGTTCGATAGCATCAAATCTTCCTTTTTGATGTTGAACCGTTTTAAAATACCTGAAATAGTATCTCCCTCCGAAACCATATAGGCATATTCTCCCGTGTCCTGATAACGTATTAGCTCACCATTCGCATAAGGGATATTTATACCTTCCTCCTTTTTAAAAGTCTTTTCCTTATGAAGGATTTCATCAAGGGAATAGGATAGATCTTCAACATATACAGTATCCATCCAATTAATCTGATTTATGTTTGGTAGTAGATAAGACAATTGATCTGCTATTTCCATCTCAGTCAGAAGCTCCATCAGACTTTTCTCAATAAATTGTTCTGACTGGAGAAGAGTTGCCACCGAGGCAGCGTTCATTTCCAATTTTTCCAACTCGGTTTGAATACCTTTCATGACCCTTTTTCTTACCTGAGGCATTTTAGGCATTTTGCCATAAGCTTCCCATCCATCAAGGCGAGTTTTAATTGTTGAAGGATCTATTTTATAGCGAGAAGCAATTTGATATTCCTCATAGTATTGAAGTATATTTTGTGCAATATGATCGTAATCCAGAGGTAATTCCCCTTTATTGGTATTGGGTAAAAGTTGAAGCCATTTTTTTCTGTGCTCGGGCAATTCCTTTACCAACCATTCTTTTATTCCCTTTTCCTCAGGATATAATCTTTTAAAAGTAGATTCCAACTTTTCAATAGAAGGGGGATGGTTATTTATTTTTGCAAGAACATCAAAAAACTCATCCTCATCTGGACCAGAAAAAACTTGGTAGAGATCTAAGATAGTGTGATGTGGCATTATACTATCTTTAACAATCGAAAATAGTGCCTGAGGACCTATAGACGATGACATTAGATCTGTCTTTGCCTGTATGTATTTAGTCGTTCTATATTTTAAACTTAACTCAGAATACATCTTTTTTACCAGCTCTTCGTAATTCAGATTCTTAGGTTGAGTATTCTGATACTTTTTATAATGCTGATCCAATTGCATTGAAAACTTAGATTGTATTTTCAACTCAGCAGAAAGATCTTCCAAACTTTTTACAACATATTTTGAATGACTGATATAATGACCTTTGGAGTTTTGTGTTTGAGAAAATACAGTTTCCTTATTGAAAGCATCATAACCTCCTGCTTCATTATTATTGTAAGGTATTGAAACAACAGAGGAAGAGGTATGGATAAAACTAATGCCATTAAAATGGGTGTTCAAACGGTCTTTTAGTTTTTCAAAGATACTATTGGGTAGTTGCAATTCATATTCTATAAATGGATTGTCCCAATTGAGCTTCAGAACACAGGGCCGTTGAATGTCCTCATCATGATAATACCCTTTATCGTAATAAAAAGTAAAGGAAATATCGTTATCTAGACCTCTATCAAAATTACAATCTACAAAAATGTAAATAGGAGGTGGATCTTTGGGATCTATCTTTTTTCTTTCCTGAAAAAGATAGCCTGATGAATAAGTTTTATGGCTAAGATCTGAAGTTTTCTTTGTTTTTTGAGCGAATTCAGACATGTAAAATAATTAGTCTTGTTAAGCGTAAAAAGATTGTACAGATTTTTTGTACTAAACGAATGTAAACGATTTGTGCGCTTGCTTTTGCAATACTAAGGTATATTCTATTCCTTTTTTTTCAAAATAAACAGTCCTATTTAGGAATAACTAGGATAAATACAAGTAGACAATAGATTTAGAAGAAGCTATTTCTGTATTTGAAAAGTAAGAATCTTTCTTTTTCAAATAAGGATAAGCAAAATATATGTGCTGATAGCTTAGGTAAGTTTACGATAGGATAACCCGAATAGATGAATACTTCCTTCTATAATATACAAGTATTAAAAGTATATGCTTTATGTTACTTACATGTTAATAAAAAATTAGACAACGTTTATTTATAAATATTTTGTTATTATAACTCATTTAGTTAGTACTAATTTAAATATCAGAAAGCATATATAGCGCTGTAAGTCAATTATCAAAAAATATTAAAATTGAATTATTTATAGATTCTATTGTGAACTACAAATAAAATGAGCAAATAAATTAAAAATTACGTCCTGTATTTTTTTAATAATTTGATTAAACATTACATTCGGTCTGCGAAATAAAGCTAAACTTATTTTTTCGTAATACGACAATAATTTTTTTAAATAGCGTAATGTACTCAATCGATTCGCTAAAACTGAAATAAATTTTACAAACATGAAAAACAAACTAACTACGCTAGTTGTCCTACTAGGATACTTGTTATTACTGACAACATCATGTGATAAGTCAGAAGAAGTTATTAATGGTGGTGATAATCCAATAAATGGGATGGACGGCGTAACAGTAACAGCTTCAGATCCAACAATTGGTTATACCACTTTGGAGTTAACAGCAAACATTGAAAATTATGAAGATTCCTTAGAAGCTACGGCTAAATTCGTTGTCTACGATGGGGAAGAGGTGATTTCCGAAAAGTCTTTTACCAACGTACAAAATGGAGAGTTTACTTTCGAAGTATCAGAATTAACTTCTGGTAAGGAATACCAATACGATTTTTCTGTAATTCGTGGCGAAGATGTCGTGACTACAGGGAAAAAGAAAGTAAGTACGCAAGAAGTAAAAACAAACTTTACAGTAAATGGTGGTTTTACTTCATTACGATTAAACGGTGCTTTAGAAGGCGTTTTAGATAATACAAAAATCACGATTGTTGCAGAAGTACTTTCCGGAGAGACTGTAGTAAAAACAGTTTCCGAAGAATACGACGCAGATCTTGAAGGGTTAGAATTCGTTGTTCCTGGTTTAGAGATGTCTTCTGATTACTCTTCAAAAGTAACAGTAAAACATGGAGAGGATGTACTTTCTGTACAAGAGGAAAACTTCAAAACATATACCTTCGCTGTAAATACCTTAGAGGTAAGTAATAACCAAGGTGGTTTATACATGGAGGGGACATTCACTTCGGATATTGCACCTAACGATGATTTACAATTAGGTTTCTACTACAAAAAATCTTCAGATGCAGCATATACTTGGATGGATGCCGAAATGAAAGACGAGACGACTTTAGTAGCGGTAGGACACGGTTTAGATATTGGAGTGTCTTATGAGGTGAAAGCAGCAGTAAAAATTGTATTAGAAGAGAGTGAAGAAGTAGCCTCTGAAGTGAAAACGTTAGACGATTTACATGGTGGTGTATTTGTGGATGTTGCAGCGACTGGAACTGGAGATGGTAGTAGTTGGGAGAATGCGTTTACGAAACCTCAAGATGCAGCAGATGCAGCAAATACACTTTCAGAAAACAATAGTGCAGCGACTGTTGAGATTTTATTTAAAAAAGGAGAGTATACAGAAACATTAATGTTTGAGAAGAATATTTTTATCAGAGGATCTTTTAATGGTGATATTTTTGAAAAATTAGAAGATAGAAATTTAATATCAAATATATCAATTTTTAAAGGTGGTATTAATATTCTTGCAAGAGCTTTTGAAAGTGGTAATTTGTGTGTTGATGGTTTTAATTTTAAAAGAGCAAAATTAAATTACGTAGCAGGAGGTATTAAGATTAGAAATTGTACTTTTTATGGGTATGAAAATAATCAAAATATATCAGGGGCAGCGGTTGATGGTGTAACTAATTACTCACTACCTTTAGAAATTGAAAACTGTAATTTTTTCTATGATAATGAATATGGATATTCTCCCATAAGAGTTGTAGGAATTTCTACAATCATAAAGAATTGTAATTTTAAGTTTTTAGTTGACAGTAAACGAAGAGATAGTGCTGTAGATTTCTCAGTGACAGATAAATTTGACTCAAAACTTGTATTATCTAATGTGAAATTTGATTATGATATGATGATAACAAATAGTCATTATGTTTTAATTAAGCCATATAGTGAATTTCCTTTGGGTGAAATTAGTGAATATTTAGAGGTTGTTGATAACACATGTAAGACCGGAAAAATAATGGAGAATGATATTCTTTTTGATGGTGTACCTTTAAAAGATATAATAGGAACTTGTAATAATTAAAATATACGAATATGAGGTTTTCTGTACTTATTTTAATTTTTACTCTTTCACTTATTAATTTTTCATTTGGGAATGAAATTAATAAGAATATTGATTCATTTGAACTAAAAAATAATAATTATAATTCTATTGACATTGGTGAAAATACATTTTATGTTTTTTCTTCCAACGATGATTCAATAAAATTTTCATTAAGTGGAGTAGCACATGCTAATGAAGGGTCAACAGGTGATCCTCAATATGTAGTTTATTCTTTTTCTTCTTCCAAAATTTTTTTTGATGATAAGGAATTAAGTTTGGATTCTACTAATTATAATTTAAATAATAATCCTACTGAAATTTCGATCAATAAATCAAGTATAGCTTCTTATGTTACAGATGAAAGTTTAAATAAAATAGACTTAATTATTACTTACACGAAGATAACATTTATTTGGAATTCTATTTCACAAGAGTACGATGAGGTAACAGAATATTTAATTTACACTTTAGAGCCTGAGAAAATAATAGACGTATTCTTTGATTTCACACAACCGGAAGTAGAATTATCAGACCTGACAGTTGCCAAATCAGAAACAGAAGTCAATATTTCAGTAAAGGTAGATGATCCTACATTTAATACTGAACAAGAACATGAATTAGTTTTTAGTAATAATTCAACAGAAATATTTAGATTACCACAAATTGGAAACCCTAGTCATGATAGTGGTAATCAATATACTTTAGATTTTGGTGCTCCAAGTTCAGATGGTAGTTTCTTTAGAGGTAATGAAGAATTAAGTATGTACATAGAACATACAGACCTTGCAGGAAATAAAGGAGTTGTTACCCAAATAAATGATAATGGTACTCATAGGAATCCTATTATAAAATTAACAGAAAATGAATTTTACATAGCGAGTGTACATCATCAGAAAACTAAAAATTATCTAAAACAAGGTTCTCAACTAAAATATAAGTTTGCTTTTGAAGACGGTGTTTCAGAACAAGTTATTGATGAAAATTTTTCAGAAATAGTGTTATTTAATGAAGCTAATGAAGTAAAAAAAGTCTTGTATCCAAGAGATAGTGAGGTTAATATTAATACAGATAATAATAGAATTATCTTAACCTTGAATACAGATATACTAAATCTATTCAATGAAGGAGAAGTAATTAAATCTTTTGTTAATCTATATAATACTTCTGATCCAAGATTAAATGCCACTTGGACGGATTATCACATTATAGATAATACGAAGCCTAGCTTACTAGCTGACCCAATCCTTCGTGTTGCAAATACTGAAGTTTTATCTCCAGAATGGAGTACAGAAGACTTAACTTGGTTGCAATCTGATTCGGAAGCAATTGTAACGTTGAATTTGAACGAATTTGATTTAGATAAAGACGAAACAAGTCTTAAAGTTAATAGAGTAATTGTAGATGGATCAAATACTAATGAACAGGAACTATCTATTGCTTTAGATAACTTCACCAAAGATAATAGTAATCTAAATCAACTTATTTTCAAATTTAACCCGAACGAAGGATTGTCAAATCCAAATAAGTATCCAACTTATTTTACTATTGTAGGAATTGAAGCAAAAGATATTGCAAATAACTCAAGTGGGAGGTTAGATTTATCATCTTCTTCTGAAAATTATTATTTCTCCTCTTTTGATCCTTCAATTGATTTATCCAATATTATTTATTTGCAAGATCAAGGCAGTGGAGAAGTAGCAGTCGATCCAGAATCAGGTCAATTGATAAATAGTCAGGTTAGAATTACAATGCCATACGAAGCATCTGCATTAATTCCTGAAAACATTAGTGTAAGAGTAATCGGAACAAATGGAAATGCACCATTAGAATCTATAGAAGTTATAGAGGAGAAAGACTTGGAAGAGAATGTTATAGGTTATCTTATTGCAATAACAGTTAACATTGTTCCTGGTGAATTTGATAGTGGTATATGAAAACGATGAAGATGGGACAGAATTGTTTAGATATGAAGATGAGAATTTAAATAATACTGACAAAGTTTATATCGAAATTCCATATAGTGCTATTACGGGTAATATAAGTAATCCATACTTAGGAGAATTAAAGCTCGCTTATAGGACGTATAATAGTTCAAATCACCCTTCTGTTTAAGTATCAAGCGACAGGCGTTACTTAGAACAGAAGGGATTTTTTTTTATCATAATATCAAGGAAATAAGAATTTTAAAGCATGGAAGAAGAGTTAAAATCTTCTTCAAATATGGATTAGATTATATTTCAGATAAGCTATTAGATAAAAATTTTAATGATCAAGATTTTCACACAAAACTGTTTTTGTCATGCACTTAGAAAAATTGGAGTAACGCCTATCAATTGGATACTTATAATAGTTAGGTATTACAAACATTAAAAAACTTATTGTAGCAAATTAACCCTCATTACTTACATAAAACATGGTGTATTCGTTTTTTTAATCTTCATATTTAGGATTCAATTTTGTAGGAATTGGGGCATTAGTATCTTTCCACCATTTTTGTAAATCCTTTAGAAGTTCTTCTACCT
Organism: Flammeovirga pacifica; assembly: GCF_000807855.2. Classification (GTDB taxonomy): domain Bacteria; phylum Bacteroidota; class Bacteroidia; order Cytophagales; family Flammeovirgaceae; genus Flammeovirga; species Flammeovirga pacifica. The sequence goes on from NZ_JRYR02000002.1 coordinate 1,096,985, forward strand.
TTTTAGGCTTAATTTTAGCTAAATTGTTTTGCTCTCCAATATCTTCAGCTAAGTTAAATAAATCAATGTCATCATCTTCAAAATAGTAATGCATTTTCCAATCGCCTTTACGTATTACCGAGCCAGGTCTTGTTCTAAATAACGAATCTCTGTTTTCGTTGTCTTTTCTATAGTAGGCTTCTAAATAGATGGGAAAATGCCAAAATAATGGACGCTCTAGTGCTGCTGTTTTTCCTTCAAGTACTGAAGAAATATTATCTCCATCTAATTCCAATTGTGTATTTTCAATACCAGCATAATTTAGAATAGTTGGAAAAATATCGAGATTGGATATTGGTACATCACTCTTTGTATTTGGTGTAATTTTATTATTGAAAACAAAGAAAAAAGGCGCTCGAATACCACCTTCATAATAACTTCCCTTTCCAGCTCTTAAAGGTTTTTGTTGGGTTATTCCATACAACCCTCCGTTATCTGAAGTAAATACAATCAAGGTATTATCAAAAAGATTTTTGTTTTTTAATACTTTTATTAGCAACCCAATATTTCTATCTAGATTATCTATCATGGTAGCGTATTTATAGTTTTTTTGACCATTCCAGGGTGCCTTATTCTTATATTTAGTTAGTAAGCTATCTACTGGAGTTATAGGTGTATGTACAGCATATGGAGAATAGTAAAGAAAGAATGGTGAAGCAATCGTATCAACAAACTCTATCGCCTTTTCCATGACCAAATCCGTTAAATATTCACTTTTCCCTTTAGCAATACGCACACTTTTATAAGGTGGGTAATAACTTTTTGGAAGACCTGCATGGCTACCACCTATATTTACATCAAAACCATCTTCAAGAGGATTATGACTCAAATGCCACTTGCCTGCATGACAGGTAGTATATCCATTACTTTTTAGAACTTCAGGAATTATAGTAAATTCTGACGCTAAGAGGTTTGTGTTTTTTGTTGGAATTATTTTTCGATCTTTCGCTAACCCTCTTTCAGAAGAATTTACCGTATAAACCCCATGACGTGGTGTCCACATTCCTGTCATTAAACAGGCTCTACTCGGTGCACAGTTTGCTGATGCTGCATAACCATTGGTAAACACCATACCATTGGTAGAGAGCTTATCAATATTAGGTGTTTCGTAATACTCACTTCCCATAAAACCAACATCTTTCCAACCCATGTCATCAATATTTATAATAACTATGTTTGGTTTCACATTATTTTTATCTGTTGATTGAATACTACAGGAAACAAGTGATGAAAATAAAATAATAGTAATGACTACTATCAGCTTCATTTTTTTATATTTTTCAAGACAAAAGTTCATATTCATTTTTTTTAATTATGACTTACATAAAATAAGTCGATATTTTTAATTCTTAACATTTCACTCCAATTGATCATTTCATACACACAATTTATTGTAGCCCAAAGATGTAATAGATGCTGTAGGAAATTACGATATTGCACTATATCTTTTCTTAAAGTTCTTATATTGAAATTAACATACTACAATAAGTCTTAGTTATTAAGTGTGTTATGATTTAATCTAATAATCTATTATTTAAAACCCTCTTTAAACTATCCACCACTTCTGAGTTTTCTTCTGCTACATTTTTGTTTTCCTTCTCCATGGTTGTATGATCGTATAATTCTACAAATCCATCCTTATGAAGTGTCATTCGATGGGTAGATGTTCTGACGCTTGAAGCTTTACCTGTATAGGCTATAGCTGTGTGGCCAGGGGTATTAGGTGCAGCTAATATCTCTTTTAATGATTCACCTTGTGCGTATTTAGGAATTTCAATTCCTGTCAAATCACATAATGTCGGAAAAATGTCGAGGGTCTCTACGATAGCATTTGTGGTCGTTCCTTTTTGTTGCATTCCAGGATACTGAATGATTAGTGGTGCATGTAAGGCTTCTTCGAATAAACTATGTTTCCCCCAAATAGCATGTTCTCCCAGGTGCCAACCATGATCTCCCCATAATACAACAATGGTGTTTTTATCCGCTCCTGTTCTTTTCAATTCATCTAGAATGATACCTACTTGAGCATCTGCATAGCTTACACATGCTGCATAATGACGACGTACTTCATCCGCAAAATCCTTATTTTTATTGGGGTTTAATCCCCAACGGTTGTACCCCATAAACTCACCCGATCCATGCCATGTTGTTTTTCCTTTTGGCTTTTGAGGATGTGCTATTTCAGGCAGTTCTACTCCATCATACCGATCGTAATAAGATTGTGGAGCTCCAAATGGCAAGTGAGGTTTGATAATACCATAGGCAAGAAAAAAGGGTTTTTCATTATTAGAGGTCAGCAATCTTAATTGTTTTAATGCTTCATCTGTAATTGCACCGTCTGGGTAAGTATAGTCATCCCCTTTTTCCGACTGAAAAACATCTGTGCTCGCCGATGTTATTCGTTGCTGTCCATTGGCTAAGCCGTGCATCATTCCTTTAGGGTGTTCCCATTCTGCAACTGGCATAAGATGTTTATCCCAAGCGTTTGGCATTTCAATCTCTGTACTGTCATTCCAATTCTTACCTCCTCTTCCACCGGGATGATGAGATACTTTACCGACCGAGACTGTTGTATACCCATGGTTTTTAAACCATTCGGGCATACTGTCATCTATTTTTTCTGTACCTTTTTTTATTTTATTCGCTCTTCTAAATAGTGCATTATTACCTGATGGTCCATACTTACCCGTCAATAAAGTATAGCGAGACGGCCCACAACTTGGGGCGTTAACGTAATGTTTTTGAAATGCAACTCCCTCTGCAGCAAAAGAATCTATGTTAGGTGAACTGATATAGTTTGCACCAAAACTGCTTAATTCTGGTCGAAGGTCATCTACACAAATAAGTAAAATATTTGGTTTTGAACTGACCTTCGCATTTTGACAACTAGTGATTAAAAATAAGGATACAAGTGTACCAAAAATTGAAGCTGTTTTTTTTATTTTCATTATATTTTACCTAATATTTTGTCCATGACCCAACTTACATGTTGTGCATCATAAGGGGTGGATGGATGAGTGAAATCATCTTCCATTAAATGCTTTTTCATATGCTCTACATGGCACAATTGCACATGTTTTGGATGCTCAATTTCTATTGTTTCTATCTTATTACCTTTCTTTAATTGTATTGGATTTTCATGAAAAATAGATAAAACAATTGTCCCTTCACTTCCTAGAATTTCTAAGGTTTCTTCTTCTTTTTGACTTCCAAAATTCCAATAACCAGTACCTGTTATGCCATTGTTAAACAACCAAGATGCAGTGATGGAATCATAGGCTGAATATAATTTTTGTTGATTAGTACAATGTCCTGTCACTTCTTTAAATTTACCGAAAAAATGCACTAATAAATCTATTCCATGACTAGCTAAATCATCAAAATAGCCACCTAAGGCGATGTTACTGTCTGTTCTCCAATTGTATTCTTTCGATACATCTAATGCACTTGGTGGACTGCTTAATTTCCAATTGATATGTCTTACCTCTCCTATTTCATTATGATCCAACCATGTCTTTACTTTTTCAAAACGTGGTAATGACCTTCTGTAATAAGCGACAAACAAAGGGATATTTTTCTCTTTAAAGGTATTGTAAATAGCTAGACTATCTTGGTAGTTGGGTGCTAAAGGTTTTTCGATACAACATATCTTATTGGCTTTAGCTACTTTTAAAGCATAATATAAATGAACATCTGGAGGTGTTGCAATGTAAATGGCATCTATTTCAGGGTCATTAATTAATTGATCAGCATCGGTGTAGTATTTTTCTACCCCATGTCTTTTAGCATAATCTTGAACTTTTGTAGCATCTCTTCTCATGACTGCTTTCAATTCAAAACCCTCTACAATTTGATAGGCTGGCCCGCTTTTTACCTCAGTTACATCACCACAACCTATTATTCCCCATTTTATGTTATTTATGTACTTCATATTTTAAATTTAATAAAAATACGTACCACAACTCTCCACTTAAAATATTTTTTTTTAAAATTGAGAACGGGGTACGTATTTAAAAACTACTAAATTAATTCAGGTAAAGAATCCAACTATTCAAGACTTTTTCTTTGTTACTTTTTTCTTCTTAAGAAAAAGAAAATCATACTTATCTTTTGGATATTGCGCATACAATAATCCTTTCATGTTATCGACAATTTTCTGATGCTTAGCATCATCTACATAATTAATATTTTGAACACTGTAATCTTGATCACACAAATAGAGTTCTGAAGAGTGAAGTTTCTTATTCTGAAGATCTCTCCATTCTGTATACCTCCATTCTCCATTGGTTACAGTTAATCCCATTATCTTATCTCCTCTAGCATAAAGGCTGTAAGCGGCCTCATCCCCTTTTTTATTGGGCTTATCTAATAATGGCACCAAAGATTTACCATCAACGTTTTTTAATGTCAGGCCACATGCATCTGCTAATGTTGGGAAAACATCAATGTTTTCTACAAGTGCATCAGAAGTTTTATTAGATTTTGCTTTGTTATAATTAGTTTCTCTACTAATAATTAAAGGTACTCTTGTATCTAATTCAAAGTTGGTGTGTTTGCACCAATCTCCATATTCTCCCAATTTCCATCCATGATCACTCATAAATACAACAATGGTATTTTTTCTTAAGTCCAATGCCTCTAAAGTATCCATAATTTTACCTACTTGTGCATCGATATAACTTACACTTGCATAGTAACCATGAATAAGTGTTTGGCTTGTTTCATCATTTAATTGTCCTTTTTTAGGCATTCCGTAATAGCCTCTTAATTCTCCCCAAGGAGTTGTTGCATAAGTACTGACATCAGTAGGCTGTTGTCTTAAAGGAATTTTAAATGATGAACGATCATATAAATCCCAATATTTTTTAGGGGCATTAAATGGTAAGTGCGGTTTACTAAGTCCGACAACCATCATAAAAGGATCGTTTTTGATTTCCTTTAAAGTCTTGATAGCTGCCACTGCTACTCTACCGTCTTTGTACGCTTCATCTTTAACATCTGCTGCTTCGTATGCAGGACCTTTTCTACCACCCACTTCTTTAATACTGTCTATCAAAGCGAGATTTTCTGGAAGTACGTAAGCGTTCGGCTCTTTTGGTATATGGATACTCCAATTGTCTATATCGTCTCTTGTATGATGATATACTTTACCTATACTTACTGTTTTATATCCATTAGATTTATAAAACTGAGGCATAGTTACCATGTCTTTTTGTACAGAGCGCAATGGCGTAAAAATTGAATAAACGCCTATTTGATCTACTCTTTTTGAGGTGAGTATACTCATTCTAGAAGGTGCACAAATACCTTGTTGAGCATAGGCTGAGTTGAACTTAATGCCCTGTTCAGCTAATTTATCAATATTAGGCGTTTGGATCACATCGTTTCCGTAACATCCTAAATTAGGACGTAAATCGTCTACTAAAAATACCAATACATTGGGCTTCTCTTGTGCTGCCACCCAAAAGGAATTAAGTAATAGAACTACTAAGAGTAAGGTTTTTCGTTTCATTGTTATGTTGTTCATTCACCACCTCAAAATGTGGTTTGTTATTTATTTTATTGATAAGTCCTTTTAAAACTAAAGTCTGTTTATGTATCAAGCATTAAATTTTCTTGTAGATTTCTATGGCATTCATGACCGGTTCTCCAATGATTTTATCAAATTCTATCAGTAGAGGCTGACCTTCTTCTACTCTAATTTGAGCTTTATATTTTATCGCTTTGTATTCTCCAAATTGAGTCAATATATCTAACCTATTTAAGATCAATTGATCATTTATTTTAACAGAAAAAGTACGACTTATCTGCTCTTTATCTACTTGTTCGCCTTCCATTAAATCATAAGGAAGGTGTTTGGCGCTCGATCCTTCTAATTCAGCAAAATGTAGTTGAACATCGTAAACTCCTGGAGGCACATCCATTCTAAATTTTTCAATACCCACCAATTGCGTTTGGTACACAGGATCGTTATAAGTACCTTGAATTGTATGATTGGTTCCGTAAGGATGTTGCTTTCTTTTGGAAGGTCTCACGTAAGGTGTTCCTCCTATTGTACCCCAACTTCCTTCTGTATATTTTTTACCTATCCCCCATGCTTGGTCTATTTGATCATCATAGAAAAAACGTTCATCACCAAGGTTGATAGAAAAACCATTGGCGGGAAAAGTATCTAGTTTCTGTGGCAATATATTAATGCGTACTTCGGCATAATCTTCCAAAGTACTTGTTACCGCCTTAAGGCGATTAATACCATGAATGAAAGGCACCTCGAATACCGCTATTTTTTCTTCTACTTTTTTCTTTCCACAACTCTTACCATTAATAAACAATTCTACTTGTTCTTGATTCGAGAACACTTGAACAGGCATTACCGACTTACCCTCTTGATTTTCAATACATGTTCTTCTTTTCCAAGTTTTAGCAGCAATACCTACAAAAGGTTTTTCTAACAAAGCTGCTTGATAAAAATAGTAAACGTCTTTTGGCTTTCTGTCTATGCCCACCAAACCTTTGTTATTAACACTTTGTACTGCATCTACCCGGTGTTCCGAACTAAAATCTGCATAATTCCAAACATTTGCACCTGCTACAAAAGGAAGCTTATGAATTACCTTCACATAATGTTGATGATAATTTGTGGCATACTCTTGCGTAAAATCAAATCTGGTTGGGTTTAAAGTATGCAAACGTGGATCTGCCCCTGCCCCATATTCCGTTATAATGAATGGTTTATTGACCCCTTCATGAAATTTAATCAATTTGGCCTCTAAGGCATCATATTCTCTACCATACCAACCGTCATAAATATTCCAACCAACAATCATGGGTACTTCTGTTAAACCTGCATCACGATATGTTTCCATACCGCCATGGTTAGGTATCATGGTGTACCTAAAAGGATCTTCTTCTCTTGTTAGAGTTTCTAATTTATTGGCCAACTGTACGATATAATCAGTATATTTTTTATAACGTACTGGGTCTTTTTTGTATTTTGGTTTTAGCAGTATTTCATTCATATATGCCCAAATAATTAAGCTAGGATGATTATAACTTTGACGAATCATCTCTAATTGGGCACTCAAACAATTCTTATCAAATTGCTCATTTTCTGTGACTGTATTTATTACTGGCGTTTCTACTGTAGCCAAAATACCTAATCGATCACATGCTTCTAAAATGTAGGGATCTTGAGGATAATGAGCAATTCTAAGGAAGTTACTTCCCATTTCTTTCATTATTCTGATATCTTCTACATGCAAGTAATCGGGCAATGCATTACCAATTCCTTTATAATCTTGATGTCGGTTTGTTCCTATTAATTTTAATGACTGACCATTTAAGAAAAACCCTTTTTCTACATCAAATTCGAACCATCTAAAGCCTAAAGGATTTACCACCTCGTCTACTTTTGTATTGGTTTTAGCGTCCCACAACTCACAAACTACTTGATACAGGTGGGGAGTTTTAGTGTCCCATAATTGTGGTTGATCGACGGCATCTAAATCAATATCAATCGTACTGTTTTGTTGAGGTACTAAATTGATCTTACTTATTTTTTCAGCAATCAACTTTCCTTTTGGATCAAATATTTTACTGATTAGTTTTATCTTTTTCTTAGACGAAGCATCGTTTTTTATGTGTGCTTTTAAATGCAACTCCCCTTTCTCTACCGATACTTTGGGCGTTGTAAGAAAACACCCATTCGATCCATCTTGTTCAAAATTAAAATGAACTTTATCTTTTGTGATAAGGTTGATGTCTCGATAAATTCCTCCAAAAAAAGTGAAATCCGCCGTTAAAGAAGGTCGGTTTTTGTTGAAGCTATTGTCTACTTTTACCACAATTTTAAAGGTGGTGGTAAGTTGCTGATCATCAAAAGTGATAAACTTTGAGACAGGCACTACAAAACGTGTATACCCTCCAACATGAGTACCCGATAATTGACCATTGATATACACTTCTGCTAGCGTATTGACCCCTTCAAATTGAAGAAATACTTCCTTTTCTTTAAAGGATGTGGGAATGCTAACTTCTTTAATATACCAACCCATTCCGCGATAGTACCCTTCTTCTTCATCAATAACATCTTTATCGTTCCAAGTGTGTGGAATATTTACCCATTCTGCATTTTTGCTGTTAGATGAAATATCAGCAAGCGTTTTTATCTCATTACTCCTCATAAATTGCCATGAATTATTGATGGTATAATTCACATTAGGAGTAGCAACCGCCTGGAGTGATAAACTACAGAATAAAATTTGTAAGATGAATATGTAAAAAAGTTTCATGTTCTTGTTTTTCAATTCTTCTATCACTTTCAAAAAAGAAAAGTGAGCCAAGTTTTACACTCAAAGTAAAACCTGGCCTTGAGTAATTAGATGATCTGGGTAGTTACAATTCCTCTATTCATTAGAATGAATTGACTTTAATATTGATCTCATTTTTACCAGCTTCTAAACGAAGTGATCCAAATGATGTATTGACTGTTTTTCCGTTTAGAGTGACAATATCTTCTGATGATAAATTCAACTTAAACTCGCCTACCATATTTGCAGGTAATTCGATAGTAAATTTTTTCACTCTATTACTCACTTTAGTGTAAGTACCTTTTATTTGTCCTTTTACAGTGGGAACTTCTATAGAACAATTTTTTAGCGTACTCATTTGAGGATTAATCTCTACCATTTCAAAACCTGGCTTTGTAGGTTTAATTCCCCACATTTCTTTCGGGATGATATTGGCAGGAGCAGCACCCCAAGCGTGATTCCAATCAGAATTGGTCTTGTATTTCATGTCCCATGCTTCTAAGGTAATAGTAGAACCAATCTTGATCATGTTGTACCAACTACGATCGCTTGTTCCCGTCATTAACGACAACGCATAATCTTCTTCTCCAGCAGCATACAATGCTTCTAATAAATACTGTGCACCGTATACACTACAAGATAGTCCTCTAGACTTTACATGTGCCACAACAGATTGTTTTCTATTTTCTGGTACTACATCAAATGCTAACAAGAACATATTGGCATGTAAAGATCCGTGGTCTGTACCCACACCGTCAACATAGTAGCCTCCTTCTTCATTAAACAGTTGCTCATTAATTGATTTTTTCACTTTGATCGCTCTAAATTCAAAATCATAAGCTTCTTCAGATTTACCTAGAATATGTGCAAACTCAGCCATTATCATCATGTTGTGATAATAGAAAGCATTCACTACTGTGTTGATTCTTTTAAATACATAGCCATCGCGTTCTCCTTGCTGCGCTCCTTTCTTACCACCGAAGTTCTTGGCTTTTGGAGGCCAATCGACAATATCTTTTAATCTTCGTGTGGTATCAGGGAAACCTAATTTTAATAAGAAATCTGCATTGTGTGCTTCTGATTTTGTACTCACAAAACCATCTTCCACTTCAAGGTCCATTAATGTTTTTACTTTTAATCTCTCATAAAAACGATGGATTAGTTCTGTATTCCCAGTGTACATGTAATCCTGATACATCATCATCGCTACATGTTGTTGCCATTCTGTTGGCCATGTTGGCTTACTTTCGAAGAAATACTCAATTGTTTTTCTAGCAATCGCATACTCATTATCCATAGAATAATGACTCAATTGATTTAAATAAGCATCTGCCTCATAAGGAATTCTTTCACGATCACCATCAACATAATAACCCGCAAAAGTAGTTGCTTTTATAGAGTATTTACAAAGATCCCATACCTGATTAAGCACTTTGTCTGAACTTGCAAAAGCACTGCTGTTGGCATCAAAATAATTAAAGTAAGCTTGCTGAGTGACCAATTCAGGTCTAAAATTAGCATCCGTTCCTTCTACCTCAACATATCTGAAAGGTAAAAGCACTGGGAATGAATCTGGCAGAGCAACAGCCAATTGGTTGGTATTACGCTCATCGGCCACCAATGGCACTTCGTAATACGTTTGCCCTGGCTTTACCTTAATTTTTAATTCCTGATAACGAATAGTACCACCTGGATTCTGATCAATTCTATCATTCAACAGTTTTTCTCCTAATCGAATGGTAATTTCTTTTTCTTCTTCGACATCATAATTAAAGCTTAATGCGGCAAAAGCATCTTTACCAAAGTCTAGGAAATATCCTCCATCTCCTAATGCTTTCACATTTGTTGGCTTGATATTTTCAATTTGGAAGAAGTTAGAAGATGTTTCGTTTCTTTCTAAATCTCCTGTTTTGAATTCTTGAATTTGCGAATACTCAGAAATTCTATTGGCTTCGTCAAAAATTCTCACTTTCCAGAAGTAAGTTTTATTCGGTGCTAGTGTAGTATCAATTTCTATGTTAGAAGATTGATTGCTTCTTACGTTACCACTGTCCCAAACATCACCTATATTCATTTGTGCTTTTTCTCTTGTTGAAGAAACTAACACTTGATATCCTTTTTGTTTCCTTGCTTCCGCTGGAATCATCCATCCCAATTCAGGTTGACTATCCTTAATAATTGTATGAGAAGGCTCTCTAATCAATTCCACATTTAAACCTGAAGGAACACCTGAATAGACATCACCATAACGTTGTCCTAATTCATCATTTTTAGCACGGAATTCTTCGAGTACTTTTTTGTATTTCGACTTGTTGGCTAAGTTCTTCGTTTCCTTAGGATCCTTTTTTAAGTTATAAAGTTCTTCTATTGATTTATCATTGACATAACGTAAATACTTCCATTCGCTAGTACGTACCCCTTCACTTGGAGGAATATGTTCAAACTCCCATAAATGCTCAATTAAAACCGTGTCTCTAAGAAATGCACTTTTATCTCCATTCACCAATGGCATCAAACTTTTACCCTGCCAAGATTGAGGTGCTTCTGCGTTGGCTAAATCTGCTAAAGTGGCAGAAATATCGATGTTCAACGCCATTTGATCAATATCTTGATGCTCTTTACCTCTTGGGTCATAAATAATTAAAGGTACTCTAACACAGTTGTCGTACATTAACCACTTACCAGAAATCTGACGTTCTCCTAAGAAGAAACCATTGTCTCCCATGAGGATAATCACGGTATTATCAGCCAACCCTTTTTCTTCTAATTTCTTTCTGATTTTAGTAATTTCTTGATCCACCCCATAAATCATTCTGTAATACCCTTTTGTACTGTGTTGGTACTTCTCTGGTGTATCATCTCTCCAATACCATCTTGTTTTATTGAACCCGTCTTTTACAATTTGTGGTAAGGCATCGTAGTATTTATCTTGTGATAGACTTGGCTCAGGCATTTCCATGTCCTGATACAATTTATCTGGCTCATCTTGCCAAAAGTATTGTTTTGGAGCACCATCATGAGCATGTGGCGCACTAAAACATAACGACAATGAAAACGGCTTATCTTCTGGAACATCATCAATAAAGTCTAATGCTTTTTGACCTGTATACCTTGTTAAGTGAACCGTATCACCATCGATAGTTTTATAATAATACCCTCTGTAATCTTTGTATTTATAAGCACGATCATAATCTTCGATTTCATCAAATAAATTCTCCATTCCGGCATATTTCACCCCGAATTTACCAAAGAAACCTGTATAATAGCCTGCATCTTTTAATACTAAAGGATAAGCGTTTTGCATGTATTCATCACGAATATCTCCAGTCTGAAAAGTATATCTATGAGATCTTTCGTGAACACCAGAGAAAATGGAAGAACGACTGGCAGAACAGATAGGTGTTGTTACCATCGCATTGCTAAAATACGTTCCTTGTTCGGCCAACTTATCCATTTCTGGAGTAGTTGCATGAGGGTTACCTGCATAACCCAAAGCATTCCAACGTTGATCATCAGTTAGTATAAAAATGATATTTGGCTGGTCGGTTGTTTGTCCGTAAGTTTTTACCCCTATTAGGCAAGCCCAAAAGGTAATTAAGAGTAATCTAGTTTGATAAAAGTTCGTTTTCATATCGTGTTTAATTCATCTTGTCTTGAATAAAATATCGTCTGCTACTTCTGTTTTCCAAAAACAACATACATCCTTGCATCTTCTGGAACTTCTCCATCGCTGTTGCCTGCCATTACAATGCTTTCTCCTGCTTCAGCTTCTCTTTTATAAATTGACATGCTCACTTTTCCCAACTTAAAACTATCTCCTGTGGGTACATAGTCTTCTTTAATAAATGCAGGTAAAGGCACTCTTTTGTCATGACCAATGTAGATAGTCATAGATTTACCTGCCACAAATTGCAGTTGGTCTCTTGCCCAATATTTGTAATCAGAATTTGGCATTCTAACATATTCAGCTCCATGAAGATATCTAGGTATTGTTGTATAATTATACGGTAAGTCTATGTATGCTTTCTTTCCCCAAAATGCGTTGGTTCTTAATTTTGCTTCTGCGTCTCCTGTGTAACTGAAACTTGTAAATAAATCACTTTTCAATCTTTCTTCTGCTTTATAAGGAGGAATGTATGGTACATGTACCGGTAAAGGTTCTCTTGATGCCACTACATCAAATACTTGAGGCATTTCTAAAGTAAGACCTCCATTTAACGCTACAGGATTAGATTGCAATTCTACTTCTGCAGGTTTGATTCCTTTCATTGAAGCCGTAATTGTTACCTTACCTGCTTTTAACAATGAGCGAACCGCTACCCTGTTTATTCCTGCTTCAACATTTAAATAAAGATGATTGATAGTGTTTTCTAATCCACTATTGTATCCTCCTCTCCATACACCTTCTCCTTCAAAAGTAAAATCTACTTTACCTTTCTCCAATGGACATCTGTTGCCTTCTTTATCTACCACTTCAACATCAATCAAAGCAATATCAGAACCATCCGCTTGCCACCCTTTTGGACCTGTAATTGGTGTTAATTGGATTGCATATGGTTCTCCAGCAGTTATTTTTGTTTGTTCAACTATTTTTTTACCATTAAGGTAAGCTTCTGCCTTAATCGAACCTACTTCCCATTGTACCTTATTAAACTTGTAAACATAGCCATTATCTGGAACAGAATCGACGCCTATCAATTGATCGTTCACATACAATTTCACGGCATCTCCATTAGAGATAACATAGATAGGTTTCTTTACTTTTGATGTATAATTCCAATGCCCTACAATATGTACTTGAGGCTCTGGTCTCCACATGGCTTTACAAGCATAAAAAGCTTCTTTGGGTAGTCTAACTGCATCTACTTCACCACTTGCTCTAGTGACTTCTGTAGGGCAACGTCCACCGTGAGGACCATCTGTAAACACCCAATTGGCACCTCCACTATGGTAAGGTTTTACCCCCATTTTTTTCCACCAATGTTCCGCCTGTCTTACGGCAAACTTTTCAGAGGCCATTACATAAGTGTTCTTCTTAATGTTGGGGTGTGAAAAGTAATTATCATCGGGAGTGAATTTGTCCCAAGATCTTCTCGGCGATTCATCTCTACAATATTCACTTTCGATAATTGGTAAGTTATCCATTTCTCCTTCCCATCCTTCAGTACCAATTTCAATCGTTACATAATCTTTAGAATGATCTTCTAAATCAGCTCGTCTATTACCCATTAATCTTTTACCATTGGGATCATAGGTAGCAATCACCTTCAAAATTTCTTCATAATGTGCTACAGATTCCGACCAGTTACCTCCTTCCCAAATAAAAATAGAAGGGTGGTTTCTGTAGTACACAATCATATCACGGAAAGCGGCAATTCTTATATCCCATGTTTCTCCTTCGTCTTCAGATTCACCTGATACTCCCGGCATTAAGGTAACAAAACCATATTTATCGCCCATATCAATTTCAGCAGGAGATCCCGCACAGTGTCCCCAACGAATAAAGTTACCACCTGCTTCATCCATTAATTGATACGTATGATCTCTTAACCAATCTGGCAATGCAGCACCGAGACCTGCCCAAGTATTGGTCGGTTTTTGTCCCCAACCATGTAATTTTACATACTCACCGTTATTATAAAAACCAGAATCAGGATTAAACTCAAAAGAACGAATTCCTAATGGTGACTCATAGGTATCTACCACTTTTTCTCCTTGTTTGATCACAGATTGTACCTTATACATGTAAGGGTATCTAGTAGACCACAATTCTGGGTTTTCTACTTTTAATTGTTGATGAAGTACTTTCTTTTCACCTTTCAAAATTTCTTCTGAAGAGTGTACAGACGTCACCCACTTTCCGTTATTATCAAAAATATGATTCTCTACTGTAAAGCTTTCTGTTGATGAATTTTCATTTTGAATTTCTGCAGTGACAAAAACATCTGCTGCCTTCTCACTAATATTTTCTGCATACACATAGGTACCTGTTGTTTTTAAATTGTCGTACAAAGGTAAAGTGATGTGTAATGGATTCATGACATGAAGAAATACATTTCTGTAAATTCCACCGTGAGACGGGTGCCAATGTTCGTGGTTCCATACTAATGGAAAGTTATCTCTAAAATGATCTCCTCTATCGTTATTGACTTTCACAGCCAATACATTTTCTCCATCCTTATTAAGGTAAGGAGTTAAATCGTATCCAAAAGGGATAAAGCCTGTTTGATTTTTTCCTAAGAATTTACCGTTTACGTAAACTTCTGCGATCTGACGAACAGATTCAAATTCAATATATACTCGTTTTCCTCTGTCTTTTTCAGGAATCTGGAAATGCTTTCTATACCATACCGTTCCTCTCCATTGATCCGATTCTCCATCGTGTTTTCCTTTACTAAAATTATCAAAGGTATCAATATCATTAAAGGTATGAGGGCAACTGATTGTTTCCCAATCCGAATCGTTATACTCTACTTTCTCTGCATTATTAGGATTGGATTTAATGAACTGCCAATCCAAATTAAAATTATATTTATGACGTGGACTTTCAGTAATTTGACTACGCTTTACATTCGTATTACAAGAAGTCGTAATTAGTGTTATGATTAACATTAAAGGGATATAAAACCCTGTATTTTGTTTAGTAATAAATTTCATATCAAAAAAATGAGAAGTCTGAAATACTTATCTAATCTTACGAACTAAAACTCCCCATTTTTTGGTAAAAAAAAATCCTTAAAGAAAGTAGTATCGTCCAATAGACTGAAAAACAGTACTTACAAAGAGGTTTTTATCAAAGATTGTTGAGGTAATATTTAGTGATCGATTTTATATCAAGAAAAAAAGAAGATTTTACATCAATCAATTTTTAAAAGAGACACTTATGATGCCTTTTAAAATCGATCAAAAACAAAAAAAAGCAGCACCAAGAATACTCTCGGTGCTACTTTTTATGAATAATTATAGATAGTTCTTTCCTTCAATACCTCATTATCTGAGTTCGACAAAAGAAAGTGTTTTTGACAACATCGTAAGCTATACTACTTCCAATTTGATTCTAATCGATTTTTCATTTTTATCAAAAAATAGATCAAGTGGAATTGCTTCAACACCGGGTACCATATTAAATGTCCTGTTCTTTTCAGTTTTTCTAATTTTGATGGGAACATTGGCTGAAATTTTAAGAGTCCCGTTAGGTTTCTTCACCTTAATTTTATTTGCATTGACATGAATTACCTCTTCATTATTTGGTGAAATAATGGGTAAAACAAATGCCGTCTTTTCATTAATATCTTGATTAGTGCTGGCTTTAATGATTAGGTTATCGCTAGTAAATTGATAGTCGACATTAAAATTACCAGCCGTATTGACCACTTTTTGTCTGCTTTCGTTTTTAAGTTGCATCGCCCCTTGTACAGTGATAAGGTAGTCGTCGTTTTTGGTATTGAATGATGCCTCTAAATCAAATAAGTTTGTGTACCATTGATCTCCAGAAAATGTTTCTATCCTGGGAGTTAAAGCAATGTCTTTTCCTGGTGCACTTTGCTGATTTAAAGGTTCCATTTTTTTATACACAGCCAAACTTGCAGCACAAATTAACCCGACTTTATTATGATATAAAGTGGAAAGAGATGCACCCGTAGCCTGTCTTAAATCTTTCTTATGATAATATTCTGCATCGTAAGCTGTAATGGTTGAACGCCATTGCCCTCTAGAAACCAAGACCGTATCTAATTCTTCAAAATATTGAACTCCTTGTGCTGTAGCTCTTGGTAAAGGAGTGGCTACGTCTAAATCTGGTAATTCTTTCCAGTTATCTAGCATAAATGCCAAAGATTTAGCGTGGGTAAACGTATGATGCAAACATGGTTTTATACCATGAGAAACATAATGCATACCACCATGTAACAATCCATTACTGGTGCACCTGTCTAAAAGTTCTGTATTCTTAATTACTGCTGTACCAAATGCTGGGTTTTCGGAAGCCATAACACTAAATGCCGGTTGACAGCCATCGCAAGTACGTGAACCCCAATAGGTCCATTTAAACATTCTTGTTCCCCAACTATTGTCCCATCCGCCATCTGGCATCATAAACTCTAAATGACTATCAAGGGATTTATGGAGAATTTTAATTAATTCTTCGTCTTTTGTTTCGTGAGCATAGAGTACCAAACTATTTAGAGTTTCCTCTACATTGTACCCTAAGTCCACACCTGGTAAACCTTTTACACTCAACTTATGAGCAGATGGTTTGATCTCACCAAATAATAATCTATTTGGGCTTGTAAAATAAGACTTGATATCATTGGCTAAAACCTTACTTTTATTGGTGTATTTTGGCTCATCTAACAATTCACCAATCAGATGTAAAGCATAAATATTTGTCCCTCCATAATTTACATTGGTCGCATCGATTTTAGGAAATTTCTTTAAGATAAAATCTGTGGCTTCTCTTAACCTGTTTTTCCAACGTACAATGGTTTTATCGTCCAATAAATCAGAATGGTGTTTTAACGTTTCTGCTAGAGCAATAGCGCCAAAAACTGTTGTACCGTTCCATGATTTAGGATTTAAATCGTTGGTCCAGCTACCGTCAGGCCTACTCACATTGGCTTCTGCCCATTCAAAAGCATTAATTCCTGCTTGCAAATATTTCTCTTCGCCGGTTTCTTTTGCCATGTAAAACATAGGATAAACGGCATCTTGAAGACGTGCATGAATCACATCACAAGCAGGACATTCCATCAGGCCATGCACTGTAGGATCAGCGGGGTTGTTTACTTGTATGTCAATCATTCCGTCGCACCACTTTTTCAAGAGGTTGAAAGAAAAATCTTTAAAATTCACACCCTCTTTATTTTTACTATGTCCACTTGAACAAGAGGTTAATAATGACCCGAAAGGTAAGCTTAATCCAACTCCTACTAATGTTGAATTAAGTAAAAAATCTCTTCTTTTCACTGTAGTCGCTATTTTTGTATTACAATATTATTAGTTTCTGTTTTAATTTCTCTAATCAAAAAGTTTCAATACACTGTCACACTTCACACAAACTCAATTCATTTGACGATAATTGAATGAGGTTGTCTTCTCTTAAAATCACATTCATTTTAATTGATCATAGCTTATAGAGCTATTCTTCCGAACACTTCTACAACTATATATCTGATTTTTAAAGACAACCTCATTCATTGATTTTTATGTTTTAAAATCACTTATTAGATGATAAATACTGTACTAATTCGTTATAGTATTTTTCAACTATTGTATAAGGATTTTACCTTGATATGTTTTAAGCGATTGCTTGTCTACAACATTTATCAAATAAAAGCCAGAAGAAAATAAGTCCCCTTTTTTAAGATGAACCACCCCTTCCGAAATTTGAGATTGGTAAACAAGTTTTCCTAATTGATTAAATATTAATACATCTGCATTTTCCACTCCTCTAAAATCAATTGTAAAATCTGAATTTGTTGGGTTTGGATATACAGTCATTATTTTTTCTAGTGGTGTTTCTTCGTTAACAAAAGCCTGATTTGTTCTTGCATTTGAACTTGACAAAGACCATTTGATGATTTGCAAACGTTTATCACTTGATACCGCCATTGTGGTAAGCTGGGTACCAGAACTATTGATGATGCTATTTGTGGTAGAAGTAAATTTGTCTGAGAAAGATTTAATTTCGCTCCACTGATTCCATTTTTGTCCGTTAGATGCTGTTGCAAACAGTTTTAAGCTAGAAGATTTTCTAACGATAAGATACAAAGTATTACTACTTCGATCACAGTATAGCTTTGGTCTATCGCCCGTAAATGTGGCTACTAGGTTAGATGACCAATTAAATTTACCATCTGTACCTTTCACTCCGTAATGATGATAATATGCACCATTTATTCTTAAAATAGTATGTACATTCCCATCTCCATCTACTGCTGCACCGTTATGATTGGTTAAGCCAGAATTTTGAGGAATTGTAGCTACTTTTAATCCATTGCTATTTACATTCATAGGCATGGATAAATACTCACCTTTAGCGTTTTTCCATGAAACACCATCATTTCCGGAATAAGCATACATTAAATCATGGTTTGTATCCGCATTTGGTGTTTCTCTCCAAACCCAAGTCAGGTGAATTTTTCCTGAATGGAATTGTACATCATTAAAATAAGCACAACGACTGTTACTTCCGTTGTACGTTCCGATATTACCATCGATAATTTCAAATGGCTTACTCCATGTGGCATCATTATTATATTTTACCATATAAGTATCGCCATTGCCACTACCACCTTTTCGGTACATAAAGAACAGATTCTGATTTCTTCCGACAAAAAATCGAGGATAAGTCACGTCTTTAATGGTGGTCTTATTAGCTTCTAAATACTTACGAACAGAACTAAATCTGCTTGCGGTAAATTGAGCATTACTAATTGTTGCCGTATTTGCCCACGAAAGCATATACCTTAGATCACGTTTATGATGATCAAAAGAAAGGTGTATACGTTTATCTATTGGAGAAATGATAATGTTGGGCGTATTGTGACTATCCCAAACTCCATTTCTTTGTTCGTACCTGTGGTTCAATTGAATGGTTTTCCATCCACCATCACCATAATTATCACTTCTAGATATACACAAATATCTATCAGAATTATAGTAGACCATGTAGACAAAGTTCTCAAAAATTGCAATTGAGTTTTGTTGTGTTGCTGTTGCAATAACAGGATTCGTTTTCCAACAATTTGTTACAACTGTTGATTTCGTGTAGCTGGCTGACTGCGAAAATGCGGTCAATGAGATAAATAGTAAAAGTAATTGTAAACTGAATTTTTTCATTTCAATGTAATGTCTAGTTATTTACTGGCGTAATAATTCAAAGTGTGAATCAAAAAAGGAAAAACAGATATTTGTAATTCATTTCTCTATCACATTAATACAGTTCATTCATAAAAATCAATGATGGTAAGAACTAAATATAAATTCGTAGTAACAACCCTTACGATATCATTTAGACAGATTCACCTTTAGTTTGGACTATTTTACATTATAGATAAACGTGAGATCTCTTTAGTAGAGTGATTATTTGTGTTTTTCATTTTTTGATGCAAACTCAAGTTCATATTTAAAGTAAACTGCAAGTCTATTAAATCATTTTTCTTTTGGTGTTCACAAGTCATCTCATTTGATTTTCTTTTATTTTTGAACTATTGCACCTGCGATTTGGATTATTTTTTCTTTTTAAAATTCCATCTTGCTTTTAAAGTTTGGATCGTTTATTTCTATAGAATAAATAGAACTAAACGGAACACCATTTTTTGATTTTCAACCAGATTAAACTTTACTATTAATGAAACGTATGAATTTATTTTTGTCTGTCCCTAAGTTATTCTTCTCCATACTAATACTTTTAACCGCTTTTATGTGGTCTTGTTCTCAGGATGACACTATAGAAGAAATGGAAGAAATAGTTGTTCCAGAGGATACAGAAGATCCAGATGGTGATAATAAAGAAGAAGAAGAAGAGGAGGAAGAGGAAGAAGAAGAGCCTACTGGTCCTGAAATAATTATTTCTGATGAAATTACAGGCAGTTATACTACTTGTAATGACGATGGACAAAATACAGAAAGGGTAACAGATATTCCTAATTCTGTTAATGTTGGAACTGCAGATGATAGAAGTTGTTATGCCAACTATTATGAAACAACAATAAATGGTAAAATATGGGGTTCGTATAACATTACTCACGAATCTAACAATATTGACAAAAGTAGTCTTCAACCTAGAATTGAAAGGTCTCTAGCTAGAGCTACATCTACAGAGGTAGGTAGCTATGTTCATTTTACTGGTACAGTAAGGATCTTAGAAACAGGTGATGCTGCTGGTGAAGGCAGTGATGGTACTTACATTATGCAAGCAAAAGGTAAACACACAGGAGGTGGAGGTTCTCCTGACCCAGCAATCTGTCTTTATTTAGCTAAACCAGTGTATGGTGATACAGAAGAAACAAAAGACACTCAGGTTTCCTTTGATCTTTACAGAGAACAAATCAATTACAGAGGAGGTTCTGGAGCTGAAGGTAGAGATATTATTTATCTTACTAACATTCCTAAAGGACAGAGTACTCATATAGAGTTAAAAGTTGGGTTTAGAGCAGATCCGAATGATGCTTCTAAAAAAATACATTATGCTGATGCTATAGTTGGCGAAGAAGTATTTAATTGGGATATTCCTGAGCCAGAAAGAGGTACACAATCTGGTGTTAGATATGGTGCTTATCGTGTAAAAGGTGGAAGAGCACAAATTAGATGGGCAGATACTACTTACGAAAAAGTAGAAAAATAATTTAGTGTTGATTTGATGTGTGGATATAAAAAAGGATGAAGTTGGTACTTCATCCAACTTTTCTCATTGTGATTATAAGCAGCATCAAATATTACTTTATATTTAAAATAGAACCCTTACTACTTTAGTTAAGAAAGTGGTAAGGGTTTTATTTTGTACTAACATTAAGTAGTTGGGAAATATAAATCTAGAATAATTATAATTAGATAAATCAAGATCGAAGATGACCTCCATTTTGATCAATTTATGACAGCAAAATAGCTTATAAGATCAATTCCAAAGTACCTTCATTCCCATGTAAAGCATTGGAGTATCTTGATAGAAGTCGTATTGTGGTTCAAATAATAGGTTTATTTTAGTCAAACCATCAGTACCAGCAGAAAATATTTTCCCGAAACCAAATCCAACTGGTACTTCATTCTTATCGCTGTTATTAAAATCAAATAACATTCTTGGATGAGATCTTAAATACCAGTTATGTTTAAGGTTTTTATATAAGCCGGGCTGAAATTCCATTGTGAAAATTTCGTCTCCACCTTGTAATGTTGTTAATGTAATTACCTTCCAACCGCCTAGTAACTTACTCACTGAAACAAAGTTGACGCCACCTGCCCAACCTACATTGTGAAAATTACTTGCAATGACACCAAAACCATATTTGTGTTTTTCATTTTTAGAGTTGAATAAACGAGAAACCATAAAATTACCCCCTTTAAATTCATTTTTACTGTCATAATTGAATTGTTCTTCAACTGTCAATCTAAAAAACCATTTATCATATATCGTTAAATTGGCTAAAAATTGAGTTTTTGAATATTCATCACCATATGCTCTATTAAATAACGCACCTGTTGGGCTTGGATCTATTGGGTCATTTGCGTCTTGAGCACGCACATAAAACGTACTAATCAACAAAATGGCCATTATAAGAATCGTATTTTTCATGTCTATTAATTTAAGTTCTATACAATTGATTGTTATGCCAAATGGATTGAAGAGAAGATAGGTTCACACTTTTTGATAATAGGATAATGTATTCCTAAGTACTATAAAAAAAGAAGTTGTCTCCTACCTTACTCCTACTAATTTATAGTATTGTGTAGATGATTTATGAGACAACTTCTTAAATATTGGCATTTATAAAAACTACTATTTTATTTCAGTAACGTTCCAAGTAGCTGGTTTTTGAATTTGAGGAAACTCCTTAAAGGTCTCCTTAAACTCCATAATATAACTCCCTGCCCATCCGAATAAGAAAGGGTGTTGAACATACCAATCATGGTAAGCATTTGTTTCTCTTGCTTTTTCAAATGGATCCATTCTTAAATCATATAAGAATGGTGCTTTTAGATGCTCTAGTTTATATACCCAAACATCTTGTCCTACAGCTTTTTGTTCCATATACATGGCTTTCCATCTGTCAGCAAAGCGAATGGCAGAAATTTCACCTCCATCAGTACCATAGATATAATATTCTCTAGGTTTTTTCTCTGTTTTACCAGACCATAAAGGAAGCATATTGTATCCATCTAAGTGATTTTTGAACGTTTTATCATTCACTTTAAAATCTCCTGACTTTAATTTTTCTGTAATTTTTTCATCTCCAGCTGCTGCCATTAATGTAGGGACCCAATCTAGATGTGAAGTGACTTCGTTAATTATAGTACCGGCTTCAACTCCATACCTTTCTGGGAATCTAGCCATACAAGGCACTCTAAAACCACCTTCATAATTAGTTGTTTTTTCGCCATGGAACCAAGTTACTCCCGCATCAGGCCATGTAGCTTGATGTACACCATTATCGGTAGTAAAGATTACAATTGTATTTTCATCTACCCCTAACTCTTCTAGTTTTGTAAGGAAAGCCCCAACAATGTCATCTAAACGAATCATACCATCAGCGTATTTGTTCAATCCAGAAATACCGTCATATTTATCATCAATATGCGTAAAGAAGTGCATACCTGTAGTGTTCATCCAAGTAAACCAAGGTGTCCCCTCTTTTGTCTTTCTTTCCATAAAATCAAAAGCAGCAGCCTTAAATTCTTGGTCAACAGTTTCCATTCGCTTTTTAGTTAATGGACCAGTATCTTTTATTCTTCCGTCGGCAGATGCTTTAATAACACCTCTAGGCCTAGCAACACGACCATTAGCATCATTTTCTGGCCAATCTTCATGCTCTGGTTCTTCCTCGGCATTTAAGTGATAAAGATTTCCAAAAAACTCATCAAAACCGTGGTTAGTTGGTAAGTATTGGTCTTGGTCTCCAAAGTGATTTTTACCAAATTGACCTGTTGCATATCCTTGTGATTTTAACATTTCTCCAAGTGTTACTGTTCCATCATGAATACCTACAGGTGCACCTGGCAACCCCACTTTAGATAACCCTGTTCTTATGATGTGTTGACCAGTTATAAAAGCTGCTCGACCGGCTGTACAACTTTGCTCACCGTAATAATCAGTAAACATTACACCTTGTCTTGCAATTTTATCAATATTGGGTGTTTGATACCCCATCATACCATGACCATATACACTAAGATTAGGTATACCGATGTCATCTCCCATAATCACCAAAATGTTTGGTTTCTTGTTTTTCTGTGCATTAACAGTGACAGTAAACAAAAGTGCGATCAAAATTGAGCTAAATGTCTTCATAGAATCAGATTTTTAAGTTTTTACATTACAAAAGTAGGTAGATGGGGTACCTCTTTTGTTAGACAAAAACCTATTTGGGAGTAATAAGTAATTTACCTAGATAGACTGAAGACATAAAAAAAGATGCTATTAGGAGTAAATAAGTGACTACTCCACTTTAAAAACTAGTATTGATATTCCACAAGAACATGCTTCCCGCAATTTCTAGTATTAAGCCTAACACAGCACTCAGAAATACAACATTGAGTGAGTGTTTTCAAATAAAGTATACTCATATTCACGTCATCTATAACGTCTTTATCAAAGGATAATTGATGTGTAATAGCTTGTGAATTAAAAAAAATAATAGGTATTTGCGGGAGTGTTTAAAGCTAAATTATTATTGTAAAAAATCTATCAAAATGAAACTTCAAAAATTAGCTATTCTGACTATTTTCTTGGCGTTAATGATTACAGTCAACGTCTTTGCTCAACAAACAAATCATACATTATACTATGAAACAAAATACATGGCTAATGAGACCAAAAAGGAAACACCTTACATGAGAAAATTCCAATTGGAAGGTGATACCGTAACCGCTCTTTTGATCAAAAACCATGTATTACATAGTAAGTCTATCGTATACCCCTTTAAGAAAATTAAAAAAGCGGTAGATTTTTACCGTAATCCCTCAAAAGAGAAGTATGCTGATAAATCTTATGATTATATCAGATATTATAATGATAATAAGATTGTTGAAAATGGTTCTTTTGTAAAAGGTAAAAAGAAGGTTGCTCAAATTACTATGGAAGGAAAAGAAGTGTTGTCGAATGGATCTGGAATACTTGATTATATAAACAAAAGTGATCAAACAAAATATCATACAATCTACAAGAACAATATTCCATTAAGCAAAGAAACCATTTTGACTTCTGGAGATACATTAATGTGGATCAAAAACCCTGATCAGTCTTCTAGAGCTATGCATGAAGGCGGGTTAAGAACTTTTTATGAAAAGGTGCAAGAGGAAGTGAAACATAGTGATTTTGTGATTAAAAAAACTACAAAAGTTTACTTGACATTTATCGTTGATAGAAATGGTAAAGTTAAAAAAGACCCAAGACATGAATACACAGATGTTGAATTATACATTTATAATAAAGTCGTTCGTGTTAGTCATTGGAAACCACAAATGCTCAATAACCACGCTTATGCGTCATCTATGATATTACCAATTACGTTTATTGAGTAAACTAATCAGTAACTATTTTAGCATTCTACTAAATCCTGATCATGATGAAAAGCCTTGGTCAGGATTATTTTTCTATATGTAAATATTAGAGTGTTGTGATAAGTTACAAACTTTCAGAATGCTGGAGTTCATAGAAACGCTGACACTTACACAACAAACAGTTTAGCCCAAATTAAAAAGGAAATATCTTCTCCTTTATCTTAAAATGAAACAGATTATTGTCTCTCTAACTTGAATATAAATACCGCATTATCATTCACTTCAAAGTCAGAAGACTTCGTTAATGTGTCTTTACAAGAGCTGTCTTTTACCTTTACACTTACGATATAGCAGATATTTAAAATAAAACCTTTGCTTCAACTTTGAAAATAATTAAGTTTGCAGCCGAAATTCAGGCAGCAGCTTGTTTGAGAGTTGAAGGCTAGACTATAATTTTTATAATGCGATTATAGTCAATTAGAAATATAAAGAAATTTACTTTGCGAGTAGAAATAGAAAATCCTAGAGTCAAATGTTATAAATGTATGAGGCCATCTGCTTCATGTAGTTGTAAATACACTAATCCTATACAAACAAATACTCGTTTTGTCATTCTTATGCATCCTATGGAATATAAGAAAGAAAAAAACGGAACAGGGGTTATGACAAACCTTCAACTTGAACATTCTGAAATTATCGTTGATGTTGATTTTACGAATAACAAACGCGTTAATGAAATACTAACCAATGAAGCAAGTAGCTCTTTTTTACTTTATCCAGGAAAAGAAAACTTCAACTTATCAGAAAGAAATAGCACTGAAATGAATCACTTTCTAGGCGATTCTCCACATCTATTTATACTCGACGGGACATGGCCTTGTGCTCGTAAGATGCTAAGACTTAGTAAGAATCTCCAATCATTACAAAGGGTAAGTTTTGATAATAAAATAAAATCAAAGTTCATTCTTAAGCAGCAACCAGAGTCTCTTTGCCTTAGTACAATTGAGTCGGTTTATACTGTAATAAATTTACTCAAGAAAGGAGAGGTAGAGCAATGTGATACAAATGATTTCCTCCTTCCATTCGAAAAAATGATTGAATATCAAGTCAAATGTATTCTTGATCCCACTAATAATCAATATCGCCCAAGTCATAAAAAAGGGAAAATTAAAGCGAAAAATATATATAAGAAGAACTCACAAAGAAGTATTATCTTCGAGAAGTGATGAGGTTTCAGAAATCAAATAAATACATGATTCAAATACTCTCCTACTCCGTTAGAAAATCCAAATCTTAAATAAGGAGCAAAGTGCTCTTTGAAAAACCAATGGGAAGAAAATGTAATACATTGGCCTAGACCTATGAACGCATCATTAATATTGGTATAACTAGCAGAATTCCATGCCTTTAACGAGGTTTTCTTAAAGTATCTTTCATCAAAAGTAGGAACACCTCTTGATTTTCTTGTCGATACATCCATAATAACGTAAAAAAGGAAATCATTCTTAAATGTAATAAATGCAACAAGTAATAAGCTTCAGTTGACAATACTTTAACCACCACATACATTACTATTGATGTTGAGGAAGGAAAAACAGATTTAGCGGCTTGGTTTACTACAAAAGAAGGTAAAAAAACAATGCGTTTTATTTGTATGTCTAAGGTTAATGGGGAAATGTGATGTAAATATAATATCATCAGTCCATTTTTTAGAGAGTGGACTGATGATGAATTCAAATGTATTAATAGAATTTTTCTAAATTTTACCTAACATTTCATCTTTTAAGTTGTCGTCAATAGGTTTATTTCCTAACCAAATTGAAAATAGTGCTTTCTGAAATTTTTTACCATCTATAACAATCAACTCTTTGTTATTTTTAAAAATTTTACAAACAGAGTCTTCTGCTACAAATTGAAATTTATCTCCTAACACCACCTCGTCTTTAATAACACTAAGGAACATATCGATTTCATGATCAATATCTGAAGACTCTCTAAAATATTCTAAACCTTCTTTTACTGATTCTTTAAATTGTTCTTTTGTGATTAAACTAGAAATAATATCAACTTGTACAATTTTATGATCGATATTATACAATACTTCATTCGGGTTGGATGATTTGTCTTGTAAATACAAACTACTTACATACACTGGGAATAAGTATTTAGTTCTGACGCCTGCTCCATTTAGTTCCATTTTTCGACCTTCAATATTAATGTATTGTTGTAAGGTGATATTTGAAACTTTGGTGGTTTGACCTAGGGAAAGAAAAGAACTAAATAGAGTAAAAATAAATAGAAATTTTGTTTTCATTGTAATATTAATAGGTTATTATTATCCAAATATTTATTTATATAGTGCAATATTATACAATGAATCATTGTGTGTAATATTTTTTAATACAATGTTTGTTAACATTCATAAACTACGTTAAAATGAAATTATGTACGACGATTTTCATTTACGAACATCAATTAGTAATCTCTCTCAGTTGTTGGTAGAATTGTCCGATAGTCTTCCACGAGTTATTCTTTATATGAGTTAGTTTGGAACTCATAAAATTGGCTAAAATAGTCTCAAATACCGTCCATATAATACAATCCAACTTTCTCCATTCTATTACTTATTATATTCGATTTCAATCAGATTTTTTAATCACATACAAACAAACCGTCATGAAATACTTCTCTTTTATATTACTATCATTTTGTTTTTGTTCATCGGTGTTCTCTCAACACAAACAATCTTTATTCAATGGTGAGAACTTTGAAGGGTGGTATGCTTTTGAACCTAAAAGCGGCATACATTCCAACCCTGCCGATTTATTTATTATTGAAGACGAGGTGATAAGATTCCATGGAAAAAAAATAGCATACCTCATGACGGATAAAAGCTATGAAAACTTTGAGCTAAGCCTAGAATACCGATGGAATACAGACAGCACTTTTATAAAAAGAAGTAAAAATAAAAATAGTGGAGTGATGTACCTTATTTCTCCACTGATTCAAGATAAAATATGGCCAAAGGGAATACAGTTTCAAGTAAAGGAAGGGAATACTGGAGACATTATTTTAATTGATGGATATTCTTTAGACGTTGAAGATGCAAAACAAGCTGGAAAGAATATTATTGCAACTCGATATAAAGATAGTTCTAATGCAACCGGAGATTGGAATACTATTACTATCCGTTCTAGAAAGGGTGAAATTATTCAAAAACTAAATGGTAAAGTCATCAATAAAGGAAAAAATCCTGAAACTCAGAAAGGCAAAATTCTTTTACAATATGAAGGATATCCAATTGATTTTAGAAACATAACGATTACAACTTTTTAAAACCACTAGCATATTCTTCTACTACCTTAGGCATTTAATATAGCCATTTGATTAGATTCTTAATTTGGAATATCTATAGAAATAAACAAACCCTTATTGTATTATAAACTGCAATAAGGGTTTGAAATTATTTCCAAGTCAAATTCATTTATTCAACTCCTTAATTCAAACTAAAAACCTTAATGCCTTTTCTTTCTTTATTCGCGTAGACTACTCGATCACCATAAGACAAACTGTGTCCATCGCCGATATAAAGTGTTGTTTCTTTATCTCCATTGTTCTTTTCTACAACTCTTACAATTCCGTATCTTCCTTTAAAATAAATACCAAGTGAAGGGTTATTGTATTCAAAATTAGAACCGTCGGTACATAAAATAAAATCTGTTACTGTGTCCCCATGTACTTTTGATTTTACTTCTACACCAACAATTGATTGCCCGTTTTCTAAGGGAGTTACACTTTGAATACTCGATTTTTTTGATGCACTTGGTTCAAAAACTGAAATAAAAGGTCGGTCCCATGCTTCTCCTTGCTGTCTGATGACCAACACTTGTGTTTTCTTATCAAGATACTCTTCATTGATATCTCTACTTGCTGGTGCTAAAGCAGTGGTATATTCCCTCGTCACCCCAGATGGTAAAAACTGATGCATGTATTTTTTATCCTTTAATAAATCATACCTTACTGTTACAGCTTTATCTATTGGTGCAGATGAGTTGGTGTTTTCAAAAAATTTCCAACCTGGGGAATGAACTTGATCTCCGATATCATTATCATATTTATCAGTAGGTGATGTAGGAATTTTCTTTTCATTATCATTCATCACAGTCATTTTATCTCCTAAATTATGATAGATGTAATCATGAAATTTATTCTCATCCAAAGATTTTGATCTGAATAAATCAAAGTAATAGGCTGTTTCAGGGCTTGTACGAATTGTACTTAAAGTTCGTTCCTGAATGGCATTGTTCACTTCATCCTCTAAATGTTGAGTAGCAAAGCTAAAATTAGTACTTATAGGATCATCCAAATGAGAAGGTTCTGCAGCAATATTTACAGTTCTATTTTGCCACACATTGGCTTTACCTTTCCAAGACCCTTCATCTAAACCATGTGACGAACCATTAACTACAACCGTATTATTTCCTGCGTATAATCTAAAATAATGCTCATGAAGAGGTATTCTACGTTGTGCCACACTTGTAGGTAAACCGGCTTGTGGTGCCATCACATAACCTTCTCCATAAAGCTCCATGGAAATACCGGTTACGTGTGAATGTACATAATGTGCTCCTCCAATTACTCCGCATAAGCCAAATTCCTCGTTATTTTTTTTTACATAATTTCTTTGAAGAACCACACCTGCATGCTCAATCACTACAGTAGGTTTTTGAAAATCGATGGTAGTTTCTATCTGCTTAGGAACATCAATTCCCCACAATAGTTTTGTAAATGATGTGTAGTAACCAAACGTAGCTATTTCAACATTTGTAGAAAAGCCTCCCTGTTGGTTGTACTTTTGTCTGAGCGCTACCTTTGCTTTTTGTTCATAGGTGGTCAAATTTCTTCTTTCAGCTAGGTTTAAAGTATATCTATATAACGCTTCTGTTCCGTCATTTTTTCTATGAGTATCTCCATAACTCACAAATCTTCCGTCGGGTAATCTTAGGTTATCAAATAAGAAATTACCATCAAGAATATATTTATAATCTTTGTATACATTCATTTCTGGCTTAATTCGATCTATGATATTGAGAATCATGGTTACGTTAGCCATAAAGCTATAACTGGTAGATTCAGGCCATATTCCTTGTGCCCCAAACATGGGTAAAATCGTATTTTTAAAAGAGTTTTGATGACTTGTCCCTTTTTCCCAAAATACATTAAAAAGGTGATCTCTTTCTTTATCATCTTCCACGCAAAGTATTAAAAATAGGGCCCCTGGGGCTGTTAATACTGGGTGATTAGAAATTGATTTACCATGGTGATCAGGTCTTCCATATTGTTGTAAAACATTGTCTGTCATATTCAGTATGGCTTTTTGCATTACCTTATCATCATAGTCTTCAAACTTATCACATTTATGATTAACTACTACTCTTTTCGATGCTTTTAACCAAGGCTGAATAAAATCATAGGCAATGGCTATTTGACCATAAGAAGTCCTCGCATCATAAAATGGATAACCACAAATTGATGTTGTTTGTGGAGTTCTTGTAGCCAACTCACTACCATAATGCCAAATAATATCCGCAGCAAGTTGAGCGTATTCCTCTTTTCCTGATAAATAATAGAGCAATCCTGCATTCGCTGCTAGACCGGTCACTTTACCATGTTGATGCACTGTGGTGACACTTAATTCTGGTATATTATCATCTTCTGCTAAAGGGGGAATTTTCTTTAAAATTCTATCCGGATATTTCTCATGTATACGGACTTTACCATCCACCACCTTGTACACATTATCTACTAATTCTTGTGCCCAATCGTAAGTTGCTGCCTTGTTTAATATTTCCTCTTTTTCCTCTTCTGTAATCCATATTGTTGGATGCTGAAGTGATTGTGCATTAGATATAATAGCAATACTAAAAAATAGTACAAATAGAAATAGCTTTCTATCACTTAATATTTTCCAATTGAAGATGGTATAGCTCATTTATTATATTAGTTTTTCGTATCAAAAAATTCATTTGTTCTAGTACATTAAAACAACATCAATTCTTTTGTACTTGTTCATTTCATAATTTCTCCTTACCCTAAAGGAATACAATTTTTGCTAATTGATGATCCACAAAACTTGTAGAATCGTCCAATTTGGGGGAGATAGTGTATTCATTTAAATTGAACTATTTATTTTCTCTCTTTTTAAGAGTATCCTTGGCTTTAAATTTCACTTCAAAACCGTTGATTTTAATGGAGTCATCTTCACTTTTCCTTCGTTTATTTTCCATTTTAAATTTTATTTTTCTTGTGGATACAGGATTAAAAGTAACCACTTTTCTAGCTCCGACCTTATTTCCTGATACCACTCTTTGCCAATTTCCTTCTATTAAAACTTCAATTTCCCAATGTCTAATAAGATCAGTTCTTTCATCTATAATTACCTCATTTATACTTTGATCATTACCCATATCTAACATTAACCAATCACTTTCTTTATTTGACTGAGATGCCCAATAAGTCTCTTCCTTTTTATCATTAGCAAAAATTGCAGTAGAGTTTGAGGATGACCCTGACATATATCCACCATAAAGTCTTAATTGAAGTTGAGCATTAAATAATGATTTTGGATAAGCCTCCTCTCCTGTCAACTCTTCAAAACCTGTATTTTTTAAAGTGATATTTTGATTTGGTGATTGAAATCCAATAAAATTTGGCTGCATATATGTATTGTTTTTTCTATTGATAGGATCCCAAAAATCAAATACTTTTTTTGAAAAATTGCCCTCATGTATAAAGTTCCAAAAAGTCATATAAGGTCCACTCTGTGGATAAGAATTTTCGGCTCCACCGTTATTATAGAAACTACCTCCTGATACATTATCTAATAAATTACTGTATGGATGATATCCATGGCAATCTACGGATTGATGTTTCATCATTTTACAGTTTAGAAAAACCGTATTTACCGTTGACCAACGCATACCAGGACCGTGCCCTTGACCTCCTGCATGATTAAATCCAATGGGTACTTTATCCTCACAATTCTCAAATAATACTCCATAAGAATACCTTGCATAATAAGACGTATGCCCTTGTTTTCCTGCTATCGTAAGGTTTTTAACTGTGACTCCAATAGAATGATCTATCTGTAAACATTCATTCCAATCACGAATTTCACAATTTCTAATCCATCCATTTTGTACATGGTCAAACTTGATCGCACGATAGGCATAATCTACCAATTTACTATCGTGATGTTTATAAATTTCGGATCTGTTTTTCCATCCACTCGTAAAAAGAATATCTTCAATTCCGACCTCCTCTATTGTAGTATATTCTCGTAACTCTGCTCCAGAAATATCTGCTGTAATGGTATATTGAACAGGGTTTTTAAATGTAATTTGATTTCCTTTAATCGAAATAATGCGGTGTTTTTCTACCACCGTTATACCTCTATTTTTGATCTTCCAAATATCCTTGTACTGCAAACCCGGTGCATTGGCTTCAAGGTTTCCTACGCCACTATGATATAATTCTACTGTTTGACCTTCTGCCAATTGACTTCCATCTTTAACCTCAATAGTAAATGCCCCTTTGTTGATTCTTTTCTCTATTGTAGCAATTACCTTTTGTTGATTAGTTTTATCTGCTTCAAATTGAAAACGATAAGGATAAGAAGTCGTTTCTGTCGTTTTATCAGTAAATATTTCAGTTCCTCCAACTCCAGACCCTGCCCCTTTTAATACGATATTACTCCCATTAATAATAAACGGTTGATCCGCATTATTAGTATCAGAAACTAAATACTTACCGGCGGGAAAATAAACCACCGTCGGCTGATCACTTTCTATTGCGGCTTGAATTGCTGCTCTAATCCCATCATCATCAAAAAGCTGATCATTTGGTTCTGCTCCAAATTGAGTTACATCCAATTGCTTCCATTGAGATACATCTGGAATAGGTTTTTCCGAAAAATGATACCCAGAATAAGAATAATCATTTAATGAAGTAAAAGATAACTGCCCCTTCTCCTTTTGTGCTGCAAATTCCACCCAAGAACGAGCTTCTTTTTGTCCATAAACAGATAGAGTACACAAAAGTTGAAGAAATATTATTCTATAGATCATCATGCTTCTAATACTTTTTATTTTTCTTCATTTTGATTCTGATAGGTCATTGCCACCTTTTGTCTTTCATTTAATAAGGCTTTCATCTTATGTACCTGATCTGTATGCTGAGGAGCATCGACCACATTCTGATTCTCTTCGGGGTCCTTGACAATGTGATACAACATTTGCTCACCATTATCAAACAGAGTGTAATTAAAATCTTTGGTTACTATAGCATCAGCAGACTTAAAACGTGCATAAACTGCCTCCCTAAATGGTTGATTTGGGTTTTCTAGAATTGTTTTAAAACTTTCTCCCATCACTGTTTCTGGCACAGGTAATCCAGCTAAATCACATAATGTAGGATAGATGTCTACGCTTTCTATCAATGCTTGAGAGGTTTCACCATTGATCTTATTCGGTACCTTAATAATTAAAGGCACTTTTAAAGCATTGTGCATGGTATTATGTTTCCCCCAAAATTCATGCTCTCCTAAATGCCATCCATGGTCTCCCCAAATCACTACAATAGTATTTTCTGCCAAACCCAATTTTTCCAATTCATTTAAAACTTCACCTGCCAAATGATCTACATAACTAACACACGCCATATAACCATGTCTCATCATTTTATGAAACTCCTCTGTATTCGGTTCATAGTCTCCAAAATAATACGTTTTATACTCTCCACCCCCTTTTAATTTTGTGGGAGCATTTTCTGGACGGCTTCTATTGGATGCGATTGTAATTTCTTCTCTTTTGTATAAATCCCAGTACTTTTTAGGAGCATAAAAGGGCATATGAGGACGAAAGAAGCCACACGCTAAGAAAAAGGGTTGACCCGATTTTTTAAACTTTTTCAAGTCTTTGATCGTTTGCTGTGCGATCTTAAAATCAGTATAAACACTGTCGGCTACATCGGGTAATTCGTAGATTCTACCATTGCCTGATTTTTTGAGTATTTTCTTTGTTTCAGGATCAAAACTAGTAGAATGACTGCTTTTGGGCATCCAAGGTTTCCTACTCCAACTTTGCTCCATCATATCTCTATTGTAATGGAAAATTTTACCATTAGAAATACATGTATAACCTGCCTCTTTAAAGACACTCGGTAATGTTCTTGCAGTTGGTACATCTTCTTGTGCTTTCGCTTTATAATCAATAAAACGTGTTTTTGTAGGCAAAATACCCGTAAGTAAACTTGCTCTCGATGCACCACAAACGGGCACATTACAGTACGCTCTATTGAAAACAATACTTTCTTCTGCCAACTTATCTATGTTGGGTGATAGCACTTCTTTTGCCCCATAACAACCTAACTCTGGTCGTAAATCATCTATGGCAATAAATAATATATTTGGCTTCGTTTCTTTTTTCTCTTTTTGAAAGGCAAACAAACACATCAGGAAGACTGCAATGCCTAAAGTAATCGTGTATTTCATGGTATATTTTTTTAAGGCTTACAGATAATCTAACGTTAAGTAATCCTCCTTTTTTAAGGTATTGACCAACGAATCGGGTATATCAATATATTTTGATTGTTGATCGAGTCTAAATCTTTTCCCTGGGTGTATAAGAGGCATATTCCCTTCTGTATCATCCAATATATCACCCTGGTTTTTCATCCATTCAAACATCGCTTTCGCTAGTTGATCTTTTGTTTTACTATACTTAGGATCTTTTGCCAAATTCACTTGTTCAAACGGATCCTTTTCGATATCATATAACTCTTCAAATGGCAAATTTTTAAATTTCAAAGCACCCATTTTGATAAAAGCATTGACAGCTTCATTGTCTCCCAAATTTTGATCAACCACCTCTACCGAATT
This sequence comes from Flammeovirga pacifica, assembly GCF_000807855.2. GTDB lineage: Bacteria > Bacteroidota > Bacteroidia > Cytophagales > Flammeovirgaceae > Flammeovirga > Flammeovirga pacifica. The sequence continues at coordinate 1,131,485 of NZ_JRYR02000002.1, forward strand.
AAAATTTCTGATGTATTTATACTTTTTACTTCGTATCATTCTTGATGGAGATACAGATGCCGCCAAGATATTTTGACTTGTTCTCACACCATAGACATACTGATGAATTTCTTTTTTACTGCCTTTCAGAATTTTCAAAAAGCTTTTACCATCTAACTCTTTGGGTGCTTTTCCCCCCGCAATGTCAATAAATGTGGGTAAAACATCTGTGTAATGAACTAATGCATCACTTTTAGTATTGGCTTTTATTTCTTTAGGCCAACGTACCACAAAGGGTACATTTAGCCCTCTATCGTACACTGTGTATTTCCCGTTTACGCCATGGTCGGCACTATAAATGAAAAGGGTATTGTCTCCCAAATATTGATCTACCATGTTTAAAACATGATCTAATTGAATATTATCTTCTTCTATATTTCGATAATATCCTGCTAATTTTTTAAGGTAATCTTGATTGTCCTTCTGCTTATTGTCATAAGGAAAAAAGGTATAATTGTCCGCTGATTTCGCAGGTACATCAAAATATTTTCCATGAGGATACTTTGATGTGATGAACATACAAAACGGTTTTTCAGCATTTTTTAAATAATCGGCAATACTGTCTAGAGGAATGTACGCTCGTGGTTTTCCTTCTGTCTTTACAGGTTGCCATTCTTTACTCCAATGATAAACTGAGGATGGTTGCACATGACTTTTCCCTGCAAGTACCACTTCGTAACCAAGTGCTGTTAAACGAGTGGTCACACTTTTCATAGTAGGCTTTGTTTTAGCATGGTTCATGAAACATCCATTTTTCAAAGGGTAATTTCCCGTAAAAAGCTGAGATCTACTTGGAGCGCAAATGGCCTGCGCAGTAAATGCATTATAAAAGATCATCCCTTCTTTTGCTAAACGATCTACACCTGGTGTTTTTACTTTATCGTTGCCGTAACAACCGTAATCTGTAATGTTTTGATCGTCTGCCAGAAAAAATATAATGTTTGGTTTTTCTTGAGCTATTGCAAATCCTGTATTAAAAAATAATGCAAGATATAAAGGTATTTTTCGAGAGATTATCCCTCCAAAAAAATCTCTAATAGCCATTAAAAAATCAGTTAGTTGAAAATGCTCTGTTGTTATTCTTTTCATTTCAATATGATGTTGTTTAGTGATAGTAAATATATCGAGCACTTTCATTATTATAATCTCAAATAATAGTAGAATAGTCTATTATCAGGGTTACTACACTAGTAAAGCATCAATATCACCTATTTTCAATCTCTTATTCTCATCTATGATATATTTCAAATAAGCACTTTTTGATGTGACGAAAACCAATAAATTGAAGTACTAAGCTAAAAAATCATCAAAATCATGAAGTCATTGCCCCATAATTTTGATGATTCATTCTTTATCTCAAATAGAAATTCTAGTATCAATTATTCCTTGATAAATTTCCCTGTAAATACCTCCGATCCATTACTCACAGAAATAATATAAGTACCTTTTTTTAGTGTGGTAATATCTATAGGGTCCTCAATTACATTTAGCACTTTTTCTAAAACAACTTGACCAATAAGGTTGATTATTATAATATAAAGTGGCGCATTGCTATTATTTTTCATCTGAATATGAAGCCATTTATTCGCTGGATTAGGGTAAATTAAACTCCTTGATCCATTCGATAAAATACCCGTACTACTAATGACCTCTTTTGGTTGCACAGTGATTGAACATGTGGCTGTAAACCCTCCATCTTCGGTGGTTACTGTGATTGTAGCATTCCCTTCTGACACTGCTGTTACCAACCCATTACTATCTACTTTGGCTACAGATATTTCTGAAGAAGACCATGTTACTGATGGGTTATCAGCATCACTTGGAGAGACCGTAGCTTCTAGTTGCACAGTTTCTTCTGCAAATAAAGAAGCAGAAGACGAATTTAAAGCGATACTTTCTACTTTATTATTAGCTAGATAAAAAGCTTCAAACTCAGTAATACTACTCCAATTACTTTCATATCCTGTTGCACCTGTGATCGTTAATTTTAAATAACGTCCTGTCACCACTGGAAACGAATGTTCTATTGGTTGCACCGAAGTTGCTCCAGACTGATTCACAATTTCCGTAAAATCTCCTGTTGGTGAGTCTGAAATACTTATGGTAAAATGATACGATCTATTCTCATAAGTAGCTACTTTGGTATTGGTAAAAGAGAGAATTTCTCCATAATCGATGACTACAGATTTTGGGTATTCTTTCGCACTCCAACGTGAATCATTACTCGGATTTTCGTCCAATAAATTTTCAGGAACATGAGGTAATTGAGCGCCATCTACAGATTCAATATTAGGAAATGCTTCTTCCACTACATCTACCTCACAAGTATTTGTTATGTTTCCATCCTCTGTAGTGACAACAATTTCTGTTGAACCAAGTGCAACAGCAGTCACCAATCCTGTTTCAGAAACAGTGGCTATAGAAGGATGGGTAGAATGCCATGTGATTGATTTATTTTTGGCATTGTATGGATTTACCGTTGCTTTTAATTGATAGGTTTGTTCTACCTCAAGTGATTTTTTTGACTTATTTAAAAGTACATCATCAACAAAAACAACAGGTCTTACATAACACTTCTTCTCTGATTCTGTATCAGGTGATGCTCCAAAAGTTGAGCTATCACAAAGGCAATCCTCTGTTTGATCATACAAATACACAAATTCTCCATCAGCACCGTAGGCAATATCCATCGTTCCTGATACTTTAATTGTTTGATCTTGATCCGCCGCATAAACATAACCTGCAGGTCCAGAAGCGTCTATGTCTAAATCTATGACTTGAAGAAATAAAGATTGTTGAGTCCCTGTTCCTCTTTCCATCATATAGTAATACACTTTACCTTCGTAAACATAAGCAACACCATGGTGAAACCTTCTTCCTGAAGTGGCTTCATATACTCTTTCAAAATTGTTTTTTCCGCCGTCCGCTTTCTCAATAAAAATTCTACCCGAGGAATTCAATCCGATAATGAAAATACTATTTCCTGAAGTGTATAAGGTCGATCCTCCAGAAAAATCAGTACTATGAATAAATTCACTACTACCTGCTGGACGGTAAGAATGAATGTTTTTAGTGATGTTATTTTCTTTATCCTTTACTTGTGAAATAATATGTACATCACCATTTTGTGTTACATTCCAATCAAAACCTCCTACAATATAGACCTTATCTTTCTGTGTAGTGGTCACGAAATCTCCAGGTTCTGATACCTTAATTAAATCGGCATCTCTTAGTGGAATAGAAAAGTCTTCGTCTTTATGGTTTTTCCACATCGATTTTCCACTCTGATCATCAGAATAGGCATAATAGATACCATTTTGATACTGATATCGATCATTTCTATTATTTAATCTACGCTGAAAACCCACTCTGATTTTACCATTCACATATTTCATTTTACCATACATTCCCCAATCATAAGGCTGACCGTGATTTCGATCGTTATAATCAGCAAACTTGATGAACTCTGACCAAGTTGAAGTGGCTGCATCGTATTTTGCAAAATGATACCCACCATTATAACTACTCCATTTTCTCATATACATAAAGAGATCCCCTCCATCATTAGAGAAAAATTTAGGATAAGTTAAACGACCAAACTTTGATTCATTATCGATACCATTTAAACTATTATGGCTGTAATCATCATCTTTTGGGTCTTTGACAAAAAGGTCTAATGTAAAGTCTTCGTCTGCTACACTTGCAGCTTCTTTCACAGAATAAGCGTAACGGAAATAATTTGTTGGGAAGGCTCCATTAGGAATAGTTCTACTGTAAGCATGCATATCAAACAACAAATGTATTGTCCCGTCTAGTTTACTTACTCCAACACCAATGGTATTGTGCGATTCTCCTAAATGGGTGTTGCCGCTATGTCCCGTATGTCGATGAGGGAATTCAATCGTGACTATACTTCCGGTAAGAGTGTTGTAACGGGACAGCATCATGCGTCTGTCTTCTTCTCCGCCTCTATACCAGCTCATAAATACAAATTGCTTGTATTTTTTTAGACAATCTCCATGTGCTGATATGTTTGGACCAAATACATAATCGTATTTATCGTCTACATCGGCTGAGCCTGCAGCTACTTTCTTTCCATCAAAATGTAGTGCAACATCTGTGATTTTCACCTCTTTTTCGAGTTGAACTTGTGCATAAGTTTTAACTCCAATCAACAAAGTTGCAAGGAGTGATAAAGTAATAGATAGTTTCATTTCAATTCAATTCAATTTTAAGTCTTCGTTTCTAACCAAAAAAGCAATGTTGTGTTGGTATCAATTGGTGTCAGCTTGATGTGTTCAAACGTTTAGAACGAATGACTATTGTTATTTATAATTGCACAAATCTATTGGATACGACTATCATTAAAGTCTGAATAAATGGTAGAATCCTCCAAGAACATACCCGCTACCTCTCCTTAAGCACAAACTGCTAAGATTAAGTAGTCTATCTGTATTCTGTTTCCTGCTGTAATGTAATTGGAAAAATACTGGTATATAAACTTAATCTGACATACCAAAATCGGGAATATTACAATATCATCTAGTGTACAAAATGCTTTCTTCAACCAACTTATATGTTTGGAATAATTGGATGTCTTTTAGCTCATAATAACTTTACTTAAAAAGGAAATCATATAAGCAATAAACAAAATATTCGCATTCGTATCTTTTTTTTCAAGTGAAAGAAAGACATATACTCCAGCATATTTTCCTTCTACTTTTTAATAAAAAATGTCAAAAAAAAATTCTAATATAATAAGGTTTCCTAATTTGGAAACTATTAGAATTTATTAATTCTCTCTTGGAGATTATTGTTATGGTTTCACAAACACTTTATCTACTTTTAAATGAAATTACAATTTAACACTAACCTGATTATAAAATGAATAAATGGTTTTTACCTGTCATATTTTTCATGACATTTACCCTATCAAAATCAATTGCACAAAAATTACATATTGGTGATACAGTCTTTTACGAAAACAATGTTGAACAAATTTTCACTATCACCAATCATAAAGTTGTTGACCATCATTACCAATATGATTTGATGAGCTTAGATAAAACTAAAACGATTAAAAGTACATCTGCTGGACAATTAACAAAAGGTCGTTTAATCGAGACACCTCAGCCAACGAATAACGAAATTCCAACATATTTCTTTATCACTTCGGGCATTTTACTTTTTCTATGTGCTTTTGCTTTCTATAAAGGAAGAAGAAGTATTATCGACTCTGTAAAATCAGACACGAACAAAGAAATAAACAAAAAGAAAAAAGAGCATCAGAACATTTCGGAGCAATTAACAAAAGTAGAGAATGACCTTTCTGAAGTTAGAAAAGAATTGCTAAGAGATAAAAACTTGCTTGCTGATCTTGAACTTAAATATTATGATATGATTCAAGATATCGAAGATATTGACATCAATGAGTATGATCATTCTAGTGACCTAAAATCGAAATTATCTGATCTTGATTGGAAATTAACTACATCTGATTTTAAAGGGTTGTCGATTGATCCATATGCATTAACTGAAAGTAAATTTACCTCTTGGTTTAAAGCTGCTGTTATTTTCTTGACAAAAGGATTTAAAGTAGAATCCAAAATACTGATTGACAAACTTAATGGTTCGAACTATGATAAAATAGAAGAGCAATTAATCAAACTATGGAGTAAATATGAAAAGTTCTTTACTCAGAAAAATAGCGACATGACTCTTGATGTGAAAATTGATGGTGTAACCCCTCTTGTTCGTGAAATTAAAAGAGCTAAAGTTGCTCATGCATTTGCTATTAAACGTCAACTAGAAAAAGAAGAACAAGCAGCCATTAAAGCTCAAATGCGTGAAGAAGCAAAAGCTGAGGCTGAATTCAGAAAAGCCCAAGAAGATGCTGCTAAAGAAGAGCGAATTGCACAAGAAGCAATTAGGAAGTTTCAAAAGGAAATGGACAAAATGAATGAAGAAGAACGAGCTAAACATCAAGCTCAACTTGATCGTTTAAATTCTGAATTACAAGAAGCTATTGAGAAAGGGGAACGTGCAATATCTATGGCCCAACAAACAAAACGTGGTCATGTTTATATCATTTCTAACATAGGATCTTTTGGTAATGATGTTTATAAAATTGGCATGACTAGACGTTTAGAACCTAATGATAGAGTTAAAGAGCTTTCTGGAGCATCAGTTCCTTTTGAATTTGATGTTCATGGTATGATTTTCTCTGAAAATGCACCAGAACTTGAAAATCAATTACATAAGAAGTTATCTGATTATCAAGTAAATAAAGTAAACCCTAGAAAAGAATTTTTCAAGGTATCAATTGATGAAATTGAAAGTGCTGTTGAAGGAACTGATCATACTGTACAATTAACTAGGAAAGCTTTAGCTATTGATTATAATGAAACGCTAAGGTTACTTAAGAAAAATGAAACTTCATTAAGTTAATATTTTCATTGAATCAAGATTCTATTTCAGAGAAAGAAAGGTATGCTTTAAAGTGTACCTTTTTTTATGAAAAAAAATAGCGTGTCCCGATCCTTTGCTCGTAATATTTCATTTAAATAATGAACCTCAAACTTAAACTGTCTATTTCTTTATATCAATAAAGGTATAGTTCTAAAGATTAACTCTCTAACATAAACCACTAAGATTAAGATGCTTCTACCTTTATTCTGGATGATATTACTTTTTCCCTCGTGTATTTTTGTAGGCATACAAATCTTTTTATAACCTCGGTCTGAAAAGATGAAGGATGAATTATTACTTAACTATTACGATAACACAAATTATTATTCATGAAACTAAATCAAACTAAACACATAATTCTGCTTTATATCATGGCTTTATTATGTACTTCAACAATGACTATGGCTCAAGAAAAGTCTTGGGACAATGCACAATGGATCTGGCAACAAGAAGATGGTCCTTCCAACACTTGGATGAGTTTCCGTAAGACCATTCATATTGATAAGCTTCCTAAAACAGCGGAAACAAAAATTTCTGTAGATAGTAAATATTGGTTGTGGATTAACGGGGAAATGGTTGTCTTTGAAGGCGGTTTCTCTCGTGGACCAAGTCAGGCGGGAGAATGGGATAGAAAAAAAGGAATCATGCCTACCAATTCTTGGTATGAAGAAATTGATATATCGCCTTATTTACAAAAAGGAGAAAACACTATTGCAGTACTTACTTGGTATTGGGGTAGAATGACCCACAAAGGAACTCATGTTGATAGTAAAAAAGGGGGACTATTATTTCATTCAAAAATAGGAAAGCAAACTATTGTTTCTGACAAAAGTTGGAAAGCAATACAACACCCTGCCTATGATAATACTATTGAACCTGCTAGTAAAAATCTTACACAATATCCTGTGAAGTATGATGCTCAAAAAGCATTAAACGACTGGACTTCGTCTGCTTGGTATACTTCTAGTTTTGATGATAAAAAATGGCTTCCTGCAGTTGAAAAAGGAAATGCTGGGGCTGCTCCTTGGTATGCATTAATCAAAAACTATATACCAAGATTAATAGACCATGGGTTAGTGAATTATAGTAATCACGATCAGTTACAACTTCCTTTTACAAGTAATGGTGAGGTAATCATTGCTCAGCTTCCTTTCAATAAACAAATTACCCCTTATCTAGAGGTGGAGGCTGAAGCAGGTAAAACTATTCACATCACTACAGATAATCGTTTAAATAAAATTACGGCTACCTATATTACCAAAGCTGGTAAACAATCTTTCGAAGGGTTTTCTTGGATGAATGGACATCAAATAAAATACACAATCCCTAAAGGAGTGAAAGTAATTGCCTTAAAATACCGTTGGTTAAGTGTTGGAGAAATGGCGGGTTCTTACAAGGTAAGTGATCCTTTCTACCAACGTTTATGGGAAATGGGTAACAACACTCTTTTTGTGTGTGCAAGAGATAACTTTATGGACTGCCCCGATAGAGAACGTGCCTTATGGATTGGTGATGTTGCCGACCAAACTGGCTACTTATTTTATAGCATGGATAATGCAGGGCATCAGCTATTGAAAAAGGCAATTATACAAACGTTGTCTTTCAGCGATGATAAAGTATTAGGTGCTTTAGGTCCTGCTCGTGTACGTGAGTTAGTTGGACAAAGTTTACAGTTTATTTCTCAAACTGTATGGCCTTATTATTATAACACAGGTGATCTAGAAACTTTAAAAGAGGCCTATCCTTTTGTCTATGATTATTTAACGTTGTTTCCGATGGGTGAAGATGGGTTGCCAGTTTACAGAATCAGACAAAGTTCCGATTCTTGGGATTGGTTAGATTGGGGAGTAAAAGGAACCACCGATAAACTACCTATGCAACCTGCTTATTACTATCAAGCGTTAATTCAAGCTCGAAAAATGGCAGAAGTATTGGGACATAAAAAAGACATTAAGCTATACACAGAAAGAATCAATTCTATTAAGGAAAACTATGACAAGGTCTTTTGGCAAGATGGTTTTTATAGTTCAAATCCTGATGAGTTTAAAGATGATAGAGCCAATGCTTTAGCGATTACTACAGGTTTAGCGAAGCCAGAAAATTACGATGCTATTGTAAAAAATGTGTTGATCCCTAATAAATATAGTAGTCCACATTTTGAATGGGTGGCGGAAGAAGCGATGTTCATTGCAGGACATTACGATGCTTCTTTAGCAAGAATGAAAGCGCAATACGAGAGCCAAGTCAATTCTGGTTTATCTACTTTATATGAGATGTTTCCGAAAGGTGGTAGTTATAATCATGCTTGGAATGGATCTAACACCGTTTTAAGTAAATATGTAGCAGGTATACAACCATTGGATGTGGCTTGGGCAAGCTATAGTGTGTGTCCAAACCTTGTTCATATGACCTCTTTAGAAACCAAAGTTCCTACTGTTAAGGGTAACATTATTGCAGAAGTAAAATTGAATAACAATAAATACCAACTTCACCTAGAATCTCCTAATAAAACAACAGCTGTGGTGGGTATTCCTAAACATCAAGCAGATATTATTGAAGTGAAAGCCAATGGAAAAACAATCTGGCAAAAAGGTGATTTCGTAAAAGGGGTGAAAGGTATTTCTTTCGACAAGAATCAAGATGATTTCCTTACGTTTTTAGTTGATGCAGGTGCTTGGGATTTTGAAGCATCACTTAAAGAAAAATCATCTAAGAAAGAGCTTAAATAGTTTCAATTCTACTTTTCAAAATTACGAGAATGAAACCATTATTTTTTATCATTGGAGGGTTACTGATCGGGAGCATTATTTGCTCCTGTCAAACCCAACTGGAATCCGATTTCAAAAACCCACCAAATTCCTATAAACCAATGCCGTTCTGGCATATCAATGGTGCTCTCACTAAAGAAGGCATCAGAAAACAGATGTTAGATGCTAAAGCTGTTGGTTTTACAGGAGTAAGTTTATTGCCCTTAGCAGAAAAAAGCCCTACAAGACCTGGTACAAGTCCTCAATTTCTATCAGAAAACTATTTTGAGAGATATCAAGATATGATGGATGTTGCTGAAGAACAGGATATGGAAATTATTCTTTATGATGATAATGATTTCCCTAGTGGTATGGCAGGTGGCAAAATGGAACAACTGTATCCAAAACATACCATGAAACGCCTTGATAAAATTGAGATAGAGATTGAAGGTCCTCTCATTTTTAATCAAAAAATACCAGGTATTCAATTGATGTCTGCGGTAGCTATTCATAAAGAAACGAATGAAAGAATTGATATTAGTTCTTTTGAAAAAAATGGTCGTATTTCTTGGTCAGTTCCTCAAGGACAATGGACGATTATGTTGTTCCCATTAATGAAAGACGATTTCCATAAGAAATATTTATGTATGGACTTTATGGATACTGTTGCTGTTCGTCATATGATTAATGAAACATATGAAAAATATAAAGAACGCTTCGGTCAGTATTTTGGGAATAGAATCAAAACTACATTTTTTGATGACGTTGGATTTTGGAAACACCCTCGAAATTGGACGGGGACGTTTAACCAAAAATTTGAAGAACTGAATGGTTTTGATCCTAGACCTTATTATCCTGCTTTGTGGTATGATATTGGTCCTGAAACCGAAGCTATTCGAAATGCTTTTTTTAATACCAGAGCAGAACTATTGGCTGAAGGGTTTCCTAAATTGGTAGCACAATGGAATGAGGAAAATGGCTTAAGAAGTACGGGGCATCCTCCTGGAAACTATGACCCTACACCAATTGATATGAATGCCGACATTTTTAAGTTTTACCGTTATACACAAATACCTTTAACAGATGCCATAATTGGTTATCAATTTGGGCAAAACGGTCATAAACTTATTAGTTCAGCGGCTGATTATTATGACCGCCCTTTGGTTTCTACAGAAATATATGGAGCCTATAAAGAAGCTCACTTTGATTCCTTGATGCTCTATCGGTCAGTGATGGATTTATTTGTACGAGGCGTAAATATGGTTATTCCTCATGGTATGTGGTATAATCCCAAAAAAGTATATATCGCTCCATTAGTTTCACCTTATAGTGCAAAACTAAAAGATGCTCTCCCAGCCTATTCGGAATATGTTGGAAGGTCTAGTTTAATGTTACAAGGGGGAAGAAAAGTTGCTGAAATTGGTGTTCTATATCCTTTTGAAGAATTAGCAGGGTGGTTCAGGTTTGATAATCCTGATAATGTACGTCAGGGTTTTTACATTTCTCCCATCACAGATTATCAAATTATAAGTGGATGGTTAACCAATGATATACGTAGAGATTTCACCTTTGTTCATCCAGAGCTATTCTTAGATAAAAAGTATAGTATTCGTGATGGATTAGTAAGGTTAAATAATCAAGAAAACTTCCAAGAATATAAAGTCATGATAATGACAGGAAGTAAAATCATCTCATTAAAAACCTTAGAAAAACTAAAGAGTTTTTATGATAAAGGAGGTACAGTGATTGCAACTACTCAATTACCATATAAATCTACTGAATTAGGCAAGGATACAGAAGTTATTTCAATTATTAAAGAGATGTTTAATGTCACACCCAAAGAAGACACTAAATTATTATCTGCAATACAAAATAATAATAATAATACTCAAGGTGGTAAAACTATATTTATCCCACAGCCTACAAAAGAACAATTAGAAAATGTATTGAAAGAATATCAAACAGATGCTGATGTTCTATTTCCTGATAATCCTATATTGGGTTCTGATTTTGGGAAATTCTCTTATTTACATAAAATAAAAGAACGCAAAAACATTTATTTATTTACTAATTCTAGTAATGAAGATATAACTACTAAAGTTTGGCTAAGAGGAAAAATAGTGCCTGAATTGTGGAACCCACATACGGGTAAAATCACCTCTGATATAAAGCACACTTATGTAAAAAGAAATGCTATCGATTATACTGAAGTAGACATACATTTACTCCCAGTTAAATCCATATTCATACTAGCAGATCAAAAATAACTCTTTATTAGGGACTTCAGTATTATATATAAAAACGACTTATATGGAAACTATCAGTGATAAAACACCTAATAAGTCGTTTTTTTGTCACCTAAAATGGGCTACAATTGAAAGGATAGTAGATGAATCACACAAAGAGATATCTCTCTCAGAAAGATCGTAAAATAACTAAGCCACAATACGTCCTCTATCAGTACAATCAAAGGGTTGTAATTAAAAGTTCTTCACCCTTAAATCTTGTAAAAAATAACTTCAGGAATTATTTGAAATTGATCCCCAAAAGGTCAAATTTGGGATACGCTTGATATAGACGGTATTGATTTAGATGACATTTTAAATATTATTTATGTCTGTTCGAGCCAAATAAAAATGAAATTTATAAAAAAGTGAATTTCTTTTTAAAAGCATCCAATTCCAATTTCATCGTTCCTTTCGAAAAGTTTAATATGTGTCTTTCATCTACTTCTGAATGACATTTAATACAAAGACATTTTAAATTAGTCTCACTATTATTTGTTTTATCGCCATCTACATGATGTACGTGCCACCACCTTCTATCCATTTTAGATAATGGTTCAATTGAACAAACTTCGCAAATGTAATTATGACGACTTCTATATACCCTACTAATTTTTTCCTTGTCTTTCACATAACCATGAATATCTACCTCAATATTATTTGATTCTATTTCACTTTTATCCAAAGAATCAAAGAAATCTTCCGTGGTGTGAATATCTTCCATTATAGCTTTTTTACAGTAGGTACACATTTCTAAAGCCTGATCTTTATATAGATTTCTCGAAGACTTATCTATAAGATCGTTGACACTTGAGTTTGAAAATTCATATCTTATTTTGAAATTACCTCTATTAATAAATTCCTGAATCGTTTGACACTGTGTAACATGAAATTTTGGATAAGAACCATATTTTTCAATCCATGGTTCTTTTATAAACATATAACCTTTGTGACTTTTCCCATCGTATTCAAGATGTATTCCTTTAGCATCAAACTGAATAGAGCCCTCTTTATAAGCCTTTTCAAAATTGACCCCTTTTATTATTTTAAAACCAGTATTTGCCTGTATCTCAGGAAATCTAAGTTGATCTAATTTATTTTTTAGGTATTCAAAATTATATAGCATAACTATTCCGTTTTTTTCACCCATTCTTCTACGACCTTCTGACTATTTGTGATTATTCTAAATTCAACACGCATAGATTTTTTCCTATCAATATCATTACCTGATTCGAATTTAAAATCCCCTTCTTGATCTAATGCTTTACCATAAGCTAAACCATTTGAAGTGGTAATAAATCTTAGTCTTGATTTATTTTGGTCAGATAAGTTAGTATAGTACGGTTGATGCATCATAGTGTTTAATACTTTATTAGATCTTTTCTGAGATAACACTAACATTTTCTCATAATATTCTTGATCAAACTCATACGATTTTTCACGAATTCCCGTGTGTCCCTCAATTCGTATTTCTGATATATTATCTATGTACTTGGGGTCTAATACTACATTATAAAACAAAGGAGTAAACTCTTTAAGAAATTTATTAAACTCCATTGTAAGCTCTACCTTTTGATCATACCTCTGTGAAGGGAACAAAGAACTTGCATCTGTTATCTGAATGGATAAATCCGGATTTACCACTAAGTTATATTTTGAAAATCTATTAGTAAAAGTACTATCTAAAGTGACATAAAGGCTTTGTTGTACTTTTTTATAATCCTCAATAATCACATTAATTTCTTGCTCTCTTTTTTGTACTTCATTAATATAAGAAATCGCAATAAACATGAATATTACCATTAAACCAGTCATGATATCACTAAAGGATACCCAATTCGAATCATTACTTTTTTTTGTCTTAAAAGCCATAATTATTTATAGTTGGTAATAATTCTTTGAATTAAAGTATCTAAATTTTGAAGAGTGTCGTTCAACCTTACATAAAATTCTTCATTAATACTTTCAACATCATTCGCTAGTTGTTGATTAGCATTAGAAATGATATGTACACCTTCTGTTAATTGCGATTTAGTCCCTTCCCAGAAGACTTCATTAATATCTTTTATCTTCTCTATCTCCTCTAATCTTACTAATAATTTTGCTACACTATCAGTAAAATTCATTTGATTTCTAACCCAATTATTTAACTTTTCAGTAGTCTCATCAAAAGCTGTTGTATTTTCTTTCATGGTGTCAGCTGTTGAAGATAGTTTTGTTGCTATCTCCTTAAACTTGGTATCATTGATCATTACTTCTTGTAAGTCAATAATTAGCTTTTTCAAATCACTATCCTTATCAGTAAGTTTACTTGTATTTTCAGTAATAGTCTTGATTGATGAAGATGTGGATTCAATGTTAGAAGTAACTTGATTAAACTGTTCTGTTAATGTAGACACCATTTTTTTATTTTCTTGCTGCCATGTATTTAACTTTTCAACACTATTATTTAACTCACTAAAGTTTTCTTGAACTAACTTTTCTACAATAGAAGACATTTGCTGGTTGAAATCTTCAGTAGCTTGTTTCATTACTCCCACTAGAGCTTCAGTATTATTTTTTGCAAGTAGCTCAGAAAATTCATCAAACTTCCTCGAAATTAATTCGTTATTTTCCTTCATCGAATCAATTATCCATTTGATATTATCAGTATTCTTCTTTGCAAATTCTGATTGTTCGAGTCGTAAATTCTTAATTTGAGATAATAAACTTGTTTCTTTATCTCCTCCTAATGCGGTTAATACTTCATTTAAAGTCTTATTTTGGGTATTTTGTTCGTTTTTTAAATCTAAAAATTGAGTTCGCAACTTTACTAAATGTGTTGATAAACTTTGATCGTTATCACTAGATAAAGATTTAGCAATCAATTCTAAGTTTTCAGTATTTTGTTTTTGGCTCTCAATTATATTTTTGTTTATCTCTTGAAGTAAACCTACCTCACTTGTAGAAGTAGATGGAGCTTTTGACTCAGCTAAGTGTAAGGTATACTGGGAAACTTTTCCAAAAAATAAAGAAAGAATAATACCAAATATAGATGTTGTAAAGGCTGTTTTTAATCCTTCTAATAAGGAGGGAATACTACCCGTAATATCATTTACATCAAACCCCCTTAAACCAAAATATATTCCTACGAAGGTTCCTAATACTCCTATTGTTGTAAAGACACTTGGTATTGAATCAAATACATAAGGGACCACCCTATCTAATCCTTTTTTCCATACTCTATGTGAATAATAAGTTGAAAATATAGCCCAACCAATTAATAGGCTATATATTAATAACATGTATACTTCCATCAGGTAAAATCTCTGTTTGCTAGTGAATCATAAAATTAGATTTTGCTAAAATATTCTATAAATATGGATTTTAATTATATTGTTGGTCTATGTTAACACTAATAATGATTATGTATGGGATACGAACATTATTCATGTTGTTTCATAAATAAACAAACACTAAATACCTTAATATCAACCAAAAGTATAAATCACTTTACTTTTTAAATCCCCAAAATAATGTTTTAGATAGTAATTTTAGTGGCTTATCATTTTTCACTTTACCGTTTATATACAAAAAAATATCATTGTAATAGAAAGTAAAAGAGATCTTCAATAAAAAGAAAAAACACCTCCAGTAAAACCAGAGGTATTTCAAAATAATCAATATGTATTTAAAACTAACTCTACAATTCATTACGCTTTTTAAGTGTAAATTCAATTAATTGAATCGTAATGAAATTTCTTTAAGTCGTTTGGATGGTATATCTCTTGAAAGCAGCATTATCAATACTCAAGTGATAACTATCGACTTTAATCAATTATTGAGTGATTATATTTTTATATATTTTTCCATCTTTCATGATCATCAAGAAATTGTTTTCAGGATCTGTAATAAGGTTCAAGTTTTCTAATGGGTTACCATCTACAAGAATCATATCTGCGTAAGCACCTTCTTGTACCACTCCTAATGGACCTTCTTGATACGGGTGTCTAGAACCTGATAATTCTAATAATTCCGCATTTCCTGAAGTCGCAATTCTTAAGGCTTCATAAGGTGAAAACCAATTGCCTAATCTTGAAAGAAGAATATTTTGATTTTTAGTGCTTTCTGCATCAAACAGAATATCTGTTCCAAAAGTTAATTTCACTCCAATTTTTGATGCTTTTTGATAAACATTGTCCACAGCTTTTACTACTTGTAACCATTTTTCCTGACTCCCTGGATCGGCAAATGAGTTGTCGCCTTCCAAGAATGGTTGAGGACTTAACCATACCCCTTTGTCTTTCATCAATTGCAATGTTGAATCTGAAGCAAAAAAACCATGTTCGATAGATTTCACACCTGCATTTACGGCAGCAATAATGCCTTTATCAATCATCACATGAGATTGAACATAAGTGCCATAGTTTTCTGCTTCTTCTACTATCGCTTTGATTTCATCCATAGAATACTCCATTACTTCCAATGGATCATACTCTGATGATACACCACCACCTGTACAGATTTTGATTTGAGTAGCTCCGTATTTCAAGATTTCTCTTGTTGTTTTACGCACCTCAGGTACTCCATCGGCTGTGATAGACATCATATTTCTTTCCCAGTAGCTTCTATCTCCTGATGTAGTTCTTGGCTCATCAAGAATACAGTAATGATCTGCATGACCTGTTGTTTGGCTCATAAAAGGTCCAGAAGGAAGAATACGGTGTCCAGGATATTCTCCAGAATCGATTAACTTCTTTATGGCGAACGGATTCCCACCTGGATCACGAACGGTTGTAAAGCCTCTCATTAAGGTCTGTTCTGCTCCTTTCATACTACGAATCGCTACTTCTGGCATATCGCCCTGATTTAAAAGTAGAACCTCAGCAGGAGTATAAGCATAAGTGGTATGCCAATGTGCATCAATCAGACCAGGGATCAAGGTTTTACCGTTTCCTTCGATCACCTCCACTGAATCCGCTTTTATATTTTTAGCAATTTTGTGAACTTTATTTCCTTGGATCAATACATCGACCCCTTTTCTTAATTGTTCATTTTTCCCATCAAAAACATCCACATTTTTAATTAGAGTTCCATTTTGAGCAAATAGTTGATAACTAGTTAAAACGTATAAAAGAATAAATAACTTTTTCATAATAGATTATTAATTTATTGTTTTGAGAATGATTAAAGATTTGTTCCTCAAACCTTATGATACAAATGTCACACAAAACAAAATCAATCAATTGCACTTTCTGATTGCAGATTGACACAAAAAAGTCATTCTATATTTTTAGGAAAATTATTGGTGATGAAGTAATTGAGTCTATTTTTTTGAATCGTATTATTAGTTTAGAATTTCAGGAGTAAAAGAATGAACACCACCCACAACTTAAGTCATGGGTGGTGCCATCAAAATATCTATTGAATAGAATTATTTACCCTTTCTTTTTGCTCTACAAAATAAGGTTGAAAATTGTATTTTGAATAATCATCCCATCGAACATTTACCTTAGGTAAAAAAGATTGAAGCTGTTGGATCTCCTCCTTGTATTTTGGATTACCAGCTTCATTAGAAAATTCATGAGGATCTAAAGCATGATTGTATAGTTCTTCACTTCCGTCTTCGTATTGAATGTATCTAAACCCATTCGATTTTATTGCATGATTGTTATAACCAAAAGTAGTCATGGCATAACTTTGTCCCTCTTCTTTTCTATGCATTACCCCTACTAAACTCTTTCCTTCATTGCGTTGATATGCAGGCAGGTGACATAGTTCTAACAGCGTAGGATATATCGATAGCATTTCTGCCGGTGAACTGATCACTTTATTCTTTGGAACTCCAGGACCTGCAAAAATTAAAGGTGCATTAGTGGCCGACTCCCAAAGTGCATGTTTAGCAAACGTACCTTTCTCCCCTAGTCTATAACCGTGATCAGACCATAATACTATAATGGTATTATCTGCATATTCACTATTTTCTAAGGCGTCTAATACTCTTCCAATTTCATAATCTACAAAGCTAACACAGGCCAAATAGGCTTGGATAATTTTCTTCCATTCACCATTTTCCTTTGCCCATTGAGTACTAGGCATCATAGGTAAATCATTTATTTTTAATGCTACTGATGGTACATCATCTAAATCATTTGACTGATAAGGAGCCACCTCAATACTATCTAAAGGATGTAGATCAAACCACTTTTGAGGAACGTATAAAGGTACATGAGGACGTAGAAAACCAAGTCCCATAAAGAAGGGTTGGTCGTATTGATGATCCAACCTTTCCATTGCCCAATTGGCCGATTGATGATCGGGCATTAATGAATCTACTTCTGGATATGCCCCCCAATCTGTACTTGTTCTGCCATATTTTTTACGATCTGATTGTCCAAAACCATCCCATACAAATCGTTTTTTAGGCAAAGGGCCAAACCCTTTTACTCTACCACCTGATTCGTCAAAAACATTTTTAGGCGCATGTATATGAAATAACTTACCTATCCCCATAGTATGATACCCTTGCTGCTTAAAATACTCTGGTAGGAAAGTAATGTCTTTTGTTGCTTTGTTCCCTTCCCATCTAATTTTAGCATCTGGAGTCATTCCGTAAATACCTGTTGTAGACGGTCTCAAACCTGTCATAATAGAGGCTCTAGAAGGTCCGCATAATGGTGCTTGACAATGGGCATTAGAAAAAACAATTCCACTTTCTGCTAAACGATCAATATTAGGTGTTTTTGTATTTGAATATCCGCCCAAACAACCTAACCAAGTATTTAAATCGTCTACAGCGATAAATAAAACATTAGGTTTTTCTATAGTTGATGTTTGCTTTAATGGTTTATCACCTGATTTACATGCTACAAACATGGAAATCATGACAACCCATATGAAGTATTGTTTCATAACTTTTTCTTCGATTTATTGTGATAGAAAAGAGCTTTTATCACTTTAGGTTTTTATTGCAAAATAATTTGATTTACCGATAAAGGAGGTAAACTAATACTACCGTCTCCTTCTTTGATTAATCGTTTTGGATCTGCGTCAATATCAATATTTGGTACGGCTCCTAAGCTATCAAAAACAAGTGCATGATGTGTAAAAGATCCTTCATAATCAGAACCTCCCATCTTAAGATTGAATTTGGCTGGCTTATTTGCTAGATTAACCGCTACAACTACCTTTTTACCTTCTTTTTCAACCACAGATGCATTTACGGCATTCATTGTCCCGTCTATTTTTGTCGACTCAATTTGAGACGCTACCACATCTGCATCCATAAAGTTTTCTTGAAAAATCTCATATACCGATAAATAACCTCTTTTTTGAAGTGGATAAATAGGCTTTCTTCTTTCATCAACAACTACCATTGGGTTCAATGCTTTATTGAATATGAACCAATTAGCACGATCATAAATATCCTGATTTTCGGCCATAAATAAATAGACATCTGCCATCCCTAAACAGGCTGCAGAATTTACCTCAATCTCACTATTAGCACTTACTCCCCATTCGGTTAACCAAATAGGTTTATCACCGGCATGACTACGAATCCAGTTCACATCCTCAGCTAATACCTCTCTCGATGTTAAAAGCGCACTGTAAGCTGAATTACTCTCCCCAGGTACATCAGGGTCTGACCCCATATATTTATGTAATGAGATTGCGTCAAAATATTTTTTATCATCAATAATGACCTTGTTATAAGCTTCATGAGACCTTCTCCAACTTATTGGAATAGATACTCTCACTTCTGGAAAACGTTGATGTAAGGCATCGGCCACTGAAGATGCTCTTGTCAAATAATCATATTCTGTAGGCACTTGATTGGACCTTTGGGACTTCCAAAAATGTTCATTTCCTAGTTCAATATCTTTAATTTCAAACCCTAAAGCAGCATCTTTTTCTGCTCTTGCTAGGCAGCTCTCTGCATCATCAAAATTCATAGAATAGGTCCACATCATATGGAAACCTCGACCATATTGTTCTTTTTTCTCGGTATTTAAAGAAGCAATTTGATTGATATGACCTTTGATTTTTTCGGCATAGATGTCTAATGCCCCTTCATGGCTTTTGTTATCCCAACTATCATTCTGATAACCATCAGTTTGCCATTCATAAAAATTAGACCATAAACCACTTGGGAATCGAATACTTACAGGATTAAACTTTCTTATAAAATCTTTTTCTGTTTGGGTATTGAACCCTTCAATATTATATCCTAATAAGGGATTTTTAAACTTTTCTTTTTGGCTTGTTTCAACTGTTAACGTTGCTTCTATTCTTGTAGGTAAGTCAAAAGGATAAATTTCCGGACTTACTATTAATTGATCCTCTAGTTCTTCTTCTTCCTCCTCTTCTTCATTTTCTTCCTCTATGATCTCTTCTAAAACTTCATCTTCTGCTAAACTTTTCACACAACTCATGTTGATAGATAAGAGCATAAAACAAAGAAAAATGCTAAGTATTGCTTTCATAAGAAATTGATGTATAATTTGAATTTATCTTTTTACATTTTCAATCACTATTAAAAAAATAGAGATGTTTCTACATAATATTAAATGATAAAAAGGTTGCCTTGTCATTCAACTAGGCAACCTTTTTTATCCTTCTTAATAAATTACTCTACTAAAATCTTTTTCGTTTCAACACCTTGTTTAGTGATGATCTCTAAAATGTACATTCCACTTTTTTGCTTAGGTACATTTAAAACAGTTTTTCTTGAGAATTCACCCTCACTTACAAGCTGACCGCTTAATGTATACAATTTATACGCAGCATTATCACCTTGTGTTAGCTCGATATTTACCACACCATTTGAAGGGTTAGGATATACATTAGAAACACTTTGAAGTACATCAATAGATGTTACAGTTTCATATATAGCTGTAAGAGACATATCTTTCGTCACCTTAACAGTAATTGGATTATCCGTTCCGATATAGTCTCCTGACCATGATACAAATGAATAACCTTCTGCTCCAGTAGCGGTTAAAGTTACTTCAGTGTTGATCTCGTAAACGTCTTGTTCAGGACTTATAGCAACCGTACCGTTATCAGAATTTACTGTTAAACTAAATGTTTTCACAGCCCATACTGCAGTCACTTCCATATCTTCAGTTACTACCGTAGTTTCGTCAAAGATTTCGCCTGTGCTAGTTTCCCAATGTTGGAAATTATTTTCTATTTGTACAGGTTGCTCTGGTAATTCACAAGTACCATCAGCATTTGTTTTTACAACAACTGTATTTGTTCCATCATTAAATGTTACATTATAGAATACGATGCTTGTCTTGAAATTAGCAGTGATATTTAAATCTTTAGTTACTGTAACTGTTAAAGGATTCTCTGTACCTTCATAATCACCTGTCCATGATTCAAACTCATAAAATTCATCTGCTGTTGCAGTAAGAGTTACTTCTGTATTTTCTTCATAGTTATCTTGTTCAGGATCAACGGCAACCGTTCCGTTTTCAGAAGTGATGTTTAAAGTATATTTCTTCACATCCCACACTACAGTTACTTCCATGTCAGCAGTAACTACAGTATTTTCATCAAAAATTTGTCCATCACTTGTTTCCCAATGCTTAAATGTTTTATCAGGATTTGTAGGAGCATCTGGCAAGTCAACTGTTAGGTCTGCTTTCGTTGTTTTTACTGTTGTACCTACACCATCATTAAATGTTACTTCATAAGTAGCACCTGCTTTGTTTAGTACAAAATAATCAACATCAAAACCAAAGTTTAATAGACTGAATCTTAACACGTGAACACCTGCTTCCATTGTATATGTACCAATTTTTTCAGTCATGAAAGATTCAGATCCTGTATTCGTAAGTACTTTATTGCTTTCAAAAGTAATACCTTCATCAATAAAAGATACCGTTAATTGCGCGTAAGCAGGGCTTCTTCTTGTTTGGTGATTTACTAATAAATCGTAGTCTCCAGTTTCAGGAACTTCGATAGTGTATTCTAACCATTCCCCTTCTTTAATATCACGAACTTTTGTACCGTCTGTAGAGATATCTACCATCTCTTCCGATCTAAAATCTGATGCATTATTTCCTTTTTTATCCCAATATGCTACGTTTATTCCACCGTTGTCATAATGTTCAAATTCGATTCTGTTAGGAAGTTGATGAGGAGTCTCATCAGGAGTAAATGCAGTTTGCTTAATTTCAGAAGCTTCTACCACCGTAATAGTAACAGCTTCCGACGTTTTTCTAAATGTTTCGTTATCAACAGCTACACAAGTAATACTGTAAGTACCTGTCTCTGTTGGTGTCCATGTTGTAGAATAAGGTGCAGCAGCATCCGATTTAATTTGATCTCCATTCACCTTAAAGTTTACTCTTTCAATTCCAGAGTCGGCAGTAGCTGATGCAGAAATGGTTATATCAAACCCTACAATATGGGTTGAACTTTGAATTGGTGTTGTTAATTCTACTACAATACTTTCTTGAGCAAAAGCATTCTGAGTAGTAAAGATCCCTAAAAGTGCTAGAGCGAAAGTCAAAACATAATGTTTTGCGATAGATGTTAATCCAGAAATTGTTAATTGTTTTTTCATCATACTTTAATTTTATATTGTTATGAATTTGAAAAAGTGATGTTCATGAGAAATCTATCAGTGACTTAAGAGTGATATTTAGTCGAACTACAGAAGTCACTGATCTTTTTAGCACTACTTAATCAAAAGCTTTTTCGTTTCTACTCCTGAAGATGTGATGATCTCTAGGAAATAAATGTTATTTGTTTTGTTTGGTATTTCTAAAGAAGTTTTATGGTAAAAATGACCTTGACTAACCAATCTTCCGGTCATAGAATACACCTTATATTCAGCATTTTGTGCCGTTAATAATTCAATTTTAAAAAGTCCATTTGATGGATTCGGATATACTTTAGAGCTGCTCTGTAAATTATTTATTGAAGTAACTGGAGCATTTACTGCTTTAAAAGTAGCTTGAAGATTAAAGTCATCGTCTATCGTAATTGTCAAAGGATTTTCTGTTCCTTCGTAATCACCAGACCAAGCTTCAAATTCAAAACCTTCTTTAGCTGTGGCTGTAAAAGTGTATTCGAATGCATCGTTTTCGGTATAAGTAACTTCCCCTTGATCTTCGTCGAATTGAGTAGTAATCGTGAATTTCTTGGTCCAAGTGGCAACAACTTCCATATTTTCAGTCACTATCGTTGTTTCATCAAATACTTCTCCTGTTGCCGTAACCCATTCTTTAAAGTAATAACCTTCTTTAGTAGGTGGAGTTGGTAAATCACAAGTACCATCATCTTTTACCGATTTTACAATTGTATTCTCTTCCGTTTTAAAAGTGACTTCAAATTCACTTTCAACTTTATTTAATTCAAAGAAATCGACATCCCAACCAAATTCTAAAAAGCTAAAACGAAGAACGTGAACACCTGCTTCCATATAAAAAGTACCAATATTTTCACTTATGAAAGATGAACTTCCTGTGTGAGTAAGTACTTTATTGGAAATAAAAGTGATGTCCTCATCAAAAAATGATACCGTTAATTGTTCTACATCAGGTACTCTTCTACTCTGATGATTTACGATCAATTCATAATCTCCTGATTCGGCTATTTCAATAGTATACTCTAACCACTCCCCAGTTTTGATATCTCTCACTTTTGTACCGTCAGAACTGATATCTACCATTTCATCTGGGCGGAATGATGAAGAATTTTGATTGATCTTATCCCAATAAGCTATATCAATTCCTCCGTTATCATAATGCTCAAATTCTATTTTACCAGGAATTGCATGCGGTTGATTATCTTCTGTATACGGCCATTGTTCTGGCTTAGGTGTCAATACTGTGATTGCCTTTTCTGTTACTTCTTCTGCTACATTTTTAGCCACCAATTTTAATTGATATTCAAAATCAGTAAGGTTACTTAATGCAGGGATTGAAGCGGATGACCATACAAATGGAGCAGTTGTTAAAGTACCCACATTCACATCATTCACCATCAAAGCAACTTCTGTAAAGTCTGTACCTACAATGGCGGTTAAATCTAAATCACTTCCCGTCGGAACTTCTGTATTATCTGTTAGGTCTTTAAAGATTAATACACTCTTAGGGTCTGCTACTTCAACATTTACTTTAGCTACAGACGATTTCTCATCTAAAATATCCACTGCTTCTACTTCAATGCTATATTCTCCTAATGCATCTGGTGTCCAATCAATAGTATAAGGAGCAGAAGTGATGGTACTTAAGGCTTGACCGTTTACACTAAAATTCACTTCCTTAATTTCGTTCGTAGAAGTGATTTCGGCATTTACAGCCACTGTTTCTCCTAATAAATGTGTTGAATTTTCTGTTGGCGAGGTAACGGTTACTTTAATATCTGAAATACCTAGATCGAATACTTGAAGGTAAGCTGTTCTTTCATCGCCTGTGCCTCCACTTTCTTTTAAGAAGTAGTATACCTTTCCGTCATAGACATTTGCTACACCTTTATCAAAGATAGGTCCTGTAGTATGTTGGTAAACTGTTTCAAATTCGCTTGCTCCTCCTTTGGTTTTTACAATGTTTACTCTACCACTTTTTAAACCAATGACATATACATCGTCTCCGCTTGTATATAATTCACTACCTGCTGTATATTCCACAGTAGTAAATTCGCTATCAGCATTCTTTTTGTAAGTGTGTAACTTTTTAGTGACATTATTTTCTTTGTCCTTTACTGTACTTACAAAATGTACATCTCCCTGTTCTGTCACTGTCCAATCAAAACCACTAACGATATGAACCTTATCTTTTTGAGTAGTTTCTACCCAGTCTCCAGGTTCACTCACTTTAATTAAATCAGCATCTGCTAGAGGTCTTGAAAAACCTGTACCCGTGTAATCTTTCCATTCTGATAAGCCTTTTGGATCGTCTGAATAAGCATAATAAATACCGTTTTGATACTGATACTTATCTGTTCTATTGTTTGAACGACGTTGAAAACCAATTCTAATTTTACCATTCACATACTTAATATCTCCGTACAATCCCCAGTTGTATTCTGAACCGTAATTGGTTGCTCCAGATCTATTAAAGTCTGTGTATCCGTGCCATTCGTTACCATCATATCTTGCAAAAAGGAAGCGACCATTTTCAGAATACCCGAAACGGTTTTTCATGAACAAATCTCCTTCGTCATTAGTAAAAAATGCAGGGTAAGTAAGTAGCTTTGTTACTGTAATGTTATCAATTCCTTTAAAAGAAAGGTGTTTGTAGTTTCCTTTTTCAGAGTTAACAAAACGCTCTAATGTAAATTCATCATCAGGTACAATGGCTGCACCTTCTTCTGTGTACGAATATCTTAAATAATCTTCTGTACCAATGTTATCTTTGGCAATGTTTCCATTTCTGTGTAAATCATATAACATATGTACTGTATTGTCTTTCGGACAGATACCTACAGAAATAGTGTTATGTGTTTCACCAATCCACCATTTACCATTGTACCCTGTATGTTGATGTGGGAACTCAATGGTTTTTGAAACGCCAGTAGTCATGTTATATCGAGTTAACATAACATGTCTATCTTCTTTACCTCCACGATACCAAGTCATGAACACAAAATTTTGATAGACTTTGATACAATCTCCGTGTGGCGTTAACGCTCTACCATAGACATAATCATATCCTGATGGATTGTTGGCTGTGTGGTTTAAATCTACTTTGTTTCCATCAAAATACATGATTTTATCAGATACCATTTGTTCCAATTCAAAAGATACCTGTGCGTTTGTATTCTGAAAAATAGCAACTCCGAATATAAATAGAGAAGTAAAAAGTAGATGATGTTTTGTTAAGGAATTAAATCCTTGAAAAAGTAATTTTTCTTTCATACTGCTTATTCAATAGTAAAGTAAAGTGTTAATATTTTGAGTAAATCAATTACTCTTAAAAGCTGATTTCATTTCATACATAATTCATTAAATCTTAAAAAATAAACCAATTAGTAAGGTCATAAATAGCCTGATTTTCCGACATAACAGATAAACATCAGCCATCTCTAAACAAGCTGCAGAGTTTACCTCTATATCTATGTTAGCACTTACGCCCCATTCGGTTAACCATATAGGTTTATCGCCAGAATGACGACGTATCCAATTAGCTGCTTCTGTTAGAATCTCTCTTGATTTTAAAGAACACTATATATCTGATAGTTTATTTTATAAGAGTAATTCATACATTTCATTTGAACCTAAAACTAGAAGAAAGGGAAGTGAAAATAATCTAAAAGAAAGGTAGATTAGTACAGAAATACCTTCAAAAAAGGTGTCTGAAGTAAAAAAGTAGCCCAAATGGATGAAAAGAATAAATAAGCGTTCCCGTTTATTCTTTATTTAAAAAATTTCTGATTTCTATCTCTATTATTGAATACAGAGAAATCAGTAGACTATTTTCATTTTTCGCTTCAAATTGCTTTTTTTGTAATTTTTTTTAGGGGCAAAATTTGTACTGGTCCAATGAGTCCCGAAGGCAATAACTTGTCTGTTGCTTTCTGAAATGAAAAAGCACTAAAGGTTGTTCGAGGACCTTTGGGTAAAGGTTTATTTTTCCTAAACCATTTAGGCATCATTTCCCTCTCTCCTGCTTCTTTATTTCTGATTTCATAATTGATCTGATTGGGAAGTTTTTCATCGCCTATCAAACGGTTCGTCCACTGATTTGTCACTTTAATGATTAATTCATTTCGTCCTTCTTTTAACCCCGAAGTAACATCCAAACGGTAAGGAGCCACCCAACTTACACCTACATCTACACCATTGAGTTGAACTGATGCAATTACATTCACTTTTCCTAAATCTAATTTAAATTCTCTATTGGATTGAAGTGTTCCTTTCTCAACTTCAAAAGATGTTGTATAAATTGCTGTACCTGAATAATGCTTAATTGTATCTAATTCATGTTCGCTCCAATCAAATAAATAATTTGTTTCTAGACTTCCTTTGTAATGATCTTCTTCTCTAAAATCAACTTTCCATTTACCATTTACCTGAATAGGACTTGGAAGATCAGTAACAGTACTTACCCATTGTTTATCATTTACTTTACAACTATAAGTGCCATTTCCCTCTACTAACATCGTAACTTCATTACTCTTTTCATTGGTAAAAAAGAGAGGAGCAGGTACCTGTTCTGAAGGAGTAT
The DNA here is from genome assembly GCF_000807855.2 of Flammeovirga pacifica. Lineage (GTDB taxonomy): Bacteria > Bacteroidota > Bacteroidia > Cytophagales > Flammeovirgaceae > Flammeovirga > Flammeovirga pacifica. Next base: position 1,158,188 of record NZ_JRYR02000002.1, read on the forward strand.
AAATTACTTTTGGAAGGTTATCTGATTTTTTGGAAAAAACAACAAATACTGATTCTTGAGGTTGAAGTTGAATTGGTACATTTGTTCTTCCATTATTATGGCTATATTCTGCCAATACCGTCACTTTTCCGTTCATTGGACGCCACAATTCCGGCACTTTTCCATCTACTAAAAAACTACAATCTAAAACTTGTGTTTCTGATAAACTATGATTGTAAATGAAATAAATATCTTCATCTTCAGTACGTCTGTGATAATAATTAAAATCTGGTTGACCTTTAACAATCAAGTCTTTATGAATGTTGTTTGCTTCAAATATTGTTTCCCATTCATCACTTGAATAGGTTTTAGGATTAGACCATATTGCAGCCACCAACTGATCAAACTCCTGATTCATCGCTTCTGTTTTGAGGTAACCACCATACTTTAATGGTTTTTTACCAATTATTACAGCTCCTTGTTGTGATAATTGATGTATCCCTCTTAAGGTTTCAAGACTAATTACCTGTATTCTTGGAAGAATTAATGCTTTATATATAATTCCATTAGGCAATACTAGTTGACCTTTTTCCACTGAAATACGATTAATAATCACATCTGAATTTACACAATCGTATTTATAAGCAGAAGGAATTTGAGGCTTTATTTGACTAGGATGCACTACATGATTAGGTGCACGATCACCCACAAAAACCAAAAGATCCAATACCGGGTTTCCCTGACGTAACATATACGAACCACGAGATAAATATTGAAACCAAGCAGGTCCAGCACTTTCCCACCATGTTTGGGTGCGGTCAATATGAGAACCCACGAAATGCATCGACATTCCTGGTTTCACATGTATATTAGATTGATGAGCAAAACGATGAAACATGTACTCGTTTATACCATTTGTCCATTCATAATCTCCTTTCTGTTTGGCTAAAGCAGGATGAAAACTCCAATTTAATTTTGTACTTGTAAACGCTTCTGCTGATATCACATTTTTACCATAAATATGTCCAGAAGAAACCGGTGCTCTTTTATGTCTATTGGGTTTCCCTAACCAAAATTCACCCATCGGAATATCCGCACTTCTTCCTGCATCTAAACTATTAAAAGGACCTACAAAACCATAGGGCTCTATATAAGATATTAAGCCATCTTTATGACAAAGTTCAGTGAAGTAATCAAAGTAATTGGCCACCATGAGGTCACTTACAAGGTTTTTCATATCCCAAAAAACATCCTCTATCGTTTCTGTATTCTCAATATATTTACCAGCAAACATTGGCAAAAATGGAACAAAGTCATAGCCAAATTTATTTTTAAAAATACTTTCTAAGCCATCGGTCCAGTTTTGCGGACCTACTTCATAACTATCAATTTCTACATATTGAAGTGCATTTGGAGCATCAATTTTTGCTTGTTTTACCAATTTCCCCACAAATGCATCATAATGAATTTTTAGGGCTTCACGACTCAACTTATCAACTTCTAGTCCCGTTCCTTCTTCCGATGCAGGTTCATTAACTGCTCCAGAAGTGGTATACCCAAAACGCATAATTGTCCAATTCCCTTTTGGTAGTGAAGTTGTCAAAATACCCGATGCATCCATTTTGTCTGTTAAAACAACAATCTGATCTTTTTTAATTATATCAGATGCTTTAGGCGTACCAATCGGTCTTCTTTGTCGACGGTAAGAAGTAAATTCTAAAGCATTTCCCAGCACATAATTTGCAGAAAGATCCATCTCATAAATGCCACAATCAGAAGCGGCAACTATTCTAAAATATCTTGCTGTAACGGCTTTAAAATGTTCCAAAAAGTAACATTCATCCTTACCTATACGTTCAACTTTTGGTTTTCGTACTAACGTGAAGTTTTTTCCATCATCAGATTTTAATAACTCAAAACTCCCTTTTCGTTTATTGATAAATAAGGAGATGGATTGAATAGTATAGGGTGCTCCGAAATCGTACTGCACCCACTCTTTTGCTTTCAAGTCAGCATATGTATCTATCTTTTTATCCACTGCTAAATTTTTATCAAACCCTGAATAAGAAGAGGTAATAATAGGCTTCGCTTTTTGATCAAGTAGTTCTGTTGCTAACGAAGGATAAGCCACCACTGCAATATCTTTATAATAATCATAACGTGTTGGTGGTTGAGGTAGTGCTAATTCGAGATTCTCACCACCTTGCGTTATTGTCTGACTATTCACTACAATTTTCATGGAGTGTTCCGGTTTTACCCAAGGACCACCACTCGACGTCCATCCATCACAATTATGAACCCCAAAACTTAACCCTCTTTTTTCACATTCCTTGGCTCCATGTGTTAAGATATCACGATGTTTCTTTGAATTATAAAGTACGTCTCCTTCAGGTAATCCCATAGAAACATTGAACACTAAGATGCCTCCGATTCCCGCTTTATCAATTGCTTCAAGATCTTTTGTAAAACCTTCTTTCGACATATTGTTACTATTTACATGGTACCATGTACGAGGTTTTACATTGTGTGGGGGATTTTTGAAATTCTTTTCTAATTCACCTTGTTCGCGTTGTTGAGAAAGAGTATTAGAATAGCTAATCAATACCGTTAGAATAGATAATATAAATAATTTCATAAAATGTTGATATGACTATTATAGTTAATTGGTAAGGCTATATATTCACAAGTAAAGATACCTCAGGTCAATTACACCATATTAACGGTCTTCTGTAACTCTGAAAAATATGCACATTCTTCTGCATTCGGCTGGAAAGTATTTATCTGATCTTAAGCATTCTATATGATTTACTCCATTAAGAATACCTTCTATGAAGACCGATTCTTTCTTTACGTAAAAGTATTGTTGTTATTTATCTCTAATCCACAAATAATTCATCGATATAAGGTCCGCCTTCTCCAGTGGTTTCTAATCTAATCTCGTTCGCTCCTTCTTTAAAATTGACAATAGTAGTGACGAATTTCCATTCCTTTTCCCAACCACCGGTCGGATTAAATTCGAAGGTTTTAATGTACTCACCATTCACAAACAATTTCATTGGATGTAATTGCTTCACATTATTATGCATGTACCTAAATCGAATACTAAAGTCGCCTGCTTCTCCATCGTTTTCTTTAAACCATGTGATGGCTCCTTCTTTATCATCAAAAGCCACAAAGCCTTCTCCTTTATATCTGTAGGCATCGTCTCTAACTTTAGCCTCTCCTTCAAGTTCTGCTACTTCAGCACCGATGTTAATTCCACGTCCAATCCATATGTCAGCAGAATGTTCATTTCCCCAGAATAACCCTTCAGTTTTACCGAAACGTTCTTCCATGCTGATTAAAACATCATTTTTGTGCATCACAATAGCTTTCACTAGCGTACCGTCTTCTACTGTAAATGCCTCCTTATATACTTTGCCTTCTGTACGTGGATCTGTACCGTTTGTAGTATATTTTATTTTTAATTTTAATTTCTTCGACTTCCCAAATAAGTTTATTTGGTCGGCATCAATTGTAATTATATTCGATAAATAAAGTGCCTTATCACCTAAAATTGAAGCGGTAACAATAGCCCCTGATTGTTCTTCTTTTTGTTGTACGAAAAGACGGGTTTTACCGAAAAACATATTTCTATAATCCGATTTTGTTCGACTTGTAGGATCGATTGGATTACCATTTTCCATGGATACCTTTTGAATATCACCGTAGAGTTTATAATACACTCTGTTCTCTCCGTAAGGATACAATTGATTGTTATTATCCTTACTCTGAGAAGTGATGATATAACTTGCATTAAAGTTATCTTCTGCAGGAATTGTGGTCACTTCAGTAGATAATTTTGATGGGGTAACACTTGTACTCACTTGTGTTCTTTTTACCTCTTTACCTCCATTGTAAGCCACTGCTTCTAGTGTACCTTCTTGATATGGAACCATCCACTCACATTGCATTTCGTTCCAAACAGTGCCAGGCTTATCTTTTCCTAATGATTGACCATTGAAAAACAGTTCTACCTCTTCTGCATTGGAATAAACCCAAACTGGAATTATTGTTCCTTTCTCCATTCTAGGATGTGTCCAATGTGGTAAAACGTGTACCATTGGTTCGGTTGTCCATTGACTTTGATAGAAGTAGAAAAGGTCTTTTTTGAACCCGGCTACATCTAATGCACCACCCATAAATAAATTAAAAGGTAAACCACCATGTACTAATCCTGCCTCACCATAATAATCAAATCCTGTCCATCTAAAATGACCACTTATCCAAGGATTATCTCTTACCTGTTCCCAGCTTTTTCTAGCCGAAATTCTTACCGTTGCATTATCGTAAGAAGAATTAAAACGTTGCTTTCTGTTCTTCCATTTTTTCGGGTCTAACCCTTCATAAAAAAAGATCTCTTTTTCTGTTAAGTTAGGTAACTCGTACGTACCTGGCAATACATTATCACGCCACCAAGTTTGTGTACGGTAATACCCTCTAGTTTGCCAAGTATGTGGTGCTTCTGTAGAAATGAACGGCTTTGTAAAACGTTTATTTTCAATAAAGGCTTGTGTTTCAGACCCGCCATTAACACCAATAATGTCCATATCCTCGCTGTTGCCTGCTCCAGAAGTGTATAATCTTGTAGGATCTAAATTCCTACTAAATTCTACTAATTCAGGGGCAATATCGCTATGTGTTTCATTGCCTAAACTGTATACAAAAATACTTGGATGATTTCGATCTCTCGTAATCCATTCTGTTATATCACGTTGCCACCACTCGCTAAAAGCTTGTTTCCCGTAATCTTGAGGTGCTTTTTTATGCCATCCATCAAAGATTTCATCCATCACTAGCAAACCAATTTCATCACAAATATCATAAAACATTGGAGGTGTCGGATTATGTGATGGGCGAATGGCATTTATACCCATTTCTTTCAATAGATTAAGCTTCCATCTCAACATAGGCTTTGTCCAAGCACCGCCTACAGGTCCTCCTTCCCAATGCTCACATACTCCTTTTAGTTTGAGATTATTCCCATTTAACCAAAAGCCTGTGTCTTTATTCCATTCAACTGTTCTAAATCCGAATCTTGTGTCTATCTCATCGATAGTTTTATCACCCAAAATAATTTTAGTTTTCACAACATATAAATTGGGAGTATCAGGGCTCCATCTTAGAGGTTTTTCTATTTCTAAGTTTACACTTAGTGCTTTTGAATTATCTTCTATAGTTTGAAGAGTTGATGCAATAGATTTCCCTTCCAAAGTAACAATTGAAGCTTCTAATTGAAGTCCATTTCCTTGCGTTTTAGCAGACGATACATCTACTTTAACATTCACTTTACCCCTAGCAGGTGTGATCTCTGGAGTGGTCACAAATACTGAATTAGGTAAAATATGAACTGGGTGAACTTCTACTAATTGAACCGCTGCATAAATACCACAAGGGTGATACCAACGAGCAGAGGGTTCTAAACTATTATCTACTCTTACAGCTATGCTATTTTCGCCTTCTACCAAATATTTTGATATGTCGTAACGAAAACTAATATAACCATAAGGTCTTTTTCCTAGGGAAGTCCCATTTACCCATACTTCACTATTCATATAAACACCATCGAAGTTAACGTAAGTGATTTTAGAGAAACTTGTTTTATTCACAAGGAATGTTTTACGATACCAACCAATACCTCCATCATGATAACCTCCACCTTGTTTTTGATCTCCTCCGGTTCTTACACCTTTGTTAAAAGACCAATCGTGAGGTACATCTAATGTTGTCCATTTGCTTGCATCAAAATCCTTTTGTGAAAATTCGGTTTGATCCACATCCATTATAAATTTCCACTGTTTATTAAAGGGTATCTCTACTCTTTGAGCATAAACATTTGAAATTCCAATTGCTAGAATTGATATCAATAAATATGTAACCTTACCTAATTTCCACATAATAAAATTTTTATCTCTTAGTGTTTATCAATAGTGAAGAAGAGTAACGAGAATCCTATGATTTTTGATCGGTCTCCTTTCAATCATCTGTAAAATCACAGGTATTTTTTCATTATTATTGAATGATGACTTTCAACCTTTCTAAAGTATCCTGTCTTTTTATTTCAAGAATATACAACCCGTTGGTTAATCCATTTAAGGTGATTTTTTCCTTAAACGATCCCTCTCTCATGACTTTACCATTAAGGTTATATAATCTAAATGTTGTTGTTTCATGATTCGGAACTATGATATTAAGAATACCATTAGAAGGATTAGGATATATTTTTGTCTCTTGTTTTTCGATAGAAGATATATCTGTAACAATTGCTTTATAATTGGCTGTTACTTTCAAATCTTTATCTACGGTAACCGTAAACGGATTGTCTGTACTTACAACATTACCAGTCCAAGAAACAAACTCAAATCCTTCTTTTGGAGTAGCTGTTAAAGTCACCTGAACTTCGTAATCATAAGTCAGTTGCTCTGGAGATATACTTACTTCTCCATCTTCTGAAGTAATATCAATTGTAAAGGTTTTGATATCCCAAACAGCTGTTACTTCCATATTTTCGACTACAATTGTCGTCTCATCGAATTGTTCTCCAGCACTATTTCCCCAATACTTGAAAAGTTTTGCTGGATGTATAGGAGTTGATGGTAAGTCTACTGTTCCATCATCTTTAGAATACTTGACTACTGTATTTTCGCCATCGTTAAAGGTGACTGCGTAGCTATTACTTGTTCTTGATAATTCAAAATAATCAAAATCAAAACCATAGCTTAAAGTACTGAACCTTATAACATGTTCTCCTTTTTCTAAATAGAAGTTGCCTACTTTTTCTGTGATAAAGCTTGTTCCTGTGTAAGTCAATGACTTATTGGAAATCAGCTGAATCCCTTCATCATGTAGTGATACTGATAACTGTTGGTAAGCTGGAGTTCGGCGTGTTTGATGATTCACTTCTAAATCATAGTTTCCTGATTGTTCTACGTTTATCGTAAATTCCAACCATTCGTCTGCCTTAATATCTCTTACTTTAGAGCCATCAGAACTAATATCTACCATCTCATCTGGTCTAAACGACGATGAGTTTTTATTGATCTTATCCCAGTAGGCAATGTCTATACCACCATGATCATAATGCTCAAATTCTATTTTTCCTGGAATAGTATGAGGTTGATTATCATCTGTATATGCCCATTGATTCGGTGTAAGAATAGTTAATACTCTTTCTTCTTTTACTCCTTCATTATCCACTGCTTCTAATCGCACCAAATAAGAAAGATTATTCATATCCGTTAACTGTGGTATAGAAGACCATTTATAAGGAGCAGAAGTTAAAGTACCCACATTTACATCGTCTACAAATAATGAAACTTCTTTGTAATCTGCACCTACAATTGCTTCAACATCTATACTACTTCCTTTTGTAAATTCTTGATTGTTTTCTAAGTTCAAGAAGCCAAGTCCGCGGTTTTCGTCTGCTTTTACTGCAATTTCTTTTTGTGCTTTATTGGTATTATCTGCCTGAAGCGAATGTTCTCCATAGGTTAGTTTACTACCATCGCCAATGTATAAAGTAACATTAGCATTTTCTAATTCCTCTTCGTATCGAACAATTGCAAAGTGTCCGTCAAATTCAATTCCAAGGTCTTGAATGGTCACCGTACTATTATCGTCTTCTTGGCAAAGGATATAATCAACAACTATTTTGTTACCAATTTGTGTTTTCACTTTTGCTCCAACCACAACTTCTCCATTGTATAAATAGTCTACCGATTTGATACTTGAGTTAGTTGATTTACTTGGTTCAAAGATATGTACATAAGGTTTATCCCAAGCCTCACCTTGCTGACGAATCGCCATAATTTGAGTTTTCTTATTGATATAACCTCCTCTAGCTTCACGAGTAGCAGGACCTAAAGCTTTAGTATACTCACGTGCTATTCCACCTGGAGCAAACATGTTCATATACGTATTAGTTTCTTCCAAATCAAAACGAATATGTACTGCATCTGTTGTTGAAGCGGTTGCTTTTGTATCTTCAAAAAAGCGCCAACCCGGAGATTTACGTAAGTCTCCAATATCATTTTGATAACGATCTGTAGCAGATACGCTCAAGGCATTGCCTTCCATGTCTACCAATTGAGTGGCATCCCCTAAATTGTGGTAGATGTAATCATGGAAATTGTTATCTCCTAAAGAACGTGAACGGAACATATCGAAATAATATGCAGTTGATTCACTTGTACGAATAGTACTTAATGTTCTCTTTTGTTCATCATTATTTACCTTATCATCTAAATATTGAGTAGCAAAACTAAAGTGAGGATGAATAGGATCTTCTAAGTGTCTTGGTTCTGCTGATTCATTTACGGTGGTATTCATCCATAAATAAGAATCTGAATTCCAAGCCCCTTGTTGTATACCGTGTGTTGTACCATTAACAATCATGGTATTATTACCTGCATGTCTCCAAAAATATTCGATATGTTCAGGAATTTTTCTTTCGGCTAATGTTTTAGGTAAACCTGCATTTGCAGCCATTATATATCCTGCTCCATACAATTCCATAGTAATACCTGTACAGTGAGAGTGTACATAATGTGCTCCACCAATAATACCACAAAGACCATAATCTTCATTTTGTTCTTCGGCATCATTACGTTGTAATGCTACACCAGCGTGTTCTACAATTACTGTAGGTTTTTGGAAATCGATTTCCCCCTGAATATTTTTTGGAATATCTATACCCCAGAATAACTGTTCGAATGCTGAAAAATGATCAAAAACTGAAATGGATACTGAAGGATCATAACCACCATTAGCATCATAAATTTGTCTTAACGCAATTTTTGCCTGTTGAATATGCTCATCAAAACCTCTTCTAGTAGCAAGGTTTAAAGTATACAAGTATAATTCGTCTGTCTTATCAATATCACGATGGGAATCTCCATAACGTACAAAACGTCTATTGGGCATTCTTAGATTATCAAACAAAAAGTTACCATCTAAAATATGCATGTTGTCCTCCATTACGTTAAGTTCTGGCTTTAAACGATCTACTAGGTTTAATATCAAAGTCACGTTTTGCATAAATCCATAACTCACTGCTTCAGGCCAAACTCCTTGGTTACCATACATTGGTAAGATAGACTTTGTAAAAGAATTTTGATGTCTTGTACCTACGTTCCAAAATACATCAAACATTCTTTCTCTTTCCTCATCATCTTCTACATTTAAAATACTAAATAAAACACCTGGAGCTCTTAATATCGGATGGTTACTTACCTCTTTCCCATATTTTGTATCAGCCCCTCCATGTTCGTGTAAGGCATTAGAGGCTATATTAAATACGGCTTTTTGTGCCTTTACATTATCAAATGCAATTTTACTACCTGAAGACTTTTGATAGACTTTTGTATCATCCTTTTTCAAATAATTTACCATAAAATCATAAGCAATGGCAAATTGTGCATATCCACATCTAGGATCATAAAAATGACTACCACTCAAAGCGGTATTATGAGGATATTTTTGAGCAATTTCTTCGATATAATACCAAAGAATATCAGCCGCAAATTGAGCATACTTTTCTTCTCCAGTGGTATAATACACCAAAGCAGCATAAGAAGCATAATTCAAAACTTTAGAGTGTTTAGAATTATTGGCCGATGCCTGAGATTCAGACAAGTTATCGTCTGCAGCCAACTCAGGAATAGTATTTAAAATAGCACTCGGATTATCAATATGAGTATTGACTTTTATATCGATACTACTTTTTGCTTTTTCGATAATTCTACCTGCCCACTCGTAGTTTTCAATTTTTGATAAAACTGTCTCCTTCTCGTCTGCAGTAGTCCAAATCACAGGATGTTGTAAGCTTTGTGCCATAGAGCTCCAAGAAGCAAGGCACAAAAACATTACTACAAAAATCTTATATATTTTCATTTGAATGATGATTTTATTCAAAAAAGAATATTCAACAAATATTATATTTTACCTGATTTCAAAGTGAAATTAGCGGTTTTAAAATCGGCACTTGAACGGCCAATTCTTAATTCAAAATCACCAATGCCCAGGTTTTTCTTCATATCTAACCCTGTATACTCTAACATCTTAGGTGATATTTTAAAAGATACTTGTATACTTTCACCCGGAGCTATTTCAATCTTTTCAAACCCTTTTAACTCTTGCATTGGTCTCACTACCGTACCAATCAAATCTTTGATATATAATTGTGCTACTTCTTTACCTTTTACATCTCCTGTGTTAGTAATTGTTACACTGGCTGTTAAGTAAGAATCCACTGTCATGTTTGAATCAGATAAAGTGATATCTGAATATTCGAATTGCGTATAACTTAATCCGTATCCGAAATCAAATAGTGGTGTGTTCTCTGCAAATAAATATCCTTTCTTATAGTTAATTTCTTTTTGACTGTAATGGAAAGGAATCTGACCAATTGATCTTGGTACTGTTACTGGTAGTTTTCCTGATGGATTTACTTGACCAAATAATACTTCAGCAATTGCATAATTTCCTTCTTCACTTAAATCCCAGCAATCTAAAAGGGCATCTGCTTCTTTAGCAAAAGTGTTAACCGATAATGTTCTTCTATGCTTTAAAACAATGACTACTGGCTTGCCTAATTTCTTTAATTCTAAAATCAACTCATCTTGTAAACCTACAGGATCAATGCTATCTCTATCGCCAAAAGCATGAGTAAAGAAGCCTTCTTTAGAAGTATATTCATCTCCACCTACTACAGCCACAATAACATCTGCATTCTGTGCCGTATTAATGATTTTTTGTATCCCTTCTTTTTGAAGTTTCTCCTCTGTTAATTCAGGAATCCCTCTTCTCTTATTTGTTAAATCAAATCCTTTTTCTGATACAAGCTGAACGTTTTCTCCAACTACACTTGCAAATTGTTCTTTAACTGTTTCATCTAAAGAAGGACCTACTAATGCTAGTGTCATGTTTTTGTTGCCATCTAATGGTAAAACGCCATTGTTAGTTAACAATACAATTGACTCACGGTCTGCTTCTCTGGCTAACGTTAAGTGAGCAGCTGTTCTAACTTCTTTCTTTGCTTTCTTTACTTTCACATATGGGTTCTCGAAAAGTCCTAAGATAAATTTAGTTCTTAAAACTCTTGCTGCTGAACGATCAATGTATTGCATCAATTCAGGGTTTTCTTTCACCATTTTCGGTAATAAAGCGTAAGCATCTTCTGCATAAAGGTCCACATCAACTCCGGCTAACAAACCTAATAATGCTGCTTCCTCTTGAGTTTCGGCTACCTTCATGAAGTAATGTAATCTTCCAATATCATTTGCATCAGAAACAACATAACCTTCAAATTTCCATTGGTCACGTAATACTTCAGTCAATAACCAAGGGTTAGCGTGACTTGCAATTCCATTAAGATCACCATGAGAAGCCATAATTCCTAAAGTATTGGCTTCTTTAACGGCAGCTTCAAACGGAGGGAAAATTTCATCAATTAAAGTACGAGGTGAAATTTCTATAGAGGCAAAGTTAGTACCTCCAGAAAGTTGAGCATAACCTGCAAAGTGTTTCGTTACAGCGCCAATATGAGTAGCACTTAATCCTTCAGTATCTCCTTGTAAACCGTTGACTGCATTAATGATCATTTGAGTAGTCAAATAAGTATCTTCACTAAATGCTTCACTCATTCTACCAAATCTTGGATCTCTTACAATATCTGCTTCAGGTGAATGTGTTAAGTGTAAACCTCTTAGTCTTGCTTCTCTACCAACAGCATCATATACTCTTTTTACTAACTCTCTATTGTAAGTTGATGCCATATTAATCGGACGACCAAAACTTGTACAGCCTTCTGCATCCACACCGTTATAAGATTCCGTTACAAAGAAACCTGGGATTCCTAAACGGCTATTTTCAATAATATATTTTTGTAATTGATTATTCAATTCAGCAGCTTCTTCTGGTGTATTATGCTCTCCAGGGTTTTTGATCCCCCCAATACCAATCGTTAACTTTTCTTTTACAACTTCAGAAAGCTCTAATTTTCCGTCTTCACTAAATTCCACTCCTTTATTAGCATGGAACATTCTCATTTGTGCCACCTTCTCTTCTAAGGTCATTTTTTTTAGAAGATCTTGAACACGACTTTCAATATTTGCTGTGGGTTGTTTATAAATTTCGACAATAGGATTATCTGTGCTCTTGAAACTAGATATTAGTCCAATACAAAATAATACTGCTATGACTTTTTGTAATAATCTTGACATATCCTTAAAAAATTTTACGTTTATTTTTTATCTGTTATTAAGTTTATTTCTCCTTAAACTTTACATCTTCTTTTTGATTGACTACTCTTTAAAGTAGTGTCATATGAGTCGAATACTTCCATACATTTCATTCCAAATCATTTCATCGGCCTTCATATATTGGCCTTATCAATAGTATCCGCTTGTTACAATTATAACAGAAAGTCAGTGTTTTACACCCGTAAAATAATCCATACTAAAGGTAAAATAGTTCAAATACGATTTAGAGTACAAAAACACTTGTTTCACTTCGGGTAGTCCCTGAAATAAAACAAGTGTTGTTTTGCGTATAGCATTTTTTACAATAAAGTATTCGATGCTTTAGTGTATTGAATGATGTAATTCCCCGATCCTAATTGCAGATTATTCTGATCAAAGTTGAGATCATTTAATGTAGTTCCTTTATTTGTTTGAATACGTAAACTCTGTTTTTCTTTTGCAGAAAGAACGATACTAGCGGTAGTATTGAAGGGTACTTTTAGATCCATGGTTAAAGTCTTTCCAGACATTTTCCAATCATTTTTTATAGCTCCATAACGTGTGGGTACAGCTACATTTGCTGAAGTTATTTGATTAGGAAAAGTAGGATCAACAGTGAATTTTTTATAACCTGCCTTTTCATAAGATGATTTAATTCCTCCGATACTTTCATAAAAGTAGGCTGAAAAACCACTATGCATTGGATGGTTTAAAGAATTGGTTAATCCCTTCATGGTTTCCCATTCAAATTGCCTTTCCGGCCAAGTAGTAAACCCGTAATTCATTACATAAGTTTGACTTGGGAAGGTAGGAATGGTAAGAATTTGATAAGCCAAGTCTGCTCTATCGTATTTACTTAAAACAGAATAGATATATCTATTTCCGTGAATACCCGTTGAATGATGCCCTCCTTTTTCTTTTTGAATATCGGTCACTAATCCTTCTAATACTTCTGATAGGTTTCCTTTATCGACCATTCCAAATTGGAGTGCCATAACCGTTGCCGTCTGACTACCATACCATTTATATTCCCCTTTTTCTTCTAGGTAAACTTTATCAAAAGCAGCTTGTAATTCTCTTTGTTCTTTTTGTAGCTGATTGGCGTATTGTTTATCATCTACCAAGGTGGCAAACTTCTTCATTATACCTAGTATATCATAAAAATAAGCATTGGCTGATACTACCGGATGACACTCCATAGCTGAGGGGTTATTTTTTCTATCCCATCTAGGCGGACACCAATCTCCCATACCATTATCAATAATTCCTCTTTCATTTTTGAAAGAAAGATAATAATCCGTTAGTCCTTTCATATCTTGATAGTATTCTTTGACTATTGATGAATCACCGTAGTAAACATAATGATAATAAGGTAAGTAGATGGTAGCTACCCCCCAATCTAATTTTGCTATGGATGATGTTCTTTTTCCGGGAGCAATCATTGTTGGCACTAAAAACTCAGTCTTTGAATGATATCCTTTCACTTTCTTCCTCTGTGTACGAATATCCTCCATGTACTTTTTGTAAAAATGATCTAACTCGTAATTGTATAAAGCATATTCACAAAACGCATGGGCATCTCCTAACCAACCGCATTTTTCTCTATGAGGACAGTCTTCTGGAATACCGTGCATATTATCTACAATGGTCCATTTACTGATGGAATGCATTTTATTCAATAAAGAATCTGAACAAGAAAAACTACCTCTTTCTTGCATGTCTGTTGCGACTAATACCCCTTGAATAGTTTCTTTTGTAGGTGGATTTGAGAGACCTGAAAACTTGGCGTATCTAAAACCATGGTAAGTAAATTTAGGAGACCATTCTTGATCCTTTTTTCCATTACTGATGTATTTAAGGTTTTGTTTTAAGCCATTGGCTCCTCCTCCCGTAGTACCCAAGTAAATGTCTTTTCCATCTTTTGTAAGTGCTTCCGTCAAGATTACATCAATCAATTTTCCTTTCTCTTCAGTCACTTTGATTGCTACCCATCCTGCTATATTTTGACCAAAATCTACAATCCAATCACCATCAGGTGCTTTAAATATTTGACTAGGTTGTAAAGTTTTAAGGGCTCTAATTGGAGGCATTAATTGTGCACTTATTTTTGATACTTTGGGGTTTTCGATATTGGATTGATTCCAATTTGAAGCATTGAAATCTACTGTATTCCATCCCTCAAAAGCATATCTTGCATCATACGTTTCTCCACCGTATACATTATCAAATACAATGGGTCCTGTAGAAGATTTCCAATTTTGATCGGAATAAATTGTAGTAGAAGTATTATCGGTATAAGTGATATTAATACGTAGTTTAAAACTTGGCTTTCCATACGATAAATCTTTTTCAGATTCTGGATCGCGTTTCCAAGAAATATTCTGTCCGTAAAAACCATTACCTACAATTGATCCAACTACATTTTTCCCTTTATTTAATTGATTGGTCACATCATAGGTGACATAATAAGCCTGTTTATCATAGTTGGAAGGGGCAGGATCTAAAACATGATTACCAATTTTTTCACCATTCATGTACAACTCATAATATCCTAATCCGCAAATGTATGCTCTAGCGCTTTGTACTTCTTTTTCAAGATCAATTTCATTTCTAAAGTATCCTGCAGGCTGACTTTTTACCATTGATGCCTTAGACATTTTACCTGTTTGATACGGTCTTGCGGCATGTTCTGAAGTTCTATTATCCATTACAGAAAGCCATTTTGCTCCTTCCCATTGTGCATTGTTTAAGATACCCATTTCGAATGTACCCACAGGAGACCAATCGGATGCTACTCCTTGTTCATCCCAAATTTTCACCTTCCACCAATATTTTTGGAAAGGTTGAAGTGGTTTTCCGTTGTACTTGATGTAGGAAGAACGGTTAGTCATAATTTTACCGTTGTTCCACACATCTGCATTTTCATCATTCAATTTTTCTATTGAACTAGCAACTACTATTTGATAAGCAGATTGAGATTTGTTTTCGCCCAATACGTCTACCTCCCAAGAAAAAGTAGGTTGTAAATTATCTAACCCTAAAGGGTTGACTATTTCATCACATTTAATAGATTGAAATTGAATGAGTTGACTTTGATCTTTAATCATTGGACTGCATCCAAAAATTAATATCCATAGAAATATAAAATATAAGTTTTTCATCATTTGATATTTTATGTTGGTTTAGCTTTTCAACAGAATGAAGTATTAGAAATATATTCTTATCTATCAATTCTGTGTATTATCATTTTATTGGATTAAAAAAAGGCTATCTCAAACAATTATGAGACAGCCTTTTTAGTGCTATTGTTATAGCTAATTCTCTCACCAGAAATTTGGTAAATGAGAAGAGCTATCTATCAAAATTATTTCATCTTTCGACTTAATAAGGAGCGTATCTTACATACCCATTGATTTGATGACCCATACCATTTGTAAAGATATAGTTGTGTAAATCTACACCTCTACCTTTAGAAGTACCAGGCATATTGGTAGGTGTATCACCAGAACCAATTCTATCAATTTTAGTATTAATTCTCATCGATTGGTTGAACAATCTTTTATGAATTTCAATTACTCCTTCTTCACCTTCAACAAGTGTTTGGTAGTAGAAGAAAAAGTCATTTTTAGGAATATCCGTTTGGCTTAATGCCTCCGTTACAGTATGATATTTCAAAACTTTTTCTAATCTTTCAACTTCAATTTGATCCAATGGAGTATTGGCATCACCTGTCATATCCGAAATCAATTGTCTATTTCCTCTAAATGCACCATTACGTAACAAGAAGAAAGTTTTATTTGTATTAGGATCACTATATACTTCTTCCATTCCTGTTAGAGTAATAGTTTCTAAAAGGTATTCAAATTGAGGTACACCATCTGCATCATTGTAAGTTGTATCCGCATTAATCATTTGGATCCACTCCAAAGCATTCATCCCTGTGGGTTGATTGCCTGCTGGTTCAGGAACATATTGCCATTCTCTTTGCAATTGCAAATCACAACTAACTGCAATTAAAGCAAACCCAGCTAGTAAGAATAAATTGGTGAATTTTTTAAATATATTTTTCATTTCATTCAAATTTTTAGTAACCAGGAGTTTGTGTAATGTTAGGGTTGTCTACTAAGTGTTGGAACCAAATTGGGAACAATAATTTATCATTTTGTTGTCCATTAATTGGGTTCATTACTTCTACCACTTTGTTGTTTCTACGTAAGTCATTCCATCTCTTACCTTCTCCTAATAATTCAAACTGACGTTCGTCTAGAATTACGTTGATCATCGCTTCTTGTGAAGGGTAATCTGATAACACAATTTGAGGTAAATCACGGTTATCACGGATTCTGTTAACGATGTCTACAGCTTTTGATAAATTACCTAAGTGAGCTTCAGCTTCTGCTAACAATAATAGCATACCTGCATATCTATACACAACAATATCAGTATCGTCATCTAATGCTGGGTAGTTAACAATGTTATACTTACCATATCTTCTTTCGCCAACTTCCTTATCTTTTTCGATCAACTGTACATAACGGTAGTTATCACCATAAATCGTTCTTCCCTCTTCATTTTTAGATGAAGGAGTGAAGTTAGGATACTTTGCTTCCCAAGCTACAGAATCTGTTGGGAAAGTTGCTTCCCATTTTTCTTCTAATGCTTTTGAAACAGCGTAAGCAGGAACACCAGGCCAGAATATTTTGTAAATATCACCTTGTTTTAAATCTTGCTCTAAGTTATAAACAATAGAGAAAATTAATTCAGGACCAGTTTCCATTTGGTTAGATGGTAGACCCGCTCTTTCTGGTTCGTTTCTGAACAATGCGTGGAATGCTTCTGCATTATTTACCAAAGTAAATTCACCCATTGCCTCTAATTTATCAAGTACTTCTTTTGCTTTACCATACTCACCAATGTGCATGTAAACTTCTGCCTGAAGACAGTAAACACTTGATTTAGAGAATGTAAAACGATCTGTCGGATTAGCAATTAACTCCTCAGCTTTAAGCATATCAGGAATAACCACTTCATTCATAATTTGATCTCCTGAAGTTTTCTCACGGAAAATATCATCTTTTAAGCTTTTAGGAACTTCTACATAAAGAGGTACATCACCGTAAGCTCTAACTAAATCAAAGTAAGCAAATGCTCTTAATGCATGAGCTTGACCTAATTTACTGTTAATATCACCTGTAATGTTTGGAATATTATTGATAGCCAAATTAGCCTTCAATATCATATTATACATTTCACCCCATCCACCAACTTTTTCGTTTTGATCCGTAAGATCATTACCTGTCAATTGAATCGGTTCTACTTTTTCAGCATTTGGAGCAGCATCAAAGTTATCTGATCTTAATTCACCCCAAATAAAGTATTTTGAAGCATATGCATCTTGAGCGGCATCATAAATTGCGGCAACTCCTGAAGCAGCATCAGCTTCTGTTTTCCAAAACTGATCTACTCCAATTTGACTTTCTGGTTCTACATTCAAAAGGCTATCACACCCAACAAAAAGGGACATTGGGATCAATAATGAAACCCCCAAACCAATCTTTCCTAATATTTTCATTATAATTTATGTCTTTTTAGTTTACTTATTATTAAAACTGTACTTTCAAGCCACATAAGAACTCTCTAGAAAGAGGGTATCTTAAGTTATCTAAACCTGGTTGAAGTGCATTACCGTTAGTTCCTAATTCAGGATTGTATCCATCGAAGTTAGTCCATGTAAATAAGTTGTTACCTGAAACATAGAAAGATACATCAGACATAAAGCTTACTTTGTTCATTAGACTTTTTGGAAGAGAGTAGTCTAAACGTACTGAACGTAATTTAATAAAGTCTGCTTTACTTAACCAGAAAGTATTTGGTCCTAAGTTGTTTTTAGAAGCTGATTTAGAATACAAAGTAGGGTATCTTGCAATATCACCTTGTTCGTACCATGCATTTTCAATTCTATCAGGACCTGGAACTACTGTAGTTACTAATCTTTGGTTTCTTGTTTGATCATATTTCTTGTAGATATCATTACCAAAGTTGAAATCAAATAAGATTGAAAGCTTAATTCCTTTATAAGTAAATTCGTTGTAAAGACCACCAAATAATTCTGGTAAACCATTACCAATTACTGAACGGTCATTATCTGCATCAATGTTGAAGTCACCATCATGATCTTGCCAGTGAACATCACCACCTAATAAAGTACGGTTTTGAACCTTTAACTGATTCACTTCACCTGTATATTCTTGACCATCCAACTCATAGTTTTGGAAGTTACCTTCATCATCAAAAATTGGAGTCAATTGCTTACCATTATCATCAAATGCATTCGATTCGTCGTATTGGAAAACACCTAACGCAGTGTAACCATAGAAATCACCAATTGAACCACCTTCACGAATAATGTAATCACCTTGAATGATTTGACCATCTTTCTCTGCTAGTTTCACTACTTCGTTTACGTTTGTAGCAATGTTAAAGCTAGAGAACCATTTGAAGTTTGTTTTGTTGATAATGTTAGCACTGATGTTAACTTCAATACCACTGTTCTTAATTTCACCAACGTTACTTCTTACACTCTTAAAACCAGTTTCTTGAGGTAATGGAACGCTGTACAATAAGTCTGAAGTTAATTTCTCGTAGTAATCAAAGTTTAAATTGATCTTATCTTCGAATAAACCTAAATCTACACCTACGAAAGCTTGTTGAGTTGTTTCCCAAACTAAATCTGGGTTACCCATTTGGCTTACACCAATACCGTTTACACCGTCATAAAAATAACCTGGTCTGTAAAGAGTTCTACTTTCGAAGTTAGGGATTCTTTCGTTACCGTTTTGAGAAATACCACCACGAATCTTCATGTTAGATAATACAGGCTTAAGTGGTTCCATAAAGAATTCATCACTGATTCTCCAACCTACTGTTGCACCTGGGAAGATACCGTACTTGTTGTTTTCACCAAATCTTGATGAACCATCACGTCTAATTGTTGCAGTAAATAAATATTTACCTTTAAAATCATACGTTACACGGCTATACTGAGAAACAATTGAGTGTGCTTCAGCTTCAGTTCTAGAAGCACCAGCTGTTAACTCAGCAACGTTATTAAATGTACGGTTGATATCGTTGTTAAATGAGTTCGATTCAAATCTTGCATATTCATCGTTCCATCTTTGGATTTGCATACCGGCCATGGCAGAAATATTATGATTTCCGAATTTCTTTTGCCAGCTTAAATAGTTCTCATGTTGGAAACTGAAATCATGCTCAGTAGTTTGGCTACCCGATGGAGCTCTACCTAATGGTTGAACAATTGTTGGGTTGAAGTCATTATTTCTCTTGAAGTGAACATCAACACCTAATGTTGATTTAAACGTTAGTGACGGTAAAATTTGGAATTCTGCAAAAGCAAAACCTTGACCTCTATATCTTCTTCTTCTTCTTTCTGTAAATAATGTCTCAGCAAGAATGTTTTGTTGACTTGATGTTTGAGGGATAAAAGTACCATCAGCATCTTGAACTGGTAGATAAGGGAAGTGAGTAGAAATCTGACCAAATACAGCACCTGTATTCAAACCATTTTGCTCTGAGTAAGAACCCATGATTCTCGCTCCTGCCTTTAACCAATCTGTTGCTTTAAAGTTAACGTTTAAAGTAGTATTGTATCTTTGATAATCTGAGTTATTTACTACACCATCTTGATTTAAATAACCCGTATTCCAATAGAAGTTTGCCGTTTCAGTACCTCCGCTTAATGATAAACCAAATTGTTGTCTTTGCGAAGTTCTAGTAATCATATCTTGATAGTCATAATCTTGATTATAAATCGTTGATAAAGAATCTAGAGGACTACCATTAGGATCGTTACCTTTTCTAGCATCTGCATAAATTTTTGCTTGTCTAGTGTTAGACACTGGAATTTTTGAAGCTAACGTACTCCATCCTTGAACGAAACTAGCATTGATTTTTGTTTCACCTGACTTACCTGATTTTGTAGTAATAATTACAACACCATTGGCAGACTTTGAACCATAAATAGCTGCAGATGCACCATCTTTTAATACTTCAATAGATGCAATGTCTTCTGGGTTAACACTGTTAATGTCTTCCATTTGCTGACCATCTACAACATATAAAGGACCTGTACCACTATTTAATGTTGAAGTACCTCTAATTGAGATCTCAGCTCCTGCACCAGGACCACCGTTTGAAGTAATCGATACACCTGATAATCTACCTTGCATACCTTCTAATGCTGATGTTGGTGTTGCCTGTGTTAATTCTTCAGATTTTACCGAAACAATACCACCAGTTACATCTCTACGATTTTGTTTACCATAACCAATTACAACAACTTCATCTAGTTGTTCTAAATCTGGCTTTAATTGAAAATTAATTGAAGTTCTACCTGAAACTGAAACTGTTTCGGTCTTATATCCTATAAAAGAGAAAGAAAGTTCAGATGCTGCTGGAGCCTCTAACATATACTTACCATCAATATCTGTAATAGTACCTTCTGTAGTACCTTGAATAATAACGTTAACTCCTGGCATAGCAATACCATCATCTGCAGTTACTATACCCGATATTGTTATTGTTTCTTGAGCTAATATCTCCATGCTGCACGCCAGTACGAACACAAACATTAACAAGAGTCGTTGTAAAATTTTATACTTCATAGTTATACGTTTTCATTAGTTAGCAAAACTAATCTCTATAGATTGAGATCTTAGATTATCTAATTAAGAGTGTTAAAAAATAATAGTTAGCATACTTCCCTAGCTTATTATATACTAGGTGGTATGACAATGATTGTGGTAAATAGCTTACCTGTCACTTCTGTACTTTAACATTGCATTTTTTAAATTCCATTTCATACGATTTTCATTATTTAAAAAAGTGAACAACAAAAAGTCATTTTACTTATCAATTTTTCTTCTCTTTATACCGGTATATAATAGGACTCTCAGAACGTATTATCATTTCTATAATATGTTCGTCAAGTACCCATCGTCGAAAAAATAAGTCCTTGATGACGACTTAAAATAAGAGATTAAACGCCGAAAAATGATCTCAAAAAGAAGTAAATTCGTCCAAAAGGTATTATTTAACCCCTTTAAAAGACGATTTTATTGTTAAATCAACACTTTTTAAATGAATCTAAATTCAATCGTTGTATTAGGTCTCGTCACTACATAGTTCAAATAATTAAATTGTTAATTAATATTCATTATCAAATTTAACATGTGGAAGTATAATACATGTTAAGATTCATTAACCAATTTTTATTCCAAGAGATCTTTCAAAAGAGCTAGCTATGAATAATAAATATGGATGTGTAAGATTATGAATAATATAAAATTATTAATAATACATAGAATGAAAAAATAGGATGGCTGAAAACTTTACTGCATTAACAAGATTAATTTTTATAAAAGTTAAAATAACTGGGATGTAAAATCAATAACTTAACAAAAAAACCGATTGATATTGTTAATTTGTAGTTCATACTCATAAACAGTTGAACATTTACATTAAGAAAATAAGGTGATTCGTTTTTAGACTAATCAAGAAGACTGAATGAAACATATTTCTAATGAATGATGAATTATAAAAAGAGGAGACTTTTACTTAACGTTCAAACTTCCTAATTAAAATGTTCAATATTAGCTGGGAGTATTATTTATAATACCTTGAGTGCAATGAAAAATAAGTAAGGTATTTGTTTTCTCTAAAATCAATAAAATACTTTCTAAAAAAATGCCTTCTCTTTTCTCCAATTAATAAAAATTAGACCTTTTGATAAAACCTATTTAACACAAAAACAAGTAACGGTCATTTATAAACGCTACTTGTTTTTACTATTGAAACAACCCTTAAAAAGTGTTAATCAATTCTTTATTAGAGGAATACACCCCTTCTCCATAATTTTTCGTTTTCTAAATTACTACTTGCAGTTAAAAATAACATTGTACAACAAACGGCATCAATAAATTTAATACCTAGAATTTTATCAATCGTTTGATAAGTAATTTTGTAGATAGGTAACCCACTCTATCAAACACACACAAAACATGACAGAAATGAGTACCTATTTTTTAACTACATCGATTTTTTCTTATCAGACGTTTAAATCTGAAAAAGCATAGTTCTTTATATTATTATAGCAGATGTCTTGCACTAAACCACCTACCCAGTTCATATCGTTAGGAATTAGTCCTTTTTCAATATCATTACCTAATAAATTACAAAGGGTTCTTCTAAAGTATTCATGTCTTGGGAAAGATAAGAAACTTCTAGAATCTGTTAGCATCCCCACAAACCTACTTAACAACCCAATATTAGATAGTGTATTTAACTGCCATTCCATTGCTTCCTTTTGGTCTAAAAACCACCATCCAGAACCTAATTGAATTTTCCCTGGTGTAATACCATCTTGGAAATTCCCTACTAAAGCAGCCATAGCATAATTATCAGAAGGGTTTAGATTATATAAAATCGTTTTTGGCAATTGATCTTTTATATCTAAATCACTTAATATTTTTGATAATGGAATAATATGGTTTGCGTCAGAAATTGAATCAAAACCAGTATCAGGTCCAAGGTGTTTAAATTGTCTTTCTGAATTGTTACGAAGAGCGCCAACATGTAATTGCATTACCCAACCTAAACGGTGGTACTCTTTTCCCATTTCAATAAGTAAATGCTTTTTATAAGCATCTTGTTCTTTTTTAGATAAGGCAACTCCCTTCAATGCTTTTTTAAAGATAGCGGCAACCTCTTCAATCTCTTCATCTCCTGTAGGTACTTCTGATAAACTATGGTCAGACATTCTACAGCCAGATTGATTAAAGTGATTCATTCTGTCTTTTAAAACATCAATTAAATTATCGTAAGAAGTAATATCCTTTCCTCCTACTTCACTTAACTTAGCTACATAATCTAAAAATTGAGTTCCTTTTTCTATACCTAAAATAGCATCAGGTCTCCAGGTTGGACACATCACTGTATCCGTATTTTCAAGATTATTTTTTTGATGATCCACTAAAGTATCCACAGGATCATCTGTAGTTCCGACTAATTTTACATTTTGTTTCGCCAATAAACTTCTGCAACTATACTCTTTCTGTTGTAACAACTTTGAAGTCTCAGTATAAATATCTTCAGCAGTATTCGGCGATAATAATGTATCAATATTAAAATAGTTGGACAATTCTAAATGTGTCCAATGGAACAACGGGTTTCTTAATGTATGTGGTACAGTGGCGGCCCATTGAAGGAATTTTTCTTTATCAGATTTATTTCCTGTAATGTAATCTTCATTCACTCCATTCGCTCTCATTGCTCTCCACTTATAATGGTCACCTTCCAACCAAGCTTGAGCAATGTTTTGAAATTGTCTATCATTTGCTATATCCTTTGTTGATAAGTGATTGTGATAGTCAATTATCGGCATATCTTTAGCGTAATCATGAAAAAGTTGCTTTGCATACTTATTTTCAAGACTAAAATCTTCGTGTATAAATGCTTTCATGTCTAATGTGGTTCAACAAAAAAGAATACACTTTTACTCATCAGATGTTCTCCTTGGTAACTAAAGAAGGCAGTAATAGTGTTTCTATTTTTTTGTGTTGTTTACTTTTTAATATTTTGTAGAGATTTTCTAACACTTCCCTGCCTTGTCTTGCAGAGTCTTGAGTAATTAAAAAATCTATTTTTTCTGAGGTAAGTAATGCCTTATTATCTTTTAATAAATCATGACCTATAAAAACAACTTCTTTGTCTTTATACCCTTTGATTTTTTGAATAAAAGAATAAGATTCTGCTACCCTAGAGTTAGTAACATAAATGGCTTTTGGTGTTGCTTTGCCATCAAATAAAGAAGCTGGATTATCTGATTTTAAAGGGAGATCAATAATGATAAGATTTGACCTGTCTTGTCCTCTTTTTGTCAAAAAATTAACTACAGCTCTTTCTCTTTGAAAAGAAATTGGTAGACGTTCATCATGATAAGGATTAATGATCCAAATATCTTCATTTTCTCTTGTTGAAACTTCTAGTAATCGTCCTACTAATGCTCCACAAGCTTCAATATTTTGACCAATAAAATAATCAGGAGAAATCTCCGTGATATTAGAATTGATAAAAGCGAGTTTCATATCTACTTGCTCTGCTTCTCTAATCAATTCGAACGTTGCTTCTTTATATTTAGGGTGAATAATCATCCCCTCCAACTCCTTTTCTAACAGCAAATGACCATTTTTTAAATAATCTTCTTCATTGTTATAATCAAAGAGTTGGAGGTGAATGCTTAAGCCTGTATCATTCAAGAGTTCTGCAGTTTGAACTATGCCTTCCAAAGGTTTCTCCCAATAGGAGTTTGTTTTTGGATCCGGGAGTAACACTCCAATTCCTATTTTCCTGTCAATGGTTTTAGGAACTGCATAACTTAATTCAGCGGCGATTTTTAAAATGGCATCTTTCGTTTTCTGCGCTACTCTTCCTCTGTCATGAAGAGCACGATCAACTGTTCCTACCGATACACCTGCTTTTTTTGCAATCTCTTGAATTCTTATAGACTTTCTTCTATGCACAACACTTCTTTTTGTTTAGATAAAATGATTCCATGCATCAGTCCTCTTAATTCAGCCAAACCTCTCAATCTACCAATACCAGAATAACCTGGGTTAGTCTTTTTCACCAAATCATCTAACATTTTGTGTCCATGATCTGGTCTCATTGGCATTCTCACTTCTCCTTTCCCTTCCTCAATTCTTCTAGATTGTTCTTCTAAAAGTGCTTTCATCACTCCAAACATATTTACGTCTCCCTCTAAGTGGTTGGCTTCGTAAAAGTTACCGATTGCATCTCTTTTCGTACTCCTAAGATGGATAAAATTGATTCTATCAGCAAATTGTTTGACCATTTCTACCAAATCATTATCAGATCTCACACCAAATGAACCTGTACAGAAAGTAAGACCATTATGTAATGATGGGACTTGTTCAAAAAGCCAAGCTACATCATCTGCTGTGCTTACTACTCTTGGTAAACCTAAAATTTGATAAGGAGGATCATCAGGGTGTATAGTTAAATACACATTTTGATCTTCAGCCACAGGAACGATTTCCAATAAGAAATCTCTTAAGTTTTCTCTTAATTTCTGTGCATCAATGTCTTTATAACTATCCAATACCGATTGGAATTGTTCTAACGTATATCCTTCTTCAGCACCCGGAAGACCTGCAATTATATTCTTAACTAATTCTGCCTTCTTTTCATCTGACATTTTAGAAAAAATCTCTTTTGCTTTCGCTTGCTCTTCTTCAGTGTAATCTTCTTTTGCTCCCGGTCTTTTTAATAGAAACAATTCAAAAGCAGCAAATTCATAAACATCGAATCGAAGTGCTTCAGAACCGTCTTCTACTTTAAAAGATAGATCTGTTCTTGTCCAATCTAATACAGGCATAAAGTTATAACAAACTGTATCGATACCACACTCAGATAAGTTTCTGATAGATTGTTTATAATTCTCGATATATAATTTGTAATCGCCTGATTGCTTTTTGATGTCTTCATGAACAGGAACACTTTCTACCACAGACCATGTCAATCCTACTTCTTCAATTACCTGCTTTCTTTTATTGATTTCCTCAACAGTCCATACTTCGCCATTGGGAATGTGATGCAAGGCAGATACAATACCTGTTGCACCTGCTTGCTTAATATCTAAAAGAGATACTGGGTCGTTTGGCCCATACCATCTCCATGTTTGTTCTAATCCTAAATTTTTCATTATACTCCACTATATGCGTTAAAACCACCATCGATAGGAATACAAATTCCTGTAACAAAAGAAGAAACATCAGAACATAAATAAAGAACTGCTCCTTGAATATCTTCTGGCTCTCCAAATTTTGCCATTGGAGTACCGTTCACAATTTTTTGTCCTCTTTCTGTAAAAGAACCATCTTTATTGGTGACTAAAAATCTATTTTGATCTGTAATAAAGAAACCTGGAGCTATTGCATTCACTCTAATTTCTTGTGGTGCCATATGCATCGCTAACCACTCTGTGAAATTATTGATTGACGCTTTTGCCGCTGAGTAAGCAGGTATTTTAGTTAAAGGTTTAAAAGCATTCATTGATGATATATTCAATACCACTCCTTTATTTCCTTCTCCTACCATATCTTTAGTGAAAACCATTGAAGGTAGAAGTGTTCCTTTAAAATTAAGATCAAACACAAAGTCAAAACCTTCTAGATCTAAATCAAAGAAAGTACCCTCATCTTCTGCATCAAACATTTGCTCTACTTTGGTAGTAGCTTTTGGATGATTACCTCCTGCTCCGTTAACCAAGATGTCTATTTGTCCTAGTTCTTGATTGATCTTTTCTTTAGCATCAATTAAAGATTGCTTATTCAATACATTTGCTGCTACGCCAAGGTTTTGATTACCAAACTCCTTTGTTAATGACAATGCTGTATCCTTTGCTTTTTCTTGATCAAGATCTAGTATGGCTATTTTTGCACCATGTGTTGCAAATGCCTTACAAATACTAAGTCCTAATACTCCTGCTCCTCCTGTAACAACAGTTACTTTATCTTTTAAATCAGAAAATGTTAGCCCAGTCATCATTATGTGTTATTAATTATTATTAAATCATGTATTACATCATAAATGTACATGATTATGATTATTAAATGCAAATATATACTACCTAAATTACTTATTTTTATCAAAAAATGTTGTTTTACACGCAAATCTATCCATTAAGGATTATAGAAAACAATTATTAGCACAAAAAAAAACCCCAAAAAAGCAATAAGCCTTTTTGCGGTCCGAATTTGTTTGTTAACTGTCCTATAATAACTGTCCTAAATTATAATGAAATGATTGTCTGTAGTTTAGTTGTTAAAAACTATTATTGGATTTACACTTCTAAATCAATTAATGAATGAATAAAACTTAAATTTTTTGAAAAACTTCTGTCTAATAACGTGTAACTTTTTTCATCTTAATGATGTATTACACTACAAATATATGCTATTAAGTACCACAAAAACAAAATTTATGTAAATATTTTTTAATAAAATGATGTATTACACGCTTTTTATGTGAAATAAATGAATAAATTAACACAAAAAGACCTCAAATATGACCAAATGGGTCTTATTTGAGATCTAATGTATCTACAAATAAAATGGATGATACATCACTGCCATTCCACATTATATTCGATGAACTCGGGTATTATTGTTCTACTGTATTGTTTTCCAGTTTCACTTCAATATAAGTTCCTTTAAAATTTTGATTTAAAACACCTAATTGAAGCTTTTGGGCTGATGCATGTGGCTGTACTTCTATGACCGCTTTTCCATTGGCCATTTTAATGGATGCACTTCCATTTGGAGTACCTTGATTTTGTATCAGTTCTCCTCCATTCAAGCATTGAAAATAGACCCTTTCTTCATAATCTAAACACCTTCTACCTTCTTTATCTCTTGTTACGGCGATTAATAAATAACGACCATTTTCCATAAGTTGAGTGCTAAGTTGTATTTCATAAGGTGTCCCAGCTTTTTCAAAACTATAATTTACCACCATAGAATCTCTGGAAACTTCTACCTCATTCTCGTCGTAACCTATACAGAAAAGCTTATTTTCTCCTTCTTCAAACTGTATATCCCAATTTAAACCACACGCAGGAAACTCCTTTATGTTACGCTGTTTAATTCCTTGGCTCTTACCGTTATGGAAGAATTCTACTTTTGCATTATTACTGTAAACACATACATTTCTTGGTCGCCCCTTTTTACCCGATCGTTCTGTCCAAGTATGGGACTCTATATAAGAAAATGGTTCATCTGACCAATAACTTTTAAATACATAAAATGCATCTTTGGGGTTACCTGCTCTATCCAATAGTCCTTTTTGATTCATATAAGGGATATCATTTTCTGGACGTAAAGGGGTACCAAAATCTTTAAATGCCCACTGTGCATTTCCCACAAAGTCGGGATGTGTTTCACTTACACTCAAATACCAATCAAAAAGATCTACGATGTAGTTTTCACTCCAATCACCTATTTTAGAGATACTTTTCACTTCTATTTGATTGACTTCTTCTTCCCAATGGTCAGCTTGTATCACTCCTTCACCAGTAATTGGATTTTCTGTGTGTCTGCCTAAATGACTAGACCCTCCATATTCCATATGGAAAAAGTGATTATAATCTTGGATTGACTTATCCACTACCGTCTTATAATTTGTGTAAGCACCACTGTACCAGCCAGACCATATTGATGGACTAAAAACATCAACAATCTTGGCTCCATCATAATACTTTCTGATGGCTGTTTTACGAGTAGGATCTAATGTATGCGACAAATCATTCATTTCTGTTAAGAATGCATTCATTTTATTCACATCATCTCCCCCTTCAAAATCAGGTAGCCAATAGATTTCATTACCCAAAGACCAAATGATAATACTAGGATGATTATAATTTTGATCAATCATCTCTTTCAGCATTTGCTTGGTATTGGCTTTCCATGTTTCATCTCCGACACCACCTCTACACCAAGGCACTTCATCCCACACTAGAATACCTAATTCATCACAAGCTTTATATATTTCTGGATCTTGAGGGTAATGGGCTAATCTCACAAAGTTGGCTCCCATGCTTTTAATCATTTCCATGTCTTTTCGGTGGAGTGCATTACTCATAGCTGCACCTACGCCAGCATGTTCCTCATGTCTGTGAGTACCTCTTAATAATAATCGTTCTCCATTTAAATAAAATGGGCCATTCTTTTTAAATTCAAACCATCTCACCCCAAATGATGTAGATAATTGATCACTGGTATCTTTTTTATCATGTAATACCACATTTACAGAATAGAGATGAGGGGATGATGTACTCCACAAAGTAGGATCAGTCAATACCAATTGCTCTTTGATATTATTGTCTGCTTTCGTTTTTACGGTCGCGACAATATTCCCTTTCGGGTCTTTTACTGAAATACGAATTGAGGTTTTGTGTTGTAGTACACCATCTAGTTGAACAGAAAGGTCTATTACTGCTTTTTTATGAGATACTTCTCCAAGAGTGACCTTTACATCTTCCACATATACTGGGCTTACCGTTTTTAGCCATACATCTCTAGTAATGCCTCCGTAGATAAAAAAATCTGATTTTTGAGAAGGGATGATTTGAGGATTATAACTGTTATCGACTTTGACTAAAATTTCATTATCTCCTTCAGTAAGGAATTCTGTCATTTCAATTTCAAAACCTATGTAACCACCAATATGTTGCCCTGCCTTTTTTCCATTGACAAATACTTCAGTAGTTATATTTGATCCTTCAAAATAAATAAACCTCCTTTGATTATCTAGTTTATCAAAATGCAATACTTTTTTATACCAACTTAAAGACCTTCTATAACCTGGTACAGCATCTATCACATCTTTATCATTCCAAGTATGAGGAAGATGAATAGATTCCCAAGAACCAGATGAAGACACTTCTTTCACATCTTCAATAGGTTGCTCTAAATAATACCACCCTTTGTTTATATTTTTTATCTCTCTGGCATTCGTAATTGTTGTACACATTAGTGTAAAAACCATAAGAACCAGTACATACACTTTCTCCATCCTCTTCACTTTTTACATGTTTATTTCCAATGATTTTCTTCTTTTTATCGCTTCTAGAAAATAGTAATCTGCATAAGCTATTGATGTATCAATCTCATCATTTTTGGGCCAATCCCCTGTACTATGATCTAAAATAAATGGTGCATCAATGTTATTTAATACATACTGTTCATTCCCTAAAGAAGTGAGAATCTCATCTGCATAAATGAGGTAAGCATCTTCATTAGTATAAGTATAGAGTTCGTATAAAGCAGATGCATATATTGAAGCCGATGAAACATCTCTAAAAGCATTTGGAATTTTAGGTGCATGCATATCCCAATAAGGCACCTTATCTTCAGGCATATTAGGTTGATTCATAATGAAACTAGCTATTTTCTGTGCGTGTTTTAGGAAACGCTCATCTTTTGTATAGCGATAACACATTGTAAATCCATACAAACCCCAACCTTGTCCTCTAGACCAAACTGAATTGACATTTAAACCTTGATGGGTCAAAAAGTTTTCTACTTCACCAGTTTTAGGATTGTAGTCTAAAACATGATAACAACTGTTGTCTTCTCTGTAATGATTTTGCATGGTATTCTCTGCATGAGAAACTGCAATATCATGGAATGAAGAGTCGCCAGAAATTAAAGAGGCTTCAAATAGTAACTCTAAGTTCATCATATTATCAATAATCACAGGATAGGTCCATCGGTCTTGACCGAAATCCCATGATTTAATACAACCTACTTCTGGGTTAAATCGAGTACTTAAAGTTTTAGCACTTTGTAGAAGTACTTCCTCCAAATGTTTGTTTTTAGAGACTTTATATGCTTCTCCAATACTACAAAACACTTTAAAACCCATATCATGAGTACCTGCATTCCATTGTTCTTTCTCTACATAAGGCAACCATAAATTGGCCTGATCTAGAAAAATGGAATCCCCAGTGATATGAAACATCTGAATTAGAGAACCTGGGTAGAAACCACACGTCCAATCTTTTGAGGGTCTTTTTCTGGTCACCCCGTCTTTCTCGAGGCTACGAGGGAAACTAACGGAATCTACCTTGTATTTGAGCATGTTAGGAACTCGAGCATCAACGCTCGAGTTCCAAATTTCATAATGCTCATTTGCTTTTGCTGTATCCCCTCCGGTATTATTTCCGTTACTTGCTGCACATCCAAACAGCACAATTCCTATTAAGCATTTAAAATAATTCATAAATCTAGTAACCTTGATTTTGAGAAATATTTGGCATTCTATCTACATCTTGTTGATACTTTGGCATCAAGTAATCTTTCGAAGGATCAAATGCTTGTTGCTCCAATCCATTTGCCCCAAAAGCTTCTGGGCCTAATTGAAGACGCTTGATATCATACCATCTACCAAATTCAAATGCCAGCTCTAATCTTCTTTCTTCTAAAACTGCTGTTCTAAAATCATCTTGAGACAATCCACCAGAAATATTCACTGGATAAGCACTGTCGTTAGATCCATCTGTATCTAATTCTCTTCTTGCTCTTTCACGTACAGTATTAATATAACCTTGTGCTTCAGCCGTTGGACCGCTAGTTTCGTTTAACGCCTCTGCCGCAATTAATAATACTTCTGCATATCTCATGACTGGATAATCAATTTCAGAATCTCTACCATTTCTACCTGCAGGAGTACCTGCTTCTCCACTCGCCCTAAAGTATTTCGCTATATAAGGTCTAGCTACATTTCTTGTATCTGCTGTTGGGAAATCCGTAAAAGGTATCATTTCACCTTTAAACATTATTGTAGTATCAAAACTTACAGAACGACGATAATCTTTTTCATCCCAAGTCTCAAATACTTTTAGAGACGGCACTGCAACACTCCATCCATCATTAAAGCTAAAACGCTCATCTTTTCTAGGACCAGTAACCGGTGCCATAAAATCTGTAGCTGCATTTCCACCTCCTAAAGAGCTAGGAACACCTGCACCATCACCCCCTTTAGAATCAATCTCAAACAATACTTCATTAGAAGCACCTGCAATTGACGGATCAAAAAGAGCAGCAAAATCTCCTTCCAAATTGTAGTTAAATGTACCGCTATTATCAATCACATATTTTGCTTCTTGATAGGCCTTTTCATATTCTCCTACAGTTAAATACACAGAAGCTAAAAAGCCTGCTGCTGTACCTTTACCAGGACGAGATCTCATGCTTGGCTGATCGGGCAACCATTGTTTAGCAAACTCAAGGTCTTCGATAATACCTGCATAAACCACCTCTTCAGGAACCTCTTGCATATTGTAAGCATCATCCGGATTAGTAATACCTTCGTCCACATAAGGTAGAGCACCAAATAATCTCACAAAATTGTAATAGATAAATGCTCTTAAAAAGTAGGCCTCAGCTACAACCTCATTGACTTTTTCTTCATCTCCGTTCACAATCTTTGCCCCTTCAATAGCTACATTTACTGCACCAATAATCTCATGACCTTTTGGCCAAAAAGCCGAAACCATACCATTATTTGCGCTCATACTCATTTGGTCTACTTCTATTCTTCTACTCGAAGTACCCATATCACCAATGGTAGCCATATCACCTCTTAACAATAATGTTAATGGTAATTTTCTTCCCCAAAATGCCTCATGTCCTAATAGTGAATAGCCACCATTTACACTCAACATCAAATCAGATGGTGTATTAAATAATTCCCCAGGAGATAGTACACCTACTGGTTTTTCTTCTAGATTATCACAAGAGTAATTCATCATTACACCTAAGGATAATAAGATGATATATATAAATTTATTTTTCATTTTATTATTGATTAGTAGTGAATTAAAGACCGATATTGATACCAAAAGTGTATCCTTTTACATTAGGATAACTACCATAGTCTGCTCCTAAATTTCTATTCGAGTTCGAACCGCTTCCGTAACCTACTTCAGGGTCTAAACCAGGGTAATCTGTAAATGTTAGTAAGTTTTGAGCACTAGCATAAACACGTAATGATCTAAGCTTGATTTTCTTGATCGCAGTTTTTGGGAAAGTATACCCTAAAGCAACGTTCTTTAATCTGATAAAGCTTGCATCATAAATAAATCGATCAGACATTCTGTAAGGTCTAGCGGTATTAGCTCTTGGAATATCCGTGTTTCTATTTTCAGGAGTCCAACGGTTTAATGCGGCAGTAGTTGAATTACCTTTACCCGACATTGTTTCTAACTCCATGTGCGTGTAACTCACCATATCTTGTCCGTGAGCACCTTGGATATAAAGGTTTAAATCAAAGTTTTTGTATCTGAAACTGTTGTTTAAAGACCAAGTAAAATCAGGGTTAGGATCACCAATGATTTCTCTGTCATCTGCATTTAATTCTCCATCACCATTTAAGTCTGCAAAACGCTCTCCTCCAGCTTCATTTTCAAAACCAGAACCTTCAATAAAGTTATCACCTTCTTGATATACACCTAAATATCTGTATCCGTAAAATACTCCTACAGGTTGACCTTCCACTAATAACTGAGTATCATCACCTAACAACATATGTGCAGGAGAATTACCATAGAATTCAGTAGAGTCAGGCAAAGATGTTACTTGGTTTCTGTTACGAGAGAATACAAATTCAGTATCCCATTCAAACTCACCTACTAGGTTGTTAGTACGTAACATGATTTCAAAACCTGAGTTATTTACTGAACCTACATTTTGTAATTGTCCTTTTAAACCTGCAACAGTTGGTAATTGTCTAAAGAACAATAAGTCTTCTGTGTTTTTATCGTAGTAATCGGCAGATAAAGTTACTCTACCATTCACAATCCCTACATCTACCCCAATATCCACTTGTGAAGTAGTTTCCCAAGTAAGGTCTGGAGAAGCGAAGTTACCAATCTTAAGAGCGTTCTGCCCTGGATCGATTGAATAAGTAGGATCTAAACGAGCCAATGATTGATAAGGATCGATTGCCTGATTACCAGAGATACCATAACTCGCTCTCAGTTTAAATTCAGAAAACTTATCTAGGTTTTGCATAAAGGCTTCTTGATTGATGTCCCAAGCAACGGCTGCAGACGGAAAGAATGCCCATTTTTGATTTTCTGCAAAATTAGAAGCACCATCATATCTAGCAGTTACCGTAAAAATATACTTGTTATTAAGAGTATAATTTGCTCTAGAATAGAAAGACATAATGCTTGATTCCGTCAGTGCTGAAGAAGGTGTATTGGGTGTACCTCCTTGCTGAAGTGCCCAAAAACTACCCGAATTTGAAATCATATTTTGAGAAGATACTGAAGAAAATTCTTCCGATTCTTTTTGATATGAGAAACCATTCACCCAATTTAAACGATGCTTATCCGTTTCTTTTTTAATAGTGAAATAGTTCTCAGTTAATACTGATGAATTCTTTCTATTCTGTATACCAGCTAATCCGTTGGCGTTTTCACCTTTGATTAAGGTAGTAGGCCAGAATTCTCCTTCTCTAGAGTTAGTTACTCCTAAACCTAATGTTGTTTTAAAATTTAACCAATGAGCAAATTTAAAATCCAAGTAAGTATTTGATTGTAAACGATCGGTTACTTTCTCTCTAGTATACTCTTTAGTCATGGCTACAGGGTTGTCAATTTCATCACCCACTGTAGACACTGTATAATTTCCGTTTGCATCATAAATCCCTAAATCAGGGTTAAACCTAAAAGCAGAACTAATCACACCTGCATTACCTGAACCACCAGATGTTTCTTGTGTATTTACACCATTGGTTGTTCCTCTTCTAGCATAAACACTAACACCTGCTTTTACCCAGCTCGATAGATTTACATTCACATTAGAATTAATAGAATATCTCTTAAATCCAGAGCTTTCCAAAATACCTTTTTGATCAAAATAAGTACCTGAAATGTAATATTTCACATTCTCTGAACCACCACTTACTGATACTTGAGTATTTGAAATTCCTCCTGTTTTAAAAATCTCATCCTGCCAATCTGTATTGCTTCCTTGATAATCATAATCTTGAAAATCATTCATGTAACTAGCAAACTGCTGACCGTTCAATAAGTCTAACTTATTAGACGCTTGTTGTGTAGTGTACGAAGTGTTAACATCCACCTTTACTTCACCAGATGTACCATTTTTAGTAGTAATCAAGATCACACCGTTGGCACCTCTAGATCCATAAATTGCTGTAGAAGAAGCATCCTTTAGAATTTCCATAGAGGCAATATCTTCCGCAGGAGGCATTTCACCACCTACAAAACCATCTACTACAATTAAAGGGTTACTACTAGCATTAATTGATGTCCCCCCTCTTACTTTAATGTTGAAACCTGCTCCAGGTTGTCCTCCATTTGCTGATGAAATTTGAACACCTGCTGCTCTACCTTGTAATCCTTCTACTGCAGAAGAAACCGGGTAAGCTGCTAAGTCTTCTGATTTTACAGAGGCAACAGAGCCAGATACATCACTTTTACGAACAGCTCCATAACCAACTACCACCACTTCTTCTAATGATTCTGTGTGTGTAGGTAAAGCCACATTAATAACAGTTCTACTTCCTACTGTTACTCTTTGCGATTCGTAACCAATAAAGGAAATCAATAGAATGTCTTCCGCTTTGGCTTCAATAGTAAAGCTACCATCCATTTTAGTGATGACGCCATTTGTAGTTCCCTCAATAGCCACAGAAACTCCAGGTAAACCCATTTTATCATCTTCTGCAGTAATAGTACCGGTGATAAATTTCACCTCAGAAGATGTTTGTGCTTGGGCGTTTAAACACAAAAAGAAAAAAATAGCATAGGCCAAATAGCGAACCTTTGAAAGTCGATTTTTCAATCTCATAATATTTAGTTTATAAATTCAATAAGTTTACTGAATTATCAAGCTTATTTATTGAAGAGTAATAGTTATTCATTTCATACTAAAACGACATAATGAAATGTCGATATAACACTTGATAATTTTTAGGCAAGTAAGGCGGTGATAAGTTTAAAATTGTTCAAAAAAAGGGATAAAATAGTACAAAATAGCGTCTTAATGGTCTATATCGATGTTTTCTCTAAATTTTTTACTGTAAACCGAAGGAGTACAGCCATGGTATTTTTTGAAAGATTTAGAAAAATACTTCGGATCTTTAAAACCTACTTTATAACAAACCTGTGAAATATTGATTTTATTCAGTTCTATTAATTGCGCTGCTTGCTTCATACGCATAGCCAATATAAATTCATTCGGTGTTAAGCCTGTCCATTTCTTTATTTTGGTAAACAACATGGTTCTTCCTAACCCAAGATCTTCGGCATATTGCTCTACATTAAAAAACTGATTCCCTATATTTTCATTCATTATTTCAATGGCCTTTTCCAGCAACTCTTCATCTACAGAAGAGATCGTCATTTCACTTGGCCTGACAAGACCTTCGTCTTTAAATTTATTCTTTAAGCTGTCAACAAATTTCAAAAGGTTTCTTACTTTCAATTTTAGTTCTGCAATACTAACGGGTTTACTCATGTAATCATCCGCTCCCATTTCTAACCCTTCATATTTAAATTGATCAGCAGTTCTTGCAGTTAATAGTATTACAGGAATGTGACTTGTATGAATATCCGTTTTCACTTGCTTACAAAAAGTAATTCCATCCATAACAGGCATCATCACATCACTTATAATTAAATCTGGATGATGATCCAATGTTTTTTTCAAGCCTACTTCTCCATTTTCAGCTTCTATTACATTATACTCTTCCAACAAAAGTTCTACAATAAAATCTCTTACCTGTGTATTGTCTTCTACCACCAAAACTGTAGACTTATCCTTATCATTCACAAGTTGTTTCAATTTCACTTCAGTACCTTTTTGTGCTATCCCCTCTTGATTTTTATTTTCGAAGGCATAAGAAGATGTATTTTTAAAAGTGATATTTTGATCTTGTAGATGGTCTATTCCTTTATGTAAAACTATGGCAAAGCTACTTCCTTTATCTTCTTCACTTGTTACTGTAAGTTCGCCTTGGTGTAACTCGACAATACTCTTAGAAATCGCTAAACCCAATCCTGTTCCATAATTTTGTTGGTTCTTCCTTAATTCTTCGGAAACCTGATAAAAGCGTTCGAAAATTTTTGTTTTATATTCATTCGGAATACCTTTCCCTGTATCTTCTACTACGATAAATACTTTTTCCTGATGTTCTGTTATACTAAATGATACTTTCCCTTTTGATGGAGTATACTTAAAAGCATTTGACAACAAATTGTAAAAAACTCTTTCTAATTTATGAGGATCAAAATATAAATCAATGTGCTCTTTATCACACTTAAACTCATAGTCATACCCCCCTTCAGAGGCTAATGATTGAAAGGACTGAAATATGGTTTTTGAAAATTGTACTAAATCATCTTCCACCACTTCCAAAACTAATTTATCATTCTCCATCTTTCTAAAATCCATCAACTGATTAATTAATTTCATTAACTGTTGGGTATTACTTTGAATGATAGAGAGTCTTTTAAATACGGTGTTACTTCCTTTGTATTCAGCAATCACTTGCTCCAAAGTGCCTAATATTAAAGTAAGAGGCGTTCTGAATTCATGAGAAATATTAGTAAAGAACTGTAACTTACTTCTATTGATTTCCTGTTGCTGCAAGTTTATTTTATGATTTAACTCTAATTCATACTGCAAGCTCGTTTGCCTTTTCATCACAAGATAAATCCCTAATGAAATGATTACTAGCAAAATAACATACAAAATGATAGCCCACATAGAAAACCAAGGAGCTGGATGTACTTTAATTTTTAAAACTTTTAATTGGGTACTCTCCACCCCGTCGCTGTTCACTCCTTTTATTTGGAATTCATAATTTCCTGCTTGTTGAATCGTAAAATTAGCTTTCGAATTCCCTGTCTGTTTCCACTGGTTATCCAATCCTTTAATACGATAAATGAATTTATTTTTCTCTGAGTTGATATAATTAGTAAAAGCAAAATCTAAAGTGAAATTCGATTGATCATGCGCTAATTCTATTTGTTTCGTTTCTCCAATGGCTTGATTTAGAATTTGGGTGGAATCGTTCGGCAAAATCATTTGATTGTTCACCCAAATATTCATCAACTGAACTTCGGGAGCGTAATCATTTTCTAAAATTGACTTGGGGTTAAATGTGGTGATTCCGTTTGGACCTCCAAAATACATTAAACCGTCACTCCCCAATTTCGAGGCTTTATTATTGAATCCTTTCGAGATTAATCCGTCAGATTCTTGGTATATTTTCTTTTGATTGGTTAAGGGGTCATATCGCATAATTCCGTTATTGGAACTGATCCAAAGTATTCCTTTTTCATCTTCTTCAATGGCATGAATGTATTGACTAGAAGAGGATAATTCAGAAAATAAATCAATTTCATGAAAACGATCGTTTGATAACTTTTGAAGGCCATACACCCTGGTTCCTACATAAATATCTCCACTTCCGCTTTGGAATATCTCAATTATATCCGCACTAATTCCTTTCTTTGCATCAAAAAAATATTGTTTGGTTTGCAGTACTTGATTTGTCTTTTTATCAAGTGCTAAATAGGTCAATCCATTTTGAGTACCCAACCACAGATTCTTATCTTTATCAAGCAGCATTGTTCGAATCATTTCATCAGACAATTGGCTGTTTTTAGGAGTAAATACTTGTTCTACTTTATTCTTTGAGCGATTGTAAAGGTTGAGTCCTCCACCAAAAGTAGCAATCCAAAATCGATCTTTATCCCATTGAATAACATCATATACTGCATTATGACTTAAACCATTTTTATCATTGATAAAATGAGTAAATCTAGATTTTTTGACATCAAAAATTGAAATCCCTTGATCTAAAGTACACACCCAAAGTTCATCTCTAATTGTATCTACTTTTAAACTTTTAGTAATATCACTTTTTAATGAAGAAGTCTGAGTATTATAGGTAGTGAATTGATCTTTCTGCTTATCCCATATAATGATTCCTCCACCTTCCGTACCAAAATATAATTTCCCTTTCAATTCTTCTATAGAACTGATAACGTTATGAGTAAATCTATTATTTGTGGTTTTTTGATTAATGAAACTAAAATTAAAATTACCCTCATTCCAAATATTCACCCCTCCATAATAAGTACCAATCCATATTGTACCATCTTTAGAACACAATAAACTTTTTACCTTATTTCCAGAGAGGGCATTAGTGTTATAAAAAGAAGAGTAAGAGGTGATTAATTCTCCTGAAGGTTCCAAAATATCGAGACCATTATAAGTGCCTACCCAAAGTCTATCATGTTGGTCAAATGCCAATGCACGAACATTATTATTCGAAAAAGTACTATTCTCTTTTTTATAATGACGCAATGTTTTGTAGTTACTGCCGATCTTAATAAGTCCATCACCGAGGGTACCCACCCATATATTATGGTCTTTATCTTCCAAGATTTCTTGTACGTAAACTTCCTTCCCATTCAGTAATTCCACTTGCTCAAAAGTATACCCATTTTGGATAGGACGCATGATACAAAGTCCTTTAGCTGTACCCACCCAAATTTTCTGTTGTGCATCAACAAATACTTTAAAAATATGATTATCAGGAATAGAATGAAGGTCATTGTCTCTGTGAAAGAATTTAGAAAATTTACCGGTTTTTACATCTAGCACATTCAGACCATCCCTAGTTCCAACCAATATATTACCATTCGGTAAAGTAGTGACTGAACGCACGGTATTGTTCGAAATATTATCTGAATCTGAAGTACCCGATAAATACCTTGTAAACTTTTTCTGATGAATATTATAGTAGTTTAAACCATAATAAGTACCAATCCATAACCCATGTTGTGGGTCTAGTGCTAAATCCAAAATATCACTATTCGATAAGGAATTAGAGTCTTTCGGATCATTTCTAAAAATCTCTATTTTTTTTCCATCATAACGGTTTAATCCATCTCTAGTTCCTATCCAAATCATTCCTTGATTGTCTTCAATTAAGGTGATGGCGTTACTTTGAGATAACCCGTGTTTAGTATTTAAATATTTATATTGTAGTCGATCTGGTAATGATTCTGCAGCTACTGATGCGATAAAGTAGTAACATACAAATAATACAATTCTCCAATTTTTCATAATATTCCTTTCATTTCAAAAAATGATGAGAGCTAGATGCTAGTAGCACATAAATGCTAAATGAATGTAACAAACCGTATTCGTTGATAAGAATAAATGGACAAGACAGAGTTTATTCTTATATACGTACTGTTTTTATAGAATTTGAAAGTGAGAAAATAGCCCCTATATAGTCATCATAAATGCATTATTAAAAAAAAATCAATTCGTTAGTATTCAATAATATAATGCATTAGTCAATCGTTGATTTCATCATTAAATTAACAATGTTTACAATTAAAAAAAAGTTATTGGTAGTCTATTTACAAATAACAAACGATACACATTCAATTCTTTTCATTTTTTCAATAAATCATTGTCTATCTATTCATCACAAGGACAAGTATTGAGAACACGTTTTAAAAATTTTCCCACCTCTTATATTTACTCATAAGAGGTGGGAAATAGCCATTCATTTTTGATAAAAATAATTACTGGCCCATCTTCATTATTGTTTGATCAGTTTGGTGGTCTGATTTCCTGATTTTACAATATAAAAACCAGGGGCTAGACTTGAAATATCAATTGTTTGTTCTACTGAACTCAACACCATACTTCCTTGAAGATTTAAAATATATACCTTTTCATCAGCTCCAGAAACCTTTAAAGTAGATGTGCTATTTGGATTTGGGTACACCGTAAAAGGAGTTGCTGTCATTAAATCATCTTCAATTACAATAGACTGATTATGAAGCCTTACATTACTTTGTCCTCCATTAATCAAAATAGTTGCAGCGTTATTTCCTGACTCTTTACTTCTATATCTTATATCGTCCTCAGATGCTCCTGTAATCACTAATGTCAAATCTCCTCCTGCATTCGATTTTACTAGATTAGTGATATCAATGTAGAAAAATTGGTCGTCATCATCAATATACCAATTGGCAATTGATCCTCCATAAGAAGGTTTATTCTCCCAAGTAAGAGCTGTTTCTGACCAAGAATTGGAGTTGGCTACATGTAAATTATTATTCACTCTTTTGCCTGAATAAGGAAACAAACTAAGTTGCGCTGAATTAACATTTCCTGAAGAAATACCCGATAGGTCAAATTTTAAATAACATTCTTGGCTGTCGTTATTTAAATTAACTGTTCTAATAGAAGTAGACGTCCCATAATTTCTGGTGGGCTTATCTT
This sequence comes from Flammeovirga pacifica, assembly GCF_000807855.2. Classification (GTDB taxonomy): domain Bacteria; phylum Bacteroidota; class Bacteroidia; order Cytophagales; family Flammeovirgaceae; genus Flammeovirga; species Flammeovirga pacifica. Next base: position 1,199,391 of record NZ_JRYR02000002.1, read on the forward strand.
CTCTAACATATGAATCGGCTGCAACATTAATTGTCGTTCCTCCAGATGATGGTGTATCCCCTTCTTGTGTGATAATAACCACTTTATTCTGACAACCGGAAACTGTTATCGTAGCATTTCTTGAAGAACTAGCCGTATTTTCGCTTACATTAATAGTAAGCGTACTACCATTTACTGCAGTAGAAATCCAAGATGGAGAAGAAGATACGGTGAAATTTTCAGTAGAAGTAACATTGATATTTTGACTTACTGCATTACTACCAAAACTTAAACTTGATTCTGAAACAGATAATGTACAAATAGAAGTAGTTCCAGATTGTGTTACTGCAATTGTTTGAGTTTCACACCCTACCACTGTTACTAATGCTGTACGTGTGGTTTCAGAAGTATTTTCTGATGCACTGATAAGTACCTCATTTCCATTTATTGTAGCTGTCAGCCATGATTGATCATCACTTACTGTAAATGTTTCCTCGGATGTGACCGTAATACTCGCACTTCCTGCAACTTCTGTAAACGATAAAGAAGTATTTCCTACCACTAAAGAACAAACTGACGATGAATCTGTAGTTTGATCAATAGTTACATAGGTATCTAAACATCCATTAATAGTAATTCTACCAGAACGATTCGACCCACTAGAGTTACTATTATAATTAACTGTAATAGTGTTTCCGCTTCTAGAAGCTGACATCCAACTTTGATCAGAACTGACTGTAAAACCTTCTTCTGTAAGAATTTCAAAGCTAAAACTACCACTGCTTCCCGTCAATTCATATCCTCTTTCAGGCGTTGCGATGTGGCAAGAACTTCCTTTTGCAGCACTACCCGTCTTAATCACTGAAGGCTCAAAATCATTAATTCTACTATTATAAAAATCTCCATCTGAAGGTATTCTAGTATTGTTCCAAGCGTATATATCTTCTGAACCATTATTGGCAACGGCTATTTCGACACCACTAGAATTCAATTCGAAGGTGTTGCCATAAATGTAGTTATCATGTGCTGTATATTGTTGGGCAACTCCCGCACCTTGTCTAGGGACAATCATAATTGAACGAGCAATTCCACTGTTCCCATCTTGGTAGAATGTATTATTTCTAATTTGGGTAAATGTACCCTTGATGTCTAAGTGGCTATCAGCAAAGTTAGCTCCTGAAATACCTGACCCTCGGATGATACAATTTTCTACAATTGTGTTTTCAGAACCTTCCTTAATCTCTACTGGTTCTGCAGAAATATTAGGACCAAAAGTACTGTTCTTTACAAGTGTATTATGGCATGCCCTTCTGTAGCGTTTCCCTTTTTCACCCGTATTATTTCCATCACCTTCCCACCAAACAGAGTTGTCAGATCCGATGTAAATACCTTCGCCAAATCCATCGTTTCGTTTTCCTACATCATGAATAAAAATATTATCAATAATACAATCATGAGAATGATCTCTGACATGAAGACCTTCTTGGCCAATATCATAAATTTCTACATTCTGTATCATAGAATTACTAGAGTTATCAAGGATAAGCCCCTTCGCTCCATTTTTGATAATTAAATCCTTGATCGCCCAATTACTTCCAGTTACATGTAGCACGTAACCATCAACATTCCAACCTGAACCGGCTAGAATAGCAGGATTAGAAGGGTTGGCACTTCTCAGAGTAATGTTACTTTGCGATCCCCTGAAGTAGGCAGTTCTAGATGCGATATCACTATCAATACCCGAATAATAGCTAAGTAAAGGGTAGTAATAGGTGGATGCCGAAGTAGTATATGTACCACTTGCTAAAACAATTTCGTCTCCAGATGCTGCATTCTTTAAAGCATCAATTAGTTGTTGAGAATTACTTACATTAATTGTTGCGGCTGAAGCTTTGGTGTGTAAAGTAAATAAGAGTGCGCACAGAAAAACTCCTGTACTTAGTTGTTTAGTAGCAAATGATGATGCCTTCTTAATGAGACATCCTAAGTTAGTTTTAAACATTGTGTTGTTAAATTTTGGTTGTAAATAATAAAACATTTCATTGCTGATTACATCAAGTCTTAAAATGAATTTTAAAACCTGAATTTTAAAAATCACCAACGACTTTTGAGTTGGAATGGAAGAGGGAATTTATTTAGTTTTTATTGTCCCTTTCCTCCTCTTACTCATCATAAAATCACACTCTCATTAAGTGTGTGATTGACATTTAAGTGACGCAAAGTAGAAAAGGAGGGATATCTGAAAGTCCAAAAAAGGGGGTAAAATCGTTCAATCGTCTTTATTACGGGTAAAATCGTACATATTATCACTCATAAAACCTTCAAATCCTCATTTATTTCAAATGATAGTAGAAAGTATGAAAAACAACAATCAGAGTATAATAATGTTCGTTATCCTATGATTAGTTTTCTTATAAGCTATTATTTATTGGGTAATACTTAGTAAAGATAATTAAGTAGTAGACTTCTTTTCTGTTGATGCTCTAATTATTAATTCACTTTTAAGTACAGCTGTTTCGGAAGCCAGAATACTTGTATCACTTTCTTGGATATAATTAATGATCTTTTTAGCAGCCAATTTTCCAATTTCTGCAGCAGGCTGATGTACAGTTGTTATAGGTGGACTTACTAATTTAGCTATAGGTTCATTACTAAACCCTGCCACTAATATATCATCCGGTACTTTGTATCCGTTTTCCTGTAAGGCAATTTGAGCACCAATTGCAGCCATATCATTCATGGCAAAAATAGCATCAAACGTTACTTTATTTTGTACCCAATTATTGATTGCATCATGGGCGTCGTCTACATCTAACTTTATTTGCTGAAGAATAAGTTTACTTTCTGTATTTAGTCCTGACTCTTTGAAGGCATCATAGATACCTTTTACTCTATTATCGTAAATACTTACCTTAGTATCACCAGCCAAAACACCAAGCTTTTGAATCCCTTGTTCTAATAAATGTAGGGTTAATTCTTTCGATGTAGTACGGTCATCCGTAATTACTTTAGTTGTTTCAATTCCTTTAATGTAACGGTCAAAAAAGAAAATAGGCACATTTCTTTTCATCGCTGTTTCTATATGATCAATCTTAGAAGTTTTAATCGCTGGAGAAATCAAAATACCATCTACCCTACTAGAAATCAGAGTATTGATGTTTTTTGCTTCTAATTCTTCAGAGTCTTTAGATTGACAAATAATGACATTATACCCCGCTTTATGTGCTTCTTCTTCAATACCACTAATCGCTGTAGAGAAAAAGTATTTAGTAATATGGGGTACTATTATACCAATAGTATTTGATTTTTGTGTTCTTAAATTGGAGGCTAGATTATTCGGTTGATAGTGCATTTCCTTGGCCTTATCCTGAACTATCTTTTTTGTTTTTGCAGATACTCTAGGATTATTGTTTAGTGCCCTCGATACTGTAGAACTATCTATCTTTAACTCTTTTGCAATGTCATGTATAGTGACCGATTTCTTATTCTCCATAATATATATATCTACCTATTAAAGTGGTTGCACTTCAAAAGTAGTTCAGTGTTTAATTCATTCTGGATGTCTACAAATTAACCATTTAATAGTGACATCAACCTTGCAAGTATACTACATAAATAGTATTTACATATTGCTTATGTGTATAAATAACTCCAACAAATATGAAATTAAAATACCAAAAATACAATCGATTGTATTTTTATTGGCAGAAATTTGGAAATGTAAAAGAAACATTTGTAATATTACAGTATCAAAACAAGTCAAATCAACGACTTTTTATTTTTTCAAAGATTACAATCGATTGTATTAATTATAAAATATCGAAATTATGAAATACGAATGTAGGTACTCAGTACATCCAGCGGATGCTAAAAAATACGATACAAAAGAACTAAGAGAGCACTTCCTTATTGAGAAAGTGTTTGAAGAAGACAGTATCAACCTCACTTACTCTCATGAAGACAGATACATTGTTGGTGGAGCAAAACCAGTTCACCAAACTTTGGAGCTTCAACCAATTGATCCTTTAAAAGCAGACTACTTTCTAGAAAGAAGAGAGCTTGGAATCGTAAATGTAGGTGGACAAGGTTTAGTAATTGTTGATGGTGATGTACACACATTGAATTTTAAAGAAGCTCTTTATGTGGGTAGAGGAGTTAAAGATGTCTCTTTTAAAAGCGTAGATTCTTCTAAACCTGCATCGTTTTACCTGAACTCTACTCCAGCACATAAATCATTTCCTACTAAAAAAGTAACAAATGAAGAGGCAGAAAAAGTAGAATTAGGTGCACCAGAAACTTCTAACCATAGAATTATCAATAAACTATTGGTCAATGGTGTGGTAGATACTTGTCAACTTCAAATGGGTATGACAGAACTAAAATCTGGTAGCGTATGGAATACAATGCCTGGTCACGTTCATGATAGAAGAATGGAAGCTTACTTCTATTTCGAATTACCAGAAGATCAAGCAATCTGTCATTTCATGGGTCAAAAAGAAGAATCAAGACATATTTGGATGCATAACGAACAAGCTGTGGTTTCACCAGTTTGGTCTATGCACTCTGGAGCAGGAACAAGCAATTACACATTTATTTGGGGAATGGCTGGTGAAAATTTAGACTATGATGACATGGATAAATTTGCCATTACAGAACTCAGATAACAACAATATTTCGATTAAATATTTCATTTCAAAAATCAAGAAGTCACAACGTTAAACTACAACTAACAAACAACTCTAGGATAATACTGATTGTTGTGACTTCTTTTCCAATCATTCAACATAAAAATTATATATTATGATACAAAATTTCAGTTTAGCAGGAAAAGTAGCATTAGTAACAGGTGGTACTCATGGTCTAGGTATGGCAATAGCTACAGGTTTAGCCAAATCAGGTGCAAGAATTGTGATCAATGATGTATTTCAAGATAAATTAGACAACGCAGTAAAAGAATACTTAGCCAACGATATTGAGGCTGCAGCCTACTCTTTTGATGTCACTAAAGAAGACCAAGTAAAAGAAGGAATCGCAAAAATAGAAGCAGAAGTAGGACCAATTGACATCTTAGTGAATAATGCGGGTATCATTAAACGTACTCCAGCTTTAGAAATGGATGTAGAAGACTTTAGACAAGTAATTGATATTGATCTTGTTGGACCTTTTATCATGTCTAAATACGTGGCAAAAGGTATGAAAGAAAGAGGAAGTGGAAAGGTCATCAATATGTGCTCTATGATGAGTGAACTAGGTAGAAATAGTGTTAGTGCATACGCCTCTGCTAAAGGTGGTTTAAAAATGCTTACTAGAAACCTAGCAACAGAATGGGCAAAATATAATATTCAAGTAAATGGTATTGGACCAGGATACTTTGCTACTTCACAAACAGCACCAATCCGTGTAGATGGTCATCCATTTAATGACTTTATTATCAATAGAACTCCAGCTGGTAAATGGGGAGATCCTTCAGATTTAGCTGGTACTGCAGTATTCTTATCGTCAGCGGCCTCTAATTTTGTCAATGGACAAGTTATTTATGTTGATGGTGGTATTTTAGCTACTATTGGTAAACCTCACGGTGAAGAATAAGACTGAATACTCTCTTCAATAAAGAAAAGTGAAACTCTTATCAATGAGCTTCACTTCTCTCTTCCACTTTATAATTGATCATATTTGATCAAATTATTCGAAATGAAATGTAAAAATAAGTAGACAATTAAATATATTTAAGTAATTGAAATGGTAACTATGTTGAGATTCTACAATTAAATTGTATTGCATTATTAAATTTAATTGATCATCTACACTAACAACTCTTTGAATTTTACTTATACTTTTTAATGACTACTTACTTATAAGATTTATATAACTATGGACACTAATCAAGAAATACTTGTTGATGGTGAAGTTAATGATAAGCAAACACCAAAAAAAACAGGGAATTATAGATTCCGAATTTTGGCATTGCTTTTCATGGCTACGACTATCAACTACATGGATAGAAGTATTATTGGCGTTTTAGCTCCAACTCTAGAAAAACTATTCAATTGGACGAAAGCAGATTACGCTACTATCAATATTGCTTTTAAATGTGCCTACGCTATTGGTATGTTATCAATGGGTGGAATTATAGATAAATTTGGTACAAGAATAGGTTATACCATATCTATCGCAATATGGAGTACTTTTGGTATGCTTCACGCAGGTTTACGTCCTGCATTTGGATTAATAGGTTTTATTCTTGCCCGATTTGGATTAGGATTTGGTGAAGCGGGTAACTTCCCTGCCGCTGTAAAAACAGTTGCAGAATGGTTCCCTAAAAAAGATAGAGCATTGGCCACTGGTATTTTTAATGCCGGTTCTAATGTAGGTGCTGTTTTAGCACCAATTGCTGTTGCATCTATTGTATTGGAAGATGGTACTAATTGGCAGTATGCTTTTTTAGTTACAGGTGCTTTGAGTGCAATATGGGTTGTTCTTTGGCTTACAATCTATAAAAAGCCAGAAGAAAATAAGAACGTATCTAAAGAAGAACTTGCTTACATACAGCAAGATGAGCTGAACATGAATGAGGAGGAGAAAGCGGTGAAGAAATTACCTTGGAAGAACCTGATTCAGCTTAAACAAACTTGGGCCTTTTCTATAGGAAAAATGACGGACGGCGTTTGGTACTTCTTTATGTTCTGGTCAGGAATGTTTTTTACCGATAAATTCGGAGTTTCTATTAAGGAGCTTGGTGCAGCGTTAGTGATTGTTTACGTTGTCGCAGATTTGGGTAGTATTGGTGGCGGATATCTTTCTCGATTCTTTATTGATAAAGGATGGACACTTAATAAAGCTCGTAAAATATCAATGCTTATTTGTGCACTTTGCATTCTTCCTGTGGTATTTGCAACTAGTACAGACAACCAATGGATTGCTGCATGCCTTATAGCATTGGCCTCTGGAGGACATCAAGCATGGTCTGCTAACTTATTTTCTGTAGCATCTGATACTATGCCTAAGGAAGCTGTTGCCTCTGTAGTTGGTTTTGGTGGTATGATTGGAGCGGTTACTGGTATGGCAATAGATTTTGCTCTAGGACAATTATTGGATGGAAATGGTTCAGGAGCTTACTTCTGGATGTTCTTAATTGCCGGCTGTTCTTATCTAATTATTCTTGGTGTCATTCATTTGATATTACCAAAATTAGAAATGGCAAAAATCAACAATTAATACGTGAGAAAGATGAGAAACTTTTTTAAAATATTAATTCTAGTATTACCATTTGGTCTAATTGGATGTGAAAATAATAAGAGTACATCTATTACTATCACAAATCCCTTGAATTCAGATCGTTTACATGAAACCATCGAATTAAATCCTAATGATTTTCAAGCTCTTATTGATCAATATGGGTATGATAAATTAGCTATTTTCGATCAAAAAGAAAATAAGCTATTGGTTAATCAATGGATGGATACGAATGGGGATGGTAAAAACGATGTATGGCTTTTTCAAACGAATATACAATCGATGGAGACCCTGAGATTTAATATTCGTCCATTAAACGATGGAGAACAACAACCTACATCTACTTTAATGACCTACTCAAGGTTTGTTCCTGAAAGAACAGATGATTATGCTTGGGAAAACGATCGTGTTGCTTTTAGAACATACGGACCGGACGCCCAACGCAGAGTGGAGCAAAAGCTGCCTCAAGGTACATTAACTAGTGGTATTGATGCTTGGTTAAAAAAAGTGGATTATCCTATCATTAATAAATGGTACAGTAAATATGTTGCAAAAACAGGTTCTTACCATAAAGATACTGGAGAGGGGTATGATCCTTACCATGTAGGTATTAGTAGAGGTATTGGTGGCATTGGATTTTGGAATTCTGACACTTTGTTCTGTTCTAAAAACTTCTCTTCTTATAAAAAGATCGCAGAAGGACCCATTAGAACTATGTTCGAATTAAACTATGAAAAATGGTTTATTGATGGGGATAGCGTTGCAGAGAAAAAAATTATCAGCTTAGATTTAGGCAGTAATTTATGTCACTTTCAATCACATTTCACAAGTGATCAACCTTTACCTCCTACTGTTATAGGTATTACTTTACATAATAAGAAAGGGGAATCTAACCTGAATATTAAACAAGGATACTTCAGCTATTGGGAGAAAATTGATCAGCATATGCTGGGTACAGGTATCGTTATTAATCCACATGTTATTTCTGATGCTCGTAGACATGAGGTTGATAAAAAAGATTTAAGTCATTTATATGTTATCACTCAGCCAAACCAAAAAATAGTAGATTATTATGCTGGTTTTGGATGGGAAGGTAGTCAACAATTTCAGTCTAAAGAAGAATGGAATAGTTACTTAAACGACTTTGCAATAAAAACAAAGCATCCTCTACAAGTAACGGTAGAGTAAATCAAACATATTTAGTAGAACGAAAATTTATATAGTTGTATACACTCTAAAAGGATTTATTGGATAAATAAACCATTTTAGAAAATTTGCTGAGTTATTAAGTACTAGAATGGACTTTAAGTTATATTCTAGTACTTTCTTATTTAGCATGAAATTATGATAAGTACATTCGAAAGGAAGAGTAATATCTATTATAACAGCTTATGACGGTATTTTTTCTTACCATCTACTTCACAAAAAAAGGTTGTCTCTTTTAATTATGAGACAACCTTTTTATAAATATTTATATTGATGACGATTACCAAACAATTGGTACCCAAACAGTCATTTCTGCGTCCCCTCTATTTGCCCATGCAAAGTAAGGAACAAGTTTAGCAGAGTAGTCTACAAAAGTCTTAGAAGATAGTTCGTTATACATCTCTGTTTTATTCGTTTTTCTTATCTTCATTGTACCATTAATAGTAGTTACGCCACCCAATAAGTTAGGATCGTAAGTAGCTGTAAAATTAGACTTCACTGGTAAATATACATCAAGAATTGAAGTCTCTTTTGGTAGATCTGGCGATTCAACACAATATACCACAGGACCTCTTTTGATAGCCGCTTGGTTTCTCACTTCTTCAATTAGAGGATTACCTTCCAATAGTTTAATATCCATTGGTAATTCTAAGCTAATCTCATCTCCTTTTTTCCACTTTCTTTCAATTGTAGCATATTGACCTGCAACTACTTCAGTGTCAACATTCTTACCATTTACTTTTAATGTAGCTCCTTTTGCCCATTCTGGAATACGCATTTGTATATCAAAAGGTGTTTTCTTGGCTTTATTGACTGTTACACTAATTGATCCCTGCCAAGGATACTGCGTCTTTTGTGTCAATTCTACTACCGAACCGTCCAACATTTTTGTCTTTAATTCGTTTCCACCGTAAAGGTTGACAGCTACACCATTTTTAGTTAAGCTATAGGCCCATCCAGAAACTTTAGCAATTGTACGAACTAAGTTAGGAGGACAGCAGAAGCATTTAATATAAGGTTTACGTGAAACAAATTCTGTATTATTTTTGGGTTTATATCCCAGTTTACATGCTCTTAAAGGATTGGCATAGAAATATTCTTTTCCTTCAATACTAATACCTGATAAAGCACTATTAAATAATACCAACTCCATAATATCACCGTACTTTGCCTCACCATGTAACCCCAACATTCTATAATTGAACATAGCGTTACAGATATTAGCACAAGTCTCATTATAAGCCGATAAGTTAGGCATCATGTATTCCTGTAAAAAGCCTTCATGAATCATATCTACATGAGATGAAACCCCATGGTGAGTTTGACCACAAGCACCTGTTACATACATCTTTTTATTTACTACATCACCCCACAAACGATCCAATGCATTTATTAATGCTTTCTCTCCCGTTTCAGCATATACATCCGCCGCACCTGCATAGAAATACAAAGCCAAAACTGCGTGTCCTTCTGCTGTTTTTTCTTTTCTAAGTGGAGTTCTCTCTTGCACCATATCGCCAATAAATTTATAATTAGCGACTGCGTCCGGCCAAATTTTAGACTTACCTCTTAAGTTGATAAAATGCTCTGCTAATTCTAAATAACGTTGATCTTTTGTTGTTCTATACAATTCTACCAAACCCATAATTTGTGTTTGATTAAACCCAAAACGCATCAGTTCTTTTGGTGTTTCAGGTAAAAATTGTTCGTATAAGAAGTCAGCATGCTTGATAGCAATATCTAAGAAATTAGTTTTACCCGTAACACGTTCGTAAATACAAGCACTTGTCATTAAATGACCCGCATTGTACATTTCGTGATACTGACGGTTACCAAATCTTTCCTTATCAGTAATTTGAACCTGAGTCTGAAGATACCCATCTTCTGCTTGGGCTTTACCAATAATATCAATGTATTCCTCTAAAGTAGAAATCAGCTTTTCATCTCCATTTTGAGCATACATATACATCATGGCCTCCATGTATTTATAAAAATCACCGTCGTGCCATTTCATGCCTTTATGCTCCCCTTCTTTCATGCCTGCTGCAATTTTAAAATTGTTCAGAGCATGACCAACATCTCCTGTTAATACTTCGCCCATATAAGGAATCATCGCTTCCTCACAAACTTTAAATTTGTCTGCCCAAAAACCCTCTGTCCATTTACAGTCACCAATATTGATACTCTTAAAAACAACATGCTCGCTGTCTTTATTATTCATGATTCCTTTTTCCTGTGCAAACAGTGGTTGAAGTAAAAGTACTCCAAATAAAAAGCTAACTAATTTCTTCATTTCATTTATTGTTTAGTATCCCAATGGGATTAAAAAAGTTATATCAATCGTATTTTCAGAAATTTCTGATTTACATGATATCATTACCAATTTCAGTAGTCATTACTCCATGTTGGTGATACACAAAATTATTTACACCTAAGATCAATAAAGTACTTGTCAGTAAAAAAATCCTTTCTGTGAGTATTTCTAATGACGCAGGGATACTTTTTTAGTCTCTAAACTACCTTTATAATCAAATGATTGAATTTTTATCTCCGATTACCCCCATATTCTCTGGGTAAATAAAAATAGGTCCAGCAATAATTTGTGGACCTAGTTTTTGTCTTTTTATGTTTAATTCAGGTCTTCCCTCTTATTTTGATTCAACCTTATTCAACCATAGTTCTATTGCATCCATTTGATTTTGTGAAGTGCAATTTTTTTTCGCTTCTAGTAAATACTTTTTTGCTTTCACATGGTCGTTTTTAAAAAAATAAGTTGCTCCAAGATTAGTAAGAGTTATATCATCTTTAGCATTTATTTTTAGTACTTTTTCAAACGTACTAATAGCTTCTTCATATTTCCCCAGTTGTAAGTTTACTGTTCCTATATTCGCTAATATTTTTACTTTTAACTCCTCTGAATTAATAATTGATTCTGCTTTTTCATAGGCCTCAAGAGCTAAATTCATGTCTTGATTTGCATAACAGTAATTACCTACATCTAAGGTATATTCGACCGCTTTAATTCTAACTAATTGATCTAAATTCTTTCTATGCTGAATCGTATCACCAGCCATTAAAGAGTTCATACTTTTTAAAAAATAGAATTTACCTTGGTTTGACTTATCCACTTTGATTTCATCTAAGATCAAATTTACCTCTTTGTAACTATTGTATTCATAAAACTGATTAGCCAAACTCAACAAGGTATTATTTCTACCTTTTAATTCAGTAAATAAATATTCTCTATATGCATTATCCCTAAAACTTGGAACACCAATCATTGTGTTATTAAGTAAGAGCGTAACTTCTTTGCAAGAGATTTGAATAAAGTTTTGATAGGTACTATTTGTATTTTTTAAACACATTTTCATGCACTCAATCAAGTTATCAGAAGCCTTTTTATTCTCTCCTTTTTGATAATATCCAAAAGTCAAATTATTGTAAGGTTCTGGATAAGTATTATCTTCCTTTATGGCTGTTTGAGCAAAAGCAATTCCTTTATCAATCTCTCCATTTTGGATGTAAATCATTGAAAGATAATTGTGTGCAATTGGGTTATTACTTTTTAATTCTAATGATTTTTGGAAATAAGTCACAGCAGGTTTTAAATTAATTGAAGGAATTTGATTTTTAATAATTCCCATTAAATTATTGATTGAATAATCCTCTTCATCATAATTTTTTTTGAGTAACTTTTCTAATGTCTCATAATTACCATTTTTAAATTGATGGTAATAATCGGATTTTTGATAGTATACATCGTAATCATAGTTATTGTGATTACATATGGAAGATAAAAATAGGTAATCAATATTTGAGTTCCCTAGTTCTTCTCCTATTCTACTCGCTGTTGTGAAATCGGCTTTTTTATAGCTTTCCCAGAATTTTTTTTCAGATTTCGCAAAAATATTGATTGACAAAATCAAAAATCCTATTAGTAATATTCTTTGTTTCATTTTAGTTTGCTTATGACTTAAATAAGTCCATCTTTTCTATCAAAAAATAATTATTACACACCTGTTTAGAAAATAATTTGCTTCGTCTATGTGATAATAAGATTACAATTTATGAATTTAAACTTTGTCATCACAGATGGGTTTTATCTAAAGTCATTGTTCGTAATTTTTTATTCTAGTCATATTGAATTCTGCTAATGTCATATCAAGCCCAATGTGCTTAATGACTTTAAGATTATCTACTTTTAACTCTTTACTTTTGAAGATTTCATACACTTGATTTTCTAAATCCTCTTTCATAAAAAGGTAACTAGGTCTAATAATGATTTCTAAATTTGTTGTTCCGTTGATGATCTTAAAATTAATTCCTTCAATTTCTGCGACACCCTCAATTCCCTTAATTTCAATAATCATGTTTTCAATAATTGACGTATTATCATCTAAAATAGTTTGATGTTGTTGGGTTTGAGTTTCAAAATCAACTGTTTCCGTGGTTGCATTTGACCTTGAATTCACATTCAGAATGATAGACAGTGTAATAATTCCAAAAGCAATAAAGTAAAAAGCTTTTAGCTTCTTAATGGAGTAGTTGAAATTGGTCTCATCACGATTTTCAGGTTTTACAAAAGACTTAGTGATCAAATCATGGAAACTTCTTCTAAGCTCTTTGTCTGTAATCATAAAATAAACAATACCTACATAATAAGTATATTTCAAACCGTCTAGCACACCAAAAGAGTTAAAAGACAAATAATTCAAAATTTTGAAAACAAAAAATGGGGAAATTAAAAGACTATATCTGATGAATGAATTGGTAAGTTTTAAAGGTTTCAAGTTATAATCTTTCACCTTTAATCCCATCACCTTCTTACCTAATGTTCTTTTACCGATAGAACTATTAAAAACTGTAAAGTACCCGAGTATAATTACCAAACTTAGTATTGGTTCCCACGGTGCTTTAATCAACGGGGTCTCAATAAGTAAAAATCCAAAGAAATAACTTATTACAGAAAGAATTGATAAATCAATAAAAAGTGCAATTCCCCTTTTTGTTAAAGTAAAATATTCTTTCTCTTCTATGCTATTCTCTTCTTCAAATTGTTTTTCTTTTACTCGTGTTTCAATTAATTCAATCGTCTCTTTCTGGTCTTCAGAAAACTCCAACTTTCGTTCTTGTAATATTTGACTTGCAGCTATTAATGCATCTTCAGTATAAGACTTAGGATTATTTATAATTTGTGCTAATTCGGAGTTGGCCTTCCCTTGAAATCTTCTGTAGAAGTTATTGTTTTTCATAAGGTTTATATTTTTTCTTAAAAAAATTGGTTTCAGTTATTCATTTGATCGACCACTTTTTTTACAATGTGTTTATATAATAGCTTTAATGTTCTGTCATTATATAAAAGAAACTTGATAACATTTGTGCATAAAAAATACTTCCAACAGTTTAAAAAATAGTTTGCTGTTTGATAGTAGAAAGACAAGCACAATTTAAAAGTAAAATTTTTGAATATCAAGATTTAGATTTGATGAAACCAGGGCTTTAGTGGTTTTTTAATATTGCAATACACAAAATAATTTATTTTATTTTTGACCATATAATGCCATCACTCTTTTTATATCAGTCTGATTGTTTAGTTGGTAAAAAAAATTTAACTGCCATTTTTGAGTTCTTTCTGCTTGTTTACTTGTTACAGTATCCCAAATAGGATAAACTCTGAACCCACGTTTTCCTTCTTTTTTTTCTGTTGATATAATTCCTTTTTCAATAAGCACTGATTTTGGAAATACAAACTGACCAAATTCATATTCAGTCCTCACGTTTACTGTATAAAAATCTAGAAAATCATTTTCATCAAAAGGCGCAATAGTTTTTTCTTTATTTCGTTTCCAAAAGGTTACAAACTGCCCTACTTTCTTGGGTGTTATTTTGGCATTACGACTAATAATATGCCATTCATTTAATTTAAACTGACATGCATAATAGTCTACACTTTCGGTCTCTAATGTAAAGTCTGAAATGCTTAATGAGCATTTATCATAAATCTCTTTTTCAATTAGTTTAATATTTTTGTCCATTTACACTATATATCAAAATTATCCCTTGAATAGAAACTTATTAAATTAATTGAGTGGGTTTACAAATTAAACTAAACACATAAACTATTTTCTACTCCTTCTTCAAATTCTATTACTCCTTGATGTATACAATCAAAGACTTCTTGACTTAAAGCACGAGCTCTTTCGTTATAAATTGGAGGCATCACTTTTACTTTAGCATGGCTTTTCTTCTTACCCATTTGAAGATAAAAGTGTTTTAAGAAACTTACATCTCCCACCCAAGCATCGTTTTTATCTTCGTACCAAAGTGTTATTGGAGTGACAGTAGTATTTAATTGAGAGGCTATAAGGAAACTACCACCTTTAAATTTTTGAGGAAAATGACTGTCACCTATACCTCCTTCTGGGAATAGAATAATACGTTTATCTTTTTCTAATCTTTCCTTGATATCATTCATAGTATTCAACCTAGAATTCATACTTCCTCTATCTACTAAAATAATATCCGCTAAACCTACAGCAAAGCTAAGAATTGGCCATTTACCTATATCACTTTTTGCAACTATACTAGAAGGATATAAAGCAAACAAGATTAGCACATCAATGTAACTTCTATGATTTGCCATAATCAAACCTTTAGGATCTTGCTCCAATGTATTCTGAACAGATACATCAAATTTAAGAATCGATAAACATTTCTCTCCCCAATTCTTTCTTAGTTGGTGAGAAACCAAATCACGATCCTTTCCTAAAAGGATTTGAAAGTAACCCCAAAGCAAATAATAAATTGTGGCAATACTTAGTTTGAATAGTCGGTATGTAGCTCTTATATAATTCATAATTGTTAAAAGTAAAACAATACTATTCTAAGTTGCAAAAATATTTTCTTAAAGATCTGAAATATTTAAAATTTATAGCAGAATTTTATTTGTTCAAACAAACAAATACAACTACATTCGTACTTATCAATCAACAACTTTTACATTTAATGCAAAATAAACTCATCCTTCCTCTTATTGTTATCTCTCAATTTTGTTGTACTTCGTTATGGTTTGCTAGCAATGCAGTAATGGGTGATCTTGTGAATGACCTTCAGCTTGAACCTTCCGCCTTAGGAAGTCTCACATCTGTGGTACAGCTAGGGTTTATTTTCGGAACATTAGTCTTTGCACTTTTTACAATCACCGACCGTTTTTCTCCTTCAAAAGTATTCTTTGTTTCTGCATTTTTAGGGGGACTCTTTAACTTAGGTATTATCTGGGACGGACATTCATTACTTTCTATTATGTCAATCCGCTTTTTTACAGGCTTTTTTTTGTCGGGTATTTACCCAGTGGGGATGAAAATTGCGGCAGATTATTATGAAAAAGGTTTAGGAAAGTCCTTATCATTTTTAGTGGGTGCATTAGTTTTGGGCACAGCATTCCCCCATTTATTAAAGGTACTAACCCATTCATTTCCCTGGCAATATGTAATTGTAGCTACTTCTTTTTTAGCAATCACTGGTGCTTTCTTGATGTTGCTTTTTGCTGCTGATGGTCCTTTTAGAAAATCTTCTTCTCAATTTAATAGTAAAGCGATACTTATCATTTTTAGAAATAAAACATTCAAATCCTCTGCTTTTGGCTATTTTGGTCATATGTGGGAATTGTATACTTTCTGGGCATTTGTTCCAATAATGTTGAGCGCCTATTCCTCCAATCATCAATTAAATATTAATGTACCTCTTTTCTCTTTTCTTATAATTGGTGTTGGAAGTATTGCTTGTGTTATCGGAGGTTATTTATCCAATAAATACGGTGTCAAGAAAATTGCCCAATGGTCATTATTCTTATCTTGTATATGTTGTTTGATATCGCCCATTTTGTTTCAGTCTCCCTCAGCTCCTTTATTTCTTCTGTTTTTATTTCTTTGGGGAATGTTTGTTATTGCCGACTCTCCATTGTTCTCTACCCTTGTTGCTCAAAATGCACCAGCAGAATTAAAAGGGACCGCTTTAACGATAGTCAATTGTCTTGGTTTTAGTATTACAATCATCAGCATTCAGCTAATCAGTGTTTTACAAGAGTTGATTACACCCACTTATTTATTTACTTTTTTAAGCATCGGACCTATCATAGGATTATTATTTCTTCAAAAAAATAAGTGAAATTAATAATAGCTTATCATGTTTTTTACTATTTTAGATTAACTTTTTAAAAAACCAATAAAAAAATATCATGGATGTATTCCAAGGTAACCAAAAACTAGAAGAAGCAATCTTTTCAGGCATGGACTATGCCCTCTATTCTCGACATGATCTTGAAGTACCATTTGTGCCTTTCATGATGCTCTATAAAAATGGGCAATCTAAACTTGTGAGAGTTGCTGTTGAAGGAAATCCTTTAGAAGCCTTTTCTTCTACTCTAAGAAATGACGATGAACAATACGATCAAATCATAATGTGCCTAGAAGGTAAAGTACCTTTTGAGGAGACCAAACATGATGCGATTATTGTGAAAGGATATGACACTAGTTCTCCAAATGGAATTATGTTTATTCAAAGATTTAAGGGTTTAGAGTTAGGAGAACCTTTTCAAAAACTAGGTAATCCCACTCTAGTAAGTAAAGAGGAGCCACTTCCTGTTCAACTTATAAAAAGAGATACCTTCAAAGAGATTGATCAACCCTATCTATCCGGTATATCAAGAGTAAATGGAGACAAACAAATCATCAAAGAATTGTTTGCAGGACATTACAATGCTTCTACACTATCAAATCATCTTTTTGAAGTGGTCTTAGATATATTTGAAGCTGCCGATAATGATTTTTCAGGAGAGATTATCATTAATATTATCCCTAATAGTATAGAAGAAAATGCCTTTTCAGATTTTATATTCAGCTTACTAGTTAGTGATATCCGAGAAAATCCGATTATAAAAGGTTGGGAAATTGCTAGTGGTAATATTGCATTAATAGACATAAAATATGTAATAGAATCCGCTGATGATAAAGTGAATACTATTACAAATATTAATGATAATAAAGCTGCTACAGCTTGGTGGAAATTCTGGTAAAATCAATTATACAAAATGAAAAAAAACATTACAATTTTTATCACTTTACTTCTTTTAAGTGCCTGTGGGCAAAAAGAGAGTAATAGTAAAGAACAAGGTCAAATGGTTGGTAACGATAAAGATGCCCATGGTTGTATAGCTTCTGCAGGTTATATATGGAGTGCACTTCAAAAAGAATGTGTTCGACCATGGGAAGCAGGTATTACCTTATCTCCTTCTAATGAAGGCCAAACAACCAATGCTTACATTATCAAAAAAGCAGATGAGGCAGAACTGTTTTTACCCGATCAGCAAGGTAGTTTGATCATGAAGAAAACAAGCGAAGCAACGTATAGTGTTTCTGACTATACTTTTGATGGGACTTCTTTAAAAGTAAAAAATACTGTTAAGTATACCTTGAAATAGCAAACAAAGACCCCAAAAGCAAAACCTTTGGGGTCTTTGTTTCTCCCTTACATTTTTATAAACTATCAACTACTAATGATTTATTTTTAGTTCTTTCAATCTCCAACTTTTTTGTGAATTGGATTGATCTATTGAAGAAAAAAAGTGAAATGATACGATTAGAAATAACGTGTATATTACTATTGTTATTATATTACTTTGAAACTTTTTCATGATTTTGATATTTATTTCATTCTAAATTTTATAAATTAAACTTGCCCAGAAAGTTATTTATCAAATGCTGATTAATACTTTAGATCAAAGTTTTTTATTCTTAATTCGCTACCCACTCCTCCATTAAAATTGGCACCATCAAAACTAGATGAGAAAACGACCACAATATGTGTGGGTTCTAAATCTGTTGATGCAAAGCCATGTTCTGGTAGTCTAGTGTTAGATGATGAAGGCATCATAAAAGGAGCTAAATCGTTATGATTGCCGTACAATAAAGGAATATTTAACTCTTTAAAATTCAACATCACTTCATCAGATCTAAACCAACCTGTCGCCAATCGGTATCTTTTCTCGTCATCACCACTTCCCTCTCTCACTTGTAATAATACATAGATGTCACATTGGTCTAAATCCCCTTTATATGTTTCTGGAATATATTGAATGTTTGTAGTAAAGCTTCTTGGTCTATCTGTAAATGGAATTCCAAAATCTGTTTGCACGTTTACCAAACCACTTCCTTGAATATCACCCACAAATAAAGAACCTGCAGCCACAACACCTAAGGCTGAAGTTGTTTTTAATGTTGTGTATTCATAATTGTATATAGATGGAGAAGGATATACTGTTTCTACTCCTGTAGGAATAATTAAATCTGCAGCACCAACATCTCCTGATCTCCAAGGAGTAGTATCAAATTCTTCTCCCGGAAGATAGAATTTTCTACTATTATTTGATTCATCACTTTTTCTACCTCCATAATACCAACTCATAAAATTTGAAAAGACTATCTGATCGCCTACAAGTTCAATGTTATCATCTTCATATAACACTTCAATCGTCCATTCAATTCCTTCAAAAGATACTTTTTGAGGTGTTGTAAAATCTACCACTTCAAAAATATTGGGGACTGCTTCCACAGAAGTAGGAAAATAATCAAATGATACTACTTTCAGTTGTTCTATCGATAGATTATTCGGTATTATAACTGTTATTTTTTGATTCAATTCGTCAATATCAGAAGAGATTTGCCCTTCTATTTCTAATTGATGAATGACAATATTAAAATCGTCTTCAATAACAGAAATACTCCATGTATAGTCTTGATAGGTAGTTACCATAAAGTCAATACCCTGAGTAAAATCTGTCATTTCTTCTTTCTTTGGAGAAAAAGTACCTCCTTCAATGATATCAATATCAGCTACTTTTAACTGACTTAAATCTGTTCCATAAGGTACCTTAACCTCAATTGTCATGTGTTCATCAGAAATAATGGCATTACCTTTCTGCCCTTCTATTTGAAAAGAATTTACACTACCAAAAATATAAGGATATGGAATATCATTTTTCAAACAAGAACTTAAAACTAATAAGCTGATGAAAGAGAATATATATTTTTGCATGATATTATATGAATAACGATAAACCAATATTTAAAGAGAAAATGTCCAAATCAAAGTTGGCACTACTTGTTCTTCTTGAACCTGTATTAATTTGATTTTCATTTTGATCGACATGTTTATAATTAAATCCGATCACATCCATTTTTACCTCAAGGGCCAGATTATTATTGACAAAGGCCACCATTCCTGGAGATAAACCAATATTAAGTTCATTTGTTGTCGTAAAAATTCCTCTTATATCTTCTGCATGATCTCCATTCGACTTGTTTTTTGTCTGCCCATAACCATATGATATACCCACTTCATTAAATAAACCAAATCGGTTACTTTTACCTAAACTGATATAGTTTCTAATATAAAAAGAAGTATAAAATGTCTGAGATAATTGAGATAACCCTTCTATTGATAGGTTGATATCATCTCCTAGATCAAGATGCAATTGATCAATTTCTAGACTGCTTTTCTGGTAGGTAAATCGCCCTCCAATAGCAAAATTGTCTTTAATAAAATACCCAAAGAAAGGACTTACACCGAAATTATGACCTCTTCCGTCCCATTGATTTAGGACTAAGAAACTATAATTATCATTCATGTGTTCCGAATAATTGATTGTTGCCCCTATCAACCATTGGCCTTTAGGAATAAATGTCCTGTTGGTTATGCCTCTGTCAAAAGGATCTCCTTTATCTTCTGCAGAGGTACAAAAAGGAACAATGGTCATCATTAGGATAATAAAAAGGCTTGTTATTAATTGTTTCATTTTTTGATTGATAGTGATTAGACAGTGGGTAGTTTATAGGATTTAATTTTTTCTTTTCTGTTCTTTTTAAGTTCTTTCCATGCTTTGCCTGTCAGACAGAATTGCTTATCAACTTTGATTTTTCTAACAATTGCTTGAGAAATAGGAATTGGAGTTACAATAAATATAAATGGATTGATCACGACTCCTGCACACAAAGATCCTACGGCCATCGCTTTAGACAACTTCGCTTTTTTCATCTTTTTTGAATGATAATATTGCTTTGATTCTAAAGACAAATCCTGAATTTTAGCATACTCCTCCATAAAATTCGCAGTCTTTGAGTGCGTTTTATAAGATTCATATCTGATGTAATCGATCTCCTCTTTTTTTATCACTTTTTTTTCAGACTTACGGATAAAAACAAAGCTTTGATGATCACTAAAAGTTTTACCTTTTTTCCATTCTCTCTGTGTTACGGAAACTACCTCGCCCGTTTTTAAGTGCACGTTGATGTTGTCCATTTCCGTTGGCACTGACAAAGCAGAAACAACGGCTTGTATAACAATGATTGACATAAGATTAGTATTCTTAAATTGATGATTAGATTAGATTAGATTTATTTTCGATTTGTTTGTTTGTTAGTCTAGTCCTAGTTGTTAATTATGTTATGCTATCTTATTCGTTTTAAATAAAATACTATATAAAGCTGGGATAAAGATTAAAGTGATGATTGTACCGAACATCAACCCTACCATAATTGTAACGGCCATAGGTTCCCAAATTGCTCCTCCACCTAAATACAAAGGAATTAAACCAAGTACTGTAGTAAATGTAGCTAGAATAATTGGTCTGAAACGTTGTAAACAGGCATCGACAATGGCTTGTTTTGCTGGTTTCTTTAGTTCTTTCTCCTCTACTTCGATACGTTCTATTAAAACAATTGCATTATTGATTACTATACCTGCTAAAGAAATAATTCCTAAGAAAGCCATGAAACCAAATGGAACTTGGAAGATCAATAACCCTATCACCATTCCGATCACACCTAAAGGTATTGTACAAATAATGATACTCATTTTACGGAAAGAGTTGAATTGCATCACTAATAATATCACAATAATGAAAGCTGATAAAGGTAAGTATTGGAACACAGCACCCATATTTTCAGCACTTTCTTCTTCATCTCCACCTAAGGTATAAGTATAACCTTTCCCCCAATTTTTATTTTCTTGTGCTAACCAAGGTTTCATTTCTGCCATGATACCATTTGCATTACCGTTCTCGGTTAATTCACATTCTACAGTAATTGTTCTTTTTAATTGTTCTCTTTTGATCTGAGTGTATTGCCACACTGGCACTACCTTAGCCACCTGACTTAACGGTACACTTTTACCAGAATTCTGGCTGTAAACATTAGATGTTTGTAATACTGATAACGATATATTAGCACTCTCTTCGCTTTGTAATAAAATCGGAATTGATTTCTCGTCTTCTCTGTATTCTCCTATGGTATAACCATCTAAAATAGTTTGTAAAGACTCTGCAATATCTTGATTAGTAATGCCTGCTCTTTTGGCTTTACTCTGATCAATCTCTATCACAAACTTTTTACCTTTCGGACCCCAATCATCTTTTACATTCTTAGTTCCTTCTACTTCAGAAAGTTGTTTTCTAATAGAAGTTGCGATCACTTGTAATTGATCAGGATCGTTACCAGATACTTTAATTTCGATAGGTGCACCACCACCACCAGCTCCTAAAAGACCCGATTTAATATCGGCATCAGGGAATTTTAAGAAACAGTACGCATCAATTTTATTGATTAAATCTATATTGATCAATTGATCTGACGTATTCACTAAGATGTGTGCATAATTAGCATTAGGCTCATCTGCATTATATCCAAGATCATAAGAAGAAGGTCCTTCACCAATATATGTGGTCCAAGAAACAATTCCTTCTTCACGCATATCGTTTACCTTAAGTTCCTCATTAAAATATTTCTCTACTTCTTGTACAAGTTCTTGCGTAGCTTCAATTCTCGATCCCTGTGGTAAATTAATATCGATAGTTATCATGTTTCTATCACTATTTGGGAAGAATAAAACATCTAATAATCCAAAAGATAAAATAGACAACACAAACATAGCTCCTACACTAAATACCACCGTCTTTTTATATTCTAATGACCATAAAATCACTTGGTGATAACCTGATTTTAAGGCTTCAATCATTCGATCTAAAAACTTCTTTTTCCCTGCCTTTTGAGGAGATACTTTCATAAAGTAAACACACATTAAAGAGATAATACTTAGTGAAATAATCCAAGAAGAAATTAATGCTATAGAGATGACCGAGAAAATAGGTCCCATAATATCACCCATCATAGATTCTGCCATGAAGAATGATAAGAAAGCGGCAGAAGTAGTTAATGTAGAAATTAAAAGTGGGTAGAATAACTCTTGAACAGAGTCAATTGCCGCTTTTTTCACCTCTAACCCTTCTTCCATCTTTACCATAATAGATTCTGCTACTACAATACCATTATCCACCATCATACCTAAAGCCATGATCAAAGCTGCTAAAGAAATCTGGTTGATTCCAAGATCAAGTAAGCCCATTACCATAAAAGTAGTGATGGTAACAATTGGAATTAAACTCGCAATGATCAAACCTGTTCTGAAGCCTAAGAAGATAAGCATAACAGCCAATACAATAAGAATAGATTGTACTAAATTACCCTCAAAGTCTGTGATTTTATGATCGATATAATGATCTAAAGAAGAAGTACGAGATACCTCTAAACCTACCGGCAATACTTCTTGATAAGCTTCGATAACTTGATCTACCTCTTCCCCTAAATGAAGAATATTTCTACCTTCTTTTAAAGAAATATGCAAAGTCATTCCTTGTTGACCATTGATCTTTACAATTTGTTTTTGAGGGTAGATATAGCCTTTCTTCACATCAGCAACATCTGAAAGTGTGATCACACTTCCTTTATTACCGATAGGAATAAGTACATTTTTAATATCTTCCACATCATTAAAATTTCCTGAAGGCTCTAAAACTATTCTTTCATTTTTATAATTGATTTCTCCACCAGAATTTAAAATGTTTGTAGAACTAATCACCGACTTTAAACTACTTGATGTTAAACCATAATTTTTCAACTTGGCATTATCAAATTTGATAAACACTCTCTCTTCTTGTACACCGTTGATCTCTACTTTAGCAGCAGCATCTAACATTATCAATTCATTTCTTAAATCATCAGCAAGTTCCTTCACTTCAGCATAAGAAAAACCGTCACTGGCAATCCCTACAACAATACCGAACACTTCTCCGATGCCTTCATCTTGTAAATCAGGATGAACATTGGCAGGAAGATCGTTCATCTTATCCAGCTTACGTCTTAGCCTATCCCACACAGACTGTAACTCTTCTGGAGTAACATCCATTTTTAGCTCAACTTGTACAACAGATAAACCTGTACGAGAATCACTAGATACCTTTTTTAACTCTGGTAATTCTTGAACAATTTTTTCTATTTTATCTGTTACTAACTCTTCTACTCTATCAGGACTTGCCCCAGGAAAAGCAGAAACGATAGTAGCAACACGTACAGTAAATGGAGGCATACTATCACGAGATAAGCCTTGATAAAAAACCATACCCATTAACATTACAACGGCTAAAACACTAAGAACAATACGGTTTTTTTCGATAGAGAACTTTGCGAAATTAATCATGATATTTGATGAATAGTAGATGAGGTAATAATTATAATTTTACTGTTTGGCCACTTATCAATGTCTGTAGACCAGCGGTTACGATTATTTGTCCGACTTCGACACCACTATTGATTACCACTCCTCTATCGGTCAAATCTCCTACTTTTATATATTGTTTTGTCACTGTTCCTAAGCTATCTTCAAGAGGCTTAATGGCATACACAAAATTTCCTTTTGCATCCTCTCCAATGGCGCTTAATGGTAATACCATATTGTATTCTGAAGCGATATGCTCAAAGTCAAATTTCACATCTGAAAGCATACCTGGATGAATTTTTTTAGAAGAATCATTCAGTCTAATCTTCACAGGGAAAGTTGCATTTTCTCTATCCAAGATAGGTGAAACTTCAATCACTTTACCACTTACTGTTTGTTCTATAGACTTGAAAGTCAAAGTTGAATTCATCCCTACATAAATATTATTAATGGTATTTTCTGGTACTCCAACTTCTACATTTAAATCATTACCTGCATTTAATAAAATCACAGATTGTCCTGAACTTACTGTTTCATTCAAATTAGCATTTACTTCTGCTACCACTGCATCTTTTGGAGCGTAGATATAACCATTTCTTACTTGTTCTTTATCAATGGCTAATTTTCTTTCGGCAGAAGCATATTGATTGGAAGCATTCTCAAAAGCATTCATTACGCTTTGGTATTTACTTAAGGTATAATTTCCTTGCTCATATAATTTTCTTCCTCTTTCAAATTCTGATTTTGCAGTATACATTTCAGATTTGGCTGTATTTAAAGCAGCTACAGATTGTTCGTAAGTTAACTTAGCTTGGATATTATCTAATTTCATTAATAATTCTCCTTGCTTAACATTCTGACCAACTTTTACATTTTTCTCAGTGATAATTCCAGAACTTCTAAAACTTAATTCCATTTCCTGATCTGCAACAGCTTTGCCACTATAAGACTTTGCATTATCTAAATCTGAGTAAGATACTTCTGTATAGCGAACTATTCTAAATACATTTTTTGCTTCTTGTTTCTCTTCTTTGCAAGAGGTATTAAAAATTAGAACAGTAAGGAAGAAGGCAACGATTGTAGTATTTTTCATTTTCTTTCGAATTAATTATTTCTGATATATTGTTCTGCACGAGAAAGGAAATCCTGATTGTTTTCTTTTGAGTTCATCAAGAAGAAATAACCCATGGCTCTTTGTATCTGCATTGAAACGATAAAGTAATTGTATTGTGCTGTCGAAAAAGACATTTTAGCTTCCAAGTAATTATTCTGAGCATCAATTAATTGTACTACTGGAATAATTCCGTTGGTATATTCACTTTGAGACAAGGTTAAATTTTTGTCTGCAATGCTCATATTAGCTCTTGATATTTCGATATTCGTAATCTCGTTTATCAACCCTATAATACCTTCATGGATAAATTTTTCAATGTTTTGTTCATAATCTTGTTTCTGAACAGACAATTGATCCATCTGTATTTTAGACTTTTGTTTGTTGATATTTCTTGTGTTTTGTTGGAAAATAGGGATGGAAACATTCAAACCAACATTATAATTATTTAAAGGCACCGATGGAAAGCCAGTGGGCATACTCACTCCTGCTCCTTCTCTTAAAAAAAACTGATTGTATTGCCCTTGTAAAGCTACAGTTGGAAGGAATCGACCATTTTGGTTTAACTTATAATTCTTTAATAAAGACTCTTTGTTGTAGTTTAAGCTTTGTAATTCTGGAGAGTTTGTTAAAGACTCACTGATTAAAAACTTAGTTAGTAATAAACGGTCTCTTGGCTGATCTAAGAGTTCTAATAAGCCTTCGTAATCACTATCAATTCCAACTTTAGATAGTAATAAACTGTCGTCTAAAGCAATTCTTTCTTCCATTGGCAAATTCAATAACTTATTTAAAGCTAGATGAGATTGACCTACTGTGTTTTTTGCTTCAATTAACGACTGTACATTTTGTGTTAACTGACTTTGGAATCTTAATACATCTGATTTCCCTCCTACACCTAACTCCAAGTTTTCTTCTGCTAACCTTAAATTTTCTTTCGTTAATTGAAGGTTTTGAAGTTGTATACTTTTATTAGTTTCATAAATCAGTGTGTTATAATAGGCCAAGCTTACTTCGAACAATTGATCCAGTTCAAATGCATTAAACTCCTCTTTTTCAGCTTCTAAAGCCAGTTTAGAAATCTTGATATTTGTAGAAGCATCTGCAGAATAAATGGTTTGTTTTAGTTGTACATTTCCTGCCATGCTGTACTCAGGATTCTGTCCAAAAGATAGTTCCGCCATTTCTGCATTTACATAAGTACCACCAGCATTTACACCTAATTCAGGTAAATAATTAGATTTAGATAACCTTACATCCTGATCTTTAATTGCGATATCTCTTCTTTTAGTATCAAGCGTTAAGTTATTGTGCACCATTATGTTCATTACACTTTTTAGCGTATAAGGTTGTTCCTCCAGCTTTACTGTATTTTGAACAAAATTGATGTTTACAATCTCACTATTATTAAATGTAATCCCGATATATTCGGCTACTTCCAGATTGACTGTCAATTCTTTTTTATAATTCACTTTAACTGGTAAATCAGCTAGATTTTCACCTCTAGTAATCGATTCAATAGATAAAGCAATTCTTCTAAAAATCTGAGGGAAATTTACCTTCGGTTGGTTAGTCGCCATTACTCCCATTTCTAGATCACTTATACCATAAGCAGAAAAAGAAGGTAATTTTAAGCTATTGACTTTCTCTATAACTTGAGCATAATGTAAACTATCTAGTTGTTCAGTACTGTTAAAATAAATGGCATCTATATCATTTAGAAAATCTAAAGTATCTGAAGCATTGTCAATGGAAATCATTTTATAATTGATTCCTAACTTATTTACTACTTCTTCTATTTGAAAATTCTCTAAAAGGAAGTGATCAACAACAATTCCTAGTTTTTTACTTTCAACTAACGAGTTGAATGATACGATATCATCTGTAATTGAGAAGGGAGTAATCAAATAAGTGAAATTATTAATACCAGATGTTTTAGAGTTTGATGGTAGATCAATAAAATCTTGATTAATGAACCCTGCTAATATCGTTGGAACTGTAAATTCCATATTATAATCATGGAACATTAATGCGTTTGTAGCTCCAAATGAGATGATTACATCATAATTACTGGCCACCAATTCATCGTATTGAGATTTGGCTTTCTTAATATTATGCTCATTATAAAGTACTTTAGAATATTTTAGATCATATTTATGACCCAATAAAGACTGAATCTCACCTTTTAAGGTGGCGTCTAGACTATCTGTCTTTAAAGACTTCATATCTGCCATAATACCAATAGACAATTGGTTTTGGGCATGAAGATCCATAAAACCGATAAGAAGAAAACTTATGATAATAATTTTTTTCATGATAGATAGTGTAGTTTCCGTCTCAGGAAACTAAATAGATATTAGATTAACCGGGCTAAATGAATGATAAATAAAGCCCTATAGATTTAGTATGTAATGATAATTAGGATAGATTTACACTCACTAAAGTGTAATAATGATAGCAAATAGGGAGATCAATACCATGGGTAGGTATATCTTCACCCAGAATAGGAAATTGTTTTTCATTTTTGTGGTTTTTTATTATTTCCACAGAAGGAAACTAAATATGTACTATAATATTATATACGTAATACGAATAAAAATGTTTAATTAATAAATGTTATTCATAATACTTTTTACTACTCTTTAGCAAAAATTTAATAGTTTCCTCATTAAAAGCAATTGTGCTTTGAATAAGCTCACTAATATCTTTTGCTGCATGTTCAGACCTCATGCTTTGGAACTGTTTTATCATTTCCGTCTGCATATTCAGTCCTTGAACCACTTCTTGGATATATCCTTTCCCTCCTTTGGGGTCAAGATAAAACAAGCGTTTTCTAGGAGTTTTAGGATCTGGAATATATTGTACTCTATGGATATTTATCAACAACTTAAGTACTTTACTCACAGCACCCTTAGAAGATTCAACCAATTCAATAATCTCATCAAAAGATAAGTATTTATTATCGGTCAAATAAAAGGCTCCTATAACTTTATTTGCTAGAGGTGGTAAGCCATCAAATTTATGGGCTTGTGCAAAGATTTCTAATAATTGTTTTCGATCCATTATTTCCTATTCAACTTTGATTGAGATGTAATGAGAATTTAAGTTTTCAATTTAGGAAACAAATATAACTCGAAGAGATAATAAATAGAATATTTACAACCACTTTCTAACAATTACTTTAATTATTCTCTTATGAAATATGTTATCTTCATTTTTTTATAGCATTAGAGAGTTGATCTTTTTTTTCTTGTTGAAGTAACTTAACATTACAAATGTGACAAATTGTTTCTTATAAAGGAAACTTGATCAAACTTCATTAACAGTTTAATTTATTCTTAATTTTCAAGACAAAAATTGATTTAGAATCAGTACTTTATCTTTCATAGTTTCCTCTTCTGGAAACTGATAATACAAATGTGCAATTTTGTTTCCAATAAAGGAAACTTGATCAAACTTCATTAACAAAATGAATATCTAACAGGTTTAAATAAGATACATTTGTTTTGTAGGTATTTCCATTTATCAATTTACTAAACCGATGATTTAAATGAGAGCACCTTCACTTTTGATACCACTCTCCTAAGCCATTCTGCTTTTAATTGTTATTCGTTTTCTTTCTTATGATTTCTACAATTCGATTAATTGTAATTTCCGATAGGTTCCATTCGTAACCATTAAAATCTGTAGTATTAATAAACTGGACTACTACCGCATCAATATCCTTGTGGTATTCTGCTAGACTTTGGTAGCCAATCACCAAACCTCCGTGATTATATTCGTAAGGATAAATATCTTTTTCTCCTTCTTCGAATACAGAACCGTCGTTTAACGCACGTATAAATGTCCCTACATCTTCTGCTGTTGCCATCATTCCATACTCATGATCTTTAAAGTCTTCCTCATAACCCACATAGTAGCCACTCATCACATCATCTAAATCTACTTCTGTAATAGAAAAAAAAGTGTTATTCAGATCCAAAGGAATCAATATTTTCTCTTTGATATACTGATTGTGACTATGACCTAAAACATCATCCATAATTCTACGAAGCAATAAATAATTTGTGTTTGAATATTCATATCCTTCATTAGGTGCAAAACTTGCTGGGAGATCAAGAGCAAAATCTAATGCATTCTTGCCATTTTGCTGTTCGTCTTCCCAATAAGCTGGATTATCTGTAAAGTTAGGAATACCAGAACGATGTTGAATCATCATCCTCAGCGTAATTTTATCAGAGTTTTCAATCCTATCCTTGAGTTCCGGAAGATAATCGACTAGTGTTTTATCAAAAGATAAACGATTTTCTTTCACTAGTTTAGTGGCAGCAACAGCGGTATATAACTTACTAATACTGGCAATTTTAAAAAATGATTTTGGATCGGCAGGAATTTTCTTTGCTCTATCTTTCCATCCCCCTGTATAAAAAACTGGTGGCTTCCCTGCTTGGTCCACATATACTATCATTCCATCAAAACCATGTGATATTGCCTCATCTACTTGTTCTTGAATAGTATCTGGAAGCGGTAAAATCCAAGCTTTCACCAAAATCCAAGGCACAAAAAACAAAGAAACAACTGTTCCACTAAGCAATAATGCTCTTACAATCCATTTGGCTTTTTTATTTTTTATCATGATTTTCTTCCGTTAGAGTTTGTTTTTGGTGTTTAAATTTGACACAGCGTTTTTATATGGTACTTAATAGTATTTCACCAATATGTACCGTTACACATTATCTAATCCGTTTTTTTCATTCTTAACTTGTACACAACATAGAATAATTGCAATGACGTTGTTTTCTTAAAATGATCAGGATAAACATCATAGTACATATTCATAAAAAAGTAGCTTGTTATTCGGATTTTTGAATATAGTTCTAATTTATGGTTTTTAACTTATAAAAGTCAATCCTATATTCATGAAGTTAGTAATTATACACTTCTTTTAAATTTTAGGCATCAGGATATCTATTGATTGTATACCATCACTTTTCAAGTTTAACTAAAGAGAATAATCTTTCAGATAGCATCATTTTACTAGAATCAATTTCAATGACTATATTATGATACTGTATATATAAAAAAATGGGCTTAGTTTTTCATCCTAAAGACAAAACTAAACCCATTTATAGCATTATAATTAACTATCCTTTTATAGACACATTAGAGTGACATAAAAGAGATATCTTCTTTTAATGTTTTACAAACCGCATTCATTATCAGTTTTCATATCATCATCCGTCACTATTTCTAAACCTTTTTGAAAGCCTTCTATAGAAACATCCTTATCTGTAATATTTACCTTATAATTGGGATTATAAAGTACTGCGGCAATAGAAGGGCCATTATAACTATCTCCATGCGGAAATAAAGTGATTGGATCTTTTTGAATAAACTGTCTCAAATTACATGGCATATATTTATAGTGTTTTGGTTTAATTTGTGCCTTAGTTTTAGAATAAGTAGCTGAAACATTTTTCACTACAGATTCATCACTAAAACTTCCTGCTTTCAATCCTAATGCGGCTTCTTCAGGATTAGCAAAACCTTTATTAATTCTCACAGCAAAACCACTACCTATAGATTTAATATTTCTAACATCTACTTTCCCTTGATCAATAAAATGAGGTGAAAGCATTAAGGCACAATTACCATTTTCAGACCTGATGTTTCTTCCATAAATTTCATCTACTAAATCATATGTACCCAATTCTCTTAACACTTTATTGTGGGTTTCTATTCTCAAAGTAGCTCCTCCTTCGCCATATAAGTTTTTAAACAATAATTTCTTAGCCAACTGTAACTGAACAACGCCATAACCATAGTCTGAACCATATAGTTCTATATTTTTAATCAATCCTTTATTAGGTCCATACACCCGATTTCCAATCTTTATTCCATTGAAGGTGAGTACGGAAAATTTAGAGAACTTGTCTCTAACAATTAAATTAGTATACTTAAAATTGGTCACATTAAAAGATTGAATGATTCTCACATTTAAAAATTCAGTCTTCGTATATCTAAGGTCTACCGTAAACTTTCCATTAACACCGCATATACTCACATTTTGTACTGGCGTTTTACTCTTTTCATTAACTACTTTAAACATAGTATAATTCTTATTCCTTTTATCAGGTATCTCTGCCGGTCTAAATACTGCCTTGGAATCGATTCTCAAGTGCACATTAGATTTCAAAGATACCTCTGAAAAGGAATAATTTCCTTTTGGTATGTATAGTTTACCTCCCCCTTGAGAAGATATATCATCTATCGCTTTTTGTAGTACATCACTATCGTTAGTAGAAAAACTATTGTCTACAGGATAATCTGATTTGAAATTTTTAGACACCACAAAACTAGTAGGTTCTTTAAAAAAATCGGTCTCTTTTAATGTTGTGACGACCCTTTCAGCAGATTCTTCTACTTGGGAGACTTGACCTTTTGGCTCCAAAAGGATGGCATTTTGGTTAGAACAACTAAACAAAATCACTAATACGCTAATTGTAAAAAATTTCATCATTTCTTTCATAGTAAATTTAATTATTACATAAATTCTAGGTGTCCGTTTAAACTCTTTGAAAACTTAAAATTTTAGAGTTTTAGACCACACTATTGCTATCTGTTTACACGATGATCCAATGATTATCCAGATCGATCTGAGTAAACAACAGACCTCTGTTTTCAAGGCCTTAACATTCCAAAAATTGTTTTTTTTAATCCTTTAAATGTGGCAGTTAGTCAATATGTTGTAGTCTACAATAATATTTTTGATTTTTGTATCTCTAACAATTTCAGATGTTTGTGACAGTTTTTCTTATAGAAAAAAAGTAGGATGAAGTGATAAATGACTATTCAGATTATTGGTATTTCTCTAAAGATCGCTAAAGTTGACCAGTGGATAAAGTATAGCTAATGTTTGTTTTTAGTTAAAAATCCATTATCGATGAATTTATAGATTCATTAATAATGGATTTTTCTGAGTTGAAACTAATCATTTATTCGAGATCCTTTAAAAAGGATAAGTTGGATCTATCAGACCTAACTAAACGTTAATTATTGGACATCATTAGCATTTTTAAGCATCCAATTTAATAAATCATCCTTATCTATGATCGACCAACTATGTGGATGCCTTTCACCATTCTCTCTATATCCTTTATTACTTGTGGTTATATATTCAACTTGAGAGTTTGGTAGATTTATCTTTAGTTCATTCACTAACTTTTCAATCCAATGAGCATTTAAATCGATAGGATCATAGTTTCTATTTTCTTTCCACCATAAAGTATCTGGTTCTGAGTAAAACCGAATCTTCAATCCATCTAAATAGGTTAAGTTACTCATATGATTAGTTTCAGAAGTAAATGGAGAATACTCTTTGTATTTAGCAATACCATTTTCTGGTAATCCTAATTCATTATTGAATAAGTTCTTTAACCATTTGGCTTCTTGAACTGAGGTTTCAGAAAAATTACGTTCTAAATTTCTGTCAGCCACTTTATAAAGCTCCAACAAGTCTACAGGAGAATCGACAATAAAAATACCTTTAGGTTGTACCTCTGACTTGGCTGATATTAAGTGATTGGAAAGTAACAGAGTAATATTTCCACCACTCGAAAAACCTCCAATATGTATGTTTTCAGTTGGAAGATTATTTGAAGAAAATATGGAATTGAGTCTTTTGGTCATTTCATTTTTTTCTTCCTTCGTCATCCATAGTTTCCGATTATAATTCATATATAAAATCGTCATCTGATGTTGTTTTGCTTTCTCTAAAAAATGAAATTTTCGTTTTATATCACTTGCATTTTCAGGAAACCCACCGAACAAGATAAGTGTTGTGTTCCCGCCCTTTGTAGGTTTGCTTATTTCATAGTCGTTTTTGATTATCTCTTGATACTCATTGGTGCTAAGATCTTTCTTATTTTTTTGATCTGAAATACTGCAAGAAATAGTAGTGACTAGAATTATAAAAATTAATAGTTTTATTTTATTAATTGATTTCATTTTGATTAGTTTAATTGTGAGTAACAGAGAATAAACGCGATGGTATATATCCATTAAAAAAAACGACCAACCTCTTAAAAAATTTGCTATTCAACGATTGAAAGATGATTACAAGGTAAATAGTAAGGGCTTATTTATCAAGAAAGTGTGATGGCTTTTTATGACCTGTTCTATTACTTGTAGGTGATGAAAATATTTACTCCATTAACCTCCCTAAAATCATGTTTCTCATGATAAAAAAAATGAGAGAAAAGTACACAAGAAAAGTTGAAAAAACTCATTAAAAATGACCTTTCAATGAATTGTAACTAAATGTCTGAAAAGAGTTTGGCGTAAACTACGTAAGCAGTTGTGCTTACAGGGTATAGAGTTTAGTTTTTAATAGGCTATAAATAAACCAGATTTAAGGTATAATATGGAGTGTCTTTTACTATAAATGAGTCTTTTTTTATAAAAGCTTATCTTCGCTTAAAAGAAAAAGTGGAGTATAAAGGGCATTAAAATACCCTTTATACTATTTAAGAAATTGTTATTTCACTAGTTCAACTTCACTTGGTCTCCACGATTTATCGAAAAATCCTTTTGAAGGAGAATAACAACGAATAATCTGGAACCACCCTTTATTCGGTATAGTTTGAACCCAGTTACCATCGGCCACTCCTTCTGGTTTATTTGGACCATAATATATCGTAATCGAACCATCTTCATTCGCCTCAGCCGCTGAGCTTGGGTAAGATTGACTACCTGCTCTAGGGTAACGCTGATCGGTTTGAATCATAGAACGTGTTTGATTATCGTAAATAGTTGTTGACCAAAAACGTTCTTGAGGAATATTTGGTGGTAAGGTTAATTTATAAGTATTCTTACCGTTTAACGCATTCCCTTCAGAGTCTGTAGCCCCTACCAAATATTGAGATCCAATACCAGTAAGACGCATACACATTGCTGGTGTAATACCTGTGGCTAAGTAGAAGAACGAAGTACGTGCTGCAAGTTTTCTTGCACCATCAGATGGGTAAGGAATGACCTCTCCTTTCTCTCCAATTTCTGGTGGAGGTGTCATAAAAGTATATCCACCATCAAACAAAGGATTGTACCAAGAAGATGATTCTTCGTAATAGCGAGATTTGTTGTTAGGCAAAGCACCCATAGCAGCAGTTCTTGAGTAGGCGTTTGCTACTTGTACTGCCTTTGTCAATATCTGCTTTTGTTTTTCAGAAGGGTTAAACTCCTTTCCTTTCACAATACCAAGAGCTGCAAGCTGACCAGCAATTTCTGGACTTAGTGCCCCTACAGGCTGACTTTGTATTAACTCGTTTATATAAATAAAATGATTGTAATCTGCTGGAGGTAGAGTGTTAAAATCTTTTCCAGATACATCTACAAGTTTTAATTCGCCTTTATCTGAAGGTCTTGCTAATG
This sequence comes from Flammeovirga pacifica, assembly GCF_000807855.2. GTDB lineage: Bacteria > Bacteroidota > Bacteroidia > Cytophagales > Flammeovirgaceae > Flammeovirga > Flammeovirga pacifica. The sequence continues at coordinate 1,233,952 of NZ_JRYR02000002.1, forward strand.
GAGCTTCTCCACTTAAATATTTTGCTACACTAGTTCCGTGTGCACCTTCTACATAAGGATAAACTTTTAAATGTTCTTTTACAGTATTAATACTTGTTTCAGTTGAGTTATCTACTAAAAACATACGTCCCAAAACCGTCACTAAATTGGTTTTAGCATGACAAATATTGTAACCACCTTCAGGTAAATCACCTTCATAACCTTGTGGAATTATTAAAAACTTACCCCCTTGGCCTTTATCAGGTCCAGCCAATCCAAAATCAGAAATCCAGTTGAACCAAAAGTCATCCAATATACCTAGAACGTTTGGAGGTGTTTCTACTACCAATGGGCCATTAGACAGGTCTACATTACCCCAAAAGTAATAGGTATCCATATTAGCTGTAAGCATTAATGCTTTTCCATCTACCATTTCAGGTGAAACGATAAAATCACCATCATTTACTCCAATAGAAGCAAATCCTTTTCTTAATGCCCATAATGATGCCCCTTGAATGGTATTATTGTACGCATTAACGGCATTGATATAGAGCATCTCATCTTCCAGCATTTGAGCTGTTTTGTCTGTTGGATACCCCAATGGGAAACTTAATTTACCAATTTTAGAATTTATAACTTTGCCTGTGGGTATAGACTCGTCAATGGCTTTATAAGTTCTTTTGTCTTGTGCTAATAATTGTACTGCAGAAAATAATACTGAGAGTATTAGAGCTGTTGTTTTTAATTTAATCATGTTTTTTTTAGAATATTTGGTTGCTTTTTGTATTCAGTTTGAGGGAATGAAATTTGGGTCTCATTGTCTTTAATAAAATACCATCTTAGTATTTTACCTATTGAAAAGAAACTAAATTGAAAAATTACTAATCTTTATTCTCATTCTTAGTTTTATATGGGTGATAAAATGAGTAGTACTTTAAATATCCTCATTTTGTTTATCGAATATACTAAAATAATGATGAATCTTCTGATATTAATACCTATAAAATTGGGTTTTATTTATTATTGAATCGGATAGGAATTAGTTTCGGTTTTATAATAGAAACGTTACACATCTTAGTTATCACAAAAGAATTAAAATAGGTCTTTCACAGTGGGTTATTTGTAATGGAAAAAATACTCCAATCATTTTTAAAAAGATCCTCTCCTTTTCATCAAAAAAGGAACTTTTACACTTTCCAATTCATTATTTATGATCTGTAATGCTGCAATTTTACCCATATCACTGAAAGAAGAAGAAATGATTGTTATACCATCTCCAATGATCTCTTTTAACGGAGAGTCATTATAAGAAATCAATCCTACATCTTTCCCTAACTGATAATTATTTTTCTTGCTGTCTTTAACGATGTTGGCTAAATCTTGATCATCTGTAACGATATATAAGGTATTACTAACAATATTTCCTACCTCAAAATTTGATGTTACTGTATAGGGTAAATTAAAATGAAGACAAAATCTAACAAAACCCGACCAAACGTCTTGTAAGGTTCTAGAAGATTCCTTAGCAATAACTAAATGTAGTTGATCGAAATGAATAATAGGCTTAATATTCTGCTGAAGTGTATCGAATAAATCTTCAGCAAAATCTTCATAAACACTATGAATTTCTTTATTAAAATTATTTTCAGCTTTCCCTAAGAGTAATAATTTATCGGAAGGTAATTCTGTCAATACTTTCTCTACTTCTTGATCAGAAACATTATTAAAAATCGGAATAATCGCAAAGTAATGGTAGTTATTTCTTTGCTCCTGAATAATCTTCTTTAGATGGCTTAAACTTCCATTATGCAAAAGTAAATCATGCTCAATTTTTCCTTCAGAAGTCTGAGAAAATGACTCATAAAGTTTCTTTTTTGAAGGACTTATTTTATTGAATACCAACAACACTTTTGCTTTACCTAATGCAGGACCGCTATTAACAAAAGTACCTTTACCCCTAATACTAATAATATAGTTTTCTTCTTTAAGGATATTATACGCTTTTTCTACAGTATCTTTTGATAGATCTAATTCTATTACCAATTCTGTGAAAGATGGCATCCGGTCATCCGCTTTTAAAACACCTAATTTTATTAAAGTTTTAAATGTATTACTAAGCTGTAAATATTTCGGTGCGTTTTTCTTCCCTTCTTCTTGATAGATACTTGATAATTGCTCAATCATGCTTGATTTGTCAGTTATTGATCTTAAATACGAAAGAATAAAAAAAAATTGGAGTATAATAATTCTACCTCCTAATTCTTCGTATTAGGCTTAATATATAGACTATTTTACTTATAAATCGTATTTTATCTATACTTTTTTCTAACTCTACTTAGAAAGTCAATTGGGTTTGATCTGTAGTTATCATTCAAGAATAAATGATTCAATAACACCTCATCCTCACCTTCCTTTTGAAGAGAACTTCAATAGGAAATTGCTGAACTTCCCCTAGTAAAATTGTACAACAACTTTATTTAAAGTAGCTAGGATTAATGGTTTACCCTCCGTTAACAACACTCAATAATTAACACCTAAAAATTGTTAAAAACGTTTTAATATTTACCATCAATCGATTCATAAAATGAAAAAAATATTCATATCACTTCTTTGTTTGAATGTATTATTGGCTTGTAGTAATGAAAACTTAGAAAATCATGTCATCAAAAGTTATACTAATAACAATCAAGAAAGAGGAAAGTCACTACTGAATATATACGATAATAACGATTTTGAATTCATCTCTTATTTACAAGAAAACGATACCATTCTTAATAAAACTTCAGAAATTCCTCAAAAAAATATCCTTTATACTTTTACTAAGAAAGTGATTAAAGGGCGTGTTTTAATGCAAGAAAATGAAGCACAACAGTTATTATCTACTACTCGTTTTATTCTTAATGCAACAGAAGTCAAAAAAGATATTCACTCTGCAAAATGGATTTCTAATGGTAATTTACCCTATATTATACCTTTTACTTTTAGTGAAAATTCAAGCAAGGATTCCAGTATGATAGTAGAATTTCAAAACTTGGAGGAACAAATAATAAAAGCAGATAATTTTAAGTTTAAATCAATTTACCCTTTAGAACAATAGGGTGATTGATAAAACATCAAAAAAATTCTACCTCCGATAAACTTTGTTCAACTTGGGCTTAATTTTAGATCCTATTGACCAAACTAAGCCCTAATTATCAGCAGGTATATTTCATTTATCTGAATCACTGTCTTCATATAAATACCATGAAGATGAACTATATCAAATAACCACTTCCTTTATGAATCTTTAATTTCAAGGTTTAACTATAATCATCCTCTCTCCTAATTGAGAATCCCATTACTAGTTTAATTAAAAAAACAGCTGGCAACCAAATAAGAATTTTAGGTGCAGGAAAAGCCACATAGAAAAGTAGAAAACCTAAACAAATGACGGATGCTGCATTAATTTCTTGTTGTTTTACCGTTTTCGAAGCATTCACCAGGAGCCCAGCGGCAATAGTATACACAAAAAGGCCAATACCAAACCATACATGTCCAACCGCCACTACTAATAAACTAATGTGTAGGATATGCATTAATAGAAAGGTTACTCGTTTTTTTGTATCATTTTTATAATGATCTTGAGTTGATTTCGTGAAATTCCCAATGGCCCCTGCAAAGATGTCTGATAACATTAATAAAAATAGGATGGATTTCCATATTGGTAATTCTGATAACTCGGCATAATTACTATATCCTATGGTTACTACCGCTAGTAAAGTAACTCCCCCAATTTTTAAAAGATCTTTTTTTGTTGGATTATCACCTAAAAATTCTCTTGAAAAAGCATTACTCATGTCTCTAATTATTTAAAGTGTTATAATGAACAGCAACCATGTACTGTATGTTTATTTTAAACTTGAGACAAAACTAATCACTACACTTCTTGAACATCTTGACTTAAGTTAAGAATGATCTCTTGCAATTCTTTTTCTAATTCTACTTAACGATTCTGGCGAAATGCCAAGGTATGAAACAATATATTGTTGATGAACTCTTTGAAACAATGCTTTATTTGTCTTTAATAAGTCGATATATCTTTCTTCAGGAGATTTGGTGACAAAGGATTCTATGATTCGATTATTGGTAATTAATTCATCGATAAGAGCATATTTTTCAATCATTTCAAAATTGGGGAATTTCTCCATCTGAGCTACATCAAATGATTTTGGAAATGACATTATGGTCGTATTTTCAAGGGCCTGAAAATTTTCTCTTGCGGGTGTATTATTCAGAAAGCTTTCATTAGCACAAAAGAACTTTCCCTCAGTAAAAAAAAAGGCCGTTTTTTCATTGCCATCTACGTTGTAAAAAATCCTTACACAGCCTTCTATCACAAAATAAACCGTTTTTGCAATACTCCCTTCTTTAAAAAACACTTCATTCTTATCATGTTTTTCTACAGGAAAATGATTTACAGCAAATTTCGCTTCTTCCTCACTAATCGATGCGTACTTTTCTATCAGTTGTCTGAATTTATCAAGCATTATTTTTAATTCTACTATTTATTAATATTTAATTTACTAATCGAAAGCATCAGCATACTGAAGTTTCCATTTGCCCTCTTCTTTAATTAAACCCGCTCTAATTGAAACTGTCGGTATAACATCTCTTGGTTTAACGTAAACTGTATCCGATAAATTGAGTATTACTTCAAGGTAGTCTTTATGATACCCCTCGTATGTCACTTCTACTACATCAAATGATAAATGATTGATAATATCTGCATTATCATGAGGTGCATCGAAAACAGGTACAGAATCTGATAATGCAACGACTAATCCTAAAGAGGAAAACATATCATTAACAGAAAGATTTGCTGAGGTATATGGAAGGTAATATTCATCTTTTGAATCTGAAAATCCACCACCACCGATTTTAAAAATATAGTCTAAATTGTCCCAAAGAATACTTCCTGTATATTGAGCGTCAAAATAATAATCCAAAAACTTTTCTTTGTTCGATATCTCAACACCTTCTAAAGGAATGTAAGTTTTGGTTGCTAAAGATTGTTCAATAAATACTTTATCTCTTTTTTGTGTTGCTAATTTTAATTCCGAAATAAAATGTATCAATGAAGAATCATTTTTTGATTCATTTTTAGGATAAACTTTTCCTAATTGACAATACGTCTCATTAAAATAAAATAAAGTGACGAAGAAAAATATATATTTCATACAATTAATGTGCTTTGTGAATTTGATAAACTACAAACGTAAGCACTTCGCTTAGTTTGGGGTTTATCAATTGTTTGTTACTGTTATTACTTTATAATCTTAATATGCACTGGGCGATAATATTTTGCTTTTGAATGAATAGTAGTCAGAAAGTAAATTCTCATCACAATTTATGATTTAAATACAGAAAAATCAATACATCTATTTAACTATAAACTGATATAAAACTTCGATACAATTACACCAACGAACTTTAAGAAAAAGAGGGTAAATATCAGACTATCAGTTCATCATTTTTTTTGTATTTGAATGCTTAATAATATTCTAATTATGTACCCTATAGTTATTAATTCCAAACCTAATTTCTATCTACCTACAATTACCATATATTTGAGTATAAGTGATACCTAATTCGTGAAAAAGAAACATTCCAATATACCCATTTTTATACCTGAGTTGGCTTGCCCTCATCAGTGTGTGTTTTGTAACCAAGAAAATATTTCTGGGCAAGATGTCATCATTCAGCCATCTGAAATTAAAGGCCTTATTGAAGAATACCTAGTTACTATGAATGATGGCAGGACCATTGAAATTGCTTTTTTCGGTGGGAGTTTTACGGGTATAGACCTTCAATTACAAGAAGAATATTTAAAGGTTGCCCATCAATTTATTATGGATGGAAAAGTACATGGCATACGTCTTTCGACCCGTCCAGATTATATTGATAGGGATATCATTCAACTTTTAAAAAAATACGGGGTCACTGCCGTTGAATTAGGTGCTCAATCGACATCAAAAATTGTATTACAAAAATCTGGCAGAGGTCACTCGTTCGAAGATATAAAAATAGCTGCTACATTAATTAAAGAAGCGGGTATCGAACTTGGACTACAAATGATGATTGGTCTTCCTTTCGATACAAAACAATTAAGTTTTCAAACCGCCCAAGATATTGTTATGCTTGGTGCAGATACCACAAGAATATATCCTACCGTTGTGGTGAAAGATACCGTATTAGAGAAGCGTTTTTACAAAGGTTTGTATCAACCACTTTCTTTGGAAGAAGCCATAGAATGGACAAAAGAAATTTTGCATTATTTCGAGGAGAACAAAGTAAAAGTTTTAAGGGTTGGGTTGCATCCTTCAGAAGATTTAGTGAAGGGAAAAAACTTAGTTGATGGTCCGTTACATCCTGCCTTTAAAGAATTAGTGATGTCTGAAATATGGGCTGAAAAAGTGCATCAATTTATACTTCATCACCCTGCCGGAAAATATACTTTTGAAGTACCACAACAACAGGTAAATTATGCGGTGGGCTATAAGAGCAAAAATAAGTCGCTTCTGTTAAAAGAGGGGTATCAAGTGAAATTTAGAGGAAACGAAAATTTAAATCTATATGAAAGCAAAATTAGTCTTTGTAGATGATCGAATTCTTCCAAAAGTAGCAAAGAAACTCTCCTTATTTGCAGAGCATTTGATCGGTTTTAAAACAGATGGAATTACCTATAATTCTATTAGTTGTCATCCTGATATATTTCTACATCAACTACCCAATCAGCAATTAATTATTGCTCCTAATATTCCAATTTACTATCAGCAAGTACTTAAAGAACACAATATAGACTACACTATTGGAATTGAAAGCGTAGGAATTTCTTTAAAGGATAGTACTTACTATAACTGTATCTCTACCCCTAATTATATCATTCATAAATTAGGTTTTACGTCAAGATCTATCATCGATCATTCTTCAAAAAAACTATTGCATATCCCTCAAGCCTACACTCGTTGTAGCACATTAGTATTACAGGAAGGAGTGGCGATTACGTCAGATAAAGGAGTAGAAAAGTTTCTAAAACAACAACAATGGAAATGCTTCTATTTCGATCCAAAAGAAATAAAAATTGAAGACCATGCTTACGGTTTTTTGGGTGGATGCTGTGGTATTTTTAATAGTCAAATCATGGTATTTGGAAATCCTCTGTTTCATAAGGATGGTAAAGATTTCATAGCATTTTGTCAAGAATATGGATTTGAGGTAATCCCGCTATGTGACGATAAGATGTATGATGGCGGTGGTATCTTTTTATTCTGAATGCATATTCAAATTGAGAAAGTTCATTTTCATTTTTCCATTGAGCAATTTCTTTATTCTGTTCAATGATAAGACTATCATATAGTTTATTTGCAACTAAGTTTAGTGAGTCCAATAAGGTTTCTTCTAATTCAAGCATTTTTAAAGAACAAACATTGATGGCTAAATTAGTTGATGCTGTATCACATCTTACATATTCATCTTAAGCATAATCAATCAAAATGGGTTTAAAAAGAACCTCTGTTTCGTTTTTAGGTTCTAGTTTTAAGTTTTCTATGTTAATTATCAATTGTCCAGTAGAGTCCTTATGTTGTTTTAAAAATTCAGCTTGTCTTTTATAGTCTTCAATAACAGTTTTTCCAAATCGATTCATTTCATTTGCGAACCAATCTAATCCAAAACCGACAGTGATTAAAAGCAATATTGCGATTGTGTATTTTAAAAATTTCATTTAGTTGTGACTAACATTAGATAAACACAATGAGGTTTATCCATCCAAACTTTCCGGATATACGCCATATTGAACATATGCATTATTAAAAAATACACCAAACCTCTTTAAAAATAGTTTGTTGTTAGATGCCAATAAGATAATTAGTATTACATTATTTATCAAGAAATTATGATGACTTTTTATTGAAGGTTTCGCCCTCATTTTTTACTTCTTTAATTACTTTTAATATCTGAAAGAAGGCCTAGGTTTACGCTCTTTACTTATGTTTATTGTTGGCTGTAGTGTTTATTCAATCATAAATCTTGCATTCGTTCTAATATAAACTAACGACTCTTCATTTGTGGAAATATCATGAATTGCTTTTGTTTTAGATTCGAAGTGACTTCCTTGGTCTAAACCAATTATTTTTCCAGAATCTGGCATTGTGTAAGCTACTTTTCCTGAGATAATAATACCGAAAAAAATGCTACCTTCACTATAGACATTCCCCTTAAACCCTGTTGGTAATTTGAGTAAATAACCATTTTCACCATTTTTCTTCTCCCAAACATAAGCGATTTTAGCATCACAGTTTTCGCCAATTAATTTAGACTCACTTTTTCCAAGGTAAATAACATTGGAAGCATGCATGTTGATTGGTTTTTCATCACTTTCAAAGGCTTCTCCTTCGTGCTTAACCAAGTAAGGACCGCTATCAATTTCAATATAAGCCATTGCATTTTCTCCTTGTGCTGCTGTTATATGTGATTGTCCTTTTGGTTGTGTCCATATAGAACCTGTCGTCATCCACATTTTTGGTGCTTTTTCGTCAGCATTATGCAATTCACCATTCATTACAATAGCACGATAAGTGATGTTATGAATATGTGGAGGAGAGGAAAAACCGTTTTTAAATTTACCTATGTAACCTGTGGCTACATCTTTTCTAATGTTACCATAAATAGCCCCTGCTTGCGGAGCCTTATCTCCTCGAGCAGGGTTTAAAGGTATGAACTTAATATCCTTGCTTAATCCAACTTTATTAGTCGAATTATCTATTTCGAGTCTGGATACTTCTTGTTCTTTTTCTTCTTTTTGTTCCTCTTGACAAGAGAGAACGAAACATGCTACAACTAATAAACTAATTATGATTTTCATATTTTATTCCTTTTGTTGGTCAATTTAATTGATGTATTCCATCTGAAGCTTCTTATATTCTTTATTCATCTCATCAATAAAGTACTGGCACTTCTTCTTGAGAACTTACGAATGTTGATACGTTTTGATCGTTAAAATTAATAGTTTTTGTAGTATCATTGCAGTTTTTGAGTGTACAAATCTTGCAATACTTTCTTTTATTATTCACAATTTGGATAGAATTATATTTCACTTTCCTGAATGGTAAATACTTTGTATTAAGATAGTTATTAGTTAAGAGTTAAGAACGGGATTTGATAAGGGTGCATTTATGCTGTCTACTAAGATGTCTAGACTATAGTGTGGCACAAAAACTTTACTTTTATATTGTAAGTTGATAGGCTTCATTTTATTAAAAACTGTAGAAGTCTTACTACTTCTAATTATAGGGTATTAATGATTTTCATATTGACCTCAGGAGGCTTCTAACATTTAAAATAAGTGATGTCTGTCGACATGATAAAGCGAACAATGGAGGATACATGTATTTAAGTAATTTATACATAACAAAAAAGCCACCCATAATTGGGTAGCTTTGAAATGATATTTTATCTGTTATTGCCCGAGTATTCGTCTCTATTTTTGATATGCTTTGCATTATCTTTCCATACTTTCACTTCCCTTGAAAGAAGTACTAATTAGGGTAAATAATAGCGGCTTCTTTTTTCTCTAAATCCACTCTTACTTTAGCAAATTCATATTCTCTTGTAAGCACCCACCCTTCTTTTGAATATTCAGATATAGGTTTCCCTACTTTCTTCTGTAAAGCTGCATAAGGATGTAAAATACCATGCCCTGCTCTATACCCCCATGAGTAGGTAAAAAAGGAATAGTTATTTGCTCCAATTAGAAAACAAGCTAATGGAAAAGTGATATTTTTCTCTGCTATGGCAAACTTTTCTTTTTCAGGTTTCTTAAGTGTTTCTTCGTCCAACCATGAGAACTCTGGCCATGCTTTGAATGCCACCATTTTCCCTTTTTTAGTGACCCTATCCATGGCTTGAATATCGCTTAACATTGCTTCTTTTGATGCACTTGCAAAATGGCCAAAATGTTCCATCATTGCACAATCTGCTTGATCAAAATACTGTTCTCCAATAGAGGTATTTAATTGTTTAATCCATCTTATACCGTTATAGATAATTAATTTATCTTCCCCTAAGGCTGCTCTAGTTTCTGCAATCAGTGAAAATAATCCTTCTTGTATTTCATCATATTTTTTCTCTCCCCATATTTCTTTATTTTTTTGGCTAATTACCTGAGGAAAAGCATCCATAAAGACGCCATCGCAATTGGTTTGTTTTATTGCTTTCATTAAAGAGTTCACCCACCACTTTCTTACCTCACTATTCGATAAATCATAGCGTTTCATTTTACCTCTTTTTAAGTCAAGGTTTCCTTCTTTGTCTTTCAGCCACCATTCAGGATGTTGGTTATATTCCTTATGTGCATCATAAAGCGGGTAATCCAAAAACGCATTCCAATAATAAATTACTTTAATATCGGGGTTTGCTTTTTTAAGTTGCTTTACTTCTTTTTCAATTCCTTTTTCAGTACTTCCGAATTGCTTGATACCATGCCCTTTTTCTAAGCAAATAATATCTGTACTACTCGCAATAAATTGTACTTCTTCTTGAGAAAAAATACCTTCTGTTTTTCCCACATGAAGCAGTACAGGTGGTTTGTCCCATGTAAGATCCGGATAACGTTCAGGTGTATTTTGAGCATACAAATTAACCATCATTAAGCAGCTAATCAGTAGTGTGAAATTAATTTTATTTTTCATTTTTAAATTGTTGCTTTTTTGTCGTTTTAGAAGTGACGTATCACCTCAGAATAGATTTATTTTTTCTTCGCTTTTTGATTGATAATTATCTAAAGCACTTTGCCCTCTTTCTTTACATAGATGTAAAATGCATTGGTTGGCGTCCCATCTTCTAAATCAAACCAAGCCGTTAATTCTTGTTTACCTTCTGCTACTTTTACTTCAAAATCTACTGATTGAGCAGTATTATCCACATCAAGAGTATATTTTTTCTCCCCAATTTTTAGATGAGCTTTTTTGAATTTCATGGCTTCCCCTTTAATTCTTGCATTAGTTGAAGCCGTTGCAGGAATTTCGTCGTTTAACTCCTGACCAAGTGCAAAGCCACTTTCTTCTGGCCATCGACTTATATTAAATGTATACGTTCCATCACTTACGAAATTGACAGCTATTTTTGCAGGTTTCATTGGCTTTCCTTTTCTAATAAGACCTTGATTCCAAGGAGGGTAATAACCAACTGTTTGTGCATCATGACACGTTAAAACATCAATAGAATCCACACCTAAGTCAATGGTAGAGAATTTCGTTTCTTTTATCATACTCTGCCACCATGCATCATAGAAAGCATTCATTTCAGTCACTCTATTCGGATGTTTTTCTGCTACGTTTTGTTCTTGACCAGGATCATTCGCAATGTTGTACAATTCATTACCTTTTATCAATCTCCAATCACCATTCATTACACAACTTTGCTTTCCTTTTACAGGCCATGGAACACGTTGTGTATCAATCACAAGCATTCTTTCCTTTAGTTTTGTGCCTTTTGTTAGGTAACTACTAATAGAAACACCGTCCATTTCTTTTTCAGCAGCATAATTTATTTGTGCCAAAGAAGTTAAGGTTGGTAATATATCTACATGTGCCGTCAAATCATTCAGTGTTTCACCTCCCGTAATGCCTCCATTTGGCCATCTGATAATAAAAGGAACTCTGTGTCCCCCTTCATATTCACTCGCTTTAGTTCCTCTCATTCCAGCATTGTAGCCCAACATTTGCTTTGTTTCCTTATCTAGCTTATATCCGTTGGATGTTCCGTTATCAGTAGTAAAAATGACAATAGTATTTTCTGCTATGTTCAGTTCATCTAATTTTGAAAGCAACTTCTTAAAGTTATCATCGATATTGGTGATCATTCCATAAAACCTCTTTTGAGATTCATTTAAATTGCTTTCATTGGCATACATCTTATAGTATTCTTCTGGCACATTGTAAGGAGAATGTGGTGCATTCAAACTCAAATAACATAAGAAAGGAGCTTCCTTTTTGTTTTCGATAAATTGAATGGCTTCCTCAAACCAAATATCTGAGCAATAACCCTCTTTCTTTTCCGGTTTTCCATTACGGAAATAGGTATCATTAAAATAATCATTCCCCCAGTAGTCAGGTGTTTGCCCTACACCACCTCCACCGTGATAAAAAGCTTCATCAAAACCTCTATCTTGTGGTAAAAAAGGATGATTATCTCCTAAATGCCATTTCCCAAACATGGCCGTTTGATAACCATTTCGCTGAAATACATCTGCCATAGTCACCTCTTCTCTATTCAGAATTGAAGCACCCATTATGGTATGCCACACACCATTTCTATTTCCGTTTCTCCCTGTCATCAGTCCTGATCTTGTTGGTGCACAAGTGGTGGCTACATGATAGTTCGAAAGGTTAATTGCTTGTGTTGAAAATTGATCGATTGTAGGGGTTTTAATTATAGTATTTCCCGTATGTCCTAGATCTCCATACCCTTGGTCATCCGTAATGACAATAATGACATTGGGTTTTTTAAATACTTTTTCTTTGTCTTGAGGTTTGATTCCACAAGCAGTTAAAATGACACCTAATGATATAAGCCCTAAGTAGATTATTTTGTTCTTTCTCATTTTAAAAAATCTTTATTGGTTATTATAATTCACTATAATTTGACTCACTAACAATGGGCTCGATGGCAATATATTTCAAGCTAGAAGTTTCAGCATCACCCTCTACTAAAGAGACCTTTACTTTATGTTTTCCAGCTGTTTTGAATTCAATAATTCCCATTGGATACGTTTGGTATTTTTCAGTAGCAGCTTGTTGATTTTGGATTAACGCTCCTTCATCCGTTACCGTTTTCCAAACCAATCTGCCTTCACCTTTATGACATAAATTTAAATGGTAATAACCGGGCTTCTTTACTTCAACTGTCCATTCAGCTTCTCCATTTTCTTCCCACTTACTTACTTGAGTAGTCTTTAACCATTCTCCAAATTTCTCCATCCATCGAATAGATTTTTTCTCTGCATTAGAAACCTCTGCAAATTCAGTGAGTAGATGGGTTTCTGTATTTGGATAAATCCCGAAAGTTTGATCTACTTTAGCACTTTTTGCTTCTGTATCTATATCTACTGCTATAACCGTTACTAATGGGCTTACAGGTTTGTTGGGTACATTTAAGATGGCCCACTCATCTTGTTGTTCAAAGCTAATTTCTTCTTTATTATCACCGTTTAAAATAGACGTTGATATAATTTTAGATTGAAGTCCTGGAAGGTATAATTTGCCATCTTGTGGCCAATCAAATACCGACAGGTATAACGTATTTCCTTGTGTAGTCACATCTCCCCAAGGTAAGGCATGCCCCCAAGGAGAACTACCTGCACCATAAATTACTTGAGGATATTTATTGATCCATCGTCCTGCTTCTTCTAGAAAAGTGACCCCTATTTCAGGTATACTTCCTTTACTGTTTGGACCTACATTAAGAAGGTAGGTTCCGCCACGTCCAATTGTAGAAACCAATCGGTGCAAAATGGCTTTTGGTCCTTTAAAATTGTTATCATACCACGCATAACTCCAAGAATCGTTGTTTGTATCTGCCGATTCCCATAAACCTTCATAGTTGCGTTCTGGCACTTCCATATCTCCTCTGCTTGCGTAGTCTCCTAATCCGTGTCCCACTCTACTGCATAACATTACATTCGGTTGCAACTCTCTTACCATACCAGCTAACTCAACGATGTACTCTTTTTTCATTCCACCTGGAGTATCAAACCATATGAAATCAATATCACCGTAATTAGTACAAATTTCTTTTACTTGTGGCTTACATTTATTGTAGAAGTAATCTTTAAAATCGCCTCCTTCTATTTTGCTTTTTCCTCCTCCTGCTGTCGTCCAATCTTGATAATGTGAATAATAAAAACCAAATCCTAAACCTAATTCATGACAAGCCTCAGAAAGCTCATGCATAGGGTCTCTTCCAAATGGTGTGGCATCTACAATGTTAAAATCACTCACTTCAGAATCAAACATTGCAAAACCTTCATGATGTTTTGACGTGATGATGATATATTTCATTCCTGCATCTTTTGCCAACTGAGCAATTTTTTTAGCATCAAATTCAGTAGGATTGAAACTTTCTGCCACTTTTTTATATTCTTCCACAGGAATATCAGCTACTCTAGGGCTCAATAACCATTCACCAATTCCATAGTATGTTTTTCCGTTCCATTTTCCACCTAAATGAGAATACAAACCCCAATGGACAAACATCCCAAAATTTCCATCTGCGAATAGCTCTCCACGTCCTTCTTTCAGGGCATCCACTTTCACAGTAGTCCTTCCCCACATTTCATCCATATTTTCATCTTTCGCTCCCTCTTTTTGAGCAAAAGTGGTGATCTGAATTAACAGAAGTAAGAGAACAACTAGAATACTGTTTTTATTGAATAACATCATCTTTAAAGTCATTTTGATTGATAATTGATTAGTTTAGTAAGAGGAGTACTTAAAAATACTCCTCTTTTTTATCTAAATATTCGTCCTAAAAACGATTACAATTTATATCTTATTGAAAAGTTCCAAACTGGATTTTGGTTGTAGTAAGCACTGAAATTATTAGGATCATCTGCTAAATATCTACGTGTATCCGTTCCTGTAATATTGATACCACCTACAGATAATTGTAATCCTTTGTATACTCTATACATTGCATTAAAACTATAACGTACTCCACCTTCTGTATAATGCGACTCATCTGCTCTAGTTGAACCAACACCACCTAAGTTACTTAAGTAATTACTTCTATATGCTGCAGTGAAACGGATTGTAAATCCATATTTTTCATAATAAAGCACAGAGTTAAAGTTATGTGGAGAAGAGCCAGGGAAACCATTAATAGCATCTCCAACTGCATCATCAAATTGACTATGTAAATAAGTATAGTTTGCTTGTAAACCGAAGCCGTTAAACATAGCTGGTAAGAAAGTGAAATGTTGATTAAAACCTACTTCTAAACCGTAGATATTTGCATCCGTCAAATTGATAGGTTTTGTAATATCAAATAATAAATTTTCTTGACCCGCAGGTAAACTTATTCCGTAAACTTCTTCCCCAGGATATTGTTGATCAGTTAATGTTTCCGTACCAATAAAGTTTTTAATATGCTTATAAAAAGCACTCACTACAAATGCACCATTTTTATTGGTATAGTATTCGAAAGTATTGTCGATATTCCAAGAAGTATACGGCTTTAATTCAGGATTACCTGCTATAACAGTTCCTCTATGCGTACTTTCAGCAAGGTTTTCAATATACTCTTCCGATTCAGGATTAAAGATTTCTGAATTAGGGTTTAAATACTGAATATCATTACTAGGAATCAAATCTTTAAATCTTGGTCTAGACGCTGCTTTTGTGATACCAATTCTATAATTGATTCTGTTTGACAACCTTAAATTAGCATTTAAACTTGGTAAAAATTGCCAATCAGAAAACTCTGTTTCATGGTAAAGTGCTCCATCTACAATTTCTCTTCCTCCTGAAACAGGATCCGTTTGCATTACTCCAGTAAAACCTCTTGAAATATTATTTGTGTGTACTGCTCTAACACCAACATTTAACGCTATTGGGATATTAAATAGTTTTGTTTTAGCATTCATTTGAGCGTATGCAGAAAACGTTTTTTCTTGAGAACCATAAGAACGAGCCGAAGCTAAAGACATATTTCCTTCTTCTGAAACCACATCTCTTAAAGGAGTATTAAAATCAAAAATACTACCACCGTCAAGAGCTGATCTATTTGGAGTCAAGCCCAATATTTCTTGTCCTGGTGTGTATACCCAATTATTCAAACCTGTTTTGCCATCAAAAAAATTATTTTTAATTAATCTTCCTTCCGACATCATTTTTGAATATTCATCCTTTTGTTCATCAGTGTAATCATTAATTAAAAGTCCGCCTTCTCTACTTTCAAAATCAGTCACTGCTAAACGAGAACCCACTAATAGGTTAATTTTGTCATTCACCTTATAATCTAAATCAACCATTCCTGCATAATTAATCCCTTCTGTCCTGATGTTTTTAATCGGCGTATTCAGAAGGTCATAATTAGATGCATCATAAAATTCGTCAGGTACATTGTAATTTGGATAATCACCTCTCCAATTCACGTTGATATCACTTTGACTATATGTATTTAAATTAAGTTGACTAACGGGTTGTGTTAGGTTTTGAAAATAGTTCAAATCAGAATACGATAAATCTACATTCACTTTAAGATTTTCTGTTGGTGTATACCTAGCGTTTAGACCTGCCATATTATTGGTAGTATGATTATCAAAAAACTGATTCCTATTTCTTAAGATTGCTCTTGACTTACTTGCCCCTGCCGCGTCTATATGATTAAGGTAATTCTTGTTGAATAAAATACTACCTGGCTGGAAAAAGTTATTAGCACCTAATAGGCCATTTGCACCACCTGGAGCTAATAGCATTTGCATCATTTGTCTATCGCTATTTGCATTTAACTTTGTCATAAAGTAGTCTGCAACAATATCTAAGTTTTCGGTTGGTTTCCATTGAATAGCCGAAGAAATAGCCAATTGCTCTCTTTCATCATTCATCTGTGTGTTATTAATTACAGTAGGCACCATGACATCTTTATATAGTCTATCACCATCATTTTCATTAAACACACCATCACCATTACTATCTTCTTTTAAATCCAATTCTCTATAGCCTCGAAGTGCAGCTTCTTCACGATAAAATTTTTCTTTTCGATACATTGCTGAAGCATATACTGCAAGGTTTTTTCTAATTTTACCTCCAAAAGAACCACTAAATCTAGGAGAAAAATCTAATTCATCAATTTTTGAATTACTAGAACCTCTATAGCTAACTACTCCAAAATACTTTTTATTCTTTTTATATTTTAAATCAAGAGGACGAATTGTTTGAAAGTCTATTGATCCACCAATTCCGGACGATATTAATCTGGATTCCGTGGCCTTATAAACAGTTGCTCCATTTATAATTTCTGATGGGATCATATTAAGATTAAATTTTCTCATATCAGAACGTCCCTCATTACCTGCTGAAATTGGCGTACGGCCATTCATAGTTACGGTAACAAACTGTGGCCCTATCCCTCTAATAGATACTCTATCTCCAGAAGAACCATCTACATTTCTTTCAATCTGTACACCTGGAACTCTTTGTAATGCATCTGCTACATTTATATCAGAAAAATTACCTATATCTTCTGGAGTAATTGCTTCAACAACTGTCGCTGCTTCTCTTTTTACTTCTGAAGCTCTCATTTGTGAAGCTCGAATACCTGTGATAACAAGCTCATTCAAGACATTCATATCTTCTTCCATTTGAACATCAAAAGAAGAAGTATTGGTTATAGAAAATTCAACTGATTGATAACCAATATAAGAAAACATTAATACATCATTTTCTCCAGTGAGTATTATTGAATATTGTCCATTAAAATCTGTTACTGTACCGTTATTTGTACCTTTTATTAAGATATTGACACCCGGTAAGCTTTCCCCATTACTTCCTGTTACCTTACCTGATATTGTTTTTGTTTGAGAAAAAAGCAATGTAGATTGTAAGAGTAGACAGAAGAATAATATATGTCTTGTAATAGTTACGTTCATTTTTATAAATTTTATCTTGTTTTATTTATTGATAGAGCTCGTTTCATATACCTCAACCTGTTCCTTTCCTTCATCAAAACTTTATCAATTTTAATCATACTTCATTGCTCTTGAAATAATTATACTAATACTCTAAAAAACTAGTTTAATTATTTCAAGAGCCTTTATTTTCTGTATTATTCAGCTATTAAAGATGGTCCTTGAAATTCATCAATATAATACACCATATCTGTACCTCCTCCTGTACGATCAGGCGATGCTAAGAATAAATAGACATCTTCGTATACATCATCATTTAAGCTGATTTTTGTGAAATCAAAAGTATATTCTACCCATTCATCAAATACTTTTATGCTACTGCTGCAAGTAACTTGTGTTGATGTTCCCTTTGCTCTATTACGCAAAATCATTTTCAAACCATTGTGAGCATCGGCCTTACTTTCCGTATACATTTTTACAGTAAATATCTTTGGTCCTGATAAATCTAAAACTCCATTCAATTGTATTTTAAGGAAGGAGTTAATACCTGCACCTCTTGTGAATTTGCCTACTTTATGGCTTGCATCTGCTGGATTATTAACCACCTCAAGTGTTCCAAATGCTGCAATAGGATTTCCTTTTACAATACTTGTTTTTAATCCTTTGCTATAGTACATCACATTTTCAACTTTAACAGTAACTTCTATTTCATCAGCGAAGTTTCCATCTTCAGAAGTAGCTGTTATGATGGCCACTCCTTCTGCTTTTGATGTCAATAATCCCGTTTCACTAACAGTCACAATTGACTCGTTATTACTAGTCCAAAATATTGTTTGGTTTGAGGCATCAACAGGTGCTAAAGTTGCACTTGCTTGGTAAGATCTATTTAAACTTGAAAACTGATATACTTTATCCGAAACTGTAATACCAGTGACAAATATTGGTGTTGCAACATTCACAGTAATCGGGTCAGATGTCATTGTTCCATTGGTTACAGTAATAGAAGCTGTTCCTATTCCTTCTCCTTTAATTATTCCATTTTCGTCAACACTCACAATATTTTCATTACTAGAATTCCATTCCCACTCTAGATCATTTGCTTCAGCTGGAAGAAAGTTTATAGTTAATTGTTTCGTGTTACCAACCATAAAATCTACAGAAGAAGGGTCAATACTTAAATTCGTCAAAGGAACTTTTGTAATGACATTGACCGTGATCTCATTAGTGATATCTCCATTTCCATCATCTTCAGTAATTACCGTTACTTGAGTAGTTCCAAGACCTACACCTGTTACGACACCCTCTTGGTTTACAGTGGCAATACTAGGGTCCAAAGTATTCCAAATCACATTATGATTCACCGCTTCTTCTGGTAGGATGGTCGTTGTAAACTGTTTGGTAGCTTTTTCAAATATGTCAATACTTTCTACATCATCTAAAATAGTTACTGATTCAGCATGAATTACATCAGATGTTACATGTACATAAATAGAATCAGTGATGCTGTCATTTAAATTAGATTTTGCGTAGACCTTAGTAATACCATCTTCTAAAGCTTCTATTTTACCTAAAGAAGCATCAATCAATTGTACTCTTTCAGCATTGGTAGATGCCCACTGAATAGATTCACTGGTTGCATCTTCTGGAAAAACTGAAACATCAAAATAGTATTGATTTCCTTTTGCGATTTTCATTGTATCAACTAAAGGAATAATAGAGAAGTTTTCCACTTCTACTTTTTGTAAATTTTGCTCTTCTTCACAACTAAATAACAGCGTTAATATTGTGAATAAGTATACAATTCGTAATAATTTTTTTCCCATGTGTTATTTGTATTAATTCATTTCAATAGACAGAGCTTTCATAAAAAATATAGCTCGGTTTTCATTTCAATAGTATAAAAAGTAACACTTTCAACTCAGAGGCGAACTACTATCATTGACAAGTGATTGTCATGTAATAATGACAGAGGCAAGTAGTTTATATTGTGTGAAATGTTTTTGCTTTATAATTACTCTCTTTTGTTTTATTATTTCATATCATTGAATATCAACTATTTAAGAAAGGTATTTATATTGCATTTAATCTTTATATAAAAAGAATTTTTCTCTTTAATTTCTGTTGATAAGTAATTTCATTTCTATTACTTTGTTTATTGTTTCATTAGTTTACATCTGTTTGTCAATCCATTTAAATCTGTAAATTCAAGGATATATAGTCCATTAGATAAATCTGAAATATCATAAAACTCTTGATCCTGATTGTAAACTTTAAGAAGCTGCATGCTTTTATTAAAAATTTTGACAGATTCTACTTTCTCAGTAAGTTGAAAAGTTTTTGTTGCAGGATTAGGATATAAAACTAATTTTGATTCAGGTAATTCTTCCTCAAATTTCATTCGTGCATTAACGATATTGACTTGTATAGTACTCTTTATTTGATCAATAAAGTACGTATTAAAACGTGTTGTATCTGTATTATCCATGTAGATCAATAACTGATCAAAACCTCCGGCGTCAATTATATTTTGAGCAATAGTACTTGAAGTAAAGTCTGATGTGAATTCTTCCCAAGTAGTTTTATTAGTGAAATAATGTAGTGACACCAATTGTCCTGTACCACCTTGTGTTGAATTTCTCAATATTACCCTAAAGCGTTGGTTTGCGTTTTCTTCTCCAAAAGGCACTAAATTAGACGTATTTAAACAAGCTTTAAGTTTAATTTTTAGATGAGTTAAATCTGTAATTTTTGGCATTGAAAAAGTCACCGTTGGATTTTGTGATTCTTCAGGCTTCATCAAACGTGTTACTATGCTATTTGTGTTCACTCCACCTGTGTAAGGATTGGAAATATCTGTAGCGAAAATACTATTTGTATGAGTAGAATAATCAATTTTCTCAATATTAGAACTATTCTCATACCACATAAAATACCCCTCACGTATTTTTACTGTTGTTTGTATCATTTGCTCTAACCCATTGGCATCGGTACCCAAAGAACTAAAATAAGTCACCTCTTCTGTAAGATTATTTTGTATTGTGCCATCTGGGAAAGTATAATTTCCTCCTGCTGTAATGGTAACCGTTTCCAAGGTCACTTCTTTTTTAGAATTAGTAAAGCCTAACAACTGAATATCGTTCAAATGGCCATCATATGGATACTGAGAAAATGAATATAAATCTGAAGTAATGCGTGTTTCAACTTCATTTTTTGCATTTAAACCATTGATTTTAAATAATGGATAAGCATCATTATAGGGTTGCAGTTTCAGTAAAAGCCCGTTGTCATTATTGGTTTGTTGGGTAGTGATTTTTAAATCATCTTGATTGAAAAAATAACGTGTACTGCCTACTTCATTTTCTGTTTTTGATTCGAAATCACAAAATGTTCTTTCTTGTAGCTGTAAAATTTCTACTTTTTCACTGATTCGAGCAACTGAACTTTGTAAAATAAAATAGTTTCTAATTCGATAGATCTTTCCAAAATCAATGCTAAAACCATTTTTGATACCAGAATAAACACTAAAGTCTCTACTATCACCACCTGAAGCATCACCTACTCTCATTAAACCACTTGCGTTATTTACCATCAACCCCATACTTGGGCCTGTTCCTGACTGATTTGTAGAAAAAGCGACCCAACCATTAGTCTCTGTAAACTTTGTATTTGGTAAAGTGGAGAAATTACCCACTACTTCTGAATAGGAGTTGTCTGAATTGGACATAAAATTATGATCATATGCAGAACGCCTTACCCCTCCCCAAGGTGCATTGATATGATCCATCGTATCGTTTCCAAAATTGTAGATCAAATAATCTACTTGAATAATACCGTTGCCAATATTTTTATACTGTGTATAATACAATATTTCTGAAGTAAAACCCGCCTTTAAGTTTTCATCAACGTGTGCATGTTGCCCCCAATTTACTGTTGTATATGACTCATTCGCTGCATCATAATAAGAAGCTACTTGAGGCGAATAAAAAGGTTGCTGATTGTTCATGTTAGGATCCTTCAGGTAAACACCTGCTTGATGTATAAAATATTTTTCATGATTTTCAGGGTCATGTAAACTTTTATCAACAGCGACTAACTGCCATACGTCATCTACCCAAGGAGAGTAGTTAGGTCCATATTCTAAACCATTGGCAGAATTCGGGTTTCTCCATTGTGGAGCTATTGTTTCTCCTTTAGAAGTGATAAAAGAATAAACTTGTCCTCCTTTTCCAATTCTAAGTTCATAGGAATAATTAGGATTGATAGGGCTATCGTATTTTAGTAAACAGTCAAAAACCTTATTTTCTCCCCATGATATCGCCCAATCAGATTCAGAAGAAGTATATTCTTCAGTAAAAACAAGAGGTGTACTGCCTTGTTGTGGTACATTAGCCTCAGGAAAAACAGCCGTGAGTTCGTTATTCACTGCTTGTGAAAAAACCACTAGACTATATAGTTGCAAATAGATGAGTAAAAACTTCTTCATATTAAAGTGTATAGTTAAAGAATAGATGATATTATATGTAATATCTACACTTGCAATTAGGCGGTATTTTAAAATAAGGTTTAGCTTTAAAATTACTCTCTCTTGCTCTACTATGACTAACCATTGATTATCATGTAGTTATATTTTCATCTTTTTTAAACTCAGCAGGTGTGATACCATATTGTTTCTTAAAAGCTTTGGTAAAATAAGACTGACTATTGAAGCCAACATCATACATTACTTTATTTACTGAAAGCTCTTTGTCACTCTTTAAAAACTCTGCTGCCTTTTTTAATCTAAATTCCCTTAGGTATTCATTTGGATTACACCCCGTTAAGGCCTTAAATTTTCTATAAAATTGCACATAAGACATTGCCATTTTTTCAGCTATCTCTTTTACATTAAATGCATCATTAATATAATTTTTTTCTAAGGTTTCTTTAACGAAGTGTAAGAACGTTTCTTCCTTTGATTCAAGCTTAGGTTTATCAGGTTCCATAAGTAAAACCTTTCTGATATACTCTGCCTCTTTCCTTTTTGTTTCGAGTAAATTATTGACTTGAAGCTCTAATAAATAAGGTGAAAATGGTTTAGATATATGAACATCACCTCCTTCTTCAAAAGCTGTTTTTCGATTATCAAAATCATTGAGTGCAGTTAAAAATAAAAGAGGAATATGGCTTGTCCTACGGTCATTTTTAATTTGATTACTTAATTCGTAACCGTTCATAATCGGCATCATCACATCCACAATCATCAGATCAGGTATTATTTCTAACGCTTTTTGGAATCCTTCCTGACCGTCTGAAGCTATATAAACATCAAATTTCTGCTTAAAAATACTTTCTATTAAGGCTTGAATTTCAATATTATCTTCTACGACTAGAATTTTCCCTACATTTTTATCCTTCGCTTCTACCAATGATTTTGGTTCAAGTTCTTTTACTATTGATTGATCTATAAACCCGTTACTTTTGGCTTGATTAACGATTTCTGAATCGTTGTATATTTCTTTATTAATGGGTAAATAAATTTTAAAAGATGTCCCTTTCCCTTCTTCGCTAAATACTTTTATTTCTCCTTTATGTAGATTGACTAATTCATTCACTAAAAACAAACCAATTCCACTGCTACCGAAAACTGTTTTTTGTTGTCCTTTACCTTGAAAAAATCGTTTAAAAATCTGCTTTAACTCCTTCTGAGACATCCCTTTCCCAGTATCTTGGATTTCTAAGCAAATCTCGTTTTCCTTTATTTTGGTGAGGTATACACTAATATTTCCTCTATCGGGTGTAAACTTAAAAGCATTGGAAAGTAAATTAAAAAGGATTCGCTCAATCACAGCCGAATCAAACCACCCAATAACTTCTTCTTTTGGAATATGAATATTAAGTTTTACATTTTTTTCTTTTGCATAATCAACAAAAGCTTTTGATGTTTTCTCTATGAATCTACCGAGGTTATCATTTGAAACAGAAAGATTTACCTGTCCTTGTCCTAATTTTCTAAAATCAATAAGAGAGTTGGTAAGGCTAATTAATCGTTGTCCGTTTGTATTTATGTTTGAAAGAATAGGTTTTAATTCTGAGTGTAATCTATCGTCATAGATGATTTTTTCTAAAGGGCTAACCATTAAAGTCAACGGTGTTCTGAATTCATGGCTGATATCAGTAAAAAACTTTAATTTCGCTTCATTGATTTCTTTAGCATGATTCTTTTCTCTTTTTTCAATTTCTATTTTGTTTCTTAACCTTACAATAAATTTCAGGTATTTAAATACTAAATAAATCAGTAAACAAACGACTAAAAAATAGAATAAATAAGCATAATACGTTTTATAGAAAGGTCTTAGAATTTCTATTTCCAATTTCCGCACACTCTGACTTCCTACACCATCTCCATTAAAACCTTTAAGGTTTAAGGTATATTTTCCAAAGGGCAATTGTGTATAATTGACAGATCGGTGTTGATTATCTACATACGTCCACTCTTTATCAATCCCCTCTAGTTTATAACCAAAAGTATTTTTTTCTGGAGTTGCATAATGCATAGCAGAGAAATCAAATGTCAACTGATTTAAATCATGTGGTAATACAAGCTTCTTGGTATGAGAGATCGATTTTTCTAATATAACTTGGTTGTAATACGATTTTTGAGGTTTTATCGATTCATTAAAAATTTTAAAATCTGTAATGATTGGATAAGATGGATATGGGTTTTTAATAATTTTATTGGGAGAAAATGCGGTAAGTCCATTAAGCCCACCCAATAATATTATTCCATTTTTAGTTTGAAAACTCGCATTTTTCCTGAAATTATTGGCAGACAAACCGTCTCCCATATTGTATTTTTTGAATTCTTTCTTTTCGGGGTTAAACTTGCAAATACCCGCATCAGTACTCAACCATAAATTTTCTTTAGTATCTTTCAGGATAGCATATACAACATTATTGAACAGACCATCTTCCTCTGTAATTCGGTCAAAACCAATAATATTCTGTTCGCTATCAAATAACATTTTATTTAGACCACCCCCGTAAGTACCTACCCAAATATTGCCGTTACTTTTATCTTTAAATATTGAAAAAACACGATTATTGGATAGACTATTTTGCTCATTTTCGTTAAAAGAATAATTACTTACCTTGTATGCTTCCCCATCACTTTCTAATAAGAATAGACCTTTATCTATTCCTATCCATAACCCTCTGGACTCTTCATACATCATTGTATTTATTGCTGAATTAGATAATTGAATAGAAGATTTAGATATATTCTCTATTTTTTCAAGATGAAGGTTTCCTTTAATTAAATCGTGTGAAGTAGTCGTAAAACTTATGCGTCTTAACCCTTTATGGGTACCTACCCAAATCTGATTTTTATAATGTAAGAGATTTAATACTCCTTCGGTAAATCTCTCTCTACTTAGAGGGTGATCATCTGTCAAGTTTACGAGTTTATCATTTTTAATATCGTATAATTGAAACCCTTTATTCGTACCAATCAATAATTGTTGATTGATTTCGAGAAAACAAAATACTCTTTGCTTTCCCAATAAATGTCTAAAATTTGTTTTTTCAATATCGGATAAATTGAAAGCACGTTCAGAAACATTCATTCCATTCTGAAATGTCCCAATCCAAATTCTTTGTTTGGAATCAATGAAAATATCATTGATTAAATTACCTGAAAGACCTTTTTTATTAAAATCATTAGCCGTAAGCGAATAAAATGGTTTTCTATATAAATCCACTTTATTAATCCCTCCCTGTGCTGTTGCAATCCAAAGAACTCCCGTTTTATCTAAAATAAAATCATTCACATAATAACTACTCAGACTTCGAAGATTATTAGGTTCAGGTGTATAATTTTTAAGTTCTTTCTTGGATTTTGACCATGTAAACAACCCTTTTCTATTTGTACCAATCCAAATATTTTCACCATTATCGTCTCCGAAGATATGCATTATGCTTAATTTCTTTAAACTTCCAGATAGTAATTGCAATTGAGGACCTTCCTTCCATTGATAACTATATTTATTGGATGTTTTTTGGATAGATAAACATTCTAGAAAGTTCAAACCACCCACCCATATAACTCCTTTTGCATCTTGATAAAGATCTCTAATATTTAAATTCTTCTTTTCAATGTTTCCGATGGAGTGAATTACGCTAACCTTACTATTCTCTTCTATTTTTAGATGAAAAATACTATTTCTACTACTTGCCAACAAAGTGTGATCTTCTAAAACAATGACATCACTAAAATGTTGGTTGGGTCTAATTTTATTATGACCCTCTAAATTTTGAACACTGTATTGATAATTACCTACCTCTTCTTTTAAATGAAATAGCCCTAATGAAGTAGCTAACCATACCCCATTATTTTCAGCTATTGTATGTATTAATACTGAGTTTTGTACTAGCTTATTAAAACTTTGGATTGGTATGAATTTATCTTCATCAATCAAATAAACACAAATACCTTTGCTCGTACCTATCCAAATATTACCTTTTTTATCTTTGTAAAGAACCTTAATGAAGTTATCTAATAAAGTCTTTTTGTTACCTAATTGATGTTGATATGTTGTAAATACATTACCATCATACTTTATCAAACCATTGGGCGTACCCATCCAAATAAATCCCAGATCATCTTGAACAAGAGAATAAATTGAATTTTGATTCAATCCCTCCTTATTACTTATTCTTTTAAATAAAAAAGGATCATTGTTAGATGCAAGTAAAGTAGATATAAAGTAAACATTCAAAAAAATAACTAATGTAAATAGTTTAAAAAAAATCTTTCTATTCATTGTTAATAAACTTTTGAAGTTTAAAAGTCATTTTCTCTTTCTTCTAAAGAGTTCATTTCATTGTAGTCTAAAAATTATAGTGTCTTCCAAATATAATTAAAATTTGATGAATAAAAATTCGAATTATATCATTGAAGAGAGACTTGACTTTTTATCCGAATAAAAATGTTGAAAATCCAGTAATTTAAAAATAGTTAGTATGTCATTTATAAGTTTAAAAAAAATTAGACTATTTTGAAAATTAATAATATTACATTATGTTTGAAATTAAACTAAACCCATCGATTAAAATTGAAAAAATTTATATTACTAACGCTTACTGTATTAACTGTCATTGCTCAAAATCTGATTGCTTCAAATTCTTTAATCCTAACTTTAGAAGAAGAAAAACAATTAGATAAAATAGAGGAAATTGGTTCAAAAGATTTACTTCAAGCATTGCGCTTGGTTGATACTTATATCTTTCAAAATACGACAGATGCTCCTACCTTATTTTTAGGAAAATTATACCATCAAAAGGGTAATTTAAATATGGTACAGGGCCGATATGCCGATGCCAGAAATGATTATTATTTGGCAGATCAGATATTTCTAAAACTTAAATATAGTGCTGGTAGAACAAAAGCTTTAATCAATTTGGGAACGCTTTATCAAATGGAAAAAGAATACCTCAAAGCTGAAAATGTATATAAAGAAGCTTTAAAACAAGCCTATCTTTTATCAGAAAGCGAATACCTCATTCCGAATATCCTTTTAAATCAGGCTAATCTATTTGATGAAATTGGGAAGTCACAGCAGGCAATTCAGCAATTTAAAGAGGTAATCGAATTATGTAAAGAAGACCATCAGCTTACTTTAAAAGGCAGAGCTTTGCATAATTTAGGTAATCAATATTTAAAGAGTAATAGTATTGATTCTGCTTTTCATTACTTCAATCAATCCTACAATATTAAAAAGCTCACGGATGATCATTCAGGGCAGATCAATTCGTTATTGGCTTTTGCTCAAATTCATTTAAAAGAAAATGACTTTAGACAAGCTGAATTGAATTATTTAAAAGCTGAAAAAATTGCTTTATCTCTTAAAGCTTATCAAGATTTAGTAAATGTCTATAATAATCTTTTTCAGTTTCACCGTTCTCAAAAATCATTTGATAAAGCTTTAGAGTATCATATCAAGTTCAAAGAAACAGAAGATCAATTAAAGAATAACTCTCATATTAAAACTGTTGATTTTATAGAAAAAAATCATCAATTGGCTTTAGAGCAACAGTTATTAAAAAACGAAAAAGAAGATCAGCAAAATATTCTTATTGGAGTGCTTATTTTCATGATTTTATTTATCGTAATTTCTGTACTTCTTTATAGAATGCAAATGTTGAAAGCCATTAATGCCAAGCAAAATGAAGAGAAGGCAAAAATGGAAAAAGAACTAATGGAAACAGTGCAGTTAAGAATAGAAGAACACAATCAAGCCCTACAATCCGATGTTGCTTTTAAAGACAAGGAACTTACGACCAATGTCATGCACTTAATGCAAAAAAATGAACTCATCAATAATGTATCAGAACAATTGATGCAGCTTGATGATCCTCAAATGAATGCTGATAGTCGTAAAAAGATTCGATCGATTGTCTATAATTTACAAACATCTGGATCAGATGAAATCTGGAAAGAATTGGAAGTGAGATTTGAACAAGTTCATCATCATTTCTTTGATCAATTACAACAAGAATTTCCTAACCTAACTCCTAATGAAAAGAAATTATGTGCTTTTCTAAAGTTGAACTTAAGCACTAAAGATATTTCAAATATTACTCATCAAAGTGTTAAATCTATTCAGGTGGCCAGATACCGTTTACGTAAAAAATTAGGTTTGATCAATTCTGATATTGACTTTCAAACATTCTTAAGTAAATTTGATAGTGGTGCTTTAACCGTTCAAGAAGTACAAGATATGTACTAATTGGAAGACGCTACTATTTCCAATTTTATTCCTTTTGTTTACCCTTTATCGCATATTGTAAGATCATAATAAAGTCATTTGCGTCAAGATCGAATGGGAAGAAATTCTGATACTATTATATGTTATATGATTTATGAATACTTATTCATTTTTAAGAAAACTACTTTTCTAAGCTAACACAATGTCTTTTTCATTCATCAATGTTTAAATCACATTGTTTACCCGTCCTTTTATGATAAAAAATTCTATAAAGAATGATACATACATCGTTGATTTACTACTATAAATGCATTAATCATTCTTTTATTAAACCAACACATTACTACAATACAAAAAACTAATTACCAACAAGTTAAATATCAAAAAAGAAGAATGTAGCATTAATGTAGCACCCCCTATAGCACCCTTATAGCACTACTACATTATTAAGATTCATTTAAAGTCTGAGTAACATTGTAATTATCGTTGGCCTAAACTTCCACGTCATGCCGACAAACAAAAAAACTGAGTATTCCGATGACAAGGAATCTCTTTTAAAATTAATAGAGGTACGCAAGAAGGAGATTGACGTACTCAAGAAGCTATATGGAAAACTAGCCTCTTCTACTGATTCAATTATTAAAAAATCGCAATGATGAAAAAGCTACAAACTTATGTGCTTATTCTTCTTTGTTGTCTAGGGCTCGTACCTATACACGAAGGAAATGCACAAAACAATCCAGCTCCAATGCGCTACACAAGTAATGGTGTAGCGAAAGGTTACCTGCGGGTAAAATTCAAACCTCAGACTCAATCAGCACTTTCTGTTGCTCCAATGAACACCTCCGGAGTGAGTAAAATTGGAGTAGCTGACTTTGATGCTACAGCACAACAATTTCATGCACACAACATGAAAAGGGTATTTCCTTACGATGCACGTAATGAACACAAATTGCAACGACATGGTTTGCATTTATGGTTTGAAATTGAAGTTGATGCTCATGTAGATCCTCAAATGGTGGTCAATAGTTTTTACCAAGTAGATGCTATTGAGATTGCAGAACCTAGATTAGAGAAACATATTATTGATAGAGGTACAGCAAAAGTTTTAGAAACTGCTGCTTTCTTTAATGAGGAAGATACACCTACTACCAATGACCCTTTATTTTCTCAACAATGGCACTACCATAACGACGGTGAGAAAAGTGGTTGGTCTGCTGATGCTAGTATACAGTTATTAGAAGCATGGAAAACTACACAAGGTACAAGCAATGTGATTGTTTCTGTACACGATGAAGGTGTAGATATTAATCATGAAGACCTTAAAGATAACCTTTGGGTAAACGAAGCCGAATTAAATGGCGAGCCCGGTGTGGATAGTGATGGAAACGGTTACATAGATGATGTACACGGTTACAACTTTGCTTACAATAGAGGTGCTGTAGATGCACAAGAACACGGAACACACGTTGCCGGTACTATTGGTGCGGTAACCAACAATGAGAAAGGTGTTGCAGGTATTGCAGGTGGTACAGGTTCTGGTGATGGTGTACGTATCATGTCGCTTCAAATGATTGGCGGACCGAATAATAATACGGCAGCTTCTTATGTTTATGCGGCTAACAATGGTGCAGTCATCTCTCAAAACTCATGGGGATATACTTCTGCTGGAGCCTATGAACAAGCAGTGCTAGATGCTATTGATTATTTTATTGCAGAAGCTGGTGATTATGAAGGTTCTCCAATGAAAGGTGGTCTTGTGATCTTTGCTTCGGGTAACTCCAATATTGATGCGCAAATGTACCCTGGTTACTATGAAAATGTGATGGCAGTGGCCTCTACAGGTCCGAATAAAACAAGAGCCTATTATTCTAATTATGGTGGATGGATTGATATTACTGCTCCTGGTGGTGATATTTCTATGGGATCTCAAAATGGAGTTCTTTCTACTTTACCAAATAATAGTTATGGTTTCCTACAAGGTACATCAATGGCTTGTCCACATGTATCTGGTGTAGCTGCTCTTATTCTTTCTACTATGGGTGGTGACAAGATGACACCAGATGTTTTATGGAATCAGTTAACTGCTTCTTCAAGAAATATTGATAGTGCTAACCCTAATTTCGTAGGGAAATTAGGACATGGGTTAATTGATGCAGGATTAGCTGTTATCGAAAACTCAGGTAACGCTCCTATTCAAATTGATGATTTAGTAGTGAAAGGTGCTACAAATAATTTTATCCGTTTAGGCTGGACCGTTCCAACTGATGAAGACGATGGTCAACCTTCAAAATTTGAAGTTTTATACCACGAAGGAGATTTTAATGAAGCAACAGCTACCTCTGTCATTTTCTTTAATGATAGTACTGCTAACACTGCTTACGAAGTAGAAGTTAAAGGACTAAAAGAAGAAACTTCATATTCTTTTGCTGTTAGATCTTATGATCGTTGGGGAAATTCTTCTGAATTAAGTGAAACTGTATCTACTGCAACTAATCTTGGTCCTGATATTGAAGTGCCAACGAATACTACTTATTTATCGGTTTATACTTCTCAAAACAATGTTATTGAGCATACACATATTATCAAAAATAATTCTGAGGGTATCCTTAAATGGAATGGGTTTGCAAGAAATAAATATCAGTTTAAATCGGCTTACTATAGTGTTCCTACTGTGGGTAATGTAAAAACAGGTGAAAGAAATATCAGCTTCGAGAAAAAAATTACTCCCGAAGTATTTTCAGTAAAAGAAGATCCGAGTATTCTACAACCTTACGAAAACAAATACCTAGAATATGTAGATGGCATTTATGCAAGTATTGTCGTTGGAGAAGAAGACTTATCAATTTCTAATACTACAGCTTCTGCTTTTGTTATTGAAGATGAGGAAGGTTTTAACCTTACTGAAATTGAAGTATTCCTAAATCAAATCACGAATGAGAAAGCGGTTGTTGAAGTATACATGGGTAGTATTCTTTCTCAAGCTAAATTAGTCCTTTCAGAAAAGGTGAACGATACGTCTGCAGGTTTACATCGTGTACAGGCTGCTCATGGCGAACATATTTATTTTCCTTATGGAGAAGTAATGTGGATTATTGTAAGAGTTCCTTCAGGTAACCAATATCCTATTGGTATCAACCCTACGAATGCAAATATTAAAGATGCAGAAAACTTACAGTGGTTCTCTTTTGATGAAGGAAAAACATGGCAACCTATTTCTAATGCTTTAGGTTTTGGTGGTTATTCTTTCTGTGTGGCAGGTGTTAGTAAAGACCGTCACTATGGTGAAATCGTTACTTTATCTCCAGAGAATGGTGAAATTAACGGTGTAGGAGAACAAGAAGTTACTTTAACAATCGATGCTACTAAAGTTCCCAATGGATATGTAGAAATCAATACTGTAATTGCTTCTAATGCTACTGAAAATCCCGAAGCAAGATCTCCATATTTTATTAATGTCTATGAACACCCGTCTAATGTAGTTACTCCTAACATTGTAGAAGTTGGTAGTGTAAAAATAGGAACTGAAAAAGAGTTTGTAGTTACTATCAACAACTTTGGATATGGTGGAGAAAAGAACATCCACATTGATTTGACCACTCTAGAGGGATCAGATTTCAGTATACCTAATACTTCTTCATGGGAGCTTTCAAATGGTAAAAAATGGTTTGCGACCTTCCAACCTAGGTCAGCAACAGATTTAAAAATAAATTATACCCCAACAGTTGGCGGTAATGAAAATGCCATCGTTAGATTATTCAACGATGAAGGGTGGGAACGTTTAATTGCTATCACTGCTTTTGGTATTGAGCCATCAGAAATTGACGTTGCCCCTGCCACTATTACTCATCACCATAACCTTGGAGAAGAAGGTAACGGTACTGTAACAATTAGTAATAATGGTAACTTCCCGCTAGAATTTGTGATTCCAAAATACAGTAATCAACTTACTGAAGGAATACATCAATTTGGTTATTCATGGGATAGAATTGATACGGATGCCCCTGATACAGAAGATTGGAAATGGGATGAATTAGTTGGAGCTGATGATGTTATTGACTTTTCTAATGACTTCAAATCAAACCCTTTCTTAGATTTTGTAAAGGTAGACCTTGGTTTCCAATTTCCATTTTATGATACATTGGTAACTGAAATGTACCTTTCGCATGTAGGTATGATTGCAGTAGATGACAAAGATCCTGTAAATGGTTCTTTCGGTAGTTTGTTAGGTAGAAATTTCACTTCTAATGGTTACATCGCCTTTATGTATGAGTATTTTGATTGGGGTTTGAACTCTAAAATTCTATACAAAAAATTTGATGACCGTGTAGTGGCACAATATGAGCAAATGGTGCCTAAACAAGAAAATTTCCGCTCTGATTATCCGATGACCTTCCAAGTAGTCTTGTATTATAATGGTAATATCGAAATGCGTTATAAAGACATTGGATATGCAAACAGTCAAGCAACAGACCCTTTTGTTGGTGTGGAATCTCCAGATAAAAAAGACGGGTTTTACATCTATGAGTTTACCCAAAAGCCAGAAAAGTTATTTGAAAATGATTGGACTGAAGTGATGGTTAAAGTCAACCACCCTGGTCCTCAAATTATCTCTAACTTATCAAAAACAGAAGGTGTTATAGGTGTAGGAGAATCTATTGAAATTACTTATGATGTTACAACAGATGGTTTAGTTGAAGGATTAAACACTCAAAATATTGCCATCCAAAGTAATGATCCAATAACTCCAATCTCTCACTTTACCGTTAATGTAGACATTATGGATGGTGGTGTAGCAGATATTTCTACCTCTGAAAAAACAATTAATTTTGGTACTGTTTTCCGTACTTCGGAGCAAATCCATAATATCAACTTTAATAACAATGGTACCGCAGTAGTAGATTTTAATTCTATAACCATTGATGGTGGAGTTGACACTAAATTCAGTGTAAATAAATCTGCTTTCCAATTACTTCCTCGTTTAGGTACCACTGTAAAAGTAATTCTTAATTCTGAGGCAACAGGAGTTTATTCTGATAAAATTACTTTCGAAAATGCTGAAGGTGAAACATTTGAATTCACAGTAACAGCTACTGTAATCGATGAACCTCAGATTAGTTTAGATCAATCTCCGATAGCACTTTCTTTAGATGCGGGTTCTACTTCTACTTTGAATATTACGGTAAGTAATGCTGATGGAAAATCAGATTTAGAAGTTATTCCTAATGGTTCGGGTTGGTTATATGAGTCTACAATGGAGGCGATGTCTTCTCCTGAAATTAAAGACTTTACTTATGCTTGGAGAGATAATAAAAACCAATTAGATGGTTCTATTGATCCTAATGCTCCAGTATTCCAATGGGAAGCTATCGACGATTCTTGGACAAGAGTAGTTGTGCAAGATTTAGATCTACTTTGGGAACCTTATGACCTGCCTTTCACTTTCGAATTCTGGGAAGAAGGTTACGATAAAATGTGGATTGGATATAACGGTATCATGACGTTTACAGAACCTACTGTTCCTATTCCGTTATTTGCTTTAGACATTCCTAATGCAGAGGCTGAACCTCATAACTTTATCGCTTCTTTATGGTCGCTTACAGGAGAAGATTATTACGATGAACATCCATTAAAAGGTATTTGGGTAAAACATGATGAAGATCGTTTTATCATCACTTACAATAGATATATTCATAACTGGGGTTCATTAGGTGGTTATGTTTCTGCACAGACTATTTTGTATAAAAATGGTACGATTAGAACGCAGTACAAAACTATCGATCAGGCTGCTGTAAATGTATTTAATAAGTACTTTACTTGTGGGTTAGAAAATAAAGATGCCTCAGATGGTGTAGTCAATAACTTCTATCGTCCTTACATTACTGACGGTTTGGTAGTAGAATATGTACCTGCTAAGAAAACAGTCATTCCTGTAGGAGAAGAAAAGACGTTTACATTTACAGTAGATGCAACAGACCTTTTAGGAGGTGCTTACCATCATAACTTAGAGTTTACCAATAAAACTCCTGGTAAAGAACATATTTCTATTCCTGTAGAATTAACGGTAATTGGTACTCCAGAATTTGCTCTGTCTGAAGATGTGATTGATTTAGGAGATGTACTTTATACTCCAAACATGTGGATGCAAAAAGAATTCACATTAAAGAACGTTGGTACAGGTAACTTAGACATGACAAAGGATAATATTTCTGCAGACGATGCATTGAATATGGAATTAAATATTAATTTAATTAATGCAGAAAGTGGAATTCAAGAAGTGCCTATGCAGTGGTTCGGCCTAGAGACTATTTTCAAATGGAAAGAAATCTGTGACGGTGCTCCTGATCCTTGGGGTGGTTGTTTTGGTGATATCATTCAAGTAGAAGGTGAATACCATTACGTCAATCCTAATATTGCTCCTAGTGAAGAACTTGAAGCTAGAATTACATTAATGCCACTTGAAGCCGGTAAGATGGAAAAATCTATCACCTTTATGATAGATGGTGAAGAGCATGTATTTACTGTAAAAGCTAATTTCTATGAGCCTGCACAATTCGATATGCCTATCGTTAAAGATATTCATGTTGATGCCAACAAGCCTGATCATACAGATGAGTATAGTTTCTCTTTCAATAATAACGAGGGTAAATCTTCATTAGATTGGAATGTGATTGTGGAGTATATTATTGATGGTAAAATCCCTCAAGAAGATACTGAGCCATTAGCAAAAACTTCTTTTGCTACATCAAGTAGACAACTATTAGCAGAGGCTGCATCTGCTCCAATTCCTGCTACTTACACAGCAATAGATCCTGCTGATTATCATGAGGTATTATCTTATGATCAACAAGAGACACCTTCTTCTTCTATTGGTTATGGTAGTGCTTCTCTAACCACTATTACTACATTTACAACTCCTGAAGAAGGATTTGATTTATCACATGTTGCTACATGGATGACTCCTAAAGGACTTGTTCAAAATGAAGAAGTAGTGATTACTATTTTAGGTGGATCTATCGAAAAGCCTGTGAAATTAATTGAAAAAACAGTTGCTTACAACAAAGAAGAACTGCCTGATAATGGTCAGATGATGACTTTTGATTTAGAAAAAACAATCAGTTTCTATACTGGTCAGCAAATCTTCGTGGCAATTACTTATCCAACAGGAATGGAATATCCACAAGGTATTGCAGATGTAAGTGAGCGTTTAGAGAATACATTCTTTGTACCTACATCTAATGGATGGGAAGATATCACAGCTTCACCTCAATTTGAGAAAAAAGGCTACATGGTAAGAGCTATGGCTAAAACTGCTCAAGAAGGGATATGGTTGTCAATAGATCAAAAAGAAGGTAGCACACCAATAGCTGAGTCTACAGAATTGACGTTAAGTTATGACGCAAAGTATGCAAAAGCATATGCTGATTATGCCGCTAAAGTGACCATCCTTTCTAATGATCCTAACCATGAAGGGACTTCATTCTATACTTCAATGCACGTTAACCAAGGTCCACAATTCCAATTAGGCGATACCACTTTTATGGTGTATGAAAATGACACTACAATGTTATCAGTTGCAATTGAAGAGATCGAAGGCGACGAGTATACAGTAACAGTAGATGGCTTAAGTGATATTGGTTCATATAAAGTGGAAAATGACACGGTATATATCACCTTTACTCCAGACCACACACATGCTGGCGAATATGTTTTATCTTTCTTGGGAGAAGATGAACATGGTACAACTTCAGAAGGTATTTTGAATGTAAATGTGATACATGTTAATCAACCTCCTCATATTAAAGAAGCCTCTGATATTGAATTAACTATTGGAGATGTTCACTATCAAGACCCTTCTGAGATCTTTGGTGATGTGGATGGTGATGCACTTACTTATCAAATTGCTGACTCTGGAAACGGTGTTGTCTTAGTTGGATTGTCTGATGGTCAGTTTGCTTTCTCTGCAATTACTGTCGGTATATCAGAAGTAGCAATGATGGCTACAGATGTACATGGTTTAACTACAATTGCTATGATTTCTGTTGAAGTTAAAGCCGAAGATGATGATATCACTTCTACTTTACCTTCACCAAAAGAATCATCAATTACAGTATATCCTAACCCTGTTCTTACGCAAACTACATTTGCATTCGATGCACAAATATCAGGTAATGTTAGCTTGATCATTCATAACTTACAAGGCGTTCAAATGGAATCAATGGATGCCGGTCATATGAATAGAGGTCGTCATGAATTAGTTTATGATGCTTCTACACTACCATCAGGAATTTATATTTACTCCCTACTTATTGATGGTGAACTATCACACTTTGGAAAGTTTATTAAGCGATAAGTTTAATAGATGATAACTAAAATTGTTAAAACCGCTCCTTCTTTGAGGAGTGGTTTTTTTTTGAATTGATCGTAAAGAGATAATGCATTTTATAAGCCTCCATATCTTTTTTCAATGGATACATAATCATGAATATTTTGCAGATATTCTTTCAATGTCTCTGGTGGTGTATTCCAATTGGGGTCTGGAATAAATGGGTACACCTCTGTCTTATAATCCCTGCCACTATAAAAAGATGCATCGATAGTACAGGCAGATAATTCTTTCAATGGTTTTAAATAAATATACCCATCACAAATATCCCTTAATTTTACATTCTCCTGACAAAATCCTAATGAACTATGATCGGGTAGATTTCCGATGACCCCTGAAACATCAAAACCAATCTTTCCGATATGTCTTTTTTGAATCATTTCAACTAATTTACCATCTGCAGGGGTACTGCTTTTGTATCCGTTATCTTTATAACCATAGAATGCTTGATGAAATAAAATCGTAAATACTTTATCTCCTAACATATCATACAACCTATTTCCTAGATAGATATCTACAAAAGGACAATTAGGATCTTTTATTGGTTTTTGAACATCATGCGTAAATTTTGAAAAAGCATGTGGTGTGCCAACCAATAACAATGCTTTTTCTTTTTTATCAATGATTTCCTTTTGAACGATTTCGCTTCTAAAAGAATCAATTTCACCTAAGTTAAATACTTCATCTAAACTCTCTTTTTGATGTTCCATATCAAATTTATCCCAATGAAACTTATAGCTTAAATTGATTATTCTAAACTTCTTTTGTTGTGAAGATAAGGTCTGATTAAACTCCCATACTTTATGATAGATTTCATGATATTCTAGAAAAGCCCATCCTACATTATAATAGAAAAAAATATCCTTCGTTTTTTGTGGGTCATATTCATCTGCTACTAATAGTTCGTCTAATTCTTCTTGCATTTCATAAGCACCGAATTCCATTCCTAAATAATAAATTCCGTTTTTATATAAACTTGGAATAATACTTTGGATAAATTCTATATTTTCTTTTACACCATGTTCTTCGCCTAAAAGAATAATATCGTGGTTTTGAAATTTCTTGATTATATAGTCTTTAGGTAACAAAGGAGCACTAAAGTTTTCCTTTTTCGCATTGGTACAAGAAAAAAGAAAAACTGAAAGGAAGAGGTACAAATAAATACGCATAGTGTGTCGTAATCAGTAATTTATCAAAATAACAACTTCATAGTCGTGCTTATATTACCCAATTCAAGGGTAAAAAATGTTAACAAAGCAAAAACAAATTATCTTTTGCACAATGTTATCGTAATAAGATAATTCAATCTATAAATAATAACACTCTCAACTATTCATCATTAAACCTATTTCAATGAAACATTTTTTATTGATCGTTATTTCAATGGCTACATTTTTTTCATGTACCAAAAAAGAAGACGTTCTTCCATCATCTCATCAAACAATAAAAGAACAATACCACACCTATTTTTCTAATGGAGCTTCGGAATTAAAAATATTCGATGACAATACTTTCGAATACATTTCACATTCAGAAAATGAAGATAGTATAATGCATGTATTCGGAGAACAGAGAATAAAAGTGTTTTCCGATTATCAATACAAGAAAATCACCCTTAAGGGAAAAGTCTTATCAAAAAGTCAAGTAGAAGAAAGTAATGGGCTTCAAAGCTTATTTGTATTTAAAGTAGAACAATTAAATACAAGTGGAAATCAAGCACAATGGAGGGCTGAAAATCACAAACCTCAATACATACCGCAAATAGAATTCACTCACGAAACAGTAGACTCCACTTTTGAATTGGTCATCTTTAACCATGATTTAGTAGATCCTGTCAATGGGATATTTAAGTATCAACCTAAATATACTTTAGCACCATAAAAAAAGCACGAATAGCCTATTTGGAGAGTGAGGCTATTCGTGCTTTTCCATTTATAAATCTATAATAATTACAGCTCTATTTTTTTATCCTTTGGATATTTAACACTGTACCTTATCACTACCTCTTTAATTTCTTTAGGAGCTAGTGTCACTTCCCACTTCACCTCTCCTGTATTCTTATTTAATTTCCCTCCTGATAAATCAATTATTTCTACTTGAATTTCTTTTCTTTCAGAAACTGGAATTTGATCTAAAAGATTACAAGTAATCTCTTCTGATTTATTATTCTTTAAAGTGATCTTAAATGATTCGTTTAATTTCTGAGAAGAACCTATTGTTTTCTTCTCTTCGTATTTGTTCAGTTTTTCTCGATCCACAGAAACAAAATTGTCTACACCAAAAGATATATTTAAAGAATCTGATAGGTTGTTAGTTTGAATATCTGTCTTTCCGACATAAGCATTATCTAAAAATATATTGGCTTGTCCACTCATTAATTGTATCTCTTCCCAATCTTTTAAAATAGCAGTGAGGTATACATACTTAGACAATTTCGGAACACTATTATATTCAAAATCTGCAGACACTTTATTTTGTTTAAATATGACTGTTTTTTTCGTATTATCTGATAATATGTTTTGCTTATCGGCAAGTGTAAACTCTAAAGCAGTTCTGTTTTTATTGGCTAATGTTTTATACTTATTAGACTGTCCATTCTTCTTGGTACTAACTAAAATAACTCCATTTCTACCTCTTGAACCATATATAGCTGTAGAAGAAGCATCTTTTAATATATTAATTTCTTCAATTGCCTCAGGTGGTAAATTAGGATTATGCTTTTGGGGAACACCATCTACTATATACAAGGGGGGATTAGAGTCCTTTACAGATGTGCCTCTAATCATAGCTACTTCGTTCAAAGATGATTTTTTGAGGTATCCCATGTCGTCTTCCTCTTGAATTTCCACACCCGCAACTTGATCTTGAAGCATCTGTCCTACATCTTTTTGATAAGCAATATAATTAGGGTAAAGTGTAGGTATATTTCCTGAAACATGTTGTTTTGCAGTCGATAATTTAATTTTCACACCTTCCCAATCTATACCAGTATTTTGAGTAATATTGGCTTTAAAAGAAATATTTACTTTAGATTCTGCACTGGCAGTTCTGATATCATAGGTAGGGTACCATCTAGCTCCGTATACCTGATAAGAAAAGTGTAACGGGATTTCTTTTGCCACACTACTTTCATAAGTTACAATAATTTTCCCTTGATATTTATTGGTATTTCTACCTCCTCTTCTCAATTGATTTTGAAGCACTTTCAAATCCTCTTTCAGTACTTTGAGCTCTTTCTCAATAGAATATTTTGAAGTACTCAACTTTTTTAATTGATTTCCATACAAGACCATGTATTGTTGAAAATCTGATGAGCTTGATGAAGTAGAATTTATTTTTTTATTTTCCTTTAAGAAAGATAGTTCTTCTGATACAATGGTGAGATCTAAATTCAATTTATTGATTTGCTCTTGTAATACATCAATTTTCTCTTTTAATAATTGATGCTTCTCGTTTTCCTCTTTTACAGTAATGTAGTCTTTTTCATACCTTACATTTAAAATAGTAAATGTATTGTTGCCTTCTACTCTAATAGATTCATCCTTGATATTCTTTGATAAATTGGTGATTTCCAATTCATGATTTCCTTTTTTTACAAAGGCATTGGCTGTTCTATTAATACGAGCAGCATTTGTAAAAACAGTAACATCTTCAATGGTACTTTTCTCTACAGTTTGACCTATTAGTGTAAAAGGTATTATAATTAGGAGGATAGATAAGTGGCTTATTAATTTCATATATAAGAGAGTTTAATTTTTTAAATTATCATTATAAGGACACATTACATCAATCGAAAGCCAAATTATCTAACATTATTTAAGAATTTAACCCTCAAATTATTCCAATAACAATTTATAACGCAGAATAAAATCCGTTTATCCGACTTTTTTTCAAAAAGAACTAATATTGAAAATTTTGGCCTAATCTGTTATTTGTCTAGTAAAAATCAGCCCTATTTTAACTGAACAAAAAATTAAATTAAAGAGTAAAAAACAATAATAACAATGCACATAACTAATAAATGAGAGTGTGGCTAACTAAAATAATACAGCATCATTGACCACTTGAATAAAATGAATATTCAGTTTTTGTCTAGTCTATTTAGTTGTTGTCATTACACTTAATAAGTTAATTGACTTTCGAAATGAATTATAAACGACAACCAGTTTTTTTTTATACCCTTTGGGTTTTACACAAACTTTAATGAAATGAAGTACTTTAATTTACTTTTTCTCTCTTTTCTTTGTACTACTGTAATAGCACAAGATTGGAGTAGTATTCCAGTACCTGCAGACGCAGGAAATGGCAAAACATGGGAGCTTCAAGAGAATGTTTCTGATGACTTTAACTACACATTTGACGCAGTTAATTCTCGCTCAAATTTTGGTAATGGGAAATGGTATAATTTCTACCACAATACATGGGATGGCCCAGGAACGACGTATTGGAAATACCAAAATGTTGCAGTAAAAGATGGTAGTCTTGTCATCAATACCTCAAGATGGGACCAAAGTAACCAATCCAATCCTTGGAACGGAAACTCTCCAAAAATGGGGAAACCTAATAACGGAGTAAACTCAGGCTGTGTTACTTCTAATGCCAAAGTACAGTATCCTGTATACGTAGAATCGGCTATTAGTGTCGCCAATATTGATCTAGCTTCTTGTTTCTGGTTATTAAGCCCAGACGATACTCAAGAGATTGATATTATCGAAAACTATGGTGGCGTTGATGGATTCAAACATCTTACACACATTTCACACCATTCATTTATTCGTTCTCCTTTTCATGATTATCAACCAAGAGATTGGAATAGCTGGTGGCCCGATAGTAGAGTAAATACCTCTTATGGTTGGGGCGATTGGGCATGGAACAACGGAGATAGAAGATACCTTAGGTTAGGTGTCTATTGGAAAACTCCTTTCCATTTCGAATATTATATTGATGGTGATCTTGTAAGGGTAATGTATCATAATGCTATTGCTACGTTAATGAATGGCACATGGGAGTATACTTATTACAATCAAATTCATCCAGCCGGAACACAAGACTCATATGGTAATAATATAGGTGGACAACCTGTCAATTTATCTAACGGATATTCTGCGGTCACTAATTATGCTTATTCTAGTGAGTTTGAATTTGCAACATTACAAGCAGCTAGCAATGCTTCAAATGGCTACAATGTGATTGATCCGGGTGAATATCAAAATGGTAACGGATTTACAAAAGAAATGGATATCATTATCAATGTAGAATCACAAAGTTGGTTGGTATCTTATGGCAAAACTCCTACAGATGCTTCATTAGCAAATCCAGCAAAAAATGCCATGGAAGTAGATTGGGTTCGTGTGTATAAGCCAGTGAATGGCGGTACACCAACTCCTCCTGTGTCCGTAAGTGGAGTTTCTATTTCTCCTACTTCTTTATCTTTAGAAACAGGTGATACAGGGAACCTTACCGGGCAAGTTATTCCATCGAATGCGGATGTTCAAACAATGACATTTACATCAAATAATGATGCTGTTGCCACTGTTAACCAATCTGGATTAGTCACTGCCATTGCAGAAGGTACAGCTGTGATTACAGCCACTACTACCGATGGTGGTTTTACGGCAACATCAACAATTACGGTATCAACAACAGGTACAACACCTCCTCCATCTGGAGAAACTCTTGTTATCGAGGCGGAAGATTTTGCTAGAACAAGTGGTACTTTTAACGATGGCTTTGTTCCATATGGAGCAAACAAAATTAGTGGTACTG
Organism: Flammeovirga pacifica; assembly: GCF_000807855.2. Taxonomy (GTDB): domain Bacteria; phylum Bacteroidota; class Bacteroidia; order Cytophagales; family Flammeovirgaceae; genus Flammeovirga; species Flammeovirga pacifica. The sequence goes on from NZ_JRYR02000002.1 coordinate 1,276,490, forward strand.
GTATTAACTGGGTAAACTCAGGGGATTATGTAGAATTCGATGTTAATGCTACCGCAGGTACTTATGAAGTAAGTTATAGTATATCTACTCCATCAAATAATGCCGCAATTTCTCTAAGTGCCAATGGTACTTCTGCCGGATCTACTCCTGTTCCTAATAATGGGTCTTGGGATAATTATTCTGATCTAGACGCTGGATTTACCATAGTATTATCAGAAGGAAGTAATGTGATTAGAGCAACAGCTTCTGGAAGTAATAATTGGCAATGGAATTTAGATAAAATTACATTAACAGCTGTAGAAGGTGAACAAACAATTCCTGTTACAGGAGTTAGTGTAAACCCTGGTAATCTGACATTAGAAATTAATGAAACAGGAAACCTTACAGGTCAGGTGAGCCCTGCAAATGCAGATGATCAAACCATGACTTTCACCTCTAATAATACTTCTGTAGCTACCGTAACTTCTTCTGGTGTGGTTACAGCGATAGCAGAAGGTACTGCTATAATTACTGCTACAACTACTGATGGAGGTTTTACGGCAACATCAAACATAACAGTAAATGCAACTGATGAAGGTCCTGGAACTGGAAACCCAGCGGAAACCATTGTCATCGAAGCAGAAGATTTTATTGCTACGGGTGGTACTTATAATGATGGTAATGTTCCTTTTGGAGTAAACAAAGCCAACAACATAGGAATCAATTGGGTAAATTCTGAAGATTATGCAGATTATGAAATCAATGTGACAGGTGCAGGTACTTATGATATTCAATATATGATCTCTACTCCTACAAATGGAGACACAAGAATTCAACTTCAAATAGATGGAGCAGCGGTTTCTACAGACAATGTAGCGAATAATGGTCAGTGGGATGATTATCAAGCACTAAATGGAAGTAGTGTTCAACTTTCTGAAGGCACACATACAGTTAGAGTTTATGCTATTGGCGATGCTACTTGGCAATGGAACTTGGATAAAATTACTTTAACTCCTCAAAGTTCATCTTCAAGAATTGCTGCAGAAGTAACTCGAAATGATATGTATGTATTCCCTAACCCAACAAGAGGTCAGGTAAATATTTCTGGTATCTCTACAGGTGATTATACGTTTACAATCTACAATATGAATGGTGTTCAGGTACATTCAGAAAATGCGTATTTCTCTATCAAAAAGACCATCGATATTAGTACATTGTCTAGTGGCATCTACTTTATCAAGGTTGCAGGTAAAGAAGGAAGTTATAATGCGAGAATATTAGTAAAATAATGAATAACTATTTGTAAGGTACTATTGTACTGCACTTACATTTACTATGGGGAAGGCGATAATCGTCTTCCCCTTTTTTATTTAGTCTATCAAGTCTTTTCCTTAGATGTTGACACTTTTCTCTTTTCAAAAAAATAGTTATTTACTTTAATTCACTGCTTGATGTATTATATATCTCTACTATACGTTCAATATCATGGTGAGAATATTTTCCTTCCAAAATTTTTTTTGAAAGTACCTTATGATCACTGAAGTATTTCGAAAAGACTTCTGCAAAATGTTTCTTTTTTACTTGAATAACTTTTTTTTGATTTTTCTTTTTGACATACAAACTTTCATGATCAGTAGTAAATGTATGCTGATCAAAACTTGATACACTTACAGAATGTTTTACTAAAATGTCGACCTTACTTCCTTTTATTTTTAATTCATATATGTCTTCATCATCTGAATAATATGTCACCTTACCATAAGAAAAAGACTTAAATTCTACTGGATACAAATAGGTGACCTTTTTTTGAGGAGAATAAATTTTTATTTCAGAATCTAAATAAAATGCTTGAGACGATTTCTTATAGGCTTCTAATACTTTTCCATTTTTCAATACCACCTTTATCGGTTCAAACTTTTTGTTGTTTTTCAGCTTATCAATATTTTCTTGTGCAGATAAGGTAAAGGAGATTATAAAAAAGAAAGTAAAAAGGACTGTTTGCTTTGTAAGTTTTTTCATTATTTTTTTGAAATTTATTCGATGTACAGCCTACCTACTTAAACAAAGAATATCTGGATTTTCTTTCTTATGAGGCAATCATTTTACAACCAAAAATAGATTTTTTTGTAACAATAGTTTCATTTTTCTTCAGCTAAATTTAAGTAAATATATTTCAGCCCATTATAGAGTTATAACTACATTTTTTGTTGATATTTATTTCACATTCCCTCTTAATTGGGAGTAAATTGGCTTGGTTTGTTGTTATAAGTTACAAACTTATTCAATTGGAGAGTTCGAAGTAACGCCTACGGCTTGATACTTCGAACAGTGGGGGGACAAACAGGAACATATTCTTTTCGCTATCGATTCTATGATTAAAGCTACTAAAATGGAAAAATTGTAATAAATAATACAAGCCAATCTATCTGGGGAGGTAGATTGGTTATTATAGGTAAATATAGCCATCTAAAGAATAGTTATTTCCTTATCTATTACATCATTTCGTTTCCAATTATAGTTTTTTGTGTTTATGGTTACTTCATAAGTATTATTGGAAAATGGTAATTTAATTGTATCAAAGCTAATTATTTTTCCAATCATCTGTTTTTTACAAAGGATATGTTTTCCAACTTTTATATTGCCATTTAAAAGCTCACAAACAAAAATTAAATTATTTTTATTTTGAAAATCTCTATATATACCCTTGATAATTAATTTACTGTCTGTCATTTTATAAATTTAGCATTAACACCATTTTCAGTTCTATTAACTTCGACTTTATTAAATCCATATTTTCTTGCTTATCTTCCACTCCAAGTAGACCAAGCTGCATCGATTTCACTTAAATCATCTTTTTTTAAAAATAAGCTTATTAAATAAAATAGAAATACATATTGCATTAGGTATAAATAAAAATGTCGTTAAAAATAATAGTTCATCAGAGAACCAAACAAAGAATGATAAAGGAAAATTAAGCAAATACTTATATATGATAAACGCTTTCAATTCATGAGATTCAAAACTTTCAAATGAATACCATTTTCCTTGCGAAAAGTGATCTTCATAATTCATTAAAATAGAAATAGAATAACCATATAAAAAGACATAAATAATTATAATAATAAGGGTGACAAAATATTTTTTAAATACTTTCATATTCACTTATTTTTCTTATCTAAAAAAAGTACTTTCAGTAAAAGAGCTTGAGTTTTCTCCTGTGTCTTCATAAGATCGTTTTTCTGTATTTGGGTTTACATACTCTCAATTACCAATATTTTTTATTCCAGTAATGCTTCTTATCATATCTGAAGAAGTATTTTGAACAACTTCATCTATATAACCATGAGTAACTAAGAAATTCACTTCTTCAGAGACGCTTACAGTTATCACATGAGACATTGACCAATAAAGTAAATCCCACATTTTTTTACTTGTGGTTTTTTTTCTTTTAGTGATAAGTTACAAACTTATACAATGGTACAGTTTTAAGTAACGCCTTACGACTTGATACTTAGAACAGTGGATTCTATATAACAGTGATAAACACCATTATGTAATTTATTTTTTTTTGAATTTAATTTTATTACTTCCTTTTACAGAAAACGTATCCTCTATACTATTAATAAATTTCAGATGTTCTTTAAATTTTTCTGGTCCGAGTAATTTCTCTAGAGAATCTAATTCTTCTTTAGACAGCTCATTTTTAATAACCGGTTCATTTATTTTATAAGATTTTCCATCTTTTCTCATATTACAAGAAATTAAAATTAACGTAACAACTAATATTTTTTTGCTTTTCATCAGAAATTGATTTAATAAACTTTAATTGAGAAATATCTTTAATAGGTTTTACACAACTATATGAAGCATTCAAATTTCCTTCAACTTGTAATATAGCACCACCAACACCTACAGAAAAACTTGCTCCCCAATACCCTGATGAATATGCGACTATAAAAGACTCAACTGCTACTTCACCTCCCCTACCTGATGCATAAACATGAAAAGGCATATTAGGAAATACTGTAAAATTAAATACGGATTCTCCACTTGCATTACTCATTAAACTACCTGAAACTGTTCCAAATGCATATATTCCAATCAGGTGCAACTTATACTCCACCACCTCCAAGATTTGAAATTGCTGATGGATTAATTGGCAGTGTAAACCAACATTTTTTTACTTGAGGGGGTTGATTTCTTTTAGTGATAAGTTACAAACTTATACAATTGGAGCTACAAAAATTGAAAGGTTGTAATATGAAATAATGCAATCTATGTGGGGGTAGATTGCTTGGTTTGTTGTGATAAGTTATAAACTTATACAATGGGATAGTTCTAAGTAACGCCTACCCCTTGATACTTCGAACAGTGGAGGGATTTCTCCTGCTTGTATTACTCCCGTGGGCAACTGCATAATCATTTGGGGAATTCAATACTACTACTCTTCTTCTTCTTCGACAGTTAAATAATTTAAAGAATAAGGCTCTTCTGAATAAGTCACAATAGGATTAAACCAAATAGGGTTATGAGAAAGTTCTGGAAATAAATATTCACGAGTAAACTTCCAATATTCTTGATCATTAAATAAAGGCAATAATGTTTTAAGATTAAATGGAGTTTGTATTTTCTTTTGAAGAATAAATAAAGATTCTTTTCTATCTGGGTATTCTTTTATATTAGTTTTATAAATAACTTTTCCCTTATTCAATACAATTCTTTTGTATGCTTCATAATTACTATCTATTAGATAGATATCATGAAAGGTCATATCTCTTTGATCTAAACTTCCAGTTGAATTTCCTAAAAAAATTAAAATGTTTTCCCTTTTATAAAAAATGAAAAATCCAGGTATACTACTAAAATCAAATATTCCTCCAAATACTATAATATTGTTATTAAATTGATACAAAGTTAAAGATATCTCACCTTGATATTTATTATTACTACCAAAATGAAAACTCTTGTAATTACAAACTTTACAAATACTATCACACCACATCTCGGTGCTTTTAGTAATAGGTAAATTTAAATTCTTAATCAGTTCACTATCTTCAATTTGCTTTTGATTTTCAGTCATTTTGCTTCTCTCTGTTTTATAAGACGATAAAATTATTTCCCAATTAACTTCATCTTGAGCAAATGAAAAACTATTAACAGAACAAAGCATTAATAATATTCTAAGGAATTTCAACTTATCTATCATTGTTAATATTTCTATTTTGTTTATGCCTTTGAGAAGGTACAAAAAATTGAACCGGTGCATCTTCTCCTGTTAAACCCGGAATTTTATTTATTATAAAATCAGTTTTTATTATGTTTTCTTCACTATAAGTTTTAACCCACCCTTTCTTAAAATGACTAGGTTGAGTTAACATCATTACGTTTGTTCGTTTCATTTTCGTTAATGTTTGATTACTATTTAAAATTCCATACCTGTCTGTTCCTGTTCTACTTTTTTTTATATAAGCTGCTGTACTGTAATCTTGATTCATAAAAAGATTTGAAATTGCTGATGGATTTATTGGCAGTGTAAACCAACATTTTTTTACTTGAGAGGGTTGTTTTCTTTTAGTGATAAGTTACAAACTTATACAATTGGAGAGTTCGAAGTAACGCCTACGGCTTGATACTTCGAACAGTGTAGGGATTTAAGATATTTATCATAACTATTCCAATATTTTCCTCCTTTTTTTATTGACTTATCACCTTCATGAAAATTTAATAAATAATATAAAGATCCCTTCTCATCATTATCATTTTGAATCGCCAAATCTATCATATAATCTGGTATAGGAATTAATTCTTTACCTGATGTGTTTAATAGTAACATATCAAAAACTTTTGCTTCCGATTCTCTCTCTGCACCACTTCTTGTACTTGTTCCTAATATCATTTGTTCTTGTGTTAAACCATAAAAATCATACTGATATTGATGAAATAATTCTTCTCCCAAAGCCATCATTCTTTCACCAAAAATTCCCTCATACTTAAACATAGGTCTAAAAACTATTGGAACTTTTCTTCACCTTAGATCACATTCCTTATTCTAGTTTATAAAACGTATTTCAATTATAAATCATTGCTTCTATAAAATTAGTTAAATTCAAATATAGAAAAGAGGTGCTTACATAATGCAAGCACCTCTGATAGGTTTAGTTCAAGATATAGTTTTTTCTTGAATAGTGAAATTATTAGTATCCAGGGTTTTGTGTTAAGTTAGGATTCTGCTGAATCTGAACTGCTGGAATTGGTAATAATTCATTTTTATTTGGAGTAAAGCCTGGCATATACGTAGGTTTTGCAAAATCAGGTAATGATGCTGCGTCCGGACGTTTTGACCATCTTACTAAATCGAAGAAACGTTGGAATTCGAATGTAAATTCTTTTCTTCTTTCATGTACTAATTCAACAAAGAATTCTGAATTACTTAATCCTGTTGCTAGATCACTTACTCCTGCGCGTTGTCTTACTTTGTTCACAGCCATGTATGCATCAGCAGAAGGACCATTTACTTCGTTTTCTGCTTCGGCAAACATTAATAGAACTTCTGCAAAACGCATTTGTCTAAAGTTTACAGGCGACTGGTTAAACCCAGGGTTAGACTTATCTTCTGCAAATTTTCTTACACCAATAATGTAATTTTCATCACGTTCTGTTGTTCTATTGTTCCAACCGTTATCTATATGTGGAGTTGCTGTAATAATTTCTCCGCTCCATTCATCTCCTTCCTTAGCAATAGTGTACTTTCTTCTAATATCATTTTCCTCTGGGAAACTATTAAAATAACCATCCACTTCTAATGAAGGAATTGCGTTGGCAAAACGGAAAGGTGAGATTGCTGTTGATACCCAATTGGCTTTCGATGATTGGTTAGTATCATAATCTGGCCATGGAGAACCAACGCCACCCATAAATTGAACTTCAAATACTGATTCCATATTATTTTCAAAATCTTTCACAAAATTTTGATCAAATGGTACCAAATCATAAGCAGCATGTTCACCATCAATTACTTTTTTCAAAGCAGTTCTGGCCTCATTATACTTTTGTTGATAAAGATACGCTTTACCTAATAAAGCTTGAGCAGCTCCCGAAGTAGCACGACCTATATTATCTCCTTCATAACTTGCCTTAAGCATATCAATTGCTTTTAACAAATCTGTTTCAATTAAAGCATATACTTCTGCTTCAGTACTACGCATTGGTCTTAAAAACTCTTCTGATAAATTACCATCAAAAGGTTTATCATAGATTGGTACACCACCGTATAGAGTGACTAAGTTAAAGTAGTAGAAAGCTCTTAAAAAGTAAGCTTCACCAATATAGTGTGCTTTTCGCTCTTCTTCACTTGTTAACACTTCAATACTTGGTACTTTATCTAAGACTACATTTGCTCTTGCAATACCTGTGTAACTTGCTTCCCAACTTTTAGGGATTAATTCTGAAGTGGTAGGACTAAAACCAAACCCTTCATATTCTATTAATTGAGTAGCACCTGAAGTAGTTTGCATATCACCACTCATATAATCTAAAAGATATCTATGACGTTTATACAAACCATACCAATGCAAAGGAGTATACACTGCATTAATGGCCATTTCAGCATCTTTAATGCTTTTGTAATATGTATTTGAATCCACATCTACTTGTACTTTCGCATCATCTAGAAACGATTCGCAAGAGGTGGTGAAAATAGTTGCAAGACAAACACTTGCAGCTAAAATCGATTTATTTAAAATATTTTTCATTTTTATAATCAGCTATTAAAATCCAACTTGAATACCAGCAATAAAGCTACGAGACATTGGGTAAGTACCATCAGGTATAATACCATCTAATTGTACTTCTGGATCTAGACCAGAATAATTAGTGAAAGTAAATAAGTTTTGACCTGCAACATATAATCTTAGTTTACTTAAGCCACCCATTTTACTTCTAAGGCTCTCATTAAAGCTATACCCTAACTGTAAGTTTTTAACTCTTAAATAAGATGCTTTCTCAACCCACCAATCAGAAATCACATCGTTGTTAGACAACTGTTTTGCAATGGCTCTTGGTTGTGTAGTTGATTTGTTCTCAGGTGTCCAGGCTCCTAATACATCTTTTGTCATATTAAAGTCTCTGTCATAACCTTGAGTGTAGAACCTTGTAGAATTGAAAACATCATTACCGTAAACACCTTGTAATTGAAGGTTAAAATCAAATCCTTTGTAACCCATATTGATGTTCATACCATAAGTCACACTTTGGTTAGCATCTCCAATAAAAGTTCTATCATCATCAGTAATCTCACCATCACCATTAACATCAACATATCTGATATCACCAGGCTTAGTTTCAGCACCTGGGTAAGGTGTAGGACCTGCATCGATTTCTGCTTGTGATTGGTAGATACCATCAGACTTAAATCCATATAATGAATATAAAGAATGACCTACTTCAATTCTATTTCTAGTAAATTCCCAGTTGGCTTTTTTCGATTCAGTAATAAAAGGTAAACCTTCTGCTAAACGTGTCACCTCATTATTAATGAATGTAGCATTGGCACCAATACTGTAAGTGAATTCACCTTTCTTATCACCCCAATTTACTGAGAATTCCCAGCCTTTGTTTTGTACTTCTCCAGCATTTACAAATACGTTTTTATATCCTGTAGATGATGGTAATGTGTAATCAAGTAATAAATCATCAGATACTTTAATAAAGTAATCTACAGTAAATGATAATCTATTTTTTAATACAGCTGCATCAATACCTACGTTAGTTTGCACTTGCTTTTCCCAAACTAAAGCTGGGTTAAATACCTGTGCTCCAGGAGCAACAGTAGGTACAAGAGTTCCACCATTAAATACATATCTAGGAACTGAATTTAATAAAGATTGAGTTGCTCTTTGGTTAATTTGATCATTACCTAAACTACCATATGAAGCTCTTAATTTTAGTAGATCAAATGGACCATTTACCATAAAACCTTCTTTTGAGATTAACCAACCTACTGAACCAGACATGAAATTATGGAATCTGTTCTCATCTGTAAATACTGAAGAACCATCTCTACGGAAGTTAAAAGTAGCCATGTATTTACCATCATAATCATAGATGGCTCTACCGATATAAGATAAAGTATTCTTATCATATAAAGGTGACTTTGAGTCTGCAATAATATTTGGAGAACCATTCAAAATAGGTAATTCAGAAGATAAGTTACCTCCGTAAACTGAAGCATTCATCCAATTTTGTCTACTATGTTGCATAGTATAACCTGCTAATAGACCAAGGTTATGCTTTCCAAAAGTCTTTTTATAGTTTAATGTGTTTTCCCATAACCACATCGATCTTTCATTTCTTTCTTCGTGTAATTCTGCACCTCTTGGGAATAAATATGGAGGCTCACCTGTATCATTTAAATAGAACTCAGGCATGAACATTTTATGGTGGATGTTAGAAACATCTGCCGCTAAATTAGTTTTGAAGTTTAATCCATGGAAAAGCTCCACCTCTCCATAAACACTTGCAATTACTCTATTGATCACTCTATTTCTATCCAATAAATTTTGAGTTGCTACAGGTTGGATCATATTATAATCACCATCCAATGGCCCTAAACCATTATATCCACCTAAATTATCAGGATTTTTCACTTCAATAGCAGGAGAGTAAGCTAATGCCCAGAATGTAGGGTTTCTATCACCCAAGTATCCTAAATTATAATTCGATCTTGTATAAGAAATAGTATTACCGAATTTGAATCTTTTTACAGTCAAGTCACTATTAATTCTCATTGATGTTCTAGTGAAACCTGTATTAATCATTGTACCTTTCTCATCGTAATGATTGATCGATGCATAGATAGAACCATTTTTACCTGAAGTACTACCGCTCAACTCATAACTTTGCTGATACCCAGTTTGGTACAACTCATCCTGCCAATCTGTATTAGTAGTTATTGTTGTTCCATCTAAATTAGGTATTCTTGGTAAACCAGAATTATCTTTCACAGTATTCATTACTTGTTGGTATTCTTGAGAATTCATCATATCCAACTTATTTGTAACTGTTTTAGGTCCTCCGAAAATATTCACATTAAATTGAGGCTTACCACCTGACTTACCTCTTTTTGTTTGAATAATAATGACACCATTTGCTGCTCTAGCTCCATATATAGCGGCTGCAGACGCATCTTTCAATACGTTCACCGACTCAATATCACTAGGGTTAATTGTTGAGAAAGCATCTCCATCTTGTAAGATTACACCATCAATTACATAAAGAGGTTCAGATCCACCTGTAATTGTACCTGTACCACGAATACGAATTGTAGGAGCTGCACCAGGTTGTCCGTCAGTTCCTGTAATTTGTAAACCTGCTACTTGACCTTGTAATGCTGATTGAAAATCTGCAACAGGTCTACCCTCTATAGCATCTTTACCTACTTTGGTAATTGCTCCTGTTACATTCTCTTTCTTCTGAGTTCCGTAACCTATAACTACTAACTCATCTAATTCAGCTAAATCCTCTTCTAATGTTACCATTAAGTCCGTTTGAGATCCCACTGTTATTTCTTGTTCTAGGTATCCTATAAAAGAAAAAACTAAAACAGGGTTTTCGGTAGTTAAGACTAAAGAGAATTTTCCTTCAAGATCAGTAATAGTTCCATTTATTGTTCCTTTTTCTACAACATTAGTACCGATAAGCGGTTGCTTATTTACATCTCTAATAATACCAGAGACGATCTTGTCTTGGGCTTGGGCAGATCCCCAACAGAGCACGAAGACTAAAAAATAAAATAGTCGAATTCTGTTAATCATTTTACAATTAGTTTTAAAGTTGAAATTTACCTGGCTGACCACCATAGATTGAAGAACTTGCGTTCATTTCATGCTCAAATGTTGTTAAGATGATTAACAAAATTCTATTATTTCAAAAAATAAGTGAAATTAGTTGTCGGTTGTACATTTATTATCTGAGAACATTTTTTCAATCATTATTCTAAATGAGAAAAATGTAAATATTATACAAACACCTTATTATCAGTTGATTATATTATTATAAATATTTATTTTTTCTTTAAATAAGTAAATTCAAAGAGTATTAAGAAGATAATAGAGTATATTTTGTTGTCGTAAAATTAATGATTTCACGCTATAAGTGTTTTATGTACACATTATTTGTGTGAATGAAAATAATTATACATATTTAGGATATATTTATATGTAGCAAATTATTACTGTCTCCTTCGCTATATTTTTTATATTTATTCGAAATGAAAGTTTTCTATTATTACAAACACATTAAATCTATTCAATAAACTATGGCTAATGTATTATTCCTTTGGGCCTTTGTCCAAAGTTTATTAATGAGTTTTGCAATTGGGTTCTTAAAGAAGTCAAGGTCGAACTCCATATTATCAGCAGTATTTCTTACAATGTCTGTAAATATTATGTTTCAGTATTTGTTTAGATATACCAATGTTAAATTCTCTTTTCCGGAGTTGCTCTTTGTATCAGATGTATTAGACTTGTTGCAACCTGCTTTAATACTTTGGTACCTCGATGAACTATTTGGCGAAAAGATTTCTAAGAAAAAGGCTTGGTATTTTGCACCTTCGGCTATTGCCTTAATAGCAGGAATTGGTTACATACTATCTTTTTCATCTTTTACTTATCACTCATTCATTGGTACAACCTTCCATTTATGCTTATTAGGTAGCATTGTAGTTTGGAGAGGTTTTATAGGATTTAAGCTTTTCAAAAAATTCAAAGCTTTAAAGCCTAAATCTGATTCTAAAAAAGCCAACGATTTACATTGGCCTAAAGTATTGGGTGCTTTTATTGGGGTTACCTTTTATATTGCTCTTCTTCAGTTTACGTACAGAACAGTAGTTTTCCCGTTAAACGGATCTGATTTTATCTGGAATATTATTCAGTTAAACTACATTTTATTTAATAGTAGCATCATATTGATTACTATTTATTTTGCTCTAAAATTCCCTAAATCATTATCAGGAAATACCTTAGTAGTAAAAATGGATAAGACTGATCAAACAATAATGAATAGCTATTATGAAAAACTTGATGAGCTGATTAATGTGGAGCAAATTCATATGAATACTGAACTGAATGAAAAATTATTATCTGAACGCTTAGGTATTCCTTCTTATATGCTCTCTCGATTATTAAATGATCACATTGGTAAATCATTTAGCGAATATTTTAACGAAAAGAGAGTCGATGAGGCTAAGAAGATTATTGCTTCCGATATCGATAAGAAGTTAACTAACTTTGCCATTGCCGTTGATTGTGGTTTTAGATCAGAGTCTGTGTTTTATATTAATTTTAAGAAAATCACTGGTATGACTCCTCGTCAATATCGTATTAAATTAAAAGATGAGGGACAACCTGCTTTAATGACGGGTTAAGAATTAAATTATTATTAGCCATACTTTTTATTATATGTAATAGAATATACTACTTAGAGGTACATCCTCATCATATATTTATAAAGACCTTCATTCAATGTATAGAATGAAGGTCTTTTTTATTGTAATGCCTTTAAAATGATGGTATATAGTTTACTATACCTTACCAATAGATAACGTTAAATAATACTCAGCTCATGATTCTTTACAGTATCAATATTCATATGATTAGCTATTGATAAGAAGGGGCATAGCATGAGTTTATGCTCTATTCAAAACATTATACCTTAAAACTCAATAATTTTATAAAAGAAAAAAGGATCACTTTACACTAAAGTGATCCATGTAGGTGGATATAGAATATATTGTATGTTAATCAATCAACTAAAACATCATCTTTGTTACTGTTAATGTAAACATCAAATGTTGGTTTCTTAATCATAATTTTTTGCTGTATAGCAGTTAAGCTGATATACAATATCAAACAGAACATCCAACAAGGGAAGGCTAAGAAGAAATAATAATCGAATCCAAAGAAATTAAAAATGACATAACTTATAGAAACACTCCCAATCCATGCACTCATGACTGGAGGGTTGATGTAAATTTTATTCTTCTCTGCTCCAAATGGAGATAAATTTAACTTCTCGAAGATAAAATGATCTGCAAAAATAACTGCTCCTAAAGGAGAGATAATTAATGCTCCTATTCCTAATACCTGATCTAATTTAGTAACAACTACAGGAAAGCATGCTAATAACATACTAATTAGACTCATGGTTAAAGTAATCTGCCAAAATTGGAACCTCCTCAACGAACTTTGTACTGCTAAACCTACCCTATACATTGTAGGGACGGCCGATGTAAAACCAGAGACTATCACACAAATTATTCCCGTAAACCCTGCCCCTAAAAACGCTAATTCTCCAGGTGAAGGGTTACTATTTCCATTTTTTAGCGCTACTGCACAAAGGATACCTGAAGAAATCCAAGTTAACATATGTCCAATATAGAGTCCTAATCCAGAAACAAACCCATAGGATGACTTTTTTGCAAATCTATAAATAGACATATCAGATAAACCAATATGCATTGTACTATTACAAAGCCAAGAAAAGATAAAAATATGTAAGAAGGAATAATCCGTTCCCGAAGTAACGGCTACACCTGTCCAAATAGATTCATTAGCTACCACCCAAAAATCAGAGAAAGAATGTACACCAAGTTCAGGTAAAATTGCAATGCCAGATCCAATAAAAACTAATGGGATCCATGGAGCAAATAAATTGGCAAATTTCACGATATAATCAAAGCCTAATACAGCGATGAACATCACTATTGTACCCACAACTAATATTAACCAAACCCAATTGATACTAGTGATTTCAAAATTGATAAGACCTGGAGGAGTAATTCCCAAAAAAGGAGCTATTGCGGAGGCGGAGACTATTAAAGTAGCAGAAACCATTACACAAAACATAAGTGCTTTGATGATATTATAGATCGTCAAAAGCCCTGTACCAGCAACTCTCTTAAGTTCATAATGTATGGTATGTCTAGTCTTTACAGCTACCGGAGCACAAATTAGAGCCCAAGATAGCATAGCCATTAGATTACCAAAAAACAACCCCAGAAAGACATCTGTAAAAGTGGCTCCGTGCAAGACAAATAAAGGGCCAATCACAAACTCCGTTGCAGTAGTATGCTCACCAATGACCATTCCAATGAAACTTCCTATACCTTTTAGTCTACTTTTAGGTACTGATTCATTAGGGTACTCATTATTGGCGTTTAGAGCTTGTTTTATATCTATTTTCTTTAAAAAATTCAAGACTTTATTTTTAGTTGGCTCTTCAAAAAATTGATTTTATTTCTAGCATTTTCTTGGCATGATAAATACGTTTGTATTTCAATTTTTTGAACTTTTAAACATTAATTAAATATATCTTATTAATGACCAAAAATACTATTGAATTAAAAATCATCAGATTATTCGTAATTCAACAGAAAATTAAAGCGCCATTGCCATAAAAGTGATATCATCTCTTTGTGTCTGATTTTCAGAGTATTTACCAACTGTATCAACAATTAACTCCCCTTGTTCATCTACAGAGTTCGACATTGTTTCTTCGATTAACTGAATCAACCTTTTTTTACCAAAACGCTTTCTATTTTCGTCATGTTGATCAATTATACCATCGGTAAAAAGATAAATTCTGTCGCCTTTTAGGAAATAAAGAGTCTCCTCTTCAAACTCTCTTGAAGAAGATATTTTACCTCCAATATGTCGCTTTGTCCCTTTAATAACTGATAGCTGATTTTCAAAACTTCTAGCATAATACAAGTCATTCTTAGCTCCACTAAACGTTAACTTTATCTTTTCTCCTTTGTCTTCTAAACAACAAATTGATAAATCCATTCCATCATCATTAAAACCTTTTTCTTGTTTTAATAACTTCTTTATTCTTTCATCTAAAACCTGTAATATTTCTTTCGTTGAGAAAATCTTTTTCTCTTTTATTATTTGATTTAAAATTGCATTTCCAACCATCGACATTAATGCACCTGGGACACCATGACCGGTACAATCCACACATGCTATGACTGTTCTATTTCCCTCATTAGCCATCCAATAAAAATCTCCTGATACAATATCTTTAGGCTGATAATAGACATAATGTTTTGTAAATACAGCATCCAATTGATCTTCTATAGGAAGAATGGTTTCTTGAATAGTTTTGGCGTAATTCAAACTTTGTGTAATCATTTCATTTTTAAGAGAAATGGTTTGATTCGCCTCAAAAAGATTATCTCTTTGCTGTTCTAGTTCTTCCGATTGATGATGTAATTCCTCATTTCTTATTTGAATTTCTTTAGTTCTTTCTTGTACAATAGCCTCTAATTCCTTGGCTTTTTGTTTATGTTGTTTCACTTTCATTTTATAGATGATCACACCAAATATGATCAATAGTAAAACAGCTGCAAACCAGACTACTGTATACATCCACCAAGGTTTCTGAATAGTTAAAGGCATTGCATTTATTTCAGATTTATTTCCTTGATCATCTACTGCATATACTTCAATAGTATAGTCTCCTGGAGTAATTGCACCAAAATTAATCATTTCGTTAGTGGTTGAGAACCATTTATTATTCAACCCCTTTAAGCGATAAAAATAGATCAGTTGACCTGTTGAAGGAGGATAAATACCAATAAGCTGAATAGCCACATCATTATTTTCATAAGACAACTTTAATTGTTTTGTTTTAGAAAGATGCTGCTTCAAAATAACCTCATTCTCAGCGTTCACACCGTTCGTCAATCTTTCACCATTCACGTACAAATCATTAAAATAGATTTTAGGATGATAAGGTGAAAACTCAATGTTCGATTTATTGGTATAAACAACTCCATTACTTCCTGAGAAATAATAATTTCCGTCGTCTGTTTTAAAAATATTTGCCTTACCAAATAAACTGTTTTTAGTGATGTTAGGAGAAAAAT
The DNA here is from genome assembly GCF_000807855.2 of Flammeovirga pacifica. Classification (GTDB taxonomy): domain Bacteria; phylum Bacteroidota; class Bacteroidia; order Cytophagales; family Flammeovirgaceae; genus Flammeovirga; species Flammeovirga pacifica. Next base: position 1,292,394 of record NZ_JRYR02000002.1, read on the forward strand.
TAATCATAGTTTTTTTCTCAAGATCATAATAATTGATATGATCTCCGACGATCCAAATAGCACCGTCATCTACCATAATATTATTAAAAACTTGATCTTTCACATCGTTAAAAACACCTACCGTTTTAAATATTGAATCAGCATCCGATTTATTAAAAATATACTTGTTTCTATTTCCTCCCCACAGAATATGATTATTATCAAATTGTAAAAAACGTATTGGAAGATTGTCTTTATTTATATTATTAGACACCTTATAATTCTTAATATTATTAGGGTATCCTTTTTTATCTACATCAAATTTAAAAACTCCTTTTTTAGAGGTGCCAAACCAAATACTATTTGATAAAGGATCCTTAGCTATAGAAATAGCACCAATCTTTAATTCCGGATCTGAATAATTATTTAGCTTAAATGTTTTTGGATTGTAAGATGCAACGCCTTTCTCTACTGATGAAATCCATAATAACCCATTATCATCTTCTTGAATACCAGAAATATTTCTTATGATATTCATATTCAAATAGCGAAAATCGAGGTGAAGGTTTTGTACATCATTGCCCACTACTCTACATAAATAAAGGTTGACAAAGTAGATCCATATGGACCCATCTTTTGTTTCAAAAATCCCAAGTGCATCTGTTTGAGGAAAAGTCTTATTCGATGCTTTTTGTTCTCTTTTGTATTTTCCTAACCTTTTCTTTGAGGGATCATAAACACTTAATCCATAATCGGTTAGAAACCATTCTCTACCTTTAGAATCTTTAAAGTAACCATCAATATATTTATCTTTACCTTTATTATTTTTATGTCTAATAATACCAAAAGAAGTATCATATAAATTAATGTAACCTACTCCTTTCTGCTTTACAGAAAACCAAATTCCTCCAAAACTATCTGCGGTGATACAATTAAAGATCTTCCCTTCCATAGAGTTATCAATAATTTCATATTTAGCAGAAGAAGTAAGGCTTTTCATTCTACATAAACCATCCCACGTACCTATCCAAAAATTACCTAACTCATCTTCAATAATTGAGGAAACTTTCGTTTTATTCAAAGGGTGATTTTCGTCTGAAATGACTTTTACAAATTTCCCCTTTCGTACTGTATAAATACCAAAATTAGTTAACCACAATACATTTCCTTTTTTGGTCTTGTATGCACCATTAATGATATAATCCTTGTTTGTTCCAACTGAAGGTACTTCTCTAAATTTTTGATCTAAATCTTTCTTCATGAACAAATGAAAACCATGAGATATCCAAATAGTCTCTTTAATATCAACATAAATGCTTGTTTGAGCATATTTAGCTTTAGAGGCATCAATGGGGGTGTTTATTTCTGTAATGACTCCAGGTCTTTTGTCTTCATCGAGTGTTAATTTATAAAGTGTTTTAGCATCATCTAGTAGATAAACAAGGTCTTCTTTTTCGTTAAAAAAGAAGTCAATAAATTTAATTTGCTTTAAGTCTTTCTGGTTTCCTTGTTCATCCTTAACTAGATGATGATAAAATACTTTTTTCTCTACTGGCTCTAATACACCTAAAGAACCTTGATTACCAAAGTTCTGGTACAATGTCCATACCTTTCCATTACTTAATTTATGGGATTTTAATACATTTTTGATTAACCAATTGTTCTCAATAGTCTCCCATTTGGAAAACTTCTTTCCATCAAAAACATCAAATCCTTTCGCACCACCTTTATTACCAAACCAAATTTTACCTTGTTTATCTTCTTCAATCGAAATAATATCAATTGTACTTAATCCATCTAAAGTATTTAAGTAGCGAATATGAGGCTTCGGTTTTTCATCCTCAATAGGATTACTGAAGGCATTAATTGCTAAAAGCGATGTGATAAGAAAAAAGTAAATCCATTTCATAATTAAAGTAATTGTAGTGAGTCATCATAGTGATGAGTGTTTCATAGTTTTATTGATGTTTTGTATAAGAATAGGTGGTTATTAATTAAGTGTGATTATTAGTAATACATCAATAATTGATAGTAATGCAATATCTCTTGAATGTCACTTTTATTACTCTTGAAATCTATAATTTTTCTTCTGATTACTAAATTTAAATAAAAAAAGGTAAGACCTAAGCCTTACCTTTCTATGATTATTTGATAATTATCTTTTCTTTAAATCCTTGATTTTCAGACATTAATATATACATACCACTAGGTAAATTCAAGGAAAATGTATTTTCTCCTGCATTCCAACTTAATGTTGTGATTAATTCTCCTAAAGTAGAATATAACTGACCATTTCCGGCTTCTGGACTAATCACTTTAAATTGTCCGTTACTTGGGTTTGGTGCAATCGATACTTTTACCTCCTTAAAAGGAGTGCTTAGCCTAGCATTAGAACTCAGCTGTACTTGGTCTGATTCCACCCATACTGAACCTCCATTATTGTTCACTGCTTTTATTCTAAATTTATATTTCGCTCCTGAATTTAATCCAGTAATAGAAACAGAATTGGCATTTTGAGCTCCATCAGGCATACCTGAAGCTCGGAAACTATCTCCTTCTAATTGAGCTTGAATATCAAAGTAGTTTTCATTGTTAGAATTATCATTCCAATGTAGCGTAACAGATGTTGCTGAAGTCACCTCTGCCCATACACCACAAGCTGGGTTAGGCTTTCCCCCCGGCGATGTTGCTGAACAATCTCCATTTCCAGTTGGTGGAGCTGAAGCTGCAGTAACTGTCACATTAATTTGAGAAGTAAAACCACCATCAGCAGTTGTAACCGTAATTGTTGCATTACCATTAGTATTAGCTGTAACTACACCATTCGAATTCACAGAAGCAACGTTATTATTAGATGTACTATAGGATACACTTTTATTCGTAGCATTACTTGGTGAAACCGTTGCCGATAATTGATTGGTTTGCCCTTCTTCTAAGGATACATTATTTGGAGATAAACTAACTCCTGTTACACCAACAGTAGAAGAACCTCCTCCTAATGTCACTTCATCAGAAGCTACCCAAACAGAACCTCCATTGGTATTGACGGCCTTAATTCTAAATTTATATTTTGCATTCGCATTTAATCCTGTAATTAAAACAGAGGTGTCATTAGTACCGCCATCAGGCATACCTGAAGCTCTGTAAGAATCACCTGATAGTTGTGCTTGAATATCAAAATAATTCTCATTATCAGAATTATCATTCCAGTGCAATCTTGCAGAAGTACTGCTTACAGATTCTACCCAAACATTACACGGAGGGTTAGGTTTACCAGCTGAAGATGTCGCATCACAATCGCCATTTCCAGTAGGAGGAGTTGGCCCTGATCCACCATCACCATCTGATACTTCTGTTCCATTAATGAAAATTTTATCTAAATAGAACTTACTAATTCCGCCACCCCATCTTTCAATAATAATTTTATCAAAATTGGTCGGATCAAAAGAACCGCCTGATAGTGGTATAGAAATATCTGACCATGAATTAGAAGAGATTGTATTGTTTAATACATCTTGATACCCTCCGTCAGTACTTCCTATTTTAATATTGATATTATTAAGTGCACCTCCAATACCAAATACACTTAGGTTTAAGGTACCTCCAGAAACATTTAGACTAGAGAAATTAATCGTTAATGTATGGTCTGCACCGGGAGCTGCAGATTGATTTAAACCATCTACATAACGAGATTCTGTTCCTTCTATCGCTTGACCTGAACTATAAGAAGAAACCACATCACCTGTTCCTCCCCAAGTTAAACCATCCGCTTTAGCGGCATCACTAAATACAAAGAATTGGTTGGCATTAGGACTTTCCCATCCTTTTTCATCTATTGGAGGTAATGCATCTGCTTGACCACCGTTTAATTTTCTTGCAAAAATACCCGATCCTTGTGTTGCTACATAAAGTTTACTCCCTATCTTTTTAATCTGCTTTGTAGTAGAATAATGAAGGTCTGAAGTCCAATCTTGCCAATTCACACTTCCGTCATTTTGAACAGTACCTTTTACAATACCATACCCCCAACGAACATCTTCCCAAACATGGTAAGTAATATATATATCGTCATCATCTACAAACATGGCATTGGTCTGAATAATATGATGTGCGGGATCATACCACGATGGTTGATCTAAATAATTAAATAAATCTGCATCCCATAATACCGCTCCAGAGCCAAATTGAGTAGCGTTATTATCTGCTCTTACAATACCTTTGTAACGTTCATAGGTATACACATATTTATTACCGCCTTTATTCACAACGGCAACTCCTCCCCATTGTAAATTATTAGTCTGACCTGTCGAACGAGACATTTGTACCCAAGAGTAGTCACCATTTCCGGCTCTTGTTCCTTTATACACTCCTGAATTATCTTTATAATAAATTTCGTTTGTGTTGGCACTGTTTATTGAAAGACCTGCTCCTAATGTAGATCCTGTGTGTATTTTTCTAAAATAAGGTGCCCCTGTATTAATAAGACTAACTATATCATCACAAATATATAATCCTGTATGAGTGATTACATATAAACGTTTGTAATCGTTAGGGTCTGCATGAAACTGCCAAATTCTATTTTTAGGTAACCCTTTTTTATCCGCAGTAGAAGTACCAAAAGCTAATTTTTGCCAGTTGTGGTCTGGGTTATTCTTATCTAATACTTTATATAAAAGGTTTGAATTAGCCGCAGGGTTTCCTCCTCCGAATCCAGAAGCTGCATCCATTAATACAATTGCAGGATTACTAGGTATAACATGCACACCATGACCATCTTGAACACCAAAAGTTGTTCTTGTCTGCACCCATGATCCGCCATTATCCCAACTTTCTAACGCTAAATTATCTGCTTGACCTTGAATTAAATAATTATCTATACCTGCTACATCATACGTAAAAGTGGATGCAGTACCTCTACTTCTATAAAAATCTAATCCATTTTGAGTTTTCACGTAACCTGTACTTACTACACGCCAATCGGCATTACCTTTTGCAGCATCACCTGTATAATAAGATTGTTGAGATTGTGTAAATACTCCTCTTGTATAACCTGTGTTACTCCATGTTCCTGGGTAATATGCTTTATTACGATTATTAGTCACGTAATAGTTCCAACCAATATCATAATTAATTGCATTACTAGATCCATTATGATACATAATCACCTGAAAAGAAGCAGATGCATTATTTCCATTGATCGATATTTCTGCTTCAAATAGCCCTTCATTTGGGTTTTGATCTCTTTGACTTACTAATACATAGTGTTTAGATGAGTTATTATCTTGATAGACCAAAGGTTCCCACATATTATGGCTATCCCAAGCACCTTTTCCTAAGTCAATCCAAGTTCCAGTAGATAACTTTTGAGCAAAAAGTCTAGTGAAACCACCTTTTCTGTACAAAGCATACACCCATTGGCCGTCTTCTGTAAAGTCCGCTCCCCAACAGTATTGCTCATCAATACCAGATGGACCATTGACCTTATTCCAATTTCCCCCTTTATTAGTGGATTTGTATAAACCATCACTAGTAGCAATATAAACGTGGTTGCTATTTGAGGGAAGTACTTGAATACTCTGAACTCTTGGGTCTCCTGATTGGAAATTAGCCCATGAAGACGCATTCCAAGTAGTACCACCATCATGGCTATACCATAATTGTTTGGTATCTGTAGTAGTTTGTGGATAATGGCTTAAGTGCCCATCATTTCCTCTCCAATTTATACCTGCATAGATATTATTTGAATTAGAAGGATCCACTTCTATTACCCCGATTGCTTTATCGGTAGTTTCTGGTACTAAAGTATAAGAGCTCCCTTTATTTGTACTCTTACTTAATCCTTTAGCATGTCCTACATAGAACTTATTTCCTCTACCCTCTACTTTTAATATAAAGGCAGTAGGTAAATCTTTACCAGACCAATTCCAATTCGTACCATAATCATTCGAATAGTAGAACCCTTCCATGTCTGAAGCAACAAACATTCTACCCGGAGTTGAAGGATCACAAGAAACGCCTTGTACTCTACCTCCTGCACCTGGGTTTAGTTGTTGCCAATCTTGTGCGTTTAGTGAAATACTCCAAAGAAGTAAGACACTTAAAAAGTTAATGTAATATTTCATAAAATTCATACTGGTGTTGTGTATTATAACAAGTGTAAATTTCACGTTACATTAGCATTAGACTCTTTAAATTTTAAGAAATAAAGAAATTACTAAAAATGATCTGACTAGACAAAATACAGAATAACATTGTTTACGATGCTTAATTAAGGGTTTTAACTAGATTTATCTCATCAGAATAAAAAATGCCATAAACTTTAAAATAAAAAAAGGTAGAAAACTTAAGTCTTCTACCTCTTAAAAAATATGCTGTATTTTAATTATTCTACTACTGCAGCTAACTCCGTTTGGAAAGTAAGCGTACCAGAATTAACTAATTCATCATGGGTAATACTAAATCCTTTTACTTTTTCTCCTGTATTTCCTTTTGTTACAGAATTAAAGTACTCACCATCACCGCTTTTATTCAAAGTGATTGTTTTTCCTTCGTACACATAATCATCTAAATGTAAAGTCACATTATTGAACTTAGGAGTTGTAAACTGATAAACAGGAATACCTGGTGCATCAGGGAAGATACCTAGTTGTGTCATGACTAACCATGCAGACATTGTTCCTGCATCATCATTACCTGGTATACCTACAGAAGCGTTTTTAAAGTATTTTTCTGACTCTTGTTTCGTATACTTTTGTGTATAATGATGTTTATTATCAAGATAATTGAATAAATAAGGGAAAGTAATATCTGGCTCGTTTGATAAATCAAAATGTCCTTCATCAAACATAGCTTTTAGGTTAGTAAAGAATTTTTCTTCACCCATTAGTTCTTTCAACTCATTCATAGCATGAGGCACAAAGAAACGGTATTGCCAAGCAGTACCCTCACAATATCCTTTACCTCCACTACCTTTCCAACGAATATCATAATGTCTATCCAAAGGATTAAAAGGTTCCATCCATTCTCCTGCTTTTGTTTTTGGGCGGAAAAACGCTGTGGATGGATCGTATAACTTCTTAAATGACATACTTTGATCGTACATCTTTTTCGCTATCTCATCTTTACCTAAAGCTTCTGCAAACTTAGAAATGGTATAATCAGCAAAGTTATATTCTAATGTTGTAGATACTGGACCCCATACAATTCCGTTATGGAAGGTAAAATCTTTTGGATCTCCACCTCTATCATCTATTGGGCAATATCCCAATTCTAAATAATTTTTGATACCAGGTCTTAATGGATTATTCTCTTTTGTTGTTGCTCCTTTCAGCATTGCTTCCAAAGCTAAATCAGTATCGATATCCGTAATTCCTTTTAAATAAGTATCTACAATAACAGGAACAGCAGGATCTCCAACCATTACCCAAGATTCATTACCATACAACTCCCATTTTGGCAACCATCCCGATTCTCTATACATCTCAAGCATGGTCACAGTCATATCTCTTTGTTCTTTAGGATATAATAGTGCATTCATTGGGTGTACAGAACGATAAGTATCCCACAAAGAATAAGCAGAATATCTAGTGTATCCTTCTGCTTTACCAACACCCTCTTTTTGCATCAAAGGGTATTCTCCATTCACATCACTAATGATATGAGGCATGATGATAGAGTGATACAATGCAGTATAAAAAATGGTTTTATCTACTACATCCGCATCAGCAATATCTACCTTAGAAAGTTGTTTTTTCCATTCTGCTTTTGCTGCTAATTTGATATCTTCAAAGGCTAAATCTTTTTGTTCTGTTAGTAAATTTAACTTTGCATTTTCTGCAGAAACAAATGATAAACCAACTTGAACGTCTAGGTTATTTTGCTTACCATCAAAAGAAAAAGCAACACCAATATCACTTCCTTTAGCCGATGTATTGGCTACTTCTTTTTGATCTTTAAATACCTTTACTGCGTTAGGAGTCGATTGTACTTTCAATGCAAAATAGATCTTTGCTACTCCCTCACAATCACAGAATTCTCCATCTAATTGATAACCTGTAACTGTTCCGTCCTCTTCCACTTTAATCTCACCACCTTTCATATGACTCATTTGAGAAGCAAGGTCGATGTAAAGGTTTGTCTTTTTAACTTCAGGATTAAAAGTAAATTGATAGCGAGCAGTTCTTTTTGTCGCAGTCATTTCAGCTCTTAATTTATGCTTGTCTAAAACAACACTATAATATCCTGGCTTAGATACTTCAGAATTGTAAGACGACTTAAAACTATCTGAAGATAAATCTAGATCTCCTGTAGAAAGTTTTAAAGGAATGCTACCTCCACCTGGGCAACCCACTCCTGAAAGATTAATAGAACTAAAACCGTAGATAAATGGATCACCGTATTCATATGTTGCCGGTGTACCTGCTCTTAATCTAAAGTCTTTTGTCTGAGGATTTGGAGAGGCCATACCCCAAGGTAATACAGCTCCAGGGTAAGTATTCCCTTTATTAGATGTACCAATAAAAGCATTCACATAATCTGTTACGCTTTCTGATTCCACTTCTTGTTGAGCGGTTGGATATTGAGAACAGGCCGACCCTATGACTGCCACACCCAATATCATTGATAATAGTTTTTTCTTAAATATTTTCATCCTTTCTACTTTATCATATCAAAAAATATCAAATAGTTATTCTTCCTTTTAGGATTTGATAAAAACGAATATAGAAGACATGAAAATGGAATCGGTCATGATTCATTAATTCAAAGAAAAAGGGTGAATTTCATAGATTCCGAAGGAAATCATTTCAATAAATTATGGATTTCCTTTTCTCTTGATTTATAAAAAAACAGTTTTTCATTAACGCTAGGCTAGTTTTTTTAGCACAAAAAAGACTTAGAAATTATTTTTAAGATCCAAAACAACAAATGCTTCTCACCTCTCCTTTTATTAATTTTTATAAAAAAGTAGCTATATAAAAAGGGGAATACCTAAATTCCAACATCACAAAATTTTTGAAATAAAATGAAATTAAACTTACTCCTTCCCTTTATATTTACCATTCTTATTTTTGGCTGTAATAAAAAGGAAACTTCACAAAAACGGCCTAATATTCTATTCATCATGTCTGATGATCATGCCTACCAAGCGATAAGTGCTTATGGCTCAAAATTAATCCAAACTCCTAATATTGATCGACTAGCTGATGAAGGTGTATTGTTTACTAATGCTTGTGTTACCAATTCTATTTGTGCTCCTTCTAGAGCGACAATACTAACTGGTAAGCATACTCATATCAATGGAAAAATGGATAACATACATCCTTTTGATACCACACAAATGACCTTTCCTCAGATATTCCAAAAAGCAGGTTACGAAACGGCAATGTACGGTAAACTACATTTCGGGAATAACCCAAAAGGATTCGATGATTTTATGATATTACCTGATCAAGGAAATTATATTAACCCAGATTTCATTACCCCACAAGGGGATACTACATTAATGGGGTACGTTACCGATGTAATTACTGATCTTACGCTTGGTTGGTTAAAAGATAAAAGAGATACTGATAAACCTTTTATGATGATGTATTGGCACAAGGCTCCGCATAGACCTTGGTGGCCAAGGGCAGATAAATTCAAAAAATACTCACAAATGACTTTTCCTGAGCCTGCTACTCTTTTTGATGATTATGCGAATAGAGGGACAGCGGCCAAAAGTGCAGAAATGAACATACTTACCCACATGACCTATAATCATGATAGTAAAATAAGACCTGAGACATTACAGAAAATGGGAGGTGTAACACCTCATATCGAAAATTACAAAGATGGGTTTTACTATCCGTACAATAGAGCATCGGCAGAACAAAAAGCATTATACGGCCCTGTGGTAGATAGTATTAACCAATACTTTGAGGAAAATTGGCCTTCAATGACCAATGAAGAAAAGATGAAATGGAAATATCAGCGATACATGCAAGATTATTTAGGTTGTATTGAATCTGTGGATGAAAACGTGGGTAGAGTTTTAGATTATTTAGATGAAAGTGGATTGGCAGAAAACACTATAGTGATCTACACTTCAGACCAAGGTTTTTATTTGGGTGAACATGGTTGGTTTGATAAACGTTTTATTTATGATGAATCATTTAAAACACCTTTAATTATAAGATGGCCTAATGAGTTTCAAAAAGGAGTAGTTAAAGACGAAATGGTTCAAAACTTAGATTATGCTCAGACATTATTAGAAGCCGCTCAAATAGAAGCACCTTCTGATATGCAAGGAGAGAGTATGATTCCTCTTTTGACTGGTAATGATCAACAATGGACAAGAGATGCCGTGTATTATCATTATTATGCTTATCCATCCATTCATATGGTAAAGAAACATTACGGTATCGTCAAAAAAGACTTCAAATTAGTTCATTTTTATGATGATGTTGATGAATGGGAATTATATGATCGTTACAAAGATCCTCAAGAAATGAGTAGTGTTTATCATGACCCTGCCTATACAGAAGTTGTAGAAACATTAAAAGAAGAACTGAAAGGATTAAGAAAAAAGTATAAAGTAGTCCAATAACAAAAAGCCTGTAAAGAGTTTTCATTCTTCTCTTTACAGGCTTTTCTTCTAATTTTTAGGTCTAAAAACCTTCATTTCTTCAGGTTTAGTTTCTATATATGCCCCATCAATTAAATCGATACAATAAGGAATAGCTGGAAAAACAGCTTCCAAACATTCTTTAATTGATTTAGGTTTTCCGGGTAGATTTACGATTAAAGAATTACCTCTAATTCCTGCAGTCTGACGAGAAAGTATTGCAGTAGGTACATATTGTAAACTCACCTGTCGCATTTGTTCTCCAAATCCAGGAAGCATTTTATGACAAACAGCTTCTGTAGCCTCAGGAGTAACATCTCTTATTGCAGGACCAGTTCCTCCTGTTGTCACTATTAAACTACATCCTTTCATGGCCATTTTAATTAGCTCATCTTCTAGTTGATCTTGCTCATCGGGTACAATCGCATAGACTTCTTCCCATGGGCAGGCCAACCAAAGGTTCATTAATCGTCTTACCTCTTTACCAGGCAAGTCTTCATATTCTCCTTTACTAGCTCTGTCAGAAACATTAATAATACCTATTTTTAGTGCTTTGTTATTCATGTTTATTGGATGTATTGATTGTTTGAGTAACCAAATCAATCTACAAAAAATCAATTATCCAAATTCTACTAAAAAGAAGTAATAAATTCTCTCGTAACACCGTCTACATTAAAGTGTTGATACTAATATAGTCTAAAGGTATAATTTAAGGATTGATCAAACGGGTAGGTTTGCTGTACTTTTAAATCTGAGCCACTAAAAGTTGTTTACTTTATTATATAAGTCAAAAAAAGCATCATCAAATAAATTTATATTTTTGATGATGTCCTAAGAATGAATAGTATCCTTACACTAAAAATGCTTCTCCGTTATCTACACCTTTAGCCAAATCTAATATGGTTGTTTCAGACAACATTTTATTCAAATCCTTTTTAATTCCTTTAAAATGAGAATGTAAAGGACAAGGCTTCTCATCCGAACAATGTTCAAACCCTAGACCGCAACTGGTCATAAGATTATCTCCATCAATAGATTCCACAATTTTATATAATGTTATGTCCAGTTGATTTTCTAACATATAGAACCCTCCTTTTGGGCCTTTAGCAGATTCTATAAGCCCGACTTTCTTCATTTGCTGTAAGATTTTAGCAATAAAAGGCTCAGGTACTTTGGTATGCTCCGCAATATCTCTGCTTCCTACTCTAAGTCCTTCTTCAGTTTTTTGAGTTATATATACCATGGCTCTAATGCCATATGTGCATGCTTTTGATAACATCGGGGTAGTGAGTTTTAATTTTAATACTCAAAGATAAATTAACTAATCACCTTAAAAGGTAATAAAATTCACCTCTTATAGATGATTGATCAAAATTAACAAAAACAAACCACACTTATACAAGACCTTTTTGTCTTTTATTTATAATTAAGTAATTTTGATACAAATAAGGTTGTCTCCTTTTAAATAGACACTTGATAAACCATAATAATTACGGGGTGAACTTCTTTCATCATTTTGTGACCTCCTTTTATGTAAAATGAAAAGAAGTAAAAGACTATATCACTTCTCAAAAAAATGGCATAAATACATTGGTATTAGTATTTCTCTTATCTTAATATGGATGAGTGTATCTGGTATTCTATTAAACCACATTGACCTTTGTGCACCATTTAATGTATCTAAAACTTGGTTGCCTTCTGACTATCTCCCTCAACATTGGAATAGAGGTATGATTCGAGATGCAGCCTACATAGGTACAGATACGGTTCTAGTTGGAGGAAATGCAGGATTATGGATAAGTACAGATAAGGGACAAACATTTAACTCCTGGAATGATTTTGAAAGTTATTCGTATTACAGAAAAATAAATAGTCTATTTTATTATCAAGAAAGCCAACAAGTACTTCTCTCATGTTATGGAGGTTTATATGTGATCGATCTTCATCAAAAAACATCAAAAAGGATTGAACTACCCTCTGAATATAGAGAAAAAGTAGTAAAAAGCATCCCTTATAAAGAGCATCTGATAGTGGTTACCGAAAATCATGTTTTCAAAGGAAACCTCTCTTCTTTATCAAATTTTGAAGATTTAGCAATATCAAAAGATCAGATGACGGATTATAACCTCATCTCCTATACTTTTGCTTTACATAGTGGGTGGTTATGGGGTTTACCCGGAAAAATTGTCTATGATATCATTTCACTCTTGCTCATCTTTTTAAGTGTTACGGCTTTATATATCACCTTTAGGAAAAAGAAAAAACCATCTAATATAGACAAGAAAAAGAAAGTCAATAAATGGATGGGTTGGATGATAAAAAACCATACAAACATAGGTGTTTATGTCTCTCTATTTTTACTCATAATTGGAGGTACAGGCTTTTTTATGAGACCACCTGCCTTAGTTGCGTTAGTAGATGGGCAGGTTCCATTAAAATATGTTCCTAATGGATTAATTCAAAACCAATGGTATCATAGTATAAGAAATGCTACTATCAATACCGACACAGATGAGCTTATTTTAGATACTAAAGAAGGGGTCTACAAAGGTGATTTGAAACATAATGCAATATTTACCAAACAAGATTGGGCAGTCAATATTTTTGTAATGGGAGCAACAGTATTAGATTACAAAGGGGAAGGCCACTACCTTGTTGGTTCTTTTTATGGGCTTTTTGATTATAAAGAAGGGGATGATTTCTCCTATGATATTATATATGGCAAAGGTGTAGAAAAATATAACGGTATGGAAAGGCCAGCTGATTATATGGTAATGGGTTATTTTAAATCACCTGATGGAATTCACTTTATTTCTACTTTTCAACATGGCTTATTATCCATTTTTAAAACTACAGAAGAGTCTATTTACGCAATGCCCCAAAGTTTGATAGATCAATATCACATTCCATTATGGAATTATATGTTTGAGCTACATAACGGCAGATTATTCAATTTTTTATTTGGTAAAATCGGAATACTATTTATTCCCATTTTATCACTTTTATTCCTATTTATCACCTTCAGTGGAGTCCATGAATATCTTTATCGAAAAAGACAAAAGATTAAAAAAACCTGTACGAAATGGTACCAATCCTTATTCAGAAAAGGATAAACTACTTAATAATTTTTATTTATTTAACAACTTCAAACAAAGCTAACATGTTGTTTTTAAAGCCGTTGTAATAGTTATAATTAATAAATTAAAACTCTCATTGTCATGAAAGATATCATCGAAATATTAAAAGGATTTTTAGCTGTATTTATTGGTTTGGTTATAGTTTTTGGAACTGTATCTGTACTATTGCCTAAAGACCATAATAAAATTGCTGATGTACCTCAAACGCATGTTTATGTCGGACAAGATCTTCAAAAATAGAATTCAAAAAAAAGATATATATAAAAAATCCCATCCAGAACAGATGGGATTTTTTGCGTTTAAATTTTGAACTGGAATTGAATTAAGAATCAAAATTGATCCATTTCTCTTTATAGAGTTCAATATCAGTATCTTCTAATAATTGTGTAAACGTTTCTATTAATTGGCTATTGGGATATTGATGTAATACTGATTCAATCATGTATTTTACACTATCCTCTTTATGGATAAGTTTTAGATACAATATATAATCAATGGCTTTTTGTTCGTCAGAAACTATGTATTCTCTTGCCGCTTGATAGGATAAGAAATAATGCTCGTATGCTAAATCCGTTTTTTCTTTTTTTTCTAATAATACACCCTTCAAAAAATAAGCAGTTTGCCTACTTATATTATTCTCTAGCATAAGATCAAGAGTTTTATCTAGTTCATCATAATTCTTTAGTTCGATTAAAAGAGTTACTTTTTCATTATATGGTAACACCGAATCAGGATAAGTATTTATGCTTTTATCTAAAACTTGAATACATTTCTCGTATTCTGCATTTTCATAAAGGGTTAATGCAGAATTTAATAATTGATGATATTCATCTTTGTCTTCCACACATGAAGTCAGCATAAATAACCCAAAAATAAATCTGAGGTATTTCATTTGATTAAAAGGAGTTTTTAGCTATTTATAATATAGTATAAACATTAATTGAGAGTATGGTAACAAATGTATTGTATTCTCAATAGGTATAGAATAGTACAGTGTTAATAAGAATTTATTGATGACATCAATCAACCAAAGTAGGGATACCTTGATGATTAAGACATGTAACAACATACAATTCAGATGAAAGACCAAAATGGTAAACCTGTAAAATAACAAAGGGTAGTGTAATAATATAAATTACACTACCCTTTATTTTGATAAGGAAATCAGTTAAAAGAAACACCAATTAAAGCCCTTTTTCTGAGCATTTTTAATTGTATTCTCGTCATAAGAATTGTATTGATCTGCCTTGTATACTTTGTACTTTCCGCATTTTCCAAGAAATTCCCATTCCTTAGCTGCAGAAGATTTGATCATAGAAAGAGCCTCTTTTTCTGTTGACACACCTCTAAAGATAACCTGCATTGGGCCTACACCCATCCAATAATCGTATTCATCTTGCCATGTTATCATGTAAAGTCGTCCGTCTCCTAGAACCTTTTTTCTGTCTTCATCATCCTCTGAAGGAGGGGTTACAAAACCCATTAATGAAAAGCCTAGAATAAAAAGAAATAAGTAGTGAAGTAGAAGTTTGTTAGAATCTTGCATTAAAAAATTTGTCTAGTTCATGAAATGTGACTCAAAATTAAATAAGTGTATTTCAAATGTCAACTTTATTTTGATTAATTCTTAAATCATTTGTTTTTTTTTGTCATACAATGCTTTTTAGCAGTTTTTAAACTGTTTAATTAGTTACTTCTTTACTTTTAATTAATTATATTAGGTTTACTTAAACACAATAAACACATACACTACACGCTCAAATGCAACCACTTTGGACCGCTACAAACCAAAAGATTGAAAGTACACAGATATATCAATTTTTTCAATCATTTATTGGTAACCAACCTTACGATTATCATTTACTCCATCAAAAATCTGTAGACGCATCAGAAGATTTTTGGTCTTTAATATGGAGTTTCTGTAAGGTGTTAGGAGAGAAAGGTCAACCTCCTTTTATTCTTGAATCTAATCATATCTCTAAAACTAAATGGTTTCCAGAGGCAACTTTAAACTTTGCAGAAAACCTTCTAAAAAGACGGGATAACAAAATTGCTATTGTTAGCCGCTTAGAAAATGGAGAAAGAAGAGAGATCACTTATGGTAACTTATACAAAGAAGTGGCTCGTCTTTCTTATCAAATGAGAAAAGATGGAATCTCTAAAGGAGACCGTGTGGCTGGGTTTGTTCCCAATTGTATTGAAGCTATCATTGGAATGTTAGCAACAAGCAGTATTGGTGCTATTTGGACTTCCTGTTCACCCGATTTCGGACTTCAAGGCGTACTCGATCGTTTTGGTCAAGTAGCTCCTAAAATGATATTTACTGCCAATGCTTATTCGTACAATGGTAAGAAACATGGCTGTTTAGAAAAAGTACATCAGCTTGCTGAAAATATTTCATCTATAGAAAAAATTATTGTCTTTGATTTTATCGAATACAACGTGTCTTTAGAAGATATTATTCATGCTGTTAGATGGCATGATTACGTAGATAATACTGCTCAGGAGGTAGAATTTGAACAAGTAGAATTTAATCATCCCTTATACATCATGTATAGTAGCGGTACTACAGGACAACCAAAATGTATTGTTCACAGAACCGGAGGTGTACTTCTTGAACATCTTAAAGAACACCGTTTACATGTAGATTTATCAGAAAACGATGTCTTTTTTTATTATTCTACTTGCGGA
Organism: Flammeovirga pacifica; assembly: GCF_000807855.2. Classification (GTDB taxonomy): domain Bacteria; phylum Bacteroidota; class Bacteroidia; order Cytophagales; family Flammeovirgaceae; genus Flammeovirga; species Flammeovirga pacifica. Next base: position 1,308,804 of record NZ_JRYR02000002.1, read on the forward strand.
TGGATGATGTGGAATTGGCAAGTAAGCGGCCTCGCCTCAGGTTGTACCTTATTACTTGTAGATGGGAGTCCATTTTATCCCTCTCCACATTATCTGATTGATTTAATTGATGAAGAAGAAATAAGTATTTTTGGGGTAAGTGCCAAATACATTAGTGCGTTAGAAAAAGCTGAAATCTACCCGATGCAAACGCATCAACTAAAGAAATTAAGGTCTATTCATTCTACGGGATCTCCTTTATCTATCGAGAGTTTTCATTACTTATATAATAGTTTTAAGAAGGATGTAATCGTCAGTTCAATCTCTGGAGGTACAGACCTTATTGGTGCTTTTGCGTCTGGAAACCCTACTGTAAATGTCTACCCTGGAGAGTTACAATGTAAAGGTTTAGGATTTGATTTAGATGTTTTAAATGATGAAGGACAACCTATCACTGAAGAAAAAGGTGAACTTGTTTGTAAAAATGCTTTCCCAACAATGCCTCTATATTTTTGGAATGATGAGGAGAATAAAAGGTATCATTCTGCGTATTATTCTAGATATGAAAACATATGGGCACAAGGCGATTTTGCTGAAATAACTTCTCATAAAGGAATGATTATTTACGGACGTTCTGACGCTGTTTTAAACCCTGGTGGTGTAAGAATTGGTACTGCAGAAATTTACCGTCAAGTGATGAAGGTGGAGAGTATCAAGGAATGTATTGCGGTTGGTCAAGAATGGAAAGATGACTGTAGAGTGATCTTGTTTGTGGTAATGAAAGAAGGATATTCACTTTCAAATTCTATCCAAGAAGAGATCAGGAATATGATAAAAACCAATGCTACCGCTCGACATGTACCTTCAAAGGTGATCGAAGTAAACGATATTCCTAAAACAAGAAGTGGTAAGATTGTAGAGATTGCCGTTAGAAACGTTATTCATGGTTTACCAGTAAAAAATACAGATGCACTTCAAAACCCTGAAGCGCTTAAAGAATATGAAAACCTAATGGAATTAAAGAAGTAAAAAAAGAATCCCCCAAAGTAATCATACTATTGGGGGATTGTAGCAATTAAGATAATTTAGGTTGACATACCATAATAGTAGTCGCACTGAGAATATTAAAAATTTTCGTTTTCATTCTATATTTTATCACAAAAGAATCTTTATTTCTTAGACCAATTGATCGATTTATTAATCATCCAAAGAAAGCCCACTTCACCCGTTACGGTGACTGCTGCTTCCATACCCACTTTCCAACCTTTATTTCCAACCGCATAATAGACATCTATCCAAGCATTACTCCTATCCCATTCTTTCATCACATCATAAGTACTTGTAAAGCCCACTGTATAATTAAACCTATTATTGGTTTGAATATCAACCCCACTTACAAAGCCAATATTATCCCATCGGTTCAAGTCTTTCCTTATCGTTAAATAGGGCATCAATTTACTGGTCAATTGATAACCATAACCTAATGAGACAGAATAATTTCCTTTCATTACTTGATTGTGGACATCTGAATCTGGATTCATTGCGTACATCCAATCATTCACACCAAAACGGACATTTAAAAAATGTCTCGAACTGCTTCTACCTAATTGTTGCCATGCTGAAAATTCTACTGAATTATCCCAGCCCGCTAATTGTAAAACGGTAACTTGAGCTTTTAATTCCTGCACACTTCCTAAAAATAAAAAAGTTAGTAATGAAATTTTAATAGCACTCGTAATTCTTATTTTCATATAATATAAAGATTTGTTCATTCGATTGAATAATACGGCAAATAATAAATAATAGTTGTTGTAGTGTTGTGAATGAATGCGAAGAAATATAGGGTATTCTTTATTACAAAAAGGGGATACTATGTTAATCACATAAATTAATTGTTCTGTATTTTTCTTTTACTTTAATAGATATTGTTTTGTTTATCAGATACATAAAAGACAACCTTGAAGTAAAACTTTCTTTATTAGGATAGTAGAGACGAATAAAACTTTGCGAAAAAAAAAGCACAAGAAAGTAACTTTATAAAAGAAACTTTCTTGTGCTTAATTACTTATTTTAGAGGAATTAATAATTTAATTCAATTCCTTTCACTTTCAATTTCGATCCTATGCCACCATTAAAATTGGCTCCATCTGCTGAAGAAGCAAAAACTATAATGATATGAGTCGGATTAGCCGTTTCGTCTTCATAAAAACCATTTTCTGGCATTTCTTCATTACTTGTACTTGGCATCATGAACGACTCTAATGAAGAATGATTACCATACAACATTGGGATATCTAATGTTGTAAAATCACTCATATTTTCATCAGATCTAAACCAACCAGTCGCTAAACGATAACGTTTCTCATTTTCACCGCTTCCTTCTCTTACTTGCAAAATCACATAGATATCACATTTATCCATAAGGTTATCCCCATATGATTTTGGAGTATAATCAACTTCCGTAGTAAATGAAATCGGACGATCTGTAAATGGAATACCAAAGTCAGTTTTCACATCGGCAAGTCCACTACCTTGAATATCGCCAACAAATAATGAACCTGCGGCAATTACACCAACGGCTGTTTTTGTTTCTAAAACTGCATATTCAGGAGCATCCATAGATGGATAAGGTAAAACCGTTTGAGGATAAGTTTTAATAGTCAAATCTGCTGCTCCTTTATCTCCAGACCTCCAAATATTCTCGCTTAAAGATTGTCCCGGAAGGTAAAAAGATTTGTTTCCTGTACCTTCTTGGAACCATGTTTGAAAATCTGAATACGGTACCTGATCTCCTTCAATTACATCTCCATCATGAATTACTGTAACGGTCCAATTGATTTCATCATTAAATGTAAAAACCACTGGAGCGGTAAAATCATGAGTTTCTGAAGGATTCGGACTCACTGTTGCAGTTGATGGTAAGTATTCAAAAGTTGAAACTGATAGATCTGATAAGTCTGTACCTGCAGGCATAGTTACTCTTATGGCTTTACTACCTTCACTTATATCTGTACTTATTTGTCCTTCAATTTCAAAGTGAGTGATATTGACATCTTCACTTGCTGTTTCTACAAATACTTCCCAATAATACTCTTGATACGTATCAATTTTAAAAACTACTTTTTGAGAAAAATCTTTCACTTCTAGTGGATTCGGAGCTACTACTGCTCCTTCTGTTATCGCAATACTATCTACAGTTAGATTGGTTAAATCATACCCAGTAGGAACACGAACAATCACAGTTTGATCTTCTTGAGAAATAAGAGATGTCCCTATTTGTCCTTCAACAGAAAAATGTAAAAACTCACCAAAAATAGTTGGATAAGGAATATCATTTTCAATACATGAAGTAACTAAAAACAATACTGTAATAACGGTTAATTTATATATATATTTCATTGATTTATAGGTAGAATGCTAAGCCAATATTTAATGAGAAAATGTCGATATTAAAGTTGGCCTTATTAATTCTTCTATCGCCCTCTTCTACTTGATTTTCTGTTTGTTTGATCCACTTATTCGAGAATCCTAGTACACCAATAGATACTTCCAATGCAACCATATCGTTGATGAAAGCAACCATACCTGGAGCTACTCCAATATTAAACTCATTGATTACAGAATACACTCCGTGGGTATCTGCAGGGGTACTTCCCACGGTCATTTCTTTTGATTGACCATAGCCGTAAGATAATCGTACTTCATTAAATAAGCCGAATCGTGTACTGTTACCTAAAGGGATGTAGTTTCTAATAAAAAAGGTAGAATAAAAAGTATGAGACAATTGATGTGCACCATTGATATCAAACGTCAAATCATCGTCGATCACAATACTCATCTGATCGATATCAAGGTTACTTCTTTTGTAAGTAAAACGACCACCGATGGCAAAGTTATCCTTAAGGAAATAAGCGAAAAAAGGACTCACTTGGAAATTGTAACCTTGTCCCGTCCAATCTTCTGCCAAAAGAAATTTGTAGTTATTGTTTTGGTGCTCAGAATAATTAAAAGTAGAACCTACTAACCACTGACCTTTGGGGATAAAAGTCCTGTTTTCGATACCACGATTAAACATCTCACTCCTTTTCACTTTTTCATCCTGAACGTCTTCTTGGGCGTACCCTTTGTGATAAAAGCTAATGAGTAAAAGTACACTAAGCACTCTTAGTAATTTAAAATTCATTGTTGGTTTAAATTTGATTTAATTGTTGGTTGTAGATATCAAAAAGGGGAGTTGAATCTCAATCTCCCCTCTTATGATCATTTATTTTTCGTATGCTATATTTACATTTTTGATATCGAAGACCGTTCCCTTAGCTGCAGAAGACTTATCTGCTCCATGTGCAGAAGAAGAAAATACAACTAATAAGTGAGTAGGCTTCGCTGTTAGATCAGGATAGAATCCTTCTTCTGGGTTTTCTACAAAGTTCTTTTTTGGTAGCATAAAATCGCTTAACGATGCATCATTACCATAGACAATATCTAGGTTTACAGGTGTCCAAGTAGTCTTTTCTACATCAGACCTTAACCATGCTGTAGCCAATCGGTAACGTTTATTTCCTTCCCTTACTTGTAAAATTAGATAGGCATCTAGCTCATCCATTTTGTTATCATACATCAAAGGGCTGTATTGATAATCAAAGCTAAATTTAGTAGGTCTTGATTCGAAAGGAATACCAAAATCAATCACTACGTTACTTAATCCACTTCCTTGAATATCACCTAAAAATAAAGAACCTGCTGCTTTAAAACCTAAAGCCTCATTAGTTTCTAATCGTGCAAACTCTGGGTTTTCCATCGTTGGCATCGGTAGTACCGTCTTCATGTATTGTGAAAAAGTAAGATCTGCCGCTCCTTTATCGCCCGATCTCCACGGAGAATCCGATAGGCTATTGCCAGGCAATCTGTAATAGTTATTACCTGATCCTACTTGAAACCAAGTAGCAAAATCTAAATAAGGTACTGTCTTGGCTTCCTCTGTGGTAAATAACAGAATATCGCCGAAAATAGCTTCAGAACGATAGGCCCTAAATTCATAGTCCGTACTTTGTTCTAATCCAATTACTTGAGCAGAATATTTGCTATCACTTTGTACAGTAACATCTTGAACGATTGTCCAATCTGTAGTACCTACTTTTCTATATTGAAAAGCTAGTGTACTTTCTTCTCCAGCATTGTACTCTCCATAGAAATAAGCAAATTTTGCCCATGCATCTACAGATAATGTTCTCGCCATTTCTCCAAGAGGGATAACTCGTAACGGTGTTACTGATGAATAACTAATTCCATCTTTATTCGATGCTTTCCAATGTACAGTATGCGTCAAAGGTTTTGAGTTGATTAGGGGTAATTTTTTAGTAAGATCAGATAGATTGACAAGGATCTCATTACCATGGTTGGAAACAACAACGCCTAATATTGTTAATATCTGTAATTGCTCTTCAGTTGGATGTAATACATCAAATGATTTTGGCAAACCTTGATCTGTAAAGAATGAACTCTCCGATTCCCATATAATTGATGACAATTCTACAGAAGCATCCACTTTTAAAGTCAACTCCATACCTTCACCGCATTCAATGTTAGGAGGATTATCAAAATCAAATTGTTCACTCGTAATTACAGGAATATGAGTAGGGTTCACTGGCATTTCAAAATGCCACTCTTTATTATTGGTTGTTTCATCTACGGTAATATTTATACTTGATGAACCACCTACACCATCCAAATCAAAGACAACATGATAGTGTTCTCTTGGTTGAATATTTTCTATCAGCATACTTCTAGAAAACTCATTCCCTTTATGGTTAACTACATGAATTGTAAAATGTAATGTAGAATCTTGAGTAATACCAAAATACCCTGCCCTAGCTTCCTCTTTTGCAAAATGTAAGCTTCCTTCTTCTGTGGCTACATCTACCGAGAAATCTTTAAAACCTTGCTTAATAAAATCTGTATAGCCAATGGTTACCTTTACATTTGCTTGAGAACACACTACATGAATAGTCTGATGTTGATTTCCTTTGATTGAAAATGTAGTTTCTCCTACATAAATAGGTTGATCAAAAGATGCGGCAATTTCTTGTTCAGAAGCTACTTTTATAGAATACTGTGCTTCTCTTAATGACAATGATTCTGGCATATCGCTGAATCTATCAAAATGGTGAACAATATCTCCTTTTAAATTAAAAATGGTTATAGAATAATCATCCACACTTTTTCGTGCAGAAGAGTTTAATTCTTCGATCACACCGTTTCTGCTCACCTCTAGAGAGAGTGTTCCCGAAATAAAGTTGGTTTCGTCTTTTTTAGTGCATCCCCACATTATAAAGACGGTAAGCCATAGCCATAAGGCTTGTGTTATCTTTCCTATCTTCATTATGGAATTACATTTATAGTTAACGTTTTCACTTCTTCTTTACCATAATTATCTATTAAAGTCACATGGAATTTATGAATTTCGTCTGTACCCAACATGGTCAATAATGGCATAAACTGAGTAAGGTCGAAATCTATTGCTTTTTGATTTTTAATAGGTGTGTCTCCAATAAAACCTAATGCTTTTAGACTTTGTCCTAATTCTGATTCAGGATCTACATTAGCAATATCAAATTTGGCAACAAGACCAACACTTTCTAATTCTTCTGGCGTCAATACATCAGATTCTATTTCAATAATTAAATAATCGATGCCATTTCCAGCTTCAATATTTAAAACTACATCTGGTTCATTTCCACTTGATATTTCTAAAGGCTGATCAATATCAAACCCATCACCAATAATGCTTACAATTGCATCAGGATCTAAATCTTCGTTAGGAATTTCAATATCGATTTCTTTATCATTAGTAGAATCATCAATTTCTATTGAAATACTACCATCTCCTATTTGTGGAGAAAATACAATTTTATGATAATCTCTTGCTGCAACATCTTCAATTTTAAAAGTCTTGGAAAACTCCTGTCCGTCTAAAGTTTTCACAAACATTTCTAGTGACAATGGATTGACTTTAAAATAACCTGGTCGTGATTCAGACTTAAGAAAATCTAAGCTACCTGATGTCATTCCGTTTGAAATTACCACATGATAATCCTCAAAATAATTATCAAAAGCAGCGTCATAAGAAACACTTACTTTCATGTTAGATAAAGTACAAATAACATCCACATCAATTGTTTCACCAGAAACTACTTCGAATGTTTTTACACCTTCATAATAAGGCGCTTCGAAAGCCGCATTTTCTTGTTTCAGATTTGAGATGGCCATAATGGTATATGTCCCCACCTTAAGATCAAGACGACTTGGCATATCGGTATACTTTTCAAAATATTTGACTAATACCCCATTTTCATTTCGTACTTCAACACAAAAATCACTTAAATCCATTGAAGAATTTGTTCTTGCATAAGTCACTGGATAAAGGGAATCATCGCCCTCTATCTTAAGAACAACTTCTCCCATTTTATAAGCTACATTTTTATCCTCCGGGTGAAGCATTGAACATGAAAATAAGAATGCCAATAAAAAGTACCCGATAAAGTATTTGTAAGTATTTTTAATATTCATTGTTGCTCTATTTATATTCTAAAGTAAGTTGATCTACCCACAGTTCACTACCTAGATGTTTGTTGTCTCTAGGTTCTGTTTCTAATTCATCTTTTGATTTTGTGGTAGATTTAATATTGATCGTTAAGTGTGTGGCTTTCAACGGATGCGTATACTCCAATGATAAACTAAATGGAGTGTAAGTACCGGTATTATCACCATTTATAAATTCTTGATGATCAAGAATCGTTACATTACCTCCATCCCTATTTTCTACAGAGATTTCAATAATAAATTGATCCGATTGATAAGGTTGATATTTATAAAAACCATTAAAAGTAACAGGTCTAGACCCGAATGGAATTCCGTAAGTTCTAGTTTCAGCTTCAGAGGAAGCTATATAATTATAAGTCCCTAAGAATAATTCAGCCGCAGCTCTTTTCTTCACAACACTTGAACCTCCTGCATTAGTATTGCCATATCCGTAACCTACCGTGTATAATTTTGCAGCATAATTGCCCGACTTACTCGAACCATCCCTTAAAGTGGAGGATAATGAATTATAAGATTGTGTAAAACTTCCTCTATGTTCTGTCGTTTTTTCATTCACTGTAGCCCAAGGCGATCCAGTTGTTGCTTCCCAAGGGTGATGTTTGATCACTTCTTTAGCAAAGAATCCTGAACTTGCTACTTTTTCTAAAGCCCAATCTTCAAAATCACTATTTGGAATAGGCAAAGCAGCCTCTGTATTCACCGCTATTGCTGATGATTCGTTTAAGTTTTGAACTGCCTTAAACTCATAAGCCACATCATCTTTCAAACCAGTAACCTGATAGGTAAGATCATTATCATTAATCACGTTCGGAGTGGTATTTTTTAACCAGACATCCCCTGCTTTTTCTTTATACCATAAAGCCACAAAATCAGGGTTTCCTTTTTCAACTTGTACATGTATGGTCCCTGAATAAGACCAAATTTCTTCTTCATTGATTTCCGTATGCAAAACTGCAGGGGCTACCTCCAAATGTATAAACCTTTCTACTTGAGGATGGAAATAATCTTCTATCAAAAAGGAGATTTGATATTCTTTAATTTGATTTTTATCCGCAGAAAAATATTTCAATCCATCAGTTAAATCTATACTTGCTGATGTACTTCCCAAGATCATATCAGAATAAAGAATTCCTTTCTCCTGAAGGAATTCTTTATCTTCTGATGATAAATCACAAAAGTTGATTGTTTCGGGCCATCCTTTTTTAATCATATCAGGATCTTCAATTTTCATGATTAGCTGAATAAGACCTGCGGGTACATCAAAAGACAATAATAAAGGAGCGGTATTCCCTTCTATTATCTGAATGGGTTGTTGTAAATCAACATCAGAATCCATCTCTGGATGGTCTATCTCTAACCAATCCTGCGGTATTGTAAATTGGATTTCTTTATATTCTGTTGATTCATCAACTTCAATATCAATAGAAGATTCTCCTTCTTGAGTATTGAATCTGAAAATAAAGTGATCTTTAGGCAGCACTTCATCTACTTGGTACGTAAACAAGACCTTATCTTGTCCTTCCTCATTTTTATTGTAGACTGTTACCGTTATTTTGTCTGCCGTAAAAAAACCACTTCTTGTTTCCTCATTATTAAATTCAAGTGATCCACTAGAATTTTGAATAACAGCATAAGCATGAGGAAAAACTTCTGTAAATGCATCGGTAAATAAAGTAGAGACTTTAACATTAGACAAGCCACAGATTACTTTTACTTTTGTATTACTTAAATCATTAACAGAAAATGAATTTTCTCCCTCATAGGTTGGGGCTTCAAAAGCTGCTTCTTTCATTTGAGAGGAAAATGCCCTCACTTTATAGGACCCTACAGTTAAATAAATCTTTTCATCCATCTCTTCATACCTATCAAAAGAACGTATTATTTCATTTTGATCGTCGAGAATTTGAATTGTAAAGTTGTTGATAGAGAAATTTGATACATGTCTTTGACTACTCACATTTTCCTGAGCAATTGATAATGATACAGAACCCTCACGACTGTTAAGCCATTCTGTTTTTGTACAGGAAAAAATAAAAATAAGTAAGCCAAAAAGACACACTACTTTTTGGTTAATTTTCATCATAAAATAAGAATCTTTCGATTCGATTTACATCAAAAAAAAGGGGATTTATTAGTATTGATTAGGTTTATAATCCCTGTTGATGTTAGGTTTGATTGATAAGTAATTGATTTTATATTCTATTCAAAATTAAATGATTGCTTTATATTTCACTACCAACTAATATTTTATTAACAAAAAAAAGCACACTCACAAATGTAAGTGTACTTTCAAAATAAATAATTTAACGACGGTGAGGAGAACCGCCAATTATCTGCATTAACTATTTTCTACATTTTGTTCCGCTTTAGCCTTTTCTTTTAGGGCTTTCACGTATGCTTTTCTTTCTTTCTTTAGTTCTTTCCATTCTTTCCCTCTAACACAGTATTCGTAATCAACACTTTTCATGGTACCTACTGCTTGTGACCAAGGCAAAGGCGTAACTAATAGGAACCAAGGATTTACTAAAACTCCGATAGTACCTGCACCTACTGCAAAAGTTTGTGAGGTCCTCGATTTTTTATGTCTTTTTGTATTGTAATATTTTAGTACATCATCATCTAAATCTTGAATCTTAGCATATTCTTCCATAAAATCTGCTGTTTTATCGTAAGTTTCTAAAGATTCATATCGAACGTAAGCTATATCAGTTTTTAATATTTCAAATCTTTCCTTTTTTCTATAATAGATAATGGTATTTTCGTCAGATTCTTTTTTTCCTTTTTTCCACTCTGATTTAGTTATTGACACCACTTCTCCATTATTAAGGTGGATGTTAATATTGTCTGCCTCAGTAGGAATAGAAATAGCAGAAATTATCGATTGTGCGATGATAGCAATTGGCATAACTTAATGTATTTTGTTCTATTTGTAATTTGATAATGCAATATCATCGTTTTTTTTGCGTATTTTTGGTTACAAATAACCTATTTTTGGTCAAAAAACACATTTCATGAATTCTCCTATCATAATAAAAGTAAAAGGTAAATCAACCTCGTTAAATACCCTAGAACAAATTACAAGTAAGCTTGAGAATAAGAAGATAGAAGGTAAAAAGTTACATTATGAAGATGGGGACTATTATTTATATTCTGAAATATACGATGATTTACAACATTTTGAATTGGGTGTGACTAGTTCAAAGCTTGATTTTGATGTTATATTAGAAGAAGAAGAGGCCGATGATAAAATATTAATTCTTCGATTTTCGAAAGAATTAATACAACATGATCAAGAAAATGATCAAATTAAAGTCACCAATAAAAAGTCTTCTGGTGCAATGTTATTTTTTAATAATTACCAACTCAAAACATTGGTTCCAAAAGAACAAAAATTTCACCTTATCAATATCAGAATTCGTCTTAATGAAGTAAACAAAATCACACGCAATAGATTCCCTGAGTTTGTGGAGGCAATGACCCAAAACAAACCTATCTTCTTCTATGAGTTATTAACGGCTGAAATGGAAGAACTAATAGAAAAAATATTTCAGGTACAGAATAATGAATTGGGTAGAATCGGTTTAAGTTTAGGTTATGGGATACAATTATTCACCCTATTTTTTATGCAATTAGAAAATCGTTGGAAAGGGAGTCAAGCTAAAACTTTATCCGTAGACACTCAGCTTATGTTGAGAATCCGAGATTATCTTATTGAACAAATTGATAAAAAGATAAGTATTGAGGAAGTTTGTGAACATTTTGGAGTAAGTCCTCAAAAATTAAGGAATCATTTTCGTTCTGCTTTTGGCTTTCCTCCCCATCAATTTGTTCAACATTATAGAATTATCCATGCAAAAAAGATGTTGGCAGACCCTCAATATTCTTTAACTGATATTGCTTATGCTTTAGGTTACGCCAATCCTAATCACTTTTCGAAATCATTTAAAAAAGATGTCGGAATATCTCCTAAGAAATATAGGAAGTCTATATAAAACGATAACCCTAGTACAAAAACTAGGGCTAATGATAGCATTGAAATCATCAAGTTTAAATCTTTCTTATAAAACAAGAATTTTATGAGTTGATGATGTCGTACCATTCTTCACCTCAACAAATAAAACACCTTTTCCATAGTTCATAGGTATTTGTGCTAGATTAGATAAAATAGTTTCATCAAAATAAGTTCGTCCGCTAGAATCAAAAATTTTCACATTCATATGATGATATGTACTGACCACTTTTAAATTTTCTCCAAATGAAATAGGGTTAGGATAAACCACTACATTTTCTTCAGAAGCACTTCCCATTTTAACCCCAACTGGCCCTATATATTCCCACTTTTGATCAAAATCAATCTGTTTTAATCTATGATACACCACCCCTGAAACAGAAGGTACATCTTCATCTAAAAATTGATAATTTACTTTGGTATTAGAATTACCGGCTCCTTTAATTTGTGCAACAGTTTCCCAATTCATCATATCTAATGACCTTTCTATCTCAAATAACTCATTATTTTCCTCTGTTGCTGTTGACCATTTTAATTCAATATTTTTTCCTTTTTTTATTGATTTAAATGAGATAATAGTTACTGGTAGATCTTCAACTCCATAGCAACCCCTTTTTACATTATCGTATGTTTTATCATTAATAATCACTCTTGCATTATTACTTTCTGTGCAAAGTCCTTTAGCATTATTAAGGTTGATCTTTACATTATGTAGTCGAACTGGATTATGAGTTAATGATAAACTACTTCCTGCTTCAATATCAAATTCAACTCTGTCCATATCACCTCCTTTGAAAGTAAGCTTGCTGTTATTGATTATTTTAATTCTCGTATTGGCAAAATTTCCAGGGTGAACAGAATCATATTTAATAATAATATAATCACTTTCCAGATTAATAATTGGAACAAAGTCACCTAAATGCTCTTCATTAGATACACATGATTGTAAAAAAATAACACATAGGATTAATAGTGGTAGATTTCTCATTTTTTAGTTTTTATCTTAAAAATTAGTTTTAGCATATTTTCTTAAGTAAAAGGGAAAGTAATCCTCCATTACCCTATTTAAGACATAAAAAAACTCCTCATCCCTAACCATAATCTTAATAGTATGGTTAGGGATGAGGAGAAGAAGAAGAATTAATGTTTATTACTCAACAATCACTTTTTCAGTAATAGTACTAGATCCCGATTTGATTTCAACAATTAATAGCCCTGTACCAAAATACATTGGAATTGTTGCGAAATTGGATGAATGAGATCTTTCATAATGGATCCTTCCAATAGAGTCATAAATTTTAATATTCATGCTTTCAAAAGTAGTCGTAATATTTAAATCATCACCAAAATTGACTGGATTAGGATACATAATTACTTCATCTTCTGCATGGTCTCCGTGCTTAACTGCAACAGGACCGAAATAGTTATTGTTACCATCTAAATCAATTTGATTTAATCTATGATAAACTACTCCATTTATATTTTTATAATCACTGTCCGTGTAATCGTATTCTAATTTTACATCTGAATTTCCTGCAGCTTGAACAGTGTCTAGGATATCCCAACTTTTTTGATCGTAAGATCTTTGAATTTCATAAATGTCAGAATTAGTTTCTGTGGCTGTAGCCCATTCTAGTAGTATATCTTCAGATACCAATTTTGAAGTAAAATAAATTAATTCTACCGGAAGGTCATCATCATCATAACATCCTGTCGCTATGTTAGTAAAAGTATTATCATTGATAATTACTGAAATTCCTTGTGTAGCCACACAAAGTTGATCTTCTCCATGAAGAATAATTTGCATATCCCTCATGTCAGTAGTATTCGTAAAAGATATACTACTTCCTTCATCTACTTCAATTAAACATCTCAAAAAAGTACCCCCAGCAATGGTCAGTACACTATTAGAGGTTACTAAAATTTTTTCATCTACAAAAGTACCTCTCATCGTTTCATCTGAAGAGACAATTTTGGTATACGTTGATAAATCAATAGGTACGAAACCTGGAATATTATCAGAATTATTCGCACACGATAATAACAAGCTAAAGAAAATAGCAGATAAGATGTATTTCATCTATTAAGTCTTAGGTTAATAATAAAGAATTTTACGAACAAAGATATAACAATATACAACAAATACTGAACTCTTCACAGCATAAATAATATTTAAAAAGTAAAATAATGCATTAAAATAATGGTCTTCGATTAATCATTAACATAAATCAATAAATAGAACACATTCAATCTCAAGTAGCTGTATATCAATAAATTAAACGTGCCAATTCATAAAAAGGCACGTTTCAATAAGTCTGATGTACTCATTTCTTACTTAATGGTACGTTTAACACTTCATAATCTTGTAACATTGTAAAACCAGCTCGGGTAAAGTCCTTCAAATAGAAATTACCTGATTAGACTACTAATTATTTATTCACTTTTTTACATTGAAATGAAAAAAAATTTACAACTTCATTCCGTCCTCTTAATGGGCGTTCTTCTACTAATGTCCTCTTTAAATGTATTTGCACAACAAGGAAATAGAAGCGATGTTCTTCTTCAAGGTTTCCATTGGGAAGCTGCGGATGCAACTAAAAAAGATTGGTGGCAAAATCTTAACTCTAAAGTGGGTGAAATTTCTGATGCAGGATTTGATGCCATTTGGTTACCGCCTCCATCAGATGCTGGCGACAGAGCAGGTTATCTACCAAGAAAATGGTACGACCTTAATTCGAATTATGGTACTGAAGCAGAACTAAGAACATTAGTTCAAAACCTTGGAAATAATAATATTCAAGCAATTGCTGATATTGTGATTAACCATAGAGTCGGTTCTACTGGGTGGGCCGATTTTACAGAGCCTTCTTTAGGTGGCTGTTCTTCTATTTGTTCTGATGATGAAGTCAATTGGAGTGAATACAGTACTGAAATAGGTGCTGCATGTGGAGACAACGATTCTGGAACACAATATGAAGCAGCAAGAGACCTTAATCATAATTCTTTAACCGTTCGTGATGAAATTAAAAAATGGATGACTTGGTTAAAAAATGATGTAGGGTTTGACGGATGGAGATATGACTTTGTACATGGTTTCAACGCTTATTACTTTGCTGAATACAACAATCATACAAGTCCTTACATTTCGATTGGTGAACAATGGAAACCTTACAACGAAATTGTAGGTTGGTTAGATGGTGCTCAAAACACTTCTTCAGCTTTTGATTTTCCTTTGAAATATACTTTACATGATGCTGTAAATGGAAACTATAATTATTTAAACGGTCTACCAAGTTTATTAGGAACAAGAGGTAGTCAGGCCGTTACATTTTTAGATAATCATGATACAGAACCTGTACGTTCTGAGTATGGTAATAATTCATTCCCTAACAACCCATCAGATAATTCTCAGTTGTTACAAGGGTATGCTTATATCTTAACTCACCCAGGTGTTCCTGTAGTTTTTTATTCTCATTACTTCAATTACGGTATCAGTGATGCTCTAAAAGAGATGATTGCTATCCGTAAGGCAAATGGTATTACTAATACAAGTTATGTGCAAGTTGAAGGAACAAATGATAACAACTACTACGCTGCGATTATTGATGATAAAGTAGCCATGAAAATTGGTGGTGGTAATTGGTCACCTGGTGCAGGATGGAACATTAAAGTTTCAGGTCCTGGTTATGCTATTTGGGATAGAGGCAATGTAGTAACATTACCTACCCTAACACTAAATACTCCTAGTGGTAATTTCCCTGGTGGATGTGCTAATGTAGCATTAACAACAACAAGTGGTGATATCTATTATACTACAAATGGAGATGTTCCAACAAGTAGTTCTACAAAATATACTGATGTGTTTGATGTGTGTGGGCAGGCTGGAGAAACAGTTGTGGTAAAAGCGGTGGCAATTGATCAAAACGGTTCTTCTGATGTAGTAGAAGGAAGATACACTTTCAATGAGGCCGCAAGCATGACTGTTTACTTTAAGCCATCCAATGCGGGTAATGCGAGTATTTATTTCTGGGGTGTTGTAGATGGTGATCAGACCACTACTTGGCCTGGTGAAACAATGCAAGCATCATCAACATATGAAGGATTTTACGAGTATACAATTAATGGATCTTGCACCAATCTAATTTTATTAGAAAATGGCACTAAGATTACCGGTGATGAAGAAAATATTTGTGGTGATGTTTGGTACGATAACGGATGGATTTCTGAACCTCAACCTCCAACACCAGACACAGAAGCACCAAGCGTTTCTATTTCGCCTGATGGAGGAGAGTATCAAGATGAAGTACAAGTAAGTATTTCTGCTACTGATAATAGAGATGCTGCTCCTACAGTATTCTATTCTATAAATGGAGGAGGAAACATTTCTGCTAATAACTCTGTATCATTAACATTAACAGAAGATGCCACTGTAACTTATTATGCCGTTGATAATGCTGGTAATACTTCAGCTACGGGATCTGCTTCGTTTACAGTGACTCCTTCTCCAACTCCTGAAGGTGGATTTAAAGTATATGTTCAAGGATATAATCTGATTCATCATTGGGGAGCTCTTCCTATTGGTAGTGTATCAAGTACTGCTTGGCCAGGGGCAACTATGTCTACCGAAAACGGATGGTATGTATATGAATTCCCTAAAGAGGTTACTTCTACCAATCTATTATTTCATGATGGAAATGGAAACAAAACGGAAGATATGACAAGAGATAAAGATGGTTGGTTTAAAGACGGTCAATGGTCTGATACTGCTCCTGTTACTCCCGAACCAGGCAATGGTTTAGTGATCCATTACAAATCTTCTTGGGGAAATAGTACACGCATTCATTATTGGGGTGCTTCTAACGGTGCTGCTAGTAATTGGCCTGGTGAAGCAATGACAAGCGAAGGTAACGGATGGTATACCTATACTATTGATGGAGCCACTTCTTCGAATTTATTATTCCATAATGGTAGCGGCGGACAAACACCTGACCTGAATAGAAGTGGTGAGGGTTGGTACAAAGATGGACAATGGTACAATACAAATCCAGAAGGTTCGAGTAGTCGTCAGATAGGTGGATTAGGACAGATAGAAGAAAATCTAATGAACTTATATCCTACTCAAGTCACAGATGGATTTACCTTAGATATTCAACTAAAATCACCTACTACAGTTCAAATGCAAGCTTTTGATATGAACGGACAACAAGTTCTTTCTCCAATACATAAAGCACTTACAAGTGGTGTTCATCAGCTAAAAGTGAACACACTAGGGTTATCGAATGGTATGTATATCATCAAAATCCAGACTGGAAACGAAATGGTTGTAAAACGAATTATTGTACAATAAAGAAAGTACACAAAAGTGTTTGTCTCACTTTTGTGTACTCTCAGTTATCCAATATAAAATGATAACTAACTACTAAAATTCACTTTCAAGTTTTTATCAAGGTAAAAACACCCTACTTATGTGGGGTGTTTTTTTGTTTTAAAAGTTTACACCTAATTATATTTAATTCTGAAACTCTCTAACGGTAGTCCTCCTGGGTGAGAAGGTGAAGTTTGAATATCCATAAACTCTTTATCGAAGTTGACAATGATCCAGCAATTGGTTACCGGCATATCTATGGACACCTCTTTAGCTATTGGATATTTACTAAAGACATCAATCCAATTGACTGTATTCACATTCACCTTCTTCAAGTAATTATGAATCATGGTAAACCTTAGTTCAGAGTCTTGATTATGTTTCCAGTAATCAGCAGATAAATGATGTAAATCGACTTCATCAATATTAAAATACTTTTTTACTGATATTTTCATATCTGCATTGGCACGTAGATCATTCGAAATGGCTAACCTATTGTTTAAGGTTTCAATTTTCATCTTTTGATTAGCACTCAGTTCATAAGCCTCTGCCCCTTGATAATCCGTGATGACATATCCAATACCTACAGCAATAGGTAATTGATTTAACTTTGAAACAGCTTCTTTTTTGTTGCTACTTTCCATCAATTCTCTTGCAAAAAATAAAGAAGGTAAACCTTTATGAATATCAGCCCTAAGGTCAAATTTGGAATGGGCATTTACCGAAAAACCGTTTTGTAAATTAACCCCTTGTATACCTACTGTACCAACATAACCCGTTAACAATAGAATATTGCCATCCACATTGTATTTCATTAATGCTTGGGATCCTTCAAACATTTTTGCCCAATCCAAAGAATAACATACTGATGACTTTCCGTTGTTCCATATTGCTCCAGCCGAACAGTGTCCATTTAAACGATTCCCATCTACCAAAGAAGGGTTTTTACCACTCATTTCTTCCAAAATGGCAAATAATTCATCGAAAGAAATATTGTACACCATCAGGTCATCAAAAGATAGTTGTGCACCTTCTGAAATTCCAAAAACTTCATCATATAAGCCTGGAGTATATTGTTTGATATGTTTCAGAAAGGATGTTTTATACAAACAATATTCTCTATAAGCTTTGTAATTCGCCTCCAAACCAACTGATTGCATCATTGGCTCGACCAATTCAAATTTAAATCGGTTCAGCATATATCTTATTTCCTTCTTGAACTTCTTGCCATGAGCAAGACCCACTTCATAATAATCCCCTTGTGCTTCTATGGTATAAAAGGAGCTATTATCATTTAGTTCAATTTGATGATAAACAGGAGGAATACCTGCATGTGTTATCAATGAAAAACAAAGAAGAAAGGGTAAAAGTGGATACCTTAAATTATAGTGATTCATATTATTTAGAGTTAGATAATTCTTTATTTATGACGATTAAAACCAGTAACTCCAATTGGACCTGGAGCATCAACAATTTTGTCTTTAGGTATCTCTTTTACCAAATCTTCAGGGATATCAATTTTAAAATCTCCTATAGGACTTAATACTCCTTCACCTGCTCCTAAATACTCTCCAAAACAGTAAAATGGTTGGTCAGCCGGAATAACAATAGCCTCATCTAACTTGACTAATACTTCTCCTTCTTCCTTTAACTGAGAAAGAATTCCCACGTCTGTTATAATTACTTTTTGCTTTTCATAAGTATCTACATCCTTACAGATATAAAAACTCACCTCATCTTTGACAGGATCAATCTCTTCTTCTGAACTTTTCATATCAACAATTACATGAGTGAATTTATACCCTGAAGTAATTGGATCAGGTTGTGGTTCAGGGTCTTCATTTTGTTCGTTTGAACATGAACTTAGTGATGCAAAGAATGAAATCATGATCATTACAAAAACACAGTAAATAGCAGTGGTACTAATTTGATTTTTCATTTGGTTTTAATTTTAATGTTACTTTTTAACTAGTGGCTATTCATGATTGGGTAAGAAAGTTAAGTTTCAATCATAGTAGAGTAACCACAATTGAAGTAACGCTATTTATATTTAATGCGTTGCAATTAAATACTTATTTAACTTGCTTTAACCATATAATGCGTCTCAATACTGTTTTTAGGGTATAAAAAAACAGCCTTTCATCTAGTAAGAGGCTGTTTTTTAACGATATATATTGATATTATTATTCCTCTGGTTTCACCGAAGAAACTACAGTATGAATGTTATCATAAAATTTAGTCCCAATATTTTCTGATAATTGATCACAAATTTCAATCATCTTTATTCCTGCATCAGATACGGCATATTCAAAAGCATCTTCATAATTCCAACCATGACCATTCATGACTAAAGCCAAGACTAACCTTGTGGTTTTCATTAATTTAGTATCTTCAAATCCTTTTTCAAATTCCTCTGACTTGAACTGTAGAATAGTACTTATAAATAATAATTCATGATTTTCTGCGATACTTTTTTTATTATTTCGCATCAAATCCCTGTAAGTATCTAATAAAAATTTATTGGTACGAATCCCTGTACTGGCATCCTTTAGCATCAGATTATTTCTTTTTTTCATCACATTTCTAATTTAATGTGTTGCAAAATAATCATTTCTTCTTACAAATTAAGATGTATTGATAAACAAAAAAGTAGACCCTTTAGTAAAGAGTCTACCTTTTCATCAACATTACAAAATATATTACTTTACAATAACCTTTTCCACTATTTTCTGGCTACCCGATGTCACTTCGATCATCAACATTCCTTTTCCATAGTCCATTGGAATAGATGCATAGTTATTGTTATATGAACGATCTAGAAACACCCTCCCTGTATTATCATAAATTTTCACCGTCATATCAGAAAAATTAGACACAATATTGAGAGGTTCAGCATAAACAACTGGGTTTGGATACATGGTTACTTGAGCATCATTCTGTTCACCCATTTTTACAGCAACAGGACCATAATAAGTAAACTGTCCATCAAAATCCACTTGTCTTAAACGGTGATATACCACTTGATTTACTTGTCCAATTTCATCATCAAGAAAGCTATAATCTACACGTACTTGAGAATTACCGGCAGCTTTTACTTGAGAAATTTCTTCCCAATTTTTTTGATCATATGATCTTTCCACTCCAAAATAAGCACTATTTTCTTCAGAAGCTGTAGACCATTTAATAAGAATATTTTCTTCCTTTTTTTCTGAAGTTAGAGAAATAAGTTCTACGGGTAGATCTTTATCATCAAAACAACCAGTTTCAGATGTGTTTATCTTTATTCCATTTATTGAAACATTAATATTCGGAACAGAGATACAAAAATACTCTTCTCCATCAGCAATTATTGAGGTATTATGAATATTAGTATCTCCATGGAAATCTAATTTACCTCCAGCTTCAATTTTAAAATTACAAAAATCTAGTGTCCCTGAATTAAAATGAATTACCCCGTTTTTACCAATCTTGTAATCTGTATGTGCAGCTGCACCAAAAAAGTATAAAGTATCTTCAACAACCACCTCGTGTCTGAAATATGAGGATTCAAAATGTGAGAATTCGTTCTCATCATTCATTGTACAAGAAGATATAAAGGCAGCAAAAAGCAATAAAAATATTGTAGTATAGTTTTTCATTATGCAATAGCAATTTAATTAGTTTGAGATTAAACAATAAATATAACGTAGTAATTAAAATTTTGATTAAAATCTTTATTGTTATTAAGAATGTAACATTATACACTTCTCTCTTCAATAATTGATTAAAAAAGAAAGAAGTGTATAGTTTATAACTTTACTTAGTTTTCAAAAGCTCTTGTATAGTTAGAGTTGTTACATCTTTAATGAAAGAAAGTTCTTAAATCATTAAGCTAATTACATAATGATCATGCTTTTTAAGTTAATGTAAACTGATAATTACTCATTAAACTTTTACTTAACTTATTTTGGATTCTTGTCACAACTTCTTTTTTAGATAAATTTATATTTTTATTACTATAGTCATATGTAAGTATTTCAGCTAATTTCTCTGTAAATGCTGCATACATATTTCCACAACTCCTAACTAATTTGGACTTCTGCATCCATTGATGTATTGGCTTAAATATTTCTCTAATTTTATTTAAAATCTTTGTAAATAGATTTTTAATTGGCTTTACAACATATTTCTTAACTGGTTCCACTATGTATTTTTTAAAGAATGCCAATAGGTTATTAAATATGGTATTCTTTTTTTGGGGTTGGTGTGCTGTTTTCTTTTTTAAAATTACTTTTTCTACAAAAGGTTGTATAATATTATCCATTATAGGTTTAAGTATATAGTTAGTAATTCTATATCTCAAGGGACTAATCACCTGTGTATAAACAGTTGTTGATTTTATAAACGAAATAAATTTATCGTAAATACTTAAAATAAAGTTTTGAGTATTTATAAAATAACTTCTAAGTTTTACTTTACCTGCATAAACAAATTCTTCTATATATGAGAAGGCGTCTTTCAATACTTTGGGTAAATTTTGATACTGAGATAGAGCAAGATTGTTTAATGTTTTCCTCAAGTTTTTGTTTAAGTCTCTTAAATAAGAGACTCTTCTTTCTAATGCAGCAATTCTTTCTGGAGATTTACCTTCTTCTTTCCATTTTTGAATTACAGAATCAAAACTATATACAATTCCTTTTTTTAAATATTTCAATGCATAAAAACCTAACCAAGCTTTAAACCCAAAAGTGGAAATAATCAATTTATTAGCAAAACCAATTGCAACGGCTTTAGAAACTGTTTGTACTCCTTCTTTTAACGAAACTTTATTTTGATAGGAACGAAAAGCTACCGTTATACCGTAAAAAACACCTAAACCTCCATAAAATTGAAAGTTAGTTAAATGGAATCCACCTAAAACATCATATACAATATTAGTATCATGTCCTGCAATCGTATCAAAAATATGATCCAACCATGATTTAAAATGATCAAAATCTGTAGTATTCTCTGCTCCTCTACTTCTATTAATACCACTATCTTCCCAAAATAAATTATTTGTTTCATTTGCTAATGATGGATCATTATACTGAGATATTTTATGAGAAACATCTTTAGTCGCTAATAAAGCTAATAGTTTCGTATCCCCTACTGTTTTAAAATAAAATGGCAATACATTATAGATTTCTTCTGCAGATTGTCCATATTTATAACCTCTTGATGTTAAATATGCATGTACAGCTACTCCTCTTGCATGTAATGGTATCAGCATTCCAAAACTTAATGCAGTACCAAGTCCATGTACATGTATTGTTCTTTGCTCAAACTTGAATTTGTTGTTATTATGTAATTGAAGCATGATTGAATAGTGAATAAAAAGAATAAAGTATCTATTATTATACAATTCAAAGTGCTTTCACCCTAATTAATATATGTCAAAATGACTTTTATTCTTTATCTATTAGATCTACTATTTTTTAAATTGTAGTAAAAAAGTTTTATCGTTTATATTCATTGATATTTTAAAATAGTTGCAGCTTTTCTGCATTCCTTATTACTGAATTATGCAAAACAACAATTTGTAATTGAGAGTGATAGTATAACAAAGTGTTCATAGTGTTATTGGTTCTATATTGCAAGCTGTTATTTTTATTATAGTTTAGAAATAACAAAAGTAGTTCCTTTAAGGAAACTACTTTTTTTAAACCATTTTTATCATTAATGGTATAAGTTATACATTATTTCTAATTACTTGAATCTCCAAGAAAAGAATCCTTATTAATTATCATTGGTTTTAAGTAGCTGCAATCACAGGAACGATCATGATTATTGTTAAAGCCGCTATAATAGATTCATGAATTTCTTTTATCAATGTACTTGTCTCATCGGCAAATTGGTAATTTTTAATGATAGCCTTAATTTCTTTCTTCTTTTCTTTGGCTACTTTTTTACCGTAAACCTCTTTATTAAGACTACATGCATTCACCAAACTAATCAGCATTATATCATTATTATCAGGGGATTGCTCTTCTTGTATGATATCCATTAATCTCTTTCGGATTACATTTTCTGGAATTTCATTTTTAGTGGGATATTTATTATTACTAAAAATCCATAAGATCTTATCTTCTTTTTCTTCGAGGATATTTAAACCTATCAATTTGTTTAAGCTATGCTTTCTTAAACTCTTTTCACGTTGTCCTAATTTATCTATCCAAGTTTTTACCTTTCTTTCTTTTTTTGATTGGTCAATCATCTCAAGACATTTATCTAATGCAAGATCATTTACCTTTTCCCTGTTGATTACTTTCACTCTCTCATTTTCAATGACGATTTTTCCTTTTAAAGTCAGATCATATAATGCTGCTCCTGCAAGACAATAGCCGAAAATAGAATAATCTGATACAAAAGTACCTTTATTGTCATCTATAGCTAATAACATTAGTTGGTCGAGTATACTTAATTTTTGAGTTGTGTTGTGCATTTTTTCTGTTAGTGTTTTGGTATTTCTATAACCCATGACAAAAGTCATGGGCTTTTTATGTAATACAATATTTTTACCCTTTCAAGATCTTTATCTTCTCTTCCAACTCCTTTGCTATTTTCACAAATTTCTGTTGCTTTTTTAAGGAAGGTAAAGTCTCATTATCCAAGGATTTTAGATGTTTCTCGTACTCCTTTTCTAACTCTTCTAATTGCTCTTTTTTTGATTTCATATGTATTCTTAAATTATCTTTCTTTCCCAACCAAATTAAGAACTAAAGTTGTATAATTGAAATTCTACTACGAATACCTTCTTAATTCATAAAAAAGAAATTATCTAATTGAATGAGGTTTTTACTCACCTCCTCTTCGCAGGAGGCAAATTAGAATATCCCACCGAACAAGGGTTTAAATCTCGGCAATTCCAGTCCATCTCCTTAGGTAGTGTTTTCCATGGGTTACCAAACCAATAAAAACAAAGACGCTCTCCTAAATTGGCGAAGCTACGAGGAACTGTTGTTAGTCTATTATACTGTATATCTACTGTTTGTAGGTTTCTACAATAACCTAAAGAATCTGGTAATGATTTTAAATCTGTATCTGTTACTGTAAAGGACTTTAGATTATTCCAATTTTTTTGTGGCTGGGGGTTCCTCATTGAATCAAAATAACCACCTTTTATGTTTAATTCTTCCAAAGTAGTGAGATCATAAATAAACTCTGGAAATTCTTTAATTTTTGTGTCATATAATTTTATATACTTTAAGGGTAATTGATTGTATTCGATTGGAAACTGATAATCTCTAAAATTAGCCTCATGAATATATAAATACTCCAAATTGGTTTGACTCAAAGATTTGGGTAGGTATTTAAGTTTTGGGTTTTCTATTCTTAGAGTATGGAGTCGAGTGAGGTTGCTCATTCCATCTGATAAACTATCAAACCCACCATTCTCCCCACAATCAATTTCTAGATAGCCTAGGCTATCCATCCCATTAATGCATTCTGGATATTCGTTTATTATACCACTCAATTCAAATAAAATAACATTTTTACAATTTGATAAAGAAATGGGTAAATCTATTTTTGACTTTGAATAGATATATAATATCTCTAATTCCGTATAGTTTTGAAAAGAATTAGGAAGACTTGTGAGAGAATCTGAATAGATCTTTAATGTTTTCAGCTTTGAACAACCTTTTATCTCTTTTGGTAAAGTGTTCATTTTTACAGATATAACTAAATTTTCTAAATCTTTAAGATTACCTATTTCATTAGATACTGAGGGAACATCATTTGTTAATATCTCAAGCTCTTTTAATGACGTAAAATTATAGATTGCATTAGGTACACTTTTTATGCTATCTCCTTCAATATATAGCATTTGTAAAGTGTTTGAGTTCAATTGTTCAAAGGGAAAATTGTGTATTCGATCTAGGTTTAAATGTAGAGTTTCTAACTTTGATAAGTTGTCCATATTTTTGGGATAATAATCACAACCAAATAAAATTAATTCTTTTAAGTGTTTAAAATTTGAAATCTTTTCTACCGACTCCCTTGGATACATCTCATAATCTACTTTGAAGTCAAATAATTTTAATCGTACTAACTCCCCATTTAATACCTCAACTTCATTCTTTAATGAAGCAAAATCAATTGAAAAATAATTTAAATGATTATTGAACAATACTTTTAATTGTTCTTGATCTTCCTCAGATAAATCTAAAACTGTTTCCTCCTTTGTATTTAAATTACAACTTAATAAAACAGTTAATAAAAAATATAGTAGTTTACTTTTCATAGTGAAAAATATTAATCACTTTCATTATTAATTAAGTTATTCACCCTTCTCATTTCACCTCCTCTTGGCAGGAGGCAAATTAGAATATCCCACCGAACAAGGGTTTAAATCTCGGCAATTCCAGTCCATCTCTTTAGGTAGAGTTTTCCATGGGTTACCAAACCAATAAAAACAAAGACGTTCTCCTAAATTGGCGAAGCTACGAGGAACTGTTGTTAGTCTATTATGCTGTATATCTACTGTTTGTAGTTTTCTACAATAACCTAAAGAATCTGGTAGTGCACTTAATTCGGTACCAGATATAGTTAAAGACTTTAAATTATTCCAATTTTTTTGTGGTTGAGGATTCCTCATCGAATCAAAATAACCTCCAATAATTTTTATTTCTTCTATTGTTGTTAGATCGTAGAGAAACGGTGGAAATTCTCCAACCTTACTGGCAAATAATTCAATATGTTTTAACGGTAATTGATTGTATTCAATCGGAAACTTATAATTCTTCAATTTTGCTCCTCGAATTTCTAAGAACTCCAATTTGGTTTGACTCAAAGATTTTGGTAGGTATTTAAGTTTTGGGTTTTCTATTCTTAGAGTATGGAGTCGAGTGAGATTGTTCATCCCATCTGATAAACTATCAAACCCACCATTCTCACCACAATCAATTTCTAGATTACCTAGACTATCCATCCCATTAATGCATTCCGGATATTCATTTATTATACCACTCAATTTGAATAAAATAACATTTTTACAATTTGATAAAGAAATGGGTAAATCTATTTTTGATTTTGAATAGATATACAACATTTTTAGTTCTGTAAAATTTTGAAATGCATCGGGAAGGCTTGTGAGAGAATCTGAACATATTTTTAATGTTTTAAGCTTTGAACAACTTTTTATCTCTTCAGGTAAAGTGTTTATTTTTCCTTCAATAAAAAGCTCTTCTACATTTTTAAAATTACTTATTTTAATAGACAACTTTTTAATTTCAGATGTTCTTATTATCAACTCTTTTAATGAAATTAAATCATAGATAGATTCTATTAATTTTGAGTCTTGTAAACTATCAACCTGTAACGTTTCAAGTCTTTTGTCCTTAAATTTTTCAAATGGAAAATTGTTGAATTTTTTGAGATTTACTCTTAAATATTTTAAAGTTTTAATATTTTCTATCCCATTAGGATAATACTTTAAACCAAATAAATTTAACTCTTGTAAATTAGTAAATGAACTAATTTCTTGAATACTGGTTGAGTCATAATGGATTTCACCATTATAAAATAAAGGAAAATATAGTCTTATTACTTTATTGTCTTCTACTTTAATTAAATGATCTAATTCATTAAGTTCATATCCTGATAATTTTATGTAATTCAAATATAAATTTTCAAGTTTTTCTCTTACTTCAATATCCAAATTTTTAATTGTATTATCGTGATTTGAGCAAGCTATTGAAATAAACAAAACAGGTAATAGTTTAAAAAATATTTTTTTCATAGTGGAAAATATTAAAATTATATTGTTCTCTGAGTTTATAAAAAATTGGAAAGAGGAAGTTTACAATTAATTCAGTTGGTGATCTAAATTTCTTAGCACCTATTGTTTTGTCTGTGAAATTATTTATGATAAAACTGCCCATATTAGTATGTTTCCCTACAGAATTTCCATTTAAAAACATAGGACCTGTACCATCCACATATCGCATCAAAAACGATAGATCAATACCATTCATAAAGTTTATATTAACCATACCCCAAGTTACTTCTTGGTCATGAGGAATTTTACCACTATCCTTTAACTCTTCACCTTGATGATAAGTATCTATCAACATTTCAATAAATGATATTCCTAACTCTTTAAGGTCTGAAGAGTATTTAGCATAAAACCTTTCCAATTCTTCTTTTGGAGCTTGGGTTCTTCTTTTATCATAACCTTCCCAATAATCTTTTTTAATGGCTATTGAATCATCTACTCTATTTGCATTAAAAGCATCCTGAGCCTCCTTCATTTTCATAAATCTCAATTCCCTTTCCTCAACAGGATCATTTTCATAGGTTAAACCATTGTAGATTTTACTTAAATACAATAGGTTTTTTTTGCCAATATAAATATCCGTTTTTGTTGTCCTACTGACGCTAAATTCTGTTTTACCATAATGACCCTGCCTTAGTAGTGCCGTATCTCTATCAAGTGCTAAAGATAAGCTGTCTTTGTATGTACCTAGTATACTGAGGTTTTCTAAATAGGTACCATGATCACCAATATGAAACTTGGCTTCAGCTCCAAAGGTTAAGAGTAATTTACCCTTTACCTTATTTAGTGCATTTAATTTATTATAATTATCCATTAATACTTTTTGAGATCCCATCATTGAAGGAGTCGCCTTCGATGATTTAAAAAAAGTAGAAAGGTGAATTAATAATTTTATACCGTCCTTCTTCATCCATTCGATAGGATCTGAATAATTATTATCTTTAGAAATATTATTTCTCTCTAAGTAATTCATTGCCGTTCCTAGTTGTAATAAGGTCAATCTGGTAAGTGCAATCTCATTAGAGTTTAAATCTACCCTTAGTTGTAAATACTTTCCGTTATCATCTTTATTGTCGGAATTTACTATTTTTATGTATGAAAAGGTGACCACCAAATTGTCTATTTTAAAGGATGTTGATAGTTCAAAATTTGATTCTTCTTTGTTAATGAAATCTTGTGATTTATCATACAATTTTCCATTTCTATACTCTTGTACCCTATTGGTTTTGTGCCCTTTTTTAAACGCTAATATAAATTCTATTGATTTATCATTCGGTGTCTTTCCGCCTATCTTAAAATTAAAATTGTGAGTTAAAATATCGTATTTAATATGCTTCTTTCTCAGCTCATCCTGATGTTGAGGTTCTGATAAATAATTATGCAAACTCTCTATATCATCTAACTCAGGATGCTGTGCAAAACAGTGAAGTAAATACACCGTAAAATGTTGAATAGAGTCAAAAGAATTTTTATTGCTGTTACTAAGCATATACCCTACACTTGTATTAAAAGAGCCTCCATTCCAAAGCGCAACATCAACTCCACCTTCTACCATTAAAGTATACATAAAGCTTACATCAAAAGACCTATCGTCTCCTATCTCTGCGGATAAAGCAAAACCTACTCCCACTTCAAAATATAAATCAAATTTGATGTGGCCATACATAAAAGTCAGCTTTGCCTCCACTTCACTCACCACTTCATTTTCCTTTTTGTTGTCTGTTATCTTTGGAAAACCTACCATCACTTGGCGAATCACTTCTTCCATTTTTTCAAATGGATCAGTCTCATTGAATAAATCAATTTCTTGCTGAACAAAAGCAACCTTCCCCTTTTTTTTATCAATACCTTTCAGTGATAAAATATTGATAAAAATCTTTCTAGCAGTGCTCGACCAACTATTCAAAATGCTCACATCAATATGCTGCAGTAGATAGTTAAAATGAGATTGATACTTGGGGTTTTTACTTACAGTTGTATGATATAAAAAGCTATATTGTTCGTCTTCGTTGAGTAAATGTATTAGTTGATTTAAATTAAAAGGATCTTCGTTCTGACAGAACAATACTTGAAGTAAATTTTGAGTAAGCGGAAAACCAGCTCCTTCTGCTTCTATAATATCATGAGTTGTTAGACCAAGTAGAAAATAATTTTGAGGTGAAAATAAAGTGACTTCATTTTCTTTTTGTAGGGTCCTTGCTTTTGGTATTTGTAATTTTTGACTTCTCGAAAGTACAAAGGCCTCCCCAATTTTGATTCCATCTTCAGGTGTTGCCATATGATGTAAAGCCCAAACAGGAAACACTTTAAAGTCTTCTACCCTGCCTAAATTAATCACTTCATTGGCCATCAAATGTTTTGTACCTTCTGTAGTCTTTATCAAAGACTGATTTTGATGTTGGACTACTCCTTCCCAAGTTGGGTTACTTTGTATCAGTTGGTCAACATCAAGATAATTATTGAGATAAATTCTGTAAAAACCTTGCCCAGGAACAACCTTATATTGTATGTACCCTGTCGATTCATCAAAAAAATACTTTCCTGCATCTGCATCGGGTGTTACTCTTTCGTAATTAAAATCTACTAAAGAGGCCTCATAGTTTTTTTCTAGTGCAATCAACTGTGCTCTTTTTTCAGGTGTCATTTCAAATGGTTTTTCCTTTGAAACCGATCCTGATTTTTTCTTCTTTATTTGTTCTAGTAGCATGCCTTATTCTTTACATTCTTGAACCTGTATGTACTGCCGATCTCCCTAAACGTTGTTCCATTAATATGGATGGAGGGGCATCATCTCGGCATGCTTTAAACATGGAGTCTCTTTTTAAATACTCTTTCCTTAAGTATTCTAAAATAGTTTCTTCTTTAATCTCAGTTGTTCCATTATCAATACAATCAATAAGTACCTTCGACATTACTGCACTAATATTCGCCCCATTCACCTGATAATTATTGGCTAAATTATCCAATACATTCGCAGGTAAATTGTAGGGTGTAACAGTAGCGTTTTTCCATAATAAATAGCGTTCTTTGGCTTTTGGAAAGGTAAATTCGATCTCACTATTTATCCTTCTCAACATTGCCTTATCAAATATTTTTCTGATATCTGTTACGTTGGTTGCCAATATCACTACTCCATCAAATTGTTCTACACGTTGTAATAAATAGGCCATTTCTTGATTGGCATATTTGTCTTTCGCCTCTTTCAACTTCTCATCTCTCTTAGAAAAAATGGCATCCGCTTCATCAATAAATAAAATAGCTTCTTGACCGTGTAAACGAGAAAATATTTTCTCCATTTCTTTCTCAAATTCTCCTACGTACTTAGAGATTACTCGAGATAAATCAAGTCTATATGTAGGCATTTTATATTCTAAGCCTATGGCTGATGCCGTTAATGATTTACCCGTTCCCGGAGCACCCGTAAATACATAAAGCTGACTTTTATTGATTTTTTTTCGAACTATGATGGGCAATTCATTCCATTTTTTCCTCACCCTTAACCATTGTTGTAGCGCTTCTAATTCGGTTCGTGTTTTTTGAGGTAAAACGATATGTTTTAATAACATTTTGGGTGTCATTAATTGTGCAGGAAAGCGTTCTCCTTGATCCAATCTGGGTGGATCGCCTCCATTTAAATGATGTGCATATTGTTCTGAAACACGAACTATTTGATGTACAACAGCTGTTAGCTTATCTTCTTTATTCTGATATGCCAATATTCCATATCGAAATAAAGGGTGATGTGATGACATAAAATACATCAACATCTCTTCTTTATTTTGAGGATAAAACAGCTCTAAAAAAGTCTTTAAAGTTGGGATAAACCTTGTATTATTTTCTTCAAAAACACCTTGATATTGGACCAATACATCCAATTTATCCACATACTTAAAGAAAGAAGAGAAGGTCAAATGATGGTACTCCCAAGCATAAGCAAATAACAAAAATGTAAGGTCGTCTTTACTAAAACGATACTGCTTTGCCAGTTTTTGGAAATGAGTTTCGTAACTATCATCTAAAAAAGAATCAAGCTGAAAACCTTGATCATATTCTTGAGATTCTAATCTTTTTTGAATAAAACTAAAAAGTCCATTCATAAGTTTACGTAATTCTAAGGTGTGTAGCTTCCCCTCAGAAGTAGTTAGTATTTTGGTTGTCATAGTTTTTAAAAAATGATTCGTTAGCAAGGAAAAAGTTAGCTTTTTGAGAACAGTCTTTTGCTTTGATTTGGCTAATTTATTGAAGTTGTGAAAGATATGCAAATATATTTATGTATCACAAATTGCTTTCCATTTCACATCTACAATATTATATCACACAAAATCAAATATTTCTTGGCAAATACTACTACCTAATTTCATGCAATAGGGGTTTAATGATACATTATTTTTCAAATGTATCTTTTTAGTATGCAACCTATATGCACTAATAAAATGGCTTTGAATTTAATCCTCCTCAAAAAATAGAAGGGAGTTACAATGAAGTATCAAATTGCTTTAAAATTGAAAATACGGTATCAGGATTACTGATATACAAAACATGATTATCACCCTTGATGACATGTAATTTGTATTTATTTTGGGGGATATATTTTGACACTCCACCTGATTGATCTGTTGCTCCATAAATCACTTTTACTTTTTGGCCATATCTTGGCTTTGAAAAAAGTCCGCCAGATAATGCAGTATAGGATTTAAATTGAGTTGGCAAAGTGGTTATTGCTGTATTAATAGCAGAACATCCATTGGATAAACCCACTAAATGAGGCTTCTTTGGAGAAATTCCTATCCTTTTATAAGCATGAGGTAAAACCTTAGAATAGATATGTTTCATATCAGAAGATGTAAAAATCCCACTCATCCCTTTTGTTTCCACACAAATAACAATATGATTAGAATATTCATCATAGATTTTAGGATACAATAACCAATTACCTAAAAAACCATGACAAAAGACTGTTACTTCACAGTCTTCTAAATTTTTATTCTTGGGTAAATGAACAAAATAATGCGATAGGTCTTTGTATTGACCTTTATCTTGCATCATCTGAAAATATAAATTAGAGGGCAACATAGACGTAGGAGCACCATTATGAAATAAGTAATTATTCCATAAACTTTCATGATTACTATAGGTGACCATATCTCTAAGTGCTGAACCAAAAGGAAGCCCCAACCCTTTTTGTACTAATATTCTGATGATATCTTCTGGTAAGACATGCATCATAAAAACAGCCACAGATTGTCCATCTTCCTCAGAGATAATAGAAGATAGATAAGGAAGCCAAGGCATACTTACCGTATTACCCGTCGAATTAAAATATACACTTTGATATTCCGCTTCTTTATCAAAAGATCGCTTGGGGAAAATTAAAATATAAAGCACTAAAGTAGATAGGAGTACCCATCTTTTTTTGATTTTTAGATAGTTACTAACAAAATCCTCATTTTGAAGTAGCAAGACAATCACTCCAAGAAGTAGTACCCTTGTGTGTAAACTTGATACAATACAAAATAAGAGACCAATTATTAATAAAAGTGTTCTTCGTAAAAACCTTTTCATTCCATATCTACTTTAGATAAAAACCTTTCAATGTTAACTTATAAGCTTCGAATTTTCCAAAATGATAAGTTGTTCTTCCGTCAAGTGAAACTGTTAAGAATAATACCCCATCATCTGATAGCCAAATAAAAACAACCCTGCCAAAATCAAATACCAGTTAACGGCTTTATAAAAGGCTGGAAATTGCTTGCTTTTTCTAGACCAACTAATGATTGCTACTATAGGAATCAAAGCTAAAATTTGACCTACTTCTACCCCTACATTAAAGCATAATATCTTACTTAAAAGTGCTTCGGTTCCGTTTTCGAAGGATTGTAGTCTAGTAGACAACCCAAACCCATGAATCAATCCGAAGACAACAACCATTATCAATAAATTAGGCGATTTAACTTTCAACTTTTCAAAGCCACCTAAATTTTCAAATCCTTTATATAAAATACTTAAAGCAATAACAGCATCTACTAAATGCTCGTTGGCAGTGATACCTGCATAGGTTGCCCCAATTAAAGTAATGCAATGCCCAATCGTAAAAGCAGTTATAAACTTTATAATATCTTTAAAACTGCTAAGATAAAATACTACTCCTGCTAAAAATAATAAGTGATCGTACCCCGTAAGCATATGGGTGGCTCCCACCTGAATGTAAGCCAATAGACTTCCGCTTTTTAATAGTTCTTGATCAGCACTTGTCACATCATGTGCAAATGCTATCATTGGAATCATCAAAAATAATAATGATAATGCTCTCTTTTGATACCTATTCATTGTTAGTCCTTTTTTCTGAAATACATAAATAATATACCAATCACTAAAATACTACCGAATACAAAGATCCCTGTAGGTATTTCTTCTTCATGATGATGATCATGAGTATGAGTGTGTTCCCCGTGCTTATGCGTTACTTCAAAAGTTAACGTAGACCATTTTGATTGATGTGTAAACTCTTTATTTCCATCCATCTTTTCCATATGAATCGTACGGAGGTAATAAATGCCATCCTCCGGTAAAAGGAGAGTAACAATACCTTTGGCATCGGTACGAAACCTTTGTCCATTGGTATGAGAATGATCTGCTGCATCATGAGAATGATCTCCATGGTGGTGATGGTGAGTAGCACTAATATAATCCGCATATAATAACTGATTAGGCAATGGTTTCCCATCCATCAATAACTGAACATCTAAAGACTCTCCACTGTATTTTTTATAAGGATTTTCTAATGGCACAAATTCTATTGGGTACCCTAAAACCGTTTTCCAATCTTCCGTTTTAGAATCACCTACTTGATAAATAGCTTTTACATGTTTCTGATAGCTTTCGACCACATCATCTTCCAATTCATTATTGTCTTCTCTTTCTCTAAGCATATCAATAACCCCATCATGTTTAAGATAGCCATTAAAAGAAGAGGCGGTTTGTTGTAAGGTTCTTGCTTTTGTCGATACACCAACTACATACGTTCCGGTATCACCAGTTTTAAAATGGAATTGAGTAATTGTACTGTCCTGATCGCTCCATTGTTCATCAGAAATTGAAGTTCTTTTTTGATGAGCCACTACTGATGCATCTAATAAACGGTCTCTTGCGATTGTATTTTCACTCAATTCAAAAGTACCGTTGTATAAACTTAAAGTCGCTTCTTGATTGGGTTGTAAAAAATAAGTTTCCATTTTAATGTATAGATCATGACTACACAGCAAAATAAATGCGGATACCAATAAAAAAGGGCGAGTTAGTTTAATCAAAAATTTATTTGATAAAAATCTTGTCGTATTAAAGTTCATATTGCCTTATCGATGTTAAGTCTAATTGTTGGTTACTATGATTCGTTTTGAACGGCAAAAATAGGAAGATTACATTTAGTTTAATAACTAAATTAAAGTACATAAGATATATTATAATATACTTATCACATTAATTAATGATTGGAACTAAATAGTTACAATTACAATAGATGCTTTTATGAATTAATTATCCATAGAATTCATCTTGGCATTAATAATACACACCTATTTCTATTATCCTAATTCAAATTTAGAATATTTGTGGAAGCAAAAAGGTAATTTTCGTACCCTATATCATAAAAATAAATTCTTTGATGGTTAGTAAACATCATTCCTTTATTATACCAACTTGACCTATCAATAATTGCTTTTTGTGTTGTGATTAATTCGAAAGATTCCGTTTTAAAATCAAACAAATTGAAATAATAATTAGCCTCTTCAGTTCCATTGTTAGACATGAATAAAAACGCAAAATGTTCTTCATCTACCCTTGAAATGTTGTAATCGGCTTGTTGAGCCTCAAAATGTATTTCTGATTTAATCCATCTTACCTGATGTGTAGTAAGGTCAATCTTTTTGACCAAAGCATTTGTGTTTCCGTCTACTTCCTCATATCCAAAAATATAAGCACTTCCATTATAGGTATATGACTTTAAAATATGGAAATCTTGGGTATGCTGTAAACCAATATTAGACCATTGTTGTGTTTCTAAATCATATTTATACAAACCATTATTTTCTATTGTATTGGATGTACCATACCCAAGATAAAGAGCTTTATCAGTAGCAAAAATAGAAGTATTAATAAAATGATCTCCTAATCGGATTGATGTAAGAGTTTCCCATTTGTCGGAGACAATATTGTAACAATATATATTGTTTTCTTCATCTCCAGAATAAATATATATCTTATTATTTTGATAGCAGGCATTAAGAGGTTTGTTAAAGTAACTGCTTGTGATGGACTCATTTGAACTTACCTTATTAAATTGATTTCTTTCATTATCAAACTTCGTTATAGTAACTCCATAACCATGAAAAATAAAATAACTATCACCATTTACATTTAAACGATGACTATCATTTTTTAGAGTTGGTTTTGTTTTATCCAATAAGGTAAAGAATGCTGGTATTTGGAAATGCTCTTCCAATACTTGATTATCCAATCCATTAGATAAGACTACTTCAGCTTCAAAATTTGGAAATTCTATATTAGGCATTTTTACAATTGCCTCATTTTCGCTCTTTTCAATAATTTCTCCACTTTCACCATTAAAGAGAAATGAATAACTTGTAGAGTTAAGATACTTACCTGAAAATTTTAATTTTAATTCATTCCCATCTACTACTTCAATTTTATTTATTTGTGGAAGATGGGCTCTAAGTAATGGTAAAGATAGTTTATGGTAAAAAGGAAAGTCTATTTTAAAATTCAAGGGAAACTCAACATCTTCTCCAATCTTTACAGTAATTTCTTGATCGTTCATATCAAGAATTTGGCCTATATTAAGTTTTAAATCTTTATGGAAATTATATCCATGAATAATCACAGTATCTCCATAATAAACAGTTTCAGAAGAATATTTTGTGAAGGTGGGAACTCTAACTGGAATAGGCTCTTGAATTAATACTTCATGGCGATCATCAAATATTTTCAGGTATACAACCATATTATCATAAAAATAATCTGGGTTTTCTAATTTTATCCCGATTTGATTAGTACTATCCACAATACATTTATCTACTGGCAAAAAACGCTCATCTTCTCCATATCTTGCAGAGGCTTTGATAGAATTTTTTAAAAAATTTATCCCTTTAATCCTTAAGGTGTCAAAAGTGAAAACACTATCTGGTAAAGTATTTAAATCAATAGAAAACTTAGGAAGTTGAGAAAGTGTAAAGTATTTATTTTTTCCTTGTACCGATGTTCCATTTATAATAGCATATGCTTTGAAACTAATATTAGTAAACATATCCCAATTATCTTTGATCTCTAAAATAAACTTGTTGTCTTCAATCCTATGGGAAGTATTTTGTTGTAAATGGGTTGCCCCATTGGAATTCGTATAATTTAGAAAAAAACCTGTATCGTTGATATCTACTTCAGTACCTTCAGGGAGTACTCCTGTAAATTCAATTGTACCATTTTCACTTACAATATAACCCATTGTTTCAACAGAAAGGTTTTTCTCTGTTTCGAATAAATTACAACCAAAAAGTAAATTTAAACAGATTAAGATGATCAGTTGTTTTGAATTAGTCATGTTTTATTTTTTTAATATAGTGTAAGCAGTACGATCCGATCTTTTTCCTATGTATAGATGAAGTCCTTCATTATTTTTAAAAAACAATTGATTGAATGGGTATAATTGCCTCCAAATAGAAAAATCAGTATAAAACTTCTCAGTGGTTAAATCAAAATAAAGTATTTCTTCCACCAAATTAAATGACCGTATAGCTATGTAAATTCTATCTTGATAAATAAATGGTATAGTGTGAATAGAAGAATAATTATTTTCAAGAGGAATTTCTATCGTTTTCTTTTCAAGAAAATCAGAGACTAGAAGAACATATTTGTTTTGATCGCTTTTTCTATATTGATATATTTTATCTCCTTTTAAAAATACTTTATTCAATCTTGTATTATTAATCGGAAGGAAATCTAAATTAGATGTATCATCTTTCCATTGTTTATTTATAAGATCAAATTTCAATATTTTGTTGTTGGCTCCTACATATAGGTTTTCGTTATAGACAAAAAATAATGGCTGCATATTGATCGGATTCAAATCAACTTTTGCTACTTGAGACCAAGAATTCGTTGAAAAATTATAACTAATTATATTTCCATCTCCTAAGTAGATATACAATATTGAGTCAACCATAAAGCGTGTATAACTAGTAAACTGGCTACTTATAGAATAAGGATATTCTGACACTTCCACCCATTCTTTGTCACTATCATTGTACATATACAAATAAAGATTTTCATCTCTTCTCACCGCCAAGTAAGCTTCCCCTAAATAATTACACACCTGATGTTCCCCCCTAAATGGAACCTCCTCTGTACTACTTATATTAAAAGGTGTAGAAATATCTACCTCTTGTTCTAATAGAAGTTCCTTATTAGAATATATTCTCCGAATATTAAAATTTACTTTTGTGGATGGAAATGAAATCAAAGGGAGTTTATATGTAACACTATTATCTGTTTCTCTGACTCTTACCGCTTTATATTCATTAAAATAACCCTCAAAATCAGATCTTCTAATATTTTCAAAATTGACTTTAACTGTGTATAACTCTGATTCAATATCAACTCTTTCAATACTTATTTCAGGTGGCAATTGTTTAAGTGGTGGTGTTTTAAAAGTATAATTACCATTATAGATAGTCATAGAATCGTTCAGTTCATAAAAATCATATGGTAGTGTAAAACGAATAGAATCACTTGTTATCTTTTTGGCATATTCTCTTTTTCTATTATTTAGAAAATAAGTATTTTCAAGGTCATTTATAAAATTATTGCCACATATTGTGAAATCTTTTCCACTGTACCCCCCTTTCTCATTGTATTTAATAAAAGTTGGGTACTTAAGTTTAATCTTCTTTTCAAAAAGAATATCTTGATGTGATTGAATTCTGAATACTAAAAACTCACCAATATTAGTGTGAATTGCAGGATAGTGTATCTTTAATGTATCAAAAGACCTTGATATTGTATAAGTATAAAAATTATAATCTTTAGTTTCATACCCATAAGTAACTTTAATAGCATTTTTTTGCAGGTTTTTTCCTGTTATATTAATGGTATCAGCAATGAAAATACTATCTGGAATAGAGCTTTCATTAATGATTACTTTCATATCTATGATAGAAGTAAATTCTTTTGCTTGACCCAAGCCTTTATTACCAAATTTATCGATATAATAAGCCCTAAAAACAAACTTCTCACCAAGATCATTGAAGTCTATAAAATTAGTATTGAATGTACCACTTTCATCTAATTTTGATGTAATGTTTATTGTATTACCAATATTAGTTAAATTGTGTATTTCAAACCCTACCTGACGTTTAGAACCATCAACCATTAATTTTCCACGAAGTTGAATAGAACCATCAGGGTTAGTAATAGGTTCTAATGTTTTGATAAGGTAATTGTATTCTTCTTCTTCTTTGTTACAACTAAACATTATAACAGAAAAAATCAATAATATTAATGTTGTTAATAAAGGCTTGAACATAAAAATAGTTTGTTTTAAAAAGAATAGATAAGAATTATTTTTCGATAAATATCAGCTGTGTTTCAGAGAGTTAATTATTACGTATTGGCATATATACGAAATAAAAAACAATTCCAACATCACATAAAATTTGTTTGAATAATTCTAGTCTGCTTTAAAGTCAATAAAATATGCTCGAATGTAATAATGTTTACAATAAATAAAAAATGAATCCAACTTAGATATTATAAAAAAAACATATTATGGATTTATTAGTAAGTGAATTTATAATTCCCTGATCAAACATTTTGCTTAAAGTCCTTCTTTACTAAAAAAAAGAGGTTGTTTCGATTTATACAAAACAACCTCTGCTATTTATTCTACTTTTACTCCTTTCCAAAAGGCTACATATTCTTTTATCTCTTTCACTGCATCTTTTGGTGTTTTGTAATACCAAGCGGCCTCCTCATTTACAAGACCATTTACCTCAATATCATAATAAGAAGCTGTTCCTTTCCAAGGGCAGGAGGTTTCGTATTTAGAATGGGTGAATAATTCTTTGTGGATAGAAGAAGGTGGGAAATACTGATTCCCTTCGATTTCGATGGTTTTATCGCTTTCTGCTAAAACTACACCGTTCCATATAGCTTTTTTCATAGTGTTTATTTTGGGTTTAATTAAGTACTAAGCCAAAAATAAATCATTATTAATTCTTTATTATGAGTACTTATATCTACTACAAGATAACTAATTAATTGTTTTCAAAACAGTAGATTCTTTCTCTTTTTCTATCGCTATTTGATACCCTTTCAGCAAGAAGTAACAAACAATCAAGCCTATAATCATCCCAGACCAAGTGAGATTATATCCAAAGAAATTGATGGTCTGCATACCTAAGTTATGACCGACTAAATGGGCTACAGAAAAACTCATTGCATACAAAGCCATATAATCCCCTTGGTTTTTCCCTGAAGACCTTTTCATGGCTTCTGTATTTGATAATGGGAACATCAGCATTTCTCCTATGGTTAACAACATCATACCGATGAATAGAAGAACGATGTTCATTCCAACTATCAAAAATATATAGCTAAGAAGTACTAAGAAAATGGAAAAATACATGATTTTTATTTTCGAATACTTCTTCTGTTTTTCGATCCAATGCATCAGTGGCATTTCCAAAATACAAATTACAAAACCATTACTAGAGATAATTAAACCAATAGTCGCTTCATTCAGCTCGTGTACCTCTTTATAAAACAAAGGGACAGTGCTGAAATATTGAATGAAAATTAGCCCAAATAAGGTGAGTGATAACACGAAAATTAAGAAAGACTTATCATGATACGGCGACATACTCTTCCTCTCTGCTTTCGTTTTTTTGGCCACTTCTTTTACAATCTTCGGCATAGTAAGCGTCAAAGCAAATACAATCATTGCAAAAATACAACTTAAACCATCTACCCAGAATAATGACTGATAACCAAGAGTAGCTATAAGCAAACCTCCGACAGCAGGTCCGAAAGCAAAGCCAAGATTGATGGCAAGACGAACCAATGTAATCGACTTGGTTCTGTTCTCTTCTGTACTGTATTTATGTACGGCCACAAAAATGGGAGGACGCAACATGTCAGCCACTAAAGTTACCAAGAAAAAGCCTATGGCGATTTCGAAAAATCCATCCAATTCCTTTAGTAAAATTAATCCGATACCCGAAGTCAATAAACTAAAGATAATTACTGGATAATATCCAAAACGATCGGTGGTCTTTCCGCCGAGCCACGTACCGATAATGGAACCCATGCCAAATGCCGACATGACCCATCCGATTTCCGTAAGGGTAAACCCTTTACTTTCTGATAAATAAATAGATAAAAAAGGAATAACCATTGCCCCTATCCTGTTGATAAGGGATACTAAAGATAAGATCCATACTTCCTTCTGTATGCCCTTATAGATGGCCAAAAAGCTATTTTTGGCCTGAGTAATTGATGTTCTCATAGAGCGATTGGAAGTAATGAAAAATGATGAGCTACGGACTATAGCTCATTAGTTAATTTAAATTGGTAATACAAAGCACGGTAAGATTTTGAAAAATAAAAAGAGAAAGTGGTTTTAATATATGCTAAGTGGTTAATTATAAATGATCTAAACTACTATTTGTCATCTATTGTAAATTCTTCCAAAAAGTTGAAAGGACTACCCACTCTTTAGATTTTTGAGGATAAAATCTGTGTTGGTCCATGTTATCGACTTTATCAAGATTAAAATATTAGAGAATAAAAATAGACAAGACCATCATTTGATAGCCTTTTACATCCTTTTTTACTGAACATAAACTGAACAATCGAAAAATAGACAGCTAACACCTTGAACTTTATCTATCTACTTAGGAATTTGAAATAACGAAATGAAGAACTAACAAATTATTATTTGATTTATGAAAAGAAGGATTTTTTTTAAAAATACCCTTAAAGGTATGATGGGAGCTAGTATCGTTCCCCTTTTTGGCTCTACTTCTGCCGAAGAAAAAAATGATAGCAAACTGCTAAAAAACGATTCCAAGAAAAATTTTCTCCCAAAGGACCAATGGAACAAAATGGGAACGGGGAAGCAGCCTCGACCTGATCGAAAAAAAACTTTAGAATATGATGTTGTTGTTATAGGTGGTGGTGCCGCAGGAATGTGTGCTGCAGTAAGTGCAGGTAGAAACGGTGCAAAAGTCGCTTTAGTACAAGATCGACCTGTATTGGGTGGAAATTCTTCCAGCGAAATTAGAGTACACCTCAATGGTGTAAATCATTTAAAAAATGGTAAGCCAGAAAGAGAAACTGGTATTATTGAAGAGATGCTTTTACACAACCGTTTCAATAACCCTCAAGACTCTTATCCTGTTTGGGATCATATTTTATATGATTTCATCACCAAGGAAAAAAATATAGATCTTTACCTAAATACCTCTTGTCTTCGTGCCATTATGAAAGGAGACGAAATTGATGCCGCCTATTGTTGGCAATTAACAACAGAGACGGAATTTACTTTTAAAGCAAAACAATTTATTGATTGTTCTGGAGATGGGCTTTTAGGGGCAACAGCAGGAGCATTTTACAGAACAGGTAGAGAAGCTTCTTCAGAGTT
The DNA here is from genome assembly GCF_000807855.2 of Flammeovirga pacifica. Lineage (GTDB taxonomy): Bacteria > Bacteroidota > Bacteroidia > Cytophagales > Flammeovirgaceae > Flammeovirga > Flammeovirga pacifica. The sequence goes on from NZ_JRYR02000002.1 coordinate 1,350,259, forward strand.
TAATGAAAAATTTGCACCCAAAGAAGCGGATGGATGGCAAATGGGATCTACAATTCTTTTAGGCTCAAAAGATATGGGTAAACCAATGCCTTTTGAAGCACCTCATTTTACCAAAAAGTATGATGCAGAAGGTGCCCACAAAGGACGTAATTTAAAGCCTTTTGAGTTAGGTTTTTGGTGGGTTGAACTTGGTAGTGATGATGATATAATTGGTGAGTTTGAAGACAACAAACATGCTTTGATGGGGTATGCCTATGGCGTATGGGATTACCTCAAAAATTCTGGTAAATTTCCTGAAACAGAAAATTATGCACTCGATTGGGTTTCTTCTTTACCAGGAAAAAGAGAATCGAGAAGATTTATTGGAGATCATATCCTTAGCGAGCCCGATCTCTTAAATAACGTTGATTTTAAAGATGCTGTAGCTTATGGTGGTTGGTCGTTGGACGAACACAACCCTGGCGGAATGCTTAATTTAAAAGAACCTCCAAGTTATTTCCACGACGATTTTGAAGAGGTGTATCAAATTCCCTATAGGAGTTTATACTCTATTAATGTTCCAAACCTTTCTTTTGCAGGTAGAAACATCTCTCAAACACATATTGCCCTTTCTTCTTCAAGAATAATGGCCACTTGTGCCTTAGAAGGACAAGCTGTTGGTACTGCTGCTGCCCTGTGTGTAAAGAAAAAAGTCAACCCAAGAAAATTGGGAGAAAAGTTCAATAATGAACTTCAAGAACAACTACTTAGAGATGATGTTTTTATTCCTAATCGACCAGCCAAAGATGCACAGGACCTTGTTCAAAAGGCATCTAAAATAATTGCGTCATCAACTACATCAGGTAATCCTCAATTATTAAACGATGGTTGGTCGAGGGATTATAAAGAAATTGAACATCATTGGCAATCTGATACTCTACCTGCACAAATACAGTTAGAATGGTCAGAAAAGGTTGATTTATCAAAAATTGAAATAAAGTGTGATACAAATGTCAAGAAAAATATCATGCTTAGAAGAGATAGTTTAGAAGATAAAATTTATACCACACAAATACCTCCTGAATTAATGAAAGCATTAGATGTTGAGGTAAGAGTGAAAGGTAAATGGCAAAAAGTGGGTACTATTTCAAATAATAAAACCCGATTGATCCAATTCGATTTTACTTCTGTAGAAACTACAGCTGTTAGAATTCAACTTCATGAAACTTATGGTGCTAAGAATGCCAAACTCTTTGAGGTAAGAGCTTATTCGTAGCCTAACCTATCTAGAAATCGACTTATGTTTAGAGATAGAATAACATAAGTCGATTTTTTTATGTCTAAGCGATATTGCTGAATAGTCATCATTCAGGATGATTTTTATTCCTGAACTTTGATCTAATTTTAAGTGCATATCTTCTATTGATGGATAAAACGATAATCACTGATATAAAAAAACCACTACCCAGAAAATCCGAGTAGTGGTAAAATATCCAATTCTATTTAACAAAATCAGTAGCTTTAATGACTTTACTTAATCAATCTGCTAAATGCTTTTGCTTGACCGTTCACAATTAAAGTGTAGATATATACACCCGATTGTAATCGATCTGTATTGTATTCTACTTGCTGATTCCCAACAGAAAGCCCACCTAATAATAGATGATCTACTTTTCTACCTTCTGTACTGAAAATCACCAATTCAACATTACCTGATAAAGGCATATCGAAACTAAAAATAGTTTTGCTTTGTACGGGGTTAGGATAATTGCTTAGATTAAATTGTTGTCCAATTTGACCATCCACAATGTTAGTCACATCATCATTATCGCCTGCAATAATTACAGGAATAGTAATGATTGACGATGCGTCTTCAGGATCAGTAGCGATAATAGCTACTTCGGTCGTACCTTCTGCAAGTGCTGAGATAATAAACTCACCATTTGCATGACCAGTGATCACAAGACCATCGTTATTGTTGGCAATACCAAATGTTAGTTCATCACCGTCAGGGTCAGTAAATACATCTAATTCATCGATGTAATGTACTTCTCCGACAGCCAAACGTAACGTATCGAATGGCTCAGCCTCAGGAGCACGGTTCACGTTAGTAATGTCTACTTCAATAGTTGTTTTTGAAGTCATACCATGTTCGTCTTCCGCAACGATATTTACCATATGTAAACCTGCATGATCATAGCTTGGTGTAAGCTTAATGCTTACCGTTTTATCATCTATCACAGTTTCACCAAGATCATTTAAGTCTTCTACCGATAAAGTGAACGTATGGTTCTCTTTGTCTTCGAAAGTATAGGTTACCGTTGTCGTATCTCCTTCAAGCAGCTGAACCATTACTGGAGTTTCCGTTGGAGCCGGTGCATGGTTAATGTACATGCTCGCAAAGAAACTAGAGTTCTCTTCAGATACGTTAGGATCGTTTGTATTTATATTTACTTTAGCTAAAAGTTCGTTTCTACCTCTATTGTAATTAGAGTTAAAAGAGGCTGTTACAGTAGCTGTTTCTCCCATCTCTAATTGCCCTTCAGAGTGATCTAAAGTGAACCAATTTCCTGCTACTTCATTTTTACCAAAACCTCTCATCATAATGGCAAATTTCTCGAATCTTGCGTCTTCTGAAATATCGCTCAAACCAGAGTTTGTTGGTATAAAGAAGGCATTAGGAATAGGGTTATCAAGCGACTTTAATCCTTGAGGGTATGAAGAGAACTTATCGTAAGTAAATGCGATAAAGATATTCTCACCTGGGAAGAAAGTGATGGCATCTGACAACTCAAATAGTTGGAATTCACCTGCTTGATCACTAGCATCTGTGACTGTTGTAAATGTTTCTTTGTGGATAGAGATTAAGTTCTCTTTGGTTCCAGAAAGTACTTCTACAATAATATCAGCATTTTTTGCTCCAGAAGGAACATACCATGTAGCAACATGAGATAAATCGATTCCTTCTTTTGGTGTGTCAAATCTAGTGACCATTGTCAGAGATTGACCTCCACCATAACCCATTGAAGTGGCTTTTGTATCGTTCTTATCACCATAATAAACAGCAGAAGCAAAGTCATTATGATCAATTGTATTTCCAACAGATGCAAAAGAAGCAATTTCTGGGAATACAATAGCAGTATTAGCCGCTACCTTACTCATATTTCCTACTGCATTCTCTCCTTGGTAATTGTATTGAATATCAAATTGATAATCCAACGTATTATTACCGTTTTCATTAGAGATCATGAATGTTTTTGACTCTTCATGCATGTCCGTCATAGCCATAACTGATAAAGTATCAGCCACATCTGTTTCGAATACAGGAGGTAAGAAGAAGTTCGCTTTAATTACTAGCTCACGAGGTACATCATTCAGAGTATATGTAATCGTTTTTTCGTATGCCCCATCACTTTCAGGCATAATTGTTACTCGAGATTTGTATTCTGATTGAGGAGTTAGAGTTGGTAATACATAATTGTATTCACCTTCTACCACTTCAATATCACCAAAACATCCACCCCATGGATCTGGAGGTCCGTTACAGATTTCTTTCCACTTATAAATATTATCTAGATTATGCCATTGCTCTGGTCCTTCTAAACTACCTGATTCAGCATTTACTAGTTGGATGAAAAACTCGAAGAATAAACCATCATGTCCTGAGAAGGCATCTTTGTCTATTACAACAGTTCCTGTACCTGTATTTTTGATCGTAAATTCTGGTTGAATCCACATGTTAGGAGTATATAAAACATCTCCTAAGTCCAATACTTCTGGCTCCCAAACTAAATCTGGAGTACCTACTACTTCTAATGTTACAGGAATAGAAATATCTTCTTTTCCTGGAGTATGGTTGTTGAAAGTTAGATCTGTTTTGTATGTTCCGCCCATCATATTATAAGCATCCACTACAAAATCCAATACTTTCTCTTCACCTGCTTCAACATTAATTACTTCTGCAGGAATGTACTCTAGTACCAAGTTGTTTTTGATCAACTTTTTACCGTAACTAGAAAGTACACCTCTTTCACCCATTTCATCTTCCAATCCAATAACAACAGCATTACTCCAGAAGTTTGTTCCTTCAGGGTTGCTTACTTTGTATTGCATTTTAATACGACCATCGTGGAAAAGAATCACCTGTGCGTCGATCATACTTTGCTGACCTTCACCAAATGAATGTGTCCATCTATGGTATGTAAATACCGCTTTTTGATCATCCTCATAGAAGTAAATACCTTTATTTGGATTTTCATCAAAGTAATCCCATCCTGTAAGACCCCACATTACTGCAATAAAGTTATTAAAATGGTCTGCTTTAGGAATGAAATCATTGATAATTGGCACTAAGAAATCGTTTGGCCTAGTGAAAGTGATCACTCCAGGATAGCCCATATATGCTTTCTCATACTGCTTTCCGTAGAATGTCACCGGCTTTTTGAAAGTAATTTCACCTGCCATGATCGATTCATCGAATTCCAGTTTCTCACCGTCTTTAGAAACAATATCAATCCAGTTAAATGATGGATGATTTGGATCTGCAATACCTTGAAGGAATTTATCATTATCCTTATAGAAGTACTCAAAGTCTGGTAATTCATGAGAAGCTGCAGCTATATCCTCTTCTTTTTGATACAACCAAGCATTAGCATTAACTAGCATTCTTAAAGTAGTATCTCCGTCAACGTTAGAAACCTTTACTTGCATTTCATCTTGTTCTCCAGATAATACTTGGAAGTAATCTTGAGTATATTCTAATGCAATTGCAGGTGCTTTTACTACTTTACCTTTGATCTCAAATACATGCTCATTATTCAATTCATCTGTAAAGATTAATTTATCTCTTAACTCTCCTAAAACTGAAGTAGTAAGATCTAACTGAACAATAGTACCTAATCTTGCTGGTAAAGTAAATGTTTGCTTATCGATCATTAACTGTGTACCTACTTCAAAAGTAGCAGACACAAAATCAATATTCTTGTTACCTTCATTAATAAAGTTGATCATTCTATATGCTTCAGCACCTTGATATAAAGTACCAAAATCAATCACTTTGTCTGAAGTTTTCACAATAGCATCGCCACCATCTGTAATATCAACATTTACAGTAAAGTGTGCTGTAGAGTTAAAAGGATCATTATTCTCGACAGCAATATTTTGAATATTAACACCCTCTACTAATGCGTCTGTTTTGACATCAAAAGTTACTTCTACTGATTCTCCAACACCAACTACACCACTTGTCTGTGATAAGTTCGCAATAATTTCAGGACCAGGGTAAGTGATATCAATCCAAACATTTTGCCATTGTTGGCTAAATATTGGCTCAGGTTGACCATAAATATCAAAGAAGTATATACCATCTTTTTTATCAGGGCTTTCCATACCCAACATAGGGAATTTAGAAATTGCATTAGAGTAACTTACATCTAAGTATCTCATTTCTGCATGACCTGTATGGAAAATAGCCAATTGGAACGTTAATGGATCTCCAGATTCTCCTAACTCTGTTTTAGAGTACACATTTTTGTATTCGAAAACCACATGATCATCAAATACTTTATACATCAATTTAGTATTTGGAGTTAGATTAAAGTAATCATACCAAGGAGCAAAATATCCGTTTGATGTATAGCTAGAACCTAAGAATTTACCCCAAGAACCGTTTACTGGGTCTTTCTCATCTAAAGCAACCATACCTACATGAGACATGTATAAAGTATCTACCAATTCGTTATAGAACGGAAACTTAAACGTTAATGGCACAGTCACAAAGTCCAAGAATCCATTATCCACAAAGTGGTGTGTAACTTCTACTGTACCGTCTTGTCCTTCTAATTCTTCCCAACGGAAATCATCAGTTCTTACTTTCCAAGAATAACCAAACTCATGTCCTGTAATACTATTTTTAGAGTACTTAGGAATATTAAATTCTAATGGATAATCACCTGTGTTTTCAATGATTACACTACTAGGTAATTCCTCACCAAGTGCCATTAAATGTGTTTGACTTTCTGGTGTAATATTTATTTCTGATGGCGCTTCACCATTACCAAATAAATTGACTTTACGTTCCTGACCATTTCCATCTGTTATCGTCAAAACAACATTCGTATTTCCATTTGCTGTTGGAGCAAATTTAACAACTAAATCTTCAGATGTTCTTGGAAGTACAGAAGATGGTTTATCAATAATTTCAAAATCAGTGCCGTCTAACCCTTCATATTTGATAGTACTTTTGAGTGCTCCATAACCATAGTTTTCCATTTTTATGATCAACTCTTTCTCTCTACCTACCTGAACAGATCCAAAATTGGCAATACCAGGAACAGATAAATCAGGCAAATGACCTTTGACGTTTACTTCCGTAGTAATCTTAGCGTCTTTTGCATTAGGATCATTCGATTTGATCAAAATATTAGATTTCACATAACCATTTTTCACTTCACTGATATCAGCGGTGAACTTTACAGTTTGAGTGCCTTCACCATTAATACTACCTTCATAAGGAGTTAATGTAATAAAATCACCTTGATACTCTTTATCAGTTAATGCACCTTGAGTAAATGAGTAGCCAGATTGTCCTAAAGCAACTTCAATTGGCATAAATGATTTTCCATCATCGAAAGACATCCATTGGTAGGTCATAGCATCTTTATGACTATTGCTAGCACTGATACCAATTGGATATAAATTACCCGCAGGTACTTTTACAATCAACCAAAGAACTTCACCTTCTGGGAAGAAATAGGTTTCTTGATCATCCATTCTTACCTTATGGTTGCCTTTTAATGTATTTTCAATTTCTTTAGAGAATACCAATTTGGCTTCGCTTAACAAATTACCTTGGTATACCTCATACACAGCTTTACCAACTGTAATATCATTTAAAAAGACATCTACTTCAGAAAGGTTAAAACCGTGGGGATCTTCTACAACAAATGCTGCAGCGATTGTGTTTGATACACTTACATCGTTATCACCCACTACATATTCTGCATAGAATGCATCTGTATAACTCAAATATTCATTTCTAAACTCTCTAAGTGGCTCACGATCTTCATTTCTCACTACATCAGTAGGTGTAATTCTATTTAAATTGATCGTCGATTTTTTTGCAGCTGTATTAAAACCAGTACCAACAGTAGAATAAGATCTAATAAAATAATTACTCTGACGAAGTTCTAACCCCCATTCTAAGAACGCATCGTTTGCATTTCCGATTTCAAACTCTGCCTCAAGCACTTGAGTCTCATTAATGTCTCCAGTAACATCAATTACATTCTGCCAAGTATAATCTGTTGTAGGATAAGTCAAAGAAGGACCTTGGTTGGTAGAAACTGCGATAGCCTCAGACATTGCAGAAGCATTCCCCCAATGGTCAAATGCTTTAATACCTAATGTAAAGTCTGTTTCCGATGATAAACCATCGATTCTATAAGTCATTAACGACCCCGCATCAGCTTGAGAAAAAGTAACATAAGTAGTTGCTGTAGATTCATCAAAATCACCTTCTGATAAATACAAAATAAACTTACTTGCTTTATCATCGTCTTCGTCTGCAGTCACAGTCCAAGACAATTCGATGAAATCATTTGATGATGCAGTTACTTGAATATCAGTAACTATTTCTGGTGCAATACCTTCATTTTCTTTAATAGCGATAGACGCATCAATTAAGCCTCTACCTAATAAATCACCATATTGAGGTTCCGTATCATTTAAACCGATACCTGCATTAATAATATGTGCTTTAAGAATATCTTTTGAGAATTCAGGACCTCCTAATTTACTTGTTACTAAACCTGCAATACCAGATACGTGTGGACAAGCCATAGAAGTACCTTGAAGGTAACCGTATTCGTTTTCAGGTAAAGTAGATAAAACGCCATAACTTAAACCAGAAGATGTTTGTCCACCTGGTGCTGAGATATCTACCCATTCACCATAGTTAGAGTAATCTGCTTTAGTTCTGTTGGCGTTTGTTGAACCTACTGCAATTACCGGCTCATAGTTTGCCGGGTAGTAAGGTTCTGATGTATGATCATTACCTGAGGCAAAGATAACCACACCACCTTTCATTGGAGCTCCTTCGTAATCTCCTGCTTCTTCAATAAAATAATCAATGGCATCTAATACCGATTGCTCATAGTAACCAGGGTTAAGGTATCCCCAAGAGTTTTGAGAAATTACTGCACCGTTGTTTGCTGCGTAGATATAAGAGTTTTCTATATTTCCTCCGCCATTATCACTAAGAATTTGACATACCATTAAACGTACACCGTCGTCATTTCCAGAACCTCCGGCAACACCTGCTACACCAATACCATTGTTATTGGTTGCTGCAACAGTACCTGCCACGTGAGTACCGTGAGTCATCGCATCGATGACAGAAGTATTGTTAGCAAAGTTATAACCATGAATATCATTAGCATAACCATTACCATCATTATCTACTCCGTCAGTACCGTTTAATTCCCCTTCATTTACCCAAAGGTTATTGATAAGGTCTTCATGAAGAATATCTACACCGGCATCATGAATAGAGATAATTACGTTAGGATCACCCGTTACTTCTTCCCATGCTTTGTCTAGTTGAATAGAAGCATCTTGACGAATCGTTTCTCCATCACCTTCATTAAAATAATGCCACTGATTTGATAACAAAGGATCATTCATTGTCGATTGAGTCGACTGAATTTTCGCAATATCTGATTTAGATAATACGGTAGCATTTCCTTCTCCACCTATGATTCTTTTTTCTAAGATAGGTTCAGAGATTTGTACTTCGGCTACATTACTTAAAGCTCTAACAATGTTTTGTACATCTGTTTGAGAATCGTAAGTCATCTCATACCATAAGTGTAGACCGTGTTTTTTAAGTTTGTGCTCAAACTTCGAGTTTTCTGGAAATAATCTTCTTAGATCATGTCCTTGAAATTGTTGAGCAACTGCGTCAAAGGAAGCAATACCCACTTGGGCATTACTCCTTAGAGTTGGGGACGCAAGTTGTAGCTGATCTGTTACATTCTCCACGAATTTCACACGGATAACTCCTTGTGCTTCTCCTTGGGAATTGTAACTGGTGACTCTGTTCTGAGCTAGCGTGCTAAAAAATACGCCAACTAGAAGTAGAATGAACAGTGAAAGTTTTCTCATTACTTTGAGTTAAGTTTAATAAATGAATTGGTTAATGAAGAAAGTCTCTTTGAAAGTTTTTTTAAGGCGTCGATTTCCTTTTTCCGTTCTTCAATAAGCCGTAAAAGTTCCTCTTTATCTGAGGCAACCGGATTTTTCTTTGAAGACATAGATCATATTTGAATAGGTCTATATTTCTAACACCACAAGATTAGTCGTTTATAAATTGATTTGTTCTTAATGGCACACCAACAAATACCTTTCTATAACACAACAAAACTCAATAAACAATCACTACATTACCACTACAACATTTTTTATGTAATTGATTTTCAACACCTAACAATACTCATTATTATATATCATTTATTTCTATTCAGGGTAAATAAATGATTACTTTCTTTTATTTATTTGATGCTAACGAAAAGTTAGATGAATAATAAAAGATAATTTACTCTGATTTTTATCACAATTTAAGTTCTAAAGCTCCAATAAATTTTGATTAATTATGTAGTTTTGTGTCACTACTATCTCAATTATTTAATTAACTAAAACTAATTTGAAATCATTACTAGCTTCCATTATTCTCCTTTTAATTTCAAATCATATTTTTGCACAAAATATAGATCAACTTCATAAAGAACTTTCTTTAAGTGTCGATCCTGATAAGCGTGTAATAATATTAAAGAAACTAGCCGAAGAGTATGTTAATCACGATCTAGATGTTGCATTAGACTACATTAATGAGGGTATTGTATTGTGTGAAAAAGAAGATCATCCTCTACTTTATGGCGAGTTTCAACACCTATTAGGGAATGTCTATTTAACAAAGGGTTTTCTTATAAATGCTAAGGATGCCTATCAGACGGCTAAGAAAATATTTACAGATAACAATGCTGACAATAGATTAACTAAAACTAAAATTAATCTATCGATCTTATATCAGAAAGAAGAAAAGTTTTCTAAATCGGAGAAGTTATATCAAGAAATAATCAAAGATTTAAAGGAAAACGATGCCATGGGTGCTACCTATTTGCCAACGGTTTATCTTAACCTAGGAAGCTTATATGACAATATGGAAAGCCCTGAAAAGGCTATTCAATCTTTTTATACCTGCCTTAAATATTGTAAGGATTCCACTTTCAATAAAGTAAGAGGTAAGACATTACACAATATCGGAAATCAATACATCAAATTAGGGCGTTTAAAAGATGCTCGATATTCTATAGAGGAAGCTTTAAAAATAAAAAAAGAGATTAATGATCAAGAAGGGATTGTCACCTCTCTTAATATTCTGGGAAATATTTATCGTTTAGAACATCGACTTAATGAAGCATTACCTTTTTATATGGAGGCTTTAGCCATAGCAGATGATTTAAACTCGCCGATTTTATTACAGTATACATATCATAACCTCTATATTTTATATGAAGAAAAAGGTGATTTTAAAACAGCTATTTCCTATTTAATAGAATTTAAAAATCACTCTGATCATATTTTAAAGGAAGGTTTTGAAAATAACCTAAAACAATTTCAGAAAGAGTCACAACTTCAACAAGAAGGTATAGAACTACAAAATGAGAAGGAGCTACAACAAGCTACAATTATTGTATTAAGTGTTTTGCTACTATTGGCCTTAATATTAGGAATACTATTCTTGCGTTTTCTAAAGTTAAAGCTAAAACATGAAAAAATATTGGTAAAACAGATGAGATCTGATATTGAATTAACAAAGAGTAATCAGGAGAAAATCCGTCTTCAAAATGAAAAATTACAAAACGATATTTCTTTTAGAGATCGAGAATTAACTACCAATATAATGCACCTGATGCAGAAATATGAATTGATAAATTCGGTATCAGAAGATTTATTGAAATTATACGATAATGTCGATACTCCTACAAAAAAGTCTTTGAGGTCTATTGTTTTCAATCTACAAAGTGATAATCAATCGGATGTTTGGAAAGAATTAGAAATCCGTTTTGAACAAGTTAACCAAGAGTTTTACGATAAACTCAACGAGCACTATCCTAACCTATCACCCAACGAGAAAAAGCTTTGTGCTTATTTATATCTTAATTTATCTACAAAAGATATTTCGAGTATTACAAATCAAAGTACAAAGTCGATAGAAGTTGCAAGAGTGCGTTTGAGAAAGAAATTAAACCTAACCAATACAGATACAGATTATCAAACATTCTTTAGAGGAATGTTAGATAAATAGTGGTTGTTCATGTTGAATAAGATCGACGAATAGGCCAACGATACTCCATCAAATAGAAGAATTATAGCACTATAGGATTCTCTATGTCTTGATGTAGGTTCTTCCTCAGCGTCTTCGCTCGTTTATCTTCTCCGTCATGACTCCAACCCGGAGATTTAAAGAGGTATTTTACTTTATCAGAAAAATTTTGAGCCCGCTTAATATCCTTCCATAAGGCTTGATATTCGTGGGTTATCACTTTTATGGGGTGATAGGTATTTATATTTTCTGTTAAACCGTAAACGGGTGTGTCAATACCTTTAAGTTCTTCTGAGAAAGTGCCGAAAATCCTGTCCCAAATAATTAACATACCAGCATGATTACAGTCTAGGTATCGAATATTAGAAGCGTGATGTACTCTATGATGAGAAGGCGTATTGAACAAAAACTCAATAATTTTAGGGCATTTATCGACCAATTCTGTATGCACCCAAAACTGATAAATCAGGCTTATACCCATCATTGTAAAAATCATTAATGGATCAAAACCGATAAGAGGTAGCCAAAGCCAAAAAAAGAATTTATGTACTCGTTCTCCCACTCCCTGCCTTAAAGCGGTACCAAAATTCATGAATTCTGAGGAATGATGTGTGACATGCCCTGCCCAAAATAATCGTACTTCATGGTTTAAGCGATGGAACCAGTAATATGAAAAATCATCTAAGAAAAATAACAGCAACCAAGCCCACCATCGCCTTTGTACAATGTCTTTCAATGGACTAATATCATTTAAATAAAAAAAGAAGATAAATGCTGCTACTTTAGGAAGGAATTCTACTATGGCGGCAAACACCATCATTAATAAAGAAACTTGAGTATCTTTCCTTTTATATTTCTCTTTTGCCACCTGGTATTCGATGATGATTGCAATCATGAATACTGGTAATGCAAAATAGAGTAATTTATCTTGAGTTAGTTGTTGAAGAAATTCTGATAGTTTCATTGTATATTTTATGGTGCATGTGATTAGTTACACCAATTTAACTAAAAAATAGTGTATTTACCTGAGTGCTCATAAAAAACAAGGAGAATCAGACAACTGAAAGTACTAGAAGGCACTTTACATAAAAAAAGGTTGCTTCATATTTTAATAAAACAACCTTGTTTAACTATCTTCTTTTAGAAGGTCCTTTTCTACCTCCTTCGCCTCCTGCAGCAGAACTCGATTTCCTTCTTTTATTAAAAGGTTTCTTTTTCTTATCTCCTCCACTTTTAGATTTGCCATCTTTAGAAGCATTTCCTCTTGCGGCTTCCTTCTTTCTTTTGTTTGCAAAAAACTCTTGCTTACGCTTTTGTTTTTCTTTCTCTACAGCTTTTTTCTGAGTAGCATTCATCGGTTTATCCGTTTGCGGATAAGGATGTTCTTTGACTACCTCAATTTCTTGCTTAGTCAGTTTTTCTACGTCTTTGATGTATTTATTGTCTTCTGCCTCACTAAGAGAAATTGATATCCCTTTTTCGCCAGCACGACCACAACGACCAATTCTATGCACATATGTTTCCGACTCATTCGGAATATCATAATTGATCACATATTGTAGTTTATCTATATCAATACCTCTAGCAGCAATATCAGTAGCTACTAAAACTTGAATACTCCCTTCTTTAAATGCCGAAAGTGCTTTCTGACGTTGATTCTGTGATTTATTACCATGAATCGCAGCACACTTTACATTCTTTTTAATCAGTTTTTTTACAATTCCATCAGCCCCAAATTTGGTACGAGTAAACACCAAAACTTGTTCAATGTTATGTTCATTCAATAAGAAATGTAATAAATCAATTTTTTCTTTCTTATTAGTGTAATACACAAATTGTTTGATAGTTTCTGCAGTAGAAGATACTGGAGTAACTGTCACACTTTTTGGCTGACGAAGAATTTGTTTCGATAAGTCTACAATATTTTTAGGCATTGTAGCTGAGAAGAATAATGATTGACGTTGTTTAGGAAGTAATTTTAATACCTTTTTAATATCATGGATAAAACCCATGTCCAACATTCTATCTGCCTCATCAAGTACAAAGTATTTAATATGAGCTAAAGAAATAAAACCCTGCCCAATTAAATCTAGCAAACGACCAGGAGTGGCCACCAATATGTCGACTCCTCTTCTTATTGCCTTTACTTGTTTATCTTGATTAACCCCACCAAAGATTACAGTATTTCTTAGATCAGTATGCTTACCATATTTCTTGATATTCTCATCAATCTGAATGGCTAATTCCCTAGTAGGAGTTATAATAAGAGCTTTTATTTTTTGATCCCTACTTTTCTTCTCCTCCGACATCAAATGAATAATTGGAATAGCAAATGCTGCCGTTTTACCTGTACCCGTTTGTGCACAACCTAAAACATCTTCACGCTTTAATACCAACGGTATAGCCTTAGCCTGAATAGGTGTCGGCTTTTCATAATTTTCCTCGTTTAATGCCTTTAAAATGGATGGATTTAACCTCAGTTCTTTGAATGTCATATAAAATGGTTTATTAAAAGTAAAACCATTTATGATGGTATTCCTTTTAGAATTGAACCACAAAGGTAACAGAATAAATATTAATGAGTGGTTTGGTTGATGCTTGTTAGCGTAAATTGAGTGTTACTTTTGGTATTTATCTTACTATATTCTTAATGTTTCTTCTGATTATTTACTTTTTTTTCAAAAAGTAACATAAATTCTCCAATAATGACCGTATTTTAGCCTTTATAATATTTTGACGAATAAACTCCCTTCTCTCGGGGAGTAATCTGCTAAATTTATATTATTATATTTTTTAAATTATTTCTGAAATGAAACTATACTGTTTATTATTATTAGCAGCAGCATGCCTTGTAGGGTGTTCAAAGCAAGCTGTTAACGACGAAACTTCTGAAGTGCGTAAACCTAATATTATCTTCGTTTATCTTGACGATTTAGGATATGGTGATATTAGTGCCAATGGCGCAAAAGCTATCAATACTCCTAACATAGATTTTCTTGCCAATAATGGTATGAACTTTTCTAACGGATACGCTTCTTCAGCAACTTGTACTCCTTCTAGGTTTGCCGCATTTACAGGTATGTACCCTTGGAGAAACAATTTAAAAATCTTACCTGGAACTGCTCCTTTAATTATTGATACTAAACAACCGACTGTACCTAAAATGTTAAGTAAAGCGGGGTACAATACAGCTATTATTGGTAAATGGCATTTAGGATTAGGAACATCAGACAAGAACTGGAATGAACATATTACTCCAGGTCCTAATGAAGTTGGTTTTGACTACTCTTATATCATGGCAGCTACTCAAGATAGAGTTCCTACTGTGTATATTGAAGATGGAGATGTAGTTGGTCTTGATAAAAATGATCCTATCGAAATCGATTATAAAAACAAATTTGAAGGAGAACCTAATGCAAAGGATAACCCTGAATTATTGACAATGAAATGGCATCACGGTCACAATCAAGCAGTCATTAACGGTATTCCAAGAATTGGATATATGAAAGGTGGTAAATCTGCACTATGGAGCGATGTTGACATGGCAGATCACTTTTTAGATAAAGTAAAAATGTACATTGGTGAGAAAGCTAAAGAAGATAAACCATTCTTCCTTACTTACACTATGCAACAACCTCACGTTCCAAGAACTCCACACCCTCGTTTTAAAGGTAAATCAGGAATGGGACCTCGTGGAGATGTTATTTTAGAAGCGGATTGGTGTGTTGGTGAATTGATCAAAACAATTCAAGAAGCTGGTATTGAAGAAAACACTATGATCATTTTCTCTTCTGATAACGGTCCTGTTTTAAATGACGGTTACTATGACGAAGCTGTAGAATTATTAGGCGATCACTCTCCAACAGGTGGACTTCGTGGTGGTAAGTATTCTTTATATGATGCTGGTACTCATGTTCCATTTATTACTTACTGGAAAGGAACAATTAAAGGTGGTAAATCAAATGCTTTGGTTTGTCAAATGGACTTGTTTGCTTCTTTAGCATCATTAGTTGGTAGTGAAGAAAAATCAGCTGATTCTGAAAATGTTATTGCTGCTCTTCTAGGTTCTAGTAAAGACGGTAGAGAAGATCTTATTTTAGAAGCAACTACTCGTACATCATATAGAAAAGGTGATTTTGTTCTTATTCCTTCTTATAAAGGACCAAAAGTGAATAAGCAAGTGAACATCGAATTAGGTAATACTAAAAATGTACAACTATTCAACCTTAAAGAAGATCCTTTCCAAACCAACAATATTGCAGAACAACAACCTGAATTAGTTCAACAACTAATGGATGAGTTTGTTGCAAAAAGAGGAGAATTTGCTAAAACTTCTAACTTGATCTTGAAGTAATCAGCACTCAACTCAAACACTCATTTTCTAATGAGGGTTTGTCAAGAATATATTTAGAAGTGGAGACTTTTTTACAAACGTACCTACACTATAAAATACACAAAAGGTTGCCGGATTTAGTTATCCAGCAACCTTTTGTGGTCTATAGAGACTACTACTTTATACAATATGGGTGTTGGTGTTTTCTATCTCACTCATACTGCTTTATAACATCTATCACATTGGTATCCACTTCCATTCTACCTCCTATTTGTCTTGTCTCTATAGATAAATGCGCAAGAGATTATGTATTCATTCATCATTAAAGTATAACTGAACCCTATTGAATAGGAACCCATAAGGTTTATAGTTAGTGGAATAGATAAGGGTGAGTACATCAAAAGTCAATAATAGATAGAAAAAGAAAGGCTGTCTCATAATAAATAAGACAGCCTTTTCAACTATTTAGATAAGATTAGGAAATTATTTCTGAGTCTGTTCTTGCAACTTTTTATACTCTTTCACAAACTTATAAAAACCAATTTCATCTCCTCCTTTCATACGTTCGTATTCTTCAGGATGATTGTCTTTTAAATACTGTAAAACAGCCACTGATACAGGAATATCTTGCTCGAAATAATTATCAACTGGAGTTGTTTTTAATTTGTAATCAGCACATCTGTTTCTCATATCTGCTAATACTTTTTTATATTTCTTGTTTTGAGCAAGGTTCACTTTCTCCTCTGGATCATTTTCCAAATCGTATAACTCTTCTACAGGTTTTGCCTCATAAAAAGAAGCTTGGAAAGGGGAAAGTTTACCCTCCTCATGCATTCCTCTCATTACATGTACAGCAGGTCTGTAAAATTCCAAATAAGCTTGTTTTGCATCATAAGGTACTTCAGGAAAATCATTCCTAATGTATCTGTACTTTTCTGTAGAGATAGCATAAGAAGACTCCATAATTTCATCCCACAAACCACGATATGAGAATACTTCTTTTCTATCAAAATTAGGATCGATAAAAGATCTTCCCGTCATATGTTCTGGGATATCTACGCCACCTAAATCCAAGATAGTAGCTGTAATATCAGGACTACTAATGATGTCATAAGGATCACCCGAATGGTTAAAATTCTTTGGCCATTTTACGATTAAAGGTATTCTTAATGCAGGATCAAACAAGTACCCTTTTCCTCTAACATTACATCTACCATTATCACCAATAATAATGATGGCTGTATTGTCGTACATTCCTTTGTTCTTTAATTCTTGAACTATGATACCCACCTCTTTATCAGCAGCTTCCATCATATCTAAATATTTCGCCCAATCTGTCCTAATTTTAGGATGATCTGCGTAATATTCTGGTAGGTCAATACTGTCTGGGTGCACAGGGTGTTTAGAATTTTCGCTCACTTTATCCCACCAATCTCCTCTATGTGTTACATTCAAAGTAATTTGCTGAACAAAAGGTTGATCTTCAGGGGTTGCATTCAATACTTTATCAAAAACACCACTTTCTTTTTCCCAATCTCCCACCGCTTGGTATTTGAAATTGAAATCGGTTTTCTTTCCTTTTTGTTTCACTTTAGAATGACCAAGAACAGATGTATATCCTTCTTTTTTCATTAAGTAAGTGAAAGGTACAAAAGGAGCTTTTAACTCAATATTTCTGTTCGACCTATGGTGCATGGTATTGGTTTTCCTCTGATGAGTTCCCAAAATCATGGCCGATCTATTGGTAGAACAAATAGAGGCTGTTCCAAAACAATTATAATAGAGTGTACCTTCTTGGGCTAAGGCATTCATTTGAGGTGTTTGAACTCCTTTCATACCATAACACTCCATATCTAAACTCACGTCTTCTAACATAATCCAAACCACATTGGGCTTGTCTTGTGCCATTACACTATGACCGGTAATTAAAAGAAGAAATGCTAATATCTGATTGTATCTCATATCTATTATTAATTCACTTTTGGTCCTTGAACCGTATTAATACTAAATGATAACTTACAGTTAGAAGGATCTAATTGATACTGCTTCTTAGCCAAACCTCTTTTCGACCAAGAATTCTCTCCTCCTATACCCGCTTGTTGATCATCAATACAGATATAAACAAGGTCTTTAGGTTGTACATCAGAAGTATGTCGTTGTGCTTTTTCATTTCCTGGATCAAAATCTGAAATAGGATTAAATAAAGCATTAAATTCTAAAGTAGTAGAAGCTGTTACTTCTAGACCTTTCCCTTGTTTATCCAACCATTTTACATTTCGAACATCAGTTCTATGTCCGTTTTCTTGAGGACGGATGTAAGGCACGTACATATCTGCAACATCAGTAGTATAAAGACCTACGAAAGATCCATTGTTTCTATCGATGTAGTTTTCCTCTGGTCCTCTACCGTAATAATTCACCGTATGATATTTTTTATCAATGGCTAAAGTGATTCCATAACGAGGCATGAATTTTAATTGCTTTGGCTGTTCTGCAACAAACTCACTATTCACATCAATGGCACCATTAGGTTGAATAGTGTATGTAATTACATTTTTAGCTTTCAGTGCTGCTAATTCCATCTCATAAGTAACCGTATAAACACCGTCTTTTTGATCAACATTTCGTCCAGTAACTTTAGCTTTAGAAGCTTGGTCTCGCCATTCAAAATAATATTGATCTTTTTCATTATCGGCATGCCAAGCACCAAAATCATTATCTGTCATTGCTCTCCAAAAGTTTAACTTCGGACGCTCTTTTAAGTATTCCTCTCCATTCACGATATAAGAAGCTAATCCTATTTCATTTTGGTCAAAAATAACTTTAAAGTTATCACCTGTGATTGTAATCACCTCTTCTACTTCAGTAAGTTTTACCCCTTGTTTTTTGATCTCAGTGACTACTTGTTCTTGAGTAGTTTGAATCAAAAACTGATTCGAAGACAGGATATGTCCTTTTTCTAACAATTGTTCATAACCATTATCAATCAAATAGAAATTGATAAAATACTCTTTAGAAGGATTCATTTCATAACTTAATTTGACATCAAATTCTTTTGTCTCTTGAGGTAAAACATTCAATTGATCTAAAGATTTAGTCACAACAACTTTACCATTTTCAAGTAATTCGCATCTTACCGTTGTATTTGATAAATCCTTGAAGAAATTCTCATTATAAAGACTGAATTTAGTCGGACTAATCATTTCAAAATGTTGATTTTGATAGACATGTTTGATTTCAACAACACCTGGGTGAGGCTTTCTATCAGAACCAATAATACCGTTCGCACAGAAGTTGTTATCTGTATGAATTGTATCTGGAGCATAATCACCACCGTAAGCATAATAAATCTCGCCGTCCGCTGTTTTCTCTTCTAAACCTTGGTCTTGCCAATCCCAAATAAATCCTCCTTGAACAGATCTATTGGCTCTTACCCAATCCCAGTATTCTTTAAAGTTACCATTAGAATTACCCATAGCATGACTATACTCACACCAGATAAATGGAAGCTGTTCTTCAGCTGGCAACCCCTCATTTTTATTCAATAACTTCTTGGTTACCTGCTCCATACTCATGTACATCCAAGATATAATGTCAGAAGTTACAGGCTCACTCTTTTTATATCCTGAACGCTCATAATGAACTGGTTTTGAAGCATCATAACTATGTACCCAATCGTAAGCGACTTTAAAGTTTGAACCATTTCCAGCTTCATTACCTAAAGACCAATAAACTACACAAGCATGGTTAAAATCTCTCTTCACCATTCGTTGTACCCTATCCAAATGTTGTTCTTTGTATAAAGGATTATTGGCTAATGTTTCATCCGCTTTATAACCGTAACCATGAGACTCAATATTGGCTTCATCACAAACATAAATACCATATTGATCGCAAAGCTCATAGAAATAAGGATCGTTAGGGTAGTGAGATGTTCTAACTGCATTGATATTGTATTTTTTCAAATCAATAACATCTTGCAGCATCATTTCTTTTGAAACTACATGTCCGTTTACTGGGTCGTGCTCATGACGGTTCACCCCTTTTAATAATACTGGCTGACCATTTACTAGGAATTGACCATTTTTAACTTCAGTAGTTTTAAAACCTATCTTTTGATAAGTTGCATCAACAACATTTCCATTTTTGTCTTTTAGAGCCACCTCTAATTGATACAAATGAGGTGTTTCGGCTGACCATGTAAGTACATTTTCTATAGCATGGTTTTTAACCTCTACTGTGTTCCCTTCTAATTTAGCTAAAGGAGTTGATTTAGTATAAACCATTCCACCTTGAGCATCTTTTAGTACTACATCTAATTGTAGTTTCTTTTTATTCTTTTTAGAGATTCCTTTCGTATCCACTGTATAAGATAGTAAACCATCTTTATACTGTGACTTTTCTAAACCAGAAGTAATTTTAATATCACTAATTCTAGATTTGCTCGTAGCATATACAAATACATCTCTTTCAATACCACTCAATCTCCAGAAATCTTGATCTTCGAGATAAGAGCCATCACACCAACGGTAAACTTCTACAGAAAGATCATTTTCTCCTTGCTTTATGAAAGAAGTAATATCGAACTCTATACCTGTTTTAGAACCTTGTGCGTAGCCTACTTGTTCGCCATTAATCCAAACATAAAAGGCTGAATTAACTCCTGCAAAATGTAGAAAAACATCCTGACTCATCCAGGCTTCTCCCACGTCAAATGACCTTTTATAACTTCCTACAGGATTGTATTCATGAGGAATGTAAGGAGCATTCATTGGATGAGGGTAAATGATATTGGTATAAATTGCTTTACCGTACCCTTTTCTTTGCCAATCAGAAGGGACTTCTATCGTATCCCAAGCATTCGCATCAAAATCTGATTTATAAAAATCTTTTGGACGATCAGAAGGTTTTTCTGCCCAATTGAACTTCCAAGAACCATTTAGGTATTTATAATTATCTAAGTCTTGTGACGACTTAGAAAAGTTGACATTTTTGTAATGTGTAAAAGTACTATGTGTCGGTTCTGTATTTACTCTTATAACAGATGGGTTTTCCCAATTTTCAACAGTTTGTCCATAACTAGCAAGTCCTGCTAGAAGGAGAATAGAAGTACCTAGTTGTTTTAATTTATTCATTTCAAATTTGTTATTAGTATGGTTTTACATTAAAGCGATCTGGATGCAATTTAGAATATTTTTTATCTTGTAATAAACCTAAGTACTTTGGTTTCACCATTTGCTCCACCCATTTATTATATTCGTTCTGAAGCTTCTCTTCTTCTTTTGAAGATAATTTTAGGTTATTTTTTTCTCCAATATCTTCTGATACGTTGTAGAACTCTTTATGGTATTTCTCTGATTTTTTATTGTATAGGTGTAGATATTTCATATCTCCCATTCTAACCGTATAAGATTTCTTATCATAATGTCTCCATCTTAATGATTCGTGAGGAGTACCTGATTTATCTCCTTTGATAAAAGGAACGATATTCACACCATCTAAAGTTTTTTTAGGAGATGCATTT
The DNA here is from genome assembly GCF_000807855.2 of Flammeovirga pacifica. GTDB lineage: Bacteria > Bacteroidota > Bacteroidia > Cytophagales > Flammeovirgaceae > Flammeovirga > Flammeovirga pacifica. Next base: position 1,371,478 of record NZ_JRYR02000002.1, read on the forward strand.
GCGTAGTCTACTGCTGTTGCCATAATATCTAATGAAATTACTGGCTGATCGTACACCATTCCTTTTTTAATTTGATTTGGCCAACGCATTGCAAAAGGAACACGTACACCACCTTCATAAATTGAACCTTTATGACCTCTTAATGGAGCATTATCTGCTTTAATTTTAGGTGATCCACCATTATCAGAAAGAAAAATTACAATAGTATTATCTGCAATTTTCTTTTCGTCTAATTTTTCTAACAATAGACCTACTCCATCATCTACAGCAGATACCATAGCACAATATGTTTTTCTTTTTCCTTCCTCCATATGTTCAAACCTTTCTAAATATTTAGGTGTTGCTTGTAATGGTGCGTGAGGTGCATTATAAGCTAAATACATAAAGAAAGGCTCTTCAGAATTTTCATCAACAAACCTTACTGCTTCTCTAGAAAGAGCATCTGTTAGGTATTCTTTCTCCTCTACTCTAGTGTTGTTACGTAACAGTTTAGTTCTATAAGCTTCGTTATGTTTCGTGATCTGAGAAATATCAGATAAAGTCCATTCTTCAGGAAAATATCTATGTCCTCCGGTTAAAAAACCATAGAACTCATCAAATCCTCTTTTTAATGGTCTTAATGCTTCGTGAGCACCTAAATGCCATTTACCTAAAGCAATACTTTTGTACCCTTCACGACCTAGAACATCAGCAATTGTTTCTTCCTCTAAGCTTAACCCTTGATCAATATCATTAGGTGCCCATAATGGGTTTCTTCCAGAACCAAAACGATCTTGGTAACGACCTGTAATTAAACCGGCTCTTGAAGGTCCACATACAGCATAGGTCACATATCCGTTCGTAAACTTTACTCCTTCATTGGCAATTCTATCAATATTGGGAGTAGGAATTTCTTCACTTCCATTAAAGCCAACATCTTTATAACCCAAGTCATCTACTAAAACTACGATTACATTCGGCTTCTTATTAGGTTTCTTTTTATCAATACTTTTATAGGCAAAAATCACCAATGCAATTAATGGTAAACCTATATAAATTAATTTTTTCATTTCATTTATGATTTTGATGTTTGTCGTTATTATAGTCGCTTCAAAATAAAATAACGAAGCTAAAAAATATAAAAGCAATTTATATAAAAGAAGATTCTCTATGAGGTTTATTTTCGTCAAATCCTTAGTGATATCAAGATTGATGAATTTGTGCTCTTTTGATACAATTTTATGTTACTTTCAAAAAAAACACCTCTAACACCCACAATTTGGGGCATTAGAGGTGTTTCAAATTCTCATCAATTGGTAAAAGTGATAAGAATTATTGGTTTATTTCTGTGTTTGAGAGTACTGTTCATTATACTGAATAGCTCCTAGATCTGGTTTGCCATTAATAGGGTTTCCTAAGATATCTTCTTTTACCTCTACCCCTATATATAAACCTTTTTTATCTTTTGGAATCTCAATAATTTGAATTCCTTTACCCTTAACCAAGTCTTTATTTGTTGGTGCAAAATCTAGTAAATTTCTACCATTTTTGTTCACAAACTTAGGGTCACCTATAATAGGCTGTTCGTCTTGGATAGATGCTTCTAAAGGCCAATTACTGGCCTTTAGAAAAAGATTATTTTTGAATACAATATTTTCTATCAATAACTCTCCTTCTACTTCTGGTTTATATTGATCTCCCAAAACTTGTTTACTTTCTCCCTCAATATAAAATATATTGTTAGCTATTAATGCCCCTTTTGCAGCTCTATCAATAGCAACTTTAGCCATCTGTCCGTCTTTTACATAAATGGTATTATTGTAGAAATAACTATTGAAAGGACCTTTTCTTTCTTTACCTTTTCCGTTAAAACCACTTAACCAGAATATCTTTCCTTCCTGTGAGGCTACACCTTTCTTTTTCACACGGTGACCATCATTAATACTCACATTATAACGATAAGCACAATTAAAATTGTTACCTAAGATCTCGCAAAAGCCACCTGCGTTATTCTCACTAATATTGTATTGTACAATTACATTAGAACAATTAAAGTCTATATGACAACCTGCTGAATCAGCTGGACCATGGGCATTTCTAAACTCATTATGTTCAATCAAAACCTTATTACAACCCCAAGTCCAAAGTCCACTACCTCTACCCCACTTTCTTGAGTCATCATTGTTTCCAGAATAGTTCACACTGTTTTTAGCAACCAAACCATCTTCAACATTACTCATTTGCATGCCAGGTCCGCCAGTTTTAAAAACTATGTTATTGGTTAGCTTAAGGTCTTTTATATTTTTATTCGTTCCCGTAATTTTTATTCCAGTATGAGAAACATTGGTCACTTCACAATTATCAATCACTACTTTTTCTAAAAGAGCCCCTTTTTTACGTGCAAGAATACGAATACCCCATCCGTACCCTTGAGTACCATTGGGTGTAAATACTTCTCTGTCCCCTCTTTTATAACCTTCTTTCATCAAATAAACATCTTCCACTCTAAGGTTAGATAAAGTGATGAAGCCATAACTTCCTTCTTCAGTTATATTTATTAGAACCCCACAACGCATTCCATTTTGCTTTTTTTTGGTGAAACTTCCACCATTGGCAGAAATTTTAAGGTTACTTATTTGGATGAATTTAGCGTTTTCTATCAGAATAGCATTATCATGTCCTTTCCCATTAATATGAGGTAATTTATCTGACGGACTTGTCTTAGACACATAATTAGTCAACAAGATGGGTTTCCCTTTCTTTCCTACAAGGCCCTTAAGGTTAATTGTTCCTTTGTATTCTCCACCATTGGCAAAGAAGACTTTATCATTTGCTTTTAGTTGAATGTTACTAAGTTTTGCTAATGTTTTTATTGGTGCTGATTTTGATTCACCATCATTCGTATCGTTTCCTCCATGAGCATCAATGTAGATATTAGTTGCCCAAATACTATTTGATGTTACTAAAATTAGGAAGAAGAGAAATTGAAAAGTTTTATTTAATTTAATTTTCATTTTATTTCACTTTATTATTTCTGTATACTTTTCTAAATTCTCCTTCCACACTCCAAGGATTAACATATTCTTTAATCATTGTTTTTTCGGTTTTCGGAAGGTATTTAGATAATCTATTTATTTCAGGTTTGAAATTTTCATCTTTCGCAAGATTTTTCCATTCATTTTTATCTTCTGTCAGCATGTAAAGTTCCTCCGTTCCATCAAAATATCTGATGTACCTGTATTGATTGTCCCTAACGGCATAATTACCTTGACCCCATGAAGTGATTGCGGGTTGATTTAGTATTGTATTTTTTTCCATCACTAAAGGTAATAAGCTAGTACCGTCTACATATTTAGGTGTTTCGATTTTAGCTTTATCGGCAATAGTCTTGTATATATTAATAAGGGAAACAGCTTCTTCAATAGTACCGTTATTTTTACCCTTGGGATCATAGATAATAAATGGAACTCTAGTAGCTCTTTCCCAAAGTGTAAACTTTTTAAAAGCCATTTTCTCACCCATATGATATCCATGATCTGACCAAATAATAACCACTGTATTATCAGCATATTCGCTTTTTTCTAAAGCATCTAGTACTCTACCAATATTATAATCTGCCCAAGAAATACAGGCTAGATAAGCTTTCCTTACATCCGACCATTTGTTGGCTGCTCTAAAACGTTTATCCTCTCCGGCTTTTCTTAAACTTTTACCTACTGCAGGTATATCATTTAAATCGTTTTCTAGAATTTCTGGAGGAGTAATTTCATCTGGTAAGGCATCAAAAAATCTTTTCGGAGCATCAAATGGCAAGTGTGGTTTAACAATTCCGATGGCCAAAAAGAAAGGCTCGTTGTGCTTATCTTTTAAAAAATCAACTCCATAAGAAGCCACTTCATAATCAGTATTATCTTCTTCTGGTTGTATAGTTGGTCTAAATGACATTTTTGATTTTTTACCCAACTGATAACCTTCGCCCTCAGCAAAAATTTTCTTGTGTTTTTTTGTTTCTAAGTAATTGGTCCATTCTCTTTCATCATTTTTAGAACCATGATGAATTTTTCCTGCTCCATAAGTAATGTAGCCATTCTCCTTTAATAGTCTCGGAAGACTAACATACTCCTTCATTAACTGTTCGTGAATACCCTCATCATAAAATGGATATAAACCCGAATTGAAAGGCTCTACACCATAAAGTAATGCATTTCTACTTGGAGAACACCCTGGAGCAGAACAATGTGCATTACTAAAATTAGTTCCTTTTTCTGCTAAGCGATCTAAATTAGGAGTTATTGCTTGAGGATGACCTCCTAAAAAACCAGTCCAGTCATTCATATCATCAATAGCAATGAAAAGAAAATTGGTTTTCTCTTCTTTATTTTGTGCGAATGATGTTGCAGAAAACATTAATAATAAAAGGAGTATCTTTTTCATTTATGCATCAATTAAGTAGTCAAAAAAAGTACAAAAGGGGAAACTATAAATAGCTTCCCCTAATGTTAATAATATTATGTATTACCAATTATCTTTTTGTCTTAAAGCTGTATTTACATTCAACTCTTGAAGAGGATATGGTAACTCATAGTGCTTCGCAGGATTGAAGTTATTAATGGGTCTAGAGATACCTGGGGTTGTCCAATAGTTTGGATCATAATCAGGGTGCGCCTCCATTGTCTCTTTTAAGAACTGAAGACGTTCTTCCATTTTTTCCCAACGAATTAAATCGTGTTTTCTAATACCTTCAAATGCTAACTCTCTGAATCTTTCATCCATTAGCTCAGCAAAAAATGCATCTTTAGAGGCTATTTTTTCTGGATTTGAAAGTTCAATAACTTCCAAGCCTGCTCTTTGTCTTACTTGGTTTAAACACTGAATAGCAGATGCTGTTGGACCTCCATTTACTTCATTTGCTGCTTCTGCGTACATTAATAATACATCAGAGAATCTCATGATAGGGAAGTTGATAGGAGATAAGTTTCTTTCTACAATTGTTTCATTGGTTAAAAGAACATACTCTTCTACAGGATTGTTTTGATCTACATCATCCCAATTAGCTGGTTCCCATCTTCTAAATTTACCTGGTGTATATTGAGGTGCAAATAATGTAGGAACACGAGCTACTTTTTGAGCACCTGTATACATAATACCAGGGATATTCCATTGTCTTCTCTTATCTTCTCCCTCATATAATCTTGCAAATACTGGAGATACTTGTACCGATCTATGGTTCGTAGATGGATGACCCACTGCTTTATAATCGAACGATAAACCATTTCTATTACCTATCGAAGACATACCTGGCATACCAATATCGATATTATTTGAATATGTGATTTCGAATAATGATTCTTGTAAATCGTAAGTACCGCCAATGTAATTTAAGAATAACTGTCTATAACCTAAAGAGTCATCTGCTGAAGTTCTTAGTTGATGCCAACCATCTTTATAGATGATGTTATCCAAGTGTACCATAGCACTATCAAAGTACTGTGTTTGCTTCATCGGATAAGTAGCCATTTTCAAATAAGCTCTTGATAATAACCCTTCTGCTGCCATCTTATTAGGACGACCATGAACATAGCTCGCGTCTTTTGCATGAGGTAAATGCATTGCTGCAAACTTATAATCCTCTTCAATTAATTTGTAAACATCTTCTTGAGAAGATGGTGCTAACACATTATCAGATTGAACTGAAGTTGGTTTTACTCTTAGAGGAACTTCATTCCACCAAGTAGCCAAATTTTGATAGGCTAAAGCTCTTAAGAAACGTGCTTCTGCAATGTAGAAATTGTAAGTTTCTGCATCAAAAGATGTTTTATCTAAGTTCTCTATCAATAAATTAGCATTATGTATTACTTGATACAATGCAGACCACGTTTTTTCAACATGTATAGAGTTGGATACATACGTATAAGTAGATACAGGCCAGTTATCATCCCAACCTCTAGAGTAGTATCCTTCATCCGTACCATATTGCATGGACATAGATAAGTTTTCTCCATATAAGTTGCCTCCCATAAATACTGAGAGCATACCAGCTACAGCTAAATCAGCTTTCTTTTCAGTATTGTAATAGGTATCTGTTGTCCACTGATTTCTCGGTTCAACATCTAAAAAATTCTGACAAGCAGTCGTCATCCCTAATAAGATAACTGCTACTAATTTTATAATATGTTTTTTATTCATCTTAAATCTAAATTAAAGTTTGATCTTATTCATCTACTTACTAGAATGTAAGATTAACACTACCCATGTATGTTCTTGATGGAGGGTATGCTGAGTAATCTAAGTTTGGTGTTAAACCATTACCTGCAATACCAACTTCAGGATCTACACCAGAATAGTTAGTCCATGTATATAAGTTTTGACCTGTTACAGCGAATGTCATTCCTTTGATCTTCATTTTATTAAGGATCTTCTTAGGAAGGCTATAGCTTAAAGTCAATGTTTTTAATCTAATGAATGACCCGTCTTCAATAACTCTATCATCAATTTGATTACCAACTCTTGGTGCTCCTAATACCCCTGCATAAGTAGTTGTATTCACATCAGTACTTGTATTGAAAGGAGTCCACATATCTGCAACACCAGGCATTGTATTGAAGGCTTGTTGCGCCCAAGGTCTGTTCATTTCTACTTTATTACCATTCATCACATCAAAACCGTAAGCCCATTGGAACATAAAGTTCAAATTAAAACCTTTGTATGATAATGAGTTAGTAATACCACCGAAGTGTTTAGGAATAGGGTTACCGATAATCACACGATCTTCTTCGTTAATAACACCATCACCATTTTGATCAACGAATTTTACACCACCTGGAGCAATTTCCGCGTTTCCATTACTTACAACACCATCTTTTAATACATAAGTTTGTGAAGCGTTATCCCAGTTGAAATCAGCATGTTGATATAAACCATCGTACTGTAAACCATACATCATACCTACAGATTGACCTACACGTGTAATGTAATTATCTTCTTGGAATCTAGCTCTTGAATAAATTTGTTCTTCACCCTGATTCAATTTCACAACCTCGTTTTGGTTAAATGAAATGTTGAAGTTTGTTGACCACTTGAAAGATCCCTTGTGAATGTTTACTGTATTCACTGCAAATTCTAAACCTCTGTTTTGTACCTCTCCTACATTTTGCATTACTCTTTGGAAACCTGTACTAGTAGCCATAGAAGCATTAAGTAATAAATCTGTAGTATTCTTTTGGTAAACATCTACTACTGCCTCAACTCTGTTATTAAAGAAGCCAAAGTCTAAACCAAAGTTGATTTGATTTGTAGTCTCCCATCTTAAATCTGGTACTGCAAGATTTGAATGTAGCGAACCTGGAATATATGACATGTTACTACCCCAGTTATAACCTGTCCATTTCGAAACTGCAATCGTGTTGAAAGCGGCAAAGTCTCCAATTCTGTTGTTACCAGTTACACCCCAACCACCTCTAAATTTCAAATTAGAGAATACATTCAAGTCTTTAATAAATGGTTCGTCGCTCATTCTCCAAGCAGCTGCTAAAGATGGGAAGAAACCCCATTTACTACCGTCTTGGAATTTAGAAGAACCATCTGCACGGAAGTTAGTAGTTAATAAATACTTGTCTTTGAAAGAGTAAGTAAATCTACCAAAGTAAGATAACATTGTATTACCAGTCCAACCTGAAGTTGCAATAGTTGCTGTAGTTGCAATACCCATATTATCAGTTCCAAAATCGTCTACTGGGAAGTTACCATTCTTGAATGAGTTATTAGAGTAATCATAATACGATCCTTCTACACCACCCATTACAGAGATATCATGGTTTTTGAACCTCTTTTTATAAGTTAATGTATTAGAAGAGGCAAGGTTGTTTGATGCAGCTTGGTTAATTGTACCTTGAATACCTTCTGCTGAATTTTGTCCTGCTCTTGTATTTTCACCATAGAACAACGTTCCTTTAGCTAATGTACCTTGGTAATTTCCGCTTAATCTTAAAGTTAAATTTTTATGGAATTTATAGATAAAAGCTGCATTACCTCTAAATACATTTTGCTTCCAATCCGACTGTGTATTCTCTAAGTTCTCTTTAGGAGGATACATTGTTAGGTAATCTGAGTCTGTTGGGTCATAACCACCTGCAACATCAAATTCGTCGTTAATTGGATCTGCAGGTCTAAATCGAACGGCATCTCTTGCTATACTTGACCATTGGTTCTCTCTAAGAGTAGGCCCCACTCTTTCATTATAAGAATGTAATAAACCTACTGTAAACGTTGCCTTTTTAGACGCTTTGTGCTCAAATCTTAAGTTATTATTGATCTTTTTAAACCCTGTTGTAATTAATGTACCTTGTTGATCTGTATAATTACCAGAATAGTAAACATTCGTCATGTCATTACCTCCACTTACAGATAAGCTATATTTTTGAATTGGTGCATTTCTGTAAATAGAATCTTGCCAATCATGACCATTTTCATTGTTATATAACTCTTTATCAATCCAAGAATCGTAGAAATTTTTGAATTGTTTCTCTCCAGCAGGAGTTCTTTTCCAGTCGTTACGAGACCATAATTGATTTTCTCTATATCTAACATACTCATATGGATTCAGTGTTCTAATGTAATCCAATGGCTCTTGCATACCATATGAAGCATTCAACGTTACTTTAGTAGTACCATTGTTAGATCCATTTTTTGTAGTAATTACAATTACACCATTTGCACCTCTTGAACCATAAATAGCTGTTGAAGATGCATCTTTAAGAACGTTAAATTCTTTGATGTCTTCTGTGTTAATAGTAGCAGGGTCAAAATCCGTTAATGGAATACCGTCTACTACATATAACGGTTGGTTAGAACCTGTAATTGAGTTACCACCACGAATCACAATATTCATTGGGGAACCAGGAGTACCTTCTGCCGAAGTAACTTGCACACCAGCTACACGACCCATTAAGGCTTCATCATAATTAGCTGTTGCCGTTTGAGATAACTCTTCTGCATTTACCGAAGCTACAGAACCTGTTAAATCTTTCTTCTTAGTTGTACCATAACCGATGACCATTACTTCATCCAGCTGATTCAATTCATTCACTAAAGTAACATCTAAAGTACTTTGTGTTGTTACCTTAATAATTTGAGTTTCCATTCCAATAAAAGAGAACTCAATTTGGTCATCTTTTACAAGATTGGGAAGTTTATACTTACCATCAAAATCTGTTATTGTACCTGTATTAGTACCAACAATTCTAATATTTACACCAGGTAAAGTATTTCCATCTACGTCTTTCACTGTACCACTGATTATTGTTTGTGCACTAACACATACAGGTAACAATAGTAGGATGAATAGACTAAATATATAGTTTTTCATTTGATTCTTTTTTGAAGTTTAAAAAAGTAACTGACCACCTGGCGAGGGAAGGTCCCTCACCATTTTTATTGTAGTCTACTTAATAATGATTAGATCAATTATTATAATATCAGTTACAAGTTGTCACTAGAAGATTATTTTTCTTCTGCTCTATAGTTCACGTCAGTGAAGACAAATCGTCCACTACACATACCCCATTCTACTCCTTCAACAAATTCTTCTTCATAGTAAGATTTGTATCTGAAAGCCAATGTAAATTTAGTTTCAGCAGTATAATCAGCTAAATCTAATTCACATCTTAACCACTTTTCATAAGCTCCAATAGAAGGATCTTTTTTACCTTCAGGATCTTCTCCTAAATTATTACCAGGATAAGGTGTTCCAGTATATTCAGTTCCAGTACCTTCAATAGTAAATTTGATCTTATCATTTACTTGTGTCCATTCTGTAGTTGTTACATCACCAGTGTAATCTGAAGTGATGTAAATTTCAATATCAGCTGGAGCACTTCCGTCAGGTAAATACAACACTAAGTCATTTTTATACCAGAAGATGGCTTTTGTATCATATCCTGGAGAATCATATTGTGTCAAGTTTTGAGCATCCATTACCATCCAAGAATCTTGCAACGGACTTCTTGTTGGTTCATAAACTAGATTATGCATCACAGTAGAGTGTCCTTTAGCAACACCTGCTGGTCTTTCGGCATCAGCAAAATCGTGTGTTGGTTTCTTTTTAGTTTTCCAGAATAAGCCATCACCAACACCCCCTCTTACAGGTGCATTAATTGTAAATCCGTCTTTGTTTACCATTGATGGATAGAAGAAATTAAATACAGTTTTTGGTAATGTAACCGCTGTTTTCGAAAGAACTACTCTTATTTTATTTTCAAATAATCTTTCCTCATAACTCACTAAACTTGTTACTTTAACAACAGGATATAAGTCTAATTGATCTACATCTAATGTATATGCAGGGTTGATAGAAATCTCACCTGTTTGCTCATCAATTACTAATTTATCACCTTCCGTTTCTAAAGAGAATGTAACACTTGGATTACCTGAAGAAACGTCTGCATCTGTAGTTTTCATTCCTCCACCAGCAACTAAGTTTTGTGCATATGGCATGTAAATTAATGCAGGAGGTAAAAGAGGTCCTGCATTTAAGATCAGTCTCTCAGATGAAATAACTATAGTCAACATATCTTCTTTTCCTTCGAAATCTACTTCTTCTTCGGTAACATTACTGATGACTTTAATAGATGGAGTAAAAGCTACGTTTTTAGTAATTGTAAATTCAGGATTTAAAGAAATCTCACCTGTTTCTCCATTAATTATCACTTTATCTGTATCCGATGTTAATTCAAATCTAACATCATAACTAGGTACATCTTTAGGGAATCTTAAAGTTGGAGTAACTGTCTTATCGTCTGTTCCAATAACTAAGTTTTGTTGCACTGGCTCGTACGTAATACCAATAGGTAAAAGAGGCATTACATTTAAATGAAAAGCATCTCTAAATACCTGAGTATTTTCATCACTATCTGTAATTGGTGTAACTGCTAAAGTGAAATGATAATCTCCTTCACCAAACATATTACCATCTGCGATAGTAATTTTACCTGCTTCATTAGGGTTCATTAGTGGAGTATCATGGAAAGTAGTATCATATAATGTAACAATTACAGGGTTTCCGTCATCATCTAGAACAGGATTTCCGTCTTTGTCTACTTTCTCTTTTTCACCAATTTCAGTGATTTCAACGGCAACTCTAATAGTATCCATAAAGGCACTTGATACCCCTACAGCATCCAAATATTCTGGCGGCAATTCGCCATCCGCTTCACTTCTTACACTTACAATAGTAAAACCACATGGAACACCATCAGAATCCATAGTAGGAATAGAGGTAGTGATTGCACTATAAGCTCTAGCATTAACTATACTAGGGTAAGATAAATTTCTTACCGTAATATTGGAAGGTAAACCAGTACTTTCCATAAATGATGTCCTTTCACAACTCATTGTGAATACAAAAGACATCAGGATCATTATCCAGAAGTTAAGTTTTTGTTTATTCATAATTCTCATTAATTCAAATTATTTCATACTTAAGCAGATTGACTATTTATTAGCAAGCTGCTTTGTTTACTTTATTGTAAAAAAAATTTCGTGTCAGATTAAAGAGTAAATATTATGTCATGTAGTTTTTATTAAAAAATATATAATCTGTTTATCAGTAAGATCTCTTAAGGGCCCGTATTAAAATTCCTTACTTTATGACTACAATTTTAACATTCAATAATATTTTCAGCTGTCAGTATTTTATTTAAAAAGGACATATAATTTAAATGTATATTAAACACTAATTTTTGTCAGATTTATGTTCATCACATGTCTTTTTAAATTAATTTTCTAACACTGTTCGAGTAGCATTTTTTGATATTATTCACAATAGATAATCAAAACATAGAATAATAAAGAGAAAGACCCCTACTACAAGGCTGCTCCAGATGACCTTCTCTTTTATGCTATTTTTTATTAGAGTTTTCTTCATATGAGATTCATTTGAAGGTTTTACATATTAAACTATAGTTATTGATGGCTCTCTATTAAATAGTTTTAATGTGAGACTTTTATCAATTACTATAACTCTAATTTAGCTAGTTAGAAGAAGTTAAATAGAAGCGTTTTCGTGTTTAATTAACAGAAATTAATCTGTGCTATGATTGTCGAAAAAATATCAATTCATAGCTAAAAAAATAAGAGAGGCTATTCCTATCTAAAGATAAGAATACCTCTCTTTCATGTTATACTACTGCAGACTTAGCGTCTTTAGTGTATTCTTTTGGTGACATGCCATACATTTCTTTAAAACTCTTAGAAAAATAAGAGCGGTGTGTAAAGCCTACCATGTACATTACATCAGAAACATTGTATTCTCCATTTTTTAATAATTGCCCCGCCTTTTTCAGACGAACGGTTCTGATAAATTCATTCACTGTCATTCCAGTCATAGATTTTATCTTTCTGTAAAGGTTAGTTTGCCCCATACCTATACACTCACCTAACGATTTTACGTTAAATTCTGAATTATCAATGTTCTTTTCGATTTCTTGCATCACCTCATTTAAGAATTTTTCTTCGAATGAAGGCATTGTATTTTCTTCATTTTCTACTCCAAATTCTCTTTTTATTCTTTCGTTGAGCTTAGTTCTTTGATGAATTATGTTCTGCACTCTTACACGTAGGTATTCTACATTAAAAGGTTTTGAAATATAATCATCTGCTCCTTTTTCAATCCCTTCCATTTTATTTTCCATTCCTCCTTTGGCAGTAAGAATAATAACAGGAATATGATTGGTAAGAATATTACTTTTTAGTTTGTTACAAAGCTCGATACCATTCATTTCGGGCATCATCCAGTCAGAAATAATTAAATCCGGCATTTGCTTTTTCGCTTTGTCCCAACCCTCTTTACCGTTGTTTGCAGTAACTACTTGATATTTTGATTCAAAACAATGCACTAAGAATTCTTGCATGTCTCGATCATCTTCTATAATTAATAATTTTGGTTGTGTATTGTCAGATTCTTCCTCAATAGAAGTCATTTCTTCCTCTACACTCATTGAAGTTTCTACATCTTCGATTATTTCTTCTGTTGGTGTATCTTCTTCTTGATGGATTAAAGGAAGATAAACCGTAAACTCAGATCCTTTTCCTTCTTCACTTTTTAAATCAATCCATCCAGAATGCATTTTTACATAATCATTCACTAAAGATAAACCGATACCAGTACCTTGCTGACCAATAAAATTATTCATTTTAACGTTCACAAAACGCTCAAAAATCTGATCTTGGTTTTCTTTCGAAATACCCAACCCTGAATCTATGATTGTTATTCTTTGATAAGTTGCTATTTGACCATCTTGTAGCGGATTTTTGACTTTAACTTGATCTAACTTTAATTTAATTTCTCCATTATCAGGAGTATATTTCAAAGCATTTGTGACAAGGTTATAGATCACCTTCTCCATCTTTTCAAAATCAAAAAGTATCAACGACTCTTTTTGATCGGTGTAGAAGTTTAAATTAATACTACGTTGAAGTGCCGCATCCATGAAGTCATGCATAATACTGCGTGATAATTTCACAATATCATTACTACTTAAAGATAATTTCTCACCACCTTGATCTATTTTTCTTAAGTCAAGTACTTGATTTACTAGACGACTTAAACGATCTGTATTTCTAGTGATGATATTCAATAAGTTTAATTTCTGTCTATCGTCTTCCAATGCTTTTAATTCTTCTAAAGGAGACGAAATTAATGTCAGTGGTGTTCTAAGTTCATGAGATACATTGGTAAAGAACTTCATTTTCATAGAGTGTACCTCATCACTTTGTTCTCTTTTTACTTTTTCTAGCTCAAATTTGTTTTGAAAATTGATATTAGAAACTGTCAACTTATGTGCAAGATAGAAAAGACCACAAAGGAAAATAAAATAAAACAATTTCGCCCACCATGTAGCCCAAAGTGGAGGGTTGACTTCAACATTAATCTTTGTGATATTATCAGAATAGTTGCCAAAACTATCTGTTACTTGAATCATAAATGTATAATTTCCAGGCTTTACTTTCACATAAGAAATTTCATTTCTATTGCCCGCAATTACTTGCCAATCATCTTCTAACCCTTCTAATTTTACTTTATAGAATAAGTTATCGTCTTTTCTAAAATCTAAGGTCGAAAAATTAAATGTAAAACTGTTTTCTTCGTGTGATAGTGTTAATTTTTTCAGCTCATCAAAAGGCTTATCAAACATCACTCTTTCATTATATGTTTGATTTTGATAAATCTTTGTATTCAAAATTTTAATACCTGTAAGGAGAACATTTGAAGGTTTAGCCTCTATGTTTACCTCTCCGTAATTAAAATTGACAAAACCATTTTCTCCACCTAAATAAATTCTATCATTTTGCACTCCAACTGCATATTGATTATATGAATTCAAGCCTGTTAATCGAGAAGAGTAAATCACCTCTGATTGATCGCCTAAATTATATTTAATTAATTTAGAATGAGTAGTATACCATAAATCATTATTTTTTCTTACACAACTTTTGATTGGGGTAGCAGATGTTAAGATCAAATCATACTCTTTTGTAGAAACATTATAGTTGTAAAGGTTTTTTCCTATTAGGATAAAGATAGAGCCATCCTCATTAAAAAGTACCTGATTTAAATAGTGATTTTTTTTCCCTTCAGGTTTTTGAATATGTGTGATAGAACCTGTATTGGTATTAAAAATATCTGCACCATTGCCGGTTAATACCCAAGGCGAATTATTATTGTTAAAGATAACATCTACAATAAAATTACCTGATATAGAATTTTTATTGGTGGGGTCATGTGTGAAATTTTTAAAAGCCAGTTGGTGGTTTCCCAATTGATTTATTTTATAAAGTCCCTTCATACCACCCAACCAAATATCGCCGTCTTTACTTTCAGATATCGAAAATAGATAATCCGTCTGTAACGCATCTTCCTTCCCTATATCAGCAACATAAGCATAGATTTTACCTGTTTTATGATCAATAAAATTTAAACCTCCAGGAGTTGCCACCCAAATGTTCTGATTACGGTCGATAAGAATATCTTTGACATCACTATGTAAGATCTGAGGTACCTGAAAATTAATGTATTTATCTAGTTTTTTATCATACTTGATAAGACCCTTTTTTATAGTTCCCAACCAAATATCTCCATTTTCTGCAAAAGCAAAACTTTTAACGGTTGTACCCATTTTTAAAAATGCTTCTGAATGAGGTAGACGATTTGTCAAAAAAGTGTCATTTTTAATTTCAATCTTATCAATTCCATTGTTTGTACCTAACCAAACAATACCATTTTTATCTTTATAGATTTTAAAAATCAGATCATCAGAAATAGAAAAATGGTTTTGATAACTAGCATAAAATCTTTCAAACTTTTGAGTTTTCACATCAAAAATGTTTAAACCATTCCCAGTACCAATCCAAATTTCATCGTCACTAACTCTACAAATAGACTTCACTACATTGTTGGTAAGGCTATGTTCATTTTTAGAGTAGGTATATTTTTTAAACGTCTTTAATCTTCTATCAAAAAAAGCTAAACCCGTTTCGGTGCCAATTATTAAAAATTGATCGTCATTTTTATCATAAGGAATGATGTCTAAAATTAGGTTGTTCTTTTTATGTAATTCATTTTCCTTTTGAATTCTATATTTAGAAAAGCGTTCATTTTTTCTATCAAAAAAGTTCAGTTGGTCGTGTGTTCCAATCCATAAATTCCCTTCAGTGTCTTCATAAACAGTTCTAATGATATTACTGCTTAAGCCGTTCTCTAACCCTGGGATTTTTTGATAATTTTTAATCTCTTCAGTTTTCGGGTTAATGAGGCAAAAACCTAGATTCGAAGCGAAGAACATTTCGCCAGATTTTAACTTTTTGATATTAAATGCCGTGAAGTTTTCTATAGGCAAATCGATATTCTCAAAAGTATCTTGTGCATAATTATATTTAAGAAGAGCTCTAAAAGATGTAATCCAAATATTACCTTCTTCATCCAATTCTAAAGCACAAATATTCTTTTCCGAAAGATATTTTTTGTATTCATATCCATCATAACGATATAAACCTTTGGTAGTACCAAACCATAAATAGCCCTTATCATCTTCTAAAAAGCATCTTACTCTTTTAGATAGAATGTTGTCGTCAGATAAATCGACATGCGAAAATTCCAAATTTCTTTGATCGGAATATGCATTTAGACTAATAGTTAATAAGAAGAACAGTATGTAGTATAATTTCATTTCATGTAAATAAATAATAAGTAAGTCAACATCAGATAGATTAAAAAATAATCATTTCCTTAGAAAATGGACAATCCTAAAAAATGTATTTTGAACACTTGAAAGTACCAAAAAGTTAAATTTTAACAAAATAACAAAGTAAAATAAATCTTTAAATAGTGCCATTTTTTACCATTTGGTAATTTTTATTCTAATCTGATGTACCTAATTATCGGTTGTCAATTTATTTTGCTGATTATGTCAACTCCTCCTATGTTAATTTGAACATATTGCTCTATGTGTATTTTGTGTTAATCATATTCATACCCAAAGTGTATAACATAAAAAAGAGTGTCTCATTTATATCAATCATAGATTTTATGTCTATTTAAAATCCATGAAATTGTTATAATAAATGTAAAACACTATCGGGAAACACCTGTAAGGACACTCTTCAAAAACTAACACGAATTATGAGCACGAATTTGTGTTATTATTGTCATTTTTGTGTTAAAGCACAAAACCCCTATATTTTTGGTAAATATAGGGGTTTTATCACTCGTTAATAAGGATTCTACATCCCTAACATACTATTACTGTTTATACTAATTTCGAAATGATACTCTTTAACTTCGGTATAATATTTCTTTAAAATATCTTTACCACAAGATCCATTGCCTAATCCTCCATGTTCAAAATCTATGTTTAATACATTAAAGTTGTTTGGTTTTAACTCCCATGTACTCCAAGCATTTGATAAATCTTGAGTTGTAAATCTTCTTAGCGAAAAGTTAATTGGTTGTGGCCCTTTAATACACATCGAACTTTTAGAGGTGGCATCAGCTACTTTTACCCACCTTACTTGAGACTTATTCCCATTTTCTTGAGGTTTGGCATAATTCATAAACTGATCATCAACTGATGCAGCATACACACCTAAAGTCATACCTTTAAATCTATCTTTATAAGAAGATCCTGGTCCTTTACCATACCACTTTGTTGTATCCATCGACTTTGGTACATGTATTTCATAACCTATTCTAGGTAAAGATTTTGGTGCTTCTCCCTTGTAAACTGGCTTTACATCCAATGCTAAATCTAATAATCCATTATCATCAATCCCGATGGTTTCTATGGTATAAAAAGAAAATCTAGACATATGTGCCTTATGCATTTTCTTTACTACAATTTTTCCATCAGTATAATCAATACTTTGTACTTTAGTAAGCATATTATCTAATCCAGCCACTACCCATTGAGGAGCAATTTTTTTATCGTTATCAATATTTGCTCTATAAAAGGCTAATTTAAACTGCCCTTCTATAAGTTGATTCCCTTCATTTGTAAATGATACGATTTGCCCTTTTGTTTTATCAAAAGTTAATTTCACTTGACTGGCTTGTAATACAATTTCTTGATCTGATTCTGTTTTAACCACATTACTTTGATTACCAAAAGCACTTTTTGCAAAAGCATATTCCTGAAGAACAACCTCATCGTAAGCTACTTCAAAACCACTTTCCGCATAAAAAGCATTTTCTTTAGTAGTTGCAGAAATCTTCAAAACGTATTCATTGTTAGGAGAATAATCTGTTTTGATATTTTTAAGAAGATACGCTGCTTTAGTTGCCGGAGCTTGTTTCACTTTTAAATTCCCCTGTTGGATTTCCTTTCCGTTTTCTAATAGATGCCATTGGAAATTAAATTCGGATAAATCAGTGGTAAGAAATTGATTACTAATTTCGACTTCCTTTCCCGTTAATTTGAAATGGATATTTTGAAACACTCTTTTTACTTCAATGCTTTTAGGAGTTGGCGATAGGTCCGTCATGAAAATACCATTCATACAGAAATTATAATCTGTACTCATATCATGTCCGAAATCTCCACCTACACCATAATAGTAATTCGATCCGGGCTGGTTAGCTTGGCGATTGGCCTCCTCAATATTTTCAAGCTGATGTCCCCATTTTCCATCTATAGATTTAGTAAGACCTTGATCTACAAAATCCCAAATACACCCTCCAATTAGAGACGGATACTTTTCATATACTTCTTGATATTCAATTAGGTTACCCATAGAGTTACCCATACCATGTGCGTACTCATTCATTAAATAGGGTCTTTCAGTAAATTTCTTACCCACCATTTCCAATTCATGCACATCAATATATCTCCCCCACTTTTTCTTAACATGAGGGAAACCGCCTCCAAAAGTATCTGGAGCCCAAGGGTCTGTAGCAAAGTGGTAATTAGTTGGACGTGTAGTATCAATTTGTTTTGTTGCTTTTTGCATCGCTACCATATTGATACCGTTGCCTGCTTCATTTCCAAAAGACCACATAATTACTGAAGGATGGTTTTTGTCTCTATGTACCATGGCTTCCATTCTTTCTACATGAGATTTTTGCCATGAAGGTTGATTTGCAATCGTTACATCTGGTTTATATCCAAAGCCATGAGACTCTACATTGGCCTCATCAATAATAAAGATGCCGTATTGATCACATAATTGATACAAATATGGAGTAGCGGGATAATGTGCCGTTCTTATGGCGTTAATATTTGTTTGCTTCAACCTTTTTACTATTTCTTCAAATCTCTTTTTCGGTACATGTTTACCATGAATAGGATCGTGTTCTACTAAGTTGATCCCTTTTATTAAGAAAGGATGACCGTTCAATAAGATTTCAGATTTGTCTGAAATTGTGATTTCTCTCACGCCAATTTTATTGGTAATTTGATCAATCACTTCTCCTTTTTGTAAAATAGAGATCGTTAATTCATATAAATGAGGTTTTTCATTCGACCATAATTTTGGAGATTTTAAAGTCTTTGCAAAAGTGATTTTCCCATTACTTGACACAGGCTGTACTCCTTCTACAATTTTCTTTTTCCCATCAGATAGTTGATACTTTACTTGATACTCTTCATTCACTGTTTCAAAATGTGCAATATCAACTTCTAAGTTTAGATCTGCTTTTTTATCAGAAACATTTGATGTTACAGCATAATAATCTTTGATATGAACCTTTGCTCTTTCAATAAGAAAAACATCTCTAAAAATACCACTCATTCTCCATCCGTCTTGGTCTTCTAAGTAACTCCCGTCTGACCAACGTATCACTTTCATTTTTAAAGTGTTTTTTCCTTTCTTTAAATAAGAAGTGATATTAAATTCTGCAGGAGACCAACTATCTTGGCTATAACCTACTTGTTTGCCATTTATCCATAAATAAAAAGCAGAAGAAACACTTTCGAAACGAATAAAAACCTCTTTTCCTGTTTCGTTTACTTCAAAATCTTTTTGATAATACCCTACAGCATTACCCTCTGGGCTTTTAATGTAAGGAGGATTTAGATCAAATGGATAGGTAATGTTAGTATATAATGGTGTGCCGTACCCTTGCATTTGCCAAGCTGATGGCACAGGAATAGAACCCCATTTATCTGGAGCATCATTGGCAGGCACTTTTGATATATCGTCATAAAAGGCAAAATCCCATTCTCCATTAAGCGATTGTACATAGTCACTTGCATCATCAAAGAATAATGTTGCGTGTGGTGCCTCTTTATTTATTTGTGTTACATTTTCATTTTCCCAATCATTTTGCTGCCCTAAACAAAGGGAACAAATTAAAAGATTAAGAAGAAATAAGGTAGTTGATTTCATATCAAAAAATCTTTATCATTTCAAATTCAAAGGCAATGTAATTATTGGATTTCATATATGAGTGTGTATATCGTTTATTTACTATCTTCTATTATATATGACTAATTAATGCCCTACTTTGATGAATTTGTGTCAAAATTATCGATCAATCCTATTAAAAACGACGAATATCAACATCCT
Source organism: Flammeovirga pacifica (assembly GCF_000807855.2). Lineage (GTDB taxonomy): Bacteria > Bacteroidota > Bacteroidia > Cytophagales > Flammeovirgaceae > Flammeovirga > Flammeovirga pacifica. Next base: position 1,391,509 of record NZ_JRYR02000002.1, read on the forward strand.
TTACAATTAATTGACTGATATATGCTCCTTACCTTTTAAACTCTATTCTAAATTTACATATAAAATATTATCGACTACTTATCAACATAACCAACATTGAATTATGAAATTATTACTTCTGACATTTTTAATTCTGAATTTTTCACTGCTCTCTTTTGCACAAGAGAAGCCCAATATCTTATTTATCGCCTTTGATGATTTAAGACCTCAGATTGGAGCTTATGGAGAGCCAGAACCTATCACTCCGAATATCGATGCATTGGCGGATCAAGCAGTTCAGTTCAATAGAGCATATGTCAACTATCCACTTTGTCATCCTTCTAGAGCTGCCTTACTTACAGGAATACGTTTTGATAATAAAAGACTAGTGAAAGGGAAAAAGCAATTTGAAGCAAAAATTGCGGTTCAAGATACTTGGCCTAGAGTACTTAGAGAAAATGGTTATTGGACGGCCACTCGAGGAAAACTCTATCATGGTAAAGTTCCTGCCAATGATAAAGATGCTTGGGATATTGCCGGTAAATTTTGGAAAGGTGATTTTCACGATGGAGGACCAGAAATTGAAAAAAGAATTGTGGAGATTGGTGGTCGTCAGGATCAGATTGATATTTACCACGAGAAAGGAGCCGGACCAGGCTCACTTATGTACGCCTCTGTAGATGGAGAAGATAATATTTTAACAGATGGAAAAACAGCTAATGCGGTTATCAATTACATAAAAAATGATAGGGATAAAAATAAGCCTTTTATGATTTCATGTGGCTTTGCTCGTCCTCATATGCCTTGGGTAGCTCCTAAAAAATACTTCGATATGTATCCAGAGGATGCCGGAAAGTTGGCCTATGTTCCTGAAGGTGCTGATAGAGATTTAACCAAAGATCCTTATCAAGGTAGAAAAGGTTCTGAAATATGGAATGAGGGTGTGGATGATAAAACAGCTCAAAAATTAATTCGCGGCTATATGGCGAGTACTACATATGCTGATGCTCAAATGGGTAAAGTAATTCAGGCACTAAAAGATGAAGGGCTTTATGATAATACAATCATTATTGTTTGGGGGGATCATGGTTACCACCTTACAGACCATGGCAAATGGAGAAAGAATACGGGATATCATGTAGCTTTGAGAAGTCCAATGATTATCAAATTACCACAATCTAAAGAGGGTAAACAAGTTGATAACGTGGTACAGAACATCGATTTGTATCCAACAATTATGGAATTAGCCGGTATCCAACCAAAAGAAGAAATCACTTTACATGGTAATAGTTTAGTGCCCTTATTAAATGGAAAAGATAAAAATTGGGAAGACATCACATATACATGTGCTAAAGATAGCTATGGTGTAGTTACTGAAAAATATCGTTTTACAATTACTCCAGATGGCAAAAAATTTCTTTACGATCTATCTAAAGATCCTGAAGAGTGGAACAACTTAGCGAATGAAAAAAAGTATAAAAAACTGATCAAAGAATTCGAAGTGAAAATGAAACAAGTAGTTTGGAATACTCCTAATCAAATCAACTAAACAATGAGACAAACAAGATTTTTAATTTTAGCCTTTTTATTCATTTCACAGGTGCTTTTTGCAAAGACCTATTACATCAATGCAAACACCGGAAATGATAAAAACAATGGTAATTCAAAAAATACCGCCTGGAAGACGATATGGAAGGTCAATCAACAAACGTTTAAACCTGGAGATGTTCTTCTGTTTGCGTCGGGCACTACTTATGATGGACAATTAATGCCAAAAGGTTCTGGCAATAAAAAGAACGTGATTAAAATTGATAGATATGGCAAGGGAGAAAAGCCTCAAATTAATGGAATGGGGTTAAAAGAATCTGCTCTTTACTTATATAATGTGGAATATTGGGAAGTAAGAAACCTCAAAATCACTAATAAAGGAGGAGAACCCAAGTCTAGGAGAAGAGGTGTTGTGGTTAGGGCTGAAGATTTTGGAGAATGTCATCATATTGTTCTAGAAGACTTAGAAATATTTGATGTCAATGGTTTACTTGAAAAGAAAAAAGGCGGCGGTTCTGCTATTCTATGGCAGAACATGGGGAAAGAAGTAAAAACTCGCTTTGTTGGATTACAGATTCTGAATAATTATTTGCACCACTGTGAAAGAAATGCCATCAATTCTAAAGGAAACATTATGAGAACAAACTGGTATCCTAGTTTAGATGTCGTAATTCGTGGTAATCTTATAGAAAATATCCCTGGCGATGGCATTGTTCCTATAGGTTGCGATGGTGCATTGGTAGAATATAATATTATCCGTAAAGGAATAGATTCTATGCCTATAGGTGATGCTGCTGCCGGTATTTGGCCTTGGAGCAGTGACAATACTTTAATACAATTCAACAGTGTTAGCGACCATAGAGCAAAATGGGATGGACAGGGTTATGATTCTGATTTTAATTGTAAGAATACAACTTTTCAATACAATTTAAGCTTTGATAATTGGGGGGGCTTTATATTAATTTGTAACAATGGATTTAAGTTAGGTGAGCCGATGAATATGGGAACGGAAAACACTATTGTGAAATACAATCTGAGTATAAACGATGGTATCCGACCTTATAAAGCGCATAATAAACGCTATTTCGCTCCTACTTTTCATATCACAGGTCCTGTTAAAAATACTTCTATCCATCATAATATCATTGTCATTCCTAATAAGGAAAAAAATGAAATGGAAAATCATGTGGTAGAATTTCAGGATTGGGGAAAAACATTTCCAATGAAAACTGTATTTGAAAATAACATTATCAGAAATGAATCTCAAGCAAAAATACTTGAAAGAAAAACCACTGATTTTGTGAATCAGAATAATGATATTCAAGAAGGTTTTGATTATAATGAAAGAAATCCTCAGAAAATATTAGAACAACTTCAAAGTAACCCTTTATTTAAAAATGATAAAGAGTTTATGAAACTGTATGCTTTCATAAAGGAATTTGTGAAGAACAATAAAGAGATTTCTTTTTAGTAGATTCTGCCTTAAAAAAAGAACCCCTAAAAATGTTATTGACAGCATTTTCAGGGGTTCTTTTTTGATTATTCATCCTCTATTTTTTCTATTGACTGATTCACTAAATTTGCTTTTTGTGCGAAAAGTGTCCATTGTTAAAATCACCATCACAAGCCTTTAATAGCTCTTTTTTAAGCTGATTAAATTTCTCAGGATACTTTTGTGCTACATTATTTTTTTCTAAAGGATCTTCTATAAGATGATATAATTCAAATGCATTTCGAGGTAAGAAAGTTCTTAATTTAAATCCGTCTTTTGTGATTAATGCAGGTCCTTGAAAGGAGGAATAAATCACATACTGATGTGATTTAGTTTCATCTTCTTCTTCTTGGATCAATGCATTATAAAATGAAAGACCATCAATTGAATATTCTTCATGATTACCAATGACTTCTGCAATGGTTGGTAAAATATCATAGTTGGCAGTTAACCGATGACTAACCGTGCCCTTCTTTATTTTTTCAGGCCACCTTATGATTAATGGCACATTGATTCCGCCTTCTAAATTACTTCTTTTTAATCCTGCTCTACCTCCATTTCCGTCAAAAACATCACCCCCTAAATTGCTATAATATTTTCTCTCAAAATCATCAAACTGTTGTCCTGTTTGCATATTAGCATAGGGCTTATGAATTCTACCTTCTTTACTATAATAGATTTCGTGACCGTTATCAGCTGTAAAAATGATGATTGTATTTTCATCTAGGCCTTCATCTTTCAATTTCTTTATGATTTGACCTACATTATCATCCAATAATTTCACCATAGATGCATATTCTTTTTCAATTTGCGTCAATCGTTTATCGTCTTTAAAATCAGGATGTACTTTAGGAATAGCAACAGGACCGTGTGGCAATTGGGTTGGGAAATAAATAAAGAAAGGATCGTCTTTATTATCTTCAATAAAACTCAATATTCCGTTCATGAAAATATCCTGAGAATAGATTTCTTTACCTGTCATATTCCACCTTTCCTCAAAATGTTCTTGTGTTTCTGGCTCTCCCGATTTACCACAATCCAAAAGTGTATTACCTTCAAACTCTTTTATTTCACCATTTTCGAAAAGGAAAGGAGGGTAAAAGCCGTGGGCTCTCACATGATCTAAATACCCTAAATAGTACTCCCAACCATGCTTTTCCATTTGTGCATGTGTAGCAGAAAACCCCCATTCCAATTTACCAAACTGAGCTGTTTTATACCCGTTCTTTTGAGCTACTTTCCCTAAGAAAATCTCGTTTTCTGAAATAGGACGAAGTTTATTATTGATCCTCTTTTCGATATCTTTTAAGTTATCACGATCCGCATTAATGTATTCTGTAGCATTCGTAATTTCAAATCCATTGGCGTGACAATCGTGTAAACCTGTGATTAGCGATGCCCTTGCAGGGGCACACAACATGTTAGAATAGGCACGTTGAAAACGCATTCCTTCTTCTGCCAAACGATCAATATTTGGCGTTTTAATAATTTTCTGACCTTCATGACCTAACAATCCGATACCCAAATCATCTGCATAAATTAATATGATATTAGGTGTTTTTTTCTTCTTTGCTTGACCCTGTTGAAAGGAGGTGAAAATACTGACCAAGCCAATTGCAAAAAAAATCAAGAGTAGAGTTCTCGTTTTATTATTTTTGAGGTGTTTCATTTTTCTTATTATTTTCTTTCCAATTGTCCGTTCTAAAAGGTGATGCAGGAATTCCGCCAATACAGAAAAGATTCCCAACAAAGGCATTGTTCCAGCAATATCTTACAGCTAAAGGCTTTTTAATGTCCTTATGAAAAACTTCTAATTGTCTGTTTCTAGTAAATCTAGTCTGTGCAGGAACGAAAACACTATCCTGTCCTGCGATGTACATTTCTTGTATGGGAACCCCAAACGAGGTGAGTCCTCTGGGCACATTATCAAATTCAATCACAATCTTATTATCTACCACTTCATATGATTTATAGATAGGCCCAGTGCATTGTATATTATGAAAACCATACGTTTTGTTTAACGCTAAATACGCTAACCTTTCCCCCACTTCTTTTTTATACATTGGGTGGATATTCCACTTTTCACCAACATCTGTAATGGTTGCCATCCCAACATTCTCTACTTTCTTTAACGTTTGTAATTGAGCATCTCTAATTAAATAAGCAGGCAATTCTTTAGGGTAATTAAATGAAGCAATTTGCACATAGTAAAAAGGGAAATCTCCTTGTTGCCATAATTCTCTCCAACGGGTAATCATGGATGGAAAGATGTCATAATATTCTATTGGATTTAATTTGATATTCGATTCTCCTTGATACCATAATACTCCTTTTATTTTCAATCCCACAATCGGGTGGATCATTGTATTATACAATATTGTTGGTGTATTGTGGCTCAAATCTTTGGCTTCCGTTTCAGGTAATTCCACAGAAGGATACTGCGTTGATAAAATTTCTTTATCCATCCAGGCTTCAATTCTTGTTCCTCCCCATGTTGCATTTACTAAACCGATGGGTACACCTAAAGTTTGATACATCTGCTGTGCAAAAAAGTATCCTGCCGCAGTAAAATTAGGTGATGTATTAGGGTTTGACTCTTCCCATTTGGCTTTACAATTAGACTGCTCAACAGTAGATTTTTCTCTTTTTATAGTACAATGACGGATGTATTTATTGGTACTGTTTGCAATAGCTTCATTTCCTCCTTTAATAGGTTGGTTATAATTTCCACCTAAAGACATTTGCATATTTGATTGTCCAGAACACAGCCACACTTCTCCAAAAAGTACATTTTGTAAAGTGATCGTTTCTTTTCCTTTAATTGTTATTGTATGCGATTTTAAATCTGCTTGAGGGACTGAAAAAGCTACTTTCCAACGTCCGTTTTTATCTGCTTTTACCTTTATTTCTTCTTCTAACCAAGAAGTCGATAAAGTGATGGATTCTTTTGCCTTCGCCTCTCCCCAAATATAGTTTTCTTCTTTTTGTTGAAGTACCATATTGTTGGCAAAAATGGGGGCTACTTTAAGTTGAGCTAGTGCATTTAAACTACAAAATAAGAGCATAAATACACACGAATAAAAGTGTCTCATTATTAATTTTTATTTAGATCAATACGTAATTTTTTTTCTGATGCTGCATTCCAATAACCACACTCCAATTGAAAAAATACAGAGGAATAAGGTATTGTTAAATCTGTTTTAATAATTAAAACATGAAACAATTCTGCAGAAGTATCCAACTCACAAATGATTTCTTCATGAAGTTTGCTTTGGACATTTTCAGTAGATATTAAATCTTTCAGTTTATTTCTATATTCATCTATCCCTGGAGCTGCTGAAGCCATTACAAACTTCATTTCTTTATCTAAGAAAATGGTAGCATCTACATGCTTTGCTTCTTTTATTTTATCCCTAATAAATTCAACAGCCTCCAATTGGGTAGCATTAATAGTCATTGTTTTAATGGCAGGATTACTTTGTTGAGGATAGGCTGCGTCTGCAACTACAATCCAATTACGATGGCCATAAAGTGCCAAAGTTTGTGTCACTTCATTTTTCCAACAATCGGTAGTTACTTCTGCCTCTTTTGTTGTTTTACAAGACCATAAACTCATAAAAGCAAGAGTAAAAATTAAAGTTCTTTTTATCATTTTAAATTCAAAAAATTATAATTCCACGTCTGATATTTTCACTTTTTTCATTAACCTATTGTAGTCAACAATTCGCTCTGTTTTAGGGGCATCATCAAAAAACCTCACCCCTTTTCCAATTCGATCTTTATCACCCAATTCTATTCTAGCTTCTTCCATAGCTATCATTAATTCCTTCACCTTTTCAGGGTATTGCCCGGCTACATTGTTCTTTTCTTCCTTATCTTTTGTGAGGTGAAAAAGTTGAACTTCATCTACTCCATCAATCTTTCTTTTGGCCCATTTCATGAATTTCGGCTTAGCCTGACGAGGCAGTACTAACTTCCATTCCTTATCTCTGATGCCATGTAAATGTGTGTAAGAATAGTAGTAGTAATATTCATGATCGCTTTCTGCTCCATCAAAAATCACTTTTGAAAAATCTTTACCATCTATCGTTAAATCATCTGGAATTTTTGCCTGTGCGAAATTTGAAAAAGTTGGGAAGAAATCGAGGGTAGTCAACATTTCGTCATTGGTTTGTCCTTCTTGTAGCTTTCCTTTCCATTGCATAATGCAAGGCACTCTCACACCGCCTTCCCAAGTTTGGGTTTTATTTCCTCTTAGAGGGTAAGCACTTCCACCATGATCACCAATTTTAGCTTCTACCCAAGGGCCATTATCTGAAGTGAAAATCACTAATGTATTTTCTTCTAGCCCCTCTTCTTGTAATGTTTTTAATACCTCACCCACACTCCAATCCAACTCTTCAATCACATCACCATAAAAACCATCTTCCGATTTTCCTCTAAATTTTTCGGAAGCACCAAGTGGTACATGAGGCATGTTGTGTGCTAAATACAAAAAGAAAGGTTTTGCTTTATTCTCTTTTATAAAATTAGTCGCCTCTTTGGTGTACATTCCCGTTAGCAAACCCATTTCCTGCACGGTATTAATGGTCATGACTGTATCTGAATTATCAAGAAGTGTTGCCCTAAACTTGGGGTTATCTTCAATGAATTTTGTATTCCCATTATACTTGGGTGTTCCAAAAAACAAATCGAATCCCTGCTCTAAAGGCATCTGTCCTTCCTCTTCTCCAGCATGCCATTTTCCAATACAAGCCGAAACATATCCTTCTGAATTTAGTATTTCTGCAATGGTAATTTCCTTTGGATGTAGTTTTGTATGAAAGTTTTTTCTATTGTTCGGTTCTGCAATTCTAATCGGATAACTTCCCGTAAGTAGTGCAGCCCTTGAAGGTCCACATAGGGGTTGAGCATAAAAATTGGTAAACTTAATGCCTTCTTTTGCCATCTGATTTAAATGAGGCGTTTTTATGCGGGGAGCACCGTAAGGCTCAATATCATTATAGCCTAAATCGTCTGTAAAAATCAATACGATATTAGGCTTTTGAGGTAGCTCTTCTTTTACTAATGTATTTTTCGTACATCCTATTATTGTGAAAAAAATTGGTAGTAAGAAGTATAAGTATTTCATTCAATCATCATTGTTTTTGTTTAAAAAATAGTGTTTCATCATCAGCCCACGACTTAAGTCGTGGGCTGATGATGAAATGGGGATATATTTTATAAAACGTTCTTCAATCTGAATTCTAAAGGCTCAGAAGGGGAAACTTCTTTAGTTGATTTATACGATTTTTTCTGATCTCCTATTTCTATAGTTTTCACATTAAGTTTTCCGTATTTCACATTTAACTTCACAACATATTCCTCACCTTCTTTATCAATAATGCAATTACCCCAAGCTTCACCATTAGCCCAGAAATAATTCCCTTCTTTACCTACAAATTGAATTGATTTTTCAACGCCTGAGTATTGGAAATCACTTTCTGCTAAAATCCCAGCCCATGAAGCCATTGCCCTAGCATAATGATGTCCACATTCGGCTTCATCAAAAGGACTTCTTTTTTTACCATCGTAGCGATCACGAATATTTTTAATCACTTCCTGTCCCTCTGTGTCCATCCCTTCGTACAGCATTCCTACAGCTGCAGTGTATTCAAAACCCGTCATCACTTCTGCCCAATATGGGAAAGGTACTCTTGGTCTACCACCGTTTGGCCAACTTGCCATTAACAAGGCTTTTTCATCGCCCATGGCATAAGAACGCATATTATTAAAATGTTCATACATTCCATCTCTTTGGTTGTATTTCAAAATACTTTTTAAAGACGTCTTCACATTTTCCTCTTTTACTAAATACCCTAAACCAACTACATGAGCCATGTATTGTCCTACTAATTGATCTACCAAACAACCTGATTCGAGTTGGTAAAAAGGATCTTCTAAGTCCAATTGTTTTTTTCTGTTATGACCAATAAGACCGTTAGGAATAGCATCTTTAGAAGCAGGCACTTGCAATTTGTGTTCATAATATTCTCCATTGAAAAGGTGAGCATCTGTCCATTCAGAACCGTAAGTAAACAGTTGGTTACACTTCTTTGCAAACGCTTTATCTTTTACTTCAAGAGCCATCTTTTCAGCCGCTTTTAATGCTCCCAAATACCAAATCTGCATCTGTGGATTTGGTCCGTAATATTCCACATCCATAGTATTGTGCTGTACGCCTTCCATCACACCATCTTGATCACCGTCCCATCCATTTTCAATCCATGCATAAGACAAAGCAAGTTTTACTTTAGGCCACATTTCTTCTAAAAATGCATCATCACCAGACAATTGCCAATCACGATAAAACTTCATAATTGTACCCATTTGTCCATCTGCAGCAGCTAAATCAATGCCTGACGCTCCCTCTTTTAATGGTAGCTTCGTTCTGAAACCCATATGTCCTTCCTCATTCATGGCATACTTGAACTCGACTTCACGCATTCCTCTAGCCAAATCACTGAATAAAAAGGGCGTTGCTTGTTCATAGTTCCAAACGTGGGTACATGACCCGAAACAAGAACCTTTACGGTCCATCACTCCTTCCCAACCAAACATTTTACCATCTTCAATTCTAAAAACCGTTTGAGAACGTAGCGTACTTAAATTAAACAAGGCGGCTTCTTTTAACTGGTCAGAATACGTACTATTTGTATAAGTATTCACAAAATCCAATGTTTGTGCGGTCAACTTTGGTAAGTTATTCACCTCTTTAGTGATCACATCCCAAGCATCAGCATATTTTGTCGCATAGTAATTTTTCAGTTTTTCAGACGACCAAGCATAACGGTTTGGGAAATGCCATGTCAGATAAAAAGTGAATGTTTTTGTCTCTCCTGCTTTTATCATTTTTTTGACCGATAGAGAAGCCATTGGATCAGGATCTGCTGATTTTTCTTTCTCTACTAGTTCACCATTTTCACTAAATTCATCCCAGAAGTTCAACGTACTATTGTACCAATCATTCTTTACAGAACTCGTTCTATACGAAATTTGTGCAGCGTTTTCATTGGGTGTCGTAATGGCAAAAGTTCCCCAAGCGGCATCGTTTTTATCCACAGAATCAGCGTACATATAAATACCTTGTACTACCTCCGATTTTCTATATTCATTTTTATTTTCATCGGTTCCTATCGGGATAAAATCGCCTTTCCAATCCGACTTAAATTTACTCCCGTCCTTTCCAATAAAATTTCTGATGTTACCCGCCACAGCCACTTCCAATTCTTTGTTGGTAGTATTTGTCACCTCATATTTTAAGATCGCTATTGGTATACCTGATGCATCCGCATTTGCAGGAATAAAAGGATTGTAACCCACCATTTTCACCTGTACCGGCATGGTCTTGTCTTTTAAATTGACGATTCCAAAAGGATAAGTTGTTTCAAAATCAGCCTCTCTAAATCTAGGAAATCCGTGATGATCTACCGAACGTCCCTCATAATGTTCATAATCTGCAAAATGTATAGGTCCTAACAACGCTTTTGTTTTTGATGTTTTATCCTCTTTGCCTTTTGTATAAATTGCAAAAAAGGGAGCGTCATTTCCAGTAGTTACCGTACTGTATCCTTTGGCTGGAACATTCATGATCTCCCAGTCTTTCAATGCTCCATTTCCTCCCAAAGAAACCGTACCCGTACCGATGCCACCAATAGGTAAACCTATTCTATATAAATGATTCTGATCGTATTTTTTTAAAATGGGAATTTGCTTGCTTAAAGGTTTATTTTGAGCGTGTGTTTCCTCAGGAATTAGTAACACACCAAATAATAATAAAAAATTAAAAAGTTTATTCATTGCAATCAATTTTAATGCTTCTTTGATAGAGGTAAAAAAAATTGGAGAATCACTTATTTCATCTCTTCATTATGATGATACTATTTACTCAAAATCTGTGTTATTTGAGATGATTGGGAATAGAATTAATAGCAGTAATTTTACAGAAAATTAATTATTGGAGGTGTCAATTATTTTGAGTTATTTTTTAGAAAAGAGAGTGCTAGTGTTGATGTTTTGAGGTGAGTAAAAAAAAGCCACCACTTATTTATCATTTATAATAAATAAAGGGTGGCTTTAATATTTTCTAAAGAATACTACTAATACGTATTCTGCTCTAATCCTTCAATCTGCTCTACTTCTAAAGCAGGTTTTGGAAGGTGACCAAAATTTTGATTAATGTGAGGGTATTCAACACCTTTCACTTCAACAATCAATTCTTTACGAACAAGGTCAAACCATCTTTTTTCTTCGAAGGCTAGCTCCCATGCTCTTTCGTCAATGACTGCTTTATCAAAAGCTTCTTTTGAAAGTCCAGATAAATCTACAGCTGGATCTGGCGTATAAATATCTTGATTTAAAGCTCTTCTTCTCACTTGATTGATTGCTTCATAAGCTTCACCTGTTGGTCCATTCACTTGATTATCTGCTTCCGCAAATATTAATAGTACGTCAGCAAATCTCATATGAACATATGATGCATAACCTTCTGAATTTACACCCGTTAAATCTGTTCCTTCGTAAGAAATTATTTCAGAACCTGCATCTCTGTACTTTGCCACAAATGGTTCAGCTACGTCCGCAGGGAATGATGTACCATCAGGCCAGCTTGTTGTGAATGAAACGTCTTTTCTGTAACCGTCAGGGAAATTATTATAAAACGTTGCTTCACTAAAGAAATCACCCCAACCTGCTTCTTTTGGATGTCTAGATGCATGGTGATAGAATGAAGCTCCTGGGTTAGGCCATCCGCCACTGTTCACACCTTTAAAGAAAAAGATAAACTCAGAATTTGTTAAACCATTGTCTGCAATCCAAAGGTCTTTGAAGTCAGCTTCTAAAGCATATGAACTTCCATCCATTACTTCCTTCGCTTTGTCTCTTGCTAATTTATACGCTGATGCCTCTTTTAAAGGCCACCCTGCCATGGTTAAATAGACTTTAGAAAGTAACGATTTTGCTGCCCAACTTGTAGGTCTAATTCTTTCAGGGAAAGAAGGTGGTAACGTTGATTCTGCATCTTGTAAGTCTAATACAATAGCATCATAAACATCTGCCACAGGAGATTGTCCTACTTTATCAGCATTCGATCTGTTTTCAGTTGTAATGATTGGTACCTCACCAAACCACTGCGTTAAAATAAAATATGAGTTTGCTCTCCAAAATTTAGCCTGACCAAGTAAATGTGCTTTTTTCTCTTCAGAAATAACAGAAGTAGTTTCTAAATTAGAAATCAAGATATTTGCATTATTAATTACTGCATAATGAATACCCCATAAGTTAGAAATTTGACCATTATTAGGATCATAATTAAATCTATCAAATTGAAGAAAAGCATCATGAGGTGCAGTGGCAATATCATCCGCCATTGCTCCGGGAATTTGAAATACTCCCCAGTTAAAGGAATAACCACCCCATGAAACCCACATAGGTGACAACATACCATTTAACCCAGCTTGGAAATCACTTTCTGTTTTATAAAAACTATCTGGTGCTAAAATACCAATCGGTTCTTCTTCTAAACTTACACATGCATTGAGTGCTACAACAGATAATGCTGTTAGGGCTGTATTTTTTAAATATCTATATAAATTTCTCATCGTTTTTTCTTAGAATGTTACGTTTAAACCTAAAGTATAAGATTTTTGAGAAGGGTAAGAAGCCATGTCAATACCTCCCCAAGTATCTGTACCAGTACTTGCTTCAGGCTCATATCCTGAGTAGTTTGTAAATGTGAATAGGTTTGTACCGTTCAAGTATACTCTTGCAGAACCGATTCCTAACTTAGATACCATTTCATCTGAGAAAGTATATCCTAAATTAATGGCTTTGATTCTGATGTAAGAAGCGTCTTCTAACCAACGACTTGAATTAGTCATTGAAAAAGCATTATAACCTTGGAAAGAAGGAACATCTGTATTTTGATTATCTTCAGACCATCTATTTAAAATTTTAGTACTTGTGGCATCACCGTCATTATTTGTGATTTCAGCTCTTACACGACTTAAATTCCAAGTATCTTTTCCTTGTACTCCTTGAATGAAAACTGTCAAGTCGAATCCTTTGTACTTGAAAGTGTTATTCCATCCGAAAGAGAAATTAGGGTGTGCATTTCCGATGTTTACAATATCTTCATCATCAATTACTCCATCTCCATTTTGATCTACATATTTTGGTGCTCCAGGGAAGAAAGCAACACCTCCTGATGTTACCTTAGCGGCTTCATCTGCTTCTGCTGAAGTCCAAACACCTGAATATTCATATCCTCTGAAAACACCCATTGGCTGACCTGTTTCTAACCAAATCACGTTATTGAAACCAGGAAGTCCTCCACCGTTTCCAATTGGCATTTCTTCTACATCACCTAAGTCTACCACTTCATTTCTATTTCTACTGAAAGTGATACCTGTATTCCATTCAAAGCCTCCCGACATCACTGGCGTTGCACCAATATAAAGCTCAATACCTTTATTTTCTACTTTACCAATGTTTCTCAACACATTAGAACTACCAGACGTTTTAGGTAGTGGTGCATTTTGTAATAAATCTTCTGTTAACTTATTATAGTAATCAAAAGTAGCTTGGATTTTACCTCCAAAAAACTCTGCATCAAAACCAATATTGGCTTGAGTAGTTGTTTCCCATTTCAAATCTGGGTTAGCCGCTGTAGGCGATATAGCCACACCTGAACTTAAGTTCATACCATTAATTGGGAACTGAGCTGAAGCACCTGTTCTTAACCTTGGCAATGTAGTATAGGGTGCAATAGCTTGATTACCTACCTGTCCCCAGCTACCTCTAATTTTTAAATTCGTAAGTGTCTCACTTGTTTTTAAGAATTCTTCATTGGTTACATTCCAACCCAAAGCTACAGAAGGGAAAAATGCTCTTTTATTGTTTGCTCCAAACACTGAAGATCCATCAGATCTAGCTGTAACAGTCAATAAATATCTACTATCATAGTTATAGTTTACACGACCCATATATGATAATAAAGTTCTTTTAGATCTGCTTGAAGTAGGCAATAAATATTCAGACCCCATTTGAAGACCATTGTAACCACCAGCATTTAATAATTCACCTCTTGCTCCTGACTCTGACCAATTGCGTTCTTCATATTGTTGCTCTAAAACGGCAGTAACATTGAAATTATGCTTTTCTATACTTTTTGTATAATTCAACATGTTTGTATTTTGTAAAGTAGTAGTTCTACCTACTGCAATACCTGCTGTTTCTTGCCCCGGATTTTGTAAAATTTTAGAATTATTGAAGTAATTATTTTCATAATCAAATTGATTATACCCTCCCATAATATTTAGCGTAAGACCATCAATAATTTTATAATTCAGATCACCATTAATCGATAATCTGTTTGTGAAATTATCTCTTACTGGCTCAACTGCTAACGCTTTTGGGTTACCTGTTGCAACAGGACCGTAGCCTCCACCTGGTAAAGAATAGTTCCCTTCTTCGTCATAAACAGGTTTAGTAGGTGCCCATACTTGAGATGCAAAAATAGGGCTATCCGTAAAACTATTTTGGGTAGTAGGATGATCGACTTCTCTTGCGATATAAGAATTTAAGTTTAATTTCAGTTTCTCACTTAACTTAAAACTTAAGTTTGGCCTTAATGAATAACGATTATAAGAACTACCTTCAATAACACCTTTTGTGTCTAAAAATTCAGCAGAGATATTATAATTTAGCATTTCACTTGCACCACTAATTCCTAAATGATGATTTTGAGTGAAACCATTTCTATAGATTTCATCTTGCCAATCAGTACCTCCATTCGTTTTAAAACCTTGAATTTCTTCTGGAGTAAATACTTCATTTCCTCCTAATTCTGTTCTATTAGCATTCACTGTTTCAGCATAATCAGCCGCATTCATTAAATCTATTTTTTTAGCCACTTGTTGAATCTGAACAAAACCGTTATAACTAATTGTTGGCTTTTGTTCTTTAGCACCATTTTTTGTTGTAATTAAAATGACACCGTTTGCCCCTTTAGATCCATAAATTGCCGTTGCTGATGCATCTTTCAATACTTCAATAGATGCAATATCATTTGGGTTAATTTGATTTAATGACATCCCTGATTGGAAACCGTCTAAAACAATCAATGGTGCATTACCACCCACAACAGAGTTGGCACCACGAATACGAATAGAAGTATGACCGTTCGGTGCAGAATCGTTGTTTTGTACTTCAACCCCTGCAATACGACCTTGTAAAGCTTGATCTGCACGTGCTACTGGCAATGTATTCAAATCTTCATTTTTAATAGAACCAACCGATCCCGTTACATCAGATTTTTTTACTGTACCATAACCAACGACCACCACTTCTTCTAACTCTTCATAATCCGTTTCAAGTTGAATATCAATAGTACTTTGGTTACCTACAAGAATTTCTTGTGTGACCATTCCAATAAATGAAATTCTTAATTTTGCATCGGCAGTTACTTCCGTTAATGTATATTTTCCATTAAAGTCTGTAGTTGTTCCATAGGTAGTTCCTACAATAGCCACAGTAACACCTGGAAGTGGTGTACCTGCATTATCTTTTACTACTCCACTAATTGTACTTTGGGCAAAAGCTCCTAAAGCCAATGTTAGCTGTAAAAATAAAAAAAGTAAGTAATGTCTTATTTTATTCATATTTTAATAATTAAAAAATCTGTAAAAAAGAGTGAATAGCTTATTCAGATAAATAGTGTAAAGAATAAATATTTAAAAAAATGTTTATCTCTTTTATCGATGCTTCAAAGATATCTAAGGTTTAAGTGTTACAATTACACAAACAAAACAAAGTATTGCATTATATGAGCAATTCTTATATAGTGCTACCTTTTATTTGTTTTAATGCTATTTGTATTCTGAACTAATAAAAACCTAAATTTTGATTGTTGTATTCTATAACTCTCTAAGGGCTAGATATAGTTTTTAATCCATATCAACAGTACAATAACAAAAGCAACGAACATAAAAAGTACCACCTCATATATACTCAAGACCTTTTTTTTAATACGTTTAAGAATATTCATATCTATATATTAAGAACTAAAACATAGTAACAATAAGTACTTAAATACTGCCATTCCATAGCATTCTGATTCCATTAAAAGTACCATTAGAAGTGCGGCGGTTTTGTGTTATTTTTTATTCATTTTAAGCTATTTGATTAACTATACTTTTCTGAATTTACAGCATAAGAAAACATGAAATGGAATGCACATTTTTTACTTCGAATATGACATCATTAACTTTACGAGCAACAAGAAAATTTATACATACTTTATTAATAGCATTATTTATTTTTCAATATTCATTTGCTCAAAATAACCATATCAATATCGATCAACTTGAATTAAATTCTACAAATGGTAGTAGTAATATCAATTGTATTGTTCAATCAAAAAAAGGGTATTTACTAATTGGTACTAATAATGGATTATTGAAATACAATGGACATGATGTTACTTTTCTTCATACAGATATTAATGTCAGACAACTCATAGAAGATAAAAAAGGTAATTTATGGATTGGTACTATTGATGGGTTATTTTTTTTAGATCATCAGACAAAAAAAACATCATTTTTTGAGAAAACAGGCGTAGAAAGTATTAGGAGTTTATATCTTTCTAAATTTGGAGAACTACTCATTGGTACTGAAAAAGGCCTTGTCATTTATAATCTTCAAACACGTGATTTTAGTAAATATATTCATCATCAAAATATAGACGAAGGAATAAGTTCAAATACAATAAGATCTATTTATGAAGATGATGATAATAATTTATGGATTGGAACAGCAGATAAATTGAATAAATTTGATCGTAAAAACAATACTTTTATTCATTTTGATTTAAGACCTAATGATATTCCGACACCTAAAAACAATTTAATATTAGCCATTAAAGAAGTTATTCATAATCATAAAAAGTTACTACTTATTGGTACTGAAACAGGGTTGTGTATTTTTAATAAAGAAAATGAAACTTGGACAACGCATACAAGTGTTAGTTCCAAGGGATCTTTATCGAATGACGTTGTTAAAAAAATTATTATTACTAAGAACAATCACATTTGGCTTGGCACTGACTATGGACTTAATTTATTTGATATCAATAAAAATACATTTTCTTCCATATTTCATGAGTTTGGCAAAATAAACACAATCAATGGTAACACTATTCAAGCATTATGTTATGATAATCAAGATAACGTATGGATAGGTTCTCAGAATGGAATAAATGTAATTTATAATAATTCAAATGATATTACTTTCAATAAATTAGAAAACAATGCTGAACCCCTCCCTGGAGGAATAAGTATTAATGCAATTACTGAAGATATAAAAGGAGATTATTGGATTGGTAGTAATATGGGGTTAATTAAATATGATATACAAAAAAGAAAATATACATTCTTCTCCCCTCCTCACATTCTACATAGAAAAGTTCTAGACGTTTATGCTGATAAAAAAGGAACTATCTGGATTACTACATCTGGAGGACTTAATACTTATGACATTTACAAAAAAACGTTTAATAAATATATTGCCAACCCCTCAAATAAAGACGCTTTACAAACAAATTATTTATCAAAAATAATTGGCGACAGTAACGGTAATATTTGGTTGGGAACTTTCGATAAAGGTCTTTATAAAGTGATTAGAAAAAAGGATCAATTGGTTTTTATGAACTTTAATCATGAGACGAAAAACCCTGATTCGTTACCAAATAATGGTGTTTTCGACCTGAAATTTGATGAAAATAATAAGCTTTGGGTGTCAACCTATTCTACCTTAGCCACTTTTGATCCTGTAAAAGGTCGATTTATAACTATCAATGAGTTTTCTAAAAGTAGTAAAACTCCAAAATTCGACATTGTCAATGCATTACTCACTAATAAAGAAGGATTGTATTTTGTTTTTCAGGATAAACTATACATGAAACATATCAATTCCGAAAAAATCACTTTAATTGATTCATTAACAAAGGGAATAAATTCTCTTATTGTTTTAGATCAAAAGGTATGGTATTGCGATAGTAAAAATCTACATTATTATGACATTAAAACAAAAGACCTTTTTAAAATCCCAATTACAAAAACCTTAATAAGTAACTTTAAAGAGTATGCGTATATCAATAAAAACAATGAACTATTTTTCTTTGGGAAAGAAGGGTTTATTAAATTTAACCCCAAAAATGTAAGCTTTAATAAGCAATCAAAACCTATCATAATAACAGATTTACAAGTAAATGAAAAGAGTATTCCAACTCCTCTAAATGATATTACAACCCTAGATTTAACGTATGAAGAAAATAATTTTAAAATCTCATTTTCAACCATGCATTTATCTGTTTCAGACCCTACGATATATAAATATAAATTAGAGGGATATGATCAAAAATGGTTGACACTGAACAATGATAATACAATTGGATACAAAAATCTAAGACCAAAGAAGTATGTTTTAAAATTGAAAGCTGCCAATGAAAATGGTGTATTCTCAGAAGATGGCAAAAGTATAACCATTAATGTATTTCCGCCTTTTTGGGCTACAAATTGGGCTTATGGGTGTTACTTTATACTCGTTATCATTTTCTTAATTATCATTAAAAAGGTTTTAACTCAAAAAATCCATTACACAAATGATATTAAGTTAGAAAAATTAAAAAGAGAAAAAAGTGAAGAACTTATAGAAATTAAAACAAAGTTTTATAATAACATCACTCACGATTTAAAAACACCACTATCGCTAATATTAGGTCCTACTGAACAATTATTAGCCAACGAAAAGGACCCGTTGAAAATTAACACACTAAAAATTATTAAAAGAAATACAAATAAACTTCAATCTCAAGTCAACAAAATTCTAGACCTTAGAAAAATTGAAAAAGGGGTTGAAAAACTACGCATTCAACAATATGACATTGTAAAATTCAGCAAGCGAATCGTAGAGCAATTTAAAGAAGAAACCCTTCATCGAGCAATAGAGATTACATTCAATTCGTCTATTCCATCTCAAAAAATGTGGTTTGACATGGAGAAACTAGAAAAGGTATTTTACAACCTGCTTTCAAATGCTTTCAAATTCACTCCTGATAATGGAAAAATAGCACTAGAAATTCAACCTACAGATAATAATTTCATTAAAGTGATTTTTACAGATACGGGTGTTGGAATACCAAATGACAAACTAGAACTCATTTTTGATCGATTTAATTCTGTTGAAAATAAAAATTTTACAAATCAGCAAGGGTCTGGAATTGGTCTTTCTATTGTAAAACAATATTTATCGCTTCATTCAGGTACTATAGAGGTAGCATCGGACATACAAAAAGGGACTACATTTTCTATTTATTTACCACTAAGTAAAGACGCTTTACAAAATTATGTTGAGTCTGAAATAGTCATCAAAACTGATGACGAGAGCACTTCTAAATCAGATCAAATCAACAAAGTAGAAGACAATGGTCAACCTATTATTTTAATAATAGATGATGATATAGACATGAGAGAATTTCTTTCTCAATCTTTTAAATCAAAATTCCGTGTATTATTGGCTGAAGATGGAGAAGAAGGGTTCAATATAGCCTTAAAAGAAATTCCAGATATCATTATTTCTGACGTAATGATGCCTAAAATGAATGGGTTTGATCTCTGTAAAAAGATAAAAGACAATGTAAATACGGCGCATATACCATTTATGCTACTTACCGCAAAAAATAGTTCTGAGAGTAAACTAATAGGAACAGAATACGGTGCGGACGATTACATAGAAAAACCGTTTCAACTAAATTATCTTCTTACAAAATCTCAACAATTACTCAATCAGCGTCACAAATTAAAAAAATCGTATGTTCATGAAGTTCTTTTAGAACCTTCAGAAGTTCTTGTGCAATCAGAAGATGATAAATTCTTGGTACAGGTTATGAAAATTATTGAAAAAAATATTGAAAATTCTGATTTTAATGTAAAAATGTTAAGTAATGACTTAAATATGAGTCACAGTAATTTTTATAGAAAAGTGAAAGGATTAACAGGACAAACAGCAACAGATTTAATTCGTACTGTTCGTTTAAAAAGAGCTGCTCAATTATTGGATACTAATGTTTATAGAGTGAAAGATGTAATGTACTTATCGGGTTTTACGCACAACTCTTATTTTACAAGAAGTTTTAAAGGACTCTATGGCGTTACTCCAAAAGAATACATGCTAATGAAAAAGAAAGAAGTACCCGTCTCTTAAATAAGTGATTCATAGATAGTAATAAGGATCAAAACGAAATTACGGAACACTAATTCCTATAAATTAGGATTTATTTTTGGCGTAGTAGTTACATAAAAATCATCCTGTGAATAGGTCCATTGAATGTTTTGTGATAGAGATTCCTAAAAAATGCTATTAAATGCCTTTTTTACGCTTATTAATTTACCCTTTGTGATGTTGCTTTACAAAATGACAAATAAGCTATAGAGCCATCAACCAGTCTATAGCTTCATTGCTATGTATTTGTAAGTCTCTATTAAAATAAGTTTATCTCTAATTACGATAGAGTACTTAAGTACAATTAACTTTTTACTTAACACAAAGAGAAATGAAAACCACTACTAAACTTAAAAGCCTTCTATTGCTTCTGGCAATTATTGGGTTTACTACTTTATCTCAAGCACAGATTAACATCAACGTCAATACTTCTAATACAATTGCTACTAACGTAAGTGACAAATACGGTATTAACCTCAATGCTGGAGTTGATCATGACGTAGATAGAGCAGCAGGAAGCCGTACACTTGCTACTGCAATTTCTGAAACAGGAAGTAAGCGAATTCGCTACCCTGGTGGAGAAAAAACCAACTACTTTTTTTGGACGGCAGATCCTATGAACCCAGATCCAACGACAAACTATTGGACGGGTAGTTATGCGGATGGTGCACGTACTACTTTAAACTTTGATGAGTTTATGAGTCTGTGTCAAGAAACGGGTGCAGAAGCGCATGTAAATGTAGCTTTGAGTATTTGGGATACAGTGACCTTAAATAAAACAATGGCTGCTGAATGGGTAAGGTATTCTAATATCACGAAAGGATATAATGTGAAATACTGGGAAATTGGCAATGAAATGTGGCATAACTCAAAACAAAATCAATGGGCTATGTTCCCTATCAATGTCAATACTTTAGCCGCAAAAGTAATTGAATATTCCAATGCCATGAAAGCGGTTGACCCTACTATTCAAGTGGGTGTTAGTTGGAAGGCAAATGAAGCACAACAATTAATTAACCTTTGTGGGGATGCACTCGACTTCATTGCTATTAGTAATTATACTAATGGTGGTGGAACTTCGTATGCGAATTATAAAAACGGGAATAATGTAGATCTTTTAAAAGTAGATGAAGGTTTAACGTTACCGACTGTCATTTCAGAATTTAACCAAGCAGATTGGACAGATAGTGCATGGGATTTAGCCAATAATACAGGTAAAGGTTTAATCAATTTTGATTTGATAGGGCAAATTCTAGAAAGCTCAAAAACGGCTTATGGATGTCTATGGAATACAAGATGGTACCCTGATGAAAATGGTGTTTATGAAGGTTTGAAATGGGATGCTATGGATAATCAAAATAACCTTACTGCTGTTGCGAAACCTCTTGTCTTATGGGAAAAATTCATCAAAGATGATTTGGTGCAAATTTCTAGTGGCAATTCTGATATTGTTGCGTATGCTGCTTATGATAATAGCAATGGAGATTTAAACGTCTTCTTAATCAATAAAGAAACATCTTCTAATAACATCAACTTAAATATCAGTTCTTCTAATAGTTATAGTTCAGCGCAAGTTTGGCAATTTAAAGGGAATAATGAATCAGATACTAACCCTTCTGTTTCACAGCTTAGTAATTCAAGTTTAACAAGCAATACAATTAGTTATTCTTTACCTTCTACTTCTATCACTGTATTTTCAATGACAAAAGACGAAGGTCAGAATGCTCTAATTACTCCTGTTGAAGGTGAAACTTACGAAGACACAGGCATCCAATTCAATTTTGATACCAATTCAGCGACAGAATACATCTTTGTATATGATCAAAACTGGAATGAAATTGCTTCTCTTTCTGCTCCTAATTTCTCTTTCAATTATGTTCCTACAAGTACAGGAAATGCTACGTTCCATTATGAATATAATAATGCTAATTGGGGAAAAATAGGTCAAGGAAATGTTTCTATTACTATTACTGAAGGAAGTGGAAACAATGAAACCATTGATACTTCTAAAACCTATTACATGATTAGCCCAACGCATAATCTAAAAATTGGAGCAAATGGTGGAGAAGATGCGTTTACGACATCTCTTTCAGCTACGGATCAAACGGTACAATGGCAGTTAACAGCATCATCTACGGCAGGTTTTTATCATATAGATTGTATTGGTGGTGGTGCAGTGCCACGTATTCGTACAGATCGATCTTCACTTGCTGATATGCAATCCACAAATTCTAAAGGTGATTGGACAAAATGGTCTTTGGAAGCTGTTGCAGGTACTTCTTATTATAGATTAACCACTAGAGGTGGAGATAATCCTCGTTTAAGAGTAGGTCCAAGTGGAATTGTAGAAATGCATCCTGCTACTTCTACGGGTTCGAATACTTATATTTCTTTTGAAGAAGTAGGTTCAGGCTCAAGTAATGTTGCCGTTACTTCTGTTGCAATCTCCAATCAGAATGAGGTATTATATGCAGGAAATACATTACAATTAAATGGAAGTGTTTCTCCTTCTAATGCCACAAATCAAAATGTAAGTTGGAGTAGTAATAATAATGCTGTAGCTACTGTCAATGCAAGTGGATTGGTTTCGGCTGTAGGAGTGGGTACTGCAAATATTACAGTAACTTCAGTAGACGGAGGACATTCAGCTTCTACAACAATCACTGTATATAATCAAGTGAATGCATTAATTACTCCAGTGGAAGGTGGAACATATAGTAGTACTAGTCCATTGGAATTTATTTTTACTACATCTGCCGCAACACAATATATTTATGTATATGATGCCAACTGGACGGAAGTTGCCTACTTAACTGCACCAAATTTCACATTCAGTCATACTCCTACTATCACGGGAAATACAAAATTCCACTATCAATTTAGAAATGCTAGCTGGGGAAATATGGGAGATGATGCTAATGTAAACTTAACCATAACATCAAGTGGTGCAAGAAAAAATACGGCAGAAATAATGGAAACGTTAGACCTTGCTGTTTACCCCAACCCTGCCACTGATTTTGTCACTATTGAAAGTAATAATATGAAAGGGATTAAGGCCTATACTCTATATACTTTAATGGGGCAACAAGTAGTATCAGGTACATTTGAAGACACACATCAATTGTCTGTTTCAGGACTTAAAAAAGGTACTTATATTATCGTGGTAAGCGATGAAGCGGATAATCGTAAACAAGCCAAATTATTGGTGAATTAACGCTTATAACTCTCTTATAACCATTGATTATTTCAGTGGTTATAAGAGCTTTTAATGACTTAAATAAGAGTCTGTCTCATAACTAAGTTATGAATCAGACTCTTTTTTTTTAGTTTTTTCTAATCGAATTCTACTTAAACTTTGTTGAGTGATACCCAAATAAGAAGCAATATGATAATTCGAGATGTATTGTTCAATATCAGCATATTGTTTTAAAAACAAATCATATCTATCAGAAGCTGACAGTTGCAATTGATTAAGAATTCTATGATTGAGGTTCATAGCGTATCTCTCTAAATTCTTTCTTTGATAGCGTTCAAATTCTGGAAATAGATGATATATCTCGTTTAAGTCATCAGTATTGAATTCTATTACTTTTGCTTCTTTTATACATTCCACTGTAAGAGAGGCAATACTGTTATTATATAAAGCAGTAAAATCACTTACCCACCAATCTTTAATAGCAAATTGTAAGGTGTGCTCTCTGCCTGTATTATTATTACTAAATGAGCGTATACAACCATCTAAAACAAAAAAGGATTTATTTACTTTTTCCCCCTCTCTTATCAAGATATCTCCTTTAGCCAAGTTTCTGGTTTTAGCAATTTTATATACTTGTGCTTCTGCTTCTTCACTAAGCACTATTAAACTCTTGATTTTTTCTATTAAGCTTTTCAAATTGATGTCAGATAAAAGTTATACCACATACAACTATATAGAATCCTTGAGCATTATATTGGAAGTTTTGAGCTTCCTATCAATAGAACAAATTCTATTTACTTACACAAATAAAACAATCAAATATTAAAGTAATGAATACAACTTTTGAATATTATAATTATGTATAATTTACGCTACAAATTGTGGAAATTGAGTACATGTCTGTTTTATTCTTCCCAAAAGCAATAAGAGTCACCAACTTTCCTCGTCAATTCATATTGAGTCATGACTTATTCTTATCTAAATTTTCAATTTTCATTTTTGTGTTCATTTTAGTCAAATTTATATCTACATCTTTTCTATTACTTTGATAGTATTGTAGTATCAAACATCAAAGCATACCAACGAAATGAAAAGAATACTATTTTTTAACCTACTCCTTTTGAGTTTTTGGTCGTGTAAATCAACTCAAAAAGAATCTGTAAACAACGATACAGCTAAAAAACCAAACATCATTTTAATCATGGCAGACGACATGGGGTTCTCTGACCTTGGCTTTATGGGCTCAGGAATCAATACTCCTAACATTGATCGTTTGGCTAAAGGAGGTTTAACCTTCAATCAATTTTATAATGCTGGTAGGTGTTGTCCTACAAGAGCTACTTTAATGACCGGTCTTTATGCACATAATGCCGATCTAGGTTGGATGACTGCTTCTGACTTTGGTAGACCGGGTTATCGTGGAGCCATCAGCCAGAATAGTGTAACTATAGCACAGGTTTTAAAATCTGCGGGATATAACAATTACATGACAGGTAAATGGCACTTGACTTACGATAGAACAATGGTTCCTGAAGGAGATAATAGTAATTGGCCTATACAAAGAGGTTTTGATGAATATTATGGAATTCTTGCTGGAGGTGGCGGATACTATGATCCAAATACGCTAACAAAGAATAATACGATCATAGCTCCATCAGATGATTTTTATTTAACTGAGGCCATTAATACTTCTACAATCGAAATGTTGGAAAATCATTATAAAGAAAAAAGTGATCAACCCTATTTCTTTTATGTAGCTCATTATGCTCCTCATCGACCGTTACATGCATTAAAAGACGATATCAAAAAATACAAAGGAAAATTCCATAAAGGATGGGATCATTTCCGTCAGCAGCGTTTTGATAAAATGAAAGAACAAGGCTTACTAGATAACTGGACTTTAAGTAAAAGACCTGCTGATATACCTGCTTGGGACACGCTAACAGAAGAAGATAAAGAAATGTGGGAAGTGTATATGGAAGTTTATGCTGCACAAATTGATAGAATGGATCAAGGCATTGGTCAAATTATTGATTTCCTGGACGAAAAAGATGAATTAGACAATACTATCATTCTATTTTTATCTGATAATGGTGGCAATAAAGAACCTGAAGGACAGCTAACAAAAGCTTCTTTAATGACAGATATTGGCGGAAAAACATTTAACCAAAGCTACAGAAGACAATGGGCTAATGTGAGTAATACACCTTTTAGATTATACAAAAGCTCAAACCACGAAGGTGGTATTTCTACCCCTTTGATTGTACACTGGCCTGCCAAAATTAAAAAAGGAACCATAAGTAATCAGCAGGGGCATGTACTAGATATTTTACCTACTTTAATGGAAGTGAGTGGTGCTAGTTACCCAAATACAGTGAATAATAATGAAATAAAACCTTTCCAAGGAGTAAGCTTTGCGTCTACTTTTGAAGGTAATCATTTTGAAAGAGGACCTCTATTTTTTGAACATGAAGCTGATAGAGCTGTTATCGATGGGAAATGGAAATTAGTAGCCTTAAAAGGAAAGAAACCTTTGTACAAAGGAAAATGGAAACTATATGATTTATCTATAGATAGAGCAGAAGAGTATGATTTATTTGATCAATATCCTGAAGTTTCTGAGGAATTAATTCAAAAATGGAATGAATGGGCTCGATCTAATAATGTGCTTCCTTTGGATGGAAGTGGATGGGGTAAAAAGATTAAGAGTGATATAAATACAAAGGACATTTAAGAGTATACCTCTTTGTATAATTAATAGCTTTTGAAGCTACTTATTCTTAAAATTTTATCAGATAGCAATGGTTATACTCTTTTAAGTCTACTTTGATTAGACGACAAATAACCATTTTATTTTTTCAATGAATCACCTGCATTAATTTTATAATAATGAAGAGATTTTTCAATATCTTTTTAATATTTATTATTTGTAATTCAAATATTATACTAGCATCAAACATTTACTATTTTAGTAATAATGGAGATGATCAAAATGAAGGAACAAAAGATGCTCCATGGAAGTCTTTAGAAAAAGCTACATCCATAGCTAAACTAAGTAATAATGGAGGTTTACTACAACCCGGTGATCAAGTTCTTTTTAAAAGTGGAGATACTTTTGAAGGTCAATTTTTGATTGCTTGCTCTGGTACGGAAGAAGCTCCTATCATTATTAGTCATTATGACGAAGGAGAATTACCTATCCTTTCTGGGTCAGGAAATTTACCTGGTGGAGATTACATTGAAACCATCAAAATGACCAATACAAGCTATGTTACATTAGATGGCATATGGGTTAAAAATGATAGAAAAAACAAAGGTGAATTTCTTTGGAATACCAACACTTCAATTGGCATTAAGGTATATGCTAATAAATGGAGTGGACTTCAAAAAGGATTAAAATTTATCAACTTAAAAATCACAGATATATTTGGGATTGATATGATTGATTGGGAAGGGAAATTCACTCTCGATTATTATACAGCACATGGTATCTTTTTTGATTCTGAACCTGATAACTTACAAGCTAATCCTATCAAACAAATAGGTATTGATGATGTATTGATAGAAAATTGTTATTTCTATAATATTGGTTCAAGAGGGATTAATGTTAGACACCTTACCAACATCAGAAACAACCCTATTGACGAAGAAGACCGTAATAGAAATTATATTATCCGCAATAACACATTCGAAAAATTAGGAGGAGATGGGATCGTGTTTGCTTCTGCTTGTAATGCTATTGTAGAAAAAAATGATTTTATTGATCTAGGTTGGGGAGACCATAAATCTTCTACCGATCGTTACTTTGGGCGTGGCGAAGGTTGTTGGATCTGGAATACTAGAAATATTATTGTACAATACAATAGACAATATAGAGCTAGAGGTTTTGGTGATACCTATGGTGCTGGCGGACATATTGACTTCTTCTGTAAGAATGCCATTTTTCAATATAACTATAGTGAAGATACAGAAGGAGGTTTCTGTGAAATTTTAGGAGATTGCGTCAATAGTACTTTTAGATATAATGTGAGTAAAAATGATGGATTTAGAGATTTTCATGGTTATACCATTTGGGTTTCTGGGTTTGTTGGAGGAGATGAAGATCCTGTTAGATCGGATAGTAATTATGTTTATAACAATACCATTTTATTAGACAAAGCTGGGTATAACCCCAACATCTCTATCTATGCTAAAAACACTTTTATCTATAATAATATCTTTAAAGCTACAAATGGAGCTTCTATTGGTTCTAAATCAGTAGAGATTGACATTGAAGAAGGAAGTCAACTTTATGTAAGTAATAATCTTTTCTCAGGAAGTATATCTAGATATTTAAGTGTTCTTGATGATCATGCAATAATAGATAAAGACCCTTTATTTATGGATGTGTCTGATGATGATATTGATGGTTTCCAATTAAAAGAAGGAAGCCCTGCCATAGATAATGGGAAGAAATTTCCTGAACCTTCTTTCCCTATGGCTGGAAAAGGAATTTTTAAAAATATAGATCTATATACTACCACCGATATATATGGTAATGAAGTAGATATCAATCAATTTCTACCCAATATTGGTGCAGACAATCAATATAATTCTAAAAAAGAAAATCATGTACTAAGTATTTCGTCAAATCCTATCAAGTTATTTGATTTTTACCCTAATCCTACCTCGAATGAGGTCACTATTAAAACTACTCAACAAGGAGGAGAATATATCGTTAAGATCTTCTCTGTTGTTGGTGGGTTAATTGATACCTTCGTGATACATCAACAAACAAAAATAAATATTTCACACCTTCAAAAAGGAACCTATTTATTAATGCTTGTAGATAATGAAGGGAAACATCATACAGAAAAATTAGTAATCAAGTAAAATATTCATTCAAGTTTATCTGTCTTAGAAGCTATTCCATTTATTTGGGGTAGCTTCTTTTTTCAATAACACGAAATCTTATTTATGGTGTAAAATTTAAGCTAATAATTACTTGTGTGTTAAAAAATTTCTAATTGTGTTACCTATACTTGATTCTGTGTTCTTTAAAAACTAATAATAGATGTTAATTGAGGAAGTCAATTGACAAGAATACTATTGGGTACTTATTATACCTTTTGAATCAGAGCTACTCATTTGATTTATCGAATTACCTCATGTAGAAGAAGAAAAATTTGTAAAGTAATACTGACTGTCCAACTACTGTTTATAAAGGCTGTCTCGTTATGAGATGGCCTTTTCTTATAATTATTTGATACCTATAAATACTAACTTTTCAATAAGCTGTGTACTAGTGCCTTTAATTCAGGCAATACCTCTTGTTTAAACCAGGGGTTCTTTGCTTGCCAAATATTGTTTCTTGGAGAAGGATGAGGCAATACCATAAATTGAGGTAGATACTCCTTAAAATTCTTTACGGTAGCTGTTAAAGTTTTTTGCTTCTTTTTACCTAAGTAATACTCTTGAGCATACTGTCCAATAAGCAAGGTGAGCTCCACTTGCTTCATATTATCTAATAGTAATTGATGCCATTGAGGGGCACATTCTTTTCTTGGAGGTAAGTCTCCAGATTTTCCTTTACCAGGATAACAAAAACCCATGGGAACAATACCAATTAATTCGTTGTCATAAAATGTAGTACTGTCTATTCCCATCCAATTTCTGAGGTTCTCACCACTTTGGTCGTCCCATGGAATCCCACTTCTATGCACCTTAGTTCCTGGTGCCTGACCAATAATTAAAATTTTTGAATTTTCACTTACAGACACTACAGGTCTTGGTCCCAATTCTAAATGTGGAACACAAAGTTGACATTGTTTAATTTCTTCAAGGAGCTTTTTCAATTGACTATTTTATGCTTCTTTCAGACAGATAAGTACGCTTTTTTTATGTGCTTTTAGTTTCTTAATAGCCCAGTCATAATGACTTGAGGTGGCAGAAATAAAGTAGCTACCCAAGGTGGTACTACCCGTCCAATCAAAATGTTTTTTGGTAAACAACTGTTTATCTGTCAAAGGTTCTAATAACTCAATCACAGCATTATGACTTAATTTAAGCATTTCTCTGGCATTTTCTAAAGGAGTCTTCTGGTGAATACGCCAAAATTCCATATTTAGATCACCATATGTTTTCCAATTATATGGGTGAGGAAGAAAAGGTGTTGGTTCGCCTTCTGAATTAGAGTTCACCCAATTCAAAAGTAATTCATGCCATTCAAATAAATGAATAATAATATCTCTTAGGTTTTTATCTCGTGACCAGTGGGCTTCTTTCTTTTTATCGTCGTAAGAAAAATCAAAGGGTTGCTCTAATATCTCTGCAGGAATAGAGTTAATTACTTCCCACATTTTATCAAATTTTTCAGAGGCTACTTGTACTAATTCTATTTTTGTTGTTGGACGTGGCATCACAAACTTAGGTTACTTAATTAAATCCATCCGATGAATCATTTCACTCCTATCCTAATTTTAATAAGGTATAATTGAGTAGGTTATCATCAGGTATATCTTTTCAAAAATAAAAGAACAACAAATTGAGGAGTAAATAAATGATATTCATTCTCAAAAAATGGTGTTCATGCTCGGGATGTATACTATTAATTAATAGGTGTACATTCAATGGTTTGGACAAAAGGGTGTTGTTTCTTGAGTAACCGGGAAAGAAAATAAAGTATAGTTCTAAATTGATTCTAATAAAAATATAAAACATAACATCGATAGGATCAGTATTTTACCTAACAGCGCACCTAATCTCTTTGATGATACTGATGA
The DNA here is from genome assembly GCF_000807855.2 of Flammeovirga pacifica. Taxonomy (GTDB): domain Bacteria; phylum Bacteroidota; class Bacteroidia; order Cytophagales; family Flammeovirgaceae; genus Flammeovirga; species Flammeovirga pacifica. The sequence goes on from NZ_JRYR02000002.1 coordinate 1,421,801, forward strand.
GATTTTAACTAAGACAAAATAAAAGACACTCTCTCGGGTGTCTTTTATTTTATCATTACTATATATCAAGAAATTACTTCAACTCTTTCAATAAAGTTTCTGCCGCTAATTTTCCTAAATTATTTGAAGAAAGAGGACTTGCGCCTGTAATTAATTTTCTATCGACACAAACTGAATCATCAAATTTGGTATTCATCAAAGTTGCTCCCAAATTTGAAAGTGTTTCGCTTAAACCACGAGGCATATGTCCTGGTAGATACCCTATCATAGGTGTTTGTCTATCTACAGAATCTGGGAATACACACATTTTATATCCTTTATAAAGAAATTCTCTATCACCAATAGTAGTTGCCAATAAAGAACCAGGACCATTGCATAGAGTTATGGTAAATAAATCACTTTTATTGGCCCATCTAAGAATTTTTCCTACGTTTTCATCATCAGGAATACCTAACATTGCACCGTGTCCGCCAGGAATGAATACACCTGCATAATGGTCGGTATCATCAAAAGAAGTATCAATAAAATCTTTTAATTTGATAGGGTTTTCAAAGCTCGATTTTAGCTCATTGTAGATCGCATTTACATGTTGATCCTTTTCAGGATAAGCCCACATTTCAAAAACAACAGGAAGACCTTTTGGTGTTGCCACTTCAAACTCAAACCCAGCTTTTTGTAAATGTAACATAGGAAGTAACGCCTCTACTGGATGATTTCCCGTAGAAAATAATTTCCCATTTTTCATCACCATGTTTTTTTGTTCAGTGAAGATCACTAGGATTTTGGTTTTACTACCCTCATATTTTTGATAATTGATTTCCTCATAATTTGTCTTTTCGGAAACAGAAAATTTAAGAGCAATTTTAGATGGAGAATACGATCCGTCTTGTTCTAATTTTGGGGCTAATCCTAAGAGTTTTCTAAGCATAGTATCGATTTAAATAAGGTTGATGAAATAAAGATATAGAACCAATAGATACTATAAATTACCAAATGGTAAGAAATTCAAATCTTCAACCACACCCTATGCATTTTGCTTGGTCTCTATTACAACTTCCTGAGAAAAGACCCTAAGTAATACGATGATATATTTTTATACATCATGAGATTGAATTAAATAAAAGCATTTCTTTCTGAGATTCATTCAAGGTATACAGCATCAATCTTATCCAAAGACATTTAGATATACGTATTGCCATGAAAAACCTTTGGCTTCTAATGTCTTGCACAACTATTAGTGTGAAATATACGCTACTATTCGATTAGAACGTGTTATTTAATTTCAGCGTTTGTGTCTATAATTTTTTGATTAACCCTATACATTGTGAGCAGTTAACTAACAATTCTGAGGTTATTTTATAACGAAGAATATTTTTTACTTCTCTTGATCCTTTCAGTAGGCTACGATTAAACTACTTATCAAGAGTGTATTTTAACTGTAAAAAAAGAAATGCTATGAAAAGAATTTACTTGAACATGATTACTTTCTTACTATTCTTTACGACCGCCCTTTTTGGTGGGACGTTTAATGGTGAGGATATCGAAGCGGAAAATGAAACCTTAACAGGTAATACTAACATTGTTGAAAAAGAATTTGCCTCTGGCGGTTCATTTGTGAAGATTAAAAATACCGCTGATAATGAAGGTACCATAGAGTTTACTGTAACAGATGTAATAGAAGCAGGTTTATACAAGTTACATATCTATGCTTTTAATAATGGCATTACGCAAAGCGTAAATGTAATTGTAAATGGAGGTGCTGCTTCACAAGAAACCATCCAACCGTCTAACTTTGCTTATGAAGATTACGCTAAAGTAAGTCTGATAGATGTCAATTTAGTTGAAGGCACAAATACAATTGCCATCACTACCGATGGTTCTGATTTATCTATTGATAAATTTACGGTAACAGAACATTATAATATCTTCTACTTTAGTGCTGATGGAGACGATGACGCCAATGATGGTAGTATTAGTTCCCCTTGGAAAACCATTGAGAAGGCGAATGCAATTGCAGATAAAGAATCAAACGGAGGCCTTTTATCTCCTGGTTCAAAATTACTTTTTAGAGCTGGTGATACATTTGAGGGTAGCTTATTTGTAAAATGTTCAGGTACTGCAACATCACCGATTCATATTAGTAGCTATGGTGTTGGAGAATTACCCATTATTTCTGGTTCTGGAGCTATTGCTGGAGGAGATTATTTTGAAGCAATGAAACTGATAAATGTTTCTCATATGATTGTTTCTAACCTTTGGATTAAAAATGACAGACAAAATAATAATCGTTATTCATACGGTGAATCGAACAGTTATGGTATTCGAGTTTATGCCAATAAATGGGGAGGCGTATCGTCTAATCTAGAATTTAGAGATTTAAAATTCTCCGATATATTTGGTGTAGGTGTTCCAGAAGAATTCAATGATTTAAGCGTAACAGGTCTTCGTTTTGAATCTGATGAAAATGAGGCAGATATAGAAGTATCTATCAAAAATGTACTTATTGAAGATTGCTATTTTACACACATCGGAAAAGCAGGCGTTTGGGCAGTACATAGAGGTGCTGATATAATAGGAAATGATACCTACAATAGAAATATGGATTTTATTATCCGTAATAACACATTTACAAAAATGGGAGGATCCGGTGTGATTTTATCTAAAATGTTCAATGCGTTGGTAGATAATAATGATTTTGATCGTACAGGATATAGTACAGCTTCTGAACCACGTTTAGCTGCTAGAGGTAGTGGTATGTGGGTATTTAAATGTATAAATGTAATTGGTCAGTACAACCGTTCTTACAGTGTAAGAGGTTCTGGAGATTCTTATGGAATGCATATTGATTTTGGTAATAAAAACATTATCTACCAATACAACTACAGTGAAGATAGTGAAGGTGGGTTTGTAGAAGTTTTAGGCGATAATCATAATGTGGCTTACCGTTACAATGTGAGTGTAAATGATGGTTTCCGTAGTACTCACGGAAGCACAATTTGGACTTCCGGATATGTAGGAACAGACAATCCTCCTATACCTTCTGACGAAGTTTATGTATACAATAACACTATATATCTTGATGCTAATAATGCTCCCGACTTTTCTTTATTTAGTGAGGATACTTATATCTATAACAATATTTTCGTACAAACAGGTAACGGAGTTATGGGAGAAAAAGTAGAGATTGATATTCAGAATAATGGTGAGCTAATTGTAGACAATAACTTTTTTAAAGGAAATATTAATACTGCTTTTACTAGTTTAGACCAATCTGCTCTAAGTGGCAATCCCAGTTTTGTAAACGCAGGTGCTAAAAATATTGAAGGATATCAGATTTACGAAGGTAGTGTAGTTGTAGATGCTGGTAAAATATTCCCAGAACCTACTTTCCCAATGGCAGGACAAGGTATCTTTAAAGATATTTCTTTAGTTGCGTCTCATGACATTTACGGAAATGAAGTTGATATTACAACTTACTTACCAAACGTTGGAGCAGATAACAATTATAATAATAAAATTGATCCTTCTATCATTCAAGTAGAAAGTGTGAGTATCACTCCTCAAAATATTCAATTAGAAGTGGCAGAAAGTATTGCATTACAATCAGTGATCACTCCTAGTAATGCTCAGAATCAAAATGTCTCTTGGAATAGTCTTCAACCCTCGATCGCATCCGTTGATGAAAATGGTCTAGTTACGGCTCTTTCAGAAGGAACAGCTACGATTATGGTTACTACAGAGAACGGTGGATTTACCGCTCAAACTACTATCCAAATTGGAGATGATTGGACCGTTGAGGTGGTAAATGGAAACTTTGAAGATGGTTTGAAGAATTGGAATTTCTGGGGGGATGCTTCGAATAGTAACTCTTCTTCTTCATATTATCAAAATAGTGCCGTTAAACTAACGGGACCATCTGCAGTGAATCAATGGTTAAAAGTAAAACCAAATACAACATATACTCTTTCTACTTTTGCTATGGTAGAAGATCCTGAAAATGATAAAGTAATACTTGGTGTAAATGACGAAAAGAACAAATCATTAAACAAGGTTTTTATTTATGATACGGAATACACACTTCATCATTTTATGTTTACTACTAAAGCAACTACAGATTCTGTCAAAGTAATGTTCTGGAGACCTAATGGAGGGGTACAAAGTGCATATGCTGATGAAATAATTATTAAAGAAACAGCCTATGCCATTAATAATACTTTTGATAAAGGATTAATTGGTTGGAGCCCTTGGGGAACTGGCACAGTCAGTAATTCTTCTTCAAGGTTGAAAATTCTTGGTTATGGAGGAGCAAATCAATACATCAAAACCAAAGCCAATACTACCTATGAAATTTCTTTCTCTGCTAGAGTAGATAACCCTTCTGTTAAAGTGAATTTCTTAGTCGCTAAATCGGGTGGAAATAACTATTTATCACAAGATATTTATGATACTTCATTAACAGACTACTCTCTTACTTTTACAACTTCAGCCGACAGCGAAGATACTCGTATTGGTTTTTGGAGACCTAAAGATTCATCTGGAAGTGCTTATCTGGATAATATTCAAATTAGAGAGGTCAGTAATGCTAGAACTCGTATAGGTCAAAATGATTTAGAAGAGGAACTGTCATTTTTAGTTTATCCTAACCCTACAAGATCTTTTGTAAACATTTCTACGGGTGTTTTAGACGCACCTTCAAAATTACAAATCATCAACTTGATGGGACAACCCATTGTAGAAAAAACAATTTCTAAAGATGTTCAATTAAGTCTTCAAGGTGTAAAATCAGGAATATATATTGTTGTACTTACTGATGCTAAAGGAGATAAACAAACGAAAAAGTTGTTTATCCAATAACTAATGAGGGTTTCTTTCAAAGCACAGTAAGATTAAAGAGACCAAATATCGTTTACAAAAACATCCAAAACCTATCTGTTTAGATAGATTTTGGATGTTTTTTTTAACACTCACTTTTTAAATAGTGTATTATATACGTTAAAAATACTCGAAGTGTTATAAAATCTAGAATTGTGCTATTTCAAAATCAATTTTGTGTCCAAATAACTATTGTTTTTATCCTTAATTGAGAATGTTCTATTGAAGAAATAATGATCAAATGAGTTCATTATAAACTTTTTTAAACAACGGTATTCCAAGTTTTTTTAATGGTTATCTCCAATAAATTAAACTTATCGAATGAAATGAAATACTGACTGAATACCGCAAATTATTACTTATATCTAATAAAAAGCTATGAAAAAAACGTACTTATTTTTTCTTGTCGTATTATTAAATTTTGGGCAGCTACTTTATGCTACAGAGTTAGGTGAAGCGCAAGAAGGAGAAACGGCAACACTGACAGGAGAATACAACACTTCATCACATGAAAATGCCTCTGGAGGAGCTTTTGTAAAACTCAAAAAAACACTTCCATATGGTAGTATGGAAATGACGATCGATAACGTACCCTCAGCAGGTACTTACAAACTAGAGGTGTTTTCCTTCAATGGAGGAACGCCTACATCTGCCGATTTACAAGTAAATAATGATGCTGTATCTACTATTACATTAGCGGCGTCAAACTGGGCATATGAAGGTGGAGCGAAAGCTACTTTAATGAATGTCGATTTGGAAGCAGGAACCAATACAATTACACTTTCTGCAAATTCATCTTCTGATTTATTGATTGATCATGTAGTATTGAATGGAAATTACACTATTTATTATGTAAGTGCTGACGGTAATGATTCTAATTCTGGTAGTATTGATGCACCATGGAAAACACTAACGAAAGCTACAGCAGCAGCTAAGCAAGTGAGTAAAGGAGGACTTTTAAACCCCGGAGATAAACTTCTTTTTAGAAAAGGAGACACTTTTGAAGGACAGTTTGTAATTCTTTGCTCAGGTACGGAAAGTAAGCCAATTGAGATTGGTAGCTATGGTACAGGAGAATTACCAATTCTTTCTGGTTCGGGTAACATTGCCACTGGTGATTTTATCGAAGCAATTAAAATGACGAACACAAGTTATATCACATTAGATGGTATTTGGGTGAAGAATGATCGTCAGAATATGGGGAATATCACTTGGGGAACCAACACTTCTTATGGTATTAAAGTAATTGCCAATAAGTGGGGTGGTATTAGTAAAGGACTTACTTTCCGTAACTTAAAAATTACAGACGTTTTTGGTATCAACATGATTGATTACCAAGGTCTTTTTACTTTAGATTATTACTCTGCAAAAGGTATCTTTTTTGATTCTGATAGAGATGATCAAACGGTATCACCGGTAAAAGAAGTGGGTATTGATGATGTATTAATTGAAAACTGTTATTTCTATAATTTAGGGTCTACAGCTATCAGTATTCGTCACTTATCTAACTTACCATCATACAATAATCCTATTGATGAAGAGGAAAGAAACCTCAACTTTGTAGTAAGAAATAACCACTTTGAAAAGCTAGGTGGTGATGGTGTTGTTTTGGCATCTGTTTGTAATTCTATTGTAGAAAAAAACACTTTTATAGATTTAGGATGGGGTAATCACCAATCTTCTACAGATAGATATTTTGGTAGAGGTGAAGGCTGCTGGATTTGGGATTCTAGAAACGTAATTGTACAATACAACAAACAATTAAGAGCAAGAGGTTTTGGAGATACTTATGGTTCTGCAGGACATATTGATTTTTACTGTAAGAATGCCATTTATCAATATAATTATAGCGAAGATACAGAGGGTGGATTTGTAGAAATTCTTGGTGATTGTGTAAACAGTACATTCCGTTATAATGTAAGTAAGAACGATGGTTTCAGAGATCACCATGGGTATTCTATTTGGGTATCAGGATATGTTGGTTCTGATAAAACGCCTATTCGTTCGGATAGTAACTTTGTGTATAACAATACGGTATTATTAAATAACAGTGCTTGTAAGCCAGATATTTCTATCTATGCCAAGAATACATTTATCTATAACAACATCTTCAAAGTAGTTGATGGGGCAGCAATTGGTGCTGATGAGGTAAAGATTGATATCCAAAATGGTAGTGATTTAGTGGTGAGCAATAACCTTTTTTATGGTAACATTGCAAGTAGTTTCACCAACCTTGATAAAAACAAAACTACGGGTCAAAACCCACTTTTTGTAGATGAGTCAGCTAGCGATATTTATGGTTTCCAATTACAAGAAGGAAGTCCAGCCGTAGATAACGGAACAGCTTTCCCAGAACCTTCTTTCCCAATGGCAGGTAAAGGAATTTTCAAAAACTTTAGCCTACACACAGCCACTGATATTTACGGGAATGTAGTGGATGTTAAGAATTTAATTCCAAACATTGGAGCAGATAACAACTTCAATAGCCAAATTCATAAAGATGCAATCAGAACTACGGGTGTTTCTGTTACAGCTGCAGGTGGTGCAATTGAGGTAGGAGAAACAGTACAATTAACTGCGAACATATTACCAAGTAACGCTACTTATAAAACTGTCACATGGTCGAGTAGTAACACAGCTGTGGCAACAGTAAATAGTAGCACTGGTTTGGTCACTGCAGTAAGTAATGGTAATGCCTCTATTACGGCAACAACAGAAGATGGAGGTTTTACATCGTCTGCAAATGTTACAGTTGGTGCTGATGTAGAAGTAGATTTAGTCATCAATGGAGGGTTTGAAAATGGTCTTAGCGATTGGAATACTTGGAACTCACCACAAGAAACTACAGATGCTTACGAAGGCACAACTGCAATTACTATTACAGAAAAAGGGTCTGCCAATCAATGGATTACAGTAGAACAAAACAGTACATATATTTTATCAGCATACATTAAAATTAGCAATACTTCTAAGCGTATTGTTTTGGGTGTAAATGATGCAGACAACAAACGTATTGCTAGTAAAGATATTTACACAGGTGTATATAAACTGCATGAGGTAGAATTTGAAACAGGAAGTAATACTACAGTAAAAGTATTCTCATGGCTACCACCTAGTAATGGGGCTACTGCAACAATTGACAACATGAAAGTAGTGAAAAAACCTACAGTATATGTACCTGTTGCAAGTATAAGTGTATCTGCTCAAAGCGGAGGTTTTCAAGCAGGTGAAACAATTAGTTTAGCAGAAACAATTGCACCTTCTAATGCATCTGATAAATCTGTTACGTGGAGTAGTGATAATAATGCAGTGGCTACAGTATCTAATGGTGTTGTCACTGCTGTAAGTGCAGGAACAGCAAATATTACAGTACAATCTGTAGATGGTAATTTAACGGCTACTACTGTAGTAACAGTTAGTCCATCTAGTATTGCTGCTTTTAAAAATGGCAATTTCGAAGATGGGTTAAACCATTGGAGTACTTGGCAAGATATCGTAACAACAACTTCAGGAGCGTATGAAGGTAGCTCTTTAAGATTAAATGGTGTAGGATCTTGTAATCAAACGGTGACGGTAAAAGCAAATACTTCTTATATCTATTCTGGGTATGCTAAAGTGGATAATCCATCAAGTGCTAGAGTAGTAATGGGTGTAAATGATGCGAATGCTAATGGTATGGCTTATAAGGATATTACAAATCAATATTATACATACCATGAAGTGGCGTTTACTACAAAAGCAAACCAAACAAGTATTACTGTATACTTCTGGAGACCTTCTGGAGGTAGTGGTTATGCTTACATGGATAATGCCATGTTGATTGAGGTTCCTTCTTCTTCTGCAAGAAAAATTACTACGGAAACATTAGAAAATGAATTAGAAGAGTTAGTGATTTATCCTAATCCTGCTTCTGATTTTATCACTTTTAGATTGAATAATGTAGAAGGTGAAAAATTGCTTCAGATTTATGATTTAGTGGGGCAGTCGGTATTACAGGCTTCTTTTGATACAAGTATTAAAGTACCCGTATCAAAATTATCTAGAGGTACTTACATTGTGGTGGTCACAGATCAAAACGGTTACAGAGTACCAAGTAAATTTATTGTGAAATAGCCACTGATTTTTAAGCCACCCTTTCGCTCTTTAGATGAAAGGGTGGCTTTTTAAAATAATAAAGTATATGAATTTAAAACTAACTTATTTAGTCATTCTGTTTGCATCTTTAACTGCATCTGCACAAAAAGTACAGTTAACTGTTAATGGAACACAAAGAAGCCACACAATACATCCTAATATTCAAGGACAAGGACTCTCTTATTCTGTAGAAACAGATTCTATTTATGAAGATGGGGCAATGGCACAACTATTTAAAGATGTTGGTGCTGGTTTTTTACGTTGGCCGGGCGGAACACCTACTTCTATGTACCATTGGAATGACCTTGGGGCTGGATGGGTAGACAACTGGAACCCAAATTATCCGGAAGAATGGACACCTCACCCTTCTGAATTTATGGATTTGGATGAATACATGACATTAACTCGTGCTGCTGGAACTCAACCAATGGTAGGTATTAATATGAGTTCTGGTATGGAATGGGGACGCGTAGATGACGGTGTTGCTGAGGCTGTAGCTTTAGTGAAATATTGTATTGACAATGATTTTGATGCCAAATGTTTTTTCTTAGATAACGAAACGTACCACCACGGTAACGGTTATAATAAAGACATGAGAGGTGATGGCGGACATTGGACTGCTGCTAACTATGCACAACAAATTAATTTGTATGCCGATTCTATCAAAAAATATATCCCTGATGCTAAATTTTTCATCAATTGGAGAGATCAATTCAGTAATAATGTATCTGATTATGAAACTTTACTTACTGTAGCGGGTCACAATATTGATTATGTAGACGTACATTGGTATTGGAAATGGGGAGTATCGAACTGGGCAGATTGGAAAGCCAAAACACCTATGGAATACGAGACAGCATCATACGATGGTGGTTCTTACGTAGAAGAAGTGGCTTACTTTAATAACTTGGCAGCTTCTTTAGGAAAATCTCATATTAAGGTGGCAGTTTTAGAATGGAACATTGCTCCTGGAGATCATAATTCTAATCCCGATCATACGGAATATATGACCGCATTAATGCAGTCTGAAATGCAAATGCAATTTATGCAAGCGGGTATTGAATATGCCTCTATGTGGACTTCGCATTGGAAAGAGAGCTCAAAGTCAGAATTTCTAACTTTAATCAATTCTGATAATGACCATGCACCAAGTGCTTCTGCTGCTATGTTTGAACTGTACCATCATGCTATAGGAGGTCAGATTACATCATCTTCTGTATCAGATAGTAATATCATGACAACAACTGTTGTAAAAGGAAATAAAACGTATGTCTATCTCCTTAATAAAAATGATGAGAATAAATCTGTAGAGTTCAATTTTAATAATTTAAACGTCACTTCTGTAGATCAGGCACTACGTTTTAGTGATCCGGGTGAATTGTCTCCTATCTCACTATGGAATTCTACAACCACAGGGAATTATGTGGCAAGTATACAAGCAAATTCATTAACAATGGTTTCTTTTAATTATGAAGCAAACACAGAGTTACTTTTTAATGGCGATTTTGAAAATGGATTAAGCAGTTGGGATTCTTGGAATTCACCTACGGTAACTTCTGATGCTCAAAATGGAAATTCTGCCATTAAAATTGAGAATTCAGGATCATTTAATCAATGGGTAACGGTAGAACCATCAACAACATATAAACTAACGGCTTTTGTGAAAACAGATAATTCAGCAAAAAAAGTAGTATTGGGTGTTGGTAATAATGGGGGTAATATTGCCACTAAGGATATTTTTTCTACCTCTTATAAAGAACATGAAGTAGTATTTACTACAGATGCTAACACAACATCTGTTCAGGCTTGGGTTTGGCTACCAGAAAGTAATGGTACGAGTGCGTATGCAGATAATATGTCTTTAACAAAAGTAGAAGAAGTAAGTAACGAACCTGTTACAAGTCTTTCACTTTCTCATGAGAATGAAACAGTATATTCATCTACTACTTTAAAAGTATCTGCCACTATTCTTCCCACAAATGCATCAGATAAAAGTGTAGTTTGGGAGAGTGATAATACAGCAACTGCAACAGTAAATGCAAACGGATTGGTAACTGCTCTAACGCCCGGAACGGCTACTATTACAGCAACAACAAATGATGGTGGGTTTACAGCGAACACAACTATTACGGTAATTGCAGCTCAAGTAAATGGAATCATTTCTCCTATTCAAGGCAATAGTTATGACATCGCTTCTGGAATTGATTTTTCATTTAGTGCTGCTCCAGAAACAAAGTATATTTATGTTTATGATATGGATTGGAATTTGATTTCTTCACTTACCACACCAAATTTGACATTCTCGTATACACCAACTGCTACCGGTGATGTTACTTACCGTTATATTTTCCAAGATGCCAACTGGAAAGATGTAGGAAATGGTACTGTTGATGTATCTATTACAGCCACCGTTCTGAATGCAGACTTTGAACTAGGGTTAAATTCATGGGGTAATTATGGAGGAACAACTACAGAAACATTAAACCCTCATAATGGCAATACTTCTTTAAAAATTAATGCTAGAGGTGGTGCTAGCCAGTTCATAAGTTTAAAGAAAAATACAGATTACCAAGTCTCTTTTTATGCTAAAGTAGAAGACCCTTCTGTAGTGGCTAAGTTTAATATTAAAAATGCTTTAGGTACAAAGTATTTTGAACAAAATATAGTCGAAAGTATTTATACACAGTTCACTATCAACTTTACAACTGATAATGAAGGAGAAGAGGCCAAAATTGGATTTTGGAGAGGAAATAATGCAGTTGGAGCAGCTTATTTAGATGATGTTGTAATTAGTGAAGTCACAAGTAGTGCAAGAAAAATCACTCCGGAAACATTAGAAAAAGAATTAGAAGAGTTAGTGATTTACCCTAATCCTTCTTCTGATTTTATCACTTTTAGATTGAATAATGTAGAAGGTGAAAAATTGCTTCAGATTTATGATTTAGTGGGACAGTCGGTATTGCAGGCTTCTTTTGATTCAAGTATTAAAGTACCTGTATCAAAATTATCTAAAGGTACTTACATTGTGGTGGTCACAGATCAAAACGGTCACAGAGTACCGAGTAAATTTATCGTGAAATAGTCATGAATCGAATATAAAGTATTAAGGCAGTATATCTTTTGGGATATACTGCCTTAACTATTTACAGCCCTGTAGGTATTACAATCTTTTTGTAATGTCTGTTTTAGGAGTGCCTCCAACATTCTTTACGCCATCACATTTTGGTTCACGAGAATTAGACGGTTTCTTCTTGTTTTTTGACTCTGTTTTAGGCTTAATGATCTATTGGAGGTTGTTATGTTTTAGCGTAGAATTTTAATAGAATATTTAGAATATATACATAAAAAATAGGGTATCAAATAGTGTTATTGATAGATGAAGTAAGAATTTCAAACTATTATGTAATCAGTTTTCTGCTAGTATTGAGTCATTTTTGTGTCCCTACATTTTCATGACTTCTTGTTTATTTATGTTGAATTATTACTGACAGGAAACAAACACTTTTTTATGAAACAATTTTTTAAATTCTTCTTCTTTTTATTGCTCTTACCATTAATTATTACAGCTCAAACAACACTCAATTATTTTGTTCCTTACAACACACAAGGTGATAATTTAATACACGTAACCACAGCTGACCTCAATGGTATTGGTGTAAAAGACTTTGTAGTTGCCATGTCTTTAGAAGGAAAAATCATTGCATTTCAACATTCTAAAGAAGTCACTCAACCTGATAGTGATCATCGGTTATGGGAATACACAAATCTACCTTCTTTAGGTATACGCATTTTTGCTGAAAATGTAATCGCAGAAAGTAAAGGAGATGAAATCCTTCTACCCGGCACAGATGGACATCTTCGTTTATTATCTTCAACGGGTCAATTACTATTTGATAAAGAAATTAGTAGTGGTGCTTTATATACCGCTACTGTTGGAAAAAATAAAAATGGAGAAACCATTGTCATGACTTCTGGTGTAGATGGTCTTATCTATTTCTTAAATACTCAATTAGATATAATAAAAACGGTTCGTCCAAAGACCGATAAAACCAATAATAGAGCGGGAGTCATTAGACATTTAGTAGCGGGAGATTTTAATGGGGACGGAAGTGATGATGTGGCTGCGTTTATCAACAGAAAAAGTTTTCAAGGCAATTGCTTTATCGATTTAATTAATCTTAGCACTTTCCAACGACCTGAATATTGGAATCAATCTTCTGATTATATTATTGATGATACTACACCCGGACTTGGTTTTACAGATAAACAACTAGCATTTGCATATGATATTGATAATGATGGTGATGAAGAATTAGTGGCACATTGGGGAGTCTATTATCCTGAAAATGGTACAGGAAGCAGAGAGTTTTCTACTATGATCAATGAAAAAGAAAAACTTACCCTAAAAAAATATGAAAACTTTGCGCAACAATATTTAAAAGAAGAACATGGTTTTAAAGATCGTGATAAAGAAAAGTTAACCAATACGGGTAAATATTTAATGCAACATGGCCTGCCAGGAGATTTCAATAATGACGGACATCAACAGTTATTTATGCTCTATGGAGATGACTTATTTTTATCCACTTACTCCAAAGAAAATGCTGCTTTCTCTATCACTGATTATACTTGGGCAAATACTGAATATCACTTCTCTGGAATTGCTCGGTTAGAAGATCGAAATGGTGGATATGATAAAGTAGTGCTTTCCGGCCCCGTCAATGGAGACGATCATTATTACATTGTGGATGTGAGTACTGAAGATTGGAAAACTGAAGCTCGGAAAATAAATAATCGAGGTACTTTTAAAGAGGTGAATGATAATTTAGATCAATTGACAAACGACCTGTTAAGTGCCCCCTCAGAAATTGATGAGAATAGAGACCCTATTTGGTTTGTATCTTCTTCTTTTGGAGGTTATTTAAGTTGGGAAATGACCGATGCTAACATTGCTGAAAGAGTAGACAATACTTATGAACAAATGCAAGAGTGGTATCAGAAAATAGGTGGACAAAATAATATTCGCCTGGCGGTTACTTTACCTACTGAAATTTATGGTGAAACCACTCAAGGTGGACATCCCAATATTACTGCTGAAGGTATAATTAAATACTGTAAAGCATTGGCTCAAAAAGGGGTCTACTTTTGTGTCATCATTGGTCATGGTAACCATTTATATATGAACCCCAAAACCTTTGCCGATATTTATGAAGCTTCCATTGTAGATGGTGAATGTTATATGATGGCAAGAACAAAAGAATTAAAATCTAATGATTATTTCGATTTATATACTCCGCATTTAGATGCTGTCTTAGAAAAGTCCGACCTTTTAGATGTCCCTCCTCCCATGGTAATGCTGTGTGCTAAAGGAGCAATATTTAGTACATTCACCCAAAATCAAGGAGATGAATATTACCCAAAATATAAAGATGTTTTGGTACCCGGTGTTGAAAATTCTAATGTAGGTGTTCAAGATCTGAGTATACAAGAACGTGTGGGATTATGGATGCATGGCGATGTAAAAAATTGGGGATGTAACATCATTGGTGATAATCTATCGGCCAATCGAGTGGCGGAATGGGGCGGAATGAGAAATGCTCATGTGGTTTTACGACATCTCTTAGCCCAATATAGTCTTGGAGCAAAAGTATTCAGAATCACCTCGGTAACGAACAAAGACAACCCTTTATTTATTCGTGGAGATGTCACCGGGAAAGATAAAGAATGGAGTCAGCCTTTTCAAAAAGGAGTTTTGAATTTTCTGAAAATTGTAGAAAAAGGGGTCTATCCGCACCCACAAAACCCAGAAGAAATGAGGGGTATTTCACCACTTTCAGTCGCCATTTATGATAGAACAAATCGATTAAATAATATGTCGTATAAACATGATCACGATTTATATACTCCCGATAATAAAGAGTATGTATTAAGTAAACTTGCCTGTTGGGACGCTTATACAGATATATCTGAAAATGATATGACTAGTTATATCAGTGGAGCTAAAAGACGTTGGGATAATTTATTACCTCAATCTAAAGGTGGCTTTGTTACGGTAGTGCCTCACACAAAAAAAGAAGAAGTAGAGGATAACAAATGGTGTAATATTGCCTATCAAACCGATGGCAATGATTGGAAGGATTATAGTTTAGCTGAAGGTAGAGGGAAGATATTACAAGATTTAGAAAAACAGCGTCAGTTTTTAGATTTTTATGTAGATGGAGAATGTTTTTGGCAAACAGCTAGAAAAAAAGAAGATCCTCTCACCTATTACCTTATGATCATGGGGAATAGCTTTTTAACTCCAAAAGAAAGCATCGTTTCGATTAGGGCTGGTAGTACTATTGCCGGTGTATGCGAAATTAAAGATCAACTCACTGGTACAAGCATTGGATCTTTATATACAACCGAAAGTGATATACCCGTAAAAATAAAAAAAGGAGTTCCGAGATTTTTTAAAATTACTTTAACTCAAAAGACGAATGATCCTGTTCCAGAAAATGGCGACTTTGAAGCACAACTTTTAAATTGGAATTACGAAAAAAATGTAATGGCAACTAATGAGGTTTATTATGGTAATTATGCGGCAGAACTCACGGATAATACTAGCATGTACCAATGGAGAGAGGTAACTCCGGAAACGACTTACACCTTATCTGCGTTTGCAAAAATAAATGACTTTTCCGATGGAAAAGCAATATTTTCTGTACTTTCAGAAGAAAATAATACGTTAGGAAGTTGTCTTGTAGAAGAAACAAACTATACAGCTTACCGTATCAAATTTAAAGTTCCAAAAGATGTGCATCGACTAAAATTAGACTACACCAATCAAATTATCTCAAAAGGAAAGGCTTATTTAGATGAGGTGATTTTAAAGCCAACTGCCTATATCATTAATTCGGAATTTAATAAAGAATTTTTAGGATGGTCAACAGAAGGACAGGTAGAAATTGATCGTAATGAGATCATTGAAAATAATTGGCTAAAAATATCAGGTAAAGGAGAAGTACACCAATGGATTAAGACGTTACCTTCTACTACCTACAAAATTTCGATGACTACCCAAAAAAATCAACTTACTGCACAACCTCATTTTTATGTGAATAATGCCTCGGGACAGTCATATATTGAAGAAGTGATTACGGAGGGTGATTTACAACGTTCTACCTTTACTTTTACTACAAATGAAGAGGAAGAAGATACCAAAATTGGTTTTTTACAAGATGAAGATAACGCTATCTCTTTTTGGGTAGATCAACTCTCTTTAATAGTTGTTGAAAATGATGATGTTACCTCTATACAATCTGATGATTTACAATTGAAGATCTATCCTAACCCTGCTTCCGATGTTGTCACTATTAAAGCAGAACATATGAAAGGAATTAAGAAAGTATCAATACTTAATATTGTGGGTCAACCTGTTCTTTCTACTTCTTTTGAAAACAGCTTACAATTACCTGTTTCTTCTTTACAAAGAGGAACTTACATTGTTGATATATCAGATGAAAATGGACAGAGATCTATTGAAAAATTGATTATCAAATAAGATAAAAACTCAGGGCTTTAATAATAACAAGTCCTGAGTTTTTACATTATATTTTGATTTAACCATTCAGATTCAATTACTTCCTTATCATTTTTTATTCCCTCTTTTTCATACTTATTCCTCATGCCTAAATACATTATTATTGTACTCTACAAATAATGACCTTGTACCCTCATAGGAAAATCAAATTATTATCATTCTAACTTTTTAGAAGTGATAGAGGTTTGATATATTTAGTATATAGCTATCACACTAAAAACCTAATTATTAACCACTTAAAATGATTAAAAAGCAAAATTTAAATAATATAAATATCACAACTAAAATAATTATTGGTTTTGCAATTGTTACTGCCTCAGTTATTATTTCTATTTCTATTTCACACAGTAATTCAAATAAGATCATAAAAAGTGGCTATTGGATTTCACATACTCATGAAGTACTTACTCAATTAGGGAACATAGAAGCTTTACTAGTTAATTTAGAAACAGGGCAAAGAGGATATCTAATCACAGGCAAACAAGAATATTTAGAGCCTTTCCTAAATAGTAAAAAAATCATTCACAAAGAACTCAAATCAATAAGAGATTTAACTTCCGATAATGTAAAGCAGACCATCAGAATTGATTCCCTTAAGGTGACTGTTGATAAGAAAATTGAAGAATTAAACCTCACTATCGATTTACGAAAAAACGTTGGTTTTGAAGCAGCAAAGGAAATCGTTGATAATGATTCCGGTAAACTGTTTATGGATAAAATAAGAATACAAATTGCTGAAATTAAGCAAGAAGAATTATATTTATTAGGTATTCGGAGCCAACAACCTGAACAAATAAAAAGATCAAATTTTCTACTTCTTATCGCTCTGTTTGGGTTTACAACAATTATTATTATCATAGTTTCATTATACCTATACTACTCTATTAACAAACCAATTTATTACATCAGAGAAGGGTTAGAACACGTGGGGAACGGGAATTTGAATTTTAAATTCAACATACAATCAAAAAACGAATTTGGAATGCTTGCCCGATTTATTGAGTCTGTCTTACAGGAACTCAACGAAACTATTGTCTCAAAAAATGAACTAGAAGATGAAATTATTCGTCGAAAAAAAATTGAAACCGATCTGAATAAAATTAAAACCAAACTTGAAACTAGAAATAAAGAACTCGAACAATTTTCTTATATCAGTTCTCATGACTTACAAGAACCTTTAAACATCATTTTATCATTTTCAGAAATATTGATGAAAGAAAAAAATAAAATGAGCTGTACAGGACAAAAAAGTATTGATGTAATAGCTGAAAATACTTACAGAATGAGAGATTTAATAAAAGATGTTTTAGAGTATTCAAAAATTGGAAAGAAAACCAAGGAGACCGAGATTGATGTAGAAAAATTAATTGATGACGTATTAAAAACTGATTTAAAAGATTTAATCAATAAAAAACAAGCAAGCATAAAATACATAGGTGAACCTTTCAAAATAAAAGGACATAGATATGATTTAATAAAGCTATTCCAAAACCTTATCATTAACGGCATTAAATACACTGAAGAAAAAATTCTACCTGAGATTACAATTAATTCAGTAGAACAGGCTGATAATTATAAATTTTCTGTCTCGGATAATGGTATTGGAATTGAAGAATCTCACTTTGGTAAGATCTTTAAAATATTTCAAAGATTACATTCGCATGATCAATTTCCTGGTACAGGTATAGGGCTATCCTACTGTAAAAAAGTACTTGAATTACATAATGGTACAATATGGCTGACCTCAAAAGTAGGCTCCGGTTCAACATTTCATTTTACAATCTCGAAATGATAATCAGAGGTTAATTTGTTGAAAACTCTCACCTTAAGTTGACGGAAAATAGAACTCACAGAAAGTAGTATCAAAGAAAAAGCAACACCAACTTCATCAATAAAATAGGTAATGATAAAATTGGTGATGATATTGATTTTCTAATCCTTAGCTACAGCGATCTCTATCGACTTTTGTTTTACTCCTTTACCTTTCACTTTTAATATCGCTTTCCCTTCTATCTGTTTCGACTGTACTAATACCACTAATTTCCCATTAAAAGTTTTCATTTTAGGAAGGTGAAATAGCTCTAAAGAGGTTGCGTCTCCGTTACACACGGCTTTAAAAGAACCTTGACCTTGGACATTAAATGTGAGAGGAATATTAGCATTAGGGCAAAGATTACCTTCTTTATCTACCACAGAAACTGTGACAAAACTTAAGTCTTCCCCATCTGCATTAATAGTTTTTCTATCTGCTTCTAATTTAAAATGATGTGGTTTTCCGGCTGTATGAACTTCCTTTTCTGCTACCTTATTTCCTGCATCGTCATAGGCCACGACTTTCACTGTACCTGCTTGGTATTTTACATCCATCCATCGTAAACGATAACGATCTAATCGAGTATCTTTATCCTTAGTTCGTACTCCTTGACTCTTCCCGTTGATGAAGAGTTCTGCAGAATTATAGTTGGTGTAAACAAATACTGGGGTGGTTTCTCCTTCTCTACCTTCCCAATTCCAGTGAGGTAAAATATGTAACGTTTCTTCTGCTGTATTCCATCTACTTTTGTAAAGGTAAAAACGATCTTTAGGCATCCCTGCCAAGTCACAAATACCAAAATAAGAACTCCTTGATGGCCATTCTTCATTATATGGAGAAGGTTCTCCCAAGTAATCAAAACCCGTCCAGACAAACTCCCCTAAAACCCAAGGTTTATCGTCTTGTAAAATAAAATCGTCTTCAGGAATATTTGACCACGGACAAGCTTCATAATCATAAGAAGAACTTTGGAAATCATCGTACTTTTTCTTCTTAAATTCTTCTACAGGAAATTTATAAACTCCTCTAGAACTTACTGTTGAGGCGGTTTCAGATCCTAATACAAAACCTTGAGGGAATTTTTCAAAAGCTTCATCATAAAGATGTGTTCTATAATTTAATCCCGGTATATCTAAGATCGCCCCAAAACCACTTTCCATTACTGCTTTCACTTGGTCCATGCCCACCGTTACCGGGCGTGTTGGGTCTTCTTTATGAAAAATATCTTGTAACCATTTGGCTCTTTTTACTCCCACACTACCAAACTGATCTGGCACTTCATTCCCTGCACTCCACATAACGATAGAAGGATGATTTTTTAATCTTCTCACTAAATTTTCTATATCTTTTTGAGCCCAATCATCAAAAAATCTATGGTACCCATTGTCTACTTTTGGTTTCTTCCATTCGTCAAAACTTTCCGCAATAACCATCAAACCAATCTCATCACATAGTTCCATTTGTTCAATAGAAGGCATATTATGTGCAGTTCTAATGGCATCAGCTCCCATCTCTTTCATAATTACCAACTGACGTTTTAGTGCTGCTCTATTAATAGCAATACCTATAGGTCCTAAATCATGATGTAAACAAACACCTTTAAATTTCCTTTGTTTACCATTCAATTCAAACCCTTTATCCGCAGTAAAACTAATTGTTCGAATACCAAATGTCTTTTCTATTTCATCCGTTACTTTTCCCTTTTGATAAGCTGTAATTTTTGTTTGATATAAATAAGGGCTTTCAGGACTCCATAATTGAGGGTCTTTCACTTCCAAGATACTTTCAAATTGATTTCCATATTTAGTATTGGATGTTCCCTTCGCTATTACCTCATTTTCATGATTTACTATTTCGAAAGTTACCTGATCTACATCCCCATTTACTTGAGAGTTAACGACTACTTTTGCTTGACGATCATCGACAAAAGGAGTAGTGATAGTTGTACCCCACTGTTCAAAGTTGGATTCATTTTTAGTGATGAGGGTTACATTTCTATATATACCTGCACCAGGGTACCATCTTGAGGATTTTGGCTCATTGTGTAAACGTACTGCCAATGTATTGTCTCCTTCTTGTAAGTAAGAAGTGATATCAAAATAGAAGTAAGCATAACCATAAGGATGCTCTCCTACTTTCTTACCATTTATAAAAACTTGCGCTTCACTCATTGCCCCATCAAATTGAAGCAAGTATTGTTTACTATCAAGATTTTCATCTATATGAATTGTATTACGATACCACCCTGTGCCAATGTAAGGTAAGGCACCTGTTCTTCCCGATTTCTCTGTAGCTTTTTTTTCACCATCTTGAAAAATGGCTACTTTTTGAAGGTCATATTTTTTATCAAAAGGTCCTTTGATGGCCCAATCATGAGGTAAGCTAATTTGCTCCCATTGACTGTCATCAAAATTTTCATTTTTAAATAACTGATCATCGTTTTTAATAAACTTCCATCCCTCTCTTAAAATAAGTTCTTCCCTTGATTGATTTTGAGAAAAAACATATAATGGAAATAAAATAAATAAATAGAATATTCTTTTCATTTTGAATGCTGTTAGTATATCTGTTCTAATTCAAATTTAATCATTCAGTTACAAATAATCTGACTTTATTTTTCATTCCTGAACTCTTGATTAGAATGTATCAACAATTGGTTCAATTAGATGTATCGTGCTCAATTATTGTTATTATTTACATGATAAGTGCCTTTATAAATTCCGTGGTTTGAATGTAAACCATAGTACTACTATGAAGAAGTGGAAAAACTCAACAAAGAGAATTCCCATTTGAAAACATCTGTTTTTAGGCTAAAAACAATAACTGTAATCCTCAATAGATCTATTTATGCTATTATTTGATGAATTTAAACACCTTGCAAGACTAATTTTAAACCATCTTTAATCATTATCAAAATAAGATGAAATGAACTTCAAATTAATAATTACACTTTCCTTTTTCATAGGGGGATGTTTCAATGTATTCGGTCAAAAAGAGCATCAAAAACCTAATTTTGTTCTAATTCTAGCAGATGATTTGGGTTATGCTGATGTGGGATTTAATGGGAGTAAACAGATCCACACTCCTCATATTGATCAACTAGCAAAACATGGTATTCAAATTTCTCAAGGGTATGTGTCTGCTCCTGTGTGTGGACCTTCAAGAGCTGGATTAATGACTGGGCGAAATCAAGTAAACTTTGGTTTTGATAATAACCCCATTGTCGACCTTCCTCAATTTGATGAAAACTATATAGGTGTACCGGTAGAAGAAGTTACTATGGCAGACCGTTTGGCTGCTCTAGGTTATGTGAATGGTTTAGTAGGAAAATGGCACTTAGGAGAAGCCGATCATTTCCACCCTACCAAACGAGGATTTCATGAATTTTGGGGCTACAGAGGTGGGGGACATAATTATGTTCCTACAAAACCCAATGGAAAACCCTATCCAAATAATATTGAGAGTAATTATAAAACACCTCAACCCCTTACATATATTACAGATGACAAGGGAGATGAATGTGTTGATTTTATCAAAAGACATAAAAATGATCCTTTCTTCTTATTTGCTTCTTTCAATGCTCCTCATGCTCCTATGCAAGCATTAGAGAAAGATTTAGCACTTTATGAAAATATTGAAGACAAAAAGAGAAGAACTTATGCAGCAATGATTCATCGTTTTGATATCAATGTTGGAAGAATCATTAAAGAATTAAAAACACAAGGCCTTTATGAGAATACAGTCGTTGTTTTCTTAAGCGACAATGGAGGTCCATGTGATCATAATGCCTCAATTAATGCCCCATTAAATGGTCAAAAAGGTATTTTATTAGAAGGTGGAATTCGTGTTCCTTTTATCATTTCTTATCCACAATATTTGAAAAAAGGTGTTTATAATCAACCGATTACATCACTTGATTTAACCCCTACTTTTGTGGCTTTAGCAGGAGGTACTACTTCTAAAAAAGATAAATTGGATGGTGTAAACATCTATCCTTTCTTAACAAAAGAAGTCAAAGGTACTCCTCATGAAACAATGATGTGGCGCTTTACTATTAGTGCTGGTATCAGAAAAGGAAATTGGAAACTGATTCGTCTTCCAGACCGATTACCAATGTTATTCAATTTAGATAAAGATCCTTCAGAATTAAATGATGTGGCAGATGAACACCGTGATATGGTGGTAGAAATGCTAAAACAATTGGGAGATTGGGACGTATCATGTCCTCAAATTTTATACATGGAAGGTAATCGTTGGAGAAGAGAACAAGTAAATTTATATGATGTTAACTATCAATTAGAGCAACCTGAATCTTCGAAAAAGAAAATATAAAATAATGCAAGTGTTCTTTCTTCTGATGGAACACTTGTTATTCATATTTATCTAAAAAATACTCAACTAACCTAACACATCAGAATTTATAGATAGAACTTGTTCTAAGAGTGCAATTAATATTATAAAATTTCTATTGTAATTTCTGTGCTAATTTAAGCCGATTTTTTCCCCTTTTATCCCATCTATTTTGGTAATATTTAATCATTATCAAACAAACTTGAAATGAACAATCCACTTTTTATATCGCTCTTGATTTTTTTAGGAGTAACTTCTCCTATTTTTTCACAAAATAAAAGTGATCAACCGAACTTTGTTATCATCCTTGCCGACGATCTTGGCTATGCTGATGTAGGTTTTAATGGAAGTACACAGATCAAAACACCGCACATAGATCAATTGGCAAACGAAGGAATTAAATTTACACAAGGGTATGTTTCTGCTCCTGTTTGTGGACCTTCTAGAGCTGGATTAATGACAGGACGAAACCAAGTTAATTTTGGTGTAGACAATAATATCACTGCTAATTTACCTCAGTTTGACGACAATTATGCAGGTGTTCCTGTAGAAGAAATTACGATAGCAGACCGATTAGCGAAATTAGGATACGTCAATGGAATTGTGGGGAAATGGCACTTAGGAGAAGCGGATCATTTTTTCCCAACGAAAAGAGGTTTCCATGAATTTTGGGGCTACAGAGGTGGCGGTCATAATTACTTTCATCAAGACCCAGACGGTAAAAAATACAATCGTGCTTTAGAATCGAACTACAAAGAACCTCAACAAATCACTTACCTAACGGATGATAAAGGGGATGAATGTGTAGATTTTATCAAAAGACATAAAGAAGAGTCTTTCTTTTTGTATGCGTCTTTCAATGCCCCACATGCACCAATGCAAGCATTAGAGAAAGATTTAGCACTCTATGAAGATATTGAAGACGAAAAAAGAAGAACGTATGCTGCAATGATTCACCGTTTTGATATTAATGTAGGTAGAATTATCAATGAACTAAAAACACAAGGAGTGTATGAAAACACAGTGATTGTTTTCTTAAGTGATAATGGAGGTCCTTGTCATAGTAATGCGTCTTTAAATGCTCCGTTAAATGGACAAAAAGGCGTTTTATTAGAGGGCGGCATCCGTGTTCCTTTTGTGATTTCTTACCCCAATAAATTGCAACATGGTGAATATCATCAACCTATTTCTTCTTTAGATCTCACACCCACTTTTGTGGCTTTAGCTGGAGGAAAAACAACCGAAAAAGACAAGTTAGATGGGGTGAATATCTACCCTTATATCACTAAAGAAATAAATGGAAACCCTCATGAAACAATGATGTGGCGTTTTACTATCAGTGCCGGTATCAGAAAAGGAAATTGGAAATTAATTCGCCTTCCAGACCGTTTACCAATGCTTTATAATATCGATAAAGATCCTTCAGAACTAAATGATGTAGCGGCAGAAAACCGTGATCTAGTGGTTTCTATGTTAAAAGAATTAGGCGATTGGGATGTTTCTTGTCCTCAACCTTTGTATTTGGAAGGTGCTCGATGGAGAAAGAAGCAAGTGGGATTGTATGATAAAAAATACAAACTGACACAACCTGAATCATCAAACAAAAAAATGAAATAGAAAATGAGATATAGTTTAATTATAAGTTTGGTATTGCTTTTTTCTTGTCAAGAAAAAGTATCAAAATTCACGCCTGGTGAGAAGTGGCTCGACAATAATGGGGTACATATTAATGCACATGGTGGAGGAATTCTTGATCATGAAAACACCTATTATTGGTTTGGTGAACATAAAGTTGATGGGAAAATAGGCAACACTTCGCAGGTAGGTGTTCATTGTTATTCTTCTAAAGATTTATACAATTGGACAGACGAAGGAATTGCACTTTCTGTGAGTAATGATACTACTTCTTTACTAATCAAAGGTTGTGTTATTGAACGTCCAAAAGTGATTTATAATGCTAAAAGCAAGCAATTTGTGATGTGGTTTCATCATGAACTAAAAGGACAAGGCTATAAAGCTGCTATGACGGGTGTTGCGGTAAGTGATCAGATCACAGGGCCTTATCAATACCTTAAAAGTGTAAACCCCAATAGTGGAATTTGGCCAATAGATTACCCTGATAGTTTAAAAACTAAAAATTACAATTTAGAGAGTATAAAAAAATGGTCTAAAGAATATTTTAATGCCGCTGCTGAAGGTGTTTTTCTTCAGCGTGATCTTCAAAAAGGACAAATGGCAAGAGATATGACGCTCTATGTTGATGTTGATGGTAAGGCGTATCATATTTTTTCTTCTGAAGAAAATACTACTTTACATATCGCTGAATTAACGGATAATTACCAAGATTTTACAGGAAAATATACAAGAGCACTTGAAGGGCAATGTAACGAAGCTCCTGCAATCTTCAAAAAAGGAGAAAAATACTATATGATTACTTCTGGGCTGACGGGATGGAAACCAAATGCAGCAAGATCTGCTGTGGCTGATCATCCTCTTGGTCCTTGGACTTCTTTAGGAAATCCTTGTAGAGGAAGTGAGGGTGATAATAATACTACCTTTAAATCACAAAGTACTTATGTTTTACCTTTAAAAGGAAAAGAAGATGAATTCATTTTTATGGCAGATCGTTGGACACCTGAAAATGCAATTGATGGTAGGTATATATGGCTTCCTATAGAATTTGAAGAAGATAAGCCTGTGATTAAATGGCAAAATGAATGGTACTTTTAGCTAAAATCAAATGAAAAAAACTATAATAGCATTACTCTTTATAACTTCATTTTTCTCATGTTCTGTTGAAAAAGAAAATAGCGTAAGACAAAAAATAAACATTAATAGAGACTGGACTTTTACTTTTAGTGAGGAAAGTGATGACTTCTCTTCTTCTAAAAAAGAAGGAAAATGGGAAGGCGTGGGTATTCCGCATAGTTTTAGTATTCCTTATTTCAGATCAGAAAGTTTTTATGTTGGATACGGATGGTATCAGAAGAATTTAGAAATTAATAAAGATTGGCTTGGTAAGGTGATCAAATTAGAATTTGATGGAGTGTTCCAAGTAGCAGAAGTATTTCTAAATGGCAAAAAAGTAGGTGAACATCATGGCGGATACACTAGTTTCCAAATCGATATATCAAATGCAGTGAAAGAAGGTGAGAACCTTTTGGCGGTGCGTGTGAATAATATTTGGGATGCACAACTTGCTCCTAGAGCTGGAGAACATGTATTTAGTGGAGGTATCTATAGAGACGTTTACCTTAATATCACAGATAAATTATATATCGATTGGCATGGCGTGGCTATCACAACGCCTAATATAAGTACAGAGAAAAGTGATGTAAAAATCGCTACAACCATCAAAAATGAATCTTCTCAAAGCAAGACTTTTGAATTGGTGTCTCAATTAATTGATGCTGATGGTAATGTGATTTCAGAATTGAAAAATACTCAGACCATCGAAGGAAATAACACAGGGGAAATTCATCAAGAAACCAAAGATATAGAGCAACCTCATTTATGGACTTTGGAAGATCCTTACCGTTACCATATTCAACAATCGGTGTATGAGGCTTCAAAATTAGTAGATCAAAAGACTACGAAATTTGGT
Organism: Flammeovirga pacifica; assembly: GCF_000807855.2. GTDB lineage: Bacteria > Bacteroidota > Bacteroidia > Cytophagales > Flammeovirgaceae > Flammeovirga > Flammeovirga pacifica. Next base: position 1,448,156 of record NZ_JRYR02000002.1, read on the forward strand.
TTTAGATGGTTTGAATGGACCGCGGATAAAGGGTTCTTTTTTAATGGAAAACACCTATTTTTAGAAGGCGTCAATGTACATCAAGATCACGCAGGATGGGGAGATGCTGTGACAAAAGCAGGTATCTACAGAGATGTGAAATTGATGAAAGAAGCGGGTTTTAATATGGTTAGAGGGTCACATTATCCTCATCACCCGTATTTTACAGAAGCTTGTGATGAATTGGGAATTTTCTTTATTCCTGAAAATTGTGTGTGGGGTATTGGCGGTTTTATTGATGAAGGCAATTGGAAATCGAGTACTTACCCAACCAAAGAAGAAGATTGGGAAGCCTATAATTTAAGTGCTGAAAAGACTCTAAAAGACTTGATTGCAAGTAACAGAAATAGTCCTTCAGTGATTGCTTGGAGTATGAGTAATGAGCCTTTCTTTACTTCTTCTAAAGTGATAGAACCCATGAAGAAATTACTGGTGGATTTAGTAGATGAAGCACACAAATTAGATCCGACTAGACCTGCTATGATTGGTGGAGCCCAACGTCAAAAAGTTGATGTATTGGGAGATATCGCTGGTTATAATGGTGATGGTGCTACGCTTTACAAAAATCCAGGATTTCCGAACATGGTGAGTGAATATGGATCTTGTGTAACAGACAGACCAGGTGATTATACTGCTTGTTGGGGTCACGTCACAGACGGTGAAAAACCAGAATGGAGAAGTGGTCATGCCATTTGGTGTGGTTTTGATCATGGTAGTATTGCGGGCAATATGGGCGAAATGGGTATTGTAGATTATGCTAGAATCCCTAAACGTTCATGGTATTGGTACCGTAATTATTTCAGAGGTATTGCCCCTCCAGAATGGCCAGAAAAAGGGACTCCTAAAGGATTGAAATTATTTGCAGATAAAACAACAATTAAAGGAACAGATGCCACCGATGATATACATCTTAATGTACAAGTATTGGATGAAAATGGTGTTCATATCTCAAATAGTCCTGAAGTTACTTTAACCATTATCTCTGGTCCGGGTGAATTTCCAACGGGTAGAAGCATCACTTTTAAAGAAACAACAAGAAATGATATTCAAATATTAGACGGTCATGCTGCCATAGAATTTAGAAGTTATGAAGGCGGAAAAACGATCATTGAAGCGACTTCTAAAGGTTTGAAATCGGCACAAATTGAAATTACTACAGAAGGTCTTCCAAAATTTGAAGCAGGTGTAACTCCACTTGTCAAAAACAGACCTTATCAAGATTATAGATGGCAAAAAGCGATAGAAACGGGTACTTCTGTAAAAGTGTCGGATGCGCGCCCTACACGAACAAATTCAAAAGGTACAAAACCTGCTTCTTTAGCCAATGATGGGCATAAATGGACAAAATGGGAAGCTGTTTTGGAAGATGGTGCCTTATGGTGGGAATTAGATATGGAAAACTTTTACACGATAGAAGAGGTCAATATTCTTTTTACATCTAAAACTAAAGTGATAATAGAACTAACGTCTTCAGTGAATCAAAAAGACTGGATTCCTCTTGAAAGTGCTGTTTACAATACAAAAGAAACACCTTACCTAGAGTGGAAAATAAAAGAAACGACTAAAGTAAGGTTCTTACGATTCACATTTAAACAAAAAGAAAAAACACTTTCGATTGGTGAAATTGAAGTGTTTGGTAATACAAACTAAATGAAATGAAAAGTTATTATTTAATATTACTCTGTTTTGTTGGGTTATTATTTATCAACCCCTTAAAAGCAAAAGAAATAAATGCTCCTGATAAGGTAGTGACGTATAAAACTATTGATAATATAGATTTAAAACTTCACTTCTTTTATCCCCCTAACCATAAAGCAACAGACCAAACAACGGCCTTATTGTTTTTCCATGGCGGCGGTTGGAATGGCGGTGCACCTAGTCAACTTTATGCACAAAGTGAATACCTTGCTTCTAGAGGTTTAGTAGTGGTAAGTGCTCAATATAGAGTCAATAAAGCTAACGGAACTTCTCCAATAGAGTGTGTAAAGGATGGGAAATCGGCCATGCGATGGTTGAGAACTCACGCCAATGAATACGGTATCAATGCCAATGAAATTCTTGCAGGCGGTGGTTCAGCAGGCGGTCATGTAGCCGCAGCTTTGGCCATTATTGATGGTTTTAATGAGGAAGGTGAAGATACTTCTGTAAGTTGTAGACCAGAAGCATTAGTCCTTTTTAATCCAGCACTTCATAATGGAAAAGAAGGCTATGGATATAATAGAGTAAAAGACTATTGGGAGGATTTCTCTCCTTTTCATAATATAGACAAAAATACCCCTCCAACACTGATAATGTTGGGAACGAAAGACACAGTCTTTAAACCAAAGTTAGCCAAGGAGTTCAAAAATAAAATGGATGAAAATGGTGTGCGTTGCGATCTTAAATTATACCAAGATCAAGTTCACGCTTTTTTCAACAAAGACATGAATTTAGAAATGCATTATCAAACGATGATAGATGCAGATCAGTTCTTAATTTCTTTAGGTTATTTAAAAGGACAACCGAAAGCTTTAAACACTTTTTTAGCTGAACACAAGGAAGAAAATGCTTTAAGATTATGGTATGATGCTCCTGCTAAAGACTGGCAATCTCAAGCCTTACCGATTGGAAATGGCTATATGGGAGCGATGTTTTTTGGAGGAATCAACAAAGAGCAAATTCAATTTTCTGAAGGTACTTTATGGAGTGGCGGTCCCGGTAGCAACGAAGATTATAATTTTGGTGTGAGAAAGGATGCTTGGAAACACTTAGCTCCTGTGCGTAAATTATTAGATGAAGGTAAATTTGAAGAAGCACATGCCTTGGCGAAAAAGGAACTGACAGGTGTGCTGCATAAAAGTGAGAATGACCTAAGTACATTTGGTGATTATGGTGCGCAACAAACCACAGGTGATATTTTTATCACTGTCAATCACTCTGAAAAAGTAAGCAATTACAAACGTAGTTTAGATATCGAAAAAGCAGAAGGATATGTTACTTATAACATAGGTGATAACCATTATAAAAGAACCTACTTTGGTAATTATCCATCAAAATTAATGGCTTATAAGTTTGAATCTGATCAGGCTGAAAATTATACCATTGCTTTTTCATCTCCTCATAAAAAAACAAAGGAATCGTTTAAAAAAGGACTTTATTCTTATCAAGGAGAAGTAATTGACAACGGTATGCAATTTGAAACTTGCCTCAAGATAGCATCTGATGGTAAAGTGAGTTTTGATGAAGGAAAAATTAAAGTCAAAAATGCAAAATACTTTGTGGCGTATCATGTAGCCACAACAGACTATATCAATCAATACCCTACGTATACAGGGAATGATTTTATTGGAGAGAACAAGCAACTAATACATCAATTAAAAGGAAAATCATTTGAAGATCTTCAAAAAGAACACCGTTTAGATTATCAAAATTTATTTGAAAGAGTAGATTTTCATTTAGGATATAAAGAAGGAGAAGACCTTCCTACAGATCGTCGTTTAATGGCTTATTCTAAAGGAAAAAATGATTTTTGGTTGGAACAATTGTATTTCCAATTCAGTCGTTATTTAATGATTTCTTCTTCAAGACCGGGTACAATGCCAATGCATTTACAAGGAAAATGGAACAACTCTACCAACCCTGCATGGGCATGTGATTATCATATGAACATCAACCAACAAATGCTGTATTGGCCTGCAGAAGTTGCCAATTTAAGTGAGTGTGAAGAGCCTTTGAACGATTATATTGAAAGTTTAGTTGAGCCGGGAAAAGTAACCGCCAAAGAGTTCTTTAATGCGAGAGGTTGGACGGTCAGTACTATGAACAACCCATTTGGATATACTTCTTCTGGATGGGGTTTCCCATGGGGATTCTTCCCCGCAGGTGCAGGTTGGATTTCACAGCATTTATGGGAACATTATGAGTTTACACAAGATGATCAATTCTTGAAAAATCAAGCCTATCCAATTATGAAAGAGGCGGCTTTATTTTGGGTAGATTATCTTCAAGAAGATGAAAAAGGAAATTTAGTTTCCTACCCTTCTTATTCTCCTGAACATGGAGGGATTTCAAAAGGAGCATCAATGGATCATCAAATTGCATGGGACTTATTTAATAACTGTATAGCTGCTTGTGAGGTACTCGAAATTGATGCAGATTTTAAAAAGGAGATCACAACGATTAGAGATAAAATTGCTCCTCCAACCATTGGTTCATGGGGACAACTACAAGAATGGATGGAAGATGTTGACGATCCTGATAACAAGCACCGACACGTTTCTCATCTGTATGCCTTACACCCCGGCAAGCAAATCTCCTTAGAAAAAACACCCGAATGGGCAGAAGCTACGAGAGTAAGTTTAAATGCTAGAGGTGACGGAGGAACAGGTTGGTCATTAGCATGGAAAGTCAATTTCTGGTCGCGTTTAAAAGACGGGGATAGAGCGTATCAATTATACAGAAGGTTGTTACAACCTATCGGTTTTGAAGACGAGAGTATTCATAGTTCAGGAACTTACGCCAATCTGTTTTGTGGTCATCCTCCTTTCCAATTAGACGGAAATATGGGCGGTGCAGCAGGTATGGCAGAAATGTTGATTCAGTCGCAAACGGGTACTTTAGAAATTCTCCCTGCCCTTCCTAAAGCATGGAAGAGTGGCAGTGTAAAAGGTTTAAAAGCCAGAGGCGGATATGTAATAGACATTTCATGGAAAAATGGAAAACTGAAAACATTAAGCATCACTTCAGTGAAAAACGGACCTTGTACTTTACTTTATAAAGGTAAGCAACAAGTGAAAGAAATGGTGGCAGGTGAAACAGTGGAAGTGAAATTTTAAGATGAAACAACACATTATCATTCTTGCATTATTATTCTCTACTCTTCTTTCTTGTGGACAACAAAAAGGCAAACAATTATCTCAAAAAGAGGTAGCTGACCTAGCTGTTGAAATGGAAGGTGGAGATAATTCTGGCGATTTACCATGGCGTTTAAAATTAAAGCAACCTCTACCCTTTTCAAAGGGTGGAGATTGGTTTAAAGATGCCGGGTTAGGATTATTTATTCATTGGGGCCCTGCTTCTGCCTATTATGGTTCACCATGGAAAATGCGTAGACCGTCATCAAAGGGAGCTACGACTCCCATGGTTTCATATGAAGAATACTATACTACCTCAACAAAAAAATTTAAAGCCGAAAACTATGCTCCTTCTTTATGGATTGAAGCCGCTAAGAAAGCTGGTTTTAAATATGTTGTATTAACTTCTAAACACCATGATGGATATACACTATGGCCAAGTCATCATACTGATTTTGGTGTGCAAAAATACCTCAATGGTAAAGATCTTATTCAACCTTATGTTGATGCAGTGAAGGAAAATGACCTTAAACTTGGCTTTTACTATTCTGGAGTGGATTGGTATCTAGATAGAGATTATATGTCTCTGATGAAAACTAAAAAAGGGGAACTCAATTGGAAAGGGGAATATGTAAAAGCGAATACTATTCCTTCTTTACCTCTAAAAATTATAGAGCAAAAGAAAAAAATCGCTCTTGAATTGATGGAGAAATACACCCCAGATTTATGGTGGTGGGATTCTGGACTTCCTCTGTCTTTAGAGGAAACAGCGCATACATATAATACCGATATGGTATTTAACAATAGAGGAAATGTTCATCATAAAGATTTTAAAAATGGTCCTTACCCCGGTGCACACTATGTAACTCCTGAAAATTTTCATAATGTGCAATGGAAATACATGAAAAAGCTCCAAGAAAAAGGGATCAAATGGGAGGTCTGTATGGGCATAAATTTAGGGTATGGATGGTTTTATGATGGAAGCTCCAAAGACAGTGAAAGGATTCGTGACCTTGGTGATATTATGTTTGCAGCGGCTAGAGTTCGATCTTGGGGGGGTAATCTTTTATTGAATATCAAGCCACGTCCTGATGGTACTTTACCAGAAGAAAATTACAAAATGTTTGAGCGAATGGAACGATGGATGTCACATAGTGGTATTTCATTTTTCAACGTGAAAGGAACACACTTCCCTGAGCACTCAAACGTTCCTATTACAACATCAAAAGATGGTTCTATTTGGTATATACATGCTCGCCCAGGAGAATCTAAATGGCAAAAAGGTGGATTTTATGAACACTGTGAGCCAGGAGAACCTATTCGTATTCAAAATATTAAAAATGTGGTCTCTGTGAAATTATTAAGAACTGGTGAAAATGTAAGTTACCAATTTCAAAATGATGAATTAGTCATTGAAAACCCTGATGCAAATCCTGATGGTTTACATGAGGTTTTTGAGGTGAAAATTAAGGTTGTGCAATAAAGAAGGTTGCCTATCAAAACCTACAGGGGAAAGCAAATTGCAAGCATTTAGATCTTAAATTATCATTCCTCCTAAGGACCATAAAACACAAAGCATTGTGTTTTCTACAAAACGGTTTAAATATAAACCTTGTAGCAACACAATGCTTTGAAAATGAACCTAAAATAGTTTAATCAACTATTTATTGATGCTTAAGCACCCATAATTCTACTTTCTCAGATTCACGTAAGTGAATATTTCGTTTTGTTTTATCAGACGCTTTTTTCACCGATTTCGTTAATTTCAACTCTAATTTAAAACGACCTCCTTCTTCAATTTCTTTTTGTATAGGATGTTCTGTCGTGGTATCAGAAATTTCTGCAAGGTTAGAGAAAATGATCACAATCTGTCCCTCTTCAGCTAAATGATTCTTAGCATCTTTAAAGAAATCTGGGAACAAATTCTCAGGGTAATAAATAGCTGAATCATACTTATCTGCATCACTTTTGATAGGTAACCAAGGTGGATTAAACACTATCAATTCATGAGGTTTCTCCCACTTAGCAAATAGATTCCCATAATCTAGCTCAATTTTACGAGACAGTTTTGTCGTTCCCATAAATTCTGCAAGACCTACAATCGCATTTGGGTTGGTATCTGTTGCAAAGACTTTTTGAAAGCCATGTTTTACCATTTGCATTGAAAGTACACCACAGCCTACTCCGATATCGTAAGCGGCTTTTTTAGGTCCTTCATATCTTTTCAACCAGTTATCAAACAAAACAAGATGGTCAAACCTTGTAGGGAAATAAACGCCATAATAAGGATGTACTTTATTTCTTAATACAGGTAACACTATCCCTTTTTTGTTCCATTGCCATGCACTATTTAGTCCCTGTATATCTGGAAGCGTTAAAATAAAGTTAGGTGTACTAGGATATAATTTTTCTAGCCAACCAATAGAAGGTGCTTTTTTTACATCCAATTTATGTTCCTTTATACGGATTAAGACTCTATGCGATAATTCACGGTATTCTTTCCTAAACTCACGTTGTTCTTGAAAAGAATTGCCTGAGAACTTTTTCTTTAAATAGCCCTGAATTTCATGCAATAAATCTAAACCGTTCTTGTACATTTCATCTACTAAAACATACTTTCCATTTTCTAAACTTTTGATAGTCTCACCGATCGGAGAGTTCTCTGTAAAAGTTGAAAACTTTATATCTGAACCAACAGGAGTTGGTTTATTGATCTTTATTTCCGAATTCATATATTATGTATTTTTAACATTTTGATTGAAATTATCCCTGTTCTCTTACTTCAAATCTCCAATTTACCGCGTGATAATGCTCAATAAAGTATAAAATCGGGGTTCTTTCTTAAACTAGTAAAATTTAAGTGATAAGAAGAGGAACATGTTAAAGAAAAAAATATCTCAACCCTCGAATGAAATACTATGTTTTAAGCACATCACTAATTTTATCCAAACAACTTTAACCCTAATCCTTTCATTTTTTTCACTCTCTTTCTGTATAAATTTAATACTCTACAGTATTTATCAATCATCAAAAAAACTTGTAATGGACATGTTCGCCAATCTCAATACACTCTTAATTTAAATGACGTAAAAGAAGTAAGAATTAAAAAGTATACGATAAGTGTATTGGGAATCGTAATTATTCTGTACAAAATATTGCAAATTATTAATTTTAATATAATTTCAATCACAACACCCTGATAAACAACTCTTTGAAATCGTCTTTATTTTGAATCTTTATGATGACACTTTAAAACTAGCTTGTATGTTTGTGAAAGAACAAACGAGTAATTTTTTTTTGAATTACTTTATTTAATTAACAAAAGCTACTATTTATCATGAGTAAAGTTATCCAACGTAAAAAGCAATCTAATTCCGTCTATGACAGACGTTCATTAGCTATTGATTACAAACACCTACCCTCCATCTTAAAAAAAGGTTTGAGAGTACTTGATGTGGGTTGTGCCACAGGGTCTATTACTAAAGATATCGCTAATTTAGTTGGTGCATCTGGAAAAGTGATTGGTATAGATCACACAAAACACATGATTGATGACGGTAATGATGCCTATTGTGAGACCAAAAAACTAGAATTATTGCACAGTGATCTCTATTCTTACGAACCATCAGAACCTTTTGATTTAATTGTAAGTGCAAGGGTAATACAATGGATGGAAAACCCAATAAATGCCTTATTGAAGATCAAAAGTATGTTGAAACCCGGAGGGCAAATTTCTATTTTAGATTATAATCATGAAAGACTAGAATGGGTACCTCAACCACCCATTAGTATGCGTAACTTTTATCAGAGTTTTCTAAAATGGAGAGCTGATGCTGGAATGAATAATGCCATCGGTACAGATTTACCACATCTATTATCGCAAATAGGTTTTAAAAATATTGAAGTGGTCCCCTCTCATGAAGTATATACGCCTAAACGAGAAGATTTTGAAGAAAGAGTAAAAATTTGGTCAGAAGTAGCTAGTCTAAAACAGATTGCTGATGAAGGATATATATCTGAATATAACCGATTAAGAGCCATTGATGACTACAACAATTGGGTAGAGAATGAGGCACAATTAATGAAAATGTTTTTATATGATGTAAGAGGAACGTTATAATCATCCTCAATATTCGATGAAGTTTTTTCTGATTTAGCCTCTACAAAATACACACAATAGGCTAATTGTCAATAATTTAAAACAGAAACAGACAGGGTGTTGCCTTTTTTGTGATCATTTTGGTTAATTCTGTGATACTTTGTATTAGAATCTGTTCATCAAAAGTATTTATCTGTTCTTATGACTAAGCCTCGAATGGTATGTTTGTATTGTAATAACAATGTATCGTCAAATGTATTTATACTATAGACAGTATCATTTTGAGCAGAATAAAGAAGTGTGACTTTCTTATTACAGATAACATTTTTCCTAAAAAAGGCTTCTTAATAGAAGCTTTTTTTGTTTAGTCTCTAATGCAATTCACTAATAAACTATTGAAATGAAAAAACTAATACTACTATTACTTCTACTTCAACCCCTCTTAGTTTGGAGTACTAATATTAATGTGGAAGCCGAAGATTGTGATTACGATCCCAATGGCCTTATACAGTCTAATGATAATGCCTCCAATAAAACATTTATAAAATTAACAGATGGTTTATCATTAAAACTTTTACTTCAAGATATACCAGAGGATGGAGATTATCAACTTCAAATTTTTCATTTTAATGGAGGTATAACTCAATCATTTTCTTTAAAAGTGAATGATCAAGCGTCAGAAGATCAAGAATTATTACCTTCAAATTGGGCTTATGAAGCACCCGCACAATCAACGATCGTAAAAATTCAATTAAAAAAAGGTTTAAATACCCTTCAATTTACTGCAGGAACTAGTGCCTTATTATTAGATCATTTTTATGTTTTTAAAAATGATATGTCAGAAGGTCCTCAAACCTATTATTTTAGTCAAGAGGGGGATGATAACAATTTAGGTACCCTCGCATCTCCTTGGAAAACTTTAGAAAAAGCAACTCAAATTGCCAACACTATTCAAAGTGGTGGTCGTCTAAAAGCAGGTGATCAATTACTGTTTAGAAAAGGAGATCTTTTTGAAGGTAATTTTATTGTAAGAAGTACAGGAACAAAAGAGAATCCTATCAAAATAAGTAGCTATGGAGAAGGAGAACTTCCTATTATTTCTGGATCAGGAAATATTGAAGGTGGAGATTACCTGGAAGCCATAAAATACATTAATGCTTCTCATATTATTCTATCAGATATTTGGGTGAAAAACGATAGAAAGAACTTTGATCGATTTAATAATGGACACGATAAAAGTTTTGGTATTCTAGTAACAGCCAACAAATGGGGAGCATCGATTTCTCAAAACCTTGTTTTCAAAAGATTAAAAGTAACAGATGTATTTGGTCAATCTATTCCAAAAGAGTTTAACTCTTTAAATGTAACCGGTATTCGTTTTGAATCTGATAGTAATACTATAGATAAAGAAATAACCATTAGAGACGTCTTGGTAGAAGACTGTTTTTTCACTTATATAGGTAAAGCTGGGGTTTGGTCTATTCATAAAGGAAAAAATACTGAAAAAGATAGCGTGAATAGATCGATCAATTTTATCATTAAGAATAATAACTTCTATAAAACTGGTGGTTCTGGGGTCATTTTATCCAAAGTACATAATGCTTTAGTTGAAAATAATACCTTTGACCATAGTGGATTTAGTACCGTAGATGAACCTAGGTTAGTGGGTAGAGGAAGTGGTATGTGGGTGTTCTCATCAAGGAATATTGTGGCACAATACAATGCTTCCTACAGTATTCGAGGTGCTGGCGATTCTTATGGTATGCATATCGACTTTGGAAATAAAAACATTATTTATCAATACAATTATTCGGAAGATAGTGAGGGCGGTTTCGTCGAAATTCTAGGCGATAATCATAATGTGACCTATCGTTTTTGTGTGAGTGTAAACGATAGTTTTAGGGATTTTCATGGTAGTACATTATGGACTTCAGGCTTTGTGGGAACCACAACTATTGATGGTGTAAAAGTACCTAGAGATCCCATTCCGTCTGATGGAGTATACATCTATAACAATACCGTTTACTTAAATAATGAGTTTACTCCAAGTATCCGAATGTTTAGTAAAAACACCTATATCTATAACAATATTTTTGTTCATGAAGGAAGTGGTAGTATTGGCGAGAAACTGGAGTTGGACATGCAAGGTGATTTTATCCTTTCGAATAACCTTTTTAAAGGGACTATTAATGAGAGTTTCACCAATTTAGATAAAAAAGCTATTTATACTGATCCTCAGTTTATAGATAAAGGTGTTAGTAATAAGGAAGGCTATCAAATTAAACCTGAAAGTGTGGCCATCAATAATGGAAAATCATTTAAAGAACCTGTATTTTCATTTTTAGGTAAAGGTATTTTTAAAGATGTCCCAGCTTCACCTAATCAAGATACTTTTGGTCATTGGTTAAACATTGAGGAGCTACCTCCCAATGTGGGGGCAGACAATAATTACAATTCTTCGAATAGTAATATTCAACTTGTTTTCAATGGGCATCCAGAAAAAATGAAGGTGGGTAAAGAGTTACAATTGTTGGCTGTTATTGTTCCAAATACCATTGATATAGATGATTTGGTCTTTAAAGTAGATCGCCCTGAGGTAGGGACTATTGATCAAAATGGACTTTTAAAATCGATTTCTGAAGGAGTGATAAAAATTACAGTATCCTCGGAGGCCCATCAGGTAGAAGCAACTACAACTGTAGAAGTAATCTCCGATGAAGTGACTTCATTGCCCTCTCAAAAGGAAAGACTTTCTATCTACCCGAATCCGAATAATGGTAAATTTAAAATACATCAGAAAGAAGCAAGAGGTAGTGAGTTACTGGTTTTTGATCCTATGGGTAAAAAGGTTTTCTCTCAAGTCCTATCAGCTGAGATAACTGAAATACAATTACCTCCTTCTTTAAAAGGAGTACATATCGTAAAATTAATTACTAAAAATAAAATGATTATTTACAAGATGATCATTCAATAATATCCATCATTAGATAGTAAAAATTAGCATAAATCAATCGCAATTTTACACATATCTTCATAATCAATTATAACATTAATGTTTTCTATTTCAAGGATGATTAATGATTATATTTAGTTGTGACATCAATAACACCAATTTTTTAAAGTATGAAAAAATTAACCTTTACTGTCATCTTAGTAGCCATAGCCATTATTGGAGCTGCGATGATGAGTTTAAATGATCAGCCGGTAAAAAAGAAAAAAACACCACCAAACCTTATTGTTATTATGGTAGATGACATGGGTTGGTTTGATGTTGGGTTTAATGGCTGCAAAGATATCCCTACTCCTAACATTGATAGAATTGCCAATGAAGGTGCTCGATTTAATGAGGGTTATGTTACTTTTCCTGTTTGTGGACCAAGTAGAGCTGGCTTCCTAACAGGCCGTTATCAAGATAGATTTGGTTATACTACTAACCCATCTATTGATCCTAATAATGCTGTATCTGGGCTTCCTGTAGAAGAGCAAACCATAGCTAACGTTTTAAAAAAAGCAGATTATAATAGTGCAATTATTGGGAAGTGGCATATGGGTACTCACCCTAACTTTCATCCTTTAAAAAGAGGATTTGATTATTTCTATGGATTCCTTTCTGGTGGTCATAACTATATGCCTGAGATGCTTACTTTAAATGACTTATCTGAGGTATCGAAAAAATGGGAATGGTATAAAACAAAGATTATCGAAAACCATGATAAAGTAGAAATTGATGATTATTTAACGGATGAACTAACAGACGCATCCATTCGATATATCAAAAAACAAACTAAAAAAGATCAACACTTTATGGTCTATTTGGCCTATAATGCTCCTCATACACCTTTACAGGCTACAGAGAAATACTTGAATCGTTTCCCAAACATCAAGAATAAAAAAAGAAAAACATATGCTGCTATGGTAAGTGCTGTGGATGATGGAGTGGGTAGAATATTAAAAACCCTAGAGGAAGAGAATATTGATGAAAATACATTAGTAGTCTTTTTATCAGATAATGGTGGTGCAAAAAATAATGCTTCAATTAACCTTCCTCTAAGAGGGAAAAAAGGAGATTTATATGAGGGTGGTGTTCGTGTACCTTTTGCTATGCGATGGAAAGGTACAATCCCAGCGAAAGTAGATTACAAACAACCTATTTCCTCTTTGGATATCATGGCTACAATAGTCGCTCAGAATAAGATTAAAATAGGCAAAGAAAGACCACTTGATGGCGTGAATTTAATTCCTTATTTAAACGGCACAAAAAATAGTGCTCCTCACGATTATTTATTCTGGAGAAAATGGGAAAAGAACTACATGGCGATCCGAAACGGAAATTATAAATTAGTGGCCAATAGTGATTGGAAAAACAACCCTACAGAATTATACAATATCTCAGAAGATATGTCTGAAACAAAAAATATTAAAGACGATCACGATCAACTTTCGAAAGAACTCACAAGCCAATGGGAAGCATGGAATAGTGAATTAAAAGATCGTGTTTTTCCAACATTAAATGAAGATAAATGGTGGGGATTAGAGTAATTTAATTGATCAATTTTCAGAATTAAAAAAGAAGATAGAATAAATAATTTTGTCTTCTATGTCTAGGATAGACATTAAACTGAATGTAGAGGTAATCTCTTTAGTCTTTAAAATAGATTAATGAGATTACCTTTTTTGTTGATTAAGAAGTTAGAAACCTATTTGATAGGTAACAAAAACATTATTGAAACTACTTTATGTCACAGGTTTCCGCTTCATCACCAATGCCCATTGTGTCTACAATTAATTGGAATAAATAATTGAGAGGATAAAAACGAAGAAACCACCCTAAAGTAGCATAAGCTAAATTGATATGTTCCAAAGCATGACCGATAGCGTTAACTCCTCTATATATATTTTGCTGATGATCAACATAGGTTACCTTTGTAAGTATCTCTCCATTGTAAGTCGAAGCAGGTGCTATATTTAAATTTTGAGTATTCCGGTTGGTAAACCATTGTGCAATATGAGAACATTGCTGACAATTCATATCAAAATATATGGTTCCTTTGGGTATAAATTTAGGTTGCCATAAAAAATACCATTTAGGCACTTTATCAATATAATTTTGCCATTCTTCTCCATATCTTTTTGCCATATCTGGGTATTCCTGAAATTCAGAGACACCAAAAACATAAGCTATTGACACCACTGATCCTATCAATAAAAAATAGGTTTCATGGTAGATGCAAAGTGGGATAAAGATCCATGTTAAAGACCATTGAATGGGATTTCTACAATAAGCATATACTCCTGTTGTGACTAATCTTTTGGTTTTATCGTAGGGAAAAGGTGTACCCCTCCCTTTAATCACTAAATCTTGGACGGCTACCAATGCAGGAAATACAATAATAAGTAGTACCTGTAAAAGTATGGGTGACCATGAATAGTTCACTTCAGAAATTAATTGATAATGGTTTAATAGAAATGGAAGCCCAATAATAATTAACCCTATCATCACTATAACTTGACAAACAGCTCTAAACCATAAATAGATTGAATGATAACTGCTATAAGACCATAAATAAGAGGGTATAAATACAGTGAGGATCATAAGAACTTCGCCTATCAACCAATTTTCATGAAGTTCCAAAACCCCATACTTTTGAAGTAATGGCATAAAAATAATATCCATCCAAAAAACAGCAATAAACACTATCAAAAAGTGTTTCTTTAGGAGAAAAAAGCAAGGAATTACTCCCCATAAAATCACCCATAAGAAGTATAAATCAAAGGGCATTCCTAAAGCTGTACTTTCCGTGAATTTCCAATATCCTTGATCAACCAAAATAAAATTAATAATTGGAAGCCATGTACCCACCAATAATGAAGCGTTAAACATGGCCCAATTTCTCTTTTCTTCTTGATGATTTCTGAGAGTTATATACCCCATGAAAAGTAGGGCAATAAAAACGAATACCGTTCTAATTATTTCTATTTCGTTCAAAATAAGAATGGATTAAATGTTCGTTCATTACTGTTACGACCCATTTTTCTATAGGTTTAAAGTACCATTGCGGTCCTAAATCACAAGTATACTCAGACGTCCATGTGACTTGAGAAGTATTGATTTCTACTTTCACTTTTTTCCAAGTTAACCAATGATTCATATGGGTATCATCTTGAATAATTTTATAGACAACTTGCTGTTCAGAAACACTATCAATTTCTAAACTTAAAGTCCCTACTCCCTTCGTTCTTGATAAAAACTGTATCTGTCTTTGATCTCCTTTATTCATTCCTTGCCCAGTAATACTAATAGGCTGAGGAAAGCCCATTTTAAATATCGTAGGGTAGTCAATTTTAAAATCAGGTAACTGATGTAATGCTTCTAGAGAGACTTTTTTGCCTATATCTTTAGTTACAGTAACAGTTTCTACTTCAGGAGTTTTGAGAATCCCTTGAGGTTGAAATAGAATAAATAAAACAGGTAAAAGCAAAAGAGAATAAGCTTTATTCTCCTCTTTTCTTTTTTTAATCCATTGCCAAACGAATACTATCAGAAAAGCTGATGCATAAAAAATTGGTGCAGCAATTAATACACAAATTACACCCTCCCCAAAAAGTATGGATGACATCAATAAAAATAATGTGATCACTTTAAAAGTAATACCGTAAATAGTTTTAGGAGCAGTAGAATACTTGATAACCAACAAGGTCATAAGGGTAGGTAAGCCCACAAACAAAAGTGATGTTTGCTCTAATTTTGATGAATTAATTACCCGAAATGCAATACTTGTAATGAAAAGTATTCCAACCAATAGATATAATTTCTTCTTTGCTGTCTGAGAACTTGTTTTCATAGTTTAGTAGTTTGCTTATCCGTATAAAATTAAGAAATAAATTAGTTTTAAAAATATAACTTTAAAATAATAGGATGATTCACTTTAATCAAATAATATTCTAGTCTTACAATGAATCTTTTTAGTGATTTGTTGTTTTAAGTATCATCTGATTTAAAATATTCATGGGGAAATGAAATACCTTACAGTTGTAAAGCAAGCTAATAGCTTTCTAAATACCTACTACTCATCCACCCACACTTTCGACTTAGACTAACTTTATTATCCATAATAACAAACCACCAAACCCTTTCATCGCTTTTAAAAGTGGATACAACAACGCCTCTATCTCCCTTGTGATATTCTTCAATTATATTATCATCTTGAATAAAAGGAGAGCTTCTTAGGTTATAATTATTATGTAATACTTTAAAGTTAAGCGCTTCAATATTACCATGTTTAGGGAAATACAATGTTTCAATATTGTATTGGATAGGACTAGAATGAGTAAAACTCAATTCGTCATTATTCTCTATCATCCACATAAAATTAAGGTCGAAAGTAATGCTTAGACAACAACCTTCATCTAGTGTGATAAACAAGGTAGATCCTGAAACCTTGTCTCGCTTTACTTTCAGTATACTTCCGTATGAACTAGCTATAACTTCAAATTTCCCATTTTCCTTATTCTCAAAAAAAAGAACTTGATTTCCATCTAAACCTGGGTTAGTAATTATTGGTCCATCATAGATAAAATCAATCAGAGAATCATTATTTAGATAAAAGGGATGAAATTCATCTAGATTACTCGAAGGATAGGTCTCCAATAACTTATTTAAAGTTTCTCTTTTAGATACATTATTTATTTTCAGTTCTATACCTTCATATGAGAAGGTATTTTCCTTTACAAATAGACTTATATCTTGTGAATAAATGAAGCTACTACTATAAAAAAGTACAATCGTAATGATACCAATAATTCTCTTTCTCATCATGTACTATAGTTTGTTTGTTACTTGTATTCTTGTCAGGAAATTCTCAATAGTTAGACATATTAGACCAAATTAAATACAAAATACCTCAAATAAAAAACCGCCTCCAAATGAATGGAAACGGTTGATAGTAATGCAAACCAGTTGTTATGCAAGATTTGGGCTGAGGTAATTACATATTATAAGGCATGAGTCCCAATTCTTAAGTCTGCTTCTTTTAAGGTTTTTGAAGTTACTTTTATATTGATGTCTCCTGTTTTACCATTAGACTGTATAATAAGTAAACATTTTCCATTAAATACCTTTCTTGTTAAATCATATTTTGATGAACTCATATCTAGAATATCACCGTTTTCAATTCCGATGATTTTTCCTGCTCCAGATACTTCTATTGTCACTTCGTCCATTGCATTAGGTACGATATTTCCCTCTGCATCAACTACATTAATTTCGCAATGCAAAACATCTTTCTTATCGGCATTAATTCTCTTTCGATCTGAAGTCAATTTCATGGTATAAGCCTCTTCTGCTGTTTGGATGATTTGCTTAGACCATTCTTTACCCTCTTTATAAGCTATGGCTTCCACTTTTCCTTTAGTGTAAGGCACTTGCCATACAATTTGACGTTCAGATGTCATTTCTTTCTTACCTAAAGACTTTCCATTAAGGAACAATTCTGCGGCATCACCATTTGTATATACCACTACAGGAATTTTTACGCCCTCTTTCCCTTTATGAGACCAATGGGGTAAAATATGTACCATTGGCACATCACTCCATAAACTTTGATATAAGTAATAATGATCTTTTGGAAAACCTGCTAAATCTATAATACCAAAATTGGCTGTTCTTGCAGGCCAGTTAAACGACTCTCCAAGATAATCGAAACCTGTCCATCTGAAATTACCTATGTAATAATCCAATGCTTCCACTCTATTCCATTCATGACGAACGCCAATTCTTACTATAGAATTATCATATGACGACTGGTATTTTGATGTAATACCGGTAAAAACTTCTTCTTCTGATAAGTCTTTAATTTTATATACCCTAGGTTCAATTCTTTTAAAATGTTCCGGCTTTTCCCAAGGTGCAGGATTATCTTTTGTTCGATACCATGTTTTGGTTCTATACACTCCCCTAGTTTGTAAAGTATGTGTAATTTCTGTTCCGATAATTAGCTTATTAGGATCTTTTTTATGGTAATTCTCAATGACATTTTTAAGTTCTCCATGACCATTAAAACCAGCTAAATCTATATGTGTTCCTAA
Source organism: Flammeovirga pacifica (assembly GCF_000807855.2). Taxonomy (GTDB): domain Bacteria; phylum Bacteroidota; class Bacteroidia; order Cytophagales; family Flammeovirgaceae; genus Flammeovirga; species Flammeovirga pacifica. The sequence goes on from NZ_JRYR02000002.1 coordinate 1,466,210, forward strand.
ATATCCTCTTCCTTGCGTAACAGGGCGTGAAGTATCATGTTTTTTTAATTCATTGACTATGCTCTCCTGCTCATCATTGGTAAACTTAGGAACTTCATTACCTATACTCCAAATCACAACAGACGGGTGGTTTCTATCTCGTTTTACAAAATTTTCTAAATCTTTTTTCCAATATTTTTCAAAATAAATTCCGTAATCATAATCCGCTTTATTTTTCCACCAACCATCAAAAGCTTCATCCATTACCATAAAACCCATGGTATCACACATGGTATAAAACTCAGGAGCAAAAGGGTGATGTGCCGTTCTTAAAGCATTACATCCCATGTCTTTCAACATTTTTAATCTTCGATACAATACTTGTTCTGGTACTGCCACACCAACAGGTCCTGCATCTTGATGATTACTTAAGCCTTTCAATAATATTGGTTGATCATTTAAGAACAACCCTTTTTGAGGAATCCAATCTAGTTTTCTAATACCAAAATGGGTAGAATAAGTATCTATCAGTTGTTTATTTTCTTTTATAGCGATGTTTAAATAATAAATATTTGGTGCATCTGTAGACCATAAGAAAGGGTTTTCCAGTTCTAATTGATGTTGTATTTCATTCTGATCTACCACTTTTAATTTTTGATCATAATTACCGACAACTTTTCCTTTTGGATCTACTATTTGAAAGTTAACTTCAATATTTTTCTTCTTTCCCCAAGTATTCTTGATAGCAGTCGATACATTCACTACTGCCTTCTCATTTGATACTTCAGGAGTTGTTATCAATAACTCATTGGGTAGAACATGTAATTTATGGTGTCTTTCTAACCAAACATTTCGATAAATACCAGATCCTGTATACCATCTTCCACTTGGTAATTTCGAATGATCCACTTTTACAGCAATCACATTTTTTCCTTCTACTAAATGTTCAGTCAAATTATATGAAAAACCGATATACCCATTAGGATGAAAACCTAAATGATGCCCATTAATCCACACATCACTATTTAAATAAACTCCATCAAAATGAATCTCGTATTCTTCCTCTTTTGATAACTTATCAATATTGATTTCTTTTCTATACCAACCAATGCCTCCGGGTAAAAAAGCACCCGAAGTACCAGATGCATTACTTTCTAAAAATTCTCCTTCTATACTCCAATCGTGAGGTACATTTAACTGCCTCCACTGACTGTCATCAAAATTTTTATCTTGGGCATTAACATTAGCGTCTAAAGAAAATCTCCAATCTAAATTGATAGATTTCTTAACTCGTCCATCAAAAGCTAGTGTGCTTTGTATACCGATGAATAGTGTAATAATTAAATATATATTCTTCATACTATATATAAATAGGTAGTTTGATCATCTAGTTCATTAGGAAACTTTTCCTCTATTTTGTTACCTCAATTTATTTGATCAAAACGAGTCTATTGTACACTATAAAGTATTTCAGTATTAAGAACACACAAAGTCAGATTAGTGTTACACATTGTCAACTAAGTGTCAAAAAATACACGTTTAAGTAATAGGAGAAGCTTAAATATTAAGCATTTATCTCTCAAGTAATATTCTTTTCTTATTTTTTAATAAAATGATTTAAGTAAAATATCTTCTATAAATAGATCGATAAACGGTTGGGTTCACTGGTGTGAACACCTCAATCAAATGCTGGAATCATGCTCGAAAAGATTCTTCAGCAATAGATTAATAATCCACTTTTGAAACCTTGTGAATAATACCATCCTGTTCTACATACATTTTTGTAAATCCTTTCACTCTATGGATTGTTCTACCCATAATATTATGTTGATATTCTGCCGTGCTTTCATCAGTGTTCAAGAATGAGTTGACCATTTTTTGTACTCGATTATCTTTTAATAGAAATGCGTGAGCATAATTTTCTTCTAAGAGTCGATTTTGAAGAACATAGGTAGCCAATTCATCATAATAGCAACATGAGCTTGCCGTTGGTACTACCCCATCCCCTTCTTTTGCTTTAAGAGATATTTTATAGTCAAAATAATTAGCAGGATGTCCGTCTTGAGGTTGTTTCTCAATCACAACATCGTTTAAAGTTTCTAATTCTGTTTTTGCAATCACTAATATTCTAGCTTTTTCATCCTCTGTGAGTTTATCTTTCCAATTTTCTAAGGAGGTTAACGTTTTCTTTGCTCTTTCTAAATTGGCGATGAACTTTTGTATTGTGCGGTTTTTATTTGCATCCGTTGTTTCCTCTATCAAATTTTTCTGCCAATTGTCTTTATTCCATAAATTGATATTTTCTCCTGTTTCAGAATCAAGAGCATAGTTCTGGTAAGTAGGTAATAGTTCGAATAAAGCAGGAAGTGTTCTAGCCATTTTTCTTATTTCATCTTTAGTGAAGAAAAAGCCTTGGCCAATAGTAAAAATAGGAATGGCATCTGCAGCCCCTTGAAATGGAGGTGCCACAAAAGCTATTTTATTTATACGTTCCATCCCATTCTCTTTGATATAATACCTTAATGGCATATTCCCCATACTATGAGTGACAATATCAAAATGGGTGATGGTTGCTACTCTCGAACTAGCTTCACTTTTAGCGATTAAATATTGGATGAAGTTTTTTAATTTAATTCCATTTTCTTCATTGGGAAGACGCCAATCGTAAGGAAAAATAAATTTGTGTTGGTAGTTTGGTTGTAGTCTTTTCCAAAACTCATTGTATACTAAAGGCTCTAATCTTAATGGTTTAACAATGGCCGAAAAATCCTCATCAAAAAATTGATTGTCATATTCAAAAGTTAATTCTCCTCTTTCAAAATCTTCAAAATTATATCGGATATCTTGCCAAATTATTTCATTATCAATCGTATTAGAATCATCTAATTTAGTTCCTAAAACACCTGGTATTAGTATTACTGCTTTGTTCATGTTCTTTGTATTTAGTGTAAAAAGTATCGTTTTGTTTATCAAAAAATAGAAATAGCTTACGATTGTCAAATTAGAATATAAGGATGTAATAAACAATGAATTACATAATAAATTAAAAACAGATTTATGGCTATTATAATCACTAAAAATATATTGAGGATGATAGATACATTTAGTAGGTTTACTTATCGATAAATTCAACCTAATTCTATATTAATTTAGAAATCAATAGTAGTTTATATTTCTAAAGATGTTAATTGGGTTACCATTTTTTAAAACCATTTCTAATGAAACGAATTTTCTTTTTACTTCAATGGATAATGTTCATCTCTATAGGTGGATACGCTCAAGTTATTGTTCCCCTTTGGGATATCAAAGATTTACCAAATTATCAAAAATCGAACGATAAGGAGGTGATACCACCAAAGGATATCACCTTTATTATGAAAGTACAAACACCTACCTTAGAAATTTATCTTCCTTCTAAGCAGAGCAGTAACGGCAAAGGAATTTTAATTATTCCTGGCGGTGGTTACGGCGGTGTTGCCTATGATTGGGAAGGGACTGATGTTGCAAAATGGTGCAATAGTATGGGACTTTCTGCCTTTGTTTTAAAATATAGAATGCCTCAAGCTGCATCGGTAAAAGTTGGGCATAAAGCTCCAATTCAAGATGCACAAAGAGCAATGCGATATATCAGAAGTAGAGCAGATGAATTTTATATAGATAAAGACCAATTAGGGGTGATCGGTTTTTCTGCTGGTGGACATCTAGCGTCTACTTTGGGAACGCATCAAGAAATATATTATGATGATAATGATGCTATTGATAAAGAAGATTTCCATCCCAACTTTATGATGTTGATTTACCCTGTGATTACCATGGAAAAAGGGGTGACTCATATGGGTTCTAGAAATAATTTGATTGGCAAAAATCCATCAGAAGAAATGATCAAAAAGTTCTCGAATGAGTTGCAAATCTCTGATACAACTCCTCCAACTTTTTTACTTCATTCTGGAGATGATAAAGCTGTTCCTGTAGAAAATAGCATCCGCTTCTATCAGGCACTTCTGAAAGCAAAAAGGGTTGCTGATATGCACATTTACCCTGCCGGTGGTCATGGGTTTGGATTAGGAAAATCGAATAAAGACGCTCCCGATTGGAGAGAAATTGCAGAAGATTGGCTCAATAGAAAATAATTCAAATCTACTCTCTCTTCATCATTATTTATACCTCACTACAATGAAACGCTCAGTTGTTCTACTCTGTTGTATTTTATCTATTACACTCCAATGTAAAAGTGTTTTTGGAGGTAATCCACTTTCAAAAATTGTCACTTATAAAACAATAGATGAAGTGGCATTGAAACTACATTTTTTCTATCCTCCTAATCATAAAAAATCAGACCAAGCAACTGCTATCTTATTATTTCATGGTGGAGGGTGGTATTCTGGCACTCCAGAACAGTTTTATCCTCAAAGTCAGTATTTTGCCTCTAGAGGTTTAGTGGCTGTAAGTGTACAATATAGAGTAAATAAAACCAACGGCACCACTCCGAAGGAATGTGTTAAAGATGGAAAATCTGCTATGCGTTGGTTAAAAATACATGCAAAAGAATACGGTATTGATCCTGATCAAATTCTTGCTGGCGGAGGTTCTGCTGGCGGACATATTGCAGCTGCATTGGCCACAGTTAAAGGGTTTAACGAGGAAGTCGAAGACCCTTCTGTGAGTTGCCGACCGAGTGCCTTAGTTCTTTTTAACCCGGTACTTCATAATGGTGAAGAGGGTTACGGTTTTGGTAGGGTAAAAGACTATTGGGAAGCATTCTCTCCTTTCCATAATATTGATAAAAATACTCCGCCTACATTACTATTAGTCGGAACAGAAGATACATTCTTCCCCCCTCATTTAGCTAAAGAGTTTCAAAAAAATATGAAAACTAATGGGGTAAGATGTGATCTTAAACTATATGAAGGTCAAGAACATGGCTTTTTTAATAAAGGGAAAAATCCTGAGATGTTTAAAGAAACATTACTTGAATCGGATAGATTTTTAACCTCTTTGGGGTACCTTCAACCTTTACCTTCTTCCTCTTTTTAGTGTGATTATAATATTATCCTTTTTAATACTATTAAATTGATTTTTTCATGAAACTTTCACTTCATTATATTTTTCTATTATTGTTATTCGGATGTCAACAAACACTCACAAAAGAAAATAAACATCAAATAGAATCCAATGCTTTTTCAACATTAAATCGAAATGATTTTATTAAGGAAATTGATCAAAAAAAGACTGATCTTTACCTTATCAAGAATCAAAATATGAGTGTTGCTATTACAAATTTTGGAGGCCGTATTGTGGGATGTTTAGTTCCTGATAAAAATCAAAAATTAACTGATGTAGTAGTAGGATTTAATTCTATTGAAGACTATCAAAAACCTTCTGCTGTATATTTTGGAGCACTCATTGGTAGAGTTGGGAATAGAATTTCAAAAGGTCAGTTTACTATTGATGAAAAGACCTATCAACTTGAAATTAACAATGGTGAAAACACTTTACATGGAGGAATTAAAGGATTCCATAATGTAGTTTGGGATGTAAAAAGTCACAACGACTCTACGTTAGTATTGACTTATTTATCTCCCGATGGTGAGGAAAACTTCCCTGGTAATTTAAATGTAGAAGTAACCTACTCTGTTACATCTAAGAATACTTTAAGTATTGATTATAGATGGAGTTCAGATCAAAAAACTATTGTCAACTTAACCAATCATGCTTTCTTTAATTTAAATGGTGAAGGAAGTGGTACTATATTAAATCATGTTTTAAAAATTGATGCCAACACATTTACTTCTGTTAATCCTTCTTTAATTCCTGATGGAGCATTTGCTCAAGTGGAGAATACTCCTTTTGATTTTAGACAAGCAAAAACAATAGGTCAAGATTTAACTGCCGACCACCAACAGTTGATAAATGGTAATGGATACGATCATAATTTCAACCTCAATAAGAAAGAAAATCAACTAGAAAAAGCTGCTTATGTTATCGGTGATCAATCTGGTATTCGAATGGATGTTTACACTACAGAACCTGGAATTCAGCTTTATGGAGGCAACTTTTTGAAATCAAAAAACACTTATAAAAATGGTCAAAAAGATGATTACAGAACTGCTTTTTGTTTAGAAACGCAACATTTACCAGACACACCTAATCAAGAAAACTTCCCTTCTATTACGGTACTTCCAGATTCCATTTATACTTCAAAAACAATGTATCATTTTGAGGTTGACCCTATTCAACTGAAAAATAAAGCTTTGTAAAACAGTTTTGAACTTCAGCTTATAATTGTACTCCTACAAAGTCTTAATTGGATAAAAATTAATATTGTAATAAGTGTTAATATAATAAAAGACAATTTTATCTTTTATTATATTTGAAGTATCAAAATTGAAAAAGAAAAAAGTTATGAATACAACGCACATACATGAAGTTATTTTCTTAGTACAAGAGAATGACAATGTTTTCACTCCAGAAACTTTAGTTGAAGCTATTTCCCAAAAATGGGGTAGCGATATTGGTTTTATGTCGTGCTCAGGAGTACCAACTCCAAAAGAAGAGGCGTTACAGTTCTTACTAGATAGAAATAAAGTTGTTGTAAATGCTGAGGGAAGAGTAGAAATTGACCCTAGCATGAAAATGTGTGATTCACATTTAAAATAATAAGTCAGAGATCAAATATTATAATTTGGTTAATACACTGATGTTTTGTGTGTAAAAATGTTTAGATGAAATCCTTAAAGGCATAATAAGCTTTTCTTTTTGTTACATTCAAAAGGTTGTTTATTATGAAAAAAGACCTAGTTTTTTAATTAGGTCTTTTTTTTTTTACAGTATTGTACTAATAATTGGTATTCCTTTACCATTGTTGATCAAATCAAATACTTTTAAATAGACTCATCTTTTCCACATATACATAATATGCCCCCTGAAGTATATTATCATGTGTCTTAAAGGATGCTTTAAGATCTGTTTTTCCTTTTTGTATTTCAACTTCGAAAACCACTGATTGAGTATTAGGAACAATTCGTTTTTCCCATGTTTTCCCTCCAATAGTTAAATATGCTCTAGAAAAGTTAAGCATTTTACCTTTGGGTAAACTATAATCTGATGACGGTGAATAATAGGCTGGCGAGGACTCATTTAATTGTAAATTAGATTCTTGTGGCCATCGACGTAAGGCTATTTTATATTTTCCTGTTTTGGTAAAATTGACTTTCCATACTCCGTCTCCTTCTACTCCTTTTCTGATAAAATCTTGATTCCAAGGTACTTTTTGTTGTTCACTTACATGCCAATCATGTGCAGTTAAAGTAGAATTACTTTCGATATCATCACCTAACTTAATATACGCATAACGATCAAATGTTTTTGATATACTCGACCAATAATTTTCATATGCCTCATGAAGTTCCTTAACGATGTCAGGGTGTGCATCAAATATATTATCGGTTTGACCTGGATCCAATTTCAAATCATACAATTCTGTTCCATTAATTAGCCTCCATTGATCCATCATCACATAAGAATTACGCCATTTTTTTGGGTATTCTAATCTTTGAGAATCACCAATCAGAATTCTATTATTATTCTCCGACTCACCTCTGATCACTTCCGAAATATCCATACCATCAAATTGTATATCAGGTACTTTTGTTAAGCCACACATTTGAATTAATGTAGGTAAAATATCAATATGGGCCGTTAGGTGATTGACATCTTTGCCAGAATCTAAATGTCCTTTTTTCCAATGAACATAAAAAGGCACTCTATGACCTCCTTCAAACGGACTACCTTTGGTCCCTATCATTCCGGCATTGTAACCACTTATTAGCTCTTTTCCTTTAAAAGATGCTCCATAAGCTGATCCATTATCAGACATAAAAATGATTAGAGTGTTGTCATCAATTTCCCATTCTTTTAACCGTTCTCTAAGTGCACCTATATTATCGTCAATATTAGAAATCATACCATAAAACTTTGCTCTATTATCGTCTAATCCTTTGTCTAAATAGGGCTTAGCATAACTTTGGGGTACATTTAAAGGTGCATGTGGAGCATTAGTAGAGATATAGCAAAAGAAGGGTTGTCTCTTCTCTTTATTCTTTTTGATAAAGGATAAAGCTTCTCTAAACCAAACATCTGTACAATAACCTTCTACTTTCTCTTCCTTACCATTTCTGAAATACACATCATCAAAATAATCATTATTCCAATAATCAGGTGTTTGTCCTACTCCACCGCCTTTGTGTGTTAGGACCTCCTGAAAACCTCTATATTGAGGCGAAAAGGGATAATTATCGCCCAAATGCCATTTACCAAATAACCCTGTTGCGTAATTATTATCAGAGAAAATATCGGCCATAGTGTGTTCTTCTTCGTAAAGCATCGACCTGCCCATCACAGTATGCCAAACCCCTACTCTATTGGCATCTTTTCCAGTCATTAATGCACTGCGTGTCGGAGCACATGTTGGATTTACATGGAAATTAGTTAATCGTAAACTTTCGTTATGTAACTGATCTATATGTGGTGTTGATATTTCTTTGTTACCGTGGGCAGCAATATCTCCATATCCTTGATCATCTGTAACAATAATAATTACATTAGGCCTTTCTATTTCATTACAACTTTTGATTGATAAAAAGGAGTATAATACCAAAAATAAGGTAGTTGTTCTAGTGAATAAATTCATCATCATTAAAGACTATAATTGTTATTCACCAAATGTATAATATTGATGCTGATTGTATAGAAATAAAGATATTTGAGAAAATAGGGATTTAAAAAAAACAGAAATACCCCCCTAAATTTCAAATTTTACCACTTAATTTTCAGGTCTTATTCTATTCAAAAAATACAAAAAAATGAAATTTCATTAAATGATATCACCTTCTTACTAAAAATCAAATTCACTCTGTCAATTAAAATGTATTTAATTTTTTAATAGATATAATAAAAGCCGATTTTGGAAAATTTCCCAAAACCGGCTTTAAGCTAAAACAAATTGTGTCTATCTTCTTAATCTAATGGTCTAATATCTGCTTCACGTACAGTGATATCCTTTACTTTAAATGGCCCTACACCACCAAGGTTCATAATCAATAAAGCACCTTGTTTATCAGCCGAGGTTTTTTCATAAATGTACTCCGCATCTACCCACTGTTCCGCAGGATGATCTTGTGCTAACCATTTATTTTCATGCCATCTATCATCTACCATATATAATTTATATCCACCTGACCCTGCCGAAGCCCAAATTTTAAATTTGATCAAGTATTTTTTCCCTTGTTCCAAGTTGAATAGTCCATTTCTACCTTCTAATTGAAGTGGACCTGCTCCAAGTTTTTCTAGTCGCATGTAAGTTGAACCGTCTTCATCAGTCCCAACCGTAATAGATGCATTAGGATTCGCAATTGTATTCGCGGCAGTTATCCAAATATCACTTTCATCGTTAGTGAATTTTGTTGTTTCTTTATCTAATAAAACAACCTCATGCATATTCACCGTTTCTTCAAAAGCTCCACTTTCTCTATCATCAGTAGCTTTCATACCTCCATTATGCTTGATAACAACCACATCATTACTATAAATAGTTTCTGATAATTTAATGTTAATCATGGCTTTATTCGACTCGTCTCTTCCAATAAAATCGATCTCTACATCATTTCCATTTACTGTTGCTGAAAAGAAATTCTTCGCCTCTTCTGAAGTAAAATCTTTAAATAAACCATTGTAAATAAACTGAATAGTTTGATCTTCTAACTCGTCTACAGTACTTGTAAGAGAAAACGGTTTACTTGAAGGTACTACCATAATTTTACCTTCAACTGTGTATTGTTTTGAGCCACGAGGTAATATTGGGTTCTCTCTTCTTGCTGTTAAAATAACATTCATTCTACCCAAACTACTTGTTGTCACAGTTACCGTTTCATCTGTATATTCTTTCCCTGCTATTTTCCATGTTCTTGCATCCGGATCACCAACAGTTGAAATATCAGTGAAGGTAATTTTCTCTCCAAATTCTACTTCAAAAACGGCCGTAGAATCACGAAAATTATCAAAGGTTTCTCCGGCTTCATTAGCAATGGTCATATCAACTTCAACAGAGTCAAATACTTTCACTTTAAAATCATTCTCAATCACCCAAAGTCCGTTAATGTAATCTGCTTCTAATGTGTCAAAGCCCGTAAATGACACTGAATCTCTAAAAGAGTTATACAATTTTACGGTAAAAATAGAATCCTCTCCATTCTCCTTTTTAGGAGATGCCGATGTAAACAATACATTTACAGTAGGTTTAGAAGATACTAACCCAGCATCATTGATGATATAAGGAGTATAATCAACCACTTTATTGGAGATCGGGCCTTCTAAAAACTTGGCTGATTCAGGAACATACCAATTGTGTTCTATGGTACCTCTAGATAAATCTGTAAAGGCAATAAAATTATTGACGCCAATAAACATAGTATCACTAAACGTAAAATTGTTATTGGATTTACTTGTGTACCATTTTACATCAGAGAATTCTGTGGGCGCAATGTATTCTTTTTGACTACAACCTATCAAGTTGATTAACAAAAGAATACCGATGATATATTTTAATTTTTTCATTGTTATCTCTTTAATTTACTTCCAATTGATCCTAATTGAAGTTAGGGTTAGAAATCGTTTCAGCATTTGGTAAAGGCCAGTAATCATGCAATGAGTTGACATAGTTTACTGCGGATATACCAAATTCATTTTTATTGACTGCATTATTATCAGATGCTCCATTAAAGAGAACACTACCCCATTTATTGATCGTTTTACCACTGGCATCTACCCCAGTAAAAGTACCCACATGATATTCTCTAGTAGACAATTCTTCGAAACGTTGTTTAGTAATTCCCCATCTTCTTAAATCGATAGTACGAATTGCATGACCTTCAATTGATAGTTCCAACGGTCTTTCGATATACATTAAATGCTCCATTAAAGATTGTGCATTATAAGTTACTTCGTTATGTTGAGAAGAAGCATATTCACTAGAAGCAGAAGGGCCAATTAATTCTAACGCAGAACGGTAACGTACTTTATTGATAAACTTCAAAGCTTCTGCAATACCTGCATCATCTTTTCCTCCTTTGATCATCGCCTCAGCATACATTAAATAAACATCTGCTAAACGAATAACTCTAACATTCAATCCTGAACGAATCAATCCATTTTCAATTTCAGAAGTATGTGTTTCCCAGCGTGTATGTTTTCTGAAATAGGATGTTCTTTGGTTTCTAAAAGGTTGATTTTGCTCAAACGGGTAAGTTTGATAATATGGAACAATATCATCCACCAAGGCAATAGAATAAGAAGCTCTAAGAGAATAAGGTCTCAATACCATAATTCCTGATTCATCTTCATAATAATTTCTATTGTCCGTTGGGTCCATAGGATCATCCTTATAGGCCATTGTTAACCATAAACTTGGCTGATGACCACCAAATCCACCAATAAAACTATAAGCTTGTGGTAAATCATTGGCGGTTTGTGCATCATCTCCCCCATTAAATTCCTGATTAAAAGTGTTGGAATAAGAGATCTCTAGAATAGATTCTGAATTAAATTCTCCGTACTCACTAAAATTATCATTGATATTTTCAGTTAAGGTGTAACCATAATTATCTATGACATCTTTTAGGTACTCAGCTGCTTTATCATACTCACCACTATATAAATAACTTTTACCTATTAATGCCGCTGCTGCACCCGAAGTTACACGCCCTTGATCTGCACCTATCCATTCTACTGGTAAATTTGCTTTGGCAAATTCAAACTCTTTTAAGAAGAATTCTCTTACCACGCTTTCATCTTGTAAATACTGATAGAAGTCCGTTTCGTTTTCTGGAATAAAATCGAAAATAATCACGCTACCATTGTTGAAAGAAGAGTGAAGGTAGAAATGAAATAATCCTCTAAAAAAACGTGCTTGAGCGATAATAAAACGATGGGTATCATTTTCATCCTCAATAATCACTTCCTCTCCTGCAAGGTCTAATTCCAACTCTTCAGGATAAAGTTTATAGTAATTTTCTATCACTTGATTGGCCCTAAAGATACCTTTGTATAATCTTGACCATTTATCACTCACGATAGACGTTGCCGAATTAAAGGTTTTATAGTAATACTCATTATTGGTAGGCAATGCTTTAGCTACTCCAATAATTGTCATGTCATCACGATTAGATTCTTGTACAATTGCCAATAGATTCTTTTCTTTAAAAGTACTATAAACAGCTGTCAGGCCCATGTTAAGTTCTTCCGGAGTTGATCCAAAAATACTTGTGGTCATGGCATTGGGGTTGGTCTCTTCTAAAAATCCTGCACAAGACCACATTGTTGGGAGTAAGCAAACTCCTGCTATGATTATATTAATTAATTTTTTCATTCTCATTCATTTTAGAAACCAAACTGTAAACCTAGTCTATACGATGCTGTAACAGGGTATGTACCTCTATCTATACCTCTTGAACTCAATCCATTATTACCTACTTCTGGGTCGTACCCAGTATAATTGGTTATTGTTAATGGGTTGATGGCAGTAGCATAAATTCTAAATTTGCTGATGCCCATTTTTTTGTTCAAACTTTCTGGTAACATGTATCCTAGAGTCACGTTTCTTAGGCGAACAAAAGAACCATCCTCTAAATAGATATCATTACGGCCTCTATAGTTTTCATGTCCGCCACCTCTGTAAGCTGGGACATTTGTAGAAGTATTTTGCTCCGTCCATTGGTACCCTAAATCTTTATGAACACCTTCTTGATAAGCAAATGCTTTATTACCATTGATCACTTCACCACCAAAAGCACCGTAGAATTGTACAGCAAGATCGAACCCTTTGTAAGAGGCGCCTAGGTTAAGTCCTGCTTCAAAATCGGGCATACCTGAACCGGCATACACTCTATCATCATCATCTATTTGTTTATCACCAGAGTCTGGAATACCATCACCGTTGGTATCTATTGTAGGTTGATCTACTAATTTCAAATCACCTAATTTTGCAATTGCTGCCCCGAAATATTCGTTATAAGCATCCACTTCTTCTTGAGTTGATAAAATACCATCCGATTCGATCAAGAAAAATGCTCCCGCTTCATATCCTTCCTTTAAAACAGAAAGTTTATCTTGCGCATTAGATCCAACAGCAACAGCCACACTTCCGTTTAGATAAGCTACTTTATTTGCTCCTGCCATCTTTGTAATTACATTTTCATTTTTAGAAAATGTACCCCCAACGTTCCAACTAAATCCTTTTTTACCTACATGCTTATAATTTGCTGTAAGTTCTACCCCTTTGTTGTTCATATTACCTACATTCAATACAACAGTAGGGTTTATACCACCTCCGGTAGAAGCAGGAATAAGAACAGGGAATAACATATCTTGCTTATCAGTGTTATACACATCTGCAGTAAAAGTTAGCTTATTATTAAAGAAGCCTAAGTCAATTCCTATATTAGATTGTACGGTAGTCTCCCATTGTACATTCACGTTAGCAAAATTAACTTGTGTGGCACCCACTTGCAGGTTTTCGTTTGTTCCGGTACCATAAGCATAATCTTTATTTAAGAATATTGCGGTAGCATTACTGTAATCTAAGAAATTTTGATTCCCAGTTGTTCCGTGGCTACCTCTTATCTTAAACACATTAAATTTGTTTTTTAAGCCATCACCCCAAAAAGCTTCTTCTGAGACATTCCAACCAACAGATAACGATGGGAACACCCCCCATCTATGAGCTTCAGAAAATTTAGATGATCCATCTCTTCTTACACTTGCACTTAACAAGTAACGACCTTTATAATTGTATTGAAACCTACCTAACATACCAATTAAATTATTGGTTTTTGGCTGATTGAAACCTACGTCATTACCTGCTAATGGATCACTAGTGGCACCATTTAAAACGGTAATTTCATTACTAACTAGATCTTTCTTTTGCCCATAGAAAGTTCCATAGTTATAACTTTCTAAAGAGAGAACGCCTAATACCTTAAATTGATGGCCACCAATTTTCTTAGTATAATTTATAGAGTTTTCCCATGACCAGTTATCTCTAGTACTACTTACATTCCTTACACCAGATCTATAATTACGGATGGTTACTTCTTTTCCTTGAGCCGTATATGATTTGATAATTGGTTCAATTACTTCTCTAGTTCCTTCGGTAATACTACCGCCAAATCTTGAAGATAATTTTAAGCCCTTTACAATATCATAATCTAGTTTTAGATTATAATTCATTTGGTTGATCACGCTTTGATCTTGCCTTTTTAATTTTGACATCAAAAAGCTCATATTTTGAATATCATTATCCTCAGTACTTATCAAATCACTTTGGGAAATAATTGTTTCCTGATTGGGATCAATCAATTGTTGATAAGGCTTGTATTTATAGGCATCCGTTAAGAGTGTTTGTGGAGTATAACTTCTCTTTTCTCTTTTTAGAGACAAGTTTGTAGATAGCGTAAACTTTTTCTTCTTGTAAGTATTATTGGCTCTCAAACTCATTCTCTCAAAACCAGAGTTAATGACAGATCCATCTTGAGAAAAATAATTGGCATTTACATTATAACGTAAACCATCTCTACCTCCTGACGCTGTCAGGTTATAATTTTGTATGGCAGCATTATCTTGAAAGATCACGTCAGCCATGTTAGTATTATTGGTAAAAGCAGATGGATTTTCTGATATTGGCAACCATAAATTCTCTGAATGAGCATTAGGATCTGTATTCTCAATTCGAAGCATCTCTGCATATAAATACTCCTCAAAGTTCATCAAATGTACACCATTCGTGATTTTTTGAACCCCATAGTATCCATCAAAATTGATTTTCATCTCTCCTTCAGAACCTTTTTTAGTAGTGATCAAAATGACCCCTGACGCACCTCTTGTACCGTAAATCGCAGCAGATGCTGCATCTTTTAATACATCAATAGACTCAATTTCATAAGGCGACAAACCTGGGTCACCATCAAAAGGCACACCATCTACCACATATAAAGGAGTACTCGATCCTGTGACCGAACTTAAGCCACGAATCATAATGTTTGCAGTTGCTCCAGGTTGTCCCGAAGAAGCTTGAACATTGACACCTGCAATTTGTCCTTGCAAAGCTCCACCAACATCAGAGGTAGATACATTTAGAATTTCTTCACCCGAAACACGGCCTACAGCACCGGTAACTTCTTTCTTTTTCTGTTCTCCGTAACCAATTACTACCACTTCGTCTAATGCTTTCACATCTAACTCCATTTTTAAATTGATTACTTTTTTTCCGTTTAGAGGGATAGTTTGGGTTTCATAACCAATAGAAGAGAACTCCAAAGTAGCTTTGCTGTTAAATACTTGTAGTTTGAAATTACCGCTAAAGTCTGTGATGGTACCTTTACTTGTACCTCCAATAACAACATTAACACCCGGCAAAGGCTGATCATTTTCATCAACAATTGTACCTGATATTAGATTTTGATTTTGTTGTGCGGATACCTTTAATGATAAGGTAATTGCTAGTAGTAACATCCATAGAGATAAATTCATTGGACATAACTTGTTTGTAAAAAGTTTCAACATATTCCGTTAATAATTCATTGTAAATACATTTCAAATCAAATGTAGTTTTACGGATATTATCTGAACGGATAAACACATTATAAATAGTGGGGTAAAAAAAAAAATTAAAAAAGGGGGGGATTTGTTTCTGCCGGACATTCTTCCTCCTCACCAAAAAATAATGGAATAGAAATACCCCACTTTAGTATTTTTCAAGAAAATGAAAATCTCCCGTAGATGTTTCTTTTTTTTATCATATGATTACATTTTTATAGAAAAAACAGACAAAATGGTATAATTTAATCTAGTTGTTTAGTTCATGTCTATGTTCATTTTTTGGATTTTAAGCATTGTTATTCTTAAAATGCATTAGTAGCGTAAGGGATAATTTCCATCTAAAAAATACCCCTTATATTTCCCATTATCCCCCCTTACTACTTCGAAATTTGAATAGTATTTTTGTAGCAAGAACCTTTGAAATGAAATAATATGAATCTAAAAAAACAAACAACTCTTAGTGGTATTCTATGCTTATTTTTATGGACGACATTCTCATGTCAGATGCTAAAAGAACAGCCTGAAAACTCCACTGGTTTCCCTTTTGTACTTCCAAAAGAAAAACCTACTGATAGAATGCTAAGTAGGTCAATGGAAAGAAACTATTCGTATACAGCTCCTAGACCTGAACACAACGAGCTTTATTCTCAGTTTAAATATACTGAACTAAAGGGCTTTGATTATAATAATCATGACGGTACTATTTCAAGAAGAGATCCTTCAAAAGTAATTTTTGAAAACGGAAAGTATTATGTCTGGTACACGAAACGTCATACGCCAACTTCTCCAAAAGGTGCCAAAAATAGTAATGATACTATCCCATCTAGTGACTGGGATCTTTCAGACATTTGGTATGCAACTAGTGCAGATGGTTTCCAATGGGAAGAACAGGGCGTAGCAGTACCTCGTCCTCCAAAACCAAACGTTGGTTGGAGATCAGTAACCACTACAGACATATTAAAGTGGAAAGGAAAGTTCTATTTATATTATCAAGGGTTTATGGAAGCGAGTGGAAAACGTGGTGACGATTGTCCCGTTGCTGTGTCTTATGCTGACTCACCTGATGGACCTTGGACACCAGCAAATAAAATCATCATCCCTAATGGGAAAGAAGGAGAATGGGATCAATATTCTATTCACGACCCTTATCCTTTAGTATATAAAGGCAAAATTTATTTATACTATAAGTCAGATTTTGATGGAGACCCCAATTTGGTAAGGATGCAAGGTTTAGCCATTGCTGATGATCCACTAGGACCTTTTGAAAAACATCCTTTAAACCCTGTTATTACCTCTGGACATGAAACGACAATGTTTCCATTTCAAGACGGTATAGCTGCATTAGTGATTAAAGATGGTAATGAACATTTCACCATTCAATATGCTGAAGATGGGGTGAATTTTGATATCGCTTCCATCACTTCATTAATGCCTACGGCAGCAGGGCCATATATTCCAGATGCCTTTAATAGCAATGGTAATGGTAGAGGAATAACATGGGGTATTTCTCATTTTGTTAATGCAACAACATGGTCTCACAACCATTCTATTCTTACTCGTTTTGATTGTGATTTAAGTTTGGATGTGAATGATCCAGAAATGAAGAAAACAATTGTCTATTGGAAGCCTGAAATATATTATAAACAAGGGCTTTCGAAAAAACAGAAAGAGAGAATAAAAAAAGAAAATCAATCTGTTGTAGAAAGTAAATAAAGCAACAAATAAAAGGGTCCACAATTTATTAGATTGTGGACCCTTTTAAGTTTTAAAATTAGTTTACCTTTTGCTCTTTCAAACCTTTTACAATTAAAATCACATCTGCTTCTCCTTTCCATGGGCGTTCATACCAAAAATCAAAAGGAGCTGTGTTGTAGGGTTCCTCTTCAGAATATTCTCCCGTCAGTGTATTAAACCACAACTGTTTAGCTTCTGAAGCATCAAATTGTTTTATCACTTTAGATACACCAATCCATTGACATTCTTTGGGTGTGTACATCATGACTACCCCATCTTTCTTATTAGTAAGGTTGTACCCACTAGAGTTAAACCATGACAATGGTTCGAAATTTTCAAAGTTGAACTTTTCGAATAAATTAGCCATATGCTTAAAATAATCGAAATGAGGTTTTTCAAATTCTTCTCCTTGTTCGAACGGATTATGAATGACCACATTCCAAGAGGCGCCTTGCCAATAATAAGTGGTATAACCTCCTGCAAAAATACATTCATAATTCCTTCTTAAGCAGGCTTCGGAATTGGTATATGCTCCCGGAAATACTTGAAAGGGTGCTTCTTCATACCCTCCATGTTCGATATTAAAAATGGGTTTATTCTTAAATTCATTTTTCGCGTCTATCATTTTTTGATACAATGCTCTTTCCCAATTCTGCATGGATATAAAGTCTACTTCATCTGGATGACGTTTACAGAAACCATAATCGTGTACAGATATCAAACGATTATAGGCATCCAATGCTTTAGTCCTTTCAATTCTTTCTGAAATATACTCATTGGTAGCCCTGCCATAAAGTAGAGCTTCCTTAGAGACATCCCATACAACGTTTGGAAATGCTTGATACCTTTTGATGACATAATCATAATACAAATTATCAGCCTCAGTATTCATATCTGGCCAATTTACCCCCTTGTTCCAAACGTAAATCATTAGATGACTCACAATTTCATGATCATGCATTTCTAATATCACCTGATCTAAATGTTGAAAGAAATCTACGTTTAAAGAGCTATAATTAGGAGAGGAGTTAGAACCTAAAAATGGATAGATATCTTCTCTCCCTCCATATTCAAATTCTTGATGATTCCCTAGTTTAGGATCCTTTTTCCATTTTACATCATAAGAATATACATTCATGACTACTTGATTGTACTTATAATCATTTAGTACTTTCAATAAGTGTTTCGTTTTACTTAGTTCCTCTTTTCCATAATCAAGAGCAAATAACCAATCACATTCAAACGCTAAATTGAAATAATGTTTACCATCTTCATAAAAGAAATGTTGAGGATATTCTTCTTTCAACACCACGCTTCCATGGCGATCTACTTTGGTATTTTTTTGGACGATAACTTCTCCCTTTCTACCATCAAATGAAAGATGAGGTGCAACTATTTTATACGTACTTTTTCCTACATCACTACTAGAAAAACGAAATATCCACTCTCCGTTTCCATTGTAGAATAAGGGTATCTTTTGAACGATAAGTTGAGGGTTAATCACTTCTGCAATCACCTCCTTATCAAAAGGATCTTTTATCTTTTTATTGGTTTTAAAAATCAGGTCGTTCACTTCCCATTGTTGAGTAATTACCTGTTCTAATGTCTTTTTAGTACTATACTCTTTAATTTGACTATCATTAGATTGAGCATTGGCTTTAGTTATTCCAAAATAGCATATAGTGCTAAAAATCAGAAGTAGTTGTTTAATAGTAATAATGTTCATTTCACCTCAATTTGTATAATCATAATATACGCTATTATTATGTTCCTGAACAAGTAATACTACCTAATCAGGATTCAAAGAATTTGATTTATTTGTATAACGATAAATCAATAAGGTTAATTAGGTATCTTATATTAAGAGAAAAAGGTAGACCGAAATCTACCTTTTATTTTTTCTAATTCACCTTTTTATTAGACGGCTTTTTATCCGATATCACTTGTAAAATCATCGAACTGATATGACCTCCTTCATCTTGGAAAGTAACACTCACTTCGTTCTTTCCATTTTTTATGAGAGAGTGTGGAACAGGAATTTCTAGCACCCCAAAGAATTTCTTCCTATTGTGCTGATCATACCCTCTAACACTATCATTTGGTAATTTAACTTGTTGACCATTCAATAAAACTATCGGTTGTAAACTCTTTCCTTTGTCTCTTCCTATACCCAACCTTAAAGTTACATTACCTTTAGTTCCTGCAGTAACTGATGCAAACTCGAATGAATTCTTCTTATTAGATTTAATCGGCTTTAAATACTCTGACGCATAGTATTTGGTTCTATATTCTTTCTGAGGCGTCTCAATTTTATGGTTGTAATTATACGTTAAAACAATCGTTTCTCCATATTCAATATCCATAGAAGATGGGGCAGATTTCAAGGTCTTTTTCACCATCTTTGGCATCTTGTTTACATACGTCTTAATGCGTTTTACCATAATATTTTTGAAATCCTGATCCCCCTCAATAGCTAAAGGAATGGATTGTGTTTCTTCACTCAGGTTATTTAAGATAACATACAATTGTTTTCCATTGACAAATGCCTGTACTTGAATATCAACATTTTCAGAAGCTATATTTACTCTTTTTCCCTTAACTGTTTTCCAAGTTTCAAAGAAGTATTTCCGAGAGGTTAATTCCCACTCATCTTTATCATTTTTTGTCCAAAGACCTGCCTTAGAATATTTTTTTGTCGGATCTTCTTTACCTGTAGAGAAAGGGGTTGTAGTCACAATATTATCTCCTCTTTCCATAAACTGCATCGATAAATGAATCTGTGATCTTACAGCCTGTGCATTTTCTATAGGATGATAGTTGGACAGTCCACTCTTTGGTTTCCAATTCGGTTGATCATCTACCAAACGACCATATTCTGTAATTGCTATCGGTTTTATTTCACCTAATTTGATAAAACTGTAAGCTTCAATCATGTCTAAAATGGCTTCTGCATTAGATCCTGAACGGCGACCACCTGAATTATTCAATCCTTTTCCATCATACAAATGCACAGAAAAAATATCCATGTCTGAT
Organism: Flammeovirga pacifica; assembly: GCF_000807855.2. Taxonomy (GTDB): domain Bacteria; phylum Bacteroidota; class Bacteroidia; order Cytophagales; family Flammeovirgaceae; genus Flammeovirga; species Flammeovirga pacifica. Next base: position 1,486,604 of record NZ_JRYR02000002.1, read on the forward strand.
CCTGCTATATCAATAAATTGTTTGAACCTTTGATCCCACACTTCAAAATTATTATGTTCAAACTCTGGCCATGCAGAGGCATAGCCTGCGACCTTCATCTCTTTCAACTCTGGAACAGCATGAATGGCTTTCCCTAGTTCACTTAATGAAGATGATATCTTTTGTATGGCAATATCTGTCTTCTCTCTGTTTCTTTTTCCGGGATATAAATCAGAAGCATGAACGAATGGCTCATTGTAAGGCTCATAAATCCCAGGCATTTCTTCCCATTCTTTTTGAAAAGACGATGCTACATATGCTGCTACTTTTTTAGTGTAAGATGTGATATCTACTTCAGTATAATCTACTTTTCTATCGTAGAATAAATCTGTAGCTCGTCCGGTGACAACTGTATAAGGCTTTACTTCTCTTTCTCCGTTGTATTTGTTCTTTACTTTAGGAATGTTCCCCTTCTTAGTCATGTTCATAGGACCCCAAAAGCGTCTTGAGCCCTGATACTCAGAATTAATATTGTATTGCTTTTTAAAAGATTCGAATTCTGGGTCGTTCTTGTCTCCAAACCAAACATGTGCTTGAAGGTATTTATCTCGATCAAAACGAGTGGTTTTATTCCCTAAAAAACGTTGAGTTGTAGGGTCTACAGTTACCTTATTTTGAGCAAAATTAGACGAGAAAAGTGTAAGAACTAGCAGAGCTGTACTTACACATTTTAGTAAATTTAAATTCATTTCATTAGTTCTTGATATAAAAAAATATTCCCAACCCATGTTTAATACATAAGTTGGGAATAGCTAGGAATTATAATTCTCTTTTAGCAGTTGCAGAAAGTTTAGTCTCTACTTTTATTGTAGCTGATTTTAAACGCTTTCCTTTAGCTGTAATTGTCATTGTTCCTTCAACGCCTTCTTTAGCTCTAGCAATCACCAAAGCCATTCCGTTAAAGAATTTCAATTTTTTACTCTGTGGCACAATGGTCATCGTTGGGTCTCCATTGCCTGTTGCTTCAAAAGTACCTGCACCTTGAACATCAAATGATAATTCTCCATTAAATGTTGCACAAAAATGACCATTCTCGTCAATAGCTCTTGCAGTAACATACACCAAATCTTCTCCATTATCAGCAGAGATAACTTGTCTATCCGCTTCTAATGTAATCGATTTTGCTTTTATCGTGGTGTGGATTACTTCTTCATTAATCACTTTACCATCTATATAAGAGATGGCTTTCAATTCTCCTTTTTGGTAAGGAACATCCCAACGTAAACGATAAGGAGATTCGAAGTTATTTGGTCCTTCGTAAAAACGGAAACTTACAGGAATAGTCGCTTTGTCTACTCCTTTTACCTTTTTACCTAAAGACTGGCCATTTAGAAATAATTCAACTTCTTCGGCATTAGTATAAACAAAAACAGGGATCTCTTTTCCTTCATACCCTTTCCAATTCCAATGAGGTAAAACATGAAGCATCGGTTTATCTGTCCATTCACTCTGGTATAAGTAAAAACGGTCTTTAGGAAAACCACATAAATCAACTGCTCCAAAGTAAGAAGATTTAGAAGGCCAATCAGCACGCCATTGACCATTCGTTACATTATCACGACCACCATAAGGTGTAGGTTCTCCATAATAGTCAAAACCAGTCCACATGAACTCTCCCATGATAGAAGGATTCTCTTTTTCAAATTTGAATTCCATGTCTGGAGGATATGCCCAAACAGGACCAACAATATCGTAACTTGTTACTTGCTTATCTTCGTGTTTTTCGTATTTCTCTAAGAAGGTATCTTGATACACACCTCTTGAACTTGTTACTGATTCTGTCTCTGAACCATAGATAATCCAATCAGGGTGTTCCTCTACCAATTCAGCATATTTAGCAGGTTTATAATTAAAGCCAACTACATCCACCTGATCCGCCAACTTGTGTTTAATTGAACCTCCATAATTATTAAACCCTGCCGTATTTGGTCGAGAAGGATCTTCTTCATGACAAATTGTAGCTAATTTGTTGGCTACTTTCCACCCCTCTTTTGAGCCTTGCTCTAAGATTTCATTACCAATACTCCAAAGTATAATTGATGGGTGATTACGATCTCTACGGATCATGTCTCTTAAATCACGATCGTGCCACTCATCAAAATAATTATTATATCCGTTTTCAATTTTCCCGATTTTCCACTCATCAAAAGCTTCATCGATTACAATAAGACCCATCTCATCACACACTTCTAACAACTCTCTACTTGGTGGGTTGTGGGATGTACGAATTGCATTCACTCCCATATCTTTCATTATCTGCAACTGACGTTCCGTTGCTCTACGGTTTACAGCTGTACCCAAAGGACCAAGATCATGATGTAAACACACCCCTTTAAATTTCGTCAGCTTACCATTCAAGAAAAATCCTTCTTTTGCAGTAAACTTGATGTCTCTCACTCCAAATCTTGAAGTATAGGTGTCCATCAACTTCCCTTTATTATCTTTGATTTCAGTGACTACATGGTACAAATTGGGTTGCTCTTGTGACCATAACTCTGGTGATAATAAATTGAATGATTGCATCGATTTTACAGTCGCTTCCTTTTCTGCCACTGTTTTTGTGTTCAATACTTTTACTACTTTACCTTCTGGTGAAATTACCTTATTCGTAATAGTGACAATCTCGTCTGATTTTAAGTGGTTTTGTACATCAATAGCAATCTCTATTGTAGCTACTCTAGAGGTAACATTATTGGCTTTTACAAAAGAACCCCAATGTCCTACATGGATAGAATTATTGACATTTAGCCACACCTTACGGTAAATTCCAGCTCCAGGATACCATCTCGATGATAAATCTTCTGGACTTACTTTTACTGCAATTACGTTCTCCGTTTTTTCGTTCAAATAAGGGGTTAAATCGTATTCAAAACCAATGTATCCGAAAGGTCTTTTTCCTAAGTAATGTCCATTAATCCATACCTCTGAATTATTCATTACTCCTTCGAATTCTATCGCTACTTGCTTTCCTTTTTGCTCTTCAGTTAAAGTGAAATGTTTTCGGTACCAACCTTCACCATGGAAAGGAAGTCCACCACATCTTGTACTGTATTCTTTTGAGAAAGGTCCTTCGATTGCCCAATCATGAGGTACTCGAACAGTTCTCCAGTTATCATCATTTAAAGTTGCCTTTTCACCTTCATTGACACTGCCTTTAAAAAATTTCCAATTTTTATTGAAATCCGTTTGTCCATTAGACTGTGCCCAAAGCATTGGAACAGCTAACAGCAACATACATAATGTTAGTAATTGCCTTTTCATTTTTTACTTTATTGAGATAGAATAAATCCTTTTTGATTACTCGAAATTACCGCTATTTATCTGTTAAAACTTCTTCAAAACTGTTAGATTAAAATCTACCCCCCGTCAAACCTAATTTTTGCCGCCTATGAATTATAGTTGTTGAGTTTTTATCAGTTTGAAAATTCGGATTTCAGCTAATTAACTTCAATTTTTATATCATATTGACGTGTTGAAACGATGATAAAAAACTACATAAAAGAAATGATGAATTATAGAACTTCAATCCTACTAACATGCTTGATTATTTTCTTCTCCACTTTTACATTTGGACAAGAGAAACAACCGCCCAATGTTATTTTAATCTTAACAGACGATCAGGGAATTGGAGATTTAGGTTGTCATGGTAATCCATGGTTAAAAACCCCAAACATCGATACATTTTATGAGCAATCTGTTCGGTTAACAGACTTCCATGTGAGTCCACTTTGTACACCTACAAGAGCGGCAATAATGACGGGGCAATATCCTATAAGAAACGGTGCTTGGGCCACCTACAAAGGAAGAGATGCCTTATCAAAAGGACAAATAACTATGGCTGACATCTTTAAATCGGCAGGTTATTCCACTGCCCTTTTTGGTAAATGGCATTTAGGTGATAATTTCCCAGTTCGCCCATCAGATAGTGGTTTTGATCATGTAGTTCAACACTTGGCTGGCGGTATTGGGGAGTTATCTGATTATTGGGGCAATAGTTATTTCGATGATGTCTATTATGTCAACAATCAACCTCAACAATTTAAAGGTTATTGTACCGATGTGTGGTTTTCTGAAGCCATGAAGTTCATCAGTCAAAAAGAAAATGATCAACCTTTCTTTATTTACCTTCCTCTTAATGCTCCTCACGACCCTTTAATTGTAGACGAAAAATATGCTGCTCCCTATAAAAAGTACGAAAACACGGAAATTATCGATGCCAACCTTTATGGCATGATTGCAAACATTGATGAGAACTTTGGTAAGTTTAGAAAATTCCTCAAAAAGAAAGGATTAGATAAAAATACCATACTGATTTACATGAGTGATAATGGTACTCGTTTTGGTTATTCAAGAGATGGAAAGTTGGGATATAATTATGACCTAAAGGGTATAAAAGGTGATCAATTAGAAGGGGGACATAGAGTGCCTTTTTTTATACAATGGCTTGATGGAGGTATAAAAGGAGGCAAAGACTTGAGTACACTTTCTGCTCATGTAGATTTAATTCCTACTTTAGCATATTTATGTGGTATTGATCTACCTAAAAATCAATCATTTGATGGTATTGATTTATCAGCTGTGCTTACAAAAAATGAAGAAATAAATGATCGAAGCATCTTTATTCATCACCGTCAAGACTGGCGCCCTCCATTCCAAGATAAAGGAACATGTATACTTAAAAACGAATGGCGTCTTATCGATGGAAATCAATTGTATAATATGGCAAAGGATCCGCAACAAACAAACAATGTGGCGTCCAACAATCAAGCGTTAGTCAATACACTTTTACTAGAAAATGAAGCCTTCTATCATCAATCAACCAACTATTCCACTTTTCGTGAGCTTCCCTCTACTGTAATAGGGAACACTCCTCAAAAAGAAGTAAAATTCACAATACAACACGCAATTGGAGAAGATAAAGGCATCTGGAAATGTGAACAAGTCGCTGAAGGAATGAAGAATAAAAACAATACCCATGCCTTAGATATTCAAACCGATGGCGAATATTTAATATCGTGTAGAAGATGGCCTAAAGAATGTGCAGGGCCAATGCATGGTATACCTTCAGAAAACCCGAAAGGCCTTTTCCATTATAAACAAATTCAACCTGAAAAAGTAAGAGTGAGCATAGGTAATCAAATGCTAGAAAAAGTGGTAGTTCCGGATAAGGAAGCTGTAGAATTTAAAGTGAAATTAGAAAAAGGGAAGACTTTGTTAGTCAATGACTTTATTGAAGGTGATGAGTCTTATGGGGTGTTTTATACTTATATCGAATTTATTGATTAATAGAAAAGAAGAGGTTGTTTCATCAATATCATGAAACAACCTCTTCTTTTCTACAATTACTTTACTTCTTCTGCTTCCTCTTTTCGCTTCTCTTTGGCATATTGGGATGGCAACAATCCAAATTCTTTCTTGAAACAATTTCTGAAGTATTTAAGATCATTAAAACCCACCTCATACGTAATATCACTCACATTAAATCTTCCGATTTTAAGTAATTGAGCGGCTCGTTTTAATCGTATGTTTCGGATAAATCCTTTAGCAGTTTGGCCGGTTAACGCTTTTAGTTTTTGATTTAACCTTAAGGTTGTTACACCATACTCCATCGCCAATTTCTCCACTGTAAATTCTGAATCAGAGATATTGTCCTCTACTATTTTTACTAAACGGTTCAAGAATTTCTCATCTAAAGATGTAAATGTAATTTCACTTGGCTGAATATCTATATCTACTCTAAAGCGATTTTGCTGATTCTTTCTATTTTCTATCAGAGTAAGAATTCTGGCTAACAGCACCTCCGAATTAAATGGTTTTGTAACATAGGCATCCACTCCGTATTCATAGCCTTTCAGTTTACTTTCTTCCGATTTTTTTGCGGTTAGTAAGATAATTGGTAGATGACAAATATGATTATCCTCTCTCACTCTTTGGGTCAATTCGTAACCATCCATTTCAGGCATCATGATGTCGGAAATGATGAGATTTGGCATTATCTTTTTTGCTAGGTCTAATCCTTTTTTACCATTATCTGCTAAAAACACATCATAGGTATCTTTTAATAAATCCTTCATCATCTCTCTGATAGAGAAGTTATCATCTATAACTAATATTTTTGGTTTAGTAGATGTCTCCATGAGTTCATCATCTTCCAAAATTGTAATATCAGCTTCCTTGGCAGATTCTTCAATATGATCATGACTATACATCATATCGTTTAAAGGGAAAAGTAATGTGAAAATTGTACCTTTATTCAATTTACTATCGACCTTAATTTCACCATGGTGTAAATCAACCAAACTCTTTGTAAAAGCTAAACCAATTCCTGTACCTCTTTTCTGAGCATTTTTCAATTTCTCAACTTGATAGAATCGATCAAATAAGTATTTCAATTGCTCTTTTGGAATCCCAATTCCTGTATCTTCTAAAGTGATTTTCACAAAATCATTTTCTCTGGTTACAGACATATTTACCTCACCTTCATTGGTAAATTTAAATGCATTGGATAATAAATTATAGAGTATTTTTTCTACCTTATCAGTATCCAACAAACCAAAAATTTTATCATTACTCACATTATAATTTAGAGTGATGTTGGTTTGTTCAGCAAACTCTTTGAAAGAAAAATACACCTGTTCGGCAAAGGTACTCCAATTTCCTCTGGTAAGATGCAGTGACATTTTACCTTGTTCTACCTTTCTAAAATCTAATAATTGATTCACAAGACGCATCAAATGTTGGATGTTTTTATGAATCAGTTGATATGACTTTTCTCTATCGTATTCCGAAAGACTTTTTCCTTTTTTAATCAATTGTTCTACAGGGGTATTGATCAATGTTAGAGGCGTTCTCAATTCATGAGAAATATTCGTAAAGAATTGTAGTTTCAACTGACTCAAATCTTCTAATTTCTCATGTTCAAATTTCACCATCTCTAATTGAGACTTCTTTCTAGCATTAATCACTGTGTAAATTGAAAAGAAATATACAATGCCAATAAACACAACTACATAAATCAATTTTGCCCACCAAGTTAACCACATTGGTGGTAATATTTCGATGGATAATTCAATAGGTTTTGGATTCCAAATATGATCTCCGTTAGATGCCTTCACCATTAGTTTATAAGTGCCGGCTGATAAGTTGGTATACTTTGCTTCTCTTTGCATCGCATCCGATGTAACCCAATCTTTATCATAACCTTCCAACTTATACAAGTATTTGTTCTTGTTAGGTGATGCATAATGTAAATAGGCAAACTTTACAGCGAAACTATTTTGACTTGAATTTAACTTTATGTGGTTGGTATAGCGTATCGAATTATCAAGTATCTGATTCGATTCAAATTCTTCCTGAGTATTCACTACTTTATTCAAGACTTTTAGTTCTGTAAAAACTAAATCAGCAATCGTTTTATCATCTACAATTTCATGAGGGTAAAAGACATTTAAGCCGTTCACACCACCAAAAAGTAACTCTCCATTTTTTCGCTTACAAGCTGTCAATTCTCCAAATTCATTGTCTTGAAGACCATCACTCATATCAAAGTTTTTCACTCGTCTATTTTCTAAGGAGATTTTACTTAACCCTTTATTACTTGATACCCATAAATTACCAAAATCATCTTCTAAAATAGCTTTAATCACATTACTTGGAAGACCATTTACGCTAGACAGGTGTTCAAATTTCAGCGTATTTAAATCTTCTTGAGGCATAATTATGTTTAAACCACCTCCCATTGTTCCAATCCAAATTTCTCCATTTGATGCTTCGAAAATAGGTAGTATATAATTATAACTTAATGAGTTTTCATCACTTTTAATGGATGAAAACAGTTTACACTGTGGATTATTTTTTTGTTTTTGAGACTTTGATATGAAAATCAAACCTTGGTTAGTTCCTGCCCATACATTGCCTTTCCTATCCACTAGAATACTTCTTACAACTTCAATGGGATCTTTATATACTTCTTGACGTGAGATATTAATTCTGCTCCAATCAATACCACCCTTTTTGTTTACCAACCCACGAATTAATCCACCTGCATATGAACCTAACCAAATAATAGAATCTCCTTCAACTTCTATTGTAAAAACAGAATTAGTAAGGAAAGGGGGAGATATAGCACTTTGTTTAAGTCTCTGTCCCAAAGTCGTTGCCTCCTGAATAGGTGTTCCTAAAACTTTAAGAGGGTAACCAACACCTAATATTAAACTGTTCATGAATTCATTAATATCATACACTGCATTTTGACTTCGCTTATCTACTTCTAGATTGATATTTTTAAAGCCTTTTGTGTAATCTATAGAATTAGAGGGCAAGTAATTTAATCCTCCACCTTCTGTACCAATCCATAATCTAGACAATGTGTCCTCATAAATTGATCTTACTTTATTGTATGATAAACTTCCTTGATTATCTTCTCTTTTAATGTGTTTAAACTTTTTTCGTCTAGGGTTGTATTTTTTTATTCCTCCGCCGATTGTTCCTACCCAAATAATTCCAGTTTGATCTTCATAAATGGTTTGCACAATGTTAGAGTTCAAGTATTCATCTCTATTAAAGTGTTCTATCTCTACTAATTCTTTTTTAAGTGGATCATATTTTAATCGATAAAGACCATGTTTTGACCCTGCCCAAATTATGCCGTGCCTATCCCTAAGAATCACATCACATCTTAAATTTGATAACTTTCTAAGTGAATATTTTTCACTATCTGATTCTTTTTCGAGTTCGAAAATTCCATCAAAAAAAGCGATAATTAGAGAGTTATCACCTCTGGCAATAGATACAATTTCTCTCTTTTTATTGAGGTAAGTATTCCAATCTTTAAAAGAACCATAATCGTCTTGTCCCTTTGGAAATTTATATTCTTGAAGACCCATTCTAGTAGCTATCAATACTCTTCCTTGGCTATCTACTAAAATATCTCGAATTAAATTAGCGTGTAAACTCTCCTCATTATGTTGATTATGTCGGTACTTATTTACTTTAATTTTAGGCTGATTTAAATATTCCTTTTTTACGAGGTTTAATCCTTTTGTATTCCCAAACCAAAGATTACCATTCTTATCTAAAGTCATTCTTGCCACATTATTCTTTGTAAATAATTTTGGCGTTTCTGTTGTGTTTCCAAAAGAAGTAAACTTTTCTGTTTTTAAATTGAACCTACATAAACCGGCATCTGCAGTTCCCAACCATAAATTACCATAATCGTCTTCAATTATTTTATTAATCAAATTAGAGGGAACATCATGTGTATCCATCCGATAATCTTTAAATGTATAGCCATCAAAGCTACTAAAACCATCGTTTGTCCCTACCCATAATAACCCTTGACTATCTTGAAATAAGCAATTGATATCGTTCTGAGATAACCCCTTACGAGTGGTATAATGTTCAAAGATGGCATCACCATCATTCGCAAATCCTTGTTGTGAATGAAATAAAAATGATAGTAGCAGCAAGAATGCTTTTATGTAGTTAAGTAATACTTTCATATTTTGGACAGTTTAAATCTTCTGATAATTGAACTATATCTTCGTTCAAATCATTAAAAAGTTTCTACTCGATGGAAAGAAGAATAGTTTAAAAAATTGGTGAGATTTAAATTCACGACATCTAATAACAATGTATGAAATGATGCTGTGAAATAAAACTCATTAATCTAAATCCATCTAGTTATTACAATTTTTGATAGATAATGGGTACTTGCAAATTGATTTAAATTTCAATTTGTTGTCGTATGCAACTTCGGTAAAATTACTTCTGAAAATTTGTGTTCCATTGGCATTTTCACCCCATTTTACTTCTACATATTTATCACCTATCATCCTATCAATAAGTTTCCTTTTTATTGTATTGCTCTTCGTATACTTCAAAGGTATTTAGAAAAGGGGGACGAATAGAAATTTTTCTCTTAAACTAAGTGATTATTGTATTTACCTCTCTTTAATTAACGCAAAACCCCCACTTTTAAAAAGTAGGGTTTCTGCATTTTTAGTACTTTCTCATAGGTTTATAAGGATAGAAAGCTTTTTCTCCCCTATTATATTTACTTCTAAATGAATCGTTCTCTATGTTCTAAAACAGCTTTAGGTTATTGGGTATTCTACCTTCTTTTCAGGTGATTAGAAAATACGATCTGCAACAGTTCTACAATCCAACTTTATTCATGTAAATAGCTACACTCTTCTTAGATAAAACCACGTATCCTTTCAAGGCTGATTTACCACCTTAATCAGATTCCATCTCAATTATTAGTACACCTCAATAGCTCCAATACTAGGTCTATTGGATACTTTATTTCCTTGAATGTCTTTTTCTATTTTTAAACCATAAACAATTCCAATACTATCACTCTCTATCCTTGGAATAGGAATTCCTTTATTCTTTATCGCTTGAATATTTTTAGGAGTGAAATCAGCAATATGATCACTATTCTTATCTTTAAAATCAACATCTACAATAAAAGAGGCTTTGGGTTGAATCAATACTTCAGAAGGCCAATTACTCTTCTGATAGAAAATATTGTTCTTAAATAGCACATCATCTATTCTTCCATCTCCCCCTTTATCGGGTGTATATTGATCGCCCAATACTAATATAGCCTCCTCTTCAAAATGAAAAATGTTGTTCATTACCAAAATACCGTTGGCTACGTTATCTACAGCAATTTTAGATGTTATCCCTTTTTTCACATAGATCGTATTGTTGTATATGTAGCTATTAAAAGGTCCTTTTCTTTCCTTTTTTCCTTGATAACCAGACAACCAAAAAACTTTACCTTCTTGAAAAGCACCATTCTGTCCTTTATTTCTAAAACCATCATTCACACTTATATTATAGCGATAGCTACAATTGTAGTTATTTCCTAAAATTTCTAGAAACCCTCCGGCGTTGTTTTTACTGAAATTATATTGCAATACAATATTGTTACAATTATAATCTATATGTGCTCCAGCTGAATCTCCAGGTCCATTTGCATTGGTAAACCTATTTTTCTCTATCAGAACCTTATCAGATCCCCAAGTCCAAAGACCACTGCCTCTACCCCATTTTCTACTGTCATTATCACTACCAGAATGATCTACCTTATTATTAAATACATGGCCATCCTTTACCTTTGACATTTGAATACCTGGTCCTCCTGTGTAAGTCACTTTGCATCCTTCAATTTTAAAATCTAGAATACTGTGTTTCCCTCCGCCTGTTAACTTAATACCAGTATGTGCCACATTTTTTACCTCTATATCTTTAATTTCCAATTGATGAAGCGTAGACGTTTTCTCTTCTAATAACACACGAATACCCCATCCATAGGCTTGAGTTCCATTAGCTGTTTTTACTTCTTTTTTACCTCTTGTAAACCCACCTTCATGATAAAAAATATCTTCTATCAAAAGATTCTCTAACTGAACGTTTTGATAATTTCCCGGTTCAGAAGTAGTATATAACACCCCACACCTCATCTTTTCGGCTGCTGTTATTGCACCTCCATTAGCTGTAATATGTATATTTTCTACTTTAACATTTGATACATTTTCAAGAAGAATTCCATTGGCAAACCCTTTAGCGTTGATCATCGCTTTGTCTTTGGAGGTGGTTGTGACGACTAAAGGTTTTGAGAACTTCTCTCCTATGTTTTTTAAGATCAAAGATTCTGAATACTCTTGGTTACTAAATAATTTGATCGTATCTCCTGAATGAAGATTCATTTGCTGTAATTTTGCAAAAGATTTAAAAGCACTCTTTTGGGTTGTTCCGTCAGCGTTATCATTACCATTGATGGAATTGATATAATATGTCACCGACTTCTCTTCTTTTTCATTAGAATTGAATGTGCTTTTGCAAGCAAATGATATCGATAATAATAGGTATAAGTAATATTTCATTGTATTGTATAGTTTGTATACTACAATTCTATGTTACTTACAGGAGAAAAGGTGGTGTAAATTCATCAATTGAGTAGACAAATTCGTTACAATCCATTTCAAGTAATCAATTGGATAAGTATTAAGTTCAATTGCTCCAACTCCCTTACTTTCCTATGAAGCTTATCACCCAATACTTATTAAAAAATAGACAACTCTGTTTCCGTAGTAAATCGCTCTAAGAATTTCATTCCTCTGTATGAGTTACCATTTTTATTTAGATTGGGGCTCCAAACACAAATACAATATTTTTCTGGGTGTACCGCTACAATACCGCCACCCACTCCTGATTTCCCAGGTAAACCCACCTTAAAAGAAAATTCACCTGATTCATCATAAAAACCACATGTTTGCATAATAGCATTGATCCTCTTAGCTTGGCTAAGGTTCAGTACACTGCTTCCTTTTTTGGTTTTAAACCTACCGTCCATCAAAAACTCAAATGCTTTCGTTAATTGATAACAATTCATTTCAATAGAACAGATATGAAAGTAAAAATGTAGCACATCGTTGGGATCGTTATCAATATTCCCAAATGATTTAATAAAATTACAAAGTGCTATATTTCTATATCCTACAGATGCTTCAGATTTTGCGACTTCCTCAGAATAATTGATCTCCTCACATCCACTCACCTCACGAACAAATTGAATAAAATCTTCTAATGGGTTATCTAATTGAGAAAATAACAAATCGCAAATAACAATCGCTCCACCGTTTAAAAAAGGATTCCTTGGTATTCCGTTATCTGTTTCTAATCTTACTAAAGAATTAAAAGCACTACCTGACGGTTCCACTCCTACTCTCGACCAAATACTATCTCCTAAAATCTGATAGGCTAAACTTAATGACAGTACTTTTGAAATACTTTGAATAGAGAACTTCTTTTCCCAATCACCAATTCCAAAATTATCCTCTTGAGTGGACATAAAATACACTCCAAAATGATTAGGATCTACTTTGGCTAAATTAGGAATGTACCCTGCCGGTGCACCCAAATTATCGCCTTCAATAATTTCTTGATAGATCTTTTGGATAATCTCTTTATGGTTGGCAATTCTATGCATTGTTTAATTGGTATATATATGGTTTAAAATAGGATAGTGATTGAACTCCTAAAATAAAGGAAATCCTTAAAAATACACCTATATAACACCCCACTTTCTATAAAGAAGATAGTAATACTTGATGTCATCTAAATTGTAGAACATAGAAGAGGCTACCTGCAATTATTTTAGCATATTTTGAAGTTGCTTATTATTTAAATGTTTTGTTGAGAATTAACTATCAAAAGCAGGTGATATTTATAAAAATCGCAGCGCATTATCACTTATTAAGAAGTTATCGAAATGATGAATCCTTCTCCTATTTTGATTTAAGTAAATAATCAATCAATTTGAAACTTATTCAATCATACTATACTAAAATTGACTTTTTAAACGTCAAATACTAAGAACATATTACATAAATTTATGAAAAACTTCCTTTGTCTTTTAGGAGGACTAATACTCTCTCTTACGACATTAGCTCAAAATCCATTATGGTTACGTTATCCATCTATATCTCCTGATGGTCAACATATTGCCTTTGCTTATCAAGGTGATGTCTATGTTGTACCTACTGCTGGCGGAGAAGCTAAAGCAATTACATCACATGTGGCTTATGAATTTTCTCCGGTTTGGGCTCCTGACAGTAAGCACATCGCTTTTGCATCTGATAGAAACGGTAATTTTGATGTCTTCTTAACTACTATTGATGGTGGACATCCTCAGCGATTAACCTATAATTCTACTTCAGAAATCCCTTCGTCTTTTACACCTGATGGACAGCATGTATTGTACACTGCTCAGATCTTGGATGATGTAAAAAGTGCTCAATTTCCTTACGGTCGTTTAGGAGAATTGTATAGCGTGACGGTGGGTGGTGATCGCCCTGTACAAGTTTTGACTATCACTGCAGAACATGCACAGTACAATGGTGATATGTCTAAGATTTTGTATCAAGATAAAAAAGGATACGAAGATCCTTGGAGAAAGCATCATACAAGTGCAGTTACACGCGATTTATGGGTGTACGATGTCAATACTAAAAAGCATACACAAATCTCCGATTTTAAAGGAGAAGATAGAACTCCTGTATACTACAATAATTATAGCAAAGTAGCTTATACAAGTGAGGTAGATGGTACCCTAAATATTTGGACAATGAATGCCGATGGTACTAACAAAAAGCAAATTACTCAACTTAAAAATCACCCGGTTAGATTCTTATCGGCTGCATCAAATGATTTATTTTGTTTTGGATATGACGGAGAAATTTACACTTTAAAAGAAGGAGAACAATCTCAAAAAGTGGAAATTCAAATCAATACTGATCATAAAATCAATAACATCACTTTCGAGAAAAAGTCTAGTGGTGGTCATGGCATTTCAGTATCTCCGAATGGTAAAGAAGTAGCATTTATTTTAAGAGGTGATGTTTTTGTGACCTCAACAGACTATAATACTACAGTACAAATTACGAATACAGCGGAGCAAGAACGTTCGGTTTCCTTCTCTCCTGATGGCCGTTCTTTAGTATATGCGGGTGAACGAGATGGAAGTTGGAACATTTATCAAGCAAAATTAGGCAATGAGGAGGAAATGTATTTTATCAATGCAACTGATATCCAAGAAGAGATTGTCACTGCTGAAGCAGTAGAGGAGTTTCAGCCTAAATGGTCGCCTAAAGGCGATGCGATTGCTTACTTAGAAGAAAGAACTACTTTGAAAGTGATCGATTTGGAAACAAAAGCTTCTAAAGTGATTCTAGCTGGTACTTTTAATTATTCATACTCAGATGGAGATCAAGCCTTTGATTGGTCGCCTGATGGTAAATACTTAGCTGTTCAATATTCTCCCAATCTGTGGACTTCTACTGATATTGGTTTAGCACAAGCAGATGGGGAAGGTGAAATAATCAATCTCTCTCAAAGTGGTTACAATAGCTATAATCCTCGTTTTGTAATGGAAGGTAAAGCCATTGTTTTTGCCAACGATCGTTATGGATATAGATCACATGGTAGCTGGGGCGCTGAAGCAGATGTATTCGGTATCTTCTTAACAAAAGATGCTTTTGATGAATTTCAATTATCAAAAGAAGAATATGAATTGATGCAAGAGGCGAAAGAAGAAAAAGAGAAGAAAGAAAAGGAAGCAAAAGAAGAAGCTGATAAATCAAAAAAGAAGAAAAAAGGAAAGAAATCTTCTGAAGAAGAGGAGGAAGATGAAAGCATTAAAATAGATTTCGATGGTATTCAAGATCGTTTATTGAGGTTAACCATCAACTCGTCTTTCCTATCTGATTTCATTCTAACAAAAAAGGGTGATCAACTCTACTATATGAGTAGTTTTGAAGGTGGTTATGACCTTTGGAAAAAAGACATCCGTAAGAACGAAACAAAGCTTGTCTTGAAATTAAAAGGCGGAGGTGGCAACCTTCAATTTGATAAAGATAGCGAGCATATTTTCTTTGAGACTGGTGGTCAGTTTGCTAAAATAGATGTGGCCTCTGATGCTAGAAAGAATATCTCTTACAGTGCTGAATACTATCTAGATCATCAGGCAGAACGAGCGTATATGTTCGAGCATGTTTGGCGTCAGGTAGATAAAAAATTCTATGACCCTAAACTTCATGGAGTAGATTGGGTATTCTATAAAAATGAATATGCTAAATTCCTTCCTTACATTTCTAATAATTACGATTACTCAGAAATGTTGAGCGAGATGCTAGGTGAACTAAACGGATCTCATACTGGATGTCGTTTCTATGCAAGCAACAAAAACGCTGATGCTACGGCTACTTTAGGTGCTTTCTATGATACTCAATATTCTGGTGATGGCCTTAAGATTGTAGAAATTATGGAAGGATCTCCTTTAAATCAGATCGAGGAAGAGATCAAAGCAGGTATGACTATTACTTCTATTGATGGTCAAAAAATTGTTGCTGGTCAGGATTATTTCCGTTTCTTGAATCATAAAACAGGAAAACCTACTCGCCTTGAATTAGATGATAATGGCAGTAAAAAATTGGTGGTTGTAAAGCCTATCAGTAAAGGGACTGAAAGTAATTTATTGTATGATCGTTGGATCAAACAAAGAGAGAAAGAAACAGAGGAAGCTTCTGGTGGTAAAATTGGTTACGTTCACGTAAGAGGAATGAACAGTTCTAGTTTCCGTACAGTCTATTCTGAAGCTTTGGGTAAAAACTATAAAAAAGAAGCTTTAATTGTAGATACTCGTTTTAACGGGGGCGGTTGGTTACACGATGACTTGGCCACTTTCTTAAGCGGTAAGGTCTACTGTACTTTTGCTCCTAGAGGTCAAAAATTTGGTAGTGAGCCAATCAATAAATGGTCAAAACCTTCTGCTGTTTTATGTTCTGAGGGGAACTATTCTGATGCTCACGCTTTCCCTTACACATATCAAACTTTAAAAATTGGTCCGCTTATCGGTATGCCTGTACCTGGTACTATGACTGCTGTTTGGTGGGAACAACTACAAGATGGATCTCTTGTTTTTGGTATTCCTCAAGTGGGTGTACAAGATATGAATGGCAACTACTTAGAAAATCAACAAGTTGAACCTGAATATAAAATCGCACAGGATAAGGATGTCGTGGTTGAAGGGGTAGATCAGCAGTTGAGAAAGGCTGTGGAAGTCTTGAGCCAGGATTAATCAGGATTAAGGGATTTACAGGATTTTATTTAGAATTTCAAGCTCGATATCTCAATAGTATTTTGATATCGAGCTTGAAAATTATATATCGATTTTTTAGGATCAACAATAATTGATACACCGATCACGAAGACATGTAGAAGAGTAATTGACTATAATATGAGGGGTTATAAAACTCCCCCTCAATTTTAATTTCAATTCGTTTTTTATAAACATCAAACTGTCTCCACTCCCAAAACAGCATTCCACCCTTTACTCCTAATCTTTTCCCCAACTTCTCTTAACACCTTCACATCTTCAGAATGCATTTCTCCAGAGCCATAAGGACCCGTGTTTAGTAATAAATTGGCAGGATAAGAATTGGCTTTTTTCAGCATCTTAATCACCTCTTTTTTCGATTTGTGTTTTCCATCTTCAGAAGCCAAATATCCCCAGCCTTTTCGTTGAAGATGATCACAAATTTCCAATGGTTTTTCTGGTTTCCCGTTACTTTTGTACTTTCTTTCTGGCGCTAAAAAGTCTTCAGTACCTAACAATCCTTGCTTATAAGACACTAATAGATGTGGCTGTTTCTGATGAATCATATCATAGAGTTCCTGACATTTGAACTGTGTATGATCGCCCGATTTTGGTACTCCATGACCATCCAACCAAATGGATGCAATATTAGGAAACATATCAATCAATTCAGCGACTTGATTATATAAAAATTCCACATATATATTGAGATCGTGTTCCTCTTCGTATTTGTAAAATGGCTCTTTCACCTCAAATTCAGGTCGTGCATGACCGCCCCATTTATCGTTGTTCGGAGCATGAGGATGTCGCCAATCTCTTCCATGAGAATAATACAAATGTAAGGCTAAACCTTTTTGATTACATTGCTCATACAATTCAGCAATTAAGTCTCTTTTTGCAGGCGAGTTAGTACTTTTAAAATCGGTATATTTCGTATCCCAAAGACAAAAACTGTCGTGATGTCTTGTGGTTATATTGATATATTTCATCTCTGCCTCTAATGCCAAGTCGGTAATGAAATCAGCATCAAATTTATCGGCAGTAAAACGGTCCATTAATTTAGCATACTCCGCTACATGTATTTTCTCTTTGATTTGCACCCATTCATGTCTCCCTAAAAGAGAGTACAATCCATAATGAATAAACATACCATATTTCGATTCTTCAAAACATTTAATGGCTGCCTGACGAGGATCTTTTTTATAAAGATCTTCATATCCTTTCAAAAAATTAGGCATTGGGGACTGTTGCTTACCCCCATTATTGCTCATACAAGAAGGCATTAAAAATGTTGCTGCACCCGCCATAGAAGCGAGTTCTAAAAATTGTCTTCTATTCATACTCTATCGGTTTTAATGTTTGTTAGTTTAATATCTTATTTCACATGATCAAAATACCCCAATGATTGTAAAAATTCATCACTGTCTTTTATGGTACTATTATAGAAAGTCATATTCTTTTTATTGGGGTTAAAGAATCCATGCTTTCCTCCTTCATATATTTTAAGATCACATCTACTTTTTACTTTTTTCATGGTATGCTGGTAGTATTTCACTGTATTTACAGGTATCAAGTGGTCTTTATCTCCAATCAGAATAATAGTTGGAGGAGCTCCTGCAACAATGTTATGAAGAGGCGAAAAACTTTTATAAGCCATTCCTATTCTTCCAAAACCATAACCTCCAGGTCCGTTATCAATTACAGGATTAAATAGAACTAAAGCGTTTGGTCGACAACTGAAGGATAGATCGTCAGTAACATTATTATACCCTTCAATTGTAGCTGTTGCTGCAGCTAAATGTCCACCAGCTGATCCCCCAGAAGCAATAATTTTTGTGGGATCGACTTGTAAATTATCCGCATTTTTTCTGATGAATCGTATGGCTGATTTCGCATCACTTAAAGCTTGAAAAGGTGTTGTATTATTTCTTTTGGCCACCCTATAATCTACCAAAAAACAGATGATTCCTTTTTCGGCATAATGTGTTGCCTGTGGGATAAACTGATTTGTTGACCCTGTATTCCATCCACCTCCAAAATAAAAGACCATGGCAGGATAACTTTTTCCCTTTTTCATATTTTCTGGTCGATAAACCTCCATATGAAGATCCAAAGAATCGATACTTTTATATACGATTTTCTCTTGTGCTAAAGTGATCTCTACCACAAGTAATCCCATTAGTAACAGTATAAAATGTTTCATGATTTAATTGTTTTCTTTGTCCCAAATATTGTCTTCAAATTCTATTAACGCTTTGTAGAATGCAGTATTTAATTCATTATATACCTTTGCATATTCCTGATTTCCATATAGGTTATTTGTCTCGTAAGGATCATTCTGCATATCAAAAAGTTGTTCTCTTTTGGGTTCTCCTTTAACATGGTATTTAATCAGTTTATATTCTTGATTTCGTATGGCCCTTTGAGAGCTACGATAAGAGGTGAAAATATAAGGTCGATGTTCTTTTTCCTTATTCTCTAAAACAGATTGAAAACTGATTCCTTCTACCGAATGAGGAATATTGATGCCGACTATCTCACATATCGTTGGATACAAATCTGTTAAATAAACCATTGCTTTCGTTCGCACATTCTTTTTGATGTTGCCTCCTGAAATAATCAAAGGTACGTTGGTACTGTGTTCGTACAAGTTTTGTTTACCCATAAGACCATGTTGCCCTATGGCTAAGCCGTTATCTCCAGAATAAATAATGATGGTATTATCATATACTCCTTTCTCTTTTAAGGCTTGTACAATCTGTCCCAGTTTTTCATCATTATGTGTAATTAAGGCATAATAATCACGGATATGCTCTTTAATCTCTGAAGCCCTTCTAGGAAAACCTGCTGTCTTTTCGTCTCTAATTCTTAATTCACCATTATTGAAAGGATGTTCCGGTAAAAAGTTATCAGGTAAACTGATATTGACCGTATCATACATATCGAAATAACGTTGGTGGGTCGATCGCGGATCGTGAGGTGTCATAAACGAAGTATAGACAAAAAACGGTTTCTCCGAATCGTAGTTTTTGATGTACTCAATAGTGCCTTCCGTAAAAATATCAGCACTGTGTTTACCTCCATAAACGTATTCCCCTTGCTCATGAGATAGTTTATTCGATTTACGATAATTCTTTAATACGGGTCGGGCAAACTTCTTGAAATTTTTCGCTCCTTCTCGACTATGTAAAGGAACATTCCATTGGTCGAACATACCACCAAAATACACGTCTTGTCCCTCGTTAAAACCACGAACATAAGAAGCTGGATCATTATGGTATTTTCCTATACCAAAACAATTGTAACCCGCCGATTGTAACGTTTCTCCTAAAAGGGTGTCCTGCTCCGGCAAAATTGCACCAGATTTTGTAAGGTTGTTTAGCTTTTTTCCCGTAAGCAACATCGCTCGACTTGGCTGACAAACAGCCCCCGAAAACGATCCCATAATATAGGTATTAGAAAAGCTCATTCCCTCCTCTGCTAAACGATCCAAATTAGGGGTAATGACTTCATTATTCCCTAAATGATTGATCGTTCCTTCCCGCTGATCATCAGCAAATACAAATACGATGTTAGGTTTTTGTAATGATGTTTTATGATTGATGCATGAACCCCCAAGGAGTCCTAATGCAATAAGTAATATGTAGAATGTTCGTTTCATTTGTTCGCTTTATTTAGTCATTATTTGATGTTCCTCACTTGGTATTTATAAAAAAGGAGAAAGTAGATATTATTCCCTCCTTTCTCCTCTCATTATCATCAAACAGCCAAATTAAAACGACTGTTCTTCTACCAAGTATTTACTCACCCATCTTTCCCCTTCAGCATTTAAATTCCCATTGGTAAGATCCACTCCTTTCCAACAATCATAAAGTACCAAGCCGTTTACTCCTGCGTCTATAGCCGCTTCAATACGTATTGCTCGATCATCGTACTTTTTATTCATATTGGTTTCCGAATCCCACACTTTCATTCCATCTGCTGAAGCGATGAACTTCTCCCATTTCTTATGTTCAAAACCTAAGTTATGCGTAGTAGCTATAGAAATATACTGTTTGATATCTGTCTTATTTAAAATCTTAGTACCAGAACCAACACCCCAAGTACAAGGCCCCACCAAATTAGCATTCCCTAATTTACCGTAAATACGTTTGTACGTCTCACTCATTTGTTCTCCAGTCCAATATTTACCAGGGTGGCCGTCTTCGTTAAACGGACAAATCCATTCTGCAGGATATTCCTTAGAAAAAGCAATTATTCTATCGACTAATACCTGAGTCGCTTCCATATCGCCCAATACCTCTTTACCTGTATCCTTTCCTTTATTGATTTTATTCACGATACGTCTTGCGCCTTCCCACAAAGCAGGGTTGGCAAAAATCTTAAAGCCTCTTTTTCTCGATTCTTTGTAGAGGTAATCAAAAAGTTCTGGATTGGGATTAACGCCGTCGCCGAAAATGGTAATACGAACGCCATCTACTTTCATTTTCTCAAATCCATCCAAAAGATGATCTACCTGAGTAGAATCCTTCAATTTATTATGGATCTGCATTTGCTTTACGTCAGCAATCACTAATTCTAAATTGCCTTTGTATTTCTTCTTCTCTGATGGTGTTTCATCATTACTTTTTGTAGTTGTAACACAACCACAAAAAATAGAAAGTAGTACACACATCAATAATGTTTTTCTTATCATCATTATACTTGTTTTACTAGGATAATCTTTATTCTTCGGTATAAGCCTCTAACAATATTGGCTCACTTTCAAAAGAGTTGATATACAAATACCTGCGATCTCTTGATTGTTGATCCGTTTTGTTTATTTTACTTTCCTCCCATTGTTCCCTAAGTGCTTTACTTTGGTGTTTACTCAAAATCTCTTTCTTATCTGCCCAGAATCTCTGATAAGCATTCTTTTTAATTGCAGCATCTTGTTCTAAGGTGAGTGTAGTATCTTGAGCAGCATATCCCAACGTCTTGAATAGTTCAGATAATGTTTTCTGTAACTCAAAATGTTGTTGTTTTGTAATTTTAATGTGCTGCTTATATTTTCGAATCTCCTTATTCGCATTTTGGAGTGCCTTCCAATCAATGATCTGCGTAGAAGTTAGAATCTCACTTCTCTCCTTAAAAAACTGATCATATCGCTTTTTACATTGTTCGCACCCTTTTCCATAAAAATAAATATTCACCTTCTGATCCTTTAAAAGCGATAAACGAATTTCCCTCATTTGCCTCACTTGTTTTGGACTTAATCCCAACACCTCACTCATCTTATCCAGACTCTTTTCAATCCCCTCTTTCTCTTTCTTAGTGATCTTTTCGTAAGATTCTGATTGTGCTAAAAGCGATGTCATAGTGAATGTTACACTTAGCAATACATATAGAATTAGTTGTTTCATTATTTTATTTAGTTGGTTGATAGTTAGAATTATGAACAGGCATTTGTGCGTTAACTTTCTTTTTCCATGCCTCCATTTTTTTCAATAGCTTTTTATAAACTCCTTGATGAGAATCGATACAATTATTTTTCTCTGAGATATCTTCCTTCACATTGTAAAGCGCATACTTATCCAATTCGATATTATGAATCAGCTTCCAATCTCCATCGAGGATAGCTGTATGAGGTACGGCACCTTGCTGATGATAGTGAGGGTAATGCCAGAACAAAGATCGATCGACTTCTTCTTTTTTTGTGATCAAATTTGCAAGAGAAACTCCATCCCAACCTTTCTTAATTTTTTTATTGACATTCAAATCCGCTAAATCCACCAAAGTAGGCAAATAATCAATACTTGAAATCGATGTTGATTCGATTCGTGCACTATGTTGTGGGTGGTAAATCATTGTAGGAATACGTATCCCTCCTTCATAGATCATTCCTTTTCCGCCTCTCAAAGGATAATTTGATGTCACTGGTCGCTTTTTCTTTCCATGCAAACCACCATTATCAGAACTAAAAATGATGATGGTATTTTCCATCAATCCAAGTTCATCCAATTTTGCCAAGACAACTCCTGCCGCATCATCTACATGTTCCACCATTGCCGCATAAGTAGCATTATTATGATGTTCCCCTTTTTCCTTTTGTTGATAACGATCGACTTTTTCTTGTTTTGCCTGAAGTGGAGTATGCACATTGTAAAACCACAAGTTCACAAAGAAAGTCGTGTCTTTATTCACTTCGAGAAACTGACAAACATCCGATGCTAAACGTTCTGTAAGGTATTCTCCTTCAGGTCCGTCTTCCAATCTAGGATTACCATATGGTGCAAAGTAGCCGTTACTTCCTGCTTTTTTATTTTTGTTGGGAGCCCCTTTTCTCCATCCACCATGGTTCTCGTCAAATCCATGATTTTCCGGCCAGTATTTTTCAGCTTCCCCTAAGTGCCATTTTCCAAAATGAGCCGTTTTGTATCCATTTTCCTTAAAAATTTGTCCAATCGTTGGAATGCTAGGATCCAAATACATGGTCCATTCCGGTGGTAAAAATTTTGCTTTTGGATATTTCCAACCTTCAATCCAATCGGTTAGGTTTAAAGAGGCCGGATATTTTCCTGTCACTATGCTTGCTCTCGTCGGTGAACATACATTACAAGAAGCATAAGAATTCGTAAATTTAATCGACTTATCTGCCAAAGCATCTATCGATGGAGTTTCGTAATAATCGCTTCCATAACACCCTAAATCTGTCCAACCCAAATCGTCGACTATAATTTGTACGACATTTTTCTGAGCAAACAAAGAAGTGGTGAATAGAAAGAATAGAAGTACATTGAGTAGCTTCATATGTAAGTAGTTTATTATTTAAAGATTTATATAGATGTAAAAGTTGTTGGGGTGACTTAAAATAAGTCCCCCAACATCTGCATCAAAAACAGTAGTTAGTTAAAAATCACTTTTCTAGTCACTTGACCTTTAGTCGTATTTAGTTTTAAAATATACACTTTACTCTTCTCAAATTGGTATTTTACTGTTTCAACTGCATTTGCGGGCAGTTGTATTTCTTTATTCATCAATTGTTTACCTTCTAATTGATAGATCCCCAAACTTACATTCTGATTGGCTTGAGATTTATCTTGTAAGACCACTTTAGACGACATCACCTTCATCTCTATTACAGACGCTAGCTGATCATGAATTCCGGTAATCTGACCGTTGGTAACTGTAATTGTTACTGTTGCAATATTACTTTCTAGTTCTCCATCATTAGCAACATAGGTAAATGAATCTTCTCCTTCAAAACCAGCATTTGGATAGTATTCCATGTGGTTATCAAATTGATCCAAACGACCGTTTACTACCGTTTTTATCACATGGTAGGTCAATAGATCATCATCTTCATCTGTACCTAATAATTCAATTAAAATCGAAGCTGTGTTTTCAACTGATACCGCTATATCTTCAACAGTTGGAGCAGTGTTATCAGACCCTCCTTCACCAGTATCTCTAACATTAAATGTAATGTAAGCCACCTCACTATCTTCGGTGCCATCATTGGCCACAAAAGAAAGTTTGTCTACCCCATGGAAACCAAAGTTTGGCGTATAACTCAAGTTTGGAATTTCTCCTTCGATCACACCGTTTTCAGGTTGAGCTACAATTCTGAAAGTAATCGGATCATTTTCTTCGTCTGTAGCTGTTAATGTAAAATCTACTTTCTGACTTTGATTGATCAAGAAATCTTGATTTTGTGCCACTGGCTTGGTATTGACAAACTCAATAACATTTACAGATACCGTGGCTGTGTTACTATAATCTTTACCATCATATGCTTTGAAAGTGAAGGTATCTTCTCCTAAAAATTCTGCATTTGGAGTATATGTAAGGTTAGGAATATCACCTGATAAAACACCGTTAGTTGGTCCATTCACCAATTCAAAAGTTAACTCGTCATTATCTGGATCTGTGGCAGAAAGAACGATATCAACTTGTTGGGTCGACATCACTTCTACTGTTTGATCTTGAGCCACTGGTGGATTATTTGGAATAGGCGTTACCGTAATTTTTACTGTTGCAATATTACTGAAAGTACTACCATCGAATGCTTTAAAAGTAAAACTATCTTCTCCATCGAAATCAGCATTTGATACATAGGTTATATTTGGAGGAGTACCTGTTAACTGACCGTTTGACGGTTGATCTTCCACAAGATAAGTAAGGGCATCTCCATCTTCATCAGTTGCTTCTAAAGTAATGACTAAAGATTCTCCAGACATAATTTCTAGGTCTTGTTCTTTAGCTACAGGAGCTGTATTTCCATCATTAATTACAGTCACTGAAACAGTACCTTCATTGGAATCCTCACGGGCATCGTTGGCTACATAAGTAAAAGAATCATCTCCCACATAATCCGCATTTGGAGTGTAATAATAGGCACCATCAATCATAGAAACACTACCATATTGTGGCTGCATTTTGATTTCGAATTTCAATAAATCATCGTCTGTATCTGTTCCCTCTAAAGTAAACTGAGCAGCACCGTTTTTAGAGGTTTCAATACTCTTATCTGTTACCATTGGAGCAACATTGCTTCTGCTATTGGTGTTGTTTCTGAAATGCTCGTTCAGCCATTCTACATAAGTGAACTTAGCATTTAACTCATCAGTTGTTTTCGACTCATCGAAAGCTACATCGACAGCAATTTGAAGCTCGTCTTTGTAACGATTGACAATTTCTTGTAAGTACTCGTCCGCACCACTTCCAATTACTGCATTCACAAATAAATCCTGACCTACCAAGATTTCTTGATATAAGGCGTGAGCATTTTCAGGAATAGCTGTACCACGAATGGTCACATGATCGAAAGTAAAATATTCTCTTAGTTGAACATTGTCTGTTTTACCTGTTCTATTTAGACTAATCAAGAATGAATAATCGTCTTCGAAAGTAAGATTATCGGTAAAAAATGCCGACATGTAATCGATGTCTTTGATATTATCACCATATTTTTCGACACCTGCGAACACATCAGAATTATAAAAATCTACTCTTGTACCTGAGCCATCTCTACTTTTATCATGATAAATCGATGTTCTATTCACTCTTGATTTACCGTATTCACCCGAACCGGCAAATTTCAATTCGTAATTATTGATCATTGCCTTATAACCGTCGGCTACATTCATGTCGTAGATAAAGCCCACATTTTTATAACCCAAATTGTTGTTAGTACTTGCTAAACGAATACTAAAAGTTCTATCCTGTTTCCATTGAGACTCTCCATTTTGTCTTAGCATTTCTGTTGCACTGATAGCTGTATGAGAAGAAACGGCAGTCATGTCTTTATTATCTAGAGCATAATCAACTTCAAAAGTTGGAATCGAAAGACCCGCTACATATTCTCCTTCGATAATCAATTCATCTACTGTCCAATCGAAGATATCGTCTTCGTGAATTCCTCCACCATCTTCATCAGGAATTGAGGTTCCACCTACACGTTCCCCTCTACCTGTTAAATACACAGATACATATTCTCCGTTTTTTACTGAGCTATATGCCGCTCCTGGAGAATATTCTGTTTCTTCCAACACATCTGAAAACAATAGATTCTCCGATGATTGTTCAGGATCACTATTCGAAATTGAAGCACCATTTAGTTGTGTACCCACTCTAAAAAGATAGGTATTACCACTTCCGCCTTCAGCAATTGCATCAGGGTCTCCGGAGTGTTCCGATTTCTGAATTACTTTTATCTTATTGATTTTAAACTGTGTTCCTTTACCAGTATAAATATCAAATCGGAAAAAGGTATTATTATAGTTTGTCGCATTGTTGTTGACGATCTTTGTGACCGCCATATTATCAACAATACCTTGATTTTCTAGTCTAGATCCGCCAATAATTGCTCGTTGAGGATATAAAACATTATCTTCTACTCCATTAGTTGATGCTTTAAATCCATTTTGAAAATTATAGGTAATCGTTACAGGTTCCTGTGCATAAGAGCACAGGGATATAAGTAATAAAAAGACGAAAGTTAATTTACTTTTCATGATTATATAGATTATGACTGTTAGTTAGATTTCAATATTTTGCCTACATATACCTCCTCGTTGTTGTATACATTTACGATATACATACCGTTGTTCAAGAAAGATAAGTCAAGGTCAATGGCCATCTTCTGATGAAGCTTTTGTTGCAAGACAACTCTGCCCATAACATCGTGAATCATTAGTGTACCATTCACTGCTTTTGGCAAAGCAACATGTATTCTATTCTGGAAAGGGTTTGGCGAAATGTTTAAAGCTTTTCGCTCTAGGTCAATTCCAGTGACATCATCGTTGTAGTTCTCGTTTTTAAATAACCGAGCATGACCCATGCCTAAATTAATGCCTAATCCTTGATTTGGTTTTGTCTCTATACGTAATTTCTCCACGCTTCTAACATCCACACTGATGTACTCTAATGGGGTGTTTTCTCCAATTGGTAACGATTCGTAGATCAATTCATCATCACCAAAGATTTTTAGAATGATGCTACCACCGATAAAGTTATCTTCCAAACCGATCTCGGCCTCAAAGAAATCGAAGTAGTTTTTGATATCGTATTCTACTTCAGTATTATAACTTAAAGTCACAGAATGATCGTACTGAGATCCATTAATTACCAATACTGAATCCTCAGAGAAACCGTATTCATTACTTACCTGTCCGTAACTAATTTTCGGTTGAATATCATGTAAATAAGTAATTTCTTCTTCATCGGAAACCGACCACTGGTAAACGGTTACTGTATATGGTTCTACCTTATCGAACTTAAAGTTCTTAGCATCATCAATAACAAATGGACCTTCTAAACGCACATTGTTTGGAAAATCAGAAGTATTGTCTGTGTTCAGGTTATCTGATAATGCCACCCATTTCTTTAGAACAACATGATCGTATTTATCAAAAGGAAGTGAAGCAAAATCGAAAGTGGTTTGTAATTGCTTTCCATCCGAAGTATTAGGAATAACAATTGTGGCTACTGTTTTGTCTTCATTTACTGATGCCGTTGGATACGTATTCCAAAGTTCCGCATTATTATGTGTATACTTCTCTCCTTCAAAATCTGTTTTCACAAAATTGTTTTGGTGCAAGTGAGTGAAGATGTGATGTGCAAAACCTTTGGCCATCAAGAAGCCTCCAAAACGCGTTTCTACCATGGTAGTACCATCGTTCTTAAAGAAAGAGTGAGTCTGAATACCAAGCAATTCTTTTTGATAATTATTCATCATTTGATGCCATAAGATCATCGCATGAGGAATCGCAGAGAAGTTTCTTGGCGTACCATATTCTGATAAGAATTGTTGTACTTCGATACCATTTAACCCCGTATTGTCGTACTTCTCTAAATAGTTTTTGAAATCGTCTACTCTAGTATTGTATTTCGCTATTTGAGATAACTCAAAAATAAATTCTTGTCCAACGTTGGCTTCTCCTCCTGGATAATAGTGACGGGCTACAGCATCATAAGGTGCATTGATATCAGCCATATGCTTAAAGAAGTCTTCTCCTTCATAGCAACTTACGACTGTAATGTTTGGGTCTACTGCTTTCATTGCTTGGTAGTAAGCACTAAAACCAGCATGAGGGCCTGTCGTATAATCTAAAACAACATCACCTAAGCTTTCTGGAATTGCACCATTTACCCCGTCTCCGAAAATGAAAGTACCGTTTTCAGCACTTGTCACTACGTAGTGTTTATCTGTTGCAGATGAGTTTTCAAAGTTTAATACTTCTGTCCATTCTTCTCCTTCAATTGTCACTTTAAAATCCTGAGACATATCTATAGGAGGGAATTTCACATAAAACTCTTGTTCAGGAGATCCGTCTAATTTACATTCATCTACCACCCAAGTTGTTTGTTTTACGGCTCTTTGGTTAGTAAATCTTTCCGTTCCACCATATACATAGAAACTGGCATCGCCTTTACGAATTGATTCTCCACCACGAATATCGTCGCCACTTAAAGGGTAGTTCATTACCGATAATTCCCAGTTACCAAATAACTCATTACCGATTTCCCAAACTTTAATATTGTAAGGTTCGTATTGACCATTTTTTGCTCTTTCTAATGCCCAATCTTTTCCGCCGTTAGGGTTAGCACCCACTTCTGCGTTCATGTATTCTACAAAATCGGCTGCATCTTGAGGCGTTCCGTAAGCGAAAGGAACCACTATAGAGCCGTCTTCCAAATAAGTTGTATTCAACAATTTACCGAACTCGTCTGGTCCAAAGTTGTTATGGAAGGCTTTACCATCGTTATGGGCATCTAGATTATCTATTCTATCGCTTGTTGGACCAATTGCTCTTTTCCAATTGTATAAGTTGGCCATTGTCCCACCAGGGAATCTAAAATAAGCTGAACCTGTATAGTTCGCTAAATCAATCACCCTTGGTTCGAAGTCGTCCATATCTGGATTCCATAAACCTTGTCCATCAGCATTATAAGTAGAATTAGCTCCAAACCATTCTGCTTTTCTTTCCATCAACGACTCGTTCCAATTCACAGAAACAGTTACATCAGTAGGGATGATAATGATTTGACCTCTAAATTCTTCTAAAGCCTCATCCATATCAGTGGCAGCTTGATCCAATTCTTCTTGAGTAAGACTACAATCGTTCATTGTCGCCTTGGCTTTAGCAATATCTGCTTTTAACTGATCAATCGCTTCTTGAGGATATTGCCCTGATGATTCTTTTAGTTCTAAAAAGTTTTCAGCATCAATAATGCTTTTAGCAATAAGATCTTTATTAAGTTGTGGACCTTCTACTGTTTTAAAATAATCGAAGAAAGTGATTACACCACTGTTTAACGATCCTTGAGAATACATTTTTACGGTTGTGATTGGAGAACCTTTCACCACTTCTGGCAATGGAAGGTTAGCAAACTTTAATACACCATCCAAATAAAGAGATACTTGATGATCGGCATTAAATACCATACGCACATCATACCATGTATTTACTACATATTCCCCGTCTAATAATGAATTTTCTTCTGGGAAATTGCTACCACCTGGAACGTTACCGTTTTCTAAGATATCGTATCTTAAATCTTTTTTTCCGTAATCAGGATATTTAATACCAATCCAACATTTATTATTGGCATCTAAGAAATCCATTTTAAAAGTATAACCACCACTATTGTTTGATTTTACTTTAAATGATATTTCAAACTCGCTTTGCGTAAAATTTCCAAAGTTAATATTTGCTTTAGCATGCCCTACAGCTGGAGGAGTCTCCATATGAAGCATACCGTCTTTCATGTAGATATCGCCCGCATTAATATTTCCCGAAGTATTCAGACTAATGTAAGAAGGGAGATTTTCCATATCTGTATCTTCTTCGAAATTGTCGTCAATAAGGGTATTACATTCTTGCGCTTGAAGACCGACTATGCTGAACAGAAATAACAGAAGATAAATAGTAAAGTTTTTCATTTGTCGCTGTTTATTTTATAATTCATTTCATTTTGTAGCGGCATGTTTTTGATACACACCGCTACATATATTTCATCTATTACAGTTGAGATTTCTCCTCTTTCAATTTAGGAGAGATAAAAAATTGGAATTGGTAAGGTTGAGATGCTACTCTGTATTGTTCCGAAGGCATTCCCACTTCGTTCCAAGAGTTGTTACCACCTACTCCCATTTGTTTATGATCTATGTTCACTGTTAAATTATCAGTGCCTTTTAATTCGTTGGTATGTTGTGCTTCTTCGATGTTTTTGTCTGTGTAAGGATACACACTAAACTCAAACGGCTGATTACTTGAGAATTGCACCCCCTCTTTCTTCGAGTTAGTTAAACTAAAGTTTCTCACTTCAGTACGGTTAGCATACGCTTGAGGCATGGCATAACTCAAAGCAAACTCGTTTAAAGGAAGAGTATAAATTCCCATCATTGCTCCAACATTTCTATCGTTATAGTTTTCTTCAGGGCCTTTACCGTACCACTCAATATTCGATAAAGTGTTAGGTACTTCCATTTGTAAGCCTACTTTCATCATGTCTACAAGTGGAGCATGAGGTACATAAGAAGCAGCCACTTTTACAGTCCCATCTTTCTTTAAAGTATAAGCTGTTGTCCAAGAAGCTTTTTTCTCTGGCAATTCATATTCTAAACGAATGTCTAATTCTCCATCAATTTCATTTACTGATTTTGATACCAATTTTAAACCGGCAATCGCCTTTTTCCAATATTTCTTTTTCTTGTTCACACCAGAAGCTTTCAAATCATTATCAGTGGCTGGTCTCCAGAAGTTTGGTGTTGGCATTTTTGTTATCAATGCTTGATTCTGATAGTTGATCTTTTCGATCGATTGACCATCCTCACTCATTACAACTTCGAAGTCGTTGTAAACAACTTTACTGTTTTCTTTTTTCCACTCCCCACTATTTGATACAAACACAGGAATAAACAATCCACCCTGAGGAAGTAAATATTGGTCTTGTGCTACCAAATGACCTTTTGATGCATACACTCTATCTTCTTTCAATGATGCCTTGATAGTAATGAAATACTCATTGGCAATATCAAATTGTTGCTTTTTAATTGGTAGTTGCACCTTTTGATTTAAGCCTGCTTTGATGTCAGGGCAAGTAAATGCACCTTGTTCAATCACTTTTCCATTTTCAATAAGTTCAAAACTGAAATCATAAATTGAAGTAGTTTCAAAGAAATGACGGTTCTCTACTTTCACTTTGAAGTTTTTGAAATCGGTTACTTCAAAATGTAAAGGTTGGAAGGCATGCTTGATCTCGTACATGGCTGCTTTAGGTTGTCCATCTGATGTAATTACACCGTTTAGACAGAAATTGTTAGTGTGAATTTCTTCACCAAAATCACCACCATAAGCAAAGAACTTCTCTCCGTTTTTATCGGTTACTTCAATACCTTGATCTCTCCAATCCCAAATGTAACCACCTACAAGACGGTCTACTCTGCGAATTAACGTCCAGTAATCTTCAAAATTACCTGTACTGTTCCCCATAGCATGTGCGTACTCTGTAAGAATAATTGGTCTTCCCGAAGGATCTTTTTCGGCTACTTCTTCCAAGCTTTCTAACAACGGATAGAATCTACCTAGCATGTCTAAGTATCTAGGGTCTGTACCGTTAGATGTAATCTTGTTCGCCGCTAATTTCTCTTTGAATTCCTTAGAAGTATAGTTTAAATATTCTGGATGTGTTGGATCGCCTTGACCACCTTCGTAGTGAATTAAACGAGTTGGATCGAAATCTTTTGTCCAGCTTGCCATAGCTGCATGGTTAAAACCAGTACCCGATTCATTACCCAACGACCAGAAAAGAATCGATGGATGGTTTTTATCTCTTTCCACCATACGCACCATACGGTCTAAAAACTGACCAGACCATAAGCTGTTGTTCGTCAAGTCACCGGTAATACCGTGAGTTTCTAAATTAGCCTCATCCATTACATACATACCGTACTCATCACAAAGTTCGTAGAATCTAGGATCGTTAGGATAGTGAGATGTTCTTACTGAGTTGAAATTGAACTTCTTAAGTAATTCAATTTCATGTCTCATGTCTGCTTCAGCAACCACTTTACCTGTAAGGTGATGATGATCGTGACGGTTGACACCATAAATCAAAATCGGCTGACCATTCACTAAGAACTGTCCTTTGTCGTTCGACTCAATCGTTCTAAAACCCACTTTTGATGTACGTACCTCCACTACTTTTCCAAGTGGATCCAATAATTCGATGTACAATTGATATAAATTTGGTTGCTCGGCTGACCATTTCTTTACATTCTCAATTTTGCTTTGAATGTGTGCAAAAGGTAGATCATCACGTTGTGGACGCTTTTTGATAACCTTTTTTACAGACACTTCTGATTGAGCTACTTGATTATCACCATCCTTTAAAGTCGTTCTGATGGTATAATTCTTCCAAACTTCGCGTGCATAGTGGTTGTTCACTTCGAAGTGTACTTGTAAATCACCGTTGGTATATTGATCCGTTAAACCCGCACGAATATGAAAATCGTTGATGCGTAATTTATTTTCTTTGATCAATTTCACTTCTCTATGAATACCCGACAAACGCCAGTGGTCTTGATCTTCCAGGTAAGCACCATCAGAATATCTGTATACTTTTAAGGCTACAGTATTCTTTCCTTTCTTTACATATGGAGTAATATCAAATTCTGAGGGCAAACGATCGTCTTGACTATAGCCTAGCATTTTTCCGTTGATGTACACTTCAAAAGCAGAAGTTACACCTCCAAAGTAAAGTACAATATCGTGTTCAGTCCAGTCTTTAGCTAAGTTGAATTCTTTTTGGTACAATCCTACTTCCTGCTTTTTATGAGGAATAAAAGGAGGATTATCTACACCCCAAGGGTATTTTGTATTGGTATAAATTCTTCTACCATAATCCAACATTTCCCAGTTAGATGGCACCTGAATCTTATCCCAACTTTTTACATTTTCTTTGGCTAAGTTGATTTCTCCTTTGTAGTTGCCCACGTATTTAAAAGACCACTCTCCATTTAAAGAGATAATGTTCTTTTGAAGGTCTTGGTTTACTTCTTGAATGCTATTGTAAGGAATAGAGGTGGCTCTACCCTGCATTTTATTTAACTGATAAATGGTAGGGTCTTCCCATTTAAGATGTTGTGCAGATAAGTTAGAAGTCAGTATCACACAAAACAATATCAGTAAGTTTATAATTGTCTTATTTTTCATCGCTTAGAATTAAATTCTTCCATCATACTTTTGACATTACAATTTTAAGAGTAATTGGAAAAAATAAGAGTTGACAAAATATGATTAAGGGGGGGATTATTTCGTAAATAGCTGTTTTTATGCTTAAAAAGGGATTTTTACCCTATGAATAATTGATTTATTGAGATCAAAAATGATAGATAAATACTTGAGATGGGTCTTCAGAATAAATTAAAATAATAATATAGCAAAAGAGACTGTCTTATTATTATCCTATTGATAAGACAGTCTCCATTGTATTTTAGTAAGAAGGAATTAATCCCAGAGCTCTAACGATAACTCTTTGTTTCTAAAAGTAAGCGTATCTGTGACGATATGTGTCAAGTTATCTACCGTATACTTATACTTTAAATACACCATTAGATCATCACTCACATAACGAGAAGAGATGTTCTCTACGTTCTGAATTTCAGAATCTGATGTGCTCTTTAAGTCAATTGAACCATCATCAAAATTCATGTCCATTTCTAATCTCGAAGTATTTTTGATTCCCGACAAACCATTACTGATTACTTTACTTGCTCCTACTGTAGATAAATTCCAAGTAGAGTTGTTGATCAGATCTTCTGTACTATTTACAATCACTTCCTCCAAATCTCCACTAGCATTAAACGCTGAATCTACACCATGATGATACCAAATCGCATCCAATGTATGAATGTATTTGATTACCGGAATCATGTAATCCATTGGAGCGATACCTTTCAATTCATCACCTGTAAGCACCGAATCGGTCGTTGCAGAGATAATTCTTACGGGCAAGGCATAGTGTCTTGTCAAAGAATTGGGATCTGATAGAAATTTCACCGAATCCATTACCACATCAATCAAACCTTGAAATTGGCCTTCCTGAATCCACATTTCGTTATCGTTACTCAATGTATAATATTCAGAAGGAAGTAATTCGAATGGCGTATCTCTTAACAAGGTCGTATCGATTTCAAATTTTATTACTTCTGTTTTTGTATTCTCTCTCTTTCCACCTAGTACAACACCCATTTTAAACTGTAATCCTTCACCAGCAATTACTGTTCTTACTGGTTTTTGATAAGGAAAATAAGTTGTTGAGTAATCGTAATCTGTTAAATAATCGTTGTAGTTATCGCAACCTGTTAGGAACAGCGTTGCGATAAAAAATAAGTTTAGTAATTTCTTCATAATAATTTCATTTACCATCCTTTGTTCTGAATAATAGCGTCACCTTTTAGGACTTCACGGTATGGAATTGGACCATAGATCATGTAGTCTTGGTAATTTCTATCTTCAACATGGACCTTTTGATAGGAAGTTGTTTGTGAGTCTTGATTTACATTTATCTCTATTCCATTTACTGGTGAATTTAATTCATTCAAATCGTAATTCCAGCGACGAACATCATAAAAACGGTGATTTTCGAAAGCCAATTCTATACGTCTCTCATTATGAATAAATTCTCTGAAACCATCACGGCCAGTAATTGTATTTAAATAAGCATCAGAATCAATTTGTGCTCTAGAACGAATCACTTGGATCGCCTCTTTTGCTGTCAATCTTCCAAAAGGGGGCACTGTGTTAGGACCTACCAATTCGTTAGCCGCTTCAGCATAGTTTAGATATGCTTCCACTTTTCTAAATAATGCCGTGTAGTGTCTACCTGTAGTTATAGTACCTGGAGTAATACTTACATTAGGGTTTACAAACTTCTTTAGGTAATATCCTGTTCTAGTAGCGTACTCATTTACATCAGTATGGTCTTCACCTCCTACATATGTATTGATCGTTCCTTCTTTATAATTCATTCCATTATGAATTACTGTAGCATAGAATCTTGTTTCTCTTCCCTCATATGGATTTTCCGGATCATAACCAGAATCTGGATGGTCTATTGGAAAACCATTTGCCATTGGGAAAGCATCAACTAAGTCCTGTGAAGGGTTAGTGAATCCTTGACCGTTTAACGAAGGAGGGAAGTTTTTCTTTTCGATATCGTTGTTATTTGCATATCTACGCATAATCGGTTCACCTACTCTATCGTCAAAATAAATATCGTTACTCCAAGAGGGTAAACCACCCATAATATCAATCAACTTTTGGCTTTCATAGGCTGCTCTACCCCAAGCTTCATCTGTAGTGATATCATCATTTTTATCATCAAATGCTGGACTTGCCGCATACAATGTCACTACTGAACGAAGTGCTTGAGCCGCCATTTTTGATGCTCTACCTACATTCGATTCTCCAAAATCAACATTATCTCCTGTATATTCAAGTGGTAATAATTCGATGGCAACATCCGTATCAGCTAAAATTTGAGCGACAACTTCTTCGTAAGTATTTCTTGGCAACGTTTCGTTGATGGATACTTCATTTGTAATGATTGGAATACCCAACACTTGACCATTCTCTGCCAAACCACCGTGTCTTCTCAAGATGTTAAAGTGATAATACGCTCTTAAGAAATGTGCTTCTCCTTTTAGTCTTATTTTATAATTCTCGTTTCTAAGAGAGTCGGCAATGAAATAATCTACATCAAAACCTTTCGTTAGAAAGTCGTTCAAGTTTCTAATGATTTCATAAGAACCTGACCAATCGCCAATAGGATTAGACGATGGGTTCCAACCTCCTGCAGCCATTCTTCTTACTGACGAATTAATTTGTCTTGTGGTACCATTATCGGTAGCACAATCCAAGATATCGTTTCCATAAGTGGTGTAGAAGTTAGGAAGTCCTTGATACCCCGAAAGTAAAACGCCTTCTGCCGTTACTGGATGCGACCAAATTTCGTCTTCTGTTCTATTATTGTCTCTCTCTAATTCTAGAAAGTTGCTACAAGCTGATGTCGATAATCCAATCACCAAGCTTAATACTATGTATTTAAGATTTTTCATATCAATTACATCATTTAGAATTTAAAATGAGCACCTAAAGTGACACTTCTCATAATTGGAAAATTGGTAACACCAGTGTTTGGTCGCTCAGGATCAAGGTTTTTGTTTTTGATAGATGTAAACTCAAACAAGTTGTTCCCTCTAAGCGTAAACGTTGACTCAATCCCTGCCATTTTCTTCACGATTTTCTTCGGCATCGTGTAGCTTAACTCAACACTTTTGATTCTGAAGAAATTGCCTTTCTCCAACCAGAAATCAGAGTTTTGGAAGTTGTTTGTTGATTGACCTGTCGTTAACGCTGGATAAGTCGCCTCATTTGCTATGGCTTCTGTCCATGTCCCTCTAACAATTTCTGAGTAGTTCATCAAACCATCAAATTGATAATACATACTAGTGTTGTTTATGTAATGACCTGCCAAACCTGTTCCGTGGACAAATAAGTTGAAGTTTTTATAACCGATGTTTAATTGAATACCAAAGGTCATTGTAGGATCTGTCGTTCCTAAGAATTCCTTATCATCTTCATCAATTACACCATCGTTATTTAGATCTCTATATTTTATATCTCCCGGACGTAAAGGACCAAATGTTTGGTTGGTAGATGATTCCACATCCTGAGCATTTTGGAAGAAACCTAAGTTTCTATATCCGTAAATATTACCAATAGGCATCCCTTTTTGGCTCAAGTAGTTTTCATCGTATTTAAATTCCAATACCTCGTCCCATTTCGTTTGCTGGTACATAAAGTTACCCGATACACCAAGGTGCCAATGTCCTAATTGCTTCATGTAAGAAACCATCACTTCCAATCCATTACTTAAAGTAGAATTGTAGTTCATCATCATTTGGTTACCACCCATATAATCTGGGTAGAAATCGTTCATGTATACCGGCATGTCTTTACGAGCATTTCTAAATACATTGGCTTCCATATAGATATTTCTGAACAATGCCAACTCGGTACCTAAGTTTAACTCTACCGACTTTTCATACTCCAAATCTTCGTTTCCGTAGGCTTGAGGTACCCAAACTGGATATCTGTTATTGTTTGTTGGACCGAAACGAGCATCACCACTCTCTGTGTAACGTAACGTCTCGCTATAGTAATTCAAAGAGTTATTGTGTGCCAATACACCTGCAGAACCTTTTAATTTTAAGTAAGTCAACACATCATTATTTTTTAAAAAGTTCTCGTTGGAAACGATCCATCCTAGACCACCTGCGTACGTCCACATCGATTGATTGTGGTTCTGCAGTGTATTCGAGGCAACGATCACTGATGATCCTTCTACAACATATTTATTATTCAGCATATAATTGGCCGTCAAACCCGAGTGCAAGTGTTTGTGTACTTGAAAACTCTGACTATCCGAAGTAGATTGTACATAACCTACACCCGTTACCAATAGCTGATGAATTTCGTTAAATGTTCTATCGTAGTTAATCGAACCATAAAAAGCGTTGCTGTAATAATCACTAGATGCTTTTCTCACTTGGTCGTCTGATTTTAGACCAGAGTTTACCAATTGGTACTTGTAATCATCTCCTTGAGGCATCACTACTGCATAGCTATTATAACCTTCGTCCTTACCGTATCTAAACATAGAGTTGTAGTCCATAGAAGCATATATATCTGCAGATAAACCCTTTACATAATCGTTGAAATCGAAGTCAAATCCCATACGAGTTTGAATGTTTTTATCATTCTGAATATCGTAACCTCCATAATTTAATTCACCATAAATGTTTTTCGGGTGATTTAAACTACCGCCTAAAATTGTGTTTTCACGGTTCGTACCTTCTTGAATGAAGATAGGATATTCGTTCGCTCTTGTAGCGGATAAATCAGTATAAAAATCAGCCGTTGATATGGCTGGCTTATTTCTAAACTCTGCTCTACCTGCAACATCTGTTTTTAATGTAGCCCACTTCGATAATTCGATGTCTACGTTGGCTCTCATATTAAAACGTTCGTAGGTTGTTTGGTAACCTAACGCTTCCAAACCGCCATCACCAGTATACCCTAAGTGTGCAAAGAACTTTGTTTTTTGTGTCCCTCCTTGGAAGTTCAAGTAACCTTTTTGATAGGTTGCCGATTCCTTCATAGCAAAGGATCTGTAATCGTTATTTGGATTAACCAACGGATCTGAACCATTTCTATAAGCATTGATTTGTTGATCGCTATAGTAAGTCGGTAAACCATCGTTTAATCGAGCTTGATTATAATATTGAGCATATTCGTCGGCCCCTAAAAATTCTGGAGTACTTGTTGGTGTTTTCATACCAAACTCAAAACCGCCAGAAATATGTAAACCTGTCGATGCATTACCTCTTTTTGTAGTAATTAAAACCACACCATTTGCAGCTCTTGAACCGTACAAAATCTTCGCAGTTGCATCTCTTAATACCACTACCTGATCAATTTCCTCAGGGTTCAAATCTTGCCAAGGTCTATCGATACCATCCACCAAAACTAGAGGAGAATTGGAGTCGTTTCTATCTTTACCTCTAACAGTAATCGATGCTCCACCTCCGCCAGGAGTGTTCGCGTTGGTAGTTACTTGAAGACCTAAGATTCTACCTTGCAAAGTATTCGATAAGTTCATTTCGTTAGAAGTCGATAAATCATCTCCATGAATTCCATTCGCAACTCCAACAAATCTATCTTTCGATACCTTTCTAAAAGTATTATCAATTTCGCCGGTTACACCTGAATTGATAGTTTTCTTAAAACGTTCAGTAGCATTCGACGTTTCCCTAACAGGAATTTCTATCTCGTCCTGAGCATTCACGTTCCCTACCATGAAGGTAAATAAGGAAGCCAATGCTAAAGTATATATTTTTTTATTGTACTTCATAATTTATTACCATCCTGGATTTTGAGTGAAATTTTCATTTTTACTTACTTCCTCCAATGGGATAGGATACCAATAGTTTCTCTCTGTGAAGTTCCTTGCATTAGGAATCTCAGGATACTCGTAAGTAGCATCATCTCCGTTTTTGGTAATGACTACTTTTCGCAATGTTTTGTAATCTTGATCAGCCGTTTTCCATCTTCTAGAATCAAACCAACGGTGTCCTTCGAAACATAGTTCTACCGCTCTTTCGTTTCTAATTCTATCTCTAAAAGCTTCTTTACTTGATGTATATTTTGCATTTACATCTGGCATTCCTACTCTATTTCTGATAATGTTGATGGCTTGCACAGCTGAAATACCTGTCTCAGGAGCAGCTGCAGTTGGGCCATAAACCTCATTGGCTGCTTCTGCAAAATCTAAGTACACTTGTGCATATCTGATAAATACCCATGGCATATAATGCATACCGTATCTATTTTCCCAACGATTACTTCCTTCAGGCCAATATTTCTTCACAAAATAACCTGTCAGCGATCTTTGGTTGATAGGTAATTTATCTTCTCTCCCATCAGTATATGTTTCAATATAAAGTTGGGTTTCCCCGTTCATACCCCAAGGTGCTCCATCATAAAGTACATTATTGTAGAAACGTGGGTCTCTATTTTCGTAAGGGTTGCTTGGATCATAACCAGAATCTGGGTCTGAAATCGGTAAACCGGTAATCATTTCATAACGATCTACTGTATTTTGAGTAGGACCTGTTGTGGCATTAGCTCCACCATAGGATTGTGGAATAAAGTGGTTTTTCACATCTTGTGCACTACGAACACCTGTGTGTCTCCAGAAAATATATTCTGAATTGGCTGGTTCAAATTCACTATAAAAAATGTCTCTGTAATTGTTACCATTCAATAGTGCAATTCCATATTCTCCAGCATTTCTAAACAAATCACCTTGTGTTTTCATAGCAGCTTTCAACAACTCATGATTGTAAGTTGCACTGTTGCCAGAATGTTGTTGCATTAAAGGAGAAGCCATATACAACTGAATCATTTCCTTTAACCCCAAGGCACTTCCTTTTGTAACACGGCCTAATTGATTTAATTCCCATTTAATTGGTAATAGTTCAAATGCCATATCCAAGTCATTTAAGCAATCTTCTGCACTTTCTACAAAGTTTCTTCTAGGAAGATTAAAATCGGTATCTGGAGTAAACGATGCACTCATTTCTGGCATGCCACCCCAACGAGTTAGGATTTGGAAATAGTGCCATGCTCTCATAAAATACGCCTGACCTAACAACTCGTCAATTTGTTGCTGAGTCGCATCTTCCAACAGTTCAATTCTTTCGATACTAATATTTGCAGCACGAATAGCTTGAAAACCATTGGCTATTACAGGAGAACGAGAACCAATACCATGACTACTCATTTCCCAACCAATCTCATGTTGTTGTGCATTCCCTGGTTTCGAATAAAAACCACCTGCATTCATATCATTCTGAACGGTCCAGTTCGAATTGTTTTCTGTTTCATCACTAAAACTACCCGAATCAAAACGACGTCTCCAATCGAAGTAATCGTCCAAGTAAGCATATAACTGATCGTTAAATGCTCTGTAAGATTCGTAGTTTGTAAATACTTCAGATTCTGTTACTCCTTGATCTGGTGAACGATCTAAAAACCTTTCACATGAAAAAAGACCAAGTCCTAAAAGTAATATGATTAATTTTTTCATTTTCATTTCTTATAATCCAAATCGTAAACCAAGGTTAAATCTTCTTACTAGAGGATAAGCAGCATTTGAATTGGCTGGATCTAGTCTATCATCGAAGTTTGTAAATGTGAACAGGTTATTACCCGAAGCATATACATAGATATTTCTATAGAAATCAGACTTCTTTCCTTTGATATTGTAACCCATCTCTAAGTTTTTCAATCTCCAATAAGAAGCATTTTGCCATCTATATTCTGTAGAATTGTTATTGTGTTGCTTATTTTGGAAGTGCAATGTAGGATCGGCATTGGCATCTCTTGTATATGGATTCCAAGTATTCGTATGTGCTTCATCCAATACATAGAACCCTTTCGCAAATCCCCACATCATATCGTCCGAAATATTGGCGTAGTTGCCGTTTACTCCATAGAACAATGCAGACATTGTAAATCCTTTATAACTAAGAGTAAGGTTAAGACCGTATGTTTTAGTAGGAACATCCAATCCTTCCAATGCAGTTTGATCGTTAACATCTACACTACCATCTCCGTTAAAATCAACGTATTTAATATCTCCTGGAATTGGGGTTCCACCTAAATTAGTATTTGGCGAGTTATAAATATCTTCCCAATCTTGATACAAACCATCGGTTACATATCCTTTCTTCCAACCAATTGGCTTTCCTGCATCCTTCTGAGAGTCAGGTAACAAATATGGATCATCTCTATTAATGATTCTACTTTCATTCATCGAGAAGTTAGGTGCAATCCCTACTTGAAGGTGTTCTCCAATATTAAAGTCATAACTTAATGTTACCTCAAAACCTCTAGATTTTACTTCACCAATATTAGCATAAGGGTTTTCTGGGAAACCTGACCAAGCTGGAATGTTTCTTCTTTCCATCAAGATATCGTAGCGATACTCGTTGAAAAGATCTAAAGTGAATTTCCAGTTTCTAAATACCGTTGCTTCGAAACCTAAGTTTTGTTTC
Organism: Flammeovirga pacifica; assembly: GCF_000807855.2. Lineage (GTDB taxonomy): Bacteria > Bacteroidota > Bacteroidia > Cytophagales > Flammeovirgaceae > Flammeovirga > Flammeovirga pacifica. Next base: position 1,528,480 of record NZ_JRYR02000002.1, read on the forward strand.
ACTGCCTTTTCCCAAGTTGCACTCTCATTTGGAATTCTACCTTCGAAATAATGTGGCGCCCAGTTGGTAGGATCCTGACCTAAACGCCAGTTAATATTACCATCTTGATAATACTGTCCAAAATATAAATGACGTGTATTATTATTTATATGCGATCTACCTACCGTACCATAAGAATATCTCACTTTAGCACTGTTCAACCAATCGGCATTTTTAAAGATGTTTTCTTCTGAAAGCACCCAACCCAAAGCAAACGATGGGAAAACACCAAATCGTTGCCCAGGAGCGAAGTTATCTGAACCGTTTACACCCACATTTACTTCGGCTAGATATTTCATTTTGTAATCATAGGTTACTCTACCTGCCCAGTTTTCCTCATAGAATGGGAAAGAAACTTCTGGAGAATTAATTCTTCTTGAGAAGAGTAATAAACCTGTTACTGAGTGATCGCCAAATGTTCTGTTATATCTTGTAGAGAATTCGTATAACATTGTTTTTCTGAACCATCCATAATCCCAGTTATTTATCGTTACCGGCTGTTCTACAAAGTTTGCATCCGGGTAACGTACTCTATTTTCTGACTCAGGAGTCGGATAATGAAACATTACACGGTCTTTACTAATTGTTTTGTTAAACTGAGTGTAAGTATCAAATGCTACTTTAGCTCTGAAAGTTAAACCTTTAGTAACGAAGTCCAGTTTCTGATCCAATTGCAAGTTGGTAAACAATTCTGATCTTCTTGTTTGTCCACTACCCGATTCATTTAAAATAGACAATGGGTTATCACCTCCATTAGGATCAATACCACCATATGATCCATCTTCGAATCTTACAGGATATAAGTAAGAAGGTGTTCTGTAGATCTTTTTAAAGAATTCTTCTTTTTGATAATTACTAGTTCGTACTTCTGACGGACTAGAATATCTTTTCTGATTACCAGAGATACCAAAGTCAACGCTTGTTGTATTTGTGACTTTGAATTTTAAATTGGTTCTAAAGTTTAATCGATCATTGGAGAAACTTGGATCGTAATCTTGCTGAGCATTCGATTTTAAAATATCCGTCTCTTTTAAATAACCTACAGATGTAAAATATTTTATTTTATTTGTTCCTCCTGAAATATTAAAGTTAGTTTTTGATTGGTACCCTGTACCTACAACTTCATCCCACCAATCCACTTCCGGATATTTCTCCATATCTCTATTGGCGTTCTCCCAGTTTCTGATATAGCTTTCTGGAATCATTTGATCCCACAACCCGTCGTTGGCTAAAGCTTGATTGGCAAGTCTAAATGTAGAAGGCATATCTAAACGAGAAGAAGTATTCATTGGTGTTTTGATACCTACTTCTTGGGAGATATTGATTCTTGTTTTTTCCTCAGAACCTTGTTTTGATGTTACCAAGATTACACCGTTTGCCCCTTTTACACCAAATACTGCAGTTGCTGAAGCATCTTTTAGTACAGAAATAGACTCCACTTCGTTCGGGTCAATATCATTAAAACTTCTTTCTACTCCATCAACTAATACCAATGGAGAGTTATCATTCCACGATGAACGACCTCTAATTAGAATTTGTGCTTCGTTTTGACCTGGTTCACCACTAGATTCAATAACAGTCATACCTGCTACTCTACCAGTTAATGCACTTGTCATGTTTGTAGCACCACCCGATTCTAATAATTCTTTTGTTGGGGTTGTTTCTATGGCACCAACAATACTTTGTTTCTTTTGTACACCATAACCTACAACTACTACTTCGTCTAATAACTCTTCATCTAAAGTCATTTTCACATCCAAAATCGATTGTATACCAACGATTTCTTCATGGTTTAAATAACCTATGAACGAGTAAACTAAAACATCTTTTGGTTTTACAGCTAGTTTGTAAGAGCCATCAAAACTAGAGATTGTTCCTTTGGTAGTTCCTTTAATTAGAATAGATACTCCAGGTAGAGGACCTCCTAATTCATCAGTAACTACCCCAGTTACTATCAAGTCGTCTTGAAAGTTTGTTGAAGGTTTTTCATTTGCATTAGCGTTCACTAAAGTTGTTATACTTAACAATAGCGAAAAAGTCAGATAGAAAATACTAATTTTACCAATGCTATGAGTTACCCTAAAATGAGTAAACTTCTTTTGCATAATTTAAAAAATATTAAAGTGTTCTTATTGAGAATAGAACCTATTCTATTTCATTTCACTACAAAACAACATCTTTAATGGGAGTTTGAGCCCCTAATTTTTCATTAAAAAAGGGGGAAAAACTAATAAAAAGTACGTTTAAACGTATAAATGGACAGATTTTGTTAATTATTAAGAGTATGTGTTTATTTATTTATAAATATCAAAAAAGGATATTCTTGTAAAACAAATTTACAAAAATATCCTTTAAAATCGTCTCTCTTAATTCATTTATCTCAGGTAGGGGAAACTAATTCGAATGTTTCTTTTTATGATTCCCCCTTTTATACACCGGTCGATAATTTTCCGGCGTTTTTTTCATGGCTAAAGGAGCATTGGTCTTTTTCATCCATTTCTTTAGATCCTTTAGTATTTCATCTCTTTTCTTCGTTTCTATCAACGATAAATCATTAGATTCTGATGGGTCTTCCTTTAAATTATAAAGTTCTACCATGTGGTTGGAGTCTATATTTTTATCTCCGCCGTCTAATACATATTCTTCATGGAAGAACAGTAATTTCCAGTTACCATTAATAGCCACTGTTGTAGGCCGGTTTCTAAAATATTCATCCCTTGCCCCTCTTGCATTTTTACCATCAAGGTAAATTGGGTAATGATAATAAATCGTTGACCTTGATAAACTTGCTTCTTTTTGTGTAAGTAGAGGAACAAAGCTTTCACCATCCAATACTTTGTCTTTTGATTTATTGATCCCTGCCAATTCTAAAAAAGTAGGGTAAAAATCAATATTAATAATTGGTTCACCAGAGATGGCAGGAGAAATGCCTAAAGGCCACCTAACGACTAAAGGAACACGTACACCTCCTTCGTACAACATTCCTTTGGCTCCTCTTAATGGAGTCTGTTTTACACGACCAATTGCTCCGTTATCAGATGTAAAAATGACTATGGTGTTATCATCAATTCCCAAATCCTTTAACTTCTTCATAAGAATCCCCATACTTTCGTCAGTATGTTTTACCATCGCAGCGTATTGGGCATTTTTATGAACCTCACCCTTTGGTTTATCTTCAAAATAATCAATCATTGATTGACGTGCTTCCCATTTTGTATGTACAGTATGATGCGATAAGTACAAGAAGAAAGGTTGATCTTTTTGATCTTCCAAAAACTGACAAGCTTTCTCCGTTAAACTGTAGATATCTTTAGGATCGTCTGTTTCTTTAAAATTGATCTCGCTTGCATCCGTTTCTCCATTCACATCAAATCCTTGATCTGAAGCTGAGCCTTCGATATGCCACTTCCCGAAAATACCAGTTTTATAACCTCCGTCTCTCAAAGCTTCAGCCAAAGTATAATTCTCTAAAGGCAATCCCTGATCAGGTACAGGCTCTAAACGCATTTGCTCTTCAGGTCCTCTTTTAGAGTTCCAAACCGCCACTTTACCATGTCTTGGAGAATATTGACCGGACATTAAACTAGCTCTTGAGGGAGCACAATTTGGTCCAGCAGAATAGGCATTATGAAAGACGAATCCTTCTGCTGCCATTTGATCCAAGTTTGGCGTTTCGTGGTAATCCGATCCCATAAAAGCAGGATCTTTCCAGCCCATATCGTCTACAAAAAATAGAACGATATTGGGCTTTTTAGCTTGAGAATAACTATTTGATATTATCAATAAAGAGAAACAAATAGTCACTAAACTTTTTACTTTCATGAAATTACATGTTTTCTCCTTGGAAAGGGAAAGTAGTAGAAGTAGTACGAGCAGTATTAAAGATTTCTTGAGCCTTTTGTACTAATTCAGGTTGCTGCTTCGCTAAGTTCTTGCTTTCTGAAGGATCGTTAGAAAGATCGTAGATTTCGATTTTCTTACCTTTCTTCAAGTTGTATTGAACTGCTTTCCAGTTCCCCATTCTTACAGCTCTTCTTCCACCTTTCTCGTGGAACTCCCAATACAAGTAATCATGTTTCTCTTGCTTGCCTTTTTCCCCTTTTAAAGTAGGTAAGAAAGAGATACCATCAATATTTTGTTCGTTTGGAATTTCAACATCTAAGATATCTGCCACTGTGGGTAAAACATCCCAGAATGCTGATGGATGATCAGATACTTGATTTTTAGAGATGGTATTTGGCCATGAAACAATCATTGGTACACGGATACCACCTTCGTATAAATCACGTTTTACCCCTTTAAATGGACCAAACGAGTTAAAGTAATATGGATCTGCTCCACCTTCTTTGTGAGGACCATTATCAGAACTGAATATAACGATAGTATTATCATCCAGACCCAATTCTTTTAGCTTCTCCATTACATCACCCACAGAATTATCTAGGTAGTGCATCATAGTAGCAAATGCTGCTCGTGGATATTCTTGATCTCCATAAGCTCCTTTAAAGAAGCGATCTTCGTGAGATAATTTAGAATCGTGGTTTACCTTGTTTACATAAGGTTTTCCTTGAGGATACTTCTCTTTGTACATTTGGAAAAGAGAATCTTGAGGTACCACCATTTCCGCATGAGGAATTGTATAAGGTAAGTACAAGAAGAACGGCTTATCTTTATTTTGATCTATGAACGACAACGCTTGCTCGTGAATCATATCATGAGTATAAGTCATATGTCCATCTGTATTTTTTGGAAGAGGTACTTTTGTACCATTATGTCTTAAGTACAATGGGTAATACGTATGTGCCAATCTCTGACAGTTATACCCGTAAAACTCATCGAAACCTTGTGCATTTGGAGCACCTTCTGATTGTGGGTAACCTAACCCCCATTTACCAAACATACCTGTTACATACCCTTCTTTCTTCAACATTTTAGGTAAGCTATAAGTAGCTGCTGGAATGGGTACCTGACCTTCCGGCATAACCTCTTTATTACCACGAATAGGTGTATGACCTGTATGCATACCCGTTAAAAGTGTTGATCTAGAAGGCGCACAAACACTACTACCTGCATAGTGATCTGTAAAACGAATACCACTTTCTGCAAGGGCATCAATGTTAGGTGTTGTGAATTTCTCCTGACCATAGCAACTAAAATCACCCCATCCTGCATCGTCTGCTAGTATGTAAATAATATTAGGTTGTTTTATGTCTTTGCTTGCTGTTTTTTTGTGTGGAGTCGCACATGAACTAATCCCATAAAGAGCTAATAAATATAAGGCTACTTTTATAAGACGATGTTGTAATACATTCATTTGATACTAATCATTTATTCTTTAATCGATAACCAAATTTAAAGGAGTCCTTTCGTTTGGTGCGGGGTGTTTTTCATCAAAAACGACCTAAATTTTAATTATTAGAAGATATACTAATTATTAACCTCTTCTTGTTCAGTAATCTTACTCATTTGTTTGATGTACTCCGAGGCCGACATTCCATAGTGATCTTTAAAGCATTTTCTAAAATACTTCACATCGTTGAAACCAATCTCATAAGCAATCTCAAAGATCTTTAAGTTAGACGATAACAGTAATTCGCCCGCCTTACGCATACGCACATCTTTAATAAACTCTACCAAAGATTTCCCTGTTACGTCTTTCATTTTCTTGTATAAAGCCGATTGAGACATGGCCATTTCATCCACCAAAAGCTGTACATTCAAATTAGGATCAGATAGATTGTTTTCGACGATTTCGATGGTTTTCTCTAGGAAATCATCTTCCATCTCTTTGGAATATTTACTTAGTGGTTTTTGCAATTGCATCACTCCTTTATACATCTGCATCACATGTTCCTTATTCTTTAAGACATTAATCACTTTCTGCTTAAGAATACTAGGTTTAAATGGCTTGGTAATGTAATCGTCTGCTCCTGTTTCCAAACCTTCTAATTGATGCATCAACGATGTTTTAGCTGTCAATAAATAGATAGGAATATGCCACAATTGTTCATTGGTTTTGATATGGTGACACAATTCTGTGCCGTTCATCTCAGGCATCATCACATCACTAACAACTAAAGATATGTTCTTATCTATATGTAAAATATCCAACGCTTCTTTACCATTTCCTGCTTTCTTGATCTTACAAGTATCTTTCAGTAGATTAGTCAAATACTGAAGAATCTCTTCATTGTCCTCTACTAAAAGGACTGTCTGATTTTCGAAAGTCACCCCTTCTACTTCTTCAATATCCACATCGTTTTGTACATAATAACTTTGCGGCATCACTTCTTTACTTTCTAAGTCGTTTAATGGAAGTTCGATGATGAAAGTGGTTCCTTTTCCTTTTTCACTTTCTACATGAATATTACCTTTGTGCGCCTCAATTACACTCTTGGCAATTGACAACCCCAAACCAGTTCCTTTGATGTTGATGGAGTTTGCATTTTTAGTTTGATAGAAACGATCGAAAATTTTATCCAAAGCGTTTTCATCTATACCTAATCCATTATCAATGACTCTAAGACTCATCTTTTTATTAGTTTCATCTATTAGTACATTCAAAGTGATTTTCCCATTTGATTCTATAAACTTGAAAGCATTAGAAAGTAAATTGTAGATTACAGATTCAATCTTTTCTGCATCATAATTAACCATAATCTGATTTTCCGGAACTTCTAATTTAAAATCTATCCCTAGACCTTTAGCTTTCAGTTTAAACGAATTAAAGATATTTTCTATGAAATTGATAAACTCAAAATTAGTGTTATTCAACTCAAGTGTCTTATCAAATTTTCTAAAATCCATTAACTCATTAACCAAACGTAAAAGTTTATTGGTTTGCTGGTAACTCAATGATATTTTTTCCCTTACCTCTGGGGAGATCGATTTGTTTTGTACCACTTCATCTAAAGGACCTTGCATTAATGTTAAAGGCGTTCTCAAATCGTGTCCTACGTTAGTGAAGAACTCTAATTTTTGCTCTATCAACTCCTCGTCTTTCTCTCTTTGATTCTGAGCAAAAACCAATTGCGTTTTTAATTTATGTTGATGGATGTAATTGTAATTTATCAACAACATAACGAATAGAACCAAACAAATAAAACCAGTAATAGAGTACCACCTTTGCCACCAAGGTTTTTTGATTTCAAAAGAAATACTTTTAACCTCAGACCATGGTCCATTATGTAATTTCCCTTTTACTTTAAATGTATAGTGACCACTCGAAAGATTAGAATAATACGCCGAATTATTTACATTAGATTTTATCGTCTCAATCCAATCATTGTCGTATCCCTCCAATAAGTATTTATATTCTATTTTATTCACCTCACTTGGATTGTTTCCAATAAATGAGATGGAGATGTCTTTTTCATCCGGATAAAGGAGGTAACTTTTCTTTTCTCTTACCTGACTATCCAAAAGTAATCTTCCGTTAAACTCTTCATCAAAAACTAACTTTTGATGATTGATTTCAAGATCACTAATATCTAAACGAATTTTCTGATTTTCTTTTTTCCAATTATTAATATCGATAAGCGTTAAACCATCAATACCTCCGAAGAACATGACTCCTTGATTATCTTTGAAATCTGTTTTTACCTTAAAACCATTTTCCGCATGAATACCATCAGATTTTCCATACCTAGTGAAGGTTTTTCTTTTTTTATCAAAACTTGTAATTGAAGTACCAGCAACCCAAATATTATCATTTATATCATCTACCAACAGTCCTTCAATATCATCTTCTAATAAGCCATTGGAATGATTGTATCTTTTAAAAATGCCCCTTTTTTCATCAATTAAACAATTAAGGCCTCCACCAATTGTCCCTGCCCAAATGAGATTCTCAGCATCTCGAACTATAGAGAAAACAAAATTACTACTAAGTGTATTCTCACTAGCTACAGAGTTCATATATTGTTTTGCATCAATTAGTTCATCTCCTTTAAGGTGAAGTTTTATTAATCCTTTATCTCTTGTACCTAGCCATAATAAATCTTTATCTGCTTCGTAAAACATAGAATTAATAGTAGAAAGAGTAATGTTTTTTACCCTTTTCACATATTTCATCTTCTTAGTATGAATATTATAACAATACATTCCACCGTCATTTGTACCAAACCATACATTATCATGTTTATCAGTGGTTAAAATTCGGATATAAAGTCGTTTTGGAAGATGTAGTTCTTTAGGAATGAGAATTTGTTCAAAGCTGACATTATTAATAGTAGAAAAAGGCTTCTGAGATATATACAAACCATAACCAGCTGTACCTACAACAATATATTTTGAATCCGTTATATCTAAATAACTTACAGAAATTACCTGATCCTTTTTTAACCCCTCATGTTTTACTTCCCTTTTAAAATCTTTAGTCACAAAATGAACACCATTATTAGATCCTAAAATGTAATAATCATCCACTTTTGAAATACTTTTGGGAAATTTAAAATTGAAGTTATTATTGTTTATAATATCTATATGTTTAAAATTAGAAGGTTTTAGATCAGTATATCTCACACCAATTGAATTACATCCTATCCAAACTGTTTTTGTTTGATCTTCAAAAAATGTAACTATGTTAGGATCATGACCATTGTCTTCTATCTTATAAAACTGAGCGTTAAACTCTTTATTTAAAGACCAAATCCCCTTATTAGTACCTACCCAAATAGTATCATCAGATAATTTTATAAGTGCATAAACCCTATGAATAGGATGATCTGTATTAATTTTTCTTATCGTTTGCTTGTAAAGAGAGATCTTAAATAAACCATTGGACGCACCAATAAGGTAATTCCCTCCTCCTAATTTTAAGAAAGACCTTGCTCCTTTAATTTTGCTTTCAGAATTTTTAAATCTTTTAAACTTGGCATTATTTCTTCTTTTAAAAAATACACCATTTCGTTTCCCTATCCATATTGTTCCTTGATCATCACAATGAATTGATCGTACAAAATTGTCTTTTTGAGAATATATATTAAAAGGGATTTCCTGTATATTTTTTATCTTCCCTCCTTTTTTTAAAACAAGTTTATACACTTTACTATTCCCTGTAACTGCATACAAACAATTGCCTTCCTTATTCATTGTCATAAATTTTATTGACAAGTTTTGAATATCAAAAAGCTCATTGTTTTCTTTGCTATTAATAAGTTGGTGATGTTGTACATTATGATTTAAAGGGTGGAAAGAAGAGATTCCAGATTCTTCTGATAATAACCAAAGGAAACCAAATTTATCCTTCTTCATTTCTACCAAACGATTGGATTTTAAACCTTTTGACTTATCGAAGACTTCTATTTTCTCACCATCAAAATAGTTTAACCCTTTAAGAGTGGCAATCCAAATATAGCCATAATCATCCTGACAAATTGATCGGACATCAGAGTGCGATAGCCCTTTTTCCACTGTGATCTTCTTTAAATCAAGTGGTATAGATGCTTGCGTATTTAGAGACAAAAAACAAATTAAAGAAATTAGTAATATTCTATTCATTTCAATTTAGGAAGTTAGTATTGGTTAGTATCAAAAAGTTAATTACAACTAATAAGTGGACATTTAACAGTTGAATATTATCATAAAAAATAGAGTTTAGTTGCTCTGTTCGTAAAACTACAACTAATTATTAATATCCTTTACAAACATAGTGTTTGAGGATATTAATAAAGGTGAAAAAATCATTTTCAATAGCCTAAAAATTCATATTTACGCTTCAAATGAGAGTCTTTAGGCCATATTCAGTAAACTAATAGCAAAATTAGGGTGTATTTAAAAATATATGAAATGAAACAAATAAACTTACTTTTCGCATTTTTTATTAGTGTTCAAACCTTCGCACAACTAAAGGATCAACCCAATATTTTATGGATAACCTTTGAAGATACTTCCCCTCATTTAATTTATGATAATCCATCTTCGAATACTCCGAATATGGACCGTTTGGAAAAAGAGGGCGTTCGTTTTAATGCTATGTTTTCGACGGCTACAATTTGTTCTCCGTCTAGATCAGCCATTATTACAGGATTGCATGCCACATCTATTGGATCCGGAAACCACAGAAGTAGTATTCCATTTCCTAAGCAAATTAAGGGCTTTCCTTATTATTTAAAGCAACAGGGCTACCACACCTCTAATAACGTAAAAACCGATTATAATGTCTTTGATCAAAAGAAGTTTATAAAAGAGTGTTGGACGGAGTCAAACAAAACAGCCCATTGGAGAAACCGTAAAGACGGTCAGGCATTCTTTTCAGTCTTTAATTTAAACGAATCTCATGCCTCTAGAACTTTTGTGTGGAAAGAAGAGAAGTATAAAAAAGAAATATTCGATCACCTTCCGAAAGAATTGAGAACAGAAGAAGAATCTTTAATCTTACCTCCATTTTATAGAGATAGTCCAGAAATGAGACATCACATGGCTAGAATATACAATTGTATTAATTATACAGATTATAGAATTGGTCAGATTCTATCTCAGTTAAAAGAAGATGGATTGGAAGAAAAAACCATCATTTTTGTTTTTGCTGATCATGGAGAGGCAATGCCTAGGGGAAAAGGAAATGGAATTAATCTTGGGCATAGAGTGCCGATGTATGTGTATGTTCCAGAAAAGTACAAACATCTATCTGGCCTAACGATGGGTAACAAAACTGATAGAGTAGGTAGTTTTGAAGACCTAGCTGCAACAATCTTAACTTTAGCGGACATCAAAAAGCCTGCTTATTTTGAGGGAACCGACCTTTTAGCTGAGAACTATAGTAAGACTCATTTCTATGGTCATAAAGATGGAGCAGACGATGCAAGAGACATCACCAGAGAAGTTTCTGATGGCCGTTTTATGTACTCAAGAGTATACAATACATCACTTCCTGAAATGCAGTTTAAGCACTATACAGGGATTGCTGATATTTATACGACCATGAAATCAGACCTGAAGAATGATCTTTTGAACGAGGATCAGAAGAATATCTTTATTAAATCTCGCGATAAGGAAATGTTATTTGATTTGGAAAACGATCCATGGGAATTAAATAACTTGGCAAACGATCCAAAGTATACTAAGCAACTTAAGAAGTTTAGAAAAATCTGTCAAAAAGAAATCTTAAAGACGAGGGACTTACAATTTATCCCTTATGGTGAAATGATACGATTATCTAAGGAAACAGGGTTAGCTCCCTATGATTTTAAGTTCGATGAATCGATCTACCCTTTAAAAGCCATGATGTCTATGATCAATATTTCTGGAGAAGGAAGTAAAGCAATTAGCAAGCAACTGAAAGGATTAAAATCAAAAAATGATTTAGTGCGTTATTGGGCAGCTTATGGTTTGAGAAATCAAAATTACCTTAAGGATAGTGAGTACCAAATTATTGAAAATGCATTGAAAACAGAGCAAGTATCTTATGTACAGATTGAATTAGCAACAATATTATGCATCAAAAATACAAATCATGCTTCTTTCAAAATATTAAAAACTTTCTCAACAGGCACTAACTATTTTGATCAATGGCATGCCCTTAGAAATGTGTTTGATTATTTACCGAATCAAGGTGAATATCAAGAATTATATCAAAGCGTATTAGATCAGCTTCCTCCTAAAAAGAAAGTAAAACAACTTCATAAGAATATCTACTTTGATGTTTTAGAAACAGCAAAAGGTGGAATTTATGTCTATAGAATGAATAAAAAATCAAGTTCACGATAAAAAAACTGAGATAATAAAAAGGTGGTTTGCTTCATCAAGCAAAGCAAACCACCTTTCCTTAATTCTCTTTAAAGAAATTATTGTATTTCTAAGACAACCTCATTACTCTTTAATTTTCCAACACTCACATACACTTTCGCACTTCCTATTTCACCCTTTGCTCTAACCATTGCTAAAGCTCTGCCTTTATGAGATTGTACATGATTGGTTTGATGAGGAGATACATTCATCTCAGAACCATTATCAACACCAAGTAATTCTAATTCTTCTGAAACATGAAATTTTACATCTTCTTCTAAATTTTTGATTTCATAACCATTTTCGTCAAACATTTTTACTGTAATGTGTGCCACATCGTAATGATTCGCTTTCATCTGAGTTTGATCTGATATCACTTGAAGTTTGGCTACCCTCCCTACAGTATTCAATATATATTCTTCCGCTTTCTTCCCATTATTATAACCCACAACTTTCAGTTCACCTTTTTGATAAGGCACCAACCATTTAATGATATTATCAGTTTCTGAAAAATCGGAAAGAGCTTGTTTTCCTAAGCTTTTCCCATTAAGGAATAATTCGGCTTCCTCACAATTAGTATAGGTTTGGACCACAATTTCCTCCCCTTTTTTGTAATTCCAATGTTCATTTACATTGTACCATTCCCACAGTCTTAACTCTGCCCAGACTGGCTTTTCTTTTAGTTGAATATCAAATTTCCATCCCCCTTTCTTTGTATAAGAATATTCTGATTCTGAAGCAGGAGTAGTTACCGTATACACCTTTGGATCTTCTTTCCATAAACACTCAAAAAAGTGTCCTCTAGGATTTTTAAATCCCGCAAAATCAAAAAGAGAAATATTCAAACCTTTTCTAGGCCATAACCCTGCCTCACCTAAATAAGCAAAACCCGTCCAAACAAAAATACCTGGAATAAAATCTCTTTCCATTACCCCTTTCCATTCAGAATAAGCCACCCAATTTTCTGAGCCTAACATTAACTTATTAGGAAAGGCTTTATGCGCTGCATCGTAATCAATCTCTCTGTAATTGAGTCCTAATATATCTACAGCATCAGCATAGCCACTTGCAAAAGCAATTGATGGACGAACGCTTCCACATATCGTCGGTCGAGTAGTATCTTCTTCTTTTACCCATTTCGATAATTGATGAGCAATGATAGAAAGTGAATCTACTCCTCCAGTAACTTTCTCAAATACAGGTTTAATTACGGTAGTATCAAAAGTAGGAGTGTCTTTGTACTCTCTGATCCCTTTTTGAAGTTGAGCATATGTTTGAGAGTATACAGGGAAAGTCCACTCAATTTCATTACCAATACTCCACATAATAATCGAAGGATGATTGTAGTCTCTGCTGATCAAATCTTTAAGATCGCGTTCTGCCCATTCTCTAAATACTTCTGGATATCCTTCAGAAATGTCTTTAGGTGCTTTCTGTCCTCCCAAACAAGTCATCAATTTGGCTTTAGGAACATACCATTCGTCAAATGCTTCATTCATTACCAAAAAGCCCATTTCATCACATAGCTCCATTAATAATGGGGAATGAGGATTGTGTGCCATTCTTATAGCATTCACGCCTAATGATTTCAATTTTTTCATACGAAATGCCCAATGGTCTTTCATAGCTGCAGCCCCTACTGCTCCAACATCATGATGTAAATTAACACCCTTAATTTTTACATTTTGACCATTTAAAAAGAATCCTTTATTAGCATCGAATTCAAAATCTCTAATACCAAATTTCTCTATTGTTTCATCCACTAATTTTCCATCATTATACACTTGAAGTTTGGCTTGGTACATATGAGGTGTATCAATCCCCCATCTTTTGGGCTGTGGTACTAATAATTTCTGATCTACTACATCACCTGTAAAAGCTTTTGTTTCACTTTCAGCAACAATTGTATTATTCTCATCTATCAAACTTACTTTTACAGAAGTGGCGTTTGATTTAGACTTAATCGTTGTTTTCACACGGACAGTGGCTTCTTTATCAGACACTTTAGGTGTTTCAATACGCACTCCCCATTGAGGAATATGTGTCTTTGATGCTGTCACAAGTCGAACATCACGGTAGATGCCTGACCCTGTATACCATCTCGAATCTACAAAGTTAGAGTGATCTACTTTTACGGCAATCACATTATCTTCTCCAAAATTTAAATCATCCGTTAAAGAATAAGAAAAACTAGAATATCCGCTAGGTCGGAAACCAAGTTCTTTTCCATTAATATAAACTGTAGAATTACAATACACTCCATCAAATTCTATCCAAATTTCTTTGTTTTTATCTGATGATGGAACACTAAACGTTTTTCTGTACCATCCAATGCCTCCTTCGGTAAACCCAGTACTAGAAGCCTTATCTTTTTGATAGCCACCTAAGATACTCCAATCGTGAGGCAATCGAATGTCTTGCCATTTAACATCATCATAAGATGTTTTTTCTGCACCTTGGAGGTCACTTTTAATAAATTTCCATCCAAAGTTAAAGTCATCCACTGTTCTTTGTCTGACTTGCGTACAAGAGGAAAACGATAAGAATAGTGTAAGTAATAATACTAATAGTCTCATACCTTTTTAATTTGTTAGTTGAGTTTTGTTTTTTGTAATCTTGCGTCTAAGGTAAAAGGAATCCCCTCCCTTTGAGTAAAAATATTTTATCAAAAGGGAGGGGTATTTATCAATATAATCAATATGTACTCTGATTCTGTAAGCATTTTTCTATCTCAAAACGCCAGCCGTTTATTATCAAATTGTTTCTTCTTTCTAAAAACAATTACAGTGTAATTATACATTCTAATGAATGGTCTTATATTGATTATATTTCTTTATTATCAGTAAAACTGATTTTAAACACATAAGCAAAATCACCTGGCTTTTCTTTAGGAAGTTGAAGCTTTAAAGCTCCTTCTGTTCTTTCCCATTTTAATTTACCTTGATGTCCTATCAATTCTACCTCTTTTACTTTTGAGTTGTAAGACATCAAACCTAAAGATTTAATCGGAAGTTCGCCCGATTCAGGCCAACCCAATGCAATTGCATATAATTGATCCCCTTTAGTAGTAAAGCGAATATCTTCTTCTCCAAAACCAACAAATTTAGTATCCGCTAAGTGACCACTTTTTGTTTTTGTAGGACCTTCGCCAAAAATAAGCCAAGGACGACTATCATAAATAGCTTCACCATTCAATTTTAACCAAGCTCCCATTTCTAATAAACGGTCTTTTTGTTCTTGAGGGATACTGCCATCAGGGTGTGGAGCCACATTTAATAATAGACAACCATTTTTACTTACAATATCAACAAGATCATCAATTAGACGGTTGGTAGGATAACATTTTAAGTCAGAAGTCCACGACCAAGATGCTTTAGAAATTGACGTATCTGTTAACCAAGGATCAGGGTAAATATCAGGCATACGTTCACGTTCTAAATCTACTGTTCCCACACCTAATGGAAAGTCAGGACGTTTAAAAGTAAATACTCTTTCGATGTTATTTTCTGCGCTATGGTTATGTACATAAGCCACCATTTCTTTTCTAACACCTTCTGATAATATTTTCACTCGATTATCGAACCAAAGTAAATCCGGAGAATAACCATCAACTACTTCTTTTACCTTTTCTAACCATATTCTCTCAAACTCTGGGCTAGGCATTGGGTAAGAACCTTTTTCATCACCTACTTTCATTAATCGTGATGATTCTGGAATTTTCGGACCATACAGCCCAGCATATTTAGGGTTAGCGCAATCTGTGTTTTCGTCCCAAGTAGGATACCATCCCCATAACCAAGAATGATGCATACTTACTACGTATTTCATTCCTCTTTTCTTTACAGCTTTTTTCATTTCAGCAACCACATCGATTTTTGGCCCCATTTTCTTAGAATTCCAAGGGTTCACTTTAGAATCCCACATAGAAAATCCATCAGCATGTTCTCCAGCAGGACCTGCAAATTGTGCACCTGCTTGTTGAAACAATTCAGCCCACTCATCTGCATTGAATTTATCTCCTGTTAATTGAGGAATAAGATCTTTGTAGCCGAAATCTTTATGATTACCGTATGTGTTTAAATGAAATTGATAATTGGGGTGCCAATCATTATACATATTTCTTCCGTACCAATCAGAATTACCTTCAGCTTTAGATGCTGAATATACTCCCCAGTGCGTATAGATACCGAATTTGGCATTACGAAACCATTCAGGACATTCGTACTGACTTAATGATTCCCAATTAGGTTCGAAGTGTTTCTTTTCAATTGTCGTATCATTGGCTTTCTTCGAACACGCACCAATGAAAAAAGGTAATAGTGCAAATAATAAAATCCGTCTCATTTCAGTAGTTATAATTGTTAATTGAGGTTCTTAAAAATCTTGAATACTCATTACTTTATTTTATAAACTAAATCAATTTTATCTATTAAGTAGGAACGTAAAAAATTTACTCCCCTTAAAATCATCAAAATTCCCACTCTACCCTGTCTAATTATTCTATTTAACTTCTCCTCTTCGTAGACTGTAAATACTTAATAATCCTTTCAATTATAATGAATAGCACTTTTTAACTCTTATTTTTGAATAATCACCATCAACCTAATTATGATTAAGCTATTAAAGAAAATCAATATTTCACTTACTCTTTCAGTCTTTCTAGCATTGACAGGTATTGCTTTAATGTTAGTCTTTTTTATGGATTACCATTTGTATGAGTCCTATATAGGAGTAGACATGGAAGTATTAAGTAAGTATGGTTCTTTCATGGCTGGAACAATTGGTCCTATCTTTTCTTTAGTAGGTTTTATTTTAATCTATGAAACCATCAAATGGCAAAAAAAGCTTTTTGAGAGACAACAATTTGAGGTGAAATTCTTCGAAATGATGAAATATCACAGAGAAAATGTGGAACTTTTAAGACATAAAGATCCATCATCTGAAGAACCTATCACTAGAAAAGGCAGAGAAGTATTCATTACTTTATATCAACAGTGCCATCAATTACAAAAAGAAGTGGAAGAATGCCTTCCTAAAGGTGAAGAACAAAATGAAAAAGAATTTCATGAACTTACGTTGAATATTACTTATCTAATATTCCATTTCGGTTTACAAGAACATAGTAAAGATGCATTGATTTCTATCTTAAGTAAATATATCCCCCTACATTCAGATAATTTGATTTCAACACTAAAAAACAAGAAATGTAAGTACAATAAAGAGCTACCGTTCTATGTTGGACACCAATCTAAGTTGGGTAATTACTTCCGTCATTTATACCACACCATAAAATATGTAGATCAGACAAAATTCTTAACAGTAGAGGAAAAGCAATCATTTATAAAAATGTTAAGAGCACAGTTTACTACTTACGAACAAGCCATTATTTTCTATAATGCTATGTCTGCTTTAGGTAAAAAATGGAGAGAAAACCAATGGATTGAAAAATATGAATTGATCAAAAATATCCCTCCTAAATTTCTAGGTGTTATTGATCCAAAGACATTTTTTGAAATGAGATTTGAGTATGAGGGACTGTAAGAGAACTATTCATCAAAATACTCGTTCACTTTGGTATTAAACCAACAACCCTTTAGATCTATTTGATAAAATTCTTCCCATTCAAACTAACTATTACGATTAAATGTATGTTATATGAGACCATATACATACCATCTATGAAAACACTATCTTTACCTTTCATTATCATGTTTTTCTGTTCAGTATCATTTATTTATGCACAGACCCCAAAAAACTTATCTGATGCTCCTGGAGCTACAGTAAATAACGATACACTGACTATCTCCCCAAAACTTATTTTAAAAGACCATTATGTTACTTCCCAAAGGGTTACTTTTGTAACAGGTCGATTACAGATTCAGAAAAACCAATCGCTAACAGTTAATGCAGGAGACACCTTAGTGATCTCTGGAGGGTTAAGACTAAAAAATAAATCCACTTTAATTAATAATGGAAATATTGTGGTTAAAAAAAATCTAAGATTAGGCTTTAAAGAAAACCATGAGGAAATTGCATTTATTAATAATGATGGAGCCAGTATAACAATTGGCCAAAATATGTGGGGGCCAATGCCAAGGAATTCTACATTTGGAGGCACTATAGCTGTAAACGAAGAAGTAAGAGTAAATTTTGATGGAAATGAATTCCCAACAAACTCCAAGCTTTACTATAGCTCACAAAATACCAATCGATTCTCTGATGATTCCATAAATGTGAGTGAAATGTCAATTGAGAATTACTTTCCTTTAGATTCCTACACACAAATCGATGAAAATCAGAATATCAATAATCATTCATCTGAATACATTGATGAAATAAAAAACAATAAGAAACGTAAAAGGTATTTACCATTAGTTGGAGGTGTTCCCACCAGTAAAGCAGCAGGAAAACTAGTCCGGTTTCTAGTAGAAGTTGATTTACAAGAAGATGATGAAGACCTACCGGTAGAACTTACTTATTTTAATGTCGTCTCTAAAAATGGTGAGGTAATGACTTATTGGGAAACTGCCACAGAATTAAATAATAGTCATTTTATCTTAGAGAGATCAATAGATGGTAGACGTTACGATGTATTATATGATAAAATAAACGGAGCAGGAAATTCCAATTACTCTATCAATTATGAAGCGGAAGATAAAAATCCTATTGAGGGGAAAATATTTTACCGACTCACTCAAGTTGATTTTGATGGAAAACAAGAATCATGGGTAGAAGTTATCTATCATGGTGAAAAAGTACAAGGAGAAGTGCTTAATATTTATCCTAACCCTGCACAGTTTCAATTAAATGTTGCTATGCATTTATTAGAAGGAGAGAAACCCACTTTTGAGTTTATCAATCCCTCCACAGGACATCAAATTCCATTACCAGAAGTGTCTATGTCAGGATCCAAAGCATCCTTCGATATATCAGAATTTAGCCCTGGCACTTACGTAATGGTTGTCAAGTTAAACGGTCGTGTGAGTCATAGAAGTCAGGTAGTAGTGATGGGTACTGGAAATAGATCTAAGGAAGAATTAAAAGAGGAAGACAAAAAGAACAAGAAGAAAGAAAAGAAAAAATAAAAGAGAGGCTGTCTTATTAGAAATATAAGACAGCCTCTCTTTATATAGACTTTTAATTGACTTCTTCATAAACGTCTCTACAACTTTAAATAAAGACCGTTTTTAGAATCAGATGATTTATCTCCGATAGTTTTATTTTTCGAGCGCTACTTCTTCTCCAAACTTTTCTTTCCAAGTTTTCTGTAGTTCCCCTGCCTTAATATAATCTTTCACATTTACAGCTTCAGAAATTTGTTCTAGTAAACCTATTTCTTCTTTTAAAGATGCTGCTTTGCTGTAATCTTGAACCGTTACAGCTTTTTCCATTTCAGCTTTTAGCAACTGGATTCTTTCATCTTCAGCTACTTGACCTGAAGTAGAAGCACCTGATGCCACCGCCTGACTTGCAGTTTGCTCAGCAGGTAAAAACTTCTTTATTTTATTCTGATAAGATTCCGGTAAAATAATTTGAGCTACTTCAATTGCATACTTTTCTCCATCGATGATCACATTGTTTGGCTTGATCAACATCAAATCATTAATACCATAACAATGATATTTTTGTGATTTCATTGGAGAATTCTCATGCGCTTGTGATTCTTGAGTTACAATTTGATTTGGATAAAACATCTCATACTCAAAAGATACATTTGATGTAGTCGTTAAAGTACTTGCTGTCACTTCGAAGTCCACCCCTTTATAAAACTTCACTTCACCTAATTTTGATGTTGTGATAATGATAGGCTCTTTTTGAGAGACAGAATCAATTAAAATAAATCCTTGCTGTAATGCTTTGGCAATTTCTACTTCCCTAGAGAATTTCTGAACCTCTATTTGTGATAATTCAAAATCGGTAAATGTGGTTAAACCATTAGTGTTGATCACCAACTGTTTCATTTTTTGACCTTTCTCAATCACTAAGTCATACACCTCTTCACCTACTCTTTGCTCTCCTCCAAAATTGGCATGAATGGTCAAAATACCAGTGATATATACGTCTGTATCAGTATTGTTATTATTGATATTAAAAAAATGATAGCTTCTATTTATTTCATTGGCATAACGTTCCCAAGTGAATTCAAATTCCACTTCATCTTTCACATTTGATTGTTGTGCATATAAAAAAGGAGTGATACAAAAAGATAGAAGCAGTAATAAAGCCTTATATGTATAGTTTATCATAAGAGTAAAAATAATGTTTCGGTAGATTTCACCTCACAATTTATAATAATTTCTTAATATAATGATGTTTAAATGAAGTATTTACTTATGTAGGATAACTATTTTAGTTGAAGTACATCAGTAACTCTAAATTTTACATTTCTGCAAAGAAGCTATTAAATTAAAATGATTGAGAAGCTTTTGTAGACTCAATTGTGTAATAATAATAGTCATTCATTAATTGCATTAAGAACTTCTTATGGCGCATTGTTGTTTCAATGTTTAATTGTTCTTTCAGTTTGTTCTCTAATTTTAATATTACCGCCTGATGTTCTTGAGTAAAATCAAGTTTTAATGCTTTTTTAATCACATGAAGCTGCTTCTCGTTTAATGAGCTTGCTTGTGGAAAAATAGGCTCATAATCTTCCTCGAATGTGGGGATATTAAAATCAGAAACATTAATTTTATTTGAATCTGTTACTACAAGAGTGCCTGCTAATATATCTCCTACTCTTTGTCCTTTACCTCCTGCTATTATAGCTATAATAGCTACTACTCCATTCACTAAAGTAATGTCTAACAATCTAAAGACCCAACGAATTAAATATTGAGAAAATCTTACCGAACTTCCGTCGATAGAAGCTACGCGAATGTTCATTGCTTTTTTCCCTAAAGACTGCCCTTCCATAAAGACTTCACACAATAAATCATACAGTAAAAATAATAGTATAATTAGACCACCTGATATTAATAGAATGTTTCTTGTCAAGTTTCCAATTTCAACATCTATTTGGTCAAAACCATAGATGACTAACAGGGAGTAGATAAAGCCTATGGCCCCTATAATTAAGCCGTCAATTAGGTAAGCACCAATTCTGGTAATGACATTGGCCTTTTGAAATTGTATATTTACATTTTGACTGTTTTGAAAAGAAATCGATGACATGTTTAACTCTTAAAAAATTTGTGATATATTGTGTTAACAAACTAATTTTTTATGAAAGAACCAATATTTATTCTAAAAAATCAGGATAAATGGGAAACTATTGATAAAGATATAAAAAACACTTCAGTCTCTCCGGATAAATTAGCTTCTAATTATAAATCATTAAGTGAAGACTTATCGTATGCACAAACATACTACACAAACAGTGAAGTGGCTATTTATTTAAATGGTTTATCCGTTCAATATCACGAAAAAATATATACAACACGAAAAGAAAAATCATCAAGGTTTATACATTTTTGGTTAAATGAAGTTCCTTTTGAAATGATGAATAATCGAAAACAAATGTTGTATGCATTTATTGTTTTTGGTATTAGTTGTCTGATCGGAGCATTTTCTGCTCACCATGATGGTGAATTTGTACGTCTTATTTTAGGAGATAATTATGTAAACATGACGTTAGAGAATATCGCTAATGGTAAACCTATGGATGTATATGCAAATAGTGATGAATTACCCATGTTTATTGGTATTACTATCAATAACATTAGAGTGGCTTTTTTGGCTTTTGCATTTGGAATTCTCTCTAGTATCGGTACGGGATTTTTATTATTTAGAAATGGTATCATGCTAGGTTCTTTTCAATATTTCTTTTATCAGAAAGGGGTATTGGGTGCATCACTTTTAAGTATTTGGACACATGGAACACTAGAAATCACAGCAATTATTATTGCAGGAGGTGCTGGTTTTGTTCTAGGTAATGCCTTTCTGTTTCCTAATCATAACTCAAGATTAGTGAATTTAAAAGAAGGCACTAAAAGAGGACTAAAGATAGTAATTGGTTTAGTACCTATTTTTATTATTGCAGGTTTCTTAGAGGGGTTTGTAACTAGACAAGTACAATGGCCTCTACCAATTCGTTTGTTCTTTATTATCGCCTCTTTAGCTTTTATTGTTTACTATTACATTATCTACGCTAATCAGGTATATCAGAAGCAAACTAAAACTGATTAGCATATTATTTAGTATCATACATACATTTTTTAGGAAGAAATTCTTTCTAGTTATATTCTATTTCATACATAAATTTTTACCGTTTAATGCAACAGCAAACTTTTAATTTTAAAGAATTTCGAAATGCAGGTCAGAATATTGATTTGGCGTTCAATTTTTGGAAAACCCACTTTAAGATATTTTTTAAATCATCATTACGATTATGTGTTCCTTTTATTGTTATTGGTACTGCTATCGCAGGAGCGGGTGAATTATTATTTCCAGAGAATGCAAATGCTGTATCTACAATATCAATTTTTGGAAATCTAATTGTCATAATAGGACAAATTTATTCAATGACTTTAGCTTTTAGTTTAGTCAAAGAGTCTATGGTAAACACAAATAGTCTTACTGTAGACACTTTAATTAAAGGCGCTAAAACAAATACACTTTCCTTTATAGTTGCCTATTTTTTATATCTGATAATTCTTCTTTTAGGGTTGTTATTCTTTATTGTACCTGGAATTTATATATCCGTTACTTTTGCCCTCATCTTCCCTATTATAGCTTTTGAACAAAAAAATATAGGAGATGCTATTAGTAGATGTAATCTATTGATTAAAGACAATTGGTGGTCTTCTTTTTTGTTTCTAATCATTCTGAGCTTCATTACATTGTTCGTCACTATTTTTGTGTTACAATTCCCTAGTCTATTAGTTGGTGTTTTTATAGGTTTAAATATACTTCAAGAAGGAGATGCAGCTATAGGTACAGGATTAGGTAATACTATTACTATACTATCTATGATTACTAGTTGTTTTAATCCTTTAGTATTTGCAGTCTATCAATATGGTATGTGTGCACTCTATTTTTCTTTAAGAGAGAAGAAAGAGGCCATTAGTATTCTAGACGAAATAGATTCCTTATAAATAATGGTGATCTGCTTTACTAAACAAAATAATTCTATTGATCTTGCTTTAACTCGTTCCCACATGCGGTTATACTTTTCCCTTCTTTTATCATTAGTTTTAAAAGGAAGCTGTTTCGCACAAGAAAGAGGCTTCTCTCAAGAAAAACTCAATGCAATAAAGAATGATACAGACTACCAATATGTTTTACCTCAATATCAAATAGATATTTTTGATAAGATAGGTCGTTGGCTTTCTAGCTTACTTCACACCCTTTTTGGGGGTAGTACAGATCTTAGTGGTCCTGTAGTTCGCTACTTTTTTTGGGGAGCTGTAATTGCTTTATTAGTATGGGCACTTTACCTCATTCTTAAAACAAATAAGCTCTTTATTTTTACCACAGAGACTAAAATATCACCTCATCAGGAGAATAAATCGATCTATTCTACACACAAAGAGCTTATTCCTTTATCGACTCAACTGGAAGATGCTTTATCTAGAAAAGAGTATCAAGAAGTGGTGAGGCTGTATTATTCTTTGGCCATTGAAAAACTGGAACAAAAAGATATTATCAATTTAAATAAGGTAGAACATCATAATGACATCCTTTATCAATTAAAACATGAACTATTAAAACAGCCTTTTAATAGTATAGGAGTAGTCTTTCAATATTGTTTTTATGGTGAATTTGAAGCCAATGAAACTATTTGTGATGACATCAAAAAAAAATATCAAGAATTTGAAATAGCAATTGCAAATCATGAAAATAAATAAACAATACACTTTTCTTGGTATCGCTTTGCTGATTTATTTTCTACTTACGTTTACTGCAAAGAAAACCACCGATTGGAATACGCATTACCGATCTAATGCGACAAGTCCGTATGGTACAAAAGCTTTTCATGAATTACTTAATGACTCTGATTTAGGTATTACTATTGAAAATGTGCGTCTCACTTCTTATGAGATTTACAACGAAGACAATTATCAAAAGGATAAAAACCTGATGATAATTAGTGATCTAATCTCGTTGGATTCTGAGAGTCTTAATTCTGTTTTAGAGGAGGCTAAAAATGGTAGGACGATTTTTTTAGCAGCTGAATCATTTTCGTATGCATTAAAAGATACATTAAAATTTAAAACAGCTACTAATTTTGATGAGATACAAATTAAAAACTTTGATCTTAAATCTGAAGATAAAATTATAATAGATTCCGTTGAAATCAATTATAACGATGCTAAAGCAGAATTATCTAGTTTTGAATTTACCTCTAACATTATTGAATATGATACATTAAATAGTGAACTATTTGTAGACAAATCCTCGGGTAAAGCCTTTTTATTAAAACACACTATCGGAGAGGGCAGTGTCTACATATGCACTGTTCCTAAACTATTCTCCAATATTGTGCTTTTGCATAACAATAACGCAGCATTCCTAAATGATATTTTAAAAATGCTACCTGAAGGAGAGTATATAAGGTCAGAGTTTTACAATAGAGGGAGAGAAGGACATAGTTCTCCTCTTAGAGTTGTTCTAACAAGAGATGGAGTAAAAGAAAGCGTCTACTTATTATTGATGTTGATCTTCATTTATTTCTTATTCCAATCAAAAAGAGAACAAAGAGCTATCCCTATAATTACTCCGCCTATCAACGAAAGTATAGGGTTTATAAAAACGATAAGTCAACTTTATATCAAAAAGAGGGATCACAAATCCATTTTGATAAAAAGAAAAAAATATTTGATGAATCACATTAGAAATAAGTATCAAGTGAACTTAAATGATGATGAAATCAACTCTAAAATTGAGTTACTGTCTCACAGATCAGGAATAAGTGAAGACGAACTTAAAGCACTTTTCATTCAATTAGATAAAGAAATAAAGCATTCTAGCTCTGCCAACACCTTTATGAAAACGAATGAACTAATTGATGATTTTTATACAAAAGAAATATAGATAAAGACATGGAAGAAAATATCACCAACAACTTTGAGAATAGAATAGATACCTCCTCATTAGTAGATGAATTAAACCAATTAAGAAAAGGAATAAATACTATTGTAAAAGGACAAGAGAAAACTATCGACCTCCTTTTAACCGCAATTTTAGCCGATGGACACGTACTATTAGAGGGTGTTCCTGGTGTAGCCAAAACATTAACGGCAAAAACATTAGCTCACATGATTGAAGGAGACTACTCTCGTATTCAATTTACGCCAGATTTAATGCCTTCGGATGTAATTGGTACAAATGTTTTTAATGCTGCTACCCATGCATTTGACTTCAAAAAAGGACCTATTTTCGGTAATATAGTTCTTGCAGATGAAATTAATCGTGCTCCTGCCAAAACACAATCTTCTTTATTCGAGGTGATGGAAGAAAGGCAAATTACTTATGATGGGCATCGTTACACTATGGAGGAACCTTTTCTTGTTATCGGTACTCAAAACCCGGTAGAACAAGAAGGAACTTACCCATTGCCAGAAGCACAATTAGACCGTTTCTTATTTAAAATTGATCTGAGCTACCCAGAGGAGCAAGATGAATTAGAAGTATTGAAGATGCACCATCAGCACCAAAATCCAACTAATTTAATGGATAGTCAATACAAATTAAGTCCTCAAAAATTACAAGAATTTAGGGCGTTAGCTAAACAAGTGATGGTAAAAGAAGAGCTAATGAGTTATATTCTAAAGCTGGTTCGCCTTACTCGTATGAGTAATGAATTATACCTTGGTGCTTCTCCTAGAGCCGGTGTTGCTTTAATGAATGCTTCTAAAGCTTGGGCTTGTTTACAAGGTAGAGATTTTGTGACTCCAGATGATATTGCCTATGTCATCCAACCTGTATTACGCCATCGTCTTATTATGACAGCCGAAAAAGAAATGGAAGGTGAAAATATGGACCGTGTTATCGATAAGATCTTACACATGGTAGAGGTACCTAGATAAATCAACATGAAATTTTATAAACAATTATTCTTTTCTGAAAGGTTTTTTCTGTGCGGTGGAGGATTGGTTTTTCTATTCCTTCTTTCCTACTTCCTTCCTGTCCTTTTAAGTCTTGGATACGTATTTCTATTGATCTTCACATTACTGAGCCTTTTTGATATTGTATTGATATTTTCGATTAAACATCAAGTAAAAGCAGAAAGATACACTCCCGAAAGGATTTCTAATGGAGAGGATAATCCTATCAAAATTAGGATAGAGAATAGAAGTAGATTAAAAGTAAATATAGAACTAATTGATGAGGCTCCTATTGAATTTCAATTAAGAGACCTACGTTTTCCTATCACTCTTTCGCCGAAAGAAGAAAACAACATTCAATACCTTGTTCGCCCTACCAAAAGAGGAGAATACTTTTTTGGTGACCTGATTCTCTTTATAAAATCACAATTAGGTTTGGTAAGAAGAAAGGTAAGTCAGCATTGTGAAATAAAATCGGTAAAAGTTTATCCATCCTTTCAAAAACTAAAGAAATTTGAGTTGATGGCACTTCATACAGGGCACATTGATGGAGGGATAAAGAAAGTTCGAAAAATTGGTCAGCAAAAAGAATTTGATCAGATCAAAGAATATGTAGCAGGAGATGATTTCCGTACAATTAACTGGATGGCTACTGCTCGCTCACAACAGTTGATGGTTAATCATTATCAAGACGAAAAAGCCCAAGAGGTGTATGCCGTTTTAGATATGGGTAGAAGCATGAAGATGCCTTTTAATGGGATGACTCTATTAGATTATTCTATCAATGCAGCCTTGGTACTTTTACATATTGCACAAATTAAGCAAGATCAAATTGGAGTGGCTGCATTTGATTATCAACATCAAAATTTCTTAAAAGCTAAAAGACAATCCGGTCAAATGAAATACGTAATGGAACAGTTGTACAACTTAGATCCATCGTATAAAGAAACCGATTTTGGAAATATCAGTACACTATTAAGAAAACAAATAAAACATAGAAGTATGTTGATTTTCTTTACGAATATCACTCATAAAGAAAGCTTAGAGCACAAACTTCCTTACCTAAGAAGATTGGCTAAAAAGCACCTTTTAGTAGTTGTACTATTCGAGGACTCTGAAATTTCTGAAGCCATTCAAGCTAAAGTGGAAAACCTGGAAGGCATTTATAATAAGGCTTTACAAGAAGAGAATATTCTTGAAAGAAGAACCATTGCCAGACAATTGCATCAAAATGGTATTCATACTATTCTGACTAAGCCAGAAAATTTAACGGTTGATACCATCAATAAATATTTAGAAGTAAAAGCAAGAGGATTGCTGTAACTTCATCTACAAAAAAAAGCATGCTTTTGAATTCAATCGAGAGCATGCTTTTTTTTATATCCTAAAATCAATGTGATAATGATCTTCGTGCATCTGATTGACCGCTTTAGGTAACTTTGTCGCAAAAGGTATTCCTCTTGCCACTAACTTCTTTCCTGTTACCGTGGCAAAGAGATTCTCTTTTAATTCTATCATCAATATAACTTTTGAAATTCGGATCCCATTTTTCTTGCAAGCATCATCTAAAGCTAAAATATGCTGAGCCATACTTTCAAAATCAATTTCGACTTTGGTATCTAGATTTCTACTAATCCAATGACTAATTTTTGGATGAATAAAATCCGTGTATGGAAACTTTTTTAATAGCTTACCTTCTTGATCAAATTCCAAAAAGTAATGAAAAAGCCCCCAATCATCTAAATCTCTATATGGCACCTCATTTTTCATCTTAGGAGACATAAAATCAATACTTGTCCCGTTTCTGTGCGTTTTATGAAACCATATTGCCCCTCCATTTGTATCACTACACTCCATGATTGTATAATGCTTCTTCGGATACTTTTTCTCCAATGCACTGTAGCTTTGTGTAACGGCATTATAGACTTTATGATGAACGTAGGCATTCTCCATCAAAAAGTAACTGATAAAGCTAAAATAAGAGTAATTAGCGCCTCTGTAGGGAATCAACCAACCGTTCTCTAAAGAACCATTACTACGTGTTCCACGGGAAACACTTTCACCTTTATTTTTGGTAAACACTTGATTCACACTCATCACTCCAACAACAACAATAGGGGATAGAATCAAAAACACTAAAATTTTATATTTCTTTTTCAATTTGCTTTAATTAGGTTTAGTATCATTTGATAAAAATAGGATTTTTATTCTAGGTCTAAAAATATAACTTGCGACTTATAACAATCCATTATTATGACACTTCAAGAACTTTTAAATAAATACGACGGTAAAAAATTAGATATACAATCATTAAGTTCATACGAACAATGGTCTGTCGATTTTTTTCATCAAAAGGAAATTGTAAGGGAGCCTAATTTACAGATGACCTTACAATTAGATATTACAGAAGGGTATAGTTATTACCAAGACAATTTAAAAGGAAAAGAAGGAGCTTCGTTTACGGCTTATCTAATGTGGTGCTTAGTTCAAACGATGAAAGATCACCCTCATTTTAGATACAGAAAAGTAGAAAATGAGTGGTATATTTTTGATAATCTACCCACATTTAGTCCTATTGCTGTTGGTGGAGACAAACGCTTTTCTGAAATTTTAGTCAGTGATCCTGCTCGCTCTACAGTTGAGGAGTATTTCATCAATTATAAGAAAGAGATTGATAAAGCATTTAGTAAAGATGGTAATTTTGAACCTTTACCTCCTACAGTATGGGCTACTGCACACTTTATTGGCAACCTTCCTAACTTACAGTTTACGGGTTTCCAATTACATCAATCGGCCTTAGATTCTGCAAGACCTTATTTCTATTTTGGTAAACGATACCAAAGGCACACACAAATGTTTGTTCCTTTATCCATTACATTTGATCACTCTAATTTAGATCCTTTTGTCCTTTCTTCTTTTATGGAAGATTTTGATAAAATGATGATGAATAAAAAATAATGTCTTCCCTTATATTGGTCCTTTTTAGGTAGTATTTGATCTTAATTCGGTAAAAGCATTTTTGTGAGTTTCGTTTTTAATAGAAACAACAAAAAACATTTTACTTACCAATTAGATTACTACCAATGAAAAGTATTATTATATTATTCTCCCCTCTCCTATTAATTTTCGGATTAATTAGAAATAAAGAGGAAAAAGAAACACCAATGGATTATTTTGCTCAGTCGATGTTGAACGATTTAGAGCATCAAAATAAATAAAAAAATAGGCTATCTCATGATTTATGAGATAGCCTATTTTTATTATAATATAATCTAGATAGTGATAATTAAATCACACCTAATTCTTTACCTACTTCTGTAAATGCTTTTACTGCTTTTTCTAAATGTTCTCTAGTATGTGCAGCCGATAATTGTACTCTAATTCTCGCTTGTTCTTTTGGAACTACAGGGAAATAGAAACCAATTACATAAATGCCTTTTTCTAACAGTTTCTCCGCAAAACGTTGAGACAACTCAGCATTATATAACATCACTGCACAAATAGCCGATTCTGTTGGTTTAATATCAAAACCTGCTGCCAACATTTGCTCTTTAAAGTAAGTTGTATTGGTATGTAGTTTAGTCGACAACTCATCTGTTGAATCCATCATATCGAACATTTCGATACCTGCTGCTGCAATAGATGGAGGAATTGAGTTAGAGAATAAATAAGGACGAGAACGCTGACGTAACATCTCAATTACTTCTTTCTTACCCGTAGTAAATCCACCGATAGCACCACCAAATGCTTTACCTAAAGTACCAGTAATGATATCTACTTTTCCACGAATATCGAAATGTTCTGTCACACCTCTACCTGTTTTACCAACAACGCCTGCAGAATGACACTCATCAACCATCACTAAAGCATCGTATTTATCAGCTAAAGCTACAACTTCGTCCATAGGAGCTACATGACCGTCCATAGAGAATACACCGTCTGTCACAATAATTCTATAACGTTGCTCTTGTGCTGCTTGTAATTGCTTTTCAAGATCAGCCATGTCTGCAGTCGCAAAACGATATCTCTTTGCTTTACATAAACGCACACCATCAATAATTGAAGCGTGGTTTAATGTATCAGAAATAATCGCATCTTCTGCTGTTAATAACGGTTCGAATACACCACCATTAGCATCAAAACAAGCGGCATAAAGAATAGTATCTTCTGCACCAAAGAAGTCTGCAATCTTTTGCTCTAACTTCTTATGAAGATCCGTAGCACCACAAATAAATCTTACAGAAGACATACCGAAACCATGAGAATCCATGGCGTCTTTTGCTGCTTTAATCAATCTAGGATGGTTAGATAATCCTAAATAGTTATTAGCACAGAAGTTTAATACCGACTGCCCTGTATTTAATGTAATCTCAGCGTCTTGTGGACTTACAATGATTCTCTCATTTTTATATAAGCCATCTGCTTCAATTTGTTTTAAGTCTTCTTTAAGACTTTCATATATTTTTTTGCTCATTTTGATCAGGATTTTTTAGTATTGAATAATTGGTTAGTCCCAGTTAAGAATTACTTTACCACAGTCGCCTTGCTCCATCACATCAAATCCTTTTTGGAAATCATCAATTCCAAAACGGTGAGTAATGATAGGTGCGATGTCTAAGCCAGATAAGAGCATTTGCTCCATTTGATACCAAGTTTCGTACATCTCACGACCGTAAATGCCTTTTAAGGTAAGTCCTCTAAAGATGATTTTATTCCAATCTACCTGAGCAGAATTTGGAAGAATACCTAATAAAGATACTTTACCAGAATTGTACATATGGCTAATCATTTGATTAAAAGCGATAGGAGAGCCAGAACATTCTAAACCGATATCAAAGCCCGTCATTTTTAACTCGGCCATTACATCTTCTAATTTTTCATGTCTAGGGTTCACCACTCTTGTCGCTCCCATTTTTTTAGCTAGTTCAGCTCTATATTCATTCATTTCTGTCGCAACGATATTTCGTGCTCCAGCAAATTTAGCGACTTGAATCGCCATACTTCCTATCAAGCCAGATCCTGTAATCAATACATCTTCTGCAATCAAAGGAAACGATAAAGCTGTGTGTGTTGCATTTCCTAGAGGATCCATAATAGATACCACTTCATCAGGAATAGCTTCATTAATTTTCATCACATTAGTAGCCGGTACTTTAACATACTCAGCAAAAGAACCATCAGTATTTACACCAATACCAATTGTTTTTTCACAAATATGCTGACGTCCTCTTCTACAGTTACGACATCTATTACATGCAATATGTCCTTCACCTGTCACTCGGTCACCTTCTTTAAAAGATTTCACCTCGCTACCAAAAGCAGCTACATGACCAACATATTCATGACCAATAGTTTGTCCGACTCTTACAGTTTTACTAGCCCATTCATCCCAAAGATAAATATGCAAATCGGTGCCACAAATAGATGATTTAGCTACTTTTATTAAAACATCGTTAGGTCCAACCTCAGGAATGGGTACATCCTCCATCCATAAGCCTTTTTCGGCTTTAGATTTTACTAGTGCTTTCATGGTCTTGATAGTATGTGTTATATGTATTTAATATGATTTACTTTATAGTAACAAACATAAGTTAGAATCCTTAAAAAGTGTAATTTTTAGTATTAATAAATTAGAATTTTATTCTGTTTATGACAAATATTAAGGTTGATATCAAAGTATATTTGGATTTAAAGGATTCAACTTATCTTTTATTTGGAATCAATTGTACTATTCTTATGGTAATTATTAAAAATATTACCGTCTAAAGACTTGTGCATTAAATTTGATAAAATACTGTTATCAAGACACATATATCTCATCATAAATAACCTATACATTGCTATGAATAATAATGAAAATACGGCTAACCAAGACTTATTAAAAACCAACTTTTGGTCTGTAAAAAGATTGGATCAAATGTATTATATCAAATGGGAAAACCTCTCAGAGCATGAAATGACCACAGAGCAATTTAAAGAACATATTGTCTCATTGTCTAAGCTTATTGAATCGGATGGGGTTGCAAATAATGTGAATGGATTTATGGTAGACACACGTCTATATCATTTCACTATGAACTTAGACATTCAAGTATGGCATGATGAAGTTATCATACCAATTTATATCAAAAGTGGAATCGTAAAAATTGCTTTTATCTTGAGTGGTGATTTAATCAGAGACCTATCTATTGAACAAACATTTGACGAACAAAAAGCTCAATCAGGACCTCTTGATATACAATATTTTGATAATGCTAGGGCTGCAAGAGAGTGGGTGGCCACATTATAAAAGTTTGTTTTCACTAATTCCATTATTAGGCTACATTTTTAGTTTTGGATAATTTTTTACCATAGTAAGAATAGTTTCATTTATTGACTTTCAGATGTATTTTTTTGTTTCATTCCGCTAACACAAATAGCCTCTTTTTGGGTTTAATTGATACATCTTAGGCACTTAAAACGACATTTAAAATAATTGTAAATGATACATTTGAATAGATTATTTAATTAACATCTGTTCTAAAAGACTACATTTTTTACAAAACTTCTCTAAGCTTATATTTAGATGAGAGCATGTACTTGTTATTTTTAATAATACATGAATTATTACTGAACAGGTGTTATCATTTTTAATAACACTAGTATGAAAAAAATTCTAACAACTTTACTATTCTGTGTATTCGGTTTAGCTGTAACAGCTCAGAATACTGTCTATGAAAACACGTTCGATTCTTATGATGTAGCTACAGATATTGTAACTCAAGGTGACTATTATTTAGATGCTTATCAATTAACAGACGAGCCAAGAACTTTGGTAATTGCTGAGGAAGATGGGAACAAATTTATGTCTTATGACATTCCTGCAGCGGATCCTAATAAAGGTTATAATACCATGATTAAAGGGTCAAATGAGTTTGCTTTAAAAGCTGGTGTTACTTACACTTTTACAGCTAAAACTAGAGGAGCATTCGTAAGAGGTTTACGCGTAATAAACCCGGCAACTAATGCTGCTGTTGCTGCAGAAGCTTTATATAATGCAACTAACGACGCTGAGAAAGCTGCTGAATGGTATGAGCATTCTTTAACCATCACTCCTAATGAGGATATGATGGGTTATGTTGGTATTCTTAGAAACTGGAATGGTAAACTTGACATTGATGATTTACTTATTGTTGATGATCAAGCAGAGGAAGAAACTCCAGATCCAATGTTACCTTATGTTCACTATGCAAATGATTTCTCTACTTATGCTCATCAAGAAGATGTAAATGAAGGTGATTTTAACTTTGAAGGTTTTCAACAACCTGAATTAGCAAGATCACTTACTGTTCAGCATGATAATGATGAAGAATACTTACAATTATCTATTGAGAGTACCAATGCTGGCGCAAACACAATTGTAAGAATCTTAAAAGAGTTTCAATTCAAAGCTGGTGTAGATTACTCTGTAAGCATGGATACTAGAGGATCATTTAAACGTTCTATTCGTGTAATCAATAATGAATCTGGTACGGCAGATTTTGTATCAGAAGTATACAATGCGACCAACGATGCTACCTTATCTTCTGAATGGTATAACTTACAAATTGAGTTTACACCAACAGAAGACTTTACTGCTACAATTGCTGTGCTTAGAGAATGGAATAGTAATCTAGATTTTGATAACATAGAAGTAAGATCTTCTGAGGAACTTCCAACTGAAGAAGAAGAAGAAGAGACTCCTCCTACAGAAGAATCTGGCTATGATGTTTACTTTAACGATTTCACAGAATATACTGAGAATCAAGATGTAGACAATGTTGATTTTATGAAGAAAGTCTTCCAACAAGAAGATCTTGCAAGAACTCTAACAGTTCAAAAAGAAGGTGAAAACCAATTCTTGAAATTAACTATTGAAGCGACAAGCACCTCTGCAAATACTCTTGTAAGTGTAAATCAAGAATTCTCTTTAAAGGCAGGTGTTGAATATATATTAAGAGGAAAAACAAGAGGTAAATTCTCTCGCTCTGTCCGTATTGTAAATGTTGAAGATGAAGAGCCATTATTTTCTTCTGAAGATTACAATGCTAGGAATGATGATGCTTTAGGTGCTGAATGGTATCAACATGAAGTAGTTTTTACTCCAGAAGCAGATGCTACTGTTTATATTTCTGTTCTTAGAACTTGGAACGGTGATCTTGACATTGATGACTTACAGTTAAGATCAACAGTGGATCAAGAAGAAGAAACTCCAGGTGAAGGAGAAGGTGAAGAAGAAGAAACTCCGGGTGAAGGAGAAGGCGAAGAGGAAGAAACTCCGGG
This sequence comes from Flammeovirga pacifica, assembly GCF_000807855.2. Lineage (GTDB taxonomy): Bacteria > Bacteroidota > Bacteroidia > Cytophagales > Flammeovirgaceae > Flammeovirga > Flammeovirga pacifica. The sequence goes on from NZ_JRYR02000002.1 coordinate 1,562,592, forward strand.
TGAAGGAGAAGGTGAAGAAGAAGAAACTCCGGGCGAAGGAGAAGGTGAAGAAGAAGAAACTCCAGGTGAAGGAGAAGGCGAAGAAGAAGAAACTCCGGGTGAAGGAGATATTACTAGTATCGAAGATGTTGATGGAGTTCAACTTCAAGTATACCCTTCTCCTACAAACTCTGCGTTGAACATCAAATATTCTGATGCTGACAGCCAACCTTTTGTTATTTCAATTTTAAATACTCAAGGACAAGTTGTTCAAACAGTAAATAAAACTTCATTCTCTTCTGATGTAACAAAAATCACTTTAGATAATAAACTTCAAAATGGAGTTTATTTCATAAAAATATCTACTTCAACATCTGAAGTATCGAAGAGATTTATTCTATTAAGATAGACCGACATTTATTGAAATAGGGACTGACTAAAAAAGGCTCGTTTAGATGAAAATTCTAAGCGAGCCTTTTTATATATTCTAAAATTCAATATAACATTTTATTAAGTCAAATTGGAATAATCTCTACAGTGCTGTATCATACACCCAATGTCCGTTTTCTTTTATAAAAGTAGACTTTTCATGAATTACTTGTAAGCCTCCAGAATCCTTAAAATAGGCTTTAAATTCTACAACACCTGTATCATCACTTTCACCTCCTTTAATGCACTGAACCACCTCTAGATGATCCCATTTTACAGATTTAGCCCATTTAACCAAATCTCTTCTTTCTCTCCTACTCTGTGGTCTTGTTTTACTATGATGGCTTAAATTTAAATATTCTCCATTCGCCATTGTAAAAGCGGTATACCTAGAGCGCATTAACTGCTCTGCCGTAATTACATTTTCAATATTATGATGTGCAATTCCACAGCAACCATCATACGCTCTTCCTGATCCACAAGGACAATTTTCAATTTTCATTCTAAATGGATTTTCTTTCTAAATCAAATTTCTTCAATAGTACATATAAAAGAATGCCAATTAAAGAACAACAGAACATCACAATAAAAGGAGGAAACAAAGTGCCATTATTTAATTTACTTGCCATCCCTCCTGCTAATGCTCCAAAGGCTATCCCAACTACACGCATTTGTGAATTTGCAATACCTGCAAACTGTTTCTCGTATTTTTCTAAAGCGATAGAAGTAGCGTTTCCAGACAATAATCCTAGTGAGCTTAGATGCAATGTCAATAACGGCAAGACGATAAAAATATTAGGACTCGCTATAGTAATACTTATCAAGATGAGGATTAAAGTAGATAAGTGTAGACTTAAACCCACATGCAGTAATTTTCTTGAAGAATGTCTTTTTACTAGTATAGAATTTATCTTATTCATTACAATCAAACCTCCCCCATTTAAACCAAATATAATAGCAAAATTAGATTCCGTTAATTTGAAAAATTCTTGATATATAAAAGGTGCTGTGGTAAGATAAGTATATAAAGCTCCAGAAGGTATAGCCATAACACACATATACGCCAAAGCAGGTCGGTTAAAGTACACCTTTTTTAATCCTTGAAAGTAAGTCAATTTCTCTTTATGCTCTGGTACGACATTCTTCACTTTTTTAAAGAAGGGAATAAGAACTATTAGAGCATATAAAGCAATAAATACAAAGATGGAATGCCAACTAAAATATTTTAATAAAGTAGCTCCAATTGAAGGAGCAATTAATGGTGCTCCCATCGCTATCATTGTAATTAGTGACATGACACTTGCAGCCTCTTTTCCTGTAAAATTATCTCTTACGATGGCCGCTATTGTTACACCTACAAAACCACCTCCAATGGCCTGTAACGAACGCATAGCATAAAATTGATATAAACTATTAGAGAAGACAAGCATCAAAGAGGCGATCATACTTATCATTAACCCTAAGACGACAATAAATTTCCTTCCCTTTATATCAGAATAATATCCTCCTAGTAATTGACCAACACCAAAAAACAAGAAGAATAAACTCATACTAATTTCCACATCGCCAAATGCAACGTTAAAATCATCTGCAATACGACCTAATGCCGGGAGACAGGTATCGATATTAAAAGGACCTATCATTGCGAGAGATCCCAGCATAAATACGAAAAAGTTTTGTTTTTGTTTATCCATATACATTGAAGGTACTAAGCTTATGGTAAGGTTTCATCTTTTTAATGTGAATTTTTATAAACATAAAAAAAGGACAGAAATTTCTTTCTGTCCTAAATTTTTTACGAGTCACAAATTAGCTGTTAGCGTTTTGAAACTTCAGTTCGTTTAGTTGGCATTTGCATCGTCTAATCTTCACCTGCAAATGTTGCGTGTCTAGTGATGAGGATCCATGACTTTTCATTTCATTAATTCTTTCTTGCATTGTCGACACTTCATTTTCTAAAGTGCGAATAGCTGACATTAGTGTCTTTTCCATTTTACTTGACCGTTTTACTGTAACCGATAAACACACTACTATTTACGTTAGTTATCTAAAATAACTTTAACTTATTAAGAATTATTAAATCAAAAATTAGAAACTTTATTTAAGCGTAATATTAATGTTACTTACTAAGCAAATTTTTCCTTAAAAGTAACATATCATTCAACACAAGGCCGTTTTCTATAATTTCTTGTTGGTAATTTTTCGTAAAGAAATCGGTTAAAACTTTATAGAATCTAAAGCCCATTTTTTGATATAAATACAATTGTCTAAAGGCTGCATTACTTGTTCCAATCAGTAAAAACTTAAACCCTCTTTTTGTTGCATTGGATATAGCGTGTGTCAATAATTTCTGGCCGATCCCTTCACCTTGACAATCTTCTGATACAGCAATGTTCTTAATTTCTAATGATTCTCCATCCATTAACTGACAAGCATAAATCCCTACGGTCTCCCCGTCTCTTTCATAAATATATATTTCTGATTGATGTATATATTTATCTATGGCTTCAATAGTTTCATCGGCTAATAATAATAAGTGATATGGAAGTTCTTGTCCTTCTTTAAACAATTTTATTTTATCTTTCTTCTGGATTACATTCATTTCTGTTGGTGTATTAGTTGTTCTTAGATTTCAAATTTCAGCAACCAAATATACAATAATGTCCTGTTCATATTAAATGATATTTTTCACTTTATACAAACATTTCAAATAAATTTTCATCTGAGTTTGGATAGCATTTTTATTTAAACTGCCATCTATTTTATTATTCTTTCATATAGTCAAACACTCCACTGGCATTATTTTCATAATCAAAATAAGTGCAATTTTCCCAAGAGGAACCTGTACCCCATAAAGTTTTTATTGGATAAGCAATCCAAGCACTCTCCCAATACACTACTCCTAATGCGCCTGCACTTTTCATTTTAGTAGATAAGTCTTTCATGAAATTTAGTTGTCCGCTTGGAGTATAAGCATATCCTTCCAAAGGCACTTGATCTCCAAATAAATTGGGCATATTGTCATTCCCTTCTGTAGTCCATGGGTAAGCCGTTTCTAAAATAATAATATCTTTTCCGAATTTGTTTTTTACATTTTTAATATGATTCTCTAGTTGATCAAATGAAACCTCTCTATGCCATAAAGGATAATAAGAAACACCTATTGCATCGAAGTCTACCACCGATTTTGTTAACTCACCAAACCACCAATCCAAAAATTGAGGATCAGCAACATGTAAAATAATTTTTATCTCAGTATTCAATTCACTTTCAACCATTCTTACTGCACGAGCACCAGCATTTAATACCGCTCTTAAATTATCCCACTCCTTAGATTCACACACATTACAATCAGGGAAAGCATCGTTCTTCTCAGAATAAAACATTCCGCAATTGGTTTCATTCCCTAATTGAACATACTCTGGTAAAGCATTATTTTGATTTAATTTTCTCAAAGTAGTTAGTGTATAATTGTAGACACTATCTTCTAGAGTTTCTATGGAAGTGATATTTTCCCAAGCCTCAGGAGCATATTGTTTATCGGGGTCAGCCCAAGTATCCGAATAATGAAAGTCCAATAAGGTTTTCATCCCATTTCTTTTCGATGCTAAAATTGCACTTTGTGTATCCTCAAAATCATTGTACAATTGTCCGTTATCATCTCCGTATAATTCTTTTGTCCATTGTGGATTATGCCAAAGTCTAAACCTAGCTAAACCTGTTCCTTTAGATCCGAAAATCTCAAAGGCATCTTTCACTTGATTATTGTCTTTATATTCTCCTCCTCTAATTTGAATTTGATTGACATAAGATAAATCAACACCATGTATAAAATTGTTTACTGGTACTGATTCGGAAGAATTATTCTTATTGGAACACGATACTATTACTGTGAATAGTACCACTAACATTAATCTATATTTCATTCTTCTTTATTTAATATTTCACTTTTAGTTGTTGGATGGTATTGAATAATGGACTATTTCTATGATATCAAAAATAGAAAACCTTAAGTAAAATAGTCTATTATTTTATCTGTTGGCAACAAGGTAATCATTGATATTGATAGAAAAAATTATATACCTATCAGCATCTTTTTTTTCAGAAAGGTAAATGGCAAATCGATTTTGGCAAATTTGCCAAAATGGGAAAACATGTCAATATGTTGGTGATTGTACTTTTATGAAAGATCACCTACAATCAAGAAATAAATCACATCTCATTCATCAATAAACAAATGTACTTAATTATATTTGCACCACACATATAAACACATTTCACTCTAATGCATATTTGGAAAAAGAAAACCAGAGAAGAAATTAAAAGCAGAATCTTTAATGCTTTAAACGAAAACACTGACTATTTTGGCGACAGAAGTTTAGGTGTCCCAGGGTCACACTTAGATAGCAAGGTATTTCCTGAAGATGCCCCTTTCTTAACAGATGCACCTTTTATGGCCACCTTACTACATAATCCAAACCATATTGGTTGCCATACTCAAGGAGTCTCAGAAAGCTTTTTTAAGGGTACTCAAGACATCGAAAGAGAATTGCTAGAAGTTTGTGCAGTTGATATTTTAAATGCTGATGAGAAAGCCATAGACGGTTATGTAGCCTCGGGAGGAACAGAAGCAAATATGCAGGCCATATGGATTTATCGTAATTATTATCAAGATAAATATAAAGCCCAAAATGATGAGATCGCCATTATTTCATCAGAGGATTCGCATTACTCAATGGCAAAGGCAAGTAATATTTTATCCCTTGCTTACTATAGAGTAAAAGTTGATTTTAACAGTAGGCTGATCAATGCTGATAACATCCAAGAAGTAATTGACCAAGCTAAAAAGGATGGGAAGAAATATTTTATCATCATTGCAAATATGATGACTACCATGTTTGGCTCAGTAGATCCTATTGATTTATATGCTGATGTAATGGAAGAAAATAAGCTACCCTATAAGCTACATGTAGACGGTGCATATGGCGGTTTCTTTTTCCCTTTTGCGCATAAAAATCACGCTCTTGATTTTAGAAACCCTAAAGTGACATCAGTTACTTTAGATGCACATAAAATGCTTCAAGCACCTTATGGCACTGGTTTATTTCTAGTCAGAAAAGAATGGATGCAATACGCCAACACCAAAGCAGATTATGTAGAAGGAGATGATTTTACTATGATTGGTAGTAGGTCTGGCGCTAATGCTATTGCTATCTGGATGATACTTATGACCTACGGACCTTATGGTATGAGAGAGAAAATTTTCATTTTAAGTAAAAGAGCCGATTGGTTTACACACAAATTAGACGAGCTTAAAATAGAATACTACAGAAGTGAATCCTCTAATATTATCACAATGAAAGCGGAGGGCATTACTGCTCAAACTGCTAAGAAATATGGGTTAGTTCCAGATGTACATCACCAACCTAAATGGTATAAAGTTGTAATCATGGAACATGTAACGATAGAAAAATTAGAGCCACTCATCGAAGATTTAAAAAACTAAAAGGTAAATTTTTGTGATTGGTTTATCAAAGAAAAAGCTCAAGTAAATATTACTTGAGCTTTAAATAATTTTTAGAATGATCGCATACTACTTTAACCATTCTAATCGCATATTAAACTTGTTATAGTTTCTGTTTTAGTAAAACAGATGTACTATAATTAACTGTATTTTTATTAACTACTATATTCGTTAATGTGAAACAAAATTAGATTATTAGAATAAACTCAATATCTAGCCAAGGTTACATTTATATTACTTTAGTCGTGCTCATATTACCTTAAGATGAATAACTGCATTTCCCCCCTCTTTATTTGATAAAAACTATATTACTATTTGATAGATTAGTTGTAAAGTCTAAAGATTACCACAGGTTAGATTTAAACATTCTAGTCAACCCAAATATTTGATAGTAAATTCAGAACCAATATCATTAACTATGTTATCTCCTTTTTCTCATTATTACTTATAATACCATTAACTATTTATTATGCTCAAGAATTTTTACCCCAATTTGCATCAAATAATAGTACAACAGAAAAATATCTTTGACCATAAATCATATTTATCTTTTAATAAAGAATCGTTTGCTTATAAAGATGAACTTCAAAAAGTGAATATCATTACGGCTCATTTACTTCAATATAGAAAGACAATTGATGTAATACAGATACACCTTGATCATCCTTTTGATGTGGCGATAGCGGTGTTTGCCTGTTCTAGTGTTTGTATTCCATTTACCTTTGAAGAGGTAAATACAAAGTACAAAACACTACTTATAAATGAGGCTTATTTAAAAGATACTCTACATAATCAAACGGTATCTAAGGAAGGATTAAAGCTCATAAAAAAAGTCAACCCTGAATCAATTTTTATGATCAGCAATGACAAGTCTGTTTCCTACAAGGAATTTTTAAATCATATTTTTGAAAAGATTAACCATCAAGAAAAGCCACCAAAGGTTTATTCTTATAATCCTTTCAATATTGTATCTAAGTATTTATATGTACAGCATTTAATACATGCTTTATTTAATAGATCTAGTTTTGAAATCGTTTACCTAAAAAATGAATTTAATATCTCAATAGAAGAGATAGAGTATCAAAAAAACAAACCCAATATCCTTTTCTTTCAACCTATAAATAACCATAAAAAAGCCTACAAGCATTTATGGAAAACCTTAGAAAACGACTTTAATATTTATTATATCAATTATGCTACGGATAAAATTACCGATGTAAATTTTAATGAAGAAGTACGCTCTTACATCAAAACCTATCCCTTTAAATTTAATGCGTACATAGCACATGACTTTAGCGGTATACTTGCCTTTAATATTATTGATGAGACATTATCTACTTCCTTTTTACTCGCAATAGATACTCCTTTAATTTTTAATCCTTCTGATAATAATGAACTATTAAAAGATTGGGGAGAGGTGGCAAAAAATCAGTCTATCACTACTTCCTTATGGGAGTATGCTAATACCTATTATCATAATCTCTCAAAAAACAATAAGAATACAAGTAAGTCATACAAATCCATTAACCCTCTAAACTTACCTTCAGTAAAAAAGAAAGATGTTCCTATGGGGATTTTCTTATCTCACACCAGTTCATTGCAACAGGAAATCTATTCTTCTTTTGAATGGGAATCTATTAATTCTCTATTAGAATTTAAAATCAAACTGAATTGTGATCATACAGAAGTCTTCGACAAACGGAATAGTAAAATTATCTCTGATCGACTTCATTTTGTTTTGAATGATCATGTGGTTACTTCTAGAAAAACTGTGTTAGAATAAATAGAGGTCAACTTTCCTTTCGATGATTTGTTAGTATAAGAAATTGATAAAGAAGTTATTTTTCATCCGTGAAACATCAAAATAACATAAAGCACTGTAAATGAATAAGTTAATCATTAGTTTAATTTTTAGGGTGGTTTAAAATGAATCTGATAAGAATACTGTGAAAATATTAAACTTCGGTTTCATTTAATTGATATGTAACTTAATAAAGAACAACACCTCATATAAATGCTCCACGTGGAACATTGTTGTACTTTTCTAATATTTCACTTCATATTTTAGATATCGCCTTCAACAATTGATATAACAAGAGACTATTTCCTATTAAGTGAATACAAGACCTTGAAGTGATTATAGGAGGAATAATTAAGACACCCTTTTAAATAAATAAGAGGTTATTTCATGATAACATGAGATAACCTCTTATTTATTTTAGCTTTATCAAAAAGCCTCTATATATGCGATAGCTTGGAGAACTTATCGTAAAGTGAATTTCTTCAACCTATTCTTTTGTCATAATCTCTAAAATGGTTTTATCTGTAGACTTCATTCCTTCTTGTGCTAATGTTCCTACATTTTGGATTGTATCTTCTACTCCATCACCAATAATTCCATCATCAGAAGATAAAACACTACCCATTTGTGCTAACATAGCTCCATCAAAGGCAGAATAAATACCAGAGGCAATTTTAGTAGCACACGAAGCTTTTGCTCCATCACATATCACTCCAGAAACATTACCTAATGTATTGGTTATTGCATTTTGAATAGCCTCTACTGTACCACCTTCTAAAAAGACCAATGTACCACTTACAGCTGCAGAGGCTGTCATTGCTCCACAATAAGCAGAAAGTCGTCCTACGTTAGTTTTAACGTGTACTGTTGTAAGATGAGACATGAACAATGCTCTATACATTTTCTCTTCAGGAAGATTTTGATCTAAGCAATACTTAATAATAGGTAAAGAGGCCGTCATTCCTTGATTACCACTACCACTGGTTGTCATTACTGGCATTGCACTCCCACCCATTCTTGCATCACTACCTGCGGCAGTAAAAGAGGCAGATCGATTACGTTGATCATCTCCATACATACCTCTATCAATATTCTTTTGAATAGCTGCACCTATATTGACACCATATTTTTGATTTAAACCTTCTTGAGCGATACGTTGATTGTAAGTCACTACTTTTTTGAAAATAGGAGTGATTTTTTCAATAGAAATGGTATTAGCGTAATGAAAAATCTTTTCTACAGACAAGATACTTCTATCTGTAAGTGTAGAATTGAAATCACTATCATTACAAGGCTGATCAATAATCACTTCTTCATTCTTAATTACTTTGGTAACGTTGGTATGAGTGTGTTTAATTTCAACACTTGCTTTTTGATCATTTCCCTCTACTTCCATCAAAATATATAATGCCATCGCATTCTCTACGACTTTAATTTCAACATTATTCTTATCGAGGAATAGATTAACATTTTCCATGTTTTGAGAAGTGATATCACTAATAACCATTAAATCGGCCTCAGCATTACCATATAACGCTCCCATAGCTGCAGCGACTTTAATACCTACCTTACCTCCAGAATTAGGTACTACCACGCTCATGGCATTTTTAAGGATATTACCAGATACGTTTACAGTAATCTTCTCTACTGTATTATTTAAATACTTGGTAGCCAAAGCAGCAGCATAGGCTATTGCAATAGGTTCTGTACATCCTTCTGCAGGAACAATCTCTTCTTCCATTATTTTAAGGAATAATGCTTCCTCATTTGATTTGATAGTCATGGTTAGTGAAATTAAATTTAGTGTTTATATGATAAGTGATATTTATTTAACGTTTCCCTATCTAAACAGTTGTATATTTAAACTTGAGGTATGCTGAATGATAATTTTAAGTCTATCAAAGCAGAATAGCATAGCTACGTGATGATAGACTAACACAGATTAGTTTAAATTCGTAATTCCCACATTTCGTTTTTTTGTACAACTACTTAGAGTTCCATTGCCTTGAGTTCTTCTTCTGTAAGTTTTCTAGCTTCAGGCAATCGTTTTCTTAATTCATCTATCACATATTTCGTTTCTTCTTCTGTTATCTTGCCTGCTTTCCAAAATATCACCTCTCCTGTATTATCCACCACAAGAACACTTATATGGTTATTACAATCGCCAGTATTCCATTCAGACTGTACTACTCCTTTTGGATCGGTTAAAATTAGTGCGTTGGCTTCTCTTTTAGACCTCTTTCTTAACATACGTATCATGAATCGTATAATACCATTCGGATAAGGTGTGTCTTTTAAATTCACAATTCCGTAGGCATGAAATTTATCCAATGGGAATTTCCACTCTTTTGTTTTCTCAACAAATTCGTCATTCTCTTTTGGATTATCGGGGTCTGGATAGAAAATCAACAATACCTTCTCTCCTATACTTGGTGTTGTATAAGGGTTATTTTTTAGATCTCTTACTTCTATAGGATGAATTTTATCTCCTGCTTTTAAGAATTTATCTTGACTACTGTCTTCTTGTGCCTTTACACACAAAGAAAGTCCCATAATTACTATAATAAGAAGTCTTTTCATCCAATGATGTGTTGTTGATTTTCGAATTGTAAATATAATTAAGTAATTCAAAGAGGAAACAATTGTTTAAAGTATGTTTACTATTTCTTCAATTTTGATAAGCAATGAGTCATAAAATGATAGAACTCTCAGCCTTTACTGTTGTGTAAGAATTTTATCAATAGGTCAATATTTAGATGATTCACACCTCTTTTATCAATATATCAATAAAATTATCTTGAAATAATTCAAGTTAGGTCTATTCTAATACGATAACTTTCTTACTAAATCATACAAAAAAGAGAGGATGCTGTACAATACCTACTTAAACATTTTCACTTCCATTCACCGTATAGGAAGGAAACAAAGTTTTAACTGCTGTATTATGAAAAGTATCATTTTCCCTATTTCTACGCTTACTATTGTAATATTATCAATTAGCTTATGTATTCAATTTAATCAATCAAATGATCACCAATTAGGAAAGGTTTGTTTCAATTTAACTTTGGATGGCCAAAATCAATTAGATCGTATTGATCAACACTTTTTAGATGTAGGAATGTTTACTATCGATATCATCAATGATAATAAAGAGGTAGTACGTTCGTACAAAAGATTTAATGATGTACCTAGTATACTTCTTCTACCTCAAGGGCAATATATGATTACAGCTACTAGTAAAAGTGCGATATCGAAAGAATTTGCGGGGTCTACGCTCTTTACAGTGCTTAATGGAAACCATAGTATTGTAAATGTTCATTGTAAACATAAAATCGCACGCAAAATTATTGATAAAAGGTATAGTCATAAGGTACTTCCAAGTCTAAACACTTGGGGGACTACCTCTACAATATGGCTCAACAACTTATAAAAAAATTAGAGGATCTACACTCCTCTACTGTTTTGTAAAGCCAAGTAAATTTATCTAAAGACTAAAATGCAAGAAAGCCGAATACCATAGTATTATTATTGTGATACCCTTCCGTTATTAACAGGAGGGTATTTTTTTTTCATAAAAAAAAACCGTAGTATTTCTACTACGGTTTCTTATATCTTTTCTCAGAAAGGATTAATCTTCACCTAAACGGTATTTTGATACATCCATACCGAAAGTTAAATCGCGGTCTGATAACATCTCTTCTAATTCAGTAAGTGTTTTCTTACCAAAGTTACGGAACTTCATTAAGTCACGAACTTCAAGAGAAACAAGCTCACCAAGTGTTTTTACCTCACCTGCTTTTAAAGAGTTATAAGCACGTACAGATAGCTCTAATTCAGAGATAGGTGTTTCTAACATAGCACGCTTCTTAATTTCTTCTGGAGTCCATTTAGGCTCAGCAGAACGAGGTGTCATGTCGATTGTGATTTCCTTATCAGTAATTTGAGCGAAGTGTTGGATCAAAATGTTGGCAGCTCCTTGTAAAGCTACTTCAGGAAGGATAGTTCCATCTGTTTCGATCTCAATTAATAATTTTTCGTAGTCAGTACGTTGCTCTACACGAGTATTTTCTACTGAATAATCTACATTTTTAATTGGTGTAAATGTAGTATCCATAGAAATATAACCGTTATCCCCTTCTGCATTGATAGCTTGTTGTTCTGCAAGAACATAACCTCTACCAAGGCTAATAGTTAATTCAAACTGAGGGATAGAAGTACCATCTAAAGTACAAATCACTAAATCAGGATTCATTACTTCAAACTGCTGACTGCAATATTCTTTAATATCACCCGCTCTGAATTCAGTTTTACCGTTCAAATCTACAACAATCTTTTCAACTGGCTCTTCGATCATTGGCTTTAAACGTACCTGCTTCAGATTCAAAAGCACTTCAGGTAACTCTTCTGTGATACCTGCAACTTTAGAAGAATCCTGAACAGTATTTAAAAACTTAATACCGACAATAGCATATCCTTCTAGCGCAGATAATAACGTTCTTTTAAAGGCATTACCAATAGTAGCACCGTAACCTCTTTCTAAAGGTTTGAACTCAAATAGACCTTTGTAATCACCGGCCTTGTCCATTACTACTCTCTCCGGCTTTTGGAATGATAATATTGACATATTTATTCTTATATGATTATTTTTCTTTCGAACTCAACTGATCTTATTTATCAATAAACCGTTTTACCCTATTAGAGTCTACTCTAAAATGAAAACGTTGTCTATCTTTAAATATAATCAACCCGCAAATTTAACAAAAAATCATTACCGAAACAGTTTAAAATCAATAATAATTAGAATACTAAGGTTTTTTATCAAAAAAAAAGAGACTATTTGATTAGACAGCAGAGAAATATTGGAGAATCAAAATTGAGCTTCATTTTACCTTGAATAAGGTTATTATGAGTTAACTCTCTCATTTATAGGTTTTAGTAAAAAAACAGCAGAATTCTTTTACACATTTTGGATTGTTTAATACGCCTTCAAAAAGGTAATAATTAAGATTCTATTAATGTTTCTAAAGAATAAAAAAATTGATGAAAAAAAAATGAAGTTTTTTAAAACATTTTGAAATACATGTGGTTAGGTTAGTAGCATTAGATAATATAATTAAAGATAACTTTTAGGATAATATCAATATCAGTTAAATAAAAAGCTCAGCATTATATGCCGAGCTTTTTTTATTTTATGATAAGATCCATTTCTTAAGTGTATGTACATTCGGGAAATTCTGTTTATCCCTTATGGCCATTTTCAAATCATTTATTTCTTTCCAGATTTTCCAAGCAGGGTTTTGCTGGTATTTACTTACTGCTACTTGTATTACGTCTTGTTGTAGTCCTAACTCCGCCAATCGAACGGGAAGTTTATTTAGCTTACTCTGGAACTCAAAATCCAAAGATGCTTGAACTGGAGGAGGATCATTGACAACTTCAGGTGTTACCTCAATAGTTTCTTCTACTTCATTAACGACATCCGTTTTTAATAATTCTCTTAATATTTCTTCTCTACTGAACCCTAAAGATTGTAACATTTTCATCTTCTTCTGTAATGCATTTTGCGGTACATCTTCTTCAGGATTGGTCGTCGTATGATTGTTTTGCATCTGCACAGGAGCAGCAATCGTTTTCTTTTCAGATTCTTTCTTGTTAAAAAAGAATTCTAAATGTGTACATCTTCTACCTGTTTTAATAAGTTCTAGAGTAACTGCTAAATCTGTATTCTCATTGATGTCTTTCATACATTTTTGTAAGATAGACCGATTAAATGCTGCAAAGTTTTTATACGATTTAGAATCAGATAGACCCAATATTGATTTCAATTCTTCTACAGAAATCTTTCTTGAGTTATACTTACCTACTCCTTGAGATAGTAAATCATACATTCTAACAGCATGTGGTGAACGCATATGACGTACACTTGAATACAGATACTGTGTATAATTTTGAGTAGGAGATAAAAGGTTCTTGAAGTTGCCATTAAACTGGAACTTAATAGACGTTTTATCTAATTTAATCTTAGAGAACAAAGGAATGTATTCTCTTTCAAATTTACTTGTATCATGGTCTGCTTCGCCTAAAGTGATTTTTGCACTTGCTAATGCATCACAACCAAAGTCAAGTTGCTTTAAGTCTTTACCTCCTGGATGTCTTCCTAAAAATTCAGATACTTTAAATTCAATTTCATCTTCAGCTGTAAGGTCGTTTAATGTAAACGCAAATAACAATAGCTTCTGTGAAACTAAGGGTAAAGGTTTTTTCTGTTTTGCCTTAATAAAACGATTATGACGTTTTACTTTATTACTACTGGTACGAATCTTATTTAAAATATCCATTGTCTCTTAAAGAAATACATCTAAAAAGGTAACTATGTATAGCATTACCGTAAATACAAAGTACAACTTCGGTATATCAATACATAAAAGCAAATAATTTGACGGGTAATTCATACATATTTAACAAAATGTACGGTACATCTATACATTTAAAATCTTTGTAATACATCAATAATACTACTTTATACATCCTATTCAACTAAAGAAGTATAGGTTTACCGCAGTAAATGTATCAAATTTCTATATGTTCACTGATTTATCAATATATATACGGTATAACTATACATTTTAAGGGAATATAATACAGTTTAAGATCTATCATACTTTAAAAGGTATTCAAATTATGTACAGTATTTCCAATTATTACTTTTAGAAGCCATATTCTACGGTACATCTATACATATTATTGTAAAAACATACATTTTAGAAGGGTAAAATCATATATAAATAGAAAAATATACGGTATATCTATACATAAAAAGAGAAATTGATACTTCTTATATGGTATATCTATACATATTGATACTATTATATCCAGCGTTTAATGCATCTTTTATAATGAAATGAATGTACTAATAGATGTTTTACCAATAATGTTAGAGAAAATGGGTACATATATTCAAATTATACGGTATATCTATACATAAAATGACTTACTCACACATTAAAGTACGGTAATACTATACATATTCTACTTATTTAATACATAATTTCGTTTCAGCTGTTGCCAGGTGATACACAGAAATACACGATTAAAGCTATATTTATACCTTTTATATGGTACATCTATACATATTAGTGTGGTATACCTATACATAATTAAAGTATTCTAATACATTTTCAGGAATAATTATACTGTGTTGGAATTTTGATACATGTATTATCGGGTGATCTATACATCTACATATGGTATACCTATACATCGTAATACGGTACATCTATCACACAAAATGGGTTTTATTAATTGGTAATCAGTTAGTTACGGAGTGCTATAATAAACAATTAAATACAATATTAAATAATACCTCTAATAATTTTTTCTTTTCTATTTTTATTCTTTTTCTCTCAAATATAGATCATATAAAGAAATATATGGTAAACCTATACACTTTATTCATAATATTCTATTGCGCTTACGGTATATCTATACATAAATAAGTTATTTAATACAGTTTTTTATGGTATATCTATACATTTATATAGACGTGATATACATTTTACATATCAGGTATGTATTCTAAAGAATAATCATGTATAGTTGTACCGTACATTTAGAGGAATTATGATACATAATAAGGAATTTTAATTATCTTAAAGTATAATTGTTTAAGAATACTTGCCCATAAAAAGGAAAGTTTATAGCTTTGTAACTATACAATAATATAACTAAAAGGATAATGATCGGAGACAACATCGTAAAACTTCGCAAAAAGAACAATATGCAACAGAAAGAATTAGCGCAACTAATTGAAATTTCTGTGCAAGGTCTGATCAAATGGGAGAAGGGAAAAGTTGAAATTCCTTATTCAGGATTATCCAAAATTGCAGATATCTTTAAAGTGCCTTTAGATTATATTGTTAAAGGAGAACCAGCGCATGTGCTGTCTTTTATTAACTCTAAAGGAGGAAATACGAAGTCGTCTTTATTGAGACAAATTGCAGTTGGTATTGTACATAATAAACCTGATTGTAAGGTATTGTGTGTGGATACCGATCCACAACAAACTTTAATGATGTATGCAGAAAATGGAACACATGATAATATTAATGTCATAGGTTTTGATTCTAATTCTATTGCTGTATCTGAGAAATATCGTAAGCTAATTGAAGATCATAATTATGAATACGATTATATTTTAGTAGATACTGCAGGTTATGTGGCTGTAACAGATTTATTGACAAGTATAATTGCCAATTCAGATGTTATTGTTCCCATCACTTTAAATGAAACTGCTTTAGGACCAACGATTTCGAGTATCAGTAATATTGCTGATGTGAGAGATTCTTTGGATCTACCAACTAAAATAATCGGGGTAAGAAATAGAGTAAATAGAACTGTAAAAGAATCTAGAATGCCATTTGAATTAGATGGTTATTTAGGTCTAAATCTTTTAGATGCTTTTATTCCAGACTCCATTCAATATCAAAGAGACACTAATTTTAAAGTAGTCAACCCAACTAGAGAAGTTAAATCTTTGGTGAAAGAACTTTTACCCGTAATTGATTAAACCTAAATACCCATGCTGAATCTAGATAAGTTTAAGAAAAAAGAAGAAGAAAAACATAGAGAGGGAAAAACTTCGCTAAGAGAAAAGGAGTCTTCTGAGAAGCTAACTCAAGTTGATTTTAAATCTCCAGGCGCTTTTCATATAGAACCAGAATACAGGGAACTAATACGAAAGCAAACTGAAGATGAAGCAAGAAACTTTGAGGCTTCTATTATAGAAGAAGGGGTACGTGAACCTATTTTATATTGGACACACACCTTAAGAGATGAAACAGGAAATGCTAGATTGGTTCATACGGTAGTAGACGGTCATCATAGATGTGAGGCTGCTATCAAATTAGGTTTACAATACATTCCATGTAAAGAACTAAAATTCAATTCTCATAACGATGTGAGAATTTGGATGTTGAAAAATCAGTTAGGTAGAAGAAATATTGGTGATGCTGAAAAGATTACCATTGCTCTTCAGTTGACTGAATTTTTAGGCGTTGAAGCTAAGGAAAGAAAGAAAAAACAAGTAGAATCGTTTAATAATAAAACGAATACTCAGGCAGAAAAAGTACAAAATGAAGTACTCCAAGAACCTAAAAGTGAGGATGAATTAGAACTTGAAGAATTTAAACAAACTCTTCAACTAGACACTAACGGTAGAATCAATAGAGCTGAAGAAGCGGCTAAGATTGCTGGTGTGTCGACTAAGAATGTCACTAAGATGAAGAAAATCATCGAAAAGGGTGGAGAGGAAATTGTGAAATCGGTCATTAGCGGAGATACATCTATCCATAAAGCATGGTCTGATATTCGTACTTTAGAAAAGACTGAAAAAGATAAATCTAAAGGTAAAAGCAAACCTAAGAAGGTTAATTTGACCCCAAAAATCATTCAATCTTTAGTGCATAATAAAGAACTGATTGATGGTATTGCAAGAGTAGGATTTGCCTTTAGGAATCCCAATTTAGAGTTCAATTCAATTGAATTAAATCAGGTAGAAGCTAATCATATCAATGATTTTGCGATACGTTTTATCGAAGATAAATCTGAAGTAAAACAAGCAAAAAATATTGATGTAGTTCAATTTATTAAGTCTGCAAAAGAAGATATTTTTCCTTTAATTGTTGGCTATCAAATTGTCTCTACTATCGATGATTTGGCTTACGCAGATACCTTAGAAACCTATACATCATTCTGTCATAAATTCTACATTATTGTCAAAGACAAATTAGTCGACGAGGCAATACAAAAAGTAGAAAAGGACCAATTGAAAATGGGTGTTGTTTCTGTTTCAGAAACACAAGAGGTAAAAGTAGTTCATGAAAGTCATTATGTTGAACTAGCTCTTGAAAACGAATACCATATGTTTAGAGAAGGACTATTACATAGTACCACTCAACTTTAGTATATCATCGGTTTTGGCAAACTTGCCAAAATGGAAAAGGTAAGTAGCTTTTGGAGCTGCTTACCTTTTTTTATTGGTTATCGTTACAAGTTGTGGGTAATCCAAAATTGATTTCTTATCTCAACATGTACACTATTTCATGTGCTTATTTGAAAAGCCAATACCAAACACGTATCTATTTATTGTTAGAGTGGGGGTGGGGATATTACATCCAAGCGATGCACACTTTTTTACTTAACTTTCAATGTAAAACAAAAAACCACGCACTTAAAAAGTGCGTGGTTTTCCTCTTAATAAACTAAACTAACAAACAAACTTCCAACTAATTTATCTTTAAATCACCTTTGTGATTGTTTTGTCTTTGTTGATGATTCTAAGTAACCATTTCTTTTTAGGGAACACAACTTTATTTCAGTCTAAAGTTCAAGTTGTTAAATAGTTGCTATAATTAAATTTAAATATTACAATTTATGTAGTGAACAATGTTATGAGATTTGCTTTTTGATTGATTTATTTAAAAAGTCGGTTTTGGCAAATTTGCCAAAACCGACTTTGAAATATTTCAAAACAACTTTCTGATTTATTATGGAATAGAGTAACTTTATGAGAGTTGTTAAAAGTAGCATGTTTTAATTAGTTCAATAATCAAAACACTTAATTAAGATGTATACCTATTACAGAGATTGATTACTAATGTGAGTAGAAATATGTTGAAGAGAAAGAAAATTGATGAGAGTGCTTTAAATAAATTAGGGATAAAAAACAGATTCAGTATTGCTGCAAAGCAAAGAAAATTAGTAGAACAAAAGTTTGAACGTTTGAAGAAAACTAAACCAGAACTTCAATTGGAAAAACAATTTATTGATGGAGTTAGAAACTACATGGATAAAAAGAGAAAGAATGGTTTTGGAGTTGACGAGAAAATGTTGAAAAACTATATGTACACTATCAAAGAAAAGTTAGTGAAAGGAATAGTCGAATAGCACATTATCAATTTACTTTTTAACCTGCCACACTTTTAATCATCATGAATAAAACAACTCCCCAATTTCTAAAAGAAGCATCCTCAGAATGGGTGAAACAGACATTCAATGCAATGTCTTTGGACGAGAAAATAGGACAGCTTTTTCAAGTCGCCGCCTTTTCTAATAAATCAAAAGAACATACCAACGAGATATTGTCTTTAATAAAAGAATGTCATTTAGGAGGTATCACTTTTTTTCAGGGTACTATTGATGCACAAATCTCTCTCACCAACCTTTATCAAAAAGAAAGTAAAATTCCATTATTTATTAATATGGATGCAGAGTGGGGGATAGGTATGCGTTTGGAAGATGGCATTTCGTTTCCTTATCAAATGACTTTGGGTGCTATACAGAACAATGCGCTTATTTATAAATATGGAAAATATTTAGGTAGCGTCTGTAAAGCTATGGGAGTTTCCTCTCCATTGGCTCCAGTGGTAGATGTCAATAATAATGCTCAAAACCCTGTGATTAATTATCGCTCTTTTGGAGCGGATAAATACAATGTAGCAGAAAAGGGAGTGGCACTAATGCAAGGTCTTCAATCTCAAAAAGTATTGGATAACGCCAAGCATTTTCCTGGTCATGGTGATACCTCTTCCGATTCTCATTTAGAATTACCCGTTTTACATCATTCTGATCAAAGACTTAGAGAGATTGAATTGTATCCATTTCAACAATTAATTAATGCAGGTGCAAGTAGTATTATGTCTGCCCATCTTCAAATTCCAGTTTGGGATAATCAGAAGAATCAACCGTCTACTTTATCATCAAAAATTTTAAACGGTCTTTTAAAAGATGAATTAGGATTTGAGGGTTTGATAATTACTGACGCTATGGACATGAAAGGAATTACAAATCATTATGAAAATGGAGAAGCGGATGCCTTAGCTATTTGTGGTGGTAATCATATCATTACAAATAGTAAAGATGTGAGGAAGGGTATTGAGACAATCAAAAGTTATTTGAGTTCAGGAAGGTTAGATCAAAAGGTAGTGGATGAAGCTGTCCTTAAAATTTTATCAATGAAAAAGTGGGTCGGTCTTGACACCGAAACTACTATCAGTTATTCTGCCCAAGAACATCATCAAGATACAGAAGGCCTTGAGTTATTACAGGAATTATGTGATCACTCTGTCACTTCATTATTAGGGAATGAAATTGCTCCTTTAGATGCTCAGCAAAAAAATGCTTTTCTAAAAATTGATATACAAAATGAGACTGTAAGTATTCGAGATGAAGTTGCACATCATTTAAAAGATGTAAGTAAAAATAACGACGATGTACTGACTTCCTATTTTGTAGAAAACGATTGTACCTTTTTTCATTGGAAGGATAGTGATACAGAAGAAGAACTTATTACTTTATTGAATTCTCTTTCTAACTATGATAGAGTTTTCTTAGGAGTTTTTGGTATCAATAAAAAGCCACTCAATCATTTTGATTTACCTGAAGTGATTCGTCATTCTTTATTTAAAAATATTGAAGCAAAAAAGTTAACCTACTTACACCTAGGAAATGCGTTTGCTTTAGATGAATTACAGTTTTGGCAAAAATCTGATGAAGTACTTTTGACTTATCAAGATTTAAAAGAATTGAAGCAATCTGTAATAAAAATATTGAATGCAGACCTTAAGCCTAGTGGTACATTACCCGTAGTTTTAAAAAGTGAGTTTTAAACATGTCTTTTTTGTTTATGAATTGATCATTAAATAAACATTATACATTCTATTTGTAGTATTATCATTGAATATAAGTGATTTAATGTAGATAAAATGATAAATATTTTACCATTTTATTTGTTTAAATAATAAACAATGTATAAATTTGAGTCATCAAGTTGATCGAGGATATATAGATCAATGATTGTTTGATCATAAGAAATTTATACTATGAAAAATTTAATTCTTTCACTCCTTTTACTTACGCTAACATGCTTTACAACATCAGCAGGTTTAGCCATTACAGACAAAAAACAACCTACTGAAAAAGAGGCGTCATTAGATACATCAGAACAACAACATCATTTTAATAATTCTCATAATGTAGCTGTAAATAGTTATATGGTAAATGTGGGCAGAGGAGCTACCTATTTTGGTATTTCTAAAAAGTTATCGAAAGTATCTGGAATAGATTGGTCTTGGGATTTGGTAGATCGTGTACAGGAAAGTCATCAAATAAAGTATGAAGGAGAGATATTAAAACCGAACCAGAAGTTTGCTATCAATCTGTAATTCATTGGAAACTTCCTTATTGAAAAATCATTCTAATTTTCAATAAGAAACCATCAAAATACCGTACTTAATTAATTAAAATTATTTGTGAAACTTAAAGACCTCAAAATTTTTGAGGTTTTTTTATAAATCATGGTGACATTTTTTAAGCACCGATATAACGTAGTGTATAGATTGAGATTGCAAATTGATTAGGTAGTAAAGATATGATAGAAAAGAAGGGAACATTTTGTTCCCTTTTTTGTGTTTATACTTTTCAAATACGTCCTTAATAGGGTAAATAGGCTAGATTTAAACTTGACATCCCTCAAAATGAATGATTACTCCCCTATTTAGGAAGTAGAGTCTATTTATATTTGATTTTGAACTTCTCTAGAGTAAAGTATGAATCATGAAATTTTTTAATAACTATTTATCGGTTAAAAGTTCTCTTAGATCTAAATTAAAAGGACTTTCTATTCTATCCTTATTTTTATTTCTTCCACTAATCACCCTCGGTCAAGATGTAGATTTTTCTTTTTACAATACCTCTTTATCCATTGATGAAAGAGCAGAACTATTGGTGAGTCAGATGACAACCGATGAAAAAATTAAACAATTAGTAAATGCTGCTCCGGCTATTCCTAGGTTAGGCGTTCCTGCTTACGATTGGTGGAACGAAGCATTACATGGAGTTGCAAGAAATGGGAAAGCTACTATTTTTCCTCAGAGTATTGCCTTGGCGGCTACTTTTGATGATGATTTAGCACAACGTGTTGCGGATGCTATATCTACTGAAGCTTTAGCTAAATATCATATTTCGCAGTCTGTTGGTAATACCTCAAAATATGCAGGTCTAACTTTCTGGACACCTAATGTTAATATCTTTAGAGACCCTAGATGGGGACGAGGGCAAGAGACTTACGGAGAAGATCCCTATTTAACTTCTAGAATGGGTGTAGCTTTTGTCAAAGGATTACAAGGTGATGATCCCAATTATTTAAAAACAGCGGCATGTGCAAAGCATTTTGCGGTACATTCAGGGCCTGAATCATTGCGTCATGAGTTTGATGCTACTCCTTCCCAAAAAGATTTATACGAAACCTATCTACCTGCATTCGAAGCATTAGTTAGAGAAGCTAAAGTAGAAGGTGTTATGGGAGCTTACAATGCGGTTTATGGAAAACCCTCTACGGCAAGTTCTTTTTTACTTCAGACCATTTTAAAAGAAGAATGGGGGTTTGATGGTTACGTTACCTCAGACTGTGGCGCTATTTATAGTATCTCAGAGAAGTTTCATTATGCAGACTCTCCAGCTGAAGGAGCTGCTGCAGCATTAAAGGCAGGAACGGATTTAAATTGCGGAAAAACGTATTTACAGTTAAGTGCTGCTTTAGCGCAAAATTTAGTCACAGAAGAAGTGATTCATCAACATACTGTTCAGTTATTTAAAACTCGTTTTCGATTAGGGATGTTTGATGGCGATAAACCTCATGTTTATTCTTCTATGTCTCCTGAAAAAATTCATTGCGATGATCACATTGCTTTAGCAAGAGAGGTAGCTCAAAAGTCTATTGTGTTACTAAAAAATGAGAACAACATTCTTCCTTTATCAAAAGATATTAAAGTACCGTATGTTACAGGACCATTTGCCAATTCTGTAGATATGCTGATGGGGAGTTACTATGGTATCAGCCCAAATATGGTCACTATTCTTGAAGGAATAGCAGATGCCGTTCCTTTGGGTACATCTTTAAACTATAGAAGTGGAGCGTTACCATTTCATGATAATATTAATTCTAAAAACTGGGCACCATTTGTCTCTGGAGAATCAGATGTTACTATTTGTGTTGTTGGTATTACTGCTGATATGGAAGGGGAGGAAGTCGATGCCATTGCTTCCCAAGATACAGGGGATAGGGTCGAATTATCTCTTCCTAAAAATCAGATTCACTACGTGAAAGAATTGGCGAAACATAAAAAAGGGCCTTTAGTGTTAGTAGTAGCTTCAGGAAGCCCTGTTACTTTAGAAGAAATAGAAGAACATTGCGATGCTATTTTACATATTTGGTATCCAGGTGAACAAGGCGGAAACGCAGTGGCGGATGTATTATTTGGTAAAGTATCACCTTCAGGTAAATTACCCATCACTTTCCCTAAAAATGTAGACCAATTACCTGCATTCGAAGATTATTCGATGAAAGGTCGTACTTATAAATATATGGAGGAAGAGCCACAATACCCTTTTGGGTTTGGTTTATCTTATAGTCAGTTTACTTACGAGGATTTGACGCTCTCTAAATCTAAGATGAAACAAAAAGAAGAATTAGAGATTACCGTTAAGGTTAAAAATACAGGAGATCAACTTTCGGATGATGTCGCACAACTGTATTTAGTACCAGTAGATGTATCTTTAGAAGAAGTACCTAAATACCTATTAAAAAGGTTCAAGAGATTTTCATTGTCACCCGATGAGACAACTTCATTATCTTTTAAATTAACTTCTGATGATTTAAAACTTTTTGATAAAGAAGGGAAAAAAATATGGTCTAAAGGAAAGTATAAAATTATTGTAGCTAATGCCTTACCTTCTGCACGAAGTTTAGCACTTGGCGCTGTGCTTCCTGTTACTGAGGAGATCGAGTTAAAGTAAGAAAGAAGATTGGTATAAGTGGCTTATTTTATAAATATCCATAAACAAAAAGGTTGTCTCATTATATCATGAGACAACCTTTTTAGATTATAATCTTTTTGTTTCTTCATCCGTAATTACCCTATTCCATTCTCCTGTTTCATCATCTTTTTGATAAGACCTAATGTCAACTGTTTCTCCATTACTATTGTAATAAGTTGCATGTAACTTAATCTCATCATTCAGGATGAAATACACATTGGTTAATTCTCGGGTAATTTCATAATCTACCACTTCCATTTTGGTAATTTGATTATTTATATATAATTCAATCTCACCACTTTGGTAATTATAAAGGTATTCTGTTTTTCCTTCTTTATTATACCCCAAATACATTTCTAATACTTTTATAGCCTGATCGTGGTCGTATACCTTTTGTTCTAGAGAGTATAATTTTTTTTGTGATAGATATTTTTTAGGAATAGCCTTTTGTTCGTGGTTAAATGGACCAATTTGAGCAAATAGACTGAAAGAGAAAGTCGTGAAAATTAAGGTAATGATGTATTTCATAGTTATAAGAAGTTATTTTCATTACCTAAGTTACTGAACTTATTTCGTATTTCAAGTAAAAAAAAACATTCCATTTAAATGGAATGTTTCATATTTAAGCCTCAGTCTTTTTTCTTCTTCTCTTCGGTTTGCTTTCAATTTGTGCTTCAACTTCTTTATTCATTTGATCGAAAGCAATTATTTGATCAATCTTACCTCCTTCAGGTAATGCCTCGCCAATATCGTATGTAAATGTGCTTAATCGTGAGTAGATTTTACCATTTGTTGATGCTAGATATTGTCTGTTAGCAATTAACTCAGATTGATGATCAAACATCAATACATAGGTTTTTTCATTAACTGTAATTTCCATATGAGTTGGAGATTAATTTTATTGGGGTGTGATAAGATGATGAAAACTATTACGTCTGAAGACATCTTTTACTTCAGTTTCACAAATTACTTGTATTTTTTATGGTTTCATAGAAAATGGTGTTAATAATTCAATTATATAATTATTATAATATTGATTATGTGATAGTTACATTATTGGGGGTGTTTTAATTATACAATACTATATTAAAGAACTATTTTCGTAGCATATCAATTAAAAAATTCAAATGGCAAATTTACCTTATCAGTCTATTCCTCCATTACCAGAGGAAATCAATAGTACTAATATTATAAGTAGAATGGTGGATGGTCTTGGCTTTAGATTTTATTGGGCCACTGATGGACTTAGAAAAGAAGACTTGGAATTTCGACCTGAAAAAGATAGCAGAAATACATTAGAGTTATTGGGGCATATCTATAACTTAGCTCATGCGGCAAATTCTGTATTAGGAGGGTCTATCAAGAAAAAGGAGCTGACAACATATACAACTTTAAGAGAAGAAATATTATTACTCTACAAAGATTTAAGCGATCGTTTAAGAGCAATGCCTGATGAAGACCTTGAGAGTTATAACTACATGGGGTCGGCACAAAGCTTTCCTTTTTGGTATTTATTAAACGGACAAATTGCTGATGCTTTAACACACGTAGGGCAAATTGTAAGCTGGAGAAGAATTTCTGGGAATCCTCAAGCCAAAGGTGTGAATGTTTTTCTTGGAAGAAAAAGCTAAGACTATAATGGGTTACTTATTCTATACTTTGTTGTCATAGAGCAACAGCTATAGAATAAGTAACTTAATTTTTACAACATTTTTTTACCATAAGAAACAATTGCATGGGTTACTTTACCCCATACCTTCACCGTTTCTTTGGAGAATTTTTGAGGAGATACCCAAAAGCCTCCATGTCCCATCCGTAGTACTCTAAATTCATTACGGTACCAACCAATAAAGAAATCGTGTGGTACAAGATCTGTACCTTTGGAAACCACAATGAAATCTCCTTCATAGAATCGCCATTCTATAATCGTCCTTTCCATTTTACAAAAGAACGTGTTATACCCTCTATTAATAATATCATCTGCAGATATATCACTTTTAGCATATTCTTGTGCAGGGCTTGGAAAGCCACTCGCATTAAAATATTCTTCTGTAAACCCTTTATTAATACCTCTGTCTACGTCAAACTGCTCAAACTCCTCTTCTGAGGTAATGTCAAAATCATTCATTTTTTCAAGATCTAAATACTAACAATATGTCTTCAAGTAATATGGATCCTTGGGGAAAAGAATTGAATGTATCTTTTAAATATCATTCTTTTGACAAATATATAAACAAATGATCAATATATAAACATAATATTGTTAATGTTTATAGAATATTATTATTTTTTGTATATAAGGTGTCGGATGTGTTTTGGGTAGATTCATTTACTGCAGGTGGGGTGTCTTTTCCTTTATATTGTTTTCTATATTGTTTGTATTCTTTTTTGAACTGATGCCATTCTTTACCATTCATAACATAAGCTTTATCAACACTTTTGTCTCTTTTAAAGGCTTGAATTGTAGGTAAAGGAGCCACAATAAGAAAATAAGGATTAACCAAGCATAGCGTCCAGGCAGAAGCAGCAAATAAACTTGACATACGTGCATTTCTATATTTTTTAGTATGTGCATAGAATAAAGCATCTTCTGAAAGATCAGAAATAGAGATGGAACTGCCATATACTTTTTGTACTTTTTCTAAAGCGTATACGGTCTGTACTTTAATACTATCGACATTTTGAATTTGATCCTTTTTTTTCACTTTGCGAATAGGAAGTATAGAGGAATCGCCTTCATGATAAAAAATGACATTATCAAGAGCATTGGGGGCTTTTACTGATGAAGCCACTGCTTGAACAACAATAACCAATTGAGCTTGAGAAATAAATGAAATACATAGTAACAGCAATAAGGTAAATAATTTTTTCATACAGATTTTAGAGTGATGATTCATTAGTTTATCTCAAAAGAATGAGAATGTCACCACTATTATTTGAAATAAAAGATTTTTGAAGAGCGATTCATTACATGATGTAATAGAAATGAATAACGAAGAGAAAATGTAGAATTTTTGGAAATACATCAAATTCTAACTTATGAGAAATGGGGTGAATTTTTTTTTCATAAAAAAAACCCCTTCATTGAATATCAAAGAAGGGGAGTCAATGTTTTTATAGATACTTAATATCTATGATTCTTTACCCACAACGAATATAGAGGATTGGAAATTGAATTATTGTCAATGAAACCTAATAAATCTCTTTTTAATTAATAACAATGTGCACAATACTTGTATAGCCTTATAATTTTGCAGTTATTAACGAAAATTTTTCAGTCTTGAATAAATAAGATCCGTAAAATATACTGCATATAATTACTGTAAATAATGAAAAAACTGCTTTATTCTATGATTTTATTGCTACTGTCGGTTTCTTGTGCTCATCAAAAATCGAAGTTTGCAGATTACCATAAGCCCAAAACGGTGAAGTGGTTAAAATCTGGCAGTATTAAGTATGCAAAAGTAAAACAGTCAGAAAAAGGAAGAGCAGAGGTGACTGAGCGTAGAAAACAAAAAGAAAAAGAAGAAGTATTTGCCAAAATGGTGGAAAATAACATACCTATGCAGCCAATTATTATACAAATTAAAGGTTCGGGTATGGTGAATTATTTCCAACAGAATAGTTTTCAAATAGAAGAATATAAGGGGCGTCTTAAATTAGAATATAGGAGATACGTTATTTATCCAATCTTAGAAGCTGATTTTGAACCCTTAAAAGCAGATGTTCCAGCTGTTTTTGCCGACTTATCTTTTACTGATCAAAAGATATGGAGAAGATTGTTAGAGCAAGCTGGGTTTAGAATGAAAAAGGTAAGTGAGAAAGAGTTAGAATTTAAACTACCTTTAACGGACGCTAGGGGGACAACTAAGTAAAGTCACAATACTTTGCATAAAGAAGGTACAGTGATACAGATGTTAGGGTAATCAATTTTTAGATTACCTTTTTTATTTGAAAACTTTTATTTCAAATAAATGGTTGGGATGTAAGAATAAAGAACTTTTGAATAAAATGAGTGCTTTTCTTTCAATATCAATCAATTTAAGAAAATGATACACATGTAATTATCTGATTTATAGTGTTTTATTATTTTTTATCATGTTGTTATTCGAAATAATCAACCCTTTATTTTCAGTAGTCAACCTAATCAACTAACCAAACTATCACTCATCCAAAAAAATCATATATCAGTATTTGTAAAGTCATCTTAAGAAATTGAGAAGACTTTTATAGTTTATAAAGAAGAGAGTAGTTACCTTCAATATTTAGAAAAAAAAATAAAGATTGGTGTTTGTCGGATTGTCTCAAATAAAAAAGAATAATTTTTAAAATAATGCAAAGACTATTGGTGTTGTTAAGTGACCAACAAGAGGCTCAAAATTCAATTCTTCATTGGGTAATTATTGTGTGTATTGTGCTTAGTATTGTCCTATTAAAAGTAATAATTAATAGACGAAGAAAAGTAGAGCTTTCGCAACCTGTGACACATATGTCAGAAGAAATGTTTTTCAATTTTAATCAATTATCAGATGTTGAAAAAATAAATTATATCATACAAAATGATGTACAAGAAATAAAAGAAGAGCACCTTGATCAAGTGAAAAAATATATAAATCAATATGCGATTTACTGGGATAATCTCAATGAGATGATGAAAACCAAAGAAAAATATGGAAGAATAGCTCCCGCAGTTTTGACTCAACAAGAGGAAAAAGCTAAATTACAGATGGAAAAAATTAAAGTAAACCTGCAAGAAGTATTTAAGACTTCAACAAAATAGTAACTATGAACGGTATCGTCTTTAAGACATTAAGAGAAGAAGACCTAACAGAGGTAAAAGAGATTTATAACTATTTCGTGAAACATTCGACAGCTACGTTTCATTTAGATGAAGTGACAGAAAAAGATTTATCTACCTTTTTACCTATAAATAATCAGAACTACCCTTCTTATTTAATCATAGAAAATGAAGTGACGGTTGGATATATGTACTTAGGTGCTTTTAAACCAAGGGAAGCCTATAATAGAACTGCAGAGTTAACGGTTTATCTCAAAAAAGAAGCGTGGGGGAGAGGTATTGGCGAACAAGCGATTGCTTATTTAGAAAATGAAGCAAAACAAGGAGGAATGATCAAAGTATTGTTGGCGGTAATCTCCGGTGATAACAAGGGAAGTATCCGATTATTTGAGAAAAACGGATATGAAAAGTCGGCACATTTGAGACAAGTAGGAGAGAAATTCGGTAAAGTATTGGATGTTGTAATTTATCAGAAAGATATTTAAATCACATATTAACACCAACTACAGACTTTTCTTTGTATTTTAATAAGATATTTGCACTAACAGCGAGAGATGACATTCTCTACAACAATTTAATAATGAACAAAAAACTAATATTTCTATTCCTATTCCTATTATCATATCAAATGAATGCTCAGGTAATTGAGTACAAGGGCCATATGATGGTAAAAGGAAAAAAAGTAACCGCAAAAAAGAATTTTTACTTCGAAATTGGAAGTATCTGGTCTGAGTATCATAAAGATGTACAGGTAAAAAATGGTGAGTTTTTAGTGGTGTTAGGTGAGGAAAACCCATTAAATAGACATTTCTTTGATGCCAATAGAGAAGCAAAACTATATGTAACCGTAGACGGTATTGCATTAGAGACGATAACGATTCAATTGCCTCAGCAAGAAGGGGAAAGTAAATCTTATTCGGGGAGTTACACGCGAAATAATCAAAAAAATAGATTACAAATGTTTTCGGAAGATGGCTTACAGAAAGTGGATCTTCAGGTAAATGCCAATAAACATGGACAGTTGTATTTATACGATAGCTTAGGAGATCGAAAAGCATGGTTAGCTCCTTTTGGTGTGGAAGGAAAAACAGGTGGCTTATTGTCTCTTTATGGTGATCAAGGAGGCTGGGTTGGTACAGGTTTTAAAGTGTGGGAAAAGAAAAGTCTGCCCTTTTTACATCTGGAAGGTTATGAAATGAGTAATACTCCTTTAGTTGCTATAGAAACCTACGAATATCAAGAAGAAGGCAATAATATTGAGTTTGGTGTTGGACATTTTATCAATAGTGATAACATACAAAACTCTAGAATTGAAGCTTATGGTTTTTGGCATACATCAAAAAATGGAGCTGTAGCAGGTATCAATACAAAGGATGCAGACAACAACTTTCCTCAATTTCATTTAAACGCCACAGATTACTTTGATAATAATCAGTTATTTACAGCAGAAATTATTACGTATAAAGATATAGAAATGGGTAATTTGTACCTAAAGGATGGGAATGAAGATCGAACAGTAGTGATCAACCCTCAGAATTTCTATATCAATGATACCGAGAGAGGATATAATACATTTATCAATAGTTCCTCTTTTAAAGTAGGTAAAAACGATTACGGTAATCTAGGCGAATTGAAAGTGATTAAAGGTCATGAAGGGGGGGAGTACGCACAATTGGTACTTAAGTCTGAAGATGGAGGAGAGTTAGTTTTAAATCACTATTCTGATTTCTCTCTTATTGATTCTGATCTGAGATATAAAGAAAACATTAAAGAATTAGAAGGAGCCTTAGATAAAGTGATGTTATTGAATGGCGTTACTTATAATTATAAAACGAAGGAGTTCCCTAAAAAAGCATTTAAAGAGGATAAACAGATTGGTTTAATAGCACAAGAAGTAGAACAGGTCTATCCAGAATTAGTAGTTGAAGATAAAAAAGGCTTTAAGTCAGTACATTATGCACAAACAGTAGCCGTTTTAATAGAAGCAATTAAAGAGCTAAATCAAAAGGTAGAGCAGTTATCAGAAGAAAATAAACAGCTGAAGGCTACGATTCAAAAAGCGAATGAGAATGAAGAAAAACTTGAAGAATTAAAACTACAACTTCAGGTAATTCAAAAATTGATGACAGATTCTAAGTAATTAGTATCCTTTTGATGAAAGGATGGTACATCAAAAAATTAGTGAAACAGGGATGAAAGTCTCTATTTTAAAGGGGCTTTTAGTTATTTTTAAACTAACAATGTCTAAACAAAGTCCAAAAATCAACTTTTAGCAACTAGACATCAAATTCTAAATTATGGATTTCTCAAAAAAATATTCTCGACATTCAAGAATTTTTTTTAAAAGTTGAAAATCATTTCTGTTTAGTATTTAATTAGTCTGTTATTAACAAATGTTTACGATAAGTGGTATGAAGCCCCTTTTTTTTCAGTAACGTCTAGTTCTAATCTATGTAAATATTCAAAATTGTTAGATACATCAGGTGCTTTTAAGTGTTCAAAATACGTACAATACAGTTTTTGTCTAGTTAACCGAATTGACAACAATCACCATAGTACTCAAATTAGCTCATGTAGATAAGACGCTTGTGATGTGAGCTACTTTTAATTAAGTTATCGTGAAACCAACATATTACAAGCGTTTATTTACAAACTCTATCATTAGAAGTGCAGCCGGCTAAAGCACTTCTTATGTAAGAAAAATTGCTTTGACTCAAGGCGTAACACTTTTATTTTGACACAACGGAGGTCAAATTTTTAAATGAAAAGAATTTAAACTGATAGTGACAGCTATGCTATCAGAGTTATCTATTTTGAAACAATTTGTATTGTGCTATCTATCTTATTTTTTGATGGTGGTCAATACTAAAAATGAAATGAATTTTACTATGAACTATTTTACCAAGTGTAAGAAGCATCTCGCTTTACTTGCCTTGCTTGCATGTACCTATACGGTAGAAGCGCAGGATGTAGACGTAGATGTTAACTTAAATATCGTGCACTCTGTGGACGGTGTTTCAGACTTCGGGCGTGAGCGTCACATGATTATTCACTCCACTCCAACGGATGCCGATTGGATAGGAGAGGAAGACAAAAGAGAGTATTTGATTAACGACTTAGATGTGTACTTTGGCCGTGATAACGGTTCTGCTACATGGAAGTTTAACAATACTCCAGAGGATCCTAACAGAGCAAATAAGCCAGATTTAGATTGGATGGTTGGTGAAGCAGATCGTCTAAAAAGACTTTATGATAAAGAGTATTTAGCGCATCAGTGGGAATACAAAGGCCCAATGATTATGGGTACTAACCCTCACTCCACTTATCCTACATTAAGCTGGCATGACGACGGTATTACATGGACAGGATGGCAACCAAAAGATGTGGAGACTTCTGCAGAATGGGTAGTGCAATATCTTGATAACTACTTTAAAGATAATCCAGGACAATCTGGAGAGCCTATGCCTACGTATTGGGAGGTAGTGAACGAGATTGACATGTTAATGATGACAGGTCATATGTGTTGGACTAACCTTGATGATGTATGGAAATACCATAACCTTGTGGCAGAAAAGGTGAAAGAAAAATTAGGTGCTCGTGCTCCTAAAGTTGGTGGTTTAACATGGGGTATGCACGATTTCCATATGTTAGATTGGACAAGCCGTTACTCTGCAGAATTAGCGATATCATGGGGTGTACCTGCAGAAGCAGTCACTGATCAATACGCACAATACAGACAAAATGATTGGTACCAATGGGATGTAATGTGGCAAGGATTCATCGATCACTGTGGTGATAACATGGATTATTATGCTGTGCATATTTACGATTGGCCATCATGGGAAACACCTTCTTCACACTTAAGAAGAGGTGGTCATACAGAAGCTATGTTTGATATCTTAGAGTGGTATGACAATCATAAGTTCGGAAAAAGAAAAGATATTGTTTTGTCAGAATATGGTGCCGTATCAGGTCATTATATCCATAACATGCCGGATGCAGATCCACACAGAAGAGACTGGGAGAACTTAAAGCCTTTCAACTCAATGTTGATGCAATTTTTAGAGCGTCCTTCACACATTATCTTATCGATGCCATTTACACCAACAAAAGCACACTGGGGTGACCATGTGAATGCAAATGGTGATATTACTAGCCGTTATCCGTATAAGATGTTAGACGATTTAGACGGTGATGGTGACTACGAATGGACTGGTTTTATTCGTTTCTTCGAGCTTTGGAGCGACGTAAAAGGTACTCGTGTAGATACTAAATCAGACAACAAAGATGTACAAGTTGATGCCTATGTTGATGGCAACAAAATGTACTTGATTCTAAACAACTTACTAGGAACTCAAACGGCTGTAAATCTTAATTTCTTTGATGATTATGCCGCAAAAGTAACGGAAGTAAATACAAAACACTTATTCCTTGATTTAGGACAGGGTGCATTTGGTGTACCGACTATTACAAGAGAAACTTTAGGTACAGCACCTGGTAAAGTGGTTTTGGATGGCGATGCAACGATGGTATTGGAGTATGTATTTGATAACGCACTTGTATTAGACCAAACAAATAAAGAATACAAATTTATGGGTGAAAAGCTTGGTACGGGGTCAACTCCAACCGGTGGTGATAAAATCCATAAAGGTATAGGCGATGGTGTGTTAACAGCCAACGTAAATAATGTAACAGTTCCATCAGGAGCTTTTGAAGCACAAATCAGAATTTCTGGTGATTTCTTCTCCTCTCATGTAGGTGTTCCAGAAATTACAATCAATGGAAATGTGGTAAATTATGATGGTAACGTAAGAGGTGATACGGAGAATGAAGGACACAACAAATGGTTAGGTGTTTTAGAAATTCCTTTCCCTGCAGAATACCTTCAAGCATCTAACGTGATTACTTGTAAAGCAAACAATCAAGTAGAGTATGCAACTGTTCAAATTCAAGTTTGGGATTACTCTAAAGCGCCTGGTAGAGGGGCAACAGATGCAGTAGCTGTACAAGGTATTTCTATCGATGGAACGCAAGAATTAATGTATGGTAAGACAGTCGGTTTAACAGCTGATTTCTCTCCAGCAAATGCAACGAACAAAAACTTAACTTGGACATCAAGTGATACTGATGTGATTAAAGTAAGTGATTTAGGTGTTATTGAAGCAGTAGCTACAAATGGTTCTGCTACAATTACGGCTACTTCAGAAGATGGTTCACATGTAGCAACACATTCAATTGCTGCTATTCCTTTTTCAGCAACTCCTGTATCAAGTATTTCTATTGTTGAAGGGGCTTCTATGAATGTTGATTTCTATGTGACGACGCCAGTAACATTAACTATTCTTCCAGAAGACGCAACGAACCAAGATGTGGTTTGGTCTAGTTCTAATGAAGAAGCAGTGACCGTCGATGCATCAACAGGAAAAGTAAACGGTATTGCTATTGGTGAGTCTGCTGTGATTACAGCAACAATAAATGATAATGGTACGGTATATACTGCGTCTACTACAGTAAATGTGGGTATTGTAGGTGAAGAAACAATTTATTGTGAATCACTACCTCAAGAAGTAACAGGTAATACAACTTATAACTTTGATGTAAATGTAAATTTAATTGGTGCTAGAGATGTAGTTGTTGAATTACTAAGCGGTAGCACAGTTTTAGGTACAGGTACAACGTCGGCAGATGTAAAAGGTAAAGAAACTGTTTCAGTAGAAGTAAACTTGAATTCTGTACCATCAGTGGGTCAATATACACTTAGAGCTACTGCTTTAAATGGTGGTCAGGTGGTCACACAATGTACTTCATCATTGAACATGTTAGATCAAATCCGTCCTTCAAGCATCGCAATAACAGATTGGTTACGTGAAGTGGAAATTGGTCAAACATTACCAGTAACAGCAGAGGTACTTCCTGAAAATGCATACAATAAAACGGTACTTTGGACTTCTTCTAATCAAGGAGTAGCCTCAGTAAATGCGGAAGGAACAGTAACAGGTTTAGCTTTAGGTTCTACAGTAATTAGAGGTACAACTCAAGACGGTGGTTTAGTTGCTGAAGTAACAGTGCAAGTAAAATCTCAAGTGGTAGTTCAACCAACAACGATTACTATTCCATCAGATATTACAGTTTTCCCTAACGGACAATTACAAATCAATCCAGTATTTGATCCGGTATGGACAACAGAAACAGACATCAATTGGTCATCAAGTAACTCTTTAGTAACGGTAGATAATAACGGTTTAATTACTGCAGGAGGAGCAACAGGAACATTTACTTTAACAGCAACATCAGCTTCAAGTGCAAGCGTTGTGGCAACAAGTGCAGGTAATGTAGGTACAACTTTATCAATAGAAGCAGAAGCATTCACAGGAATGGGAGGGCCAACAGGTGAAATTGCTATTTATGAATTGGCTTCAGCGTCAAAAGGTAAAGCAATCAATAACGTTCAGTCAGGCGATTATGTAGAATATCAAGTATATGTACCTAAAGCAGGTGAATATAGAGTATCGTTCTATGCAGGTACTGGCGAGACAGATGGTGTCATTGAAATGTATGTCAATGGTGAAAGCAAAGGAACGAAACAAGTACCAAAAAATGAATGGGACGCATTTGCTCCAGTTACTTTAGAAAGTAATGTGATCTTGCCAGAAGGTAATGTTACCATTGGTGTAGTAGCTGCAGGTTCATCTCAATGGAACTGGAACTTAGATTATTTCCAATTGGCTTTCCAAGGAGAAATTGTTTGTGATGCTCTAACAGGAGTTCAAATTAATGCGTCAAACACTACGGTCACACAAGGTGATGATGTAACGTTTGTTGCTCAATTATTACCAACATCTGCTTGTCCTGAAAATGTAACTTGGTCATCAAGTAATACAAATATTGCAACGGTAGATAATAACGGTAAGGTAACAGGTGTAGGTGTTGGTACCGCAACAATTACAGCACAAGCATTGAGCTTTACTGCAACGCAAGATGTAATTGTAGAAGGTATTCCTGATGTTCCTGTAACAGGCGTTAGTTTAAACCTTACAGAGGTGCAATTAAGTGAAAATGGTACTGCACAATTGATCGCAAGTGTTCAGCCAGCAAACGCGACAAACAAATCTGTAGTTTGGTCTACATCAGATGCATCAATTGCAACGGTAGATAATAATGGTTTAGTGACTGCAGTAAGAGAAGGAGATGCTGTAATTACGGTAACTTCAGTAGTAGGAACTTATACAGCATCTACCAATGTAAATGTAAGTACTCAAGTAATTTCTGTAACAGGTGTGACGGTAAATACAACATCAGTTAACCTAATTACAGGAGGAACTAGTGCATTAGTAGCTACGGTATTACCAAATAACGCATCGAATAAAGCAGTAGTTTGGTCATCAAATAATGCTGCTGTGGCAACTGTAGATAACAATGGTGTTGTAGTAGCAGTTGGTGTAGGTTCGACAGATGTTATTGTAACTACTGTAGACGGATCTTTCACTGCAACAACTTCAGTAACGGTAACAAGTGGTAACAATGGCGGCGGATCAGGTGATCCTCACACAATTGAAGCAGAAACTTTTGTGACAACTGGAGGTACATTTAACGATGGTTTTGTTCCGTTAGGAGTAAATAAGGTAGACGGTATCGGTATTAACTGGGTGAACTCAGGTGATTATGTTGAATATAATGTGAACCTAACAGGTACTTTTAACATTGATTACTTTATCTCTACTCCAGAAAATAATACGGCAATTGAAATGTTAGTTGACGGAGTTTCAGTAGGAACAGATAACGTGAACAATAATGGAAGTTGGGATAACTACGCTGCATTAAGGTCTCTGCATCAAGTTACATTAAGTGGATCTCATACTGTTAGAATTCAGGCAGTTGGATCAAATAACTGGCAATGGAACTTAGATAAAGTAGTATTAACTCCTGTAGATAACGGAGGCCCAGTAATTGTTGATGTAACAGGAGTCAACCTAGACGCTTCAACAATCAATTTAGATCCTGATTATACTACTCAGTTAACAGCGACAGTTTTACCTCTAGATGCAACAGATCAAGCTGTAACTTGGTCAACTTCTGATGCTTCTGTAGCAACAGTAACTGACGGTTTAGTGTATGCAGTTGCTTCAGGTACAGCAACGATTACAGTAACAACTAATGATGGTGGATTCCAAGCATCAGCATCAGTTACAGTAAATACCATCGATGAAGGTGGGTATGCTCAATTAGTGATCGAAGCAGAAGATTTTGAATCGACTACAGGTACATTTAACGATGGTTTTGTTCCGTTAGGAGTGAATAAGGTAGATGGTATCGGTATTAACTGGGTGAACTCAGGTGATGAATCAGAATATACAATTAATGTAACTACAGCAGGTACATATGATATTGAATATATGGTTTCTACTCCAGAGAATAATGCTCAAATTCAAGTTCAAATAGACGGTGTAACGGTATCAACAGATGATGTTCCGAATAATGGACAGTGGGATGCATATACAGCATTGACTGGATCAGGAACAGCCACATTATCAGTAGGTACACACACTGTGAAGTTTGTAGCAACAGGTAGTAATAATTGGCAATGGAACTTAGATAAAGTAACTTTAACAACAGGTTCTTCATCTATGAGAACATTAGCTGCAGAAGTAGCTCAGCCAAAAATGAATATCTATCCTAACCCATCATCGGAGGTAGTCAACTTAACAGGACTATCAAACGGTACGTATGTTGTAGCTCTTTACAACATAAACGGTCAGGAGATTTTCAATACAAAAATTGACTTTAGATATACACATCAATTTAATGTAAGTTCTCTAAATACAGGGATTTACTTATTGAGAGTGGTAGGTGAAGGAGTTGATTTGAAAGAAAGAATTTCAGTAAAAAAATAAGCTGCTCTCTCTATAATTTAAGCGGGCTTTCGGAAACGGAAGTCCGCTTTTTTTATACTTGATATTTAGAGTTAGAATGGATTTATATCAGCAAAGCGTGAATAACGAATAGTAAGTGAGATTATATTTTATCATTAGTTATTGATGAAAATGGCAAATTAAAAGCAGGTAAAATAAAGGGTAATTTGGATCAAGTGGTGATGTAACAAGTACATGAAATAGCCACAACCCTCTATCAGTTATATGAGACAAGATGTTCAAGTAGAAATGAATATTCCATTGATATATTAACCTGAGTTCGTCAAAATACACTGTTATAATATAAACTCTAACCCCATATGGATACCATTAATCTGTATGGGATATTTTTTATGAATGCACTTATCTTAAATCTGTATCAAAATCCTTGAAATTTGTACTTAGATACTTATGCTATGAGTTATGATAAGTACGATTAAGTAAATTATTTCATGATATTTAAATAGATAAAGTGAAGTAGTTTAGTCATTTTGTGATAAAACACTTGTACAATGAACATTATATAAAAAACCTTAAATATGAACTGTTAAGGCTATTTTTTATTTTTCTGTCTAGTCTAATGTTGATAAAATTTTTTGATGTTCAGATTTATTTACTCTTTGAACAAGTGTCTTTTTTCAGTATTCAGTTTTTGTCTAGTTGGAATCTTTGAACCCCTAAGTATTATTTAGAAAATTGATAATGTATTAAATACACTTGTAGCTCTGTAACTTATGTTTGACGGAACCCAAAAGCTACAAGTGTTATTTAACACAACGATGAATAAGGAGGACCGTCCTTTCAAACAATATCTACTGATTATACTATGAAATAGATGAACTTATGGCAGATTCTAAAAAAGAATTTTTTAGGTAAACCAACAAGAAAATGAGCTAGCCTCATTACACAACTGTACACAACTCACTCTCAATGATTATTTTTTCTACTGGATCGCATATATCAGAGTGAGATTAATGAAATGTTAATTATTACTATTTAAAAGATGAACTATTTTACTATGCTTCACAAAAGAATTCTTGCAATTTTTTTGTTAGTATCCTGTACGCTTATATCTCAAGCTCAGGATGTTGATGTTGATGTCAACGTCAATTTTAAACACTCCGTAAATGGAGCTTCAGAATTTAATAGAGAAGACTACATGACTATTCATGGTACTTCTTATGAAACAGACTGGGAAGGAGAGGAAGACAAGTTAGATTACCTATTGAATGATCTTGATACTTATTTTGGGCGTGACAATGGTTCGGCTACTTGGAAGTTCTCGGCAACTGAAGAAGATCCCAACAGACCTAATAGACCTTCTCTTGATCATATGAAATCATTAGGGAATTGGTTAAAAGGGGAGTATGATAAAGACTTTAATACGCATCAATACGAAAAAAGGTCTAAAGAAATGATCATGGGTACCAACCCTCACCCTACTTACCCAACATTAAGTTGGAATGGTGATGGTAACACATGGACAGGATGGCAACCTTATGATGTAGATGTTTCTGCAGAATGGGTAGTGAATTATTTAGATTACTTCTTCCGTAAAAGCAATGGTGAGGCAGGGGAGCCATTACCTTATTATTGGGAAGTAATTAACGAGCCTGATATGCCAATGATGACAGGACACATGATGTGTACATCACAAGAAAAAATTTGGGAATACCATAATTTGGTAGCTCAAGGCATTAGAGAAAGGTTTGGAGTAAATAATCCTAACAGACCAAAAGTAGGTGGTATGACTTGGGGTCTTCATGATTTTCACTTAAGAGATGGTATTTCTCGTTATAATGAGAATTATTTAGATCAGTGGTTAGAAGGTGATGGTGTGGCCATTTACCATAACATGATGGATTCGAAAGCAAACGATTATAGAGATGATCCTTGGTATCAATGGGATATTATGTGGCAAGGCTTTATTGACGCTTGTGGTGAAAACATGGATTTCTATTCTGTACATATTTATGATTGGCCAGGTTGGTCACTTAACGCTAATGATGCTCCTTCAGCAACAAGAGCAGGTGGTCATACAGAAGCAATGTTAGATATTATTGAATGGTATGACCTTTATAAAACAGGGGACAGAAAAGAAATGATCATTTCTGAATTTGGAGCTGTTAATGGTAGATACAATGAAAGTAATACTCCAGGGGCATACGATCAAAAAAGAATGGATTGGGAAAACATCAAGCCATTCAACTCAATGTTTATGCAGTTCTTAGAACGTCCGGATTATATCACAAAGTCAATGCCTTTTACTCCTGTAAAAGCGGTTTGGGGTGATATTGCAGATAAAAACTTACGTTACCCATATGCAATGATGCATCCAGATGAAAGTGGTAACTGGGTATGGTCTGAATACATTAAGTTCTTCGAATTATGGAGTAATGTAAAAGGAACAAGAATCGAAACTAAAGCGTCTAATCCAGATGTACAAGTGAATGCATATGTGGATGGAAACAAGTTATTCTTAATCTTAAACAACTTAGAAGATAACGAGAAAACAATCAACCTTGCGATGTACGAGGAGTTTTCTAATCCTATTCAAAATGTGATGATCAAGAATTTATATCTTGATATGAACAAAGGTACTTCAGGTCAGCCGGCATTGGATGTGATGGAAGTTAAAACAGCACCAGGTGCTGTAACTCTTTCGAACGATGCTACGATGATTTTAGAGTATACCTTTGCGAACCCAGTGAACTTAAGTGAAACTCTTGAAGAGAAGAAGTTTATGGGAGAGAAAATTGGTTCAGGTAACCATCCATTTGGTAGTGAGTTAATTCATACAACAGGTACACAAATGTCTACGCAAGTAAATAATGTAGTTGTACCAACAGGTGATTATGAAGCTACTCTTAGAGTTTCTGGCGCTTTCTTTAAAGCACATATGTCTTCTATCGAAGTGAAATTGAATGGTACTGTGATTGCTCATGATGGCAATTGGAGAGGAACGGATAACGACTTAAGAAACCAATGGTTAGGGGTATTAGAATTAGATATTCCAGCAGGTTTATTACAAGCCAACAACACGATCGAATGTAAATCAAATGCTCCTTCTGATTGGGCAACTACTCAAATTCAAGTATTTGATTTCTCTAAAGCACCAGGTCGTAGTGGTGTATCTTCTGTAGCTTTAACTGCTTTATCAATTGATGGTACTTTAGAGTTAATGCAAGGTAAACTGGCGGCTTTAACCGCTTCATTTACACCAGAAAATGCAACAAATAAAGCTTTAACATGGTCATCGAGTAATGATGGTGTGGCAACGGTAGATGAGTTTGGGGTAGTTACAGCTGTAGCTTCTTCAGGAAGTGCAACAATCACTGCTACTTCAGCAGATGGTGGTATTACTGCTACTCATGTAGTTAATGCTATTGCGTTTGCAAACACAGCAGTAGCAAGTGTTACTTTAGATCAAGGTAGTGCTATAGATGTTGATTTTTATGTAACAACTCCTCTATCAGTGTCTATCTTACCAGAAGATGCAACAGATCAAGAAGTTGTGTGGTCTAGTTCAGACGCAGAGGTAGTATCTGTTGATCCTGTTACAGGTAAAGTTCAAGGTTTAGTTATAGGCGGAACAGCTACAATTACAGCAACAGTAGATGGTCAAACATCTTCTATTGAGGTAAAAGTAGGTATTGTTGGTGATGAAGTAATTTACTGTGAAGCATTACCTCAAGAAGTAACAGGTAATACTCAATATACTTTTGATGTATCTGTTAACTTACTAGGAAATAGAGAAGTAAAAGTAGAGTTGTTATCAGGTGCAACAGTATTAGGTTCTGGTACTACTCAAGCAGATGTAAAAGGGAAAGAACAACTATCTGTTGAGGTTAATTTATTAGAAGTACCAGCAATAGGCGATTATACTTTAAAAGTAACTGCTTTAGATGGCGGTGATGTTATTACTGAATGTAGTTCACCAATTAACATCTTAGATAGAATTCGTCCAGAAAGTATTACTTTCGAAGATTGGTTAAGAGAAGTAGAGGTTGGAGAAACACTTCCTGTAATTGCAGAGGTGTTACCTGATAATGCTTTTGATAAGACCATTCACTGGACATCTTCAAACGAAGCTATCGCTACTGTAAATGCAGAAGGTGTAGTCACCGGTGTTGCAGTGGGTACAACCGTAATTAGAGGAACATTAGCTGATGGAGGGTTGTATCAAGAAGTATCTATAGAGGTAAAAGGACAAGTGGTGGTAGAGCCAACAGAAATTATTATCCCTACAGATATTACTATATTCCCTAATGGAACGTACCAAATAATGCCGATTTTTGTTCCAGAATGGACAACAGAGAGAAGTATTGATTGGTCATTTGATGGTGATAATGCTTCTATTGATGCCAATGGAAAAATTACTGCAACAACCAATCAAGGAATGATTACATTAACTGCTACTTCATCTACAAGTCCATTGATTACAGCAACAAGTGCTGTGACCGTAGGTACTACTTTAAGAGTGGAAGCAGAAACCTTCACACTACAAGGAGGACCTGTAGCAGATATTGGTATTTATAACGCTGATGCTTCAAAAGGAAAAGCAATAAACAACATCCAACAAGGTGACTTTGTAGAGTATGAAGTTTACGTTCCTCAAGCAGGTGATTATGAAGTGACATTTGCAGCAGGTACAGAAGTAGAAGATGGAGTTGTTGAGATGTTTGTGAATACAGTAAGTGTTGGAAGCAAAAAAGTACCTTCTGGAAATTGGGATACTTTTGCACCAGTAAAATTAGATCAACTAGTAACATTACCTCAAGGGGTCGTTAAAATTGGTGTAATGGGTTCAGGTACATCGCCTTGGCAATTTAATTTAGATTATTTTGATATGGCTTACACTGGTGAAATTCCTGAATGTGACGGTACTATTACAAGTGTAGAAATTGTGGCAGGGGAGACAACTGTAATGGTAGGAAGAACGATACAATTATCAGCTTCTCAATTACCTGCTCAAGCATGTAAGGAAGTAGCAAGTTGGTCATCAAGTAATACAAATATTGCCACAGTAGACTCTAACGGTAAAGTAACAGGTGTTGGTATTGGTACTGTAACCATGACTGTACAAACGGGTGATCAAAGTGAAACAATTGAGATTACAGCTATTGAAAGAGTACCTATATATGTTAGTAGCGTTTCAATAGATCCTTCTTCGATTGCTTTAGATATAAATCAAAAGAGTATTTTATCAGCAATGGTTTTACCTGCAAATGCAGATAACTTAAATGTAACATGGTCTTCTGACAATGAAAGTGTAGCCACTGTAGATGCAAATGGTTTAGTAACGGCAGTTGCTGAAGGTAGTGCTACAATTACAGCTACAACAGTAGATCAAGAGAAAACGGCAATATCATCTGTAACAGTATCAGGTAATACTTATGAGCCAGCAACAGAAATTGTTGTTGAAGCAGAAGATCTTGAAGCTACAGGTGGTGAAGTTGATGACGCGGCTTGGGGCGGTCCTGGTAAAGGGGTTGCTGCAAATCCTGGAACAGGTATTAACTGGGTAAATAATGGTGATTGGGCAGAGTACACGGTTACCGGTAACGGCGACTATGAAATCACTTATTGGATTTCTACTCCTACCGAAACAGGTGCTGAGATAGAGTTTATATTAGATGGTGCTTCTGTAGGTAAAGATGCTGTTACTCCAACTGGAGGATGGGATAACTATGAGGAGTTAAAATCTGCTCATACTGTTACATTAAGTGGTACTCATACCGTTAGATTACTTGCGTCTAGTGCAGAAGCATGGCAATGGAATCTTGATAAGTTTGTATTGACTCCAATCGAAAATACAACTCCTCAAGAGGTAAAAGTGACGGGAGTAACACTTAATTCAAATGCAGAAAACTTGACAACAGGTCAAACGGTTCAGCTATCAAGTACTATTGCACCAATAGATGCAACTGATAAAACAGTTTCTTGGATGACAGATAATGCAAGTGTTGCTACAGTAGATGCAAATGGTTTAGTAAAAGCGATTGGAGCAGGTGATGCTACAATAACAGTAACTACTAACGATGGATCATTTACAGCAGTGGCTCAAATCACAGTAACAGAAGATGTAACTTGTGTTGCAGCAACATCAATCACGATTGATAATGAGTTGACAGTATTAGATATAGAAAATTGTGTACAGTTAACGGCAACAGTTGGTCCTGAAAATCATTGTGCGGTAACAACAGTTTGGTCTACATCAGACGAAACAGTAGCAACAATTGATGCGAATGGTAACTTATGTGCAGTGGCATCAGGT
Organism: Flammeovirga pacifica; assembly: GCF_000807855.2. Lineage (GTDB taxonomy): Bacteria > Bacteroidota > Bacteroidia > Cytophagales > Flammeovirgaceae > Flammeovirga > Flammeovirga pacifica. The sequence goes on from NZ_JRYR02000002.1 coordinate 1,606,182, forward strand.
ACGGTAACAGTGAAAGCAGAAACTTCAGATGGACTATTGTCAGATAGTTTTGAGGTGATGGTTAATATACCTACAACGGGTATTTCTATCGAAAATGGTAATGTAACTCTAAAAGAAGGAGAGACGTTACAATTGTCTGCTTCAATTACTCCAATTGATGCTTCGAATGTAGATTTCACATGGTCATCATCAAATGAAAATGTGGTTTCTATTAGTGCTGAAGGTCTAATTACCGCTGTTAGCGAAGGAGTAGCAACAATTACAGTCACTTCAGAAGTGGGTAATTTTACTGCAACTATTGATGTTACAGTAGAAGCTGTAAATGAAGAAGATCCTACAAATGTAGAAGACTTGGCAAATGTAGCACCAACGGTATATCCTATGCCAGCTTCAGATGTTCTTTATATCAAAGGTTTGATAAATGATAACTATTCAATCTCATTATATACTTTGGAAGGAAAGCAATTACTTTCTGAAAATGATAGAGTGAATGGTATTTATGAACTAAGTGTTTCTGGCATTCCTTCAGGAGTTTATTTCTTGAATATTAAAGGGAATACAGCAGATCATAAAATCAAGATTGTTATTAAATAATTGATGATAACAGTTCGATAAGTAAGAATAAAAGCTCTCGAGAAATCGGGGGCTTTTTTGGTTTTTAGGCCTATCTAAATCAAATTATTTCACCTTTAAAGTATTAATATAGAGGTGGATACTGTAGTTTGGACAGTTTTGTAAAAACAAAAGACACTTTTTAATCCTTGGAGAACGATTAGTCTGTATCATTGTATATCATTCAAAGATATATATCCCAATAGCTTTTGGTTGGGCAGTATAACTACTTATTTGATAAAAGAAACGCCGAAGGTATGTAGGCAATTCTTACTTTAATGTTGACTAACAAATACGACGAACTACTTATAGTAGAAAATGACAACCCCTTCACCACCTGATACTTTGATGTAAACCATCGATGATCAGAATAATGAAGGGGTTTATTTTATTTCAGAATAGAATAATTAATCTTTCTTTTTGGTGCTTATAGGCGAAACTCCAAAATGTGATATGTAATTGGTCTTCAGTCTCGATGGACTTTTATATCCCACACTCATACTTAATTTTTCAAGATTTGTTTCACCTGCACGTACCATTTCTTCAGCCTTATGTAAACGAACTTTTTTAATATGTTCTGCAGCATTCAGTCCAGTTAGTTCCTTAAACTTTTTATAAAAAGCAGAGCGACTCATCAACATATAATTAGCTAATTTCTCAGCATTAAATTCGTATTCAGAGTAGTGTTCTTCGATAACATTGTTGATCTGATCCCAGAATTCTTTATCCTTTTTATTCAAACTTTGCTGAACAATTTCTTCTTGAGGATTAAAGGATAAAATAGCTTCTTTAAAACGTTCTCTATTTTGTATTAAAGCAATTACTCGAGAAAGGAATAAAGTACTATCAAAAGGCTTGACAATGTAGTCGTCAATCCCTAATTCAAAACCTTTGATCTTTGTTTCAATGTCATTTTTTGCAGATAATAAAATGACAGGAATATGAGAAGTTTTGATATTATCTTTAATAGTTGTAGTAAAAGTAACTCCATCCATAATCGGCATCATGATATCAGAAATGATGACATCAGGCGTAAAATCATCTTCTAAAATATCTAAAGCTTCCCTACCATTGGTAGCTGTTTTTAATTCATAATTTGATTGTAGAAGATCGATCAAGTAATTCATTAATTCTATATTATCTTCTACTAATAGAATTTTGTAGCCAAAGTTTTTATCCACCTTTTTGATCACTTTATCAGCAATAAGAGGTTGTAAATTTGAGGAATGTGTAGTATCAGAAAAATCATCTACATTAAAGTGTTCTTTACCTAATAAGAAAGAGACGGTAAATGTGCTCCCTTGTCCTTCATCACTTTGAACATCAATTTCACCTTTAAGTAAATTGACTAAACCTTTTACAAAAGATAAACCAATGCCATGACCTTCAGCGGTATTGACATTATTTCTGTAGAAACGGTCAAAAATCAATTTTTTATCTTCTTCCGTCATACCAATGCCATTATCTTCAATAGCGATGTATACTCGTTCTGAGGAGGTTTTGGTTCTGATATAAATACTTCCATCTTTTGGCGTGTATTTTATTGCGTTAGAAATAAGGTTGAAAAGTATTTTTTCCAGCTTATCTTTATCAATCCAAACATATTGGACCTCTTTTGCCGCCTGAAAATTAATATTGATATTTTTTTGTTTGGCTAGTACTTGAAATGGTAAAATACTTTGTTCAATAAAACTATTTAAACTGACACTCTTCACATGTAATTTCATCTGTCCGTTGTCTAGTTTTCTTATATTAATAAGTTGATCGACCATATCTAATAACCGGTGAACATTTCGTTGTATTACCGCTTTTGATTCTTCAAGCCCTCTTTTATTGATAGTATCTAAATACCCTTGTATAAGAGTTAAAGGAGTTCTAAACTCATGCGATATATTGGTAAAGAACTGTAATTTAGCTTGGTCAGATTGATGTAATTTTTCTGAAATATCTTTTATTTGTTGGTTTTGTTGAAGTAATTCTTTGGTTTGTTCATCTACAAGTGCACTCAATTTTGCTTTTTGTTCCCTAAGAGAGGCCAATCTTAATTGTACAATAAATGCACTAATGATAACGATACCACAAATAATTAATAAAGTAAACCAAGTGGTTTGCCAATAAGGAGGAGCAATAGTAATGGGCAATTCTGCAGATGGACTCCAATTTCCATCTTGATATTGAATTTGAACTAAGAAGGTATATTCACCAGGTAGAATTGACGCATAATGAGCAATTGGGTGATTTACGTCTGTATAAAACCAATCATCATGCAATCCTTCGAGTTTATATCGATAGATATCATTTCTCGGATAATTGAAAGGATAGGCATTAAAACTAAATGATAATGAGTTCTCATCATAATTAAACTTTATCTCTTCCTGATTCAGGTAATTACTATCCAATAATATACGATCATGTACTAGTTTATTGGCAAAGATTTGCTCGTTAAATAAGTACAAAGAAGCAATGGTTGGCTGAGCAATATTTTCTTCTATTTGAATCTGATCAGGATTAAATTCAATTACCTTATCATAACTACCAAAGTACATGCTCCCATCATCATCAAAGTGGTAAGCATCGGTGAGAAATAAAGTGTTGGTAAGATGTTTTGTTATTTTTCCGGTAGCTAAAGACAAACAATTGATACCCTTTCCTGTGCATAACCAAAGGTTGTTATCTTTATCTTTCTGTATAGCGTTAACTACATTATTGGATAAGCCATCTTCTTCATCAAAATGACCCACTATTTTACTTTTTTTGATACTAAAGATATCTAAACCGCTATTTGTAGCTAAAAAGATAGAATCTCCATCGATGAAAAAAGAAGCAATTCTATCATCAGAAAACCCAGAATTTTCCCGATCAAATAATGAATATTTATTTAGGTTTTTATCTACTTTTAATAATCCTCTGTTGTTTTGTATGAACCATAAATTGCCTTCATCATCTATAGAAATGTCCCTAAATACACTCCATAGGTAGATACCATTAATATGTTGAGGAAGAAATTTTAAACGATAACTCTCTAAGTCTAAAAGAGCAATTTTATCAGATCCTGTAAGAATTAGAGTTCCTTGATTTACTTCTTTAATTGTATAGGTAGCATAAGGCCAATCCCATTCATAAAAATGTTGTAAGGTTTTTACCTTCTTAGTTTTAGGATCGAATTTAGCCAAAAAGTTAGCTGTACCTACCCATATATTATTTTTAGAATCTTGGTAAATATCTCTGACCTCCATTAAGTCTTGCTGAAGACCCCATTTATCAACGTAGTGACGGATTTGTTGGTACTTATTATTTTTATCTTTTATAAAGATACCATTGCCAAAAGTACCAATCCAAAGCTGATCTTTTGTTTTACAAATAGCACTTACATTATTGGCTTGAAGTATATTACTCTTACCAAAAGAGGGGTGGCCTAATAGGTGATGCTTAAAATTATTTTTATTTTTATTGTAGAGGAATAACCCGCTTTGTACAGTAGATGCCCATAGGTTACCTTCTTTATCAAACTGTACTTTTGAAATAGAATTTTTATCTAAATAACTCCCTTTATATACATATTTACCGTTTTCTTTTTTATAATGATTAAGGTTGTATAATGTACCAATCCAAGCATCAGTATCACTTATTACAAAAGCTGTAATTTCAACGGGTTCTATAACATATTTATTTATTGCACCTAAAGTTTTAATACGTTTAAAATGATGGTCAAATTCAAGAATATTTGTTTCGTCTAGTCCAATAAAATGATCATCAAATTCGACAATACTGTAGATGCTTTTTTTAGAATAAAGAGATTTACTTTCAATTTGATCGTTGGAATACTTTAATTCCATGATACCAAAAGCACCACAAAGGATTATTTTATTTTTTTGTGTTTGAAGTAGTTTGTAGTTTTCTTTGATAGGAAATATGCAGACTTTATTTGTTTTAAGGTCAAAAGTACGAACAGACCAAGTATTTCTAATCCATACAATACTGTCACTTGTAGTGAAAATTTCTCCGGAACGAATGTCTAGGTTTTGAATTAACTCTGGAGTAGTATGGATATTGAACTTATTTTCTTTAGGGCTGTAATGATTGATTCCTCCATTATTAGTTAATAACCAGACATCACCCTTTTGATCGGTATTAATGGCAGTAACCGTATTACCTAAAAGTGTATTTTCCTTGTTCAAGTGAGGTTTGAAATGTTCGAACTGATACCCATCAAATTTATTGACACCGTTTCTAGTACCTAGCCAAATATTTCCGGTAGAGTCGATATCCATACTAATCACAAAATTGTCGGATAACCCATCAGCAATATTGATATTATCAAAAATAGCAGTTTGTGCCCAAGATAACTGAGGTACAAAAAAACACATGACTAATAATAATGCTGATTTTAAATACTGGAGTAAGTTGTTGTTAATCAAAATAAATAAGTAGAAAAAAATAATAGAAGAAAAAAAATAATTGTTGTTACCAATTTAACTTATAAAACATTGAAAAGTAAAAAAAAGACTTTCTAACATTGTGCATTGTACGAAATAGATAGATTTTCACTATTTAAAGACAAAATTTTTATGGTATCAATAATCATTTTTGTCTTTTTGAAATACAGAATATTGAAATAGGAATAAGTGGACTGACTACAATGGATTTCCTTTCATTCTGTTGAATTGGATAAATACAAAAAGAGATGTTATAACATTTACATTTCACTTTTTGAAAAAAATTATAATTCCACGTAGGGCAATAGATAACTGCCCTTCTTTTTCACAAGGTTATAATAAATAATTTTTAAGTAAAATTCATAGAAAGGAAGTTTATCATGTGAACTTCCTTTTTCTTTTCAATAGATCTAAAAGATAGATGTATAAATAGATACTTTAATTTAAAATGTATAAAATGAGATATTTATTACTTGTTTCACTCTTAGTTATTAATTATCCGTGTGTTTTCGCACAAAACCAACCTAACATTATTGTTATTTTATCAGATGATGCGGGTTATGCGGATTTTGGATTTCAGGGTTCAAAAGAAATGAAAACTCCAGCTTTAGATCGATTAGCTAAGGAAAGTATTCAATGTACTCAAGCTTATGTGGCAGGTGCGGTATGTGGTCCATCCCGAGCTGCATTATTGACAGGTAAATATCAGCAACGATTTGGTTTTGAGGAAAATAATGTACCTGGATATATGCAAAATTATGAATTGAAAGATGATGATATGGGGTTGCCATTAGATCAAAAAACTATAGGAGATTATATGAAGGAGTTAGGTTACTCAACAGGTCTTATTGGTAAATGGCACATGGGAAATAATGATAAGTTTCATCCAACAAAAAGAGGTTTTGATTTCTTTTATGGTTTTAGGGGAGGGGCTAGAAGTTATTGGCCTTTTTCAGAGGATACTCTGAATCATCGTCAAGAAGATTTTATGGAAAGAGGTTATAAAAATTTTGAGGAGCCAGAAGGCTATCTAACGGATGTATTTGCAGAGGAAACAATCCAATTTTTAGAAGATAATAAAACATCACCTTTCTTTTTATTTTTATCATTCAATGCTGTGCATACACCAATGCATGCAAAAGAGGAAGATTTGAAAGAATTTCCACATTTATCTGGAAAGCGTCAACAACTTGCAGCAATGACTTTAACTATGGATAAAGCTTGTGATAAAATCATTCAATCTCTGAAAGAAAAAGGTCTGGATAAGAATACTATAATCATATATACAAATGACAACGGAGGACCAACGGATGCAAATGCTTCTGATAATTCTCCTTTAAGTGGGACAAAAGCCAATCATTATGAAGGTGGAATTCGAGTACCGTTTATTTTTAGTATACCTGACCAAATCAAGCAAATTGAAATATCAAATTATCATCACGTTATAAGTACTTTAGATATTTTACCTACGTGTTATGCAATTGGAGGGGGTGATATTAATAAATTACTTGATACTGATGGCGTTAATCTATTGCCATATTTTTCAGCAAGTCAAAATGGTAATCCTCACCAAACACTTTATTGGAAAAAAGAAAATAGAGGTGCAATTCGACACGGTCAATGGAAATTTTTACGGTTCCCAAACCGTCCAGCAGAACTGTATGATTTATCTGAAGATATTTCTGAAGTACATAACTTAGCTTATCAATATCCTGAAAAAATAAAAGAATTTTATAAAATGCTATTTGATTGGGAGTTAACGTTGTCTAGACCAAGATGGCAATTACAGAGAAAATATGAAGGTGCAGCAATGGAAAGAATAGATACCTATAAAAAGACAGAAATTCATTAATAAATTAAGCTAACAAGGTAAACAACGAGGTAAACAATTGTAAATAATATATTGATAAAACAATTCTAATTAACTGTTATTTAAATATTTATGTATTTAATTTATAAAACAATTTATAAAAAATAGGTAAACATATCTTTACTTATAAAATGGAACTGTGATTAAACAATATCAAAAATAAGGCTATCTCAATTTAAGTTGAAATAGCCTTATTTTACAATTATTGAATGCTACAGCTTAACCAATTAAACAGATAAACTCTTCTAAGTTGTCTTGTCTTGAAAGTCCTAACTTTTTTCTTAACCTGTATCTTGTTGTATGGACAGACTCGGTCGAAATACCTAATAATTTGGACATTCCTTTACTATCAAAGTTTAATTTGATCAGTGCACAAATCTTTTGATCACCTTGTGTTAGATTAGGGAATCTTTCATTTAATTCTTGATAGAAGTTTTTATTCACTTCTACAAAGCGTGCTTCAAATTCTTTCCAGTTATTATTTGTATTTAAGTTGATTTTCTTTGCCAATTTACCCAATTGATTTGCATCAGGTTTTTTCTTCTGTTCCATCAACTCTTTTTTGATTTCAGCTAAAGTCTCTTCGTGTTGAATAATTTGAAGTACCGATGAAGTAAGTTCTTTATTCTTAATCTCTAATACTTCCTGAATTTTTTCTTCTTCAAGGCGTTGAGTTTCTAAAAATATCATTTGTTTCGCCTTAAATTTATTTCTTAAGTTTCTATAGACAAAGAAAACAACTAGTACTAAACCTCCTATAGTGACATAGAAAATGATATTTCTTAAGTAGTTGATTTTACTTTCTTGTTTAAGTCTTTCTAATTCTTGTCTCTGAAGCTGCTCCTTTTGTTGTTGCTGCTTTTTTCTGAACTGATCCTTAATTTCAAGAAACTTTTTATTACTTATTTGTCGACTACCGTACTGTTTTTCATTTAAATCTTTAGAAATTTTCAAATTACGGTAAGCTTCATTTAGTTTATTATTTTTCTTAAGTACAAATGCATATGCCTCATATATGTTGGGGAGTCTATCAGAATGAGATTTATGTTTGACACCCGCAAAAATGGCACTTTCGTAATACTTCTCACTTTTCTTATAATTATTAAGCTTTTTGTAGATGTTCCCCAAGAAATAATGATAAATCACTAAATAACTATGTTGCTTATTTATAAAAAAATCGTTTAAAGGGAGCAATGCTTTTAAGGCCTCATCATATTCTTCTTCTTCATAGAGAATGTATCCGTATTCAGCATTAATAAAAGCATGATTGTCATCGTCACGAAGCTCAGGTATTTGTTTTTTTAAGAGCCTGCAACTATCCAAATAAGTTCTTGCCATATCATATTCACCCTCTTTTCGAGCAGTTGTAGCAATGGCAAAATAATTATCTATCAAAATGTATCTTGGTAATTCTTTATTGATATCTAATATATTGATGGCTTTATTAAAGTAATCATAAGAAAGTTCGGTACGCTCATAAAAACTATAAAGCCAACCTAATCCATTATAAATATGTACTCTTGATAAGTCATCGTTGAATTCTTCTGCTATACCGAGTGCATCCCAATATCCATCATAAGCATTACCAAACTCTCCATTATGTGCATATAAATAAGACAAGCCAGTAAGAGAAGTAATCCATTGTAAACTGTCTTTACTTTTTATAGACTCTGAAATAGAATACTGATACAAGGAGATAGCACTATCAGGAAAAATAAATTTCAATGCTTCAGCATCTTTATAAAGATCTTGAGTGCTAATTGTAGTTTTTTTATCCTTTATTTTTTTCGTTTTTTCACTTTTTTCAGATAAATTTTTGTTAATCTGAGGTGTGTTTGCAGAAAAAACAAAATTTAAAGTGAAGAAAAATCCTAAACTGAGTATTAATATTTGTCTAGTCATAATTTAGTGAAATTCAATAATTGTAAATATTAAGTAATTGAAAAAGAGTAACTTATATTTTTACTGTACAGTGTTTTATAGTTGTGTTTTTTACACTTGATCGGTCTGTTCAGATATAATCTAGTCAAATATATGTGATTTAAATTTAATTTTCTCACATTTGTTAAGGGTTTCGCGAACACTTATTGTTCAAGTAAAGTTGTCTGCTGAATAAATATTTAAATTTGAAATGAATATTTTGAAATGAAATGACTAGCAGGCTGCTCTTTTTTTAATCTAAACTTATTATGAGTATGAGTAAAGCTTATGATTTTTTTAAAATTATTCTGACTCTTGCAATGCTCTCAATCATCCCGATTGATTCATATGCACAGGATGTTTTATTAAAAGGGCGTGTAACAGACGCCGACTCGGATGAGCCATTACCAGGTGTAAATGTGATTATACAAAATACATCTCAAGGTACAACAACTAACTTTGAAGGAGAATTTACATTAGCTGTAGCAAGTGGAGAATCATTAGTGATTTCATACATTGGCTACCAAGACCAAGTTGTTGCAATTACTACACAAACAAAGCTGGATATCAAATTAAGCGTTGATGTTGAGGCGTTAGATGAAGTGGTTGTTATTGGTTACGGTACACAAAAGAAGAAAGAAATTACAGGTGCTGTAGGATCTGTAAAATCTGAAGACATTTTGAAAGTGCCAACTTCTGATCTAGGAGAATCATTACAAGGTCAAATTGCAGGTGTAGACGTACAAGCGTCTTCTGGTCGTCCTGGTGCTGAAGCAAACATCCAAATTCGTGGTGTTGTTTCTGCAAAGTCTGCAGGTGGTCCATTATACATTGTAGATGGAATTCCTTTCCAAGGAAATCCAAATATCGCTCCAGAGCAAATTAAAAGTATTGACGTATTGAAAGATGGTGCAGCAGCATCAGTTTACGGTACAAGAGCTGCAGGTGGTGTAATTTTGATTACAACAAAAAGAGGTGAAGAAGGTAAGTTATCTGTTGATTTCTCAGCTTATGCAGGTGTTCAAAACATCACTTCGAATACACCATTAAATAACCACCAAGAGCAGTTGTATGTAGATCATAACAGAATTGAATCTGAAGGAGGTATGCAGAACTTGTACTTATTTAATCCAAAAGCCGGTTATAATAACTCGGATTATGTGGGTGATGTACAAAATAATAATGCAGTAATGCAGTCTTACAATTTGGGTGTTTCTGGTGGTTCTAAAAACTTGAAATTCAATGTTTCTACCAACTACTTTAATCAAGATGGTGTTTTAATTAACTCTGGTTTCGAACGTTTCACTACTCGTATGAATGGTGAATATACACAAGGTAAATTTAAAGCTTTTGCTTCTGTTGGTATTACAGATGAGAAAAGAGAAAGAGAACCTTGGGGACTTTATGAATTAGCCATTGCACAGAAGCCATGGGTTCCAGCATTAGATCAAAATACACCTGTTGGAGGTAATGGTCTTGTTGTTGAAACAGAACAAGTAGAAAACTTTGGTTATTTAGCTACTCAGTTATCTAATGAAAACAATACGGATGTAATGGCAACTAACCTAGCTTTATCTTTAGAATATGAAATTGTAAAAGGTTTAAAATACAAAGCTAGTTTTGGTAGAAATACTTATTCTTCTGAAAATGTATTTTTCCAACCACAGTTATTAATCTATAGAGAAGACGGTTCATTAGCAGCAGGTGCATCTCAGATGGAATCTAGAATGACAATTAATAATTTTCTTTCTAATTCGACCACTTTTGAAAATATCTTATCTTATAACAAGAAATTTGGTAAACATAGTTTAGGTCTTACTGCAGTATATTCTTTTGAAGAGTATAATAATGAAACTAGAACTGTTATGACCGAAGGTTTACTAGATAATCAAACCAAAGTACTAAGTGCTGGTTCTGTGGCATTTTTACCTCAACAATACATTTCAACTAATACACTTGTAGGTAAGATGTTTAGAGCTCAATATAATTACGATAATAGATATTTAGTATCGTTATCTGTAAGAAACGATGGATCTTCTAATTTCTCAAAAGAAAATAGATATGGTACTTTCTACGGAGCTTCAGCTGGATGGAATGTAAGCGAAGAATCTTTCTTCCAGAACTCAGTTTTAAACAGCTTCATGACTGGATTAAAAGTTCGTGCTAGTTTTGGTGAAGTAGGTAATCAAAATATTTCTCCATATTCATTCATGCCTAGAATTGAAAGTGGTGTAGATTACACATTTGGTGTGGGACAAAATGAGAGATTAGCTACAGGTGCAGTATTTAGAAGATATGTAAACCCAGATTTGAAATGGGAAACTACAATTTCAAGAAACATTGGTGTTGATTTAGCGTTTTTCAATGATCGCTTAACGGTATCTTATGATTATTATAATAATAATAAAGAAGATATGTTATTGGATCAAACAATTCCACCATCATTCGGTACTTCTGTTACAGAACCTGCAGGTGGTAACGCAACTCCTTATACCTCTATTCTTGTAAATGCAGGTAACATGGTAAATAAAGGTCATGAGATTGCAATAGGATACAAGCATATACACGAAAATGGCTTCCAATGGGGTGTAAATTATACTTTCTCAAGTAACGTGAACGAAGTAACAGATTTAAATGGTGTTGAAGGTTTTGCTTTTAGAGGTGGTATTCCAGTTCAAACAAGAGCAGGTTTCCAAGATCATACTACTTTCTTGAAAAAAGGTTATCCAGCAGGAGCTTTCTTCTTGTTAGAGAATCAAGGAGTCATCAAAACAGAGGAGCAATTAAAAGCTTATAATGAAAGTTTACCTGGTGTTCAAGCAGAGATGGGTGACATGATGTACCGTGACGTAAATGGTGATGGTGTAATTGATGATAACGATAGAGTATATGCTGGTTCAGGTCAAGCTAAATTCAATATGGGTATGGGCTTAAACGCAAGTTACAAAGGATTTGATTTATTCGTTCAAATGTATTACTCACATGGAGCAATGATTTATAATGGAGCTAACCTTTATTCTTATGGAATGGGTAGACATAAAGATATGCAATATGCGTGGTCTCCAGCCAATCCAGATTCTAATATTGCTGCGGTTCGTTCTAACTCTGAACATCCAAATACAAGATCAAGTTCTGATTTCTTCCTAGAAGATGGTTCTTACTTACGTATCAGAAACATCACTTTAGGATACACATTACCGAAAAGATTATTTAACAATAAAGTTAATCAATTAAGATTCTATGTAACTGCTCAGAATCCATTTACAATCACTGGTTATAAAGGATATGATCCTGAAGTTGGTGGTGATGGTTTATACATGAGAGGTGTAGATCAAGGTAGTTACCCAATTACAAGAAGATTCTTGGGTGGTGTGAAGTTTAACTTTTAGTTAGAAAATTAAATTTAGATCAAAAATGAAATTAGTAAAATATAGTCTGATTACGTTATTGACTTCCCTCTTCCTACTAGGGTGTAATGAGGATAAGTTCTTATCGCAGTCAAATCCAAATGCTCTTACTCCAGAAACTTTCTGGAAGAACTCAGACCATTTTGATTATGCTTTGAATACAGTATACGCAGCATTGCAGTTTAATTCTATTTCAGGTTTTAGAACCACAAGTGAAATGGCATTATCTGACCTTTCTAAAAGTGACACTTGGTACGGAACATATAGTACATATAAACTATTTAACTATACCAACAGTGATCCTCTAGTACAAAACAGATGGGCGGAACTATACATTGGTATTAACAGAGCAAATCAAATCGTAACATTTATTGAAGGAGAAGATGTTGAAATGTCTCCTGAAGAAAAGTTAGAAGTAGTAGCTCAAGCTAGAACATTGAGAGCCTTTTATTATTTTGAATTGGTGAACAATTATAATGGAGCTGTTATTAATACTGCATACTACTCAAATTCTGATAGTTTAAATAAAAAATTAAACACAAGAGAAGAAGTGATTTCGCAGGTAGTTGTTCCAGATTTACAATTTGCAGCCGAAAATTTACCAACATCTTGGGATGCTACTGATGCTGGTCGTGTAACGTGGGGTACTGCCGTTTCTCTATTAGGTAAGGCTTACTTATACGATGGTAAATGGGCGGAAGCTGCTGCTGAGTTCAAAAAAGTAATTGATAGTAATAACTACTCTTTGTCTCCGGTTTATGGTAATAACTTTAATGAGGAAGGAGAACATAATCTTGAATCAATTTTTGAAGTAAATTATTCAACTTCTGTATTGCCTCCATCAAATAACAGAGATTGGGTAGATAATATCGCAGGTGGAAATGTAACTCCTTCAGAAGCATCAAGTATTGAACATGTACTTACGCATATCTTAACTGCAGGTGGTTTCAATGTAGTGACTCCTTCACAGTATTTACACGAAATGTTATTAGGTGATGAGGTTGATCCTACTCATCCTATCAACGCACTGGGAGAAACACATTCACAAAGACTTTCAAGTTCTATCTTAGTTCCAAATTTCTATGGTACTTATTTTACAAGACCATGGACGGATGATAGTGGAGAGACTTACCCAATGGGTGGTGGTCATTCAGGTTACGTAAAGAAATATACACGTTGGAATACTGGAATTAGTAATATTGAAAATAATGGTCAAACGTCTCCAATTAACTTTAGGTTAATTAGATATTCAGATGTTTTATTAATGTATGCAGAAGCACTTAATGAGCAAGGTAACTTCTCTGATGCTATTACTTACATCGACATGGTACGTGATAGAGCAGGTGTTTATCCATTATCATATTATATCAATACTAATGGCGGACAGTTTCCAAAATTAAATATCAGTCAAGAGGTAACAGGAGCAACTTACCCATTAGTTACTCCTTCTGTAGAGTCTGTAAGAGAGCATATTAGATATGTTGAAAGACCAATAGAACTTTCTTTTGAAGGTCACAGATGGAAAGACTTGAGAAGATGGGGTATCATTAAAGAAGCTTTAGATAGAAGAGCTGTTGATGAGCAGTGGAGATTGGATAATGCTTCAACTATTTTAGGTCAGCCTCCATTATATATTTCTTCTTACATCATCCAAAACTTTGTTGAGCAAGCAGGAAAATATAATGAGAATGTTCATAAATATTATCCTCTACCTGCAAATGAGGTACAAACTAATCCTGATTTATTATAATCTATCCTAAAATACAAGAAATGAAAAGATTTAATTATATAATTGGTTTATTGACTCTTCTTGCTATCTACGGATGTAAGAAAGAGTGGGAAGCCCCAGGTGTGGAGCCAAACCATCAAGTAATTTACACTTCTGAATATCAATTTGGTAACAGAGTGCAAGTAGGAGGTTCTATGACTGTAACAGATGCTTCTAAAGGTATTCAAAGTAGAACTTGGACCTTACCTGAAGGTGCAGTTGTAGAAGGAACTACTTCAACGTCATCATCTGATGATTTGGTTCATATCCAATTTACTGAGGCAGGGATTAAAGAAGTAAATTTATCTCAACAATTTGCTGGAGCAGCTTATGTAGGAAGTGAGAAAAGAGAATCATCTTTGGATACTACAATTGTAGTTACAGTGTTAGACTCTCTATCATTATCTGTAAAAGCAAATTATTATTTCCCTGATGGTAGTACCGGTGATGAAATAGACTTGTCTAAAACTTCTGATATTCAGGCAGGTAGAATGGTGAAATATACTTTAACAACGATAGGAGACCCAGCAAGAATCGTTTATAATTTTGAAGGTGGAGACCCCGAACAAGTAACGTATATTGAGTCTGAAATTTTAGATGGCACTGCTATGGAAACTATAGTGCAATACAAAAAATTAGGTACATTTTCTACTACTGTTTTAGGAGATAGACCTAGACCATCGGGTTCAGATCTTTTAGAGTTTGAGAATGCTATTAATGTTATTCCATCGACTGATCCGCTAATCTTAACAGAAATTTATGTAAAAGAAGGTTTTATCGCTCTTGATTATTCTAGAGAAATTGATCCAAATTCAGTAGATCCGTCAACTTTCTCTGTGAATTTGACTAATGTAAACAAAGGATTAGATATTAATCCTGAAGTATTAACTGCAACTGTAGATCCTACAGCAGGTAATATAGTATTAATTGCATTGAGAGATGAAACTATGTATGATGATGATATTATAAAAGTAACTTACCAAGGAGGTAATTTAAAATCAACGGACTTTGTTGACGCTGATGAATTCACAGATGAATTATTAGTACATAGACCTAACAGAAATGTCATTGAGGATAGCGATTATCATTATAGCTTAGAAGAATCTACTGATGGTGATTGGAACACTGGCGGTTGGGGAGCACCTTTTGATCACTATGATTTTACTGTTACAAACGCTGAGTCTTATCATGGAAACAAATCGGGTAAACTAGTACTACCTTCAGAAAAAGGTTCTGCTTTCACTCATAGTAAATCATTCCCTCTTGAAGCAGGAAAAACCTATGAATTTGGTGTTTGGATCAAAATTGAAAGTGGTGTATCTACTATTGATGATAGTGCTGCAGAGATTCCATCAATGATGGTTTTTGCAGCTCCTGAAATAGATTGGGGTGCAGGAAGATTTGATATTAATACTCAAACTCCAGAAGGTGAGTGGATCTATGCAAAAATGGATTATTACACTGCTCCAAAATCTATTGATTATACATTTGTATTTAGACCATTTAATAAAAATAATTCAGCTGATTTAGTTTTATATATGGATAATCTAATTGCAAGAGAAGTAAACTTTAGACCATAAGCTAAATCTATATAATAGACTATCGTAATCCTTAGGGGTTACGGTAGTCATTAAACAATAACTCTCTGATTTAAAACTAATCGGTACAAACTTTAATATCACCACTACATACTAAACCTTTAAATAAAGGAGAGCTTTTTTAAAATCAAGAAATAGAGAATCGAGACAAGCGATGAAAAATACTTATATAATATTATTGTCAGTAATACTCTTTTGGGGATGTCAATCGACTTCTTCTAAAGTAGAACGTACGTCTGACTTCAATTTTGATTGGCAGTTCGCTCTTTTGGATATCAATCAAAAAGAATCATCTCTAGATGATGTGACTAAAGACGAGTGGAAAAATGTAAGATTACCTCACGATTGGGTAATCGGAAATGATTATGATTCTGCAAATGCTGAGTTTGCTCCTGCAACCGGATATATTTATGGTGGAGGAATAGGCTGGTACAAAAAGACATTTAACCTAGATATTACCAAAAATCAAAAAGCATTTATTTTGTTTGATGGGGTATACAATCAATCTACAGTATATCTTAACGGACAAGAATTAGGGTTTCACCCTTATGGCTATTCGCCATTTTATTACGACTTAACTCCCTATTTAAAAAACGGAAAAGAAAATACACTAGCAGTAAAAGTAGACCATTCTAACTTTGCAGATAGTAGATGGTATACAGGTGCAGGTATTTACAGAAATGTAGAATTAGTTGTAACAGATAAATTACATATTCCTGTTTGGGGATCTTTTATTACAACTCCAGAAGTTTCTGAAGAAAAAGCTGTTGTAAGTATAATTACGGATATTAATAATAGTTATACGATAAATAAAAAAGCAATTATAAAAACTGAACTTTATACACAATCAGGAAAATTAGTGGCTGAAGTTTCAGAAGAGAAATTGATTAAAGCTGGTGAGTCTATTACGGTAGCTCAAGAGGCAACAATCGAAAAACCTGAGTTATGGGGAGTGGACAACCCCAATCTCTACTTAGCAAAGACTAAGATTCTAGTTGATAATGGACAGATCGATGAACTAACAAACAACTTTGGTGTAAGAAGCATTAAATTTGATGCAGACTCCGGATTTTTCTTGAATGGACAAAACATGAAAATTAAAGGAGTCTGCTTGCACCATGACGGTGGTTTAGTAGGTACGGCTGTTCCTAAAGACGTTTGGAGAAGAAGACTACAAGTACTAAAAGATGGTGGTTGTAATGCAATAAGAATTGCACACAACCCAGGTTCTGATGAATTTTTGGATTTATGTGATGAAATGGGATTCTTGGTTCAAGATGAATTCTTTGATGAGTGGGATAATCCAAAAGACAAAAGATGGAATCAAAATGAACAATCAAAAAATGTAGAAACAGAAGGATACGCTTCAAAGTACTTTTTGGATTATGCTGAAAGTGATTTGAAAGCAGTAATGCTTGCACACAGAAATCACCCATCAATCTTCCAATGGAGTATTGGTAATGAGATTGAGTGGACGTACCCTAGAATTTCTCAAGCAACAGGCTTTTTCAATAATATGAATTGGAATGGTAATTACTTCTGGTCAAAATCTCCTTATTCAATAGAAAAAATTAGATCAGAATTAAAAAGATTACCAAAGAGAAAGAATGATATTGGATCGACTGCATCTAAATTGGCGAAATGGACTAAAGAACTAGATACTACCCGCCCTGTTACTGCAAACTGTATTTTACCCTCTGCTTCACATGAAACAGACTATGGTAAGTCTCTTGATATTGTGGGCTACAGTTACAGAAGAGTGCTCTACGATTATGGTCATAAAAATTATCCTGATAAGGTAATTATGGGAACAGAAAACCTTGCTCAATACCATGAGTGGAAGGCTATCATGGACAGACCTTTTATCGCAGGTACTTTCTTCTGGACAGGTATTAACTATTTAGGAGAAATTAGAGCACCATGGCCTAACAAAGGTAATGACGCTGGTATGATAGATTTTGCAGGTTTCCCTAAACCATCTTATCAAATGATGAAAACGTTGTGGACAGATAAACCTCACACTTTCATCGCCACTCAGACACTTTCAAAATCGATTAATAAAATTGATAAGAAGTCGGGTAAAATGGTAGCTAAAAATCCTAAAGCGTGGGAAACAGCACTTTGGGAATGGCACGATGTAAATAATCACTGGAACTACAATGAAGGTGAAGTAGTTAGTGTTGAATTATACTCTAACTGTGACGAAATCGAACTTTTCCTTAACGAAAAAAGCTTAGGAAAAAGAACTTTAGCAGAATTTGATGATCACATTTACAAGTGGGCAGTACCTTTTGAAAAAGGTGTTTTATCTGCCATTGGTAAAAAAGATGGGAAGACTACTGAGACTAAATTAATTACTGCAGGTAAGCCCGTAGCAGTAAAATTAGAAATAGATAGAAAAGTACTTTCAAACAATCAATACGACGTTGCTCATGTTGTTGCTCAACTTGTAGACGCTCAAGGCAATCCAGTAACAAATGTTGAAAGAGTGATCAATTTTGAAATTCCTGAATATTTAAGAGACTTAGGAGTGGATAATGGGGCTAATACTAATATTCAAAATCATACTTTACGTAAGATAGAAACGGATAATGGTAGAGCATTATTGGTCTTGCAATCAACTCAACAAGCTGGAGAGGTAGAAGTAAAAGCAACCGTTGATGGATTATCTTCTGATAGAATTTTACTTTCTATCGGAGAAGATAATGACAAGAAGGACGACATAGTAGCAGAATTGAACTAAACAATATAAATACATAAAGAGATGAAAGCAGCATTTTATGAATCAAAAGGGAAAATTAGTGTAGGTGAAGGTAAATCTATCGCTCCCGGTAAAGGTGAAGTACGTTTAGATGTAGCTTATTGTGGAGTATGTGGTACAGATGTACATATTTTCCATGGTGTAATGGATCAAAGAGTAAGTCCTCCACAAACGGTTGGACATGAGGCTTCTGCTGTTGTTGCCGAAGTTGGCGAAGGTGTTACTAATGTAAAAGTTGGAGACAAAGTAGCCGTTAGACCATTACATTTCGGTGACGAACACCCATTTGATAAAGGATTTAAGCATGTTGGTAAAAACTTAAAGTTTATTGGCATTGATTCAAGTGGAGCATTCCAAAATTCTTGGACTGTACCTTCATACACTCTTCATAAATTACCTGAGCAATTAAGCTTAATGCACGGTGCTTTTATTGAGCCTCTAGCGGTTGCTTGTCATGATGTTAAAATCGGTCGTGTACAAAAAGGTGAAAATTGTTTAGTTATCGGTGGTGGTCCAATCGGAACGCTTATCGGTTATGTTTTAAAAGAGAAAGGCGCAAATGTATTTATTTCTGAAGTAAATGAAACACGTCTTAAGATGTTAAACGAGTTGGGTTTCACTACAATTAACCCAGCAAAAGAAAAATTGAACGATCGTATTTCTGAGTTGACTAACGAAAAAATGATTGATTGTGCTTTTGAGGTGTCAGGTTCGGCTCCAGGTGTACAAACAATGACTGAGGTAGTGAATGTAAGAGGTAGAATTGTAATGGTAGCTATCCACGGTGGAGAGCAAAAGAAAGTGGATTTATTCAAATTCTTCTGGTCAGAAATCGAATTATTAGGTGCAAGATTGTATGAAGAAGGTGATTACGATGAGGCCATTAGAATTGCAGATTCTGGTTTCATTCCTTTTGAACAATTAATCACTAAAGTGGATGATTTAGATAACATCCAAAACGTATTTGATGAAATCGATAAGAATCCTGAAGGGATGAAGTATTTGATCAAATGTAACGACAACTAGAAATAACATTTGATAGTTTGATAAGCGATAATCAAAAATAGACTATCAAATAAGTAATATAAACATTAAAGATAATTGATTGATAGGGTTGATGGTAAGGGATATAGAAATCGCGAAACCTTCCTAAATCATCAATCCTTTTCAGTCCAACAAACAACAAACGATATGAGTATCCTAAACAATTTCCAATTAGAAGGTAAAGTAGCTTTAGTTACAGGATGTAAAAGAGGTATTGGTAAAGCAATGGCAATTGGTCTAGCAGAAGCTGGAGCTGATGTTATTGGTGTTTCTGCTTCTCTAGAATTAGAAGGAAGTGAGGTAGAAAAAGAAGTAAAAGCTAGAGGAAAAAACTTCTCTGCTTACCAATGTGACTTTTCTGATCGTAAGTCTTTATATGACTTCATCATGACTGTAAAAGCAAATCACCCTCAAATTGATATCTTGGTAAACAATGCAGGTACTATTTTACGTAGCCCAGCAGCGGAACACCCAGACGAAATGTGGGACAAAGTGGTGGAAGTAAACCAAAATGCTCAATTTATTTTAACGCGTGAAATTGGTAAAGAAATGGTAGCTAGAGGATACGGTAAAGTTATCTTTACAGCTTCATTATTGACATTCCAAGGCGGTATTACTGTACCAGGTTATGCAGCTTCAAAAGGAGCAGTTGGTCAGTTAACAATGGCATTTGCTAACGAGTGGGCTTCGAAAGGAGTGAACGTTAACGCTATTGCACCAGGTTATATTTCAACAGATAATACAGAGGCATTAAGAAATGACCCTGAAAGATCACAATCAATCTTATCAAGAATTCCTGCTGGTAGATGGGGTAACCCAGAAGACTTTGCCGGACCGGTTGTGTTCTTAGCATCTCCTGCAGCTGCTTATATGCATGGTAGTATCATGCTTGTAGACGGCGGATGGATGGGTAGATAAAAATCTGAATATATATAATTTGAATGATGGAAAAGGGGGCTGTCCGATATCAATTTCATCAATTACAGTCCTCCTTTTTTTAATTAAATTTTTAAAAGATAATATCTCAGAGAATAGTAGATGTATTTCGAGTATTCTCTAACCTTAAAAACGAAAATAACTATGTCAGAAACATTAGCAGCAGCAGAAGTTAAAAATTATGATCTGTTTATCGGTGGTCAATGGGTAAAAGCAACATCAGGTGAAACAGAAAATGTAATTAGTCCAATTAATGAGGACGTTGTAGGTGTGGTACAAATGGGTACTGAACACGAAGCAGAATTAGCATTACAAGCAGCAGAAAAAGCACAAAAAGAATGGAAGAAATTGCCTTCTATAGAACGTGCTAACTTAATGCGTAAATTTGCAGCAGAAATAAGAGCTAACAAACCATATTTATCTAATTTATTATCTCGTGAGCAAGGTAAATTAATCTCTGTTGCTGAAATGGAAGTGGAGGTAACAGCTACATTTATCGAATATGCTTGTGATGGTGCTAGAAGCATTGAAGGTGATATTATGCCTTCAAGCAATCCTAAAGAGCAAATTTGGATTCAAAAAATACCAAGAGGAGTAATCGTAGCTATTACAGCATGGAACTTCCCATTGGCATTAGCTGGTAGGAAAATTGGTCCAGCATTAGTAGCCGGAAACGCAATTGTTGTAAAACCAACTCAAGAAACACCTTTAGCTACATTAGAGCTAGGTTTTATTGCAGAAAAAGTAGGTATTCCAGCAGGTCTTATCAACATTGTTACTGGTAAAGGTAGAGTTTTAGGTAACGCTTTAGTGGCTAACCCTATCACTAAAATGGTAACAATGACGGGATCAACTCCTGCAGGCCAACAAATTTTTAAAACAGCCTCAGAACATTTGGCTCACGTACAATTAGAATTAGGTGGTAAAGCACCTTCTATCGTGTTCCCAGATGCAGATATAGATCTAGCAGTAGAAGCTTGTTTCCACTCTCGTTTCGACAATTGTGGTCAAGTTTGTACTTGTAACGAAAGAATGTATGTTCACGAAGCTATCTATGATGTATTCATGGAGCGTTTCATGGAAAAAGTAAAAGCAATTAAAGTAGGTAATCCATTAGATACTTCTGTAACAATGGGACCTAAAGTAAATGCTTCTGAAATCAAAAACATGGAGCATTTAGTAGCTAAATCTATTGAAGAAGGTGCTACAATTGCTACAGGTGGTAAAAAGCCTGCTGGAGCTGAGTTCCAAAAAGGTTTCTGGTTTGAGCCAACAGTAATTACTGATGTTACTCAAGATATGACAATTGTTCATGAAGAGTCGTTTGGTCCAATCCTTCCTGTATTGAAGTTTAAAGAGTATGATGAAGTAGTTGAAAATGCGAATGACTGTGAGTTTGGCCTTGCAGCTATGGTATTTACAAGAGACATCAATACTATTATGAGCTTAAACGATGATCTTGAATTTGGAGAGATCTACGTAAACAGAGGTCATGGTGAGCAACACCAAGGTTTCCACAACGGTTATAAACTAAGTGGTACTGGTGGAGAAGACGGTAAATACGGCTTCGAACAATACATGGATAAGAAGACATTCTACGTGAAATACTAATCAAATAATAAGTAATAGATAATAAGGAATATAATAGCGTATTACTTATTATCTATTACCTATTACTTATTACTTAAAAAAGGATGAGTACAGCAATTAAAGATATAAAAACAAAGTTATTCGAAGTACCTCTACCAGAGGTATTGTCTGATGCAAAGCATGGAGATCATTACCACTTTGAACTAGTGACAACGACCATAACTTTGGAAAATGGTTTTGAAGGTACTGGCTATACTTACACAGGTGGTAAAGGTGGTAAATCTATCAAAGCAATGTTAGATTACGATATGGCTCCTGCAATCTTAGGAAAGGATGGAGCAGATATCGATAGCATTTATGATTTTATGGAATGGCATATTCACTACGTAGGTCGTGGTGGTATATCATCTTTTGCTATGTCTGCAGTTGATATTGCACTTTGGGATATCAAATGTAAAATGGCAGGGCAACCTTTATGGAAGTTGGCTGGCGGACATGATAAAACATGTAAAGCCTATTGTGGAGGTATCGATTTGATGTTCCCAATTGAGAAGCTTTTAAACAATATGCAATCGTATATGGATAAAGGTTTTAATGCAGTGAAAATCAAAATTGGTAGAGAAAATCTTGATGAAGATATTGAAAGAATCAAAGCTGTAAGAGAGTATATCGGAGATGATGTCACTTTTATGGTGGATGCTAATTATTCGATGTCAATTGAGAAAGCGATTGAATGTGCAGAAAGATTCAAACCTTATAATATTACTTGGTTTGAAGAACCTATTATTCCAGATAATTATAAAGGTTATGCCGAAATCACTGAAAAAACAGGAGTGCCTTTAGCAATGGGTGAAAACCTACATACAATTCATGAATTTGAATATGCTATGGAGCAATCAAAATTATCTTTTGTTCAGCCAGACGCATCAAATTGCGGGGGTGTGACAGGGTGGTTAAGAGCTGCAAAATTAGCAAAAGAAAATAATATTCCAGTATGTTCTCATGGTATGCAAGAACTTCATGTAAGCTTGGTATCATCACAAGAGAATGCAGGTTGGTTAGAAGTACATAGTTTCCCTATTGATGAGTATACTACTCGTCCACTAGTTGTAGAAAACTATAGAGCAGTTGCTTCTGATGAACCGGGTACAGGAGTTGTTTTCGATTGGGAGAAATTAGCTCCTTTTGAGGTAAAACCTCAGGAGTATGCTTAAGCGTAGGGAAGTTATTTATAGTTGAAAACATATTTTATTTTTTAATAATTTTATGTATTTCAAAATAAAATACTTACATGTTTCCTCTGAGTTTGATGGGTTTTTCTTTCATCAAACTCAGCTTTATATTTTTTGAGATGAATTATTACTGGCTAGAACAATACATAGATTATGATCAAACAACAATTATTTGGAGTACATGAAGGAAATGAAGTACACCAGTATCAATTAGAAAACAAAAATGGCATGAATGTCAAAATAATGACATTAGGTGCTACTATTACATCTTTAAAAGTACCAAATAATAAAGGTGGGCTTACGCAAGTCGCTTGTGGTTTTGATCAATTAGAAGGGTATTTTTCTGATGCTTACAAAGCCAATGCACCCTATTTTGGTTGTACAGTTGGTCGATTTGCTTCAAGAATAAAAGATGGAAAATTTGCGGTTGATGGAGTAGAATATACATTAGCTACAAATGATGGTTCTAATCATTTACATGGAGGAATAAAGGGTTTAGATAAGCAACTTTGGTCATGTGTTAACGAGTTAAGTAGTGAAGTTGCAGATAGTGTTACTTTCCAAAGAAAAAGTGCTGACATGGAAGAAGGGTTTCCAGGAAATGTAACTATTGAAGTAACGTTTACTTTATCTCAAGAGAATAATTTAGAGATTTCTTATCATGCAACAACAGATAAGACAACACCAATATCTTTAACAAATCATACCTATTTCAATTTATCAGGTTTTAAAGAAACAGTAGGAGGACATACTGCTAAAATACTAGCAGATAAGTTTTTAAAAGCAGATCCAACAAATGTACCGGTAGGAGAAATTGAAGAAGTGGGAGGTACAATATTAGATTTAAAAGGAGGGAAAAAGTTAGCAGATGTATTCGATGTATTAGAAACAGGCTGTGAACACTACTTTTTATTTGATGAAAAAGATACATTAAGAAATGTAGCTTCTTTTGCAAATGAAGCTACAGGCATCTCTTTAGAGATTGCAACTACAGAACCGGGTATGTTATTCTATACAGGGTATTTTACTTCGGATGAACTAAAAAGAGAAAATGGCGACCAATTTGGAAGATACAAGGCATTCTGTTGTGAGACACATAGATATCCAAATGGTCCTAATATCGAAGGGGCTCCTAAATCATTGACAACACCACAGGAGCCATACACATCTACTACAGTCTATTCATTTAAATAACAAAACATTAAAGTCATGATTGAAGGAGTTTTATGGTCAATTTTTGCAGGGCTAATGCTAGGTCTTTATGCTTTGCCAGAAAAGTTTACAAAAGAATTTGAATTCGAAAATACATGGGGATTATTTTTCGCCATTAATACATTTATCATACCTAACATTGCCGTTTATTTCTTAGTAGATAATTTCGGTGAGATTATATCATCTATTCCTACAAAAATTATGGTAGGTATGGCAATAGCTTCTTTCCTTTGGGGTATAGGAGTGATGATGTGGGGTAAAGCCATTAACTATATTGGTTTATCATTAGGATTCTCTCTTTTCATTGGTACAATTATTCTAATTGGTTCACTTATTCCATTTATGATTGATGGAATTCCTGAATTTCAAGTTTTTGCTACGATCATCTTAGGTATTCTAATTGTATTATTTGGAGTAATGAGTAATGGCCGTGCAGGTCTTCTAAAACAAAAAGAAGATGATAAAGGCGAAGAGGTAAAGAGTGATAATATGATCACAGGTATTGCCATTGCAGTGGTAGGTGGTCTTTTAGCTACTGGTTTTAATTATGCTAACTCAGTAGGTGCAGGAGTAATTCATGAAGCAAGTGTAGCAGCTGGTAACCCAGAATGGGTAAGTGCTATTATTGTCATGTATATTATTTATGTTTTTGGAGGTATTTCTATCGCTTCTTACTTCTCTTATCAATTAACTAAAAAGAAGTTATGGGGCAATTTTATCACTCCACGTTTCCCAAGAAACACTGTATTAGCTACGTTGATGGGTGTTTTTAACTTCTCTGCTTCGGCTTTATTTGGTTATGCAGCATTTACTCTTGGGTCTACCGGAGGAACAGTAGGTTACGCTATTTTTAATACCGTATCTGTTGGTGTAGCTATCGTAGGTGGTATCATCACCAAAGAATGGATTTCTGCCCCTAAACAGGCAAAAAAATCATTGTATTTAGGATTAGCATGTATGATTATCGGTATTACAGTAATTGCGTTAGGGAATAGCCTAACAGCATAATGTAAAACTCGATAGATATTATAATAAATCATTTTAAGTTAGATGATGTGTAATACAAAATATACATCATCTAACAATCATTCAAATAACAGGTGATCTTCACCGCATTTTTTTATCATGAGAGCAATTAAAATATTAGCAGGAACCGTACTTATCGGTGCAACTATTTTTTCTTCTTGTACAAAACCGACAGGGCCTCAAGCAGAGGTAAATGATTATTCACATGTATCTCAAGAGAAATTAGATTTCTTAGGGATCACAGACATTAACCACTTAAGTGCTGCATCTAAAAGAGCTTTAGATTGGCCTGATTCTTTAAATAACGATTGGTTTGGAGAATTTTCAGTACAAGATCTAAAAGGAGATTTAGCTTACGAAGAAGGTGTTGTAAGACGTGACCCTTCTGCTTTATTACATAAAGATGGTAAGTACTATGTATACTATTCTAAATCTGTTGGATCTACTGATGGATTTGGTGGAGATATCGAAAATGACAAGGTTTTCCCTTGGGACCGTTGTGATATTTGGTATGCTACTTCTGAAGACGGATGGACTTGGAAAGAAGAAGGCCCAGCAGTTCTAAGAGGAGAAAAAGGTACATTTGATGACCGTTCGGTATTTACTCCTGAAATTATGGAGAACGATGGAAAGTATTATTTATGCTACCAAACGATTAAATCTCCTTATGATGTAAGAACAAAAAATCAGGTAGGTATAGCATGGTCAGATTCTCCAAATGGACCATTTAAGAAATTAGAGGAGCCAATCTTAAGCCCTGCAAATAATGGTGTATGGAAAGGTACAGAGCAAAACCGTTTCTTAGTAGAAAAGAAAGGAGATTTTGATTCTCATAAAGTACATGATCCGTGTATCATTCCTTTTAAAGGAAAATTCTACTTATACTACAAAGGGGAACAAATGGGTGAAGCTATTACATTTGGTGGTCGTCAGATCCGTCATGGTGTAGCTATTGCAGACAATCCATTAGGACCATATGTGAAGTCTCCATACAACCCAATTTCAAACTCTGGTCATGAAATTTGTGTTTGGAAACATAAAGACGGTATCATGTCTTTAATTACAACAGATGGAGCAGAAAAAGGTACTGTTCAGTTTGCTGCTGATGGTATTAATTTTAATATCATGGCTTCTATCCCAGGTGCACCTCATGCAATGGGTCTGAACAGAGAATTAAATACAAATAAAGGATTTGCAGTATTTGGATGGGGTCTAACTCATAAATATATGAATTATGACTACCAGTATATTCGTCGTTTTGCAGGAAAGCGTAAAACTTCCCACCAAGCAAAAAATGAACAAGCTGCTAAACAGCCGAAAGCAACAAGATAGAAAATTGTTCTAAATTGATGTATATGATGCACAGCTTGAAATTTTGAGCTGTGCATTTTTTTATAACTGATCTATTCTTTTTCAATCCACTTTTTAATTTCGCTCGGTGTCATTTCTTTTACAAAAGAGTATGTAGAAAGATTCAATACCACTCTATTTTATATGATACATTGGAGGATGTAAAGACCATTAATTAGTCCAATACAAAAAAGCCAACCTTTAAAGGTTGGCTTGAAATATAGAATCTGATGATAGTTGAAATAAAGCTAATAATTATAATGCTGGCTTATTGATCTAAGGCAATAAAATTAGGTTTATTGCGAGTCAAAGGGTTAAACGAATGAGTGTAAAAAATATTTTTAAAGATCAATTATGTATGACCTTATAGTTGTCATATAATACTTATACATCTCAATGCTAGTTTACCCTACCTTATTATTTAAGATTAACAAATGAATAAAATGTAATTCGTTTATAATCAAAAAAATAAACCCCTTATAAAATCACGAGTATTTTATAAGGGGTTTCTAGTAATAAATTTAAGTTTATCACATTTTGTATTTTCAACTTATTGGTCAATCCTGTAATTAAACGACTATTTTAGTAGTGGACTAATGATGCAGTAATAGAATGATAAAGCTTATTATACTTTTAATTAACCAACTGATTGACTCGAAATAGGCTGATAACTGATTTGGTTTTCTAGCCCAAATACTTTAATTTTTTGGTACTTTCCTCTTGGTTGAACAACACCTAATTCAACAAAGTTGTAGTTGAGTTTCTTAACCAAGAATTCTGATATTAAATAATTTACATTAAGCTCTTTACACATTTCTTGGAGTCGTGAAGTAGAATTAACCACATCTCCATGATAGGCCATTTCTCTTTTGATAACGCCAATTTGTGTAGCAGCTACATTACCTGCATGAACCCCTGCTTTAAAGACTGGCACTGAGCCATAATTGTTAATAAAATAGTCTCTTTTACTTTCTAGTTCATTTTGAATATCAAATAGAATTTGAATGCATCTATTGTTTTTAAGTCCTTTTTTTAAGGGCCACGTCAATACAATTTCATCACCAACATATTGGTAAACGGATGCTTTATTCTGATCAATGGCATCCGTCATAAAAGTATAACAATCTGAAATAAAATGACTGTATTTTAAATGACCCAAACATTCCGCTATTGTAGTGGAGTTGTTTAAATCAAGAAACATAAAGATTCTTTCTTCCTCTTTAGGAACATAATAATTCCCTTGAATTACTGTACTAAATAATTCCGGGCCTAATATATCTTTCAACTGAAATAATGAATTGATCATTACTGTACTGATAAAGACATAAAACATGTAGATAAAGAAACTCCCTTCATTAAGGTTATTAAAATATGGTATACCACCCGGAAAGAAAATCCTACCAACATAGCCTGTCAGCAAAGTAAAAGTAGGGGTGACAATTATGACCATCATAAGGGCAATCAAAATTCTCTTCGTGCTTCCCATTCTACCTCTTCTGTCTAAGAAGTAATAGAAGTTCCAAGAAAAAATACTCAAAAATATGGAGATAAATCCGTTAGCAAAAAGAGCAAAATTTAACTCAGACCTAATATTATCATAGACATCAATACCAATTATATCACCATAATGCTCCAAGGCATCATGTCTAATAAACAAGTATAATGCATTCAGTAAGTACCAAGCAAGGTAAGTAATAGTTACTCCGGTGATATATTTATTTAAGAGATACTGGTTACGTATTAGTTTCATTTATAGTGTCGCAAAAGTGATGATAAAGGATAGTACAGAAACTGTGATCCCTACCATAAAGAAATTAAAAGCGAGTCTTACTTTTCTATATTTTTTATCAAGGACGTTACCGAGGTAATAAGAATCCTTGGCCATTAAATCATATATCTGTTGAGGATCTTTTGTTTTATCTTTCAACATACTTTGATAATCGTTGAGATTTAGATCTACAAAATCGCCAAAAAACAATAAGTTCAAGTCTCTTTTCTTTTTAGTGTTATTACTAACATTGGGTCTTGTTGCTAAAACAGCCAATATTACAGAGACTAAACCCGTAATAGCTAAAATTGTTGAAGGAATTAGTAATTGAGGTAACTCTTCTATCTTTCTAAATAAATAACCAATGGTAAATGAAGTGATAATTGAGTTGATCGAAAGTAAGATACTAGCTTTTCTATCTGCAATAGAACTTAAACCTAATTGGTTTCTAGCCAATACTCTATGAAGTGTTTCAATATCTCTTCTAGGTTTAAATTCTGCCGGTTTTTTTCCTTCCGATTTTTTCTTCTTTTTCTTTTCTTTGACTTCTTTCACTTCATTTTCTTCCATTAATGAAGACATATTGACTTTAATAGTATTCATGTTTTCAGCCTTCTTAGGTTGAAAGTTATTGCGAGCATAATTCGTGAAATACCTATGTTCTGCCAGGAAATGAAGGTTCATTACCAACCACTGTGATTTTGTGATTTGTCCTTGTTCAGCTATATCAGAGCGTTCTTTTCGAAGTGCTTCAGAATATTGCTCAAAATTACTTGTGCCCAAATGAGACAAGTCAGCATCACACATGATTTGCTCCATTTTTGTTCTTGGAGTTTGAGGTACACGTGTAGCCATGATGCAATTAGAAATTATTTCTAAATCCTCTTCCGATACTTTATCCTTCAAATATTCTTGTGCAATAGAAACACCCTTTGTTTCATGATTAGAACAATCACCACAAGTATACCCAGTATCATGAAACCATGCAGCTATTGTTAAAAGCTGAATTTCATGATCATTTATTCCTTCGGCTTCTCCAATTTCACTAACAGCATTGACCACATTTTTAGTGTGTTCTAAATTATGAAATTGAAGGTCTTTTATATTTTCTTTTGCATACTCCTCTACATCTTGGAGTAGTGTTTTGAAATCATTCATAGTCTTAAAAACTAAAACCTATGTTTAAATAAATTTGTAACCCGTCTTCAGAACCTCCTGCAATACCACTTAAAGCTACTTTATCAATTGGTACAACATAAACGCCACCTCCATAACCTTGGTGCCATTTATTAGAGTTTTCTCCATCTATCCAAACTCTACCAATATCATAAAAACCTAAAAGGCCTACAGTCATTGGTAAAATACTATTTTTAAACTGAAATATATCCAATCTAGCATCAAAACTATTTAATAATGAGGTTCTGCCGTAAAAACGATCCCTTCTAAATCCTCTTAAACTTTTATTACCTCCGAGGGTATTTGAGGTAAGAAAATGATAATCTCCAAAATTATGACTTCCCGTTAACTTATAGGCCAAAGTGAGGTCTGTTGGTAAACGAAAAGTTTGGTATAACTCTAATTTCCCCCCCAAATTAACATAATTGAGGTCATCATTGTTCAAATTTTTAGAAGCATTACCATTAGCTTCAACATAAATTCCTTTTTTGGGTATGGTAGCATTGTTCCTTTTATCCACCG
Organism: Flammeovirga pacifica; assembly: GCF_000807855.2. Taxonomy (GTDB): domain Bacteria; phylum Bacteroidota; class Bacteroidia; order Cytophagales; family Flammeovirgaceae; genus Flammeovirga; species Flammeovirga pacifica. The sequence continues at coordinate 1,636,410 of NZ_JRYR02000002.1, forward strand.
AAAACTTAAATTGACCACCGACATAATTTTGATCACCGTAAGGGTCTTTTAAAGTGAGATCATCTCCTGATTGTAAGAAATTTCTAGAATCTAAATAATCTGTTCGACTCGTTCTATAATAACGATATGAAGCACCATAATTTAGCTTCACTGCTTTAGAAAAATCAATCAAAAGGCCTGGTTCTACAATGTGTCTGGTGTAAAAGAATCTATAATAATTATGACCTAAGTTTTTATCGTAAACAGATTCATTACCTAAACCAAAATAATTAGAGTTTCTTGGAGATCGTAATTCGGCTTTAATCACCACATCCTGATTGCCAACAACATCCACAAATTGACCTTTATATTTTAACTTAAATGCGGCCACATTGGTAGAAATTGCTCCATACAAAGTGTGTTTTTGCGAAAAAGGAGATTTTCTAAACCCATATTTAGTAAAAATAAAACCACCTCCTATTTGAAGTCCATCATCAGGAATGTAACCACCATAGAGAATAGGTAGTAGAGAATTGAATTTAAAATCTGCTCTATTGTACTCGTTAACGTCGCTTTTATGAGATAAACGTTTCTTTAAACTACCCTTTTGGGTAACAGTAGTACTGTCTTTGGTATCATAAATGATCACTTTTTTTGAACCTCCTCTTCGGGCAAGGTCTTCGAAAGAATCTTTACCTTCTCCACCTATTACTCTAATATTTATTTTTCCTTTATCTTCTCCTTTAAATATAAATTGATCTTTACCACTTAAACCATATAATCTAATTTCTTTGGTGATTTTTGCATCAAAAACTCTTTGATAAAGTGTTTGTTTGGTATTTCCTTTTTTGGAGATTTTCTTGACCACCACTTCCGTTTTTCCATTCTCCAGATAAGTTACCTCAAATTGTTCTGATTTATCAGATCCTAATACCGAAACTCTTTTTGATATGTGAGCATAATATTCTTTTGCAATTGAAGGAAGCTGTGCTCTCCTTGCTTTAAGAATACGTAAAATATCAGGGTTTTTATCACTTACTTTTTGTGGAATGTGAGATAGTGCAGTTTCAAATACTTCATCAGTGAGGTGCTCTTGAATAAAAGCTACTTCCTTTTCCCAATCGTTCCAATTTGCCTGTGATAAGAAATATCGATCAAAATATCTTGCATTGAAATTAAAGCCTGGCGCCCAATTCATCTCTTCGTCAAAACCTTCAAACTTAGGTAGCACCCAACGGTGAGAAGCGATATTAGGAATACGTCCTTCATTTAAAAAATAAACCTGATCTCTATCTCTTGGGATAGGACGGAACATTTTCTCTCCATATTCATTTTTAAAAGAAGCCCATCTCCATTGATCATCATGCCTGTCCCAATCACCAATAAGCATATCGAACAAGCGGTTTCTTAAAGTGAAAGTATAATCAACATAATTATCATTGTCTTCTCTCAGCTTTTGAACTGTTTTAATCGTACTGTATATCTTTTTTGAATTGCCAAAACTTTTAATGTGTCCTTCGTTTTTTGAGGGACGTTCTTCAAACATAAAAACTTTATTAGCCGCGAGTTCTTGGTAGATACCAAACTGGGGGTCATCTTCAACGTAATACAATTTAGGATTACAGTGGTAAATACCAATTGCATCAGCCATTGTGGGAACAGTTAAAGGAGAGTAAGGGTGTGCGGCCGAAATTTGATCTTGTACAACCGATTTGGCGACAGTTTGTTTTAATTCTTCTGGAATGGCTTTTTCAGGGTTTTTATCAATGGACCTTAAAGTAAATTGGTTACCATTTTTGTCTTCTAAACGGAAAGACAGCGTAGCCATACCGCCTCCTTTTTGTACTATTTTTAACCCACCTTTCACTTTAGATAAATCGAAAACAGGCATTTTGATAGGCGTTTCCCATTCTTGTCGATAGTTTTCACCCATCCATTTCTTTAACGATGCACTTGCTTTATAACGAACACTGGCAGGAACCTCAACACTATCTGCTAATGCATGATTAGAAAGGGCCTTTTCCTCCTTTTCTATGTCCTGTCTAAAGCTATAATGATAGATTTCTTTTTGATGATCATAAAAGGAAACAGCAGTAGAATCATTGATAAATTCTACAGTAGCAAATCCTTTTGTAGCAGAAGTAAATTTAGCATATTTCCCTTGGTAAATAGAAGATGTTTTAGAACCTGAACCAGAAACAATATACTTCACATTATCTTTCTCGATCATTTCCAATGCATGTTCATGACCACTTGCATAGATCACATTTTGATGGGTATTGAAAATGCTTTCCATACTTTCCTTAATTTTCTTGTAGTTTTTATTAGGTATATCCTGACGACTTACCCCTGCTTTTCTCGCTAAAGGATAAATAGAACCTACAATTGGTAGAGGAAGATAAGCCCAAGAAGAAAAAGATGTCAATGGAAAAAGGTGATCCTTTGCGGTAAAATGTCCGCCATGTTCTCCATAGGTGTAAAGGGGGTGATGCCCGACAACTAATAGTTTTTTATGCTTATTTCTTGAGACGATATCTTGCAATCCAATCAAAAACTCATCATTATTTTTGTAATCACAACCTACAACATCATTGTTATCTTGATATTCGAATAGTAGCCATTGTGTGTCGAGTATTAATAATGTTATTTCATCATTTAAAGATACTTCTACAGGATCAGGGCAGCCATGATACGGTGCAAAAGTGGAATCACCTAGAAGATTATTGACGTAATTTTCTTGATTTTTTAAACGTTGTAGACCGTTCTTGCGACCTCTATTGTAATCATGATTTCCGGGAATGATAAAAGTTTTGCCTTTGAACTCTTTTAATTGAGATAATTGAGCATCAATAACAGCTTCACCTTCTTTTCTATGCTTATCTCCAAGAGGCATTAATCCATGAGGATAGATGTTGTCCCCTAAAAAAATAACCGTACTGTTCTCGTCTTCGAGATTAATTTGTTGAAATAAATGTTGAAAAACAGGAGCACCTGTATAGGTAGCTCCAGCATCTCCAATTAAATATATTTTTTGATTTTGTCCCCAAACACTAAGTGATAGAAGAGAAAATAGTAATGCAGTAAATATTTTCTTCATATTAGAACTGTAGAATTTTAGCATTGTATTGTCCACCTCTTTCATTAGAAATAAAAATTCGTCCATCATCCGAAATACAAATACCTTCCGGTTGTGCATGGACTTTTTTAGGAAGGGAGTAACTCATGATTTGTTCTCCGGAACTGCCATCTAACACAAACAATTGAGAAGAACGGTGTGATAAAACATATACTTCATTTTTGTTTTTATCGTAATAAACCCCTGAAGGACTCACTTTAAACCCTTTTTTAAGGGTGTAAGCTAAGGATACTTTTTCAGTGTTATGGATATTTACTTTATAGATAGATTTATGATCTGCTTTTTTTCCATGTAAGCCACCTTTACCTTTTAAAGCAACAAGTAGGTGTTGATCATCAAACATACACAAACCTTCGATATCATTATCAGCAGTAAAAGGGAGTTGTTCTTTCTTGACCTCATTGGTTTCTTCGTGTATAATAAATAGTTTTCCTTTACTATTTACGACATAGAAATAAGGACGATTATAGGCAATCCCTTCATAATCTCCATCCTTACCAAAATCAATTTTTTTACTGACGCTTTTTTTATTTAAATCATATAAATAAATATTCCCTTTTTCGTCATTAATACAAGCCACCGTATTCTTTCCGTACCAAGTTAATCCCGATATCTCATCTAATTTTGATGGTAGCACCCATTTTTGTTTAGGTTTGCTAAAAAATGTAGTATCCTGATTCTGTGCACAAGATATTAATCCGGAACAGATAGTCAGGATAAAAAATATAAATTGATAAGTTAATTTCATATAAATAGTTAATCTGAAAAAACAATAAGTAACTAGTATTAGTTCAGAAAAAAAGATCTGAAAAAATGCTTGATATAACGATATTCTGTCAAGAGTGAGTATAAAATTAAAAAAATAATTCTATTTTTAATCTGTGATCTGATAAAAATGCCGTGTCATAACCATTTCAGTCTTTTCGTAATAATTGATTAATCTGTTCAAATCTCATCAAATAAACTATGCGTAGAGTAATTTTATTTCTATTACTAACTATTGTTACCACACTTTCATTTGCTCAGGATAGCTTAAAATGGTATCATTCAAAATCAAAAATTTATTATGCTCCGCCTGTGACTACAGGGAGTATAGCAGCGGCAGGGTTAGTAGCCAATGTGTTAGGGATTAGGATGTTAAATGCTAGACCATCCATAAGTGAAAGTACTGTTTTAGGGTTAGATAGAAACAATGTGAATGCTTTTGATCGACATGTTTTTGATCATGATGTAAACGATAGAGAAAATTCACACAACTTTACAGATTGGGGTTTATACATTTCGGCAGTTATGCCTTTTGCCTTATTTATTGATAAGGATATAAGAAAAGATTGGTTTGAAGTTTCTTTAATGTATCTAGAAACACAAATGATCGCTGTTAATTTATACAATTATCTTGGGCCAGGTGTGTTTACAAGATACCGCCCAATTACCTACATGTACGGTGAAGGGAACCCTCCCGTAGAAATGAGAGAATTGACGGATAATAATAACGAAAGATCTTTCTTTAGTGGGCACACTTCTAACACTGCTGTAGGTACATTTTTTACAGCAAAAGTATTATTAGATTACCACCCAGAATGGTCTACTTTAGCTAAAGTAGGGGTGTATACAGCTGCGTTTATTCCACCTGCGTTAGTTGGATATTATAGAACAAGAGCCTATAAGCATTTTTATACAGATGTAATGATGGGTTGTACTGTTGGCGCATTAACGGGTATTATGGTGCCTCAAATACATAAGAAATTACGTTTGAAGAAAAATAAATATGGAGGAAGTACTTCCTTTATGCCCATCATGCAACCTTCTATGTTGGGTTTGTATGTGAAGACCTCTATTTAAAAAAACATCTTTTATGAAAAAACGGCTTCCTCACTAATAAAAGTGAGGAAGCCGTTTTTTTAGTCTCCTTATTTTTTGTCAGATATAAATTATCTCAATAGTTTATAAGTAAATGTATTTGCCCCATCATTTAATTTGATGATATGGATACCACTTAATACATTATTAAGTTGAATAACTTCATCTTTTTGAAGTGTTCCAGAGTTAATAACTTTACCATTGATATTTATTAAACTGTAAGAGTAAGTTTTTACTGCATTCAGATTATTGAATGCAATTTCCTTTATTTGACCAAATTTAGGGTGAGACTTTAATAAAACTGGTTTTAAACCAATTAGTTCATTCTCTAAATTTGTAGGGTTTTCATCTTCTATTGCAGTAGTTTCAGTTCTATCGAAAGAGAAGAAAGGATACTGATTATTATACATCACACTAGCAAGAATATCCTCGCCGGCGAATTGTACAGCAGCAGCAAAAG
>NZ_JRYR02000020.1 GCF_000807855.2 Flammeovirga pacifica
AAGTAGCCAACCGCCGTATACGAGACCCGTATGTACGGTGGTGTGAGAGGCTCTCCCTGTCAGTTTTTACTGACGGGGCGGTCTACTCGATTGTGGGCTTGGGTTTTATTTGAAAATTTTCGAAATCTGATCATAATTAATATCGAAATAATAAGTCCGAGCAAAGTCCAATATTTTACAGGTTGTGAGTATATTAATTCCCATTTTTCTAAAAATGTCATTTCATGTTTCATTGAATTGACTACCATATTTGTCGAATAATTTATATGTCTGAAAGTCAATAAAAATACATAAATAAAACATATTGTCCCAGAGATTGAAATTCCAATCTGTCCAATTATTAAACCTATTTTATTTGATTTGATTAATCCTATTCCACTAAAAATCATGATTAGCCAGAAGAAGAATTTTAGAACTATTTGGTAATAGGGAATACCATGACCAAAAGTAGGTTGATTGTAACCCAATGTTTCATCATAATAAATTAAATGATAACCAGAATTTGTTATCCAATATAATGATATCACTAAAATCAAGATTCCAATGATAACGAATGGTTTTTTATGCATATCCTTTGAGTAACCTCCCTTGCCCACAACGTGATGACTAAACTACGTGAGCGGTTGCCTCAACCGTGATTGGAGTTTAGTTGATGTGTGTGCCCAAAATGGACACAGCCTTATTTTATTTTAAAGATATAATAATCTTCTAGAGGGTGCAAGT
>NZ_JRYR02000021.1 GCF_000807855.2 Flammeovirga pacifica
ATTCAATTCAAAAATAAGTTGTACACTTTTTGTTTTGATTGTGTTTTATTTTGTATATTTCGATTATGGAAAGAAAAACAAATGGATATAGAATCAATTTAGATGTTAATATAGTCGATATTCTAAAACAAGATGCTCAAATAAATAGCAGATCATTAAAGAAACATCAGGAACATATATTGACACAATATGCACTTTCTAAACAGGGTGAATTTAATACCTATCAAAATAATATTACCTCTGCAAATGTTTCTTCTGGAGAAAAGGAATTTAATGTAAATGATTTTGTTCTAGAAATGACAGATTTTGAAAAGAAAACAATCAAGTTAAGAGCATCAATTTACAATATGCAGGACATAAGATTGAAATCGTTGAAAGAAGTTTTAGAACATAGAAATCTAAGCAATAAAGAATTGATAGAAATTGATAAAATTTTACACTCTAATTATTATGAATAGTATAGAACAGCAATTCAATGAATTACTTCCTGCAAGTATAAAAAAA
>NZ_JRYR02000003.1 GCF_000807855.2 Flammeovirga pacifica
TTTTCTAACATTGCCTTTACCACCAACGACAGTTCGACCAATGTGGAGGTAAGTGCTTCTACTTTTGAGCACTCTGCTTTTGACTTACTAGGTAAAGTAGAAGCACAAAATTTAGACAAGTATCAATGGAAAAATCGTTTACTTGTTATCAAAACAAATGAAGTTGGATTAAAGCACTATACCGAATAAATTGATGAATTCAAAGGGGAACAAAAGGAATTAGATGATAGAAAAATGATTATTTTCTATGTCAATAATTCATTATACTCTTTAAGTGCAGATAAAGTACCATCTATACATTGGGAACATCCCTTACTATTTGATAAAAGAAAGGATTTCGAAGTGGTATTGATAGGGCTTGACGGTGGTGTGAAGTTGAGACAATCGACTATCCTCTCTAAAAAAGCATTATATGATAAAATAGATAGTATGCCCATGAGAAGGGCAGAATTACAAGAGAATTAAGACATTAACTTATATAAATACCACTTATCATTCATTAACTCATAGGGCATTTTTTATTTAATATTTTTGCATCCGGAAAAATTGACGGTTCTCTTTCAATTAGCAAAAAAGAATCAATTAAAAACTGATAAATTACTTAAAAATGAAAAATGGTAATCCAGCAGTAGTGGGTTTAGCAGGCTTCGGTTTGACTACTTTATTATTACAATTTCATAACTTAGGATGGATCGGTTTAGGTCCTGTTATGGCTATGGGTGTAATCTTCGGTGGTTTAGCACAGTTTATCGCAGGTTTCCAAGAGCAAAAAATGGGGAACAGCTTTGGCTTCTCAGCATTTGTATCTTACGGTGCATTCTGGATGGGCTTATGCATTATTTGGTTATGTAATCACTACGGTGTTTACACTTCATCGCATACCGATGTAGGATTCTTCTTATTAGCATGGATGCTTTACACAGCAATTATGTTTGTAGGATCTTTGAGAATCCATACAGCAATGGCTTTCACTTTTGGTACTTTGTTGTTAGGTTTCTTGTTCTTAGTGTTAGAGCACTTTGTATCAGAAGCATTCAAAACCATCGCAGCGATCGACTTGATCATCTGTGCTTTGGCAGCTTGGTACATGATGGCCGCAGCAATCATCAACGAATTGGCAGGTAAAGTAGTACTACCTTTAGGTAACAAGATTATCAAGTAGTCTGACTTTATTTAAGATATTTAACCACTTCAGGAGTAATCTTGGAGTGTTTTTTTTTATGCTCGAAATGAGCAAAAATAGAGTTAACTATCTGTTTATTAGCGCGTTGTTTTTGCTCTATTCTACTATTGAAATGTTAGCATATAAAAAAACTGTACGAGCAACTAAATTTGATTTATCACGGCTACTTTTGGAATGTTGAGATGAAAAAAATAATGATCCAACATCGATTGTATAGATTAAATTTAATAGCGAATGAAATGAAAATACTAACAATTTTTTTAGTGGTCTTTTGTATATGTACACATGTACGAGCCACCACTTTTTATATTTCTCCCCATGGGAGTAATACAAATGACGGCCTATCGGAAAGTAGGCCATTTAAAACTTTACAGTTTGCAATAGACCAAATGCAAAGTGATGATGAAGTTATCGTATTAGATGGTTTGTATACTGAACAGTTCGTGTTGAAATCGAATATTACTATTAAAGCTAAAAATCCACATAAAGTAATCTTTAGTGGTGCTGAAGTTTTAAAAGGCAAGTTCGAAAAACATACGGATACGATATATAAAATTAAAGTTTCAGGAGACATAAAGCAGCTGTTTTTTAATAATACCCCTATGACATGGGCTTGTTATCCTAATATTAATTGGGATAATAATTGGGATGAAAACAAAAAATGGGCTGTGGCAACCACGGGAACGGGGCCAGGTGTGTTAACATCTGAATCATTTAAAGAAATCGCAGATTTAAACTTGAAAGGTGCTTATTGTTTTTTGCGTTATGGTAAAGGAAATAGCTGTTATAGCAGGGAAATTAAATCATTTGATGGGAAAACATTACTATGGGATGATACTGATTTTTATACATCAAAATATACAGGTGAAGATGGTAGAAGAGGATATGGAGATGCTTTAAAAAAATTAAAATCAACTTCTGATATACACCCATCAAAGTCGAAATTTTTTATAGCTGGATCCCTAGATTTATTAGATGCACCTGGAGAATGGTTTGTAGAAAATGGGTACTTGTATTTTTATCCAATGGATAATAAAAAACCAGAGGAGTCTTTGTTATTAATAAAAAAACATGACTATATTATCCAATCAACGGAGGAAATTACTGGGGTTAAAATAGAAGGAATAGAATTTTTTGCTTGTTCCATACAACTAAACAATGTTAGAAATTCCAATATCAACTTTAATAATGTCTACTTTAAGTACATTGGTGGAGAGTTATTATATAAAGATCGAGTAAAAGGAGCATTAATTGATAAGCCAGTTTTTGTATCAGGAAAAAACATTCAATTTAAACATTGCTTATTTGCGGGTGCTCAGAATTCAGCATTAAGACTACAAGGATCCAACTTGACAGTAGAGAATTGTGTTTTTATGGAAAATAACCATAATGCTAATTTTGAAAGTAGAGCTTTATTAATCGAAAATGATGGTGTATATCGTGTGACTCACAATACATTTTTTAATAATTGTTCTGATGCAATACGTATCAGACCAAGCTTAAAGAAAACAATTACTCAAGGATCTGAAATAGCTTATAATCATATTTTCAATGGTGGAAAATATAACTCAGATTGTTCTGGTATATATATGCCGACTAGATCACAAGGATATGCTACAGTTCATCATAATTGGATACATAATATACATGGTACTGCTATTCGATTGGATTTAGCAGGAAAAGAACTAAATGTTCATCATAATGTACTGTGGGCATCTAAAAGAGGGATGAGTATTGAAGGTTATAAAAACTTTAATATTTATAATAATACTGATGTTTACAATCGAGTACCAAGTGATTTGAACAGAAATATTTTGAACCACGGAAAAGGGGTTACTGATGGATCTAACGAGAAAAATTTCCCTCCAATTGAAGATTGGAATGTATTGAATAATCTAGTTGAAAAATTTAATGATAGAGTTGGACCAAGAGAAAAAGCAACTTATAAAGAACAACAGAAAAAAGGGCTAGTCCACCCTGAAAGAGCCAAAAAGTTCACTTTTCAAGTTCAAAACAGAGGCCAAATAAAGGGAAATATTATTGGGGAACATCGTGATTATTTCACAAATGGAGAATTATCTAATCTTAATCTTATTCCAATAAACAGTGTGATTCAAGATGGGGAAAAACAATCAGATGAGTTATCCAAAGATGGTGTTTGCAGTTTAGACTCTTTTAGAGGTGCTTATGATGTTGGGAGTGAATACTGGTACCCAGGAAGTGATTGGATGCCCTATGATTTGGAAGTATTAAACACTATGAGTAAAGCTGAAAATTTTGCTAAAAAATATAACAAAATTTCAGTTTATCAAAAATCAGAAATGAATGACTTATTAAGTCAAATAAAATAGAAATGAATTATTAAAAAATGGCTATTGCTTTTTAGTTTTTTTGATCTGATCCAAGTGCAATATGGATATGATAAATAAATCTATCAAGCACTATTAACAAAACAACTATTATGAAAATCATTCTACAATTACTATTTACAGTTCTTTTAATAGGAACAGTCTTGCCTTCATATGGGCAAGATAAAGCAACAATTATTTCAGGAACTATCCTTGATGAGAATGAATCTCCTTTACCTGGGGTAACCATCACTATTAAAGGAACAAGCAAAGGAATTATCTCTGATGTAAATGGATCATTTAAATTAGACGTAATGAACACAGATGTTTTGGTTTTTTCTTCAATTGGAAACGAAACACAAGAAATAACAGTTGGAACACAAACTACTTTAAGTGTAACCATGAAGCCGTCTTTAGAACAACTTGAAGAGGTTGTTGTGATTGGTTATGGTACTCAAAAACGAAAAGACATCACCGGAGCTATAAGTTCTGTAGCAGCTAAAGAAATTACTTCTTCTGGTTTAGGAACAGTAGAAAATGCTTTACTTGGTAAAGTTGCAGGTGTTGTTGTTTCAGCTACGGATAATGCACCAGGTGCAGGGTTAGATATTAAAATTAGAGGTACCAATTCAATTAACGCCAGTTCGGCACCTTTATATGTGATTGATGGTTTCCCTATTGAAGGGGAATTAGACGCTGGTGCTCAAGGAGAGTCAACAGCCCAAAGCCCATTATCTTCCATTGATCCAAACGATATTGAATCGATTGATATATTGAAGGACGCATCGGCTACAGCTATTTATGGAGCAAGAGGTGGTAATGGCGTCATTATAATCACCACAAAGAGTGGTACTGGAGAAAGAGCAAACCTTTCATTTAGTATGCAACATGGTGTTCAAGAAATGATTCGTAAATACGATATCAATAATTCAGCACAATATGCAAAACTACGTCATCATCGCTTTTTTCCATATGCTGCAAGAATGGATTCAGTTAGTATGGATGATCCAAATTATAAATGGTGGGATTATGAGACTTTGGCGGCAGATACAACAGATACAGACTGGGTAGATGCTATCACACGAATGGGAAAAACTCAAAATTATAACTTGTCTTTATCAGGCGGTAATCAAACTGCAAATTACCTTGCTTCTGTTGGTTATTATAAAAATGAGGGTATCCTTAAAAATACTGACTTTGAAAGATATACTGCTAATTTTAAAGTAACATCATCGCCAACTGACTGGGCAATGTTATCATTTAATACTCGCTTTGCTTATACAAGAAATAATGGAGCAGTAACGACCAATTCACAAGGAACAGCACAAGGTGCAGGAGTTTTACAACAAGCATTTAGAGCGAGTCCAATGAAAGATATTGATTCTAGTTCGGCTAATGATGATGAGGAAGATGAAACAGTAGAAGATGGTATTATTGGTAATCCACTTCATAATTTAGAATACCTTGATATGTTAAGAACAGGGATTCAGTCTACATCAAATGCATCCATTAATTTAACACCTGCAAAAGGGCTTAAGATCACCATCTTAGGAGGATTAAATTATGTAACGAATGATCTAAAATATTTTGCTCCAACAAATACTTCATGGGGACAATTAGCAAATGGATTAGGAAGAATAAATGATCATAAAAGATATTCTTGGTTGAATGAGAACACTATTTCATATTCTATTGATGTTGCTAACGATCACTCTTTTAGTGTTTTAGCAGGTTACACTATTCAGACGGATAATAGAGCAAGTACTTATATGGAAGCTTCTAATTTTTCTGAGTCAGTACAACAATTAGGTTATAATAATATGCAAGCTGGAGAGATATTTTCGGCACCAATATCATATGCTGAAGATTATGCTCTGATGTCTTACTTGAGTAGATTTAATTATAGCTTTAGAGATAAATACTTATTAACGGCCACTTTTAGAGCTGATGGATCATCTAAATTTGCTGAAAATAAAAAGTGGGGATATTTTCCTTCTTTAGCAGTAGGTTGGAAAATTCATAATGAAAAATTCTTAAGAAACAGCGGAATCTTTAATGAACTAAAGCTAAGAGCAGGTTGGGGTGAAACAGGAAATCCAAATATCAAACCTTACCAATCAATTGCTGATTATGCAACCACGAAATATAATTATGGCACAACACCTGTAACAGGTATTTATCCGACACGTACATCGAATGCTAATCTAAGATGGGAAACTTCGGTTCAATCGAATGTTGGTATTGACATCGCACTTAAAAAACTGCCAATTTCGATAAGCGTAGATGCCTATCAGAAACTAACAAATGACCTTTTACTAAATGCTGATATTCCTTCATCAATGGGCTTTAGCAGTTACTTATACAATTCAGGTCAAGTAGAAAATAAAGGTTTGGAAGTGATGGTGAATGTGACTCCAATCCATAAAAAATTCAAGTGGGATATAGGTTTTAATATTGCCTTCAACAGAAATAAAATTCTTGATTTGGGTGACTTAAATTCTGCAGCTTGGATTGATGTTCCTAATACAAGAAGTTACTCTACTGCCATTTTAAGCGAAGGAGATATGATAGGTCTGTGGTACGGTTACGAAACAGATGGATTATGGCAACAATCTGATTTTACATGGAATGGTACGGAGTATGAATTAAAATCTTTAGGTGAAGATGAAGATGGAAATTTAATTTACCCAGCAGCTTCTGCTAATGTACAGCCAGGACAATGGAAGTATAAAGATACGAATGGAGATGGTCAGATTACAGCAGATGATAGAACAATTATTGGACGCTCGCAACCATTACATTCTGGTGGTTTAAACAACTCTTTCCAATATAAAGGATTTGATTTGTCGGTATTCTTAGACTGGAGTTATGGTAGAGAGGTATACAATGCCAATAATCGTTTTGCTATCGAAAAGAATATTTCACTTAATGTAGATTACTGGTTGCCAATTCAGTACGAATTGGATGAAAATGGAATGGAAACAGATGTAGTTCTAGATCCAGGTAATCCTAATGGTAGATATCCAGGATTGTCTGCAGGAGACCCTTATGGCGAAACTCATGATGGTTATATGGAAGATGGATCATACATCAGAATTAGAAACATTTCTCTTGGGTACACTTTCAATAAAGAATTCTTGAAAAAGTTGAGAATGTCTAATTTAAGAATCTATACTAACGTAGCGAATGTGCACACATTCACGAATTATTCTGGTTATGATCCTAATATTAATTCAAATAATATGGGAGGATTACGTCCAGGGTTTGACTTAGGTTCTTATCCTTTATCAAGAACTTATATGATAGGCTTAAATGCTAATTTCTAAACTATTATTCTAGAATTTAAAAAGATACCAAGATGTATAAATATATAAATCAAATTAAAACGTTAACTGTTGCAGTTTGTCTATCTATTACTTCATGTGTTAGTCTATTAGACGAAAAACCGATTTCTACATTATCAAATTCTAACTTTGAACATGTTGAGGATTTGGAACAAGTGGCCATTGGAATGTATCAAGCATTAACACTTAAAGGCCCTGTAGTGAGCAACCTTGCCAATTGGTCTGTTTTATATCCTTCATATGGATGGGGAATCATGGGTACTGATATTTTATCTATGACTGAAGCTCAAGCTACTAAAACAGCTTCTAAGTTTACTACCTATTCACTCTCTCAAACAGATGAACAGGTAGAAGTGCATTGGACTAATATTTATCAATTGATAAATAGAGCAAATAATGTTATTGATTTAGCGCAAAAAGCAAAGGGAGATGATGAATTAAGAAATAGATATATAGCGGAGGCTAGGTTTTTAAGAGCATTTTCATATATGGACTTAGTTCAATTTTATGGTGGCGTTCCATTAAGATTAAAACCTACTGTAAATATTGAGACTGAATTAGGAGAGTCAAGAGCTACAGAAGCAGAGGTGTGGAATGTGATCATTGAGGACTTAGAGTTTGCAGAACAATACCTTATTGAAGATCATACTGGTGTTGAAGGTAGAGCAACGAAATGGGCAGCAAAAGGATTATTGGCAAAAGCGTATTTAACTATGGGTGGCTATCCAAATGCTAATTATCAAGATCCTATGTGGTTTGAAAAGTCTGCTCAAAAAGCGTATGAGGTAATTAGTGGTAGTGGAAAAATATTAAACCCAACTACAGAAGGAAATCCAGGAGCATTTACAGAGTATGGACAACAGTTTTTAGAATCTGGTGAAAACAGTCAAGAATCTATATTCGAAATACAATTTCATTATTCTCAAGATAATACAGGAAGTGGTTGGGGATCAAGAACAATTACTTCAAAAGGTGAGTATAATGAATCAGAATACGGAACATTTTACACCAAAGGAGGTGGTACAGTAGTCGGGACCGATTTTGCTTTGAGTTTTGAAGATAAAGATATTCGTTTTCAATGGAGTATAGGACCTTACGCTCTTAAGGCTGGAAATGTGAGACAAGTAAAGCCTTTCTCAGGATGGACATGTTATAAATTTAAGTGGGAAAATTTCCCGACGAATTCATGGGAAACATCAGTAAATGCTCCAGTATTAAGATTAGCAGATATCTACTTGATCTTTGCTGAAGCAAGTAATGAAGCATTAGGTGATCCAAATAGTTCAACTTATGGAATGAGTGCCTATGATGCCATCAATCAAGTAAGAAAAAGAGCACAAGTAGTTGAGATGGATGATACTTATTTAATGACAGATTCTCCTTATTCATCATCAGATTTATTATACAATATGTCATACGAAAGTTTTGATAAAGCAAATCAATTTTATGATGGGCGACACGTATATTATACTGGAAGTTTAAAGGAAAGATTCCGTTCTGCAGTATTGATGGAAAGAGCATGGGAATTATGTTTTGAACGTCATCGTTGGTTTGATTTGAAGCGTACGGGTAATCTAGTGGAATTTGCTAGAGGAACGACAATTGCTGGCGGAGGAAAATTAAATAAAGGAGCTTTATTAGATCCAGTGGATAAGAGTGATTTTGCAAAGAATCAATTGCCTAAAAAAGGAAATCAAGTATGGTCGCCTTCGACTAGAATCCAAGAGCACAACTTGTATTTACCAATACCAAATGTTGAAATACAAATCAACCCAGGAATTTCACAAGGAGATCAAAACCCTGGTTATTAATAGTCATATTTTGAGGTCGACTCGTATCATAAACCCAGGGTTCATGCCCTGGGTGATGATACAAATTTTATCAGATAATCGAGGCCTTAGCTAAATTTATTAACCTAATATCAATCTAAGACATAAGCTCTAGATTATTCATTCTCAATAATTTCTTTAAGATGAAAAAACATACATTAATAATAGTATGCTGTATCTTCTGTGTGCTTACTTTTTCGTGTCAACCTAAAAGTAATTTGAATACAGTAAAGAATGATATAGAAAAAAAGCCAAATATCATCTTCTTTTTTTCTGATGATCAATCGTATGATACGCAAAAAGATTTCGGTAATCCTGATGTCAAAACACCTAATTTAGATAGGTTAGCTGAGCATGGCCTATTATTTCAAAGACATTATAATACAACAGCAATCTGTATGGCAAGTAGAGCGAATGTCATGACAGGACAATTTGAATATAAGACTGGATGTAACTTCGATCATGGTTCGTTAGGTACAAAGCAATGGAGTACATCTTTTCCTTTAAAACTTAAAGAAGCAGGATATAAAGTAGGGTTTGGTGGAAAGTTTGGTTTTTCAGTATCAGATACTAACGAAGGATGGAAAAGAGAGGGAGAAGTAGCAAAAAAAGATTTTGATTTTTGGGTCGGAGGAACAGATCAAACAAAATACAAAACAGCAAAAAATAAATATTTAGCAAAGTATGCTGACAAATATCCCCATAGTACCAGAGCTTACGGAGCAGCAACAATTGATTTTATAAATGAATCAGTAAAAGAAGATAAACCTTTTTGCATGAGTGTGTTCTATAAAGCCCCACATCGTCCGGTTCAGCCAGATCCAATGTTTGATGATGTATATAAGAATACAGTTTTTCATAAACTACCTAATTATGGGAGAGTGGCAGGACAACACTTAACAAAACACTCAAGACTAGGAAGACAATACCCTCGATTTGAAGAATGGGGATACTCAGAAGACGCGTCTTATCAAGAAGCATTAAGAAAGTATCATCAACTTATTTATGGAGTGGATTATTCAATAGGAATGGTATTAGAACAATTGGAAGCATTAGGAATTGATGATAATACGGTCATTATCTTTTCATCAGATAATGGATATTTTAATGGATCACATGGTTTAGGATCTAAAGTACTCCCTTATGAGGAGGGAGCAAGAGTTCCATTAATTATCTATGACCCTAGACATAAGAAAAGCAATGAAAAAAGGAATACAAATATGATTACAGCAAACGTTGATATTCCAGCCACTATTCTTGATTTAGCAGGGGTAGAGATTCCAGAAATCTATGATGGGAAAAGTTTATTGCCGGCAATAAATACTCCAGATAAACCAGTAAGAAAATCACTTCCAATCATACAAGTATGGGGGCCAAAACAAACACATTGTCTAACGGTATTGGATGAGCAGTTCAAATATATCTATTGGTTTTATAAAGATGAAAATGAACAACTAGTACCTACTGAAGAGCTATTTGATATTAAAAATGATCCTTATGAGCTAAAGAACCTTAGTCATGATCCTAAACATCTAGCTCAATTAGAAAAAATGAGAAAGTTGTATGACAAGCAAGTGCAGCATTGGAAATCGGAAGGTGTAAAATATAATGGATATGAAGAATACGAAACCCTTTTTGATAGATCAATTTCTTGGGATAATAAAGAAGTAACATTGTCAAAAATGATGGATACTAAAAAAGCACATCAATATTAAAATGAAAAAGATAATATATAAAACAGTTATTTCCTCTTTAGTATTGGGTGTCTTAGGATGTAGCCAAATAATAAAGAAGGAAAACAAAGAGGAAACTAAGTTTCATGAACTTTCTTATGAAGAAATGACTGCATCAAAATCCAAAGCAATTGAAGATTTTAATGATGCAAAATATGGAATGTTTATCCACTGGGGACTCTATTCTATTCCTGCAGGAATATGGAAAGGTAAGAAAATGGAAGAATTAACGGGCCCCAGAGTAGCAGAATGGATACAATATGGTGCAAGAATTCCTAGAGCTGAATATGCAAAACTTGCCGACCAATTTAACCCTGTTGATTTTGATGCGGAAGCTATTGTAAAGTTGGCCAAACAGGCGGGTATGAAATACATTGTACTGGGTGCCAAACATCATGATGGGTTTGCAATGTATGATTCTAAAGTCAGTAAGTTTGATGTAATTGATGCAACCCCTTACTCTAAAGATATTATACAACAGTTATATGATGCGTGTCAAAAACATGACATTGGCTTTGGTTTATATTATTCACACAATATAGATTGGATGGATGGTAATGACTGTGGTTATGCTGAGTATAAGACGACAGGGTTAGAAATGAATAAGAAAGCACAAAGGAAAATGGGTGTCAATTCATGGGATCCTAGTCCAAATACGTTTTCAGAATATCTAGACAATAAAGCATACCCTCAGGTAAAAGAGCTTTTGACAAAATTCCCTAACATGAAAATGCTATGGTATGATATGGGACATTATGTGACACCTGAACAAAGTCATAAGTTCTACAAAATTGCCTATGATTTACAACCTAATTTGCTCATTAATTCTAGAGTAGGAAATGGGTTAGGTGATTTTGATATTCCTGGTGATAATAAAATACCTAAAGTTCATTTGGCTATAACAAAACCTTGGCAAACTGTAGGAACTACCAATAATTCATGGGGATATAAATCTTATGATAATGATTGGAAATCAGTAAAAGAATTGCTTTTCTGGGTAACTGAAATAGTAAGTAAAGGAGGGAATTATATGCTAAACATCGGCCCAAAAGCATCTGGAGAAGTTCCTCAACAATCTGTAGAAAATTTGTTAGCAGTTGGTGAATGGTTGAAGGTAAATGGTGAAGCAATCTATGATACTGATAAATGGACTGTAACGCATGAAGGACCAACGAATCTAGAAATGAATGGTACCGTTGCAAGGGCAAAAAAGGAAATGAAAATCGAATTTACTTCTGAGGATTTTTGGTATACAAAAAAAGGAAATAGTCTCTATGCTATTGCTTTAGAATATCCAAAAGAGAAAATACTATTGAAAAGTGTAGTAGGTGAGGTAGCTACAGTAGAATCTGTGACAATGCTTGGGCATGATAAACCATTAACATGGAGACAGACGAAAGAAGGATTAGTAGTTAATCTTGATAACACAGTGATAAATAGTAACGGGTATGCACTGAAAATTAATTTAAGTAATTCACTATAAAATTGATTGAAAATGAAAATTAAAAATATAAAATGGATGGTTGTAGGCATTTTGACTATCATCCTATTTTCAAAGTTTACAGTATTTAAAAAAGAATCAAAAGCAGAAGTTCCATCTTATCTTAAGGGATATGAAGAAGCATATGCTGAAAATCCTCGAGAGGCAGCAAAACAGTGGTTCCAAGAAGCAAAATTTGGCCTTTTTATTCACTATGGTTTATACAGCTTGTTAGAAGGATATTATGGAGAGGTTCATTCAAAGCCAGCGGAATGGGTACAGCTTAGAGCTAAAATACCTGTAGCGGAATATGAAAAATTAGCTTCTCAATTTACAGCGGAGAACTTTGATGCTGATTTTATTACTGATTTGGCACTTGAAGCAGGAATGAAATACATAAATATTACGACTAGACATCACGATAGTTTCTCTCTATTCGATACAGAATATTCAAATTTTAAAAGTATAAATAGTGCTGCAAAAAGAGATTTGATTGCGGAGTTAGCAGAGCAATGTGAAAAGAAAGGATTAGGCCTTTTCTTTTATTATTCACACGGTAGAGATTGGAAACATCCTCATGCTCCACATAATGAAGAATTCAAAAGTTCAGCAAGACCTAAATACGACCAAAAGCAACCTGAATATAAGTATGGCAGTGAGCATGATTTGGATATTTATATCGAGTTTATGAAAAATCAGATCACCGAATTACTGACAAATTATGGTGCTGTGGCAGGGATATGGTTAGATGGTAGAGGAGTAATTCGTAAACATCCAAATGGTGCAGAAAGGTTGAAAATTCAAGAATTGTATGATCATATTCATTCATTACAACCTCAGGTTTTGGTCTCTTTTAAACAAGGAGTGATTGGTACTGAAGACTTTAAAGCACCAGAGAGAAAATACAAAAGAGAGGGGGACGAGATATTAGAAATTTGTAATACAATGCAACCTTATGCATGGGGATATGATAGAGATAATGATATTGGACATAAAACGCCAGATGAGGTAATGTCTATGTTGAACCATGCGGACAGTATGAATGCCAACTTATTATTAAATATTGGGCCCCTTCCTGATGGTAGTGTTTTTCCAGATGATATTACCACATTAAGAGAAGTTGGTAAAAGATTGAAGACACAATAGACAGTAACAAGAGTTTAATTCCTATTTAAACCAATAACTAGCACAACCCCATACGTAACAGTGTGGGGTATTTTCATTTTGAATGTTATTGATAAAAATAAACTAATCTATAGCTATGAAAAGAGAACTCATCTACTTACTATTATGCATATTACAGTTACAAGCAATCGCACAAGACAAACAACCTAACATCTTATTTATTTTTGCGGATGACCAGTGTTATCAGACCACAAAGGCAGGAGGTAACAACGAAATTAAAATGCCGAATTTAGATAAGTTGGCAGATCAAGGAGTACATTTTTCCCACGCCTATAATATGGGATCTTGGAGTGCAGCGGTTTGTATGGCAAGTAGAACAATGTTGAATACAGGAAAAACAGTTTGGAATGCACATCAATTCATAAAAAATAAAAACACAGAAGCGTATTGGAGTAAAATGATGAGTAATGCTGGATACACGACTTATTTTACAGGAAAATGGCATTTAAAAATAGAAGTTGAAAAATTATTCGACCATGTAAAACATCCAAGACGAGGTATGCCTTCTGATCATTGGAATAAAGAAGTTTATTCTCGTATAAAAGAAGCTGTTAGAAAAGGGGAGGATACCCAAAGTGCAATGCCATTTGGTTATGCACGACCTAAAAATGAAGAAGATCAATCTTGGTTACCTTGGGATAAAAGTAATGGAGGATATTGGGAAGGGGGAACACATTGGAGTGAAGTTGTAGCCAATGATGCCATTGAATTTATCGACCATGCAAAAAAGGAGGAGAAACCATTTTTCATGTATGTGGCTTTTAACGCAGGTCACGACCCACGTCAATCCCCAAAAGAGTTTATTGAGATGTATCCATTAGAAAACATAAAAGTACCAGAGACATTTCAACCAGAATATCCACAACATAACGAATTAAAAATTGGTCCTTCGTTGAGGGATGAAGCCTTGGCTCCTTTTCCTCGAACGGAACATGCCGTCAAAGTCCATAGACAGGAATACTATGCTCTTCTTTCTCATATGGATCAACAAATTGGTAGAATATTAGAGCATCTTAAAACAACAAATCAGCTAGAAAATACATACATTATTTACACCGCAGATCATGGTTTAGCTGTAGGAAATCATGGTCTCCTAGGGAAACAAAATATGTACGATCATTCTTTACGAGTACCTTTATTTATTATAGGACCTAGCTTATCAAAGCAGAAGATAGAGGCTGATATTTATATTCAAGATATCATGCCTACCTGTTTAGAATTAGCAGGAAATGCTACTGAAACGGAGTTTAACAGTTTACTTCCTTTTCTTAATGATGAAAGCAAAACATCTTATTACGATGGTATTTATTCAGGTTTAATGAATACACAAAGAGCGATTAGAAAAGACAATTACAAATTAATCGTTTATCCTACCATACAGAAAGAGTTACTTTTTGATTTAGAAAAAGATCCAAATGAATTAGAAAACCTAGCTTCATCAAAAGCCCACAAGAAGATTAAAAAAGAATTATTTAAAAGCCTATTGAAATTGCAAGAGGAGTTGAATGACCCATTGGAGTTGAAGAATATAAATAGGGATGAAATATAAGATAAACACCTCTTGACCTAAATAAGCAAAGACAAAATGAAAATGAGCAATTCGAAATGATAGAATTAATGCACTTTTGACATCAGCTCACTTCAATAAACATTACAACTAACTGAAATAGACATTGAGATTTACCAGCTAGACTCTCTATGATTATTAATAACCAGCAACTCTTCAATGAAATGAATTAATAACTATACTAAATTTTTGAAATGAAAAGATTATTGTTACTACTATTTTACTTTTTAAGCTTTTCTTCATTTGCAACTACCTATTATGTATCTCCGGAAGGAGACAACACCAAGGATGGACGCTCAGAGGAAAATGCGTTTAAGATGGTCCAATTTGCTATAGATGCAATGAACGCAGGAGATACACTCATTGTAATGGATGGCTTATATATGAGTCGAACCTTTAAATTAAAATCAGACATTGTTATTAAGGCACAGCATCCTAGGAAAGCTGTATTTAGTGGACTTGAAAAAGTGAATGGGAACTTTGAAGAACATGCACCAAATATCTATAAAACGTCAATTGATGGGAACCCAAAGCAAGTTTTCTTTAACAATCAACCGATGAGTTGGGCATCTTGGCCGAATGTAAAATGGTCTCAAAATTGGAAAGAAGATAAAAAATGGGCAACGGCAACTACTGGTACTGGCCCAGGTGTTTTAACCTCTAATCAGTTTAATGAAATAAATAATCTGAATTTAGAAGAAGGGTATTGTTTTATTCGTTATGGGAAAGGAAATAGTTGTTATAGCAGAAAAATAGAGTCATTTGATGGCACTATTTTAAATTGGAATGACGACAATTTCTATACTTCAAAATACACAGGAGAAGATGGTTGGAGAGGCTCAGCAGAAGCACTTCTTTCAATGGATGAATCTCATGATTGGCACCCCAATAAATCAAAATTCTTTTTAGCAGGAGATCTAGATTTATTAGATGCAGAAAGAGAATGGTTTGTTGAAAATAACACTTTATACTTGTACCCTATCAACGGTGTTCACCCTAATGATGCTCAAATTTTTACTCAAGTGGTGGATTACTCTATCAATGAAGAAGAGCCACTTTCAAATATTACTATTGAAGGAGTCGATTTTGTAGGTACTTCTGTCAAATTTGGAAACGCGTTAAATTCAAATATTCATTTTAGTGATGTTCATTTCAGTTATATAGGAGGAGCTTTATTATTTATTGATCGCGTAGAAAGTGATAAAGTAGATAAACCAATCTTTGTAAAAGGAACGGGTATTTCTTTTGAAAAATGTCTTTTTGCAGGAGCGCAGAATACAGCTTTAAGTGTTGAGGGAGGAGATATATTAGTAGAGAATTGTGTTTTTATGGAAAACAATAGACATGCTAATTTTGAAAGTAGAGCCTTATTGATTGATGCATTAGGAACTTATAAAGTTACAAAAAACACCTTTTTTAATAATTGTTCCGATGCTATACGGGTAACAGTTGATAATAATTTTATAGAATCAGCTACCCCTGAAATTTCTTACAATAATGTCTTTAATGGTGGAAAATATAATAGTGATGTTTCTGGGATTTATATGCCTTTGAAATCACAAAAATATGTGGAAGTCCATCATAATTGGGTGCATAATATGCATGGAACTTCATTTCGTCTAGATTTAGTTGGAAAGGAGTTAAGTCTGCATCACAATGTATTTTGGGCCTCGAAAAGAGGAATGAGTATAGAAGGACATGGACAGTTTAATATTTATAATAATACCGATTTACATAATGAGGTTCCCAGTGATTTGACGAGAAATGTACTCGATCATGCTGGTAGTAGTGATGCGAGTAATGAAACAAATTTTCCTCCTATAAATGATTGGAATGTATTAAATAACCTAGTAGAACATTTCAATGATAGAGTAGGCCCAAGAGAAAAAAGCTTTTATACTGAGCAAAGAGATGCTGGGTTAGTACATAACTTAAGAGCTTCTACCGATATTATTTCTGTTGTTGACAGAGGAGATATACAAGGAAATCTTATAGGTGAACGCCGTGATATTTTTGTCAATGGAAATCTTTCAAACTTAAATGTAATTCCAACAGATCCTGTTATTAAAAACGGAGAAAGTTCTAATGCTCAGCTTGTCTCTGAAAATGTCACAGATTTGGATTCTTTTAGAGGTGCTTATGCGTTACAAGGTCAAGGTGATGAATGGATTACGGGTAGTGATTGGATGCCTAATAGCTTAGGTGTTTTAACGAGTGTTGCTTCATCTGAATCTTTTGCGAAAGATAATTATTCTACATCATATACCCCTGAATTTACTGTTAGTGAACTTCCATTTTCTACATTAAACCATCACCCTGTTGCGGTTGTGGGGGAAGATCAACTTGTTCAAGAGGGAACATTAGTAACATTAGATGCTTCTATGTCTACAGATGTAGATATTGAAGATTCCCTCTCTTATAAATGGTCAGCTCCTGAGGGGATTCAATTAAATGACGCTTCTTTGGCTCAACCTAGGTTTATAGCACCCAATGTAGATGGAATTACTTCTTATATTTTTTCAGTTGTTGTTAATGATGGACATGTAGATTCAGCACCTAAAAATGTGATTGTAGAAGTAGAAAACAATCCATTAATTCAGGAAGTAAATGTGGAGATTAAAGCACTTCAAGATCATGATTATGGAATTAATAATATTGCAACTATGGTTTCTGAAACTCAAACGGGGCCTGATGGATTAGCTACTTATCAAATTGCTTTGGATGTAATTCCTACAACTGGTAATGGTATAAAAAGTGGCTACTCAAGTGGTGTTGCAACGGCTAACTCTTGGGGTATTTCTACTAATTCTGGAGAAACAACAGACATGATGTTTGTAGGTGAAGAACAACAATTTGTAGAAAGTATCGAAAATGTTAGAGTAATCAATTTTAGTGCAAATGGTGGAATGCATACACTAGCTGATTTTCAAAATTTATCAATAAGTAAAATAAAGATAATAAATGCCCACTCGACCAACGACTTAGTGAAAATTAAATTTGATAGTTTTAGCTATGAATTAGGTTATTTTGATGATAAAACACAGAGTTTAAAGCTTGAAGCCATAACGGGAAAACAACCTTTATTAGATTTCAAACTTGGAACAGGAACATCTTATGTTGATTCATTAAACAGATGGTCTGTAGAAAGCCTTGAAGTAAAATGTTTGATTACTTTACAGTTACCTGTTGCTGATGCGGGTGATGATATTTATACCGAAGAAGGAGAAACAATAGTATTGGACGGAAGTACTTCTTTTGATCCAAATGGCTTACCGTTAACGTATGAATGGATAGCTCCTGCTGGTATTATATTATTCAACTCTAACAGTTCGACACCAAGTTTTATTGCTCCTAATGTCACTGAGGAAACAGATTTTGATTTTCAATTAACAGTAAATAATGGTCAAGAAAGTTCATTGGTTGATACAGTAAAAGTAAGAGTGTTAAACAATGAATTACCTGATGAAATTTCAGTAACGATAAAGGCATCACCGAATACAACATATGGAGTAAATAACGTGGCTACAATGATTTCGGAAGTACAAACAGCAATTGATGGTGTTGCGACTTATCAAGTAGCGATTGATGTGGAACCTAAAGCCAATCAAACAATAATGAGTGGAATAACTAGTGGAGATGCCACAACAAAATCATGGGGCGTAGGTGATGGCACAAATTCTACTCAGGATATTATGTTCAGAGAGAGTGATAATGTTGAATGGGTAAAGAGTATTTCAACTATTCGTATTGTGAATTTCAATGCAAATGGTGGAAATTTATCTCTTTCAAATTTTAGTAACTTATACTTTAAGTCGGTAAATGTAGTGAATGGTCATGTAGATACTGATGCCGTTTCTTTGAAAGTGAATGGCAATCAAACAGACTTAGGTAGTCTACCTGATAGAAATACAAATATAGATTTAGAAGTTACAACATCGATGGATTCAATTTCAAGTTTCAGTATAGGAACGGGGAGTAGTTCGGATCCTGTTTTAAACAAATGGCAAATTGAAGGTATAGATGTAAAGTTCAAGATGTTAGATGATATTCCAAGTCCAAATAATGAAAATGTTCAAATTAAAGCATTAGCAAATACTAATTATGGATTAAATAATGTGGTGACAATGGTTTCTGAAGTAGAAACAGCTTTTGATG
This sequence comes from Flammeovirga pacifica, assembly GCF_000807855.2. Lineage (GTDB taxonomy): Bacteria > Bacteroidota > Bacteroidia > Cytophagales > Flammeovirgaceae > Flammeovirga > Flammeovirga pacifica. Next base: position 18,825 of record NZ_JRYR02000003.1, read on the forward strand.
GATTGGCAACTTATCAAGTTTCCATTGACGTAACACCAAAAAATGCAACTGCAATACAGAGTGGGTATTCAAGTGGAGATGCTACAACAAAATCATGGGGAATTGGTATAGGAGGAACAACTACGCATGACATCATGTTTAGTGGAAATGCAAATGAATGGGTAGAGAATATCGATAATATTCAAATTGTCAATTTTAATGCAAATGGAGGACAACTTACTCAAAATGATATAATAGGAACCTCGTTTAAATCAATTACTGTTGTAAATGCTCATGTGAGTACTGATGCTGTTTCATTGAAAGTAAATAATGTAGTGACCGATTTAGGTTTCTTAATGGATCGAGTAACTGAAATTGATCTTGAAAATGAAACAGGAAGTGCTTCCATTCAACATTTTAGTATTGGTATTGGGCAAAGCCAAGATCAGAATTTAAACAAGTGGGTAGTAGAGACTATAGGTGTAAATGTATCTTTTGATCAAGATAGCAATGGAAGAAAGAATACAACAGTTGATGAAGTGAGGTCGGTAGTTTTTCCGAATCCTTCAAGTGGTTCATTTATCATTGATATAAAGAAGAAACAAGCGACAACTTATACGCTTTATTCAATAACAGGTGTCAAAGTGAAATCAGGAAGCTTTAACGGCAGTAAACAATTAGTGAATACAGAAGGAATTCAACATGGCATTTATATGTTGGAAATAAACACTGCTGAAAATAGATTTCTACATAAATTGATTGTGAAATAAAGTGTGTGTCAATAGCTCAGGGCTTAAGTCTTGAGCTATATTTTTATGATTATTTTAATAATCGATTTGAGAAATAACATATGTAAGTCATTGATATTCAGCGTGTGTTTTTGCTTTATTCAATCATAGTAATATAGCAAATGATAAAAAGAATAGAGCATTACATCTCTTCCAATTTTGAAGAACTTAGCGTAGTTGAAATTTGAAATGATTATTACATAATTTAAGCTTACAGATATGAAAATAGTATATATCTATATTTTATTTACGCTATTTGTTATAACAAACACATCACATGCTCAGAAGATAGAAAATAGCCATCCAAATATTATTTTTGTGATGACAGATGATCAAGGAATGGGTGATTTATCTTGTATGGGAAATACTATTTTGAAGACACCGCATTTAGATAGTTTCTATGCTAAATCAACTCGATTTACCAATTTCCAAGTGAGCCCTACATGTGCACCTACACGCTCTGCTTTGATGAGTGGTAGAAGACCATTCGAGGTAGGGGTAAGCCACACTATTCTACAAAGAGAAAGAATGGCATTGAATGTCGTGACATTTCCACAAGCACTTCAAAAGGCAGGGTATACAACAGGTCTATTCGGAAAATGGCATTTGGGTGACGAAGAAGCATATCTGCCTCAAAATAGAGGTTTTGATGAAGTACTTATGCATGGAGCAGGTGGAATTGGACAAGAAATTTATGGTGACTTTCCAGCAAATTCTGAAAATACATACTTCGATAATGTTTTACTTCACAATAATACAATTGTAAAAACGAAAGGATTTTGTACTGACATTTTTTTTGAATCTGCTTTATCATGGATCAAGAAACAAGAAGAGTCCAATGAACCTTATTTCTGTTATTTAGCGCTCAATGCTCCTCATGGCCCTTTTATCGCTCCAGAGAAATATAAAAAAAGATTTATTGAAGAAGGTTATGATGATAAAACAGCTGGAAGATATGGTATGATTGAAAACATCGATGACAATTTCGGTGTACTCATGGAGAAACTTAATGATTGGAATGCACTAGAAAATACACTTGTTATTTTTATGACCGACAATGGCATGAGTATGCCTAAAATTAAGAAAGATGGGAAGAAAATATCGCCTTTTAATGCTGGTATGAAAGGTCTGAAAAATACTCCTTGGGAAGGCGGAACTCACGTTCCTGCTTTTTGGTATTGGAAAGGTAAATTAAACGAAGGAGAAGATATTAGTGCATTAACTGCCCATGTCGATATTTATAAAACTTTTTGCGAATTAGCAGGAGCAGACATCCCGGAAAGTAAATTACCTCCTAAAGGACGATCATTGGTGACATTATTGGGAAATCCAAAAGCAAAGTGGGACGATAGAGAAATGTTTATTCATAAAGGAAGATGGGATGATAATTGGAAAAACCTGAAAACTAGAGAAGAGAATAAATATATTGGAGCATCTATCCGTACAAATGAATGGCGTTTGGTATTTGCTGAAGGAGAAGAAAAGCCACATTTATCAGCAATAACTAAAGATATAGGGGAAAACATCAATTTAGCCTCAAAATACCCTGAGGTGGTGGAAAAATTGAAGGAAAGTTATAGTAAGTGGTGGGCTACTTTAGACCCTTTATTGGTCAATAAAAACTTACCAAAGGTAGAACCTAAAGATCAGCCTTTTAATAAAAGGTATTATAAACAAAAAGAAGAAAAAGGAATCCCAGAGTGGGCTCCAGATTATCAGAAGGAAGCACAATAATTCTGAATTAATTTTAATGGTATTTTCCATGATGAATTATTAATATAATTATAGTTCATCATGGAATATTTTAGTATCTAGTGAAGTTTTTTTGTATTATTATAAAAACTTCTAGCACACTCTCAGCTATTTAATTACCTATGATGAAATGTCTCTCTTTTATAATTACCTTTTTTGCAGGATTACAATTAGTATCAGCCATAGATATCCATCCAAATTTTGTTAGGATTGAGAAATTTGTCAATGAACAAGGGCTTTATCAAAATACCGTTAATGCCATAGCTACGGATAAGAATAATCTTATCTGGTTAGGTACCCCTAATGGTTTGATCAAGCATGATGGTTATTCTTTTGAATATTTTTATCATCACGAAAGTGATAGTAATTCAATCCCTAACAATCACATTACTCATATTCAGAAAGATGTAAATGGAGATTTGTGGATCATTACTAAAGGTGGATTATGTTTATACAAAACAGATGAAGAAAGATTTATTACTCCTAAAACTGATTTTGGTGTTCCTTTTTTTATCAAAGAAGATTCAGAGAAAAATATATGGGTGGCTAGCAAAAATAAATTATACATATTTCAACCATCAAATCAAGAAAATTTCAAAAATATTGGTTTCGTTAATTATAAAAAATATACTGATAGGAGAAGGATTAATGATCTGGTCTTTATTTCTAACTCTGAATTTATAGTGACCACGAATTCTTCTTTGTATAGAGGCAAATATCAACTGAATAATATCAAAGAATTACATATGACATCAATGTCATTATCCAAGGAAAATATTGGGGTGATTACCTCTATTTTGAAAACAGAAAATTCTTTATGGATTGGAACGAATAAGGGCATTTACCAAACTTTTTATGAAGGGGAAAAACTCACAATTGTGAAATCATTTTTTGCTTCTGACGAATCAGATTATGCCTTAAATATCACCTCTTTATTTAAAGATCAGAACAATAATATTTGGATAGGTTCATTGAAAAAAGGAGTCTATAGATATAATCGTAAAACAGCTTCTTTTACCTCATTTAAGGATAACTCAAATCATAAATATGGACTCTCAAGTAATTATATTCAGTGCATTCATGAAGATCAATTTGGTGTGATGTGGATTGGAACAAAAAAGGGAGGAGTAAATAAGATAGATACACACCAAAAGCCTTTTTATAATTTTTCTTTATCAAACAAATTAGTAACAAGTATTGCCCAAAATAAAAATGGTGAAGTGTGGCTCTCTTGTTTAGGTAAGGATATAATGAAAACGAATACCTCTTTAGTTTTAGAAGAAGATAAAAATTCACAATTTAAAGAAGTGAGTGATGAGTTAAAGTTGTTGAATAGATATTGGATATTAAAATTATACGAAGATTCGAAAAATCACCTTTGGATAGGAGCAAAAAAGGGGAGATCGTATATATATGATATTAAGAAAGATCGTTTGGAAAGAGTTTTATTAGAAGTAAATAATGATACAATTTCTCCATTTTCAAATAGTATTTTCTATGAGTTGGGGGAAGATAAGATATTAATTGCAGGTCAGAGAGTTTTTATACTTGATAACCCTTATCAGGACATCTTTCAGAAGAAAATAGTAAAGGTAGAAAAAGACCTTTTTGAGATAGGATCAAACCATAAAGTAAATGATTTTTATAAAGATCAGCAGGGAAATTTTTGGTTTGCTACAACAAATGGTTTGTTCTTACTTCAACAAGAAAATAATGAGTTTGGGGTAAAAGCACATTATACTACTCAAGCTAAAAATGAAAAATTACAACTTTCTCACAATAACATTTCATCTCTTTATTTTAGTGATAAGCAGACTTTGTGGTTAACAACTCTTGGTGGAGGAATAATGAGACTTACATTAGACGAACACTATGAGTGCAGTGAATTAAAAACATATAAAACAGGAGATGGATTGTCAAGTAATATCGTCTACGGTATGATGGAAGATGATGAGAAGAACCTGTGGATGAGTACTTATATGGGTATCAGTAAGTTAGTTCCAAAGACAGAAAGGTTTATTGTATTTGATAAAAATGATGGATTGTCCAATTTCACTTTTATAGAATCAGCTTATCTTAAAACTGCTGAAGGAAAAATGTTGATGGGCGGAGCAAAAGGATTAACCATCTTCGATCCAGAAAAAATAAAAAAGAATACTATCCTTCCGGAAATCATATTGTCAGGATTGAAAATCAATCATAATAGCATTAAAGTTGGAGAAAAATATGATGATGAAATTTTATTAAATGAGTCTATTGCTACAACAGATAAAATTGTACTGAATAGTGATCAAAAAAATCTATCTCTAGATATTATTGTACAACATTCCTCGACACCTCAAAAGAATAGATTGAAATATAAGTTAGAGGGGATTAATGATAGTTGGGTGAATGTAGCTCATGGAAAGACTACAATAACATATACTAATTTAGATGCGGGTACTTATACTTTATACTATCAAGGAGTAAACCTAGACGGTATTTGGTCTGATGAAGTTAAGGAATTAAAGATTGTCGTATTAGCACCATGGTATTTGAGGTGGTGGAGCATTTTATTATTTGGAGTCGTAATTACTACAATCATTTATCTATTAATTGATTATTTAATCTATAATAATAAGTTAAAAGAAAGATTACAATATGAGCAAAAAGACAAAGAAAGAGTAGAGGAGATTCATCAATCTCGATTGCAATTTTTTACCAATATTTCTCATGATTTTAAAACTCCACTTTCTCTAATCATTGGACCATTAGAAAAGATTGCGGAGAATCATAATCTTCCGGAAGATCAGAAATACCTAAAAATTATCAATAATAATATTGCAAGGTTACAGAATCTAATTGAGCAACTTATTTCATACAGAAAAGCTGAAACGGGGCATTTAGAACTTAAAATTACGGAAACCACTTTAGGTGATTTTATCTATCCGTTATTAGACTCTTTTGAAGCCCACGCAAAACATACAAATTTTAATTTTTTCCATAAGGTAAATTATCCTAATCGAAACATTAAAATTGATTTAGTAAAAACAGAAAGGATAATCATGAATCTATTTTCAAATGCCATAAGATTTATAGATGATGATGGAGAAATTAATGTAGAAGCGGGTTTTGAGGAAGTAGATAATATCGAATGTGTCTTTTTTAAAGTAAGTGATACAGGTTGTGGGATTCCTCCAGAAAAAATGGAAGCAATCTTTGATAGATTTTATCATGGAATAGACAGTAGAGGCGAGTGGAGTGGTACTGGCATTGGTTTAGCACTAAGTAAATCGCTAATTGATTTAATGAAAGGAAAAATTCAAGTAGAAAGTACCCCTTTTGATAAGACTGTTTTTAAAATTACTATTCCAACCGGAACAGCACTAGAAGTAAATCATGTACCTTCTGAAAAATCGATTAAATACAGAAAGATCGTCACAGATTGGCTCCCCGATGAGGTGGAGTTGAATACACCTCAAGGAGATAATAATTTGTTGCCAAAACTTTTGATTGTTGATGATGAACAAGATATACTTACGTTCTTACAAGAGTCATTTAAAAATAAATATGAAATATTTTTAGCATCAGATGGTTTAGAAGCGTACAAAAAATTAAAGGATATATCACCTCAGTTAGTGATTAGCGACGTTATGATGCCTGATATGGACGGCTATGAATTATGTGATAAGATTAAATCAGATTCAGATACAAGTCATATTCCAGTAATATTATTGACTGCTTTAGATCAAAATTCTCAGAAAATAGATGGAATTGAAGTAGGTGCGGATGATTATATAACAAAACCATTTTCGATAAAACACCTTGAGATTAGAGTCCATAAACTTCTTGAAAATAAAAAACATATTTTAGAGTATTTCTCAAAAAATAGTAGCATTCCAGAAGATACACTTGAGATGTCGATTAGAGACCGTAAGTTTCTTGAAAATACGGTAAATGTAATTGAGAAAAACATGTCAAACTCTGCTTTTGGTGTAGAAGAACTAGCAAGAGAATTGGGGATGAGTACTTCTCATTTTTATAGAAAACTCAAAAAAATAACAGGGCAATCACCTAATGTTTATCTTCGAAATTTTAGATTAAGAAAAGCGGCTAATTTGTTAACTGCAGATAATGAAATGAGTGCTGTTGAGGTGATGGAGCAAATAGGGATAGAATCACCTTCTTATTACTCTACGTCATTTAAAAAATTACATGGTGTAAGACCATCAGATTTTGTGAGAAAAATGAAAGTTTCAAAAGAATGATATTCAATAAAAAAAATTAATTCTAATTTCAACCCAATAAATTAAACTAACCCACAATTGAAATGAAATTTAATCGTCAACCCCATTGCCTTTTGTTCATCATCTTTGGCCTGTTGATTTCTTGTCAAAATCAACCCTCAAGTGAATTAAAAGATCCAAGTCAAACGTATAAAAAATATTCTCCACAACCATCTGATATTAAAATTTCAAGAAGTGAATACAAAGAGAAGTTGTATGGATTTTGGTTGGGTCAATGTATAGCTAACTGGACAGGCCTTGTGACTGAAATGGATAAGATTGGCAATATTGGAGAAATCAAAACGGGAGACTTTTATACAAGAGAGGATTGGGGAAAACCAGATCAGCCAAGCATATGGGGACAGGGAATACCAAGTGATTTATCTGAAAACATTGATTTTGTAATCAGAGCCAAAAATGAGGTTTGGGGAGCAGACGATGATACCGATATCGAATATATCTATCAGCATCTACTTTACACAAAAAAGAAAAGTATTTTATCTCCGGAGGACATTCGTGATGGTTGGTTGAAGCACATCAAAAAAGAGGAGGAAAACTACCTTTGGGTTTCCAATCAAAAAGCATTTGATTTAATGCAAGAAGGAATGTTGCCACCAGACACAAGTGATCCTAAAAACAATGAGCATTATGATATGATCGATGCCCAACTGACCACAGAGATTTTTGGTTTCTTTGCACCAGCTCGTCCAGATATCGCTCAGAAAATGGCCTACCTTCCTATAAGAACCGTAGCAAGGGAAGACGCTGCTTATATCTCCGAATTTTATGTCAATATGTATTCATTGGCATCAAAGGTAGATCAAAAACTAACTCAAAAAGAGAAGATCTTATGGATGGCCAAAGAGGCAAGAAGTAAAATGCCAGCGTCTTCATATGCTACGAAGATGTATGACTTCGTTAGTACTGAATATCAAAAAGGAACAAATTGGGAAGAAGTGAGAGATTCATTGTACATCAAATACCAAGTGAATCAAGAAGAGGGGTATGATATTACCTCAAAGGAACTTTACTGTAACGGCTGCTTTGCAGCAGGAATCAATTATGGAGCTTCTATAATAAGTTTATTGTATGGTGAAGGAGATTTAAAGGAAACTATAAAAATAGGAACATTAACCGGATGGGATTCTGATAATCCTACCGCTACTTGGGGAGGACTCATCGGTTTTATGATTGGTAAAGAAGGAGTAGAAGGTGCTTTTGGAAGTAACTTATCCGATCGTTTTGATATCCATAGAACAAGACAAAACTTCCCATTAGACAGTGTAGATAATTTTGAAAATATGTCTAAAATCGGGGTGATTATTGTTGATAGAGTAGTACAAGAAGAGATGAAAGGGGGAGTTGATTTCGTAGAGAATGTATGGTATATACCTTTAGAATAGATTATTGATAATACAAAGAATTTGATTCTAATGAATAGAGAAAACGGATGTTTTTTATAAAGCTGAAAAAGTCAGAATGCCGAAATATGAAGTTAATCTATCAGGATAATATTTGATTGATTAAAAAACCTATGTATACCTACATAGGTTTTTTTTATTCTTAACACTTTTTCGTCATTAATAATGAAAATGCTATTAATAGTGTCTATTTGACGCTTTTTGTATAGTTGTTGCAGAATAACTACCACTAATTTTTAAGGTGACTACTTAGATTTGAACTATCGAAAATTGATTTTTTAATTGAATACTAAACGGAATGAAAAGAATTATTATTACTTTCTTATTTGCACTATCTGCATCGCTATTTACTTCTTGTTCTGAAGAAGATCAAAAACAAATCATCACTAATCCAGAGGTGGTGGTTAACCCAGCAAGTCTTGAATTTGGCGACTTAAATGTTGGCGAAGAATCGGCTCCACAAATGATTGAAGTCTCGATCTTCGATATTACAGGAAATGTTACAGTAACAATTCCGGAACATTTTCAAGTTTCATTAGAAGAAGCAGACGAATATGTTTCAGATGAACTAACAATTGAAGGATCAAATGCGGTGCTTTATGTAAAAGCAACTCCACCAGCAAGTTTTCAAGGTAACTTAGCAGGTGATTTAGCATTTATTACAGATGATGCACCTGAAGTGAAGGTTTCTTTATCTGCAAGAGTTGCTATCGAGATCACAGGTACATTATTAATGTCAGAATACTTTGAACAATATTCTGATTGGAGTGGGGTAATGCCACTGGATTCTGGTATTTTAAGCTGGGACCTTAACACAGATACAGTAGTAAATGCATCAAACTCAGGAGTAGGTTACCCAGAAACAACTATTTCTAATAATGAAGTAACGAATGTGTGGTACCATCCTATTCCTTTAAATGGAGCAACATTAAGAAGTTCTGTTGGTTTATCGGATGATTCTAACTTATCTTTTGCAGGTTACCCAACTGTAGATGGATATAGAAATATAAATATAGATCCAGCTGGTTCTTGGCATTTCTTTAAATGGATTAATAAAAAGAACGGCAACTGCGGTGGATTTAAAGAGCAAGGAAACAATACAAGTGCTGCGCGTAGATTTGCCTTAGATGGTAATACAAATGACCTTTTCATGTCAGTATTGATTAATGTAAATACGCTAGGGAGTGCTAGAAATGATGATGAATTAGGTATTGGTGATTTGATTGCCTTAGCCAATGCAACTTCAGGTTCAGCCAATAATAATGTGGTGAAAATTGTAGCCATTAATGATGGGCAAGGTGGTTTTAACTTTGGTTTAATTAAAGGTGATGAAGGTTCTGCTTATGTGCTTTCAACAGAGAGTTATGAAATAGGAGAAACATATGCAGTAGTTTTAAGCCATGAATTTGTAGAAGGAGATAACAATGATGTATCTAATTTATATGTATTCTCTTCAGGTGAAGTTATTCCAACTTCTATGAATGGTCTTTCTCCTGTTGCAACTATTGATGCTTCTTCCGATGGAGTAGGACTTGATCCAACAGACTTAACAACTGTATTCATCAGAGAGAGAACTCAAAGTGTTATCACTCCTGTTGCTTCTTTTACAGGTATTAGAGTAGGTGATTCTTGGGTGGCAACTTTGTTTGCAGAACATTCAGCTGCACAAAATAGTAATGACATTTCATTACATAATAGAGTATTAACTAATGTAGGCTCTTCTTGTGAGTAATATTAAGGCCTTTTAGATTTATAAAAATGAAATCTAAAAGGCCTTTTTTAATCTCATTCTATTAAAAATTATAAAATAATATGAAGTTAAAAGGATTTTACAATTTCTTGTTGTTTGTATTGATTATCGTTAGCACCATTTCAGTTAGTGCTCAAGATAAATTAATTTCAGGGACAATTTATGATGAAAATGGTGTACCTGTACCATTTGTAAATGTGATTATTAAAGGAACTTCTAAAGGTGTAGTAAGTAAATTTGATGGTACTTTTTCTCTTACCGGACTCAAAAAGGGAGATATTTTATTGTTTTCTTATATTGGTTATAAGACAAAAGATATTACCTATCATACACAAGCGATTTTAGATGTGACTTTAGAAACAGATAACGAACAACTAGAAGAAGTTGTTGTTATTGGCTATGGAACTCAAAAAAAATCTGATTTAACCGGCTCAACAGGTGTGGTAAGTGCTGAAGAATCAGATCTACAGCCGGTTCCAAATGTGCAAGGAATGCTACAGGGGAAAATGGCAGGTGTTGTTGTTTCGCAAAATAGTGGAGCTCCAGGAGCAGAACCTAAAGTTAATATTCGTGGTTTTACTGGGAATCCAATATATGTTATTGATGGATTAATTAATGCAGATATTAATGCAGTAAATCCTAATGATATTGAAAACATTTCAGTATTAAAAGATGCTTCAGCTGCTGCAATATATGGATCAAGAGGAGCTAATGGAGTAATCATTGTTACAACAAAAGGTGGGAAAAAAAATTCACCATTAAAAGTGAACGGTGAATATTATCATTCTATTGCACATCTAAATAATAAAATGGATCTTCTTGATCCAATATCATATATGCAAGTAGCTAATAGAAAAGCTTTAGAGAATGGATCAAATGAACTTTTTTCAAGAGAAGAAATAAGAAGAGCACAATCAGACCCTAATTTTGGTACAGATTGGCAAGATGAAATATATAGAGTTGCACATTCTAATAATGCCAATATTTCCCTTTCAAAAGGTTGGGATAAAACTACCATGAGATTATCATTAGGTGCAAGAGATGATCAAGGAATAATTCGTAATACAAGTTATAAGAGATATACATCAAGGTTATCTTTAGATCATGATTTGACAAAATCTACTAAAGTAGTTTTTAATGGTTCGTATTCTTTTGAAGATGGCTTAAATACTGATCAAGGTGGTCAGTCATCTGCAAAAAATGTTGTGGCAGCTGCTACAGCTTGGTCGCCTAATATTCCTGTTATAGATCCAAATACCAATGACTATTCTGGTTTTCAGGGATATGGAGCCACAGTATTAAGAAATCCTGTATATTCTGCTGAGGAAATTGATAGAATGACTAAGACAAAAACTATGTCAACCAACTTGGGTATTACTCAAAAAATCTTTCCAGAGTTGTCGTTTAAAGTATTTGGAGCTGTTCAATACAGAGATCTAGAAAATGATACATATGAACGTTATGAGCCAGCAGTACCTAACTCCTCTTCAACTTTATACCAATCTAGGGGTGAAAACCTGAAATACCAGGGGAATGCACAGTTAGATTTTAATAAAACATTTAATGAAAATCACTCATTAAATGCAACGGCAGTTTTTGAAGTGATCTCACGTAAATTTACTAATGAGTATTATACTACATCTTTTGATCAAGGGGAAGGAAAAGAAGGAACGCTATCTGAAAAAATCTCTATCATGCAACCTGAAGGGATGTTATCTGGTTTAGCGAGAGTTTCTTATGCTTACAAAGAAAAACTTTTATTTACTGGATCTGTACGTTTGGATGGTTCTTCTAGACTTCCTAAGAATAATCAATGGGATGATTTTTATTCTGCCGCTTTTGCATATAAATTAACTAAAGAAGAGTTTTTAGCCAACTCAGATATAATATCAGAATTAAAACTAAGAGCGGGTTATGGTGAAATTGGAAATGTAAACTCATTAAGAGCATTTCAAGTACAAAACTTAACAGATCCATTAATCAAACCATATGCGTTTGATGGTCAAACTCTATCATATGCAGAAGGGTTTGAAAATGGAAATAACAGAGCCAATTCTGATTTAAGATGGGAAGTTTCTCGTCAGGCAAATTTAGGTTTAGACCTAGGGTTATTTGAAGATAAAGTTCAGTTAAATGTAGATGTGTATCATAAAATAACCGATGATTCTCATTTTAATTCCCTAGTTCCCTCTTTTCTTGGTGGAGGATCAGTGACTACAAATACAGGTAAAATGCTAAATCAAGGTTTAGAGGTTCAACTGACTCACAAATGGACTAATGGTAAAAAGTTTTCAATACGAAATACTGTGAGTTTTAATTATAATCAATCAGAAGTACTAGAGATTCCTCAAGATTCAATATTCGTTGGGACAAGTGGATCATTAGAAAGTGGATTTGATAGGCAATCTCATGTATTGATTAAAGGTCAACAAGTAGGACAACTTTATGGATATAAATACCTAGGTGTAAAAAGATCTAATGCACAGGTGGATGGAGAAGTACCGGGTTTAAATGTTGGTGATGCAATTTATTATGATGCTAATGGCGATAATCAAATAGGTATTGAGGATATGCAAGTGTTAGGTAATGGTCACCCAAAATTTACTTGGGGTTTAAACTCTTATATCGACTATAAAAACTGGAGTTTAAATATTTTTATTCAAGGTGTACATGGTGTGGATGTTTTTAATCTACCTAAACATGGTTTATATGGTGGCGGATCTGGTGTGATAGATGCCACATCAACAGCTATTTTTGATAGTTACTCTTTTAATAAAAATGGAGAGTTACCATCATTAAACGCTTTATATAGAAAACAATCTTCACTTTTTGTGGAAGATGCTAGTTTCGTTCGGATTAAAAATATCACATTAGCTTATCAAGTACCTTTTAAAAAGCATTCTCTTAGAGTTTATGGTGGTGCTCAAAATGTTTTCACATTCACAAATTATAGTGGTTATGACCCAGAAGCAAATTCAGGTAGTAACCTAGCACCAGGGTTGGATAGAGGTTCATTCCCATTGCCAATTACTTATACGTTTGGATTAAATTTTGGAATATAAGATGAAAAAGCAGATAAAAATAATATCGTTGACTTTGTGTATTCTGTTTGGCACTTTGTCTTGTGAGTCAATTTTGACAGAAACACCAGAAGATAGAACAACTACAGATACCTTTTTTCAAAGTATAGAAAACCTTGATCATTCTGTCACCGCAACTTACAGACAATTAGTTGAAAATGCTTGGAATAGATCATTAGGAAGTGCCAAAGCAAGAACTGTATTTACTGGAGCTGACGATTTTACCACGTTAGATGGTGGTAATAAGTATGATTGGAAAGTAAGTGATCAACTTAACATAAGTGCGTCTGATATTAGAGTTTCTGATGCAGGTTGGAGTATGCCTTATACTGTAATTTTACAAAGTAATTTTGCTATACAAGGAATAGGTCAATTAATCTCTAGAGGTGAACCTGAAGATGCTGTAAATGCACTTGGTGCAGAAGCTTACTTTTTAAGAGCATGGGCTTATTTTAGATTGGTAAGGTTATACGGAGGGGTACCATTGGTATTAAGCCCTGAATATAATCAAGCAAATGTTAATCTAAGTAGGAGTTCAGTAGGAGAAGTTTATGAACAAATCTTAGTAGATCTTGATTTTGCACTTAAACATCTCCCTCAAACTCAACCCGAGAGAGGAAGAATAACTTATTGGGCAGCGAAAGCCATGAAAGCTGAAATTCATTTAACAATGGCAGGATGGCCATTAAAAAGAACTGAAAATTTTGCTTTGGCACTACAGGAAGCTCAAGATGTAATTCAAGGATCCCCTCATATTTTTGAAGACGATTATTCTCAAATTTTTGATACAAATCGACGAGATACAAACACAGAATATATTTGGCAAATTAAATTTTGTAATGTTGTGAATTGTCCAGGTTCTGCCTTAAATACACCATTTGCTTCGCAAGCAACTAAACCAACGGAGTTAGGTGGGTTTAAAGACATGTTTATTGAAATCGCTTTCTACAATAAGTATCCAGAAGGAGCAAGAAAAGAATTTAACTTTTTAAAGGAATTAGTCAAAGAAGATGGAGGTACTATTCCGTGGACAAGCTTTGCCGAAAAACATCCTTTCTTTAGTAAATACTATAGTGGAACCATTGATAAATATGCTCCATATGAAAGTCAAAAAGGGTCTACTGCTCCCGTTTCGGATTTAGACTTACCTATGTATAGAATTACAGAAATGATGCTAATTTATGCAGAGGCTAATGCTAATGGAGGTGGAGGAGATGCTTCTATTGCTCTAAATTATTTAAATCAAGTAAGACGAAGAGGAAAAGGAGTTGATATCAATCAAAATGACACAGATGATTTGGTGACCTTTACAGCCCAAGATGTAATTGATGAAAGAGGTTGGGAGTTGATAGGTGAAATGCGTAGATGGTTTGACTTAATTAGAACCGAAACTTTAGCGAATGCCTTAAGTGATAGAGACCCATCAGAACCTTCTTTAATTGGTGATCCTAACAATAAAAATCTATACTGGCATCCTCTCCCTCAACTTGATTTAGAATTAAATCCCAAATTGGAACAAAATCCAAGATAATAGTTAAATAACACACTGTACCAATAAACTACTATTGGTGCAGTGTTGTAACTAATATGATATCAACTGTTCTAATAAAAGAGTTCACGTTGGCATCGTAGTAACTAAATATAATATTCAATGAAAGGACTAATTACATATTTTACTATTACTTTATGCATAATCACAGCTTTTAGTTGTAGTCAAATTAAAAAAGCAAAAACTAAAAATAGTGAAAAACCTAATGTGATTATCATTCTTACAGATGATCAAGGATATGGTGATGTATCGTTTAATGGATCAACAGAAATAAGTACTCCACATATTGATAGAATTGCATATGAAGGTGTTAAATTTAATAACGGTTATGTGACTTACGCTGTTTGTGGTCCTAGTAGAATGGGATTAATTACAGGGCGTTACCAAGATCGTTTTGGAGGTAGTAGAAACCCACTTTGGGCCCCTAACGATATTAATCAAGGGTTACCACTTTCGGAAGAAACAATGGCTGATGTACTAGGGAAAGAAGGATATAAAAGCATCGCTATTGGTAAGTGGCATTTAGGGGCGCATAATGATTTAAGGCCATTAAATCGAGGTTTCGACGAATTCTATGGTTTCCTAACGGGAGGCCATAAATATTTTCCAGAAGAATGGACACTTTCCGATATATCTCAAGTAAAATCACAATTTGATGCGTATAGAACAAAACTACTAAGAAATAATACAAGAGTAGAAGAGCAAGAATACTTGACAGATGCATTATCTAGAGAAGCGGTTGATTTTATTGATAGAAATTCGCAAAAACCTTTTTTTATGTATCTCGCCTACAATGCACCTCACGCACCTTTGCAGGCTACTGAAAAATATTTGAATCGTTTTAAAAATGTATCTGATATAAAACGAAGAACGTATTTGGCAATGGTGAGTGCCGTGGATGATGGAGTTGGTCAAATTCTTTCAAAATTAGAAGACAAAGGAATAGATGATAATACCATGATTTTCTTTTTGTCTGATAATGGGGGAGCAATAAAAAATGCTTCTTATAACGGAGAATTAAGTGGTTGGAAGGGCTCTCTTTTTGAAGGAGGTATACATGTTCCATTTGCTTTGAGATGGCCAAAAATGATACAAAAAGGAGTGGAGTACAACCCAATGATAAGCTCTTTGGATATTATGGCAACGGCCGTTGCTTTTTCTGAAGCAAAACCAACTAATAATTTGGATGGTGTTAACATTGTACCATTTATTAGAGGTGATGTAAAAGGAGTACCACATGAAGCATTATTCTGGAGGAAATTTGATGATAAAGATTATGCTGTAAGACAAGGTGAATTAAAGTATCTTTCTATAAAAGATAGAAAAACTAACGTGAGAACAACCTCTTATTTTGACTTACAAAATGATTTATCAGAGAAGAATAATCTCAGTGATTTAGAGGAGAAACAAAAAGAGTCGCTTATAAGAAAATATAAAAAGTGGGAGGGCGATATGATGATGCCTAAGTATTTAGGTCTTTTGCAAAATAGTGAATATACATCTTTAAACCCTAACCGTTTTGTGACAGAAGTATACTAATCAGTTCCAAAAATAAATTTTTAAAGAGTTCAATGATTGAAGAATAATTTGCTATGTATTAATATTATCAATGAGCTGTTCCTACAAAGGGATAGTTCATTTCTTATTAATTATACTAAGAAGAATTCTTTTTCATTTTGCAAATAAAATTGTAATAAACTCTAATAAAAAAATATTTTGTAGTTTTAGATATTTATTATCTATGAATTCTAGTAATGACTACTTTATTATGAACATTTTTTTTGAGGATTTACCTTTCATCAATTCTACTTACTAAACTTTGAAATGATATGAATAAATACTTACTATTGTTACCTATTCTGTTGTTAGCAAGTCTATTAGGTGCAAAGCCGTTATCAGATTCTTACCAATTTCAATATTATAATGTATCTACAGGATTACCTACCAATTACATTTATAAAATACGACAAGACCAAAATAAAATTATTTGGTTGGCTACTAATAGTGGTCTAGCTCTTTTTGATGGAAAAACATTTGACATTAAACGCCCATCTATGAAATATCAAGGGTTTATAAATGAAAATGTAACAGCCCTTTACATCGAAAATGATAGTAATATTTGGGTGGGAACAAAAAGTGGAAGTTTGGCACATTACAATCAAATTACAGATAAATTTACAGCTTTAAATAAAATTATAATTGATAAAAAAGGAAAGACTATAAGTAGAATTTCAGCCATCGAAAAAGACAATAACAATAATTTATGGTTAGCCACTTTTGAACACGGAATTATTAAGTATAATCCCAAAAATCAAGAGGTAACAAGGTTTCTTGATAAGGAGAAAGTATTGGATGTAAAGAAAGATAAATTTGGGAATATTTGGTTTTCTACCTTCAATAAAATTTTCAAATACGATCCCTCTGAGAATAGAATCATTCCTTTTCAATATCCAATGGGGGGTATCATGGAAATTTATTATGATGAACCAAGAGATCAAATAATTATAGGGTCTGCTAAAGGTTTGTATAAAATAAAGACTGTTTCTAATAAAATAGAAGAATTTCCCTACAGTAAAAGCAACAATGATTTAGTAGGTGTAAATACAATAAAAGTGGATTTAGAAGGAAGGATTTGGGCCGGGTCATGGACAAAAGGTTTATTTGTGAGTGATGAAAACCAAGAGAGCTTTTCACAACTACCTCTTATTAGAGACTCTGATTCAAATACCCAATACAAAGCAATATTAGACATATTTTTTGATCAAGAACAAAATATTTGGATTGGAACGGCAAATGGAGGTTTAGTGAAATTGGTCAACGAATATGCATTAAGAAATTATCATAATTCCTATACTAATGATATTGGTTTACCAGATAATAATGTCCTAAATATGCTAAAGGATTCAAACGGGACACTATGGTGCGGGACATGGGGTGGAGGTATTGCTTATTTACCCAAAAATGGAACAAAATTTATTAGTATTGACGCTACTATTGGAGAAAAGGTAAGATGTATTAAGCAGTGGAAAAATAAACTCATTATAAGTGGTAGAAGAGGTATCTTCTTATTAGATATTAATACAAAAAAAATATCAAAAAATTATTTAAAGAAAATTCGTGTTAATTCTCTTTTAATTACAAAGGATCAAAAATTGTTTGTAGGTTCTCAAATGACAGGTTTATTTATTTATGATCTTAAATTAAAATACAAATTTGAAAATCATATAGAACATTATAACGTATCTAATTCCGACCTTATCAATAGTAGAATATCGGCATTATGTTTAGATAAAAATGGTGTGGTATGGTTGGGGACCTATGGGGGTTTACACTATTATGACACTATAAATAAAAAGCTAAAATTTGTTCCATTAAAATATCATCAAAAGTCTTTAGATCCAATGATAATAATTTCAATCAATGGAGAGAAGAAAGGTGAATTATTTTTATCGACTACACAAGGAATTATCAAAGTAAAAACAGAAAACAAAATAGAAGTAGAAAAGGTTTTTAATACAGAAATCGGTGTAAAAAACGATCGATTAAATGGGACTTCATTTGATAAAAAAAATCGTTTGTGGTTTAGTAATGTATTAGGCATAGGTATGATCAGTGAAGATGAAGAAAACATCATTAATATTGATATGAACAAACATAAAAATAATGTAATGAATGTTGTTGCTATATATAATGATGGGAAGAAGATTTACTTTGGTGGTACGTATGGTTTATATGAATTAGATCCTTATCAAATTGATTTATCTGCGGATATACCAGTTTTGATTTTAAATAGTCTGCAAGTTCATAGAATGAGTATTGAAGTTGGACAAAAATATAACGATAGAGTAATACTTTCTAAAGCTTTAGATTACACAAAAAAAATTGAATTAAATTATAATGAAAATACATTATCAATAAAAACTTCTGTACCAAATCATAAACAAAATAAAAGAGTTTTTTACCAGTTTAAAATTAATGAATTAGATGAAGAGTGGATCGATAATGGAGAAAACGATCAACTAAATTTAATTCTGCTAAAACCAGGAACTTATACGATACAAGTCAAAGCATCATTCGATCAAAAGAATTATAGCTCGATAAGAACTTTAAGTGTTAGAATAAATCCTCCTTTTTGGTTAGCATGGTATGCAAAGATTTTCTATTTAATTTTGATAGCGATTATTTTGGGAATGATTCTCCGCTATCTATGGATTAAAGCAATCTTAGAAAGTGATTTAAAAATTGAGAAATTTAAAAACGAGCAAGAACATGAATTAAATGAATCAAAATTGATGTTCTTTACTAATATTTCACACGAACTACGTACTCCTCTCACTTTAATTATTAGTCCTTTAACAGAAATGTTGACTATGGATTTGAATGATAAATTAAAAGAGAAAATTCAACATATTTATGGAAATACCGAGCGACTGTTAGAGTTAATCAATAACCTTCTTGATTTTAGAAAAGCAGAAAATGGGATGTTAGCGTTAAATACTAATACATATCAATTTGATGAGTTCATCTTTAAAATTTTCAACAACTTTAAAACGTTATCAAACAGACAGCAAATAAGATTAGAGTTTGAAAAGAAATCAGCATCTATCCCTTTAGTATTTGATTATGACAAAATGGAAATGGTGGTTTGTAATCTTCTTTCTAATGCTTTTAAATTTACCCCAATAGGAGGAGAAATTCAGCTTATTGTCGAAGATACTGATGATTATAGTATCTTAAAAGTTAAAGACAACGGTAAAGGTGTTTCTGAACAAGATCAACAAAAAATATTTAATCGTTACTACCAAATAAAAGATACCGAAACAATTAATATGGTAGGTACAGGCTTGGGCTTAGCTTTAACAAAAAAAATTGTGGAGCTACATCAAGGTGATATAAAATTAATATCCAAAGAAGGAAAAGGTACAGAGTTTATCGTGAAAATACCTCATTCACTGGAGCCAACTATTAAAGATGCTTTTGATGAAGAAACAGAGTTGGAGGAAACGCTGGAATTAAAGGTGTCAAATGGAAAGCCAAAATTATTAATAGTAGATGATCATCAAGAAATTAGAGAATACATATCAACTTTATTTCAGGAAAATTATCAAGTAACCACTGCTTCAGATGGAGAAATAGCTCAGGAAGTAGCTTTAAAAACAGTGCCTGATCTAATTATTTCTGATGTGATGATGCCGAAATTAAATGGTATTGATCTTTGCAAGAATCTAAAGGAAAATATTTCTACAGCACATATTCCAATAATTTTGTTGACAGCCAAAACAGATAATAAACATGAGATAGAAGGAATCCAATCTGGAGCTGTCGATTATGTTAAAAAACCATTTGATGTTAAGATATTACGCTCAAAAGTTCAAACACAATTACAGGATAGAGAAAAACTACAACGATTTTTCCAAAATAAGATCCGCTTTGAGCCTAATATTAATCTAAATGTAGAAAACAAAGACGAAAAATTCCTTCAAGATTTTGCCGACTTTATTCACCAAAATCTCGAAAATGATGAATTTCAAGTAGAAGATGCCGCAAACCATTTTTGTATGAGTCAGTCTACTTTATATCGAAAATTAAAAGGTTTGACAGGGATGACAATAGCAGGTTTTATTCGATCAATTAGATTAAAAAAAGCATCAGAATTATTAATACAAGAGGATCTCAAATTGTATGTTGTTGGAAGTATGGTAGGAATCAATAATTACAAATATTTTAAAACCGAATTTACCAAACAATTTGGAGTCTCACCTAAAGATTATAGAGACAAAAAGCTATCTGAACAACAGCAAAATTTGAATAATTAATGGTGTGGTTAAAAAATTGACTTGATGATACCTATCGTCGTTATGGAAGATTAGGTTAAAAAAATGATGTTTTTTAGGTGTTTATGAGGTTACAAAAAGTAACATCATTGATAATCTATTAATGAAGTACTAGTTTTGCTTTACATTGTTCGTATGACTTCCAAATCAATTGTTTTTTTAATCGTTGCAAATCATCTACTTTTCTAAACTTTCACTTTAATTATTATAACAATGTAAATCATATCTTCTCAGATTTTGGAATCATACGTATTGATTACTAAATACTATGAAACAGCTACTTTATACTTTATTC
>NZ_JRYR02000004.1 GCF_000807855.2 Flammeovirga pacifica
ATAAGTCACAGACTTATACAATTGTAAAGTTCTAAGTAACGCCTACGGCTTGATACTTAGAACAGTGGTGATTTTTGTAATTTACCAATTGAGTTAGTAAATGCTTTGATGGAAGAAAATAAAGGACTTAGTGATCCTCTTTACGGTTGGGGTTTGGAATGGAGAGCAGGAAATGTAGATGCTATGCATTTTGAGGTTCGGAAAAAATATATTAAAAATTATATAGATAAAGAAAGAGAAGAATAATATGAAATCAATTTTTGTGATTTTTATTAGTATTGTACCATTTTTTGTTTATGCACAACAAAAAACGGCTTTAGACTCTTTATTAGAGAAATATACTCTACAAGAAATTAAAGAAATGTCTCCACTTGAAATGGATTTTGAGCTTGAAAAGCTAAGGGGTTTAATGAGACAAGAACAAATAATTAATATAAATAAATATAATGTCACAAAGCTAGATCCTTTTGATACACTTGGTATTGAAAAAGCTTTAAAAAAGGAAGTATTGAAAATCAATAGTCAGATTTTTTCCTATCGAAAAGAAGTCTATCCCAATTGTTATATTGATGTATTTAGGAGTTTTGGAATACCAAATGTTGATTTTTATTCTGACCCTTTAAAAAGAACATTAGAAGATGATGATATATTAACTTATAATGATGGAATGTATGACAGGTATTTAATAGGTGATATCAATGCAGTGGTGAATCAAAGTCGAAGAGAGTATTATTTTGATTCATCAGGACAACTTAAATTAATTGAAATATTTTACGGGAGAAATTTGAATAATGGAAAGTTACAAGAACAAGACTTAGGAGTGGATTATGTTCACCGTAAATTATATGTAAACAATAATGAATTAATATATGTTTTAGACTCCTCCTCTTTTAATGCCTATAAAGAAACTGAACATATGTCGATAGAAACAGTTTCAGAAGATGAAATTTATCAAGTGTCATCGTCAGAAACCTATTATTATAAACAAAACCCAATTATTGAGGAATGTAAGACAGTTTATGATATCCGGTTTATGACGTTTTATCATTTAGATACAGCTTCAACTGAAACAGTTTGTCATTATTTTGATAGCGAAAGAACTGAAATGGATTTTAGGAATTATATGATAGAATATAAAGAAAGATTCGACGAAAAATATCTCCATCCGGTTGATAGTTCTGGTTTTCAACCTTATCAAGTATTTTTTGGTGATACTGTATCTATTGATTTAATAAAGGAAGAATAATAGGTAACTCATACTAGAGTGTAAACTTAATAATCTATCAAATTCTTACTTCATATATCCCTAGCTTCACTCTTCAATAACAGTGGAGCTAGGAATACACCAAAACACCTACAAACCCTCCACAATTTTTCACACTTCTTCAATTATCAAACCTATTAATGAAGCGACTTGCTCAATACTTCCCCCTGTTCTAAGACTATAACAAAAGGGTAGTTCTCAGTGACGCCTTTCGGCTTGACACTAAAAACAGTGATGTTTATTTTCAATTCTCACTGTTTGAAATGTTAAGCGATAGCGTCATTTCGAACTTGGATATTGTTATAGTCTGTGACTTATAACAATGTTTTATAAAATGACTTTTACCCCAATCTATTTATTTCCAATTGCGAGTTCATTTTTCACTGCAAATGTTTTTGTAAAACAGTCTTCAACTTTTTGATGCAAAGCTTTTTCGGATGTAGAAGAATGATGTTTTACTGTTCCAGTAGTATATTCAATATGATAATCTTTAGCCCAATCTTGATGTTTTGAAGCAAGTTCTTTCACGGCCATCATCATAAATCGGATCTCATCATCCGTATGGGTAGGATGGATAGATAGTCGGATCCAACCAGGTTTTTGGGAATGATCTTCTGAGTCAATGAGGTCTGTGATTTTTCTGGAGTCTTCACGAGAAACATTTAAGAGATAATGACCATAAGTACCCGCACAAGAACACCCACCTCTTGTTTGTATACCAAACCGATCATTCAACATTTTTACACCCAAATTATGATGGAGCTGATCAATGTAAAATGAGATGATGCCTAGTCTATTTCTATGTTCACAGTCAAGTATGTGTAAGTTGGGAAGAGGGGACAATTCTTTCCAGATATATTTTAGAATTTCATCTTCTCGAAGTTTCATATTTACGACACCCATTTCTTCTTTTAATTGCAGGCACATCGCCACTTTTATAGTTTGAAGAAAAGGGGGAGTTCCACCATCTTCCCTGATTTCGATAGGTTCAAAATATTGATGTTCGCCCCAAGGGTTCGTCCAAGTGACCGTTCCTCCACCAACATTATCAGGAATAGTGTTTTTATAAAGTTTTTTATTGAATACAAGAATTCCAGTAGTACCCGGGCCTCCCAAGAATTTATGAGGTGAAAAAGTGATAGCATCCAGATAACGACCAGAATGATCATCTTCATGCATATCGATAGTAACGTAGGGTGCAGAACATGCAAAATCTACAAAACAAAGCCCTTTATAAAAATGCATTAATTCTGCAATCTCCATATAAGGTGTTATGATTCCAGTCACATTGGAACAAGCGGTAATTGCTGCTATTTTTCTTGTTCTGTGAGGGTACTTTTTCAAGATATTCTCAAAATTTTTCACAGAGACCAGTCCTCTGCCGTCTGGAGGTACAATAATAACATCCGCAATGGTTTCTGACCATGAAGTTTGGTTAGAATGATGTTCCATATGTGTAATCAACACTAAGGGACGTTCTTCTTCTGGTATATTCACATTGTTTTTAAAGGATTCATGGATCTTTAATCCTAGAATTCTCTGGAATTTATTTATGACACCGGTCATTCCCGCATTAGAAGAAATAAGAATATCTGAATCATTTGCAGCCACATGTTGTTTGATGATATTTCTTGCTTTTTGATAAGCAAAAGTCATTGTAGAACTTGTGTAGTTTGTGTCAGTATGCGTGTTGGCAACAAAAGGTGATAGTTCTTTTAATATTCTTTCTTCGATAGGATGATACATTCTTCCACTAGCAGTCCAGTCAGCATAAATCAAAGGTATAGCTTGGTGATAAGGTGTTTGAACTTCTTCATTAATCCCAATAATTCCTTTTCGGAAGTTTAAAAAAAAATGTTCCATAAATAGTGTTAACCCAATAGTATAGTAAATGGATGATCAGAATAACTTAGCGTTGGGTTTTGTTGTATGTTTGAAAATAGCAAGAGACGAACGAACTTAACGGTAAAAATATACTATCAGTACAATTCCTTCGAAATAGAAAAGTTTCTTCCTTTTCATATCTTATGTTATAAAGGTATGAAAAGGAAGAAAGAGATGGAACTTTTATTTCATCTTTGTAAGGTTTTGTCACTTCTCCTCGCTTTTTAAAATATCAATCTACCTTATATTTTAAAAAGCATACTTCAAAGACCATAAAAAAAACTTTGAAGAAAATAGAGAAGAAAGTAGAAAAGAGTGGATGCTTTGGATGTTTCAAAGAGTAGGTCAAAAAATAGCAACAACAAGAAATATCAGTTTTTGCAACAACATAATCAACCTGTCATATTAAACACTCCTGAAAAACGATCACAACGGTTAGGTTACATTCATGACAACCCTATAAAGGCCGGAGTTGTTCAAGACGCAAAAGACTATCTCTATTGTAGTGCTTCCAATTATCATTGGGGTGAAATATAATTTGTTGGAAGTAGAAATGATATAATGGTAAGTGTGTTGTGATAAGTCACAGATTTATACAATTGTAAGGTTCTAAGTAACGCCTACGGCTTGATACTTAGAACAGTGGTGGTTTTTTTACTCATTCTTTCCAATGAAAAAAAATCACTATTGTATTTTATTTTCCTTTTTATTTACATATATCAAGCCATCCAATAATGATCTTAATCCATTTGTTGCATGACTTTCTTGAGCGTTAACCTGAAATTTGTAATTAGGATTATGCTTCATTAGTTCATTTAATTTCGCATATGATTTTAAAGAGTAATCCCATCCATTTGTACCTAACGTAAGATAGATTTTATTTAACTTCT
Source organism: Flammeovirga pacifica (assembly GCF_000807855.2). GTDB lineage: Bacteria > Bacteroidota > Bacteroidia > Cytophagales > Flammeovirgaceae > Flammeovirga > Flammeovirga pacifica. The sequence goes on from NZ_JRYR02000004.1 coordinate 4,039, forward strand.
CTTCTGTTGGTATATGATTTAGAAGATAATAATTATCCCATAAAATAGCTGGACTTGCTATAATGTAGTTATCAAAAACTTCCTCACCTGAAGTATAAAAGGATAAAGCTCCCAAGCCACCATTCGAATGTCCAAAAATTGTTTTAGAGTTAAATTCCACATCATATTGCTTTTCCAATGAAGGGAATAGTTCATCTTTTATGGCTTTTTCATAAGTTGTAAATTGCCCAGAATTTGCATATAATACACTATCCTTAGGATCCTTACCTGTATATGTAGATGTGGAAGGTGTGTAATATTTCCATCTTGAAGCTACTGTACTAGGTAACGCAACAATCATTGTTAAAGGTGCTTTATCTGACCATTCATAAATTTCTAATATGTCAGAAGAGATCTTAAAATATTCATCTCCATCTAGTAAAACGAGAAGTGAAATAGAGTCCATTTTAGGATTAGCCTTTTCAAACTTTTCAGGAGTTCTTATCCAACATTCCATACTATCATTCATAATTTCTGAATACACCATTAATTTTTTACCGAATTTCAGGTATTCTAAATTGTTTTGAGCATAACAGTTAACTCCAAAAAAGAATGTGATTATTAGTAATAGAGAAGTTTTCATTTTTTTGTTTGTTTAATATTTGAGTTTACAATACCCTCTAATTTTCGTAGTATAATGTCTTCAGACATCAACACCTACAACTCCTAAAAAATCACTAGTAAAGATTAAAAGGTTTTAGTTCATTTTCAGTCTGCTGTTAGATTTTTAAATTTATATAATCTTTGTTAATGTATCAAGCGATTTTCAGCGTAAAATTACCCACTGTTCTAAGTATCAAGCCGCTAGGCGTTACTTAGAACTTTATTATTGTATAAGTCTGTGACTTATACCCCCTTTCTACTCCCACAAATTATCATTAACTTTAAAAAACTAATTAAA
>NZ_JRYR02000005.1:0-1324 GCF_000807855.2 Flammeovirga pacifica
CACCCAAGCAAAGGAACGTATAGAAGAATTAGAAAAAGAACCTGGTGCAAGTCCTGCAACAACTGCCCCTCCTAGAGAATCAAGTTCTGAAAAAAATAGTACGGCGTTTGCTGAATTTTCACTTTATGACAATGTATAAAAATGAGTTTAGACGTAACAGAAATAGCGAATCATTCTAACAAGTATTACCAACACAATAAACAGGCGATAAGTTTAGAATTGTATCAACCTGAGGTTTGTTCCTCATTGAAATATTTTACCCATAAACCAAACATTGAAAGTGGTTATACGGGTGCAGCTACTTTTATTGATAAGGTTCTTCAACCAATGCAAAGCGGTTTTACACCCAAAACAGGCAAGGTTAAAATAAAACCTTATGACACTAAAGTATTCCCAATAAAAGCTGATATAGAATTTACTGCTGAAGAAATAGAAGCTATAGTAAATAGTGTTATTGGTGACATCATCAAAAGTAAGAAATTTAATAAGTCGAATTATGATAAAATGCGTATGGATGCTGTCGCTCAGTATATCATTAGTTCGATTATCAATTCAGTAGGTAGAGAGTATGAAGAAAACCTATGGAATGGAGTATATAAAACACCTACACAGGGGAACGCTGGTAATGGTATTGATTGCTTCAATGGTTTAGGTACTCAAATTGATAGCTTAATAGATACTGGCGAAGTAAAGGACAAAATAACAGAGGTCACGTTAGGAGCATACACCAAAGAACAGGATGAGTTATCATATGTTAGCTCATTTATAAAAAAACTCCCTAAAGCTCTTTTACTACGTGGTTGTAATATTTATTGTTCACATGAATTTTTTGCTAACGCATTTGATCAGTACAGGACTCTTTACAACTTTGAAACTGATATTAGATCAGAGAGTTATTTAAAATTTTCTGCCTACCCTAACGTTAAACTTTGTCCTATGCTTTGTATGGATTCTTCTAGTGAAGTGAAGATCTGGACTACGGTTGACAATAATCTTGTTTATGCTACCAATTTAGCTATAGAGAAATTAGCATCAATGAACAGCTTCTTATTCGTACCTAAGCCAGACGAAAGAAAGTTAAGAGTAGTTTACGATTTAAAATTTGGCGTAGGTTTCGAGGGCGTAGGCTGTGACGATCAGAAAAATCAAATACTATTTATTTCTAAACGTAATGAAGGCGTAGACGCTTAATAACGATGTTAGATAGAAGTATATTAACTCATCAAAAGATTTATTCTTTTGATGAGGTTTCCCAAATTTTAGGAATAGCACATGAGACTTTAAAAAAAGTCATCTACAAAGGTGAATTGAAAGCATATTCAAG
>NZ_JRYR02000005.1:1359-2157 GCF_000807855.2 Flammeovirga pacifica
AAAAAAAGTCCAAAGGTGAATTAAAAGCATATTCAAGACATCGCCAATGGTTTGTGTTCACTTCTGATTTACATAAATATATTCGTACAGGAAAAAACAATTCTAAAAAATGAGAATTAAACTTAATGCATCTCATAGATTGATTCGCTTACAAATGGCGTCTAATGATCCTATCTATTATGATAGATTAGAAATAGAAGAAAGAGAAATATTCGACCTTGTTCAATTTTTAAAAAAAGAACGGATTAAATCTAAAATATCTTTAAGGTCATTATCTGAAAATTGTAATATATCAGTTGATAGATTAGGGAAAATAGAAAAGTTTAATGTTGATCCTAAAATGTATGAATTACTGTCATATAAGCATTGTTTAATTAGCTTAGAAAGCTCTATTAGATCAGCGTTATTAAAGCAGAAAAGAGATTATGAAAGTTTAACACCTAAAGACAAAAAACTATTAAAGAAAATAGAAAGTATTTAAGTATAAAAATGAAAGTATTTTCATGTGAAAATAAACGCACAATTATTTTAGTTGTGTGTTTTTTATGTTGTACATGTTGTTCTTTTTTAGTACATTTGTATTATGGAAGAAAAACTAATAGGATACAGGGTGCAATTACCTGAAAGTATTGTAGATTCCCTAAAAAGAATAGCTTTTGAGAATAAAAGAAGTCTTAAAAAAGAAATGGAAGATGTTCTAACTAGACATGTAAAGAAAAATAAACACAAGTATGTACAAATTGAACAAGGTAACGATGAAGCCACACCAATAATTAAAAATTCATCTGATGAATTTTC
>NZ_JRYR02000005.1:2167-2485 GCF_000807855.2 Flammeovirga pacifica
GTATGTACAAGTTGAACAAGGTAATAATGAAACCACTCCAATAATTAAAAATTCATCTGATGAATTTTCATTAAATTCATTCTTAAGAAATTTATCTTTAGAGGATGAGCAAAAAATAAGATATGTTCTTTTGACTATGAAAACAGAAGACTATAGAGTTAATGATATAATTAAAATAATTCCTAATATAAAATCTAGATTTAACTGTTTGGAAATAATAAAACACTTTGAAAATGAATATAGAAATAAGTAAAACAGAATCTAAAGCTCTTTTATTTTTACTAGATGAATTTGGAGTAGATAATTCTTTAGATCATA
>NZ_JRYR02000006.1 GCF_000807855.2 Flammeovirga pacifica
GTAAGCAGTCGGCAAACCCGCACTTGTCTACACCAACTATTTAACAGGCAGTAGTTCCTCTAGTTTATTGATAGGGTAATCATCAATAATCTCAAGTGTATTTTTCAGCCATTGATAGGGTTCTACGTCATGCATTTTTGCTGTAGCGAAAAAGGAATAAAACATTGCAATTTGTGCAGCACCTTGTTCATTACCTGCAAACATATAGTTTTTTCGACCTATTGCAAGTGGTCGGATTTTATTTTCGATAGGGTTATTATCAATGAGAAGTTCACCGTTCTTGAGATATTCACGTAATCCTTTTTCATGATTGAGAAAGTAAGTAATAGCTACACCAATATCAGTTTTAGGTAATACCTTTTGCTCCTTTGCCCATTGGAAGAGCTTATTAATAATTGGAGTAGCATATTTTTCTCTCTCTAATTGAATTTCTTCTGCTTTTGTATCTGGTTGAAACGTTTTTTCTAATTCATAGAGCTTTGAGATAAGGTTAACTACTTCGGAAGCGGGTTTATAGCCCCCTTTATAGGCCTTAAAAAAGTATCGACGTGCGTGTGCCCAACAATTTAAATGTGTAATTGCTGTAGTGTTTTCAAAATAATCATACCCTTTATAACCATCGGTTTGGGCATAACCTTTAAAATCTCCAAGGTGTTCTTTCAGATATTTCCGATCTCTTCCATTGGCATAATGAATGGAAAGAATTTTTTCTTTTGGATCCAAATAATACCACATATAGCCTTGGTGTGCTTTCCCTTTTTTACCTGTTCCCATTACTTTAATGGTAGATTCATCCATTTGAAGGTAGTTGCTCTTCTTTATTTTCTGTGATAATAGTTCAAATAAAGGCGTTAGTTTGTCTGCAACCTTCTTTTGTAAATCGATCAGCGTTGTATTTTTCAGATAGACATCTTGTCTTTCAAACTGCTTGATGAAGCGATGGATCGGAATGTGATCTACAAATTTACTGATGATCATCTGAGCGGCTAAACTTGCTGATGCAATAGATTTAGGGAAAGGCAGATGAGAAGGTAAAGCCGACTGACTAAATACACTATCTCCATTTTCCTGTTCTTTGACGTAGCGAGGTCTAATGATTCTTCGAACATACAAACGTGCGGGTTCACACTCAAGCACTTCCGTAATATCTTCACCTACTTTACGCCACCCTTTTAAATCATGCTCAGGTTCAATAATTTCCTCTACACGTTCTAGCTTATCTGGTAAAGCTGTACGAACAGGTTTTTTCTTCTTTCTTTTATGAGCAGGAACTGTAATTTCAGTACTTTCAGAAGTAGATTCTTCTTGTTTTTCTTCCTCAAAAATAGACAGTTGATTTTTAGGGATATCAGTATACTTACGCTTCTCGGATTTAGCCCCGAAAAGCATATTCTGAAACATGGCCACCTGTGCTTTTAATTGTGTGTTTTCTTCACTTAAAGAAGTGTTTGTTTGTTTCAGTGATGCTATTTTCTCATCTTTACTCACCTCTTATTTATAGCAATAATGATACTAGAAACGCACTTTTTGATTTCTTTTTTCTAAAGAAATGCCTTCTATTAACATCATAATTTGAGCAGAGGTTAAATGAATACTGTCACACTTTCCAAAACCTACTGGAAGTTCAAATCGACCTCTTTCTAATCGCTTATAATAGAGAGAAAAGCCACCTCTTTCGAAACGTAACAGTTTGATTTTATCTTTACTTCTATTGATGAAAACATAAATGTCACCACTCACTACATTCATCTCCATCAAAGAAATAACGATAGTACTTAAACCGTTAAATCCTTTACGCATATCCGTAAACTCACTGTAAAGGTAAATATGGTCTGTATTTCGTAAGGATAACATTAGAATAAATGAATCGCTTCTTTAAGAAGTTCAGTGTTTGATAAATGAACTTTTACTCCGTTAGGGTATTCAACTGTTATTTTTTGCTCAACAGGGTTAGTTGGAGAGATAGGAATAAATTGAGCAGGTGAGTCAACGTTTTTTTTACCACAAGTCTTGGTTACCCAATAACTGAAAGTAGGTGCTTTTATTGAATGAAGTGCGCAATAACCTTTTTGAGTTAATCCACTTTCTTTCCATGCTTCTAGATGAGCGTACATTTCTTCTTTTCTTGACATAATTGTTGTGTTTGATTATGTCGTAAAATTAATGCGTGGGATTATAGGATGATAGATGGAGTTGCCCGACTGCTTAC
>NZ_JRYR02000007.1 GCF_000807855.2 Flammeovirga pacifica
AAGCTGTAAGATATTGGGGATTCTGAAGATTTTGCTTTTCTGGTGTTTGACATAAATTTATTACAATTTAGTCAACTTATTTTAGGACGTTACAAGAGATAAAAAATCCCACAAGGCGTATGATCTTGTGGGATTTTGTTGTTATAAGGTACTGTCTTAAAAGTCAAGTAAATTCATATAATTTTTCTGAGATTATCTCAAACGTTTCGCTACCGCGGGTTCCTCAAATTTTCATTGCAAAATTGCAACACTAAAGTGCTGGCAATTTCACTATGAGAAATTTCGAGGTTTATATATTGTTTTTTTCTATTATATTAAAAAAATTGAGAAGTTTAGCAATAAACTATCTCGTGTAGCCATTCATGCATAATGTTTGGCTACCTTTTTTTCTAACTCATTATTCCCCCAATTATAACTTTCTTGGTAATATTCTTCTTTCTTCCAAAGCGTATACATTAGCTTTAAAAGCTTTACTTGTATTGCTACATATCCTTTTTTTGTCCTCCCTTGCCTCTTACCAGATTGATTTTTTTGATATCATACCCCGCATAACTTGCCAGTTGCTTTTGATTTTTTATTAATGCAAATCCATTTGTTTCAGCTATTAAAACTACAGCTGTTAGAACACCTACACCTTTAATAGAGGTCATATATTCTATTTTTTCACTTAAAATTTTATCTTCAAGTGCTCTCTTAATGATTTTCTTTTTACAAGAGTCAATCTGTTTATTGACTGCTTTCAACATCACATCTATACTTTTAACAGTCTCTTATACAGAATGCATTGAATGATTCAAAGTACTCTTTTGATTTTTTTAAGTGGTCTCTATTTTATTTAAATCCTCTAAATGACGAGTTAACGTTCTTAATTGGTATATCTCTTTAGAAATAGGTTGCCACAAATCAAGTTGTTATGATAGTCCCATACTCACTAAGCCTTTTGCATCAATTGGATCATTTTTCGATTTATGACCAATGGAATTCATGTATGACCTTGCTCTATTTGCTAATACAACACATACATTTTCATCTTTATTAAATAAATACCATGCTAATGATTCATGATATATGCCAGTGGCTTCCATTATAATATTGTAGTCATATTTTGAATCGATCTTTTTAATATACCAGGCTGATAATTTAGTAAAACCTGAAGAAGTATTATCAAAGGTCTTACTACCTTTTACTACTAATTTACCTTCATCATTCCTAAATAAAAGACAAACTTTAAAATCTTGTTTTGCAATGTCAATTCCTATTGTGTAACGTAAATTCATGATGCTAATTTTTATAAGTAAAATGATCATCAATATTGGTATTCTTATTTAACCTTGACTCATAAATACAGGATAATAACGGTTAGAGATTTCCCTTGGTACTGTTCTGGATTGCTAAGAATAGCAGAGAAGCCGATCCCTTATAAACAGTATTACTTAGTCGAAGAACGTGCTTTCTCTACTTCAATATTTAATTCTTTATAAATTATGAATTTTTGTACTTTTAATTTCTTACTCTAAGATATGAGTTGGAAACTTATACAATAATAAAGTTCTAAGTAACGCCTGTCGGCTTGATACTCATATCTTTACATAAATAAAGAATAATACAATTTCATAAATTGAATATTAAATGATTTGTGACAAGAAAAGTATCACTATAATACTAGATATATTAGCACTTAATGCTAATAATATCGTTTCTTAGGAATTGACTTTCTTGTTTCTCTTTTCGAGCTAGAACAGTACCCAAGGAAGTTTCATTGTATATCTATCCTGTATTTTATGAGTAAAAGCGATA
>NZ_JRYR02000009.1 GCF_000807855.2 Flammeovirga pacifica
TTATACATTCTAGCAAAAGAAAAGCAAGAGAAGGGTATACAGGGAATGCCTAGGCTTTTGGAGGCGAAGAAGGACGCGACAAGCAGCGAAATGCTTCGGAGAGGTGCACATGACCTTTGATCCGGAGGTATCCGAATGAGACAACTCAGCATGTTGAAGACATGCTTATATAGCCAACCCGGGGAACTGAAACATCTAAGTACCTGGAGGAAAAGAAAACAATAGTGATTCCGCAAGTAGTGGCGAGCGAACGCGGAAGAGTCCAAACCAATTGAGTTCCGGCTTAATTGGGGTTGTAGGACCTCGATAATCGATTTAGATAGAATTGGAACATACTGGAAAGTGTGGCCGTAGAGGGTGAAAGTCCCGTACAGGTAATATCTAAAGAGAGCGAGAGTTCCTGAGTAAGTGGGGGCCGGTGAAACCCCCATTGAATCCGGCGGCACCATCCGCCAAGACTAAATACTCCCAAAAGACCGATAGTGAACAAGTACCGTGAGGGAAAGGTGAAAAGTACCGTGAATAACGGGGTGCAATAGATCCTGAAACTGTATACCTACAAGCGGACGGAGCTACTTAGTGTAGTGACGTCGTGCCTTTTGCATAATGAGCCTACGAGTTACCTATATTAGCAAGGTTAAGGACTTAAGGTCTGCAGCCGTAGCGAAAGCGAGTCTTAAGTGGCGCTTAAGTTAGTGTAGGTAGACGCGAAACCAGGTGATCTACCCATGGGCAGGTTGAAGTTGTGGTAACACACAATGGAGGACCGAACCGGTTGACGTTGAAAAGTCTTCGGATGACCTGTGGGTAGGGGTGAAAGGCCAATCAAACCTGGAAATAGCTCGTACTCCCCGAAATGCCTTTAGGGGCAGCGTCGGATGAGTTTGATGGAGGTAGAGCTACCAATTAGATGCGGGGGAGTCACATCCTACCAAATCTAGATGAACTCCGAATGCCATCAAACACTACCGGCAGTGAGGGCTAGGGTGCCAAGGTCCTAGTCCGAAAGGGAAAGAACCCGGACCATCGTCTAAGGTCCCCAAGTGATAGTTAAGTTGAACTAAGGAGGTTCAGTCGCTGAGACAGCCAGGATGTTAGCTTGGAAGCAGCTATTCATTCAAAGAGTGCGTAACAGCTCACTGGTCGAGCGACAGAGCATCGATAATGATCGGGCATTAAACTATCCACCGAAGACATGGATTTGTGCTTAGGCACGAGTGGTAGGGGAGCATTCTGACGGG